>NZ_CP134616.1:0-1345000 GCF_051016195.1 Roseibium sp.
CTTCTACACGAAGGATGCACCCGGGTTCGAAGGGTATGAAGTCATCACCCACAAGGGTGAAAAGGGAAAGGCGAACCGGGCGGTCATCGAGAAGCTGAAGGAGAGCGGAAATCTCATCGGTCTCGGCCGGCTGACGCACTCTTATCCGCATTCCTGGCGCTCCAAGAAACCGGTGATCTTCCGCAATACGCCGCAGTGGTTCGTTTATATGGACAAGGCACTGTCAGGCGACGGAGACACGTTGCGTAGCCGCGCGCTCACTGCGATCGACGAAACCCGCTTCGTGCCCGTGAGCGGACAGAACCGGCTGCGTTCGATGATCGAAAACCGTCCGGACTGGGTGTTGTCGCGGCAGCGTGCCTGGGGCGTTCCCATCGCCGTCTTCATTCACAAGGACACTGCCAAGATCCTGAAGGACGAGACGGTCAACACCCGCATCTACGACGCGTTTTGCGAAGAAGGGGCGGATGCCTGGTACGCGGACGGCGCCAAGGACAGGTTCCTCGGCAACGACTACGCCGCCGACGAGTGGGACATGGTCACCGACATTCTCGATGTCTGGTTCGATTCAGGGTCGACCCACGCCTTCGTGCTGGAACAGCGCGACGATCTGAAACCGGTTCGCCGCAAGGACGGCGGCAACGACTATGTCCTTTACCTGGAAGGCTCGGACCAGCACCGCGGATGGTTCCATTCCTCGCTCCTGGAAAGCTGTGGTACGCGCGGCACGGTTCCGTACGACGCCGTTCTGACGCATGGCTTCACGATGGCCGAGGACGGCCGCAAGATGTCCAAGTCGCTCAACAACCAGGTGTTCCCGCAGGACGTCATCAAACAGTATGGTGCCGATATCCTGCGTTTGTGGGTGGCGTCCACCGACTATTGGGAAGACCAGCGTCTCGGTCAAGAAATCATCAAGACCAATGTCGACAGCTACCGGAAGCTCCGCAACACGCTGCGCTGGATGCTCGGCTCTCTCGCCCATGCAACCGGTGAGGACGTTACGCTTTCCGAGATGCCGGAGCTTGAACGGCTGATGCTGCACCGTCTTGCAGAGCTGGATCAGCTTGTTCGCGAGGCCTACTGGGAATTCGACAACAAGAAAGTCACCCACCAGCTGTTCACGTTCATGACCGTCGAGCTGTCCGCATTCTACTTCGATATCCGCAAGGACACGCTCTATTGCGATGCCGCCTCGTCGAACCGGCGCAAGGCCTCGCTCTACGTCATCGACAAACTCTTCAACTGCATTGTGACGTGGATGGCACCGATGCTGCCGTTCACCATGGATGAGACATGGGTAACGCGCTACGGCGAAGGCACGTCTGTTCACCTCGAACAGTTTCCGGCGGTTCCAGAGAACTGGAAGGACGAGGCGCTTGCAGCAAAATGGGCAAAGATCCGGACAGTGCGCCGCGTCATCACCGGCGCACTCGAGATCGAACGCCGTGAAAAACGCATCGGATCATCGCTGGAAGCCCATCCGGTCGTGCACGTAACTGACCCGGAGTTGATGGCAGCACTCGACGGCCAGAACATGGCCGATATCGCCATCACCAGCCAGTTGACCTTGTCCGAAGCTCCCGCCCCTTCGGCCGCCTTCACACTTGACGATACCAGCGGTGTTGCGGTCGTACCGGCACTTGCGGAGGGTCAAAAATGCGCCCGGTCCTGGAAGATCCTGCCGGAAGTCGGCTCGGATCCCGAGTATCCCGATGTCACATTGCGCGATGCGGCGGCGCTTCGCGAATGGGACGCGGCACACGCTCCGGCCTGACGCCGTACGTACGGATAGCCATGAACGATCTTCAGCAACAACATCCGGCGACAGCCAGACGGCCCCTTGTCTGGGGCCGTTTCAGCTCCCTGGTGCTTCTGGTGGCGCTTTCGGGCCTCGTGCTGGACCAGGCAAGCAAGCTCTGGCTGCTGTTCGGTTACGAACTTGGTGTGAACGGGCCGGTCCAGATCCTGCCCTTTCTGGAGTTCGTTCTGGTCTGGAACCGGGGGGTGTCCTACGGGCTTTTCCAGCAGGACAGCGTGACCGGTCAATGGCTCCTTGCCGGTCTGACCGTTGCGATCACCATCGGAATGTGGATCTGGTCCACACGATGCCAGTCAAGACTTGTCGCTTTCGCACTTGCGCTTGTCATCGGCGGTGCAATCGGGAACGGGATTGACCGAATCGTCTATGGGGCCGTGGTCGATTTCGTTCACTTTCACGTCGGCGATTTCTCGTGGTACGTGTTCAACCTGGCTGACGTGTGGATCGTTGCAGGTGTTGCCGGTCTCCTGTATGACAGTTTCAGGAATGGTCCTAATTCAGCCGCAAAATGAATGTTTAAGGCTGATCAGATCGACGTTGGGCCATATGCGCAACGCTTAACACGGGTAATCGGGGAGTCTGCTGTGCTGCGGACGAAAGCGAACTGGATCAAAAACGGTGCAATCGCCGTCCTGTTGACAGGACTGGCCGCGTGCCAGGCAGCCGACGGCACGTCCCAGGCTCCGGATGTGGCGCTTGTGAACTCGTTCATGACCGGCCTTGGTGCCGTTGATCCGAACGAAAAGCCGATCGACTACAAGCCGCGTGCACCGCTTGCGATGCCTGCAGAACCCGGAGCGCTTCCCGAGCCGGAAACAGAGGTTGCAGGCACCGACTCGGCCAACTGGCCGAAACAGGGCGACAACACGCAGTTTGAAGAGCTAAAAGAGCTTTATGCCAGTTCAAACAGCGGCATAAACAAGCAGCCGCTTACCCCGGAGCAGATGCGTGGCTTCACGATCACCGGCGTGACCGGAGAGGCCACACGAGATCTCAATGAGGAACGCCGTCAAAACGGCGTTGCAGAAGGTGACGTGCTGACGCGTGATCAACAACGCGCGGAGTGGGAAAAGTACCAGCAGATCAAGGGGCAGCAGGCAGGCCTGGAAAACAACGGGGTCGCAACGCGCCGCTACCTGACCGAGCCGCCGACGTCCTACAGCACGCCGTCTCCGGATGCGCCGATGCCCGATGTCGTGCGCAAGGACGACAAGGGCAAGCCGACGAACTACGACCCTTATGCAAGCACGCCGATCGATCCGCGTTGTCTTGACGGCCAGTCACAATATTGTAACTGAACCAGCCCCGGTATACTGCGGATAACAAATTTTTAATGGGACCTTCGGACCGGCTTTCCTATATGGAAGGGTCAGTCCGGAGGTTTTTTGTTTCAGGCCAGAACGGGAGTTGCACGTGGATCCATTGCAGAAAAAGCTTCACACAACGATTTCACACCGGCTGAAAACATCGGCCCGCTTGTTGCTATTGCCGGCCTTGCTGCTGGGCACCACCGCCATGATTCCGGCGATGCAGGCCAAAGCACAGGCTCTGTTTTCCAGCGATATTGTCATTGCGCCCAACCTAGAGAGCTTCACACTCGACAACGGGCTGGAGGTCGTGGTCATTCCCGATCGCCGCGCACCGGTTGCCACTCACATGATCTGGTACAAGGTGGGATCCGCAGACGAACCGGAAGGCCAGTCGGGTGTCGCCCATTTTCTTGAACACCTGATGTTCAAGGGGACGCGCGCCCATCCCGACGGTGCGTTTTCGAAGATGATCGCCGAACGCGGCGGACAGGAAAACGCCTTCACCAGTCTCGATTACACGGCCTACTTCCAGAAAGTCGCCAAAGAGCACCTTCCGCTGATGATGAGGATGGAAGCGGACCGGATGGAAAACCTGGTCCTGACCGATGAGGTCGTCGCACCGGAACGCGACGTCGTGCTCGAGGAACGGCGCAGCCGCGTCGACAGCGAACCGGGATCGAAATTGCGCGAGGCGATGAGCGCCATCACATTCGTCAACCATCCCTACGGTTCTCCCGTCATCGGATGGGAAAGCGAAGTCAAGTCGCTGAACAAGGAAACTGCGATCGATTTCTACAATCGGTTCTACACGCCCAACAACGCCGTTGTGGTGATTGCCGGTGATGTGGAAGTCGATGCAGTGCGCAAACTTGCCGAAGAGACGTATGGAACGGTCTCAAGGCGTGCTGAACCGGGTGAACGGATCAGACCGGCAGAACCGCCGTTGGCAGGCGAGCGCCGGGTGGCAGTATCCGACCCGAGGGTGCGCCAGGAATCCATCTCGCAGACCTGGGTGGTGCCGAGCCAGACCACAGGTGACGGCAAAACACCCGAAGCACTCGATATCCTGTCCTATATCTTGGGTGAAGGCCCCTCCAGCCGTCTGCACAAGTCTCTGGTCCTCGATCAGGAGGTTGCGACCGGTGCAGGTGCCTACTACCAGAGCCGTGCCCTGGATGATGGCCGCTTCGGCGTCTACGCAGCCCCGCGACCCGGCCACACGCTTGAAGAGATGGAACGGCTGATTTCGGTCGAAGTGCAGAAGCTGCTTGACGAGGGCGTCACGGAAGACGAAGTCGCCCGTGCAAAGAACAGCATGATTGCGAGCGCGATCTATGCGCAGGACAGCCAATCGGGTCTTGCGCGCCTGTTCGGCAGCGCGCTGACAACCGGGCAGACCATTGCGGATGTGCAGAGCTGGCCCGCGCAGATCGGTTCGATCACGGCACAGGACGTGCTGGACGCTGCCCGCACGTATCTCACGGGAACACCCGTGTATGGCGAACTCAGATTTGACAACCCGACCGAGCCGGAAGCGGCCCTGACAAGTGCAACCAATATCAACGATAAGTCCTGATAGATGATGCAAAACAGAGTTCTTCACGCGACAGCGTCGCTCGCTGCCGCAACGTTCATAGCGTTGCTGGCATTCACCCGCCTTGCCCATGCGGTCGAGGTCGAAAAGGTTGTCAGTCCCGAGGGCATCGAAGCCTGGCTTGTCGAGGATCACACCGTCCCGATCATCGCGGTGAATTTTTCCTTTGACGGCGGAACGACGCAGGACCCGGCCGGAAAAGAGGGGCTGACGCGCCTCCTTGCCGCGTCCCTGGATGAAGGCGCCGGTGATCTCAGCTCGGAGGACTTCCAGGGCAAGCTGGAAGAACTGGCCGTGAGTATCGGCTTCAGTGCCGGGAGAGACCGCTTTTACGGCAGTTTGCGCACCCTGAGGCCGATGTTGCCGCAGGCCACCGAGCTTCTGTCTCTTGCGGTGAACGATCCGCGTTTCGACGTTAATCCCGTCGAACGCATGAAAGTGCAACTGACGACACAGATCAGGCGCAACGAGAGCAGCCCGAGCGCGATCGCCGGCCGCCAGCTTGCCAATTTCATGTTCAGCGATCATCCCTACGCCCGACCGACGCTGGGAACGGTCGACACGATGGCAGCGCTTCAGCCGGACGATCTACGCGCGCAACATGAGAAGATCCTGTCGCGGCGCGATCTGAAGATCGGCGTCGTGGGTGCCATTGACGCCGCAACGCTCGCCCAAATGCTGGACAGGGTTTTTGCATCCCTTCCCGAGGACTCCGAGCTTGCGGATGTTGCCGAACTCGAGCCCCAGACCGGTTCGAACCTTCACCAGGAACTCGAGGTTCCGCAAACGACCATCTTACTGGCCTTGCCCGGTCTCAAGCGCGACGATCCGGACTATCAGGCAGCCTATGTCATGAACCACATCCTGGGCGGGGGTACCTTCACCTCGTGGATGTATCAGGAAGTCCGGGAAAAGCGCGGCCTCTCCTACGGCGCGAGCACGTCCTTGTCTCCCTACCGACACACCGGGCTGCTGATCGGATCTGCAGCCACCCAGTCGGAGCGCGCAAACGAAACGGTTGATGTCATGCTGGAACAGCTTCAGCGCATGGCGACGACCGGTCCGACGGCAGAGGAACTTGATGCGGCCAAACGCTTCATCACCGGTTCCTATGCGCTGCGGTTCGACACCTCCGGCAAGATCGCACGCCAGCTCGTCGCCCTGCAGAATGCGGATCTCGGGATTGACTATTTCGACCGGCGCAACAGCGAGATCGAAGCCGTTACCCTTGAAGATGTGAAACGGGTCGCCAAGAAACTGCTCGCCGAGCAGGAACCGACAATCGTCACTGTTGGGACAAAAGAGAGCTGATGCAACCGGAGAAAAAAGGTTTGGTTACGGCGTGATCGCGGTTGCCGGGGCTACCCGGCTGCCGTTCTCATTGGCCCAGGTGCAGACGGGCCTTGCAGAACTTCGGCCCTGACCGGCCGCGGCGGTGAAAACAGGTTGCCCTGGGCGAATTTCACATCGTAATCGAGCAGTTCTAGGACCTGAGACTCGGTCTCCACATGGTCCGTGATGAGTTCCATTCCATAGCGTTGCAGCAGATCACCGAAATCCGACGGGTGAATGTGACCGTGGTTGGCCTCACGCCGTCCGATCAGGTAGTCGCCGTGCAACTTGGCAAATTTGAAGCCCCGTCCCGCGAGCGAGTTGAAATCCATTTTCATGTCACTGATGCGGTCGATCGAGAAGCGGAAACCGGCGTCGTAAAGCGCATTCAGGCTTTCCAGTTCAAGTCCACCCATATTCGCGATATCGGCCTGCGAAAACTCGAATACGAGCACATCGGCATACGCCCGGTTGGATTGGACAAATTCGAGGAAACCCGGGAAAGAGGCTTCATCGACCAGGGACGCCGAGGAGATGTTGCAAAACAGAATGGCGTTCCGGTTTCTCGACGTCAGCCGTTTGATCACCTGCAGCGACCGGTAAAGAAGCAGGTTGTCGATACGCGCTATCTGTCCGGAAAGCACGGCTTCGGGAAGAAACACGCTCGCCTCGACGGCATTGCCTTCGGCGTCGCGCAACCGTGTAAAGGCCTCATAATACTTTACCTGCCTCTGAGGCAGGGTGACGATCGGCTGCAGGAAAAGCTCGACCCGGTTTGCATTGAGCGCGGAGGTGATCATCTCCCGCATTGCCAGGTTCGGTTTCGGACCCTCCGGAGCGGCCGGGGCCGCGTCACCAAACGGGAAGTCGTCTTCGGGTGCTGTTGGCCGGCTTGCCGCAGTTTCCTGGAAAAAAGGCGCCGCCGCGGATCCTGCCGCGGCCGGGGCAACTCCGTACTTGCGGTCCCAGGCTTCCATGTTCGCCTGTGCCGCGCTTTCGCGCGCCTGCTCCGGGCCATGATTCCAGTGCGGTGGTTCGGCAGAGACTTCGGGCCCCTGCCCTAATACCTGCTGTTGTCCGGGATGCTGTGTGTTTGCGTGGACTGAAGCATGCTGCGGACCTGCGGGCGGAGGAGCGGCATGCGGCGGCACAGCCGGAGCGGCAAAAGCGGGCTGGTGCGCAAACCCGTGAGCATTCGGATCAGGCTGTGTCTGCGGATAGTGCGGCAGCGACGGTGCCCGCGGTGGAGGCGAAAGCGCCTGCTGGTCTTCGACCCTGGTTTCGAGGTCCGACATGGCCTCGGCCATCTGCTTCACCAGCGTCCCCAGAACCTCCACTTCCGCGAAGAGCGGATCCATCTCGGCGCGTGTTTTTCTTGGCATGGTATGTTCCATGCCGGTCAGGCGCCCTTCCAGATTGCCAACATCTTCGTCGATATCCGCCATCCGGTCTTCGAGGCGATCGACCGCTTCGCTGACGGCCCCGCGATCGCGGGCGCGGCTGATCAGAAGGTGGATGAGGATCATGGTGCACATCAGGGCGAGCGACAGCGACACGGCTTCGCCGAACGGCCGTCCAAACTGGAATATCAGCACTGTCGCAGAGGAAAGCGCGATAATTGCCATGCATATTGCTATAAAGATGGTCCCCGTCCGGCCCATGGTGTGTGACAGTTCCGACCCGAATCAAAATTACCGGTCAATCATGCCTTAAGAATTGGCACACACCGAATCCGCAAGCCCGTTTCCGGTGTAAAACGCGTGACTTGTCCCCGACTAAGCACAACCAAAGGCGCTGACTTTCCGTTACGCAACGAAAATCGGCCGCACGCGGGCCGCTGAAGACAGCAGGCGCCATGGGGATCCAGGCATTTGCAATCACCCGCAAGTTGGTTAAAATTACGTTAGGGCAATTTGTCGTGGTGCTTTTTGACCGGTTACCGAAGGGAACTGGAATGCACGCCGCCGCTCAAACGGGACATCGCCGCACGGATCGAACCGGCCGTGACGATCATGTCGACAGCGATCCGGTGTCACGGAACGAAGGCCAAGGTGCCCCGGAAAACGTAACACCTCCCACCTCGGACCACGAAAGCGGTTGCAACGCGCAACAGGTAAGATCAGCCTTGGCAAGTGCGCTCGAAAGCCCTGAGTTTCGCTCAGCGCCACAGCTCCGTTCGTTTCTCGATTTTGTCGTACGCGCCGCGCTTGAAAACGACCGGAGCGAGATCAAGGGCTACACAATCGCCGTTAAAGCACTTGGTCGACCCGAGGACTTCAATCCCGTCACCGATCCGATCGTGCGCGTCGAAGCCGCGCGCCTGCGCCGCCGGCTGGCCAAGTACTATTCCGGAAGCGGGAACTGTGCACATGTCCGCATCGTCATCCCCAAGGGAAGCTACGCCCCTGAATTCAAAATGAGACCTGTTGCGGAACAGACCCGCCAGCCCCCTTCCGCCGTCGCGCATGAGGCGAGCGCTCCAGCTTCAAGGAAAAGAAACGAAGCAACGGGCAATGCCGGGCAAGAAGCCATCGCGGACGTGCCCGGAGGTCATTTATCGGCTCCGGACGCCGAAGACGCGGAGCCTGCACCGTTGCACACATACAAGGTGGTGCAGCCGCTCAGCGGCAACACGATGCAACCATTGTTCAGCAAGCGCATTCCGTTGGCGCTTGCCATGGCGATGGCCCTAGTGTTTTTTCTCGCCGGTTTGCTGGCCGGGTCAATCTGACCCCGGATTTTTTCTCCGCTCATCAAAGTCTTGTCGAGATAACTCAGCAAAAACTGCAAATTGCGTCATCTGACAACGCTTTGTTTACCCTGTTCTGAGAAATATCAGGATGACGAATCTTTCGATGTCCGTCTGACCCAGATCTAGTGATGGGAGTTGCCCAGCGATGGGGAGTAAAGAGGGCAATGAGTTGCCTGTAATTGTACGTGTACTCGATGCAACGGCTTCCGAAGCCGCGCGCACCTCCGCTGTTTGCGCAAAACTGTTCACTTCTTGCGCCGATCCAATTCTCTACACGGATTCCGCGTCCTGCCTTCAGGACCTAGCAGACAAATCGACCGACATTCTCATTATCGACCTTGAAACGATCGGTGGCGACGAAGCCCTTGAGGCCTATGCCGTCAGGTGCCCGAAAGCCGTCATCATGGCCGTTTCCGCAAAGGGTTCCGTGTCCCGCGCCGTCAGCGCGATGCGTGCAGGCGCGCATGATTTCCTGACCAAGCCGTTTTCACTGGATGCGCTTGCGACAAAGATCGCATTTCAGCTGAAGCAACGCCGGCCGGTGCCGGAGGCCGCCCCCATGGAAGCGAGCGCGCCCGCCGAAGTCAGCAAATCTCCGGAGCGGTTGCCTACAAATCCCGACACGCCTGCGCGACAGGCCGAAACGCCGGGTACCGGCAGATTGATCGGCGTTTCGGTCCAGATGCGCGACGTCCACGAACAGATTGCGCGCATGGCACCGTCACAGGCTCCGGTTTTCATCACCGGAGAGTCCGGAACGGGCAAGGAACTGTGCGCCAATGCCATTCATGTCCTTTCGGAGCGCAATCCCAACCGCTTCGTGACGCTGAACTGCGCGGCAATCCCGCGCGATCTGATCGAAAGTGAGATTTTCGGGTACATGCGAGGTGCGTTCACCGGTGCAGCGGAGAACCGGACCGGTGCCGCCGAACAGGCGGACGGCGGTACGCTTTTCCTCGATGAAATTGGTGAAATGGACCTCATGCTGCAAAGCAAGCTCCTGAGGTTCCTCCAGACAGGCACTTTCCAGCGACTTGGCGACACGCAGTCCCGCCAGGTCGATGCACGCATCATTTGCGCCACAAACAGAAACCCGGTCGCCGAAATCACGGCTGGCAGGTTCCGCGAAGACCTATATTACCGGCTTCACGTCCTTCCGATCCACTTGCCGCCGCTCAGAGAACGCAGGGATGACATCCTGCCCCTTGCGGAAGCATTTCTGACCCGGTACTCCGCCGAAGAGCGCCGGAGTTTCAAGGGATTTGATGCGGATGCAGAGGCTCGGATCCTGTCCTACTCGTGGCCGGGAAACGTACGGCAACTGGAAAACACCATTCGGCAGATCGTTGTCATGAACGAGGGCGCCGCAGTGACCTTCGACATGCTGCCCATGGTCATTCGGGACCAGAGCGGACGTCCGAACGCGGTTATCGACCTTTCAAGGGAACGCTCGCGCGTGAGCGCGCCGAGCCGGCCTTTCGGCGCCATCGAACCCTTGTGGGCACAGGAGCGCAAGATCATCGAAGATGCGCTCGATGCCTTTGACGGAAACATCGCCATGGCAGCCGCTGCACTGGAAATCAGTCCGTCGACAATCTACCGCAAACGTCAATCCTGGACGGCACGCAGCATTTAACCGGCTATTGTTTACTGCATTGCACACATTTTCTTGTGTAACGCTTTAAGTCAGTCTATATCGGCAAAAAATCGCCGAGAATCGAGAAGACTAAAAGGCGTTCCGGAAAGTGAACATGCTGCGCATCAGTCAAATATCCCGAAAGGTCTTACCTGCTTTCGTCGTGGCAACGGGCGTGATTGCCGGCACGTGGCCCGCATTTGCGCAATCCGCCACGATAGCCAGCCCGGCAGCGGCGTTCACGGCAGCCCAGGACGCCCTTGATGCCGCCTGGCAAGCGAACGGGCTTGCCTTTGTGGTCGCAACATTCACGCAAGATGGCGGTACTGCCTACGGCCAGTACACACCGCGCAACGGTTCCGTGTTCCAGGACGACGATGTCCTCTCCATATACGCCGAACCCGTCGGCTATGGCTTCATCGAAACGGACGGCGTCTTCGCCTTCGATCTGACCGCGAGCTACAGGCTTCTCAATTCTTCCGGGCAGGTACTGGCGGAACAGGAAAATTTCGCGGAGTTTTCAGGCGAAGGGCGCTCCAAGCAACGCGAACTCGCCGCTGCCCTCTCGTTCCAGTTCAGCGGGCTGCCCGCAGGCGACTACGAACTCGAAACGCGTTTCAAGGACCAAGCGGACGGAAAAGAAGCCGGGTTCACCTTGTCATTTTCGATCGCAGAACCCAATTAGGGCGTGGACGGACCACGTGCTCGGCTGATCGCCGGATCACGGCCCTGACAAAGCCTCTCCGGGAGCCGGACGGCCAAGAGGGCAAACAAGCCCGATCTTCGGATTAAATTATCGTCACAAAGCATTGACAAAACGAGCGCCACTGCATAAATCCAAGGCGCTGTTAGCACTCGCCTTGAGGGAGTGCTATTATGCAGCAGGAGTAAATGTCTCCTGCTTCAGTCAACCCAATAATCATGTCTCGCGCGCTGCCAATTGCGTGGGGCGCGCTCATGAGAGGAAACAGTCTTATGGCATTTCGTCCACTGCACGACCGTGTCGTAGTTCGCCGCGTCGACTCTGAAGAGAAGACAGCCGGCGGCATCATCATTCCGGATACCGCTAAAGAAAAGCCGCAGGAAGGCGAAATCATCGCCGTCGGCACAGGTGCTCGCAAAGACAGCGGCGAAATCGTTGCGCTCGATGTCAAAGCCGGTGACCGCGTTCTGTTCGGCAAGTGGTCCGGCACCGAAGTCAAGATCGATGGTGAAGACCTCCTGATCATGAAGGAATCCGACATCATGGGCGTGATCGCTTAATCCGACAGCGAACCGCTCCTGATCTCTTCAACTTCCCAATTTAGGTGAGACGACTCTATGTCTGCTAAAGAAGTAAAATTCTCCTCCGACGCACGTGAGCGCATGCTCCGTGGTGTCGACACGCTCGCAAACGCCGTCAAGGTGACCCTCGGCCCGAAAGGCCGTAACGTCGTTCTCGACAAGGCCTTCGGCGCACCGCGCATCACCAAGGATGGTGTTTCCGTCGCCAAGGAAATCGAACTGGAAGACAAGTTCGAAAACATGGGCGCCCAGATGGTGCGCGAAGTCGCTTCCAAGACCAACGACATCGCTGGTGACGGCACAACCACCGCAACCGTTCTGGCTCAGTCCATCGTCAAGGAAGGCGCCAAGTCCGTTGCCGCCGGCATGAACCCGATGGATCTGAAGCGTGGCGTCGACATGGCTGCTGCGGAAGCCGTCAAGGCTCTGGAAGCCGCTTCCAAGACGATCACGACCTCTGAAGAAGTTGCCCAGGTTGGCACGATCTCCGCAAACGGCGACCTTCAGGTCGGCCAGGACATTGCGCAAGCGATGCAGAAAGTCGGCAACGAAGGTGTCATCACCGTCGAGGAAGCCAAGTCCCTGGAAACCGAACTCGAAGTCGTTGAAGGCATGCAGTTCGACCGTGGTTACCTCTCCCCTTACTTCGTGACCAATGCCGACAAGATGCTGGCTGACCTCGAGAAGCCTTACATCCTGCTGCACGAGAAGAAGCTCTCCAACCTGCAGGCCATGCTGCCGATCCTGGAAGCTGTTGTTCAGTCTTCCCGTCCGCTCCTGATCATCGCTGAAGATGTCGAAGGCGAAGCGCTGGCAACCCTCGTTGTCAACAAACTGCGCGGCGGCCTGAAAATCGCAGCTGTCAAGGCACCGGGCTTCGGCGACCGCCGCAAGGCCATGCTCGAAGACATCGCGATCCTGACCGGCGGTACCGTGATCTCCGAAGATCTCGGCATCAAGCTGGAAAACGTTTCGCTTGAAATGCTCGGCACCGCCGAGAAGGTTGCGATCACCAAGGAAACCACCACCATCGTTGACGGTGCCGGTTCCAAGGAAGACATCGACGGCCGCGTCGGTCAGATCAAGGCACAGATCGAAGAAACCACTTCCGATTACGACCGTGAGAAGCTCCAGGAGCGTCTTGCCAAGCTCGCAGGCGGCGTTGCCGTGATCCGCGTTGGCGGTGCAACCGAAATCGAAGTGAAGGAAAAGAAAGACCGCGTCGACGATGCTCTGAACGCAACGCGTGCCGCTGTCGAAGAAGGCATCGTACCTGGCGGCGGCGCAGCCCTGCTTCGTGCGAAGAAAGCAGTCTCCGCACTGTCTTCCGACAATGCCGACATCGAAGCCGGTATCAAGATCGTTCTGCGTGCCCTGGAATCTCCGATCCGTCAGATCGCTGAAAACGCTGGTGTCGAAGGCTCCATCGTGGTCGGCAAGATCCAGGAAAACGACGACGACACCTTCGGCTTCAACGCGCAGACCGAAGAGTTCGTCAACATGATCGAAGCCGGCATCATCGACCCGACCAAGGTTGTCCGCACGGCTCTGCAGGACGCTGCTTCCGTTGCCGGCCTGCTGATCACCACCGAAGCCATGGTTGCCGAGCTGCCGAAGAAAGATGCAGCACCGGCCATGCCGGGTGGCGACATGGGCGGAATGGGCGGCATGGGCTTCTAAGAAGTCCGAGCTCAAAAGCTTTGCGGAAAGGGCGGTCCTCGGGCCGCCCTTTTTGCGTGACGCGCCGCACATCTTTGTTTGTCCGCGCCGTGTCTGCTAAAGGTAGCGGATGGATCCTGCGTCTCTCCTTCTCCTGGCAACTGCGACGGCGGTGCTGGTGCTGATACCCGGCCCTAATGTGGCGCTTTTTATCGCGAACACGCTGGCACACGGGCCGCGCTACGGCTGCGCGACAGTGGTCGGCACCACGATGGGTGTGGGCATTCAGCTGGTAATCGTCGTGCTCGGCTTTTCCGCCTTGCTCCAAGTTGCAGCGAGCATGCTCATCTGGCTGAAATGGGCGGGCGTTATTTATCTGATCTACCTGGGCGTGCGCGCCTGGCGCCAGGGAATTGAAACTGCGGACCAGACTGAGGCGACAGGTGGCACCTTGCCCGGGCTGTTTTTCCAGGGACTGTTCCTTGCAATCGCCAATCCGAAGACGCTGGTTTTCATCGCGGCCTTCCTGCCCCAGTTCACCGGAGACGTCCCGACCGCCGGCCGCCTGGCAACGGCGGCTGCCGTCTATCTCACGATCGTCTTTTTCGGTGATCTGCTGTGGGTAGCGGCGGCGAATGTATCGCGGCCCCTGGTCCTCCAGTTGGGCCGCCTCCGTCACAGGCTCACCGGTGCACTGTTCATTGGCGCAGGCGTCGGGCTCGCGTTGGCGCGCGTCGAGCGCTGACACCCACAGCATCGTCCGAACATCGATCAAAACAGCCCTTTTCAAAACCGGCCGAGAAAGCGCACCATGCCCACCGTCGAATATGTCTATTCCGCTCATTCCGCATTCGCCTATCTCGGCTCCGCCGAGATCCAGCGCATTTGTGCCGATCACAACGCGACCCTGGTTCACCGGCCGGTCCTTCTGTCTCCGGTGGTCGAGGCGCAGCGCAGTCCCGCCTTCCGCAAACGGACACAGCAACATGTCGATTACTTCTTCGGGCGGGAGATCGAGCGTTGGGCGGAATTCCGCTCCGTTCCCATCATCAACCATCGGCCGAGCCAGCACGATGCCGACTACAGCATCGCGTCGGGCATGATCATCGCCCTGGGTGATACGGGACAGCAAACCGACAGGATGGCGCATCGGCTCATGGAAGCGCATTGGTGCGAAGACGTCGACCTGTCGGACGTGACCGCCCTTAAATCCATTGCGCGGGAGCTGGGGCTCGACCCCGAGGCCCACTTGAAACAGGCCGCCTCGCGTGATGTTCAGGACAAGCTGCAGGAAAACACGCAGTGGGCGATCTCGAAGGCTCTGTTCGGATCTCCGACCTATATCGCCGGCGGCGACCCGTTCTACGGACAGGATCACCTGCAGTTGGTGGAACGCGCACTTGAGACACCGTTCAAACCGAATGGCTGGTCCAATCCGGATGTTGAGTGAACACCCAGCCCTAAACCAACTGCGCCAGTCGCGCACGCAAAAGACTGATCGTCGGCAGATCGGTCGCAAGCGAGATCGCCTTTTCATAACAGCGTGACGCCGCCTCGCGGTTGCCCTGCCGCACGTTGAGGTCCGCCCGGGCCGCCCAGAGCGGCTGAAATCCGGTTCCGGCGTGTGCCTCGGCGATGTCGAGCGCGCGTAACCCCGCAGCCGCTCCGTGCAATCTGCCGGTAACCACGGCCTGTGCGACCAGTCCGCCGGCGGAAGGCGCCAGTTGTTGAAGCGCGAAATAGAGCTTGTTCAACGCCGGCCAATCCGTCTGACCCGTCTCCTTTCGCGCCAAATGAATGGATTCTATCGCCGCCTCGATCTGGAACCGGCCGACAGCCGACAGTCGATAGGCCCTGGCCAGCTGTCGTTTGCCGTAGGCGATGAGATCATCGCGCCAGAGAGACACATCCTGTTCGCCGGTTGGCACCAGCGCGCCGTCCAAGATCCGTGCCTGTGCTCTTGCATGACTGAATGCGATCAGCGCGGCCAGGCCGAGAGCTTCAGGGTCGTCCGCCATTTGGCGGCTGGAAAGATCGGAGAGGTAGAGTGCCTCGTCGCCCAGGGCGTCCGCCGGATCCAGCCAGTCATGGGCATGCAGGGCATAGAGGGCTTCGAACAGGGCGGAACAGCGCTCCTTCAGGACGGTTCCCTCCGGGATCTGGAACGGGATGCCGGCATCCCTGATCTTTGCCTTGGCGCGAACCAGGCGCTTTGAGAGTGCAGCGGGCGATATCAGGAACAATCGCGCGATCGTCCTGGCTTCCATTCCGAGAACCGTCTGCAGCATCAGTGGAACGTGCAAATCTGCCGCGATGGCCGGGTGGGAACACACCAGCATCAGCGACAGCCTGTGATCAGGCAGGTCCTGGTCCGCGCACTCGTCATCCGGGATCTCGGGGATCTCGCTGTCGCTTGGAAAGCGAAGCTGTTTTCGCTGCCAGTCGGTCAACCTGTTGCGCGCCGTGGTGAGCAGCCACGCATAGGGCTTGTCCGGAACACCGTGCAAGGGCCAGGTGTCGAGAGCCTTGGCAAAGGCGTCCGCCAAGGCATCTTCCGCTTGGGCAATATCATGGGTGCGGGCCGACAGGAGCGCCAGGAGACGTCCGTAGCTGTCCCGCGCGGCCAGTTCGGCTGCGCGGGCCGGGTCGGTCACACAGACCCCATCGCGGAGGCCCTGATCTCGACCTTTCCGGTCTTGGCCGCGGGGCACTTTTCTGCCCAGGCCATGGCGGCGTCAAGATCCGGGACGTCGATGACGAAAAATCCACCAAGCGTTTCCTTGGTATCCGCGAACGGTCCATCCTGCACCTGCCGGCTGCCCCCCTTGAGAGAGAGGGTTGTCGCAGTCTCAACCGGCTGCAGCCAATCGGTGTCCACGAACACACCTGCCTGCTGCAGGGCTCCGATATAGGCCCCATAGACTTCCTTTTCAGCAGCCCAGTCTTCGGGCGTCATGCCGGCAAGATCGGCGGGGTCGGTGTAAAGCAAAAATGTGTAACGCATGTTCAAAATCCTCGTTGTCTCAATCTGATCAGGTAGCGGACGCCAGGTTGTCAAGGCCCTGTTCGAAGGTCTTGCCCACCATGCCGTCAAGGAAAAGTCCGAATACGCGGGCAACCGGATTGAAACCGAGATCCATGTCCATGGTCCAGGTGACTTGCGTACCGTCGGGCAGGCCTTGTGCCGTTATTTCCTGCACCGGCTTGCCCATCGCTCCGAGGTCGATGTCATAGCGCACGCTGTTTGCCGTCACCTCGGCGACAGTCTGCGTGCCCTTGCCTTCCTTGCCATCGAAGTGAAATCCGGAGCCGACGCCCGTATCCGGTCCGAAGGGTCGGATTGCCAGCTCGGGATCAGAGGTCAGATACGGGTTGAACTTCTGGTAACCGTGGTTCGAAGCGGCCATCTCCAGAATGGTTTCCGGTGATGCCGCAACCTTGGCATGGCGCTCCACATGAACGTTATTGGGCAGCAACAGCGTTCCGGCACTGAGCAGTGCAACCACACCAGCACCGCCTGCAAGTATTGTCCAGATCGTCATTTCCATCTCCCGTCAATTCGTCGAAGGCGACATTGCCTCCACTCACATGACGAACGGGGCGACGACCAATGGACATTTGCCGAGTTTTTTTTTCGAACCCCGCCTTTGGCGGCGGTCATGACAGGGCTGCGGTGACCCGGTAAAGTCATGCCTGTCCAAGCGTTTTCCGGAAAGAAAGACCGTGTTGAGGACACGCATATGCAACTGATGCTGTTTTGCGCCGGTGCGCGTGACAAGATGTGGGCAGGGCCTAAGACCGCGTGCCCCTTGCGCACCAGGGGCAAACGGCAGGCGCAGAAAATCGGTTCCTGGCTTGGCACGAAAGGCCTGCGCCCGGATACTGTTCTGACCGAACAGACCATCCGCGCAAGGGTGACGGCGGAAAAAGCGCTGAAAGCCGCCGGTTGGACGGCGAACGGGATAGAGGCTTCGAAAGACCTGTCGGACGGGCACCTCCCCTCGTTTTCACACGAAGACCGGGTTCTCCTTGTCGCGGCTTCCAAATGTGTGAAAGCCCTGGCGGCGCGTTGCTCAGTTGAGGTCGAAACCCGCCCGGGCATGCTTTTCATTGTCGAAACCCAGAACGGAAAGCCAAGCCTGCGCGAATGCGTTGACTCGCGGAACCTGCCAGATCTCTTCCCCTACCCGCCGCCGGACGGACCTGAGCGCAGACCGAGACCGGCGTATTACTACACGCAATCGGCGGTCATTCCCTTTCGCAGGACTGAGAGAGGACCCGAAATTCTGATCGTAGGATCCAGCAGCGGACGCCACTGGGTCGTTCCAAAAGGGATCGTCGAACCCGGTCTCAGTCCGGCCAGATCGGCGATGGTCGAAGCCCGCGAGGAGGCGGGTGTGGAAGGCACGACCGGCGACACGCCACTGGGCTCCTACACCTACGCGAAGTGGGGTGCGACCTGTACCGTTGCCGTCTATGCCATGGAGGTCAGCCGTGTTCTGCCTGACAGCGCATGGGAGGAAAGCCATCGGAACCGACGCTGGGTGCTAGTTGCCGAGGCAGCGGAGCTTCTCAACGAGCCTGCATTCAAGGAACTCGTTCGACAGATTTAGTGCGGATGTTCGAGGCAGATCGAATACTCAGCCGGTCTTTGTCCGCTGTTTACCAGCGCATGTCTCTGATCTTTTGAGTTATTCTTCAAAACGCGATCCGTTGCCTTCAATCGCCTAATCCAAATCTTTACGAAACTTCGGTACGTTTGCCACCTCAGGATCCTGGCATGTCTCAACATGCCCTGAAGCGGTGTGTCTCTTGGCGGTTAGACTGGCATCCATCAAAACGATTTTCGGCATTGATCTTCGCACGCTGGCCCTGTTCCGCGTTCTTCTGAGCCTGTGGATCCTGATCGATCTCTTCATGCGCGCACGCGACCTCGTCGCCCATTACACAGACGCCGGTGTGATGCCGCGCACCGTGCAGATGGAGCATCTTCACATCACCACCTGGTCGGTCCATCTGGCCAACGGATCGGCCTGGTTCCAGGCCTTGCTGTTCATCCTGGCCGGACTTGTTGCCCTTGCGCTTCTGGTCGGCTGGCGCACGCGATTGATGACCGTGCTTTCGTGGGCGTTGCTGTTGTCGCTGCAAAACAGGAACACCTTCATCCTGTCCGGCGAGGACAACCTGGCGCTGATACTCCTGTTCTGGGCCATGTTTCTGCCGCTTGGAGCGCGCTATTCGATCGACGCCGCCCTGTCGCGCAGCTCCAATAATCCCAACAATGCCTATTGCACGCTCGCGACGGCAGCCCTGCTGCTCCAGGGCATGTCGATGTATTTCTTCAGCGCGGTGTTGAAGACGCATCCCATCTGGACACAGGACGGCACCGCCGTCTTCTACGCGCTTCAGCTCGACTACCTTGTCACTCCGCTCTCGCTCTGGTTCCGCCAGTTCGAAGGCCTGCTGACGGGGCTGACCTACTACGTCTACGTCCTGGAACTGGTCGGCCCGATCCTGATATTCTCACCCCTGTTTCACCGGACCTTCCGCACGCTCCTGATGCTCGCCTTCATCACCATGCATCTGGCATTTGCGCTTTTCCTCGAGATCGGCTTTTTCCCGTTCATCTCGATCATCATGAACCTGACATTCATGCCGGGCTGGATGTGGGACAGGCTTGCGCGCCTTCTGCCTGCCCGTACGGAACGGCCCGTCGCCATGTGGTTCGATCGCGGTTGCGATTTTTGCGAAAAGACGTGCCAGATCCTGAAGGTGTTTCTGTTCCTTCCCGCGGCACCCGTCCGGCCCGCACAGGACGATGCAGAGATCGGAGCCGAACTCGAAGCACGCAATTCATGGGTACTGACAGTCGGCGATGAGCGCCTTTTCAAGTTCGAAGCGCTCAGCAAATTGATCGCGGTTTCACCACTGTTTTTCCTGCTCGGGAAGGTTCTAGGCTTCCCACTCTTCCGCAAACCCGGTGACTGGTTCTATGACTGGGTCGGGCGCAACCGGTCCTCGTTCTCGCGTGTAACGGCACTGTTGCTGCCGTGGCGCGAAAGCGCGCCGCGTTTCGGCGTCCTCACACAGGTGTGCGCAGCCGCCGCCTTCGTGTTCGTGACCGTACAGAACGTTTCAACAGTACCGGCAAGCGGAATAACCTTGCCCGCACAGTTTGTCGGCGTGCGCCAGGCACTCGGGCTCTACCAGAATTGGACAATGTTCGCGCCCCATCCGGAGATGACGAGCCCCTGGCCGGTGGTCGAGGGCGAGCTTGCCGACGGGACGATGGTGGACGTTTACAACGGCAGGATCGGCCTTGCGGATTTCGACAAGCCGGACGTCGTTTCGCAGCACTACGAGAACTACCGATGGCGCAAGTTTCTGTCCAACCTCGAGGATCAGTCTTATGAAGACGAACCGCAGGTCCTCGCGCTCAACTATGCCCGTTATCTTTGCCGAAGCTGGCCTGCCGACATGAAGCCTTCGGTCGCGCTCTCCAACTTCGTCCTCTATTTCCAGGTCGAACGGACGCCGCCTCCAGGCGAACAAAAGTCCGTCGAGACGCGGCAGGTCTGGTTGCACGACTGCTTAGGTTGAAAGCGGTTGCCGGTCTCCCCGTGGATACGGAGAGACCTTGTTGACCGCCGGTTCTAATCGCGGGCCGGGATGTTGATCGCCTTCTGGCTTGCCGGGCGCGCCATGCAGGTGTCGACCCACCTGACAACGTTGGTGAAATCATGGTAGCCGACGACGTCCGCCGCCTCGTAAAATCCGTTGATATTGCGCGCCCAGGGCCAGGACGTGATATCGGCGATCGTGAACTGGTCGCCCATGATGTAGTCTCGGCCTTCAAGCTGCTGGTCGAGCACTTTCAGCAAGCGCTTGACCTCGTCGCGGTACCGTTCGAACGGACGGCGATCTTCATATTCACGTCCGGCAAACTTGTGAAAGAAACCGAGCTGTCCGGTCATCGGGCCGAAACCGCCCATCTGCCACATCACCCACTGGATCGCCTGATATTTTTCACCCGGATCTGACGGGATCAGTTGCCCGGTTTTTTCGGCAAGGTAAATCAGGATCGCGCCGGACTCCCACAATGCCAGCGGTTTGCCGCCCGGGCCGTCCGGATCGATGATCGCGGGGATCTTGTTATTGGGATTGAGCGACAGGAATTCCGGGGTGAGTTGATCGTTCGTACCGAAGTCGACCTTGTGCGGTTCATACGGCAAGCCGGTTTCTTCAAGCATGGCCGAGACCTTGATCCCGTTCGGCGTCGGCAGCGAATAGAGCTGGAGGCGCTCCGGGTGCGTTGCTGGCCATTTCTTTGTGATCGGGAAATCGGACAAGGCGGTCATGAAAATCTCTTTCGTTGTGCCCCTGCTGGTCACGCAGGGATCTCGATGCTCATATAGCACTCACGGCGCGCGATTAAACCCATCGGCAAGTTGCGATGAATAAAATTGTTTTCCGAAGTGATTTCGGCCTGTATCACCGGCGCCCGACACAAGACAGGGGATCTTCCATGCCACAGGACCATGAAGAACGGATCGAGCAGCTTGAAATCGACCTGGCGCATGCCGGCCGGACGATCGAGGAGCTCAACGGCGTGGTAGTGGAACAGGGCAAGCAGATTGATCGGCTGACACGTCTCCTGGACAAGATGACCGATCAGGTCGAGGAATTGGCTGAGCAGGTTCTCCCCTCGCACCATGTGGAGAAGCCGCCGCACTATTGAGGCCAGGGTACGGCACAGACTGTCTCACGGAATTGATCCATGACATGGACGCCTGGACTGGGCTCGTTAGGCTTGGGGTGTCACATTCAGGTGCTCCATGCGTTCCGTTCGTTATCCAGTCTTGTTTTTCACGTTCGCTGCCGCAATCGCGGCCGCATATTGGTGGGTCGGCCGTCCGCCGGAGGTCAACGTTGTGCAGCCCCACCGTGGAAGCGCTGCTGAGGTGGTGTACGCGACCGCGGTGGTGGAGCCGGTCCGGTGGGCCAAGGTCACCAGCATCATTCGTGAGCGGATCATTTTGCTCTGCGGCTGCGAAGGCGCCGAGGTTCGCCAGGGCGACCAGCTTGCGGAGCTGGACAGCGGTGATGCCCGCGCAACGCTCGCGGAACTGGAAGCACGCCGCGAGCTTGCCCAATCGGACCGGGAGCGCGCCATGCAACTGCTGGACCGGCGCGTCGTCAGCCAGCAGGTCTACGACAAGGCACAGAACGAGGTCATCCGCATCAACGCGATGATCGCGGCACAGAAGGAACGGCTTCGGGACTACCAGATTACCGCTCCCATGGACGGCGTCGTGCTTCGTCAGGACGGGTCCGTCGGTGAAGTCGCGGAACCGGGCGAAATCCTTTTCTGGATCGGCCAGCCGGTGCCGCTGCAGCTGGTCGCGGAAGTGAACGAAGAAGACATTCCGAAGGTCCGCAAAGGCCACAAGGCCCTCATTCGCTCCGACGCGTTCCCCAACGATATGCTCACGGCAACGGTCGCAAGCATCACGCCGAAGGGCGATCCCGTTCTCAAAAACTACCGCGTCTATCTCGAACTTCCCCGCGACACGCCGCTGCGGATCGGGATGACCACGGAAATCAACATTGTCACCACTGAAAAGGAGGATGCTCTGCTGCTTCCGCTTGCGGCCTTTGACGGTTCGGTGCTGCAGATTTTGGGAGAGAAAGACCGGATTTCGCTGGCGCGCGTGAAGACGGGCATTCGCGGCACGAGAACGGTCGAAGTGCTGGATGGTATCGACGCTCAAGACCGGGTGGTTTTGCCGTTCCGGGAGGATCTTTCGGAAGGAGACAAGGTCACGGCAATCACCCAGGGAGAAAGCTAGTGCTGCTTCTCCGGATCGCTTCGACACACGTGCGCAACCGCATGCGGCAAACTATCGTATCCACCCTCGGTGTCGCGCTCGGTGTCGGATTTTCGGTCGCCATGGCCAGTCTCATGGAGGGGTCCCAAAGAGATTTCATGACGACCCTGATCGAAGCCATTCCGCATGTCGAGATACTGGATGAAAAACGCAATCCGGCCGAACAGCCTGCGACAGCGATTTACGACGCGGTCGCCTTCCACGGGCTCAGGCCGCTGGAGGACTTGCGCGGGATCCGCAATCCGACGGAAGCGATCGCTTCGCTGCGCGAGTGGATCGACGGTGACTTTGCGCAACGGCTGAGCGGACAGTCCGTCCTGCGCTACAGCGGACAGGATATCGGCATGACGCTCGTCGGCGTGGTGCCGAAGCGCGAACTGAAGGTTTCAAAAATCAGAGAAGACATGCGCACCGGCAGTTTCGAAGCTCTCGACTCGACTGCGAACGGGTTGGTGATCGGCCGCAAGGCCGCTGAGCGTCTTGGTGCTGAACTCGGCGATACGGTGACGCTGACCTCGGCGAACGGGATCGCGAAACGCTTCAAGATCGTCGGCCTGTTCCATACGGGCATCACCACGAGCGACGAGGGTCTGGCCTATGCACCGCTCAAGGCGGTGCAGATCCTTCTGGAGAAACCGGACATCATCAACAGCATTTCGATCAGGCTGGGCGACATCAACGAAGCGACCGGGATCGCGGCGCGCGCCGAGCGTCAGCTGGGCTACAAGGCCGTATCCTGGGAAGAGGCCAATGAAGGTCTCATGGAAGCCTTCGTCGTGCGCAATGCGATCATGTACACGGTTGTCGGCGCCATTCTCGTGGTTGCCGGCTTCGGTATCTTCAATATCGTCTCCACGATTGTGCACGAAAAGGCCCGCGACATCGCCATCCTGAAATCCCTCGGGTTTCCCGAAACCGACATCCAGCAGATTTTCGTTCTTGAGGGACTGGTGATCGGTATTCTCGGGGCAATGGCCGGGTGCCTGCTCGGGTTCGGGCTGTCAAGTTATCTCGCAACGGTCAAGTTCGAGGTCACGACCGACATAGAGATGACCCGGCTGCCGATTCATTTCTCCTATGTGCATTACGTCCTAGCCTGCCTTCTCGCGCTGTTCTCTTCCGGGATCGCCGGGCTCATTCCGGCCAGGAAAGCCGCGAAACTCAATCCCGTCGACATTATCCGGGGGGCGACATGAGTGCGGTCCAACCTCAAATAGAGCCAGATGCGGAGCCGCTTCTTCAGACACGCAAGCTCACCCGCATCCTGCCGGCGGTGGTTCCGGTCACGCTCGTTCAGGATGTCGATTTCAGCGTCGGGACGTCGGAGTTTGTCGCCATCACCGGCCCCTCGGGCTCCGGGAAGTCGTCACTGCTCTACCTGCTTGGCCTGCTCGACAGGCCGACATCCGGCGAAGTGCTGATCGAAGGATGCGGAACCGCGGATCTGTCCCCGGGCGAAATGGCGTCGATGCGCCTTGAGAAGATCGGTTTCGTTTTCCAGTTCCACTTTCTCCTGCCGGAGTTCACGGCGCTGGAGAACATCATGATCCCCATGCAAAAACTCGGGCAGCTTTCCGCAAGCGACCAGCTTGAGCACGCGACCGGTCTGCTTGTGGATCTGGGCCTGGAAGACTTTCTGCACCGCCGGCCAGCGCAGCTTTCCGGCGGACAGCGTCAGCGCGTTGCCGTTGCGCGCGCGCTCGCAAATACCCCGGACCTGATCCTGGCGGATGAACCGACCGGCAGTCTCGATTCGGCTGCAACCGAACAGGTGTTCGAGAGCCTTCAGGCCATCGTGGAAACCCAGAAGACAACCGTGGTCGCCGTCACGCACGACATGGATCTCGCCGCACGCATGCAACGCCGAGTTCACCTGGTGGATGGCCGGATCGACTATGACCGGATCCAGTCCTGACGCGAACATCAACTTTTCCAGTTCGGCTTGCCAAGGCTTCGGTCTCATGTCATAACCGCGCCATCATCAAGAGAAGGGCTGGCGCCCTCGCCAACCTGCCATACCGGGCAAGGTGGTTTCCGCAACAGGGATGCGGTCGTCTGGAACCTCAAAGAGGCCAGCCGGCAACGAAGCGGTTTGATTGCATGCGCCAGTCCTCCTCGGGAAACCGATGGAGGATTTTTTGTACCAGGAGCCTATCGCGGGACGCGCGGCAGTTCTCATCGAAGACCATCAGGCGGCGCATACCTCGCACGCCGATCTGGCTGTGTGGCAAGAGGCAGCCGAGAACTGCGTGATGATGCGCATCAGGAGCCTGCGTGTTCTGGGCGGACTGCCGCGGCACAAAGCGCCGCTGTCGCGGGAACAGTGCGTGCAGCGCCTGAAAGACCTGCTCAGGCTCTGGGCGAACGGGTGCACCTGCGCTGTCGACGAGGACCTCTTCGCCGATATCCTGAACCGCCGGGGGTGACTTGCCGGCGTCGGTAACTTACTTCGGTACCGGTATCGGACGCCCGTCATCATCCACACAGACAAAAGTGAACTGTGCTTCGGTCACCTTCTCGCGGCTACCGAAGCGGTGCCGCAGGGCCCAGGCCTCCAGCTTGATTTCCATGGATGTTTTGCCGACCCGTATGATGTCCGTATAGACGCACAGGACATCGCCGACATGCACCGGCCTGATGAACTTCATGCCGTCGACGGCAATGGTGACGACCCGTGCCGATGCGCGCTGACCGGCGGCAATGCCGCCTGCTAGGTCCATCTGCGACAGGACCCAGCCACCGAAAATGTCGCCCGCCGCATTGGTGTCCGCCGGCATCGCCATGGTTCGCAGCGTCAGTTCACCACTGGGTTTTTCATTTTCGTCGCTCACGCCGCGCCCCTCCGTTCAGTTTCGGGAAAAGACTAACGGCAGCAGGGCAGATCACAAGGGTTTCCTGTCAGATCACCAGCATCAGGATCGCCATGATCCACAGGGGAAGCGGGGCCGCGACCCAGATCAGCAGGATCGGCAGGCCACGCGGCATGAGTTTGGACAAGGTCATATGTTTTTCCTTCTAACCGAAGACTGGCATTTCAAAGACCGTCAGCGCGCCGAGCGCGACGAGCCCCGTGACAAAGGCGAGTTTTGCGCTCCCGATCAAGGAGCGTCCGGCGACATCGAGCTTCGGGACCGGCATCTGCCTCGAATCCAGATACATGGACAAAAGCATGAGCGAGAAAATCGCGAACCAGGCGACCACGAAAACTTCTGCAACAAGGACGATCGCTACCAGCATGATCCACTCCATTCGGATTTTTGAGAGGTGAGTTCCGGCGGCGGCGAGGACCCGGCATGGCCGAACGTGGCGAGCCAGAGGCTTTGTGCGATCCGCTCCGCGACTGCGATTATCTCATCGGCAAGGTCGGGCACGAACAACTCGCGCACGACCGGGCGGAAGACGGACAGCCAGTCGCCATAATCGGAACTGACGACTTCCTTCAGTTTCAGATGTGCCGGAACCGGCTTGCCCTTGTATGCCCCTTTCTTCAAGAGAACGGATTGCCAGAAAGCCTCCATCTTCGGCAAATGCTCTTCCCACTTGCCGTCAAGCCGACCGTTGAAGATAGGACCAAGGCGCGGGTGTTCACGAAGACAGCCGTAAAACGTATGCACCATTACATGGATAGCCTGGCCGTCAACGGCCTCGTAGCGGCGCAGATGATCGTCCGTTCCGGCGTTCCGGCGCAGCCGTAACCTGTATTTGTCAGCATGGGAATTCTGCGCGTCCATAGCCTTCTCCATAACATTCATTTAAAATGCATCTTTTAAATGACACAGACAGCCACTAAAATCAACATCTCACATGAATGTTTTATGGGACCCTGCCATGCGCCTCAGTCAAGCCAGCGATTTTGCCTTGAGAATCCTGATGGCGACCGGACAGACGGAGAGCCCACAGACCGTCGACGGTCTGAGCACGAAGCTCGGACTGGCCAAGTCGCATGTCATGAAGATCGTCGCCCAGCTCGCGCGGGCCGGTTACCTGGAGACCACCCGTGGCCGCGGCGGCGGCATCCGTCTCGGCCAGTCGCCGGAGGACATCCGGCTCGGCGATGTGGTCCGGCTGATCGAACCCGACCTCGGGGTCGTGGCCTGCCTCAAGCCAGAAGCCGCCGTTTGTGCGTTCCTGCCGCGCTGTGCATTGAAGGGCGCCATGGCAAGCGCCGCGGAGGCCTTTCTCGACAGCCTCAACACGCAGACACTTGGAACGATCCTGGCGGGGACGCAACGGGTCGTTTCACCTGAATAATGTCGAGGCGATCTCTCCGGCCGGCCATGCGCCGCCGGCTGCGTGCCTTGATTACAGCGTCGAGGCCTGTTCCAGGAAGTCCATGTCTTCCAGGCAATAATAGCCGGAGATCCGGCTGATCGTCCCGGAGCGTTTCCAGTCATTGAGGACGCGGCTGACATTTTCACGCGCCGCACCCGCCATGTTGGCAATATCCGCCTGGCTGAGCTTGTAGTGAATGAGCGTTCTGCCGTCGTCGAGCTTCTTGCCGAAGGTTTCAGACAGCTGCAGCAGGGTCTGGGCGACCCGGCCGGGCAATGGCAGGAAGGACCGTGCCGCGAGAACGTCATTGGCATGCCGCAGGCGCTTGCCGACAATCGACAGCATATGCCGGTAAACAGCGGGGTTATCGTCGGAAAAGCGCTGGAATGCCGCCTTGTCGATGAAGGCAAGGTTTGCTTCCTTTAGGGCGCTGACCGTTGCAGAACGCGGACGACCGTCAAGCAGCGCCAGTTCGCCGACCAAATCGCCCGGCCCAAGAACCGCGAGTAACTGCTCGTCGCCTTCCACGGACAGGAGAGACACCTTCAACGACCCTTCCAGAACGGCGTAGCAACCGTTTCCGGGATCCCCGTTCTCGAACAGAATCGTACCGGCTGCCAACTTCATCGGCCTGGCGAGACGGGACAGCCCGACGGCAAGCTCCGGCTCCAGCCCTTCCAGGGAGAAGCTGTTCTTCAAAAAGTCTTTTATTTCTGCCACACCTGCCCCCTGCCAAGGATCTTCACGACACAAAAAATTTAAGGCCACGCGCAATCCTGTGATTTCCATCACGTGCGTTCAAGAAAAAAATACCTATATCAGAGTCATGGAAGAGGGGCCGCCCCTCCCCCCTTCCTGACCTCCACGAAAAACGGCTCTGTTCCCCGCAGGGCCGTTTTTTCGTTCAAACGGTAAAAAAACCGCAGGAAATCCGTAATTTCTCAACGCAAAAAGATGTTCTTGCGATCAAGGGTCTGAAAAAAACGATCACTTTTCAGGACTTCATACTGGCACTCACGCACGGCAATTTTTTTCCGCGGTTCCTCTCGCATCAGCCGGTCATCCGACTTTCCGGGAATGGCGGCGACGAAACTCCGGTCGCTCATGCCATCGAAATGATTGAGCAGAAGCTGCTGCAGTTCTTCGGTATCGGCGGTCGGCGGAAGCGGTTCGGAACTGGGCAGGACCTGCAGCCCGTGGCTCTTTGCCAGCCGCGACAAACGCAACGTCTTCAATCCCGATTGAAGCGGAGAAATCACAAGTGGCGCCTTCTCGAAATCGGAGCGTTGCACAGCCTTAAAAATGATACGTGCAAGAGACGTGCGTGCAAGGAGACCCTCGCGCACAGCCACGAAATCGGGCGGTCGTTGCATCAAGACACTGTACCGCGCCAGTTGGGCAACCGCTTCATCCATCAGCAGTTCGTCCGGCAAGAGCCGGAAAAAGGCGCGCCTATTCAGCTTCTCGCGTGTGAACATCCGACCGCCGTAAATCTCCTGCATTCGGGAGCTGACCGGCATGACCCGGTCGCCGCTGAAGGCAAGGGTTATCCCGAACAGCGTTCGCTGTCCAACCCCTTCAGCAACTTCCTGAAGAGGCCGGAATTCCCGTGGCCAGAGTTCGGTGGCTACCAGGGCCCCGAGCGCGCTCAGCCGCCCGTTTTCGGCAAGATCGCGCAGCGCGCGATCAACGCCAAAGGCGAGACCGTAATCCAGTGCACCGAGTGTAATTCGCTTCATCAAGTCAGACAGGCAGGTGAATCGGAGTTCTGCCTCTTTCCCTGAGGCATTCGTGGCGGCAATGCAAGCCTCAACTCCCGCAGAAACGCCTGATTTCCTCCGATCACCGGACCGAAAGAGGCTCGAAGACGAGACCTTTCAGTCCCTCGACCCTGTAGACGACGAGTTCTTCAAGCGGAACGCCTTTGACCTTGCGCTCGAGGACGGCAAGTTCTTCAACCGTGTCAAATGCCCGTTCCAGATCGCCTGCCTTGTTGCGTCGTTTTTCGGTGATGTAGAGGCCCGGCTTTTCAAACAGCGTTTCGTCCGGGTCCGGCATCATGATGTAGCGGATGCGTTCCGTTGTCTGGAAGACAGGCAACCGGTCCTTCATCAGAAAATCGGCCTGTCCGTTCAGGCCGTAGCTGGTGGTCAGCAGAAAGGCGGCCCGTTCCTGCTCGGCCAGCTCATTCAAAGACGCGCCAATCTCCTGCCATCCGCGCAGTTGGAAGGTCGGATCCTTGCGCGCAAGTTGCCCCGTGATCGGATAAACGGCATGAAACTGGACCAGAGCAGCGACCAGCACGCCGACGGCGATGCCCGCCATCGCCGCCTTGCGCCAGATTGTCCGATCTGACCCAAGGGACGCCACAAAGACCGCTGCCATGATGGCGAAAGCCGGAAAGAGCGGGGCCGGCCAGTTGGCCTGAACGCGCGAATGAAGAGAGTGATAAAGGAGATAACAAAGGAAGGGCAATGCGGTCAGCAGAACCAGGGACGCAGCGCTGTCGCGCGCCCGCAAGGCCTTGAAGAGGATCGCTGCGCCGCCAGCGGCAAGGAGCGCGATCAGCGGGTTCAAAAGTCCGACAAGAGCACCCAGAAACTCGAAGATGTATTTTGCCGTGTATCCGCTGCTGCCGGCGCGGCCGAACTGCTTGTAGAAGCTTGCCCACTCATGGGCATGGTTCCAGTAAAGCACCGGTGAAAAACACAGAAGCGCAAGTGCGCCGCCCGCCCAGAGCTGCCAGGACGTCCACCAGCGCCGGGCGTCCGGAACCCACAGGAGCCAAAGCACGATCCCCGCGCCCAGAAACAGCAGCGAATACTTGGAAAGAAGGCCAAGACCGGCCATCAAGCCGACCACAAGCCACCAGTTCGGGTTCTTCGACACGGTCAGTTCGGCCAGCGCCCAGAAGGTCAGCCCCCAGAAGACAACGGAAGGTGCATCCGGTGTCGCCAGTATCCCGCCGATCCCGATCATCAGGCTGGTGTTGAGAAAAAGCACGGCCCAGCCGGCTGTCCGTGCATCGAACAGGATCCTTGCGGTGCGCCACAGCGCGAGTGAGCCGATCACACCCGAGAGGACAACAATTGCACGCAGGCCGAAAACGGTGTCGCCGAAGAGAACCTGCCCGGCCGTGATCCACCAACCGATCATCGGCGGGTGGTCGTAATAGCTCAGAGCCGGATAAAGGCCCCAGATGCGATAATAGGCTTCGTCTTCCACGATATAGGCATTGGCCGCGGCAAAGAGCTTCAGCGCGGTCAGGAGACCGACAACAACTACTAGCCCTGTCGGCCGAAGCCAGAACGGCAGATCCGAGGTCTGTGCCACTTGTGTTTCAGCCCGCTCTTTAAGAACGACGCCAGGTCAATGCCGAGCTGGCGGCGTAGTTCCAGACCGCCCCCATGACCGCACCGGCCGTTCCTGCAACCCACCAATAGGCCGGGTCTGCATAGATCAGGTTCGCGACACCGACATTTGCCAGCACCCCGACAGAACACACTGCATAGAATGTCACCAGACCGATCAGCGCCCTGAAACCGCGCAGGCGGCGATCCCGATAGGTCAGTTGATTGTTGAGGAAGAAGTTGGATGTCATGGCGACGAAAGACGCGGCTGTCTGCGCAAGATTGAACTCCAGCCCACCCAGAAGGAAGAACCGCAAGGCGACGAGGTGAACGAACAACCCGCTCGCCCCGACGAGGCCGAACATTAGGAAGCGGACAGAGACGATATCGCCGAAATACTTGGCCAGCAGGAGGCCGAAATAATCGAGCGTCACCAGGGTGTCGAGCTTGCTTTCGCCATGCTGGCGTTCGCGGAAGGTGAACGGAAGTTCCCTGATTTTCAGCGACCCGTTTGCGCTGGAGACGAGATCAAGCAGGATCTTGAAACCCTGCGGCGACAATCGAGGTGCCAGAGCTTCCGCTTTTTCCCGGCGCACCATGAAAAACCCGCTCATCGGGTCGGTCAAAGTAACATTCAGCAATTTTTGCGCGAGGCCGTTGGCGATATTCGACCCCCAGGCGCGTATCTTGGAAAGTCCCTCGCCGACCGTTCCGCCCTCGACCTTCCGGCTCGCCACGACGAGATCCGTCTCATCCTTCCTGATTGCCTCAAGCATCGTCGGCAGCAATGTCTCGTCATGTTGCAGATCGGCGTCCATGACGGCAACGAAAGGCGCGGACGAGGACAGGATGCCTTCGATGCAGGCGCCCGAAAGGCCCCTGCGTCCGATGCGGCGGATGACCCTGACCCGCGGATCAGCGGCGGCCAGGCCGCGCGCCACCTCCGTCGTTCCATCAGGAGAGTTGTCATCGACAACAATGGCTTCCCACGCAATCCCGGACAAGGCCTTGTCTAGCAGTTCAATCAGGGGCGGAATGTTCTCCGCTTCATTGAAGCTGGGCATAACAACGCTCAACTCGGCAACTCGCCGGGATTCGTCCCAGCTCATTTCATCCGTACCGTGTGCAATGCTGGCTGCGCCGTCCATGTTTCAACCTTGTCGCCCGTTCACAGTCCATCGTAGGGACTTTGAGGGCTCACATCTTTCAGAATTTGCGCGGACCATAGCCCGGCAGGTGTTAAATACAAGCAAAGACGTGCCTCAGCCTGCCCGCGGTCCGTCTTTCCGCGCCTGTTTGCCGAACGACGTTTCGTCTGACAGCCTCTTTGACGGGCAAGTGTGATGCAAAGATGGCTGATGCGGACACATCGGGCTTTTCGATCCGCCCGTTCGGCGCAACCGGTCCCCGCCACGTTTGTGCTCCGCCTTGCCCTCACCTGCCGTTTCGTCTAGGACAACCGCAACTTATTTGAGGCTGGCGTCCGCTTTGCGGTCTTTGCCGGCCGGGAACTCGCCGGGATCTGACGACTTCATGGCCAAAAAACCGAACAAACTGAAGGCCCGCCTGCCGCGAGGCTTCGTCGACCGCTCTGCCGATGACATCCGCGCGACGGATGAAATGATCGGCAAGATCCGCGCGGTCTACGAGCAATATGGCTTCGACCCGGTCGAAACGCCAGCCTTCGAATACACAGATTGCCTCGGCAAGTTCCTGCCGGACACCGACCGGCCGAATGCCGGGGTGTTCTCGGTCCAGGACGACGACGAGCAATGGATGAGCCTGCGCTACGATCTGACCGCGCCGCTTGCCCGTCATGTTTCTGAAAACATCAACGACATCCAGCTGCCCTACCGCACCTATCGAGCCGGATGGGTTTTCCGGAATGAGAAGCCCGGACCGGGCCGGTTCCGCCAATTCATGCAGTTTGATGCGGATACCGTCGGTGGCCCCGGCGTTCAGGCGGACGCGGAAATGTGCATGATGATGGCCGACACGATGGAAGCGCTCGGCATTCCACGTGGCCAGTATGTCATCCGGGTCAACAACCGCAAGGTTCTCGACGGCGTTCTGGAAAGTATAGGGCTCGGCGGCGAGGAAAATGTCGAGCGCCGCCTGACCGTTCTGCGCGCGATCGACAAGCTCGACAAGTTCGGCATTGAAGGCGTCCGTCTCCTGCTCGGCGAAGGCCGCAAGGATGACAGTGGCGACTTCACAAAGGGTGCGGGTTTGGGAGCCTCCGCCATCGACACGATCGCGGATTTTGTTTCCGGCACGGGGTCGCTGGAAAACGAGGGCATCACGGAACTGAACACGATGGCCGCCATGTTCAAGGCCTGCGGCTATGGCGACGATCGGATCAAGATCGATCCTTCCGTCGTGCGCGGCCTCGAATATTACACCGGCCCTGTCTACGAAGCCGAGCTGCTCTTCGACGTCACCAACGAAAAGGGCGAAGTCGTCCAGTTCGGTTCCGTCGGCGGCGGCGGGCGATATGACGGTCTGGTCAAGCGATTTACCGGACGCGATGTTCCGGCAACGGGCTTCTCGATCGGCGTCTCGCGCCTGATGACTGCGCTGAAGAACCTTGGCAAGCTTGGAACGTCAGACGTCGTCGCGCCGGTGCTGGTCACCGTTATGGACGGCGATGTCGAGGCACTCGGGCGCTACCAGAAAATGGTTCAGGATCTCAGAAGCGCGGGCATACGGGCGGAAATGTACCAGGCCAACTGGAAGAAGTTCGGTAACCAGCTGAAATATGCCGACCGTCGCAATTGCCCGGTCGCCATCATTCAAGGGTCGGATGAGCGCGAGGCCGGCGAACTTCAGGTGAAGGATCTGATCGAAGGCAAGCGCCTGTCTGCTGAAATCTCCGACAACATCACCTGGCGCGAAAGCCGTCCGGCGCAGATCACGATCAAGGAAGCGAACCTGATCGAAACCGTGCGCGGCATTCTGGCCGGTCAGGCCGACGACCGCAGGCGCCAAAGCGAGGGCTGAAACATGACGGCGGCTCAGACATCCGGGCTGGACCCGGCCAGGATCGAAGCGGTTCTGACCCTTTTCAAGGACTCAGGACATGTGTTCGTCAACCCGCCCATCCTGCAGCCGGCGGATGTTTTTCTCGACCTGACGGGCGAGGACATCCGGCGCCGTCTTTACCTGACCCAGGGCAGTGCCGGCACGGATCTCTGCCTTCGGCCGGATTTCACCATTCCGGTTTGCCGTCATCATGTCTCTTCCGGCGGAGAAAACCTTCCGGCCGCCTATTGTTACAACGGTCCGGTTTTCCGCCAGCGCCCGGACGGGCTCGGCGAGATCCCGCAACTGGGTGCAGAAAGCCTCGGACGCACGGACATTGCAAACGCAGACGCGGATCTGCTCGCGCTTTCCGTGCGTGCACTGGGGGCCTTCGGTGTCGGGCAAGCTCACATCCGTATCGGCGATGAAACCCTGTTTGCAGCTGTTCTGACCGAACTTGGCCTGCCGAGCGTCTGGCAACGGCGGTTGCGCGATCTCTTCGGAGAGACCGACAAGCTGATGGCAGCCATCGACCGCATGGCCGGAGCCAGCAGGGCTGAAGATGACCGCCGCGATGTCCGTCTCGGCTTCCTGTCCGCACTCGAGGGTGCCGATCCGGAGGCGGCCCATGCGGTCGTTGAGGACCTTTTGTCCATCGCCGGCATTTCGGCCGTCGGCGGACGGACACCAAGCGAAATTGCCGACCGGTTCCTCGAACAGGCGGCGCTGACCAGTGCCGGGCGAGGTCATGAAAAGGCAGCGGCATCGCTTCGTGCCTATCTTGCGCTGAAGGCGGACGGTGCCGAGGCAGTTCCGTCCCTGCGTGCCTTCAGTTCGGCGCATGATCTTGACCTTGCGGTTCCGATCGCAGCGTTCGAACAACGTCTTGCCGCACTGGAAGCCAAGGGGATCGCGCCCGCGGACCTTTCATTCGCGGCGGAATTCGGCCGCCGTCTCGACTACTACTCGGGCTTCGTCTTCGAGATCCATCCTGCCTCCGGTGAAACTGCCGGACCGCTAGTCGGCGGCGGACGGTATGACAGGTTGCTGACGCTTCTGGGTGCCGGTGCCAACGTACCGGCGATCGGCTTTTCCATGTGGCTCGACCGCATCGCAGCGACTATCGGGACTGACTCATGAGTAAGCTGATCATCGCCATACCGTCCAAGGGCCGCCTGCAGGAAAACACCCATGCGTTTTTCGCGCGGGCCGGCCTGCAGGTTCTCCAGCCGGGCGGTGCCAGGAATTATCGCGGGGCGATCAAGGGATTGCCCAGCGTCGAAATCGCGTTCCTGTCCGCATCGGAGATCGCGCGGGAACTTGCAGACGGCTCGGTCCATTTCGGCGTAACCGGCCTCGATCTGGTTGAGGAAAACATCGCGGATCCGGGGGCAACGGTCCATGTCGTCACGCCGCTCGGCTTCGGCCCGGCAGATGTGGTCGTCGCCGTTCCGAAAGCCTGGATCGATGTGGAAACCATGTCCGACCTCGGCGATGTCGCCTCCGATTTCCGCGGCCGCCACGGCCGGCGCCTGCGCGTTGCGACCAAATATGTCAATCTCACGCGGGGCTTCTTCGCCCGCCACGGGATCGCTGACTACCGGATTGTTGAAAGCGCCGGGGCAACGGAAGGCGCACCCGCTGCCGGTGCCGCCGAACTTATCGTCGATATCACGACGACGGGCTCGACCCTTCACGCCAATAATCTCAAGATCCTGACCGATGGCGTGATGCTGAGAAGCCAGGCCAATCTGGTCGCGTCGCTGAACGCAGACTGGTCCGCGACCGCCCTTAACGGCGCGCGGGCGATCCTTGACAGGGTGTCGGCGGAAGAGGCTGCGCGGAACGTCAAACTGGTGAAGGCAGTGGTCGACGACCGGACGCAGGCGTTGCGCTCGGTCAGCAAGGTCGGCGCAATCCAGCGATTTTCGGAAAGCGACAGCCTCAACCGGGTCAATGTGCTCTGTCCCGCGGACGCGGTCGCGCACTGCGCCAAGCTTCTGATTGACGAAGGCGCCGAAACGGTCACGGTCGAAACACTGGACTATGTTTTCTCAAGAGAGAACCCGCTATTTGCTCCGCTCAGCCAAAAGGTCGGCGCCGAAGACTGATCAGCCCGTGCAGGTTCGTGTCAGTTCAGGACTGTCGACTGCCTGAGCCGGTCGCGTGCCATATCCAGAAAGCTGCGCACCTTGACCGAAACGCGCCGTCCCTCGTAATGCACGAGGTGAACCGGCAAGGGTTCCGGCTCAAACTCCTCAAGCACAGCCTGCAACGTGCCGGACTGCAGATCCGGCCCGACCTGGTACGACAGGGCCCGGGTCAGACCCCAGCCGGACCGCGCCAATGAGGTCGCGGTCGCGACGCTCGTCACCGACAGTCTCGGATAGACCTTGACGATCCTGTCCTGCTCCTTCCCGAAACGCCATTCGTTTCCGGGCGTTACCGTGGCGGCGGCGACGATCTTGTGACCCGTCACGTCTTCCGGTGACCGTGGCACACCATGCTCCTTGAAATAGTCGGGCGATCCGCAAACGACGCGGCGCACGCTGCCGACCTTGACCGCCATCAGACCCGATGCCGAGAGAGGGCCGATGCGTACGCCAACGTCCAGGCCCTCCTCGGCCAGGTTCACGATCCGGTCGACCATCAGCATGCTTGCGGACACACCGGGGAACCTGTCGAGATATTCCGCGACAATCGGGGCGACATAGATGCGGCCGAATTCGACCGGCGACGTTACCCGCAGGTACCCCTTTGGTCTCCCGACCGCACCTGACACCGCCTCGTTCGCCGCGCTCAGATCCGCCAGAAATCCGCGCACCTCCTCCAGATAGGTGCGCCCGACATCCGTGAGCCGTACCACCCGCGTGGTGCGGGTGAACAGGCGCGCGCCGAGACGCTCCTCCAGTTCGTTGACCGCACGCGTCGCCGAAGGGGCGCTGATGCTCATTTGCCGGGCACCTGCTGCGAAGCTCTCCGCTTCGGCAACGGCCACGAAGACTTCCAGCGCCTGCAATCTGTCCAAGAGGACCTCCCGTTAATTTCATAATTTGTAATAATAACTTTCACTTTTCCATTATTCTTTCAAAACTTCAATGGCGCTACATGTGTCTCCATCGAATGGCACCGGGTTTCGGCCCAAACCAGCTTGGACGACACATGACACACAAAGCACCCCGCCACCCCTTGCCTCCCTTCACGGAAGAAACCGCACGTCAAAAGGTCCGCCTTGCCGAAGACGGCTGGAACTCCCGCGATCCGGCCAAGGTGGCGCTGGCCTATACGCCTGACAGCAAGTGGCGCAACAGATCAGAGTTTCCGAAGGGCCGAAAGGAGATCGAGGACTTCCTGACCCGCAAATGGGACAAGGAACTCGACTACCGGCTGATCAAGGAACTCTGGGCCTTCTCCGGCAATCGCATCGCCGTGCGCTATGCCTACGAGTATCACGACGACAGCGGCAACTGGTTCCGTGCCTATGGCAACGAGAACTGGGAGTTCGACGAGAACGGTTTCATGGCTCACCGCCACGCCAGCATTAATGAGAAACCGATCCGGGAAGACGACCGGAAGTTCCGCTGGCCGCTCGGCCGGCGTCCCGACGAGCACGCGGGACTGAGCGACTTCGGTTTCTGATCCCTCCAAACCAGCAAGGAAAGACGATCCCATGACCACACCAATCAAGCTCTACCGAAATGCCAAGTCCGGCCACTGCCACCGGGCTGAACTGATGCTGTCGCTTCTGGGCCTTCCCTACGAGGCCATCGATCTCGACATGGCGAACGGGGCGCACAAGGCACCGGACTTTCTGAAGATCAGCCCGTTCGGCCTGGTGCCCGCAATTAACGATGGCGGCTACACGCTTGCCGACAGCAATGCCATTCTCATCTATCTGGTGCAGACATATGCCAAGGGATCGGACTGGCTCCCTGACGACCCGAAGGAAGCCGCCGAAGTGCAGCGCTGGCTGACGGTTGCCGCCGACAACATCTATGCCGGACCGTGCGCCGCGCGGCTGGTGAAGGTGTTCAATGTACCGCTCGACCACAAGGCAGCCGTGAAAAAGGCACACGACCTCTTCAAGGTCATGGACGCGCATCTTGCGGATCGCGACTGGCTCGCAACCGGCAAGATCACCGTCGCCGATGTCGCGGGCTTCAGCTACATCGCCCACGCGCCGGAAGGCGGCATCGACCTTGCTCCCTACCCGAACATCCGCGCCTGGCTCGGACGGGTTGAAAACCAGACCGGTTTCGTCGGCATGGCAAGGTCGCCAATACCCGAACTCGCCTAGGAACCGCGACGGCGCGCCGGTGCCCCTTCTCTCCGGCGCTGCTGCTCTCCCGACAAAGGAACATCAAGATGCTGACGTCGCTCGCGAACAACCCGTTTCACTCCGGAGAACTGGAAGCCCAGGCACGCGCTGGTGTCGGCGATGTCGCCAAATGGGCCGGCGGCTTCATCCGCGACTACCTGCCCGAGCAGCATCGCCAGTTCCATACATCGCAGCCGTTCCTGGTGGTTGCCGGGGGTGATGACGACGGTCGAACCTGGATCACTATCGTCGACGGCCCGGAAGGGTTTGCGGCGTCACCCGATCCGCGCCGGATCACTCTGGCAACCGAGCTGGAGGTCAGCGATCCGCTTGCCGGAGCCTTCAGGAAAGGTTCCGACATCGGCGTGCTGGGGATCGAGCTTGCCACCCGTCGACGCAATCGCTTCAGCGGGCGGGTAAGCACAGGCACGGACGGTTACACAATCGATATCCGCCAGACCTTCGGCAACTGTCCGCAGTATATCCACGAACGCGCATGGTCGCGGGTTCCGAAACCCAATGCCGTTGAAGCGGCTCGCAGCACCTCCTTGAGCGAGGACCAGATCGCCAGGATTGCTTCAGCCGACACGCTGTTCATCGGATCAGGTCATCAGGGAGAAGACGGCGCCGCGTCAAATGGCTACGACGCCTCCCATCGCGGCGGTGCCCCCGGTTTCGTGCGGGTGGTGGACGGGACGCACCTTCGGATACCCGACTATGCGGGAAACAACTTCTTCAACACGATCGGCAATATCCTGTCGAACCCGCGCATTGGTCTTCTGTTCGTGGATTTCGAAACCGGAGGGCTGTTGCATCTTACCGGGCATGCCACGATCGATTGGGATCCGAAGGATGCGCACGACCAGGACGCCTGGCGCTTCATCGACGTGAAGGTCGATGCAGTCCTCGACCGTCCGGGCGCTGTCGGATTGCGCTGGACGAAACAGGACCACCTGTCGCGGCCCTTGCGGCTGGCGGAGCGCGTTGAGGAAACGCCGACCGTTACGTCCTTTTACCTTGAACCTGCCGACGGACGCCCCCTGGAGCCGTTTGCTCCGGGGCAGCATCTGCTGGTCGAAATCCGGATACCCGGACAGTCCGGGCCTTCCAGGCGCAGCTACTCGCTGTCGGGTTCCCCTGCCGACACGGCACGGTACCGGCTGAGCGTCAAGCGCGAAGACAAGGGGCTGGTATCGCGATACCTGCACGAGCACCTGCATGCCGGCGGCCTGATCGCTGCGCGCCAGCCATCGGGTGACTTTGTCATTCCCTGTGACGACTGCCCTTTGGTGCTGGTCAGCGCAGGTGTGGGGCTGACGCCGATGCTGTCGATGCTGCACGCAAGCGTTCAGCGGCGAAACCGCCCTGTCTGGTATGTGCACGGCACGCGAAACGGCCGCGATCACGCGTTGCGCGAGGAGGCCGATCGGCTGGTCGCCGCCAATGACCATTTGCGGAAGAAAATCTTTTACAGCCGGCCGGACGATTCCGATTTGCCCGGCAAGGACTATGACGCAAAGGGCCGTGTGACCGCCGAGAGACTGCTCGCGCTCGATACCGGCCCGGAGGCAAGATACATGCTTTGTGGTCCGGCTGCCTTTCTGTCGGATGTCCGGAACGGCCTCGAAGCTGCTGGCGTGCTGGCCGACCATATCCACTTCGAGACATTCGGACCGACCGGGTGAGCACCATGAAAGGATACGGAATCGCCGCGACACACGCAGAGGCCGTATCGCTGACAGACAGGATCAGGCTGCTGGAGAACATGCTTGTGGAGCGGGAACGGGAAATCCAACGCCTGTCGGACGAACTGCAGGCCTTGAGGCAAAGGGCATGGGCAACAGATGCCTGCGGAGACGATCTCTGGGATCTTGATTGACGATCGCACACGGTCACTGTGTCTGGATCGCAGGCCTTTCGCGCGGGGACAATCCGCCTTGGGACCGGACAGCCGATTGATCGCGGGACGCATCCGGTGTTTCATGCCGCGTCGTACCGCCCGTCGACAGCGCGCCCCGGAGCCGCTTCCCGTTTGAGAAAACGAAACCGAGACAGTCCATGACCGAGTTTCCCGTAACGATATCCCGCCTGAACCGTTTCCCGGTCAAGGGCATGAGCGCCGAGCCGCTCACTTCGGTGACGCTCGAAAAAGGGGAAGGCATTCCGGGTGATCGTCTCTACGGTTTTGCGCGATACGATTCCGGCTTTGACCCGGAAAACCCCGAGCCGTTGCCGAAGGAACGGTTTGTCGTGCTGGTGAAAGAGGCCGCGCTCGCGGGATTGAAAACGCGCTTCAGCCCCGATGGTCAAGTGCTCGAAATCAACGTTAAAGGAGAAGCGCACCGGTTCGACATGACCGGTTCGGACGGCCGCAGCGACGCGGCCCGCTTCCTGCACGATGTCTTGAGCCTGGGCGATCCCGAACCGCCCGTTTTCGTATCCTCGGCTCCGCACCGATTCACGGATGTCTCTGTCGTCTCCCCCCAGATGATGAATGCGATTTCCGTCTTGAACCTTGCGTCGGTGAATGCTTTTGGAGAGCGTCTGGGCACCGAGGTTCATCCGGGCCGCTTTCGGGCGAATATCGAGATCGACGGCCTGCCTCCCTTTTCCGAACTCGATGCCGTCGGCCAGGTGCTGGCATTCGGTGATGTGCGGCTGCGCATCCTGTCGCGCACCAGACGCTGCGCTGCCACAGAGGTGAACCCTGTGACTGCTGAAAGGGATCTGAAAGTGCCCTACCTGCTGCGCAAGGAACTCGGGCACCTGGACATGGGTGTCTATGTGGAGGTTGAAGCCGGCGGCCAGATCCGTGTGGGTCAGGATGGAACACTGAACCCTGAGGTCAACCAGGGATTGTTTTGAGACGCCGTTCCGATTTCCCACAAGGAATTGCAGGTCACCTTGCCCTGCAGGCGCTGCCACTCGTTGAGAAGCCTTGATGGCTCAGAAATGACGTCAGTTTCACGCGCGCTGCTGCTGACCCCGCCACAGGATGAACAGGCCCGAGACGACGATCAGTCCTGAGCCGACAAGCATCTCGAAACTGAGCTGTTCGCCGAAGACAAATACGCCGAGGGCAATTCCGAAAAGCAGGCGCGAATATCTGAACGGGGTTACGGCGGATACTTCTCCGGTCCGCATTGCCTTCATCAGGAAGGCATAGGCCGCGACACCGGAAAGGACAGCTCCGAGCAGCAATGCAGACAGCACGGGCTCCAGAGAAACAAATGCTTCGCCTTGGACCAGCGTATAGACGACACCTGCAATGACGACGGACAGGAAGCCGTAAAAGCCCAGCAGCACGGTTCCGATCGTGGCCGGCGCAATCCGGCTGGCGAGATCACGGCCGGCAAAACCGATCATTCCAACAACGGCGAGAAGCGAGAGCGGTGAGAACCCGTCCGTTCCGGGCCGGACAACGACGATGACGCCGGCGAGCCCGATCAGGATCGCAAGCCATCTGCGCCAGCCGACTTTTTCGTTGAACACCAGAACCGCTCCCGCGACGACCACAATCGGGGTCGCCTGGAGAATGACGGTGGCTGCAGACAGGGGGATAAGAGCGACGGCAAGCACGTAGAACAAGCGCCCGGTGATCTCGAATCCCGCCCTGACAAGCATCGGCCGGGAGACGACATCGCGGACGAACAGGGGCTCTCTGTTCCAAAGCGCAACGGCCGCAAAAACAATCATGCCGCCGACACCGAAGAGAAACAGGATCTGGCCGATTGGAAGCACGCTCGCAGCTGCCTTGACGAAGACGTCTTCAACGGCAAAGGCCGCCATGGACAGGATCATCCAGAGACTGCCGGCAAGGTTTGCCTTCCGGTCCGTTGCAATTGTCGTGGTCAAGGAGCCTCCAAGGGCGGGTTTCAGCCGTGTGGCAACCAATCGGTCCGCCGGGCAGTCTTCTTCCGACCCGTGGGGCAAATATCCCGTGCGGTCAAGCGAGAAGATGCGCCGTCTTTGGAAAACCGCTGAAGGCGCCCAACGGTTTGCACACCCGGCTTCCTACCTGGGCACCGGCCTCACAAACGCGTTCCGCGCATCTTCAACAGGTTCGCGGCAACAGCACCCTTCGAGGTGGTCATTGACCATGCCCATCGACTGCATGAAGGCGTATACCGTCGTTGGACCGACAAAACTCCAGCCGCGTTTTTTCAAGTCCTTGGACAGGGCCGTGCTTTCAGCGGTCTTTCCGAGCGTCCGTGCCGTGTCGAAATCAATTTTCGGCGGACGGTTTTCAGTCTTCGGCTCGAAAGACCAGAAATACGCGGCCAACGAGCCGAATTCCTTGTGCAGTTCCAGAGCGCGGTTGGCGTTGTTGATGGTCGATTCGATCTTCTTGCGGTGGCGCACGATGCCGGCGTCGGCAAGGCAGCGTTCGACGTCGTCCCCGGTGAAGGCCGCGACCTTGTCGAACTCGAAATTGGCGAAGGCAGCCCGAAACCCTTCGCGCTTTCTGAGGATCGTCAGCCAGGAAAGGCCGGACTGGAACCCTTCGAGACAGACCTTTTCAAACAGGCGGCGGTCATCGTCGACGGGCCAGCCCCATTCGGTGTCATGGTAGTGAAGATAGTCGTCAAGACCACCATGCCACCAGCAGCGGTCCTTGCCGTCCTCCCCCTTGAGAAGTCCCGTCACCGGATCGCGCTCTGGTTTCGCGCCTTTGCCCGCAGTCTGATCGGTCATGCCCCACCTGATATTCACTATTTGTTCTTTTTTCTAGCGGCTCGACTGCCGACATTCAAGTCGCGCAAGGCACAAAAAAGCCCGGCATGAGCCGGGCTTTGGATCTGCATTTTGTTTCAGGGTCACGCAAACAGGGCGTCGATGTCGTCCTGAGTGGCGACATCCGTGTCGCTTTCCAGCGCCGGGCCGTTGAGGAGAGCCGCATCGCCTTCCTTGCTTTCGCGCTCGTCGACGGAGATATCCTTGAATGTCTCGATGCCACCCCAGATGTCCATCATCTGCATGATCCTGTCTTCCACGAAACGCAACGTCCCGACCACCTTGGTGATGCGCTGGCCGGTGAGATCCTGGAAGTTGCAGGCCTCGAAGATCTGGACCACCTTGTCCTGGATATCGTTTGCCAGCTCGGAGTCTTCGCGGCTAACCCGGGCAGACAGGGTGTTTGCGGTTTCGTCGATGAATTCCGCGGCTGCAAGAATCGTTTCCGTTGCGCCTTCGGTCCCGTCGACAACCGCGTCAAGCTCGTTGGTCACGCGGGTCATTTCCTCGCCCTTTGACCCTGTCGTGTGGTGCAGGGTGGCGATTTCCTTCTTTGTCTGCGCGATCGCTTCGTAAATTGCGTCCAGCTCGACTTTCAGTTTCGCCGCCTCCGACAGTTCCTTGCGGAATTCGGACATGAACTTTTCGCCCATCTCTTCCGGGCTGAGCGCGTTTTCCTGAGCGGCTCCTCCCTGCCTGATAAGAGATCTGAGACTGCTGATTTCCGACAGCACTTCCTGGTGCCGACGTTCTTCGGCGAAGACGGGATCGTTGTCGACCCCGGAATTCATACGTATCAAGCTTTCCGCCCGAAAGGATCTCTTCACCGCGGCCATGCCAACTCCCGTCCCTTGCCCCACTGGCGCATTTAAGTACCCGTTAGCCGATTGATAGCAGGGGAAGTTTAAGGAAATGTTTTTGCCGTACCTGCTGAAATTTACAAAGGTCGGGCCGCATTTAGTTCCCCGTCTCATGTGTTTTTCCCAAACGGTTTGGTTATCTTTTTCTGCGAAGACTTGGAGCCACAGATCTGTGATCGGACGTAAACTGATCACGAATGCCGTGAAACCGGTGAACTTGTATGGCTGTAAAAGGCGTTCTGAAATATATGAAGAGTATGCGTATACGAAATCTGCCCGCTCTGTTGCTCAGTCTGCTTATGCCGGCGCTCGTCGCGGCCGGGCCGGTTCGCGCCGCAAACGATTCATTTTCAACCGAGGAAATCCTGAAGGGGTTTGAGAAAACCGTCTTCGGGCTGGAGTACCGCAGCTGGAGCTGGCGTCCCTATCTGGTGAAAAAATTCACGCAGCCGGTTACATTCTATGTTCACAGTCTTTCACGCCGCGACCGGACCCGCGTCGTGCACCGGTTCGTGCGCGAGATCGATCGGCGCATCGGCGGGCTCAAGACCCGCATCACCAACGACCCTGCTGCCGCTAACTTCGAAGTCTTCGTGGTTGATCGTGCCCAATATGTGCCCGTTGTTCAGCGCGACATTTACAAGAACGACCGGGCCAAGGTCCCGGGCCGGTGCCTCGTTCGTGTCGTGTCCGGGCGCAACGGGATCAAGAGATCCGCTGCTGTGATCGTTTCCGACGAGGGAGAGTTCCTGTTCAACCGCTGCCTTGTTGAAGAGATCCTACAGGGCCTCGGACCCATGAACGACAACCGCGATCTGACGCATTCCGTCTTTAACGATGCATCGCGGCACAGCCGTTTCACGATCTTCGACCAGATCATTTTGAACATGCTCTACGACCCGCGCATCCAGCCGGGGATGTCGATGAAGCAGACAAAGCCGATCCTGCCGCTGGTGGCCCGCGATGCGCGCAGGCGCGTGCGTTAACCAACGATCTTCGAAAACAACAAGGATTTCAGTAGCCCAGTTGGGCACGCTGCCGGACATGGGCACGACGCGCAGGTTCCGTTAATCCTGTTTCTCAAGACTTGAATAACCATAAGAAACATTTACCGAATTTCTCACTTCGGGATTCACTTTTGAAAGAACTTGCATCCGTATCATCCTTGCCAGTTCGTTAACCGGTCCGTTGAAATTGCCGGTGGACGTGGTCGAAGTTGAGTAAAGAGTGCCGCCATGTTCTTTTCAAAGAAACGTTCGCTGAACGTCTTGTTGCTTGCCGGAGCCGTCCTTGCCGGCACCGCGTTTTTCTCAGGTCCTGCCTCTGCCGGGCAGGTTGCCCCACCGCCGCTGGTTCTCAGCCCCAATCTCACCGAACCGTGGATGATGCAGTTGCAGCCGGGTGCCGTCAGACGCGCTGCCCCTGTCCAGCGCCGCCAGGTTCAGCAGCCGCAGGTCCGCCGCGCCAACTGGTGGTCGCGCCGGATGGAACCGGCGCGCCCGCAGCCGAAACGGCAGACGCGGCAGATCGCGCCCCAGTTCCTGCCGACAATCGTCGACTACAACGGCAAGCACAAACCCGGCACGATCGTGATCGATACCAATGCCCGTTTCCTCTATCTCGTTCAGTCGGATGGCACCGCGCGCCGTTACGGAGTGGGCGTCGGAAAGCCGGGCTTTGAGTGGGCCGGATCGCACCGGATTACACGGAAAGCGGAGTGGCCGGACTGGCGTCCGCCTGCGGCGATGCGCAAGCGCCGACCTGAGCTTCCCGCCTTCATGGCCGGCGGACCGGAGAACCCGCTTGGCGCACGCGCGCTCTATCTCGGATCGACCCTCTACCGCATCCATGGCTCCAACCAGCCCTGGACCATCGGGCACGCCGTTTCGTCGGGCTGCATCCGCATGCGCAACGAAGATGTCATGGACCTGTACCAGCGCGTCGGAGTCGGCACCAGGGTCTATGTTCTTTAAGGTACGGACTCAGTGTCCCAAACCGAACTGTAAACGCACGGCTTGTCCGTGCGTTTTGCTTCCCGGAGGAAGCTGCGCCTTGCACAAAGGCCTGTTTCTCTGCAGTTTGTCCGTGTGACCGAGCGAATCCCCGCTCTCATTTTTTCCAGGTCCAATGGGTATGACCCGGCGCTCCGACATCTTCTCCGCAAACTCCGACACGGCCTATTTCATCAAGGCCGCACTGGTCGGTCTTCTTGTCGGCGGACTGGCGACCGGCTTCCACGCGGGATTGGAATTCCTGTTTGGCCAATATAGTGCATTGAGGAGTTCGCTCGGCGGAGGGGTCCTTCCCTATGCCGTTTCGATCGTCCTCTCGGCATCCTGCGTAACCGCTGCCTTTCTGCTTGTACAACGGGTTGCTCCTGAAGCCGCTGGCAGCGGGATCCAGGAAATCGAAGGGGCGATGGAAGACAAGCGGCCGGTGCACTGGCCGCAGGTGCTCATCGCGAAGTTTTTCGGAGGGCTGCTCGCTCTGGGGTCCGGGCTTGTCCTCGGCCGGGAGGGGCCGACCATCCATATGGGTGCGATGACGGCGGAGGCCCTCTCGCGTTCTCACAACATGTCTTCCGCAGACCACAAGGGACTGCTTGCAGCCGGCGCTGCGGCAGGTCTGGCGGCCGCGTTCAACGCGCCGCTCGCCGCCATTTTGTTCATCGTCGAGGAAACGCGGCGGCAGTTCCCGTTCGGCTACCGGACCTATATGGCGGTCATCATTGCTTCGATCCTCAGCGCAGCCGTGACCGAGCAACTGACCCAGACGGGGCCCCTCCTCGTCGTCGATGTGAACTACCTTCCCGTTTGGAGCTATGTTCTTCTCGCCGTCCTGGGCATTTTCCTGGGTGCCTTGGGCGTTTTCTTCAACCGGGCGCTGATCACCGTGATGGATCTCTTTCTGAAGATCCCGAAAAGTCTGCGCTGGCTGCCTGCTCTGGCGATCGGTGCCGTTACCGGCATCCTGCTGAATGCGTTTCCGGACGCGACCGGTGGAGGCGAAGACCTCGTCCACGATCTCATCTCGAGCAACTACGGCGTCCTCACCCTGCTTCTGCTCACCTTTCTGAGGTTCGGCGGTGTTCTTTTTTCCTATGCGTCCGGTGTGCCGGGCGGCATTTTCGCCCCAATGCTTTCCATTGCGACCTGTGCAGGTCTTGCTTTCGGCGTGCTATCGGTCGAAATGCTGCCGATCGAAGACGATTTCCGCTCGGCCTGCGCTGTTGCTGCGATGGGCGGGTTTTTCGCCGCGTCCGTCCGTGCCCCGCTTGTCGGAGTCGTGCTGGTCATGGAGCTGACCGGTGCCTACGCGCTGATCATGCCGGTCCTCGTCACCTGTACGACGGCATCACTGACGGCGCATCATCTCGGTGGCAGCCCGATCTATGAAGAGTTGCTTGAGCGTACATTGCGGCTGTCCGGACAACCGCAGGATAGCGAACGGGACAAGACGCCGGTGCAGCTGGGAACACGCGAAAGCTGACTTCGGCCCGACCTGCCCCGAATTGCCCGCTACTCCGCGGCTTCCGCCTGACGTGATGCGAGCGCCTCCGGCTGCTTTCCACCATAGACCCAGTCGAGGAGTTCGGCGGTGTGAAGGATCGGAATCTCCGTTCCCAGGCCGATCTGGGTCATGCAGCCGATATTTCCCGTCGCGATGATATCAGGCGACGTTTTCTCGATGTTGGCGACTTTCCGGTCGCGGAGCCGTCTCGCGATTTCGGGCTGCATGATGTTGTAGGTCCCCGCCGATCCGCAGCACAGATGGCCTTCCGGCACATCTTTGACTTCAAATCCGGCGGCCTTCAACAGGTCTTTCGGTTGCCGCGTAATTTTCTGGCCGTGCTGCATGGAACAGGCCGAGTGATAGGCGACCGTCAAGCCGGGCTTGAGCGCAGGCGATCCAAGATCGATTTCCGTCAGAAACTCGGTGATGTCCTTTGCAAGCGCGGACACCCTGGCGGCTTTTTCAGCGTAGGCAGGATCCTCGCGCAGCATGTAGCCGTAGTCCTTGATGGTCGTGCCGCAGCCGGAGGCGGTGATCAGAACCGCGTCCAACCCCTCGCCGTCGGCCTCATTCATCCAGACGTCCACGTTCCGTCTGGCATTTTCCAGCGCAGCATCTTCCTTGCCCATGTGATGGACGAGCGCCCCGCAGCAGACCTCGCCTTTAGGCAGCACGATCTCATAACCTGCCCGCTTCAGCAGCCGGATCGTGGCATCGTTGATGGCCGGATTTAGCACCGGCTGGGCGCAGCCGCTCAACAGGGCCACGCGCCCCTTTCTGGTCTGTGTCTCGGGTGCGAAAACGCCCGGTCCTTCCAGTTCCCCGCGTATTGGTGCGGCGGCCGGCGCCAGTTCCAGCATGGCCCCCATCCGCGCGAGCGTTCCGCCCATCGACTTCAGGATCCCGGCAAAAGGCCGGCCGAAAAAGGCACCTATCAGCGCGAACCGGAAACGCTTCGGATATGGCAGGACGAAGGAAAGGATGCCGCGCATCAGGCGGTCCGGCAGCGGGCGCTTGTAGGTTTTTTCAATATGCGCGCGCGCATGATCCACCAGATGCATGTAATGCACCCCTGACGGGCAAGTCGTCATGCAGGCCAGGCAGGAGAGGCACCGATCAATATGCTTGACGATCTTGTCATCGGCCGGACGATCATTCTCGAGCATGTCCTTGATGAGGTAGATCCGGCCGCGCGGACTGTCGAGTTCGTCGCCAAGCAGCGTGAAGGTTGGACAGGTGGCCGTGCAAAATCCGCAATGAACGCATTTGCGCAGAATTTTCTCCGACTCCGCGACATGACTGTCTTTCAGTTGTTCTGCGGTGAAATTCGTTTGCATCGCGCTGCGCGCCCTCTCCATTGCTCCAGACAGCGCGATCGTAAGGGCTGGCCCAGAGGGGCACAAGGTACGTTTCCGGCATAAGGGTTTTGCAAAAAGGGACATTCTGTCCCATGCGCATTGTGCTGATGTCCTGCGACGGGGCGCAGGACACGCATTGCAATCCGACGGTTTTGGAACGCGCTGCCGGCGCTCAGAATATCCAGGTCTGCGGGTTGGGTATCGGCTCTCCGCGACCCGCCAACTGCAATCCCTTGATGCAGCGGATGATGGCCCAGACCAATGTCGCGAGCAGAACAAACACGCCGATAAACACGAACGTCAGGACGACGCCAATGATGCTGAAAAGAACCCCGATCCAGAAGGTCCTGATCTGGTAGATGTAGTGCGTATCGACCCAGTCGGCCGCCTTGCCCTTGTTCAGATAGGCAAAGATCACGCCGACAATGGAAGTGATCCCGACAATGACGCTCACGAGATAAAGAATGTAGATCAGCGTGGCATTCTTGCCGCCCGGTTCCATGTACCCGGCGACATCACTTTGGTCGTTCATATCCCCCACTCCGCTCAAACTCGTGCGTCTTCACACTTTTCAATTCCCGTTCCTGCCGCGAGGCAGGCAACGCCGGTTTCACCCTATGCGACGGCCCTGGAAATGCAACATATTTGGCTGGAAGCATCCGGCGGTTGCGCGCGCGCAAGTGACGACGGCGCCGCCGTCACATGCCTGCGGCCATGCGCCCCGGATTGAGGATCCCGTGTGGATCGAACTGTGCTTTCAGACGCGCCGACAAGGAGGCGAGCGGTGTCGGTTGCGGTTGAAAGACGTCCATGTTGGAGCGAACGGACGGCACCGCGCGCACAAGGGTTGCATGACCACCACCGATCTCGGCAAGCGTTGCACGAATTTCGCTCTCGTGAACAAGACCATCGGGAAGGCTCACCCAGAGGAGGCCGCCGCTCCAATCGTAAAATGCCTCGACATCAAGCCTGCCACGCAGCAGATCGACCAGTTTCGGGCCTTGCGTCGGAGCAACCGAAACACGCCAGACCGGCGCGTTCGATCCGGCAAACGGTTCGACATCCCTGATCGTCCGCCAAAGCGACCGCGAGTCCTCTTCGGCAAGCCGTTCCGGTGAACCGAAGGCACTCAGCAGCTGCTGCAGTCCCTTGAACCGGTAGTCAACCGATGTTTCGAACCCTTCGAGGCGAAGGATCGTGCGGCTCCTGTCCCCGCCGACACCGGCCGGGAGATGCGCTGCGCCGGAGACTTCCGCCGACGATCCCATCGCCTGGCAAAGGGCCGCAATCGCGCGGTCGTCTCCCAGCCCAGACAGGACGAAGGAAGCGGACGTTTCCGGTTTCGGGTTGACCTTCAACGTGACGGTCGAGGCGACCGCCAGGGTGCCAAAGGAACCGCAGAGCGCTCTCGGCAGGTCGTAACCGGTCACGTTCTTGACCACCTTGCCTCCGGAATTGAAGATTTCTCCGCGCCCGGACACCGCTTCCATGCCGAGAACATGATCCCGCGCCGCGCCCGCCTTGATGCGGCGCGGCCCCGAGAGGTTGGCGGCCAGAACGCCGCCGACGGTCCCTTTTCCGGGGTCGACACCTTGCAGTGGTCCATAGTCCATCGGCTCGAAGGAAAGTTCCTGCGCGTTTTCGTCAACGAGTTTCTCAACCTCGGCGATCGGCGTACCGGCCTTCACGGTGAGAATAAGTTCCGCCGGTTCGTAACTCTCTATCCCCGTGACGGCGGACAGGTTCAGCACATGCGCGGCCTGAACCGGGCGCCCGAGACCGCGCTTGGAGCCTTCGCCTATGATTTCAAGCGGCTGCTCTTCTGCGGCAGCCCATTTGACCGCGTCTTCTATTTCCTGCGTCGTCCGCGGTTTCAGTGTCGCATCCATTTATCGTGATCCTCAGAACCGGGGAATGTCGGGGAACGGCAACTGGCCCTTGTGGACGTGCATCTTGCCCAGTTCCGCGCAGCGATGCAGCACGGGAAACACCTTGCCCGGATTGAGAAGGTGTTTTTCATCAAACGCGCATTTGACGCGCTGCTGCTGTTTCAGGTCCGCATCGGTAAACATGTCCGTCATCAGATCGCGCTTTTCGATCCCGACGCCGTGTTCACCGGTCAGAACGCCGCCGACCTCGACGCACAGGCGCAGGATATCAGCACCGAATTCTTCTGCTGCATCCAGTTCGCCCGGCTTGTTCGCGTCGTAGAGAATGAGCGGGTGGAGATTGCCGTCTCCGGCATGGAAGACGTTGGCGACGCCGAGCCCGTGCTTTTCGGAAAGCTCGCGCATACGCGCCAGAACCTTGGGCAATTCCCGGCGGGGTATGGTGCCATCCATGCACAGGTAGTCCGGAGAGATCCTGCCGACGGCGGGAAAAGCGGCCTTGCGTCCGGCCCAGAACGTCATGCGCTCTTCTTCGCTCTCAGATATACGCACGTGGCTTGCCTGGTTCTGCCTGGCGATCTCCTCTACGCGCCCGATCAGGAAATTGACTTCGTCCTCCGGCCCGTCCAGTTCGACGATAAGCAGCGCTTCCACATCCCGCGGGTAACCGGCATTGACGAAATCCTCGGCCGCGTGAATCGCGGGCTTGTCCATCATCTCCATGCCGCCGGGAATGATGCCTGCGGCGATGATGTCGGCCACGCAGCGCCCGCCATCTTCGCTCGTCGGGAACCCGATCAGGAGCGCGCGCGCCGTTTCTGGCTTTTGCAGGATCCTCACCGTCACTTCCGTCACCACGCCCAGCAATCCTTCTGAGCCTGTCATCAGTGCCAGAAGATCATAACCTTCGCTGTCGAGATGTTTTCCGCCGAGCCGAACCACTTCACCGTTGATCAGCACCATTTCCAGGCCAAGCACGTTGTTTGTCGTCAGGCCGTATTTGAGGCAGTGCACGCCGCCGGAGTTTTCCGCGATGTTGCCGCCGATGGAACAGGCGATCTGCGACGACGGGTCGGGCGCGTAGTAAAAGCCCTCGTGCTCCACCGCCCGCGTGATCCCCAGGTTCGTGACGCCGGGCTGAACGACCACTGCCCGATTGTCGAAATCGATGTCCAGAACCCGGTTGAACTTCATCATGGAGAGCAGGACGCCATCAGCCAATGGCAGCGCGCCGCCGGACAGAGATGTGCCAGCGCCGCGCGGCACCACCTTCACGTCATTGTCATGGCAGTATTTCAGAACCTTCGAAACCTGCTCGACGGTTTCGGGCAGCACCACGATCAGCGGCAACTGGCGATACGCGGTCAGGGCATCGGTCTCGTAGGCGCGCATTTCGCGCTCTTCGTGGATTACGCCTTCTCCGGGCACGATTGCCTGAAGGGCCTTCAATATGTCCTGGCGGCGGGCAAGAACGTCGTCGTCCGGTGCAGGCATCGCGATCGCGGTCACGGGTGTCTCCTTGCAGTTTTCATTTAATTGATCCAGTCGGCTCGTCCGGTCGTAACACTGTCTGGTAGTTCAGCGGCTTTCCCAGAATGTGACAAGTCCTGTCAGGTTGGGAAGTGTTCGCAGGACCATAATTGTCTTTCTGAGAGATTGAAAATGAGCAATCTGACGGACATGGAAATCTTTGCGCGCGTGGTCAGCTCGGGCAGCATGTCGGCTGCCGGCCGCGAAATGAGCTTGTCACCCGCTGTGGTTTCCAAGCGAATCCGCCGGCTCGAAGAAAAACTCGGGACACGCCTCCTTCAAAGAACGACACGCCAAATCGCAATGACGGAAGCCGGCCAGGGATTCTATGAGCGCGTTGTTGCGATCCTCGCCTCCGTGGAAGAGGCGGAATCCTTCGTGTCGCGCGGGTCGGCAAAGGCGCGCGGCAATCTGCGCGTTGCAGTCCCGACATCGTTCGGGCGTCTGCATATCGCACCGCATCTCGGACGGTTCCTGGCCGAAAACCCGGATCTTGCCGTCAACCTGGACCTGTCGGACGACTTCGTCGATATCGTCGGTGACGGCTACGACCTGGCGGTCCGCATTGCCGAGTTGTCGGATTCCAGCCTGGTCGCCCGCCGCCTGGCACCGGTGCACCGCATCTTGTGCGCAAGCCCGGGTTATCTCGAAAAATATGGGACACCGCAGAGTATCGAAGACCTTGCGAGCAACCATGTGACACTTGCGGCGACCAGCCAGGACCCTTGGCGCCTCGCCGGGCCGCAGGGCATTGAAACCGTGAGGACGCAGGCACCGCTCAAGACCAACTCAAACGAGGTTGTCCGGGAGTGTCTGCTCGAAGGCGTCGGCATTGCTCTTCGCTCGACTTGGGACATTGGCCCGGAACTGCGCGAAGGCAAACTGAAGATCCTGCTGCCGCACTACCGGGCGTCCAAGGATGTCGGGCTCTATGCCGTTTACCCGAGCCGGCAGTTCCTTCCGGCCAAGGTCAGGGTGTTCATCGACTTCCTGGCGAAACTCTACGGATCGTCCCCCTACTGGGATGCTGGTCTCGACGACTGGCTCCGGTTACCGAGCAACGCCAAAGCGGGTTGATCACTCGCTTTTGAGGAATGCGTCAAGGGATTGCGCATTAGTATCTCTGCTGATGCGACCGCACGTCACTTGCACTTTTGAGTGCCATCCTGTTGTCTGTGACGGGTGCTCATGCACGCAAGTTGAGGGAGAGATGTATGCAGCGACTGCTGATGATCGCCGGAACCGCGCTTCTGGCCATGACAGCCCACGCAAGCGCCGAGGGCGATCCTGCAAAGGGTGAGAAAATCTTCAAGAGATGTGCCGCTTGCCACGCAGTTGGCGAAAACGCCAAAAACAAGGTTGGCCCGCAGCTCAACGGGATCATTGACGCCGGATGGGGCCGCATTGAAGGGTTCAAGTACTCCAACAACCTCGTCGAGCTCAGCGACGGCAAGGTTTGGGATGCGGCAACGCTGGACATTTACCTGACCAAGCCGAAGGACCTGATTCCAAAGGGCAAGATGGCATTTGCCGGCCTGCGCAAGGAGGAAGACCGCGCGAACGTGATCGCGTATCTGGCGCAATACAACGACGACGGTACCACCAAGTAAGAGTGAACCAAATCAACGACGCAAGAGGCCGGGACATCCCGGCCTTTTTCATTCTCCGGTATGATGCTTGCGAATACGCCGGACGGTCCACCAGATCAGCAACACGACCAGCGGCACCGCGAGGCCTGTGGTTATGTTGGCATTGGGAACCGGCAATCCCGCCTCCTTGGCTGCCTTGGCAAGATACGAAACGAGCCCGACGATATAGTAGCTGACTGCGGCTACCGACAGTCCTTCGACGGTCTGCTGCAATCTCAGCTGCAGCCGCGCGCGGCGATTCATGGACTGCAGGAGGCTGCGATTCTGGCGCTCAAGTTCGACATCGACGCGTGTGCGCAAGAGCGTTGTCGCGCGGGCCAGTTTTCTTGAGAGCATTGCCTGCCTGTCCTCGATCGCCTGGCAGGTCCGCATCGCAGGTGCAAGCCGCCGTCCGAGAAACGAAGACATCGACAACTCGCCGGGTGCCGCCGTTTCCTTCAGCGTGCCAAAGCGGGCCTTGACGATCTGATCGTAGGCGCGGCTCGCCCCGAACCGGAACGTGCTCGCGGTTGCCCCGGCCTCCAGCCCGGCGGCCAGTTCGGTGAATTTGTCGAGCAGCTCCTGGTTTGCACCAAGAGCCGACGCGTCTTTCATCTGCCCGGTCAATTCCGCAAGCTCGATTTCCGCACGCCTGATCTCAGGCTGCAGGCCGCCCGCCTCGAACAGGCCGAGCATCGCGAGCGTTCTGTAGGTTTCGATTTCCAGAAGCCTCTGGACGACAGCTCCGGCCTGCACGTCGCTCAGCGACCGGTTGAACACCAGGATGCGCGTCAGTCCGTCACCGTCCTGCCGAAAATCCGTTGCCGCGATGGCCGCATCGTCTTCCAGGGTCGACACGGTCAGGCTGCTTTCATCGAACTGATCGCGCCAACCGCTTTCTTCCAAGGGTTCACGCAGCTCAAGACGCACGGCGACGAGGAGATCGCCCGGAGCGCGAAACGCGGCGCCGAACGGATGAGTGTCGGAAAGCTGTCCAAAAATGCGATCACGCGCTGCCGCGCCATCCCAGGTATAGGTTGTGAATTCGGCGTGTTGTTCCCAGCTCAACGTGCCACTCCCAAAGGAAAGGGTGTGATGCCTTGTGCCTGCAACAGGACCCGGAGCGCCTCTGGATACGCAAAACTCGGAAAGCCATGCCTGGTCCGCGGCGGCCTCTTCGGTATTCGTCAGAAAAGCATAGTGAAGCACCGTGCGCGGACCGGTAAGCGGCCGGAACGGACGGGCATGGACTTCGCCCAGTACCTTCTCACGCATTGGTGACGTGCGAAAGGTTGGTAGTGACGACCCGTTTTCCGATCCCTGTCCCAAAGTACTTGCCCCTGCCCTGATGAAGAACACCCTACTTTGCTCATACCGGGCGCGTTATACCAAGGTCTAATATTGTCACAGGCGGAACATTGCCGCACGGGCGACTTTCTATTGCTTTTTCTAATTGGATAAAAAAATTGACCAATTTTAAAATCACCCCTATGGTGCGCCGGAACACCGGGGACCTGGCAACATGTTTCAGCCTGTCGATCATCAAAAAACGGCCGATGCCGCAGTTGAACAGATTGAAAACCTGATCCTGAAAGGCGTCCTGCACTCGGGCGACCGGCTGCCGTCGGAGCGTGACTTGGCGGAGCAGATGAAAGTGTCGCGGCCGGTCTTGAGGGATGCGCTCAAGATCCTCGAAGAGCGTCGCCTGATCGAAGCCCGCCGCGGCGGTGGGACTTTCGTGTGCGATCTCATCGGACCGATCTTTTCCGACGCCGTCATCGATCTTATTGCGCGGCATCCCTCCGCGATCAGCGACTATTTCGAGTTTCGAAGGGGCATCGAGGGTCAGGCGGCAGCCCAGGCGGCGATGCGAGCCGCCCCTTCCGACATCGAGCGTCTTGAAGAGATCGTCCGGCAGATGCACAGCGCGCATAAGGCGGAAGACCTGACCGCCGAAGCGCTGCTCGATGTCGATTTTCACCACGCGGTCGGTGAAGCCGCCCACAACGTCGTCATGCTGCATACGCTTCGTTCTTGCTACCGATTGCTCGAAAACGGCGTCTTCTACAATCGCGGACGGCTCTATCACCACCCAACCGCACGCAATGAATTGCTGCAGCAACACAGCGCGATCGCGCGCGCAATCTGCGAGGCCGATCCGGTCGGCGCGCGGCGCGCCTCGGAAGAACATATCGACTATGTGCGCGGAACCCTGAGCGAGGCCGAGCAGCTCGATCAACGCGAGCGGCTGGCTGAACTCAGACGCGTCAAACCCCTCAAGAAATCTGCAAGATCCTGAAAATCCGGGAGGATGAACCATGACAATCGTAACCGATGTTGCCGATATGCAGGCGCTGGCGAAACGCCGGGTCCCGAAAATGTTCTACGACTATGCCGACACCGGCTCCTGGACACAAAGCACCTACCACGCAAACGAGGCCGCACTGCAACGCCAGAAGCTGCGCCAACGCGTTGCGCGGAACATCGACAACAGGTCAGTCAAAAGCACCATGACCGGACAGGATGTTTCCATGCCTGTCGCGCTTGCGCCGGTCGGCCTGACCGGGATGCAACATGCAGACGGCGAAATCCTTGCGGCTCAGGCGGCCGAAGAATTCGGCGTTCCGTTCACACTGTCGACAATGAGCGTTTGCTCGATTGAGGACGTTGCGGAGCACACGAAAAATCCGTTCTGGTTCCAGCTTTATGTCATGCGCGACCGGGGTTTTTCCGAAAGCCTCATGCAGCGGGCCAAGGCCGCCGACTGCTCCGCCCTCGTGCTCACACTGGATCTCCAGGTTCTCGGGCAGCGTCACCAGGACATCAAGAACGGCCTGAGCACGCCTCCGAAACCGAAACCGCATGTCCTTCTGGACCTTGCGTTCAAGCCGCGCTGGTGTCTGAACATGCTCCAGACAAAACGGCGGGAGTTCGGCAACATCACCGGTCATGTGTCCGGCGTGGACGACATGTCCTCACTGGCGGAATGGACCGCGAGCCAGTTCGACCCGACGCTTGACTGGTCGTCCGTTGAGTGGGTCAAGAAGCATTGGGACCGCAAGCTGATCCTCAAGGGCATCAATGATGTCGAGGACGCAAAAACGGCTGCGGATATCGGTGCCGATGCAATCGTGGTCTCGAACCACGGCGGCCGCCAGCTCGACGGTGCCCTTGCCTCCTACGACGTACTCGGCGACATCGTCGACGCTGTCGGCGACCGGATCGAAGTCCAGTTCGACGGCGGCATACGTTCGGGACAGGACGTTTTCCGGGCGGTCGCAATGGGTGCGCACGGCACCTATATCGGCCGTGCGTTCATCTATGGTCTCGGGGCAATGGGAAAACCCGGCGTCACGAAGGTTCTGGAGATGATCCACAAGGAACTCGACGTGACCATGGGTCTGTGCGGCGAGACCGACATCACGAAGGTCGGCCGGCACAATCTGGTTCTCTAGGGCCAGGACCTAGAGGAGCCCGAGCCAGGCTTCGGCGATGGCCGCGCCGATCCGGTCCGCCTCGCCTGCGTTCAGCCTGGCCTCCCGCTCCATGCGCTCAGGCCAGTCGGGCGTATGGGGCAGGATCTCGTCCGCAAGATGATGCGACCACCTGGTAACGTCCTCAAGCGCGGCCTCGAAGTGAAACTGGATGGCATAGGTGGCACGTCCCATCCGGAACGCCTGAATCGGCGTCATCCTGCTCTGCGCGAGATGCACGGCGCCCCTGGGAAGCGACACGGTGTCGGTGTGCCAGTGAAAAAGCGGTCCGCCATCGCCGAGCGCCTTGAGCACCGGATCGTTTCGTCCCGCCGTAGTGGGTGTCACGGGGTGCCAGCCAAACTCGATCGGCCGCGCAAGGATATTGGTGCCGCCGAAAGCCCGCGCGATCAACTGGCACCCGAGACAGATACCGAGCACCGGATTGCCAGCTTCGTGGAAACGTAGGATCAGGTCGCACACGCCCGGCAAAAACGGATATTGGGCATCGGCAAGCGCGTCCTGCCCACCACCAAGCACCACCAGGCCGCAGTAGCCATCGGCGCTGTCCGGCACGCGCTCCCCTTCATGTGCTCTGACGACAAGGTACGGGACACCAGCGGCATCCGCCGTCCTGCCGAACGCCGCAAGATCGGCCTTCGGATAGTTTTCAATCACCAGCAGCGGCATCTTCCGAAACAACTCCGTATCCGGCGTCGGGGATCAATTCGCCAAGACGTTAATCATCTGAGGCGGTGATGAAAACATCAAAAACAATCATTTGCGCTGAAGTGAACCTGTCGCCACATTCCACGCAACAGTTTTCAGAACATGGTGTTTTCATGAGTGTCGCCTCCCCCGCGCTGCGCCGCGATTCGAGCGGTTTTACGACCACAGACTATGCTCTTTATGCGGTCACCGTGATTGCGTGGGGCGTCAGCTGGATCGCCATGAAAAGCCAGGTTGAGACGGTCGCTCCCGAGGTGTCTGTTTTCTGGCGCTTTGTGCTGGCTGCCGCGCTGATGATGGCGTGGGCAAAGATCCGCGGGCACGCGCTCACTTTCGGTATGCGAGAGCACATCAGGTTCGCGGGGCTTGGAGCGCTGCTGTTCTCGACGAACTTCACCCTGTTCTATTACGGCGCAATGCAGATCCCATCCGGCCTGCTCGCGGTGATTTTCTCCACGGCCTCGATATTCAACCTGTTCCTCGGTCTGGTTCTGTTCGGCCAGCGTCCCAACCTGCTTGCGCTCGCTGCCGGCATCATGGGGTTTGCCGGAATTGCGCTCATGTTCCTGCCGAAATTTGCCGGTGCCGAATTCAACACGCATGCCGCCATCGGGCTGGGCATGTGCATTGCCGGAACCTTGTCCTTCTGTTTCGGCAACATGCTGTCAGCAGATACCCAGCAACGCGGGATCGGCGTTGTTCCTGCCGCGGCCTGGGGAATGGTTTACGGAGCTGTCCTGCTCGGCCTGTTTTCAGCGCTTCGGGGGCAGAGTTTCGCCGTCGAATGGTCATACGCCTATTTCGGAGGGCTTGTTTACCTTGCGATCGTCGCCTCCGTGATCGCCTTTGCGTCCTACCTGACGCTGCTTGGCCGGATCGGTTCAGCCCGTGCCGGCTACGCGACGGTCATGTTTCCCGTCGTGGCGCTTACGCTTTCGACCATTTTTGAAGGCTACCAGTGGACGCCCATCGCGGCGCTCGGTCTCGTATGCGTTCTGGGTGGAAACATCATGATGCTGAAGGCGCGCTGACTCGCTCCGAGACTATTCCGCGGCTAGCTGAGCGGCGGACGTGCCGACATTACCGATTGCCGCGATCAGGTGATTGCACAGCGTGTCATGCATTGCCTCGCGCGCTGCATCCGAACGCAACAGCGCAATGTCGCACGAAGGAAGCGTCGGGAAGCCGTCCCGTTCATCCAGAATGCGCATGCCGTCGCGGATCGCGCTTTCCGGAAACACGGTCACGGCCAGTCCGGCCTGAACGGCCCCGACGAGGGCAGCGGCGCTGGAACTCGTGTAGGAAACACGGTAGCGCCGTCCTGCCCGGTCGAGAGCATCCATGGACATGCGCCGCCAGCCACAAGACGCAGGCCCAAGCGCGAGCCGGACAATGTCCTGCGTATGCGCGCAATGCTGTGTGGACGTCACCCAGTATAGCGGTTCCCGGCGAATGATCTCGCCTCTCAGATCCATGGTGTCGCTGGACGTTGTGATTGCCACATCCAGCGTGCCTTCGCGGATGGATTCGGTCAGCTTGCTGCTGCCGGAGCACTCGACCTGCACCTCGATGGACGGGTTCAGCCTGTTGAATGCCGCCAGCACCTGGGGCAGGAGACGGTCCGCATAATCATCCGGCACGCCGAGCTTCACATGACCCACTTCCTTCTGGCCATTGAACGCAGACAGCGTCTCGTCATTCAGTAGAATCATGCGCCTGGCAAACTCGACCAGGCGCTGTCCGTCTTCCGTCAGACGCGACTGACGGCCGTCCTTGATGAAAATGGGCTGACCGACACGCTCCTCCAACCGTCTCATCTGCATCGATACGGCGGATTGGGTCTTGTGAACGGCTTCACCAGCCTTGGTGAAGCTGCCCAGCTCGGCAATCGCTAAAAACGTGCGGAGCTGATCAATGTCCAGCGCGTGATTCATCGGAATACTCCGCGGTTCAACCACATATCAAGCGGATGATTTGAGATTCGAATTGATTGATCGAAGATACATCAATGTTTCTTACATTACAAACGAAATTTCAAACCTTCCGAATAGGTAATCATCCTTCAAGACACTGAATTTATTTGTTTATCTCAAAGCCGCACGTTACTCGGCCGCTTGGGGCACCGAAAGATTGTCGAGCGAAGAAACGATATGCTCCACCAGGGCGTCGGTCACACGCGAACTGTTGTGCCAGGACCGCATGATGCCGATTTCGCAATCCGGAAGTTTCGGAAATCCGTCGGCTTCCGTGAGCACGCGCATGCCGGATCGCAAGGCACTTTCCGGCAGAACGGATATGGCAAGACCCGCCAGAACGGCGGCCCCGACCGCCGTCGAATTCCAACTGGAATAAAGGAGACGATGCTCCCGCATCTGGTCGCCCAGCGCGTTGATCGCGGCTTTGCGCCAGTCGCATGTCGCGCGGCCTAGGGCAAGCGGAAGCGGCGATTCGTTTTCAATCGCGTGGCGCGCGGAGGCCACCCACAAAAGCGGCTCGCGCCGCACCAGATCGACGTGTTTGCGCCCCTTCTTCTGGACATGGGTGATGATCGCCACATCCAGTTCGCCCTCGGCGATCATGTCGGCCAGATTTGGCGTCGGCGCACAAACGACGCTCACCTCCGCCTTGGGATTGGACCTTGAGAACCGCGCCAGGATTTCAGGCAGAAACCGGTCCGCATAGTCGTCGGGAGTGCCAAGACGCACGAGACCGGCAAGCTCCGAATCATCGAATGCCGCGAGCGTTTCATCGTTCAGTTGAACCAGACGCCGCGCATAGTGCAACAGGCGTTCGCCGTGCTCGGTCAGCCGGGACTGGCGACCTACCCTGACGAATAGCGGCTTGCCGATCCGTTCCTCCAGCCGCCGCATCTGCATCGACACGGCGGACTGGGTCTTGTGCACGTTTTCGGCGGCCCTGGTGAAACTGCCGCTTTCCGCAATCGCGACGAATGTCCTTAGCTGATCAAGATCGAGCATATGCGCCCCAATGATAAGAGATCGTCATGTTTATCATGAGACCCATTCGAAGGTGAAATGATTATTCTCCCGCACCACGCCACACGGCCAATTTCCAGCGGGCCACTCTCACATCACAGTTTCTGATCTATCTCATCACAAACATTCGTTGGATTTATGTTTGGAGAATGGGCATCTTGAGGATGTTCCTCAAACAACGACCGCCACGACTGGCGCGGAACAGGCTGCCGACACTCCCGTCGGCCGCTCACAGGAGACTTTTGCCATGACGCATTTCGCAAGCATCCCCTTCGTCGCTCTTCTCGGGCAGATGGCTGCCCGTGCATGGCGTGTGTTTACCAACCGGCGCCATGTGAACGAGCTCACACATTGGTCCGATGAACAACTCAAGGACATTGGCCTGACGCGGAGCGACGTTCGACGCGCGTTGGCCCAACCGTTCTATCGAGACCCGACATCTGTTTTGAGCACGACAACGATATTCGGCGGCGCATTCAATCTCAGCGCAGCCAATGGAGTTCTGGAGAAGCAGCCCCTGATCCTTATCGAAGGACACAAGGGAAAATCAGGACAGATTGCAGCCTGAGTTCTTCCAGCGTCCCCGGATTTGCAGCCCCTGTCGGCAAGCCTTGCTGACGAAAACTGACCCGCCCCCGGCGGGTCTTTTTTTACTTGTCCTCGTCCAGGTCGCGCGCGGCTTTCTCGAAGAAGCTATCAAAAGCCCTGAACTGGTTTGACTGAAAGTCGCGTCCGGCCGCCATCCAGCCCGAAACCATTTCGTCGAATTCCGACGCCTGTTCCTCTGCGGCATCCTCCTCTTCAGGAAGATCTTCCTCCGGCTCGGCTTCCTCGGCATATTCCGCCGGCTCGCTGACGATGCTCGCCGGCTGCAAGAACGATCCCCAAAACGCTTTCATCGCGTCGGCATAGCCCTGCATGTAATCGACTGGTGTCGGCTGCGGTTTCGGGCGCCCGCGGGCGAAACCGCGCAAGTACGCGTCCAGCAGGTTGCGGGCCTCACCTTGCAGGAAGGGCCGCGCAACCTGGCCCATGGCCAGGGTGGCAGCAACGGGCATCATCTCCTGGATCGCATCGCTTTGAAGACCGGTCAGACCCGAAATCTGTGCAGCAAGCGCGTTTTGAACGGCCTCCGGACCGAAGAACGGCGTCAGCGCCGTTCCGGACGCGTTTTGCATGAAGCTGGAAAAAGGTGAGGCCTCATCGGTTCCAAATGACGCCGGCACACCGGGAAACTCAGCAAAGCCGGGCACGGCGCTGCCAAAATACCGGAAGCCGTTCAGAGCTGCCGGCAAGAGCTGTTCCATGACCTTGCTCAGATCGTCGTTAGACCAGCCGAAGCGCTCCCTGACATCCTCCGACAAGGAAAATACGTCAAACGGAGGCATCCCCATTTCGCTGCCAATCATGGCATAGCTCCCTCTGATCCGGGCAAGGCCTTGAGACATAAGGCCATCCCGGAGAAGAGTGGCCCTTTGGGAGCTTCAGGTCAATTGATGCCTTCTGCGAGGACGGGTGAACAAACAGATTTCGCTTGCCGGCGGTGTCCGCTCAATAGGCGTATTCACGGAAAACCTGGGTGATATCGCCGTTCCAGGAGCCTTCGTAGCGCTGCAGGAGAATATCAGCCGGGCACATGCCGGCTGCCAGTCCTTCTTCCAGGGGTGCCAGGTGAACCCGTTCGTCGAGATCGCCGTCGCTCAGCCGGTTGCGCCTCTTGAGGCCTTCCAACGAGAGCGCGAGGACGTCCTTGGCAACATTCAGAACCGTGCCATTGCGGAATGGCGTTTGAAGTGCCGTCTTCGGGACACCGGCGCGCAAGGCGGCACGCTCTTCCTGCGTCCAGTCACGAACCAGTTCCCAGGCCTGATCGAGCACACCCTCGTCATAGAGCAGTCCGACCCACAGCGCCGGAAGCGCGCAGATCCGGCGCCATGGTCCACCGTCTGCACCACGCATTTCGATGTATTTCTTCAGCCGGACATCCGGGAACAGCGTCGACAGGTGGTTGTTCCAATCGCCGAGGCTCGGCGTGGCATCGGGAACCCTGCCCTCAAGCGCTCCGTTCATGAACTGGCGGAAGGTGGTGTCGGTCACGTCGTAATAGGTCGTGCCGCGTTTGACGAAATACATTGGAATATCGAGCGCCCATTCGACATAGCGTTCAAACCCGAAACCGTCTTCGAACGCAAAGGGCATGTCGCCGGTCCGGTCCCGGTCGGTATCGGTCCAGATCTGTGCGCGGAAGGACTTGAAACCGTTCGGCCGGCCATCGGTGAACGGTGAATTGGCAAACATCGCCGTGGCAATCGGCTGCAAAGCAAGACCTATCCGCATCTTGCGCACCATGTCCGCTTCGGTCGAGAAGTCGAGATTCACCTGGATGGTCGATGTCCGGTACATCATGTCGAGGCCGAGCGAGCCGACCTTGGGCATGTAATTGGTCATGATGTCGTAGCGCGACTTGGGCATGCGCGGAACGTCCTGGCGCGTCCAGGTCGGTGTCATGCCGATCCCCAGAAAGCCGACCCCCATTGGCTCCGCGATCTGCCGGACATGCGCGAGATGCTGGTTGGCCTCGCGGCAGGTTTGGTGGAGGTTCTCAAGAGGTGCCCCGGAGAGCTCGAACTGGCCACCCGGTTCGATGGAAATCGCACCCCCGCCCTCGTTGTCCGCAAGACCGATGATCTTGCCGGCATCCTCGATCCGCTCCCAGCCGAGCAGTTTTTCCATGCCTTCCAGCACGGCCTCGACACCATTTGCCCCCTCATAGGGGATGGGCGTCAGCTGCTCCAGACAGAAGCCGAATTTCTCGTGCTCGGTGCCGATCCGGAAACTTTCCTCCGGTTTACTTCCCGCCTCGAGGGTGGCCGCCAGATCGGCAACAGTTTCAATCGGCGTGGTATCGACCGTATCGCGGGCCATGAGGCAGTCCTAAATCTCTGAGCGGCTCCCGGGAAGAATTCGAAGTCGACCTGGATACCGCATTGATCCGGCGCGTTTTTCGCTAAACGCTCTCGAGCTTGGGTGATTTAGGAGGCTTGAAAGAAGAATGCAAGCAATGAAACCTGATCCGGGTTTCATCACGCGATTCTGAACACGGTCAGCGGTTCGTCCCTGCCGCGCAGCTTGACCTTCCCAAGACTGAGACCGGCAAAGCCTTCCGGTATCTGGGCGACCGTTTCTCCGCTTGCCAGCGCGATAACCCGGGCATGCGGATCAACGTCCTTGCCATACTCCTGCAGCCGGGCCGCAACATTCACCGCATCGCCGACGACCGTGTAGTTCATACGCGCCGTTGTTCCGATGTCGCCCACCACCACCTTCCCGGTATGGACGCCGATCCTGACCCGAATGTCGCCGCCTTCGGCCGCATTGATCCGTTCGGCAAGTACGGCGACGGCGCGGATAGCCATCGCGGCGTGATCCGGCTGATCGGACGGAGCGCCCCAGAACGCCATGACACCGTCGCCGAGGAACTTGTCGATGGTTCCATCGCTCTCGGCTATCGCACGGGAAACGGTCTCGAAATAGGTGTTGAGATAGGTCGCCGTCTCCTCGGGAGTCAGGTGAGATGCCTTCCCGGTAAATCCGGCAAGGTCAGCGAACACGATGGTCATTTCGCGCAGCTCGATGTTGCGCGAGCTTGTCATGCCTTCCTCGATCAGGCGCGAAACCAGCTGCCGCGGCACATATTTCGCAAATGCATTCAACGCGCCAATGGAACCGTTGAAGGCCTGGTTGACGTCATCCAGTTCGGCAAGACGGGAGCGTGGCAGACGCTGAGCCTGATCGAAGTTGAGTTGCCGAAGCTCGGCGGCCGACATTGCCAGACGTGTCAGCGGCCGCCCGAGCATGCGCCCGACCAGGAAGGACAGGATCGCGCCGACAATCAGGACGCCAAGCGCCACATAGAGAACGACCCAGGTCTGGTCGAGTACCGCACCGAACTCACTGGCTCGGTAAAGCGTGCCGACGATCCATCCGCTGGCCGGTCCGCTCGTGATCTCACTGTAGATCGCAGTGTACATGCGCCCGTCAGCCGGAAACAGCCTGCCCTCAATTCCCTCGCCGAGCGCTCGCCCTCCCGGCTGATCCTGCCAGATGAGCCGCAGCGGCGTGCCGGTCAGGCTCGTCAGTTCCGGGAGCACCGCGCCAGGTGCGGCCGAAAACCTCTCCTCCGGGACACCGTCAACGGCAACTGCCTTGTCCGGGCCGGCCAGAAAGAAATTCCGTTGCCGCTCATCCCAGGACATGTCGCGCGCAAGCCGGGCGAAAACGGTTTGCGGGAAGTAGCCGAGAAGGATCTGACCGTTTCCAAGGTCGATTTCCAGCTCGCGGACCGCGGTCGCGAAACCTTGCCTGTATTTGAACCCGGACCAACTGGCCTCAGGCAGTTGGTCGGCGGGCGCCTGGTCGAGAACAGCGCGCCCGAGATCAAGCTTAACCCCGGCCGGAAGCAGTTCCAGATACGGCTTCAGATCGGACGCGGTCATTGGCTGATCCGACTGCGAGGCATGGCTTGCAATCGACTGGAACAGGTGTTCCTGACGGCTGAAGAAATTGTGCAGGACTTCCTCGTGACCTTTGAGTACGGCGCGCGCCTGATCGTTCAAGAGCCGTACTGCGATGTTGCGGTCGGAGGCCGCAAGGAAGGCGATGATGGTTCCGCATAGAACCACGAGGGAGACGGAGAAGACCAGACCGAGGGCAATGCCGACGGGAAGACGAAACGGCTTTGCCGCTCCAGATGGCCCGGCCGGCGCGGCTATGTCCCCTCCCAGATGTTCAGTCAGCCCGCCAGCGCCGTTCTCGGCTTTGTTGTCCGGCGGGCGGATCTCCGGCCCCATTGTCTATCTCCAGTCGCCCACCGTCGCCTGAATGATGGTCAGAGCGGCGACGGCTGCCGTGTCCGCGCGCAGAATGCGCGGGCCGAGCGGGATTGCGGTCACGAAGTCGAGAGCCCGAAGCTGCGCCCGCTCGTCCTCGGAAAACCCGCCTTCGGGCCCGACTATAACAGCAAGTGGCTGCGGACCCGCCTCTTTCATCTGTGCCAGCGTCAACAGTGGATTGTGTGTGCCTTCCGCTTCGTCGCAGAACAGAAGACGCCGGTCCGGATGCATGTGCGGCCATTCGGCCAGCACCTCCTTGAGCGACTGGGGTCCGACAACTTCGGGGATCGACAGCACACCGCACTGCTCTGCCGCCTCGATGACATTCGCTTCCATGCGCTCAAGGTTTATCCGGCTCGACTGCGTGTGCTGCGTCATGACCGGCTGAAGGCTGCCGACCCCCATCTCAACCGCCTTTTGAACCATGTAGTCCAGACGCGCATGCTTGAGCGGAGCGAAGAGGTAGATCAGGTCATTGTGAGCGGTCTGTTCGCGTGTGCACTCCATGACCTGAAAGGCGCACTCGCGCCGGCCGCTGCTCGCGATCTTCGCAAGCCACTCACCGTGATTGCCGTTGAAGACGAGGATGTAGTCACCATCCTTCATCCGAAGCACGTTGAGCAGATAGTTCGCCTGACCCCTGTCCGCTTCGATCCGCGCCCCTTCGGCAAGGACATGCCGCAAGAAAAGCCGCTGCATCTTGTATTCATATTTTCCCATCGTTTTTAGTAGGCCCTCGAATGTGAATGTTTCAAGGCGTAAGATCGGACCCGGATCGAACTGCACATATTTCGATTGGAAGGAACCAAGAGCGAGGATACGATTTTCAGAGCACCTTGCGGCGCTCAGGGCCGGCTGTTGCGCCGTCCCCTCCCCCGGCCCTGACGGACCCTGGCCTTCACTCTCGCGATACGGTTCGATTGCATGGACTTGAAAGTGACCAACTGGTGCCTTGCAGGCCTTCTTCCGATCAAGCAGTCGCGGATCATTCCGGAAATTGTCGCGGGACTGACGCTCGCGACAATCGCGATCCCGGAGGTCATGGGATACACGAAAATCTCCGGGACCCCGGTGATCACCGGTCTTTACACGCTGCTCGTGCCGATGGCGCTGTTCGCGCTGTTGGGGTCATCGCGCCACCTCGTCGTCGGCGCCGATTCGGCAACGGCCGCAATCCTCGCGACCGCCATTGCAGGTATGGCAGCGACGGGAAGCGCGGACTATGTCGCGCTCGCGGGGATGCTGGCACTCATGGTGGGCGCTCTCCTGATCTTTGCGAGTGTCGCGCGGCTCGGCTTCATGGCGGATTTCCTGTCGCGTACGGTTCTCACCGGTTTCCTGACCGGTGTGGGAATACAGGTTGCCGCGCACTCCATTCTCGGCATGGGCGAGGTGACACTGACGGAGGCGGACGCTCTGGCCCTCTGGCGGAACCCGTCTTCCGCGCTTGCGCATATCAACCTCTATGCCGTTGCCGTTTCGCTTGGCGTCCTTGCCATCATTTTCGGCTGCAAACTGTTCGTCAAATCCGTTCCTGGGGCCATCGTGGCACTGGCGCTTGCAACATTCGTCTGCTGGCAGTTCGAACTGACATCGCATCTTGCAGTGGTCGGACGCGTTCCCGCCGGACTGCCGGAATTTTCGCTCCCCAATGTCAACTGGTCGCCCGGTCTTATTCTGCAGCTCGGTCCGACCGCGCTCGCGATGCTCGTTGTTATTCTGGCTCAGAGCGCGGCAACTGCGCGAGCCTACGCGACCAGATATGACGAGCCACTTGAAGAGAGCACGGACCTTCGGGCGCTCGGTCTTGCAAACCTGGGCGCGGGATTGACCGGAACCTTTGTTGTGAACGGGAGCCCGACCAAGAGCAAGATGGTGGAAAGCGCCGGGGGCAGATCCCAGCTCTCCATGCTCGTCACGGTCCTCGTTGTCCTGCTCGTGCTTTTGTTCTTTACCGGTCTGCTCGCCTATCTGCCGGAAGCCGCCCTCTCCGCCATTGTCTTCAAGATCGGTCTGGATCTCATCGATCTCGGCGGGATGAAAAAAATCTACAAGGAGAGGCAACCGGAATTCTGGGTGAGCATGGCGACGATTCTTGTCGTCGTTGTTGCTGGCGTCGGTCCTGGCATCGTGCTCGCCATCGTCCTGTCTCTCATCCTGCATACACGGCACGGCTATCATCCGGTCAATGTCCTTTTGACGCGCGAGCCCCCGGACAACTGGAGTGCACGCCCGTTGGCAACCGGAGCGCTTGCTGCGCCGGACCTGATGATCTATCGCTTCACCCACGGCATGTACTATGCCAATGCGGACCTCATGGCGCGGGAAGTCAGAGGGCTGACAAGGGCCGGCATGCCAGACCTCAGGTATTTTTGCATCGACATATCCTGCGTGGACGACATCGATTTCACGGCGCTGGAAACACTCAAGATCCTGAAGTCGGAGCTGGATGCGAGACACATCGGGCTCCTTTTCGTGCATGTGCTGGATGATCCGGCAGCGCAAAGCCGTCGTCAGCTGATCACGGCATTCGGAGCGGCACAGGTGTTCGGCACCATCGACGCGCTCCTGACGCATGTCGCTGCATCCCCAGAAGCGTTGCCAGGCGAGCGACCTGCAACTTGACCCTCATCGCGCAAACGGCCACTTTCAGACTGAAAGAGAGGAATCACCCGCGTGAGCGAATCCCCGTCCAACGTTGCCGAGTTTTCCGTTTCCGAGATCTCGTTTTCCATCAAGCGAACGATGGAGGACACGTTCGGCTATGTCCGTGTTCGCGGCGAGCTCGGGCGGATCTCCAGACCGGGCTCGGGACACATCTACCTGGACCTCAAGGACGACCGGGCGGTCCTGTCCGGCGTCATCTGGCGCGGCGTTGCCTCAAAGCTGAAGATCCAGCCCGAACAGGGCCTTGAGGTGATCGCCACGGGCAAGATCACGACCTTCCCAGGCCAGTCCAAATACCAGATGGTCATCGATGCGCTCGAGCCGGCAGGTGCCGGTGCACTGATGGCTCTTCTGGAAGAGCGGAAGAAGAAACTCTCGGCGGAGGGCCTGTTCGCGGAGGAGCGCAAGCAACCGCTGCCGCCGATGCCGCGCGTGATCGGTGTGGTGACTTCGCCGACAGGTGCGGTGATACGGGACATCCTGCACCGCATATCCGACCGCTTTCCGCTGCACGTGCTGGTCTGGCCTGTGCGGGTTCAAGGAGAAACATCCGGTGCGGAAGTCGCAAACGGCATTCGCGGCTTCAACGCGCTCGAGGACGAAGGTGACATTCCCCGTCCTGACGTTCTGATCGTCGCGCGCGGGGGCGGCAGCATCGAGGATCTTTGGGGTTTCAACGAGGAAACCGTCGTCCGGGCCGCGGCCGATAGCCGGATCCCGCTGATATCCGCCGTTGGCCACGAAACCGACTGGACGCTCATCGATCTCGCCGCCGACGTCAGGGCGCCAACTCCGACCGGTGCCGCAGAGATCGCCGTCCCGGTGAAAGCCGAGCTGATGGCGATGGTGGACGACCGGTCCAGGCGTCTCAATTCCGGGCTCGTTCGTTTCGTCACGGGACGGCGGACCGAACTCAGGGCCGCAAGCGCGGCCCTGCCCGCCCCGCAGGACCTGCTTGCCCTGCCGCGGCAGAAATTCGATTCCCTGGCAAATGGTCTGGAACGCGCCCTTATCGTCAGCACCCGGAACCACCGTTCCGGGTTCGAAGGACTTGCAAGCCGGCTGTCGCCGCTTTTGCTGTCGCGGCTGAGCAGCAAGGCCCGGCAGGATCTTGAACAGGCGAGTGGACGCCAGCAACGTGCGCTGTCCGTAGCCGTGTCGCAGAAGAGACAGGCCTTCGAGGCGCAGGCCATGCGTCTGACCCCGGCCCGGCTGTCGCAGCAGACGACCCTCGGCAAGGAACGCATGGCCGGTCTCTCCGAGAGGCTCGACCGCGCTTACCTTGCCCGCGTCACCCAGGAGAAGTCCAAGCTCGACGGACTTCAGAAACTTCTCAAGTCGCTGTCATACAAGGACGTTCTTGCGCGCGGTTACGCAGTCGTGCGGGATGAGAGCGGGCAGCCCGTCCGCTCTCCGGCAGCCATCACACCCGGCTCACTGCTTTCCATTGAACTGGCCGAAGGAAACCTTTCTGCCATTGCAGAGGGGGACGACGCGACATCCGCGCCACGCAAAGCCAAGGTCAAAACAAATAAAACCGCACCTGCGAAAACCAAGCCACAAGACCAGGGCGACCTCTTCTGATACGTCGAGCAATCAAACAAGAAAGTTTACAAATACTGGCAAGACAAAATTAAACACGGCGCCTTTATTCATTTGGCTTAGCGTTCGTTTAACCAATTCCTTTACCGCTATCTTAAGTTGTCCTGCGTATCGTACCCGCAATCTTGCCATAGGCTTTTGTACGGGGCAGTCAAATGCAGCGCAAACAATTCGGAAAACGCGGAGCTCATCAATCCGTTCCTCAATTCGGTGACCGCCAGACCGGCTACGCGGGGACAGCGATGCCTGCCTATGCCGGCGCGGGCGGAGGTGCGGTCTATGCCGATGACGACGACAGTTTTTCCATCGGCAAGGCGCTTTCCGGTTTTCTCTCAATATTCTTCAGCTTCCATGGGCGCATGGGCCGGATGGAATACTGGACCATCGGCACCGCGCGCTGGGTCATGGATATCATTCTGCTGGTGACACTGGTCATGTCCCAGTATTCCGAACTCCAACGCGTTACAGCGCTTGAAGGCACCGTCTCGGAGAACGAATATTCGATGATGGTGCTGGGAGCACTGTTCGGTTCGACAACCGGGCTGGTCTGCATGTTCTTGATGCTGGTGTCGGCGGTGTCCTACTGGTCGATACAGGTTCGGCGCAATCACGACCGGGACGCATCCGGCCTGTTGCTGCTGATCATATTCGTTCCAATCGTCGGCTTCTTCTACGGTATCTGGATTTTCATCGCCAACGGCTTCTTCCCTGGAACGCCGGGCCCCAACAGGTTCGACACCGCCCGCAGCCAGGCGCATGTTTTCGACTGAGGCTGGTCGGGTTCCGCCGGTATGTCCGGCTCCGGGAAACAAGAATGCCGCTGGAAGAGAACATCTCCAGCGGCATTTTTTTCCAAGCGTTCGACACGGGCAAATCAGGCCCGCATCCCGGCATTCCCCAGTTCAGCCCATCAGCGAGGGCAGGATCGTGATGATCGACGGGAAGGCCAACAGACCGGCAATCGTCAGAACGTCCGCGACAAAGAACGGAACGCAGCCGCGGAACACTTCCTGGACCGGTATATCCGGACGCACGCCCGAGACAACGAAACAGTTCAGTCCTATGGGCGGTGTAATCAGACAGAGCTCCGCCATCTTGACCACAAGGATCCCGAACCAGATCGCGCAGGCCTCACCCGACATGCCGAACGCGCTGTCCGCTGCCGAAACGCTCTCGCCGCCATTCAGTGCGATCACGGCCGGATAAACAACCGGAAGGGTCAGGATCAGCATGCCGATCGCATCCATAAACATGCCGAGGACGGCATAGGCGAGCAGAATGCAGATCATCACGATCCAGGGTGAGTATTCCAGTCCGACGATGAAGTCGCGGAAGGCATCTGGCAGTCCCGCAAAGCCCAGGAACCGCACGTAGACGAGCACACCCCAGATCAGTGTGAAGATCATCACGGTGAGCTTGGCGGTCTCGTGGAGTGCCTGCCCGAGCTGCTTTGCCTTCATGCCCTTTGCAAACGCAACCACGAGAACCACGAACGCGCCGAGTGAGCCGGCTTCCGTGGGTGTTGCCAGACCGAAGAAGAAGGAGCAGAAGATGATCGCCACCACGGCAATGATCGGCAATGTCCCGGGAACGCTTTCGAGCCGCTCGGCCCAGGTGAACCCCTTGACCGCCGGTGCATCACCCCGCCAGGCCGACACCGCCACGATGATCGCAACGTAGATCAGGGCGGAAAAAACACCCGGCAGGAAACCGGCGATCAGCAGCTTGCCGACGGACTGTTCGACCAGGATCGCGTAAATCACCAGGATGGCCGATGGCGGGATGAGCGAAGCAAGCGTACCGCCTGCGGCAACGACCGCCGCCGACAGGCGCTTGGAATAACCGGCGGCGAGCATCTCGGGAATGGCAACGCGTGCGAACACGGCAGCCGTTGCAACCGACGCGCCGGAAACCGCCGCAAACCCGGCGGTTGAAAAGACGGTTCCGACCGCCATGCCACCCGGCAACCAGCCGAGCCACCGCTTCGCGGCTTCAAAGAGCTGCTTGGTGAAGCCGGCATAAAACGCCAGGAAGCCGATCAGGATGAAGGTCGGCAGAACCGACAGTGCATAGGTAACGGATTTTGAATGCGGGATCGTTCCCGCCATCTTGAGCGCTACGAAAAAGCCGCGTTCGAACCCCATTTTCATGGAGAAGTGAATGATCAGGCCGACCAGGCCGGTAAAGGCGGCGGCGAATGCAACGCGTACCCCGAATATGACCAAGACCAGCAAAACGCCCGTCATGAGAAGGCCGACTTCAAACGGTGTCATTTGGAGCCCTCCTCGGGTGTTTCTTCGCCGAAGGCTTCTTCGATCTCATGCTGGGCAACATCCTCCACCTTCTCGATGACCGGAATCGCAACAGGTTCACGCGAGGGATCGACAACAAGCCGCGCATACCCGTAGATCTGAAGGAGCAGCCGCAGGAGCAGGACACTGAGCGCAACCGGAACAACCAGTTTCGACGGCCAGGTCGGCAGGCGGATATCCATCGTGCTGTCACCGATGTTCCACGACCGGTCGAAGTGGAACCAGGCTCCCCAGATAAGAAGCGCAACGGTGAATGCGATCAGGATCACGCCGAGCATTTCGAAGATGTAGAGCGTGCGCCCGCGCAGCCGACCGAGAACGATTTCCATCCGGATGTGTCCGCCGACGCGCTGGCAGTAGGCAACGCCCGCAAATGCGAAAATGGCCATCGCCTGTTCGGTGATGTCGATGAAGCCGGGGATCGGCGTATTGAACAAGAGGCGTCCAAACACCTGCGCCACGGCAAGAAAGATCAGTGCGATGATCGAGAAAGCGGCAATCAGGTTGAAGCCGTTCTCCACGTGGGCAAGCAACCCGCTGAAGCGGATGTAAGTCGTCGGTCGCTCCTCACCGGAACGTCCCGCAGGATCAATTGTCATCATGAATTCATAGCCCCGGGGCAAGGCTTTCCGGCGTTGTCAGAACGCCGGAAAGCGATTGGCGCAAACCAGGTCGGCCGGTTTATTCGCCGATGGTTTTCTTGACCATGTCGAGCAGTTCCTGCGCCGGAAGGCCGGCAGCTGTCTGCTCTTCAATCCAGGCGTCATGGATCGGGCCGGCCTTGGCGGCAAAGGCGCTGAGTTCATCGTCGCTGAACTCGACTTCGACGATACCGCGTTCCTTCAGCTCCGGCCACCACTTGTCGTAAACCTTGGCGTAGGTCGCAAGGTAGTGATCGAGGGCCGGATCAACGGAGGCGTCAAGTGCCGCCTTGAAGTCATCCGGCAGTGCCTCATAGGCCTCGACGTTGACGACGACCGGGCAGTGAACAGTGCCGGGGTTGAGGTTCTTGGTCCACCAGTCGGCGACCTCGACCACCTTGAACGACAGATGGGCGTGCGGTGCGAAACCGGCAGCCTGAACCGTTCCGGAGTCGATCGCCTGATAGGTTTCGGACGCAGTCACCGATGTCGGGACGGCACCGGCAGCTTCCATCAGCTTGCCAAGTCCGCCGAGCGCACGCACGCGCATGCCGTCGAAGTCGGAAACCGAGCCGGGCACATCACCCTTGCCGGCGAAGTTGTACTGCGGCATCGGAGAAGGCATCAGCAGCTTTGCGTTCCAGCGGCCAAGGTCAGCCTGGACAGCGGGATGGTCGTAAAGCGCCTTGGCGACCTTGACCTCTGTTTCCAGGTCGTTGACACCCAGGAACGGCAGTTCCAGAACCGTCAGGGTCGGGTTCTTGTCGGCGTGATAAGACGCGCAGAACTGTGCCATTTCAAATGCACCGAACGAAATCCCGTCGAGATTTTCGCGCGACTTGGACAGGGCGCCGCCATAGTGCAGCTTGATTTCGAACTTGCCGTCCGTTTTGGCTGCGACTTCTTCGGCCAGCTTTTCGATGTGCTCGGTGAAGGCGCGGCGTTTGCCCCAGAGCGACACGTTCCAGGACACGTCGGCAGCGAACGTTTCAGTGGCAAAAATGGCTGTAAGCGCGACCGCGGAAACTGCGGTTGCGGACTTCAAAGAGAAGAGCATGAAATCCTCCCAGAGATTGTGCTCATTATCCTTGGACGCTCAACCCGCGGGCATTTCGACGCGCGGACCGGATCCAAGTCAAACAGCTTAAAGCATGCTCCGTGCCAGTCACGCGCAAATGAGAGAATCGCCGGATTTGCTTGACTTTTTCCCGGCTCCCGCGAACCGGAGCGACGCCCGATCGGCAAAATCTTGCCGATTGCCGCCCGGTTTCGGCAAGTTTTCGCTCAGCCGTCAGGACTGTCGCTCGTGCCAGCCTGGTCTCGCGTCAATCCGTGACGGGCCATTTTCTCGTTGAGTGTGCGGCGGGGGAGATTGAGTTCCCTTAGGACATCTGCAACGCGTCCCTTGTGCCGGCGAAGCGCGCTTTCAATCAGGCTGCGTTCGTAGTCATCCATCAGGGCCTTGAGACCTTCCGTTCCGCTTGGTACGGCAAGCCCCTTCTGCCCGGTGACCAGAATTTCCAGCGGCTGCGGACTGACACCGGCATTCAAAACGAAGCGTTCGGCCGCGTTGCGCAACTCCCGGACATTTCCTGGCCAGGGATAGGTCTGCAGGAAAGCCTCGTCGCGGGCCGAAACATCCGGTGCATTCAGGCCATACTGGGCGGCCAACCGGTTCAGGAACGTGTCGAACAGCAGCAGGCAGTCTCGACCGCGTTCGCGCAACGGCGGCACGTGCAATTCGATCGCGTTCAGCCGGAACAGCAGGTCTTCCCGCAACCGGCCGGTGCTGACAGCCTCGCGGGGATCGAGATTGGAAGCGCTGACGAGACGGATGTCGACGTCGACCGATCTGGCGCCGCCAATCCTGTCGACTTTCCGCTCCTGAAGCACACGCAGCAACTTGGGCTGCAGCGCAAGTGGCATCGACACGATTTCGTCCAGGAAAAGAACACCGTTGTTCGCGGTCTCGATGCGGCCGATATGCTGGCGGTCCGCTCCCGTGAAGGCTCCGGCTTCATGCCCGAAAAGTTCTGCTTCGACCATTGCTTCCGGCAGCGCCGCCGCGTTGATGGCAACAAAGGGGCCGTCCTTGCGGTTACTGAAATCGTGGAGCGCCTGGGCGATCACTTCCTTGCCGGTTCCGGTTTCACCGGTGACCAGGACGGCGGCGTCGGTCTTGGCGAAATGCAGTATCTGCTGGCGCAAAGTGTGCATTGCCGGGCTGTTTCCGATCAGGCGGCTTTCAAGGCCGGCGCCATCTGAAAGCTGTTGTTTGAGCGCCCTGTTCTCCATGACAAGCGCCCGCTTGTCCGCCGCGCGGCGCACGACCTCGGCGATGTGGTCCGGGTCGAAGGGCTTTTCTATGAAGTCATAGGCACCTGCCCGCATGGCTTCCACCGCCATCGGTACATCGCCGTGACCGGTGATGAGAACGACCGGCAGATCCCCGTCGAGTTCGCCGATCCGGCGCAAGAGAGACAGACCGTCCTCTCCTTCCAGCTTGACGTCGGAAACGACACACCCGTCAAACTCCTGTGACAGCCTGGATATGGCCTCGTCGGCCGTCGCCACTTCCACGGTGGCAAATCCGGCAAGTCGGATCCATTGCCGCAAGGCGGCTCTCATGGAGGGATCGTCATCGACTATCAGAACCATGCGGCTGTCCGGTTGTCCCGTCATTCTGCGGCTTCGTTCCCCAGATCAAGTGACAGATCCGTTCGAACCGCATCGCTGTCCACAGCGGGAAGTTTCAGCTCGAACACCGCCCCCTTAGGCGTATTCGCCCTGACGGACAAGCTGCCGCCAAGGTCATCTGCAAGGCGCATGGAGATAGCAAGCCCCAATCCCATGCCGCCTGAACTGGTCTTGGTGGAGAAAAACGGGTCGAAAATGCGTTCCAGCAGGTCGTCGGGGATGCCCGGCCCGTTATCGGAAATCCGGAGGACGATCTCGTCACCCGCAGCCGCGGCTTCCAGTCGGACAGATCCGTCGTCCCCGCCGGCCGCCGCGTCTGCGCCGTTGCGCAGGAGATTGACAAGGATCTGCTCGACCCTGAGCGGTGCCGTTTCGACATCAAGATCCGTTTCGGGCAGGTCAAGTTTCAGAACAACGCCGGTTTCTTCGAACCGCGGACGCGCAATCTTTTCCGCGGCCTTGACGCTTTCCCTCAGATCTATTTTCTCGATGCGGCTTTCTCCGGGGCGGGCGAACCGCTTCAGCTCCTGGGTCAGGCTGGCCATGCGGAGCTGAATGGAATCTATTTCCTCAAGATTTTCAACGGCGGTCGTGGTGTCACCCTTGTCCAGAAACTTGCGCGTTCCGGCGACGAACATCCTGAGTGCGGCAAGCGGCTGGCTCAGTTCGTGAACGACAGCCGCCGACATTTCTCCGACGGCTGCAAGCCGGTTCGAACGGGCCAGGCCTCGTTGCGCTTCCAGCAGTTCGCGCTCGACACGCCGGCGTTCCTGTATCTCGCCAACGAGGCGTGAATTGAGTTCCTTCAGATCAGCAGATTCCTGCCGCAGCTGGACGGATGTCTTGCGCAGACGCCGCCCGCGCAGAACCAGCAGGATGATGGCGTATACCAGACACAACGCGATCGCGACGGTCCATATCGGCAGGACACTCTTGCGGGTCTCTTCCAGCGGAACGAGAAAATGGAGCGTCCATCCGAGCAGGCCGACATCTGCCGCGTTGTGCCGGAACACGTTGCCATCGATGGTGAGCAACTTGCTCCTGCTCACGGGCTGATCACTGACGGGGTCGAGTTCCTGGGTGGCGTATTGGCGGGTCGTGTCGATCGTTTCGCGAACCTCGGAGGGCAGCTCGGCAAGGGTTCTGTAACGCCACTCGGCCCGGCTTGAGAGGAAAATCACGCCGTTTTCGTCCGAAGCAAAGACCGTCTCGCCGCCTTCGGCCCAGGCCGCCTCGAGCGGACGCATGTCAACCTTGACAACGGCGACACCCGTCGGGGTTCCTGACACGGGTGTCGGTCTCGACAGGAAAAGGCCCGGTTCTCCAAGGGTCGCTCCAATCGCGAAGAACTGACCCTCCTCTCCCTCGATCGCCGACTTGAAATAGGGACGGAAGGCATAGTTGCGGCCCACGAGGGAAAGTTCGTCGCGCCAGTTGCTCGCGGCCAGCGTCGTTCCATCGCGGTTCATCACGTAAAGGAGATCGGCTCCGGAATTGTCCGCCATTTCCTGAAGAAACCGGTTCGCCGTTTCTTCGGGTCTGCCGGTGGCCAGCGCCGAGGTCGCCCTTGGGTCGCGGGCGATCATGTAGGGCAGATAGCGGTATTTTTGATACTCTCCGAGAATCGTCTGGCGATACAGCGTCAGCCGTTCGGCGGCCTTGCGGTCGACGCCGTCCTCGTCCAGATCCATGAAGAGCTGGACGAGCACAAAGGCTGCTGCCAGAAACACAAGTGGCGGCAATGCCAGAAGGAGCCAGCGTTTCGTCATTGTCACGTTATCGCGTATTTTTCGATTTCTTGCCAGCAATCCCGCATCGGTTGTTCCTTTGCAAAAGAAAATGATTGATACGGGTCAAGGACGTGGTTCAAGTGGGCACCATAAACTTGGTTCAGTGACCTCGCGCTGAATGAGCGGCCGAAGGAGGGGTAAATGCCCATCAAAGACATACTCACCATTCTCGACCTTGCGGGCGATCAGCCTGCTGCAAAATACGCATTGGAATTCGGCCGGACGCATGATGCGCACGTGACCGGGCTCGCCCTTGCGTTCGAGCCTGTCGTGCCAGCTTTCGCGGCGGCCCCCATGCCGGTCGATTACATGCAGGCAGCCCACGAACAGGCAATTGCAGCGGCCAACGAAGCCAAGAAGGACTTCGACGAGCTTGCGCGCCTTGCCGCCGTCAACAACGAAAGCCGCATCGCGGAGATCCTGACCGGTGGCCCCCTCGATAACGTACTGGTTCACTGCCGGCCGACCGATCTGGTGGTGATCGGGCAGACCAATCCGGATCGTCCAGAACCGATGCGGGAGCTTCTTATCGAAACGGTTCTGTTCGAAAGCGGCGTGCCCGTCCTGTTGGTTCCCTATATCGGCAGCAATGCCTTTCAGCCCAAGAACGTGCTGGTCGGCTGGGATGGCAGCTCGACGGCCACGCGGGCCATTCACTCGGCGCTTCCCGTTTTGGAGAAGGCCGACAAGATCACCGTTCTCGTGATCGAGAAACGGGCGCAGTCGGATCAGGGCCAGCCTGGCGCGGACGTTGCCAACTACCTTGCGCGGCACAACATGAATGTCACGGTCGAAGTGGTCACCAATCCGCAGACGGGGGTCGCTGACGCCGTGCTCAACCAGGTGTCCGACAACGGCCATGATCTTGTTGTCATGGGCGGCTATGGGCACAGCAGGATGCGCGAGTTCCTGTTCGGCGGGGCGACACGCGAAATCCTGGAAGCGATGACGGTCCCGGTGCTTATGGCGCACTGAGCCGTCTTGGCCCGATATTGTCCCGCGGATCGGAGGCGAACCGGTCCGCGGGACACTTTTTTTGTCTTAAAACTCGGATAGGCTGCGATTCCGTTGATCTGTGAAAAGGCCTTTTTTCCGTGAGCATTCGCAATCTTGAAGGTTTCTTCTCGCCGAAATCCATCGCCGTTCTCGGACCGTGCCGGCACCCGGGCCCGATCACGGCCAGGCTTCTTGAGTGCCTGCAATCGTTTGAGCCCGGTCACGCCGTTTCCCTTGTTGGAATAGACACAGATGTTTCCATCGCGGGATCGAGATACACGTCGCTCGAAGAACTTCCGCACATGCCCGACCTGGCAATCTACCTGGGCCAGGCCGAGGCTCTTCCGGAGACGATTGAAAAGCTCGGATCGGGTGGAACGCGCGCCGTTCTGATCCCGTCTCCGGGTTATGAAACCTGGCCTGAGGACCTGATGCAGGCATGCAGGGAATCGGCGCGTAATTTCAACCTGCGCCTGATCGGCCCTGGAACGCTCGGGATCGCGGTCCCCTCTTCCAGTCTCAACGCCCTGCTCAGCGCGGAAGCCCCGGCACGGGGCGACATCGCATTCTTTTCCAGGTCCAGCGCTGTGCTGAATGCGACTCTGTCCTGGGCGAAAACCCACAACACCGGGTTTTCCGCAGTGGTGTCGCTAGGTGCGCGCATTGATGTCGATCTTGGCGACCTGATCGACTATTTCGCCCAGGATTACCGCACGCGCTCCATCGTGTTGCATCTGGAGGGGATCGCTTTTCCCAGGAAATTCATCTCCGCAGCCCGGGCTGCGGCGCGCAGCAAACCGGTGATCGTCATCCGGTCGGGCAAGAGCCTGGATACCGGGGGATCAGGCCGCACCCATGCCGGCAGGTTGGCAACCACCGATCTCGTTTACGAAACCGTGTTCCGCCGCACCGGTCTGCTTCGGGTCTACGATCTTGACGAGATGTTCGAAGCGCTCGAAACGCTGTCCCACATTCGCGTGCCGAAGTGCAACGAGATCGCCGTGATCGCGAATGGGCGCAGCCTGGCCAGTCTTGCGGTCGATCGGCTGCAGGATCTTGGCGGGCAGTTCGCGACACTCAGCGAAGAAACGCGGAATACGCTCCAACCGGTGAGCCGGCGCGCGTCAGATCTCGACGCCACGGCTGCGTCGGGCGGTTCGGTCATCCTGACGGAGGACGTCACACCGGAAGACATCTCGTCGGCCATTACCGCGGTGCTCAAGGACCCGTCCGTCGACGGCGCGGTCGTGCTTCAGGCGGCCAGCGCCTTCACACCGCTGAAATCCATCGCCGAAGCGGTCATCAACGCATCCGCGACAGACAAAAGGCGGACCGGCCGGAAAAAGGCGCTAGTCGCCGGTCTGATCGGGAGCGACGGCGCGATCCGGGCAGAACTGACTGCCGCGAAGATACCCAATTATGCCAGTCCGGCCGAGGCGGCGCGCAGCCTCATGCATCTGGCGCACGACGCGCAGTCGCGCGCGTTCCTGATGGCGGTTCCGCCAAGCTTGCCCACAAGCTTTTCGCCCGATGTCGCGCGCGCACAGGCCATTGTTGAAACTGCGCTCGCACAACACAGGACCTGGCTCGATCCGGAAGCTGTCTGCGAAGTCCTGAAGGCCTACCAACTGCCGATCATGGAAACTCGGATGGCTGCAACAGCCGAGGAAGCAGCGGAACTGTCCGCTGGGTTTTTCGAAACGTTCCCGCATTGCGTTGCAAAGCTCGTTTCCCCCGATCTGCCGTTCAAGTCCCGCATCGACGGCGTCCGCCTCGGCCTTGACCATCCCGAAGGGGTGCGCGCGGCAGCGATGGAACTGATCGAAAACACCAAAAGGGACTATCCGGGAGCGGCCATTGCCGGGATTTCCGTTCATCCGATGCTCGAAGACCGGCACGGGATGGAGCTTTACCTCGGCCTTGCCGAAACCCGCGAATTCGGTCCGGTTCTCGTTTTCGGCCACGGCGGGACATCGATCGAGGAAAGCCGGGACATCGCACTCGAACTGCCTCCGCTCGACCTCAAGCTGGCACAAGCGCAAATCGACCGGACACAGATCTCAAAACTGCTCGCAGGCGGCCCCTCCCGGCCTGCCCTCGACAAGGAGGCCCTGGCGCAGGCCCTGGTCAAACTGTCGCAAATCACCATAGACATTCCGGAGATCCAGGAGCTCGATATCAATCCACTCGTCGCGTTGCCCTCCGGGCTGATCGGCCTCGATGCGCGCATGACCCTTTGCCATCCTGAAAGACGCCCGGGCAGAACGGGCGCTTCCCGGCTTGCGATTGCTCCCTATCCCCAGGAATGGGAGCAGACGCTTACGCTCAAAGGCGATCGTGACGTCTTCGTGAGACCGGTCCGGCCGGAGGACGAGGAACTGTTCAGAACCTTCTTCGAAGCGATCACACCGGAAGATCTGCGGCTTCGCTTCTTCGCACCTGTGAGGGACTTCAGCCACCGGTTTCTTTCCCGGCTCACCCAACTCGATTACGCGCGCGCAATCGCCTTTGCCGCGGTCGATCCGGCAACCGGGGATCTGCTCGGCGTCGTCCGCCTTCACGCCGATCCGGATCACCAGACAGGCGAATATGCCGTGATGGTGCGCTCCGACCTCAAAGGCGTCGGCCTTGGTTGGGCGCTGATGAAACTCATCATCCGTTACGCCAAGGTGGACGGGATCCGGACCATCAAGGGGGAGGTCCTGAAGGAAAACACCTCGATGATCTCCATGTGTCAGGCACTCGGGTTTACGGTCGGAACCTCGCCAGATGACCCTGGCATCGCGCTTGTGACCTTGACCGTCGGAGATGTTCCGGTCGACGATTGAAACTGTCACTCGATTTTCGATCAAATTCTGGCTTAGTCTAAGTGTGCGAGTTTGCTGGAGGGGGACCGAATATGGACAGCAAGGCAAAGAGGATCCTGGGAGCGGTTTCAATTCCCTCCTTCATGATCGGAACAGACTTCACCGGCGCCATGCTGTTGGTAACCCCAATCGAACAGGAATACTCGGTCGATATCACGACAACGCAATGGGTTTTGAACGCCTATGCGCTCACGCTTTCGATGGGACTGGTTGCGGGCGGACGCCTCGGAGACCTGCTCGGACACCGCCGATATGTTCTGATAGGTCTCGGCATCTTTTTCCTTGCTTCCCTCGGCTGCATTCTCGCGCCGGATGTCAACACGCTGATTTTTGCACGGGCTGCCCAGGGTGTCGGGTCGGCACTCATATGGCCCTGCATACTGGCGCTGGCGGCCACCTCGGTCGAAGAAGACGAGCGCGGCAAGGCCATGGGCATTCTGATGGGGACGGTCGCGGCCGGAAACGTTCTGGCACCCTTCATTGCCGGGTCGCTCTCCGCGCTCGGAGACTGGCGCGGCTTCTTCGTCTTCAACGCCATCTTCGCGGTCATCGCCGCTGCCCTGATCTTCCGTTTCATAGACCGCGAAAAAAATCATGCGACCAACGAAGCCGTCGATGTAACCGGCATGGCAGTGCTTGCAGTCGCGGTCTTCTGCCTGCTGTTCGCCCTGGACACGGGTGCCGACAATGGCTGGCTATCGGTTCCGACCTTGCTGCTTCTCGCTGGTTCCATTGCGTTTTTCGTCGCCTTCCCGTTTGTCGAGCAGCGCGTCAAGGACCCGATGATCCCGCTTTCGATGATGCGCAACCATCAGTTCGTGCGAACGCTCGCGCTCAACGGTCTGCCAGCCGTCGTCCTTTTTCTCTGCCTGCTCTACCTGCCACAATACATGCAGAAGGTGCTCGGCTGGTCGATCTTCTGGAGCTCGATGGGCATGCTGCCGCTTGCCGTCGTGCTGGCAACGATGAACCTCCTGGTCGGCAACTATTACAACGCGATCGGGCCAAGAAAACTGATGGCGGCGGGCAATGCCTGTCTCATCCTCGGCTGCGTCCTGATGCTGTTCCTGCAAACGTCCTGGGGTTATGCAGCGCTCATCCCGGTGATGCTCGTTGTCGGTCTCGGCGGCGGGCTGGTGTTCGGTCCTGCAGGCACCGCAGCTGTTAACGCGGTCGGCGCGAAGGGCGCAGGCCTCGCAGGCGGCCTCTCCTTCATGTTTCATCTCGGGCTCGGAGCGATCGGTATCGCCTGCGCGACGGCCATGATGTTCGTGGCGGCAATCCGTAAGGTCGAAGCGGTCACATCGGCGGCCAGTGTCAGCTTAAACGCCGGAGACTTGCGCGTGCTGGCAGCCGGGACACTTGAAGACCCGGCCGTCAAGGCGATCACGGGCCGTTTTTCAGGCAGCGAAGCGGAAGCGGTCACGAATGCCGTGCGCGACTCCTTTGCGACGGGCCTTCATGCGGCTTTCTGGTTCGGTCTTGCGGTTGCGATTGCCGGTCTTGTGATTGCAATCAGCATCGACGAGAGCAAGCTCAAAACCGACGCACCCGAAGAGGAAGCGGCTGAAATCTGATCGCAAAACCCGTCAGCCATTTGCCTCGGCCGCGCTGCGCAACTGGCTCAGCGTGGCTGCCGGCGTGATCGCTTCGGGATCGAGCATCAGATGCAGGATTGCGGGTTTGCCGGATTCGCGCGCAGCAACAAAGGCGGGGCCGAACTCCCCGGTCGTCTCCACCCGCGCACCAAACGCGCCATAGCTCTCAGCCAATGCGGCGAAGTCCGGATTGACGAGCCGTGTTGCCGACGGGCGTCCGGGATAGGTTTTTTCCTGATGCATCCGGATGGTGCCGTAAATTCCGTTATCAATGGCGAGCACAATAATGCCGGCGCCGTCCTGGCAGGCGGTTCCGAATTCCTGCATCGTCATCTGAAGGCAGCCGTCACCGGCGAAACAGACCACTTCTCTCTCCGGAAACATCAGTTTGGCGGCAACAGCAGCCGGCAGTCCATAGCCCATGGAGCCTGATGTCGGCGCCGCCTGCGTTCCGTACCGGCGGAAGCGGTGAAAGCGGTGCAGCCAGGTCGCGTAGTTTCCCGCTCCGTTGGTGCAGATCGCATCTTCAGGCAGGTTTGTTTCCAGCCAGTCCATGACACCAGACATCTGCATTTTTCCAGGGATCTCGGGTCGCGCACCGGACCAGTCCAGATAGTCCTGGTGCGCATCCTTCGCTGCCCCTGCCCAGTTGACCTCATTCGGTGGCTGCAAGCCTTCGGCGGCCTTGCAGAATGCGGTCGGGCTGGCGTTGATCGAAAGATCGGCCCGGTAAACGCGACCGAGTTCTTCCGGGTCGGCGTGAACATGCACCAGCGTCTGTTCCGGTGTCGGAATGCCCAAGAGGCTGTAGGACTGGCTCGGCATTTCGGACAGGCGTCCGCCCACAAGAAGCACAAGATCAGAATTCCTGACCCTGGCAAGCAGTTTCGGATTGATGCCGATGCCGACATCACCGGCATAGTTGGGATGCAGGTTGTCGAACAGCATCTGGCGTCTGAAGGAGCATGCGACCGGCAGGTCGAACCGTTCCGAAAACCGCGTGAAGGCAGCAACGGCGTCCTTCGACCAGCGGCTGCCACCCAGAATGGCAATCGGGCGCTCGGCGGCCCACAGACGCTTCTGCAGGTCCGCCATCTGCGTCAGCCCGGGATAGGTTTCCACCTGCTCCCAGGCGGCGGGCTGAGCAACCGCTGCCGTTTCAACGAGCATGTCTTCGGGAAGGGCAAGTACGACGGGGCCAGGCCTGCCTGATGTCGCCACATGAAACGCGCGCGAGATCATTTCGGGCACCCTGCCGGCCTGATCGATCTCGGCAACCCATTTCGCGATACCGCCGAACATCTGGCGATAGTCGATCTCCTGGAACGCCTCGCGTTCGCGCATGCCGCGCTCGATCTGGCCGATGAACAGGATCATCGGCGTGGAGTCCTGCGCCGCAATGTGAACGCCCGCCGACGCGTTGGTCGCGCCCGGTCCGCGGGTCACCATGCAGATGCCGGGTTTGCCGGTCAGCTTGCCGTAGGCGTCCGCCATCATCGCTGCGCCGCCTTCCTGACGGCACACGGTAACGGGGATGGACGCATCATAAAGCGCATCAAGGACGGCCAGATAGCTCTCGCCCGGCACGCAAAACACCCGTTCAGCTCCGTGCCGCTCCAGCGCTCCGACCAACAACTGCCCACCGGTTTTCCGGTCCATATCACCCATCCTGATGCTCACAAATTCAAACGGTCATTCTATAGCGTAAGAAACACCGTGCTGTCAGAGCCCGAAATCAGATTTATTTGAAATGGGTTCATTCCAGAATGGATTGATATTTTTATAGTGCTATGGGTGGAGAGAGGGCCGAATTATACATACTCCACACGTCGTCATGCCATGGCAGTGCCATTCGACAGGCTTTCTCGGGCGGAGGTCAATCGGAATGGATTGCAGGGTCAAGCCCTGCAATGACCAACATCTCCACAGCTCGTCATGCCGTGACGGTGCCACTCGATAGGCTTGCCGTGTGGAGGTCAATCGGAATGGATTGCAGGGTCAGGCCCTGCAATGACCTGTGGGTGGAGTGGTCGCCTGTATAAAAAGTCTCCACCCCGTCATGCCATGGCTCGACCATGGCATCCATGCCGTGACGGTGCCACTCGATAGGCTTTCCGAGCAGAGATCGATCGGAATGGATTGCAGGGTCAGGCCCTGCAATGACCTGTGGGTGGAGTGGGCGCCTGCATAAAAAGTCTCCACCCCGTCATGCCATGGCTCGACCATGGCATCCATGCCGTGACGGTGCCACTCGATAGGCTTTCCGAGCAGAGATCGATCGGAATGGATTGCAGGGTCAGGCCCTGCAATGACCTGTGGAGAGAGACGATTAAGACATCCAACCTCCGCACCTTGTCATGCCACAGAAACCATGCCGTTCCTGGTTTACGAACATCGAACCGGCGTATCAGGCATTCAAAAATCGCTTGAGATCGTGCCACTCGGGATTGCCGGCTTCGATCATGTCGATCTTCCATTTCCTCGGCCAGGACTTGATCGCCTTCTCACGTGCAATCGCCTGACCCGCCGCCGGATGTTCTTCGTACCAGACCAGACGCAGAGCGCCGTAGCGTCTGGCAAATCTGGAACCACGACCGCTTTCGTGCTCCAAAAGCCTGCGCAGGAGGTCATTTGTGACACCTGTGTAAAGCGTGCCGTTTTTCCTGCTCGACAATATGTAGACCCAGTACCGCCTCAAAGGCCTATTGAAATGAACGAAATTGTACAGTCAAGTCTTGCAATATATACGTGCAATTTCATTTCGTTTCTTACCCACCAGGGAAATCAGAAGCTTCGCCACGCCATGGCGGTGCCACGCGACGGGTTTCCCGAGTGGAAATCAATCGGAATGGATTGCAGGGTCAGGCCCTGCAATGACCACCAGAGAGAGACGATCAAGACGACCAACCTCCGCACTCCGTCATGCCATGGCTTGACCATGGCATCCATGCCGTGACGGGGCCGCCCGATAGGCTTTCCCGGGCGGAGACCAATCGGAATGGATTGCAGGGTCAAGCCCTGCAATGACCTGTGGGTGGAGTGGGCGCCTGTATGAAAAAGCCTCCACCTCGTCATGCCATGGCTCGACCATGGCATCCATGCCGTCGCGTTGCCACTCGACAGGCTTACCGTGTGGAAACCAATCGGGGTGGATCGCAGGGTCAGGCCCTGCGATGACCCGTGGAGGGAGGGACTTCCTGAAGGAACGCAGGAGCGCAACCGTTTGATCGTCAGACGGGCAAGACCGTCACGACCTGGAATGTGTGCATGTCGCCGTCTTCATCCTTGATGGAAACGTATTCACCCGGGTTGAATGCATGCGCGCCGAAGCGGTAGCCGGCTTCATCGTCATCGTCTCCGTCAATGTCGTAGTGAAACGCCCACGACCCGCCGGGGCGATGGATCAGATGCCCGATTTCTTCTTCCTCAGTACCCCAGAAGCGGCGCACACGGCAGTGATCGCGTTCTTTCTTCCAAAGCTTCGCGTCGATATGGCCGGTCTCGTCAAGCGGCGCCGTGAATTCGTATCCGTGTCTTGCGGACCCTTGAGGGAAGTCCCTGGTCCTCGCGAGATTCAACCTGATCTTCCTCAACGCCGGATAGTCAGTCATCGATTCCTCCTGTAAAGAACTTGGAACCCATTCTTGCCAATTCCCCTTTGCGCACATTGAGAAGAATCAAACCGCAAGGCCGTCGCATAGGGCACAGTCGGCGCGCGTCTTCACAGGATCGAGCATGGATCAATCGCAAAACAGTGTGTTTCAATTCTTCGAGGAGATGGGATCGGATGCCTCGCGCCAACCCGCGTTCGAGCGGATAGATACACATGCCAACGTGATCTTTCTGATCGGTGATCGGGCCTACAAGATCAAGCGTGCGGTCCGGTTTCCTTTCCTCGACTATTCGACGCTTCCGCAGCGCGAAGCGGCCTGCAAGGCGGAAATCACCTTCAACCAGCCGAACGCACCGCAGATCTACCGGGAAGCCCTCCCCGTAACCCGGGAGGACGATGGCCAGCTTGCGCTTGACGGGACCGGTGATCCGGTCGACTGGGTTGTGGTGATGAACCGCTTCGAACGGCAGGGTGAGTTGGACATTCTTGCCGGCAGAATACCGTTTCCAGATCCACTTTCCGACCAGTTGGCACGCATGATGGTCGCCGCACACGAGGCTGCCCCCAGGCGGTCGGGGAGCGGTTTCTTCGACGAACTGGAAAGCTACATCGAGCAGAACGAGGCGGCGTTTCACGAACACCCGGACCTTTTCCCGGTCGAAGAGGTGCGCCACCTCAGCGAACAATCGAGACACCTGCTCGCGTCGCTGCGCGAACTCATCTTGAAGCGCGGAGAGATGGGGCTGATCCGCCGCTGCCATGGCGATGCGCATTTGCGCAACATCGTTCTGATCGACGAAGAGCCGGTGCTGTTTGACGCGGTCGAATTTTCAGACGCGATTGCAACAGGAGATGTGCTCTACGATCTTGCCTTTCTGCTTATGGACCTTTGGGAACGCGGACAATCCAGATCGGCGAACCGTGTCTTCAACCGTTACCTGGACCAGAGCCGGCTCGACACGCACGCCGAAGGTCTGGCCGCGCTGCCGTTCTACCTGATGATGCGGGCCGCGATCCGCTCCAAGATTGCGGCAAGTGCGGCCTTGGCCCAGAGCGATCCCGGGCAACAGGACACCCAAAAGACACTTGCGCAAACCTATTTCGGTTTCGCACAGTCGTTTCTGGAGCCGTCCCGGCCGGACCTTATCGCAATCGGCGGCCTCTCGGGAACCGGAAAGACAACCCTCGCCTACGAACTGGCTCCCGACATCGGGCGCGCGCCCGGTGCCCGTGTTCTCAGGACCGATGTCATGCGCAAGCGGCTGCTCGATATCCCGGAAGAACAGCCGGCGCCCAAAGACGCCTACACCAAGGAAGCCTCGAATCGCGTTTACGCGGAAATCGACCACGCCATCCGGACCGTTCTGGCTGCGGGTCATTCCGCGATCTTCGACGCGGTTTTCGCTTCAGAAAACGAACGCGAGAAGATCAGGCGGATCGCAAACAGCGTTGAGGCGGGCTTTACGGGGCTCTGGCTGACCGCTCCTGCCGGCACGCTGAAGGACCGTGTGTCCCGCCGCTCCGGGGATGCATCCGATGCAACCACCGCAGTGGTCGATACCCAGTTGGGTTACGAGACAGGCAAGATGACGTGGGCGGAAATCGATGCCTCACAGAGCCCCGAGCAGACCGCCGAGGCTGCCCGCGAAGAGCTCCCTTGAAAAAGATCTAGGGTACGTACCCCTAGAGACCGCCGGCGCGCAGCGCGGCGGCTGCGGCGGTTGCGCAAAAGACTGCGATGTATTCCTTCTTGACCCTGAGCTGGACGGCGACAGCCACGATGATGCAGAGACCGACAACCAGCCCGCCCTGCAGGATGATCGGCAGGATCGTCGAGACGATGATTGCGCCTGGCAGCGCTTCCAAACCGCGCCGGATCCTGGGCGTGACATTGACGCGCCCCATGACCCAATAGCCACCGGCGCGGAGTGCATAGGTCACCGCCGCCATGCCGAGAATGGCAAACAGAACCATGGTGTCGGCTGAAAAGGCTCCCTCAGTCATCGAGATAAGCCCCCGCGATTGCACCCGCGAACGCACCGGTAAAGATGCCCCAGTAACCGTCAAAAAGCACCCAGGTCACCCACGCCACACCACCAGCGATCGCCCAGCTGTAGGTCTGCCGCTTGCCCTTCCAGAGCGGCACGAGCAGAGCAGCGAAAAAGGCGGGCAGAACCAGATCGAGGCCAAAGGTCTTCGGATCGGAAATCAGGCTGCCCGCGAAATATCCCGGGATCACGGACAAGGACCAGACCGACCAGACGACCAGTCCGCTGCCGAGATAAATGCCCCAGTCACGCTCCCCCTTGTCGTATTGCGCCAGAGTCAGAAGCCAGTTGATGTCTGTCAGGAAAAACAGCGCCGGGTAAGTCTGTTGGCCGGGCAGTTGCCCGAGCCAGGGTCTGAGGCTCGCACCGATCAGCAGCATGCGCATGTTGACTGCCGCGGTGACACCGATCATGGCAATGAGTGTTCCCTGATCCAATGGTTCCTTGAAAATCTCCATCGCGACGAACTGGCTCGCCCCGGCATAGACGAGCGAATTCATCAAAAGCGTCTCCAGAAAGGTCAGACCCTTTTGCGCCGCGACGGTGCCGAAGACAGCACCGAACACAATGATGCCGGGGAACACAGGCACACACATGAGAGCGCCCCGAACGCAGCCCTGCAGGCTGAGGGTGACATTTTTTTCAAGCATTTCCGACCAAGACGCGTTTGGAGCAAGCCCAAATGAGGCAGAGCACTATCGCGGCAATTTCGATTTTGAACCAATGAAAGCTTTTGATCCAAGTATCACGGACGTTTCTGTCTAGGCCAGCCGGCAAACCCGGGAACCGGCTCAAATTGCCCCATCTCATTCAAAAGAGCTCTAGGTGATGGACCCATAAATGAGACTGAAATGGCATGCGAAATGGCGAAATCCCGTTAGGAAGCGTGTGCGGAGCGGGCTTCCTGCCCGGTCAAGCGCGGTGACGCTGCAAGGAGCAGCCATTTTGCCGTCCTTCGGATTTGGCCTTTTGGCCATCTGCCACGTCGCGAAAGGCTTGAAAATGAACCACATTTCCTGCGCTTTCGCTTCTCGCAGTTGGTCAAAGCGATCCAAACCAAATTGACTTCATTTATGAGTTCGTGCCCTAGTCACCTGAATCTGAAGTTCGACTCATTTTGCAGCGGACTTCGAACGAACTTCAGATTCAAGAAGGTGACTAGCAAGTCTATGTTTCTAGTGCGGTTTACGAATTTGAAGTTCGCTTCGGGGTCTGCTGAAACAATGATGCGAACTTCAAATTCACCGCACTAGAAGAAAACGTCGTAGATCATGCGAAGTCCGGTGAATCCGAGGAACAGCGCAAAGACCAGCTTCAGTTTCGACGGATCAATGGCGTGGGCGATCCTGGCACCGAGCGGCGCTGTCAGGGTTGAGGCCGGGATGATCAGCAGAAACCCGATCAGGTTGACGTAGCCCAACGAGAGGGGCGGCCTGCCGTCGAGATCGAAGCCGAAATAGATAGACAGCAAGGTCCCGGGGACCGCGATGATCAGGCCAATCGCAGCCGCGGTACCGACGGCCTTTCGGATCGGGTAGTTGAACAGCGTCAGCGTCGGCACACCGAGCGTCCCGCCGCCAATTCCCATCATCACCGATATACCGCCGATCAGGAAACCGAGAACCTCCCGGAACGGAGATCCGGGCAGTTTTTCGGCAAGGTGCGATCCGTCTTTTCGAAAGATCATGTTCGCCGAAACGGCAAGGGCGACAATGCCAAAGACCAGGGTCAGCGCACCGCCGGAGATGTTACCGGCAAGCGTCGCCCCCGCCAGGACACCCAGGGCGATCGCCCACCACCAGCGTTTGAGCAACTCCATGTCGACGCTGCCGCGGTTATAGTGCGCGCGCGCGGAGGACGCGCCGGTTGCCAGAATTGTCGCCAGCGAGGTTCCGACCGCAACATGCATCAGGACAGACGGGTCGATCTTCAGCGCGGTAAACATGTAGTAGAGCACCGGAACGATCACGATCCCGCCGCCAACGCCGAGCAATCCTGCGATGATGCCCGCCACCACGCCTGTGGCCAGGAGTGAAACCGCCAACAGGCCGAGCGAAACGAGGCTGAGATCTTCCAACTTTACGTCCTTTCAAGAGCCGATGCACCGGATCACCGGCATGCAAGCAATTGCTTTTAAGGCAAGCCGGACCGGTTTTGCCAGCCGGATCTCACAACAAATGGTTCCGATGATCAAAGAAGCGCTTGATGTCCCCCGGGATTGCGGACAGTGTGCGACGCTAAGGGATCGGGAGGAGACATGTCCGAACACTGGCTCGCGCTATACACCTTCGCGCAATTCCGGACGCGCGCGGACGATCCGGTCAATGACGAATTCTTCAGCAGCGAACCGGTGATCTGGGCCGCGATGGAACGCGCCGACGGGTTCATCGCGCGGGCCGGATACGAGGACGAGCCCGGCACGGACATCTGGGGCGAACAGGTTTTCCCGAAATACTGGACCGACAATGGCGACGGCTGGGCCCCGTCAACGATTTCGCTCTGGCAGGACCTGGAAGCGGCGCTGGCCGCGGTCTATCGCGGCGTTCATGCCGACATCATGCGCCTCGGTCATCTGTTTCAGAGCGATACCGCCGACTATCCGCCCTATGTCCTTTGGTGGGTGCCGAAGGAGCATCAGCCGGACTGGGAAGAGGCCGTCGAGCGCCTGGAGCTTCTCGGCGATGACGGACCGAGCGCAGACGCGTTCACATTCAAGGCTGCGTTTTCCCCGAACGGAAAACCGGTGGTCGTCGACACCGACCGGTCCCGCAGCATCGCGGAACACAATCGCCTGCGTGCGGATCTGCCCAAATCCGTGCAGTAGCGATTGTTCAAAAATCGATGACTAATCGTCAAATTTCTCCGCGATTGTCAGAACATGCTTTCATACCGATCTTAGTCCCAACAGCGCACGGCTTGCCCGTGCCCCAGTTGGGAAAGGATTGACACATGAACCAGATTTTCCGCCCTTCAGACGCCCGCGGCGATGCCGATTTCGGCTGGCTGAAAAGCAAGCATACGTTTTCATTCGGGTCCTATTTTGATCCGAACCACATCGGCTTCGGCGCCCTGCGCGTGATCAACGAGGACCGGGTTGCTCCGTCCGGCGGGTTTCCGACCCATCCGCACCAGAACATGGAGATCGTCTCCTACGTCGTTTCCGGCGGTCTGGAGCACAAGGATTCGCTCGGAACCGGCTCGGTGATCCGCCCAGGCGATCTTCAGCGCATGAGCGCGGGCACCGGCGTGCGCCACAGCGAATACAATCACTCGAACACCGACCCGGTTCACTTCCTGCAGATCTGGATCGTGCCGGAAGCAGACGGCCTCGCACCCAGCTATGAGCAAAAAGCATTTCCGGAAGGCGAGCGCCAGGACACGCTCCGGCTGATAGGATCGCGCGACGGGCGCGAGGGTTCCGTGGTCATCCATCAGGATGTGGACCTCTATGCGTCCTTGCTCTCTGCGGACAAGAGCGTTGCCTTCGAGATCGAGCCCGGCCGGAAGGTTTGGCTGCAGATCGTCAAGGGCAAGATCAGCGTCAACGGTCAGGCGCTCACCGCCGGCGACGGGTTCGGCCTTCTCGATGCGGGCGCGATCAATCTGGCCGCACAGGAAAATGCGGAGTTCCTGCTGTTCGACCTCGCAGCGTAACCATCAGGGAGGGGCGCATCCCCTCCCTGACCTTTTCTGTTCAAATTCACCGACAATCTGACCTCACCTGCCCGTTTCAGACTGATCCGGACAGGTGATCGCATCCGTATCAGACACGAGCGGGGGCTCGAATCGGGAGGCAGGCATGTCCGGAACGACTTCTCCATCCATCACGCTCGAACGCCAGGGCGCCAAGGGGCGCTACGTCGCGCTGGTCGACGGCATCGACGAGCCCGCGGAACTGACCTTTTCCATTGTCAATGATCACCTGATCATCGCGGATCACACGGGTGTGCCCGATGCCATGCGCGGCATGGGCATCGGCAAGGCGCTCGTGGAACACCTCGTTGCGGATGCCCGGGAAAAACAGATCAAGATTGTTCCCCTGTGCCCTTACGTGAATGCACAAAGGCAGAAACATCCCGAATGGGCGGATGTCTTCCAGGGCTAGATTCTGATGCAGCGATCGGCCGGGTACGTGGCCCGCGCCCTGACAATTTGCACCGCTGTCCGCGTCAGCTTTGCGGTTGGGCGTCCGCCTGCAAGGTCGCGCAGCCCCTGACCGACAGGAGCGCTTCGGTAAGCGTTTCGCCTGCCTGCCTGAACGCTGCCTCGGTGATATCGGGCCCGGCAGAACCAAGGTTCGCCGCCGCTGCTTTCAGGTCCCTCAAAGTCCGGTTGAGCTCCGCGACCTGCAGGGTCAGGGCGCGGTCATCCCTGGCTCCAGCCGTTTCCAGCTGGTCAACAAGGGCAGCGACCCGTCCGTCGACCGATTGCAATTGCTCCTTCAGCGCCGCCGGTGTCATCTCCAGCTTTGCAAGCGCGGCTTCCGTGACCGTCCCGGCAATCCGCTCGCTCGCCTGATCGACGCGGTTGAGCACCACGATGACCAGAACACAGGCAACGATGACAAGAAGCGCGGTCGCGTTGACGCAGGCCAGCAGCAGCTGTCCGGGCAGGCGTTTCAGACGGGTGGAAAGGGTTGGTGCGGTGGTCATTCGGCGTGTCCTCGATTGACGACGAGGGCTTTGCCTGGTGTGGCCGTCAAAGTCGCTGCCCCCTTGGATCCATGAGGGCAAGAGGCAGGGCTGCTGTCAATATCTGCAATTTTAACGAGAAGGCTAAGCAGGAACAAACGCTTGGCTGATACAAGGACTCATCAATCCACAAACGGGTTAACTGTCCATGAGACTGTCAAATATCGCCATCTCAATCGTCTGCGTGTATTCCGCCGCGGCCCTGATGAAAATGGGCAACGAGAAGTACGAGCTCATCAAGGCGGACTTCGGAATCGCCGGCCCGCTCTTCATCCTGGCGACCGGATTCTTTCTCATCATTCTCGGCATCGTTGTGTTCTTCCGCGCATTCCGGAGAGCGTGAAGTGAGGCGTAGAATGCGGGCAATCGCCATTGCGCGATACGGATGGTCACTGAATTGCACGTGAGAGCACCAGTGACGAACCCTGGAGGCGCATGTCTCCCCACGGCAAATCAGCCGCACGGCAAGCGTGCAAAGTGTCTTCAAACAGCAGTGGGCACTTTTTGGAATGGTACAGACGAGTGGATTCGAACCACCGACCTTCGGAGCCACAATCCGACGCTCTAACCAACTGAGCTACGTCTGCAAAGGTCTTGAAGTGGCGCGGACGATACTCGTCCGGGGCGCCATTTGCAAGGGCGTCTTTTAAACCCGTTTCCCTGAACCGGCAAGCGCGAATTTTCGAAAAAAATCGGGGTTGTTGAAAAGCAAAAGCCCGGGGCAGAACCCCGGGCCGAATAGTCTGCCGCATCTAAGCTGCAGCCCAACCTGATCAGTTGACCTTGATATCCTTGAAGGATTTTTCCATGGCTTCCTTGACCGGTGCAGAAACGTCGGTGCCGAGCTTGGTGGCCAGCTCCTGCATTTCCTTGGTCTGCGCGCTCAGAGCGTCGAACTGCTGGCGAGCGAACGTGGACTGGAGCTCGATGGCTTCGGCAACGGTCTTCACGGACATGATGTCCTTGATGAAGTTGAAGGTCGCATCAGCGTTGGTTTTCGCCGCGTCGACAGCCTTGTGGTTGAATTCGACAACGCCCTGGCGGGAGGTTTCGAACGTATCTTCCATCAGGTCGGTCGCGTCTTCAGCAGCGGTCTTGACCTTGGCGTATGCTTCGCGGGCGCTCTCGATGCCTTTTTCGGTGGCTTCGCGGAATGCAGCCGGAACTTCCATTTTCGGCATTGCGAAAGCTTCGAAATCCGGGAAAGCCGGTGCAGCAGCCGGTGCGGCCTTGGCTTTGGTGGTGCGGCTCTTGGGAGCAGCTTTTGCAGTCGTGGTTGCTTCTGTCATGATCTCATCTCCTTATGTCCGGATGCGATCACTGGTGCAAATTCCATTCGCCGGATCGTGTCGCCGGCGAACCCTGTCGTCATCCGCAAACCCTACATAGTGCATGTTTTGCTGCATTGCAATATTTTTTTGCACTGCACAATAAAACTTCCGTTGGGTCCGTCTGGAGTTTCGCAGGACATCAGGTCATCCGCCCCTTGCGTGCATCCGCATCGAAGGTGCGGCACGCTGTTCCCTGAGAGGCACGGAACGCCGACCCGCATCCGGATCGGCGCAGAGCTTTTGCCGCGGAAACCCGTGCCCGGGTTGCCCAAGCCGCCAGCGTGGCGGCGCAGCGGTGTTGCCTGGCGCGGGAGCGCCTATTTCTTCTGGGCGGCCTTCGCGGCATCCTGAACGGCCTTCGTGGCCGAGTTGGAGAACTCGCGCGCCTGCTCGCCAAGGGCTTCCATCTGGCCGCGCAGATAGGTCTGCTGCAGCTTCATCATGTCCTCGACATTGTCGGCCTTGACCAGTTCCTGCGCAAACTTGAAGGCCGCATTGACGTGTTCTTCGGCGTAAGTCAGCGCCTTCTTGTTGACATCCGCAGCGCCCGCCTGCACGGCATTCGCGCTGTCTTCGACATTGGTGACTGCCTTGTGCGTCGCGCCCATGAAATCGTCAAACGCCTTGCGTGCCTGGTCGACGCTCTTTTCCGCGAAATCGCGCATTTGCTCAGGGACTTCAAAACCGGTCTTGTCAGTACTCATGTCAGCGCTCCTCGGATGACGGACGGGCCGGTCCGCCTCTTCTCAGTTATAACCTTGCCAAAAATTCGTAACATGCAGATGGCAATCCGGCAAACAAATGGGGACAGATTAACCACGCCTTCATGTAAGTCCTTTAGCAAACTTGCTTTACATGGACGACGCTAAGCTTTGCTTGTATTAACAGAGTGTTTACTCGGGCGGGCAAATTGGAAACAGCCTCGCCAAAATTCGGCACGCCGACCATCGGAGCAACACCATGGACAATCAGACCCAATCGTTCCTGGAACTGTGCGCCATGAATGATCTGGTCCAGCTTGCCGCCGACAAGCGGGCAGCGTGGCTGTGGTCCTCCGACGGGGCCAGGATCCTCTGGTCGAATGCTGCCGGTGCCGCGTTCTTTTCAGCCCAGTCCGTCGCCGATGTCCATGCGCTGACCGCGCTTGAACGTTCGCCCGCGCGCCCGCATATCGCCCGTATCGCCACGTCGGGCCTGACGGACCGCTTCAGCATCGACCGGCTCCGCTTCTACCGCGGTCTCAGGGTCATGCTGCTGACATGCCAGTGCAAGCGGGTCGATCTCGGCAATGGCGAGACGGCGGCCCTGATCGTGTGCAGCGACAAGGGGCTGGCGCTGACCAGGGAACCGATCCCTGCCTTTGCCCATCTTCTGCGCTCGGCGGGCTCGACCGTCTTCCTGGTTTCGAACGGCAAGACGGAGGAGACGCACGGCGCGCTGCAGGGCACACCGAAGATCCTCAGCCTGCCCGAAGGCCAGAAAGTCCTGATCGGCCATCTGGAACTGGACGGCCGCAGCCATGATGGCGGCATGCTGCAGATCCCGGCCGGGCCGCAGATCTACGTGCTGAACGATGCCCCGCGCGAAGAGCCGGTTGAAGACGAAACCGAGCCGCCCGTCGATGATGGCCTCTCGCTCGGGGATCCCGCTGCCGCAGCCACCGCACTTGCGCCTACCCTTGCCTCTTCAGCCTCCGGCGACGTTCCCGGTTTTGAACAGGAAGACGCTGCAACCGGTTCGCAGACGCAGCCTGCGGACCCGGAGGAGACCGACTCTGCCGAAGAGACCGATGGGTCCGCCACGGCACATGAGGAAGCTGTCCCGCAGGAAGAAGACCTTCCCGTCACGGAGAATGCCGCAGAGGCGCCGAGCGCGGATGCCGGCACGGACGAGGACGCCATGTCCGGGGATGCGCGCCTCGACATGGCGGAAGCCGAGACCGCTCCGGAATACGAGGCCGACGAAGACCCGGACCACGAGGCCGCTGATATTGCGCGCGAGCAAACAGAGGCGGAAACTGCGCCTGAGCCAGGGGCGATCGCCGACGCGGTGGCGGAAGAAGATCAGCCGGATACGGATGGTGCCGATGCTCAGGAAAGCGTGACAGCGGAAGATACGACATCTGCCGAACCGGGGCAGACCGGGGACGGATCCGAAGACACATTCGTTTTCCAGCCGCGGCGAAGGCCGGTCCGGTTTGCCTGGAAGATGGATGTCGACCAGCGCTTCACCTTTCTCTCCGACGAGTTTGCCGAGGTGCTCGGCCCCGATGCCACCGATATTGTCGGAAGCACCTGGGAAGACGTGTCCAGCGCGTTCGGTCTCGATCCGCGCGGCAACATCTCCAGAGCACTGGACAGACGCGATACCTGGAGCGGAAAGACGGTGGCCTGGCCTGTAACCGGAGCGGCACTTCGTGTTCCGGTCGACCTCGCCGCACTGCCCGCCTTCGACCGGAACCGGAAATTCGAAGGTTACCGGGGCTTTGGTGTCTGCAGGACATCCGACGCCGTTCAGGATCCGAGCGGGTTCATCCCCCTTCCGGTGCAGGCGCTGGAAAGCGCGGCACAGGACGAGGATCCGGGGCCACACGAAGGCGCCGAAGCAGAGGCATCCGAATTGCTCGATGCGGCAGAGGACGCGGCTGAACCGCCTGCCGAGGCCAACGGCAGCGATCCAGACCCCGAGGCCGTGCCCGAGACCGGGGACCAAGCCGGTGCGGGCGAAGGCTGGGAAGACAGTCAGCACGAAACCTCCGAGACCGAGGCCGGCAGTTCTGATGCCGAAGACCTTGAAGCCGAAGACCGGCAGGAAGCCGGAAGCGACCCTGAAGACGCGAACGCTTCCGAGCGATCTCCCAGTGTCGGCATGGAAGATCCAACAGCAGATATCGACTCCGACGCTGCCGAGAGTGCAGACACGAGTGCTCCTGAAGACCCGCGCGTTGCAGAAGAAACCGGCGACGCCGACGCGGCTTCGTCTTCGCAGGACGATCCTGCCCATCCGGCAGTTGATGCGCCGCAAGAGCCTTCGGAGGCTGCCGATGAGCCCGTCGAGAATGCGGAAGATGGTCAGGAAGAAGAGCAACTCAGCGCGGAAGACCTGAAGCCCGCCAAACCGGACTCCCTCGCAGGCAAGACATTTTTCGGAGCCAGCGCAGCGGCACTTGTCGGGTCACTTGCAAGGTTCAAGGGCAAGAAAGCACCAGAGCCGGCCGCAGCTTCCAATGACCAGGATGATATTCCGGCCGAAGAACCGGCAGAAGAAGTCAGTCTTTCGGAAGATCTGAAGAATGCGGCGGCTGCCCTTGATGCCGGTCTTGAGGACAACGCGCCTCCCGGGGATAGCGGTGAACCATCCGGCGACGACACCCTGGAGGAAGCGGCTGATCTGGAAGAGAGCGCCGAAGCGGAGGAAGTAGCCGGTATCGAGGACGCCTCCGATCTGACGCCGACGGATGAAGATTTGGCTTCGCACGAAGACGAAACCGATGCCGATCCCGCCGAAACCGAAGCCAACCTCCAGGAGGCGGCCTTCCGGCACGAAAACGGGAACTACATTGCCGAAGTCTCGGTTTCCGAACAAAGCGAAGATCAGCCGCAGGAGCCCTCGGACGAGCACGCGCCTGATCCCGACCCGGAAGAGACCCAGGCTGAAGAACCGGTCGGGATAGCCGGACCGGCCCCCTTGAAACCGGCAGAGATCGAGAGCGCGGTGAAGACGCTCGCCAAGTCCTACAAACAGCCGGAGCGCCGTTCTCCGGACCTGTTCGATGAAACCGCCGGCACAGTGGCTGAAGAAGAGACGGTGGCCGACATTCCGGAGGACGCCGCCGAAAGCGGTTTTGAGAACGAGGACGCATCGGCAATCGGCGGCGACACGGCACTCCAATCGGATGACGTGCAGGACGCCACAGCCGCTCTTGAGTCCGTTGATGAAGCCGTCGAAGATGCCGTCAAAGATGCTTCAGCAGCCCTCAAAGACGAAGACACCGATAAAGATCAGCCTAGCGCGGATCTGCTGCCGGATACCGAGGAAGACCCTGCGCTTGACGAGGAGCGCGAGTTTTTCGAGGAAACAGCTGCCTATGAGCATGAGGAGCGCGCCGCAGAAGCTCAAGGTTCGGCTCCCGATGAAGCAGAGCCTGGCCGAAAGACCGGCGAAGTCATTCCTCTTGCGACCGCCCGCCCCCGCGTGGTCCCTGTCGACACGTCCGGCCTGTCGCGCCCGGAACGTCAGGCGTTCCGCAAAATCGCGGAAGCACTTGGAGCGCGCCTGGAAGGTGACCTAGAGGATTTCGAGGCGCCCGACCCGGAAGAGGAGGATATTCCTGACGATCTTCCACCGGAAGTTCCGGAAGCCGGGCCAATCGATCCCAGCCTGCTCGACCGTCTGCCCATCGGAATTGCGATCGTTTATGACCGCGAAGTCCTTTACGCCAACAAGGCGCTTCTTTCGATGCTTGGCTACACGTCGATTGCGGCGCTGTCCGAAGCCGGCGGTCTTGAAGCACTCTTTATTGACGACACCGACGAACTTGCCGACGCGGTGGGCGTCGACGGTGAAGTCGACGAAGCAATGAAAGTGCGTCTCGCGGACGGCGGCGTGCTGACTGTGGATGCACACATGCATTCGGTCCCTTGGAACGGAACGCGAGGCCTGATGATTTCCATCGCCAAACGCGAGATCAAGCAGACACCCGCGGCGGCCGCTCCATCGTCACCCAATTTTTTCGCCGAGGTCCGATCCGAGCTCGACAATGCGCAAGACCAGATCGCCGAAATGGACACGATCCTGGAAACCGCCACGGATGGCGTTCTCGTGCTCGACCAGTACGGCACTATTTTGAAGGTAAACGGGTCCGCCGAGGCGCTGTTCAGTGCCAATCGCGCCGACATGATCGGTGCACCTTTCACGCAGTACCTGGCTCCCGAAAGCAACCGTGCCGCCATGGATTATCTCGACGGACTGTCGCGCAACGGTGTCGCCAGCATCCTCAACGATGGCCGAGAAGTCCTCGGGCAGGTTCCGGCCGGCGGGCTCATACCGCTGTTCATGACGATGGGGCGGATCACCAGCCGCGACGACGATGCCAAGTACTGTGCTGTCCTGCGCGACATCACCCAATGGAAGACGGCCGAAGAGGAACTGACGCAGGCCAAACGTCAGGCAGAGAATGCCAGTTCCCAGAAATCAGATTTTCTGGCCAAGATCAGTCACGAGATCCGCACACCGCTCAACGCGATCATCGGCTTCTCGGAAGTCATGATGGAAGAGCGGTTCGGATCAATCGGCAATGACAGGTACAAGGACTACCTGAAGGACATCCGCACATCCGGCTCGCATATCATGAGCCTGGTCAACGACCTGCTTGACCTGTCCAAGATCGAGGCGGGAAAGCTCGACCTCAAGTTCACGGCGGTTTCGACCAACGACGTGATCAACGAATGCGTGGCGTTGATGCAACCGCAGGCAAACCGGGAACGGGTTATCATCCGGGCCAGCCTGCCGGACTCGGTGCCGGATGTGGTGGCCGACCAGAGGTCGCTGCGGCAAATCGTGCTGAACCTCCTGTCCAACGGCATCAAGTACAACAAGTCCGGCGGCCAGGTAATCCTGTCGACCGCGCTGGAAAGCAACGGTGAAGTTGCGCTGCGGGTGCGCGACACGGGCACCGGCATGACGTCGAAACAGCTCAGTGCCGCGCTGGAGCCGTTCCGGCAGTTGCACACCTCCAGCCGCGGCGGCGGCACGGGTCTCGGGCTGCCGTTGACCAAGGCGCTCGTGGAAGCGAACCGCGCAAGCTTCCATATCGATTCGACACCCGACCAGGGCACGCTTGTCGAAATCATCTTCCCGACCCAACGGGTCCTGTCGGAATAAGGCCTGACCGGACCCGTTGCGCCACAAGGTGCAAACCGTGGCACGGAAAAATCTCTTCCGATGGCCCCGCCTCGACGAAACGGGAAAACATGACCCACTCACGTTTTCGTGATCACGTCCCGTCACGCGCACCGTCCGCCGTCTCCAAATAAAAGTAGAGGTTTAAACTCCTGTTTTCCCTTTGATTTTGAACACTATAGTGGAGGCAAAAACTCCAGTTAGTTTTGAATCATTCTAAAATATTGATTTTGTTATATTTATTGACTTCTCTTTCCTCTGGCGACATAGTCCGCGCCAATCGCTGCGGCGCTTCCGCCGGAGCGGCATACCAACCGGATCTCTGGGAGAGTTCTATGCGTTCCACCCTTCGCGCCCTGACCGGCGTCCTGGCCATGACCACCGCCACCTTTGCCGCTGCGCCGGCAATGGCCGCGGACGAGGTCAATATCTATTCCTACCGTCAGCCTTTCCTGATCCAGCCGCTGCTGGATGCCTTCACCGCTGAAACAGGCATCAAGCCGAACGTGATCTTTGCTTCCAAGGGGCTCGGCGAACGGATCGCGGCCGAAGGCGACAACTCTCCCGCTGACGTTCTGCTGACGGTCGACATCGGACGCCTGGACGGTGCCAAGCAGCTCGGCATCACGCAACCCGTCGTTTCGGATGTGGTCAACGAAAACATTCCGGCGCAGTTCCGGGATCCGGAGGGCCACTGGATCGGCCTGACAAACCGTGCCCGCATCATCTATGCATCCAAGGATCGCGTCGACCAGAACGGCATCACCTATGAAGAACTTGCCGACCCGAAGTGGAAAGGCCGCATCTGCACCCGCTCCGGTCAACACGTCTACACGATCGGTCTGATCGCTTCCATGGTCGCCCATCACGGTGCTGAGAAGACCGAGGAGTGGCTTGCCGGTGTGCGTGACAACCTGGCACGCAAGCCGGCCGGGAACGACCGGGCACAGGTGAAGGCAATCTACGCTGGCGAATGCGACATTTCCATCGGCAACACCTATTACATGGGCAAGATGGAAACCAATGACAAAGAGCCGGAACAGAAAGAATGGGCCGGGTCCGTGCGCATTCTCTTCCCAAATGCCGACGAACGCGGAACGCACGTCAACCTGGCCGGTATCGTTCTGGCGAAAAATGCGCCGAACAAGGACAATGCGGTCAAGCTGATCGAATTCCTGTCTTCCGCCGATGCCCAGAAGATTTATGCTGAAACCAATTTCGAGTATCCGGTCACGCCGGGCGTCGAGGTTTCCGAGCGCGTTCAGGGCTGGGGTGAGCTGAAGCCGGATGATCTCTCCCTTGCCGAAATCGCCAAGAACCGCAAGACCGCCAGCGAGATCGTCGACAAGGTCGGTTTCGACAACGGACCTGCTTCCTGACGGGAACCAGATCAATGAACCGGAAAGCGCCGCAATCTGCGGCGCTTTTTGCATTCTTGCAGAATACCCGGTAGAGCTTTCCGCGATCCAAACGAACAAACAGTTTTTTCTTGCTGCGCACACCTTCGCTCACCCTGAACGACCGCCTATGGCAGATCGCCGCGATCGCGATCACAGGTCTCGTATTGCTGCCGGTTGCTGCCATCGTCTGGATCGCGCTCAGTCCGACAGGTGATCTTTGGGGCCAATTGCTGCGCACGGTTCTGCCCGGCTCGCTTCAGACCACGCTGTTGCTGATGGCAGGCGTTGGCGTCATAACGGCGGCGGTTGGCGTCGGAACGGCCTGGACCGTGACAATGTGCGAGTTTCCGGGCCGCAGAATTCTCGATTGGGCGCTGCTCGTTCCACTCGCGGTGCCGACCTATATCGTGGCCTTTGCCTACATCGAGATCCTCGACTACACCGGACCGGTCCAGAGCCTGATCCGGTCCGTCTTCGGGTTCAAAACGTCCCGGGAATACTGGTTCCCGGAAATCAGGTCGCTGGGGGGCGCCGTCTTCGTGATGAGCGCCGTCCTCTATCCTTATGTTTACCTGACAGCCCGGGCGAGCTTCCTGATCCAGTCGGCATCGATGCTGGATGTGTCGCGCACGCTCGGGGCGTCGCCCTACGGGCTTTTCTTCAGGATCGCGCTTCCCCTCGCCCGCCCGGCAATCGCCATCGGCGTGTCGCTTGCACTCATGGAGTGTCTAAACGACATTGGCGCGGTCACGTTTTTCGGGGTCCGGACCCTGACATTCTCCGTCTATGACGTGTGGCTCAACAGGTCCAGCCTGAGCGGTGCGGCTCAACTCGCCCTCGCCATGCTCGTGATGGTGCTCCTGCTCATCTGGCTGGAACGGCTTGGGCGGAACAGGCAGCGTTTCGACGCCGGCGGCAGTGCGAAACAGCGGGCACCGACACGCTTCACCCTGACAGGTTTCAGAGCCGCCCTGGTCTTTGCCATCTGCTTCTTGCCAATCCTTTTCGGATTCGTCATCCCCGGACTGCTGCTTGCGGACCGTGCAAGCCGGCGTCTCGATACGCTTCTGACACCTGGATTCCTGGAAACGATCTGGAACAGCTTCAGCCTCGCCGCCATTGCCGCCTTCCTCACGGTCGTCATATCCGTCGCCCTGGCCTACGCCCTGCGGATCAACAACAAGGGTCCCCTGAAAGCGGCTGTCAGGCTGGCTTCGGTGGGCTATGCCATTCCCGGAACCGTGCTTGCGATCGGGATCCTCATACCGCTTGCAACATTCGACAATGCGCTCGACGCCTGGATGCGTGAGACCTTCGGCGTCAAGACCGGACTGCTTCTTCTCGGCAGCGGGACCGGTCTCGTCTACGCCTACGTGGTGCGCTTTCTCGCCGTTTCCTATGGACAGGTCGAAGGCGGCTTCGGGCGGATCACACCGCATCTGGACATGGCGGCCAGAACGCTTGGACGGAATACCGGGCAGACACTCACGCAGGTTCATATCCCGCTGCTGAAGCCGATCCTCCTGTCGGCGGCGCTTTTGAGCTTTGTCGACTGCATGAAGGAATTGCCGGCAACAATCCTGCTGCGCCCATTCAATTTCGAAACGCTGGCCACGACCGTCTTCGAGGCGGCCTCGCGCGAGGCCTTCGAGGAAGCCGCCCTTCCGTCCCTCGCCATCGTCCTTGTCGGCCTGATCCCCGTGATCTACCTGGCCCGGTCGAGCGCCGCATCGTTCCGCACGAAGATGTCGCAGCGGACGCAAGCCGCGACCTGACGCCCGTTAAGGTCTGCACCTTGACAGGGTGAACCCAAACCGCCCCAATGGCGGCATCGGCCCCATCGCTTTCGGAACAGGTTTTTTGCATGGAAAAGAAACATCAGATCAATCTCTGGTACGCCTTCATCGCCATGATGCTCGTGCTCATGTTCCAGAGCTGGTGGACCACCTACAAGACGGTCGAGGCAATCCCTTACAGCCAGTTCGAGACCTACCTGAAAGACAAGAAGATCGAAGAGATCTCGATCAGGGAAAACACCATAGAGGGGAAATTCAAGGAACCACTCAAGGACGGCAAACAGTACTTCGTGACAACGCGCGTCGAAATTCCGCTCGCGGAGGAACTGACCAAATACGACGTGAAATTCACCGGTGTTGTCCAGAGCACCCTTGTCCGGGACATCCTCTCCTGGGTTTTGCCTGTCCTGCTTTTCTTCGGCCTCTGGATGTTCTTCATCCGGCGCATTGCCGAGAAACAGGGTATCGGCGGCATGATGACCGTCGGCAAGTCGAAGGCGAAGGTCTATGTGGAAACCGATGTCGACGTGCGCTTCGACAATGTCGCCGGTGTCGACGAAGCAAAGCGCGAACTGAAGGAAGTGGTCGACTTCCTCAAGGATCCGAAATCCTATGGCAGGCTCGGAGCGCATGTGCCAAAGGGGATCCTTCTGGTCGGACCTCCGGGAACCGGCAAGACCCTCCTCGCCCGGGCAGTCGCCGGCGAGGCTGCGGTTCCGTTCTTTTCCATATCCGGGTCGGAATTCGTGGAAATGTTCGTCGGCGTGGGTGCAGCCCGCGTCCGAGATCTCTTCGAACAGGCACGCAAGTCCGCTCCTGCGATCATCTTCATCGACGAACTGGACGCACTCGGCCGTGCGCGCTCAAGCGGCCCGATGGGAACGAATGACGAGAAAGAACAGACGCTCAACCAGCTGCTGACCGAACTCGATGGCTTCGACCCGTCCAGCGGCATCATCCTGCTGGCCGCGACCAACCGCCCTGAAATCCTCGACCCTGCCCTGTTGCGCGCGGGCCGGTTCGACCGGCAGGTGCTTGTCGACCGTCCGGACAAGTCGGGCCGCCTGGCGATCCTCGAAGTGCACATCAAGAAGATCAAGCTCGACCCGGCAACCGATCTTGACCAGATCGCGCAGCTCACGGCCGGATTTTCCGGCGCGGATCTGGCGACGCTGGTCAACGAGGCCGCGCTTCTGGCAACGCGCAGGCAGGCTGATGCCGTCACACTGCAGGACTTCAACGAGGCGGTGGAGCGCGTTGTTGCAGGTCTTGAAAAACGGAGCCGCATCCTGTCCGACAAGGAACGCAAGACCGTTGCATTCCATGAGATGGGCCATGCGCTTGTCGCCGCCAATCTGGACGGGTGCGACCCGGTCCACAAGATCTCCATCATTCCACGCGGCATCGGCGCGCTCGGCTACACGATGCAACGCCCCACCGAGGACCGGTTTCTCCTGTCGACGCAGGACTTGGAAAACAGGATGGCCGTCCTGATGGGCGGACGGGCGGCTGAGGAGATCGTCTTCGGCGAGATCTCGACCGGCGCCTCCGATGACCTGCAGAAAGTCACGGAAGTCGCAAGAGACATGGTCATGCGCTATGGCATGGAAGCCAATCTCGGAAATCGCGCCTATGCGACGCAGCGCCAGAATTTTCTCGGCCAGCCAGCAGGCGATGTGGCGGACGTCTCACCCGACACGCAGCGCGAGATTGATCAGGCAATAAAGGCGCGCGTCGAGATCGCCTTTGCGCGCGCCAAGGAACTCCTGAACGAGCACCGTCAGGAACTCGATGAAGGCGCGGGTCTCCTGCTCTCGAAAGAAACCCTCACCGACACGGATTTTCCGGCAATCCGCCCGATCGCCGAGCGCCGCGAAAGCCAGGCTGCGGAATAGCGCGCCTCGCTTGCTTGCATCCAAACAAAAAGCGCCCTCAAATCACTTGAGGACGCTTTTGCTTCCTGGCAGCGAGGTTTCAGATCAGTCTGATGCCTTCAGACGATCGTTGCCTGTGTCTTTTCCTTGACCTCTTCCAGGCTCACCTCTGGTGCCAGTTCGACAACCTTGAGACCGCCTTCAACGACATCAAAGACGCCGAAGTTGGTGATGATGCGATCCACGCATTTCACACCGGTCAGCGGCAGCGAGCATTCCTTCAGGAGCTTCGGATCGCCTGCCTTCGACGTGTGGTCCATGATCACGACCACCCGCTTCACGCCGGCAACCAGATCCATGGCACCGCCCATGCCCTTGACCATCTTTCCCGGGATCATCCAGTTGGCGAGATCGCCGGTTTCGGCCACCTCCATTGCGCCCAGGATGGACAGGTCGATGTGACCGCCCCGGATCATGCCAAAGCTATCGGCAGAGGAGAAGAAGCTCGTCTGCGGCAGTTCGGTGATCGTCTGCTTGCCGGCGTTGATGAGATCTGCGTCGACCTCGTCATCTGTCGGGAACGGGCCCATGCCGAGCATGCCGTTCTCCGACTGGAGCGTCACGTGCACGCCTTCGGGAATGTAGTTCGATACCAGCGTCGGAATACCGATGCCAAGGTTCACGTAAAAACCGTCTTCAAGTTCCTGCGCTGCGCGCTTTGCCATGTCATCACGAGTCCAGGCCATGATGTATTCTCCTTAGGCTGCGCGCGTTGTGCGCTTTTCGATGCGTTTTTCATGATCGCCGACGATGATGCGGTCGACGAAAATGCCGGCGGTGTGGATGTTGTCGGCATCGAGTTCGCCGATCTCGACAATCTCCTCGACCTCGACCACGCAGACCTTGCCGGCGGTCGCCATCATCGGATTGAAGTTCCGCGCAGTCTTCCGGTAGATCAGGTTGCCTTCCTTGTCGGCCTTCCAGGCCTTGACCAGCGACACGTCGGCCACAAGACCGGTTTCCATAATGTAGGTTTCGCCGTCGAAATCCTTGTGTTCCTTGCCTTCGGCAATCAGCGTGCCAACGCCGGTCTTGGTGTAGAAACCCGGAATACCGGCGCCGCCTGCACGGATTCGCTCCGCAAGCGTGCCCTGCGGGTTGAATTCCAGCTCCAGTTCACCGTTCAAGTACTGCTTTTCGAAGGTCGCGTTTTCGCCCACATAGGACGAGACCATTTTCTTGATCTGACGCGTCTGCAGGAGAAGCCCGAGACCGAAGTCATCGACGCCTGCATTGTTGGATATCGCGGTGATGTCTTTCGAGCCCGATTCCCTGAGGGCAATGATCAGGTTCTCCGGAATGCCGCACAGGCCAAATCCGCCGGCCATAACAGTCATGCCGTCAAAGGTCAGCCCGTCCAGGGCGGCCTTTGCGTCCGGATATATTTTGTTCATGTTTCACTCCCATTTGAGACCGCATGGTGCGTGACGCGCACATTCGCCGCTCGGTTCTTCCCGGTCAAGACATCTTTACCGCATTGCAGCGAAAAAGGAGAGGTACACGCGGAGGGCAGGCTTTTGCTCCTCTTTTTGAGCCGCTGGAGCCTATTTCGGGGACTGAAATTCATCAACGCCAGCCACATATTGCAGACTTTGATCTTCTCTCAGCGCAGCGCGGCCAGCGGCCGGTTGACGCTGTCCTGGATCGTTCGGGCCATGTTCATGGTTTTTAAAGTCTTAAGATGAACAATCACGGTACAAAAGCGAGACGCAAAACCGGTGCGTCTTGCTCCAACGCTATCGTATGAGCACCGAGAGACCCAAGGCGCCGTGTACCCGTTCTGGTCGACACTTTTCAGGATCGCAGTGTTTTCCCTGCTCGTGGGCGCGGGGCTGTCCTTCGTGAACATATCGGCGGAGGATATTCTCGGTTCTGTCGGTCTGAGCCCACTGGAACTGTGGATCTACATGATCGAGTTCAAGGACTGGGCCGTTCCGAACATTATCCTCGGTGCCTTTGTCGTTGTTCCCGTATGGCTGGTGCTTTATCTGATCCGACCGCCGCGCGCCGGGTGAAAGTCCGCCTCAGTTGTCCGCGCCGAATGCGGCCCTTTCATCACGTTCACGCTGGATCTGCTGGCGTTTCGTCACCAGTGAAGCCGCGATCACACCGATGGTCACCAACCCAACCAGGATCGTGCAGACCGCATTGATTTCCGGTGTCACGCCGAGGCGGACCTGGGAGTAGATCTTCATCGGCAGCGTGGTTGCGCCTGGCCCCGTGGTAAAACTTGCAATCACCAGATCGTCGAGGGACAACGTAAAGGCCAGCATCCAGCCGGCGAGGACGCCTGGAAGGATGATCGGCAGCGTGATCAGGAAAAAGGTCTTGACCGGCGGGCAGCCGAGATCTTCTGCCGCCTCTTCGACGGACTTGTCGAAGCCGACCAGGCGGGACTGAACAACCACGGCGACGTAGCACATGGCGAATGTCGTGTGCGCCAGCATGACCGTCCAGAAACCTCGCGCCGTGTCCATGGCCACAAACAGCAGCAGCAAAGACAGACCGAGAATGACTTCCGGCATCACGAGCGGTGCGAAGATCATGCCCGAAAAAAGCGAGCGGCCGATGAACCGGCCGGACCGGACCAGCACGAGCGCCGCCAGCGTACCAAGCACGGTTGCGATCGTCGCCGATGTGAAGGCGACGCGCAGCGTCACCCAGGCTGCATCGAGCAGTTGATCGTTCTGGAGCAGCGAGGCATACCACTTGGTTGAAAACCCGCCCCAGACCGTGACCAGCCGGCTCTCGTTGAAGGAATAGATCACCAGAAGAACGATTGGCAGATACAGGAATGAAAAGCCGAGCACCAGCGAGGTGATGTTGAACCATGTCGGACCGCGCGTCATCCGTCTTTCTCCGACATTTTCTGTTGCTGGTTCTGGAAAAGCACGATCGGAATGACGAGGATCAAAAGCAGGATCACCGCGACCGCCGAGGAAACCGGCCAATCCCGGTTGTTGAAGAATTCAACCCAGAGCGTCTTGCCGATCATCAGCGTGTTCGAACCGCCAAGAAGATCGGGGATCACGAACTCGCCAACGGCGGGAATGAACACCAGGAAGCAGCCGGCTATGATACCTGGAAGCGACAGCGGTACCGTAATTTTCCAGAAGGCCTTCCAGGCCGGACAGCCAAGGTCTTCAGCGGCTTCAAGCAGCGTTCCGTCCAGCCTTTCCAGGCTCGCGTAGAGCGGCAGCACGAGGAACGGCAGGTAAGAATAGACAATCCCGACATAGACCGCCGCGTTGGTGTTCAGGATCACCAGCGGTTCGCTGATCAGGCCCAGAGACAGCAGCAACTGGTTCAGCAGGCCCTCGTTCTTCAGGATGCCGATCCAGGCATAGACGCGGATCAGGAAGCTGGTCCAGAAAGGCAGGATCACCAGCATCAGGAGCGTCGGCCGCCAGGACTGGGGACTGCGCGCCATGCCGTAGGCGATCGGATAACCGATCAGCAGTGTCAGGAACGTCGAGACGGCGGCGATGGAGACCGACGAAAGGTAGGACTTCCAGTAGAGCGCGTCCTCCGTCAGCCACACATAGTTCTCGAACGAAAACTCGGCAAAGCTTTCGGTGAAGGCCTGCCATCCTTCCGACAGATCGAAAGTGGGTACGTAGGGAGGGATCGCGATCGCGGTCTGGGACAGCGAAATCTTCACAACGATCAGGAAGGGTGCCAGGAAAAACAGAAACAGCCAGAAGTAAGGAACGGCGATCAGCAGCCGTCCTCCCAGGCTTCGCTTAACCGGAGCGGCGACGTTGGTATCTGCCATTCTGCCCTCCTATCGTGTCAGGATCACACCGGCGTCCCGGTCAAAAGTCAGAACGACCTTGTCGTCCCAGTTGATCGGGTTTTCGACCATGCGGGATACATTTGCGAAGGTTGCGCGGATCGTATCGTGATCGTCCTCACCGACCTTGGCATGGATGATCGACACGTCTCCCAGATAGGCAATGTCCCAGACAATCCCGCCAATCCGGTTGACGACACCCGGGTCCGTTTCGCCATGGGCGATGCGAACCTTTTCCGGACGGATCGCAAACCAGACCGTGTCGCCGGTATTCGCCTCCGTTTCCTGGTCGCACTCGATGGCAAAACCGTCCACGACCGACACAAGCTTCGTGACCGACCCGGCCTTTTCCGCGACCCTGGCCTCGATCAGATTGATGTCGCCGATGAAGTCCGCAACATATTTTGAATTGGGCGCCTCGTAGATCTCCGCCGGCGTTGCGACCTGGACCAACTCGCCCTTGTCCATGACCGCGATACGGTCGGCCACGGTCATGGCCTCTTCCTGATCGTGCGTCACGATCAGGAAGGTCATCTTCAGGTCCTCCTGCAGCGCCATCAGCTCGAACTGTGTTTCTTCGCGCAGTTTCCGGTCGAGTGCACCGAGAGGCTCGTCGAGCAACAGGACTTTCGGGCGTTTCGCCAGCGACCGTGCGAGCGCAACACGCTGCCGCTGGCCGCCGGACAGCTGGTGCGGCCTGCGCTTGGCGAACTGCTCCAGCTTGGTGAGACGCAACATCTCGGCAACACGGGCCTCGATTTCCCCTGCCGGCATGTTGTCCTGCTTCAGTCCGAACGCAATGTTCTTTTCCACGTTCATGTGCGGAAACAGCGCATAGGACTGGAACATCATGTTGGAGGGACGCCGGTACGGCGGGATCCCGGCAAGGTCCTGGCCGTCCAGAAAGATCTGCCCTGATGTCGGTGTCTCGAAACCGGCGAGCATGCGCATCAACGTGGTCTTGCCACAGCCGGAACCGCCGAGAAGCGCGAAGAATTCCTTTTCGTAAATCTTCAGGGACAGGTTGTTGACGGCCGTGAAGTCACCGAACTTCTTGGTGACGTTCCGAAACTCGATGAAGGGCGGATGATCCGGGCTTTCCCACGGACTGAACTCCCTGCGTACCGGTCCCATCGATTTTTTCGCCACGGCAATCCCTCACCCCTAAGAGACTTGAACAAAACAAAAAACCAGGCCCGGTTGGCAGGGCCTGGTTTCTTTTCGTCAGGTTACTGACCGCTTTTCACCGATGTCCAGGTGCGGGTCACGATCCGTTGCACCTTCGGCGGATAAGGGGTGGTGGTGTACAGGTTGCTCACCGTCTCCTCGTCCGGGTAGATCGCCGTATCGCCGATCACGTCCTCATTCAGGAGCTCCTTGGATGCCTCGTTGCCGTTGGCGTAGTAGACATAGTTGGAGGCCTTTGCCATGACGTCGGGCCGCATGATGTAGTTGAGGAACTCGTGCGCCTCTTGCATGTTCGGTGCATCGGCGGGGATCGCCATCTGGTCGAACCACATCTGCGCTCCTTCCTTCGGAATGACATATTCCACGGTCACGCCATTGTCGGCTTCCGCCGCACGGTCGCGTGCCTGCAGAACATCACCGGACCAGCCGACCGCAACACAGATGTCACCGTTGGCGAGCGCGTTGATGTATTCCGAAGAATGGTACTTCTGGATGCTCGGCCGAATTGATTTGAGAAGCTCACCGGCCTGCTCGATTTCACCCCGGTCCTTGCTGTCCGGATCAAGACCGAGATAGTTCAAAGCCGCCGGGATCATCTCCGTCGGTGCGTCCAGCATGAACACGCCGCAATCCTTCAGCTTTTCGACATTCTCAGGCTTGAAAAGAAGGTCCCAGCTGTCGACTGGCGCGTCTTCGCCCAAGGCCTCTTTGACTTTTTCGACATTGTAGCCGATGCCGGTCGTGCCCCACATGTAGTTGATGGAGTAGGCATTGCCCGGGTCATATTTCTCGACGCGCTTCTCGATGTCCTTCCACATGTTGGACAGATTGGAAAGCTTGGACTTGTCGAGTTCCGTGAAAGCGCCGGCCTGGATCTGGCGGGCCAGGAACGTACCGGTGGGAACCACGACGTCGTAGCCCGTGCCGCCTGCCAGAAGCTTGGTTTCCAGGACCTCGTTGCTGTCAAAGACGTCATAGACGACCTTGATACCGGTTTCCTTGGTAAAGTCTTCCAGGATCGATTCATCGATATAGTCGGACCAGTTATAGACATTCACGGTCCGGTCCTGAGCGTTGGCGATGCCGCTCAGAAGGCTAAGGGCGGCGACCCCCGTCAACAAAGTCTTCACAGTCATTTTGAACTCCCCTTCAGAGTTTCAGCGATGGCCGTTTTCGGCCTTGTTCCTGATTGTAAACGGACATTTCCGTTTTGTTCATTCTTCTCGTTCGAACATTGGCGACGCGCCGGTTGTTTGTCCAGCGTCGATTTTGGGCACCCGTGCATCAAAGATAGGTTTGCCGTTCAAGCGAGGATATCTCCCGCCCGAATTCGTTCAGTTCCTCCCGCTTGATCTCCGTCAGCACCTTGTGCATTTCGGCCCCCACGGCCCGTTTCATCAGTTTCGAAGCCTCGAAGGCATCAATGGCCTCGTCCATCCAGGGCGTCAGCCGTTTTTTCCTTTTTTCATAGGCATTTCCGGTCACCGGTGCCGGCGGGTCCTTCTGCTGCTCGAGCCCTTCCAGCATGCCCGCCAGAATTCCCGTGAGCACAAGATAGGGATTGGCGTCGGCGCCGGCGATCCGGTGTTCAACCCGGGCGGCTTCCGGACTGGAGGCGGGCACCCGCAGCGCAACGGAACGGTTGTCATACCCCCAGCAGATCGAGGCCGGCGCATAGGATCCGGGCTGCATCCGGCGGAAACCGTTGAAGGTCGAGATGAACAGGAGCAGCGCTTCCGGCATCGTCTTCAACAAGCCGTTGATGGCATGGCCGAGCCGCTCCGGCCCCTTGTCCGGATCCGCGAAAAGATTGCCGTTCCCGTCTTCCATGGACACATGCACATGCATGCCGTTGCCCGGCCATTCCACGAAGGGCTTGGCCATGAAGGACGCTTTCAGTTCATGCTTGCGGGCAACGCCGGCGACAAGCCGGCGCAGCAGCACCACGTCATCGGCGGCCAGCAGCGGATTGCGGCGGTGATGCAGGTTCAACTCGAACTGGCCGGGCGCTGCTTCGGACACGGCGGCATCGGCCGGAATGCCCTGCGCTTCGCAGGCCTTGCGCAGATCGTCGACCACCGGCAGGAGCGCTTCCAGATCGGACAACGCGTACATGTTCTGGCGCGCCGGACCGAGATGGGTCGAGAACAGCGGTTTGGGTTGCTCGGTCCAGTCTCCGTCGCTTTCCTCGAAGAGGTAGAATTCCAGTTCGAAGGCGCAGGTTGCGGTTACCCCGAATTCGGATTTCAATCTCTCGACCATGTTCTCCAGAACATGGCGCGGGTCCGCGAGAAACGGCTCGCCGTCCCTGTCGTACATGGACAGGAGCACCTGCGCCGTCTTGCGCTCGGTCCAGGGCACCAGCTTGAGACTTTCCGGGATCGGCCAGCAGACACCATCCTTGTCACCCGTTTCCAGGTGCATGCCCGTCGCCTCCACTTCCCGGCCCCAGACGTCGAGACCGAACAGGGAATAGGGAAAGGCCACGCCCTGCTCGAAGACCTTTTTCAGTGCCTTGCCGGGCAGCCACTTGCCCCTCAGGACGCCGTTGGTATCCGGCAGCACTACTTCCAGTGTGTCGAGATCAGGATGTTCAGCCAGAAAGGCCTCAAAATCCACCTTCCACCCGGGCTCTGCCGGGTGTTCCAATATCTGGTGGGGTAGTTCGTTCATCTAGCGCGCTTGTCGCCCCTGGGTTCGGCTGAGTTGCCCGGCACATCGCTGCAACCCGGCTCTCAGCTTTCGTTTGCGTCCTTTCCAAAAATGTGATCACTTTCTGGTAAGCCTGTCAAGGCAGATCGCATCTGTTGAGAATTTGTAATGGTTGGGAGACCCCGTTGGCTGCCCGGTATTCCGCACAGACAAACAGTCCTGCAAGCAACGACACGGAGGCGCGCTCCACGCGCGGAGCCACGCGCGGGCAAGTCGATGCCGCCATCCGGTCAGGCCTCCTGACGGGGCAGTTCATTCCGGGAAAAGCCGTCACGATCCGCGGCCTCGCCGCAGAACTCGGCGTCAGTCCGATGCCGGTGCGCGAAGTTCTTCAAAGGCTTGCGGCGGAAAATGCGCTGGAAGTGAAAAGCAATGGCCGGGTCCAGGTGCCGGACATGACGCCGGAGCGGTTTGACGAGGTCCTGAAAGCGAGGCTTCTGCTGGAGCCGGAACTCGCGGAACGCGCCCTGTTCAGCCTCAAAAAGCAAGACGTAAAGACGCTGACCAAGATCGATGACGAGATCGACGCATGCATCGTCAGCGGTGATGCGGAAGCCTATATGCAGCTCAACCACGCCTTCCACTTTCACATCTACGCGGCTTCGGGTTCTCAGGTTCTGCTTCCGCTCATCGACAGTCTCTGGCTTCAGTTTGCACCGTTCATGCGCACGGTTTACGGGCGTGTGGGAACGGTCAATCTTCTGGATCAGCACAAGGAAGCCATCCGAGCGATCGAACAGAAGGATCCGTCGGCTCTGCGAGCCGCCATCTCCGGCGATATCACCGATGGAATGGGACTCCTGGGCAAGGAAATCCTCAAGAAAGCGACAGGAGGTTGATCCGCTCTGCAGTCCATGTCATTTTGTGATCACAAAATAGACACTTCGTTGCAAATCAACCTTCAGGCAACATGCTTTTTGCCGATGTGAATGAGCCGACCCGCCAGACCATGACAAGACCCCGGAGCCTCTCGTGAGTGATCAGACGCCGACAAACACCCGTCCCAAAGCAGCAGAGAGTTTGCGCGGTGTTCCCGACGGTGATGCCGCACGCGAGTGGCTGCATGCCCGCAACATCGAAGATATCGAATGTATCGTTCCGGACCTTGCGGGCGTCGCGCGCGGCAAGATGATGCCGGTGGAGAAGTTTTTCTCCGGCCCCGTCATGACCATGCCCGCCTCCATCTTCGCGCAGACGATCTCCGGTGACTATCCCGATGACGACGACCGTTTCCAGCACAATCCGACGGACGGCGATCTCTATTTCCGTGCTGACTACAGCACACTGACCTCTGTCCCGTGGGAGAGCGATCCGACCGCACAGCTGATCCACGACGCCTATACCCGCCAGGGTGCTCCCGTGGAGACCGCACCGCGCAACGTTCTGAAACGCATTCTGAAGCTCTACGATGACAAGGGCTGGAAACCGGTCATCGCCCCTGAGATCGAGTTTTACCTGGTGCGGCCCAATACGGATCCGGACTACCCGCTCGAACCGCCGACGGGCCGCTCGGGCCGTCCCGAAGTCGGGCGCCAATCCTACTCCATTTCCGCCTTGAACGAGTTCGACGAGCTGATCGACGACATTTACGACCTTTCCGAACAACAGGGACTGGAGATCGACACCCTGATCCACGAGGAAGGGGCGGCGCAAATGGAAATCAACCTGCGTCATGGCAATCCGCTTGCCCTCGCCGACCAGGTCTTCCTGTTCAAGCGCACCATCCGTGAAGCCGCTCTCAGGCACGACATGTACGCGACCTTCATGTCCAAGCCGATGTCACACCAGCCCGGCTCGGCGATGCATATCCACCAGTCGGTCATCGACAGAGAAACGGGGCAGAACATCTTCGCGGGCGAGAACGGCGAAGAAACCCCGGCGTTCCTGTCCTTCATCGCCGGGCACCAGGCCTACCTGCCAAAGGTGACCTGCATCATGGCGCCTTTCGTGAATTCCTACCGGCGGTTTTCCAAGACGTCGACATCGCCGGTGAATGTCTACTGGGGTTACGACAACAGGACCGTCGGCCTGCGGGTTCCCTACTCCAGTCCGGAAGCAAGGCGGCTTGAAAACCGGATTCCGGGTTCCGACGCCAATCCCTATCTTTCGATCGCCGCCAGCCTTGCCTGCGGCTATCTCGGCATCGTGAACGAACTGAAGCCGGACGCGCCCCGGAGCGACGATTGCACGGAGCTTGCCAAATCCCTGCCACGCGGGCTGCCGGAGGCAGTCGCACAGTTCGAAAATTCCGAAGAGATGGTCGAGGTGTTCGGTGAGCAGTTCGTCGCCACCTATCGCGCCATCAAATACGAAGAATTCGAAACCTTCATGTCCGTGATCAGCGCCTGGGAGCGGGAATATCTCCTGCTCAACGTCTGATCCGTTCCCTTTTTCCCGGAGTTCATGCCATGACGGCCCATTCCAACATCTACCCGACCAAGGCTCTGCAGGAAATCGATGCCGCCCACCACTGGCATCCGTTCTCCGACATGAAATCCCTGAACGCCGAGGGTAGCCGTATCGTGACGTCGGCCGATGGTGTCTGGATCACGGATTCGGACGGCAAGAAGATCCTGGATGGCATGGCAGGTCTCTGGTGCGTCCAGGTCGGTCACGGGAGGACCGAAATCGCCGATGCCGTCTATCGCCAGATGAACGAGCTTGCCTACTACAACACCTTTTTCAAGACGACCCACCCACCGGCGATCGCGCTGTCGGAAAAGCTGGCGAAGCTGGCTCCGGATAATATCAACACGGTCTTTTATTGCTCGTCCGGTTCGGAAGCGAATGACACGGTTTTCCGTATGGTCCGCACCTACTGGGACAAGATGGGCAAGCCCGACAAGAAGGTGATCATCGGCCGCTGGAACGGCTATCACGGTTCAACCCTTGCCGGCACGAGCCTGGGCGGCATGAAGGCCATGCATGCACAGGGCGATCTGCCGGTGGCGGGCGTCCATCACATCGACCAGCCCTACTGGTTCGGCGAAGGCCAGGATATGAGCCCGGAGGAATTCGGGCATCTTGCGGCCCGCAAGCTGGAAGAGGCGATCGACGAAATCGGCGAGGACAATGTTGCCGCGTTCATCGCGGAACCGATCCAGGGTGCGGGCGGCGTCATCATTCCGCCCGAGACCTACTGGCCGGAAGTGCGCCGGATCCTTGACGAACGCGAGATCCTGTTTGTCTCCGACGAAGTCATCTGCGGGTTCGGACGCCTCGGCGAGTGGTTCGGGTCCACCTATTTCGGCATGAAACCGGACCTGATGCCGATCGCGAAGGGCCTCACGTCAGGGTATCTGCCGATGGGCGGCGTGCTTGTCTCCGACCGCGTCGCAGAAGGTCTGATGAATGCCGGCGACGACTTCAATCACGGCTACACCTATTCCGGCCACCCGGTCTGTGCGGCCGCCGCGCTTGCCAACCTGGAGATCATCGAACGCGATGGCCTGGTGGACCGGGTCAAATCCGACATCGGCCCCTATCTCCAGGAACGCTGGCGCACGCTCGGTGAACATCCGCTGGTCGGGGAAGCCCGCATGACCGGGCTGATGGGCGCGCTGGAACTCGTGCCGGACAAGACCGACCTGAAAAAAGCCTTCCCGGACGTGGGCACGGTCGGCACCATCTGCCGGGACATCTCGTTCCGGAACGGCATGGTCATGCGCGCTGTCCGGGACAGCATGATCATCTCGCCGCCGCTGGTGCTCACCCATGAAGAAGCCGACTTCCTCGTCAAGACGGCGGAAAAGACCCTGGATGACACGTACCAGGCCCTGAAAAAGGACAACTGGCTCTCCTGAGCCAGTTGTCCAAGCTGTGCAGCCGACCAATCAGGCTGCGCCGAAAGAGAGGATCCGTTCGATCAGCCAGAAGCTGGAAAGACTGCCGATCGCGTAGGCCATGCACAGGCTGACAGGCCGATAGGCCAGCAGGGGTCCCTTCAGCAACAGCTTTGACACCACGGTCAGCGCCGCAAGTGCTGCGACCACAAACGCAAGCTGTCCTGCTTCGACGCCGACATTGAACGCAAGCAGCGCAAGCGGGATATCCGATTGCGGCAGTCCGATTTCCTTCAGGGCGCCAGCGAACCCGAGGCCGTGCAAGAGCCCGAAGGCGAACGTCACCAGCCAGGGCGCCGATTGGGAAAGCCGCGCCCGGCCATCCTTGCTGAGCGCAATTTCGCTTGCAAGGAAGACGATCGACAAGGCAATGATCGCCTCGACAGGTGCGGGCGGCAAGGTGATCCACCCGAGCGTTGCCGCGGCGAGCGTCAGGCTGTGCGCAACGGTGAACGCGGTTACCGCCCCCACCAGGCGCCAGAAGTCACGGATTAGAACCAACAGCGTAAACAGGAACAACAGGTGATCCCACCCCTCAAGGATGTGCTCGAAACCGAGACCGACATAGGCGGTAAAGACGTCAAGTGAACCGGCCTCCGCGGGCACGATCGCGGTGGGTTCCGCAGCGGTCAGGCGAAGCGAGACCGTCGTGCTTTCAAGGGGCGAAATCCGCACAAGAACGTCTGTCCGGGTTTTCTCAAGTCCTGGAATGGACACGGTGCCGGCTGAGAGAGGACCGTCGCAAACTGCGGTCCAAGATGTCTCCCAGGCCCCTTCCCGCGACGTCGGGGCGGGTCCCGTTTGAGGAGCGCATCCGGCAGGAAGTGACAGATCGATCGGCATGGGCCGTCCGGAGACATCCGGCTTGCGCCAGTACACCTGCCATGTGTTGTCTCCCGTCTGTTCGAGCGCAGCATACCCTGGTTGAAGGGCATGGCCGTGAGCTGCATTTTGAGCGCTGAAAACGGCGCACAGCAAGGCAAGGATCAAACACACCTTCCGGATCACTGCGTGTCCTCCGGCAGAACAATGCGATACCTCTGCCGCATCGCTTCAAGCGCATCCGCCCTGATGTCCTGAGCTTTCTTCTGTGTCCAGTCGGTCACCACATCTTCTCTGACGTCCTCGAATGCGCGCAGTTCCGCGGGCTGGTTCTCGGTAACGCGTACAAGATGCGCGCCGTATCCGGATCTGACAGGCCCCTGCCACTGGTTCAGTGGCAACACGTTCAGCTTCTCAAAGGACCCTTCGCCTAAGAGGCTCTCGATCCGTGCCTTTTCGGCAAGGCGCATCCGGAACGGCAATAGCGTCCTTTTGCCAAGCTGTTCCGGGTTGGCGCCTTTGCGCAGGTTCTCCAGGAGTTCTTCAACCAGTTCCTCATCCACGGTCGATCCGAGAAAAACCTGTTCAAACGCGATCCGCCCGGGCTGGAGGTAATAGCTTTCGTTCGCCGCGTAGAAGTCCGCAAGATCCTGCTCGGTCGGCTGCTGCGATCGGGCCGCGGAGGTTGCCAGGAAGTCCATTTTCTGCGCCAGACGGCGGCGTATGACCGTGTCGCCCTGGTCCAATCCCAGCCGGAGCGCTTCACGTACCAGGATTTCCTCGCGAATGTATCCGTCGATGAGCGCTTCCAGTTCGTCCGGACCCGGTGGGCGCTGCCACGTTGCGCTGTATTCGTCGGTCAGGCGATCCAGCTGTTGCCGGGTCACGATGATGTCTTCACCCGCCGGTTCCGGCTCAGTCTCCGGACCCGGCGAGACGACGCCGTAAGCGGCGAAGATCAGAGCACCGAGCAGCAGAAAATGCAGCAACGGCTGACGATAGAACTGACGAAGACCGGACATCACTGAACTTTCACCACTTGCATCTGCTTCATTGCACCGGGGGATTGTCCGGTTGCGTTTGTCCACGGTTCACGCGCGATTGAGCGACATAGGCCGCGACGACGAGCTTGCTGCCCGATGACAGGTTGCCACTGGTTTCAAGCAAAGGCTCGAGGCTGGCGCCAAACGCCCAGTTCTGTCTTTGTGAAAATTGCCGGGCGATCAGGACAGACCCGCCCGGACGATTTCTGGCGAAGGACGTCAGGACGTTGAAAACCGCTTCCCGGATGGAAGGCGTGCCGACACCGTGATGTATCGCCATGGCTTCGACAACGGATTCCAGTTTCGTAAGGGGTTGCCCCGGGTCAGTCAGAAACGACTCGAGCCTCGCAATCCCGTTGACGCCTTCCTGTTCTATCAGCGCCGTTGCAAACGGTCCCAAATGTTCCGCCCATGCCCAATCCGCCGAGCGGTCGATAAAGTCGCTGATGACGGATTGCGCTTCGACCGACCTGTTTAGCCCCAGGAGCAGGGCAACAATCGGCCGGTAAGCATAGGCCTCGCGGGAACGCAGCAATTCCAACAGATACGCGGCGGGAACGTCCGTCTTGATCTGTCGAAGCAGGGCATAGGGTGCGCGATCAATCTCCAGCAATGCCAGTTTGCGCAACTCGGGGTCCGAATGCTGGAGATAATTCGAAAACCGCTGCATTCGTTCCGGGTGATAGTCCTTCTTGCCCCAGTCCGGCGCTTTGGCAACAACAGCATCGAGTGCCCGCCGGTAGTCGTCCTTCACGTATGCGATCCGTATCCATGATCCGTTTTCGCTCAGGCCGAACAGAACGGCGTCTTTCCGGTTTTGGAGGAGCCTCGTGCGCGTGGCGCTGTCGATCAGAAACGGCGGGGCATCCATGCCGGAATTCCCGCGCAACACCTCCGTGACCATGTAGGAAAACGCATTTTCCGGGTCCGGTCGCACAAGCACGGCCGCCCGCCCGGTCAGCACCCAGTCCACCGCCGTCTTGGTCGGCACGTAGTTGTGAAAGGAACAGGCGCCCGCGCCGGAGGGCCAGAAGGCGACGACAGCCGCGGCAGCCATGCACTTGAACAAGACCGCTTTTTGCAAAATTCCTTCAAGTCGCCGAAGCGGACGAAATCGCATGATCGTATGGCGCATGCAGGTCACCTTCGCGGGTACGCCGTATCACGGCCCCTTCTTTTTCACACTGTCCAGAAACACCAGCGCCAGATTGAACACGCCAAAAACGAGGATGGCGCCGAACACAAGAACACCGAGCTGTTTCGTCCCCATTCCGACCGGCAGATTGAACGCCATCACGATCATGCCGAACAGCGCAAGGAGCATGATAACCGGGAAAATCGTGTCTTTGAGTTTCATGCAAGGTCTCTCCTGTCCGTGACCTGGAACGGCAGGTGCAAAACTGTCCTGCCGCTCCCATCATAGCCTGAGCAAAACCTGCCGCAACGATATGCCTCAAGGTATGCCGGATTGGCGTGAAGCATGATCACGATTCCGGCGTGAACCAGATCGGAGATGTGTAAGCTCGTTCCTGCTGCGCTGTCGGCGCGCCTTCAGGAATGTCGACGCCGTATCGGAAGGCATCGTAGACGTACCAGGGCGGCGTCGGGATCTCCAGAACACGAGCATAGTAGAAGGCGCGCTCGGCCGGATCGAAATCCGGATCGGTCCAGATAGTCGCCAGTTCCGACGCTCCGATCGAGTTGGTCCAGCTTGCACTTGCCACGTCGACTGTATTGCCGACAGGAGGCAGCTTGCCGTCGCCTCCGGGCTGGCGGTCATCGGACCAGGCCACATCATAGACCTGTTCCTGGGTGTTTCCGTCGGTGTCCAGCCAACCCTTGACGATCTGGATCCGGTCGAGGTTCGCCCCGACCGCGTCGCGCAGTGCGTAAACCATAAAGGACGGTGCCTCGGCCGCCTCCGGCTTCGGCATCAGGTCGCCGCCCATCGGCACGCCCTTGCGATATCCCAGCAGAGCCGGATTGCGCGTCTGCATATCCTGATCGGTGAATTCCCAGCCGCCGAACAGCCGCACCATGATGCGCGGACCAGTCGTTGCGTAGACTTCCTTGCGCTGCATCGCATCGAAAATGGATTCGCGCGTGTTCTCTTCCGCCCACACGCCCGTGATGCCGGAAGAAACCATCTGCCAGGCAAAAAGCTCACCGTTCTCGGTCTTTACGAACGGATGGTTCAGGCGTTCCGGCGAGGGCTCGTAACCGGTGTGTTTGCCGAAGAAATTCTCTTCCTCGAACGTCGCCAGGCCGGTGTGGCTGTCGGTTGCTCCGGAAAAGCCGAACTTGTACGGGTTGGTGCCGAACTTTTCTTCCAGCAGAAAGCCGTTCTTGAGCGCTTCGCGCGCATATTCGCCCGCGAGCATTTCGTTGGTCTTGGCGGTGGTCAGGTCCAGATTGCCTGCATCCCAGTTGTAGTAATCCGCGAACTCGTCATTGGGAGACAGGAACGGGTGAGCTTCACCGTCGCCCTTGATCTGGGTGATTTCGTAAAGCGGCTCCCATTTGGCGCGCTGCTCGACATAGTCCTTGTCCAGCGCTTTGCCGGTAAACTGCTTGTCCATCGGGAACATGACGCCATTGGAGAGATTGCCGTTATGTGCCAGCGCCAGCACCGCACCGTTGGTCTTCTCCTCATAGGTCTGCATCCACTCGTAGAGGTCGAGCGGGTCGGGGCTTCCAAATGGCGGTGTCATGGTGAAGGGAACGACTTGTCCGGCCCTTTCGGAGCCATCGCGGAATATCACGTTGCGGTGCAGGTTGTTGCCCTTGTCGAGCGAAGTCCATTCGAAACCGATCAGAGCCGTGAACCGTCCCGGCTCGTTGAAAGCGTCCGCCGTTCTGACATTGTCCGACCAGATCGACGCGAAACGGCGCGCACCGGGCTGATACTGGGCAAAGAGTTCCGGATTGACCGCCCCCTGACTGAATTGGGTGATCAGGTCGATGGTCGCGGCCACCGCTTCCTGCCCGCCGGCCCGGTAACCCTCCGACCATTTCCGGCCCTGCTCGTATTTCGTGACCCCGGGTGAGGCATCCAGAATATCGGTGATCAGACCCATACCATCCGAGTGTTCGGTAATCACGAGCCAGTCCAGCGGACGGTAAAGGCGCACGGGCTGTCCTGATGACGCGGTGATTTCCTCACCGCGCGCAAAGCGCCATGCCTGTTCCTGGGTCAATCGCGCGCCAAACCCGCCCGCATCCATGGATTGTCCCGTGTGCAGGTGCGAGTCGCCCCACAGCGGATGTTCCGGAAAGTTCCGGCCCGCATAGGGGGAATAGGCTTCGCCGGGGTAGACGTCCTGCAGTTGGTCCTCGTTGACGTCGAACTCCTGTGCCGAGGGCATTGATGCAACGGAAAAACAGGCCAGAATTGCAAGGGTAGCTGTACGCATTGAAGTTCTCCCACAAAGAACGTTGCACAAAGTAATGCACATTCCCCGTGGCTGGAGAAGCTTGCCAATTTTAGCGATGTTATTGAGTAACATTACTTTTTTGGTTTTTTGCGGACCAGGTTGCCTTCGCCCCACCGCAGGCAATTTTCTAAACCCCCGGTGTCGGATATGCTCGGGCCGGAACGTTCCTCGGTCATCGATCCCGCAACCCGGAGGCCAATACAATGCTGTTTTCCGTGCTGATTTACGCCAGCGAAGATATCATGGATGCCGTTTCGCCGGAGGAGCATGCCGAAATCATGAGCCACCATCGCGCCTTTCACGAACACACCAAGACAAGCAGGACGTTCGCTGCAGCGACCAAGCTGATGTCGACGGGAACCGCCGTCACCGTCAACAAGGAAAGCGACGGCTACCTGGTGACCGACGGCCCCTTCGCGGAGACAAAGGAACAATTCATGGGATTTTACCTCATCGATTGCCCCTCGCTCGAAGAGGCCATCGACACGGTGAAGCTGCTGCCTCTTGAATATGGGCGGGTTGAAGTGCGTCCGGTGGAGTATTTCGAAGGGGCTGATTTCAAGAATGGCGAACGCATGGTTATCGACGCATCTTAGAGCTGCCCGCCCGCGTGTGCTGGCAGCCCTGAACCGTGCGCTCGGCGATATCGATCTTGCAGAAGATGCCTTTCAGGAGGCGTCGCTCAGGGCTGTCAGATCCTGGCAGAACAACGATATCCCGAAGGATCCTGCAGCCTGGCTGATCGTCGCCGGACGCAACGCAGCCATCGATGCCTTCCGGAAAAAGCGTTACGAAACCCTGACCGCGCCTGATGACCTGGAACCCCTGCATGAAGGACCGCACCCCGAAGAAACGCTGACAGTGACGATCGATCGCGCCGCCTACAGGGACGACGTGCTCCGGCTACTGTTCACCTGCTGCCATCCGGTGCTGCGTCGGGATCAGCAGATCGCGCTTGCCCTAAAGATTGTTGCCGGACTTTCTGTGGAAGAGATTGCGAGAGCCTTTCTCGTTCAGCCAAAAACGATGGAACAGCGGATCACCCGCGCCAAGAAACGCCTCAGCGCCGCCAGGCTTCGCTACGAAGACCCGGATGCCGCGGCACGCGCGGTGCGCTTTTCCGCCGTTGCCAATGCGATTTATCTGGTCTTCAACGAGGGCTACTCGGCCTCTTGCGGGGAGGACCTCATCCGCGAGACCTTGTGCGAAGAGGCGATCCGGCTGGCGCGCCTGCTCGTCCGCCTTTTCCCCGGGGAACCGGAACTGCGTGGTCTTCTGGCGCTGTGTCTCATTCAGCACTCGCGCCGCAAGGCGCGCATTTCGGAGCAGGGCGATGCCATCACCCTCGAACATCAGGACCGGTCCGGCTGGGATCGTACGAATATTGCCGAAGGCACCGTTCTTCTCGAGGCGGCCCTGCGCAAGGGAACACCCGGCCCGCTGCAGATCGAAGCCGCCATCGCGGCAACCCATGCGCATGCCCCCAGCTACGAGGCAACCGACTGGGTTGAACTGGACCGGCTCTATCGCGCGCTGGAAATCATCCGGCCTTCGCCCGTCGTGTCGCTCAATAGGGCCGTCGTCATCGCAAGGCTGAATGGGCCCGAGGCAGCACTTGCGCTCCTGGACAAGCTCGCCGCTCCACTGGATCGATATGCAAGCTTCCACGCGGTACAAGGAGAACTCTTCGCTCTCACCGGACGCGAGAAGCCAGCGTTGTTGTCACTGAAGAAGGCGCTTGCACTTTGTGGCTCGAAACCTGAGCAATCCCACATTCTTGAAAAAATAAGAACGATCCGATCTGAAGACGATTAATTTGAAGTGTATGTCGACACCTTGGAAACAACTATGTGCAAAATCACTCTCCTCAATTCTTCACTCATGTTCTCATACCATAAGTTGTTTTCATCGAGCACCTCGCCTAATTCATGCCTCAAACTAAAGTAGCTTTCCCTAGAATTAACGCGAAACATTCTAGGCAAACCATTTGTTGGAGGCGACAAAACTCTCCTGGTGCTAGAAACGTTTGAAACGACTGGAATACTGTTCCCCTTGTTTGGAGATTGATCTGCAAACAAATCAAACGTTTCCATTACCACAGGTCTAGGGCGGATTGATTTTGAGCACCTATAGTTACCAAAGCTTAGTAGCGTCAGCTCATGCTCCCCGTTGTTTATTAAAAACTCGGCATTATAGTCAAAGTAATTTCCAGCTTCTGAAAATTTAATCTCAGCTTCAAATCCTAGACCACTTCCAAATATTTCAAATCCAGTTTTGATATTAGCCTTTAACTCCGAATAACACTGGATCACCTCGGAAGCGATATCAAGTGCATTTGCCACTTCATCGATCTTCTTTTGGATGGTATCGTATATTTGAGACTCTGGAATACTACCGGACTTACTCTTAATTGATTCCAAGAGCTCTTGATTGACTCTTTTCAAACTGCGAATCGGAACATCGAGTGTCAGTCCGTCACTAAGAACTTGTTGCACGTTCATTTGGTCTTCACTCGATTTTAATAACTTTACTTGACCGCTTGCCACATCTGACTTCCGAAGCCATCCGACTTCTGCAGCCCGCTGCCTGCGTCCTGATTTTTTCTCCGTCCAAGGAAGTTCGACTTCATAGTATTTTTCATCGAGATCTTTCACATTTGCAACGTATACCCCCTCCGATCTTGAAAAGGACGAGTAACGATTCCCTGACGAGTTGCAAATCTCAATTTCACTATCTCCGACAGCCACCCCAAGAAGACTCTCGTCTAAAAATCTAAAAAGGTCTTTTCTCAAGAGCCCGTCGATCCCAAATTCACTTTCAACTTTACAATATTCCATCATGCGATTTCTGCGAACTTCAACTAAGGGAAGACACTCTCGAACCTTAACAACAGTGCCGATAGGCAAATAGTCAACACGCTTTCTTGTATTTATTGTTGTTGCTTTTTCGCCAACTAAAAAAGCTCCCTCTATTGTTACGGCAACATTACCTGCGAGCACAGTATTTGAGTATAAAAAGATCGCTAGCGTAAAACCAAAAATAGTCGGTGATCTAACCATTTAAACCTGACCTCGTATGGCAAATTTCTTTGGGACACCAAGTTAATCGATGCAACCGATAATAACAAACAAAATTCCAGCAACCCGAAAGGTCGTCAGAGAGAATTTCTGCGAAACATTTTGCCTTTGAGGCGCACCCTCTGTCGGGTCTGACACGTCTCTTGCGTCCTCCGATCACCTGGCGGGACCAGGCAGGTCACCATCCAGTCTCAGATCTTCAACGCGAGTGAACAACTTTTTTAGTATCCGCAGCTAGGATCAGGACCCAAAAATGAGTCCGATTTGGCGGCAGAGCTGGCAAGATCTCGGGACGAAGCGCGTGCAGAGCGGGCTTTTTGCCCGGTCAAGCGCGCTGACGCCACGGGGTGAAGCTATTTCCATGTCCTTCGGATTTGACCGGCTTGCTTCTCCTCGGCGTTGCGAAAGGCTTGAAAACGAGGGACATTTCCTGCGCTTTCGCTCCCTGATGGGAAGTATGCCGCCTCAAACCATTACGGCCTCATTTATGGGTCCATCCACCTAGACCGAGCGGGTGATGCCGCCGTCAACACGGATATTCTGACCCGTGATGTAGCCGGCGCCGTCGGACGCGAGAAATGCGACGACAGATGCAATCTCCTCAAAAGACTTTCCGTAACGCGCCATCGGGATCCTCACGCGAAAATCCTCCTTTTCCGGCAAGCTGTCGATAAAGCCCGGGAGGACGTTGTTCATGCGGATATTGTCGGCGGCGTACCTGTCGGAAAACAGCTTGGTGTAGGCCGCCAGACCTGCGCGGAAAACGCCGGATGTCGGGAAAACCGGGTCCGGCTCGAACGCTGCGAAGGTGGAAATGTTGATGATTGCGCCCGACTTCTGCTTTTGCATGACAGGCGCAACTAGGCGTGTCGGACGGACCACATTCATGAAATAGACGTCCAGCCCCATGTGCCAGTCCTCATCTGTCAGTTCCAGAACAGGCGCACGCGGACCATGGCCGGCGCTGTTGACCAGCACATCCACTCTGCCCCAGCGATCCAGAGTCAGGTCCACAAGCCGCTTGAGATCGTCGTTGGATTGATTGGATCCGGTCACGCCAATTCCGCCCAACTCGGCGGCGATCGCCTCCCCCTTTCCCGAAGACGAGAGAATCGCGACCTTGTACCCATCCTGAGCCAGCTTGCGTGCGCTGTCCGCCCCCATGCCGCTGCCACCGGCCGTCACAATCGCCACTTTTGTTTCCGTCATCACCAACCTCCAGAATCTGCACAAGTTGACGCGAAGCTAAACTTGACGGTGCGGCTTGACCAATCATTTTCAATTTCTATAGGATGTAGAAAAACTACTGTCTTGATAGTGATGCGCTCTCCAAAACTCCAACACATCAAAATGTTTGACGCGGCGGCACGGCACTTGAACTTTCGGCTTGCCGCCGAAGAGCTCAATCTTACACAGGGCGCTGTGGCTCAGGCAGTGCGCGCTTTGGAAGCCGATTTGGGCATCATGCTGTTTGATCGCAAGGCGCGCGGCCTGTCATTCACGGAAGCAGGCAATCGCTACCACGCAGAAACGTCGAGAGGTCTTCAGATCATCGACGAGGCCACAAGAAAACTATTACCTGTCGTCAACCGGGTCACCCTGAGCCTTCCCCCGTCATTTGCCTCGAAATGGCTTGTGCCCCGCCTGCCGAAATTCATGGAGCGCAATCCGGATATCGATGTCAGGATCATCGCCAGCGAACACCTCACCGACTTTCAAACGCAGGATGTCGATGTGGCGGTCCGGCAGGGAAGACGCCCGCCGGATCAGCATCTTGCCGTTGACCTCCTGGCACCAATAAACCTGCGGGCCTATTGCAGCCCGGAAATCGATCTGCCTGCCGACGCTCCGCTCGAGATGACCGAGCTGATCTGCCTGCCGCTGATCCAGGATGGACACAGATACTGGGAGAAGCTGCTGCCGGAGCATGGTGTTTCCTGCCCGCAACCGGTCCTCCAATTCAATCAGACGTCGCTTGCATTGGACGCGGCTGCAAACGGGCAGGGTGTCGCGATCGCACCCGAACTCATCGCGCGTGCCGACAGCATATCAGGTCGCCTGTGTGAGGTTTGGCAGGACGAAAGCGAGCGAGATCTCGGTTTCTGGTTGCTTCGGCCTGCCGGAAAGACCGCCAATCGCAACGCGTCAACTGCCCTGATCGACTGGATCCAGAACGAGATCCGCTGACAACGCAGATGGGCTCGCCCAGCTTGGTTCAAAAAAACTTTCACCCCTGTCGGATCTGACACGTCTCTTGCGTCCTCCGATCACCTGGCCCGACCAGGCAGATCATGAACCTTGAGGATGGAAGAGATGAGCAATCCGATGCAAACCCATGGCGCGTTCAGCTGGATGGAGCTTCACAGCGGGGACGGTACAAAGGCGAAAGAGTTCTATACGAGCCTCCTCGGTTGGGGCCTGGAAGACATGGAAATGCCGGGCATGACCTACACGGTGATTGCCAACGGTGAAGAGAAGATCGGTGGCTTTCCGCCGATGGCGGCCGAAGCGCCGCGCTGGCTGCCCTATGTCACGGTCGATGACGTTGATGCGCGCATAGAAAAAGCCAAGGCACTGGGCGCGACCATCGCCGGCGAACCGATGAGTGTCCCGGGCGTCGGCCGCATGGCGACGCTGATCGATCCGGTCGGCGGGGTCATCGCGCTCATCACCTATGAAGAACCGGCCGGGAGCTGAGCCCGGACAAGACATTTTTTCAGACGGCCGGCGGTGCGTGCTTGATCCGAAACTGCCGGTCTCACCCGATACTCCAAAACAGCGAGAACCCGAAAATGGAAGTCCTTTCCGCCCTGCCCGTGACGATTGTATTTGTTGCCGTCTTCGCACTGATTCAGATCCCGATGACAGTTGCCGTCGGACTTCGCAGGCTCCAGACCGACGTTCAGTTCATGGATGGCGGTGACGGTGTCCTGCTTCAGCGGATGCGCGCGCACGGCAATTTCACCGAGACCGTGCCGATCGCTTTGCTCGCAATGGCGGCGGCGGAACTTGCCGGCGCGCCGCATATGCTCCTATTGGCCGGTGGGACAGCGCTCCTGCTCGGCCGCCTCCTTCACTATGCAACCATCGTCACGACGGGTTTCGGTATCGGACGCGCGATCGGCATGTTGCTGACCTTGTCGTCGCTGGTCCTGTTTCCGGGGTTCGTGCTGCTCAAGACCATCGGTCTTTCTGTCTGAGCGCGGCGGCACCTCAAATCTCACCTTGTCTGCGCCGGCTGCAAAGCCGGTGCCATCAGCCCCATCCGGAAATTGCGCAAAATCTGCACGGTGTCTGGCAGCGGGCTGCAAGGGTCTCCGGCAAAAAGGCACAGTTCCGCCTGTCAGGAGATCCATTCAGATGCAATTCCGCGTGCGTTCCATGCCGACCCGGCTCAACCGCTTGAAGCGAAAGCCCACCGACGCAGCCCAGAAGCCTCATCGCCACGCGCGTTTTTTCGTGAAAGAAATCGTCGATAGGACGCTGCCCCGTTCCCTGCGGCGGGATGGCTGGTGGCTGGAAACATGTAACGGCCTCGGTTATTTCTTAACTCCCTGCGTTGATAGTCAAACTTGCAGCAATCCCCGCACCCGGGTGCGGGAGCTCTCATGTCCGGACCGGTCCCTTGCAGTCAAAAACCATTCTTGTCGTCGACGATGATCCGAATATCCGCGAAGTGATCTGTTTCGCGCTCCAGAAGGCATCTTACCGCCACGAGATCGCATCAGACGGCAAGGAAGCCCTCGACAAGGCCGCGTTGCATGCACCTGCGCTGATCATTCTCGACATCGGGTTGCCGGAGATGGACGGGCTGGACGTGTGCCGGGAACTCAGGAAAAAATCCGAAGTGCCGATCCTGTTCCTGTCGGCGCGCGATGATGAAATCGACCGGATCATCGGACTGGAACTCGGTGCTGACGATTACGTCACCAAACCCTTCAGCCCGAGGGAACTGATCGCGCGGGTCGGTGTCATCCTGAAGCGCTATGGTGCCCCGCAGACCACATCTGCACCCGAAACCCCGCTGATGCGGCACGGGCTGCTGGTGCTGGAAAAGGAAGAGCGCCAGGTCAGCGTAAACCACACCGAGATCGGACTTACGGCCATCGAGTTCGAAATCCTGTCCGCCCTGATGGAGCGACCCAAGATCGTCTATACCCGCGAACGCATTCTGGAGAAGGCCTACAAGGACAATATTCACGTTTCGGACCGGACGATCGACAGCCACATCCGCAACATCCGCGCCAAGCTTACCGCGGGCGGGTGCTGCGATGCGATCGAGACCGTGCACGGTGTCGGCTTCCGCCTCGGCCCGTGCGAAAACACCAGCTGACCCCGCACACGAATGGAAATCTCCAACTCATTCCGCGATCGATGGCGCCCTTCAATCAGCCTCGTCATAGCGATCGTGCTCGGGATCATGTTGCTGGTTCCACTTGCCGGCATCGTTTTTTTCCGTGTTTACGAAAACCAGCTGATCCAGACCACGGAAGGCGAACTCATCGCCCAGTCCGCCGCAATCGCAGCCATTGCGGCGCAATACCTGAAACAGCAAGACGGCGATATACCTCCCCTTGGACCGGTTGCCCGTCCGCCCTCGCCCTATTCCGCCGGGCCATTGTCCTCCTCTGTGCGCAGATACGACAAGGCACCCACAGGCGACTGGACCCCGCAGTTGCCAATGCTGGATCTCAACAGGACGGCGGTGCTCCCCTCTCGTCCAGATCCACGCGCATCAGAGTACGAGATCCATCCGGCATATCGGGACGCCGGCAAAGCCATAGAACAGGTTCTGAAGGACACACAAAAACTGACACTCGCCGGGTTCCGGGTGCTCGATCCGAACGGGACGATCATCGCGGGACGGGACGATACCGGGCTTTCGCTTGCGCATGTTGCCGAAGTCAAAAACGCCCTGGCCGGCCGATACACCAGCGTGCTCCGCGAACGCGTCGTCCAGAACCCGCAACCGATCTATTCCATCAGCCGCGGCACAAGCGTGCGGGTGTTCACCGCCCTGCCGATCCTGATCGACAACAGGGTTGCGGGCATCGTCTATGCCTCGCGAACGCCAAGCAACATCCTGAGGGAAATGTTCCTCAAGTGGGAAACAGTCGTCCTTGTGCTTGCGTTCGTGCTGAGCGCGACATTCATAGTCGGCTTCATATTCGCACGCGGCATCGCCGGCCCGATCAAGGCGCTCACGGACCGTTCCCTGAAAATCGGCCGCGGTGACCGCGATGCCCTGAAACCGCTGCGCATCCACGGCAACCGGGAAATCCATGCGCTGTCGACCAGCATGCTGGAAACCTCGCGGAAACTGTTCGACCGGAACGAGTACATCAGTACGTTTGCCAATCATGTCACCCATGAGTTGAAGACCCCGCTCACCGCGATACAAGGCGCTGCGGAACTTCTCAAAGACGGCGCGGAGGAGCTCAGCTGTTCCGAGCGGGAGAAGTTCCTGAAAAATATCCTTGCAGATACCGAGCGCGCTTCCCGGCTTTTGAACCGGCTCAGGGAACTGGCCAGGGCGGACAGCGTCTCAATCGGTGGAACCAGCCGCCTTTCGGAGGTCCTGGAGGGGATCCGAACCCGGTTCAATCAGGTTCTGATAGAAGCGGAGCGTGACTGCACACTCCCCATGTCGGCCGAAAACGCGCGCATTGTCATTGAAAACATGATCGACAACTCAGTCCGGCACGGTGCCGACAGGGTTGTCTTTTCGTCCAAGGACACGTCAAGCGGCCTACGTCTGGAGATTTCGGACAACGGAGAAGGCATCTCGGCAGGGAACCAGGAGCAGGTTTTCGATCTCTTCTTCACAACGCGCCGCGAGAGCGGCGGCACGGGCATGGGTCTGGGGATCATAAGGGCACTGCTCAAGGCACATCATGCGTCAATCGCACTGGTTCCCCAGGACACCGGCGCGTGCTTCCGGATCGATTTTCCGCACACGCAGGAGTGACTGCAACCTCGCGCGTTTGCTTATTCTTAAGCACGTCTTTTATGCGTTACTTAACTCGGCCTTCGTAGTCTCCACCCGGGTATCTCAGGGGAAAGACACGATGCAACAGTCGCAGCAAACTTCGCTCCCGGCGAACGAAGGTGGACAAATCGGCATTGCCATTCCGGTGCTGCAGGTGTTTGCAGGCACCCTCTTCCTCAGTGCCTTCCTGCTTTTTTCCGTCCAGCCGTTCTTTTCCAAGCTGGTGTTGCCAAAGCTTGGCGGCTCTCCCGGCGTCTGGTCCGTCGCCATGGTGTTCTTCCAGAGCGTTTTGTTGCTCGGATATACCTATGCCCATTTGCTGACGCGCTATCTCAAGACGAAACACGCGATCATCGTCCACACGCTGGTGCTCCTGTCCGCGTGCCTGTTCCTGCCGCTCGGGATCGCCAGCGGATGGGATACGCCGCCGGCCGACTATCAGGAGATCTGGTTGCTCGGATTGTTCGCCGTTTCCGTCGGACTCCCGTTTTTCGCCGTGTCCGCAAACGCGCCCCTGCTGCAGGCATGGTTCACGCAAACCGGCCACAAACACGCATCCGATCCGTATTTCCTCTACGGCGCAAGCAACATCGGCAGCTTCGCTTCGCTCTATCTCTATATTCTGGTGCTCGAACCCACGCTCAAGCTCGGAACGCAATCCCTGCTCTGGACAGCGGGATATTTCGGACTGGTGATCGCGATCCTGCTTTGCGCCGCCGCCGTGCTTCGCCGCCCCCAACCGGCAATGTCCGATCAGCAAGGCGGCAAGGACAGCGAGGGCACGTCTCCGGCGGAACGGATTTCGGCGAAGCAGGTCTTCACCTATCTTGGCCTCGCCGCGGTTCCCTCGGCCCTGACGATTGCCCTGACCGCTCACATCGCGGTGGACATCGCCTCCGCACCCTTCATGTGGGTGGTTCCGCTGTCGCTGTTCCTCTTGACCTTCGTGATCGCGTTCAAAACCAGACCGCTGATTTCCGTGGAGTTCCTGTCGAACATCCTGCCGTTTGCAGCGATCCTCGCCACCGCCGTGATCTTCCTGCCCAAGATCCTGCCGCTAACATTCGGCCTCGGCGCCAATCTGCTGATCTACTTCATGACGGTGCTCTATTGCCATGCGCGGCTCTACCAGCTGCGCCCGCATGCGAGCCAGTTGACCGCCTTCTATCTCTGGATGTCGGTTGGCGGCGTACTCGGTGGTGTCTTTGCAGGTCTCGTCGCGCCGAACATATTCGACTGGGTCGCAGAATACCCGATGCTCATGTTGGCCGCGCTGTTCCTGCTGCCGCTTAAGAACGGCGCCACGGCGAACTCCGTGTTCAAGACCATCCTGTTCGGGGCCGGACTGACCCTTCTCTTCTGGATCGGCCTGACACGCGGATGGATCCCGGAGGTCGAAGGGCATGAAGTCGTCATGGTCTCGATCATTGCCCTCGTGGCGCTTGCCGCATTGGCCCAGGTCAAGTGGCAGGCCATCTCGCATGTGCTTCTGATCCTGACCGTGCCGCTAGTGCTGCTGCTGCAACTGCATCCGAGCGTCGTTCACACCGAGCGGTCCTTCTTCGGCGTAGTGAAGGTCAAGGACACGGATGACGGCACCTATCGCCGCATGGTTCACGGCACAACCGTTCACGGCAGCATCGCGATGAGCTCTTTCGAGCCGGAGATCGGCGAAGGGTCGCCGGAGCCGCTTGCCTACTATCACGAAACCGGCGAGATGGCAGCGACGCTTTTCGCAGCGCGGGCATCGGCAAGGGGCGCGCTCGGCCACGTCGGTGTCGTCGGACTGGGAACCGGCAGCTTTCTCTGCCATCGCACCCCCGGTGAAACCTGGACTGTCTACGAGATCGACAAGTCGGTCATAGACGTTGCTGCCAATCCATCCTATTTCCGGTTCATCTCCGACTGCGGCCCTGACACGAAGATGGTTCTGGGTGATGCCCGACTGACGCTGGAAGCAGAACCGGACGCGAAATTCGACTACCTTCTGATCGACGCGTTTTCGTCCGATTCCATTCCGGTGCATCTGATGACACGCGAAGCCATCAGCCTGTTTTTCTCGAAGATCGAGGAGAACGGACTGCTCGCGATGCATATCTCCAACAGATACCTGGAACTGGCCAGCGTACTGGCAGCCATCGCGGAACTGGACGGGTATACAATCCGCTTTGCCTCCTACAAGTCAGGCGAGGGCGTGGAGAGACCCGATCAGGTCTTTGCTTCCAACGTCATGGTGTTTGCGCGGGACGAGGCTGACCTCGGACCGCTGCTTGATGACGAAAGATGGGAGAGCGTCTCCTCGAACGGCACAGCCGCCTGGACGGACGACTATTCAAACATCGTCGGTGCGATCATCCGGCACGAATTCAAAAAAGACTGATACGCAAAAGGCCCGGCCGCAGCATGCTGCAACCGGACCTTCCACCAGATCAAACCGCCAATCAGACGCAGGCGAGAGAAACGGGACGCTTCGTTTCCTCAACGCCGGGCTTCGGGCGGAAGCTTATTCAGCGGCGACTGCGACGTCTCTGAACGAGCGGCGTGCCCATGGGCGCGTACCGACCGGCATTTCATCGACGGTGCCGACCGGCTGGAGGTATTTGGTTACTTCCGGCCACTCACCCGCCTTGAGCGCCTTCAGCACTTCCGGCTTGGAAATCTCGAACGAGGACACACCGCAGCGGCGCGCCAGCGGCACCTGGTCGAGGATGTATTTTCCTGCGGCGCGAATGTCACCCTGGTAGCCGATCTGCTCGCGCAGAACGCGGGCCGCGGAAAACCCGCGCCCGTCAGCGAAACTCGGAAAATCAACGGCGACATAGGCCAGGCGGCCGAGATACGGCGCGAGCTTTTCGACGTCATCGCCGGCTTCGACCAGCACGGCGGTTTCGCCATCGCGGCCCAGGTAGTCTTCCGCCGCTTCCAGGAACAGGCTCTGGGACACCAGCGCATTGCCGGCAACAGAAGTGCCCGTCTCGGCATCCGCCCTGGTCCAGTTTTCCTCGACGAATTCGCCGTCCTTATAAATCGTGGTCATGTCTTGCGTCCTCATTTTCGTTAAATGCAGCGGTCAGATGCCGCTGCCGTCGATTTCCTTGCCATGGGTCGGCCAGTGAATGCCGCATTCGGTTTTGTCCTTGCCGCGCCAGCGGCCGGCACGCGGATCCTCGCCCGGTGCCACCTTGCTCGTACAGGGCAAACAACCGATGGATGGATAGCCCTGCGCGACTAGCGGGTGCGGCGGCAGATCATGCGCGCGCACGTAATCCAGAACCTCACCTGCCGACCAATCCGCGAGCGGATTGACCTTCACCCGGCCAGCGTCGATCTCGAAGTGTTCCAGGCTCGACCGTGTCGAGCTCTGATGACGCTTGCGGCCGGATATCCACGCCTCGAAACCGCCAAGCGCCCGTTCCAGCGGCACGACCTTGCGGATATGGCAACAGGTATCCGTATCGGACATCCACAGCATTCCCGCCGGGTCCTTTTCCGCAAGTTCGTCCTTGGTCGGCTTGAAAGTGCGCACGTCGGTCAGGCCCAGCTTTTCGATCAGTTCTTCGCGATAGAGCAGCGTGGCCGGGAAAAGCTTCACCGTGTCGATAAAGAGCACCGGGGTAGACGGATCAATCTGGGCGACCATGTGCAAAAGCACGGCCGAGTCGGCGCCGAAACTGGAGACCATGGCGATATCTCCGGCAAACTGGTGCCGGATCGCGCCCATCAGGATCTCCTGCGCCGATGTATCCTCATACTGGGCATTCAGTGCGGCGACTTCCGCCTGCAATCCCAGTTCCGGATCCACCCCCAGAGAGAATGTCTCATGCAGCGCCATAAAGGGCCTCCTTGAACGGCGCCTCCCCGACCCGGCGGTAGGCCTCAAGGAAGGTTTCTTCCTTGCCGGAGCGAAGTCCGAGATAGGTGTCGACCAGGTTCTCGATCGCATCGACAACCTCTTCAGATGAAAACCCGCGCCCGACGATTTCGCCGATCGATGCGTTTTCATTGGCCGAACCGCCAAGGGTTACCTGGTAGAATTCCTCGCCCTTCTTTTCCAGGCCGAGAATACCGATGTGACCGACATGGTGATGGCCGCAGGCATTGATGCAGCCGGAAATCTTGATCTTCAGCTCACCAATTTCAGACTGGCGTTCCGCCGTGCCGAACCGTTCGGAAATGCGCTGCGCCACCGGGATGGACCGTGCCGTGGCAAGAGCGCAGTAGTCCATGCCCGGACACGCGATGATGTCGGTGATGAGACCCGCGTTGCCTTCGGCGATTTCAGCGGCGGCAAGCCTGTCATAGATCGCGGGCACGTCCTCCAGCTTCACGTGCGGCAGAATGACGTTCTGCTCGTGACTGATACGGATTTCGTCATGGCCATAGTGTTCGGCGAGCTCTGCGATCACTTCCATCTGCGCATCTGAGGCATCGCCCGGAATACCGCCGATCGGCTTCATGGACAGCGTGACGGACGTGTATCCGGGCACCCGGTGCGGGTTCAGGTTATGCTTCAGGAACTGAGCGAATGCGGCATCGGTCTCACGGCGCGCCTCAACCGCAGCCGAGGCAGCCGGGCCGACTTCAAGCGGCGGCGGTGCGAAATATGTCTCGATGCGGCGGACTTCCTCGTCCGGAAGACGCAGGACACCGAAACGGATCTTTTCGAATTCCGCCTCGATGTCGGCCTTCAACTCCTCAAGACCGGTTTCGTGCACAAGGATCTTGATCCGGGCCTTGTACTTGTTGTCGCGGCGGCCGTACCGGTTGTAAACCCGCAAGATCGCTTCCGAATAGGCCAGCAGGTCTTCTTCGGGCAGGAAGTCGCGGACCTTGCGGCCGATCATGGGCGTGCGGCCGAGGCCACCGCCGACGTAAACCACAAAACCGATCTCACCATCATCGTTTCGCGCCAGTTGCAGGCCGATGTCATGCACCTGCACGGCGGCGCGGTCGTTCGGCGCGCCGGTGATCGCAATCTTGAACTTGCGCGGCAGGAACGAGAATTCGGGATGCAGCGACGACCACTGCCGCAGGATTTCGGCATAGGGACGCGGATCGGCAATCTCGTCAGCCGCGGCACCGGCAAAATGGTCCGCGGTCACGTTGCGGATGCAGTTGCCGGACGTCTGGATGGCGTGCATCTCAACTTCTGCAAGCTCTTCCAGGATCTTCGGAGTGTCTTCGAGCTTCGGCCAGTTGAACTGGATGTTCTGCCGTGTCGTGAAGTGGCCGTAACCCTTGTCGTAAGTCCGCGCGATGTGGGCGAGCTTACGCATCTGACGGCCGTTCAGCGTTCCATAGGGGATCGCGACCCGGAGCATGTAGGCATGCAGCTGCAGATAAAGGCCGTTCATCAGGCGGAGCGGCTTGAACTCATCCTCGGACAGCTCGCCTGCCAGGCGGCGGCGGACCTGGTCCTTGAATTGTTCGGTGCGCTGATTGACAAAACCCGCGTCAAATTCGTCGTAGCGATACATCGGTGCTTTCTCCTGTCGGGCGCTGCCGGTGTCTTGCCCGGCGCTGCCCTGGTAGCTGTCCTGATCAGGCGGAAACCGCCTGGGCCTGTTTGCCGAATTGCGGATGCGTGGTCGGTCCGGCGGCACGAATGCGCTCACGCAGTCGGACGGGAACAAGCACGCCGTCTTCCTGGGTCACGTCCATCTCGTAAACGCCGACGACCTCCTGGTTCTTCTCGGCCTGCTGGCCGATGGCCAGCCCTTCGGCGACCTCATCCTTGCTCTCGAAGGTCCGGGCCAGCGTGACACGCTCGACCCAGCTGCCGTTTTCTCCGAGCCAGACAACGTCGCCATTCAAAAGGCGGTTGGCGGTGATGACCTTCATTGCATCTACTCTCTTTCGTCAGGCCACCGCCGCGCGCACGACATCAAGCGGCGCGAGCGGTTCAGCCTTGTTCAGGGCGGCATGGCCAACGGCCTCGCCGATAACGATGAGCACCGGACCGTCGATTTCTGCCCGGTTGGACAGGACAGCGAGTTCCGACAGGGTTCCGGCGAAAAGACGTTCATCTGCATGCGCGGCGTTTTCGACAACCGCGACCGGGGTCTGAGGGCCAAGCCCCGCACCGATCATCTTGTCGGCCACGGCAGCGGCAACAGTGCGCCCCATGTAAACGGCGACCGTTGCCCCTTTCAGCGCAAGTCCGGCCCAATCAGGCAACGTTTCGGACTTGGCGTTGTGGCCGGTCGCAAAGACAAGGTTGGAGGCAACACCGCGAAGTGTCAGCGGGATCTGAGCCGAGGCAGCGGCGGCAAAGGCTGCAGTCACGCCGGGCACAATCTCAAACCCTATCCCGCCCTCACGGAGCGCCTCCATTTCTTCTGCCGCCCGGCCGAAGATCATCGGATCCCCGGCCTTGAGGCGCACGACTTTCAGTCCCTTTTCGCCCAGGTCGACAAGAAGCTCGCAGATTTCAGACTGCGGCACCGAATGAGCGCCCTTGCGCTTGCCAACCGAAATACGTTCCGCGTCGCGCCGTCCCATGGCGACAACGCTTGCTGGCACGAGGGCGTCGTGAACAATGACATCGGCTTCCTGGAGAAGACGCTGTGCCCGAAGGGTCAGAAGATCCTCGGCACCGGGACCGGCGCCGACAAGCCAGACAAAACCCGGCTCGTCCGCCATGCCGTTCAGCAGGCGCTGCGCCTCGGCGCGCGCAACGTCCGGCTTGCCGGCATAAAGATTTGTCGCGACGGACCCTGAAAAGAACCGGGCCCAGAAATTGCGGCGCAGCGCACCGTCGGTAATGACCTTGGTCGCCGCATCGCGAAAGCTTTCCGCAAGCCGGGCAAGTTCACCGGTCGCACGCGGGAGCATTGCCTCGATGCGTGCGCGGATATGTCTGGACAATACCGGACCGACGCCGGTTGAAGTGATGGCGACTGCAATTGGAGCCCGGTTGACGAGTGCGCCGGTGTAGAAGTCGCAAAGCTCGGGTTTATCAACGGCGTTGACCGGCATACCCATGATCCTGGCTGCATCGACAACGGCCTTGTCGAGATCCCAGTCTTCACGTGCGGAAAAGACAAGTGCGGCGCCCGTCAGATGTGCGGGACGGAAGTCTTCCGCGATGTGCTCGGCCTGGAAAAGCTCGATCGCCTCGCTGAGATCGGGCTCGATCTCCTTGCCGATGACAACGATCGCCGCATTGGTTTCACCCAGCAGGCGCACCTTGGCAGCCGCTTCACCGCCGTGTCCGACGACAAGCACGCGACGGCCTGCAACTTTCATGAAGGCAGGAAACACATCGAGCCGGTCTTCCGGCTTTTTCAGCGTTTTCACATTGTCACCGCGGCGGTCGGCCATCCTGCAGGGTCTCCAATCCCAGTTTGATGGCTCTAATGTAATTTGCCGCTCCGCGAAGTTCCGGGCACCGGTTTTCAAAGCTCAGGTCGGATGAGGAATAGTTTTTTCCAGACGCGGCGATTGACCGATTCCGGTTCCGGCCGGGTTGCAATTTACGGTATCCATTGAAAAAGCCGTCTCGAAGCCGCATCATGAGATATCGACTCGTCGTGGGGGACCGGTCACCGGCAGGATTGATTGCCTGAGCGCCAGACGCACAGACAAATGAAGACCCCATGATTTCCCCAAAGTATTCCTTCCCGGCTGCGTTTCTTTTCTGCGTACTGGGCTTTTTCATTCCCGCCACTGCACAGGAACCAACACCAAAGTCCGACAAGGATGTGCTCTGGCAAACACGTTGTGCCGGGACGTCCCGGTTGTCCGCAGCCCTGATCTGCCAATCCTCGCAGAGCGTTCGGGCGGAAGGGAGTGGCCGTCTCCTGCTCAAGGTTGACATCGTCTTCCCGGCCAATGATGCGGACCCGATCATGCAAATGCTGCTGCCGCTGGGAATTCATATTCCCGGGCAGGTCAAGCTGTCCGTTGACGGCAGTGCTTTGGGCGACTTTGCAGTTGGCAGTTGCAACACTCAAGGCTGCTTCGCATCGGCGCCGGCCTCGCGCGGCATGATCGATGCCATGAAGGCGGGTGCGACGCTCAAGGTGGATTATGCACCGATGGCCGGGCAGCGGCACGCGATCGAGATCCCCCTGACCGGGTTCAGCCGCGCCATGGCGGCAATCCAGTAACGGGCGCCGGATTGAACGACACAAATTGCGCACGCGTCCCGAACACGTTCCGGGGCGCATGGCACTGTCTCGTTCCGCCGTTCAGCTCTTTTCCCTATACGCCGAGATCGTATCCAGCAGATGGTGGCTGCTGGTTTTCAGGCACCAGGCGGCAATCAGGAGGTGGGTCGGCCCAGCCGACTTTCGCGTTGCCTTGAGCGCTTTCTGGGAGAGGGAAAACGGGTAAGACCTGGCGTATTTCCTGCGCAGGGTCAACGACACGTACTCCCCCTTGCGCACGACATTGCTGATCTCGCTCCACGGGATCTCGTCCTTGCCGGCCCGAAGGTCGGCAAAACCCTCAGCGTTTATCCGCACGGGAGCACCCCAGGGGACAAAACACCGGTAGAGAACGAAAACCGAAAGGACCGAAAAAGCGGGCAGCATGATGAATGAACCGCTGCGAAAGCGGTGATCAATGTAGCCGCTGGGTTCCAACTGGACGCCGTAAACCGACGCGGCAACGATGCCGACGCAAATCACGAGCAGGCTGAGGGACCGGGCCCAATCCCGGTTGATGCGTGTTTCGCCATCCGGTGGCGCCGCCTCTTCGGCTGACTGATCTGTCATGCGTCGCGACGGCTTATGTCTGTGCTCGGGTCCATCATCTTCGACACGCTGGCATGTTCTGAACTACTTTCCAACAGTCAATGCAAGACAGCCTGTTTCCGCCGCTTTCGGAGGAAGACCGGAACCCGGACGCTTCCGGTTTATCCATCTTACTGCTGTATCGGGCTGCCGGATCCTGGTCTTGCCACCAGAGCGCAAGCAGAGATCGGCAAGATCCCGGCGCTCCGGCGCAGGTCTTACTTCGTGCGTCCGGGGTGACGAAAGAAAGGTCAATGCGTTTGCCAACGTCATTTGTGAGAAGTGAGGCGGAACCCGGCGCCGATCTGCAATCCGGACTTATTCCGGCACCAAAAGCGCACCAGCACAAGGGCCATGAGGACGCAAAAACTGCTCTGCCCGTCATTGCCAGACTTGATCTGGCAATCCATGCCGCTCTGCCTGGTCAAACAGCGAAGCCCCCTTGAAGAAACGAAACGGCATGGATGCCAGGGTCGAGCCCACTGCTGTCCGGTTTATGACGAAATGAGTCCCGTAGGGCGCGCTTGCGCATGCAGACTTGTCATCCCTGCTGAAGCGCAGCGGAAGGCAGGGAACCAGTAACCCGTTGTTTCTCCCGCTTCTTCTAACCTGAAGTCACACGGCGTACTCGATCCCGGTCTTGCCGCTTACGCGCCAAACCGGGACGACAAATCCGGAAAACAAGTCCTTGTCCCAACTTGGCGCTGGACGGAACACTGCCGCATTCTCAATGACATAAGTTCGACAAGCAAATTCCGAACCGGACAGCAGTGGGTCGAGCCATGGTATGACCCAAAGCGTACGAGCAAAGCACGGCGGCCAGTCGGTTAAGGCGTCATCCCGGCCAAGCGCGGCGCGAGCGGGGATCGGTGCAGCAAAGAGTTGATGATCATTCCTGAAAACAACGTCATCGCATGATCGCCGGCGCATTCGATCAACAATAAAGCCAGCGGGAGCCGCCGGCTTTCTGCTGGCACTCCAGCGATGATTACCGCATTGCCTGCATGACAGAAACGAAGTTGGCAACAGCGGCGCCGCCCATGTTGAAGATGCCACCGATTTCCGCGTCCCTGACCTGGATGTCGCCGGCCGTGCCGGTGAGCTGCATGGCGGTCAGGACATGCATGGAAACGCCCGTTGCTCCAATCGGATGGCCTTTTGATTTCAGGCCGCCGGACGGGTTGACCGGCAGCTTGCCGTCCATCTCGGTCCAGCCTTCCAGAACAGCCCTTGCGCCCTCGCCTTCCGAGGTCAGGCCCATGGCTTCGTACTCGAGCAGTTCGGCAATGGTGAAACAGTCATGGGTCTCGACGAAGGACAGGTCGTCGAGGGCCAGATTGGCATCGCCCAGCGCTTCGCCCCATGCCTTGGAGCAGCCTTCGAATTTCAGGATATCGCGGCGTGACATCGGCAGAAAATCCTGCACATGCGCCATGCCGCGGAAGGCCACCGCCTTTTTCATGCCAAGCGCTGTAGCCGGATCCGTCAGGACAAGCGCTGCCGCACCATCGGAAACGAGCGAACAGTCCGTGCGCTTGAGCGGGCCGGCAACGAACGGATTCTTTTCGCTTTCCGCACGGCAGAACTCGAACCCGAGATCCTTGCGCATCTGGGCGTAGGGATTGCCGGTGCCGTTCTTGTGGTTCTTGGCGGCAATCTTTGCCAGGGCGTCGGACTGGTCGCCGAATTTCTGGAAATAGGCGTCGGCGATCTTGCCAAAGACACCGGCGAAGCCGGCCGGGATGTCGCCCTCTTCTTTCAGATAGGAGGCTTTCAGGAGGTTCTTGCCAATCTCCGGGCCTGGCGTTGTCGTCATCTGCTCCACGCCGACAACAAGGACGATGCGCGCGTCGCCGGAGGCAATCGCGCGGACGCCCTGATGAACGGCGGCCGAGCCCGTCGCGCAGGCATTTTCGACACGCGTCGCCGGCTTGAACCGGAGCGCCGGATCAGCCTGGAGCACCAGGGATGCCGTAAAATCCTGTGCCGAGAAGCCCGCATTGAAGTGGCCAAGCAGGATTTCATCAACATCTTCAGGCCCGATGCCCGCGTCGTGCATGGCGTCGGCGGCCACCTTGACGATCATGCTTTCAACGGTTTCTTCCGCATGCTTGCCGAAAGGCATATGCGCCCATCCAACCATTGCTGCCGTCATGAGATTTCCTCCAAATGCATCCAGTCACCGGAAAAGCGCCCCGCTGCCATTTCAGGCGCGGCGGACAGCTTTTCCCTTACCATATCGGAACTTCGCTGCACCGGACATTCCCAGCTTCAATCCGGGATTGCAAGGACAAATTGACCTAAACGTCATTGTTTTTATTTTATGCATTTAAAATCAATTATTTATTTTGTTTTCCTCTACAATTCGCGAGGTTCGAGACAAGCCGTTCCCGGTAAATGAAGGAGGCATTTTAATATTTTGTTCATGAGAACGTCATGCAGAGCGCGTAGCTGTTTCCCTGTTTCAAACAAGGTCTTTTTTTGAGGCAATTTAGTTGCATTTCGCCGGTCCTGATCGCAGGGCCGGCTTTTGCATTTGAGCGTTTCTTTATCAACACGTCCCAAACAATTCTTTCCAGAGTGCACGACTTTTCATGCGTTGTAACTTGACCTCGCGATCCGCGGCATATAGCCATTCAAAGCGCTTTGAATTGATATCCCGCAACACGCGGAACGGAGACCGGCAATGTTTGAGGAAGCCGATACCGGCCAGGAGGCCGTCATGCCCGACGAAACGACCGGCGACCGGGACTGGTGGCGGGGCGCGGTGATCTACCAGATCTATCCGCGGTCTTTCAACGATTCCAACAATGACGGGATCGGCGATCTCAATGGCGTGACGGAACGTATGGACTACATCGCCTCGCTCGGGGTCGATGCCATCTGGTTGTCGCCATTTTTCACCTCGCCCATGGATGATTTCGGCTACGACGTTTCCGACTATGAAGATGTCGATCCGATGTTCGGGTCACTTGCCGATTTCGACCGCATGACGCGGGCCGCGCATGATCGCGGGCTCAAGGTCATGATTGACCTGGTGATTTCGCACACGTCCGATCAGCACGCCTGGTTCAAGGAAAGCAGGTCATCGAAGGACAACGCCAGGGCGGACTGGTATGTCTGGGCCGACAGCAAGCCCGATGGTACACCGCCCAACAACTGGCTTTCCCTGTTCGGCGGCCCGGCGTGGGAATGGGACAGCCGCCGCTGCCAGTTCTACATGCACAATTTTTTGACCAGCCAGCCGGACCTCAACTTTCACAACACCGACGTTCAGGACGCGGTTCTGGATGTTGCCCGGTTCTGGCTCGATCGCGGTGTAGACGGCTTTCGCCTGGATACGGTGAATTTCTATTTCCACGACGCGGAGCTGCGGGACAACCCGCCCCTCAATTCAGACGAGGCGCCGTCCACGGTCGATCCAACCAACCCTTACGGGTTTCAGAACCATCTCTATGACAAGACCCGGCCCGAAAACCTTGCATTCCTGGAACGGTTCCGGGCTCTGCTCGACAAGTATCCGGGTGCAACCTCCGTCGGCGAGATCGGCGCGGACGGCCAGGCCGTGGAGCTGACCGCCTCCTATACGGAAGAGAACAGGCGCATCCACATGGCCTACAGCTTCGATCTGCTGACGCCGCAGCACTCGGCGGCCTATATCCGGCGGATCGTTGAGGAAATGAATGCAGGGATCGGCTCGGGCTGGGCCAGCTGGGCATTGTCCAACCACGATGTCCAAAGGGTCGCCAGCCGCTGGGGCGACGGCAAGGACCCCGCCAGGTTTGCGCCGCTGGGAGCGGCACTGTGCGCGAGCCTGCGTGGCACGCCGTGCCTCTATCAGGGTGAAGAGCTTGGTCTGCGGCAGGTGGAGGTGCCGTTCGAAAAACTTCAGGACCCCTACGGCATCCGCTTCTGGCCGGAATACAAGGGCCGCGACGGTTGCCGCACGCCGATGCCGTGGGTGAAAAACAACGCCAATGGCGGTTTTTCCGACGCTGAACCCTGGTTGCCGGTCGCCAGTGAACACCTGCAGATGGCGGTGTTCGAACAGGATAAGGATGAAGGCTCGACCCTGAACCGGAACCGCGCCTTTTTCGCCTGGCGGCAAGGCAGGACCCCACTCAGGAAAGGCGACATGGTTTTCCTTGAAAGCCCGGAAGAAACGCTGGTTTTCACACGGAGTTTCGAAGACGAAACCATCCTGTGCGCCTTCAACCTCTCAGCCGAACCAGCAAAGGTAACGCTTCAGGGACTTGTCCTTGAGGACCTCCGCGCGCCCGGGTTTACCGGAACGGCCGAGGGCGGCACGATTTCCCTTCAAGGGCTGGATGCATGTTTCGCAAGGGTGAAATCCTGAATTCCCTGCTTCAAATCATGACCCGGTGCGGCTAAAAAGGCGCACCGGATACCCTCCGGCCCCTGTCGACACTTTGCCGGACCCTGAATGACCGATCGCCTTCCCCTGTCCGCGTTCATCATCTCCAAGAACGAAGCCGACCGGATCAGCCGGCCGATCAAGAGCGTGATCGACTGGGTCGACGAGGTCATCGTCGTCGACAGCGGATCTACGGATGGCACGATTGCGATTGCCGAAAGCCTTGGTGCGCGCGTGGTACACCACGACTGGAAAGGATACGGCCCGCAGAAGCGCTACGGCGAGGACCAGTGCCGCAACGACTGGCTGCTCAACCTCGACGCGGACGAGGAAGTTACGCCGGAGCTTGCCGAGGAGATAAAGGCGAGGTTCGCCGATGGCAGCTACGAGACAGCCGACGGCTGGCGCATCATGATCCGCGACATGTATGCCCATGAAGACGCACCGGCACCCTGGGCCTACGGCTACCATCAGATCCGTCTCTACGACCGCCGGAAAGGGCGTTTTTCCGCATCGACCGTTCACGACACGGTTCGGCCTGACGAAGGAGCGAAGATCGACAATTTTGCCGGGATCATGGCGCATCGATCCATCCGCTCGCTCGACTTTCAGGTCGGAAAGTACAACCGCTATTCGGGCATGCAGGTGGACGACATGCGCTCACGGGGGCGCAAACTGCCGAGGTCCCGCCTCGTGACCGAATTTCCGGTGAGCTTCTTCAAGGCCTATTTCGCGCGCAGGTACCGCAAATACGGCTGGTGGGGGGTCATCCTGTCCATCAACTACGCCCATGCACGGTTTCTGCGCGTCGCAAAAGCCTACGAGGCGGAGTTGCTGGAGAAGCGGGGCGAATAGGCTTTAGCGCGACGTCCGGCGCGCGCCTGCACTTGGGTCCATCACCTAGCCCGTCGCATCCAGCGCCTCATTGGGCACGGCATGCCGTTCGACTCGGATCGGCTGGCGGACGCCGGTGGTGTGGTGGAAGTGTTCCAACCGGCGGATGGTCGTCCGTGTCAGCGTGTGATCGCGCGACAGGACGAGTTCGTGACTGGATTCCGTGAGCACATCATCGACGAGAATGTCGCCGGGCCTGAGCGAGTGGATATTGCACTCCGAAATCTGACCGCTGCGCTCTTCCAGGCCCTCTTCCAGAAGCACCTTTCTGGCGATTTCCAGAAGCTTCTGATCGTATTTCTTCCGCTTGATCGCCAGCGCTTCAAAGGCAGCGGCATCCGGGCCGCCTTCCGGGCTGGCGTACCAAAGGTCCGTCAGAAGTTTCAGAATGCGCGAGATCATCGGAATGTCTTCACCCGTCGGACCGTCCTTCGGAAAACCGGAACCGTCGAAGCCGCGCGCGGAGAGGTTGAGAAATTCGGACACCTTTTCCAGGTGCGGGATGTTCTGCAGGAGATCTCGGGTCTGGGCGGGTGAGCGGTCGAGCACGTCGCGCTCCTGCTCCGTCAGGCCTCGGGCGGCGCGGTAGCGGGCCAGGATCTGTTTCGGCAGAAGAGCTTCCCCAAGCGGAGACAGCATGACCGCCATTTCCAGTTCCCAGGTTTTGCGGATGCCGAGTTCATGAGCGATCTTGAGCGCCTGCTTGCGCACGATCCCGGTGCGCCGGAACGCCTCGGGATGGAACAACGCCAGCATGTCGATCAGAAGCTTCACCGACCCGGCAAGTGTCCTTTCCAGCAACAGCCGGTCCGCGGCCTGCTGCTTGTGATGGGCCATCGCGGTTTCAAGCGCGCTCGCAAGCTCTTCCTGCGGACACGGCTTTTCCAGATAGATGAAGGCATGGGCCTCATTGAGGGCTTTCTTGATCGCCTCAGCAGACGTCTCTCGCGTCAGCATCACGCGCGCGGCTTGCGGAACAATCATTTCCGAAGCCCGCAGAAAAGCCGTTCCTCCCCGGCCCGGAAGGTGATAGCAGGAAAAGATCACGCAGGTTGCCGGGTTCTGCTTGAGGAAGCGCAAAGCTTCCTCGGATTCGGCAAAACAGGCCACCTTGTGGTGGTCGCCGAAAAGGCGCTCGAAGCCACTTCTGACAGCTTCGTCATGATCTGCGACGACAATCAAGTCGCTTGGCTCATCCATGAAACACACTTTCGGCAGCGCACGGCTCTTTCGGCCGGTCTTCGGGTATAGGCGGTTTCATGGTCTCACGAGAGGGATAACAAAAGCTTGCCTTGCCGTGCCGAAACGGTGCGCCGGCCGACAGGCATGGCGATGACCGGTTCAAGAAGGCCATTCAGGTGTGGCGTTCAGCACGCAAGTTCCCTTATAAGGCGGCATGCTTGATGTGCTTGTCATCGGTGCCGGTCCGGCCGGTCTGTTTGCGGCCGACCAGTTGGCGGCCCGTGGGTTCAAGGTTGAAATCATCGACCGAATGCCGTCGCCTGCGCGAAAATTCCTGATGGCCGGGCGCGGGGGGCTCAACATTACGCATAGCGAGGACTTTGCAGCTTTCATGGGCCGCTACCGTGAAGCAGCGCCGTTCCTGGCTCCCATCATCGAGGCCTTTCCGCCGCAAGCCCTGATCGATTGGTGTCACGACCTCGGACAAGAAACATTTGTTGGCTCCAGCGGCCGCGTCTTTCCTGTCGCGATGAAAGCGTCCCCCCTGTTGCGCGCCCTCCTCCGGCGGCTCCAGGACCGTGGCGTTACTCTTCGAACCCGGCAGAGCCTCGCGGGATTTTCTGAGAAAAACACGGCTGTCGTTCGATCAGAAGGTGGAGAGCCCCGCGAGATCGCGGCCCGGGCGGTCTTGCTTGCCATGGGAGGCGCAAGCTGGCCGAAACTCGGATCAACCGCGTCCTGGGTGCCGCTCCTTCAGGAACGCGGCGTGCTGATAAACCCCTTCCAGCCGGCCAACTGCGGCTTCGAGATTGCCTGGAGCCCGTTGCTGAAAAAGAGGTTCTCAGGCTCACCATTGAAGCGCATCGGCCTGAGCCAAGCTGGCCGCCAGGTCCTCGGCGAAGCCATTCTTTCCGAAAGGGGTCTGGAGGGCGGGGCTGTCTATGCACTTTCAGCCGAGATCCGCGATACGATAAATCGTCTTGGGTCGGCGGAAATTGTCATCGATCTGCGCCCCTCAATGACGGCCGAGCAGTTGACTGCCAGACTTTCGCGATCCAGGGGCAAGCAATCCTGGTCCACATTTCTCAGAAAGGCGCTGAAACTCTCTCCTGTTGAAATCGCCTTGCTTCGCGAGGGTGGTCCACTGCCAGACGATCCTGCTTCCCTTTCAGACCGCATCAAACGGGTGACGCTTGCCAGTAGAGCGCCCTATCCGATCGACCGGGCCATTTCGTCAGCCGGCGGTATTGCGCTTGACGACGTCGACAAGGCGATGATGCTCAAGAAAGTGCCGGGCGTCTTCGCCGCCGGAGAAATGCTCGATTGGGAGGCACCGACCGGCGGTTACCTGCTGCAGGCCTGTTTTGCAACGGCGCATCGCGCGGCTTCAGGGATCACGACTTACTTGGAAACGGACACTGCGGGGCGAAAACCATGACGATCCTTTTTGTGGACGCGGACGCCTGCCCGGTGAAGGACGAGGCCGTTCGGGTCGGCGAGCGGCACAGGGTTGAAATCAAGTTCGTCTCCAACAGCTGGATGCGGCTGCCGGAAGGCGATCTAATCGAGCGTGTGGTTGTGCCCGAAGGACCGGATGAGGCCGACAACTGGATTGCCGAACGGGCCAAGGAAGGCGATGTCGTGGTCACGGCGGACGTGCCGCTGGCAGCGCGATGCGTGAAAGCCGGGGCACTTGTGATCGGACCGACCGGAAAACCGTTTCGCGAGGATGGCATCGGCATGCGCCTTGCCATGCGCGATCTCAACACGCATCTGAGGGAAACCGGTGAAATCCGCGAAGGCGGCCCGTCTTTCTCCAAGGCCGACCGGTCCCGCTTTCTGAACCAGCTTGAAACCATCATGCGCGCAGCCAAGCGCATCGCCGGGGCAAAATAAAAACTCCCTGCAAGGTTGGGAGGAGACCTTGCAGGGAGACGCCGGGGGCACTCTTTGTGCCGCATCTGTGCCGGCTGAGTCGCATTGTCGTTGTTTGGAGGGAGCCGGTGGACCGGCTCCGGAACCCTTGAAAAACTTAGCGGCAGAACTTGTATTGACCGGAATAGGCCAGGAAGTAGCCGGTGTTCGGGTTGAACGAGCGATATTTCGAGTGGCAGTAGTTGTACCAGGCCGGCGTCCACGGAGCCGGGCGGTAGGTAACAACCGGAGCCGGTGCCGGATAGTAGGCCGGCGGCGGAGCGACGTAACGCGGTGCGTAACGGGGACGTGCCAGGGCGGAGCCGATGATGGCACCGGCAGCAATGCCGCCTGCAATGCCTGCGCCGACGCGCCAGCCGTTTCCGGCTTCGGCAGTGGTGGTCTGAGAGGTGAGAACGACACCGGCAACGAGAGCGAGGGCGGTGGTGGTGGTTGCGATTTTCTTAAACATTCTAAAGTCCCTTCTTGGTTGCGAGGCCCTGAATGTTTCCCTGCCTCAGCTCATGAAAAGACCATAGCGCCGGCCTCCGACCAGCTCTGTGACCGGGGTCACAAGGTGTCACATTTGAATTTTTTCCTATTTCAGGGCCGGAAACCGTCGTCAGGCAGGCACTGTTTCGATGACACTGTGTCCAGGCATGCCCTTCCCTGTACCAGATAGGACTGCACACACTCCGCCTCGCCGATTTGTCCCAAATGGACCGCAAAGAGATGTTGCACGCCGGGTCCGATCAGCGGTGTGTCGGCTTCGCAGAATGCGACATCCGCATCATCCGGGAGGCATATGTTCCGGGCCTGACCGGAACTGGGAACCAGCAGTTCGCGCAGGTTAGGTGAAAACTCACACTAGTTTCACTTGCCACGCCCATGGCTCAGACCTACATTGTCGTTCATCGGCGCGCGTTGCGCCGTACGGGACATGACGAAAGACCCGGTGAGACTGATTTCGGTGGCGCTTTCAAAAGCGTTGCTCTGAATAGCCAAGCTTTCCGTTTCTTATTGACTTCTCGTATCTCCGCGTTCTGCAGGACCTCCCGCAGGCGCACAAACAACGGAAAGGTTTCTCCATGCGCGAGAACGGCACCATCAAGTTTTTCAACCACGACCGTGGTTTCGGTTTCATCACGCCGGATAGTGGCGGCAAGGACGTCTTCGTCCATGTAACGGCATTCGAACAGGCAGGCCTTGGCGCGCCGGTCGAAGGCGCGAAGATCTCCTTCGTTGCCGAAGACGACCGTCGCGGCCGCGGCAAGCAAGCCGCACAACTCGAGCTTCTCTGAGGCTCAAGGGTTCGAACCGAACCCTGGCAAAAGATGCTGAATTGAGAACGGGGCCTCGCGGCCCCGTTTTTTTTGTGAATTGCAAAAACCGGGTCACCTGACTGCAAGGGCTCCGCGACCGTCATCCCGGCCAAGCGCAGCGCGAGCCGGGAACGGGGGGCCCGGTGCCCGCCGCTCTCACGTGGATCAGCAACCGACGCAGCGCCTCCCCGATCCCGGATCTCCGCTTCGCTGCGTCCGGGATGACGGTGGAAAGGCAGATGCAAAGCGAGACGAAAGATCGAGGGCACTCATGCCCTCAGCTCATTTCAGCATACAGTCGAGCAGTTCGCCGTCGCCGATAACGCCGACGATGGCACCGTCTTTCTGGACCACGACAGGCTCGGTGCTGGATCGCTTCAGCCTGGCAACCTCGCGCACAGGCGTTCCCGCCTCGCAGGTCAGCCCGCTTGCCAGGGAACCCGGCAGACTGCCGGGCGGAACCATGATGTCCCGCGCCCTGAGCACATTGAGCGGGTTCATGTGGCTGACAAAGTCGGCGACGTAGCCGTCTTCCGGATTCTTCACGATTTCCTGGGGCGTCCCGAGCTGGATGATGCGGCCGCCTTCCATGATGGCGATGCGCGAACCGATCTTGGCTGCCTCGTCCAGGTCGTGGCTGACAAAGATGATCGTCCGGTTTAGTTCCTTCTGAAGATCGAGAAGCTCATCCTGCAGCTTGTCCCGGATGAGCGGATCAAGCGCGGAGAACGGTTCGTCCATCAACAGGATCGGGGCATCCGTTGCAAAGGCGCGGGCGAGGCCGACGCGCTGCTGCATGCCGCCGGAGAGCTCGTGAACGTATTTTTCACCCCAGCCGGACAGGCCGACCAGCTTCAGTTGCCCTTCCACCTTGGCCGCGCGCTCCTTGGGAGACATGCCGGCGAGCTCAAGGCCAAAACCGACATTCTCCGAAACGGTGCGCCAGGGCAGCAGCCCGAACTGCTGAAACACCATGGCAATGCGGCTGCGCCGCAATTCGCGGAGATCGTTCGCGGAGCAGGTTTCGGGGTTCACGTAACCGCTGCCGTCATGAACCTGGACCTGGCCGCGGATGACCGGGTTGAGACCGTTGACGGCGCGCAGCAAGGTGGATTTTCCGGAGCCCGACAGCCCCATCAGAACCAGAACCTCGCCCTCGTGAATGTCGAGGCTCGCGCCGGCAACACCCAGGATCTGACCGGTCTCGGCCTGGATTTCCTGCCGGGTCTTGCCGGCATCAATCATCGGCAAGGCGGATTTGGGTTTGTCGCCAAAGACGATGTCGACATCCTTGAAGGAGACGATTGGAGTTGTTGCCACGTCACTCATCGCTTGCCTCCTTCCTCTTTCCTGAAAAACCTGTCGAGGACAATTGCAATCAAAACGATGCAAACGCCGACCTCGAAGCCCTGGGCAATGTTCACGGTGTTCAACGCCCGGAGTGTCGGCACCCCGAGGCCATCCGCGCCGACGAGCGCCGCGATCACGACCATGGAGAGCGACAGCATGATGGTCTGGGTAAGACCAGCCATGATCTGCGGCAGCGCATAGGGAAGCTCAACCTTCCAGAGAAGCTGCGATTTCGTGGCGCCAAATGCCTCGCCCGCTTCCAGCAGTGCTTTCGGCGTGGAAGAAACGCCAAGCTGCGTCAGGCGGATCGGGGCGGGTATGGCAAAAATGACGGTCGCGATCAGGCCGGGCACCATGCCAAGCCCGAATAGGATCAGCGCCGGGATCAGGTAGACGAAGGTGGGGATGGTCTGCATGAGATCGAGCACGGGCCGGATCGCGGCATAAAAGCGGGGATTGTGCGCGCCCAGGACACCTATTGGAACACCGGCGACCATACAGACAACCGCTGCTGCAAGCACCAGAGAAAGCGTTTCAGTCGTTTCTTCCCAATATCCCTGATTGATCGTCAGGAGCAGCGCCAATATGACGAAAACCGTGAAGGCAATGGTGCGATGGACCGCATACCCGATACCTGCGGCGATCGCGATAATCACCAGCGGATGCGGGGTTTGCAGCAACCACAGGATCCCGTCGATCAGGGACTCCAGAAATATCGATATGCCGTCGAAGATCCAAGCGGCATTCACGGTCAGCCAGTCAAAAAAGGCTTCCGCCCATTTCCCGATCGGCAATTTGTACTCTGTAAGCCAGTCCAAGCCGCTGCTCCGGTTCGTCTCAGTTCAAAAAAAATGCGCCAGGCGGAGGGTCCGCACCGGCGCTGTTTCAGGCCCTATTCGACGCCAAGGGCACTCTTGACTGCAGCGAAGCTGTCACCGCCGTCGAAGGTCTTGACCCCGACCAGCCAGCTTTCGAACGTGGCCGGATGCACCTTCAGCCAGGCGGCGGCCGCCTTGTTCGGATCTTCGCCGTCATTCAGGATCGCGCCCATGATCTCGTTTTCCATCGCAAGCGAGAATTCAAGATTTTCGAGGAGCTTGCCGACATTCGGGCACTCACCGACGTACCCGGCACGGACGTTGGTGTAGACAGTGGCACCGCCGAAATTTGGGCCGAAGATGTCATCGCCGCCTTCAAGATAGGCCATCTCGAAATTGGCGTTCATCGGATGCGGTTCCCAACCGAGGAAGACGATATCGTTGTCGCGCTTACCGGCCCGGGCCACCTGGGCGAGCATGCCCTGCTCGGAAGATTCGACAACCTCGAAGCCTTCCAGATCGAAGAGGTTCTGGTCGATCATGCCGATGATCAGGCGGTTGCCGTCGTTGCCCGGCTCGATGCCGTAGATCTTGCCGTCGAGATCGTCACGGAACTTGGCAATGTCCGCAAAGCTCTTGAGGCCCTTGTCGTAGGTGTATTTCGGGACGGCGAGCGTGTATTTCGCGCCTTCCAGATTGGCGCGCACGGTTTCAACCGATCCGTCTTCACGATAGGCCTTGATGTCCCCTTCCATGGTCGGCATCCAGTTGCCGAGGAAGACGTCGATGTCCTTGTTTTTCAGAGACGCGTAGGTCACGGGAACCGACAGGATCTTGACCTCGGGCTCGTAGCCGAGTGCTTCGAGCACGACCGACGTCGCAGCGGTGGTCGCCGTGATGTCCGTCCAGCCGACATCCGAGAAACGCACCGTCTTGCAGGCTTCCGGTTCACTGGCCAGCGCCGTGCCGGACAGCATGACCGCCAATGCAAGGCCTCCAGCGAGTTTCGCTGCAATGTTCATGAGTATACCTCCTTTGGAAAGCAATTTATCGTTTGTGCAGGGAGCGACACCGCGCTTGAGGCGCAAACCTCGACCTCCGGATCTCCGGGTGCAGTTTGATACGTGCCCCTTCCGTCTGCCAACCCCTGTCCCGCATCAATCCAAGCATCCGTAGCGACATTTTGCAAGTTTTCATTGATTGATTGATCAATTAAAAATAAGAATCGGAAAAGTCCGGAGATCAGGATGCCCAAAGTCGGAATGGAGGCACAGCGGCGGCGGAGCCTCATCGATGCCACCGTGGATGCGATACACGAACGCGGTTACAGCGACGTCACGATGGCCCAGATCGCCAAGCGCGCGGGCGTTTCCGGCGGTCTTGTTCACCATTATTTCGGATCGAAAGATCAATTGCTTGCAGCAACAATGCGGCACTTGCTCACGGAACTCGGGCGCGCCATCCGCGAGAACCTCGCCAAGGCAGAAACACCGCGTGAGCGCATCTCCGCGATCATCACGGGCAACTTCGCCGTGGACCAGTTTCAGCCGGCGGTGATCGCGGCCTGGCTGGCCTTTTATGTCCAGTCCAGAACCACTCAAAGCAACAGCCGCCTTTTGCGGATCTATGCCGCGAGGCTCGCCTCCAACCTGACCTACAATCTGCGTTTCTTCCTTCCCAGGGACGAAGCGCGCCGGGTTGCTGAAGGCACCGCGTCCATGATCGACGGTGTCTGGATCCGGCAGGCATTGAGCGACGCGCAGACCGACAGGCAGGCGGCCATCGCAATGGTCGAGGACTATGTTGAAAACCAGATTGCCGCTCATGCGGGCCGCAGCAGGGACCACTGAGCCGGAGCTTCTCAATGACCGACGCGTTTGACTTCATCATCGTAGGGGCCGGGTCCGCCGGTTGCGCGATGGCCAGCCGCCTTTCCGAGGATCCTCAGAACAGGGTTCTGGTGCTGGAGTTCGGCGGCACGGACGTCGGACCGCTGATCCAGATGCCGGCCGCGCTCTCCTACCCCATGAACATGCCGATTTATGACTGGGGCTATGAGAGTGAACCTGAACCTCATCTTGGCGGGCGCCGCCTCGCGACGCCGCGCGGCAAGGTGATCGGCGGCTCGTCTTCGATCAACGGTATGGTCTATGTGCGCGGACATGCCTGCGACTTCGACACCTGGGAAGAGATGGGCGCACGCGGCTGGGGCTACCGGCACGTGCTGCCCTACTACAAGCGGCAGGAGCAGAACCCGCAGGGCCAGGCCGGATGGCGCGGCACGGACGGGCCGCTGCACGTCAAACGCGGCACCAAGTGGAACCCGCTGTTCCATGCGTTCCGGGACGCCGGCCGGCAGGCGGGGTACGAAATCACCGAGGACTACAACGGCGAGAAGCAGGAAGGATTCGGCGACATGGAAATGACGGTCCACAAGGGCCGCCGCTGGTCAGCCGCAAACGCCTACCTCAAACCCGCTCTCAAACGCGGCAACCTGGATCTCATCAAGGGCGCCCTTGTCCGCAAGGTTCTGATCGAGAACAACCGCGCCGTCGGTGTCGAGTTCGAGGTCGGTGGCGAAATCCAGGAAGTCAAGGCGACGCGCGAGGTTATCCTTGCCGCCTCATCGATCAATTCGCCGAAGATCCTGATGCTCTCTGGCATCGGGCCGGCAGAGCAACTGAAAGAAATCGGCATCGATGTTGTCGCCGACCGGCCCGGCGTCGGTGCCAACCTGCAGGATCACCTGGAGCTCTATATCCAGCAGGCCTGCTCGCAGCCGATCACCCTCTACAAACACTGGAACCTCTTTTCCAAGGCCATGATCGGGGCACAATGGCTGTTCTTCAAGAACGGCCTCGGCGCGTCCAATCAGTTCGAAAGCTGCGCCTTCATCCGCAGCAAGGCCGGCGTCAAGTATCCCGATATCCAGTATCACTTCCTGCCCTTTGCGGTTCGTTATGACGGCCAGGCAGCAGCAGAAGGGCACGGTTTTCAGGCGCATGTCGGACCGATGCGCTCGAAATCGCGTGGGCACGTGTCGCTGACATCCTCCGACCCGAAGGACAAACCATCCATCCTCTTCAACTACATGTCGCATGACGAGGACTGGGAAGACTTCAGGACCTGCATCAGGCTGACGCGGGAGATCTTCGGCCAGGACGCTTTCGCCGATTATCGCGGCAAGGAAATCCAGCCGGGCGACACGGTGCAGAGCGACGAGCAGCTGAACGATTTCATCCGCGAACATGTGGAAAGCGCCTACCATCCGTGCGGCACCTGCAGGATGGGCGCCAAGGACGATCCGCTGGCGGTGGTCGATCCGGAATGCCGTGTGATCGGTGTCGACGGATTGCGCGTCGCCGACAGTTCCATCTTTCCATTGATCACAAACGGCAACCTCAACGGACCATCGATCATGGTCGGAGAGAAAGCCTCCGACCATATTCTCGGCAGGGACCCACTTCCGGCCTCCAATCAACAGCCCTGGATCCACCCGGACTGGGAAAACAGTCAACGCTGAATTCTGGCCGGAGCGCCGGTCACAGCCCTTTGCAGGAGCACTTCAATGCGCGCCCAACCGAATGCCTCACACTTCGTCGGCGGGTCCTATTTGGAAAGCCGGTCGGGAACTCCGTTCGACAGTGTCTATCCCGCGACCGGTGAGACGATTGCCCACATCACACCGGCCGACGATGCCGTCATCGAAGCGGCGATCTCCGCCGCCAAGAAAGGCCAGCAGGCCTGGGCGGAGACGCCGCCGGCCGAGCGGGGCCGCGTGCTGCGCCGGGCGGCCGACATCCTGAGAGAGAAAAACCGTGAGCTGTCCATCCTGGAGACGCTTGATACCGGCAAGCCCCTGCAGGAAACCCTTGTCGCGGATGCAGCCTCCGGAGCGGACTGCCTGGAATACTATGGTGGTCTCGCAGCAACGCTCACCGGTGAACACATCGACCTTGGCGGCTCGTTCGCCTACACCAAGCGCGAACCGCTGGGGATCTGCTTCGGGATCGGCGCCTGGAATTACCCTATCCAGATCGCCTGCTGGAAGTCGGCACCGGCGCTTGTCTGCGGCAATGCCATGATTTTCAAGCCGTCCGAAGTCACACCCCTGAGCGCGCTCAAGCTGGCCGAAGCCTTCACCGAAGCGGGACTTCCGGACGGCGTCTTCAACGTCATCCAGGGATTTGGCGATGTCGGTGCGAAAATGGTGGCGCATCCCGACATTGCCAAGGTTTCGCTGACGGGGTCGGTGCCGACTGGTGCCAAGGTTGCAGCCCTCGCAGGCGAGCACCTGAAGAAAACGACGCTTGAACTGGGTGGCAAATCCCCACTGATCATTTTCGATGATGCAGATGTCGAGAATGCGGTCTCTGCTGCAATCAATGCCAACTTCTATTCGACCGGGCAGATCTGCTCGAACGGCACACGGGTTTTCGTCCATACCGCAATCAAGGAACGGTTTCTCTCACGGCTTGCCGAACGCACGGCAAATGCAGTGCTCGGCGATCCGCTGGACGAGGCAACAACGATCGGCCCGCTTGTCTCCAAGGCACAGCTCGAAAAGGTCCTCCACTATCTGAAGGTTGGACAAGACGAAGGTGCCCGGCTCGTATGCGGCGGCGGCACGGCCGAAGTGCCGAGTTTCCCGGACGGATACTTCGTTGAGCCGACCGTCTTTGCCGATGTCACGGACACCATGACGATCGCACAGGAGGAGATTTTCGGTCCTGTGCTCAGCGTACTCGACTTCGATGACGAAGATGACGTGGTCACCCGCGCGAATGCCACAGAATTCGGCCTCGCGGCCGGTGTATTTACCAAAGACATTCAGCGCGCGCACAGGGTGATCAGCAGGCTGCAAGCGGGCACTTGCTGGATCAACACTTATAACCTTACCCCGATCGAGATGCCCTTTGGCGGCTACAAGAAATCAGGGATCGGGCGGGAAAACGGTCACGCGGCGATCGAGTATTACAGCCAGTTGAAAAGCGTCTATGTCGAAATGGATGGCGTCGAAGCCGCTTTCTGACGACGCGCTTTGCAGTTGGAGCCGAAATCCCCGGTTCACCCGGGGATTTTTCGTTTCATGGCACAGTAACAGATTGAAGTTTCTTCGCGGCAAACCAGATTAACGTCAACACAGATTCGTCAGGAAACCGTATGACCCGCACCGTGCTTGATCCCGCGCCGCGCAGCTATGCACCGCACGTATACGTTCTCAACCGGTCACAGCGCGGAGCGTCCTGCGCACCCGATCATCAGACGACAGAGGATCTGCATAGTTGGCTGTTGCACGAGGCAACGCGGATCGACAACGTGATGCTGATGTTCGAGGAATTCATGTGGCGGTGCAAGGCGGCCGACCTCGGCATTGATCGCTGCACCCTTCACATGGGCACATTGCACCCCAGGGTGATCGGTTTTTCCTGGTTCTGGAGCAGTGTCGACGAATTGTGCGATGAAATTGCCGCCGATGCGGGTGCGGTCAATGAAGCCGCGTTCACGCGCAATCCGCTCTACAAGGTGATCATGGAAGGCCAGATGATCAGGGTCGACCTGGAAACCGAAGACGGGCGGACGTCCTCCCCCCTGATGCAGGAACTCGCCGAACAAGGGTTCACGTCCTATGTCGCGCTTCCCCTGAGTGCCTCGGGCAAGACCTTCAACGCGATGACGTTCGGAACGACGCGGCCCGGCGGGTTCGACACCTCGGACAAGGAAGAGATCCGCCGGTTGATCGACCTGCTGGCGCTCCATGTCGAGCGTCACATCGTGCAGCGCATTGCGCGCAACGTCGCCGATACCTATCTCGGTCCGATCGCGGGACGGCGCGTGCTCGACGGAGAAATCCGGCGCGGCGACGGCGAAGCCATTCAGGCCGTCGTCTTCATGGCCGACATGCGAGGTTTCACCCAGCTTGCCGACCGGCTCAGCGGACCGGAAGTGACAGCCATCCTGAACGCCTATTTCGACCGGATCTCCGAAGCCGTTCTGAGTCACGGCGGCGACATCCTGAAATTCATGGGCGATGGCGTTCTCGCGGTTTTCGATCAGAAAGCCCTTGGCGAAGGGGCGGCGGCGACCGCCGCCCTTAAGGCTGCGCGAAAGGCGCTGGACGCAATCGAGGCCTTGAACGATGCGCCGCCCGATGACCTGCCTGAAACCGGTCTGTGGCATCCTCTCAAGATCGGGATCGGGCTCCACAGAGGCGAGGTCTTCTTTGGCAATGTGGGCGGCGAGGAGCGCCTTGACTTCACCGTGATCGGGCGCGCTGTCAATGAAACCAGCCGTGTGGAGTCGCTGTGCAAACCCCTGGGGCAGGAACTGCTGCTGACGGAACCTGTTCGCAACGCGCTCGCAGGTGACCTCAGGACAAGCCTGAACGAAATGGGCGAGCACGCCCTGCGCGGCGTTGGCAAACCCGTTGCAATCTATTCAGCCTGATGTCCGTTTACCCGTCCCGTGACGGGCCCATGATTTCAAGTCCCCTTCCCCCAAGTGGGTCGGGGGAAGGGGCAGGGAAACCGTGCGATCTTCAGAGATCTCAACGATATTCCCTTTTCCGGTGTGCGCGCTCGCCTCAATATATGGGGAGCGATCGCGGCAACGTTGCGGGTTCCGGCATCACTTTGTGAGGATCAGTTTTCCCTGTTTGGTGATGGAGAGGCGATAAGTGTCTTCATTGTGCTGGATCTGGATCTGTCTCAAACCGCTGAAGAGTTCGCGCGAATCGAATTCCGATTTCTGTTCGCGGCCCGCTTTACCCGCCAAGGCGGTCCTTGAGCCGCCCACGGACGAAATTGAGAGGCGTCGCTTCTGGCTGTTGGCGGTGAGTGTCATGTGCACTATCGGTCCCTGGCCTATGCTGTTTTGCCGGATTAAGGAGGCTCATTCCGGCGTCCAATTAAGAACGATTAAAAGGTGAGTTTCTTACTCAACTTTATACTTGACACTCATACTCAACTTTTCCTATCAAGGCAATGCCTGATCGATACGGAACTGGAAATCGCGTCCTCCGGTTTTGAGCGAAACAGGGTCTGCGGGGAACCGCAGACGAAAAATGCCAGGCCAGCCAACCGCCCTCTCCTCTCCCTCAGCGGCAAGCCAGCCCGGCCTTTTCCCGAGCGCACGCTCGACATGCAACGTAACGTGTCGGGACTTCCAGAAACAAAAAAGCGCCGACCGGATGGTGGCGCTTTGTGCAATTTGGCGGACTGACGCTGTCTCAGGCGTTGGCGGCGATCGGCGTTTCCTTCACATCGATCTTCAGCAGATCGCGCATGCCGAACCTGTCTTCGGAGAGATCTGCAATCGACTTCGTGTCCAGAACCGCCATGAATGCCTCAAGGGCCTCATGCAACAGTCCATTGAAGCCGCAGGACATGATCAGCGGGCAATCCTTGCGACCCGAATCGAAACACTCGGCAAGCAGAAAGCTCTCCTCGGCCGCACGCACGACCTCGCCAACCGAGATCTGCTCCGCCGGCCGCCCGAGCATGACACCTCCGTTCCGTCCACGAATGGTCTTGATCAGATTGGCATCGACCAAGACTTTCATAATCTTGAAGAGGTGGGTTTCCGACATATCGAAGCTGGCTGCGATATCGGCAACCTTGCTCGGCTTGTCCGGGTTAACGGCGCAGTACATGAGGGCACGTACAGCGTAGTTTGTCTGTTGTGTCAGTCGCATGTCCTAGATATGCGGCGCGGAGTCTGAAAGGTCAACGAAAAAATCTGAGTGTAAAATGGCACTTTGAAAAGAAAAGTCTTTGTCACAGCACTTCCGGAAGATTGTCCTTCAGAAAAATATCGATGCCGATGCGCTCCTGGCCTTCGATGATCGGTTCCCGGTCGCACAGCGCCTTGAGCACCCGGACGGCGCTTCTTATCTCGTGGCCCGGATCCTGCGCAATCACCGCATCCATGACATCTGCTTGCAATGCCTCGCGGGTATAAGGGGTCAACTCATGACCGACGAAAACCAAGTCAGTTCGCGGATCCGGCTCTGAAAGCGCGGCGATGATGCCCCTGTTTCCGGCACCGATGTTATAGAGACCCGCAAGGTCCGGGTGTTCCCTGAGCAGGCGTTTCACGAGGTCTGCGTTTTTCTCGTTGTCGTCGCGCCCTTCGCGAACCTTCAGAAGCTCAAGATGCGGGAAGTTCGTTTCGACAATCTCCTTGCAGCCTGCGAACCGTTCTGCGTGGTCTCTCAATCCCAGGGAACCCGCAATCAGACCGATCTTGGCCTTGTTTTGCGGCAGAAAGCGCCCGAGCAGACGGCCGGCCGTGCGGCCTGCTGCCGTGTTGTCGATGCCGACGAAGTGCTGACGCGCGGAGACCGGGTGATCGGACACGAGGGTGACGACGGGAACGCCCCGGTCCTGCAGCCGGTCGATGGCCGCCCTCACCTCCGGGAATGCGGGTGCGACCACCGCGACGCCGTCGCACACGGACCTGTCCAGGACAGCGAGCGTGCCCGCGACCCGATGACCGTCAAAGGCGTCGATCGGCTCCACGTGAACGGTTATCCGGTCGCTGCTCAGGGTTTCCGCGTGTGCCCTGGCTTCGCGCGTGAGATCTTCCATGAAGGCATTCGGTCCATCGGGAATGAGAAAGTGCAGCCTGTAGACGCGCTTCTTGGCAAGACCGGCGGCAAAGACATCCGGCTTGTAGTTCAAGCCGTCGGCGGCCGACCTGACCTTTTCGATGGTTGCCTTTCGCACTCCCGGACGACCGTTCAGCACCCTGTCGACTGTCGCCAGGCTCACCCCCGCTGTCTCAGCCACATCATGAATGGTCACGCGCTTCATTCGTTCCTCTTTTTCGCCCGAGTATACAGCGCAATGAGGAACGGTCATCAAAAATTGCTGCAGCGCATGATCAGCGGGCATTTGCATGTTCGATCAGACGAACTGACCCGCTGCGTGACCGGACGACCAGGCCCACTGAAAATTATACCCGCCGAGGTGCCCGGTGACGTCGACCACCTCGCCGATGAAATAGAGGCCTGGCACCTTGGTGCTCTCCATCGTCTTGGATGACAATTCCTTCGTGTTCACGCCGCCGAGCGTGACCTCCGCGGTCCGGTAGCCTTCCGTCCCGACCGGGGTAAGCTGCCAACGATTGAGCTGGTCAGATGCCCGGCGCAGCACCTTGTCGGACTGATCGGCCAGACGGCCGCCAAGCGAAAAGGCCCCGGCAAGTTCCTCAGCCAGCCGTGTGGGCAGCAATTGCGTAAGCGCCGTCCTCAGATCCTGTTTCGGACTGTCCCCGCGTGCGCTGCGAAGCACGTCGAACACGTTCGTTTGCGGCAGCAGGTCGACGGAAATCGGATTGCCTTCTTTCCAGTAGGACGAGATCTGAAGGATCGAGGGCCCGGACAGTCCGCGATGGGTGAACAGCAGCCCCTCGCGAAACACCGTCTTGCCGAAGGAGACGCAGGCATCGACCGATATGCCGGACAGCCTTGCGCACAAATCCTTGTTGGCATCGGAAAAGGTCAGAGGTACCAGCGCCGCGCGCGGCTGAACCACGTCCTGGCCGAATTGCCGGGCAAGGTCATAGCCAAATCCGGTCGCACCCATTTTCGGGATCGATGGTCCGCCTGTCGCGACAACAAGCGATTTCGCCCTGAGCGGCCCTTTCGACGTTGCGACCGAAAACCAATCGTCCGGTTTTTCGACCGCCTTGATACCTGTTTCCAGCTGCAGCGTTCCGCCCGCCGCCTCGAGTTCATCCAGAAGCATGCGGATGATGTCTTTGGCGCTGTTATCGCAGAAGAGCTGGCCAAGGGTTTTTTCGTGCCATGAAATGCGGTGGCGCTCGACAAGCGCCAGGAAATCGTGCTGGGTGTAGCGCTTTAGCGCCGACACACAGAAGCGCGGGTTCTGCGACAGAAAATTTGCAGGCGTACAGTGCAGGTTGGTGAAGTTGCAACGTCCGCCGCCCGATATCCGGATCTTGTCCGCCGGCCGCTTGGCATGGTCGACAACCAGGACCTTGCGTCCGCGCTTCGCCGCTTCAATCGCACACATCAGACCGGCGGCACCGCCGCCGAGTACAAGAACATCCAGATCACGCATGGGCGGGCTTATAGCGGGTTCGGAGCGTGGGAGTAAGGGTGTTCTTGCGGTGTTTTCTTCCTATGCAATACCTATTGCAGACGAGATAGCGCAACAGTCCTTTTTCGACATCCGGATCTCCGCTCTGCTGCGTCCGGATGGTGAAAGCAGAATTGGGCGGCTACCGAATTACACCCTCATCTTGAGGAGGACCTTCAGGTCCGTCCCGAAGGATGAGCCACATGGGTCTGAACCAGCCGCGCATCCTTCGAGACAGCGCGCTCGCGCTTCCTCAGGATGAGGCCTTTGCGCCTGGCGTTTTCCGTCATTGAAGAGCATGACCCACTGCCGCTTGGCTTGGAAAGTGCTGTGGAACTTACATCATTGAGAAAGAACTTTTTCGTCCAATGCCAAGTCAGGATGAAGAAGATTGGTGGAATGCGATAGCGCTTGTACACTCTCACCAAAGCAGTGAACGATGAGGCCAAAACAAAACCGGCGGTTCTTTCGAACCGCCGGCGTCATCGAAGCTCTTTTGCAGAAAAAGCTTATTTCATCTCGGTGATGGTCTCGAAGCCGTTGGAGCCGACTTCGAATAGAGCGTAGGTTCCCGGAACATCGCCCTTGGCATCGAAGTTGTGATCACCGGCGGCGCCCTTGTAGTCGATGGCGGTACCGGCCGCGATCAGTTCCTTGGCCTTCTTCCATTCGCCCGGAAGGATTGCCTCGCCTTCGCCGTTGGAGACGTCAACGACGGCTGCAGCAACGTCTTCCTTCTTGCCGCCGGCCTTTTCAACGGCCAGTGCCAGCAGGAACGCAGCGTCGTAGGATGTGTTGGCGAAGATCGCATCCGGGTCACCGCCAACGCCCTTGAAGGCCTCGTTGAACATGTCGAGGGACTCGGAAGCCTCGCCGACCGGCGAGGACGCCACGAACGTCGACAGGTTTTCCGCGCCCAGTTCGTTGATCACGGCGTCGGACTTCATGCCGTCACCACCGACGAACTTGTCGAAGAAGCCGTTTTCCAGTGCCTGGCGCAGGATGGTGAGGCCGGTGCCGTCGCCGTAGTCGAAGATCACGAGCGTGTCCGCGCCGCCCTTGGCGAGTTCCGCCAGGTTGGAGCGATAGGATGCCTTGCCTTCCTCGTGCGCGGCGAACTGGGTGATGTCACCGCCGAGTTCATCGACATACTCGGCCTTGAACGCGTTGGCGAGACCGGTGCCGTAGTCGTTGTTGAGGTAGGCAACAGCAACCTTGCCATAGCCCATGTCCTTCATGGTGCGGGCAAGTGCGCGGCCCTGGTAGTCATCGGACGGCACGGTGCGGAACACAGTGCCCTTGTCTTCCAGGCCGGAGATTTCCGGCGAGGTGCCGGACGGCGTGATCAGTGCGATGCCGGCCGGGATCGTGACCGATCCGGCAGCTGCCAGAACAGCGCCTGAGCAGTGGGGACCGACGATGCCGACAACGCCTTCGATGTTGACCGCTTTTGTGGCTGCGTCCGTACCGCCTTGCGGGTTGCAGGCGCTGTCTCCGACGACGCCCACCAGGGTTTCACCGGCACCGATGCCGCCCTGCTCATTGACCTGCTGAACGGCCAACTGTGCCGCGTCGATCATGGCAGGCGCCATGGCTGCAATCGGTCCGGACACGCCGCCGATCAGACCGATTTTGACATCAGCCTGTGCGGGTACGGATGCGAGTGCGGTTGCAGCCATCATACCGGCGGCAAGTGCAAGAAACTTGGTTTTCATCAAGAGTACCTCCTCATAATCCGGTCTTTGCCGGGTCTTTGGAAATTCCGGCTCCGGCGCCCTTCAAACAAGGGTGCACGGTCCGAGGAGCGGGCCTAATTGCGGTCCGCCCCGGATTTCGTTACCCGCTGGTCTCCCCTCAAAGGCTCGGGAAGCAGCCCTTCCGGCCGGAAGCGCAGCACGAGCTGCAGCATGAGGCCGATCAGGAACAAGCGGATGTACTTTGCCTGGACCGCATATTCAGTCGGAAGACGGTCGGTTGCAATCTCTGAAACGGACCAAATGATCCAAACGACAGCTGCGCCGAGTATCGCGCCGCGATTGTTGCCGGATCCGCCCAGAATCAACATGATCCAGATCAGGAACGTCGCCACCATCGGATCGATGGCTTCCGGCGTGATCGAGCGGTTGAAATGGGCAAACAGCGCGCCGCCAAGCCCCATCAGGGCCGCGCCGAAGATGAAGGCCTCGAGACGGCGGAATTCAACATTCTTGCCCATTGCCTTGGCCGCGTCTTCATTGTCGCGGATGGCGCGCATCATGCGGCCCCAGGGTGCATTGAACTGGCGCTCGACCAGGAAATAGGCCGCGATCAGAACCGCGAGCACGATGACCAGGTAAGCGATCTGGGACTCCATGTAGGCAAGATCGCCAGCCGGGCGGGGAATGCTGGAAATGCCGCGCGCACCATTGGTCAGAGCAGGCTCTGACTTGATCACCAGACGGATGATCTCGGCGATGCCGATGGTGGCGATGGCCAGATAGTCTGAACGGAAGCGCAGACAGATCTTGCCGATCGGCCAGGCCACCAGGGCGGCGGCCAGCATGGCGGCGATCCAGCCGACAACGAAGTGCAGGTCGAAACCGCCGATGCGGCCGTCTGCAGGCGGTGTCGAGATGATGGCTGAGGTGTAAGCGCCGACGGCGAAGAAACCCGCGATACCGGCGTTGAACAGGCCGGCAAACCCCCACTGGATATTCAGGCCGAGGGCCAGAAGGGCATAGATGCAGATGAAGATCGCCATGAAGAGGGCGTAGTTGACGAGACCCAGAAGTTCCATCCTGCTCCCTCCGCTTAAAGCACTTTGCCCTTGAGCAACCCGGTCGGGCGCACAAGCAGCATGAACAGCAAGATCGCAAAGGCCATGGCGGCCTTGTACTCGCTTGGAATGAACAGCACCGAGACCTCCTCGGCGACACCGACGATCAGACCGCCGAGCACGGCGCCTTCCACCCGTCCGACACCTCCCAGAATGGCGGCGGCGAACATGGGCAGCAGCATGTGCCAGCCCATCATGGCCTTCAGCTCGGTGTTGATCCCCAGGAAAAAGCCGGATGCGGCGCAGAGGCCGCCGGCGATCACCCAGGTCAGCATGACCACTTTCTTGTTGTCGATGCCGGACAGCAAGGCGAGGTTCGGATTGTCGGACATGGCGCGCATGGCCTTGCCCCACTTGGACCGCGTCAGGAAAACCTGCAGGAAACCGACAAGAACGATCATGGCAAGGATCGTGTAAAGTTCCCTGTCACGGACACGGATGCCGAAATAGTCCTCGGGCCTGACAATGCCGCGGGCATAGGTTTGCGTGTCGACACCCCAGACAACCTGGACGACGGCGCGGATCATCAGCGCGATGCCGAGCGAGGCCATCACCGTCACGATCTTCGGACGCTCGCGCAGGTGTTCGTAAAAGACCTTGTCGATCCCGACCGCGACTGCCGCCGTTCCGATGATGGCAACCGGAAGCGCGGCATAGGGCGAAACACCAAGCCCGGTGACGACAGCCAGCGCCAGAAACGCTCCAAGCGTCGCCAGATCGCCGTGCGCGAGATGGGCATAGCGCAGGATGCCGAAGATCAGCGTGATCCCGACCGCGCCCAGCGCGTAGATGGATCCGAGCACGATGCCCGGCACGATGTAGAAATTCAGAAGCTCAAAAGGATCCATGCCGCTCACCCACCCAGGAACATTTCGGCGACTTCACGATCGGCGAGGAGATCCGCGCCCGTGCCTCCGTGGCGATTCTTGCCAGCGGCCAGAACATATCCCCTGTCGGCAAAGGCGAGCGCCTGCTTTGCATGCTGCTCGACAAGCAGGATCGCAACGCCGGTATCGCGCACATCGCGGCAGATCCGGAAAATCTGTTCCATGTATTTCGGTGACAGGCCTGCGGTTGGCTCGTCCAGCAGAAGCAGCTTCGGATCAAGCATCAGCGCGCGTCCCATGGCGACCATCTGGCGCTGACCGCCGGAAAGGCTTCCTGCAAGCGTCTTGTGCCGCTCCTTCAGGTCCGGGAACAGTTCATACACCCTGTCATAGGCTGCCGACAGATCGCCGGTCTTGAGAAAACCGCCCATTTCAAGATTTTCCTGGATCGACATTTCCCGAAAGATGTTGTCCACCTGCGGCACGTAGCAGATCCCGCGCTGCACGATCCGGTTCGGCGCCCAGCCGGTGATGTCATCACCGTCAAAAAGCATCTTGCCGCCACGAATGGTCAGCAATCCGAAAACGGACTTCATGGCCGTGGACTTGCCGGCGCCGTTCGGGCCGACAATGACGACAATCTCGTCCTGCGACACGGACAGGGAGACATCGTGCAGGATATCGGCCTCACCATATCCGCCGGTGAGGTGCTCCATCGACAGAAGCGCACTCATGCGGCATCTCCCGTCGTTTCACCCAGATACGCTTCCAGAACCTGCGGGTCGGAGCGAACGGTCTGGAAGTCGCCCTCGATCAGCACCCGGCCTTCGGACATGCAGACAACCGGGTCGCAGAGCTTCTCGATCATTTCCATGTCGTGTTCAATCAGGATGAATGTGTAGCCGCGTTCCTTGTTGAGGATCTCTATCTTGGCTTCCAGCTTGCGCAAGAGGGTCCGGTTGACACCGGCTGCAGGCTCGTCAAGCAGCACCAGCTTCGCGTCGGTCATCATAGTCCGGCCGAGTTCAAGAAGCTTCTTCTGACCACCCGACAGGTTGCCCGCGCGTTCATGGGCGACGTGGCTCAATTCCAGAAACTCGAGCGTTTCATAGGCCTTGCGCTCCACCTCGGTTTCCGAGGATTTGACCCGTCCCCACGCGAGCCAGTTCGCGAACAGACTCTCGCCGGGCTGGGATGGCGGGACCATCATCAGGTTTTCAAGCGCGGTGAGTTTGTGAAACTCATGCGGGATCTGGAATGTGCGGACGAGTCCCTTGTGAAACAGCTGATGGCTCGCAAGGCTTGTGACGTCTTCCCCCAGGAACCGGATGCTGCCGCTCGTCGGCTGCAATGCCCCGGCAATGAGGTTGAAGAGCGTCGTCTTTCCCGCCCCGTTGGGGCCTATCAATCCGGTGATGCTGTTTTCTTCGACGCGGAACGTGCAGCCATTGACGGCCTTGAAACCACTGAAGTCCATGACGAGCTGGTCAAGCTCAAGCATTCAAGCTCCTTGCCGCCCCCCTGAAGCGGTCTTTCTTTTTTCGTGTCGCCGTGCCCCGCCTTTTGGCGTTGATCATTTGGCCCGCACAAGGCAGTCCCTCACAGCGTTGAGACCTTCTAACTTTATTGACGGCGCAATCAACCGGTAATCACCGGCTTTTTCGTCAGAAAGGGCAAGATATTTCAAAAAAACCGAACCAGCGGAATGAGCAATTCGCCTGCCGGGGTTGCTTCTTCGCAATTCGTTCCCTCAATCGATGTCGTTCGGGGCCGACAAAGCCAGAATTTGCGTGCATATCTCCTAATGCTCACGTAAGACGGGAAGAGAAGTCACCAACAGCCATAAGAAAAAATGCGCTCAACAAAGAAATTGCTCGTCATACACTGGGTAAATTTGACGATAACGCAACGACTTTTCCTCAGCGAATTCAATTTGAAACATTATTCTTAGGCCAGCTTCAGGAATTCTCTACTAGTATTTTGGAAAGGTTGCGGCAATCGCAGGTGCGCCGAAGCAAAAAACAAGAAGACCCAAGTGACGTCAGGCTGAACCGGTGTGTGGCCGAAGTCGTGGTTGAGCGTTGGAGGGAAAACTGTCTAACCGCGCGGAATTGTTCGTAAGTGAAGATGAAGGTGAACGTGCGGTCGGGATCGACATAGCCGAGGGCAAAGTCGATCAGACCATACTTCTGGAGCTTTACGACCGTCTGGACTCGGCCGTCTGGATTTTCGATTTCGACCACAAACGGTATCTTTGGGCCAATCGCAAGACACTTGAGATCACGGACGCTACCTCCCTTGAAGAGCTGCAATCCCGCGACCTCAGCGCCGACATGTCGCCCGCCGTGGAACAGCGTTTGCGGCAGTATCAGCAAGACTTCTGCACAAGCGACGTGAGTTTTTCCGAAATCTGGACGCTCTACCCCAAGGGCAAGCCCAAGGTACTTCAGATCGCGATGAGCGGTATCCGCCTGCGCGATGGCCGGATGGCGCTGTTGTGCGAGGGCCGCGAGCATCATAAACAGCAACCGGAAACGCTGCGCAGCGCCGAAGCTCTCCTGCACACCACCGTGATGATTTCGCTTTTCTCCAAGGAAGGCACATCTCTTTACAGGAACACGGCGTCGCGTGCGGCCTCCGTTACTTTGGACACACCCTTCCTTGACCAGTTTGTCCATTCCGAGGATGCGACGGACCTGTTCGAAATCGTCGAGCGCGAGCGAACGCACAAATTCGTCGCCCGCGTCAAAACGAGATCAGGGCCACGGTGGCACGAACTCACGGTCCGCGCCTGCCACGATGCCGTCACCGGGCAGCCCGCCTATCTTGTCAGCGAGACCGATGTCACGGAGCTTCACGAGACAAAGGAGCGCGCGCAGTATCTTGCAAGCCACGATACGCTGACGGGTCTTTCCAACCGGACGTACCTTCAGGAGCGCCTCTCCCTGATCCTGCACGCGGCGAAGCGGAACAACGAAACCGCCTCATTCTATCTTCTCGACCTTGACGACTTCAAACTGGTCAACGATTCCCTCGGCCATGCAGCGGGCGACACGCTCCTGCAGATCGTGGCGAACGAACTCAAGTCCCTCGCCAATCCGGAAGACGTGATCGCCCGGCATGGCGGCGACGAGTTTCTGATCTGTACTCTTGAAGGACGGGAGGGCAAGGAACCTGGCAGTTTCGGCCACGCATTGCTGCAGTCTTTTGCCAGACCGAAGGTTATAGAAGGCAAACAGAGGAAAATCGGCCTCAGCATCGGCTATGCCTGTTTCCCGCAGGATGGCGACACCGTCGATGAACTCATGCGGCACGCGGATCTGGCGCTTTACCAGGCCAAATCCGGCGCAGATAAGAAATGCGTTCAGTTCGACGCTCATATGCGCCGGCTTCGTGACGAACACAGGGCGATCAAGAAGGATCTCGAACGGGCGCTGAAAGAGGATGAGTTCATCCTCCACTATCAGCCTATCGCCTGTACGAGTTCAGACCGGGTCGTCTCGGGCGAAGCGCTGCTGCGCTGGCGGCATCCGGAACGTGGCCTCATCGGTCCGGATGATTTCGTGCATATCGCGGAAGAAGCCGGACTGATTTCGGATATCGGCGCCTGGGTTGCCCGCGAAGTTGCCAGGCTGCAGAAACGTCTGGATGAGCTCGAATATTCCGTCCCGCTTACGCTCGCGCTCAACGTTTCTCCGCGGCAGTTGTCGGACAGCGGGTTTCTCGGCTTCATGAAGTCGCTGCCTGAACAGACCGGCTGCACGCCTGACCGGATATCGCTGGAAATCACCGAATCCGTTATCCTCGGAGACATCCCCAACGCACGCGAAACGCTGGCGACGCTCAAGGAATGCGGCTACCAGATCGTGATCGACGACTTCGGTACCGGCTACTCCAACCTTGCCTATCTTCACAACTACCCGATCGACGGCATCAAGATCGACCGCGTGTTCATGGAGGACATCGATGCCGGCGGGGAGATCGTCAAACTCATCCTGTCGCTTGCCACGGCGCTTGGCGCGGATGTTGTCGCCGAGGGGGTCGAAACCATCGACCAAAGGACCTGGCTGTCCAAAAACGGCTGCGACCGTTACCAGGGCTATCTCTATTCCCGACCGGTGCCCCTGGACCGTTTCCTGTCCATGCTGGAAACGCAGCAAAAGCTTGCCGCTATGTGACCTTGGCGCGCGTCTTGAACTCCGGACGGTCCCAGCTGCCGGTTTTCAGTATGTCCTCCAGGACCGTGACCGCGTCGACAATATCGCCATGTGACAGGTAAAGCGGTGTGAACCCGAACCGCATCACGTCAGGTGCACGAAAGTCGCCGATGACACCGCGCGCGATCAGCGCCTGCATCACCGCATAGCCCTCCTCGAACCGGAAAGACACCTGGCTGCCACGCGCATCCGGATCGCGCGGGCTGGCCAATGTCAGTTGCGGGCACCTGGCTTCGACTTCCGAAATGAACAATTCGCTGAGAGAAACCGACTTCGCCCGGATCGACGCCATGTCGACATCCTCGAACACATCCAACGCGGCATGGAGGCTGGAGAGCGCCAGGATCGCAGGTGTTCCAACCGTCATCCGATTGATGCCCGACACCGGCCTGTAGTCGAGATCAAATGCGAACGGGGCTTCGTGCCCCATCCAGCCGGTCAGGGGGGATGTCACCTGATCCAGGTGCCTTGCCGCGACATAGAGGAAGGCCGGCGCTCCCGGGCCGCCATTCAGGTACTTGTAGCCGCAGCCGATTGCGAAGTCGGCACCGGCGCCTTCCAGATCGACCTCGATCGCTCCGGCCGAATGCGCCAGGTCCCAGATCGCGAGCGCTCCGGCGTCGTGTGCTTTCCGGGTCAGCCTGTCCATTTCATGAACGCGGCCCGTCCGGTAGTCGACCTGGGTCAGCATCATGACCGCCACACGATCATCAAGGGAGGCCTCGACCTCTTCCGGCGCGACGATCTTCAGTTCATGGCCCCGTGCCAGAAGCTCCTTCAGACCGGAGGCGACGTAAAGATCGGTCGGGAAATTGCCGTTGTCGGACAGAATGATCTTGCGCTCAGGGTTGAGCGACAAAGCCGCCGACAGCACCTTGAACACATTGACGGACGTGCTGTCGCAAGCCACTACCGTGCCGTCCGGCGCTCCAATGAGACGGCCGATGCGGTCGCCGGTCCGCTGAGGCAGGTCGATCCAGCTGTGGGTGTTCCAGGCGCGGATCAGGCTTGTTCCCCACTCGGTGGCGATGACATCGGCGATCCTGTCCGGAACATGTTTCGGCAGCACTCCGAGCGAATTGCCGTCGAGATAGATTACCCCTTCCGGGATCGAGAAAGCGTCCTTCTTGCGGGCCAAAACATCGGTGTCATCTAGCGGGTGCGGTGAGGTCATCAACGGCTCTTTTGGAACAGAAGGTGGAGAGAAAGGCCGCACGCTACCAAAGCCCGGTCCGGCAAACAACCGCATCCGGGCCGATGTCCAAGCAGTGGCAAGAAACCTGCGGTCGTCGTGCCGGATGTCGCAATCAGCACAGATTTGCCCGTATGAGCATCGGACGCCGCAGGCCGTTTTGGTAGCTTGAGCGTCAAAGTGACCCACATCTGCAACACTCTGAAACGCGGCCAGGCTCCATGTTCATCAGCGTCTTCGACATATTCAAGATCGGCATCGGTCCTTCAAGCTCTCATACGGTCGGCCCGATGGTGGCCGTCGGCCGTTACCTGGATAGGGTACGCGGTCTCGCCGGCGCCGAAGCAAAGGCAGCTCGTCTTACCGTGACCCTGCACGGTTCGCTTGCCTTCACGGGAAAAGGTCACGCGACCGACAAGGCGATTTGCCTCGGCCTTCTGGGCGAGCGCCCCGACACGCTCGACCCGGATTGCGTCGAGCCGTTGCTGGATGTCCTTCAAAGGGAACAGAGGCTGAATATTGCAGGTCTGCCCGAGCTTGAATTCGACCCCGGCCGGGATGTCGTCTTCGACTATGGCCCGCCGCTGCCGTTGCATGCCAACGGCATGACCTTCCGGCTCCTGGACAAGGCTGATTCCGAAATCGACAGCTTCGTCTACTATTCGATCGGGGGCGGATTTGTCGTCAGTGAACCGGAACTCCTCAACACGACCAACGCGCCTGTCACCGAACTGACGACCCGGAACGTCCCCTTCCCGTTTGCAACTGCGAAGCAGATGCTGGAGATGGGCCGCGAGGCGGGTCTTTCGATCGCGGAGATGAAGCTTCGCAATGAATGCGCCGACAAGGCAATCGAGGACGTCGAAGCGGGGATCGACCGGCTCTGGTCGGCCATGGATGCCTGCATCAACCGGGGCATCACCCAGGCCGGCATTCTTCCCGGTGGTCTCAGGGTGAAACGCCGCGCCGCCGATATCTATCAGCAACTCATTCGCGAAGGCCGGAGCAATCCGCTTTTCGAACACAGCGTGGTCGACTGGCTTGGCGTCTACGCCATGGCGGTAAACGAGGAGAATGCTGCCGGAGGGCGGGTCGTCACCGCACCGACCAACGGAGCGGCCGGCGTCATCCCCGCCGTCACGCGCTACTATCTTGACCATTGCCCTTCGGCGGATCAGGCAGGTGTGCGTGTCTTTCTGCTGACGGCCGCCGCGGTCGGCGGCATCATCAAGGCGAACGCGTCCATCTCCGGTGCAGAAGTCGGCTGCCAGGGGGAAGTCGGTTCTGCATCGGCGATGGCAGCCGCGGGCCTGTGCGCAGCGCTCGGAGGCACGAACGAGCAGATCGAAAACGCTGCAGAGATCGCGCTTGAACATCACCTCGGCATGACCTGCGACCCGATTGCCGGTCTCGTGCAGGTTCCGTGCATCGAGCGCAATGCGCTCGGATCGGTCAAGGCGGTGACCGCCGCCTCGCTCGCCCTGCGCGGTGACGGGACGCATTTCGTGCCGCTGGACGGGTGCATCGAAACCATGCGCCAGACCGGCATGGACATGATGGAACAATACAAGGAAACCTCGCAGGGCGGCCTCGCCGTTAACATTGTCGAATGTTAAACCACTGACAAAAATGACAGTTTCGAAGAAAAGTTTGCCGTAGGCGACAAAAGCGGCGATAGTCCGTTCCTGGGTTGGTGAATTGCTCCTTTGCACCAATCAAGGGAGGTTTTAGATGGACGTCTTGACGTGGCTGGCGGCGCAGTCGTCACTGGTATTCCTGTTCATTGCGGTTGCACTTGGTTACTTTGCCGGCAAACTGAAGATCGGCAATTTCGTTCTCGGCGGCATCGCCGGAACCCTCATCATGGGCGTTGTTCTCGGACAGGTCGGGGTCACGATCGACAGTGCCGTTAAGGACATCTTCTTCGCGCTGTTCATTTACGCGGTCGGCTACCAGGGCGGCCCGCAATTCTTCCGGGCGCTATCGCTGAAATCGCTCAACCAGCTCCTGTCCGCCGCGGTCATGTGTATCCTCGGCCTGTTTACCGTGCTCGCGTTTGCCTGGGGCTTTGGCTTGGACAGGGGAACGGCAGCCGGACTTGCCGCCGGCGGTCTGACCCAGTCGGCGATCATCGGAACGGCTGGAGAGACGATACAGAAACTGAGTGTTTCCGCCGACCTGAAGCAGATCATGGAAACCAATATCGCGGTCGGCTACGCGGTTTGCTACATCTTCGGCTCCATCGGTCCGATCATCATGGTCACCTGGTTCTTTCCAACCGTGATGCGCTGGGATATCCGCAAGGAAGCGCTCAAGCTGGCTGAAAAGATGTCCGGCGGATCGGCCGAGCTGGAGCCGGGTCAATTCAACGCCGCACGGCGCATCGACACGCGCTTTTACAAACTCGGCAGCGACGTGCCCTTCATCGGAAAGTCGGCGCAGGATCTCGATGATTCCATCGACAATGCCGCCGTCGAAGCCGTTTTGCGTGCCGGTCAGGAAATCCATCTGGAGGATGCCAAGTCCCTCCAAACCGGCGACGTTGTCGCGGTGACCGGCCTCGTTTCCGCCCTGGACAATCCAGCCACAGCCCTCGGCACGGAGACCCAGGCGCCCGACGGCTACAGGCTTGTCCTTGAGAACCGGCACATCGTACTGACCAATCCCGACTATGCAGGCAACAAGCTCCAGGGCATTCACGACCACACTAGATCCAACGCTCTGCGCGACGTCTTCGTTACCGGCGTCAACCGCATGGGGCGCGATCTGCCGCTGTTGCCGGACCTTGAAATTCACAAGGGCGACGAACTGCAACTGACCGGCAGCCCGCGGGACCTCAACGCGGTTCAGAAATCCCTCGGATATCCGATCACGTCCGCCGCGGTGACCGATTTCATTTTCTTCGGCATCGGCATGACGCTCGGGCTGTTGCTCGGGCTCATCGAATTCAAGATCGGCGGCGTTCCCGTTTCCGTCGGCAGTGGCGGCGGGTGCCTGCTTTCAGGTCTTTTGTTCGGCTGGCTCCGAAGCACGCATCCACGCTATGCCGCCCTGCCGACCGGTGCCGTCAATTTCCTCAGGGATTTCGGTCTCGCCGTTTTCGTCGGCGTCGTCGGCATCAGCGCGGGCCCACAGGTGCTGACGACATTGCAGGAACAGGGAATGAGCATCTTCCTGTTTGGTATCGGCGTCACGCTGATCCCGCAGTTCATAGGCTTTTTCTTCTCCTATTACGTTCTGCGCATCCAGAACCCGATCGAGGCGCTTGCCTGTGTCGCCGGCGGGCGCAGCGCCAATCCCGCTTTCGCGGCGCTCCTTGGCAAGGCGCAGAACGCGACCCCGGTCGTCACCTTCACAGTCACCTATGCCGTTGCCAACGTGTTGCTGACCTTGTGGGGTCCGCTGATCGTCGGCCTCGTTTCCACCAATCCGGCCCAGTAATCACCCGGGAGATTTCCGATGAGTGCACAAGACTATTCCCAGTATCAGGAACTCAGCCCGTTCGAACTCAAGGACAAGCTTATCGAGATCGCCTCTTCGGCAGCCCAGCGCATGATGCTGAATGCCGGCCGGGGCAATCCGAACTTTCTGGCGACGCATCCGCGCCGGGGCTTTCTGCGTCTCGGGGACTTTGCGGTCGAGGAAGCCGAGCGTTCCTATTCCTATCTCGACAGCGGCTTCGGCGGTCTTCCAGACAAGGAAGGCATGCTGCTGCGGTTCGAAAACTTCATCCATCGGCACGAAGACCGTGACGGGACCACATTCCTGCGCGCAGCGCTTTCGTATGCCAAGGATCAGCTTGGCATTCACCGGCACGAGCTACTTCACGAAATGGTCGAGGGATTTCTTGGCTGCAATTACCCGGTGCCGCCACGCATGCTCACTCATGCGGAACAGATTGTCGGTGCGTACCTGGCCAAGGAAATGTTCGGCAACGAGCCGCAGCATGGCCCGTTCTCGGTCTTCGCAACCGAAGGCGGCACGGCGGCCATGACCTATATTTTCCAGACGCTCAAGGCGAACGGACTGGTCAAGCCCGGGGACAAGGTCGCGCTCGGCACACCGATTTTCTCGCCCTATCTCGAAATCCCACCGCTACCGGAATACGACATGCCGATCGTCGATATCCGCATGGAAGAAGGCGCCGACTGGCAATTCAGCGACGAGGAACTCGCCAAGCTTGATGACCCCGATATCAAGGTGTTCTGTATCGTCAATCCGAGCAATCCGCCTTCTGTCAAACTTTCCCCCGAAGATCTCGACAGGGTCGCAGCGGTGATCAACGAGCGACGCCCCGACCTCTTCGTGGTGACCGACGATGTTTACGGCACCTTTGCCGACGATTTCGTGTCTCTGTTTGCCAAGTGTCCGCGCAACACGCTGTGCGTCTATTCGTTCTCGAAGTATTTCGGGGCGACCGGATGGCGGCTCGGCGTGATCGCGCTTCACGAGGATAACGCTTTCGACGCGGCGCTCGCGGCGCTTTCGGAGGACACGAAGCGCGTACTCGACGGGCGCTATTCCTCACTCACCACGACCCCTCGCGATATCAGGTTCATCGACAGACTGGTTGCAGACAGCCGGGCGGTCGCGCTGAACCACACGGCAGGCGCATCGACGCCGCAGCAAATCCAGATGATGCTGTTCGCGCTCTCCGGTCTGCTCGACCGGGACGATCGCTACAAGGATGCGGCCAAGAGCCTGATCCGGAAGCGCTTCAACACGCTTGAACTGAACATGGGCGTGACACCCCACCGCGAGCCCAATGATGTCAATTACTACACGCTCATCAATCTTCAGCACCTGAGCGGGCGTCTTTATGGAGACGCGTTCTCGGACTGGTTCGTTGCCAACAAGAAAGGCTACGACTTCCTGTTCCGCCTGGCGGAGGAAACGAGCGTTGTTCTTCTGCCAGGAAAAGGGTTCGAAGTGGTCGATGCCTCTGCTCGGGTCTCTCTCGCGAACCTGACCGAAGCCGAATATGCAAAGATCGGTGCCTTTGCACGCAAGGTGATCTCGGAGTATCACGATGAGTACACAAAGCAGTAGTGCTCTTGGCTGAAGCAGCCAGAAGCACCAGTTGACGAATGACACAAGCTGAACCGGTCCTGCCGGTTCAGCGTATATTCTGCAGGCTGCCGGCCGATGCCGGTGCTGAAAAACAAAAGCTGCCGGGTGCTGGAGAATATCGTGACCATCGTCATCACCCCTGTTGTCGCAAGCCTTTTGGCTCTGCTCTATGTTTTTCTGAGCATCCGGGTGATTGGCGCGCGCCGCACGGAACGGATCAGTCTCGGTGACCGGGGCAATGATCTCATGCTGCGACGCATGCGTGTCCACAGCAATTTCGCTGAATATACGCCTTTTGCGCTTTTGCTGCTCCTCATGCTCGAACTTCTGGGCGGCGCGCACTGGCTGCTTTACGGGCTGGGTCTTTTCCTGCTCGTTGGACGAAGTGTTCATGCCTATGGTGTCAGCAGCGAACCGGAACCGATGGCGTTCCGGGTCACGGGCATGCTGCTCACCTTCACGGTGATCGGCGTCGCGGCGCTGGCCAATCTTGTGCTCGCACTCGACACGCTCATGACGGTCGGGCGGATCGGCTGATCCCGCAGGTTCACCCGTTCAGAAAATCCGTTTCGAACCTGCGCACACCACCTATACAAATTTTCTTTTTCTGGATAAAAAGTCCAGATGATCCAGAATCCTGACCTGCAATCTCTCGAACCGGTCTGCAAGGCGATCTCGCTCCTCATGCCTGAGATGGTCGAGGTGGTGCTTCACGATCTCAAGACCAACACGATCGCCCATATCGAGAACGGCTTTTCCGCACGCAATGTCGGCGACAATTCGCTTCTGGAAACCGAAAACTACGCCGCAGAGCTTGATGCAGACGGGATTATCGGACCCTACCGGAAGTCCAGCCCCGACGGCTCCCGCCTGAAATCCGTTTCAGCGGTTTGCCGGGACACGAACGGCCAGCCGGTCGGGCTGTTGTGCCTCAATTTCAAGACCGGAGATCTGGAGACCGTGTCGGCACTGTTGAATACCATGAGCCGCCTCGACGAAGGACCGCCGCCTTCGATCGTGAAAAACGACTGGCGGGAACTTGCAAACACAGTCATCGAGGACACGCTCAGGGAGCTCAGGATCGCGCATAGTCAACTGCGCCGGCCTGGCCGAATCGAGATCATGCGCCGGCTCATGCGCGCTGATATCCTTTCCGCCAGAGGGGCCGGCGACTATGCCGCGAAGGCGCTCGGGATCTCCCGGGCAAGCTATTACGACATGCTCCGGGAAATAAAAAGTACCGACAAGGAAGCGTCTGAATGACATTGACTGCAACGACCCAGCGCCCGATGCGGGACTTCGGACTGGAAGTGTTCTTCTCCAGGTGGGAGTTCACCGCACGGCACCACATGACCGCGTCGGACCTTGAAAGCATGTCGTTGTCCGAGCTTCTGACGTTCGCATCCGATGAAGACCGATCAGCCTTTGAAAACCTTTGGCTGGGATATACGGAAACCTGGGGCGCCCCCGCGCTGCGGCGGGAAATTGTCGGCACCTATGACCGGCTCACAGACAACGACATCCTGTGCCTGGCAGGTGCTGGCGAGGGCCTCTACGCTGTTCCGCACGTTCTCCTGATGCGGGACGACCACGCCATCGTGCCGACCCCGAACTACCAGGGCTCGGAGACAATTCCGCTGTCCATCTGCGAAGTGACGGGGGTTCCGATGGACTATGCACCGGCTTCTTCCGGTGACGATGTCAACGGCGGATGGTGTCTCGATCTCGACCGCCTGAAGGATGCCATCAGACCGAACACGAAGCTGATCTCGCTGAATTTCCCGCACAATCCGACAGGATACCTGTTGCCGCACGAAGATATCGAAGCCCTTGTTTCGATCGCGCGAGAGCATGGTATCTACGTTCTCAGCGACGAGGTTTATCGCGGCGTTGAACTGGACGAAAATGACCGCATGCCGCAGATCGCCGACATCTACGAACGGGGCGTCTCCCTCAACGTGATGTCCAAGGCCTACGGGTTGCCGGGCCTGCGGATCGGCTGGATCGCCTCGCAGGATCGTGACCTGCTGCAAAAAACGGAACGGTTCAAACACTACCTGTCGATCTGCAACTCCGGTCCATCGGAAATCCTGGCCCTGATCGCACTGAAGGCAAGGCAGAAAATCCTCTCGCGCAATCGTACGATCATGATGGAAAATGCCCTCGCACTCGAAGGCCTGTTCAACACGTATCCGGATCTCTTCGAGTGGCAACGCCCCATGGGTGGCTGCGTTGCCTTTCCGAGGTATCTCGGCCCGGACGGCGTTGAGATTTTCTCGCGAAAACTGATCGAGGACAGCGGTGTCCTGCTCCTGCCCTCGTCCATCTATTCCAGCGAACTCGGCGACACGCCGCAAGACCATTTCCGTATCGGCATCGGACGAGACCGGGTCTTCAAGGAAGGCTTGAAGGCGATGGAAGCTCATCTCGACAAGACCTACCCGGGATTCCGCAAGTAGGCGATGCCCAATAGAGGACGCGCAGTGCAGCAAGACCTGACCATGATCGACCGGGAAGCCTGGGACGGGCTTGGCGAAGCCGCCGCCGACCCACAAAAGCCGTTCCGCTACCTGACCCTTGCGTCCCTCGGCAGGTGCCAGTTCCCCGAAGCGCGCACCGTCGTGCTTCGGTCCGTGGACATCTCGACACGTGTCCTGGAGTTTCATACCGACACGCGAAGCCCGAAATGGCAGGAGCTGCAGGACAATGGCAACACGACGATCCTCGGATACTCGGACGTCCTGAAACTGCAGCTGCGTCTGCGCGGTGAAATGGAACTGGCGCCTCCAGGTTCGCTTCAGGCCGAGCAGGTCTGGAGCCGGTTGCCGCCGCATACCAGGGCCACCTATCAGGGCGGTCCGCCCGGCGACGAACTTCGGCCGGAAGATGACGCGGTCTCTCAGGATCAGGACAGCCGGCAGGCGGAGACCGGCAAGGACAGGTTCGGGGTTCTTTTCTTCAAGGCAAGCTCCCTGGACTGGTGCCGCCTGGAACGGCATAACAATCTAAGGGCCAGATTTTCCTACGGCGACGATGGCGAACTGGACCGCGCATGCTGGGTGGCACCCTGACGGCGAGAGCCCATACTGCCCGCCATGCATCGCTCAGATCTGCTGAAGGCGTGTCTTGTGCGCGTGTGAGATATGCAGGCGCGCGGCCGCCTCGGCGGCTTCACTGTCGCCCTTCGCGATCGCTTCCACGATGGCGGCATGCTCTTCGACCGCAGTTTCCCGGCGCTCCGGCGTATCCAGCGTGGTTCCCGCCATCAGGATCAGCGACAGGCGCAGGTGCTCGATCAGGTCAACCAGGTACCGGTTATGCGACGCCAGGCACAGGCGCCGGTGAAAGTCCCGGTTGGAGCGCACGAGACTGTCCTTGTCTGCGATGCGCTGCCTGTCCGCCTTGACGAGATCCTGCAGGATTTCGACTTCCGGCGCGGAGGCGTGCTTGGCGGCAAGCCCGGCGGCCGTTCCTTCCAGCATTTCGCGCATGAAATAGACTTCGTTGATCTGCCCGTGGTCGAGGGTGGGCACGACCATTCCCCGGTTGGGCTCGTGAACGGCCAGTCCCTGCGCCTCAAGCCGCTTCAGGCCCTCGCGGATCGGCGTCCGCGAGACGCCGAACTCCTCAGCGAGATCGGCTTCCCGCAGGCGGTCGCCCGGCTTCAGCACCCTGTCCTCGATAAGACCGATCAGGCGCTTGTAGATTTCAGATCCGTTCATAGGGTCTGGTTAGCGGCAAGACAGGATTTAAGCAAGTGAGGTTAGGTTCTGCGCTGGAGGGAAGGGGGTTTGAACACCTCCTTCCCAAGGGCTCATACGCCGACTTTCAGATCGCTGAAGGCGAGGCCGTCCGCGCCCTCATCGGTTTCGAACACGCGCGACACGGTCCAGGAAGCCGTATCGATTTCAGCGACCCGCGCACCATCCTGGGCGCCGGTGAACAGCGACTTGCCGTCCGGTGAAAACAACAGGGACGCAGGCCCATGCGCGCCATGCGGAGCAAGATCCACCTCCGCCGCGATCGCATGGGAAGAGCGGTCGTAGACAACGATGCGGTCTCCGTTGAGATCAGCAACGGCGGCCATCGTCCCGGCGGGATTGAACTTCACACGGATCGGCAGGAATCCGGTCTCGACCACGTGTTTGCGTTCCATCGTATCGATATCGTACACGATGATGGTTTCGGACTGGTTGTTGCCGACCCAAAGGGATTTTCCATCCGGGCTGACGTCAACGGCTTCCGGACCGATATCCGCCTTCACCGTGCTTATGGTCTCCATCGTCTTGACGTCGATCACCGAGACCTTGTCCGATCCGCGGCTGGTGACGAACGCCGTTGAGTCGTCAGGCGACATCGCAAGAAGATGCGTTCCGATCAGACCCGTCTCCGCTTGTCCGGTCACCTCGCCCTTCTGAACGTCGACCGTGATCACGTCCCGTGTTTCCTCGGTGGTCACGATCACGCTGTTGCTGTCGCCAAGCCAGGCAATTCCGTGCGGCGCCATATGAGGTGAAATGTCGATCGTCTTCAGGTGCTCGGCCGTTGCGACATCAAATACGTTGAGCTCGCGGCCGATATAGCCGTCTTCGAGATAGGACACGACAACAACCTTGTTGCCGTCCGGAGACACGGCCAGCTCATGGGGTGAGCCGCCCGCGATCGGCCGCTGCATCTCCTGGCCTGTATCCAGGTCGATGAAGCTGACGGTTCCGGCGTACTTGTTGCCAACCATCAGGGTTGCCGCACTTGCGGAAAGGGCCGTTCCGGCCAGAAGGCACATCGCGGACGCGGCGCAGATCACATTTTTCGTAAAAGACATATTCAACCTCCAGTCTGTTGCAGTTCTTTGACAGACACCCCTTGTGATATTCAGATCAAAGAAACATCCTGGAGATTTATTTGATTTCGATTTCCGTTTTTCCTAATTAAATTTCAGTAATAACAGAATCTTTTATGAATAAATTCATCAAAGAAATGATTTTATTCGTTCTATATTCTAGAGTGACGTGTCAACTGATGAAAATTCAATTATTATACTGACAAATCTGATGTCTATTTTGAGAGATCCTGCGCCAACATGAGCGCATTCCCGTCCGGATCGTAGAATGTTGCGGTGCTGACCATGCCTTCGATCGTTTCCGTGTCGCCGTCGAATTTTACGCCGGCGTTTTCCAATGCTGCGCGTGCCGTCGCAATGTCGGCGACCCCAAACACCGGAACCATGTTCCCCGGTGCCGGTTCAACCTGCTCTCCCAATCCGAGCGTGACGCCCTCGGTCAGGGTCTGCAACTCGCTCCAGCCTGCCTCGTCCGCGTGATACAGCACCTGAAAACCAAGATTGTCCTCGTACCACTTTGCACTGGCATGCCTGTCGCGCACCGAGAGGGCCAGAGTGATTGTGTTTTCCAAAGAAACGACCGGCATGATACTTTCCTGTGTAGCTAAAATATATTAAATATACTTTATGGAATTGAACCTGCTTGTCAAGCTCACATCCAAGGCGTGGTCGCTGAAGATCCTGGCACTCCTGAATGACGGTGTTCCCGGACGGCAGGCGCCGCTGGTCGCGGCAACGGGCGCCAGCCGCACGTCCTTTTCAAACAGTCTGGAGCATCTGATCCGACTGAACATGATCGAGAAGAACCCCGGACACGGGCATCCGTTGCGGCCGGAATTCCGCCTGACGGCGGAAGGGGCCATCGTCGCAGCCATGGCGAGCCGTATTTTGAAAAGTGTGCCGGATGATGACGCGTTCTCGGTTCTGAAGCGAAGCTGGGCTGTTCCGATCCTCGCCGTGACCGAGACGCCACAACGATTCTCGGCCATCAAGTCGGGTATCGGACAGATCACCGACCGGGCTCTGTCCCAGTCCCTGTGTCTCCTGGAGGACCGGGACTGGCTGAAACGGGACATCGACGTGAGCCAGCGCGCGCCCTACCCGACCTATCTTGCCGTAAACGCGGGCAGAGACATAAACCGGGCGATCGGCCTTGGTGCCTGACGGACCCGGAGGAGGCCATAGGCAGTCTTTATCTTCACGCTACCGGAAGATAGACTTTCCCGCCTATGACGGGCTGGCCGGCACCCGTCGTTTCCGGGAATGTCGTCGGCAATCCGGCTTTCAGCCGTGCGCCCAGAAACGCCATCGCCTGCGCTTCCAGTGCATCCCCGTCGATCCTGAAATCATCCGCCGAGACGACGTCTCCGGAAAGGCGGTCGCGCAGGGCCTGCATCAGGACCGGGTTCAGCCTGCCGCCGCCGCAGACGAGCCACAGGGACGGCTTGCGGGGCAACAGCCCTTCGGCCTTTGCGATCACCTCTGCGGTGAAGGTCATGAGTGTGGCCGCGCCATCCTCAAGTCCCATGCCGTCGACAAAGCTGCCTGAAAAGCTGTAACGGTCGAGCGACTTTGGACCGGGCTCGCTCAAGAACGGATGCGTCAAGGCTTCCGACAACCGGGCTTCATCCGCCATGCCCTTCGCTGCGATCGCGCCGCCCGCGTCGAAGTCACCCGCGCCATGCTGTCTTATCCAGTCGTCGAGGAGCGCATTGCCGGGACCGATATCGAAGGCCAGCAGGCCGTCGCCGTCGATGTAGGTCAGATTGGAAACACCGCCGATATTGAGAAAGCAGAGCGGTTCCCGGTCCGTTCCGACAAGCGTCTTGGCGAGTGCCCGGTGATAAACCGGCACCAGCGGCGCGCCCTCGCCGCCCGCTTTCATGTCTGCCAAACGGACATCGCCGATAACCGGCAAGTCCAGAGTGTCCGCCAATCCTTGCGGATCACCAAGCTGGACTGTCTCAGCGGCTTTCGGGTCGTGCCAGACCGTTTGGCCATGAAAAACGACGGCATCCGGTTTGAGCGTATGCCGTTCGATGAACGCGCGAATGGCACCGGCATGATCCTCGGTGACATCCCGGGCGATCCGCGGCCAGTCCTCGCGTCGCTCGCCTTTCCGTCCGGCCGCCTCCAGGACGCTTTCGCGCGTTGCCGGCCGGTAAGCGATCGTCTCCGCCGGACCGAAGCGGCCGATCGTGTGGCCGTCCGTGCCGATCTCCGCCAGATCAATGCCGTCTGCGGAGGTCCCACTGATGGTTCCGACGATCGACCATTCGGTCATAGGGTGTCGGCCACTTTCTTCAGGCTCTGCTCGGCAATGTCGAACATTTCATTGACCTGCTGCTCGGTGATGATCAACGGCGGGCAGAACGCCATGGCGTCGAGCATCGCGCGTGAAATCAGGCCGTTTTCATGGAAGACAACATTGGCCGATGCTCCGAGAGATCCGGGCGTGTCCGAATGGGCCGGATGATGCAGTTCAGCTGCGCCGATCAGACCGATGCCGCGCGTTTCCACGACAAGCGGGTTGTCTGCAAGACCCTTTAACCGCGCCTGAAACGTTGGAGCAATCTCCTTGACGTGTCCGACCAGATCCCGTTCCTCGATGATCTTGAGATTTTCCAGGGCAACGGCCGCCGCGACCGGATGCCCGCTGCCGGTATAGCCATGCCCCAGCACGCCGATACGGTGAGATTCGTCGGCGATCGGCTCATAGACGTTGTCGTTGATCAGCAGAGCCGAGATCGGCTGGTAGGACGACGACAGCGCCTTCGACAGTGTCATCATGTCCGGCTGCAGGTTGAAGGTTTCGGTGCCGAACATGTTGCCCGTGCGCCCGAACCCGCAGATTACCTCGTCGGCGACAAACAGGATGCCGTACTTCTTCAGGATGGGCTGGACCGCTTCCCAATACCCTTCGGGCGGCACCACGACGCCGCCGGCGCCCATGACAGGCTCGGCAAAGAAGGCGGCGATTGTCTCAGGCCCTTCGGCCAGGATCAGGTCTTCCAGATCCTTTGCACAGCGTTGTGCGAACTCCGCCTCGCTCTCGCCGTCCTGTTTCATCGTGCGGTAATGCGGGCTGGACGTGTGCAGGATCTGCGGCAGCGGCAGATCGAACGACCGGTGATTGTTCGGCAGGCCGGTCAGGCTGGCGGAGGCAACTGTCACGCCGTGATAGCCGCGCATGCGCGAGATGATCTTCTTGCGCTCTGGCTGGCCGAGCGCATTGGAGCGGTACCAGATCAGCTTGATCGCGGTGTCGTTGGCTTCCGAGCCCGAATTGGTGAAATAGACCTTGGACATGGGCACCGGCGCCATCTCGATCAGCTTTTCGGCAAGCTCGATGGAGGGGCCGTGGGTCTTGTAGGTGAACGTGTGATAGTAGGGCAGCTTTTCCATCTGGCGGGTCGCGGCTTCCACAAGGCGCTTTTCGCCGAACCCGACGGCCACGCTCCACAGGCCTGCCATGCCCTCGATGTAACGCTTGCCGTTGATGTCTTCCACATAGATGCCCTCACCCTTGTCGATGACAAGCGATCCGGTGTCTTCCTGGCGGCGGGCATCGGCATAGGAATGAAGTTGAACAGCGATATCGCGGGCTTCGAGAGAATTCGGCAACTGCGCCATGAAACGCCTCATGTGAACTGGCTGGATGGAAGATGAACCGGCCGGCAGCCACACGTGCTGCGTCCCGGCAATGGTCACGCTAGTGCCGCCAAGAGCGCAGTACAACGAGAATCTTTTGCCCCACACCGGTAACCGGTCTCCGGCGCAACATAATTTGCTCGGGAAAAACAAAAAGACCGCGCCGAAGCGCGGTCAAAGTGGCCGACGGCCAGCCATGGCCGGGAACCATAGCCCGTTCATCGCGGCCGATGGGGGGGCAGAACAGGTGCGATGAACAACCGTATGGCCAGAGTAGGCAGTCTTTCCGCGACGAAATTGTTATTTACCGACGGTTTTTTTCGTGCGGAATTTCTTTGTTTTATCAGTACCGTCTGTACAATTCTAATTTGGGCGCACAATCGCGCTTTCGATTGTCAGCGCCAGCCAATATGCTGTCATTTCGTGCCAAATAGCCTGGGGGAGGCCGTTTTGAGCGAAGCTGAAGTCGATGCCGCATTGATCCGGGCCGCTGTGAAGGCGATGGAAAACCGCGGCGAGAATTATGCAGATGCGCTTGCGGCATCCGGGCTCACGCCCGAAGACCTCGAAGGCTTCGACCGCCGGGTCCCGCTCAAGAAGTCCGATGCCTTTCTGGAACAGGCAGCGCAATATCTCGACGACGATCTGTTCGGCTTCGATGTCGGCAAGGCGACGCCTACCGGCACGTTCGGCGTGATCGCCTATCTCGGCATCTCAGCGGCAACGCTTGAACAGGCGATCCGGAACCACGTGAAATACGTGAATATCTTCGTCGACAGCTACCGGCTCTCGCTCGCCAAGACCGACACGACCGCGAAACTCTCCTACCAGGAGGTCGACCGGAGTTCCTATTTCAAACGGCAGGCCAATGAAGCCGGCATGGCTGCGATCCTGTCGAACTACCGGTTCGGCACGGGCAGGATCCTGCGACCGGCCGAGATCCACTTTCATCACCAGCGCGCCGAAGCACCTGCGGAGATGAAGCTCTTTTTCGGCTGCCCGATCTATTTCGGCAGCGACATGCACGGGATCGTCTTCCACTCCTCGGACCTCGCAACGCCGCTGGTGCATTCCGACAAGGATCTGCTCGCGCTCATGTCGAACGTTGCCGACAGGATGCTGGCGGAAAGACGTTCCGCCCCCAAGTCCTTTCTTGCCAATGTCGAGTTTCACATCATCGAAGGTTTGCCACGCGGCCAGAGTTCGGCAAGCACGGTGTCGGCAAAGCTCGGCATGACAGAGCGCACCTTCGCCCGGCGGCTTGCGGACGAGGGCACGACATTTTCGGAAGTCCTTGAGGACGTGAGGCGAAACCTCTCCGAAGAGTACCTGCACAAGAGCGACCTCTCCCTGCCCGAAATCGCGTACCTGCTGGGCTACTCGGATTCCCCCGCCTTCATCCGCGCCTACAAGCGCTGGTTCGGCGTTACCCCCGGCGCCCGCGCCTCGGAGGTGCGGGGCCTGAAAGCGGGGTGAGGTTTTTCTGAAGGTGCGGCAAAGCCGCAGTTATCTTCAAGTCACAGCGCGATCCTGCCTCGCAGCGAGAACACGCCCAGGAGATCGCTCGCCGGGTCGGTCGCCGGATCAACGATGACCTGGACGTCCGGTGTCAGGGCGAATTGCGGCGTCAGCTGCATGCGGTAGAACGCCTCCACCGCATATTGGTTGTCGAGTGCCGCATTCCAGGGATCTCCCCAGCTGACGCCGATGCCGATGACATCCGCGTCGTAGCCGAAGACATTTTCGAAACCGGCGCCGATGCTCGCGAACTGCTTTAGTGTTGTCGCGCCGCCATTCGAATAGCCGTAACGGGCATAAGGCACGACATTGCCGAAGCCCTTTTGCGCTGAGGCGGTAAAGCCCCAGCCTTCGGGACGGCCGATCTTTTCCCGGGCGTCGGAATGCCAGACGGTCAGGTGGTAGTCGTCATTGCCGGGCCGGAAATCCTTGCCAGGTTCCAGGCCGAATACGAAATCCGGGGCCCAGCCGACCTCGGCGATGGAAAAGAGTTCCCCATCCTCGAACAAAGTGTCAAAGCCGGGCCGGATCGGCGATCCGTTCGCATCGAACACGCCACCGACGACATAGCCGCCATTGGTCAGCCGCGCCGCTGCACCAAAGCCGAGGGCAGACGGTGGGAACGGGATTGTCGGATTGAAATTCTGCGGCTGTCCGAGAAAAGCGACGCGCGGGCTCTTGTACTTGTAATAGTCGAACACCGTGAACGGCGCGATCTTGCCGAAGCGCAGCAGGACCCTGTCCCGGATCAGGTGCTGCTCATACCAGAGCTGAGACAGGGACGGGTCCTGTTCGCCGTAGCCGATCGCGCCCGACCAGATCGACCCGGCGGCCGGTGCAACGGACTGCGGCACGGTCGCGTTTAGAAGATTGAACCGGGTTTCAAACTTGCCGCCAATCAGGCCCTTCGGTCCGGTGCCTTTCCGTCCAAACAGTTCCCAGGTGAAATCGAACTCGGCCTGCGCACCCGACCCGGTCTGCCATCGGTTGGTGCTCGACGCAGCCTGAAGAACCTGCGTGTAGGCAATCGAAAACTTGATCCCGGCGGCGGCGTCGAGGCTCTTCTTGAAAGCGCCCCACCGCTCCATGAAGCTCTGCGAAACGGGCGGGTCAAGCCGGCTCTCCTTCGGCGTGTTGGCGCTTTCGATAATGTTGGGAATGTCATCCGCACTGCGGAAGCCGTCGTCGTCCGGGACCACGGCTTGGGCAAACCCGTTCGTGGCAGCAAGCACGCTGAGCGCTGCCGCGAGCGCAACTGCCTGCACCTTCGTTTCACCTATCCCGAATGCCAAAGGCCATTTCATCTTCATCCGCCGTGAGCAACTCCCGGCCAACACGTATCACTCCACAAGGTGCGCTATGATTGCATAGAACGTGTTGAGATGGAGGCCGTCATACGGGTCGCCGTTTGACGCAGGCTGAGAGGACAGTTTGACAATCGCGATGTCATTGTTGATGTCGAGATAGATCCACTGACCATGAATGCCGATCGCCGTGAAGGCCTCCTTGCCGGGCGTGTGTTTCACCCACCATTGCGCCCTGTAACTCCATTCGCCGGCCGGGTGATTGCTGTCCGCATCCGGTCCTTTGGCAAAGGCGTTGACATCGCCACCCGCAGCCAGCTTCTCGATTACGCTCTTCGCGACGACTTGCTGGCCGTTGAAAACGCCATCATTGATCATCATCGTTGCGAAGCGGGCGAGATTGTTCGGGGTCGCGTTCAGGCCGCCACCGGCAACCAGTGTCGCATTCTTGTCGAGCAGGACATAGGTCTCCCCTTCCGTTCCCAGTTTCGACCAGAGTTGCTCATACATCGCGTCCTGGAAAGACTGGCCATTGACCCGGTTGGTGACCCAGTTGACGACATCGGTCTTCAGTGTCTGGTAATGGAAAATCTCGCCGTGTTCATGGTCCTTGTCGATAGGCAGGGTCACGAGATAGTCATAGAGATTGGACTCGTATTCGATATCCGGCAGCGGTTCAGTCCAACCAAGTGTCGCTCCGTATTTGCGTACGCCCGACTGCGGATCGGCATAGTCCTCGGTGAAATCCATGGAGTTGGTCATGTCCAGAACCTGGCCAAAAGTTGCCTCGCCAAAGGCACCGGATGCCGTCAGTTCCGGAACATGCTCGGTATCCGGATCGTCTTCTGAGAGTTTGCCGGCCTCGACCGCCATCAGACCAAGAAGGCCTCCAAAGGACTTGGTGACCGACATCATCTGGTGCGGCTGGTCGGCATTCATGCCGTTGAAGTACCTTTCGTAGACGACCTTGTTCCCGTGAATGACGACGATCGCGTCAGTGAAACTCTGCTCCAGCGCGTCGGCCATGCTCAGCATTGCGCCGGTCTCGGGATGCTTGACATCAACCCCGTCGATGGAGCCGTTGATCCTGCGATCGAGATGCACGGGATACTGGGCCGAGCCGATCGGCGCGGACGGATAGATCATCCGCATGTGCTGGTAGGACCACCGGTTAAATGGCGGCGTAAGGAGCGCGTTTTCCTTGGTAACCTGTTTGTCCGGAGCGGGTGGAAACCCTTCCATGAGGCCAAGTTCGTCAGCGGTCGCATAGGGATTGTCATCCGCGGCAGAAAGAGGAGAAACAACCGAAAACACCAGGCATCCCGACACCAGCCCCTTCAGGACCATGGTCTGATACTTGTCCCGTTTCATTTCTTCCCCCTTTTGTTTGTTTTCGTCATGCACTCTCGCGTGAAAGGTGCCTGCCTTCAATCGGCACTTTCAGCAATACGCCATCTGAACCGGAATTCAGCCGACCCTCGTGCCGGGCCCGCTCGTTGACCGGTCAGTTGACATAAGACACGACCCTTTCCGCCTTGAGCGCATAGCTCGCCTGAACGCCGGTTGCCGCGCCATCATAAAAGAGAACATCGCTCTTCGTGTCTTCCGCAGCCAATTCGCCTTCGATCCAGAAAGCATCAAAGATCGATGAAAACGCAATCCCTTCCGGATACTTGACGTGAACGATCTGGTTCGGGGCCGGTGTCGGTGTGTGGACACACGCTCCCGCGACCGGCACAAACAGGAATTCCGTGACAGCCCGGTCATCAAACGCCAAAGGCACCACGTAGCCTGGCAGGCGGATAGTGGCTCCCAGGATGTCCGGATTCGCCCCACGTGCAACGCGTCCGTTGCGGGCGATGATCTTCCGGCGTTCGCGCATCAACCCTTCAACATCAATTTCATGCGCGTCGAGCAATGCGATTGCCGCCTCGTGTTCCGCAATGAATGCTTCGTCCGAGCGGGCATTGCGCTTCGATGTTCTCCACCGGACATGCGTTCGCATGGCTTCCAGAAGCGGCTCCGGAAGGGATGCAAAGGGTGCCTCGAGCGACTTCGCGACCGGCCGCAGGTCGGTCCAGTCAAGTGTGTTGGCATCTGTCGCGCTGGCCGGGGCAGCGGGCGCTGCGGTTGCCATCGATCTGGAAAACGGAAGCGAGCCGGAAGGCGTTTGAAACGTGGTGACCCGGTCTCTCAAGCTTTCGGTCGAGCCAGCGACGCCAGCCGTTGAAAACAGGGCTGCCGTGACGCAGAAAAACGCCAGTACGAGCATCCGGGACACTTTGCTTCTCCGTTTCGCCATTTAAGGAAAGAACACCGACACACCGAACTTGACTTGCGCATCCGCGCCGCCGTTCGGATGCGCGGCAAGCGCGTATCCGCCCAGATTGGCGTCAACTGCGAAGCCGCCATCCAGAAGAAACGTCTTGCCGACGGTCAGACCGACCGGCACCTGCCAGCGGTCGCCTGCATTGGCCGTCCAGTTGTAGGTGATCGAATTGTTGTAGCCGATATACGAACCACCCAGAAACTCGGTGTTGTAGAAGACGATCGGCTGAAGCGTGGTCAGGTTGAAATTGTCTTCACCCCAATGGTGCCCGACGATGCCGCCATAGGAGAGATTTCCCGCAAATCCAAAGGCAACGGCCGCAAGTCCTCCTCCCCAGCCCGGCCCCCCGACCGCATCATCGGTACGGCTGCGCAGCGACACTTGTGGGCCGAAACCGAACTTGATCGGCGCATTCTCGATCTGCGGAACAATAAAACCCTGAAGGATGATGTCCGAAATGCCCCAGGTATAACCAGTTCCACCAATCTGGTCCGGTCCGAGCTTCGGGAAAGCGGCGCCATTGTGAACGCCAACAATCGGAATGACGCCCCGTGCAATGAAATTGAATCCGTTTTCCGTCGGGATCGAATAAACAGGCTGGACTTGAAAGCCATATCCGGTCTGCTCATCCGCTGTTCCGAAAGAAATCGTGTTGTCCGTCATGATCGCCCGGACATCCGCCAGCGGGTCCTGCGCGTTGCGGAGCGCCTGGCACTCGGCGTCACAGTCTTCGGCAGACGCAGGCCCAGGAACCAACAAGAAGGCAAGGATGGCTACAATTGTTAGCCGTATCTCGATCATCCTGTGCAATATGGCTTTCTTCATTTTTGCCCCCCAATCGACAGTCAGGGTGCGGCGCAAACATGCACCGCACAGCCACCCTCAAAGTCCGTCGCGATGCGTGAACCGGCCATCCATGACCGTTCCAAGGACCTTGATGTCAGAGATATCGCGCGGTGCAACGGTGGTGATGTCCGTGTCAAGCACAACAAGATCCGCAAGCTTACCAACTTCGATCGAGCCGATCTTGTCTTCCATCGCCTGCTGCGCTGCCGGATAGATGGTCACACCCTTCAATGACTGCATGAGCGTGGCAGGTTTGCGCGAGAGCGGAAACGGTTTGCTATCCGGGTTCATTGGGTCCTGGAGCGTCATCGCGATTTCGACGTTCAATAAAGGCGCAATCAGATCAATCGGCGAAGACGGCACGTCTGCGGACAACGAAACGTTGTGATCAAGCGCCATCAAGGACGAATACCGCCCATAAGTCGCTTCGACGCGAGCCCGGCCCAGCAGGTCCAATGCGTTCACATCCTGTGATTCCCAATCAACGTGAAAGAGCGGTGTCGTGTTCACCATGATCTCATTGTCGATCACGGCCTGATGGTCTTCATCCGACACCCAGAAATAATGATGCAGCAGGTTGTTGGGAACTTCGTAGCCTGCACCACGGGACGTGAGGATCGCATTCACGGTGTTACGGACCGTTTGCGAGCCATCCACATGAGTGCCGACCGGCAAGCCATTTTTGTTTGCCTCCAGATAGACAGAGGTGATCATCGGCCCTTCGATTGCAGCAGCGCCCCGGGTGTTCGAGCCGTCTGCGTAGTCGGCAAGCATCCACGCTGTTTTGGAACTCCAGTTGCCTTCCGGATGGATCTTGATGCCCCAGACGCGCAGCATGTCGCTATCGTATTGCTCCCGAAGTTCGAGCGTATGCGAGACGATGTCTTCCGCCGTGGCTGTCGGGTCCTTGAAGCCCGTGGCAACGAAGGTGCGGATGGTCAGGTCGCCAGCTTTTTCAAGTTCGTGCAAATGCGCGAGCGCGAGTTTCTCGTCCTCCTTGACCAGAGGCAGATCAGTGACGGTCGGCATCGCCATCAGGGGCACATGCACGGCAGTGATTCCGGTTTTCACAGACTGCCCGTAAAGATCACGCTGGATATCCGGGATCTCGGCGGCGGGATTCCACGCACCGGCCGCGCGGAAGGCCGAAGCCCACTGGAATTCAATGCCAATACCTGTCTGGTTTCCCTCTACATCACGTTGCCAGAACATTACGCCGGGCACCTGGTCCTCTTCATCGGGAGAAACCTGACCGACTTCAAACGCCTTGGAGTTCATCCAGACGTCGTGGATGGTAAAGTCCAGAATGAACACGGGGCGGTCCGGAACGATCTCGTCAAGATCCTCCTTGGTCGGCCAACCGCCATAGCTGACCTGATTGAACCCGAAGCCCAGGATCAATTCCTCATCCGGGTTGGCATCCGCGTACTCTTTGACCGCGGCTTTGGCTTCTTCAAGAGAGTCAATTCCCATCAAGCTGACGCCGCGAGACGTCCAACCCGAAGCGACGATGTGATCGTGCCCGGAGACAAATCCCGGTAACAGAGTATCCCCGCCAAGGTCGAAGACCTCGGTGTTGTCCCCCACCAATGCTTCGGCGCCCGCGGCATCGCCGACATAGGTGATCTGATTGCCAGTCACCGCAACCGCCTCAGCAGTCGGATTATCATCGTTCATCGTCAGAACCGACGCGTTGGTAAAGACCATGTCAGCGGTCTGCGCCACGGCGAAGGACGCGGAGCAGGTGAGCAAGAGCGACAACAGGGATGGAAGCAAAGGTTTGATCATGTTTTTCACCGGTTCGAAGCAAAGAGCTGTTGCAGCGTTCAGGGTGAAATTATCTGCCTGCCGACCTTTCCCGGACAAGTTACAAAGGCCATGGAAGCTCCCGAAAGGACAAATCCTGCCAAAACGCGAACGGGAGCCGACTTCCGCATAACTTGTTGCTTTTATGAACAAAAAAGTATTGTCGCGTGGATCTGTTTAAAAACTCCTTCGAAGTTTTGCCTGGCTGGCAACGCAGCACCGAAAAATTGGATGCTGAAATTCTTGTTATTTCTGCCAGCGCTGCCGATCCTGCAGTGCAGATGAAAACTCGCGCCAAACAGCCAAAGAAGACACAGAGGTGAACCTTTGCATGTGGCCTCGTCCGGGATATCCTCTTTGCAAAAGCATGAGAGGCTTGCTTTCTTGGGGAGACGGTTTGGAAATCCACCCTTTCATCAAAAGACTTGCGTGCGAAGATGTCGACGACTACAGCGATCTCTTCGACGGCTGGACGCACACGATCACCCAGATGGAGGCGGGCAGATTCGGATACAGGGGCCTGTCGGTCACGCTCCCGGGTCTCAAAATCTTCATCGACATGCACACGCGGTCACTGCGCTGGTGCGAATACCCCCATATCCCGGTCACGGCCATTTTCATTCCGTTGCAAAGTTCCGGTGAGGTCCGGTGGCGGGGCCGGGAAATGTCTGCACAAGACATCGTGGTGCAGGGAACCGGAGAGGAGCAGCACTTTGTCACTGGCGCCCACATGCAGGCGATCTACATCGACATCGGTGAACATCTCATGCGAGACCTCGGTTGGAATGAGCTGAGAAACGGGCATGTGGAAGTGGCCGCCGGGCCGCGAGAAAGACTCGCGCGATATTGCCAAAGTCTCGTCGCTTCAAGAAAAAGCCAAGACAATGCGCAAAACGCGCTGTTTCATCGGAATGCGGTGCTGCGGCTCTTGCGTGAGATGCTCTTTCCGGCGATGGGCGCAGATCCCGACAACCAAGATGTCCAGGTTGATACGTCGGATTTCGAGGTACTGCTCCTGTGTGAGGACAGTTTGCGAGAAGCCGGCATGACAAAACCGTTGGCCAATTTCGAACTCGCGCGCCGGATCGGCATTTCGGAGCGTCGACTCTACAGGGTATTCGAAAGCCAGATCGGGATGAGCCCGGCGCGCTACATCGAACTTCTTCGTCTCCATGCCCTCAGACGGCATCTGCAATCCGAAAGCCACAAAGGCGGGAGGATTGCCGACACAATGACCCAATTCGGCTTCACCAACGCTGGCCGGACGGCCCGGCGATACAGCGAACTTTTCCACGAATACCCGAAAGAAACCGCGTCTCGAGGACGGGAGAAGCTCTCGTGAGTCCTCATCGGCATTGTCATCCGTAGGCGCTTGACGCCTCGCCAGGCGTCAGTCCCCGCCGGACACATCCGGGACATTCGCCGTCGTGACTTCGATTGCCTGAAGCGTGTAGGCGGTCGTTGCCAGATGGGTCTTGCTTTGCTGCAGCCGCAGCACACCGGTCACCCAGACAGGGTCCGCGGAGACGTCCAGCCCGTCCGGAAAATCAACAGCAATCACCTGGTCCGGCAGGGGCGGCGGCGGGTGATTGCAGTCCTGGCGCAGCGGCGGGATCAGCAGGAAATTCTTCACATCCCGGAATTCGAACTCGAGCGGGTGGGCATATCCGGCGATCCGCACCGAGACACCGTCGAGGCCTTCGGTGCCCGGCGCGCAGGCTTCGTAGCGGCGTGACAGCAATCGCGCCGAGCCCGCCTGCTGCGCGCATTTCGGCTGGTTCAGATAGTTGTCGAGAAACGCGGCACAGGACGCCGGACGGTTTGCGCGCAGGTCCGCCCAGGACAGCGTTACCGGGTCCGCGGCAGCAGACCCGAGGAAGAGCCCCGTCATCACCAATGCGCCGAAGACCAGCCGGTCAGTCCTTATCTTGACCATGAGTGACCGTCAGCGGGCTGAGGTAATGCGGATCTGTCAGCCCCTGCTTGCGCATGGCAATACCGGTCAGACATTCCCTGACCACCCGGTTGGCGTTGAGGGCAGAGACGTAGGTCGGGTCCATCAGGGGGGCGAGCTCTACCAGTTCGAAGCCGACCACGTTCGATTCCGCGCAAAGCCGGCGAATGATCGGAAAGACCTCGCGCGGCATCAGACCACCGGGTTCCGGCGTTCCCGTTCCGGGCACAAAGGCCGGGTCGAGCGTGTCGATGTCGAAGGAGACGAAAATATACTCCGGCCCGTCATTTGCCTCCTCGATCACGTCTTCCATGACCGCGTCGAACCCGCGGCGCTCGATCTCGGCCATGGTGTGATAGCGAAACCCGTTTTCGCGCATCCATTCGAAGGCTTTCTCGTCCGGGTATTACCCACGAAGGGCGACCTGGATGAAGTTCCGTCCGTCAACAAGACCTTCCTCGATCAGGCGGTAAACCGGCATGCCGTGGTTGATGAGGTGGCCGAAACCATATTTGCCGGCATCGTAATGGGCGTCGAAATGCACCACACCGACATTGCCCTTGCCGTAGACATCGGTCAGGGCGGCGACATCGGGATACATCAGCGAATGGTCACCGCCGATGATGAACGGGATCACGCGGCTGCCGTCCGCATGCTCCACTTCGGCGACCTGGCGCACGAAAGACCGTACCGCATGGATGGTGCGTTCGGTGCTCATCATGTCGTTCGGGGCGTTGCCGTAATCCACGACGGTCATGTCCTGGAGCGGGTCGACCATCACATGCATGTGCGGCTGCCGGGCCCCGTAGCCGAGATAGATCGACGAATTGCGCACCGCGTTCGGACCACGAGAAGCGCCCCGGGCGCCGCTGCCCATGTCGGTGAAAGCCCCCATGATCGCGACATCGACTTCAGCGGCGGCGAGATCCTCTGGCGTGAATGCAAGCGGCTGGTGCAGAAAGGTCGGCAGTTGGGCGTATCCCTGGCCATAGAACCGCGCCGGATCCACCAGCCCGGGTGTGCGGCCCTCTTTCTCGCCCTCATAACTGGGGAGCGGCGTGCGCCAAGCATTATAGGTCGGGTCCTCGGTGTCGAGCGGCACGACCGGTTGCTCACCCTCCCGGATCGGCGCCTGCTTGCCCTCGTATTCGTGGCCGAAATACTGAGCGGACACGGCCGAGGACAGCAACAGGGCACAGGTTGCGGCCAGGACCGGCAGCACGGTTCTGATATTGGTGTTTTTGAGCATGTTTCCCCCCACGCATGTTTTCAGAACGGTTTCCCGGTACGACCCGGGTCCTTCAGAAGAAAGCCTTCAGGAACTGATCGCTTTCGTTTTTCTGTGTTCTGGCAAGGTCGAACGTGAGCATCTCGTCGAAGCTCAACCCGTCGCGCCAGACGCTTTTCAGTGCATTTGTGCTGGTGATCAGGTCGTAGTGCTCAATCCGGCCGAGACCTGCGGCGGGTACGAATTCAACACCTGAATCACGGGAGAAACGGATCGCGGCGACCTCGTCCGCGAGCAGGATGGTCAAGGACTGCTCCCGCCCCAACCTGCTCTCGACGGTCGGCTGCATTTCCCTCGCGAGATCCATGATCCAGGCCTTCGACCAGAGGTGAAAGGCCTGACCTGGCCTGGCGTTGTAAACGCGTGCGCTGATGAGACCGTCCGCGCGCGCGGCAAGTTCTGCCTCGTACACGATCCTGGCCTCCGGCACCTTGGCGAACAGCATTGCCCAGAGCAACGGGTTGCCGCAGGCGGAGCCGGCCGTTGTGCCGAATGTCAGGATCAGGGCTGCGAGAAAAATGCGCATCTCCGCCCCCCTATTCCGCCGAGCTGTCATAGGTGAGCTTTCCGCCCATCATGGTGTAGAGGATCTCGACCTCAGGATCGTGCTCGGGTCGATCTCATACAGATTCTCGGACAGCACGATGAGGTCGGCTTTTTTGCCGACTTCCAGGCTGCCGACTTCGTGATCGCGTCCCATGCCGTAAGCGGCATTGATCGTGTTTGCACGGATTGCGAGGTCGACCGGAACACGTGCTGCTTCGCCACCGAGCGGAGGCACATCGTCTCTTCCGGGAAGTTGCCGCATGACCGCTGTCCGGATCGCCACCAGCGGACGGTATTCCGAGATATAGCCTGCGGCGGGCCAGTCCGACCCAAGAGACACGTTTCCGCCCGCTTCTGCAATCGCCTTCATTGGGCCATAGCGCTGAATCCGCTCTTCACCGAGGCGCGAAACAGATATACTTGCCAACGATGGATCACGGCTCATCCAGGCACCGGTCGAGTCCCACGTCACGCCAAGTTTCCCAAAGCGTGATATGTCATCAGGATGAACCAGCAAGGCGTGGCTGATCACATTTCGCCGATCCCGTGGCGGGTTCTTTTCGATGGCCATTTCGATCGCATCGAGGACGGCCCGAACGGCCGCGTCCCCGAAGCAATGGCAAACGACGTTGATCCCGGCTGCATCCGCGCGCAGCACTGTCTCGTTCAGGATGTCATATGGGATGATGGGGGCTGGGTCGGCATCAGGATCGTCACTATATGGCTCGGTATAAAGAGCGCTATAGGCATCATCCCCACCGTCCATATTAATCTTGAGGCCACGCGCAGACACGAGCTCTGAGTTGAATTGTTCCCGCATGGTCTCAATCAGCGGGATTGGATCGATGTCCGGATCATTCCAATAGAAATTGCCCTGCACACGGATCGGAAGGTCACCGGCCTCGGCCAGATCCGTCATCATCTGGAAGCCTTCCTCCATGCCAAGGCCCTGAATGCCGTAGTCATGCGCCGTTGTAATCCCGGCTGCCGCAAATCGTAGCAACCACTCGCGAACCCCGGCCTCGGTATACTCAAGGTTCAGATCAATCAGTTTCGAGAGCACCTGCAACTGCGCAGGGATCTCAACAATCCAGCCGGCGGGCGTGCCATCCTCATTTCTGCGAAAGTATGAAAAACCGGGCACGGTTTCGGGTGTGTTTTCGTCGATCCCGGCGATCTCGAGCGCTTTCGAATTCACCCAGGCCTGGTGGCCGTCCACACCCCAGAGGTATATCGGACGCTCGGAGTCGATCTCGTCCAGCATCTCTTTGGTTCCGTAGCCATCCTCCCAAAGATGAAGCCGCACCCCGTATCCGTGGATAATTGGCAGGTCAGGGTTTTCTTCGGCATAGGCGCGCACGCGCTCAAGGATTCCCTCGATACTGTCGACCTGAAGGTCCACACCGCGCATGATCAGCGCGCCGGCTGTCGGGTGCATATGCCCCTCGACAAAACCCGGCAGGACCATCTTGCCTTCCAGATCGATCACGTCCGTCCCCAGGCCGATGACGTCGCCGAGACCCTCCGCATCGCCGACATAGACGATCTCGTCGCCTTCAACCGCAATGGCCTCCGCAACCGTGCCGTCTTCGTCCATCATGTGGATCTGACCATTGATCAGGGCAAAGTCGGTCGACGGGTTTGCCCACGGATTCTGTGCAAAAGTGAACGTGGACGCACTCATCAAAAGTGCCGCCGTCAAGGTGATCAAGATTCCAAAACGCATGTTGTTCTCCCCAGCGCGATGACCCGACGACCGTAAAATGTTATAAAATTACGCTTCGTTCCCAATGCCTTAGATGCATGGAGCGTCACACATCCCGGTGCGATTGTCAGGGTGTCAATCCTGACAAGGTCTGTGCCGATCTTTTCGCGCACTTCATGGATAGCGCCGTCAAACGCCGCAGAGAACGGAACAGAAGACGCGCTGACCTGACTGGTTCCCTGCGCCCGTGCGGCTTACTTGGGACCGGAGTTTTTCGGCAGGGTGCAGGGGCGTGCCTTTTCGTTGATTGGACCCGACCCCCGGAAAATATGACTGACAAGGTTGAGCGGCAGCGAGACGACTTCGCCGATGGCCCTTCCGGGCCCGGCATCCTTGACGGTGACATCAGGCTTGCCGAGCGTGCCGCGGATTTCAAACGGAGACACGATTTCGACAAGCTGTTTGCGCTTTGCGCGCGGGGCAAAGGAAAGGTCGAGCGCGCCCGATCTCAGGTTCACGGTGCCCGCGCCGACAAGCTGGACATTTTCCGTTTCAACAATCATGCGTTTCGAGGTCGCGACACCGTTCTTGAAATGGAGGGGCAGCACCGCGCAGACGAGCTTGCTGGTGTGCTCCTTGTTGCTGGTCACCAGCCAGGTGAAGACGTTCAACCCCGTCAAATCCAGCAGGCGGTTCGGCAGCGTTCCTCCCCAGAGCGACGCCGACACGTTGCCCGACAGCGTCTTCAAAAAGCCCTCCTCGGACCGGGCATTGCCGGTCACATCGAAGCTGGCATAAACCGTGCTGGAAATCGGAGCTGTCAATCCGACCTCGTGCATCAGGCTCCTGAGGGGAAATTTTTCCATGCGTCCGTGTGCATGCGCCGGGTGGTTGTCCTTGCCCAGATTGACCCCGAAATCGCCTCTGACCGTGCCGCCGATGTAATCCAGCTTGAGCCCGGCAAGTTTCAGGTGATCGGCGTCATATTCCAGAGTACCGGTCAGGTTGCCGGCGTGCTTGTTCCCTGAAACGATCTTCTTCACGTTCAGTTCGACCTTCGCACTCAAGGCGGCCTCGAATTCCTTCGTCAGTTCAATATCCTTGCCGTTCCTTTCGCCGGTCACGCCCAGTTGTGCGAAGTCCGAGAGCGCGGCCAGATCGGTAAAGTCCATTTCCTGCGACGAAATTGCGCCGGTGAGCATCCATTTGCCGTCAACCTCGGCCGCACTCATCTTAAGATCCGCATTCACCTGGGTTGCGCCGGAGACCAGATCACCCTTGAAATTCGCCCCACTGGAAGACAGCCCGCTGGAGCCGGAGAAGCGAATTTCCGGAAAGGACTCGTTGGTCTGAATGCCGAGCTCCGCGAGCACCGCCTCCGGTTTCGGCAACGTCAGTTCGGTCGAAAAATCCAGTTCGTCAAGCACCCTGAATTCCGGTATCGCAAGCGCGAAACCAAGATCCACAAGGTTGGTTCCGGTCGTATTTCCGCGCAGTTCCTCAAGCCCGAGCGCCCCTGAAGTTTCCCCGATAACGATCGTGCCGCTGACCTTGCCAAGCCCCGGCGCGTTGTCTGCAGGCCGGTTCAGCAACACGGCAGTGGGAAGTTCGAATGTACCGGAGAGCGACACGCCCCTTAGCGCCAGGATGTCATACACGTCGCCCTTCATGACAAGATACGGCGTCCCCTCCGGTCCATCGAGAATGGTTATGTCCTTCAGGCCGATCCGGTTGCCGTCGCCCTTGATGATGCGCCCGACCGATATCGGCCCGATCTCGTCGAACTCCAGCAGCAGCGCGTTCGTTGTCACGATTGTCCGGTCGATGGAAAGGGCTTCCACCGGGCCACTGACCCGCCCCGCAATCTCCTTCAGATTGATCGCAAGCGATGAGCCCGAGACTGCTTCGGGCTGCGCGAGTTTCGACGTGAAGTCCAGATCGAAAACGGATCCCTGAAAAACGTCCGAGACCGTTCCCTGAACATGGATGACATCACCGTCGTCACCGTCAAAATCGAACGTCAAACCGGCAATGTCGAAGCTGTCGATCGGGCCGCTCGACTGCCATGTCAGCGTTGCATTGCCCTCGACCGCGCTTTCCAGTCCAAGCGAAGCAAGCAGTTTGGTGACGGAACCGGATTTTGCCGACATGTTGCCGTCGATGCTTGCGACCTTCGCGGAAGTATCGACCGTGCCGCTGAGACGCGTTTCCAGGCCGGGAAGCGCAAACGTCATGTCGAACGGCCCCCGGCTGTCATTGTCGCGCACCCAGGTGGATGAGGGCACCACGCCGGATGCACTCAGCGGCGTGCCGTTTATGGTTGCCTCGATACTGACTTCCGTCGACGGCGATGTGTCGGTTGTTTCCAGCTTGAAGGACTCGATCCTGAAAACCTCGTTCCAGCCATCGGCCTCGTTGATGAAGTGGAACTCGACTTCGGTGAGTTCGAGGTTGTCGAAGACCGGATTGTTAAGAAGGACCGAGAGCAGTTCAAACGACCAGACCTGGCGGCGTTCGCCGGACGGATCGGCACGGTACTCGATATCGGCACCGCTCATGCGGAAGTTCCGGATGCCGGAGACATCACCGCGCAGGAGATCGTAGGGTGCGTCGAACTCAACGGTGTCGAAGACACGCCCCTCCCCACGTGCGGAACCCGAAGACCGCTGGATATAGGTGTCCTCGATCTTCACGCCGAGACGCTGTCCCGGGGTTAGAACAACCGGCCCGCGCACTTCCACGGGGCGGTCGAAAATCCGGCTCAGAACCTGCGCGGCCTGTTCCTGCCGGATGGAAGAATAAAGGTCCAGGGTCGCAACGGAATAGGCAACGGCCAGACCGGCAACCAGCATCGTCACCACCGCCACGGCGGCAATCCGCAGCAGACGCACCAGTCCACCTGTTCTGTCTTCCGCCTTGCCGCTCAAACTGCCGACCTCTCTTCAGTTCAATTGCACGGATGCCGTTGTTCCCAGTCTACGCACGTTTCAGCGGCGAATGAACGCGGCATTCGACAGGACGGCATAAAATCCGCGTCAGGTCCACCGCTGCCCCGGTTGCACGCGCGCGCCAAGACCTTTAAGTCAGGTCGCACGAGACACGGGTTGGAAAAAGAGGACTTTCAATGGCAAAGGTTGCGTTTCTTGGGCTTGGCGTCATGGGCTACCCGATGGCCGGATACCTACAGAAGGCCGGTCACGATGTGACGGTCTATAACCGCACGACGGCCAAGGCGGAAAAATGGGTGGCCGAATTTGGCGGCGGTTTTGCCGCTACGCCGCGCGAGGCAGCTGCCGGTGCCGCCTTCGTCATGGCCTGTGTCGGCAATGATGACGACCTGCGCTCGATCTGCCTCGGCGACGACGGCGCGTTCAAGGACATGGCCTCCGGCTCCATCTTCGTCGATCACACCACGGTGTCGGCCAAGGTCACACGCGAGCTTTACGACGTCGCCCGGGATGGCGGCATCTCTTTCGTAGACGCACCTGTTTCCGGCGGGCAGGCAGGCGCTGAAAACGGTCAGCTTGTGGTCATGTGCGGCGGCGATCAGGCGGCCTACGACTCAGCGGAACCCTTCATCGATGCCTATGCGAAGAAATGCGTCAGGCTCGGAGAAAGCGGTGCCGGTCAGCTCACCAAGATGGTCAACCAGATCTGCATCGCCGGCCTCGTGCAGGGGCTGTCGGAAGGTTTGCATTTTGCCGAGAAGGCCGGGCTTGACGGGCGCGCTGTCATCGACCTGATCGGCGGTGGTGCCGCCGGCAGCTGGCAGATGGTCAACCGTTACGAAACCATGCTCGACGATCATTTCGATCACGGCTTCGCCGTCGACTGGATGCGCAAGGACCTCGGCATCTGCCTGGCCACGGCAAACGAAAACGGCGCCAGCCTGCCGGTGACCGCCCTCGTCGACCAGTTCTACAAGGACGTCCAGAAAATGGGCGGCGGCCGCTGGGACACCTCGTCCCTCGTCAAGCGTCTGCGCAAGATGGACTGAGGCTTCGCGGTTCAAGCCGCAAAGCGTGCATGCGTTGAGAAAGACCACCGTGTGAGGAATCACGCGGGTGGTTTTGTGTGGCGCCGTGCCCGGGTCCAAACAAGGCGGGCTAGGTGATGGACCCATTGACGCCTCATTTATGGGTCCATCACCTAGCCTGCCCGCCCCGCCACCAGCCCCTCGACCAATGCCTTCAATTGGGACATGTCATTGAAGACAAGGGCCCTGTCATCGGTAGCTTCAACGGCATGCGCGGCATGCGGGTCGTATCGCAAAACCGCCATGCCGGCTGCGATTGCAGCCTGAACGCCAACGTCGCTGTCTTCGACGACGATGCAGGTCTCAGGTTCGTGCCCCATGTCTCGGGCGGCGTGCAGAAACAAGCCGGGCTCGGGCTTCCAGACACCGACGACGTAGGAGCTGTAGATGTTTGGGCCGAAGTGCGACGCCAGGCCGCTGATCTTCAACGAATGGGCGATTTTCTGCGGTGGGCCGCTCGAAGCGATGCATTTGGGCCGGTCCAGGCTGTCCAGCATGGCAGCCGCACCCGGCACCGGCTGTAGCCTCTCTGCAAAAAGCTGCGCGACGCGTTCGCGATAGGTCGCCTCGAACGTGCCGGGCAGTGGTCTCCCGATCCGTTTCTCGAGGTCGGCGAGCGTGAGGTCCAGTTTTATGCCCCGATAGCGGCGCACCAGCTGCTCTGCCGTTTCGCCGAGTTCGGGCAGAAGATCAACGAAGGCCTGATTGCACAGGACTTCGCTGTCAACGAGCGTCCCGTCCAGATCAAAAATGACGCAGGTTTCTGTCATCTGAAGAATTTCGACACCTTATTGGACCGCCAACAGCCCTTCATAACCGTATTGCCGGCACGGAACCAAGACAGAAGTCTGATGATCGCAAGCCGTGCACTCACCGAGTTGCCCCCAGCCGTTGCATGTCAGCCAAAAGCGCTTTTCGCGCCTCCCGATTTCTGAACCTTGAAAATCGAACTGACATCGGAGGCCGGCGGATAGGGCAAGCGTACCGGAACCTCCCTCATGCGCGGCTGCAGGACAGGATTTCCGATGATCATTCTGTCCTGAAGGTCGTCCCATTGCTGCTGCTGTGACAGGCGCTGGATGTAGGCCGAGCCACCCATGAGCGGCCATGCATCTGCCGCGCAGCATTCATAAAACAGCATCAGCCTGGCGCGATCGGACACATTCGGAGCCGAGCCGTGCAGGGTCCGTGCATGGTGGATCGACATGCTTCCCGCCTTGCCCGTTATCTTTACAGCCTTCCCGATCTGGAAATCCGGATCGTCCGGGTCGACAGCGCCGCAGAAAACGCCGTCTGCGCTGTTGTGGCTCAGGATCGGTCCCTTGTGGGATCCCGGAATGACCTGTAGCGGCCCGTTGTCCTCCGTGACGTCTTCCAGGAAGACGCCAAAGGCCAGCATGTCATCGTTGGTGTGAGGGTAGAACGCCCAGTCCTGATGCCACTCGACCGCAGCCCCGCCGCCGGGCGCCTTGGCGTTGAGTTTCGACGTTTGCAGAACCGCATTTGGTCCGATCAGCTGCCGCAGAACCTCGGTGATCCCGGAGTTTTTCAGAATGTCCCAAAAGAAGGGATGCTGCTTGTGCGGCAGCTTGATCCGGGTCAGCTTCGGGGTCTCGAAACCATGGCCTTCATCGAGATCGTAGACATCATTGCTTTCGATCACGTTTCGCGAGCGTTCGATGAAATCGTGCGTGATGTCCTGCATCCGCTTGAGCTGTTCCGGTGTCACCACGTCTTCGACCAGAAGGTAGCCGTTCTCGACGTAAAACGCGGTCTGTTCGATCGTGAGCATCGCTGTTTCTCCCCGGCAAACGAATTTTGGTATCGATACCATGCTTGATTTGGTATCGATACCACCGTCTAGTGAACCCGTCAATCGCGACGAGGTTCCAGTGCGGGAGTCGAGCTTTGGGTAAAGACAAGTGGGTCACGATGCGCGATGTCGCCGATCTGGCAAAGGTCGGCACGATCACGGTCTCCCGCGTCTTGCGAACGCCCGAGAAAGTGTCTGACGAAAAACGGCTGCGCGTGCAAAAGGCAATCGAGGAACTCGGCTATGTCCCCGACAACACCGCCGGTGCCCTGTCTTCCAGCAGGAGCCGCGTTTTCGGAGCGATCGTTTCCACGATCAGCGACTCGGTGTTCGCGTCAACCCTCGACGGTTTGTCGGGCACGCTCCGGGCTGCGGGATATGAACTGCTTCTGACCAGCACGGGATATGATCCACACGTTGAAGAAGATGCATTGCGCGCGCTGCTGGCGCGCCGGCCCGACGGGATCGTTCTGACCAGCACATCTCATTCTGACGGCACCTCGAAGCTGATCAGATCCTTGCGGATCCCCGTCGTCGAGATCTGGCAGTTGCCATCCGCCCCCGTGGACATCGCGGTCGGCTTTTCGAATTTTCAGGCCGGACATGACATGGCGCGTCATCTCATCGGCAGCGGCCGGAAGAACATCGCCTTTCTGGGAGGCGGTGGCTTGCTGGACGAGCGCGGCCGCCGCCGCCGCGAGGGCTACTTGGCCGCGCTGCGCGCTGCCGGCATGACCCCGGTCACGTGGCCCGGCAAAGACCGGAACATGCCCTCGGACATTGAAATGGGGACCGCATTCTTCGACGCATGCCTGAAGGCCAATCCGCACACCGACGCCGTCATGTGCGTGAGTGACACGGTCGCCGTGGGTGTTCTTTGTGAAGCGAGGAGACGCAATCTGGCCGTGCCCGGTGACCTCGCCGTTTCGGGTTTTGGCGGGTTTGAACTGGCGAAGGCATCCGGCTTCGACCTGACCACGATCGAGGTTCCCGGCAACGCCATCGGCGTTGCTTCAGCCAAGGCGCTTCTTGATCCCGAAGCCGCAAGAAGCGCGAAGGTCATCGACCTCGGCTACAAGCTGGCCGTGCGCGGAACGACTTAGTGACAATATCGGAGAATGGCGCACCGGGGAGGATTCGAACCCCCGACCCCCAGATTCGTAGTCTGGTGCTCTATCCAGCTGAGCTACCGGTGCTTCGGGTGCAGGGACGGTTATCCGGATGATGTTGACGCGAATAACGGTCCTGCGCAGCGGGGCCGCGTGTGCCCCGGACAGGGCGCTTACCTACTGTGCCCCGGGAGGGAATGCAAGGAACTTTTTGAACTTTTTTTCAAGGAATTGTCACACGGTTCCAAATCCCTCAGGAAAGCCAAGGAATTGGCGGCAGGCAGCGGCAACGCCACTTCGGGAATGCCGCTCAGGACCGGCGGTCGGGAACCCGCAGGCGGAAACAGGCACCCGGCCTGGTCTCGTCCAGATGGATGCTGCCGCCATGGGCCTTCAAAAGCTCGGCAACGATGGCAAGGCCGAGCCCGACGCCCCCTTTCTTGGAGCCGCTGTGAAACGCCTTGAAGAGGGCCTTTCTGGTATTTTCAGGAATACCGGGCCCGGTGTCGGAAATCACCACGTGCACGCACTCGCCGTCGCGCATCGCTTCCATGGTAATCCGGCGGACAAGCGTCTCGTCCTTTTCCGATTCCAGCGCCTGCAGCGCGTTGCGCACGAGATTGAGCAGGACACGGAAGATCTGTTCCGGGTCCGCGTCGATTTCGATGTGCTCCGGCACGTTGTTCTCGAAATCGACCATGTCGTGATCCTGAAGCCCGAGCACGTCGGCAACGTCGTCCCCGACCCGCTGCAGGGCGAGCAGGCGCCGCTGGGGCGGGCGTTCCTGGGCCTTGCCGTAGGACATCACCGCCTGGGTGTAGCCGACCGCCCTGTCGAGGGTCGCCAGGATCTTCGGTGCGAGACGGCTGACCGTGGGATCTGGAACATGTTCCAGCCTCTCCAGGAACAGCTGCGCGGAGGCCAGGAGATTGCGCAGGTCGTGGTTGATCTTGGAGACCGCCAGCCCGAGATCGGCCAGGCGCTGTTTCTGGTGGAGCGCGCGCGCCAGGGCTTCTTCCATGGCGGCCAGGCGGATTTCCGCATCGCCCAGTTCGTCCTGGCGTCCGGAGACGGTGATGATGCGGCTGGTGTCTTCCGGGCTCTCCGCAAAACGCTCCATGGAGCGGGTCAGACGGCGCAGCGGGCGGATGAACAGGGCACGCAGCGTGATGTAGACGAGACTTGCGGTGATGACGGAAATGAACAGAGACAGGGCAAGGATACGGCCGGAAAAGGCCAGCATGTCCTGCTGCAGCAGCGCGACGGGCAGGACCACGTCGACGCGCTCCGTGTGGCCCATCTGGCCGACACCGATCACGCGCATGACGCCGTCGCCGCTGTAGGTGAGGATCTGGAAACTGCCGATGATCGAGGAAAGCGCCGAGACATTGGCCATGTCGACCACGAAATCAACCTCGCCCGGCACATCGTTCATGGCAATCAGGCTGCGCCGGGAGCCCTGATCGAGCGAAATTGCAACCGCGCCCGTCGTCTGCAGCAGTTCTTCCTGCAGCCTCGGCGCGATCGTGCTGGTTTCCGCCAGAACGGACGCGGCGACGCCCGCCGTCGTCAGCCGGTCCATCAGCCAGGTGTTGCGGTAGTTGGCGATGGAAGGAACATAGATGAAGACTTCCGACAGCATCACGAAGACGACCGTCAAAAGCAGGAGCTTGCCCGACAGGCCGCCGAGCCGGGGGCGTTCCGGGCGTTCGATCGCCCGGGGTCGCTTTCCCGTATCGTCTGCAGGGACCGCTGCGCCTTCCGGCGCGCCCTCATGCTTCATGTCCGTCCGTCCCAAGAATCACTCTGTTACACGCTCACAAAATAAGCAGCAATGGTCTGAAAGTATGACCTAATACCGTCGCAACAACGGCTAACATTCATCCGAACTTGCGCAATATCGCAAGCAACCGGCGTAACCAAACATTCTTTGGCGCGTCCGCATAGTACGAAATTGCCGCACGCCGCACCAGTTCTCCGAGGGTCGGATAGGGTGCAATGAAACCGGCAAGATCCTTCATCTTCATTTTCCTGGACAGCGCCAGCGAGAGAAGATTGAGGATTTCGCCGGCCTGCGCGCCGACAATGTCGGCACCGGCCAGACGGCCGCCCGGGCCGACAATCAGCTTCAGGCGTCCCTTGGTCACCCCCTCCGCCTGGGCCCGGTCGTTGCCGGCATATTCTGCGGTCAGTACCTTCACGGCACCGCTATAGGCCCGCTTGGCCTCGGTAACGGTCATGCCGATGTGCCCGATTTCCGGAGATGTATAGGTTACCCAGGGAACGAGGGTGTTGTTCATCTTCACCGGCATGCGGAACAGGATCGAACGAATGACAAGACCCGCCTGGTAACCGGCGACATGGGTGAACTGCAATCCGCCGGCGACATCACCGATCGCGTACACCTTGCGGTTCGTGGTGCGCAGACCCTGATCAACCTCGATGCCCTTGCGGTCGAACCTGATGCCGGCTTCTTCCAGCCCAAGGTCCTGGACATTGGGTGCCCGCCCGGCCGCAACAAGCAGATGGCTGGCCTCCGTTTCAACGCTGGTTCCGTCTGCGGTTTTCGCGATGATCCTTATTCCGCCGCCAGTTGCCTCGACGCGCTCAACGGCTGTCTCCTCCAGGATCTCGATGCCTTCGGCTTTCAGTGTTTCGATCACGATCCCGGCGAGTTCGGGATCGTCCTTGCCGAGCGCCTTTGCCGCCTCGAACACCGTCACCCTGGCACCCAGGCGGCGATGTGCCTGCGCCATTTCCAGCCCGATCGGACCGCCGCCGATGATCGCGAGGTGGTCCGGCGTCTCGCGCAGCTCAAAGAGGGTCTCATTGATGAGATAAGGCACCTCGTCCAAGCCGGGAATGGGTGGAACCAGTGCGGTCGATCCGGTTGCGACAACAAAGCGGCGCGCCTTAATCCTGAAGTCTCCGGCCTCCACCGTCGCTTCATCGGTGAAACGGGCCGTGTCCCTGAGCACCGTGACGCCGAGACCTTCAAAGCGCTCCTGGGAATCATGCGGCTCGATTGCCGCGATCACGCTGCGCACATGATCGTTGGCCCTTGCAAAATCAACGTCGAGGCTTTCCGAGTGGACACCGAACCTGTCCTGGTTTCGGTTGCCTGCCGCGGCTTTCGCGGCGGCCAGCAGAGCCTTGGAAGGCACGCAGCCGTAGTTCAGGCAGTCCCCCCCCATCAGCCCTTTCTCGATCAGGACAACCTCGACGCCAAAGGCGGCAGCGGCAGCGGCAACGGAGAGGCCGCCGGAGCCGGCGCCAATCACGCATATGTCGGGGGTCAGCTGTATTGCCATTGAGGGCTCCGGTTGCGGTGAATGAAGCGGGGCGAGGTTCCGGGCGCCGGCGTCAGGCCGAGCGGACCTTCTTCAGGACGACGGGGATAAGGCTTGCGATCCCGAGCGCGAAGAAAGCCGCCAGAAGCTGGGGCGTCACCAGCGCGGATATCTCGATTTCGCAGGTTCCGGCGGCCGCGCATCCCGGGTTTGCAGCTTCCTGAGCTTCGATAACGCTGTCGAGACCGGACCCGATGAAGGCGAATGCGAAGGTCCCCGGGATGATGCCGACAAAAGTCGCCAGCGCGTAAGTGGGAAGCCGCACCTGGAAGATCGCTGGGGCGATGTTGACGAGCCAGAACGGAAAGACGGGCGTGAGACGCAGGAACAGGAGATAACTGAAACTCTCGTTCCGGAAGCCTTCGGCAAGACGCGACAGGAACGGGCCAGCCCGTTTGGTCAGGACCTCTCCGAAGGAAGAACGGGCAACGAGAAAAACAGCGCATGCGCCAATGGTCGCGCCGAAAACCGTCACGGTTCCACCGGCGATCCAGCCGAACAGAAAGCCCCCGGCAATCGTGAGGAGAGACGCTCCGGGAAAGGAAAGAGCGACGCAGACGATATAGGCAAGGCAGAACACGGCGAGTGCCGCCAGCAGGTTCTGGTCGACAAAACCGATCAGCTCCTGGCGCTGCATAATCAGGTTGGACAGGGTCAATTGCTTGTGCAGGTCCTGGGAAAAGGCAACAGCCATCAGCGCTACCAGAACGATCAGGGGCAACCATTTCCTGAATTTGCCGGAGGCGGGCGGTTTTGCCGTAGTCTCGATGTCCTGCTCCGTTTCCTTCGGCCCGGTCATTCGGTCAGCCTTTTCCCCCAGCATGTCACGTCCCATCAGCAGTTCGTTAGTGGCGATTCTTGATGACGCCGTAATGGTCTTTCTGCCAGATGTACCTTAAACTGCTTAAAAAGAAGCATGCTTCACCGATAAGTGACGCCATGGTGTCAGCCGTTCACCTGTGCGTGAACGCATTTGCGGCCTGAGAATCTTGGCGCGTAACGTTGACTTGAGGCGGCGCGGCGCTTATAAGCGCGCTCGACTGGGACATGCATTCGGACCCAAGGCTGTTGTGAGCCGCGCTCTTCCAGCGCTTCGAGTGCTTCCACCAAAGAATTTAAAAATGAAAAGGGCCGCGCTCGAACCGCGCGGGTAAGAACGATGAAGCGTACGTATCAACCGAGCCGTCTTGTCCGCAAGCGCCGCCACGGATTCCGCGCACGTATGGCAACCAAGAACGGTCGTCAGGTGCTCGCACGCCGCCGTGCAAAGGGCCGCAAGAGCCTCAGCGCCTGATTGGCAACCTGTGGCAGTGCGCCGGGTTGGCGGCTGCTGCCAACACCATTCCGCTGCCATGGACACATTGAAAAAGCGCTCCGAATTCCTCGCGGTTGCCAAAGGCGGCCGATTGGGTCGGCGCGCTTTCGTCGTTCAGGGCTTGAAGCGCACCACGGACGAAGCACCGCGGGTGGGATATACCGTCACCAAGAAGACCGGTAACTCCGTCATGCGCAGCCGCATCAAGCGGCGGCTGCGGGCAGCGGTTGCCGCGCTTTGCCAGGACGATGTTCCGCAAAATGCGGATTTTGTGCTTGTCGCGCGCGATTCCGCGCTCACTCTTCCCTTTCAAAAACTCGTTGCAGACCTTAAGTCAGGCCTAAGCCAAGTGCTGGATCCGGAGACACCGCGCGGACGGGGAAAACCGCGCCGGGGGACCCGACCGTCTCAACCGACACCGCGCAGGAAACAGGGGTAATACCAGTTGATCTCCGAAAACCGAAACACGATTCTGGCAATCGTTCTGTCCCTGATCGTTCTGCTCGCCTGGCAGTATTTCGTTGCCACTCCGGAACTGGAGCGCCAACAGGCAGCCATTGAGGCACAGCAACAAGCGGATGCCGCGCGCCAGGCCGCCACCGCAGGCGGTGCCAACCCCGATGCGCCACAACCCTCGGCGTCGTCGAGCGGGAATGCTGCACTTCCTGCGCAGTCCGTGGGTCAGAATGCGGTTTTCGGAAGCCGGGAACTGGCCGTTGCCGCCAGTGACCGTGTCGTCATCGACACGCCGCGCCTGGAGGGTTCGATCAATCTCACCGGCGCCCGCCTCGATGATCTGCGGCTCAAGGACTACCACGAGACCGTCGACAAGAGCAGCCCGACGATCGCCCTGTTCTCGCCCAAGGGCAGTCCGCAACCCTACTATACCGACTATGGATGGGTTGCAGATCCGGGATCGGAAATCGCACTTCCGGGACCAGACAGCGTCTGGACCGCAGAGGGCAACGCTACCCTCACACCGTCAACACCGCTGACACTGAGCTGGGACAACGGCGCTGGCCTGGTATTCAAGCGCACGTTTTCCGTCGACGAGAACTACATGTTCACCGTCGCGCAATCCATCGACAACAGCTCCGCCGAGGCCGTCACGCTTTACCCCTACGGCCTGATCGCACGGCAGGGCATCCCGGAAACGACCGGCATCTGGATCCTTCACGAGGGCCTGCTCGGCGTCTTCGGTGAAGAAGGACTTCTGGAGGTCGACTATTCCGACCTTGAGGAAGAGGGCATGAACCGCCCGGCCAAGGTCGATAACGGCTGGCTTGGCATCACCGACAAATACTGGGCCGCGACCCTGATCCCGATTCCGGGACAGGAGTTTCAGCCGAGTTTCAGCTTTTCCAACGTCACCGGCAATTTCCAGGCAGACTACCTGGGCAACGGTGTGGCCGTGCCGGCTGGCGGGACCGCTGAAACAAGTTCATATCTGTTTGCCGGCGCCAAGGAAACGAAACTCATCGACGCCTATGAGGAATCCATCGGCATCAACCGGTTCGAACTCCTGATCGACTGGGGCTGGTTCTACTTCCTGACCAAGCCGATGTTCTTCGCGATCGATTACTTCTTCCACCTGCTTGGAAACTTCGGCGTCGCCATCCTCGTCGTGACGGTCATCATCAAGCTGATCTTCTTCCCCCTTGCGAACAAATCCTATGTCTCCATGAGCAAAATGAAGCTCGTGCAGCCGCAAATGACGGAGATCCGGGAAACCTACAAGGACGACAGACAGAAGCAGCAACAAGCGCTGATGGAGCTGTACAAGAAGGAAAAGATCAATCCGCTTGCAGGCTGTTTGCCGATCCTGATCCAGATTCCCGTGTTCTTTGCGCTCTACAAGGTTCTGTTCGTTACCATCGAAATGCGACATGCGCCGTTCTTCGGCTGGATCCAGGATCTGTCCGCGCCGGATCCGACATCGCTGTTCAACCTGTTCGGGTTGATCCCCTGGGATCCGCCGCAACTCTTGATGCTCGGCGTCTGGCCGCTGCTGATGGGCATCACCATGTTCATCCAGATGAAAATGAACCCGGCGCCGCCGGACCCGACCCAGCAGATGATCTTCACCTGGATGCCGGTCGTGTTCACCTTCATGCTGGCCTCGTTCCCGGCCGGACTGGTGATCTACTGGGCTTGGAACAACTTCCTGTCGATCACGCAGCAATACGTGATCATGCGGCGTCAGGGTGCCAAGGTCGAACTTTGGGAAAATCTGGGGTCCATGTTCAAACGAAAGAAACAGGCCCCGGACGACGAGAGTTCGGGAAGCGCGAAGTAGACTTCGCCGCTCATCTTGATCATGCCGTCTGGCATGAACCGAAAAGCCCCGCCATCCGGCGGGGCTTTTTCAATTTGATGCTTACACAAACCTGATGTTCTGATGCCCCACATGCGGCAGTCCTGCCAAGGCGGGTCTGTCCGCCGAAAAGCAGATCGCGTGGGAATCGTTTAAAAGAAAGCTGGAGAGTGCACGCATGATGCGCCCGCGGGCAGTCCGTTCATGGAAACGGATGTTGCGCAAGCCGTTGACGTAGTTAACAAAACGCGGATCCGGCGCAGCAACATCCGGATAGAACCCGATCTGCCTGTCGGCCAGCTTGACCCTGTAGCCGAACATGGACAATCCAAGGAGTTCGCGCGCCAGGACCCTTGGGTTCTCCCTGGTGACATCCCAGAACATTCCCTTGTTCCAGTTGAAAAAGCGGCTCCAGATCATGCGGATGTACTCGTCCGTGTTCTTCAGGGCGTGATCGGTGAGGATCACGCCATTTCTTTGCGCGTGGCGCTGTCGCATTTTTTCCAGTTCCGGCTTCAATGTCGCCTCGCACTCGCGCCAGAGACCCAGTTCGTAGGGTTCGAGCACAATCAGGAATTCGTGCTGTGCCGTTGCCGAACCGACGATCAGCGCATCATTGAGAATGGGTGTCCAACGGTCTTCGCTCAGGATGCTGCCGACGCCAACAACGGGAACCACCGTGTTGTCTGGATTGGGTGGCGCGGGCATCGGTGCCCCATGTTCGTCGACGGTCGGTCGCGGCGCTTCCCGGTCTGCCCGTACCTGCTGGACGGCAAGTTCCGTCTTCCTGTCCTGAATCCCGTTGGCAGCGGTCACGCCGAAATTCATGATGAGCTCCCGGGACATGCGGATCGAGGTTCCGCCGAGCAGAACAAAGTTCAAGCGGTTTTCCGACGTGGCCTTATAGAGCTGGTAGGCTGCGCGGATATAGGCCTCCATGACGTATTCATGGTTCCATGACCCGTTCCGCCACCAGCCAACCCATTTGTTGTCCTGCCGGTAAATCGCCTTAAGCGGGTCCACTTCTGCTTTGAATTCGGTCAAGGTCCTGATCGGCATGTCCGTTTCTCCTCTGCATTTCGGCAGGTCGCCCTGCCCGGTACCCATAAGATGGAGAAGAGACGCCGCGCTGCCCTGTGACGCGGGACACAACGAAAACACCACCGGCATCCGGCTGGCTTCGATGTGACACTTCATCTGGATTCGGATTTCGACGCGTCATTTCGCTTGACGCGGGCATTCGGGCATGTTTGATCGCGTGCAACGGGCAGCTGCAATTTTGTTTGCGCCCAACACAGGAGTGCGTGGTCAAATGATCCGATAAAGCAAGACCTCATCCGCAAGGCGAAGCCGCCGACCGGCAGGTCGAACGCGTTCAGTGACGCAAAACCCCTTCCCTTGACTCTTGCTTGCCGGAGGTCCCATGCACGGCCCCTCTCCAGAAACGCTTCATCCGTTCCACGGCGAAAACCACACCGTTTTCCTGAAAAACGTCATCACCCGGCCAAACATCGAGGTGGGCGATTACACCTACTATCACGACTTCGACAACGCCCTCGATTTCGAAAACCGCAACGTCCGCTACCATTTCGAGAACATCGGCGATCGGCTGAGGATCGGAAAATTCTGCGCATTGGCCTGCGGAACCAGCTTCATCATGAACGGTGCCAATCACGCCATGACCGGGTTTTCCACCTATCCGTTCCACATCTTTGCAGAAGACTGGATGGAGAAATTCGACCCGCAGACGATTTTCGGTCATCTGCGCGGCGACACGATCGTCGGCAATGACGTCTGGTTCGGAACCAATTCCACCGTCCTGCCCGGTGTGACCATCTGCTCGGGGGCCATCATCGGCGCGCATGCCGTCGTGGCCTCGGATGTTCCACCCTATGCGGTTGTCGTCGGCAACCCCGGCAGGGTCGTGCGCCTGCGTTTCGACGAGGCGACGATCGACCGGCTTCTCGGCATATCCTGGTGGGACTGGCCCATCGAAAGAGTCTCCCGACATCTGAAGGCGATCTGGGGCGCGGATATCGACGCGCTTGAACGAGCCGCCTGCGAAGGCGAAGACGGCCTCGACGCAACATCAAAGGCAAGCTAAAAGCAGCCCATGAGCGACGAACAAACCTTTTCGCAGGAAGACCTGGAAGCGGGCCGGCTGATGTTTGCCCGCCCCTGGGACTTTCTGACCAGCGTGACCGACATGTCCAATCTTCCCGACGCGTCCGGCACGGAAATCGCCTTTGCGGGCCGGTCAAATGTCGGCAAGTCCAGCCTGATCAACGCGCTGACGGGCCGGAAGGGCCTTGCCAGAACATCGGCGACGCCGGGCCGCACACAGATGCTGAATTTCTTTGTTGCGCCCGATACGCCTCTGACGATCGTGGACATGCCTGGATACGGCTACGCACAAGCGCCGAAGGAGCTTGTCGACGCCTGGACCAACCTGGTGTTTTCCTATCTGCGTGGCCGTCCGAACCTGCGACGGGTGATCCTGCTTGTCGACAGCCGGCACGGGATCAAGAAAAACGACCTGGAGGCAATGGCGCTGCTGGACAGGGCAGCGGTCGTCTACCAGGTGGTGCTGACGAAATCGGACAAGATCAAACCGCCGCAGTTGGCCCGACTCATTTCCGAAACGGAAGCAGCGCTTGCCAAGCGCATCGCCGCGCATCCGCTGATCATCGCGACGTCCTCGGAAAAAAACATGGGGATCGACGAACTGAGAGCCGAGCTTTGCCTGCTGGCCAACCAGTAGTGTTCACGCGGCACCCCGAACGCGCGATTTGTGCAGCTTTGGCAAACCGGTTATAGCAGAGATCTTCTGCGAACGTTTATTAGGCACTGTTGAGTAAAAAGCCTCGATGACAAATCCTGACATGTCCAGCCGCGCGCACATCATCGCGCATGCCCTGCCCTACATGCAGCGCTATGACGACAAGACCGTCGTCGTGAAATATGGCGGCAACGCAATGGGTGATCCCGAGCTCGGACAGGCCTTTGCACGCGACATCACGCTTCTGCGCCAATCGGGTGTCAATCCGGTGGTCGTTCACGGCGGCGGACCGCAGATCGGCAAGATGCTGCAGCGGCTGAACATCGTGAGCGAGTTCAAGGGCGGATTGCGCGTCACCGACAAGGCCACAGTCGAAGTGGTCGAAATGGTGCTGGCCGGCTCGATCAACAAGGAAATCGTCCAGATGATCAATGCCGAAGGCGGGCGTGCTGTCGGTCTTTGCGGCAAGGACGGCAATCTCCTCACCGCACGCAAGCTCAATCGCACCGTGGTGGATCCGGACAGCAATATCGAGAGCGTCGTCGACCTCGGCTTTGTCGGCGAGCCGGCAAGTGTCGACCCGACGGTCCTGAGGCTGGTTCTGAAGGAAGCCATCATTCCAGTGGTTGCACCCGTCGCGCATGGCGAAGACGGGGAAACCTACAACATCAATGCAGATACGGCAGCCGGTGCGATCGCCGGTTCCTTGAACGCGAAGAGGCTGCTCTTTCTGACAGATGTGCCTGGCGTGCTCGACAAGGAAGGCAACCTCATCAAACAGCTGACGGTTGCCAAGGCCCGCGCTCTGATGTCGGACGGGACGATATCGGGCGGCATGATCCCCAAGGTCGAAACCTGCATCGAAGCGCTTGAACGCGGCGTCGAAGGCGTCGTCATCCTCAACGGAAAGGTGCCCCATGCCGTCTTGCTGGAACTGTTTACCGACGGCGGCGCAGGGACGTTGATACGCCCGTGACCGGTAAACGCATCCTGCCCGTGGAAGGCCAGCACGCGCACCGCCAGGACCTTCGGGTGTTCAAGGGCGTGGAAGCCTGGGTGTTCGACCTGGACAATACGCTCTATCCGCACGAAGCGGACCTGTTCTCGCAGATCGATGAGCAGATCTCCCTTTACGTCCAGAAGATCATGGATCTCAATCGCTCCGAGGCGATGGTGCATCAAAAGGCGCTGTATCACGAATACGGAACAACGCTGCGCGGCCTGATGACAACGCAGAGCATTGACCCGGACGACTATCTCGCCTTCGTGCACGACATCGATTATTCCGGGCTTGCGCCCAATCCGGAGCTGGCGACAGCCATTGAGGCCTTGCCCGGCAAGAAATTCATCTTCACCAACGGTGACCGGCCCCATGCGGAGCGTACCGCGGCTGCGCTTGGGATCTCCGACCATTTCGAGGACATTTTCGATATCGTGTCCGCGGACCTTGTGCCCAAGCCCAATCGCGAAACGTATGACAAGTTCATCGGCCTGACGGGTATCTCTCCGGCCCGGGCGGCGATGTTTGAAGATCTGCCGAAAAATCTCAAGGTTCCCCACACGCTCGGAATGCGAACTGCCTTGATCATCCCCACGGGATCGCGGGCTGTCTTTGAGGAAAGCTGGGACCTTGAGGGAGATCCCTATCCCCATGTGGACTTCGTCACCGAAGATCTGACCGGTTTCCTGAAAGCTGTTCTGGGGGCCCTGCGTTAAATACGCGGAGATTGCCCGCACGGCTGCTAATCGCCAGACCTCTGCCTCCCCGATCCCGGCACGCGCTGCGCTTGGCCGGGATGACGATCGGAGAAGGATCGTCCCTAAAAATGTGTCGGCGCTGGTTCGGAGGATCGGCCAGCCCTCCTTAGGAAAAGGAAGCGCTGTCTTCCGTGCCGTCAAACCCACCCTTCGTCACCCCGGGCGAACACAGTGAGACCCGGGGCCGGGGAGCCCAGGCGCGCCGACAGGGTCATCGCACCAATCGCCGGACCTCTGCCTCCCCGATCCCGGCTCGCGCTGCGCTTGGCCGGGATGACGATCGGAGAAGGATCGTCCTTTAAATGTGCCAGCGCTGGTTCGGAGAATCGGCCAGCCCTCCTCAGGAGGAGGAAGCGCTGTCTTCCGTGTCGCCTAGCCCACCCTTCGTCACCCCGGGCGAACACAGTGAGACCCGGGGCCGGGGAGCCCGGGCGCGCCGACAGGGTCATCGCACCAATCGCCGGGCCTCTGCCTCCCCGATCCCGGCTCGCACTGCGCTTGGCCGGGATGACGATCGGAGAAGGATCGTCCTTTAAATGTGCCAGCGCTGGTTCGGAGAATCGGCCAGCCCTCCTCAGGAGGAGGAAGCGCTGTCTTCCGTGTCGCCTAGCCCACCCTTCGTCACCCCGGGCGAACACAGTGAGACCCGGGGCCGGGGAGCCCGGGCGCGCCGACAGGGTCATCGCACCAATCGCCGGACCTCTGCCTCCCCGATCCCGGCTCGCACTGCGCTTGGCCGGGATGACGAACAGGGATGGGCCCCTTTGTCCGCATTGAAGGTTTGGTGATCGATCCGGGGTCGCGGGAACGCAGCGCTACCAAGTCCGGCGAAACTCCTCTAGATTGAGGAAAACTCAATGAGCCGGAACCCGTCCGCACATGGCATCCCTTCGTGCCCTTCATGCCTTTTCCCTGCTGGCCCGCCATGGCCGCGCATCCATCGCGGCGGAAAAACTCGGGGTCTCCCCTTCGGCTCTCTCTCACCTCATGCGCAAACTCGAAAGCGAACTGGGTGCAACGCTTGTCAATCGCGACGGGCGGGGACTGAACCTGACGGATGAGGGGCAGCGGCTTGCGCTGAGTCTCGGCGACGCTTTCGACCGGATCGGGGAAGCGGTCGACAGCTTCAGGCGACGCGGACGCACGGAGCTGAGGATCAGCACCGTCTCCACCTTTGCGACGCGCTGGCTGATCCCGCGCCTGCCGGAGTTTCAGGCCGAGCAGCCCGACGTCGAACTGCTGCTGTCCACCTCAACACGGATGGTGGATCTCGATCGGGAGAACTATGACTGCGCGATCCGGCTCGGCACCGGCAACTGGCCCAGTCTCGAAAGCCATCTTCTGTGGCAGGAACATCTGGCGGTTGCCATCGCGCCGAGCCTTTTGAGAGGCAAGAACCCCTCTGACCCTGCCGTCCTGAAAAGCCTGCCGCTCCTGCACAGTTCCGCCCGCAGGAGCGATTGGACAGAATGGCTTGAAACGGCGGGTATTGAGCATTCAGACATCAACTCCGGCACGGTTCTGCAAAGCCGCGACCTTGCGATCCAGGCGGCAATCGCCGGTATGGGCGCGATCGTGATCGACCGCCGGTTCGTGTCTCAGGAACTGAATGCCGGGCATCTGGTCTCCCCCGACTGGCCGGTCCGGGAACTTGAAACCGGCTACTGGTTCGTCAGGTCAACGGTCAGGACACTGACCCGACCCGTCGCCGCGTTCCGGGATTGGCTGCAGACAGCAGCCGGGCAAAGCTAGTCACGCACGCCTGCGGTCATTCAGCATAAGATCGCCGAGGGTCTTCGCGCACGCGGTGGATATGTCGCCGTGAAGTGGCCAGTCCTGCATAAGGCCCTCGACAATCAGTGTGATTTCACCTTGCCGATCCTGCAGACCGGACAGTTCGGCAGCCGCGTGCGCCACTTCCTCCTTGTGTTTTGCAAGCAAGGCACGGAGCCTTTCGTCCCGTGGAGCGGCCGCGACGGCGGCGTGAAAGAGGCATCCGTGTGCCGCCTCCGAGGCCATCCAGCCTGATATCCTCTCAAAAAGAGTATGCAACACCGGGTTTCCCGTTTCCGGTTCGTCCGCGAAAACGAACTGCATGTAACGACGGTGGCGATGCTCCAGCGCGCACAGCACCATTTCCTCTCGCGAAGGCACGTACTTGTAGAGCGTACGCAGGCTGACGCCCGCGGCTTCGCGCAGGCTGTCGATGTTCGGCTCCGCGAACCCATGTTCCGCGAAGGCTCGCTCCAATCCTGCGGCGATCCTTGTTTTCGTGTCGGTCATGGTTGACGAGGTAGAATAAATCCTCTACCTGAGCAAGTAGAACAAACATTCTACCGGAGAATTCCATGTCCGTACCCGAAAAAATGCATGGTGTCGTCCTGATCGGGCATGGCGGCCCTGACATGCTGCAGTGGCGGGAAGATCTCGACACACCACGCCCTGCGCCCGGGGATGTTCTCATTCGCGTGCTTGCCGCCGGTGTCAACAACACGGACGTCAACACGCGCATCGGCTGGTATTCCAAGGGAGACAGCGACGCCGAGGACGCGGCCTGGACGGGCGTTGCACTGAAACTGCCGCTGGTTCAGGGGGCAGATGTCTGCGGCACAATCGTTGCCGTCGGTGAGGGTGTCGACCCGGCACGGATCGGCGAACGCGTCCTGATCGAACCCTGCCTCGTGGAAGCCGACGGCAAGGAACTCGCTTCGCCCTGGTATTTCGGGTCGGAATGCAATGGTGGCTTTGCCCAATTTACCAAGGTGGCCTCGCGCCATTCGCACGCAGTTGCGTGTGATCTGACTGACGCAGAGCTTGCCTCGTTTCCCTGTTCCTATTCCACGGCCGAGAACATGCTTGAGCGTACGGGCGTAAAGGCTGGGGACACGGTGTTCGTAACCGGCGCGTCAGGCGGTGTCGGCTCGGCGGCGATCCAGCTGGCAAAGGCCAGGGGCGCGGCAGTCATCGCGGTGACAAGTCCGTCGAAATCCGATGCCCTGCTTGCGCTCGGCGCAGACCGGACCCTGACCAGGGACGCCGATTATGCCGGCGAACTCGGCGGCAATTCGGTTGATGTGGTGATCGACCTTGTTGCGGGCGAGAAATGGCCTTCCCTGCTCGAGATCCTGAAACCTCGTGGACGGTATGCCGTGTCCGGTGCAATCGGCGGCCCCCTGGTGGAACTCGACGTGCGCACGCTCTACCTGAAGGATCTCAGCTTTTTTGGCTGCACGGTTCTGGAACCCCAGGTCTTCGGCAATCTGGTCAAACGGATCGAGCGCAAGGAGGTCAAACCGCTTGTCGCCGAAACCTACCCCTTGCGCAATATCTCAGCCGCGCAAGAAGCATTCGGGAAAAAGGGCCACATCGGCAAGATCGTCCTCAACGTCGCCCAGTAATCTCTCAGGATTGGTCATCCCGACAGAATCATGCCGATGACGGCGGCAACGATCAACAGACACCCGAGTATTTCCGAGCGGTTGATCACCTCCTTGAAAACCAGCCAGGACGCGAGGAAGGTAAAGACCAGTTCGATCTGGGCAAGGGCCCGAACGTAGGCGACATTCTGCAAGGTCATGGCCGTGAACCAGCCAATGGAGCCGGCGACGCCGGACGCACCGACCCAGATCGCAGCTTTCCAGGCTTTGAGGCTTGCGCGCAGTTCGTCCGGTTCGCGAATGCTCATCCAGATCGTCATCACAAGGGTCTGGAACAGGGTCGCATAGACAAGTGCCGTGGCGGCCTGCATGGCAACCGTGGTTCCCTCCAGCGACAGGGATGCAGTGCGGTAGGCGACCGCGGAAGCGCCAAAGAAGCCTGCCGAGGCCAATCCGATCAGGGCGGGGCGGCCGAAAAGCGATGACCGTACTGCCGAGGCTGTCAGCGGTACGCGCGCAAGTGAAATGACGATGACCCCGGCGATGCCGACCATGATGCAGAAGGCGGCGGTCCAGGTGACATGTTCGCCAAGTACCACCAGTCCGAACAGCGCCGCCTGGATCGGCTCGGTTTTTGAGTAAGCCGTACCGACCGCAAAATTGCGGAAGGCGAACAGGTAGATCAACAGGAAGGTGGCCACGATCTGCGCCAACCCTCCGAGGGCGCCCGCGATGAAAAGCGTGGCTTTAGGCTCGGGGAAAGGACTGGCGAAGACGAAGTGCAGAACAGCGGCATACAGGAGAGCGAACGGCGCGCCGTATCCAAAACGAATAAATGTCGCCCCGGTATTGCCGAGTCTGCCCTTCAGATGCTTTTGCATCGCGGTTCGCAGGTTCTGGCAAAATGCTGCAAATATCGTGATCGGAATCCAGAGTTCCACGCCAGCGCACTCTCTTCAGTTGACGACAAGTCACCTTACGCCGTTCGTTTGCCGGGGAAACTAGCGAAAGCGGCAAGGGTCACGTTATATTTTCTCAATAGAACCCAAGTTCGAAAGGAGCGGTGCCCCTCATCAGAAACGGGCTCCCGGCGGTGCAATGTCGCCTGCGGAACACTTGGTATCCCGGCAATGCTTGACAGGCCTTGGTTCGGCGGCTTAGGTCCGCGCACGCAATCATTAACGCCCGGAGATCATAGCCAGATGACCCACGACCTTGCCGCCCTGTCCCAGATTATCGACGCGGCATTCGAAGACCGCGCTTCCATTGACACCTCAACCACCGGAGACGTCCGTGATGCCGTGGAAACGACACTGAACCTGCTTGACCACGGCCAGTTGCGCGTCGCGGAAAAGAAGGACGGTGACTGGGTCGTGAACCAATGGGCCAAGAAGGCCGTTCTGCTGTCGTTCCGGCTCAACGCTATGGAGGTCATCAAGGGTGGTCCCGGTGCAGCCGTGTGGTGGGACAAGGTGCCATCGAAATTCGACAGCTGGAGCGGGCTTGAGTTCGAACAGGCAGGTTTCCGCGCCGTGCCAAACTGCACTGTGCGCCGGTCGGCCTTCATCGGCAAGGGCGTGGTCCTGATGCCGTCCTTCGTGAACCTCGGCGCCTATGTCGACGAGGGAACCATGGTCGACACATGGGCAACGGTCGGATCCTGTGCGCAGATCGGCAAGAACGTTCACCTGTCCGGCGGCGTCGGCATCGGCGGCGTTCTGGAGCCCCTGCAGGCCGGGCCGGTGATCATTGAAGACAACTGCTTCATCGGCGCCCGCTCGGAAGTTGTCGAAGGCTGCATCGTGCGCGAAGGGTCCGTTCTGGGAATGGGTGTCTATATAGGCAAGTCGACCCGGATTGTGAACCGCATGACGGGCGAGATCAGCTACGGCGAAGTGCCGCCCTACTCCGTTGTCGTCGCCGGCTCGATGCCAACCGCCAGCCTGATGGGCAACGGAGAAGCGGCTCCGAACCTTTATTGCGCCGTTATCGTGAAAACGGTCGATGAGCAGACCCGCTCCAAGACGGCGATCAACGAGTTGCTGCGCGACTGATCAAAGGCTTGGCGACAATTCTAGAACCCCGCCTCACCGGGCGGGGTTTTTTCATGCCCGCCAGAGAATACCGGCCACCTGCGCGATGACGAGTGACAGAAGGATGTCGAGAACAACGACGCCTATCGCCAGACTGATGGATGCCTGAAGCACAATCCTCGCAATCAGGAAATGATACCAGAGGATCACGAGCAGAGCGGTTAGCGACAGAAGAACCGCGATCCCTGGCGAAATAATGCCAAGCAGGAAAAGAATGTAGGTGATCATGTAGGGAACGGCGGTCAGCAGGCTTGTCCAGTTCCGGACCACGATAAAGGGTACATATCGCTGCGAAATGCCGATGGGAGCCGCAATCGCCGCCAGAATGATCGGCAGGGCAATCCAGTTGACCCCATGCTCGAGAAACTTTGATGTCCAGAACGCGCTGTCGGGAAAGCCCTCCGGATGGAACATGTTTTCCGCGATAAAGAGATGCTTCTCGAACTGGCCACTGAGAAGAAAGAGCGGGATCAGCAGAATGATGACCTGAAACGAGCGCCAGAAACCCTGGAGCGACTGATCGAAATAGGCCTGCCCTTCGGGCCGGTTGCGCAGCAGCAGCCAGGAGCCGTCGAGTGCCGCCCGGATTTCGTTCATGCTGATCAAGGTCGAGCCGCTCCCGGTTCCTTCGAAAAGTACCTCACGAGAAATCGTTTATAGATTGCAGTCAAGCGGTCAAGATCCTCCAGGCTCACGCACTCATCAACCTTGTGCATCGTCTGACCGACAAGCCCGAACTCGACGACAGGGCAAAAATTCTTGATGAACCGGGCGTCGGAGGTGCCGCCTCCGGTGGACAGTTCGGGTCTCAGTCCGGTCTCCGTCTCAACGGCGCCGCCCAGCGTCTCGATCAGCGCTTCGTCCTTCGTCAGGAACGATTCACTGGCGTCGCGCTTGAATTCAAGCTCGAGTTTCAGATCGTCAAGAGTGACGGCGGCAAGGGTTTCCCGAATTTTCGTCTTGAGGCTCTCCAGCGACCATTCGTCGTTGTAGCGAATGTTGAAGCGGGCCTCGGCATGGGCCGGAATGACATTGAAAGCCGGATTGCCGACATCGACCGTCACGATTTCCAGGTTGGAGGGCTGGAACCGCTCGTTGCCCGCGTCGAGTTCCAGCGCTTCGAGAGCCGTAAGAAGCCGGACGAGCCCGGGGATCGGATTGCTGGCGAGATGGGGATAGGCCGCGTGCCCCTGCGTGCCGGAAACGGTTATCGTGCCGGAGAGTGAACCTCTGCGCCCGACCTTGATCGCATCTCCCAGCCTTTCCGGGTTCGTCGGCTCCCCGACAATACAGGCATCGAACCTGTGACCGTGTTGCTCGGCCCACTCAAGCAGCTTGACCGTTCCGTTCACGGCGGGACCTTCTTCATCCCCCGTGATCAGAAAGGAAATCGAACCGCCGAAATCCGGACCGTATCCGTCGACAAACTCCCGCGCTGCCGCGGCAAACGCAGCAACGGCGCCTTTCATGTCGACAGCGCCGCGGCCATAGAGGACGCCGTCTGAGATGTCCGCGCTGAACGGTCCGTGGCTCCAGTCATCTTCCGCGCCTGCCGGTACGACATCCGTATGTCCGGCAAAGACGAAATGCGGGCTTCCTGTTCCGATGGTTGCAAACAGGTTTTCAACGTCAGGCGTGTCTTCGTCCGTGAAAACAACCCTGGAGACCGAAAAGCCGGCTTCTCCCAGAAGCTTTTCGAGCGTGGCCAGAGCGCCCCCTTCCGCAGGGGTCACGGATGGACAGCGAATGAGGTCTTGGGCGATGGAGACGGCGTTTGACGGCATGGCGAACAGGATCTCACGACACAATTATGATGGAATTTGGATTGGGTCAGCTCTTTCGCCAGTAGCTGTTGGGAATCGGACCATTCTTGTTCGGCTGCACCTGGCTGGGAATGAAGCCGAGAACCAGGACAACGATGAGATTGATGCCCGGCAGGAAAATGAGCAGGGCCCAGAAGCCGCTCTGGCCGATGTCCTGGAACCGTTTGATTACGATGGCCAGTTCGAACCATTGCAGCACGAAAAAAAGGAGCGGAAATAGTGGATTTGAACCGGCGAAGGCGCTTGGCGTCACATCTTCCGGGTTCGGAATGCCCGGGATCGAGAGAAACCAGATACGGATGGCCATGCCAATGATGACCCAGACAAGCGCAAAACAGAGCCAGTAAGGCTCCCTGCCAATCCGGCCGAAAGGGCTCATGAGGGCCCATACCGGACCTGGCGCGATGTTCGCGCTCTGTTGGGGTGTGTTCATTCAAACCGGCTCGCGTAAATTAGTTCCGGACACGGAGGTAGACGCATAAGCGCCCGGGATCAAGCGCCGTCGTTCCGCAGACCATCCGCAAAACTCAGGAGGAGCCCTCAAAAGAATGGAAAAAGTGTCCACATGCAGAAATTTACGCCGCGGAATTTTTATGGATTATGCACCGCAAGCATGTCTAATTTAGGATGATTCAAAAACACCACCGTCCGGGGGGCCCCATCATGACCGGTGCTTTTCAAAAACTCATATACGCCTGCACCTTAACGCTCTTTTTTGCCATAACCGTTTTGACACCCTCAACCGGGATGGCACAGGACGCTTCGTCCGAGCTGCCGCCTCCGCTTCAGCCCGATGCCATGGAGAAACTTGTGTCGGACCTCGATCCGGAACAGGTGGAAGCGCTCACGGATCTGATGACCCTGCTGCAACAAAGCGCCGCAGCGGGCGAAACGGCGGACGCTGCTCCCGAAGGCCCCGGGCTCATCGCACAGCTGCAGATGGCAGCCGGTGCATTCGGCGGCATGGTCGTCGGTCACTTCCAGAACCTTCCCGACCTGTTCACAAGTCTCTTTGCGGCGATCGGAGCGCTTTTTGCCGGATCGATCGCGGGCCCGATACATTTCCTGATCGGTGCCATCGCCATCATTCTGGCTGCGGGCTTCGCGGGCGAGTTCCTGGTCAACCGCCTGATGGCCACCCGGCGTGACTCCATCCAGAACAAGTCACCGGAAAGCCTCTTTGAAACCGTCAAGCTGGTGTCCACCCGCGCCGGTCTCGATCTCGGCGGTCTGATCATCTTCGCCGTGATTGCGCTCATTGTCGCGCGAGTCGCGGTTTTTGATCCCGTGACCCGGTCCTATGCACTTGGGGCAGTCTTCTGGATCGTGTTCATGCCGAGGCTTGTCGCCGCGCTATTGCGTTTCGCACTGGCACCCAACCGGAGCGAATTGCGCCTTGTCACCGCCGACGATCCGACAGCAAAGTCGCTCTACCACAGTTTCACCACCCTCTTTGCCGTGGTCGGCGTTGCCTTCTTCCTTCGAAACCTCATGGAAGGCGCCGGCACGGATGCGGGCGGAACCTTCCGTTTCTTCGTCGGTTTCGGCGTCAATGCCTGGATCGTTGCCGTGATCTGGAAGGCCCGCCACGGGCTGACGAGCATTATCCTCGGCGACGAGAACGATCCGACTTCCGGCCTCGAACGGATGGCGCGGTTCTGGCCCTATTTCTCAATGGCCTTCATTGCCTTCAATTGGCTTCTGGTGCAGTTCACCGCGAGCATGGGCGTTGACGCACTCACCGCGGGCCGGTCGCTGGCCGTGATCGCACTCGTTGTCTTTGCACCGTTTCTCGACACGATGGTGCGCGGCATCGTTTCCCATATCGTGCCGCCCATGCAGGGTGAAGGCCCCGTTGCCGAAGCGGCCCACATGCAGACCCGCCACAGCTACGTCCGCATCGCGCGCGTCGCCCTGCTGGCGTTTCTCGTTCTGGTCGTTGGCCGCATTTACGGGCTCAATCTGCTTGCGCTTGGCGGAGATGACGGATCCGCTGTTGCGCGCAACAGCGTCATTTTCCTCCTGATCCTGGCAGCCGGGTATCTTGCGTGGGAAATCACGAACCTCTGGGTCGCGCATCAGCTGGCAAAGGACTCGCCTCCAGCTGAATCCCAGGACGATGACGCGGAAATGGGCGGCGCGGGCAAATCGCGGCTTGCCACGATCCTGCCGCTGATGCGGGTGGTCCTTCAGATTACCATCATCACCCTCACCGCGCTGCTCGCCCTCAGTCAGCTCGGGATCAACATCACGCCGCTTCTGGCCGGTGCAGGCGTGATCGGTCTTGCCATCGGCTTCGGGGCGCAGACGTTGGTGCAGGACGTGGTCTCAGGCGTGTTCTTCCTGATGGACGATGCCTTCCGGCTCGGCGAATTCATTGATACAGGCGGCACCCAGGGCACAATCGAAAAGATCTCGATCCGCTCCCTGCAGCTTCGTGGCACGAAGGGCGCGGTCCATATCGTTCCTTACGGCCAAATCCCGAAACTGACCAACCTGTCGCGCGACTGGGTGATCATGAAGCTGAAATTCACGGTTCCGTTCGATACGGATGTCGAAAAGGTCCGCAAGCTCTTCAAGAAGATCGGCCAGGAAATCATGGAGATGGAAGAGTTCAGGGACGACCTGCTCGCCCCCTTCAAAGGGCAGGGTGTCGCCGACGTGGACGATGTCGGTATCGTCGTACGCGGCAAGTTCACGACCAAACCCGGCAAGCAGTTCGGCGTGCGGAAGGAAATCTACAAACGCGTGCAAAAGGCGTTTGAAGAAAACGACATCCAATTCGCGCGCAAAGAGGTCCGGGTTCAGCTTCCGGAAAACACCAACCTGGACGACAAGCAGAAAGAAGCGCTGGCGTCCGCCGCGGCTGCGGCCTCCGCGGCGGAAACAGGCAAACCGCCTGCATAGCGGCGAAAAGTCTCGAACCGGCGGTCCGGTGCCGCCGGTTCGCGGCAGACCGGACCCGGGGCGGTGTCGTGAAAAAAACCTCGTGCCGGTCTGCGGAACAGGGAAATGTAAGCCTTTCTCCTCATTGAGCGATGCCGCCTTCCATGCCTAAAATCGGCTGTCTGCAGGAGGGCAGTAATTTTTAATCGGCTTTTGGGAGGAAGCTGGCACATGAACGAGAATACGACGACCCCGGGTAAGCATGGAACCGATGCCGCACCTGCCACCGGGACATCCGGATCCGCAGCGAAGGACAGGCTCCGGCCGATGCCGATCGTCAACAAGATCACCGCCGACGATGTGATCGATGCCCTGGCCAGCGGACTTGCCGACTTCCGCAAGGCGCCGGTCTATGGCCTTGCGATCGGCGCGCTCTTTGCCGCCGGCGGCCTTTTCGTCATCCTGAGCGCCGCCGCTCTGAAAATGAGCTACCTGTCCTACCCGGCTGCCGCCGGGTTTGTGTTGATCGGTCCATTTGCCGCTGTCGGTCTCTACGAAGTGAGCCGGCGGCTTTCGACCGGCGAGGAGCTTTCCTGGGCCGCCATCCTTGGAACCATGTGGGCCCAAAAGGGGCGTGAGCTTTCCTGGATGGCGTTTGTCGTGCTCTTCATCCAGATCATGTGGATGTACCAGGTCCGGCTGCTGCTGGCCCTGTTTCTCGGGTTCAAGTCCTTCGCGACGTTTGAGGAGTTTCTGACGGAGGTCATCACCACTCCGGAAGGCCTGATGTTCCTCGCGGTCGGGCATGTCGTCGGCGCCATCCTGTCACTGATCCTGTTCTCGCTAACCGTCATTTCCTTTCCGCTTCTGCTGGAGGAAGACCGGGATTTCATCACAGCAATGATCACCAGCGTCCGCGCCGTGGTCACGTCGCCGATCCCGATGATCGGCTGGGCGCTTGTCGTCACGGCGCTGCTGATCGTATCGATGGTGCCGGCATTTCTCGGCCTGATCGTGGTTCTGCCCGTACTCGGACACACGACCTGGCATCTTTACAAGAAGTGTGTGGTGATCCCCGAACAGGGCCAATCAAGCACGGCGAATTAACGAAGGTTTGCAGTGATCTGCGAATTGGCAGGTCTCCCTTAAAGACAAACTTAGTCTCGTCGTGGCAAAGTATAGTCTTTATGCAAGGTCACCAGCGGCGCGAGGACGGGCATGAGCGAAGCGATTGGAGCCAGGACACCCTGGTCAGGACTGACCGGTATGGCACTGGGTGCGATCGCGCTTGTCCTGGCGCTGTTCCTGCACAGTGCCGGGCCTCTCGACCCGCAGCCCACCGTCGGACAATCGATCGGCGAAATTGCAGCGGACATCCGCTCGTCTGCTCTGAAGGGGTTGAGGGGAGAAGAATTGCCGGAACCCGAGGCGCGGCCGTGGAGCCTCGACCGCACCCTCGCGACAGCCGCCTACATTCTTGCCGGACTTGCGGTCATCCTGGGTATCGTGAGTTTCGTCCTGCGGGAAAACCGGCGCGTGGCCGTTGCCGCCGTCGGATTCGGCAGCATTGCGATCGGTTTTCAATTGTTTGTCTGGACGGTCATGATCATCGCGGGCGTGATCATCATCGGGTACATCCTGGGCCATCTCGGCGATATCTTCAGCGGCTTTGGCTAGAGCACAAGCAACGGGACGCCGTCCTACGCCTGCCCCGCGTCTTCCTCCGCAGTCTGCGTTGCGGCCTTTCGCTCCCGCCACTCGCGCAAGAGCTCAATGTCCGTTTCGGCGGGGCGGTAATCGACTCGTGTCAGATAGAGCCCGTCAGCGGGTGCGACCGGGCCGCAGGCCTTGCGGTCGCGGGCCTGAAGCGCTGCCGCGATGGCTCCTGGGCCCCATTTGCCTTCACCGACAAGTCGCAGTGAACCGACCATGGACCGGACCTGATTGTGCAGGAACGAGCGGGAGGAACATTCCGCGATGACGAATTCGCCTTCCCGAAACACGCGAAAGTCCTCGAGCGTTTTTTCCGGGCTCTTCGCCTGGCAGCGTGCATGACGGAACGTGGTGAAATCGTGGTGGCCGACAAATTCCTGCGCGGCTTCGTTCATCGCAACCGCGTCGAGATCCGGTTTGACGTGCCAGGCAAGACCGAGTTGGTGGGTGAGCGGTGGAACGCGGTTGTGGATCCGGTAACGATAGGACCGGCGGATGGCAGAAAAGCGGGCATCAAAGCCCTCATGCATTTCTTCACAATCCAGGATCACCACCGGATCCGGCTGGCAGTGAAAATTCATCGCTCCCATGATCGTCCTGACAGGCCAGGTTTTGGAAAGATCCGCATGGCAGACCTGCCCGGTCGCATGAACGCCCGTATCCGTTCGCCCGGCCCCGCCGATCGTAACTTCTTCGCCCGAAAATGCCTTTATGGCGCGCTCGATCACGGCCTGTACGGATGGTCCGTTGGCCTGGCGCTGCCATCCGCAAAACGGGCGGCCGTCATACTCCACGGTCAGCTTGTATCGCGGCATTCCGGAAAGCTCTGTCTATTCAAATTCTTCGAACGGAGTGGCAAAGGCGACTTCTATGGGAAGGTCCCGGGACCCTGCCTCCGTCAAGGCCAGCGCCATGAACGCATCGCCCGCATAAGGTGCCTGAACCTTGCGTGCCAGAACCGGATCGAAGCCGAAACGCGGATAATAGGATGGCGGGCCAAGGACCAGGACGAGATCTTCCCCGAGCTCCTTCAGCCGGTTCAGCGACGCCGTGATCAGGGCGGAGCCGATTCCCTGCCGCTGGTTGTCCGGCCAGACGGAAACCGGCGCGAGGCATGCGACCTGAAGGCCCTGCCCCGGACCGATCGCCGCCGGCGTCACGCGGCTGTAGGCGATATGGCCGACCGTCCTGCCGTCTGCGTTCACCGCGACCTGTTCAAGCACCAGCGCGCCGCAGTGACGCAGTTTCTCGACCAGCCGTGCTTCCATGTCGGACGGAAAGGCAGCTGCCACAAGTCTGCGGACCTCGGCTTCGTCCCCGGTCTCCACGTCGCGGATCGTGAGGGTGCCGGCAGTGGTGTCATCGCTCATGCGTGTCTCCTGTCGCATGCATCTTAGTCGAGGCGCGCCCCTTCAGGAAGGGATGCGCCGCGCAGGAACTCGGCCCCGCTCATCGGCTTCTTGCCAGCCCGTTGCACCTGCTCCAGGCGGACGGCTCCAGACGCGCAGGCCACTGCGGCAACATCGCCCGTATCGATGACAGTGCCCGGCTCTCCCGCACCTTCAACTACGGAACTTCTGAGAATTTTCACGCGTTCCGGCTTGCCGCCAAGCGGCATCTCACACCAGGCACCTGGAAAGGGCGACAGACCGCGAATGTGATTGTGCACCTCTTCTGCCGTCTTCGACCAGTCGATCCTGGTTTCCGGTTTCACAAGTTTCGCCGCATAGGTAACACCATCTTCCGACTGCGTCTGCTCGCCGAGTGCGCCGCGTGACAGAGCCGCAAGGGCACGAACCATGAGGTCGCCGCCGAGTCCCGACAGCTGGTCATGCAATTCTCCTGCGGTCATGTTGGGGCCTATCGCGACGGTTTCGGACATGCAGACCGGACCGGTGTCGAGACCCTCTTCCATGCGCATGACCTGTACGGCGGTTTCGGTGTCACCGGCCATCACGGCCCGGTTGATCGGAGCGGCGCCGCGCCAGCGCGGCAGCATGGAGGCATGCAGGTTGAGGCACCCGTATTGCGGCGCATCAAGGATGGCCTTCGGCAGCAAGAGGCCATAGGCGACGACGACCGCGACATCCGCGTCCAGAGCCGCGAACTGCTCCTGCTCCGCTGCATCTTTCAGGCTATCGGGCGTGAAGACCGGAATCGCAAAGGACTCGGCGGCCTCGTGGACCGGAGACTTTTTCAAGTCCATGCCCCGGCCGGCGGGGCGTGGCGGCTGCGAATAGCAGGCAATGACATCGTGCCCCTGTCCGACAATTTCCATGAGGGTCGGCACCGAAAATTCAGGGGTGCCCATAAAGACGACGCGAAGAGACATGTGGCTCCTTTGAGCTTCACCGTATTTGCGAGATTTGCGCCTCTTATTGCCCCTTAAGCCGATGCGGGCAAGTGTGCAATGATCAAACCAGCCCCCGTCCGAACGCGCCTAGGCCAGTCCCGGCCACAGCACCTTGAGACTGTCCGTCATCATTTCCATGGCAATGGCGGCGAGGATCATGCCCATGAGGCGGCTCATGACGCTGTTTGCGGTTTCGCCGAGAAACCGCTGCAGAAACGGGGCGGAGAAGAATGTTGCGATCAGGACGGCGATCGATGCGGCAACAGCGGCGATATAGGCGACTTCCTGGCTGAAATCGTGCACCTGCCCGCGAAAGATGATCATGGTCGAGATCGACCCGGGACCAAGAAGTATGGGCACGGTCAACGGGTAGATTGCCGGATTGTCCTGCGCCTTCATGTTCGCCTTTTCCTTGTCCGACCCATGGTGCACGGGCGTGCTCTGACCGCGGATCAGGTCGAGTGCGATCAGGAGGATCAGGAAACCGCCGGCGAGGCGGAAAGCATCGAGGCTGATGCCGAATACCTTGAGGATGATATCACCCGTCAGCCCGATCACGAGTGCGCCTGCCGACAGGCTGATCAGCAGCGTGAAGGCGACCTTGCGTTCGAACGCGGGCCCGCGATCCGAGGTCAGGGCAAGAAAAACCGGCAGATTGGCGATCGGACTCATGATCGCAAAGAGCGCAGCAAAGGTTTTCAGGAACAGTTCCTGATCCATATGTCCGCTCCCCTTCCGCTGTCAGATCTTGCCGGCGAGTTTCGCCTGCTTGGTGAATTTCTTGACGACCCGGTCGCGCTTCAGCTTCGACAGGTAGTCAATGAACAACTTCCCATTGAGGTGGTCAAGCTCGTGCTGGATGCAGGTTGCCAGCAATCCGTCGGCCTTGATTTCCTTCCGCGCGCCCTCCCGGTCGAGAAACTGCACGGTCACCCCTGCCGGACGTTCGACATCCTCGAAATACTCCGGGATCGACAGACATCCCTCCTGATAGACCGACATGTCTTCGCTCGACCAGACGATTTCCGGATTGATGAACACCATCGGTTCCTTGGGTGCGTCTTCCTTGGCGACATCCAGCACGAACATGCGCTTCAGAATGCCGATCTGGCTCGCTGCGAGACCGATCCCGGGAGCGTCGTACATGGTTTCCAGCATGTCGTCAGAGAGCGCGCGGATGTCATCATCGACAGCCGCGATCGGCGCACAGACCTCGCGAAGGACCGGGTCCGGGATTGTTATGATCGGGCGTTTTGTCATGCGCCTGACATAGGCAATAGCGCGGCGGCGGTCAACGCGGAAATCAAGGACTCCGGGCGTGTTTTCAACGTTTCCGGTTTCGGTTGCGGATGGGCCTTGCGGGCGAATCGTTCTATGTTTGTTTCATGAACGAGATCCTGTTTGAGTTGCGTGGCCGTCCGGTGACGGTGCTTGAGGCCGCCATTGCAGGCGGCCTGTTCCTGCTGGCGCTAATCGTCTGGCTGGTCCTGAAGACCATGCGCCAGATCCGCGAGCGCGCGGACGCGGACAACGCCGCGACGGAGCGGATCCACGAACTGGAAAGTCATCTGTCCCAGCTTCTGAAATCCCAGGGCGAGATGACGGGCCGCATGCAGACGATGGCGGAAGTGTTCGGCACGCGCCAGTCGGACATGATGCGCGCGGTCAACGAGCGTCTTGACGGCATGGGGCACAAGCTCGGCCTGTCCATGTCCGACACAACCAAGAAAACCCAGGACGGCCTGAGGCAATTGCATGAACGCCTGGCTGTGATCGACCGGGCCCAGCGGACCATCACCGATCTTTCCGGACAGGTTGGCCAGCTGCAGGCGATCCTGTCGAACAAGCAGACACGCGGCGCCTTTGGTCAGGGACGGATGGAAGCGATCATCCAGGACCAGATGGCGCCCAGCACCTACTCGTTCCAGGCAACGCTTTCCAACAACAGCCGTCCGGATTGCCTCATTCACATGCCGAACGGCGCGCCGTCACTGGCGATCGATGCCAAGTTTCCGCTCGAGGCCTTCAACCTTCTGCGCGACGCGGAAACGGACGAACAGCTGAAATACGCGCGGTCCCAGTTCCGGCGGGACTTTGCCAAGCACATCCAGGACATCAGCGAGAAATATCTTCTGCCAGGCGAAACACAGGACACGGCATTTCTGTTTGTTCCGTCCGAGAGCGTGTTCGCGGAGCTGAACGAAGGTTTCGAAGACCTGATCCAGAAGGCGCACAGGTCCCGGGTGGTGATCGTGTCTCCGTCGCTGCTGATGCTTTCGATCCAGGTGATCCAGTCGGTCCTGCGGGATGCCAAGATGCGGGAACAGGCCCATCTCATCCAGGCGGAAGTCGGTCACCTGATCACAGATGTCGGGCGCCTCAACGACCGGGTCGGCAAGCTGCAGTCCCACTTCGCGCAGGCCAACAAGGATATCGACCAGATCCTGATCTCAACCGACAAGATCACCAAGCGAAGCCGCAAGATCGAGGATCTGGAACTCGGAGAAGCGGAGGCCCAGCGCGAAGAGGTGCCTGAGACGCGCGAGCCCCAGCTGTCGCTAGCTCCGAAAGTCTAAGTTCGGAACCCATTCATTTTGTTGAAGCTGCCACCTAAGCTTGAACACTCTCGGCAGGTTTCTCAAGGCGGCGGGCCCCGGTCATCGCACCCCACTCCGTTGCCGCGATACGGTCGATCGCGCTGTCCAGCGGCTCATACGCCACGGTCATCGTGAAGCCGTTTGCGTGCAGCAGCCTGTTGGGTCCGGAGACGATCCCCACATGGCCTTTCCAGAACACCAGGTCGCCACGCTCGAATGCCGACGGGTCCTCGTGCGGGATCTCATGGCCTGCGCTTTGTTCCTGAATGTCGCTGTCGCGCGGGACATCGATGCCGCCGGCCTGGGCAGCCAGTTGGACCAGCGCGGAACAGTCGAGCCCCACGCTTGTGCGCCCGCCCCACAGGTACGGGGTCCCCAGCATTTCCTCCGCAACGCGGACCCAGTCACTCTCGACGTGGTCGAGCCCGACCAGATGTTTGGCAACGACCGCCGAGCCGTCGCTCAGGACGGCGTATTTCAATCCGCGTGTTTCCGCTTCACCGACGACCGTCACCTTTGACCCGATCGACAGGAAGCCCAATGGCGGAAATTTCAAATCCGGACCGGGATACCGATAGGTTCTGAGAGCGCGCACGCGGTGTGTTGCCGCCGTCACCGGGCCAAGCCCGTCCGACGAGAACCAGCCGACATATCCGTCCGTGTCAAGCTGTCCCCAGGCCCAGCCTTCGGCGGTTTTTTCGTAAACGGTGACCCACTCGCCGCAGAGGGCCTCGGTATCGATGGACCGGTCCGGGCGCGGTTCCGGCCGGACGGCAAGGCTATCCGCCGTCACCTGAAGAACCTCGCCTTCTGCGAAGCGTTCAGCTTCGACCCGGCCCTGGTAGTCCATTGCGGCCAGATCGAAACGAACCGGGTGAAAACGGCGGTCGAAGAGGTTTTTCATATCCAAATCAGCATCCAGACCGGAGAGACATCTATCGGGGCAATTCCTTGGCCTTTTCTACCACGAGATCACCGAGTTGTTCGAGGTAAAGAGCGCCCTCGACCGTCCGCGTGATGATCACGTTGCGCTTGTCGGCCTCATCGCGCTTTCGCGACAGCAACCGCAGACCACCGAGCGTATCGAGTGCCCTGGTGATGGCCGGCTTGGTCACGTTCAGCTTGGCGGCAAGACCACGCACCGTGTGCGGCGGCGGCTCGAGATAGACCGTCAGGAGGATCGTCAATTGACGCGCAGAAAGGTCCTGTTCGCTGTCCCGAACCAGCGCCAGGTTGACTTCGTGCAACAATTTCAGTGCCTGAGAGGCGCGTATGTCGACAACCATGACCGAACCGATCTTACTCCTTGGCCATGGCTATCGAAACACAAAAACGTTTCGGACCCGTTATTGTGAGATGGCATATCGCTCGGAGATGACGTCGAAGAGACACCTGATCCCTTGCGCTTCGCCGCCTGCGGTCTTGCCCGGCCTGTCCGCCGGTGCCCAGCCGTAGATGTCGAAGTGCACCCAGCTTTCGGTATTCTCGACGAAGCGGGACAGGAACAGGGCGGCGGTGATCGATCCCGCAAAACCCGTGCCCGACGTGTTGATGTGATTGATATCCGCAACCTTGCTGTCGAGATATTTCATGTAAGGCTGCCAGAGCGGCAGACGCCACAGGGGATCGGCCGACGCTTCCGCGCAAACGGCAATGTCATCGGCAAGGCTCTCGTCGTTGGTGTAGTAAGGGGGCAGATCCGGTCCAAGGGCCACGCGTGCCGCGCCGGTCAGGGTCGCCATATCAATCATCAGATCCGGCGTTTCCTCGTCGGCGAGCGCGAGTGCGTCGCCCAGGACGAGCCTGCCTTCCGCATCGGTGTTGCCGATCTCCACGCTCAGACCCTTGCGGCTTGCCAGCACGTCGCCCGGACGGAACGCGCTGCCAGCAACCGAATTTTCAACACATGGCACGATCACACGCAGGCGCACGGGCAACCCGGCGGCCATGATCATCGAGGCGAGCCCGAGCACATTCGCCGCCCCGCCCATGTCCTTTTTCATGAGCGACATGGAATTGCCCGGCTTCAGGTTCAATCCGCCTGTGTCGAAGACGACCCCCTTGCCGACCAGGGTCACCTTGGGATCGGTTTCCCTGCCCCAGGTGAAGTCGGCCAGTCGCGGTGCCCGCGAACTGGCCCGGCCGACCGCATGCACCATCGGGAAATCTTGCTTCAGAAGGTCGTCACCGACCACGATGCCGCCCGTGCCGCCATTTTCGTGAAACAGGTCTGCGACGGCCGCAGCAAGTTCCTCCGGCCCAAGGTCATTCGCGGGCGTGTTGATCAGATCACGTGCAAGCTGCACGCCATCCAGAATGACGCCGATTCGGTCCAGATCGACATCAGCGCCGACGCCGAGCCTGGAGACCTTGCCGGAGGGTTTCAGGTAGCGGTCGAAGCGGTAGGACGACAGGCCGAACCCGAGCGCTGCCTGTTCGGGATCCGGAAATCCGCCTGCAAGGACGTAGTCCCCTTTCGGCAGGCTTTTCACGAGCGCACCAAGCGCAAAGGGATGCGGCAATCCACCCTCTTCGACGCCGAAAAGAACCACCGCACCGTCGCCCTTTGCCCGCGGGATGATCAAGGATGACGCCGGTTTTCCGGTGAACGCGTTGAAATTGCACCATTCGCCCGCACTGTCCTCGAGCTCAGAAAGAGTGCTTTCAAGCGACGCCTCCGTGACCGCTATGATCGGGGTTGCCTCGGGCAAGTCGGATTTGCGGGCCAGGGATTCGCGCACGTTTGAAACTCCGTGAAAAGGGATTGTCTGCCTCCAGAGGTAAGCCGCCTTCGCGAAAGACGCAATACGGGTGCAAAAGCACCGGCCTTTCTTGCAAATCGCAACGATGCTTAACCATCCATTAGGGTTAATTATTTATTTCTCTAAAGGACCTTCACAGCTGCGGACAACAAGGATGTTGAAAATGCAAGCGCCCAGAACAGGATCCGTCTCACGCCGCAAAAGAGTGGCATCGGCGCTCGTAGCCTTGACTGCACTTGCGCTGGTGACCGGATGCGCATCGAACAAGTCCAACACCGGCACCTATTCTCCCGCCAACGGGACCCACACCGTCAGCCCGGGATCCAATCTGGCGCGTGCAGAGGTTTCCAAGTGGGCCAAAAGTTACGAAAAGGACCGCAGCAACCGGACTGCAATCCTCGGCTATGCCAATGCTCTCAACCAGAACGGCCAGATAGAACAATCGCTGGCAGTCCTTCGCGCAGGTGTCATCGCGCACCAGAAAGACCGGGAGATTTCCTCCGCCTACGGCAAGATTCTCGCGATGAACGGTCGTTTCGACGAAGCCCTCAACGTGCTCCGCCGTGCGCAGCGTCCCGATCTGCCTGACTGGAAGATCATGTCGGCGGAAGCGGCGATCTATGACCAGACCGGCAAGCACGAAAAAGCACGCAGCCTCTACAAGCAGGCGCTCAAGATCGCGCCGGATGACCCGAGCCTGCTCAACAATCTCGGATTGTCCTACTTGTTGTCCAACAAACTGCCGGACGCCGAGTACACCCTGAGGCGTGCCGCCAGCCTGCCGGGCGCAGACAGCCGTGTCCGCCAGAACCTGGCCCTGGTCCTGGGTGTTCAAGGGAAATACGACGAAGCCGTCGAGGTTGCGACCTCGGAACTGGATCCGCGCCAGGCGAAGGCGAACATCGCCTATCTGCAGACGATGATGCAACAGCGCCAGCGGAGCTGATTTGGACGCGCACGGCGTAACACTCGGGTTCTGCCTTCGCCTTCAAGCGATCTTCAGTCCCTGATCACCACCCGATCGCTTTCCAGGAGCTCCCCGACCCAGTCGGGGTAGCGCAGTCCGCCTGCGACCCTGTTGTCCTGGGCCTGCTCCGCGGCGCGCACCTTCTCAAGATTGGCAATGACCTCGTCCAGTCTTTCGAACGGAATGACCACCACACCATCCCTGTCGGCAACGATCATGTCTCCCGTTTCGATTTCCTGTCCGCCGATCTGGATCGGCGTGCCGACGGAACCGGGTCCGGACATGTGCGGAGATGCCGGCGTGATGCCGGCGCACCAGACAGGAAGTCCAACCTTTACAATGCCGTCATAGTCGCGCATCGGACCGTCGGTCACAAATCCCGCCGCACCGCAGTTCTTCATCATGCCGGTCAGACCGTCGCCGCCTGCGGCGCAGCCGGTATGACCTGCAAAAGACGAAACCACGACGTCTCCGGGCCGGATGTATCTGAGTGCGGCAAAGGCCGCCAGAACGTCGGCTGCGCCGCAGTCGGCGGTGAGTGCAGGTCCCGCGGCAACGCAATTGAGGTCACGGCCAGATCCGATGGGCGTGATGGTTTGGGACAACGCACCTCCCCCGTAAAGCGCGTCAACCACAAACCCGGTCGATACGCCCTGAAACGATGCGATCTGCTGCTCGGTCGGCCGCCGCATGGACGCCTTTATCGTCAGGACTGGAGGGGCTTCGATCATCTCGATCTCCTTCGCCGTTTACTTGGCATGATCGGCTGTTGTCGAATTCCGCCACCGGATTGGCAAGCCACTTGAAGTGAAACACAGGACGGCAGCAACAAAAAAATCCGCCGGACGTCAGAATCCAGCGGAGTTGTCTTGTTTCGGGATTTCAGTCGCCTGTGCGCGGCTCCGTCTGCCTTTAGAAGCCCTCCAGGTCCATGACCTGCATGACGGCCGGGCTCATGATGATGAAGAACAGGACCGGCAGAAAGAAGATGATCATCGGCACCGTCAGTTTCGGCGGAAGCGACGCGGCTTTCTGTTCGGCAAACAGCATGCGCTGCTCGCGCGTGTCATCGGCCATCGTGCGAATGGCGGTGCCGACCGGCGTACCGTAACGTTCCGCCTGGACAAGCGCCATCATCACGTTCTTCACACCGTCGACGCCTGTCCGCTTGGCAAGGTTTTCATAAGCCGATCGGCGTTCACTCAGATAGGACAGCTCGGCTGTGGTGAGCGACAGTTCCTCGGCCAGATCGACGGACTGGATACCAACCTCTTCCGCGACCCTTTGAAACGCACCTTCGATGGACATGCCCGACTCGACGCAGATCAGCATCAGGTCGAGAGCATCCGGCCAGGCCCGCTGGATGTTGAGCTTGCGCTTGTCGATCTTGTTCTTGAGGAACAGGTTCGGAAGAAACGCGCCGACGCCGGCAACCGCAATGGATAGACACACCTTTGTCACGGTCGGCAACCAGTCAGGGATTACCACCAGCGAATAGAACAGGGCTATGACCAGCAGCACGACCGGAATGGCAACGCGTGCCGTAAGGTAGTAATAGAGCGGCGCCGTTCCGCGATAGCCGGCCATCCTCAACTTGTCGTTCGTACTTTCGTCCGACAGCATTTCCTTGAGGTTCAGCTGATCGACCAGGCTCTTCATCTGCGCCTTCGGCTGATTGCGAAGGGATGCGCGCGCGTCCTGTTGCTGGTTGGCCTGCAAACGGGCCCGCTCCTTGGCCCTGATCTTGTCGCGCTCCAACGCGACGGACTTCATGCGGGTCTTCAGCGTGTCACGCGAAAGGATGGGGGCGACAAGCGAAAAGATCGTACCGGTGACCGCGACCATTGCGAGCAACCCCGCAAGAAACTGGCTCGACGCAATTGATTCGAGATCCATGCTGTCCCCTTAAAAGTCGAAGTTGATCATGTGGCGCATGACCATGATGCCGATGAACATCCAGAACAGACATCCGCCAATGATGATGTTTCCGCCCGTCGTGGTGAACAGCAGGCTGATATAGTCCGGCGCGATCAGGTAGATGATGCCGCCAACACCAAACGGCATTGCACCGATGATCATGGCCGAAGACTTTGCTTCCGAACTCAATGCCTGGATCTTGCCTTTGAGCGATTTGCGGCCACGCAAAACCTTGGACAGGTTGCCAAGTGCCTCGGCCAAGCCGCCACCGGCCTTTTGCTGAATGGCAACGACGATCGCAAAGAAGTTCGCTTCGGCGACCGGCACCCTTTCGGGCAGCTTGGCCACAGCATCCGCCAGCGACAGTCCCATGACCTGCGTTTCCGTGATCTTGCGGAATTCGGTTGCCACCGGCTCGCGGGATTCACGGGCGACCACCTTGATACAGTCCGCAAGCGGCAGACCCGCCTTTACGCCGCGCACGATGATATCCACGCCATTGGGCAGTTCTTGCAGGAACTGGTTGAACCGGCGCTTGCGCTTGTTGCCGACATACCAGCGCGGAAAGCCGAGCCCACCTGCGAAACCGGCTGCGAAGGTGATCCAGATATTGCCGGTGGCAATGAAACCGACCACCAGGAAAATCAGGCAGGACACAATGCTGAAGACGACGAAATGCTTCATTTCCCAGCCAAGACCCGCCTGCTCCATCTTGACCTTCAACGCGACCTTCTGCTGTTTGTGATGTTTGGCCTTCTGCCTTTCCTCGAAGTCCTTGAGCTGATCCTGGATCGATTTCTTGCGGCGGTCATTGTCACGGATCTGCTTCCGCTGCTTTTCGGATTGCGGCCGCGCCGCCACAGCCATCATGCGCTGGTCGCGGCGCTTTGTTCCGGAGAGCGAGGGCGCGAACAGGCTGAAAATCAAACCACCAACGGCGAACATGACAAGGAGGGCAACGGCAATCCCGGTCACCTGTGGGGTCAAAAAGTCTTCAAATCCGGACATCCGCTTCTCATTCCGCTACATAGTCAGGCAGTTCGGCGGCATCGAGTGCCTGTGCCAAACGAGATTCCTCGCCAAAATAACGCGCACGTTCCCAAAATTTCGGCCGCCCGATTCCGGTGGACCGGTGACGTCCGATGATGCGTCCATTGGGATCCTCACCGACAATGTCGTAGAGGAACACGTCCTGCGTCGTGATGATGTCGCCTTCCATTCCGACCACTTCGGTCACATGCGTGATGCGGCGGGACCCGTCGCGAAGGCGGGCGGCCTGGACAACCACGTCGATGGACGACACGATCATTTCACGCAGTGTCCTGGACGGCAGCGAGAAGCCGCCCATCGTAATCATGGATTCAAGCCTGGAAAGAGCCTCGCGGGGCGAGTTGGCGTGGAGCGTACCCATCGAGCCGTCGTGACCGGTGTTCATGGCCTGAAGCAGGTCAAAGGCTTCCGGTCCGCGCACCTCGCCCACGATAATGCGCTCAGGGCGCATACGCAGACAGTTTTTCACGAGATCGCGCATCGTGATCTCGCCTTCGCCTTCCAGGTTGGGCGGGCGCGTTTCAAGACGCACGACGTGAGGCTGCTGGAGTTGAAGTTCCGCGGAGTCCTCGCATGTGATGATGCGCTCAGTGCTCTCGATATAGGCGGTGAGACAGTTCAGAAGCGTCGTCTTACCTGAACCGGTACCGCCGGAAATCAGAACATTACACCTTGAACGCCCGATGATCTGGAGGATCGTCGCCCCTTCCGGGGTTATCGAGCCGAACTTGGTGAGCTGGTCAAGGGTGAGCTTGTCCTTCTTGAACTTACGAATGGTGAGTGCGGGACCGTCAATTGAAAGCGGCGGGGCAATCACGTTCACACGAGAGCCGTCGGGCAGGCGCGCGTCACAGATCGGGCTGGCGTCGTCGACACGTCGGCCGACCTGGCTCACGATGCGCTGACAGATATTCATCAGCTGGGCATTGTCGCGGAAATTGACGCCCGTCTGCTCCACCTTGCCGGCGGTTTCGATGTAGACCGTATGTGCGCCGTTCACCATGATGTCGGCGATGTCGTCGCGCGCAAGAAGCGGTTCCAGCGGTCCATACCCCAGAACGTCGTTACAGATGTCCTCCAGCAGGTCTTCCTGCTCGGCGATGGACATGATGACGTTTTTCAGAGCGATGATATCGTTGACAACATCGCGGATTTCATCGCGGGCGTCTTCGGCATCAAGACGGGCCAGCTGCGACAGGTCGATGGCCTCGACGAGTGCGTTGAAAATCTGCGCCTTGGTTTCGTAGTATTCGTTGTTCTTCTTTTTTGGTGCAGGTGCTGGCGCCTTGGCTTCGGGCGCAGGTGCAGGCTCAGGCGCCGGCGCGGGAGCAGGTGCTTTCTCGCTCTCCACTGGTTTGGCCTGGGCTTCCGGCTCAACGGACGGGGCCGGCGATGGCGTTTCCGCAGACGGTTCCGGCACGCCTCCGGGAACGCCTCCCGGACGTGCTGTCTGCGCTCCAGACGATGAATTGCCGCGTCTTCCAAACATAGCGCTCTTTCAGCTCCGCTTACGAACCAGTTAACCGGACTTTCGTTTCAATTTAGAAAACAAGCCACCCAACCCAGACCGCGATACCTTTGGCGGCTGGACCTTGCCCGAAATGGCATTCGCCAGCTCCTCGAACTGACGCGATACGGCGTGCTTTCCGTCCATTTCACTGATCATCTGGCCGTTGTTTGCCGCTGTTCCGAACAGCTGCGGTTCAAAAGGAATGGCCGCCTGAACTGTCAGCCCGAGTGCGGCCGCAAACTCGTCCGGCTTGATTTCCGGCCGCTTGGGAACATTGACCTTGTTCATAACAAGATGCGGCGCGCGATCGTTGGGACGCAATTGCTTCAACATGTCGACGGCGTTTTTCGCGTTGCGCAGATTCGCCAGATCAGGTTCTGCAACAAGAACAATCTCGTCCACATTCAAAAGCGTGTTCTTGATCCAGGCGTTCCACGTGTGCGGCACGTCGAGAACGACATTGGGCACACTTGCACGCATGGTTTCGAACAACAGCTCGAACGATTTCTCGCTGTGGTCATATGTCCTTTCCAGGGTTGCCGGCGCCGCCAGCAAGCTCAGGTGATCGCTGCATTTGGAAAGGATGCGGTCAAGATAGGTTTCATCGAGCCGGTCGGGCGACGAAATCGCCTCAAACACGCCTTGCAACGGGTCCTGGTTGTAATCCAGACCGGCGGTTCCGAATGGCAGGTCGAGATCCGTCATGACGACTTCGCTCTGGAAGTTTCGTCCCAGCACCCAAGCGCAGTTGTGTGCGATCGTGGAGGATCCGCACCCGCCCTTGATGCCAAAGAACGCCGTTGCCCGCCCCAGGGGCTCGGATTCGGGGTCTGCATAAAGTTCCGCGATCGCGCCGATCAGCTGATAGACATTCACAGGCGCTATCAGATATTCACTCACGCCGCGTGCGATCAGCTCGCGGTAGAGAACAACGTCGTTCATGTTGCCGACCACAATCACTTTCGTGCCTGCGTCGCAATACTCAGCCAGCTGGTCGAGGCTCGTCAGCAGCTCTTCGCGCTGGCCGTTGGTCTCCACGATGATCAGGTTGGGAGTTGGCGCCTGCGCAAAAACATCGACTGCAGCGGGTATGCCACCCATTTCCAGCTTAAGATGCGCTTTCGCCATTCGGCGGTCTTCCATGGCCGTTTCGGCAACATGCATGGTCGCATCGGTCAGACAGAAACCGTGAACGGTGATCCTCGGTACAGACCCAATATTCGCCGATTCCTCGGTACCCGCATACTGGTTTTCAGCAGGTTCCGACATAGGATCGAGATAGCCCGGCGTGTCCTGTAATTCTGCGTTCGTGCTCATTCTTCCACCTATTCTGAGACTTCAGCCCCGACACCTTGCGTGTATGTGCTGGTCGTGTCGGAGCCCGTGCGGTAGTTATCGATCACGACAGCGCGCCGTGCCTGATCAGCCGGTGTTGACGCTCTGGGCGTCAACAGGTCCGAGGGATTATCGACCATTGCCGCAAGGTTGGACTGCGTCGCACAACCGAAGTTTTCGTATTCGGTGTTTTCACCGACGCCGCCGCCGATGTTCTTCGGCCAGGCACCGCAAGGCCCGGCGGTCGCCTGCATCGCCGCGTAAGACAAGCGGATCGGCGCTTCTGCCTTGGGATCCTGCACCGCGTAGGTTCGTGTCGAGATCCGTGACTTGCTGACACCACCGCGCTGGAGAGCGTGCCTGATGTCACCGGTCACCGCGTGGACGGCGGCTTCGTTGGCACCACCCGACGGCACGAGAATTTCAACAGACCCGTTTCCCTTTCTGCGGGACTCAACCGCGAATGCGGTGATCGTCCCTTCGATCGGGCCGTACAGATTGCGCGTATTCTGCCCTATCGGAAGATCCAGCGTCTCAGGCTCCTCGGTAATGACGATCGGGTGCCTGTAACGGTAGTCATGCGAGGCGAGCAGCTCCGCGTTGCTCTGGTTCCTGTTCTGGCAGCCTGCTACAGCCAGGCATCCCGCGAACAGGAGGAGGGATTTGGATACGGCAGATAACCGGACTGTCTTTTTCGTCTTCATCCGTCCGTCCTCACTTGTAGATAAAGCCGACCTGGCCGTGGTATTCGCTTTGAACCACGTCACCTGTCGGATTGAAGATTTTGTTCAACCGGTTCAAGAAGATGGTTTCCGCGTCAGAGGGCGGCAGCAAATTCTTGTCGGGCCGTACGACCTTGTTCCGTGCGATCGGCCGGACCACGTAGGGCGTCACGAAAACCGTCAGCTCGGTCTGATCGCGCAGGAAGTCGCGGCTCTTGAAGAGTGCTCCGAGAATCGGGATCTGCATCAGTCCGGGAATGCCCTCGATCGACTGCTGATAGGATTCCTGCAGCAAACCGGCCATGACGAGCGTACCGCCGGACGGCAACTCGACAGTTGATTCAGCCCGCCGGACCTTCAAAGCGGAAATGGTGATCCCGCCTGCACTCACCGCACCTTCGTTGCTGAGCTCGCTGACCTCCGTCAGGACCCGCAGGCTGATGCGGCCTTCCGAAAGAACGACAGGCGTGAAGTCCAGACCGACACCGAATTTCTTGAATTCCACGGTGACCGTGTTGTCTTCCTGGGCGATGGGGATCGGGAATTCGCCACCTGCCAGGAAGCTTGCGTTTTCGCCGGAGATAGCCGTCAGCGTCGGTTCTGCAAGCGTCCGGATGACGCCTTCCCTTTGAAGGGCCTCGATTTCCGCGTTGATCGAGGCGGCGCCGCTCAGAAAACTTACCCCTGCAGTGGCCTGGTTGACGATCGACGGATTGACATTGAAACCCGGCTGGTTGCTGAAGCTCGGCGTGAAGTTGCCGGTGCCGACACTTCCGTTGAACTGGACGCCGAGCTGCTTGATGATCGACCGCTCCACCTCGGCCACCGTGACTTTCAGGTGAACCTGATCCTTGCCTTCGACGGTAATGAGATTGACGACGTCGGTTGCATTGTCGTCGCCCTGGAAACGCGCGGCGATGTCGGCGGCCTGCTGCGCCTCCAGCGTGCTTCTGGCAGTGCCGCTCAGGATGACGTTGCCGTTGACCGATTCAGCTGAAATGTTCGAACCAGGTATGAGTTTCCGAATGATCCGGGCCAGGTCCGATGTATCGCTTTCCACGCGGATATCAAAACTTGCCAGCTCACGGCCACTGCGACTGAACAGGACCAGCCTGGCCTGCCCGGCCGTGTTTCCGAGAACGAAGATCCGCCGGGGTGTCCTGAGCACCGCATCGGCGATTTCCGGGTTGGAAATCAGAACATCCGCAGCGTCTTCGGCCAAATTGATAACAACCGAACGGCCAATGCCGACATTGAGTATCCGCCCGCTTACGCGTTCTCCAGAGGCCACATGAACTTGACTCGGAAAGTTGCTTTGTGCCTGCGCTGCCGGTGCTGTCAACGATAGCGAGCCCGCCACGATCACAGCTGCTGCCGCAAGTCTGAGAACAAGGTTTTTCATCGCGCCCCTCATGCTTGAGGTCTTCGTCCGATCCGCTTTCATCTCGAGACCTTCTTGCTGGTGATGCCGTACTTCACGTAACTCACATCGTTACGGCGGCCTTTGTCTTCTTCGGCGTCGTCAGCCGAATCCTGTGCGCTGCGCAGTGCCAGGGAAATCGTTCCTGTCTGCTGTGCCTGCGCGACGACTTCCGATTCCGCCAGCGTGAGCTCCAGGGTTGCCGTCTTCTTGGGCGAGAGGTTCTTCTGGTCCTGCTCGCCGGCCGTGGTCGCGTCGATCGCCAGGACCCGCTTGTTTTCAAGGATGGTCTCGCTGAAGACGAAATCGTCGAGGTTCCGCGTCAGAATGAGATCAACCTTGTCGCCTGGAAGAATGAACCCTCCGGCGGTCGTTTCCTCTTCCACGCTGACCGCAATCGCGCGCTTGCCCTTGGGCAGGATCGCCGACATGAAGCCCTTGTCGGTGTTGATCAGCCGCTCGGGCCGGATCGGTTCGCCGGCAAAAATCGGCGCCTTGGCGATACGGCCCACGAATTCCTTCTCCGCAGTCGGGTCGGATTTCTTGGTAACGGACCCCCGCGGGAGAGCCTCTTCAGGCCAGTCGGCCCAGGCGAAGTTGTCGTTGGTCAGTTTCCCGCCGAGCGGAATGTCGACGTCCGCGACGAGAACCTTCACCTTCGATGTCTCGACAGGAGCCTGAACGATTTGGGGAGCGGGTTCGCCGCCACCAGACAACATGACCATGCGGAATGCCAGCAGACCTGCTACCACCGCGACGACCAGTACTAAGATTCGAGCGAATTTCATGGCAAAAACCCAATGATCCTGTGCGCATTTGCGTTTCGTGAGGACAGGATGACGGGTAATTGGTCAAAACATGGTTAATCAGGAGTAGAAGTTTTTGGTTAATTTCCGTTAACTTTACTAAAAATCATCTAAATCGCTTTCAATTTGCGAAAAACTGGACGCTCGGGATCGAATACGCAGAAGCGATGAACTGCCATCTTTGGCACTTTTTCGGGAAAACAGTCAGGCAACGCTGCGAGGGCAAAGCCGGGGGCGTGACACTTGCGTCAAGTGCCTCAACGGCATGTTCACAACGTCAATTCCTGCGGAATGCCGCACCTGCAAGCCTGCCGCCGATGCGATGACAGTGCGAAAGCAGCTTCATTTCATGGGAATTTCATGTTGATGATTCGCCTGCAAGGCATCTCAGTCAACACGGACAGGCCTTGTCAGCAGTTGCAATCAGCCTGTGGGGTGATTCTAAAGACCAGACCCGATCATCTGGAACCAGGCCGTCATCGGATAGATTTGAAGGCCGGCAATTGCAATCGCTATCCCATAGGGTATCCCGCTCTTGCGGTCATGGAGACGAACGATCCATTCCTGCCTTGCCAGCGGATTGGGCAAGACGACGTTGGTGCGCATATAGAGCAGCCCCATCGTCAGGAACATCCCGTAAACCGATACGAGCAGCACAAAACCTGCGAGTTCCGGTGTGAACCCGATCCAGAGAGCGATCGCAGTCAGGAATTTGGCGTCACCGCCTCCCATCCAGCCAAGCGTCCAGAACAAGAAGCAGACCGGAAAAACAACAAGTGCTCCGAGTGCATGGGTCCCCCAAGCTGCCAGCGGCAGGCCGCTCGCAAGGGAAAGAAGGACAAACCCCATAATAAGAAGAATGGACACCCGGTTCCGAATGGTCATTGTCAGCAGATCCGAGGCGCCGCCGAACGCGACCAGCATCGGATAAACGACCAAAAGTGCAGCTTCGAGCATGAAGCACCCGTTTCTTGTTTCAACGGGACGATTGTATTTGGGCCAGGTTAACGAAAGACGGACAGGTCAATAAAAAACGGGCGGTAAACCGCCCGTTTTCGTTTCAAAGCACCTGACATGGTGCCGCAAAGTCTGCCGACGATTACTTGATCGATTCGTCGAGCTTGCCAGCGATGTTGCTGAATACGGCAGTCAGGGACGTACCGGCCAGTGCAACAGCGGCGATGATGACGATGGACAGAAGACCAGCGATCAGGCCGTATTCAATTGCAGTTGCGCCAGATTCGTCTTTTGCGAAACGGTTCATAAGAGATTTCATTGTATTTGCTCCAAGTACCACTGAGTTGACAGCTTCAAGTTCGCCAGATCTTTTTTTGGTCCGTTCGAACATGAACTCACCCTAGGGCTCAGAGCTTTCCAACCAGTTAAAGTGACCTCAGAAACCGGCATTAATCGTGATATGTTTAACTATAGTTAAAAATTGGTATAGATAAAAAACAGTTAAGGCATGCATGATCTAGAAGTATTCCCGTAAATCTTTTTAATTTTTTCTTCATGTATTCTATTTCCAACCCGCTTTCTGATTACTATTTCAAATTTCCTCCAGGCGTCACGTGTTGAATATTAAAGCCCCACACGAATAGGGAATCGGATTCACGCGTTTGATCGTATTTCTTTCGGATCTGTTTCGAAAATCATCTCAAAACAATTCGAACACGCCATGCATCTGCACACTCCTGCGCGCAAATTCCAATTTTCGTCGCGTTAGCACATCGTTCACCACGTTTGCGGCATCATCTCGAAAGACCCGACTCAAATGGAGTATTCATAAGCATGTTTATGAACCTAATCAGATGGACTGGCGTGCTTGTGTTGGCAGTTCAAGCAAGCACCGCAATGGCTCAGGATGGACCGGTAATGGTTACAGTGGACCGCGCCAAGATCTTCCGCATTGAAGACGGGGCGTCTGCCGTGATTGTCGGCAACCCGTTCATAGCGGACGTCTCGCTGTTCGACGACACCACGGTCGTCGTCACCGGCAAGAGCTACGGCACGACCAATCTCGTCATCCTGGACGCCGACAGCAAACCGATCGTCGATGAAGTCATAACAGTACGCGCTGCGGACGACGACGTGGTCGCCGTTTACCGCAAATCCATGCGCACATCGCTTTCCTGCAGCCCAAGCTGCGAACCGACGTTGCGACTTGGTGATGGCCTGGAAGCCTTCAAGAACGCCGCTGACCAGGCGACCAACAGGAACTCGCTGGCGGCCGAGGCTGCAGGCGTCGAATAACCGCCCAGAAACGTGAGAGAACGATGATTGGCAGACTGAGACACATGCTCCTCCCCGGCAAAAGAAAGATGAAGTCTTTCGCGAAGGACCGGGACGGTGTGACCGCAGTCGAGTTCTCCATGGTGGCTCTGCCATTCTTCATCATCGTTTTCGGCATCATCGAAGTCGGCGTGTCGATGTTCGTGAACCGTATGGTCGACAACTCCGTCATCAGCGCCGCCCGGTTGATCAGGACCGGCCAGGCGCAGACCAGCGGGTTGACGGCAGAGCAATTCAAGACCCAGATCTGCGAATTCATGCCGTCGTTCATGTGCGATGCCGACCGCATCGTCATCGAAGTCGACAGCGTCGGGTCGTTTGCTGACGCGGGATCAACCGACAGCCTTTACGATGCCGACGGCAACCTCAAGGATGACGACGATCTCGCCTACAACATCGGCGGCGCCGGAAACATCGTCATCGTCAAGGTGATCTACAAGTGGCCGATGATGACCTCGGCGCTGAACCTTGCGCTGGATGACAACGGCACTGAACGCTATCTCACTTCAACGTTGGTATTCCGCAATGAACCCTGGGAATGATGTCAGACAAGGCTTCCTTGACACGAAGCAAATCGCATCCGGCACCACGAAGAGGCTGTGCAAGGACGAAAGCGCCGTTTCCGCGGTGGAATTCGCCATGATCCTGCCCTTCATGTTCCTGCTACTGATCGGCATGACCGAACTGGCAGAGGCGCTGAACCAGGATCGGAAAGTCAGCCGCATCGCCAACTCAATCGCCGACTTGATTGCCCAGGAAGAAGGCGTTTCGACCGGAGACCTGGACTCCCTGCTTGTGATCGGCGAGAAAATCCTCGATCCCTACCCCGCAGACGATCTGCAGGTCATCGTGGCGAGCATCACGTTCGATGAAGATGGCGATGCCACTGTCGACTGGAGCCGGGACACGGCCGGTACAGAGCCATGGTCCTCGGGAGCCGTGCCGCCGATCACGCTTCCAGGGACCGTTGCAGTTCCAAACTCCTCCATCGTTGTGGGCCAGACGAACCTGACCTACACACCGAGTTTTACGGGTTTGTTCACAGGAATCTTCAACTGGAGCCCGTCTGCGCTCGATCTCAGCGACACCTATTATCTTTCGCCGCGCATCACCGGCACGGTGACCTGCAGCAATTGTTGAGCTGAGCGTTATCCGCCGATAACGAAACTTGCGTGTTTGTATCGTCGTACAATCAGGTTAATCTCACCAAGGAATGTTGCGCTGCAATATTCCTTCGACAGCCTGAGTGGGACGACCGATGCCGACAAACAAGACCTTTGAACAAATCAATGTGGGCGATACCGCGGAAATCGTGCGCGAGTGCTCGAGCAACGATCTGCTGGTTTTTGCGCATGCCTCCGGAAATCACAATCCGATCCACCTGCCTGACACCGACTGGACCGGCGACGGAGTAGTCGACAAGCCCGTCGCACCAGCGATGTGGGTCGGTTGCCTGGCGTCGGCTGTTCTCGGCAACATTTTGCCCGGCCCCGGCACCGTCTACCGCTCCCAGTCCTTCCGTTTTCTCGGTGCCGCCGCCGTTGGCGATCAGTTGCACGTCAAGGTCACGGTCACGGAAAAAAGGCCGGACAAAATTATTGTTTTCGATCTGACGGTTACCCGTGGCGATGGTGTCCGGCTGGTGGAAGGCGTTGCCGAAGTCAAGGCTCCGAGCGAAACCATCGAATTCGATTCGAGCAACATCCCGGCCCTGCTGGTTCAGCGGCATCGCCATTTCAACAAAATGATCGAGCTCGCGAAAACGCTTCCCGCGTTGCCGACCGCGGTCGCGGCACCCGACGACCCCAACTCGCTTGATGGCGCGTTGATGGCCGCGCGGGAAGGTCTGATTCACCCGATCCTGATCGGTGCGAAGGACAGGATCGAAAATGCGGCGAAAGAACTCGGTGAAGACATCAGCGCCTACGAGCTGATTGATATCGAAGACGAGATGGAGGCCGCAGGCCGCGCCGTGGCACTTGTGCATGAAGGCAAGGTGAAGGCGGTGATGAAGGGTCATCTTCATACGGACCACCTGTTGCATCACGTCGTGAAGCGCGACGGCGGCCTGCGCACGAAACGCCGCATCAGCCACGTGTTCGCCATGGACATACCGGGCCGCAAGACACCGGTTCTGATCTCCGATGCCGCAATCAACATCACACCTGATCTGAACACCAAGGTGGACATCACTCAGAACGCGATCGACGCAGCGCTTTCCATCGGACTTGAGACGCCGCGTGTCGGTATCCTGTCTGCGATCGAGACGGTCAATCCGGCTATCCCCTCCAGTCTCGACGCAGCCGTGCTTTCGAAAATGGCCGAGAGAGGACAGATCACCGGCGCGATCGTGGATGGCCCGTTGGCCATGGACAACGCGATTGACGTGCAGGCCGCGCGGACCAAGGGCATTACGTCGCTCGTCGCCGGCCACGCGGAAGTTCTGATCGTGCCGAACCTTGAGGCCGGCAACATGCTCGCGAAAGAACTCACATTCATCGCACACGCGGAGGCCGCCGGTCTGGTGATCGGCGCCAAGGTTCCCGTGATGCTGACCAGCCGCGCCGACGACGGGCGGGCGCGCCTTGCCTCGTGTGCACTCGCAATGCTTTACATGCACTGGCAGACAACCGGCGGCCCCGCCGGGATCCTGGACCGCGAGGCAGACTGAACATGGCCCCGGTCATCCTTGTCCTCAATTCCGGGTCATCGTCGATCAAGTTCAACCTCTACGCCGGAACACGAACGGAACTGTCGGGTCAGGTCTCCGGGCTTGGTGCGACCCCGCGTCTCAGCCTCAAGTCGCACGTTGCGGCATTGTCAATTGACCGTGAACTTGCCGCCGACGTGGGCCGCAGCCACCGTGATGCCCTCACCGCATTGCTGCCGCTTCTGGAGGCGGCGCTGAAGGGACGACATGTCGATGCCGTCGGTCACCGGGTCGTGCACGGCGGGACGCGCCATACCCAGCCGGTGCGCATCGATGCGGAGATACTTGACGAGCTCAAAAAGCTCGAACCTCTTGCTCCCTTGCATCAGCCGCATAACATCGCCGGTATTCTTGCTGCCCAGGACGCCTTTCCGGAGGCGGTGCAGACTGCCTGTTTTGATACCGCTTTCCACCGCAAGCACCCTTGGGTGAACGACACATTCGCCCTCCCCAGATCGTATTACGAAGAAGGCGTCAGGCGTTATGGCTTCCATGGCCTTTCATACGAATATATCTGCGACTATCTGAAACGAACCGATAAGGACGCCTACAGCGGCAAGGTCATCGTCGCCCATCTCGGCAACGGCGCGTCCATGTGCGCCATCCGAAACGGCCAGAGCGTCGGCTCCACCATGGGTTTCACCGCGCTGGACGGGTTGCCCATGGGCACACGCTGCGGCCAGTTGGACCCGGGCGTTGTGCTGTATCTGCTGACGACCAAGGGCATGTCGCCGGACGAGGTTTCGGACCTGCTTTACACGAACTCGGGCCTGAAAGGTCTGTCCGGAATCAGTCAGGACATGCGCGAGCTCTCGCAGAGCAGCGAGCCGCGCGCCAAGGAAGCAATCGACTATTTCGTGTTCCGCATCCGCCGGGAACTCGGCGCCATGGCCGCGGTTCTGAGCGGCCTCGATACATTTGTCTTTACGGGCGGCATCGGCGAAAACGCCGCGAACATTCGCTCACGCGTGTGTGCGGATCAGGACTGGCTCGGAATGGCACTGGATGAAAGCAAGAACGACGAAAACCAGATCGACATAAGTACGGACGATTCGCGCATCAACGTGCTTGTCATTCCGACGAACGAGGAGGAAATGATCCGCAGGCACACCGAAAGACTGATGTAAAGGCTGGCGGCGTGGTCTCAATCGCGCGCGAGCACCTTGGCAAATGCGTCCTCGTAGGTTCTGAGCACGGGCCTGTAGTCTGCGTGCACGACCGGTTCGAACCCTCCGGGCAGATCCGGTTCGATGGCAAGGTAGGCGTCGGGCGCTTCGCGGCGCAGATCCATCAGGCCGGCGCGAAGACGTCGCTTGAGCGCATCCGGCAGGTTTTTGGCAACCACGTGCGCCGAGTAAGGGATGGGTGGTGACCGCCAGACGATTTCAAGCTCACTGAACCCCTTTGCGCCTGACACGTAATAGTCGTTCAACGTTCCCGCCGTGAACCCGTTTTTGGCCTCACCCGCCAGGCTTGACCAGGCAAGCGCGGCCTGAACGCGACCGTCAAGGATCGCCCGCAAACCGTCAAGCGGGTTCTGGACTTCAACCAGGGTCTGAAAATGCGCGCGCGCGTTCACACCATCCGCGGCCAGATTTGCAAGCGGGACCCGATAGGCAGCCACCGCATGCTTGTGGCCGACGGCAAGCCGCGTTCCCTTCAGGGCTTCAAGCGACGTGTTCTGTGAACCGCGCCGACTGACCAGAATTGCGTAGTAGCGAGCCGGAAAATCATCGGGTCCGGCGGTCACGAGCGGTTCGACACATTCACAGATCCTGTGCGCGGCCGCGTATGCGGACGGTGACAGACGGACATAGTCGATCTTTCCATCGACTATACTCTCGATCGCATCTCCCAGTGTTGACAGCAAAAAAAGATCGACGGGCAGATCAACGATGTTTTCCATGGCAAGCCGAAAGGGTTCCACGCGCTCGCGCGCGGTCTCATCAGCGGCTACCACAATTCCGAGACGCAGACGTTCCGGCATCGCCTCGGGGGACTCGGCGATTGCGGCACTTGCCCAGCCAAACGTGCAAAGAATCACTGCAACAATTTTCACAAACCTGGTCAGCAAGGCCACAGTCCTGTCATAAACCTTTGAGTAAGTTGCGAAAAATTCCCGGTACGGTCTTTCACTCAAACAGCACTAAATTGGATCGATTTATGAACAATTCTATCACGACGGTTGTCTTCGATATAGGTAATGTGTTGCTCGAATGGAATCCTGAACATCTTTATCGGAAACTCATTCCCGACGCGTCAGCCCGAAAGCTGTTTCTCGATACCGTCTGTACCGCCGACTGGAACCTGCAGCAGGACCTCGGCCGCACCTGGGAGGACGCAGTCCAGTCCCTGTCAGCCGAGCATCCCGACAAGGCTGACCTGATCTCCGCCTACTCACAGCGGTGGCATGAAATGGTACCGGGAGAAGTGCCCGGCGTCAGAAAACTGCTTGTGGAGCTGAAATCAGCCAGCACACCCCTTTACGCGATCACGAATTTCTCGTCTGAAAAATTCGTAGAGGCTCAGGACCGGTTTCCGTTCCTCAAATCGAGCTTTCTGGACATCGTCGTGTCGGCAGAGGAACGGCTTGTGAAACCCGATCCACAGATTTACCGCGTGCTCTTCGAGCGCAACGGGCTGGTGCCGGAAACCTGCTTCTTCATCGACGATTCACTCGCCAACGTCGAGGCAGCGCGGAGCGTCGGCATGGCAGTGCACCACTTCCAGTCAGCAGCGGCGCTCGAGGATGAACTCAGACAGCTTGCACTGCTGCCCGCCGGCGAAGCCGGCTGAAGCCCGGCTTTCTCAATCCGAAAAGCCTTCCAGCACATTGACGCAGTTCGTCCCGAGTTCATCGACGGCGTAACCACCTTCAAGGACGAACAGGGTTGGTACGCCCACTTTCGCAAGACGTTGGCCGAGCAGGAAGAAGTCGTCGCTCTTGAACCTGAAGCCGGCGATCGGATCCTTCTCGAAACAGTCCAGTCCCAGTGAGACGATCATGGCATCGGGTTTGTAAACCAGCAGCCAGCGGCAGGCCTCTTCCAATGCCGGAACATAGTCTTCCCATTGTGTTCCGTGCGGCAAGGGCCAGTTGCGGGTAAAGCCTGTTCCGGCATGTTCGCCGGTTTCGTCGGCATATCCCAGGAAGTAAGGATACTCCACCTTCGGGTCCGCGTGGATGGACAGAAACAGAACGTCCGGCCGATCGTAAAAGAGCGCCTGCGTGCCGTTTCCGTGGTGATAATCGACATCCAGAATGGCGATCCGGTTCATTCCGCCGTCACGCAGATATTGGGCCGCCACGGCCGCATTGTTGAAAAAACAATAGCCGCCGAAGAAGTCGAAACCTGCGTGATGACCCGGCGGACGGCACAGCGCGAACGCAGAACTTTCGCCCTCCAGCAATAGTTTCGCCGCGCTCAGCGCTGTATCCGCCGAAGCCCTGGCGGCGGCGAAGGTGTGCGCGCCCAGGGGCGTTCCGGCATCCATCGAGTACCGGCCGAGCAGTCCGTCGATGTGCTCGATCTCGACATCCTGGCGCAGGCTTCGAATGGGCCACACGAAGGGGAACGCTTCCTTGGTCCGGCCTGCATCCGTCCATTTGCCCCAGAAACTCTCAAGGAAAGCAACATAATGCGGGGCATGAACCCGATGGAGACACCGCATCGGGAAGTTTTCAGGAGGGACGACTTCACCGAGGTTGCGCTCCTGCACCGCCTTGAGAACGAACTCGGCCCGGGAGGGTATTTCGACCGCCGGTTTGAGTTCGCCATCCGAGATTTCCTGCAGCGGTGCATGCGCAAGCTGAAGGTCAGAAAAAACCGTTTTCATGATCTGTCCCTTCTGTTGCCAACTTTTCGGTGTGCCACTGCCTCAGACAGGTTCAATGTAACCCATCTCAGGAAAAACGGAATTCCGTAACATGCGTGTAGGTTTCGGACGGATGCAGCAGGACCGGCGTGAAATCCGGCCTGTTTATGCTGTCCGGCCACCTCTGCGCCTCGAGGCACAATCCGGCATGCGCTCCGTAGGATTTGCCACCCAAGCCGGGCACGGGGATGTCGAGGCGCGCAGCGTCATAGAGCTGTAGTCCCGGCTCTGTCGTCCAGACCTCCATGCGTCGCTCGCCGTCCTTGTCCTCAAGAGCCGCTGCAAACTCGACACCTTGCCGCGGTTCATTCGCCAAACAGAAATTGTGATCGTAAACGACATCCTCCTCGCCCGATCTGCGTTTCAACCTGCGCCCATCCCGAAAATCATAAGGCGTCCACTCAACCCTCCGGACCTCACCCGTCGGGATCAGGGCATCATCGACCGGAAGATAGTTTTCTGCGGCAACTTCAAGACTGTGACCCAGAACATCAGGCCCGCCATCGAGATTGAAATAGCTATGCTGGGTCAGGTTGACAGGCGTGGTCATGTCGGTGGTCGCCGTAAACTTCACCCGCAACGCGCCCGTTCCGGTCAATGTATATCGCACCAGGGCCTCGACGCACCCGGGATACCCCATCTCACCACCTTCAGAAACGAGTTTCAGCAAGACACTCGCCTTGTCGCTCTGTTCCAGCTGCCAGTTCCGGCTCGAAAAACCGGATGCTCCACCGTGCAGGTGGTTTTGTCCGCCGTCGTTGAGGTCCAGCTGATACGCCGTCCCGTCAATTGCCATCCGGCCTCCGGCAATGCGGTTGGCGCACCGGCCTGCGACCGCGCCGAAATAAGGGGAATGATCAAGATAGCTTTGAAGGTTTTCAAAGCCGAGAACAACAGACTGGCCATCGACTTTCAGATCGCGAATGATCGCACCGAAGGTCAGCACGGAAGCCTCGAGTTGCCCCTTTTTCAAGGTGACTTCCCGAACGGGTGCGCCGTCCGGCAACGTGCCGAATTCACTGATCATGCATTCTCCCGGGAAACCCGTCTGCCCGCCGCAAAGTGACCGCGACCGAAGTGCAAAGCAAGTCCTAAATCGTCTGGTTGTATTCGCCGACCTCGGTGTTTTCTCGAAGAATTCCGTCCACGGCCTTGAACATCTCATGGAGGCGTTCTTCAGAGACCGGGCTTTCCACGACGACGACCAGCTCCGGCTTGTTGGAAGACGCACGCACCAGGCCCCAGGTTCCGTCGTCGCTCACGACCCTGATGCCATTGACGGTGATCAGATCGGTGATCGCCCTGCCTGCAATCGTTTCCCCGTTTTCCTTCATCTGCTTGAAACGGGAAATGACCCGGTCGACGACATCGTATTTGACCTCGTCCGCGCATTTCGGCGACATGGTGGGCGAGCCCCAGGTCTTGGGAAGAGCACGGCGCAGGTCCGCCATCGACTTGCCGGGGTTCCTGTCCAGCATGTCCAGGATCGCGATTGCCGATACCAGACCATCGTCATAGCCGCGCCCGATCGGCGCATTGAAGAAATAGTGACCCGATTTCTCGAAGCCGACGATTGCATCAAGCTCGTTGACACGGCGCTTGATGTAGGAATGTCCCGTCTTGAAATAATCGGTCTTCGCACCGTTGGCCTGCAAAACGGGATCGGTGTTGAAGAGGCCGGTCGACTTCACATCAACGACAAACTGGCTTCCGGGGTGAAGCGCAGAAATGTCACGCGCGAGCATGACGCCGACCTTGTCGGCGAAAATTTCCTCACCTTCGTTATCGACCACACCGCAACGGTCGCCGTCGCCATCGAACCCCAATCCGACTTCCGCGCCGACTTCCAACACCTTGTCGCGCAGGGCATGCAGCATCTGCATGTCTTCCGGGTTGGGGTTGTAGCGCGGAAAGGTATGGTCGAGTTCGGCATCGAGTGGAATGACTTCAGCACCGAGCGCCTCCAGGATGTTCGGTGCGAAAGCGCCCGCTGTGCCGTTGCCGCAGGCCGCCACGACCTTGATCGGGCGCTTGAGCTTCGGCCGGTCCGTGAGTTCCCTGGCATAGATATCGGCAAACCCGTCAACGAAGCGGTAGCTGCCGCCGCCCTTGAGATCAAAAGCCGCCTCCAGAACAATTTCCTTCAGCCGACCCATTTCCTCCGGCCCGAATGTCATTGGCCGGTCGATCCCCATCTTGACACCCGTCCAGCCATTGTCGTTGTGCGAGGCCGTGATCATGGCAACCGCAGGCAAATCCAATGCGAACTGGCCGAAATAGGCCATCGGCGACAAGGCGAGACCGATGTCGTGCACGTTGACGCCCACAGCAAGGAGACCATTTATGACCGCCATCTTGATCGATGCGGAATAGCCGCGGAAATCGTGACCGACAACGATGTCCGGACGGACGCCGCGTTCGTGAATAAGGGTGCCGATCCCCATCCCCAGGGCCTGCATGCCCATCAGGTTGATCTCTTTTTCAAACAGCCAGCGCGCGTCGTATTCACGAAAGCCCGTCGGCTTCACCATCGGCAAGCTTTCATATTCAAGCGTGTTCGGCGTCAGGCTCGGGAGGGGTTTGGGAAACATCAATTCCTCACATTGCATTAAAAACTATGGTCGGCACCTGCATGCTGGCGTCCGGGCAGCATCACTGGACAAGCACGAGAGTACCACTGGAAATATCGAACCGCTTCAGTTGGCCCAGCGCAGACATGCCAAGCAGCGGCACTCCGAGACTGTCGTCCTTCAGAACGATAGCATCGACATTGCGGAACCGGATAGCGCCAATCTTGATCTTGTCGATAACGGCTCGTGCGCCGTAAACGGTTCCGTTTGCCGTGCCGATCGGATGCTTGTAGTCGGATGACGACAGGAAAATTCCGATGTCGCTGGCAACCGAGGCAGGCAGGGCGGTCAAGGTCGCGCCGGTATCGACAAGCATATCCACCCCGCGCCCGTTCAGATAGGCGTCGGCGACATAGTGTCCGCGTCGATCGACGGAAATCCGGTGGCGTCTCGGGCCGGCGCTTTCTTCCTCGTCTTCGCGCTCCCGTTCGGCGTGCTTAGTCCGGTCGGAAGCTCCGAGCCGCGCTTCAACGAGGCTCGGCACCACGGGTGCCAATCCGACGAGCAACAGCAGAATGACGAGGTATCGCAGCATGAGGTAACCAGGGTCCTTCCAACGGACGCCCGGCTTACCACAGTTTCCTTAGCGGCCTGTAAAGCCAATTCAGACGATTTGATCTGCGAGGCCTTGAATGTCTTCGCGGCGCGGCGCGCTCGACTATGCGCCGGTCGCGGTACAGGCCAGCGCGCCCGCAGCCACGCCTTCGGCAGACGCTCGACTGCCACGACGAGATCCAGATTGATGGAGCCAAAGACCGTGATCATGACCGATCCGCCCGGTTACTTGGTGCCGTACATCCGGTCGCCAGCGTCACCAAGACCTGGAACGATATAGCCTTTTTCATTCAGCTTTTCGTCGATCGCCGCTGTGTAGATCGGCACGTCCGGGTGCATCTCGTTGAATTTTGCAACACCTTCCGGTGCCCCGAGAAGGCACAGGAAACGGATATTGTTGGCGCCGCGTTCCTTCAGTTTCTGAACCGCGGCGATCGCGGAATTTGCGGTGGCCAGCATCGGATCGACAACGATCACCAGGCGCTCGTTCAGGTCTTCCGGTGCCTTGAAGTAGTACTCGACCGGCTGCAGCGTGTCGGGATCCCGGTAGAGGCCAATATGCGCGACCCGCGCCGAGGGAACGAGTTCCAGCATGCCTTCCAGCAAGCCGTTGCCTGCACGCAGAACCGAGGCGAAGACGAGTTTCTTACCGGCCAGGGTCGGCGCCTGCATCTCGGCAAGCGGCGTTTCGATGGTCTGGCGAACCAGCGGCAAATCACGGGTGACTTCGTAGCACAGAAGCGTTGAGATCTCGCGCAGAAGACGTCTGAACCCCTGGGTCGACGTTCCCTTGTTGCGCATGATGGAGAGTTTGTGCTGGACCAGCGGATGACTGATGACATTGGCTCCGGACATAGAAGCAGACCTTTCGTAACACTTTGCCGCCAATTGCGAACTCAAGAGATTGATGTCAAATGGCTTTCCGGCTTTGTTTTTTGCTTTTGGCAACCCCTGCGATTGCCGAAAGCGACCCGTTGGACGTGACCTTGGCGCGTATCGGACCGCAGTTTCAACAGCTACCCCTATAAAGCCGTTCTTACCTTGGTAGCACGAGGAAAGAAAATACAAAAAGCAGCAAACGGAACTCATCGCCCAAGCTGTGAAAAAGCTCATGCGCCCGGTGAACATCACCGGGCCGCACCGCTATCCGCGAAAACCCAAAACCCGTGTCCGCTCGCCGATTGCAAAGTATGCTTGCCGCGAGCGGTTTATCGCCCGCATGGGGTATCCCGTTTCCCTTGGGTGCCTTGCAGACGTCGGCGTCCTGATTGTCTGCGCGGACGTTCTTTCTCTTCGGTCTCTCACCCGCGCCACGATCCACTCGCCAATGCCCCAGTTAATGAGGAATGTCGCGACAATTGTGATGGCGTATTGAAGTGAAATGGCCTCAAAACTCCATTCGGCCGATCCGGCAATTGCGCCGGACGCCAGCAAAAGGCGCGCCGTCACGACCATGGCAAGGTAGGCATAGCTGCGAATTATCCAGGCAATGTGCCGCTCCAGATCACCGGACATGATCGCCTGAACGGCAACGATGGTTGCAAGGCACCAACCGGCAGCGCCGGCCGTATAGGCAATGCTGGTCAACAGCATGTCGTGGTGCAGGCTCCATGCCAGCGGGACCGCCGTCGTAGACGCGATAGCGGACGCGATCACGTAGGCCTTTCCAAGGATCGCATGCCAGCGCGATGTACCTCCACGCAGCAACAGAAGGAATTGGACGGCGCCGCTGACCATGGCGACGATCCCTGCAATACCGTGCGCAAAAAAAGGCAGTTTCGGATGCGCCGCAGCCATCTTGAGGAACATGGACGTTCCGTAGACAAGTGGAAAAGTTTCCTCTACCTGGGCACCCAACTGCCACCCAACGTAAAAGACCATTTTCCAGATCATGAAGGCTGCGAAAACCAGGCAGAAGAGCAGCAAAAGAGCCGCCAAGATCCGCAAGACGTTTTGCCTGGGTGCCAGGTTCTGCAACATGAAAACGCTAGAATTGGCGAAGCTGATAGGTGCTGGTCGCATCAGAATGTCCTCGTCGGTGTTCAACGCGGCAGACAAATTGCCGTCCTTGAGGTCAATCTGTGCGATAAGGGCTCGGTTTCCCTGTGATGCGGGACACTCCAAAAGTACCAAGAAACCGGTGCGGCACGATTTAAGGAAGAAACACGCCTGAAACCCGGATCGTCGGGAGACTGCATGTCAACGTGCCGGCCGGACGTGCGAAAGCCTTGCCTGTCTGCAAATTCCGACCGACACGTCTCGCTGCGCAAACCTCAAGTGGGTGACACGCAAATACGGTGACGGGAGACTTGTTGCCGGCAGCACAAAACCCGCCGTCAGCGGGAGCACTCCCGTTACAAACCGTCTTGGGGACCTACGACCCGAAGGGCAACCAGAAAACACCCCCGGGATTGAGGAAACGACCGAGTTTTTGCAACTCCCCGTCAGATTGCTGCAGGGCGCGTTCGCCGGCACGGCTTGTTCCGCCTTCGAGAATGCAGGTCAGGGGCAATTGCTCTTCCGGCACCTCAAGCTCCGCCCTCAAGAGATCCGCGAGCCTGTCGGTCAAGGCTGTGGTCACGCCGCGGATTTCAACCATCCTGTCGCGAACGCCATCCTCCGTCGGGGCTTCCGGGCCGTCCTTGATCTTCAACACGCCTGAACGGACAAACAATGCGGCATGCATGTCGTCCGCAGGTGCCGTCAGAAGCTCGAGATCCGCGACCTCCAGACCAGCCCACGCATAGGGTTCCACGAGCGAATAGACCATTTCCTGGGCCGCCAGATGAAACGGATAGACGACCGCACCATCTGCTCCCGTCAGCGGCGAATGCGCAAAGCTGTCTCCCAGCGTGATCTTGCCGCTTTCCGCTCCGCCCGGCCAGACGGGTGCAAGCGATTCAAGCAGCCTGTCCAAAAGGCTTTGTGCGCTGACAGCACCGTCCGCCTCTCTTGCTGCCCGAACCATGAGCAGGCCCGGTCGCGTAAAGTAGCCTTCCGAAAAGAGATCGGACCGCAGCGCCAACGCCTCTCCGAGGCGCTTGAGATGCGTCTGCATGGCCTCCAACAGATCCGTGTCGTCCTGAAGGTCCCATTGCAGTCCGGATGCGAGTTCGTCCTTTTCCATGCGGATGAGCGTTTCCGCATCAACACGGAACGGGTCCGTCATTTCGCTCGAAAATGACCCGGCGGTGAACATGTGGAACGCCGCGAGCGCCGATGCGTGTTTGCCGGAGACGCGCGTTCCCGTCATGGGATCTTCGAACAACCAACCGGGAGGGTGCATCGTTTTCATGTAAGCGGTCAGGATCGCAAGGTCGGCGGCGGCGGTCAGCATGTGCTCCGCCCCTTCGAACGCCCGTGCATCCGCAAGAGCGGCCCAGCGGTCGATGCCGCCCGCCTCGAAATCCCGCCAGACACCATAGGGCGGGATATGGAAATCGGGATAGGAACCCTTGGTGGTTTCGAGCAGCGTCAACAGGGCATCGCCAAGCCGCGACAAGTCCACCTGAACATGCTTGAGTTTCATGTCGGTGGCAAGATCGAGCAGATGATGCGCGCGGCGGCGAATTTCGCGCGGATCAAAGACTGCCAGTACCGAACTCTCCTTCGTCATATGCGTTCGCCTCCGTCAGTTCTCGCCGTCTTCGCGTGCGGCGCTGTCCAGTCTCACCAGCAACCGGTTCCGGGTGGCGGGATCGCAAAAAGCAGCTTCAAGCGCGGTCCGCGTAACGGCGATCTGGTCTTCGAACGACCAGCCGAAGGTTTTCGCGACGGAGCTGTATTCCTTGCCGAGCGTCGTGCCGAAGAACGGCGGGTCGTCGGAATTGAGGGTAGTCCTCACTCCTTCCCTGCGCAGAATGTTCACCGGGTGAAAGCGCAGGTGAGAAAAGACACCGAGCGCTACGTTCGACCCGGGACAGACCTCGAGCACGATCTCCTCGTCGACCAGCCTTTTGACCAGTTGCTTGTCCTCGATTGCCCGGACGCCATGTCCGATGCGCTTGACCCGCAGAAACTCCAGAGCCGCAATGACGCTGTCGGGCCCGCCGAACTCACCTGCATGCGCGGTTGTCCCCAGTCCCGCGTCTGCGGCCATGCGGAAGGCCCTGGAAAAGTTGGCGGGATGGCCCGAACGCTCATCTCCCGCAAGACCGAAACCGGTCACCAGCGGATGAGGGTTCGCGATCACTTCCTTTGCGACACGCTCCACCGAGGCCGAGCCAAAGTGGCGCACGCCAATCGCGATCATGCGTCCTTCGATCGCGGTTTCCGTCTTGGCCCGCTCAATGCCGCTCGCGAGTCCCTCGACATACGACCTGTAGGAGAGCCCGGCAGCCTGGGCATGGTCCGGCGAGATCGTTATTTCACCGTAGATCGCGCCTTCGGCCGCGAGCATTCGAAAATAGGTTTCGGAAAGCAGCGCATAGTCAGAAGGTGTCTTGAAGACGGAACTGGAGACGTCGTAGGCCTTCAGAAAACTCGTGAAGTCCGACCAGACATACCTTCCCTTGCCGTCGATGATTTCGCTCACATCGACTTCATGCTGCCTGGCCAGCCTGCGGACCAGGCTCGGCGGGGCCGCCCCTTCGATGTGACAATGCAATTCAGCCTTTGGAACGTTCACGTTTCACTCATCTCCGGAAGATCGGGACATGACCTTTTGAGCCAGGCCTGCCTGCCGTTATCAGGCTTTCAAAAAACTCGACCCATGAGGACCTATCGCAATTCCAAGGTGATCGGCAATGCTCTCGCCGATATCCGCATAGGTCTTTCTGCCGCCGATGCTCCGGCCAGCGAGGCCCGGACCGGTGGCGATCACCGGAACATGTTCCCGCGTATGATCCGTTCCGGTCCATGTCGGGTCGCAGCCGTGATCTGCGGTCAGCACCAACAGGTCGCCGTCTTTGAGCCTGGAGATCATCTCCGGCAGCCGCCGGTCGAAATGCTCAAGCGCGGCCGCGTAGCCTGGCACGTCCCGCCGGTGACCGTAGAGCGAATCGAAATCGATGAAATTCGAGAAGACGAGGTCCCCGTTCTCGGCCATCTCCATCGCCTCAAGTGTCCGGTCGAAAAGCTGATCGTTGCCTGCTCCCTTCAGTACTTTCGCAACACCCTGATGCGCAAAGATATCGGAGATCTTGCCCACGCCGATCACGGTGCGTCCTGCTTCGGTTAGGCGGTCGAGCAGCGTCGGTTCGGGCGGCAGAACGGAATAGTCGCGCCTGTTGGGAGTGCGTTCGAAGGTCTGCGCACTGTCACCGGTGAACGGGCGCGCAATGACGCGGCCTATGTTGTAGGGGTCGGCGAATTCCCGCGTCGTCTCGCACAGCTTCAAAAGCCGTTCCAGGCCGAAGTGGTCTTCATGCGCAGCGATCTGAATAACGGAGTCAGCCGAGGTGTAGAAGATCGGCTTTCCGGTTCTGACATGTTCCTCGCCGAGTTCCGCGATGATTTCAGTTCCGGAAGCGTGCTTGTTGCCAAGAACGCCCTCCAACTGCGCTGCCGCGCAGACCGGGTCAATCAGGTCGGCCGGGAATGTCGGGATGGTGTCCGGAAAGTAGCCCCAGTCGAAGCGCACCGGAACACCTGCAATCTCCCAATGCCCGGACGGTGTGTCCTTCCCGTTCGATACTTCGGCGGCATAGCCCCAGAGCGCTTCGGGGTCACCGGCATAGTCGAGCCCCGGCACGTCCTTGCCGGTTGAAAGCCGCCCGGCGGCACCAAGTCCCAGACGATCCATGTTGGGCACGGACAGCGGCCCTCTGCGCAACCCCTCCATGTCGCCTTCGCCGCGCGCACAGCGTTCGGCAATGTGACCCAGCGTGTCGGATCCGGCGTCACCAAACGCCGCAGCATCCGCCGCGCCGCCGATGCCGAAACTGTCCAGCACACACAGGATTGCTCGAGGCATGGGTGTCTCCTCAGTTTTCTCTCTTGCCGGTCAACGGAACCGGAGGGGTGCCGGGACAAAAAACCGGCAAGCAGTTGATCAGGGCGCGATGCGGTCAACGACGCTCGGATGATCTTCAACGTCCATGGCCGAACCGAGCGAATAGGCATTCCGGACTTCAATTGCCGCCGCTTCGGCCTCTTCTTCGGTTTGCGCATGCACAATCGCAAGCGGCGCATCGGCATCCACGGTGTTTCCAATCCCCGCAAGGTCGGTCAGACCGACAGACGGGTCGATCACATCGGCCGCGGCCCTGCGACCGCCGCCAAGGGCGACCACCGCGACGCCGACGGCGCGCGCATCGATCGCCGTCACGATGCCGTCAGTGTCGGCGTAGACCGGCGCCTGGACCGGCGCTTTGGCGAGGTAGAGTTCGCTTTTTTCGATGAAGTCGGCGGGGCCGCCAAGGGCGTGCACCATCTGCCCGAATTTTTCCGCTGCCTTGCCGCTGTCGAACGCCTCACGCATCATTTCCGCCCCGGCATCCGCCGTCGGCGCGATGCCACCGGTCGCCAGAAGTTCACCACCCTGGGCAACGGTGACATCCCACAGGCGATTGTCGACAGACGTGCCTTTCAGGAAGTTGACCGCATTCTGCATCTCAACGGCATTGCCTGCAGCCGAGGCAAGCGGTTCGTTCATGTCCGTCAGCAGCGCGGTCGTTTTCAACCCGGCCCCGTTCGCCACAAGAACGAGGCTCTCCGCGAGCGCCCGTGCTTCATCCAAAGACGCCATGAAGGCACCGGTTCCCCATTTCACGTCCAGCACGAGACCTTGAAGGCCGGCGGCCAGTTTCTTTGACAAGATGGACGCAGTAATCAGATCAATGCTCTCGACCGTCGCCGTGACATCGCGAATGGCGTAAAACCGCTTGTCCGCCGGTGCCAGATTGCCCGTCTGGCCGATCACCGCGCAGCCGATGTCCCGCACCACTTTCTTGAACAGCAGGTTGTCGGGCTGTGTCTGGTAGCCCGGAATCGTGTCAAACTTGTCGAGCGTGCCCCCGGTGTGTCCGAGACCGCGCCCGGAAATCATGGGCACCGCAGCGCCGCATGCGGCAAGCGCTGGAGCCAGCATCAGCGATACGTTGTCGCCGACACCGCCGGTCGAATGCTTGTCCAGAACCGGCGCCTCGATTTCCTGCCAGTTCATGACGTCGCCGCTGTCGCGCATCGCGAGCGTGAGTGCGACGCGTTCATCGATGCTGAGCCCTTTGAAGAAGACAGCCATGGCCAGCGCGGACACCTGCCCCTCCGTAACAGTGCCATCTGCGAGGCCTTTGACGAAAAACGCGATCTCCTCCGCGTCGAGAGCACCCCCGTCGCGTTTCTTCCGAATGAGTTCCTGCGGCAGCATATTGTTCAATCCTTTTTGGTGCCGTTAGTAGCCCTGAGTGGGTGCGGGTTCGGTGCCCTCGATCGTTGCGATCAGCGCGTCCAGGAGGCCACTCGCCCCGAAACGGAAGGTGGAGGCTGAGGCCCAGTTGTGCCCAAGGATCCGGTCGGCAAGCGCGAGATAGGCCTCGGCATCCTCGCTTGTCCTGATGCCGCCGGCGGGCTTGAAGCCGATCACGCGCTCAGCATTGTCGCGGCGCGCCTCCTCGATCGCGGTGAGCATCACCTCTGCCGCCTCCAGCGTCGCGTTGACCTTGACCTTTCCCGTCGATGTCTTGATGAAGTCCGCCCCGGCGGCGAAGGCAACATTCGAGGCCGCATGGATCAGCAGCGGGTCCCTGATTTCGCCCGTTTCCAAAATGACCTTCAGGATCGCCGCTTCGGGAATGGCTTCCTTGACCCTGATGATCTGCTCTTCAACGAACCCCTTGCGGCCGGCGACAAAGGCCTCGTAGGCCATCACGTGATCGATCTCGTCGGCGCCGTCTTCGATGGCTTTCAGCGTTTCGCCAACCACAGCGCTCGTGTCCACGCCGCCCTGGGGAAAGTTCACCACCGTTGCGACCTTCACGCCCGTTCCGGTCAGTTCCTTTGCCGCCTGCGCGACGAAACGCGGCCAGACGCAGACAGCGGCAACCGAGCCGTGATCGGTCACGGTGCGTTCCGTCAGCTTTGAAATGTCGTCCGGCGTGCAATCGTCATTCAGGTTGGTCAGGTCGACCAGACCCAGGGCCCGCTTGGCGTTTTCAATCCTGTCGCTCATCAGCCGACCTCCTTCACGAATGCGCGTACCAGCTGTTTCATGCGCTCCATGCCTGTGAGCGCAACGCTCTTGGTTTCGTCGTGGGACAGTTCGTGGGTCTGCATGCCGGCGCCGTAGTTGGTGATGATCGACATGGCGACCACGCGCAGTCCCAGGAACCTGGCAACAATGACTTCCGGCACGGTCGACATGCCGACGGCATCGGCTCCCAGCGTCCTTGCAGCGCGGATTTCCGCCGGCGTTTCGAACGAGGGGCCGGAGAACCACATGTAGACACCGTCTGCAATCGGGTCACCGGTTTGGGCGGCGACCTTCTTCATCGCGGCCTGCAGGTCCTTGTCGTAGGCGGCACTCAGATCCAGAAAACGCTTTTCGTCTTCTTCTCCGATCAGCGGGTTCTTGCCGGACCAGTTGATGTGATCGGAAATCAGCATCGGCGAACCGGGTGCGACCTCTTCCCTGAGGGACCCGGCGGCATTGGTTGCCAGCAGGATATCGCAGCCAAGCTCCTTGAGGGTCTCCACCGGCGTGCGCATGACGGTCGGATCGCCGCTTTCGTAATAATGCGCCCGGCCGGACAGGATCACGACCGGCACGCCGGCGAGCGTTCCGGCGACGAGTTCGCTGGAGTGAGACGTCACGGTGGACACCGGAAACTCCGTCAGGTGTCCGTATGGTATGCGAACAGCATCTTCGACTTCTTCGGCAAGAGCGCCAAGGCCCGAACCGAGGATCATGCCAATCTTGTAGGAACCCTTGCGGGCCGCACGGACGATGTCAGCGCATTCACGGCCGTAACCACTCATGGTGGGTCAGTCCTTCTTACTTGTGCTCAAGTTCAAAAGCGGCAGGCAGCAGTTCCTCCAGAGTGAAACTGCGCTTGATGCCATTCAGGTCCGCGACATGGACAACGAGATTGTCCGTGCCGAATTCGGCGAAACGCTGGCGGCAGACACCGCACGGCGTACAAAGGGCCGCGTCGCCGACAACCACGGCCTCCTCGATCTCCGTGTAACCGCCCGCAATCATGGCGCTGACCGCGCCGCCCTCTGCGCAGACGCTGACAGGGTAGGACGCATTCTCGACATTGCAGCCGGTGAATACCGTCCCGTCAGGCGTTCTGAAGGCAGCCCCTACGAGAAAGTTCGAATAGGGTGCGTAGGCCCTTTCGCGAACTGCCTTCGCAGCCTCGAAAAGCGCGTCCAGTTCGCTCATGACCGCTCCTTGAGATAAGGAATGCCGGCAGCCTTCGGCGGGATCGCCTTGCCAATGAAGCCGGCCAGCAGAATGACTGTCAGTACGTAAGGCAGAGCCTGGAAGAACTGGACCGGGATCTCGCCGACACCGGGCAGTTCCTGACCCTGCATGCGGATCGCGACAGCATCAAGGAAACCGAAAAGGAGGCATGTCAGCATCGCACTTGCGGGGCGCCACTTGGCAAAGATCAGCGCGGCGAGCGCGATGAAGCCCTTGCCGGCGGTCATGTTGACCCCGAAGCCGGCACCTTGCGCGATGGAGAGATAGGCCCCGGCAAAGCCACACAGGATGCCGCAGGCAATCACCGCGCGATAGCGCAGCCAGGTTACCGAGATCCCCGCCGTATCAACCGCCGCCGGGTTTTCACCGACGGCACGCAGGCGCAGACCGAAACGGGTCCTGAAGAGGATCCACCATGTCAGCGGCACCGCGAGGAAAGCCGCATAGACGAGGATGTTGTGGCCGGACAGGAGCTCGGCATAGATCGGACCGATCACCGGGACATCGCGCAGCTGCTCCGACATTGGCCAGGCGACATCGGTGAAGCGGCCTCCCTCGGGAAGGGCCGGCGTTCGTCCGCCCTGGCGGAACCAGGTCTGGCCGAGAAGCGCCGTCAGACCGGCGGCAAGAAAGTTGATGGCAACGCCCGAGACGATCTGGTTGCCGCGGTTCGAGATCGACGCGAAGCCGTGCAGAAGTCCGAGCAACACGGAAACACCTATACCGGCGAGCAGGCCCAGCCAGGCATTGGCGGTGATGTAGGCGACTGCCCCTGCCCCGAATGCGGCACCCAGCATCTTGCCTTCCAGGCCGATGTCGACCACGCCGGAACGTTCCGAATAAAGCCCTGCAAGGCAGGCAAGCAAAAGCGGCGTGGACAGGCGAACAGTCGAATCGAGGATCAGGATGAAATCTTCAAACATGATCACGCCTCCTTTGCCTTGAGTGCCTGGGAAGGCGTGAACAACCTGATGATCGCGGGCCGGAACATATACTCGAGAGCCCCTGCGAACAGGATCACGAGGCCCTGAATGACGATGATCATGTCACGGGTGATGTTGGGCATTTCGAAGGAAAGTTCGGCCCCGCCCTGATACAGCATCCCGAAGAGAATGGCTGCCAGAATGATACCGACCGGATGGGCGCGGCCCATCAGGGCAACGGCGATCCCGACAAAACCGTAACCTGTCACGAAGTCGATGAGGAGACGGTGCTGGGACCCCATGATCTCGTTGATCGCCATCATGCCGGCAAGGCCACCGGAGATCAGCATCGTGATGACAATCGTGCGTACCGGTGAAATCCCGGCATAGACTGCTGCCGTGGCATTCGCGCCGAACGACCTGATTTCAAAGCCGAGTTTCGTGCGCCAGATCAGGAGCCAGACAAGCAGACAGGCGGCCAGCGCCAGGAAAAGCGACAGGTTGACCGGTGCATACCCAAATCCGAAGGACGGGAAAATGTCGTTCAGGAAGGGCAGGCGTCCGCCGTCTTCGAAGGTTCTGGTCTCCGGCTGCATGGAGCCCTGTTCCTTCAGCATGCCGTTGAGCAGATAGACCATCAGCGACGACGCGATGAAGTTGAACATGATCGTGGTGATGACGACATGGCTGCCGCGGGTTGCCTGCAACCAGGCCGGAATGAAAGCCCAGGCAGCCCCCGTCAGGGCCGAGCCAATGACAGCGAACGGCAAGGTAATGTACCAGGGCACGACGCTGTCGAGTGCAAGACACGCGAACGCAACCCCAAGCCCGCCCAGATAGGCCTGCCCCTCGCCGCCGATGTTGAACAGACCTGCATGGAAGGCGACGGCGACTGCCAGCCCGGTGAAGATGAAATTGGTCGCGTAGAACAGTGTAAACCCGATGCCTTCACCGTAGCCGAGCGATCCCCAGACAAGAATTTGAACCGCCTCAAGCGGGTTCTCGCCAATGAGGACAACCACGAGGCCCGACACCAGAAACGCCGCGGCTAGGTTGAGGAAGGGAATAAGGCCGAGATCGACCCAGCGTGGAAGCTGACCGGCTGTCATTGCACACCTCCCCGGACGGACTGGGTATTGTCGACGCCGGCCATCAGCAGCCCGAGATCGCCTTCTTCCGCGTTCGCGCCGCGTTCCCCGACGATCCTGCCGTCGAACATCACCAGGACGCGGTCGGAAAGCGCCCGGATCTCGTCCAGTTCAACCGAGACCAGCAACACGCCCTTTTGCGCATCGCGCAGCTCCACCAGCCGCCGGTGGATGAACTCGATCGCGCCGATATCAACGCCGCGTGTCGGCTGACCGACAAGCAGCACTTCCGGGTCCCGTTCGATCTCGCGCGCCAATACGATCTTCTGCTGGTTGCCGCCCGAGAAATTCGCGGTCTTCAGCATCGGGTTCGGCGGGCGGATGTCGTATTTCTCGATCTCGGCAACGGCGTTTTTCTTGATGGTTCCGAGGTCCATCAAAAGGCCTTTCGAATAGGCCGGGTCGCGATGATATCCGAGGATCGAATTCTCGTATTCCGTAAAGCTGTTGATCAGCCCCATGCGGTGCCGGTCTTCGGGCACGTGCCCCATGCTCTTCTCGCGCATGTCGGCAGCATCAAGCGTGCTTGTACTCAGGTCGATGGTTTCACCGTGGATCTTCAAAGTTCCGGTGGTCGCACGGCGAATGCCGGAGAGCGTCTCCAGAAGCTCGGACTGACCGTTGCCGGAAACTCCGGCAATGCCGACGATTTCGCCGGCCCGAACCGAAAATGAAACATCCATGACGACCTGAACGCCGCGGCTGTCGGTCACTGTCAGGTTGGACACTTCCATCACCGGTGCTTTCGGTTCCGCAGGTTTCTTGTCCACGCGCAGCAGCACCGACCGGCCGACCATCAGTTCGGCGAGCTGTTCCATGGAGGTGTCCTTCGTTTCCACGGTCGCGACCATCTCACCGCGCCGCATGACCGAGACCGCATCGGTGATTGCCATGATTTCGCGCAGCTTGTGCGTGATCAGGAGAACGGTCTTGCCTTCGTTTCTCAAGACTTCGAGGATCTTGAAGAGGTGGTCCGCTTCCGCCGGTGTCAGCACGCCTGTCGGCTCATCGAGAATGAGGATCTCGGCGCTGCGGTAAAGGGCTTTCAGGATCTCGACACGCTGCTGAAGGCCGACGGGAAGATCTTCGATCAGCGTATCGGGATCAACCCGCAGTTCATATTCTTCCTCCAGGCGCTTCAACTCGGAACGCGCGTGAAAGAGGCTTCCGGCAAGAAGCTGGCTGTCTTCCGCGCCAAGCACGACATTTTCAAGAACGGAGAAATTGTCCACCAGCATGAAGTGCTGGTGAACCATGCCGATCCCCATGGCAATCGCCGCCTTGGAATCGGGGATCGTCTGCTTTTTCCCGTCGATGAGAATATCTCCATCATCGGCGTGGTAGAAGCCGTAGAGAATAGACATGAGCGTGGATTTGCCCGCGCCGTTCTCCCCGATGATGCCGTGGATCGACCCTTTCTTCACGACAAGGTCGATGTCCTTGTTCGCGTGAACCGGGCCGAAACGCTTGTTTATTTTTCTGAGCTCGATTGCCGGCGTTTCGCTCATGCCTTCCCCCAGGCCCGACGGTTGTTCCCTGTCATTCTTTCTGCCCCCTGTCAGCGCAGCTCCGGATCAGAGCGGACACGCGCCTTCGGTCACCACATCATGCACCTTGACGCGGCCCGCGGATATGTCTGAGACGGCCTTGTCGGCTGCCGCTCTCATGTCGTGCGAGATGAGATCCGCATTGTTTTCGTCCAACACCCAGTCCATACCGCCCTCGGCCAGTCCGAGCACCTGAATGCCCGGTGTGAAGGTTCCGTCATTTGCGGATTTGAAACTGTCGAAGACCGCATTGTCGACCCTCTTGCGGATCGAAGTCAGAACCTTACCAGGGTGCAGGCCGTTCTGGTTGCTATCCGTGCCGATGCCCAGGATATCAGCGTCCGCTGCCGCCTGCAGCACGCCGAGCCCCGTTCCGCCGGCAGCCTGGATAATCACGTCGGCACCGCGCTGGATCTGACCGATCGCGAGTTCACCGCCGCGCACCGGGTCGGTGAAGGCGGCCGGCGTGTCGCCGGCCATGTTGAAGATGACGCTGACATCCGGGTTTGCAGCCTGCGCGCCCTGCTTGTAGCCGCACAGGAACCTCTGAATGATCGGTATGTCCATGCCGCCGACAAAGCCGATCGTTCCGGATTTCGTTGCCATGGCCGCAAGAAGCCCTGCGATGTAGGCCCCCTCCTGTTCCTTGAAAACGTAGGAGCGCACATTCGGCTGATCGACGACCATGTCGACAATTGCAAAGTCGGTCTCCGGGAAGTCCGGCGCGACCTGTCCAAGCGCGTTGGCCTGGTTGAACCCGATCGCGACCACCGGTTCGCCGCCACGGTTTGCGAAGTTCCGCAAGGCCTGCAGGCTCTGGGAATCACGCTCCAGCGCAAATTCGCGGACGCGATCACCCGTTTCCTCCTGAAACCGCTTCACGCCTGTATAGGCGCTTTCATTGAAGGAACCGTCGAACTTGCCGCCAACCGAATAAACGATCGCGGGATCCGCCAATGCCGCGGATGTGGCGAATGCTGCGGCCAAGGCCGCGGTAAACAGTCCAGATTTCAAGCTGATCATCCGATCCCCCGGCAGAACGATTGGGCGGCAGGTGATATCAGGTGGAAGCCTCCGCGCACCCGGCGCGAAGGCTGATTTTCGAGAACCCTCAGTTGGGGCAGGATTCGTCGGACATGTAGTCGTGAACGACGATTTCGCCGGAGATGATCTGCTGGCTCGCCTTTTCGACGGCAGCTTTCATCTCGTCATTCACGAGTTCCGCGTTGTTGTCGTCCAGCGCCCAGTCGACACCGCCTTCCTTGAGGCCGAGGACTTCAAAGCCGGACGACCAGCTGTCGTTTTCCGCATCTTCGAACGCCTGATAGACGGCAATGTCGACACGCTTCAGCATGGAGGTCAGAACGGAGCCCGGATGCAGACCGTTCTGGTTGCTGTCAACGCCGATGCCGAGCTTGCCTGCATCAGCCGCCGCCTGAAGAACACCGATACCGGTGCCGCCGGCTGCGTGATAGACAACGTCCGCGCCGCGGTCGAACTGGGATTTGGCCAGTTCGCCGCCCTTGACCGGGTCGTTCCAGGCAGCGCCGGTTGTGCCAGTCATGTTCTCGAACACTTCGGCATCCGGGTTGGTCGCAGCCACGCCCTGCTTGTAGCCGCAGGCGAACTTGCTGATGAGCGGGATGTCCATGCCGCCGACGAAGCCGACCTTGCCTGTCTCGGACGCCATGGCGGCCAACAGGCCAACGATGTAGGAGCCTTCGTGCTCCTTGAAGAGGATGGAACGGACATTCGGCAGGTCGACGACCATGTCGACAATCGCGAATTGCGTGTCCGGGAATTCCGCGGCGACCTTCTCAACCGCGTTAGCCTGCGAGAAGCCGATGGCGACGATCGGGTTCATGCCGCGCTTTGCGAAGTTGCGCAGGGCCTGTTCACGCTGGCTGTCGTTCTGGATTTCGAAATCACGGTACTCGATGCCGTAGTCCTGCTTGAATTTCTCAGCACCAGTGTAGGCGGCTTCATTGAACGACTTGTCGAACCGTCCTCCGAGATCGTAAAGCACGGCCGGTTTGGTGTCAGCCGCTGCGGCCGCGGCGGTAAGGGCCAGTCCGGCAAGAGCCGTGCCGATGGTTAGAAGCTTCTTCACGTTTATGTCCTCCGACATGCGGGGGCCTGCTTTTCTTTCAGACCCGTTTCCCCTCGTGACCCAGCCGCGTCATGCGGACTGTGCCAGTTGCAATCCGACCCGCGCACTCAGGGCCCTCGCAAGGGTCTCGTCCGTGACAAGGTCGGTAATGACACCAGTGCGAAGTGCGGCAAGGGTTGCATCCACCTTGCTCTGCCCACCCACCAGCGCAATAACGCGGCGCCCGCGCACTTCGTCGAAGTGCAGACCCACGGCGCAATCGCCGAGAGAATTGGGAGCCAGTTTTCCTTCAATCGTCAAAAAGCGGCCCATCAAATCACAGACGGCACCGCAAGACATCAATTGTTCCTGTTCCTGCTTTGAGATCATGCCGCGCTGAACCAGGTGCCCCTCATTCTCGACCGAGCCGATGCCGATCAGGAAGACATCTGACTGGCGCGCGCGCGCCATCAGGTCCTGGACACTGCGCTGCGTCAGGAACATGGCTTTCTCATCGGGGCTTTCAGCGAAATACGGCACGGGCAGATAGTAGCCGATGCCGCCCGTGCGCTCCTGCATCTTCTGCACGATGTCATAGGGGTTCGCGGCAAGCGTGCGCGTGAGCGAGCCACAGATCGACATGATCTCCAAATCCTGACGCGCGGTCTTGGGCAGAGCCTCCACGGACGCCTTCATTGTGCGGCCCATGCCGACGCCAAGACGCTTGACATTCGGCCCCGACAGCAGACCGGTCAGGAACTGTGACGCCGAGACGGCGACCGCGCGCAAAACACCCTCATCGTCGCCGCCACCAAGATCGGGCGCAATAATGCAATTGGTGAGATCGAAAAAGCGCGAGAGTTCCTTTTCCAGCTGCAGGCATTCCATTGGCCGGCCGTCGACCTGAAACTTTACGTAACCTGCCTTCTGGGCGTGGGCGATCAGACGATGCACCTTGGCTGGCGATACACCGAGCTGAGATGCGATTTCACCCTGGGTGCGGCCGCCCACGAAAGACAGCCACGCCGCGCGGATGGCCATATAGGATGTCCAGTCGTCTTCGTGCGCCTGCATATACGTCGACACCTTCCCAGGGCCGGATCAGGGATGCTCCGAACCCGCCAACGAAACCGGCTCGTTCAACGAGCCCTTCTTGTCCTTCGGCATGACACTTCAATTCATCCCGAAAAATTCTTCACCTAGTGAGAATTTATTCAGATCATGACCAGCGAGGGCGCGCTCGTCAACAGAAAAAGCTCCCGAATTTTAAGCAGACTGCTTCATTTCAGGGCATCGGCTCAGCATAAACCGAAAAATCCGCCCCGGCACATTTTGCCGTTTGATGTCGGAAATGTGACGGCGCCCGGCAAAATTTGCCTAGTAATCCGGCAGAAAATTCCTATCTGTGGAATATACGCACTCCGTGCACATTTGATTTTGCCAGTTAAATTGATTTCAGCTAGGTTTGGCACGTAGCTTGCTAAGTAAATCCTGATGCTAACCAAAGGCGTTTCATGCGCCTCAGCAAGAATCACAAGGACTGTAAAGACGAGTAGCAGAACAACAAAATAACACTGGGGAGACGTGGCAACACGGTCGCAAGACCGGAATAAGGAGAAACCAATGCGTCTCGACATAATAAAAGACTGTGCACTGACAGTTGCAAAGATACTGTCCCTTCCAGCAGTAGCCATGCTGCTTATCCTTCCCGCCGAAGCCCGGGACCTGCGGCCGGCGATGCCTTCGACCGCAAATCTCTCATACGATCCGGCCAACGAGGTCGACGTGGAACTCGTACTCGCGGTTGACATCTCACAATCCATGGACACCGAAGAACAGGAAATCCAGCGGGCCGGCTATGTCTCAGCTCTCACCTCGCGGGAATTCATCGATGCCATTCAGATTGGTCCGATCGGCCGGGTCGCCGTCACCTATATGGAATGGGGTGGTGTCGATGAACACTTCATCGTCGCCGACTGGACCGTCGTCAAGGACGCGGCCACGGCTTCGCATTTTGCCTCCAAGATTGCCGAGGCTCCCTTGCGACAAGTACAGCGGACCTCCATCGTGTCGGCTCTGGAGAAATCCGTCGAACTGGTTCAGACCAACCAGTATATGGGGCTGCGCCGTGTTATCGACATTTCGGGAGACGGGCCGAACAACCAGGGTGGCTCCGTCACCGAGATGCGGGATCGCATGGTTGCTGCGGGCGTGACGATCAACGGGCTGCCGTTGATGATGAAGACGAACAAGAACTCCTGGCAGGCGATGCTCAACCTCGATCACTACTACGAAGATTGCGTGATCGGCGGTCCGGGCTCCTTTGCCATTCCCGTCCGGTCGAAGGAAGGTTTCGCGGATGCCATCCGCATGAAACTCGTCCTGGAAATTGCCGGACTGCATCTGAAGGAACCCGATCCTTATTTTCGGAGGGTTTCAGGCCGCGAACCGGTCCGGTGCAACCTTTTCGACTAAGCAAGCCACGTCTTCTCCCTATCGACTGCCGCGCTCCACAGGGGGCGTGGCTTTTTTGTCTCTCGAATTTTTTCGCCTGTAACGATCCTTTCCGCACACTTCTGGCGCTTCCCCCTTTGCGTAGTGCCGAGTTTGCGGCTAATAACCAAGCCGCCCGTCCGTCTTGCCGCGAGAGGATCCCGAATGCCAGCCACCCCGACACTTGCCCTAGTCGCGCATGATGCCAAAAAGGATGCGATGGTGGACTTCGCCTTGCGCCACCGCGAGAAACTCGCGGCATTCAACCTTGTCGGCACGGGGACGACCGGCGGCCGTGTTCTGGAGGCTTGCCCAGAACTCACGCTCACGCGTCTGAAGAGCGGTCCTCTGGGTGGCGATCAACAGCTGGGTGCCATGATCGCCGAAGGGGAATTGCAGGGCCTGTTTTTCTTTGCTGATCCTCTTTCCCCTATGCCGCACGACGTTGATGTCAAGGCGCTCATGCGGCTGGCGCTGGTTTACGACATTCCGATGGCGCTCAACCAGTCCACGGCAGATATTTTGCTTCGCTCCGCGCGCCTGCAGGGCCTTCAGACAACATCCGATACGCCTGAGGTCGGTACGTCCAAGTCATGACTTGCATGCCAGGTTCCAAATCCTTCGCCTATCCTGTTCTCGTCGCCGATATCGGCGGCACCAATGCCCGTTTCGCGCTGGTCGACAGCAGCGATGCGCCTACTCGCATGTGCGGCAAGACCGCGACGGCAGATCACCCTGACATTTCTTCCGCGATCCGCGCAGCTGTCTTTCCCGAGGCCGAGGCAAAACCCCGCACTGCAATTATCGCAGTCGCCGGCCCGGTAACCGGCGACGCTATCCCCCTGACCAACGCGGCCTGGGTGATCGAGCCCCTGAGGATGATTGCCGATCTCGGGCTTGAGGAAGTCGTTGTTCTGAATGACTTCGAAGCGCAGGCTCTCGCCTTGCCGGGATACAGCGGTGCGGATATCGAACAGGTCGGCACCGGTTCCATCCGCACCAACAGCGCCAAATTCGTTCTCGGTCCGGGAACCGGGCTCGGCGCGGCAGCGATGATTTTCGCGGCCGGAACCTGGGTTCCCGTTCCCGGCGAGGGCGGACATGTCGAACTCGGGCCGGTGAGCGAAGAGGATGTCCAGATCTGGCCGCATATCGAACGGGTCGGCGGCCGCATCGGCGCGGAGCAGCTACTCAGCGGCACGGGCCTGCCACGACTGGCCCGGGCAGTGGGCGTATGGATGAACGCCGAACGGGCATTCGACACACCTGCCACAATCACGCAGGCCGCGGAAAACAATGATCCCGTTGCCGTGAAGACGCTCAATATTTTCGCCAGAAGCCTGGGGCGTGTTGCCGGGGATTGCGCGCTTACGGTGCTTGCACGGGGCGGTGTTTACCTGACCGGGGGCATTACGCCCCGCATCACACGTTTTCTGACAGACGGCGATTTCCGGTCCGCTTTCGAGGCCAAATCGCCTCATGAAACACTCATGGGCAAGATACCGACCTTCATCGTGCGCCATCCTGATCCGGCGCTCGAAGGGCTGGCCTCCTTTGCGCGTGAACCGAATTCGTTTGCGGTCGACATGCAGGGACGTCAGTGGAAAGCGGACAGCGCATCGCCCAAAGGCTAGGTGATGGCTGCGTCCCGCACATTTTCATCCAACCTTCCCATAGACGCGGTCCTCCCGGATCTCCTGCAGACGCTCGAGGCAACCACAAATGCTGTCCTGGTGGCGGAACCGGGCGCGGGCAAAACGACGCGCGTTCCCCTTGCGCTGCTTGACGCTTCCTGGCGGCGGGATGGCAAGATCCTGGTTCTGGAACCGCGCAGGCTTGCCGCACGGGCGGCAGCGCGGCGGATGGCGAGCGAGCTTGGCGAAAAGCCGGGTGACACGGTTGGTTACCGGGTCCGTATGGAAACCAAGGTCAGTTCCAGGACCCGAATCGAGGTCATTACCGAAGGGGTGTTCACCCGGCTGATCCTCGACGATCCGGAGCTGACCGGCATCGCGGCCATCCTGTTCGATGAGTTTCACGAGCGCTCGCTCGACGGAGATCTCGGACTGGCGCTGGCGCTGGATGTTCAAGCAGCTCTGCGCGAGGACCTGCGTCTCCTCCCGATGTCGGCAACGCTCGATGCTGCCTCCATTTCGAAGCTGCTGGGCGCCGCCCCTGTTCTGGAAAGCAAGGGGCGAAGCTTTCCGGTTGAAACGCACTATCTCGGCCGCGATACGAAGATCCGGATCGAACCGCAGATCACAAACGCCATCCACAAGGCACTCCAGGAAGAGACGGGATCGTTGCTGGTGTTTCTTCCCGGGCAGGGTGAAATCCGGCGGGTCGCGGATCTTCTGTCCGGCAAGATCCCCGCAAACTGCAAGGTCGCTCCGCTCTATGGCGGCCTTGACGCGAAAGCCCAGGACGAAGCCATCCGGCCTGCTGAAAACGGAGCGCGCAAGATCGTGCTGGCAAGCGCCATTGCGCAAACGTCGCTCACGATCGAGGGCGTTCGCGTGGTGATCGACTGCGGCCTTGCCCGCGTGCCGAGATATGAGCCCCAGACCGGTCTTACCCACCTTGAGACAGTTCGCGTCTCGCGCGCCTCCGCGGATCAGCGGCGGGGACGGGCGGGCAGGACCGAGCCCGGTGTCTGTTACCGCCTTTGGGACGAAGCCCAGACGATGGCCCTGCCAGCTGCCGAGGCTCCCGAAATCCTGGAAGCCGATCTGACCGGCCTCGTTCTCGATCTCGCGGCGTGGGGAACCCTCGACCCGGCCAGCCTGACCTTCGCTGACCCACCGCCGGCGGCCGCCTGGAATGAGGCGAAATCCCTTTTGACGGATCTTCATGCACTCGATGCGGCCGGTCATCTGACACGCGAGGGCAAGGCCCTTGCAAAACTGCCGCTTCACCCGCGACTGGCGCATATGGTCATTGCGGGCGTTGATCGGGGCCTCGGCTTCACGGCAGCGCTCGTTGCCTTGTGCCTCTCCGAACCCGGACTTGGCGGACGCGATCCGGATCTGCGCACCCGGCTGCGCGCCTTGCGACATGACAGGGGACAACGTGCAAAAGATGGCCGGGCGCTTGCCGCAAGATGGCTAAACCAGGCCGGTGGCAGCGGAAGCGAAACCGACATTGAAAGCGCAGGGCTCTTGCTCGCGCTCGCCTATCCGGACCGGGTCGCACAGGCACGCGGTCAGACCGGCCGGTTCCGGCTTGCCAACGGACGCGGAGCGGAGCTGGAGCAGGAACACGCCCTTGCCGGCGAGCGTTTCCTCGTTGTTGCGGATATTCAGGGGAAGGCAGCGAGTGGCCGCATTCAGCTGTGCGTACCGATTTCGAAAGAAGAGATCGAGGACCTCTTTGCCGGAGACATCGTCGAGGAGGAGGATGTTCAGCTCACGCCGGACGGCGCGCTCAAGGCCCGGCGCGTCACCCGCTACAAGGCAGTGGAACTTCAGGCCTCTGCGATCAAGTCCGCTGCACCGGAAGCCGTCGTGGCCGCGCTTCTCAAGGAGGTCCGCCGCCGCGGCATGGCCCGTCTGCCCTGGAGCAAGGAACAGGCCCGCCTGCGCAAACGGGTCGCCTATGCGCGCGACAACGGTGCAGCCGATCTTCCGGAGCTCGGTGACCGGCACCTCCTCGAAACACTTGAAGACTGGCTGCAGCCCTATCTGTCCGGGCTGACGACGATCAGCGCCGTCGATGCCGCAGTCCTCGGGAACGCGCTTGCCGGTCTTCTGCCTTATGACGCATCGGTACGGCTGGACGCGCTTGCCCCGTCGCACTTCAGCGCCCCGACCGGCAGCAAGGTCCCAATCGATTACGGTGCAGCAGCCGGACCGACCCTTTCGATCCGCGTACAGGAACTGTTCGGCCTCAAAGAGCATCCGAGCGTTTGCGACGGACAGCTCCCGCTGATCCTGGAACTGCTCTCGCCCGCGCAACGGCCCATCCAGGTCACGAGGGATCTCCCCGGCTTCTGGGCGGGATCGTGGGCGGATGTCAAAGCCGACATGAAAGGCCGATACCCCAAGCACCCCTGGCCGGACGATCCGACGGAAGCAGAAGCGACAAGGCGGGCGAAGCCAAGAGGGAAGTGAGCGAGGAGGCAACACTCGAAAGGACCGGTTCAACTACGATGCCCGTCATGCAGGATCTGACCCAGAGCTGCTCGGTTTGTCCAAAATGGATCTTTTGAACTGATCTCAAGTCAAGTGACGCGTCTTTCCGGCTGAAGCGACAATCCTCTCTCCCGTTGGGAGAGGGTCAGGGTGAGGGATCAGACGTCTGCATGTCTAACCGGAGTTTGTCCCCTCACCCGGCGCATGCGCGCCGACCTCTCCCAAGGGAGAGGTAACCGGCCCCGGTCAGAGACCTCTCAATCGTCCGATGCGGCGACGAGGCTGGCGTTGCCGCCGGCGGCGGCGGTGTTGATGGAAACCACCTGTTCCAGCGCGAAACGGGTCAGATAGATCGGACCACCTGCCTTCGGACCGGTTCCGGAAAGACCCGAGCCGCCGAACGGCTGGGTCCCGACTACGGCACCAATAGTGTTGCGGTTGACGTAGACATTCCCAACGGAAAGCCGGTCGACGACTTTTTTCACCGTTGCGTCAATACGGCTGTGAACACCCAGCGTCAGCCCGTAACCGGTGGAGGCGATCTGGTCGAGCGCCTTGTCGATGTCGCCCGCCTTGTAGCGCACGACGTGCAGCACCGGACCGAAAACCTCGCGGGTCAGCGCTTCCGCCCTGTCGAGCTCAATGATGTGCGGTGCCACCCAGGAGCCGTTCGCAAGGCTTCCATCCGGTACTTTGCCGGCAAAGCGTAGTGTCTCGCTGTCGCTCATGTCGTGTATGTGAGACATGATGTTGTCGCGTGCCTCGTCATCGATCACCGGCCCGATATCCGTGGACGGCTGCCGCGGGTCTCCCAGGCTTAGTTCCTTTGCCGCGCCCTCGAGCATCGCGATCAACGTATCGGCGACATCTTCCTGAACATAGAGCAGGCGAAGCGCCGAGCAGCGCTGACCGGCGGAGCGGAAGGCGGACATCATGACGTCATCGCAAACCTGTTCCGGCAAAGCGGTCGCATCCACCAGCATGGCGTTGATGCCACCGGTCTCGGCAATCAGCGGCACGATCGGGCCGCGCTTGGCCGCAAGCGTTCCGTTGATGGCCCAGGCCGTCTCGGTGGACCCGGTGAAGGCAACGCCCGCAACGGCGGGGTGCGATGTCAGCGCCGCGCCGATATCGCCTTCGCCGGGTACGAGGAAAAACGCATCTTCGGGTATCCCGGCCTCGTACATCAGTCTGGCGGTTTCAAAGGCGATCAGCGGCGTTTGCTCCGCCGGTTTCGCGACAACCGCATTGCCGCCGAGAAGTGCGGCGCTGATCTGTCCAAGGAAAATGGCGAGCGGGAAATTCCAGGGTGAAATGCAGACGAAAACACCCCGGCCGCGATAGCGGTAGCGGTTCTCTTCGCCGGTCGGTCCCGGCATGAGCCGGCCTTCACCGAACAGCGTTCTGGCTTCACTGGCGTAATACCGGCAGAAGTCGACGGCCTCGCGGATTTCGGCAATGCCGTCCGGCAGGCACTTTCCGGCTTCCATCGACAGGATCATCATCAGCCGGTCCCGGTTTTCCTCCAGCAGGTCACCGAGCCTTTCGAGCGCCGCCGCCCTTTCGTTGACAGGTTTGCGTGACCATGTTTCGAAGCCCTTCTGCGCCTCTTCGATGGCCCTCAGCGCCGTCTGCGTGTCGGCGAAGCGAACTGTGCCAACCTTCGTGGTTCCATCCATAGGCGCGAAAACCGGGTGCGCCTCGCCCGTCGCGGACAGCCCCTTGCCGAGCGGGCCGGCATCCGTGAACGGTGCGCGTGTCCGGGCCATGCCGTCGACGAGCGCAGTGCGTTCGGCGGCGCAGCCGAATTCGACCCCTTCGGCGTTGCGGCGGCTGTCCCCATAAAGGTCGACCGGCATGGGGATCGAACGATTGACTGCGTGATGGCCGTTGTCGAGGATCTCGGCGGGGCGCTTCAGCATCGTTTCAACGGAAACGGACGCATCGCCGACAATCGTCACGAAGGACGAATTGGCACCGTTTTCGAGAAGACGCCGCACGAGATAAGCCAGGAGATCCTTGTATCCGCCAACAGGGGCATAGATGCGGGTCGGAAAGCCGTCACGCTCGCACACGGACCTGTAAAGGCTTTCGCCCATGCCATGGAGGCGCTGAAACTCGTAGCCCTCGGAGGACCCGCCGGCGAGTTCGATGATCTGCGCGACCGTCAGGGCATTGTGCGTGGCAAATTGCGGGTAGAGAACGTCCCTGGCCGCGAGCATCCGCTTGGCGCAGCACAGATAGGAAAGATCGGTCGCCGTCTTGCGGGTGAATACCGGATATCCGTCGACACCCTCTTCCTGGGCGCGCTTGATTTCCGTGTCCCAGTAAGCGCCCTTGACAAGACGCACCATCAGCTTGCGCCCGGTTCTGCGGGCGGCGCCAACAAGCCAGTCAATCACGTCGGGCCCGCGCTTCTGGTAGGCCTGCACCGCAAGGCCGAAGCCGTCCCAGCCCTCGGTAACCGGATCGGCGAGCAGCGCCGCGATCACATCGAGTGAAATCTCCAGGCGATCGGCCTCCTCGGCATCGACCGTGAAATTGAGATTGCGGTCCTTCGCCATCTGCACGAGTTCGCGCAGCTTCGGAAGCAATTCGTCCCGGACGCGCTCGCCGTTGACAGCTTCGTATCTTGGATGCAGGGCGGAAAGCTTGACGGAGATCCCGGGCCGGTTCGGCAGATCCTCATCACCTGCCGATTTGCCGATGGCCGCGATGGCATTCGCGTAGGACTGGAAGTAGCGCTCCGCGTCCCTGGCCGTGCGGGCCCCCTCACCCAGCATGTCGTAGGAATACCGGTAGCCCTTGGCTTCCTGCAGTTTCGCCCGCTCAAGCGCTTTTTCGATCGTCTCGCCCAGAACGAACTGATGTCCGAGAAGAGTCATCGCCTTTCGCGTCGCGACACGCACGGTGGGCATGCCCATGCGTTTGACGAGACTGGAGAGGATGCTTTGCGGCGTATCGCCCGGGTGAAGCAGGCGGGAAGTCACACCCAGCGCCCAAGACGATGCGGACACCAGCCAGGTATCGGACTTGTGGCCGGACGGATCATCGAACCGGGCAGCGGCAAGCTTGTCCTCGATGAGCTTGTCTGCGGTACCGGCATCCGGTACGCGCAGCAGTGCCTCGGCCAGAACCATCATGGCGAGACCTTCGCGAGTGGTCAGGCCGAACTCGCGCATGAAGTCCTCAACCCCGCCCAGACCGACCTGTACGGCACGCATGTCATGGATGTAGCCGCGCGCACGTTGATCGATCAGTTTCTCGACAACCGGATCACCCGCTGCTTCCTTCAGAAGCGCCTCGACCGTTTTACGTTCATCCGGAGCATAGGCAGACCGGAACGGCACCAGGTCTGCATCGTTCATCGTTGTCATTGCGGCAGCAGCGGCGGGCATGAGCACCTCCCAAAACGCTTTATCAAGCGTAATCAGACTATTTCTCTAGAATAATGGAAATTGATCGGTTATTTTCACTGTTTTTTGGCATTACTTTAGTTTATTCCTTCCTAAATGAGAATTTTGTAGAGAATTTAACAATGCTGAATGCGACTGACCGCAGAATCCTGAAAGTGCTCCAGGAAGACGGACGCGTGACCAACACGGACCTCGCCGAACGGGTCAGCCTTTCGCCGACTGCAACAGCAGAGCGCATGAAGCGTCTGGTCCGCGAAGGCTACATCGAAGGCTTCTCGGCCACGCTCGATCCTCGGAAGATCGAGCGTGGCCTTCTGGTGTTCGTCGAGATCCGCCTTGAAAGAACATCGCCGGAGATCTTCGACGCGTTCAAGCGTGCGGTCGAACGCGCGTCCGATATCCTTGAGTGTCACATGGTGGCCGGCGGGTTCGATTATCTTATGAAGAGCCGCGTCAAGGACATGGAAGCCTACAGAGCGTTTCTATCCGACGTGGTTCTCGCGCTTCCCGGCGTCCGCGAAACACATACGTATGCCGTTATGGAAGAAATCAAGGACACACATATACTGCCGGTTTGAGATACCCGCGAAGCGCACCCGAAAGCGCGGTTTCGACATGCCTTATTCACAAAGCCTTGTGTTGACCGTGGCGGGGCTGATGCGCGAGGGAACTGTCAGCAAAAAAGAACCAAACTGGGGACTTGGATGAAGCGACTTCTATCCACCGCTGCCGGCCTTGCCGGATTACTTCTTTCACCCCTTGCGGCACACGCACAGGATCAGGGCTGGCAGACCGTCCTTGAAGAGGCGAAAGGACAGACCGTCTATTTTCATGCCTGGGGAGGGGAACCGCGCATCAACGCTTATATCCAGTGGGCTGCGCGTGAAGTCGAGCGCGACCACGGCGTCCGTGTCGTCCATGTAAAGGTGAGCGACACGGCCAATGTGGTTTCCCAGGTGCTTGCGGAGAAGTCGGTTGGCAAGGAGAACGGCGGTGCCGTCGACCTCATCTGGATCAACGGCGAGAATTTCGCGTCGATGAAGCAAAACGGGCTGCTGGCCGCGCCGGGCTGGGCGGATACCCTGCCCAACTGGCAGTATGTGGACATCGAAAACAAGCCAACGGTCACCATCGACTTCACCGTTCCGACCGATGGACAGGAAAGTCCCTGGGGTATGGCCAAGCTCGTGTTCATGTATGACAGCGCCAGACTGGAAACGCCGCCGTCCGATCTGAAGGAGCTCCTGGACTATGCAAAAGACAACCCCGGACGGTTCTCATACCCGCAGCCGCCGAATTTCTACGGCACGACGTTCCTGAAACAGGCTCTTGCCGACACGGTCGCAGACCGGAGCGCCCTGTCCTCTCCGGTGGACGAAAGCAAATTCGAGGACACGGTTGCACCGCTGTTTGCGTTTCTGGACGAGCTGCATCCGCATCTTTGGAGACAAGGGAAGGCTTTTCCGAAGAACGCCGCCGATATGCGCCAACTGCTCGCCGACAGCGAGTTGGATATCGCCTTTTCGTTCAATCCGGGTGACGCCTCGGGCGCGATCGCGAACGGCGAGTTGCCTGAAACAGTGCGCACGTTCGTTTTCGAGGACGGCACGATCGGCAACACCCATTTCGTCGCCATCCCCTTCAACAGTTCCAACCAGGCGGGCGCCAAAGTCTATGCGAATTTCCTGTTGAGCCCGATGGCTCAAACACGCAAACAGGAACCGGAAATCTGGGGCGATCCGACCGTCTTGAATGTCGCGGCGCTGCCCGAGAATGAAAAAGCGCTGTTCGATGCAATGGATCTGGGGCCCGCGACACTCGCACCCGAGGATCTCGGACCGGTGTTGCCGGAACCGCATCCAAGCTGGGTTGCCGCACTGGAGGAGAAGTGGACCGCGCGCTACGGCGCAGGCAGCGAATAAGCCATTGCCGGCGCAAGGCCGCAGACCCGATTTACCAACACTGCTCGTGGTGATCCTGCTGGCAGGCCCGGTCTTTGCCGGACTTGCCGGCACCCTTCTGCCCGCCTTTGGCTACCTTCCAGTGTTGGGCTACACATCGCTTTCTCTCGATCCGCTGCGCAGTCTTTTCGAGATGCCCGGACTTCTGAAGTCGGTGCTGCTCAGTTTCGGCACGGGACTGGCAGCATCGATCCTGTCGCTTTCGATTGTGCTTGTCTTCACGGCAGGCTGGTCCGGGACCCGGACTTTTCAGCGTCTGACGCGCTTCCTGTCTCCGCTTCTTTCCGTTCCGCATGCCGCGGCAGCGATCGGGCTTGCTTTCCTGATCGCGCCTTCCGGCTTTCTTGTCCGTCTGTTCTCACCCTGGGCGACCGGTTGGACCCGGCCTCCGGATCTCCTCATTCTGAACGATCCGGCTGGCCTCGCCATGACCTTCGGGCTTGTTGCAAAAGAAGTCCCCTTCCTGTTCCTGATGACGCTCGCGGCGCTCAACAGGCCGCATATCAAGGACTTTTACAAGGCCGGTGCGAGTCTCGGCTATGGCCGGATGAGTGTCTTTTTCAAGGTGGTCCTGCCACAGATCTACCCGTTGATCCGCCTGCCCATGCTGGCGGTGATCGCCTATTCAACCTCGGTGGTCGACGTGGCGCAGATCCTTGGGCCCACGACACCGCCGCCGCTCGCGCCGCGTCTTGTCGCCTGGATGAACGATCCCGATCTGAGCAAACGGCTCATGGCCTCCGCCGGTGCCCTGCTGCAGCTTCTCGTGAGTGCATCCGCCTTGCTGACCTATCTGGGCATCGAACGTCTCGCGGGACTTTGGCAAACCTCGCGATACGCAAGCGGACACCGCCGCCGGCGCGACGTTGCTGCCCGGCAGGCAGGCCTCTACCCGATGATCCTCATCATCGCGGTCATGATCTTGTCCATGGCGCTGCTTGCCACGTGGACGGTGGCAAGGTCCTGGTGGTTTCCAGCCGTTCTGCCGCAGAAATGGAGCCTGGGACGCATGGCAGATGCCTTCGGCATGGGAGCACCTGCACTGGCAGCAACGCTTGCTCTTGCATTCGCCGCCGCAGGCATCGCCACGGCACTTACCCTGTGGCTTCTCGATGAACGCAGCGTGCGCAACCTGTCAACACAGGGGAAGCTCAACTTCCTGATTTTTCTGCCCCTGCTGCTTCCGCAGATAAGCTTCCTGTTCGGGCTGCAGATGCTGTTTCTTTTCGGCGGGCTAAGCGGGACCTTCATGGCGGTCCTGCTTACACACCTGGTGTTCGTGTTTCCTTACGCCTTTCTTGCCCTGAGCGACCCCTGGAACCGGCTGGACCCGCGCTATGCCAAGGTGGCCACATCCGTGGGCGCATCCAGGTTCCGGGTGTTCTGGCAGATCCGGCTTCCCATTCTGCTCCGGCCTGTCCTGGTGACATTCGCGGTGGCCGCCGCCGTTTCCGTCGGGCAGTACCTGCCAACGCTCATGATCGGCGCCGGACGTGTCGTCACCGTCACGACCGAGAGCGTGGCGCTCGCAAGCGGTGGCAATCGTCAGGTTGCGGCGCTCTATGCAGTCCTCCAGCTGGCCATTCCGCTTGCCGTTTTTGTACTCGCGGCCGTGGTGCCTTCTCTGGTATTCAGGAACCGTGCCGCAATGCGGCTGGAAAGGTAACAACGGATGCGCGTGAACGAAGATACATCCGGCCTCGTTCTGAACTCGGTCTGCCTGCGGCTGGAAGCCAAGCCGCTCATCAGCATCGACTGCCAGATCCCACCCGGACAGATCCTGACAATCATGGGGGAAAGCGGCAGCGGAAAATCAAGTCTGCTGGATTTTATCGCCGGCTTCCTGAAGCCGGACTTTCAAGCGGAAGGCAGGCTTTTGCTGAACGGTGAGGACCTGACCGAGCGGCCCGCACAGGAGCGGCATATCGGACTGATGTTTCAAGCACCCCTGCTCTTTCCGCACATGTCGGTTTTGCAAAATCTTCTGTTTGCGCTTCCGGCCTCGATCCGCTCGCGGTCTCAGAGAGCGGAAATTGCCCAGAAAGCACTTGAAGACGTCGGACTTGCGGGTTTCGCCGGGCGCGATCCGGCGACGCTTTCCGGCGGTCAGCAAACCCGCGTCGCACTGATGCGAACGCTGCTGGCCGATCCCAGGGCGCTGCTCCTCGACGAACCCTTTTCAAGCCTCGACCAGACCCGCAGAGCCGACGTCCGGGATCTGGTCTTCCGTCTTGCGCGGGAGAAAAACCTGCCGGTCCTGCTGGTGACCCATGATCAGGAAGACGCCGCGGCAGCCGGTGGCATGATCCACTACCTGGACGGCAGGGATCAGGAAGCCGGCTGCTCGGGCATTATCCGTCCGCAGCCGGTCTCAGCTCAGAGCTGACGGGTCACTCTGCCTGATCGGCCGATTTCGACTGCAAGAGTGAATAATTGTCGATGCCGATGCGCTCGATCAGATCGAGCTGTGTTTCCAGAAAATCGATGTGACTTTCCTCGTCAGCAAGCAGTTTTTCGAAAATCGCCATGGACACGTAGTCACCGAGATCACGGCAGATTTCGCGCGCTTCGTGGTATAGAGCCCGGGCAACATATTCCGCTGCCAGATCCCCTTCCAGACATTCCTTGACGTTCTGCCCGATCCGGAGCGGATCAAGGGTCTGAAGGTTGGGCAAACCTTCCAGGAAAATGATCCGGTCCATGAGGTCCTGGGCGTGCTGCCGCTCTTCATCGGCTTCTTCCAGTTCCTTGTCTGCAAGCTTGCCGAAACCCCAGTCGGCCAGGAGGCGTGCGTGGACCCAATACTGGTTGACCGCGGTCAGTTCGTGACGCAGAGCCTTGTTCAGGTATTCGATTACTTGTGCTTCACCCTTCATCAGGCTCTCCTCTTCCTATCGGCCCGCGGCGCGTTTCAAGGTTGCAGGTTCGGCCTTGGCACCACCTGTCTCTTCAGACCCCTTTTCGTGAATGATGTCAATCACGGACGGAAAACAGCTGCCGCATCTCGGCCGACAGCCCAGATGACGGAACACTGCGCCGGGCGTCGGCACCTTTCCGTTCGGGTCGGCGCGCATTTCCTCAGCCGCTTCACGAAGCTGCTTCTCAGAAAGGACATTACAGGAGCAAACGATCATTGTAGGGTTCGCACAGGGTCCGGTTATCCGACCGTATTGGCATTTGGGGTTTCATGCGCAATAACGAAACCCTACTATAAGAGTCAACTTTTTCCGACTCGTCCATCAAATGACAGGAAACCGAAATGAGCGGCCAGGACACTTCCGACACCCGCCCGACACTCGTCCTGACCGGCGCAAGCCGCGGCATCGGACATGCAACCGTGAAGCGGTTTTCTGCGGAAGGCTGGCGCGTGATCACCTGCTCGCGACAAGCCTTTTCGGACAAATGCCCCTGGCCCATGGGGCCGGAAGATCATATTCAGGTTGACCTCTCCGACGCCGAAAACCTGGGATTCGCCATCCAGGAAATCCGAAAAAGGCTCGAAGCCAACGGCTCACAGCTGAAAGCACTGGTCAACAATGCAGGCATCAGTCCGAAGGGATCGGAGGGCGAGCGTCTGAACTCGATCAACACAACCATGCATGCGTGGAGGACCGTCTTCCAGGTCAATTTCTTTGCGCCTATCATGCTGGGACGGGGGCTCTTCGAAGAATTGAAGGCCGCTGGCGGATCGGTCGTCAATGTCACCTCGATCGCCGGGATGCATGTTCACCCCTTCGCGGGAACCGCCTATGCAACCTCCAAGGCCGCGCTTGCCGCGCTGACCCGCGAGATGGCGGCGGATTTTGGACCGGACGGTATCCGGGTCAATGCCATAGCGCCGGGCGAGATCGACACATCCATTCTTTCGCCGGGAACCGAGAAGCTGGTGGAGGACATTCCGTTGAAACGGCTGGGGCTGCCCAACGAGGTTGCGAACACGATCTACTATCTCTGTTCCGAGCAAAGTTCTTACGTAACGGGATCTGAAATCCATATAAACGGCGGACAACACGTATAATGCTCGGCCCGAAAAGGTCTTATTCCGTTCAAGAACCAGTTTAGTGAAGCTACATAGTTGTTTTTTACAATCTCCGTGTATACCAAAGCGCGAGAAATACGCATCCAATTTACGCAAAATTCATTGCTTTCCACGACACTCGCCGCAGGGAAACGCTGTAATACAGCCATGCGGGGATCGTATGAAACAGATTGTAAAGTCTTTGGTAGACCTGAAGTTCGGCTTCAAGGTCGGTGGTGGCTTCTTCGCCGTTTTGCTCTTGACCGCCGTTGTCGGGGCCGTCGGCTACTTCGCCATCCAGAACCTATCGTCGAGCTTCGTGGTTGCAGATCACGCCGCCAAGGTCGCCGGCCAGGTTCAGGCCACCTCGATCAAGCGTGAAGACTATCTCAACAATCCGACGCCGGAGTTGAGCGATGCGGTCACCCAGGAGATCGGCAAGCTGAACACGTCACTGCAGGAGCTTGGGCAAGAGGTTTCGGGCAATCCGGATGCGGCCAGCCAGGTGACCGGCGCACAGGAAGCCCTGACCGAGTTCGAGACAACGTTCGGTGAAGTCGTGGCGCAGACCAACCAGCAGGCCGAACGCCTGTCCACCCTGCGCAAGAGCACATCCGATCTCGGGCAACTGGCCTTTACCATCAACGACGCGGTGCTGACCGAAGAAAAGCAGGTCAGCGCGGAGGCTTTTTCGGCGGACAGCCGTCTTGACGATGCCGCCGCCATTCAGCGCGGGATTTTCGAGTTGAAGGACGGCGTAACCAAGATCCAGCTTCTCTATCTGGAAGGAAACGGCAATCTTCAGGGCGACGCGTTGCAAAGCTCCATTGAGATCGCGAGCGAGCTTGTTGCATCTGCAAAGCAGATCCGGATGAAGCAGATCGAGGGCATGCAGCCCAAGACGCTGGCGCAACTGGCCGCCAAAACAAAAAACCTTCTGGCTGTCGTAGAAAACCTCAACCGGGAACTCGGTTTCTCGGAAGGCTATGAAGCCCGCCTGGCCGTCGGCACAGGTATCGAGGAAATGGATGCACAGACCGACGAGGTTCTGACCCAGGTCGCGCCCGTTGTCGAGCAGGCAAAGAGCGATGCCCTGACGGCGTCAACGCGCCTGGCAACGATCCGTTCGATTTCAGACAAGGCGAAGTCGCTGAGCAAGGCTTCGGAATCGGCACGCGCGGAACTGCTTTATCTGTTCGGTTCTTTCGGCGTTGAAGATCAGTCGGCCGTGGAAACCCAGATTTCAAACCTGGTGGCGCTCGAGGAAGAGCTCATCAAATACGCCAACGTGCTGCCCTCCGCAGCAGAGGCGATCGAAGCGATCGCGACATCCGTCGCAACGCTCGACAAGTCGTTCAAGGAAATGCTTACGGCGAAAACCGAGCTGCTGGCAAAACGTCAGCAACTCGACAGTCTGACGCGTCAGGTCAGCGGCGACATTGCCGCGATCTCCAGCGAACAGTCCAAGGCGGCAAACAGCGCCGCCGGGTCTGCCGAACTGCAGATCATCATGACGATCCTGCTCGCGATCCTGGGCGGTGTCGGGCTCGCTTTCATCCTCAACATGGCGATCACCAAGCCTATCCAGACAATCACGAATGTCATGGACCGGCTCGCCAATGGCGACAATGAAGTCGATATTCCGGGCATCGAGCGCGGCGACGAAATCGGCAACATGAGCCGCACGGTGCAGGTCTTCCGGGACAACGCAGTGGAGCGCGCGCATCTTCAGGAGCAGAGCGCTCACGAGGAAGAAGCCCGCCACGCCCGTCAGCAAAGGGTCGACGACCTGATCAACGGCTTCCGCGCTACCGCGGAAGATGCGCTCGGGTCTGTTGCCTCAACGGCCGGAGGGCTCGACAATACCGCTCAGGCCCTGACGGAAATCGCGCGCGACAGCGCCGGTTACGCCAACGAGACCCAGTCTTCGTCCAACGAGACGACGACGAATGTTCAGACCGTGGCCAGCGCGGCGGAAGAACTTGCCGCCTCAATCGGCGAGATTTCCCGCCAGGTTGCGCAGACCACGGAAATCGTCGGCCGCGCGACGACCGGGACCCGGGAAACCAACGAAAAGGTCGAGGGTCTTGCAGAGGCCGCCACCAAGATCGGTGAAGTCGTCACGCTCATCCAGGCCATTGCCGAACAGACCAACCTGCTGGCGCTCAATGCGACCATCGAAGCGGCCCGTGCCGGTGAAGCAGGCAAGGGTTTCGCGGTTGTTGCCTCTGAGGTGAAGGAACTGGCCACGCAGACGTCACGCGCGACCGAGGAAATCAGCTCCCAGATCACCGAGATCCAGAACGCCACGAAGGAATCGGTCGTTGCCATCGGCGAAATTGCCGAGACGATGAACGAGGTCAACAGCTACACGACGGCCATTGCATCAGCGGTCGAAGAGCAAGGCGCGGCAACCGCGGAGATTTCGCAGAATGTCCAGCGTGCCGCTCAGGGCACGGGCGCTGTCTCCTCGTCCATGTCCCAGCTGTCACAGGCCGTCGACCAGACATCCTCCTCGGCCGACATGGTTCTGTCGGCATCCGGAGAGCTGACCGAAAAGACCGACCAGTTGAAGCAGGAAGTCGAACAGTTCCTGTCGGAAGTCGCCGCCGCCTGACCGGACCCGGCAAACACCATCGGGGCGGAGTGCCATGCACTCCGCCCTTTTTCGTTTTCCGGGGTGCTCCGTGATTGACCTCTCTCGTCCAGAGGACTATGGCGGAGACGGACAAACCCGAAATCCAGCGAGAAACCGTCTTGGCGAAGCAGATTGGCGCCGCAGCCTTTGCCCCTTTTGGCTCCCCTCCCGAACAGTCCTGGCCCGTGATCCTGGAAACCAGGGGCTGGAAGGATTATCGCCTGCTCGACATGGGCGCGGGCGAGAAGCTTGAACGTTACGGCCGTTTCACGATCGTCAGGCCCGAGCCCCAAGCGATGGGGAGCCGCAAACTCAAGGACAGTGTCTGGAACCGCGCGGACGCGGTCTTCTCCGGCGATACGGAGGAAGAAGGCCCGGGCCGCTGGAAGTTTTCCGGGAACGTGCCCGAAACCTGGCCGATGTCATTTGGCCCCGTCCGTTACAACGGCCGTTTCATGTCCTTCCGGCATGTGGGTGTTTTCCCGGAACAGGTCGCGCATTGGGACTGGGTCAACGGCAAGGTGCGCGCGGAGCGCGGCCGCGCTCCGGACAAGCCGCTCAAGATCCTCAATCTTTTCGGCTACACGGGTCTCGCCTCGCTGCTCCCGGCAACCGAGGGGGCGCAGGTGACCCATGTCGATGCGTCCAAAAAGGCCATCGGGTACGCGCGCGAAAACCAGGAACTGTCGGGCCTGCAAGATCTCCCGATCCGCTGGATCTGCGAGGACGCTTCGAAATTCGTCGCCCGGGAAGTCCGCCGCGGCAATACCTATGACGGCATCATTCTCGACCCGCCCAAATACGGGCGCGGCCCCAAGGGGGAGGTCTGGGACCTTTATACCAGCCTGCCGGGCATGCTTCAGGATCTCCGCCAGTTGCTGACCGGAGACTCGCTCTTCATGATCCTGACGGCCTACGCGATCCGCTCCAGTTTTGTGTCCATACACGAGCTCATGGCGGAGACGCTCGTCGATCAGGGCGGGCTTCTGGAATCGGGAGAACTGGTGATCTGCGAAGAGAACGGCGAGCGGGCGCTTTCAACCTCTCTCTTTTCCAGGTGGAGCAGCCGCTAGTGCGGTTTACGAATTTGAAGGTCGCATCATTGTTTCAGCAGACTCCGAAGCGAACGTCAAATTCATAAACCGCACTAGAAACATAGACTTGCTAGTAACCTTCTTGAATCTGAAGTTCGTTCGAAGACCGCTGCAAAATGGCTCGAACCCCAGATCCAGGTGACCAGGCGTGGCTCACTCCGCCGCGATTGCCGACTGATAGTTGTCGTTCGACCATGTATCCTCTGACTTGACGCCCTCTTCGTCGGTGGCAGGCCGCGCCCGTGCCTTTTCACCTGACTTGCGCCTGCGGGCGTAAACCATCGCGAACATGGGCGGCGCGAAGTAGAACGAAATCACCGTCGACAGCAGGACCCCACCCGCGATCGACATGGCGAAGGGCGGCCAGAAGCCGCCGCCACCAAGGATCAGCGGCAAGAAGCCTCCAAATGTTGTCAATGTGGTCGAAACGATGTGGCGGCTCGATCCCATGACCACGTCGACCATTGCAGCCTGGTCGCCATTTGCAGCGTCCTCGTTCTGCTGCATGCCCGTGAGGATAATGATCGCCGCGTTGATCGAAACGCCGATCGAGCCGATCACACCGATGATCGCGTTGATCCCGAACGGATACTGAAACACGGCAAGCGCAAAAATGCTCAGCCCCGCGGACAGACCAGCGACGGCAAGCGTCACGGCGGCAAGTCGGAACGAATTGAAGGTCAAGACGATCGCTGCAATCGAGAGCGGTACGATCAGACCCAGCGACCCGATCAGGTTCTTCAGCGTGTCATCCCTCGCGTCCGAGTCTCCACCTGTTTCCATTCGGTAGCCGTCGGGCAAGGCATATCCGGCAAGCTCCAGTTCCGACTGGAGCTTTTTCAGAGCCTCTTCCGGCAGGACGCCATACTGGACGAAGGCCTGGACCGTGTTCGTGCGTTCACCGTTGCGCCGGTTGATCTGTCCCTCCGAGGGTTCCACGCGCAAATCGGCAATCGCCGACAGCGGCACCCCCTGGTAGTCGGCGGCTCCGGGAACGCCGCTGCCCGGCAAAAGCGGCAGGCTGGCGATGCGCGAGAGATCGCCGCGCTTCGCATCGCCCACGCGCACGCGCACCGGAAGCTCTTCCGTCCCTTCGATGAGGCTGCCACCGGTTGCACCTTCCAGCGTTGCCTCGAGCTGCTGCGCGACATCTCCGAGCCCGAGGCCCAGAAGACGGGCCTTGTCCTCGTCGACCGAGAGTTTGAGTTTCGGGGCGCCGCCGTCCAGCGTCGTGCGCACAATCGTGACCTCGTCCACGCGCGCCGCCAAGCGGCGCAGGATATCCCCCTGTTCCCGCAGAACTTCCAACGACGGGCCGACGAGACGCAGTTCCACCGGTGCGTCCACTGGCGGTCCCTGAACAAGATCACGCACCAGGATCCGTGCATTCGGGAATTGCGCCGAAAGTTCTGCCTGCAGGTCCGGCACCAGACGGGTGGTCGCGTCCTCGGACGCGGTCGTCACAAGTGCCTGTGCAAAGGCCGGTGCCTGATCCCGGTTACCGACAATGTTGTAGTAGAAGGCCGGCGCGCTTCGTCCCACGACCCAGGTCACCTGCTCGACGCCATCCGTCCCGGAAAGCACTTTGTCGATCGCATGCGCGGTTGCCGAGGTCTCGGAGATCGCCGTTCCATCCGCAAGTTCGACTTCGACATGAAACTGGTTGCGGTCGACGCCGGGGAAAAATTGCGCCGTCAGCGTGGGCATGCTCATGAAGCCGATCACGGGCAGCACCAGGGCGAATGCGACGGAACTTGCCGGATTGCGCATCGCCATCTTCAGGGAAAACCGGAACGGCACCGACAGGACTTGTGCCGGCGCAAATCTTCTGCGCCGGGCCTGCTCCGGACGGGCGGGCAGCACCCACCCGGCAATGGCCGCTGTGAGCGTCACGGCGACAACGAAGGACCACAGCAGCATGATGATCACGGCAATCGCGATTGCGCCGACGAAATCGCCCGCCGGTCCCGGCAACAGCACCATTGGCATGAAGGACAGCGCTGTCGTGACAGTCGACGCGAGTAGCGGTGCAAACAGACGGCGAACCGCGTTCCCGACAGCCTCGCGCCGGCTAAGTCCACGTTGCAGCGCCTGCCCGATCTCGTCGGTCATGACGATCCCGGCATCCACGAGGAGCCCCAGGGCAACAATCAATCCCGTGAGAGACATCTGGTGCAGCGGCAGACCGATCATGCTCATGGTGGCAAAGGACGCGAGCGTGACGACGGGCAGCACCATGGCGACAATCAGGGCTGACCGGAACCCCATCGTCACCAGCAGAACGGCAACCACAAGACCCATGCCGATCGCGATATTGAGGCCCACGTTTGACAGGCGGTCGATGGTGTACCGGCTTTGGTCGAAAACGAGCTGGTGTTCGATGGAATACGGCATGTCCGCTTCGAACCCGGCAATTGCACCGCGCACGCGTTCCATCCAGGCATCGACTTGAAGTCCATCGGCAATCTTTGCGGCGACAAGGATCGCAGGCCGCCCGCCGGAAAAGGCGCGTTCCTCAACCGGTTCCCGTTTTCCCTTGCCCACCGTCGCGACATCGCCAACGCGGGTCACGATACCTGTCTGACCTGTGGTTATGGGGATCTGCCGGATCCTGTCCAGCGCGGTGATTTCACCTTCAACCTCAATCAGGAACTCGCGCTCTGATGCCCGCAGGCGACCGGCGCGGACCTTTGCGTCAGCGGCTCTGATCGCGACCGAGACCTGTTCAACCGTCAGGGACAGGGACGCCAGCAGCGCCGGATCAATCCTGACCAGAATTTCTTCCTCGACCTCACCGAAAATCTCGACGGACTTGGTTCCGGCCACATTCCGCAGAACGTCGGACAGTCCTTCGGCGTAGCGAAGCAGCACCGCATCCGAAACACTGGCATGGCGCGGCACAAGGGCACTGATCGAGGCAAACGCACCGGCGCCTTCGGTACTGAATTCCGGTTCCAGAACACCTTGCGGAAATTCACGTGTGGCGTCGCCGATCTTGTCGCGGATCTCCGACCAGACCTGTTCGATCACATCGTCCTGCAAGGTGTCGAGCAGTTCGATCTGAATAATGGAGATGGAAGACGAAGACGTCGATTCGATCACGTCGATCTCTTCGATCTCGCGCAGTTCCTCTTCCACCTTTTCCGTGACAAGCGCTTCGACCCGCGCGGGGTCCGCGCCGGGATAGACGGTGGTTACCGTCGCAAAGAGGTTTGTGATCGTCGGATCTTCCTGGCGGCCGATCCCGACCAGTGCGGACAGTCCGGCCGCGATGATGACAAGTATCGTGAGGGCAACCAGCCGCGGCTGCCTGAAGAACATCGTATACATGTCTCAAGCTCCCCCGCCGCTGAGGCCGACCTGCTGGCCGACCACCACGCGATGCACACCTTCGGCAACGATGTTCGTGTCGCTGGATATCGTGCCGCGCACAAAGGATCTCGTCGCATCGGCGTGGAGCACCTCGACAGCTTCCCGCCTGATTTCGAACACGTCCTCACCGGTCTCGGACGGAACTTCGACCACCGCAAGAAGCGTCCAGAGGCCCCGCGGACCCTCTTTCAGGGCTGCAGTCGGCACCCAAAAGCCTTCGGTTTCGATCCGCTCGGAGAGCGACAGTTCGGCAAGCCGTCCGAATTGGGGCGCGGCATCCGAGACGTCCAACTCAAAAAGGGTTTCGATCGTGCGGGTGCTGGTCTGAAGATCCGGGCGCAAGCCCGACAGCCTTGCCTGGAACTGCCGATCCGAGATTCTGATCTGAAACGTGTCGTTCCGGTCGAGGCGGTCGACGACTTCCGGTGCCAGTCCGATACGCACGGTCGGCTTTGCCACTTCCAGCAAGCGAAGCACGGGCACACCGGGCGCGACTGTTGCGCCCTCGTCCAGCAGTCTCTCCCCGACCGATCCGTCGAAAGGGGCCGTCAAAACGGATTTGTCGAGGTTGATGTCGATGGCCTCGATCGCCGCGTCGATCTGATCCAGCGTGGCGTCGAACCGCGACAGGGCAAGGCGGGCTTCATCGAGGATCTGGTCGCTGACATGACCGCCGTCGCGCAGTTTCTGGCGGCGCTTCAGTGTCAGGGCTGCCAGTTCGCGGTCGCTTTCCGCAGCCTTGCGGTTGGCGATTTGACGCCTTTTTTCGGCTTCCAGCGTGCGCGTGTCCAGAACCGCAATTACCTCGCCCCTTGAGACCAGGTCACCTTCATCGAACTCGATCGCGCGGATCGTTCCGGACAGTTCAAACCCGAGATCGGTCCGCCGGGCCGGTTCCAGGCGGCCGACGAAACTTCGGGTCACCTCGTATCCGGCCTGATGCTCGGGTTGGACCGGACGAACCTCGACGAGCGGCGCGGGCCGGACGGCTGGTTTTTCCTCGGCGCGCATCTGGATGGTGGTCACGCCGATCATCACGGCAGCCGCCGCAATGCCGACATTGATCGAGAAGGTTGTCAGGCTGACAAGCCTGCGGCCCAGCTTTTTCACAAATCCATTGCCGGTCTTCCGCGTATCAGGAACAGAACTCTCGCTCGACATCGCTGCGTCCTCATCTTCCATTTGACGGCAACCGCTCCCAGCCTGCACAGAACCTGAATGTGAACGGCACTAACTATGTTATTGTTGCTAACATATGTTAGAAGAACTAACTTCGACAAGAGATTCGACGGAAAAAAATTCAGAAACAGCGAAAATGGCCGAAACCAAAATCAAGAAAAAGCGCGCCTATCATCATGGCGACCTGCGCGGACAGCTTCTGTCTGCAGCCAGAAATTTGCTTGAAAAACATGGGCCTGACGGGTTTTCCATGTCAGATGCCTGCCGTCTTGCAGGCGTCAGCACCGCCGCGCCCTACCGCCATTTCGCCTCCAAGCAGGACCTGTTGCTCGAGGTCGCGAAGGACGGCCTTCAGCGGCTTGGTGCAGAGATGGAGGAAAATGCTTCGAAATTTGAGCGAGGCACCGTGCCGTCGATTTCCGCCATCGGACGCGCCTATGTCGACTTTGCGATCCGGGAACCGCACACGTTCCGGCTGATGTTCAGCACGCGCTCGCATTCAGGGCGCATCGAGGAACTGCGAGAAGTCGGCCGGGCATCCTATGGGGTGCTTCTGCGCGAGGTCGCGCGCTACCTGGGCGAACAGGACATCACCGAAACCGTCACCCGCGCAGCCTTTCCGCTCTGGACACAGGTGCACGGGCTTTCCTTCCTGGCGATCGACGGCAAACTGGAAGTCACGTCCTTTCCGGTCGACATCGACGAGTCCATTCTGATCGCCACGCAGCGGCTGCTGCCGCCCGCAACTGACCCCAAGGCTTGACCCGGTCCCGCCTTGCGCCTAATCCAGCGCGCAGGATCATCATTTAAGACGCGGTTCAAAGAGGACCGCCGGAGCGGGGCATGTCCCAGACAGGCAGAGACAAACGTCAGGGTGCGGTGAAGCAGATCACCAGCCACGCCAATCCGATCGTCAAGGAAATCAAGGGACTGGTCGCCCAGCGCAAGCACCGCAGTCAATCCGGCCTGTTCGTTGCCGAAGGACTGAAGCTCGCAACCGATGCGCTCGAAGCCGGCTGGGATGTGCGCTATCTCGCGCTCGGTCCGGAAGCAAGGGAAAACCCGCTTGCACAAAAGGCAGCGGCGACCGCGAGGGCCCGTGGTGCGCTCATCCTGGAAGTGTCGACGGCCGTAATGTCCGCCATGACGCGCAAGGACAATCCACAGATGGTCGTCGGGGTCTACGGACAGAAGATCGTGGCTGCGAAAGATATCGACCCTTCCGCGAGCAAGCTCTGGGTCGCGCTTGACAGGGTGCGCGATCCCGGCAACCTCGGCACGATCATACGGACCGTGGATGCCATCGGCGGCAGCGGCGTCATGCTGGTCGGCGATTGCACGGACCCCTTTGCCGTCGAAACCGTGCGTGCGACGATGGGATCGCTGTTCCATGTTCCGCTTGCAAGGATGAGCAAGGAAGAATTCAAATCCCTTGCCGGCAAATGGCCCGGGACGGTTGCGGCCACGCACCTGAAAGGGTCCGTGGACTACCGCACACCCGACTACTCGGACCCCGTTCTGCTCGTGATGGGAAACGAGCAGAAGGGTCTGGAGGACGACATGGCGGCTGCCTGCCCGACCCTGATCAGGATCCCGCAAGCCGGACAGGCGGACAGCCTCAATCTCGCGGTTGCGACCGGCGTCGCCCTTTACGAAATCCGCCGCAACCATCTGGAGCTTTGAATTCATGCGTCTTTTCGTTTTTGGCGTCGGTTTTTCGTCCAAGGCCTTCATCGAGGAGGTTCGCGATCAGTTTGACTGGATCGGCGGAACGACCCGATCGGAGGAAAAGGCGGAAATACTTGAGGCAATGGGTGTCGTTCCCTTTCTGTTTGACGGCGAGAGCAGGGGTGAGGGCATTGCCGAGGCACTTGAAACGGCAACACATGTGCTGGTTTCCGTTGCGCCGAACGAGACAGGAGATCCGGTGCTCAATCGGCATGGCGACGACATCGCGGCCGGCAAGCCCGACTGGCTCGGGTATCTGTCGACCGTTGGTGTCTACGGCAATCATGACGGGGCCTGGGTAGATGAAGACACGCCCTGCCGGCCGGTTTCAAAGCGCTCGGTGCAGCGCGTTTCCGCCGAGAACGCCTGGCTGGACTTCTCCGCACAGCAGGGGATTCCAGTCCAGATCTTCCGATTGTCCGGTATCTACGGCCCCGGCAGGAATACGTTCGAGAACTTCCGGAAAGGCAAGGCCCGGCGCCTTGTGAAACCCGGCCAGGTGTTCAACCGCATTCACGTGGCCGATATTGCAGGCGCTCTGAAACGCGCGATCGAGAAGCCGGAAACCCGGGTCTACAACGTCACCGACGACGAACCGGCCCCGCCGCAGGACGTTGTCACTCATGCCGCGGAGCTGCTCGGCGTCGCGCCGCCGCCCGAGATCCCGTTCGAAACCGCAGATCTGACGCCGATGGCGCGATCGTTTTATGGCGAAAACAAACGTGTCTCGAACCAACGGCTCAAAACCGAACTTGGTTACACGTTCCGATATCCCAACTACCGGGTTGCCTTGAAAGACCTGCTGACAACCCTCTAAGATGAGCTGACGCGCTCGCAGACCCTCTGGTGGCTCCCCCTGATGCGAATAGCATGGAAGATTTTTGGAATATCGCTGATCGTTTTCCTGATCATGGCAACAGCCGCCAGCTATTCGATTTTCAAAATATATGAGATCAACAAGGAGCTTCAGCTGATCTCAAGCGTGTTTTCTCCGCTCCGGCACGAAGTCGCACAGATTGAAGTGATCGCACTTCAGGAAGAACTCGAACTGGAGCGGGTGGAAAAGCTGGAGGCGGAACTGCGCGCCGACCGGCTTGAAGCGCTCAGCTACGGCAAGACCGACGCGGAGATCGACGCGGCGGTGACGCAGAACCCGGACCTCGTTGCACGCATCCGGCACCTCGAAGAGCGGCTCGAGACCGGTCTGGCGATGTTCGAAGCCAGCGCGAACCAGGTGGAGGACCTGCTCAGATCTGCCGAAAAGCGGGTCCGGGAGGCGCAGGACGAAGCCACCTCGCTGCAAGACAAGCTGGAGCTTGCGGCGCTTTATCCGACGCTGATCGCGATCGAGACCCAGCACAGCAGTTTTCACGGTCACGCGCTCAATCTCGTGAAATCCGCCGACCTGCCGCCGGCAACACGCGAAAGTCTTGAGGAACAGCTGGAGAGCGAAGAGCAAAAGCTGACCGAACGGCTGGATTCGCTCCGGGAACACGTGAGCAACTTCACGGACCAGTCGATCGCGACGGCGGCGCTGCATGAGCAGCAAGCGCTTTATGCCAGTATTGCCGCAACGGCCACGGCTGGACTTTTGGCACTGCTCCTGTCCTCCTTGGTGATCTCCGGAATCCTCAGACCCATGCGTGCTCTTTCCTCTGGCGCAAAGCGCGTGGAAGAAGGCGATTTCGAGATCGAGCTCAAGCCACTTTCGCGGGACGAGATCGGCTCCCTGACGCAAAGCTTCAACACGATGGTCGACGGGCTGCGCAACACCCAGCGGATCAAGGACACGTTCGGACAATATCTGGACCCTAGGGTGGTCTCCGGTCTCATCGCCGACCAGTCGGATGCGACTGCCGGTCAGAAGAAGGTCGTCTCCGTCTATTTTTCCGACCTTGCCGACTTCACCACCATATCCGAGCAATTCACCCCCGCAGGACTCGTCCGGGTGCTCAACCGGTATCTCGATCTGATGTCGTCGGAAATCACTGCTCGGGAAGGTGTCATCGACAAATACATCGGCGATGCAATCATGGCGTACTGGGCGCAGCCTTTCTCCGATGACGGCAACCAGGCCGCACTCGCGGTGGAGAGCGCTCTGACCAATGTCCGCCTCATGAAACAATTCCAGCAGGAATTGCCCGAACTGACGGGTCTTCAGAAAAACCTGCCGATCCTGCAGCAGCGCATCGGCATTGCAACCGGGGAGGCCGTGATCGGTTCGATCGGCTCGGCCAAGACCAAGAATTACACCATCATGGGCGACACGGTGAACCTTGGCTCGCGTCTGGAGGCTGCGAACAAGATCTACGGGACGCAGATCCTTGTCTGCCAGAGAACGCGGGACACCGCACCGGGTATCGAGTTCAGGGCAGTCGACAAGATCCAGGTGAAAGGTAAAACGGAACCGACAAGCGTCTTTGTGCCGCTTGCCCACACGCGTGAAATGACCGACGCGCTCCTGCAGCTGCAAACGGCATCAGACCTCGCGCTTCAAGCCTTTTCGCAAGCGAACTGGTCAGAGGCGCGGGCGGGTTTTGAAGGGATACTTTCCGCGCATCCCCGCGACCGGATTGCAGGCGTTTTTCTCAACCGCCTCGACCTCATTTCCAACCAGGGCGCACCGGCGGACTGGGACGGCGTCTGGCATCTGAATACGAAGTAAGGGCGGCCCCAAGCGGCACCTGGAGTGCGGTGGCAACTACAGGGGTACTTGACGCCGGCCGACCGGCGTCCCAGCTTCGGTGCAAAGCAGTCACACGGATTGCCGCAATGTAAAGGAAAAGACACATGAGCAATTGGCGCGTTTACCTGTCAGGCGAAATTCACACGGACTGGCGCGAACGGATCATGGAAGGCGTCAAGGCCCTCAACCTGCCGGTCGAGTTTTCCGCACCGGTCACCGATCACAGCGCCAGCGACGATTGCGGCGCTGTCATCCTCGGCGATGAGGACAAGAAATTCTGGTACGATCACAAGGGAGCCAAGGTCAATGCGATCCGTACCCGCACCCTGATCGAAAAAGCCGACATCGTGGTGGTGCGTTTCGGCGACAAGTACAAGCAATGGAACGCCGCCTTCGATGCCGGTTATGCCTCAGCGCTCGGCAAGTCCCTGATCGTCGTCCACGACCCGTCCCTGACACATCCGCTCAAGGAAGTCGACGGCGCAGCACTGGCGGTTGCCGAGACCTCCGAGCAGGTCGCCGAGATCCTGAAATATGTCATTCTGGGCCAGCTTGACCGCTAACCTGTCCCGCGGAGTGACCAGGCAATCTTCGGTTGCTCCCATTCAGAAGTTTTTCCGGCAAGCGGGCGTTACGACGCCCGCAGCCAATATCCCGATCAATTGACCCCATCTTGAAATTAACAAATTTCTTACCATAATAAGTGACATTAAGATTTCTCGTGCCACTTAGCCGAGAAACCAAATTCCTTCATTAAATGAACTGCGCACAAAACTGCGGCAGCGAAGAGTAGCTGCGCGGAACAGCGTTTATTTTTGACGGAAAACTGAGGAGTACTTCAGTCACCTTTGAAACACTGTCATCAAGACGTCGAAAAGCCGGGATAACAACACCGCTTGTATGTCTAGATGCGTAAATTGGAAAGTAAGCTCCATGCAACATGGAAACGTGAAATGGTTCGATCAGCGCCGCGGCGTCGGTACGATCCAACCCGAAGACGGCGAGGATATTCTCGTCGACATTTCAGCCCTGCACCGGTCGGGCATCGACACTTTGAAAGAAGGCCAACTCGTGGCTTTCGATCGCGAGTGGCGCCGCGGTCAGATGGTAGCTGAAGACCTGAAAGTCCTGTAAGGTCAGCTTACGGATCTTTCCGACAGCAAGGGCGGTTCGACCGCCCTTTTTTATTGGGGGAAACATGCAGAATGACCAAAGGCTGCAGGAGGGCATCGCGGCACACCAGAGCGGCGATCTTGAGGCGGCGCAGGACATCTACCTCGAAATCCTGAACAAGAACCCCGAGGATCCTGACGGATTGCATTTTCTCGGATTGCTGCACTTTGATGCCGGGCGCGCCGAAAGCGCCATCGAGTTGATCCAGAGATCGCTCGAAATCAACGAAAGCAACACGTCTGCCCTGAACAACCTGGGCAATATTCTGAAGCTCACCGGCGAACCCAGATTGGCTTTGGCCACGTATGTGCGTGCGGTCGAACACGATTCCCGGCACAAGGAAGCCTGGAAGAACATCAATCTCTTGCTGCGAAGTTCAGGCGACTTCGACGAGATATTGGCAATCATGTCCGAAATCGTCCGGCTTGAACCTGAAAACCCGGACGCCTGGAACACTTACGGCCTTGCGAAAATGCTCACCGGGAAGGCCGAAGAGGCTGCCGAGGCTTTTGACAAGTCACTTCAGTTCGATCTTCCCACGTCCCCCAATGCCGTCTGGCGCGCGCGCATTCTGGCTGCGCAGGGCCGGAACGATCTTGCCCAGAAACACCTCGAACGCATTGTGGAAGCCAAGCCGGAAGACAAGGCGGCCCGCTATCACCTCGCCGCCGTGCGCGGCGACAAACTCGACCATGCGCCGGAAGACTATGTTGCAAGCCATTTCGACAGTTTCTCGGAAAGTTTCGACGAAGTGCTCGAAAAACTCGGCTACCGCGCACCGGAACTTGTCGCCGAGGATGTTGTCAGACTTGCGGAGCAACGAGCGACGCCATTTCACGATGTGGTCGACCTTGGCTGCGGAACCGGCTTGTGCGGTCCGCTCATCCGGGACCACTGCACCAATCTGACGGGTGTCGACCTGTCGACGGGGATGATGCAGAAGGCGGCGGCGCTGAATGCCTACGATTTCCTCGTCGAAGGCGAACTCGTTTCGTTCCTGAGCTATGAACTGCCAACCCGTTTCGATCTGGCCGTCTGCGTCGACACGCTCTGCTATATCGGCAATCTCCAGCCGTTCATGAAAGCCCTGGCCCAGGCGCTTAAACCCGGCGGACGTCTGGTTGCAAGTGTCGAGCACCTTGAAGACAGCCACGCGCAGGGTTTTCGCGTGGACAGTTCAGGACGCTACGCCCATATGCCTGACTACATTCGCAAATGCGCCGAAAACGCATCTCTCATCTATGCGCAAGACCGGAAAGAAGTCCTGCGGCGCGAACTCGGCAAGGATGTCCACGGCCTGATTTTCCAGGTCATGCTGCCGGAACAATCATAGCCACGGGTCGTCCGATTTCCGGACGGGACCAAACACCTAGCCAGGCGCGAGACATCGTGTTTGTTAGGTCAACTCCGGCCCAATCACGGCCGCAACATTTGCGACTTGCCAGGAACGCGCCTTGCCAGCCAGTACGCCAAATCGCGGTGCTCTCGGGTTCATCCTTGTCACGCTGATCATCAACTCCATGGGCATCGGGTTGATGATGCCGGTCATGCCGTCCCTGCTGACCGAACTGACACAGCTGCCTGTCAGCGAGGCTGCCCGGTGGGGCGGAGCCCTCAGCGTCATCTATGCGCTGATGCAGTTTGTGTTCGGACCCACGCTCGGCAACCTTTCCGACCGGTTCGGGCGCCGCCCCGTCCTGCTTGTCTCGATGTTCACGATGGCGGTCGACTATCTGGTCATGGCGCTGTCGTGGCATCTTGCCGTGCTGTTCATAGGCAGAACGGTATCGGGGATCGCCGGAGCCACGTTTTCTGCCGCCTCGGCCTATATCGCCGATGTCTCATCCAAGGAAGACAGGGCCAAGAATTTCGGTCTTGTCGGCGCCGGGTTCGGCGTCGGCTTCGTGCTCGGCCCCATGATCGGCGGCTTCCTCGGGGAATACGGGCCCCGCGCGCCCTTTTTTGCCGCGGCTGCCTTGTCTTTCGTGAATTTTCTGTTCGGCTACTTCATGCTGCCGGAAACGCTCAGGCCAGAGAACCGGCGGCCTTTTGACTGGAAACGTGCGAACCCGCTTGGTGCCCTGAGGCAGATCTCGAAGTACCCTGTGGTGCGCACCCTTCTGCTCGCGCTGTTCCTGTTTGATATCGGCCACTATGTCTATCCCGCCATCTGGAGTTTCTACACGCAGGAAAGGTTTGCATGGTCACCGGCTGATATCGGCCTGTCACTTGCCTGCGTCGGGATCGGGTTTGCATTCGTGCAGGGCTATCTGATACGCGTTCTGGAACCGAAGCTCGGACCCGGCCGCACACTGTTTGCCGGATTGGGTGCAAATCTCGTGGCTTTGGCGGGCCTGGCGATGGCCGAGAGCGGCTGGACCGCTTACGCAATGATCGCCTTCGCCGCCCTCGGCGCTCTTGCGACACCGGCCTTTACCGGTCTGATGTCAAATCGCATTCCGGACGATGCACAAGGGGAATTGCAGGGACTGATTTCGGCTGCGGCCGGTCTTTCCATGGTGATCAGCCCGTTTGCCATGACGCAGACCTTTGCCTATTTTTCAGGTCCTGGCGCGCCGTTCTATTTTCCCGGTGCGCCCTTTGCCCTGGCGTGGCTGCTCATCCTGGTGTCAATGCTGATTGCACTGCCGTTCCTGAGAACCGGTCACACAATGGGCGATGAAGCGAAGACCGGAAACCACACCTAGGGTCAGGACCCATGAGGAGGCGTACAGCATGACCATCGATCGTGTTCTGGGTGGTCCGGGGCTTCTCCCGGCTGATGGCGCGCCGGCACGCCAGCTTGTTGTCCTGCTGCACGGATACGGCGCGGACGGTACGGACCTGATCGATCTTGGCCGCTTCTGGCAGGCGCTGCTGCCTGCCGCTGCATTTCTGGCGCCGCATGCTCCGGAGCCGCTGCCCTTTGAAGGCTTTGGTGGCCGCCAGTGGTTTGCGCTTGATGAACGCACGCCGGCCGAATACCGGATCGGAGCTGAGGCTGCTCAGCCGGTACTCGACCGCTTCCTGGATGACGCGCTGGCGGAGTTTGGCCTCAGCGGCAGCGCGCTTGCGCTTTTCGGTTTCAGCCAGGGCGCCATGATGGCATTTCAGTGCGGCCTCAGACGCAAGGTCCCCCCGGCTGCCATTCTGGCCTATTCCGGCCTTCTGCCGGGTGCGGACCGGCTCGACGGGGTTCAGCGGGAGAGCCCGGTTCTGATTGTTCACGGTGAAGACGACGATGTTGTCGCGAGCTACCACGCAAGTGCGGCCAACGATGCTTTGTCCGGCGCCGGAATGGAAACAGCGCTCCACGAACTTCCCGGGCTCGGCCATTCCATCGACGACAGGGGCGTGACATTGGGCGGGCGTTTTTTGCAGAAAGCCTTTGCCGGCCAGCCCTGATCTTCCGCCAGATCGTCAGTTGCAAGGTTAACCGGCTGTTTACTTGATTAAGCGAATATTAAGGGAACTGCGCCGGTCCAGGATGGGCCGGTAAACCCGGGATCACGCATATGCAAATCACAGTCGAAACCACGACACAAAGTGCAAGCCTGTTTTCCGCGTCCTATTCGAACTCCGGTCCGGAAGGATCCCGGCCGGGTCCGAAAGGCAACGCTTTTGGTCACGACATCGGCCAGCGAAACGGCCACAACAAGACAGGCCCTGCTTCCGCGCTCGAAGCCGCCAGCAAGAAAGCCGAAGAAGACGCGGTTGTTATCGCGGCGCTTCAGCAGGCGGTGGAAAAAGGCAAGGGCGAGGACGAGGAAGAAAGCCGGGACCGGGCTCTTGCAACCGTCGAAGACTATCAGAAGACCGCCGGAAAGCTGCAGGCGGCTCTCGGCGAGGATGACAGCGGACCGTCGGCGTCCGTTGCCTACGAAAGCGCATCGATTTCTACGACGACAATCGAAGCCGAGATCGGCGGTGAAACGATCTCCGCACAATTCGTTTCCTACGAACGGGTCTCCTACGACAGCGAAACGGGACTTTCTGTCCGCTCCGCCAACGCATCCACGATTGAGGGTGACTTCGGCGACAGTTCGTTCAGCTATCTGAGCGCATCGGTCAGCGAGCTTTATGCCGGAACCGGGGAGCAGGTCTCCAACCTGGCAAACAGGCTCGCCTGAACAACGTGATCCCGGATGACGGCGGACGCACCGCCGGACAATGTCTTTAAGCCCCGCCTCCAAGGCGGGGTTTTGTTTTTGGCACGCGTGTCTTTTCGGAGAATCTGCTATCGACAACGTCTATCGGCGCCCGGAGACGGCGGGTGCGGACACGGGAGAAAAGCGCACATGATCACCTGTTACATCAAGTACGAGATCGATCCGGCCAAGACCGCAGAGTTTGAAGAGTATGCCCGCATGTGGATCCCGCTCGTCGAAAAGTTCGGCGGCACCCATCACGGCTATTACCTGCCGCATGAAAGCCCCAACGATCTCGCCGTCTGCCTGTTTTCGTACCCCTCGCTTGCCGCTTATGAGACCTATCGCGCGAAAAGCATGGAGGACGAAGCGTGCCGCAAGGCGATTGCGTTTGCAGAGGAAACGGGCTGCATCCGCCGCTATGACCGGCACTTTCTGCGGCCTGTTCTGTGAAGGGATGACCCAGTGCGGTGAATTTGAAGTTCGCATCATTGCTCCAGCAGTCTCCGAAGCGAACTTCAAATTCATAAACCGCACTCGAAACATAGACTTGCTAGTCACCTTCTTGAATCTGAAGTTCGTTCGAAGACCGCTGCAAAAGGAGTCGAACTTCAGATTCAGGTGACTAGTCAGCCCTTGGCTTTTTTCAGATAGGCGACAAGCACGTCGAGCGCCGCCTGAAGGTCCGACTTGTGGATCATCTCGGTGACCGTGTGGATGTAACGGGTCCCGACCACGATGCCGACGGCCTTTGCGCCGGCCGCAGCCTGCTGAGCCGCTGCCCCGTCCTGACCGCCGGCGGCGAGCATCGTGCGTTGGAACGGGATCTTTTCCTTCTGAGCGAGAGCTTCGAATTCCTTCACGAGATCCCGGTCGGCAATGAAACTGCTGTCCTTGACATGCAGGCCAAAGCCGTTGCCCTGAACCGTTGTGCGGTCCTGCTCGGGCACACCCGGCGTGTCGCAGGCAAGGGTCGTGTCGACGCCCAGTCCGATATCCGGCTTGATGGCAAAGGACGAGGTCCGCGCCCCGCGCAGTCCGACTTCCTCCTGACAGGTGAATGCGACATGGATTTCGCATGCGTGCCTGGCTTTGCCGAGGCCCTTGACGGCCTCGATCCCCAGCCAGCAGGCGATGCGATTGTCGAGCGCTTTCGAAACGACTTTCTCGCCGATTTCGATCAGCGGTTCGTCCATTGTCACCATGTCGCCAACCCTGACCACATCCTTTGCCTTTTCTCCCAGGCCCAGATCGACAACGAAGTCCTTGGGTTCGGGGATCTTCTTGCGTTCTTCGGGAGACGAAATATGGATCGGCTTGCCGCCCGGGTTCATGACCCCCTTGAAGTCGCCGTCATCGGTGGAGACAAGGACACGGCGCGAAAACAGGTTGCGCGCGTCAAAGCCTCCGACCGGCTGGACATGGAGGAACCCCTTGTCCGTGACATGCGAGACCAGAAAACCGATCTCGTCCATGTGGCACAGCAGCATGATCTTTTTCGGGTCGCCCTTTCCGGAGGCCTTGCGGCTGTCGCGCCGGCACAAAAGCGATCCCATCGGGTCAACCGTGACCTCGTCGAACAGCCCCTTGATCTCATTCTGGATGAGCTCGCGCACGCGGTGCTCGTGGCCCGGCACACCCGGAGTTTCGCAAAGTCGGCGCAGTAGATCGATATTCATGGGGCGTCCTGTAGGGGTATTGGCAATCGGGGCGATCCTAGTCCGAAATCAACCTCCGGATAAAGAGCCGTCCGTGTGTATTATGGGTTGTATCTGTGGCAAATCAGAAGATTCAGCAGAATTCCAACTATTCGCTTAACCTGTTGCTCTCCAAATTTGCCATTTAAGGACTATCTTTTAAAAATTGCCATTGCAGTGTCGCAATTGGTCGCAAACATTTAATCAACGATCACATAAGCGTATGATGCGGTTTGCGAGCAGGCGCTGCCCCTTCAAATTTTGACCACCCCGGGACTGACCATGACCCAGAAAAAGCGTTTCATTCTTTCCATTGACGGCGGCGGTGTCCGCGGCCTTATCCCACTGCGCGTTCTTGAATCCCTCGAGGCCCGTTTGGGTCAGCGCGGGGTCAGCAAACCCTTTCACAAGGTGTTCGACCTGATGGCGGGCACGTCCACCGGCGGGCTGATTGCGGCCGGACTGAGTGCTCCGCGGCCCGGCGGAACCGCAGGCGAAGCCGCCGCGACGATCGAAGAGCTGCGTTCCTTTTACGAACGCGAAGCCAGAGATATCTTCACCAATTCCATCACCGCACGTTTCGCACGGGCGGTGACCAACCCGCTTGGCCTGTTCGACGAAACATATGATGCACGTCCGCTGGAAAAGCTGCTCAAGGAACGTTTCGGCTGGACCTCCATGGCGAGCGCGCTGACCAGACTCGTTCTGACCGCGTACGACATAGAGCAGCGCAAGGCTGTCTTCATGACCAACGGGCTGGAGGAAAATGGCGGACGGCCCGACGACTACTATTTCTGGCAGGCCGTGCGGGCCACGACTGCAGCGCCGTCCTATTTCGAACCGGCGCGCGTTGAAAACCTCAGCCGCAAGCGCGAGGAAGCCCTTGTCGACGGCGGTGTGTTCATGAACGACCCTGCGATCGCCGCCTATCTTGAAACGCGCAAGCTCGGCTGGGAAAACGACGAGATCGTCATCCTTTCCCTCGGCACCGGACGGGCCTCAGATCGGCCGTTTGCCTATCAGGACGCCATCGGCTGGGGCTCCCTCGGCTGGATGCAGCCTTCAAAAGGTTCCCCGATCCTCTCCATCTTCTCCGACGGGCAATCGCAGACCGCGGAGTACCAGGCGCAGCATCTGTTCGGCCTCATGGACAACGTCACCTATCACCGCCTCGACACCACGCTGGAGCCGGAAGCCGAAGACCTGGACAATGCCCGCCCGGGCAACATTATCCTGCTGAACGGCGCGGCGGACCGGATCATCCGCGACAACACCGTTCTGCTGGATGAACTGGCCGATCTGTTGAAAGCGCAGGTGGAAACTGCGGAACCAGATGCGCAAGGGTCCGATTTGGTGCATGCTGCCTAGGCGGATGTGCCGCCCGGATACCTTCCTGGAAAGCGGCTCGCCGGGGAACGCGCGAGGCATTCACGTGAGCAAGCCTGAACGAGCAAATCGGCTGTCCTGCAAGCTGGCTTGGACCGGTCTCGGACTGCTGTTGGCCGTATGCACTGCCGGATCGGCGCTCGCAAAACCTGTGCCCGTTCCGGCGGACAAACCGGGCAAAAACGCAGCCGAAGCCTATGAGCCGAGTTTCACGACCGTTGCCGGTGTTCCGGTTCCGGTCCGAAAAAGAGACGTGCCGGAAGGCTACGTCGCCAAGAAACCGACACTCGTACTTCGCTCTCAGCTCCCGGCGAAGGACTATTTCGGTGCCGCGGACGGACCGGCCCCGCTGAAGGCGCGCGCCATCGGGTCTTACGCGAAAGGCTGTCTTGCAGGTGGCGCCTCGTTGCCTCCGGACGGACCGACCTGGCAGGCGATGCGGCTCTCCAGAAACCGCAACTGGGGTCATCCCGAGCTGATCGACTACCTGAAGGATCTTGCCGCCGATGCCCCCAAGGTGGGGTGGAATGGCCTCCTTGTCGGCGACCTCGCACAGCCGCGCGGCGGTCCGATGCTGTCCGGTCATGCCAGTCACCAGATCGGGCTGGATGCCGACATCTGGCTCAGGGAAATGCCGAACCGGCGTCTTTCCGCGCAAGAGAGGGAAGATGTATCCGCCATCTCGATGCTGAAGGGTCCGCTCGACGTTAAGGGCGCCGACCGCAGTGTCGATCCGAACAAGTGGACAGACACACATGCGCGCCTGATCCGCCGCGCCGCTTCCGACAAGCGTGTCGCCCGCATCTTCGTCAATCCGACGATCAAGAAGGCCCTGTGCGAGTTTGAAAAGAGCAAGGACCGTGCCTGGCTCCGGAAGGTCCGGCCCTGGTGGGGCCATCACTATCATTTTCATGTCCGGCTTTCCTGCCCGAAAGGAAGCGCAGGCTGCAAGAACCAGAACCCGCCGCCACCCGGTGACGGTTGCGGATCGCACCTGACCTACTGGCTTTCCGATGAACCCTGGGTTCCAAAGAACCCGCCGAAGGCCGGTGAAAAACCTAAAGTCGTCAAGAAACGCCCGATGGCACTTGCCGCCCTGCCCAATGCTTGCCGGACGGTGCTGACGGCGAACTGAGCCTGCCGAAATGAGAAGTGAGACGTGTTCCGTGTTCCGGGTGCAAAGATCCCGAACCCACCTGCACTTTCCCCCGTTTTCGATCAACAGCAGCCCGTGCCAGTTTGCTGTTTGCAGCCTGCTCGCACTCCCTTGATCCGGCCCGTTCCAAAGAGTTGAAAAAAAGCAACGGATTTCCGCGCCGTTCGCTCGCATTTTTCTGGTCGAAAGCAAATTGCGGTGGTAAACGGGCGGCCATGACGACGAAGAGCCTTTCCAACATCCGAAATTTTTCCATCGTGGCCCATATCGACCACGGCAAGTCAACGCTTGCCGACCGGCTGATCCAGATGACGGGCACGATGACCGACCGCGAAATGACCGAACAGGTTCTCGACTCCATGGATATCGAGCGTGAACGCGGCATCACCATCAAGGCCCAGACGGTCCGGCTGATCTACAACGCCAAGGACGGCCAGCAATACACGCTGAACCTGATCGACACACCGGGTCACGTGGACTTTGCCTACGAGGTGTCCCGGTCTCTTGCAGCCTGTGAAGGTTCGCTGCTTGTCGTTGACGCGTCGCAGGGTGTGGAAGCGCAGACGCTTGCCAATGTCTACCAGGCGATCGACAATGACCACGAAATCGTCACCGTCCTGAACAAGATCGACCTTCCCGCCGCCGAACCGGACCGGATCAAGGAACAGATCGAGGACGTGATCGGCATTGATGCGTCGGATGCCTGCATGATTTCGGCGAAGACCGGCCTCGGCGTGGAAGACGTGCTCGAAGCGATCGTCCACAAACTCCCCGCCCCGGAAGGCGATCCTGATGACACGCTGAAGGCCATGCTGGTCGACAGCTGGTACGACACCTATCTCGGCGTGATGGTGCTGGTGCGGGTGATCAACGGCACGCTCAAGAAGGGCCAGAAGATCAAGATGATGGGCACCGGTGCGTCCTATGACGTTGACCGGGTCGGTGTCATGACACCGAAGTTCATCCAGGTGGACGAGTTGCGTTCGGGCGAAATCGGCGTCATCACCGGCTCGATCAAGGAAGTGGCCGACACCAGGGTCGGCGACACCATCACGCTGGACAAGAAACCGTGCACCGAACCGCTGCCGGGCTTCAAACCGGCCCAGCCGGTCGTCTTCTGTGGCCTCTTCCCGGTCGATGCGAACGATTTCGAAGACCTGCGTGCAGCGATGGGCAAACTGCGCCTCAACGATGCGAGCTTCTCCTTCGAGATGGAAACGTCGGCGGCGCTCGGCTTCGGCTTTCGCTGCGGGTTCCTGGGGCTCCTTCACCTGGAGATCATCCAGGAGCGCCTGTCGCGCGAATTCAACCTGGACCTGATCGCAACGGCTCCTTCGGTTGTCTACCAGATGACGCTGACAGACGGGTCCGAGGTCGAGTTGCACAACCCGGCCGACATGCCGGATATCGTCAAGATTTCCGAAATCCGCGAACCGTGGATCCGGGCAACCATCATGACACCGGACGACTATCTTGGTGCGATCCTGAAACTGTGCCAGGAGCGGCGGGGTATCCAGGTCGATCTGTCCTATGTCGGGAGCCGTGCCATGGTCTCCTACGACCTGCCGCTCAACGAAGTCGTCTTCGACTTCTACGACCGGCTGAAATCTGTCTCCAAGGGCTATGCCTCGTTCGACTACCAGATTTCCGATTACCGGGCCGGCGACCTCGTCAAGATGTCGATCCTTGTCAACGAGGAACCGGTCGATGCGCTGTCCGTGCTGGTGCACCGCAGCCAGGCGGAACGGCGCGGACGCGCCATGTGCGAAAAGCTGAAGGACCTGATCCCGCGGCACATGTTCAAGATCCCGATCCAGGCCGCCCTCGGCGGACGCGTCATCGCCCGCGAAACCATTGCCGCCCTGCGCAAGGACGTGACCGCGAAATGCTACGGGGGCGATGCCACCCGCAAGCGCAAGCTTCTGGAAAAGCAGAAGGCGGGCAAGAAGAAGATGCGCCAGTTCGGCAAGGTCGAAATCCCCCAGGAAGCCTTCATCCAGGCCCTCAAGATGGACGAGTGAGGCGCGGAGCAGTCTTGCGATGCGTCCCGGCCACGCCCCGCAACATGTCCCGCTTTCGTCATTGCCAGACTTGATCTGGCAATCCATGCCGTAACGCCCGAGCGCGCATGTTGCCTGCCAGACGCAACCGGAACGGCATGGATTCCATGGTCAAGCCATGGCATGACGCTGAGAGGAATACCTGTCTTTCGAACCTGATGACCGGCCACTCAATGCGAACCGTTTCCCATCTCTGAAAATTTGCACGCCCGTCCTTCGAGACAGCGCATTCGCGCTTCCTCAGGATGAAGAGGGTCGAATATGGTTCATCAACAAACCTGCAAACCCTCTCTCTCCCGTCATTGCCAGACTTGATCTGGCAATCCATGCCGTAACGCCCGCGCGCGCATGTTGCCTGCCAGACGCAACCGGAACGGCATGGGTTCCATGGTCAAGCCATGGCATGACGCTGAGAGGAATACCTGTCTTTCGAACCTGATGACCGGCCACTCAATGCGAACCGTTTCCCATCTCTGAAAATTTGCACGCCCGTCCTTCGAGACAGCGCATTCGCGCTTCCTCAGGATGAAGAGGGTCAAATATGGTTCATCAACAAACCTGCAAACCCTCTCTCTCCCGTCATTGCCAGACTTGATCTGGCAATCCATGCCGTGACGCTCGCGCGCGCATGTTGCCTTCCAGACGCAACTGGAACGGCGTGGATGCCATGGCCAGGCCCACTGCTGTCCGGTTTATGACGAGATGAGCCCGTAGGGCGCGTTTGCGTATGCAGACTTGTCATCCCTGCTGAAGCGCAGCGGAAGGCAGGGAACCAGTAACCCGTTGTTTCTCCCGCTTCTTCCAAACTGAAGTCACACGGCGTACTAGATCCCGGTCTTGCCGCTTACGCACCAAACCGGGACGACAAATCCGCAAAACAAGTCCTTGTCCCAACTTGGCGCCGGACGGAACACTGCCGCTTTCTCAATGACATAAGTTCGACGAGCAAATTCCAAACCGGACAGCAGCGAGTCGAGCCATGGCATGACGCTGAGAGGACTGCCCGCCGTGCACCTCTTTGGCGGGCCGAGTTTTGACATGCTCAGTCCACGGTGACCACCCGGCCCGTGATCGCGCCTTCCACGCATTTGGCATAGGCAAGACCGACGCGCCGGGACGAGACCAGTTCGTGACCCGGGAACCAGGCGCCATACTGATCTGCCGAAACCTCGAGAAGACCCGGGCTGACCACGTTGATCCTCCGGTTTCCCGGCATGTCGATCGCCGCGGATTTGACAAAACCGGCCAGAGCCCCGTTTGCGATCGCTGCCCCCGTTCCCATCAGGACAGGATCGCGGTCGAGAATGCCGCTGGTCAGGGTGAAGGAACCGCCTTCCCTCACCGTGTTCAATCCGGCCAGAACCAGGCCGACCTGCGTGAGCGCCTTGTTTTCAAGGCCGAACCGGAACTTCTCGACGCTCATGTCCTCCAGACGTGCGAATTCAACCTCGCCGGCGGCGGAGACGACTGCGTCGACAGGACCGGTCGCCCGGTACATCGCCTCGACACTCGCAGGTGATGCGAGATCCACCCGAATGTCGCCGGACGTCCGGCCCGCCGTGATGACTTCATGCCGGGAGGAAAGCTCTTTATGGGCCGCCGTACCAACGTCGCCCGAGGCTCCGACGAAAATGATCTTCATGATGGCTCTCCTTCGATTTTCCTGTAGGTCGCGATCTTGTAGGCAAGGACTTCTGCGCAGCGGTCCAGATCGGCACGGCGCCGGCGGAGGCGTTGTTCGTGATTGAGCAGCACCGCCTTGCGCTCCGCAATGCTTGCCTCGCCCTCCCGGTAAAGCGCTGCGAACCGGCGCATTTCCTTCATCGGCATGCCGGTCTTGCGCAACCAGTAGAGCAGGACGAGCCACTCGATGTTTTCCGGCGAAAACCGCCGCAATCCATCGGGGCTGCGCTCGATTGCCGGAACAAGGCCCGATTTTTCGTAGTACCTGATCGTGTCGACGCTCAGACCGGACATGGTTGATGCTTCTGAAATCCGCATGTGCTGCCTCATTGAGTCGAGGCAAACTACCCGTCTGGAGCGACTCCAGGTCAAGTCCAAATCGTCTTATGCGCAAAAGCAGAAACGGCGCCGGACAGGGTCCTGGCGCCGTTTTCTGTTCTGGATTGAAATGACAGCCCGGCTGGCCGGACATGTCTGGCTTGTATCGAGACCGGCGTTTCAGCCGGTTCGGGGTCAGCGCCGGTTCAGCGGCAGATCCGCGAGTTCCCGCGGGCTCATGCGCTGGATGGCCGGATGGGCCAGGGGATCGGTCCGATCGTACCAGGACGGCGATGTCGCTTTCGTCTGGCGGCGCATAAACAGTTTCATCATGAGTTTCAGTCTCCTTTTTATTGTTCTTTTGGTCATGGCCAAATTCCTTTTTTGAATTTAGCTATGCTCTATACCTATACCCAGTTAGGGCCGAAAAAAATCGACTTCTTCTGCAAATCAGTTTAGTTTTTCTAAAATGAAGAATCTCAACCGAATCCATCTGTCCGGATTGCGAGCCGTTGAAGCCGTCGCACGGCTTGGGTCGATCAAGAGCGCTGCTGAAGAGCTCGGCGTCACAGTCGGGGCGGTCAGCCAGCAGGTCCAGAAGTCCGAGGCCCAACTGGGCGTACAGCTGTTCGAGCGCCGGAACCGGCTTTTGCTGCCGACGGCACACATGCTGGCAATGCAACCGCACCTGACGACGGCCATGAGCTCGCTGTCCACGGCGGTCGCGACAACGGAACGGGGCCGGGAGGATGCGCTGACCATTTCGGTCGCGCCCGTCTTTGCCGGCAAATGGCTTGTCTGGCACCTGAAGAGTTTCAACAAGGCCCATCCCGGCATTCGCGTGCGCGTGGAAGCAACGATTGATCTCATCGACCCGGATACCAGCGACGTTGATCTGTGCATCCGGGTCGGGCACGGACCCTATCCGGGGCTCAATGCGCAAAAGCTTCTCAACCAGCGGGTCTTTCCGGTGTGCAGCCCGGCTCTCGCGGAAGAGATCCGCGCACCGGCGGATATCGGCAGGCTGCCGATCATCCGCGACCCGGGCCAGATGTTCAGCTGGAAGACCTGGCTCGATCTCTTCGATCTGGACGAAAGCATCCTGCAGGACGGCCCCACATTCTCGGACGGCTCGCTTTGCCTTGATGCGGCCATTGCCGGCCAGGGCGTGTTCCTCGCCTGGGAAACCCTCGCCGTCTATGCGGTGAAGTCCGGACAGGTGATCGCCCCGTTTCCGCAACGCCCGGCAACCGGGCTCGGCTATTGGCTGATCAGCGGCAAAACAGCCCCTCAAACCAAAGCGAAACGCGCGTTCGAGAGCTGGCTTCCGGACGAACTCCAGGCCTCTATCGGACGGCCGAAAGGCGCAGATGAGGTGGAAGTTCAGGTCGGGATTTGAGAATCACACCAACGTCGGTCATGCCATGGCCTTACGGAGAAGGGCAGAAGGCAAAGGCCACATCCCGAGGACGTGCGCAGAGCTGTTGCGCACCAGCCGGAGCAAAAGTCCCCTCTCCCGAGGGGGAGGGGTACCAGATGCCCGGCAAACCTGGCATTCCCACTTGCCTTCGCCTCGGCTTCAGGTACATTGCGCGCATGACCGACCGCACGACCCAGCGCCCTTCTTCCGGCCACGCCGCAGTTTCCCTGCGCCTGCGTGCCATTGCTGTGCGCGTGCCCAAGCTTCAGGGCCCGGCCTGCGGACGATTTATGCGCTGAGGCGCCAGGTCTTTCCTTCCTGAAAAGCGGCGTTTTTCCATTCACCTGGGGCTCACGCAATAATGCGGTCGAGGCCGTGGCATTCGGCGTCATTATTCGCTAAAAGACCCCGACTTTCATTTCTGCGCGCGGCGCGCGCACCGACAACCGAGCACGCATGTCAAATCTCGACGTTCTAGAAACCGATCTCCTGGCCGCCATCGACGGCGCGGAGACCGAAACCGCCCTTGAGGACATCCGGGTCACAACCCTTGGCAAGAAAGGAAAGATTTCCGAGCAGATGAAGACGCTCGGAAAGATGACGCCGGAAGAGCGCCAGGTGATGGGGCCGGCCCTCAACGGGCTGAAAGCCAGGATCACCGACGCCATCAGTGCGCGCAAGGACATCCTCGCGGAAGCAGCCCTCGGGGCGCGTCTTGCCAGCGAAACCGTCGACGTCACCCTGCCGCTTCGCCCGTCACCGGCCGAAGCCGGCCGCATACATCCGGTCAGCCAGGTGATCGACGAACTCACGGCCATCTTCGCGGATATGGGCTTCTCGATTGCCGAAGGCCCGGACATCGAGACGGATGAACTGAACTTCACCGCCCTGAACTTTCCCGAGGGCCATCCTGCCCGCGAGATGCATGACACGTTCTTCTTCAACGAAAAGGAAGACGGCGAACGCCTGCTGCTGCGCACGCACACCTCACCTGTCCAGATCCGCACCATGCGTTCCCAGGAGCCTCCGATCCGCGTGATCATCCCTGGACGCACGTATCGCTGCGACAGCGACCAGACCCACACGCCCATGTTCCACCAGGTGGAAGGGCTCGTGATCGACAAGGAAAGCCATTTCGGCCACCTGAAATGGGTCCTGCTGGAATTCTGCAAGGCGTTCTTCGAGGTCGACGATATCAAGATGCGCTTCCGTCCGAGCTTTTTCCCGTTCACGGAGCCGTCGATGGAGGTCGACATCCAGTGCGACCGCTCCGGCGGTGAAGTGAAGATCGGCCAGGGCGAGGACTGGCTGGAGATTCTCGGCTGCGGCATGGTGCATCCGAACGTCATTCGCAATTGCGGCCTCGATCCGGATGTCTATCAAGGCTTCGCCTGGGGCATGGGGATCGACCGGATCGCCATGCTGAAATACGGCATGCCGGATCTCAGGGCCTTCTTCGACGCGGATGTCCGCTGGATCCAGCATTACGGCTTCCGTCCGCTCGATCTGCCGACATTGTTCGGCGGCCTGTCCACCTAATCACCCGGATCCAGGGACAAACGTCTATGTCATTGATCACCCGCTTAACCCTCGTCTTCATGCTGCTTCTCGGCACCGTCATCCCGTCGGCCGCCCAGACGGCAGACATAGACGAGCGTGTGCCGACGCCAACGTCGTTCATGGAAGCGTGCGCCGAAAAGATCGAGTCCCGTGGCCGCCTGAGGTTTTGCGACACTTACTTCCGCGACAAGCTCGGCACGGAGGCCGATGCCCTTCTCTATCTGAGGGACCGGATCACCACCCTGCGCGCCAATCATGAAGCAAGTTCGGCCGAAAAGTACCAGAGCTTCCTGCAGGCTATCTACATCGTGGCCTTTCTGACGATTGCCTCTATGGTCCTGATCGCCAGTGACCGGCGCATTGGCGGAACGGCCAAGTGGGCAGGCCTGACAAGCACGGCGGCCCTGCTGGTGATGGTTGTGATCGTGGCAATGGGCTGGCTCGGGAAATACCGGGCGGAATACGCGGCCCAGGTCGAACTCGGCATCCTGCGCGACCGTATCGAGGCGGAAGCCGCACAGGCGATCGCCACCAATCAGCAGATCACGCCGGACATGGTGCGCCGCTGGACGGGCGAATTCGGTGAGATCGGCCGCCGTTTCGCGGAGAGCTACGGCGACGCGACCGTCCTGCCTGAGGTTGACCGTTTCGGCAACTGATCTTTCGAATTGACCGGATTTGCGGCGCATAGACGCCGTGCAAGAGACAAAGAGTACCGAAAATGAAGTTCACCCTTTCCTGGCTCAAGGAGCACCTGGAAACCGATGCCAGCCTGGAAGAGATCGTCGAACGTCTGACGATGATCGGGCTGGAGGTCGAGGAAGTTACCAACCGCGCCGACAGGCTCAAGCCTTTCCGGATCGCGAAGGTGCTGGAAGCCGAACAGCATCCGAATGCAGACAGGCTGCGCGTGCTCAAGGTGGATACCGGCGACGGCGATCCGGTTCAGATCGTCTGCGGCGCGCCCAACGCGCGCGCCGGACTTGTCGGAGTGCTCGGCAAGCCGGGCGACTATATTCCGGGCCTCGACACCACCTTGTCCGTCGGCAAGATCCGCGACGTGGAAAGCTTCGGCATGATGTGCTCGGAGCGCGAGCTTGAACTGTCGGACGAGCATGACGGCATCATCGACCTGCCCCCGGACGCACCGGTTGGTGTTAGCTACGCCGAATGGGCGGGACTGGACGAACCGGTCATCGAAATCGGACTGACACCGAACCGGCCGGACTGCACCGGCGTCTACGGTATCGCCCGTGATCTTGCCGCCGCCGGCCTTGGCAAGCTCAAGGAACGCTCGCACGAGCAGATCCGCGGCAGCTACCCCTGCCCCGTCAGCGTCTCGCTCGACTTCGGCGATACGAAGCCGATGTGCAAGGCGTTCGGCCTGCGCATGGTCAAGGGCATCAAGAACGGCCCGTCGCCGCAGTGGCTGCAGGACCGCCTCACGGCCATCGGCCTGCGTCCGATCAACAGTCTCGTCGACATCACCAACTACATCACCTTCGACCAGGGCCGTCCTCTGCATGTGTTCGACGCCGACAAGGTGCACGGCAACCTGGTGGTCCGGCGCGGCAGTGAGGGCGAGACCCTCGATGGCCTCAACGGCAAGTCCTATGAAATTGACGACACCGTCTGCGTGATCGCCGACGACAACGCCGTGGAAAGCCTCGGAGGCATCCTCGGCGGAGAGCCGTCCGGCTGTACAGACGAGACGGTCAATGTCCTGATCGAATCCGCGCTTTGGGACGAGGACGACATTGCAGCCACCGGCCGCAAGCTCGGCGTCAACACGGACGCGCGCTACCGGTTCGAACGCGGCGTCGATCCCGACTACATGATGCCCGGCCTGGAATATGCCACCCGGATGGTGCTCGACCTGTGCGGTGGTGAGCCGTCGGAGACCACCCAGGCCGGCCGCGTTCCGGACAGCAGCAACATCATCGAGTTTCCCTATTCGGAAATCCGGCGCCTGTCCGGTGTCGAGGTGTCGCTTGCGGAGGCGAACCTGACGCTGAAATCGCTCGGCTTCTGGATTTCCGGTGGTGGCGACACCGTCAAGGTCGCGGCCCCTAGCTGGCGTCCGGACATCGAAGGCAAGGCCGATCTCGTTGAGGAGATCGTGCGCATCATCGGGCTTGACCGGGTGCCGCTGACGCCGCTGCCGCGGACCGGCACGGTCGGGCAGAAGGTTCTGACAACCGGGCAGATCCGGCGAAACCGGGCAAGGCGCGCGCTGGCCGCGCGCGGGTTCAACGAGGCCGTTACCTGGTCGTTCATCTCCAGGCCGCAGGCCGAGCTTTTCGGCGGCGGCAACGCCGCGCTTGCCCTCGCCAATCCGATCTCCCACGAGATGTCGGACATGCGCCCGAGCCTCCTGCCGGGCCTTTTGACCGCGGCGCAGCGCAACGCCGACCGCGGTTTCGGCGACGTTGCCCTGTTCGAGATCGGCCAGGTTTTTCACGGCGATACGCCCCAGGGCCAGAAAATGGTTGCCGCGGGTGTGCGCCGGGGCACCGCGAAGCTCCAGGGACCGTCCCGGCACTGGTCCGGAAACTCCGCAGATGTGGATGTCTACGACGCGAAGGCCGACGCGGAAGCCGCGCTGGCCGCGATCGGAGCTCCAGTCGACCGGCTGCAGGTCTATACGGACGCGCCTTCCACATTTCATCCCGGCCGTTCCGGCTGCCTGAAACTCGGTCCGAAAAACACGCTCGCGGTTTTCGGCGAAGTTCATCCGCGGACACTGGCCGAGCTTGATATCGAAGGCCCGCTGGTCGCGTTCGAGATCGATCTGGACGCTCTGCCGCAACCGAAGAAAAAGGCCGGCGGGTCCAAGGGCGCGCTTAACGCCAGCCATCTGATGCCCGTCAGACGCGATTTCGCATTCCTGGTCAGTCAGGACGTGGTTGCCGAGACCGTTCTGAAAGCAGCGCGCGGTGCTGAAAAGAACCTGATCGCAGACGTGACCCTGTTCGACATCTATGCAGGCCAAGGCGTTCCGGAAGGACAGAAGTCGGTCGCGATCGACGTGCTCCTTCAGCCGCGCCAGAAGACGCTGACGGACGAGGAAATCGACGCGGTGGCGAGAAAGATCATCGCCAATGTCGAGAAAGCGACCGGCGGCACGCTTCGGGGCTGAACGACCCGGTCACCGATCGTTCAAAACCACGCAGCACCCGTTCAGGGTGCTGCGCGGCGGCCGCTGGAACAGAAGTCAATTCCATGCCGCTTCGATGTGATCAGCCCGGCTCAGCGGAAGTTCCGGCTCCGGAAGCACTGGTTGCCGACTGCGCATTTGTTGTTGTCTTTTGTCGGCGCAAATTTCGGGCGCAGCATCTTTGCATCGGGCGAGCAGTAATTTGACGTCGCGACGAATTTGTCGAAGGTCGTCGGACCCGTGGTCATGACGACGCTGCCCCTTTGCTTGACCAGCGCCTGTGCCTGGGCGCAGGTGAGTTGACGCGTGTCTGGCCGCGCCTGCGCATATGCACCGGACACGGATGCCATCAGGGTCGCCGCAGCAACAGCAACAGCCCCCCATCCGGAGCTGAACGATCTGGCATAAGTCATCGAGCACACTCCCCACTGAGCGAGCCGCCGGAAGCCGTGTTCCGACGACTGTCTGTCTCATTCGAACGCATCAATCCCGCATCGCGGCCGTTTACCTGGCCGATACAAGGCATCTGTATTTTAGAAGTCGTTGAACCTCAGGATATTCGGATCAATACAGACGCGCACCAGGCACTGCCGGACATCCTTGGTGGGCACCCACTGCTTGTTCGTGACCTCTCCGTGCTGGCAGAAATTCCGCGTGTAGACGTATCGGTCGAACGTGTATTGCCCGGTGCGAAGGACCGCCGCCCCGTTCTGCTTGATCAGCGACTGCACCTGTCCACAGCTGAGCGAGCGCGTGTCGGGCCTGCCGGACTGCGCCTGCGACACCTGAACCGAAACTGCCGTGAGTGCCGTTGCCCCGACTGCCAACACCATGCATTTGCGCAGGGATTTCGAAAAGTCTTCGGAAAACATCTTCATTCGAACCATCCAAATCTGGCTGCCCCGTCTTCAACATGGCACCGGAAACAGGTGTGTCAAGCAAGAGGCGGATGTACATCTGGTCACTCATTTTCAACTGTGCCCGACGGCCTCGTAAAAGCTACGTATGCTTTGAGCGTCAGAATCGGATAGCGTCGGCGGCCCGGAAAGAGGACCAGCCCATGACGCAACGATCTGGCATCAGCAAGACGGACCTGCTCGGCGATCCGTATCAGGCGCGCGAGGAAGACCGCATCGCCCATTTGCATGACGTGATCGCGTCTGTGCCGCACATCATGGATATCCTTGCCGCCATCCGCGATCTCGATCTGCCCGATGCGTGGCTGGTTTCAGGAGGGCTTTACCAGACCGTCTGGAATGTCCTGACCAACCGGGCGCTGCTCCATGGCATCAAGGATTTCGACGTCATCTATTTTGACGGGCAAGACCTTTCCTACGAGGCGGAAGACCAGGTCATCAGGCGCGTCAACGAAGCTCTGCCTGAATTCGCGGATCTGCTTGAAGTCCGGAACCAGGCTCGGGTCCACCTGTGGTACGAACAGCGCTTCGGTCGCCCCTACCGGCCGCTCGATTGCTCCATGGACGCGCTGACGACCTATGCGGCCCGAACGCATGCGGTTGCAGCGCGCCTGACAGCAAGCGGCACGCTCGACATTCACGCGCCATTCGGGCTGGCGAACCTCTTTGCCATGCGTCTGGTGCCGAATTACGTACAGCCGAACGAGGAGACCTACATCGAAAAGGCGAAGCGGATGAAGGATCTCTGGCCTGAGTTGGAGGTGGTCGCGTGGCAGCCTGCCAGGTAATCACCGATTGACATCTCCAAAACTCTGTAGAGAGGTGTGACAAGCACACAAGAGGGGAGGAACCAAATGCGGACATTCGGATTGGCTTTGGCAGTCATTGCCCTAGTCTCGCTCATGGATGCGAAACCGGCGCATGCCATATCAGGCAACGATTTGTTTTCGGCCTGTCAGTATGGCCGGCCAGTCAGCAAGGATGTCTGCTACGGTTATGTCGTCGGTTCTCTTGCGCAAATATCAGCGGGCACCCAGAAGGCGAAACGGGACGGCACCGAATATCCGTGGGACATATGCATAAGCAACGAATACTCTTACAAGCAGTATGTCGAGCTTTTCGTGGAGTATCTTCGCAACAACAAGGCGCAACGACACCTCGATGCGTCCTGGCTTTTCCTGAGCGCGATGGAAGATGCCATTCCCTGTAACTGAGCTTCTCGTTACAAGGGAACAGAAAACCCACGCGAGTTCCAACCAAAAGATTCTCCACGCTGCGTGTGCAGCATTCGCAGACCACCCAAGGCGTGTGTTAAACTCGCTAGCGTGACCGCCTGAAAACGCTGAGCAGGAGATTGGCATGGCTACATTTCGCTACATTGTCGACGACGTCGATCAAGCGGTGTCTTTCTACAGGGATCAGCTCGGTTTCGTGCTCGATCAGCAGTATGGACCCGCCATGGCGATTCTGAGCAACGATGATCTGCAGCTTTGGCTTGCAGGTCCGCTGGCTTCGGCGTCCAAGCCGATGCCGGACGGCTCAAAGCCGGCCCCGGGCGGATGGAACAGGATTGTCGTGGTCGTTCCGGATATCGCCGCGAAAGCCGGCGATCTTCGCGGCGCCGGCGTGCGCTTCAAAAACGATATCGTCGAAGGCCCGGGCGGCCGGCAGGTCCTGTGCGAGGACCCGTCAGGCAATGTCGTGGAGCTGTTCCAGCCGGGCTGAGGTCCGTGCGCCGTCTGACGGGGGCACAATATCAGGCGTCCTGTTCCCGCTCTGCGAGCGACTGCATGCCCCTCGGAGTTAATCCGTAGATGCCGCGTTCAACGCGCTCGAACCAGCCATAGTGATCATCCGCCATCATCCGGGTTGCCCGGGCAACACCCGTGGCTTTGGCCACGTCCGCGCCGCGGCTCGGGCCGTTGGTACTCAGATGGTCCGCGCAACGCAGCGCATCCTGGCGGTAAGCGGTCACCAGCGTGACGCGTGTCGACCCGCCCGTGTTGGGATCGCCGACGCGCCTGGCAAATTCCCTGAGCAAACGGTCCTTGCGCGGCTTTGATTTTCTGGGCACGTAAGGCGCCGGATCGGCGTGAACCTCAATCAGTCCGTCGGCCAGCCGGACCGTGATCACGCCAAGACCCAACTGCCGCGCGAGCTTGAGATTATTCTTCAGGGCGGATTGGAAGCGCCGCCCGGACCCACGCGCAACGGCAACATAGACCGCGTCCGTCACCGACTGGCGCGCAATGGCCTGGTGGAAAAGACTCAGCGTGAAGCCTGTCTTCAGCTCGACGATTACCGGATCCTCGTCTCCCCGGCACGCAACGATATCCGCTGCCCCGACTTCGGCTTTCACCTCGTATCCCTGTTCGGTGAGGTACGCTTTGACAGGCTGATAGAGTTCGGTTTCCAGAATGCGGCCCATCAGGCGATCCTAAGCGTGCGCGCGCCTGCGAACAACATTGGGGAAGACGTCATCCAAAAGAGGCTTCACGACCGGTCTCAACCTGCCTGGCGCGCAACGATCGGCTCGGCGGCATGCGCGTTGTCTTTGCCTGCAGCTTGTGCCGTGGCCAGAAGACGCCCACGCACCAGTCCCCGGACGGAATTGCCGACAAAGACCGTTTCGGCGGTTGCCAGATCTTCCTCTGTCAGATCGGCTTCCCGCGCCAGTCCGCGCTCCAGCAATCCTGCGCGGAACGTGCCAGGCAGCAGACCGTGGTGAAGGGCCGGCGTCAGCAAGATTCCGTCCTTTTTGAGGAACAACGTCATGTAGCTTCCTTCGGTCAGGAAGCCGTCTTCGTTCACAAACAACACTTCCTGACACCCGGTTTCTGCCTGGTAGCGCGCGCGGGTTTCATCGTAAAAAGCGCGGTTCGTCGTCTTGTGATAGAGGAAGCGGTCGGATGACCGTGTTCTTTCCGTCGCCAGAACGAGATTAAAAACCGTGTTTGCATCCACGGGCGTCAGGTCGGTTGAGGTGATGGAAATCTCACCATCCGCATTCATGAGCAGGCGCACCCGCCGGGGCCCGGTGAAGTGTGAAGCTTTTTGGAGCAATTCGGCGCGAACGGCGTCCGGATCTGACCGGAAGCCGAGATAGTCCGCGGATTTCTGCAACCGCTGCAAATGCCGTTCAAATAGCAGAAAGCCCTCCGAAGGATCATACGCCATTGTCTCGATCAGATCGAAATCCGGAATATCCTCGGTCATGAACTTGAGCTTGAGAATGCACTCGTCATATTCAGGCGCAGCACCGGAATCGAACACGACCCCGGACCCGGTCCCGGCCTGGCCCGTACCATCGTCGCGAAGCACAAGCGTCCGGATCGCGACGTTCAGGCGAAAGTCCCCGCCAGGCGCGAGATAGCCGATGGACCCGGTATAGATGCCGCGCGGCCCGCTCTCCAGATCGTGCGCAATCTGCATCGCGCTGAGCTTCGGTGCACCGGTAATGGACCCGCATGGAAAGAGGTTCCGGATAATGCTCGAAAACCCGGCGTGTCCGGGAAGCTTCGCCTCGATGGTCGAGGTCATCTGGTGAAGGCTCTTGTAGCGCTCCACCTCGCACAGTTTCGTCACCCTGACAGAACCGGTGTCGGCAATACGCGACAGGTCGTTGCGCATCAGATCCACGATCATCGTGTTTTCGGACCGCTGCTTGGGATCGCTGGCCAGATCCCTCGCGATCCTTTTGTCTTCCGAAGCGAAGCGGCCCCTGGGCGCGGTGCCTTTCATCGGCCGTGTGCGCAAGACGTCCCGCTGCCGTTCCAGGAACAGCTCCGGCGACAGCGACAGAACCGACCTGTCCGGCATGCGGATGAACGCGGCGAACTCGACAGGCTGACGCTGCATCAGATCCAGAAAGAGCGCTTCGGGAGCCCCCTCGTGGGACAGCTGAGCCCGCATGGTCAGATTGACCTGGTAGATGTCGCCTTTTGCCAGATGATCGCGGACACGCTCAAACGCGGTGGCATAGGTCTCCCGCTCCATGTCGAAGACCGGCGCACCGAGCGCAGCATCCTCCGACACGGCGGACCGGGACAACAGCTCTTTGGCCACATCGATAGGGATTTCGCGCACACTGTCGTAAATGCCGAACCACAGCAGGGGCTCATCCGTTGGTTCGAAGCGGTGCTTGAGCTTTTCCTCGAACGCGAAACCCAGTTCGTAAGCGAGAAATCCAGCGGCGAACCTGCCCTCGCCCTGCGCGGCTTCCAGCCTTGCAAGACAACCCGGCACGTTTTCCAGCGCGGTGCAGGAGACGATCTCGGCGGGGTTTTCAAACAGTCTGGCGGAGCGCTGTTTCAACAGGTCGAGCAACAGTACCGATCCGGGCAGAAGCTTGCCTTCGGTTGCCACATGCCGATTTCCGATGCAGGCAGACGTCTCGACCATTTTTTGCCCTGTGCCAGACCGCTCAGTTGTCTTTCGAAGTGCGGCTCATGACATCCGAGCGGCAACAAGTCAAACACTCTGTACTCAGGATAAAAAAAAGGCCGGCTCAAGTGTAGCCGGCCTTTTTTTCCGATGCGTCATTTTTGGTTGATTAAGCGGCAGCCACATCCTGCAGGAAGGCATCGATGGCGTTGCGCATCTCGGATGTCTCCGCGTCCAGGACCTCCGTTGCATCCGCCATGGAAGATGCGGAGCGGCTGGTGCGCTCGACCGATTCGCGGACGCCGCCGATGTTTTCCGCAACCCGGCCGGTGCCGTCGGCTGCCTCGGCGACATTGCGCGAAATCTCCTGGGTCGCTGCTCCCTGTTCGTCAACGGCAGCGGCAATGGCGGCCGTGTAGCTGTTGACCTCGTCCATGGTTTCCGCGATCGCGCCGATCGATTCAACGGCACCCTTGGTTTCCGCCTGGATGGCCGAGATCTGAGCACCGATTTCCTCGGTCGCCTTGGATGTCTGTGTCGCGAGTTCCTTCACCTCGGAGGCGACAACCGCAAAGCCCTTGCCGGCCTCACCTGCCCGTGCGGCCTCGATCGTGGCGTTCAGGGCAAGCAGGTTGGTCTGTTCGGCGATCGCCTGGATCAGCGTAACGACTTCGCCGATACGGTTGGCAGCTTCCGACAGCCCCGCGACCTTGCGGTTGCTGGTCTGCGCGTTTTCCGTCGCCTTCATCACGATTTCGGTTGTCTGCTCGACCTGACGCGAGATTTCGGCAATCGACGAGGACAGCTCTTCTGCCGCCGAAGCCACCATCTGCACATTCGACGATGCAGTTTCTGAGGCGTCGGAAACCGAGGTCGCACGACCGGTGGTGTCCTGGGCAACGGCACCCAGCTCCTCAGCGGAGCCGCGCATCTCGGCAACCTTGACCCCGACACCATCAAGCTTGGAGGCAATTTCCTGCTGGAACACGGCAATCCGTTCGCTGACCGTGTGCTGCTTTTCCAACTCCGCATCCGTGTGGCGGGAATTCTCCTCTTGAAGCAGGAGCGCTTCCGACTGGGCTTTTTCCGCCTCTTCGCGCGCCTGGTCAGACGCTGTGAACGCGGTTGCCAGCGAGTTTGTCATCCACCACAACGCACCGACCTCAGCAACCACAATGAGTGCGTGAAACACAACCCGCGCGAAATCCGCACCGTTCGGAAACACGGCCCAGGGCATGAGAAAGTTCAGTGCCAGGTGATGCACGGCAACGACCGCTGCATAGGCGACAAGCGCACGCCAATCGACCCAGCTCGCCAGGATCGCGAGAACCGCGAAGAAATACATGTGGCCGTCGAGCTGGAACGAGTTCTGTCCGTCCGGTGTCGACAGGGCAGCAACGAAAAGCGCGACGAGGCCGGCAAGGGACATGGCGGTCGCCAGGCGCGTTTCGACGCCTGCACCGAATTTCAGCCAGCAGGCCGTCGCGGCCGCACCGAGCAGAAATGCGCCACCGACAACAAGGCCGATCGAGACATTGCCGACCAGCCAGGCCGCGACTGCAACGAGGCCAACATTGAACCACGTGAAATAGATCACGATCTTGGAAAACCGCTCCCGAAAGCAATCCAGGCCCGAGACCCCCGCCGCCATTTCGCTCATGAATTCTTCTCCAGTGAAAGGCCCGACAAGCGCGCGCACGCCATTGCGACAGCGCTTGAGGCAACAAATCCGGCACCTGCATCGTAGAGCCGGCTAACTAACTCGGTGTCGGTGGATTCCGTCAACGCGATCCAGGTTCCGTTCCGCACGAAGATCACCGGTGCCTCGGTTGCAGCAATGACTTCAACGGCGGACTTGCCCCACGGCTTGGCGAAAACGGCAACGGGACCGGCACCACTTGGCACCAGGGACGCAGACAGAACGACCGCGCTGCAGATCAGAAAATAGACGGCCGCAAAAAGCTTTGCGAAGCGGCTCATCGTGAGACCCCCATGTACACCTTCTCCGGTGTTGAAGATCTCGCTGTTATTTTAATAAAAACTGAATTATCGCTGAGAAACGAACGAGATATACGACTTTTTCGCGCGTTTGAAGAAACCGGACGAGTGCACCGCGCAGGAAACCCTGTCAAATTTCCCGATGCCAGACAAGGCACGGATGCTCGCGGCGGCCAGACCGCCGCAAGCCGTTTCTATCTGCGCCACATTCAGGCCGGTTGACCGATCCCGGCCGGGCAGGCAACCCCGGTTCCGCCAATGCCGCAATACCCCGCCGGGTTCTTTGCCAGATACTGCTGGTGATAGTCTTCGGCAAAGTAGAACGTATCCAGTTCGCGGATTTCGGTTGTGATCGACGCGGACACGCCACCCTTGGAAAGGGCTGCCTGGTAGGCATCCCTTGTTTTCAGTGCAAGCTCCAGATCGCCGGCAGCATTGACATAGACTGCAGACCTGTACTGGGTGCCGGTGTCGTTGCCCTGCCGCATCCCCTGCGTCGGATCGTGGTTTTCCCAGAATACCTTCAACAGGTCTTCCAGGCTGATCACTTCAGGGTCATACACAACAAGGACCGCTTCCGTATGACCGGTCCGTCCGGTGCAGGTTTCGTGATAGGTCGGGTTCGCCGTGTAACCGCCCGCATAGCCGACGGCGGTGACGTGGACGCCCGGCAACTGCCAGAACAACCGCTCCGCGCCCCAGAAACAGCCCATCCCGAGGAGCACGGTCTTCATGCCTTCCGGATAGGGAGCCTTCATCGGGTTGCCGTTCACGAAGTGTGCTTCGCCGGGTTCAATGGCCGCGTCGCGCCCCGGCAGGGCTTCGTCCTTGCCCGGCAGGGAGAATTTTTTGGTGAGCATGGTCATGAAGGACATTGGCAAACTCCTGGAAAGGCCGGCCCTTCCCCGTCACGCGGGAACGGCCGGAACGGCGTCACAAGCATTGCCCGTAATGTGGCGTACTTGTGAGCCGTTTCCAAGTGAGTTCACGAATGCGTGTCTTGCCGAACCTCAGGCGAATTGCGGCTGAATGCGTCCGCGGCGGGCGCCCATCCAGAGAAAGCCGAGGCCAAGCGGTGCGGCAACGGCCCAGACCGGCCAGGTCATCAGCGTCAGCAGAACCGGATCCCAAAGTGCCGGATGAACATGACGTTCAATGGCGGGCTGGAGGATCGGAAACGTGTCGGGGAAGAGGCTGAACAACAGCTGCCCGAGCGGCTGGAGCTGAACCTGCGACTGAGCAATGGAGGTGCTGGCGTCGGAAATGCCGGCAATTATGGCGATGGCGAGAAATGCCAGACCCGTCAGGCGAAAAACAAATTTAACAATACTAATCATGTCGGTACCGACCTTTTTCAAGGTGCCCTTCGTTAATATCCCTTTGGTTTCAAGCACGTCGGCCACTTCAAAAACAAAGCACGCCTCAACGTCCTTAGAGTAATATCTCAATTTTCTTGTTCAATAATTGATATGCAACACATTCTTGTGAGTTCCATCGAAAAAGCCACTCCGGATTTGCGCTCGAGCGGCACCTCGCACCCTGAAATGAGGAGCATGCTCCACAGCCCGTCAAGCGTTCAAAAAAAACGTGTTTGGGCGCTTGCACTTGGGATCAGGCTGAGTATATTGCGCGGCACTCAGGCGGGTTCAGCCTGGAACGGACAGGTGGCCGAGTGGCTGAAGGCGCACGCCTGGAACGCGTGTATACGGGCAACCGTATCGAGGGTTCGAATCCCTCTCTGTCCGCCATTCTACCCACATCTTGAGTTTCTTCCAGACCTGTACATTGGCTTAATTAAGCCAAAAAGCGGACGGACTGCTCGTCTCGCTATGCCGTTCGCGTTAATTCGATTATACTCGATTTCGTACACTGTGTGGTATGAAGCGTGGTATAGTTGCCTTTGTCATGATTTCTGGGAAGCTCACAAAACGTGCTGTTGAGAAGCTTGGTCCAGGCCGGCACGGCGACGGAAACGGGCTTTATCTTGTTGTCGATCCGTCGGGCGCTCGGCGGTGGATTGTGCGGGTTACAGTCAAGGGACAGCGGAACAGGCAGGGCAAGCCGCTGCGCACCGATTTCGGCCTTGGTGGCGCCGATATAGTGACGCTTCAAGAAGCCCGTAGCCGTGCTCTGGAATTTCGTCGCCTGGCCAAGCAGGGGTTGAACCCGCGCTACAATGCCAAGAAGGAAATACCCACATTTGAAGAGATAGCGCGCCAGGTTCACATCGATCGGCTGCCGACTTGGAAGAATGATAAGCACGGCCAGCAATGGATCAACACCCTTAGGGATTATGCCTTTCCGAAATTAGGCCATCTTCCCGTAGATGGCATTGGCCAGCCCGAAGTGCTTGCCTGCCTGTCGCCGATCTGGACGGCAAAGCCTGAAACTGCGCGCCGATTGATGCAACGGATGCGGGTCGTGTTGGAAGTCGCTAAGTCAAAAGGCTTCCGGCAAGGGGAGAACCCTGTCAACGAAGTCAAGAATGCCGATGTGCTTCCCAAGGTGAAGGCAAAGGTCAGACATCACAGCGCAATGCCTTGGCAAGAAGTACCCGCATTTTATGCCGACGTTCGCAAACGATCGGCAATGGCCGCCAAAGCACTCATGTTCACGTGTCTGGCGGGGGCCCGAACTGGTGAAGTGCTCGGCATGCGCTGGAAAGAGATCGATTTTGACGACAATCTCTGGACCTGCCCAGCCAATCGGATGAAAACCGATCTTGAACATCGCGTGCCTTTAACGGACGAAATGCTCTCCATCATCGAGCCTTTGAAGGCACTGAACTCTGAATTCGTTTTCGAAGGTCAGAAGCGTAACCGACCGCTGTCCAATATGGCGATGCTGATGCTCTTGCGCCGCATGAAGATAGAAGGCGTCACCGTTCACGGCTTCCGATCCACGTTTCGGGATTGGGCCAGTGAATATGCCCATGCGCCCCGCGAAATTGCGGAAATGAGTCTCGCTCACCGAATCGGGTCAGCCGTCGAACAGGCCTATGCGCGCTCTGATCTGCTCGAAAAGCGGCGGGAACTGTTGATAAAATGGTCCGAATTTGTGTCTGGCAGCCAAGGCAGTTGAAGCGTTTCTAGCAAAAGTCTCAAAAGTTTAATGCACAAAGGCAACTGTTTCGGGGACTTAGTGTATTCAGTGTGAAATTCGAAATAATTCAATCAACGCCATTGTAATGCACTAAGGGGTGAGTCAGCCTACCTTTATGCAACACCTTGGTTTCAGAACCCTGCCGGCCGAAGACGTCCAGAAACTCTATAGCATAGTCAATGTGATGCTTGCGCCATTCGGCAGAGCAGTCGAGCCAATGGTTGGTGTGTTTTCGGAAAGACAACCACCGTTCGATGTCAATAAGCCTACGCAATTCGACTCAAAACAAGAATTTCAAAGGCAATATGATGCGGTCACAGCCGGCCTGGAAAACCTGCAATCCTTTTTCCAGGCAGTGTTTCCCGACGAAGAAAATGACAAAACACAACGAGAATATTTGGATCTGGCAATCGCAATTGACGTCATCATGAGAAAGTCGTTGCCGCGAGCGTCTCCCGACACCTGCACCGATCTTGTCCGTCGAAACGTTGTCGAAATCGGGGGCTTTAATGTAGGTCTTCATGTGATGAATGACTTGCGCAACGCATTTCAAGAGCGTTTGCAGGAATTGGAGGATCAGCGGGAACAGTTTTGGAACCTGCCTCATCGTGCGCCTGACTACTATGCGCGGGCAATCGCCCTGAGGTTGGCAAGGCTTTATGCAAGAGAGGTTGGCGAGCGTCCAACTTATGGAACATCCGGGGAAACGGGTGAACCTTCTACCGGCTACACCCGGGCATTGCGAGATGTCTTCGAAATCCTGGAGATAGATGCACGCGAAAAGATTTATGCGACCTGGGCTGTGAAACATTTGAATGACGATGATCTGAAAACGGCTCGTCCACCGGGCCTCGCAACCGTGGGCGGTTTGTTCCAGGTCGGAACCAAGAAACAGGACGAGAGGAGTCTCCTCAAAGCCAGCGCTCGCGTTTCAAAACCGAAAAAAGACCCGAAAGACTAAGACCTTCTTTTGATCGTCTATCGGCATTTTTTCAAACGTAATCGAGAATGATCAAACGTGGCCAGCGTTAACCAGCAAGGGCCACGATCATGGCAAGACTATTCGACAACACCCGGGCATACGTGCTCGGCGATCCGGAACTCGACATCATTGGCAACCGCGAGAAGCTTGCCCAATGGCGTCACCGCGGCACCGGGCCAGTTTTCTATCGGCTCGGACGCAAGATTATTTACCAGGGTACTGATCTGAATGCCTGGGCTGAGGCAAACCGCGTTGAGCCAACCGGAGTTCGTGACTGATGGGCGGGCGCATCAGCGCTGCCCGCGTGAAGGCACACCACACTTACACGGTCGAGGAAGCTGCCGAGGCCGTCAATGCAACACCGCAGACAATCCGCGCGTGGACCAAACGCGGTCTTCATGTCCTGAATGAGACCCGTCCATTCCTGATCCTCGGATGTGCTTTGAAAGCCTTCATTGAAGACATGAAGGCAAAGAGGAAGCGTCCGTTGAAGATCGGACAGTTCTACTGCATGCGCTGCAAGGACCCCCGCGGCGCTGCCTTTGGAATGGCGTCCTATCACCGCAAAGATACATCTGGCGGAGTAATGATTGCCTTTTGTGAGGAGTGCGAGGGGTCGGTTCGCGTCAACGTCAAAAAGGCCGATCTGCCAGCCTGGGACGAAATTTACGAGATTGATGGCAGCGACAGTCGAGATCCCTAAGGGAACCCTTGAAGCACAGGTAAAATCATCACTTCAGCCATGAGGCAAAATCATGCGGAAATTCAACGCGGAAAATGAGCGTATCAAACGAGAGTATCTGATCTATTTGCGCGAGGCAAAGGGCCAAGATGAGAGCTCACTGGACAAGGTCGCAGCCGCGCTCTTGGGCTTTGAAGAAGCGATCGCATTCAAATCGTTCAAGGCGTTTCGGCGTGAGTGGGCGACCAAATATAAAACCCACATGAAGCGGCGGAAGAACGCACGCACCGGCAAGCAACTTGGCGTGACCACCCGCGATGCCTCCCTTCGATTGGTCAAGGCCTTTGTTGAATGGCTTTCCACCCAAGCCGGCTACCGGACCCGGATCACGTATTCGGACGCCGCATACTTCAACAACAACGCCCGCGAGGCGCGTGCTGCCCATGCCCAGCGCCCGGTTGCATATCCTTCAATCGAACAATGCGACCACGCCTTTCGGCAGATGCCGGAAAACGACATATTCGCGCGGCGTGATAAGGCTGTCTTCGCGCTTCTGATGTTGACGAGTGCAAGAGATGGCGCCGTAGCCTCCCTGCGGCTCGGTCACATCGATCTCGTTGAGCGCATTCTCTATCAGGATGGAAGGGAGGTGAAGACAAAGAATGGCAAGTATATCGAATCAAACTTCCTGCCGATGGATCCAATGTACCAAAACTGTCTGGAGAATTGGGTCACGTATTTGCGCGAGGAGCTGATGTTTGGACCCGCAGACGCAATGTTTCCGAAGGCAGAAATGGGCACGCCAACGGGAAAGTTCGCTGTCGCCGGACTTTCGCGCGAGCCTTACGCGAACGGGCAGAAAATAAACCAGATATTCAAATCAGCTTTTCTCAGCGCGGGCATGCGGCCGTTCAGCGCTCATACCCTGCGCAAGACCCACGCTATGCTGATGGACAAGATCTGTAACACGATGGAGGATCGCAAGGCATTTTCTCAGAACATGGGTCATGAACACCTCGCAACAACGATCTCCGCATACATGCCCGTGACGCTGGAAAGGCAACGTGAGATTATTCGGAGTTTGGGCGAAAAGGGAGAGCAGTAGAGCTGGGGCTCAACGCTATCTTTCGGTGGGTTTTGATATCGCGTCGCAACGAATGTCCCACCAGGGCGGAAAGCGGACGTTCATTGCGTTGCCAAACTGGGAGTGCCTTACACGCTGACCATTTCGTCGCTGAAGGTCCCGAGTGTGGTTCTTTGGAGCTAGTGGGTTTGGCTGTAAGCGCGCGTTTCTGTCTCCGTCCAAATGACACCGCGCGCAACCAGCAATGGATTGGCAAACCGTTGAGCGATGTTGACGCGTTCGATCGGAACACCTGCCTTGCGCATCCGAATGGCGTATTCTGCAACTATCGCAGAATCGTCTGCCAGAAAACGACCTTCCTTCAACAACCATTCAGTGATTTCTTGTACTTCAGACAACACCGATATCCTCCTTACCGTTCCCCCGCAGGCTCCATTGCCACGGACATGGCGCGTTCGTCCAGCATCGCAGTGCCAGATTATCCGCGATGTGTTTGAACGCAGCGCCAGCACTCCGATTTAGTGCGGGTAAAAAAAATATCAAATTTACACTGCGAACCGATCAGTTCGAGCGGAATTATTGCCTGAAAATACATGTAGTTATAAGAATATGGTATGCTTTACCATACCTTGTTACTTGAAAGTGCGTAATTGATACTTCGTTCTATTTCAATACCTTGCATCCTCGTGAATGTCGGCAGGATTTTTTCAGCGAAACACAAGATCCGCTGATCCCGGTTCGCCCAGTTTCTGTCTGGTTCGAACCAGCCCCTGGCCCGCACACGGTCGGTCCCGCATTCACCAGGTCATGTTTCGCGGAGCAAGGCACTTGCACAATCGCGAGCTTCAGTGGTCGGAACGGATCGATATCGGAGGAATTGGAGATGGTTCTTTTCACCAAATCAAGACCCTACGCACTGGTCCTTGCATTGATCGGCGGCCTATTCGCCGGCGCGTTCACGTCTGCCGGATCATCAGCAGCGGGAAAAGAGGAAAAAATGAGCCCCAACAAGCTACTTCTCACCAAAGCAATGGACGCACTTTTTCGCGATTTCAGCGAAGAAGACATGCGGCGCTACTACACCGCCGACTACATTCAGCACAATCCGAGTGTGCCCACAGGCCTGGACGCGGTGATCGGCCTCTTGCCAGTCCTGAAAGGAGCCGGTTTTGACTATGAAACCCATCGCATGATCGAAGACGGCGATCTGCTGCTGACCCACACCACTTACTCGAACGCCTTTGCCTTTGGTGCGGAAACAGTTGTCGCATTCGACCTGTGGAGGGTGGAGAACGGCCGCATCGCAGAACATTGGGACGCGATCATCCCGCTCCATGAGGAAACCGCCAGTGGTCGAAGCCAGACCGATGGCATGACAGACATCGTCGACATAGACAAAACGGAGGAAAACAAAAAACTGGTTGAAGCATTTGTCCGGGAGGTCCTGATCGGGGGGAATGTCGGAAAGATGTCCGACTACATCAAGGACGGGCGCTACGATCAGCACAATCCGGTTGTGAAGGACGGACCGGATGCACTCGCAGAAGTTCTTGATGAGATCACGAACACCCGGATCCACCGTATCGTTGGCGAAGGAAACTTTGTGCTGACGCAGAGCGAGGGATCCTGGAATGGAGTTCCCATGGCGATCTATGACCTTTTCCGTGTCGAAAACGGTGCCATCGTTGAACATTGGGACGTGCTGCAGGAAATCCCGACAGAAATGGCTCACCAGAACGGCATGTTCTAGAAGCAGGTGCAGGAAGACATGAACCAAAACAAGCACGACATCATTCGGGTCCTGCGGGATTATCAGGACTTTGTGAATGCGAGTGACGCTGAAGGTCTTGCAGCCTTGTATCATGAAAACGCTATCCTGATCCCGGACAGGATGAGCCTCTGCGAGGGTGTCGACGCCATTCGAACCTTCTACAAATATGCTTTCAGCGTTCTTGAACTGAACCTCGAGTTCACGATCAATCCTGAGCAGATTGTCGTCGACAGCGGCTTCGCCTTTGCGACGACGCACTCCACCGGAACACGGCTTCTCAAACAGGAAGAGCGGACGGTGCCGGAAATCAACCGGGAACTCTGGGTCTTCGAAAAGGCGTCCGATACCTGGGGTATCTCAAGGTATTGCTTCAACAAGGCCTCCTAGATCCAGTTTGCGCGCGAATGTGCGGTTACTTACGGAGACTAGGGTCGCGCTCTGCTGCGCGGCCTTGACCGTCCCCTGTTTGCCGCCTGTGAACGGCAACTAAAACGGCCAGCCGACAGGCTTGAGCCGCTTGCGTGGCCGCAGAGCCAATGTGCTGAAAATCCAGTTTGTCTGTCAGGCACGTAAACATCCGAGACATCGGTCGGAGGGATTGAAATGCTGCCAATTACGGTCACGAACAAAATGGAAGCGGCTGTGTGTCCGATCCGAAACATCTTGTCCCGGGTTACCGGCAAATGGCAGATCCTGATCCTTCTTTGTCTTGAAGACGGCGCGCTCCGGTTCGGTGAAATAAAGCGTACTGTCGGCGATGTCACCCAGCGTGTCCTTACGGAAAACCTGCGCAGCCTCGAACGGGACGGTTACCTGACACGAACTGTACACGAAGGCCCGCCCCTGGCGGTGTCATATTCACTGACAGAGCGCGGCCGGTCACTGGTCGAACTGATCCGGCCGCTGGTCCATTGGGCTGTGGACCGGTTGGAGGATATCAAGAAATCGCGGTCCGATTTCGACATGCGCGCGCGGTAAGGTGCTGCGAAGGCTGACGAGAAACTCAGGGCTGAGACCAGGGCAACCCGGCAACCATGTAATCCACGACGGCCTCAAGCGCGCTCCGGGTCTGCGGAAACCGCGAAACGGCTGACAAGGCTGCAAATTGTGCGAGCACATAATTCAGAACCGCGGCCGGTTCCGCGTCGACGCGGAGTTCGCCGGATGCCTTGGCCTCTTGGATGCGGCCCTGCAGCAGTTCCAGCGTTCGGTCTTGAATAGAGGCGATTGTCCTGGCCACCGGTCCCTCGGTGAAGGCCCCGGTGAGCGTCACGTCGGTCAGGAAACACCCTTGCGGGTTGTCGGGGTTGAGGATCCGGTCGATTGACGTTCTAAAACACCCCGCAATTGCCGATCGGAAGTCGGGCGCCGTCTCCAAAAGTCGTTCTCCAGGGCGGATGTGCGTCTGATAGTAGGCGTCCAGGGCCTTTGCAAAAATGCCCTCCTTGTCTCCAAGGGCGCGGACGACGGTGGGCTTGGTGACACCAAGTTCTGAAGCGACCTGATCCAGGGTCAGACGATCAAAACCATCGCGCCAGAAAAGGCGCACGATTGTCGGCATGCTGTGTTCCGGGTCAAAGGTTTTCGGTCTGCCTGCGGGCATTTTATACTCTCAAGTATTTTATTTATTGACCGCCGCTGACGGCGCGCTAATGTATAACGTACCAGCGAGTATTTAATCAACTGATGACGTTCGAAGCGTTCTCGGGCTGGTGCTTCCGTTTTGAACGAGGAACCTTTTATGTCACAAAAATGGATGTTGAAACCGGGCGAAGGGCCAGATTCACTGCGCCTGGTTGATTTGCCACCTGAACCTCTCTCCTCCGGGTCAGTGCGTGTTGCCCTCAAAGCATGGTCACTGAATGCCCGCGACTTCATGGTCGCGCACGGCCAGTCACCTGTACCGGTTGCACCGGAGCTCATTCCGCTTTCCGATGCAGCAGGGATCGTTGAGGAGGTCGCGAATGACGTGGTCCGTGTGCGGGTGGGCGACCGCGTTGTCGTGACGTTCAATCCCGCTCATCAGAGCGGTTCGTTTGAACCCCATATGGCGGCCCATGCACATGGAGAAATGGCCCAGGGTCTGCTCGCGAGGGAACGCGTGGTTGACCAGATGGCGGTGGTAAAGCTGACGGACAACCTAACGCTGGAGCAAGCTGCCTGTTTGCCTTGCGCCGCCGTAACCGTCTGGAACGCGCTGTTTGAAGCGGGCCCGCTCTTCCCCGGCCAGACAGTTCTCGCAACGGGAACCGGTACGATTTCGCTTACGGCCATGCAACTGGCAAAGGCAGCGGGTGCACGCTTCGGCATCACTTCCTCCGATCCTGCAAAATTGGAGAAGGCGATGCAACTGGGCGCCGACTTCGGGGTGAACTACCGCAAGCGCCCGGATTGGGATGTTGCCGTCAAGGAGGCGACAGACGGCAAAGGCGCCGATGTGGTTCTTGAAACAGCCGGCCCCCCGTCCGTGGCAACCGCTGTCCGGGCGGCAGCACAAAACGGACGGGTTGCGCAAATCGGCCTTAAAGCAATGGATGGACCCGCGATCAGCATGCTCGATCTGATGCTCTCCGGTGTGCGTGTGGTTCCGATCATGGTCGGATCCCGCGTCATGCTGGAACGGGTCGTTGCGGCAGCTTCTGTCAACGCGCTCAATATTCCCGTTGAGGAAAGCTTCCCCTTCGCCGACGCCCACGCAGCTTTTTATGCCGCTGCATCCGGAACCGGCTTCGGTAAAATCGTTATCTCCAACTAGGCAGAGGTTTTCAATGACCAGGACACTCGACGGAAAAAGCGCGCTCGTTACGGGCGCCAGCCGCGGTATTGGTGCCGTCATCGCAAGGCGACTTGCAGCGGACGGCGCACACGTAACGTTGACTTACGCATCCTCGAGCGGCGCGGCTGATGCTGTTGTTACCGAAATCAAAAACTCGGGCGGGCAGGCACGCGCGATTGCCGCAGATGCCCGACAAAGTGGCGCCAGTGCGAACGCGGTTGCCGACACTGTTGCGCATCAGGGCGGGCTGGACATTCTGGTGTCCAACGCAGGCATCAACATCAGCAAGCCGATTGAGCATCTCAGCGATGACGACTACGAGGCCGTGTTCGACATCAATGTCCGTGCCTCCTTCGAGATCATACGTGCAGCATCCGCCCAAATGCGGCCTGGCGGCCGGATCGTTGCCGTCACCGCAACAATTGCGAACAGCTACTTTGCGCCCGGATTGGCGCTTTATGGGGCCAGCAAGGCAGCCGTAAATGGATTGGTGCAGGGTTGGTCTCGCGATCTGGGGCCAAAGGGAATTGCGATCAACGCGATCGTGCCCGGTCCAATCGATACCGACATGAACCCCGACGGGACAGAACTCTCGGGTTTTCTGAAAAGCCAGGTGCCCCTGGGTCGCTATGGCAGGTCTGAGGAGATTGCGGCCCTGGCAGCATTTTTGGTCGGCCCCGAGGCCGGATTCATCACCGGCAGCCGAATCATTATCGATGGCGGACTGACCGCATAGGGCGAAGCTCACGAAATCGGGTTCGGCCTCAAAGCCGAACCCTTGGCGCTGACACCTGTTGTTGTGATACCGATGAAGCCGTAAGCCAATCTCCCCTCCGGGCCGGAAACGACTATGCGCAAAATGGGTGGTAAACCGATCTGGTCTCCGCACACAGTGCCGGGCTCTTTCTGGCCGTGCAAACTTCGCATCTTGGCGGATCATACGCTGAGAGTCACCACGAACAACGTGTTCTCATTTAACGTTCACAGGCGCGCCGATAGGATCGTTCCTTGGTGTCGACCCGGTTACAGGCAAGGAGATTGAGGCCACTTCGATCGAGATCGCGATAGTTGAAAACGCACTGATCACGCACACCTACCATCTCGAAGATTGGACCAGTGTGATCAGCCAAATCACGGCACGGGAACTGACACGCCAGTCCCAATGAATACGGAAAAACCCATAGTAACATTGGTTTGGCAGCGCTTGAGATCGGGCGCGGACTCAATTCTGGATCGCCAATGAATTTCGACCCTCTGAAGCGTCTCGCCTCGTGTCGCATATTGCCGGAAACTTTGCTGTTCTAATCGATATTGGATTCCATGGCGCGGACCCGAACAATGAGCTAAATTCTCTCAACAAATGGCAGCGAGAACCAGATGACACGAATGCAATTGCGACGACCGTTTGCTTTTCTTTTTGTCAGCGGACTGTTGGTCTTGTGGCTGACATTGGCCGGCAATGCCCGCGCCGAGGACGAACCGATTGCAATTCCCACAGGACTGACTGAAACCGAATTCCAGGCTCTTCTGGGTCGGTTGAGTGACGAACAGGTGCGGGACATCCTGATTGCCGAATTTGCCGCCCGGCGAGCAGAAGAGACTGCTCCGGGTGACGGTCTGCTGGCAGATGCAAGGCAGATTGGCGATGCACTGACGTCGAATGCCAGCGGCCTGCTGGCAAAGTGGCCCGAATTCGGTGACGCCTTTAGAGCGATTGCATCGAGGATGTCAGAGGCAGGTGGCCTAAGCTTTGCGCTGATAGCACTGCTGATCTGCGCCGCTGCGGGATTTGTCGTCCGGCATTTCTGGCGCCGCCGGGCAGCTCTGCGGCAGATCGCCCTTGCTGAACGCAATGTAGAAATAGGGTCATACGGTTCGGTCGGCACGATTGCCGATGCTGGCCTTTTCGTGGTGATCGAACTATCGAGTTCACTCGCTTTTGCAGTAACAGCGCTGGCGACCCTGTATCTCTTTTTCCCGAATGAAGACCTCAGGATCTTCGTTTCAGGTTACATCTCACTGATTACGGTGGTGCTCATCGTCCGGTCCGTAATCGACTTCATCTTTCCACAGAACTGGCCGATTTACAGGCTCGTCGCGATCAGCGACGACGCAACGCGTCTGGTGCACCGCGTTGTGCTTGGGTTGGCGGCATTGTGGATGTTCGAAACGACCACATCCGACCTCATGGCCCGGTTCGGAGCGCCGGCCGGTACGCCCGACCTGTTCAGTTTGTTGCTCGGTGTCGTCTGGATCACTGGCACACTGGTGGGCCTGTACTTGATCAATCGCGCCACTACAGAGCTTCTCCCGCCCGGGGATGCGCCGGGACTGGGCAACATGCTCGCCAGAAATTGGGCAGTGCTGATGGCGATCGCACAAGTGATTATCTGGGTCCTGTTTACCGGGGGTTCCCTGGTCGCCGGTGATGTCGATGTCGTGGCCGCGGGCGTGTTCAAGACGCTTATTGTATTCATTGCGTCTTGGATGGCCTACCGGATCTTGATCCATTACCTGCGCGCTCAGGATATCGATGTGGCGATCCGCGCGGCCATCGCGCGGACAGCCAGCATTTTTCTGTCAGTTGCCGGGCTGCTCATTGTGTTGGCCATTTGGGGTTTGGACCCGGTGACGCTCGCCGCAGGCGGCACGACCGGACGCGCACTCCAGGCAGTGATCAACGTCGCATTGACGGCGCTTGTTGGATGGACAATCTGGGACTTCATCCGAACCATAATCGATGTTCGAAACGCGGCGGAACAGCCGGACGAGGATGAGGAAGCTGCCGACGGTGAAGGCGGGCTCGGTGCGAGCCGGACTGCAACGCTTCTCCCTTTGCTTCGGTCCTTTGCCTTCGCGGCAATCGGCCTCACCTGCCTGTTCGCGGCACTTTCCAGCCTGGGCATCAACGTTGCGCCGCTCATTGCGGGCGCCGGGGTTCTCGGTTTGGCGATTGGCTTCGGCGCGCAAACGCTGGTCAAGGACATTGTTTCCGGCGTTTTCTTCTTGATCGACGACGCATTTCGGCGCGGCGAGTACATAGATCTCGGATCCGTGAAGGGTGTCGTCGAACGCATTTCGGTCAGGAGCCTGCAACTGCGCCACCAATTGGGTGCTGTCCACACGATCCCCTTTGGCGAAATCGCGGCATTGACCAACTACTCCCGCGACTGGGTCATCATGAAGCTGCCGCTACGCCTCACCTTCGACACGGATCCTCACATGGTCAAGAAGATCGTGAAGCGTATCGGCGCCGAGCTTATGGAGGACGAGTTGCTGGGAGACGGACTGCTGGACCCGCCGAAATCGCAAGGTGTCATTCAGATGGAAGATTCTGCAATGATTCTGCGGGTCAAGTTCAAGGCGATCCCCGGCAAGCAGTTTGCGATCCGACGTGAACTGCTGCACCGGATCCGCGCTGCGTTCGAGGAGGCAGGCATTCGCTTTGCCAGCCGTGAGGTGACTGTGCGCGTGAGTGAAGAATCGACCAAACAGGAAAAGATGGAGGCGATTGGTGGAGCCGCATCGCGGGCCGTGGAAGCGGAACAGCCTGCAACCTGATCCATTCGAACCAAATTCACTTATCCGGCCTATGGCACTGCATGAACAATCTCGCGCGGGTCGCATCCGAAAGCGCAAACAGTATTGGATTTCTGCTGAAACCTCGTCGCGAATGCTTCCTTGTTGCTATCCGGCTGTCTTGCATTGGGAATAGTTTGAACGTCAGCGATGCTTAGCCAGAAAGCAAAACCTTACGATTTGCTTGGGCTCGCAGCCGACGTTCGATGCAGGCGGCACCAAGGTCCGCTTCGGGCCGAGGAACGAACCCGCTGCGCGGGAGGTCGCGCGTGGCAAGGACACGGCAAATCCTTGACGGCTGTGTTTTGATTGAGCGTCGGCGGTCCTGAGCGGACCATTTGGTTCCTTTCAACCAGAAGGAACCAAACAATGACCGAAGTTACATCCATTTCCCCCGTCAGTCGGTTGCGGCAGCGACTGATCGAAGATATGAACCTGCGCCACTTCTCCATGGAGACGCAGCGCAACTACACGCGCGATGTCGGACGTTTCGCGACTTATCTCGGTCGACCTCCCGATACGGCTACAGCCGAAGACCTGCATCGATTCCAGATCGAGCAGCGCGAAGCCGGTGTCCCGGTGCCGACGATGAACAGCATCGTGTCGGCGCTGCGCTTCTTCTTCACCAACACGGTCGACCGGCCGGATCTAGCGCGCAAGCTGGTTCGAGTGAAGAGCATGCGCAAGCTCCCTGTTGTTCTGAGCCGGGACGAAGTGACCCGTCTGCTCAACGCGACCACCTGCCTCAAGCACCAGGCGGCCCTGTCGGTCGGCTACGGCGCAGGCCTTCGTGTCGCGGAGATATCGATGCTCAAGGTCCGCGACATCGATAGCGAGCGTATGCTGATCCGGGTTGAGCGCGGCAAGGGCGGACAATATCGCAATGCCATGCTGTCCAAAGACCTGCTCACCCTGCTGCGGCACTGGTGGAAGGTCGGCCACCAGCAGGGCGTGATGCATCGCGACGGCTGGCTGTTTCCGGGACAGCATTACTCTAAGCCGATCAGCACGCGTCAGCTCCACCGCATCGTCGTCGAAGCGGCACGGGCCGCCGACATCGGCAAGCGGGTCTGCCCGCACACTTTGCGCCACAGCTTCGCCACCCATCTGCTGGAGGACGGCATCGATATCCGGGTGATCCAGGTCCTGCTCGGGCATGCCAAGCTGGAGAACACCGCCTTTTATACCAAGGTCGCGACCCGTACGGTGCGCACTGTCATCAGTCCGCTCGACAAGCTCGGTATCTTCTCTGTCGCAGACACCGCGCCCGATGGCTGAGGCGTGTCCGCCTCACTTGAGGTCGCCGACATCTTCCGCGCTGCCGGGCCCGCCTACCGGGCTTCTCATGCCGGACACCTGAGCCTCGCCCAGCTCAGGGTGATGTCGGCGGTCGAACACTGCCGCACAGCTGCATTGGGCGGCCACGTCGAAGCCTGCGAGGACTGCGGCCACTGGCGCATCGCCTATAACAGCTGCCGCAACCGACACTGCCCCAAGTGTCAGGGCGCTGCCGCGCGCGCCTGGTTGGCCGAGCGGGAAGCTGACCTCTTGCCGGTCGGCTACTTCCATGTCGTCTTCACGCTGCCCGCCGAGGCCGCCGCCATCGCCTTCCAGAACAAGGCTCTGGTCTACGATCTGTTGTTCCGCGCCGCGTCGGAGACGATGCTGATGATCGCTGCCGACCCGAAGCACCTTGGCGCCCGCATCGGCATCACAGCCGTGCTGCATACTTGGGGATCGGCGATGACCCACCACCCCCATGTGCACATGATCGTGCCGGGCGGCGGCATCTCGCTCGATGGGACGCGCTGGATATCGTCGCGCCCCGCATTCCTCTTGCCAGTGCGGGTGCTGGGCAAACTGTTCCGCCGCCTGTTTCTGACCCGGCTGATCGCGCTTCACGATAAAGGACAGCTCGCCTTCTTCGGATCGATGGCCCCATTGGCCGAGCGGCGCGCCTTTCTGAAGCATCTATCACCGGTGCACAAAAAGCGGTGGGCCGTCTATGCCAAGGCCCCCTTCGCCGGACCGGAGGCGGTTCTTGCCTATCTCGCTCGCTACACGCACAGGGTCGCCATCTCCAATCGCCGTCTCATCGGCTTCGACGAGAACGAGGTCACCTTCCGTTACAAGGACTACCGCCGCACTGGTGCCGACCAGCGGCAGGTCATGACCCTCTCCACCGACGAGTTCATCCGCCGCTTCCTGCTCCATGTCCTGCCGCGCGGCTTCCACCGTATTCGCCACTACGGCCTTCTTGCCGGCAGCTCTCGCAAGACCAGCCTCGATCGCGCTCGAGAATTGCTGAGCGTTGTCCCACAGCCCGAGGATGACGAACCAGAGGTGTCCGATGCACGGCCGCCATGTCCTTGCTGCGGTGGGCACATGATCATCATTGAGACCTTCGCCCGCTGGCAACAGCCCCGGGCACCACCGCACTGCGCCGCGTCAAACCGGGAGACTGGGCCATGACCCGGCATCGACAGACTGGACACCATCCCGGAGCCTTTGCGCTCCGGCGAAGGCTCCGCTGTGCCCAAGCCGCCATTCCAACCGTTGCGATGATCATCAGCACCGCTCGGCCACATCACTGGCAACACACGAAACCGGTTGTTGGCGGTGCAAACGTATCAGACGATACGCTCCCTCAAGCGACCAACGTAGGGAACAAGACCAGCCGGAAATAGAAATCCCCATAACACAGTATCTGCGGCACGCGGGTTCGGTCCTCGGGGACTTTCGTACGCCTGACGGCACCCGAAACTCTTCACGAAAGCGGACTGACAGGTTTCAGCGTTTGAGATGAGTTAGCTGTCATTGAGCGCAACTGTCTCCGCGCCACGGGAGAATTCACAATGTCTTTCTGCCATATCTAACTATTGAGGCGCCTACGCTCTGCTGGAAGGAGGTCCTACGCGGTGCAAGGCGTTTTGGTCGTTTAGGAACAACAACCCGGAATAGCCGAAGCACTGTGTCGAAAGCCGTTCTACGCCGTGGCTTATCCTCATCTTTCTCAACGTTGAAGCGGACCCTTCACCCTGCTTGGTTATGACCAATCCCAGAGTTGATAATTTCTTTAAGGAAATTGGGTGAGTTGAATACGATCCCTTCTGCAACTTGATCGGCTTATTCGCCAGTGTTCTTCTTGCCATGTGATTTCAATGCTCGTTGAATCTCCCTGTTCACACAACCGTTTCGCGCGCCGGGATCAATCAAAGGCCACATCTGTTTTTCCGCCGATCGACCACCTCTCTATTCCAAGACGGAGCGATGCATCAACATCGGCCAGTAAAGTTCGGTGTTGCTTTTCTTCGAATTTCAGTTTTCAGAGTAGTCTAAAAATACTTGGCTTCCGGTACCCAAAACTCCAATGCCGAAAGCTGCGTTCGGGTCTACGTCGATCTGTTCAATGTGAAATAGCTCGTTGTCAACATACAATTCCACACGTCCATTTGTTTCCACTATCGATAGTTTATAGGGTCTAATTTTATCAGGCCCGACCGGTAACGCAAAAGACAGAGTGTTAGGATAGTCGGAAAGCTTAGCACTCTGAACTATTACATGTGCCCAAACGGACTGATTAACTTTTCTGTCGTGCGCAATAATTTCAAATTTCTTTACATGAGCTTGATCGAATGGGTATGTTTCTCCATAAACTCTAACAAATTTCAAGTAGCCGCCAATATTTAGTGTGTAAAGATAATAGTTGTTTTGATTCTTGTAATTGTAAACAAGTCCAATCCCATCAGCGCCCGTGCCTTCGAGGTGTTTTACCGTTGTGGAAAATGTCCTTCCACCGGGTCTACCAATAGACCTATACAAACTTAACCACGGCAACGTGCTGGCAATCTCGCCAGGGGTCCGAATAAATTCTACAAAGAATCCGTCCTGATTTTTTGTGGTCTCGTGTTGAGTTCCGTCCTGGCTGCGTGACAGCAATCCTGTCACTTTAGAGTTAGTCAACGCGGGCTCCAAGGGGCCAAATCGCGTTGTTTTTGTAGCTGATTGTTCTGGAATAAATATAGCTTGACTATTCGGCGGTGCTGGTGATGCGTTTTGCAGGAATTCGCAGTTCAGACTTCCGACATGGAGTTTGGTATACTCTCGGTCGATTGGGGTCAGTTGCTCAGGATAATTGTTCAATAGGTTCTCTGCGGCTCTGCACTGCTCGTCGCGAGTAACAGCGTCTAATAGCACCGTCATTGCCTCATCTTTGCTCAAAGCAAATACAGGGCTCAAACCCGAAATCAGACAGATTGCTGCGAGAAGTATAGCGGAGGTTGCACTAACAACGAGTCTACTAATCATAGTTCATCCCCCCAATTCGCAGTGAACTTAGTGAAACAATTTACGCTGTTAAAATTGTTTAATCGTGATTGTATGCTCCCAGTTCAGAAATTTGCAACTAGAATTGGTTTCGACTCAGTTTTGCAGACAATTCAATCTCGATATCAGATGTCATGTACAATTTTTGGTCTAGAAAATAGACAGCAGTTGGCCTAACAAATACAACCTCAGTGCGGTTATCACCAGATCAACCTATCCAAACAGGAGCGCCCACCAGTTTACTTCAAAGCTTCCGCTGGTAATCGCACAACGCCAGACTTAGCCGCTTTCGACCACAGCTCCCACCTACGCGCCGCTGATTGAGTATCATCTGGGCCGGTTCCCCATTTTATCCATGGTATGATATCGAGCAACAAGTGTTTCTCTCCGTTGCCAGAATCATAATTGTAAGTGCCTTTGTTTGTTGCATCTGTGACAATTTTCTTGTTGTCCGGATCTGATACATCAAACACAACTTCTGACCCGTGTTCGTGAGTCCATTTTTCTATTTTTGACGGGTCATCTATTCCGATCGTGTGAAAGGCAGATTGAGCTTCTTCCGATTTGGTCCATCCATTAGAGCCGCTAGATATTTGGTCATATGTTAATCTAGGTATTTGATTTCTATTGCGCGTGTCATTCAATACTTTAAGATCATTTAGGCTTATATTGTTTCTTTCAGCCAAACGTACAAGTATTGTTGTTACAAAATCTTCATCATATTTGTCACTGAGCGTCTTCGTGTAGAAAACTTCCATGTGGCCGCGCATAGGTGCGCCCAGTATCCCTGAATTTGCGTACTCCACAAGCTTTGCGGATTTCTTATCTCCATCAATCTTCTGGTATTCGGATTCATAGGTGAGATCCATAACCGTGGTTCTTTGGCTCTTGCCATTTGACGTAGTGATAGAAGGTGCTTTTGGATTAACGGGAGGCTTCGTTGACCGTGATGACGAAACCGGCTTTTGTTTGGCCGCCGCCACTCTTAACTGTGTCGCTCGATCAAGATTTGATTTTGCGTCGATGGTTGCCTGGTTAGCTCTGTTTACCCTTTCCTCCAGTTTTGGAATACCTTCCGTCAGTTGCTCACGCTCTCTTGCGACATCACGAGCGCTTTCGGCTAGCTTTAGCTTTCTCTTGAGAAGTTCGAGTTTCTTCTCCGGGTCGGAGGTAGCATCAGCTTGTCGTTGAAGAGAATCCATACTTTCTTTTGCGTCAGCGAGAGTTTTGCTAGCCAATTTTTGCGCTGACCTGGCTTCTTCGAGTATTTCTCGAGCTTTACTTTCTTCCTTTTCAGCCGAGGCCAGAGCCTCCCTGGCTTTGGCCTCATTCTGAACTGCTTGCTGTATCGTTAAAGCAGATTGATCTCTTGAGGGAGTTGGCTCCGATGAAGGTTCGGCCCGCGTCTTGGGCAAAGAAGTGGCCGGGCAACGAAAAACCACCAGATCGCTCGTCTGTGCTTGACTGCCATCTGGGCAGATACAAACGTAGCCAGATCCCTGAGCAGAAACCCAGCGGCCTTCGCAGTTTGCATTCGCCAGTTTCGTCTGCCATCCCCAAGCAGGTGATTGAAAAGGGGCAATTGATGGGAAACAGATGATGCAAGCAAGAAAAATTCGCAAGTTCATTATCGGCTCCAAACTAATCAAGCAGACCGATTGAATTTTCGATAGCGCCCATATCAACTCATGCTATCAGCTAGCTACAACTTCCATTGGTCGTCAATGCTGCGCACGCAATTCGATCTAACGTTAGTTCACGTTTCTATTGCTGTCTATATAGATCGAATATTGAAATATATCGGATATCTGACACGGTGTTGAAGTTTGTCTGAAAGTAAATTCAATCGGACTTGGTGAGATTTTCACCAAACGTGTACAGTCAATGGTAGGAGGAGTGAGTCTAGCTGGTCAATCACGTATAATCTCTGTGAGAAAGCCCCACTTAAAAAGTTCATGATGGTCAAACCAAATAAGATCTCCTGGATGTGCATCCGCAATATCAGCAAAAACAGGGTCGACTCCCATTTGACTGAGGTATCTCCGCTGTCGATTCAAATTTTCTTGGCGCTCAAAATCAGTCAGTTCTCGATCAGGCAAGAAGGCTCGATGCAAGCCAAGTAATGCGACAGAATTCGTGAAACGCTCCATTCCCCCTGCTAGAACAAACAAGCATGCGGAAGCACATCTCCCATTCACAGTTATAGTTGCACCGTTCCTTCTAATATGATCGCCAGCCTTCATCGCTTCGATTACCAGTCCGCCGCCCGACTCGAGAATTATCAGGGCATTAGGCCCAACGGCATCTAGTTTCCGGCGAACCATCTCGCTGTAACCGCTCCTGATTTCGCCAATTAGTGCAATCGTCGAGGCTGCGTCGACGAGATCAGGTGTCAGTCGAAAATTGCATCTAAAGTGTTTTGCTGAAGCAAACCCGTGTCGCCCATTGTTAAGTGGGAATCTGTGCCAAACATCACCATCCAAGTCGTATTCGGAACGCCACCAGACGACATTCGTACCACCCAGCAACTGAGCAATTACAGGGTTGTGTGTTCCGGGCGCGGCTCTAACGTTTAGACGCTGGCTTGTTACAGTGCAGGCCTCTTCCCACGCTTGTGCATGTGGTTTGCCCGCGAAAAACATGAACAAAATCAAACAAGATGTCGCCATCAATAGAATGTTTTGAACAGAGCTTTGTGGAAAGATCCTCATCATATATGCTCAAAATGAAACACTAGGATTACTCAAGGGAATAATATTCAAACTCTTACTAAATTCAATGTTCTTTTGTGTTTACGATGCTACTTCCATCTTGTCGGAAAGCTGTGCAAAAATAGCTCTTCAACGCTGGGAGGAGGCCTCGAAAACGGGACTTTTCGACCAAACAGTTGCGTTGGTGCTCTTTGGAATTGACGACGCTTGTCTCAGGCATTCATCCTGGGCGAATATGCCAATGCAACTCTTCATCTGAATTATATCGACGGTATTGTCAGCAAATAAATGCTTCAATTGCGATTGTGCTTAGCAATCTAAAGTCGCGGTAAAACATAGTTGAAATGCCTAAATTATAATAATTAGCGAGGTGTTAATACAGAGGAGATGAAGCTTTTATGCGTAAGATTGGCTCGTTACATTATGTTATAATGTTAAATATATCTCTCATACTCGTTGCATTTTCAGCGCGAGCAACAGAAACTAATTTGCCAAGATGCAAGTCAGATGTTCGAGTGTGGGATTCTTGCTCAAGGGAAAAATTCTATTCAAATGGCGATATGTACGCAGGGGAATGGAAAAACGGCGAGAGACACGGCGAGGGAGTTTACACTTGGGCCAACGGCAATACCTACACGGGTGGCTTTGTCGCAGGTGAAAAACATGGCTTGGCAACGTACACCGGGTCCGATGGCAGTACGTACAAAGGTCGCTATGTGGCCGGTAGGCGACACGGTTTTGGAACGGCGACGGCTCCCAACGGCGGCAAATACACTGGAGGATACAAATACGGAAAGTTCCATGGCCAGGGAACTTTGACCTATGCCGATGGCAGGAGGTACGGGGGTAATTTTGTTGCCGGTAAGCGTCACGGTGTAGGAGCGATGACCTTTCCCGACGGCAATAAGTACAGCGGGGAGTGGGAAAACGACAAGATGCACGGCGAGGGAACCCACTCATGGTCGGTTGGCGATAGGTACACTGGGGGGTGGAGAAGTGGAAAGTGGCATGGCCAAGGAACGTATACTTGGGCCAGTGGCAAAACCTACAAGGGAGGTTACGTCGCCGGCGAGCATCACGGTTTAGGAACCATGACATTTCCAGAAGGCGATAGTTACACTGGTGAGTGGCAAAACGGAAAGTGGCACGGCCAAGGAACGTATACCTGGGTCAACGGCAATACCTACGACGGAGGTTATGTCGCAGGCAAACGTCATGGATTAGGAACGATGACACTTCCCGGCGGCAACAAATATGTCGGCACATTTGAGGACAACAAAATAGGAGGCAGGGTGACGTTGTATGACGCAAATGGGAATGTCATCAAAGTATGGTCAAATGTAAATGCGCGTAATGATACACCATCAACTGACGCAGCCTCCTTAGACGGGGAAATTAGCAATTTGGAAAATGAGATCGCCGAGTTGGAAAGACTTATCGAACACTCGGAATAGTCTATTGGTTTTTATCAGCTAAACCGCAGAATTTAAAGAGAAAAAATTTACCTGTCGCCAAAAGTCCTCGCCTATAGGTTAGCTCTGTGCGCGCGAGGTGGAGTACTACCGAACGTGCCCTTGGGATGGGCTAGCGTTTTCCGGATCAAGTCAGGAATACGGGCTGGCTGCATGTTCTGATTTCATCAGGTCCAAGGGCACTTTGTTGATCCGTAGCCGTCCGGTCGTCAGAGATCGTGCACAACTGCTTGCGCCGGCGGAAAATTTGGCTCACGTGGCTTCCCGCCGCCCGGGCAACCTCCGATACGTTCACTCCCGGTTCAAGGCAGGCAGCAACAAGCCGCTCTTTGTCCGCCTGCGACCATCACCGGCGGCGCTCCACCGACGTGATCAACTCAATATGCTGCTTCGTCATATTACTACTCCTAGTGCTATCACTAGGACTGATAGGCTTCAGCCTACGCCAGCAAGACGGCCTTCACCGGAGGGGTACCGCGAAGCAATGATAGCCCGCCGTGCTTCCGCCCCCGCAAGAACGCTAAGTCTTGCAAGACATTCATCGATGGTGCTATTGCGCGATGAGGCTTCGGGGTATTGTCCGCTTCCGAGTTCTAACGAAGGTGCGTTCGCACTTGGAGCGAAGTTCCGTTTCCCGCCCACGCAGGAACATCGTGAAACACGCCTGATTGGGAATTGAAAGGCTTGTAGTGAATTATGCGATGATCCTCGCTATCCTTTACACGAACATACGACTATGACATCGAAAGATCACTTAAGCGTGGTATTTTTTGTGGTACGTTTTTCTTCTTTTCATTTTAATTAGTTTAAAATCAGATATTTATGTGATCAGTTAGACAGACTCTCTGTCCGCCATAATTTTCTTCCTATTATATTGATAAAAATGAAGAAATCAGACTATCCGATTTTCAGCCCATCATTTGGCCCATCAATCGGATCGGTTTCCACACTTCGTCGCAAATTGATTGAACCAATCGCTTGCGGTTTCAATGAATCAATAGACCAAATTCACGACGTAGACGCATTCCGTCAGACGCGTAAAATGCTCGTCGAGGCGACCAGGACCCGATCCCCGGCATCTGCGCGGACAAATCGGCCAAGGCGAAAACGACTCCAGAAGATCGCTCATCCCGCAGTCTAAGAAGTCGCTGCCTGATACGGCGCGAGTGTCGCAATGGTCTGGCGCTGGTGGCATTCCCCAATCGAGGTGGATCGCCGTTGTGTTTGGGAAGTCGGAGCTTCGCCTTACCACAAGGACGGCAGCGCCAGGGACAGTGCCGGTACATACGTGACCAGCGCCAGCAGCGCCAGCATGCCTGCAAAGAACGGAAGTATGGCGGCGCTCAGCCTTTCGATCGAAATGCCGGAAATCCCGCTAGCAACGAACAGGTTGACACCGAGCGGCGGCGTGCAGAACCCGATGGCCAGATTGACGGTAAGGATCACTCCGAACACCAGCGGATCAACGCCGATCGCGGCGGCTACCGGCAGCAGGATCGGCGTCATGATGATAATCGAAGAGATCGTTTCCATGAACATCCCGATAACCAGCAACAGCAGGTTGATCAGTAGCAGGATCAGGATCGGGTTGTCCGACAGGCTCGTGATGCCCGTGGCCAGTTGCGCAGGAATCTGGGCCAGGGTTGCAAGTCGCCCGAAAGCTGCCGCCATGATCACTAGGATCAGGATCGTGCCGCTGGTCAGCGCGCTCCGGGCCAGAATGCCAGGGACGTCGGACCAGCGGATATCCTTGTAGACAAACAGGCCGACAATTGCCGCGTAGACAACGGCCACCGCGCCGGCCTCGGTGGGTGTGAAAATGCCGCTGTAAATGCCTCCGAGGATGATCAGGGGCACGAGCAGAGCCCAGAATGAGGAGCGAAACGTTACAGCGACCGATGCGGGGGAGAAGGTCTTGGTGCTTGCCAACGCGGCCTCTTCCTTGCGCAAGAGGATCCTTGCCACGCACATGAACATCAACGCAAACAACAGACCTGGAACGACGCCTGCGAGAAACAGCTTGCCAATGGATACCTCGGCCGTCACACCGTAGATGATGAACGGAATGCTCGGTGGTATCATCACACCGATCATGCCGGACGACGCCGTAAGCGCACCGCTGAACCGGCGGCTGTAGCCGACCTTCTCCATTTCCGGGATCATGTTCGACCCGATTGCGGCGACTGTGGCCGGCGAAGAGCCAGAAATAGCGGCAAAGAAAAGACAGGCCAAAACATTCACGTAGGCGAGACCGGCGCGGATGTGACCTATCAGGGCATTGGCGAAAGCCACGAGCCGCCGCGACATTCCTCCGCTTTGCATCAGGTCGCCTGCAAGAACAAACAGCGGAACCGCAATCAGGGGAAAGGAGTCCGCCCCGGTGACCACCGAGCGAGCCAAAAGGACAAGCGGTGGCGCCCCATCTACAAACAACATGACCGTCATTGTTGCCAGGCCGAGGCAAATGCCGATCGGCACGCTGATGAAAAGCAGAAGAACAAGGGACAGGAAAAGGACAGCAGCAATCATCTTCATGAGCCTCCCTGCAAAGGTGTGCGAAGTAGCTTACTTGTCTGGAGCATGTGCTGAAGAACCCTGATCGAGGACAGGGTCGCGCCGATGGGGGCGGAGGCGTACAGGATGGGTATGGGCAATTGAAGGACTACCGATTTCTGTTTGGCGACGAAGGGAAGCTGGATCAGTTGAACGCACTCGGCAATCAGGACGGCCATGAACATCAGGATCAGCAGATCCACCACGAGATCGAGATAGAGTTGCAGACGCTCCGGCAACATGCCGCGCAGGATCATGATCCGGATATGCTCCCGCTTCTTGAAGCCATAGCTGACCGCCAGCCAGATGAACCAGACAAAGACCCACAGCGTCAGTTCCTCACCCCAGGAGAGCGATGCGTTAAAAATGTAACGCATGATGACATTGAAGCTGATGAGCAGAACGATAAAGGCCAGCAAGCACGCAGCAAGAACGCGCTCCGCATTGGCATCGATCCATCTGATCGCGGCCATTTTCTCCTCCCGGTTGTTCTTTCGGCCGGCCGGCAGGTGATGCCGGCCGATCCGTTTCGGCATTTTTTCGTGCGGGTTTACTGCGGCGTGCTGTCCTTGACCGCGGACACCCAGGCATCAAAGACGTCGGCACCGACTTCGTCTCTGTAGGCAGCGCGGACACTCTCGGTCTGGTCGGAAAAAACCTGCCGCTGCTTCGAAGTCAGATCGACGACGTTCACACCTGCTTCCCGAATCTTCTGGAGCTGTCCGGCTTCCTCGGAATTGACCAGGTCCTGCTGATAGCTTTCCGCCGACGCCATGGCATCGCGTAGCAATTGCTGATGTTCAGCCGAGAGACCGGAGAAAAAAGCTTCGCTGATAACCGGGATGTAGACCGTAAAGACGTGACCGGTCAGCGAAACGTGTTTCTGGACTTCGTAAAATCGCTGGCTGTCGATCAGAGCGACCGGATTTTCCTGCCCGTCGATCACGCCTTGCTGGAGCGCCGAATAGACCTCTCCGAAATTCATCGGCGTCGGATTTGCACCAAGTGCCTTGAAGGTCGCGACATGTGCCGGCACCTTCATTGTTCTAAGCTTAACGCCCTGAAGATCTTCGGGAGCTTCGATCGGACGAACGTTGTTGGTTACGTGCCGGAGACCGTTTTCAAGCCAGCCAAGCCCGACCAGGCCCTGGTCTGACAGACGGTCGAGCATCCGGTCGCCCGCACCGCCGTTGAGAACGCCGAGTGCGATGTCCTTGCTGGCATACATGTAGGGAAGTTCGATGACGGCGAATGCGGGATCCCAACCGGCAAAGAAGGAAGACGGCGACACTGCCATTTCCAGAACGCCGGCCTGCACGCCTTCAATCATCTCGCGATCCGGACCCATCTGCGAAGACGGGAAGATCTGAACATCGATCTCCCCGTTCGACCCGGCCTCAATCTGCTCCTCAAAATGCAGCAGTGCCCGATGCATGTGGTACTGCTCGTTGGCACCATGCCCGATCCGGAGCACGGTTTCAGCAGCGGCGGTCCCTGAAAGAAGCGCAATAGCCGCGCCAATCGTGAAAGCCAGTTTCTTCATCAAAGTCTCCTCCCCGAGGTTTCCAAACTGCGCCTTATGCGCAATATTCGATCTGATATACCAGATCTAATATTGCGCTGCAAATTTTTTCTGCTATCCTGTTTCAAACTAGGGAAGGCACGGTGCGAGACTCATGGACAGCACAGCGATCAAACGGCCCGCGGCACTGAGCGAAGGTGCGGCGGACGCGATAAGGAAAGCCATCATTCAAGGCGAATTCGGACTAGGTGAGGCCCTGCCGGAGGCGCAGTTGACCAGGCGCCTCGGGATCAGCAAGACGCCGATCCGCGAAGGTCTGCTCCTGCTTTTCAAGGAAGGCCTGGTAACCAGCTTTCCGCAACGCGGCTTCTTCGTATTCACGCTGACGCGCGAAAGTGTCACCAAGCTCTGCGACTTCCGGCACGTCATGGAGTCCGTCGCCCTCGACATGGCTCTTCGTCAAAACCGGGAACGTCTGATTGCCGATCTGGAGGGAGTTTGCGCGGAGATGCAAACGGCGCACGACAATGGTGACTTCGAGCGCTACCTCGAGCTTGATACCGCGTTCCACGAAGCCTTTTTCGACCGGGCGGAAAACCCTTACGTGAAGGCCTCCTACCAGATGGCCGCAAGCAAGGTCGCGACGATACGGACTCACCTGTCGCGCGGGCACCTTCGAACCGATCTGTCGCTGAGCGAGCACGTGGACATTTTGCGCGCACTCAAGGCGGAAGAGGATCGCAAGGCCCGTGCCGTGTTGAAAAAACAGATTTTTCGAGGTGAGCAAGTCTATGAAGAACTGGTCACGGAACCACATAGGAAACCGGACTGAAATTTCACCTCAAGCAGGTCAATTCGTGCACGCTTCGATCGGTTTGGGCGGCGTGTGTCACATCGAGCAAACCCGGACGGACATTTCTTGAGTATGGCCGGATCACTCCGTCTTCCCTGTGCCAGGGAGATCTTTCGGATCAGAACTTCCCGGCACACCGCCTTCAAACCTGCCGATGGAATTCAAACAATTCGCGGCGCGTGTCTGCAAACGAAACATAATTGAGGTTCACGAGATGGAACTGGATCTGTCTTATCCTTCGGTCGAAGATCTCAGGAAACGCGCGAGGCGCAGGATTCCGAGGTTTGTCTTTGAGTACCTGGACAGTGCGACGGGCCGGGAACTCGGTTTGAAAATCAACCGCGACGCGCTCGATGCCATCGGATTCATGCCGAGTATTCTGGAGGGGCACGTCGCAGCCAATCAAAAGACCCGGTTCATGGGACAGATGTTCGACCTTCCTTTCGGGATCGCGCCGGTTGGAATGTCCGGGCTGGTCTGGGCAGGTGCGGAACGCTGTCTGGCGAAAGCCTCTGTCAGGCACAATATTCCTTACTGCCAGTCCAGCGTTGCCGTCGCCTCGCCGGAGGACGTTGCTGGCCATATCGGCAACAACGGCTGGTATCAGCACTATCCGGTCAGCTCGGCCAAGATAAGGCGAGCGATGCTGGAGCGCATAAGGGACGCCGGTTTCAACAAGCTGGTTCTGACGGTCGACGTGCCGGAAGAAAGCCGACGTGAACGGCAAAGACGTGCAAATCTGACAGTCCCACCCAAGGCGGACCTCCAGACGCTCTGGTCAATGGCAAAATGTCCTGCCTGGTGCCTGTCTCATCTGCGGGAAGGTGTCATGCCCAGGATGCGGTTCTTCGACGACTACGTGCCGACGCGAGGTCGTGAGAGCTTTACCCACGCCGGTCGACTGATACGCGGGTGCCCGGACTGGGACTATCTGCGAGAGCTCAGACAGGAATGGGAGGGCGACCTGATCGTGAAGGGCGTGCAACGCCCCAGGGATGCGATGCGGCTGGTATCAGAAGGCGTGGATGGCATCTGGGTCTCGAACCACTCCGGAAGGCAGTTCGAGGCAGGCCCGGCGGTCATAAACCAGCTTCCGAAAGTCCGTTCGGCGGTCGGCCCCGACTTTCCGCTTATCTACGATTCCGGAGTAGCCGGCGGCCTCGACATCATGCGCGCCTTGGCGATGGGGGCGAATTTCGTGATGATCGGCAGGGCGTTCCACTATGCCGTCGCAGCATTCTGCGCGGAAGGCATTGATCATCTGGTTCACATCCTGAGAGCGGACATCCAGGCCAACATGAGCCAACTCGGCCAGGAGGACCTTGGAACGCTGCCGGATTATCTGTTGTTTGAAGGTGCCCAACACTGCGAAGATGCGCGGGCCGTCGTCACGCATGTCTAACGGTGCAGAAAAAAACTGCTCCTGGCTCCAGCGCTACCTCAGAAACTGATCCACGAAGTCTTCACCGAGGCCAACTTCAGCATAGTGTTTCCGGCACATGTCGATCTTGGTGAAGACGTCTTCATACCCAAGCGGGTTCCCATAGGGGTCGACGTAATACATGTTGCCGTTGACCTGAAAGAGGGTGATCATTTCCTCGACATCGTCAGGAACAACAAGTGTATGTGTCTCCCCCGGCGGCTCGTAGACATACCCACCTGCTTCGGCGACCCAGTCATGTTCCAGGTAATGCCAGCGCCCCTTGAGAACGTATCCATGAACGGGATTCGGATGCCGGTGGCGGGACAGGACGCCGGACTTTCTGACCCTTAACAGGTTCACCCAGTAACCCTGACTTCTGTTGAGGCATAGCGGGCGAAACCAGACGTTTTCAGCCTGAGGCACCCAGATACGCTCGTCCTCCGGTATGGCGGATGGAACAACGATCTCTTCCTGGGCATCCCTGGGAAACGGCAACTGGTACGGCATCCGCGGATCTGTGTCAGTCTTCAAAGGCATTTCCTGTCTCCTCATACCGCCGAATAACCGCCATCGACCGGATAGACCGCGCCGGTGACAAAACCTGCTTCTGCCGAAATAAGCCATTTAACAAGCGCGCCGACTTCCTCGACCTGGCCCCAGCGGTCAAGCGGCGTCCGGCCCATGATCGTGTCATTCCGCCTGGCATCGCGCCGCAATCCTTCCGTCATTTCCGTCTCGATCCAACCCGGCGCCACGGCGTTGACGCGAATTCCGTCTTGCGCCCACCTGGCGGCAAGGGCCTTGGTCAGTTGCGCAACTCCGCCCTTGGATGCCGAATAGGCCGGCACAAGAGGCCCTCCGAAATAACTGAGCATGGAAGCCGTGTTCACGATCGCACCGCCGGACGCCCGCAAGAGCGGGTATGACGCCAGACAGCAGCGCATCGTTCCCGTCAGATTGACGTCAATCACCTTCTGAAAGACGTCAAGCTCATATTCCCTTTCGCGAACCAGAATGCCAGCGCAATTCACCAATGCATCCAGTCTTTCAAGACCGGAAAAGAGACTGTCGACTGAGGCCTCATCCGTCACGTCCAACAAGCGTAACTCAATGTCCTTGCTGCCAGAGAACCGGGCGATCTCCTCTTCGGACACGCCTGCCGAAATCACATGCCAGCCGGACCTGGACAAAACTTCGGCAACACCGGCGCCAATTCCGCGCGTTCCACCCGTGATGACGACGTTCCGATTCATTGCTCGACCATTTCCCTGAAGGTTTCGACGAAGGTTTTTGCGCGGCACGATATTTCCTCGAGCGGGTAACCTGGTTTGTAAAGCGCCGATCCAAGACCGAAACTATCTGAACCGGCCTTGTGATAGACAGCCATCGTCTCCGGCGTGATACCTCCGACAGCGGCGATGGTTGCGTCTCCGGGCAAAACCGCCCTCATCGCGGCAATCGCCTTTGGCGGCACCATCTCGGCAGGGAAGAACTTCAGGACCGCTGCGCCGTTTTCCAGTGCGTCAAATGCCTCGGTCGGCGAGAAGACGCCCGGACACCATTTGGCCCCCAGCTCGACCGTTCTTTCTCCAACGTCCGGTTTCATGTTTGGCGCCACGATCAGCGTCCCGCCCGCGCCTACAACTGCTTCGACCCTGTCCGCCGACAGGACAGTTCCTGCTCCGACAACGATCCGGTCTCCAAACCTCTCCGCAATCTTCGAAATCGAGATCAGCGGCTTTGGCGAATTCAACGGCACCTCGATGATCCGGAACCCGGCTTCAACGAGCACTCCGGCAACGTCGAGCGCGGTCTCCGGCGTCAAGCCGCGCAAGATGGCTATCAGCGGATTGTCCGCCAGCGCTTCGTTCCATGCCGTCATGAAATCAACCCGGCGGACTTGGCAATCAGGAAGTGGCCCAGGGCGACAATGTTGTCGGGAGCTCTTCGACTGGCGAGTTCAGCCACCGTCAGGGCGATTTCGTAGCGATCCGCCAGATCTCCCCGACCGACAATCGTCACGGTGTGATCAGCTTTCAGGGATGTAGCAGCAAACTTCACCTCTGCGCCGATCAACATGCCAGACAGATAGTCGGCGGACATTTCTCCCGAAATCTTGCCAAAAAGCGGCAGGGTCCGGACATGGAAAAGTTCATGAAGGAGATTGCCCTTGGACGACAGTCCCGACTTGACACCCAACCGGAAGCCGTCTTCGTTGAACGGCCCGTCTTCCATCAAGGTTCCCAAGATCGTGTGCGACTTCAGGGTCCCGAACAACTCGCCGGTCATGTAAGTCATGTAGTCGCCGATCGCGCCGTCAGAAACGGTGATCCATTTGCTGTGCGTTCCCGGCATGACGTAGGTGCCGTCTCCCAGTCCGGCGGCCGACGCCCCGACGATCTGGGTTTCCTCCCCGCGCATGACGTCCGGTGCGCCATCGTGTTCAGTGCTCATCCCGGTCACAAATTGCAGCCGGACGCCTTTCGAGGTTTCATGCGTCACGAGCGCAGACGCCAGTTCGTCGATACCTGAAGGCACCTGAACGTAGGGCGTTTCCACCCAGCCGTTGCGGCTCGTGATCATGCCCGAGGCGATCACTGGCAACGTCTTTTCCGCAAGCCAGACCTTGAGAAGGTCATGGAAGACCGAGTCAAAGTCCCGGTCTTCCACGTGCATGATTCCCAGGGAGGTGGAAATCATGTCCAACACTTCGCCGTCCATTCCGATCAGAAAGGCCCGCAGAGAGGATGTCCCCCAGTCCATTCCGATCAGTGCGGCATCAGATACGGCCGAATTCATTTAGCAAATCCTCGACGGTCTTACCCTTCGCCACCCACTTCCGGGTTTCCTCTTCCCTGTCCGCCTGTTCCTTTGCCTGCCTGACGGCTTCTTCGGCGCGCTCCAGCGGAATGACGGTGACGCCCATCAGATCGGCGACCACGAAATCACCGGGGTTGACGACGATACCCCCGCACTGGATCGGCACATTGATCGAGAGCTCTTCCTTGCGGCCGGAAAACATCGTGTGCGTCCCGCGTGGCGTAATGGCACGGGTCCAGATTGGCCAGCCGATGTCTTCCAGTTCGTCGGTATCCCGGCCGGCCCCGTCAACGATCATTCCGCGAATGCCGCGGTTCTGAGCCAGTCCACCCATCAGGCCGCCACAAACGGACGTGTTCGGATCGCCACCGGCATCCACCACGATAATGTCGCCCGGTTGCCCCATCTCCAGGGCCTTCAGCGGATCGACGAGATCGCCCTTGGACAATTGCACGGTGATCGCCTGCCCCGTGACCTTCGCCCTGAAAGCCGGTTTGATACCGCTGTCCATCACGCCTGTGCGGTATTGCACGTCAGCAAAAACAGCTGCGGCGGAATAGCACTGCACGACGTCGTCAAACTTCTCCAGAAGATCCGGGCGGCGTTTGAAATCATTGAACTCTTTAAGCATTCCTGTTTGTCCTGTGTTATGCGGAAAGACTCAGCGCTGATGAATTCACCGGAAAATCCGGTTCGCGCTTTGTGAGAACCTTGGCGACCTGGGTCGCGGCGATTGTGCGTGCTGCCGTGATCGACTCTTCCGAATAGTAGGCTGCGTGCGGCGTAACCAAGACATTCGGCAGGCTGAACAGCGGGTTGTCTGCCGGGTTCCATGCAGCCCGTTTCGCCGGCTCTTCCTCCGGATCATCGAGGCCCGCCGCTGCCAACCGTCCCTCGGTGAGCGCCCTGTAGAGTGCGGCGTTGTCGACAGTCGGACCCCGGCCGGTATTGACCAGGATCGCCCCGGGCTTCATCTGGGCGAACTCCCCATCGGAGAGAAAGTGACGCGTCTGCGGGGTCATCGGCGCCTGCATAAGGACATAATCGCTGCGCCTCAGCAGTTCGTCTTTTGAGACCAGTTCGACATCGTGCTTTCTTGCCACTGCCTCGGGCAAAAAGGGATCGTAGGCGGTCATCCTGGTTCCGAAAGCACGTGCCCTCGCAGCGATCGCCTGGCCAATCTTGCCAAGAGAGACGATTCCCATCGTCCGCCCGCGTATACGGTTGACCGGCTGTCCGCTTTGCCAACGCCATATTCCGTTGTGGGTGGCCCGGTCGTAGTCGGGCAACTTGCGGGCGAGCGTCAGCCAAAGCGCAATGGCATGGTCGGCGACTTCCTCCGTACAGTAGTCCTGTACATTGGTGACCAGGATGCCGCGTTCGGTTGCAGCGTCGACATCAACGATGTCAACGCCGACACCGTAGCGCGCGATCACCTCGCATTTCTGCATCCGCGAGATCGTCGCCCGTCCGATGCGCGCATACTGATTGATCATGGCTGCACAGTCGCGCGCATCCTCGAAGAGGTCCTCTTCCTGTTTGCTCTGCAGTCCGACGACCTCGGCACCCACGGCTTCGAGAATTTTCCGCTCCACGTCGATGTCACCGAAATCGAAATCGGTGATCACCACCTTGGGCCGGTCATCGCGCCATGGTTTGTCCGGAACATCAGACATAAGCACCCGCCGAATAGGTCAGTTCGTACGAATGGCTGTAGAGCTCGATGATGTTGCCGAACGGATCTTCGCAATAGACCATGCGATACGGCTTTTCGCCCGGATAGTACCTGCGCACCTCTTTCATGCGTTGCCTTCCGCCGAGGCTTTCGATGACCTTTACCCGGGCCTCAAGATCCTCGTCCTGCAGGCAGAAATGAAACAGCCCGGGGCGCCAGTATTCGAAGGGGTTCTCCTCCTGCCTGGTGTTCGGGAACTCGAAAAGTTCGATGCCGATGCCGTCTCCCGTGCTCAGGTGGGCAATGCGGAACGATCCCCAGCCTTCCCCGAAGACGTCGTCGCACATCTGGCCGATCGCGCTGTCGTCGTGATTGATCTCGGTCGGGCCCATGATCTGATAAAAGCCAAACGCTTTCGTGTAGAACTCAACGGCTTTCTCAAGGTCCGGGACGGTGATGCCGATGTGAGAAAAGGTGAGTGCTGGCATGATTTGCTCCGTTGTCTTTCGGTGTTCAGAGAATGCTTCGAATGATGCCGCCTTCGATGCGGTAGCCCGCACCGTTGGCGGCACCGGATGCGGCGACGAACGCGATCATCCGCGCAACTTCGTCAGGTTCGACGAACCTCTGGATGAGAGATGTCGGTTCGTCGTGCTGGAAGTAGTTCGAGACGATCCCGTCGATGGGTTCGCCTTTTTGAACGGCGAGGCCTTCAAAATAATTCTGGACACCCTCTGTCCAGGTCGGTCCGGGGAGCACAGAGTTCACCCGAACTTTTGTGCCTTTGGTCAGTTCGGCCATGCCGCGGGTCAGTCCAAGCATCGCGGTCTTGGTAACCGAGTAATGGACCATCTGCGGCAACGGCTTGACCGCCGCCTCGCTGGCGAGGTTGACGATGGCGCCCGCATTCCTTTGCAGCATGACCGGAAGAACGAGCCGGCTCATGCGAACCGCACTCAGGACGTTGATATTGAAATAGGAAAGCCATTCGTCATCGGTTAGTTCCTCAAACGCCTTGACGGAAAAGATCCCGACATTGTTCACCAGGATGTCCACCGGACCCGTCGCGGTCGAGAACTTGAACAGTTTTTCGGCATCTTCGGTTTTGGTCAAATCTGCTGCCAGACCGCTGACCTCTCCGTCGCGACCGAGATCACTGACACAGTCATCGACCTCCTGCTTTGACAACCCGTTGACAATGACGCTGGCGCCTTCTTCCAGAAAGGCCTTTGCCGTGGCTTTGCCTATGCCTGCACCGGAGCCGGTTACGAGGACGCGTTTTCCCCGGAGTTCGAGATCCATTGCCTATGTTCCCCGTTGCTTGGTAGGCGAAACCGAGAAAAGCGCCCCGATCTTGCCCGAGATTTCGTTCCGCCACATGTCAACGCCGACGGCGGCAAGAATGATAATGCCGAGAACGATGTTCTGAACCGACGTCGGCACCGCGTTCAGGTTGAGTGCGTTTTGAACGACGACAATGGTCAGCGAGCCAATCAGGGTGGCGAGCACATTGCCGCGCCCGCCTGCCAGGCTTGCGCCGCCGACCACCGCCGCCGCGATGGCCTGCAGCTCCAGTGTCTGTCCGTAATTCGGTGATCCGGAGTTCAACCGCGCCGCCATCAGCACGGCCGCGACGGCCGTCATGAAGCCGGCAATGGCGAACGCGTAGGTCTGTACGCGCCGCACATTGATCCCGGACAACGCCGCCGCAGAGGGATTGCCACCAATGGCATAGATTTCGCGGCCCAGCTTGGAGTAGTTCATCACCACGGCGGCAAGACCGTAGAAGAAGACCAGATAATAGAACGGCAGCGGAATACCCATGAGCGATCCGTAGAACAGCGGCTCCAGGTTGGGGTCCAGCGAGAAGATCGGCGAGCCGTTGTTGAAGAGCAGTGCCAGACCACGGAAGGCGATCAGACCGGCCAGCGTCGTGATGAACGACGGGATGCGCAGATAGGCGGTCAGCACACCATTGGTCAGGCCGAGTACCAGACCGCACCCCAGGACGAAGAGGATCGCAAGTGGTAGCGGCAGGCCCATGAATTTGAGCATCTCGGCCAGCAGCATGGTCAGGAGCGCGACCATGGAACCGGCACTCAGGTCAATTCCTGCCGTGATGATGACGATCGTCGAACCGATCGCGATCAGGGCGACGATACTGACCTGAAGCGACAGGTTCGACAGGTTGCCCGGATTGAGAAACCGGTCCGTCGTCAAGGCGACGAGTGTTGCAATGACGATCAGCGCGATCGCCGGGCCGAGCAGTTGCGCGTCGAATATGCGTTTCATGCCGCCGACTCCTGTATTTTGGGGGTTGCCTCGTCTGAAGATGCTTTCACGAGATCGACATGCGAAAGCTCGGATGCCCTTGCGATGCCGGTCACGGCACCGTGCTGGACGGTTGCAATCCGGTCGCTCATGGCCAAAAGCTCATCGTGGTCTGAACTGATGAGAATGATCGACTTGCCCTGGGCGGTCAGTTCGTTGATCAGCCGGTAAACAGCGAGTTTGGCGCCAACATCGATACCCTGTGTCGGTTCGTCGAAAATCAGAATATCGGCATTGCAGAACAGCCAGCGGGCCAGGATCACCTTCTGCTGATTGCCGCCCGACAGGAGATTGATCGTCTTGGAATCGGCCTGGGGAGAGATCTCCAGTTTCCGGATATAGTCTGCCGTCACCCTGTCTTCGGTCGAAAGATCGAGGAAACCGGCCCGGGCTATGCTTGAAAGCCCGGCCGCCGTTATGTTGCCACCGGCTGCGAAATTGGGAAACAGCCCGTCGAATTTCCTGTTCTCGGAAACGAGCGCCAACCCTGCGCGAATGGCATCCATGGGGCTCTTGATCCTGACCGGCTTGCCGTGGATCCTGACCTCGCCAGCCAGCAGCGGATCGGCTCCGAAGAGGCCAAGCGCGATTTCCGTCCGGCCGGAGCCAAGAACACCACCCAGACCCAAGACCTCGCCGGCCCGCACGGAAAAGGAAGCACCCGAAACGCCCTTGGCAGTCGTCAGACCGCGGGCTTCCAGGACGATCTCCTCGCGGGAGTTGTTGGTCTTGGGATAGTGCTCGCCGACATCCTCGCCGATCATCGCAGCGACAATATTGTCGACCGAAATCTCCGTCTCACCGCTGGCCCGGACCACCTGTCCGCCACGCAGGATCGTGACTTCGTCAACGATCCGCTCCACTTCATCCAGCCGGTGCGAAACATAAAGAATGGCGCATCCTTTTTCACGCATCCGCCGCAAGAGCTTGTGCAAATGCTCGATTTCCGAAAGTCCGAGCGCTGCCGTCGGTTCGTCGAGAATGATCGTGCGGGCATCAGAGGCCAATGCCTTGGCGATTTCGACCAGTTGCTGCTCGGCAACGGACAGATTGCCCGTGGTTTCCTCCGGGTCGAGATCGACTTCCATTTCCGAAAGAACGGCTTTTGCCTCCCGGTTCATGGCGGTCCAGTCGACACTTCCGAAACGTCCCGTCAGCAACCGGCCCAGAAAGATGTTTTCGGCGACTGTCAGAGACGGAACAATCGAGAATTCCTGGAAGACGGTTGCAATTCCCTTGGCACGCGCATCCGTTGGACTGTGCAGCCGGACGTCTTCTCCCGCGCACCTGATGCGGCCGGCGTCAGGCGACTGGACCCCGGACAGCATCTTGATCAGGGTTGACTTGCCGCAGCCATTTTCGCCCAGCAATCCGTGGATGGACCCTTCGAACAGCTTCAATGAGACGTGATCGTTTGCAAGAACACCCGGATAGCGCTTCACAAGATCAATCACTTCCCAAAGCGGTTCTTTGATTTCAGATATCGACGTCATCGTTTTGACCCGGATAGGTTCGACCTTGCACGCAATCAGGGGCCGGTGGCATCCGAAGACGCCACACGGCTGCTTTGCAGAAGGGTCAATAGGACTTGGAGGGTTGGGGATAGAGCTTTTCCGGCTCCTGCAGCACCTGAACCACGTTGCCTTCGTCAACGATTGTGGTCGGGATCTCGATCCAGCCACCCTCGAACGTTCCATTGAGGGCATCCATCGTGGCATTCATGGCCGCCTGTCCCATCAGGAAAGGAACCGTGTTGACCGTCGCGGTGAAATTGCCCGCCGCGATTTCCTCAAGACCCGATGTGTCACCGTCATTGCCGAGAATGGTCAGGTCACGCCGGCCCATGGCCTTGGCCGCATATGAGGCGCCGATCGCCATGTAATCGTTGGCGGCGAAGAGCATATCGATGTCAGGATGAGACTGAAGAATATCCATGCCTGCGGTGTTGCCGCCCTCGACATTCCATTTGCCATCGATGGATACAACCACCTCGAAATTTTCCGCATCCTTGATGCCATCGAGAAAACCGCCGACACGTTCGGTCGAGTGGTAGCCGGGCTGGCCCTCGATGATCCCCACCTTAACCGGTTGACCCTCGGATTTGGCGATCGCCCAGTCTGCGATTTTTTGGGTACCCTTGCGCTGCGCGTAACCGACAACGCCGTGGATCGGGGTCGGAAAATTCGGAATGTCGGAGTTGATCATGACAACCGCGACACCCTTGTCGACCGCCCTTTTCAGCAAAGGTGCGGCTGCAAACTCGTCGTGTGTGCCAAAGATGATAGCATCCACATCCTGGGTCAGAACGTCCTGTATCATGCCCATCTGACCGTTGATATCGGCGCCGCTCTGGGGTGCCAGCATGAAGACTTCAACCCCCTTTTCAGCGGCGACCTTCTTTATGCCTTCGCCGATCGCGATGTAGTAGTTGAACTCGGTTGCCGGAGGCATGTAGGCGATCCGGAACGTGTCATTCACCGGCTTGATTGTATCCATCGCCGCCTGCGCTCCGTCCTGGAGCGGCACGGACGCAGGATAATCGCCTGCAATGGACGCGCCCGCACCCATCATGGCGACGCCGGCGCTCAAAAAGATTGATTTCATGAGATTTTTCATGTGTCTCCTCCCGAGGTGTTGGTGAAAAATCATCCGGCGAAGGGCGCGTCTTTCACGCCCCTGACGCCTGGTTTGACGGCGAACAATCCCCCCGAAGCAGGCTCTGCATCGAGAACCTCCTGCGAGCTCGCCAATCGCGATGTGGTGATGAAAAGCGTATCGAGGCTGGAGCCGCCGAATGTGCAGCAAGTCGGTTTCCAGACAGGAACCTCGATGACCCGATCGATCTCTCCGTCCGGCGCAATTCTGACGACGCGGCGGCCTTCCCATTCCGCGTTCCAGACCCCTCCGTCAGCATCGACGCACGAGCCGTCCGGCAGTCCCGGCTCATCCCGCATGTCGCAAAGGATTTCAGACTTTCCAATTTCGCCGGTTGCCACGTCATAAGGATATGCCCGGATCGTTTTCTCGGGCGTGTCTGCGAAATACATCGTGTCTCCGGCCACGCTGAAACAGGTCGAATTCGCGCACGCCACCCCTTCGATCAGCTGCGTAACCGAGAGATCCGCGTCAACGCGCAGAACCGTTGAATCTGCAACACCGGTACCCTCGTTCATGCCGCCAACGACCAAACGACCCTGACGGTCAGTTCTTCCGTCATTCAAACGGGTGTCTGCATTTCCAGGCTCAAACTCATGGATCGTGTCAATTGCGCCGGTTTCCAGGTCAAATAGAGCGATCGTCTGGTCGAAGGCAACAATGAGACCACCGCCCTTGCGCGGGGCGAAACACGCGACGCGTCGGGGCATATCGTAGCTTGCCGTTTTGCCGGTTTCCGGATCGTAGCGCCAGAGTTTCCGGCCATGGATATCCGTCCACCAGAGCAGGCTCGAGGAGGCGTCCCAGATGACGCCCTCACCATGTTCGTTTTTGCAATCGAGCAACAACGCTGCCTGCATTTCGGCGAACCTCCCAACTTTCGCGCCCGTCCCGGTCCGCTTTCAGAACCGCGACAATCGTTATTGACATCTGATATACCAGATTTCATATTGTAGCAAGCCTCAAATTTGGGGAGGGAGGAAAATGACTGATTTCGAACGCCCGAAATTGCTGACGGAAACCGTGCGTGATCACCTGCGCGATCTGATCGTGCGTGGTGATCTCAAACTGGGAGAAGCGATTTCAGAGAGACAGTTGGCCGAACGCCTGAGCGTATCGAAAACACCTGTCCGGGAGGCACTGGCACAGCTGCGTTCTGAAGGTCTTGTGCAGATTTTCCCGCAACGGGGAGCCTTCGTCTTCACGCTTGGAGGCGATGAGGTCGCGGATATCTGTGATTTCCGGCAACCGATCGAGACCGCCGCCGTCAGACTGGCGATCGCACGTCATCCGAATGACGTCCTGTTCGAGGTTTCGCAGATTGTTGGCGAAATGCGCCAACGCCTCGATGAAGGTGATGTCAAACGTTACCTGGACCTCGATTCAAGGTTCCACATGACCTTCTTCAAGTTCTGCGGCAATTCCTATTTCGTCGAAACCTATCGAAGATATTCGGGAAAGATTGCAGCGCTCCGCACGCATCTGGCGGTCAAGCCCTCCCACACCCGGCTCTCGATGCAGGAACACGAAGCCATACTTGACGCGATCCGCAATGGATCGCTTGAGGAAACCGTTCAGATCCTGAATCAGCACATCGACCGGACCCGGACCACCTACACCGCCGAAATCACCGATATCGCGGCGGCAGACTCGCGCCAGATCGGCAAAGCGGAGGCAACATGAACACGGCCACACCCCTTATCGAGCTTCGGGCAGTCGGCAAGAGTTTCGGGTCGAACAAAGTTATCAATCACGTCGATTTCGAATTGTTTCCAGGTGAAATTCACGCGCTTGTCGGCGAAAACGGTGCCGGAAAATCCACATGCCTTGGCATGATGTACGGCCTGCATCAGCCGGATTCGGGATCGGTATGGCTGTCCAGAGAAAAGACTGTCATCGACAACCCGGCCCACGCCCAGCATCTCGGGATCGGCTGCGTTTTTCAGGAACTCAGCCTGGCGGGAGGGTTGTCTGTTGCCGAAAACATCTTTGCGGGCCATGCGCCTGCAACGTTCGGCATCGTCGACTGGAAGAAGCTTCGCCAGCGCGCGGAAGACCTGCTTCGTGACTTCAATCTTTCGATCGACGTGACAGCATCGGTCGACAAGCTGCCGATAAGCACGCGCCAGGTTGTCGAGATTGCCAAGGCGTTGTCCTTGAACTCGCGCGTCATCCTTCTGGATGAACCGACATCGGCATTGACACCTGACGAAGTCGACGCGCTGTTCTCGATCCTGCGCGGCCTCACAAAGCGCGGCATAGGCATAATCTATGTCAGCCATCACATGTCAGAGATTTTCAGTATTGCGGACCGCATAACCGTGTTGCGGGACGGTCGGAAAATCAGTACGCGCGAGCCCCCGGAGACCAGCGAGAACGAGATCGTTTCGGAAATGATCGGTGGTCATGTGCCGACTGGCAGCAAGCGCTCCGCGAATACGATCGGAGATGTGCTCCTTGAAGCGGACGCCCTGTCCTATCCCGGTGTCTTCGAAGACATTTCACTCACACTTCGCAGTGGAGAGATCGTCGGACTGGCGGGGCTGATGGGGTCCAGACGCGGCATCATTGCAAAGGCGCTGGCCGGATTGATCACGCCACGTTCGGGCACTCTGAAACTCAGGGGCACGGAAGCCGCATTGCGGTCCCTGCCAGACGCGATGAAGGCCGGCATCGGCTATGTCCCGGAGGAACGGAAGACAGACGGACTGTTTCTTGACCATTCGGTGCGTGACAACCTGGTTGCCGCAAGTTTGAAAAAGCACACGGCCAACGGTCTGTTCAGCACCGCGTCCGCCCGGCACGCAACCCGGAATGCAATTGAACGGTTTTCGGTGAAGGCGGCAAGCCAGGACACCAACATCCGGTATCTGTCCGGGGGCAACCAACAGAAAATCATGCTTGCGAAATGGCTCGAGACCGAGCCGGAGATCCTGATCGTCGACGAGCCGACAAAGGGTGTCGATGTTGGAGCCAAGTTTCAGATTCACGATGAACTGCGCAAGAAGGCCGCTGAGGGAATGGCCATTCTGGTTGTGTCCTCGGATTTTCCGGAACTTGCAACGCTCACGGATCGCATCGTCGTCGTCCGAGAAGGCAAGCTGGTTGGGGAAATCGGTGCGGAAATGGCCACCGACGAGTCCATTCTCAACCTGGCGGCCGGTGTTGAGGCCCCACCCCAAACCACCCTTCACGAAATCGAGCGGAGTGCCATTCAATGAGCCTGCAAACCCTGGACAAACAAGACGCGCCTTCGCTTGTCAGCAGAGTGATCTCGGCCTGCCTGCACACGCGTGAAATCACGTTGCTTCTGATGATCCTGGGTATCGTCGTGGTGATGTCATTCGTCACGCCCTATTTCCTCAGTGCAAGCAATTTCAGGGCAGTCGCCGTTGGCATGACACCAACCGCGATCATTGTGATCGGCATGGCCATTCTGCTCGCCTCAGGTGGCTTCGATTTGTCCGTCGGATCGGTAATGGCACTTTCCAGCACTGTCGTTGCTCTGTTGCTTCTGGCCGGAATGCCGATACCAGCCGCCGTCATTCTTGGCTTGCTTCTCGGTGCCGCCGCCGGTCTTGTGAACGGAATTCTCATAACCATGATCGGCATAAATCCGCTCGTTGCGACGTTGGGGACGATGTCGATTGCCCGCGGTATTGCGCTCGTTCTCACGGAAGGTTTTTCGGTGAGCAGCCTGCCGCCTGCATTCGGTTTCATCGGCAAGACGAGCCTGCTCGGCATTCCGCTGCTGGTCATCCTGACATTGTCGCTCATCATCCTGTTTGATCTTGCCGTGCGGCATACGCGTTTCTTCCGCCAGATCTATTTCATCGGCGCCAATGAAAAGGCGGCCATGCTGTCCGGCATCGCCGTCAATCGCGTCCGCATCATTGCCTATATCCTGACGGGCGTGCTGGCCGCCCTGGCAGGTGTCCTTTTGGCATCGCGCCTGATGAGCGGCACGCCAACGGCCGGGAACGCGCTTGAACTCCAGGTTCTTGCCGCAGCCGTGATCGGCGGTGCGTCTTTGCGCGGCGGTGAAGGCACCATTCTGGGCGCGTTCCTCGGAGTGGTGTTTGTCGCCCTGATCAACAACGCCATGACCATGCTGGCGGTTTCCATCTACTGGCAAATGATCGTCATCGGAGCCGTGCTGGTCTGTGCAGTCGCGCTCGACATGCTCGTTCGGCGCCAGTCCGCCTAACTCACTTTTCACTTAGGTCACATCAACCGGGAGGATCCTATGACCAACATCAACGTTAACCGCAGAAACCTATTGGCCGGGGCTGGCGGGCTTACCCTTGCCGGACTGAGCCTGCCGAAATTCTCCAGCGAGGCGCTGGCCCAGGGAGCCGGCAAGGAATACGTTTTCCTGTCCATCGTGACGCAGGTTCCCTTCTGGGTCGATCACCGGGCTGCCCTGAAGGATCTGGAGGAGATCCTCGATATCAAGACCACGTTCACCGGCCCACTTGATTTCGACACGGCCGGACAAGCGCGCCAGCTCGACGAGCTGATTGCCCGTCGTCCAGCCGGCATCCTGATTTTTCCCGGAGATCCCGCGACACTTGCACCTGGCATCGAGCGGGCCGTCGAGACGGGCATTCCTGTCACGACATGCATCGGGGACGTGGCGCAAAGCCCCCGCTCCACTTTCCTTGGCATCAACGGCTTCGAAGCGGGCAAGGTCGGCGGTGAACTCCTCGCCCAGGCGATCGGCGGCAAGGGCAAGGTGCTTCTTGGAACATTTCCTGCCCCGTCCACCCTTGAGCGCGTCGAAGGATACAAGGCGCTCTTTAAGGAAAAATACCCTGATATCGAAGTGGTGGATGTCGTCAATGACCGCGCCGATCCCTCCTATGCCCCGACCGCCTATCTGCAAGGTATCCAGGCCCATCCAGATATCGTCGGCATCGGCGGCACCGACGGCGACAGTGGCAAGGGAGCCGCGATTGCCGTTCACGAAGCCGGACGCGCGGGCGACATCAAGATCGTTGCGATGGACCGGAACGACGACATGCTGCCCTATATCGAGGACGGCACGATCCACGGCGCAGTTGCCCAGAAATCCTACCTGGAAGCCTACCTCGCCATCCACATGATGCACTGGCAGAACACGGAAGGACTAAAGGTGGTGCCCGATTGGCAATCGGCCGAAATCAATCCATTGCCGGAACAGGTCGTCACCGGTGTCATGACGATTACGAAGGACAACGTCAACCAGTTCAAGCACGTCTGATTCCCGGGTGCGCGGGAGGGTATGACCTGGCCCGCGCACTCAGCCTCCGCCGCCGTCTTGGAAGCACCATGACAAAATCAAAGCTCTGGCAGCGCATCCTTGTGTCCAATGCCAACGTGAAGCTCTCGCTGCTTCCTGGAATTGGCGGGCGTTTGATGAACGTTCATTACCAAGGCACCCCGCTCTTGTTCGAAAACCCTGACTCCCAGGGGTTTCAACCTGACCATTCGGGTCTCCGCAATGTTCCGACAAGGGCAAAACACCTGCCGTTCCCGCTCTGGGGTGGGGAAAAGACCTGGGTTGCGCCCGAAAGTTCCTGGCCAGGTGGCGGACCGCATCCGGTCCTCGATTCCGGTCCCTACGAATACCAGCAGGTTTCTGAATTCAAGGTTCGCATGACAAGCCGGATCTGCCCGATCAGCGGTTTGCAGATCGTTCGCACCGTCACTCTGGAAGCGGGCGGAGCGGGCTGGCTGGTCGAACACGGATTGACCAATCGTTCCGGCACGGATCGCGACTGCGGGATCTGGTCGGTGATGATGGTCAACCGCCCCGTCCGGATCGTCTGCCAAACCTCCCCGCAGGATCGCCATGCAGTGCTGATGGGAAACCCGTCGGCCGCCGTTTCGAATACAGGAGAGGAGATCTCCGTCAACTGCGTTTCAACGGACGAGTTCAAAATCGGCACCCACCCGGCCGCCCGTGTCGCCAAGGTCCATTTTGGAGGAGAGACCGGTGCTATCACACTGACCGCAGAAGCATCGTCACTCTCAACAGCGCAAGAGTATGCTCATGGCCATGCGCTGGAAGTCTACAATTCTGCTGACTATGACTACGCGGAACTGGAGTGGCACGCGCCTGCAGAAAGACTTTCTCCCGGAGAAACCTCGACCTTCTCGGTAAGGTACAAAATAGCGGAGACAGGACAATGAGCAGACGCGTGGTGATCACAGGGGCCTCGGGACATCTGGGAGGCAAGCTTTACGACGACATAAGGGCTCACACAGACTGGCATCCGATCGGTCTTGATCTCCTGGAAACGGACAGGCCCGACTGCCACATCGCCGATTTCTCGAAACTCGGAGACTGGACGCGGCACCTCGCAGGCGCGGATACCGTCGTGCACCTGGCTGCCGACCGGAGTCCTGATGCCAGCTGGGGATCATCTGTCGCAAACAACATGAATGCGACCCTGAACCTTTACCACGCAGCATCGCAACACAACGTCCGGCGGGTCGTTTTCGCCAGCTCAAACTGGGTTCAGGGCGGATACCGGTTTTCTTCAGAAAAACTGACACCTGTCCTGGACCCGAAACCGGTCAATGCATATGGCGTTTCGAAGTTGTTCGGAGAACGCATGGGGGAATATTTCGCCTCCGAGCACGGTCTGTCCGTCATTTGCCTCAGAATAGGCTGGACCCAATGGACGCATGACAATCGCCCCGGCAGGCACATGGCGATGGGGCGCTGGGGACAGGAAATGTGGCTCAGCGATCGAGATTATCTCCAGGGTATGAAATGTGCGATCGAAGCCCGGGATGTCGACTACGCCGTCCTGAACCTGATGTCGGACAATCCGGGAATGCGCTGGGACCTGGAACCGACCAGAGACCTGATCGGGTTCAGGCCGGAAGATGGTTGGCCGGCTGACATAAGTATGGCCATGAAATTGCGTTCATTGAACCTCAAGACAGTCACGGAAACAATTCCGGACCGGTTCAAGTCCATTGGCTCAAACTGGTGACTGGAACGCCGATAGCGACCAAACTCTCCCGACGATCTTGTCAGGACTTTTTTGGACCCTGTGCGTAAAAGCTCAAGCTCCAACCCCAGCGCCCACAGACCGGGACAATGCACCTTTGACCTTTCCAAATTGCGCGAACTGGAATACCAGATAACGATCTGAACAAACTGTGCGCAACAAGGTTATTGGAATGGTGATCGAACGTCCCAAGTCGCTTCGCGATCTGGTTCTGGAAAATCTCAGGGATCGGATCGTCAGTGGACGCCTCGCTATGGGCCAATCACTCTCTGAACGGAGCATTTCGGACGAACTGGAGGTTTCGAAAACGCCGGTCAGAGAAGCGCTTGCCCAGCTCCGGGAAGAGGGGTTGGTGCAGATTGAACCTCAGAAGGGCGCGAAGGTTTTCACCCTCACCGAGGAAGAGGTGGAGCAGATCTGCGACTTCAGGATGACAATCGAATTCGCGGCATTTCAACTTGCCCTGGCCTTAAACCCCGATGCCCTGGCGTCGGACATGGCGAACGTCGTCAATGAGATGACCAAAGCCATGAAAGCGGGTGAGGTACACGCCTATCTCGATCTGGACACAGCCTTTCACCGGATCGCCTTCAGGCACTGCGGAAATGAGTATCTGTCAGCCAGCTATGAAAGATACGAGGGCAAGATCGCGGCCCTCAGAACGCACATGGCAGCTTTACCGGAGCACACAAAACTGTCGTTCAAGGAACATATCGACCTTCAAAAGGCATGTGAAAAAAAGAACCTCAAAGCGCTGAAATCAATCCTCGAGGAACACGTCGCGCGCACCAGGGATTCTTACGTTCAAGCCATTTCGGAATGAAGAACGGCGTCGATCGTCATGCCAATCGTGTTCTACCGAAAATCAAGACGGGCGGGTATTGAGCTCTAACAGATGGGCTCTAGGGTACGGCCCCATAAAAGAAGCCGATTTGGCGGCAGAAATGGCAGGATCTCGGGAGGAAGCGTGTGCAGAGCGGGCTTATGGCCGGTCAAGCGCGGTGACGCTGCGAGGTACAGCCATTTTGCCGTCCTTCGGATTTGGCCGTTTTGACCATCTGCCACGTCGCGAAAGGCTTGAAAATGAACCACATTTCCTGCGCTTTCGCTTCTCGCAGTTGGTCAAAACGATCAAAACCAAATTGACTTCTTTTATGAGTCCGTACCCTAGATCAGCATGCGCCCCACTTCTATGTGTCCCATCCGAAAGCTGTTCGGGGACACGCCTGTCTTGGATTTGAAAAACCTTGTGAAATGCCCTTGGGCGGAAAACCCTAGAAGTTCGGATATTTCTGCAATGGTAATTCCAGGGTCACTGAGCAGTTGTGAAGCCCGCTCACAGCACAAAGTGTCGAGATAGGTTCGCGGGGACAGGCCGGTGCACTGGCGAAACCGTGCGTAAAACTGGGACCGGGACAATCCGACACTACTAGAGCATTTTCCGATCACTCCGGGTCATACCCGGAGTGATCGGAAAATGCTCTAGGTGGGTTAGCGGTAGTGGGTTGTCGCATGGAAAGTCAGACTGCCAGCACCTTGAAGAGCTCTTCGCGATCATCCTCATCTTCCGCCTCGCCTTTCAAAACAATTGCCCCGCGCTCTATGGCGACAAAGTGATCGCAGACCGACAACGCCTCGTGGATGTTCTGCTCAACAAGCAGAACGATTGTTCCGTTTGCACGCAATTCTCGAATGATGGCGAAGATTTCCGCAACGATCATCGGGGCGAGCCCTTCGGACGGCTCATCGATCAGAACGAGACGGGGATCTGCCGCCAGCACGCGCGCCATGGCAAGCATCTGCTGTTCACCGCCTGATAAAGTGGTTCCGGCCTGCCGCCGGCGCTCGGCCAAGCGTGGGAACCGTTCAAATATCGGATCGAGCAAATCGGCTCCCTTGTGTCCCTTTCGGCCATTCAGGCCGATTTCCAGGTTTTCCTGTACGCTCAGGCCGGGGAAAATCCGGCGATCCTCTGGAACAACACCAAGCCCGGCTCGGTTGACCGCATCAGGCTCAAGGCCCGCAAGTTCAATGCCGTTGAAACGGATGGAACCCTGGCTTGGTTTCAGCCAGCCTGCGATCGATTTCAGCAGGGTTGTCTTGCCGACACCGTTGCGCCCGAAAATACCGAGCACTTCTCCCGGCCCGGCTTTCAGATCGATCCCCTGAATGACATGGCTCAGCCCGTAATGGGAATGAAGTCCTTCGATCTCGAGCATGTCTCAGCCTCCGTGTCCGAAATAGGCAGCCTGCACGGCCTGATCGGCGCGCACCTCCGGGGGAGACCCCTCGGAGAGCTTGCGCCCCTGGTGCATGACCACCACGTGATCCGACAGCTCCATCACAAGTCCGATATCGTGCTCTATGAGCAGGATCGAGACCTCGTCGGCAAGACCGCGGATCATTTCTGCCGTATCTTCCGTGTCGCCGTGGCTCATGCCCTGTGTCGGTTCATCCAGCATGAGCATCCGAGGTTCCGACGCCAGGCACATGGCGATCTCCAGCCGCCGCTGCTCCCCATACCGTGGGCACAAGATAATCCGCCAGCGTTCCCGCCAGAAACGCCCCGTCGGGGCCATAGGCGTATTCCTCGAACAGCGCTGCGCCGACCGCCTGGGCAAAGGCACCGCGGATCTGTCCCTCGACCATGCCGTTATGCAGGATCGTGCCGCAATCATGCATGGTCACGTACCGGTCAATCCTGACTTTTGCGGTCGCCGGGTCAATTTCGACCCCGCAAAAGTCGAAAATGAAGGCGTGGCAGAGCGACGAGTTGATTCCGTCCTCCGGGGTTGGTGCCGTCAATTCGGGCGGGCTCCAGAACGCAGTTTCACGCAGGGCGGGCGTGGTCCCGGGTTCCAAAGTGCCCGGAGCCCAGTGACCGGTTGAGGCCAGCCGCAGGAAGGAGATCTTCTTTTCTGGTGCATTTCGGCAAAACACTTGCCCGCGCTCAAAGACGATCTGGTCTATAGTTTCACCAAGTAGGTCGGCCGCTATCGTTGCGAGCCGATCGCGCAAGCGTTCGGCCGCGAGCTTGACCGCACCCATCGATGCTGCGGCGAACCTGCTGGAATAGTTCCCGGCGGCGATTGACCAGGCATCCTTGGCGGTATCCAGGCCGCTGACCACACGAATGTCGTCAGGTTCAAGTCCGAAGATCTCGGCAACAGCAACACTTGCGACGGTTCTGTGACCCTGGCCCTGCGGCACACTGTCGATCTGGACAGTAAGCGTGCCGCTCGGATCGACGGAAATTGTGGCTGCTGATTGGGCCCCGTTCTTCGGCCCCGCTTTCTTTCGTTCTTCCGGTGTCAGCGCAGTGGACAGGTAGCCCATGTTGGACACGGAAGGCTCAACGGCCGCAGCGATTCCGATCCCGTAGATGCGCCCCTCGGCACGGGCCTGGCTACGCCGGTCAACCAGTGCCTGATAGCTTCCATCCCTTAGTGCGCACTCAAGTGCCTTGGTATAGTTGCCGCTGTCATAGGTTGTTCCGCTTGCCGTCTTGTAGGGAAACGCCTCGGTGCGGATGAGATTGCGCCGGATGACGTCCACCGGGTCGAGTTCGAGTGTCTCGGCAATCCGGTGCATCAGGCGCTCCAGGGCGAAATAGACCTGTGGCCCGCCGAAACCGCGATTGAGACCGGTCGGCGTCTTGTTGGTCATCACGATCCGGTTGCGAACGGCCAGGTTGGCGATGTCATATGCGCCGCAGAGATTGCCGTGCATCCGGTACAAGGTGGCCGGTTCTGGTGCACGCAGATAAGCCCCGACATCTTCGATCTGGTCCCAGTCGAGTGCGCTGATGCGCCCGTCATTCGAGACGGCGGCGCGCAACGTCACAACCCTGTTCGTGGCAGAAACTGAAGCTGTCAGATGTTCAAGCCGGTCTTCGACCCATTTAACGGGCACGCCTGAGAGACGCGATGCCGCAGCCATCAAGACGATGTAGGGAAAAACCCCTTGTTTGATGCCGAAGCTGCCCCCGGAATGTTCAGGTGTCCGCAACCGCAAACGGTTGCCGGGCACTTTGAGCGCGCGGGCGATTACGGGATGAATCGAAAACGGTCCCTGGAAGTTGGCCGTAACGTCGAATGCATCCTCGAACGGATCGTACTCGGCCAGGACCCCAAAGGTTTCGATCGGGGTGCAGGCGTTTCGAGGATAACGAACGGTGATGGAGATTTCATGGTCCGCCGCCGCAAAGGCCGCGTCGCAATCGCCATAGTCGAACCGACGCTCGGCACCGAGGTTGCTGTTCAAATCCGGGTGAATTGGCGAATTGTCCTTAATCGCCGCTTCCGGGTCCAGGACCGGCGCACGAGACTTGTAGCGAACCTCGATCAACTCCAGCGCGTCTTCCGCAACATAGCGATCTTCGGCAAGGACAACGGCAACGGGTTCACCGACATAACGAACCCGGTCCATGGCGATCGGCCAGCATTCAATCGGAAGTTTGACACCGACCATCAACGGTACGCAGACCCGCGAGAAATCTGAACCGGTAAGGACAGCCCGCACACCCGGTAGCGCCGCCGCGATCTCGGTTCGAATCGCAACAATATCCGCGTGGGCATGAGGCGAACGAAGGACCGACGCATGGCAACACGACAGGCCCGAGGTCGCATCGTCAAAAAAGGCGGCACGCCCGGTCAGCAATGCGGGATCTTCAACCCTTAGCTGATCTTGATGCAGCTTCCCCTTCTCAAAAATGGTCGTGACATCATCCAAGCGTCTTTCCTCCCAATGCGCGGCTAGCGCACTGGGCAGACACTGGCAGGCTCAGAGCCCTGAAAACGATGGAGGAGTGTCTAGAAGTTTACCCTAGAGTCTCAAAATGCGAGAAGCCGGGAGCCTCTCCAAGCCGTGCAGTGCTGCGGAACTGGCTGGGTGCGACACCGGCATGGTCGCGGAAAAACCGCGTGAAATGGCCTTGGCTGGAAAAGCCCAGTCGATCTGACAACTCGCCAAAGGACGTGTCCGAATGGACTGCGCAATGCACCGCCTGTTCAAGTCTGATAACATTCAGAAAGACACGTGGCGTTACCCCAAGCGATGCCTCGAAAACCCGAAAAAAGTTTGCCCGGCTCATTCCGGCTGCCTCGGCAATCCTGTCGATATTGTCAACATCTCCCGGATCATTCCGAATAAGCTTGACTGCCTTTCGAATTCGCCAATCGACAGAGTTCAGCCGGGCCGCCTCACGCAGGCCCTCACCAACGCTTCGCCACTCCGTGAATTGCTCAATCACGGCAACCATCAAACCGCTCAGCATTTCCTCGTGGTCGCTTAGTGCTGTTGGCGCGTGTACCATGGATGAGGCGAGCTCCATGGTGTATTTGCGAATTGTCGGGGTAATCGAACCGACGGCATTTTCGAAAAACCGGATATCGCCACTGGCCGCCCAATTGGCGCGAAATTCGGCCAGCCAGGCGGGCTCGATATATAGGGCCAAAATCAGGGTGCGCGGTTTCGATGGGTCGTGAACGAATGCGTGCGGCGTCCAGGCATTCACCAGGACGGCCGTTTCATCGGTCAGTGGGCACACCTTGTCGCCGACCAAAAAGGCCGTGTCGCCGCCATCGACCTTAAGCAGGACGTGGCAGTGTGGATGGGCGTGGCGGACCTGGCTTCGATCCATATCGAGCAACGCAACTCGTCCGAATTCACCAGAACGGATTCTCAACGCGTCAGACATTCCTGCACCTTAGTCCGAAGGCAGCCGAGTTAAAAGGCGATGTCGCCAAGTATTTGACGCCTTCCCCCTCCAGCGCAACCTTGAAAAGGCCGTCAGTGATGCCGGCAGTTGCTGCAATCGATACCCGTCCTTTGCGCCAATTCCAAGTTTGCGTCATCACGCCGAGCAGCGCGGTGGGTCAGCAGGGAAACTTTCCGGAAGACAGCGAGGCCGGTAGACAAAAAGGTCGTAGCGCATAATGCCGAGTGAGATTGTATGACTCCAGCGGTTCAGGATACGGACCCTTAAATGCAGCCGATTTGGCGGCAGAAATGGCAAGATCTCGTAAGGCGCGTGTGCAGAGCGGGTTTTTTGCACGGTCAATCACGCGCGAACGGCGGTGGTCCATTCCTGTGTTTCTGGAACTCGGAGACCGGAACGAACAAGAGCGAGAGAGAAGACCATGATGCAGGGTCTACTGGAGCTCTCTTTTGGCGCCTCATCCCCATTACCCTATCTGACGTAGCAAACAACCTGGCCGTTATTGAGAAGGACGGGACGGGTGCCGTTGTCGCACGAATATTCCGTGTCCCCAATGATCAGGAGCAAACCGGCATAGTACGGTGCGTTTGACCTGCGCTTTTGTTGATCGGTGGTACTCCTGTCGCGGCGCTTGCGTTTCTTGATCCGATGAACCAGAGCCGGCGCCTGATGGATTTCTGCCGGCATTGTTTCCGGCGCTGCTAACAAGGCAGCATATAGTATCGCGCTAAGCATCTCGTTCCTTCATCTGCACGTATTTCCAACATAGGAACGGGGTTGTTCTTTTGCTTGCAGTTTGCTGCAAAAACTTTCTGGCTCCCATGCTCAGATGCATAGGAACAGCCGTTTTTGTTGCAGAGCCGCGGCTTGGTCTCGAGGCGTCGGACAAGACTTTTGCAGTGATCACCTTGTAAAAACTGCTGAATCGCCGGGAGACGATCGGTTAATTACTCTGGACTAACTTGTTTGTTATCTGTCAAGCTTTAAGTTGAAAATACTTTGCATTCAGAGACTTGAATAGAGCTGTCTGTCAATCGTTGTATGAAAATGGACGCTAAACAAATCCAGTCCGACCTCCTTGCGCGCGCTGTTTCAATCGACCTGGAGGTCGATCCTACGGCGGCCAGAATATTCGCGTTTGCAGCTGTTGTGCAGGACCCTGAGGTGCCGAACCTTGTTGCCGAGGGGTCGGTGGCAGAGGCTCTGAAAAAGCTGGAACCCTTTTGCCGGGGCTTCGAACATGTCATCGGGCACAACATTCTCCAACATGACCTGCCACATCTCGCCGCGGCCTCGCCCGCCTTTGCGGGACTGGCGGAAGCCCCAATCGATACGCTTTGGCTCAACCCGCTGGCCTTTCCGCGAAATCCTTATCATCACCTCGTCAAACACTATCAGGATGGACGGCTTCAGACGGGTCACGTGAACAATCCGGAGTTTGATGCGCAGCTTGTCTTTGAGGTGCTTGAGAACCAACTCGCAGAGTTTGCAAGGCTCAACGAAAAGTCGCCTGACGCTCTGACCGCGTATCACTATTTGTGCTGCCGCGAGCCGCTCTGCGGTGGTTTTGATCACGTCTTCACCAATATCCGCAAGGCTCCGGCCCCAAGCGGGGACGATGCCGAGAAAGCAATTCGCCGGCTACTCAATTCTGTTGCGTGCTCGGAGATGGTCGAACGCACTCTCATTCGGCTTGAGGACACCAGCCTCGGCTGGCCGATGGCATACGCTCTTTCCTGGATATCGGTTGCAGGAGGCGACTCAGTCATGCCTCCCTGGGTGCGCGCCCAGTTTCGCGATGCTTCGCGTATCGTCCAGACCTTGAGAGACAACAATTGCGGCAACCCGAAATGTGACTATTGCCGCACCCATCACGATCCCAAACTCGCCCTGAAGCGGTGGTTCGGGTTCGAAGCCTTCCGGCCGGAGCCGATGGATGAATTCGGCCGTCCACTTCAAGAGCGCATCGTCGAAAGCGCCATGCAAGGTGAAAGCCTGCTTGGCATCCTTCCAACGGGCACCGGCAAGTCCGTCTGCTATCAGATCCCGGCGCTCTCCCGGTTTGACAAGACCGGCGCGCTCACCGTGGTCATCTCACCCCTTGTCGCGCTCATGGCGGACCAGGTACAGGGCCTGGCACGCGCCGGCATATCTTCCGCCGTGACGGTCAATGGACTGCTCTCCCTGCCGGAGCGGCAGGATGCCCTGGACAAGGTGCGCATGGGCGACGCGTCCATGTTGTTGATCTCTCCAGAACAGCTGCGGAGCGTTTCGGTCCGGTCTGTCCTTGATCAGCGCGAGGTTGGTCTGTGGGTCCTCGACGAAGCCCATTGCGTTTCGAAATGGGGCCACGACTTTCGACCGGACTATCGTTACATCGGCCGCTTCATCAAGGAACGGGCTGGCGGAGAAGACACGCACGTCCTCTGCCTGACTGCGACGGCGAAGCCGGACGTCGTTCAAGATATCAGCGGGCACTTCAAGGAGCGTCTCGGTCTGGAGCTCACAGTGCACGATGGCGGCGCATCGCGAACCAACTTAAGCTTCGAGGTGCTGCCGACACAGCAATCCACAAAGATGGCCGATATCCTTGATACGCTGGAAGATCATCTGCCATCGACCGGGGCATCCGGCGCTGTCGTCTACTGCGCCACGCGAAGCTCGACGGAACGGGTGGCCGAATTTCTGAAACAGCAGGGGCTCGCCGCGGAACGATACCATGCCGGTCTGAGCCCTGAAGAAAAGCGCGATATTCAAGAAGCGTTCAGGGTCGGCGAACTGCGTGTCATTGCTGCGACAAACGCTTTTGGAATGGGCATCGACAAGCCGGACATCCGTCTGGTCGTTCATGGGGATGTGCCTGGCTCCCTTGAGAACTATCTGCAGGAAGCAGGGCGCGCCGGGCGGGATCGCGACCCGGCTCAGTGTGTCCTCCTCTTCAACACGGAAGACGTTGACCGGCAGTTCCGTCTGAGTGCGCGCTCGCGACTGGCGCGCCATGAAATAGGAGCAATCCTCAAGGCGCTTCGACGGCTCGACGTCCGCACCCGGAAGACCGGTGAAGTTGTCGCCACCCCGGGAGAGATCGTAAAGGAAGAGAAAGAGCAGGAATTCGAGCGCGATAGTGCGACAGACGACACCCGCGTGAAAACAGCGGTCGCCTGGCTCGAAGAGGCGAAGCTCCTGATGCGCGAGGAAAACCGCGTTCAGGTTTTTCCGGCGTCCCTCCTTGTAACCGATCTCAAGGAAGCAAAGAGAATTCTCTTCCGCGCCGACATGACAAATGAGCGTCGAAGGCAGCTCTTGAGCATTGTCGAACATCTGATCAACGCTCCTTCCGAAGAAGGGATCTCGACCGACGTGCTCGCGGGCGTGAGCGGATTGACACCCCCAGCACTCCGCAGAGCGCTTGCCGACCTTGAAGCTCTGGGTATCGCCAAAGACGACACGAACATCACGATCTTTGTCCCTGTGGGGATTGAAAATGCTGCACGCGCCCGGTTCAAGGCGGCTTCGGAACTTGAAACGGACCTGATCTCCATGTTGAGGGAAGAGGCACCTGATGCGGACGATGGCGAGGCAACTCCCTTCAATCTCGCGATCACCAGTCAAACCTTGCGTGAAGCGGGTCACACCTGGGTGCGTCCGGATATTATCGAGACGCTTCTCAGAGGCATTGCGCAAGATGGCCGGGACATGGAGGGGGGACGCGGAAACATCCACGTTCGCAAGGCCTCGCGGGGCAGTCTGTTCGTTCGTCTGCAGCGTTCATGGTCCATCGTGGAACAGACCGCTGAAATCCGAAGGCTCGGCGCAGAAAGACTGCTTTCCCATCTGATCGGAAAAGTACCGCTTCACGTTCGCGGAAAAGACGTTCCGGTGGAGACAACGCTGGGAGCCTTGCTTGCTTCGATCACCAGCGACGCGTTGCTTCGAAGCTCGGTGAAGGATCCGAGCAAGCTCATGGATCGTGGCCTGCTCTGGCTTCACGAACAGCAGGTGATCACGCTCGGCAAGGGTCTTTCCGTCTTCCGCCCTGCAATCACGATCCATCTCAACAAAGACGGGGGCAACTTTACCGTTCAGGATTTTTCGCCCCTTGAGGAGCACTATACCGAGCAGACCATCCAGACGCATGTCATGGCCGCCTATGCCGAAAAAGGTCTTGAACGCATGGACGAGGCCAGACGACTTGCGGACGACTATTTCGAGCTTGCACAAGATAGGTTCATGAAACGGTGGATGCCGGGGCGGGGCGTAGAGTTCAGAAGGCAGGCAACCACCCAGGCATGGTCCGAAATCGTCGACGCGCTGGGGAACACCACGCAGGAGAAAATCGTTCGCGATGATCGTGAGCAGACGAACGTCCTCGTGCTCGCCGGACCCGGTTCCGGCAAAACGCGTGTCCTGGTGCACCGGATCGCCTATCTCGTCAAAGTCAAGCGGGAAGACCCTGAGGGGATCCTCGTTCTTGCCTACAATCGCCACGCCGCTGCCGAAATCCGGGAACGGCTCCGCAGCCTGATCGGTGACGAGGCGCGCTTTGTGACCGTTTCAACCATTCACGCGCTGGCAATGCGCCTTGTGGGTGCAAGTTTCACCGGCCGCGCGAATGCCGAGACCCCGGACTTCGACACTCTTCTGATGGATGCTGTTCATCTGTTGCAGGGCGACGGGCTGGACAAGGCCTCCGCCGAGGCGCTGAGAGACACCCTGGTTCAAGGCTATCGCTGGCTTCTGGTCGATGAATATCAGGACGTCGGACCGGAAGAATACGCGCTCATTGCAGCGGTGGCCGGGCGGAGCCTTGATGACCCGGATCTTCGCATCAGCCTGTTTGCCGTAGGGGATGACGACCAGAACATCTATTCCTTTGCCGGTGCGTCCGTGAAGCACATACGGCAGTTCGAGGAAGACTATTCGGCCAAACCCGTTTTTCTGACCGATAACTACAGGTCCACCGGCAACATCATATCCGCCGCGAACGCCGTGATCGAGGGCGCCGCGGACAGGATGAAAACCGGGCACGACATTGTTGTCGACAACGCGCGCCGCAAGGAACCGATGGGAGGCCCGATGTCGGCACTCGATCCTGTCGTGCAAGGCCGCGTTCAGATACTCGAATGCCCGAGCGGCAACGATGCCCAGGCGCTTGCGGCGCTCAATGAGCTGCAGCGTCTGTCTCAACTTATCCCGGACTGGACCTGGTCCCGCGCCGCGATTGTCTCGCGGGACTGGAGCAAACTGGCTCCCGTCCGGGACTTCGCGGATGCTCTCGACATACCTGTCGAGTTCGCGAATGAACGCGGTCCCGGTTTCTGGCGGATCCGGGAAATGCAAGCGTTTCTGAACACGATAAAGGAAGAGCGGAGCCGGCTTTTCACAGTGCCTCACCTCCGCGAGATTTTAAGCTCCATTCCAAGGTCGCAGTGGACTGACCGGATCGATGCCGGGTTGGATCTGTTCGCGCGGGAAATTGGAGACCGGCGCCTGCCGTCTGACGATGTCGTTGAATGGCTTGCGGAATGGTCGCGGGAATCCCGTGGGGAGCAGCGCGGGCTTAAGCTACTGACAGCTCACAGCGCCAAAGGGCTGGAATTCGACGATGTCGTCATTCTGGACGGTGGCTGGGAACGCCCCTCGCGCGCAGAAGATGCCGATGCGCCGAGACGGCTCTTCTACGTGGCCATGACCCGTGCACGCCGCAATCTGATTGTCATGAGCAATGACAATCATGAATACCTGCCCACGCGGTCAGACGCGATCATCTGCCGGTCGGTTGTTCCCGATCTGTCGGCGCTCCCCGGACCGAGGCGGTTTTTCCAGTCGGCCGATCTAAGCACAGTCGACCTCTCGTTTGCGGGGAGGTACCGCGAAAACCATCCAGTGAATGCTGCCATTGCCTCTGCATCCACCGGCGATCCGGTCACGCTGGTTTTCGAAAAGGACCGTTGGCACCTGAAAGACGCGAATGGCGACAGCCTGGGCCGCATGGCAAGGAGTTTTGCGTTTCCCGCAAATACCAGGTTCGCGCGGGCGGAAGTCGCCGCGATCCTCGAAAGACGCCAAGACGACTCAGATGAGGCCTTCCATCACACGCTCCGGCAAGACAAATGGGAAGTTGTCGTTCCGGAAATCGTTTTTGAAGCAATCTGACTTCAAGCGACTCTTTCCTAAACTGTCGTCGAAGCACATGACCGCTCGCGCGGAAACCTTAAATCAAGGTCCTACACGATCACCAGATTGTCTCGCGAAATTGACGTGGCCCCGTCTTCCAAGCGGTAGGCGCATGGAACCGCCGGGAAGTTCCAGGCACACCGCGTTGGACGAAGAAATTTCCGGAGTTCCCCTCATCTTGTAATGTCCGCAAAAGACGGGCGGTTCGTGTTCGGGATAAAGAATGTCACGGATCTCGGCGGGAATGCTGACTTCGGGAATGTCCTCGACGTCGGGGACGGACAGGACCACGTCTCTCAGCGACCCCTCTGCGGAGCTCCACCATTTCAGGCGGACCTCCGAGCGTTCATGCCCCTTGAAATCCTTGAAGCTGTATCCGCGCGGCAGCGGGACTTCGGGTCCCTTCAGGAGCAGAGCGACCGGGTTTCCCATCCAGTGTATCCCCCGAGGCAGCGGCAAGATTATACGCGTCTAGAAAACAGACTTGGGAACCAGGCGACGCACGAGTTTTCCGGCACACCCTGGGAAGCCCTTTCAGTACTGAAGTTCTGCCGGTCGCTGGGTGTCCGGTATCGGCGGACATACGGCAGTAAACCGAAATTCAAACAAGGACCATTCTTTCCTCCGCAAGCCCCGGAGGAAGCGGACGAACGTCTCAAGGCAGATCTTGAGAAGCTCCGCGCTACGCGCGGGATATCAGGCTGAAACCGGAAAATCTCGTACCAGGCAGTCCGTGGAAGCACATCATGATTTTTGACCTCATGCTGCCCTTTTTTGCAATCGGTCTCACCCTCGCCGCGCATTTGGGCGTCACGGTCGGTTCGAGCTTATCCAGTCCCTCGCAATACCTTCAGCGATAGACACCACGCTCACAATCGCCGGCATCGGGCTGGCAGTCCGACCCGTCGGTGCCATATGCACCCGGCCGATAACCAGGACGCACCTCATCGACATTGCGGTCAGACCGGACACGTTCTCCGGGGCGATAGCCTGGCCGCGCATCCCGGTGGTCTCCATACACGGATCCAGAGGGCGCTCCCCTTATGTAAGAGTCGCCCGCTTGCCGACGATTATCCACTTGCGCACCAGACATACCCGGCACTAGCGCAAGTCCCGATGCAAGTACAAAAAAAACGCCTATCGAACGGCTGTAACTACCGCGCTTCTGCAACTTTACTGTTTTTCGTGAAATAAGTTTCATCGCTCCAAATTCCCGCCCGGGTTGTAATCGCGTGCAAAACCGCCTCAGAGAAATCTGCACTACGATTTGAAGTAGGAACGGCAAAACCGGAGAGCAAGAGCGCGCGGGCCAAGGTCATGCCGGGTGATGTCTCGCAATCGACCGAAATCATTTCATCGCCAGATTTCTCGACCGTTTTGCATTCGATCGCCTTTCCCGCAATCAACGCTCTGAGACTGGTCCTGGCCCTTAAGCCACATGACCATCGCTTTCCATTCGCCTCCTCGCAGATATAGTTTGGTGGTATCGGCTTGACGCCGGTCAATCGGAATGTCGCCCCCCGCAATACAAACGTAATGCTATCGGTGACCCTGACACCTTGCGGCACATAGATTTTTTCCGGATATGCTTCATTGGCCGCCCTCCCGGGCAGTCTGGGCAATGCCTGCTCACTTGGCTTTACGCGCAGCGGTACCGTAGTCCAAAGGACAGCGCCGCCTTGTTCCTCAGGCGACCCGGATTGTTGCGCAATCGAAGGGGAAACCTGCGAAAATGCCACCAGAACCAGAGACACAAGAGCCACGGCAAGCGGACCTCTCGACATCGCCGAAGCTTCCCCCGTTTCTTTGTCTACCACGACGATATACACATCAACTTGTCAAACAACACTGATTGCCCTTAAGCGGCAGTACGTCACGAACGGACGGCATGGTGCCAAAATCCGTGTCAAATCCGCTGCGCAATGCTACATCACCGGAGTTGACGTGACTATCTCCGCGTTTTTTGAAAAGCGGCCGAACCAAAGGCTGATCGGATCCTCAATCTTGCAACGGCCAAAGCCGTTATCTTCCATTTCGGCAAAATTTTTCCGAGAGCGCCAATTGGCAAGCCCCATTCAGTCGTGGCCTTCAGCTTTATCCGCTTGAAAACGTGGTGTTTCCAGGTCTGTTTCCGTTCGCTCCAAGTCTTCCAGCCGCATAACAAGCCAATCGCCTTGCCAGGCTCCCGTGCCAACGGACCGCGCGTGCTGCAATGGTTGCTCAAGTAATAATCTGCCAAGTACATCAGGGCGCGCGAACCCCGTGCCAACCTGGTACGCTGATAAATCCGTACCGTCGTCCAAGCGGCATGAAAAACGCCGCACACCGCCCCCGTAGAACACCGGAACACAGGTCATCGGTTCATCAGAGATGCGATTTTGCAGGGCTGCGCGTCCCATCAGTCCACAAGCGAATTTCCGCTGTTTTGCGTTCAAACACAGATCTGTCGCCCCAATTCCGCGCACATATGCGAGCTTGAGTTCTCCCTTCGCCTCCCCCGATAAGGAAACAGAGTCGACGACCCGGTAAGGCGGCTGCAATCTTTGCGCGGGCTCGAATGTTGCAACCGTTGAACCAATGTCAGGCTGCGCAAGCAACTGCGTTCCCAACGGTACAAACTGCGACTCTAGCGCATTGCCTTCCGCAGCGTCGAGGCCACCGGTCGCGCGCGCTACGAGTGCTGCCACTTCATCCCGGTAAAGGAGAAAAACCAGGTTCAACCCGACCACAAGACCAATCAGCACGGCATAGTACAAGGCCGAACGGCGACTTATTAGGGGACGGTTGCTTTTTTCTTGAGACTCCATGGACAAGGAAGGTGCACACGCGAGAAATGGTTGGCTGCTGGAAAGCCAGCAGATCTGTTTCAAGTATAATACAATCCATCCAAGAGGTCATCCAAGGATCGAGGATCACGTCTGTGATCGATGGTGAATTGCGGCGCCCGGTTCTCCTGGACGACAGCATCGGGGAAAGGCTTACCCACCTTGGATTTCCGGACAGCCAAGCAAAAGCCTGCCATCCCGGAACAGGCCTCTTTTTGGAACGAAATCCAGGAGAGGACTGAACCGAAACAGCACTTCCGCAACAAAAACTTACAGATCTAGGTTGACCTTTCGTAGATAAAGAAGTCAGCGAAGGACGTGTTGCGAGGATCGGATGCGTCGTAGGGAAACTTGTTTGGTATGTGAGATTTCAGCACAAAATCTTCACGGTTGGCGTCAACCCAGTCAGTGAATTTCCTATGCCTTACATGTTTTGCTTCGTGCTGATCGCTCTTGTTGGATGAATATACGATCACAAAGCGGGTAGCTGAATCAAAGAGCCTTTCCATGTAATCAGCAAAAGTCTTGTCCTCTACCAAATGATAAATGACGTCGAGTGAGAGTGCCAGATCGGCCGTTTGTCCTTCGTAGTCCGAAAGGGTAATGAAGGTTTTGCCCGCATCGCCTGCAAACAGCTTTCGACAAGCGGCCACTGCCGTCTGAGACACATCCACGCCGACATAATTCGGGTAATGCGCCAGGGTTAGCTGGTGCCCATCGCCAGAGCCAAACTCGATCACAGTCCGTACAGCATTCTGCTTGACAAAATCGTTCAACACTTCGGCTTTGTACGTTGCCAGCTGACCGTAGCTTCCCGCACCGGAGTTCCCGCTTTGGGCATACCTTTTTTCCCAGTACTCACCAGAGGTCGTGAACTCCACAACCTTTTCTCTTCTGATTAAATCCAAAACTCTCTTGGCAATTGGTTCCAGCGGTGTTCCGACTATGAGGGCCTTAACTGTAGGTTTTAGCATGGTCTTACCCTTCGCCTGGTATAAGCACTGCCCCTGTGTCCAACTGGTAAACTCAGCTATGGTACTTGGGACAGCGACTGACGGTTACGAAATTTACTCAAGGTGAATTGCCAAAGCCGTATGCTTCCGTGAGACGTTGAATAGCCTCATCATTTTTTCCTAAGCTGTTTTCTTGCCACAGCGTGTTTCGCTGCGATGATCGCCATGTAACAGTCGAATTTGGACGGTTGATCCTCCTGAACTTGTATCCTGTCAACGCTGCCATCCAGAAGAACCATATATCGTCGCTCGTTGGGCACAAATCCATAAAGCGATCAGAGACAACTTCCGAATGTAGTGAATTGGGTGGATAGAGAACACCGCCGACGCCTGTCGGGAAGACGAATGACGAAGGTTCGTCAGAAACGCCTGCCAAGGTCCACTTGCTGTAGGGCAGCGGCAAACCATGATCATCGAGAATGATGTCATAGGCGCGTCCACACAGTATTTCCTTGTCCTTGACCCTGTAATTCTCGGCAAAACAAGCCACAAATGCAGGATCATAATAAGCATCATCATCGACGATCAAGAAGCCTGCGTCCGGGAAAGCAGTAAGGGAAGGAATCAATTTCTTGTAAGATTTGATATCGTGGCAATGTCTGATTTCAATTCCATATTTTTCCAGCTGCAAGACTTCGTCCGGGACCTTGCCCCTGTCCTCCTCTGCGATCCACAATACTATTTTGTCCGGGCGCATCCTTTGGAGCAGCAAACTCTTTAGCGTCAACGCCAGCGTCGGGAATCTCGGTGGATACGAAGTCAACGAAATGATCAGTTCGAACGGAAGCGTGTGCCGCTTGCTTGTCTGGCCGCCAAAAGACACAAACCAAAACCAGCTAATTCTTACCAGAACCTCGGCACCCACCGTGCGCAAGCGCCTCATCAACGGGCTCAGAAAAGACTCCCTTGTAGCAGTCATCGAATTCTCCACACAGCGTCGCTAAATCGTGCTCAACAATCTTTTCATCCATCTCGGCCTGGTTGACGATGCATATCTCCAAGAGGCCAAGTGACGACAAATCGATGTTGGTACCAAGGCCATCAAGACCACCCAAGCCACAATGATTGCCTGTGTCTTGAGCGAATTTCCCTGAGGTACGGTAGACGCCACGATGGCGCTGCGAATTATTCGCAGACGTCCGTCTCCGGGGATCGGGTGTTGTTTTCGCGCCAAGATGTAAGATGCAACTCTCAACTGGAGATTTTTCAGGCTTCTGGACCAGGGTCCCGGTTTGGTCTGCGCGTCGAATTTCTCAGCAATTCGTCTCGCGTAGTCCGACCTGTTGACAGCACGGCTCAAATCGAAACCGAACTTTTCCGGCTTCAACTTCTTCATGGCGGCCAGGTTGTTTTCATGAATCCGATAACCAAAAAGCGGTTCAGAAATCGTGATCACATCACCTAGGATCGGGGCCGTAGACAGCGTGTAGCTGTCGCTTGCCCGGTCCATGTTCGGCTCAAGTGGAAAAATCTTCTCCAGGAACTCTCTTGTATAGACGTTACCGGAACCGGGAGGAGTTGGATAAGCCGAAGACCCCTCATACCATTTCCTGATCTGCTCGCTCGACGGAATGCCATTGTATTTGGGGATGAAACTTCCAAGCGGCTCCCCGTTCGAGTCAATCGTATACATTTGAAACTGGTATTTGCTGACCCCATCGCGTGCATTTTTCGAAATGTAGGTCATCAGCTGGCTTGAGACTATGTCGTCAGAATCAAGAAACAAAACCAGGTCACCGCTTGATTTCAGGTATCCGGTGTTCGCGGCGTTGCTTGGGCCCGCATTTTCCTGGAAAATCGCCTTGACCCCTCTCTTCTCAAAACGGCTTATGATCTCCCGCGAACTGTCTGTTGAGCCGTCGTCGACTACAATCACCTCCAAATCAGCCCATTCGATCGAAAGCGCACTTTCAATAGCTTCCGCGACAAACATCTCGTAATTGTAGTTTGGGATGACAACTGACAGTTTCACGAACTTGCCCCTTCTCCAAGAGTGCCTTTTTCACGCAAATTCCGTAAGTAGGAAAAAAGCTCTCGCAGGCTTCTCAAATCAACAATACAGTAGACGGCCAAATAAGTTACGACGCCAACAAAGACAAGAATGAACAATTCCAAATATTTTGAATTCAAATCCTGAATAGAGTTCTTCGTAAAATATACCAAAACGAACATGGTTATGCCTGAAAAAAGAGGAACCAGCGCGTTTTTGAATTGCAAGCCAACGGACATGGAAGTGACCTTCCTGAGTTGGCCTGCCATAAAGACTGTCGAAATCACCTCCGCCCCGACCCAGATGCCGGCTGCAGCTTCGTAGCTGCCGATGCCTAGTGTTACGACTATCAATGTCATGTATGTGAAAGTTACGACATTCACAAATAAAACGCGCGACGGCATTCCAAGTGCAGTCAACAAAGGGAAAGCGAATATTCTGGGCGCTTGAAGAATTATCATGAACGAAAACACCAGGATAAAGAGAGTGCTATCGATCCATTTGTCTCCGAACAACAGGCTTGTGAGAACAGGTGCCGTAGCTGCAAGTCCAAAAAATATGGGAAAAAGGACGGTACAAGACAGCTTTACCCCAGTTTGATATGCCCTGCGAAGCAATTTCGGGTCGTGAGATATTCGCGACAAGACCGGCAGCATTACTTGGTTGATTGAGGATGCCGAAATCGCCCACAGCGTATCGACTAATCTGAACGCCATGTTTATGAGGCCGGTCGCATAGGCTCCCAAATAAATCCCGCACGAAATGACAAACACTCTTTTTATGGAATGCTGAACGAGAATTGCTGTTACGGAAACACTGCCAAACTTCAAGAGTTCTGTCAGCTCGCTGAAGCCAAATTGAAACTTGGGCGTATAAGATCTTGGTGCGTAAACCCAAAGTATTATCGTGCTAAATGCGCTCATCGATATGTACTGGATGACGAGGCTCCAGGCGCCCGCCCCCCAAATCGCCGCTGCAACTCCCAACAGCAGACCGAGGGCGCGGCTTATCAGGCTACGAAGCGCGAGTTTCTTGAAAAGAAAATCCTTCTTTAGTCGTGCCGACACAGTGGCGCTGAAGCCCGTCAGCGCTAATCCAAAACTCAATGCTGCAACTATTTCTGCTGATCCCGGCTCCTTCATCAGATCTTCAAACTTTGAGGAAGAAGCAATGATCGCCAAGCAGAACACTACGCTCAGAAGAATGGTTGTATAAAGCGCGGTATCATAATGCCTGCTTGTCGGTTTCGGATGCCTGATCAGCGCATCGTGGAACATCATGCCGGTAATCACGGAAAGCAGCTCAATGAAAGCCAAAGCCGTCGCTACCAAACCAAATTCAGCGGGAGACAAAAATCTTGCATAAATTACGAGGGCGAAGAGCGATAATATCGATAGCCCTCCATTTTCGAGCACGCTCCAAAACAAGGACATGCTAATGGTCTTACTGCTTATGTTTTGAAAACTCACATTGTTTCCAATCGATTGAACCCCTGAATTTATCTTGTAAATTTTTTGATTATTTCCGCTCGCCTGTAGCGTATATTTACGAGTTGCTGCGCAAGGCTCTTGTTTGTCAGAGCAAACACAGATAACCACACCACGTGCATGATCTTTTTCCTGATTTTTCGGTTTTCTCGATAGGCACAATCAACTCCCAACCTCCAGAGCCGCACGACTGTGTCCATCTCACTTTTCCAATATTCCTGATGCAATTTTTTTGCCATCATTCGGTAAGATACGAACGTGAGTTCGTTATCCATCATATTTTCGCCACTCAGTTTTACGCCCAGGATTTCCGCGTGTTGCCGCAGCACTTCAAACTCTTCGTGCCGCAGCCGAATTGCTTTTGAAAAATCACGAACGCGGTTACTTCCACCGCCCAAGCTTTTGTTCTTTCCATGAAGTCGATATTGACCCAACGGTGCCGTAATCGTGGCAACATCCCCGTACAATGGCGCCAAGGTGTTGAGAACCCCATCGCAGCCACCCGGCGGAGTTAGTGGCATCAACTGGTCCAGAAACTTTCTCGCATAAGCATTTCCTGAAGTGACGGGCCAGATATACGTTCCGGTGCGCAAGAACAGATCATGGGTATATTCCGCGGATTGTTCCGAGCGAAAATCGCAGAATCTTCGACCAAGGAGTTCCCCATGTTCATCTATGACTTCCAGATCATACTGGATTTTTGACAATTGAGGTGTCCAGCGATTTTCTATTTCTTCCGCTGCGTTTGAATGAAGCAAGTCATCCGCATCCAAGTAAATGACAATATCGCCTTCAACAAAGTCATAGGCGCGATTCCACGCCCCGACCATGCCCGCGTTCTCTTGAAAGATTGCAGTAATCCGGTCTTTGTAACCGGATATGATTTCTCTCGATCCATCGGTGGAACCGTCGTCGATGACCAAAATTTGGTCGATTGCGCGTGTTTGCCCCAACGCGCTTTCGATCGCCGCACCTATGTAATTCTCATAATTGTACGAGGTTATAACAATCGTAAATTTAAGTTTTTCACTAGTCATGAACACGACCTCGCTTACCCATCGACCACAGAGCTAACAGAATAAAAATCGACGCCAAAAAATTCTGAGCCAATAGCTGGCCTCCTGAGGCAAGCCAGGCGTAAAAATATCCGACTTTCAACTCCACAGGTCCCCTGGCGCTTGAAAGCGCGGCAATCATGAAACCCAATGCCGAAAATGCGCCGACGAGACCGTACTCAAAAATAAGCTTTGCCCAAGTTGGGTCATGGATTTCCCAGGTCGCGGACAACACGGAAACCGAAGGGCGATAGGTGCCGGGGCCGTTTCCGAAGATCAGGGTATCGGCCGATTGCATGCTACTCAAAACGACCTGCATTGGCGCAACGAACCTAGCGTAAGCACTGGTACCTACTCGGCCGAATTCAGTCGCTCTGCCGGAAAAATATCCATCAACCAGATATGTGTCGACAATCACGAACAAGAGAGACCCGACCAATAAAAACAGGAGTCCCCTCAGTAAATCTTTTAAATTCGTGGGAATCAGATACGCAAACAACAAAATCAACATGCCGGTTCCTGAGAAACTGCACAAAATCGCCGCGGAATACAGAGCGAGATTCCCGATCCTTCGTCTGTTTGCATATTCCACAATGATCGCAATCGCCATCCAACCGGACAGACCCGAAGGCTCCCGCTGAAACAGTCCGTTTGCTTTGTAAAACCCGCCAGCATCGATGACTGTGTTAAAGTTCCCAGTAGAAAGCAGAAATTGTGGGAACATAGGTGATATATCAAAGATCAAGGGTGACCTGATTATAAACTGTGCCGCAAATTGCAATATTGCTATCACCGCCAACACCTTGCTGGCGTTGAGGAAACAGCCGATGGCAAGACTGTAGGCCTCCGCCGCGACTTGAGTTTGCCGCATCCGGAAAAAGAACGGAAAGTACAAAACCAACAACAAGAAATAGGAGGGTAGTGAAACGGCCCAATGATTTGACGACAGTATTGCAAAAACGCCTGACAAATACAGTAATACGAGAAAGAATATGTTCGGGTAGTTGAATTTTATAAAATTGTTCAGTATTAATATCGCTATCAGAACGTAAATAAAAATCAAACTGAAGCTCAAAGAAAACGTGCCGGTTACCTGCAGACCGAACATAGGCAGGAACAGAAATGAATAAATCAACGCTCTGATAGTAAGTCTTAAATAATAGTGCTTTTCAATTGCTTTATCCTGCTTTCCCGGGACCGAGTCGCCAGAATAACTTGCATAGGGCGCAGACATACTATGTTTGTATTTAAAGACCATAATTATGATCTTTATTTTGTTGTGCTTTTCCTGAGTATACTTCTTTTGTCAGGATACCAATGTCTTTCCAAGGGACAATTTCCGACTCGGCCGAAACACTGGGGCGTTCCCTGGCAGCCTTCAAAATTGCGTCGGCCAACTGCGACGGATTTTCAGGCTGCACTCTTGTGCCATTGCAGCCATTCTTCAATTGCTCCTGAAAGACGCCGACATCGCTTGCGATGACCCATTTCTTGAACGGGCTCACAAGGAAAAACACGCCGCTCGCATCGATTTGCCTGTAAGGAAACAAGAAACAGTCTGTATTCACGAACAGCTCGGCTACTTCTTCTTCACTCAACCGCCCGAGCCTCAGGTCTACAAGGTCGCTTAGTCCATAAGCAGCAATGTCATCAAGAATGGGCGCCATGTCCATATGCGCCGCACCGGCGATGATGATTTTCGCCTTGCCCCGGATTTCATCCCGAATGAGCGAAAGTGCTTTTATCAGAACGTCCAGACCTTTGTACGGCTTTATCTGACCAAACAGAGTAAATGTCCAAGGGTCGCCTTCGCTTGAGGTTTTCGGGGCAGGAATGTCGACGCCAAGTGGCAGCGGACCATGAGGAACCACAGCGATTTTCTTTGGCTTGTGTCCGCGTTCTACCAGTCTGGCAGCTGCCGCTTCGGTGTGAACAATAACACCGTCAACAATCCTAATCGGCAGGTCAAATCCCAAGTTTTGAAGGAATGAAATTTTCTCTCCATTGTAGGGGACTGTATCATGAGCGGTAAGAATTACTCTGTACCGGAGACGCAATACGGACATTGCTATTGCGTCGAAAATCGGCAGCACCGACCATTGAAAGTGAATTACTTTGGCATCCTCAGAGGCTGCTAGACGCGCCAGACTTAGCAGTCCAGCGAGATGTGACATTCCCTTCATTACACTGCGGACACGACTGCCGTATTTTTCCAGATTATCTGAGTTGCGATAGAAAATCTCACGAGTTGCGGTCGGCGGTAAAAGTTCTGCCTCCTGCGCTCTTACCGGACGTGTTGCCCAAATGGCCTTCACGCCAGCCGAAGCCAGTCCCTCGCCCAGCTCTGCGTCATAGGGTGCTGTAAATCGCGAAGGATCTACCAGAATGACTTTCATGTCGATCTCCCGGCGGGTACCCATCGGACTTCGGGCTGTGTTAACAGTCCCCATGTGAACCCAAATGCCCAAGCTGTATGCATTGTCGCTGCAGACACGCCAGACAGCAGCCCACACCAGTCACGCTTGCTTCGTGCGATATAGATCGAAAACGCCGTCAGTATGGACAGATAAAACAATGGCCAAGCGAGAAAGAACAAATTTCCAATAAACAAAAACAACAGTATCGAACTGAAAAATAGAAGTGCATGCGCTGGCACTAAAAATTGCCTTAGACCTATGCTCTTTGGATGCTTACGAATTGTTCTGCTTCGGCCGCGCCCGTAGTTGAAGTACTGCTTCCAAAGAGAAGACAGACTTTCACGGGGATAATATTGGACCCGAATGCTCGACTCCAAGAAAATCCTAGACCCGCCAGCAATCAAGCGGCAATCGAGTTCTGCATCTTCATTGTGGCTGAAAGTCTCATCGTAGCCGCCGTTGCCGAGAAAGTCTTTCAACACGAACGCGGCATGATGACCGTGATCCACGAAACCACTCCGCCTACCGCCACGGTGCGATGATCCTCCTGACCCGAGAACCGTATCTGATACCCATGCAACCGACTTGCCAACGCAACCTTGACCGTGCGAATCCATCGGTACAACAACGGACTGCGCTGCGTGTTGCTCGATTGCTTCAATCAGGCTTGATACAAAGCGGCGTGGATAACCCGCGTGCGCGTCACACCGTACAAGAACATCCGCCCGCCCTGCCCATTCGCGTGCGACCAGATTGACGGCGGCAGCCTGTATCCGTTTTGGATTGTGGATGTAATGGACGCAGGAATTGGTGTTTGCGAGCTCTTTTGCAATTTCAATTGTGCCATCAGTGCTACCGCCATCGGCGATAACAATGTTCAGATTGGCGAGTTCGACCTGTTCACGAAGAAGCGCGGAGATCACCTCTCTCAACGACCCCGCTTCATTTAGTGTCGGCACAGCAACCACTACGCGGACGAGATCAGAACTGAGTTTTCTGATTGAGTCAGCTTCATGTTCACCAAGTAAACGAGACATCGCATCACCAGTTTGCGTCATTATTCATTCAATCATTGCAAGACACCGCCATTAGCGTTTTTCCAAACAAACGGAGCCTAGTATCCAACCTGTTTCACATTTACCGATATCTCATTTGATCTTGCGTCAAGGCCTATGTGCGGCGTCCATCCCGATTGGAGCGCGTTAGCCTGCTGGAAGGAGTGAAAGGTTGGGAAATGTGGTTTATTTTCAGTCCTTTCGCGGCGCGCCAGACGGCCAAGGCGATAATATTCGAAGGCTGCAAAGTAGCTTCTCCGCGCCGTGTCAGTGTGTGCGGTCCGGCAACGTACCCGTTCTTTCGATCTCACAAAATCCGTACAACGCGTGCCGGGTCTTTCGATGGACCGCCGGCGCACTGCGAATCCCGTTCATGTCATGAGACAAAACCGTCAGCAGTGGCACGCGATACTGGTTTGCATTTCGCTCAGCATTGTCTATCGGGAAAGGCGGCCCCGTCTCATTGCAGGAGGGTGACACAACATGTCGGCGAAACCATTGAGTTCCGGTCGATGAGTATGAATCGGTAGAGCCAAGTCCACCAAATCCAATCGCGTGTTTCATCGATCCCCCTTTAGTGCAAGGCGCATAACCGACCTTAAGGACGTTCAGGTCTGCGGGTAACCTAGCCAACTATGCTGCATTGCACAAGTCGAGATTTACGTAACATCGGCATGGCCGAATTTAGCCAGTTTGAGCTAATTCCCGTTCGTTGCACAAGTCTCGACGTAAAGTAACCTAATTGCGCTCCACCCGCTCGACGAGGATTTGCCAAAGAAGCCGCCGGTGCATCGATCCGGTTTTTCAGGGCGAGGTCAATCTCGCTTTCGCCTTTTGGCGTCTGGCAAAAAGACGATCGGCAGATCGATTGCAGCTAACACTGCTCGCCAACCGACGGCTCCGGATGACCCGGCTCGACCAAGCGGCGCCACGCTTCACGTCCTCACAAGACTTCCAGAAGCAACTTCGCCTTCATTTCCGGCGATCGCTGATTGCGTTCGGCATCTCTGACCTCCTTCTTCATGAGAACCGGCAGACAACAATTCGTGATTTACTTCAGATTCCAAGTTATGGAATACAGCTCACCGTATAAAAGATTGGCTGAAAAAGTAAACTGGCGAAGAAAACACTACGTCAGGTCCAAGAAGTAAAAATTCCGATAAAATAAGAAGACAATCGAACCATATTTCTCAGTGACAGTTAAATTCCTGGCGCTATTATATTGGCCAATTTAAAGTGGATACTAGATCTTAAGAAAGGCAGGATACCTGTATTCTGGAAGCGTGCGACGACAGGGTAAGCCGATGGGCGTCATTGTGATATCCATATCATACGGATTAACGGTAAGCTTACTTCGAGGAAGCTTTCAAATGGTGCTTGCCATGCTGTTATTCTTGGGTGACTTCGGCCTTGGAATGTATTTCTTCGAAATTGGTTGGGCGTTGACCGCAAAAGCGGTATTCGTTGCTTGCATGGCATTCAATCTCGGGTTCGCGATGACCTTTCTCAGGCCAATCTTCAAATACCTCTTCCTCAGAAAAGACGTTTGATCGTGCTCACCTGCGTGAAAATGCTATCGAAGCTGTCCAAGAAGCTCGGCGGTGAAACTACTTCGATCGCATAACAATGGCGATGTAAGACTTACACCGCAAAAATTATGTTCCAAGCCGTTTATTCATCGAATTGATAATGATATTTCGAATTCTGAAATTCTTTTTGGTAGTTGTCTTCATACGTCTTCTGTTTTTTGGGATCGACCTTGTTGATCAAGATGCCGAGACACTTGTCCGCCAAACGCCGGTCATTCGCTATTGCAGCACGCACGGTCTGACGCGGGGTCTTGCCCCATTCGACGACCATCAGAAATGCATCTACCTGGTTCGCAAACGCGCGCACGTCGACCACCGGAGCAAGAGGGGGAAGGTCGATGATTATATATTCAAAATGATCAGAAGCAGCTGACAACAACTTCTTCATTGACGGTGATGCCAATATTTCACTCGTGTGCGAAATTCCCTGACGCAGCACAGTCGGAACCATAACCAGTCCGGAATCCGGTTCTCTCACCAGAACCGAGGACATCGACCTGCCGTCCAGGAAAACTTCCAGCAGTCCTGCTTCGGCCCTTGGCGCGACGCCTTGGCTCAGACCGGGATTGCGCAGATCACAATCCATCAAAAGAGTCTTGGTTCCAAGACTCGCAAGAAGCGATGCGAAATTCTTCGAGACCGTCGACTTGCCCTCTCCTGAATAAGCCGAGACTATGCCAATGATTTTCGGCTTTTTGTCCCCAAGCATAAGATCCGCCGCGATCTTGGACGAGCGCAGGGTTTCAGCGAAGGCTGACAACGGTGAGTCCAATGTCTGTCTCAGGATCGTGTCCGTCAGTTCCATCTGATTTGGGGTTGTTTCGGTGTTGCCATGCGTCACGTCTCTGCCAATTTGGCTGTGGGAGACTTCGGGAAGCAGACCAAGAAATTCCAGGCCGAGGCGCTGGCGAACTTGTTCCCCGGTACGAAACCCTCGATCCTGAAATTCTCTAAGGGCACCAAATCCAACACCAACAATGCCACCCAGAACCAGTGAAACCGCAAGCGTCAAAGCTTTATTTGGATGGCTGGGACCGCGTGGAGGGTTTGCCGCGGAAATGACACGTGCCTGGTTCACCGGGAACGACTGCTGCTGCACCGTTTCCTTGTAGCGCTCCAAAAAATTCTGGTAAAGATTCTTATAGGTCTCCGCCTCGCGCTCCAGGTCACGCAAAGTGACCAGTGTTTCGTTTGTGCCTTTCGTTTCGCCAGTCAGAACAGCCAGGCTCCGTTCCAGGGACGCCTCACGCGTCTGAGCGATGGCATAGTCACTCTGGTAACTTTGTGCAATGCGGGAGAGTTCATCGAAGATTACCTTCTGGTACTCTGACATCTCACTTTGGAACTTCAGTGCTTGAACGTGGTTGTCTCCCAGTTTCGAACTGATTTCGGCGTACCTTTTGGAGGCCTCGAGAAAATCGGACCGCAATCTCGCGATCACTGGATTGTTGAGCGCTTCCGTTACCGCGGCATCCATCTGCCCCGTGTCAATGATGTCGCGAATTCGGCGGTATTTCGCCTCAGCCTGAGCTGTTTCCGCGCGCGCCACAATCAATTGGCTATTCACATCGGCCAATTGCTGTTCGCCCAGCAGCATCCCATCTGCAGCGATCAAATCGTTTTCGGCGCGAAACCTCTGAACAGCAAGGTCCGATGCCAGGGACTGCTCACGCAATTCCTGTATGCGGGTTTGCAGCCAGGCACTTGCTCTTCTTGTCGCGTCATATTTGGCCTCGAGTTGATCGACCAGATACGCGTCCGCGAATCCATTGCTTATTTTGGCTGCGAGAACCGGATCTGAAGATCTGTAGGAGATCTGCAAAACATATGTCAGCCCCACGCGGCTAACCGACATGTTTTGCCTCAGTTTCGATACAGCGCTTCTCTCGAGCGCGGACAATTCCTGTGCGGTGAGTTCTTCCACCACGGAAAGCTGGCTACCAAAGCCTGCCAACGACGTGAACGTTGCATTGATGCCTCCGAAAAACGATCCCTTTCTTGCCATGAAAGCCGGATCGTTTGTCAGATCGAGCTCCCTGACGACAAAGGCTGCAATCCTTTCGGACTTCATCAACACAACCTGGCTGTCGATTTTGGCAGCGTCGAAACGAACTGACAGGCTGCTTTGCTCTTCATCCGCATTCGCCTGAGGATCTTCTATCAAGAGCTGAACAGATGCTGTGTAAAGGGGTTGCGCGGACAAGAAGTAAGCAACACCGCACACAAGACCAATGAAGCAGCAAATTGCGATCAGAATAATTTGACGGCGAACTGCTCCGAGCAGACGTGCAATGTCTATCGGGGATTCTTCGACTTGATCACCAAGCGGTGACTGTTCCTGAAGAACCGGATCAATACCGCCTTGAATAGGCCTATTCAATTAGCTTGCCTCTGAACCAATGCCCTAAATCGAGTTCCAAATGCCTCAGCTTTCGAAGAGGCTCAGATCGCTGGGGTTGCTGTTAACGACCCGGTTTCATCACGCTGGGTCAAGTTTCCTTTTCATCAACGGCACGCGCAATAGCAGGCTCCGCACCCGCGACGACATTCCGTCCCATGACTTGTCTTTGCCGTTTCCAGATTGTGCCGGAATGCTCATTCGGCAAAACGAAAACGCTTTCACCGCGTGCACAACGCACGTACGCGGGTGCTCTTGAGCGCCCTGAACTTAATTCGAACCAAAAAAAAATGATAGGCTGAAGTTCTTTGTTTGGCAAATTGAGTTTTGTCATACCGGGCTTCACGCACAATGTTGTTACATTATTTTATGTTGCGCCGCAGCGTCGCACAAAAAGTCGCACAAATCCGTCAAACTACGTTGGACAAAGCGGTTGGCCGCAGGCACCGAAACGCGCCTAATTGTCCAAGTCGACGTTCACCCCCTTGGCCAGGGAAACCGCATTGTTCCTGGTAAGGCGCGCATCGCCCGACACACCCGAGACTGTCGAAGTCACGGAGTTCAGAACCTCAAGAAACTTGATTAGTTCGACAGAGTCCGCGTTCGAGACATAAATTACGTCCTTGTCGCGCAGATTGAACCGCTGCGAGACGAAGAAACCTGAGGGATCACGAAAACTGGTTCGATAGATCGTCGGTATCATCTGATCACCGCTGTCAAAGTTGGCCATTTCCAGGCCTATATTTTCCAGAGTGCTGCGCGATTCCATGCGGTAGATAAATACCTGACCAGGATCAGCCTGGTTATCCAGAAGACCACCCGCCTTGCCGACGCCCTGAGACAGGGTCAACTGTTCCTGGTCGAATTTGAACTCACCGCTGATGCCGGAAGCGCCAAATGCCTGAAACGCTCGCTGTTCCTGCTCAACGATGATCGAGTCGCCCGGCGCAACATATATGTTTTCTGACGGGTTTTCGGCAATCGAATTGAAATAGATCCGGGCAGTCCGCCCTCTCCGCTGCAGCGTTATGTAGGATTCGTAACCCGGATTCGAGTTGCCCCCGGCCCGAGCAATCATATCGAGAATTCGATCGCCGTTTTCGTTGATTTCGAACCGGCCAGGACCGTTGACCTCACCCGTAACAGACGCCGTTGTTGCAACACGTTGCACGAAACTGACGACGACCTGCGGTTCAATCGCGCGCATCTCCAGCTTTTTCTCGATCTCACCACCAATCTGCTGCAGGGACCGACCACTTGATTGGATGGGACCTGCGTAAGGAACGGTAATGAGACCGTTTTTCTCGACCGTCTGATCGGGCAGGTTAACGAAATTGCCCGGCCGGCTGCCGGCATCCGCCGGGATGAACAACCCGCCTGCGGAGGACTCAAATATCGTGACCCGCAGCACATCGCCGACGCCCACCAGTATTTCGGGAGCAGTACCCCTTCCGCCACCAAAGCTTGCCAGGCTGCCTACCCCCGGATCCGTGATGTACGGCAACATGTTGCTGGAGAGATCAAGGAAGGCGTAATTGAGGGCCACTCGCTGAGCGGCGCCAGGTTCGTCCACTATCCGCGCAGCTGCCTGTTGCACGATAGCGCTATCATCCGGACCTGAGCGCGGAAGCGTGTCGCAACCTGCTAGGACAAGCAATATGCACAGAACCAGAACTCTAAAATACTCGGAACACATAAAACCCTGGATGGTCTGGGTGACGCTTGGTAAGAGTGCTACCACAGTTTCGCCTCTTACCAAAACCGCCGCATAGAGATGGAAACGCATTTGTGCGGTGCCGTTGTATATCCGCAACAAACGCATAACGGCAATCTGTAAACGCATCAAATTTCAACATTGCCTGCACAGATAATAGGCAGGAATTAGATGCAAATTGCCTGTAAAATCAAACTATATAGCTGGCGAAACGATTGGCCGATCCCGGGAGCGCCAACAACCGTTCAGGCTTGCGCAGCACTATTGGCTCTTGGCCTCGACACCTAAGCACACCTGATGATATCGCCGGTCATTTCCTGATGGACACTCCCCTAATCAGACCATACGTTCCCTGAGGCATTAAGGATGCCAGTGCTGGTTTTTTCCAGCACCAAAGGCTGTGCGCGAAACCCGGAGTTGGATATGTTGTTTCATCGATCCGTTTTCATTTTCCTGGCTGCGACATTCACCGCAACCGCTGCTCTATCCGAAGAATGTACAAACCTTCGTCTGCAGGTCGAGAGCTACTGGGAGGTTGCCAGGGGCGAGACGTCTGAACCGTTCGATCTCACCCCGATGGCCTTGTCCACCCGAAACCCAACAACGACCATGCCGCAGCTGGCGCTGGTGTGCCGCAAAGACTCCAACGAAGGTTCGGTCGCAATTTTTGGAGACGGAGTTCCATATAACGCCACTTTGACCGCCAACGAATGCCGGCTTGTGTTTGTGCTTGGCGTCAAAACCATAAGCGCTCGGGCAAACGACGATGTCACCGCAGAAAAGGTATGTGGAACTTTTGACATTATCCGCTGACGGCTGATTTAGCGCCCGCCAAGCATGTCTCGGAGGTTTGTACTCCGGCTAACCCGAGCCGAGGCGGTGCCATGAGATTTGTTCCCAAAGAAAACTGCCTGCCGAAACCGGCCGGATAAAACGCACGCACATTGCCTTCGAGAGGAACTTGCAGGTCACCAACCAGTCTCAGATCTTCAATGCGAGTGAAAAACCTTTTTGGGTTCCACACCTAGCCTGCACATGTTTCCTCTCTATACTTAGCCGTTTCTACCGCCAATCCGGCTTCAGTAACGAGCATGTTCTCTGGTGCTGTGAATTTGAAGTTCGCGTCATCGCGTCTGCAGTCTTCGAAGCGAACTTCAAATTCGTAAACCGCACTAGTCTGTTCCGAGGCACGCAACCGTGATCCGATCGCTTCTAAGATACTTTTCGGATGTCCCGGTTCCAAGGGTACCAGATGGTCGTGTGATTTACGTGATTGGCGACATTCACGGTCGCGAGGATCTTCTGGAACAGAAAATCGAAATAATAGAGAATGACAGGAATCTGCGGAGATTTGACACCTACCAGGAAATCTATCTTGGAGACTATGTCGATAGGGGACCAAGTTCACCAAGAGTCCTCGATCTCCTGATCGCGAGAACTGCCATTCCCGAGGTCGTGACCCTTCGCGGCAATCATGAGCACGTCATGGGGGGAACCTTTGCGCAACCTGAACTCTTAGAGCGTTGGCGCTTCATGGGGGGACTCGAAACCATGATGTCCTACGGGTTATCGTATGAATTGGCGAAAGGTGGATCCAGCACCCTTCAACTCCATGCGAAATGGTTGGAGGCTGTGCCGAAAGCACATAAAGAGTTTCTCAAAGGGCTCGTTTACTCAGTCTCGGTAGGTGATTATTTTTTCGCCCATGCGGGCATCCGCCCGGGCATCGCGCTCGAGCGCCAAGATCCCCGAGACTTGATGTGGATACGGGAATCTTTCCTGCAATCGAAACGATGGCATGGGCTGTTTGTCGTGCATGGCCACACACCAACCGAAAAACCTGACTTTCAACACAACAGACTGGGAATAGACACCGGGGCCTATATCACCGGAAATCTGACTGTCCTAAAACTATTTGGAACAGAAAAGTTAATCATGTAAAAAAAACAGATATATAATCAGTCTGCGCCTACTTAGTCAGTTTATCAGCAGAAGCGTGTGCGGTTTTGCTAATTCCACTTTCAATATTACTTCCAAATTCTGTCAAATCAGTGCGGATATACAAAATTTCAAATCCCGGCGCTCTCGCAACACCATCTTGCAACAGTGGCGGGGCTCAATCGACCAAAACACTCCACTTGCGTGCTACAGCCAAATTTCAGCATCCTTGGGGTTATGGAATTAAACGTCGCAACACGCAATATTCCCGAAGACCCCGGAAACTCCACTGAAACGAGCCCCCGAAATCATCCTCCTGTCCGCTTCAGCATTGAATCAATCGTTTTGAGAATGATCTTCATGTCGCCCAAAAAGCTGATGGAAGTTGTATAGGTCTGGTCGAGACTAACCCGCTCTTCGTAGCTGATTTCGTTGCGGCCGGACACCTGCCAAAGACCGGTTATTCCTGGGCGGACGGCCTTGTAGAACACGTCCTTCTCGTCATATTTTTGCAATTCGTCGGACGGCACGGGACGCGGGCCCACAATGCTCATATCTCCCCTCAGGACATTCCAGAATTGAGGGAACTCGTCGAGGCTGGTTTTCCTCAGTATCTTCCCGATTTTCGTTATTCGAGGATCGTCAGCGAGCTTCCGGGTTTCCTCCCATTCCTTTGCGGCGTCGGGATTGCTCTGCAAATGTTCTTCAAGCATTTGAGCTGCATTGACCTGCATTGACCTGATTTTCCAGCAGAAGAACTCTTTTCCGTGACGGCCCACCCGACGTTGCCCGAAGAATCCCGAGCCCCCGTCAGCGCGAACCACAAGGTATAGTGTCCCAACCACGATCAATATCATCGGCGAGGCCAGAACGACGAGAACCACGTCGATGGGTCGTTTGAGGACATTCGCATATATACTGAATGGCACTTCCGACTTTGAGGTCCTGAAATGCCCGAATGACCCTGGCAACGATGACGCGTTTCCGAAGAAGGACAAGTCCCCGTTAAAGACGGAGAAAAGATATGGCAAACGGTCCAGGCCAGTGTCTGCAAGAAACTGCCCGACCTTCGTTAGTTCGCGCGCACTTCCCGCCCTGCGGGTGCGGAACCTCAACACGGTGACTGGCGGCTTCATATGCGGCCTCACCACGCGCGCCACGAGCGCGGATTCCCGACACTCAACACGGAGTGCGACGAAAATCATGACCATCAAGGGAAAAGTGACAATGATCCCCAAGAGCGACAGCGTGCAATTCAGGACACGCTGAAACCCTTTTGGCAAAATCTCATAATGTCCGCCGACCCTGCCGGAATAGTGACCTCCGTCAGCGGTAATTTCTTCGATCTTCGAACTCGGGAGAGGATAAGTCCCGTTAAGTCTCGAATGTTTCAATGCGACGCCCTTCCCTAAGAATACACACTTGAGGGTTGTCCATTGCCTATGCTTCGGCTGTTGTTGATTTGAGTTATAAAATTAACCGTGGGGTAACCCTATCAATCATCAAGCTGTGCTGCAACGCAAAATTCGCGATCGAATTTTGAAATCAAGCAACGACTTGCGCCGCTCATCAATACTATTGATTGAAAATTGGGCTATTTTCTTAAAATGTGCATATTCTAAGGGCAGGTCATTCATAATTTCAGCAAAAAATTATGTGCATTGTGTAATTTTCGCTCTTTTACTGATTTCTGCCAAAATTTTATCTTCTTGTGAAAAAATATCAAACGTTTAATCTTAGAACTACTGAAATTATCGAGTTAATAGCATCGAGCAGAATTTCGTCGATTTCCAAGTAAACAAAACTGAATATCTTATAAGAATACAGCATTTTTAATACAAATTTATTTCTAATTTAAATGTAATTTTTATTTTTTGAGCTAAATTATTGTGAATATTCGATTAATTTCAATTCTCTGAATGGAAACGGCGTTTTTGCACTGCAGCATCGTGCGAAGGTGCCTGAATTGTACCTTTCTTAAATGCCGAATTCAGCTGCGACGGTGTCCCTCGGCACCTCCCGCATCGCCAATCCATTTTGTGTCTGGCGTGCTTCTGGGAGGGTTGTCCGTCATCAAGGTCTTCGGAAAAAATGCCTTTGTGATTTTCCGGATGGAAATTCATGGATGGCGAGCCGAGGAAACCGGTGACAAAGGTATTGGCGAGCCTTTTGAACAGTTCAAGCGGCGAACCCTTCAGCCCGATGGTTCCGCCGCGCACGAGAACCATCTTGTCAGCAAGGGTCACCGCTTCGAGATCTGCGTTTTCGAAGGTCCTCAATGAAATCGACCAAATGAGGAGAAAAGGCACGCGGTCGATGACGCCTGCCTTTATACGCCGGGCGGGCAAGGTCCATATGTCACTTTTCAAGTCGAGTTCAGGGCAGAACCGTCGAGCGGGACCGAACGATGGGCTCCGTTGTCGCCATAAACGAGAAGCTGCCCGTCCGCGAGTTCGACATTTCGCACGGCGCATCCGTCGGGCCATGCAATTGCCCCGATGACATGCGTTACGCAGACCTCTCCGGCAGCTGAAAGATCGATCGCTCCGGGGCCGGTCAGCGAGAGTCCGTGGTCTTCGCCAAGCAGATGATCGGCCGCTCCTTCCTCGATACCGAGACAGCCAAAGTGTCTGCCGTTCCACGGCGCATAGTCGCGCCCGCCGTTGGAATGCCACAGCATCGTCATCGGCAGACAATCCGCCCGGCGCAGCGACAGGAAAACATCCCCTTCCACCGGACGCGTCACGGCGGTCCAGCCCAGAATTGAACCCCGCGCCTCAACGCCGATGACAAAATCCTCGTGTTGCGGGAACCAGGGGTAGCGCGTCATGTCCGCGTGGCCCGTCGTGGCTGGAAATCGAGCCGGGTCGAAACTGCGCGCTGGATAGGAAAGCCCGGACCGTCCTCTGTTCGGGTCGGTCTCCAGCGGGGCCGGGGGTGTCATCCAGACCTGTTTGGCGGATGTGCGGATCAGTCCGCCGTTGCGCAAGGAAAGGTTGGCGTGATTGGCGACCGGCAAGCGCCCCTGGCCACCTGAAAACGTGTGACGCTGATAAACAAAGGGATGATCCTCAAGGAGCCAAAGCTCCTTTGTCAGTTCCGCACCGCTGACAGGTTTCTTCAGCCTTGCGGCCAAACCGGCCGACGACACGCGGTCAACAGTCCAGGGGGAATTGGGCGGCCAACCGTGCAAGGGCACCTCGTCCGTCTGCTGTCCGAATGGTGCGCAGAAGAAATCTCCGCCCAGCGTATACATGTGCGCGGCAAGGCCGCCGGGCAGCCTCTCGCCGGTGCCGACCCACGGTGCACGGTGCAGAGGCGTGATCTCGATGCCCCCGTCCTTGACGGTAAACCCGTCGATGAGACCGGTACCGGGATCGAAATCAAGCCGGATTCCGTCGGTCTTCAGCGTGATCATCCGTTCCCCTTCAGCCTGCGATCGGGCCTGATGGCGGGGTTTTCAACCCGTCAGGAAGGGCACCCGCAGCGTATCCAGCGTTTGAAACAGCTTATCCTTCGCCCTCTACACGCGTTCATGGCAGTGATCCAGGCCGTCATCAAGTGCGCACAAAGGTTCCGGCATCACCCGCGGCACAAAGCACGACGGATTGCGCGGATACGAAGCTGCCGCAAACCCTTGCTTCACGATATGAGCACGAACACACGCGCGCCCTCCACTTTCGTTTCAAAGGTGGCCAGATCAATGCAGGCCGGAGCGCGCAGCGCCTTGCCGCTCCGATAGTCGAAAACACCGTTGTGACGCGGACACTCAATTGCGTTGTCGATCACGAACCCGCCGCTTAAGTGCACCTGTTGATGCGTGCATCGCCCTGCCGTGCAGTAGAACCGGCCATCCTCACCGTGGATAATGACAAAGGTCTCATCCTGGAAATCCCACCGGACAACATCGCCTTCGTCAACATCGTCTGTCGCAATCGCATCTATCCAGGGCATTCAGGTCTCCGACTGCCGATCCTGGCCATCACCACTGTCGTTCCGGTCCGGAACGTGAGTATGCAAAATAGGTTTGTAGGGCCTCGCTGTCGCCGGCAGCGCCTTTCGCAGCGCGTAGCCCGGGTCATGCCGCTGTTTCATGACCGCAGCCATCATTTCCCTGTAGCCGTCCAGGATCGACGTGTTCGGGGCCGGCAGGTCGTTCTTTATCTCTTCATGCAAGGCCGGCAGTGCGTAATAAGGCACCATCGGAAACATGTGGTGCTCGATGTGGTAGTTCATGTTCCAGTAGAGCCAGCGGCTGACCGGGTTCATGTAGAGCGTGCGCGAATTCAACCGATGGTCGATCACATCCTCGGGCAGGCCGCCGTGTTGCAGCAGTCCGGTCATCACAAAATGCCAGCAACCGTAAACACGGGGACCGCCGATCAGAAGAACCGGGATGACCGATTTCCAACCCATACCGGCAGCGAACATGACGATGCTGGTGCCCAGAACCAACCCGTAAATCGCCACATGAACCCGCGCCCAGAAAAAAGCCTTCGGTCTCTGGGAGCTTGGAATGTAGTCCTGTTCGTCCTCGGACAGGATGCCCAAGGCATTGCGTACCAGCACCTTCAGGGACTGAAAGGTGTCCACGAACCCGACGAAGGCGAGCGCCTTGAGCGTCAGGTTGATCGGATGCATCCAGGCAATTTCCGGATCGCGCCCGACGATCAGCGTGTCGCTGTGGTGGCGCGCGTGGCTCCAGCGCCAGTTCACCGGATTGCGCATGATCTGAAACGAGGCGATATGATACACGACATCGTTCATCCAGCGGGTCCGGAACGCTGTTCCGTGGCCGCATTCGTGCCAGCGGCTGTCGCATGCCGATCCGTAGACGACACCATAGGCCAGCCAGAATGGCAGCGAATACCACGAGCCCCAGAAGAGCACAGCCGCGCCGCCAAGCAGAACATGCAGCCCGATCCAGATAACGGTGTCTCGGATTGCAGGCGCGTCACGGCGTTGCATCAGCGCCTTCAGCGTCTTGCGCGGCACATCGCTGTGATACCACTCCGCAGCGGCCAGTCCGATTTCCTCCGCGCGCCGGCCGGACACACCCGTCAGCGAATAATCGCGTGTTGCGCCGGCCATCTGCCCGGAATTCGCGATGTCGCTCATCGCCTCTCCTTGCGATCCCTGAACCACGTCCTTCAATGCCAGATCCGTCCCGGGCACATGCGCACCCGGCACAAAACCGTGCCAGCAAACACCCCCGTGAATGAGGCGGTCGCTGGTTTCAGGGTGTTGTGAACCGCGTCCCTACGCAAGGCCGAAACACATCAGATCACATCAGATCTCGGGCCGAGGCTTGATTTTCCGGGCTGATTTCCTGCAAGTTTCAAGCGGCTCGCCGCCGAGCTGCGATGATGCAATGCGATCTGATGTTCTTGCGTGACGGGGTTGGCAGGGTCATGTCGCACCGGCTCAAAGGCGTTGAGCGCGCGGGGAGGAAACGGCATCGTGGCGCGTGCGACGATCTTCGATATTGCACAGAGCGCGGGCGTTTCGACGGCAACCGTGGACCGTGTGCTGCACGGCCGCAAGGGTGTCAGCGCCGCCAATCGCCAGCGCGTGTTTCGGGCAGCGCGGCACCTTGGCTACCTGCCGTCGGAAGGGATGGTGGCGCTCCCCTCGCGGCCTGCCCGATTGCAGTTCCTGATACCATTCGGCGAAAACGCGTTCCTGCAGGACGTCGCCGACAGCATACTCGGTTTTGCCGCGCAACAACCCTTGGTCGACCGATGCGAGATCCTGCCCCTCCGCGGCATCGGCCCGGAGGCGCTTGCGGACGGCCTGGACCGGATTGCCGTGGAGACAGACGGCATCGGCATCATCACCACGGACCACCCAAAAACGCGGGATGCCATTCGCCGTGTGTGCGAGGCCGGCCTCCGGGTCGTCACGCTGGCCTCCGATGTGCCGGCCACGCCGAGATCGGACTTCGTTGGTGTCGACAACCGCGTTGCGGGTCGCACGGCGGCACAGATCCTGGGCATGCTGGCCGGCGGACGTTCCGGAAAGGTGGCCATCTGTTTCGGCAGCCACGCCTTTCACGGACACAGCGAACGTGAAGCCGGGTTCCGCTCCTGTCTTGCGGAACACTACCGGGAACTCAGCGCGCTGCCGACCATGGAAACCGGCGAGGACCGGAACCGCCTTCGCCGAGACATGGTGCGCATGCTGCGCACGCACCCGGATCTGACCGGTGTATACTGTGTTGGCGCCGGACGCACGGGACTGGTGGAAGCGTTGGACACGGCCTCGCCCCGCAAACGTCCCTTTGTCGTCATGCACGACCTCACCGACCGGACGCGGCGTTGGCTCAAGGCGAGCCGCATCGACGCGGTCATCGACCAGAATGCGCACCTCATCGGGGAACAGGCGGTGCTGCGTCTGCTCGGGGCGATCGCGACAGACGCGCCCTCGCATCCCCGTCAGCATATCGAACCCAGAATCATCCTCAGGGAAAACATACCAGCCGGGCGTACCAAGACATGACACAGACACTCAAGGACATGACACTTGTCGTTACCGGGGCAGCGAGCGGCATCGGCCGTGCGATTGTTCTGGAGGCTGCGGCACGTGGAGCATGCCGGATCGTCGCCACCGATATCGACGATGATGGCCTGACCTCTTTGTCGGGATCCTTGGCTGGGCAGGCGGAGGTTGCCTGCATCACGGCGAATCTTGCCGAGCCGAAAGCTGCGGTCGAGATCGCTGCCGAGGCGCGGGCCGCTTTCGGGCGGATTGACGGACTGGTCAATGCCGCCGGTGTCACGACCCGAGCCAGTTTCATGGATGGCACCTCAGAAACCTTCGACAAAGTCTTCGCCGTCAATACACGGGCCCCATTCCTGCTGCTGCAACAGGCAATCAGGGACATGCGCTCGCGCGCGAGTGAGGGCGTCATCGTGAACATCCAGTCGATGAACGCCCACTGCGGGGCGCAGGATCTTGCGATCTATTCCGCGTCCAAGGGTGCGTTGCAAACCCTGACCAAGAACGCGGCCAATGCCCACCTTGCCGACGGTATCCGTGTCAACGGCATCAATCTGGGCTGGGTGTTGACCGAGGCGGAACACAACATGCAGGCGAACATTCTCGGCGGCGGTGAAAATTGGGCGGCGAAGGCGGCATCCACGCGTCCGCTGGGCCGGCTGCTAGACGCCGAGGAAACCGCCAGGCTCGCGGTTTACCTGCTGTCTCCGGAATCGGCGCCGATGACGGGTGTCAATCTCGATTTCGAGCAATCCGTCGTGGGCGCGCCAGCGTAAGGCCGGTCACGCCCTGGGAGGCAGCGCGGTGCTTGCGCGCACGATCAGTTCCACCGGAACCGGTGTTTCGGCCGCATCATCCCTGTCTTTCTGACCGAGCCGGTCCAGCAACACCTTCGCGGCACGCAGCCCCATGCGCTGACGGTCCTGCCGGATGGTGGTCAAGGCCGGCACGGAGTATCCGGACATCTCGATATCGTCGAACCCGACAACCGAGATGTCCTCCGGGATGCGCAAGCCCTTCTCCGTCAGGCCCGCGATCAGGCCGAAAGCAACCATGTCGGCCGAACAGAATACGGCGGTCGGACGATTGTTCATCTCGACGATGCGGGCCGCGGCTGCGTAGCCGGATTCCACCGAGAAGTCGCCCCTGATGATCCAGTCCGCCGGCGCGGGAAGGTCGAGCCGGTCGCGTTCCGCCAGCATTGCTTCGCGGCGTGCGATCGTCAGAACGTTGCCATCGGGACCGGTTACATGCGCGATCTTCCGGTGGCCGAGTGCATGCAGATGCCGGATCGCCAGCCGTGCACCCTCGGCATTGTCGCTCGTGATAACAGGAAAATGCTGACCGGCGATCCACTCGCACAAGAACACGATCCGCTCGCCCGCCCCCGCATCCGTGCACGCCTTCAGTGCCGATGCAGAAAGGCGTCCGTCGAGCACCACAGCCCCGTCGATCCTGCCATCGAGGAAATTCTCCGCAAGCGTCGTGTCCTGCAGCGGATTGGTTTCCGTGTCGGTGATCAAAACGGAAAAGTCCGTTTCGGCAAACCCCTCACTGATGCCCGCCAGGATGCCCGAATAGAACGGCTTGCCCAGGTTCGGCACCAGGACCAGGACGGCATTCGCCCGCTGAAGACGCAGGTTTCTGGCGGCCTGGTTCACGCGATAACCGGTGCTCTGAATGGCATTGCGAACCGCTTCCCGGGTGCGTTCACTGACCAGGGCGGGGTTTGTCAGAACCCGGCTCACCGTCGTTGGGGAAACGCCGGCAACCCGGGCAATGTCCTGTATCGTCGCAGGCTTCTGAATCATGCTCTCTATTCGCCATCCGTCAATTTTTTGGTTGACACTATTCTTTTGTTTTGTCGATTATGAAATCGATTTCATGATTAGAAAAGGGCTCAATGGAGGTTTTTTCACCCATATGAAATCGATTTCAAGGCGCTTTTTGCGCTTATGGAGGATGCGATGCTCACAACTCGCGGCGGAACGAAAAGCATGAGGGACCAGTGAACACGTCGGCAAATTTCGACTTCTCCGGAGCCCGTGTCATCGTGATCGGGGCGAGCCGCGGAGGAATTGGCGCGTCCATTGCCCGCGCCTTTCAGGACGCCGGCGCCATTGTCGAGATCACCGGCGCGGAGCCGGCCTGCCTGCCCGAAGATGCCGCGCGTTTCACCTATTCGCGGCTCGACGTGACCGATACCGCGGCTGTCGACGGGTTCGCCATCGACAGGTCCGAGGTCGACGTTCTGGTAAATTGCGCCGCGATCACCAGACGCGGCGAAGAGATGGACGCAGAATTTTTCCAGCACGTGCTCAACGTGAACCTTGTGGGCTCGATGCGTTGCGCAAAGGCACTGCACGACGCGCTGTCAAAGCGCCGGAGCCGCGTCATCAACATTGCCTCCATGTATGCAAGGTTCGGATCGCCGCGAAACCCGGCTTACGGGTCTTCAAAAGCGGGCGTCGAGCAACTGACCAAATCGCTGGCCATTGCCTGGGCCCCTGACGGTATTCGCGTGAACGCAATCGCGCCCGGTTTCATCGTGACCGAGCAATCCGCACGTGCCCGGCAGGATCCGGCCTTTACCAAGGCGATTGAAGCACGCACGCCGATGGGACGTTGGGGACAACCGGATGACATTGCCGGACTGACCCTGTTCCTGGCGTCGGACGAGGCGGCATTCATGACCGGCACGTGCATTCCGGTGGACGGAGGCTATTCCGTTGTCTGAGGAGACGCGAGATGACTGAGTTTTCCCAAATCGCGGCGGCGGTCATTGGCACCGGGTTCATCGGCACGGTCCACGTGCAGACATTGCGCCGCCTGGGGGTCCGGGTTGCCGGCGTGCTGGGGTCTACACCCGCGCGCGGCGCTGCGCGTGCAGGCGAAATCGGCGTTGAAAAGGCCTATGGTTCCCTCGACGAGCTGCTGTCGGACGAGAGCGTTGATGTCGTTCACGTGACCTCGCCGAACCAGTTGCACTACCCCCAGGTCAAGGCCGTGATCGCTGCAGGCAAACATGTGATCTGCGAAAAGCCGCTGGCCATGACAAGCGAACAATCGGCAAAAATGGCCGAACTGGCCAAGGCATCGGGAAAGGTCTGCGCGGTCTGTTACAACATCAGGTTCTATCCGCTGAACCAGCAGGCGCACGCAATGGTGGGAGCGGGCGATCTCGGCGATATTCGTTTCGTGACCGGGCACTATCACCAGGACTGGCTGGCCAAGGCGACCGACTGGAACTGGCGCCTGCAATCCGAGATCGGCGGTGCTCTCAGGTCCGTCGGCGACATCGGAACACACTGGGTGGACCTGACGAGCTTCATCACCGGGATGAAGGCGAGCGCCGTGTTCGCCGATCTTGTGACGTTCCTGCCTGAGCGTCAGCGCCCGAGCGGCCCGGTGGAGACGTTTTCAAGCGCAGAAGGCGCAACAGAAACGGTGCCGATTGATACCGACGACGCATCCGCGATCATTATCCGCTACGAAAACGGTGCCAGAGGTGTGGTCACCACTTCGCAGATCAATATCGGCCGCAAGAACTCCCTGCACTGGGACATTGCCGGAAGTACCGCCAGCGCGGCCTGGGACAGCGAGACGCCCGACCACCTGTTTGTCGGCCACCGGGATGCGCCCAACCAGACCCTGATGCGCGACTTCACCTTGATGAACGAGGCGGGGACACGCGCCGCGTCGCTGCCGCCCGGCCATGTCGAGGGGTTTGCCGACAGTTTCTTCGCGTTTTTCCGCGCTGTTTATTCCGATGTTGCGACGGGAAGCCGGAAAGCGGACAGCACCTGGGCCACGTTCGACGACGGTCACTACGAAATGCGCTTTTGCGACGCTGTTGTGAAATCGGCACGGCAGGGGCGCTGGGTGGATCTGGACGAGATTTGAGGGAACTGCAATGAAACTCGGACTGCTGACTGCACCATTCGAATCCGTTGACCTGATGGACGTCGCGGCCTGGTCCGGCGCGAACGGCTTCTCCGCCCTTGAAATCGCCTGCTGGCCGTCATCCGGCGGCGAACAGCGGCGTTATGCCGGAACCAGCCACATCAACGTGGATGGACTGGATGTCAATCAGGCGAAGGAGATCCGCGACAGTCTGGATGGACATGGGCTGGCAATTTCGGGCCTTGGCTATTACCCAAATCCGCTCCACGCCGACGCCGAGCACCGCGATGAGGTGATCGGGCATCTGAAGAAAGTCATCACCGCAGCGGGCCTCATGGGCGTGCCGGTCGTCAACACGTTTGTCGGCGGTGACAGAACCCTGACCATCGATGACAACTGGGAGCGGGCAATCGGGATCTTCACGCCGATTGTGGAGCACGCCCGGAATGCAGGCGTGCGGCTCTGTTTCGAAAACTGCCCCATGATCTTCAGCTATGACGAGTGGCCGGGCGGCCACAACATCGCATATTCACCGAGGATCTGGCGCCGGATCTTCGAGCAATGGGGCGACGCGGTCGGAATGAATTTCGACCCCTCGCACCTGATCTGGCAATTCATCGACCAGACGCGGTTTATCAAGGAGTTCGGTCCGCATATTGCCCACGTCCATGCCAAGGACCTGATGGTGGATCATGACGGACTTTACGAAAACGGTATCATGTCGGCCGGGATGGGCTGGCAGGTGCCGCGCCTGTGCGGGCTCGGCGATGTCGACTGGTCGAACTTCTTTTCCGGCCTCTATCGGGCCGGATATGATGGTCCGGTAATCATTGAACATGAGGACCGGCTGTTCGAAGGTACGGATGACAAGGTCAAGCGCGGGTTTCTTCTGGCGCGAGACGTTCTGCAACCGTTCATCAAATAGAAGGGCGAAGCGCCCCGTCAAATTCACACGACCGTTCACATGGGAGGAACTGGAAATGAAGAAACTGCTCGCAGGTGCGGCGGCCCTGGCCATCGCAGCGACGATGGCTCCGGCCGCATTCGCGGCCGACTACACCATCGGCGTATCAAACACCGTTCAGGGCAACGGCTGGCGCGAGGAAATGATTTGCGCCATGCGCGCACAAGCGCTTGTGGAAGAGGATGTCTCCAACCTGATCGTGGCGCATCGCAATACAGACTCCGCCGGTCAGCTTGAGGACATCAACAACCTGATCGAGGCAGGCGTCGACGCGATCGTTCTGAACCCTTCAAACCCCGACGCCCTGAACTCGGCACTGAATGCGGCCATGGAAAAGGGTATCGTGGTGGTTGCCGTTGACGCCGGTGTTACCGCCGACGGTGCGTATATCCTGTCCAACAACCAGGAGGAATACGCCTATCTCGGCGCGAAGTGGCTGTTCGAGCAACTGGGCGGCAAGGGTGACGTCGTCTACATGCGCGGAATAGCCGGTGTCTCGGCCGATACGGACCGCGACAACGGTTTCAAGCGTGCCGTCGCCGAACATCCCGACATCAATGTGGTGCACGAGGTTTTCACCGGCTGGCAACAGGACCAGGGCAAGCAGCAGATGTTCGACTTCCTGGCCACCGGCATTCCGTTCGACGGTGTCTGGACCTCCGGCATTGACAACGTGATTGTGGACGCCTTTGTCGAGTCCGGCGCGCCGCTGGTGCCGATCGTCGGCGCGGACAATGCCGGCTTCGTCCAGTATCTGACCGAAGTGGATGGTTTGACGGGTGCTGCTGTGACAAACCCCGGCTCCGTTGGAGGCGCGGGCATAGCGCTTGCAGTCGACATTCTGAACGGCAACCCCCCGGCTGAAAAGACGGTGCTGGTGAATCCGGTCCTTTGGGAAAACGCGTCCGATGAAGGCCGTGCCACGATCACTGCGGCGCAAAACCCGAACCTTGACCCCGAGTGGCCGGTTTCGGTCTCCGTACCGGGCTGGACCGACTACACGATGGATCAGATCATCGCCTGCAAAGGACCCGGCGACAGCTGATACCCGCGTTCCGAACACCCCGCCCAATTCCCTGGGCGGGGCCTTCCCCAACACCGATTCTTGAGCGCGCATGAGCGGAACCCAGTTACTTGATGCGACCGGCATCGCGAAAAACTTCGGCGCCGTCAGGGCGCTGACCGATGCCAGCCTGTGCGTTTCCGAAGGCGAGATCGTCGCGTTGATGGGAGCGAATGGAGCAGGCAAGTCAACCTTTGTCAAAATCATCACCGGGGCGCTTCGACCCGACACGGGCATGGTGCTGATACGCGGAAAGGAAGCACGGGTTGGAAGTCCTGCCGAAGCCCGGCGCTCGGGTCTCGTCCCGGTCTATCAGGAACCCTCGCTGATCCCCGATCTGCATGTTGCCGACAACCTGCGCCTGACGGATACGCCTGTCGATCCATTCATGCGATGGGTTGGCGAACTTGGTGTCGCAGACCTCGCATTGTCGGACATGATCGGCGACCTGCCGCTCGCAACTCTTCGCATCCTGGATTTGGCGCGCGCGCTCGCGAGCGAACCCGACGTGCTTCTCCTGGACGAGATGACGGCAGCCTTGCCGACCGATCTGGTCGAAAGGGTGCTGAAAGTGACCCGGGAGCAGGCCGACAAGGGCATGGGCGTGATTTACGTGTCCCATCGCTTCAGTGAAATTTCGGAATTGTGCGACCGGGCCTCGGTGTTGCGCGACGGGAAAACAGTCGGCGACCTCAAGATCGAAAGCGGAGTCGAACAACGCGCCGTGGAACTGATGCTGGGGCAAAAACTGGATCTTGGCGCCCGCGAAGTCATTGAGACGCACGCCGGCAAGGGGGAGACGCCGCGCATCAGGGTCCGCGAACTCGCGATAGCACCCAAGGTAAGCAACATCACGTTCGACCTGTTTCCCGGAGAAGTGCTGGGTGTGGTGGCGCTCGAAGGTCAGGGGCAGGACGAACTTTTCGAGTGCCTCGCCGGCTTCGTGCCGCCGTCCTCGGGCGCAATCGAGGTGAATGGAAAATCCGCCGGCTTTCGCCACCCTGCCGATGCCATCGCCGCTGGTGTGAAGTTCGTTCCGGGCGACCGCGCAGAAGCCCTGCTCGCCCAAAGGTCGGTTCGCGAAAACATCGCCCTGCCCTTCTCCGCCCGGATCGGCAACTGGGGCAATCTCAAGCTCCGGCGTGAAAGGGATCGCGTCGCTCATGCGATCGAAAGACTGCAGATCGATACGCGCGCCCAGGGAGAGGTTCAGAGGCTGTCGGGAGGAAATCAGCAGAAAGTGACCATCGGGCGATGGCTGGCCACCGGTGTCGAAACGCTGCTGCTGTTCGACCCGACCCGCGGCATCGACGTGCGCACAAAACGCCAGATCTACCCCCTGGTCCGGGAACTTGCCCAACAGGGTGCCTCGGTCCTTTTCTACACTTCCGAGCTTGAGGAAATTGCGCTGGCATGCGACCGCGCCGTGGTCATCTTCAACGGACGAGTCGTCGATGTGATCGACGCGGCAGATGCCGATGATCAGACGCTCCTGCATGCCGCCTACGGACTTAGCGCTCAAGAGGGGGCGGCGTGAACGAACTCTTAAGAAGGCATGCATGGGTCGCCGGGCTGGTCGCCCTGCTCGTGGTCCTGCTGGTGATCACAAAGCTGATCCAGCCGTCCTTCGGTGCGTCGGGGCTTGAAAGCATCGCGCGCGCGGCATTGCCTTTCGCCTTCGCCACAGCGGGCATGGCCGTCGTGGTCATCGTCGGCGGCATAGATCTGTCGGTTGCTTCGATGATGGCCGTCTGCGCAGTCACTGCCGCCGTCCTGATGGAAAAGATGTCCGGCGTGCCGGCCATCATGATCGTGCTCGCGCTTGGGCTGGCGATGGGACTGATCAACGGCGGCCTGATCGTGGTAACGCGTGTCCCGGACATCGTCGTGACACTCGCAATGCTCTTTGTCTGGGAAGGGGTCGCGCTGCTGATCCTCGAAACGCCGGGGGGATCAACTTCCGCCTGGCTGCAAGCAAGCATTCGCGGCAGCGTCGTCCCCGGGTTGCCAAATGCGCTCGTGATCATTGCTGCCTGCGTCGCCCTCGTGTGGATGCCGCTCCGGCGCTCACGGTTGGGGATTTCGATTTACGCAACCGGGTCGAATGAACTGGCGGCTTTCCGTTCCGGGGTCGACGTTGGCCGCACCAGGATCGCCGCTTATGGTGTCTGTGGTGTGTTTTGCGCTTTCGGCGGCCTCAGCTTGGCATCTCTCACCGGGATAGGCGAACCCGTCCCCGGACCTTACCTGATGGCGTCGGTCGCTGCCGTCGTCCTTGGCGGTGTTGTTCTTGGCGGAGGGCGCGGCGGACTGCTGGGCCCGATCATCGCTGTCCTCATCTTGCGGATCGTTCGCACGATCCTGACACTTCTGGCTGTCGATCCGAACGTCACGACCATCATTGAAGGCACGATCATGGTCTGTGTCGTGATGCTGGGCACGGCCGTGACCTTGCGGAGGGGCAGAAAATGAGCATGGCGACAACCGATCCGCCCCTGGTCCGCCTCGGGCGTTACCTGCGAGACAATCCCGTCATACCGCTGCTGGCATTCCTGTTTCTTCTGATCGCGACGCTGGAATTCATGCGGCCGGGCATCGTGACCCCCTTCCGCGCCGGCCGAGACGGTCTGATCTCTGCCTTCTGGGTGGGCAATCTGATCAAGTTCGCGATACCGCTCGCGATGCTCGCCGCCTGCCAGGTGCTGACAATGCTGACTGCGGGGATTGACCTGTCGGCAGGCATAATAGCGACTGTCGCGGCGTTTGTTTGCGCGACACTGAGCTCGATCTGGGGTGTCACGCCCGCGGTCCTGGTCGCCCTGTCCACCGGACTTGTCGTCGGGCTCGTCAACGGCATCGGTGTTGGCCTGGTCCGCGTGCACCCGCTGATCATGACGCTTGGAACAGGACTGATCGCCACCGGGTGCCTGCAGGTCTATCAGCGTCTCGTGATCAACGCCGGCTCCGAGATACCCGCCTTCCTTTCGTGGCTGGGAACCGGGCGCACGCTGTCAATGCCGAACGGGCTATTCCTGTTCGTCCCGTTTGCGCTGTTCATCTTCTGGGTTTTGCGCTTCACCGGGTTCGGCAGGTTGCTGTTCGCGCTTGGCTCCAACGAGAATGCCGCCAAGTTGTCTGGGGTGCGAGCGTGGCAGGTCTATGTCGCGCTTTACGTGCTTTCGGGCCTGATCGCGGCAATGGCGGGACTGCTCTATCTCGGCATGATACGCCAGACCTCGCTCAGCCTCGCGAACCCGCTTCTGCTGCCGTCCGTGGCTGCCGCCGTGATCGGAGGCACTTCCATTTTCGGCGGGCGAGGGAGCTTTGCCGGAGCCATCGTCGGGGCGCTCATCATTCGCGTGCTCGATACGATGCTGACCCTCATGCAGATGCCCGAAGGCGCACGGACCGTATTGTTCGGAGCGATCATTCTTGCCGTGACCGCAATCTATGTCAGGATTACCGGCAGCCGATAGGAGGACAGTTACATGTCGCGTTTTCGTGTTGCGGGAATCAGTTTCGACCACATGCACATGGGCGATCTTCTGCGGATGGTGCATGAGCATCCTGAAGCGGAGATTGCCGCCATCTTCGATCCCGATTGCGAAAAGATGCAGACCGCGATCGACACATTCGGCATTTCCGACGCCTGCGTGTTCGCAGACTTTGATGACTGTATGGCCGCCGGTCCTTACGACATGGCCCTGCTGTGCGCGGAAACGGCACGCCACGCTGAAATGACCGAGAAACTCGCGCCGCATGACCTTCACGTGTTTGTCGAAAAGCCGTTCGCTGCGTCGACTGACGACGCGCGGCGCATGATCGCGGCCATGGAGCCGACGGGCCGGCAGCTCATAATCAACTGGCCGCTGCGCTGGGTGGAAAGCCACGTCACGGCGAAAAGACTGATCGACGAGGGCCTGATAGGAGAGCTGCGCGAAGTCCATTTTTATGACGGCAATCGCGGTCCGCTGTATCATCTGGCCGACAAGGTCGAGGTCAGCCCTGAGGAGGTCGAGCGGCAGAAACCGGGGTCGTGGTGGTACAAAAAGGCCTCCGGAGGCGGGGCACTGTTGGACTATCTTGGCTATGGCGCGACGCTCGGCACCTGGTACATGGGCGGCGAGGCCCCCTTGGAGGTAACGTGCACGGTGGACGAGACACCCGGCATCGAGGTCGACCAGCATGCCATCGCCATTTGCCGCTATGCCCGCGGGCTGTCAAAGATGGAAACGCGCTGGGGAACGTTCACCGACCCGTGGACGACGCAGCCTCAACCCACCTGCGGGTTTGTGTTTGTGGGAACTGACGGCACGATTTCCTCTCCGGACTATGCCGCTCACGTCAGCGTCCAGACACGGGCACAGCCTGAGTGTCATGAGGTCGCCGTCGATCCGTTACCTGAAGGACAGCAAAACGCAATCCAGTACGTGATCGGCTGCATTCGGCGCGGCGAGCCGGTTGCCGGACCGCTGGCCCCTGCCCTTTGCCTCACTGCTCAGCGGATCGTGGACACGGCAGTGGCGTCGGCGTCCCAAAAGCGCACATTGGCGCTGCTGCCATGAGCAAGGATGCGGCCGACAGCGACACCTATGCCCTGAAATCGGATGCGCTGCCCGACATGGCCGCGCCGGAGGTGCCTTATCGCCCGCCGATGCCAAAAACCTACCGGCCGCGTATTGGCATGATCGGAACCGGGGGCATTTCAGGAACCCATCTCCAGGCCTATCGGACAGCCGGTTGGGAAGTGGCGGCGTTCTGGAACCGAAGCCGCGAAAAGGCCGAAGCGAAAGCGGCGGAATTTTACGGCGGCGCGCGCATCGAGGACGACTGGCAGTCACTGCTGGAAGCGGATGACATAGACATTGTCGACATCACCCTGCCAACCGAAATACGCGCGCCCGTGATCGAAGCGGCGCTGAAGTCGGGAAAACACGTTCTCTCCCAGAAACCCTTCGTCACCGATCTCGATACCGGAGAACGCCTGGTCGATCTTGCAGATGAACGCGGACTTCAGCTCGCCGTGAACCAGAATGGACGCTGGTCGCCGCATATGGCCTGGGTGCGCAATGCCTGCGCTCTCGGGCTGATCGGGGAGATCCTGTCGGTTCACAGCGCGATCCACTGGAACCATGGCTGGACCGCAGGCACGCCGTTCGACAGGATCGAAGACCTGATCCTCTTTGATTTCGGAATTCACTGGTTCGACTTCCTGTCGTCTCTCGTCGGCGACCGCGCCGAAAGCGTTTTTGCGGGTGCTGCACATGCACGCGGACAGGCAAACGAGGTGCCGCTGATGGCCCAGGCGCAAGTGCGGCTGGAGGGCGGGCAGGCCAGTCTGATATTCGACGGCGGCATCCCTCACGGACCTCGGGACACCACCTATGTCGGCGGGCGGATCGGCAGTCTTGTCTCGACCGGCGCCGACCTTGGCCGGCAGACGGTTACGCTGACAACGGAACAGGGTGTCGCGCGCCCGGTTCTGGAAGGTACCTGGTTCAACGATGGTTTCCGGGGTGCCATGGGCGACCTGCTCCGTGCGATCGAAGATGGCGGCGAACCCTCGGTTTCCGCACGCAGGAACCTGCACTCCCTCGCGCTCGTCTTTGCGGCAATCCAATCAAGAAAGACCGGGCGGGAAATCCGCGTCGGTGCCGTACGGAGCCTGGACGGCTGACGGCCTGCCCGCTGCTTGAGCGGGTGCCGGCCGGCTCGAATGCAACGCCCACGTTTGCAGGGTGGCCGGGATTGGTTGACGGGTCATTGGAACCGGGCCTATGTGTCCCGGTTTTTGCGGCGCCCTCAAGTCATACCGGACTGATCGTCCTGCTTGAACCGGTGTCGAAAAACGCCGTGCGTTCCATAGCAACGGAAAGACCGACGGTCTTGTTCGCCAGATCCACCGCGTGGGCGTCCAGTTCGGCGACCACGTGCGAGCCGCCTTGTGAAAAACTGCCATAGGTCCGCGACCCGGTCGGCTGAACAACCTCGATCGCTGCCTGGAACGATTGCGCAGGATCGTTGCTGCGCGAGAAGTGCTCGGGCCGCACACCCCAGAGATACTTTCCCTCTTTCAGAGCGGGATGCCCCTGCTGCGCCAAGTCGAAATTCATGGTCTGCCCGTCCGGGAGATGCAGGCGGCCACCAGCCACTGAAACCGGCAGGAAATTCATGGTTGGCGAGCCGAGGAAACCGGCGACAAAGGTGTTGGCGGGCTTTTCGAACAGTTCAAGAGGGGAACCCTGCTGCTCGATGGTTCCGCCGCGCAGGAGAACAATCCTGTCAGCAAGGGTCATCGCTTCGATCTGGTCATGCGTGACATAGATGAACGTCTTTCCAAGTTGTGTGTGCAGACGCTTGATTTCCTCGCGCATTCCGTCGCGCAGCTTGGCATCGAGGTTGGAAAGCGGTTCGTCGAAAAGATAAAGATCCGCATCACGCACGATGGCCCGCCCAATGGCCACCCGCTGGCGCTGACCGCCGGACAGCTCGCGCGGAAACCGTGAGAGATAGTCCCCGATATCAAGCAGCTCGGCAGCCCAGTTGACCTGTCGGTCTATCTCGGACTGCGCAGCCTTTCGGGCCCGAAGTCCGAAGGCGATGTTCTCGAATACATTGAGATAGGGGTAAAGAGCATAGCTCTGGAAAACCATGGCGATGTTGCGCTCGCGCGGCGCAAGACCGGCGATGGACCTGTTGCGCAAAACCATTTCGCCGGATGAGATTTCCTCAAGACCCGCGATGCTTCTGAGCAACGTGCTCTTGCCGCAGCCGGATGGTCCGACGAGCACAACGAACTCGCCCTCGGGAACGTGCAGGGTAATGTCTCTGACGGCATGGACCGTACCGTAGAACTTGTTGATCTGGCTGATGGTGAGATCCGACATTCCGCTATCCTTTGACTGCGCCCATGGAGATGCCCCGGACGATGAAGCGCTGCATGGTCCCAACAACGAAAATCATCGGCAAAACGCCCAACATGCTCATGGCCCCTATTTTCGACCAGAAGGTCGATTGCGAACCGAAATAGCCGGTCACCTTCACGGTATAGGTGACGACTTCCGATCCCGTTAGAACGAGCGCAAACAGAAACTCGTTCCAGGCGAAAATGAACGTGAAGACGGCGGTCGCGAACAATCCCCCGCGCGCCATGGGCATGACGACCTTCCACAGTACGGCCCAGCGCGACAGGCCGTCGACCATTGCGCTCTGTTCGAGTTCCAGCGGAATTTCCTGTAGGTACCCGCGCATCATCCAGGTGACATATGGGATGTTGAAGGCCGTGTAGAGCAGGATCAGCCCGGTATAGGTGTCGACGATCTGCCAGCTGACGAACAGAAGAAAGACAGGAAAAGCGATGCAGATCGGAGGGATCATTCGCTGCGATATGATCCAGATTGCCAGATTGTCACCACCGGTTCTGTAACGAACGATCGAATAGGCCGCGAGTGTGCCGAACAGCATCGCAAGCAGGGTCGAAACGCCGGCCGTCACGAGACTGTGCCAGACCGCCCAGGCGTCCCCGTCGCGGAACAATGTCACATAACTGGAGAGATCGAAGCCCTCCGGAATCCAGACCGGCGGGTATGCAAAAATCTCTTCCGGCGACTTTATCGAGATTGCAGCCAGCCAATAGATCGGAAAAATGAAAATGATGGCTGCGACTACAGCGATGGCTGTACGCAAAAAAAGCCGCCACCCCCTGTCCCAACGCCTCATCGTGCCACCTCCACGCGGCGCAACGCTGCCACGACGACAATTGTCAGCAGGAAGATGACCAGAAACGCAATGGCCGCCGAATAGCTGATTTCGAATTCACGGAATGCCGTCTGGTAGGCATAAATGGAGATTGTCTCCGTCCGCGTGCCCGGTCCGCCCTGTGTCATCGTCCAGATCACGTCGAAGACGCGGAACAGATCGAGAGCGCGGATAAGAACCGCGATGAACATGACAGGCGCGATGGCCGGCAGGATGATCTTCCTGAAGGTCATCCAACGCGACGCTCCATCTATCTCGGCGGCTTCGAGTTGCTCCTGGTCGACATTGGAAAGTGCCGCCAGCAGGATCAGGAACATGAACGGTGTCCATTGCCATATCTCGGCAATCAGGATTGCGGGCCAGACGAGAAGCGGATCGACCGTCCACAAGAGTTTGACCTCGCCGCCCGCGAGCCAGCTGATGATCTGGTTGATCGGCCCGAACCGCTGATCCAGCATCAGCCGCCAGGTCGAACCGGCGACGATCGGCGCGATCACCGTTGGCAGCAAGATGGTCGCGACGAGAAACTGCTTGAAAGGAAGTTTCTGAAGGAAAAGCAGCGCCAGCAAGTATCCCAGAACAAGTTCGATCGGCAGCGCCACAATCGTGAACAGGACCGTGTGCAACAGCGATTCCCAAAGGCGCGCATCCTCGAACAGCCGCTGATAGTGAATGAACCCCTGAAAGGTCCGGATGTCGTCGAACATGGTGATGTTCTGAAAGCTGACGACTAGGAGTTTTATAAACGGATACAAACCGATCAGCAGCAGCAGCAGGATCGCCGGTGCAATCAACAGGTACTTGAAGGTCCGCTGGCCCTGGCCGACGCTGATAGCCGCAGGCACCTTGTCCATGAACGCTTTTCCTCCCAAATGCCCGGGCCGCTGAGGAGCGGCCCGGTTTTTTGTCTCAGTTGGGGTATGCATTCGGCTTGCTTGCCCAGTCGACATACACCCGGCGCTGCTTTTCAGCGCCAATGCGCTCCGTCAGTTCATCCCACTGACCTACGAGATCATCGAGGATTGTCTGCGGATCGTCTCCACCCCACAGACGGGAGATCGCCTGACGAATGCCTTCCTCGTAACGATCCGTCTGGAGCAGCGAAAGATCAAGCAAACCGGATTCAGCGCCGGCTTTCAGCGTATCGAGATACTCGTCCGCGTTCGACCACCGGGAGCGGTATTCTTCGCTTGTAAAGTGGCTGTCCCGGAAGGGATCGCGCAGGGCAAAGGGCAGCTGTACGCGCTGGATGCTGATGTCCTCGCTGTTCATCCACTGGATGAAGAGGTAGGCGGCTTCCTTGTTCTTGCTGCCGGAGGCCACGCTGAGCGAAAACCCGACAGCCAGTTCCGGATTGTTGCCCGGCGGCAGTGCATAGCCGATCTTGTCCGCGACTTTTGTTTCCGGGATCCACGAGAGTGCTTCCGTTCCCTTGCCATAGCCGGCAGCCCAGCGGCCGACGGGCGGCCAGGAGACTGTCATCGCGATGTCACCGGCGAGAAACGCGTTGAACGCCTCGATAAAGCCCCACTGCTCAACACCGGCAGGCATCCATTTGTTTTCCTCCAGCATCTGGTTGAAGACCTTGAGCCCTGCTTCGCTGTTGACGGTGGCTTTCATCGTCTCTTCATCGAAGAACTTGCCGCCTTCCGTGCGGAAGCGCTCCTGGAACATGTACTGGGCGTTGCCCGGCTGGCGCAGCAACCCGGCACCGTAGACTTCGGGCGCATATTTGTCCGTCATGAACTGACCGATCTCGCCAAACTGTTCCCAGGTCTGCGGCGGGCCGAGATCATAGCCGTATCTGGCTTTGAATTCCGCCATAGTCTCAGGGTCTTCGAACAGGTCCTTGCGATAGTAGAGGATCAGCGTATCACCATCATCAGGGAAGCCGTAGATCTTGCCTTCAACCTTCATCTGATTGTCCCGGTAAACGGGTGCAATCATTTGCAATTCGTCTGCAAATCCGTATTTCTCGACAAAATCGTCAAGCGGTTCGAGCACACCGGCAAGGGCAAGATCCGGCATCTGGTTCGGCACGACGTTCAGGACATCATAGGCGCCGGAACCAGCCCGATGCGCCTGCATTGTCTTGGTGAATATCTCCGGCAGCGGCGACTCGATGACATTGACCTTGATGCCGGTCAGTTCCTCCCAAAGAGGTCCGGTGAACGTTTTTGGGTCCAGGGGCTGAAGCCCGGCCTCGTAGAGAACGTTGATCGTCGTTCCCGAATACTGCTTGGCCGCCTCAACGGCCCTGTCCGCCGCGCTTTGCGCGGCTGCCGGTACACTGCCTGCGAGTATCGCAACCGCTCCGGCTGCGCTGGCCAGAAACGCCCTTCGCGCTATCAAGATGCTTTTCATTGTCTCCTCCATTTGCTTACGGCGTTTCAGGCCGCCTCTTGCGGATCGCAAATCTCCTTCACAGACGCTTTCACCGCGTCCGGGTCGAAAATGCGGTCCAGCCAACCCTCCTTGAAAATGAGTGGTTTGGCCTTCTCGATGGCAAGCAACGCGCCATCGGAAAACTTACCTTCGGGAAAAACGCCGAAAGCGATTGCGAGTTCGATGTTGAGGTGGCCCAGCATGAAATCCATGGCCGCCTGCTCAGGGATGCCGCGCCGCACCGCCTCGTCGACGGCATCGCGCAGGGCGAGTGCCAGCGTCGCGCCGATCGTTTCGGAAAGCGCCGGTTCCAGTGTCGCCAGATGCTCGACCGAGCACCGGTGTGAGCGGTCTACCGGCGCATAGATCGTCCGTGCGACCGCCTCGCACATTTGATAATGCGCCTCCGGGCCCCGCATAAGCGCGCAGACGATGTGCTGGACGGCGTGGACGCCGCCAAAAAAATCCCGTTGCGCATTCGGATCCGTCTCGAAACCGAACAATGAGGGGTGACAGGGATGCGATATGAAAATGGTCACGTCATCACGGTCAGGCATCTCGCCGGCATGCGGTGCAGCCGCGTCCAGGACCATCAGCGCGGTCCCCGGCGCGACCTTGTCGATGATCTGGCCAGCCACGCTCCCGATGAGCCGGTCAGGCACAGCAAGGATGACAATTCCGGCGCTGGCGATCGCCGATTCCAGTTCGACGCAATCGACACCGACCTCCTGCCGGAGCCGGTCCCTGCCCTCGGGGGATATTTCCACATGGTCGACCAAGTAATCCGAGCTACGCAGGTTTTTCGCCAGTCTGACGCCCATTTTTCCGCCAGCGCCCAGCAACGCAATACGTGTCATCTTTTCCTCCTATATCCCGCCATTTTTCACCTGGCTGAAATAATCGCGCTCACCCATCTGCCCGCCCTTCAGCGCAATTTCGAATGTCGCGTTCGAAGGATCTGCCGGGTGGGCCGCGCAGATCGATGCACCGGGTGTAATGAGGGAAAGCGCAGTCAGCGCGCACACCCCAAGTTCTTTCGTTGCATGGCTGGAAGTATCGCCTCCGGCAATCACAGCGCGTCGTGTGCCTGTCCGTTCCATCAGCCTGCGCAGGAGCGTTCCGAGGCCGGAACCGACCGCAGCATTGATGTCCTGCAAAGACCGGCCGGAAGCCGTAACAGCCTCAAAAAATGAGACCGTTGCGGGATCTTCAGGACCCAGAGCCGTATAAATGAGTGGATCCTTGCCCGCGCAGATTGCGCCAAGCGCTTCATCAGACACTCTTGCAAGCTCATTTTCCCAGGCGAGCGTTTCAACAGCGCAGGCCGGGTCCATGCGCAATCCGGTAAAGCCATTTTCAGTCGCGTTTGAAATCTGATCGGCTGTCACCGGAGAACAGGAACCGGAAACCGCCACGAGCCTGTCCACCGGCTCCAGCCTTTCTCTCAACTCGCCGGCAGCGAGGAGGCCGCGGTCCTGCCAATAGGCGGTGAGCGCATATTCGACCCCCTGGGAGCCGACCGCGAGCAATTTTTCGCCGCGGTTTTTCCAGATTAGGCGTCCTGCTTCGATCAGGGATCTCTCGTCCAGCACGTCTATGGCGAGTAGCACTTTTCCCTTGGCGCGCTCTTCCTCAAAGGTGGATTGTCCGGTTCGGGAACTGACTGCCTCGATGTCGACAAGACCGATCGGAATCTGGGTTTGCTGCCGCAGATGCAGGCGAACATCCGCCTCGTGCATCGGTGTGACAGGGTGCTTGCTCATTGTCGGATGCCGGTCGAGCCTGAACGTGCTCTTCCCTGCGCGCGCGAACAGGTTGCCAAATGCCTGGTAGCGTCCGATCTGCGGCGCAGCCACGACGAGCGGATGCCAGGTACCACCAAGCACGGGTCCGGCGAGTTCAACCGCGCGCCCGACGGAACCGACGAACGGCGAGGAATCAAGGGTGGAACAGATTTTGTAGTGGTTGATCGGCGCATTGGTGGTCGCCATTGCTGCAAAGGCAGCCGGCAGATTGGTCTCCATCCAGTCCGGCGGATAGGAACGGGCCGCGCCCGCGATGCCGACACCGCGATACCCCTTGAACCGTTGCAACAGGGGTGCAGTCGGAATGTCGAGAAACAGAACCGCTGGAAGACCGGAGAATGTCAGCACCTCCATGACAGCCGCTGCACCGGTAAAGTCGTCACCGTACCAGGAGACGAGCGTGCCTTCGGGCAATTGCGCTTTCGCTTGAGCGGTCATGCCGAATAGGTCCCCAGGGCCTTTGCGAGTTCCGGGCGACCAGGCGCAAAGTCCGTTAAGGACGTGCCTTCCATCGCGGCCTGCCAGGCCTGTCTGAGGCTTGCGACACCTGCTGCCGGTCCGTCCGGGTGGCCCATGATGCCACCACCCGCTGCGTAGATTAGATCCGGCGAGTTCAGCGCGGCGAACGTAGCAGGCGCCTGCTTCGCGGATTGGCCCGAGGAAAAAACCGGCATCGCCACACACGGTTTTTCGTGGAAAATCGGCGTGAGGCAGGTCTTCGCCGACCGGATCACGCTCTCGTTTTCCTCGCAGAACTTGTTGTCCAGACCGTTGACATGCATATGGTCGGCACCGGCGAGCCGCCAGATTTTCTGCCAGGCCACATAGGACCAGCCGAGCATGGGATGCCGGGAAAGGTAGCCCCAGCCATTGCGGTGCGCATGAATCGGCAACTGACTGTGTTTTGCCAACTCAATCAGCCCGACCAGACCGATGGCGTTGAGGCTGACCATTATGCAGGTGCCGCCCAACGCAAGGGTTCTGTCATGCCGCCGGCGCATTTCGTCAAGCTCGCCGGTGACGTTCAGGGCGAACATCGGTTTCCGTGCGGTCCGCTCAGCGGTCTCGTTAACATGCCGGAGCACCGCTTCGGCGCGCGCATCGAAAGGACACACGCGGCCGTCGGACTGCAACTCATCGTCCTTGATAAAGTCGATACCCGCATCACACAGGGTGCGCGTCAGATCAGCCGTCGCCGCGACATCAAGGCCAATACTCGGTTTGATGATCGTGCCGATCAACGGCCGGTCGTGGACCCCGCTAAGGCGGCGCGTTCCTTCGATGCCGAATTTCGGTCCGGAGTACCTATCGGCAAAGGCCCAGGGCAGGCGGAGGTCGGTTATCCGCAATCCTGAAAACTGCTTGAGCTCGAATAGGTTGCCGGCTACGGTTGCCATCAGGTTCGGAAGCGATGGACCGATGTTGTCGAGCGGCCAGGACAAGGTAACGAGGGCACGCCGGACCACTCCATCGCCTCTTGCGGAACCCGGCAAGGAAGGCTGACCGTCGCATTCGATCAATTCAAGCTTTTCGACCCTCGCGGCAGACCGCTCTTTCAACTCCGCGGTTTCACCGGGCACGGAGAGAAAGGTCCCGGAAGACTGCTCCCCTGCCATCACGTCTACTGCGGCCTCCGGGTCAACGGCGGTTTCAATCCGATAGTCCGCTTCTATGCGTTCGACGGACGCGATTTCCGGATTGCCGGTCACGCTCTTGCTCCCGCTGCGGAGGCAAACAGAACGGTATAGGGCTCGACCTCGCATTCATCGGTATGGACGGGTTTGGCATTGGTCAGCCAATCGGGGTCGCGTACGGCTTCATCGAAGGATGACGGGTCAAGTCTTCGCACACCGGCGCTGGAGGGCAACCGCACAGACGCGGACCGATCACCGAGATTGGCAATCATCATGTCCCAGTCACTGCGCGTGCCGGCCGCAACCGCACGAAGTCCCCGCGGCAAACCGTGGACGCCCTGCCTCTGACGACTGCCCATGCGCGCCGCCATGCGGACAACGTGGAAGATCGGGTAAACGAGAGCATCCGTGTGCGCATCAAAATAGGCGCTCTCCACCGGAAGCTTTTGCGCAATGATGCCGAACGGGCCCGCAGGCGCTGCAAGCGCCAAGCTCTCCACGGGATATCCTTGTGTTGCGTTCAGTACGCCGACCGCAAACGCGGCTGCAAAAATTCCCTGTTGGCGCGGATCAAACCGGGCCATGGTCTGGCGCACCTGACCTGGGTTTTCGGCAACATCAGCACCGTATGGATTGGAGCGCATGCCAATCGTTGCAAGACTGAGCCGGTATGGTCTCCCCGCAGCCATGTTGATTGCGCTTTCAAACACGTGCGAAAGCGCCTCGATCGTCTCGCAGACCGAGCGATCGTCTGCGGCATGCACAATTGCGGTCATTCCGTGACCGATGAAATCGCACAATTCCGGCCGGGGCGGACAGCGGTTGAATTCCGTGAAGTTCGTGAGCGCTCCACCGCCGATCAGTGCCGAACCGAAGACCTTCCGCGCAGCCTTGACGCAATCGTCCGGGCGGGGTCCGTCCGGCCACGGGCCGGTTGGCTGATGACTTTTCAGATATGGTTCGGCCACGGACAACACCCGGACCGGCTCAATTCCCAAGCCGTCCAGCAGGGCCCTGATCTGACTGAAATGAACTTGCGGATCCGTGCCTTCCGGAACGACGACTTCAAGATCGAATTCTGTCTCGAGGTGCCGGCTTGTCCGTGCGGCCTGTTCGAGAAAGGCAGTGTCGATTGACGGGCCGACCCTCACCTGAATTGCGCCTATGCCGGTTTTTTCCAGTGCCCGACGGCGATCAATCACAGGGAGCCAGCCAGGTTCCGCCGCAAGCGCTATCTTGGGCATGGTTCCGTCCGGTTCAAAGGTGACGCGCGCGGTATCCGACGACGCAGCGCCGGGGCCATCCCCCGAAAACGATATCCGGATCGACTGGCGAACGGTCTCGCCCCCGCCGATCCGATAGGTGAATGGAAAGACGAGCGGGCGGCAGTAGGTCTTGAAGGATGCATCCGTCCAGTTGCGCTGGTCCTCCATTTCGAAGATTTCACCATCGAAGGCGATGTCGACGGCAGTCCCATTCAACGCATAACTGAGGCCCGAAATGTCGAACGCCGGCTGGGACGGCGAAATGAAACGCGGGAACTTCGTTTGCTGCCGACTGCCGTCGGAGTGAACGATGGCAAGGCTTTCACCGGCAACGCCCTCAATCGGGTGAAGCAGCGTGAAGCCTGTGCGATTGGTGTCGAAGTCCCGCTTGGCGTTCATCGTCAGATCCGCCTCGACGGAACCTGCCGCTGAAAAGGCCACAGTCAACAGGCAACTCAATGCGCCCTCGGCGACCTCGAATTCCAGGCGCAGGAGCGCTTCGTGTTCATTTGCATCAAGACTGGAAGACCTGACGATCTGCGGCAGCGTGATCCAGTTTTCGTCCCGCGCGGGCCAGCTCAAGGCACGTATGACTTCCACGCCCTTCCAGGACATGCACCGAATGGCGTCACCATCGATGAGAAACGAGAGGTCCCCCACGGCAACCCTCCGTGCGGTGTCCGCACGGTCGACCGTTCCGAACAAGGCTATGCGGGCTGTATCGCCTTGCATGCCACCCTCCCAATTTCTTCTTATGGGTTAATGATTATACCAGTTTGAGAAAAGCGTCAATATCGCGGCAGCAACCTTGCAGGGCGCTGGCGTTGACTACGATTGACTGTGAGGAAGAGACTTGCCAGAACGCCCCGGCACCGTTATTCGGATTGATCGGAGAAATCGTCGTGGCTGCGATGGTATAGAGCATTGGCGCGATTGAGATGATCGGTCATTGCCTTGGCCGCCCGCACTTCATCGCGATCCGCAATCGCCTCTATGATGTCCCGATGCTCCTTGATCGTCAGTTTTTCCAGCCCGGGCTTGCGAACCAGATCAATGTGGAAATGCGCAAGCCATCCAAACATTGCTTCACTCAGCGACGAAAAAATCGGATTGCCGGATATCTCGGCGATAGCCCGGTGAAAGGCACCGTCACACTCCAGGAACAAGTCAGATTCACTGCTTGATTGCTCCTGTTTATCAACTATTTGCACCAGCTTCGAAATGTCATCCGGATGCCTTTTCTCCGCAGCAATCCGGGCCATTTGTATCTCGAAAACGATACGCGCCTCTTTCAGATGCGCAAGATCCGCTGGCGAGTGCCGCAACAAGTGCCGCATCGTGTCGCCCAACTGGTCGACCGTCTTGTTCAGTGAAGGTTCTGCGACCTTGGGCCGCTCGCCGTGCCGGATTTCGATGAGCCCCATGCGCGCAAGATTTTGCATCGCCTCCCTGATGGCGGGACGGCCGACGGAATAGGCGCGCATCAACTCCCTTTCGGAAGGCAGCAGATCACCTGGTGCATAGTCAGGACCGCGGATGATCTCCAGCAACCGGTCCTGAACGTCATCGGAAAGCTTCCGCCGCTTGATGGGTGTAGTTGGTGTACTCATTACATCTCTTTTTGCCGAATTGGCCAGATTTTGCAAGAGAGCGCTCGCAATAGATGGACCCAAATTCAAGGAAAACCATGCCGCCAAAACCCATAACGGGGTTCACAGACAGACCGGCCGGAGCGCCCTGAAGACTATGGAGACACTGAAAGACTTCTTTCTTATGTGCGCCAGGCGGTATTCGCAGTCAAAACACCTCTGGTCAGAACGTGTCGTTCAAAGCGCGGCGGCTTCGTTCACAAGCGGAGTGTGAAACTGTCTGAGGAAACACGCAGGCAAAGGCAAGAGGGTGATCTTGACGAGAATGCCGCGCTTTGCGGTCGTGCGCCACCGGTCCTGCCCGGAACGACCACCCCATGGGCAACCGGCGCGACCAGCAATGAAACGTCTCAAGACGCAACTGCATGGCCTTGGTGTAGCAGCGTGGAGGAACGGGACCCGCTAAAGACGTTTCTCAGGCTTTCGGATCAGACCGCGCATGTTTGCCGGGGTTCCTACTGCGCTGCGTCCAGCGCACCGTCAAAGTGACCGTGCATGAGTTCACGGTCGCTCAGCGCATCATCACCAAGCGCTGCGTTGCGGTCGAGCACGGCAATCTGGCGATCGATTTCCTTCACCACATACCGGGAGAATGTTCCAAGGTGAACGTAAAGCGTCATGAACAGCACAACCATTTTGAGGCTGCGCGGTTGCTTGCGCAGGAAGTACCAGATCATGGACCAGAAGCTGCCGCGCATTTCGGGGTGCTGTGTGGTCACCCGCCAGGCAAGTTTGGAGAACTGGACCGCATCTTTTTTCATTACGCCCCAATTCATTCTGTGGGGGTGATTGTATTCGAGTGTCTCGGCCATGCGCTTGACGCGATCAACAAACGCATCCTGCGCATATATGGTTTCGATGATATCGCGGTAGTCTTGCAGGATGTCGCGTCTTGGCCGAAGCGTATCGAAGTTGAGGCCAGCGGTACACTGATCGCCAACACCAGCCTCGGTAGCGTCTTCCAGCATGACGTGGCTTTCGGAATAGAGGCGCTGTTCCTCACTCAGCCGACGTGACAACTGGGTATTGTTGAGAGCATACAGGAGACCCGCCATGCTGACGGCGATCTTGGTGTCATGGATCAGTTGCGTCGTTGGTCCGTAAACGCTGCCCTTTTCGGTATCAAATCCGATAATGAAACCCGCGACGACCGATATGCCGGCTCTGTAAATGTCGTCGATACTGTCCGGAATGGAGCGCCGGGTGTTTTGCTTCTTGCGCGCCGCCGCGAGCGTCTCCTCATCAGAGCTTTCAATGCCGACGAAGACGACAAAGAAGGCGGCCTCGGACATGAGGTCCAGCAACTTTCGATCGTCGGAGAGATTGATCGAAGCTTCCGTAGAAAACTCAAACGGAAAATTCCGCTCCTTTTGCCATCTGATCAGCTCCGGCAGGAACAGCTTCACCGCCTTCTTGTTTCCAATCAGGTTGTCGTCGACGAAGTCGACATGACCGCGATAGCCGGAGTCATAGAGCGCCTGAAGTTCGCTCAGCATTTGCTCATTGGTCTTCATCCGCGGACGCCGACCATAAAGTTCAATGATATCGCAAAACTCACAAGTGAACGGACAGCCACGCGAATACTGAACGCCTATGTGGAGATAGTTTTCCATTTTCAGGAGATCGAAGCGTGGCATCGGCGTCTTGGTGACGTCTATCTTGAACAGTTCCGCTTTGAACCGGCCGCTTTCATCACCGCGTTCAAACGCCTCGATGAAATCGTCCATGATTTCCTCGACTTCACCCATCACCAGGAAGTCGGCGATGTCATAGCAATCCGGGCTTGACGTTGGGTCCGGACCACCCATGACGACCTTCTTGCCGCGCGATTGCGCCAATTTCACAGTCTGCAGGGCGTCCAGTTGCTGCGGCAACATCGATCCGATCATGACAATGTCGGCCCAATCGATGTCTTCGTCGGTGAGCGTTTCGCAGTTACGATCAACCAGGCGCGGGGTCCAGTGAGCCGGCAACATGGCGGCGACAGTGATCAATCCAAGCGGAGATGCGGGGTATTTGGCGTCAACTATTTCGCAGGCTACGCTGTAGTTCCAGAACGAATTCGCATTGAACTTGGGGTGCACCAACAGCGCATTTACAGGTTTTTTCATTATTGCCCTCAACCTCCAGCGCCTTGAAGCCTCTCAGTGGATACCTGCAACAAGTCCAACGCGGCGCAGGATTAAATGGCGCGATATCTCAGGTCACCTGCACATACTCATTAGCACCATTTTCACGAGGCCGCAAAACGGGACTCCGGTTGAACCGGCCCTTTCAGGAACGTGACCGGCAGAACTTGTGCTCTCCGAGTTTCTGCCCGATAAGGCACGCTCACTTGACGGCAACACACGCCGCGCCGCAGCGGTTCGGGACAGCAATGATCAGCAGCAGCCTCCTGGCAACAAGACCAAAGACCCTTGCGATTGTCGGTAACGGACCGGTCACGGCCCTCGACGCACCCAAGATCGACGAAGCCGATCTTGTCTTGCGGTTCAACGGCGCACGTGCCTGCGGCGCTGCCGGGCAAAGGGTCGACATCCTCCTGCTTAATCGTGCCCGGGTCTACATGAGCAAGCGAATCAATCCGGTCGCCCTGCATCGGGCCAAGGAGGTCTGGGTCAACGACACGGAAACAAACGGGCAGGTCGACTGGCTCTTCGACCGGGAATGCAAAGCGTACTACCTGGGACTCGAGCCGAACGAGAAGGCCCGCAAGCAGCTGGAGAAGTACGATCCGTTTCTGAAAAGCAATCCGACCACCGGCGCGGCCATCGTCGCGGAATTCCTGGACAGCCTCACGGGGACTGAGCTGCACCTGTTCGGCTTCACGCATCAGGGCAAACAGCACACACACGACTGGGACGCGGAAAAGAGGTGGTTCGCCGATCTGATCGCGAACGGTGCCCTTGTCTCCCATTCTTCGAATGGCCCGCCGGCGCGCCGCAGTCTGACAGGGTCCGCCGCCTATTGCGCACGCTTCGCGGAAAAGCGGGTGAAACATTACGTCTTCAACAGGCTGCTGCACTCCGGCAAAGCGACCAAGCGCAGAATTTTTGGCGTCGACGCCCGCGGCTGATTTTCTCCACACCATGTTCGAGCCGGGCTTGCCGGTGATCAATGCCGAGGATCTCTTGACAGGCTATCCTGCCGACTTTAAGCCAATTTAAACTATACATTAAGTCCCGGGTCATTTTCGTGCTTTTCGATTTCAACGACAGTCGTCACAAATATAGAGAAGTATTCGATGAGTTTCCTGAAATTGAAAACTTTGATTTCCGCTTCACAAAATGCTCCTGCGGAAGCACAAAGTCATTTGTTGTTTCCACGGTCTCCCGGCACAAGAATTTCATGCCGATCGTTGCGTGTTCCGATTGTGGCACGCTCAGGGCCAATCCATACTTTACGGATGAAACCGCCGCCCATTACTACAGCGCCGTCTATGGCAAGGTGAAGCGCGAGGCCAGGACACCGGAGACACTTTTTGCCAATCAGAAAGCGAAGTCGCTTGCGCCTTATCTTGGCGGCCTTGGCGAGGATTTCGACACGGTGCTCGATTTCGGCGGTGGTGCCGGCGGCAAGACAATCGATCTTCTTGCACAGGGCAAAACCGTGTTTCTGCATGAAGTCGAGGATGAATACAGCCGGTTTGCCTTTACCCAGGGCATCCTGCCGTACGACGAGACACGGAAGTACGATCTCGTTGTTGTGTCGCATGTGATCGAGCACATGATCGATCCGGGCGCTCAAATGGCGGACCTCATTCGGGACTGCTGTGCGGAAAACGGACTGCTTTTTGTCGCAACGCCTATCATCGACCGGCAGCGCGCAAGACAATGGCTGCAGCACTTTCACATATCCCACAAATACTACTTCACCCATGACTCGCTCATTGGCCTCATGGCGAGCCTTGGCTGCCGGCTGGTGACACACAACAATGCAGACGGGTTCTTGTTCCGTGTCGACGGAGAGCCGGACCGGAATATCACCGCCGAGTGCTACGCCAGGGGAGCAGAAAAGACCAGGTTGCTCGTCGAAGCCGACTCCAGACCTTCCCTTAAACGTCTGCTAAGGTTTTTCAGAAACTGGCGTCCCGCACCCCACAGCTCGAAGGGCGTTTGAGCATCCGGCACTCGGGGCATGGTCGACCACCCTCTCAAGCCGGCCATACCGTTGCCGGAAAGAGCACAGCGTCCCTTGGTTTCGATATTCGCGCGATACTGCGATGGACGGTCTATCTGGTATTGCTTATTCAGGTTTTTGAAAATAATTTGCGACGAAATTCAGATTCGAGGGTTGCGCAAGATGCTAAATATATTTGTCGGTTATGATCCAAGGGAAGCAGTGGCATTTCACGTATGCGCGAACAGCCTCACGCGTCTTTCCAGCGACATGCTGGCGATTTCACCGATTTCCCTCAACAATCTGAAAACCTACCAGGAAACCCACACCGACGGATCCAATCACTTCATCTATACGCGTTTCCTGATTCCACACCTCATGAACTACAATGGCTGGGCGCTGTTCCTGGACGGCGACATGATCGTGCGGGACGACATTGCCAAGCTTTTCGCCATGCGCGATGAGACCAAGGCCGTGATGTGCGTGCATCACGATTACAAGACCAGGCAGCACACCAAATATCTCGGTTCCAAGAACGAGGATTACCCGAGGAAGAACTGGTCCAGCGTGGTTCTGTGGAACTGCGCTCATCCCGCCAACCGGATGGTCACACCGGATTATGTCATGGAAGCGACAGGCGCCCAGTTGCATCGGTTCACATGGCTGTCGGACGACCTGATTGGCGAATTGCCGATCGAGTGGAACTGGCTGCCGGACGAATTCGGCCCGAACCCGGACGCAAAACTCTTGCATTTCACCCTGGGAACACCCTGTTTTCACGAATATGCCAACACGCCGATGGCAGCGGAGTGGCACAGGGAGAAACTTCTTGCAAACTATTCCCTGCAGCAAGTCATAGATGGTCCGTTCGACTGACGGCCTTTCTGCCTTTCAAGGATACCCTGTTGTTTGTCCGGCCACAGACAAGCGGTGGCTGAACCGCCCCAAGTGTGAAGCCGGTACGCCTGCGAGGGGATGATTGGCCGGCGCATCACGCGGCGGTCGTTCGCGCCTGAAGATCGGCGACGGCGGTGCGGTTGCCCTCTTCGATGTTTTGCAGAACGATTTCCATCGCAAGATCAGGCGACATCCGTGTTTCGTCCTGAAGGGCGATCAGGTTGCCCACAAGTTGGCTTGAGACGGCCAGCAGTTCGGCCGGGCAAAGAACTTCCTGATGTCTGCGAAGAACGTTCACCAGGTCCTGTCGCAGCATGAAATGTTTATCTCCCGGAGCAGCATGTTTCACGATCTCGCCTCCAAACAAAATAAAACGGCCGACTGTCGAGATTCCAAGCCAATTCGGCAAACCCAATGTTGCGATCAGGTGAAACCGCTCGACGGATCAGGCAATTGAACAGATCCACGCCTGCCTACAAATACTAAGCACGATTTAATTTTGTGGGCGCCGATCAGAATCGACGCAAAATTTTTCAAGTAGACATCAAAACTCGCCAATGCCTACATTCACAATATACTTAAATACACTAAAAATTTCAAATTGATACACTTCACCAAGCTCCGCTACGTCTTTTTAACCATGTCAAATTCAACAGTAAACGAAAGCAAGTCTCGCTCGCTGTATCATCGGGAAGACGGTGAAAAGCAGTCGAGGCGCGGCCCATGCCGCGCCCCGGTAACACGTCAGAGTGACGTCAGGCCCGGCCCTTCCAGGGCACGAGCACCCGCTCGGCCATGCGCATCAGGATGTCGATGCTGTAGCCGACGATGCCGATGAGGATGATCCCCATGATGACGATGTCGGTCAGCTGGAATTTCGACGCCGCAATGATCATCATTCCCGCGCCCTTTTGAGCCGCAACGAGTTCGGCCGCAACCACCGTTCCCCAGCAGACGCCCATGGCAACACGCGCACCGGTGAAGATCTCGGGCAGCGAGTTGGGGACGATGACGTAGCGCAGGATCTGACGCTTGTTGGCACCAAGCGAGAAGGCAGCATGCACCTTGCTGATGTTTACGCCCGACACGCCTGCCCGTGCCGCAATGGTCATGATCCAGAGCGCGGCCAGGAACAGAAGCACGATCTTGCCGGTTTCCCAGATGCCGAACCAGATGATGACAAGCGGGATCAGCGCCAGCGGCGGAACGGGACGCATGAATTCGACGATCGGGTCGAACCACCCGCGCACCCAGCTGGAAAGCCCCATGGCATATCCGAGGGGAATGCCGATTATGGCCCCGGCGATGAAGCCTCCAACCACGCGGAGCAGCGACCAGCCAAGGTGTTCCCAGAGCGTGAAGTTCTGGTAGCCCTCGGAAGCGATTTCGCTGAAGCGGCTGACAACGGCCTCCGGAGACGGCATCCAGATCGGCTCCATCTGAAGGCCCTTGTCGGGTTCGAAATTCAACGATCCCTTCGGCGTCATGCTGACCGTCCCGTTTGAGACGGAGACCGTCTGTCCGGGTTCGATCGCCTGCCCGTCGACCGCCGTGACACGAGCGCCTTCGCCGTCGTTGCGTGTGACGCGCAACAGAACGGACCGCCAGGCGCCGACAGTCCCGGAATCGTTCTGGGCAAGACCATCGCTCGTTGCGACTTCCGGGTCGTCAATTTTCGCACCCGGCTCATGAACGATGACGTCCACCGTGGCCTCGCCGGTCTCACCCGCATCATTCGTCACGGAATAGGTGAAGCTTGTTTCCCCGGTAAATGGCCCTGGAACATGAAACGGCACGAGTTTCGATCCGGTGAATGCGCCCCAGATGAAAAAGATCACGAGGACCGAAATGACGGACGCGGCCCGGTTCGGGCGGATTGCGCTTTCGTCACCGAAGGTAACGGTTTTCAGACTGGTGAAATCCTGACCGCGTTGCATGATGCTGCTGAGGTAGCTCACCAGAAAGTAGCTGGCGAGAAACAGGCCGGCATATGCGAGGAAGACAACTGATCCGGTCATGCTGCTGTCTCCGATCGGCCCATGATTTCCTCTTCCATTTCCCAGATCATCGAGAGGATCTCTTCGCGCGTCTCCCCGAAACCATCGCTTTTCTTGACTTCGCGGAGGTCTGCCTCGACACCGCGATCCGCAAATGGCAGGCGGTATTCCTTATGAATGCGCCCGGGCCGCGGCGCCATGACGAGCAACCGCTCGCCCAGAAGCAGCGCTTCTTCCACGGAATGCGTGATGAGAATGACGGTCTTGCCGGTTTCCTTCCAGAGCTTCAGAACAAGCCCCTGCATCTTCTCACGTGTCAGGGCGTCGAGTGCACCGAGCGGTTCGTCCATCAGGATGACATCGGGGTCGTTGGCGAGGCAACGCGCCAGGGCCACACGCTGCTGCATGCCGCCAGACAACTCGTAGACCGCCTTTTCCTTGAAGTCCTGCAAACCGACGGTTTCGAGCAGATGGTCGACGATCTGGTCGCGCTCGCGCTTGGGTGTGGATTTCATGCGCGGCCCGAACTCGACATTCTTGCGCACGTTCATCCACTCGAACAGAGCACCCTTCTGAAACACCATGCCGCGTTCGGCATTCGGTCCGGTCACGACGTGGCCGTTCATGCGCACCTGCCCGCCGGTCGGCGCCAGAAAACCCGCAACGATGTTCAAGAGAGTGGTCTTGCCGCAACCCGACGGCCCCAGGACCGACATGATTTCGCCGGTCTTCAGCTCAATGGAAACATCCTTGAGCGCTTGTACATGTGTTCCGTTGGGAAGGTCGAAACGCATGGAGAGATTTTCGATATGGAGGCCGTCCATTGCCTGTCATCTCCTGCAGCTTGAAAGGAGGGAATGCGGGACGGCCAGAATCGGCCGCCCCGCGTCTTGCAGGGATGTGATCTTACTCGGTGTTGGTGGCTGCCAGATAGCTGGAATCCACGGTGTCGACATAGCTGTCGAGCGCCTGCGGGATCGAGCCGGCTTCCTGGAAGACATCCGCCACGCCGAGCATGAAGGTCTGGACGTTTCCGCCCATCCACTTGTCGCTCAGCTTATCTTCAACGTTCGGGAACGTGAAGGTGGCCAGCGTCGCAGCAGTTGCATCCACGTCCATGCCCGCGTCCTTGGCGATGACTTCGATCATCTCGTCCTTGTTCTCGCCCTTGTTCCACATGGCGTTCGCTTCAGCGGTCACTTTCAGGAACTTGGTCAGCATTTCGCTGTCTTCTGCCGCGAAATCGGACGGCACACTGATGCCGTCGAACACGAGAATCCCGAGTTCTTCCTTTTCCGCCCCGGTCAGAAGCACGTTACCGTGTTCCACCATCCGGCGAAGCGCACCACCCCAGCCGCACACCATGTCGAGGCTGCCCTGTGCAAATGCGGCCGCACCGTCTGCAGGTGCCATGTCGACGATTTCCATCGTCGTGATGTCGACGCCGAAATGCTTCATCTGGGACAGGAAGCCGTAGTGGGCCGCGGTTCCAATCGGAACGCCGACCTGCTTGCCTTCCAGCTCCTTGGCATTGTTCTTGTCGATCTCCAGCGCTTCGGCCACGACGCAATTGTCGTTTTCGGAGTAGCTCACCGCGATATCCGTCAGGATGATGTCCTGGCCGGCCGAAGCTGCAACCACGAAGGGCGGTACACCCTGGCTAACGGCGATCTGCACGTCGCCGGACGCCATCGCGGCGGACATCGCCGTACCGGTGTCAAACGACACCCAGTTGATCGGAACCCCGAGTTCTTTTTCGTAAAGGCCCTTTTCCTTGGCATACTGGAACGGCATCGGCCACTCCAGGAAGTAAGCCACGGTCAGCTCCTCGGCGGATGAATTTGCCGGCAATCCGCTCATGAACGCCAGAGCTGCGAATGTGCCTAAAAGTTTTGATCTGTAGGTCATTGATTTTTTCTCACTGTTCCCTCGATACATTACAGACGCGCAGATTTTCCTGTCTCGTGCCGCTCTCCTCGAATATCGGCTTGCCTGCATGGCGAAAATGGTTACGACAGAACGGCCCGGTTACAATAGAAACACTTATCTGGATCTATTGTATATCTTTATCTGGCCCTATATGTCCCCGCCGGGCCGTGTTGACTGAAAACAATTGATGCAACGGACTGCTTGAATTGTGAGCAGGCGCACAAAAAATCGCTTGCGCAGTCCGAAACGAATTCACCCACTCCGCGTCCATGACCCGCAGCTTTGAAAGGACATCGCCATGAACGTCGCTGCTTCACCGAATGATCTGAGCGAAATCATCGAGGCCGACCGCAATCACGTCTGGCATCATCTGCTCCAGCACAAGGCGCTGGAGACGATCGATCCCAAGATCATGGTCGAAGGCAAGGGCATGAAGCTGTGGGACGCGACCGGCAAGGAACATCTCGACGCGGTGTCCGGCGGGGTGTGGACCGTCAATGTCGGTTACGGGCGTGAAAGCATTGCCGATGCCATTCGCGATCAGCTGGTGAAGCTGAACTATTTCGCGAACTCCGCAGGCTCGATTCCCGGTGCGCTGTTTTCCGAACGTCTGATTTCAAAGATGCCGGGCATGAGCCGGGTCTATTTCACCAATTCGGGTACCGAGGCCAACGAAAAGGCCTTCAAGATGGTCCGCCAGATCGCGCACAAGCGCTACGGCGGCAAGAAACACAAGATCCTCTATCGCGAGCGTGACTATCACGGGTCATCGATCACGGCGATTTCGGCCGGTGGGCAGCAGGAGCGGAACGCGCAGTACGGTCCCTACACGCCTGGTTTCGTTGAGGTTCCCCATTGCTGCGAATACCGCGCCCAGTGGGATGTCGACAACTACGGCGAACGCGCTGCGGACGCCATCGAGGAAGTCATCCTGCGCGAAGGACCCGACACTGTCGGTGCGCTCTGCCTGGAGCCGGTAACGGCGGGCGGCGGCGTCATCACGCCGCCGGAAGGCTACTGGGACCGGGTGCAGGAGATCTGCAAGAAGTACGACATCCTGCTGCATATCGACGAAGTGGTCTGTGGTGTCGGGCGCACGGGCACCTGGTTCGGTTATCAGCACTACGGCATCAAGCCGGATTTCGTGACGATGGCCAAGGGCGTCGCATCGGGCTACGCGGCGATCGCCTGCATGGTCACCACGGAAGAGGTGTTTGACATGTTCAAGGACGATGCTTCCGATCCGATGAGTTTCTTCCGCGACATCTCCACCTTCGGCGGCTGCACCGCAGGACCGGCTGCAGCGCTTGAAAACATGCGCATCATCGAAGACGAGGGCCTTCTGGACAACACCACGCGGATGGGCGACCGGCTGATGTCGAACCTCAACGGCCTGATGGAGAAGCACCGGGTCGTCGGCGATGTGCGCGGCAAGGGTCTCTTCTGCGGGGCGGAACTGGTTGCAGACCGCGCGACGTGCGAACCTGTTGCCGAAAAGCAGATGCAGGCCGTCGCGGCAGACTGCATGGCGCAAGGCGTCATCATCGGCATCAGCAACCGCGCCGTACCCGGCCTCAACAACGTTATCTGCCTGTCGCCCGCACTGATCGCCAGCGAAAACGACATCGACCACATCAGCGATGCGATCGACGGTGCGCTGACGCGCGTCTTCGGCTGACGGCAGAATTCCGCCCCGCTCTTGCATCAATGCGGCCGGGGCGGACTGCAGCAGGCGATGAATGCCCGCGCCTCCCCCGGCCCTGAGCCGGGGTCACATGACAGGTGCCCGGCAGGTCCCGGATCAGGTCCGGGACGGCGTAGATGTCTCATTCCCGTTTTGAGAGCGTCCGGAGGTCTGGAGACGGGTTCGGCGCTTCACCGGGTTCCCTCTCCCCCTGGGAGAGGGTCAGGGAGAGGGAGCAAACCTCCGGGCAAAATTGACAGCTCTGACCCCTCACCCGGCCTTTCAGGCCGACCTCTCCCTTGGGAGACCTTTGCATAACCTGCTGATTTTGTGATTCACTGAGTTGAATTTGAGTCGGGAGGCGTTGATGCATCGATCGAGTGGTCAGCTTGGGTTTGGCGACGGTTTTTTGGATCCGGGCCTAGGTCGCAATCAGCGTCTGGATGCAATCGACGCGGCGATTGATTGGGAGCCTTTGGATCGTCTTGTGCGCGTGCTTTACAGCGCTGGTGAAGGGCGTCCGAGCTATCGTCCTCTGACGATGGTCAAGGCGCTGTTGCTGCAGCAATGGTACGGTTTGTCTGATGTGCGTTTGGAAGAGGTCTTGTCTGACACGCTGTCTTATCGTCGATTTGTGGGTCTGTCGTTGGAAGATGGCACGCCGGATCACTCGACCATCAGCCGCTTCCGCACGGCACTGTGTCGTCACGAGCTTGATACAGCTTTATTTGAGGAGGTTTTGGGTCAACTGGAAGCCAAGGGCATGGTTCTGAAAGAAGGAACATTGCTGGATGCCACACTGGTTTCGGCTCAGGCACGCCGCCCGGGTCGAGAGGCAGGCATGGGAGGCAAATCCTCTCACGATCCGGACGCGGACTGGACGCGCAAGAACGGGCGTTCCCATTTTGGCTACAAGGCTCATGTTGCCGTCGATCAAGGATCAGGCGTCATTCGCCAGGCCATTCTGACCCCGGCGAAAACCTCCGAAAGCGAGGTGGCTGACGATCTTGTCTGTGGCGACGAACAGGCTGTGTATGCGGACAAGGCTTATGAGCACAAAGAGCGCCGCGCCAGGCTCAAGGCAGCTGGCATCAAGGACCGTGTGATGCACCGGAACCATCGATATCAAGCGGCTCTGCCATACTGGCAGCAGCGGCGCAATGCTCTGATAGCTCCCATTCGCGCTGCCGTGGAGCGCGTATTTGGAACGCTCAAACGAAGTTATGGATACGAGCGTGTGGGCTATGTCGGATTGAAGCGCAACGCAACTCAGTTCCGCCTGCTCTGTATCGCCTTCAACCTCAAAAAAGCGGCTAAGCTGAGCGCCTAACGCTCACAACAACATGAAAAACACCTCGTCCTTCAGACGATCATCAACAAAACCCGCAAAATCAACCAAAACAGATCAAGTCCAACGCCTCAAAGACGTTATGCAAAGGTCTCCGTCGGGAGAGGTGATTGAGTTTGCCGGTGGTTCAGGGCGTGAAGCAAATCTCTCAGCACCGAGGAAGGACAGGGCGCGCGTATTGCCGCCCCGGCCCTGAGCCGGGGCCACATGACAGGTGCCCGGCAGGTCCCGGATCAAGTCCGGGACGGCGCAGATGTCTTGCTGGCCGCCTTATCCCGCGGGGAGAGGTGACCGGGTTCGCGGCTGGTCAAATGCCAGAATTCACCAGACAGTCTCTGCGAACGAGCAGCCCCCGGATCTTCGCTGCGTCCTGGGCGACGCCTTCGCTTGCCGCTTTGGCCTTCTCAACGGGAATTGCCAAAAACCTCCTGACGGCTATGCTATAGGTCCAAGCACAACGAAAATTAGGGCCAGATATGGCGATTCCGGCAGAGACGTTCTTTCTCCGGCCAGACAATGAAACGTCCCTTCAACAGCAGATTCAGCGGCTGGTCGTGGAGGCGATCCTGTCGGGACGCTGCCTGCCGGGGGAGAAGATGCCGTCCTCGCGCAAGCTGGCAGAGCATCTGGGCGTTGCCAGGATTACGGTGACAATCGCCTACACTGAGTTGGTATCGAACGAGTATCTCGTTTCCAGGGGCCGGTCCGGCTATTTCGTTGCGCAGACAGCTCCGAGCCGGCCGAAATTTTCGCTGCCGGACCAGTCAGACAAGGCGCAGGTGGACTGGTCGAAAACCATCGGCCAAAGGTTTTCCGAACACGTGCCGCTCGTGCGGCCCGACAACTGGCGAGACTACAAGTACCCGTTCATCTACGGACAGTCGGATTCGAGACTGTTCGATCATCACAACTGGCGAAACTGTGCGCTCAAGGCCGTCGGGCGGAAAGACTTCGACACACTGGCGACCGACTATTACGAGCGTGATGATCCCATGCTGGTCGAGTTCATCCTGCGTCAGATCCTGCCCAGGCGCGCGATCACCGCGCGGCCGGAGGAAATCCTGATCACGATGGGCGCGCAGCATGCGCTCTGGATCACCGCACAGATCCTTTTGACCCAAAGGCGCACCGCCGCCATCGAGAACCCCTGCTATCCCGGGCTCCGCCAGATTTTGAGCCAGACCCGCTGCAACACGGTGGCGGTGGATGTCGATGCCGCAGGCATGCCGCCGGAAGACCTGCCCGAGGACGCCGACGTCGTTTTCACCACGCCAAGCCACCATTGCCCGACCAATGCGACGATGCCGGTGTCGCGGCGCGAGCGGCTTCTGGATCTCGCCGCGCGCCGTGGCTTCATAATCGTGGAGGACGATTACGAGTTCGAGATCTCGTTCCTGAAGTCGCCTTCGCCTGCACTGAAATCGCTCGATCCGACGGGGTCGGTCATCTATGTCGGTTCTTTCTCGAAATCCCTGTTTCCGGGACTGAGGCTCGGCTACCTGGTCGCGTCCGAGCCGTTCATCCGCGAAGCGCGTGCCTTGCGCTCGCTTGTCCTGCGGCACCCGCCCGGGCTCATCCAGCGCACGGCCGCCTATTTCCTCTCTCTCGGGCACTATGATGCACAGATCGCGCGCATGGGCCGCATCTACCGCAAACGCCGATCGATCATGGAGCAGAGCCTGCAGGAGAACGGCCTTGCCCAGATCGGTCAGGGCACGTTCGGAGGGTCTTCCTTCTGGATGAAGGCAGGGGAAGGCGTGGACAGTTCCAAACTGGCCATGCAGCTTCGCGAGGACGGTGTCCTGATCGAGGCCGGACGCGCCTTCTTCGCGCAAGGCGAAGAACAGCAGGGGCACTACCGGCTGGCTTATTCCTCGATCGCTTCGGCCCGGATTCCCGACGGTATTTCGCACATCGCCAATAGAATGAACGAAGCCACCGCCTGAGACATTTTGCACCCGCCAGAACGCCAGAAAACGCACACCCGTTTCGCCGCGAATGAAAAAGTTCATCGGCGCGTGAAAATTTTGTTGATTTTTTCATAATCCGGAATGAAATTATCCCTGAAATTTTCACAAGCGGATTGCCGGAATGGAAATGAGCAGCCTGGGCGAGGATCTCAGAGCCCTTCGCACAACACGGAAAATGACACTGGAGGACCTGGCCCAGAGGCTTGGGCGGTCCGTCGGCTGGCTGTCCCAGATCGAGCGCGACATCTCGACACCGCGCCTGTCCGATCTCCGCCGGATCGCCGACATTTTCGAGGTGCCGCTGTCCATCTTTTTCGGCAGCGCCGATGCACCCGATGCCGAAAAGGGACGGATCGTGCGGTCGTCCGCCCGGCGCATCATCGGGGAACGGGATGCGGGCCTTGTCGAGGCGCTGGTGTCTCCGGATCTCACCGACGATTTCGAAATGATCCATTCGACGTTTCAACCCGGCTCAAGCCGGAAGAGCCCCATTTCACGCCCCACGCAGGAGCTTGCCTACATGATCTCGGGCAAGCTGGACATCTGGCTGGATGACGATTCTTTCACCGTGACCACCGGAGACAGTTTCCGGATCCGCAACGCATCCTATCGTTGGGCCAACCCCTACTCGGAACCCGCAGTCGCCGTCTGGGTGATTTCCCCACCGGTCTACTGAACCTTTTCAAGAGGAAAGCTGAAGAATGTCAGTTCCCACTACAGCCCGTGTTGTCATTATCGGTGGCGGCGTCGTCGGAGTGTCCACCCTTTATCATCTGGCAAAAGGCGGCTGGTCCGACTGCGTGCTTCTGGAGAAGAACGAACTCACCGCCGGTTCCACCTGGCACGCGGCGGGCAACTGCCCGACCTTTTCCGCCAGTTTCGGCATTATGAACATCCAGCGCTATTCGCTGGAGCTTTACCGGGGTCTGGCCGAAGAAGTCGACTATCCGCTCAACTATCATGTCAGCGGCTCGCTCCGCCTTGCACACACGCAAGAGCGGATGAGGGAATTTGAATATGTGGCCGGCATGGGCCGGCACATGGGTGTGGACATGGAAATGTGCACACCCCAGCAGATGCAGGAACGGTATCCGTTCCTGGAAATCCACGATCTCGAAGGCGGTCTCTGGGATCCGCTCGACGGGGATATCGATCCGGCACAGGTGACCCAGGCCCTTGCCAAGGGGGCGCGGTCGCACGGCGGCAAGATCCTGCGCTTCACCCCCGCAACCGGTGTCAGCCGCGAAAACGGCGAATGGATCGTGCACACCGAAAAAGGCGACATCCGCTGCGAATACGTGGTCAACGCTGCCGGCTACTATGCCGAACGGGTCGGCGAGTGGTTCCTGCCCTTCGGCGGGCGGAAGGTGCCGCTTGCCGTCATGAGCCACCAGTACTTCCTGACGGAACCGGTTCCCGAAGTCGCTGCGTGGAGCGAAAAGCACGGACGCAAGCTGCCCCTGCTCAGGGATGTCGACACATCCTATTACCTGCGCCAGGAAACAACCGGCTTCAACCTTGGTCCCTATGAACGCAACTGCCAGTCCGCCTGGACCCGCGCCGACGACCCGATGCCCGACGATTTCAGCTTCCAGCTCTATCCCGACGATCTGGACCGGCTGGAATGGTACATCGAAGACGCAATGGCGCGCGTGCCGCTGCTCGGCACCCAGGGCGTCAGCCGCAACATCAACGGCCCAATTCCCTATGCGCCGGACGGCCTTCCGATGATCGGCCCGATGCCAGGCGTTCCGAACGCCTTCGAGGCGCATACCTTCACCTTCGGCATCGCCCAGGGCGGCGGGGCCGGCAAGGTCGCAGCCGAATGGATCATGCACGGCTGCACCGAATGGGACATGTGGGCTGTCGACCCCCGGCGCTACACCGACTACACGGACCAGCAGTACTGCATTGACAAGGCCATGGAAGTCTATGGCCACGAATACGCAATGCACTTCCCGCATCACAGCTGGCCTGCCGGCCGGGACCGCAAACTGTCTCCCAATCATGCGAAAATCGTCGAGCTTGGCGGGCAGATGGGAGCATTCAACGGCTGGGAACGCGCCAACTGGTTCGCCAAGGAAGGCGACGATACTTCCGAGGAAGCGACACAGACCTGGTCGCGGTCAGGTCCGTGGCAGCCACGCATCAAGGAAGAATGCGAAGCCGTTCGCGATGGCGTCGGTGTGCTCGACCTGTGCGGCTTTTCCCGTTTCAGCCTGACCGGAGAAGGCGCCGCCGAATGGCTGCGCGGCAAGATTGCGGGCGGGCTGCCCAAGGCCGGCCGCCTGAATCTGGGCTATTTCCCGGACCATCGCGGGCGCGTCCTGACCGAAATGTCCCTGATCCGCCACGACGAAGATGACTTTACGCTGATCACGGCCGCCGTCGCACAATGGCACGATCGCGATCTCCTGATGTCGGACCTGCCTGAGGGACTGACGCTCACGGACCGCACAGCCGAGATGACGACGCTGATCGTGGCCGGGCCGAAATCCCGCGATCTGTTCCAGGGGCTGACGGACGCGGATCTGTCGCTTGGCTGGCTGACCCATCAGCAGACGACCGTCGCAGGCAAGCCCGCCATGCTGGTGCGTGTCTCCTTCACCGGCGAACTCGGCTGGGAGGTGCATGCATCGATGGACGACATGCCCGCGATCTATGCCGCCATATTGGAAGCAGGCGCGAAACCGTTCGGCATGTTCGCGCTCAATGCCATGCGGATCGAAAAGGGTTACCGAACCTGGAAGGGTGATCTTTCGAGCGACTATTCCATGTTCGAAAGCGGGCTGGGACGCTTTGTCAAACTCGACAAGCCGCAGGACTTCCCGGGCAAGCAACCGCTCATGATCGAGAAGCAGCAAGGGTCTTCAAAGGGTTTCGTCACCCTTGTCGTGAACGCGGGTGACCATGATGCGCCATACATGTCCAGCTTGTTGAAGGACGGCGAAATCGTCGGGGAAATCACGTCCTGCGACTGGGGCTACCGGGTCAACGCCAGCATTGCGCTCGGGGTGGTCCGAGCGGGACTGGATGCGCCCGGAACCGAGCTCGAACTCGAAATCTACGGCCAGAAGCACAAAGCGGTCGTGCAGGCGGATCAGCCGCTGTGGGACCCCGAAAACGCGCGCCTTCGAGCCTGACAAATTGATGAATACAAAGCGAAACCTGCCGACATAGATGGGAGGAGATTGCATGAGCGGAGCTGAAGTGAAACAACGCCGTCGCGCCGGGGGCCGTTCGGCCCGCACAGCGGCCCGTTCGCGGCCCCTGGACGAGGCGGTCCGGCCGGTACGGCCGGGCATGCCCGGCGGTTTCTACCAGGTACTGAAGGAAACTGACGTCCTGCGCATTCATGAGGCCGCACTGCAGGCGCTTGAAGTCATCGGCTTCGCGTCCGCGCCCCCCTCAGGAAGAGCCATCCTGACGGGTGCCGGGGCAATCGAGGGTGATGACGGACGGATCCGCTTTCCGCGCGCGCTGGTCGAGGACATGCTGGCCAAAGCTGCCCGTGACATCACCCTGAAAGCGCGGGATCCGAAATTCGATCTGCACCTGTCGGGCAAGAACGTGCACTTCGGCACTGCAGGCGCCGCCGTTCATATCGTTGACCCCAAATCGGGGGACTACCGCAATCCGAATGTACAGGACATGTACGACATCGCCCGCCTGGTGCAGCAGCTGGACAATGTTCACTTCTTCCAGCGGCCCGTTGTCTGCCGCGAGTTCGAGACCCCGCGCGATCTCGATGTGAACACGGTTTATGCCGCCTGCGCCGGAACAACGAAACACATCGGCACATCGTTCACGGAAGCTGCCAACGTGGCTCCGGCACTGGAGCTTTTGCACCTGATGGCGGGAGGTGAGGACGCCTGGCGCGAACGCCCCTTCGTCTCAAACAGCAACTGTTTCGTGGTCCCGCCGCTCACATTCGCGGAAGAGAGCTGCGAAGTGATGGAAGCCTGCATCCACGCCGGTATGCCTGTCCTGCTTCTGTCTGCCGGCCAGGCCGGGGCAACCGCGCCCGCGCCGATCGCAACGGCAGTGGTTCAGGCAGTCGCCGAGTGCCTTGCCGGGGTGGTCTACGTCAACGCGATCAAACCCGGTCATACGGCAATGTTCGGGACCTGGCCCTTCGTCAGCGACCTGCGCACCGGGGCCATGTCCGGCGGCAGCGGTGAACAGGCTCTGCTGAGTTCCGCCTGCGCCCAGATGCATCACTACTACGGTCTTCCGGGAGGTGCCGCGGCGGGCATTGCCGACAGCAAGCTTCCCGACATGCAGGCCGGGTGGGAACAGGGCATCAGCAATGTCATGGCGGGGCTTTCCGGCCTGAACATGGTCTATGAAGCTGTCGGCATGCATGCCTCGCTGCTGGGCTTCTGCAAGGAATCGCTGGTGCTCGGCAATGACATGCTCGGTCAGGTCCTTCGCTGCGTGCGCGGGATCGAGGTCAAGGACGAATTCGTCGACATCGATGTCATCCGCTCCGTCGTCCTTGATGGCCCGGGGCACTATCTCGGCCACGACCAGACGCTTGAGTTGATGCAGAGCGAATACATCTATCCCGATCTTGCCGATCGAACGAGCCCGAAGGAATGGGAAGAGCGCGGCCGGCCGATGCTGCTCGACAGTGCCCAGGAAAAAATTCGCCAGATCCTGTCGGCGGACGGGCACACCTTCGATGACGCCACCGACGCAGCGCTGCGTGCCGCGCAGTCGCTGGCAGAACTTGCCAGACCCTGAAAACCAACATTTACGCGAACCAAACGGAAAGAGTTAAAAGTGACACCTCCATCAAAAGCCCGCGTCGTTGTCATCGGTGGAGGCGTGGTCGGATGTTCCGTCGCCTATCACCTGACCAAGAAAGGCTGGACCGACGTTGTCCTGCTTGAGCGGAAGCAGCTGACTTCGGGAACAACCTGGCATGCCGCCGGGCTGATCGCGCAGCTGCGGGCGACGGAGAACATGACGCGTCTGGCCAAGTACAGCCAGGAGCTTTACGGCAGCCTCGAAGCGGAGACGGAGGTTGCCACCGGTTTCCGGCGGTGCGGATCGATCACCGTGGCCCTGACAGAAGAGCGCAAGGAAGAAATTTTCCGGCAGGCCTCGATGGCGCGCGCGTTCGGTGTCGAGGTCGAGGAAATCTCGCCGGACGAGGTCAAGGCACGCTACGAGCACCTGAACACCGAGGATGTGGTCGCCGGTGTCTACCTGCCGCTGGACGGCCAGGGCGATCCGGCAAACATCGCCCTCGCGCTGGCAAAAGGCGCACGCATGGGCGGTGCCAAGGTCATGGAACGGGTGAAGGTCACCGGGCTTGTGAAGTCCGGACAACGGATCACCGGCGTGGAGTGGCAGACCGCGGAGGGTACCGGCACCATCGAATGCGATCATGTGGTCAATTGCGCCGGAATGTGGGGCCACGAACTCGGCCGCATGGCCGGCGTCAACGTGCCGCTTCATGCATGCGAGCACTTCTACATCGTCACCGAAAATGTCCCCGGCCTGACCCAGCTGCCGGTGCTGCGGGTGCCCGATGAGTGCGCCTATTACAAGGAAGACGCCGGCAAGATCCTGCTCGGCGCGTTCGAGCCCAATGCCAAACCCTGGGGGATGAACGGCATCCCGGACGATTTCGAGTTCGATCAGCTGCCGGAAGACTTCGATCATTTCGAACCGATCCTCGAGGCCGCCGTGAATCGGCTGCCGCTTCTGGCCGAAACCGGGATTCACACCTTCTTCAACGGCCCGGAAAGCTTCACGCCTGACGATGCCTACCATCTCGGCCTTGCGCCCGAACTCGACAATTTCTGGGTCGCCGCAGGTTTCAACTCCATCGGTATCCAGTCCGCCGGAGGCGCAGGAATGGCGCTCGCCGAATGGATGGATACAGGCGAGAAACCTTTTGACCTGGGTGACGTCGACATCTCGCGGATGCAGCCGTTCCAGGGCAACCGGCACTATCTGTTCGAGCGCTCGAAGGAAACTCTCGGTCTTTTGTACGCTGACCATTTTCCTTACCGCCAGAAGGCGACGGCAAGAGGCGTGCGCAGAACGCCGTTCCACGAACACCTGAAGGCGAACGGAGCGGTTTTCGGCGAGCTTGCCGGCTGGGAGCGCGCCAACTGGTTTGCCGATGAGGGCCAGGAACGCGAATACCAGTACACCTGGAAGCGCCAGAACTGGTTCGAAAACGCGGCGCGCGAACACAAGGCGGTTCGCGAGAATGTCGGCATCTACGACATGTCGTCCTTCGGCAAGATCCGGATTGAAGGTCCGGACGCCGAGGCCTTCCTGAACCATGTCGGCGGCGGCGACTATTGCGTTCCGGTCGGCAAGATCGTCTACACGCAGTTGCTCAATGATCGCGGCGGCATAGAAGCCGACGTGACCATCACGCGGGTGTCGGAAACGGCCTACCTGATGGTGACGCCCGCCGCGACGCGGCTGGCGGACGAAACCTGGCTCAGGCGCCATGTCGGCGACCGCCGGGTCGTGATCACCGATGTCACGGCAGGCGAAGCCGTGCTTGCGGTGATGGGGCCGAATTCCCGTGCGCTGCTGCAGCAGGTCTCACCCAACGACTTCAGCAACGCGACAAACCCGTTCGGCACGGCCCAGGAAATCGAAATCGGCATGGGGCTGGCGCGTGCGCACAGGGTCACCTATGTCGGAGAACTCGGCTGGGAACTCTACATCTCATCGGACATGGCCGGCCACGTCTTCGAGGTTCTGCACGAAGCAGGACAGGGTCTCGATGCGAAACTGTGCGGCATGCACATGATGGATTCGTGCCGGATCGAAAAGGGCTTCCGGCATTTCGGCCACGACATCACCTGTGAGGATCACGTCCTGGAAGCCGGGCTCGGTTTCGCGGTCAAGCGGGACAAGCCGGACTTCATCGGCCGGGATGCGGTTCTGCGCAAACGCGAGGCCGGGCTCGACAAACGGCTCATCCAGTTCCGCCTGAGCGACCCGGATCCGCTGCTCTATCACGCCGAGCCGATCTTGAGGAACGGCGACGTCGTCGGCTTCCTGAGCAGCGGCAACTACGGACACACGCTCGGTGGCGCCGTCGGCCTGGGTTACGTGCCCTGCCCCGGCGAAACCGCCGAGCAGGCGCTCAGCTCCACTTACGAAATCGAGGTTGCCGGGACACGTGTGAAGGCGGAGGCGTCGCTGAAACCGCTCTATGACCCGAAATCGGAGCGGGTGAAGGTCTAGATTTCCGTGTCCCGAAGCTCTTTTTGCCCGGCTTCCAGACCCTGGAAAAGAGAATAGATCGACCATAATTTAATTTTTTGAGACCTATTGTCTCAATTTTTTAAATCCGTTAACAATAAAACTGCATCGTCCGGGAACGGCTTTGGCGTAATCTGGTCTTATTGCGTCTTACAAACTGGCCCTAAGTGTGCAGTAACAAGTCGAGTTAAATCTGGTCTCAACGCATCATCTGCGAGACACGGTTTTCTTGAATTTACGGGAGTATTCGACATGAAAATGACGACTGAAGAAGCATTCGTCAAAGTGCTTCAGACGCACGGAATTGAGCACGCGTTTGGCATTATCGGCTCCGCATTCATGCCAATCTCCGATCTGTTTCCGGATGCCGGCATCAAGTTCTGGGACTGTGCCCACGAGGGATCCGGCGGCATGATGGCCGATGGCTACACGCGTTCCACCGGCAAAGTCAGCATGATGATCGCGCAGAACGGACCCGGGATCACGAACTTCGTCACTGCCGTCAAGACCGCCTACTGGAACCACACGCCGCTGCTTCTGGTCACGCCACAGGCTGCCAACAAGACGCTTGGACAAGGCGGTTTCCAGGAAGTCGAACAGATGGCCCTGTTCAAGGACATGGTCGCCTACCAGGAAGAAGTCCGCGACCCGACGCGCGTCGCCGAAGTCCTGAACCGGGTGATCCTGCAGGCCAAGCGCGCCAGCGCTCCGGCACAGATCAACATGCCGCGCGATTTCTGGACGCAGGTCATCGATATCAACCTGCCTGCGATTGTCGAGTTCGAGCGCCCCTCCGGCGGCGACAGCGCGATCCAGGAAGCTGCGGATCTTCTGAGCAGCGCCAAATTCCCGGTGATCCTCAACGGTGCCGGCGTCGTCATCGGCGGCGCGATCGAGGCCTCCATGGACCTCGCCGAACGTCTCGATGCACCTGTATGCTGCGGCTACCAGCACAATGATGCCTTCCCGGGCTCGCACCGGCTGTTTGCCGGTCCGCTCGGTTACAATGGCTCCAAGGCCGGCATGGAACTGATTTCCAAGGCGGACGTGGTTCTGGCGCTCGGCACACGGCTCAATCCGTTCTCGACCCTGCCGGGCTATGGCATCGATTATTGGCCGAAGGACGCCAAGATCATCCAGGTCGATATCAATCCGGACCGGATCGGACTGACCAAGCCCGTCAGCGTCGGGGTGGTCGGAGACGCCAAGAAAGTTGCAGAAACTCTGCTTGAGAGGCTGTCGCCGAGCGCCGGCAACAGCGGCCGTGACGACCGCGTTCACACGATTGCGCAGACGAAATCCCGTTGGGCGCAGCAGCTCTCGTCCATGGATCACGAAGACGATGATCCGGGCACCAACTGGAACGAGCGCGCACGTGCGGCCAAGCCGGAGTGGCTGAGCCCGCGCAAGGCGTGGCGTGCCATCCAGGCAGCCCTGCCGAAGGAAGCGATTATCAGCTCAGACATCGGCAACAACTGCGCGATCGGCAATGCCTATCCGAGCTTCGAAACCGGCCGCAAGTACCTAGCGCCGGGCCTGTTCGGTCCTTGCGGCTACGGTCTGCCGGCAATCGTCGGTGCCAAGATCGGTTGCCCGGACACACCCGTTGTCGGATTTGCCGGTGATGGTGCCTTCGGCATCGCGGTTACGGAACTGACGGCAATCGGGCGCAAGGAATGGCCGCCGATCACCATGGTGGTGTTCCGCAACTATCAGTGGGGTGCGGAAAAGCGCAATTCGACCCTCTGGTACGACGACAACTTTGTCGGCACCGAGCTCGACGAACAGGTCAGTTATGCCGAAATCGCCAAAGCCTGTGGTCTCCAGGGTGTCCAGGCCCGAACGATGGACGAGTTGACGCAGATGCTCGACAAGGCCATCGACGACCAGATGAACCATGGCAAGACCACGCTGCTCGAGGTTCTGATCAACCAGGAACTCGGCGATCCGTTCCGTCGCGACGCAATGAAAAAACCTGTCGCCGTCGCCGGGATCTCCGCATCGGACATGCGTCCTCAGACGGGCGTTTAAGCGTCCGTACCGGTTTGCCGCTGGTTTCCGCAGGACGTCCCGTCCGGCAGGACCGCACGCAAATCGTTTGAACCGGTGCCGCCGCCCGATCCGCCGGATTGGCGGCGGCACCAGCCCATCGGTCCAGGACCTCGCCGGCTGTCCTTGCTGGACGGCACTTTCGGCGGTCAGGCCGATCAGCCAGTGCCAGGAAAGCAAGGTCCGATGAAACCTTTGGAAGAAATCCTGCGGAACGCCGCCCGGTCAGACAAGACGATCGTTCTGAGCGAAGGCGCGGACCCCCGGGTCATCCAGGCAGCGGTTGATGCGCGCAAGCAGGGTATCGCCCGGATTATTCTGGTTTGCGAAACTGAACCGGAAGACGACCAATCCGCGCTGTTCGACTCGATTGAGGGCCTGGACATCCATCGCCCTGCGACGTCGCCCTTGACGGAAGAACTCGCCGGGCTTTACCACTCGATGCGCAAGCACAAGGGCGTGGACCCGGACAAGGCAATGCAGCAGGCGCTCACGCCGCATGTCTATGCAGCGCTGCTGGTGAAGGCCGGACATGCGGACGGCTGCATTGGCGGGGCAGTGCTTTCGTCCGCGGAGATCATCAAGACCGCGATCCAGGTGATTGGCGTTGCGGACGGCGCAAAGCTGGTTTCAAGTTTCTTCCTGTTCCTCTTTTGCGAAGACCACCATGCGCGAAAAGGCGCATGTATTTTTTCCGATGCCGGACTGGTCGTCGATCCAACCGCGGAGGAACTGTGCGAAATCGCGCGTGCGTCCGCGCAGTCTTTCCAGGAGTTGACCAACGAGACGGCCAGAATTGCCATGCTGTCGTTTTCGACGCGGGGAAGCGCGAAACATCACGCGGTTTCGAAGGTTCAACAGGCAACGATGCTCGCGCGTGAGGCAGACCCGGGCCTTCTCATTGACGGCGAATTGCAATTCGACGCAGCGTTCGTACCTGAAGTTGCTCAATCGAAAGCAGCGGATTCACCAATTGAAGGTAACGCGAACGTTTTTATCTTTCCAAATCTTGACGCAGGAAATATCGGGTACAAGATCGCACAGAGAATCGGGGGAGCGAAAGCTATCGGGCCGATTCTGCAAGGTCTCTCGCATCCGGCAAACGATTTGTCGCGCGGGTGCAGTTCGGAGGACATTCTTCACATGATCGCAGTCACGACCGCACAGTCAGTTCACAAGGATACCGTCGCCAAGGCCGGGGGGAAGCCGGCATGACGGCTCCCGTTGTCGATACATCGCCAAAAGTATCCGACGAGATCCGCAAGACAACCTGTTACATGTGCGCCTGCCGCTGCGGCATCAATGTGCATCTCAAGGACGGGAAAGTCGCCTATATCGAGGGCAACCGGGATCATCCGGTGAACAAGGGCGTCCTGTGCGCCAAGGGGTCCTCCGGCATCATGCAGGTCAATGCGCCGTCTCGCCTGCGCGCACCGCTCAAAAGAACCGGTCCCCGCGGTTCGGGAGAATTCGAGGAGATCTCGTGGGACGAGGCGCTGGAGCTGGCAACGTCCTGGCTCGAGCCCGTGCGTAAATCGGCCCCGGAAAAGCTCGCCTTCTTCACCGGGCGCGACCAGTCGCAGAGTTTCACCAGTTTCTGGGCGCAGAATTTCGGCACTCCCAACTACGCGGCCCATGGCGGCTTCTGTTCGGTCAACATGGCGACCGCGGGCATCTACACGATGGGCGGTGCGTTCTGGGAATTCGGTCAGCCGGACTGGGATCACACCAAGCTGTTCATGATCTTCGGCGTCGCGGAAGATCATGATTCCAATCCCATCAAGATGGGCCTCGGCAAGCTCAAGGCACGCGGCGGCAAGGTGATCGGCGTCAACCCGATCCGCTCCGGCTACAACGCGATCGCCGATGAATGGGTCGGCATAACTCCGGGCACGGACGGTCTGTTCATCGCCTCCCTGATCCACGTCCTGCTGAAGGCCGGGAAGGTCGATCTTTCGTACCTTGCCCAGTTCACGAACGCATCGTGCCTGGTCAACGCGACCCCCGGCTCGTCCGACGAAGGATTGCTGATCCGCAACGATGACGGCAAACCGCTGGTCATCGACCGGACAAGCGGGACATTGCAGCCTTTCGACAAGCAGGGCGTCAAACCGGATCTGGCAGCCCAGGTCGACATGGATGGCGTCACGCACAAGACCGTCTTTCAGCACCTTGCCGATCGCTTTCTTTCCGATGAGCACAGCCCGGAAGCCGTTTCAGAACAATGCGGTGTGCGCCCGGGCCGCATTCGGGCGATTGCCGCTGAGCTTGCCCGTGTCGCCTTCGACGAGGCTTTCGAACTGGACCAGCCCTGGACCGATTTCCGCGGCACGCGCCACGAGAAGATGCTCGGCCGCCCGGTCAGTTTCCACGCCATGCGCGGTATCTCCGCGCATTCCAACGGGTTTCAGACCTGCCGCGCGCTGCATGTTCTGCAGATCCTGCTCGGAACGGTGGAGGTTCCCGGCGGTTTCCGTTTCAAGCCCCCCTATCCGAAACCCGTCGAAGCCCACCCGACACCGCATTGCCATTCAAAGCCTGACTGCCCCCTGGACGGACCGCATCTCGGCTTCGTCCGCAGTCCCGCCGACCTGGCACTGAAGGAGGACGGAACACCGGCGCGGATCGACAAGGCGTTCACCTGGGAGAACCCGCTTTCGGCCCACGGGCTGATGCACATGGTGATCTCCAACGCCCATGCAGGCGATCCCTACAAGATCGACACCCTGTTCCTCTACATGGCCAACATGGCCTGGAACTCATCCATGAACACACGCGGCGTCATGGACATGCTGACGGACAAGGACGAAAACGGCGACTATGTCATCCCGAGGATCATTTATTCCGACGCCTACTCATCGGAAATGGTGGCCTATGCCGACCTGATCCTGCCCGACACGACCTATCTGGAGCGCCACGACTGCATCTCGCTTCTGGATCGGCCGATCTGCGAGGCGGATGCCGCCGCCGACGCCATCCGTTGGCCGGTGATCGAGCCCGACCGCGATGTCCGCGGGTTCCAGTCCGTGCTGGTCGATCTCGGATCCCGGCTCAAACTGCCCGGCTTTGTTGATGACAACGGCGTTGCGCTCTACGAGGACTATGCCGACTACATGGTCAATCACCAGCGCAGACCGGGGATTGGTCCGCTCGCAGGGTTTCGCGGAAACGGCACGCAGACCGGCCGGGGAGACGTCAATCCCGACCAGTTGCAACGCTATATCGACAACGGCAGTTTCTTCGTTGAACACGTTCCGGAAGAAGCGTCCTACTACAAGCCCTGGAACGCCGCCTACCAGGACTGGGCGGTCGGCCTCGGCTTCTACGACGCTCCTCAGCCCTATCTGTTTCAACTTTATGCCGAACCGCTGCGCCGGTTTCAGCTGGCCGCGGAGGGCCACGGAGACCGGCAGCCGCCGGATCATCTGAGACAACAGATCAAGGACTATCTGGACCCGCTCCCGGTCTGGTACCCGCCCATCGAGGACGGTGCCGTCGACACGGAGGCCTATCCCGTTCATGCGCTCACACAGCGGCCGATGGCCATGTATCACTCCTGGGGCAGCCAGAATGCCTGGCTGCGCCAGATCCATGGACGCAATCCGCTTTATGTACCGACCAAGATCTGGCAGGAGAACGGGTTCAAGGACGGCGACTGGGCCCGTCTCACCTCCGTCCATGGCGAGATCACCGTTCCGGTGGCGCATATGGCCGGGCTCAACGAAAACACCGTGTGGACCTGGAATGCGATCGGCAAGCGAAAGGGGGCCTGGGCCCTTGACGACGATGCGCCGGAAGCGACCAGCGGTTTCCTGCTGAACCACCTGATTCACGAATTGCTGCCCCCAAAGGGCGACGGTCTCAGATGGTCGAATTCGGATCCTGTTACCGGTCAGGCCGCCTGGTTCGATCTCAGGGTGAGGATTGAAAAGGCCACTGCTCCGGCGGAAAGCCAGCCTGCATTCGGCCCGTTGAAATCTCCGGTCGGCAAGGGACCCGCCACAGTGCAACAGAAGGTGACCTCATGACCCAGTTGCCAGCGACCACGGACAAGAAACTCGGCCTCGTCATCGACCTGGACACATGCGTCGGCTGTCATGCCTGCGTGACGGCCTGCAAGGGCTGGAACACCGAAAACTACGGTGCGCCGCTCAGCGATACCGATGCCTATGGCGGCGATCCGGTCGGCACCTTCCTCAACCGCATTCACAGCTATGAGGTGGAACCCAAGGGCGGCGGCTGCAGCCAGACGGTGCACTTTCCGAAATCCTGCCTTCACTGCGAAGATGCGCCCTGCGTCACTGTCTGTCCGACAGGCGCAAGCTACAAGCGCAGCGAGGACGGGATCGTTCTCGTCAACGAAGATGCCTGCATCGGCTGCGGATTGTGCGCCTGGGCGTGTCCATACGGTGCCCGCGAGATGGATGCGGTCGCCGGCGTGATGAAAAAGTGCACGCTCTGCGTGGACAGGATCTACAACGAGAACCTACCCGAGGAAGACCGCGTTCCTGCCTGCGTCAGGACGTGCCCGGCCGGCGCGCGCCATTTCGGCGACTTTGCCGACCCGGACAGCAACGTGTCGAAACTGGTGGCCGAACGTGGCGGCATCGACCTGATGCCGGAACAGGGAACGAAGCCGGTCAACAAGTACCTGCCGCCCCGGCCAAAGGACCAGTTGCCGGACATGGATGTGCTCACGCCCCTGCTTGAGCCTGTTGCCGAAGAACCGAAGGGTTTTCTCGCCTGGCTCGACAAAAGACTGGAGGCTCTCTGATGCATCCGGCACCCTCGGTTATCATCTTCACCGTCCTGTCCGGCCTCGGCTTCGGCTTTCTGACGTTCCTTGGACTGGGTCTGCCCAAAGTTCACGGGGTGGAAGCGTTCTTCTATTTTGCCGTTGCCTATGCGCTGGCGGTCGGCGGTCTGGTGGCATCCACCTTCCACCTCGGCAACCCGCAACGGGCCCTGAAGGCCTTCACCCAGTGGCGCTCGAGCTGGCTTTCACGGGAAGCCTGGCTGTCGACAGGTGCGCTGATCATTCTTGCGATCTACGGGGCGGCAGCGGTCTTCATCGGCGCCTCGATCTCACCGCTCGGTCTGCTCGGTGCTATCCTCTCCATCGCGACGGTCGTGGCAACCTCCATGATCTACGCGCAACTGAAAACAGTGCCACGCTGGAACCATTGGCTGACACCGGTACACATGCTGACCGTTTCACTCGCAGGCGGCGCGATCCTGGCCCAGCAATCGGCGGCAGCGCTCGTTTTGCTGCTTCTGGCGGGCGGCTTTCAGATCCTCTACTGGGTGCTCGGTGACCGCCGGTTTGCCGAACGCGGGCACACGATCGAAACCGCAACGGGGCTGGGTGATCGCGGCAGTGCGCGGCTGTTCGAGCCGCCGCATACCGGATCGAACTATCTCCTGAAGGAAATGGTGCATGTGGTCGGCCGCAAACACGTCCAGAAACTACGCCTCATCGCGTTCGCAGGCATGATTGTCGTGCCGCTGCTCATTGTCGCGCTTCTGCCCGTCAACCCGTTCACGGCGATCCTTGCGACGTTGTTCTATCTGGTTGGTGCCTTCGCGTCCCGGTGGCTGTTCTTCGCCGAGGCGGAACACGTGGTCAGGCTCTACTATGGCGGGACAGGTTCGGAACCACCCTATCAACCTAGCTTCTCGGGCTGACTCTGCTTAAGATATTGGAATGCAAAGCGAGACCAGACGACGCAAGATCGGATTTCTGTTGGTCGACGGCTACGCGCTCATGTCGGTGGCGTCGGCGATCGAGCCCCTGAGGGCTGCCAATCTTCTGGGCGGTTCCGAATATTTTCAGTTGACCTATTACTCGCAAAACGCGGGCCGGGCACGGGCGTCCTGCGGCGCATACATCGAAACCGAACCCCTTGGCATCCTGAGCAACCAGGTGGATCTTCTACTGGTTGCCGCCGGAAGCAATCTGGAGGAGGCGGAGAACACCGCCTTTTACGCGCAGTTGCGCAAGCTCGCCGCGCACGGTGTCGCTCTCGGCGGCATCTCCGGCGGCGGCGCGCTTCTGGCGAAAGCCGGCCTGATGGAAGACCGGCGCTTCACCGTTCACTGGGAACATTTCGAGGAGCTCAACGCCCTTTCGGACGGCTATTTCCTGGAACGGCGGATCTTCGTCATCGACCGGAACCGCTATTCCTGCGCGGGCGGGGTCGCCTCGCTCGACATGATGCTCGCCCTGGTCAAGTCGGAACTGGGCGCGGAACTTGCGACCACGGTGAGCGACTGGCTGGTTCACAGCGGCATGCGCAGCGCGGACGAGCCGCTGCGGTCGCGGTATCTGGGCAGCAACACCGGCGTGAACAGCTGCGTCACGGCAGCAGTCGATCTCATGGAAAGCCACGTCAGCGACCTCCTGACGCTGGACCAGATCGCGATGCTCGCCGGAGTCAGCTCACGCAAGCTACAACGCAATTTCAAGTCGGATCTCGGTATTTCCGTCATGCGCTGCTACATGGACATCCGCCTGCACAAGGCAGATGAACTGCTGCGCAAGACCCGCATGGCAGTTGCCCAGGTCGCCTTCTCGACGGGCTTTGTCGATCAGGCGCATTTTGCAAGCGTTTACCGGGAGAAGTTCGGCTTCTCGCCAACAGAGCGCCGGAAAAGAACCCGCAAGGCCTCGAACGTGATGCGGACACCGGAGCCTGACGAGTATTCGGAACAGGACAGCCTCCTGGAACATCACTGAACCGTCATGGGTTTTTGCATAAACTCATAGCCGAACCGGTCGTTTGGCCTTGCCTTTTGTAGTGTTTGCCCGTATCCAGCCCGGCCATTCCAATTTCCAGAGCCCTTTCTGCCCTTCGGCCGCGACCAGCCCGCGGTGCGTTTGCGGGTTGTTTCGTGAGGACGGCCGACATGACTGAAACCATCGGACTTGACTTTGGAACTTCCAACACGGTCGCGGTCACTGCAAATGGGCCCGGCGCCACAAGTCCCGTCCGCTTTCAGGACAGGAACGAAAGCTTCACGTCGCTGCCGACCGTCCTGAGCTTTCTCGATCGCGGCGCGGCGCGGGCCTTGCATCCCGAAGTCGGGCCCTGGGCAATCCGGCAGTTTCTGGAGAGCTTCGGGGACGTGCGCTTCATCCAGTCACTCAAGACATTTGCGGCAAGCAGCCTCTTCAAGGGAACCGGTGTCTACGGCGTCCGGTTTGAATTCGAGGATCTCATGTCGACCTTTCTGCGCTGCGCGTTCGAGCGCTCCGGAACCGGCTTCGATCCCGCGGAAACCCGTCTTGTTGTCGGCAGGCCCGTCGAATTCGCCGGTCACCGGCCGGATGAAAAGCTGGCAATGGAGCGCTACAGGAGGGCATTCAGGAAAGTGGGGTTTGAAGACATTCTGTTCGTGATGGAACCGGTTGGCGCGGCGTTTTCCTATGCGCAGTCGCTTCAAAGGGATACGACCATTCTCGTCGCCGATCTTGGCGGCGGCACCACGGACTATTCGATCATGCGCTTCGAGACGGAAGGCGGACACCTCAAGGCAACCCCGCTCGGGCGCGGCGGTATCGGCATTGCCGGAGACACGTTCGACTACCGCATCATCGACAATGTCGTGCTGCCGAAACTGGGCAAGGGATCGTCCTACCAGAGCATGGGTAAGGTGCTCGAAATCCCGCCCAACCTCTTTTCCAACTTTGCGCGCTGGCACATGCTCTCCATCTTCAAGACTTCCGATGATTTCAAGGAATTGAAGAAACTTCTGCGCTGGTGCCTGGAGGCTGACAAGATCGAGCTCTTTATCGAACTGGTCGATGAGGACCAGGGCTATCCGCTCTACAAGTCCGTGTCGGAAACCAAGGCCCGGCTGTCATCGGAAGACGAGGCCGAGTTTTCCTTCTCACCGCTTGGCGCCGATTTCCGTGCGACCGTTTCCCGGCGGGATTTTGAGAGCTGGATCGCCTCCGATCTTGCCAAGATGGACAAGGCGCTCGACACGACGCTGGCAAAGGCGGGATTGCCCGAAACCGAGATCGACCGGGTTTTCATGACGGGCGGAACGTCGTTCGTTCCGGCTGTCCGGCGCCAGTTCGCGAACCGGTTCGGCGCGGAGAAGATCTCAGGCGGGAACGAACTCACGTCCGTTGCTAATGGCCTTGCCCTGATCGGTGCGCGCGCGGACGCGGACGACTGGGTGGTGGCGGCTTAAAGCACTCCCGAGCAAGCCTCTGGCTGGACTATGCGACCGGCTCATCCAAGACTGTCATGTTCACCTCGACCCTGTCGCCAACCGCGACCTTTTCGGCCTTTCTGACAGCTGCCTTGACCGGCAGCAGGAAGGAGCCCGATGCCTTGTCCGGCCAGATGGTCGTGCGCCATGTCGAAGATCCGATTGTGACCTGCACCTTGATCATGCCCCAGCTTTTCGTCTTCTGACCACCTGTCATGAACCGGATCCGGTCAGCGCATTCCAGCGGCAGGGTCACAAACGTCCAGCCGCCCGGGCCGGGTGAAAGCCAGAGCTCACCGGAGAATGTCATTTGGTCCAGCACGGCAGATCGGCATCCAATGCGAAGGAGAAGGGTAATTCTACGAAGACGAGAGTTCTTGCCAAAAGCTGATCGGCCGTCAAGTGCATCGCATTGTCGACCGTCAAAACAAAAGACCCGGGCACCGGCACTGACGGTGCCCGGGCATGTCTTACCCGAACGCCCGGCGGAGGGCCGGGATGCGCTTCACGATCAGATAATCAAGTGCAAGCACACCGAGAAGCGTGATACCTGCGAGCGGGAAGGCCAGCGACACCGCCAGCATCAGGATCATCGCGCCACGCCAATGCGGCAGGTCGTCCGGCGTCCTGGGCGCAAACACTCGCAAGACCAGTCCCTTCGGGCGGCGCATCCACCACATGACGACACCGCTGACGGACAGGAAGATCACCGACAGGCAGACGAACGTGTTGAGGATGAGATTCCAAAGCCCCATGAGGCCCATGTGAAACGGAATACCAACAGCCATCGCCTTGCCCGCCGCCGAGTAGTCGGCGAATGCGACATGTGCCAGAACCTTGCCGGTATATTGGTCGACGTGCACCGTCCGGTCGGAGAACGGGTCTTCCGCGTCGGCACTCATCGTGTCCTGGTTGATCGTCCACACCCCGGTTTCGCTGCTCGGATAGGCGATGCGGTAGCGGGCGTTGAAGCCGATCGACGCGGCAAGTGCCGCGACGCTGTCGATATCAACCGGCACACCGGGTGCGGTTCCCTCAACGCCAGCCTCAGAACCGGAGGCCGGCATCTGCGTCTGTTCCAGCGCCCATGGCTGATCGGAGACCGCGCCATGGTTCATCGAGGCATGGGTTTCGTCCGACAGCGGGACGTTGTCCCATTTCTCCGCCGGAAACGTGCTCCAGGCCTGCACGATCTTGCCGCCCCAGATCCCGGTCCAGGCCATTCCGGTGATCAGGAAAGCAAGCAGGAACACCGACACGTAGATCCCGATATTCACATGCAGCGTTTTCCAGAGCGCCCTTCCCCTTTGGCGCAGATCGGGGACAAGCGCCTGTGCCAGGGACATGTCCCGCGGCCACCAGAGGTAAATGCCTGTGATGATGAGGACGATGGCGAGGCCGGCCGCTATTTCCAGAAGGCGGTCGCCCGGTGTTCCAAGCAACAGGTCGCTGTGGATGCCGTCGGCAAAGTCGTACCAGCCCTGCCGCCGGTTCCAGCTTTCAACGATGTCGCCCGTATAAGGATCAACGGCGACCATGAACTGGTCGCCGTCATGGGCGATCCGGAAGACGGAAACACTGTTTTCCGCTCGTCCCTTCAGCCATTCGACAAGGGTGCTGCCGGGCCGGCTCGCCTGCGCGGCCGTCGCCTGATCGGATATGCTCAACGCAACGGGATTTTCCGGCATCTGGACAGTGATCTTCTCGCCGTCGCGGCCGTCAAAAAAGCCGATATACATCATCATCATGCCGGTCACGGCAAGGGCGGTCAGGATGGGTATGACAAAAAGACCGGCGTAGAAGTGCCAGCGCCATGCGGCCAGATAGAACCGGCCGGGTGTGGACGTGCTTGTGCCGTCCTTGGGATAGGTACTCATGGGTGCTCCAACGCGAGCGTGCACCTGCCTTACGGCGAGGCTGGGCTCACTTCAAAAGTGTGTCGTGGATTGATTGATGCTCAGATCCAGCGCGGCGGAGCACGGGCACCGAGACGGCCCGGCGCGGTAAAGGGCGGCAAGCCGGAATCGCGTTTTGCCAGAACCTTGTGCGGCCCCTGAAGGCGCGCACGCAGTTCGACGCCTGCACTTGTTCCCAGGAAAGACCCGACACCTGCAAAAAGACAATGATCTGTGGAATTCGATCCGCCCGGGCCATCAGGCAGCGCGGGGACAATGTTTCCGTCTTCGTCCAGAGCGACGGTGCGGTGGCCTTCGGGCGTACAGATCGTGACCGTGAAAGTCCCGTCGGCCTGAACGCCCGGCATGTACCCGTTGGGTATCAGGGAGACGAGCAGAAACGGCGTCACCGCCAGCAGGAATGCTGCGGCCCTCAACTCCGGAAATATCTGCCGGAATGCCCTCACGCCTTGATTGCCCACATAGCCGGTATTTACCCTCACGCGCATGCTTACCGGCAAATTCTGCGGCTGTCATCCACTGTTGTCTGTTTCGACCAATGGATGTCGCATTCGCGCTTGATCGGCCGGGACGGCTCCCCTAGATTGCCGCGACCTGACGGCGTCCTATCAGGGACTGAAAGCGATTCTGGATGCGGTTGACCCACACTGGGAACCAATGCCGGAGCTGTCCAAGGCACTTGCAGAGCGGCTGTTTTCCGGCCGGCTGATTGCTTGTGTTTGCTTTCGTCTTCCGATTCCGCCTCCGTCGATTGCCTGCAGGCGCCTGCCATTGGGAGAGAAGAATGAGCTACTGGACGCACCTCACCGGACTTCTGACCGTATTTCTGCCTTCGACCGCCTTCGCCCATGGCGGCCATCTCGGCGAACTGGCCGGGCATTCGCACTGGATCGGCGTGGCGGCTGTCGCGGGTGCTGCCCTGGTGGCCGGGCTCGTTGCGCTCAAGGACCGGAAGAAGAAAGACGCCGAAGAGACACCCGAAGCAGAGGTAGCTGACGACGAGACCGGCGGGGAAGCCGCGCAATGAGCGAAAAACTCGGGTTGATGATTTGCGGCCACGGCAGCCGCAACAAGGGCGCTGTCAAACAATTCGCACAGCTTGCCGCGGGTCTGACGGAACGGTTCCCGGACTGGCCGGTCGAATACGGCTACCTGGAATTCGCCAATCCCGTCATCCACGACGGTTTGAACAAATTGCGCGAAAAGGGCTGCACGCATGTTCTGGCCGTGCCGGGCATGCTGTTTGCCGCCGGTCATGCCAAGAATGACATCCCGTCGGTTCTGAATACCTATCAGGCCATGCATCCGGAAATGAAAATCTCCTATGGGCGGGAGCTTGCCGTCGATACACGCATGGTCAAGGCGGCAGCGGCCCGCATTCAGGCAGCCATCGACGAAGCAGACAGCGACGTTCCGCTCCATGAGACGCTCCTGATGGTCGTGGGGCGCGGTGCATCCGACCCGGATGCCAACTCGAATGTCACCAAGATCACGCGGCTGCTCTGGGAAGGCTTCGGATTCGGCTGGGCGGAAACGTGTTATTCCGGCGTCACCTTCCCGCTGGTCGGGCCCGGACTCGAACATGCGGCCAGGCTCGGCTACAAGCGCATCATCGTGTTTCCCTATTTCCTCTTCACCGGCGTCTTGGTTCAAAGGATCTACAACACGGCGGACGAGGTCGCGGCAAACCACCCGGACATAGAATTTCTCCACGCAGGCTATCTCAACGATCACCCCCAGGTCATCGACACGATGGCGGACCGGGTGCAGGAGATCCTGCAAGGTGCGAATCTGATGAACTGTCAGATGTGCAAGTACCGCGAACAGGTGCTCGGCTTCGAGGCGGAAGTGGGCCTGGCGCAGGAAAGCCATCACCACCACGTCGAAGGTCTTGGCGCGGAAGCCGAGTGTCAGCTCTGCGACGAGATCTGCACCGGGGCCTGCGAAAAGCAGGTTCAAGCCGGCGGGCATCATCATCATCATGATCATGGTCACAGCCACGGACATCACCACCACCATCATGACGACGGTCACGATCACGATCACGATCATGGCCACCATCATCATCCCTACCCGCATGCGGATCATCCGCATGGGCCGAAATCGCTGAAGCGCGAGGGATAGGCGCCCGTGTCCAGGCAGTCATTTCCCGCATACGCATATGAAAAGGACCCGTCGGCCATTTACCGGCAGTCCTTTTCCATCGTTCGCGGCGAAGCGGATCTTTCGCATTTGCCGGACGATCTGCATCCCGTCGCCGTGCGGCTGATCCATGCCTGCGGCATGACCGACCTGCCGAACGACCTTGCCTGGTCGGACGATCTGACGTCTGCAGCGCGTCAGGCATTCCAGACCGGGACCGCTGTTCTGTGTGACGTGGAGATGGTTGCCCACGGCATCATCCGTTCCCGATTGCCGGCGGCCTGCGATGTCGTTTGCACGCTGAACGATGCCCGCGTTCCGGAGATGGCAAAAGAACTCGGCACGACGCGATCGGCGGCCGCCGTCAACCTTTGGGAAGACCGCCTTGACGGCGCAGTCGTTGCCATCGGCAATGCACCGACGACGCTGTTCCATCTTCTGGAGACGATTGCGCCCGGCGGCCCGAGACCTGCACTTGTGCTGGGGTTTCCGGTCGGATTTGTCGGTGCCGCCGAATCCAAGGACGCGCTCATCGGCAATCCGTTCGGGGTTCCCTACCTCGCAATCAGGGGCCGGCGCGGTGGCTCGGCAATGGCGGCAGCCGCCGTCAACGCCCTTGCTGCCGGACTGCCGGAGGAGGTGTGAGATGACGGGACCGGGACGGCGCAAGGATCTGAAATCAGGTGGCGCGGGAAAGCCCATGCGCTCACGCGGGTTCCTGTCGCATTCCAGCGGCCGGTCCCAATCCGTTGGCGAGACCGGAGACGGAAACAGTCCGGATCCGGTGAGCCGGAAATCGCAGGGGATGAAGCAGGCCATGCCCCAGACTGACGCCACGCCGCGCGAACTCACGCCCAAAACTGCGACAAAACCCTATCGGCTGGGGGACACATGACGTCCCCGTGGCTGACGCTGGTCGGGATTGGTGAGGACGGCTCTCTGGCACCCGGCGGCCAGGACGCCCTGAAATGCGCCGACATTGTCTATGGCGGCGCGCGGCACCTGGCGCTCACAGGCGAGCTTTCTGCGGAACAAAGAACATGGCCATCCCCATTTGCCGCTGTCTTCACCGACCTGGAAGCGCTCAGATCCCGGCAGGTCGCGGTCCTTGCGACGGGCGATCCGATGTGGTTCGGCATCGGATCGTCGCTCGTGCAACGGTTCGATGCGCAGGAGTTGAGCGTTCTTCCGTCTCTGTCCGCTTTCCAACTCGCGGCCTCCCGCATGGGCTGGCCTCTTCAGGACTGCGAGTGTCTTTCCGTCCATGGCCGGCCGGTCGACCTGTTGCGTTGTGCGCTCTATCCCGGCGCACACCTTCTGGTTCTGACCAGCGGTTCGGAGACACCACGGCAGGTTGCCGACCTGCTGGCAGACGAGGGTTACGGGCGCACCCGGATGACCGTGCTTGAGCATCTCGGCGGCGAGAAAGAGCGTCTGACGAGCGGCACCGCCGAAGACTGGTCAGGCGACGTGGCCGCCTTTCACACGCTGGCCCTCGACGTCATCGCCGATCCGGGAACCCGTTTGCGTGCCCGCGTCCCCGGCCTTTCCGACGATGCCTTCCGCCATGACGGCAAGATGACCAAACAGGACATCCGCGCGGTTACGCTTGCCGAACTGAAACCCCATCCGGGCGCTCTTCTATGGGATATCGGCGCAGGCTGCGGATCGGTCGCCATCGAATGGCTGCGTGCCGCAAACCGGACCAGTGCAATCGGCCTTGAGCCTCATGCGGAGCGGCGCGCAATGGCGGCGGAGAACGCGACTGCCCTCGGAGTGCCCCATCTCGAGCTGATCGATGCGGCAGCTCCTGAAGGCCTCGACGGCCTGGCCCGGCCGGACGCCATCTTCATTGGCGGCGGGCTGACTGCACCCGGTGTCGTTGAAAAATCGATTGATGTTCTGCCCACCGGCGGCCGGCTCGTGGCAAATGCCGTGACGCTGGAAAGCGAGGCGGTTCTGCTTGCCGCCTACCAGAAGCATGGCGGAACCCTGAAGAAGCTCTCGGTCCACCGCGCGAGCCCTGTCGGCGGCCTCACCGGCTGGCGGCCGCTGATGCCGGTGACGCAATGGAGCCTTGAAAAGTCATGAGCGGCACCCTGTTCGGTATCGGCCTGGGGCCCGGAGACCCGGAACTCATGACGCTGAAAGCCCATCGTCTGATCTCCTCGGCGAAAGTCATCGCCTATCCTGCGCCGGACACCGGTGAGAGTTTTGCGCGTTCCATCGCTGCATCGACGATCCCCGAGGGCGCGCGCGAGATTCCGATCGTGGTGCCCATGCGGGTCGACCGGTTTCCCGCCCAGGAGATTTACGACAAGGCTGCGGAAGAAATCGCGGAGGTGCTTGCTTCGGGTGAAGACGTTGTCACGCTGTGCGAGGGCGATCCGTTCTTTTACGGGTCATTCATGTATCTGTTCGAGCGGCTTTGCGACCGGTTCGACATCGAGGTGGTACCGGGCGTGACCTCGCTGACGGCCTGTGCCGCGCAGCTTCAGCGACCACTCACCTCCCGAAACGACGTGCTCACGGTCATACCAGGCCCCTTGCCGGATGACGCCATCGAAGAAAAGATCGAAGAGGCCCAGGCGGTGGCCATCATGAAGGTTGGCCGGCATCTGGCCCGTCTCAGGGCGTTGCTCGATCGCATGGGCCTTCTGGAACAGGCAGGCTATGTCGAGCGGGCCAGCCTTGCGAAACAAAAGGTGCATCGTTTGATTGACCTCGACGCGGATACCGCGCCCTATTTTTCAATGATCCTCATTTACAAGGGAGACGAAGCGTGGACGCTTCCCCCATCCTATTCGTCCTGAACCAGGCAGGGCTGGACACGGCTGAAGATGTCGCACGCCGTTTTTCAACGGCGCGTATCCATGGTCTGGCCGGCCGCGTGCCGACGGCCGACACACAGTTCAACGAAACGATCGAACACCTGCAGTTCTTGTTCAAGGCCGGACACCCGATCGTCGGATTTTGCGCCAGCGGCATCCTGATCCGGGCGCTTGCGCCCATTCTTGGAGACAAGCGCACCGAGCCGCCGGTGATCGCGGTCTCCGAAGACGGTTCCAGCATCGTGCCACTGCTGGGCGGCCATCGCGGCGCCAACGAACTGTCAAGGATCCTGGCCAAGTCGCTGCGCGGGCATGCGGCCATCACGACGGCGGGCGACACGAAGCTGGGAATTGCGCTCGATGTGCCGCCCAAGGGCTGGCTGCTGGCCAATCCGGAAGACGCCAAACCCGTCATGGCCGAACTTCTGTCCGGTGCGGAGGTGCGTCTCGAAGGCACAGCCGACTGGCTGTCGAACTCAGATCTGAAAACGTCCGACGACGCCGCAATTGTCCTGACGGCCACCGAGAAACCGACGCACGGCGGACCGACGCAACTTGTCTATCATCCCCGGAAATACGCCGTCGGTGCCGGTTGCGCCCGTTATTGCGATCCGAAAGAACTCATAGACCTGGTCGAAACGCAGCTTGCGGAGGCCGGAATTGCCAGGGGTGCCGTTGCCTGCGTCACAACAATTGAGCTCAAGGCCGATGAAACGGCGGTTCTCGAACTTGCTGCACACCTTGATGTGCCACTCCGCGTCTTTTCGGCAGTGGAACTGCAGCGCGAAACGCCGCGTTTGAAGAACCCCTCCAATGTCGTTTTCCAGGAAGTCGGCTGCCACGGCGTATCGGAAGGGGCTTCCCTTGCAGCCTCCGGGCCTTTCGGATCGCTCGTCGTTGAAAAGCAGAAAACGGAAAACGCGACCTGCGCGATTGCCCGCGCACCTCAGCCGATCGATCCGGAAACTGTCGGCCGCGCCCGCGGGCATCTGTCAGTGATCGGCATAGGGCCGGGCAAGGACGACTGGCGGACGCCCGAGGCCACGAAGCTTCTGGCGGAAGCGTCGGACGTGGTCGGTTACTCGCTCTATCTCGATATCGTGGAAGCGCACATCACCGGAAAGAAACACCACAATTTCCCGCTGGGTGCGGAAGAGGACCGGGTGAGGTTCGCGCTGGAGGAAGCCGGCAAGGGCAAGAATGTTGCCCTGATCTCGTCGGGAGATGCCGGTATCTACGCGATGGGGGCGCTGGTCTACGAGTTGCTGCACCGGAACGAGGAATTCGGCGGCGTCTCGGATGCGGCCAAACGCGTCAGTGTCACCAATGCGCCGGGCATATCGGCATTGCAGGCCTGTTCGGCCCGGATCGGAGCCCCGCTGGGACATGACTTCTGCGCCATTTCGCTTTCCGACCTGCTGACACCCTGGGAGTCCATCGAGGCGCGTTTGAAAGCCGCTGCAGAAGGCGACTTCGTGATCGCGTTCTATAATCCGGTCTCCAAGCGCAGGCGCACGCAGCTTGCCGCGGCACGCGAGATCCTGCTGCAGCACCGTCCACCGACGACACCCGTTGTACTCGGCGTCAATCTCGGACGCCCGGAAGAAACCCTGAAAGTCACCACGCTCGAAGCATTGACCGTTGACGAAGTCGACATGCTCACAACCGTTCTGGTCGGATCGTCCAACACGCGGGCGATCATGAAGGGTGACGGCAGCATTTTCGTCTATACCCCGCGTGGCTACGCCAAGCGGATCGACGCACCGAAACCGGACAGCGCCGAGGCCGCGCCGAAAACCGAAGAGGCAGCAGAAATCCTATGACCGTTCATTTCATCGGCGCAGGTCCCGGCGACCCCGATCTCATCACGGTGCGCGGGTTGAGATTGATCCAGTCCTGTCCGGTCTGCCTCTACGCAGGTTCGCTCGTCCCGGAACAAATCGTTGCCGCTGCACCCGAAAGCGCCCGCGTGATCGACACGGCGCCAATGACGCTTGATGACATTATCGACGAAATCCGCAAGGCTCATGAAGAAGGCCTTGACGTCGCCCGGGTCCATTCCGGCGATCCCTCGATCTACGGAGCGACGGCCGAACAGATGCGCCGCCTCGATGCGCTCGGGATCGACTATGACGTTACCCCCGGTGTTCCGGCCTTTGCCGCCGCGGCAGCCGCGCTGAAAGCCGAACTGACCATCCCCGAAGTCGCACAGACGGTCATCGTGACCCGCACGGCAATGCAGTCTTCAGCGATGCCGAACAACGAGGATCTCGATACGCTCGGCAAGAGCGGCGCGACACTTGCGATCCATCTTTCGATACGGAATCTGCGCGAAATCGAACGCCAGTTGACGCCGCACTATGGTGCGGACTGTCCGGTTATTGTTGCCTATCGGGTCGGCTGGCCAGACGAAACCTTCATTCGCGGTACGCTTTCAACGATTGCCGCAGACGTCCGCAAGGCCAAGATCACGCGCACCGCCCTGATCTTCGTCGGCCACGCGCTGAAACCGGGAGACGACTTCCGCGACAGCGCGCTCTACGACGCCGAGCATGTGCATGTCCTGAGACCGAAGAAGAAAGCGAAGGCCTCCTGACGGCTTACCCCTCACCCTGACCCTCTCCCCAAGGGAGAGGGAAACCGGCCAAGAGCAAAACCCGTCCATACAGGTCCGCAATCGCTTGGAATGAAGCTGCCGCATCTGCGCCGTCCCGGACCTGATCCGGGACCTGTGAAGGCCCAAAGATTAGGCCCCGGCTCAAGGCCGGGGCGGCGAACGAAGGTTCTCGCCGGAACGTCTCGTTCCTCCTTAGCGATGAAGGAGTTGCGCCAGCACTTGACCACCCGCGAGCACAGTCACCTCTCCCGATGCGAGAGGTCGGCCTGAAAGGCCGGGTGAGGGATCAGAGCTGTCAATTCTCCTCGGAGGAATTCCCCCTCACCCTGCCCTCTCCCGACGGAGACCTTTGCATAACGTCTTTGAGGCGTTGGACTTGATCTGTTTTGGTTGATTTTGCGGGTTTTGTTGATGATCGTCTGAAGGACGAGGTGTTTTTCATGTTGTTGTGAGCGTTAGGCGCTCAGCTTAGCCGCTTTTTTGAGGTTGAAGGCGATACAGAGCAGGCGGAACTGAGTTGCGTTGCGCTTCAATCCGACATAGCCCACACGCTCGTATCCATAACTTCGTTTGAGCGTTCCAAATACGCGCTCCACGGCAGCGCGAATGGGAGCTATCAGAGCATTGCGCCGCTGCTGCCAGTATGGCAGAGCCGCTTGATATCGATGGTTCCGGTGCATCACACGGTCCTTGATGCCAGCTGCCTTGAGCCTGGCGCGGCGCTCTTTGTGCTCATAAGCCTTGTCCGCATACACAGCCTGTTCGTCGCCACAGACAAGATCGTCAGCCACCTCGCTTTCGGAGGTTTTCGCCGGGGTCAGAATGGCCTGGCGAATGACGCCTGATCCTTGATCGACGGCAACATGAGCCTTGTAGCCAAAATGGGAACGCCCGTTCTTGCGCGTCCAGTCCGCGTCCGGATCGTGAGAGGATTTGCCTCCCATGCCTGCCTCTCGACCCGGGCGGCGTGCCTGAGCCGAAACCAGTGTGGCATCCAGCAATGTTCCTTCTTTCAGAACCATGCCCTTGGCTTCCAGTTGACCCAAAACCTCCTCAAATAAAGCTGTATCAAGCTCGTGACGACACAGTGCCGTGCGGAAGCGGCTGATGGTCGAGTGATCCGGCGTGCCATCTTCCAACGACAGACCCACAAATCGACGATAAGACAGCGTGTCAGACAAGACCTCTTCCAAACGCACATCAGACAAACCGTACCATTGCTGCAGCAACAGCGCCTTGACCATCGTCAGAGGACGATAGCTCGGACGCCCTTCACCAGCGCTGTAAAGCACGCGCACAAGACGATCCAAAGGCTCCCAATCAATCGCCGCGTCGATTGCATCCAGACGCTGATTGCGACCTAGGCCCGGATCCAAAAAACCGTCGCCAAACCCAAGCTGACCACTCGATCGATGCATCAACGCCTCCCGACTCAAATTCAACTCAGTGAATCACAAAATCAGCAGGTTATGCAAAGGTCTCCCAAGGGAGAGGGAAACCGGCCAAGAGCAAAACCCGTCCGCACAGGTCCGCAATCGCTTGGAATGAAGCTGCCGCATCTGCGCCGTCCCGGACCTGATCCGGGACCTGTGAAGTCTCAAAGATTAGGCCCCGGCTCAAGGCCGGGGCGGCGAACGAAGGTTCTCGCCGGAACGTCTCTTTCCTCCTTAGTGATGAAGGAGTTGCGTCAGCACTTGACCACCCGCGAGCACAGTCACCTTTCCCGGTGGGAGAGGTCGGCCTGAAAGGCCGGGTGAGGGATCAGAGCTTTATGCCTCTTGTCGCGCGATCACGTGCGCGAACGAGCCCATCACGGCCCCATCCCTCAGTCCCATGTCCGGCAGAGCGCTGCCTTCGGCATCAGCTGCGCGAAAGAGACGGTCCGCGTTTCCTTCCCTCAAAATGGTGGCGTAGTGAAACTCGTGCGCCGACAGGCAAGTGTTCCAGGGCAGACTGGCGAGAGGCTCAAGCGTCCGATATCCCAGATGCCTGCTGCGATCTGCGAACGAGGTTTCCAGCGGCAGAAGTCCAAGCATTTCATGCGTGGCACCATCTGCATCGACAAGGCCCTGGCCGAGAACCATGTAACCGCCGCATTCGCCGTAAATCAGGCTTCCGGCACGCGCTGCTTCGCACAAACCGGCCTTGAAGTTTCCGCCGGCCGCCAGCTTGGCCGCGTGGAGTTCGGGATAGCCGCCGGGCAGGAAAACCGCATCCGCTTCCGGATCGGGCCCCTCGTCCGCCAGCGGCGAAAAGAAGGTGAGGTCCGCACCTTCGCGCCGCCAGAATTCCAAAAGGTGCTGATAGGAAAAGGCGAAGGCAACGTCGCGGGCAATCGCGATCCGCTGACCCAAGGGCTCCGGCAACCCCGCCTTTTCATGACTGCTTCCGGCAATGCTTGCGGAGCAGCTCTCAATCGCCGACAGGTCGATGTTTTGACTGCAAAGATCCGCGGCTCTTTCCAGAAACATCTCGAGATCGGCATGCTCGAGCGCCTGCACCAGACCCAGATGCCTTTCCGGCAAAACCAGATCCGGTGTCCTCGGCAACGCACCGAATACCGTCACACTCAGAGATGCGAGCGCGGAGCGCAACATGTTTTCATGACGCGCGCTGCCGACGCGATTGAGAACCACCCCGGCAATGTCGATGTCTGCCCGGTAGGTGCGGAACCCATGCACCAGTGCCGCGATCGACTGGGATTGCCTGGCGCAGTCGACGACCAGGACAACGGGAACGGAAAGCGATGCGGCAAGCGCGGCCGCCGATCCTTGCCCATTCGCCGCCCCGTCGAAAAGACCCATGGCGCCTTCTACAATCATCAGGTCATGTTCTGCCCCCTGTCCTGCCGCCAGCGAACCTATGGTCGCGCGGTCCATCGCCCAGGCATCGAGATTGACGCATGGAGCGCCTCCCGCTGCTTCGTGGAATCTCGGGTCGATATAGTCCGGGCCGGACTTCGCGGAGACGACGGAACGCCCTTGATTCCTGAGCGCCCTTATCAATGCCAGGGTGATGGTTGTCTTGCCCGCCCCGGAGGACGGAGCTGCGATCATGATACCCCGGGCCGGTCCGGCGTCAGGTTCAGCCGGCATCTGCCGAGAGGCTTTCGGGCCTGACACCCAGCGGATCGGACTTCAGCACCTTGCCCGACATCGCGCCCAGCCAATCGAGGCCGTCACGCAGGCGTACGACCTCACCCACGCAGACAATGGCGGGCGGCTGGATCCCGGCAACTTTCGCTTCTTGGGAGCACCGGCCAAGAGTGGTTTCGAGAACCTGCTGCCCGGCCAGGGAAGCATTGCACACGATACCCACAGGCTCGTCCACCGACCGTCCACAGGATATGAGTTTGCCGGCTATGGTTTCCAGGTGCTTCATCGCCATGTACATCACGATGACGGGTGATCCCTTGGCGACCCCATCCCAGTTGACGGCATCTGGGGTCAGCCCCGTCTGATCGTGTCCGGTCAGGAACGTGACCGCCTGATTGCAGTCGCGGTGGGTTGCCGGAATGCCGGCATAGGCAAGCCCGCCGATCCCGGCGGTGACGCCCGGAATGATGCGGAAAGGCACGCCTGCCTCGACCAGACCGAGCGCTTCCTCGCCGCCGCGGCCGAAAACAAACGGATCCCCGCCCTTGAGACGCAAGACACGTTTGCCCGAGCGGGCATAGTCAATCAGCTTCAAGGTGATATCACGCTGTTTCGGGCTCGGCTTGCCGCCGCGTTTTCCGGCATAGTCCGTAATGGTGCCGGGCTTGACCCACTCGAGGATACTCTTGTCGACCAGGGCATCGTAGACAACGACGTCCGCCTGGCGCAATCCGTTCACCGCATGCAGCGTCAAAAGACCCGGATCGCCCGGGCCCGCACCCGCAAGCCATACCCAGCCGGATTCGAATTCCGGAAGGCCCTTTGGCAGATTGTTGTTCAGTTCCGACACTGTCATCTTTCCTGTGTATCCGGCAAATCATCTGTCGCCAAGCAAATCAGCGATAGAAATCGAAAGGAATGCGACATTTCAGTCAATTGCGACACCGAAGCGCGCGCCATGACAAGACTTCCGCTATAGAGGAAGCATGTCGAAGAACGCGCCGAAAGAACTGAGACGAGGCTGGACCACCGGAGCCTGCGCCACGGCAGCGGCCAAGGCTGCGTTCATTGCACTTCATTCCGGCACGTTCCCCGACCCTGTGGAGATTAACCTGCCCAAGGGGGGAACCACGGATTTCGTTCTGACACGTCACGGCACCTCGAACGCCTCGGCCTTCGCAACGATCACCAAGGATGCGGGCGACGATCCGGATGTCACCCATGGTGCGCTGATCACATCCAGCGTGCGTTTGCTGCCCGCCGGCACAGGTGTGCGGTTCAAGGCCGGTGAAGGGGTTGGAACCGTCACGCGACCGGGATTGCCCATCCCACCCGGCGAACCCGCCATCAACCCCGTCCCACGACAGATGATCGAGACAGCCATTTCGGAGGCTGCGGCGCAGCTTGGCGCCACGCCGGACGCGGAGGTCGAAATCTCGATTGACGGGGGAGCGGACCTTGCGCTCAAGACCATGAACCCGCGCCTTGGCATTGTCGGTGGATTGTCGGTTCTCGGGACAACAGGCATCGTGCGCCCTTTTTCATGTGCCGCCTGGATTGCCTCGATCCACCGCGGCATCGACGTCGCCCGCGCTGTCGGCTTGAAACATGTCGTCGGCGCAACCGGGTCCGCGTCGGAAGATGCCGTTCGGAGCCGCTACGCACTCGACGAGACCGCTTATCTGGACATGGGTGACTTTGCTGGCGGTTTGCTGAAGTACCTGCGCGTTCACCCGGTTGAAAAGCTGACACTCGCCGGCGGCTTTGCGAAATTCTCCAAGCTTGCGCATGGGGCGCTGGACCTGCATTCCGGTCGAAGCTCCGTCGATTTCGCGTTTCTGCAAGACCTTCTCAGAGAGGCCGGAGCATCCACGTCCCTCGTCGCACAGGCGGCGGCGGCAAACACCGCGAAGCAGGTTCTCGACAGGTCCCGCAAAGACAATCTCGATCTGAGCACCCTCCTTGCAAGGCGCACGAAACAGGAGGTTCGTCAGATCCTCAGGGACGCACCGATTTCGCTGGAAGTCCTCATCACCGACCGTGACGGCAGCATCCTCGGAGAAAGCGGCTTTGACGAAAGCTGACCACATATTGCTGCTGGCAGGGACATTTGAAGCCCGCCTGCTGGCTCGGCAGCTCGAAGAGTGTTTTGCCGGTGCGCGCCTGACAGCGTCTTTTGCCGGGATCGTCAGCGATCTGCCGGATCTCGGGGTGCCGACCAGAACAGGTGGTTTCGGCGGTGTTGAGGGTCTGAGCGACTTTCTGAGCGCAGAACATGTCACCCTCGTCATCGATGGGACCCATCCGTTCGCCGCGCAGATGAGCCGGAACGCGGTAGAGGCCTGCGCGGCCTCGCAGCTTCCGCTGATCCGGCTTGAGCGGCCTGCCTGGACCGCGCTTCCAGATGACAACTGGCGGCACTTCGGATCGATGCAGGAGGCAGCGCGGGCTCTACCGGAGGACGCGAGGGCGTTTCTCGCAGTCGGACGCAAGGAGATCGGCCAATTCGCCTGGCGTGATGATATTTATGGCCTTGCCCGCATGATCGAGGCGCCACCGCAACCATTGCCGGCAGGTTGGGATCTGCTTCTTCAGCGCCCCGCGCAATCCTCTTCGGAAGAAGCGGATCTGTTCCGGAAACACGGCATCACGCATGTTGTGACGAAAAACAGCGGCGGGGTGCGCGCCTATGCGAAGATCGAGGCGGCGCGGAAACTCGGATTACCCGTTTTCGTGATTGACCGGCCGCAACTGCCGGCGGCTGAAACGGCGGCGGACGTGGAGGGCGTTCTCCAAGACACGCGAAGACTGCTCGGCTGGATCAGCAGATAAAACCCTGTGTCAGATTTGAGATTTACCGTTTTTGATTCTGACGAGCGCGGCGAAAAACCGCGGTATCCCGATCACGTAGCGGCGGAACAGGCGGCGTGGTTCCTGCAACAGCCGGAACAGCCATTCCAGGCCCGCAGCCTGAACCATCTTCGGTGCCCTGATCACCGATCCCGACATGAAATCGAACAAGGCGCCGACACCGATCGCGACGGTCGCATCCAGGTTGGCGCGGTTCTGGACGATAAAATTCTCCTGCCGCGGATTGCCCATTCCGACGAGAAGAAGATCCGGCGCTGTACCATTGATTTCCGCGCAAACGGCATCGCAATCACTCATGTCGAAGTAACCGTTGCGTGCGCCGACGACCTGGTGCTGAGGATAGACCTGCTCGATGTGGTCTTTCGCCAGTTGCACCCTGGTTTCACTTGCGCCGAGCAGAAAAATGCGAAGCGGCAGATCAATCTCCGCCAGAAGTGCGGGAACCAGATCGGTGCCGTTCAGATTGTCGGGAAACCCTTTGCCATTCAGGAACCGGCTGGCGAGGTCGATGCCGATACCGTCGTTCAACAAGGTCATTTCCTGCAGCGTTGCCGCAAAGGCCGGATTGTCGAGCGCGGTCAGTGTCGTATGTGCATTGCAGATGGCAATCTCAATCGGATAACGCAGCTTGACGGATGTGCGGACAAGTTGGACAGCTTCTTCCGTATTCATCCGCAGAATCGACAGGGGTCCGATGACCGACGTGCCGACCCTGATCGGAAGATTCAAATCCACCTTGTTCATCGAATGAGCGCCATACTGTATTGAGTGCACTTTTCCGTCTTTGCTTTATTCAGGATCATATCGTCTTAGATCGAATACAATTAAAATAGCTTAATAAGGAATGACTCCAGATAATTACTATTAATACTTTGTAACTTTAAAGATAAAATTCGACTTATTTTGTTATCTGTTTTCTTAGCATCGCTGCCTGTTTGTCCCGGAATCGGATCATTCATTTGCGATGCGTTAATCATGTTTGTTTACCAATCGGTCTGATGACCAATCGCGCCGGGACAATGAGGACAGGGCGTGATCAATTGAAAAGCGCGCTGCTGCACAGGCGAAACCGAAGTTCGACCGCAGAATGATTGACTTGTCAGAGATACCGGCGATTTTGCGACGCCATGTCGTCTGGCTGTTAGTGTGCCCAGTCGTGTTCGCGGCGCTTGCGCTAACCTATGCCTTCCTGAAGACACCGGTTTACCAGACGAGCGCGGAACTGCTTATCCAGCCCGAAGGCGTTCAGATCATCGGAACCGACTCGTCCGCAGCGCGCGGCAGTCAGGCCCTGCAAGGCATGGATCTCGACAGCCAGGCGTTCGTCATTTTGTCGGCCGCGGTTCTGAACGAGGTTGCCAACACGCTCAAGCTGGACGGCAATCCCGATTTCCTGAGACCCGGCCTGAAGGCGAAACTGCTTGGCGCCGTGTTCGGCGGGGCGACCAGTGGTTCGCGGTCGTCTGTCGATGTGCGCAACGCCACCCTGGAGGGCCTGAGAGAAGTCATCGACGTCAACCGGCGGGACGATTCATTCGTCTTTTCGATCACCGTCACACATTCGAATGGCGCACTTGCCGCCGCGATCGCCAATGAAACGGCGAATGCCTATATTCAGCAAACGCGCAGCAGCCGGACGGAAGCGCTTGCCCGGGCCGGGTCGACGCTGGGGAAACAGGCGGTGCAACTGCGCGCACGCGTTGAAGAGGCAGAGGCTGCCGTGGAGGCCTACAAGGCGCGACAGGGATTGATCAGCACCTCCGGCGGATCGGTCGTCGACCAGCAAATCGAAGCCCTCAACACACAGATAACAGATGCCCGCGTCGATCTTGAGCGCACCAAGGCGCTTTACGAACAAATGGCGCCGCTGACGCTGTCCGATGTTGAAGCGGGAATCGTGCCATCGGGCACCGGGAACTCCGTCCTGAGTTCCCTGCGCGTCCAGAATGCGCGTGTTGCCCAACAGTTTGCCGAAGCCGCGACCACGCTTGGCGCGAACCACCCGACGCTTCGAGAACTGCGCTCACAGCTCGATAATACACAGCGAGAGATCAAGAGCGAGTTGCAACGCATCAAGCAGGCCGTGCGCAGCCGCTTCGAACAAGCCCAGTCGACGGTCAATGCGCTGGAGCTTCAGTCCAAGAATCTGCAGTCGCAAAACAGCCTGCAGGGCAAAGCCCTGATCGAGCTGCGCCAGCTGCAAAGTGAAGCCGACGCGAGCCGCGCCGTCTACGAAGCCTTCCTCAAACGCTCGCGTGAACTGGAAGAGCTGCCCGACGTCGACACGAATTCGACGCGGATCCTGTCCGAGGCCCCTGTGCCGACCAACGCCAACGGTCCCAGAAAAATTGTCGTGCTTGCTGCTGCGCTCGTGTTCGGATTTGCCGTTGCCGCATCGGGAGCCGTTGCTCTGACCGTTCTGAAAGGGCCGATGGTGTCTGAACGGCAACTGGTTGCGCAAACCGGCGCACCTATCCTGGCCAACCTGAGCAGCCTTTCGTCTGGAGGGTCGTCACGGCTTCCGTCTGCAGGCCTGTTCGGCAAGCCGCATAATTCGGCAGAGAACAAGGCGGCGATCGCCAGGGTGCGCGTGGCCTACGCACTCAGGCACGCGATTGCCGACACCCGTCCGGCAAACATCCTTGCGCTTTCTGTCGGCAGAACCGGGCAAACTGCCGGATTTGTCCGCAGTGTCGCGGAAGAACTTCACGACATGGGTGAAGACATTCTGTTTGCGCATACGACACCGGGACGCGACGGCACAGCGGACCTGCGCACACGATCGCACGCGCACAATCCGCGAATTGACGCCTTTTCCCAAGTCGTTGCCAAGCTCGGGAACAAGCAAGCGAAAACACCACCTGCGCACGTTGGCTACGGCCATGGCCATGGCCATGGATTGGCCGGCTATCTCAGTGTGGAACAGATCGACACGCGCAAGAAATACGCCTCCGGTGTGGACCTTGGATGTTCGAACGAGGATATTCTGCTCGTCGACGCCGGACATATCGACGAGAGCCCGATGCTGCCGGTTCTGCTAAGGCATTGCGACTGCATCGTTCTGATCACCTCGGTCGGCAACACCAATTCGGCCGAATTCGAACACGCCGCAGCATTCCTGGAACCCTGGTTCGACCGGATCGTCGGAAATGTCGTACTCAACCCCGTATGAGCACAGCCAATCCTGGCGCACACCGCAGTTACAGGACGCGGCGCAATACCGTCTTTGGCTCAGATGCGTTTACGCCGTCGTGCTCGGCTCGCTGCTTTTCAACTTCGCCCTGGCGTTTGTAAACTCCAACGCCTTCCGGATATCCGAGAGCCTCGTCATCCTCTCCGAAATGGCGTTGCTGTCCGCTGCGCTGTTCCTTGTCTTCAGCCGCAACAGCGTCCTCTTGCTGCTCTTGCTGCTCTATTTCAGCTACATGGGCCTGATCCTGGCGCTGCGTCCCGAGCTCGACCTCAAGGCGATCCGCGACTTCCTCATCCCGATCGTGTTCTACCTGATCGGCCGCAATTTCAGGAAGATCGAGGATGCCGACAAGCTGGTCTGGATCTGCACGATCATCGTGCTTGCGGTTGGTTTCTTTGAATTTCTTTTCCTCGACATCTACACGCGCATCGTCAGCATTTTCGATTACTACGTCGCCCGGGGAACGCTGACCGCCGATTCAAACTTTGTCGAGGGATCCAACCTGTTTGTTTCAAGTACGCGCATCGGCGGGCGGAACTTCCTCGCTTTTCTGGGCAATGTGCGGGCGTCTTCGGTGTTTCTTGAGCCCGTGACAATGGGCAACTTTGGTGCGTTTCTGTGCCTTTGGGCCCTGTTTCGAAGCGGCATGCGGTATCGCATGCTGATGTTCCTTGCCGCCTTTGTCGCGGTCGTTCTGCCCGATGCCCGCTTCGGAATGCTCGTCTGTTTTGCCCTGATCATGGCTGCCGTGGCGGGTCATTTCCTGCCGCGGGTGAGCTGGTGGGCCCTTCCTGTCCTTGTCGTTTTTGCGCTTGCGCTTTACGGCGGATGGTCCACCGCCATAGGCTGGACAGACGATCTGGGCGGACGCCTGCTTCACGCCAGCCAACTGCTGCAGCAGGTCACGCCGGAAGTCCTGTTCGGGGTGCAAAGAAACATCCCGTTCCTCGCCGATAACGGGTTTGCCTATTCGCTCGGGCAGATCGGCGCAGTGGGCCTGATTGCGCTTTGGACCGCCTACATGTTCGCCCCGATCGAAGATCAGCGCGCCCTCCAGTTCAAGGCCCTTGCGGCGACCTATGTTGCGCTGCTCATGACGATTTCGAATTCGTTCTATTCCATCAAACTGGCGGCCCTGTTCTGGATCGCGGCAGGTGCCGCGGACGTGATGCGCAGCACGAACCGGCCCGCCTTCATTGCCGGATGCAGCCACAGGTCGTGACGTCAGACAACGGCAGTCGAACGAACAGCCGCTCAGGTTGGGATCACGGACCTGTATAGAGTTTCGTATTCGCGCGCCTTGGCGGTCCAGCCATAGCCGCTCGCCGCCGTGACCGCATTTTGGCGCAATTCCGGCTGCCGCTGCAGCTCGGCGTAGAGCGCCCTCACGGCATCTGCAGTCTTGCCGCAGTCGGCATAATCAACGGTGCGAACGATCTCGTGTTTGCGTGCTACCGCGCTGAAGGCTTCGTTTGCTTCCACGACGGGCAACAGGCCCGCGCTCATGGCTTCGATCAAGACGAGCCCGAAGCCCTCGTACTCTGAAGCACTCACAAAAAAGCTGCTCTTGTTGACAAGCTCTTTCAACTCGGTATCCGAAAGCCCGACATGAACCTCTACATGGTTGGAAAGCCCGCGTGTCTCGGCCAGGTCCCCAAGCTGCGCGCCGGTCAGATCGGATTCCATGCCGGCGACATCCAGATGCCACTCCGGGTCCTCGGCGCACAGTTTTGCCATCACATCCATCAGGCGTTCCAGCCGCTTGTTGGATGAAAAGCGGCCGAGTGTGAGCAAGCGCTTTTGCGGCTTTTGCGCCGCGGCATCGAGGAATTTTTCGATGTCGACCCCGTTTTCAATCAGAGATGTCTTTCGGCGTGCGATCCTGTTGAACATTTCCAGATCGCTGTCACTGCAACATACGAGCGCGGAATACTGGAGCGTTGATGCACGTGTCAGCGTGTTGAACCAGACCTTCTTAAGCCGGGCGAATTTGCGCGTATGGAAAAATCCGCCATGGCTCGTGGCAACGAGAGGTCTGCGGTGAACGAGTTTTGTCAGGGCCAAAAAATCGTAGAAGAAATCAATCGCATGGACGTGCACCAGGTCGGCTTTCGAGATCTCGCCCAGAACAGAGGGGGCAATCGGATAGCGGGAGCCGCCGTGATAGGGGATGCGCACAACATCAATGCCGTCAACAACGTCATGGCCGGGCAGCGTGGTGCCAGGATCGGTGAAGAGACGGTCGAGCGTGACGACCCTCACGTCGGCAAAACGGTTCTTCTGTTGAAGCGCCAGGTTCTTGACCACATCCTCCAGACCGCCGATGTTCGGCAAGAACTGCCTGACAACATGGACAACAGATTTGTCTGAAAGGGCAGGCGCAGCGCATTCCACGTTGCTTCGCTGACCTGGTGCGTCCATTTGAGTGATCCGGTTGGAGCTTTGTTTGCTTGTGTCCGGATTGACATTATCACCTGCCTGTCAACAAGATCTTTATCCAAGCCTTCATCCGGGAACCGACAGGCCATCCGTGGGACAGAACCAATTGACCCCAGACATTTGCTTCTTCTCTCACCTGACAGGATCAAACCGTCTGTTCCGTTTGTTCGCTGCCTTCGCGCTCGTATTTGCCCTTTCGGGCACCTCAGTCCGGGCAACCGGCTGCCTGCGCGGCGTCAACATTGCAGGTGCCGAATTCGGAGGATCCGATGCCAGATACGGGGAAGGGTACATCTATCCCTCCGATTCGACACTCGACTGGGCAGCCGCCCGGTCGATGACGGCAATCCGGTTGCCATTCCGCTGGGAGCGGCTGCAGCCGGAGCTCTACGGCGATTTCGATCCGGCGGAACTGGCGCGGCTTCAGGTCACGGTGCAGGCGGCGACAAGCCGCGGACTGACCGTCATTCTCGACTTGCACAATTATGCCGAATACCGCGGTGACAGGATCGGGAACGGAGTAGTGAACGCGGACGCGCTCGGTGATTTCTGGCGACGGCTGACACCCTATTTCGCATCGAACGAGAAGGTTGTCCTCGGCTTGATGAACGAGCCGGCGGACATAACTGCAGAGGTCTGGTTTGAAGCCGCGCAAGCGGGCCTCGATGCTGTCCGGGAAGCCGGCTCGGACCAGCTTGTGCTTGTCCCCGGCACGATCTGGACCGGGGCGTCGCACTGGTTCGCCCCCCAGGACGGCGGCTCGAATGCGAAACACGCCGAGACCATTCACGATCCGCGGAACAATTTTGCCTTCGAGGTCCACCAGTATCTTGATGACGACTATTCGGGCACACACGACAGCTGTCCGAGAGCCGACGATGCCATCGGTGCCCTCAAAAAAGTCGCTGCATGGATGGAGGAACGCGGCTACACGGGCTTCGTCGGTGAATTCGGCGGAACCGCATCGCGTGACTGCCTTCAGGGTCTTGAAGACATGGTGCGTTACCTGAACGACAACAGCGATACCTGGATCGGGTGGACCGCCTGGGCGGCCGGGGACTGGTGGGGCAACTATCCCCTGTCCCTGCAGCCTGTTGATGGAACGGAACGGCCGCAGATGGAGGTGCTCGCACCATTCATGGCCGGGGGCTCAGCACCCGATCAATGCGGAGTGTCCGGGCGTTAGGGCACGGAACAACCTGCGTTGCCGGTCAGCTTTCTTTCTCTGAGATGCGTGCTGTCGCTAGCCGTTGGCGGCTCTTTTTTGTTCAAGATCTGCTCCGGCAAACTGTTTGTTGAGCAGCGCGCAGACATCGGAGACGATATCGAAACCCTGATCGATCTCCTTGAGGGTACTCGTCAAAGGTGCAAGAAACTTCAGGACCTGATCATTTCGGCCGCAGGTCTCGATGATCAACCCGCGTTCAAAGCTCATCTTCTGGATGAGGCCGGCAACTTCCGCCGACGACTTGCTTTCAAGACCCCAGACGAATCCCTTGCCGCGATAGCTCAGCTCAAGTGCGGTGTTCCGGGCGACGAGTTGACCAAGACGTTCTCCAATATGGTCAGCCTTCGCCTTGACCTCGTCGTAAAAGTCAAAGTCACTCCAGAAATGTTCCAGAGCCACGGTCGCGGCAACAAAAGCCAGGTTGTTGCCCCGGAAGGTGCCGTTGTGCTGGCCCGGTTTCCAGACATCATGTTCCGGCTTCATGAGAACGAGTGCCATCGGCAGTCCGAAGCCACCGATTGATTTTGACAGCACGACGATGTCAGGACTGATCCCGGCCTTTTCGAAACTGAAGAAGTCGCCCGTGCGCCCGCATCCCATCTGGATGTCGTCAATGATCAGAAGCACTCCGAACTGCCTGCACAGATCTTCAAGAGCCTTGAGCCAGGACATCGGTGCGACATTGATGCCACCCTCGCCCTGGATGGGCTCAACGATGATCGCCGCGGGTGCAACACCGCTCTCTGATCTGTTGCGAAGAATCTCGGCGATCGCCGCGATCGACGCTTCTTCTTCTTCCGCGGATGCGCAAAACGGCAGGGGCGTGTAGACCTGCTGCTCCAGATCCGGAAGACCTTCCTTGTAGTAGGGGTTGTCCGTGAGTTGCAGCGATCCGGTTGTCATGCCGTGGAACCCGTGGGTAAAGCCCAGAATGTCACGCCGTCCCGTTACCTTGCGCGCAATCTTGATCGCAGCTTCGACGGCATTCGTGCCCGTCGGGCCACAGAACTGGAACCGGAAGTTCATGCCCCGCGGCTGCAGGATCAACCGGTCGAATGTGTCGATGAACCGGTTCTTTGCGACAGTGGCGAAGTCGAGACTATGGGCAATTCCGTCGTCAGAGAGGTAACCGATCAGCGCGTTCCGGATGACCTTGCAATTGTGCCCGTAGTTCAGTGCACCCGCGCCGGCAAGGAAATCGATGTATTCGGCGCCGTCCTCGGCCACGATCGTGCTGCCGGACGCCGATTTGGCCAGGAATGGAAAACTGCGAACATAACTGCGGACGTTCGATTCAAGTCGGTGAGCCGGTTCCACTTCAGTTCGCTTGTCCATAATGTTCCCCGTCTTCGCGCACAGCCGGTTGCCGGCCCCTAAATGCATTGCAGACTCACGGATTATGCGGATCGGGTCTTAAATTTCGAACAAAAATCAAAGTAAAAAAGAACTGAAGCACCTACAGAGGATTTAAGCGACAAATCAATACATGATTAACGAACAACTGTCCCAAGTAACTACCGGGTGACGAATTCGTTCCAGTAGCGGGCGAGCTTGAGATCATAGCTGTCGGGTACGAATCTCTCGAAACCACCGCTCGGGTAAAGCGTGATCTCGCCGACAAAGATCCCTTCCGAGGTGTTGTAGAGATCCACTCTGGCAAACCCCAGCTCCCGGCTCAGAGAACGCGCGATTTCGAGCATGTCTTCGTACTTTTCGGGCTTCGGCAGTTCATCCGCAAGCAAGGGGTAGTAATCCATGTGAACGGGCAGTTGTTCCCAATCCGGCGAATAGACGCTTTCATACATGCCGTCCGGCCGGGGCGTGCGAACTTCTATGTGCACGACATTGCCGTTGAAGCTGTAGAACCGGTAGTCACTCAGAAGCTCGCCGGGCGCGCCGATGCACTTCTCGATGATAATGCGCGGCTCGACATTGGAATAGGCCCATTCCCGATTGATCCTCGAGTGATCGGCGGACAGCCATTGCGCTTCCGGCCTTTGCCGCATCAACGCATCGATGTCGCTCTGCTCGCGCAGGAAATACCCGGCTCCGCTTGCGTGGGTCGGCTTGACGACTGCCGGCAGAGATACCGCATTCCAGTCGACGGTTGCCAGATCGGTACCGACCCAGAAGGTCGGGATCACGACCGTGGTTCCGACCCGTTCGCTGATGTATTCCTTGGCGTCCGCCTTGTCGACAACCTTGGAATAGAGAGGGTTGCGGTCTTCCAGTTTCCGGATCTGCTGATACTCGGAAAACCGGACAGGAGACTTCCAGTCGGGAAAGCGGCCAAAAATCGAGAAATATTTCCAGGTGAGATAGATCTTGTCGGGAAAGACCGAAATCAACCTCCAGAAGACACGCTGTATCCTGTGTTTGACACTCGCATGCTTCTTCGGACCGGCCGCAACACTTTCCATCTCGACTTCCTGAATTCCCGCTTTTTAAGCCAATCTCAATATGAACATGGCCATTGTTTCCGCACCGCATGCCTGGAGCATGCTGACAAGACAGATGCTGTTAGAGCACATAACCGTTAAAATCTGCCTTCGCGGCAGGGCTATCTGGTCGTGCGCAGGGAGCCATTCGTGAACGGACAGAAGATTCTCCTGATCTCAAGACACGATTACAGGACCGGCTGGCGTGCGGGGAGACATTTTCTGGCCGATGCGTTTCGCGATCTGGGTGCGTCTGTCCAGTTCTTTTCCGTCGGCTTCAGCGCGCTTTCGATGCTCAGCAATGATCATCGGAAAGATCTCTTTGGTGCTGCCAATGCATGGCAAAACGTGAATGGCATCGATTGCTACCTTTGGCGCTCTCCCGTGCATCCGTTCGGCAAAGGCCTGGGGACCTACGAAGGCCTGACCAATGCCCTTTTTCGCTGGTGGATCAACTCCAGTTGCAAGGCGCTTGACGAGGCTGCGCGGGATGCAGACCTTATTGTCGTCGAATCCGGAATTTCCGCTGCCCTGATCGGCCGCATCCGGCGGGCGGCACCGAACTCGAAAATCATCTATTTCGTGGCGGATCTGCTCGAGACGATCGGAGCCCACGCCTTCATTGCGAAACAGCTTTACCGCGACAGGGAGGCGATCGACAGCATCGTGGTCGTGGCCCGGGCGATGGCCTCGCACTTCCAGGATTTTGGCTGTCCCGTGCACTTCGTTCCCCATGGAGTGTCGAAGGCGGACTTCGACGGAATTTCCGCAAGTCCGTACGAGACCGCCAGCAATGTCGCGACGGTCGGGTCCATGCTGTTCGATGCGTCTTTTTTCGCAGTTGCCGCAGATGCGTTTCCCGAGATTCACTTCCACCTCATTGGAACACCCGGCGTTGAAGGCACATTCAACAACGTCACCGAATACGGACGCATGCCCTTTCGGGATACCTTGCCATACCTGAAATACGCGAACGCAGGTGTCGCGCCTTACAAAGACCGCGCAGATTCCAGCTATCTCGCGGATTCGAGCCTCAAACTCATGCAATACGAGTATCTGAAACTGCCGGCAATCTGCCCCGCATTTGCGGTTGGAGACAAGATCAACCGGCATGGGTATGAACCCGACGATCCCGATTCAATCATTGCGGCAATCACGACTGCCCTCAGTTCTCCGTTCACCGATGAGGCATCGGACGTCCTTGACTGGAAGGATGTCGCCAGTCGTTTGCTCTGCCTCGACCAGACCCAACCGCTCATCAATTCTTAAACGAATTCGGTTATTCAACGCTCAGAAGCCCCCCACGAGCGGATCGCCGCGAACAGGTCCTAACCGGTGATGCAAACTCTCCGTCGCAAGAACGGTCGGCTCATCAGTCGGGGTGCGATACAGGGACACGAAGCGCGATCCAATGGCATCCATGCTGAGAATGTCGGTCATCAACACCTCTGCGGGCATGTTGTCCATGCTCATGGGTTTCGTGTGCAGCATCATTGTTGCCCGCACGCTCGGTGTCGAAGGTACCGGTATTGTCGCATTTGCCCTCTGGTTCATGTCTGTCGCGACCGTGGTTTCGGATTTCGGAATGCCGCAGGCGACGCTGCGCTTCATTGCCCGCGATACAAATGCGGAGGTCCGCGAGAGCACGCTGTTTCGAAGCCTGCTCCGGCGTTTCATCCTGACAACCGGACTGATGGCAGGCGGCATCGTGCTTTATGCCCTGTGGCAGCAAAGCCAGGACAACGGACAGGGATCGATGGTCTGGATCGCGACGACCGTCCTGTTCCTCAGCTACGCTTACGCGACAATGTCCATCGGCGCCGCGCAGGGCCTTGGGCAATTCGACCGGACGGCCACAATGACCCTTGCCGGCTGTCTCGTCCAACCAGTTCTGGTGTTCGCAGGTGCCTTCGTGCTTGGACCGGTCGGCGCGATCCTTGGACACGCGACACGTCATCTGCCACAAGCGCTCGACATCAGGCGGTACATCGGCGGGCCCCCTCCCCAGGACCGCAAGCTACCGAAAGACGTCGCGATTTATGCACGAAACAATTGGTATTCAGGCAGCATATTCGCGCTCTTCGGTGCGCGTATCGAACTCGCGGTCATCGGGTTCTTTTTCACGTTTACACAAGTCGGCTACTATTCGATCGGACTGACGATGGCGGGCATGGTTGTGCAGTTCGCGATTTTCAGCCTGGCATTCGTGATTCCGCAGTTCGGCGTGCTTCACGACCAAAAGGATGACAGCGCCGTGGCCGCCGCATTCGAGGGCACGATCCGCTGGCTCGGGATCGTGGTTGCGCCGATTGCAATCGGCGGCGCCTCGATTGCGCCGGAACTGATACCGCTTGTCTTCGGCGAGGAGTTCCGCCCGGCCGTGTGGCCAGCCTTGATCCTGCTTGGATTTTCCATAGCGCAAGCGCTTTCCTCGGTGATTTCCCGCGCGATCCTTGCGAAGGACCGAAGTGCCGACGAGTTGCGCATGACAATTGCCTGGTGTGCAATCACAACTGTCGCGCTGCTCTTGATCGTTCCCGCATTCGGCCCGATCGGGGCAGCTGTTGCGCGCTCGGCGGCAAGCGTCCTGCTTCTCCTGATCCTCGGTGTCTATTGCCGGCGCGTCCTCGACCTGCAGATACCTGTTCTGGCGCTCGCGAAATGCATCTGCGCCGCGCTGCTTTGCGCCGGCACCGCCACGCTCGTGCTCTCCAGGCTCGACGGCATCGCGGGATTGCTGATCGCAGTGAGTTTTGCCGCTGTTGTCTATCTCGGCACGCTGATGGTGCTGCGCACGATCCCGAAGTCCGAATATCAACCCGTGTTGAGCAGCGTCCGGGATCGATTGCGCGGCCTGAAGGCAACGTAGCCACCGGTTCGCATTATCCCACATTCCAATGCATTCAATCCAATTAAGGCGATATTAGGCTGCCGCGGCTATGCTTCCGGCATCGACCGCTACTTGTGGTTGTCAGCCGTTATCACAGGTGTCTGTCCTTCGGGCCGAGCCTGAAGCGGTGAGATGGGGGACCGTCAGCCATACGATCAACCGACCAGAAAGACCCATTCGAGCCATGTCCTTGACCAATCCCTTTGGCGGCCGCTTCGAGACGGCCCTCAACGCTTCGCAAAAGATGCTTTCGAAGGAGATTGTGAACGCCTTCTCGGTCAGCGTCTTTTCCCTGATTGTACTGGGAACGCTTGCCCTTGCCTATTTCAATCCGGTGTATAACTGGGATATTCTGGCTTATGTCGGGATCGCTGCCGAGGATCAGCTGGAAAGCCCGGAAGAGATTCACAAGCTGGCCTATGGCGAAGTCAAGGAAGCCGCGTCAGAGCTGCAGTTCTACAAAGTCACGGCCAGCATTCCTTACCGCGTCAATCAGTATGAGCAGCCGGAGCACTTCGTCTCGCTTTTCCCGATGTTCCGGGTAAAGGTCGGCTACATCGAAGCCATCAAGCAGCTTGGAAGCGTGACAGGCCGCGTGCATGCGACAACCATCATTTCGACGGCATCGGCAGCGCTGATAGGGCTTTTCATTCTCTTCTGGAGCGCCCGGCAGAACTTCGTTCAGGGTCTGATGATCATCGGCCCGACTGCGATCCTGATCGGATATACCTTTTCGGCGCGTGAGGCGACGCCAGACCTCATGATGGCGGCCTTTGCCTTACCGGCGCTCTATTTCGTCTGCCGTGAGCGACCGCTCTATGCCGCACCCTTCCTGTTCATGATGTTCCTGGTCAGGCCCGACGGGCTTCTGTTCTTCTTCGCGCTGCTGCTTGCCGCGCTCGCCGTCGGCAGAGACAGGCTGATCTATCTTGCACTCTTTGCCGGGGCTCTGGCTCTGTACTTCCCGATCACAGGTTCAGCCGATCACCCGGGCTGGTGGCCGCATTTCTACTACTCGAATGTCGAGTACCAGGACGACATGCGCGGCTTCGATCCGGCGTTCAGCGCGGTCCTTTACGTCAAGGCTCTCGTTGTCAATCTTGCCCGGACCGTGCAGGCCTTCAACTGGCTGATGGTTCTGGCGGTCTTTCTTCTCGGCTTTGGGCTGCTTTTGCGCGGTGGTGCCAACGTCACCAAGGGACAGTGGATCGCGGTCATTGCAATCACGCTCTGCATCGGTGGGAAATTCGTCACCTTCCCGCTTCCGGACGACCGGATCTACCTGCCCTACATGCTGCCGCTGCTGGTTGTTTTGATGGAGATATGGAAACCGGTGTTTTCGCTCGAAGCCACACGCGGCAACCGGATGGCCTCGTGAAGACGCATTCACAACACTGACAAACGAAAAAACGCCGCCCCAACGGGCGGCGTTTTTACAGGATTCACGGGTCAGTCAACCGACACCGTGCATGTAACCGGTCAGGTCTGGCTCACGCCTTTTTGCGCGAACGGAAGACCGCCATGCCACCGAGAGCCGTCAGCAACAGAATGCCGCCAGCCGGGAGCGGCACCACCGTCGCATTGACCTGCCAGTGACCGAATTCCCGCGGGGTGCCCCAAGTGGTCGCATCCACGCTGAAATCATATTCCACGTTCGGCAGCAACGTGCCGAGGACGACACTGCCGGTTACGCTGTTGTCAACAGGTCCACCGACGGCCGACGCAGCCGGACCAAAGTTGAAAACGCCGAACGGCGAAACAAAACTGCCGGAAAAGGTGCCGGTCTTGTCTTCATGCGGTGCCCAGAAGAACGTGATCTCGGTCACCTTCTTAACGACCATCGTCCACGCGTCCTGATACAGATTGTCGTTTCTGTGCTGGATCGTGCCGAAGATGTTGATGTTGTGACCGTCGAGCTCAAGAAAAGCCCTGTTGTCGGGTTGGCCGAAATCACCCACGGGGGTGGCAAGGTCTGCGCCCGGAAACGTGTTCCGCGGGCTCGGGCCGCCCTCAGTGATGTCGCCCGTTACCGGCATGGCAATTGCCGCGCCAGCAAAAGCCAGCGGCAAAGCAACTGCAGCGGCTACGGCCAGTTTGAAGATTCTCATGTGGTACTCCTACCGATGCGTGACGTGCCCTTGATCAGTTTGGTTCGAGCCTTTTTGCAGGCCCTTTCTAATTATTGGTTTTATTTTAACTGTTTTTTAACATAGCAGAGGCCGCACGTACAGAGCTCTTCGTGCCTAAAAATTCTTTATTCACAAAGGTATGCCTTATTCCTGTCCTTATGGTTAACGGTCAGGCGCGCATTCGGTCATGCACGTAAAAAGTGCAAATCCGCCTCAACCTTGCCCGGCCTTTAGGGTACGGCCCCATAAATGAAGCCGATTTGGCTGCAGAAATGGCAAAAATCCGCTCTAAGGGGAGCGGGTTTTTTGGTTTGGGTTTACGCTTGGCGCCGGGTCGGCTACGCCGCCTGCGACTTGATGAAGCCGTTGACGATGCTGACAATTCCCTTTGACAAAAGATCGTCCAGCGCATCGCAGAATGTGTCGACATTTTCGATCGTGCACACCAGCGGCGGCTCCAGGCGAATGACGTTGCGATTGTATTCGGTGAAGGCGACCAGGATATCGTAGTCGCGCAGAAGCTGTGCACCGATAAAGCCGGAGAGCGAGCCTTTCAGCTTTTCGTCCAACAGAGACAGCATCGGGCGCAGCACGACCGGCATCGTCTTTGAAAAATCCTGAAATTCGAGCCCTACCATCAGCCCTTCGCCGCGCACATCCTTGATAATCTTCGGATGTTTCTGCTGCAGCTGTTTCAGGCGGGAAATCAGGTGCGCGCCGACATGGGCGGCATTTTCGATGAGGTCTTCATCGTACAGGACGTTCAGTCCTTCAATTGCAGTGATGCTCGCCTCGCCAATGCCGCCGAACGTCGCCTGGGCGTGGATCATGGCCGTTTTCGGAGAGCCATAAGCCTTCATGTAGACATCACGCTTCGCGATCATCGCGCCGACAGCCGCCTTGCCGGCACCAAGTGACTTCGCCAGTGCCGTCACGTCCGGGACCACACCGTAGTGTTCGAAGGCATAAAACCTGCCGGTACGGCCGTAGCCACACTGGACCTCGTCGGCGACCCAAAGGACGTTGTGCTTGTCGCAAAGCGCACGAACACCCTTCCAGTAGCTTTGCGAAGCAGAGACGATGCCGCCTCCACCCTGGATCGTTTCCAGAACCACCACGCCAATGTCCGGATCCGCTTCGATGACCCGCGTCAGGGCGTCCAGATCGCCGAACGGCACCTTGATGCGGTTTTCGACGAGCTTGAAGTCGCCCTGGTACAAATCCGAATCCGTGATCGACAAAACACCCTTGGTTTTGCCGTGAAAGGAGTTACCAGCATGGACAATCTTGCAATTCTTCCTGCCCGACGCGCGTTCGGCGACCTTGACCGCGGCCTCCATCGCTTCCGAGCCGGAGGAGCCGAGGAACACCATGTCCAGTTCACCGGGCGAACAGGCAGCAAGATTCTTTGCCAGAGCGGTCGCGTATTGTGAAAGGAAGGCAATCGCAATCTCGTGGCGGCCTTCGTCCTGGAACCTTTGCCGGGCTGCGATCACGCGCGGATGATTGTGGCCGTGCGCCAGTGATCCGAAACCGCCGAAGAAGTCCAGGATTTTCCGCCCGTCCTGATCGACGTAATACATGCCCTCGGCAGTCTCGATCTTGACCTTGTGAAACCCGAGCAGCTTCATGAAATGGAACTGGCCCGGATTGATATGCTCCTTGAAGAGATCTGCCATCGTCCCGGCATCAAGTGCCTTGGCTTCTTCAACCGTGATCAGATCCGGCTTCCGATTATCTGACGCAACTGCGACGGAATCGACGAAGTCATCACGAAGTGCGGTGTTCTGCATAATCAGAAGTTCCTATTCTGCCGGCTGCGCGGTGCCATGGCTGACGCCCGTTCCGCTGTCTTTTTGTGTCCGGTATTCATCGTATGCTGCGATCAGCATGTCTTCATCGCGATAGGCCGGAACCCAGCCGAGCTGGCGTTCTCCCTTGGAGACATCCAAAACGCACATCTCGTCCGCGATCAGATACTGCTCCGGGTCCATGATCGGCATGTTCAGGGCATCGAGCAGGTCGAGCGTCCGCTTGACCGCAAAGCCCCAGGTCGGCACGAGGATCGACCTTGAATTCGCATGTTTGACCAGGTCCCCCAGCAACTTCCTGACCGGTGGCGGATCGATCGACCCAAGGTTATAGGCCTCGTTCGGGACACCGGCCTTCCAGGCCTTGTGAGCTGCATCCGCGCAGTCAAAGACGGAAATGAACTGATAGGGATTCTTGCCCGAACCGATCATGGGGACCGGCAGGTTGAGGTCGATCAGCTTGAAGAGTTTCGTCAGGATACCCAGACGGCCCGGCCCGATGATGAGGCGTGGCCTGAAGAGCGTGATGTCCATGCCGCGCTGCCGCCACTCCTGCGCAAGCGTCTCAGTATCCAGCTTCGACTGGCCATATTCGCCTAGGGGTGAGACCGGGTGATCTTCCGTCATCGGATAGGTGACCGTGTGACCATAGACCATGTCGGTCGTGTAGTGCACGAGCCTGCCGGCTCCGGCACGATCCATTGCCTCGATGATGTTTTTCGTACCGTCGTAGTTGACCGGGTAGAAAAAGTCGTGCCGCTTCGCACGCACCTGGATCGGCGACAGCATTTTAGCCGACAGGTTATAGACCATGTCGTCACCGGCGATCGGCACAGCGGCGATCGCCTCAGGATCCGTCACGTCGCAGTCGATGAACCGCGCTTTGGCATACATTTGCCTGTTCGCCGCCGCGATATCGGCGACAATCACCTCTTCGCCTTCTTCCGCTAGACGTTTTGCGAGCTGCCTGCCGACGAACCCGTCGCCACCAAAGAGGATATGTTTCACTTCGAAGTCTCCTCAAGAGAAGCTGTTTGAACCTTGGCTTGCGCCTCGACCTCATTGTGTTTCGTGCCGCCCTGGGCGATGAAGACGGTGCCGACGCAGATCAGGGCGATCCCGAGAGCCCGCATCGCGTTCAGATCCTCATGGAATATGAAGTAGGCGTAGACGGCGACAACTACATAGGCGAGCGACAGGAACGGATAGGCGTAGGACAGTTCGACCTTGGAAAGCACGTAGAGATGCGACGCCATCGAAATGACGAAGGTGCACAGTCCGAGGAACACGAATGGCGTGAAGACGACCTGCAGAAGCTTGACAATCAGATTGCTGTGCAGAGAGCTGAAGTCACCAATCTGGGTCATGCCGTATTTCAACATGATCTGCGCGGCTGCATTTGTCAGCACCGTAAACAGAATGAAGGGCAGGTAGGTACTCATGCAGGTTTTTCTCCGCATACATTTTTTGTTCCAAGTCGAATATCTGTCCAATTTCATTAGATTGGATTAATCCGAGACTCTTTTTATTTACCCATCTTCATATGGATAACAGTATGTTACTTTGACGAGCGAACTTTTATTGATTTCCATTACTTGGCACCTCTATCTCCCTCACACAGCGCCGTTCTGCGCCAGAAGTCCGAAAGCAGGGCCGGGTCACGCATAGCCTCAAGTTTTTGCCACTCCGGAAACGAAGCCTTGAATGTTGCAGCTGACATTCGGCGGTCCTTGTAGGGGTTCACCGCTCCACCGGCTGCCAAGGTGATTTCGTCGAGTTGTTCAAGAAGCCGGAGCGTTGGGCCACCCTTGTCGGGGAAGTCCAGCGTCAGCGTGTAGCCAGCGCGCGGGAAACTCATGAAACCCGGGCTTTGAACCTGCCCGAAACGCTTCAGCACCGTCAGGAACGAACCGTGCCGGTTTGCCTGCGTGCACTCCAGAAGCTTCTTGACCGTCTCGAAACCAGCTGCTTCCGGAATTACGCTCTGGTGCTGGTGCAGACCGCGCGGACCGTATAGACGGTTCCAGCGTCCAATCCGGTCCAGCGGGAAGAAGAACTTTTCGAATCCGACCGTTTTTGTTGAAACACCGGCCGGTGCACCGCGGAAGTAGGCTTCATTGAACAGGCGGAGGAACGGTCCCTGCAGTGGAGTGACCGGAGGTGTGAACGGTACCTTGAGCGGGGACGCGCTGCGGGCGACCTGGTGCCCGCCCTCGGACGCGTGATCACCCGCGATCAGATGCCCGCGCCCGAAACGCTTTCCCTTGCTGATCGAGTCCAGCCAGGCGACGGCGTATTCGTGCCGTTCATCGGCGTCCCGTGCAAGTCCGAAATACTCCTCGAGATCATTGAAACGCGTTGTTTCCTGCCTGATGGAAGACGCGCCGATACGCATCAAATGCACCGATGCCCTGCGGATCAGGCCCGTCAGTCCGAGCCCGCCGACCGTCGCTTCAAAGAGACCGGTTTCGTCCCCCGGCCTGATGACCGAAGATCCCCGGTCCGTCCGGTCCAGGTGAATTTCAGTTACATGACAGCCGAACGTTCCCCGCCGATGGTGGTTCTTGCCGTGGATATCGTTCGCTATGGCGCCGCCAAGGGTGACAAACTGTGTTCCGGGCAAAACAGCGGGAAACCATCCTGCCGGCGCGACGGCGTCGATGAGTTCGGACAGAAGGAGGCCGGCCTCTGCTTGCAGCAGGCCGGTCGTCTCATCGAATGAAATGATCTTCCCGGCTTTCCGAGTTGCAATCGCGGTGCCCGAAGCGTTCAGGCAACTGTCGCCGTAGCTGCGCCCGTTGCCGTAGGGCAGCGCGCTGCCGCGGGCTCTGTCATCAGCCAGGAAGGCCTCGGGCTTCAGCAATTCGGAGGTTTCGACGCTGAGGCCGCCCCAGCTTTCAATACATGCGCTCATCGGGCTCACCACGCGGCGGCAATGAGAAACAGGAGCGCACCGCAACCGATCATGAACTGACTGCGCCAGTCCTTCAAAATGAAGACAATCGGATCTTCGTGCATCTCGTCGCGCCGGGCCAGGATCCAGATGCGCATGATGATGTAGAGGATCAGAGGACATAGCAGCCAGATCATCTGGGGCACGGAATAGGCGCGCTCGATCGCAGGGCTTTGAATGTAAAGCGCAAGCACGAGAACCGATGCAAATCCCGATGTCATGCCGGCCTGTGAAATCGTTTCGAGGTCAACATGCCTGTAACCGCGTCCGGTGACCTCTCTCGATGCACTTTCACCAACATGCTGCAATTCGGTGAACCGTTTGACCAGGGCGAGCGAAAGAAAGAAAAACACGGAAAAGGCAAGCAGCCAGAAGGAATACTCGATGCTCGCGGCAACGCCGCCCGCCAAAACACGGATCGTGTAAAGCCCCGCCAGTACAAACACGTCCAGCAACAGCATGCGTTTGACCGAGAATGAATAGGCCGTCGTGATGACGAGATAGAGCGCCAGAATGCCGGCAAACCCGATCGGCAGAGCCGTGGATATCAGGAACGCCGCCACGATCGAACCGAGGGCCAGCGCAAGACCGTTCGGGATGCTCAACTCACCGCTCGCAAAAGGGCGTTTCCACTTGGTCTTGTGATTGCGGTCGGCTTCGAGGTCCAGCAGATCGTTGAGGATATAGATCGCCGATGCCGAAAGCGAGAAGGCGACAAAGGCCAGGACAGCGCTCAGGAACACGGAACCGATGAAGATTTCATGCGCCATGACGGCCGGGACAAAGATGAGCGTGTTCTTCAGCCACTGATGTGGCCTCATCGCCTTCAGCGCCGCTTTTGCCTGGCTCCCGGTCGCGTCAATTCGGTTCGCACCCGACTGTTTCTGCCAACGGTCGGCTGCTCTGTCCGGCGCGACGACGATGGCTTCCGACGCGGCTTCGAACAGGCAGACATCATGATGAGAATTGCCGTAGTATTCGAAGCCCAGATCCCCGGCCTCGGATTCGATCCGCGCCAGTTTGCGCCCCGAGGTCAGGTTGGTGTCTTCGTCCGACGCCAGTACGGCGTCGAAAAGGCCAATATGTTGCGAGACGGCGTTGGCGAGTTTCTCGTTGGAGCCGGTTGCCAGCACCAGCCGACGTCCGAGCGCCTTCTGGCTTTCGAGCTCGCAAACGACTTCCGGCCGATAGGGCAGCACAGTTACGTCGATCTCTGCCGTTTCGGCCAGCCGGGCCTTGGTGTAGGCGACGCCTCTCAGAACCCAACCGCACAACGAAAACACAATCAGGGGGTTGCGGCGCAGTGCCTGAAACAGGCTCTCCCAGAGCAGATCCGTGCGAAGCAACGTCCCGTCGAGGTCAACGTAGATCGCCCGGTTTGAAGTTTCTAAGCGCTGATCCATCACGCAGATGCCCCGAGACCCTACTATCTTTGAAGCTCTCTACGGAACTTTCTGAGCGAGATCTCTTTCCCTGATTGCCTTTGTCGATTGCACACATGACGTGCGCCTTAAGACTTGAGCTACCGGAAATTTCTTAGCATGCGCTTTAGAGAAATATAGGAGCCCAAATTTTATTGGGCATTTTGCGTAATTTACGCTCAATTTGCGCGAAACGATGGAGTTATACTTACTTTTCGATTAATTTTAAGTGTTTGATTTGAATTACTACGAAAGTTTTTTGCGACCCAATCGTTTCAATACGGAAAGGCCGCGAAATCGATGTGCCCAACCGTGCAGCGGAAGCTGCCACCCCCTGCCCGCTGCAGATGTCCCGTGCGCCAGTTCTCAACCTCTTCGCGCGTTACCCCGTATTTCACGCCAACCCGGCCCCAACCAGACAGAAACTCTTCAAGGAAGCCTTTGTGGGCCGGACGTACCTGCCAATCGGACTGGCCCTGCACTACATGGTAACCGGCGGACCGGAACAGATCGACGGCGCAGGTTGCGGCGCCCGGCCCCAGGGCATTGCCGAACCCCTTGTCAGAAAGCTGGTCGCTGTTCAGCGCATTGCGCATCGTCTCGTCAAGGGGGGCTGCGGGTTGGAATCCGATACGCCCGTCATAGGTCAAGCTGGCAAGGAACGGCTTTCCGGCGTCGGCCACACACGTCACGAGGCGCTTTAGAAACGGCTCGGAAATCAGATCGAGAAAGGCCGACGTGCTGAGCGCGTCGACTTCAGAAAAGGGGAGCATTTCAAAATTGCTCGCGAGATCGATCTCGCGCACGGAAAGACCCGCCGTTCCGTTTTCGCTCCAACGCGCCGCCGCCACGTCGAGCAGACCGGCATCATTGTCTGTGAGGAGCCAGTTGGTGTCTTCGGGCAGACGGTCCTTCAGCGCAGCAACCGTTGATCCGGCGCCGCTCGCAAGATCAAGTATCCGGGGTGCAATGGAAGGAACCCGTTCCAGGAACGCCGCCTCCACGGTTCGATCTCTTGCAGCCAGATCCAGCGGTTCTCTCAGCGCGAGCCAGTCGGACGAAAACCCGCTCATCTGCGTACCCCGCCCAGGGCAACGGCAAACTGTGCCGCCGCATCCCGCCAGTCCGGAAGTGCTTCGGCCGCACGCCTTGCTGCCGCGGACATGTCGAGGCGCTTGCTTTCATTGGTCATCAACAACTTCAGCGCACTCCGGAGTTTTCCTGTGTCTTCCGTTCCGCAATAGATAGCGGCACCGTCCGGCAGAGTATCCGCAACGGCCCCGCCGCCGCTGCCGATCACGGGCAGTCCGTGAGCCAGCGCTTCCGTGTAAGCCATTCCATACCCCTCGTAGCGGCTCGCCAGCACGAAGACATCCGCCTGGCGGTAGAAGCCTGAAAGATCCTGCGGCGCGACGGCGCCCTTGAAGGTTACCCGATCAGTGAGCCCGAGCCCCGAAAGCTGTTGCAAAAGCGCGGCATGGCAACCCGGGTCGGCGTCAAGGCCGCCGACAATGTCCAGGTGCCAATCACATTCCCGAAGTCCGTCAAGAGCGGCAAACAGGAGATCGTAGCCTTTCCGCCTAACCACCGTGCCAACCGAAAGCAGCTTCAGCTTTCCGCTGGAACCCCGCGCCGCGAAGTCCTGCTTTTCGGTTCCCGGCAGAACGATCGTGATCCTTTCTTCCGCAACACCGAATAGATCCGCGACCTGCGTTGCCGTGGCATGACTTGTGACGATGACATGCCTTGCATGTCCCAGCGCGTTGCGCTCGCTTTCGAACAGTCCGGACGCCTCATCCTCAGACAAACCGGTTTCGCGGCAGAGCGGATGATGAACGAGGGCGACCAGGTCGAGGCGGCCGCAAGCAAGGGAGGCGGCTTCCGGCATCACGCCGAAGGCTAGACCGTCAACAACCAGTTGTGCGCCGGCCGGAAGCCCTTCGAGCACGGTCTGAGCCTGCGAGAGTGTTTCGGCTGCTGGAAAGGGAAACCCCGCGCCAAGCGGCACCAGTTCCACCTGCCAGCCGAGGTCTTCCAGACCGGCGATGATCTTCCGGTCGTAGCCATAGCCGCCTGTGGGCGTTTCCAGCTCTCCGGGGTAAGCGAAATACAGCGTATTCATGAGGCTTCAGATCTTGGCCTCGTACCAGGCCCTCGCAACGTGGGATTCCGAAATTGTCACCCGAACGGCACCAAGCTCATGCCCGGGCCGGCCCAGCCGGTCTTCGCGCGCTGCCTTGGCGAGATGATCATGAATGTGCTTGGTGAGGAATTCCGTGGTCGTGTTGATGCCTGCGAATTCGGGAACGTCGTCAAGGTTCTTGTAATTCAGCGGCTCCAGAACCTCCTTCAGAGCTTCGTGGGCCCGGCCGATATCGATGACAACACCGTTTTCGTCCAGTTCATCTGCAAGAAAGGCAGCGTCGATGACAAAGGTCGCACCGTGCAGGGCCTGCGCGGGTCCAAAAAGCTCTCCCTTGAAGGAATGGGCAATCATGACATGGTCGCGAACTTCTACTGCAAACATTACCTGGTTCCTGAAATTGCGGTTGAAAAGATATCGGAGAAAACCCGAGCCACTTTCTAGCAGGGTTTCTCGTCATAGACGACAAGGGGCATCAGCACATCTGACGCTTTGTTCAACAAATCGGGAAGCCGGTCCGGCAACGCTGTGAAAGGGACCCTGTGGCTGATGAGACAATCCAGAGCCGGGTCCTTCAGCAGCGTCAGGGCCGTCTCCAGCCGGCGCCTGTAGGTCCAGCGCGCCTGGCGTTCGACAGCGATAGTGCCGACTTGGCTGGACACAAGCTTCAGGCGTCGGCAATGAAAGTCGGCACCCAGCGGAACGGCAACGTTTTCAGTGCCATACCAGCTCATTTCAACAATGGATGTCCCATCACCGGCGCATTCCAGGGCCGTTGAAAGTCCGGCCGCATTTGCGCTTGCATGAAACACAAGATCCTGGTTTCCGGGCGCATTTTGCGGCAGTGCGAAAGAAAGTCCGAGAGCATGCGCAGTTTTTGCACGCTCAGGGTTTGTATCGATGACGGTCACGGTTGATCCGGGCAGTTGCCCCGCAACGTAAGCTGTCAGGAGACCGACGACGCCGCCACCGACCACGCAGATGTGATCCCCAGGTGATGGTTTTCCGTCCCATATAGCGTTAAGCGCTGTTTCCATATTGGCTGCAAGAACAGCACGTTCCGGCGAAACGCCATCTGGAAGCGGTACACAGGCATCGGTTGGGAGAGTGAAAGTACTTTGATGCGGGTAGAGCGAAAATACGATTTGGCCGGCAAGCTCCGGGTCGCCCTCACGCACCGCACCGACCGCTGCGTATCCGTATTTGACGGGAAACGGAAAATCACCCGTCTGGAATGGTGCGCGCATGCGTTGCCATTCGCTTTCCGGAACCTCTCCACGAAAGACAAGCCCCTCAGTGCCGCGGCTCACGCCGGAATAGAGCGTGTCCACAAGCACCTCACCGGGTTGCGGTCGCTGTGCCGCAACCGGCTTGATTTCGCATTGCATTTTTTTGGTGTACCACAGCGCTCGAGCCTCGGCTGTGCCGCGCGTCACCACCTCATTGTCAATCATTCCCGTAACGTTCCGCTTGTTCACCTGGCCTGTGTCAATATCAGGACATTTTGACATGCGCACTATCGCCACGATTGCCCGGATTGGAAGTCACAAAAATGTTTCGAGTCTCTGACCCCTCCCATTCAGACATTTCAGAGCGTAAGATGACGATCAGGCGGCTGGTTTTTTCCGCACTGCTCGCGATCAGCTTTTTCGGGCTGACGGCGCTGATGGCAGTGACGCTGTCGCCGGGCGGACTGACGCCGCTCGACCTGTTCATCCTGCTGTGTTTCATGGTGACGCTTCCGTGGACAATCATCGGGTTCTGGAACGCGGTGATCGGCCTCTTCGTCATGCGGTTTTCGCGGGACCCGGTGAAGGCGGTCTGCCCGATCGATCCCGGCAAAGCGGATGCACACTTGACCAGTTCCACGGCACTCTTGTCCTGCGTGCGCGACGAGGACGTCGAAAGTCTCGAAAAAAATCTCAGTGCCATGGTGTCCAACCTGATCCGGTCAGGCCACGCACCCCATTTCAAGCTGTTCGTTCTCAGCGATACGTCCCAAGACACGATCGCTCTGCAGGAACAGGAGATGGCGGCACGTCTGTCTCAGAGATTCCAGGGACAGATGGACGTCGTTTATCGCCGCAGGTCCGTGAACACCGGATACAAGGCCGGCAACATCGAGGATTTCTGCGATCGGTGGGGTGATGAGCTCGACTTCGCGCTCGTGCTCGACGCCGACAGTTACATGTCTGCGGACGCCATTGCGAGCCTGGTGCGCCGCATGGAGGCGAATCCGAAACTGGGCATTATACAGAGCCTTGTCGTCGGCCTTCCGACCGACAGCGCTTTCGCGCGTGTTTTTCAGTTCGGCATGCGCCTCGGCATGCGGTCCTACACAATGGGCAGCGCATGGTGGCAAGGCGATTGTGGTCCTTACTGGGGTCACAATGCGCTCTTGCGCTTGAAACCTTTCAAGGAGCATTGCCGTCTACCGGTTCTGCCGGGCAAGGGCCCGCTCGCCGGGACGATCCTGTCACACGACCAGGTCGAAGCGGTTCTGATGCGCCGCGCCGGTTACGAGTGCCGCGTCCTGCCGCTGGAGACGGGCAGCTACGAGGACAACCCTCCGCATCTGCTGGAATTCGTTCGCCGGGACCTGCGCTGGTGCCAGGGCAATCTCCAGTATCGCCGTCTCATAGGAATGAAGGGACTCAAGCCCGTCAGCCGCGCGCAGCTGGTCCTTGCGATGCTGATGTTCCTCGGCTCACCTGCATGGATCGGCTTCATGGTTGGTGCCGCGGTGCTGGGGATGACGACCGACTATGCGCCCTATCGGGCCGACACGGGCGTCGTGATGTTCTTCACGGTACTTAGCATGGTATTCGCGCCGAAAATCGCAACCGTGGTGGATGTCCTTGCGCGGCGCGACCTCAGGAAGGCTTTTGGAGGCCCTATCAGGATCCTTGTCAGTTTCGGCTCCGAGATTGTCTACTCGGCCATGCTCGCACCGATCATGGCGGTGGCTCATACGATGTTCATGGGCGGTCTTGCCGCCGGCAAGGCGATTGGCTGGGGAGCCCAGGCACGCGGCGTTGAACGCCTTCCCGTGTCGCTGGCAATCTCCAAACTCTGGCCACAGACCCTCTTCGGCATCGTGGCCTTCACCTGGTTCTCTTTCCAGCCGATCGAACTTGTCTGGCCGATCCTGCCCATTGCCATCGGACCCTTGCTCGCCATCGCAATCGCGGTCGCGACCTCAACAAAGTCCTTGGGAAAACTCGGTATCCAGTCAACGCTTTGGCGCATCCCGGAAGAGACCGCGCCGCCGCCGGAGCTGGCTCCGCTTCATCTTGCAGCGCTCACGAAAGGTTCCACCCAAAAGATGGCCCAGCCGGGCATCGTCCAGGGCGATCCGGAACCTGCAGAGGTGTAAAACAAAAAAGTCCGGCACTCGCCGGACTTTTTTCTTGAAGCGATTTCTTCTAATCGATTAGGCCGCGTTGGATGACGCGATCGGCTGAACGAGGAAATCGTAGATCTCTGCAGCGTCCGAAGATGCGCGCACGCCTTGGGTGACCGATCCGTCCCGCAGCTGCCGGGCAATTCTCGCCAAAGCCTTCAAGTGGTCCGCTCCAGCGCTTTCCGGTGCAAGCAACAGGAAAACCAGATCAACCGGCTCATCATCGAGCGAGTCAAAATCGACGGGTTTTTCCAGTTTTGCAAACAGTCCGACCAAACGGTCAAGGCGGGTCAGCTTTCCGTGAGGAATCGCAATTCCGTGACCAACGCCGGTCGACCCGAGACGTTCGCGCTGCAGCAGCGTATCGAAAATCTCGCGTTCCGAAAGCCCGGTCAATTCAGCTGCACGGGAAGACAGCTCCTGTATTGCCTGTTTCTTGCTTTTGGCCTTCAGGCCGGCAATCACAGCGTCTTTACCCAGAAGATCACTAAGATCCATAAGTTCGCCTACAAATCTCGCAAGCTGGCCTTCATTCCGAGGCCAGCTTCGTCCGCATCATTTATTCGGCGGCCTCGCCGGCCACCAGTGCAGGGTCTATCCACCCTATATTGCCATCCGGCCTGCGGTAAACAACGTTTACGCCGCCGTTTGCCGCATTTTTGAACATAACGACCGGTGCTTCGGTCAAATCAAGTTCCATCACCGCCATGCCGACGGTCATTGTCTTTACCTTGGCCGACGTTTCGGCGATCACGAGCGGATTGAAGTCCGCAGGCAGTTCTTCATCGTCCTCCGTCGAGGCCAGCACGTAAGACGCTGCTTCAAACGCTTCCCGACCATTTCCATTGTGGCTGTGGTGGTCTTTGAGCTTCCGCTTGTAGCGGCGCAGTCTTTTCTCGATCTTGTCAGCTGCAACATCAAAACTGTTTCGCGGATCCTGATCCTGCGCAGACACCTGTAGCACGATTCCCGTGTCCAGATGCAGACTGCACTCGGACTTGAAGCCGTTGCCCTCCCTGCTGAGCGTAACGTGGCCCGTGAATCCGCCCGTGAAGTACTTCGACAGGGCATCTTCAATACGGTCTGTGATGTGCTCGCGCAATGCATCGCCCACATCCACATTTTTACCCGAAATCCGCAAAGCCATGGGGACCTCTTCTTTTTCTGTTGGCCGTTAGTTCATCAGCTGCTGCCGATGCCGAGACGCGAAACGTCTCAAGTCCACAATGGACCAGTCAGCGCCCAAGCGCCATCCCCTGATTACGCCATGAGGGCGGTGCTATAATTGCGCCAACGCAAAGTGTCAATTGTAAATAAACAGGTGCGCGTCGACTGCGGTAGAATAGCGTATATCCAACATTTTCTTTGCGCGGACGCTGCGAAACAAAATCGAACTTACGCGTAAAATCCAGACGTTCGAAGCAGAAGCTGCATCCGGGAACAAGCAGGCCAAGCCGCTACAGTTTGGTGTTTTTCTCGCGCCGCCGCTGCACCGAAGAGCCGATTTTCATCGCCTCGCGATACTTGGCGACCGTTCGGCGGGCAATGTCGACACCGTCTTCCTTGAGAGTTTTGACAATCGTGTCATCGGAAAGGATTGCCTTCGGATCCTCGGCGTCAATCATCGTCTTGATGCGATGGCGCACGGATTCCGCCGAATGGCTGTCGCCGTCACCCGTCCCGGAGATGGCCGAAGAGAAGAAGTACTTCAATTCAAAGATGCCGCGCGGTGTCGCCATGAACTTGTTCGAGGTCACGCGGCTCACCGTCGATTCGTGCATGCTGATGGCTTCCGCCACCGTCTTCAGGTTCAAGGGGCGCAGGTGTTCGATCCCGTATGTCAGGAACCCGTCCTGCTGACGCACGATCTCGGTCGAGACCTTGAGAATGGTCTTGGCACGCTGATCCAGGCTCTTCGCAAGCCAGTTCGCGGTCTGAAGCGAATCGGTCAGGTATTCCTTTTCGGTCTCGTTGCGCGCCGTCTTGATCACCTTTGCAAAATAGGTCTGGTTCACCAGCACCTTGGGCAACGTGTCCGAGTTGAGCTCCACGGCCCAGGTCCCGTCATTGGCCGGCCGCACGAAGACATCCGGCACCACCGGCTGCACCAGTGCCGATCCGAACGCGCTTCCCGGTTTGGGGTCCAGCGCACGGATTTCGGCGACCATTTCGATCAGGTCCTCGTCATCGACGCCGCAGATCTTCCGGAGCGTCTGCAGATCCCGTTTCGCGAGCAGTTCGATGTTGTCGATCAGCGCTTCCATAGCCGGATCGAAGCGGTTCTTGTCTATCAACTGAAGCTTCAGACATTCGGCCAGGTTGCGCGCGAAAACACCGGCAGGATCGAAGGTCTGCAAGACGGCGAGCACTGTTTCGACTCTCTCCAGATCGACACCCAGCTGATCTGCCGTGTCATTCAGATCCAGGTAAAGATAACCGTTCTCATCGAGCGAGTTGATCAGGTGGCCTGCAATCAGCTTGTCCGCTTCGTCGCTGAGTGCAAGGTTCATCTGTTCTTCAAGTGACGTTCCCAGCGAGGCTTCTTCGGCGACGAAGGCTTCAAGATTGTAGTCTTCGGAAGCGGCACCGCTCGACGCATTCTTGTAGCTGTCGCCGGTCTTCAGTTGCACCGGGTCGGGTGATGCCGGCACGCCCGGTTCGTCGGGAAACACATTTCCCAGATCCGTGTCCATGCGCGATGCAATGGCTTCCGAGCCTGTTTCCAGGTCGTTTTGCATCCAGTCGCCAGCGTTGGGGTCTTCGGGACCTTCAGACGCGCCGTTGGCGGTCTCCGATGTCTGCTCGGCGGTGTTCGGAGCATCGGCGGCGGCGCTTTCACTCCCCTCACCGTCCCCTTTTTCAAGAAGCGGATTGCGTTCGAGTTCTGCTTCGACATAGGAGACAAGGTCAAGGTTGGACATTTGCAGGAGCTTGATCGCCTGCATCAGTTGCGGCGTCATCACCAGCGATTGGCTTTGCCGCATCTCCAACTTTGTTGAAATGGCCATCGAGTTCCCAGGCGCGTGTAGCTTCTTGTGGTCTGCTTTTTGCTTCTTTGTTACAGACCTGCACTATAACCTAGCTCGACACTCGTCATCAAAGCGTAAATTGCTCGCCCAGATAAAGTCTGCGAACGTCTGGATTCGTCACGATTTCCTGAGGCAAACCTTCGGTGAGAACCTCTCCGGAAGCGATGATATAGGCCCTGTCGATCAGTCCGAGGGTCTCTCGGACATTGTGGTCCGTGATCAGAACACCGATGCCACGCTGAGTCAGGTGACGCACAAGTTGCTGAATGTCGCCGACTGCAATCGGATCGATACCGGCAAATGGTTCGTCGAGCAGCATGAAAGACGGACGGCTGGCGAGCGCGCGCGCGATTTCCACGCGGCGGCGTTCCCCTCCCGACAAGGCAATGCTTGGTGACTTTCGCAGGTGTGTGAGCCCGAATTCCGCCAGTAGCGAGTCGAGTTCCTCGCGCCGTTTCTGCCGGTTCGGTTCGATCACTTCCAGCACCGCGCGGATGTTCTCCTCAACGGTGAGCCCCCTGAAGATGGAAGCCTCCTGAGGCAGGTAGCCGATCCCCAACCGTGCCCGGCGGTACATGGGCATCTTGGTGATGTTGAAGCCTTCAAGAAGGATCTGCCCCTGGTCCGGGCGGATCAGGCCGGTGATCATGTAGAATGTCGTGGTCTTGCCGGCGCCGTTCGGTCCGAGAAGGCCGACGGATTCGCCCGGCTTGACGGTCAGGCTCACGTATTTCACCACCTGGCGGCGGCCATAGGTCTTGCCGATGCCGTCCACGACAAGCGCCTGCGACAGATCGTCTTCAGGCAAGTCATGATCCGGCGAGTTGCCGTGCAATCCATTGTAATCCGAAGATGAAATCTTCACTTAAGACTATCCAATCAATCCCTGCCGCCTTGCCGTCTCCAAAATCGGCATTTCATTGCCGATCTGGCACACACGTATCAGTTTTCTTCCACGCTGTTGGGCATGATCCGTACCTTGACGCGCCCGCCGCCGCCTTCGGAATTCGAAGCGCTTGCCTTGGCCGCGGTCAGGTTTGCCTGCCCGGTCTTGAGATTGACCGTCAACTTGTTGCCGACCACAACATTGGGCCCCTGGCTGAGAACGACTTCCCGGCCGGTCATCACCATGATTTCCTTGTTCATGTCGAAGCTTGCCGCATCACCCTTTGCGGTCTGATCCTTCGATGTAACGAACACGCCACCTTCCGCCTCCAGGCGCGAAATGCGCTGCTGAACGGCGCCTTCTCCGCTCGACGCGCCCGAACCGGCGTAAAAGACCTTGAGCCGCTCCGTCTTGAGACTCGTTTCGCCCTGAATGACGACCACATCACCGACGAAGGTCGCCGTGTTGTTGTTGTCCTCCACGCGCAGCTCGCTCGCCTCGATCTCGATCGGTTCACCTTCATTCGATCCGAAACCGGCGAAGGAATCGGAGAAAGTCTGGGCGTGAACAGCCGATGCCAGGAAAGTTGCGGCAACCGCCAATGTCAGGCGCTTCAAAACTGTCATCTGCTACTGTCCTTCCGATGCCGGATTGATCGTCATCTTGATGCCATCCGAAAACCGGACGAGACCCTTCGCCTTATCATACGAGAGATTTCCAGACTGAACATGCCCCTGATCGGATCTGATTGAAACAGGTTCCGATGTTTTCATAGCGCCGTTCTTCAAATTGACCTCCACGACCGACATGTCGACTGTGTAGCCCTCACTCCACTCGATCTGGATACCCTCATAAAGTCGCAGCGTTTCCGCTGCATTGTTATAAGTGCCTTTCAGGGCGATGATTTCGGCGGTTTCGTCTTTGCCGAGGACAATATCGGCCCGGATTGTTTCCAGATCTATGATCCGGGGGTCACTCAACCTCTGAATCGCGCGGCGTGCGGTGACCTTGTAGGACCGCTCGCCATCATGCCCGGACAATTCGGGGTGATCCATCACCAGCCCCTCGCTTGTCAGCATCACGTTCGCGGCGCCGAAACCACTCAGAACATTGAAGAGCACGACAAGTCCCGTCATGCCTGCCAGAATCAGCAGACCGATCGCCGGAAAGGCCCAGCGCAGCAACCGCACCAACAGGCTGTGACGGCGTGCCGCCCGCTGTACGCGGCTGAGCTTATGCCCGGGGATTGCCGTTCCCAATTGTCCGCTGGTGATACTCAACAAATTCTCCAGTTTCGGCGAAACCGCCTGTCCGTCCTGCGGGTGGTTCTCAGGAATGCGCAAAAATGTCGGTTTCTTCCCATCCCCTGAGATCCAGTTCGGCGCGCGTTGGCAGGAACTTGAAACAGGCCTCCGCGATATGGCTGCGTTCTTCCCGCTGCAGCATGAACTCCAGTTTTTTCTTCAGCGCATGCAGATGCATCACATCCGATGCGGCATAGGCCAGTTGCGCGTCCGTCAGCTTCTCTGCCGCCCAGTCGGAACTTTGCTGCTGCTTTGAAAGATCAACGCCCAGCAATTCACGGGTTATGTCTTTCAGGCCGTGCCGGTCCGTGTAGGTCCGCACGAGTTTCGAAGCGATCTTCGTGCACCAGACAGGTTCGACCTCGATGCCTAGATAGTGCCGCAGCACGGCGACATCAAACCGGGCGAAGTGGAAAATCTTCGGTTTCTTCGTATCGGTGAGAAGGCGGGCAAGGTTGGGCGCCTCGCTTTGGCCGCGCGCGATCTGGACGACATCGGCCGTCCCGTCGCCTGAAGAGAGCTGAACCACGCACAATCTGTCGCGGTGCGGGTTGAGCCCGAGTGTCTCGGAATCGACCGCGACCGCCTCTGCCGCCTCATACGCCGTCAGATCAGGAAGATCTTCCTTGTGGTATCTGATGGTCATGTCGCGCCGTCTCCTGTTGCCGTGCCGGGATCGTCTCAATATCGCAAATGTTTGACCGTGAGGTAAAACATGCTGCCGGTCGTGGCAAGCGGATTGCGGTATGCAGACGTTGAAGACGTTGCGTAATGAGGGCGACGAGCTACTTTTTGATGCGAAATGCCTCGTGACAAGTCTTGCAGGTCGCAGCCACCTTGCCAAAAGCGGCTGCAACGCTTTTCTGATCCGCGTCTTGCGCCGCCAGGTCTTCAAGCGCCCGCGCGGACGTTTCCAGACTGTCCGCGAACGTGACAAATTCCGGCCACTCTTCCCAGATCGTCGGGCTGGCTTCCGAAGGCGACTTCAGGCTGCCTTCGGGAAACAATTCCGTCATGGCATCTCCCGCGTGCCCGGAGATGGCGTTCGCCGCACGCTTGATCTCCTCCGGATTGTAGACCGCGGTGCCTTTCAGCATCTGCCCCACGCTCTTCACGTTCCGGCTGATGTCCGTCATCGCATCCATGCGTTCCTTGACGATCCCTGTCGCACCACCATGGGCCAGGGCAGCGCCAGCGGCCAGTCCCACCAAAGTGACAGCAAGCGCTGCTGACCGTGTTCCGATTATCATCCGGCTATTCCCCCTCCTAAAAGATCCCGTTGGCTCGCTGCAGCGACCTCACGTAAACGACAATCTTGCCCACTTCGTCCTGGCTGACCGTGTCTACAGGCGGCATGTTGCCGAAGCGCCAATGGTGCGCGCGCACACCCTGCGCCGCTGCCAGAAAAAACGACCCGTCGCCATGGTGGCCGGGCTCATAGATCTTGTGGACCAGGGGTGGCCCCAGTCCATCACGCCCATCCGCGCTGTCTCCATGGCAGGTTGCGCAATTGGCCCTGAAGAGGCTCTCTCCCTGCAACGCGACCTGGGACAGTTCGGGTCTTTGAACCTGCACCATCGCCGCGCCTTTGTCCGCCGGTTGCGCGACCGGGCGTTCCCGCGATTGCCAGTATCCCCATCCGCCCAACGATGCCGCGAACAATACCGCTACCATCACAAAGGCCCGCGTTCGGATCATTCCGAATTCCCCCGCATGTCCTTTTCCATTTCGCTCCTGCCTGCCAGATCATCAATGATCGGACAGGTCGGCCTGTTGTCGCCGTGACAGGCGTCGGACAGCGTTGTCAGAACTTTCTTCAACGACTTCAGTTCATCTATTTTCCGGTCGATCTCGATGATCTTTGTCTGTGTGATCGCTTTCACATCAGCGCTGGCCCTGTTGCCATCCTCGTAGAGAGACAGCAATTCACGGCATTCCTCGATGGAAAACCCGAGGCTGCGCGACCGCTGGAGGAACTTCAGCCGTTGAAGGTCCGTGTCCGAGAAATCGCGATAGCCGTTCTCGCTTCGCAGCGGTCTGACCAGGCCGATATCCTCGTAGTATCGGATCGTCTTGACCGGCAGCCGGCTTTGTTCCGATGCGGTTCCGATATTCATGTCAGGACCTCAGAGTTTCAGCGTGCGCAGACGCAGCGCATTCGTGATCACGGAGACCGACGACAGGCTCATCGCAGCAGCGGCCAGCATCGGTGACAACAAAACCCCCAGCAGCGGATAGAGCACGCCCGCCGCGATCGGAACGCCGACGGAATTATAGGCGAACGCGAAGAACAGGTTCTGGCGAATGTTCTTGACCGTCGCGCTCGCGAGCGTCCGCGCCCGGAAGATCCCCTCCAGGTCGCCCTTGAGCAAGGTCAGGCCGGCGCTTTCGACGGCAACATCCGCACCTGTTCCCATAGCGAGACCGACATCGGCGGCAGCCAGGGCCGGCGCGTCATTGACGCCATCTCCGGCCATGGCTACCCGGTGCCCAGCGGCTTTGAGCTCCTCAACGAGTTTCTGCTTGCCCTCCGGCAGCACGCCGGCACGAACATCGTCGATGCCGAGCGCCGCGGCAACGGCCTCGGCCGTTCGCGGCGCATCTCCCGTTGCCATGACGATCTTCACGCCGTCCGTATGCAGTGCATCGATCGCCGCCTTGGCATTGTGTTTCACCGGGTCGGCGACCGCGATCACTCCCTGCAGCACGGCACGGCCGGCAGTCTCTTCGACGAGATACATGACTGTCTTGCCGAGTTCGGCGAGCTCTTCGGCGCGGCCTTGCAGCGGGCCGATATCAGCGCCTGTCCCGCTTGCGAATGCTGCATTTCCGAAGGACACAGAGCTGTTTCCAACTCGTGCGGTCACGCCCTTGCCCGTCACGGCCGCGAAATCCGTCATCGCCGGAATATCCAGGGACCTCTCGCCGGCAGCTTCCAGGATCGCTTCCGCCAGAGGATGCTCCGAGCCCTTTTCGAGTGCAGCCGCCAGGGCGAGCATGTCGTCTTCCTTGACACCATCGCTCGAAAGAATGTCGGTCACGGCCGGCTTGCCCTCTGTCAGGGTCCCGGTCTTGTCGACAACAATGACATCAACCTCGGCCAGGTGTTCCAGGCTTTCGGCGGTCTTCACGAGCACACCGGCCTGCGCGCCCCTGCCCGTTGCCGTCATGATCGACATGGGTGTCGCAAGCCCGAGCGCACAGGGACAGGCGATGATCAGCACCGAAACGGCGGCGATTATCCCGTGTACGAAGGACGGGCTGGGGCCAAAGACCAGCCAGGCGAAGAAAGCGAGGACCGCCACGGCGACAACGGTCGGGACGAAGTAACTTGCCACCCTGTCCGCGAGACCCTGGATTGGTGCGCGCGAGCGCTGCGCAGAGGCAACCATGTCCACGATCTTGGCAAGCATCGTGTCCTCACCGACAAGCTGGGCCTGCATGACCATGGAGCCGGTCTTGTTGAGCGTGCCGCCCGTGACCCTGTCCCCCGGTTGTTTTCGAACAGGTACCGGCTCACCCGTGACGAGGCTCTCGTCGACAGACGAGTTCCCTTCCAGCACGACACCGTCGACGGGGACCGCCTCGCCGGGCCGGACCCGCAACCGATCCCCCGCCAGGATGTTTTCAAGTGGAGCATCGTATTCTTCCCCATCATCGGCCACGCGCCGCGCGGTCTTGGGCGCTAGGTCAAGCAGGGCGCGAATGGCGTCCCCGGTGCGTTCTCTCGCGTTCAATTCGAGCACCTGGCCGACAAAAACCAGTGCGACGATCACCACCGCAGCCTCGAAATAGACCGGCATGTGCCCGCTGGCCCCCTTTAGCGCATCCGGGAACAGGAACGGCAGGAAGGCGGCGATCATCGAATAGAGATAGGCCGTCCCGACCCCGATCATGATCAGGGTCCACATGTTGAAATGCCGGGTGACCAGAGACGTCCAGCCGCGCTGGAAGAACGGCAGGGCGGCCCACAGAACAACCGGTGTCGCCAGGATTGCCTCCAGGTAGATGGCAACACCTTCTCCGATCCAGTCACGGACGGGCACACCGACCATCGGCCCCATGGTCAGGACAAGAAGCGGTATGGCAGCGACAACGCTCACCCAGAGACGGCGGGTAAAATCGATCAGTTCGTGGTTGGGTTCGTCGGATACACCGCTCATCGGCTCCAGCGCCATACCGCAGATCGGGCAGGTTCCCGGGCCTTCCTGAATGATTTCCGGGTCCATCGGGCAGGTATAGAGCGCGCCCGATGCCGACTTTTCCGCGTCCAGCTGCTTCTTTTTCTCATTGTTGCCGGAGACATAGAAATAGGGGTCGGCGTCGAACCTGTCGTGGCACTTCGGATTGCAGAAGTGGTAGGTCTCACCCTTGTATTTCAGCGACGGCTTGCCCTTGCCCAGTGTCACCGACATACCGCAGACCGGGTCGACGGCCTGGCCGGGATCAATGGGGGTTTCCAAGGTCGCAACGGGTTCCTGCATGATCGGGCGCTCTTCATCAAGACTGATTTCAAGCGTCAGTTAGGGCCTCCAGTGACTGGAAGGTCAATCTGAAAAACCACTTATGCCTGTTTGTCCGGCATTACCGAGACCACCGGCGCTGCATTCCCAAGGGGGTCGTACCCTAGGTGATGGACCCATAAATGAGACTGAAATGGTTTGAGGCGGCTTGCTTCTCGTCAAGGCGCGGAAGCGCAGGAAATGTCCTTCATTTTCAAGCCTTTCGCAACGCCGAGGAGGCGCAAGCCGGTCAAATCCGAAGGACATGGAAATGGCTTCACCCCGTGGCGTCAGCGTGCTTGACCGGGCAGAAAGCCCGCTCCGCACACCCTTCCTAACGGGATTTCGCCATTTCGCATGCCATTTCGGTCTCATTTATGGGTCCATCACCTAACCCGCCTTTTGCTTCAGGCTCGCCATGAGATTGTGGAATTTCTCGCCCTGAACGGCGACATGATTGCGCAGGGCACTGGCCGCCTCTTCCGGGTTGCCGCCGGCCAGAGCCGCAACGATCGCTTCATGTTCGGCCATGGACTGGGCCATCCGTCCGCGAAATTTCAACTGCTGGCGCCGGAAGGGCTTCAGGCGCTTGTGAAGTTTCGCCGCTTCCTGCTCCAGGAAGCTGTTGCCCGATTGCCGGTAGATTGTTCTGTGGAAGCGCTCGTTTTCGGCGTAATACCCGTCCGTATCCCGCGCCTCGACCGCCATCTGGCACCTGGCATTGGCGTCCCGAAGCTCTTCAATCGCCTCATCCGATATCCTGAGCGCAGCAAGCCGGCCGCATACCGCTTCGAGCTCTGCCATGACCTCGAACATTTCCATCAGTTCGATCGGCCCGGGCTGGCGCACGAACGCGCCGCGCCGCGGCACGAGTTCAACCAGGCCCGACAGCGCAAGCCTTTGAAGCGCCTCGCGCAAGGGCGTCCGCGACACGCCGAACTGTTCGGCGAGCCTCACCTCATCCAGACGGTCCCCGTTCTGGAAAATGCCGCTGAATATATGCTCTTCGAGCGCTTCAGCAATGTTGTCGGCACGCCGTTGTTCCATGACTTTTCTTCTAGTTCGGCTGGCGCTGAAACGCAAACCTGTAATTTTTGTATACAAGATTGTTGACTAAAAATACAGAACGATCTTACACTGCCCACACCGTCCGGGCGAAATTCCCGTTCGGGCACTTCGGGAGGAAAACATGAAATCAATTTTGAAAGGCGCGGTGGCAGCCCTTGCCGTCATGAGCACTGCGACGCTGGTTCAGGCGACAGAACTGCGGTTGTCTCACCAATGGTCCAACAAGGATGTCCGCCACCAGGTGGCACAGATCGTTGCTGATGAAGTGGCTGCTGCAGATGTTGATCTCGAGATCAAGATCTTCGGCTCCAAGTCGTTGTTCAAGCCGCGCGAGCAGTACAAGCCGCTGAGCCGCGGTCAGCTCGACATGACGGTGTTTCCGCTGAGCTACGCCGGTGGCCAGCAGCCGGCGTATAACCTCACGCTCATGCCGGGTCTTGTAAAGAACCACGACCACGCGGCCCGTCTCAGCGATTCTCCCTTCATGGAGGCCCTGGAGGCCAAAATGGCGGAAGATGACGTGATGGTTCTGGTCCACGGTTACCTGGCCGGCGGATTTGCCGGGACGGACAAGTGCATCACAAGCCCGGACGATGTGAAAGGATTGCAGACGCGCGCGGCTGGCAAGTCCTTCGAACAGATGCTCGCAGGTGCGGGTGCTTCGATCGCTTCAATGGCGTCTTCGGAGATCTACAACGCGATGCAGACCGGCGTTCTGCAGGCGGCCAACACGTCGTCTTCGTCGTTCGTGTCCTACCGCATCTACGAACAGGTCAAGTGCTACACGCCTGCGGGCGAAGTTGCACTGTGGTTCATGTATCAGCCGCTTCTGATGAACAAGTCGGCATTTGAAGGCCTCAACGAGGCGCAGCAGCAGGCGCTTCTGGCCGGAGCCGAGAAGGCCGAAGCGTTCTACCTCGCGGAGGCAAAGAAGCAGGACGCAGCCTCCGTTCAGGTCTTTGAGGAAGCCGGCGTCGAGATCGCGCAGATGAGCCCGGAAGACTTCGAGGCCTGGCGCAAACTGGCAATGGAGACCTCTTACCAGAAGTTCGTCGAGGAAGTTCCGGACGGGCAGGACCTGCTCGACAAGGCCCTCGCGGTAGAGTGACATATTAAGTGGCGGCCGCCGGCCGCCACGCTTTTTCTTTCAATCCCGGATCTTGAGGGAGTCGGTAATGGCCGGCCATAGCTCTGCTGTTGCCGCGCGCACGGGAAACAATCTGTTCCTGCGCGCTGTTGCAGCCATCTCAACCCTGGCAGGCTGGTGCTCGTCGGCCATGATCGTTGCCGCGGTGGCGATAACGTGCCAGATGATCTTCGTGCGGTTCGTCCTCAACGGATCGACGGTCTGGCAGACGGAAGCGGTCATTTATCTCGTGATCGCGGCGACCCTCGTTGGACTGCCCTATGTCCAGCGCCTGCGCGGTCATGTGAATGTGGATCTCATACCACTTTCGCTCGGACCCCGCGCGCGGTTCCTGCTCGCCATGCTGACCTCCGTCCTGTCGATTGTCATCGTGTCGATCATGCTGTGGTACGGCTTCGAATACTGGCATTTCGCCTGGGATCGCGGCTGGCGTTCCGACACGGTCTGGGGCGTCAGGCTCTGGATTCCCTACCTTTCCATTCCGATCGGGTTCGGCCTGCTCCTGCTTCAGCTGATCGCTGACCTCGTGGCCGTTCTGACCGGAACCGACAAACCGTTTGGCCTGGAGTAAACGCGATGGATCCCCTTCTCCTGGGCGCGATCGTCGCCATTGCCACAATCCTGGTTCTCTTTTCCGGTGTCTCGGTCGCGATCGGCCTGCTGATCGTTTCCGCCGGTTTCCTCATCATCTTCGACGGTCCCCGCTCGCTGGAACTGATGCCTGAAATCCTGTTCGGCAAGCTCGATAATTTCGCGCTCCTGTCGATCCCGATGTTCATCATCATGGGCGCATCGATCGCGTCGACGCGCGCGGGCGCCGATCTTTACGAAGCGCTGGAACGATGGCTGACGCGCGTTCCAGGCGGGCTGGTTGTCTCCAATCTCGGCGCGTGCGCCCTGTTCGCCGCCATGTCCGGATCATCGCCCGCAACCTGTGCCGCCATCGGCAAGATGGGCATCCCGGAGATGCGCAAGCGCGGCTATCCGGACGGTGTCGCCGCCGGGTCCATTGCCGCAGGCGGAACCCTGGGCATCCTGATCCCGCCCTCCGTCACGATGATCGTCTATGGCATCGCGACCGAAACTTCGATCGGCAGGCTGTTCCTGGCCGGTGTCATCCCCGGCCTGATGCTGGTCGGTCTGTTCATGGCCTGGTCGCTCTATTCGACGTGGCGGTCAGGCGAAGGCAGGCGGCTCAGTTCCGGCAGCTACAGCTGGGGACAGAGGTTCGAAATCCTGCCGCGCGTCCTGCCCTTTATCGCCATTATCCTGGGTGTGCTCTACGCCATGTATGGCGGTGTCGCGACACCATCCGAGACGGCAGCAGTCGGCGCGCTCCTGTGCCTCCTGATCGCGATGATCATCTACAAGCTCTGGCAGCCCCAGGCGCTTTGGGTGGTGCTGCGCGACAGCACCAAGGAATCGGTGATGATCCTGTTCATCATCGCTGCCGCCGGCGTGTTCTCCTACATGCTCAGCTCGCTATTCATAACGCAGTCGATCGCCGAGTGGATCGGCACTCTGGATGTCAACCGCTGGGTCCTCATGGGAGCGGTCAACATCTTCCTGCTGATCGCAGGTTTCTTCCTGCCGCCGGTCGCGGTCATTCTGATGGCGGCGCCGATCCTGCTGCCGATCATAACGACCGCCGGGTTCGACCCGATCTGGTTCGCGGTCGTTCTGACGATCAACATGGAAATCGGGCTGATTTCACCACCCGTGGGTCTCAACCTTTATGTGATCAACGGCATCGCACCGGATATTTCGCTGAAGACCATTCTGACCGGATCGCTGCCGTTTGTCGGATGCATGGTCCTGGCGATCATCCTTTTGTGCCTGTTTCCGGAACTGGCGACCTGGCTTCCGGACGTTGTCATGGGGAAAGCGGTATGACGCTTTTTGCAGATCTTCTGTCCACGGTCTTTGAACGCCGCTACCGGCTTCCCGGACGGTATTTCAGGAACGAGCGGCCTCTTGAGGAACTCGCCGACGAACTGGTCGGATCCGCGGGTGAAACGTCCGGTCTCGCTCTGGCACAGGACATCCTGTCCGGTTTTGGGAACCTGGACGATGAAGAAAAGCTGACTTTCTTCCAGACGATCGCCGGAAGGCTCAACATCGATCCGGAAAAGGTACGCACCGCGCTCGATGCCTATGAAGGGTCACCGTCCAAGGCGACGTACAGGGATTTCATGACGGCGGCGGAACCACGCAGACAGGAACTTTTCCGGCGCCTCAACAGGGTGCCGGGCGCAACGGGGACGCTCGTCGACATGCGTGCAGACCTCTTGAGGCTCGGCGTTCAGGATCCGGAACCCGATGCCCTTGATCTCGATCTCAGGCATCTGTTCGCGTCCTGGTTCAATCGCGGTTTCCTGGTGCTGCGGCCGATCAACTGGGAAAGCCCGGCGCACATACTGGAAAAGATCATCGCCTATGAAGCCGTGCACGCAATTCACAGCTGGGATGATCTTCGCCGGCGCCTTGAGCCGTCCGACCGGCGCTGCTTCGCCTTCTTTCATCCGTCCATGCCGGACGAACCGCTGATCTTCGTGGAGGTTGCCCTCACCAAGGGCATTGCCAACTCCATACAGTCGCTTCTGGCGGAAGACCGGGAAGCGCACGCGGCCGAAGAGGCCGACACGGCCGTTTTCTATTCGATCTCGAACTGCCAGGCCGGTCTGGCGAACATCTCGTTCGGGAACTCCCTGATCAAGCAGGTCGCATCCGACCTGGCGGCTGAACTCAACGGGCTGAAGACATTCGTCACCCTGTCTCCCATACCGGGGCTGACACGGTGGCTCGAGCGTGAAGGCGACGAATGGACGGATGCTCCGCCGGACCAGATGAAGGCCAAGGCGGCGCATTATCTGTTGAATGCCAAGTCGCGCGGCGAGCGCCCCTTCGATCCTGTCGCCCGGTTTCACCTCGGCAACGGGGCAGTCATTCATGCTGTCCACGCGGCGGCCGACATGTCCGAAAAGGGTCAGGCCCAATCGGGCGGCACGATGGTGAATTATCTTTACGATCTCTCCAAAGTGGCGCAAAACCACGAAAAATACGCAACAACGCAGGAAGTCATGGCCACGGACGCAGTCAAGTCACTCGCAAAGTCCGCTGTGCTCAACAAGAACAGAAAAGGTGACGCCAATGCCAAACCCACTCTTTGACAACCTCTTTGGCATTCATGCCGGCAAGACGACGCCGTTTCTGCGATTGTTGAACGGGCGCACCGTCACCCACCAGGACTTTCTGGAGATCGCTGCCAGAACCGCAAACGCACTGACCCGGCTTGGCCTCACCGCCGGTGACCGGGTCGCCGTGCAGGTCCAGAAATCGCCGGAAGCGCTCGCGCTTTATGCCGCCTGTGCGCAGGCCGGCCTGGTGTTCCTGCCGCTCAACACGGCCTACACGGTCGAGGAACTGACATATTTCATCGATAACAGCGGCGCGTCCCTGGTGGTCTGCGACGGCAGAAGCGAAGCCGATCTCAAGCCGGTCGCCGCAAAGCTGGGCGCGAAGATCGAGACGCTGAATGCGGACGGTTCCGGTTCGCTGAGCGTGGCTGCGAACGAGATGCCGCCGAGTTTTGCGACCGTGGAGCGGAGCGGAGACGACCTCGCAGCGTTTCTCTACACGTCCGGGACGACGGGCCGGTCCAAAGGGGCCATGCTGACGCAGAACAATCTTCTGTCGAACGCCCGGACGCTCGTGACGGAATGGCGGTTCACGAACGAAGATGTTTTGCTGCATGCGCTGCCGATCTTCCACACGCACGGACTGTTCGTCGCAACGAATGTGATCCTGGCGGCTGGCGGTTGCATGATCTTCATGCCGAAGTTCGACCAGGATGAAATCATTGCGCACATGCCCGAAGCGACGTCGATGATGGGCGTGCCGACATTCTACACAAGACTGCTGGACGATCCCCGGTTCACAAAGGACCTGACATCCCACATGCGTCTCTTCGTCTCCGGTTCCGCACCGCTTCTCGCCGAGACACACGTCCAGTTCGAGGAACGGACGGGCCACCGTATCCTGGAGCGGTACGGCATGACCGAAACGAACATGAACACCTCCAACCCTTATGACGGTGAGCGGCGCGCCGGAACCGTCGGCTTCCCGCTTCCGGGCGTTGAGCTGAAGATCACCGATCCGGAGCGCGGGGCAAGCCTGCCCCAGGGCGATGTCGGCCAGATCGAAGTGCGCGGCCCCAACGTCTTCAAAGGGTATTGGCAGATGCCGGACAAAACCGCGGCGGAACTGCGCAGCGACGGTTTTTTCATCACCGGCGATCTCGGCCGCATCGACGAAGACGGTTACGTTCACATTGTCGGACGAAACAAGGACCTGATCATTTCCGGCGGCTACAACATTTACCCGAAAGAGATCGAGCTTGTCCTCGATGATCAGCCCGGCGTGCTGGAAAGCGCCGTGATCGGTGTGCCGCACCCCGATTTCGGTGAAACCGTGCTGGGTGTAATCATACCGGAAAACAACACGTCCCCGGACCTTGATGCCATACATGATGCGGTCAAGGCATCGCTCGCCCGGTTCAAGCATCCGCGAAAACTGATCCTGCTGGACGCACTGCCGCGCAACACGATGGGCAAGGTGCAAAAGAACGTGCTTCGTGACGCCTACAAGGACATGTTCGCACCGGCCTGATCCGGTGACGATCTGTTGGTCCGCCGGTTTCATCCACTCCAATTGTTTTCGCAGCGATTGACGGGATGCGACTGGCGGACTAGCTTTGCGCATCAATTCCACACGAACCGAGGGAGGATTACATGACATATTTTCGATATCATGATCGAACCCGCGGTCCCGTCCAGGCCCTGCAAACACGTTTGTAGGGCTGATCGAAGGACATCATCCACGTCACGACGATCTGCCCAAAAAGCGGCTCATGAAGCCGCGTTTCCCGGTTTGAAAGTTACGACACATGTCCCTGATCAATCTGCGCAATCTTGGCGTTACGCTCTCCATACCGCTGTTTGAGAACCTGAACCTGAGTCTTGAGAAAGGCGACCGGATCGGGCTCGTCGCTGCCAATGGCACAGGCAAGTCCACCCTGCTCCGCATCATTGCGGGCCTTGCCGACGCAACCCATGGCGAGATCACCCTTGCCAGGGGCACGAAGGTTGGGCTTGTTGCCCAGGACGTTCCGGACAGTCTCCTGGAGCTGACCTTCTATGATGCAGTCCTGTCCGCGTTCGCGCCGGATGACGCCGAGACGGAAAGCTGGCGCGTCGATATCGCGTTGAACGATCTTCAGGTTCCCGAAACGCATTGGCAGCAACCCTTGCAAAATCTGTCGGGCGGCTGGCAGCGGGTGGCCCTTCTTGCGCGGGCCTGGGCAGATGAACCCGACGTCCTGCTGATGGATGAGCCGACAAACCACCTGGACCTCAACCGGATCGGCATTCTGCAGGACTGGATGGTGACCGTTGCGCGCGGCACGCCGATGATCATCGCGAGCCACGACCGCGCCTTCCTCGACGCCGCATGCAACCGCACCCTGTTCTTGCGCCGCGAGGCATCGCATGCGTTTTCTCTGCCCTTCAGCAGAGCGCGTCAGAACCTGGCGGAACTCGACAACGCAGCAGAGCGCCGCTTTCAAAACGACCTGGCCAAGGCGAACCAACTCCGGCGCAAGGCTGCAAAGCTGAAGAACATCGGCATCAACTCGGGGTCTGACCTCTTGCTCAACAAGACCAAGCAACTGAAGGAGCGGGCGGACAAAATCGAAACCGCGGCCCGGCCCGCCGAAAGGACGCACTCGGCCGGCAAGATCCGGCTGGAAAATTCCGGCGCCCATGCGAAGTCGCTGGTTAGCCTTGCGGAGTCCTCCGTGACAGTTCCCAACGGGCGAACACTGTTCAAGCTTCCACAGCTCTGGATCAATCCCGGTGACCGCGTTGTCGTTCTGGGTGCGAACGGCAGCGGAAAGTCGCGCCTCCTGTCGCGGATCATGGATGCCCTTGCAGCGGAAACCGCCGACACGCGCGTCGCCCCGTCCGCCGTGCCGGGTGTCTCGGATCAGACCCTGTCGCAACTGGACCGCTTCAAGAGCCCCATGTCCGCGGTGACGGAAGCGTCCGATGTCGGTGATAACAGGGCACGCGCGCTGCTTGCCGAAGCCGGGCTTGCCATCGATCTGCAGGAAAAGAGTATCAAGGCCCTCTCGGGCGGACAGCGCAGCCGGTTGGCCATGCTGCTGCTCCGGCTCCAGCGGCCGAACTTCTACATACTTGATGAACCGACAAACCATCTGGACATCGACGGGCAGGAAGCGCTCGAGCGCGAACTCCTCGATCACGAGGTGACAGCACTGATTGTCAGCCACGACCGGGCCTTTGTCCGCAATGTCGGCACCCGGTTCTGGCTGATCGACGGCAAACGGCTCTCGGAAACGGACAGTCCCGAGCCATTCTTTGCCGCACAGCTTGATGCGACAGAGTGACGGTCAGCCCAGGACGACGACCTTGGTGCCGACATCGACGCGCTTGTAAAGATCGATGATGTCCTGGTGCCACATGCGGATACAGCCGCTGGACGCATTGGTCCCGATGCTGCTCGGCTGATTGGTGCTGTGAATGCGGTAGAGCGTGTCCTTGTTGCCCTGCCAGAGATAGAGGCCCCGGGCGCCGATCGGGTTGCCCGGGCCGCCTTCCTGGCCGTCACGGTATTTTTCCAGTTTCGGGTCGCGCTCGATCATCTCGTCCGGCGGGAACCACTTGGGCCACTCGCGCTTGAAGCGGATCACCGCTTCACCGTTCCAGGCAAAGCCTGCCCGGCCGACGCCAATGCCGTAGCGGATCGCCCGTCCACCCGGCTCAACGAGATAGAGAAACTTCTTTCGCGGATCGACGACGATCGTGCCGGCCGGATACCGGGTCGCATAGAACACCGTCTGCCGCAGATATTTCGGGTCGAAGGACTGGTAGTCGATGCCCGGAAGCGAGAAGCCGCCATCCCGGACCGGAGCATAGGCGGATGCATAGTTCGGCGTTCCGTCGGCCAACGGCGTCAGGCCTGCCTGAACGGTCGATTTCTGCTGGCCCTGACAGGCCGCCAGAAGAAACGGAACAGAAAACACCAGACTGCGGCGGCTCAGTTTTCGCGACATGTTCGTGTCCTTCGGCTCTTTCGCACCAATTCAGGCATTCCGGCAACTCTGCCTTTTCGAAACGCCTCATGCACCGCCGACCGGCGCATTTCCGTCAGCAATCAACAAATGCAACATCAAGAGAAGGCAACAGTATTATGGTAAATGCGACCTTAACAAGGGCAGTCAGGGATCAAATACGCGGCGCGTTTGCCGCGTTGCATGGCAGTTCTGCCGATGGCTGCCGGCGCTTAACGGGGATCGCTTCCGTCTTTCGAGCGCGCCCGGCTCAAGGCAGTGCTGATTTTTCCGGTTGTGGAGAAAAACACTCATTCTTCAGGTACTCGAAGCCGACTGCACCGGAGCGTCCGTTGAGAGCCCATCAAGTAAATTCGACACATATCTCAATTCAGAATTCTCCTTGCACACAAATGAATTCACTTACTTTCGCAAGGTAATTTATGTATCCATCTCATCACTTCATGTAAAACAATTGAAAACGAAATAACACAAGCATATAATACGCTATAAAAACTCATAAAATTTCCCTCCTTTCCTTTCTTTTCTCTTTTTGGTTGTGAGTGCGCGTGTATGTTGGAGCCAGAGGACGAAACCGCTGAAGTAAAAACGGGCGATCTTGCCGGCATAACGAAATGGGAGCGGTACAGCGACGAAAAGGGCGGAGCCGGGCAGGAACGGCGCGATTTTGAGCGATTTGCAGTTGCTATCCTGAAGGTTCAGGACAAGTTACGCCGGAGGTCCGGGGCTCTGCGGATAGACCGCGCCCAGAATGCCAAGGCACTTCTGTCGGTCGACAATGCCGTCCTGCGCGTTGCGGAGGACTTGCCGGACGATCTCGTGGCGGAGCATTGGCAGAAGGGTGCCGAACTTGCCACGACGCTCCGTTTGTCAAATGCCAGCGGCCAGCATCAGCCCGACAACGAGCGCGATCTGCGCGGCGCGGCGCTCAGGGTCGATACCGGAGGCGAAGTTCAGGACCTCCTCATGACCAACTATCCCGTTTCCCATGCGCGTGACGCGGAACAGTTCATTGCCTTTGCAAGCGCGATGGCCGGCAATCGCATCATCGGGATCGTCAAACTTCTTTTCGCCGTCGGTCCGCGCGAAGCGGTCCGCATACTGCGCACCATTGCCAGAGGAACGGGCCGCACGGTCCATACGCTTTCGCAGGAAAGTTTCTGGAGCCACGGCGCGATCCTGTGGGGCGATGCCGGCCCGGTCAGGTACTTTCTCCGGCCTGCATCGGACGAAGCCGCGCCCGAATCCGACAAGGAAAGTCCGAAGGGTCAGAACTCCCTGCGCAACGAAATCGCGCAGAGAGTTCGTGAGGGCGATGTCAGCTGGGACCTCTGCGTCCAGCGGTTTGTCAGTGAAGACATCACGCCGGTCGAGGACGCCGCCGCCGAATGGCCAGAGGACAGGTCGCCGCCAATCGTTGCTGCGCGGCTCACGATCCCCCGGCAGGACGTGACAACGCTTGAGGCACAGGACAAGGCCGCGGCCATCGACAGACTGGCCTTCACCCCCTGGAACACGCAGCCCGGCTTCCGTCCGCTCGGCAATCTCAACAGGGCGCGCAAGGCGGTCTATGCGGCAAGCGCTGCACATCGGGCCCGCAAGAGGTTTTTTGAACCGGTCCCCTTGCGCAACAGGATCGTGACTGCCGCGCTCGCACCGACATTCAGCCTCGTCAATCGTTGGCGTCCCTGGTACCGGCTGCCGCACCTGGTTGCGCTCCTGAACCTGTCGCTTCTGCGCCATCAGCTGCGCAAGGAGAACCTCATCGACCGCGAACCGGTCGAACCCAATCCGCAGGCGACCCAACCGGACGGGCCTACGCCCGAAGCTGCCTGGGATGGCCGCTTCTTCGACGGCAGGCAGAACGATCTCAGCGTGCCGGATATGGGCAAGGTCGGTGCCGTCTTCGGCCGCAACCTTGCGCCCGATCCGCGCCCGGACGACATAAACACGCCCAACCCGGTCGAAATCAGCCAGCAGTTGCTCTACCGGAAATCCTTCATCCCGGCGACCTCGCTCAACGTGCTCGCCGCCGCCTGGATCCAGTTCCAGGTGCATGACTGGGTGCAGCACGCCCGGCGGCCTCTTGGCGAAAAAGACCTGGAAGTGCCGATGCCGGATGGCCAGACCTGGAAAAACACGCCGAAGGGCAGGAAAGAGCCCGTCATGCGGATCGCCGGGGATCGGCCAATCGGACCCGAGGGCGATGCCGGCCTGACATTCCAGAACACCGTCTCGCACTGGTGGGACGGATCGGAAATCTATGGCAGCAGCCTTCAGACGTCCGACCGGCTGAGAGACGGCACCGGCCCGATGCTGCGCCTCGACAACGGATATCTGCCGGAAAACAATCTCGGCATGGAAGTCACCGGCTTCAACGAAAGCTGGTGGCTCGGCCTCTCGGCCCTGCACACACTGTTCGCACGCGAACACAACACCGTCTGCGACGCGCTGCGCCGGGAGTACCGGGACTGGAGCGATGAACGGATCTACCAGACCGCCCGGCTCGTCATCTCCGCACTGATCGCCAAGATCCATACGGTCGAGTGGACACCCGCCATTCTCGCCACACCCGAGATTGATGTTGCCCTCAACGCGAACTGGTCCGGTCCGGCGGGCGCCTTGACGCGCATCGGGCTCTGGCTCCAGGAAGCGCACGCCCTGCGCGGCATCCCGGAAACCCTGCCGGATCATCACAATGCGCGCTATTGCCTGACGGAGGATTTCGTCACCGTCTACCGGCTGCACCCGCTCCTGCCGGACGACTACCGCATCCACGACAGTCAAACAGGCACCTTCCGGGAAAAGTTCGAATTCAACGACATCCAGGGCACCCGAACCGATGAAGTCATGCGCAGGATCGGCCTGCCGGATGTACTCTATTCCATGGGCAACGCCCATCCTGGCGCGATCACGCTGCATAACTATCCGCGCGCCCTGCAGCATTTCGCGCGCACGTCGCATGATCTGAAGACCGAAATCATCGACCTTTCCGTTGTCGATATCGTGCGCGAACGCTCGCGCGGGATCCCGCGCTACAACAAGTTCCGCCAGGGCTTGCACAAGCCGCCGATCCGCAGTTGGGAGGAAATCACCGCCAACAGCGAGGACGTGCGTCTGCTGAAAGACATCTATGGTTCGTTCGACAATATCGACACGATGGTCGGTCTCTTTGCGGAAACGCCTCCGCCGGGCTTCGGCTTCTCCGACACCGCGTTCCGCATTTTCATTCTGATGGCGACTCGCCGTCTGCAGTCGGACCGGTTCCTGACCGTCGACTTCCGCCCGGAGATCTATTCGCCGCTCGGGATTGCCTGGGTTCAGGAAAGCACGATGACCAGTGTCATCCTGCGTCATTTCCCGGAATTCGCGAGCGTTCTACCAACCGGGCAAAGCGCCTTTGCGCCCTGGCGTCCGCGCCAGACCTGAGGAGACACGCCGACGCCAGTCTCCGTTCCACGCTCGAAAGGTGTGTGGCGTCTCGCGCTCTGGGCTCTGGGCTCTGGGTTCTGGGCTCTGGGCTCTGGGCTCTGGGCTCTGGGCTCTGGGCATTGAACACCGTTGTGCTCGCCACAATCATCTCCGCCGGCCGCCTCATCCATGAAGAACCAGATGGCCAGAACCGGATTTCCGCTCCCCTCCAGATGCCTCATATGCGGGCGTTCAACCAGGGCCGCAACAGAACCTGCCCGGACCTGGGTTCACGAAAACGCGCCCCACCCGATCACGCGTCTCAGGAGCCTGTTTCGGCCGTGTTTTCGTAGGACGCCTCGTCTTCCGGGCTGTCGCCTCTCCAGTCCGGATCAAAATAAAAACTGCTGGCAACAACCAAAACAACCGCAAGCCCGACGCATCCAAACGCGAGCAATACCGCGCCTTTTTCAAAGTTCCTGTTCTCCATGGATCCCCCAATTGGCCAAGAGAGACAACAGGAGTGAAGCCGATTGGATTGAAGCTTACTTAACGGCAGTGGTTAACTTGGCATTTTACGACAGCGTGCCCCGGCATTGCCAAGAAATAGTTTGGGTTGGGTGATAAGGTTGTCCTCTGCCAATCAATCAGCCACAGACTTGAAAGCTCATTTTTCTCAGGGTTTTCAACCTCACAAACAAAATCCCTGAAAGCCTGAACTCTCCTAAAGGACATCAGACAATATCGGACTGTCCGCTATCGAAACGCGCCCCCCGGAGCGGCTGCGCGCACCGTCTCTAAAGCATTGTTTTATATAATTTTCCGCTTGGCTCAGCGTTGATGACAGCTCTGTTTGCCACGCTGAAGATCCGGGACTTCAAGTCGGCCTCAAGACTGCCCCGTTTTCGCAAACTGCCTAACCCTCAGCAGGACCTTTGGCGTAGAGCTATCAACAAACAGCTCAGAATGTCCAAAGCAGTGCAATGCTTGCACCCTTGGAATGGGTGATGCTTGCAAGGGGGAGTCAATCTGGGTTGGTCGCAAACAATAAATCATCTGAAGCGAACAGAGCTCCGCCCGAAAACAGTTCTGTACAGCTGCGCTGAAGCCTTGGCCGGGTCCACTTGCATGCGATTTTTTCAACACCTCCTGCGGCCTCACAGCCAGTCAGGTATACGCCAGGATCCCGAATATGGATTCTTGCATATCGGCAAAACCGGAGGCACAACAATCGCTTCTCTTTTGAACGAAGCAGCAAGCCATAACTACCGTACGCCCCGAGTGCTCGGACATGATTACTCGATGAAACAGGCGATGTGCGAGTTTCCGAACATCAAGCTCTCAGTGACAATCCGGGATCCGATTGAGCGAATCATATCCGGCTTCAACAGCAGACTGCGCCAAAGCAGACCCTCTTATACGGCGCTTTGGAAATCGGAAGAGGCCGTTGCCTATCTATGGTTCCCGACAGTTACCGACTTCTTCAACGCGAAAATCTCCGACAATGAACGGCTCAAGTCCGCTGCCCTGTGGGCGGAACAGGCAATGGGTCACGTAAGACGCGGCTATGTCTACCATTTTGAGTCTCCGGAATTCCTGGAACAGAACAAGCATCGCCTGTATTTCGTTGGAAAACTAGACGATTTGTCCCGCTCCGCCTTTCGCTATCTGGAGCCTTGCGGGGTCCCAAAGAGCTTTTGCGATGACCGGCTTGTAAGAAAGCATTGTGGAGCCGGCACGACACAGTCGAGTCGCGACACCTTGTGCCCGGACCTCGTCAAGACATTGAGAGACATCTATGCCGACGAATATGCGATATATGATAAACTGCTGAGCATCGCGAAATAATGCTCAAAGGCCCTGCTGCTGCTTTGCGCAGGCTTCCGTCCCCTCTTCGCGCGGCAGTCCATTCGCCTCCCATTGACTGAACCCGGTCAATCAAATCACGAGACATGTCTTGGTGCTGACGGCATCAGATCCGGCTTTGGCCCAGGATGAGCGAGGTAATCTTTATTTGCGATCTGAACCCAGGCACTGATCGCTTCAAATAACCGGGACGGGACCCATGAGAAAATTCAAGATCAGGAACCACTCGTCGATTTGTCTGACACAGCTTCGCGTCTTGTAGGTTATCCAAAACAAAAAAAAGCCCCGGAAAACCGGAGCTTTTTGGGAAGATGTCAGACCGTGTCGGACTGTCTGAAATCGGAATTTGGTGCCAGGAGAGGCATGTGATTTGGACTATTAAGTGTTGTTTTTTATATTTATAATTCAATTCGATTATTAAAAGACCAACAAAAAGACCAATATTTTACGCTTTTGTCGCATCGCAACGAATGTTCATTGCGGGCGGGAAGCTGACGTTTGCTGCATTTTGGACGAATGTCCGGAAGTGATCGGAGAACGGACGGTTGGTTTCTCGAATTCCATGGGGCGCAATCGGACGCGGAAACTTAAGACCGTTTAGCCACGATGGATTGCGGCTCAGCTTGACTGGGGCTTGATGTCGGGGCCGGAAACTGAACGGTGTATCGTAGAAGCAGTCTTCGTTGGGCGGCCTAGAGCGCGGTCTTCGAGGGGGTTGCCACATAAGCGACCATCAGCCCTGCCAGGATGGCTGCGATATTCAGAAACGCGTGCCACTCGGCTGAAAATCCGCTGGCTGCGCCCGCTGTCGCGCCGGCCTGCAGACCAAGCAATGTGGCCGCACCGGGGACCAGCATCATGACTACAGGATTGATGATGATCAATGCAGGGCGCCCCGAATTGCGTGCGTAGGTGTTTGCAGCGAAACCGAGTGCGGCAGCTCCCAAAAAGGAGCCCTGCCAGAAGCCAAGCTGACCTCCGGCCTCCATGCCGGCATACGTTATGACCCCTGCCAAGACGATCCAGGGCAGATCAGCCAAGTCGGCTTGAAAAATGACTGCAAGCGAGATGACAAGGACTGTCGCAAAGCCCCAGAGCAAGGGCGTTGCGTGCGGAGCTGCCGGTACGGCCTCGGGCAGCACAAAGTAGACCGAGACTACCACCCAACCCGCAATAGCTCCAAAAAACAGCTTGAACGTCGACATGATCGCGGCGGACAGACGCTCAAGTCCGGACATGATTAGCCCGGCTGCAAATTCGGAGACGCCGACGGTCAGTCCGAAACCGGGCACCAGCACAACGAGACTGCAAAGAGTGATTTTTGACGCGTCCATTCCTGGAAACACAAGTGAACTAAGATAGGCCAGCAAAGAAACGATGAATGCGGACAAGAACTCCAAACGTGCGCCCAGCATGGGGATGCGCTCGGCCAATCTGACAAGCGCATATACCAGCAGGCTGCCCAGAAACGCGATTGCCACGTTTGTCCATCCAAGTGACAGAAGAACGGCGAAACCTGCGCCACACCCGCCATAGGCCAATCCAACGACCGCTGGCCCGAATGTATCGGGGAGGCTTTCAAGCTTTCTAATTTCACTCAGTGTCTCGTCGACCGTCAACTCATTAGCTTCCAGCCGGTTCATGATTTTCGAAAGCCACGCCAACCGTGTCAGTTGAAATCCGGGTGACGGCAACGGAATGTAGCGGATAAGCTGCTCCTCCCGGCCCTTTTCGGAAATCGCGTACATGATCGAAGACGGCGTGACCCGGAAACTGCCTGTATAGCCAAGCTCTTCGGCCAGGCTCAAAAGAAACGCCTGCAATCTGCCCGATGTCACCCCAAAACCATGCGCCAGCCTAGCGGTTTCAGCCAATAGCTTCAGATTCTTTGTCGTATCACGGGCCGTTGTGCGTTCGTCATGCATTTATTGCAGGTTCCGCTTCGCAGCGCGCAAGGGCATTCCGGATCACCGGAACGTTGCAAACGCCTGCTCTGGCAATGAAAACGAGGGTCGTGTGAGGCTCAATATCTGCCCAGGGCCGATCGGCAGACAGGACCGCGCGCCGGCCGACCATTTGCAGGAGGTGCCGCCGTCCAGGGGCATCCGTTGCGTAGATAAAACCCTTTGCGCGGAAAAGCTCGGGCGGGAGCTTGTTCAAAACCTTGTTCAGCAAGCCCAGACGCAACGGCCTGGTTGACGTAAAAGAAAACGTTTCAAAGGCTTCCTTGTGATGACTGTGGTCGTGAACAGGCTGACCGCTAGCAAAATGTTTCTCGCCCAACACCTCCTGATGCAATTCAGTGCGGTGTTCTTCCGATGTTTCAACGCCGAGCAGCGCTTCAACTGGTACCACACAGTTCGAGGTTGTCAGCACCTGGGCTGACTTGTTCAAAGACCAAATCTGGGCTTTCGCCTTTTCAATAGTTGCATCCGTCACCAAATCAACTTTGTTGAGAAGGATCAGATCACCGCCCTCGATCTGTTCGCTTGCCAACTTCATTTCCTTATCGGGAATTGCCAGAAACTGTTCGGCATCAACGATCGTTATGACACCGTCCAACAGGATAGACGTGCGGATTTCAGGTTGAAGGAAGGCCCGATAGACATTGTTGGGATCGGCGACACCGCTGGACTCAATCACAATGTGGTCCGGTTTGGGGTCGGTTTTGCAAACATCCAGAACGGCCGATATCAAATCCGATCGTATCGCACAGCAAATACAACCATTTGCGAGACTGACCATGCCTTCGCCGACATCAGTAACAAGTTCGGCGTCAATGTTGACCGATCCGAAATCGTTCACGATGACAGCAATGCGGCGCCCATGATCAGATGTCAGGATGTGGTTTAACAGCGTGGTCTTTCCAGCTCCCAGGAATCCGGCGACGATTGTCACTGGAACCGGAAGTTTTGCAGCATCGAAACGAGATCCCGCTGTCATGATCAGAAGCCGAAGGTGAAGAAGTCACTCATCCGGGTCTTGACCTTGTTGGTCCCCTCAATGGGTCCGACATCGCCAAGATACCACCGAATGGCGATTTCGGGTTTCGAAAGGTCCGCGTTGACATTGATGAGCGTGCGTTCCTTTGGACCGGCTTCAGCCTTTTCATCGTCGATGAATGCACAATGGATTTGGTCGAGCATAGCTACGACGTCCTCGCGCTTAAAGGGTGGCTTGAGCTTGGCATAAGCGTCGCGCAGGATGATTTGCCTCGTGAAACTGCCGTGTTCCGCCTCCATATCGAATTCCGGGTAGGTGCTCGGTTCGGGATAGGTGTGGAGTGGATGGTTGGTGGCGAATAGGGGTTCGTTGGCGACCCGGTCGACGAAAACATAGGCCTGTGTCGTCTGATCGATCTCGAATACCGTGGCGTTGCCGCTCGCATCTGCGATCATAACGTGTGCATTGATCAGAACCTGCATCAGGTGGTTCCGGAGAATGAGATGCTTGGCCTCCTCGACGGTCGCACAGGTCGACAGGATGTAACCGAAGGATTGGGTCAGCGTGATGCCCGAAACGTTCATGCCGCCAGACGGGCTGGTTTCTCCCCCGATCCCCCAAGGGTCGTGAAACGCTGTGACATATAGACCCTTTTCGTTGATCCCGTCGATCCACGGCCAAAGCACTTCATGGCCACCAACCTGAATGGTGCGATATCCCTTGTCGGGGCGGGTTTCCAGGACTATTCCCCGCTCCCAGCAGCTGTAGGCCCCTTGGGGAGGCTCTTTGCCAAGGAGCTCACTCCAGAGAACCATGGCCATCAGGTCGAAGTTCCGAGAGACATACGTGGCGCCGGTGTCTGTCTTTTCATGAGGTAGAACCGCGGCGGAGCATGTATTCGCGCCGAGGCTTGCGCCACGCTGGGAATCGTAGAGGTCATAGGGCAGTGTCGTGCCGTCGTAGACGACGTCATCCTCGGGCATGCCAAAGGCCCTCAGAACGCCTTGGGACTTCTCCAGCATTTCCGGCCAGTTGCGGGCTAGATACTCGCGCCGCGCCTGTGCGTAGATCGGTGCGTCATAAGCGCATAATTTCGTGCCGTATTCTTCCCTGGCGAGTTTGCCGAGGTCGTAACCGATCTCACCGTTCGTCCCTTCGACGATTATGTGTCGTGGCTTGGTATAGTCGTTATCACCAGCTTCAAATACGGGTTCATTTTTAACGATCGCCATAATTTTTCCTGTTTAGGTTGCCGATGTAGGCAGGTTGACCAACCTCAACTCGGGACGCTCACCCAGTTAGAGAACTTCAGGCAACGACGGACGCACGGACCGGCTGGCCCGGCATGACCGAAGTGTCCATTTCCTCGTCGCGGATCAGAAAGGTGCCGTTGACGAGAACATGATGCATACCCTTCGAAATTTTCACAGGTGCCTGGAAATCGGCCTGTTCCGACACTGTCTCGGGGTCGAATATGATGATGTCGGCATCTGCTCCTGCCTGTATCCGGCCTTTCTTTTTCATTTGGGGACAGGCGTTTTCAAGGATCAGAGCGCCATTGAGAGACGCTTGCCGGATTGCGTCCATCCAGCTCATGACGCCGCGTTCCCGCACCCATTTGCGCAAAAAACGGGCATAGTTGCCGCAGGCGCGCGGGTGGTTGCTTAAACCTTCCGGCAAGGGCCATTCCGCACCTTCATAGAAGCTGCCGTCAGCTGCGACGTTGGGTAGGCCGTCGGTGCAAATGGACGTGCCGGGATACATGACCGACATATCGAGCAGGCTCGCATCATGCGGGTTATCGTCTTCTCGCAGGAAATGCACAATCACCGAGTCGCCCGGGTTGGCCTCACGCGCGGCCACGAACTCTTCCTTGGACGAAAAATCATGCATGTCCTACACGAGTGTGAAGTCTGACCATTCGATTGCCATTCTGTCTTCCACATCCGAAGGATCGAACTCTGCCGCGCCAATTCCGGAGTTGCCGGCACCATAGACATACGCCTCGGTGGTGACCGGAAGACCGGCTTCCTGCGCATTCTTCACGATATCGACGATGGTGGGGATGTCGCGCAGACTTGTGCTGTTCCAATGACAAATGTGGGTTTGCGCGCCAGTTGCCCCCGCAAGGCCAATCAGCTCGATGACGTTGCGAACGCCCGAATTCGGATCGAGCATCGAAAGGTTCTGGATATGGGTATAGGTCGGTCGGCCGTATTTCTTGGCAAGTTTCCAGATTTCCCTGCATTCCTTGAGACCTGCACCTGGAGCATAGCCCCACGCAAACCCGATCCCGATGGCGCCTTCTTTGAGACCCTGTTCGAGGAGATCAATGATTTGCTGCAATTCGTCGCCATGAGCCGGGTTTTCGACCCATTCCTGTACATCGAAATTCCCCATGGTGAAGGTCATGGTGGGAACGGGTTTGCCATTCACCGCCTTTTCCGGATTGAGTGTCACCGTGCGTGCCGCCAGCCAACCGGCAGAAATACCGTAGTTAATCGGCCTGCCTTCCGCTGCGCAGTTGTCATAAAACTCGCCGACGGGAAGAAGCCCGGCCTCAAGCTCGAGTGCCGTAGTGAGACCGTCGAAGGCCTGCATGCGATTGCTGGCAATGTTCTGGCCGTGGGCATGCAAATCGATAAACCCGGGCGAAACGATCAGTCCCGAAACATCTACAACATCCCGGCCTTCCAGGGGCTCACGCGAAATCTCGGCAATCGTGCCGTCTTTAATGCCAACATGAAAAATACCGTCCATGTAGGTTTCAGGATCGATCACACGTCCATTTGCCAAAACAGTATCGTAGCTGGTCATCTCACCTCACCATTATCCGGCTCCCTCAGCGTTCGCGCACAAGGTCTGCGGCCAGTGCGAAGACCGTGATCAGACGTGCTTTCAAACCAGAAACTGGAAGAGCAACCATGATGCTAACGTTGTTGCGTCAGATCATCTGGCCATTTCGCGCCAACGCGGCGCAATAGGATGTGCTCTTCCTTCAACCAGTTGAATTGTCTTTGGTTTTCAAGCCAGTTTAGGTGTTGTTGCTTGGATGAACCAAGTTGGACCGATTGAAGCCACCTTGCGTCTTTGAAACAGGGCCCTTTATTGGCCGGTGACCTGCTGATGAACACGGAGTGAATTGAGGCCAAGGAACTTCGCGAGATCTTCTTCGCAGAAGCCACTGTCCAAAAGCATGGCCGAAAGGTATGGCAAATAGGTGAAATCAGGAAACCAATTGGGCATGCCGCCGGTAATGTAATCCGTGCCCCAGCCGACGTGGTCTATCCCGACTGTATCGGCGAGTTTGTTGACAGCGTCTACAAATGCCTCCGCGCTATGGACGTTGCCTGCATAAGGGGAAACGGCCCATGTGCCGAGCACACCGCCGGTCTGGGCGATCAGTTGGGCAAACTCCTTAGAGTAGTAACGCGGATAGTCATAGAGATAGGACCCGAACTTCTTGGACTCGTATTTCATGAAGCCATGCGAAAACACGATCGGGTTTCCCGTCAGATTTGCCACCTGGTAAGCGCTTTCGAAACCGCAATGGGCGCAGTCAATCACCATATTGAGTTTTGATGCCTGTAAAACAGCATCACGTCCGAGCGGGGTCAAACCACCATAGTGCGGTTCGTCCTGTCCGTTATCGCCAAGGGCGTTCCCGACATAATGGAACAGGCAGAACTTGCGCACTCCGTCTTCATAGAGGGTGTCCAGGCGCGACGGGTCATCTTCCAGCATGTGCCCGCCCTCGGTCGAAAGCAGAAGTGCGAGTTTTCCGGAATCGAAAATCCTGTTTATGTCGTTGGAAGATGTTGCGATCTCCAACGGAAACATGTCAATCAGCTCGTGTAGCTGCTTCCACATATGCTGGTAGTACTCCCACGCTTCTCCTGGCGCCCAGTCCCGGCTCTTGTTGCCTGGCTTGGAGAAATCTATGAGCGGAAAGTCACCCGTAAAGTTGATATAGGCACACTTGTTTCCGCCCTTGATCATGTTCTCGATGTTTTTGCCCATGACCTCATCGCCGCTATATACAGACAGAGACATGCCAATTTTCTCAGCCGATATGCCGCGGGTCTCGAAAACGCCCAGATGATTGTGAAGGTCGATCACCGGAGTTTCAGCGATGACCTTTTTCGCACGCGCCAAGCTCTCTTCGGAAATCGCAGTGAGATCCAACGGCGCACCGTTTCTTTCATCCTCGGAAAGAGAGGCACCTTTTTCGGTGGTCGGATTCAACGAATAGTGTTCCATTTGAGTGGTCCTCAAGTGTAGTGATCGCATAGAGCAAGCAGGTTCATTTCTCTCACAACGCAGTTTTTGCTGTCAGGCCCTTTCACGCCAAACCGGGGCGTCCGGTCGGGTTCCGGACGGAGCCCCGCCGGTCGCGTATGCTGACGCCACACAGCTTTTCCGTGTGAACCACCGCGTGTAGAAAGTGAGAGATTTAAGGTGCAACTCCGATGCGGAAGCGCTCGACAGTCCGGGTCCCCTGAGCCGCTCAGTGCGTTTCAATGTCCCTTTCATTTTGGAAACAGGAATGTCAGTGCAAGGCGGCCTCTCAGCCCCTCAGGGCCATCGTCCGGGCTGACAGCCCAATAGCCTACACCGGCCTGAAGCTGTGCCTTCTGGTTACCGAAAGACACAAGCTTTGAAACTGCAGCATTGATCGGAACGGACCATTCGTCCGATGTCCAGTTGTAGGACGCCTCGGTGTTCAGCGAGAAGGTCCAGGCGCTGTCCGTCGAATACGACAAGAATGGCTGAAGAAACGTCAGATTAAGGTCCGGGACGTTTGACCTCGTGTCAGCAACGCCCCACTGATGATTCGCCAGCCCGCCCCAGGTTACCGTGCCACTCCCAACCTTTTCCTGAAACAGGAAAATACCGGTCGGACCAAGCCCCCATGTGCCTGATCCAAGGAAGGGGTCCGTGCTTGTTGCAAAGGTTGCAGCCGGGCCGACGCCATAGGTCAGCTCGCCAAGCGATGTTGCCGTCGAGGCAGGCGACAACCAGGCGCTCAAGAGCGAGTCTCCCAATCCGAATTGTGTACCTGATCTGGCTGCAATATCGTTTTGCCATATGACAGGCACGATCGTCCGTGTAATGAGATTAAGGTCATCCGTAAGAGCGAAAGGAACGACCGGCTGCACGTTCATTAGGATTTTCTGGCCGTTGTCTGGACCAAAACCCTGATCGTAGTTGAATTGAAACGGCACGCTGATCAGTGCGGCAATCGGGTTTGCGAGCTGTTTTGCCAGCTCCGCGTCATCGGCTGCGATGGCCTGCTGCGGTGACAGTCCCGTTGCGAGACATAATCCCAGCGCCCCTCCGAGGCCTGCACAGCGCTTGTTGCGAATGATCATAATATTGTCCCCGTTGGTATGGCCGTCCGTTTAAAGAGCGGCAGCACATCGATGCATGGTCGGCCAATTACTCGACCAGTTCGATCTCTCCCGGGCGCCAGGTCTTGTCGATCCAGGCTTGTTGAGGTCCGTACATGCGCAAGATGATGAACCAGCTTTTGCCCGGGATCGTCTGGAGCCAGTTACTCTCCATGCCATCGGGTGCTTTGGGCGCGAAATAGATATCGTAAGATCCGTCATCGTTCTTCTTCACACCGTCCGTCTGGCTGCCAAGCGTCGGAAACTTCTGATCCGTCTGGATGATTGACCGGGTTTGCGTGTCATAAAGCGTGACAGCCCAGAAATCTTTTGCCGGCGGGCCCTTGGGTATGGTCAGCTTGTAGGTTTTGGCCCCGTCGAGAACCGTTGCCCCCTTGGCCATGCCCGCAATCCCGTAATCGGAGCCGACGCCGGGCTTGGTCACGGCCATGGCAGGTGTGACTACTATGGCGTTGTAATGCATCCAAAGGCGCGCATCCGCGTTCAGCGCACCATTTGTCAGAAAGGTCGTGTTCTTGTCGGCAAAACCCATCACCCATTCACTGTCCGGACCATAAATCCGGTTACCGGGATCACGCGGATACACCGTGTTCGCCCGCGCATAGGCATTCCCGATTGCAACTGCGTCAGTCAGAAGGGCTTTCATGCGTTCATCCGGCAGGAAATCCTTCCCCTTGACGATGCCGATCTCGGCAATGCGCCCGCGTGTTTCAGGAGCGATGAACGCGATCGGTTCACGCTGCACAACATCGTTCAGCATTTCGTAGAAGCTTATGTCATTGGGCGGGATTGTCTGGTATTCCGCCATTTCGGAGACGTTGATAAACTCTGCGACCGGTGGAGCATCTGCCTTGGATAACGGGTAGGCGTTGAGATTGTCCTTCACGTTTGAAACCGCAGCTTCGAGACCGTCTTTCAGATAACCACGCATGAACACCCAGACGGCGTTTGTATCGGATTTCACAACAAAGTATCCGTCCGGCACATCGCCATCATAACCCGGCGGCAACACGAGATATTTGCCGCCTTTACCCTGATCCTGGCCAGCGACACCCAGATCGGCGAGATAGCGGAAATAGGCATCGTTCAACGCGCCCAGCATTCCTTGCGGCAATTCGATAACTGTCGGGCCATCACGCTCCAGATCAAGGAAGCTCCATGTGTAAAGCGTCGAAGTGTTGGCCGTCAGCACAAGCGGCTTGCCGGTGAGCAGGTCTTCGGCCATCAGAAACTTGTGGGGCGCATCCGAGCCGACCGCGACGCCACCCGCACGGAGTGCTTCCATGGAAACGATCGGGATCGTGTCAATGTAGACATCCACTGCACGGGCGCGGTCCACGTAGTCATAGACCGAAGTAACGGTGCCGTCCGTCGGCACGCCGTCAAAGAACTTCAGAGTTCCGAGCGAGGTATCCACCTCATTGGGCGTGGAGATCGCGGGCGGAATGTCGGTTGTCATCTGGAAGGTTGGCGTCTCGGCGACGGCAGGGGCGACAGCCAAGGATACGGAGGTGGCGAGCGCTGAGAGCCCAATCCGGATTTGATTTCTCATGTCATTGTCTCCGTCAATTCAGCTTGGAAATGGGTGTCATTGGAAAGCTTTGGTCAAAATAGGCCTGTTCCGGCCCGTAGAGCCTCAGATAGACAAAAAACGACTGGCCCGGGTTGGTCTGGATCCAGTTGCTGTCCTGCCCGTCAGGTGCTTGGGGCCCAAAATAGATGTCAACCGAGCCGTCATCGTTCGTCACCAGCCCTTCGGTGCGGGATGACCTGTCCGATCTCTTTGAGTCGTTTCGTATAATGAGCCGGTTTTCGATGTCGTAGACCGTGATCGACCAGAAGTTTGCCGCTGGCGGGTTCGGCCCGACAGTCAACTTGTAGTTTTGCTCTCCCATCAAGGCATCGCCATCAGCATCGTAGTAGGAGCCAAGGTAAGCGGACCCTTTGCCCGGAACGCGGGAGACCATGCCGGCACTGGTTGTTGTCGCTTCAAATCCGTAGGAGGCTCGCTCGTTGAACATGGAATATGTTGGCAAGTCGATCTTCGGGTTCATGCCGGCCATGGCATCCTCGAAGCCTGTGCCCTTGCCGTAAATGGCGGTTGGAAACATCTCGAGTGTCTTGTTGAAGGAGATGGCCTGGGACATGGCCATGCCGACATCAAGCCCGGCTTGCAGTATGTCTTTTTGGTCGTCCGTCGGTTGGAAGGGTTTGCCTCGTTCAATGCCCAGGTCTTTTAACCAGGCGTAGAAGAACCGGTCCCGTTCCGCCATTGGCTCGCGCTGGACGTAGGTGTTGACAAGCTCCCAGAATCGCATGTCACGTGGTTGGGTGTTCAACGCGGCCTGGTCGCCCGGTTTGGGTTCATATTTTACGAAGTCAGTTTCCGGTGGATTGGCGGCTTCGGAGAGCTTGTAGGCTTTCACGGCCGTGCGCAGATTTTTCACCTCGTCGCCCGTGCCCAGTGCGCGATAAAAGTAGAGCACCCTGAAAGTGTCCGACTGAATAATCGTTCCGTCAAAGTCAACCTGGGCGTCTTGACCCGGACCAACCAGCAAAAGCTTGCCCGGAACGCCGTTGATCTCATGGATCGGCTGCATCCAGGCATCGTTGATCACACCATAGATCTCGCCTGGCGGCAGCTCGATCACAATCGGGCCGGTCTTTGACAGATCCGACATTGCGAGTGTGTAGGGGGTTGTGACATTTGCCGTCATAAACGGGTAGACGCCATCATAGCCATCGTAAAGACCGAAGAAGATGCTTCCATCGTCCTCAAAGCCCATGTTCTGCAGCAAGGCCGGATAGAGCTGCTCGAAATTCATCATGGGCATTGCCCAGCTGGTCAGCTGGGTCGCACGTTGTTCAAGAAGCCGGCGATGGAGACCGTCAGCAGTTTTCCTGGTAATGGTCTGGTCCTGATACTCAAGGTCGCCGGCATAGGTCTTCTTGACTGACGCGCCGCTCTCCTGTGCGCTGACCTGTACACCAGCCGACGCTGAGATCAACAGCAGTCCTGCAGCAGTCAGGAGTTTCAAATAGTGCTTCACCATGGTTCTCCTGATCATTGCTCAGCGGCTTAACCAGCCTTCTTGATATCCGCGAGCTTGAATGACTTGTCGTAAAAGTTGTCTTTGGGACCGTAGAAACGGAACATGGCATAAGGGGCCTTCCCGGCAGTCGGGATCCAGTTGGCTTCAAGGCCCTCCGGTGCTTTTGGACCGAAGTAGAGAGTGACGCCACCATCGTCGTTCGTCGCCATCTTATCGATGTCGCGCGACGATAAGCCGGGAAGCATTTGTGGCGAATAAATAAATGCCCAGGTGTCGCGGTCGTAGACCGTAAGAGACCAGAACTGGTCGACCGGAACATCTTTCGGAACTGTGAGACTGTAGGTTTTGCCGGCTTCCATAAGGTCGCCATCTGCGTCCCTCATTGTCGCGATGTACATTGTCGCCGGTTTTTCTGCGACCTTGCTGGGGAAATAGGTTGCGCTGAACCATGGCCTGGTGGCGCGGGTCTCGTAGTCGAGATAGTTGTCAGTCTCCCACTGGAAGCCCTTGTTTTCGTCGGCGAAAAAGACATTGCGCCAACGACGATCGTCCCACCAGAGCTCGCCATCCCGGACGTCGGTGAATTCATGCTGCATGTAGTGATAGGCATCTATGGCCGCTTGCCGGAAGATCGCCTTGGTCTTCTCGTCCGGCGCGTAGGATTTGCCCTTTTCAATGCCGAGCGTCTTGAGCATTCCCAGCATAACCTTGTCGCGGGGCTGCACGTTTTCGACGTTGATGATGGCGTACAGGTCTTCAAACCAGCGCTCATCGTATCGTGCAAGGGTGGGCATTCGCATGTTGACCGGGTCAATGAATGTCGTCGGTGCCGGTTTTGGTTCTTCGCTGAGGAAGTTCATCTGTATCTGCTTGGCAAGCGCATAGGCATCCTGCTCGGTTCCATCTGGTGTAGGAACCGCGCGCAGGACCATGTCGATGCGAAAACTGGAACTTTCGATCTGCATCATGCCATCCGGCAATTTGCCGTTGAAACCGGGGGGCGTGAACAAAAGCGTTGCACCTTTGGCCTTGTCCACACCGATCGGGCCAATGTCGGCAATGGCAAAAAACTGGTGATCAACGACCTGACCAAAGAGGGAGGCTTTGTCGGTAGCAGCAGGTACCCGCATGACCACGGCGCCGTTGGTCAAGTTGGCCTGCGAGATTATGTAGGGCGTCGCATTGTTGGGGGTCAAAGCCTCGAAGAGTGGGGTCGCCGGGCCCGAAAATGCAAGAACGGTATTATCCTTGGCGCCAACCGCCTTTGCGCCGAGGTGAAAGCCATAGTTCGTAATCAATGGCATTGACCAGAGCACGGCCTCGAAGGCCCTATGATAAAGAACTTGGTCCTTGAAACTGTCGAAGTCTGAGAATGAAGGTTTTGCCTCAACGGCAGGTTTTCCCGCCAACGGCTCAGTCGGTGCTTCCTGAGCTATTGCAGAGACCGCTATCGTCGTCGCAAGTACACCAATAATAATTGTTTTCATAACACGTCTCCGCAGCGCAAAAACTAATAATTCGGCGGTTTCAGGCCGGCTCTCGGCTATCCTTCGACTGGCACGGCATCGCCGGGGCGCCAAGTCTTGTCGAACCACGGCTGAAGTGGGCCGTAGAGACGGAACAGCATGTTCCAGCCCTTCCCGGGGATTGTTTGAACCCAATTGTCCGCCATCCCCTCCGGCGCATCGGGGCCGAAATAGATGTCGTACGTTCCGTCGTCGTTTTGCTTGACCTTACCTTTGGCGCTTGAGACAGAAGGAAATTGCTGGTCGGTCTGAAGCATCGACCGAGTCTGGTTGTCGTAGACCACAAACGACCAGAAGTTTTTGGCCGGCACGTCTTTGGGCAAGGTAATCTTGTAGGTCTTGGAACCGTCAAGCTGATTGCCATTCTTGTCGAGATAAAGCATTGCATATTGCGACCCGGCGCCGACCGGAGCCTGTGTCATCGCCGGCGTGATACCTGTGGCGTAGAAATGAAACATTGCGCGGGCGTCTAGAATGCGTGCTCCGTTGTCATCGTTGAACAGGTAGCTGCCGCCGACGAAGGGCGTGGCCCAATAACTCTCGCCCGGATAGTAGTAGAACCGGTCTTCACGCGGTCTTGCCGCCAGAGCGCGCACTGCCGCAGCGCCGATGTTTGCGGCATCCGTAAGAATAGCCCGCATCCGATCGTCCGGTGCGAAATCCTTGCCCTTCTCGATGCCTATTGCGGCAAGCAGACCAAGCATTTCCGGGCCCAGAGGATCTCCGGGTTCCGCCTGGATGACGTCATTGATCTCCTCCCAATAGCGGAAGTCCATTGTGTGGATCGTGTTGAAAGGCTTGCCGGACACATCGACGAAGTTCATTTTCGGAGCCGTTTCCTTCTGACCGAGCGGGTAGATCTTGAAGGATTTCTCGGTGCCTTCGACCGCAGGTCCTGGGTCGCCGTCTTTCAGAAAGCCGCGCCACAGCACCCAGTTGCCGAATGTTCCTGACTGCGCAACCTGGTATCCATCCGGTATCTCGCCTTTGAAATCGGGCGGCAGCAAGAGAAACTTTCCACCCTTGCCCTTGTCCGGACCCGCATTTCCGAAATCGGCAACATAGTGAAACCAATAATCGTCAATGATACCGAGCACGTTGGGCGGAGTCTCGATGACGAGCGGCCCCGTATCCTGGGTGTCGACCCACATGAAGAAATAAACTGACGAGGTGTTGGGGGTCAGGAAAAGTGCCTTGGAATTCATGAGCTCTTTGAAGGCAAGAACCGTGTAGTTTGCCGGTCCGAATTCCAGCATCCCTTTCCTCATCCCATGCATGGAAGCAATCTGGATTGTGTTAAGGTAAGCGGTGACGGCCCGCGCATGATCGAGCGCGTCATAAGCAGCCTTGGCTGTCGCCTGGTCCGGGACACCATCTTTGAAATTGAGCGTTCCGATTGAGCTTTCAACACTGTCAGGTGCTGAAATTCCATCTGGGATTTCGGTTGTCATCTTCATTTTTGGGTTATCGGCAGCGGCATGCAACGGCAAGATGAACACGGCCAGTGCCGCTAGAAATTGCTTGATTGGCATGGCTATGCTCCCGTTAGAATTCACTCAGCCTAACCCGCTATCTTCTTGCGAACAGGCCATTTTGCGCCAAGACCATTTGACTTTGCGGTCTAATAGATCGCGATTTTTGCCCGGAGGGCCAAAACCGACCGAAGGCGCCGTTTTTCATACGGACCTGGACCTGAAACAGTCGATAGTCGCGGGTCAATCGCGTGATCGGGTCTCCGGTCAACTGTCCCGATTTTTACCAATCGTCAGAAATGATCCCGGCGGCCCCATGCGAATGTCGAAACGAATGGCGGCAATGCGAATGGCAAGGGCCGATCCGAAAGCGATAAGCTCGGCGGCCCCGTCTGGAAGACTGGTATGGAGAAGCAAAATGTAAATGCCGGCGCCAGCGAGCGCAGCCGTTGCATAGAGTTGTCCGCCGAGGATCATGGGTTTGGTGTTGGTGATGACATCGCGGATTACGCCGCCACCGGTTGCCGTGAGCATGCCCATGAACATGGCGACCGGCCATGAAACTCCCATCTGCAAAGCGATGTGACATCCCGCAACGCAGAAAGCAGCAAGACCGAGCGTGTCGCCCCAGACCATTCCGCGCCTGCGCAAAATTTCTGCCGTGATGAAGAAGAACGTGATGAAGGACACAACGACGCAAAGAATTAACTCGGTTGGATCAGTGGTCCAGAAGACCTGCCGTCCCAAGATGATGTCGCGTAGCGTTCCACCGCCAATGCCGGTGATGGTCCCGATCAGAATGAAGCCAATCAAGTCCATCTTGTACTTGCCGGCGGTGAGAGCGCCGCTGATCGAGAAGACGACGTCCCCGAAATAATTGATCCCGTTGATAAAGGGATTGAGGGGGTCCAAACCGTCCATCAGGCCGAACTTTCCTCCAATAGTTCCGGAGCAAGCTTGTGCACGAGCCTCAGGATTGGCGAGGCTGAGCGATCTTGCGTGCCGATGCAGGCATCCAGGCGATTGTTGAGTTCAGTGTCCGAGAGGCAGTCCGCGGCTCGGATGGTTGTCAGCTTTGAAACAGGCTGTGTTCCCGTCCAGGAGCCTATAGCAGAGAGGTTGTAGCGCCAGCCAACAGCCTGCAGGAGAAAACGAAGCTTGGGAAATTCCTCCAGCCAGACATAGCCCTTGCATCGGTAAACGTCCGAGGGAAGAGCAGCGATAGTTTGCTCTAGCATCGGCAACGAAAGCGGTCTTGCGCTGGTCCAGGTGTGGGCGCTCAATCCATGACCTGATTGCGATGTGTCCTTGGGTGCTTTGCCTTGTGAGTTCACCGGTTCCAGCACTGTCGCCAAAGGCAGCGCTCCTCTGGGAGCATCAAGGATTGGAGCGCCGGGTGCCCATTTGCCAATACTCGATCGAATGGATGCTGTGCTGGCCTGACTTGTCAGGTCCGTCTTGCTCAGCACAACAAGATCGGCTGAACGAAGCTGGTCCCGGGTCAGATTGCCAGCGACACCATCGAGATCATCAAAGGTTAGGGCATCCACAACGACGAGGACCGACGACAGCGAAAAGACCGACCGCAAATCAGTTTCCAGAAACGTTGCCAGAACAGGACCAGGTGCGGAAACACCGCTGAGTTCGACGATCACGGCTTCCGGCTGCGGTTCGCGGGTCAAAAGCTCGGCGCAGGCGTTCGCAAGATCATCCCGTATTGTGCAGCAGACGCAGCCATTGGCCAGCGCGACGGTGCTGCCTTTGACACTGACGACCAGATCCGCATCTAGGTTCATGGCGCCAAAGTCGTTGACAAGCGCTGCTATGCGAAGCCCGCCAGCCTGCCGGATCAGACCGTTTACCAGCGTTGTCTTGCCGGCACCGAGAAATCCGCCGACGACTATCACGGGGATGCGCTCGTCTCGTGTCACGCGGCCAATCCCTTGCCGTAGACGGGCTGACCGGGAAACACATCGTCAACGGTTTCACCTTGGCGTACAACGAGCGTACCGTTCACGAGCACATAAGGAATGCCTGTTGAGGGAAGGCCGCCATCCTGCATGGTGGCGTTGTCAGTCACCATGTCCGGGTCGAAAAGCGTGATGTCGGCGTCCATACCGATCTGGATACGGCCCTTTTGCGCCATGCCCGGCACACCGTTTTCCTGCAGGAAATCGGCGATGAAGTAGCTCATCTTTCCAATTGCGTTCATCAGGGAAACGGAAACGGTCCCCTCGCGTACCCAACGCAACAGCCGCGCATGACTGCCTGCACCGCGCGGATGTCCGTTAACGGCATCAAAGGGTGTGTTCCAGTCAAGGGCGACCTCGCCGGTGGTTCGCAGGTTGTATGGGAATGCATCGGAGCCGAGAACGGTTTGCTCGTCCGACAATGCCATGTGCACGGTTTCTTCCGTTGCGTTGTAGAACAAGATACTTGTGCCGGGTGCCGTCTTCACAAGCTCCGCATAGCGTTCCTCCGTCAGCGGCGTCATGGTGGCCGTTTCGATGATGTCCTTGTAGTCGCGGCCCATATTGGGTCCGTAGTTGTCAGGATGGAGGTAGTCGGCGCCGACGATCGAGCCTCCGAAATCATAGGGATAAACCTCTGCAAGCACGTTTATGCCCTTGGCACGCGCGCGATTGATCAACTCCAGAGCGGCAGCTGTATCGTTGAGCGTTTGGGCGGTGATGTGCTGCACCACCAGACCACCGCCATAAACTTCCTGTGGGCCCATCATTTCAAGCGTGCCCAAAATTCCGCTGGCCGGCGGCATCTGGCTTGAAAAGCGCCCATGCAAATAGACGGAATGTCCATTCTGGCCGGCAAGTTTCTGGCAAATCATGGATTCCTGCTGCGTGCAGCCGGCAACCATATACCCGACCGCGTGGCCGATCCCGATCGCACCCTCGTCCAGGCCTTCGCGAAGTTTACTTTCGAACATCTTGAGGTCGCTGGCGGACGCTTTCTGTGTCGACCAGCTCATGGTTGTGTTGGCGCCACCTGCCATCAGATCGTACAGAAAGTCGCCAGCGTAGCGGGTCGTATAGGCGGGGTTGAATATGTGTTCACGCACCGGGATCGAACCGACCGAAGCACCATAATTCGTTCGGCATTTGCCCTTGAGCGCATCGTACCAGTCCCGAACCGAGGTAATTCCGGCCTCCAGTTCCAGAGGCGTCGTGACGCCGTCGCGAAGTGCCAGTTTCTCGCCAAACGGGACACCGGAATTATGATGGTGCATGTCAATGAAGCCGGGACAAACCACCAGGCCACTCGCGTCGATTTCCTCGGTACCTGAAACATTTTCGGATGTGATGGCGGAAATGGTGCCGTTCCTAATGCCCACGTTCATGCGAGCATCGGTAGCTGTTTCAGGATCCATGATACGACCGTCTTTGATCACCACATCGTAGATTTCTACAGCCACTGGTTTTCTCCCGCCATTTTTCCTCTTCCAAAGGAAACCTAGCAGGTCAAAAGATCGTGCTCCGGCCATTTTGCGCCAATAATAATACCCGCTATCGAGTAAGATCTATAGTGAAATTTACCGATTAAAAATATTAATCAAAGTCGGCAAAAGAAATACTTAGACTGAGTGAGTGTTCCTTCTTTGTTTTTTGTCGCGCTGTAAGATTGAAATGGGAAATTATTTTGATTTGTATCAATTGAGAAATTTTACGCTGCGTTACTAATATGACCACGAGCTTCGCTATAGTATCAAATCTCTTTTTTCAATCAAAGCTGGCAGGAACTGACATGAGCGTTAAGAAAGTCAGGGTCGCTCGAGGAGCATTTTATAGCCACTTCATCGATGAGTTTGAGCGACGCGGTGGCCCTGTCCAGACCTGGATGGAAGATGCCGGACTTCCGCTGGTGATGCGTGAGGACCCTGACAGCTACGTCTCTTCTTCCGCATTCTGGTCGTTTCTTTCAAGGGCGGAGAAAAACATAGGCGAAGTGGAAGCAACAGGAAACGCAGTACGATCCCTGCGGCTTGGGACTTTTTCCTTGCCGACCCGGACAGCCATCAGCACCGCGCCGACATTGATTTCTGGGCTGCAACAGCTTGTTCAGTGGTGCCCCCATGAAAACAGCGATCGCAGTCTCTGGCTGGACAACAGGCACCCGGAATACATTAGGGTGTTTTCGTCTAGTGCATTCTCCAAACTGGGATACCACGCAAACTATCTTCAAAACTGGGCGGCCATAGAGGTTGTTCGCCATTTTGCGGGTTCATCGTGGGTGCCTGCGGAGATTGCCTTTCAGTCGAAGCTTCCGCCGGACGAGCGCTTTTATGAAGATGTGGTTGGTGCGAGATTGTTCGAAGGGCAGACGTCGGCCTGGATTTCGATACCCAAGAAGCAGGTTGCAAGGATGTTGTCGGCGTCAACGGTTCTGAACATGGTGCAAGCTGCTGCGGGAAGTGTTGCGATGGCCGACAATGAGGCTATCAGGGAGCTTCTCAAGGCATTTATCCGTGACGGCAAAAGTGTTTCCGTCGAACAGGCAGCAGAGTGGTGCGGACTGAGCTTGAGAACGCTGCAGCGACTGCTCACCAAAACGGGATCTTCATTCCGCAGCCTTTTGCATGAGGCGCGATGCGAAATCGCGACAGAGCATCTGATGGACGGCGACACACGCGTCATCGATGTTGCGATGGCACTCGGTTATCAGGATTCTTCGCATTTCACTCGGGCTTTCAGAAAGGTCACCGGGCTGACACCCACGGAATTTCAGCGGCAGCTTCAAAAAAGAGCTGGCAATCCTCTCCATTGAGCGTCGGAGAGCAAGCAGCCAGCTTGCGAGAAACCCGAGTATTGTTGCGCCTTATCTCTTTCAATTTGCGCCGATGGCGTAAAATGGCCGGACACCGGCTTGTATCACATTATTGTCAAAACTAGGCCTTCGGAGCGCAACGACCTTCTCTTCTTGTCATTCGTTTCCGGTGAGCTGACCGGATTCAAGCAAGCGTGCAAAATGACTGAAACAAGTATCCTCAAGGTTATCGGATTGATTTTTCTCGGTGTCGGTCTTTCGGCGCCTGCAATGGCGGCCGATCCGCCAGCAAACCTTCCTTTCGAACAGTCTCACGGATGGAAGTTCAGCGCAGATGTTTATGCGTGGCTGCCGCAGATCGACATGGAAACTGCTGCCGGAGACGAAATGACCTTGCCTTTGTGGCAAATCTTGCAAAATCTCAATTTTACCGCAATGGGAGGCATTTCTGCACAGAACGGCAGGTTCGGCGGATTTTCCGACTTCCTCTACATGAACTTGCAGGGCACGCGAAACTCAACAGGTAATCTGATTGGCAGGCCCGTTGAAACCGGCGTTGGCATTGCCATGCAGGCGTTTGTGAACACGACGGCGGTCAGCTATTCCTTTGTGCAAAATGAACACTCCGAAATCAAGGCATTCGCGGGGGCACGGTATCTCTGGCTTGAATCTGATTTTAGCTTCAACATCGGTGGTGTCGGAAGCGAGGTCCTTGGCCAGGGCCATGTGATTGACGGGATAGTCGGTCTCCGCGGTCAAACCGACATCGCAAAAAACTATTTCATTACATATTATGCTGACGTAGGTACAGGTCAGAGCGACATCACCTGGCAGGCGCTGGCCGGTGTCGGCTACAGGTTCAAGAAATTCGATGCCATCCTTGGCTACCGGTATCTGGGATGGGATTTCGACAGCAAGGCAAACCTTGACAGTCTGGACATTCATGGACCCATGATCGGTATCAAAGTCAATTTCTGATGACTGGGAAGCGCATATCGGAACCGCACCTTCTGATCACGATTGTCGCAACGCTATCGCTGGCCTTGCTGAATGCCTGCGCGAGTGTCCCGGTTGATATCATTGGTGTCGATAATCCGCGCAATTCGGCAGCTGAGACGGTCGGTGCCGTAAAACAGACCATCTATGTTGCGACGACGCGAGCACGCTCCGAAGATCCGGCAATTCTATATACAATCGACAGAAACCCGGGAACACTGGAGTTCGCGAAGGTCGATATCTATATTCCCCCCAATCACAAGCCAGGTCATGTGGAGCGTCCGAAATCAGTTCCGCCGGATCCGGAAAACGAATTTGTCATTCTAGACCCTTATGTCTTCAAGGATAAACGGGCCTTCCAGGCGGACTTGAACCGAACCCTCGCCGCAAGACCGAATGGTCCGGCAAGAGACACGCTGCTGTTTGTGCACGGCTTCAATACCGATTTTCCTGCCGCCTTGATGCGCGGTGCTCAGTTTACGCATGATTCAGGCTTTCAAGGTGTGCCGATTGTGTTTTCCTGGGCGTCGTATGGCAAAACGCTGGAATATGTCTATGACCTGAACAGCGCGTTGCATGCACGCGACGATCTGATTGAGGCGGCAAGCGCGATTGCCTCGTCAAAGACCACGGGCGCCAACCTAGTCGCTCATTCCATGGGCAATCTGCTAACCGTCGAAGCCCTAAGGCAAGCTGAAATAACCGGCGGTATCAATCGGTCTGGCAAACTCAGGAATGTCATCCTGGCGTCTCCAGACATTGATGCAGAATTGTTTGCAAAGCAGCTTAAACCGTTTCCGAGATCGGCGCGCAAGTTTTATGTTCTGATATCAGCAGACGACAAGGCCTTGGCCGTTTCCAGAAAGATCGCCGGCGGTGTCGACCGTGTTGGGGACGAACCGGCAAACGAGTTGGAAAAACTCGGTGTAACCGTAATCGATCTTTCAAAGGTCAAGGACACATCCAGCCTCAATCATACCAAGTTCGCGGATTCGCCTGAAATCGTGAAACTGATTGGCACACGAATGAACGATGGCGACTCTTTTGATCCCGGCGTTCCGGCTGGCCCATTGAGAAATGCCGGAAACATAGCAAACGCCGTTGTCGGCAGCGCGTTCGGTGGCGGTATTTTGGTAATTCAATGAAGTGATCGGCGTGAGGCGCAAAGCCGATACTTAAACGCCCCGGCGAAGGAAAACTTCGTCTGGCATATCGACGGTTTTTGACCTGCGCAACAAACTTCAGCTTTCAAGATCATACCTCGAAACAGCGCACGCCCGACATGGGGTGCAAAGCAGTCGTTGGACGAATTGATAACCAACGACTGCTTCGGGCCGATTCCTGACTTGGTCACTTCCGGCCCAGAGCTGTCTTTGGTGTCTCGTGCAACAAACATCCGCTTTGAGCCCAACTTGGTCATCCATATCTGCGCCGGACCATCCAGATTCACGACATTTCTGACTTTGATCGAATATTAAGGAGCTTTTCGGATATTTCGAATGCTGCCATTCGGCAGGTCATCAATCCAGACAGTCAAACCTCGGAATCACATCAAGGACGTCGAGAACCGGTTCCCCGTCCTGTTTCGTTGGCATTCTTCCTTCATTGAACAAGGACGCATACCCGTGAACAAATGCCCAGCGCATGAGTTGGGTTAGAAGATCCTCTGTATCCGGGCCAAGCCTTGGCCCGCGTTTTTCCCACTATATCTATCGGTCCAACTCCAATACATTGAATACGTATTTCGGTGGGTTGCGCCGGGGGTCGGAAACGCTCAGTACGGCTTCTTGCCCTTCGCGTGCTATCCATACAGGTCGGTGGATTGGCAGGAGGCGCCGGCGTCTGCTAGCTTTTCAAACAACGAAAAGGCATCTGACAGCGCACGTTAATCGAGTCAGCTTTGCCTTTGCCAAGTTTCTTCAAAGGATGTGCACGACATGGATCTGGGGCTAAGAGGTAAGAGCGCGCTAGTGACCGGTGCAACAAGGGGAATTGGGCGGTGCTGCGCCGAGATTTTTGCAGCCGAAGGTGCCAACATCGCGATTTGCGCACGCCATCACGACGAGGTGGACGAAACTGTCGCGGCACTGAAAAGAGAGAACGTCCAGGCGCGCGGTCAGGTGCTTGACGTTTCCGAAAAGGCGGCTCTTGAAGAGTTCGTGGCATCATCGGCTGAAGCGTTCGGAGGGCTCGATATCATTGTTGCCAATGCATCTGCACTGGCCATGTCAGACGACGAGGAAGCCTGGCGCACCAGCTACGAAATTGATCTCATGCATACTGTCAGTTTGGTCAATTCAGCGATGCCTTGGCTGGAGCGTTCTAGTGCGGCGTCAATCACTGCAATTTCCAGCGTGTCAGGGCGTGAGATCGATCCCAGCGGCCCAGCATACGGCGCGTTCAAGGCTGCGCTCGTCCACTACATGCACGGCCTTGCGGTCAAACTGGCGGACAAGAGTATCCGTGCCAATACCGTCTCACCGGGCACTACCTATTTCCGGAGCGGAATTTGGCACAGGATCGAAAGGGAAACACCCGACGTTTTTGCCAGTGCCCTCGTGCGCAATCCGACCGGACGGATGGCGCGACCAGAGGAAATTGCGCGCGGCGTGGTATTTCTTGCAAGCCCTGCTTCCTCCTTCACGACCGGGACGAACCTGATCATCGACGGAGCTTTGACGCGTGGGGTTCAGCTTTGAAACTCTAGACAATTTCCGAATGGCAAGCCGGTGCGATTGAGTCATTTCGGAACAACCCGAACTAGTGGCTCACAGCTTCATGCCAGAACACCCGGCCAATATTCCCACGGCAATTCATTGAACCGAGATGTTGGACGGCGGCTTTGTCCGCAGTGAGGAGCTTCGTTCAAACCGCAGCAAAAGTCCGATTCCCGCCCGGATCAGACACCGCTGTTCCGGCCCATTGCGGTCATAGGCAGTGGTCTCAATCAATGGCAGTTTTGCGCCCTAACTCCGAACTTTATGCACGCCCAAGTTTGTGCCCGACAGCAGACATCAATTGAGGCGTGGTGATTTACAAGATAGGCCTTAAGCCAGACTTCGGAGGAGTTAAAGTGTGTGGGGCTATTGCTTCGCCAGAGCACTTACCGTCATTCGCGTTCTCATTCCAATGTGGCGCCACACTAGGATCGATTGCATCGCGCAAGCGTCTCTTTCGGATAGACGCGCCCAGAGAAACCCGATCAGAAGCGCAAGCAATACAGCCAAAGTTGTCAGGGCCGATTTAACGATTGCGGCTGTACTGGCGCCATATGCCAGTGCAATTGATACCTCTGGCAAAGCCCAAATCATGGCCGCGATTCCAGTGTTTTCGAAATAATCGAACAAGGCTCAGCCAACCGAAAGAATTATGCCAGAGCAAACACGCTTGCTGCCGGGCATGCGACGCCCAAACCAGCCAAACGTGGCTATCAAAGTCAGCAAGAACCTATTCGATGGTCTTTTTCAGGTTGGCTGGCAAGGAGCGGTGCACGGGTCGGCCTGCGAGGCCGCGACATGAGAGTGCTCCGCCGCGTTGCGCATCTTGGCCGATGCCCCATATCGCCCCGCGACACGCTCCCCGCGGAACACTCTCATGTCACGGTCGAATAGGCTCTTACTTGTTGAGGTTGGTATTAATTGGTAGCAGCGACAACGGCCAAACAATCGCCAAGCTTGATCAGACCTGGAAAATGTCGCGCAGCCAAGATTCCAGTTTCGTTTGAAACCACTTGCGAGGGCTTTTGCCCGGACCGGTCCACCGGCCAGATCCTCGCGATGGTTTCACCCTTTGCCACTTCGTCTTCAAGGTCGAACAGCATCTCGAGCATGCCGTCGCAGGGCGAAAAATGAAAGCAATCGCCGCCGGTGGTATCGATCCGCGTGGACCCATTGCGGATTGGTTCACCTTCCAGAATGCCCACATGCCTGAGGATGTTTTCTGCACCCCTGCGCGCAATGCCGGCTGACCTTGCTGTGGCGGAGCCGCCACCGCCAAGCTCGGTCGAGACAAATATCTTCCCGGCATCCTCGACTGCCGTATCGTACATGCCGGTCGCATCGATTTCTTTGAGCGTCATCGAATAGGGCGCGCCGAAAGCCTCCATCGCGGCTATGCATGCCGCCTCCTGAGTTTTGTCCTCAAGTACGTGCGCGGCGGCAAATGGAATGAAGTCCAGCGACTTGCCACCGGAATGATAGTCCAAAACAATATCAGCCAGGGGAATGAGCTGGTTCAGGAAGTAGTCTGCAATCTTTTCAGTTACCGAGCCATTGGGTTTGCCGGGAAAGATGCGGTTCAAGTTCAGCCCGTCCAGCGGCGAGATGCGCCGCGCAGCCCGAAAGGCCGGGTAGTTCATGTAGGGCACGATGATCACCCTGCCGCGAACCGCTCCGGCGCTCAGTTCGTGCGCAAGATACTGTAGCGCAATTGGCCCCTCGTATTCGTCCCCGTGGTTTGCCCCGGTGAGCAACGCGGTCGGGCCATCTCCGTTTCGAAACACCGAGATCGGAATTTGAATGAGCCCCCACGCACTTTCCTCACGGCTATGCGGAAGGGACAAATAGCCATGAAACTCCCCGTCCTGATCAAAGGGAACCGTGCTTGAGATCGGATTGGCTGCGGTCATGGCTTGATCATCAGTTTGCGTGGAACATTTGCGAGCACTTCGGGTTCACCGTCTCGAATGACAATGCTCTCGGTGATCTCAAATCCCCACGCGTCCATCCAAAGACCTGTCATGAAGTGGAATGTCATGTTTGGTTCCAGAACTGTTTTGTCACCCGCCCGCAAGCTCATGGTCCTTTCGCCCCAATCGGGGGGGTAAGACAACCCGATCGGATAGCCTGTCCTGTTGTTCTTTTCGATGCCGTGGCGGGCCAGAACCGCGAAGAAGGCTTTGGCGATGTCTTCGCAGAGATGGCCTGCGCGGGCCACTTCAAGACCCGCTTCCATGCCCTCCTGCACAGCCTTCTCGGCTTCGAGAAACGCTTTCGGTGGTTGGCCAAGAAAAACTGTTCGCGACAGCGGGCAATGATATCTGCGATACACGCCCGCGATTTCAAAAAAAGTGCCCTCGCCGGACTTCATGGGTTTGTCGTCCCAGGTCAGGTGCGGCGCGGCGGCGTCAGCTCCAGAGGGGAGAAGCGGGACAAGTGCGGGATAATCGCCACCGGCACCGATCTGGTCGTCATAACGCAGACCGGCATCATAAATTTCGGCCACGAGCGAAGACTTTGGAAGGCCGGGCTCGACAACTTCGTAGATGCGCTTGTGCATCTTCTCCACAAACCGACCCGCGATGCGCATGTAGTCGAGTTCAGTCTCGGATTTCACGGCGCGCTGCCAGTTTACCAGCGCTGTTGCATCGGAAAACGAAGCGTCGGGCAGCCCAGTTGTCAAAGCGGCATAGGCCTTGGCCGAGAACCAATAGTTGTCCATCTCGACGCCAATTCGCCTGGCGCCCTGACCGCGCTCTATCAAACGCGCCGTGAGAAAGTCCATCGGATGGCGTTCGGTGGATTGCACGTAGTGATCCGGGTAACCGACGATGTCCGCCTCGGGCAGCCATGTGGTGCGCCGCGCCCCTGCAGCATCTTGTCCGCGGCCGAACCAGACAGGGTCGAAATCGATGCCAACGACCACAGCCTGATGCACATAAAAAGACCATCCGTCATAGCCAGTCAGCCAGGCCATGTTGGACGGATCGGACACAACGAGCACATCCAGCCCCGCCGCCTCCATTGCGGTTCGGATCTTGGTCAGGCGACTTGCGAATTCTTCTGGCGCGAAGTGAAGAGCGGGTGCGTTCATGTCGTTTTGTTTCAACTTGCAAATGTGGTTCCTGTGCCTTCGGTCTGGGCACGTCGTCGAGCGAGGGTCGCGATGGCGGTGTCTTGTACACCTGTGCCGGTAAGGTCAGCAATGATGATATCCCTGTCCGATCGCCGGCCAGACGCAGTGCCAGCGGCGATGTCGCCCAACTCGGCAAATTTCTGTACGGGAGGAGCAACACCGGCTGCGAGAGCGCTGCGCAATTCACCTTTGACGGCACATTGAGACTGACTGTCCGGCACATAGAGGTCCGCGCGGGTCAGGCAAGCCGGTTCCAGTTCAACCTTGTGTTCCTGATCCGACCCCATCGCGACAATCAGTTGTCCAGATTGCAGCCAGTCCGACATGACGAGCGGCGTGGAAGAGGGTGTCGTCGTCACGACGATATCCGCCGTCAGCACAGCGGCAGCGGCGTCCTGTCCTGCGCTTACGTCGATATCCATCTCATCCCGAAGTTCGGTCGCCAGGGCTTCAGCCTTTGCGTTGTCCCGTGCCCAGATCACGGCGCTTGCGATGGGGCGCACAAGAGAAATGGCCTTCAATTGCAGCCTGGCTTGAATCCCCGCTCCGATCACGCAGACCCTGGTTGCGTCTTCATTTGCCAGGTGGCGCGCCGCCACTGCTCCGGCCGCGGCAGTGCGTACATCCGTGAGATAGCCGTTGTCCAGGAGAAGCGCTTCAAGCACGCCGGTTCTGGAAGCAAACAAAACCATTAGCCCTGACGTGCTCGGCAGGCCCAATTTAGGGTTCTCAAAAAACCCGGGGCTCATCTTCATGGCAAAGCTGTCGATTCCAGGTACATAGGCCGATTTCACACACACCTCGCCATTGTGGTCCGGAACCATCAGCGTCATGATCGGCGGCATGACAACGCTGCCAGCGGAAAGTGTCTTGAACCCTTCTTCGACACACTCAACCGCTCCGATATCCAGCGGAACCAGTTTGCGAAGATCTGCCTCGGTCAATATTGTTATTTCCGGCATTTCAACTCCCTTGCGCCACATCGACATCTTCGCCCGAAATGATCCGATGATGCAGGCTCATATCGATGTTTTGTCCTGAAACGACGACGATGCATTTGCCGGGATCCTTGATTTTGCCAGACATCAGAGCGGCAATCCCCACGCTGCCCGACCCTTCGATGACCTGACGTTCCTGCCAGTAGGCATGGCGGATGGCGGCGGCGATCTCTGCCTCACTGACCAGGAGAATTTCGTCAACAAACCTGCGGGTCATCGCGAAGGTGTACGCGTTGTCCAACCCGACCCCGCCGCCGAGACTGTCCGCGAGGGTGGGAAGCTCGGGGACCATGATTGGTTTGCCGGCCTGTTGGCTTTCATACATGGCCGCGCCCCGCTCCATCGATATACCGATCACGCGGGTCGAAGGCCTCAGCGCTTTCATGACCATGCCTACCCCGGCAATCAACCCACCGCCCGACAAGGGGACCAGAACAGTATCCGGATCAGGCGATTGCTCTAGTATCTCCAGAGCAAGTGTGCTTTGTCCTGCGATGATCCGGGGATGGTCAAACGGCGGCAACATGACCATGCCGTCATCAACGAGCCTGTCGACTTCCAGCTGGGCATCATCCTGGGATCGCCCGACGATACGCACCTCGGCACTTTCTGCCTTGATCCCGTCCACCTTGTTTTGGGGCACAAGCTCGGACATACAAATGATGCACCGGACGCCCGCCTGTTTCGCTGCATATGCCAGGCCGCGGCCGTGATTTCCGGTGGACACGCCCACCACCCCGTTCGCGCGCTCGGCTTCAGTCAACGACAACACGGCGTTTGTCGCTCCGCGAAGTTTGAAACTGCCCGTTTTTTGCAATTGTTCCAGTTTGAGTTCAATCGAGCCACTTGTTGTTGCGCTCAAGCTGGGAGAGGCGACAATTGGCGTGGTCCGGATATGAGCTGAGATGCGCCGTCGCGCATCATGGCTTTCCTGGACGGTAATTTCCGATTTCATTGTGCAATCCGAACACGTTAGGTCTTAAACAACAAGCCACCGTGTGGCACATCAGTGGTCATCCTCAGGTGCCTCGCACACCGCCAGACCATCGCCTGATTGGACGTTACAACCGGTTTGCCCAGCCGATTCTCCAATTCCTCGACGCACCCTGCGGCTCGAACAGCGGTACAGGAAATGAAAAGCGCGTCCGCGTCTTCAGCACACGCAGCAACTCCGCCTTCGATAATGCTTTCCCTGGAAATACGCGCCATTTCACGATCATCGGTCAGCTCGAAACAGGCAGCATTCAAGACGGTGGCGCTGCGTTGCGAGAAATACGCAGCCAGAGAATCCGTCACGTCTTTCGTATAGGGAGTGAGAACACTGACCTTCTTGACCCCCAGAGCAATGAACGCATCGAAGGCGGCGGAACTCGGCGTCACGCAAGGGACACCCGGTTTGGCCTCATTCATGTGCTCGGCCACCTTGTCATTGCCGAGAACCACAGACGCGGCGGTACACCCATAAACCAGAACATCCAATGTTTCGCCCGGCAGAATGTCGGCTGCGGCCGCAGCAAGACGCGGACCCGTGCGCAAAAGGCTCTCGCGGGTTGTCGGGTTTTCGAACTCAATGCGGTTCACATAGACGCCGACGTCTTGACCTTTCAGCATCCGCGAAAAATCAACTTCGGTCGTGTGATCCGTGGCCAAGGCAACCAGGCCGATGCGCTTCGAAACGGGGCGAGCGTCGAGTTGGGAAACAACCTTTGCGACGGAAGATTTTACAGTCAATTCCATTTCACACCACAAGCACAGGGCATTGTGACAAGCTTGTCACCTTGTGAGATACGCTTCCGAGCAAATACCCTTCGATAGACCCCAAGCCGCGGCTTCCCATGACAATCAGGTCGTTCTTGTGCTCCTGCGAGAAACCAATGATCGTGCGCGCAACAGGCCCCCCCTTGACGAAGGCCCGGATGTTCTCGCAGCCCGCTTCCCGGGCGATGGATGCGCCACATTCAGCGATTTCTTTGGCCCGCTCGCGCATGATTTCGTCGATGTTGTCGGGTTGCTCAACGTCAGTTACATACATCGAGCCCTCAAGCACCGAATGGTGCCGGTAGAGGGTTAAGACCGTGAGTTCCGCGCCCGACAGTTTTGCCAAGTCCGCTGCCTTTTGTAGCGCCGCAACCGCCCCTTCGGACCCGTCAAATGCCGCCAGTATCGATGTAAACATGCGCAGTCCCTATTTCGCAAAGGCCACATCGCGCAGAAAAAGCGCCAGTTGTGGGAAGAAGATCAAGAGAACCGAGACCCCAAGAAGCATGAACACGAAAGGTGGTGTTCCCCGGATGACCTCAAGGTATGGACGCTTGAAAACCGCCACCGCGGTGAAGATATCGCATCCAAAGGGTGGCGTGGCAGAACCGATTGCGGCCTGCAAAGTGATCAAAGTGCCGACCAAAATCGGATCAAGCCCGGTTTGAGTGACGACCGGCGCAAAGATCGGCACAAGGATCAGGATCACCACAATCGGGTCCACGAACATGCAGCCGATGAAGAATGCGACTGCGATTGTGAACAACACGCCGATTTGCCCCATCTGGTCGATCCCGAGTGTGCCCAGTATCTGCTGCGGGATCTGTGCGAAGGACAAAACCCAGGCAAATGCGGCTCCGGCGCCAACCAGGATAAAGACCACGGCGGTCACCAATCCGGTCGAAAGCGCCGTTTGATAGAGATCCGTGATTTTCATGGTTCTGAAAACCACCACTTCCAGGAAGATCGCATAGGCCACGCTGATTGCGGCTGCCTCTGTCGGGCTGAAAATGCCGAAGAAAATCCCGCCAATGATCAGGAGAGGAAAACCCAATGGCCACAGGGCGCCGCGTATCGCCACAAAACGCTCCCTCCAGGAAGCTTTCGGCTCAGTCGGGACGTCGTTCAGTTTGGCGTAGACCACACTGTAAATCGAAAACAGGATCAGGATCAGAATGCCTGGCCCCAAACCCGCAATGAAGAGTTCGGGAATGGATGCCTTCGCGACCACACCGTAGATGATCATCCCGATACTTGGCGGGATCAGAAATGCTATGTCCGATGAGTTCACGATCAGTGCGAGCACGAAGGAGTCCTTGTATCCGCCTTTCAGCATACGAGGCCGCAAAGGTGTGCCAACCGCGACTACAGTCGCCTGGGTCGAGCCGGAAACTGCGCCAAACAGAGCACACGCCGTTGCGGTACTGACAGCCAAGCCACCGCGAACGTGGCGAACGAAAGCCATGACCATATCGATCAACCGGCCCGCAGACTGACCCCGTGTCATGATGTCGGCCGCCAGAATGAACATTGGCACTGCAATCAAAGACGCAGGCCGAATGCCCCCAAGCATTTGCTGGACGAGAAACTCGGTCTTGTCGATGGAACCAAACAACTGAAAGACGCCGATAAATGCACCGGCGATCAGCGGCACCATCATCGGAAAGCCCAACAGAAGCAGCACAACCATTACGGAAAACATCAACAGGGCCATCTCAAAGCTCCAATTCCAGTTCCTGCGCATCTGCTTCGCGCAGATCCGTGGAAAGGTAGATTTCCGGCTCTTTGAGATTTTGAATGCAGGTCAATGCATACTGCACGCCCGAGACAAGCAGTCCGACGGGGACCCAAAGAAAACTGAGATAGACCGGAAAACCGAGTGCGGGATAAACGCGCCCCTTCGACTGAATGCTGATAATGTACTGCACCGCGTACCATGCAAGAAGCAGAAGAAGGATTGAGGTGACCCCGGTTATTATTATCATCAGAATTTTTCGGATCTTGCGCGGCATGGCATCGGAAATGGCCGACATTCGAATATGGCGCCCATGCCGTGCGGCGTAGCCAAGCCCTGCGAAGGTCACCAACAAAATGAATATGCTGTTCAATTCCTCAGCGAAGATGATCGAGTGATTGAAAACAAACCGGCTTACGACATTGGCGATGGTATTGACTGCCATCAGGATCACGCCCGTGGCCATGATCACACGTTCAAGCGCGGCTATGCCGTTGTCTAGACTGTCGATCAGGCCCGTAAGGCCACCTTTTTTCATTGGCGCGTCTGGCATCTTCTCTCGCTCATCGTCAGTATGCTTGCCGTAGGGGATTTGATCTGTCGGGCAGCCTGCGGGCCCCAGCTATTCGAATGGGCCCGCAGAGCACTGCGATACAAAAGACCTGCTTTCCTTTGGCGCGGTCTACTGCCGCGCCGCTTCCAGATCTTTCTTCATCTGTTCAAGAATAGCCTCACCCCGCGGTCCTGCCCGCTCGATGAATGCAGCTTCCACCAACTTGGCCCGCTCTTTGAAAACCGCGCGCTCTTCTTCCGTCAGGCGCACGATCTTGTAGTCGGGATTGGATTCCTGGATTTTCTTGAGGCCGGTGGCATCCAGCTCGACCGCCACATCAAGAATGTAGTCCAACGCTTCCTGCGATGCCTTTTGAACCAGGGCTTTGTCCTCATCGCTGAGCCCGTCATAGAAATCCGCGTTGGCCATCACGGCTGTCGTATATTGCCCGTGGCCGGTATAGGTCATGACCTTGGTGAGATTGTCCAGGTCATAGGCTTCGATCCAGACCGTCGGGTTTTCCTGTCCGTCCACCATGTTGGTCTTCAAGGCACCGATCAGCTCACCCCAGGGCATCGCAATCGGCGATGCTCCAAAAGCCTTGTATGTCTCCAGAAGCAACGGCGACGTCATGGTGCGAATCTTCATTCCCTCAAGGTCTTCCGGCGTGCGGAATTCTTTCATGGTCGTCACGACCATTTCACCTTCAGGAAACATCGCCAGAAGTTCCAGACCCTGTTCGCGATAGCTTTCGTGGAACATCTCGTTGACCGCCACGCCCTCTTTGAAGAACTTGCGAACTTCCTGCGGATCTGTCGGCTGAACATACGGCACCAGGAATGCTTCCGCTTCCGGGATCATTGCACCTGTAAAGCCCGGCGACTGATCAATGAACTGGAGCAGTCCGGCCTGCGCCTGCTCCATTGCGTCGGCGGATTCGCCGAGAGAGCCTATCGGGAAGATCTGAATGGTATGATCGGAATTGGCTTCAATCACCTCCTTGAACTTCAAGGCATACATGCCCTGAGGATCAGTAAGCGCCTCTTCCATCGCGTACCGCCAATTGTCGGCGCTTGCGGATGTTGCTCCGACCAGCAATGTGAGTGCTGACGCTGCTGCCGCAGCCAGTTTGTTCATTGTCATGGTTGAATCCCTGTTTCAATAGCCCGATTCAGGGAGATCCTGACCGGCTGACCATAAATCCGAGGGCGCATGACACGTCATCCAGCCCTGACGCTGCCAATGCTTCTGCGGAAATTAAATCATGTCAATTTTATTATTAACTCATGACAATTTTCTTTAGTGTTTTTCGAAGAATTCAGGTCCCGAGCAGTGCCGGCTCGGGCAAACTGCCTGCCAATCGGGCAACAATGCTCAGCCCTTGTGCAAGCTTCTGCTCGGTCCCGACGCCCACACAGACGCGGACAGCTTCAGGAGCAGCCAACTCGCCCGTTCGAAAATTCGAGGACGAGGCCACCGCCACTCCCTCGTTTCGGGCGTGCTCAACGAAATCCTGTGCTTTCCATGGTTCTGGAAGCGGAAGCCAAACGTGCAATCCGTATGGCGAAGAGGCAAAATCCAACGACCCGAATTTTGATTTCACGATCGCATTTCTGCGGTGGAGATTTTTTCTTTGCCAGCTCAAGAGGGTCTGTGCCGTTCCATCCACAATCCACCGCGTGGCGATCTCGGCCATAAGGGGAGTCGCCATCCAGTTCGTGACAAGATGCCGGTTTCGCGCAGCTGAAATCATCGCTTCCGGGACGACCAACCATCCAAGCCGCAACCCCGGCAACAAACACTTGGTTACCCCGGTGAAATAAAAAGTTCGTTCAGGAGCCAACTCGGCGAATGAGGGAGCGCGCTCAGGATTGATAGGGCCCCAGGCGTCGCTTTCGATGATCCAGACGCCATATCTCTTTGCAATGTCACACAGGGTCTGCCTGCGTTCGGCACCTGCAAATGCGCAAGTCGGACCAAGACCAGACGGCATTAAAAACAAGGCTTTGACGGCATCGTTCCTGCATACGGCCTCAAACGCATCGGGCACGATACCTTCAGAATCGATTTCCAGACCCTGGAGCCTAAGACCCAGCGTCGTTGTAAGAGATTTGAGCGTGTGATGACCCAAAGTCTCGGTCACAATCAACTCATTTGGCAAGGCTGCGGTCTGAAGCGCAAGGCACATTGCCGCCGTGTTTCCATTCGTAGGAATGATGCGATCGGGCGCTGCCTGTACACCACCTAACGATATCCAGCGCGCGGCTTCGGTGACATGCCTCTCCAAAGTCGAACGCGGTCGAAACGAGAAGAGAGCGCCTTGGGGAGGATCCTTGGACAACTCGCCTAGGGTTTTTGCCATGTGCTGTGCATGTATATCGCCGGTGACCGGGACGAGCATTGAACAATCGATGAGGTCCGAACCACCAGAGGAACGGCTCCACGGGACCTGAGCATCGCCATTTCGTCCACGCACGAAGCTCCCACGACCAACTTCGCCGACAATGAACCCCATTCGGCTCAACTCATCATAGGCACGACTGACCGTCTGAACACTGAGCCCCAGTTCGTAAGAGAGCGCCCGATGGGTCGGGAGTTGGGTTCCAGCTGCTAAGTCACCGCTTTCGATTGCCTCAACCATCTTTCTCGCAAGCGAGCGGTAAGCTGGGCGCACCAAATCTTCTTTTTGGATAGGCCAATTTGTCATGATATTATCTTGAATGACGCCAATACAATTGACAAGAGCACAGCGATTTTGGATTGGTTTGATATGAGCACTCAACTTGACAATCGGGACCTTGAAATCCTGCGCATCCTAAGTCGCGAGGGCCGGATATCTAAAACCGAGCTCGCAAAGCGTGTAAATCTCTCTCCGACACCCTGCTGGGAACGTTTGAAGCGGTTGGAGAATTCAGGGTTGATCCGAGGCTACCGTGCCGACATCGAGCTCTCGGCTCTCGGCCCCAGTGTCACGATTTTCGTTACTGTCGAACTGGAACGGCACAAAGCCCAGGATTTTCGGGCTTTCGAAGCCAAGGTCGTTCAACGAGATGAAGTCACGGCCTGTTGGGCACTGGGTGGTGGATTCGACTATGTCCTACAAGTCGTGACCAAAGACGTGGATACGTATCAACGCTTCATAGACGAGTTGCTGCACGCCGACCTCGAGCTTGCGCGATACTTCACCTACATCGTCACATCGACGGTCAAGGCAAGCGCCCCTCCCTTTGCGCTCATCGACGGCTCACAGAAAAAATGAACTCTTTCCCTGCCGATTTCGGAGAGATCGTCTGCCCGAAGACCTGCAATCAGAAACACCCACTCCGACTTTTCGCGCTAACAAAGATGCAGCCTTGTTCCAGGAGTTGCACCAATGCTCGCAGAAACTGACCTTACCCACGCTCCAGCGGTTGATCTGTCTGATGCTGCACTGCTCAAGCGTTTCGCGTATGTCGGAAACCAGTGGACTGCCGGACGCCGCAGAGAAGAATTCGGCGTCACTGATCCTGCTTCAGGGCATTTGTTAGGTCATGTCGCAGCGATTGACGGCGAGGACAGCGCAAACGCAGTCGATGTTGCTCATCGTGCATTTACATCCTGGGCAAAGTCGCTGCCGCAGGACCGGGCGGAAAAACTGCGAAATTGGCATGATCTGATTGTCGCCAATCGCGAGGACCTCGCGCAAATCATGACTGCCGAGCAAGGCAAGCCAATCTCGGAGGCGCGGGGTGAAATCGACTATGCTGCCTCATTTGTCGAATTCTATGCAGAAGAAACCCGCAGACCCAATATCGAGGGGGTCACGTCGCATCTGAACACAGCCGAAGTTGAGCTTTGGCGCGAACCTGTCGGTGTCGCTGCCCTGATTACACCCTGGAATTTCCCGTGTGCGATGATCACCCGCAAGGCCGCGGCCGCCATCGCCGCGGGTTGCAGCGTGCTTGTCCACCCTTCGAAGGAAACGCCTTTTTCCGCGCTGGCACTCGCCGAACTCGCCGATCGTGCGGGTTTGCCGGGCGGTGTCTTCAATGTTGTGACCGGAAACCCCGAGACTGTGGTCGAGCCCTGGCTGACCGACACCCGGGTTCGGGCGCTTTCCTTTACCGGCAGCACCGAAATCGGGCGGATGCTCTATGCCCGGTCGGCTGAGACTGTCAAACGGCTGGTTCTTGAGCTTGGCGGGCATGCTCCATTTATCGTTTTCGAAGACGCCGATCTGGACTTGGCTGTGCGGGAAGCCATCAACGCGAAATTCGCCACGACCGGACAGGATTGCCTCGGAGCCAACCGCTTTCTCATTGCCCGGCCCGTCTATGATGCCTTTGTCGAGCGTTTCATCCGGGCCACCGCGGCGCTTTCAATGGGTGCGGGGATCAACGATCCAGACCTTGGCCCACTGATGAACGAGGCGGCTGTCGCGAAGCAGATCGAACAGGTCGAAGACGCTGTTTCGAAAGGCGCTCGATGCCGGCTCGGAGGGCAGGTATCGGACAAGGGACCTCTGTTCTTTGAGGCCACGGTTCTCAGCGATGTGCCAACAAGCGCGAAGATCTTCAACGAAGAGACTTTTGGTCCGGTGGCAGCGATCTCACCATTCGATACTGAAGACCAGGCGGTCGAGATCGCAAATGCTTCTGAATACGGGCTGGTCGCGTATGTCCACACCCAGGATCCGCGCCGGATTTATCGGATGAGCCGGGCTTTGCAATTCGGCATGGTCGCCGTGAACCGGACAAAAATCACCGGCGCGCCGATCCCCTTCGGCGGCGTCAAACAATCCGGGCTCGGACGCGAAGGCGCCAGACAAGGGCTCGAGGCCTTCACAGAAATCAAGTATGTCTGCCGCGATTGGGCGTGACAAAGGCAAGGAACAACAACATGCTGACGAATGATCAACTGGCCGCATGGGATCGCGACAACTTCTTTCACCCCTCAACGCATCTGGCCAACCACGCACGCGGCGAGACGCTGTCTCGCGTCATTACGGGTGGAGAAGGGGTTTACATCGAAGACCGTGATGGGAAGCGTCTGCTGGACGCATTCGCGGGTCTTTATTGCGTCAACGTGGGTTATGGCCGCCAGGAAATTGCTGATGCAATTGCCGAACAGGCTAAAGAGCTGGCTTACTACCATGCCTATGTGGGCCACGGCACGGAAGCATCGATCACGCTTGCCAAAATGATCCTGGATCGCGCGCCCGATCATATGTCAAAGGTCTATTTCGGACTGGGCGGCTCGGACGCGAACGAGACCAACATTAAGCTTGTCTGGTACTACAACAATATCCTTGGCCGTCCAGAAAAGAAGAAGATTATCAGCCGGTGGCGGGGGTATCACGGATCGGGTTTGATGACCGGGTCACTCACCGGGCTTGAGCTCTTTCACAAGAAATTCGATCTGCCGCTTGCCCAGGTCATTCATACCGAAGCACCGTATTACCTGCGTCGCCCCGAGGCCGGCATGAGCGAACAGGAATTTTCCGGCTGGTGCGCCGCCCGTCTCGAAGAACTTATCCTTGACGAGGGGCCCGAGACGATTGCCGCGTTCATTGGCGAACCCATCCTCGGAACGGGCGGCATCGTGCCACCGCCGGACGGATACTGGGCTGCCATCCAGGAGGTTTTGAACAAGTACGATGTTCTGCTGATCGCTGATGAAGTGGTCACAGGCTTCGGGCGGCTCGGGAGTAAGTTCGGTTCAGAGCACTACGGATTGCAGCCGGACATCATCACAATCGCAAAAGGCCTGACGTCGGCCTACGCACCGCTGTCCGGTTCGATCGTGTCCGACAAGATGTGGGCCATCCTGGAACAGGGAACAGACGAAAACGGTCCCATCGGTCACGGATGGACGTACTCCGCGCATCCCATTGGAGCGGCGGCCGGAATTGCCAACCTGCAATTGATCGACAAGCTGGACCTGGTGACCAACGCAGGAACCATCGGCGCTTATCTGAATGCCGGGCTACAAAAAGCCCTTGGCAATCATCCACATGTTGCGGACATTCGTGGCGAGGGATTGCTCTGCGCCATTGAGTTTGCGCGTGATCCTGCATCGCGTTCCTTCTTTGAGCCCGGCAATGGCATCGGCGCAAAAGTCGCAGGCGCACTTTTGGCGGAAGGCGTCGTCGCAAGAGCCATGCCGCAAGGCGACATCCTGGGCTTCGCGCCACCGTTATGTCTGACGCACGATGAAACCGATAGGATCGTCGAGGCCACATGCCGTGCGGTTGCGTCAACCGACTTTGGCTAGACCCGCTTGTTTTCTTTGCTGCCATAGAGTCATGCGTCAGACGTGTCGGGGCGTCAGAGCAAATGCAACTCGGCGCGTCGATAGCCTCTGTGACTTTAGGGTAAGACATTTCGTTGAACCTGAATTGTTCCCTTCGATCGCATGTGACGGTGTTCGTACCACGTCGCCTTTCGTACTGGCCTTGCTTTGATCTCTTCAACTGTTGTTCTGAACCCAGATCTCCGTAAAGCGTCCGTTATTAAAGACCGTTTTGACCGCACGGCCGCCGTAGGTTCGCGGCGCAGCGAACGTCCGCTTCCTGCCGATTCCTGACATGGTTACTTCCGGCCCGAAGCTGACATTCCTACATTGCGCAGCGAAGGCCCGGAACGAGCCCATTCTTCTAAATTTCCGCACCGCAGCCAATGTCAGCTTCGCTGTGTTTTGTAGGTTTACTGCTTTGAATGCAACTGTACCTTTCATGCCTGATACGGTCGCGTTCCTGTGAAGTTCCTTAAACACGCCAGAATCTCATTTGAAAGCACCTCTCATTTGAGATCGATGCGACCGTGAGCGCTGGCACGACTCTCCAGTGCACGACACGCGTCCAACCAGGTTTGATCATTTTCATCAAACGCTGAACGCAAGTAGGACCATGTCATGCGCTGAACCACAGCCAGGCGATCAGGGTCCTCGTCACTGGTTTCTTTCGCGTCATAGCCCGAGACGCCGCCAAGCCCATGTTTTCCACCGATCAGAGTCAGAATAGCTTCAGCGCCAGGACCCTCGCGGAAGGGGTCCTGGTACCAATCCGCGCCGCGCGTAGTGAGATGCGCGGCCAAATCGGCGTCCCCCGCGACCACAAGCGTTCTCGTTGTCATATGGGAGAAGTCCGGGTTCAGTGCCGAATAGTTCGCCCTCGCATTGTCGCTGAGGCTGTCACCACCATTTCCCGGCGCGGCTAAGAGGACACCAGCCTTGATGCGCGGGTCGATCATATTGACGTCCACTGCGTCGGGGTCCTTGGGATCGGTCAAACGGGCGCCGAGCAACATGCCAACCGTCTGCCCGCCCAGGGAATGCCCGACCGCAGCGACTCTGCTGTGTTCGAGACGTCCGGCAATGATTGGAACCGATGCCTCAATATCATCGAGATGATCCAAGATCATCGACATGTCTTGGACACGCGAGCGCCAGAACAAAGGGCCACCCGGCGCGTCGGAAGCCAATCCGGCAACCTTTGAGTTCACGTGGGTCGGTTGGATCACGACAAACCCATGCTCCGCATAGAAGTTCGCCAGCGGGCCATAGCCGTCCTTTGACGGGATATAGAGAGAAGGCCCGTGCCCATGCGACAGCAGGACAATGGGCAGATTGCTACCTGTCACTGGCGCGGTGATCCGCATTTCCAGTGGCACGCCACGATCCGGAGCCTGCAAGGTTACCGGGCTGATCGAAATGGTCTGGGTTGCTTCATTTATGGGTATGTTACTGGCGCCGGTAATGAGGTTGTTCATGGCTCCAAATTCCTTTCAGTTCCGAGGGTTTCCATGGGGTGAGGCTTGGAGGCGCTAGGATGCCAGGGCTGCCGCGGGCGTCTTGATGGCAGACTTTTTTCGATGTGACCTTGCGGATCAGAGTTGTCTGCGAACGCTTTCGCAGCGTTGGACCAGGCGGTTTCGTCATCATACAGCGCACTGCGCAGATATGCTGTGCTCAGTCCCTGGACGGCGGAAACACGCGCCGGGCTTTCGTCGGTCGTGTCTGTCACGCCGTAGCCCGTGATCCCTCCCAGCAGATGTTCGCCGCCAAACAGAGTGACCAGAGCCGTCGCACCGGGGCTGAGGGTGTAGACATCCGTAAACCAGTCCGGCCCGCGTGTACTGAGCGGCGAGTCGTCCTTGTCCCCGGCGAAGACCAGTACAGGCGTCGTCAATTCGGTGAAACTGGGGGTCATGAACGAAAAGTGTTCGGCGGCAAATGATGTGAGAAACTCGCCGCCAAGACCTGTGGTCGAGAGTAGGACGCCAACCTTGATGCGCGGATCCGACATGTCGTCACCGATGGTCCCATCGGACGCGATGACACGCGCACCCAGCAACATCCCGACGGTTTGTCCGCCGTAAGAATGGCCAACGGCGGCAATCCGGGTCTGGTCGAGCCGTCCGTTGAGGTTAGGCACGGTGTCTTCGATCTGATCCAGATGATCTAGAATGCGCTTCATATCAGAAACGCGATGCTTCCAGATGTCCCGCGTTCGTGGATCATCAGGCGCAAGGCCGAGTGTGGCAGAGTCCAGGAATGTTGGCTGGATCACGGCAAAGCCATGCGCCGTCCAGAAATCCACCAGCGGAGCATAGTCCCGAAGGGATTTTGAAAATCCGTGCGCCATCAGAATAACGGGCAAGTTTGTACCAACAGCCGGAGCTGAGACACGCATATGGAGGTCCTGACCCCGGTCAGGAGCGGACAATGCGATTGGACCGAACGTGATGACGGCCGGGGTGCTTTTGGTTGACAAAGACATGATCTGCGATCCTTTCCATTGAAAATTCTGGTCATGCGTGCCACGTTGAGAAATAAAACGGAACACTGATCCGAATGGGTATACGGAACAGCGTTCCGTATGTCAATATAAAACGGACGATTGTTCCGCTTTCATGATTGGAGAGTCGTTTGAGTCGAGAAAAGACAGCCACAACTGAGGGCGCCAAATCGTCGGCTACCAAGGAGAAAAAGCTACGCGCTGATGCGCAGCGCAGCACGGACGCCCTTCTGGAAGCCGCAAAGAGAGTTTTTGCTGCATCCGGCGTAGATGCCCCGGTGCGTGAGGTCGCCGATGTAGCCGGGGTGGGAATCGGCACCGTTTACCGGAACTTTCCAAAGCGTGCCGACTTAGTCGCTGGCGTCTTTCGTCGAGAGGTAGATGCCTGTGTTGCCGAGGCGGTAGCACTATCGGACGTGCACCCCCCGATTGAGGCACTGTCGTTGTGGCTGCATCGCTATACGCAGTTCATTGCAACCAAAAAGGGGCTCGCGTCTGCCCTGCATTCTGGCGACCCTGCATTCGCGGCACTACCAAACTACTTTCGGGAGAATTTCGAACCCGCCCTCGCCGCATTGCTGGACCGTGCCACGGAAGCTAGAGACATCGATGGCGACGTCGCACCCTACGACTTGTTGCGAGCTATAGGGAACCTCTCAGTTGCCTCCGGCGATGATGGTGTGGACCATATCCGCCGCATGGTTGATCTCTTTATCAAGGGACTGCGATATGGCGCGGAAGTGTCGGGTGGTCATGGTGCCTAAGAGAACAATGGATAGCCAATATGTAGCTTCATGAGGTCTGCATCTGTCCTAACGCAGGCTCAAACCGTGACGCCGAAGCGCATTCGATAGGCGTTTGGCTGAATCCCGATCAGTTTCTTGAAAACTTTCCGGAAGGCTGACGGGTCCTCGTAGCCAACCTCCCAGGCGATTTCGTCGACCGTGCGGCGCGTCAATTCAAGCCCTTCGCGTGCCTTGGCAATACGAACGTTCTGAATGTAACCGGTGGGTTTGAAGCCGGTTGCAGCCGAAAACCGGCGTAGGAATGTCCGTTCGCCGAGTCCCGCGATGCCCGAGAGCTCTATCAAGCTGTGAGCGTCAGCGGGTCGCGCGTGAATATGGTGCTGCACCCGAAGGATAGCATCGTCGCCGTGCCCGAAGGGCGGCAGAAATTGCGCAAAGGGTCGTTGCGAATTGCGCGGCGGATCGATCAGCAAAAACCGCGCCGTGGCAAGCATAACGCTCGGTCCCATCAGTCGCTCGACCAACGTCAGACCGAGATCCGTCCACGCCAGAATACCGCCTGCTGTAATTATGTCGCCATCATCGAGGATCATATGCTGGTCAGCAACGTCAATGTCCGGAAAGCAATCCGCAAGTTGCCCGGCGAAGGCCCAGTGGGTGGTCACCCGACGCCCGTCGAGTAGTCCGCTCGCGGCGAGCACGAAGGCACCGGCGCAGACAGAGCCGATCCTCGTGCCGGAACTATGCTGGTCCTTTAGCCACGCAGCTTCCTGCGCCATTTCGGCCATTTGTTCGGGCATCACGATGCTAGGCGGAAGGATGATGTAATCGAGCCTATGCATCGCACCTGGGTGACTGTCCCAAGTGCAAACCAGCGACCCATCCGGGGAGTGCGCATCGCGCTGCCAATGGGTGACACGGATAAATGATCGTCCGGTTTCGGCGGTCCACTCGGTCGCGATCCGGAACAGGTCAGTCAGCCCGTGGATCGAGGATAGCTGACAGTCCGGATAGGCCAAAAGCCCGATTTCGGCAACGCATCGCATCATACGATTGTCAGTTTTGCCTTGGTGTTTGTCAATTACGCCAATCCTGAATGTCGATTGAACCGCCTAAATCTCATCTTGTCGAAACCACGACACGCGCTTTGGAGCTGTACCAATGACTAAACGGACCAACACCAAATTCACCCTGAACCGGCGCGAAGTGCTGCTGACGGGAACGGCCGCTTCGTTCCTCCTGGCACTTCCATCCATCGCCCTCTCTCAAACTCAACCCGAACAGAAAGGAATTCAGGATATGTCTATCTTCGCCACAAACGACGGAACAGAAATCTTCTACAAGGACTGGGGTCCGAAAGACGCTCAACCCATTGTCTTCCACCACGGTTGGCCGCTTTCGAGCGACGACTGGGACAACCAGATGCTGTTCTTCGCCTCAAAAGGTTACCGTGTCATTGCCCACGACCGCCGTGGACATGGCCGGTCCAGCCAAACACATATCGGGCATGATATGGATACCTATGCCGCGGATGTTGCCGAACTGACGCGGCATCTGGGCCTCAGGAATGCTATCCACATTGGCCACTCCACCGGCGGCGGTGAAGCGGCGCGCTATGTTGCCCGCGCCGAGCCGGGACGCGTAGCGAAGGCCGCCTTGCTTGGGGCAATTCCACCTCTGATGCTTCAGACGGATGCCAATCCAGACGGAATTCCGATGGAGGTCTTTGACGGGTTCCGTTCGGCCTTGGCTGCAAATCGTGCCCAGTTCTACCTTGATGTTCCTTCTGGGCCGTTTTTCGGGTTCAACCGCGAGGGCGCGGAAGTCAGCGAGGGCCAGATCCAGAACTGGTGGCGTCAAGGCATGATGGGGAGCGCTTCAGCGCACTACCAATGTATCGCGGTGTTCTCAGAAACCGACCAGACCGAAGACCTCAGGGCGATCGATGTGCCGGTACTTGTCATGCACGGCTCCGACGACCAGGTGGTGCCGATAGCGAACTCGGCTGAGAAAGCCGTCAAGCTTCTGAAGAATGGGACTTTGAAGGTCTATGACGGGCTGTCCCATGGGTTCTTTGCGACCCATCCCGAGCAGGTGAACGCCGATCTATTGTCGTTCATCGAAGCGTGATCTCGGCTAGCAGCGGAGGAAAATGTCCTCCGCTGCTTTCGCAAATAGATCATTTGTACCGTTGCATCGAGCGGCAGCAAAGTCCGCAGAGGGGTCATTAGCGAAAATTGTGCGAATGTCTGCACCAAGCCCAAAGCGCCTTTGAGGGCGTTGCATCGTTTGGCCGCTTTGACACTCCACTAGTCGGGAAGCACCAAAGACGAACAATGTCTCGCCATCGCCATTGACAGTGCCGTAGACGACGCGCGGGCACTCGACTAGGCTGCGACCATGACACTCAAGCTGACTTTCGTTGCGGTTCAAACGAATGACCAAAATGGAGCCGTTAGAGGACTGGCTCGTTCCCGCCTGGTACGTTGCAGAAGCAGACGTTCGCATCGGTGTCCGCATTTTCAGATAATTGACGGCCAGCTTGCCTATCGCAGAAGCGGTATGAGCCCTTGACCTTCATAAATTCAGTTAGAAGGCGTTGACACGAAAAACCCGTGCAATTGACGCATTCTCTTTAGGCTCCAAGTCAACCTTGGCCCTTATCCCGCACTATGTCCGTAATTGCCTGACCGGCCTGTTCCCGCAATTGCTCTGACCCGCAGCGGACAATTTCTTCAAGCAGGTTGCTGAGGTCTCGTTTCGATTTCGCCTTGTCCAACAGATTGCGGATGACGAAGGTGTGCGTTGTCCCGATCAGTGTAATGCCCCCTGTGTCGCTGTCCCCTGGCAGCGTAGGTTTATCTGCACCATGGGTGCGCTCTTCAGAGGGGCCGTCGTACCGCGCTGCGATGCGCCCGCGCAGCTCAAGGGTTTCTGCTTCCGGTTCGACCTGAAGCGATGATTGCAGTCTGGTTCTGACGTCTTCGAACAAGACGAGCGCGGCACCTCGCCGACCCGTTTGAAAAAGCGCTTCCATGCAATGCCGCAAGGCACATTCATTATAGGGATCTTGGTCTAGGCGCCATGAGGCAAGCTCCTCCAGGCCCGACCAGTTCTCTTTGGCGAGACAAGCTGCCGAGGCGTTTTCCAGGCGTCTCGTGATCTTTTCAGAAAAGGATCTGCGTTCGGTATCAAGCCACTCCTGAAAGGTAGCGCCAACCCGGCCGGTATTGCCAAAGAGCTCTCCAGCAAACCTGGCGGCTGCCGCGACCGGGTCGGTCTCCAGATTTGCAAGAAGCGTCTGAACATCAGTTTGAAATGCCCCGCCCTTCAAGCCGACAGACTGGCGATCCACGTCAAGTGTCGCCGCCCCGACATGCGCGAGCGCCTTATTGGCGTGATAGATCGTCTGCCGCAGGGAGGCACGCGCCTGAGCCTCCCCGCGTTCTCCCCAAAAGCGCGCTGCAAGCGTTTCACGTTGCAGGCGCCCCTCAAGAGCAAGAACAGCAATCAGAAAAGCGGTATGCCGGGTTGGCAGAACCAGCGTTTGTCCATGAAACCGAATATCCAGTCTGCCCATCAGCCGGATTTCAAGGATCTTGTCGCGATCCGGGACCGTCGGGCGGCTGGCCTTTTCAGCTGGGAAAAGTGGCCCAAGAGCAGAGATGGGGACGGCAAATTTCAGCACGTTATTCATGTTCTTGCCTCTTTCCGATCGCGATCAAGCTCAGCGCATCGAAGAAAATCCGCTGCAAGTTTGGCGGTTCATGAGATGGTTTGCAGAGACGCTCGGCCGGCTACAGGGTGCAATCGCGTTCCATACCGAGCGGCGCGAGCGAACCACGGGCTTCACTGCCGTGAATGCATCAATGCGCGTGGCAACAATTGCAGGTCACGGCGATTGCCCCTATGTGGCGATGGTCCGTTCCGCAGCAGCCGCCAAGGACGGTTGCCTGCGGCAGGAGCCGCCTGAGTTCCAGATACTGGGATGCCAGTTCTTCCGGATTGCCGTCGTCGAGTTCTTCGGCATTGTCCAGCTCTTCATGAGACAGCCGGGACGCATTTGCCCTTACGCCGCCTATGCGCTGCACCCAGTGACCACGGCCTTTCAGAACATCGACAAAATGATCCGGATGTGCGCAATTGATCATGTAATAGGCGGGCGCTTCGCCGGTCTCCAGATCAACCTGGCGGATCGCGTCACCGAGGCTCTGGCCGCTCGGTAAATGGCCATCGGTTTCCAACGTGAAGGATATTACAGACGGCATGCCGCGCTGCTTCGCAGCCAGCGCAATTCCGAGCGCTTCTTCGACATAGGTCATCGTGATCGCGGACACCATGTCGGTGGCAAATTCGAAGAACCAGTCGATCTGCTGGGCGTGATAGCCCCGGGCTTCGCTCACCGTCATCAGGTGCCTGGGATTGTAGCCATCGTCCTGCGGTCCGAGAACGCCGTTGAGGACAAAGGGTGAGGTATCGGTTTCAAGCCATTCCCGCAGCGACAGGAGATACATGATCGCCTGCTTGTGGATTTCTTTTAGATCCTGGACTGAAACGCCCAGGTCATCGGCCCACCGGCTGCTGGCCCGCCAGGTCGGCGTATCCATGATAAACCCAAGCTGGTGGCGCACCGCGATCCGCCCGAAATTCATCATGTAGCGGTCGAGCGCGGCACGGCCCTTTTTGCTGTTCAGAAGCGTGAAGGCCGCAAACGCGGGAAGATCCAGGCCTTCCTGAAAGACCATCCAGGTTTCCAGCCCCCCGTCTGTCAGGAATTCCCGGTTCCCGAGTTGAGGCAGTTTGTTTCTGTACTTCGGGATCATGTCGTAGACCTTTCGCTGTCACACATTCAGACCGCACAAAACCCGCCTGTGTCGCAAACCGGTTGGCTGCGAGCTGGTGGAACAGATCTTTGTGTTTTGGTTCCGGAGAACTGTGGATTGAGACTTAGTGCGTCCGCGGAAAGAAGACTTTCAGGATTCCTTTGGGTTTCCTTTGGATTTTCTGGTTTCGACACTTTCTCGAAGAGAGTGAACGGTTTGAGCTGCTGCGCCGCTTCTTCTGAGAGGTCTTCTTGCACCTTGGCAGAAGCGATGTATGAGCATCGCGTCCTTGAAACATTTCGATGCGCACGAAACTCATGTATTTTGAGGAACTACGGAACCCGGGCCCAGATTTCCAACAGATGATTTACAGATTTGAGGAATTTGAACTTGATGCTGCAAAGCGCGAATTTCGCCGCGACTCTGAACTGGTGAGTCTGGAGCCGCAGGTCTTTTCGCTGCTGCTGTTGCTGGTCGAAAATCACAATCGCGTCGTCTCCAAAGACGAGATCATTGAAAAGATCTGGGATGGTCGGTTCATCTCCGAGGCCGCCGTCTCGAGCAGGATCAGCGAGGTCCGAAAGGCGCTTGGTGAAGGGTCGAAAAAGCCACGCTTTCTGCGCACGCTCTACAAGCAGGGGTTCCGGTTTCAATTTGAACCGACGACATTCCCGGGCTCAGTGGGGACACCGTCCGCCGGACCGCAGGACGTGGCAGACAGCGAAGCAAAGGATCAGGACCCGGTTGTTGTCGTCCTCCCGTTTTCGGCGATGCCGGCTGATCTGGACTTTGACTGGCTCATCGACGGTATCTGCGATGACATTATAACCGGACTGTCCCGTTTTCGGGAGCTCCGTGTCATTTCGCGACTGAGTTCCTTTGGGCTCGCGGGCCTTAGCCAGAAAGACCTGGACCTGGCGATCGAAGGGTTGGCAGCGGACTATGTTGTTGAAGGCAGTGTTCGACGCCTTCAGACGGCGTGGCGCTTGCAGGTATCGATCGTCTCCACCGGATCCCAAACCCAGATCTGGAGCGAGCGCTGGGAACTTGAGCAGGCATCCTTGCAAAATCTTGATCACATCACGGATCGAATTGTCGCGGCGATTGAGCCCGAACTGCTGTCGGCCGAAAGAGACCGAATTCGGCGAAAGCCCGTAACGGATCTGACGACCTGGGAAAGCACGCAAAAGGGCCTTTGGCTCTTGTGGCAACAAAAGAGCGGCCTGCATAAAGAAGCTGTTTCGGTTCTCAAAACCGCATGCAGCCGAGATCCGGATTATGCTCTTGCGCACGCCGGATTGGCTTACGCCTTGTGCCATGCCTACAAGGAAGGCGTAATGGAGATCGATGCTCTTGACCAGGCGCTTGCCGCCGCCCACCAGGCTGTCCAGCTGGATCAGCGTGATGCCTTTTCATATGTCGCACTCGGAAGGTCTCACCTGGCACGTCAGGAGTATGATGAAGCCATCTCCGCCTATGACGAAGCGATTGCCCGAAACCACAATCACGCTTATGGCCATTTTGGAAAGGGCTATTCCCTTTCTTTAAGCGGGAGGGCACCAGCTGCAATCAGGCATTTCGAAACGGTGCTCGAACTCAGTCCGCGCGATCCGCAGGGATGGTCCGTTTGCGTCTTGCTGTGTTTTTCCAATCTGATCATTGATCGAGCCGACGTTGCGCTCTCCTGGGCTCAAAGGTCCTTGAGAATGCCAAATGCGCCACATTGGGCCAAAGCAGCTGAAGCGGCAGCGTTGACGGCGCTCGGTCAAGAAAAGGCAGCCGCTGTTGCACTCGCAGAAGCGCTGGCAGCGCGTCCCGAGCTGAACGCGGCTTTTTTGAACCGCGCTTACCCTTTTGCAGATCAGCGGGATTTCAAGAAGTTGTCCGAGTTCATGCTCGGAACTTTCGTTCCCGATATGTCTCAAGACAAAGGCCCGCCTGGCTCCTGAGCCTGTTGATCTTGATTATCATGTGGGCCGAAATTGCTTCATGGCATGGCATGGCAAGATTGCCGGTAATTTGATGTCTCTTGGTCGTCCCGGTACATTCGAAAAACAAAACTCGCAACGGTCCGGGGGTGTGTGTTTGAAACAGTTGAGCGTGATGAAGCATATCAATCCGGCCGAGGTTCTGGGTTTGATGCTGTGACAGATGCTTTCGACCTGAGATGACCTACAAATTCGGCGCATACGAACTCGACCGGGAGCAATTTGAGCTGCGCAAGAATGGCGCTCCAGTAGCCGTGGAGCCGCAGGTACTCACGCTGCTGCTGCTTCTTGTCGAAAATGCGCACAGGGTGGTCACAAGAGACGAAATCATCCAGACAGTCTGGAACGGTCGATTTATCTCCGAAGCAGCTGTTGCGAGCAGAATTAGCCAGGCGCGATCAACGCTCGGCGACGATGGAAAAAAACAGCTCTTTATCAAAACGATCCACCGAAGGGGATTACGGTTCGTGGCCGATCTTGCCGAGGGCAGCATCGAGCCTGAGTTTCAGAAGAACATCGATCTGGCAACGGGGCTATGGGCGAAACCTGCTCAGGACGCTCCCCGGCTTGTCGTGATTCCCTTTCGAGATTTCACCACTGAACCAGCATCAGATTTTTTCGCTGAGACGCTGACGGAGGAAATCACGACGGCTCTCTCAAGGTGCAGTGACATAACGGTTATCGCCAAAACGTCTGCCTTCGCTATCGGCGGGACAGACGTGCAGCTTGAAGAGATCAGTGAGCGGCTGGGTCTTAAGTATGCTGTCGAAGGATCTGTCCAGAAATCAACGGAAACCATCAGGGTCAACTATCGGATCATAGATCTGCGGAGCGGCGAATACCTGTGGACTGACCGTTTCGAAGGGTCAGCTCTGACGTCATTTGAAATCCAGGACAGCGTCGCACGATCGATTGCAGCCGCGCTCCCAACACGCATTCATGGAGAAATTGCTTCAAGGAACACCGATGCAACATCCACTAAATTGAATCTGTTCCAGAATTATTTGCGGTTGGTATGGCCCCTGCGTCAGGGGAAAACAGCGGCAAACGTTGCCATCGACCTTGAGAAACTGATTGAGAAGCATGGTGATTTCGCACTGGCGCACGCGCATCTTTCTGTCTTGCTCGGATATGCCGGGTTTGAAGACGCACGCCACGACGAGGAAATCATCAGCAAAACAGCGAAGCACGCACTCCATGCCATTTCTCTAAGCAACGACGACGAGCGCGTCGTGGCAAAAGCGGCTCTGGGTCTTGCCCTGTCAGGAGACTGCAGACGCGCCTTGCAATTCAGCCAGTCAGCCCTCGAAATCAATCCTTATTCAACAGAAGCAATCCATACGCGCGGGTTGATTCAATGCGCAGCCGGTGAGCATGAGACAGCACTCGATTTTCACAGAACGGCGATGCGGCTGGATCCGCTGTGTCCCTCGTATTATCTGGAAGGTGTGATCGAGGCCTGTTTTCTGCTTGGTCGATATGATGACGCCATTGCGGCGTTCGAGCAATGGGACAAGCCGAGCCTTCATGTTCTGGCTTATATGGCAGCTTGCTACGCTCTGTCTGGCGACGATGAGAAAGCATGTCAACATGCGCTGGAGTTCAACCGCTCACGTCCCTCAAAATTTGATTTCTGCAGCTTCCTGGCTGTAGTGGACCGCTTCTTTCAGAAAGAGCAAGACAGAGATCACTGGAAAGCTGGCTTTCACAAAGCCAGAGTGCTCGAGCGACAATTGTAACGGTCACACCGAAAAATCTCGGAAACTGCGGATTTGGTGTGAACCGAACTGCACGTCGCCAGATTGAAGTCTCCTTCTGCCCTCATTGGCCGTCGGAACTATGTGTGAACGCTACTGGCGGTGGAGAACTGCAAGCTGACTGTCCGACTTTGGAACAGGCCTCAAGTCAGTCAGACGACGGCGCCGATTTGGATGCAGCTAGTTGCCAGACCTTCTCGACCAGCCAAGCTAAACTGTTGATCCAAAATAATAATAGAAGCTTCGTTGTCTCCAGCGCGGGTTTTTCAAATCTCTCCTAAAGCGATGACTGGCATTCGCTAAATAAAACAGGCAGGCGTTTCAATTTGATGAGATCCGAGCCATTTGGAGAGCGTCACAATATCCATTTTCGGTGCAAACGTAGTCCCGCATGCGTCCCTCCTCTTCAAAACCGAGTGAGCGATAAAGTTCGATGGCGCGTGCGTTGTCCACCCAAACGACCAGGCTGAGGCGTCTGATCCGGTAAAATCCGTCACAGAGCAGGATTACCTCCTTGATCAGGGTACGCGCAACGCCGTTGCCCTGCTGCTCTTCTTTTGTGACGACCATGTTGAGCTCAGCGGCATGCGCGGCGCGTGGCACGTTTTGGTGCAAAACGAGCTCTGCGAAACCGATGACTTTGCCGCCATCTTCGGCGACGATCTGAACTGTGTTCGGATCTGCAGACAAGCGATCCTCAGTGTTTTTGAGCCGCATATAAGGCAACCGCATTGATCCTTGAACAACGTGCGGGCTTGTCAGGATCGCATGAAGTCCCGACGCATCAGCAGGCTCGGCGTGGCGTATCGTGTAGTTCATGAAACCCTCCTCAGGGCGCGGCGGCCGCTCACGGAACGGCCGCTTTCTTTTAAGAATAGGTCCGATCAATTGCGTCAGACCAGTCTCTCAATGTTCAAAGGCCGGTCCGCTTTGGAAGCGGCACATACATCTGCACATGAGTCTGGGTGGAAAACTCACCTGTCAGGGGGCCATGCGTCTTGCCATCGCTATGCCATGCGATCGCCAATTCGGAAATCAGCTGCTCGCCTGTTAACTGGAGGCAGGGCGTGATCTCGCGAACGAATTTTGCGTTGCCGCTCTCATCAGCGGTGAAAACATTCTCGGTCCCGTCCCGGGAGCCGAGCGGTGTGTCATAAAAGCCGAGAAAGGGCTCGGTCGGCGGCCAGATCGCAAAGTCATGCCAGACAGTGTAGAGGCCATTCGGAACAAGGTTCTCAAACTGGAGGTTCACGATCCCGGTGCCGTTCGAACAAGAGTAGTTTCCGGTTCCCTTGGCCGAGAACCACTCACCTAGAGTGATGCCGAGAGCCTTGCCTCTCGGCCAAGGGCCCGTGTTCTCTACTTGGAGCGGAGTATGCGGAACGGCGTCAGCAGGTGCAAAAAGCGGGGCATCCATGTTTCTCGTCGCGCCGGTTGGACGAAACACCTCGCCCGATCCTGCGACCTTTTCAAAGAAAACATCCTGCTCGGCCAGCTTTTCATCAATGTGAAAAATAAAGGCGAGTGACATGCTTTCATCCATGTCATAGGCCGCATTGGCTGAAACCATTTGAACGGCATCGTCGGCCATTGAGGGCAGCGTGGTCGAAAGCGCAAGCGATAGCGCCAGAAGTGTACGTTTCATGTGATTTCCTTCCTGAGTTACATGTTGGGTGCTCGGACCAAGCCGCGGGTCCTGAGCCTAATGGTCCGCCTCTTGCGGACCCGACAAGGTCCGGTGTCTGCAACGTGTCACCGGAACAGTGTTTGAAGGTTCTCGTTATCGGCTTCTTTGAGGCGGCGGCTGCGGAGGCAGGCCGGAAGGCACGCGCGCCGGAATCAAATCCCGCCGATCGCGCATCGCCGGATCGGTGAGGCTTTCAAGGAACGCGACCAGTTGCCCGACTTCTTCGTCACTGAGTTCTATCGCTTCAAGGTCGTTTGCTTCGGCAATACGGTTTGTCAGACGCTCATTTGTTTGGACCCAAGTATCGCGGCGATCGAAAGCATTGCGGCGGGCCGGGTTCATTGGTCTGAAGATCAACTTCGATCCTTTGCCCGTTTGCTCGATGACGGCGTCGAGAACCGGTAATTCTGTGCCGTCATATGCTTCCAGAGACGCTTTTGGTGCCAGATGATGCCGAACGATACCTTCGAGCGTGTCATAGGCCCCCGAGTGTCCCCAGGGCCCGGTAAGGGCGACGTTCAACAATGACGGGGTTCTGAAAGAGAAGAGGTCCTCTCTTTCAAAGGTGACACGAAAACGCCCCTCATCCTCCAGGCGATCCATGAAGCCGCTCGCGCGCCAGTAACTTGTGTCGCTGCCATGTCCCTTTCCAGGGCCGGTCTGCGGCATTGCGATCGCGTGAAATCCGTGATCTGTCATGAGCGGTCCGGAATGGCAGCTGTCACACCCAGCCCGTCCGTAGAACAAATCGATGCCGGCCCAGACGCCGTCACTCAGTCTGGCAAATTCACCATCACGCAGTGTTTGTTCGAACGGACTGCCATTTGACCTGAAGGCGGTAGCCTGAAACGCTGCAAGGGCGTTGGCTGCCTGAACGAACGAGACCTCACTGGAATCAAAAGCTTCGCGGAACATTTCGCGATATTCGCCGATCCCGGAAAGCCGCTTTGCCAAAAGGTTCCAGGCGTCGGCCAGCCGGTCCTCGGCGACCGCTGTCGCCACTGGGTTTTCGCCTTTTTGCCCGGCCATTTCGACGGGTGAAAGCACTGGAAACATCGCCTGGGCCGCGAGCGGATTGTCGAGCCCTTCCGGCAGATGCTCACGAGCGGGGCTCCAGAAGCCGCTCTTGAACACGCCGGCCGGGTCGGGCTCCAGCCGGCCGTCATGAAAAAAGGCTCGGTAGGAGCGTGCGCCAATGTTGTAAAGCGGCTGTGCATTTCGCGGAACGCGTCCTGTCACACCACTGGGGCCAGTGCGGCGAACCGCTCCGAAACCCTCACCGCCCTCGCCGATCGACAGAGCCAGATCGTCACCAGTGCCGCGGCTCGGATCGTGGCAGGTACCGCATGATATGTTCCGGTTACCCGACAGGATCGGATCAAAAAAGAGCATTCGGCCGAGTTCGACCACATCGGGATCCGCGGCACCATCGTAGAGATAGTCGGCATCTTCCAGCGGATTTGGCAATTCGCCCGCTTCTGCGGGTACCATCGCTGCCAGGTAAGAGCCGGACACCAGAATAGCTTTCAGGGAAATACGGGGCATCATGCCTTTCCTTCATCGCTTTTGAAGTCGTGAATATCTGCCCTCGTCGCCTCGGCGAGCAGCTCCAGCGGACCGCCACCATGCAGGCCGATGGCGCGGATCTATTGAAAAATACAACGTCTTCATCGAAGCTCCGCGCCGAGCGGGACTGGATACGGCCGCGCCCGGCAGCATGCCGGTCACTTGCGATCCAGGCTTGGTCCCTTCCACAAGAAATTCATTTGAATGATTTAGGGAACTTCCACATCCACCACCGACCTGCGGATCGCCTTCAAGCGCAACTGCGAGACCGGAGACGATTGCGAGCGCCAGGACCAGTGGCCCGGCGAGAGGCCAACTTGATCGTTTCATTTTCTTTCCTCGGGGTTCTTGATTTCGCTTCTCGAGCGGCCGACCTTTTTGCGCTAAGCAGCGCTCAGGTTTTTCTTGGCCGCCAGGCACACCTGTTCGATATGCCGATGATCCGTTCCGCAGCATCCGCCGAGCACGACCAGTTGCGGCATAAAGCTCTTGAGGTCGGCATAGTCGCGTCCGGTCTCGACGGGGTTGCCATCGTCGAGTTCTTCAGCCTCGTCGAGTTCGGCATGGCTGAGACGCGAGGCGTTGGCGCGTATTCCGCAGATCCGGTTGCGCCACTCGCCACCTGTGCGCAATGTCTCTCGGAAGTGGTCCGGATGGGCGCAGTTCAGCATGAAATAGGCTGGGCCGAAGTCGGTCTTTGCATCCACTTCGTTGATCGCATCGCCAAGGGGCTGACCGGTTGGCAAGCGCCCGTCGGTTTCAACGGTGAACGAGATCACAACAGGAATACCGTACCCTTGCGCGGCGCGAACGATACCGATTGCTTCCGGGGTGTTGTTGATGGTGATCGCCGTCACCAGATCCGCGCTTGTCGCGGCGAAGGCACTGACCTGAACGGCATGATAGGCCTCTGCTTCCGACGGCTGCATGACCTCTCCGGGCACGTAACCGTCACCACGTGGTCCAATACACCCTGACAATACGCATTTCAGTCCGGGAAATTCTGTCCGCAGGTCCGCCATCAAGGAAACTGAGCTTTGATTGAGCGCGATCAAATCTTCCAAGCTGACTTCAAGCTTCTCGGCCCAGTCGGGGCTTGCCCGCCAGGTCGCACTTTCAAACACGAAGCCGGTTCCGTGTGCAGCCGCAACAGAAGCGTGGCTTCGGTAATAGCGGCGTAGCGCTTCACGGCCATCTTCCGTCGACAACAAAGGGAAAGCAGCGAAAAGTGGCAGGTCGATCCCATAATCGAACATCAACGTGGTTTCGATACCCCCATCCGTTACAAAGAGGTCGCCGCTCATCTGCGGTAGGGTCTTTGAAAGCTCTTTCATGTCGCTTCTCCTCTGCGCGTTGACAGGAGAAGAATTGGGAAGAGACCGTTTTGCCTCCGTCACAAATACCGGTTGAGGTCGGATTGAAACGTCAAATTTTCGCTAAATCAGCGTCCCGGCGATCAATCTTGACGAAGCCATCGATGTTCACGCCTCGCGAGAGAGAGCCGCAGCGAGATCGGAAGGGGTGTGTCGGCACGCGCTTCAAACAACCGCTCCGAGCGACTGTGACTGCGATAGTATTAGATCCAGTTATTTGAATAGTGACCGTGTTCAGGTCGCTCAGCGGTTCACTGTGGTCACCAGAGCTGGGCGAGTGGCTCGCACTCGCGTGCACTGAGATGAGTCATCCATCCGCATCGAACGTTTCCAACATTCTTGCGACTTTGGCCTCTGCTATCTCGAACCGTTTTACGACCGCTCGGCAGTGCGGATTGAAGCGGAATACGTCGCGGAACAGGTCTCCGTCCTGACGCACGCTCTCGACCGCATCCATCAGAAATCCAAAGGACAACGTGTCTATCTCGGTGCGCAGGAAGTCGCCGTGCGTGACAACCTGGCCAATGTAATGCGTGAGAAAAAGAGTTTCCGCCAAAGCCCGATCATGCTGGTCCGCCGACATCTCCAGTACGACCAGTCCAACCGCATTCAATGCAACCTTGACGTCATCATAGACAGCCGGATCAAGCGAGTGATCTGTTAGAACGATGCGCAGTCCTTGCAGGCTCTGGCCGACCTTAGAATAGCTGTGTGGCCCGAACATCGGATGGGTCGCGACATACCGCAAAGGCCGTTCAGATCGAGCTGCGTGTTCTTTCAGCAGCTCTGCCGTATGTAACTTCACAGTTGCCACATCCGCCAGCACACTGCGCTTTCCCAGCCTGGGGACAACGGCCTCCAGGGTTGCAGCAAACTGAGCGATCGAGGATGCGATTATTACCACGTCGCTCCGGCAAACCGCGTCGAGAGAAAAGAACCTGTCTTCGTCTGGTTCTGCACGTCTGGAATGAATGCGGACACGGATCCCGGGCGCAAAACGTTCGGCAATTTTTTCAAGGAAAGCACCGAACTGTCCGTAGCCGACGATCCCAAGTGTTTCGATCATTCCCGTGTTCACCGGTCCATCCAGCTCTGCGCCCCTTGGCCGGAAAGTACCTGACTTTCGACCACACCGCACCGGCAACTTATACATCGCGCAGTTTTTGTGCATGCACTTTGTATCCGGGCAAGTGTGCGTGATACAGCCCATGCTAAGGTCTCTTAGCTTCAAGGATAGGAATGATACCCCTTGCCATACCCGGAGCTATGTCCGGCCTTCATGGCACCGAGCGTGTTTGAACCCGGCTTAAGAATCGCCCTGACCTCCGCCAGTTCGGCATCCGTCATGATCGCGGTAGGATCGCGCTGCCGCTTTTTGGTTTCAATCTCTGCCCACAAGTCGTTGAGCCTGTCGTTTTGAGCGCGACGCTTGGCCTTTCTCTTGGCAAGGCTCTTCCCGGCGGTTCTTTTTGCGAGCTTCTTTCCCGCAGTTTTTGCCAATTTGTATCCCAGACCGACTCCGGTGACGCACGCCACGATTTCAAACGTATCGATGATCTTTTCGACGACTTGAAACACCGCAAGAGCCTGTTCGGCACCATCGATGGTTCTAGATAGATAGTCTGCCAGCAAGCGGGCGTTCTGCTCGATCAGACACAACGTCACCAGCATATAGATCTGCGCTTTGACAACATCTCCGCTGATCAGGGCGTTGCGGTACTTTTCCTGGTACTTTCGCGGAGGGTTCCAGATCGATTGACTCGGCAGCGATCCACCGCCGATGAATTCGGCGGCAAATGCCGCGATAGGTTGTTCGCGCCGATTGCGAGCAAGTTCCTGATGTTTGTCCCAAGTGTTTTCAAAAAATGTGTGCGTACGATCCGAGGCACGCTTCAGCTTGGATTGAATGGGTCCCGTTAGAACGGAGCGGTAATAACCGGCTCCCAGCATGGTAACGCCGAGAAGCTCCTCCCGGTCAATCATGGCATCCGTCGTCTCGACAAGATCGCCCTTGATGCCCAGTGAAAACCAAAACTCCCAAAGCGTTGGGTCCCGTCTCCTGGTGTCATACGGCCTTCGCAGCCGCATCCAAACACCCTTTGTGTTCAGAATGTTGCGTACCTTCAGGAGGTAATCAGCCTCGTCGGGATTGTTGGTTCGAGGCGTCAGGGCATCTGCGGTCAGCATCTTTTTGTGATCAAGCCTGACATAAGCGTCCCGTTCGGAAACCTTTATCCGCCGGTCCAAAATTCGATAGGCGCGCCGCTTCTTTTTCGGATCGTAAGCCACGAGGTTTCCGCCGCGCCCAATCACCGAGGCCTCAATCGCCTTCCGGAATTCCTTCACATAGACCGGGTTCAGGAATTCAGCGTCTATCACCCTTTGAAGCTGCGCAACCTGTCCTTTTGACAGTAGGCGCTTGAGGTAAGGCACAGTTGCTATGAGTTCTGTCACGTCCGGCGCACCAAGTTCCCGCGCTTTTCGATAATTGTTCTTCTCATTCGCCATTTGAGTGGTCCTTCCAAAGCGGAAACGGCGGCGGCGGCAGAATGCTTCAACATTCATCCGCTCAGCCAATGCCACCATTCGTTTTCAGATTAGTCAGGTCGGCTTAGACCTTCGTGTTTCCAGCAATGTCCCATGCAAACTCAGGCGCAGCCCCTTTGGAACCGTCCGGTTTTTGCTCGGTGTAGATCAACTTGTACTCACCGAAATTTAGGGTCAGGCATTCAAACAGACGCTCATCGTCACTGCCTTCGTTGTCGATGCTGGTCACAATGATGTCCTTCATCTCGATCTTTACATATTCAAGCGGGTTTTCCCCGGCTGCCTTGCGGACAATAAGGGACCCTTTCGGGATATGTTTTCCGGTTGACAAATGTTGCCATAAGACCGGTGAAGACTTGTCGACATACTTATTCACGGTGAGATCCATGAAATGCGCTTTACCAGATCCCGATCCCCCTCCCATGTGCGTTGTGCCGGATTGCGTTGCTCCCCATGACCAGGCCAAGACGTCAATCTCATCCTTGTGAATCTTGTCCTGAGCTTCTCCCTTGATGCCTTCCAATTTCAGAAAATGATCGACTGCCATCTTAATGTTTCCTTCGATTTGCTTCGTTTGAAAAAACTCGCCTCGGTCTAAGACAGCCAGGTTCCGGGACATCGGACACCAATGCGCTGCGCCTGAGTACGAGGCACGGAGACTGCCACTCAGTCGGATCTGCGTTGTGAGGCTGCTGCATGATTTCAGCGGCCTTTTCGTCAGACCTTTCACGCTGCATGTTCCGCAAGGTGGCGTGGAACGAATAGGAAGACTGCGTTTTGTCTCCGTCACAAAAGCTGGCTAAGCCGCATGCGAAGCGTTAAATTTTCGCCAAAACGGTTTGTCACACGAGGTTGCTACTGCTGGATGGGTTGCGATAGTTTTCTGGACATACGGCTGCTTGGCCGGCTGGAAATTCACTTTGGTGAACGCATACTAGCGTTTCCCACCCGCCATGCTGGCTTCCTAATCGCATTGCTCGCTTTGGAAGGATCCATGCGTCGCGAAATCGCCGCTTCCAAACTCTGGGGCGAACGCGATGAAGCGCAGGCACGTGCTTCGTTGCGGCAGACGATCTATCATATCCAGAAGGTCTTCGGCTCGGCGGGAGCGCCGGAACTGGGCGTTACCCGGCACACCATCTCCTTGAAAGAACGCTCGTTTCGAACTGACATCGATGGTCTCTTGCACGGTTTGGAGGCAAATCCCACTTCCGCTGCGAAGATTTATCGCGGCGAGCTTCTTGGCGCCGTCGGTCGCGTCGATCCAGCTTTTCAGGATTGGCTCGATCAGGAGCGGCGCTCGATTGGCGTCAAGATCTCTGAAGCCGCGTCCGCTGCTGCAGATCGTCGCCATTCCGGGAAAGACTGGGCAAGTCTTGAAGCAGTTTCTTCACTTGGTTTGAAAATCGACCCTTTCAACGAGGAAGCGCTTCGTCATCGCATGCATGCACTTGTTCACATGGACAGGCGCGCATCTGCAGTCGCGATTTATGAAGACTTCAAGGAAGGACTTCAGGCGGCGCTCGGAATCGAACCCGAAACGGCTACTCAGGACTTGCGCGATCAAATCGCAAGCCGGAGCGCTGAGCCTGCAACTGAATCTGCACCTGACCCGGTTCCGTCGGCTTCCACTGAGGTTGCGTTTCGAGAGCGACGAAGCGTCTCGCTGCTTGCGGTCACTCCATCTGAAATAGCTTCGGATCCAGAACAGTTTGCAAGCGACTTTGCACGGGTAAACACGCTTCTGAAAGCGACCCTTCAGGATGGTTCGGCACAGATACTGGAACAGGCAGGCCCCACCATCGCCTGCGCCTTTGGTGCTTCAGGGCTGGTTGAGCGTCACGCGGAAGCGGCAGTGCACACAGCCAACGCGTTGGCCGGGCGAACCGGGGATACTTTAAAGTTCGCAATCGTCTCCGGAGACATCATCGATTCTGCTTCCGATGGCTCAGACGGTATTGATCTCACCGTCCTGGCTCCGCTCCTCTCACAGGCAAATGTTCTGCTGCAGACCGCCGAACCGGGGCAGAGTAAGCTTTCCCCGGCAACATCGTCCAGGCTGAACGCAAGGCCAAGCCAAGAGACTTTCATTGCACGCGAAGCCGAGCTTGACGCATTGAGGTCCGCATTCACCCAATCGCAATATGGCCAGGCGCAGGTTATCGGAATCGTAGGTGAAGCTGGGATCGGCAAATCGACACTTCTGCGACAGTTTCTGCGTTCATGCGAAGGCGCTGAAGTGCTAACAATTGAGGGTTATGACCGTGAAGCGTCGCGTTCATTTGGCGCAATCACGCGATTTCTTGTGACGCGGATTTTTGGTGGCGAAAACCCGAGTCGCGCCTCGGTCGACGGTGTTATCGCCGAAAATCGCGTCCGGGAGGTGCACCGCGAAGTCCTATTGGACCTCTTGGGTCTTGCCACCGAGGCCGAGCGGCACATCCTGGTCCGTGAAGAACAGCGCCTCAGGATCTTCAAGCTGGCCCGCGAAGTCATTCTCCGGGCGTGCGAGAATGGCGGGGCCATCCTGGCAGTTGAAGACGTGCACTGGCTTGACAGAGACTCAGCGGAGTTCCTGGATCGGCTTATCGGAGAGACATCGGGGGATCCTCTAACAATTGTCACTACGTTTCGTCCCGAGTATCAGGTTAACTGGATCGGACGAAGTTCTTTCCGGCTCTTGCGATTGACACCGCTTGCACTCGAAGATGCCGAGGCAATGATTTCTCCCTGGGTGAAGGAACTGTCTGGAAACATCCGCGACAAGATACTGAAACGTGCAGCGGGAAATCCGTTCCTGCTGGTGGAAACCGCAAGGGCCGTTTCAGCTGGCGGTACTGATGCACTCGATGATGTACCGGCTACGATCCGCGACATCCTGAATGCGACGGTCCACCGCCTTTCGTCCGACAGTCGACGTGTGCTTCAGTGCGCCGCAGTGCTTGGCTTCGAAGCGTCGGACAGCGCGGTCGCCGCTTTGACGGGTTTTGAAGAAACGCGTCTGGACGATGCTCTGGCCACGCTAAGGCAGGAAGAGCTAGTGGTCCGCAGCAGCGGTTACGGTTCGACTTCGCGTCACCGTTTCCGGCATGCACTTCTTCATGAGGCGATCTATGCGATGATTCCAAAGACGGAATCAAAGTTGCTGCACGCCAGCGCATCTGCGCACCTGAGAGAACGTCCCGACATTGATCCAGCCGCGATAGCGCACCACGCCTGGTTCTCCGAAGATTGGCAAGATGCCGTTGAATGGTACCGCCGGGCCGGTGACCGCTTTGCTACGCTGTCGTCTTATGCGCTAGCGTCCGAGGCTTACGGTTACGCCGTTGACGCGCTTGCCAAATGTCAGGACCAGCATGGTTTGCAGAAAAAGCGCCTCGAGCTTGCACTCAAGCGTCGCCCGGTTCTCGTGCCACTCGGGCTATATGAAACCGCGCTCGCGGAGTTGGATACGGCCGAAACCATTGCTGAACAGATTGACAGCCGCGGTTTCCGCGTCGCTGTTCACATCAGCAAAAGCTACCTGTTCAGCACCCATGGTTATCTGAAAAACGCCATTGAGCATGCCAGACACGCAACTGCCTTAAGTGACCACGAGGAGCAACCGGCCTATGAGGCAAAACTGGCGGAAGGCCAGGCGCTGTCCCTCATGGGCGACTGGCACAGCACGATCGCGCTTTTGGCGCCAACCATACCGTATTGGGAAGAGCACAGGCACGAAAGGTTCGGTCATACGGGAACGAGATCTGTCTGGTGTCATGGTCATCTTTCTAATGCCTTCGGCCTCAGCGGCCAGACCGAAGCTGCGCTCAGGCACGCCGAACGGGCGTTCGACCTTGCGGGCGAAACCAGAAGACCACTCGATACGATCTTCTCGCTTCACTTGCTTGGAAGGGCGCAGAACTTTGCGGGAAATACCGAAGAAGCCCTTTCGCTCTTTATGGAGGCGTTGCGTCGCGCCGAAGAGATAGATGCTCCCATCTTCCGGTCCTGGTTCGCTTGTGACGCTTTCCCATTGCTTTTGGCCTGCGGACGGATCGACGAGGCAAGCAATTTGCTGAACCGTCAGATCGAGGTGGCGCAACAGCTCAAACTGCGCCAGTTCCACGGCTGGCTTCGTCTGAACAAATCCGAGTTGCTTCGAGCAAACAAGCGCTCCAAAGAGGCGGAAGCTGAAGCCGCCGCGGCTCTCCGCTCTGCGAGGGAGATAGGCGACCTTGTGCTTGAGCCCACAGCCCTGAAGGTTCTGGCACAATACAAAAGCGAAACCGAACGTCGTCATGCAATCGAGGTTGCACAGGATCTGGCCGTGCAGCGCGGACTCTCGATTTTCCGTTGAGCGATGCTTCAAGGACGCACAAATTCGGTGTTCAGCAGCCGCTTAAACTTGGAACAGATCCAGTTACCGGATGCTCTAACTCAGCTTCAAGCATAATTTGACGGTTTTTTGATGCACCGAGCCTCCGTTTGAGCACAGGCTTCAGGCAGATGTAACAGCGATTTGACGCATCACCAGGAAATTGCCTGGAGTTCGCATCAAGTCGCTAACCTTTCGAACGCTCGTAATTTCAAAGTTGCAGCTGAACGAATCGATCCATCTGCTCGATTCAAAAAATATATATTTCAGTGGCTTGCTTGCGATTTCTTGAGAATTCCTGTCATGGAAATTGAGGACCAGGCAAGATGCCCATTCATAATCAACACGCACTCCAGCGTCTTAACAGTGATTACGACTTCGTTCCCAAAGTTCTGTCAGAACCACAGGCTAGAAAGGCAGCGCGTTACAACGCAAAGCGGGCGCGCCGCACCGGCTGGTCACATCACTGGTCAGGCGTTTGCCGTGTTCTGAAAATATCCAACGGTCTCTTGCAGGCAGCTGATTTCAGCCAATTTGTGGCTCAGTTTCAGACGACCAGGAAACTCAATCCGGACGGCATGCTAGGCGAGAATACCTGGCGCCAAATGCAGGCAGAGGCCCGTATCGTCATCAAGAATTTGCCGCCTCCTCCATGGCTCCCGGTTTCTGCCCCCGGGCGATCACCGATCAAAGCGATCGGTGTGGAAGCCTTGAATTTGAATGCGCCCTGGATGGACGTCGCGCTGCGCGAGCGCAAAACCAACTGGCTGAACCACGATGGCACCGCTATCGTTGAGGGCGAAACGCGCGTCGACGAGGGCTATTTCGAGGCGTGTCCCTATATGGGTAAACGAGCCTGGGAGCGCAAAAAGAGTCACAAGCGCGATCTGGACAACGACCACTGGTGTTCGGCATTCGTGAATTATTGTCTCCACACCGCCGGATTCAGTCATACGGGAAGCACCGGCGCATTCTCGTTTTTGCATAGAAGGCGCTGGCGGTTTCAGGCCCTGAACGAACCGAAACGGGGGTGCGTCATTGTCATGAGACACAACAAGAAGAAATGGGACCACGTTGCCTTCCTTGATGAGGTCGGTGACCTGCCCTCAAACCCCAAAGGCGACATCAACTCGAAGAAGTACGATGGCTATACGATACTGGGAGGTAACCAGGGTGGTAACAGTGTCAACTCGAAGGAGTTTTACAATTGGACCTTTTTTGATGCGAAAGACCAGTTTGGAAATAGGTCGCCTTATCTTTATCCTCTCAGGGGGGCTGAGGACTCAAATTGCAATGTCGAATTGCCGACGGTTGCACCCCATTTCTGCGGGGAGCAGTGGCAGTAGTCGAAGGCGTAGTTGAGAAATCTTGGTAGTGACCTGATATCGCAACAGGAATGGCTCTGTTCTCAGCGCTTCTCTCACTACGCAGCGGGCTCCAAATGGTCGCAACCCGTCTCAATTCAGTCAGGAGACGCTAATGAGTTCCAAAGTCTGAATTATCGGCCATTTGCCGCCTCGGATGGACGGATCGAACGTCCGCTTCTGGGTACCAAATCCAAGAGCCTGAATGACTTAGATGGCTAAGGTTTTCGGGTGCCGTTAGGCGTACGAAAACCTCTCATGCAGGAACCCGCGGTCCGCGCATTGCAGGCTATGGGGTTTTGTTTTTTTCGGCAGGTCTGGGGCAGTTACGATCAGCAACAATTGGTGGGCAGATCGGGGTGCGCAATGGCCTTTCCGGCGTTAGAGCAGCGCTTGTCGCATTGGCCTGTTGCGGGTTTGCGCGGCTGAGAGCCGTCCTGTTTTCGCAGAGCGCAAGCCGTCTCATCGGCTGATGCCGTTGCAGGGCGGCCGGTTGATCGAACAGGCCATGCCGGGTCATGGCGCAGTCTCCCGGGTTGACGCGGCACAGTGCGGGGGTGCGCGGGGCTGTTGCCAGCGGGCGAAGGTCTCGATGATGATCATGCGTCCACCACAGCAAGGGCATGGTGGCCGAGTATCGGACACCTCTGGCGCGTCGTCTTCGGGTACTGTAGCGACGCTCAGCAATGCGCGTGCACGATCGAGACTGGCCTTGCGAGAGGTGCCGGCAAGGAGGCCGTAATGGCGAATACGGTGGAAGCCGCGCGGCAGGACATGGAGCAGGAAGCGTCGGATGAACTCGTCGGTGGCGAGGGTCATGACCTGCTGCCGGTCGGTGCCGCCACGGCGGTAATCCTTGTAGCGGAAGGTGACCTTGTTCTCGTCGAAGCCGATGAGGCGGCGGTTCGAGATGGCGACCCTGTGGGTGTAGCGCGCCAGATAGGCGAGTACCGCTTCCGGTCCGGCGAAGGGCGGCTTGGCGTAGACGATCCAGCGTTTGCTGCGCACAGGCTTCAGGTGACGCAGAAAGACGCCGCGGTCCGCCAAATGGGCCATAGATCCGAAGAAGGCGAGCCGGCCGGCATCGTGGAGCGCGATCAGCCGGGTCAGGAACAGGCGACGGAACAACTTGCCCAGGGCGCGCACCGGCAGGAGGAATGCGGGGCGTGACGATATCCAGCGCGTTCCGTCGAGGGAGATGCCGCCGCCCGGCACAATCATGTGCACATGGGGATGGTGGGTCATCGCCGATCCCCAAGTGTGGAGCACCGCTGTGATGCCGATGCGGGCGCTGAGGTGCTTCGGGTCGGCGGCGATTGTCAGCATCGTCTCTGAGGCAGCCCGGAACAACAGGTCGTAGACCAACGCCTTGTTCTGGAAGGCGATGGAGGCGATCTCGGCGGGCAACGTGAAGACGACGTGGAAGTAGCCGACCGGCAAGAGGTCGGCCTCCCGCTCGGCGAGCCAAGCGCGCGCGGTGGCACCCTGGCACTTGGGGCAGTGCCGGTTGCGGCAGCTGTTATAGGCGATGCGCCAATGCCCGCAGTCCTCGCAGGCCTCGACATGTCCGCCCAAGGCAGCTGTGCGGCACTGTTCGACCGCCGACATCACCTTGAGCTGGGCAAGGCTCAGGTGTCCTTCATGGGTTGCCCGGTAGGCGGGACCGGCAGCGCGGAAGATGTCAGCGACCTCGATTGAGGTGCGCACTTGTTCACTCGGGCGGCGTCTTGCCTTCCATCAGCGCCATCAGCCGATCGAGAGGCCCCGCAACCGCGTGGATCGTTCGGGTCGAGACCTTGGCGTAAAGGGCGGTTGTCTCAAGCTTGCTGTGTCCAAGCAGAACCTGGATGACCCTGATATCGGTGCCGTCCTCCAGAAGGTGTGTGGCGAAGCTGTGCCGTAATGTATGCGGGCTGACACGTTTGCGGAGGCCGGCGACCTCGGCCGCTTCCTGCACTGCGCGATGCAATTGCCGTGACGAGATCGGATCGGTGCAACTGCGTCCCGGAAACAGCCAGCCATGGGGCAGCATCACGCCGCGCCGCTTTCCTTCGCGCCACCATACACGCAAAAGCTCCAGGAGTTGCGGTGAGAGCATGGCGTTGCGGTCCTTGCGTCCCTTGCCCTGTTCGACGCGGATCAGCATGCGGGTCGAGTCGATATCGTCGACCTTGAGATGCGCGACCTCGGAGACGCGCAGGCCCGCGCCATAGGCAACACCGAGCGCTGCCTTGTATTTGATGCCCGGTGCCGCCTCGAGCAGTTGAGCGGCTTCCTCCACACTCAACACCTCGGGCAGCTTGCGCGGGTTGCGGGTGATCACCAGAGTTCGCGACAGATCCCGTCGGTTCAGCGTTACTGTGAACAGGAAGCGCAGCGCCGAAACCGTGCTGTTGATCGTCGCCGGACCTACGCCGGTCTCATGCTGGTGCAACTGGTAGTGCCGGATGTCCTCCGTGGTCGCGGTGTCGGGAGGACGCCCGAGGAAAGCGGCGAAGTTCCGGACGTGGCGAACGTAATCCTGCTGTGTATGGGAGCCCAGGCCCCGCATCACCATGTCTTGCTGCATGCGCTGGCGTAGCTGTGTGATCGGGGCTTCGGTCTGAAAGGTCGTCATGTTGAGTTCCTCCGGTTGAAAGGAACTCCATGCTCGGACCTTTGCCTCTACCTGCCCAGAGCCTCAGAGAAATCCACCAAACCGCGCCACGTGCACCCTCCCGCGAAGCGGGTTCGTGCATGGGGACGCAAAGCCGCCATTGAATCAATAGGTTTTAAACGTCCGCTTCGGGCCGTGAGTACCATTCGGTCAAAAGTCCGAAAGGTCCGCAGAGCAGACCTTCGTTCAAACCGCAGCGAACATCTGTTTCCCGCCCATCCTATGAAATTGCTGCACCTCAAATGAATGTCTGCTTTGGGGCGCAGGCTTCAACGCGGTCAACGTCCAATTTGGCAGCGCATTGCTGCCATTTCGCAGCAATGGATGAAGTATCGATCGGCATATGGGGAATCCCAAGCTGCGGAAGGACACCTACACTTACAAGAACGAAGCACTTTGATACTGTTGGAATATGTAAGGCGTGTTGGTGTTCATGTAACCAAGCAAACGTCCCTCGAATAGCTCCCTGTCATAACCTTGCTGCGTGTCCGGAGATGGCAGGTCCGGGTTCATGTCCCGCGAATATGCGAGTGACGAAAGGTCATCTTTCTGTGCATGGAGCGCCGGGAGGAAATTCTCAAAGGTCCCGACCTCAATCACATTGTGTCGTTGCCAGGCCGCAAAGAACTCAGTTCCGAACTCACCGGTGATCCGACGATTGATGAACCGTGCGACCGGGTTGTTACCGTTTGCCCCGATCACAACTTCGTAGTGGTAGTGCACGCCGACATGCAGCCCATTCTCAAACACGTCCTGGAAGTGGATACGCAACATCATGACCGGACCGATTAGCGGCAGCACTTTGCCCATCGCCCAGCCATCAGCGCCCACATAAAGCACTTTCAATTCAGTATCGACCGGGTATCTCCAACCGTAGCGATCATACTGCATGGCTTCGCGAATGTGGATGAAACATCCTTCTTGGGCAACGCCGCCGGGGCCAAGGGCCCCGGACAGCTCGGCACTCAGATGGTCCACAGGATGCCAGAGCCAGTAACCGGGAACACGTTGCCCTTCGTAGCCTGGAACGTCCCTCAAAAGGACCTCCAGGCGCGTGAAGTTCATGAACCACCATTGAAGCATCTCGGTCGAAACACCGCGCAGCAAGGCGTGGTTCAAAACGACACAGAACTGGCCGTTGTCCCTTTGATGGATATCGAAGTGCGACGAGGAGGCCGGTTTGAGGTCCCAGTGATAGTTCCGTTCCGCTGGCATTTGCAGGTTTGTCATTGCTTCCACCTCACAGATCAATTGCCCCATGGGGCGAATACCGTTGATCTGTATCGGAAAAATTTTGTCGGCAATGAACTTGGGTTAACTCGTACCGGACTTTCTCCGTCGCAAAAACCGGGAAAGCCCTTGCGGCGTCACGCCCAGAAACCGTGCGATGTCTTTCTGACGCACAGATGCGATGACGTGCTGATGATATTGTTCGAGGAACTGATACCGAGCTTCGGTCCGACCGGACGTTTTGGCGCAAATGAGTTCTTTCGCGAAGAGATGTGCATCCATCAACTTAAGCCGCAGGTAGGTGCCGAAAAAACCTCCCTCAAGGTACTCAGTCCTGAAGAGATCATTGGGTATGGCAATGCCGGCAACATCCGTCACGGCGACAAGATCATCTGATGCAATGTCGCGTGTCCAGGCACTGGTAAGGTTTGCACAGATGTTTCCGGGCTCAAAAAAGCGGGCAATCGTCGAAGTCCCATCGAGCCAGGTCTGTTCCGATGCCGCAATTCCGTTGGAAAGGTAAATCCAGCTATCTGTCACGCGCGCCTGGTTCTGGATCTTGTCGCCCGCGGCAACATCCACGAACCTGCACCGTTGCTTGATTTGACCCCAGTCACTCAAATCGAGCGCAACATCCAAACGCAGGATGTCGTCTTCCATTAAAGCCAGTGCTTTCTTGGCGTCATCCATAATTTCACCATCACAAATTCGCCCTCGAACCTGGCGTAAGCTACCAACTCCTTCTGATTTCTCGAGTCGGAAGCTTTTCAGCTGTTTCAAAAAGGCAATTTTGCACGAACCCGCTTGCGCAACGGGCTGTCGCTCGCATCGAGCAGGTCACGAAGGGCGCGGTAGTATTTGTGAAGCTACGTCAACGCTTTCGCGCCGCAGCGAAGGTCCGCATCCCGCCCAATCAGTGAGTTCGCTGCCTTTCGAATAAATGTCAGCTTTCGGGCGCAGCCTTCGATCCGGCGAACGACCGATTTGCAGGCGCTAAACGGTCATTCGGCTTATGTGCCGCGAAAGTCAGCTCCGAGTCCAAATTGACCGATGCTGCGACTTCCGTGAACGTCGGCTGTCAGGCTCCCGGCATGCGGTGAACACCTCTAGCTGACGCTCAAAAATACAAGATAGGTACCGCCTAGAAGACCTGTCAGCAGAATGAGACCCCATGAACTTGGGTTGTTGAACTCATATGCTGGATGTCTGCGAAAAACAAAATGAAGTCCTACGTGAGCGATGCTAAACACGGCAAGCCCAACGCGTGTCGCGCTATCGGGGACGCCGTCGCCGCCCCACAAGAGCAAAGCAAAAAGGGGGACATGAATCCAGATAAAGACTTGTTCACCGAACCGTTCGGGCAATACACGCAACAACGGTAAAATACGCCATTCGTGACGTTTCACGGCATCGAGTTCATGCGTGAAAAAGGCACCGATCATTGAATAGTAGAGAAAATCGAGCACAGCGAACGTCCTTAAAGTCACCAACTACCACTCAGTAAGAACAAGCTAGGCATCGTTCGTTTCCAGCACATCGAATGCCCGATAAGAACCCCAACCTACGGAACTAACGCAACGCCGCGAATGTCGACTTATTCATAACCGGCTTGATGTTCAAATGCTCTCTTTTGGGAGGTCGATCAAATGTCATGTCTGGCCCAAGCGCCACAACTCGGCTCGGATTGATCCAGTCATGGCTTGCGTAGTAATGCGGAACGATATGATCGAGGCGAACGGTCTGTGCTATCCTGGGCATCTGATAAAGCTCGCGCAGCCAACCCGTCAGATTTGGATAATCGATCAACCTACGCAGGTTGCATTTGAAGTGGCCGTGGTAAACATGATCGAAGCGCACGAGCGACGTGAAGAGTCTCCAGTCCGCCTCTGTCAGACTGTTGCCGACGAGATATCGCTGATGTCCCAGGAGTTCATCCAGCTCTCCCAATATATCGAAGAGGCGCAACACAGCCTCATCATAAGCTGACTGCGAGGTGGCGAAACCCGCTGCGTAGACGCCGCTGTTAATCGCCTCGAACACGAGCGCGTTCATGGCGTCGATCTGATCTCGCAATTCTTCCGGGCAAAAGTCGGCAGGATTGCCGGTGATCCCACTAAACGCACTGTTGAACATCCGGATGATCTCGGCGCTTTCGTTCGAGACGATCTTCTCCGTCTTCGTGTCCCAAAGGACCGGCACCGTCACACGGCCAGATGCTTCCGGCTCAGATGCTACGTAGATGTCACGCAGGTATTTGTGACCCATTAGCTTGTCGCCGGTTGCATCTTCGGCATCTTGTTCGAAGGTCCAGCTCTGGTCACCGAGGAACGGTGAAACAACCGATACGTCGATGTGCTTATCCAAGCCTTTCAGCACGCGGAAAATCAGCGTGCGGTGCGCCCAGGGGCAGGCATAGGACACATAAAGATGGTAGCGGCCGCTCTCCGCTTTGAAGCCGCCGTCCCCGGTCGGACCGGGAGATCCGTCCGTCGTGATCCAGTTGCGGAATTTCGAGGTGGCCATCCGGAATGCACCATCAACCACTTCTGTATCATGGCCTTCGGGATACCAGTTTCCTTCGATGAGAACCCCCATCCGTGTCTCCTTAGTCTGTCTGATAGGAGACCGGACGGAACCCGGCATCGGTGTTGAGATGCGTATCGGCCCCGTCCACGCGATCTGTATTATGACAGCTCACGATCCGGAAACCGCCCTCCCTCTGCTTGTGCGCCACGATGGTGATGACAGCCGTACGTTGACCCGCGGTGACACCGTTTTCATCGGTCTGGCCGTCAAGTGTCGAAACGGTGTGAACGACCTCCACGTCACCACCCAAGGGGCGCGATTTCAGCGCGACGATTTCAACACGAGCCTCCTGAAAAATCTTGCGAAAGCCATAGTCATGGGCCTTGCGGATTTGGCGTCGTGTCGTCCACCAGAAGCCCACGACGTTCACAAAATCTGCGTCCTCGACGAACAGATCAGCCAGCTCGTCGAGGTCTTGAGCGTTCCAGGCGTCGAAGAAGGCCAGGGTTACGTCCTCACCAGTCTCGTAGGTTCGAGTCATCCCGCGATCTCCTTCGTCGCCATGAAAGCCAGCTCTTCAGGTGTGCTTTCGCGGCCAAGTATCGCGTTGCGATGCGGGAAACGACCGAAGCGAGCCACAATGTCGAGGTGATGGCGGGCATGGGCTACGCCGTGTTCAGGACCGTGCGTCACATAAAGCTCTAGACACCGGCGCTGATCCTCCAGATCTTCGCTATGCATGAACGGCAGATATAGGAAGGTGCGCCAGTCATCAGGGCGATAGGTCTTCAGCCAAAAATCGTCACCCATTCGAAGCGCATGTTTCGCAATAACCAGGCCAGCAGTGTCATTCTCACAGGTCGCGGCATCGCCGCGATGGATGTTGCGACTGAATTGGTCGAGTACGATCACAATTGCCAAGCGCCCTTCGACTGTCTCTGTCCAATTCTCAAGCTTTCCTGTCGCCGCTGCTCGTAACGTAGGCCCGAAACGCTTGCTGACCTCGACATCAAACGCTTCGCCACCATCGAACCAATTGCGGGCCATGCCCTTTGCGAACCAGAATTGCAGCACCTCTTGGATGGTAAGGGTCATTTGAAAGTCCTACGCTGTCGAGCAGGCGGCTCGGACGCCGCGCCGCTCGCTTCAATGTTTCAGCCTTGGCCCCATCGGGCATTGCGCAGATAGGTTTCAAAGCCGGTAGTCTCCCCAAGCCAATGACGTAGGTAGTAGGGGCTGCCATCCATGCCGATATCGTCGAAGGACTTGAACATAAGCATCAGCTCTTCGCCCATGGCCTTCTCGGCCTCGTCGTAGCTGACCTGATTGTAGCCCACATCGCGACCCATCACGCGTCCAATCGTGGCAGCAACCTCTTTCATGGTCGAGATGTCGCCGGTGATCGGAGATGCCTTGTTCGCCCACATACCGGGTTGCTCGAACGCCAGCGCCACCATGCGGCCGATATCGTCGCAGGCGATTTGGGCATAGGGCATGTCGGGGTGCATCGGGTAGTGGATCGCTCCGCTTTCCGCGATGCTTTCGCGTTCCCACTCCCAGTTGTCCATGAAGGCGGCGGGGCGGAACACGGTCCAAGGCTTCCCGGAGCTGCGGATCGCCAATTCGACATTCCACTTGCTGTCGAGATGTGGCACGCTCGTGTTTCGGTCCATTGTGGACGCGCCCGTATAGACGATATGCTCGATGTCTGACGCGGCGGCGGCTTCCGTCAAGTTGAGGCCCTGGCGTTCCTCGGCTTCGACCCCGGCTTCCAAGAAGTCCTGCACAGAGTAGAGTGCTGCGGCTCCTTTCAGGGCCGCATCAAGCGACGCGCGATTTTCCAAGTCCCCCTTCACGATCTCGGCTCCGGCTTCAGCGAGGGCCAGTGCTGCGGGTTTGTCCGGACTACGCGTAAGAGCCCGCACTTTATGGCCATGCGCCAACAGATGCTTTGCGACGGCACCACCTTGCTTACCGGTGGCACCGGAGACAACAATGGGACGGTCATAGATTTTCGGGGATGACAACATTGGTTAGATCACTCCGGTTGAGTTGCTGGTACCGGATAGATGTGATGTTGCGCACGTGTCGAGAAGATCGTCGTTTGAGCATGATGTGCTCATTAAAGTGATATGTCTGCGTCTACCTATTCCCTGCGAATTGCAGCAAGTATCGCCTGAACTTTTGAGCTTCTATGAAGGTCCATGTGCGTGACCGCCCAGACTGTCTCATTCCATGAATTGTCTCGTTCACGGATCTGAACGCAGCCGCTCGCCTCGGCGGTCACGCGCGGAAGGAAGCCGACGCCAAGCCCCGCTTTAACGGCTTCAAAGGAACTCGCCACGTTGTTGCAACGGATATGTACCCGGTCCGTCGGTACATTCGCATCTAACCAATCGAAGTAAGGAGGGCGCGGAGAACTGTCATCTGGTCCGACAAATATGTGGTCGGCAAACTCCTCGGACTTGTGCGGCTGCCCATGCCTTTGAATGTATTGCGGCGCTGCATAAAGGCCCATTTCAATTTTCAAGGCCGAGATGACCACGTTATCGGGGTGGTCGGGTTTTGATCCGATCCGGAACGCAAGCGTGGCTTCCCCGTACTCCAACTTGAGGACCTGGTCACTGCTGACAAGATTCACGTTCAAATTGGGATGACGGGCTCGGACATCGGCAATCATTGGCAGGACGAAAGGAACCAGAACGTCGAGCGCTGTAATGGTGACGGTTCCCTCAATCGCGTCGGAAGCGCCACGGGCCAATCGTTTGAGCTCGCCGAACTGCGCATATGTCGCATCGGCGATCCTCAGGAGTTCATAACCAAGCTCGGTTGGGGTGAAGCCACGGGCATGACGCTGAAACAGCTTGGCGCCGAGCAAGCCTTCCAAGGCATCTATGTGCCGAGTTACGGTTATCCTGTGCACGCCCAACTCGGCGGAAGCGGCGCTGACTGTTCCCAGACGGGCGACATGGGCCGCGGTGCGTATCTCGTTCCAGTTGTCCATATCCCTTTGTCACTCTGATGAGCATGAGATGCACATCTCACATTCTATTCATCTTTTCTGCAACACCCCATTTGAACCTGGACAAGAAACTCCGAAAGTCTTCCATGCGTGTATTTGCAGCCAGGTCCATCCATCGCATTTCGCCTGCCAACACTAGGCGTGCAGACATGCCGGGCAGGTGTTGGCAAATGAATTTCCAAGCTTCGACGCCCAGTTGCTCGATATCGGCAATATCGGAACCCAAACGTCTCGCATCCACACCGTGGCAAACCAGGCAGCCAAGTCCGGCCGCATTATCGAAGATGGCGAAAAGCCTTCCGGACGCGGTCACCATCAAGCAACGTCCCGGCCTGTTTAGTCCCAGCATCCTCTGAAACGGCTTCAGCGAAGGACCAACTCGAATGCCCATGGCAATCTATATCCTGGCGCTTGCCGCTTTTGTCGTTGGTACTCAGAGTTACGTCTTCTCGGGCCTTTTGGCAGACTTGGCTTGCGATCTTGGTGTGAGTGTCTCGACCGCGGGCCAGCTCATTGCGGCATTTGCAATCACCAGCGCCATTGCGTCCCCGCTGGTGGTCAGTGCCGTGTCGCGGTTCGAGCGTAAGAAAGTGCTGATCGCCTCGTTGGCTGGCGTCTCGGTCGTCAATCTGGCTACGGCGTTTCTGCCGCTCTTCGAATGGTTCCTTGCCGCCCGGGTCCTGGTCGCAATCGTCTCGGCGGGCGTCATGCCGATGGCTGGTTCCATAGGGGCAAGCCTCGTCCCGGCAGAGCGTCAAGGGCAGGCCCTTGGCATGATCCTGTCGGGCCTCACCATTGCCTTCATCGTTGGTGTTCCGCTCGGCACAATCGTCGGCAGCGCCTTTGGGTGGCGCGCGACCTTTGTGTTTGCCGCCGTTGTCGCTTTGGCGGTGATCCCCGCGATTGCATACTTAGTACCTTCGAGCGCCGCCGACAAAGCACCGCCGAAATCCGATTGGTCCGTTGTCAAAAAGCCGATTGTGCTGCTGGCGCTCTTCCTGATCGGCACGTCATTCATCGCGGCCTATCCTATCATCGCATATCTCGGCCCGATCATTACCGCATCCACCGGCCTCGAAGGTGCTGGGATCGGCGCAATGCAGTCGGCTATTGGCTTCGGTTCCATTGCCGGCCTCATCATAGGCAGTATCCTTGCGGACCGTCGCGGGTTCCTGCCGAACATGCGGATCATGTACCTGCTATTCGCGCTCGTTCTCGGTGTTTGGAGCATTGTGTTCCTGACCGACACACCAAGTTCGTGGTTCAACATCGCGCTCGTCGTAGTCGTGATCTTTCTGACCTCGGCCACTCTTATCGCGCCGTCTCCAGCCATCGAAAAGGCTCTCGTGCAAGCTGATCCTGAGCAAAGTGCGTTGACGCTAGCTCTCAACACGTCCGTCATCTACCTCGGACAGGGGATCGGCGCGGGGATTGGTGGCTTGGTCGTTGGATCCGTTGGGTTTGCGACCCTTGGATACGTCGGAGCAGGTTTTGCGTTTTCAGCATTTGTGACAGCTATGGCGGTCAAAACTCGATAAGCAGTCCTGTAAGCATTCGAGAGAATATCTGCTTTGTCCGCACAGCAGATCTTAGTGCGTGGCGCAGCAGATGGCCACATGGAGCCCAATGTCTCAAATGCTGCGCCATTGATGAATGGCGGCTTTCGCATGTCAGACTGCGGGCAATCTCGTTTCTAGCTTCGCTGCATCACGCCGCTCTTCCTTCACTCGCCGGTATTGGACAGTCCGAGCAAACCTGAACATCGCAAAGGCGGCAAAGCGTGCGCCGGTCAGAGACTGTCGTATCCATAGAGATCAGGATTTTGCCCAAAAGACCGTTGAACAATTCTCGCTCTTGTTCAGAGAGAGGGACCAGCAATGCGTCCAAGGCTGAGAGACGGCCTTGCAGCAGCTTGTCGCGAATGCTTTGGCCCTGCTCGGTAAGCCTCAACGCAACCGCGCGTCTATCCTTTCCTTCGCCACGTTCAACGAGACCATCTGCAACCAGCCTGTCAACAAGCCGAACCGTGCCTGGGTGCGACAAACGCAAAATGCGACGCAGCCCGTCATTCGACAATCCGGTCCCGTGTCCGAGGACCACAAGAGCGGCCGGTGTTTCGCCGACGCGGCCCAGAATATCGCGCGCGATGTCCTCTATACGGTCGGCCACGGCAAGACCAAGGACCCCGAGAAGATTGGCTGTTCTGTCTGTCATGACGGTACAATATGTGCGCTGTGCACGATTTTCAACTTGACAATATGTGCGGAGCGCACATAATTTTGAAGATGCGAATGCGGAGCAAGATGAGAGGCGCGTGGGATGGCGGCAAGGCCGAACAAATCCGTAGATCCAGCCAATGCTGTACAATCAGACCAAAAAATTTTTTGCCCGATGCAGAGTCCCGTTCTCCATCACGTCAGCCTCTTCGTCTCTGACATGAAAGTATCAACGCTCTTTTATACGGAAGGTCTTGGTCTTACCCTGCGCGAAGAGTTCGTAGACATCATTGGGTTGAGAGGAACGCACCGCTTTCCGTTTACAGTCGCGAGTATCTTCCTTGAAGCAGGTGAAGGCCGATATATCGAACTACACCCTGCCGGTGACGGGGAGATGTCTCCGCCGGGGTTTCCAATAAACCATCTGGCGCTCGCAGTCGTCGATGTGGATGCCTCTTACGCGCAAGCCCTCGCCTCCGGCGGTGCCCGGTTCGACATACCAATTCCGAATGAAGAATGGGACGGAACGCCGCTTGATGTGATTATGTCCGGCGCGCGACCGGAACCGATGCGGATGGCGTTCCTTCAAGGGCCAAGCGGCGAGTTGATCGAACTTTATCAAGCCACAAACAACTGACAGAAACAGGGACGGTTTCCGATGGATCACACACGAAGAAGCTTGCTTGTAGGTGCTGGCGCACTGGGTGCCGCAGCACTAGCTGGAGAAAGCCAGGCCCATGGTGTCGACCCGAACGGTGGTGGCGTAATGCTCAGCCCCGAAGGGTGGGATGCGGAAGCCCCGCCTGAACTGGTGTTTCTGACAGAAGCGCGGGTTCAGCTTCAATTGCCGCCGACGACCACGGGCGCAGGACCAGGCGGACAGCGGTTGATCTTCAACGTGACGGGCGGCACCTTTGATGGCCCGCATCTGAGAGGACATGTGACAGAAGACGCAGGCGCAGACTGGGTGAACATCCGCGCAGACGGCGTCGGCGATCTTGACGTACGCTTCACCTGGGAAACGCACGACAACGCGCTGATCTATGTCCATTGGCATGGGCGGTTCTGGTCAGGCCCTGAAGATGCCGAATATGCCGCTGATGTCACGAAGGCGGACGATCCGGACGACGCTTGGCGCTACTATTTTCGCGCCGCACCGCAGTTTGAAACGGGCGATCCGCGTTATGCGTGGCTCAACAACATTGTGGCCGTCACCAAATCGCGCACCGGCGACGGTGGACCGATCCATCGGTTTTACGCCGTGCTCTGAAGATCCGAATCTTGGCGACGCAAGTCATCACAAGCCGTGCGAGAACCACTCGCCCGTCGAACGTAAACACTGAACAAGCGGGACAAGAAATGGCAGCGACAATTGAGGATAAGGCGCGGCGCTTCGAGGACCTGCATGCCATCGGTTGCTTTGTCATGGCCAACGCATGGGACGCAGGGTCTGCACGTGCGCTGGAGGCGGTCGGGTTTTCTGGTTTGGGCACGACTAGCGCGGGCTTCGCATGGTCGATTGGTCAAACAGACGGCGAAACATCTCGAGACCTTGTTTTGGAGAATGCACGTGCAATTGTTGAAGCCGTCGACATCCCCGTTTCAGGCGATCTGTTAAACGGGTTCGGAGCTGCACCTGAGGCGGTAGCGGAAACCATTCGCCTCGCCGGTGGGGTCGGGCTGGCTGGTGGATCAATTGAAGACACGACTGGCGATCCTTCGGCTCCCCTTTTCGACCGGGAGCTTGCCAAGGAGCGGATCATCGCAGCCGTCGAAGCCGCGCGCGGGCTGGATCGACCCTTTGTTCTTTGCGCTCGCGCAGATGGCCTCTTTGCCGGAGCCTGCGATATCGACGAGACACTCGCCCGATTGGCGCTCTATGAGGAGGCCGGAGCCGATCTCCTGTTCGCCCCGGCGCTCATGTCCCTCGCGGATGTGGACAAGGTAATCGATCACGTCAAAACACCGATCAACGTCTTGGCAAGCATTGGGAACGAAGGAACCGTTTCTGATTTTGCACAACGAGGGGTTCGCCGCATCAGCGTTGGATCGCAGTTTTACAGCGCTGTTGCGGGCTGTCTGCAAGCCGCGGCGCAGGAGCTTCACGAAGCGGGAACATTTGGTTGGACGGAGAGTGGCATGCCGTATCCGGCTCTGAATGAGCTGATGCGGTGAGACGGTGAAATCCGTCGCCAAACTGATCTCCCGGACGGTTTCTTGGAGCGCGCGGAATGCAACCTGGTAGTGTTTCGCCGCTCGCTGAAAAGAGCGTGCCGTTGATGCTGGCGGCGCTGGTTTTCGTCTTTATCCTCAGCCACGCCTTTCGTACGGTCGTTGGCGTTTCCGCAGAGCCAATCACAGTTGAATTCAATGCGTCGGCACAGGCTCTCGGGGCTGTTGCGGGGTCGTTTCATCTGGCCTTTGCGTTCGCCCAACCTGCTGTGGGTGTAGCGCTTGACCGATATGGGCCCAAAAGCACCGTGCTTGTTGCCTTTGTGATCGCGCTTCTAGGGGGCGTGATCTCTGCGATGGCGCATCGCGTGGACATGCTGATCCTTGGACAATGCCTGCTTGGGATCGGCTGTGCTCCCGCACTTCTCGCAGCGATGGTCCTCATCTCAAGGCGCTACCCCCCTGAGAGGTTCGCGGCGCTCTTAGGCGTCATCCTTGCGACGGGAGGCGTGGGCATGCTGCTGACGGCCACTCCGCTCGCTTGGATTATTGAGATCTGGTCCTGGCGCGTCGGATTTGGCGTTCTCATGGGTTTGGCGGCCTTGAGTTGGCTGGCCGTGTTCTGGTTTCTGGAACAGGACCCAACCCGAACGCTGGGGCAGGATCAGACGATAGGCGCTGAGCTTCGCGGTCTTGGTGCCGTGATTGCACAACCCCACACACTTGGCATCTGCTGTCTAGGTGCGACCACTTATGCGGCGTTCATGGCCTTGCGTGGACTTTGGATTAGCCCACTCCTGACAGATCGATACGCACTATCGCACATCGACATTGGAAACCTCGTTTTGGCGATCTCATTTGCCGCCATCCTTGGGCCCTACCTGTTCGGGCGGATCGATCCAGGTCCGCCCCGCCGCCGACGCATCATCATGTGGTTTAGCGCAGCCTACGCCGTCCAGTTCGCACTTCTTGCGATAGGCTGGGGTGTGCAGATTGACGTGGCGCTTGCGGTCTTCACAGGCCTGTCCGGCGGCTATGTGACAATGCAATACGCGGACGTGCGCTCGTCTTACCCCACAGAAATGACGGGCCGAGCTCTCAGTGTCTTCACGATGGCGATGTTTGGGGGTGTCGCGGCGATGCAATGGCTCAGCGGGGTGGCAGGAACACTCGCCTCGGACTTGGGCATCGAACCGTCACGCGCAGCGCTTTTGCATGTCGGTGCCGTTATCGCTCTGGCAACATTCGCTTTCTGGCGACTGCCGCAGCCGCCCAAGGAAGGGACTTGATGACCAACACATCACCGACCACACAGTTTGCACTCTTTGCAGCATCCATTGGCACATGCGGTGTGGCGTGGCGCGGCGACCTGGTGGTCGCAACGCGCCTGCCAGATGCCCGTCCAGCGACAACCGCGCGTTTCTTCGCAGAACGGCGAAATGCAGAAGAAGGCATACCGCCGGAGCCAGTTCAACGGGCGATCACGGCCATGACCGGACTTCTCGAAGGGGATCGGACAGACCATTCATTCATCACGTGTAGTTTTGAAGGCGTCGATCCCTTCGCAGCCAAGGTCTACGCGATCACACAAAACCTGGCTCCGGGCGAAACGTCGACCTATGGCGAGATCGCGGACGAGATCGGCGAGAAGCAGCGGGCGAGGGAAGTCGGACAAGCTTTGGGCCACAATCCACTTCCGATCATTGTTCCTTGCCACCGCGTGTTAGGTGCTGGCGGGAAGTTGACCGGTTTTTCGGCGCCGGGCGGCGTGTAACTGAAGCTCAAGATGCTCGAAATCGAAGGGGCACAGATTGGTGGCGAACCGGGTTTGTTTGGAGACTTACCGCTCTCGGTGAAGAGGTAAACGCATCCGATTTCTACAGTTCGAGCGTGACAACCCATTTGTGCTTGCCGATCTTGCGAGACCGCTCGAACCCCAACCTTTCGAACATGTGCAGCGCGCCGTTGAAGAGAAACGCAGGCGTTGCCTTGCGCCCTTCAATGCTCTCAGGATAGCCCTCAACGCGTCCACCACCGAGCGCTTTGATCTGTGCAACAGCGCCTGCGAGGGCGGCGGAGGCGACGCCACCGCCGCGATGTCCTTTGCCCGAGAAGAAGCAGGTGATGCGCCAGTCAGGCAACGCGGGGTTCTCTTTTTGGTAGGCCCGTGCGTTGTGGATGCGAGGCAGTTCCTCGGGTGATCCGAACTGACACCATCCGACACATGTGTCGTTGTGATAGACGAGGGCAGCGTGCGCCTCGCCAGCTCTGACGCGGGTTTCTTTTAAAGCGCGTCTTTCTTCAACCGAGGCTTCGGCATTCTCTTTGCCATGGTACCACATGCACCAGCAGCCACCCCACACGCCGTTGTTTTCTTCGACGAGGCGGGAAAAGTCGTCCCAGGTACTCGCGTCGAGTGCTTTGGTTTTGTATTTCATCATGGAGCCCTCATTTTGAGGGCTATTATGTGCGGCGCGCACATAACGTCAAGGGTAGGAAGTTTCGCCCTTCGACAGCGCACAAGCGGATGTTTGTGTTGCGAAATCGAACGGCCGGTTTGTCCGCAGTGCGGACATTGGTTTCCGGCGCGGCGAATTCACACTTCCCGCCCCTTTAGGACACTCAAATTCCACCTTGAACCAAGCCTCATCTTCCGTGTTGTTTAGACAAATGCTGAAGTACTCTATCAACCGTGGCCGGATCTGGAGCTTCGTCGCTAACCTTTTGCTGGCCAGACATTGAACAAAAGTTGCTTAGGATTTCCGCCTGCCTGTCGCTACGCACTTCGCCATAGCTCGTGAACGTCGTGAGGACATTCTCATGACCAAGGTTCTGGCTCCAGGCCTTGAACTCTTCCGGGGTTCGGCAGACGCGTTCGCCGATCTGGGCCAGGGTTTTGCGGAAGCTGTGCGGATTGAAATAGGGTAGATCGGCGCCTTCGAAGGCGCGCCGAAAGACTTTCCGAATCGGCCCGGCATTCTTCCAGAAGGTACGGGACAAGCCCAGCGCTCCGAAAACGTCAGCGTCGGTCAATCCCACCTCGGTTGACGGGAACAAAGGATCATCCGGTCCATAGAAACGTTCCGTCTGCAGAAACCTGATCCAGTCATGCACGATCGTCTCCACGTCTTCCCCGACCGGAAAAAACACGGACAGAATGGTCTTGCGGTTCTTCGTGCGAACGTCACGGGCATCCTGGAAAACTTGCCGTCTTGCCAGATCGACATGCTTGATTGCTAGTGAAGCAAGCGCGTCGTCACGGATGCCGGTTAGAAAAGCAAACGCGATCAGCGCGCGATCGCGTTTTCGGATGTCGGTTTGCGCGTTCATGGATTTCAGAACATGTCGGATCTGTTCAGCGTTGGGCGCGGGTTGTTCACGCTTTGCAGTGGCTACGCGCGTGTCGTTGGCCGACAGATTGAAGTAGTCGGCATCCGAATACCGGATCTTGGACTTATAACCTGGCTCTCTCGACAGCCATTGGAAAAATGCCTTCACATGATTGAGGCGCGACCTCATGGTTGCCTTTGCAAGCGGCTTTCCGGTTTCCGGATTGACATGATCGGCCATGTCTCGCTTGAACTTGCGCGCCTGCTCGATCCTGAAGAGCGCAAAGTCCTTGTAGCCAGAAGAAGCTTCGAACGTTGCAATCGCTGCCGCAACCTGGTCCGTCGTCTTTTCCGACATGCGTTTCGCTTCTACCAGATAGGCGAGATAGTGGCGCTTGATACGTTCGTTCTTGGAGTGATGCTTACGCATGGGTTGCAGGCTCCTTAGTGAAGTGATCATTTGAGCGGAGAGGATTGCCATCATTTAGGCGTGTCTCCGCCTGCACAATCGTCACGGTCAAAATGGCCTTCAGAGCCTTCAATCCTTCGGCGGACACCAACTTGTGCATCACAGTGGAGCAGACGTTGCAGAGCGCACGCATGTTGCCACGCCCAGCTGTTGTGGGATGAAATTCCACCTCATCGAGTGCGGGCTTCCGAGGAGCGTTGCAAGACATGCAGAGACACTCATCAATGCGGCATGTCTGTTTTGGCTTACGCCTTCCATCGAGAAAGGCCTTTAAGTCTTGTCCAAGGATCAAAATCGGGCGCCGTTCATTGAGACTAGGTAGCCCTTTCTTCAGCCAGCGCCTGACCGTGCCTTTGGCAACGCCCAGCGCGCGAGCCGCTTCGGCAACGTCGTAGCTTCGATGGCTCTTGATCCGGCGCCCATTGGGACGTTTGCCGGCCATCTCAAACTGCGCCTTTTTCCAGAAGAGCGCGGATGTCCTCCACCCGCCAAACCGTAATGCGTTCGCCAAGCTTCAACGGCTTGGGAAAGCGCCCATCTTTCACACCTGCCCACCATGTAGACTTGCTGACGGGAATAGGACCGCTAGGCGCAATAATAGATTTCAGTCGGACAAATCCAGTGGATGGAATGCCGTCGGAAGGTGCAAATGATTCGTTCATGATCGCGTTACCTGGTCTTTACCGGACAACCCCGGCTGGTAACGGAATAAATATTTGTTGCATGCCCGATTCGGGATGTCGAAACCTAGTCGTTTGCGCCCGAAGTTACATCATCCTTATCTTGCCTTCGGGAATTTACTGCCCGCACAGTAGCCTCCCAGGCAACATCAGGCATATCATCTCCGCCGCATGCCCATGCCGCTTCAAGAAATTCCATGAAAATTGTATTTGGCCCAGATGGGGCATCGTCGCCTGTTAGAAGAAACCAGAGGTGAGACATACGAAACACAAACTCGTGCCGCCACTCCGATTTCGGTTTGCCGCCTTGTGGAGGAGATAGTTCATCATAGCGTTCTCCCGCCCACCTTTCAAAATGCTCCAGATAAGAATCTAAATTTCCAAGACAATCGAAAAATTCATAAGTAAACCTCATACGAAAACCAAACTATTCTTTTGATAAATTTCGCATTATGGAATAGAAATAAACAAACGATTGAATTTCGATGCTTGAAAACTCTGCAAGGGTGCGGCGTAGTTCATCGCAATTTTCCAGAAACCGTTGCGCTTCCTCAATCTCCATCTCTCTACGTTCTGGCGTAAGAGTGGCCACAGCTGAGAAAGCCATTTCAATGTGGTTTCTGGCCAAGCCATACGGTCCGAAAACTCGCCAGATCAACAATGCGTATCGACTGTTCTCTGTTTTGGAGCGTAATTTCGGTGGTATATTACGAGAAGCGATTTTCTTGATTACCTCATCAATAGGCAGCCACCATTTCGATCCGTATTCCGGAACAAGATCTTTCGGAAAATCGCGCGTATCTTCCGCCAATCGGAAGTGGGCTTCGTTCAAAAGCTTCTCATGATCAGAAGTCAAATCTGCCTTTGAAACAGGTCGTCTTTTCCGCAAACTTCACCTCAGTTACAGAATCTGCTGGAAAACTCACTTGAGCAGTTGTTCGATTTCAACAGACCACCACCCCGCCATTTTTTCGCGTTCGTCCCAATAGGCAGCCCGATGATAGGCCCGTCGCACTTCGTCAGCCCCGACATGACCAAGCTCTGCTTCGATCGCGTCCGGGTTCCATTTGCCGCTCTCGTTGAGCAATGTCGACGCCGTTGCCCGGAAGCCATGGGAGGTCATTTCCTCCTTGGTGAAACCCATGCGCCGTAAAGCGGCGTTCAAGGTGTTTTCACTTATAGGTCGTCTTGGTGAGGAAATAGATGGAAAAGCAAAATTGCCCGTTCCCGTCAGCTTGTGCAGATCCCTCAATATTTCTAATGCGCTTTCCGGCAAAGGCTTCCTGTGCTCCCTCCGCATCTTCGTGCGTTGCGCTGGGATAGTCCAAACACCTTTAGCAAAATCAAATTCATCCCATTCGGCTTGCCGCAATTCACCTGGTCTCGGATAAAGCAAAGTCATCAACTTCAATGCGGAACGGGTTTCATAGGAGCCTACATATTCCCAAATGCAGCGAACCAGCCCGCCAAAGCGATGCCAGTCGGTTATCGCCGCACGATGGACTACCTGCGGCGTCGTCAATGCTCCCCTGAGACCGAATGTCGGATCATTGTCAGCGCGGGCCGTTGCAATGGCATATCGAAATACCTGGCCAATTGTCGCCCGCAGGCGACGCGCCGTTTCGTAATTGCCTTGAGATTCCACTTTACGCAACGTCGACAGGATTTCAGGAGCAGAGATGTCCTTTATAGGCCTTAGCCCCAGATCCGACCGCGCAAGATCGAGCAGCCAGCGCTTCTTTTTCAAAGTGGTTTCGGCAAGGCCTTCTCGCGTTGCCTTGGCCATCATCTCATCTGCGATAACGTCGAATATGTTGCCGCTGGTAAGCGCTGCCAACGCCTTCTCCGCCTTTGCCTGCTGAGACGGATCGACGCCAGTAGCTAAAAGCGTCTTGGCAGCATCTCGTTTTTGCCGCGCTTCAGCGAGACTAACGTAAGGATATTTTCCTAGCGCCAACGTTTTCTGCTTTCCGCCAAACCTGTATGCCAACCGCCACAAGCGCGAACCGGCTGGCTTCAGGAGGAGGTGCAAGCCCGCGCCATCGCTCACCTTTTTCTCTTTGTCGGGCTTTTTCAGGCGTCGAATTTGGGCATCGGTCAGCGGCATTGTTGGTCTCCCGATTCCATGAAAGACCAACGCGAAAAGCTGCTCGTTGGTCTTGGTTGCGGAATCATACCAACAAATGCGCTGGATACCAACACACCCCACCGGACAACAAGGGACAGCACAAACAAAAAAACCCCGGAAACCGGAGCTTTTTTGGAACATGTCAGACCGTATCGGACTGTCTGAAATCGGAATTTGGTGCCCAGGAGAGGACTCGAACCTCCACGCCCGTAAGGGCACTAGCACCTGAAGCTAGCGCGTCTACCAGTTCCGCCACCTGGGCTGTGCCGGGGCTTGTAAGCGGCGGGCTGGCCCTTGTCAATCGCAAGGTGCGACTTTTTTCGATCAAACGCAGGCAGGCCTTCACACCCGGCTCACAAAGCTCTAAGTAACAAGCTGACGGGCGCGGTGCTGACGCTTCGGCCCTCCAGTTCGGACGCGAAAAAAGGCATTTCCAGATGTCCACACCTCTCAACGGCAAACTCGTCACAATCTTCGGCGGGTCAGGCTTCCTCGGACGGCATATCGTGCAGTCGCTCGCGCGGCGCGGCTACCGAATCCGGGCCGCCGTCCGGCGACCGGACCTGGCAACCCACCTGCAGCCGCTCGGTGCGCCCGGACAGATCATGGCGGTGCAGGCAAACCTGCGTTACCGCTGGTCGATCGACCGCGCGGTGATCGGCTCGGACGCCGTCATCAACGCCGTCGGCATCCTTGCCCCGACCGGCAACCAGACATTCGATGCCGTACAGGCCTTCGGTCCGCGCGCGATCGCCGAAGCCGCGCGCGGCGCCGGACTTTCCGCGATCACACACATTTCCGCGATCGGTGCCGATGCCGACAGCACCTCCCAATATGCGCGCACCAAGGCGGCCGGAGAGGCCGGTGTCCTGGAAACGCTGCCCGACAGCGTCATCCTGCGTCCGTCGATCGTGTTCGGGCCGGAAGACGATTTCTTCAACCAGTTTGCGCAGATGGCACGATTCGCACCGGCCCTGCCGCTGATCGGTGGCGGTGAAACAAAGTTTCAGCCGGTCTATGTCTGCGATGTTGCCGAAGCCGTCGCGCGCTCCGTCGACGGCGAGCTAACGCCGGGCGCGACTTACGAACTCGGCGGACCGGAGCACAAGAGCTTCCGCGACTGCCTGGAAGAGATGCTGGAGATCACCCGCCGGTCGCGCTTCCTGCTGCCGATCCCCTTCCCGGTCGCCTCGGCAATGGGCAAGGTCATGCAGCTGCTTCCCGGCGCTCCACTCACCGCGGATCAGGTGGAACTCCTGAAAACGGACAATGTGGTTTCGGACGCCGCGATCAAGGATGAGCGTACCCTGCAGGGCATCGGCATTGAGCCCGCCACGCTCGCAAGCATCCTGCCGACATACCTGGAACGGTTCCGCCAGCACGGGCAATATGACGCGCACAAACCCGTTTGAGTTGCGACGCGGCCCGGAGCCAGGTACGAACTGCGGCGTAATCCTTTCTCTCAGGATGCTCCGCAAGACGGGGCTTGATCCACTGCTGCCTTGCCGCTGACCCGGCAAACCGGAATGACAAATCCGGGATTGAACTGCGCATCCCTTCCCGGCGAGAGACGGAATTGTGCCGTCATCTGTCAAGGACAGCATGGTTTCAAATCTGGTCTTCTTTGAATGAAACCCGCAAGCCGCTTACAGCGGAAGAGCCGAGCGCAAACCCACCTGGCCGACAGGCACGATCAGACCCGCTCGCGCGGAAAGCTTCTAATCTGTTGAAAATAGCTTTAGGCTTTCTCCTGACAGGAGGGGGCCATGTCACCCATTGCCAAGATAACCATGGTTTTTGTCGTGTTCGTTGATCTTCTGGGTCAGGGACTCGTGTTCCCGATCATCAACGGACTGATCATGGAGCCGAGCACGTCGATCCTGGCCAAGGACACGTCGACCGCAGCCCGTCATTTCGACTACGGACTGATTATCGGCATCTTCTTCATCTGCTGGTTCTTCGGCGCACCCTATATCTCGAAACTGTCGGACCAGATCGGGCGCAAGAACGCCATCCTGATCTGCCTTTTCGGCGCGTTTGCCGGCTATGCGCTGACAATTGTCGCGCTTTACGCCAACAGTTTCCTTCTGCTCATCCTGGGGCGCGCGATCACCGGGCTGACCGCCGGCAACCAGCCGATTGCCCAGGCGGCGATGGTGGATGGCAGCACCGATGACGAAGACCTGTCGAGAAACATGGGCTACATCATGCTCGGCATCAGTTTCGGCCTTGTCGGCGGCCCGCTGCTCGGTGGCTTCCTGTCCGACCCGGCCCTGATCGGAAGCGTGGCCAGCATCAAGCTGCCTTTCTATGCCAGTCTCGTCCTTGTTGCGATTGCCGTTGTACTGGTTGTCTTCTTCTACAAGGAAGATCCCGGCGAGCGGGAAGACTTCGCGCTGCGGCCGGCAGAAATCTTCGAAACGCTCTGGCGGATCAAGGATTTTCCGCTCGTCATCCGGCTGACGATCGTGCTGTTCTTCTTTCATCTGGCAAACGTGACGTTCTACGTCTTCGTCGACAACTACCTCACCAGCCGGTTCGGCTACGGCGTTCTCGGCAGCAGTGTTGCCATGATGACCATCGGCGCGGCCATTGCGATTTCGAGCACGTTTTTTGTCGTTCCCGTGCAAAAGAAGTTCACGAAGGAGCGGATTCTCGCGGTCAATTTCATTGTCTGGATCCTGGCGACGGGCGCGTTCATCCTGTCACCGGACGGTCCGCTGACCTATGTGCCGGTGTTCTGCTTCTTCTTCATTTTCGGCATTGCCTATCCGACGTTGCTGTCGATCTTCTCAGCGTCCGTCGGACCCGAAGAACAGGGATGGGTGATGGGGATGACGATTGCGGTCTTCACCTTCAACGCGGGCGCCATGTCGCTGATCGGGGGAGAGCTGATCGGGATCAACCTCGATCTGCCGTTTTACATCGTGATCGTTTGCGCCCTGACGGCGCTGGTGGTGATGTTCCTGTTGTGGAACAAGCCGGAGGTAAAGGCGCTCTTGCGAAAGACCGGCGACTGACTGTTTCGAGCCAGCCGCCGGTTCGGTTCCTTACCAGAAGTCGGCGCCGTAGCGATCCTGGTGCAGTTGGCGGTATCCGAGTTCCGTGCGCATGAGGCCAATGTCCTTCAACTCCTCCGCGTTCAGATGAGAAAGGGCACGGGCAGTTGTGCGGCGGCGAGAATACCGGCGGAACTTGTCGGCACATACACGAAGAACGGTGAACACAATGCTGCGGCTATGCGCACGGCTGCGGAAAACGCTTTCAATTTCATAGCTCATCTCTCAACTCCTCGGGGATCATGACCGCCGTTTTGCGGCGACAGGAACAAGATGGCAGGTCAATCCTGACAGCTGTGAGTCAGGTTTGATCTCGTTCTGTTCCCGGGATATGATTTTTTTTGAAACAACCGCCCAAGGTCCTTTTCATGAACCCGATTGAACGCGCGCTCGGCATTCTTTTGCTGCTGACAGGAGGCAAGCTTGTTCCGGCAACTGTGCTTGCCGAACGCTTCCAGGTGTCCCACAGGACCATCTACCGGGATATCGACAGGCTGATCGCGCTTGGCGTTCCGGTTGACGCGGAACGCGGTGCCGAGGGCGGATACCGGCTCGCAAGCGGGTATCTGCAGCCCCCCGTTGCGCTGTCCCGGGACGAAACGGCCGCGCTCCTAGCCGCCATGGCACTGGTGCGCAGCAGCCGCACCGTGCCGCTGGCGAACGACCTGGCATCTGCAGAAAAGAAGCTGCTCGCTACCCTTCCGAAAACAGTGCATGGACTGCTGAAGGAGGCCGACAAGATCGTCGGCATCGAACCGATTCCACCCGATATCTTTCATGCCGGCACCAAGGCCGAGCCCACGGAAGACTGGCAACGGGCACTGGACGGTTTCATGGCCGGGATCCTGGACGGCAAGCGCGTCAGGTTCGACCATGTCAACCCGTCGCGCAACACGGCGAAGGCACATGATGTCGAACCCTATGGCGTCATGTTCGACCGGGATCTCTGGTACCTGGCGGGGCGTTGTGTGGATACGCAGACCGTCAAGGTCTACCGGGCCGACCGCGTGCGCGATCTCGAGATCAGCGGCATGTTCTTCCGGGCGGACAAGTCATTTTCCATCAAGACACTGCTGGGCGGCGCCTGGCTGTCGCAGGCCATGCGCAGGTGGGAGCAGGAAGAGGAAATCGCCAAGATCCTGATCACCGCGCAGCAGGCCAAGAAACTGAGCGCGGACTGGTACTACCGCCATGCGGTTTTCACACCCGCAGGCGACGGCAAGATCCTGCTGAGCATTCCCAGCACTGACCGGGCGCGCATTCTGCCGCTTGTCAGATGGCTTGGGCCGGGCGCCGAACTGCTGTCCCCGGACGGCCTGCGTGCAGAATTCGCCGCCGAACTTGCCGCACTGACCACGCTTTACGGCAATGAGGCGTCCGCTGGATAATCAGCCCAGGAAATAGAGACCGGCGAACCCGGCCAGGCCGACGAAAATACGCCACCAGGCAAACGGTGCGAAGCCGTGCCGGGAGACGAAATCCAGGAGGCCCTTCACAACAAAGACGCCGGAGATGAACGAGGCCACGAAGCCGATGACGATGAGCGTGGCATCATCTGCAGAGAGGATGTTGCGGTTCTTGTAGAGGTCGTAGGCAAAGGCCCCGGCCATTGTCGGCATGGCGAGAAAAAACGAAAACTCGGCGGCGGAGCGCTTGTCGGTCCCCATCAGCAGCGCGCCCGCGATCGTCGCACCGGAGCGGGAAACGCCGGGAACCATCGCAAGACACTGGCAAAAGCCGATTTTCAGGCACAGCGACAACGGATAATCCATCACGTTGGTGTAGCGCGGCTTGAGCGGCAACCGGTCGATCCAGAGCAGGATGACACCACCCACCAGCAACGTGGTGCAGATGAGAGCCGGTGTCTCGAACAGCACTTCCTTGATGAAACCGTGCAGCATGACCCCGATGACGGCGGCGGGGAGAAACGCGATCAGAATACCGAAGACAAAACGGCGGCTGGCCGGGTCGCTCGGCAGGGACATGGCCAAATTCCACAATCTGGCAAAGTAGACGGACAGAATCGCCAGGATCGCGCCCAGCTGAATCAGTACCTCGAATGTTTTTCCGGTGCTTTCAAATCCGAGAAAATGGCCAAGCAGTAGCAGGTGTCCTGTCGACGATACGGGAATGAACTCCGTCAGTCCTTCGACAATTCCCAAAATAAGTGCACTTACAATTGTTTGGCCGTCCATTGGATCGTTTTCTCCAGCAGGCGTGATGCGTATCGAGCCGCACCGGCAATAATTCGCGGCTCGTCGTTTGCGCGGCGGCTGCCTGTTTGCAGGACCAATTTCCCCACGTCAAACCCTTGATAACCATATGTGAGGCAAACTGGTTCAAGAATTCTTAGTCTTGCCACAGTTCGGGCTCTAAACCCTTTCATGCTCACGCTTTACCATCACCCTTTCTCGCCGTCGTCCAGATTCGTTCGCCTTGTCCTCAGCGAATATGGCGCCGCCTTTGAAGAGCGTCACGTCGAACCCTGGGACCGGCCACAGGAGCTTCTGGTGCTCAACGCCGCCGGAACCGTTCCGGTGCTGGTGGAAAACGATGGCCCGGCCATCTGCGGACCGGGTCCGATCATGGAGTATCTCGACGAGACGCGCGGCTATGCGCTCACCGACCGGCGGCTCATGCCCGACCATCCCGAAGCGCGTGCCGAAACACGGCGTCTCGTCGAATGGAGCCTGGTGAAATTCGATCAGGAAGTGGTGGGCCACCTGGTGCGGGAGCGCATCTACAAGCAGATCATGCCCAAGTCCGCGGGTGGCGGTGAACCGGATTCGGCGGCTCTGCGCGTCGCCCGGGCCAACATCCATCATCATCTGAAGTATTTCGGCTATCTTGTTGCTTCCCGCCGCTGGCTGGCAGGGGATCGCCTGTCCTTCGCCGATTTCGCACTCGCGGCGGGTCTTTCCTGTGCCGACTACCTTGGCGAGGTTCACTGGAACAACGAAACGGACGTCAAGAGCTGGTATGCCCGAGTGAAGTCGCGTCCGTGCATGCGCCCGCTCCTTGGCGAAAAGGTTCTGGGCATGCCGCCGACCGCGTCCTACGCAGACCTTGATTTCTAGGGTCAGGACCAGGCGTCTCCTGTCTTCAAACCGGTCCCAACCCATGCTGCCGACACCATTGGACACCAAGACCCGCAAACTGCTCAGCGCACTCGAAGAAAAAGCCGTTTCGCTCGGCTTCGCAGGATTGAGGGTGACTGCCGCAGACAGCATACCCGATGCGGGCAAACAACTGCGCGCATTCCTGGAGAACGGGTATCACGGCACGATGGGCTGGATGAAGGAGACGGAAGATCGGCGCGGATCACCCCGAGCCCTGTGGCCGGAGGCGCGATCGGTTCTCATGCTGGCCATGAATTATGGTCCGGACGATGCACCGGAAAACCATCCGCTGGCGCATCTGGATGATCCGGGGACGGCGGGGATCTCCGTCTATGCGCGGCACCGCGACTATCACGACGTGATCAAGGGACGCTTGAAGGAACTGGCGTCATTCCTCGTCTCGAGGGCCGGGGGAGACGTCAAGGTTTTCGTCGACACGGCGCCCGTGATGGAAAAGCCGCTCGCCCAGGCCGCCGGTCTCGGCTGGCAGGGCAAACACACCAACCTGGTTTCCCGCGAGTTGGGTTCGTGGTTTTTTCTCGGGTCGATCTTCACGACGCTGCAGCTTCCGCAAACCGATCCCGAACATGACCATTGCGGCACTTGCCGGGCCTGCCTCGACAGTTGTCCAACGCATGCCTTTCCGGCCCCCTATCAGCTCGACGCGCGGCGCTGTATCTCGTATCTCACCATCGAGCATCACGGTCCCATCCCGCATGAGTTCCGCAAGGCGATGGGAAACCGGATCTATGGATGCGACGATTGCCTGGCGGCCTGTCCGTGGAACAAGTTCGCCCAGGCTGCGAGCGAGGCCAAGCTCATCGCTCGCGACGACCTGACCAATCCGGAACTCGCCTCGCTGCTCGATCTGGACGATGTTTCCTTCCGCAAACTCTTTTCCGGATCTCCGATCAAGCGGATCGGCCGTAACCGGTTTTTGCGCAATGTCCTGATTGCCGCGGGCAATTCCGGACTGGCACATCTGCAAGCCAAGGTCGAAGCGCTTCTTGACGATCCGGATCCGACCGTCCGGGGAGCGGCGGTCTGGGCCTACCGGCAGCTTGCGCTTGATGACGAATGGACGGCCAAGAAGGATGTTGCGCTGACCCTTGAAACAGACAAACAGGTCCGCGACGAGTGGCAGTCATAGATCCGCACTTTTACCCAGCATGATTCGACGTCACCAAAAGAATGGGTCATAGTCATGGAATGGCCAATGACAGCCCCCTATATCGTAGTCGACCGTCGCCCGACGGTTTAGTCCGATGATCCGATTTGGAGCCAAAACATTGATTTTAAAAGCCGCCTCCACCGAGACCTCAAGATCCTTCAAAACAAGTGCACGACTTCTGTCCTTCAGTACAGCATTCGTGCTCATGTCCGGAACCGCCTTCGCACAGGATACCGGAAAGGCCGCGTTTGACGCTTACGCCGACGGTCTGAAGAAGCTGGGGCTGGAGTTTGAAAACGGATCTGTCGACTACGACGAAGGCAGCGATACGCTGACACTGACGGACAGCACCCTCACCTTCAGCGGCGTGCTCAAGGACGTTCCGGTCGAAGAAACAAACGTCACGGGCAATGACGGGGCGACCGCGATCGATCCGTCCAAGCTGGAAGACATCACCTATTCGATCTCCTTCAGCTCACCGTCGGTCACGATTACCGGGCTGACGCATGACGACAGCAGCTTCACATCCAAGAGCTGGACCTATGCGGACAATTCCACGCTCCTGATCGAGGGCGCGAGAGAGAGCAAGGGCCGCCTGAAGGTCGACGGCCGCATGTCCGGCATTTCCGCAACCAATTATGAGTTCGTCCTTCCTGAAATTCCGGCCGAGGACGACGCGAAGCGGGCGAGCCGATGGCTCCCGTTCGTCAAAGCGACGCTGCTGACGTCCTATGACGAGGTCAAGGTGGACAACACCGCCGTCACGATCGAAGCCTATGCTTCGGCGGACGGCAAGGAGACCGAAGTGCTTTCCGGTACCATCCAGATGGACGGGTATCTCATGGCCGGCGCGCGGGACGGACGCGTCGCGGAGTACGCGATCGACCAGATGACGCAGAACCTCAGGACGCTCGACCCCGCGTCGGGGCAGATGCTTGTGCAGACGACCAGCCAGGGAAAAACGATCTACAGCGACATCGACATCAAGAGCATGATCGATCTCTTCGACCCGTCGGTTCCCGAAACCGGTGAGGAAAAAACACTGATCGGATCGGGATCCGCTGTCGACTACAAATCCAGCCAGGAAATCGCCGAGGGCGTCGCATTTACGATCGAGGCCGAAAAGGCGACGCTCGACAACGCAACGATTGTCAAACGCGACAACAACGTTCTCCAACTTCTCGATCAGGTCCTCAACAAGCAGGCACCCGGACCGGAAGAGCTGATCACCAACGTATTCCAGTTTTACCGGTCCTTTGCCTTTGCCGATGCCCGCATCAGTGGTGTCTCCATCATCTTTCCGCTTGGGCCAGGCCTGGAGTCGGCGATCAAGATCAAGGAAATGGCGATGACCGATATCGGCTCGGACGGTATCGGTGAAATGATGCTGGTCGGTCTGGATGCGCCCAATCTGCCGGAAGGCATCTCCGCCAAACTGGACTGGGCCGCCATTGGCGACATCGAGTTCGCCGAATATGAGCCGATCGAGGAAATCATCGGCAAGCTGATATCCGATCCGACATACGGCGAGAACAACCCGCTGGAAGTTGCGCGGGCCTTCATGCCACGGTCGCTTGGATATGAACTCGAAGGCCTTGAGGTCAACATTCCGCAGATCGGCCAAACCGCGATCGGCAAGGTTGAAACAACTCTTTCGACCACGGTCCCACCCATTCCGACCAGCCTTTTCTCCAAGACCGATGGCCTGCGCATTCCTGTCAAGGCAATTCAGGACCCGCAGGCACAGGCGCTGCTCCAGGGTCTTGGACTGGAAACGATCGTCTGGTCGGACGAAGCGCGTCTTTACTGGGATGAGGCGACACAGGACCTTCGCCTGGAACGCCTGATGATCGACATAGAAGGGGTTGGCCGTGCAGAGGCGTCTCTCCGGTTCGCCAACGTGCCCAAGGCGCTCTTCGAAGATCCGGAAGGACAGGGCCAACTCGCCGCGATTTCGGCTCAGTTCGTCGACGCCTCAATCACTTTCAACGACGCCGGCCTGACCACAAACGGGATCAAGTTCATCTCGGACGCCCAGGGCATTCCGCAAGAAGCCCTGAAGCAGGCGCTTATCGCCCAGGCAGCGGGAGCGACGGCTCCAATTCAGAACGAAGCCTTCACGAAGATGGTCAGCGACGCGGCGTCAAAGTTCCTCAATGATCCGAAGGACCTGAAGATCACGCTGACCCCGCCGAACCCGGTGCCGCTGGCCCAGATTCTCGGCAGCATGGCGGCGCCACAGACCCTGCCGGATCTACTGAACGTGCAGATCGAGGCCAACTGAGTCGCGAGTGGATCGTTCAGGCAACTGAAACCAGAAAAGGCGGCCAGTGGCCGCCTTTTCCTGTCTGTTATTCCGCGGCCTGCCGGTGTTCGGCCGGCCCTATCCTAGCCGCGCAGAACTTGAACTCCGGTATCTTGCCGAAAGGGTCAAGCTGCGGGTTGGTCAGGAAATTGGCCGGCGCTTCGAAGAAGCAGAACGGAACGAACAGCATGCCGCTGGACACGTCCCGGTCCGCGCGCAGGGTCAGCGTAATCGCACCGCGCCGGGTTTCAACGGTCACCTGCTGACCGATCTCCAGGCCCGCTAGCTTGATGTCGCGCGGGTTCATGGAAACGACCGGTTCCGGCTCGATGGCGTCGAGCACGGCGGCACGCCGGGTCATCGCACCGGTGTGCCAGTGTTCCAGCATCCGGCCCGTGGTGAGCACCAGCGGGAAATCCTCGTCCGGCAACTCGTTCGGCGGCACGAGGTCCGTCGGCACGATCTTGCCGCGACCGTCCGCGGTCGGAAAGGACTGGCCGAACAGGATTTCGTTACCGGGCTTGTCCGGCGCATCTGCCGGATAAGTGACTGTTCCGTCGCGCTCGAGCCTGTCCCAGGAAATGTTGTTGAGGGACGCCATGTGCGACCGCATTTCCTCATAGATTGCCGGAACGCCGTCATAGCTCCAGTTGAGCCCCAGGCGGTTGGCGATATCGATCAGGATCTGCCAGTCAGCACGGGCGTCTCCGGGCATCGGAACACACGGCCGGCCGATCTGGACCTGTCGGTTCGTGTTGGTGTAGGTGCCGAGCTTTTCCGCATGCGCGGAGGCCGGAAGAATGACATCGGCATGCCACGCGGTTTCGGTCAGGAAAATATCCTGAACGACGAGATGCTTCAGCGAGGACAGCGCCTTGCGGGCATGGGTCTGATCCGGGTCGGACATGGCCGGGTTTTCACCCTGCACGAACATTGCCTCAATGCCGCCGGCCAGGATGTCGTTCATGATTTCAACGACCGTGAGCCCGCGCACCGGATCGAGCATCCGCCCCCAGGCGTCTTCGTATTCGCCCCGGATATCCGGGTTTTCAACGGACCGGTAGTCGGGAAACACCATCGGGATGAGCCCGGCATCAGAGGCACCCTGCACGTTGTTCTGTCCTCGCAAGGGATGCAGCCCGGTGCCGGGACGGCCGATCTGGCCGGTTGTCAGCGCCATTGCGATCAGGCAACGGACATTGTCGGTGCCGTGAACGTGCTGGGAAACGCCCATGCCCCAGAAGATGATGGACCTGGCACTGGTCGCATAAAGTCTCGCAACCTCGCGCAAGGTCTGCGCGTCGATCCCGCAGACAGGTTCCATGGCCTCGGGCGTGAATTCGCGGATCTTTTCGGCAAGCGCTTCGAACCCGTCGACATGCGCGGCAATGTACTGGCTGTCATAAAGGCCCTCCGTGATGATCACATTGAGGATGGCATTCAGCATGGCGACATCGGTGCCGGGCTTGAACTTCAATCCGAAATCCGCATGCCGCATCAGGTCCTGTCCGCGCGGATCCATCACGATCAGCTTCGTGCCCTTCTTGGCGGCCTGCTTGATATAGGTCGCGGCGACCGGATGGTTCTGAGCCGGGCGCGCGCCGATGACGATCATGCAATCGGCATCTTCGGCCGCGTTGAACGGTGCTGTGACCGCGCCGGAGCCGATCCCCTCCATCAGTGCCGCCACGGAGGAGGCGTGGCACAGCCGCGTGCAATGGTCGACATTGTTGGTCTGGAAACCCTGGCGGATCAGTTTCTGGAAGAGATAAGCTTCCTCGTTGGATCCCTTTGCCGAGCCGAAGCCCGCCACGCCGGCACCGCCCTTCGCGTCGAAAGCGGCCTTCAGGCCGCCGGCGGCACGGTCCAGCGCCTCTTCCCAGGTGGCTTCCCGGAAATAGTCGAGATGGTTTTCCAGGGTCATGGAAATGTCGCCGCGCTTGGGAGCGTCGTCGCGGCGGATCAGGGGTTTGGTCAAGCGCTCCGGGCTGGAAACATAGTCGAAGCCGAAACGTCCCTTCACGCAGAGCCGGTTTTCGTTGGCCGGTCCGTCGCGGCCTTCGACCTTCACGATCTCGCCGTCCTTTGCGGAAACGGATGTGAGGCAGCCGACGCCGCAGAACGGGCAGACGCTGTCGACGGTTTCCTCGGCGAACACTTGACGCACCTTGCCGGCATCATCCAGGAGGCTCTTTTCCATCAGCGCACCGGTCGGGCACGCGGAAACGCATTCACCGCAGGCAACGCAGGTGGAAATGCCCATCGGGTCGGCAAGGTCGAAGATGGGAGCCGTGTGGGAACCGCGATCGGCCATACCGATCACGTCATTCACCTGGACTTCCCGGCAGGCGCGTTCGCACAGGTTACAGGCGATGCAGGCGTCAAGGTTGACTGCGATCGCCGGGTGGGAGATATCCAGTTGCGGTCTTTCGCAGGGAGCAAACCGGCTTTCCGTCATGCCGATCGCGTCGGACCATTTCCAGAAATCGCTTTCCGGATCGGGGTGGGCCTCACGGCTTGGCTGATCGGCTGCCAGCAGTTCAAACACCATTTCACGCGCCTTGGACGCCCGTTCCGATTCCGTCTGGACGACCGTGCCTGCGGACGGCATGCGGATGCAGGAGGCCGCCAGCGTCCGCTCTCCTTCGATATCGACCATGCAGGCGCGGCAGTTGCCGTCGGACCGGTATCCGGGAGCATCCTTGTGGCACAGATGCGGGATCGCGACGCCTTCGCGCTTGGCCACCTGCCAGATGGTCTCACCTTCCTGGGCGGTGACGTCCTTGCCGTCGAGGGAGAATGTGATCTCGCTCATCTTTCGAATTCCTCCGGGAAAAACTTGAGCACGGATGCCACGGGATTGCTCGCTGCCTGACCAAGGCCGCAGATGGAGGCAGAGCGCATGACCGCATCAAGGTCCGCGATCTTTGCCTCGTTCCAATCGCCGGCGGCGAGCAGATGTTCCATCTTCTCCGTTCCAGATCTGCATGGCGTGCACTGGCCGCAGCTCTCGTGCTTGAAGAAGCGCATCAGGTTCAGCGCCACGTCGCGCATGTCATCCTGATCGGAAAAGACGACAATCGCGTGGCTGCCGATGAAGCAGCCATGCTTGTCGAGCGTTCCGAAATCCAGCGGCTCGTCGGCAAGCGAGGCAGGCAGGATACCGCCAGACGCCCCGCCCGGAAGGTAGCCCTTGAACGTGTGACCCTCTTCCATGCCGCCGCAGAATTCTTCCAGAAGTTCGTTCATGGTAATCCCGGCGGGTGCCAGCTTGACGCCGGGTTCCTTCACCCGGCCAGACACCGAGAATGACCGGAAGCCCTTGTGATCGCGCCGGCCCTGCGATGCGAACCATTCCGGTCCCTTTTCGACGATGTCACGGACCCAGTAGAGCGTTTCAACATTGTGGTTGAGCGTTGGCCGGCCGAACAGGCCCACCTGGGCAATGAAAGGCGGACGATGGCGCGGCAGACCGCGCTTGCCTTCGATCGATTCGATCATAGCGCTCTCTTCACCGCAGATGTAAGCGCCGGCGCCGCGGCGCAACTCGATGTCAATTCCCGTGATGATACCGGTGCTGCGCAAGGCTTCGATTTCAGCCGCCAATATCTCCAGCACCGCCGGATATTCATCCCGCATATAGAGATAGACCCGGTCAGCTGAAATCGCGTGAGCCGCGATCAGGGCCCCCTCCAGGAGCCGGTGCGGGTCGCGTTCCAGGTGGTAGCGGTCCTTGAAGGTACCCGGCTCGCCCTCGTCGCCGTTGATCGTCAGGTATTTCGGTCCCGGAAGATCGTTGACGATCTTCCATTTGGTTCCGGTGGGAAATCCTGCACCACCAAGACCTCTCAGGCCTGCTTCCAGCGCCATGCCAGCTAGAGCCGCTGCATCGAACTCACCAGCGCGCACGCGTTCCAGCAGCTTGTAGCCGCCATCAGCGCGATACTGTTCGAGTTTGATGTAATCCGGCATATCCGGTGCAGTCTGCCCTTCGAACAGTGTCGCGCGCACGGAAAGTTCGCTGGCATTGTCGACGGCCCGTTTGCCGACCTGCACGGCCGGCGCGCCGTCACAGCGGCCGATACAGGGAACTTTCTGGATACGGACCTTGGCCGGGTCCACTCCGGCTTCAAGAGCCGCCGCCAGAGCGTCGGCACCCTTGATGGAACAGGTTACGCTGTCACAGACGCGAATTGTCAGGGGTGCAGGCTTCCGGTCTTCCTCGCGAATGATGTCGAAGTGGTGGTAGAAGCTGGCGACTTCGTAGACTTCCGCCTGAGACATCTTCATCTCGACCGACAGCGCCTTGAGGTGGCGTGCCTCGAGGCAGCCATAGGCATCCTGTATCTTGTGCAAGTGCTCGATCAGCAAATCGGCGCGGCGCGGTTCTTCGCCCAGGAGTGCCTGAACTTCACTCAGGGCCGCATCTTCCAACTGACGCCCTTTTGGCTGGGACGGCTTTCTTGAAAGCCCCTTGCCGAAAGACATTGGCGTTCCTCCTAAACGTGCAAGGCACGCGGCCTGTTACGCGTGCCCATGCTCTGACCCAAGTCCTGGAAAAACACGAAAACCGCATGCGGCTGACGCGCTGAAAATCCATTTGTGCCGGATGCTAGCGGTGGAACTTTGCCTTGTCTGTTTGAAAAGCGACAACGAAACTTCAAAACTTGACGCTTTGACGATGACCGTTGCGTGCGATCAGGATGTCAGGTGGGAAAATGCTGAAACTACCTGCAGATAGACCGGCCGTTTGAACGGCACGATCAGGTCGGGCAGGCGTTCCGCGTGCTCCCAGCGCCACTCCGCGAACTCCGCCGAATGGCCGTCCGGCGGGGTCAGGATGTCGATCTCGTCATCGGACCCGTCAAAACGGTAGGCAATCCATTTCTGTGCCTGCCCGCGATACTTGCCCTTGCGCGTCGATCTCACGACTTCCGGCGGGTAGTCATAGGCGAACCAGTCCGGGGCTTCTTCCAGAAGCGTGACAGAACTGATCGACGTTTCCTCGTAAAGCTCCCTGCGCGCGGCATCGAGCGGTGTCTCGCCCTTGTCGATGCCGCCTTGCGGCATCTGCCAGGCAAATTCGTAATTGGCCGTGCTGCCGCCATCGTCGCGGCTGCCGATCCAGACCTTGCCTTGCCCGTTTATCAGCATGATCCCGACACAGGGACGGTAAGGCAGGCCTTCGGACGGCTCCGGAAACCCCGGGCCAAGGGCGCGCTTGTTCACTTCAACACCTATCAGAAATCCAGTCAGCCCAACCTTCGGGCCTATCCGTCGATTGTTGCACTTACCGGCACAAGCTGAAGACCACGTTGTTCCAAGTCGCGCACCCACTTTTCGAGCTGACGAACGGTCACGGGCAGGGCCGAACCGGCCGCAACGGCGATGCCACGGGATCTTGCAATGCTCTCCAGCTGGAGCAGCTTGGCATCGATATTGTCTTCGCGCGGCACTTCATCCAGAACGACGTCGACACCGGAAAAGGGTATCCGCAACTCACTGGCTGTTTCCGCGGAAAGACTGCGGGACGACGTGCCGTTGTCGACGAACATGAGCCCCCGGGATTTCAGCTTTTCAAGCAGATACTGGATGGACGGTTTGGTCGAGGTGAAACGCGCGCCCATGTCGGGGATCGTGCCGACATAGTTTGTCGCCCGTGTCAGCAGAAACGCAAGCCGATCCAGCATCTCCGCAGGCTGCAGGCTGACGAGAAGCGTATGCGGGCCCGGGTCATTGTCCGGAAAGTCAAAGGGTTCCAGCGGAAGCTGCAGGAGCAGTTCATGCCCCTTGGTGCGCGCCTGCTGCATCCACAGATCGAGATCATCGCCATAGGGCGCAAGGGCAAGCGTGACATCCGCGGGCAGGCGGTCGATCGCATTCTGCGTCCCGGTCTCGCTCAGGCCCATGCCGTTCAGGATAACGGCAATCTTCGGGATGGATGTAAACTCGCGGACAATCGGACGGGAATAGGCGTCCAAAGGACGCACCCCGGCATCACTGACTTTCGGAAGGAAACCATAATCGGACCGCTCACTGACCCGCGTGTCCGGATTGGCCGACAGGCTTTCAACCGGCGCTTCCGGTCCCTTGCCGTCCGGACGCTGGACCATAGCGTAACGCGGCCCAAGCAGATCCTGGCCGGCGTCGGGCCTCAGGTTCGGACCGAGATCCTCGTTCAGCCCTGGCCGGATTTCAACGACCTCGATGTCCTGGGAGGTCACACCTTCAACGGTGGCCTCGAGCGGGATCAGTGCGACCGGTTCACCTCCAAGGGGATCATCCACGACGGCGACCCAGATGAGTGTCGTTGTTACGAAGACACTCAAGAGGCCAACGCCGATGAGGCCGAACGGCAGCCTGACCAGCCGCCGCTTGCCCATCCCTAGGGGAGCTGTGAGATCTTCGCTCGACATGTCGTTCTGAGCCTTTGTTCCGGCGTGGTGCCGGCGAGGTTTCTTGTTGTCGGGATACGCAGAACGAGAATGGAAGCACTGCGCGCCGTTTGCCGGCGCGCAGCTGATCGTTTGAAGCGGTTAGTTCTTGACCGCCGCGCTGTCAGACACCGGCGGGAAGGCGCTGTTCACCTGCTCGCCGCGCAGAAGATCAAGCGCGAGATTGAGTTGGGTGTCGTCCTCCGGATCCGGCGGGACGTAGGCCTGGCTGCCGGACTGCTCTTCGCCTTCCGCTTCCAGGTGTCCGCGCAAGCCGGCTTCACCACGCGTCTCGACACGGCCGACCAGTTCTTCGGGCAGTTCCTGCAGGGTTTCGATGTCCGGCACGATGCCTTTCGCCTGGATGGAGTTTCCGGACGGTGTGTAGTAGCGCGCGGTCGTCAGGCGGATCGCACCGTTGGCTCCGAGCGGGATGATGGTCTGTACCGATCCCTTGCCGAAGGAACGCGTGCCGAGGATCGTGGCGCGGCGGTGGTCCTGAAGGGCACCGGCAACGATTTCGGACGCTGAGGCCGAACCGCCATTGACCAGAACGATCACGGGCTTGCCGTCGGTCAGATCGCCGCCTCGAGCGTTGTAGCGTTGCGTTTCATCGGCTTCCCTGCCCCGTGTCGAAACGATTTCGCCGCGGTCGAGGAACGCATCGGACACGGCGATGGCCTGGTCGAGCAATCCGCCGGGATTGTTGCGCAGATCAATGACGTAACCCTTGACCTTGTCTTCACCAATCGCGGCCGTGGTTTCCTCAATGCCCTTCTTGAGGCCATCGAACGTCTGTTCGTTGAACTGTGTCACGCGGACATAGCCGACATCTTCCTCTTCACGCCAGCGAACAGAGCGGATGCGGATGATGTCTCGTGTGATGGTGATGTCCAGAGGATCGGCGCGGCCCTCACGGCGGATCGTCACCACAATGTCGGTATTCACCGGACCACGCATTTTTTCGACAGCTTCGTTCAAGGTCAGACCCTGAACCTGCTCGCCGTCAATATAGGTGATCAGGTCACCGGCAAGAACACCGGCTTTCGCGGCGGGAGTTTCGTCGATCGGGGAAACGACCTTGACGAGACCTTCCTCCATCGTGACCTCGATTCCGAGGCCGCCGAACTCACCGCGGGTCTGCACCTGCATGTCACGGAAACTTTTCGGCGACATGTAGCTGGAATGCGGGTCAAGTGACGTCAGCATGCCGTTGATGGCGCTCTCGATGAGCTGTGCATCATCGGGGACTTCCACATAATCCGAACGCACACGCTCGAAAACGTCGCCGAACAGATTGAGCTGCCGGTACGTGTCGGTGGCGGCCGCGTTCGCCGCCGCCGATACCTTGAACGGCATCTGGGACATTGTCGTAACTGCCGCAGCCCCCATCAGGGCACCCACCAGCAGCAAGGAAGCTTTCCGTATCATCCGCGAGCCTTTTCTTCTTCTGTGCGCGCCCACCAAGGCGTGGGATCGACCGCACGGCCGTCCTTCCGAAATTCAACATATAGGATCGGCTGGGTCGAACCCAAGCCGAACGTCGACGCGCTTGCCCACTGGGTAGCGCCCATAACACCAACCGGTTCCCCGGTAAGAACAAACTGCCCCAATTCCGCGTCTATCCGATTCAGGCCGGCGAGGAGCACATGGTAGCCGTCGCCGGTGTTCAGGATCAAGAGCTGTCCGAAAGAACGGAAAGGACCTGAATAAACCACCCATCCGTCCGCCGGCGAGGTCACATTAGACCCCGGCCTTGTGGCAATAGATTGACCTTCCGTCAAACCACCGAATTCATCTTCCTGTCCGAAGTCCTTGAGCAGGGTTCCTGCTACCGGCTGCGGCAATCGGCCCTTAGCCTCTTCAAACGCGATTTGCGGCGCAAGCCGTCCTGGATCTGCAAACGGATCAAAATTGCGCGAGGCGTTGCGTTTAGCGTCGAGTGCCGCCTGCCGGGACTTTTCGGCCGCGTCGCGCGCGCTCTCGATTTCGACCTCAAGGTTTGCGATCAACTCCTCGAGTGAGCCTGCCTGTTCCGCCAGCTGCGCCGCGCGCCTTTTTTCCTCTTCAAGTACCTTGACCGACTTCAGATGTTCCTGCCTTTTCGCGCTCAGGAGAAGTTCAAGGCGCGACTTTTCCTCAGCCAATCGCATCGCATCGCCGCCCAGCCGGTTCTTCTCCTCCGCGATCACCGATTTCAGACGTTGCAATTCGGCAAGATCAGCGGCAAGGGCTTCGGTTTCCACCTTGAGTTCGGGCATGACCGCATTCAGAAGGATCGCACTGCGAACCGCCGACAGGGCATCACTCGGACGCACCGCAAGCGCCGGCGGCGGCCGTTTGCCGATCCGCTGCAACGCGGCCAGGACTTCCGCCAGCACGTCACGACGCGCGACCAGAGACAGGCGCACCGCGTCTTCGTTCTCTCCAAGGCTCATCAATCTGCGTTCGGTGTCCGTCAACTCGGTTTCAAGGCTCTTGATCGTGTCCGAGGTGCTTATGATCTTCGCATTCAACGTTTCCCGGTCACGGTCCAGTGCGCGGATCTCGCGGGCGATCGCGGCCTGACGATCGGACGATACTTCAATATCCCGCGACAAGGCGGCCAGTTCGTCTTCGCGCTCTTTCTTCCGTTCCAAAAACGCATCGATCTCGGACGCTTCGGCAGTTTCGGCCCGCGCTTCCTCGTCGAGACTTTCACTTGCCTGCAAGGGTGCGGGAACGAGCATGAGACAAAGCGCGAGCCCACTCAAAAACGAGCCCGATGTCCACCAGTTCCGAAATCCAGGACGCACAGCGTTAATGCGATCCGGTCTCAATTCCCGTCAGCTCCCAAAGGTTACCCTTTCCGCGATACACTGACTGCGTTAACGAACCGTTTACTCAGGTAACCAGCGCCTTAATCCGGTACCCGCTTCGGTTTCGCGACCGCCTGTATCTGTTCCACCTTTTTGTTCCCTTATCCGTTACGTTCGGAATACGGCGAGATACGGGCGAAAACGTGTTTTCAGATCACTTGAAGCGTTAACAAATGTTAATGATCCCGTCTTCAATGAGCGTGTGCAGCCGCGCTCGAAGGGCGAAACCTGTCATCATGTCGCGCCTAGAAGTGGCGATAGACCAGGTCTGCGGGGTCCGGCCTTGCGGCTTCGTCGTCCCGGATAGCGCCAAGGCGTTCGGCAAGCTGGCGGGACCGCGGATTGTCCTCATCAACGTAACTCACAAGGCTCGGAAGTTTGCGATCGTTCCGTGCCCAGTCCAGAAACCGTTGCGCAGCCTCGAAAGCAACGCCCTTGCCTTCCGCCTCCGGATAGACGAACCAACCCAGTTCGTGTTCTGGAAAAAGTGGGCCGTGATTGATACCGACCTGACCGAGGCATGACCCCGACGCTCCGTCTTCGATCATCAGGCCTCCGTTACCCATCAGCGGCCATTGGGCCATGTCGTGGCAAAACAATGCCCAAGCCATCTTCCTGTCGAACGGCCCGCCCATGCCGGCCGACCGGGGGCTCTGCATGAAGTCGAAATACGCCGGCCAGTCGCCCATCGTCATCGGCCGCAATATCAGGCGTTCGGTGCGAAGCACGGGAATGTCTGCCATCTTAGCTTCCAAAATGATTGGCGCGGTCAACCGCGCGGTCCTGCAGAGACATCAGACCCGGTGATAGGGGTGGCCGGACTGGATGGTCATGGTGCGATAAATCTGTTCCGCCAGAAGGATCCGGGCGATCTGGTGCGGCCACGTCATTGCTCCGAGCGCGAGTTTCAGGTCTGCCCGAGCGATGAGGTCCGGGCCGTGACCGTCAGCGCCTCCGATCGCGAACACGACATCGGAAATGCCCTGATCCTTCCAGCCTTCCAGTTTTTGACTGAATTCCGCGCTTGTCAGGTTCTTGCCGTTTTCGTCAAGAACCACAACCCTCGCCGCACTCGTCAATGATCCCAGAAGCGCGGCAGCTTCTTCTGCTTTCCGGTCTTCCGGGCGGTGCGCCCGGCTTTCGGCCAGTTCCGCAACGCGGACATCGGTGATGCCGAGACCCCGGCCGGTCTTGCGTGCGCGATCAAGATACCTGTCGAGCAGGTCCTTTTCCGCACCTGCTTTCATCTTGCCGATGCATGAGAGTGTGAAGCGCATAAGATCCCTGCCGGAAGAAATCCGGTCTTTTAATTCGCGGCAACCCGGCCTGCTTGCGCAGGAACGCCCCAGCTCAAAAGGCTTTCAGGCCGTCACGCCTGAAAGCCGGAAAGGGAGGCTGTTCAGCCGATATATTGCGGCGCTTCGTCCGTGTCCGGTGCCCACATCTTTTCAAGATTGTAGAAGCCACGAACTTCCGGACGGAAAATATGTACAATCACATCGCCCGCATCGATCAACACCCAGTCGCAGGTGCTCAGACCTTCCACCGTTGCGGATTTGACCCCGGCGGATTTCAGGTTCTTCAGCAAATGATCGGCGATTGCGCCGACATGACGATGCGACCGACCGGACACAATCACCATGTGATCTGCCAGAGAACTTTTACCAGCGATGTCGAGAGTTATCAGGTCCTCAGCTTTGGAATCGTCAAGACTGCTAAGAACCGTATCGAGGAGGCCTGCCGCAAGATCAGCGCTTACGGAAGCCTGCAGAGGAGTGGACAATTCTGTCCGCCCACTTTCAAAGGTCATGGTCAGGTGTAGTGCCTTTCGCCGTTTGTGCCGTCCCGAAACCAACGTCGTCACGAACCAGATAGTTCGGTTTCACGTCACCCGTTTTGGATGCAGGACCGGTTGACCGTACCTCGGCCGCGCTCGCCGCGACCGTCCCTATAATACCGCTTCCCGTTTGGCATTTTCAAGACGCCGGATTTTTCTAGGTAAATTTGACAGTTTTCCTATTTAGGTAGATGCCTCAGATCGGTCGAAGACGTCTGGTCCAGAGGCGTGTGCAGGAAGGTCCAGACCGGCGCCTTCATGTCCGGAAGCAGCTCCGCGTCCTCTTCCGGAAGTCTATATTTTTCAAAAGCTTTCGCCATTGGAGAGGAAAGAACCGAAAGCGAGGCTCCCGGTCTGTCGACAATCGCGACGGGCACGGAACCGACAATTTTCCGCCAGTCCTGCCAGCGATGGAAACTGCCAAGATTGTCAGCACCCATGACCCAAACGAATCGGACGGATGGTCGCATGGCGCACAGCGCAGCGACCGTCTTGGCAGTGTAGGGCGTCCCGAGCACGGTCTCGTATGCCGTTACTTTCATCCGCGGATGGTCGGCAAGCGCACTGGTCAGATGAAGCCGCATTTCCAGGGGGGCCAGGTCGGCATGATCTTTCAGCGGATTGCCGGGTGTCACGAACCACCAGACCTGATCAAGACCGAGGCGCTTGAGGACCGTGGCCGCAACAAGGCGATGGCCGGAATGCGGCGGATTGAAAGATCCGCCGAACAGACCGATGCGGTTACCCGGTTCGACATGCGGAAGCTTGAGCCAGTCCTGGTGGAGACCGGCCCGGATATTCAATCGGTTCATGGACGCGTCTGGCCCGAGCCGTGCACCTTGTACTTGAAGCTGGTCAGTTGCTCGACCCCGACAGGCCCGCGCGCATGCATGCGTCCGGTCGCAATGCCGATTTCCGCACCCATGCCGAATTCGCCGCCGTCGGCGAACTGGGTCGAGGCGTTGTGCAGAACAATGGCTGAATCCACTTCCGCCTGAAACCGGTCCGCCGCTGCCTTGTTCTCGGTCAGAATGCAATCGGTATGGTTCGATCCATAGGTCGCGATGTGTTCCATGGCCGCGTCGAGGTCCGGCACGATCCTGACGGCCAGTATCTTGTCGAGATACTCGGTCGACCAGTCATCCTCGCTCGCGGCCAGCACGTCTCCGCAAATCTTGCGCACCTCGTCGCATCCGCGGATCTCACAACCCTGTTCCCGCAAGGCTGCCACAACGGCCGGCAGGTGCGCGCGTGCAATATCTTCATGAACCAGGAGTGTCTCGAGCGCACCGCAAATGCCGGTGCGGCGCAGCTTCGAATTCACGATGACATCGACGGATTTCCCGATATCGGCGTCCTTGTCGAGAAAGATGTGAACGAGGCCCTCCAGATGCGCGAAAACCGGCACCCTCGCCTCGGTCTGAACCCGCCCGACGAGGCTGCGTCCACCTCGTGGCACGATCACGTCGAGATTGCCCTGCAGACCCTTGAGCATCTCGCCGACCGCGGCCCTGTCAGTGACAGGCACGATCTGAATGGCGTCTTCGGGCAATCCGGCCTCCTTGAGGCCCGTCTGAAGTGCCGCGTGGATCGCCCTGTTGGAGTGGATCGTGTCAGATCCTCCGCGCAGAACCACGGCGTTTCCGGCCTTCAGGCACAATGCGCCCGCATCCGCCGTCACATTCGGACGGCTTTCGTAGATCACCCCGATCACGCCAAGGGGTGTGCGCACGCGCTCGATCCTGAGACCGTTCGGGCGGTCCCAAGCGGCAATCACGCCACCGACCGGATCGTCGAGCGCCACGATATCCTCAAGCGCCTTGGCAATCGCCTCGATCCGCTCCTCGGTCAGGGTTCCCCGGTCCAGAAAGGCCGCTGTTTGACCGTTGGCGGTCATTGCCTCGACATCAAGCCTGTTGCCAGCGAGGATCTCCGGCGTTGCTGCACGCACGGCCTTGGCCATTTCGCTCAGGGCCCTGTTCTTTGCTGGTGTTGGCGCGGTCGCGAGAACCCGGCCGGCAGCACGGGCCCTTTGCCCGATCTCTGCCATGAGATCTTCGGTCGTTCTGGCCTCAACCACATCCAGCATGTCCACTACTCCTCAAAAGGCGGGTCTTCTCGCCCGCGCGCTCGCACGCTTTTAGCGCGTTCCGTTCAAAAACGCATCCTCAAGCACCAGATCATCCCGGTGCACCATCTCAGCACGCCCCGGATATCCGACGATCGCCTCGATTTCCCGGCTGTTGCGGCCGGCAATGAGGCGGGCTTCAACAATGTCGTAGGCAACAAGGCCACGCCCGATCGTCCGGCCCTCCGGGCTCAGAAGTGTCACGGCGTCGCCGCGCGAAAAACTTCCCGAAACAGAGACGACACCTGCGGGCAGCAGGCTCTTGCCTGCCTTCATGGCTTTCACCGCTCCCTCGTCCAGCGTGATCTTGCCGCGGGGTTCCAGGTGGCCACCGATCCAGGCCTTGCGTGCGCTGGCCGGTGTGGCGGCCGCCGGAAACCAGGTTGCCCGCCCGCCGTCGCTCAGCCGCGCCAGCGGGTTCAGTTCCTTGCCGGAGGTAATCACCATCGACGTCCCGGCCGCGGTCGCAATCTTGCCCGCATCGATCTTCGTTTTCATGCCGCCGCGCGAAAGCTCCGATCCGGCGCTGCCGGCCATCGCCTCGATTTCGGCGGTAATGCGCGGCACTTCGGGGAGGAAAACCGCATCCGGTTTTTCCGAAGGCGGGGCGGTATAAAGGCCGTCAATATCGGAGAGCAGGACGAGACAGTCCGCGCTCGCCATTGTCGCCACACGTGCCGCCAGACGATCATTGTCGCCATAGCGGATTTCAGACGTGGCAACGGAATCGTTCTCGTTGATGATCGGCACCGCACTCATCTTCAACAGGGTGCCGATTGTTGCGCGCGCGTTGAGATAGCGACGCCGCTCTTCCGTGTCGCCCAGCGTCAGAAGGATCTGGCCCGCCTTTTTCCCGTGCTTTTCAAGCGCGCCAGCATAGGCCTGCGCCAGCGCTATCTGGCCCGCGGCAGCCGCGGCCTGGCTCTCTTCCAGTTTCAGCGGCCCCTGCGGCAATCCGAGTTCGCCGCGCCCCAGGGCAATCGATCCGGAGGACACGATCAGAACCTCGGCGCCAGAGCCCGTCAGCCCCACGATGTCGGAGACGAGCGCTTCCAGCCAGTCGCGCTTCAACTCGCCGTTTTCAACCAGCAGGGCAGAGCCGATCTTGACGACGATCCGTTTGAAGGCCGCAAGACCGCGATGTGCTTCGGCAGACATCAGGGGTGCCACCCCTCCTGTTCGGGGGCCGGCACCTGATTGGCGGCGTCTTCCTTGTCCCTGTCGATACCGCGTACGATCATGCGCAGAGCCCGGTCAACATTGAGCCCGCTCGCCGAGGACAGGATCAGCGGCTTCTGTCCGCAGGCGGCCTCAAGGCTCGCCGACCGTTCGGCAATCAGGTCATCGGTGAGAGCGTCGCATTTCGAAAGCGCGACGATCTCCGGCTTGTCGGTGAGGCCAGCGCCATAGGCTTCCAGTTCACCGCGAACAACTTTGTAGGCCTCGCCCGGATCTTCCTCGCCGGAGCCGTCAACCAGATGCAGGAGAACCCGCGTGCGTTCGACATGGCCAAGGAACCGGTCACCAAGACCGGTGCCCTCGTGCGCGCCTTCAATGAGCCCGGGAATATCGGCCATCGCGAAGCTGTTTCCGTCGATCTGGACAATGCCGAGATTGGGATGGAGCGTGGTGAAGGGATAGTCCGCAATTTTCGGCTTGGCAGCCGACACCGTCGCCAGGAAGGTCGACTTTCCGGCGTTGGGCAGGCCCACCAGCCCGGCATCTGCGATCAGCTTCAACCGAAGCCAGATCCACTTTTCCTCACCTTCGAGACCCGGATTGGCCCGGCGCGGCGCCTGGTTGACCGAAGACTTGAAATGAGCATTGCCGAAACCGCCATTGCCGCCTTTCATCAGAACGACGCGCTGGCCGAGTTCGGTGAGGTCGGCGATCAGCGTTTCGTTGTCTTCTTCCAGGATCTGGGTGCCGACGGGCACCTTGAGCACAACATCCTTGCCGTGGGCACCGGTCCGGTTGCGGCCCATGCCGTGAATACCTGTTTCCGCCTTGAAATGCTGCTTGTAACGGTAGTCGATCAGCGTGTTGAGACCATCGACACATTCGACGATGACGTCTCCGCCCTTGCCGCCATCGCCACCGTCGGGACCGCCATATTCGATGTATTTTTCGCGCCGGAACGACACGCAGCCTGCGCCGCCATTGCCAGAACGGACATACACCTTGGCCTGATCTAGGAATTTCATTTTTCTTCTCTTTTTCGTCCTGCTGTCAGGCCATGACCGATGAGGCTCAAAGACCGCGCATGAAATCCGTTCGTGTCATTTCGCTTCTGATGGCGGGCAGGGTCTCGCCGCGCGACACGCTCTCGCAGCCGACCTCGCCGACCGGCCGGAATCCGGCCTTTTCCATCACCTTGATCGAGGCCGGGTTCTCCGTCATCGCTTCGCAGGCCAGCAGGTCGTGCGCCGTGTTGTCGAACACCCAGCCTATCGCGGCCGTCAGGGCCTCGCTCATGAACCCCCTGCCCCAATAAGGCCGCCCCAGCCAATAGCCGATCTCCGGGGTCTCCTGCAACTTTTTGAAGCCAAGGCCGCCGATCAATTCGCCTTCATGGTCAACATGAAAGCCGAGTTCGTCCGCCGTCTCGTGCTTCTCCCAACGCGCAACCGACTTTTCCAGATACTGCCGTCCCTGCTCCAGGTCATAAGGATAAGGAACGCGCGACAGCATCTTGGCGACCTCGTAGTCGCCAAGAAGTGCGGCACACCGGTTGAGATCCTCCAGTGCCGGTGGCCGGAGGATCAACCGGCGGGTCCGGATTGAAGGCGCGGTCACGCCGCGGCCTTCCGGGCCTCGAAGTCGGACCGCGCAAGCCGCACGACAACATTGGGCACCTTGCGATCCAGTGCCCTGGAGAACCGCTCGGTCATGCTGTAAGGCTTGAAACCGAGTTTGCGCAAGAGCCCCCGCGAGCGGAAATTCTCTTCGTAGGCTCGCGCGGCAAGAGCCTCGGTTCCATAAGCTGCGAAAGCCCATTCGATCACCGCTTCAACGGCCTCACTTGCATAGCCGTGTCCCTGGAACGCCCGGCCGATCCAGTAGCCGAGGGTCGGATGATCGGCGAGATTCTCCAGGTCGCCGGGCGCTTCAACAGCAGCGATCCCGATGAAAACGCCGCCCAGCGTGATCGCGAACACCGCTTCCGTTTCCATCGGGTCCTTGTCGACAACCGTTTTAAGAAACGCTTCGGCCGAACCTTCCTCATAGGGCCAGGCGAAGGATGTCATCCAGCGGGCGACCTCGAAATCCTTGCCGCCCAGTTCGATCATCGCTTCGGCGTCCGCCATCGCGATTGGCCGCAAGATCAATCGTCGTGTTCTCAGGTCCTGCAATCCGGTCATTGTCCCTGCCCCCATCCTTTCAAAGACTTCCAAACGGTTCTGTCCAAAACGTATCGCTCGATCGGCACGGACCCGCCCGCGCCTATGGAGCGGATCATCGCCTGATCCCGGTACTGGAAACCGGATTTCACCAACACCCGGCGCGAGGCGGGATTTGTGACCCGGCAGGACCCCTGGAGTTCCTCCATGTCATGGTGGGTAAAGGCGTGATCGACCAGCGCATGCACCGCTTCGGTGGCATAGCCCTGTCCCCAGAAGGACTCGCCCAGCCAGTATCCGACATGCACGGTTCCGTCCTCTTCGAGTGCTGCGTATTTCGCAACGCCGATCAGGCGGCCCGTGCTTTTCAGCCGGATGGCAAAAAGGCCGGTGTTTTTTCTCACCTGTTCCGCCCGTGCAATCAACGCACGGCCGTTTTCCAGGGTGAAGGGGTGGGGCATCATGGCGAGGTTCGCCGCCACGGTCTTGTTGTTGGCCAGAAACACCAGATCGGCCAGATCGTCCTTGCGCGGCATGTCGAGCCGCACATGAACCGCTTCCTGCGGCAACGGGGCCGCGACCAAACTGCTCTCGTCTAACAACCCATCGCTTTCAACAACCATCATTTCCTCCAGCACAAACAAATCAAGGGAGAGATGGCGTCCCATCTCCCCCTTGGATCTTCGACTGGTCTTTGGTTGCTGACCTGTCTCGAATTGCCGGGGTCTTAAGGGACGCCGGCGTTTCGAAACTTCACGTCGGCTTTACTCCGCAGCTTCCGCCACTGGGACCACATTGATGAGTGTTCGTTTGTTGGCTGCCGCCTTAAACTGAACCTTGCCTTCAACGGTCGCGAAAATGGTGTGATCCTTGCCCATACCCACGCCGGTGCCCGGGTGCCACGTTGTGCCACGCTGACGAGCAATGATGTTGCCGGGAATCACGGATTCCCCGCCGTATTTCTTGATGCCGAGACGGCGGCCAGCTGAGTCGCGGCCGTTGCGGGATGAACCGCCTGCCTTCTTATGTGCCATCGTTAGAACTCCTCGTTCTTCGAATTCTTAAATCAACAGTCCTGAAACGGCGGCTTACTGGCCTGCCAGCTCCTTGGCCTGTTCAACCCAGTTGTCGCGCTCGATACGGCCCTTGAAATTCAGGACCTCATCAACGCGGGCGATGTCGTCCGCAGAGAAGTTGACGATCTGCTCGTAGGTGGTGATGCCCAGAGCGTTCAGTTTCTTCTCAAGGACCGGGCCGACGCCGGAGATCTTCTTCAGATCGTCCTTGCCGTCCGGTGCGGTGAAGAGCGGCTCGACAGCTGCATCTTCCTTCTTGGTTTCCTTTGCCGCGGCAGCCTTCGGGGCTTCCTCGGTTTTCGGGGCCGCTTCAGCAGCAGGCGCTGCTTCAGCTTCGGTCTCTTCGGCCTTCGGCGCTGCCTTTTTCGGCGCAGCCTTCTTGGCCGGTATTGCACCACCGGTCAGGATGTCGGTCACCTTGACGAGGGTGAAGGACTGACGATGGCCATTGCGGCGGCGGGAATTCTGACGCCGGCGCTTCTTGAATACGATGATCTTGCGGCCACGGCCCTGATCGACCACTTCCGCAACAACGCTGGCACCTTCCACGGTCGGAGCGCCAACGGTCGTGTCCGTGCCGTTGCCAACCATGAGCACTTCGTCGAACGTGACGGTGCTGCCGGCTTCGGCGTCGAGTTTTTCGACCTTCAGGAGGTCGTCTGCGGCAACAGTATACTGTTTGCCACCGGTTTTGATTACAGCGAACATGTCGCGCACGTCCTTCTTTTCGTTTTTTAACACCGGCACGGCCTTATGGCTCATGAAGTACCGGTTGCGTTCAGGTCGAACTCAGGCGCCTGCCCCAGCGGATTGTCATCCGTCGGACAGATCTTTGCGTCGGGTTGCGTGAAGCGAAAAGCCCGCCAGGCCTTGATCGACAAAGAAAACCCGAAAAAGCTGAACCTTTTCGAGCCCGCGCAATATAACTCTCCGGCGCATGGAGTCAAACGGAAATGTGCGGCATGCGGCGCGCCGCACGCACGCCCTTGGTGCGCGGAGAGCCTACCGGCGCGTTTTGTCCTTGCGCCTGCAATCCAATGGAAGATCCGATCAGCCCGGCACCCGGCACCACGCGTCTACAGCAGCCTTGCGAGCTCCGCAATGAACGTGCCTGTTCAAAGAATGCAAATCGGGTCTTGCGGATAAAAAAGAGCTTGTCTATGTTCCGCGCCACTTGAGACCCGTTTGTCGCAAGTACCGCGGAGAGGTGCCGGAGTGGTTGAACGGGGCGGTCTCGAAAACCGTTGAGCGCGCAAGCGTTCCGGGGGTTCGAATCCCCCTCTCTCCGCCAGTCACCCTTCTCCCTACTTTTCTCGGCCTTCCATTTTCCGTGAGCTTTCCGCCGTTTCTTGCGCGCCGTTTTCTCTGTGTTATTCTGCAATTCTCTAGGCAGCGCACAAATTAAGTAGGCACGGAAGTAGGCAATTCATGGCACGCCAGATCCACAAGCTTAATGACGCCAAGGTCAAGGCGGCAAGCAAACCCGGTCGCGTGAGTGACGGCGGCGGCCTCTTTCTGAGGGTATCTAAGTCGTGCTCTAAATCGTGGTCATTCATGTGGACCAGGAACGGGCAGCGTGATGAATTTGGCATGGGGCCTTATCCTGCCGTCACACTATCCGCCGCCCGAAAGAAAGCTGCACATTTCAGAGAGCTGATTGCGACCGGCGGCAACCCTCGAAATGAAGTCAGTAAAGAGGCAGAACCGAACTTTTCGGAATGCGTCAAGCAGTTCCTTGAGAGCAATCATGAGGGTTGGTCAAACGAGAAGCATCGCGCTCAGTGGCAAATGACCCTTGGCCCGGCCTACTGCGGAAAGATTCAGAACAAACGCCCGTCAGAGATCGGCCTTGCGGATGTGCTCGCTATTCTCAAACCAATCTGGACAACAAAGACTGAAACCGCCACAAGGATTAGAGGGCGCATCGAACGGGTCTTGAACTTTGCAAAGACTAAGGGCTGGCGCGACGGTGAAAATCCAGCCGCTTGGCGTGGCAACCTCGATAATATTTTACCTAAGCCGTCCAAACTGAAAAACGTGCAGCATCACGCCGCCATGCCCTATCCCGATGTCCCCGCCTTCTTAACACAGCTTCGCGAACGGCAAGGCCTCTCAGCACGCGCTCTTGAATTGCTGATTTTCACCGCCTGCCGATCAGGCGAGGTTCTTAACGCGCGCTGGGCAGAGGTAGACCTTGAAAACCGAGTTTGGACGATACCGGCAGAGCGGATGAAGATGAAACAGGTCCATTCTGTGCCGTTGACCGATCCGGCCTATAAGCTTCTGCAAGCGCTTCACGAGCGTCGCCGTGACGAATGGGTGTTCCCCGGCAACAAGCGCGACAAACCACTTTCCGGCATGGTCTTGGAAATGCAGCTCCGCCGGATGGAATGCGGGCACTACACGCCTCACGGCTTCCGGTCGTCCTTCCGGGATTGGGCCGGGGACGAAACCGAATTTCCCCGCGAAGTGGCGGAAGGATGCCTAGCGCATAAAGTCGGAGATGCGACAGAAAATGCCTATCGCCGTAGCACCGCAATTAAGAAGCGACGCAATCTTCTGACAGCATGGGCGAATTACATTAGTGGCGCGTCCGGCGAAGTCGTTCAGATTAATAAGTTTGCCGGATAGGTGCCTAGATGGAGAACGACCAGATAGGATCTCACCCAAAGAAGCTACCGTCTTGGACGCTGCCTATGGTGCTCGCCTGGATAATATGGAGAGATTGGGAGAAAGTGCAGCGGTTGAGCTCAGATCAAGTCACATGGATAACGTTCACCGTGGAGATGGCGTGTGATCAAGCCGATGACAATTGCAGTGTTGATTATTTTGTTGATCCCGGCGACGCCTTCACGGAGCTTCAAAGCAGCGGTGTGGACGGCTCTTTGACCGCTTATGGCAGGCATATTGAGGACTGCCGTGTGAAACCCATTGAGCGGGGTGAGTGGCTCTGTTTCGTTCTAGACCGCAACCGCTCAATTTATTCTTTGCATGAAAGTCGCGGCGTTGCCGTATACGATGGCGTGAATTTTTCACGGGAAGATGTCTTGCGCATTTGGCCTCCCTGGTCGAATGGCACAATTGATCAGCCAGTGGCTCAAAGTAGAGCGCGCCCTGGCCCGAAAGGCTTGAGAGACTGGTCAGAAGACCAAGCTTGGATTGTCCATGAACTTAGAACTCACGGCGACCCCAGAACTGATGGCTGTCAAAAATACGCATCTCTTGAACAGCTTTACGATGCCCTAGAGGAACGAATTGAAACGAATGATGGCGTTCAAAACGGCAACGACTACCGGTCTGCGATAAAAGGCCAGGTCCGTAGGATACTTGATCGAGAATTCCCAAAGCCTTAGAGCCTCAAAGAATACACTTGGTTCAATTAAACGCGATTTGAGTTTGAACCAAACGAACCAATTAAACCACTGTTACTGCTATATATTTCCTGCTTTCCCCGTGCTTACCTCCAAGTGTCACGAGGGCAGCGCGCACCAAGACGCGTACCTCTCACTTCATGGCGGAATGAGTTTCGAGTATCCGCGCTTGCAAAAGCGGAGAACGAACATGCAGGCAGGCTTTACAGACATCGACGGAGCGCGCGCGTTCCTTGGCAATTGCAGCATCGCGACGGTTTATCGCCGGATCTATGCTGGCGAGCTGAACAAGTACAAGCTCGGCGCAAAAACTCTCTTCAAAGTTTCTGAGCTGGAAAAGCTCCCGGTCGCTGACGGACCCGAACCGGCAGGCGATGACAATCGCCAACCGGCAGCGGCATAAGGGGGCACTTCAATGACATTCGAAATGGAAAACCCTGGTGAGGGTAGTGGTCTCACCAGGGTTGAACTCCAAAGCGCTGCAACGCTTTGCAAATTTGCTTCTAAACAGAGCTCAATATGCCCCTGCGAAGGGAAAGCGTCAACTGGTGACAGCTTTCATTTTGACGAAAAGCAGGCTGATAGTAATGCGCGTCGCGTTCTTGCACAGTTGGCGGCGTTCACCCCAGCCAAAGCGCCTGAATGCGCTCCACTGCCATCGCAGAAGCGGTGTCATGAACTCTTCGAGTATTGCGAAGAAACCGGCTTTCTGACTGGCCGTGTGTCACGTGGTGGTCGCCGTGCTGGCGATATCTGCGGCACCGACAGCCACGGCTATATTCAGCTGTGTATTGACGGCAAGCTTTATCGGGCGCATCGCGTCATCTTCAAGATGCTGACCGGACGTGAGCCGGTTGGATATCTTGATCACCGCGATGGCGACAAGATCAACAACCGCCTGGAAAACTTGCGGGAAGTGCTGCCGTGGCAAAACGCTCTCAACCGGATTGCCCCGTCAACGTCCAATACCGGATACCTTGGCGTCTCGTGGGACAAGAGACAGCAGAAATACGTCGCCAGCCTTGGCGTCGGTGGCAAGGTTGTAAAGCTTGGCAGCTTCTCAGAAGTTTGCTGCGCCATTGCGGCTAGAAAGCATGCGTTCAATCTTGTGATTGGCGCTCCGTCAAATGACAACGGGAGGGCGAACAAATGAGCAATCCCGCTATCGTTAGTGAGAATGTTTCTGTTCTTGAGCCGCTTCCCGTCACGTCCTTGAGACAAGAGCTGGCAAAGTTCGCGCACTATCCGTTTCACGTTCCCATCAGTGTGGCTGCGCAAATCATGCAGAACACCGTGCCGGGTGCGCGTCTCTTGCATGATCGGTGCGAAATGATCTGTGCTGGTCGCAACGACCTCGGGCATCGCCTTTTCCGTCGCGACGGTTGCGTGACTTATCGTTGGCTGCGTGAGAATTTCTACAACCCTTCCAGCGAAGCAGAATCAGCGGGGTGGGACCATGGCTGAGCCTCAAGTCTCCCCGACATTCCAAAAACCGAAGCCGTGTGAAGACGTGGCTTGCCAGGGCTGGATTCCCATCGGTGCGGCGGTTGGTGCCGTAATCGAAAAGCTTCATTTGAAAGGGGGTGGAAAATGACCCCGAACATCAATCAGTCAACTGTCATCACGCTGAACGAGCCACCTGAGAACATCAAGGCAGAGCAGCTTGTGATCGGCGCACTCTTATCGAACAACGATCTCATTGGGCAAGTAGCGGAAAGGTTGAAACCAGAGCACTTCTATAGTCCTCTGAATTCAGAAATTTACCGGGAAGCCAAGGCTCTGTTTTACGAAGGTAGGGCGGCTAATCCGGTAACACTGAAAACCCGCATCACGGCGCAAGGGCCGAAAGGGCAGTCGGTGCCTCAATATATGATGGCATGCACCGTGGGTGCGGCCAGCCCGATGCATCTTCACGAATATGCGGATCAGCTCATTGAACTAGCCGTCAGGCGTAATCTCATGGTGCTTTCCGGTTCTGTTGCTTCCCGCGCAATGTCAGGTGCGGCGAACACCAACGAACTTCTTGAAGAAATCGACGCCAGCATACTGGAACTCCGCACCGACATAGAGGGTAGCGAAGACACAGCTACTGCGTTGCCCGCCGTCGTATCTGAGCTTGAATCCAACATTGTGTCCCGTATGAACGGTAAAGACGCGAAGGTGCCACTGACCGGGCTCACGGATCTGGACAATTCCATGACAGGCTTGCGGCCCAAGCGTCTTGTTGTCATGGCGGGGCGGCCTGGAATGGGCAAGTCTCAGGCGATGGTCGCTTTCGCCCGTAGGGTGGCGCGGCAGGGCTACGGCGTTGGCATCGCATCGCTTGAGATTGACAGGCAAGAATGGGTGTCCCGCCTTATCTCCGCAGAGGCGGCGCTCGGGCATGGGGAAAAGATCACCTATTCCGATATCCAGAATGGTAAGCTGACCGACCAGCAGTTTTTGAAGTTCCAAAAATACTCACGGTCCACGTCAAACCTGCCGGTGAAGATTACCGATGCAGGCGGGCTCAGTGCTGCCCAGATCGAAGCGAAGGCGCGTCTCTGGAAGTCGGACTTTGAAAGGCAGGGCATCACCCTTGGCGTGATCTTTGTCGATTATCTGGGGCTCATGCGAAAATCAGATAGGTATCGCGGCAATCTTGTTCACGAACTCGGAGAACTGGTGTGGTCGCTCAAGTGTATGGCGAAGCGCCTGGACATCTGCGTTGTGCTCTTGGCTCAGCTCAATCGCGCCGTCGAAAGCCGTGACGACAAGCGGCCCGTCATGTCCGACTTGCGCGACTCCGGCAGCATCGAAGAACACGCAGACCAGGTGCTGCTTCTTTACCGGCCCGCATACTACGACGCTCACAATCCAAACCCGGATTCTGAGGCACTGGATAAGTATGAGAAGCGCGCAAATGATCTGCTGATCAGGATTGGAAAGAACAGGCTCGGGCCATGCCGTGACCACACGGTCTATTGCTCCGTCGAAACTGGTGACATTGCCAGCAAATCACAAAGGGGTATGCAAGCATGATCCGCATAAAAAACTGGTCCGAATTCCAGCATTTCAAAGACCGGAATCCACCCTGGATTAAGCTCTATAAATCCCTCTTGGATCGTCGTGATATCGCGATGATATCAGACTGTAACTTTCGTGTTTTGATAGGCCTCTGGTTGCTCGCATCGGAAGACAAGGAAAAAAAGGGAACTTTGCCGGAAATTTCGGATATCGCGTTCCGCCTTCGGAAATCGGTGGGTGAAATAAACAAGTCTCTTCAAGAGCTTAAAGACTTCCTGATTCTCGATGAAACAGAGCGATATCATGATGATATCAACGCGATATCCCTCGCGCGCTCGCGAGAGACAGAGGCAGAGACAAAGGCAGAGACAAAAACGGGCGCGCCCGAAGGCGCTGAAAGTCCTAGCTCGGAACCTGATCCGGAGCCGGAACCGCCAACCGATGATGAGCTGTTTGAGGATTGGTATGCAGGCTATCCGCACAAGGTTGGCCGAGGGGCAGCTCTCAAGGCGTTCAAAACCGTTATCAAGGAAACCGATCTCGAAACCCTCAAGACCGGCTTGCAACGGTATGTCCTTACCAAGCCCGCAGATCGTTCGTGGTGCAACCCCGCCACATGGCTGAACCAAGAGCGCTGGGCCGATCAGCCCGCGCCAACACTTGGCGGCAACGGCCAGTCCAGAATTCCGTCAAGCGACCCTCAGGACACGATTCAGCTTCTGAACGACAATGCAGCAAGTCGCTCTGCCGTGATCGCAAAACTGGAGCGCTGGTATTCTGGACAAATGACCGAGTGGCGATTTACCCCGGCTTGGTCCGACGATCATCCGCCCGAGCATCCTGCATGCGTCATCCCTCCAGATCTTGTGAACGAGGTCAAAGAACGGATGGGCGTGAAGGGTAGCCTGGAGAGGGGGGCTGCGTGATAGTTGAGGGGAGCCATTTTAAGGCTTGCTGGGCGCGCGATAGAGATTTTCAGGTAGGCTGACACCAGAAAGGCACAGAACGCGCGCCAGCGACTCTTGTTTTGAAGATTTGAGGCATTCTAGTTGCTCCATGTGCACAAGATGTGCGCAAACAGCATACAACTAGCCCTCTTTGTGCGTAATACTCCAAAACTTCGAATGTTTTGTGTGACAAGATCTGAGCTAGAACGCGGAGGTGCAGCGAGAAGACTGCAGAACAGCAAGCGTGTCGACTGTTGAGCGATTGCTCTGAAGCGATCTCAAATGCCACACTCCAGAGCTGTCACAATCGCAAACCCGTACGGGCCACTTCTTAGTATTTCTGGTATGCTAAGAAGTTATCTTCGAATTGGTTTAGTATTGCGCTTTCGCACCCGCCGGCAGCTGAAATAAAGTACCGGATCCCCGCAGACCACATCGGCCTTGGCGAAACCAACTCCGAACGTACGACAAATGGTGCAAATCGTGCATCAATATCAAAGCTTTTACTCGTCTTCGATACCACAGATTCAGACCAAACAAAGCCATAACCATCTGACAGTGTCCGAACAACTGTTTCAGTATAAGGAATTGTCGTAACTGGATTTCCGCAGTTTCCGACCGTGTTTAACTTAACCAAACCATATTGAGCAACTAATGGGGCAAAACGCGTGGCATCTACTGCACTATCGTAATTTGCATTTAGCGCTCCACCAATGGGAGTTTCCCCAAGCTGCGCGCCAAGTGTCAAACTGTAGGCCTTAAGATAAAATACCTTTTTCTCCATCTCAGCCCGTTCAAAACGCCCGCCATAAATTGCTGTTAGGAACGGTCGAATTGCATCAGGAAGCTCATCAAACACAGTCGCTTCTGATGATGTAAGCTCAGTCTGCGCTAGTCTTGGATCTACAGTTTGTCCCATGCGCACAAGTGGCATGTTTACTTCAATAGTTTTGCCACCTCTTAGAAAAAACTCTCCATGCCCTTTGTTCACAACATTCACAAACAGCTGATTAAGCATAGTAAGCGTAATTTCGAGATCTCGAGGCGGCTTAGGGCCGTATAGAAGCTGATCTCCGATCTGAATACCACCTACACTTGCTGGAGATGGAACGATTAAGGACGTTACAACTCCGTCATCGTCTAGTTTTATGCCTATGTGTGATTCAGCGGTGGCTCTCCCTAGCATTGTGACTTTGCTATTGGGATTTTTGTGGCCGCAGGAAACTTCTTCTGGCGTCCCGCCACTTTCATATTTGGCCAACATTTTGCTAAATTCGCAATACCGAACAGCAGAAAAACGTTTCACAGAAATACTATACAGTACATCTTCTGCATACTGGCTTTTTGTCTTTGTTATTCTTTTGGTGTAACCAGGAAATAGTCCAGACACATGCCCTTTTCGCAGACCCGCGTAGTATGCTTCGCTATCAATACGTACCTCAGAAAGCACGAAAGACTTGCAAGGCTCATTGCTGATCCACTTAACTGTACATGGATATTCATCCGAAAACCTGATCCCATGCTCGTTGTAGAGTCTTTCGATGGGATCCTCGTCGGTTGCCAGCGCAGTTTGAAGGTGTCCAAAAAAGGCAATTGACAACACGGTGAAAACTAAGGGAAATCGGAATTTCAACATCAAAAATACACTCCAGCTTAGTTATGTTCGCTGATATCACAACCGAGAACAGACTAACCTCAGAACGAGGGGCTTTAAGGGGAGCAGCTCATCTGAGAAGATATTATCCCGCTACAGACTGAAGCCAATTGCTATGAATCCAGCCTTTCTTCCCTGGATAGGGTAATGGACGTTTGCCTTCACCGACGAACCCGCAGCCCGTGTTGCCATTTAGTACTTCTCGCCCATGACCGTATAGGACACCCACCCAAGGAAAATGGGACCCATCGTAAACGAGCACATAGTCTCCGTTATAGAGTTCGTCGATTTTCCGGAAATCTGAACCTGGTCCAGTCCGAACGGCGAGAAACCCGTCTCCGTTCGCCTTGAGACCTGCCACCTGCTCAAGTGAACATTCTGCCATCTGTCCATCTCCGCCATTCTCATAAATGGTGACATCGAGGGGGGCAGCTGCTACTGGAGCCGCGCCAATCAAAATCGCAAGAACCACGCAGCGGAAGAGAGACTTAGTGTTGATACTTTTGTTGAACATTCTTGTTTCCGTCTCGAGTTTGATTTTTGAGAATCTCACTACCCACTATGCAACTAATGCGTGATTTATGGTGTGATTGAAATCACGATTAATGTGCGTTCTCGAATCTGCGGAAAATGCCAAAAAGAGACGGTTTGGAGGTAAATTGACTTCTGGCTGGCTGGATTTATAGACTTTGCGCTAATCGTTGATCTGTTAAAGTACCACCTGCGACAAGTTTTGCGCAAAACACTTAAACAACAAATTTATGAGTACCTTATGCAAAGAAATACGCAGTTCTGCAGCACGGTCGCTGCATCAATAATCTTTTTATTTTTTTCCCCAGCCGTTGGAGCACAGGTTTATGAGATTGAAGACTGTGATTTTGAACGTGGTTTGGCACTTTATTCCTTTAGTGCAAGTGGTATTGACAAAAAAGCCATTTCAGAAGTGTGCGTCGACCGTGAAGGTGGTCACGTCGCCGCTATTGAAAACATATCCGGCTTTGAAATCGTCCGAAGAACTGGAGATGCAGAACGTTTTGAGCGTTTGTCAGAATCGGGTGAACCAAGTAAAAAAACAAGTATGGAAATCGCACCGTCAATTACGACTTGGTCGTCTTATGACGAGACTTCGATTGTATCGCCAGAGCTAAGCATACGCACCAATTACCTAGGCGGTCCCAAAATAACAAAATACAAAACGGATAGCTATTCTGCCAGAGGATATTTGTACGAATTTCTCGCAGAGAATACATCAAAGAGACGTATGATTCCGTTTTACATTGCTGCTTTTTATTATCGCGAAACCGAATCGGAGTGGGACGGATACACACAAAAGATTCCGCCGATTGTTCTCACCGGCACGTTGGCGCTAGAAAACGGGCAGGGCGAGGTTTCAGTCAATGAAAATACTGACTTTGCTCCGAATATGGGGCCTAGCGATGGACAGTATACTTTTGAGATATCAGAAACGGGGGAATTAACATTTGATGGCACTTTCACAACTCAAAACAGCCGTTTAGCCGGCTTTAGTAAAGATGAATGGAAAAGCGCATCATGTAATGTCAATTCCGCAAAAGGACATATACTCGGTAAGGATGGGCATTTGATGCGTGCAATTGGCTTAGGCAAATGCCGGATGATTGACATTAACGGCAAGGAGGGCGAAATTTCCATGCAGTATTTTATTGAAGGCTTCGAACCGAAATAAGTAAGTCAAAAAATGCGACCCCTCCCCAGAATGTTGTCAGACTCAAGCTAATTTTTGGGAGATCAAAGTTCTAAGTCCTGCTACTCATAGAGGGTCGCTATTAGTGACCGCGTTTTGGCTTGGTTGCGCACGTTTCCGGAAAGCGGACGACTGGCGCGGTTGGGCGCATCGTTCCTGAACAATGACGATTGGTATTAAGGCCGCAGCCTGAGCATAGATCGCAAAAATTTTCATGTCCGCGTGGCTTTCGGCGATCTGCTCGAGACATAGCAATAAGACGGCAGCTGACATGGGGGTATGAATACCGCAGAAAACCTCAGATTGCTGACGCCATCTCGGAAGCGCAGAAAGAGCGCTGATAACCTAACAAAACCTGACATCGCTGAAGCGCAAGCCGAACGCTCAGAACTTAGCAAAGCTGGGGTCAGACCCCTTTTACCTCACGGATGCCGAATGATTGCTCCGAGCCAAAAGCTCAATATATTGCAAATTGCACCAGCGTCTGCTCTAAGTTGTTAGACTTTCGAACTGTAGAACATGAATTGCCATCTGCGAACGTTGATAAAGGTCTAAAAAGTCGATTAACTGAGATGAACTCAATATTCGCTATGATGAAGCTCATTAAGTCAAAGCACCCAACTAGATCTTTAGGTATGTTGAGCTCAGATGAAAGATATATCCGAAGTTTCAATTAATTTTTTGATTGAAGAATACAAGGCGGCCCGTGACGAAATATTGGATCGCAGCCGCTTAGACCAGCAACTCCAACGAAACGGCAACCTCTCGATTATTGCAGTCTTGGGAATTTACTACTCTGGCACCTTTAACATGGACAACCCATTCATATTGTTGGCAGGTTCAGCGATTGCTTTCTATACTTTACTGACACAAGCACGTTTCAAACTCTACGGGATGAGGCTTGGAAGGTATGTCAAATCAATCGAAGACCGCATTCACGCAGGTAGTGACAGTGTCGAGTTGGGTTGGGAAACACAGCTTCAGAAAATCCGCGCCGAAGAAAAAAACCCTCCTTCGAACCTGACCGGAAATTTGATGCGAGTAGTGAAGGGCAAAGGTTATGCGCTCAGCGCAACGCAACTTGATCGAGTTTACTGGTCCGTCGTTTCAATAGCTCTTTTCTTATTGTTTATGTTCGAGCTTGTGTTCAGCCTCCTTTGTTTTTTTCGCCAGTGCCACTAGAGAAGGTGAGCTCGATTGACCTGCCACTGAACTTTCATCCAGTTGCGACTTGAGCCCGATTGGTGTTTACGCCATTCGGCGCAGGTTGAGCAATCGCCCGTCGCGCGGAGCTGTCAGATCGCATAGCGGGTCGGGCGATTGCGGTGGTCAGGGTCCGGGCGTATTCGGCCGGGGTCTGATAGTCCAACGCCGAGTGTGGGCGTTCGGTGTTGTAGTCGGCGATCCAGGCAGTGATCACGACGCGCGCATGAGCCAGGTTGCGGAACATGGTCTCGTTGAGCAGTTCGTCACGCATGCGACCGTTGAAAATCTCGACGAAGCCATTCTGCATCGGTTTGCCCGGCGCGATGTAGTGCCACTCGATCCGATACTCCGAACACCACCGCAAGATGGCGTTCGAAGTCAGTTCCGTTCCATTGTCAGAGACAACCATTCCCGGCTTTCCGCGGCGCTCGATCAAGGCGGTGAGTTCACGCGCCACACGCCGCCCTGAGATCGAGGTGTCCGGGATCGCAGCAAGGCATTCGCGGGTGACGTCATCGACCACATTGAGCACCCGGAAACGCTGACCATTAGCCAACTGGTCATGAACGAAATCCAGAGACCAGCGTGCATTGGGTCGCGCCTCGATCAGAATTGGCACCCGCGTCCCAACTGCCTTGCGTCGGGCCTTTCGCTTGCGCACGGTCAGGCCTTCTTCCCGGTAGAGCCGATAGATCCGGTTGATGCCGGACGGCTCCCCTTCGCGCCGCAACAGAACGAACAGGCGCCGATAGCCAAAGCGCCGTCGTTCATTGGCCAGCTCGCGCAGGCGGCCACGCAACACCGTGTCTGGTGAACGCTGCGCCTCGTAGCGGACCATTTTACGATCCGCCCCGGCAATCCGGCACGCCCGCCGTTCCGAGAGCCCGAGCAGGGACCTCAGGTGCGCGACCGCCTCGCGCTTCACGGCAGGCGTCACCACTTTTTTGAAACCAGCTCCTTCATGGCAGCCAGATCCAGCATTTGCTCGGCCAGAAGCTTCTTCAGCTTCGCGTTCTCATCTTCGAGCGCCTTCAGCCGTTTGGCTTCTGACACTGTCATGCCGCCAAACTTGGCTTTCCAGTTGTAGAAGGTGCCTTCCGACATGCCGTGCTTGCGGCACAGATCGGCGCACTTCGCCCCCGCCTCATGCTCGGCGAGGATCCCGATGATCTGCTCGTCCGTGAATCTTGTTCGCTTCATTGTCCGTCCTCAAATTGGGTCGGACTCTAATCGACAGCGGAGGAAAAATCCCATGGCAGGTCAGCGTCAGTAATAGATCTTGAAAGCGTTTCGCAGCATTTATTCCGAGAACACGCTCTTTGTCGCAATCTGCGTTAGAGCCGATTTCGGGTGTGTCAAAACCAAACTCATGCGGCCTGCCGTCTCCCATTGGCCGCATGGTTTCGCCGTTGCAATAAAATGTATCGCCATCGTAAACGGAAAGCGTTGCACAAATGAGTAAAACGGCACCGTTCAAGACCTCGGCTCCTTATGAGTCACGTTTCCTTTTTCGACGGCTTTAACCAAAAGCCCAAAATCGTTCCTACGGAACCGAATGCCCACTTCTGAGCATCAGGTTCGTAACCTCCTGACAAAATAATGAAGAGAGAACTTCCCAGTACAGCGAGGCTTACAACAACCGACATAATTGCCGACACTGGAATAAACACTGGTGCACTGGCGTGTTCGCCTGGAGAAATATCAAACTGAAAATACCTAGGCCGAGAAAAATACAATAGGAGCAAGAGCCCAATAACAATGATTGCCCAAGGCCAATAGTCCAACAAATGCGTCATCTAGTTCATCCCTCTTGAGCCGCAGTCAGCTATGAAATTCTTCGCCGCACTTGCAAACGACAAATGTTTGCTGACGTGTATCCCTCAAACGCTTTCCACGTTTGAACCCCGCTGGCAGTGCGTCATATCTAAAGTCCGGGCTACTCATGAATGGATAGTCGCTCTCTGAGCACTCAGCTAAACCTGAATGCCCACAGTTCGGGCATGTAATGGTCATCGTCCACCGATCTCGGGCAGCCATCTTATCTATCCTATTTACCCTTCGGCTTTCCAGCCTTCCGACCAGATCCGCCGAATTCGTATTTGTTCATGAGGTGACGCGTCCAGCCGAGTTTTTGCAGAGCTTCAAGCGCTTCTTCGTTGGTCGCATACTGATTGCTTGTCCATGCAAGCCAGGCGTATTCTATCTTTTCTACGGTCTGTCCTCTATCGGGGCTTACTCAAATATTGCAGCCTTAGAAGGCGGACCACTTGATGGTCTTCCCCAGTTTTCAAGTGCTCGTTGCGAATCACGTACACCTTTGTCTATTTCGGCCTGCTGCGCACGACAGTCTTGAGTATCTCGGCACAATACTTTTTCGTCGTATAGTTGCCCCGTCGAACTAGTAGAAGTTGTTGACCGAGATGGCGTATATGTTGAGTAAGTTCGAGGGTAACTTCCAGCGCTATAACCTGCCCCTCCGCTCCTGTAACCAGTTTGCCCAGGGTTACCCAAGTTGTTTATACTAGTACTCGAACTTTGCAGACTAGAATTCAAAGAGTCTACGGCTTTAGCAAGTTCACCACCGCTGCATCCAGCAACAACAAATAGAATTAAAGACGTTCTCAAGCACAACTTCATTTCAACTATCCTTAATTTCCGTCTTCGGTAGCCAGTCTAGCAAGCTCTTTTTTACGGTCATGTTCTAAATTTCGCCTTAGAGATGCAATAGCATAACCATACTTCTTGAGCAGCTCATGCCAAGATGTTTTTGGATCGGCGGCATTCCTGCGCAGCGCCTTAAGTTGCTTCGGATCATCCTTCTGCAAGCTCTGAACCAGAGTTTGTAGACTTGGATGCCAGCCCTGTTTTCGCGCCGCATCCATTCCGGCCTGCGTTCTCTCAGCTGTGAAATCCCGTTCCAGTTGAGCCAGGAATGCAAGCAAATACAACATTAACCTCCCCATGGCCGTATGGGTGTCAATGTTGTCTCGAAGGCTGACGAAGTTGATATCGTTTTCATCGAAAAACTCAACGTTTCGAACTCAACCCGAAAGTGTCCAATACGATATCGAACACTGTACACTTGACTTACTACTTTTGATTGTTTTTAGTTGACTTTGCTGGAAAGAAAATGAGGTGCTGATTATGCATAAGCGTACAGTCGCAGTAATTGTTTCGTCATTAATTATTCTCTCAAACGCTGCTATTGCTAAGGATTACCTTAAGGAGGGTTTTAGTCACAATGATTACAATAATGCCCCTGAAATAAAGGATGGAATTGAAAGAATTTACGCAAGTTATGCTTCCACCGACGGACAGCTCGACAATTGCCCTAAGTTGGGCGTAGATCGTGAAAAAATGAATAAGTGGGCACTATTCGCGTTCAGCGATTTTAAGACCCAAGGTAAAGCAGTCGACGTCGACGTAGAAAATCCAGATCACGAGTATTACTATATTTATAGTTTCTATCGCGCAGAACAAACGTATTTACACGAAAAAGACCCGGAGGCATATCAAGATACTTGTGACGGTCTGCTCAGAGTTTTAAATATTGAAAAGCCTACGGGATACATATTCGAGAAATGAAAACTATTTTGCTTACTTGAAGACAAGATTTTGTCACATGCCTCCAAATGGAAAGGCTGAGTGATTAATCAAAAGACTTAGCGCCAAACTGCGGCGCCCCGGCTATAACTTTCAGTCTAAAGATCGGCCTGTGGATCGCGCCTTTGCTGACGACCTTTCGCGTTCGGTTTTGCCCGCCTAGAGACGGTGGCCAAAATGGTTACGATGCCCATATCGCCCGCATTTTCTCATTTTGATCTGCTCTCTTATCGCTTGGCCCGTCTAGTCGCTGAAAAAGAAGTTCAGCCAAATTCCAATGACAGTCACGACCACTGAAGCTGCAACTGCGATAGCCGACACACGCGTCCATTTTGCAGCTGATTTCTGCGCGTCCGCAGCTGCTAATTGGTGCTCAGAAGCCTCGATTTGAGAATTTGCTACCCTGCGCTGCACAGCGAGTTCGCAGCGCCGAAACCCTAAATCTACGCGTATTCCAGCGTCGGAACTACGCGAAGACGACATGAGAGCTAACTCCTCGTCCAACATTTTCGTCAGGTCGCTAGGCACTTTCCAACTCCCTATTCTTCATCCAATTTTGGTTCTTGCAATGTGCGTTGTTCGGATGTTGTTGGCGGAGGTGAATCGTGTTTGAGGATTGGTTTGATCAGCGCGTGTCCCCAAAGCGGGAAAGTAAAGACTTTCAGTCAGAAGATCTTTTAGTTCAGAGGCTTAGCTCCGCCGTCATCAAATCCAAAACTGCAGCAGGAAGGCAAAAATAGCGCCAGATGCCGCTCCAATCAGCGCACCAGCGATACCAATCCAGCCCGCCAACCGCGTCGTTCTGAACGCTAGCTCTTCCGTTGCCTTCGCGGCCCTTCTTTCACGCTCAAGTGTCGCGAGAGAGACAGCCGTCTTGGTGCGCAATTGATTGGTGGCAATCAACTTGTAGCACATCATCCGATCCAATTCAGCTTCCGACACTTTAGCCATCTTTTCCATTGCTACCATTACACTTTCGGCATCACGGAAGTCTGCTTTCCCAGCAATTAGGAACGTATCCAAGCTTTCACCCTGTGTTTTGATACTCAACTTCGTCAGTCCTTTTTGAGACGCACTCCAGGCCCGCCACCGTTCTCGGGAATGAATTCGACGCCGGCTTCTTCGAGGGCATTTCTGATGGCCGCCTCAACTGCCGGAAGCAGGCCAAGTTTCCCGTCAGCACGGCGTTCTGCTCTTCGTATCGAAGCTACACCAACATTTGCAGCATCTGCGCACGTTTGGGCGCTCCAATCAACGAGTGAGCGAGCGGCACGCAATTGCGCCGGATTGATATGAAAAATATCTTCTGATTTCATATTGATCTCTTTTTGATTTTTTGATATTAAAACTATCAGGAGATATTTAGTTGCAAGCGCCGACAGTTTAAAGGCCTCAAAAATTTTCGTTCGAAACATGTGTGTACAAATTACATATGCAGATGCGTGAATTCATTTTTGCAACTTTTAGTAGAAAATTAACTGTGCCAAGCCGTATTTTGTCGCGTCATTTCAAAATCGAAACGGAAGTGGAAGCCCTCATGTACCAGCAATTTCTCCCCGTCATTCAGGAGCGCAAACCGATGATGACCCAAGCCCATAACCGAGCTGAGACAAGCCGCAATCAAACCGAATTTTCCGAAGCCTATGCATATCTGGGTGAGCGGTCCCCAGATCAATCTGAAGTCTTCAAAGTTGAGCTCGCCCACATCATTTCGACTGTCTCAACAGTTTCCCGAGAAGAGGTTCTTCTGGATCGAATAAAGACGATAAAGACTAATCCGCAACTCCGCGCCTACTGTGAGGCGGAGTGCGAAAAGCTCTTTGGTCACGCTGATTTGGACGCGATCACCGTAGACCAGTTTGAAGCTTTCGATGATCAAACCGGGTGCGTGTTCTTTTACTTTTACTGTACCGGACAGGCAGGATCCCCGGAGGAGCGAAGGGAGAGCGCCCAAAACTGGAAGGATGCAAACGCAGGACTCTACATCAAGAAACTTGCTGAAAAACGCCGTGCAGCGAACTGAGGGGGTAAAGGGTAATGTTGATGTAGAATGAAGAGTTTAAGACGGAGCGTGACTTATTCATGGACTATGGTGAACTGGAAGCCAACGCGTCCAACCTTAGACACCGTATGTCAATCGCAATCGATCTTCTTCTTGATCTGGACTACGTGGACAAAGACGGCAACCGGATACAGAAGTTGGATAACCTTAGCGCTTTGATTTTCACGTCCGAAAAGGCAGCAAAAATTCTGCAAAGCGAAATAGATGAATTCTATAGCAACCACTGTTGCGCCAAGGCCAAAAGCGAATGAACAACGCTGCCCGGAGGGGTTTGCATCACGCAGATACCCAGCCGAAGGGAAAAGGCATCGTGGCCGATTTTTTCCCAGAGATTGAACAGCTCAGCAGTGAAGAAGTGACTCGGCAATTCGGCCTGTTCATGGCAAGGCAAAAATTAGACCGCTGTGTCACATACAGAAAAGCGTCCCCAGGCATGTCCAAGAACCCTTACGAAACACAGACCTTCGTGTATTCATGTGTCGTGAATGGCTGCATGGATATCAGTGAAAGCGTCGCACTCAAAGAAATCGGTGCTGATACCTATTTTGAAGACGTTGTTCCGAAGACTGAGCGCAGTCAGCTAAAGTGGCTGAAATTCTGGCTTCAGTCGGGTGATACGGTCTATGTCTACAAGCTTGACCGTTTCGGCCTCTGCGCACCGCAACTGTTCGAACTCCTGCAATTCTTTAAGGACAAGGAAATCAAACTTACCTGCCTAAAGCAGTCTGGCGAACTGGATGATTTCATTGCGCAGGTGGAGAAGGATTTGGCAAGTCCCGATCCGCAAGCCGGAAACCTTGGTGTCGATCTGCATCATCTCTATGAGATCGAAATTCGGGCGTCGTCCTTGTCCAAGGCATTGGCAAAGGCTGACGAAGAGACAGCGCGGAATGCCGAAACGCTTCAGGCGATGGTGGGCGATTTGCGGCAGCACCTTTCTTTCATCAAACAACAGATCCGCCATGGTCAGCATGAAGCTGCTGTTGGCCGTATCGATAGCATTTCGGCGGATTTCTGATGGGGCAGAAGGCGGCAGCAGCAAAGGTCAAGCTCGCGGTTGCAAACAGCATGCGGGAGGACGTGGAGGCCGTTGCTGAACAAATCCAGTCATAAGAAGTACGTGGACTCAGTTCGGGGCCTAACAGTTCGGGTAATGGGCATTGTGTCACTGTTCCAAAACTTGAAGCCGGACCAAAAGACACTCGCTTTCCTCCAAATTAAGCGAGATATGGGAATTCTTGACTAAGTGAATAAAACAGCGCTCATTTCACGTAAATCGAGCGCTGTTCGTCGCAATATCGACCGAAACTGCAGTTTCCCCCCAAACAAACGTTTCGGATTTACGCGATTCTTCACCAGCATTATATTGCACTCAATGCGAAATGGAGTGCTTTTATGCGAACGGCAAAGTACACGGAGAACTTTCCACTTACGCTTACACGTTGGCAGCGTGAGCAGCTAACCAAGGCTGCTCAAGAGCGCGACATGTCCTGCGCCAAGCTAGTGCGGGTAGCGCTAGGCAAATACTTGTCTGAGCCATCGACCGTCACACAGCGATAACGGATAAGGGGGTGGCTTAGCAAAATGTCATTTATTTTCGGCGGGGATGGTCTCCCTAAGACTCAGCAAGAAGTAACGCGGATGCGTGCCATCGCGAATGCTCTTCGTAAGCGCCGTACGCCTAAAAGCGTTGGTGAGGGTCTGACTGCCCTTGGTGAGGGCGTTGCCTCAGGTCTCTATTTGCGTCAGGCGAACAACGCCGAGAAAGCAGGCCGAGAAGGTGCGAGCGAAGCTTTCAACTCCATCATGTCCGCATTTGGTTCCGGTGGTGGTGATACTGCTTCTGTACCATCTGGTAGCGGGGTGTCGTTCTCTGGTGAGATCCCGGCAGCAGATCTTGAAACTGATCCCGTCAACCGCCGCATCAACCAGGGCTTTGCGGCCTTTGGCGGCGATGAGGGTGGTGCGAACTATGCAGATGCTATTGCGTCCATCGAAAGCGCGGGCAGTGGGGATTATGCCGCTATAGGGCCGGAAACCGGTAAGGGTCGCGCATATGGCCGCTATCAGGTCATGGGCTTCAATGTGGGGCCGTGGACTGAGCAGCATTACGGCAAACGTCTGTCGCCTGATGAATTCCTCGCTAGCCCAGAGGCCCAAGACGCGGTGTTCAATGGCGAATTCGGGTCATACGTCCAGAAGTACGGCAACCCGCAAGACGCTGCTTCTATGTGGTTCACAGGAAAACCAGCCGCAGAAGGTGCCGACCGCGCTGATGTGAACGGCATGACCGGAAGTGGTTACGTCGACAAGTTCAACAAAGCACTCGGTACACAGACCGCATCCCTCAATCCAGCACTTGTGCCCCAGCAGCCCGCGATTGACCCGAAAGGCGTTCTGGCTCAGCGTTTGATTCAAATGCAGGGCGGGCAGGTCTCAGCCAACCCCGTCGCCGAGATGCCCCAGGTTGCACAGGCGCAGCCAAGCCCCGGTGTTCAGCGTGTCGCCCAGGCACAGCAGGGTATGGATCAGCAGACCCAGCAGTTGATTGGACTGGTGAACAACCCTTGGCTTGATCCGGGCCAAAAAGCGGTCGCACAGGCTCTGCTCCAGCAACGCATGCAGGCGAATGATCCGCTCCGGCAGATGCAGCTTGAGAAGGGTCGTCTGGAACTCGAACGGCTTAACGATCCACCGCTGCCGGATAGCGTAAGGGCGTTGGACGCAAGAGCAGTGCGCGCTGGGCTTGAACGCGGAACCGAAAAGTATAACGAATTCATGCTTTCGGGTGGCAAGTCCGGCGTAACAGTAAATGTGGGTGGTGGCCCCGAACTTGGTAAGCTCTCAACAGACTACGGATATATCCGCAATCCGGAGACCGGAGAGCCAATTATCGATCCCGAAACTGGCCTTCCAACAGCCGCACCTGTTCCTGGCTCGCTGGCAGCTCAGAAGCAGGAAACAGCGCAACAGAAAGATGAAATCAAGTCTGGTCAGGCCGAGGTTTCGACGCGTGTTGTTTCGAGTGCGGCAATGCGTTCCCGTGAGGCGGCAGGTCAACGGGACTTCGGCCCATATGGGCAAAGCCTTGTCCAGCACCTTCCCTGGACTGATAGCGCGGAAGTTTCGCGACAAGTCGAGGTTCTGAAAGCGAACGCCAAGATTGAAAACCTTCAAGCGATGCGCGCCGCGTCTCAGACTGGCGGTGCGCTAGGCAGCGTCACAGAAAAAGAAAGTGCAATGCTTGCTGACAAGGCGGGGGCGCTGGACCCTTCGAGCCCTAACTTTCTGCGCGATCTTGACGACTACGAACTGACTTTGCTGCAAGTGATTCATGGCTCCGAAGCCGGTTTGCAGATCTTCAATAGCTCTCGACAGGCTGCGCCAGAGTTGAGCGTTGACGACCTTTTGCAGATGTACGGGGGGCAATGATGGCGGATCTGAACCAACTGGAAACTGCTCTGCGAAATGCTCACAAAGCTGGTGATGTTCCCGCAGCGCGGAAGCTTGCTGCCGAACTCAAACGCTTTCGTCAGGCGTCTTCCAATGCATCTCCTGATATTCCTGACGGTATGGTTTTCAATTCTGAAACCGGGCAATACGTTGATACGGCTGCGGCTGCTGAGCGCCAAAATCAGGGTCTTATGGGCCAGCTCGGTACAGCTGGTGCCGCAGCGATGGAAGGTGTTCCTATTGCTGGTGCATACATGCGCGATGTTGCTGGTATGGGTGATCCCGTCCAAAGGGAAATCGCTTCAAGGCGAATGGACCAGTTCTCCGAAGAGCGCCCGCTTACGTCTACCGGCCTTCAAGTTGCCGGTGCAGTGGCCGGTGTTGCTCCGGCTGTTGCCGCAGCGCCCGCTGTGTTTGGTGCTGGTGGCGGTGGCCTTCTTGCGAACAGTTTGGCGTCTGGAGCTTCTGGAGGTGTAATAGGTGCAGCCGACGCCGCCGCAAGGTCTGACGGTGACTTGAAAAGAACCGCAGGTGGCGCGGGAGTCGGTTTTGGCTTGGGCGTGCTTGGACCTTCAGTCGCTTCGGGGGCAAATTCCGTCGCAAACCAAATCGTAAGAGCACTTTCAAGCAAATCGGACAAGGCCGCGCGCGGCGCTGATAGCATCATTTCCAGGGCCCTCGCAGCTGATGGCATGAATATTGACGATGCAGCCGCCCGTCTGAATTCTATGGGGCCTGATGCGCTTCCTACCGATCTTCCGCAACTCCAGCAGTACGCAGAAGGATTGGCCGCGATTCCCGGCAATCCCCAAAAGCAAGTCGCTGATGTTCTTAGAAGCCGTGTAACCGGTTCAGGCGATAGGATCACGGCATCTGTAGATAAGGCGCTCGGACAGCCTGTTAACACTCTGAAATCAGCGGATGACATCATTGCGCAACGCAGCGCTGTGTCAGGTCCGCTGTATGAGGCATCTCGTTCTAAACCAGTCCCGTTTTCGAAAGAGCTTGAAGACCTTTTGGCGCGTCCTGCAATGAAGCAAGCGCTGGGCCGAGCTCAGACGTTGGCGGCAAACGAAGGCATTCCATCCCAACAGTGGTTTATCAACATCGCAGATGATGGTGCAGCATCTATCCGCAACGTTCCCGATGTCCGCCAGCTTGATTATACCAAGCGCGCACTTGATGACATGATCACTAGCGCGGGTGCTCATACGAATGAAGGTCGCATTCTTGTTGGCCTGAAAAAGCAACTCACAGGTATCATTGACGATGCCGTCCCAGAGTACGCGAAAGCCCGTAAAGCGTTCGCTGGCCCGTCTGGCGTACTGAAGGCGATGGAGGGTGGCAAGGCCGTCTTTAAGAACAGCCAAACACCCGAACAGATCCGCCGCACTATGGCCGGAATGAATGAAGGCGAGCGTGAAGCATATACCCAGGGCGCGCGTGCAGCGATTGCCGATATCATGGGAACCGCTCGCAACGACGCGAACGCAGCCAAAGCGCTCTTTGATCGCGGCTTTAACAAGGAGAAGCTCTCCATCCTTGTTGGCGAAACAGAGGCGGCGCAACTGCTGAAACAGCTGGACCTTGAGCGCACCTTTACGCAAACGCGCAATCAGGTGACGGGCAACTCCCGCACAGCTGCAAGGCAGCAAATTATCAATCAGCTAACCGGAAAATCAGACGGGCCTGGAGCTGTGCGGAGCGCGATGAACTTTAATATGGGGGATGCGATTTCAACGGTTGGCGAACGTGCAGCTCGCGCATTCAATGCGCCAGGTCTTGAGCGTCGAAATGAAGCGCTTTTTAGGGCCTTACTTGACCGCGCCGACTTCTCGCGCGCACAGGCCAGAATTAACGCGCCCTTCGAGGCAAGGCTGGCTCCAGAGCGTGACGCAATCGTGCGCGCACTCATGGCAACGCAAGGGGTTAACCCTTGAATATGATCAACATTCCACCGGCTGATAATGCCAACGGGAAAATGATGCCTGCAAGGTGCACAAGTCGAGGCTTCTCCCCACGCTTTTCAGAGAGATTGGCGTGGTAAAACCCGTAGAGGCACATAACCGTGAGGCTGTTTCCCAGAAGCACGGCGACAACAATTTTCCAAAAAGCAACGTCATCCATCGGTCAACCATACAGAGAAACACGGATCGAGAAAAGCGAGAGCAACCATGATTGAGCAAGACGAACAGCAAAAGCAGGCGATGAAAGTTAAGCTTGATAACTTCAGCCGCATCATGGGCATTCAGGCTACGGTTGTGCGTCGTGAATTCCTAGAACTCGCAATTCAAAGCAAGATGGAAGGCGACCCCAGGGACATAGCTGATCAGTTCCTTGACTACGTTTTGGGAGACTATATCGGCCCCCGTTGCGAAGTCCTTGAGACGATGGCTGTGATGGAAAGCGCTGGAAACGATGGCGATGCAGATGCTTGCGCCCCTGCTGACACCCCATTGAATTAAATCAGGAGAATTCGATGAGTGCGACCCTGAGACGGCTTTCAAAGCTGGAAAACAAGTTGAAGGGAAATCGTGGTTTGCCGACACGTGTTTTTCGCATCGTCAGCGGTGGTCAGTCAGATGATGAAATCCATGGTTGGCTAAAGGATCAGGGCTATCAGTTCATTCCGCATTCGGATCTTTTGATCAATCGGAGATTAGTGGGCGTGGGTGAGCGCGGCCCGCTAGCAAGTAAATCCACCTTAAGGCTCTTGTCAGTGAGCGAGGCAGTTTGGTGACAAGCATTTCAAACAGGCTCGCCAAGCTGGAAAAGCGTATTATCGGAGACGATGTCCGTCCATCGCATTTCATTCTATTGACCGTTGGAAGGCGGTCTAAGGACGAAACAAACCGGTTCCAGAGCGATCAAGGATATGACCTTGACGACGAAACGATGCTTATAAAGCTTTGCGCTTTTGAGCCAAGTCCAAACGGACCTGTGAAATCCTGCATTCCTCTGGAAATCATTTCTAGCAGTCTGGAATCCTCTCATGCCTAAAACAGGCGGTGCCCGTGCTGGTGCCGGTCGCCCTCCAGGGGCCACGAACAAAAAGAGTGCGGAAATCCTTGCAGGAGCGGTAAAGCAGGGCGTGACGCCGGTTGAGTACATGCTGTCGGTGATGCGGGACAAAAGCGCTGAAGCGAAGGATCGTGCCTGGGCAGCGGAGAAAGCTGCACCGTACATTCACGCGCGCCCAGCACCAATGGCAAACCGCATTGAAATCAAACTGCCGGACACATCAACAATTGACGGGATCAAAGACGCGTTGGCCGCGGTCACGAAGGCTGTGTCCGCGGGTGAGGTCGCGCCATCAGAGGCGCAGGGAGTCGTGTCAATCCTGGAGGCTCAGAGAAAGGCAATTGAGACAGGCGAGGTATTAGAGCGTCTGGAAGCTTTAGAGGCGAGTTGGCAAAAAGCGTAAAGGCCCACTCTCCGCCAGAGCGCCTGGGTCATTCGGTTTCGTAGTAGCGAAGTTTGCGCTGGCAACGCTTCCACCTTTGAACGGCGCCGCACAGGATTGCAGATCCACTTAGTAATCGATCATGCCAAACCTCTAATTGGAGCCCCAAAACGGTCCTGGCCTCATAGGGAACGACGTAGTCTGGCCTATGGCGTTTGATCAGAACGTCCAGTTCAAGTGCTGAGCATTTCATGCACTAGAGCGTATTGCAGTTCGCAACGAGGCTGTTGCCGCGCTTCCTGTATTCCGCCAGCGTTGCAATCTTGATCAGCTGAGGCGCCACTCGCGAGTCCTTATTGCCAATTCGTGCAAATGGAGGCCAGATCTGCTATTTTAAATTGTGCATAGTCCGAGGTACGCCACAACGTGAATTTCAAAGCATATTTTGGCAGGAGGATTTCATGTCTCATTTCTTGAAGGTAATTCTGGCATCTTTTGCGATTTTGTCTGCCGCCTATTCTGTTAACGCACAAGACACTCGTGTTTACGAAGTTCGGTTCAATCCTATCATGAAGCCTGACGGGGTCTACGAATTCATTAATGAGTGCGCAGCAAATGAGTGGTGCAAAGACGTCGTGAAAAGGGTTGCCGAATACTACGGAGTTTCACCGGCAGCTGTCGACGCCGCGGCGACGGTCTTAGAGGCTACTTACAACAGAGAAGGCGAAGAGACCCGCTTCTATCTAAACGCTGATTCGAGCGGAGACATGCGAGCGTTCTGCCGAGCAACGCTTGAATTTGACAGTGTAGCAGGTCGAAAAACGCCTTCGTTTTCAATCGCGATATCAGCTGGAGCGCTGCGTATATACGGTCAAACCCCGAAGTTACAGATTGGTGAAGGTAGAACTTGGATAGATGCCGTTTTGGTTGTCGAAGACGTCCCGAGGCCTCAGCTGGAGGATTTGGTTCGGCGCGGGCGTTGCACTATTCCAATCGAATCTGGCAACGAGATTGTCTATCACTGCAAGGGGCGCGCTGAAGGAGGAAGACCGAAGTGTAGCGGACAAAATTTTTGAAATCTGTTGCAGTTCAGCCTCTCCGATGGTGCTCAGTGGTCGATGTAGAGTGCCTGAAATGGGCCGCGGATGGTTGTCTGCCCTAGATTAATGTCATCGGCATCCCTAAACTCTGCGATGCCTCCTTTGAATTCCACCAGCTTTATCACCTCGATGCTATCGACCGGGCTATAGTCCATGTCGTCGAATCCACCGGTGACAACCGGCAGATGCTGCGGAAATGTCTTGAGCTTCTCAATGAGCTCGGCGACAGAGATAGTTTTTGCTTCCGGCATCAGATCGCTCCTATCGGCTGCAGTTCGCCCAACGACGATAATACCCGCCGGAGTATTTTGGCCAGTTACACGCCATACCGCGAGAGGCAAGCAGTTGCGCGATATCCTTGTCACCGACAAAACACTGCGCATCGACACTGCCCCACGATTTCTTTGGCGATCGACCGTCGCAGGGAGTGCCCATGCCTACGGGATATCAGGTAACGGTCTAAGACCATATGGCAGCGAGCAATAGTTCCTTCGACAGCGACCCTCTGGTGTGTTCTTTGGAGGCGTGTCGACACCGCAGAGCCTGATGTTCATGGATGGGCTTATAAGCCGGAAGGTATCGCCGTCCTCGATGTGTTCAAATTTGTTCCGATACACATTTCGTAAACCTGAGCCGACGTTTCAATCGACATGCTGGAAATCCACAGGGTCTAGACAAATAGGCACGAGATGCGGAAGTGGGCACATAAGTAGGCACAATGTTTTATTCTGAAGTTTTGATTTTTTTATTCAATAACTTACCTACTTAATAAGACGGACCCTCTCTCCGCCAGTCTGTCAACCTGTACCGTGCAGGCAGCCATGACATTCCAGCACATATTCGACGACCTGCCCTCCTTTCGAGGTCATTTCTAAGCGGCGCAAATCGTTCCCGTCCGAGACCCGTGTCAAAACCGGTGCGCGCATGGTGCGCGGGCGATGTCGAGCTTGTCGAAAAGCTCGGGCGAAACGACCCCTGTCCTTGCGGCTCAGGCAAGCGCTACAAGCAGTGCTGCCTCAAGAGCGGCAAATTCGACGGCAGCAACAGAAATCACTACTTTCAGAGAGCGCCGGTAGCCCGGCGCTCTTCGCTTCCGCCAGCGTCGCCTTCACCCGCACTCAGCCAGAACAGCGTCTATCCGCGATCAGACCGCGTCCAGTTCCATGTGCATGTTTGCCGCCACCTGGCGGACCCACGGCTCTCCGGCGATGTCAGTGCGCGAGGCAACGGGGCCAAGCCCGGGGAGGCGTCCACATGCACCCAGGACGGCCCACCGCTCTTCCCCAGCCGCTTGCCTGCAAGATCCAGGTCGTCGATCACGCCGCGGCCCGTGGTGCCAGCCGTCAGGACAAGGGCGGCATTTGTCAGATCCGGCATCAGGCCCGTGTCCATGCAGCCACTTTCAAGGACAGCAATGCTTTCAAACGGAAGGCCGAGAATGTGCGCGCTCTTGGGCACCGAAACATGCGCATCGGCCGAGGCCACCACCCGCTTCGCCCCGTGCTCGCGGGCGCACTTGATCTCCCCCCAGGCGTTGGGGTTCTGTTGCTGCCAGGGGCGGGGCACGGTGCCTTCGCAGGTGAGGGCTCGCGGCACATCACCGGGATCAATGAGTTGCACGTGACGTCCTTTTGCAAATGCACGTTCATCCCTGCCTCAACGAGAGGGGATGCTTTTTCCGGCCCGAGATCAAGGCTGGAGCCATTGCGGCGGGCATACACCCGAATCTGTGAAAACAGCTGCACACACCGAGATCCCGAAGAGCAGATGCCGGAGCGTCCGTTCGCCGTCACGCCGCAGCGACCTCGTTCAGGAAATCCGCGACCGCGCTGTTGAGTGTCTTGAGTTTCGCCGAGGCCTCCCGCGTTGCCTCATCAACGGTGCGGGCAGACGTGGACGTTACTTCGACGGCGGAGCTGACGTTGGACATGTTGTCGCTTGCGGCGGTCGTGCCGCTCGACGCTTCCGCAGCGCTCCGGCTGATTTCTCCCGTCGCCGCGTCCTGCTCCTGAACTGCGGCAGCGATGGTTGCCGTGTTCTCGTTGGCCATGACCATGATTTCGGCAACACCCTGAATGGCCGCAACGGCCTGTTCCGTCGCGGCCTGGACTTCGGAGATCTGATTGGAGATATCATCCGTTGCCTTGGACGTTTGCGTTGCCAGTTCCTTCACCTCGGCAGCGACAACGGCAAACCCCCTGCCTGCCTCGCCCGCTCGCGCAGCTTCAATCGTTGCGTTGAGCGCAAGCAGGTTCGTCTGTTCAGCAATTCCCTGGATGAGGTCGATCACCTCGCCGATACGGGCAGAGCCTGACGACAGCATTTCCATTTTTTCCGTGCTGATCTTCGTCCGGCCGGTCGCATCGGAAATCACCCTGGTGGTTTCTTCCACGCGGCGCCCGATCTCGGAGATTGAAGACGACAGCTCCTCGGTTGCGGCGGCGACTGTCTGGACGTTGCCGGAAGCGCGCGTTGTCGCCGTTGCCGCATCAGCGACTTCTCCAGCTGCGGTCCCGGCGGTTTTCATCAGGTCAGACGCGTTTGTCTGCATGCCGTCCATCGAGGCTTCAACAGCAGCAATGATGTCCGATGACTGTTCCCTGAAACGGGCGATGAGGGTTTCAATGCGGTGTTGCCGTTCGCCGCCCTGCCGCTCTTCCTCATCCCGCGCACTGGCAAGGCGGGCCTGTTCGGCGACGCCATCGCGGAAGCCGGCAATCGCCGAGGCGATCTCGCCGATCTCATCTTTCCGCTTCGCCTCGGCGAACGCAACATCGACGTCCCCGCCTGCAAGCCTGACGGCGCTTTGAACCAACTGGCCGCTGGGCACCGTGATCGCGCGCGCGGCAACCAAACCGACCCCCATCATGATGACCAGGATGACGGCACAGATAACGGCGATCTGAACACCCAGTTGCCTGGCCGGCAACAAGACTTCCGATGCTGCTTCAGCCGCAACAACAGCCATCTTGGTCCCCTGAAATTCAAGCGGTGCAGAGGCAGCGATGAAGGTCTGCCCGCGAAACCCGTCAAGGCGGCCATGACCGACTTGCCCGGAAAGGGCAGCGGTGACGACATCACCGTCCAGACGCGCCTTCAGGATGTCGTTTGAATCGGGTGTCTTTGCGGAGTCGTTCTGATAAAGCCTGTCCGGTCCGATCAGGATGGCTTCCCCCGTCTCCCCAAATCCGGATGGATCCGACATGACGGCATTGATGTTGTCGATCGGCATCTGAAAGACCAGAACACCGAGCGTTTCACCATCGCGCGTGACAGGAGCCGAAACGAAACTCGCGGGTGCGCCGGCGCTCGGCGCATAGGGCTTGAAGTCGAAAAAATGGAAGCTATCACCGTCGCCGTTCAGAGCCGCACGAAACGCGTTGCCGAGGTCCGAGTCCCGGTATTCGCCGGTCATGAGATTTGTTGCGAAATCCAGTTCCTTGAAAACCGTATAAATCAGCGACCCATCCGGCGAAAACAGGAAAATGTCATAATAGCCGCGGGTCTTGAGCATTTTGCGGAACCAGCGGTGATACCGCTCATGGGTGACGTCATAGGGCGTCTCTCCGGCACTCGACAGAGCATCCTTTTCTCCGAGGGGATGCGGATTGTCGTGAATATACGCCTTCTGGAGAACCGCCGTCGGATTGCCGTCAATTGTCTTCCAGGCGCTTTCAAAATCGAAAAGAGCAGCGCTGACCAAAGGGCTCGCGGCAGTAACGGTCAGATCCTGCCCGATACCTTCAAGGTAGTTCGAAAGGCCCGCTGAACGGGCACTAGCCAGAGCAGTCAAGCGTTCGTCCGCCTGTTTTTCGATATTCGAAACGCTGAACCAGTAGGCCAGAGCCCCCACAAAGACGGCGGCCAGAACGGCACAGCCAGAAATGATTGCCGGCAGGCGAAAACTCAACTTTGAAAGATAACGAGTCATCTGATGATTCCAAGTAATATTTGTAAATATATGTATCTTTTCTTTTGATTTACAAAATATTAAACTTGTTTTATTTGATTATGCTGCATCAATACTATTGTTGATGCATTTTGCGCAAACTTCCGCACATGCATGAGAACAAGTGGATGAGCGGTCGCGATGGTACGATTGCTTGCCTCCGGCGCGTGCCAGTCAATTCGCGGTTAACCCGCTGCCAGCTGCGGAAATGAGCCAGTTCCTGACGCGCTCTGCATTCTCGCTGAGCGGACGGGCCTTCGACCACACCAGGTAGAAACCCATGCCGGTGTGCCAGCTCCACTCCCGGCGGGCGCTAAGCAGGTTGTTCGCGACAAGATCCGCCGCGAGATGGTTCCAGCCGAAGGCAAAGCCTTCTCCTGATATCGCGGCGTTCAGGACAAGCGCGTAGTCATTCAGCCTGAGACCAGACGGTGGTATCGACACAGCGCAGTTCTGTGCCTCGAACCAGTCTTTCCAACCCGGCCGCTCGCGCACCGGCTCCTCCAGATGGATCAGTGTCGCGGTGAGAATGTCTTCCCTCCGGAGGACAGCCGTTTGTGCCATCAATCCCGGGCTGGCAATCGGATAGATGACTTCGGGCGCGATCAGGAAAGCATGACACCCCGGCCAGTCTCCGTCTCCACGCCGGACGGCGAGCGAAATACCCTCATCGTCGATATCCGGTTCCCGGTCGCTCGATTGCAGACGCAGGTCGATCTCCGGATGAAGGTCACGCAGGGTCCTGAGGCGCGGCATCATCCAGTAGGTGTTGAAGGCTGTCGATGCGCACAGGGTGACGATCGCACTCCTGGCTTCAGACTGGACGGTGCGGGTTGCCTCGAGGATCTGGTGCAGGCCCTTCGATACCTCGGCGTAGTAGCCTGCCCCGACAGGCGTCAGCTCGACCCTCTTGTGTGATCTGAGAAACAGTGGTGTGCCGAGGGACTGTTCAAGCTGTTTGATCGCTGCGCTCACGGCCGGCTGCTGAACGTTGAGCTCCGATGCCGCCCGGGTAAAGGATCCATGTCGCGCCGCCGCCTCAAAGATGAGGAGATAGCGCGGAGATCCGACGACTTTCCAAAGGCTTTGCATAAACTCAGTTTATGCAAGTTGGTGTATTTTTCAATCGTCACAAGATCCCAAGCACGAACTAGATTTGCTTGACAGGTTCCGTGAAAGGCAAACCCATGGCGAGACGTGCACGCGCAGCGCGCGGACGCAGTGTGACAGGCAAACCGGACGCCCCGTTCATCAGGCGTGTGTTGCCTCAGATCAACATCCTCGACGAGGAGCAGATCGCGGCGCTCGAGGCCCAGGTCGACTGGATATTCGAAGAGGTTGGCGTCGCTTTCCGGGATGATCCCGAAGCCTTGCGTATCTGGCGCGACGCCGGTGCGCGGCTGGAGGGAGATCTCGTTCGCGCGGATGCGGCCTTTGTGCGCTCGCTCTGCAGCAAGGCACCGCGGGAATTCAGACAGCTCGCGCGCAACAGGGAAAAGACCGTCACCATCGGCGGTGCCAACCAGGTGTTTGCACCGGTCTACGGATCCCCCTTCGTGCGCGACCTTGAGGGCGGACGCCGGTACGGTGACATGGACAGCTTCGAGAAACTCGTGAAGCTGACCTACATGCACCCCTATCTGCATCACGGCGGGTTCGTGACCTGTGAGCCCTGTGACGTGCCGGTGTCGAAACGCCACCTCGACATGCTGTTCGCGCACATGACACTGAGCGACAAGCCGCATCTCGGCGCGATCACCGAAATGGGCCGGGCGGAAGACAGCGTCGCCATGGCCGAGATCGTCTTCGGGCGCTCGGTGATGGAGCATGAATGCGTGATCATGGGCAATGTGAACACCAACTCGCCGCTGCTGGTGGACAAGGTGGTGAGTGAAGCTGTGCGCGTCTATTGCGGGCGCGGGCAGGGCATCGTCGTTGCGCCGTTCATTTTGTCCGGCGCCATGGGGCCCGTTTCAACGGCGGCGTCGATCTGCCAGGCGATGGCCGAGGCGATGATGGTCTGCGCGTTTTCCCAGTTGGTCCGGCAAGGCGCACCATTCGTGCTCGGCAACTTTCTGAGTTCCATGAGCCTGAAGAGCGGCGCGCCGACGTTCGGCATGCCCGAGCCGCTGGTGTCCAACTATGCCATCGGACAGCTCGCGCGCCGGGCCGGTCTGCCGCTCCTATGCGGCGGCTCGCTGACCGCCTCGAAAATCGAAGACGCCCAGGCTGCCTATGAAAGCGTCGACAGCATGCATTCGACCATGCTGGCCGGAGCAAACTTCGTCCTGCATGCGGCAGGTTGGCTTGAGGGCGGACTGTGCACGGGCTTTGAGAAACTGATCATGGATGCCGACCGGCTCGGTTCCTACCAGAAGGTGCTTGGGGGTGGCCTCGACACGTCCAACGAAGCTTTTGCGCGCGACGCATACGGCGAGGTCGGGCCCGGCGGACACTTCCTCGGCTCGGCGCATACGATGCGGAACTACCAGACGGCTTTCTATGAACCAAGGCTGTCGGACAGCGAGAACGTGGAAAGCTGGGAAGAAGGCGGATCGAAGGATATGCGCCAGCGCGCTTTTGAACGCTGGCAGACCATGCTGGGTGAATACCAGCCGCCCGCGATGGACGAGGCGACGCGTGAGGAGCTTGAAGCTTTCGTGGCGCGCCGGAAAGAAGACCTGCCCGATGCCTGGTATTAGGATAACCGGTCTCAAGGCTACACCGGTCAACATTCCACTGGAAAAGCCGATGTGGTGGACCGGCGGTCACTATCCGGGCACGTCGAAAACCATCATCGAGGTGGAGACCGATCAGGGTCTCGTCGGCCTCGGCGAAGCCCCGTCGGTCGACGTTCTCGCCACGATCGGAGAGATGGGTGCGCGGCTGGTCGGCGCGGACCCGCTCGATATTGCCGGCTGCGAAAGCCTGAGCGTTCCGCCCTGGCAGATCGTGCAGAACACCGATGACAGTTCCGTCGTGAAGGCGTTCGGGGCGATCGAGATTGCCCTTTGGGACCTGCGCGGAAAGGTGTCAGGAGAACCCCTCTACCGGCTTCTCGGCGGCGCGGTGCGAAAGGAAATCCCCTTTACGGAATATTTCGCCTTTCGCGCCGGTGGTGAAACGAGCCCCGGCGAAGTCACCGACTATTGCCTGCGCATGCGTGAGGAGCATGGCGCGACGATGTTCGAAGGCAAACTCATCCTCGGTGATCCGAAGCTGGAGATAGACACGGTCAAGGCGCTGCGCACGGCGCTCGGGCCCGAAGCCATGCTGCGGTTGGACAGCAACATGCAATGGTCGCTTCCGAGCGCCATCCGGATCTTCCGGGAGATCGAACCCTACGACATCCGCAACTACGAAGACCCGGTCGCGACTTTCGAGGAGATGGCCGAGTTGCGCAAACATTCCTCGATCCGCATGTCGACCCATGTTCCGGACATCCGCCGCGCTGTCAGCCTGGGTGCTCCGGACTACATCGTAACCAACTTCGCCGTTCTGGGCGGGATTGCCAGAACTGTCCGCTTCATCGGGGCCTGCGAGGCGATGGGTGTCGGCTTCTGGTGTTATTCGGGAGATGCAGGGATTGCCACGGCCGGTTACCTGCACATGTCTGCGGCGATGGCCTGGATAACCGAACCGAGCCAGTCGCTGTTCCGCTGGCAGGTCGGCGATGTCATCGAAGGCGGCCCGTTCCGTCAGACCAACGACGTGATTGCGGTGCCTGAAGATCCCGGGCTCGGCGTGACGCTCGACCGGAGCGCCCTCGCCCACTGGCACCGGCACTTCGTTGAGAACGGACCGCTCGATCACTTCCACGATCCGGCGCTGCCGGGCCGTTTCCGGCGGCTGCCGCTGAATTGAAGTCCCCTGGCAGGCCGTGCCCGGCTTCAATCCCGATCACGCGATCTGGTGCGCGGAGAGTGTGTCCGGCGCGAAGACCCGCTGATTGTGAGGCGTCACGCCAAACCGGTTCTGATAGGTGCGGATGAAATGAGACGGAGACTCGTATCCGCAGGCGAGCGCAATTTCCGAAATCGATTGCTCGGTCTGGAGCAGAAGGTTCCGGGCCTTTGTCAGCTTCTGATTGATCGCGTATTTCTTCGGCGACATTTTCAGATGCTTCTGGAACAGCCGTTCCAGCTGACGCGTGGAAATGCCGATGCGCCGCGCGATTTCCGAGGTCGGCATGTAGAAGGGCGCGCTTTCGTTCAGGAGCCGGATCGCCTCCGCAATATGCGGATTGCGGATGCCGTAACGCGCCTGAACCGAAATCTGTTGCGTCGCATGCGCCGGGCGTACGCCCGAATAGACCATCTGGTCGGCGATCGCCATGGCCAGATCAAGACCATGTGTCTCCCCGATCAGATGCAGCATCAGGTCTGTTGCAGCCGTGCCGCCGGACGCGGTCACGAAGGCTTCATCGGCCACGAAGACGTTGCGGACCAGTTCCACCTCGGGAAAATTTTCCTGGAAGCTGTCATGGAACGCCCAGTGCATGGCCGCGCGGCGATTGTCCAGGAGGCCTGCCTTGGCGAGCACGAAAGCACCGGAGCACAGAGCACCGATCCGGGTGCCGCGCGCCCGCTCCCGGCGAATGAAGGAAAGGACCTCCGGCGAGGCGCGTTCACCCACATTGAGGCCGGAGATCAGGAACAGACTGCCCCGGGGCGGCAGCGGATCAAGACCCTGATCTACGAGGGTGACGGTGCGGTTGGAACAGACCGCGCTCTCGCCCGAGGGTGACACCAGACGCCATCGGTAAAGCTCCTTGCCCGAAAGCAGGTTGGCGATGCGCAGTGGCTCGACCGCGCATGAAAATGCGATGTGGGAAAAATCGTCCAGCAAAAGAAAGCTGACGTCGGTTGTGCGGGACATGTCGCTTTTCTCCGGCCTCTGTCGCCTCAGCTTCATGAGCCCCGGCGACGCCTTTGTATAATTCTTGTGTTGCTATTGTATTCATCATGTATACAAACAGGTCAACAAAAATCGGTTGGGGAAGGTGCCATGCCCAATGTGCGCGGCAGTGCTAAGTCGCTCGCCTATGAAGATCTGAAACGAGCCATCCTGACGCTCGACCGGCTGCCGGGAAGTTCACTGGAAGAGGGAGAGCTGTGCGACCGCTACGGTCTGTCGCGGACGCCCTTGCGCGAGGTGCTGCAGCAACTGGCCGGCGAAGGCTTCGTCGTGCTGCAACAGAACCGCGGCGCGCGGGTGTCCGACATGACCCATTACACGCTCCGCGACTTCTTTCTGGCAGCACCTCTCATCTACAGCTCGATCCTGCGTCTCGCCGTTCAGAACGCCAGACCGTCCCAGATCGAAGACCTCAAAGAGGCGCAGGAAGCCTTTCGCGAAGCATTGCAATCGGGCGGCACCACAGACCGTGCGCTTACCAATGACCAGTTTCACCGCATCACCGGGCAAATGGCCGGCAACAGCTACCTGCTTGCGAGCCTCGACAGGCTGCTGATCGATCACACGCGGATCGCGATGACGTTCTTCAAGCCGAAGTCGGGCGCAAAGGAAGACCGGCTGGCACTGGCATGCGCTCAGCACGACGAGATGATTGCCTGCATCGAAAACGGCGATGAGGATCGCGCCGCCGAGCTGGCGCTGGAGCATTGGGCGCTGTCGCGCGACCAGATTGAATTGTTCGTGATGCCGGACGGACTGGAAGCACCGCTCGGCGTTCCGCCGAAGCAGAAATCCGCATGAGGACCCAATGACACCCATCATGGCTTTCGAGGGCATCTACACGCCCGTGGTCACCCCTTATGACGAGGACGGCAATGTCGTCTGGGATGCACTTGGAAAGGTGATCGACCACCTGGTGGACAGCGGCGTCCACGGACTGATTTCCGGCGGATCAACCGGTGAAAACTATACCCAGACCGTCGAGGAACGCCTCGAACTGGCACGTTTCACCCATGAGAAACTGGCCGGGCGGCTGCCGCTGATCGTCGGGACCGGTACCATGCGAACCCCGGACTCCATTGCACTGGCGGAAGGCGGCGCAAAGATCGGTGCTGCCGCGCTGCTGGTTGCAACACCGCCCTACGCGGTGCCGACCGAGCGGGAAAACGCGCTCAACGTCCTGACCATCGACCGGGCCGCCGATCTGCCGATCATGCTCTACAACTACCCCGGACGCATGGGCGTGAACATGGGCGAGGAATTTCTCGACCGTGTCGGCCGCTCGCGCAATGTCTGTGCCATCAAGGAGAGTTCGGGCGACATCAACCGGGTCCACCTGCTGGCGCGTGACTATCCCCATATTCAGATGTCCTGCGGCATGGACGATCAGGCCCTTGAGTTCTTCGCCTGGGGTGCGCGCAGCTGGGTCTGCGCCGGATCAAATTTCCTACCCGATGAACACGTCGCCCTTTACCGGGCCTGCGCCGTGGAAGGCGATTTCACCAAGGGCCGCCGGATCATGTCCGCGATGATGCCGCTGATGCGCGTTCTGGAACAGGGTGGCAAGTTCATCCAGTGCGTCAAGCACGGCGTCGAGATGACGGGCCTTCGCGCCGGCCCGCCGCGGCCACCCTTGAAAGCGCTGAACAAGGACGACAAGCGCCAGCTGGAACAGGTCATCCGGGTTTTGAAATCCACAATCCAAGATATCTCGGCGGGAGCGTGAGCATGACTGATCTTCTGACACACGAAGAATACCGGGCCCTTGCCGCCAATCTCGTCCTGCCCACCAGCGCGTTTATCGACGGCAGTTATCGGCCCGCCCAATCTGGAAAGACCTTTGCGACCGTCAATCCGGCGACCGGCGAGACACTTGCAGAGATTGCGGCCTGCGGCGCTGCGGATGTCGATTTCGCTGTTCTGAAGGCGCGCGAAGCGTTCGAAGACGGACGCTGGTCCAGGATGCATCCGTCCGAGCGTAAGGACATCCTGATCCGCTTTGCCAAGCTATTGACCCGCAACCGGCGCGAGCTTGCCGTCATGGAGAGTGTCGACAGCGGCAAGACGATCTTCGACTGTGAAACCGTGGACGTTCCCGAGACGATCCATTGCCTGAAGTGGCATGCGGAGGCCATCGACAAGATCTACGACCAGGTGTCGCCCGCCTCCGACGACCATATTGCCATGATCGTGCGCGAACCCGTTGGCGTTGTCGGTCTCGTGTTGCCCTGGAACTTTCCCCTCCTGATGCTGGCCTGGAAAATCGGTCCCGCGCTTGCCGCAGGGTGTTCGGTGATCGTGAAACCGGCAGAGGAAACCTCGCTCACCGCGCTGCGTGTCGCCGAACTCGCGATGGAAGCCGGTATTCCGCGCGGTGTCTTCAACGTCGTTCCGGGCACCGGACCTGATGTCGGCGAACCGCTCGGCCGGCACATGGATGTCGACATGGTCTCCTTCACCGGATCGACGGAGACCGGCCGCCGGTTCCTGCGTTATGCGGCAGACAGCAATCTGAAGGAAGTTGTACTGGAAATGGGCGGCAAGAACCCCAGCGTTGTCCTGAAGGACGCCGAAAATCTCGACCGCGTCGCGGCGCATGTCGTCAATGGTGCGTTCTGGAACATGGGCGAAAACTGCTCCGCGAGTTCGCGCCTAATCGTGGAGGAAGAGGTGAAGGACGCTCTGCTGGAACGCATCTTTGCCCATGCCCGGGAGTGGACCATGGGTGACCCGCTCGATCCGGAGCACCGCGTCGGCGCGCTGGTTTCATCGGCGCATTTCGGCAAGGTGAGCTCCTACCTTGATACGGGCGCGACCGTGCTCATGGGAGGTAGGACGCAGGACGGCGCCTTTGTCGAACCGACGATCCTGGAAGCACCGGCTGGGTCCAGTATTGCGCAGGAAGAGATTTTCGGACCGGTGCTGAATGTCATGACGGTGACCGGGTTCGATGAGGCGATTGAATTGGCCAATTCCACCAAATATGGCCTGGCGGCATCGATCTTCACCGCCAACACGAAAAAGGCCCTTCGCGGCGCGCGCGCCATCCGGGCGGGGACGGTGACGGTCAACTGTTTCGGCGAAGGCGATATCGCAACGCCCTTCGGCGGCTACAAGCAATCCGGTTTTGGCGGCCGCGACAACAGCCTCGCCGCCCATGACCAGTACACGCAACTCAAGACGATCTGGCTTGATCTCTCCGACGACGAGGACGAGGCCGTGGGATGACCGCAATCCGGTCCGCCAAGTTACTTCCGGACCTGGCGGGACCTGCCGCCTGGAACCGGATTTTGGCGGACCAGCCGGAACCCGAAGCACTTACCGGCTCCACATCAGCGGATGTCGTGATCGTCGGTGCCGGCTTTGCCGGACTTTCTGCAGCGCGCCGCCTCACGCAGATCGATACGGGTTTGCGCGTCGTCGTCCTGGATGCCTGCCGGATCGCGGAAAGCTCCGCCGGACGCAATTCCGGCTTCATGATCGACCTTCCGCATGAACTGAATTCAGAAGACTACGCAAGTGCGGGCGACGATCAGGCGATCACCAGCCTCAACCGCAAGGCCATCGATTTCGCCGGCGAGGCGGTTGACGCGTATCAGATCGATCCGAATTTCTTCGATCGGGCGGGGAAGATCAACGGTGCGGCAAGCGCCAAGGCGGCCGAGCACAACGCAAGTTACGCCAGGCACCTTGCCGGTCTCGGTGAGACCTTCGAGATGCTGGACGCAAAACAGATGTCGGAGATCACCGGAAGCCGCCACTACCTGTCCGGCCTTCATACGCCGGGAACCGTCATGCTGCAGCCTGCCGGTTACATCCGCGGTCTCGCGCGCGGATTACGGCAGGCGGGGGTTCGTATCTTCGAGCACAGCCCGGTGACGCAGTTTCAACGCGAAGGACCCGCCTGGAAGGTCGTCACGCCTGGGGGCCACGTCGCAACAGAGAAGATCATTCTCACCGTCAACGGGCATCTGGAAAGTTTCGGTTATGAACAGGACCGCCTGATGCAGCTGTTCCTGTTCGCGGTGATGACGCCCGAACTGGATAAGGATCAACTTGCAAAACTCGGCGGTTCCTCCCGCTGGGGCGTCACCCCGTCGGACCCGATGGGAACGACCATGCGAAGAATTGATACCGGCCAGGGCGGCAACCGGATCATCACGCGCACTTGCGCGCTTCTGAAACCCGACATGCGGCCACAGGAAAAGAGCCTCGACCGCGCGGCCCGTGTCATGCAGCGCAAGTTCGACCGGCGGTTTCCGCAACTTTCCGGCATGAAAATGGAGTACCGGTGGGCCGGGCATCTTTGCCTCAGCCTGAACTCGGTCGCAGTGATGCGGGAACTGGAAGAGGGCGTCTATTCGGGTTGCGTTCAGAATGGTCTCGGGACGGCACGCGGTACCCTCACCGGCATGGGTGCCGCTGAGCTGGCCTGCAGCGTGTCGAGTGTAATCACCCGGCATTTCAATGCTGAAGCCCGCCCGAAGAAGCTGCCCCCGCAGCCCTTCCGCGAACTGGGCGCCAACCTGGTTCTGCGCTGGAAAGAGTGGCGCGCTGCGGCGGAATGAGCCTGCAAACTGCTCGCAACGGGACGGGAGGGAAATGGAACGGGCACGACATGGATGCCATGGTCAAGCCCACTGCTGTCCGGTTTGGAATTTGCTTGTCGAACTTATGTCATTGAGAAAGCGGCAGTGTTCCGTCCGGCGCCAAGTTGGGACAAGGACTTGTTTTCCGGATTTGTCGTCCCGGTTTGGCGCGTAAGCGGCAAGACCGGGATCTAGTACGCCGTGTGACTTCAGGTTAGAAGAAGCGGGAGAAACAACGGGTTACTGGTTCCCTGCCTTCCACTGCGCTTCAGCAGGGATGACAAGTCTGCATACGCAAACGCGCCCTACGGGACCCATTTCGTCATAAACCGGACAGGAGTGGGTCAAGCCATGGCATGACAATTGATCGATGCAGTACGGTGCTTTGCATCGTCGCCCCGCATAAGCGCAGCGAAGATCCGGAAGGACAAGGAAGGTGAGAGGGAATGCTGATCCGATTCTGCAGCAATGACCGGCCATCAAACCACCCAGCCAAACGCATACCCGGCCATCATCGATCCCGTCACCGCCAGGACCAGATAGAGAAGGAACGGACGCAGTTTCAGAACCGGGAAAATCGCCAGGGCGCCCCAGATGCTGACAACGCCTCCGGACACCAGAAAGGCCATGGCCGCACCGGGGGCCATGCCGTTGTCGACAAGGGCGCGGGTCAGCGGAAGCGCCGCGTAGCCGTCGATATAGGCAGGAGCGCCAACGAAAACGGCGGCGGGAATGGCCCACCACTTGTCGGCTCCGACATATTGCGCAAGCGAGCCGGGGGTCAGCACGGCGTTGAGGGCATATTCGGCGAAGAAGGCCGGGATCAGGCAGATCAGGATGAGGCGCGTTGTCGCCGCCCCCTGCCGGTAAAAGGCGGTGCGCCTGCCCTCGTCCCGCCAGACCCGCGGCTCGAAGGAGGTGGCACCACAGCATGATCCGGCCGCAAGGTCGGACGCCAGCCCGCCTTTGCGCAGGATGTTTCCGACCTCGTTGTGCCGGCTGAGCATTGCCGTGACGATCCCACCGAACAGGCCCAGGCCGAAGGCTGCAACCGTCTTGCCGACAGCGAAAGCAAGGCCGAGCGTTGCTGCTGTCGTTGCCAGCATGGCCGGGTCGGTGACCGGAGAGGACAGCCAGAATGCCATGACGGGTGCGAGCGGCACGCCCGCTGCCAGAAGACCGACCATAAGCGGCAGGATCGTGACGCCGCAAACGGGTGTTATCGCACCGATCAGGGAAGCGGCAAAAATCGCACGCAGCATCCGCCCTTCAAATGCCCGGCTGATGATCTTGTCGGCGCCGCTCGCCATGATCCAGGCGGTCAACAAGATGCCCGGCACCACAAGCGGAGAAACGCTCACGAGACCCAGAAACGAAAACCTCAGGCCGTCGATGACAAAATCCGGCCAGACAAGCACCGGGATGATGATGACGGCGGCCAGCGCTGCATGACGCCAGATCCGGCTCCTGCTGCGGCTTAAGGTCGTTTGCGAGATGTTCATGGACGGCTCTCCTGATTGACGTCAGCAGGATAAGCGTGTCTTCTTCATAAGAAAAATGAATAGCTTAAATTCCAGATATTGAGAAAACCAATGCCCAATCTCGATAGCGAACTCCTGCGCACCTTTCTTGCCGTCGCCGAAACCGGCAGCATCACGGAAGGCGGAACACTCATTGGACGGTCCCAGTCCGCAATCAGCCTCCAGATCGCCCGGCTGGAACAGACCATCGGCCAAAGCGTCTTCCACCGGAACGGGCGCGGTGTTGTGCTGACCGATGCGGGCAAACAGCTCTATCCGGTCGCAAGAGATGTGACGGCGAGACTGGACGCGACGCTGCGCGACCTCGCCACAACTCCCCTCAGCGGATCCTTGCGCCTTGGCATTCCCGATGATCACGGCCGCGCGAAACTCACGCAGATCGTCGGCAACTTCGCCCGGTCCCACCCCCAGGTCCAACTGGATGTGACCTGTTCCCTGAGCCCTGACTTTCCCGGGATGCTGGCAAAAGGCCGGCTCGATCTTGCCGTCTACGAGGTTCAGAACCCCGCGCCCGGCGAGGAAATAATCTATGAAGACAGCACGCACTGGGTCATGAGCAAGCACCGAAATCTCCTGGATCTGGAGCCATTGCCCGTTGCGCTGTTCGACCGTGCCTGCTGGTGGCGCGAGGCTGCCATCGCCGCGCTGACAGCTGCCGGAAAGGCCTACCGCATGGTCTATTCGAGCCAGAGCGTCGCCGGCGTCAAGGCGGCCGTCGAAGCGGGCGTCGCCGTCGGCGTCCTCGGCAAATCCTCGATTGACCGCTCCATGACGATCCTGCGGGAAAAAGAGGGTTTCGTGCCGACACCGTCTTCCAAACTGGTGATCGGTGCGGGCGCGCATCAGGACGCCGACCTGATCAATTCCATGAAAGAAGAAATCCGTGCCGCGTTCCAGGGCCGTTCGACACCATTCACCTGAGCACGGAGCGGTCAGGGCAGGCTCAGCCTCGTCATCCGGCCCCCATCGACCACGTAGGTCTGACCCGTGATGAAACCGCTCTCGCCAGCGGCCAGGAAGGCGACGAGCGCAGCGACTTCTTCCGGGTCGCCCGTGCGTCCAAGGGGATGGAGCGACCCGACATCTCGCCTGAAGGCGTCCGGATCGGGCATTGAGTTGACAAAATCGAGATTGAGATCGGTGTCGATCCAACCAGGCGCAACCGCATTGCAGCGGATGCCGTCCTTGCCGTGATCGACGGCAACCGCGCGCGTCAGGCCGTGGAGCCCGGCCTTGGACGCCGAATAGGCGGCGTGATTGCCGTTGCAGCCGATCGCCTCGATGGACCCGACATTGACGATTGCTCCGCGGCTTGCCTTCAGGTGCGGCAAGGCATGTTTGATCAGCAAAAACGGCGCGGTCAGATTTACGGTGAGCGCCCGCTGCCAGGCGTCAAGCTCCATGTTCTCTACCGACGCTTCCTGCATGATGCCGGCATTGTTCACCAGAATGTCGAGTCCACCGGCACGAGCGGCGACTTCATCAATCACGCGGGGCACCGCCCCCGGATCGGACAAATCTGCGAAGATGTTGTCAAATTCGGGATCGTCGCCGCGCTGCACCGTGAAGACTTGCGCGCCTTCGCTGCGCAAACGCGTCGCGATGGCCCGTCCGATACCGCTGCGCCCGCCGGTAACGAGCGCCACTTTCCCCGCAAAGCGCGTCATGAAACGGATTTCCCGCCATTGACCTCAACCAGCGCCCCGCACATGTAGCGGGCCGCATCGGAGGCAAGAAACAGCACGACGTCGGCAATGTCGTCCGGTCTTGCCACCCGGCCGAGAGGCACGGTCTGACCGAGTTCCTCGATAGCCGATTGCGGGTCGAAGCCGCGCATCTCGAACCCCGTTCTGAGCATTGGTGTATCGACCTCGTTCGGACAAACGGCGTTGATCCTGATGCCTTCGCGGGCATGATCCCGGCCCATGCACTGGGTCAGGGAAGCGATCGCCGCCTTTGTCATGCAGTAGACGGCATGGTTCGGGCCCGGATGAACGCCCCAGCACGACGCCGTGTTGACGATTGCGCCGCCCCCGTTCGCGGCCAGAAGCGGGATGGCCGCCCGGCAGATCCGAAAAGGCGCCTCGACATTTACCCCTACCGAGAGTTCAAAATCCGCATCCGTTGTTTCCGTCACCGGGCCACGGGTGATGACACCCGCGTTGTTGATGATGATATCAAGCCCGCCAAGCGCTTCGGCGGCAGCCGGCGGCAAGCCGTCGCAATAGGCGGCGTCCAGCAGGTCCCCCTCCAACCGGGCCTCGGCTTCAACATCCGAGCAATCCCGGTCAGCCGCAGCAACGATCGCTCCCTCCGCGCGCAGCATTCCCGTGATGACCTTGCCAATCCCGCCTGCCGATCCGGTCACAAGCACTTTCTTGCCTGAAAATCGCATGAACTGTTTCTCCGTCAGAAAGTGGCAATGGGGTCCCCGAACAGGGACTCGTTCACATCGACACCAAGACCGGGGCCGGAGGGCAGATCGATGTGACCCTGCCGAATTCGAACGCCGCCGTTTTCGGAATAGGGCGTTTCGATCATCGGCTCCGCCAGCCAGACGCCTTCGAGCAGGGTGGGCTTGACCGTCGCCGCGACGTGCGTGCAGGCAGCGGCGATGATATCGCCGCCCCATGCATCGTCGCATGTGTGCGGCAGGTTCAGGGCCTCGCACATATCGCGGAACGCTGCCATCTGCTGCAGGCCGCCGATCCGGGTGATCTTCATGCCGAAACCGTCGACGATGCCAAGACCTGCCGCGCGCACGGCCGTCGCGAGATCGACGCCGCTTTCATCCATATAGATCGCGTGGCTGACCTGCGGCCGGATCTTTTCAAGGTCCTCGATGCGGTTGCAGGGCTGTTCCATGACGAAAGGGATCTCCGGGCATTCCCGGCTGACGCGCAAGGCGTCGCGTGTCGTCCAGCCCCTGTTGCCGTCGACGGCGAGACGCATGCCTGAACCCGACACCGTTTCCCAGACCTTGCGGATTGTTTCGATGTCCGCCTCCACCGGACGCCCGCCGACTTTGATCTGCAGGCGCGGATAACCTTCGTCGCGCTTTTCTGCCGCGATCCTGGCAATCTCCTCCGGCGCTCCGACCCCTGTGGCATAGTAGGACGGCACCCGGTTCCGTGCCGCGCCGCCGAGGAGGTCGGCGACAGGCACGCAATAAGTTTTCCCGAGGAGATCATGCGCGGCGATGTCGATCGCCGCCTTGGCATAGTTATGCCCGTTGAGCGCACCATGCATCGCCCGGTTCAACAAGAGCGGCCTGACCTCCTGGCCGATCAGCGAAGGTGCCATCTGCTGCAGCGCAGCCTGGGCGCCCAATGCGTGTGCCTCCGCGTAAGTGGGTCCGACGGGGCATGTCTCTCCCCAACCGGCAAGGCCATTGTCGGCGACAATCCTGACCAGCGTTGTCTGAAGGGCCCAAACCTCGGCATTCGCCATCGTGTAGGGACCGTTCTTCACGGGGAGATCGTGGCGGAAAATCTCGACCGATTTTATTTTCATGCGTCAGTCCGGAATTCGCGGTGGTGCCGCAACGACGCGAACACAATTCCGCAAGGCCATCAATAGTCCTGGTTCAGGGCGTCTTCCGCCGGGATTTCCCGTTCACGGCGGGCGATATAGTCAAGCAGCGCCTCGTTGCGTGCTTCATCCAGCTTCGGTTCCTGGTACTCGGACAGCAGCTTCCGGGCCTGTTTCAGCGCACGTTCGGTAATCTCCACCTCGCCTTCAGCCTTCCATTGCTCGATTGAATTGTTGTCGAACATTTCCGGCATGAAAAACGCGCGCTGGAAATTTTCCTGCGTATGCGGGTGCCCGAGGTAGTGACCACCCGGGCCGACATCGCGAACCGCGGCGAGTGCTTCGTCGAAATCATCCCATCGCGGGCCCTCTGCCATGCGGTAGACCATCGCTGTCTGCTCTGCATCGACAATGAACTTGGCGACGGAACAATGCATGCCCGCCTCGTTCCAGCCGGCTGTGTGCCAGACGTAGTTCGCGCCTGCATGGATGACCGCGTTCAACGTCGTTGCGCTTTCATAGCCGGCCTGGGCATCGAAGGTCTTGGCGCCGCCAAGCGACCCTGAGGTGCGCCAGGGAACGTCATAAAACCTGGCAAGCTGGCCGATCAGGAAATTCATCAGGCTGATCTCGGGCGTGCCTGCCATCGGGGCGCCGGACTTCATCGAGACTGTCGAGAGATAGTGCCCGTAGATCGCCGGGGCGCCCTTGCGGATGACCTGCGTATAGGCAAGCGCGCTCAGGGCTTCCGCGTTCAGCTGGGCGACCGCGGGAACGACGGATGCCGGTGTGTTGGCACCGCCGAGCACGAAAGGCGAGCACAGGACCGGCTGGTTCCGCCTTGAAAAGGCACGCATCGCCCCGAGCATGGTCTCGTCCCAGACCAGCGGCGAGTTGCCGTTGCAGTTGCCGGTCGTGACCGGGTGGTCTTCCAGATAGTCTTCTCCGAAAAGGATCGCGCACATCTCGATGACGTCCTCGGCGTTCTTCGGGCTCGTGGTCATGCCCATGAACGTCTTGTCGGAGTGTTTCATCGACGAATAGGTGATGCGCAGATGACGGTGGCTGATGGGGTGGTCGTAGGGTTCGACGATGTGGTGTGCGCTGGAATGGATCGCCGGCAGCATGTGGCTCAGCTTGTGGAACATCGCCAGATCTTCCAGCGTCGGGTTGCGGCGGACGTCGTCCAGATCGCGCAGGAAAGGGGCGCCGGTCATCGGCACGAAGATGGTCCGGTTGCCGCCGAGCGGTACGTTCTTTTTCGGATTGCGTGCGTGATAGGTGAAGCTTGACGGAATGGTCTTGATCAGTTCTCGCACGTGGCCGCGATCGAGATAAACCCGTTCACCGTCAACCTTTGCTCCGGCCTTCTTCCAGTCGTCCAGTGCGATCGGATCACGGAATATGATGCCGACGTCCTCAAGGATCGACATGGACGCATCGTCGAGCTTGCGGATCTGGTCGTCGTCGAGCGGTTCGCACAGCGGCAGGTTCCGAGTCAGGCCGGGAAGCATTTCGTGGTCGGGAGCGGTGCGAAGGGCCCTTCGGCCTGCACGGCCGCCACTGCGGCTGCGAACTGCGACACTCATAAACATCTCCGAACTCTGTCTGTTGGGACCTCAGACTGCTCTTTATGCCCGCGCTTTTCCTGCCCGAAACCGAACAGGGTCCGCATTTTCCGACATTTCGCCGCGATTTGATCTGCTGGACACCGGGTGGCGGCCAGGTGAAGGTCGCGGCGCGTTCGAACGCAACATGCGTGCCTGCAAGAAAACAGGTCTCTCCTGCATGGCGGGGTTGGCCGTTTGAAAATGATTTTTAGCTGAATGGGACCAATTTTTTCTGGCGGTTCACATAGTCTGGTCGGTCAGAGAACCAAACTCGGAGTGTGCATCCGTGCAAAATCGGCCGCTTTCGCACATCAGGGTGCTCGATTTCGGGCATTATCTGGCAGGTCCGCTTGTGGGAATGAAGCTCGCCGATCTGGGTGCCGAGGTCATCCGGATCGACCCGCCCGGCGGCCCGCACTGGCGAGATCCGGCGTTCGACATGCTGTCACGCGGCAAGCGCGCAGACGCTCGAACCCTCGACCGACATTGGCAGCAAGATAAAGAGACTAACGCCCTGAGTGCAGCCGGGAGTGCCGGTGCGTTCCGGCCGATGAGGTTTTGCCCGAATGACAGAAAGATCGATCATCAACCACTTCACGACAACTTTACAAGAGTGATCTATCCGGCCAGTTCACAAACCCTGGAAAGAGAGTGTCGAGACGCAAGAACCCTGTAAGTCCACCGGAATTATTTGGCCCCGACCCCGGAAGCTTGGCCGGTTCACGACTTGAACGTTAAAAAAAGGTAATATCTATCGTGTTGCCAGATGTTTCCCAAGTATTCAATAATATTTGCAGCGAAAGAGCCGATCATTCGCCACTTCGCCGCCCGAAAATGAAGCAACTGGTCAAATTCTGTGCGCTCACTCGAAAAAATGGTGTTCGACAAATTCCAAAATGAGGAAGAAAGAATTTTATCAAAAGGGTAGCGGAATCGGCGGTGTTCGTGTTTTGCTGATTAAATGTCGCATATGAGCTTTGCAAATACCGGAAAAATGAAGAAGCTGTATGTGGGAGTTTCGCCGGCCTTGCGTCTGGCACCGATCCTGAAGGGAAGTAAGTATGACAAAATCAAAAAATCCAGAGCTGATGAACAATCTTGAGAAGGCGGCCCGCTCGGGCGGCATCTCGAAACGTGAATTCCTGCAATATTCGATGCTTGCCGGTGTGACGGCATCAACGGCGACCGGTCTTTGGACGTCTCAGGCAAAAGCGCAGCCGAAACGCGGTGGAACGTTCCGCTACGGCGTTCACGACGGCAACACCAGCGACAACCATGATCCAGGCACCTATCAGAGTGTCTATTCAATCCAGCTGGCGCACACGCACCGAAGCTACCTGACTGAAATCACGGAAGAAAACGGACTTGGTCCGGATATGGCCGTCGGTTGGGAAGCAAGCCCGGACGCCAAGACCTGGACGTTCGAACTGGACACGGATGCCACGTTCCACGACGGACGCAAGTTCACGGCCAACGACGCGGTCGCGTCGCTCAACCATCACCGCGGTGAAAAGTCGACATCCGCAGCCAAGGCCCTTCTCGACAGTGTCGTCGACATCAAGGTCGATGGCGACAAGCACATCGTGATCGAACTGAGCCAGGGCTTCGCGGATCTGCCGTGGATCATGACCGACTATCACCTTGTCATGCTGCCGGCAAACGACGACGGCACGGTCGATTGGGAGAGCGGTGTCGGCGCCGGTCCTTACAAGATCGAGAAGAACGAGTTCGGCATCGGCACGTCGCTGGTCCGTCATGACGGCTGGCACCGCGAAGGTGCCTGGTTCGACCGCATCGACATGACCGTTCTGAACGACCCGAACGCACGTCAGACCGCTCTTGTTACCGGCGACGTCGATGCGATTTCGTCTGTCGATCTGAAAACCATGGCCCTTCTGCAGCGTCATCCTGACGTAGAGGTCGACAACATTCCTTCCGGCTCGGCGATCACCCTGCCGATGTTCTGCGACGTCGCACCGTTCGACAATGTCGACGTCCGCATGGCCCTGAAGCTTGCGATCGACCGCGAAGAGATCGTTGAGAAGATCGTGTTCGGCACCGGCATCCCGGGCAACGACTTCCACGTGTCGCCGAACATGCCTTACTTCCCGTCCGACATTCCGCAGCGGACATACGATCCGGAAAAAGCGAAATGGCACCTGAAGCAGGCAGGCATGGAAAACCTCTCGGTGAGCCTGTCTGCCGCGGACAGCGTGCTGCCGGGTGCGGTCGACATGATCGTGCTTTATTCCGAGCAGGCCAAGAAAGCGGGCATCGATATCAAGCCGGTGCGCGAAGCCAATGACGGCTACTGGTCGGATGTCTGGCTCAAGAAGCCATGGGTGTTCGTGAAGTGGGGCGCACGCCCGACCCCCGACAACATGTTCACGCTCGCTTACAAGGACGATGCCGCCTGGAACGAAGCGCACTGGAAGAACCCGCGCTTCAACGAGCTTCTGCTTCAGGCGAAAGCGGAGCTGGACGAAACCCGTCGTGCCGAGATGTACCACGAAATGTGCATGCTGGCCCGCGACGACGGCGGCACGGTCATTCCGATGTTCGTCAACTTTGTCTATGCGCGCCGCAAGAACGTCAAGCACGGCCCGAGCGTTTCCGCATCCTGGGAAACCGACGGCGGAAGGGGAACACACCGCTGGTGGTTCGAAGGCTGATTTAAGATGTTGCGGCGGACACTGTCCGCCGCAATTCGCTTGGAACCGTCTTTCACCGGCCGGTTCCGTCCTAGACTGTCGGGCACCTTACAAAGACAAATTGAGGACCCATTCGGGATCCGCGCCTGACACAAATCCGGTTACCTGGGGTGCCGGGCGTCTTAATTCTGGAGGGTTAAATGGGGGACATCCTACAGCTGGTCCTAAAGAGACTTGGCTTAGGTGTGGTCACGCTTCTCGTGATCTCAATCCTGATTTTCTTCGCGGTCGAGCTGCTGCCGGGCGACATTGCCCAGGCCGTTCTTGGGCAGGCCGCCACACCTGAAACCGTTGCTGCCTTGCGTGAGAAAATGGGCCTCGATCAGCCCGCGATCTTCCGCTATTTCCAATGGCTCGGCGGTGCCGTGACCGGCGACTTCGGCGTATCGCTCATTTCGGGTGAACGGGTCAGTGAAGCGATCAGCGACCGCTTCATCAACACGCTTTTCCTGGCTTGCTACGCGGCCGTCATCGCGGTTCCGATCTCGATCATTCTCGGCGTCATCGTCGCGCTTCTGCGCAACACGCTGTTTGACCGGGTCGCCAACGTCGTCACCCTGACGTCGATCAGTTCCCCGGAGTTCTTTCTCGGCTACATCCTGATCCTCTATCTGGCCGTGAAGACAAACTACTTCCCTGCAATCGCCAGTCTCAGCTCAGACATGAGTTTCGGTGAATTGCTGCACAGGACCTTCCTGCCCGCGCTGACGCTGGTTCTGGTCGTGACCGCGCATATGATGCGCATGACAAGGGCCGCGATCATCAACCTGCTGGCATCGCCTTACATCGAAATGGCCCGCCTGAAAGGCGTGCCGGCGTGGAAGGTCATCGTCAAACACGCCCTGCCGAACGCGTGGGCGCCGATCATCAACGTTGTCGCCCTGAACCTGGCCTACCTCATCACCGGTGTTGTCCTGGTCGAGGTGGTGTTCGTCTATCCGGGCATCGGACAGTTGCTGGTCGACGCGGTGTCGAAACGCGACTTCCCGATCGTTCAGGCGTGCTGTCTCATTTTCGCTGCGACCTTCATTCTGCTCAACCTTGCAGCAGATGTCGGATCCATCTTGACAAACCCGCGTTTGCGGCATCCGAAGTGAGGGCAGCGACATGAATTCATTCGTTATCGGATATTATGCGCTGCTGATTGGGGCCTCGTGCCTGGCAGCGTATTTCAAGCAACGGCAGATCTTCCTGCTGATCTTTTCGCTGACGCTGATCTCCTTCGTAACCGGGATCATCGGCGGCGTACCGGCGTTGCGCTTCATCACGATTGCGGCAGGCCTGCTCGCACTCGCCGCAGGTGTCTCCTACGCGTTCCGCGAGTTCCTGATCATCATCGCTCCCGATGGTGTCGCGAAGGAACTCAGGACCGCACCGCTGACGGCCGCCTTCGGCATGTTCGTGATTTTCACCTATGCAATTGCAGGGATCTTCGCACCCGTGATCGCCCCCTTCGGCGAGGCGGAAGTTATTTCCTCGGCCTTTGCGCCTGCGGACGAGAACATGCTTCTCGGTGCCGACCAGCTCGGGCGTGACATGTTCAGCCGGATCATCTATGGCGCGCGCAACACCGTCGGCCTTGCCCTGCTGGCCACAGCACTTGCGTTCATCGCCGGTGCGCTGGCCGGGTTGCTCGCCGCCACGAAAGGTGGCTGGTTCGACCAGTTCATGGGCCGTGCGGCCGACGTGATCATGTCGATCCCGTCGCTGATCTTCGCGCTGCTGATGCTGAGTATCTTCGGCACCAGCCTCGTCGTGATCGTCGTGGTGATCGCGCTGATCTATTCGCCGCGGGTGTTCCGCCTGACGCGAGCCGTCGCCGGCAACGTGGTGGTGATGGACTATATCGAAGCCGCCAAGCTGCGCGGAGAAGGAACCTGGTACCTGATCCGCAAGGAAATCCTGCCGAATTCGACCGCACCGCTGATCGCGGAATTCGGTCTCGAATTCTGCTTCGTGTTCCTGCTCATCGCCGGTCTTTCGTTCCTGGGTCTCGGCATTCAGCCGCCGACCGCGGACTGGGGATCGATGGTACGCGAGAACGCAACGCTGATTTCGTTTGGTGAACTCACACCGCTGATCCCGGCTGCAGCCATCGCGCTGCTGACGGTTGCGGTCAACTTCGTCGTCGACTGGATGCTGTTCCGGTCCTCCGGCCTGAAGGAGGTTTGATCATGGTCCCAAGGAAAGAAGTCCTTCTTGAAGTCAAGGACCTTCGGATCGAGGGTTATTCCGACGAGCAATGGGTCGAAATCGTTCACGGTGTCGACCTGACCCTGCACAAGGGGGAAGTCCTCGGCCTGATCGGGGAGTCGGGCGCCGGCAAGTCCACCATAGGGCTTGCCTCCATGGGGTTCGCGCGAGACGGCTGCCGGATTTCCGGCGGCTCCATCGAGTTCGACGGCATGGAGCTGACCACGACGCCGGAAAGCGACCTTAGGGCGCTGCGCGGATCGCGCATTGCCTATGTCGCGCAATCGGCGGCGGCCTCGTTCAACCCGGCGCACCGGATTATCGACCAGCACACGGAAGCTCCGATCCAATACCGCATCCAGAAGCGCGTCGAAGCGCAGGAAGATGCGATGGAGCTTTATCATCGCCTGCGTCTGCCCAATCCGAACGAAATCGGGTTCCGCTACCCGCACCAGGTGTCGGGCGGACAGCTGCAGCGCGCGATGACCGCCATGGCGATGGCATGCCGTCCCGACCTCATCATCTTCGATGAGCCGACAACCGCCCTGGACGTGACCACCCAGATCGAGGTTCTGGCCGCGATCCGGGACATTGTCGACCAGTTCAACACCGCGGCGATCTATATCACCCATGACCTTGCCGTGGTTGCGCAGATGGCAGACACGATCAAGGTGCTGCTCAAAGGCGAGGAAGTCGAGGAAGCGCCCACGGAGCAGATGCTGGATTCCCCCAGCGAGGACTACACAAAGAGCCTTTGGGCAGTCCGCAGCTTCAAGCGGCCGCAGAAAGACCGGCCGACAGCTGCCGATGCCGTGCCGATCATCTCGGTCAAGAATGTGGATGCCGCCTATGGCAAGGTGCAGGTCCTCGATGATGTCTCTTTCGATATCTATGCGGGCATGACCGTTGCGGTTGTGGGCGAGTCAGGGTCAGGCAAGTCGACAACGGCCCGCTGTATCACCGGACTGCTGCCGCCGACCAAGGGCGAAATCCTGTTCAACGGAGAAGCCCTTCCGCAGAGGTACCAGGACAGAAGCAAGGATCAGCTCCGCCAGGCGCAGATGATCTACCAGATGGCCGATACCGCGCTGAACCCCAAGATCCGCATCAGCGAGATCATCGGCCGGCCGGCACAGTTCTACGGCAACCTTCATGGCGCCGAACTGAAAAACCGCGTCGACGAACTGCTCGACCTGATCGAACTGGATCCGGCGAAGTTCTACAACCGGTTCCCGCCAGAGCTGTCGGGCGGTCAGAAGCAACGTGTCGGTATCGCCCGCGCGCTTGCGGCCGAACCCTCCTTTATCATCTGCGACGAGGTGACGAGTGCGCTCGACCAGCTTGTCGCGGAGGGAATCCTGAAGCTGTTGGACAAGCTGCAGCAAGACCTGAACCTCGCCTACATGTTCATCACCCACGATCTGGCAACCGTCCGGTCAATTGCCGACGAAGTGGTGGTGATGCAAAAGGGCAAGGTTGTCGAACAGGGGCCGAAGGACAAGATGTTCACCCCGCCCCATCACCCGTACACGGACCTCCTGCTGTCGTCGGTTCCGGAAATGGATCCGAACTGGCTGACGACGCTGCTTGAAGAAAGAGGCACGGATTCAATCGGCGAAGCGGCCAACGTCTGATTTACAAACAAGAGAAAACCCCGGGATTTTCATCCCGGGGTTTTTCTTTGCGCACGATTTACGGTGCGGTCAGCCGACCATCAGATAGCCGGACAGAGCCATAACGCCAACAATCACGGCGTAAACACCGACGAGACCCTGCCAGGATCCGCTGTGCTCTCTGTACTCGCGAATTAGATCATCACGGGTCATCGCGACCTCCTTCTGCCTGAACATCGTCCAGAATGATGGCGTTTCAACTTATTCGGACACTTAATCGACAGAAGTTAAGAATTCAATGCATCGATACTGAGAATCGCACGTCTATTTCTGCATATCTGACCCGTGACTTATTCATGAAACGCTTAGCTCTTGCAAACATGGCGTTTCTTCATGCGTTTTGTGAAGATTTCCCGGCATTCCCAAGGCACCGTATGGCAACACACCGCATCCTGGTTCGGAACGCCCGTTTCCAGCCTTATCGCGCTCGCGGCTCGCTCCTTAATGCGTTCTCACCGGTTGGCCAGAAACAGACGGCGAGAAGCGCAGGCGTGTTGACAATCCTTTGCAAGACAATCCTTCAAAAGCCTGCCAAAGTGCGAGGCTGACGATGATGTGCGTTTGCCGTTTCTTATGAGAACACGGGGCGCTTCCGGAGAGCTGATGCCATGTCCGTTTTGGTTTTCAATAAACCGTTCACGCAGCAAGAACCGATATCTACCGAAGCGATCGCGGAAGCGGCACGCGTTCTGGAAACCGGGCGTTTGCACCGGTACAACACAGTTGACGGTGAAGACGGGGACACGGCGCTCTGGGAAAATGAATATGCTGTCTACCAGGGCGCGAAGTACTGCCTCGCAACCACATCCGGTGGAACCGCCATGCAGATCGCGCTGCGGGCTGCAGGCGTTCAGACCGGAGACGCCGTCCTGACGAATGCCTTCACGCTCGCGCCCGTCCCCGGTGCGATCGCGGCCGTGGGTGCGGTGCCGGTATTCATCGAAACCACGGCGGACCTGACCATCGCCCTGAGCGATCTTGAAGCCAAGATCAAGGCAAGCACCGCGAAGGTGCTGCTGCTCTCGCATATGCGCGGGCATCTCGCCGACATGGATGCGCTTTGCGCGCTTCTTGAAAACCACGGCGTGTTGCTGCTCGAAGACTGCGCCCACACGATGGGTGCTGAATGGAATGGCGTCAAAAGCGGCAACTACGGCAAAGCGGCCTGCTTCAGCACGCAGACCTACAAGCATCTCAACAGCGGTGAAGGCGGTCTGCTGACGACGGATGATCCCGACTTCATGGCGAAGGCCGTGATCCTGTCCGGCTCCTACATGCTGTTCGAGAAACATCTGGCTCGTCCCGACACAGACGCCTTCGAAACATCAAGATTCGAAAACCCAAACTGTTCCTCGCGCATGGACAATCTGCGGGCCGCGATCCTGCGGCCGCAACTGCCGCACCTTGACCGGAACATCAACCGCTGGAACCGGCGCTACAAGATCCTTGAAGCGAAGCTGCGCTCCGCCGCCAACGCAACCGTTCCGAACCGCCCGGACAAGGAACTTTATGTGGGCTCGTCCTTCCAGTTTCTCGTCCCAGAATGGACAGACGAGACCTGCCGATCCTTCGTGGAGGCCTGCAAGAAGCGCGGGGTTGAGCTGAAATGGTTCGGCGATGCCAATCCGGTCGGCTTCACCAGCCGGTTCGACAGCTGGACATACGCACCGGAGCAATCGCTGCCGGGAACCATCGCGATCCTCAGACGGATCATGGACCTGCGCGTCCCGTTGAGCTTCACCGAAGAGGACTGCGACACGATCGGAACCATCATCGTGGAGGAGCTTGGCCGAGTTCCGTGAAGCGAAAGTCCCCTCTCCCGCCGGGAGAGTTGATTGGGCCTCTGGTGACAGCACGCCCGCAAACAATCCGAGGCATGAACAGGATACCACTGTCATGACCCGTCTCGAAAGAGCTCCGGCCGCGGTTGCCGGAGTTGATCCGGCAATCCATGCCCTGACCAACCAAAACCGCACGCCCTGCCGGATGGAAACGAAACGGCATGGATGCCATGGTCAAGCCATGGCATGACCAGTGTAGGTCGGGCTGTCTCCGGAAAACATCACCTGCCGTCCGTCATTGCAGGGCTCGACCCTGCAATCCATGCCCTGACCAGCCAAAACCGCACGCCCTGCCAAGTGGAAACGAAACGGCATGGATGCCATGGTCAAGCCATGGCATGACCAGTGTAGGTCGGGCTGTCTCCGGAAAACGTCACTCGCCGCCCGTCATTGCAGGGCTCGACCCTGCAATCCATGCCCTGACGCCTCGGCAACGCACGCTCTGCCAAGTGAGCACGCAAGAGCAAGAGACGAAATCGCGACAATGAGTTGACAACAACTTCGAATATACCGAATTGGTGCTCGTTGGGATCATGCCTTTTTGAGTGAATAAACTAGGTCGAACCTTCTAGTCCTGACAGCAGCGCGGCGCACTCTAGGACGCCTGATCGGTGGCCGCATAACTCCGTTCCAGCTCGATCAATCGCTGCTTGCGCCAGAGACCGCCGCCATATCCGGTGAGCGAACCGTCCGCTCCGAGCACGCGGTGACAGGGCACGACAATCGCGATCTGGTTTGCTCCGTTGGCGCGTGCCACCGCCCGAACAGCCGACGGCCGACCGAGTTCATTGGCGAGATCGGAGTAGCTTCTGGTTCGGCCTGCCGGGATCTTGATCAACTCCCGCCAAACGTCCTTGGTGAAGGTGGAACCATGCAGGGCGAGAGGGGTTTCAAAGACACCTGATTTGCCGGCAAAGAAACGATCCAGTTCTTCCTGGATCTGATCAGTAACCATGGTCCGTCCGAAGCCGATCCTTCCCTTTGCAAATCTCAGCAGCTTCCTGAACTCGGCCGGCAGGGCCCTGCGGTCCAGGAATTCCAGAAGATGCAACTGCGTTTTGTCGGCGACGGCAATCAGCGGACCGAGCGGCGATGACACCCAGTCGGCAACCAGCAGCGGGTCGTCGGAAAAGGTGCCGGGCGCCTGCCCGAGAATTTTCGCGAAGGCCTCGCGGAACGCACTCGGCGATTCAAATCCGGCCGTGATCTGGGCATCGATCACCTTGCCGCCCTCGGCTAGCGTCGAGAAGCCTTCCTGCAGGCGGCGCTGGCGTGCCATTTCCAGAAAGGTCATGCCGAAATGCCGCTTGAAAGCGCGGCGCACCGTCGATGGGTCCAGCCCCATCCTGACGATATCGGGCTCACCCCACCGATAGCCTGGCCGCTTTTCAAGCGCCTCGATCAGCGGTTTGACGACCGGGTCCGCGCTCGCCTCCGGTGTCGTCGGCTTGCAGCGCTTGCACGGACGAAAACCGGCATCAATGCATTCGCCGACGGTTTCATGGAAGGTACAGTTTTCCCGTTTCGGCTTACGCGCCGGACAGGTCAGCCGGCAGAAGATGCCCGTGGAAGCTACACAGACGAAGACGCGCCCGTCATAGGACGGATCGCGATTGAGCAGCGCTTCATAGAGCGTATCGAAGTCAGGTCGGATCATCAGCATGGAATGACCATAGGCCGTCCGTGAAACCGATGCAGCCGGAAATCGGGCGTTTATTCTGTCAACCGGCAAATCAACGGTAGACCTGGTCCTCTGCCGGGAAACTCCGCTCCTTGACCTCGTTCGCGTAGGCCTTGACCGCCGCCTCGATCTGGCCGCCGAGATTGCCGTATACCTTGACGAATTTCGGCGGTGCCGGATTGAGCCCCAGCATATCCTCCAGCACGAGGATCTGGCCGTCGCACTCGGCGGATGCCCCGATGCCGATGGTGGGTATCGGGATTTCCCCGGTGATCTGGGCCGCGAGCGGCTCCACCATGCCTTCCAGGACAACCGCGAAAGCGCCCGCCTCGGTTACCGCGCGTGCATCCTCGAAATGCTGGTCCCAGTCATCCTGTTGCCGTCCTTGCGTCTTGAACCCGCCCATGACGTGCACAGACTGCGGCGTGAGGCCGATATGCGCCATCACCGGGACGCCGCGATCGGTCAGGAAACGGATGGTTTCGGCCATGCGCACGCCGCCTTCCAGCTTGACCGCACCGCACTGGGTTTCCTTCATGACCCGCGCCGCATTTCGAAAGGCCTCCGCAGGGCTTTCCTCATAGCTGCCAAAGGGCATGTCCACGACAACGAGGGCCGTTTTTGTCCCCCTGACGACCGCCTTGCCATGCATGATCATCAGGTCGAGCGACACGCCCACCGTCGATTCCATGCCATGCATGACCATGCCGAGGCTGTCACCGACCAGGATGAAGTCGGCGTAGGTGTCGACGATGGACGCGGTATGCGCGTGGTAGGATGTCAGGGAGACGATCGGCTCGCCGCCCTTGCGCTTTGCGATCTGGGGGGCCGTCATCCGGCGGACAGGTTTCTGGGCGCTCATCTGATGTCCTTATATTTCAATTTGGCGGCGCGACGACACGCTGATCGATCAGCAGCACGGTGTCATAACGGACTGCGAGCAAGATGACGACGCGGCGATCCAAGGTGCCGGACACCTCTTCAAGCGTGTCGGCATCGCGGATGTCGATGCTTTCAATTGTCGCCGATGGCGAACCCTCCAGACGTGATCTGACCGCCGTCTCAAGATCCGCAATCGAAGGACCCGTCTTCGCCACAACCACGGCCCTGTCGAGCGCTTCGTTCAGCGCGACCGCTTCTTGCCGGTGATCGGGCCGCAGGCGCACATTCCTGGAGGACATGGCGAGACCATCGGGCTCGCGCACGGTCGGGTGACCGCGGATCTCAAGCGGCATGTCCAGATCGCGCACCATTTGCCGGATCAGCGTGAGCTGCTGGTAGTCTTTTTCGCCGAATATGGCGAGATCGGGCGTGACGATGTTGAACAGTTTTGTCACGACCGTTGAAACACCGCGGAAGTGGCACGGGCGCAGCGCGCCCTGCAAGATGCCGGACAGCTCCGGAACGTCGACATAGGCGGGTTCGCCTGGCCGGTACATTTCCTCAACGCCGGGGAGAAAGACCGAATCGACACCTTTCTGTTCCAGGAGAGCCAGGTCTCTTGCTTCGTCGCGCGGGTAGGTGTCGAGGTCCTCGTTGACGCCGAACTGGGTCGGATTGACGAAAATGCTGGCGACGGTGCGATCCGCGGTTTCACGCGCCATCCGAACGAGACCGAGATGCCCTTCGTGAAGATACCCCATGGTCGGCACCAGTCCGACCGTCGCCCGGTCCGCGCGCCAATCGCACACGGTGGCCCGCATCTCCGCCTTGGTCCGGCAGACTATCATCCTCGTCCTCCTACCCCCCGGTTCCAGCCGGGGTGCATCTTCTTCGCAGGTGCAACATAAGCGCACGAAAGACAGAGGTCCAGTAACCAAAGCAGGGAACGCAGACCACCCGTGGGCAACATGCAGAAAAGAACGACGTGCCGACGGTTTGAACCAAGTCTGTTCTTCACGAAAACTGAAGCGGATATTTGACTTGAACGCGCAATTTCAAACGCCCTTTGAAAAGCACACCAGGTGACGGACCCACAAATGAGGCCGAAATGGTTTGAGGCGGCTTGCTTCTCGTCAAGGCGCGGAAGCGCAGGAAATGTCCTTCATTTTCAAGCCTTTCGCAACGCCGAGGAGGCGCAAGCCGATCAAATCCGAAGGACATGGAAATGGCTTCACCCCGTGGCGTCAGCGTGCTTGACCGGGCAGAAAGCCCGCTCCGCACACCCTTCCTGACGGAATTTCGCCATTTCGCATGCCATTTCAGTCTCATTTGTGGGTCCATCACCTAAGCTGCTCAACATCTCCGTTCCGCGCTCTCGTAATCCCGGCTCATAGCTGCACGCGATTGCTTTGATGCACAAAAGGCAAGTCCTGTCTAAAATGTTATCGCGCCGGACATTGATTATCGGAATTTCTGCTCAATTTGATTTTCCAAAGACTCCAAGCATCGCTGGACATGCAACTGAGACTCTTTGAACGAACAAGATGTAGGTCGTCTTGATCTGAGGAGGAATACGATGGTTTCAAATAGCGTGACAGGTTTATTGAGCCTTTTTTCAAAACGAGTGCCGGCGACACTGGCCGCGGCACTCACCGCGAGTTTTCTCGCCCCGGCAGCACTGGCGCAAGACCGCAGTGACTGGCCGACCAGCTTTTCCGTAGGCACTGCAAGCCAGGGCGGAACCTATTTCGTCTATGGGTCGGGCTGGACCAATATGGTTGCCGACGCACTTGGCATTCCAGGTGGCGCTGAAGTAACGGCCGGACCGGTACAGAACGCGGCGCTGGTGCAAACCGGCGATCTCGATTTCGGTATGGTCACAATGGGTCCCGCCTTTGATGCGATCAATGGTGAAAGTGCGCTCGCCCCCGGTCTGAAGCACGATAACATCAGGGCGATTTTCCCGATGTACAAGACCGCGTTTCATGTGATGACGCTGAAAAGCTCCGGCATCGATAGTCTTGAAGCGATACCTGACGGCGCGACAGTGGGCTTCGGCCCGGTTGGCGGCACGCCCGGCACATACTGGCCTCGTTTCTTTGAAACACTCGGCAAGAATGTCGACGCCCAACATGGTGGTGCAGCCGACCTGGCCGGGCAACTGCAGGACGGCTTGATCGACGTTTATACCTGGGCGGCAGGCGTTCCCTTCCCGGCTTTCTCGCAGGTAGAAGCCCAGGCGGATGTGAACTTTTTCGGCATGACCGAAGAGCAGGCGAAAAAAATCGCCGAGGACCATCCGGTTTCACTCTTCACAATCCCGGCGGACACCTATCCGTCGCAAGGAGAAGACCATGCAAGCGTTTCCATGTGGAACTTTGCAATTGCCCGCGCCGACCTGCCGGATGATTTCGTTTACGCAGTTGTTGACACCGTGATGAGCAACAATCCGAAGATGCTCGACATTCACAAGGCTGCCATCGAAACGCTTCCTGAAAACTACGACAAGAACGCGTTCATTCCCTGGCATCCAGGCGCTGTACGCTGGTTCAAGGAAAACGGATTCGAGATCGATCCAGCTCTGGGCGGCTGATTTCCGCTCTCCTTTCGCTGGTTGGAAAAGGCCCGGGCCGCAATCGCGGCCCGGGCTCCGTGCGCGAACCTTTGAGACCCTGCCGCCATGTCAGAACCATCCGAGCCCATCTCCGCCAGCGTCGATCGCGACGCTCATACCGGCCTTGAAGGCTGGCAAGGAAACGTGTTCGGCCTTTTGTGTGTGCTCTACGCCGCTTGGCACCTCTACAGCCTGAACATTGCGCCGCTTGAAACCTGGCTCTTTCGCATTCTCCACATCTTGGGTGCGCTTGTCCTGGGGTTCGCTCTGCCAAGTGTGGTTGCGGGCATCAACAAGCGCTGGCGCAACGACAAACTGCAGTGGATTATCGCGGTTCTCGCCGGACTACCCGTTCTCTACGCGTTCGCTCTCACCGCCTATGGCGTAAGCCAGTACTGGAACAGCGGCACGGTTCAAAATCCCGACACGACTTTCGCGTATTTCGGGATAGCGCTCGGCTCGGGAACCATGCTTGCCATTTTTGCCGGCTGGTTTTTGCGCGGCAGGGATGGATCCGTTTCACCGATCGACTGGGTGCTCATATTGGCCAGCATCGCGTCGACCGGCTTCATCGCGCTCAGTCTTGATGCGCTTAATCTGAGACTTCGGGCAGGCACTCCCTTCGCCGACCCGCAAAATGCCTGGGCGGCCTTCGTTGCCATGGCACTGATGCTGGAACTCACACGGCGTGTCGCCGGCATGGCGCTCGTCGTCATCGCGACTGTATTTGTCACCTACTCCTTTCTCGGCCCCTGGCTTCCCGGCTTCCTGGAACATCGTGGCTACGATGCAAAACGGTTCTTCAGTTACGTCTTCACGGACAACGGCATTCTCGGCCCGACGACGGCGGTGTCGTCGACCTACATTATCCTCTTCATCATTTTCGCGGCCTTCCTGCAAAGCTCCAAGGTCGGCGACTATTTCGTGAACCTCGCCTTTGCCACGGCAGGCCGTGCGCGCGGGGGGCCCGCCAAGGTCGCGGTGTTTGCGTCAGGTCTGATGGGCATGATCAACGGCACCTCGGCGGGTAACGTTGTGTCGACCGGCTCGCTGACGATTCCGCTGATGAGACGTGTCGGCTACCGGCCGCAATCGGCCGGCGCGATTGAAGCCGCTGCGTCCACCGGAGGCCAGATCATGCCGCCTATCATGGGTGCCGGTGCGTTTATCATGGCCGAAATCACAGGCATTCCCTACACCGAGCTCGTGATCGCCGCGCTCATTCCAGCCGTGCTTTATTTCGTGTCCATTTACTTCATGGTCGATTTCGAGGCGCGCAGGCTTGGCATGCGCGGCATGACAAATGAAGAGGTGCCGAAGTTCCGGAACCTGGCGAAGCAGGCCTTCCTGTTCCTGCCGATCATCATTCTCGTGGGCTCCCTGTTCCTCGGTTATTCGGTGATCCGCGCCGGGACGCTCGCGATTGCTTCCGCCGCTGTTGTGAGCTGGCTGACCCCCTTCAAGATGGGGCCCCGTGAGATCATCGAGGCGCTGCGCAATGCCTCGCAAATGTCAATCCAGATCATTTCGGTTTGTGCGACCGCAGGCATTATCGTGGGCGTGATCTCACTGACCGGCGTTGGTGCGCGGTTTTCATCACTTCTTTTCGAACTGGCCGAAACAAGCAAGCTGCTTGCGCTCATTTTCGCGATGATCATCTCGATCATTCTGGGCATGGGAATGCCAACCACAGCGGCCTATGCGGTCGCCGCTTCAGTCGTGGCCCCCGGCTTGATCGAACTCGGGATCGAGCCGTTGATCGCGCATTTCTTCGTCTTCTATTTCGCGGTCGTCTCGGCGATCACACCGCCGGTGGCGCTCGCCGCCTATGCGGGCGCGGCGATTGCCGGGGCCGAACCGATGCGCACCTCCGTGACCGCATTTCGTGTCGGTCTTGCCGCTTTCATCGTGCCTTACATGTTCTTCTACAGCCCCGGTCTTCTGATGGAGGCGGGCTGGCTCGAGATCATCCGCAACGCCATAACCGCGATCATTGGTGTCTACTTCCTGTCAGGCGCCGTGCAGGGTTACCTGATGGGTCCGCTTGGACCTATCTGGCGCGTTCTGTTGCTTGGAGCAGCACTCTGCATGATTTCGGGGGACTGGCGGACCGATGTGATCGGCATTCTACTGGGAGCGGGTCTCTGGCTGAAATCGCGGCGCGAGACGCCGCTTTCGTCCGCAGCCTGAGTGCATCAATACCGGCACTCTTTGCAACAGCGACCAGTGGGGTCGCTTGCACGCAGCCGTTTCAGAGCCGGGGTGCATCTTCTTCGCAGTCGCGACATCAGCACAGGGCCGGGCAAGGTTCGGCAAAGAGATCCGGCTCGGAAAGTGAACGGATTGCAGCGCGCGTGTCGCCGGGTCCGGTGGCGTTTCAAAACGCATTCAGACACGCACCGCAGAAACCCTGACAAGAGCTTCGTCAGCCCGCCTGTGCGACCTTTCCGTCCCCGTCCAGGTCCGCCTCGGCACCCGTTTGTCTGGGGAAGCTCGAAAGCGCGCTGAGCATCAGCCAGTCCGGCAGGGCGCGCCGGTACTTTTCCTGCCCGACGACGGTGATATGCCCGTTTGCGATTTCGCTGCGCAGATCACGCATGCCGCGCCAGGCTTCGACAAACCGCCTGATATTGGACGAGATCGACAGGTCCTCTTCAAAGCCCGGATATTTCAGGCACATGTCGACCTCACCGTCCTCCACCACCAGCCAGAAGCGGCTGAAGCCCTTGTGGGTGCCGGAAAACGCGAATTCCATCACGATCCGTTTGTCGGGCATCGCCTCCACGTTCAGCCTCGTGTGCATGCTCCAGGCGAGGAAGGCGGGGTCGAGATCTTCCGTTTCCATGTCCCGGGACCACTTCTGGCCCCAGACCGCCAGGCTCATGATGATCGGATCGAGATCCCGCCCGGCGTCGGTGAGCTCGTAGGCAAAGCCGCGCCCGTTGTCGAGCGCGCGGCGCGTGATCAGGCCCGCGTGTTCGAGGCTCGACAAACGCTGACTCAGCAGCGTCGCGGAGATCTTGGGAACTCCACGGTGAATTTCATTGAAACGCGTGCAGCCATCAATCACCCGGCTGATGACAAGCAGGGTCCAACGTTCGCAAAGGACCTCTGCAGCCAAGGCAAGCGGGCAGTACTGTCCATAACCCTTATACGGCATCCGGCACTCCTCACATCTGGCGTCAGTTCCGCAAAAGAGTACGGCGGCGCCTGAAGCCGGACAACTCCAGAATCTGGAGTTACTGCACATTCTTGAGTTTTTCGCGCCTGCAATTCCCGGCACGCTGTCGCAATCATAAACACCCAACGGACAGCGGATGACGGTATGGACGACTTACTCAATCCCAGGCTTGCGGAACGCCTCGGCCCTGTTGCCGTCTTTCCCGGCGACGCCGGTTACGAGCAGCGACGACAGGTCTGGAACGCCTCGATCGATCGCTCCCCGGCTGTAATCGTGGTTGCTGGGGATAGCGATGATGTCCGCAACGCAGTGAAGACCGCTGCTGCTTGCGGGCTTGATATCTGCGTCAAGGGCGGTGGCCACAACATTGCCGGCTCTGCCGTTGCCGACGGCGCGCTCATGATCGACATGTCCAATCTGAAACAGGTCGAGATCGACGCCGAACATTGCATTGCGCGCGCCGGTGGCGGGGCGACGTGGGCCGAGCTTGATGCAGCCGCACAGGCCCGGGGCCTTGCGGTGCCGGGCGGCGTCGTCTCCTCGACCGGGGTTGCCGGACTGACTCTCGGGGGCGGTTTCGGATGGCTGGCGCGCCTTCACGGACTTGCCATCGACAACCTGCTCTCGGCAGAGATCGTCCTGGCGGACGGCACGATCGCAATCTGCTCGCAGACCGAACACGCCGATCTGTTCTGGGCACTTCGCGGTGGCGGCGGCAATTTCGGTGTCGTTACGGAATTCACATTCCGGCTGCATCCCGTGGGCCCCGATGTATGCTTCGGACCGACCTTTTTTGCCCTTGAGGACGCGCGAGAAGTCCTTTCCGCATACGCGCAACACGCCCCTTCCCTGCCACGCAAAGCCTGCGTTTGGGCAAATCTCATGACTGCGCCACCGGTGCCGGTTCTGCCTGAGAGCGTTCACGGGACCAAGGTTCTGACGCTGATGCAGTTTCATGCGGGCACTGCGGAAGAAGCACGGGCTGATCTGCACGCTCTCTACGCCGGTGCCGAACCGCTCGGCAGTGCATTTGCTCCAAGGCCCTATACGGAGGCGCAGGGTTTTCTTGATGCCGCCTATGACTTCGGCGCACGCAATTACTGGCGCGCGCACAACCATGACACCCTGAAATCCCAATTGATTGATCTGCTGGTCGACCTGGCACCCGGCCTGCCAACCCCGGAATCGGAGCTTTTGATCTGCCTTCTTGGCGGTGCAATTGCCGACAAAAGTGACGACGCCACGGCTTTCCCACACCGGCAGATCCCGTTCATGACGACGCCGGGTGCCCGCTGGACCGAAGAGACAGACGACGCTGAAATGATCGGCTGGCTGAGGCACGTTTCAGACAGGATCACGGAGCACGCCGTGCCGGGTTCCTACGTCAACTTCATTGCCGAGCCCGAAGGCAGCGCCCGGCGTGCCTATGGCGGCAATCTTGCCCGGCTTGCTGCGATCAAGCGCAAGTACGATCCGGCCAACCTTTTCAGGTTCAACCAGAATATCGCGCCTCAATCCCTTTCCACCGGGCCGCGCGCACCTCTTTCCCGCTAAAGACCCACGCTTGAAAGGACCAAACGATGATGAACGCTTCCAGAATTGTCCGGCAGGCCTTCCTCACCACAGCCGGCCTGGCCGTCCTCGCAACAGGAACCCATGCCGCCGACGGAGCGATGGTCGCACGAACCGTCGAACACATGGCAACAGCCGAGCAACCGGCCAAGCCGATCAAGGGTTCCGAGGCCCGTCTGTCGCGTACAGCCAGCGGGGCGACAATGACTCTGCGCACGGCCGAACTCGTTCCCGGCCACGTCACAACGGCTTGGTGGGTGATCATGACGCGGCCGGAAAACTGCTCGGCAACACCGTGCACCGCCGAAGACGTCATCGGCAGAGCCGCGGAGGTCGGCACGCAGATCGTTTATGCCGATGGCGCGGTCAACGCTCCTGACGGGCATGCGGAGTTTGCCGCCTATCTGCCCGCAGGCAGCGTATTCGGCGGCTGGTACGACCAGAGCTTCGACGCGCCGCAGGAAAGCGAGATCCACCTGGTGCTGAACGACCATGGTCCGCTGATCCCGGACATCGCAGCCGCCATGCTCACGAGCTACCGCGGGGGCTGCCGAGACGACAGTCTGCCCCCTCCATTTCCCGACACGGCGAAAGCCGACGGAACGGTCGGCCCCAACGCCTGCCGCCTGATCCAGGACGCCATTTTCACGGCGACGGCGTCCAAGGGAAAATGAGCGCCGATTTTTAAAAGGAGTATTTCAGATGTTGAGGACTATTTTCACCTCTGCCGCGATTTGGGCATTTCTGTCGAGCGCCGCAATCGCCGTCCCCGTTGGCACGGGTGACACGATCCAGGGAAGCTATACATTTGCAACTTTCGGTGCCCCGGAGCTTGAACCGAACTCGCTCCTCCTGAGACTGTCCTCGGCCGATCTGTTCGGAGGCAATGATGCCGTCGGCGTTCGTATCCTGGATTCCAGTCTCACCCCGCTGCTCTTTTCCAGGGTGGACGCACTCACTCCGGCGCAAGATCCCACCGTGGGCATACCGACCGATCGTTCGAATTTCCTGCCGGGTGTGCTTGGCCCATCCGACCCGGCCCGGATCCCGCGCTCTGGATTTGTCGACATTACCGGTCTTGCCGGCTCCTTAGACGTCGCTTCGCTTACGCTCTTCGGGATCGAGGTCACAGGGGCGATCGGCATCACCCGGCAAGTGCAGGTGAGCGAGTTCGAAGCTCTCACGACACCCACGACACCGGTTCCCCTGCCCGCGCCCGGGCTACTTCTTGCCGGGGTTCTTGGTGGATTTTTCGGACTTGGCTTCTGGAAACGCGGCCGGAAGGACGGGTTCAAGACGGCCTGAATGACCGGGCGCGGCCTGGCACTGTGCCGCCGCGCCCGTCACGTTTGCCAGGAAACAAACCCTTTCCGCCCAAGGGGTGGCCAAAGACGAACACTCAGCTAAAGTGAAGGCCTACCGTGTCTTGCGAAGAGGGTCTCATGTCCGATCGTATCAATCCCGAAACACTCTATAACAGCGTCCAGTGGGGCTTCTCACACGCAGCCGTCAGCGAACCGGGGAGGCTTCTGCATCTTGCCGGGCAAGTTGCCTGGGACAAGGATTGCCAACTGGTCGGCGGTGACGATCTCAACGCGCAGGCCCGGCAGTGCCTTGCCAATCTGAAGGCGGTACTTGCGGATCAGGGCCTCGGGCCGCAGCACCTCATCCGGCTCAGAACCTATGTCGTGAACCACACGCCGGAAAAGCTGGAACCCGTCGGCATGGCGCTTGGTGAGTTCTGGGGCGATGTAACACCGGCACCGAACACCTGGCTTGGGGTGCAATCGCTCGCCCTCCCGGAATTTCTCGTCGAGATCGAGGGAACAGCCGTTCTGCCCTGAGGACGGGTAACCGGTTTTTGCTTCAAACCCGCGAAAGGACCGCGCATGACGCGGTCCTTGGTGAACAGCAGCTTTCCTAAAACGCTCCATCGTAGGCACGCCGCTCTATGCGGCAGGCAAGAATGGTGAAGCCGTCCCGCTCCAGCGCGTCCTTGGCTTCCTGCCGCAGGTCATCGGCGTTGTCGATCCAGACACCGTGGCCGCCATAGGCGCGCGCGACGGCGGGGAAATCCGTCTCGCCGAAGTCAACACCGACATTGGGTCTCTGGCTGCCGCGCTGTTTCAGCTCGATAAGCGCAAGGCTGGTGTCGACGAGAACACAGATGGTCACCGGGATCTTCAGGTCCCTGAGGGTCGACAACTCACCAAGGCACATTTCAAGGCCGGCATCGCCGACAAATGCGATCACCGGAGCCGATCCCTCTACCAGCCTGTGACCCATGGCCAGCGGCACGGCGCAGCCCATGGTGCACAGCGCCGAAGACTGCAGCATCTGGCGCGGCAACGGGCAGCGCCAGATCTGGCTGACGAGAATGCGGTGGGCACCGCTGTCCGCGGTGGCAACGGTTTCGGCGGGCATGACATCGCGCAAGGTGTGGAATGCCGTTGCCGGGCCCCAGCCATCCCCTTCCGGTGCAAAGCCTGCGGCGAGCTCTGCCCTGACTTTATCCGGGTCACCGTCCGGCCAGGAGGGCTGATCCGGTTTGCGCGCCGCATTCAACAGCTCAAGTGCAGGCCCAACCGCGCTTCGAAGCGTCGCGGAGACGCTGTGCATGCCGTGGGTCCTGAGAACCGGCGTCACGTCGATGACCGATGCATCCGTGTCCCAGGGATTGCGCCAGTTGATGCGCATCTCGATCGGGTCGTAGCCGAGCAGGAGAATGCAGTCGCTCTGATTGATCAGCGGCAGGAGATGACCGTCCGCCTTTGGAGACAGCCCCGCGCCGCCCAGGGCCAGCGGGTCGTTTTCGTCCAAGAGGCCCTTGCCCTTGTAGCTGGTGACGAGCGGTATCCTGAATTCCCTGCAGAAGTCACTGATCGCGGCTGACGCGCCTTCGTTGACCGCATCAACACCGGCAATCGCAATCGGACGTTCTGCCTTGGCAAAGAGCGCCATCGCGGTGTCCAGATCCGTACCCGTCGCAGGGCGTGTCGCAACCGGAGCCGACAGGAAGGAGTGCGACCACGGCTCTTGCGTTTCCGCTTCGGCGACCTTGATCGGCACATCGATGTGAACCGGACCCGGCTGGCCGTCGAGCGCAATTGCCAGCGCCTTTTCCATCACGACATCGAGCGCACCGAGACGGGCGGAAAAGCTCGCCTTGACGATCGGGCGCAGCAGCTGCTGGTGGTCGAAAACCTGGTGCGTGTAGCTCTCTGCTTCGCCCTGATCGACGCATCCGGTCAGAAAGATGAGCGGCATCCGGTCCTGCCAGGCATTGGCGACGACATTGACCGCATTGGCCGCGCCGGGCCCGATCGTTGCCAGGAGGACGCCCGGTGCCCCGTCCGCATGCCAGCCGCCTTCCGCCATGAAGCCGCCGGCGTTCTCGTGCTTGACCAGAACGAAATTCATGCCGGCCTGATCAAGAGACTGCATCAGGGCAAGAACTTCGCCTCCGGGGATGCCGAAGGCATGACGGCAACCGGCAGCATGAAGCTTGCCGGCAATGATATCTGCGCCGGTGGTCATTTGGCGGGTTTTTCCTTGTCTTCTGGTGCGTTTCGGAGGCCGACAATGCCCTTGTCGGCAAGGGCGTGCAACGTCTTGTCGTTTAAGTTGAGGTGGCGCCGCAGGATCTCGGCTGTATCGGCTCCGAGCATCGGTGGCGCCTTGGCGTAGGTGACAGGTGTTTTTTCCAGATTGATCGGAGATCCGATCAGATCCACCATCCCGCTGACAGGGTGCGGCAAGCTGATACGCATCTGCCGTTCCAGGATCTGCGGGTCCGTGAACACCTGCCCGAGATCATTCACCGGACCACAGGGGACACCGGCCTTCTCCAGCTCCGCGATCCACTCGGCAGCGGTCTTGTCGATGGTCAGGCGGCGAAGCAGCGGGATCAGTTGCTTACGGTTCCGGACGCGGTCGGCGTTTTTTGCGTAGAGCGGATCTTCCGCCAGTTCGGGTGCGTCCGCCACCTCGCAGAACTTCTGAAACTGCGCGTCGTTGCCGACGGCAATGATGAAGGACTGATCGGCCGCGGGAAAGGTTTCATAAGGGACGATGGTCGGGTGACCGTTGCCCAGCCGTCCGGGCACATTGCCGGAGACGAGGTAGGCGACGCCCTGGTTGATCAGCCAGGACACCTGCGCATCGAGCAGGGAGATATCGACATGCTGGCCTTCGCCGGTCGCGTGGCGGTGGTTGAGCGCGGCGAGGATCGAGACGGTGGCATACATGCCGCACATCACGTCGGCGATCCCGACACCGCACTTGGTTTCGGTGCCGCCTTCGTCGTCGGGAAACCCGGTGAGCGACATGATCCCGCCCATGCCCTGGATCAGGAAGTCGTAGCCTGCCCGGTGCGCGTAGGGGCCGGTCTGACCGAAACCGGAAATGGAACAGTAGATCAGCCCGGGATTGAGTGCCTTCAGTGTCTTGTAATCGAGGCCCCGCCGCTTGAGATCGCCCACCTTGAAATTCTCGACCAGAATGTCGGCCTTGACCGCAAGGTCGGAGATCAGCTTCTGGCCTTCCGGCGTTGCCAGATCGATAGCAACCGAGGACTTGTTCCGGTTCGACGAGAGATAGTAGGCGCTTTCCGCTGTCTCGTTGCCCGCACCATCCTTCAGAAAGGGAGGGCCCCAGCCGCGCGTGTCGTCGCCGCGGCCCGGTCGCTCGATCTTGATGACCTCGGCTCCGAGATCCCCAAGCACCTGGGTACAGGTCGGCCCGGCGAGAATGCGCGAGAGATCTAGAACAACAAGACCGGACAAGGCACCGGGCTGGGGGGCGGACTGGGACACGCAACACCTTTTGACTGACGTTTTAACGGGAAATGGACACATAGCCCCTTCCCCGTCAACTGCGGTCAGATAGCGCGCGCAACACCTTGGCTCACATTCCCGTTAATCCGGTGTGAGTGTTCAGCTTTTCCGGTCCCAACCCTTGATCGCGCCAAGTTCGGTCCAGGCGCGTTCGATCCACTTGGCTTCCACGCTGTGTCCGCCGTCGTGCAGGCAGAGCTCAAACAGACCGCCTTCGGGTGCCCATCGCTGGCATTCCAGATTGCCGTCCGTCAGTTTTTCAGAGCTTGCCTCGGACAGGCCGTTCTGGCGCCTCCAGACATCGAAGCTCTCGAACACGTCGCCCTGCTTCCATTGCCCGCCGCCCAGCCAGCGTCCGGCGAGCGGAACAACCGTGTCGCCGGTTCCGTGGACATGAAACAGGTAGGGATTGTCGGTCGGACAGTTTTCGGGCAGCGGCTCCCAAAACGCTCCTGCGATCGGCGCATATCCGGAAAAACGGCCGGCGTTTTCGCAGGCCAGGTACCATGTCATGAAACCGCCTGATGAAAACCCCGACAGCATTGTCTTGTCCCGTTCGACTTCGAACCGGTCTTCGAGATCGCTCAGGACCTTGTCGAAAAAGACCGATTCGTCGCGCAGGTTTCTCGGCGCGGTCGGAAACGACCAGGTGCCGTTGACACCTTGCACCGCCACAAAAGCGACGCCGAGCTTGTCCGCCATGCGCTGGAAGCCCTGGTTCCGGATGGCGTTGACCGCCTTGCCGCGATGACCGTGAAGGTAGAAGATCGCTCCAAGGGGCTCGTCTCCAGCCCGGTCCTGCGGCAGGTGAATGTAATATTCGCCGCCGTCCAGCATGCACGGGATCTCGCCGCCGCAGCCCGGTTGATCGTCAGCGTAAACCGGGCCGGCCAGACCGGTTGATGCCAGCAAAATGGCGCAGGCGGCAGAGGGAAACGTTTTTGATATCAAGATCGGCTCCTGTCACGCACGTCCCGCTCACAAGTCGGAGCGGCCGATTGAAGAGAAGGGCGTTGTGGCCGGTTTGTCCAGCTTGGTGTCATCACAAGTCAGCGAGACAGACGAACCATCAGTCCCATGCCCCTTCCGTCGGGATATTGAGCATACGCCCGCAGTGCTTGCAGTGGATCGCATCCGTGTCGTGACGGTTCAGGCCGCAGTCGGGGCAGTTGACCTGCGCCTTGGACGGCCGGAAAATGGTCTGTACCAGACGCAGGAACAGCGCGACGCCGAATATCATGATGAGAACCGTCATCAGCCGCCCGACACTGTCGGTCATGGTAATGTCGCCAAAGCCCGTCGTTGTCAGGGTCGTTACCGTGAAATAGAGCGCGTCGAGATAGTTGTTGATGTTCGGGTTCCGGTCATCCTCTATGACGAAGACGATCGCCGTCACGACGAAGATGAATACCACGAGGTTTACAGCGGACTGGAGGATGTCCTCGTTTCTGCGGAACCAGCTCGAGGCTTCGCGCAATTCCTTCAGCAGATGGTAGGAACGCAGCAGCCGGAGCATCCTGACGACCCGAAGAAAAGCGAAGTTTTCCAAAAACACCGGCGCAAGAAGCGACGCGATGACGACGATGTCGGTTAGCGAGGTAAAGCTGAACAGGTACCGCGCAGGTGTTGCCGAGGCGATCAGGCGCGCGATGTAGTCCAGCGACAACACGCCCGCGAGGATGAAGTCGAGCGTGTGAAAGTGCCGCTCCGGATCCATGACGGAGGAAACAATGAAGTATCCGATCGTGATGACGTCGAATGCCAGAAGGGTGAACCTGAAGACCCGCGCCCGCGTCGAGTGACCGAAATAAAGCTGACGGAGCCCCGTCTGCAGCGCGGATTTTTCTGCAGCCATCAATCAGACCTTGTCATTGTCCGCCCCGTTGGCAAGGCCGGAGGGCAGGATCAGGAATTCTCAAAATACATCGTTCAGTCATTCGTGTAATTCGCGCATGATGTTACTGCAAACGAACTGTTTATTCTGCGGCTTTCTCACACTAAGTTTGCGCCAAGCTCAACGCGGCCCCCAAAGGGCCCGCACATTTCAGGGACGTTTTATGTTTGATTTGTCTGGACAAGTTGCCTTGGTGACAGGCGCAAGCCGAGGCATCGGCGAAGCTGCCGCACGGAGTTTTGCGAAATATGGCGCCAAGGTCGTGCTCGCGGCGCGCTCGGCAGCAGATATCGACCGGATCGCCGCGGAAATCAACGCCGGAGACGGTGAAGCGGCTGCAGTCGCCTGCAACGTCGCCGACTACCCGAGCGTTGAAAAGGCGGTTCAATATTGTCTCGATACTTTTGGGAAACTCGACATCCTGGTGAACAATGCCGGGGTCATCGAGCCGATCAGCAGGATCGAGACGTCCGATCCCGAAGCCTGGGCAAATGTCATCGATGTGAATGTCAAAGGCGTCTATAACGGGATTCGCGCCGCCGCGCCGCAGATGCTGAAAGAAGGGTCCGGAACGATCATCAACATCAGTTCCGGAGCGGCCTCAGGCGCGCTGGAAGGCTGGAGCCACTACTGTTCGTCCAAGGCTGCTGCGCTTTCGCTGACGCGATGCGGCGAAAAGGAGTTCGGCGACAAGGGCATCCGGGTTATCGGTCTCAGCCCCGGAACCGTCGCGACCCAGATGCAGATCGACATCAAGGCGTCCGGGGTCAATCCGGTCAGTCAGCTGGATCCGTCCGTTCATATTCCGGCCGAATGGGTCGGCGAGGCCATCTGCTGGCTGAGCACAGACGCCGGCGACCCCTATCGTGGCATCGACTGCTCCCTGCGGGACGAGGACGTTCGCAAGGCCGTCGGCCTCATCTGACGCTCACGGCAGAGAGTTTCGCCGCGCAAAGCCGCAAAAACAAAAGAGGGCCGCGGTGCGGCCCTCCCATGAGATCGACGTAGACCCAAGGTCCGGATCAGATCCCGGTGAAACTTTGCAATACCAGAGGCTGCTCCAGCACCGATCCATTCCACCCAGACTTCCGGGCCACGTTCCGATACTCACTAGACATGGGCACACCTCCTTTCAATAGTTGACGATGGCTTGAGTGTGACCTCGCAAGTGAGTCACGACAAGCACAAACTTTCCTCGTCCCCAATCGTCAAAGCACAATGAAAGCCGCGTGTTACCGGGATGCAACAGCCTTGTCAGCGATGGTTCGGAACACACCGTCGAGTTCCGCGGCCAGTTCGGCGAGCGCATCACCGCCTTCTTCCATGTAAGGCGCAAACACGAAACTCGGCGTTTTCCAGGAGAGCGTTGCGGTCCCGCCGGTGTCCTCGGTGACATAGAACCGGATCGGTGCTTCGATGCCGGCAGCGACCGATGCCTCCAGCATCCTGATCGCGTAGTCATTGCGGTAGACGCCCATGACACGGTTGCCAGGGATTGTCAGTCCGCGCCCCTTGGCCCCGGCAGATGCGCTCGCCTGTGTTACCAGAAGCATCTTTTCCGCCTTGATTGCGGCCTTCAAATCATCGACGAGTGCCTGGTAGGGCTTGTCCGTCGCGATGACCCGCCAGCCATCGCGCTCCGGGATGCTGTCTGCCAGCGCGGAAGAAAAAGAGACGAAAATCAGCACAAAGAAGCTGAGAAGAGTGCGCATATGCCTGTCCCTTTGGAAAAAAATGAAAAGTGAACCGAGCCTAACGCCCCAGCGCTCACGCGCATTTCACAATCGGGTGTGCAGGGAAAACCGCGCGCTAACCCATCCCGAGTTTCAGGCGCAGTCGCGTACCAAGAAGGCTTCCGAGGAAGCCGAACAGCAGCCATAGCCAGCCGTGCAGCGAGCCGGAGACCAGGCCGCCGAGATAGGCGCCGATGTTGCAGCCATAGGCAAGCCGCGCCCCGTATCCCATCAGCAGTCCGCCCGCGATTGCCGTCAGAAGATCCCGGCGGCTGAGCTGCCAGACCGGCGCGAACCTGCCGGCAAGGGCCGCAGCCGCCATCGCACCCAGGATAACGCCGAAATCCATCACAGACGTCGTGTCCCGGAGCACGGAGTTCTCCAGCGCGCCGCGCTGCCACGTCCAGTATGGCCAGGTGTCGACCGGAATGCCCACCGCGTGAAAGATCTTGCCGCCCCAAAGGGCGAAAGCTGATGTGATGCCCCACGGCCGCCCGACAACCACAAAGGTCGCGATGCCGACGATGGCCAGCATCACGGCCCCCATCATTGGCGACCAGGGCCCGGTCAGGAAGGAACCCGTCTTGCGCGATGCGGCCAATTCCCCATGCGCGCTGCGTTCAATGCGAACGGTTGCAAATGCCAACGCGCCCAGCACGGCCGCCGTGATCAGGAAAGCGCCGTGCGGACCGAATTCACGGATTAGCGATGTCGCGGGCAGTTTCGGCAGCTGCCCCCACAGGTGAAGATGGGCCGTTGCCAGGACGGATCCCAGGATGAATGCGGCGAGCGTTATCATCATGCGCGTCGATCCGCCGCCGGCCGTGAACAGCGTTCCCGACCCGCAGCCGCCGCCAAGCTGCATCCCGACGCCGAACATGAACGCACCGATAGCCGCGGCGACACCGAACGGGAAAACAAAGCCTCCCGTTGGCCATCCGAGCTGGGAACCCCATGCGATCAGCGGAAAGGAAACCGCGCTGGTCAGAAGGATCAGCACGAACTGCGCGCGCAGCCCGGCTCCGCGCCGTTCCGTCACGATGCGCCGCCAGGCCGCGGTGAATCCGAAACTGGCGTGATAGAGCGAAAGCCCCGCGAGACCGCCAATCAGAACTGCGACAGCCTGACGCACACCGGCCTCGGCATAGGCGCCGAGCGAAATCAGCGCAAGCAGGCCGGCCGCAACGGCGACAACGGTGCCCTGTGACCTCGGAATCGTGACAGCCATAGAATCGCTACCCTTTTTCTACTGCCGATCGTCGCAGCCGCTCCCGGCCGGAGTGCCTGAAAATTGGGCTTTACCCTTGCATCAGCCGCCATATCTTCACAATCCAAAGCTCAACGTCTGCACTACACATTGCCAACACCTTTTTGTGTTTTGCAGTTCATGAGAAGGCTGCGGATTTTTAGCGGTGAATATTCATTCGGCTGCCCGCTGCCGTTTGCGTTGTACCAAAAACGCACGGTAACCGTCAGCATTGGAAACGAGAAGGCCACACATGCGTCTCAGCGATCAATTTGGATATGATCTCACTCTCACGGACAAGGACGCCTTGGCGGCCTGGAACGCGACCGTGCTGGCCTTTCTGGCTCATGGAAAAGCCACACCGGTCCATCTCGAGACGTGCCTTGGCAAGAGCACCGATTTCGCGCTCGCCCATGCGGCACGCGGAATGTTCTGCCTTCTTCTGGGACGCAAGGAACTAAACGCGACAGCGCGCGAGTGTCTCGCGATTGCGAAAACCTCCGCGCAAAACACGCCAATCACAGAACGCGAAGCGGCCTTTGTCCAGGCGCTCGATGTCTGGCTTAACGGCTTCCCTTCCAGATCAGCGGATGTTCTCGACGCCATGCTGGTGCGTGTGCCGGAAGATGCCTTCATGATGAAGCTGATCCACGCGATCCGTTTTGTCCTGGGCGATGCGGTCGGCATGCGCCAGTCCATCGACCGCATCTATTCCGCCTATGACGAGAAACATCCCGCCTATGGCTACCTGCTTGGTTGCCGGGCGTTCTCCCTCGAAGAGACAGGGGACTACCGCCTTGCCGAAGCGTCGGGGCGCAAAGGACTTGAATTTGCCCGGGACGATGCCTGGGGCCTGCATGCGGTCGCGCACGTTCATGACATGACCGGCCGCTCCGAAGAAGGCGTCGGCTGGCTGGAAAACCATCCCGACGGATGGGCCCACTGCAACAATTTCGGCTACCATGTCTGGTGGCACCTCGCGCTGATGTATCTCGACCAGGGACAGGCCGACAAGGCGCTTGCGCTTTACGATGCCGACATCCGCAAGGACAAGACGGACGATTACCGCGACATCTCCAACGCGGCCTCGCTTCTGGTCAGGCTCGAACTGGAAGGTGTCGATGTCGGGTCTCGCTGGGAAGAGATCGCGCAGCTCTCGGACAAGCGTGCCGAGGACGGGTGCAACGTATTTGCAGACCTTCATTACCTGCTGGCCCTCCTGAACGGCGGGCGGCGTATGGGTGCTGACAGACTGCTGACCGGTCTGAAAGAACGCTCGAAAACCGAAACGGACCTCGGCCGCATCTCGGCGGAGGCCGGGCTGCCGACCGGGCTCGGCCTGGAGCAGTACCGGAAAGGCAACTATGCCTCCGCTTTCTCCCTGCTGACATCCGCCCGCGACAGTCTGCACACGATCGGCGGGTCCCATGCCCAGCGCGACGTGTTTGAACGCATCACGATCGACGCAGCCCTGCGCGCAGGCTTTTCGAGTGAGGCCGAAACCGTTATCAAGAGCCGCAGCGGCAAGCGCGGCGCGCTCGACCGCTTCGCCGAGCAACGGCTTGAAATTTGCGGCAAGATGCAAAAAGCCGAGCAGGTTATGGAAGACGAGAACCTCAGGGCAGCCAACTCCTATTGACGGACTTGTCCGCCCGGGTGACTTAAATTTCTGGATTTGACGTGAACGCACATACACAAACGAAACGTCCTCGCGACCCGCGGCTCGATTTTTTTCGCGGGATCGGGATGTTCATCATCTTCATCGCCCATGTGCCGTGGAACTGGTGGACGCTTTGGATCCCTGCACGTTTCGGCTTTTCCGACGCGACCGAGATTTTTGTTTTCTGTTCCGGCATGGCGTCTGCCCTGGCGTTCGGCAAGACGTTCGATGTCTATGGATGGGGCATTGGTGCGGCACGTGTCGTGCAACGCATGTGGCAGGTCTACTGGGCTTTTATCGGCCAGTTCCTGATCATCGCGGTCGTACTGGTCATGGTGCACGAAAGCGGCTTCCTGAACGACTGTTGCGGCCTGACCCAGGACTACGTCAACTCGCTGAACCTATGGCATCTCTACAACAAGACGGAGATTGCCCTGCCCGGCCTCATGACGATGACCTGGGTGCCGAACTATTTCGACATCCTGCCGATGTACGTCGTGATCCTGGCTCTGATGCCGGCCATCATGCTGATCGCCCGTTATTCCGTGCCTGGTGCGTTCGCCTTTTCATTCGGGCTCTGGCTCGCCTCGCAGTTCGGCCTGCTGGACCTTCCGGCCGAGCCTTGGTCGGAGCGCAAGTGGTTCTTCAATCCGTTTGCCTGGCAAATGCTGTTCTTCACCGGGTTCGCGTTCATGCGCGGCTGGATCCCGGCACCGCCGGTCAGCCGGAACCTGATCCTGGCCGCTCTCGCGATCATCCTGATCACGGTTCCCTTCGCCTATTTCCGCGTTCACAGCGAGAACCATCTGGACGTTGTCTGGGCGCGCGAAGTGCGCGAGGCAATCAGACCGCTCTGGGTCAAGACCGAGTTCGGCATCCTGCGCTATGTCCATTTCCTGGCGCTGGCCTATGTCGCCTGGGTGGCCGCCGGCGAACACGGGAAATACCTCCTCGGCCACGGCGCGCTGTGGGGCGGTTTTGTCCGGGTCGTCCAGAAGGTGGGCCAACAGTCCCTTGCGGTCTTCATGGCGAGCCTCGTGATTGCCCAGACGGTCGCGATCCTTCGTGACATGGCCTGGGCACGCGGTGAGTGGACGGCGCAGATCTACACCAATTTCGGCGGCTTCCTGGCCCTGATCGCGGTTGCATATGTGGTTGCCTGGTTCAAAGGCCAGCCCTGGCGCAAACCGCCTGCTGTCTCCGGATCATCATCCGCAAAAGCGCAAGGGTCTTCCCCGCAGACAAGCGGATCGGCAAGCGCTGAAGATACCGCTCCGAAATCGAAAGACCCGGCGCTCGTTTAGCATGTGTGCCATTCAAAGACCTGAGTCCACTTGAGGGGCTGCATCGGTCGGGTGTCAGCACCCCGAAAATAAAACTGCCCTGACCGCTTGGCGATCAGGGCAGTTTCATTATCGGTTACTGCTGAAACCGTTTTGGAATCAGCCACCGAAGTCGTCGAGCATGATATCTTCGCGATCGACGCCCAGCTCAAGCAGCATGTTGATGACCGACGAGTTCATGATGGGCGGTCCGCACATGTAGAACTCGCAGTCCTCCGGTGCCGGGTGGTTCTTCAGATATTCGTCGTAAAGCACGTTGTGGATGAAGCCGGTGTAGCCGGTCCAGTCGTCTTCCGGCAGCGCATCCGACAGCGCCACGTGCCAATCGAAGTTCTCATTTTCAGCCGCCAGTTCGTCGAAGTCCTCGACGAAGAACATTTCGCGCTTGGAGCGTGCGCCGTACCAGAAACTGATCTTGCGCTTCGACTTCAGACGCTTGAGCTGATCGAAGATGTGGCTGCGCATCGGCGCCATGCCTGCACCACCGCCGATGAACACCATTTCCTTTTGGGTCTCGCGAGCGAAGAACTCGCCGAACGGACCGGAGATGGTGACCTTGTCGCCCGGTTTCAGGTTGAAGATGTAGCTCGACATCTTGCCCGGAGGGATGCCTGCCGAACCCGGGGGCGGAGACGCCACACGCACATTCAGCATGATGATCCCCTTTTCCTCAGGGTAGTTCGCCATGGAATAGGCGCGCTCGAGCGGCTCGGAAACGACGGATTCAAACTGCCAGAGATTGAAGCGGTCCCAATCGCCCCGGTAGTCTTCCTCGACATCGAAATCGGTGTATTTGAGGGCGTGTTGCGGGGCCTCGATCTGGATATAGCCGCCCGCGCGGAAGTTGACGTCTTCGCCTTCCGGCAACTCCAGAACCAGCGCCTTGATGAAGGTCGCCACGTTCTCGTTGGAGCGAACGGTGCACTCCCATTTCTTGACCCCGAAGACTTCCTCGGGAACCTCGATCTCCATGTCCTGCTTGACGGCAACCTGGCACGACAGGCGATCGCCACAAGCCGCTTCGCGCTTGGTGATGTGGCTTTCCTCTGTCGGCAGGATCGAGCCGCCACCGGAGAAGATCTTGACCCGGCACTGGGCGCAGGTTCCACCGCCGCCGCAGGCGGACGGCACGAAGAGCTTCTGTTCAGCAAGGGTCTGCAGCAGCTTTCCGCCGGCGGGGACGGAGATCGTCTTCTCGCCGTTGATGCTTATGTTGACATTGCCGGTCGACACGAGCTTGGAACGCGCGCCGAGAATGATCGTGACAAGCGCCAGCACGATCAGGGTAAAGAGCAGAATGCCGAGTCCGAATGTGGCCACAAGGCTCTCCCGTTACAGTTTGACGCCGCTGAAGGACATGAAGGCGAGCGCCATCAGCCCGGCAGTGATGAAAGTAATACCAAGCCCCTGAAGCCCTTCAGGAATGTCGGAATATTTCAGTTTTTCCCGGACACCGGCCATCGCCGTGATTGCCAGCGCCCATCCGAAACCGGAGGAAAGGCCATACGTGACCGACTCGGTGAAATCGTAATCGCGTTCCACCATGAACAGCGAACCGCCCAGGATCGCGCAGTTCACCGTGATCAACGGAAGAAACACACCGAGCGCGTTGTAGAGCGGCGGGAAGTACTTATCGAGCACCATCTCCAGGATCTGCACCAGGGCCGCAATCACGCCGATATAGGAGATCAGACCGAGGAAGGTCAGGTCGACATCGCTGAACCCCGCCCAGGCGAGCGCGCCGGGCGCAAGCAGATAGTTGAGGATGATGTTGTTGGCCGGAACCGTGATCGACTGAACGATCATGACCGAAATGCCGAGGCCGATCGCGGTCGAGATCTTCTTCGATACGGCGATGAAAGTGCACATGCCCAGGAAGAAGGACAGTGCGAGGTTCTCGACGAAGATCGCCTTGACGGCAAGGGAGACCAGATGTTCCATCAGTGCGCGTCCACCACCTGGATCTTGTATTCGGGTTCCTCGACCTGTTCAGGCTTCCAGGTCCGGAACGCCCAGATCAGCAGTCCGATGATGAAGAAGGCCGATGGCGGCAGCAGCAGCATGCCGTTGGGAACGTACCAGCCGCCATTGTTCACGGTCTGCAGGATGTTGAACCCGAAGAGGCTGCCTGCGCCGAAGAGTTCGCGAATGAAGCCGACCAACATCAGGATCAGACCGTAGCCCAGGCCGTTGCCAACACCGTCGATGAAGGAGGCCACCGGCGGGTTCTTCATGGCGAAGGCTTCCGCTCGGCCCATGACGATGCAATTGGTGATGATCAGGCCCACAAAGACCGAGAGGGTCTTCGAGATCTCGAAGGCATAGGCTTTCAGGACCTGGTCCACGATGATCACGAGAGAGGCGATGATCACCATTTGCACGATGATCCGGATCGAGCCCGGGATGTGATTGCGCAACATCGAGATGAACATCGACGAGAAACCGGTCACCAGGGTCACCGCGATCGCCATCACGAACGAAACCTGCAGCGACGAGGTCACGGCGAGGGCAGAACAGATCCCCAGAACCTGCAATGTGATGGGATTGTTGTCGACCAGTGGATCGATCAGCATCTGTCTTCTGGTCTGCGCCATCAGATTTCTCCTGCTTGCAGTTTGGCCAGGAAGGGCGCATAGCCCGCCTCGCCCATCCAGAAACGCACGAGGTTATCAACGCCAACCGACGTTAGCGTTGCGCCTGCCAGCGCGTCCACATGATATTCTTCGCCCTGCGGCGGCGCCGTCTTGGCAACGGTGATGAGCAGATTGCCGCTGTCATCGGCAAGCTTCTTGCCGTTCCACAGGGCCTTCCAGCGCGGATTGTCGACTTCCGCACCCAGCCCCGGCGTTTCCGCGTGCTGGTAGAACTGCAATCCGTAAATGTCGTTGCCGTTCGCCTCGAGCGAAATGAAACCGTAAAGCGTCGACCAAAGACCGTAGCCGTGAAGCGGCAGGATCACCTTGTCCAGGCTGCCGTCTTCCTTGCGCAGCAAGTAAATCGTGACGAATTTGGACTGGCGGCCGATCGATGCGGGATCGTTCTCCAGCGCGATGGACGTTTCCGGATCGCTGGCGGCGGCAAGATCGTCAAAGGTTGCAGGATCATACGCATCCGTGAAGTCGCCGGTGGCAAGCTCCAGCACCTGCGGCTTGAACACCTTGAATGCTTCGGCAACATCCGTGCCGGGCTCATAGCGGCCGGCGACCTGCAAAATGTTGATCTGCTTGTCCTTCAGCGCGTTAACGGCCTGAAGCGGGCGCAGGGAAACGGCAGCCGCCGATACGATCATGGAGGCGACCAGGCAAAGCGACACGGCGACGAACACCGTCTTGGGAACGGAGTCGGCTGGCATGTCGAGAAACCGCCGCACAAAGCCCTTGTTCCGGCTTTTTTCGTTCTGTCCGGTGTCTTCAGGCATTTCTCTTCGCCCTGCGTTTGATGTTGGCCTGCACGACGAAATAATCGATCAGCGGCGCGAACACGTTGCCGAACAGGATCGCGAGCATCATGCCCTCCGGGAAGGCCGGGTTGATCACCCGGATCATTACCACCATGAAACCGATTAAGGCGCCGTATATGTACCGCCCAACATTGGTATGGGATGCCGAGACCGGCTCGGTGACCATAAAGGCGAGGCCGAACGCATACCCGCCGACGACCAGATGCCAGTACCAGGGCATGGCGAACATCGGATTGGTATCCGAACCGATCAGGTTGAGCAGCGTGGAAAACGCGATCATGCCCCCAAGACAGCCGACGACAAGGCGCCAGTTGGCGATCTTGGTCACGAGAAGGAAAGCAAGGCCGATCAGGCAGGCAAGGGTCGAGGTTTCGCCGATGCTGCCCTGGATGATGCCGAGGAACGAATCCATCCAGGTCATGCCTTGCGCGGCGAGCTGCGCGTAGCCATCCGATGCGGAGACGGAGAGCGCTGTTGCGCCGGAAAACCCGTCCACCGGTGTCCAGATCGTGTCGCCCGACATCTGCGCGGGATAGGCGAAATAAAGGAAGGCACGGCCCGTGAGCGCCGGGTTGAGGAAGTTCTTGCCGGTTCCGCCGAAGACTTCCTTGCCGATCACGACACCGAACACGATCCCGAGCGCGACCTGCCAGAGCGGCGCGGTTGGCGGCAGGATCAGTGCGTAAAGCATCGAGGTAACGAGAAAACCTTCGTTGACCTCATGGCCGCGCACGGTCGCGAAAACCACCTCGCAGATGCCGCCGGCGACCAGCGTGGTGATGTAGATGGGCAGGAAATAAAGCAGGCCGTGAACGAAATTCGCGAACGGATTGGCCGGATTGAACCCGATCCCAAGCGCTTCGATGATCCAGGCACGCCATCCGGATGCGCCATAGGTCGCAATCGCATGGTTTGCCTGGAAGCCGATATTGTAGAGGCCCACCAGAATGCACGGGATCGTCGCGATGACCACGTAGGTCATAATGCGCTTCATGTCGATGTAGGAACGCGCATGCGGCGCTGCGGTGGTGACCGTTTTCGGCGTGTAAAGGAAACTTTCCACCATCTCGTAGACCGGGAAGAGTTTCTCGTATTTCCCGCCCTTTACGAAAAGCGGCTCAATGCGGTCAAAGTAGCTGCGCAGACCCAAAACCTAGCCCTCTTTTTCGATCTTCGACAGGCAATCACGGAGCGCAATGCCATATTCATACTTCGCGGGGCAGGCAAAGCCTACCAGCCCGAGATCTTCTTCGTCCAGTTCCAGCGCACCAAGCGCCTGTGCCTGGTCGGTGTCCATGACGAGTAGCGCGCGCAGGAGCTGGGTCGGCAGATAGTCCTGCGGCATCAGTTCCTCGAACGTGCCGAGCGGAACCATCGCGCGGCGTCCGCCGTTCAGGTTCGAAGTCAGCGCGTAGAGTTTCTTTGAAAACGCGGAGCCCAATACGGGCTGAAAGGCGTATTTCGACGGCATCGGAAGGATCCAGCCCATCGGGATCTGTTTGTGATCCTCTTCAATCAGCGTCACTTGCCTTGCGTAGCGCCCGAGATAGGCACTCGGACCCTCGCCCAGTCGTCCGCTCAAGACGGACCCGGAAATGAGCCGCACCGGCTCGTCGCCGGTGATCTCGCCCTCGGCCAATTCTTCCATCGACGCGCCGGCAATCGTGCGTATCAACCTCGGCTTGGCACAGCGCGGACCAGACAGGGCGATCACGCGGCTCGGATCGAAATGCCCGGTTTCAAGCAACTTTCCGATTGCGATGACATCCTGGTAGCCGATGCTCCAGATCGTCCTTTCGGCGCTTGGTGCATCCAGGAAATGGATGTGCGTGCCGGCGAGGCCCGCCGGATGCGGCCCGGTAAAGCCGGCGACTTCGACGCCGGACATGGTCAAACCGGGGATTTCGGCACCGGTTTCGCAACAAAGGTAGGTTTTTCCCTCGCTCAGAGACGTGATCGCCTCAAGGCCCTTTTCGAACGCTGAGCCATTTTCGCCTATGATGATGGCCGGATCGGCCGCAAGCGGTTCGGTGTCGGTCGCGGTTACGAACAAGGCCGCCGGCCGTGCTGCCGGGTCCGGAACCTTCGAATAAGGACGCGTGCGGAACGATGTCCAGAGCCCGGAGGCGCAGAGCCGTTCCACGAGGCCGGACGTTTCACCCAGATCGCCAACACCGGAAAAGTCGACCGGGTTGGCAGCGTTGTCGTCAATGTCGATCACTACGCTGATCAGCACGCGCCGCGCACCGCGATTGATTGCCCGCACACGGCCTGCGACTGGCGACACGATCATAACGTCAGGTGTATCTTTATGGAAGAACAGGGGCGTTCCGATGCCGACGGTGTCGCCTTCCCCCACGAGCAGACGCGGCTTGAGGCCGATATAGTCTGCCGCCAGAACCGCAGCGGAATTCGTCTTTCGCTCGTCGCTGACCTCTTGTACGGGTGCTCCCGTTATCGGCAGATCAAGACCTTTTTTGAGCTTAAAGCTTTGCACGCACCCGGCCTCCAGAAAATTCTAGCCCCGCATATGCTATGTTTTTGCCGCGGTCAAAAGCACTAATTTGCCTGTGGACAAAATTTTTTGGTTGAATTGGCCGGCAAAACCAATGAAAAGCGCGAGTGCACATGCGACACATGTTGCTCATGATCTACCGGAGACTGGTACCGTGCCCACTGATATCTTATTTTCCCGGCGCAGCTTCATCCTGATGTCGCTGTCCTTGGCCGCCTGCAAGGGCGGAGCGGATATTCTGGAATTTTCCGGTTCCACGATGGGGACCGGATATTCGGTAACGGCTGTCGATCATGACCGGCAGGTGGACAAGGCCACGCTGCAAAAGGCGATCGGAAAAAGCCTTGCAAACGTCAACGCCCAGTTGTCCAACTGGGATCCGGCTTCCGAAGTTTCCCGTTTCAACGCATCGACGTCGACAGATCCCATGCAGGTATCCGATGGCCTTGCGAAGGTGGTGCAGGCTTCCAAGGACGTGAATCACGCCAGCGACGGGCAATTCGACATCACGCTCGGCCCGGTGATCGAAGCCTGGGGCTTCGGTGCCAGCAAGCCGGGCATCCACACCGAACCCGACATGCTGGTTCTTGCAGCCGCCAAAGGCTCGGCAGGCCAGACGGATGGGCTGGACGTTCAAGGCGCAACCTTGCGCAAGACACGGCCGGACACGCAGATCTACGTTCCCTCGGTCGGCAAAGGCTACGGCGTCGACCAGATCGCAGAGGTCGTCAGATCCTTCGGTCTTTCGGATTTCTTGGTCGAGATCGGCGGCGACGTCTACGTCTCAGGGCGGAATGCGGACGGCATGGAGTGGCAGATCGGCATCGAGTCGCCGAGTGCACTCTCACGCCAGACCTTCCAGGTCGCCAGTGTCTCCAATCTCGGGATGGCCACGTCCGGCGACTACCGGAACTATTTCGAGCATGACGGCAAGCGGTATTCGCACATTATCGATGCCCATACCGGCCGGCCGATCACGCACAAGACGGCGTCGGTGACCGTTCTGGCGGAAAATACGATGATGGCAGATGCCTGGTCGACCGCTCTCCTCGCTGCAGGCACGGAGCGCGGACTTGAGATTGCCAACCAGCGCGATCTGGCGGTAATGTTCATCGATCGGAAATCAGACGCGCCGAACAGCGGCTTCGTGACTGCCACAAGCAATCGCTTCAAAGCCCTCCAGGCCTGATAAAGCAACCGGGTTGAGATCCTGATGACCTTCGTTCTGGCATTTGCGCTTCTGCTTGTCGTTGTTGTCGGCATGGCAATCGGCGTGATTTTCTCCGGACGGACAATCAAGGGAAGCTGCGGCGGCCTGAACGCGATCGCAGATGCGGATCATTGCCTGGTCTGCAACAAGGAAATCGATCCGGACAGCCCATTGCGCGAACGCCTGGCCTGTCCCCGCGCACGCAAGATGCTGGCGCAAATGGATAGCTGAGGCCCGGTGGTCCGGATCAACTCGTCGCCGCGACCGGTATGAACGCCACAATGGCCAGGCAGGCGCCTGCCAGTACCCCGAAAACCCAGAGTTTCCATCTCGGCCCCTCGTTGACCCAGACACGCCGGTACTGAAAACCGGCGAAACAGGCCAGTACGAACAGGCTTGTGGCAACAAACGGGGAGAGTATCAAATCTTGCAATTTGAAGAGTTCCTTAAACAGGCATGTTTCGGCTAAGCTGACTGTCAGGTCCGCAGAGGGACAGACAAAAGGGAGCCAAAATCATGCCAAGCTCTTATCAGGCCCCGAGCCGTAAAGACAAGATGCAAGCGACAACCCACAGCCAGTCCTCGCAATCCAACACGACGAGCGAGGCGGCTTCCGTGCGCAAGATCCTCGCCTCCAAGGGACAGGAGGTTTTCGCCCTCCGCCCCCAGAACACGCTTCTGGAAGCCGCTGAAATGCTGCGGGACAAGAGAATCGGCGCGCTGATCGTCAAGGATGCCGCCGGTGAACTGCAGGGTATCCTGTCGGAACGGGACATCGTGCGCAGGCTCGCTGAGACGCCCGGGGAAACGCTGAAACAGACGGTCGGGGACATCATGACACGCGACGTGGAGGTCTGCGGTCCGGATGATCCGCTGATTTCCCTGTTGCGCAAGATGACCGAAGGACGGTTCCGGCACATGCCCGTTGTTGAAAACGGCGCTGTTGTCGGCATGGTCACAATCGGCGACGTCGTGAACTACCGGCTTACCGAACTCGAATACGAGTCCCTGCAGTTGAAGCAGTTGATCGTTGGCTGAAACGAAAACGCGGCCCGAGGAGGCCGCGTCCAAATCCTTGTTCCCGCTTCGCACCGCGTGCCGGATCAGGCTGCGCTGAAGCCACAGTCACCAGTCAGCGTCGCTGCTCAGTGCAGGGATGCCATTTCCAGTTCCGCCTCGAAGGCATTTGCAACGGCAGCTTCGCGGCTGTCCGCGAGCAGGATGGGTGTTCCGTCCGCATTCTGCAGCGCGTAGAGCGTCACGTTGTCATGCAGTGGCGGGACGTCCGGGAACATCTCCTTCAGGTCTCCGGCCTTGATCGGCTTGATGTAGGCGACGTCGCCGGTACCAAGCTCGGTCAGTTCATCCGCGGACATGAATTCGGACAAAACGGTTTGGTCGGCCCAGTCCGGGCTATTGGGATCGTGCATCAGTCTTTCTCCGTTCTTTTTGCCGACGAGGGTCTATTCGCCGCTGGAGATTTCTATTTTTCTTATCACGCGTTCCGGTTCGGGACGCGCAAGATCGATGGACAAGAGGCCATCCTTGAGGTCAGCGCCGAGGATCTCGATGCCTTCGGCCAAGACAAATGCCCGCTGAAACTGCCTGGCGGCGATGCCGCGATGCAGATATTCGCGTGACTTGTCGTCGACCTGCCTGCCGCGAATGACCAACTGGCTTTCTTCCACCGAAACATCAAGCTGTTCCCGGGTAAAGCCGGCGACCGCAAGCGTGATGCGAATGACGTCACCTCTGCCCTCGACTTTGGGAAGCCGTTCGATGTTATAGGGCGGATAGCCGTCATTGGCGGCTTTTGAAACGCGATCGAGCACACGTTCGATATCGTCGAACCCGAGCATAAACGGGCTGGAAAACGCTGACATGCGTGACATCCTCAAAGTCCTTGTCGAAGCGACCTTGCACCCGGACCCAATCAGGCATCCAGGCAGGAACCAACCGGCTCCATTCGTTAGTAAATATGGAGCCTAGTTAAAATTGATTCAAGGAGAGCGGTCATTTCCACCGGTTTCGCTGGCCTATCGGGCGGGTTTTCACAGTTCGGGACGCAAGACCGGGTCTGTTTTCAACAGCTTTCCCAGTGCGGACAGAGCCTGGCGAACGGCCGGTTCATGGCGCTCATCCTGATGCATGACAAGCCATCTTTCCGTCTGCAGGGACTCGATCGGGCCATTCAGCCGCGCGAGGTCGGCAAAAGCGTCACCGACGAATGTCGGCAACAGCATGCGCCCCGCACCCTGACGAACCAGCGGCAGCGCATGCATGGCCCTGTTCACCGTAATCGTCACCTCACCGCCGTGGTTGTCCCGTATCCAGTTGCCGGTCGGGAAATGGGCCTCATCCTCGACGACTCCGATCCAGCCGATCCCTGATCCGTCGCTGACCGACGCGGCCTGGTAGACGGCATACCGGACGGTTCCGATCTTCCTGCCCGCAAGCCATTCCTGTTTCGGGCGCCGGCTACGAACCCCGATATCGATCTGCCGCCGCGCAACATCACGGCTGCGCGGATCAGCCAGAAACTCCGGGACCCAGGGATCATCCTGCGACCAGAAGGCACCGATATTGTCCATGAGCAGCCGCGCGGTCCAGTCGCCCGCGGAGATGCGAACGCGCCTCTTCGTGCTGCCGCTGTCCCGCCATGCCGAAATCGCGCGGGCGGCGTCATCCATATCCTCAAGACGCACCAGAAGGTCACGGCCGGTCGATGTCAGCTGATAGCCGCGCGCCTCGCGCTCCACCAGCCGTACATTCAGGCTTTTTTCCAGGGAGGCGACACGCCTGCCAAGCGTTGCCGCGCTCACTCCGGTCGTCTCGGCGGCGCCAGCCAGGCCGCCTGCCTTGGCAACCGCGAGAAAGAGCCTCAGATCCTCCCAATCCATATTTTGTTTCATTTTTGAAACCTCAATTTCAATTCAAAAACATGCAGATAGATCCCATTCGTGAGAAATAATGCATCACATGCTTCTTCAAAATCAAATATGAGAGGAATTTAACGATGATAATTCCCAGTTCGCTTCTCACCACCGGGACGGATGATTGTAACGGGTGCCACGCCTGGAACGACCCGCGCAGACAGCTCTATCCGCACCATGCAGAACTCTGGCCGGAGGACCTTCCCGAGCATGTCCGCTTCGAAAGAGAGGCAAAATGGCTCCGGAAACAGAAACAGCGCGCGTGGGTGCGTTCGTTTTTCAGGCTTCGCTGGCTCGGTGCCGTGATGGCTTTTGCACGGGCACCACATTGGCCGCACCTGATGCCGGAAGATCCAATGCAGAGACGGACCGGGCAAGGCGCGGCGAAAGACCGCCGGGCCACACCGTCGTGAAAGGGCTGCGCCGGTCCGGCCCAGCTTACTCCCAAACTCAGTCGGCTCTGCCCGTCATCAGGTGACTGCCGTGCGGGTTGTCGATCACCATCTTCCAGGAACCGTCCGGTTGCCTGCGCAGGACGGCGACGGAAAGCCCCGCCGCTTCGACCGGCTTGCCTGCTGGATCGGTTCCCGTCATCTGCCAGGGCGCGATGTGAACAGCAATATCGCCTTCCACGATCACTTCGTGGCCGGAATAGGAAAACTTCGGTGAGACGGCAAGAAACTGTTCAAAGGCCAGTCTTGCACCTTTCGCATCCGAAACGGGCTTGCCCGGCTCGAACATGATCGTCTGATCCGCTTCATAGGTCTGCATCACCGTATCGAGATCACCTGCCTCGAATGAACCTGTCATTTTTCCGATAAGTGCCAGAACGTCTTGCTGATCCTGTGTCATCTTTAGTGTTCCTTCTGCATGTGCCGGAAAGGCAAGGGTTGAAACTGCCATCGCGGCCGCGGCCGCTGCTGTGTGAAGTCGATGTTTCATTGGGGTCTTCCTTCATGGATGAGGCAAAGCGGTGCCAGTCCCGCCCGTTGCCAAGCCGGTTAAGGTTTTCGGTTTCTGGCAGGTCTGTGCCGGAAGCGGTCCTAACGGCCCGGCGACAGAATTCTGGTGAGCTCGCTGCGAATGTCCTGAGGGCAGTCCCGACGCGGGACCGCCTGCTGAAGCTTGAAGGTCTTCAGATCTTCAACCACGGCACCAATCTCGTCTCTTGCATCCGCGTAGGAGAGACGCGATCCGGCCGAGTTCGGATAGGCACCGGGCTGCACCCGACCGGCCTGTATGGCAGCCGGCAGCCTTCTGGGACAGAGGCATTTCGTATTCTCGCTAACCAGCCCGCAATGTCGCGAGGTGAAGGCAATCACCTCTGCGCGGGCGCGCGACAGCCGCTTGCGGTAGGTCGCAGGCTGCAGTTCGAGGATCGCGCAGGCTTCGGACTGGTCCAGCTCAAAGACATCGCCGAGCACGTAGGCAAGCCGGAGATCCATCGACAGACACAGGAGCATCGCCATGGTGCAGGAAACCCGCAGCTCGTTCAGGAGCAGCGCCTCATCGGGCGCTTCCGGCGGATCTGCAACAAGACCCGATTCCAGATCGGCTGCGAACATTTCGAAGGTCAGGCCAGGGTCGCGGTCCCGCAGCTTTTTCGCGCTGAGGATATGACGGATGGCGATCCGGTGGGCCCAGGTGGAGAATGCGCTCTCTGCGCGGTACGTGGACAGTTTTGTCAGGATCCGGATCAGGATTTCCTGGGTCGCCTCGCTGGCATCGTCGGGATTGACCAGTATTCTGCGTGCAAGGTTGTAAATCCGGTCCTGAACGCCCTGCAGCACCTTTTCCAGGGCCACCCTGTCGCCTTGCTGTGCGGCCTTGATCACTGCCTGAGGTACATCTGCAATTGTCATTTCGCGATCCTGTTTTTCGGTCCTTCACAGTGTTAGAGGGCAGCGCAACGGAATGTGTGACATATTTTTTTGATCGGCGCGCGGCTTGCGCGAGCGGACATGAATCGTCACTCTGCGCTCCCGTTCCCAGCGTGCTGTTCAGACACGAGTTTCATATGACCCGCGACGAATTCGATGCCTTCTGCAAAAGCTTGCCTGCAACCACCCACGTGATCCAGTGGGGCAATGCATCCGTCTGGAAAGTCGGTGGCAAGATTTTCGCGATCTGCTCGCGCTGGGGCGACGGAGACCATCAGCGGATCGGGTTCAAGTGTTCGGACATGTCCTATTCGCTGCTGACCCAGCAGGAAGGCCTGATCCCTGCGCCCTATCTTGCGCGTGCGAAGTGGGTGCAGATGGAACGGGAAGGCGCGCTCACCGAAGAGGATCTGAAGGCCTACATCACCGCAGCTCACAAGATCATTGCGGGCAAGCTCACCAAAAAAGCCCGGAAAGAGCTCGGCCTTGGAGACTGACTTCACAGGCAAATGGCGCTCGCTTTCGCTCCTGATGGTCGCGGAAGTCGCCGGCATGGGTCTCTGGTTCATGTCGGCCGCGATCCTGCCGGACCTCACCCGTGAGTTTCCGATCTCCGAAATGCGGCAGGCGGCGCTCTCCAGCGCCGTCCAGATCGGGTTTGTCGTCGGCGCGCTTGCCTCCGCGCTGCTCGGGCTTGCCGACCGGATCGACCCGCGCCGGCTGTTCGCCTTTTGCGCCATCGCCGCTGCGCTGTTCAATGCAAGCCTTCTTGTTGCCGAACCGGGAGGCACCGTCTCGATCCTGGCAAGATTTGCAACGGGCGCACTGCTTGCCGGGGTCTATCCCGTCGGCATGAAGATTGCCGTCGGCTGGGGTCAGAAGGACCGCGGTTTTCTTGTCGGCGCGCTTGTAGGTGCCCTGACGCTTGGCTCGGCGGCACCGCATCTCCTGGCGCTTCTGGGCGGCGCCGACTGGCGCTGGAGCCTGACGATTGCCTCGCTTGCCTCCGCCATCGGCGGCATGCTCTGCCTGTTCGCTGGTCTCGGGCCGTTTCACGCCAAGGCCCCGCGCATGAAGATCGACGCGATTTTTTACGCCTGGACCAATGCCCGGATCCGTTATGCCTATGCCGGATATCTCGGTCACATGTGGGAGCTTTATGCGATGTGGGCCTGGATCGGCGTCGCGCTCACGCTCTCTTTTTCCGCGCATATGGCGGAAAGCGAGGCCGTATCCCTCTCCCGCCTGATCGCCTTTCTGACGATCGCGGCCGGCGGTGTCGCCAGTGTCCTCGCCGGGATTGTCGCCGACCGGGTCGGCAAGGCAAACATCGCGATCCTGGCCATGGTGGTCAGCGGCACCGCGGCGATCGCCTCGGCCCTCACCTTCGGCGGACCTGTCTGGCTGACAATCGTCTGCGTGCTTGTCTGGGGCGCGGCGATCCTGCCGGACTCCGCCCAGTTCTCAGCCCTCGTCGCCGATTACGCTCCGCCCGAACAGGCCGGCAGCCTGATGAGCTTCCAGACCGCCCTCGGGTTTGCGCTGACGTTCTTCACCGTCCAGCTCACACCGCTCGGGGCGGACCTGATCGGCTGGCCGGGCATGTTCACCCTGATGGCGATCGGGCCTGCGCTCGGGATTTTGGGCATGCTGCGGCTGAAGCGGATCGGTTGAGGGGTGGACGGCGGAACCTGCGCGCGTGGCCCATCCTTCGAGACGGTCCTTCCGGTCCTCCTCAGGATGAGGTCTTGCGGAAGAGAGGCGGAGACGCTTGCGGCACGGTCTGCCGTTGTCATCCCCGCCAAGCGCAGCGCGAGCCGGGACCGGAGAGGCAAAGGCTTCTCGGGATATGAAAACACGCGACTCGGCTCCCCGGCCCCGGATCTCACTCACGTTCGCCCGGGGTGACGATGGAAAGCCAAAATCCAGAGTTTTCAGAATACCGTGATGCGTGTTTTTTCTTGTCGTCCCTGCGAAGGCAGGGATCCAGTATCCGCTTGTCTGACCGTCTTTATCACTGGCCAACCCTACGGATTACTGGTTCCGGGTCTTGCCGCCAATGCGGCAAACCGGGAAGACAACCCGTGAGTGGTCCAGCGTGCGCGCCGGACCTTCCGGTTCTCCTCAGGATGAGGTTTTCCCACGCTCGCCTAGTCCATCACCAGCTCAAATTCCGCATAGCCGAAATCCTTGCCGTTGATCCTGAGGCCGACGGCTTGTGTTCCGCCGTAGTAGACCCGCGTGGTGATCGGCCGGATGGCGTGATCGCGGGACATGAAGACCGTCTCTCCCGGCGCAAGTTTCACCTTCGTCCATTTGAAGACTTTCGGCGCGAGCGCTCCATTGGCCTTTTTGAAATGCACCAGGTAGTCGATCACAAGCTCCTGTGTGCGCTTGCCTGATGACCTCAGCTCAGCATCGAACGAGACGGCGTCGCCATAAGCTACCCTGGGCGTTTTGATGTTCGGGCCATCCACAATGATCTTCGGCGGGTTCAGTCCGAACGCCGTCAGCGTTCCGGCGTGACCCTGCTTGATGAGCGAACGGCAGGCGTGGCGCACCAGTTTCTGCCGGTTCATGTCAGCACCCTTCAGCCAGCGTGTGGCGATCGCCGCAACAAGGTCCGGATGATCCTTGGCAATGTCATTCAGATGATTGGCGACCGACCGGCGGACATATTCTTCCGGATCGTCCTTGAGCGCTTCCAGAAGCGGCAGGGCCGGCGTCGGGTCTTCGACGAGCTGCTTCAGCCGCATGCCCCAGGGCAATCGCGGGCGGGTGCCTTCAGAGACGAGCCGGCGGACATGGACGCTGTCGTCCTTTACCCAGGGTGTCATGATGGCGAGCGCCCTGTCCTGATCCCTGTCGAGAAAGGGGCGTACCTCGAACTCGGCTGTCGCGCGCTTGGTCATTTCCTTTAAGAGCGCAAAGGACTTGTCGAAATCCTCCAGACCAAAATCCGTGACGACCATGCCGAGCGGCATCATGCCCCAGCCGCGGATTCCCGCCTCATCGCTCGCCCGGTCGACACCTTCGTTTTCCAGCGGGTGCAGGATCGCTCTCAGGATCTCGAATTTCGCATCCAGTGATTCAGGCAGGACCCTGCCGGTCTCGTCGGCGATCAGCCGGGCGCGCTGTTTCAGCTCGAGCTTGTCCAGTTCGGCCAGGATGGCAGCTTCATAGGACGCGCGGTCGAACCCTTCCAGATGCCGCTCGACATGCAGTCCCAGACACTTTACGAGGTCCGGCGAGATCTTGTTCTTGAACGGTTCCATCGGCGGTCCTTGTTTGTCGCGGTTCGGTTGCCCTGTCTTTGCCAGAAGCGGAGCGCTCGTCCCAGTCTCTTCCTGCCACTCTCCTGACAAGAACCGTCAGGATGAAATCAAAAGGCCACCCCGGTTTCCCGGAGTGGCCTTTCGAAACGGACAGCACCCTCGTTCGCTATCCGTCCAAGTTCGGGAGTGTTCAGTCGATGCGGCGTCCCGTTTCCACGTCAAAGAAATGCACGTTTTCGGCGGCAGCTTGAAGGAACAGTTTTTCGCCCGGCTCATGTTTGGCGTGGCTGGAGACCCGCACAACGATTTCCGGGCCGTCATCCACGAGATTGGCATAGAGGAAGCTTTCCGCACCGATCGGCTCCAGAACATTCACGGTCACTTCCAGTTTCACGCCATCGCCGTCATCCGGCGCATCGGTCACTTCCAGATGTTCCGGCCGGATGCCGATCGTGTAGCGGTCCCGTCCCTTGGTGTTCTGACCTGAGAGACCACCGCCTTCTTCGCCTGAAAGACCGTCTTCACCTGCCTTCACTTTCAGAAGGTTCATGGCCGGCGAGCCGATGAAACTTGCAACGAAGGTCGAGGCGGGCTTGTCATAGACATCGATCGGCGCGCCGATCTGCTCGATGTTACCGCCGTTCAGGACGATGAGGCGGTCCGCCAGGGTCATCGCCTCCAGCTGGTCGTGGGTGACGTAGACGCTGGTGGTGCCGAGCGAGCGCTGCAGACGCTTGATCTCAACGCGCATCTGGACACGCAGCTTGGCATCGAGGTTGGACAGCGGCTCGTCGAACAGGAAGGCTGCGGGTTCGCGCACGATGGCGCGGCCCATCGCAACACGCTGACGCTGGCCGCCGGACAGCTGCCGCGGCCTGCGGTCGAGAAAATCGCCGATTTCCAGAATGCGGGCGGCTTCCTTCACGCGCCGGTCGATTTCGTCCTTGGCCATGCCGCGGTTCTTCAGACCGTAAGCCAGGTTGTTGTAGACCGACATGTGCGGGTAGAGCGCGTAGTTCTGGAACACCATGGCGATGTCGCGATCGGCCGGGTCGACATCATTGACGAGACGGTCGCCGATCTTGACTTCGCCCGTCGTGATATCTTCCAGACCGGCGATCATGCGCAGCAGGGTCGACTTGCCGCAACCGGACGGACCGACAAGCACGATGAACTCGCCGTCGGCGATATCGATGGAGACACCTTTGACGGCCTCCACATCGCCCGCATAGACCTTCCGGACGGCGTCGAGAGTAATCGTTGACATAAGTTACCTCTAGTTTCTCACTTGTCGCTCTCGACGAGTCCCTTGACGAACCAGCTCTGGAAAATGACCACGATGAGCACCGGCGGTACGATTGCCAGGATCGCCAGCGCCATCGCCTCGTTGAAGGCCGGGATCTGGGCCCCGACCCAGACCTGCAGAATCTGCTTGATGCCGCGCACCAGGGTGAACAGGCTTTCATCCGTCGTCATCAGGGTCGGCCACAGATATTGGTTCCAGCCGAAGACGAACATGATGATGAAGATCGCCGCGATCATGGTCTGCGACAGCGGCACCAGGATATCCTTGAAGAATTTCCACGGGCCGGCACCGTCGATACGCGCTGCTTCCAGAAGTTCATCTGGAACCGACAGGAAGAACTGCCGGAAGAAGAAGGTCCCCGTCGCCGACGCGATCAGCGGGACGATCAGTCCCGAATAGGTGTTCACCATGCCGAGTTGCTGGACGATTTCGTAAGAAGGCAGAATGCGGACTTCAAGGGGAAGCAGCAGGGTCGCGAAGATGACCCAGAAGCAGAGCGAGGCCATCGGGAACCGGAAATAGACGATGGCGTAAGCCGCAAGCATGGAAATGATGATCTTGCCGATTGCAAAGCCGAGGCCGAGGATCATCGAGTTCTTGAGCATCACGAAGCCGTCGACTTCCTTGGTGAAGCCACCGGCCTGGAACAGGACCGTTTCGTAGTTTTCGAGGAACTTGCCGCCGGGAAGGAACTGGACGCCTTCCTTGTAGACCGTGATGGCATCGTGCGTGCTCGTCATGAGGGTCAGAACGACCGGCGAGACCATGAAGAAAACGCCGACAAGCAGAATGACGTGGTCCCAGATCTGGTTCTTTTTCATTTCCGGCTCCTCACGTGTAGTGCACACGCCGCTCGATCAAGCGGAACTGTATGATTGTCAGGATGAACACAAGGGCCATCAGGATGACGGACTGCGCCGACGACCCGCCGAGGTCATTGCCCCGGAAACCGTCGAGATAGACCTTGTAGACAAGGGTTACCGGGTTGTTGCCCGGCTCGCCCTTCACCATCACGTCGATGATGCCGAACGTGTCGAAGAAGGCATAGGTGATGTTGATGATCAGCAGGAAGAACCCGGTCGGTGCCAGAAGCGGGAACGTGACGGTCCAGAACCTGCGCATGCCGGAGCGGCAATCGATGCTGGCCGCTTCCTGAACGGATTTGGATATGCCCTGCAGGCCGGACAGGAAGAAGATGAAATTGACCGGGATCTGTTTCCAGACGGAGGTGACGATCATGGCGAAGCTGGTGTCGAAATAGTCGACGCCGATCTGCATCCTCCAGCCGAACATCGCGAAGAAATCGACGATCGGCCCGACATGCTGGTCAAACAACAGGACACCGATCAGGCCGGCCACCGGAGGCGCAACCGCGTAGACCCACATCAGCAGCGTCTTGTAGCTGGACGCGCCGCGAATGACCTTGTCCGCCTTGACTGCCAGCAAAAGAGCGATGCCAAGCGACAGGAAGGTGACGAAAAACGTGAAGACGGCGGTAAAGCGCGCAACCCTGCCATAGTCGGAAGAGGTCAGCGTGTCGGTGAAGTTGTCGATGCCGACAAAGGTCGACCCGAAGCCGAAAGGATCTTCAAGATAAAAGGACGAGCGCACCGCCTCGGCCGCCGGCCACAGGAAGAAGATCGTCACGATTGCCAACTGCGGAAGAAGAAGCAGATAGGGCAGCAACGGGGACTTGAACTGGACTTTTTTCATATGGCCGCGACCTGATTGTTGCTCGACCGCCGGGAGCGGGAAAGCGGGCTGTCACCAGGCCGGCCCGCTTCATGAGCATGGAAATGGGGGCGCAGGTGATGCGCCCCCAAGGACAAGTGGTCCGTCCGGCTCAGTTGCCGGTGGTCTTGGAGAAACGCTCAAGAAGCTTGTTGCCTTCGCCTTCGATGGTAGCAAATGCGTCTTCAACAGAGGTTTCACCGGACAGGATCTTGCCGTACTCGCGGTTCATGACGTCGCGGATCTGAACGTAGAAGCCCATGCGGTAGCCCTTGGTCCAGTCGCCGCCCGGCAGGGTCAGCTGCTTGATGCCGATTTCAGCGGCCGGGGTGCTTTCATAGTAGCCGTCTTTCTTGGCCATGTCGTAGGCAGCGGTCGTGATCGGCACATAACCGGTTTCCTTGTGCCACATGTACTGGACTTCCGGAGAGGTCAGGTACTCGTAGAAGGACGCAACGCACTTGTTCTCTTCTTCCGGCTTGCCGGCCATCGCGAAGAGGGCTGCACCGCCGATGAACGTGCCGGTGCCAGCGCCGTCAACCGCATCCCAGTAAGGCAGATAAGTCGCGGAGAACGGGAACTCGACGGTTTTCTGGATGCCGCCGAAGGAGCCCGAAGACCCGAGCCACATGGCGACCTTGCCTTCGTTGAACGGGGTCTGGTTGTCGCCCCAGCCGGTGCCGTAGTAGCCGAACATGCCGTCGTCCAGCCAACCCTTCACCTTGGTGAAGTGGTTCTTGATCGGCTCACCGAAAACCAGCTTGGTGTCGGCGGTTCCGTCGTAACCGTTGTTGTTGGTCGCGAACTGCAGATTATGACGCGACTTGAAGTTCTCGGTGAAGATCCACGGCAGGTGGGACTGGGCGAGCGGTACGTAACCGGCTTCCTTAAGCTTCGGAGCGATCGCTTCGAACTCTTCCCAGGTCTTGGGAGCTTCAACACCGGCTTTTTCCAGAGCGTCCACATTGTAGTAGAGGATTGGGGTGGAAGAGTTGAACGGCATGCCGATCATCTTGCCGTCGCTGTCAGCGTAGAAATAGCGAACGCCGTCAATGTAATCTTCGATATCGAAGCCCGCACCCGAGGTTTCAAGAATGTCCTGAGCCGGGATCACCGCACCCTTGGCACCGATGATGGTCGCTGCGCCCGCATCGAAGACCTGAAGGATGTTCGGCTGTTCGCCTGCACGGAAAGCGGCGATGCCGGAGGTCAGCGTCTCTTCGTATGTGCCCTTGTAGACCGGGGTGATCTTGCAGGCACTCTGGTCAGCATTGAAGCCGTTTGCGATGTCGACAACGACTTCGCCGAGACGACCGCCCATTGCGTGCCACCAGGCGATGTCGGTCGCCGCATAAGAAGCGGAGGAAGTCCCCAGAAGGGCGGCCGCAGCAACGAAGCTGGCGACGGTCTTACGATAAGCCATGTTTGTTTGCTCCCACATTGGAGGGCGATATGCCCCGGTCAGCAGTTTGTTCTCACGGTGCTGCAATGGCTTTGCGGGCACCAGAAACGATAACGCCTGCGTTTCGTATTGTTTTCATATGAACGTTGTATGACGCTCATATGAACATTTAAACACGCCTTAACCGCGTCCGCAATCGAGAACGGACTTTACTTTGCCCCTACATGGCGGCAGTCCGGCGAACGAAGGTTTTCGCGGTCGCATTTTGATGAAAACTGACGAAGCGGCCACCTCGGCATTTGCCTCCGGTACCGCACTTTTACCCCTGAGCACCTCTTGTTTTCACCAAAGATTAGTCGGCTTACATGACGCTTCAGCGGCGCTTGCATGAAGAAGCAATGACAGTTCGTTACGGTGCTGAATCGACGGAGTTTTTCAATCACATACGCCTGGTGCGCATGAATACGATTCGCGCTGTATGAAATCCGGCTTTGACGCCAGCCCTGTTGGCCTTATGTTCAACAGGGACCGTTTAACCCGATGCCATTTCTGCCAGATCATGTCCCTGCCGTTTTCCTCCGCCTTTCCGCTGAAACGCGCCCGTGCCCATGAAGTGTGCGGCGAAGGCGGACTGGTCTTTGCCGCGATCACGGCCGGCCAGGCAAGCGGTGCTGTCGTCTGGGTGTCGGAACGCTGGCGGCCCGTGATCAATCCGGAAGGGCTTGCGCCCTATTGTGATCCGGGCAAGCTCCTGATCACCCGTGCGGATACGCCGCTCAACGTCCTTGCCAGCGCGGAAACCGCGCTCAGGTCCGGGGCGGCCGGGCTTGTGGTCGCCGAGATCACCGACCCGATCGGGCTGACGGAGGGCCGCAGGCTGCAGCTCGCCGCCGAAACCGGGGGCACGACGGCGCTGCTTCTGGTTCCCGAAGGCGGTGGCAGCAACGCCGCGGAGACAAGATGGCGCTGCACCGGCTTGCCCGCTTCCGGCACGCATGGCCAGGGCATGCCCCCGTCAACCGGCCCTTGGCAAAATGACCACGACTCGACTCCCTGGCTGTGGTCGATTATAAAGAACAAAACAGGAACATTATCTGAATGGGTAGTGCGTTGGGATGCAGCGGCGCATCGTGTCATTGTGGTTTCCGAGGCTGGCGGCTGAGCGTTCGCTCCGCGCCAATCCCGTTGACGCGCCCTTTGCCCTGACCCTTTACGACCGCAATTCCGAACGCGTCTACGACCTGTGTCCGCGCGCGGAAAGCGCGGGTCTCAACAGGGGCATCACGCTTGTTCATGCCAGAAGCTTCTGCCCGGGGCTGCTGACCCGGCCCGCCGACCCGAAGGCCGACCAGCGGTTTCTGCGGCTGCTGGCCCGGTGGGCGACCCGTTACTGTCCCTGGGTCGGGCTCGACGGGCTGAACGGCCTGTTTCTGGACATCACCGGCTCGGCACATCTGATGGGGGGCGAAGCTCCCCTGCTTGACGATATCCGCGCCCGCCTTGCCCGGGCCGGTCTCACCGCCCGGCTCGGTCTTGCCTCCACCCCGGGCACCGCCTGGGCGCTTGCCCGTTTTGCCGAAGGCATCGCCGAACCGGTCGAAACGCTCGCCCGTATAGGGCCTCTGCCGCTGGCGGCCCTGCGCCTTGCCGACCAGACCTGCACCAGCCTGGAGCGGCTCGGCATTGCCACCGTCTCCGATCTCCACAACCTGCCGCGGGCAAGCGTGGCGCGGCGCTACGATCCGGAGGTGCTGCGCCGCCTCGACCAGGCCCTCGGCAATCTTCCCGAACAGATCTCTCCCTTGAAGGAAGATCTCAGTTTCGCCGTGCGCATGACCCTGCCCGACCCGATCGGCCTTGTGGACGACGTCATGGCCGGGGCGGAACGGCTGATCGGCCATCTGTGCGAGCAACTGGACACGGCCCAGAAAGGCGCCCGCAGCCTGAAACTGACCTTCCGCAGAGTGGACCAGGAAAACCAGGCGGTCGAACTGCGCCTGGCGCGGCCGATGCGCGACGGCGATCGGATGCTGGCCCTTTTCGAACGCGGGGTCAGTGCGGTCGATGCAGGCTACGGCATCGACATGATCCGCCTGGAAGCCATCCAGGTGGAAGATCTCGGGCCTCGTCAGCTGACCCCGTCGCAGACCCTGGAAAAGGACAGTCTGGCCGATCTCATCACCCAGCTCGGCAACCGGATCGGACTGGAAAATATCCAGCGTTTCACCCCGGTCGACAGCCATATCCCGGAACGCAGTTTCAAGCTGGTGCCTGCGGCCTACAGCATGCCGGCCCGCTCGTGGCCATACCGGCGTCCACGCCCGTTGCGTCTGTTTCCTCCCGAACCGATCACCGGGGCCGGCACCACCCCGCCGCCGCGCTTCCGCTGGCGCGGCCGCGTCCTGACGACGCTTCAGGCCGAAGGTCCGGAACGGATCACGCCCGCCTGGTGGGAAGGCGACGACGACTGGACACGGGGCCTGCGCGACTACTGGCGCGTCGCCACGGGACAGGGCCAACGCCTGTGGCTGTTCCACACGCCGCAGAACCCCGGCTGGTATGTGCAAGGGGAGTTCGGCTGATGTGTCTCTGCGCTCGATCACTTTCTTCCCGCCGTCCGGACCCTGAGCCGGGACCTCCTTGTGAGAGACCCTGGAGATGGCCCCGGCTCAAGGCCGGGGCGGCGTATCGGGTGAGCTTCCTTTCCATGAATGTAATCCCCGGCTTGATCGGGGGGCCAATCTACAAACCCGCAAATCCGGCCCTGGTTTCAGGGCACGCCCAAGCGGCAAAGCGGTGGTCCAGAAAAACCGTTTCTGGAAACGAGTGGATCCCCGATCAAGCCGGGGATGACGATGGAGAGGCGGAGGCAACCCGGATAATGCCTGCCCAAGCGCCCTGCCCGCCCCGGAAGCCGCCGCGCAAATCCTCCCTCATCCAGAGGAAGCGCGTAGCGCTGTCTCGAAGGACGTACGGCGAGTTCAGAACCGTCAGGCCCATCCTTCGAGACGGACCTCACGATCCTCCTCAGGATGAGGGTTTTCTGTTCACTGACGCGGAAAAAGGCCCTCGACCGATACATTCGGCCTGGCCCCAACTTTCAACGGTCATCGCCGGCTTGATCGGGGATGGCATCAAAAAATCTCGCCGTCCCGGCCTTGAGCCGGGACCAGCACACCACCTGTCTTCAAAAGGCACCGGCTCAGGACCGGGGCGGCACGGAGACAACAAGGCTGTCCGGCTCCCGGGGCAAGCCCCGGAAAGAAAGCGGGAGGTCCGACGATGACCTCTCACGTCTTGCCGGAAAGCCTGCACTGGGATGTTCCCCGGCATGCGGAACTGACCGTGACCTCCAACTTCACTTTCCTGCGCGGTGCATCCCATCCGGAAGAGCTGGTGACGCGGGCTGCCGAACTCGGGCTTGAGGCGATTGCGATCACCGACTGGAATTCCCTGGCCGGTGTCGTCAGGGCCTATTCGGCGCTCAAGGAAATCAAGCGTGCAGCGAGTGAAGGCGGCGTGCCGGTGCGTTCCCATTCGCAGATCGATGCCTCCTCCCGGCAGCAGACGAACGAGATCCCGCCCCTGCCCGTGCCGGAGGTCCTGAAGCTGCCGCGGCTGATCGTCGGCGCCCGGCTGGTGCTCACCGACAGCCCGGTCGACTTCGTCGCACTGCCGACAAGCCGGGCCGCCTATGAACGGCTCAGCCAGCTTCTGACCCTCGGCAAGCGGCGGGCGGAAAAGGGCGACTGCCACCTGGAATTCGGGGATGTGGTGAGGTTCTCCGAGGGGCTTATCTTCGTTGCCCTGCCCCAGGGCGGACACTCGCAGGACGCGTTCTCCAAGACCGCCCGGGATCACATCCGCACGCTGCGCCAGGAGGTGCCGGGCCACGTATTCCTGGGGGCAGCACCCCGCTATGACGGCACCGACCAGGCCTGGTTCCGCACCTGCGCGAAAGTGGCCCATTCCCTCGCAACCCCCATGGTCGCCGTCGGCGATGTCATGATGCATCATGCCGGACGGCGGCGGCTTGCCGACGTGCTGACCTGTCTGCGCGAAGGCTGCACCATCGACGAGATCGGCACACGGGCGCAGCCCAATGGCGAGCGGCGGCTGAAATCGGCCGCCGACATGACCCGCCTCTACCGCCACCACCCGGCGGCCCTCAGGCGCACGGTCGAAATCGCCACGCGCTGCAGCTTCGACCTGTCGGAACTCTCCTATGAATACCCGGACGAAATCACCGACGGGCAAGACCCGCAGGACCGGCTGGAACGGCTGACCTTCGAAGGCCTGGAGATGCGCTATTCCGCCGGCGTGCCGGAGCACGCGCAAAAGCTGGCGCACAAGGAATTGCGGCTGATCCGCAAACTCAAGTTCGCCGCCTATTTCCTGACCGTCCACGACATCATCCGCTTCGCGCGTAGCCGTCATATCCTGTGCCAGGGGCGCGGGTCGGCGGCCAATTCCATCATCTGCTACGCGCTCGGCATCACCGATGTCGGGCCGGAAACCATCACCATGGTCTCGGAGCGTTTCATTTCCGAGCACCGGGGCGAGCCGCCGGATATCGACGTCGACTTCGAACACGAACGGCGCGAGGAGGTGATCCAGTATGTCTACGAGAAATACGGCCGCCACCGGGCCGGGCTCTGTGCCACGGTGATCCATTTCCGCACCCGCGCGGCCATCCGCGAGGTCGGCAAGGTGATGGGGCTGAACGCGGATGTGACCGCTGCCCTCTCCGGCCAGATCTGGGGCAGTTCCAACAGCGGACCGGACGACACAAGGATGAAGGAACTCGGGCTGGACCTGGAGAACCGGCGCATTGCCCAGACCATTGAACTCATCCGGGAGATCATCGGCTTTCCGCGCCACCTCAGCCAGCATGTCGGCGGCTTTGTGATCACGCAGGGGCGGCTTGACGCGCTCTGCCCGATCGAGAACGCGGCGATGGAAAACCGCACGGTGATCGAGTGGGACAAGGACGATATCGATGCGCTCGGCATCCTCAAGGTCGACATGCTCAGCCTCGGCATGCTGACCTGCATCCGCAAGTGTTTCGACCTGATCGGCAGCCATCATGACCGGGACTTCACCCTCGGCACCGTGCCCCAGGCCGACACGGCCACCTATGACATGCTGTGCAAGGCCGACGCGATCGGCGTTTTCCAGGTGGAAAGCCGGGCGCAGATGAACTTCCTGCCGCGCATGCGCCCGCGCGAGTTCTACGATCTCGTCATCGAGGTGGCGATCGTCCGCCCCGGACCGATCCAGGGCGGCATGGTGCATCCCTACATCAACCGCCGCCAGGGCAAGGAACCGGTCCGGTTTCCATCGAAGGAACTGGAGGAAGTGCTCGGCAAGACGCTCGGCGTGCCGCTGTTCCAGGAACAGGCCATGCAGATCGCCGTCGTCGCTGCCGGTTTCACCCCGTCGGAAGCCGACAAGCTGCGCCGCTCCATGGCGACCTTCCGGCGCATGGGCACGATCGGCCAGCTGCGCGAGAAGTTCATCGCCGGCATGATCCGGCGCTGTTACGACAGGGAGTTCGCCGAAAGCTGCTTCGGCCAGATCGAAGGATTCGGCGAATACGGCTTTCCCGAAAGCCATGCGGCCGCCTTTGCCATGCTCGCCTATGTCTCGGCCTATCTGAAATGCCACTACCCGGCCGAGTTCGCCTGCGCGCTCTTAAATTCCCAACCGATGGGCTTTTATGCCCCGGCACAGATCGTGCGCGATGCGCGCGAGCACCAGGTCGAGGTTCGCCCGATCTGCGTCAACACGAGCCTTTGGGACAACACGCTGGAGCGGCGCAGCGACGGTGCGCTGGCGCTGAGACTCGGTTTCCGCCAGATCAAGGGCATGCGCGAGGAGGACGCCGAGTGGATCGTGGCCGCGCGCGGCAACGGCTACCCGGATACCGAGACCCTCTGGCTCAGGACCGGCGTGCCGCCCGCGACGCTGGAGCGCCTTGCGGAGGCCGACGCCTTTGCCGGCATGGGCCTCAGCCGCCGGGATGCGCTCTGGCAGGTGAAGACCATCCGCAGTCCGAAGCCACTGCCGCTGTTCAACGATCCGATCGACGGCGAGGCGATCTTCGAGCCCGATATCCTCCTGCCCGCCATGCATCTCGGCCAGGAAGTGGTGGAGGATTATCTCGCCACCCGCCTGACCCTGCGCGCCCATCCGATGGAGCTGTTACGCCCGCATATCCCGCAGCTGACACCCCATGACCGGCTGGCGCGGCTCACGCCTTACGAGGCCCGGCGCGTCTCCGTCGCCGGTCTTGTCATCACCCGCCAGCGCCCCGGTACCGCCTCCGGCGTCATCTTCATCACGCTGGAAGACGAGACCGGGGTTTCCAACGTGGTCGTCTGGCCGAAGATGTACGAGCAATACCGGGCCGCCGTCATCGGCGGGCGTCTCCTGAAGGTGACCGGACGGCTGGAGCGCGAAGGCATTGTCGTTCACCTGATCGCCGATCACATCGAGGACTGCTCGCACAAGCTCACCCTGCTCGGCCACCCGAATGACGAGGTCCTGGGACAGATGACCGGCAAGACCGACGAGGTGCCGGTCCACCTCAAGTCAGCCGCCCCCAAGCCCCGCGCCATGCACCCGCGCGACCAGGCGAAGAAACTGTTCCCGAGCCGGGATTTTCATTGAGCATCGTGATGCAGCGCATCAAAAGTGACCTAGCGTGAATCTTTTTTGCATTCGTATGCAAACGTGATACCCTGATCCTGGAAATTGCGGTCAACCGCACGATCCAGGGAGGAAACTGAACAATGAACAGACGGACACTTCTTGCGGCAGTGACAGCCGCGGGACTGGCATGGAGTGTGCCTCAGGCCACTGCCGAAGACCTGCCCCATGGCCTGACGGCCGGCAAACCGTTCGACGGTACCAAGCTGAACATCCTGAGCGTCGTCACGCCCCAATTCGACGGGCTGATGCTGCGCGACGGCGAGTTCACCGAACTGACCGGTATCGAGACCGAATGGACCTTCATTCCCTTTGGCAGCCTTCAGGAGAAAATCAACGCCGAGGGCATCGCGGCGAACGGCACCTTCGACGTGGTCAACTATCTCGACAGCTGGGGACCGCCCAACGCGCACTGGCTGATGCCGATCGACGACCTGATGGCCCGCGACGGCATCTCGATGGACCGCTACCCGGCCGCCTTTGCCAGGTCGGCCCAGTTCGAGGGCAAGACCCTCGGTTTTCCGCTGCGTGCCCACCCGCAGCTGATGTTCTATCGCGCGGACCTCATTCCAGAACCGCCAAAGACCTGGGAAGACGTGGTTCGCATCGGCAAGGAACTGAAGGAAAGCAATCCCGACATCGCACCGCTTGCGCTTTACTTCAACAATGACGGCAACAGGCAGAACCTGTTCATCTGGCTGAACTTCCTGTGGGCCGCCGGCGGAGATGTCTTCAACGACAATTGCACACCGGCCTGGACCACGGAAGAAGCGCTGAAGGCAACGGAAGACTACATCGCCCTTCACACGGTGCATGAGGTCACCAACCCGAATTCGGTGGCCTTTGTCGAACAGGACGCGCGCCAGTCGTTCATGCAGGGAAAATCCGCGATGATCCCCGTCTGGTGGTGGGCCTATTCCGGTTTCCACAATCCGGATTCCAGCACGCTGACCAAGGACCAGGTCGCCTTCGCGGGCATGCCGTCCTATCAGGGCGCCACGAAAACCTACGCCATCTCCATGCCGTTCTCGATCTCCGATTATTCCAAGAACAAGGATGCGGCTTGGGAGTTCATGAAGTGGCTCTCGAACCCGGAGATGGACAAGGCAAACGCCATCGTCCGGGAAGTCGGTGGCAAGCCCATCGTCAACAATGTGGTCACGCACATCTCCTCGCTGCAGGATCCGGATGTGAACGCCGCCAATGACGGCATCCAGGCGGCGGCCTGGGATTCTCTGGAGGAGTCCGACATCATGCCGCAAATCGCCGAATGGCCCGAGGTCGGCGACCTGCTGTCCGCGGCCATCGCGGAAGCTGCGGCCGGCGGAGACGTCCGCGAACTCATGACCGGTGCCGCCGACCAGGCGACCCGTGTCCTTCGCCGTTCCGGCTGCATCCAGTAAGGTCCAAAAGCCCCTCTCCGCCAGGGAGAGGGGCACGCTATCCCATGCGCGACAACACACTCAAATACGTGCTGGTGCTTCCGGCAGTGATGGTGGTTTTTGCGACCGCGATCTGGCCGCTGATGGAGAGCGCACGGCTGTCAGCGACCGTCGGAAGGCTGAACCGGCCCGGTTCGCTCGACCAGTATATCGGCCTGGAAAACTACACATGGGCCTTTTTCGAAGAGCCCGCCTTCTGGAATTCGGTCTGGGTCACCGGCATCTACACCCTGCTCACTGTGGGATTGACGACATTGCTGGCGCTGGGGCTTGCGCTTCTGCTGGCTCCCGGGGGACGGCTGCGCTCGGGCGTGCAAACGCTGCTGATCCTGCCTTTCGCCATGTCTCCGGCCCTTATCGGGGTCTCATTCCGCTTCATGTTCAACCCGGAATTCGGCCTGTTCGACGCCTTTTTCGGTGCGGTGATGCCGCCGCTGGCCGATGTAAGCTGGCTCGCCGACCCGACGCTTGCCTTCGCGGTCTGCGTCATGGCCGATGTCTGGGGCTGGATCCCGTTCCTGACACTGGTCCTGATCGGCGGGCTGGCGTCCGTCCCGCAGGACACGATCGAAGCCGCCCAGGTCGATGGCGCCTCCGGGTGGCGGGTCTTCAGGGACATCACGCTGCCGCAGCTCGCACCGGTGCTCGCGGTCGTGATCATCCTGAAATCGATCTTCTCGCTGAAGACCTTCGACCAGATCTTCATGCTGACCAACGGCGGGCCGGGAACGGCGACCCAGACGCTCAGCCACTACATCTATTTCAACGGGATGAAATACGGCCAGATCGGATACGCGGCTTCCGTCGCCTGGCTGATGGTCATCCCGATGATCCTCCTGACGTATCTCTACGCGAAATACGTGTTCCGGAAGGACTGACATGACCGGCAAACAACGCAAACAGTTCTGGAACGCGGTTCAGCTGACACTGATCCTGATCGCCACCTTCATCATGCTGGTTCCGATCGTCTGGATCTTCCTGGCGGCGTTCAAGACGCATGTTGACGTCTACCAGCTCAAACTGTTCTTCCGGCCGACGCTTGAAAATTTCGGCACCGTTTTCGACGATCCCTACCGGCTCGGGGAAAAGCTCTACAATTCCACGGTGGTCGCCTTCGTCACGGTGGTCTTCGCCATCCCGATCGCGACCTGTGCCGCCTATTCCTTCAGCCGGTTCCGCCTGCGCGGCGAGACGACGATGCTGGTGATGATCCTGGCGACCCAGTTCGTTCCGGCGGTCGTGATCATCCTGCCGTTTTTCGTCATGTTCCGCGATGTCGGGCTTCTGGACACCCGCCTCGGTCTGATCCTCGTGAACCTTGCCATCGTGATGCCCTTCGCGATCTGGATGATCAAGGGGTTCATCGACGGCATTCCGATGGATACCGAAGAAGCCGCCATGGTGGACGGCTCCTCGCGGCTCCAGGTGATCCGCAACATCGTGCTGCCCATGGCGGCGCCCGGGCTTCTGACCGCGGCAATCTTCTGTTTCATCATTGCGTGGAACGAGTTCCTGTTCGCGCTCATCCTCACCAACAAGGATGCGGTGACGCTGCCGATCGGGCTGGCGCTGTTCAAGGGCGAAGAAGGTGATCTGTGGAATCTCCTGTCCGCTGCGGGGATCATCATCATGGCGCCAATGTTCGTGCTGGCGCTCATCATCCGGAAATATTTCGTACAGGGCATGACCATGGGAGCGGTGCGGTAAATGGCCGAGGTGATCCTGAAAAACCTGACAAAGCGCTGGGGTGACTTTGTCGGTGTCGACAACCAGTCCCTCGATATCCACGACAAGGAGTTCCTGGTGCTGCTCGGGCCGTCCGGATGCGGCAAGACGACAACGATGCGGATGATCGCCGGCCTGGAGGAACCGACCTCGGGCGAGATCTGGATCGGGGAGCGGAAGGTCAATGACGACCTGCCGAAGGACCGGGACGTCGCCATGGTCTTTCAGAACTACGGCCTTTACCCGCACATGACGATCTTCGACAACATCGCCTACCCGCTGAAGGTGCGCGGCACGCCGAAAGCCGAGATCCGCCCGAGGGTGGAGCGCGCGGCGGAGCAGGTGGAACTGACGCAGTTTCTGGACCGCAAGCCCAAGGCACTCTCCGGCGGGCAGCGCCAACGCGTCGCGCTTGCCCGCGCCATCGTGCGCACGCCGAAAGTGTTCCTGATGGACGAGCCGCTGTCGAACCTCGACGCCAAGCTCCGGGTGACCATGCGCGCTGAACTGAAACATCTCGGCCGGGAACTTAAAGTCACGACCGTCTATGTCACCCATGACCAGATCGAGGCCATGACCCTCGCCGACCGGGTCGCCGTGATGAAGCACGGCGTCATCCAGCAGCTCGGCACACCGGACGAGATCTACAACGACCCTGCCAATCTCTTCGTCGCAGGGTTCATCGGGTCTCCGGCGATGAACCTCGTACGCGGCAGCGTCAGGGACGGTCATTTCGTCACCCAAAACGGGCTGCACCTTACCCCGATCGCAACCGGGGACAGGGATGACGTTGTCCTCGGCGTGCGCGCCGACGACATCAACGTGCACGAGGCGGGTGCCGGGGACATCGATGCCCCGATCTACGCCTTCGAGAACACCGGGGAAGCATCCTTCCTGACCGTCGAATGGGGCCAGCAGCGCGTGATCGCCCGCGGCGATCGGCATCTGCGCAAGGAACAGGATGACGTCGTCGGCCTCAGCCTCAACCCGGACCATCTCTATCTCTTCGATCCGGAGAGCGAAAAACGGATACGGCTTTGACCACTAAGATGGCTATCAACCCTCAAAAACTCGCCTGAAAACTCATCGCCGTAAGTTCCACATGCGCTTCCAGCGGAGGCCGCAGTTCAAAAGCTCTTGGCGTTCTCGCGAAATCGTAAAGCCGGAACAAAAACCAGTTTTCCCGGTGAGCGTCGGCGACCGTCAACTCATTCCGGGAGAGATAAAATGGGGTGCGGTCCCAGCCGTTGGTCGTTTTTACTTCGATCAAACGGTCGCGCCCATCGGGCATGAAACTGAGAATGTCATAACCTGCACCATCCCCGTCCTCGTGCGAAATCCAACGAACTCGCTTTGCAAGGTCTTCCTTTCCCTGTCGCCGAAGCAAGGCTTGTTCGCGCTGAAATACTAACTCTTCTCCAGCCTTGCCCAAAGCCCTGTTGCGCTCATCACGACCGGCAACATCGAACCGCCGCGCTATAGCTTGAAGCATTTCCGTTTCCTTCGGTGGCGGCGCATTCCTAAGCGTTGGCGCCACACCGACGAACAATGAAGGAGCCTCCGCTACTTCGACATCTTTTCGCAACAAGTCCCAATTCGGATGCTGCGCCAGCCAACGCGAAATCGCTTCAGCGAGCGACATCTGAAAATTAAATCTGGGTTGATAGCCCCTGATGATAGGAAGGCCCAATCCCATGGCAGCTGCGGAGACATTGCAATACTTGAATTCAATCGCGCCGCGGCTGCGTCCAATCTGTTCCTGCAGCAGGCGGTTTTGCTCAGCTTTAACATAAGGGCGACCTGCAAGTTCATCGCCAAGCATCGTAAAATAAGATGCTACGGTCGCGTCATTCTCCGCGTCTGACCAATCGTCTGAAGACATAGTTTTGAACATATGACAGCGCATGGGTTGTGTCACTCAAGTCAGCAACTTTCCAGCCATCTCGAACTTTCTTCTCCCTCCGCTATACTTTCCGGCATGGGACAGATATCGGCCTTGTTTGCGCAGAAGGTGATTGATGCGGCGACCGCGGCGGAGCCGTCCGGGGGCACGCGCCGGCGTGATCTCTTCCGGTCTATCGGCGTGGACCCGGATGGGCCGGTCGATCCGAAGCAGATGGTGCCGGACACGGATTACTACGCGCTGTGCGCAAGGGTTGCCCGGGAAGACCCGAACGGGGCCTCGGTGCCGATCCGCGTCGGCTCTTCGATGCGCTGCGACGATTACGGTGCTTTCGGGCTTGCCTGGAAATCCGCGATCGACCTGCGCGGGTCCTACCAGCGTTCGGAACGCTATGCGAGGGTACTGACGAGCGTTGCCACTTATGAATGCGTCGAGGAGGACGGCCGGTTCTTCATGACCCTCAACCGCGCCGGCGAGCGCCACCTCGGCATGCGCCTGTCAAACGAACAGACCATCGTTGCGGTCACGCAGATCAGCCGGGAAGTGGCGCAGGAGCCGTTTTCACCGGACGCCGTCTATTTCCGGCATTCCGGACCGGATGATATCACCGCGCATGAAAGCTATTTCGGCTGTCCGGTTCACTATGATGCGGATCGCGACGCCATCGAGGTATCGAAGGATCATCTCCTTGCGCCGAACAAGCTGGGCGACCCGAGCATTTCCGCCTTCTTCGATACCCATATGGAAAAGGAAATCGCGGAACTGCCCGAAGCCCAGGAGCTGGACGGACGCGTGCGCAGCCTCGTATCGCGCACCTTGAGCGAAGGCGTGCCGAACGTTGCTGATGTCGCCGCCCGCCTTGGCCTCAGCGCCCGCACTTTGCAGCGGCGGCTGGCAGCACAGGGCCACGCTTTCCAGGATCTTGTCGACGATGCGCGTCAGGACCTCGCCGTCCGGCTTCTCAGGCGCACGGATTACGCGCTGGCAGAAGTCGCGTTTCTGACCGGATTTGCCGAGCAAAGCGCCTTCACGCGTGCCTTCAAGCGCTGGCGCGGCGAAACACCAGCCAACTTCCGGCGCACCATTCAGCACGCCTGATCCCGGTCGCATCCCCCGCCCGCGCGGCATGATTGGCGCGGCGGATCAAAACTGTGGCACGCGCAGTCAATACTCCGGACGTCCGGTTTTCTATCTCTTGGTCATCACGTCACCCAAGGGGAGAAATCCAATGCAGACCAGACCTACACTCGTCATCGGTGCGACCGGCAAGACCGGCTCGCGCGTTGCCAGCATTCTCGAACACAAAGGCATCCCCGTCCGGCGCGGTTCACGCGCTGCCGCCATTCCATTCGACTGGGACAGGCCGGATACCTGGAACGCGGCTCTCGACGGCGCTGTCAGCGCCTATGTCACCTATTTTCCCGATATCGCCATTCCAGGCGCCGTTGAGAAAGTCGAAGCTCTCGCAGCCGCCGCCAAATCCGCCGGTGTCGAACATCTTGTGATGCTGACGGGGCGCGGCGAACATCATGCAAGGCTCGGTGAAGAGGTGATCCGCGCTTCCGGGGTCGACTACACGCTCGTCCGCTCTGCCTGGTTCGCCCAGAACTTTTCCGAAGGCTATCTGCGCGATCCGGTGCTGGAGGGCGTATTGCCGATGCCGGGTGGCGATGTCCTGGAACCGATCATCGATATCGACGATATCGCGGATGTCGCAGTGGCCGCACTGACGGAAGACGGACACAGGGGCGAACTTTACGAAGTCACCGGTCCGCGCCTCATGTCCTTCGCACAAATGGCCGACGAACTCGGCGCCGCTACCGGGCACCCGGTCAGGCACATTCCGATCAGCTTCGAGGAATTCCGGGCTGGTGTCGCGGAAGCGGCCGGACCGTTCATCGCAGGTGTCTTCGAGGCAATCGCGCGCGAGACGCTCGACGGGCGCAACGCCCATGTGACCAATGGTGTTGAACGCGCCCTCGGCCGCAAACCCCGCGACTTCACAGAGTTTGCCGCAAAAGCTGCCCGGGCCGGTGCCTGGTCAAATGCGGCCTGACCCGGAAATTCCGAGGGAGATCGACATGAAACCCATGTTCACGCGATTGACGCTTGGCGTCGCCGGGGCGCTCGCCTTCGGGATCGGCGCTGCCATTGCACTGACGCCTCATGCCTTTTACGGGTCCTACGGTGTCGCGCTTCCGGCCAGCCCGGACTTTACCAGCGAAATCAGGGCACCGGGCGCGAACCTTGCTGTCCTAGGAGCCCTGATGCTCATCGGGGCGTTCAGGGCGGCCTGGATACGATTTTCGGCAGCGCTCGGAACCTGTGTCTTTCTCGCCTACGCGACCGGCCGGATGATAAGCATCGCGCTCGATGGACTGCCGTCCGAGGCCATCCTGCTTGCGCTCGTCATCGAACTGACCCTCGGCGGCCTGTGCGCGCAGGCCCTGAGGCGCACCGGACGCGAGGCAGGCTCACAGCGAAGCGCCCAACCGGCGCACTGACCTGCGTTTCAAACCACCAGAGCCACGAAGCGGTTCGCGCATCCACGCGAGCCGCTCCGGCTCTTTGGGGCATGGTCTTGCCATGCCGCATCCCTTCATGACCCTTCCGGCAAAGCGTCCAGCCAATCGAGGCCCTGGGCAACCCACTCGGCCGGGATAGAATGACCGCCTTCGTGGAGGCACAGTTCGAGAGCGCGCCCGCCGCGGCTCCTGTCCCAGCGCTCGCAGTCAAGACGCCGGTCGCCGCTCGCGACAGCGCGGCTTTCGCCGGACGCTCCATTCAGCCTTGAGAGGATGTCAAATCCGTCAGTGATCGCCATGGAGTTGTAGATGCCGACCTCGTCAAACGCGACGACACCGTCGGCAAGACCGTGAATGTGCCGCAAGTTGACCGGCCCGCCCGGGCAGGTATCCGGGTTCGACCGCCAGAAGCCGCCTGCAATCGGTGCATAGCCCCGAAACTCATTGCCCATGTAGCAGGCGACATTCCATACCGTTGAGGCTCCGCGCGAGAAACCCGATGCCAGGGTTCTGATCCCGTCAATCGGCCAGCGCTTTCTGACGTCCTTCAGAACCGCGCGAATGAAGGCTGCTTCATCACGGCCGGGTTCCGCCCTGCCCTCCCCGATCTGACGCCAATAGCCACGCTCGGCAAAGGGCGCGACCAACAGTGCGTTGCGGCTGGTGACGCCGTTGACCATTGCCGTGTTGCGGAAAGTTGCTTCCGGTGAACTGTTCCAGCCATGGAAGTAGACGACGAGCGCGAGCGGTGTCTCGCCGTCCCAGCCATCGGGTGCGGCGGCAAGATAATACCCGCCCGGCACTTCGCACCGGGTCTCGGGGCCACAAGCGAGCGCGGGGAGCGAAAGAACGAACAGAAAGACCGACAAGAAAAACGCACGCATGCGGCAATGCCCTGATTGAAAACGGGCCGATGATTTGCCGAACACAGGCAAACCGCAAGGCAATTGTCCGTGAGTTCGTCCTCTTCCTTTCGCGGGGTCGCTTCGCAAGAAGCGGGACAGCAATCTGCAAAACGTCACACTGTAACTTGGGTCACAGACCGGAACCACGTCTGAAAATAACCTCACGTCATCCAAACTCACGGAGAGGAAAATGTCCGAACAAGTCACACTCAACTACGAAAAAATCGAATGGACCTATCACAGGTCGGATCAGAGCAATGACCGCGACACGTTCAACTTCAATTTCAAGACGGCCGGCAGCAAAGATGCCGCGGACGAGTTCGATCCGGAGTTTTCCGCCGGCGAGGAAAACACTGAAACGGATATCGCAATGGAAGAGGTGATCATCGCTCATGAACACATCGAACGCCCTCATGATACCGACGTTCGGATTTTCGATGACTTTTTTGCGTAGCCTGCTTTTATGACATCCGGGAATTACGGTACGAACTTTTTGCCCCCGGTCTATCCGGTTGATATTTTGCAACATTTCACAACGGAACTTTTCAGGCATTGCCCTTCGGCCTTTGCGGATGGCACGCAATTCCACGCAGATTGTCTGACCTCTTCCTGGCTGGGACCTGGCAACAGGCCTGCGTAAACTCAGGTGAGTTCAACACGTCTGCCAACGGGGCGCGGCTGTTTTGAACCCGGTCACGGAACGGCCGTGCGCGCCGAATGTCACACCCGGCACCTGCCGAAATCGTTTCAGTCCGGACTCGATTGAATGATATCCTTGCACGTACCGACCGTGACACGGAGCGAGCATGCCGGCCCTCAGATTACCCCAGCCACTCAGGTTCTTCGAACGCCTGCGCGCCATGCAGGAAGAAGAAAAGCAGCAAGCCCTTTCAAACCCCTTCCTGGCGCAGGCACTTGAAAAGGAAAAAATGGAGGGGCACCGGCTCGCGATCATTGCCCGAACGGTCGCCCTGATCCTGATCGGACTTCTCCTGCCATTCCTGAATTTCAGCCCGAGCGTGATCTTTTACGAAGCCACGCTGCTGATGTTCATTGCGCTTGGCTGGCTGCAACTGCGCCTCGCGAGCGTCGGCTATTCGAAGTCGGAGCTGCTGCTGATCTTTGCCGATGTCGGCCTTCTGACACTTCTGTTCGTCACACCGAATCCCTTCCTGAGCCAGGAAGTGCCGACGGCCTTCATGTACCGGTTCGACAATTTCATCTACTTCTTCATATTCCTTGCCCTTGGTACACTGGCCTATTCGTACCGGACTGTCTGGGCCATGGGCACCTGGATTGTCGTGCTGTGGCTGATCGGTTCGGTCGGCGTTTCCTGGTTCGGACACAAGATACCGGAGCTCAGTACCGCTGCCGCAAATGCATTTGCCGGGTATTCTCTTGTCGCAGAGGAGCTGGATCCGAACAGCGTTCAACCCGGCGTGCGTGTTCAGGAGCTGGTTGTGATGCTGATTGTCGCCGCGATCCTCGCCATCAAGGGATGGCGGTCGAACCAGCTTCTCATGCGCCAGGCGAACATTGCCGCGGAGCGCGCAAACCTGTCGCGCTACTTTCCCTCCAGCCTGGTCGATGTTCTGGCGTCCACGGACCGGGACATCGGCGCGGTGCGCACACAGGACGTCGCCGTCCTCTTCACCGACATTGTCGGCTTCACAAAATATGCGGAAGAACACTCGCCGGAAGACGTTATGGAGCTGCTTCGTCATTACCACGCGTTTGTGGAACGCTCGATCTTCCAGAACGGCGGCACGCTGGACAAATATCTGGGTGACGGTGTCATGGCGACCTTTGGCACACCGGAAACAGGTCCCGGCGACGCGGCCAACGCGCTGAAGGCGGCGCTTCAGCTGATCGAAGAAACCGAGAGCTTCAACAGGCAAAGAGAGGCCGCAGGTCAGCTGCCCATCAACGTCTCCATCGGCGTTCACTTCGGACCGGTCATTCTGGGTGATATCGGTCCGTCGCGCAGACTGGAATTTGCGGTTGTCGGCGACACGGTCAACGTCGCCAGCAGGCTTGAGGCCTCGACGCGCGAACTTGGCTGCAAATGTGTCGTCAGCGAGGAACTGATGCGCCGGGCCGGGCTGTCCGAGGACGCCGGCACGCCTGCAACAAGGTTCGCGCACCGAAAGCCCATCAAGCTGCGTGGACGACAGAACGAGATCGACGTCTGGACAGTATGACGAGCTCCGGCTTCTCAAGCGGCGCGTGCGCGCTATTTGTCAGCGTGTCGTCAGTGCCTGCGTTTGTGACCGGAAACGGACACAGGGCGATCATGGATTGGTCTCTTGAACATTTTCGAACAATCAGATCTTCCGAAGCTGGGGCCATACCTCCACGTCGCCGACACCGATCTCCGTCTTCTGTCTGTCTTCGACGATCTGACATACGATCGCTCGGACGCCGACATGCTGTCTCCGGCCATGCGCCGTCACGTGGTGCAGCGGCTCGAAAGGCTCGGTTACAAGCAGACCTCCGGCACGGTTGTCAAACACGGACAATCGGGCATCTGCGGACTGATGCCCAAGTTTCATGCCCTCGGTGCGTCGCCGTTCGACATCACGCGCTACGCGCCGAAGCGGCCTGAGGATTTCTACATCCTGACACCGACGCAAACGGCCTGTCAGTTCATCGACAGCTATCCGCTCGAACAGGCTGTCGAGCGCGTGAAGGCCCTGATCGAGAAACAGCCGATCAACCTCCTGCGTCTGCAGGACTTCCTGGAGCACAAGCCCGCGCACCAGGACTTCCTGCCGGCCATCGGCCACTTGAAATACGTTCAACGGGTGGCGGTTCAATCCGATCCGCTGCGCAGCATGCGGGCACTCAAATGATCGGACGAGATATTTGCCAGCGCGGCATCAGCCCGGGCTGGGCAAAGGCGGTATCTGACGCAGGTAGAGAAGGATTGCGGCCAGATCGTCAGGTGTCATCGCCTTGTAGTAGGCGTACCCCATTGGCGGCAGCATCGGCTTGCCATCGGGCCGCTTGCCTTCCGTGATCATCTGCGCGAGTTCAGCATCGGAATAGCCGGGAATTCCGTCTTCGTGAGGCGTGATGTTGGGAGCAACGGAAACACCCCAGGGTCCGTGGAACTCAAACCCGCCCGCACCGAGATGTGTCTCGAACATCGGTCCCTTTTCGCCAAAGGTTGTGTGGCACTCCACGCAGTGCGCGACCGGGCCGGCGAGGTATTCGCCATATTCGACCGTGACGCCTTGGGGGATGGATGCCACGGTATCGATCGGCGGACCATAGGCAGGCGGAAGCGGGAAGTTGTACGTGGACTGCGGCGTCTGGTTCGCGCTGGCGGGAACAGTCCTCAAAAACATCACGATCGACATCAGATCGTCATCACTCAAGCCCCTGTAGAGACCGATGGGCATCGGCGGGCCGATGACACTGCCATCGGGCCTGATGCCCTCGCGGATTGCCCTGGCCAGCTCTTCGTCACTCCAGCCGGCCACCTGGCTGCCGGGGGTGATGTTGACCGCCCAGGCCTCCATCGCGTCGTTCTTTTCGACCAGAAACCCGCCGAACTCATTGGTCATGTCCGGACCGTTCGGTCCCTGCGGCGTATGGCAATTGCCACATGCGGCGGGTCCGCGCACCAGGTACTCACCACGTTCCAGACTTGGCTCTGCAAAAGCTGATGCAGGCAGCAGACCTGCGGCGAATACAAGTATTAGCTTAAACATCTCATCCCCCTCATTCATGTTTTCGCTTCTTACCGGCGAACTTTTTTAGGCTCTCTGAAAATCGATTTTCCGAACACCTTCTCACAAATTTCGAGAAAAAATCTATAGGTAGTTTTATCCATATACTCAGGAGCGTGCTATCTGGTCCCGATTTTTCATAGAAAAACTACTAGATTTTTGTCTTTAAAAGCTCCGTAGAGGCATGTAGTCAGCGTCGAACGAAGAAGTTCGCGGTTTGGCTGGACCGGGTCTGCTGCGTCATCCAGCGCGAAAACCGCGCCGGTAGTCTGTCGGGGAGACGTTGAGTGTGCGCATGAACGCCCGGCGCATGCGTTCCTCGTCGTTGAACCCGCAGTACGAAGCAATCTGCTTGATCGTCTTTTCACTCGTTTCGAGCAGGCCCTGAGCGACTTCAATCCGAATGGCCTCGACCGCCTTCGCCGGCGTCAGACCCATTTGCGCAGTGTAGAGCCTGGAAAAATTCCTGGCGCTCATGTTCATCCTTGCGGCAAGTTCTTCGACCCTCAAATCCCGGTCAGGATGCTCCGCAATCCAGTGGTGCAAGTCTTCGAACCGACCGGTCGCGTCCACCAGTTGGCGCTGCAGGACTGGGCTGAACTGCGATTGCCCTCCGGCGCGGGCCATGTGCGTGACCATCGATCTTGCGACACGAAGCGCCGAGTGACGGCCAAGGTCTTCCGCCACAACCGCAAGGGCCATGTCGATGCCTGCGGTGATACCCGCCGATGTCCAGACATCCCCGTCCTTGATATAGATCGGGTCCACTTCAACCGTCACTTCGGGAAAACCTGCTTCGAGCGTCGGGCAGTCGTCCCAATGCGTGACCGCTCTTCGTCCGTCGAGCAGACCTGCCGCCGCAAGCACCAGGGCACCGGAACAGACCGAACAGACACGCCGCGCGCTTTCCGCCAGAGCATTGACCGTTTCAAGCATGCGCGTGTCCCGCATGGCCGCTTTGGCGCCGTCACCACCCACGACAACCAGCGTATGAATCTCGCGGTTCAGATAGTCCGATACGGGTTCGCTCGGGATCGATACCACCGTGTTTGTGCCGATCATGCCGCCGTCGATCGAGGCGACTGCGCACACGTAGCCGTTGGATTTCGTTTCCGGGTCCGGCGCATGACTGAAGACCTGCAACGGACCAACAAGGTCAAGCAGGACGATGTCCGGATATACGATGAACACCACCAGCTTGGCTGTTTCCCGGGGTTTGGCAACATTGGCAGAAAACGAGGTCATCTTGTCATTCATGCCATGGAAGGGCTTGCTAGTCTAGAGCTACCCAAACCGCCCAGAGATCAACAAACCGGAGACTTCCCATGCTGATGCTCAAGCCAAATTGCGAATGCTGTGACAAGGACCTTCCGCCTTCGGCGGCCGACGCCCGCATGTGCACATTCGAATGCACATTCTGCGCCGACTGCGCAGACGAGCGCTTCGGCAACATCTGCCCCAATTGTGGCGGCAACCTCGTCATCCGGCCGGTGCGGCCGGAAAATCACCTTCTGAAAAATCCGGCTTCGACCAAGCGCTTCACCAAGGCGCACCCGCAATGCGCGGCCCTGCAGGCCTGAGGGAGAACCCTTGCCATGCGCGATCTGACTCGCGTCCTGACCTGGCGGCGGATGAATGAAAGGATCAACGCGTTCGGGCAACCAAGCGAATCAAAGTTCGCCGAAATCAGGTCCGTTGTCGCGACCAATATCATCAAGCCCGGCTCGCATCACAACAAGGGCGCGCTTGCCACTAAACCGGGACCCGTTGCCGGTCTGGATGTGGAGGTTGCTTCAGGAAAAAACACATCCTGCGAACAGAACGAGATCAAACCTGACTCACAGCTGTCAGGTTTGACCTGCCATTGTCTCCTTGCCGCCGCAGAACGGCGGCCATGACCGCCGAGGAGTAGAGAGATGAGCTATGAAATCGACAACGTTTTCCGCAGCCGCGCGCATGGCCGCGGCTTTGCGTTCACCATTCTTCGTTTATGTGCCGACGAGTTCCGCCGGTATTTTCGCCGCCGGACGACTGCCCGTGCCCTTTCTCATCTGAATGAGCAGGAGTTGAAGGACATTGGCCTCATGCGCACGGAACGAGGATACAGCGAACTGGACCAGCACCGCTATCGTGCTGACTTCTGGAAATAAGACCGACCGGCGGCTTGCTTGGGACAGTCAGCCGCCGGTCTTCCGCAAGAGGGCCTTTACGTCGGGCTTGTTCCGGGAAATGAGCAAAGCAATGATCACACCGAAAAACGAAATATCCAGATTGCGCCCGATCAGTTCCGCGCCGCGCAATGATGTGTCTGTATTCTGGTCGAGTTCGATCGTTCTGCAGTTTCCGATTTCGACGCGGTCCGTAATGCACTTGAAGGACTTGACGGGGCCGCGATCCACGTGCACTGCATCTACAATGCGCGGGTGAGCGTGTTCTTCTATCGCCATGCCAAGAGCGGGCATCTAATGCCCGAAACCAGGGCTTTCGAAATCACGGACAGCATCTGGAAACCGGGTGCCGACTGGGCGCATTTCCTTGGCGACCCGGGTGCACTGGATCAGCCGAACCGGTACGCAGGGGAAGACTACCGAGTTGAAAGTTACGACGCTGCAATTCATGATTTACAATAAAATCACGGCACATTCATCGAAACCAATCCAAACATCTGCTCCAAGCTGAATATATTGCTAGAAATACCAATATTTCAGACCTGAACCTCACTTAAACACCTGCCTCACTGCAAATTTATGTTTATCTAACCCCGTTCCACTACACTCAAATACTGAGTTGCGAGGCGGAATGGAATTTGCGGCGTTAAAGAACAACTTCATGGACTTGATGGGTGATGCGGTCGCCGTAGGGCAATTGCTGCCCGGCGCGCCGTCGGCGCACCTGGTTCATGTCAACAACGCCTTTTGCGAGCTCTTTGGGTATCGGCCGGACGATGTACTCGGCCGCGACATGGCCAGCCTCTTCCGCCAGGCCGGCCCACACGGATTTGTCAGCGTCATTTTTGAAGACCTCGTCAAATGCGGCAAGGCACAGCGCGTCAAAGATGACTGCCTTTGTGCGGACGGCTCGCATTTACCGGTGAGTGTTTCGCTTGTTGTCTTCGAGAGCAGCGATGACGGCGGCCATTTTGTCTGTGCAACATTCCGGGAGACCGATGAAAGTGCTGCCTCAGACCGGCTTGCGAAAGCTGAAGACGCACAATCGGAACACAACCGCCTGAGAGCCGCCCTTGAGACCTTTCCCGATCCAATCGCCCTTTACGACAAGGACAAGCGCCTGTGTTTCTGGAACAAGGCCTTCGCGGCCTCGCTGACCGATACACCCGGCGATATCAAGGCAGGTTTGCACCTTGAGGCCTTGCTGCGGATCGGGTTGGCGAACGGCAGGTTTGCCGAGGCAGAAGGACAGGAAGAAGCCTGGCTTCAAAAGCAGGTACAGCTCGCCGACAGGACAGAACCCGCATCCGACCTGGAATTGGCGGGTGATGTGCACCAGCGTGTGCTGCGCAGCCGGATTGCGAATGGCGACCTGCTGGTTATTCGCTTCGACACGACAGAGATCACGCGCGAGCGACAGGCTGCGGACCGCACGCATGCACGGCTTGTTGCGGCCCTGAATGCCTATCCGGATCCGATCGTCATATATGACAGGAACCTCAATCTCGTCAGCTGGAATGAAGGCTACGCCGCATCCGTGACCGACAATCCGGAAGATCTGGCCGAAGGCATGCACCTGCGCGATGTTCTCGGTCTCGCGATCGGACACGGGCGGTACCCCGATGCCATCGGGCAGGAAGAGGCCTGGGTAGAAAGCATCATGACGCCCGAGAATCTGGGCAGCGGCTGGGAGGACGTCGAGCTGGAAGGCGACATTCACCACCGGCTGCTGCGCTCTAGGTCCTCAAACGGCGACTACGTCGTTATCCGGTTGAACGCCACGGAATTTGTAAGACAAAAACGCACCGCCGAAGCGGCACAAGCGCGATTGCTGGCCGCGCTCAACGCCTATCCCGCTCCTTTCGTCATTTACGATTCCGATGATTGTCTCGTTGTGTGCAACGATGCCTATCGCGCCTCCATGACGAACAACCCGGATGAGCTTGAGGCCGGGATGCACAGAACGCTCGTGGCGCGGATCGCGATTTCGGCCGGCAAGATCGCAAACGCAATCGGCCGCGAAGAAGAGTGGATGTCCGATGACCATCAGGAGGTCGATGTCGCCAAGCCGGTTCAGGACCTGGAACTCCCGGGTGACGTGCATCACCGGCTTCTGAGGACGCGCGTGGAAAATGGCGATCTGGTCATGCTCCGTCTCGACACAACCGAGCTGGTGCGTCAGCGCCGGGCGCTGGAAGAGACACAGGACCGGCTGTTCTCGGCGATCAACGCCTATCCCGACCCCTTTGCGATCTATGACGAAAACCACAAACTGGTGATCTGGAACCCGGCCTATGCGGTCTCGATGTCGGACAATCCGGACGAGATCACTGCAGGCAGCAGTCTGAAAGCACTTCTCACCACTGCGGCGAAATGCGGGCGTATTCCGGCGGCCATCGGGCGCGAAGAGGAATGGGTCGAAGCGTATTATTCGCCGGATGTGCTTGAGCCCGGCGTCGAGGATTTCGAGTTTTCCGACGATCAGCATCACCGCATGGTTCGTTCGCGTACCGAGAAGGGTGAATATGTCGTCCTGCGCCTGAACATCACGGAAGTCGTTCGGCAGCGCCGCGCTCTGGAACAGTATTCCGCCCGGCTGGAAAAGGCGAACCAGGAAATCACTTACAAGGCTTTGCACGATGATCTGACGGGTCTCGGCAATCGTCGCTACCTCACCCAGAAATTCGAAGATTTCGTTCGGCGGCGGACCGCTTCCGGCGGCGAGATCGCCGCTCTTCATATCGACCTGGACCGGTTCAAGCAGATCAACGACACGATGGGGCATGCCGCCGGCGACGAAGTGCTCCTTGGTATCTCCAGACGCATTCTGGCCCGGGTTCGCCCGCAAGACGTTGTCGCACGCATCGGCGGCGATGAGTTCGTCGTTCTGCTCTATGTATCCGGCGATGATGACCGGCCCGAAACACTCGCGCGTGTGTTGCTCGAGGATCTCGCCCAACCGATGCGCTACGAGGGAAAGATCTGCCGGTTCGGTGCGTCGATCGGCCTGGCACGCACGCCACTCGCGGATGTCGACCAGTTGCTGACGAATTCCGACGTGGCGCTCTACAAGGCCAAGCGGCGCGGGCGTGGTCAGCTTGGCATTTTCGACCGTGCCGACCTCGAGGAAGTGCAGCGCACGAAAGAGGTCGCCGACGATCTTCTGCGCGCCATCGAAAACGACGAATTCGTGCCTTACTACCAGCCGCAGGTGGATGCGGTGACGCGGCAGGTGGTCGGGATCGAAGCGCTTGCGCGCTGGCAGCATCCGGAAAAAGGCATTCTGACACCCGCTGCGTTTCTCTCCGTTGCAACCGACCTGCATGTGGCGGCAGACATTGACCGGATGATCTTCGAAAGGGCGGTGCAGGAATGCCAGCAGGCCTTCGGCGCTTACCGCGAACCGTTGTCGCTGTCGTTCAACGTGAGTGAAAACCGGATCAACGACAGCGAAATAAAGACAATCCAGGACTGCGTGAACAGCTATGCCGGGCCCATCAGTTTCGAACTCCTGGAAACCATCTTTCTTGAAGAACAGGACGATGACTTCCTCGCCCGTCTCCGCCAGCTGCGGGACCTCGGGGTCGGCATCGAAGTCGACGATTTCGGCAGCGGCCGAGCTTCGGTTGTTGCGCTGCAGCGGATCAATCCGGACAGGCTGAAGATCGACCGGAGGCTGGTTTCGCTGGTGGCGGAAGGCAGCGGCGGGCTGCGCCTGCTACGTTCGATCATCGAAATCGGGCAGGCCCTTGAACTGGGCGTGACCGCCGAGGGCGTGGAGACGCGGGAACAGGCCGAGATCCTTACCCGGCTCGGCTGCGACAGGCTGCAAGGTTACTACTTTGCCAGGCCCATGGCGTTTTCAGACCTGCTGAACCACCTGGAAACGCCAGACAGTCTGGTCCGGGGTGCCTAGAGCGGTTCAAGCTTAGGCATCACAAGCCTTGTCTGCCGCGATGCACAATGCGCGATTTCAACGCGTCCTGCGTAGCGCCAGGCGCTCCCGGTTGAGCGTATAGATGCCGGTCGCAACGATGATCAGGGCGCCGAGCCAAGTCCAGGCGTCGGGGAACTGTCCGAAGACGACAAACCCGTAGAAAGTTCCCCAGATCAGGAGCGTGTATTGCAGCGGTGCGACGACGACTGCCTGGGCGGCATCCAGCGCCAGGATGACAAGCGTTTCCCCCGCCGCCGCAAGAATCGCCATGGCGACCAGAAGCAGGATTTCAGTTGACGACCCCGGCGTCTCCCAGACAAAAAGCATCGGCCCGGTCAACAGGATGCAGGACACGATCGCGGTGTAGGCCACCGTTGTTCCGGCGCTGTCACCACCGGCGAGAATGCGCGACAGGATCTGGCGGAGCGCGAAAGCGCTGGCGGCAATCACCAGTAACCCGGCCGCCGGATGCAGCACGCCGAGCCCCGGACGGATCACGATCAGCGTGCCGATGAACCCGATGATGACCGCAGTCCATCGGCGGATTCCGACCGGCTCGCGCAGGATCAGTGCGCCCATCACCGTGACCATAAACGGCGCGACGAAAGTGATGGCGACCGCGTCTGCCAGCGGAACGAACTTGACGCCGATGACAAACAGCGTGGCGGAAACGGCTGCGAGAGCGCCGCGTCCGATCTGCAACGCCGGATTGGCCGAGACGAGAACGGAACGGCCCTTCAGGCCGATAAGAACAACGACACCGAGCAACAAACCCAGCTGACGGCACCAGACGATCTGGAACGGATGGATCGTGTCCGTCAGGAACTTCGCCATTGTGTCCACGGCGGAAAACATGAACATGCCGAGCGCCATGAGCGCAATCCCGCGCATCGTGTCGAAATGCCCGGAGCCGGGCGGATCTGGATTGGGTGGGCGAGGGTACGGCCTAGCGATCTTGCATCTCCATTGACCGGTCCGATCAATGGGGCCGTGCAGAAGTGTTATCCGGCGATGCGTCCCGCGTCCACGACAACTTCGCAAAATCACGGCACATCGATCAGCTTCAGGTTTCCGGATGCCCCGGAAATTGGCGCGCGCCATCGCAGATTTCGTACCAGTCCGGCTTTTCGGCGACGAATTCATGAAACGCGTTGCGGACGCCCGGGTCCTCATCGAAGCAATGCGCGTTGACGGGAAAGGAGGCTGCTTCAGATAACGGCTCACCGAGCGCCGTGCCGCAGCGCCTGCAGAAGGAGCGGACGTATGTATAGGGCGCTTCGGGCTGGTAGCAGGCGATCTCCGCTTCTCCGCTCACAAGTTGAAACTGCTCCCGCTTGACGAAGACAAAAGGTGTTGCTCCCAGTTTCCGGCAGCGCGCGCAGTGACAGGTACCCATCATGCCCGGCTTGCCTTTGACGGTGAACCGCACGGCGCCGCAACAACAGCTTCCCGAGATCTTCCTGTCCGTCGTCTCCATGGAGTCTCCTTTCATGTTCCGCTGCCCTTGATTTAGCAACGCCATGCTGACACCGTATTGTCAGCATGGTGTCAGCATCAAAGAAAGGAAGGTGACGTGAGGCGCGGCGACCGGCTGTTCGAACTGATCGAGATCCTGAGACGCGCACGCGGCCCCGTTCCCGCCACGGCGATCGCGGCGGAGCTGGAGGTCTGCAAACGCACCGTCTACCGGGACGTCGCGGCGCTGATGGCGCAACGCGTCCCGATCCGCGGCGAGGCCGGGGTCGGCTATGTGCTGGAGCCGGGATTTCACATGCCACCCCTGATGCTCACACCGGACGAAATCGAAGCGGCGGTTCTCGGGGCGCAATGGGTGCGGACGCGCGGCGAACCGGACATGCAGCGCGCGGCGGCAAACCTGCTCGCAAAGATAGAGGCAATCGCACCGGACGACCTGCACAGCTTTTTCGCACAGCCGGCAACCAGCGTCGCACCCGTTGAGACGCGGTCTGAGGTGCTCGCCTCGTCCGACATCCGAGCCGCGATCCGGCGGCAGAAAAAAATCAGGCTGGAATACCGGGATGACCGGGGGACCGTGACGAACCGGGTTATCTGGCCCGTTCTGCTCGGATACAGGGACGAAGGACGGATTCTGGCTGCGTGGTGCGAGTTGCGGAACGGGTTCCGGTACTTCCGCACCGAGCGGATCATGCAAGCGGAAATACTGGAAGATGGCGTCCCCAAACGCCGGGCTCAGCTCCGCAGCGAATGGGAGACGGCCATGAAGGCGGAACGCGGGCGGTTCCACGGCACCGAAGCTGGCCCGGTTGGTGGCGCGTCCTCACAGAAAGACTGATGGAAACTGGCGGGTGAGCCGCACACGATCTCTTTCGTGTGCGGCCAGGGTCGTATCGGCCGGCTAACCGAGCAAGCGATGATGCAGGATGATCGGAACGGCGAGTTCCTCCTCGTCGGCAAGGTGACGGTCAAGGAAAGCTTCGATCGTTCCTGCGAGACCGTGCAGCCGGCCTGCTTCTTCGCGTGCCTGGGGCTCGTCGAGATGGATCAGCTTGATCGACCGGTTCGCGGTCTCGGTAAACGTGTCGAGGACACGATCCAGCTCCTGATGGTCCTTTTCGAGGATCTCCAGTCCGGCATCGAACCGAGGATCGGCTGCCGAAAGCTCCGGGAAGTAACTCTTGTCTTCCCAGTTGTGATGTCCGTGGAGATTGGCCACCAGCGCATTGCCGTAATAGGACAGCCGCCCCGCGAAATCGTCCGGTTCCCTGGACTTGTCCAGATAGAGTTCGGTTTCGGAGCGCACGAGTTCGCCGAGCCGGCGGAACATCTGATGCGCGCTGAGCCAGTGTTTCGTCTTCTCCTTAAAGCCCGGATGGGCGTCCCAGCTGTCACGGGGATAGTCGTCCAGCAGGACGCGCATGGTCGCGGGCATGTCTTGCGTGCGGATGTCGAATGCGTGTGTCATCGCCATCTCCTTTCGTCCCCCATATCGGGACGACATCGGAGGAATTCCACGTCCACACCTGCATTGCCGTTATGCATCAACCGGTTAGCGAAGGATTGCCGATCGCCAGGCAGAGTTTACTCACCTGTACCCGGCCTGACCGATATAGCGTCCCGAACTTTTGGGCGGCGCTTCTTCGTCACGAGAAAAATTGCGACCATGATGACACCGAGAGCCGCGACCTGATGGATGGCAAGGGTCTCGGAAAGCACGGTCGCGCCGATGAGTGCGCCTCCGACCGGCACCGCAAAATTGACCTGCGACATCCGTGTAGCGCCAAGTCTTGGAACAAGCTGGAAATAGATCAGGGTCGCCAGCGCGGTCGAGAAAAGGCCCAGATAAACAACGATTCCGAGCGAGGCCGCGCTCGTGTCAATAGTCTCCATCGAGCCGGACAGGGCCGCCATGACAGACATGGCAACGGCGGCAAAAATCGTTGACCCGGCCGCCATTTCAAGCGGCGGCCGTTTGACAAAGCGCCTGACATAGATCGTCGTGACGCCGTAACACAGGGCGGCGGCAAGGATCGACAGTTGCGCCGTCAGATCACCGCCAAGATCCTTCAGGGCTTCCGGCCCGACGAGAAGGGTCACCCCGGCGATACCGAAAACAAGGCCAAGCACGATCCGGGGCGTGAGATACTCGTCTGAAAACACAAAGGACGCCATGAAGACGGTGGTGACCGGTGCTATGCCCATCAATATCGACGCCAAGGCGCTGTCGACCGACTGCTCCCCGTAGGAAATCAGCAGAAACGGGATCGCGCTGCCGAGCAATCCGCTGACAGCATAATGTTTCCAATCAACCAAGCGACCAGAAAGTGCCAACCGGCGCAGCTTCAGAACAGCGAACAGTGCCAAGGCACCAATCACCAGTCTCCCTGCAACAAGAACCACCGGATCAAGTGTCTCAACGCCGACCTTGATGGCGGTGTAGGAGGTGCTCCACAGCAACGCGAGCAAAAGCCAGAGGGCAATATCGGCAGGGCTTGCAGCGTCTTTCATGTCGATCAGTCCTTTGCTACTATATTCGTAGCATACGCTGCTACTATTTTAGTAGCAAGCAAAATGGAGACGATATGACGGAAAAGAAGGCGCCGCCGAAGCTTCCGAAACCGGGCGTACCGGTGCGCGGGTCGAAATCAGGTCAGCCGATCATGGTTCTATTCGACCTGATCGGCCGCCGCTGGTCCATGGGTGTGCTGTGGAACCTCAGCGACGGGAGCCGGACGTTTCGTGACCTTCAGGACAGGTGCGGATCGGCCTCGCCAAGCGTTCTCAACACACGTTTAAAGGAACTGCGCGCCGCCGGTCTGATCTATAATGCGGAGGACGGCTACGCCCTGACCGAAGAGGGACGTCAGCTTTTCGACAGGCTCGAGCCGCTTGGCGACTGGGCGATGGACTGGGTGGAAAAGCTGCGCTGACACCAGGTGATGGGCTTATAAATGAGGCCGCATTGGTTTGAGGCGGTTTGCTTCTCGTCAAGGCGCCAAAGCGCAGGAAATGCCCCCTCATTTTCAAGCCTTTCAAAACGCGGAGGAGGAGCAAGCCGGTGAAAACCGACGGCCTAGATGAATTCGACCTTGCCCGTTGCAATGTCATATACTCCCGCAACCGACATGAGCTTTCCGGCTTCTTTCAGCTCGGCAAGAACCGGTCCCGATTGAGACGCCTTGTCCGCATTCAGCCGGGCATTCTGGGCTATGGCGGCTGACAGAAGATCGACCGGTCTTTCGGGCATGACGTCATAGACTGCCGGACGGATCGCCTCGACCAGACTGGGCAGGTGTCCGGGCGGCAATGTCCTGTCCTCTACGGATCTGATCGTGGCATCCACCGCTCCGCACGCGGTATGGCCGAGGACGATGATGACCTGCACACCCAACACGGCGGCACCGAATTCAAGACTCGCAAGGCCGTCCTCGTTGACGAAGTTTCCGGCAACCCGAACGACGAATATGTCGCCAAGGCCCTGGTCGAAAATGATTTCGGGCGCGACCCGGGAATCAGAACATGCAACTACGGCGGCAAACGGTTTCTGCCCCGCCGACCGCTTGGCCCTGTCGAGGGAATGATCCGTGTTGACCGGTGCATTGGCGACGTAGCGGGCGTTGCCGTCCTTCAGGAGTTGCAGCGCTTCCTGCGGTGAGGCCGGCCTTGCCGTGTTCCGGGAAACTGACGCCGTCTGCGCCACAGCCGCAGGAGACAGCACAAGACCCGCTCCGGCAAGACCGCCGGCGATCAGGTTTCGGCGGCTGACGCCGTCCTTTTCGTGGCTCTCCGTCATGCATTATTCCTTTCATCGCCCATGTTTGATCCTTCGAACACGCATCACCTCAGGAACTGATGTTGTGTCCTTTCTGCGCGCAAACAAATGAATTTCAGGTAAGTGTCAGCCCAACCGTTGGGAATGACGGCGGCGGTGCCTTTGTCGGGCACCTGGTTTTCCGCTTCAAATCCTCTTGGTCAAACGCGCGATTTCACCGCGAAACCAGGTATGCGCCGGATCATTCTGCCGTCGGGGATGCCAGAGCATGTCGACATCGAAGCCCCTGACGTCGAACGGCAGGTCCCGGCAGACAACGACGTCACGATAAAGATCGGCAAGCCTGCGGGGCACGACGCAAAGCGCATCCGAACCGGCAACCAGACCCGGTGCGAGCAGAAAACTGGGAAGCGATACGGCGACGCGGCGCTTCATCCCGAAACCTGCGAGCGCGCGATCGGTCGCCCCGACAAACCCGCCACCTTCAGGTGATATCAGGATGTGACGCTGCGCGCAGAAGGCCACGTGCGTCAGGTCGGTTTTCTCCAGCACGTGGCCGCGGCGCATGATCACGCAGAAAGTCTCCGTCATCGCGGGCCGGCTGATCGCATCCGGGAGCTCCATTCCCGTGACCAATGCCAGGTCGGCGCTGTCCCCTTCGAGCACTTCCCACATCGACCTCGGTTCGAACGGCAAAAAGGCAAGGCGCGCATCGGGGGCGGCAGCCCTGATCCGTTCCTCCAGCCGTGCCGCAAGAACCAGGTGCACATAATCCGTCGCGATCATCCGGAAGGTCTTTCGCGTTTCTGCGGGATCAAAGGCTTCGTTCTCGCGCACTAGCGCATCGAGGTTCTGCAAGTGTCGGCGCAAGTTCTGTTGAAGCGCACGGGCACGGCTTGTCGCGACCAGCCTCCGGCCGGACGGGGTCAGGAGCGGATCGTTGAAAAGATTCCGCAGCCGTTTGAGCTGCGCCGACATGGCCGGCTGGCTGATGCCCAACTGGTCGGCCGCCCTGGAAACACTCTCATGCTCAAGAAGTGCATCCAGCGCCATGAGAAGTCCGATATCGCCCTGCTTTATATCCATTCAGATTATACAAGCCATACAAATTGGAAATTTCAATTATGCGTGGTCATTCGCCAAATACAAGCCATCACGAACGAGGACACGGTCATGAAAATAGGCATCATCGGATCAGGCGGAATGGCGAAAGCGCTGGCGGGCAAATGGGCAGGCAAGCATGAGGTCATGCTTTCCGGAAGAGACTTGAACAAGGCCTCCACCGTTGCGGCGGACATCGGAGCAAGCGCCGGTTCTGCGGAAGAGGCGGCAGCGTTTGGTGACGTTGTCGTTCTCGCCACCCGTTGGGAAGACACCTTCAGCGGTATTGACAGCGCAGGCGGCCCGCCGGCATTTGCAGGCAAAATCGTCATCGACATCAACAATCCGGTCAGTATCGAGACCTTCCTGACGACGCGCGAGGACGGCCGGTCGCTGACCGAGGCCATCGCCGCCCATCTGCCGGAAGCTCATGTCGGCAAAGCCTTCAACATGGCGCAGGTCGCGGTCTGGGAAGACGAGGACATGACCTATGACGGCCGCCAGATGGTTACGCTTTATACGTCAGATGCCGGAGCGGATGACGCGATTGCGCAGCTCATCAGGGTCGTCGGCGCCGACCCGCTGCGCCTGGGCGGCAACGAACACGCCTACCAGCTCGAAGCCGCGGCGGCGATCGTCATCAAGTTCCTTTTCGCAGGGCGGGATCCGCAGACCATCTTCAATTTCATCCAGCCGGAAGTCCGGGCCGTGCGCTGATCGGTTTACGCCTGAAGTTTTGCGCTGCGGATCATCAACAGTCTCTATGAAGCGGTTCCCGGAACTCCGATCCGGGACCGCACATGGCGGCTCCAGGCATTGGCATTCTCGAACTCCCAGGGTGGTTTTACGCCAGGTCCCAGCTTCTGCCTTTTCATCAGCGTCTCTTCGCTGACATCACTTTCGATCACGCCGAGTTCCTGCAGCAGTCCAACCGAAGCTCCAGGCACCCAACGCCTCAAATCGTACCAGGGCACCACCTGCTGAATTTGCGGGCTCAGCTTGATCAACGTCGTGAAGCAGCTTTCGGAAACGGTCGAATAGAACTGCGGACGGTCATGCAGCTCTGCAACAAATTCCAGAAGCCGCCTGAGATAGGCCCTGATCTCGTCGTTGGTGCCCTCAATGTCGAAGAAGTAAAGCTCGTTGGGCGGCACGTGGGCGAGGCGCTTCCAGAGCAGGTCGCGTTCCGTCCCCAGAACCGGATAGAGCTGATCGTGCCTGAAGAAGCCGGCCAGCGCATCGAATTTGTCCCAACTCGTGCGGCGCGCTTCGAAGGAAACGGCCAGTTGATCGCCGTTCTGAAATGCGAAGGTCATCATGACGTGAACCGTTGCGGCGGAATTGCCGAAGGGCTGGTAGACAAGCTGAGCGCCCGTGAGTTCACCAAGGTTGAAAGAACGGGTTGTCCACCTGGGCTGCGCCGGTGCTCCAACCGGATGGATCGCATCCCGGAAATTTACGATCTCGACGACATCGCCTGAAAAGTTCGCATCGATGATGCGTTCATGCAGCGGAACAAAGGTTCGGGTAAGAACCTCTTTTTGAGAGTAGGCGGTGAAAAAAACGGCAATGGAAAACAGCACCGCCGCGCGGCGTGTCCACAGTCTGTCGCCCGGAAGAAACCACAGGCCGGCCAGCACGGGGATGATCACGACGGCAAGTGTCAGGCGCAGCCAGTCCGGCCAACCGAGCCAGTAGTAGCTGGCCAGTGCCATGAAGATGGCAATCAACAGGACCAGAACCCCTGCGCCAATCCTCATCGTGGCAAGCAGCAACCGTTTCATGTGCCGCAGCTCACATTTGGGCAATTCGCGCGCTGCCTCAGTGTGAGACACAAGGTCGTCACAGGCTCAGGAACCACTGAATGATGAACGCGTTGGCAAGATCGACGAAGAACGCTGAAATCAGCGGCAGCACGATGAAGGCAAGCGGCGACGGCCCATAGCGCTGAGTCACGGCTTTCATGTTTGCGATTGCCGTCGGCGTCGCACCAAGAGCAAAGCCCGCGAACCCGGCAGACAGCACCGCCGCAAAATAGTTCCGGCCCATAACCCGGAAGACGATGAACACGATGAAGATGGCCGCGGCCACTGCCTGCAGCACCATTGTCGCGGCAAGGACGCCCGCGCTGCCGGCCAGCGTCCAGAGCTCCATGCTCATCAGCGACATCGACAGAAAAACAGACAGGCTGAACTCGTTGATCAGATCCAGCGATTGTGTGCCGGCGGGAGATTTCGACTTTCTGAACACCATCGGCACGAGGTTCGACAACACGATCCCGGTGATCAGGCATGGGACGAAGAGCGGCAGTTTCAGGCCTGCCGTCAGAAGGCTCTCATGTGCGGAGTACCCGATCACGATCGCGACATGGATCCACAGGATGCAGCGCATGATCTCCACATGGTTGATCGGCGCGCGGGTCTCATCGGTCGCGGCGGCTTCATGGGTTTCGACGCCATCCGTCTCGTCCGCCGCCGTCAGGCCGTTCTTCGATATCAGGTACTTGGCAATCGGACCGCCCAGCACGCTCGCAAGGATCAAACCGACCGTGGCCGAAGCAATGCCGAGTTCTGCCGCGCCGGTAACATCATACTGGGAGGCAATCGTCGGACCCCAAGCGATCGCCGTTCCATGACCGCCGATCAGGGACGCTGTGCCGAGCAGAACGCCGGCCTGTGACGGCAATCCGAAAAGCAGTGCGCCAAGCGCTCCAACGCCATTTTGGACAATCATGAAGACAAGGGTCAATCCGAGCATGATGGCCAGGACAGGCCCGCCACGTGTCAGGTCTGACACACGGGCATTGAGACCCACCGTGGTGAAAAAATAGACCAGAAGGAAATCGCGGACCGACAGGTCATACTCAATCGTCCGGCCTGTGGCCACAACAACAAGAAGCGCGCAAAACGCTGCCGCAAGGCCACCGCTTACAGGCTCGGGAATGCTGTAGGCCGACAGAATGGAAAAGCGTTTCGTCAGCCGCGCGCCAATGAAGTAAACGATGATGCCGAGGGTGAAAGCAGCGAAGCTGTCAATCAGTATCGGATCGGCGACGGCTGCAGGCTCCATGACATTCCCCACTTCTGATACGCATCGCAGCCAGATGCGCACCCGGTCCTGCTTCAGCTCGAGAGGAACCTTATCTCAATTCCGCTCACACTTGCACGATCGTAAAATTCATTATGTCCGATCAGGTACATACCACAGGCTCAAAACCGTTCAGCCGCTTCCAGAGCACCCTCCAGAAAGCCTCCGTTTTCGGGCGCTGTCTCCGTGCCGGCGAAAAAGACGCGACCGGACCAGGGATCGTCCGCAAAGGTCAGATTGCGATATCGGGGGTGTCCGGACAGGTCCGGGCGATCAACCTCCGTCGACGTGAATGGGTCGCTCGCCCAGTTCTCCAACAACACCCGGGTCGGTGCACCAAGGATCGGACCGAAGAGCGCCGAGAGCTGACGGGTCGCATCCTCGATCAACCGGGCCTCATCACATTCGGCTCCCGCGCGGTCCGGCGCGACGAAGCCGAACAGGGCGGCCCCGCCTGAAGCGTCCGGATCGGGCGACGCGTCATGGACCTCGAAAAGCGGTCCGAGATGACTGATCGCATCACCGGAATACCCTGCCTCGCGCCAGTAAGCACGTCCATAGACAGCGACGAGTTTGGCATGTCCCGCCATCCAGGTCGGAACGGACGACAAGCTCCGGTGAAATGGCTCGGAGAGTGCCGGCGAAAACACGATCCGGCGCGCGGAGAGGCGGGGCGGCAACGCCAGGATGGCCCTGTCTGCGTCGACCGTGAATGCGCCGTCACCGTTCGTTCCCCTGAGACGCACGCCCGTCCCGGAAGTTTCGATCGTCTTGACCACATGAGCGAGATGCAAGACACCCTTCGGCAAGGCGTGTGCAAGGCCGTCGGTAATCCGCGAGAGGCCGCCCTCTACGCGCAGGGCTTCCCCCATCGTGGAAAAGTCGAGATCGCGCCGGACCGAACCATTCTGATCCTGAAACACCAGCTTACCCGCGGAGTACTGCCGCATCAGCGGGAGGCCGAGTTCCGCAACGAGTTCCAGAATTCTGCTGTTGTGTGGCCAGATCCAGGCCGGGCCGAGGTCGTATCGTGCTCCGCCATCCGCAGAAACGGAGCGGGACAGGATGCGCCCGCCTGCCCTGTCCCTGGCTTCGAGAAGCGCGAGCGTCTCGCCCTTTCTCGAAAGTGCCCTGGCGACCGCAAGACCGCTTAAACCCGCTCCGATCACGACGCTGTCAAACTGCATATCTTCCACCCTGACGGACGCGCTCTTATCGGGCTTCAGGGGCGGAAACATTGCTGAGATGTCCGCGCTTCACCCACAGACGGGCACCGTCGGCTCCCGCCTTCAACGCCACGTCGTGGCCGTCCGACCGGCGCAGCCAGGACCAGGGGTCGAGCACGGCGCCGTCTATGCTGACGCTGCCGGACAGTACGAAGATTTCCGCACCGCCCGGCGCGTCTATGACTGCCTCGGTTGCGGCGGACCATGTTTCCATGCTCACGGATTCGTACGGGTCCTTGAAGAGCGGTGATACGCTCACACCCGGCCGGTCTATATCGGCGATCGCGCCGAGCTTGCCTGTATCGATCCGCACATGGCTGCGGTCCTCAGGATCGAATTGCCATAGCTTGACGAAGATGACAGCGCCTTGGGGCGCGCTAGGCGTGTGGCTCGAACCGGGTGGATTGCGGATATAGGATCCGACCGGAAACGCGCCGTGTTCATCTTCGAACACCCCTTCCAGCACGATAAACTCTTCGCCGCCATCGTGGGTATGGGCAGAAAACGCGCTGCCGGGCGCATACCGCACAATCGTTGTCGCACGGGCCACTTCGTCACCAAGACGATCCAGCATCATGCGTTCGACGCCCGGCATCGGGGATAAGACCCAGTTGTGTTCGGCCGGAGTTACCTGGACGCTTTCGTCAAAATCCGCATTCAGTTCCATTTTCGTCATCTCCATGTAACCTGCCTTGACCAAACGGTTTCCCGGTCAACAAAGTCAACGGGACTTACAGGTCTTACAATATCACGCGCATGCTCGTTAATCTATCTACTGATAGATAGATTGTAAATTCATGTGACGTCCGCAAATCACGAACGCGTGAAGAGCACCCGTTCGCATTGAATTGAGAGCAAATGGCCGCGGGAGTCGTTGGACGCAAAATGTGGAACGCAGGACAGTTTGCGTTCAGGCGGCGCCGATCAGTCCCAGCGGGAGCGATGCGATCACGGCAATGGACAAAGCTGTTCGAAGGTCGGGGAACCAGGGCGGGACAAGCGCGCGTGTGTTTGCTCTCGTATCGACGAAAAGAGCAAGACCAAATGCAGCCGTAAGGACCACCAGGCCAGTGAACAGGGGCAGGAGCAGCGCGGCCCAAGCGATCAGGGACGGGACGACACTCCAGCACAGCCGCGCCGGCGATATCCTTTCAGCCCCGTTATTCGCAATTGCCAGACCCCAGTGGATGCCACCGAGAAAGGACAGGATCACGGCACCGTAGTAGGCCAGTGCCTGTGCCGCCCAGCCGGACCAGTTTTCAGGACCGAAAGCAGCAAAAATCGCGGTGGCGACAAACGGGATCGCGCCGGTCGCGCCGAGCCACTTTGCCGGGACCGGCATCGCAGCTGTCTTCAAGGAAGCCGCATTCTCCGCGTGGACCGTCTGCGTTTCCATCACACTTTCATCCCTAAGACTTCCGCGCGCCGCCGGCGCTCATTTCCCGTTGCCTCATGGGCATTGAATCGATCAGCGAAAACAGGTCATCACTCGTGACTGGCGTCGCTGAGCGCAATTTCACACCGGTGTCCTTGCCAAGCAGGAAAACCTCGAAACTGTCGTCTTTCTTGCGCAGGAATGCCTTCAGTTCAGGTGCCGAAACGTCAATCCGGGCACCCATCACGGCGCTTGCCTCACCACCCACAATTTCAATAACGGACATGTGCCGGTCCGAGATCGAGGCTTCGGTGCCCGAAAGAGCATCACGCTGTTTTCCAAGCGAAACATCGCTTACGTCAGGCGCGACGACGACAACAACCCGATGTTTCCACGCCCAGGCATCCGCCGGACTTGCCCTAAGCGATGTGCTCGCGGCAAACGAAACGGATGTCACGAGCAAAGCCAAACCCATCTTGATCGTGGCGGTATGAATGTTGAGCTCCTCCGCGGTCCGTGAAGTTTACGCACGCTTCCTGTTGTCGGATCTCGTCTGGGTCATACAGGTGTCCTTCCGGAAAGAATGAGCGCACATCTCGGACCTGAATTGCCGTTGCCACGCTCTGCTCATAAAAGTGTGATTGGCGTGATGGACAATCAACAAGTGAAACTGCGCGCCGTTCAGATCAACAATTGCGGAGACCACCATGCTGACCACTGCTTTCAAGTCCCTTCTTTCAGCGCTGGCGCTGACCATCATCGTGCCTGCCGCCAATGCAGCCGACTCGTCGCTTGTTCACGTGCCAAGTGCGCATTCGGTCGCTCAGACTGCCGACAATCTGGTTGCCGCCGTCGAAAAGGCGGGAGCAAAGGTTTTCGCGCGGGTGGATCACGCGGCCGGCGGCAAAAGCGTCGACATGGAAATTCCGGCGAATGAAGTCGTGATTTTCGGCAATCCTCAACTTGGCACGCCCGTTATCAGGGACGCACCGGAAGCCGGTCTTGACCTGCCAATCCGGGTCGCGATCATCGAAACGAGCGACGGCACGATCCTGGTTTATCGCGCGCCGGAAGCGCTTGCGGCAGCCCACGGCCTTCCCGCGGACCATCCAAGCATCGTCAAGATGACGGGCGCGCTCAAAAACCTGACCGCCAACGCGGCAGAGTAAGCGCGACCCTGACCGCCGTCAGTGAGGCCTGGCCACGGCTTCGATCCGGGATCCGTGGCCGGGTTTTCACTCGCTCAGGACAGCTTCAAACCCCTCAAAAAGCGGGTGGCCGGCATAAAGATGCCTGTTGTCGCCAGCATTCTTGTGCGCGGCGCGAAAGTGTTCGGACTTCGTCCAGTTCACAAAATCCTCGCGATTGGCCCATATCGTATGGGTGGCATAAAGCGTCGTTCCCGTCTCCTCGTTGTATGCCCCTCTCAAGAGATGAAACGTCTTGAAACCGCCAACATCCGCGAGCCTGGATTCCCGTTCGCGCCATACCTTTTCAAATGCGTCTTCCTGGCCCTCAAGAATGGAAAACCTGTTCATTGCCAGATACATGCATATCTCCTGGAAAGTTCACCGGACCTGTCGCCGACCGCAGATGTGGTTAACCTGACTGAAAAATTCATATTATTCAATATCGTTGTGCGATGCGCGCTCAGTGTGGTCGCGTCCGGTCTTCACGAGACTGTGAAGACAGATTTGTGCTCATTTTCAAACCAATCTTCCGTCTATCCGTAGACAAGCGCGATGGGGCGCAAGTAGGGAGCGCAAAAAAATGCCTACAAACACGATCCTCGATATCGCGAGCGGAAGTAACGATTTTCAAATCCTCACCGCGGCTCTTGGAGCCTTTCCAGACCTTGCCGCCGCGGCTGGCGACAAGAACGCACTGCTGACCGTTTTCGCACCAACAGACCAGGCATTTCTCAATCTCGCAAATGCGCTCGACCCGAGTGTCGGTACGGACGAAAACAAGGTTGTTCCAGCCCTGATCGCCGCTTCCGAACTTCTTTCGCCTTCCGACGATCCGACCGCCTTTTTGAAGTCGGTCCTGACCTACCACATCGCAGGCGGCGCTCTTGACGGAGCCGCGGTCGCCGGAAGCAGCAGCATCACGACCCTTTCCGGTGAGACAATCGAACCAGACGCCTCATCAGGGCTTTCGCTCGGCGACAAGGATGACGGTTTCGCCGATCCCAACGTTGCCAATCCGGCGGGATCCGAAAACGGCATCGTTGCCGACAACGGCATCGTTCACGTGATCGACAATGTTCTTCTGCCCTATGACATCACGTTTGCCACGGGTGGCTTCCTGTTTACCGGAAACGGTCCGGATGCGGTGATCGGCTCCGATCATTTCGATTTCATTTCGCTTGGCAAAGGCAATGACATTGCCAATGGTCTTGGCGGACATGACATCATTTTCGGCGGACGCGGCGACGATCTGATCAAGGGCGGCGACGGTAACGATTATCTCTTCGGTGGCCGGAACAACGACACGATCGAAGGCGGGGCCCACAACGACTACCTCAACGGCGGACGCGGACACGACTTCCTCAATGGCGGCGACGGCAACGATAATGTTATCGGTGGCCGCGGCAAAGACATGCTCGAAGGCGGAGCCGACAACGACTACCTCAACGGTGGCCGTGGAAAAGACAGCCTTGAAGGTGAAGAGGGCAACGACTTCCTGGTTGGCGGCCGGTCTGCCGACAGCTTCATCTTCAACCCGTTCCGCGAAGGCGAAGGCGACGACGTGATCGCAGATTTCAATGCCAAGCGGGACAAGCTTGTGCTGGACCTCCGGGACGGCGATCCGGACCTGCTGGCATCCATCGTCGCCAACAACGATCCGAACGAACTGGAACTCTTCGACCTGGTTGATGCCGGCGCCGTTTCGCTCGGCGCGTCCCACGATGGCGATCTGCTGATCACCCATCTGACCGGCACGATCGAGCTCAACGGTATCCCGTCCGATGTCGACCCGGCAGCCCTGCTTCCGGCCGTCGAGTTCCTCACGAACGACGACCCGATCAGCTAACGACAGACCACGCTGCGACCTTTCGCAGCCGAGACGGCATCGGTCACCAGGCCGATGCCGTTTTCTATCGGGGGCCGTCGCCGACGCGGGCACGCGGGCGCGCGCCACTTGCAATCCCGACACACAGCACGATTTCGTTTGCCCGCGGTGCGTCGGCAATGGCCACGGTCAGCGTGTCGATGTAGTTGAACGCCCAGGCTTCGTCCTTGTGGCCGAGCGGAAGATCGATCGTGGCACCGGGAACGCCCACCTTCACGTTGGATGGCATCAGCGCCTTGCCGCCACCGATTGCAGCGCGCACAGGCTTGCCCAGCATCGGGTGCATGAGAGCCGCGCCATGTTCGGCTGCCCCTTCAGAGCCCACGATCGCGGCCTTGCCGTAGCCGGTCGGCGGTCCATCCAGCTGACGCATGATCTGGCTGGCAAGCCGGTCTCCGAGAACCGCGCCCATTTCGAACAGTTCAGAAAGGTCATCGGCGTCAATGCCGGCAAACGGATTGTCCAGCACTGCCAGCGCCGCCATGCGGATCAGCGGGTCACAGGCAACACCGAACTCATCGGCCTCAACGGTTTCCGTGATCAATACGGTCTTTCGAATTTTCACCCTTTTTCCTCCCCCAGTTCATGTGCACGGTCTCTGGTCTGCACCAATCGAAACACAAGTGCGACCGGGATGACGAATGCAAAAAGGCCCATACCCAGAACAAGCGAGGCACCTGCGGTCGCCGCCTGTTCATAGATCCAGCCGGCCAGCGGCGGACCAACAGCCATGATCGCATAGTAGACCGTGAAAAAGACGCCCATGCCAAAGGCCCGCCGCGCAGGGGCCACCGCCGCGCCCGCCAGAGCCATGATGACACCGGCCGGTGCCATGCCGACGAGGCCGAACAGCAGGCTTGCCGCGAGGCCCGCGCCGGAGGTCCCGATCAGCCATAGCGATGCGACGGCGCTGGCCATGCACACGATCAGCACAAGATCCCGGTGATTGAACCGGTCGACAATCTGGCCGCAGGCTGCGCCCGAGAAAATCATGATCCAGCTTGCCACGCTCACGAGTGCCGCAGCCTGCAGCGGCGCATAGCCGAGCTCTTCCAGCATTTGCGGTGCAAAGGAGAGGTAGACGACATACCCGGCGTTGAACACACCCCATGCAATTCCCGCAAGCAGGATCAGCTGGAACTCCAGCCCGCTCAACCGGCTGCCGCTGCTGCCCGCAGCGGCTTTCTTTTGCGCCGGAGCGCGATAGAGAAGCAGCACACCGACAGCCGCGATGGCGCAATAGAGTGAAGCAACCACGAACGGCAGCCGCCAGTCCTGGAATGCGGCCAGATAGGCATGTCCCACCTGACCCATCGCGATGCCGAAGGGCCAGCTCATGACGAGAATGCTCATGGCGGTTGAAATCTCACGGCCTTCGAACCAGTCGGCGGTCATTTTCGTGAAATAGAGCGTGGCGAGAAGAAAGCCTGCACCCGCAACCAGCCTGCCGAGGCCGATCGTAACGGGACCTGGTCCGAAACCGCTGATCAGGCCTCCGAGGGCCAGCGCGCTCAACCCGGCAAACGCAAGGATTCGATCTGGAAGAAACCGCCCGGCAGCCCCTGCCGGCAGCGCCAGGAACAGGCCCGGAACCATGAACAGTCCAATCAGGAAGCCGACCTCGGAATAGTCGATGCCGAAGTCCGCAACGAGATCGCCCCCGACAGACGCAGCTGTCTGAAACTGAAACCCCAGCGCAATTCGTGCAAAGAAAAGCAAGGCAAGCATCCGCCAGCGCATCACGCACGCCCTGTCTGTTTGTCCCGACCCGCATACGCGCCGGTCCCGGCCGGCATGTGCGCCCGGAACAGGTTCGTTGAATGTCCGATTTTGCTCATTCGATCCCCCAATGCAGGCGAGCATAGGAAGCGTGTTTGCGGGCGGGTATCGTGCAGATGCTGTAATTTTTGCATGCCGATGCAGTATTTGGCGGAGATCAGTGCGGGATTGCACGTTGCAGACAGACGTCGCAGGATGCGCGGGAACAGCCGGGGGACGGAAGCAGGTGCAGCCAGACACGATACTAAGTCCGCGCGAACTGGAGATTGCCGAGAACTACGCCCGCGGGCAGACCTATCATGCAATTGCCGTGCGTCTGCATATTGCACCGTCAACGGTGCGCACACATCTTGCTGCGATCTACCGCAAGCTGGAAGTCTCCTCCAAGCTCGAACTGCATGCCCGCCTGGAAGGAGACAGTGCACCGGGCGATGCGCAGACGGACCATGCGGCTGTCATTTCCGAACTGGCGCTCAGCCTTGAAGAGGCTATCGGACGCGAGAGAGCTCTGAGCGAAGTCCTGCGGATCATCAGCCGTTCGCGAGGCGACACAGACGCCGTGATGGCCGCGATCCTGGGTCACGCACTGGAGCTGTGCGACGCGGAATTCGGGATCCTGTTCGAGTATCACGACGACCGGCAATTCTCGGCAAGGTTCACGCGTGGCATTCCGCAGGGCTTCCGGGACTGGCTCGATCGACAGGGTGTTTTCACGGTTGGCAAGGCAACCGGCCTTGGACGGATGGAAAAAGTGCAGGACGTCGTCAATATCGTCGATGTCCGGTCCGAAGAACTCTACAGAACGGACGACCCGCTGCGCCATGCAACAGCCGATCTCGGCGGCGCCCGCTCCTTTGTGGCAATCCCCATGCTGTCCGGCGACAGCCTGGTCGGAGCCTTCACCATCTACCGGCAGCAGGTCCGCCCTTTCAATGCGCAGGCAACAGCCCTTGCCCATACCTTTGCGGACCAGAGCGTCATCGCACTCGACAATGCGCGCATGATCAGCGAGTTAAGAGCGCTCGGCGGCAAGGCGTGACCACCAGTGCGAACTCAGCGGAGCCGAGGCTTTTCACTCGGCAGCTTCTCTGTGAGATGCATACTGCAGCCCCGCAATGACCCCGCGCAGTTCGGCAAGGCCTTTCAGACGCCCTATCGCGGGATAGCCGGGCTGCGCCCGGCGAGCCAGATCATCCAGAATGTCCTGTCCGTGATCAGGCCGGAAGGGGATCGACGTGTCGTCGCGGCCGCCTTGGCGGCGGTTTTCCTCTTCAGCGAGTACCGCCGCAATCAGAGCCGGCATGTCGACGTCGCCCCCGAGATGCTCCGATTCATGAAAAGAACCGAACACCGCGTCATGCTCTCGCGCAACATTGCGCAGATGCAGGAAGTGAACGTGGGCGCCGAGGCGCCGCATGATACCGGGAAGGTCGTTGTCGGCCCTGGCACCCAGTGATCCGGAGCAAAGGGTAATGCCGTTAGCCGGCAAATCAACTGACTTTACGAGGCGGTCGTAATCAGATTCCGTCGACATGATCCTCGGCAGGCCAAGGAGGCGGTAGGGCGGATCGTCCGGGTGGCAGCACAGCCGCAGACCGAGCGACTGCGTATGCGGCACGACAAGTTCCAGAAACGCGGCCTGGTGAGTGCAGAGCGCAGCATGATCAAACGGTTCATAGGCCGCCAGGTGGGATCGGATGTCGTCAAGCGTCAGTTGGTCGTTTCCTCCGGGGAGCCCGCAAATGACGTTGCTGACGAGGGAAGCCTTGAAGGTGTCGTCCGTTTCGGAGAAACGCTTGCGGGCGGCCTCGACCACCTCCTCGGGAAAATCGGATGAAGCGGCCTTTCGCCCAAGCAGAAAGAGGTCGAACATGACGAAGTCGACCAGATCGAACCGCATGCATGTCGCCCGGTTGGAGACCTGGTAAGCCAAGTCGGTCCGGGTCCAGTCAAGCAGAGGCATGAAGTTGTAGCAGACGACCTTGAGTCCAGCCTGCGCAAGGTTGGTCAGGCTGGTCTTGTAGGCCGCGACATGTTCACGCCAATTGCCAGTCTGTCTCTTGATGTCTTCGGAGACCGGCAAGCTTTCAACGACCTCCCACTCCAGCGGCTCGGGCAGATGCGCGGTCTGGTTCCGGATCGCGGCCTGCCGCCCTGTAATCTCCTCCGGCAACCACACGTCTCCCGGCGAAACATGGTGCAATGCCGTGACGATCCCGCGGGCTCCCGCCTGCGCGACATCATCCAGCGAGACCTGATCTGCCGGTCCGAACCATCTCCATGTTTCGCGCAAGCCGGTTCCCTCCTATACCGTTATCTCAACATGTAACGCATTTTTTGAAGGCTTGGCAGCCGCTTGTCAAATTTTTGTTGACTAGTATGGCAGTATGGCAGATAACCGACCTGGGAGGACACCTCGTGTTGAACGAAGTGAACATTGATACATGGCTTGACGATACGCTTGCGATTGCGCCGCAGGTGCGGCGCATATTGCGCGAACGGATCGTCAAGAATGACCTTCCAGCGGGCAGCAAGCTGTCCGAGGCAGAGATCGCCAAAAGCTATGGCATCAGCCGGCAACCGGTTCGCGAAGCGTTCATCAAGCTGGCCGAGGAGGGATTGCTCCTGATCCGGCCGCAACGCAGCACACTTGTCACCAAGATCGACTATCCGACCGTTCTGCAATCGCGGTTCGTTCGGGAGGCGGTCGAGGCCGACATCGTGCGATTGCTCGCACAGGATCCGAAGCCGGCCCTGGTAAAGGAATTGCGGTCGCAATTGCGGCATCAGGCCAAGATCGGAAAAGCGTCCTCAGCAGACTTCATCAACGAAGACGAAAAGTTCCACCGCACCCTCGCGGAGGCGGCCGGAAAGGACGTTGCCTGGCAGTTCGTGGAAGGACTGAAAAGCCAGATGGACCGGGTCCGGTTCCTCAGCTTCGAACTCTTTCCATTTGCCACGCTGATCGATCAGCATACCGCCATCGTCGATCAGATAGACGCGGGCAACCCGGATGCAGCCTCCCGGGCCATGCGCAAACATCTGAACGAGATCCTCAAGACTCTGCCCCAGATCATAGAGAGAAATCAGGTCTATTTCGATCGCTGCGAGGATCTGGCGACTGATGGATCATCATCCACAAGGGAGTGAGAGTCATGACAATCAGATTTGGCAAATTTCTCGCCGCCTGCCTCGTGTCACAGTTCGTGGCCGGCGCAGCAGTGGCGCAGGACACCACATTGAAACTGGGCCATCTGGCTAATGAACAGAACGCCTGGCACAAGGCGGCGGTCAAATTCGGCGAAGAGCTCTCCACCCTGACCGACGGGCGGATCGCGGTCGAAGTCTATCCGAACGAATCACTCGGCAAGGAAATCGACCTGATCAACGGCATGCAACTCGGCACGGTCGACATGACGATCACCGGAGAAAGCCTTCAGAACTGGGCGCCGATGGCCGCTCTTCTTGCCGTGCCTTATGCCTACGCTTCGACGGACCATATGGACGAGGTCGCCTCCGGGGAGATCGGCGACCAGATCGAGGCGCAGATCATCGAGAAGGCGCAGATCCGGCCGATTGCCTATTTTGCGCGCGGTCCGCGAAATCTCACATCGAACCGGGCCATCTCGGCTCCCGATCAGCTTGAAGGCCTGAAGATGCGCGTGCCCAACGTCCCGCTCTTCGTGGACGTCTGGAAGTCGCTTGGTGCCGCGCCGACTCCAATGGCCTTTTCCGAAGTGTTCACAAGTTTGCAGAACGGCACCATCGGGGCGCAGGAGAACCCGCTTGCGCTGATCCGCTCCGCCAATTTCAACGAGGTCCAGTCCCATGTGAACCTGACGCAGCATGTCCGGTCCTGGATTTACCTGACAATCGCCGAATCGACGTGGCAAGGCCTGAGCCCTGAAGACCAGGCCCACGTTCTTGAAGCGGCCAAGCGCGCCCAGGAGTTCGAGCGCGGCCTTCTTGAAATCAGCCTCGCCGAGGATCGTGCCTATCTGGAAGAAAACGGCATGACATTTGTCGAGGTGGACGGTGCTGCCTATGCGGCCGCAGCCAAAGACGCTGTTCTGGCCAACGTGAATGACGAGATCAAACCGATCGTGGAAAATCTCTTCAACAGCCAGAAGTAACTTCCTCCCCTAACTTGCCCGCCGTCCTGCAAAAAAGGCGGCGGGCCTTTCTTCAGGTCGGTTCATGAAGGTCATCTTGCAAGTCTATCGCGCGCTCGAGCTTCTCTGCCGGGCAGGCGTTCTCATCGCCTTCATGGTGCTGATCATAGCGGTCCTCACCCAGGTCCTGGGCCGTGCGATTGGCGATTCTCCGGTCTGGACGGAAGAACTCACCCGGTTTGCCCTGATCTACATGACTGCGCTCGGTGTCGGTCTCGGACTGATGAGCGGCGACCTTGTCAATGTTGATATCGTCTGCGACGCGCTGCCCGATCCGTGGCCTCGCGTCCTGAACGTTGTCGCGTCGCTGGCGACCGCATTTCTTGCAGCCATTCTCCTGCCGGGAGCCTGGAGATACGTTCAGATCGGATTTCTCCAGAAATCTCCCGCTATGGGCCTGCAGATGTCCTTTGTCCATTTCAGCGTGTTCCTGCTGTTTCTTCTGCTTCTTCTTTTTGCCGTGATGCGTGCCGTTCTCACGCTCCTGCATGTTGAAGTTTCCCACGCCAGGCAGGAGGTTTGACGTTGGAGGTATTTGTACTTTTCGCCGTCTTTGTCGGCTCGCTCGTGATCGGTATCCCCGTCGCCATCGCCCTTGGGCTTTCCTCTCTCAGCTATCTGCTGGTCTCGGGCATTCCGCTCGTGGTCGTGCCGCAGAAGGTCTATGCCGGCATCGATGTTTTCGTTCTGCTGAGCATTCCAGGTTTCATCCTGGCCGGAAACCTGATGAACAATGGCGGTATCACGGAACGGATCATCCGGTTCGCCAATGCGCTGGTCGGCTGGGTACGCGGGGGACTGGGCCTCACCAATATCGGCGCTTCAATGCTCTTTGGCGGCATCACCGGCACGGCTGTCGCGGATGCGGCGTCCATTGGCGGTGTCATGATCCCCGGCATGAAAAAAGCCGGTTACCCGGCAGACTTTTCTGCAGCCGTCACCGCGGCATCCTCCACCGTCGGGCCGATCATTCCTCCGAGCGTCCCGATGATCATTGTCGGCGCGCTCAGCGGCATCTCCGTCGGCCAGATGTTCATGGCCGGGGCTGTTCCGGGTTTGCTGATGGGCCTTGCAATGATGATCACCTGCTACGTGATTGCGCGGCGGAACAACTTTCCGAGGGAACCCTGGCGGGGCACCGGTGAACTTTTCCGCGCATTCGCAAGCGCCTTCTGGGCGATCGCGATGACAGGCATCATCATCTACGGTCTCCTGAGCGGCATCGCCACCCCGACGGAAACCGCGGTTGTCGCAAGCGTCTACGCTTTTGTCGTCGGCGCATTCGTTTACCGCGAACTGCCCTTGAAGAAAGTTCCGAAGATCATTGCGGACAGCGCCGTCTCAGCGGCCTCGATCCTGGCGCTGGTCGGTCTTGCAAACGTCTTCGGCTGGATACTCGTGTCGGAACGGATACCGCAGGCAATTGCGGGCACCGTGCTATCGATCACCGACAATCCCATACTTGTCGTCTTGATCATCAATCTGCTGCTGCTGTTTGTCGGCATGTTCATGGAAACGATTGCCGCGCTGATCATCCTGTTCGTTCCCCTCCTGTCGCTCGCGCAGGCTGTCGGCATCGAACCGCTGCACTTTGCAACCTTTGCCGTTTTGAACCTGATGATCGGACTGACAACCCCACCGGTCGGCGTCTGCCTGTTTGTTTGTGCCGGGATTGCCAGATTGCCGCTGTCGCCGGTGGTCAGGGCCATACTGCCCTTTCTCCTGAGCAACATCATCGTCCTCTTGCTCGTGTCCTTCATCCCGGCCCTGGCAACCTGGCTGCCAAATCTCATATTCGGATAGGAGCCGCCATGCTGTCCCGCGCCTGCATCCTGCATGGTGTCCACGACCTGCGGATCGAAACGCAACCGGAGCCGGAAACCGGGCCTGGTGACGTGAAAGTTGCCGTTCTGGCCGGCGGCATCTGCGGCTCCGACCTGCATTACTTTCATCATGGCGGCTTCGGTCCGGTCCGGGTCAGGGAACCGATTGCCATGGGACATGAAGCGGCCGGCCGCATCGTTGAAACCGGCAGCGAGGTCGATACAGTGCAGACCGGCGATCTCGTCGCCATCAACCCGAGCCAGCCTTGCGGACACTGTCTTTACTGCAAGGAGGGCAACCACGTTCATTGCCTTCACATGCGGTTCATGGGCTCCGCCTACCGGTTGCCGCATGAACAGGGCCTGTTCCGCGAAAGGATCGTGGTTCCCGCAAAACAGATCCAACCGATCGACAAAAATGTTCCTGTCCGTGCGGCTGCATGTGCCGAACCGCTTGCCGTCTGCCTTCATGCGCGCGCGCAAGCGCCGGATCTGAGAGGAAAACGCGTACTTGTTACCGGGGCAGGACCGATCGGGGCCCTCTGCGTTGCCGTGGCCCGCGACGCAGGAGCAACCGAAATCGTCGCGACGGATCTGCAGGAGATGCCTCTCCGCATCGCAGAACAGATGGGAGCGGGCAAGACCCTCAATCTGGCAGCGGATCGTGACGGTCTCGATCGCTACAAGGCGGACAAGGGACAGTTCGATGTCGCATTTGAGTGTTCCGCATCAGCCGCTGCAATCAGGGATGCGCTGCTCTGCCTCAGGCCGCGCGGTACATTGATCGCGGTCGGTGTTGCCGGGGATACACCCATGCCGCTCAACCTGATTGTCGGCAAGGAAATCGCAGTCAGGGGAACACACCGCTTTCACACGGAATTTGCCGCCGCCGTCCAGGCAATCAACAGCGGCGCGATAGATGTTGCACCGATCATCAGCCCCTCGTTCCCGATCGAAAGGGCGCCCGATGCGTTCAAACAGGCCGGCGACCGCGCCCACGCCATGAAGGTGCACATACTCTTCAATGGTTACATTGGTGAATGACCGCCAGGCTCCCGCATGCTGCTTGCGGACTTGAACCTGATCGCACCCGCACCGTGACAGGCAACTCTCCGGAGATGACTTGTGCCGCCCGGTGCCTATACTTTCGAGCGATCTGAACAGTCGCGGAAAGCGACAAGCCCGGGGGAAGCATCACATGGCAAGGAACATCACAACACGACAGGATTTTCTGGAGCACGTGGCCGGCAGGAGGCTGGTTCTCGGCGACAGCTGGGTGATCATAACGCCCCGGGGCGGCGTTGAAGGCGTAGGTCCCGACCGGAAGGCCATCACGGGAACATGGTCTTGGAGCGATACTTATTACTGCCGGACCATCTTTTTCGATGGAAAGGATCTTCCCGAGGATTTCCAGTCGGTTGCCGTCGAAGGAGACAAGGTCTCCTTCGTGCACGACCGGGGGCAGGGCGAGACGGTTACGTGGACCATCACCTGACAACCGCAGCTGAGGCAGCACCGAGCGAGTTTGTGCGACGTAGCAGAGAAACATCGCAGATGTCCTGCTGCGTCGCGCCCGTTTCCTTCGCGCCGGCTCGGTGGTGCGCAAGCCGTCCACGAGAACTGGTCCGTGATTTATCCCTTCCCAGCGATCTGAAAAGGGCTACCATCGGTCTTCAACGAACAGCGAGGGTGATGACGAATGAGCGACGGGTTTCACAGCTTGCAGCAGGCGGATCCGCTTTGCCGGATGAGCGCGGACGAGCTCGCGACCGCCTACCGGAAAGGCACCATCTCTCCCGTTGACGTGACCAGGGCGTGCCTTGCACGTGCCGAGGAGATCGATCCCGTCTTCAATGCCTTCACGTTCCTCGATCACGAGGGCGCGCTTGAAGCTGCAAAGGCATCCGAGGCCCGGTGGGCCGAGGGAACCCCCTTGTCGTCCGTTGATGGCGTTCCGGCCACCATCAAGGATATCGTTTGGGTGAAGGGCTGGCCTGCCCGCTTCGGCAGCCTTGTCACCAGTGATGCGCCTCTGGCGGAAGACGCACCAAGCGTGCGCCTGATGCGGGACGCGGGGATCGTCTTTCTCGGTCAGACGACGACGCCGGAGTTCGGCTGGAAGGCGGTCACGGACAGCAACGCCTTCGGGATCACGCGCAACCCCCACAATCCGGACATGACTTCAGGAGGTTCGTCGGGCGGCGCCGCGATCGCGGCGGCTCTCGGTTCGGGGGTCTTTCATCTTGGAACGGACGGCGGCGGATCAATCAGGATCCCTTCCTCCTTCTGCGGCATCACGGGGCTCAAGCCGACCTTCACCCGTGTGCCCGCTTATCCGGCCAGTCCGTTCGGAACCGTCGCCCATATCGGCCCGATGTGCCGCAACGCGCATGATACGGCTGCCATGCTGCGCGCAATGAGCGGGCGGGACCGGCGCGATTGGAACCAGGGAGAAGGCACTCTCGCCGCGCTCGAAGACCTGACCACGGCCATCGCGGACAGCCGCATCGGCTACTGGACCGCCCCGCCCGCAGGCAAACTCGATGCTGAAGTCGCTGCGCTTGTCGACATCCGGATGAGACAGCTGGAAGCGGCGGGGGCCATTGTCGAGCCATTCGACCTGCCCGCAAAGGACCTGCTTGAGATCTTTCATGTCCACTGGTTTACCGGTGCAGCAGCGCGCCTTGCGCCCTATGGTCCGGCCGAGCGCGAAAAGATCGATCCGGGTCTTTGCGAAATCGCACAAGCGGGCTCGGCCTATGACGCGAAAACGCTCGTTGCCGCCCAGGTGGAACGTGCCGAGTTCGGCGCAAGAATGGACTTGGCCCTTGCCGAATATGGTTTCATTCTTTCACCCGCTGTCACGGTTCCGGCTTTCGGAGCGGGACTTGAGGTTCCGGCGGATTCGGGTCTGAAGCGCTGGACAGAGTGGGCAAGTTTCAGCTTTCCGATCAACCTGACGCAGCAACCCGCGGGTGTTGTTCCCTGCGGCAAGACACAGGCCGGCCTGCCCGTCGGTCTCCAGATCATCGGCGCGCGCGGTCAGGATGCAAAAGTACTGGCGTTGATGGCGGCGATAGAAGGCATGGAAGGCGGAACTTAAGACGTGGTGCGAAAACAGCCCGGCTCCGGGCGTGCGGGCTGCGAAACGGTTCCGTAAACGGCAAGAAGAGCGCCGGCCATGTAAACGATCAGGCCAGTCAGTGTTTCGGCGGAGTAGTCAACGCGGCCTTCCAACAACTGCATCGAAAACACCATGACCGGGCCCAGGGCGGTCATGGCCGCTATAGTGGAGGGGTGTAACAGCGGGATTGCCTTTTGAACGAGATAAAGGGGAAACGCAATCACACCCAGTCCAACCAAAACCACTGCCGCAAGATCGACAGGTTCGGGCCGGACGCCTTTGTCATCCAAACCCAGTGCGTAGGCGGCAAGTGCAAGCAAAGTGTACAGAATGAAGCGCAGTCCGAATTGGGCCAGCGGACCAACGCCCTTTGTGCTTAGCCGCGCCGAAAAGAGAATGACATACGCGGTGCAAAGTCCGGACGTCGCAGAGAGAACCGCGCCGGCAAGACCGGCAAGCCAGTTGCCACGGACAAATCCCGAATAACCGAAGACAGTCACCACCCCGAGAAGCAGCAAGGACAGAAGGATCAATGCGTTTCCGGCCATTTCCGGTTTTTGACGCCTAGACGCTGCTTCGGGCAGCCCGCACCACCCGGCAATGACAGTGCAAAGCGGGACCATGCCCGAGAAAATCGTGAAGACAATGGCCGGTTCGATGAGCTGAATTGCGAAGAAATAAGTGCACCAGGTTGCCGCCGCCAGGATATTGAGGGTTGCCAGAATTCTCCAGGACCTGAATGACGCGACGAGTTCTCCCGCGCGAAAGAATGCGGTGATCAAGGTGCAGGCCAGAACGGAAATGCCGAATACGCAGGCGCCGACCAAAAACGAGTCAACCGTCTGGAAGACCGAACCAAGATAGACAGCCTGAAACGCCTCCAGCGTCACGAAGACAAGACAAAACGACAGTCCGAGTTTTGAAACCGATGCCACGCGCAACTCCAGTTGGTCGCCAGCTGCGCTCGAGCAAGACCTTTTCGGTTTGCGGCGACGCTGGATACTGTCCCTTTGCGCAACCAAAAATCATGATTTAAGCTATCAAAAAAGCGATTTTTCTTCGTTTATACATGAGTTCAGATTATGAAAAATATGCCTCGTTCACTGCCGTCACTCTCGCGCCTCAAACCCTTCGAAGCCGCTGCACGGCTTGAAAGTTTCTCGCGCGCGGCAGCGGAACTCGGCATGACTCAAACAGCCGTCAGCAAACAAATCGCGCTTCTGGAACAGGAACTCGGCGTGATGCTCTTCGAACGCCGAAATCGCGCCGTCTTTGTCACAAACGAAGGGCGGCGTCTCGGCCAGGTCGTTGGCACCGCGCTGTCGGACATCGCCGAGGAAATGGCACTGCTGCAGGGCTTGGGACGGCCCGAAGAACTGGTGCTGCATTGCCAGCTTTGCGAGGCCTTCTACTGGCTGATGCCACGCATTGCCGGCTTTCAGCAACGTCACCCGGGTGTCGAGTTGCGGATTGTCAGCTCGTTAAACCCGATCACCGAAGCAAAGGAACACTTTGATGCGGCCATGCAAACGTCGGGACGGCCCTCCGGCGCGGCGAAACTGGCATTCACGGCTTCCGATGACATCTTCCCGGTCTGTGCACCGTCCCTTTTGCAGGAGCCTGACCGCAAGCTGAAACCCGCCGAACTCGGATCGTATCCGCTATTGGCTCACCGGGTGGTCCCGCAAGACTGGATGGATTGGTCCGACTGGTTCGGCGCCGTCGCGGCGACCGCGCCCAGAAGACCTCGTCTTCTTCATTTTGACAGCTATCCGCTTGCGCTTCAGGCCGCGGTCGCAGGGCAAGGCATTGCGCTTGGCTGGAGACGAACCACGCAGATCATGATCGAGGAAAACAAGCTCATCAGACCTTGCGAGGAGTTTGTTTCGCGACCGACGGAAATTTCGGTGTATCGTGGCACCGCGCGCGCATTGCATCCAGACACCGACAAATTGCTGGAATGGCTTTCTGTCGAGCTTGCCTGAACAAGAACCGGGCATCGGACCGGGACGCGCACCGGAAACCGGCATCATTTGATTAGTGAGCCATGATGACCCTGGCGGCAACATTCCAGACGGATCCAGATCCGGAGTTCAAACGTCCGCGATTGTTTCGACACGCCGTTGATCTTGGTCTTGTGAGAACACTTGCCGCGCGGGTGCAGGACGCGGCAGCTGCACGTGGCTGGCTCGACCGGCACGGGCGCGCCAAACCGCACATACACGGCACCAGGCTCACGGCAGACGACCCTGGCTACGTGTCGTTTCTGGCCGAGGTTCTTGCGTTTGAAGAGGTCGCCGCACTTCGTTCCGATCCAGGCCTGACAGATGCACTCAGACGCATCAGTGGCCACGATTTGAAAGCTCTTCAGGCCGATGTCTGCAGGATGACCTTTCCCGGAGAAACACAAGGTACGGCGGCGCATCAGGATGCGTGGTACTGCCAAGCACCCGGTCTGTGGATCGCCTGGCTTCCGCTCGTTCCCTGTCCGCGGCGGCTCGGGAGCCTCGAAGTCGCGGACCGGGAAACGGAACTGCTGCCTCATGACGAGACCGGTTTGAGCGGAGACATATCGTGCGACTGGGGCGCCGTGCCCTGCTCTCCGGGAGACGTTCTTTTGTTTTCGGGACTAACCCCGCACAGGAGCCTGCCGAACCGGAGCGCCGACCGTCCAAGGCTGTCGCTTGACCTGCGCTTTGGCTTGCCGACAGGATGAGACCCGGATGAGCCTTCTCCTCTGGAACCATCAGGTAACCGCCCGGCACTACCGTCTTTTCACCGACCGGCATGACCGATACCGGATTGCAGCGAAAGCACTGGTTCAGGCGGCTGCCGTTGCACCTGGGCATCGGGTTTTGGATATTGCCGCAGGTATCGGCTGCACTGCGCTGGCTTGCCTGGAACAGCTGGGCGACGGAGACGTGGTCACGGCTGTTGAGGCATCGGATGCCATGCGGCAGGAAGGCTCGGCCCGAACGCGGGACCGTCCGATCACCTGGCACACCGCGCCTCCCAAGGGGCAGCAGTACGACCGGGTGATTTGCGGCGCCGCGATATGGGCCCTCGGACCGGTCAGCGAGGTGATCGGATGGATGGCGCAACATGTTGCGCCCTCGGGTGTTCTCGCGGTCTCCCTGCCAGCTGCCTATCTGGGTGAGGCTGACGCACCAGGCGGCGGCAGCGATCCCCGGCTCATCGCGCTGACGGAAGCACTTGCCGGACTTGACCTCGGCAACCCGACAGCAACCGCACTGACGCCCCTCACAGAAGCATCGCTGACCCAGGCGTTTCGCGACCACGGGTTCTTCCTGTCGCGGTCAAGCATCCGGCTGCGGCTCACGCAGGATGCCTATCGCGACTGGCTGGCGCTGCCGCCGGTGAACGAGACACTGCTTGGAAAAGTCTCGCCGGAGGAGCGGCCGGCGCTTCTCGCCCGGTGTTCAGACGGTCTCGACATGTCCTCCTGGCGCTGGGAAACCTGGGCCTTATGTGCCGGAACCCGGGTTACACGATGATCGGGTTCAGTGACGGCGCCGCCATCAGATGCCCGGGAGCGGGAATATTCGTGCCCCCGACAACCGGACCGACCGGAACGTAAGGCGGCGCGAACGAGGGAACCGGACCGTACCCGAGAACATTCATGACCTGCGCAGCGGCGAGCCACGTCGATGCTCCGATCGCCAGTCCCGAGGCCACGCGGTTGATGAACGCCGTCTCAGAGCTCAATGGTGCGGGCAGCGCCTGGGTGATGGTGTCGGCCAGTTCGGTGGCGAGGATAAGCTTGGAAACCCGGTTCGAGACACAGCCGATGAGCGGCGACGGAACGTTGGGCATGGGAGGAGCGCTGGGTCCCGGAAAGGCGGCGAAGGCCGGATACCATGGCAGACCCGGCACGGTGACCCCGTTCTGCCAAAGGAAAAAATTGTCGGAAAACCCCTCTGCGATCCCGTTGGCCATGTCCCGCGCAAGACCGGACAGCGACTGGATCTTCGGATGGATGCGAATCTGGGACTCCAGTTCCGGACCGTCGAGACAGCCCGGTGTGCCGATGGCGCTGACCGCCATGACATTCAGATCGGAGAAATGTGCACTGAGCTTCCACATGTCGACCGCCTGTTTGACTGCAGGCTTGATCGCATCGATGACCGCAGCCTGATCGGCGGTGGTAAACGACGCGGTTGGCGCGCTGCTGCCGCCTGATGATCCGGACGTGATCGAGGACATCTGTTCGACCATCATGACAGCTTGCGCCTGGGCCGCGTTGGCACCGGCGTTGCCGACTTTCGCGACGTTTCCGGCAACCTTGCTGACGTTGGACTCCACGAACTTCGCGGTATTGGCCGCGCCCTGACCTGCCTTGCCCGCCGTCTTGGCTGCAAGCCCGGCCGCATGCTGCGCGGTCTTTTGGGCCGCCCCGGATGCCTTCCCGGCGGTTTCGGTGGCCATATGGGTTACTTTTGTGGCTGCTTTCGAAACAGTGTCGATCTGCTGGCTGGCCTTTTTGGCAACCGATTTTGCGGTCTGACCCGCAAACTCTGCAGCATGTTTAGAAACTCTGGTACGACGCAAACTGCGAATCATTGTTCAAGTCTCCTTAAAAATATTCCTAACCGGTTTTGGAATTCCGGCTTGCCCATGCGGCATTGTGCCGGGCCTTCCAGCGCACCAGTCCGGCAATCTCAGCCTTGAGGTGCGGCGCGTAGTTGAAGAAATTCTTTTCGAGCGCCGGATCGCATCCAAGATCCGGACCGGGCGCTGCCGGAATCCGCGCGGGATCGAGCCACCAGCCGGTGAACCCGTATTCGAGGTGGTGGCGGTCGTAGATCGCCGTTCCGGGGAACGGCACAAGCACGCCGAAATTGTTGAAGAAATCCGTTATTGGCGCCAACTGCATCATCAGGGCGCGCGTGTTGGCAAGTTCTTCCAGGCCCTCTTCGGGAAAGCCGAACATGAAGTTCACGATTGTCGTCATTCCCGCAGCCTTTGCAGCCTCGACTGCCGTCACGATGCGTTCCGGCGTCTGTCCTTTTCTGATCGCGCGCAGAATGCTCTTGTCACCGCTTTCAATGCCGAAGTTGATCGCGACGCATCCGGCGCGGCGCATGCGGTCAAGATCCCTGGGAAGCACCATGTTGCCAGGGGTGATGCAGGTCCAGGTCATGCCCGCAAGATCCGGTTCCGCCAGAATGGCGTCGCACAGTGCCTCAAGGCGCGGGCGGCGGGCAGTAAAGGCGTCATCCCAAAAGGGCACATGGTCGAGGCCGAACCGGCGCCGCAGTGTCAGCAATTCCGCGACGACGTTCTGCGGGCTCCGCCATCGATAGGCGCGGCCGGTGACGTAATTGGCGCAAAAGGTGCAGCGTGCCGGACACCCGCGGCTGGTGACGATGCCGCCTGCAACGGCGTCTTCGTCCGTGGTTCCGGCCGCAACATGGGGAAAGGGCAAGCCATCGAGATCTTCGATCGTGCCGTAGGGCGGTCCATGTCCGGTCCGCGTGTGCAGCCCCGGTATGGTGTCGAAGCTGCCGCCCCTGTCAAGCGTCTCGGCAATGGCAAGGATTGCGTGCTCTCCCTCTCCGCTCAGCGACAGATCGAAACCGTGCGACAAGGGTTCGTCCGGCAGCACCGTCGGGTGCGGTCCACCAGCAATCAAAACCACGCCGTCATCCTGAAGCAAAGCCGCCAGTCTGTATCCGGACAGGGCGTTGTAGGTGAAGAGGGTCATTCCGACGAGGTCGGGGCGAAAGCTGCAAACCTCTTCGGTCAGACGAATTCGAGCTTCTGCTTCGCTCAAATTGGCCAGGTCGAGGCAACGCACCGTGTGCCCGGCTGAAAGCAGCACCGCCGCGATGTATTGCTGGCCGAGATACGGCGCATTCATCGGTTGCGGCAGCGGAGGCAGAACCAACAATGCTCGAACCATGCCAAAGACCTCCAGATTCAAAAATGGATGTCTGGAACCTGTCCGTCATTTGGCGACACAAGCTGACGCTAAGTCAAGCTATTTGGCGCAACAGTCCCGGTGCAGAAAAGGCAAGAATGCGGAATGGCTTACTCTGGATTGCGTACCTGCCTGCGATGCAAGTCTGATTTGTCGTCAAGAAGCGAATTCCCAAACGGGTGAAGCTGTGCACCGGCATCCCGCAACCGTGGTGAGCGATCCGCCGGAAAGCCGCATGATCGAAGCTATCGGGGATCTGTTCGTCTCATGCTGAAAAAAGCCGGCACACGACGACTTCAGATGTCCGGAAAACAGTGTGCGATGCGCGGATGGCACATCGTCAATTGAAGACTGATTTTCGCAATGTAGGAATGGTGGAGCCAAGGGGGCTCGAACCCCTGACCTCTTCGCTGCCAGCGAAGCGCTCTCCCAGCTGAGCTATGGCCCCTTGTCGCATCTTGCCGCCGGTCTAGGTCCCCGGCGTCGATGGAGGCGGAACATAGTCACACCGCCCCCCAAGATCAAGCAGAATTTTCGAAGAAATATCCCGCCGTGAACAACAGCGGAAAGGCCGCATGGAACGGCAGCCCCGCAAGACGATTACTGGTCGGTATCGTCCTCGATCTCAACGCGGATACCGGGAACGGAATCCTCGTCTTCGTCTTCGTCTTCCAGGAAAACGTCGTCGTCGGATTCTTCATTCTCGATCTCGACATCATCGTCGCCATCGATATCCGGCACGTCTTCGGAGCCTTCCGCTTCCGCGTCGGCTTCTTCCAGGGTTACAATTTCCGGTGCTGCTGCGTCCGCCTCTTCTTCTTCCTCTTCCGGCTTCTCTTCGACCTTTGCCGCCTTGGCCGCACGCGCGGTCATGACAGTTTCGAAGATCGTGCCGCATTTCGGGCACGTGATCGGATCGCGGTTGAGATCGTAGTATTTGGCGCCGCAGCTCGGGCAAAGCCGCTTTGTGCCAAGTTCAGGTTTTGCCACTGTGCTCACCCTTCGTTTGTTGTCTGGCTGACTTGTCGGTGGGGCCCCATAGCGTCAAGCTCAGCTGCTGTCAAAGACAAATCGGACAAAAAAACCGTTCGCCCCATTCTTCTGCATGTTGCGGACGAAATTTCAAGCGCGCCAAAAAGTTCTCGCCAACAAATCTCATTTATGGGTCCATCGCCTAGCCCTCGCCAAAACGCAACGCGTCCGGACGGACGCGCCGGATGTCACGACGGCACATTCAAAACCAGCACCGAAAAAACCGGGTGATGACGAGGCGGCGTCCGCGTGATAGGACGTGACACCTTTTCGAAAACTCTCAAGTTCCGGACATTGAAAATGTCACATAATACCGCGCCCACGCCTCTTACCGCGAGCAAGGGCAGCCCCCTGACCGGTACGATCCGCGTTCCCGGCGACAAGTCCATTTCACACAGATCGATGATGTTCGGCGCGCTTGCGGTCGGACGAACGACTGTGACAGGCCTTCTGGAGTCCGAAGACGTTCTGGCGACAGCCGATGCCATGCGCGCTGTCGGGGCAACCATCGAAAAACACGATAACGGCTCCTATACCGTCGACGGGATCGGCCTGGGCAGTCTTCTGGAGCCCGAAGGCGTGATCGATTTCGGCAATGCCGGCACCGGGGTCCGCCTGACCATGGGGATCTTCGGCAGCCATAATATCGCCGCCACCTTTGTTGGCGACGCCTCCCTCTCGAAGCGTCCGATGGGCCGCGTGCTCGACCCGTTGCGAGAGATGGGGACAAACGTCATTGCCCGCGACGGTGACCGCCTGCCGGCCTCCATCCGGGGTGCGGAAACAGCGTTGCCGATCACCTACCGGGTGCCAATGCCGTCCGCACAGGTCAAGTCCGCCGTGCTCCTTGCGGGCCTCAATGCCCCCGGCGAAACAACCGTGATCGAACCTATACCGACACGCGATCATACCGAGAAGATGCTGAAAGGCTTCGGCGCGGAAATCTCGGTCACGCTCAATGAGAACGGCGAACGGGTGATCAAGCTGACGGGACAGCCGGAGCTGAAACCGCAGGACATCGACGTTCCGGGCGATCCGTCCTCGGCAGGCTTTCCGCTCGTTGCCGCACTTATCATTCCAGGTTCCGACATCACCATCGAGAATGTGCTGTTGAACGAGCACAGGACCGGCCTGATCACCACGCTGATCGAAATGGGCGGCGACATTGAGATCGTCAATCGCCGTGAGACCGGCGGCGAAGACGTCGGAGATCTGAGGGTGAAAGCCAGCCAGCTTAAGGGCATCACCGTACCGGCAGACCGGGCACCGTCCATGATCGATGAATATCCGGTGCTCGCGGTCGCCGCGGCCTTTGCCACGGGCGACACGTTCATGCCGGGGCTCGACGAGCTGCGCGTGAAGGAATCCGACCGCCTTGCGGCCGTCGCCCGCGGCCTGGAAGCAAACGGCATTCCCTGCGTGGAGACAGAAGACACGCTAACCGTGACCGGCGGTGCCGATGCCATCGGCGGCGGCACGGTCACCACCCATCTCGATCATCGCATTGCCATGGCCTTTCTCGTGCTCGGCATGGCTTCCGACGCCGCCGTGACGGTGGACGACGGCGCGGTCATTGCCACCAGCTTCCCGACCTTCACGCCTTTGTTTGAAACCCTCGGTGCCAAATTTTCCGCGAGAGCCAGCGAGGCGGCATGATCATCGCGATTGACGGTCCCGCGGCATCCGGAAAGGGCACGCTTGCGCGCAGGCTCGCCGATCACTTCGGCCTCAGGCATCTCGATACCGGCCTGACCTACCGGGCGGTCTCGGCCGCGCTTCTCGCCAAGGGGCTGCCGCTCGGGGATGAAGGCGTTGCCATCGAGATCGCGCAGAACCTGGACCTCGCCCAGATGGACAAGACCGTGCTGTCCGCACATGAAATCGGCGAGGCGGCCTCGCGCATCGCGGTTCTGGGAGGGCTCAGAAAGGAGCTTGTCGAACTCCAGCGACGCTTTGCCGAGACGCCTCCCGGGGCCGTTCTCGACGGGCGCGATATCGGCACCGTGGTCTGCCCTGACGCCACGGTCAAACTGTTCGTCACCGCGTCTCCCGAAGCGCGTGCGCGCCGGCGGACGGACGAGATGATCTCCAAGGGCAAGGACGCAAATTACGCCTCCGTTCTTGATGATCTCAAACGCAGGGACGAGCGCGACAGCCAGAGAACCGTCGCTCCCATGAAACAAGCTGAAGATGCGGTCTTGCTTGATACGACAGAAATGGATATAGAAACCGCGTTCCAGGCGGCTGTGGATATCATTTCAAGCGCCAAGGATGCTTAAAGAGCTTAGGGGTTCACTTTCAGGTGCGCCCCTTTCCGTGCATCCGGAGCAACTCGGGCTTTGAAAGCCGCAGGTTCTTAATGAACGACAATTGAATTTCGGCAGGACGTGTTTCAGATCGTGTCCTGTGGCGAGACCGGATTTTCCGTCTGCCGCCTCCGCCGGCCCGCTTTTCGAAGCGGAAGGATCAGCGAAGATCGCGATCCCGGGAGACAGGCAATCCGGAGTGCAACACCAACCCGCCGGCGGTGCGCCAACAGGCGCTCAGGAGACTAAATGACCGATTTCAATCCCTCTACCGAGGATTTTGCAGCTCTTCTCGAAGAGTCTTTCGTCCAGAACGACCTTTACGAAGGTGCCGTCGTCAAAGGCACCGTTGTCGCTATTGAAAAAGACCTTGCCGTCATCGACGTCGGCCTGAAGGTCGAAGGCCGTGTGCCGCTGAAGGAATTCGGCGCCAAGGGCCGCGACGGCGAAATGGGTGTCGGCGACGAAGTTGAAGTTTACCTGGAGCGTGTCGAAAACGCTCTCGGCGAAGCTGTCCTGTCGCGCGAAAAAGCACGCCGCGAGGAAAGCTGGGTTCGCCTGGAAGTCGCGTTCGAAGCAAACGAAAAAGTCAACGGCCAGATCTTCAACCAGGTCAAGGGCGGTTTCACCGTCGATCTGGATGGCGCCGTTGCCTTCCTGCCGCGTTCGCAGGTCGACATCCGTCCGGTCCGCGACGTGACCCCGCTGATGCACACGCCTCAGCCGTTCCAGATCCTGAAAATGGACAAGCGCCGCGGCAACATCGTCGTGTCCCGCCGTGTCGTTCTGGAAGAGACCCGCGCCGAACAGCGTTCGGAACTGGTTCAGAGCCTGGAAGAAGGCCATACCGTGGAAGGCGTCGTCAAGAACATCACCGACTACGGTGCGTTCGTCGACCTCGGCGGTATCGATGGCCTGCTGCACGTCACCGACATCGCGTGGCGCCGCATCAACCATCCGTCGGAAGTTCTCACCATCGGCCAGACGGTCAAGGTGCAGATCATCCGCGTCAATCAGGAAACGCACCGCATCAGCCTTGGCATGAAGCAGCTTGAAACCGATCCGTGGGACGGTATCGAAGCCAAGTACCCGCTGGAAGCCAAGTTCAACGGCCGCGTGACCAACATCACCGACTATGGTGCATTCGTCGAGCTGGAGCCGGGCATCGAAGGCCTGATCCACGTTTCGGAAATGTCCTGGACCAAGAAGAACGTCCATCCGGGCAAGATCGTTTCCACTTCCCAGGAAGTCGAAGTGATGATCCTGGAAGTCGACCCGGTCAAGCGCCGCATCTCTCTCGGCCTGAAGCAGACCCTTCAGAATCCGTGGGATGCGTTTGCAGAACAGTTCCCGATCGGTGCCAACGTCGAAGGCGAAGTCAAGAACAAGACCGAATTCGGCCTGTTCATCGGCCTCGACGGCGACGTGGACGGCATGGTTCACCTGTCCGACCTCGACTGGAACCGTCCGGGCGAGCAGGTCATCGAGGAGTACAAGAAGGGCGACATGGTCAAGGCCATCGTCCTCGATGTGGACGTCGAGAAAGAGCGCATCTCTCTCGGCATCAAGCAGCTCACCGGCGATCCGATGGAATCGGGCGCAGCCGGCGAATTGCGCAAGAACTCCGTCGTGACCTGTGAAGTCACCGAAATCAAGGACGGCGGCCTGGACGTCAAGATCGCCGACAGCGACCTGACCGCATTCATTCGCCGTGCGGACCTTTCCCGTGACCGCGAAGAGCAGCGCCCGGAGAAGTACTCCGTCGGCGACAAGTTCGACGCTCGCATCACTCAGTTCGACAAGAAGACCCGCCGGGTTACCGTGTCAATCAAGGCGCTCGAAATCGCCGAGGAAAAGGAAGCTGTCGCACAGTACGGCTCCTCCGACAGCGGCGCGTCTCTCGGCGACATCCTGGGTGCTGCCCTGAAGCAGCAGTCCGACGACTAAGGTTTTCGGAGCCCGGGACACCGGGTACGGAAATGAAAAGCCCGGCAGCAATGCCGGGCTTTTTTGTTGCGCCAAACGCGCGCCTGTGTGTCCGCCCGGCAGCGTGGACTTCAGCACGCGAATGTGCCCTGATAGAGGAGCACAAAATGGATCGGAACGGGAGTAACCGATGCGCTTGCTTTTTGCCCTTCTCCTCGCACCCATGTTAGCCTCACCCGCGCTCGCGGATATTGAACGGCTGAAGACCAAGTGGAAGGTCAAACCAGACTTCGAGAAAAGCGCGGCCGCGCGCGAGTCGATCAGCGGTGCGGATTGCGCCCCGGCCGGCGGATGGTGTCTCGCAGCCAACGACGAAAAGAACTATGCGCAGCTCTTCAAGATCGGCAAGAACAGTCTGGACCCGGACAAGAAAGGGGTGATCCGGCTGTTGCCGAAGAAGGTCGACGGCAAGAAGATGGACGAGATCGACGCCGAAGGTGTGGTGTTCGTGCCCTCCGGTGACGAGAAGGCTTCGTCCCATTTTTATGTCACCGGTTCGCACGGGCTTTCCAGGAGCGGAGAGTTTCAACCCTCCCGGTATACGCTGTTTCGCTTTCCGGTCGACACGCAGTCCGGCAAGCCAGCGTTCAAGATCAACGACAAGAAGGTCGATCCGGCTGTTGAGCGAACCACACTGCTCGCCGAAACGATCAAATCCAATCCCGACCTTGCGCCGTTTGCCGACAAGACGCTGGACCGCAATGGCGTCACCATAGAGGGCATCTCCGAAATGGACGGCGACATGCTGTTCGGTCTCAGGAGCCCCTGCCTAGCAAATCACGCGCTCGTCCTGCGCGTGCCACTGGGCGAGCTGTTCAAGGACAAACCGCCCCCATCAACAACCGACAAGGTCCAACTGGGCGACAATGTCGGCATTCGCGACCTGACCCGGGTGAAGAACGGCCTTCTCATTCTGGCGGGCCGGAGCGACGACCGCCGCGGCACCGAGGAATTCACCTGCGGCGAAAAACGTGCGCCGCCATCGCCCGCGCCGTCTCTCTGGTTCTGGAGCGGGACAACGGGTGATGCTGCAAAGCCCCTTGGGACACTGCCCGGGGTCGACATAAATGCGAGCGCCGAAACGCTGCTGGTGCTGGAGGAAACCGACGCAGGCTACAAGGTGCTGGTCCTGTTTGATGGTGAGAAAAACGGCGCGCCGGTAGAATTTATGGTCGGGAAATAGCCCCTGGAACTGAACCGGCGTGCCCTCGCTCGCCGCGCGCAAAGCGAACCGAATTGAGGATCGCAGGGCTTGTGCCCGTCGCAGTTCTTTTGAATGATTGCAGGCCGCGCCCGATACTCCGTTCTGGATTTCAGACATGTCAGCCCTCGATCTGTGCCGCCTTGCCGGCACTGTCTTTCTTGCCGTCACGCTGGTGGTGACCGGCGATACCTGCGGCAAGCTGCTCACACAGAGCGGCGTGGATCCCTTCATCATCGCCTGGACGCGCTTTGCAATCGCAGCGCTTGTGCTTTGGCCGCTTGCGCGTCTGCAGTGGCGCGAACTTGGCCCGATGAAGGACTGGCGGGTGATCCTGCGGGCTGTCTTCATCGCGGGCGGGATCAGCTCCATTCTGACGGCGCTCGAAACCGAGCCGATCGCCAACGTGTTCGGCGCCTTTTTCATCGGACCGATCATTTCCTATGTCCTTGCCGTCGTTTTTCTGAAGGAACGGCCATCGGCCACGCACACCGTTCTCCTGGCCGTCGGGTTCCTGGGGGTGCTCCTGGTGGTCAAACCCGGATTTGGCATGGCAACGGGCACGCTGTTCGCTCTGCTCGCCGGAACGTCCTATGGCTGCTATCTCTTCATGACAAAACTGCTTGCCGGAGCCATGCGGCCCACCCGGCTGCTTTTGTCGCAACTCCTGATCGGCACAGTGCTGCTGACCCCCTTCGGTCTGTCGTCGCCGCTGCCCGTCAATGAAATCGGCGTCTGGCTCCTGCTCATTGCGAGTGCGCTGACTTCGGCCGCAGGCAACTATCTTCTGGTGATCGCCAACCGGACAGCGGATGCAAGTCTTGTAGCGCCGCTGGTCTATACGCAGCTCATCTCCGCAACCGTTCTCGGCGTTGTCGTTTTCGGCGAATGGCCGGACATGACAGCCTTTGCCGGACTGTTTCTGATTGCCGCTTCCGGCCTCGGATCCCTGGCGACCCGGCGCGCGGCGTGAATAGGCGCTGCCGCGATGCAGAAGATCAGGAAGACTTGATGCCGTAATTGGCGACCGCGCCGAGGACTTCGTCGATTTCCGCCTTCGACAGGATATGCGGTTTGCCGACCGTCTGGCTGACGATGTAGGCGCGTGCCAGAACCTCCAGTTCCTCCATCCGCCAGAGTGCCTTTTCAAGCGTTTCGCCGGTAACGACAGCCCCGTGATTGGCCATCAGGCACCCGGACCGCTCCGCCATCGCGCTGGTCACATGATCCGCCAGGGCCTGACTTCCGAACAGGGCATAATCCGCGAGCGGCACGGTGTTTCCACCGAAGATCGCGATCATGTAATGGCAGGCCGGGATCTCGACACGGTCGATGGAAAGCGCCGTGCAATGCACAGGATGGGCATGGACGACAGCGTGCATGGCTTCCTTTTCCCGCAGCAGCGCCTGGTGAAACTGCCATTCGGTCGAAGGCGGATAGTCGCCCTTCAATTTGCCGAGTCCCTTCAGGGGAACGGAAACCAGCATGTCGGGTGTCATCCGCTCATAGGGAACGCCGGACGGCGTTATGATCATTCTCTTGCCGGCTCTGGCCGACACATTGCCCGACGTGCCCTGGTTGATCCCGCGCCGGTTCATTTCGCGGCAGGTATCGATGATGGCCTGACGCAGTTTGTTGGTGTCCTTGTAGGGTGGCTTAAGCATGGTCTTCCGATCGTCTGAGCAGGTCGGCCGCGGTTTCGGAACAAGTCGCAACGTGGGTGGCATACCCGCCGCGAATGGCCGCAAGCATCGGCGCGGCCCGGTCGGGGCCCGAACCAACGAGCAGCCCCATGTCCTTGTGTCGCATCTGCTCCAGGGTGACGGCAATCATGCGGTCTTCGATGTCACGGTTCAGGCCGTGTCCGTCCTGGTCTATGAGCCGGCCGCAAATGACCCCGATGGCCCCGTTTGCCGCGCAGGCGCCGATATCCGATTTATCCAGAAGGCCGGTGTGTACCACGTGACTGTCCTCGCCGCAGGTGCCGCACGCAAAGATGGTTTTGTTGCAGTCGGCAACGGCCTGCAATTGCGCTTCGATGACCGGCTCCCGTTTCAGCTGTTCGACAAGGTCCTTGTCCGACAGGACCAGCGGGACGTGGAGGTTCACGCAGTGTGCGCCGTAGCGCCGTGCAAGCGTGGCAGAACAGGTCTCGGCGGCAAAGCCAAGCGCGGCGGGGCGCGATCCCACCAGTTGAACGATGGTGAGATCTTCGAGATCGACCCTCGGCGCGGCCTCCGCGACCCGGTAGACGGTCTCGCCCCAGGCGACACCGAGCCGGTCACCGGGCTCCAGCAAGCCCGGCAGCCAGTCGGCAACCACGCGCGTCACGCGGTCGAGGGACCGTTCGGGACCGTCGGGAGAAGACGGAATGACGACAGCATCGCGCAAGCCGAAACGGTCGACGATCCTGCGGGCGAGTTCCTGGTTCCGAAAGACATCCGTGTCGAGCGAAATGCGCACGTAGTCCCGCTTTCTGGCCTCGGCCAGATAATTGACCACTGTCGCCCGGGAAATCCCCAGCCGCTCGGCGATCTCGTTCTGGTTCATCCCGTCCTGATAGTAGCACCAGGTCACCTCGACGATCGCGTCGTCCTGCGTGCGCGGGCGCGCTCCGCTTCTGGGCTCAGCTGCCCGGGACCTGGACGAGGCGGGGCTCATGCGCTCTTGGCAACCGCCGCCAGATCGGGGAACAGACCCGCGAGGCCGTCCGCACTCGCCTCACACACGCCGCGCTCGGTGATCAGGCCCGTCACCAGATGGTTCGGGGTCACGTCGAAGGCCGGGTTGCCGCCAGGTGTGCCGTGCGGCGTGACCTGAACCTGCGCAATCGTGTCGGCCTCGTTCAAACCCTGAACATGGGTCACCTCGCGTTCGAGGCGCTCCTCGATCGGGATTTCGGCAACGCCGTCATCCACGCTCCAGTCGATGGTTGGTGAGGGCAGCGCGACGTAGAAGGGAACATTGTTCGCCTTGGCGGCAAGCGCCTTCAGATAAGTGCCGATCTTGTTGCAGACATCGCCCCGACGGGTTGTGCGGTCGGTGCCGGTAATGACGAGATCGACCATGCCGTGCTGCATCAGGTGGCCGCCGGCATTGTCGGTGATGTAGGTGTGCGGAATGCCGTGACTGCCAAGCTCCCAGGACGTCAGCGCACCCTGGTTGCGCGGGCGGGTTTCGTCCACCCAGACATGGATAGGGATGTTCTCGTTGAAGGCCTGATACATCGGGCTGGTTGCCGTGCCCCAGTCCACCGTGGCAATCCAGCCGGCATTGCAGTGCGTGAGGATGTGAACCGGCTCGCCGTCTTCCTTGCCGGCGGCGATCTTGCGGATGATCTCAAGCCCGTTCTGTCCGATGCGGTGGTTGATGTCGACATCCTCGTCGGAAATCTCGTGCGCGAGCTTCAGCGCGGCAGCCGCCCGATCCGCCTCCGGCAGGGGCTTCAAATGCGCCCGGCACCGGTTGAGCGCCCAACGGAGATTGATTGCGGTCGGACGTGTCTTGTCCAGAAATGCCCAGGCCGTGTCTAGATTTGCATCGGAAGGGTCCAGTCTGGCGGCAAGCGCCATGCCATAGGCGGCAGTGGCTCCGATCAGGGGCGCGCCGCGCACCCGCATTTCTACGATCGCGTCAGCGAAATCCTGGAGCGTATCGACCTGCTGAATCCGAAATTCGTGCGGCAGCCAGCGCTGATCGATGATCTGGAGCGCGTCCTTGCCCTCGTCCCACCAAAGCGACCGGTAATGGGTTCCGTCGACTTTCATAGGATGTCCCTTCTGTTGTAGTTGCGCGCCAGCGACAGGAGATCTTCCGTCGTGCGAATGGTCCCGGCGTTGAGGATCAGGTCGGCGCCCATGCGCAGGTTCCGCGCTTCCAGCGCGGCCTTCAGCGCCTTGTCCTCGATCTCCTCGAAATCGGCGTTGTGCGCCAGCGAGAGCGTCCGGCGATGCATTTCAATGCCGCAAAAGCCAAGGGCATCGACGCGGATCTCCGCGAGCAACTCGGCACAGACCTCAGCCGAAGCATGGCCCTGCCCCTCGAACAGCGCCTGCGGGTAAAGCATGCCGGTGCGCTCCGTCGCCCAGAGGTGCCCGAACTCGTCCTCGAACGCGGCGACCGTCTCCGTGATCACCGAAAGGAGCCATTCCTGAAAGGTTTCCAGGTCCGCATCCTGCCTGTGGGCCGGCTGGCTGAAATAGGCCATGAGAAAATTCGCCAACAGCATTCCGAGGTCGAAGCCCATCGGGCCGTATTGAACGAATTCGGGATCGATCACACGGCTTTCGTTTTCCGTCGACATGATCGATCCGCTGTGCAGATCGCCATGCACCATCGTTTCGGTGTTGGATGCGAACTTCATCATGAGCCGCTGAACCCTCGCCTTCAGACGCGCGTCCGAGCGCAGGTCCCTGACGACCGGATCCAGGCCATCCGTGTGGTGGTTCATTTCCGCTTCGTAGTAGGGATCGGTGAAGACAAGCGCCTCGGTGATCGCCGGGATCTCGATGTTGCCTGCGAACAGACCGACGTCGTTTTTCTTGTCGGCGCTCTTCATCGAAAGCTCAGAGCCGCGAAACGCGGTGCGTGCACAGAACCGGCCAAGAAAGTCGCCGAGCCCCTCGACCGTTTCTCCATCGATCAGCTTCCGGCGCAGGATCTTGTGGGGCGCCAGGAACTCCATGACGATGAGCGCCTGCGTCTCATCGAAATGGAAAACCTCCGGCACCGATCCCGGATCTCTTTCCGCCTGCCTGACCAGCGCGTGATTCTCGAAAAAGGCGCGATAGAGCGGTAATGGCCAGCTGTCCCCGACGAGCCTGACATAAGGCAACGCCTGCTTGACCACGACAGAGCCGGCCGGTCCTTCTACGATAAAGACAAGGTTCAGATTGCCATCGCCGACTTCTTGCACATCCCAGGCCGCCAGGTCGGTTCCGACCCTGTTTGCCACCGCCTCGATCGAGGCAAGACGCGTTGCGAGGTCCTCCGGTGTCAACGGCCGATACTGCTCAGGCGTATCCATGACTGCGCTTCTTCCTCCCTGTTTTGCCCTGATAATGATCAAGATTGTTCAAAAGTCAACTTGGTTGACAAATGACTATATTGCGTGCTGTAACTTTGCGCAGCGGGAGAGGAGCTCGTGAAAAATTGGGAGGAACGGTGAGCAACGTCACCCTGAAACTCCGCGGTCTGGAAAAGTCCTTCGGGCAGAACCACGTTCTCAAGGGCATTGATCTGGAACTGCGATCCGGAGAAGTCACGGCACTGATGGGCGCCAATGGTGCCGGCAAGTCGACGCTCGTGAAAGTGTTGTGCGGCTACCACTTTGCCGACGCCGGTGAGATTGAGCTGGCAGGAGCTCCCTTTTCCCCGACCGACGCAGCCGACGCAATCGCCAAGGGTGTCGTGACGGTGCACCAGTCCATCGACGATGGCGTGATCCCCGATCTTGATGTTGCGACGAACCTCACACTCGACCGGCTTACGGAGCCCGGTGTCGGTTTCTTTGTCAATGACGGTAAGCTGCGCAAACAGGCGCGCGAGGTCGCCGAGAGCATGGGCCTGACCATGGACGTGCGCATGCGGGTTGCCGATCTGGACGTCGCCGACAGGCAGATGATCGCGATTGCACGTGCCATGGCACGGTCGCCCAAACTGCTTATCCTCGACGAGCCGACGTCTTCCCTGTCGTCGTCGGAAGCCGAACGGCTGTTCGCGCTGATCGATCGGCTGCGCGATGAAGGCGTCGCGATCCTCTACATTTCGCACCGCATGTCGGACATCCGGCGCGTTGCCGACAGGATCGTTTCCATGCGCGACGGTGCAATCTCGGGCCTCTTTGAAACCGAACCGCTCGACTATGTCGGTGCGGTCAACGCCATGCTCGGCCACCAGATGACAGAGGTCGACATCGATCCGGTGGCAGGCGGCGAACCGGTGCTACGCGTCGAAGGCCTGAAGCTGTTCGAGGATAGCAAGCCCATCGACCTTGATGCCCGGGAGGGAGAAGTGGTCGCCTTTACCGGCCTTCTGGGATCCGGAAAGACGCGGCTGGCGGAGATCATCTACGGACTTGCCGACGCGCACGGTGGCCGGCTGCTTCTCGACGGGAAGGATTACCGCCCGAACGGCGCCGGCGACGCGGTCTCCAAAGGCGTGTTCATGTCGCCCAAGGACCGGAGCGTGAACGCGGTCGTGCCGGACTTCGACATCGCCAATAACATGACACTGCCCTTTCTCGGCGCATTCAGCGGTCTCTCCTTCCTGAACGACAGGATGCAGCGCAAGGCGTGCGACGGGATGATCGACAAGATCGGTGTTGTCTGCCAGTCCAATGCCGACGACATCAACACGCTGTCCGGCGGCAACCAGCAGAAGGTCATGATCGGCCGCTGGCTGCTCAAGGCATCGCGGATCCTCTTGCTCGATGAGCCTTTCCAAGGTGTCGATATCGGTGCGCGGCGCGACATCGGCCACTACATCCGCCAGACGGCGGCGGGCCGGACCACACTGGTCTTCGTGGCGGAGATCGACGAGGCGCTTGAAATCGCGGACCGCATCATCGTGCTGAACGAAGCGGCGATCGCCGGTGAATATTTGAACAGGGACATCGATCTGAACAGCCTGGTTGCGGATGTGTCCGGCCCCGGTGAGCGACTGGCCCTCGCAGGATGATACTCGACAGATGAAAAACAACGACGCACTCGATTTCGCAATCCGATACGGCTTCCTGATCCTGCTAGGCGGGCTCGCCGTGTTCTTTTCCCTTTATGCCAGCGGTTTCGCCAGCCCCCGTTCGGCCGTTTTCATTCTCCAGTCCGTCGCCATCACCGGGATTCTCGCCCTCGGCGTCACCTGTACGCTTGTTGTCGGCGGATTTGATCTTTCCATCGGATCGGTCGCGACCTCGGCGCTGATGCTGTCCGCCTACACGATGGTCATTCTGGAACAGTCCGCCTTTGTCGCCGTTGCGCTTTGCCTGCTCATGGGCGCCCTTGTCGGCCTGGTCAACGGGTTGCTGATCGTGAAGATGCGCGTCCCGGACCTCCTGGCAACACTCGGCATGATGTTTCTCCTGATCGGCTTGCAGCGCATCCCGACACAGGGCAATTCCATCGCCACCGGCATGAGCCTCACGGACGGGTCTGTCGCCGAAGGCACGTTCTCAGCCGCGTTCCTGTGGCTCGGCCGTCACCGTTTCGACTTTTTCCTGGACAGGCTTGTGCCCGTCCCCGTCGTCGTGTTCCTTCTGATCGCCGTCTTGATCTGGCTGTTTCTGGGATACACGAGACACGGGCGTCTGATGTACGCGATCGGTTCCAATGAACGCGCCGCCGGGCTGGTCGGAACGAACGTACACCGCTACAAGGTGGTTGCCTACATGATCTCCGGAATGCTCGCCTCTGTCGGCGGTATCCTGCTGGCCGCCCGTCTCGGACGCGGCGATATCGCCTCGGGAAACAATCTCCTGCTCGACAGCGTGGCGGCAGCGCTGATCGGTTTTGCCGTATTGGGCGCAGCACGCCCGAATGCATTCGGCACCGCGGCCGGTGCTCTCTTTGTCGGGATCCTGCTTCAGGGCCTGACGATGATGAATGCTCCCTATTACATGCAGGATTTCGTCAAGGGAGCCGTTCTGGTCGCAGCCCTCGTTTTCACATTCTACCTGTCGTCACGGCGTGGCGGCAGGAGGACAGCGTGACGCCAGCAAGGCGCCGTTCATATTGGGAGGAAACAATATGCTCAGACGTGAATTCATGAAACTGACCCTCGCGGCCGGCATCGGCCTCACCGGGGGAACCGCCATTGCCGCGGACATGCCCGCCCCCTTCGACAAACCGGAAGAGGTCAAGATCGCGCTGGTCCGCTACCTGTCGACCGGTGACTTCTTCCAGTCCTACCTGGCCGGCGTCGAAAGCCAGGCGGAGGCGCTCGGTGTCGATCTTCGTGTCTTCGACAGCCGCCAGGACGCGGCTCTCCAGGCCGACATGGTCGACCAGGCAATCGCGCTCGGTGTTGACGGCATCGTTATCCAGCACGGCCTGACAGAGTCCATGAAGCCGGCGGCGCAGCGCGCGGTCGATGCGGGCATCAAGGTCGTCGCCTTTGACGTGAACGTTGAAAACGACGCGATCCCGCAAGTCGAACAATCGGACTATCTGCTTGGAAAAATGGCGCTCGACCAGGCAATCAAGGACAATGGCAATTCCTTCACCGCCGGGTATGTCTACGTGCCCGGCATCGCACCGCTGGACCGCCGGGACAAGGCCTGGAAGGAAGTGAAGGAAGCCAATCCGGGCATCAAGGAAGCGGCGATGTTCGGGACGCTGGACAACCCGATCGCCAATTCGGTGGCCAACCAGGCACGCTCCGTGCTTCAGGCCAACCCGACCATCAACGTGGTGTTCGCGCCCTATGACGAGTTTGCCAAGGGGGTCAAGATCGCCGTCGACGAGGCCGGCCTGAACCAGGATATCAAGATCTATTCGGCGGACGTTTCAACGGCCGACATTTCGGCCATGCGCGAACCGGATTCCGCGTGGGCCGCTACGGTCGCAACAAACCCGGCGGTTGTCGGGGAAGTCAGCGTCCGCACCCTTGCCCTGATGCTTGCGGGCGAAGACCCGGGCAAACAGGTCATCGTCCCGCCGACGCTGATCACCCAGTCCTTCCTCAATGAGCAGGACGTGCGCAACATGGAAGATCTCGGCGAGAAAATGCCGCAATTCCAGCATGCGGATGTCTCCGTCGCGGAATGGATCCCGCTGCCCAAGCGCTGAGCATTCACGCAGCAGCAATTTCGAAACCCGGCCTGCCGGCCGGGTTTTGTCATTGCGAGGTCATTTGTACGCAGGTTTACATTTCGCCCGCTTGGTTTACGCTCCCAACTTCAACGAGCGCCCGCGCGGCCTCCTAACTCACCCCCAGACAGAATTGCGAACAGGCAACATGAGCGAAGCCAAGGCCGGCGACACGGTTCAACTTCACTACAAGGGCACACTGGATGACGGGTCCGTCTTCGACAGCTCCGAAGGCCGCGAACCGCTTGAATTCACGGTCGGCTCGGGCCAGATCATTCCCGGTCTCGACAAGGCGATCCCAGGCATGAAGATCGGCGACGAAAAGACCGTTCGCGTTGAGGCCGAGGAGGCTTACGGAGCGGTCAACCCGGGAGCCCGGCAGACCGTGCCACGTGCCCATATACCGCCCGATGTGCCGCTCGAAAAAGGCCTGCAGCTCCAGGCCCAGACGGAGGACGGGCAGATGATGACAGTCATCGTCGTCGAGTTTTCCGAGGAGGAGGTTGTCCTGGACGCCAACCATCCGCTTGCGGGCAAGGCACTCACATTTGCCATCACGCTGACCGGTATCAAATAGCGGCACCTGCCGACCGCGAACGTCGAGACGCCCGCCGCAAGGCGGGCTTTTTCGTGCATGCCATCAGGTTCGCAGTCCTCAGTCGGAGCCCTGCTCGGGCATCGGCTCCGACTTTTTCTCCAGGGTTTCCTCCATGAAGAGCACATAGATGACCAGGCCGACGGTTGCCGTCGCCGCCAGGCTCAGGAACCCCGTGGTGTAGCTCGTGAACTGGACAATGTATTCAGCGACAATGTTGCTCAGGGAAGCGCCGATGCCGATCAGCATCGCCAGAACCCCTTGCGCGAAATTGAACCGGCCCGTGCCGGCGGTGATGTCTGCGAGAACAAGAAGAAACACCATCGCGAAGATGCCGTTCGCAACGCCGTCCAGCGCCTGAATGGCGACCAGCGCATAGGTGTTGTCGAACTGGCTGAACAGGATCCCCCTTACAGGAAGCACGAGAAACGCGATCAAAAGCAAGGGTTTGCGGCCCCAGACATCCGCCTTCTTGCCGCAAAAGATCGCCATGACGATCATGACCAGTTGGGCGGCGATGACGCAGGCGGCCGTGAACGCGACGCCGTGCTCCGCGTCGCTGTTTGATGACAGTTTCTGACTGACGAGCGGCAACATGGACGCATTGGCGGAGTGAAACAGGAAGATGCAGATGGCAAATACCAGCAGGCGCCTATCCTCGAACAGGCTCATTATGCCTTCCGGTGCCTTCGTGCCCGTGTTTTCCTGAGCGACCCCGCCACGAGCCATTTCATGATCGATTTCGTCCTTGTTGATCCAAAGAGCGCAGACAATCATGCCGCAGGCCATGGCCGCCACGAGCCAGAAAACCCCGAGTGCCGACCAGGTCAGCGCGAGAATGGCGGCAAGCATGGCCGCGATCATGTTGCCGGCGTGGTTCCAGGCCTGATTGGCGCTGGTCTGCTTGGTGAAATAGGTGTGGCCGACAAGTCCGAGTGTCACCGCGGCAATGAGCGGTCCCATGAAGGCGGATGACGACCCGATGAGGATCTGCGCCGTGTAGACCGCAATTGCGTCGTTGAAAGCCAGAATTCCGATGGTGCTCGTGGCGATCGCGACGGCGCACACGATCAGGAGCGCCCGTTTCCACTTGACCGCATCGACGATGGCACCCGCAGGCGACTGCATGACCACCGTTGCAATGCTCCCGGCGGCGAGCGCGATGCCGATCGAACCGGGGGACCAGTGCTGCAAGGACAGGAGGTAGATCGCCAGATAGGGCCCGATCCCCCCGACAACGTCTCCGGCGAAAAAGTTCACGCCCAGCAATGGTTTGTTCAACTGCATGATCTGCGCCTCGATTTCCGGATCTCTTTACGTCCTATACGAGGACCACAAACAAAAATTTAAACATTCATGGGACTACACTCAAAAATCGAATATCAATCCGCTGCGTCAAGATTTTGAGAACCGGTTAGATGCCTCTAAGTTTAATTGTCTCAATTCTGGTCTTTTTCTTCATTGCAATCCGTCAATGGCTTCCAAATTGGCTAAAAATCTGGATGATCATGACAACTGGCGCGGCTTTTTTACTCGTTACCGGTAATATTTCTCCATCTGAGGCTCTCAGCGCAATCGACTGGAACGTTATTGCCTATTTGTTCGGCGTCTTCGCTATTTCACATGCGCTGTTTGCTTCAGGAATATCTGAAAGGGTCAGCAACTGGATTTGCGCCGACCAGCGGTCCATCCCGCAAATCCTGCTTTACTTCATCGTGTTCGTGACGCTCGTTTCAGCTGTATTGACCAATGATGCCGCTGCTGCAATCGGTACGCCGATCGCAATCGCGATAGCGGCCAGCCTGCGCATTGCGGCTGCCCTGCCCCTGATCGCCCTTTGCGTCTCCGTCACGGTCGGCAGCATGTTTTCGCCCGTCGGAAACCCGCAGAACCTTCTCATCGTTGCCGACGGTCATTTCCAGAACCCGGTCGGCGTCTTTCTGGAATGGCTCTTCGTCCCCGCCCTGATTTCCCTCATTTTCACACTGGTCTGGTTCTGGATATGCTTCGCGAAAGCGCCGAAGGGAGAGGCGCCTGAAAATGTCGCACCGGACGAACAGTCTGCGCGCAGCTGGCCTGCGCTTGTCTCGACCGGGCTGCTATGCGTGCTCGTCATCGTGGACAGTGTTGCCCATGAAAGCGATCTCCTGCCCGATCTGCCACTCGGCGTTCTCAGCCTGGTCGCGGCGATCCCGCTGTTCCTGTTCACCGACCAGCGCCTCAAGCTGGTAAAGGAAGTCGATTGGCACACGCTGATCTTTTTCGTTTCCATGTTCATCGTCACCGGAGCCGTCCTGAAATCCGGTGCCCTGCAGCATTGGCTGAGCCCCTGGCACGATCAGCTGGGAGAGCCGCTGATGGTAACCTCGATCGCGTTTTTCGGCAGCCAGGTGTTTTCAAACGTGCCGCTTGTCGAGATCTACCTCAATCTCCTGTCGGGGCACGATACGCCGACGCTCATGCTGTTGTCGGGGATATCGACACTGGCGGGAAATCTCTTCATCCTGAGTGCAGCCAGCAACGTGATCATCGTGCAACAGGCCGAGAAACACGGCGTGACACCGTTCCAGTTCTGGCAGTTCACGCGCTTCGTCCTGCCGGTGACCGTCGTGTCATTGCTGGTCTGCTATTTCTGGATCGCGTTCCTGGTTTCGCTTTCCCAGTAAAGCCGGACGCCCCGCCGCCCAAATTTTGTCCGGCTTCCTGCCCCAATCTGCCGCATTCTGGTGCCAGAGTTCGATAAGCGATTGCAATTTCGAGGACACTCACCCTATTTAGGTGCTTGGTTTTCAAAAGATCTTGTTCGGAGAGGCCCGGTACATGGCTGTTGATGTTGATGCGCTCGTGGACAGAAGACGGTTGCGGCGCAAGGTGACGTTCTGGCGCGCGGCGACATTCATCGTAATCGCAGGAGCGCTCATTGCCGGACTGGCCTATGTTTCGGGCGTTTCGGGCCTTTCCAAGCGGTCCGCGCACATTGCCCGGATTCCGATCGAGGGCGTGATCGTGGAGAACCGGAAGACGCTGAAGATGATCGAAAAGATCGGAAAGGCGGATGCCGTCAAGGGGGTGGTCATCTCCATCAATTCACCGGGCGGCAGCACGACAGGCGGCGAGGCGCTTTACCAGGCCCTGCGCGAATTGGCGGAGAAGAAGCCGGTGGTCGCGGAGATCCGGACAATCGGCACATCCGCCGGGTACATGGTGGCACTCGCCTCCGATCATATCGTCGCACGCTACAACACGATCACCGGATCAATCGGCGTCCTGTTCCAGTTCGGCAATTTCGAAAAGCTGCTTGATACGGTCGGCGTCGAGATGGAAGCCGTAAAAAGTGCACCTTTGAAGGCGGAGCCGGACTTCTATTCGGCAACGACGCCGCAGGCGCGCGCGATGCTGCGATCGCTGGTCAACGATTCCTACACCTGGTTTGTCGGGCTCGTCGCCGAACGCCGGCAGCTTGAAGAAGCGACAGCAAAGGATCTTGCCAACGGACGTATTCTCACCGGACACAGCGCGCTGGAAAACAAGCTGGTGGATGCCATCGGAGGCGAGGACAAGGCGGTCGAATGGCTGGAAACGGAAAAAGGAGTTTCCAAGGATCTGCCGGTGCTGACCTGGACAACAAACGAAAACCTCGAAGAGCTCCCATTTTCCTCCCGAATCTCCCGAGAATTCGGAAAAGGCATCGGATCAGCCATCTTAAACCCGTTAAATGACGCTAAGGGGCTGATTCCTCGAGGCCTTACGCTTGACGGGCTCGTATCCGTTTGGCAGGCTTCAGACGCGGCAGAACAAAAACCGTAAGCGAGGGGGCTCTCTATGATCAAATCTGAGCTGGTTCAGCATATCGCCGAACAGAATCCGCATCTCTACCAGCGGGACGTCGAGAATATTGTGAACGCAATTCTCGATGAGATCACCGAGGCCCTCATGCGTGGAGACAGGGTTGAGTTGCGCGGATTTGGCGCTTTCTCCGTTAAAAACCGTCCCGCCCGGGTCGGACGCAATCCGCGGACCGGACAGAAGGTGGAAGTGGATGAGAAACACGTCCCCTTCTTCAAAACCGGCAAGGAAATGCGTATACGTTTGAATGACGGTGTCGATCACGGCGACGATTGAGTGCGTCTTGCAGTCCACCGTCCGAAATTGAGCATTGATCTGACACGTTCGGGGAGACCGACTTGACCCGTTTCATCAAGAACCTGATCCTTTTGGCGATCGCTGTGGTTCTCGTTCCCCTGTCTGTTGCCAACAGACACACCGTTAATTTGTCACTCAATCCGTTTGACCCGCAGGACCCGCGGCTGACAATTCCGGACATACCGCTTTTCTGGGTGATTTTTGCAAGTCTCGGCGTTGGCATTGTCGTCGGGGGACTGGGCGCCTGGGCGAAGCAGGGACGCTGGCGGAAGGAAGCGCGGCTCAAGCGCCGCGAAGCCGACAAGTGGCACAAGGAAGCGGACCAGCTCCGCGACATGACCGGCGCCGCACAGCCTTCGTCAAATGCAAAGGGCCTGCTTGCGCCGGACAAGCGCTCGGCAGCCTAGCACCGGACGGATGAATGCGGATTATCTCAAGCGACGAGATTGACGCCTGCCTGGAAGACAGAGACGTAATCGAAACACTGCGCCGCGCGTTCCGGTCGAACACAATCGCGCCCGGCATACCCGAGCAAGTCATAGAACGCCTCGACCAAGCGGCCGGTCGTCTCAACGTGCAACCGGCCTGGACGAATTTCACGGCACAGGGAGACGTCACGCGCGGCTATGTCGGCTGCAGTCTTTCCCTCGAGCTGCCGGAGCAAAAGACGAGTTCCTCGAGCCTCTACATTCTGTTTTCAGGCACGGGTGCACAACCAATCGCCCTCATCGACGGGATGCGCCTCGGTGCATGGCGCAGCGCCGCCCTGCATGCGCTGGCTGCGTCCTATCTGTCGCGCGAAGATACGGCGCGGCTTCTCGTCATCGGTGACAACCCGCTCCTGCCGCGCGTCCTTTCAGCCTATGCCACGACACGGAACCTGACATCGATCCTGTTTGCTGGAACCTCGGCGGAGACACGCAGAAAGGCGGCGAACCAGCCGTCGCTTGCCAAGGTCAGTCTGGGGGAAACCACGGAGATTCATGCTGCTCAGGAAGGTGCGGACATGATCTGCGTCGCCGGTCCGGACAGTGAGCGCGGGTCGTTCCATGCACTCACCTATCTCGACCCGCCCGTCGGTTGCCATGTTGATGTTCTGGACAATGCGGCCACGATTCCATCCGCATTCCTGGAGGAAGCACGTCTGTTTTCTTCCAACATGGCAGCCCCCCCGAATCCGGATCTCGAGTGGGCTGCCGACCTTTTTGAACTGGCAAAGGGCAGCAAGGCAGGACGGCGCTATTACGGCCAGAGAACCCTCTTTCTGCCGAGCGCCAAAACCGGTCTTGAGGATTACGCGCTTGCCGCACACGTTTTTTTGAGATCCTGAGATCTGGAACTCGGCACACGAGACACCACATTAAAGTGCAGCAGAGGGGAGACTTTCGAAGCGTTGCACAGCTGATGTGCCGGATAAGGCAGAGCGTCCAACGCTTCCCCATAGCGTTTTGCAAAGGAGCAGAACAATGCTGACGACACTTGCCTATTCGGCAAGCCTACCAGCAATATCGATTGGCCTGATTTTTTATGTCTCAGCCACGTCGGGGCTTGTCTTTTAGGAAAAACAAAAAGCCGGTTCCTTTGGGACCGGCTTTGTTTTTGCAAAAATTTCAAACAGGAACCTACGTCTGATCCGTTACCTCGGACGGCGTCATCCACCCCTGGACGGCGCCGCCTACATCCTTCAGGATTGCGATCCTGCCGATACCCGCAACATCGTAGGGCGGACGGAGCACCTCTCCTCCGTGCGCAACCGCGAGTTCGAGGCGCTCGTCGACATTGTCGACGGCAATGTAGGACATCCAGTGTTCCGGGACGCCCTCGAATTGGGGGCCGTCCATCTGGAACATGCCGCCGACCGGCCTATCGCCCAGGTTCGCGACAACGTAGACGCTGCCTTCTTCCATCGGCATTTCGGCAAATGTCCAGCCGAGAGACTTGCCGTAAAAGGCCCTGGCCCTGCCCGTGTCGCGGGTCATCAGTTCGTTCCAGTAGAATGTGCCGTGCGTAACCATTGAACCTCAACCTGCTCTTTCGCGCCACGGACGCAACCTAGAGCGGTTCGGGTTTCGATGGAAGCGCTTGACCGAAACTCAAGCGGGTTCATGAACGCATCCGCCCATAACCCGGAAGGGTCCAGCCTTTGTGGATGGCACCACCGCGCAGCACCAGCGCCACGAGTGCCGCAACCCCTGCCGCAGCCAATTGCGGAACCGCAAGCATGGTGAGCAGCACAAAGCTTCCGGCACCCGCGAAGGCCGCACTGACATAAATCTCCGGCTTGACGATCGAGGAGGCTTCGCCCGCGATCGTGTCGCGGATGACACCTCCGAAGGTCGCTGTGGCAACGCCCATCAGGACCGCGACCAGCACCGTGTCACCCACGGACATGGCCTTTGCCGCACCCATGACGGAATAGGCCGATATGCCGACCGCATCCGCCCATCTGAGCGGTTTGTTGAGACGTTCAATCAGGTGCGCAAAGAACCAGACGAGAACGCTGACGAAAAGACACACGAGCAGATAGGCCTCGTTTTCGACCCAGAACACCGGCACACCGAGCAACAGATCGCGCAAAGTGCCGCCGCCGATGCCCGTCACGGTCGCAAAAAAAAGCAACGCGATGAAATCAAGCTGCTTTCGGGAGGCAACAATACCGCCCGTGACCGCGAACACGGCGACGCCCAGATAGTCGAGCAACTGAAGCAGCATTGCAGTCTCCAACAAAAAGCCGCTCCGGAACCGATCAGGAGCGGCTTTCAAGAAAAAAGTTCAAACGGTCCGCGTCAAGCGTTCTTGTCGACGCTCTGTCCAGCCTCGCCGTTGGTATCGGGCTGGGGCGCATCCTTCGGACCGCCCTTGGAAACGCCGACCATCGCCGGACGCAGCACCCGTTCGCCAATGACGTAGCCCGCCTGCACGACTTGAACGACCGTGTTGTTCGGGACTTCGGTGTTGGGAACCTCGAACATGGCCTGATGGAAATTCGGGTCGAACTTCTGGCCTTCCGGCTCCAGCTTGCGAACGCCGTTTTTCTCGAGCTGGTTGAGCAGATCACGCTCGATCATTTCAACACCGTCTACAAGCGCCGCAACGCCTGCGTCGGCGTTCTTGCGGTCGTCTTCGGGCAGCGCTTCCAACGCGCGGCGCAGATTGTCGGAAACCGTCAGCATGTCGCGCGCAAAACCGGACACGGCGTATTGTCTTGCGTCCTTGACTTCCTTTTCGGTGCGGCGGCGCAGGTTTTCCATTTCCGCCATGGCGCGCAGAGCCCGGTCCTTGAGCTCCGCGTTTTCGGTTTTCAGCACCTCGACCGGATCCGCTGCGGCATCTGCAGTCTCCGCCTGTCCTGCGGCGGCATCAGCTTCCTGTGAAGGGTCGGCCGGCTGTTCTTCCGGGGATTTGTTCTCGTCACTCATTGATGTTCCGTTCGGCTCAATCTGTTTGCGGATGCTTATAAGACCGGCGGCGGAGATTTCAAAGCAAATCGGCGGACAAGCCGTCGCTTATCCGCCGGATGCGTTCTTATGATCCGCAGCCGGGCAGCCGCCAGAAGATGGTGTCAGATAGCGCTTTTGATCCAGTCGGCGAGCTTGCCCTTCGGAGCTGCACCCACCTGGGTTGCCATCGGCTCACCGTCCTTGAACAGGATCAGCATCGGAATGGAACGGACGCCGTATTTCATGGCCATGTCCTGGTTCTCGTCGATGTTGAGCTTGGTGATTTTCACTGCACCGTCCATCTCGTCGGAGATTTCCTCAAGAGCAGGTGCAATCATTTTACATGGACCGCACCATTCGGCCCAGAAGTCGACGACCACGGGGCCATCGGATTTCAGAACTTCGGCTTCGAAGGAAGCATCGGTAACTTGGGTGGTTGCCATTTCAAGATCTCGTGGTTCGATGTCTCACGCCTACCCGATGTAAGCATGTCTGTTGGCCCGAACGTAGGTACCGTCAGGCCGGTCGTCAAGCCGAAGTGCCATCCGGCTTGAGCGAGTCGAGTGTGCGATCAAGAATCTCGGCCGGAATTTCCATCAAGGACGGTGTGGACGTCCACAAGAGGCAGGCCGAAACTTCCCGCTCAGGATAGATCTGGCGCAGCAACGCCCTGTAAACACTGAGCTGTGCCCGGTATTCAAGAGGAACGGCGTCGACCGTTTCAGGCGGATTGAAGTTGGTCTTGTAATCCACAATCACAACCCGGTCATCGTCTACGAGCAACCGGTCGATTTGTCCTGAAACCTCCACCTCTGTCCCGTCACTTGCCCGAATCGTGCCGACGATCGGAACTTCCGCCTGCGTGGCGCCACGGAACAGGGGTGCGAAATCATCCGACTGCAGGATTGCCTTGACTTCGCTCAGAAGCCGGCCTGCATATCCGGCAAATTCAGGCTTCAGTTCCCGCAGCAAAACCCTTTCCGCCGATGGGAGACGCTCCTCTTCGGATATCGCCGGCAACAGTTCCAGAAGCCGGTGCACAAGCCGTCCACGCTCAAGCGGCCATGACGCGGGCCGGGTGTTCCCCAAAAGCCTGGCTGGCGCTGGAACCGGTTCGATCCCGTCCTTGACCTCAAGTTCCTCGAACGCCTTTGAAGGCTGCAACCGTTTCTTCCTGGGAAGAGGCACAACCGGCGTCAAAAGCCAGTCCGGCAGTTCCACGGGTCTCCCGTTCTCCTGTGGCTGCGACGGCTCTTGCGATTGCGATGGCGTTCTTGTGTTGTCCGTCCTCATCTGCCAGCGCCAGCCGACAACTTCGCCGGTGCCGTTCTTCAATTCCCTTGCCCCGGGCTTCAGCGCCCGCTCCACGAGCGCATACCAGCATTCCTCGTGCTGTCCGCGCCTTGGCTCCCAGCCGCACACGATCAGGCGGTCTTCCGCGCGTGTCAGCGCCACGTAGAGAAGCCGTCTGTACTCTTCAGCCTGAGCGGCCCTAAGCTCTTCAACGGCGGCATCGTGCCAGGGCGTCCGGTCCACCTTGGGAGGCAACCACACCAGGGCGGGCGGAAGCAGGTCGTTGTTCAATCGCTTGTACGGCAGGAACGCCGGATCATGAATGGCGCTGACGGGGGCAGCGCCCGGATCGACTAGCACCACTATCCGCGCCTCAAGCCCCTTTGACCCATGTACGGTCATGACCCTGACCATGCCCTTGGTGTTGGTCAGTTCCCGCTTGATTTCCGTCGGCGCGGCGGCAAGCCAGGCCAGGAAACCTTCCAGACCCGGCGTTCCGGCCTGCTCATAAGCCGTCGTCAGTGCCAGGAACTCGTCCAGAACATCGTCAACCTCGACCCCCAGGCGCGCCCGGAAGGCCTTGCGGCCACCGTCCGGACCGAGAAGACGTGCAAAGAATTCGTAAGGTGGAACGAAGTCGGCGCGTGCCCGCCAGTCTTCCAGACGGGCACGGACCGACTGCCACTTCTCTTCGGTTTCAGAGCGCTTCACCAGCATCTGCCAAAGCGTCCCTGGTCGCAGCTTGTCGTCGGTTTCGCGTGCGATCTCGACCAAGTCATTATCCGAAAGCCCGAAAATCGGGCTCTTGAGGACGGCCGCGAGCGACAGATCATCTTCGGGCAGCAGCATGAACCGGCCAAGCGCGGTCAGATCCTGGACCGCGATATGCTCGGTCAGGACAAGCCTGTCGCTGCCGGCTGTCGGAACATCAAGCTCCTTGAGTTCCCGGTTGAGTGCATCGACAAAGGGGCCACGCTTGCGCACCAGGATCATGACGTCCCCCGGATCAGCCTCCCCCGCGCGGACCCAGGCGGCAATCTCCGAGGCGATCCTTCGGGCAACCTTGAGCATCGCGCTGCCCGAGCCGATGTGATCGACCGGCAGACGCCAGTCTTCGGGTTCCTCCGTATCGGCGTCGGCTTCAAGGGGCCACAGGTCGACAATGCCGGGATCGCGCCGGATTGCCTCATGGACCGGAGCGCCAACGTCCTGAGACAGCCCGCGATGCGCGCTTTCTTCCTGAAAAACCTTGTCGACCGCTCCCAGAACATCCGGTGTGGAGCGAAAGGAAAGCTGCAGGTTGACCGAGTGAAACTCCTGCTCCGCCGCCTCCGCCTTGCTTGAAAACGCTCGGCGCATCGCATCGAAATAGGCAGGGACCGCGCCCTGAAAAGAGTAGATCGACTGCTTTTCGTCCCCAACGGCAAAGAGCGTCCGGGTGCGCTCGTGGGCCCCGGTTCCGGCAAAGAATTCCGAGGCAAGCGACGTTACGACGTCCCATTGCCGCGGGCTCGTGTCCTGGGCCTCATCGACGAGAATGTGGTCCAGTCCCTGATCCAGCTTGTATTGCACCCAGAGCGCCGCATCCGACTTTTGCAGCAACGTTGCTGACTTCACGACAAGATCTTCGAAATCCAGAAACCCGCGCCCGGTCTTGGCGCGTTCGTATCGCGAAATGACCGCTTCTGCGAGACGCAGAAGCGAAGCGGTGCCCTGATAGGTCACGATCTTCCGGCGCTCATCCAGCTGCGCCAGCACCCTGGCCTGCTCGGCCAGCAGCGCGTCGACCATGTCCGGAAAGTCCGACGCAACCTTCTTGGTTGCAAGCGACTTTCGCGGTTCCAGTTTCGACGTCAGGAAGATCGATTGCCACGCTTCCCGGAACAGTGCCGGGTCTTTCAGACGCCGGGTGCTGACAATGTCTTCGCCGCGTTTCTGGTCCGTCTTTCCGCCGGTCATCAACGCTTCACAGAAGCTCAGGCACATGTTCAGATCCAACGGGCATATATCCATGAACTGCGCATCGAAATCAGTCAGCCGATACGAGGGCGGCGCGTCCAGCAAGCTGGCCAGTTCGGCAAGCGCTTCTTCGAAGCCGCCGGCATCGACTGTCCAGCGGCGGAAGGAATCCCGGTCCCGGATCACGTCCTCCAGCGCCTTCTGGACCCCACCGTCGCTCATGAGGTCGATCACCGACGCGAGTGACCGCCCCAGGGCGCTGTCCGGTTCCACCTCCGCTGCATGCAGCACACCGCCGAGTGCTTCGGCCATCAGTTCTGCGGCGACACGGTCATCCAGAACGGAGAAGTGTCCCGCGACGTTGGCCTCGAGCGGAAACTGGTGCAGCAGCGCTTCGCAAAAGCCATGAATGGTCTGAATCTTGAGGCCGCCTGGCGTTTCAAGCGCGCGCGCGAATTGCCGCCTGGCCATGGCAAGCCTGGATGTATCCGGCTTGCGGCCTTCAATCGCCTGGAGTTCGGCCGTCAGTGCTTCATCGGACATTGTCACCCAGTCGCCCAGGATCTTGAAGCCACGGGTCGCCATTTCTGCAGCTGCGGCCTTGGTGAATGTCAATGCCAGTATCCGGCCCGGATCCGTTCCATCCAGCAGCAGCCGGACCACGCGGCGCGACAGAACAAATGTCTTTCCCGATCCTGCATTCGCGCTCACCCAGGCCGATGCGCGTGGCCGGGACGCCAGGTCCTGGCGCTGGCGCGTCAGCTCCGGTATCTGGAAACCGCTCATGTGGCTTCCTCCCCACCGAGCGCCCATTCCTGCGCACGGGCAAGATGGTCGTAGTCGCCATCCATCGCTCGTCCCCGCATCACGCGCGCTCGGGACAGATAGCCGGTGTCCTGTTTGCAATAGTGGGCGATCAACTGCTCCAGACGCGTCCAGGCATCTTCAATCAGATCCTCCAGTTCCCTGTCCTTCGGGTTCCGCAGAATTTCAAGAACAGGGTCATCCCCGCCTTTCAGTTGAAGATACAGCAATTCAGACACGGCCCGGTCGGAGGGAACCCCCTTGAAGCCCGCCCGGCGCACCATGGCTGCTTCAAGCGACAACTGCGGCGACAGCAAAGCATCGACCTGTTTCTGCGAGGGCACCTGTCCGGTCTTGTAGTCGATGACCGACAGGCCGCCCGATTTCAGAATGTCGATCCGGTCCGCGCGCCCGCGCAGACGGAAATCAAGGCCGGGCAGCCTGAGCTCAACCCCTCCCCCGATTTCCAGGAACCGGTTTTCGATTTCCGGTTCACGCCGGTTTTCAAAGGCGATGAACCCCGCAGCGATTTTCTGAAACCTCGGCCACCACATGGCGCGTATGGCCGGGAAGGCGTCGAGCGGTTCGAACAGCTCTTCGCCGATCTGCGTCAGTTCCGCCAATGCGCTCTCATCCAGCGGCCCGGACCAGGTCGAAAGGAACCGTGCGAGCGCATCATGGATCAGGTTTCCCTTGTCGGCAGCCCCCGGCTCGCCGCCGATCGGGTCAACCGGCTGAAGCTCCAGAACATGACGCGCGAAGATCGCGTAAGGGTCCCGGATCAGGCGTTCGATTTCCGTAATCGACAGCGAATGTGGGCGGGCGCTCAGCGGCGGTGCGGGGCATGGACGGGACGCCGGTCTGACCGGCCCGACCGGCTTGTCGACCAGATCGGCCAGGTGCGAATAGATGCCACCGCGCTGCTCCATTGCGCGTGTAACATCCGGTCCGGCCAGGGTGGTCAGCCGTTGCAGCCATCTGGAGGCTACGGTTGGCGCTCCATCCGTTCGCGCGCTGCGCGACAGCAGAACGCGGGCAGCGCCCATGCCTTGCGCAAAATCATGCGCAGACGCACCCAGGCGCCGCTCAGGCGGTTCAAGTCCGATATCCCGTTTCATGGGGCGGTTAAGCCAGGGGTCGTTGCGTGTACGCTGCGGCCAGACGCCCTCGTTCAGTCCGCCGAGGACAACAAAGTCGAAGCTTTGCAGCCGCGCTTCCATCGGACCGAGGATCTGAACTCTCTGATCTCCGGGCAGACGCCGGCGAACGGCCTGTCCCGCCATGAAGGCGGGCAGGACGGACGGCCATTCCGACGGCGGTATCGCCAGGCCGCTCGCTCCCGCCTCCAGAAAACCGTTCAGGAACTGAGCAAGCGCCTCGCCGGCCTCGCCGGCATAGAGTTCATCGAAGGATCCGGTCTCGTCGCTCGCCAGTGACTGGACGACGTCCACCTGCAGGCGTGCCAGCTGCGTGACCGGCACGGGCTCAGCGCTCTCGGCCTGTGCTTCCAGCGGCGCGAGCGCGGTTTCCAGTTTTTCTACAAGGTCAGCAATCACATCCCAATCGCCGTCATGCACCTTCTTCCAGCGCGGAATGTGCGCGGTATCCGCAGCCTGGCGGCTCGCCTCCACGGCTGCGCGCAAACCGCTTGTTCCGGCTCTTGCTCTTGGACCGCGAAGCACACCGCGTTCAAGCGCCCGCGCCGCGGAGCGGATGTCCTTGAAGGGCAGGCCGAGGCGTGCGAGCGGATGTTTCAAAAGGGAAAGCAGATCGATGGGCTCGCAGCCATTCAGCGCCAGTTTCGCGGACAAAAGCAACAAAACGGCAGGGGCTGTCTGGTCAAGCGGGCGGCCCGCGCTGTCGTCGACCTGGATATTCCAGCGGGTCAACTCCGCCGCGACCCGTCGGGTCAGCATCCTGTCAGGTGAGATCAGCGCGGCGGCCTCACCCCGTTCAATGGCTTCACGCAGGGCAATGGCAAGGCTCAGGGCCTCGTCCGCCTCATTGCGCGCAACCAGGATGGAAACACCGTTGAGAGCGGCCGCACGATCGGCCGCATTTGTTTCTTTAAGGTAGGCAGTCCACTGATCGGAAGTGTCGGCAGGCCGCAGCGCTTCGGAAACGAGAATTTCGCGACGTGCTTGTTCGGGACTGATCCGATCTTTCAGCGGGACAACATCCGAGCGCGTGGCGCCGAGCCGGTCCAGAAGCTGCTTGAGAGAGAATTGCGGATGCGAAGGCAGTGTTGACGGCTTGGACGGCGCAGCGATGCCGCAGGACCTCAAAGGACCCGCATCCTGCCTCAACAGTGACCAGGACCGGTCATCAAGATGCGGATCCAGCCCGGGCAAAACGATGGCACCGCGCGCCAGTCCCGAGACAACCTTCAACAGCTCGGCGGTCGCCGGAACGGATCCGGTCACTCCGGCCACGATCACGGGATCGACAGACGCTTCTCCGGCAAGCCGCGCTGCTTCGCGCCGGATCAAGGCGGATCTCCGCGCCTTGGGATCCATCTGTCCGGTCTCGGCCAGATGTGCCGGCCATGCCTGCTGCACGATCTTCAGAAAATCGAGCGTGATCTGCCAGTAGCGCGCAAAGTCCTCCGGGACGAGGGAACCGATTTCCGACCAGTCCGCCTCCTCCGTCTCGATCTCGTCCATCAGGGCCAGCAGGTCGGCCGCGAGCCAGGCAGCGTCGGCCGTCGAGGCTGGCACGCCAAGAGGTTCATCGAGGCGCAGGTTCAGCACTTCACGCCGCAGAGCTCCCTTCCACGCCATGACAAGCCGTGTCATCGTCAGATGCCGTTCCGTCAGTGGGATTGCAGGAGGCAACGAAGCGAGATCTGCGGTTACGCCGAAGCCATGCAAATCCTCATCTGCATCGCCGACAGGCCTGATCCTCGGGAGCAGCACCGGTCTGGTGCCGAATTTTTTCTGAAAAATCGCCGGGAGCAAGCGCGCCGACCGCCGCGTCGGCAGATAGATGGTCGCGGACGGCAACAGATGCGGGTCATCGAGCGGGCGAAATCCCGGAACCAGAGTTCCGTCGACAAGGGTATCGACAAGCGTCTCTAGAAACGGAACGGATGGCGGAACGGAATAAAGGCGCGGTCGCTCGGACATCGGTCTCCTAGTACGGTGAATTTGAAGTTCGCATCATTACTTCTGGATTTCGCCATTTCGCATGCCATTTCAGTCTCATTTATGGGTCCGTCACCTACGCCGCGCTCTCGCGCACCGCATATTCCGCCGCGCGGATCGCATCGGGTGTGCCGATATGGAGCCAAAGACCTTCCATCTGCACGCCGAACAGACGCCCGGCCTCGATCGCGCGGTCGAACAGGACATTCATCGAGAATGGCCCGTCCGGTGCCCCTTCGAACAACCTTGGATGAAGGATGGCCGCACCCGCATAGGCAAAGGGCGTGACGCCCTTTTCCAGCCGCCTCGTCAAGCTGCCGTCCCTGGCAAGCTCGAAGTCGCCGCGCCCCGAGTAGCCAACCGACTTCACGGTTTCGGCGACCAGCAGCAAGGCGTCCATCCGATCCCCGTCCCAGGCATCGATCATGTGTTCCAGGTTCGGTTTGACACCTTCGATCCAGTAACAGGTGTCGGCATTCAACTGCAAAAACGGGTCTTCGCCCAGAAGCGGCAGCGCATTCTTGATGCCGCCTCCGGTTTCAAGCAGTTCTTCGCGCTCGTCTGAAATCAGGATTTCCATGTCATTGCGGCGGCGCACATGCACTTCGACGAGGTCAGCCAGATAGTGGACGTTGACGACACACGTCTTCACACCCGCAGCGGCGAGACGGTCCATGCCATGGTCGATCAGTGCCTGACCGTTGACCTCGATCAGCGGCTTCGGCGTGGTTGCAGTCAGAGGCCGCATCCTCTTGCCGAGACCAGCAGCAAGGATCATTGCCCTTGTTGGTCGAAACCGCTGTTGATTCATCTTGTCTCTCAAACGATTGCTCCGGCCGGTCTGCGTTCTCTCAGGACCGGAATTGCCCATACCACTCTTTCAAACCGGACATGCCCGGACGTTCGAACACCCGGTCCAGGTAACCTAGCATACGCGGCAGATGGCTCAAATATGACGGCTTGGCATCCCGCCGCGCCAGTCTCACGAAGATCCCCAGGATCTTGGTAATCCGCTGTGCCGCCATGACTGAATATGCCCTTGAAAAGCTTTGCCCGTCGAAGTCCGGCGACAGCTTTTCCATTTCCGTGACATAGGCATCGTAAAGGCGCGTTTCCAGTTGAGTGCCGATATCCGTGCGCGCATCGAGCAGGAGCGAAGCCACGTCGTACGCAACCGGTCCGATCACCGTATCCTGCAGGTCGATCAGTCCGATACGATCCGTTCCGCTTGCGCCTTCTTGCCAGAGCAGGTTCGGCGAGTGGAAATCACGCAGGACCCAGCCCCTTTGCGCGTCGGCTATGCCGTTCAGGGTGTCTTGCCAGAGCGCCTCGAAATCCTCCCGCAGGGCCGCGTCGACCGAGGTTCTGCCAGTTTCCGGCACGTACCAGTCAAGAAACAGAGATGCTTCGGCAATCAGGGCGCTGTCCGAATAGGGCTGCAGCTCATACCGGCCACCGTCCGGCAGCTCCACTGCGTTGGGCCATTTCAGGCTGTGCATCCTGGCGAGCACATCGACGGCGACCTCATAGCGCGACGGATCCGGCAGCTCGTTGACGACTATCGTCTCCCGTCCGAGGTCTTCCAGGAGAACGAGCCCTTTTTCCGGATCGGCAGCGATCGTCGCGGGTGCTCTGATGCCCTGCTTGCGCAACTCCATGCCGATCGCAAGGACGGAGCGGCAATCTTCCGCCAGATGAACGCTTTTCATGTAGGCGCGCACCTTCTCCGGCACCCCGCCATCGCGAAACGGCCAGCGCATCAGGACAAGATTTCGGTCCGCTCCGGTGACGCATTCAAACGTCCGCAAGGAAGCATCGCCCGCCAGAAAACGGCGCGCAGCGCTCGTGAACCCTGCGTCCTTGAGAAATGCGCGCGTGTCCCGCGTCTGACCGATCCGATCCTTCCAGGCCGCCAGTCCCGAATAAAAGTCAAACTGCCGCCGACCGGTGTCTTCATCCGGTTGGCTGATCCGGATCCACAATGCGTCTTGCGGCAGAAAATCCTCGGCCATTTCAGGCCATTCAATCAGCACGGCTCCGGTCTGGAGCAGATCCTGGAGAGCGAGTTCCTCAATCTCGTCCGGTTCCTCGAGGCGGTAGAGATCGAGATGCGCAAGATCAAATCGCGGCAGCTCATAGGACTGAACGAGCGTGAATGTCGGACTTGGCACCTCCAGAAGCTCGTCGTCGGCGAGTGCCCTGATCAAGGCTCTGGCGAATGTGGATTTGCCGGCTCCGAGATCTCCGGAAAGGCAAACAGTGTCACCTGCCTTCAGGATCATGGCGACATCCTCGGCCAGCAGCCGCGTTTGCGCCTCGTCCTTCATCTCCACTGTGAGGAATGTCGCAGGAAGCTCCCGCAGCCGATGCTCTGCCATGGGCCGTCCTGTTGCTATTCGGCGGCGACCTGATCTGCCAATTCGGGCTGGGACGGAAACACGCAGGTGACCGTGGTGCCCTTGCCTTCCGCCGACTGAATGTCAACGCTACCGCCGTGCAGTTCGACGAAGCTCTTGACGATCGCGAGGCCAAGGCCCGCGCCTTGTCTGCGGCTGCCGGTGTCGTGGCCGACGAACCGGTTGAACACCTGGGTCAGCACCTCGGCCGGAATACCGTAGCCATGGTCCTGCACGACGAACGTGACCGACTCCTCGTCGCGATTGCAACTGACATCCACCACGCCGTTTTCTTCCGAATAGCGCACCGCGTTCGCGATCAGGTTGAACAGAACCTGCCGCAGGCGCTTTTCATCGGCGACAATCACACCGATGTTCTCCGGGACATCCATCCGCAGCGTGATCTGGGCTTCCGCGATCCTGTCCTTGAGCCCTTCGACAGCGGCCGAAACCGTCGAAGCAACGTCGACCTCGCCAAGATCGAGCTCCATGATGCCGGCGTCGAGCGTCGCCAGATCCAGTATGTCGTTGATGATCGCAAGCAGCGCAGACGAGGATGACTGGATGTATTCGGCGTATTCGCCCTGCTTCTCGCTCAGTTCGCCGAATTTCGGATCAGACAGGAGCTGGGCAAACCCGATGATGTTGGTCAGCGGCGAACGGAGTTCGTAGGAGACATGCTGGATGAAGGCGTTCTTGATCTGGTCGGCCTGCTGCAGCGCTTCGTTCTTTTCCAGAAGCGCGCGTTCCACATTCACACTGTCAGTGACATCAACGAAAGTGACGAGCGTGCCGCCATCCGGCAAGGGGACCGTGGCGTAGTCGAGAACATCGCCATTGTGGCGCTCCAGGCGGCTCACCTTGTGTGTGCGGTTGTCCAGAAGACCGGTGACGTTTCCTGCGAGCTGCTGCCAGGCTGCCTCTTCCGTTTCATTGAGAGTGCAGGCGGAGACGACCTCGTTGACATGCGGCAACTTCGCAAGCTGGTTTTCTTCGATCTGCCAGATGCGGCCGAAGGCTGGATTCCACAGCCGCAGCTTGCCGTCAGATCCGAACACCGCGACAGCTTCGGACAGGTTGTCCAGCGTTTCACCCTGGACCCGCGTCAGCGCGTTGTATTTGCTTTCCAGATCCAGCCGCTCGGTAAAGTTCTCGTAGATATAGGTCACGCCGCCCTGCGGATGCGGATTCGCGATGACGCGCAGCGTGCGCCCGTCAGGCAGGTGCCACCAGTTCTCGCGCGCCTCGAGCGACTGGTAGCTTTCCAGCATCTTGTTGCGCCAGACGCGGTAGTCGGCCTGTTCGGGCAGCTTGCGCGATGCACGCAGCGAGTCGAGCACGGTACCGTCCTCGGGCTTGCTTTCCAGAAAGGCCTCGTCCAGGTCCCACAGTTGCCGGAAGGCGGCGTTGTAGAATTGCAGTTTGCGGTCGCTGCCGAAAATGGCGACGGCGGCGGCGAGCTGATCAAGGGTGCGGCCGTGATAGTCTTCGGCGCGGCCGAGTTCCTTGCGCGCCTGTTCAAGTTCACTGACATCCACGGCAATGCCGGCGCCGCCGACACTCGCGTTGACATCGGTCACCTCGAACACCCGCCGCGCACCGGACGCGACAATCGGAATGCGCGCGCTGAAGCAGCCGTCTTCCGTTCGCTGAACCGCCATCGCGGTGCGGGCCGCGGCATCCAGGAAGGTCACGCCATCCTTTACCGCGCTTTCCGCATCCGGCACTTCAACCGCTTCCGCGTAAGCTGCATTTGCCCAGGTTAGACTGCCTTCCGAGTCCCGTTGCCAGGCTGGTGCCGGCATCGCGTCAAGCAAGGCGTGCATCATGTGAAGTTCGCCGGAGATCTTGGCATTTCGCGCGGCAAGTTCCGCCTGCATCTGCCGCTCGCCGGTCAAGTCACGCAACCTGAGAACCACAGCTCCTCCGGTCGTGCGCCCCAGCGCTTCCACATAGGTGCCCGTCCGCGTCTTCAATGTCGCGGTGAAGGCCTCGCCCGCGCGAAACAGCATATCAAGATGGCGCTCAAGATCTCCCGCGCATTTCGCGGTGAGCCAGCTGCCGAAGGCCAGCAACTGTGCGGGCGGACGCGGTACACCGGACTTTTCGGGCAGAACGCCCCAGATCTGGGGTACGGCCCCGTTGCCTGTCCAGACGATCACACGCTGCTCGTCCGTGTTGAGCATTGCCTCGAGACGGTCAACGCGAAATTTGAGATCGGCCTTTTCCTTCTCGAGCGTTGCGGTGACCTGGGCAGATTGCTTGCGATGCCGGACGAGTGAGATCGCGGCCGTAACAGCAAAGGCGCACATGCCGCCGACCGCTCCGACAAGGATCATGGCACCTGGATTTATGGCAGCCGAGGTGTCGGCGAGCATGTCTGCGGAAACCGGGGCCGTCATGAGGCCGTAGCCGGCAAGCGCAGTGCTGCCGAGCTTAACAGATTTCAGACTCCGATCTCGCCACGACGTGCCAAAACGCACGTCGCCCCTGCCGCCTTTCGGCATTTCCTGATCCCCTTACGCCGCCATTCCCGCTGTGCGGGTGCAGCTCCCGGTTTATGGGAGCAAATCAGAGACGTTCGCCTCCTGGCCTCTGATTCGTTTCAACCATAACCTTTTTGAGAATCACGCAGAAGAGTCCGTAACCGAAAAGTTAACAGAACCCTTCAAATTGAAGGGTTCTGCATTTTTTTGTTCACATGGTCGAATCGTGGCCATTACAACATGTAGTAGCCACCATTGCGAAAATCAGTATTTGTAGTGCTCCGACTTGAACGGACCAGTCTTATTAATCCCCAGATAATCGGATTGGTTGTCGGTCAATTCGGTTAACGTGACACCGAGTTTTTCCAGGTGCAGACGCGCGACTTTTTCGTCGAGATGCTTCGGAAGAACGTAGACCTCGTTATCGTACTGATCGCCCTTGGTGTAGAGCTCGATCTGGGCCAGAACCTGGTTCGTGAAGCTTGCAGACATAACGAAGCTCGGGTGGCCGGTCGCGTTGCCGAGGTTAACCAGGCGGCCCTGCGACAGCAGGATCATCCGCTTGCCGTCGGGGAACTCGACCATGTCGACCTGGTCTTTCACCGGGCGCCACTTGAAGTTCTTCAGCGCGGCAACCTGGATCTCGTTGTCGAAGTGGCCGATGTTGCAGACGATCGCCATGTCCTTCATGCCGCGCATGTGGTCCAGGGTGATGATGTCCTTGTTCCCTGTCGCGGTGACATAGATGTCGCCTTCCGGCAACGCCTGTTCGATGGTCTTCACCTCGTAACCGTCCATGGACGCCTGCAGCGCACAGATCGGATCGATTTCCGTAACAATCACGCGCGCACCGGATCCTGCGAGCGACTGTGCGGAGCCCTTGCCGACGTCGCCGTATCCGCAGACGACAGCGACCTTGCCGGACATCATGACATCCGTGCCGCGGCGGATACCGTCAACAAGGGATTCGCGGCAGCCGTACCGGTTGTCAAACTTGGACTTGGTGACACTGTCATTCACGTTGATCGCCGGGAACGGCAGCTGGCCGTTCTTCTGCATCTCGTAAAGACGCAGGACGCCGGTCGTCGTTTCCTCAGAAACGCCCTGGATCAGGTCACGCTGCTTGGTGAACCAGCCCGGATGCGATGCCATGCGTTTCTTGATCTGAGCGAAGAGGCACTCTTCTTCTTCGGACTGCGGATCTTCGATCAGACCGGTCTCGCCTGCCTCGACCCGCGCACCCATGAGAATGTACAGGGTGGCGTCGCCGCCATCGTCGAGGATCATGTTCGCACCATCGGCGAAGTCGAAGATCTTGTCGGCATAGTCCCAGTATTCTTCCAGTGTCTCGCCCTTGACGGCGAAAACCGGAATGCCGGCTGCGGCAATAGCAGCAGCGGCCTGGTCCTGCGTGGAAAAGATGTTGCAGGACGCCCAGCGGACTTCCGCGCCCAGCGCAACGAGCGTTTCAATCAGAACGGCCGTCTGGATGGTCATGTGCAGGGACCCTGCAATGCGGGCCCCCTTCAGCGGCTTGGCGTCGCCGAATTCTTCGCGGCAGGCCATGAGGCCCGGCATTTCGTGTTCGGCGATCTCGATTTCGGTGCGGCCCCAGTCAGCGAGCCCTAAGTCTTTGACGATGTAGTCGGTCATGAAAATGTCCTGCAATTGAACCCAGCTGATTGCGCCGGCCTGGTGAAAGCAGCCGCTTTTCCCGCCAATCTCGAGGGATCGATCGAAACGGCAGCCGCAAGCCGGTTTCCGGAACATGCCGGAAGCCGTTGGCGCGGTTATAGCGCCCGGATCCACTTCATGCAATAAAGATATAAAGAATTCTTTATATCTTTTCGCTTAATGGTGAATGGCTAGCGGTAAAGGTCTTCGCGGGAGGGCGGCAATCCCGACGGCCCCTTGGTTCTGCGTGACGCCACTGTCTGGAAAATTCCGATCGAGCCACGCTCGAAGCCGAGCGAGACGCCGCACAGGTAAGCAAGCCACAGCCGGTATTTCTGCTCGCCGATATCAGCGATCGCAGCCTCTCTGACGGCCATCAGGTTCTCCGCCCAGAGCCTGGTCGTTCTTGCGTAGTGTTCGCGCCAGGCTTCCACGTCATGAACCTCGAACCCGTGCGCTTCGAGATTGGTGAGGGTCCAGCCGATATGATCGACCTCGCCTCCCGGAAAGATGTAGCGGACAAGCGCCTGGTACTCCGGCTTCTTGCGGCGGAACTTCTTGAGGTCCTTCTTGCCGCGCCTGGTAATAGCGTGATGCAGATAGATCCCGCGCGGCTTCAGCAGGCGATGCACGCTTTGAAAGTAGTTGTCGTAATTGTCCAGACCGACGGCCTCGAACATGCCGATCGAGGAGATCTTGTCGAACCTCTGGCCCTTCATGTCGCGATAGTCGATCAGTTCGACGGACACCTTGTCCTGCAGGCCCCGTGCCTCGATCCTTTCACGCGCGAGTTTGAGCTGCTCTTCGGCCAGGGTCACACCGACGGCAGTGACGCCATAATGCTCGGCGGCGTGACAGATGAGGGCGCCCCAACCGCAACCGATGTCGAGCATCCGGTCACCGGGTTTCAGGCGCAGTTTCCGGCAGATCATGTCCAGCTTGTCTTTCTGGGCCGTCGCCAGATCATTCGACCAGTCCCTGAAATAGGCACATGTGTAGACCATCTCGGGATCGAGGAAGAGCTTGTAGAAGTCGTTGGACACATCGTAGTGAAACGCAATGTCGTCCTTGCGGCTGCCTGAGCCTCTGTCCGCCGCCGCGCCGGCGTCCAGGCCGTCTTCCTGTTGCTGCGCCGCAGACTTGCCTGCTCCCAGGAACAGCGATGCAGCATTTTTCATCAACAGGAACTTGTTCAGCCGCTTGCGCAGTTCCCTGCTCTTCAGTTTCGGCCGTTTTTCCGCAAACTCGAAAATCGTGCCGCCGCGCGGGTCGATTTCACCCGTGGAATACAGATCGACAACCGTCTTGATCCGCGGGCTGCGCAGCAGTTTGGTGAGCGCTGCCGGTGCAACGGCAATCCGGAGGCCGTCAGGGTCCATGCCTTCCGGTATCAGGCTGCCGTCCCACAATTCAAACCCGAATTCCAGATCCAGCGCTTCGTGTAGATGGCCGAGTGCAGCGCGGGCTGCGGCAATAGTGCGGTCACCTGATTGGCTTGCCATGATAGTCCTTAAAAGATGCAATGCATTGCTTGGGATCGATATTACGACCCGTTTGCACGCGCCCCCGAACGCTTGTGAACCGGGAGGGATCCAAAATCAGTCTGTTTCGCCAAATCCGCTTTCAACCAGTTCGGAAATCGCTGCTATCGCCGCCTCCGCGTCACCGCCGCTGACGCGCACCTTAATGCAACATCCGGGGCTCGCGGCAAGCATCATCAGTCCCATGATCGACGTTCCGCCGACGGTCTGACCGTCCTTCGATACATGAACATCAGCTTCGAAGGTTTCGACAAGTTTGACCAGTTTGGCTGATGCGCGGGCGTGAAGTCCTCGGCGGTTGACGATTGTCAGATCTTTTTCAATCAAATCCAATGCTGTCCTATTCGTTTCAATTCTGTCCCGACAGCACCTGGCTTGCGACTGAAATATATTTCTGACCCGCCTGACGGGCCTCGTCGACGGCATCTGCAAGTTCCCGGTCAGCGCGCACGCTGGCGAGCTTGATCAGCATCGGCAGATTTACGCCTGCGACAACTTCGACGGACTTGCTGTCCATGACCGAGATCGCGAGGTTTGACGGAGTGCCTCCGAACATGTCGGTCAGGAGTACTACCCCGTCACCGGAATTGGCAGCCTCGACAGCCGACAGGATATCCTGCCGCCTCTGCTCCATGTCATCATCCGGGCCAATGGAAATGGTCTCGACCTGTTCCTGGGGACCGACAACATGCTCCAGCGCCGCCTTGAATTCTTCAGCGAGACGCCCGTGCGTAACAAGTACTAGTCCGATCATTCGGTCTTCAGCCTGACTATCGTTTTCCTGTGCCCTGGGCGGACCACGGCTCTATCAGTCTGATGCACTCTCTTCAACCGGTTAACCAGTTGCAAGCAAAAAACGCGCGCCCCATGCTAAATGTAATCCGGCGCTTCCGGAAACAGCTGCCTCAAGCGCCAGCGGATCAGCCTCGCGCTTTCCCACGGCCGGTTCTGCGGGCAGGTGCAAACGGGGACCAGGACGCCGCCCAGTTTCCGGGAACCGAATGCGCTCTCCGGAAGCCGCTCGATCTCCCCGAGGGGTTTCAGGTCAACCAGCAGATCGACTTTCGCAGCCGACATGGAGACCGTTTCCACGACCCCCCTGCCGCGCACTTCCATCAGACCCGAAATCGTTTCCGGAACACGGGCAACAAGCGTTCCACGACAGGACGACAGATATACGCGGTCATCCGCGACAAGAACCCCCAGATTGCCCTTGTTTCCGGCCGCTTCGATGAGGAGGTCCGTCAACTCCGATTTACCGCTGCCGGACGGGCCCTGGATCACGATCCCCCGCGTGCCGACGACAAGGCAATTGGCGTGAACGGTCTGCGCACTCACTTACCCGTACCGGCAGGCAGGTAGATCGTGAAGCGGGCACCGACAATCGCCGGTTCTCCCTCACGGTCCATTTCTTTCCGGTTGGTCGCGGAGATCGATCCGCCATGCGCCTCGATGATCTGCCTCGAAATCGACAGTCCAAGACCGGAGTTGTTGCCGAAACCTTCGCCGTCGGGGCGGTCCGTATAGAACCGTTCGAAAATACGCTCGGTGTTTTCCGCCCTGATACCCGGTCCGTCGTCGTCGACCGTTATCCGGATGCTGCGCCCTTCACGCGCAAGATCCACCCGGACGGTTCCTTCGTCCGGCGAGAAGGAGCGTGCATTGTCGAGAAGATTGCTGATCACCTGGCCCAATCGGATATCATGGCCCTGGAGCTGGTAGGGCTTCTGTCCCGGCGCGTCGGCCACCGTCAGCTTCACCTTGGTTTCCTCGGGACCGGTTCTCTGGTTGACGGCATCGGCCATGTTGCGCAGCAATTCGGCAATGTCGATCTTTTCAGACTGAATGCGCGCGAGCTCGGCATCGAGGCGCGAGGCGTCCGAAATATCGCTTATCAGACGATCGAGGCGCCTGACGTCGTGCTGGATGACTTCCATGAGCCGGTCCTGCGAAGCCTTTGTCTTGGCGAGCGGCAATGTCTCCACTGCGCTTCGGAGCGATGTCAGCGGGTTCTTGAGCTCATGCGCCACATCGGCGGCGAACTTCTCGATCGCGTCGATCTTGTTGTAGAGCGCGTTGGTCATTTCCCTGAACGCACGCGCTAGGTGCCCGATTTCATCCTGCCGGTCCGAGAAGTCGGGAATTTCCTCACGCGAGTTCGACCCCCGGCGCACACGGTCCGCGGCAGCTGCAAGGCGTCGTACCGGCCCGGCGATGGCACCGGCCAGAAGGATGGACAAGAGGATCGTCACGGTCGCGGCAAACAGGAAGACGCGAATGATGGCTATTCTTTCGGCGCGCACGATGGCGTCGATATCGCCGCCCTGTGTTGACAGAAGCAGCGCTCCAAGGACGGCTCTGAACCGCTGGATCGGCACGGCAACGGACACGATCAGTTCGCCGCGCTGAGAGATCCGGGTCACGCTGGCCGGCGATCCGGCAAGCGCCGCCTCCACTTCCGGATAGGCGCGGCCGTCACCGCCGCCCACTTCCTGGTAGAGCGGCAGATCACCCTGGCTGAGCCAGCGCTTGGTCCACTGCCAGGCAGCGTCCCAGAACCCTGTTTCCTCTGCGGTCGGCGGCGGCAGGTCAAAGCGAAGGATCTGCGCACTTGAATAAAGGTGCCGCGAGTCGAGGATGAGAATGCCTTCGGGATCGTAGATGCGCGCCCGCGTCTTGGTCGGTGAAATCAGGCGCCGCAGAACAGGGCCGACGCGCTCCGGGTTGATCGGAAAATCGAGACTGTCCAGGTCATCGACCGTTGGCGTGATGCTCTCGCCGGCCTGCAATTGCAGCAGCCGTTCCGGATCGACGGTGATGGTGCCGGTGTCAACGGTGGCCGAGGCGGCGATCGCACCCGCGATGATCTCGCCCTGGGTCAGCAGGCTCTGCACCCGTGCATCGATCAGGCCCGCGCGGAACTGATTGAGATAGAGAATTCCGATCACAAGCGCGAGCAGGCCGACCAGATTGATCGCGATGATCCTGCGCGTCAGGGAGGACAGGACATAAGTGCCGAAGATGCGGCCTATCTGGCTGAACAGCCTGCGGCGGATGCGCTTGTTGCCGAGGCGGCGCAAGCGGGAGCGTTCCGATCCGCTCGACGGATCAGGCTGGACAATGTTCTCAGCACTCTCGCTTTCAACCGCCATCCACGCTTTGTCTCAATGGCTGTTTCAGACTTCCCGGAAACGATACCCTACGCCATAGAGTGTTTCGATCATGTCGAAGTCGTCGTCAACCACCTTGAACTTTTTCCGCAGGCGCTTGATGTGACTGTCGATCGTTCTGTCGTCCACGTAAACCTGGTCGTCATAGGCTGCGTCCATCAGCGCATTCCGGCTCTTGACGACACCGGGGCGCTGCGCAAGCGCGGACAGGATCAGAAACTCGGTGACCGTGAGCGTGACCGGCTTGTTGTTCCAGGTGCAGGTGTGGCGTTCCTGGTCCATGACCAGTTGGCCGCGTTCAAGCAGCTTGTCCGCATCTTCCCTTGGTGCGCTCGCGTCCTTGGGCTGCGCCCGGCGCAGAACCGCGCGGACGCGCTCCACGAGAAGGCGCTGTGAAAACGGCTTGCGAATGAAATCGTCCGCACCCATCTTCAGCCCGAACAACTCGTCGATCTCGTCATCCTTGGACGTGAGAAAAATGACTGGAAGATCCGAGTTCTGACGCAGCCGGCGCAGCAACTCCATTCCGTCCATGCGCGGCATCTTGATATCGAAAATTGCCAACTGCGGCGGGTCGCTCTGCAACCCGTCCAGGGCGGACGTTCCATCCGTGTAGGTCTGGACCCGATATCCTTCCGTTTCCAGAGCAATCGACACCGAAGTCAATATGTTGCGGTCGTCATCGACCAGAGCAATCGTCGGCATGCTTCAATTTTCCAATTCGGTCAGCACAAGAGGCGCTTCGCCTTTACTGTAACATACAGCCTTTGGCCTGCTAAATGCGCATAAATTAAGGCAAACAGGTTTTTCCGGGTGAGCGAAGACTTGCCGATCAACCTCGCGCATTCCTGCGATCTCGCACAATGACACGCTCCGTGTGCGCTCGACGGTCATAAACCAAAACTATCGCGCTGATAAGTGCACAAGGTTAACGGACACGCGCGATTCTGGCGCGTTTTTTTTCGTTTTTACAGATAAAACGAATATTCCGAAGGTTTCGTTTTTTACTTTGCTTATCAAATTAATCATCGTAATTTTTCTGCAGTATTTTAATCGATTAAACAAAGACATAGCACCTTTAGTAGTCTTGCTGCCCAAATATCCTTCCACTAGTTTCGCAGCCTTCATAGCCGGTGTCAGCGTTTTCAATTGTCCCGGCAGACTGAATGACCTCACGAGGACGGCGGTAAAATGCAGGAAACAGGCGTCAGGAATCCTTCCAATGGCAGCGAAACGTTCGGGTTCAGCAATCTGAACGCAGTCTATTGGAACCAGAGCGAGCCTGCCCTTTACGAGCATTCTCTCAGGCGCAACGAAACACAGCTTGCAGCCGGAGGCGCTCTTGTCGCCGAGACCGGGGTCCATACAGGCCGCTCTCCAAAGGACAAGTTCGTTGTTCTGGACGACGAAACCCGGGACACGGTCTGGTGGGACAACAATGAACAAATGTCGAAAGCGCAATTCGACACGCTGATGTCGGATCTTCTGACACATGCGGAAGGTCTGGATCTTTATGCGCAGGACCTGTTCGGCGGCGCGGACAAGGCGCATCGCCTCCCCGTTCGCGTTTACACCGAATATGCGTGGCATTCGCTGTTTATCCGCAATCTGCTGCTCCGGCCCGAGACAGCGGAACTGGCAGGCTTCGTTCCCGAGATGACGATTGTCGACCTGCCGAGCTTCAAGGCGGATCCGGATCGCCATGGCTGCAGGACGGAAACGGTCATTGCCTGTGACCTCACACGCAAGATCGTTCTGATCGGCGGCACCTCCTATGCGGGCGAGATGAAGAAATCCGTCTTCACGATGCTCAACCATCTCCTGCCCGCCAAGGGCCTCATGTCCATGCATTGCTCCGCCAATGTGGGAGACTCCGGCGATACCGCGGTGTTTTTCGGACTGTCGGGTACAGGCAAAACCACTCTTTCCGCGGACCCTGCACGTACGCTGATCGGCGACGACGAGCATGGCTGGAGCGAAAACGGCGTCTTCAATTTCGAAGGCGGCTGTTACGCCAAGACCATCAAACTGTCTGCCGAAGCGGAGCCGGAAATCTACTCCACCACGCAGCGGTTCGGGACCGTTCTGGAAAACGTCGTTCTGGATGACAACCGCGTTCCGGATTTCGATGATGGCTCGAAGACGGAAAACACCCGAGCCGCCTATCCGATCCATTTCATTTCGAATGCAAGCAAGACCGGCTGCGCGCCCGTGCCGCGCACCATCATCATGCTGACAGCAGATGCGTTCGGTGTCATGCCGCCGCTGGCGCGCCTGACGCCCGCGCAGGCCATGTACCACTTCCTGTCCGGTTACACCGCCAAGGTTGCCGGAACCGAGAAGGGCGTCACCGAACCGCAGGCCACCTTCTCGACTTGCTTCGGTGCCCCGTTCCTGCCACGCCACCCGTCGGAATACGGCAACCTTCTGAAGAAGCTGATTGCGGATCACAATGTCGACTGCTGGCTGGTCAATACCGGATGGACCGGTGGAGCTTACGGCGCCGGCCACCGCATGCCGATCAAGGCAACGCGCACGCTGCTGCAGGCTGCGCTGTCGGGCGAACTCAAAAACGCGGAGTTCCGTACGGATCCGAATTTCGGCTTTGATGTCCCGGTCACTGTAACCGGCGTCGACACCGAGATCCTCACGCCGCGTGAAACGTGGGACGACAAGGCAGCCTATGATGTTCAGGCATCCAAGCTTGTCCAGATGTTCGTCGACAATTTCGGAACCTTCGAAAGTCATGTTGACGGAACCGTGCTAAGCGCCGCACCAGCGCTCAGATCGGCTGCTGAATAAACCTAGACCTCCGGTTCCATAAGCCGTTGAAGCGGCACCCGGCCTCCGGGTGCCGCTTGTACTTTAGGTGATGGACTCACAAATGAGGTACATTTCCTGCGCTTCCGCGCCTTGACGAGAAGCAAGCCGCCTCAAATCACTTCGGTCTCATTTGTGAGTCCATCACCTGGGACGGCTTTCATCCGCACTGGAAAGGTTTATATTCAGGAGACTGACCCGGGAATTCTCCAAAGGCGGAACACTCATGACCAGCGACAACCTGCAAATCGCGGATGTGCTTCAAACGGCTGAAGACTGGAGCCAGGCGGGCCGCCAGGTTGCGCTTGCGACCGTCATCGAGACCTGGGGATCGGCACCACGGCCAACCGGCTCGCATCTGGTGATTGATTCAGACGGCAATTTCGAAGGCTCGGTTTCCGGCGGATGCGTTGAAGGCGCTGTTGTCGCGGAGGCAGTCGACGTCATCGAAACAGGCCGGCCGACAACCCTTGAATTCGGTGTTGCGGACGAAACCGCATGGCGTGTGGGTTTGTCCTGCGGTGGCCGCATCCGTGTCTATGTAGAACCCGTCAACTGATCGAGACGATAAATTGCCGACAACCGAAACGTTTCTTGCCTTTCTTGCCGCCACGGCTCTCTTCGCCTACATGCCCGGCCCCGCCGTACTTTATACTGCGGCACAGACCCTTTCGCGCGGCCGGCGCGCCGGCTTCATGGCAGCAGCCGGTATTCATATCGGGTGCTATGCGCACGTGTTCGCGGCGGCCTTCGGTCTGTCGGCCATCTTTACCGTGGTGCCGACGCTCTATTTCGCGCTCAAGGTGGCGGGGGGCGTCTATCTGATCTTTCTGGGTGTTCAGATGATCCGCACTCGCATGAACAGCGGGCCGGTTCCCGAACTGCCGCAAAAGACCGCCCGCAGAGCGTTTCTGGACAGCATTCTCGTTGAAGTGCTCAATCCGAAGGCCGCGATCTTTTTCATTGCGTTTCTGCCGCAATTCGTCAGTCCCGAAGCCAGCCTGCCGATCTGGGTTCAATTCCTTGTTCTCGGCACGATCGTCAACTTCGCTTTTGCATCCGCAGATATCGCAACGGTCTTCTTCGCCTCGGAAGTCAAAAAACGGCTGGGCCGGACATCCAGGTTCCAGGATGTCACGCGCTGGATCGGCGGATCGCTCCTGGTCGGCCTCGGCGTCAGGCTGGCAACGGACCGGGCATAACACCATGGACCGAAAGCTGCTCGAAGAGCTGAACACGGAACGAGGCGCGCGCCGCGCCGCCATTCTGGTCACGCATCTCAAGGACGGATCGCAGACGCTGATCCGGCAAGGCGATGACTACACGTCCGAACCGCTGGCGACCGAGTTCGACAAGCGGTTCCGTTCGGGCAAGTCGGGAACGGTGGAGACCGGGACCGGTGATGTCTTTCTGACAGTCTCGGTCCCCGCGCCCAGACTGGTGCTGATTGGCGCTGTTCACATCAGCCAGGCACTGGTGCCAATGGCTGAAATCGCGGGACTGGACGTTACGGTCATCGACCCGCGCACGGCCTTTGCAACGGAAGACCGTTTCCCCGGGAGCACGCTCAAGGCCGAATGGCCGCAAGACGTTCTTGAGCAATCGCCTCTGGACGCCTTCACGGCCGTTGCAGCGGTCACACACGATCCGAAGATCGACGATTTCCCGCTGATGCAAGCGCTTCGGTCGGATTGTTTCTATGTCGGCGCGCTCGGCAGCCGGAAAACCCACGGCAAGCGGCTGGAACGGTTTACCGATGCCGGTATCGATCCTGACCTTTACAGCCGGATCGACGCACCGATCGGATTGGATATCGGGGCCGCGTCTCCGGAAGAAATCGCGGTCGCGGTTCTCGGTTCGATCATCAAGGCCCTGCGCAAACCCCCGGAGACCGGCGCATGAAGTTCGGTCCCGTGCCGCTGGAAAGCGCTGCCGGCTGTATTCTCGCGCACAAGACAAACCTCCCCGGACGCGTCCTGAAGAAGGGTCATGTCCTGACCGCCGAGGACTGCCGCGACCTTGTGAACAGCGGCATGGAGACACTTGTCGCGGCGCGACTTGAGGCAGGAGATGTCGAAGAAGACGAGGCTGCGAAACGCCTTGGACTTGCGGCCAAGGGAGAAGCGGTCAGCGAGGACACGGCCTTTACCGGCCGAATGAATCTTTACGCCGACGTGCCGGGCATACTGGTTGTCGACACGGATGCGGTGATCGCCGCAAACCGGATCGACCCGGCCATCACGTTCGCAACCCTGCCGAACCATTCCAAGGTGCTGGCGAACCGCATGATCGCAACGGCAAAGATCATCTCCTTTGCCGTCGCCAATTCAGACCTGGAGCGCGCGGAAAAGGCCGTTCAAGGTGCTGTACGGATTGCCCCGTTCAAGCCACGCAAGATCGGACTCGTCGCAACCTGCCTGCCGCACCTCAAGATCACGACGATGGACAAGACCCGGCGCGTCCTTGAAGACCGCCTGAGTGCAAGTGGAAGTACCGTTGTCGAGGAGACGCGCGTCCCTCATGACGCCCCGTCTGTTGCTGCAGCAATGGCTGCGCAAGCTGCGGCCGGCGCCGACTTCCTGATCCTGTTCGGTGCGTCCGCGGTGGTCGACAGGCACGATGTTCTTCCGGCGGCCGTCGATCTTGCGGGCGGCACCGTTTCGCATCTCGGCATGCCAGTCGATCCGGGCAATCTGCTCATGCTTGCCGACGTCGAAGGAACCCCGGTGCTGGGTGCGCCCGGATGCGCGCGCAGCCCGAAGGAGAACGGCTTCGACTGGGTGCTGGACCGTTTGCTCGCGGGCGTTGAAACCGGTCCGGACGACATAACCGCCATGGGCGTCGGAGGCCTTCTGATGGAAATCGGAACCAGACCGCAGCCGCGGGAAGTGAAACGGCAGACACCGGCTTCCAGGATCGCGGTGATCATTCTCGGTGCCGGAAAGTCCACGCGCATGGGCGGCCCGAACAAGCTGCTGGCCAGGCTCAACGGAAAGTCGCTCGTCAGACATGCCGGTGAGGCTGCAACCGGGATACACCCTTCGCAGACCTTGCTGGTCACCGGCCACCTTGCCGAACAAGTGAGTGGGGAAGTCGCGGATCTGGACATCATGCCGGTATTCAATCCCGACTTCGAGGACGGCATGGCAAGTTCGATCAGGGCAGGCATGAAAGCGCTCGCTCCCGACACGGATGCAGTGATCATTCTGCTCGGCGACATGCCGATGATCACCACTGCCGACATAAGACGCATGATCGACACCTACCGCGACAATCCGAATGGTCTCATTGTTGCGGCCACCGCAGATGGCAAGCGCGGGAATCCGGTTCTCTGGGACAAACGGTTTTTCCATGATCTGTCCTCCCTGCGCGGTGATATCGGTGCAAGGCACATCATTGCGGAGAACCCGGGTTTCGTTGCCGAAGTGGAGGTCGGACCGTCGGCACGGCTGGATCTGGACACGCCCGAAGCCCTTAAAGAAGCTGGCGGCTTCCTGCCGGACACATGAGACGCTAGCAGCCGCCGAATACCGGTAACTGAGCGTTAACCTGCTATGCGCTGAATGCAGGCCGGAATTGCCGGTTGCACTATTGCATTTTTGTGACATGCCGCTTATGTAATGCCTGCGCTTGCTGAAGGGCACCTGTGATGGGCTGGACGGCTTTGAACGTTCCGGGCGCTGGCAATATCCGAGATCTATCGAAAGCTGTTCGGATCCTCTTCTCCCGGGGATGCTCGAGCGCTTTTGTCGCTTGAACGAAAAGGAAAATAAAAATGGCTGACTTGTCTCTTCCGCGTCCGGGCTGCTGCAAATGGGCAGAAGGTGATGCAGGCAACTACACCTTCCCGTGCAACAACCGCGTCGAAGCGGGCGTTTCCTATTGCACCGAGCATAGCGCAATCGTCTACATTCCGCCGGAAGAGCGCCGCCGCAACCGATCTTCCGGTGGAGGCATGAGCCTGTCCTTCCGCCGCGCGGCGTGACATGAAACGCGCCTCAGGCGCGGCTCATCAAATAACAAACAGACGTTGAAACCCGGCTTTACGCCGGGTTTTTTGTTGCCGAAATTCAGGCAGCGCCTCTATTGACCCTTCGATAACCGGGCCTTCCGCCGCACAGTTCGTTGCCTTGAGGAACAGGGCAGGACAGCAAGCCATAAGCAAAGACCCTTGTCATAAATAAGTATGCCTCAACAGTTTCTTGAGCCACCGATGCAACTATTTGGCTTTTTCGACCAGTGACATTTCAATTTTGGGTTTATTGCGTATATGTTGAAATTAAATCGATACTATTTCCCGGGCAGTGGCCAGTACAACTTCAGATTTGGAGTGCTTGCCGAATATGGCGCTTGCACAGGCTCAAATTGAGACAGAAAGACTTGACGCCCTCAGAAGGCTTGCGATCTTCCGTTCTGAACGACAGCCGGAATTCGATGCCGTGGTATCGAATGTCGCCCACCTTCTGAACTGTCCCATGTCCGTTGTTTCGATCGTCCACGAAGAGGACATCTGGTTCAAGGCAACCTTTGGCCTCGGCGCTACCGAGGTGCCCCGCGAAAACTCGTTCTGCGGCCAGACCATACTGTCTGATGACGTCGTGATCGTGCCCGATGCAACCAAGGACGAGCGGTTCAAGGACATTCCGCTCGTGACGGGCGACTTCGGGGCCCGCTTCTACCTCGGGTGCCCCGTCAAGGTCGACGGCAAGCACCGCATCGCAACAATCTGCGTCATGGACACGAAACCGCATCCGGTCAGCGAATCCGATGTGGAGCACATCAAGAACGCTGCCCGGGTGGTGGAAGGGCTGGTGAAGGCACGGAAGACGGAAATCGACCTGCGCGAAGCGCTGTCGCGTTCACAAAACGATCGCCGCGAGGACACACCGTCAGACACGGACAGGCCGGAATTCCTGGCCCGGACAACGCTCGAAACGTCCCGGGACGGAATCCTGTTCCTGGACCCGTCAGGTCACATACGATCCTTCAATCCCGCCGCCGCGTCGTTGCTCGAATGTCCGGAGGCAAGCCTTGTAGAGGCGCGTGTCCAAGACCTTCAGCACGGTCTTGAGGATATCATTTCGGCCGATGGATCGATGGCAAACCCGCTCGCCCTGGCCGTGAGTGATCCGGACAGCATCCGGGACCGGGAAGTGCGGGCGACAGGTTCAGCAAACGGACAGGACAAGTGGCTCCGGCTCGGTGTCAAAGCCGTTAGGGAAGCCAATCGAAGCGCACACGACGGCGTGGTTCTGTCGCTTACGGACATCACAAGCGACAAGCAGCAGACCGAAACGTTGCAGGCGTTTTTCGACAACTTCCCGGGAGGTCTGGTTCACTACAACAGCCAGCTTCAACTGACCTACTGGAACGAGGAATTCGAACGGCTTTTGAACATGCCACGCAGTTTTCTCGAGCAGCGCCCGAACCTCAAAGAGGTCATCCGTTTTCTTGCTGACCGCGGCGACTACGGACCGGGAGATCCCGGTGAGATCGCAGCCGACCGGCTGGACCGATACGGTGCGGGCAGCCAGCACGCTTATGAGCGCCGGACACGCGAAGGCAAGGTTCTGGAAATCCGCGGCACGCCGCTTCCCGGAGGCGGCAACGTCTCCAGTTTTCTCGACATCACCGCCCGCAAGGAAATGGAGGGGATGCTCGTTGACAAGGAGAAGTTTGTCAGAAGCCGGCTTGATGAACTTGAAGCCATCATCGCCAACATGCGCCAGGGTGTCAGCGTGTTCGATGACCAGGGACGGATCAAGCTCTGGAACCGCCATTTTCTGGAACTGTTCGGAAGGGCGGATGGAGAGATCAAGAGGGGCATGAGCCTGGTCGAGGTTCTCGAACTTGAAAAACAACGCGGCGAATTCAACGAAGACCCGGTCGCATTCGATGCCACGCTGCGCCGCCAACTGGACGCTGGCGAGGTGGTCAAGGCCAAGTTCAAACACATCAATGGCAGGATCATCGGCATCGTCCGCACGCCCCTGCCCGATGGCGGCTGGGTCGGAACTTATGAAGACATCACGTCACGGGAAATGGCGACGGAGAGAATAACCTATGCCGCTCATCACGACACGCTGACCGGACTGGCCAACCGGACACTTTTCAATCTCAAACTTGAAGACGCGATTACAAGAGCCGTTCATTTCGGAGAAACGAGCGATCTGCTGATGATCGACCTGGATCACTTCAAGCCGGTCAACGACACCTATGGCCATGATGCAGGCGACACACTGCTGCGCCTGGCTGGGGCCCGCCTCAAGGAATGCGTCCGCTCGAAGGATACGGTCGCCCGGCTCGGCGGTGACGAATTTGCAATCATCGCACGGAACCTGTCGGAAGAGCAGGAACTGGTCTGCGCGATTGCGAAACGGATCGTCGAGGCGCTCATGATGCCCTACGAGATCAACGGCAACATGATCGAGGTCAGCGCAAGCGTCGGCATCACGGCAATTTCGGCCACCGAAAAGAGCGCCAACGAGATCCTCAAGAAGGCAGACATCGCCCTTTATGCGGTGAAAAATGAAGGCCGAAACGGTTTCAGGCATTTCGACGACCTGCCTCCCGGCACTTGACCGACCCTGGACAAGCGACCGGATTGGGCGTGACCGTCAGCCGCTCGCGTACGACTACGGCATTGTCAACCCGGTTGCCCTAACGTTAAATTTACCCCGCGATGCCGTCGACTTAATCATTTGTTGCATTTGTTGCCCCACTCTTGGAGGCAGTCCAGGCGACCGGTCTGGGTCCTGCCCCAAAAGCGAAGCGCAGCATGAGCACGGCACAGGAAATAGCGGAAGCGGAGCGTTTGAAAGCCCTGGAGGAGCTGCAGATCGTCGGATCTGAGCGGCTGCCGGAGTTTGACGCCGTCGTGGATGCGCTTGCCGCCATTTTCGATTGCCCGATCGCCCTTGTCTCGCTTGTCGGTAAAGACGATCAATGGTTCAAGGCCCGCTGTGGACTTGACGTCGATGGCACGGCCCGCGACGTGTCCTTCTGCCAGCACGCGATCCAGTCCGCCGACCTGTTCATCGTCCCGGACGCGCTTGAGGACCCAAGGTTCAGCGAGAACCCTCTGGTTACCGGAGCTCCCCATATCCGCTTTTACGCCGGATATCCGTTGTCGATCGACGGAAGGAACCGGCTCGGCACTCTCTGCGTCATCGATCGAGAGCCCAAAAATCCGAGCGGGCAGCAGCTGGACCAGCTGCGCCGGCTCGGCAAGGTGGTCGAAGGGCTGATCTCGGCGCATCGGATGCGCCACGAGAAAGAGGCGGCCCTGAGCGAGGCGTTCCGCGAACATGAGCGGGCGATCCTCGAAAGTGACCTGCTGGAAGAAGTGACCGCTGTCTCGGGCGTCGGGGGTTGGGAACTCTGCCTGAGGACGAACATCCTGACCTGGACTGAAAAGACCAAGGACATCCACGAAGTACCGGCCGACTTCACACCGACCGTGGATTTCGCCCTCTCCTTCTATCCTCCCGACAGCCGCGCAAAGGTATCCTCCGCGGTAGAGGACGCGATCGAGAACGGTGTCTCCTGGGACGTGGAGGTGCCGTTTGTCACCGCCAAGGGCCGGGACATCTGGGTGCGCGCCGTCGGCCGGCCGATCCTGGAGGGCGGCGAGGTTGTTCGGCTGGTCGGAGCGTTTCAGGATATCACGGCCCGGAAGGAAAACGAGCAGACGGTCCTTTATTCCGAAGCCCTGAAACGAGCGACTTTGCAGACCCTTTCCGAAGGTGTCGTCGTGGTCAGCAGGTCCGGCCGCATTCAGACGATCAACGCAGCCGGGGCCGACCTTCTCGGATTTGAAGTCGATCAGATCAAGGGTGCGCGGTTTCAGGATCTGGGCCTTGACTTCGTCGGTGAAGACAACCAGTGCCTCAAACCGGAAGTTCTGGTGCGCGACGTTCTCGATACCACGGCCAAGATTGACGCGATGGTCGTCCATGTCAAACGGCGGAACGAAACGGCAGGTCTCTGGCTCAGCATCAACGTCTCTCCCATCGACGATGCCAATGAATTCGGTCTCGACGGCGTCGTTGTCTCGCTGACGGACATCACGGAAAAGAAACGCCAGGAGGACACGCTCAAGGCGGTCTTCGATAACTTTCCGGGCGGCATGGTTCACTTTGACGAGGCGATGTGCCTTGCAAATTACAACGAGGCCTTCCAGAACGCGTTCAAGCTGCCCGGAGACTTTCTCGCGCAACGCCCGCATCTGAAAGAGACGATGATGTATGCCGTGCGCCAGGAGCATCAGGGCGACGACAACCACGATGAAATTGTCGAGGGCAGATTCAATCCCTTCATGAGCGGCAAGCCCGAACAGATTGAACGGGTAACGGCGGACGGAACCGTTCTCGACGTCCGGTCGATGCCGTTGCCGAATGGCGGGATCGTGTTCAGCCTCATGGATATCTCGGAGCGCAAGCAGCGCGAACTCATCATTCGCCAGGCAGAAGCTGTTCAGCGGACGACACTCGACGCAGTCAGCGAAGGCATTTTGCTGCTGTCGCATGACGGGACGATAGAGACAGCGAACCCGATGGCCGAGAGGCTTCTGGGATATCAGGGCAGACGCCTCGTCGGTCTTCAGATCGAAGAACTCGACCACGCACTCAACTGCGCGGAACTCGGCACCATCAGTGATGACAATCCGCTGGCTCTTGCCATCACGGATCCCGATGCGGTCACCGATCTCGTTGCCAGTCTGAAGACATCATCTTCGGGCCGGGCAACATGGCTTCGCGTGAATGCGAGGCCGATTGACAGCCAGGGTGAGCATGGTCTGAACGGTATCGTCGTTTCGCTGGCGGATATCACGGAAACCAAGGAACAGGCCGACACGCTCCAGGCCATTTTCGACAATTTTCCCGGCGGCTTCGCCCACTACGACGAGAATTTCCAGCTCGGTTCTGCAAACACGGAGTTCGCGCGGCTGCTCGGTTATCCGCAGGATTTCGTCGACCAGAAACTGCACCTGCTCGACTACCTGAAGCACAACGCGGAACGTGGTGATTATGGCGAAGGTGATCCCGAACAGCTCGCACTGGATACTTTCCAATCCTACGATCGCAACAAGCCGCACAGCTATGTACGCGGCGCGGCCAACGGGACCTTCCTGGAGATCCGGGGGACACCACTTCCTTCGGGAGGCTTCGTCTACAACTTCTTCGACGTTACGGACCGGAAGAAGCTGGAAGAGCAGCTGGCTGAAAACGAACGGGGCGCGCGCCTGAGATCTCAGGAACTCGAAGCCATCCTTGCCAACATGCGCCAGGGCGTGAGCGTCTTCGATGCCAATGGCCGGCTCAAGCTTTGGAACAAGCAATATATCGATATCTTCGACAAGCCGGAGGGCGATGTCCGGGAAGGCGTCACCCTGGTCGAACTCATCGAGGCAGAAAAGCGGCGTGGCGAGTTCGACGGCGATGTGCTGGAACATGTGAGAGACCTGCTGATCCGCCTTTCCTCAGGCGAAGTCGTGCGATCCAAGTTCAAGCATCCCGGCGGCAAGTTCATCAGCGCGGTTCATGCACCGCTGCCCGGCGGCGGATGGATCGGCACCCATGAAGACATCACCGTAAACGAACTGGCGGTCCAGAAGATCGAGTATGCCGCGCATCACGACACGCTGACGGGCCTGGCCAACAGGACGCTGTTCAATGCCACGCTGGACGAGTCCCTTCGGTCTCTTCAAGACGACACGCAAAGCATCTTGATGCTTCTCGACCTCGACAAGTTCAAGCCGGTGAACGACACTTACGGTCACGACGCCGGTGACTCGCTTTTGAAGCAGGTTGGCGAAAGACTGAAATCCTGTGTCCGGTCCACCGATCTCGTCGCCCGTCTCGGCGGTGACGAATTCGGCATCATTCTCAACCGCTCGGACCGGAAGGTCGCGGAAATCATTGCAAGCCGTATCGTGCACAAGCTGCAGGTGCCGTTCAATATCAACGATCTTTCAATCAGAATTGGCGTGAGCGTCGGGCTTTCGCCGATCTATGCCGGCTGCGATGACGTCAGCGCCATCATCAAGAACGCGGATATCGCGCTCTATGATGTGAAGAACAGCGGCCGAAATGCCTTCAAGTATCTGGAGCCGGGCGCAGCGGTCACTGCCGCAGCGAATTGATCCTGTCTTTCCAGCTCAGGCGTCATCATCGAAAAGAGTCTTGCGGACCCGGGAACAGACTTGCCGTTCCCGGATCCGTAACGGTGGCGCAGTGGGGAGACTAAGCCGCTTTCACCGTGGAGAGGAACTTCTCGATGACGACATGCATCTCTTCGGATTGCTTTGACAGCGTTTCTGCCGCCTCGACCACCGTTCCGGCGGCCCTGTCCGTTTCGGCAGCCGCCTCGGAGACCTGGATGATGCTGTTGCTCACCTCGGCAGTGCCCTGGGAGGCCTGATCAACGCTTTGGGAAATCTCGGAGGTCGCATCCGTCTGTTGTTCAACCGCCGTCGCGATCGAGTTCGCGACCGTGTTGATTTCCTGGATGGTCGTGGCAATGTTCTGGATGCCGTCAACAGCCTCCCGGGTCTCGGACTGAATGGCCGAGATCTTGGAGGAGATCTCCTCCGTTGCCTTGCCTGTCTGGCTGGCGAGTTCCTTGACCTCTGCCGCAACCACGGCAAAGCCCTTGCCCGCCTCGCCGGCGCGCGCCGCCTCGATGGTCGCATTGAGCGCGAGAAGATTGGTCTGCTCCGCGATCGTGGAAATCAGCGAGATGACCTCGCCGATATCTTCGGCAACATTGGCGAGACCGGCAATCTGACGGTTGGTGCGCTCGGCATCGTCGGTTGCCTTCTGTGCGATATCGGCGGAATGTCCGACCTGGCTGGTTACGCCCCGCAGCGACACTGACAGCTCTTCGGCGGCTGCGGCGACCGTCTGCACATTTGTCGTTGCTTCCTCCGCCGCGCTGGCGACCATGGTCGCCTGACCGTTTGTTCCGCGCGCGGTCTCCGTCATGGCCGAGGCCGTGTTCTGCAGGTTTCCGGTGGCCGTGGTGATCGTGTCCAGCATCTGCTTGACCGACTGTTCGAATTCGACAACCGCCTCTGAGACTCTGGAGTTACGCGCCTCACGTTGCGCCATCTCCTGCTGCTGTTCCTCTTCGAGCCGCAACCGCTCGACCACGCCGTCGCGGAAACCTGCAATGGACTTGGCGACCACGCCAATCTCGTCTTTGCGCTGCGCCTCGGCAAAGGCGACTTCCGTGTTGCCGGCGGCAAGCTGCTGTGCATCCTCGACGAGCATGGTCAGCGGTTTCGTGATTGCCCTCGCGATCACGAACGCAAGACCGATCGCAAGGAGAAACGTGATCGCACAAGCGACACCGACCTGCCACATGGCCCCGCTCAGATAGGACTGCGTTTCGGACGCGATAAGTTCAGCGTCCACACCCGCGCTTTCCTTCATGAGCGTTGCCTGCCGGCTGATTTCCGCACCCTTGGCAAGAAGCGTGTCATCCCTGATGGCGTTGCGTTCCCAGATGACGTCCCTGACGCGGCGTGCCGCCACCAAATAAGCGTCAATCATCGGTCCGATCTCAGCCAGAATTTCTCTGCGCCCGGGGTTCTCGACGCTTTCGTCGAGTGCCTTGAAGCGGTCGGCAAAGTCCGCGAAGCTCTGCTCCAACCGATCGAAATCCGCTCTTTCATTCGAAGCCAGGAACTTCATCATGTAGAGACGGCCGAGCAGGAGATTTTCCTGTGCCTGCGCCGCGAAATTTGCGGTCACCGGATCATTGTCCTCGGTCGCCGTGCGATTGATCTCCGTGATCAGCTTGCGCACTTCCGGACCGATGACATCGAGCTTGTTTGAAACGAGATCATCGCGTTCGTCATAAAGCGTCGACACCGCGCTCAACGCCGTTTCAAACGACCCTATCTCTGCGATGATGATGTCCCTGTTGCGAACGCGCTCAGGCTTGGCGATTTCCTGCTTGGCAATTTCACCGCCGGCCTTCACCTGATTGATGAATTCCTGCGCTTCAGCCTTGTCTTCAGGCGACCGCGAGGCAATGTAGCGCAACGTCGCGCGAACTGCCTTGGCCATGTCCGCGTTCATTTCGGACGCCAACAGTGCATCCTCACTCATGTCCGCAAGGTTCGCGACCGCACGGGAAGACGCATTAAACTGATACAGGGAAAAGCTCCCGAAAAAAGCCAGGAAACAGGCGACGATGCCGAACCCCAGTAATACTCTCATCTTGACGCTCATGAACCGCTCCAGCTAAATACCGTAGCGGAATATTTGATTTTTCAGATTAATTACAGGTAAAAATTTCAAACAAGAAAGAGAGTTTCAATAATATTGAAAAGGCCACTTAGTTATTTCTGACAGTTTGTACAATTTAAAACACATATAGAATGTTAATTACATCTTATTGTTGAGCTTGCTCAGTGTTTTACGTTAAAATCGCAAATATCAACATACTACGTTTCAAAGCGAACATCAGATCACAAAAAAACGGCTCCAGTTGGAGCCGTTCGAATTTTCCGGATGCCGGCCGAAACCAATCAGACCTGTTTCAGCGCCTCGGCAACGTCTTTCAAGCGTCGCAGCGTGCGGTCCGCTTTCTGCTGGGACGAGTCGTCCTTGGCGTCCGCAACATCTTCCTCGGCGTTCTTGATCGCCTGGTCAAGCTGCTCGCGGCTGATTTCGGCAACCGGCACGGCCTGTTCGGCAAGGACGGTCAAACCGCCCGCAGAAACGTCCGCGAACCCGCCGCGTACAAAATACTCATCCCAGGTTTCGCCATCACCACGAACCTTCAGGATGCCGGGTGCGATGCTGGACATGAAAGGACTGTGGTCCTTCAGAACACCGAATTCACCTTCGGCACCGGGAACAACGACTTCCGAGACCTGTTCGGACAGGAGCTGGCGTTCCGGCGAGACCAACTCAAACTGGAAAAGTTCAGCCATGTGGCGTCTTCCTTGTCAGTCTTCTTCTCAGATGGCGAGGCCATCATGCTTGAACAAAACCGGACGCCCTGGCGGACGTCCGGTCAATCTTGAAATCAGGCTGCTTCCGCTGCCAGTTTCTGTGCTTTCTCGACGGCTTCCTCGATGGAGCCAACCATGTAGAACGCTGCTTCCGGCAGGTGATCATACTCACCGTCAACAAGGCCCTTGAAGCCCTTGATCGTGTCTTCGAGGGCAACCAGCTTGCCCGGAGAACCGGTGAAGACTTCAGCCACGAAGAACGGTTGCGACAGGAAGCGCTCGATCTTACGCGCACGAGCCACGGTCAGCTTGTCTTCTTCAGACAGTTCGTCCATGCCGAGGATGGCGATGATGTCCTGCAGGGCCTTGTAGCGCTGCAGCGTACCCTGAACGGTACGCGCAGTGTTGTAGTGCTCTTCGCCGATGATGCGGGCGTCGAGCATACGGGACGTGGAGTCCAGCGGGTCCACAGCCGGGTAGATGCCTTTTTCCGCGATCGCGCGGTTCAGAACGGTCGTTGCGTCCAAGTGGGCAAAGGTCGATGCCGGTGCCGGGTCAGTCAAGTCATCGGCAGGAACGTAAACGGCCTGCACGGACGTGATCGAGCCCTTGTTCGTGGTGGTGATGCGCTCCTGCATCGAACCCATGTCGGTCGCAAGCGTCGGCTGATATCCCACAGCGGACGGGATACGGCCGAGAAGCGCGGACACTTCGGAACCAGCCTGGGTAAAGCGGAAGATGTTGTCAACGAAGAACAGAACGTCCTGGCCGGCATCACGGAAATGCTCGGCAACCGTCAGACCGGTCAGGGCAACACGTGCACGCGCTCCGGGAGGCTCGTTCATCTGGCCGTAAACGAGGGCCGCCTTGGAGCCTTCTCCGCCGCCTTCCTTGTTCACGCCGGATTCGATCATTTCCCAGTAGAGGTCGTTGCCTTCACGGGTCCGCTCGCCGACACCGGCGAACACGGAGTAACCGCCGTGCGCCTTCGCGACGTTGTTGATCAGTTCCATGATGAGAACGGTCTTGCCGACGCCCGCACCGCCGAACAGGCCGATCTTGCCGCCCTTTGCGTAGGGTGCGAGAAGATCCACGACCTTGATGCCGGTCACAAGGATTTCAGCTTCCGTTGACTGTTCGATGAACGTCGGAGCTTCCTGGTGGATGCCGCGCTTGTCGGTGTGCGGAATGTCGCCCGCTTCATCGACCGGCTCGCCGATCACGTTCATGATGCGGCCCAGAGTGCCGTCGCCAACCGGCACGGCAATCGGTGCACCGGTGTCGACAACTTCCTGTCCGCGCACCAGACCCTCGGTGGAGTCCATCGCGATGGTGCGAACCGTGTTCTCGCCGAGGTGCTGCGCAACCTCGAGAACCAGTCGTATACCCTGGTTGTCAGCTTCCAGAGCGTTCAGGATCAGCGGCAGGTGGTCATCGAACTTGACGTCGACAACGGCGCCGATGACCTGGGTGATCCGTCCGACCTGTTTGTCAGCCATATCCCTAATCCTCGTCTTGATCCCGTTTGATCGACCTGCTTCCCGTGTCTCTCACATCGTGCGGAACAGTCGATCGACAATGTTAGTAGTCCGGCATTCTGCGCCCGACGGGCGCAGAACACTCTAGAGCGCCTCGGCGCCCGAGATGATTTCAATCAGTTCCGTCGTGATCTGAGCCTGACGCTGGCGGTTGTAGTTGATCGTCAGCTTGTCGATCATCTCACCGGCGTTCCGGGTCGCGTTGTCCATCGCGGACATGCGCGCGCCCTGCTCGGATGCTGCATTTTCCAGGAGCGCCCGGAAAATCTGAACGGAAATGTTGCGCGGCAGAAGATCTTCTAGGATCTCCGTCTCGTCCGGCTCGTACTCGTAGACCGGATGGGCACCGTCGCTCTCGCCGTCTCCCTTGGCCTCGAAACTGGCCGGGATGAGCTGCTGCGCCGTGGGCTCCTGAGCGATCACCGATACGAATGTCGAGTAGAACAGCGTACAGACGTCAAACTCGCCATCGGCGAACATGGCCAGGATCTTCTTGCCGATTTCATCGGCATTGGAATAGCCCACATTCTTGACGCTGCGCAGGTCAACGGTCTCGATCACGTGCTGGCCGAGCTCGCGCTTCAGAGCATCAAAGCCCTTCTTGCCGACGCAGATGATCTTGACGGTCTTGCCGTCGGCGATCAGGCTGCGTGCCTTTTCACGGGCCAGCTTGGCAATGTTGGTGTTGAAGCCACCGCACAATCCGCGTTCGGCAGTCGCCACGAGCAGGAGATGAACCTGGTCGTTGCCCGTGCCGGACATCAGCTTCGGAGCGTCATCGCGACCCTCGAATGCTTCCGCGAGGTTGGCCAGCACTGCACCCATGCGCTCCGCATAGGGGCGTGCAGCCTCCGCAGCTTCCTGTGCACGACGCAGTTTCGCCGCGGCCACCATCTGCATGGCCTTGGTGATTTTCTGCGTCGCCTTAACGGAAGCGATGCGGTTTCGTAAGTCCTTCAGGCTCGGCATGGCCGCCCCTGCTCCTTATCCCGGCGTGTCGTCTTAAGCGAAGTTCTTGGCGAACGCGTCGATGGCAGCTTTCAGCTTGCCGGTCAGATCGTCGTCAAGGGCCTTCTTTTCCCAGATGGCATCCAGAAGATCCGCATGCTCACCACGGAGGAACAGCAGCAGGCCTTCTTCGAAGTCCTTCACCCGGTCGACACCGAAGCCGTCCAGATAACCGTTCACGCCGGCATAGATGACCGCAACCTGCTCCTGCGTTTTCAGCGGAGAGAACTGCGGCTGCTTCAGGAGTTCGGTCAGGCGGGCACCCCGGTTCAGCAGACGCTGGGTCGTGGCATCAAGGTCGGAACCGAACTGCGCGAAGGCAGCCATTTCGCGGTACTGCGCAAGTTCACCCTTAATCGGGCCGGCAACCTGCTTCATGGCCTTGATCTGAGCCGAAGAGCCCACGCGGGACACCGACAGACCGACGTTCACTGCCGGACGGATACCCTGGTAGAAGAGATCCGTTTCAAGGAAGATCTGACCATCGGTGATCGAGATCACGTTGGTCGGAATGAACGCAGACACGTCGTTGCCCTGGGTTTCGATGACCGGCAACGCGGTCAGAGAACCGCTGCCATGCTCTTCGTTGAGCTTGGCGGCACGCTCCAGAAGACGGGAGTGCAGGTAGAAGACGTCGCCCGGGAACGCTTCACGTCCCGGCGGGCGGCGCAGAAGCAGGGACATCTGACGATAGGCCACGGCCTGCTTGGTCAGATCGTCGTAGCCGATCACGGCGTGCATGGAATTGTCGCGGAAATACTCGCCCATCGCGCAGCCGGCGAACGGTGCCAGGAACTGCAGCGGTGCCGCGTCGGATGCGGTCGCGGCAATGACGATGGAGTATTCCAGAGCGCCGTTGTCTTCCAGAACCTTGACGAACTGGGCAACGGTGGAACGCTTCTGACCGACGGCGACGTAGATGCAGTACAGCTTGGCATCTTCGTCTTCGCCTGAATGCAGAGGCTTCTGGTTCAGGAAGGTGTCGAGGATGATCGCGGTCTTGCCGGTCTGGCGGTCGCCGATCACAAGCTCACGCTGGCCGCGGCCGACCGGGATCAGGGCGTCAATCGCCTTGAGGCCCGTGGACATCGGCTCGTGCACGGACTTGCGCGGCAGGATGCCGGGCGCCTTAACGTCAACGCGGCGCTTTTCGGTTGCGTCGATCGGGCCCTTGCCGTCAATCGGGTTGCCGAGCGGGTCGACAACGCGGCCGAGCAGACCCTTGCCGACCGGGACTTCCACGATGGCGCCGGTCCGCTTGACGGTGTCGCCTTCCTTGATGTCACGGTCAGAACCAAACAGAACGACACCGACATTGTCTGATTCCAGGTTCAGGGCCATGCCCTTGATGCCACCTGGAAACTCGACCATTTCACCGGCCTGAACCTTGTCCAGACCATAAACACGGGCGATACCGTCACCGACGGAGAGCACCTGACCAACTTCAGAAACTTCGGCTTCCTGGCCAAAGCTCTTGATCTGGTCCTTGAGGATTGCGGAAATTTCCGCGGCCCGAATATCCATCAGCCGACCTCTTTCATCGCGAACTTGAGTGAATTGAGCTTGGTACGCAGGGAGGTGTCGATCATGCGGGATCCGACCTTGACCACAAGGCCACCGATCAGAGCAGGATCAACCTTCGCTGCGAGATTTACGGTTTTGCCCGTTGAAGCAGACAAGGCTTCTTTCAGGGCGGCGACATGTTCGTCGGACAGGGCTGCTGCAGATGTGACTTCAGCAGTCTCTTCGCCGCGCTTTTCCGCAAGCAGGGCGCGGAAAGACTTGATCATGCCGGGAAGAACGAAGAGGCGCCTGTTGCGGGCAGCCAGCTTCACGAAATTTGCGGCAAGGCCGGAGATGCCCGCCTTGTCGAGAAGTGCCGTGAGCGCCGCAAGCTGCTCCTCAGCACTGAATGCCGGGCTCTTCACGAGACGGTCGAGATCTTCGCTTTCGGCAAGCATGCCTTCGAAAGTGCCCAGATCCCGTTCCACGTCAGCCGTAACGCCGTCACCCTCCGCGAGGTCGAGAAGGGCGGACGCATAACGCTGTGCCACGCCGGATACGAGAGATACGTTGTCAGTCACCAGGTCCGTGCTCTCTGACGTTTTTCAAGCCCGCTAAGCGGCTAGCGCTCGCAAAGCATTGAAAATAATGAAAAATTTCGAGGTCAGAAGGTGTGACGGTTAAACCGTTCCCCCAAAGCCGCGCCTCAATTAGCACAGGGCTTGTCAGTGTGCAACTTCGCCAAAAGACTGTTTTTACCGAATCTTCGTTGTTTTTTACCGCAGGGCGGAAAAAAGTGGTTCGAACCAGCCCCCGGGGTCATCGAACTTTGGTTGAATGCGATGCAATTCCGCCAGTTGCAAAGGGTCCGGACCGCCACCGTTCCGCGCTACGCAAAAGAGCCGCCCAGAAAGGCTTCGATGGACCTTTCAAAGAAAATGCTGCGGATCGATATCCACCTGAACGCGCAGTCCCTTCGTCGGCTTGGGTCCCGACGCAAGCCAGCGGCGCAGATAGGACTGCAGGTCGAACTGGCGCGGCGCCATGGTCAGCAGACGGTAGCGGTGGCGGCCGCGCACCATGGCGAGCGCGGCTTCCGCCGGTCCCAGCAGGCTGACCGCTTCGTCAGCAGGCGCGGCGCGCGCAAGGGCGCGTGCATAGCCTTCCGCAAAGACCTTGTCCGGTCCCGAAACGACAATCGCCGCCAACCGGCCGAAAGGCGGCAGGCCGGAGATACGCCGCGATTCGATTTCCGCGGTGTAGAACGCTGCCTTGTCACCGCCATAGAGCGCCTTGATGACCGGATGTTCCGCATTATAGGTCTGCAGAAGCCCGACACCGCCGCCTGTCATGCGGCCCGCGCGGCCGGTGACCTGCGCCAGCAGCTGGAACGTCTTTTCAGCCGCACGCGGATCTCCGTGCGCAAGGCCGAGATCGGCATCGATGACGCCAACCAGTTTCATCTTCGGGAAATTGTGGCCCTTGGCGACGAGCTGCGTGCCGATGACGATGTCGGCCTCGCCCTCCTCCACCAGCTTCATCTCCCGCTTCAGCCGTTCCGGCCCTCCGGCAAGGTCCGACGACAGAACCAGGGTGCGTGCCTGGGGAAACAGGTCCGACACCTCCTCGGCGATCCGTTCGACGCCGGGACCGCAGGCAACGAGACTGTCCGTCTGGCCGCAGGAGGGGCAGCTTTGCGGTACCGGTTCGGTGTGACCACAGTGATGGCAAACAAGTTTTTTCTGAAACCGGTGCTCAACCAGCCAGGCGCTGCAATGGGCACACTGAAAGCGGTGCCCGCAGGTGCGGCATAACGTCAGGGGTGCATAACCGCGCCTGTTGAGAAAGAGCAGCGACTGGTCTCCGGCAGCAAACGTGTCCTTGATTGCGTGCACCAGTTGGGGGGCGAGCCACCTGCCCCGTTCGGGGCCGTCGAGCCGCATGTCGATGGCTTTCAGGTCAGGAAGCGCAGCACCGGAAGCGCGCTCGGGCAGTTCATAAAGCGTATAGCGGCCCGAATCGGCGTTCACCCGGCTTTCGACCGAGGGCGTTGCGGAGGCAAGCACAACGGGAAAGCCGGAAATGTGGCCGCGCACGACGGCCATGTCCCTCGCACTGTAGGGCACCCGGTCATCCTGCTTGAAGGCGGCATCGTGTTCCTCGTCCACAATGATCAGGCCGAGTTCGCGGAAGGGGAGAAACAGGGACGAGCGCGCGCCGATCACCACCCGGATGTCGCCGGAAGCGACACCGCGCCACACGCGTGCGCGGTTTTTCGGCGTGATCTCCGAATGCCATTCGGCCGGATAGACACCGAAGCGCTGTTCGAACCGGCGCAGGAACTGTTCGGTCAAGGCGATTTCCGGCAACAGCACGAGGGCCTGCCGGTCGCGCCGGATCGCTTCGGCGATCGCCTCGAAATAGACCTCCGTCTTGCCGGACCCGGTGACGCCGTCGATCAGTGACACGCCGGCCCCCTTGTCGAAGCCGGTGATCAGGCCCTCGGCCGCGGCAGCCTGTGCCCGTGTCAGCTCCTTCTGGTTAAAGTCCAGCTGTGGTCGGGGCGGCGGTGGTGCGGCCGGCATGGAGACGACTTCAAGCACGTTTTGCTGGACCAGGCCGTCAATCACCGAAGGCGAGACACCGGCGGCATGGGCAAGACCGCTCCTGGTCCAGGCAAAGCCGTCTTCCATCGTGCCGAGCACCCGGCGGCGCGCGGCTGTCTGCCGGTCGGGCTCGGCACCCTCGATCCGGCGCACGCCGGGGACCGGCGCTTCCGGTTCCAGCGCCTCTTCGGAACGGAGCACCATGCGCAGAACCATGCCGGGTGCGCCGAGCGTCCAGTTCGCCACCCAGTCGACAAACCGGCGCAGATCCGCGTCCAGGGGCGGCGTGGTGTCATAGACGCGGGTGATGCTTTTCAGCTTCTTCGGATTGATCGCCGCATCCGGCTCGCCGTCCCAGACAGCTCCGATGACTTCGCGGGGGCCGAGCGGCACCTTCACGATCGTTCCGGGAACGACGGTTTTTCCAGGCGGCACCTTATAGGTATAGGCCACCGGCACTGCGACCGGCACGAGCACGCTGGCAATCGTTTCCTCAAAGTCTGGATCGTCAAACAGCACGAGAATTCAGGTCCGCAGCTTGTCGGGTCGGGCTCGCACCTGCAGGTGCTTCACCACCAGAAGGCAGTCGCAAACGTTTGCGCCAGATGGGGACAGGATCAAGGGCTGACTTTTTTGAGGTACGTACCACAAAAATTTCTTCCACCGGAGAATCAGGGGTTCTTCTTGTCATCATCCTAGGGTAAAGAGAGCGCGACCGAATACGCAAATCGCCTAGCGTCACCCGCGGGCGCGCCAGTCCGGCGACCGCGCCGGCGCTTCACAGGGAGCTATCAGACATGAAATTTTTCGTCGACACGGCCGATACTGCCGTCATCAAGGAACTGGAATCGACCGGTCTTCTCGACGGTGTGACAACCAATCCTTCGCTCATCGCCAAGTCGGGCCGCGATTTCAAGGAAGTGATTGCCGAGATCTGCGGCATCACCGGCGGTGACGTTTCCGCCGAAGTCGCCGCGACCGAGTTCGACCAGATGATCAGGGAAGCGCATGTCCTGCGCGCGATCGCCGACAATGTCGTGATCAAGCTGCCGCTGACCTTCGACGGGCTGAAAGCCTGCAAACAGCTGACGGAAGAAGGCACCAAGACCAACGTCACACTGTGCTTCTCCGCGAACCAGGCATTGCTCGCCGCCAAGGCGGGTGCGACCTACATCTCCCCGTTCATTGGCCGTCTCGACGACATGAACATCGACGGGCTGGAGCTGATCCGCGAAATCCGCGTGATCTACGACAATTACGGCTTCGACACGGAAATCCTGGCAGCCTCCATCCGCACGCCCAACCACGTCAAGGAATGCGCCATCATCGGCGCGGATGTCGCCACCGTTCCGCCCGCAACCCTGAAAACCCTCGTGAAGCATCCGCTGACGGATAAGGGCCTCGACGCCTTCCTGGCCGACTGGGCGAAGACGGGCCAGAGCATTCTCTGACGCCTGATCGAAACAAACGTTGACAAGCGGCCCGGTTTTCCGGGCCGTTTTTGTCTGGCGCGGCATGTGTGAAGCTTGATCGTACAATCCACCGCACATACGCTTTCTCGATCTCACAGATGGACTGGTGAAAAGGAACGCGTAGATGGCGGAAGACGACAAGGGCAAGGCTCTTCTGGAAAACGCGTACAAGCTGTCGACGCCGGAAGACAACAAGGCCTATTACCGCGACTTCGCCGAAACCTACGACGGTGATTTCGCCGATGCACTGGGCTTTATCCTGCCTGAGGCAATCGCCAGGATATACACTGCCAAGGCCCGCCCCGGCGATGTTCCGGTAGCCGATATCGGCTGCGGCACCGGTCTCATTGCCGAAGCGCTCGGCCTGCCGGCTGCCCAGGTCGACGGCATGGACATTTCCGCTGAGATGCTGGAACGCGCAACGGCAAAGGCGCTCTACGGCCGCACCTTCGAGATCGACCTGACCGGCGATCTTGACCCGATACGCAATGCGTATGGCGCGGTGCTTTCCTCCGGAACCTTCACCAGGGGACATCTGGGTCCGGACATACTGGCCGCTCTGGTTTCAATTGCGCGCAGCGGCGGGCTTTTCGTGATCGGCGTGAATAAACTGCACTACAGCGACCGTGGTTTTGACCAGACGCTTGCGCAGCTCGTGAATGCGGGTGTGATCGCCGAGCTCGATGTCCAGGAAATCCGCATGTACGCAAAAGAAGGCCATGATCACTCAGAGGATCTCGCCGTGGCGGTGAGCTTCCGGAAAATCTGACTGCACGAGGAACCGTTGGGCGACCCGGACCGGCCCCCTATTTGAAGGCTTCTCTTTCCTGCGGGGAGATTTCCTCACCGCGTTTGTCGGCCGGCTTGAGCCCGCGGATCGCCAGTCTTGCCTGCCGTGACCATTCCGCGAAGGGATAGAACACAAGCTTCACGACATCGTTCTGCGGAACATCGTGGACGCCGAATGGTTCCTTGCACGGCCCGGGAACATAATAGGTGCCGAACATGAGATCGAAGACCGGGAAAACGTTGGCGAGGTTCTTGCCGTAGGCTTCGGGAAGGTCGGCGTGGTGCCACTGATGCATGCGCGGCGAGGCCAGCACGTATTTGAACGGGCCGTGGCCCCAGTCCACGTTGATGTGGACATACATGTTGTGCAGCGTCAGCAGGATCGCGCCGTAGCCCATGACGTCGGTCGGAAATCCGAGCCAGCTCAGGAGCAGGATGTAGGACGTGGTCATGACCAGCGATTCCAGGAAGTGGATCCGGTAGCTGGTGAGCACGTTCAGGTCCGGGTCGGAATGATGGATCGCATGGATCGGCCAGAGCCAGCGGTGATGCAGAATGCGGTGGTTCCAGTAGTCCGCGAAGTCGTAGCAGAGCGCAGCGAACGGAACCAGCACCCACCAGGGGATGCCTGACCAGACGCTCTCGTCAATGCTCGGGATGCCGAGCGTGCCGTAGCCCTGCTTGATGTGTTCGGAAGTGAGGAAGACGATTGGCGCGAACAGGAGATTGACCCACCAGAACCCGATATTCGCACCAACGCTGCGGACAAGCCTCACTGGCCAGTCGAACCGGTAGCCGCGGCGATGCAGATCGAACAAAAGCACGGCAAGCGCAAAGCCGGCCGTGGCCAGAAACGAGACGCTGTAGACTCGATTGGTGACCAGAAGCTGAAGCAACTCGTAAATCCGTCCGGCAAAATCCAAGTTTCGTTCACCTGCGCATTGCAAAAAACAACTCGGCACATCTAACCGGCGCGGACTTAACCCCCGGTAAATTCAATGCCGCGCATTAACCAATCAGAACGCTAACGGGGCTAAAATCGGCCCATGAGCACGACCGCCCCAGACACGCCCGACCTGTTGGTCACCGCGAAGCCGGATCTCAACAACCGGGTCGGGCTATGGCTCGATCACCTGTCCGATGAACGCCGGCTGTCAGACAAGACGCTGGTCGCCTATGAACGCGATCTGCGGCAGTTCCTGAGATTCCTGACCGGTCACCTCGGCGGTGCGCCGTCGCTGAAGGATGTCGCTGCCCTGAGGCCCGCCGATTTCAGGGGGTTCCTGGCGTCGCGGCGCAGACAGGGAGTGCAGAGCCGGTCACTGGCCAGGGGCCTTGCCGGAATCCGCTCCTTCCTGAAATACCTGGAACGCCGCGGCGACGTGAATGCGGCGGCGTCCGACGCCGTCAGGCCGCCGAGGCAGGCGCGATCCCTGCCGAAACCTGTTTCCTCGCGCGATGCCATCGACGTCACCAGCGGTGACCTCGCCCTTGAAACGGCTCCCTGGATCGAAGCGCGCAACGCTGCCGTGCTGACGCTTCTTTACGGCTGCGGCCTCAGGATTTCCGAGGCGCTCTCCCTGACCGGCAAGATGGCGCCGATGCCGGGCACAAAGACCATGCGCATCGTGGGCAAAGGCCGCAAGGAACGCATCGTTCCGATCCTTCCTGCCGTCTGCGAAGCGATCGCGCATTACGTGAGGCTGTGTCCGTTTGCGATCGAAGCGGACGGCCCCTTGTTTCTGGGCGCCCGCGGCGGTCCGCTCAACCCGCGCATGATCCAGTTGGCCATGGAAAAGCTTCGCGGCGCACTCGGGTTGCCCGATACGGCCACACCCCACGCTCTCCGGCATTCGTTTGCCACGCATCTGCTCGCCGGCGGCGGCGACCTGAGGACAATCCAGGAGCTTCTCGGGCACGCAAGTCTTGTCTCCACGCAGATCTACACCGAAGTCGACAGTGCACATCTGCTGGCTGCCTATGATCGGGCGCATCCACGGAACAGCACGAAGTGAGGTATCATGCCGGCGAAACACGAGGTGGACTGAACATGTTTCGTCTTCTGCTTTTGATTGCCGGACTTCTTGTCCTGTCGACCGTGCCGTCACAGGCGCAACGGATCTACTGCCCGCTGCCAGAGGACGGTGTCTGGGTCTATCCCGACGCCGAACCGAAGGAAATCAGCCGGATCGAGGTGGAAAGCAAATGTGAAAACGAGCAGGTTTTCGTTCGCGTGAGGGCCTTTACGTCCTGCATTCCACGAGATTGCAAGTGGGGCTGGACACAAGCGGAGCTGCGTTCCGATGGGGCAATCGTGGTGCTCCTGATCGGTTTTTTGAGCAGCAAGAAGATCACTCTCAAGGCCTTCGGAGATCTTCTGGATGCCAATGTGGTCAACGTTGTCAATGATTTGTCAGAGCCGAAGACTCAACGGACTTACAACCTTAACAGAAAGTAAATGCGCCAATCTTAACCTTGGTATCAATCTCTAACCGGTTTTTCCTTGTCGGATTTCATTTTTGCTTTACCTTAGACGTTACTGCGCCAGTCCCGCGCAGCAACAGACGGAGGCCCATCATGCGTCTGATCAGCACAGCCATAGCAGGGCTTGCCATCGCGGCATTCGCGATTGCACCGGCACAGGCCTGTTCCTGGGGAAAAACTGCCAAAGCCGACGAAAAAATGACGGTCGCGGATACATCCATCGTACCGGAAGTCGATACGGACGTTGCCATCGCGACGAATGATCTCAGCGTTGAGATCACGCAGGAAGACGTCATCCTGCCGGTACCTGAAGAGGCACCGACCGAGTAATCCAAGTTTCTTTTGCTCCAATCTATCTTACCGCTGCTTCGGCAGCGGTTTTTTTTTGCCAAGTCCGATCTGCAGAAAAAATGCTGAAATTCTCCCTTACCGCGTCAATCAATCATCAAACACTGCTGCTTCATAGAGATGTGTCCCGTTGCAAAGGCTGTTTGCTCAGATGATTTCCAGACGTTTGTTCCTGCAGGGTGTCGGTGTTGCCGCCTTGAGCTCGATGTCCACCGCCGCATACGCGATCGGCATCGAACCGTTCCGCCTGCGCATCCAGTCCCACCACGTGTCACCGCCAAACTGGCCCCGGGATCTCACACTCAAGGCCGCCCTGATTGCCGACCCGCACATCTGCGAGCCATGGATGGGGCTCGACCGGGTCCGGTTCATCGTGGAGCGCACCAACGCGCTCAAGCCGGACATCGTTCTCATGCTCGGCGACTATGTCGCGAGTCACCGCTGGCAATCTGCACCGATAGAGGCGCAGGCCTGGGCCGACCTCTTTGCCGCGTTTGATGCTCCGCTCGGGACCCACGCCATCCTGGGCAATCACGACTGGTGGGACGACCGCGAGGCGCAACTTTCCGGCAATGGCCCTACGAAATACGGCGCAGCCCTGGTGGAAGCCGGCATTGAACTCTACCAGAACAGGGCGGTTCGAATTGAAAAGGACGGCAAGCCATTCTGGCTCGCGGGACTTGATGATCAACTGGCTCTTGCGCCGAACAGAAAGCTCAATCGTCGCCGTGTTCAAGGCGTCGATGATCTGAACGGTACGTTGCGGCAGATCACCGACGACGCACCGGTCGTCCTGATGGCGCACGAGCCCGACATCTTTCACGCCGTCCCGCCGCGCGTCAGCGTGACCTTGAGTGGTCACACTCATGGCGGCCAGATCAACTGCTTCGGACTGAAGCCCTTCAATCTGCTCAAACCGGATGAGAACCTTTCCTACGGGCATATCGTCGACACCGCGGGAACACAGGTCGCGCGGCATCTCAAACTTGCGCCCGAAGAGCGGCACCTTGTTGTTTCAGGCGGACTCGGATGCTCCCTGTTACCCGTGCGCTTTGGCGTTCCGCCTGAGATAACCGTCGTGCATCTGGGCAGAAATGCGCCGGCCGCTTCGACCTGATTGGTTCGCCAAAGTGATTGGCAGCAAGCGGAGTGTCGCACAACGTTTCGCATTCGGCGCATTGATCCCTGCGTCCCAAACCGCGAAAACTCTTGATTTCCCGAGACGCGGCCACTCTACTTTCCGCTAGGACAAGAGCCGACGGGCGATCACAGCCAACGCCTCGGCACGCATTAAAGCGGGGACGGATGCGATGCTCCAGTTCGACGAGCGCACGACGAAACTCCTGGAAGAGGCCTATGTCGGCGCAGACTTTGCCCGGCGACGGCGCGCCTCTTTCGATGCGCTCAATCCATCACCGGGCGACGTCATCGCCGACATAGGCTGCGGCAACGGATTGCTGACCCTCGAACTGTCGCGGACCCTGGGCGATCATGGCAAAGTCATCGGGGTCGACCCGAGCAAAGACATGCGAAGCGCGGCGACCAGACGCTGCTCAGATTGGGCGAATGCCGAAATCCTCGATGGAACCGTCACGGACCTGCCGCTTGAAACAGCGTCCGTCAACAAGGCGGTCTCGATTCAGGTGTTCGAATATCTGGATGATCTTCCCGGCGCTGTTGCGGAGATCAAACGCATCCTCAAACCCGGAGGACGGCTCGTCGTCTCAGACATGCACTGGGACACCATCACCTGGTTCAGCGATCATCCCGGGCGCATGAAGGCCATGCTGGAAACCTGGGACGAACATCTCGTGGAGCGCTGCATTCCCGCCTTGCTGCCGCCGATCCTGCGTGAAGCGGGTTACCGGGTGGACACCGTGACTCCCGTCCCGATAACCAGCACAAACCTTCATCCGGACGGGCTGGCGAACATGATGATCCATCTCATGAAACCCTATGTCGTCAAAAAAGGTCCGTTCTCCCAGGCAGATGCCGACGACTGGGCCGAGGAACAGGTGCAGCTCGCGAAATCGGGACGTTTCTTCTTTTCGATCACCCATTTCGTGATAACGGCCACGCTCCCTGGATAAGGACGGTCAATCGGATACCAGAAATTCGCGCTCGGATGCGTAATCGCGTACCCTCACACGGTTTCCGTCCCGCTCAAGGCGCAGCATTGTCCAGCCTTCCGCCGGCAGACGGCAGGAATGTCGGCCCATGACACAAGGCAGTTGCGGTGCGCGCCTGTAGATAACGTCGTTCGACAGCGCCCTGGCAATGGCCGTTTGACCCTTGAGATACGCAAACAACGTGTACGGGCTCAAATACCAGACTTCTCCGTCGCGCAACGCTTTCAGTTCTTCGGCGCGCGCGAGCGGAAACCGCCTTCCCCACGTCCAGGAAATTGCGTCACGGGTCTGATGATCGAGATAGTGGTGCGCCATCGTCTCGTCGATAAAGACCCGCTTTTGCGCACCGACATCGTTCAGATAGTCCCGCGTGGCGGTATCCCGGCCAGGTGCACGATCCGACAGAACATAGAAGATCAGGAAGTTGGCCGAGACGGCAAGGAACACCAGCGTGTAAAGAACATATGCCACTCTTTGGAAGCGCTTCTGCGTGAGAGCATCAAGCGCGACAAGAAATACCATGGCCGCAGCCAGGTTCCGGACCAGTCCCTTGTCATGCAGGAAAGCTGCGAAACCCTGACCGAGTGACAGCATCAGACACAAAAGCGCCGCTGGACGCGAAAACCTTGTCAGGACAAGCCCGGCAACCGCAAAGAGCGCGGCCCGGCCAAGCGCCTCACCATTGATCCCGTGGCCGGTCGACCTTTGCGCGTGAAAAGCGATCTGATCAATGAACTCGCGAAACTGAAGGTCGATACTCAATGAAAAGATCAGCAGCGCCACGCTGAGCGCCAGGGCGTTTTCAATCGCAAGCGTCATGATTTTCAGGTCGCGAAAGGCGATCCGCCAGAGGTCATGAACGACGATCGCCCCCAGGCTCCAGGCGAACACCGCCGGCGAGGCGAGCGGCGGAAAAGCGAGTGCCAGCTTTCCGAAGGTCCTCAAAACCGAGATCCGCCCGCCCGTTTCCTCGCCATCCGGTCCGGCCGCAGCCCGGAACAGGAGGAAGAAGCCCAAGGCCCAGAAGACACAGGCGGTGACCTCGAGCCGAAACCCGCTCACGACATACATCGGTGCAAACAAAAGCGGCGTCACCAGCGCTGCTTTCGGCAAGCGGATCGCCAGGCATACCGCGGAAAAGGCCAGCGCTGTCAGCAGGTAACACAGATATTCGTACCCGACGACGCCAAGACGGCTGACGCCGACCACATCCAGGTAGATGGCTGAAAGGATCAGGTGAAAGCGCGTGTAGAGATGGTAATTTTCGAGACCGGGAAACTGAACCGACAACAGCGGATTGACATGGTTCCCGGTCGCGGCAACTTCAGCCGCCCATGGAACGAAGAACAGGTCGTCAACATGCGCGATCGTGTGTTCGGGCCAGAAGAAAACGAGTGCAGAGGCAACTGTCAGCAACAACCAGAGCCCCGGCTGCAGCATTGCGAAACGGCTGGTGTCCGTTCCCTGCACGAATGATCTCCCGTGTCTAGCGGTCGAAAGCAAACTGTCCGGACCCGGTGCGGCCAGGATCACACGAGGCCGCTAACACGCAACGAGCACTGCAGGCAAGAGTTCCTGCAGCGCTCTCAGATTTCAACGGACACCGGGTCACGAATGAATCGGTTTGGCGAACGCCCCCATCGCGGCTTCCTTCACGGCTTCCGACATGGTCGGATGCGCGTGACACGTGCGGCCGAGATCTTCCGAAGACCCGCCGAATTCCATCAGCACCGCCGCTTCGTGGATCATTTCGCCGGCCCCGAAGCCGATGATGTGCACGCCGAGCACCCGGTCGGTCTTCGCATCGGCCAGAACCTTCACAAAGCCGTCGGTGTGGTTCATGGCGCGCGCACGGCCATTGGCGGAGAAATTGAACTTGCCGGACTTGTACTCGATCCCGTCCGCTTTCAGTTCCTCTTCCGTCTTGCCGACGGAAGCGACTTCGGGCTGGGTATAGACCACGCCCGGGATGACGTCGTAGTTCACGTGGCCGGCCTGACCTGCCAGGATCTCGGCAATCGCAACGCCCTCATCCTCGGCCTTGTGCGCCAGCATGGGCCCGGCGACAACATCGCCGATGGCGTAGATGCCGTCGACATTGGTCTTGTAATGCGCATCGGTCTGAACCCGTCCGCGCGGGTCCAGCGCCACACCGGCAGCTTCCAGGCCAAGCCCATCCGTGTAGGGACGGCGGCCAATGGCGACAAGAACAATATCCGCCTCGATTTCCTGCGCATCTCCGCCCTTGGCGGGCTCAACCGTGACGGCCAGCCCCTTGCCCTTCTTGGCAACGCCGGTGACTTTCGAGGACAGCTTGAAGGTCATGCCCTGCTTCTTCAGCATGCGCTGGAAATTCTTGGAGACATCGCCGTCCATGGGCCCAAGGATCTTGTCCATGAATTCAACAACGGTCACCTCGGATCCGAGACGATTCCAGACCGACCCGAGTTCAAGACCGATGACCCCACCGCCGACAACGATCATCTTGCCCGGGATCTTGTCGAGTTCGAGCGCGCCAGTCGAGGAGACGATCTGTTTTTCGTCAATCTCGACGCCGGGCAGCGGCATGACGTCGGACCCGGTGGCGATGACGATGTTCTTCGTCTCGACGACGGATACGCTTCCATCATCCGCGGTGACTTCCACCTTGCCCGTGCCAAGAACCTTGCCGGTGCCGGTGTGCACATCGATCTTGTTCTTCTTCATCAGGAAAGCGACGCCGTTGACGTTGGCATCCACCACGTCGGTCTTGTGCTTCATCATCTCCGGCAGGTCGACCTTCGGTTTGGAGACCTTGATGCCGAGCTTCTCAAATCCGTGACCGGCCTCCTCGAACATTTCCGACGCATAAAGGAGTGCCTTGGACGGAATGCAGCCGATGTTCAGGCAGGTCCCGCCAAGCGTCGCCCGTTTTTCGACAACCGCGGTTTTCAGACCGAGCTGCGCCGCCTTGATCGCGCAAACGTACCCCCCCGGGCCGGTTCCGATGACGACAAGATCATATTGGGACATTTTGGTCGCCTTTGCCTTTTCAGTTTCAAGTCCATTGACGGATTAAGGTAGGATCGCCCGGCCGCCGGACACATCCAGGATGGCACCGGTCGTGTAGCTGGACTGGTCGGACATGAGCCAGACGATTGCGTCCGCGACTTCGTCCGCGGTGCCTGCACGCTTCATCGGCAGCTTGGATTCAAGTTGCGCCACCCGGTCGGGAAGTCCGCCGGAGGCATGCAGTTCCGTATCGATGATGCCCGGGCGGACGGCATTGACGCGGATGCCTTCGTCAGCCACTTCGAGCGCAAGCCCCACGGTCATCGTGTCGATCGCCCCCTTGGACGCGGCATAGTCGACATACTGTGCCGGCGATCCGAGCTTGGACCCGGCCGACGCCAGATTGACGATGCCACCACCTGCGCCGCCATGTTTGGTCGACATGCGCTTGACGGCTTCGCGCGCGCACAGGAACGAGCCTACAACATTGATATTGAAGATCCTGTTGAGGCGCTCGACACTCATTTCGTCGACACGCTGGGACATGTCGACCACACCGGCGTTGTTGACCAGCCCGGCAAGGCGGCCGAGCTTGTCCGCCTCTTCAAACAGTTTGAGGATATCGCTTTCGCTGCCAACGTCGCCCTGAACGGCAACGGCCTTGCCGCCTTCGGCTGCAATCTCGGCAACGACCTTGTCGGCAGCGGCGCTGTTCGCCGCGTAGTTGACGACGATCGTGTGCCCGAGACGCCCCAATTTTCGGCTGACGCTCGCGCCAATGCCACGGCTTCCACCCGTTACGATGACAACACTGTCAGACATTTAAACTCCAGAACCCGTTTGAGCGAACCCGGTCCGCCAGATTTGTTTTTATTGCTCCGCCACGGCCAGCCGCAGCCCGAAGCCTGCAAAGGCCGCCGCGATGGACCGTCTCATCCAGACCATGACCCGGTCACTTCTGAGGACCTTCTCACCGACGAGGGAGGCAAACAGTCCGTAGACGAGAAAGACGCCGAATGTCATCGCCATGAAGACACCGCCGAGCCCTAGCATTTCAAGCGTCGGATGTGCAGAAGACGCGCTGACGAACTGCGGCAGGAAGGCCAGGAAGAACACCGTCAGCTTGGGATTGAGAATATTGATCAGGAAGCCGGTACGCGCCGTCGCGACTAAACTCTTGCGCGCGCCCTTGTCGGCTTTGAGCTCAACCGGACCGCTGTCTTTCAGGGTCTGCCACGCCAGATAAAGCAGATAGGCGACACCGGCATATTTCACGGCCTGAAACACAATCGCACTTGTGTGCATGAGCGCCGCCAGACCGACAACGGATGCCAGGATCGCCGGAACGATCCCGAGCGTGCAGCCGATCGTGGCCGCGAGGGCAGCACGCCGCCCTTTGCCAAGACCGACCGCCACCGTGTAGACCACGCCGGTTCCGGGAACCAGAACGACAATCAGCGCGGTAATCAGAAATTCCAGGCTCATGAGGTTGCCTCCATAGCCCTCGGAACGATCGGGAACCGGATCAGAGGTCCAAGACCAGACGCTGCGGATCTTCCAGGCTTTCCTTGACCCGGACGAGGAATGTCACGGCTTCCTTGCCGTCGACAATCCGGTGGTCGTAGGAGAGCGCAAGATACATCATCGGGCGGATCACCACCTGACCGTTCACAGCCATGGGCCGTTCCTGGATCTTGTGCATGCCGAGAATGCCCGACTGCGGTGCATTCAGGATCGGGGACGACATCAGCGAGCCGTAGACACCGCCGTTGGAAATGGTGAAGGTGCCGCCGGTCATGTCGGCCATGCCGAGCTTGCCGTCGCGCGCCTTGCGGCCGAGGTTGCCGATTTCCTTCTCGACATCGGCAATCGACATCTGGTCGGCATCCCGCACGACCGGCACCACGAGACCCTTGTCCGTACCAACGGCAACACCGATGTGGCAGAAGTTCTTGTAGATGATGTCGGTGCCGTCAATCTCGGCATTGACCGCCGGGATCTCCTTCAGCGCATGGGTCACCGCCTTGGTGAAAAAGCCCATGAAGCCGAGCTTGACGCCGTGTTTCTTCTCAAACAGGTCCTTGTACTGCTTGCGCAGCTCCATGACCGGGCCCATGTCCACCTCGTTATAGGTGGTCAGCATGGCCGCCGTGTTCTGCGCGTCCTTCAGGCGGCGCGCGATCGTCTGGCGCAGTTTGGTCATGCGAACGCGCTCTTCGCGCGCTTCGTCCTGTGCCGCGACGGGGCCACGGGCAACGGGTGCCGCTGCCGGGGCGGACGATGCCGCGGCCGCTCCGGAGGCAACCGCCCCAATCACGTCTTCCTTCAACACCTGGCCGCGCTTGCCGGAGCCCGCGACCTGGTCTGCGGAGAGATTGTTTTCCGCCATCATCTTCTGTGCGGACGGTGCCGGCGGCATCGATGTGCCGGACACGGCGGCCGGAGCGGGAGCCGGGGCAGCCGCTGCAGGAGACGCGGCAGCGGCAGAGCCCGATGGATCAATCTGGCAGAGCAGCACACCGGGTTCAACGGTCGCGCCGGTTTCTGCAGTTATCTTGACGATCGTTCCGCCGACCGGGGCCGGAACCTCCTGTGCCGCCTTGTCCGTTTCCAGCTCGACAAGCGTGTCATCTGCCTTGACGACATCGCCGACCTTGACGCTCCACTCGCCGACTTCGGCTTCGGTCACGGATTCGCCGGCGCTCGGCGTGACCACATCGACCAGAGCCGCACCGGCAGACGGCGCGGCTTCTTCGGCCGCCGGAGCGGGCGCAGCGGCAGCAGGAGCTGCAGCGGCACCAGCGCCTTCGGCAATCTGGCCAAGCAGTGCGCCAACCTCGACAGTGTCGCCTTCCTTGACGACGATGCTTTCCAGCGTGCCTGCGGCCGGGGCGGGCACTTCAACGGTCACCTTGTCGGTTTCGAGCTCGACGAGCGGTTCGTCCTGGTTGACGGCGTCACCCGGCTTCTTGAACCATTGTGCGATAGTTGCTTCGGAAACGGATTCACCCAGAGTGGGCACGCGAATTTCGGTTGCCATGGTCGCCTTCTCTTAAAATTACCCGGCCAATTTGTTGAAAGAGGGCGATGCCGCCCTCTCAAGATCAGTTTCCAAGCGCCTCTTCGAGGAATGCCTGCATTTGCGCAAGATGGACCGACATGAGACCGGTCGCGGTGGAAGCCATTGCCGAACGTCCGGCATAGCGCGGTCGCCGGTGCTTGGCGTCGATCTGCTCCAGAACCCATTCGATATACGGCTCGACGAAGAACCAGCTGCCCATGTTCTTCGGCTCTTCCTGGCACCAGACCATTTCCGCATGCGGGAAGCGGGCCAGCTCAAGCATCAGCGCCTTCTTCGGGAAGGGATAGAGCTGCTCGACACGCATCAAGTAGACATCGTCGACGCCGCGTTTCTCGCGTTCCTCGAACAGGTCGAAATAGACCTTGCCCGAGCACATCACGACCCTGCGGATCTTGTCGTCGGAGACCAGCTTGCCTTCTGAACTGAGGTTCGCACCCCAGTCGTCCCAAAGCACCCGGTGGAACGTCGTGTCGGGGCCGAGCTCGTCGATCCGGGAGACCGCTTTCTTGTGGCGCAGAAGCGACTTCGGCGTCATCAGGACCAGCGGCTTGCGGATATCTCGGCGCAACTGGCGGCGCAGGATGTGGAAGTAGTTCGACGGCGTCGAACAGTTCGCGACCTGCATGTTGTCCTCGGCGCAGAGCTGAAGAAAACGTTCAAGCCGCGCGGAGGAGTGTTCCGGTCCCTGACCCTCGTAACCGTGCGGCAGAAGGCAAACGAGGCCGGACATGCGCAGCCACTTGCGTTCGCCCGACGAAATGAACTGGTCGAACAGGACCTGCGCACCGTTGGCGAAGTCGCCGAACTGGGCTTCCCACAAGGTGAGTGCGCGGGGTTCCGCCAGCGAGTAGCCGTATTCGAACCCGAGAACGGCTTCTTCGGAGAGCATCGAGTTGATGACCTCGTAGCGCTGCTGGTCGGGCGACACGTGATTGAGCGGAATATAGCGGCCTTCATTCTCCTGGTCGTAAAGCACCGAGTGGCGCTGCGAGAACGTGCCGCGCTCACAGTCCTGACCGGACAAGCGCACGGGGTGGCCTTCCGCCAGGAGCGATCCGAATGCGAGGGCTTCGGCCGTTGCCCAGTCGATCCCCTCACCAGTCTCGATCATGCGCTCGCGGTGGTTCATGAAGCGCGCAATGGTGCGGTGAATATTGAAGCCTTCCGGCACGTGCGTCAGCGCCCGGCCGATTTCCTTCAATTCACCCATCGGAATGCCGGTTTCACCGCGGCGCGGGTCTTCTTCGTCGTCGGCGCGGCGCATGCCGGCCCACTTGCCGTCAAGCCAATCGGCCTTGTTCGGCTTGAAAGCCTGGCCGGCGTCGAACTCGCCATCAAGGTGCCTGCGCCAGTCGGCCTTCATCCGGTCGACATCTTCCTGGCTGAGCACGCCTTCCTTGATGAGGCGTTCCGAATAGCGCTGCAGCGTCGTCGCGTGCTTGCGGATCTTGCGGTACATGATCGGCTGCGTGAAGGCCGGCTCGTCGCCCTCGTTGTGACCGAATCGGCGATAGCAGATCAGGTCGATCACCACCGGCCGCTGGAACGTCTGGCGGAACTCGATCGCGATCTTGGCGGCAAACACGGCCGCTTCCGGATCGTCAGCGTTGACGTGGAGGATCGGAGCTTCGATCACCTTCGCCATGTCGGACGGATACGGCGAGGACCGCGAGAAGCGCGGGTTCGTCGTGAAGCCGATCTGGTTGTTGATGATGACGTGCACCGAGCCGCCGGTGCGGTGGCCGCGCAGCGCGGACAGGCCGAAACACTCGGCTACGACGCCCTGACCCGCAAAGGCGGCATCGCCGTGCAGCAGAAGCGGAAGAACGGTGTTGCGTTCCACTTCCGTGGTTTCGATGAATTTGCCGTTCTTGTCGGCGGCAAGCTGGTCCTGCTTCGCCCGCGCCTTGCCGAGCACGACCGGATTGACGATTTCCAGGTGCGACGGGTTGGCGGTCAGCGACAGGTGAACGTTGTTGCCGTCGAAGGTCCGGTCGGAGGACGCGCCGAGGTGATACTTGACGTCACCCGAGCCTTCGACTTCATCCGGCGCGTAGGACCCGCCCTTGAATTCGTGGAAGATCGCGCGGTGAGGTTTGTTCATCACCTGGGAGAGCACGTTCAGGCGGCCGCGGTGGGCCATGCCCAGGACAATGTCCTTGAGACCCATCTGCCCGCCGCGCTTGATGATCTGCTCCAGCGCCGGGATCAGCGCTTCGCCGCCATCAAGACCGAACCGCTTGGTACCGGTGTATTTCACGTCGAGAAACTTTTCGAAGCCTTCCGCTTCGACAAGCTTGTTGAGGATCGCCTTCTTGCCTTCCGACGTGAACGCGACCTGCTTGTCCGGCCCTTCGATGCGCTCCTGGATCCAGGCTTTGGCAGCCGGATCGGATATATGCATGAACTCGACACCGAGCGTCGAGCAATAGGTGCGCTTCAGAATGTCCATCATCTCGCGGATGGTGGCGTATTCCAGACCCAGAACGTGGTCGATGAAGATCTTGCGGTCCCAGTCGGCTTCGGTGAAACCGTAGGACGAGGGGTGCAGTTCCTCGTGATCGCCCTTGCCGGCAAGACCGAGCGGATCCAGGTCCGCGTGCAGGTGGCCGCGCATCCGGTAGGCGCGGATCATCATCAGGGCGCGGACGGAGTCACGCGTCGACTGATGGACCTCTGCATCGGACACCGGCGCGCCCGTGGCTTCGGCCTTCTTCTTGATCTTCTCGCCAAGCTTCTGCTCGATCGGACCCCAGTTGCCGTCAAATGCGTTGACGAGGTCGCCATTGGCTTCGATCGGCCAGTCCTTGCGCTTCCAGGGAGCTCCGCGCGCTTCCTTCAGCACGGCTTCCTTTTCGTCCTGGAAGGCCGCGAAGAAGTCCTGCCATTCGGCGTCGACCGAATTCGGATCTGTCTTGTACTGGGCGTAGAGGTCTTCGATATAGGCTGCGTTGGCGCCGTAAAGCAACGACGTCAGTGCGAATACGTTGTTCGCTTCCTGCCGTGCCATGTCCTTTAGCGGAGGGCTGCTCCGCCCTTTTTGTTATGGCGGGCCGAAAAAGACCCGCGGCCGGTTCCCTACAAAGACCGATGAAACACCGGCCCCTCGAAAATTGATCGCGGCACACTTGGCGCCGCAACCCATCCTTTCATCATGCAGACGGAAAGGTAAACAGTTTCCGTTGCTGTCAGCACAATTTCTTGCGTTTTTAGCCCTTCAAGACTTCGAGAAGCGTCTCGCCGAGCTTGGCCGGTGACGGCGAAACTTTGATACCGGCTGCTTCCATTGCCGCGATCTTGTCTTCCGCGCCGCCCTTGCCGCCGGAAATCACGGCGCCCGCGTGACCCATCGTGCGCCCCGGAGGCGCTGTCCGGCCCGCGATGAACCCGGCGGTCGGCTTCTTGCGACCCTTCTTGGCCTCGTCGATCAGGAACTGCGCGGCTTCCTCTTCCGCCGAGCCGCCGATCTCGCCGATCATGATGATGGATTCAGTTTCGTCATCAGCGAGGAACATTTCCAGGACGTCGATGAACTCGGTTCCCTTGACCGGGTCGCCGCCGATACCGACCGCCGTCGTCTGGCCGAGGCCAGCATTGGTGGTTTGGAAGACGGCTTCGTAGGTGAGCGTGCCGGAGCGCGAAACGACACCGACGGAGCCCTTCTTGAAGATGGAGCCCGGCATGATGCCGATCTTGCACTCTTCGGGGGTCAGGATGCCGGGGCAGTTGGGACCGAGCAGGCGGGAACTGGACTTGTCCAGCTTCGCCTTGACCTTGACCATGTCGGCAACCGGAATGCCCTCGGTGATGCAGACGATGAACGGTATTTCCGCATCGATCGCCTCGATGATGGCAGCCCCCGCGCCTGCCGGCGGGACGTAGATCACGGATGCATCCGCGCCGGTTGCTTCCTTCGCCTCGCCCGCAGTGGCAAAGATCGGCAGTTGAGCTGCGCTTTCGACGCTTCCCCAGGTCTCGCCGCCCTTTTTCGGGTGGACGCCGGCCACCATCTTGGTGCCGTAATATTCAAGCGCCTGTTCCGTATGGAACGTGCCGGTCTTGCCGGTCAGGCCCTGAACGATGATTTTCGTGTCTTTATTGACAAGGATGGACATTTACTCGTCTCCCATGAGGAGTGTGTGACCCCAGATTTGAGCGACCTGGTATTCCGGATTGTAGGCAACTGCGATCGAAATGGTCGGGTTGCCTTCCTCAAATACCCAGCCTGCAGAGTTCCACCCTTCTGAATAGTCGATCTCGCGAACATCAGTCCTATTGAGTTTTGCACCGACAAGATCGATCAGTTCATCCGCGAAGGATTGATCCACCTCGTAAAGTGAAACCGAATATTCCTCGTTGCTCGCCAAGTCCGAAATTTTTGTTTGTTCGACAATCACAAACAAAAACTCATCAGGGTCCGAATACTCCAGATAAGCACGTTTTCCGCTGCGCTCCTCAGCAACAACCCGATAGGCATCCGTCGAAAAATGGCTCTCGAGTGCAGGAAGATTACCAGCACGATGGTGCAGGGAAAAAAACGTTTCAACCACGGTTTCCGCCGTGAAAACCGGCTCAGCCAACGCTTGGGGCGACATCAATAACGTCATCAACAATAAGGATATCGCCCGCACAACCTGCATCAGCCTTTGACCGCTTTCACGATTTTCTGGGCTGCGTCGTCGAGATCATCGGCGGCGATCACGTTGAGACCGCTTTCGTTGATGATCTTCTTGCCGAGTTCCACGTTGGTGCCTTCAAGGCGGACAACCAGCGGAACCTGCAGGCCGACTTCCTTTACGGCGGCCACGACGCCTTCCGCGATCACGTCGCAGCGCATGATGCCGCCGAAGATGTTGACCAGGATGCCCTTCACGTTCGGATCGGAGGTGATGATCTTGAACGCCGCAGTCACCTTTTCCTTGGAGGCGCCACCGCCGACATCGAGGAAGTTCGCCGGCTCAGCACCGTAGAGCTTGATGATGTCCATGGTCGCCATGGCAAGGCCGGCACCGTTGACCATGCAGCCGATGTCACCGTCGAGCGCGACGTAGGCAAGATCGTGCTTGGAGGCCTCGATCTCCTTCTCGTCCTCTTCGGTGATGTCACGCAGTTCCATGATGTCCGGGTGACGGAACATGGCGTTGCCGTCGAAGGAAACCTTGGCGTCAAGGACACGCAGGCGGCCGTCCTTCATGACGATCAGCGGGTTCACTTCCAGAAGGCTCATGTCTTTTTCGACAAACGCCTTGTGCAGGATCGGGAACAGCGTCATGCCGTCCTCGCGTGCCGCGCCGTCCAGCGCCAACGCGTCGCAGAGCTTGGCGGCATCGGCTTCGGTGACGCCCGTGTCCGGATCGATCGGCAGTGTGATGATCTTTTCCGGGGTTTCCTCGGCAACGGCCTCGATGTCCATGCCGCCTTCGGTGGAAACGACGAAGGCAGGACGTCCGACGGTCCGGTCAACCAGAATGGAAAGATAGAGTTCGCGCTCGATGTCGGCACCGTCCTCGATATAGAGGCGGTTGACGACCTTACCCGCGGCGCCGGTCTGCTTGGTGACCAGCGTGTTGCCGAGCATTTCCTTTGCGTGCGCCGTGACTTCGTCCAGAGAGAAGGCGAGACGGACACCGCCCTTGGCGTCCTCGGGAAGTTCCTTGAACTTGCCCTTGCCGCGGCCGCCCGCGTGAATCTGCGTCTTGACGACCCAAAGCGGGCCGGGAAGCTGTTTGGCCGCCGCTTCCGCCTCGTCGGCGGAGAAGATGGCCACGCCGTCCGCAACCGGAGCGCCGAACCCCTTCAGTACCTGCTTGGCCTGGTATTCATGAATGTTCATGTGTTTCCCCCGTTGTCGGAGGACCGTTCCCTCAATCGCGGAAGGAACGGCCGCTGCTTACCCGAGACAGTCGACGCTTAGGCAAGCGCCGGCTGGATTTTCTTGCAGGCTTCCACCAGACCGTCGACTGCGCCGACGGACTTTTCGAAGTTGGCCTTTTCCTCACCCTGAAGGTCGATCTCGATGATGCGCTCGACACCATCAGCGCCGATGACGACCGGGACGCCGACATAGGTGTCCTTGAGACCGTACTGGCCATCGAGAGCAGCCGCGCATGGCAGCACGCGCTTCTTGTCCTTCAGGTAGCTTTCTGCCATCGCAATCGCGGAGGATGCAGGGGCATAGAAAGCAGAACCGGTTTTCAGGAGGCCGACGATCTCCGCGCCACCATCACGGGTGCGCTGCACGATCTCTTCCAGGCGCTCAGCCGTGCACCAGCCCATCTTGACGAGGTCGGGAAGCGGAATGCCGGCGATCGTGGAATAGCGGGTCAGCGGCACCATCGTGTCGCCATGGCCGCCGAGGACGAATGCGGTGACGTCTTCAACCGAGACATTGAATTCGTCGGCAAGGAAGTAGCGGAAGCGGGAGCTGTCGAGGACGCCGGCCATGCCGACAACCTTGTTCTTCGGCAGGCCGGAAAACTTCTGGAGCGCCCAGACCATCGCGTCGAGCGGGTTAGTGATGCAGATGACAAAGGCATCGGGTGCATGTTTGGCAATGCCAGCGCCGACCTGTTCCATGACCTTCAGGTTGATTTCCAGGAGATCGTCGCGGCTCATGCCGGGCTTGCGTGGGACACCGGCGGTCACGATGACCACGTCCGACCCTGCAATCGCCTCGTAGCTGTTGGCACCGGCCAGCTTGGCATCGAACCCGTCGACCGGAGAAGATTCAGCGAGGTCCAGCGCCTTGCCTTGCGGAACACCTTCCGCGATGTCGAAGAGAACGATATCTCCCAGTTCCTTCAAACCTGCCAGATGAGCGAGCGTGCCACCGATCTGACCAGAGCCGATCAAGGCAATTTTGTTCCGCGCCATATCGAAAGTTTCCCTTTACGTAAGATGGAACTATGTGCCATCCGCTGATGACTGCTGATGGCACTACCCCCTTTGCCGTCCCCGCGCAAGTTCGCTAAAAGAATATTGCACTCAAGGCGGCAAATTTTTGCATTTCTTCCCGTCTGCATAATTCACCTATACGGAATGCAGACTTAAACGTGCATTTCCCGTCTGTCACCCGCGAGATAAGCTTCCGAGCGCATTTCTATCAGACGGGAACTTGTCCGGTCGAATTCGAATGCCTCGGTGCCCCCTTCGGAGACGTAAAGATCCGGCGGCTCGGCCTCGGCCGACACCACCAGCTTGATGCCGTTGTCGTAAAGCGTGTCGATCAGATTGATGAAGCGCTTGGCCTCGTTGCGGCGTGCCTTGCTGAGGACCGGGACATGGTCGACAAAGACGGTGCTGAAGGCGTTGGCGATCCTCAGGTAGTCGCTCGCGCCCAGCGGCTGCATGCACAGATCATCAAAGGTGAACCGGGCGACACCGGAGGCGACTTTCGGGATCTCTATCGTCCGGCCCTTGTTTTCCAGTTCCGCCGAATGCGCCTTCATGCCGTGAGTCAGCTTGGTCCATATACGATCCATCTCCGTATCCGCGTCCTCGCCGAGCGGGGTGACGTAGACCGGCGCGCCGGCGAGCTTTTCAAGTCTGTAATCCGTCGGCGAATCCAGATGCAGGACTTCAACCTGTGACTTCAGCATTGTGATAAACGGAATGAAGAGCTGCCGGTTAAGGCCGTCCTTGTAGAGATTGGACGGATTGACGTTCGAGGTGGCGACCACGATGACGCCTCTTTCGAACAGCTGCGTGAACAGCCGCCCGAGGATCATCGCGTCGGCAATGTCCGTCACCGAAAACTCGTCAAAGAGCAGCAGGCGCGTTTCCACCGCGATCTGTTTTGCGACCGGCGGGATCGGATCATCGCCCTTCACCTCGCCGCGCTTGTGCGCCTGACGGTGCTCATGGATGCGCTCGTGCACATCATTCATGAATTCATGAAAATGCACGCGGCGTTTGCGCTGGATGACCGTTACTTCGTAGAAAAGGTCCATCAGCATCGTCTTGCCGCGCCCGACACCGCCCCACATGTAGAGCCCCTTCACGGAGGCCCAGAGCTGGTTCTTCTTCTTGGCAAAGAGCCAGCCAAGTGAGCTTTTCTTGGACGCAAGCCGGGTCTCGGCGAGACGGGCGTTGAGCAGATCGAGATGCCTGACGGCCTCCCGTTGGACGGGATCCTCGGTGATCTCGCCCGATGCGATCAGCGCATCGTAGCGGGCGCTCAGTGCGCGGTTGACCGGCAGTTCCATCTTCAAAGGTGCTGCTCCCTCCATGAGAATTCATGGGGCCCTGGACGTGACTGTTGGCTCGGCGGAATAAGGTCAATGCGCCGTGGATGCAAGTCAAGTTATGGTTTGAATCTGTTACACTTCTTCACGTCAACAACTTTCAAACGATTGAAAGCGTGCGACGTGGAATTCGAATGCCGTCGAGGCGCGACGATGCCGCTGTTTGCACAGTCTTGCTGCTGTCCGGTTTGGAGAGTGCAATCGACTCGTTGTCACTGCAAAAGGGGCATACTCCCGCCCGTCGCCAGGTCGGGATGCGGAAACAAAATCGCCCGCAGCCGACAGAGCCGGATGCGGGCGCAACGCACAGGGAGGGGGGAACACTGTGCGGGAGGAGACCAGAACCCCTTTGAACAATCAGGGCTCTAACGCAGGAGCAGCGTTGACTTGCGGCCGCTTTGCAGTTCCTGAAGATAAAGAAGCTGCGCGACGAGGTAGCATTCGGAGCGGTCGTCGAGATCGGCCTTGCGGCCACGTCCGTCGGTCAGGAGCCAGGCATTGCCGGACTTGACCACGTCGCACTCAACGGGCTCGGCAGCGTCAAGGCCCGCCTTTTCAATCAACTCCGAGCCGACGCGGGATTCGTCTTCCGCATCGAGCCCTTTCATCCGGACCCGCAAACCACGGTAGACCTGCTGAACGCCGAGCGTTGCCACGATGGCGGTGACGATCGTGTCACCTTCCATCGCCGCGAAACGCAGCACACCGCCCTGCTGCGGGATCGAATTGCTGGAACATGGCGTGTGATGCACATCACCGAGCGTCGTCCACTCGGAGCGTAGCGTCACTGTCGCCGGCTGGCGTAGCGCCGGCATTTCCTTGGCAAGGCGTTTTTCTGCCGCGCGTTTGGGACTCTTCGCGGCACGTTCGGCAGACTGTGATTTGCCGACCGCGATCGTACCGCCGATCCGAAGGCGCCTGAAGACGATAACGTCACGCATCAGGTCTGTCCGCTCGACCCGCCAGCCAGCGTCGAGCCAGGAGTTCTGATGGACGAGGCTGCCGCCCGAATTGGCCCACCAGGTGCGGTGCTCGCGGGCACTCCTGGGAAGGTTGGTTCCCAGAATATCCTCGAGTTCGTCGAGCTTCGCCGCCCAGACGACATCTTCAAGACGAGCAAGGTGTTCGCGTAAAGGTTCGTATTTCGACATTGCACAGCCTTTCCGGTAGCAATGCCAATATACACTTATTACGCGCAGTGTCTAGCAGAATTACTGAGGCTGTTTAACGGAACAGCGAAATGGGTGAACCAGTCGACGTCTGACCGTTGAACTTCCCGGGTTCGCTGGAATAAAGCTGTGCGACGATGACGCCGGAGCCATCCTTCAAAACGACCTGATTGCCGTTCAGGTCCCAGGCCGAGATTCCGGACAGTGCCGGGGTGGCACAACCTCTGGTATTTGCCCGGTAGCCGCCGGACCAGGTTGTCAGGGTCATGAATGCCTGGCAGTTGTCGCCCGAAGAGGCGAGTTTCCAGCCGCCCAGTAGATCCGTGCGTCCGACCTGCTGCGCATTGCTCGGCGCTGCAACCGGGTTGCTTGAAAGATCGGCCGGAGCACCGGTTCCGTCGGTGGTGGTGCCCACTGGCGGCGCGGCATTCGCATCAAGATCAGCGAGTGACGCAGACCCGACCGGCGTCGTCGGTGTCGCGGGCAATGGCGCTGCATAATTCGGCCCCCCAGAGAGCCTCTGGCACCCAGCGGCTAGAACCACCATTCCCAAAACCAAAACCAGCTTTCCCGAGCGTTTCATGACGAATCAGTCCCTTAATCTCCGCCTCACCATCGTGGCATCTCTTAACTTACTATTTACTGAAAATCCAAAACACAGCGCAGTTGTCCGCAATTTCAGTGCAGAACGACGCGTTCAGGAGCCAGTGATCAGGCCCATCCGAGCCTGTTCTTGCGTATTCAACGACCGACACAGCGTTGCTGATTGAGACCCTCTCAATGCATTTATCTCCCGCCTTGTCGTAAAAGCCGCATTCAGGTGCTGGATTTAGTTTTTCATAATGGCGGCAACGTGACGTATCCCGACGGGAGCGGCAGGACCAGCGCGCGCACCCGCTTTGCGCGGCTGCGCAATGAGCCCGATCCGGCGCTTCCCGCAACCTTCCCTCCTCGTTCTTTTTGCGCCTTTGCGACCTGATGCCCTATGTGAACGGGAATCGGAACAACAAGGAGCACTCCATGCCAATTGCAATCTGGTGCATACTCGCTGCTGCAATCCTGCCCATCCTGTCGGCCTTTCCGGCCAAGCTCAACCGGGACTTCGACAATTCGAACCCGCGAAATCCGGACTACTGGCGCGAGGGGTTCCGGGCGCGGGCACAGGCCGCACAGGCCAATGGTTTCGAAGCCTTCCCGTTCTTTGCCGTTTCGGTTTTCGTCGCTATGAGCCAGGGTGCTTCTCCCTACTGGATCGACCAGCTGGCGGTACTTTTCATCCTGCTGCGCCTGATTTACGTGTTTTGCTACTGGACCGACCGGTCCAATCCAAGGTCTCTGGCCTGGGCAGCGTCTTTCATCACAATTGTGGCACTTTTCACGAGTTCACTGTGGAGCTGACCTAGTCGCTGGTCGAAAATAATTGCAGGGAGCATTTGCACCACGCGGCCGATTTCGCTAACGATGCAAGTGGAATAGTACAGGTTACCGACGGGCAGAGGTGCATTGTGCGCACGACAGATCAGACGACAGACACCTTGCCGGCGCGCCGTCAAGAGACGCTGCAACGTCAGTTAGCGGATCCTCACATCGTCGACGCCCTCATTGCCGAACGCGGCAAACTCGTCATGGCGAGCCCTTGGTGGCCGTTCATAAAACCTTTTGCCTACAAGATTCTCAGGTACCGCTCAGCGGTTAAAATGGCGGATACAATCGCCCAGATGGAAGCGGTCGATGTTTTCGCTCATCTGAGCAAACTGCTGACGCTCCACGTGACAACGCTCGGGCTTGAGCGGGTCCCGACAAGCGGCCCGGTTGTGCTTGTCTCCAACCATCCGACCGGGATCGCCGATGGCATTGTGCTCTACGATGCCATCAAGTCACGGCGCACGGATCTCGCGATCTTTGCCAACAGGGACGCGATCCGGATCAACCCGCGCCTGGCGGAAATGATCATACCGGTCGAGTGGCGCGCGGACTTCAAGAGCCGGGCCAAGTCCAAAGAGACGATCAAGATCGCTTCTTCCGCCTTCGCGACGGAGCGGGTTGTCGTGTTGTTTCCCTCGGGCCGGCTTGCCTACTGGCACGACGGCAAATTGACCGAGCGGCCGTGGATGACGTCCGCACTCGCCTTGGCGCGCAAGAACAAGGCGCCGATCATTCCGATGCACATGGGCGGAAGAAACTCGGGTCTGTTCTACTTCCTGGCGCGCGTATCGACCGAACTGCGCGACATGACCGTCTTCAACGAATTGCTCAACAAGAAAGATGCCGCCTTCAACGTGCATTTCGGCAAACCCATCCGTCCGGAGAAGCTGCAGGGTGATCTCACCGAGCTTACCGAGCAGATGCGCATACACTGCGCGGAAACCCTTGCGACGGATCCCGACGCGGAATTCTGACGCCAGTCGCGATTGATGTGGACTCATCCACAGGCCGGTTTGCCCTTCAATGGCGAATAAGACATGGTGCGGGAGACTTTAGGGAATCAGCCGCCTCATGCCAGTCTCTCCCGCTCTCCTCGCGGATGACGCACCACTTCACCTTAACGATCCGCCTTCGGTGTGTCCGGAGCCGAAGCCGCAAGCGGTTCTGCAGACCGTTTTCGGCTACGACGATTTTCGCGGCCGGCAACGGGAGGTGATCGATACCCTGATCGATGGGCGGGATGCCGTCGTGCTGTTTCCCACGGGAGCCGGCAAATCGCTGTGCTTCCAAATACCGGCCCTGTGCCGGCGCGGTGTCGGCATCGTGGTCTCTCCCCTGATTGCCCTTATGAAAGACCAGGTCGGCGCGCTGACGGCGGCCGGCGTCCGGGCGGCCGCGCTGAACTCGACCCTCCTTCCGGAGGAACAGGACCGCCTTCGCGACGCCCTGCGCAGCGGTGACATCGACCTTCTCTACGTGACGCCCGAACGCCTTGGAAACGAAAGCTTCCGGCGGTTTCTGGATACGCTCGAGATTTCGCTCTTCGCCATTGACGAGGCACACTGCGTCAGCCAGTGGGGCCATGATTTCCGCCCGGAATACATGTCGCTTTCCTGTCTTGCCGAGCGCTATCCCGGCGTGCCGCGGGTGGCGCTGACGGCGACGGCCGATCCGCATACGCAAAAGGACATTCTTGCCCGCCTGAAGCTGGAAAACGCGCATGTCTTTGCGACCAGTTTCGACAGACCCAATATCCGCTACGAGATCGTCGAACGCTCGAATCAGCGGCAGCAGCTCCTGGATTTCCTGAGCAAGCACAAGGGCGAAAGCGGGATCGTCTACTGCCTGTCGCGTGCAAAGGTGGAGGAAATCGCAGACTGGCTGACAGCAAAGGGCATCAGGGCCCTGCCGTATCACGCCGGATTGCCTTCAGACCGGCGCGCGGCGAACCAGGATGCCTTTCTTCTGGAGGAAGGTCTCTGCCTCGTTGCGACCGTTGCCTTCGGCATGGGCATCGACAAGCCGGACGTGCGGTATGTTGCGCATCTCGACCTCCCGTCTTCGGTCGAGGCCTACTACCAGGAAACGGGACGGGCCGGCCGCGACGGCGCTCCGGCGGAAGCATTCATGGCCTACGGCATGGCTGATCTCGTGCAACGGCGGCGGATGATTGCGGAAGGCGATGCGCCGGACGACATCAAGCGGGCGGAAAACACCAAGCTCAACGCTCTGCTCGGCATCTGCGAGACCTCGGGATGCAGACGGCAGGCGCTGCTGGCGCATTTCGGTGAAACCTACCCGCAACCTTGCGGCAATTGCGACACCTGCCTTTCGCCCGTGGAAACCTGGGACGGAACCGAACCTGCCCGCAAACTGATGTCCGCGATCTATCGCACCGGCCAGCGTTTCGGAACCGGCCACCTGATCGATGTGCTTCTCGGCAAGACAAACGAGAAGGTAACCCGGTTTTCACACAACAAACTGTCGGTCTTCGGCATCGGACAGGATACGCCCCAGAAGACCTGGCAATCGATTGCACGGCAGCTGGTCGCCGCCGGTTTCGTGGACGTGGACCATGCACAGTTCGGTGCTCTGGTGCTGACCGAGGCAGCGCGGCCGGTTCTTCGCGGCGACGAGACGATTTTGCTGCGAAAAGACAGGAACGCCGCCGGTCTCAAACAAACGCGCTCTTCACGAACGGCCTCGGTTGCCGACGAACTGGATGAGGAAGACAAGCTACTGTTTCAGCGCCTGCGGCGCCTCAGGACGCAAATCGCCAGAGACCAGAATGTTCCGCCCTACGTCGTCTTTCCCGATGCGACGCTGGCCGGGATCGCATCCGCCCGGCCCGTCACGTCCGACGCGCTCCTGAGCGTTTCCGGGGTCGGCCAGTCCAAGCTGGAAAAATACGGCGAGGCGTTTCTGGAACTTGTCGAGGCTTTTGAGGCGGGCGTTTGAGGGCAACCCGGGTTTTGAATCGGATTGCCCGTTATTGCAGTCCTCAGGAACCGGCCTTGGGCAGTCCCTTGTAGGCTTCCGCACCCCATACCGATTTCACCCTGGCGTCACGGCCACAGGCCTTGCGGTAGCCCTTGTAGGCTTCGGCCCGGGTCACATAGCCGAACCGGGTCAGCGTGCGTGCATTGCTCTTGTAGTAGGCCTGGTGGTAATCCTCCGCGGGCCAGAAGACAGCTGCGCCTTCAACCGGAGTGACCACGCGGCCGCCAAGGACCTTGTCGGCCTTGGCGATCTCCGCCTTCGCGGCCTTGGCCTGCCTGTCGTTCAGCGGATGGATCGCCGTTGAATAGCCATAGCCGCGGTCGCAGAACTGGCCGCCCGGATCCGTCACATCGACCGTGCGCAGGAAAATGCGGACAAGATCCTGATAGCTGATCTGGCTTTCGTCGAAGTCCACCTGAACCACTTCGCGGTGACCGCCGCGCTCGTAATTCTTGTAGGTGGGATTCTGGCTTTTGCCTCCCGCATAACCGGACTTCACGTCCCGGACGCCGGGCAATTTCTCCAGGTCCGATTCCACGCACCAGAAACAGCCGCCGGCGAAGATGGCCGTTTCGGCCTGTGCGGTGGCTACCGGCGTGACGCCGACAAGTACAGCAAGGAAAGTCTGGCGCAACAAACGCTTCATGTTGGATCCTCCATCGATTGCAGATAGAGGTAACGCATTCTCTTGCCGAGGCAACTCAACTCCGTTCGCACGCCTGCACAACGCCGTGAGAAGACCGTGACCGGACATTTCAGATCAGCTTTCCCAGAGCGTTGCGTTCTCTTCGAAACCCGGTGACTGCGGATTGACCACGCAGAACCTGTGGCCGCTCACCGCTTCCATCACCACCCAGCTCTTGAAACGCTTGACGATCTTCGCACCGAGTTTCTCAAGCCGGGCGACTTCCGCTTCCGGGTTGTCCGTTTCAATGTCCAGGTGAACGCGGGACGGATGCTCGACCGCCTGCAGCAGAATACCGATATCGCCGTCCTTGCCGAAAAGCCTGCGGTAGCGCGGGTTCTTGGGCTCCGCTTCCAGCGTGCGCCCGAGCGCCTTCGACCAGAACGCGGCGTGCTCGTCGATGTCACCGCCCTCGCAATCTATGACCAGATCTCCCAACCGGCTCTTGTGCATGTACGCCTCCAACTCTTTACTCAGATAAGAACAAAGATAGAACAAATGAAGCTCAAGAGCAAGAGTTGGATGGGTTTCGGGGTCCGAAGACAGGCACGTGTCAACGCATTCAAGCCACATGCGGGTGAGCAGCCGAATGTTGACTTCAGATCGTTTTGCAACACCCTTCCCCGGAAATCGGGCTTTACGAACCTGAAACTCAACCGCCGGTCGTCCGGGCGAACGATAGGTGTTCGCAAAGTCTTCGCATCCTGTCGCATCGGCGTATGTCGAGAAAGAGATCCTCATCCTGAGGAGGACCGAACGGTCCGTCTCGAAGGATGGCAACAAGATCCGGGCCTGCGGCCCATCCTTCGAGGCTTCGCTCCGCTCCGCACCTCAGGATGAGGAGGTGCTAGAACAGAAAAACAGACCCCGGGTCGCGTGTTCCTGCGTCCGGGGTCGGCGGGTCGGCTTAAGCCGCATGTCAGACCGCTGCGCCGGCGGGTTCCGGATCAGGCCTTCCCTGCCCCGTCCAGTCGATCCTCTGGGTCACGAACATCGTGATGGCCAGGGCGACAAAGGCAATGACCGAGCCGATCAGGAGCGCGTAGTCCTGTTCCTGCATGAGGGCGAACAGCACACCGAAGATACTGCCGAGCACCGCCAGCATAACCAGGCCGGCGAGCCTGCTTTTGAGCGATGTTCCGATATAGATCGCGTTCAGCAGAGTCGCAGCGCCAGCGGCAATCAGGTAGGCCAGCGCATATCCGACATGTTCTGCAAATGCCAGAAGCATTACGTAGAAGATGATCAGGGCAAGGCCAACCAGCGCGTATTGAATCCAGTGGAACCGCCAGCCGGAGCGCATCTCAAGGACGAACACCGCCAGAAAGGTCAGGCTGATGAAGCCGATCGCATATTTAAGGGATCTGGAGATCGTCTGGTAGAAGTTCACCGGCTCGACGAACTTTACGCCAAGCAGCTTGTCCTGAAGCGGCAGGTGGTTTGTCTCCATGACCTTCGGGATGCCGCGGGCAAGGTAGGGAATGGTCCAGGCGGCATCGAAACCGGACCTGTTGATGGTCCGCGTTTCGGGAAGAAATGCACCGGTGAAACCGGGATGGGGCCAGTCTGACTGAACGGAGACCTTGGTGGTCTGTCCGGCCGGTGCGACATAGATCGCCGTCGAGCCATTGAGCTGCAGTTTGACGTCGAAGGTAAAGCCGTTTCGCCAGACCGTTGGAGACACGCCCGCGTTGATCCCGGATGGGCCGGATGAACGGCGCGGATTGTGGTCCAGCTTCGCGGCGAGAGGCCCGAGACCCGGTTCGAAAGGCACGGCTCCTGTGCCTGCCAAAGCGAGCGCCACCTCGCTCTTGAGCGCCCGGACATCGCGGATCCCGACGACAACGACAGCCTTGTCCGCCGCAACATCGATCGTACCGCCGTGCCTGGGTTCGAACATGTCCTCGGGAGGCGCGGCAAAGGTACCGCCGAGGTCGAGACGCGCATTGTAAGCGGGAAGCGTAAAGATCGATTTTTTCCGTTCCTCGACCGCGACATAACCACCCACCGTCAGCCTTTCGGGAAACAGCACCGCCGTTCTGCGGACGGTCATGGTCTCAAAGTCTTCGCCAGAGCCCGTGGTGTAGGTTTCGGTGAAGGGGATCACAAGGTAGGGGCCGTTGATCTCCTGTGTTCCGCCCCAGGAGCGGGCGATCTCGCGCGCGACATCCTTTGCCCTATGCGCACGTTCTTCCACAAGCACCCAGACAAAGATGCTGGGAACGAGCAGGAGGAAGGAGAGCAGCCCTATCAGAACGAATTTCACCGCCGGAGAACCGAGGAACGTCATGAACCTTGTCGTTGCAGGTTGCTGCGGCGCTGCCGGACCGTAGGGGGTGTGGGTGTCTGTCGTGTCGGTCATACAAAATCCCTCTGCCAAATGGGCGCAAACGGGACTGCGCCCCCATTGCAAAGGGCAGTCTTGCCTCTCGGCTGGGAGACGTCATGGTGAAACCGGGCAGGGAATTCAGGGAATTTGTGCAAATTCGGTGCAGGCCGATGGGATGCAGCCGATCCTGGAACCGACCCCGAGGCAGGGTCAGTGCCGAAGCCAAACAAAAAAGCCGCCCGGAGGGCGGCTTTTCGAAACCTGGCCAGATACCGGAAGGATCAGACCCGCCGTTCGACCATCATCTTCTTGATCTCGGCAATCGCCTTTGCCGGGTTCAGGCCTTTCGGGCAGGCCTGGGAGCAGTTCATGATCGTGTGGCAGCGATAGAGGCGAAAAGGATCTTCCAGGTTGTCCAGACGCTCGCCGGTCGCCTCGTCGCGGCTGTCGATCAGCCAGCGGTAGGCCTGCAGCAGGATCGCAGGGCCGAGATAGCGGTCACCGTTCCACCAGTAGCTCGGGCAGGAGGTGGAGCAGCAGGCGCACAGGATGCATTCGTAGAGCCCGTCCAGCTTGACCCGGTCCTCATGGGACTGCAGCCATTCCTTTTCCGGTGCCGGAGACACCGTCTGCAGCCAGGGTTCGATCGAGCGGTGCTGGGCATAGAAGCGCGTCAGGTCGGGCACGAGATCCTTGACCACAGCCATGTGCGGCAGCGGGTAGATCTTGACCACGTCGCCGGCAATCTCTTCCATGCCCTTGGTGCAGGCGAGAGTGTTGGTGCCGTCGATATTCATGGCGCATGACCCGCAAATGCCTTCGCGGCAGGACCGGCGGAAAGTCAGCGTCGGATCGATCTTGTTCTTGATGTAGATCAGGCCGTCGAGCACCATCGGACCGCAATCATCGGCATCGATGAAATAGGTGTCGACCCGCGGGTTGCGGCCGTCGTCCGGGTTCCAGCGGTAGATACGATATTCGCGCAGGTTTGTGGCGCCTTCCGGCTTGTCCCACACCTTGCCTTCCGTCACCGTGGAGTTCCGGGGTAGCGTCAGCTGAACCATCTCGTTACTGCTCCGCGTTGCGGCCCGCGCCATGCCTGTCCGGGCATGAGGGCCAAACGTCCTTTCGCTCAGGTGCTGAGTTCAAGGACCATGTTGTCATTCGTCCGGCCTGTTACCTCGTAGCCCCGGCTTGCCAGTTCGCTCAGGCAATCCTCGGACCAGTATGGCCGGCAATTTGTTTCAAGAAGGATCACGCGGGGCCACATGGCCTTGTCCGCGTGGCGAAGGAACGGCAGGACAACGCGGTCCTCATACCCTTCAACATCCACCTTGAGAATGTCGATCCGCTCAAGTCCCTGCTGATCCGTAATGTCGGTCAGCGGACGAACGGTCACATAGGTCTGGGTCCAGTCGCCCGCCCATTCGCCCGTGGTCAAGTCGGTCACGAAGGTGGCAAAACCGCAGTTGCTGGGCTCATGCCAAAGCGGCAACGTGTCTTCCCGGGATCCGACCGCGGAATTGACGACAGTCACGTTTTCCAGGTCGTTGGCGCGGACATTGAAGCTCAGCTTGTGCGCGGTTTGCGGATTGGCCTCGATGGCAACCACCGTCGCGCCATGCCGGGCAGCGAAAACGGCATAGGATCCAATGTTCGCTCCAACGTCGACGAAGACGGTTCCCTCTTGAAGGTGCGGCTCCAGCAGACCGTGTTCGGCGCGTTCCGGCAGCCGTCCCTTGGCGAGGATCTTGCGATCATCATAGTTCTCGCCTGGATAGATGCGGAATTTCAGGCCGTCCGCCTCAAGGTCGTACGGGCCCCTGAAAACCCGGGCGACCAAGCCGCGGATGCGCTTTCGCAATCCCCGTGACAGATCATGCCGGTCGGCCAGACGCCAGGCAGCCCGGACCAGCCGTTCGGCCGGATAGGTTCCGAACGGGCTTCTTGTGTCCAGAAGTGTCGCCGACTGGCTCACGCAGCGCGCTCCCTAGTAGACACGCGCTTTCGGCGCGATCTTTTTCGGGTCGATGCCCCCTTCCTCGAAGGTGGTCAGCGGATCGAGGACGACGGGCCGGTAGTCGAGCTTCACATCGCCCGCCTCATTGACCCAGGCCAGCGTGTGCTTGCGCCAGTTTTCGTCGTCCCGGCCGGAGAACGGCCCGTCCTTGAAATCTTCGCGCGCATGAGCGCCACGGCTTTCCTTGCGGGCCTCGGCGCCATAGACCGTGGTGATTGCATTCGCCATCAGGTTTTCCAGCTCCAGCGTTTCCACCAGATCGGAATTCCAGATCAGCGAGCGGTCCGAGACCTTCAGATCCTTCATGTCGCTCCAGATATCGCTCAGGCGCTTGCAGCCGGCTGCCAGGCTTTCCTGCGTGCGGAAAACGGCTGCGTCCTCCTGCATGGCGTGCTGCATCTTGTCACGCAGGTCCGCGGTCGGGATCGCGCCGCTGGCGTTGCGAAACTTGTCGAAGCGATCCATGATCATGTCGCAGGAGGCCTCGCTCGGAGATGGCGTTGCTTCTTTCGGGTCGACAACCTCGCCGGCCTTGATCGCTGCGGCACGGCCGAACACAACAAGGTCGATCAGCGAGTTCGAGCCGAGACGGTTGGCTCCGTGAACCGACGCGCAGCCGGCCTCGCCCACGGCCATCAGGCCTTCCTGGATGCGGTTCGGGTTCTTGCCGTCCGCGTTCAGGACTTCACCCCAATAGTTGGTCGGGATGCCGCCCATGTTGTAGTGAACCGTCGGCAGGACCGGGATCGGATCCTTGGTCACATCGACGCCGGCGAAGATCCGCGCGCTTTCCGAAATTCCCGGGAGGCGTTCGGCCAGAAGCGCCGGATCGAGGTGATCGAGATGAAGGAAGATGTGATCGCCCTTCTTGCCGACACCGCGGCCTTCGCGGATTTCCATGGTCATGCAGCGCGAGACAACATCCCGCGAGGCCAGGTCCTTCGCCGAAGGTGCGTAGCGCTCCATGAAACGCTCGCCTTCGGAGTTGACGAGATAACCGCCCTCGCCGCGCGCACCTTCGGTGATCAGGCAGCCGGAGCCGTAGATGCCGGTCGGGTGGAACTGGACGAATTCCATGTCCTGGAGCGGCAGTCCCGCGCGGGCAACCATGCCGCCGCCGTCGCCGGTGCAGGTATGGGCAGACGTCGCGGAGAAATAGGCTCGGCCGTATCCGCCGGTTGCCAGAACCACCATCTTGGCGGCAAAGCGATGCATCGTGCCGTCATCGAGGTTCCATGCGATCACGCCCTGGCAGACGCCGTCTTCGGACATGATCAGATCGAGGGCGAAATATTCGATGTAGAATTCGGCGTTGTGGCGCAGGGACTGGCCGTAGAGCGTGTGCAGGATGGCGTGACCGGTCCGGTCGGCCGCCGCGCAGGTGCGCTGCACGGGGGGCCCTTCGCCGTAATTCTGCATGTGCCCGCCGAAGGGGCGCTGATAGATCTTGCCTTCTTCGGTGCGTGAAAACGGCACACCGTAGTGCTCAAGCTCATAGACCGCCTTCGGGGCTTCGCGGGCAAGGTATTCCATGGCGTCGGTGTCGCCGAGCCAGTCGGAGCCCTTGACCGTGTCATACATGTGCCATTCCCAGCAGTCCGGCGTCATGTTGGTCAGAGACGCGGCAATGCCGCCCTGGGCCGCAACCGTGTGGGAACGCGTTGGAAACACCTTGGAGATGCAGGCCGTGCGCAGGCCCTGTTCGGCCATGCCGAGCGTTGCGCGCAGACCCGCGCCGCCGGCGCCGACAACAACCACGTCATAGGTGTGGTCGACGAATTCATAGGATTTGGCCATCCGGGTCAGCCTCCAAAGCCAATCTTGAGAACTGCGAAAATGCAGCCGAAGCCGATAAAGGCGCAGAAAAAGGTGTTTGCCATCAGCGTGAGGAACTTCAGCCCCTCACCGTGGATGTAATCTTCAATGATCACCTGCATGCCAAGCTTCATGTGATAGACACCGGAGAGAATGACCAGAAGGAACAGGATCGAAACCAGCGGGTTCTTCAGGGTTTCGATCACGTCGCCGTGGCTCGATCCCTGGATCGAAATCACAAGGATCACAAAGAAGCTGATCAGGACGACATTGGCGACGGCCGTGATGCGCTGCTTCCAGAAATGGTCCGTGCCTTCCTTGGCAGAACCCAGTCCGCGAACCTTGTTGAGAGGGGTGCGCATATCGCTCATGACACTCTCCTTAGCGAACCATGTAGCCGATGATCCACAGGATCAGCGTAAGTGAGACGGAACCGATGATCGTGGCCTTGGCAAGCCACTCGCGCGCATCCTTGCCGAAGCCGGCACCCATGTCCCAGATGAAGTGGCGCAGGCCTCCGAGCATGTGGTGCACAAGTGCCCAGGTGAAGCCAAACAGGATCAGCCGGCCGATGAACGAACCGTAGATTTCGTTGACGAAGTCGAAGTAGGACGGACCGGCAGCGGCAGCGATCAGCCACCACGCAAGGAGGATTGTCCCGAAATACAACGCCGCACCCGTGATGCGGTGCAGGATGGACATGACCATCGTCAGAATCGGCTTGTAGATCTGAAGATGGGGTGACAGCGGGCGATTGCCCCGCATATCGGCGTTCGACATGGAATTCCTCTCCCGTACGACGCTACCTTACGCTTACGCAAACGTAAGGAAATCAGTGCGTTGTCTAGAAAGGTTCTAGCGCCAAGAAGCCGTCGCGTCAAAACATCAAAAAGGAGAATCTGGAAAGTTACTTTGCCCTTTGTGGACTTAAATCGATCAGATCCCGGATTTTGCGTTCTGCGGCGCACAAAAATCTACACTTCCCAACGGATCAAAATTGCGTAACTCTCCCCTACGTCATCTTTATTCTGGTGACGTGGGGCCGCTGGCCGGCGGTAAAAGGAGCCGAATTTCATGAAGAAAGCAATCGCAGAATTTGTTGGAACTTTCACCCTTGTCCTGTTCGGGTGCGGCGCAGCCGTAATTGCCGGGATGGGAACCGGACCGACCGCTATCGATGTTCTGGGAATCGCCTTCGCGTTTGGCCTGTCCATCGTCGCGATGGCCTACGGGATCGGAATGATTTCAGGGTGCCATATCAATCCGGCCGTCAGCCTCGGTGTGTTCATGGCCGGCAAGATGCCAGCGAATGAACTCATCACCTACTGGATCGCTCAGGTCCTCGGTGCCCTGGCAGGCGCTGCGGTTCTTGCGATCATCCTGAGCGGCAAGGCCGAAGGCTGGGACGGCGGCCTTGGTCAGAACGGCTGGGGCGCAGGCAATTTCGGCGAATACAACATGCTCTCGGCACTCATTTTCGAGATCGTCGCGACCTTCCTGTTCCTCGTCTGCATTCTCGGCGTCACACAAAAGGGTGCGCCCGCGCATCTTGCCGGCCTGGCGATCGGTCTGACGCTTGTGGTTATCCACATCGTCGGGATCAACGTCACCGGCGTTTCCGTCAATCCGGCGCGATCTCTCGGTCCGGCGATTATCGGCGTTGCCAGCAACCCTGCTGCGCTTGGACAGGTCTGGCTCTTCATCGTCGCACCGCTGATCGGCGGCGCGGCTGCCGGTTTCCTGTTCAAGTCCGGCGTGCTTGCAGCGGATGAAGAAAGCTAGGGACATGCCCCTAGAAACCTGATCGGCGGCCGGAGCTGTTCCGGCTGCCAATCGTGCAGCGTGGCTCACCCGAAAACAGACCAGCCCGTCCGTTTTGCAAAGGTCTCCATGGCTTCCGTACCGAGCTTGGAATTGCCGTAACGGTTCAAACCAGGAGACCAAACGGCGATCGAAGCGCGTCCCGGTGAAATCACCAGGATCCCGCCACCAACGCCGCTTTTGCCGGGAAGCCCGACGCGAAAGGCGAAGTCGCCGGAGCCGTCATAGTGGCCACATGTCATCATCAGGGCGTTGATCCGGCGGCGGCGCTGGACGGCAACGAGGGCCGGAACGGTTTCCGCCTCGATCAGGAACCGTCCGGCGAGCGCCAGCTGGCGGCAACTCATCTCGATCGCGCATTGATGGCAGTAGGTGCCGAGCACCTTGTCGACATCGGAGCGCATGTTGCCGTGTGAGGCCAGATAGTGCGCGAGCGAAAAATTGCGGTGGCCGGTCACCAGCTCGGACTGTGCCACCTTTTCGTTGATGTGAATGCTGTCATCGTCGGCGGCAGCCCGAATGAAACGTATCAGTTCACCCAGTGCCTCCCGCGGGTTCGATCCCGCAAGATAGGTATCGGTCGTCACCAGTGCGCCCGCGTTGATGAACGGATTGCGCGGGATGCCGTCTTCCCGTTCGAGGAGCAGGATGGAATCGAAGGACAGCCCGGACGGCTCGCGCCCGACACGGTACCAGAGCTGGTCTCCGACACGGCCGAGGGCCAATGCAAGCGCGAACACCTTGGAAACGGACTGGATGGAAAACGGGACATCGGCGTCACCGGCAGTCAGGAGACGACCGTCTTCAAGCGCAACGGCCATGCCGAAATGATCCGGGTCGACGCTGGCAAGCTCGGGAATATAGGTGGCAACCTTGCCCTTGTCCGGACTGCCTGCAGCCGCCTCGGCGATTTCAAGCAACAAATCCTGCATTGTCTTCCTCCGGCGGGCGTTCGCGTAAATCCGCTTGCCCAGCGGCAGCAGTTCGTCAGATCGCCGCCCCGGATGCAAGCTTCTTGTAGAGATGCAGCATGAAGATGGTCGCAAAAATCGGCGTCACCAGATTGAGGATCGGAACGGCCAGCAGGCAGGCAATGATCAGACCGGCAAGGAATACCGTACCGCCGCGTGCGCGCCGGAACGCCCTGGCGTCGGCTGGCGGCAGGTAGCGCATGGCGGCGAATTCGAAGAATTCACGCCCCAGCAGATAACCGTTGACGACGAAGAACGCGACGAGATTGACGCCAGGCACCAGCAGAAGCAGCAGCGCAAAGAGGTTGCCGATGATCACGACACCGGTGAATTTGATGGTCTGGACCAGGGATTTGGAGAGCGGCAGGGCGCTGCCGGGACGATCTGCGGGGTAATCCCGCGCATCGACGATATCGGCGATGTCGTCCTGGAACAGACCTGCGAGAAGCGCCGATATAGGCGCGATCAGAAATCCGAGCACGAAGACCGCACCGATCCCGGTCAGGATCGAAATCGACCATTCCGTCCAGTTGATCCAGGCACTGCCGTCGCCCCATTCGGTGGCGGCAACGCCCAGAAGATGGCTGACGATGCCCTGCAGGGCGAGCCATATCACGATCAGGATCGCCAGCGTGAACCCCAGCATTTTCCAGAAAATTTTGCGAAACGGCTGCTCGAATACCTGCGACATGGCGCGGGAAGCTGCTTGGAACATGAAACCTTCAAGTCTTTGTGAGCGACAGCACCGACATAGGTGCGGGGATGGAAGCGTGCAAGAGACCGGGAGGTTCGCGACCCTAGGTGATGGTCTCATTTATGAGTCCATCACCTAGAACTGCGTCCGCGCCTTCAACGCTTGGGCCAGCGTTCCCTCGTCGAGATAATCGAGTTCGCCGCCGACAGGCACGCCATGGGCCAGCTTGGTGACGTTAACGCCGAGCGGCGCGAGCTGATCCATGATGTAGTGTGCCGTGGTCTGTCCCTCCACCGTCGCGCTGATGGCCAGAATGACTTCATTGAAGCTTTCGGACCCGCAGCGATCGATCAGTGAGGCAAGGTTCAGGTCCTCCGGGCCGACGCCGTCGAGAGGCGACAAGGTACCGCCAAGAACATGATAGCGTGCCTTGACGGCACCCGCCCGCTCCAATGCCCAGAGGTCGGCGACATCCTCAACGACAACGAGAACAGTCTCGTCACGTTTGGGATCGGAGCAGATGGTGCAGGGATCGGTGGTGTCGACAGTCCCGCAGATCGAACAGATGCCGATCTCGTTGACCGCGACACCCATCGCCTCGGAAAGCGGAACCAGCAACTGGTCCTTTTTCTTGATGAGATGCAGCGCGGCACGGCGAGCCGATCGCGGCCCGAGACCCGGCAGCTTTGCCAAGAGCTGGATCAGCCGCTCGATTTCCGGTCCCGCTACGCTCTTTTGTGCCATGTGCTCGTCTTCTTTGAGGGGATAGGGTACGGACCCATAAGTGAGGCCTTACCATAGAGACACGGAAACGCTTGCCTCCTCACCCGGATCTTGGACCCGACCTCCCCCGACGGGAGAGGTTATCCTTCTGATTCTGACAATTCCAGAAGCGGCCCCTTCTCACTCGGGAAAGAGGCGGGCTGAACGGCCGGATGAGGGGCAGATGCCCAGGTTGCCTTCACGAGCCTCGCTGCCGGAGGGCGAACCTCAAAACGGCAGTTTCATCCCGGCCGGAAGTCCGAGACCGCCCATGAGTTCCTGGGTCTTTTCCTGAATGGCCATTTCGACCTTCACCCGGGCATCAGTGTGGGCGGCCATGATCAGGTCTTCCAGAATCTCGCCTTCATCTTCCTTCAAAAGCGAGGGGTCGATCTTGAGTCCTTTCAGATCGCTCTTGCCGTTGAGGGTTACTTTCACGAGCCCGGCGCCCGCAACGCCCTCGACCTCGATATCGATGATCTGCTCCTGCAGAGAGCCCATCTGCTCCTGCATTTCCTTGGCCTGCTTCATCATCTTGAGGAAGTCCATGGGATCTCTCCTTGCAATCACTCAGGCGGGGTTCGCCCTTTGTCTGTTAATCTGGGGTCAGCATTTAGAAGAACAACCGCGTTCGATCAATCGTCTTCATCGTCGCCGAGGGCCTCGTTGAGCAACGGGTCGCTCACCATGGGATCGGCAAGGGCTGCTTCGTCTTCCTCGGTGACCTGCACCTTCACGTCGACAACCTTTGCCCCCGGAAACTGGCTGAGCAGGGCGGAGACCGTCGGGTGCGACTTGGCGTCGGAAAGGAGTTGCTGCTGATTGGCTTCCTGTTCCTCATGAATCGTCGGCCGGCCGTGCTCGCGGGAAACCACAACGAACCATCGCTGCCCTGTCCATTCGGTGAGCTTGCGCCCGAATTCGCCGGCAATATCGGCAGGCGCGTCGTCCGTTGGCTGGATTTCGATCTTGCCCGCTTGGAATTTCACCAGGCGCATCTGCCGCTGAATGGCAACCTTCATCGGGATGTCGCGCTTTTCCGAGGCCAGGGCGGCGCAATCGTGAAGGTTCTTCAGCGCGGACTGCGCCGATTCCGGCACTTGTTGCGGCTGCGTCTCGGCCTTGCCTGTAGCCGGTGCCTGTTTCGGCAGGCCCCCGCTTATCGCTGAAAGCTGCGGCCTTCCTGCCGCCTGCATCGACGGCGCACCTCCGCCATTGCCCGGGCCGGGGTCGCTGGCTGGCGGCGGCATGCCAACCGCCATTGCCTGAGCGCCGCCGCCGGAAGGTCCTGACCCATGACCGGCCTGCCCAGCGGGACCAGATGCTGGCGCCAGCGGATTTTGCCCGTTCTTGACCTGAGACAGCAGTTCGCCCGGATCCGGCAGGTCGATTGCATAGGCAAGCCGCACCAGCACCATGTCGGCAGCCTGAAGGGGCTTGGACGCGGTCTGGACTTCCTGAACGCCTTTCAACAGGATCTGCCAGGCGCGTGACAGCAGGCGCACGGAAATCTTTTCGGCAAACTCCTTGCCGCGCGCCCGTTCGGCTTCCGTCACCGTGGCCTCGTCCGCCGATTTGGGTGCCACTTTCATGCGGGTGACCAGATGGGTAAAGTCCGCCAGATCCGTCAGGACGATCGCCGGGTCGGCACCGACCTCATACTGGGCCTGAAGTTCGGCCAGTGCCTCCTCGATGCTGCCCGACATGAGATGTCCGAAAAGGTCAATGACACGCGCCCTGTCGGCAAGGCCCAGCATCTGACGCAGATCATCTGCCTCGATCGCACCGGTTCCATGCGCCATGGCCTGATCGAGCAGGGATAGCGAATCGCGCGCAGACCCCTCTCCGGCCCGGGCGATCAGCAGCAGCGCCTCATCGGAAATCCGGTTGTTCTCTGCGTCGGAGATCCGGCGCAGCAGGCCGATCATCTTGGACTGGTCGATGCGTCTGAGATCAAACCGCTGACACCGCGACAGGACCGTGATCGGCACCTTGCGGATCTCGGTCGTCGCGAAAATGAACTTCACATGCTCGGGCGGTTCCTCGAGCGTCTTCAGCAACCCGTTGAAGGCAGCGTTGGACAGCATGTGGACTTCGTCGATGATGTAGACCTTGTAACGCGCAGTCGCCGGACGGTAGCGCGCGGCGTCGATGATCTCGCGGATGTCGTTGATGCCCGTGTGGGAGGCCGCATCCATTTCGATCACGTCGACATGACGACCTTCCATGATCGCCTTGCAATGAGTGCCTTCCCGCTCAAGTTTAACGGTCGGTTTTTCCGCTTCTCCAGGCACTTCATAATTGAGCCCCCGCGCCAGGATCCGCGCGGTGGTCGTCTTGCCGACACCACGCACACCGGTCAGCATCCAGGCCTGGGCAATCCGTCCGGTTTCAAACGCGTTTTCCAGCGTCTGCACCATCGGCTCCTGACCAACCAGATCCTCGAAGTTCTTCGGGCGATACTTACGGGCCAGAACACGGTACGCACCGTCCTGGCCGTGAGTGCCAGACTCAGAATTGCTGTTGGTCGCCGGTGCGGGTGCACCTTCCTGCGGAAAACCTGACTCGTCCATGAGCGGCACCATACCGTCTTTTTCGAGAATGGGGACGGCAAGATTGCGTTTTTCTGTGAAATGCGGATCGGCGTGTGCAACCACCGTCGCAGGTGCCATTTTGGCCGGCACAAACAAACACGCCGCCCGAAGGCGGCGGCTGCGCATGAATGCATCATGCGAGCGGGTGGGAGGCTGGCACGGCGACCCGTGCCGAGGCTCGTTAGGGCTGCTTCCTTCCGGACCTGACCCGGTTGGCGAGTGGCTCGTCCACCACCAACCTCCCGAGCGCCTTATATCAGATGCCCCCTGGGGTTTGGCAAGAGGCCACCAGAGGTTTTTTGTTCGCCGGGGAAATGGCTGCGTCAGGGGCGCAGCGTCGCCAGTTTCAGGCCAAATCCCATGAACACCAGACCGGTTATGCCTTTCAGCCAGCGCTGAAAGGCCGGGCTTCCCGCAGCCTTCGTGACACGGGAGAGCAGCAGCACCATTGCGCCGAACCATAGGACGTTGATAAGCGCGTGGGCGGCAACCAGTGAGAACGCAGCCGCAACAGCGCCCGCGCCTTCGGGAATAAACTGCGGAAAGGCGGCGAGATAGAACATGGAAACCTTCGGGTTCAGCGCGTTGGTCAAAAACCCCTCGCCAAGGGCCCGGACCATGGTACGCCGGCGCCGGGCCGGGGCAACGGGACCGGTTGCAAGCACGCGCCCCGTCAGGGCATCGCGCAGCGCTTTCAAGCCGATCCACACCAGATACACCGCCCCCAGCATCTTGACGACGAAGAACGCCTCCGCGGAATGCACCAGGATGACAGAGATGCCCAGGATCGACAGCGTTCCATGCAGGAAAAACGCGCCGACGAAACCGGCAATGTTGAAGGCGGCCGCGCTTTTTCCGGATGTCGGCACGGTTTTCGCGATGAGAACACCATTTGGCCCGGGCGACATGACCAGGAGTGCGGCAACAAGGGCAAAACTGAGAAGCGTTTCAAGTGGCATGGCAAAATCCGGAATTGGCGCGGCAGCGGAATTTTTTGCGAAAACTGGTTCGCTTCGCAAGCAATCTACCCATATGCTGGGCGAAAGCAATTTGGCGGGCCCGTGAACTTCGTGCGTCCGTCGACCGAAGCGACCGGATATCCGACCATGACTTCCTTTGCCATTAATCCGCGCCTTGAAGGCGACAGCCTTTTCGTCGCCGATCTGCCATTGTCGGCGGTGCGGCTGATGAAGGATGCCAACTACCCGTGGCTGCTGCTCGTGCCGCGCAAATCCGACCTGGTTGAAATCATCGATCTCGACAACAGCGACCAGATGCAGCTGATGCGGGAAATTTCGCTTGCCAGCACAGCTCTGCGAAAGGTAACGGAATGCGAAAAGCTGAATGTCGGCGCACTCGGCAACCAGGTGCCGCAGCTTCATGTGCATGTCATCGCCCGGTTTCGCGATGACAGTGCCTGGCCAGGTCCTGTCTGGGGCGTCGTTCCGCCACGGGACTATGAGCCGGAGCATGCCGACAGGCTGATCGAGGAGCTCAGGGACGCTCTCACCGTCACGCAATAGGCCCGCTGGACACACCATCCGCGCGGCTCTACAGTCCGCGCGAACTATTTCCTGCCCAAAAATTTTCAGGGACACCACTATGCGACCAGCCGCCGCCAGTCTCCAGGCAATGGAGATGAGCTTTATCGACAATACCCTCGACAGGCAGTCGGAACGGCGCGGAGAAAGCAGCTACCTGAAGGGCCTGCTCGAACGACCCGAAACGCGGATCGTGCTGTCAACGGACAAGACGCTGGTGTTTCAGGGTGGAGCGGACAAAGGCATAGGGCACGCGTTCAATGCGGCGCTGGCGCTCGGTGCAAGCGCGGACGAGATGGTGTTCCTCGGCCTTCGACCGGAAAGCGGACAGCCGCTGTTCGCAACAACATTGCCCCATGGTGACGACGATCTGGAGGCAAGGGAAGACCTGCTCGTTCAGGACCTGCGCAATCTTGCTCTCCAGAATGCCTTTTCGGCAGAGGACCTCAGTGTCCTGGCCCAGGCACGCGCGCTCATACACTGGCACAGGACCCACCAGCACTGCTCGCGCTGCGGTGCCAAGACCCACATGGCCGAAGGCGGATACCGGCGCGACTGCCCGTCCTGCGGCGCGCCTCATTTCCCGCGCACAGACCCGTGTGTGATCATGTTGATCACACACGAAAACCGGGCTTTGCTCGGGCGGCCCGCACGTTTGCCGGAAGGTGTTTACACCACTCTGGCCGGTTTCATGGAACCGGGGGAAACCATCGAGGCGGCTGTCAGGCGCGAAGTGTTCGAGGAAAGCAGGATCCGGGTCGGCGACGTTTCTCTTGTCTCCAACCAACCCTGGCCTTTCCCGGCCAATCTCATGCTTGGCTGCATCGGCACCGCCACCTCTTTCGAAATCGAGATTGCCGATGACGAACTTGAGGCCTGCAAATGGTGCGACCGGGACGAAGTGCGCCAGATGATCGACGGCACGCATCCGGAGGAACACCGGATACCGCCATCGATCTCGATCGCCTACGAGCTGATCGTCGGCTGGCTCGAGGACCGTATCTGATGACCTGGTGCATTTACCTGACTCATCCTGAAGTCGCCATCGACCCGGCGGTCCCGGTTCCTGACTGGGGGCTTTCGGAGATTGGCCGAGTGCGCGCACAAAAGGCGGCCGAGCTTGCCTTTGCTTCCGGGATCGGAGCGGTCGTTTCCAGCGGCGAAAAAAAGGCCATCGAGACCGCTGCGTTTTTTGCCGCACACCGCAACATCACGCCGCTCGTGCGTGAGGACCTGCATGAGAACGACAGATCGGCAACCGGCTTTCTGCCTCCTGCCGAATTCGAGGCGGTTGCCGATCAGTTCTTCGCCGAGCCCACTATCTCCGTCCGCGGCTGGGAACGCGCGGTCGACGCGCAGGCGCGTATTGTGGACGGTGTCCGGGACGTGCTTTCAGGCATCGCACCCGAGATGCCGGTTCTCTTTGCCGGTCACGGCGCGGCGGGCACACTGCTGATGTGCCATCTCATGGGTTCGGCGATATCGAGATCACACGATCAAAAGCGCGGCGGCAGCTGGTACCGGTTCGAAAAAGACTGGCTCATGACACAGGCGGCTGATGATTTGGGCTGGATTGAGGTTTGAAGCCGGTCGGACTTCGGCGCGCATCGTGGTAAGCTCGCCGCCGAGATTCAATTGCTGGAGCCTGCCGTGATCCGAGGTCTGACACTTGCCCTTGCCGCGCTGTTGATTTCACATGTTGCCCTGACAGGCACGGCATATGCCGGAAAATATGATGCCCAGTTTCGCCAGTTTCTGAACGACACCGTCATCCCGGAGGCCAGACGAGCAGGCATTTCCCAATCGACCCTCGATAGGGAACTGGCCGGGCTCACGCCGGATACGTCGCTGCCCGGCCTTGTCGGACCTGGCGGCAAGGGCGCTCCGCCCAAGGTCAATTTCCAGGCCGAATTCCGCTCGCCGCAGCGGTATTTCCGGGACAGCCAGTTCAACTCGCTCGTTCCCGGCGGGCGACGCCTGATGCAGAAGCACGCCGCGCCGCTTCAAAGGATCGAAGCAAAGTACGGTGTACCCAAGCGCATCATCCTGGCGATCTGGGCCCGTGAATCGGGCTATGGCGGCGCCAAGATCCCGCATGACGCCCTGCGGGTGCTGGCAACGCAGGCGTTTATGGGCCAGCGTGCCGACTTCTTCAAAGACGAACTGATCGCTGCCCTCAAAATTCTGCAGAATGGCGACGTGTCGCGCGGTGCGATGCGCAGTTCCTGGGGCGGGGCCATGGGGCAACCGCAATTCCTGCCGTCTTCCTACCTGAAATATGCCGTCGACTTCGACGGCGATGGCAAACGCAACATCTGGATGTCCCAAGTCGACACCATGGCGTCGATCGCCAACTACCTGGCTGCGCACGGGTGGCAGAAGGGACGCGACTGGGGCTACGAAGTTGTCCTCCCGGAAACCGTTTCGTGTACCCGCGAGGGCCCTGACAATCGTCAGGAAATCTCCAGGTTTGTCGGCGAGGGCGTCAAGCGCGTCAGCGGAAAACCCTTCCCGGACCACGAGATCAACCGTCCGGGCAACATTCTGCTGCCTGCCGGCCGCTACGGCCCGGCATTCATCGCCACGGAAAATTTCTATGTCCTCAAGGAGTACAACGAAAGCGACACCTACGCGCTTTTCGTCGGCCACCTTGCGGACCGCTATGGCAGCAACAAACCATTTGTCGCCGGCTGGAAACCGATGAAGGACACAACGCGCGGAGCTGTGCGCAACCTCCAGGTCCGCCTTGAAGGTCTCGGCCATGATGTCGGCGGCGCCGACGGTCTGATCGGCTTCAAGACACGCCGGTCAATCGGCAAGGACCAGGAGAAGAACGGTTTCTTTGCGACCTGTTGGGTTGGGTGAAATTAGCCTTAAGTAAGCTTTTACAAACGCAAATAATATCCGACCATCGCTAAATGATTCAGTAATGAGACTCATGTAAAATTAGCCGAAATACTGATTATATTGGTAATATTGGCTAGCATGGGACCTTTTCGACACCAGTCTCTTGGATCTGCGTCTCTGGTTTTCACCGGCGCACTGGTACTCGCACTGTCCTTTTTTTCGGTTTCCCTTTGGGAATTCAGCCGTACGGAAGCGGATGACAGGGCGCGGATTGTTCAACTTGCCGAGGCTTTCGTCGGACAGTACGCGGAAGAGCACACTGAAGGCATGCCGCTACCGGCTGCATTCAGGCGCATGGGTCTGGAAACGTTTCTCCAGGCCCGGCTCGGCAATACCAGCCATGCGCCCGTAACGGTCAGGGTTCCGGGCCCACCGGGAGCCGAACTCGGCTTCACGGAGCCTCTTGTGCATGTTGCCGAGGAAATCGATCGCATCGCCGGGACCAGGGATGCAGGCATTCATGAAGAACTGCGCGTCGAAAACTGGCGCGTGATCGGTCGCTCGATCTTTCCGACATTTGCGAGATCGGAGGTCTGCGTCTCCTGTCACAACCGGGAACTCGGCACCGACCGTTACGCTGTTGGAGACGTAATGGGTGCCTTCGTCGTGGAATCGGATCTGACTGCTTACGTCGTAAGGGGGCTTGGCTACGCCGGGGTCGCGTTTGGGCTTTTGCTGTTCGGTTACCAACTGCTGGCAAACCGGGAACACCGGCGGACAAGAGCGATTGTCGAACTCGAAGGACAGGTCAAGCTCGAGCGGCAGCAAAGAGAGGCTGAGGCCCACTCCAATTTCGTCCTGTCACACGATTCCCTGACCGGTCTTGCCAGACGCTCCGTGTTCATGGACAGGCTGAAGGATCTGTGTGGCGAGGGTCTTGAAGCGGCTTTCTTTATCGCCCTGATCGATCTTGATGAATTCAAGTCAGTCAACGACACCATGGGGCACGATGCCGGTGATGCGTTGCTTGTCGCAGTCGGAACCAGGCTCAAACAGATTGCCGTCGAAGGCGGCGGGCTGGCAGCCCGTCTGGGCGGCGATGAATTTGCCATGATCATTCCGCAGTCGGCGACGTACCCGTCGATGCATGCGCTCGGATCGCGGCTGGTAGAATTCATCGGCTGCCAGGTGACTCACAATGGCTGCGCGATTCAGCCAAGCTCATCCATCGGTTTATGTGTCTGCGTGCCGGGACGCCACCATGACATTTCAGGACTGTTGAAACACACCGACGCGGCGCTTTATGCAGCAAAGAATGGCGGCAAGAACCAGTTCTGCCAATTCAACGAAAACATTCTTCAGGACCTGAAACGCCGATCGCTCATCACCTCGGCACTTCCCCAGGCCATCAAGCGTGACGAACTGAACGTCGTGTTTCAGCCCAAAGTCTGTCTTTCGAGCGGAAGGCCCGTCGAGTTCGAGACGCTGGCGCGTTGGGACCTCAACTCGAAATCCGTCTGCCCGAGCGAATTTGTCAGGATCGCGGAAGAAACCGGCACCATTCTCGACCTGGATCTTGCGACGCTCATGAACGGTGCACGCTTCGCTGTCACGGCATCGTCCCGGACGGGTGTGCCCGTGAGAATCAGTTCAAACATTTCCGCGCTCGGCTTCAGAACGCCCAACATCGCCGAAAAGATCGTCACCTGTCTGAGGCAAGCCAGCCTTGCGCCCGACAGTGTCACGATCGAAGTCACCGAAAGCGTGCTTGTTGAGAACATCGAAACGGCGAACGAGAGTTTGAGCAGGTTGCGTGCCAACGGTATCCGCGTTGCCCTGGACGATTTCGGCACTGGCTATTCGTCTCTTCGCTACCTGCAGCAATTGGTCTTCGATGAAATCAAGATCGACCGCTCTTTTCTTCAGGACATCGCCCGAGACGACGAAAAACACTTCCTGTTCGTGAAAATCGTCGAAATGGCAAAGGGGCTGAACAAGGAAGTGGTCGTCGAAGGCATCGAAGATCAGACCCAACTGGACCTCGCCATTTCAACCGGCGCGAACCTCGGCCAGGGCTATTTCTTCTCCGAACCCCTGGACGAAACGGCTGCTCTTGACTACGCCCGGCGTCTCATCGGCAATCGGGCCGGTTCGGCAGCGGGCTGATCTCGCGATGCGGTCAAGACGTCGCGCGTCAAAGCCGCATCAGATGCTCACGACACCTTCCGGAGCCGTTTCCATGCGGAATGCGGCGGCCATGAGCGCACGGGTGTAGTCCGTTTTCGGTGCGTCGAATATCTGCTCCGAGGGCCCGGCCTCAACCACCTTGCCCTGCCGCATCACAATGACTTCGTTCGCGAGCGCCCGCACAACTTTCAGATCGTGCGAAATGAACAGGTACGCGAGGCCATGCGCCTTTTGCAGATCGCGCAGGAGATCGACAACCTGCGCCTGGACGCTCATGTCGAGCGCGGAGGTCGGCTCGTCGAGCATGACGAACTTGGGCTCCAGAACCATCGCACGGGCGATCGAGATCCGTTGCCGCTGGCCACCCGAAAATTCGTGCGGATACCGGTGCCGCATGCCCGCCTCCAGTCCGACCTCGACGAGGGCCTGGGCAACTTTCCGATCCCTGTCCTCGTACGACATTTCCGGGAAATGGACCTGCAGCCCCTCGCCGACGATATCGGCGACCGACATGCGCGGCGACAAGGCGCCGAACGGGTCCTGGAAAACGATCTGCATATCCCGGCGCAGAGGCTTCATCTGCTTCCACGAGTTCTGCTGTATCTCGGTTCCGTCGAACGAAATCCGTCCCGTCGACGAGATCATGCGCAGGATCGCAAGACCGAGCGTTGTCTTGCCGGAGCCGCTTTCACCGACAATGCCCAGTGTCTGACCCTGCCTCACCTCGATGTCGATGCCGTCGACGGCCTTGATGTGATCGACGGTCTTGCGCAGCAGGCCACGCTTCACCGGGAACCACACTTTCAGATCCTCCGCCTGCACCACGATTGGCTTGGACTTGTCCGTTTGAGGCGGTTCGCCCTTGGGTTCGGCTGCCAGCAGATGCTTGGTGTAGTTATGCTGCGGATTGTCGAAGATCTCCGCAACCGGCCCCTGCTCGACGATCTTGCCGTCTGTCATCACGCACACCCGGTCTGCGAATTTTCGCACGATGCCGAGATCGTGGGTGATGAAAAGCATCGCCATTCCCTGCTGGCGCTGCAATTTCTTCAAGAGCTCCAGGATCTGCGCCTGCACGGTCACGTCAAGAGCGGTCGTCGGTTCGTCGGCGACGAGGAGATCGGGCTCGTTGGCCAGCGCCATTGCGATCATGACGCGCTGGCGCTGGCCGCCGGAGAGCTGGTGCGGATAGGATTTCAGCCTTGTTTCCGCCTCGCGGATGCCGACCTGATTGAGCAATTCCAGCACCCGCTGGCGCGCCTGGGTTTCGCCCATGCCCCGGTGGATACGCAGGACCTCCGAAATCTGCTTTTCAACCGTATGCAACGGGTTGAGCGACGTCATGGGTTCCTGAAAGATCATCGACACCGCGTTGCCGCGGATCTTGCGCAACTCCTTGTCGCTCGCCTTCAGAAGATCCTCTCCGTTCATCAGGATTTCGCCGGACGGATGAGACGCCGCTGGATAGGGCAGAAGCTTCAGGATCGAGAGCGCGGATACGGATTTTCCGGAGCCGCTTTCGCCGACGAGGGCGATCGTCTCGCCCTTGTCGATGTCGAAGGATATCCTGTCGACGGCAAGCGACTGGCCTTTGCCCTGGGCGAAGGCGACCGAAAGGTCCTTGACGGAGATGAGCGTGCGGCTAGCCATTGGCGCCTCCCTGCACCAGGCTCTTGCGCGGATCAAAGGCGTCACGCACAGCTTCGCCGACAAAGATCAACAGGCTCAGCATGATCGACAGAACGAAGAAGCCGGTAAGGCCGAGCCAGGGCGCCTGAAGATTGTTCTTGCCCTGGGCGAGAAGCTCGCCGAGCGAGGCGGACCCCGGTGGAAGTCCGAAGCCAAGGAAATCGAGCGCCGTGAGCGTTGAAATCGAACCATTCAGGATGAAAGGCATGAAGGTCAGTGTCGCCACCATCGCATTGGGCAAAAGATGCCGCCACATGATCACCGGGTTCGAGACGCCAAGCGCGCGCGCCGCGGAGATGTATTCAAAGTTCCGGCCCCGCAGAAACTCGGCTCGCACCACCCCGACAAGGGCAACCCAGGAAAACGCCAGCAGGATCCCGAATAAGGTCCAGAAGCCGGGCACCAGGAACGAGGATACGATCAGGATGAGGTAAAGCGTCGGCACCGCCGTCCAGATTTCGATGAACCGCTGGAACAACAGATCGACCCAGCCGCCGTAATATCCCTGCACCGCACCCGCCGCAATGCCGATTACGGAAGAGGCCAGTGTCAGCGCCAGGCCGAACAGCACCGATATGCGGAACCCATAGACGGTTCTGGCCAGGACGTCGCGGCCCTGGTCATCAGTTCCAAGCCAGTTCCAGTTGCCGATCACACAATTCGGGTCGTCCGCCCCGAGCGGGTAGCGGGCACAACGGGTTTCCTTGTCCAACGTCCAGGAGGGCGGCGACGGCGCCGTCACCGGCAGTTCCCGGTTCACGGTCCTGTAGGAATAGCGCAACGGCGGCCAAAGCATCCAGCCGTGCTCGTTGATCAGGTCCTGAATGTACGGATCGCGATAATCCGTCACCGGAAACGCAAGCGGGTCGTCATTGAACCTGTCTTCAGGATAATCGACCAATGCGGGAACAAGCAGGTCGCCCTTGAAGGAGACGAGGATCGGACGGTCATTGGTGAGGAATTCGGCCATCAGGGCCAGGATGAACAGGACCAGAAAAATCCAGAAGGACCAGTAGCCGCGCCGGTTGGCCTTGAAATTTTCCAGACGCCTCCGGTTGATCGGGGTGAGGCGCAGTTTCCTTGGCGGCGGAGCTGTTTCCTCCGGCAGCGGATTGTAGACGTCATAGCCGGCCCGTTCCAATTCGTTGTCGAGGCGTGAATCCATGTCTCAGACCTCCCGGCTTTCGAAATCGATCCGTGGATCGATCCAGGTGTAGGTCAGGTCCGAAATCAGGTTCACCAGCAGGCCCATGAGCGAGAAGATGTAGAGTGTGGCAAAAACAACGGCGTAGTCACGATTGATGACGGATTCGAAACCGAGCAGACCCAGACCGTCCAGTGAGAAAATCGTCTCGATCAGCAGGGACCCTGCGAAGAAGGACGAGATGAAAGCACCCGGAAAACCCGCCACCACGATCAGCATCGCGTTCCGGAAAACGTGACCGTAAAGGACCTGCCTTTCGGTAAGTCCCTTGGACTTGGCGGTCACGACATATTGCTTTCGGATCTCGTCGAGGAACGAGTTCTTTGTCAGCAGGGTCGTCGTTGCGAAGGCCGAGAGCACCATTGCCGTCAGAGGAAGAGCCAGGTGCCAGAAATAATCGGCGATCCGTGCCGGCCAGGACAGCTCCGCCCAGTTGTCGGATGTCAGCCCGCGCAACGGGAACAAATCCCAGAAGGACCCGCCTGCAAACAGGACGATGAGCAATACCGCGAACAGGAAACCGGGAATTGCGTAGGCGACGATGATGATGCCGGACGTCCAGATGTCGAACCTGCTGCCGTCCTTGACCGCCTTTTGGATGCCGAGGGGAATCGAAATCAGGTAGGAGATCAGGGTCATCCAGAGCCCGAGCGAGATCGAAACCGGTAGCTTTTCCTTGATGAGATCAATAATGCGGATATCCCGGAAATAACTTTCGCCGAAATCAAACCGGGCGTAGTTCCAGAGCATCGTCAGGAACCTCTCGATCGGCGGCTTGTCGAAACCGAACTGCGCCTCAAGCTCCTTGATGAACTCAGGGTCGAGGCCCTGGGCTCCGCGATACTTCGAGGTAACACCATCCGCCGCAGAACCGCTGCCGCCCGAGGCGTCGTTGCCGGCCCCGGCGAAATCGCCACCACCCCCGCTGATGCGCGAAGTCGCCGAAACATCCGTTCCCTGAAGCTGGGCGATAACCCTTTCAACCGGACCACCGGGCGCAAACTGAATAATGACGAAGTTGATGGCCATGATCCCGACAAGGGTCGGTATCATCAGCAGCAAACGGCGTAGGATATAGGCGCCCATGGGGTTACTTCGTTCCCTTTTTCTTTGGACTTATGAAGCGCACTGAAACTGCCACTTTCAGGTTTTACCCGGCTTTGCCGATCTTTTCCGCTTTTTCCTGGTCTATCCACCAGAGATCTTCCACCGGAAAGAAATAGCGTGGCGTAACGTCCGGATGCCCGAACATGTCCCATACCGCAACGTTATGCACAGGTTTAAACCATTGCGGCACCCAGTAGTGACCGGATCTGAGAACCCGATCAAGCGCCCGAGCCGCCACGACCATCTCACTGCGTGTATCCGCTTCCAGGGCCTTGTCGATCAGAGCATCGACAACGGGGTCGGAAATGCCGGCGATGTTGTAGGTCCCCGGTGTCGCCGCGGCCTCGGACCCCCAGGACGTGCGGATCGCCTCGGAGAGGGTGGCGTTCAGCGAATAGCGCCGCGAGCAAATGTCGAAGTCATAGTCATTCAGCCGCGACTGGTACTGAGCCGCGTCGACCAGCCTGAAACTCGCATCGATCCCCAGCCTCTGAAGGTTCTTGAGGTAGGGATTGATGATGCGTTCAAACGCCTTGGTATTGTTCAGGAATTCAATCGCAAAGGGCTTGCCGTCCGGCCCGAGCAACTTTCCGCCATTTCGCGTAAAGCCTGCGTCCTGCAGCAGCGCGCTCGCCTGACGCAAAAGCGACCGGTCCGCTCCCGAGCCGTCGCTGACCGGTTGCAGGTAGGCCGTTTCAAAAACCTCTTCGGGAAGCTGACCGCGATAGGGCTCAAGCAATGCCAGCTCTTCACCGCTCGGCATTCCTTCCGCCTTCATGTCGGAGTTCTCAAAAAAGGACTCGGTCCTCTGGTAGAGATTGTAGAAGAGGTTCTTGTTCGACCACTCGAAGTCGAAAGCGTAGCTGAGCGCACGGCGGACGCGGGGGTCCTTGAATTTTTCGCGCCGCGTGTTGATGAACCAGCCTTGTGCGCCGGAGGGACGCCCGTCCGGAAACTCCTTCTTGACCACGCGCTTGTCCTGCACCGCAGGGAAGTTGTATTCCGTCGCCCAGATTTTGGACGAGAATTCCTCGCGATAGGTCATGTCGCCTTTCTTGAAGGCCTCAAAACCGATCTGACGTTCTCGAAAGAACTCCACGCGCACAACGTCGAAGTTCTTCTGTCCCTTAAGGACCGGCAGGTCTTTGCCCCAGTAATCCTCCACCTTGTGATATTCCACAAAACGCCCGACGGCGTGCCTGCCAACCTTGAAGGGGCCGGAAGAAAGCGGTGAGGTCAGGGTGCTCTGCTTGAAATCATAGGCGGTGTAGTAGCGCTTGGAAAAAATCGGCAGGTCGGCAACAAGCAGCGGCAACTGCCGCGACTGATTTCCGGAAAAGTGCAGCGCAACGCGATACTCGTCCAGAATTTCCGCGTCCTCAAGCTCCTGGATGTTCTGGCTGATTTGCGGATGCCCCTCCCCCTTGAGCAGCATCAGCGAAAAGGCGACATCTTCCGCGGTCAGCTTGGAACCGTCGTGGAAACGGGCTTCCGGCCGCAGGTTGAACGTGTAGGTGTTGCCGTCTTCGGAGATCTCCACCGTCTCCGCGATCAGGCCGTACATGGCATCAGGTTCGTCATAGGCGCGCACCATCAGCGTGTCGAAGCACAGCTCCATGCGCGGAGGCGCATCGCCCTTCAATATGAAGGAATTGAACGTGTTGTAGGTCAGGGTGTTCTGGTTGTAGTACCAGTAGGGCGCCTGAAAGATGAAGGTTCCACCCTTGGGAGCGTCAGGGTTGGCGTATTCGAAATGCGTGAAGTCCGGCCCGTATTTGAGGTCGCCGAAGACCGAAAGTCCGTGACGTGGCCCTCCGGCAGACGCATGCGCGGCACTCCGGACCAGGGGCAGCGAGGCCGTCACGGCCGCTGCTCCGGTCAGCTTGAGCAATTGCCTGCGCGAAGGGGTCGTGAACACGCTCATTGAATTGCCTTTGTTTCTTGCGCAAGTTTTTCGTCGTACCACCAGATGTCCGGAAACCCGGTGCTGAACTCCGGCATCTCCTCCGGATGGCCAAAACGGTTCCAGCGCGCCGTTCTTGTTTCATCGGTATAGAACTGCGGGACAACGTAATGGTTCCACAGCAGGACCCTGTCGAGCGCATGGGTGGCCGCCACGAGCGTTTCGCGGTCCTCCGCAAAAATGATCTTGTCGATCAGTTTGTCGACAGCCGGATTTTTGATGCCCATGTAGTTGGCGGAACTCGCATTGTCCGCAGCCTCGGATCCCCAGTATTCGCGCTGCTCGTTACCGGGCGAGAGGGACTGTCCTATCGCCAATGTCACCGCGTCGAAGTCGCGGCTTCGAATGCGATTGATGAATTGCGACGCATCAATCAGGCGAAGGACGGGCTTTATGCCGATGGTTTCCAGATTCTTGGCGTAAGGCAAAAGCGTGCGTTCACTTGCCTTGTCCCGATAGATGAACTCGATCTCAAGTTGCTCGCCGGTCGCAGCGTTTATCATCTTGCGATCCTTGAGTTCGTAGCCGGCATCGCGCAGCAGCTTCACCGCTTCGCGCAAATTTTCGCGAACCTTGCGCGTATCGCCGCCAACCGGGTTCCTGAATTCTTCGGTAAAGACCTGCGGCGGGACCATGTCCCTGACCTCCTCGAGGATTTCAAGTTCCTTGCCTTCCGGCAGGCCCGACGACGCGAGTTCGGTTCCGGCGAAATAGGAATTGACCCGCTTCAACAGATTGGCGGAGACGATTTCGTTCGTTGTCTCGAAATCGAAGGCATAGTTCAAGGCCCTGCGAAGGTCCGGGTTCTGAAACTTGTCCCGGCGCAGGTTCAAAAAGAACCCCTGCATGACGCCCGATGACTTGTCGGGGAAAATTTCCTTGACCACGCGGCCATCCTCAATGGCGGGGAAATTGTAGCGTTTCGCCCACTGGCTGGAACTGCGCTCCACGTGATAATCGTATTGATCACCCTTGAAGGCTTCAAACTGAACGGCGTCGTCCAGGAACGAGATGTACCGGATTTCGTCAAAGTTACCGGTGCCGACCCGGATCGGCAGATCCTTGCCCCAATAATCGTCGACCCTTTCATAGGTCACATTTCTGTTCGGGGAGAAGTCCTTGATCCGGTACTGGCCGGAACCGAGCGGCGGTTCCAGGGTGCCTCGTGAAATGTCACGTTTTTCACCCTTCTCGTTTGTTCCTTCCCACCAGTGTTTGGGCATGATGTACAGCTGGCCCATGATCTTGGGCAATTCACGGTTGCCGACGGAATCAAATGTGAACCGGACGGCGTTCTCCCCGACCGCTTCAACGTCCGTGACGTTCTGATAGTAGAATTTGCGTTGCGGATTGTGTTCTATCGACTTTTCGAAGGACCAGACAACATCGTCAACCGTAACCGGCTCGCCATCGTGCCACTTGGCGTTCGGGTTGAGACGGTACTCGACCCAGGAATAATCATCTGGAAACCGGACAGCGTCTGCAAGTGCGCCATACTGGGCACTGATGTCGTACTCGTCCAGCGAAGGCTCCATCAGGCTTTCATAGATGTTGAAGATACCCGGGGCCGGGTTGCCCTTGGTCAAGATGAAGTTGAACGTATCGAAACCGCCGCTCGTTGCGAGACGTACCGTCCCTCCCTTGGGAGCATCGGGGTTCACATAATCGAAATGGACGGCGGCGGCGCCGTAGCCGGGTGTTCCGTTCAATGCCGACGCGTGCTGCCATTCAGGCTCCGCTGCTTCGGCAAGACTGGCAGGCACCGCTGCAATGGACACCACGCTTGCAAACCCGACCGCCGCGGCTGCGTTATTAAATTGACGCCGTGAAAACACTATCGGTTTCTCCGTCCCGTTTCTGTTCCTCAGACCCAGATTTATAGGGTTACTTGTGAAACAGTGTAGGGATCAGCCGACCAAACGTCACCTGCTGGATGCCATTATGACAGAAATTTAACCGGCTTGAGGAACGCCGCCCTCCGGCAGATTTGACGCTTGAGGCTTCGATCTGGCCTTTTGCGCATACATGCGCGCGTCCGCGACACGCAGGAGGTCGCTCATGGTTGCAGCGTCCATCGGGTAGCTGGCGCTGCCGATGCTCGACCTGATGCCGATTTGCGTGCCGGAGAACTCGAACGCGGCATTTACGCGTTCCATCAAACGGGTGACAAAGGTTTCCTTTTCGGCCTGCCGCATGTTTCCCGGCGTCAGCACAATGAACTCGTCACCCCCGACTCGCGCGACCGTATCGTAATCGCGTGTCTGGCTCTGGAGCCGCTGCCCGATCTCGATGAGAAGCTGGTCGCCGACCGAGTGTCCGTAATTGTCGTTGACCGGTTTGAAGGCATCAATATCCAGGTAGAAGATTTCGAAACCAACGCCGGACCGTTCGCACATGGCCGCCAACTGGTTCATGCGTTCTTCCAGAAGCCGTCTGTTGGCAAGACCGGTCAAAGGATCGTGCAGCGCAATCGACCTCGCCCGGTAGATTTCACTTATGAGCAGGAACGTCATGACGCTGAAGACCAGAGCGAGAACACTGCCGACAAACTGCGTGATCCACACTTCCTTGCCGGCGCTCCGCCACCCCTCTTCCGGGTAACCCAACAGTTCCCATTCGATGCCGCCGGGCAAAAGCATCGTGACCCCGACCGGTTCCACGTCGCCAGGGATCGCGTCTCCGAAGAGCAGCTTCCGCCCAGCCTCTTCGTCCGCTTTCGACACTACCGAGATCTGCATGCCCTCGGGCGCAGGCAGGACACCGGAAGACGCCAGCAGGTTCGTTTCGTCAAGGACCAGTGTGGCAACGCCCCAATAGCTGCGCTCGGAAAGCGGCTGACTGGTGTTTCGCGCCGGAAATACGGGAATGCGGATCAGAAGGGCGCGCCCGCCCTGAACAAGATCTACCGGACCCGAGACAACGATTTCCCGCGACAGCATTGCCTGCTCGACCGCAGGCCACTGGGCCGCGTTGGAGCGGTAGTCCAATCCGATGGCGCCTTCGTTCGGTTCAAGCGGATACACGGCCCGCAGGATGTTGTCTGGCGCAATTCCTATGGAGCGGATGCTGGCGTTGGCGTTGAGCAGCTCCGTCGCGATGTTGCGGAAAACGTCCGGCTCGAACACGCGGTCGTCGAACTCCGCAAGATAGTCACGAAAACCGAGCCCGTGCGCGATCGTGCGGCCGATCTCGAGCTCGAGCCGCATACGGACTTCGCTCACTTCCGCCAGAACGTCGCTCTTGTGATGATAGACAAGCTCGCTGCGCACCAGAAATCCGACGTAACCCGTCAGGACGATACCGATCAGAAAGCAAAAGATGGCCGCAATGGAAGCCGCCCAGGTCCCACTTGGCTTGAAAAACAGTTTTAGATTCGGTCGTCTTCCCATGCGGATCCTGTCAGACGTCAACCCACGTCTTCCTACAACGGAACCCAACCTTCGTTAATTTTTCATATAGCAACAAAAAAGCCGGGCTGGACAACCCGGCTCTTTTACCAATGATTTGCTCTCTCAGACCAATGCGATCACTCGGCCGGAAGCGGTTTCGGCGCTCCGGACTGTTCGCGCATGTAGGCGATCATGTTCGCGCGCTCCTCGGGACGGCGCAGGCCGGCAAAGCCCATGGACGTTCCGCTGATATAGTTTTTCGGAGCGGCCAGGAAGTTGTCGAGCGACTCATAGGTCCACTCCGGATTTTCTTCGCCGTAAGACGCCATCGCCGACGAATAGCGGAAGCCGTCATGGCCGCCTGGCTTGCGGCCGACGACGTCCCAGAGCGCCGGGCCGGACTTGTTTGCACCGCCTTCGTCGAAGGAGTGGCAGGCCGCGCATTTCTTCGCAACGTTGGCACCATCGGAGGCGGAGGCTGCGAGCAAGCGCTCGGAGATCGGCACGACATCCGGCTCTGCCTGTACGGTCGACGTTGCGTCCTCGGCAGATTCCACCACGATTTCGTAACCCGGCTTGCCGGGGATCGTCGGATGGAAAATGACGTCGGAAACAATTCCAACACCCATGGTCAGAATCAGAACCATCAGAACCGCACCGGCGGCCTTGTTCAGTGTGAAGGAATCCATTCTCTCCGGCTCCAAGCTCATATGCGCCCAGGCTCCCGAAAAACGGGACCCTTATCAGCTTTATGTAATTTCGCCGGAACCTACAAATTTTTTGACCTTGCTGTCCATAGCTTTAAAAGGGCAATTGATATGACAAACGGACGCGGCAGGCATTTTTTTCAAGAAAAATGCGCAGACCATCCAAATGGAGACCCGATTGACAGCAGCACTGGTCATAATTCCCGCCCGCCTTGCAGCAACGCGCCTGCCGAACAAGGTGCTTGCGGACATATGTGGAAAGCCGATGATCGTCCGGGTCATGGAACAGGCGCAACAAGCCGATATCGGGCCCGTTGCCGTTGCCTGTGACGATGTCTCCATTGCCGAAGCGGTCAAAGATCACGGCGGTCAGGCGGTTCTGACGAGCAAGGACCATGTTTCCGGGTCCGACCGCATCCATGAAGCCGCCAGAAGTCTCGACCCGGACGGCCGCTGCGACGTCGTCCTGAATGTCCAGGGTGATGTGCCCCAGATTGAGCCTGACGCCATCCGTGCTGCCTTCTCACCGCTTGAGATCCCGGATGTCTCGATCGGCACGATCATGACGGAGATCACCCGTCCGGAGTTTCGCGATGATCCGAGCTTCGTGAAGGCTGTCACGACGCCGAATGGCCATGGGCATCACCGGGCGCTCTACTTCACGCGAGCGACCGCACCGACCGGTGACGGGCCGATTTACCAGCATATCGGCATCTATGCCTATCGCAGGGAAGCGCTTGAACGTTTTGTCGGGATGCCGCCGTCGCCGCTGGAGCAGCGCGAGAAGCTGGAACAGCTGCGCGCGCTCGAAGCAGGCATGCGAATCGACGTTTCGATCATTGACAGCGCCCCGATGGACGTGAACACACCTGAAGACCTTGAAAGAGCGCGCGCCGCGCTCCGGACCCAGTGACCCCAACCGCCAGAACGCGAAAGATCCATGACCGATAGAAAGAGAATTGTATTCCAGGGTGAAAATGGGGCGAATTCCCATATGGCCTGCAGAAGTGTCTACCCGGACTACGAGGCCATTCCCTGCGCGACATTCGAGGACTGTTTTTCTGCGATGGCGGACGGATCGGCGGATCTTGCCATGATCCCGATCGAAAATTCCGTGGCCGGACGCGTGGCCGACATTCACCATCTGCTGCCCAAATCGGACCTGCATATCATCGGCGAGTATTTCATGCCGATCCGGTTTCAGCTCATGGCGCCCAAAGGCGCGTCCATCGATAATCTCAAGAAAGTGCAAAGCCATATCCACGCGCTTGGGCAATGCCGCAACATCATCCGCGAACTCGGCCTGACGGCAGTGGTTGGCGGAGATACCGCCGGATCGGCTCGCCAGGTCGCCGATCTCAATGACCCGACCGTCGCCGCATTCGCCCCGGAGATGGCGGCGGAAATCTATGGTCTCGACATCCTGCGCAGAGACGTGGAAGACGCCGCGCACAACACAACCCGTTTCGTGATCCTGTCCCGGGAGAAGATGGAGGCGGCCCATAACGGCCAACCCGTGATCTCGACTTTCATCTTCCGCGTCCGGAACGTACCGGCAGCTCTCTACAAGGCGCTCGGCGGATTTGCCACCAACGGCGTCAACATGACCAAGCTGGAATCCTATCAGCTGGAAGGCCAGTTCTTTGCCTCTATGTTCTATGCCGACGTCGAAGGCCACCCGGACGACCCTGCCGTTGGACTCGCGCTGGAAGAGCTTGCTTTCTTCTGCGCGGAACTGAACATCCTGGGCGTTTACAGGGCGAGCCCGTTCCGCGACAAGATCAAGGAACCGGAAGCCAACCGCGCGTTGCGCCCGAATCCGCATTCCTGACACTCCAGCAGCTTTCATATTCAGAGGAATTCATGACCGAAACAAGATTTGATGCGCTTTGCATCGGCAACGCGATTTGCGACGTCTTTGCGCATGTCGAGGAAGATTTCCTGGTCCGTGAGAACCTTGTCAAAGGTTCCATGCGGCTGATTGATACGGACGAGGCCGTCCGGCTTTTCGACAAGATGGGGCAGACCGTTCGCATTTCGGGCGGCAGCGCAGGCAACACGGCGGCAGGCATCGCCTCACTCGGCGGCAATCCTGCCTATTTCGGCAAAGTGGCCGAAGACGAACTCGGCGACAGCTACTACCACGACATGAATGGCACGGGCGTCTATTTCAACACCCCGCGCCTCGTGGACGGCAACCCGACGGCGCGCTCCATGATCCTGATCACGCCCGACGGCGAGAGGACGATGAACACCTATCTCGGCGCCTGCGTCGAGTTTGGTACGGGCGACGTTGACGAGGACGTCGTGGCGGCCTCTGCGGTCACCTACATGGAGGGGTATCTCTGGGATCCGGAAGAAGCGAAAAAAGCCTTCCTGAAGGCGGCTGAAGTCGCCCATGCCAACGGACGGAAGGTGGCGATCACCTTGTCTGACTCTTTCTGTGTCGACCGGTACCGGAGCGAGTTTCAGGGGCTTTTGAAGGACAACGTCGTGGACCTGATGTTCGCAAACGAACATGAACTGAAGGCGCTTTACGAGACGGCTGATCTCGACACCGCCATTTCCGCGGCCAGGGACTCCGGAGCCCTGACCGCGCTGACGCTCGGCGAGAACGGAGCAATGGCCTTCGACAGCAACGAAACGGTAAAAGTTTCTGCACAGGCCGTCAGCAATGTCGTGGACCTGACGGGTGCCGGCGATCTCTTCGCCTCCGGTTTCCTGTTCGGCCTGGCGCGCGATTACAAGCTTGGCGATGCGGCGGAACTCGGGTGCCTGTGCGCTGCGAACGTGATCAGCCATGTTGGTGCAAGACCGGAACGACCACTCAAGAATATCGCCGCGCAAAGCGGCTTTGAAATCTGACCAAACACAAAAAAGGCGGTCAAAACGACCGCCTTTTTCCTTGAAACATTCGTCCGCCTAGTCGGCGAGATCCTGAACGCTGACGACTCCGCCATTTTCATCGAGACGGTAGACGATCGGTGTGCCCGTCCCCAGTTCCCGTTTCAGGATTTCCTCTGGGGTCAGGTCTTCCAGCTCCATGATCAGCGATCTGAGCGAATTGCCATGGGCGGAAACAAGCGTGCGCGTGCCTGCCAGCACCCGGGGCAGGATTTCCTGCTTGTAGTAGGGCAGAACCCTTTCCGCCGTCATCTTCAGACTTTCGCCACCCGGAGGAGGCACGTCGTAGGACCGGCGCCAGATATGGACCTGCTCCTCACCGAATTCCTCGCGGGCCTGGTCCTTGTTCATGCCGGTCAGATCGCCGTAATCGCGCTCGTTCAGCGCCTGGTCCTGAAGCGTTTCCAGGCCGGACTGCCCGAGTTCGTCCAGGATGATGCCGAGGGTCTTCTGCGCGCGCGACAGATCGGATGTGAACGCGATGTCGAATTCGAGCTTGAGGTCTCGCAGCTGCTGACCGGCCCGGTGTGCTTCCGCGACGCCCTGTTCGGTCAAGCCCGGATCCTTCCAGCCCGTGAACAGGTTCTTCAAATTCCACTCGCTCTGTCCGTGACGGACAAGCACAAGAAGGCGTTCCATGCCGTTCTCCTTAAACTAGAGCCCTTTTGAATGATTCGGGGCCATTTGACCCGGTTTTCGGGTTTGTCGGCCAGGCGCGCTCTGTGTGGCGGTCTGGTTGACCGGAAGCAGAGCGCAACGACGTCCGGCGAGCCCGAAAACCGGGCCTTCGGTGGTCCAATTCAACCCATCTACAGCGTTGCGGAGCTTACTCGATACTCCGCATCGCGCTGCGCTCCGCGCCTTGGATATGAGCTGAATTGATTCCATCAAATGATCCCGTATCATTCAAAAGGGCTCTGGGCGATCGTTATGCGTTGAGGCCGAGCACGTCGGCCATAGAGTAAAAACCCGGTTTCTGGTCGTATCCCCAGAGCGCAGCCTTGACAGCGCCGCGCGCGAATAGCTGGCGATCTTCCGAACGGTGGGTCAGCTCAATGCGCTCACCCTCGCCTGCAAATACCACTGAGTGCTCACCGATAACGGAGCCGCCACGGAGCGTGGCAAAGCCGATGTCGCCGGTTCTCCTCGGATCCATGATGCCGTCACGCGAGCGAACTGCGTGAGAATTGAGATCTATCCCGCGGCCCTCCGCGGCTGCCTGCCCAAGCAGGAGCGCTGTTCCGGACGGCGCATCAACCTTGTGTTTGTGATGCATTTCAACAACTTCGATATCGAAGTCCGTGTCCAGGGCGGCAGCGGCAACACGCACGAGGCTCGCCAGCAGATTGACGCCGAGGCTCATGTTGCCGGACTTCACGATCCTTGCATGGCGTGCGGCCGCCTTGAGCGGCTCGTCTTCACCTTCGGCCCATCCGGTCGTTCCGATCACGTGAACGATCCGCGCCTGCGCAGCGAGCTCTGCAAACCAGAGACTGGCTGCCGGAGCGGTGAAATCGAGAACGCCGTCGGAATTCGCAAATGCCGTCAGGGGATCATCGCTCACGGCGACACCGAGCGGACCGACACCGGCCAGTTCGCCAGCATCCTGGCCCAGAAACTCCGAGCCTTCGCGTTCGATCGCAGCGACGACAATGGCGCCGTCAACTTCTGTAACAGCCTTGGTCAGCGCACGGCCCATACGGCCGCCGGCACCAACGACAACCAAGCGCATTTGCCCCATGTTGATCCTCTCTTGCGATATTCGACCGCGGGTATAGCAGCTTCAGCACCAGAGGCAAATCGGCCTGCCGGAATGTGCTGCCGCAAGCGCGGCGATTGCCGGGTCACGTTCCGGTCCTGCCAAAACAAAACGCGCGAAAGACCGGGTCCTTCGCGCGTTTCCGGTTTCGAGATCAGGCCGGATTTACTCGGCGTTTTCTTTCTCGATTTCCTTGCCGGTCTCCTGGTCCACCACTTTCATGGACAGGCGAACCTTGCCGCGCTCGTCGAAGCCCATAAGCTTGACCCAGACCTTGTCGCCTTCCTTGACGACGTCAGTCACCTTGCCGACCTTGCGCGGAGCCAGCTGCGAGATATGCACCAGGCCGTCCTTCGCGCCGAAGAAGTTGACGAATGCACCGAAGTCGACGCACTTGACGACCGTGCCTTCGTAGATAACGCCGACTTCCGGCTCAGCCGCGATGGAGTTGATCCAGTTGACGGCCGCCTTGATCGCCTTGCCATCGGAAGAGGCGATCTTGACCGTGCCGTCGTCCTCGATGTTGACCTTGGCACCGGTCTTTTCCACGATTTCGCGGATGACCTTGCCGCCCGAACCGATGACTTCACGGATCTTGTCGACCGGGATTTTCATCATTTCGATGCGCGGTGCGTGTTCCCCGAGTTCGGAACGGGCTTCGGTGATGGCATTGGCCATTTCGCCCAGAATGTGGATCCGGCCGCCTTTGGCCTGCTCCAGGGCGACCTTCATGATCTCTTCGGTGATGCCGTCGATCTTGATGTCCATCTGCAGCGAAGTGATACCGCCTTCGGTACCGGCCACCTTGAAGTCCATGTCGCCGAGATGGTCTTCGTCGCCAAGGATGTCGGAAAGAACCGCGAAGCGCTCGCCTTCCTTGATCAGACCCATCGCGATGCCCGCGACCGGAGCCTTCAGCGGGACGCCGGCATCCATCAGCGCCAGAGAGGTGCCGCAGACAGTCGCCATGGAGGACGATCCGTTGGATTCGGTGATTTCGGAAACGACACGGAGCGTGTACGGGAAATCATGGTGCTGCGGCAGCATCGGATTGATCGCACGCCAGGCCAGCTTGCCGTGGCCGATCTCACGCCGTCCGGGGGAGCCCATGCGGCCGGTTTCACCGACGGAGTACGGCGGGAAGTTGTAGTGCAGCATGAAGTGGGACTTCACGGTGCCTTCCAGCAGATCGATGAACTGCTCGTCTTCGCCGGTTCCGAGCGTAGCAACCACGAGACCCTGGGTCTCGCCGCGCGTGAACAGGGACGAGCCGTGCGCACGCGGCAGAATGCCGACTTCCGAAGAGATCGCGCGGACGGTGGAAAGATCACGTCCGTCGATACGGGTACCGGTGTCGAGGATGGCGCTGCGAACGATCTCGGCTTCCAGTTTCTTGAATTGCTCGCCAAGAACGTTGGCTTCAGGCGCTTCGCCTTCTGCCGCGTTGGTGATCAGTGCCTCGACAACCTTTGCCTTGGCGGCATCGACCGCGTTCTTGCGGTCGGTCTTGGAGGTGATCTTGTAGGCTGCGGTCAGTTCTTCGCCTGCCAGGGACTTGACCTGACCGAAGAGCGCGGAATGGTCCGGAATGGACAGTTCGCGCGGTTCCTTCGCAGCGGTCTCGGCCAGCTTGATGATCGCGTCGATCACGGTCTGGATGCCCTTGTGACCGAACATCACCGCGCCAAGCATGGTGGCTTCGTCCAGTTCCTTGGCTTCCGACTCCACCATCAGAACCGCGTCATTCGTGCCGGCGACCACAAGGTCGAGCGCGCTTTCCGGCATGTCGTCGACAGCCGGGTTCAGCACGAATTCGCCGTTGATATAGCCAACGCGTGCGCCGCCGATCGGGCCCATGAAGGGAACGCCGGACAGGGTCAGCGCAGCAGACGCTGCAACCATCGCCAGAATGTCCGGTGCGTTTTCCATGTCATGGGAAAGCACGGTGATCACGACCTGGGTGTCGTTCTTGTAGCCATCGGCAAACAGCGGGCGGATCGGCCGGTCGATCAGACGGGAGGTGAGCGTCTCGTGCTCCGACGGGCGGCCTTCGCGCTTGAAATAACCGCCCGGGATCTTACCGGCGGCAAAGGCCTTTTCCTGGTAGTTCACGGTGAGCGGGAAAAAATCCTGTCCGGGTCTCGGCTCCTTTGCGGAAACAACGGTCGCCAGAACCTTGGTTTCGCCATAGGACGCCATGACAGCGCCGTCGGCTTGGCGGGCAACCTTGCCCGTTTCGAGTACGAGCGGCCGTCCGCCCCACTCGACTTCCACACGATGAATATCAAACATCATCTGTCCTTACGTAGTCGCCCGCCCGCCGCTGCACTCCTTGCAACGCCATCGGACAGGCACATTCCCGGTCGGCCCCGGATGGGCCGGTTACCGGCGGACAGGTCACGGGCAAGACAACGGGCCGCTTTCCGTAATTCGGAACAGAAAGAAGCCGGCAATCCTGCCCCATGACATGTCACGAGGTTTCTATAGAGTGTTTGCCACCAAATGGGAACGCACTCTATCGATGCGCGTTTCCGGGCCGTCAAACCGTCCATTTGAGGAAAACGGCCGAAGACGCCTTTAAGCAAAACGCGGCGGGAACCAGCCCACCGCGTTTCGTTCGTTCAAGACCTTAGCGGCGGATGCCCAGACGCTCGATCAGCGTCTTGTAGCGCTCTTCGCTCTTGCCGCGCGTGTAGTCCAGCAGGGACCGGCGCTGCGCAACCATTTTCAGAAGACCGCGGCGGGAGTGATTGTCCTTGCCGTGGCCCTTGAAGTGTTCGGTCAGGTTGTTGATGCGCTCGGTGAGGATCGCCACCTGGACTTCCGGAGAGCCGGTGTCGCCTTCATTGGTCGCAAATTCCTTGATGAGCTCAGCTTTACGCTCTGCAGTAATCGACATCGCTCTTTCCTTTCAAAGAGGGGGGCCCGTTGACCGGACGCGTTGATGTGCCGGAGACCGGCCTGATCCGGATGTTTCCAGAGCCGAGATGTCGTTCAGCAAAGGATCCTTCCGGACGAATTGAGCCTCAGTGCCCAATGGCGGCGGTATATGGCAGAAAACAGCAGGAAAAGCCAGAGGAATCTTTCAGATGTGCCCCGCCGGACCATTGTCCCCCGGCTCCGAATCATCTGCATTTCAATTCAGGTTGACACCGTTCGATCTGCCGCAGACGCATTCGCCTTGCCCCACGCCTTCATGGCCTCGATCACCGGCAGAACAGAGCGCCCCTTTTCCGTCAGGGCGTAATCGACGCGTGGCGGGACTTCCGGATAAACGGTACGCGTCACCAGCCCGTCGGCTTCCAGTTCGCGCAACTGCTTGGTCAGCATTTGCTTGGTGATGTTCGGAATGGCCCGCTGGAGCGCACCAAACCGGTCGACCCCATTCACGATGCAGAAGATGATCACCGGTTTCCATTTCCCTCCAATCATCGAAAGGCAGTAGGTGACGGGGCATTGCACTTCCGGATCCGGCGTTATTGGTATGATTTTTATGACTATCTCTGTTTTTTGTGACTAGTTGCCACATAGGGAGTAATGCACATACTGGCAGGCCATCGTCAACCGAAAGAGGCTTTCCGATGACTTCACGGCCTGCGTCACTTGCGCAGCTGTTCTGCAAGGGACTTTTCAATCCCTGGCTGCTCCTAAGCGTTGTTCTGTCTGCGGGAACGACGGTTCTCCTGGCGCGAACGGGCATCGATGCCGCCGTCAACCAGTTTGCGCGGCTGCAAGACCCGACCCTTTCAGTTGCCTGGTCTGCTTTCCCGATGCTGGCGGGCTTTGCCGTTCCGGTGATGATACCGCTCATCTGTGCCGTGCGCGGTCACAGAGAGACCGCCAAGACAACGCTAGCGGCCTTCCTGGTGGCACTGTTTGTCGTTTCGGTGTTGAAAGCGCTGACGTCGAGACTGCATCCGGAAGCCCTCGTCCCGGTTTCCGTTCTGGCAAAGTCGCAAGTCTTCAGCTTCGGCGTCTTTCAGTCCGGTCTCCTGAGTGTCGTCGAAGGATGGCCGTCGGGCCATGTGGCCACAAATGCCGCGGTTTCGATCGTCCTCGCCCGGCGAACGACGCAGACCTGGATCGCTGTTTCCTGCTGGATCTGGCTCGGCTGGGTAACTCTCGCCACCACGTTCGGGATCAGCGGCGATGTCCATTGGCTTTCGGATTCGCTCGCGGGACTTCTCATCGCCTCCGCCGTTGCCTTCCGGATCGGAAACGCTGAGCCGACGCCGACGATACAGTTTAACTCGAGCTAGCAAAAACAACGATCGCACTGTCGGACAGCAGTTTCACCCCGGCCAACGTCAAAAAGCCATAGACAAGAACGGTGAAGAAACGTTGATCGACACGCTTGTGCAGGTAGATTCCGGCAAGGACACCCACCAGCAGAACAGGCGAAACCGAAAGACTTACCATCAGGCTTTCGAACGAAAGCAGCCCCATAAAGGTATAGGATACCGTCTTCAACGCGTTCATCGAGAAGAAAAACATGGTGTTCGTGCCGACGAAGGTGGACTTGTCCATCCGTTGCCGCAGCAAGTAACCTTTCACCGGAGGGCCACCAGCATGCGCGACAAAACTGGCAAAACCGGAGATGGCCGCGAATGCGAAGGCTCCGCTTCGACCGTCTGCCTGGTCCCGGACAGGGCGTTTACGCGCAAGAACATGCTGCGCGACAAACGCAAGTGCCAAGAGGCCCACAACAAACCTGATCACGTCCGCGTTCATCCATTGAAACGTGGCAAGGCCCACAAGCAATCCGAACATCGCTCCGGGGATCATTGCAAATACGACGTCCCGTCGCCAATCGCGGCGATACTGCCAGACCACTATGACATCGATTGCGAGAAGGACGGGCATCAGGACGGCGACGGCGAATTGCGGATCAACGAAGAGGCTCAAAGCCGGTACGGACACAACGCCCAATCCGCCGCCAAATCCGCTTTTTGACAGCCCTGTCAGGAAAATCGCAGCGGCACAAACAAGATAGAAGGAAAAAGGAAGGGTCACGTACGGCTCCTTGGTGGGGGATGCCGACTTCTAAAGCTTGCCTTTAAATCTAAAAAACAGTTTATTTTTCTTAATAAAATCTTTCTAGGAGATTTATGTGCCTGATCTCAACAGCCTCGAGAGCCTGGTGGTCACCGCGGAAACGCTGAGCTTCACGGAGACGGCAGAGCGGCGAAACACCGTTCAGTCAGCGGTCAGCGCTCACATCCGCAAGCTCGAGACTGAAATCGGTAAACCCCTGTTTGAGCGCGGGCGCGGACAGCAAATGAGCCTGACACCCGATGGCCGGGTTTTCGTGGCTTATGCCAGGCGCATTCTTTCGTTGACCGATGAAGCCGTCACCACGGTCAAAAACACGCGTTTCCGAAGCACGATCAAACTGGGTACGACGGTCTCGCTGGCCCAGTCGGTGCTCCCGCGCGTGCTGCCCCGGTTTTCGCGACAGGAACCCGACGTACAGATCCACATCGCCTGCGACCGCAGCAACGCGCTGCTACAGCGCCTGGACTCGGGCGAGGCCGATATTGTCCTGATGCATGACCAGGGCAAAACGCCTGGCCGTCTGTTTGCAGAAAGCACCCCCCTCGTCTGGGCGGGTGCCCGCGGTTTCATGCCAGAAGAATGGCCCGAAGTTCCGCTCGCCTTTCTCACCGATGGACGGGACCTCAGACGTCAGGCGTTTGAAGCCCTCGACCGTGCGGGACGTGCAGGCTTTATCGCTCACCAGAGTGTTGATCCCACTGGGCTTCGTTCGTTTGTCCTTGCAGGTCTCGCGCTTACGGTCATGGCAGCGCCTGCCATTGCGCCGCCACTGCAGACCTTTGGTTCGGATCACGGGCTTCCCACGCTCGCGCCAAGCGTGCTGTCATTTTACCGGTCTTCAAGAATTCCGGACAATGAAACCGACACGCTGGTGCAGCTTTTGAGCGAGGAAATCAGAAGGTGAGCCCACGGCCAAACTCGTGGCATCGGGAAACAGACGTGATTACAGATTGAAGACACGTGTCGGCTGGAAACGGCCCTTGTCGACCGATCCGATTGCCACTGGGACGCCGGCATGGCTGGCAAAGGCAACATGCGTATTCAGCGGCGCTTCGCGGCCACGCAACAGCACCGCCATACCCTTGCGGATCCTGGCTGCGTCATCGAGCGAAACAGGCACTTCGACCAGTGCATCCATCGCTTCACGGACGGGCAGGACGAATTCCTCGACAAGCCCTTCGATGCTCTCGCCGTCTTCCAGCTCCGCTGCCGCTGCCAGCATGTCGTCGAGGTCAATCAGATCTTCTTCCCCGAAAGGGCCGACCAGAAGACGGCGCAGGGAGGTCACGTGACCGCGGGTGTCAAGGCGTCGTCCGAGGTCGCGCGCCAACGCGCGCACATATGTGCCTTTTCCGCATTCCGCCTCGAAAACGGCACGGTCCGCATCCCGGCACTCCACCAGATCCAGCCGGTGGACGTCGATCGGACGCGCGTCCAGTTCGACATCTTCGCCATCCCTAGCGAGATCATAGGCACGTTCACCTGCCACCCTGATCGCCGAAAACTTTGGCGGCACCTGCATGATCGTACCGGTGAACTCGCCCAGTACGGCTGTGATGGCATCCGCATCGGGCCTTGCTTGCGACGTCGCAATCACCTCGCCCTCGGTGTCGTCCGTATCGGTCTCCGCACCCCAGGCGACTTCAAACCTGTAGACCTTGCGACCGTCCATCACGAAGGGAACTGTCTTGGTGGCCTCGCCGAACGCGACCGGCAAAAGACCGGACGCGCGTGGGTCGAGCGTGCCGGCGTGGCCGACCTTCTGAGGCGAAAAGATCCGCTTGATCTTTCCAAGCGCCTCGTTGGACGTGATGCCATAGGGCTTGTCGAGCACAAGCCAGCCGTTGATGGCGTTTTTCTTCCGCTTGATCTGTTTCTGGCGTGCCATATCGAATTCGTTTGTTGAACAGCCGGACTGGTGAGTCTGCAGCCGCTTGCTTGTCACCCCGGTTCGAGCATCGCGAGAGACCGGGGCCCAGTACTCCCGGTCGCCGCGTCGTATCTAAAGTCTCAAGTCAATGATTTCTGGATCCCTGCCTGCGCAGGGATGACAAACAAAGAACTTCAGTTGCGCTGCGGCCAAAATCAGTCCTCGCGGCTTTCGTCATTCTCCAGATCGCGCGATACGCCGGGCGAATGAAGCAGCGTGCCGATGCGGTCGTCGTCATCGAAACGGGTGTCCAGAACAAAGCGCAGATCCGGCATGTATTTCATGGTCAGGCGCCGGGACACCTGTCCGCGCAGATACTTGGCGCTGCGGTTGAGCGCTTTTTCAACCTTCTCCGCGTTCTTGCCGCCAAGAGGCATGACGAGACACGTCGCGAGCCTCAGGTCCGGGGTCATCCGGACTTCCGGGATGGTCACGATCGCACCATCCAGATCGGGATCCGAAAACTCGCCGCGTGTAAAGATATCGGACAGCTCCTTGCGCACCGTTTCGCCGACCTTCAACTGGCGTTGCGACGGTCCACGGCTGTCCTGAGCATTCTGTCTAGCCATCTGTGTTCCTGACCAGGGTCATCCACTGACCCTGAAAGCGGCAGCGCCGGCGCGATCCATCTGAATCCCGCCGGCGCTTCTGCCTGTAGTTCTGTTCCGGCGGTTAGAGCGTCCTTGCGATCTGCTCGACGCGGAAGCATTCGATAATGTCCCCGGGACGCATGTCCTGGTACTTGACGAAGTTCATGCCGCATTCCTGTCCGGATTCGACGGTTTTGACCTCGTCCTTGAAGCGCTTGAGCGTTCCGAGCTCGCCTTCGTGGATCACGACGTCGTCGCGGATCAGGCGCACATTCGCACCACGTTCCACGACCCCTTCGGTAACCAGACAACCCGCAACCTTGCCGACCTTCGAGATGTGGAAGATCTCCTTGATCTCCGCATTTCCAAGGAAGGTTTCGCGGCGTTCGGGCGAAAGCAGGCCGGACATGGCCGCCTTGATGTCGTCGACGAGGTCGTAGATCACGTTGTAGTAGCGGATCTCGATGCCGTCGCGGGACGCAGCCTCACGGGCCTGCTTGTTGGCGCGCACGTTGAAGCCCAGGATCGGAGCATTGGAGGCCGCCGCAAGCGTGATGTCGCTCTCGGTGATGCCACCGACGCCCGACAACAGGATGCGTGCGCCGACTTCGTCGGTGCCCAGTTCGTTCAGAGCGTGCGCGATGGCTTCCGCCGATCCCTGCACGTCCGCCTTCAGGACGAGCGGGAATTCCTTGCGGCCCGTTTCCTGCAAACGGTTCATCATCTGCTCGAGCGACCCGCGCGCACCGGATGCGACCACGGAGGCTTTCTCGCGGATCTGACGCTGACGGTAGTCCGTGATCTCGCGGGCACGCGCCTCGTTGTCGACGACCGCGACAAGGTCACCGGCTGCGGGGGTTCCCTGGAACCCGAGAACCTCGACCGGTTTGGCCGGCCCGGCTTCCTTGACCTGCTTGCCGTTCTCGTCGAGCATCGCGCGTACACGGCCCCACTCGGACCCGGCGACGAGAATGTCACCCGGCTTGAGCGTGCCCTTCTGAACGAGGACGGTCGCAACCGGCCCGCGTCCGCGGTCGAGCTGCGCCTCAATGACGATGCCTTCCGCAGTCCGTTCCGGATTGGCCTTGAGCTCGAGAACCTCGGCCTGCAGCAGGATCATTTCCAGCAGCTTGTCGAGATTGGTACCGTTGAGCGCGGAGACCTCCACGTCGATGACATCACCGCCCATGGATTCCGTCACCAGTTCTTCACTCAGCAGCTCCGTCCGAACCCGGTTCGGATCAGCGCCAGGCTTGTCGGTCTTGTTGATCGCAACGATGATCGGCGCGTCGGCTGCCTTGGCATGCGCGATCGCCTCTTTCGTCTGAGGCATGACGCCGTCATCCGCAGCGACAACAAGGATCACGATATCGGTCGATTTGGCACCGCGGGCGCGCATCTGCGAAAACGCAGCGTGGCCGGGCGTATCGATGAAAGTGATCTTCTGACCGTCCTGATCGATCTGATATGCGCCGATATGCTGGGTGATCCCCCCGGCTTCGCCGGAGACCACCTTGGATTTGCGGATCGCATCCAGAAGAGAGGTCTTGCCGTGGTCAACATGGCCCATGATCGTCACCACCGGCGGACGCGGCTGCAGTGTTGCGGCTTCATCTTCCGTGGTGAACAGGCCTTCTTCGACATCGGCCTCGGAGACACGCTTCACGGTGTGTCCCATTTCCTCGGCGATCAATTCTGCGGTGTCGGCGTCGATGACGTCGTTGATCTTGAGCATCTGCCCCTGCTTCATCAGCAGCTTGATCACGTCGACGGCGCGCTCTGCCATGCGGTTGGCGAGTTCCTGGATGGTGATCGCCTCGGGCAGCGTGACCTCTCGCGAGATCTTCTCGCGAACCACCTGCTGCTGACCGCGCTTTGCCTTTTCCTGGCGACGGCGCATGGATGCGAGCGAACGCGCACGCTGGCCGTCGTCACCGCCGGTTGCGGCGGAAATCGTCAGTTTCGACCGACGGCGGTCCTCACCAGCGCGCGGACGCGCCGTCGGTGTCGGAGCCTGTTTCGGACGTTTGACGGCGCGCAGACCCTTGTTCGCCCGATCATCTTCGGCCGCTGGCTGCGGTTCCGGCTTGGCACGGGGCGTCGACGGAGCGGTACGCTTGCCCATGTCATCCAGATTGCGCGGCCTTCCGGTGTTCGGCGCTGCGGCTTTGCGGGCCGGCTGTCCGCCGGCATCGGCGGCAGCGGCAACATCCGCACCCGCTTCCTGTCCGGTTGCAGCCGTGCTTTCTCCGACCTTTGCATTTTCTTCGACCTGGCGAGCCTCTTCGGCTTCGCGCAGGGCACGTTCCTCGGCTTCGACCTTGGCACGCGCCTCTTCATCGGCCTTGCGCTGAGCGGCTTCCGCGGCCATGCGCTTTTCGTCTTCGGCGCGCTGCTTGCGCTCCTCGACTTCCCGCTCCTTGGCCATCTGAAGCGCTGCAGCCCTTGCCGCCGCTTCTTCCTTGGTCAGGGTGCGCAGGACGTTGCCATTGCCCTTCTGACGTTGTCCGGAGGCAGCCCGGCGCGCCTGTTTCGCCGCTTGCGGATCAGGTTGCTGCGGTTTGCGCGGAGCTTCTGCGGGACGCTCAAGGCGCTGTGTGGTCGGCGCCGGAGCCTCAGCTTTCGGTTCCTGCCCCGGAATGACAACACGGCGCTTCTTCTTCTCCACGACAACGGCCTTCGACCGGCCGTGCGAGAAGGACTGCCGAACAGTTCCCTGATCGCCACCGCCCCGCTTTAGGCCAAGCGTCTTGCCACGCTCAACGCTGATTGTCTTGTCGCCCGGATTTTTCGTATCGCTCATATTGCCTTCAGTCCTGCGCAACCGCCCTGCTATGCGTTGCTCTATTCGTCACTTGCAGCGGAATAACCGCGAAAACGCTCCATGTCACGCACTCGTGCAAGAAAGTTTTCGCTCGCATGCCCCGCAAGCAGTGCAGCATGTATCACATTTGACCGGCCCAATGCCAAATCCAATTGGGTCGAATCGAACAAACGGACGATTTGGCACCCGTTTGCCAGTTCTTCGTTGCCGGCGGCCACCGCCGCCAGTTTTCGCACACCGTCCCCGGCAGCGTCCGAGGCATGGATCAGCCCGACAACGGTATCCCGCCGCAAGGCCGCTTCAACTTTCGCATAGCCGGTGACTAGTTCACCGGCCTTGCGGGTCAGGGAAAGCGCCTGCAGTGCAGACCTTTCAAGGAGCGCGTCGACACGTTCCACGAGACCCGGTTCCACAAGGGCTTCACTCTTGAACCCCCGGCCGAACACCTTCTTCCTGTTCTTTTCGGCAGCGGCGACACTTTCCAATGTCGCCGTAACCCAAACGCCGCGTCCCGGCAGCGCCCGTTTCAGGTCCGGAACCACCTGCCCTTGCGGATCAAGCACGAACCGTATCAGCGAGCCTACTGGCCGAACCTCCCTGGTCACGGCGCATTGCCGTTCGGTTGGTTCATTCTTCCTTGGCACGCCGCCACTCCTTCGGCCCGACCGAAACTCACCAAATCGCTGTCGGTGACCTTCGCCCGGCCCATGTTCTCGGGAGGCTACCGCCGTCCTCAGCCGTTCAGAATGGCACCTGCAGGTGCTTCCTGTTCGGCCACTTCCTCGTTTGCCTCGATGTCTTCCTCGACCTCTTCGGCCTCGGCGGACATCGCCGCGAGTTCTTCTTCGGTGATCCAGCCGGCTGCGAGACGCGCTGCCATCACCATGTTCTCAGCTTCGGCGCGGGACAGGTCGAAACCGGTCAGCGCACCATCAAAGCGCTTGGTTTCACCGTCCTTGCGCTCGGTCCAGCCGACAAGGTCATCGGCCGCACATCCGGCCAGATCTTCCATCGACTTGATGTCTTCCTTGCCCAGAGCGACAAGCATGGCAGTGGTCAGCCCGTCGATGGCCCGAAGATCGTCGGACACGCCAAGCTCAAGCCGTTCCTCATCCAGCTTTGCCTCCAGCTCGCCCAGGTAATCCCGGGCGCGGGCCTGAATTTCAACCGCAGTATCATCGTCGAAGCCCTCGATCATGGAGATTTCCTCGATCTCCACGTAGGCGACTTCCTCAACTGAGCTAAAGCCTTCGGTCGCAAGCAACTGGCCGACCATTTCGTCCACGTTGAGCGCTTCCATGAAGAGTTGAGACCGTTCCAGAAATTCCTTCTGGCGGCGATCCGATTCTTCCTGCTCGGTCATGATGTCGATGGCCCAGCCCGTCAGTTGCGAGGCAAGACGCACATTCTGGCCGCGGCGACCGATTGCAAGTGACAATTGGTCATCGGGAACGACAACTTCAATACGTTCCGCATCCTCGTCGAGAACCACCTTTGCCACTTCGGCCGGCTGCAATGCGTTGACGATGAAAGTTGCGGCTTCTTCGTTCCACGGGATGATGTCGATCTTTTCCCCCTGGAGTTCACCCACGACGGCCTGAACGCGGCTGCCGCGCATGCCAACGCAGGCACCGACGGGATCTATCGAGGTGTCCTTTGAAATCACGGCGATCTTCGCGCGCGACCCGGGATCCCTTGCGACCGACTTGATTTCGATCACACCGTCGTAAATTTCAGGAACTTCCTGCGCGAACAACTTGGCCATGAACTGGGGATGCGTGCGCGAAAGAAAGATCTGCGGTCCGCGCTGTTCACGGCGCACATCGTAAATGAACGCCCGGATACGGTCGCCGGTCCGGAAGATTTCACGCGGGATCAGCTCGTCCCGGCGCACAATGCCTTCGCCGCGCCCAAGGTCGACAATCACGTTGCCGTACTCGGCCCGCTTGACCACGCCGTTGATCACTTCGCCAACGCGGTCCTTGTATTCTTCGAACTGGCGGTCCCGCTCGGCTTCCCGCACCTTCTGCACGATCACCTGCTTTGCGGACTGCGCAGCGATGCGGCCGAAATCGAGCGGCGGCAGAGGTTCTGCGATAAAATCGCCAAGACTTGCTTCCGGATTGCGTGCCTGGGCATCGTCGAGCGAAATCTCCGTCGAGACATTTTCGACGACCTCCGCCACCTGCAGCAGACGCTGCAGCCGAATTTCGCCGGTCTTCGGATTGATCTCGGCACGTACTTCGGTTTCGGTGCCGTATCTGGAGCGGGCAGCTTTCTGAATTGCGTCTTCCATCGCATTGATCACGATCATCCGGTCAATGGATTTTTCCCGGGCGACCGCATCAGCAATTTGCAGCAGTTCCAGCCTGTTTGCGCTGATTGCCATATTCCACTCCTCTTGCGCCAGGTTCTGGTCCTGGTTTTGGCGCGTGTCCTTCCCCGCCGAGCCGGTGGCTCAGTTGGGCGTGTTGTCCTGTGTCAGGCCTTCTTCCTGGCTTCTTGCTGCAAGAGCAGCTTTTTCCGCCTGAAGTGCCGCGGTTATCAAATCATCTGTGAGAACGAGCTTGGCTTCGCCGATGTTTTCCAGTGGCAACGACGCCGTGTCGTTTTCGCCTGCCTGGATATCGGGAAGCCTTAGAATTGCGTTTCCGCCTCCGGTTCCGAGCAGCGTTCCCCTGAACCGTTTGCGGCCCTCGAGCATCACGGCCATGTCGACCTTGAGCTCATGGCCTGCCCACCGGTCAAAATCGCCGGCACGCACCAGGGGCCGGTCGATACCGGGTGACGAGACTTCAAGATGGTAGGCCCGGTTGATCGGATCTTCGACGTCCAGTGCCGGGGAGACGGTGCGGCTGATGGTTTCGCAATCTTCCACGGTCATCGTGCCGTCGGGGCGCTCGGCCATGATCTGCAGCGTGCATCCGTTTGCAGCGCTTATCTTGGTGCGCACGAGACGATAGCCGAGATCCTCGATCACCGGCTCAATAATCGCTGCAACACGGGCGTCGAGGCCCTGTTCCGTAACAATTCTTGGTTCGTGTGCGCTCACACTTGGCTCCTGTTAAACCGTTTCCGGTCTTTCATGTCGGATGCGCCCGATTGTCGGTCTACATAAGGCTATCCTGCTTGGGTCGATTGCCTCCGGCCCGTCACCTAAACAAAAAAGAGCGGGTCCCCGTCGGGCCCACTCTCAAATGCTCTGATGAAGCCGTTTGAGGTGAAACACGGGCTGTATAACGCCAAAGGCGGTGGCAGCGCAAGAGCCCGATCTCAAATCGTCGAAAGAACTTGGTTCCGGCCAGCCCGTCCGGCCTCTGAAATCAGCTCGGCACAGTGTTCAGATCCGGCGGAAGGTCAGATACCTGCCCCTGCGGCCTTCCCGGATTGCCTTGGCTTCGTAACGGGTGCCCGGCCAGCCCTGCCAGGGTACCTTCCAGTCAGCGGCCGTTTCGGCAAGCCACTCGAATTGTGCATGATCCCGGCAGTGGCGCAGCGTCCAGTCGATATAGGTATCGATGTCACTGGCGAACCGGAACTCACTGCCGCGCTTCAGCACCCTGGCATAGCGGTCGAGATTCTGACCGTTTATGAAACGCCGCTTCCAGTGCCGTTTCTTCGGCCATGGGTCCGGATAAAGCTGGTAGGCAAGGTCCAGCGATGCAGCGGGAAGCCAGTCGAGGACATTGACCGCATCGTCGTCATAAAGGCGAATGTTGTGCAGACTTTCCTCGACAACCGACGCGACCGTTTTCGCCATGCTGCCGACGAAAGGCTCAATGCCGATAAACCCCGTATGCGGGTTGGTGCGGGCCCGATGAAGCAGATGTTCTCCGCCGCCAAAGCCGACTTCCAGGCACACGTCACCGACATCGCCTTCAAACAGCTCCCGCAGGTCCGACGGGGCCGGAGCACTCAGATCGAGCGCGAGGCGCGGCAATTCCTTTTCCATCAGCGATTCCCGGCGCGGGCTCAGGGGTTTGCCCTTGCGGCGGCCGAAAAAAGAACCTTCGTATCGATCGGTCATTGTTTGCTGTTGGTGACTTACTATACGGAAGACCGCCGGCAATCGGCCGGCGGTCTGAATTTTCAAGCGGCAACGGATTGCGCAGCGTTACCCGGCTAGCGGGCGCAACGCGTCGACAAGATCGGTCTTTTCCCAGGTGAAGCCGCCATCGGCGTCCGGCTGACGGCCGAAGTGACCATAGGCAGCCGTGCGCTCGTAAATGGGGTTGTTCAGCTTCAAGTGCTCGCGGATCCCGCGCGGGCTCAGGCCCATGACTTCGCGAAGCGTCGTCTCCAACCGTGCTTCGTCGCACCGTCCGGTGCCGTGAAGATCGACATAGACCGAGAGCGGGTCGGAAACACCGATGGCATAGGACAGCTGGATCGTGCAGCGGTCGGCCAGATCGGCCGCCACCACGTTTTTCGCAAGGTAGCGCGCGGCATAGGCTGCGGAGCGGTCAACCTTGGTCGGATCCTTGCCGGAAAATGCACCGCCACCATGCGGAGCTGCGCCGCCATAGGTGTCCACGATGATCTTGCGTCCGGTGAGACCAGCGTCTCCATCCGGTCCGCCGATGACGAAGGCACCTGTCGGATTGACGTGCCACTCGGTCTCACCGGTGATCCAGCCGCCCGGAAGCGCTGTCTGGATGTAAGGTTCTACAATCCGGCGAACGTCCTCGGACGTCAGTGACGGATCGAGGTGCTGGGTCGACAGAACGATCGACGTTGCCGCTACGGGTACGCCGTTCTCGTAACGCACGGTGACCTGGCTCTTGGCATCCGGTCCCAGCGCAGGCTCCCTGCCGGATTTGCGGGCATCGGCCAAAAGACTCAGGATCTTGTGCGAATAGAGGATCGGAGCAGGCATCAGTTCTTCGGTTTCCCGGCAGGCATAACCGAACATGATGCCCTGGTCGCCCGCCCCTTCATCCTTGTTGCCGCCTGCATCAACGCCCTGGGCGATATGCGCCGACTGACCGTGGAGATGAACGGCGACGTCGCAGTTCTCCCAATGGAAACCGTCTTGCTCGTAGCCGATATCCTTGATGGCCATGCGCGCCAGATGCGCGATATATTCATTGGTGATACCTGCCGGCCCCCGGGTTTCACCTGCAATCACAATGCGATTGGTGGTGGCAAGGGTTTCGCACGCAACACGTGCTTCGGGCATTTCACGAAGATATGCGTCGACGACAGCATCGGAGATTCTGTCGCAGACTTTGTCCGGATGTCCTTCCGAAACGGATTCGGATGTAAAAAGATAATTCTGACGTGCCATTGGCGATCGTCCTTCTGGGAATGAATATGAATGAAGCGGCGAATAATTTCGCCGCTTCGGAAGCATCAATCTTTCAAGTTTTTCGTCACGTCAAGCGTGTTTCGAAATAATTGTTACTCGTCGCCGGACAGAGAACGAACCAGATCGACGATCCGGCGCCTGACTTTCGGATCTTCTATCCGCACAAAAGCCTTGTTCAGCGAGAGGCCTTCGGAGGACGAAAGGAAATCGACGACGTAAGATGTCGGCTGTGTTTCGCCAAAACCTTCCGCTTCTTCCGGTGTGCCCGGAGCATCCTCGAAGAAGAAAGACACCGGCACTTTCAAAATCGTCGCAATATGCTGCAGGCGGCTCGCACCGATCCTGTTCGTGCCCTTTTCGTATTTCTGGATCTGCTGAAATGTGATGCCGAGGCTTTCGCCCAGTTTTTCCTGGCTCATGCCAAGCATCATTCGCCTCAGGCGAACACGGCTACCAACGTGTATATCTATCGGATTCGGAGACTTCTTACTGGGCATGTACGTCGCTCTTTCTTTTTTTTGCGGCGAATGTCCGCTCACATCAGATCGTACAAGCTCTCCCAAGTCCTCCCACAAGACCCAAGAGACTGAAGCAAGCCCGCAACCCCTAGCTTGTACATGAATCAGCCTTCAATCGACTGTTTCACGGTTGTATCACACTTCGATCACTCAACTCAAACAAAAATTATCAATCATAACGCGAGTTGCGGTTGTATTTTGCAAAAATTGCAAATCCGACAAGTGTAATTGAAATAATCAGAACAGGGACATCGCCAAAAGTCTCATAGATAGTTGTGCCTAAATGACTTGGAAGACCGGCATCTACGACACCTCGATCAAAAACCGTCAATTCTTCGAGAACGGTCCCGTATCCATCTACGACAGCGGAAATCCCCGTGTTTGCTGCCCTTACCAGCGGCAGTCCCGTCTCGATCGCGCGCATCCGCGCCTGGGCAAAATGCTGGAACGGACCTGGCGTACGCCCGAACCACGCATCATTGGTCACGTTTAACAGGAACGAGGGTTCATCGGGCGTTGCAAAGACAACCCCTGGAAAAATCGCCTCATAGCAAATCAACGGTAGAAAACTGAAATCTTCGGTGGTGGAGAGCACACGTTGATGGTAGCCGGCCTCGAAACCTTCAATCGGCCCGGCGAGATTCGTGAAACCGATCGATTCAAGCAACAGCTTGAACGGAACGTATTCACCAAAAGGAACGAGCCGGACCTTGTCGTAAATGCCCTTCACCGTGCCATCATTGTCCAGAACGTAAACGCTGTTGAAGTAGACAGGTCCGGAGGGGCCCGCTTCCAGCCTCACGGCTCCGGTAACGAGTTCCGTGTCGTTCCCCAGTGCCTGTCCAATGCGGAACAGGGCTCCCGGTTCCTGTGTGAGGAGAAACGGCAGGGCTGATTCGGGCCAAACGACCAGCCGCGACTGGCCCACACGAGCACCGCCGCCAAGGGGTGCTTCCGTCATGTCGAGGTAGGTTTGAAATATCTCGTCCTTGAGTTCGGGGCGCCACTTGTCCTTCTGATCAATCGCCGGCTGAACGATCCTGATATCCAGGGACGTGTATTCAATTTCAGCCGTCATTGTTCTCCAGAACCCGAATGCAAAAACGGCAAGAAAGGCGACGGCTGCCGCGGACACGGCCCGAAATCTTTGCGCGGCCGGCTTTGCATCGGCGAGCAGTGCGGGAGCGGAACTGATGGCCACGACCAGAAAGGTCAGTCCGTAGATACCAAAGAGACTCGCGGCCTGTGCCAGGCTCAGACTATCGGAAATGCCGTAACCGAATGCGTTCCACGGGAAGCCGGTCAGAACATGACCCCGGAGCCAATCCGCAAGCGTTAAGCAGGCGGCCAGCAGCAGAATCCGGCGAAACTGGTCGCTCCAGAACAAAGCGGCAAGCGCGACACCAAATGCAGTAAAAAGCGCGAGACCTGCCGGCATGGCGAGAACCGCAAACGGCAGCAACCAGGCAAAACGATCCGCCTCGACCAGAAATGCTGCGCCGATCCACCACAGTCCTGCGAGAAAATACCCGAAACCGAACAGCCATCCGAGAACGAAGCCCGCACGAAAGCGCGTCCTGTTCCGCTTCTCGTCAACTTCCAGAGCCCCGTCCAGAAGCCAGACAAAGGCCGGGAACGTTATCAGGAGAACCAGAGATATGCCGAAGGGCGGAAGCGCAAATGCGCTCACCGCTCCCAACAAGACCGCCAGGAACCGGCGCTGCCACCCCCAGGCCAACAGGAATGTGTTCGGCAAAAAAGTCAGTCGTTGTGTGAGCCAGTGCATCGAATCCGAATCCCCAGGTGAGGCATGGAGATTCGTCGGCGCAGCGTGGGCCGGTCAAGTCCAAATCTGAAGACGCGGTCTAGCCTTCCAGAGGTGTCTGCTGATCGGTTGCCCCGTCAGAGGCGTCCGTCTGGGTGTTCTCCGACTGCAAAGAGCCCGGCTTCTTCGTGCGACGGCGCAGGTCCTGCGGCCTGGCTTCAGCGCGTTTGCGGCGGATCTTCAAACGCTTGATACGTCTCGGGTCGGCATCCATGACTTCGAATTCGAACCCGGGCACTTCATCGGGGACATAAAGGAGTTCCCCGCGAACGGGAACGCGGCCGACGGAAACATAAAGAAGTCCGCCGAGCGTATCCACGTCTTCAGAGATTTCGCCGCCTGACAGCTTAGTACCCAGAACTTCATCGAGGTCTTCCAGCGGCAGCCTCGGATCCGCTATCCAGACCCCCTCGCCGGCAGAGGCAAGCATCGCCTCCTCGTCTTCGTCGTGCTCGTCCTCGATGTCACCCACAACCTCTTCCACGAGGTCCTCCAGCGAAACGAGGCCATCAGTCCCTCCGTATTCGTCAATCACGAGGGCCATCTGTATCCGGCCCGCCTGCATCTTCGCCATGAGATCGGTCGCAGGCATGGACGGCGGCACAAAAAGCAGGTTCCGGAGCAGATCCGTTTCCTTCAAGGTGACTGAAAGATCGACGCAGGACAGATCGAGATCAGGCGAATTGTGCCCCTTTCGCACTGTTCCGGGTTGCAACGGCTCAATTTCTGCGTTCAAAGCCTCAGCATTTTCCACAGTGGTTGTATTTTCGCGCCTCGCACCCTTCTCGGCAATGAATGCCATGAGATCCTTGATGTGGACCATGCCGCGCGGATCGTCGAGCGTTTCTTCATAGACGGGCATACGGGAATGACCGCTTTTTTGAAACAATTCCATCAAGCGGCTGAGGCTGGTATCCAGGTCAACCGCGTCGATATCCGCGCGTGGAATCATGACGTCATCCACCCGCAACTCGCGCAGACGCAGGATGTTGCCGAGCAACAGACGCTCTTCGGGAGAGAAGGCCGTGTCGCCGCTGCCGTCGCGCGCCAGTTCATCTTCCAGATTTTCGCGCAGGCTCGAAGACTGGCGCCCCAAGCGCAACATGCGTTTGAGATTTTCAAGAAAGGCCGCAGTCCGCTGCGGCCTTGTCTGTTGCGGATCTTCTCCGTCGGAAGATTGTCCGGAATTCGCGGTCTTGGACTCGCCCGCCGGACTTTGCGGTTCAACTGCGCTCATCATCTATCAATACAAGAACTTTATGCCCCATGATGCCACCTAATTGCCGTCAACCACAAGGGGACTGCCAGCATAAGGATCATCAATGCCTAACGATGCAAGTATGGTTTTCTCAAGACCTTCCATCAACTCGGCCTCTTCGTTGGTCTGATGATCATAGTCGAAAAGGTGAAGCAAACCATGAACAGTGAGATGGGAAAGATGATCGGAGAAATCAACTCCCATATCGCGTGCCTCGCTCACCATGGTTTCGAAACCGAAGACAATATCGCCCAGAAGCGGTCCATAGGTTTCATCGACCGGATCACTGCCGGGAAAAGAAAGAACGTTGGTCGGTTTGTCCTTGTCTCTCCATTGGCCATTCAACTTGCGGATTGCGGCATCGTCGGTGAACAGCAACGAAACCTCGCTGTTTTCCGCGACCTGAAGCCTGCCGGTTGACAGGGTCGCGCAAATGGCCGCTTCGGTAAGACGCGTCAGATCGTTTTCATCCGGCCAGTCGCCAGCTTCCACTGCGACATCGACCACAAAATCTTCAGGGAGGGCAGAGGTCATCTCCAGAGATCTCAGGATGTTGCCGCCTTGCGGGGACCTGTTGAAGGCTCCTCGCGCTGACGCTCGGCATGACGGCGCTCCCGGGCCTCGGATTCATGGCGGGACGCGTTGTCATAGGCAGTCACGATCCGTCCGACGAGTTCGTGGCGCACAACATCGGTCTCGTTGAAGCGCACATGAGCAACCGCCGGAATGTCCGTCAGGAGGCCCAGCGCTTCACGCAGACCGGACTTCTGTCCTGCAGGCAGATCGATCTGGCTGGGATCGCCGGTAACGATCATCTTCGATCCCTCGCCAAGACGGGTCAGGAACATCTTCATCTGCATTGACGTGGTGTTCTGCGCCTCGTCGAGCAGAACCACGGCGTTCGACAGCGTCCGCCCGCGCATGAATGCCAGCGGTGCGACTTCGATCATCCCGGACTGAAGGCCCCGGTCCACCTTTTCCGCGGGCATCATTTCGTAGAGCGCGTCATAGATCGGGCGCAGGTAGGGGTCGACCTTGTCCTTCATTTCGCCGGGCAGGAACCCGAGGCGTTCACCGGCCTCGACCGCCGGACGGGACAGGATCAGCCGCGCGACATCGCCACGCTCCAGAAGGGCGGCCGCGTAGGCAACAGCCAGAAAGGTCTTGCCCGTGCCGGCCGGGCCGGTCCCGAAAATGAGGTCTGCCCTGTCCATCGACCGGATGTAGGCGTCCTGCGTCGGCGTGCGCGCGACAATGGTCTTGCGGCGCGTGGCGATCTGCGCAAAGGCCAGCCGGGACTTCGGTTCGAGGGTCGGCAGGGGCAACTGGGCTTCGGCAGCCGCGGCCATCCGCAGCGCACCGTCCACGTCACCCGGATGCACTTCCTGTCCCTGCAACAGCCGCTGATACAGGGCCTCAAGCGCGTTTCTTGCCTGCGAACAGCCGGCCTGCGACCCTTTCAGGGTGACCTGATTGCCACGGGCGATCGCGTCGACGCCGAGCCGCTGCTCGATCAGGGCAAGATTCTGGTCGAACTGGCCGAAGAGATCACCGATCAGCCGATTGTCTTCAAACGCAAGAACGACGTGTGTCGCATCGGATGCCGACGCAGCTGCCTGATCAGACTGTTTGCGTGAGGAAGAAGAACTCTCGCGCGTCAAATGACGTCTCCTTTAAGCCAACGCGACCGTGACCGTCGGTGCATTTTCATGATCATTCTGCCCATCAATCAATTGCCCGAACAGCGAATTAGATCCGATCTTGACGATTTCCACCGCTTGTATCGTGCCGATAAGAGCTTCGGGCGCGTCCAGTTGCACCGGCTGCAGCCATGGAGACTTGCCGACAAGCTGGCCTTCATTGCGGCCCTTCTTTTCCAGAAGGACGTCGCAGACCATGCCGAGCCTGGATTCGTTGAAGGTCTTCTGCTGAGCGTTCACCAGCGCCTGAAGCTCTGCAAGCCGTGCCGATTTGACCGCCTCGGGAACCTGGTTCTCCATCGTCGCGCCCGGCGTTCCCGGACGCTGACTGTACTTGAAGGAGAACGCGGACCCGTATCCGACACGCCGGATCAGGTCCATCGTGTCCTCGAAATCGCGATCTGTTTCATCCGGGAAACCAACGATGAAATCGCCAGAAAGCGCAATCTCAGGACAGGCGTCACGGATCCTGTCAATCAGCCGGAAATACTCGTCCCGGGTGTGACGGCGGTTCATGGCCTTCAAGATCTTGTCGGATCCAGACTGCACGGGAAGGTGAAGATAAGGCATCAGGCTCTTCAGATCCCGGTGCGCACTGATCAGATCGTCATCCATGTCGCGCGGATGGCTGGTGGTGTAGCGAAGCCGGTCCAGACCCTCGATTTCAGAGAGCTGACGCAGCAGACGGCCAAGTCCCCAGGTCGATCCATCCGGGGCGTCTCCATGATACGCATTGACATTCTGACCCAGCAGCGTGACTTCCCGCACGCCGGCTGCCGCCATGCGCTCCGCCTCCGTCAAGATTTGCCCGACCGGACGAGAGACCTCCGCGCCCCTTGTATAGGGCACGACACAGAAGGTGCAGAACTTGTCACAGCCTTCCTGGACCGTGAGGAAGGCTGACGGCGCGCGTTTCAGGACCTGGGTTTGCGCGCGTTCCGACAGATGGTCGAATTTCGCAGCGATATCGAATTCCGTTTCAACAACCTTGTTGCCCTTGCTGGCCTTGTCGAGAAGTCCCGGCAGCTGGTGATAGCTCTGAGGCCCGACAACGAGATCGACGATCGGAGCGCGCCTGGAAATCTCCTCGCCTTCCGCCTGAGCAACGCAGCCGGCGACGCCGACCATCATATCCTTGCCCGCTTTTGCGCGTTCTTCCTTGACCTTTCGGATGCGGCCCAGTTCGGAGTAGACCTTTTCGGCTGCCTTTTCACGGATATGGCACGTGTTGAGGATAACGAGATCGGCATCTTCGAGCGTGCTTGTCGCCTCATAGCCTTCCGGCCCCAGCACATCGGTCATGCGCTCGCTGTCATAGACATTCATCTGGCAGCCATAGGTGCGCACAAACACCTTGCGGGTGTTGCCACTGGCGGAAGGTGCGGCTTCTTTCCCGGAAACGGAACTTCCGGTCAATTCCTGATCTTGTTCAGGGCGGCTTGTCATTCGCTTCTCGTCGCCTCGTTCACGCGGCCAATATGTTCAGATGGTCTTTTGTCCGGGTCTGTTGCCCGGCCGCAATCCAGTTCGCGCAAACTGATACGGCCTCAACAGGACCGCCGTATAACGGCAATCAATTTCCGGCGCCAGCTTTAACGGGTTTTTCGTCGTTTGAGAAGAACGCAGGCTCTTCAAGTGCGGCCTGGTCAACCCGCTCGACCGGCTTCTGCAAAAGGGAGGCAATCGTCAGCGCACGCACTTCCTGCTCCAGTTCCCTGGTCAGTGCCTTGCGGTCAGTGGTCTTGTCGACCAGGACGGGCTCTCCCCAGGTGACGACAACGTCGAGGGCGCCCCGCGTAAAAATCCCCCACAAGTGGCCCGGCAATTCCATGTCACCGTACCAGGCGACGTGAGGGCGGTGCGCACGCCCCATGGGGAGGCCATAGAAGCCCTGATAGGCGAGCGAAAGCGGCTGAACCCAGACCGTTGCACCGTTTTCCTCGCCAAGCGCGCGCGTCGCCGCCCCGAGCAGCGCGGAACGGAAAGGCAAAACGCAATTGCCATCGTTCGACGTGCCTTCCGCAAACAGGACCATCGCGTCACCGGCTGCCATGCGCTCGGCAATCTCGTCCGCGGCCTGTCCCGTCTGCGTCCGCCGTGTCCGGTTCACGAAGACCGTGCGCTGCAGCTTCGCCAAAAGACCGAAGATCGGCCAGCCCGACACCTCGGACTTGGCAATGAAGGAGAGCGGGATAAGCGAGCCCAGGACCGTGATGTCGACCCAGGAAGCATGGTTCGCCGTGATCAGCAGAGGTCTTTGCCGGGCCGGATGCCCGATCTGGCGGACCTTTATGCCAACGAGACGGCTCGCGATCCGGTGCCAGATCCGGGGCAGGACGTTCTGGCTGCGAAGACCGAACTTTATAGACAGCCACTGCAACGGTATCAGGACGAGCGAGACAAGTGTGAGAATCGCTATGATGCAGACAGCCTTGACCTCAGCCATCGCCGTTTTCGTCCCGGGATGACTCCAGCGGAACGCCATAGAGCTCAAGCCGGTGGTCGACAAGCTTGTAGCCGAGCTTTCTTGCTATGAATTCCTGCAGGGCCTCGATTTCCTCGCTGCGGAACTCGATGACCTGCCCGCTGCGAAGATCGATCAGATGATCATGATGCTCGTCGGGGACCGTTTCGTAGCGCGAACGCCCGTCCCTGAAGTCGTGACGCTCGATCATGCCGGCATCTTCGAACAGCTTGACCGTGCGATACACCGTAGAAATGGAAATGCCCGGATCAATCGCAACAGAGCGGCGGTAAAGTTCTTCAACGTCGGGATGCTCGTCCGACGCCGCCTCGATCACCGTTGCAATGACGCGGCGCTGCTCGGTCATGCGCATGCCCTTTGCAACACACATTTCCGCCAGCGTTGTTTGCCGCTCGTCCGTCATTTGGTCGCCGCCTGATGATTGATCGGAATTTTCGTAGCACAGCGCTTAACGAAGATCGATACGCATGACAAGCGCTGTCCCGTCACCTTCGCCGCCGCCGTAATATCCCTTGCGCTGGCCAACCTCCCGGAACCCAAGCCCCCTATAGAGCAGAAGGGCGGCCTCGTTGGAGGCATCGACTTCCAGAAACAGATGGCTGCACCTGTCCGCGTAGAGCCGGAACAGGCCGGCTTCCATCAGCTTCTTTCCGATCCCCCTGCCGCGTTGCCGCGGATGGACGGCAACGGTGATCACCTCGGCCTCGTCGGCCGCGGTGCGCAGGATGAGAAAACCGAGCGGCGCGCGCGTGCCGTAGGGACTGGCGCGACGGGCAACGAGAATCGTGACACCGTCCTGCGCCTTCATCCGGGCAAGTTCCTCGGCATTCCATTTGTTGGGAAATGACGCGGCGTGGATCTCGGCAATCTTAGGCAGATCTTCGTCCAGCGCCACTTCCACGACCGGCGGCTGGGTCCAGAACCACCAGAAACTCATTGCCGTTCAATCCTTCCCCTGGTCTGCGGTGTCGCATCAGGCGGCCGCAGGTAGAGCGGCGATGGTGAAGCCGTTACCGGGTCGGCCAGAAGACCGAGTTCCGCAACATCCCGAATTCCGGGAAACCCAGCCCGGGAGATGATCTGCTCACTCGGCAACTCAAGCCCGGCAGCAACCTTGTCCGCTGCCGATCCTGCCAACCTTATGCATTTCGGCATCGACGCTGCAAGATCGGAGATCGTGCGAACGGACGCCTCCCCGGTTTTCTCGCCGGACGCGTCGAATTCCTGGCAATAGACTTCTTCGCCTTTTCCCGTCAGGGCGACCAGAACCGGGGCCCCTCCATCCATCGGCGCAGATGCGCGGGCAATAGCGGCAAGCGTTGTGATTCCCACAACCGGCTTGCCCAGAACGAGACCGAAGCCACGCGCCACGGCCAGTCCGACACGAAGACCGGTGAAACTCCCCGGGCCGATCGTTACAACGACGCGGTCGAGATCGGAAAAAGCGGTGGATGTCTCGGCCATCACCTCGCCGATTATGTCCATCAGCCGCTCTGCGTGTCCCCGGCCGATTTCCTCGGCAAGGGATTCAAAGCAGGCGCTTTCGCTGCCGTCGTCGAGAACTGCGGCAGCGCAATTGGCCAGAGCTGTATCGATCGCCAGTACACGCATGATCAATGGACCTAACCCGACCCACATCCGAAGTCGAGCCGAGCTTTGGGCCTAATCCCAATTGCGGGCTTGCCTTGCCCGCCGAATGCTGAAACAGAAACAAAAAACCCGGCTGGAAAGCCGGGCCTTTGTAACCGTGGGGAAAATCGGCTCAGATCGGACGAACTTCCTCAACTTCCGGCACGAAATGACGCAGCAGGTTCTGAATACCGTGCTGCAGTGTCGCAGTGGAGGACGGGCAACCCGCGCATGCACCGCGCATGGAAAGGTAGACAATGCCTTCCTTGAAGCCCTTGAAGGTGATGTCACCGCCATCCTGGGCCACCGCCGGACGCACTCGCGTTTCCAGGAGTTCCTTGATCGTTTTCACCGTGTCCTCGGTGCCTTCATCAAAGAACTCGCCTTCCTCGATGTCCTCGACCTGACCGGCGGCCATGACCGGCTGACCGGACATGAACTGCTCCATGATCACGCCGAGAATGGCGGGTTTCATGTGCTGCCAATCGGTATCGTCCTTGGTAACGGTCACAAAGTCGTGGCCGAAGAAAACCGCGGCGACACCGGGTACATCGAACAGCCTTTCCGCAAGAGGGGAGGCACCTGCATCCGCCTTGGAGCGAAAATCATAGGTGCCTTCCTGCAGGACAACGCGGCCCGGGAGGAATTTGAGCGTGGCCGGATTCGGCGTTGCTTCGGTTTGAATGAACATTTTCTTGTCCTTGCGTTTGAACAACGCGTCCGTTTCGACAGGTGCCCCGCGCCTCAACCTCATCGCAAAACACCGATGAATTCTTGTAAACCATCTCGAGGCAGTTTGGAATAGTTAAAAACTAGATAGGACTTCAACACACACGATCAAGCGCCGGTGCCATTTTTTAGCCGCGAGACGGGACTCCGTCAGGCAAGGGCTGCAATCGAATCGTCATCCAGATTTCCCGGAACAATCGTGACAGGGATCGGGAAGGTACCCGCCGACTTTCCTGCGATGGAAGACACCAGCGGCCCCGGACCTTCCGTCCCTGTACTTGCGGCGAGAACCAGGATCGCGATGTCCGCGTCAGCTTCGATCAGTTCGAGGATCTCCTCGGACTTGCTTCCTTCCCGGACAACCGTCTCCGGCTCTGTTCTTGCCACGGAACGCACCCGTTCTCCCGCTTTTGCAAGCGTTGCTTCCGCCTCTTCCAGTGCTTCGGCGCGCATGATGTCTTCAACACCAAGCCAGTGCTGGAAATCGCCCGGGGCAATGACGAAGCAAAGCGTTACCACGCCGCCGGTTCTTGCCGCCCTCTTCGCGGCATAAACAATTGCCCTGTCGCACTCGGGCGTTTCGTCAACCACGACCAGAAATTTCCGGCGATGGCCTTCCTCGTTGCTTTTCCGAATAGCTACCATGGATGCATGCTGCCATTCGCGCGCGCGCATCGCAAGCGGCGAAATGGCCGCCTGCTGCAGGTGTCTCTCTACAGAATGAACTTCGAAAGATCGACGTTCTTGGCCAGGTCACCGATATTCTCCTTCACGAAATCCGCAGTAATCTCAACAGTTTCGCCTGACCGATCCGGTGCAGTGAAGGAAATTTCGTCGAGAATGCGTTCCATGACGGTCTGGAGACGGCGCGCACCGATGTTTTCAACAGATGCATTGAGATCAACCGCAACGGAGGCGATTTCGTCAATGGCGTCATCGGTGAAGGCGAGCTTGACTTCTTCCGTTTCCATCAGAGCCACATATTGCTTGATCAGGCTGGCCTCCGGTTCCGTCAGGATCGCCTTGAAGTCATCCTTGTTCAGCGCTCTCAGCTCGACACGGATCGGCAGACGCCCCTGCAACTCGGGCAGAAGGTCAGACGGTTTCGCAACATGGAACGCGCCGGAGGCGATGAAGAGGATATGGTCCGTCTTGACCGGACCGTGTTTCGTGGAGACGACCGTGCCCTCGATCAACGGCAACAGGTCCCGCTGCACACCCTCGCGCGAGACGTCCGCACCGGCCCTGCCTTCGCGTGCGCAGATCTTGTCGATCTCGTCCAGAAAGACGATCCCGGCGTTTTCAACGAGCTCGATCGCCTCTTCAACAACCTTGTCCTCATCGAGCAGCTTGTCGGACTCTTCGTTGATGAGCAGTTCGTAGCTTTCGCTCACCGTCGTCCGTTTGGTCTTTGTCTGTCCGCCGAAGGCCTTGCCGAGAAGATCGGATACGTTCATGACGCCGACGCTCGCGCCCGGCATCCCCGGCAAATCGAAGCTCGGCATCTGCGCCTGGGCGCGGACCTCAACCTCGATCTCCTTGTCGTCCATCTCGCCATCGCGCAGTTTCGTGCGGAAACTCTCGCGCGTTGCGGGGCTCGCGTTTGATCCGACCAGCGCATCGAGGACACGTTCTTCGGCCAGAACATGGGCCTTGGCCTTCACTTCCTCGCGTTTCTTGTCGCGGATGAGCGTGATGCCCGCCTCGACAAGATCGCGAACAATCTGCTCCACGTCGCGGCCGACATAGCCGACTTCGGTGAATTTGGTTGCCTCGACCTTTGTAAACGGTGCGTTCGCCAGCTTGGCGAGACGGCGCGATATTTCCGTCTTGCCGACGCCGGTCGGGCCAATCATGAGGATGTTCTTGGGCAGAACCTCCTCGCGCATCTGTCCTTGAAGCTGCAACCGCCGCCAACGGTTGCGCAGGGCAATCGCCACGGCGCGCTTTGCGTCCTTCTGGCCAACAATGTAGCGATCGAGTTCCGAAACAATCTCACGCGGGGAAAAATCCGTCATCTCTTATGACTTGCCTTCCGTGTTCTTGAATTCCATCAGCAAGCAGTCGTCCGTTTTTCCGACAAGTTCGGGGATTACCTCAAACCCGGCCTTCCGGTAACACCTGACTGCACGTTCGTTCTGCGGGTCCGGATCGATCAGGATCCGGACATAACCTTCCTCGAGGAGCATCCGGACAAATGCCCGCAATGCCTCGGTTCCCAATCCGGACGACAGATCCTCCTGCAACCCGATCGACAAGTCGACGCCAACAGCCTCATCGGGCAGCAGGGTCAACCAGGGATATTCGACAACAAAGTCCGGATCCTTTTGGTCCTTTATGAACCAGACCTGGATGTATCCCTTGTCGCTGCCATCCTTTTGAAAGATATAGGGACGTGTCGTGTCACGTCCCTCCACCATGTTCTCAATTTCCCGCAGTTCCGTTTCCGGATCACCCCACCATTGCCGCCAATGCGGCTTGTCCAGCCAGCGTGCCAGCAAGGCAAGGTCTTCTTCCAGGACGGGTCGGAAAGAGATCACGACGGTTTACCCGGCCGTATCGAGCGTCTCTACCGTGACACTTTCGTTGGTGTAGACGCAGATCTCGGCAGCCACCGCCATCGCCTTTCGTGCGATGGTCTCGGCATCGTAGTCGGTGTCGACCAGAGCCCGGCCTGCGGCCAGGGCGTAGTTGCCACCGGACCCGATGCCCATGACGCCGCCTTCCGGCTCCAGAACGTCTCCGGTCCCGGTCAGGACCAGCGAGACATTCTTGTCGGCGACCAGCATCATTGCTTCCAGACGGCGCAGATACCGGTCTGTCCGCCAATCCTTGGCAAGTTCGACACATGCCCTCATCAACTGGCCCGGATACTGTTCAAGCTTTGCTTCGAGGCGTTCGAACAGGGTGAAGGCATCCGCGGTTGCCCCCGCAAAACCGGCGATCACTTCGCCTTTTGCGAGCAGCCGCACCTTGCGTGCGGAATGCTTGATCACCGTCTGGCCAAGAGAGACCTGGCCATCGCCGGCGATAACCACCTTGCCGTCCTTGCGCACCATCATGATCGTCGTCCCGTGCCACTGGGCCGGTTCGCGGGTTTCGCTCATTCATTCCTCTTGGGTTTGTTAAGCTTATTGGTTTTTTCAATGCTGCCGACCTATGTAGGCGGCCTTTCCGTCTTTTCCAAGAAATCAATTCGTCTCAGCGGATAGCGCCCTGCTTCCGGGCTGCATCACAGGGAATGCGATATCTCCACCCTGGTCATTCTCAGGAGGGCTTCGACAAGCTTGTCGAGTTGGCCGCTTACCCGGTCTTCAGCCAGGTCGTCCTTGTCGTCAAAGGCCGCCGAGGCCTTTGGAACAGATACCATCTGCGGAAGAACGAGCGCGCCAAGGCCCACTTCAAGGATCGTCCGCATGCCAATGAGGCCGCGCAGGCCGCCGAAGCCTCCGGGAGACGCCGCCCCGAGAGCGAAAACCTTGTTTTTATAGGGTTCGCCCGGTTCCTTGACGCGGCTGATCCAGTCAAGGGTGTTCTTCAGAAGCGGTGTAACACCGGCATTGTATTCCGGGCACCCAAGAAAAACGCCGTCATGGCCGACAAAAAGCCTGTGCAGCCTTTTGGCATTCTCAGGCGTACCATTTGCGGATTCGTGATCGCCATCGTAGATCGGCAGCGGATAATCCCTGAGCGAGAGATGCGTCACATCCGCGTCCAGGATTGACAATCGCTTGGCGGCCAGAGCCGCCAGTTTGGTGTTGTGCGACCCACCCCGCACCGATCCAGAACAGACAATAATCTTCGGATTGCGCATCAAGAGACCCTTTCGAACAAGAGTAGCCGGAAAGATCCCCTTGATATGGCAAACCGGAAGTGCTTATCCAGTTTTTCTGTCAGAAAACATCCTGCGGCGGGCGCAGCGCACGGTGCGCCCTGACCGTCATCCCATTCAGAACAGACTCGCGATGAAACCCGGGATCGACTTGACCGCGTAGGACCAGTCGTCCTTGCGCCACCTGGACATTTCATAGACAGAGTCGCCAAGATCCTCACCCATTTCGGCAAACAGCCGGGTCGGACCCTGCTTCATGCGGTCGACAAGGCGGCTCAGGCGGGCCATGTCAATGTTCCCGGTCTGAATGAGGTGAACGGTTCCAAGGACGAGCGTCGTCATGCTGTCGACACCCGATGCGCCCAGGCCAATGGGATCGCACGCACGGATAACCTGGAAGACCTTGCTGTTCTTGGCGGCTCCCGGCGCGAGCGCCTCAACGAGGCTCTGCAGGCCTTCCACCATGCCGGCCCAGGGAATCGCCTTGCCCATGAAATGCTTGTAGAGCTCCGACGTCCCGTAAAGATAGTCACCCTGCTCGAACTTGTCGGCAACCTCGATCAGTGTCACGACGTGGCCCGCTGCCCCGGCCTTGCCGCCGAGCGTTCCCATGAACCTGCCCATCCTGGACGTTGGTTTGCCGATCACATCAAGGGCGCCGAATTGCCGGCCCTTCATGCCCGAGATGGCTTTCATCACCTCGCGGGCCTCGGACGCGGAGAATCCCCATTTGCGCAGCTGCGACCAGGCGGCAATCACCTTGCGCGCGTCTTCGGCCCGTCCGATCGAACCGAGGAATTTCTTCATGTCGGGGACGCTCTTGTCGATGAACTCCCGACGGAACTCATCGAATGCGCTGCTTTCACCGAGATTGGCCGCTTCCTTCGCCAGCAGTTTCTCGCCCGGGGACAACCTGTCATCGCGAACCGTATCATTCGATACGGTTGCCGGGTTCGCCTCAGGTGGAATGCACATCCTCTGCCAGACCGAAGCAGAATTCGGATCGTTCATGGCCATGATGGTCCGTTTGGCGGGGTCGACGCGTCCGTCCGGCCGGCGCAGCTTCACGACGCTTGCCTGGAAGTCCTTGACCATGCCGATTGTTTTTGATCCAACCTTGCCATCGACCACCAGTGCCTTGCGCGACGCACCCATGAGCGCATTGAGCCTAGTCTGAACCGTTTTGACGTCCAGATGTTCATTCTTTCCGAACCGGCCCACGGAACCGGTTATACCGATACTGGAATTGATCATTTCGAAGAAACCCAATCATCTAATTCAAAAACAGAGGGAGCCTGGATAGCTACCGCAGTTTCGGCGCGGAATCTGTGATCGCTGTCACCAGAATCCGAGCGTAACGCAGGAATTTTCTTTTCAGATTCTGAATCGGAATGATGACACTCAAAGACGCCGGAACGAACCGTTCTCTAAGCTGGCGGCGATGGGTTCGGAAAGACAAGCCCCGATGGCACACCGTGTTGTTCGAGCTTGAGCGCAGCGGACAATCGACAACCGGGCGACACGGGGCGTGACTGTTTCACGAGCGACCCCGACCCCGGTCCGGCACCTGACGCAGCAGATCCGTCCGGTCAATGCCCTTTTCGATAAACCCAGACGCGCGCCGGCGGGAGGTTTTTCCAGACCCATTCCGACGTATGAACGGATACTGCGCGGCTGTCTGGTGATACGGGCATCACCAGACCGTAGGAAAACTGTATGAAAGGTGCGCCGGGTTTCAGCAGGGTGAGCGCCTCGTTCAAAAGTTTCTTTCGCACCGCTTCCGGACGCGTCAGCAGTGGCAGCGAAGACACAATGCCGTCCAGCGTGTGATCCGTCTGCTTTTCGCCAGAAAGAAACCCTCCGGCGGACTGAAGCGTTTTTTCAAGCGCGTAAGCATCCCCCTGCAAGACTGCGAGGCCAGGATACCTGTGGCTGAGCATTTCGCAGAAATCGGCGCTGTATTCAATCAGGTTCAGCTGGCCGTGCGCAAAACCGCGTTCGAACAGCGCCCTGGTGACAGCCCCGGTTCCGGGACCCAGCTCGACGACACGCGAATGAGGACGAGGCGTCAGGTAGGATGCCATTTTCGCTGCCAGGTCCGGACCGGAGGGTGCAACGGCCCCGGTTCGCAAAGGGTTTTGAGCCCAGGACCGGATAAATTTCATTTCATCGAGAACCCTGGCCCGAACGGCCGCAGCCTTGTCCAGCTTCTCACGAAGACGCTCAACATGAATACTGTTGCGTTTCAGCATGTTACCTCACCGACCCCCAGAATCGGAATATAGAGCTGCCGGTAGGGAAATGCCATAGACAGGCGCGCGCAATGCGTTGATCAGGTCCCGAGATTGTCGATGAAGTCTTTTACCTTGGAGAAAAATCCGGCAGATTCCGGGTGATTTTCACCGGACGATTCCTTCTCGAATTCTGCAAGAAGTTCTCTTTGCCGACGTGTCAGGTTGGTTGGTGTCTCGACTGTCACCTGGATATACATGTCGCCGTGCTGGCTGGACCGCATCACCGGCATGCCTTTGCCGCGCAAACGGAACTGCTTTCCTGTCTGCGTTCCTTCGGGCACCTTCACCCGGCTTGTGCTGCCCTGAACGGTGGGAACATCGAACTGGCCGCCAAGGGTCGCCGTCGACATGGAGATCGGGACACGGCAGTAAAGGTCCGCTCCGTCACGCTGGAACAGGTCATGCGGCTTGATGGAGAGGAAGATGTAAAGATCACCCGCCGGGCCTCCGCGCACGCCGGCTTCGCCTTCTCCGGCAAGACGGATGCGGGTGCCGTCCTCGATGCCGGCGGGAATGTTCACCGACAGGGTCCGCTCCTGGGTCTTCCGGCCGGAACCGCCGCAGCTCTCACAAGGATCGGTAATGACTTGCCCCTTGCCCTGACAGCTCGGACAGGTGCGTTCCAGCGTGAAGAACCCCTGCGCCGCGCGAACACGGCCGGAGCCGCCGCAGGTCCGGCACGTCGTCGGGCTCGTACCCGGTTTGGCACCGGAACCGGCGCATGTGTCGCAGGTGACGCTGGTGGGTACCTCGATCTCGACCGTCTTGCCGGTAAAGGCATCTTCGAGGCTGATGTCCAGATTGTAGCGAAGGTCGGCACCGCGTTCCCGGCCACCCGAACGGCGGCCGCCGCCCATTCCGAAAAACTCTTCGAAGATGTCGGACATGGTGGAGGAAAAGTCGTGCGCACCCGCTGCGCCGCCTCCGCCAAATCCGCCGTTCTCAAAAGCGGCATGACCGAACCGGTCATAAGCGGCACGTTTCTGACCGTCCTTCAGGGTATCGTAGGCTTCGTTGACTTCCTTGAACCTGGCTTCGGCCTCCCCATCGCCGGGGTTCCGGTCGGGGTGATACTGCATTGCCATCTTGCGGTAAGCGCTCTTCAGCGCCTTTTCATCCGCGTCGCGCGATACGCCCAGCACCTCATAGAAATCACGTTTGGACATCAAGATCTCTCGGTCTTGTTGTTGCGCCCACGGCAGCCGGGACACTTCCGGCGCCAATCACGGCGAAAACGCCGGACACAAGCGTCCGCAATTTCGGACGGACCTGCGACCGGCGCCAAAATTGAACAGCCAGCCGGATGACCGGCTGGCTGCATTTTCGTGGCTTAAGCGGACTTCTTGTCGTCTTCGTCTTTGACTTCTTCGAAATCCGCGTCGACAACGTCGTCTTCGGCTTCAGAGGTGGCTTCCTCGCTGCCTCCGTCTTCCGCTTCAGCGTCGGCCTGAGCTGCCTGATACATGGCTTCGCCCAACTTCATGGAAGCTTCGGCAAGCGCCTGCGTCTTGGCCTTGATGTCTTCCAGATCTTCGCCTTCAAGAGCGGACTTGAGCGCCTCCAAGGCACTTTCGATCGCGGACTTGTCGTCTTCGGAGACCTTGTCGCCATAATCCTTGAGTGACTTCTCCGTGGAGTGCACGAGAGATTCGCCCTGGTTCTTGGCTTCAACCAGTTCCTTGCGCTTCTTGTCTTCATCCGCGTGCGATTCAGCGTCCTTGATCATCTGATCGATGTCACTGTCGCTGAGACCGCCGGAGGCCTGGATGCGGATCTGCTGTTCCTTGCCGGTGCCCTTGTCCTTGGCGGACACGTTGACAATACCATTGGCGTCGATGTCGAAGGTGACCTCGATCTGCGGTACGCCGCGCGGTGCCGGAGGAAGACCGACGAGGTCGAACTGGCCAAGGACCTTGTTGTCCGCCGCCATTTCGCGCTCACCCTGGAAGACCCGGATCGTTACTGCCGTCTGATTGTCTTCAGCGGTGGAGAACACCTGGCTCTTCTTGGTCGGGATCGTCGTGTTGCGGTCGATCAGGCGGGTGAAGACACCGCCAAGCGTCTCGATGCCCAGCGACAGCGGGGTTACGTCGAGAAGCAGTACGTCCTTGACGTCGCCCTGCAGAACGCCGGCCTGGATCGCTGCGCCCATGGCGACAACTTCGTCCGGGTTCACGCCCTTGTGCGGGTCCTTGCCGAAGAAAGTCTTGACGGTTTCCTGGATCTTCGGCATGCGGGTCATGCCGCCGACCAGAACAATTTCGTCGATTTCACCAGCCGCAAGGCCGGCGTCCTTCAGAGCCGCTTTCATCGGGTCGATGGTCCGCTTGACCAGATCTTCCACGAGCGATTCGAATTTCGCGCGGGTCAGCTTGAGCGTCAGGTGTTTCGGACCGGATGCATCGGCCGTGATGAACGGCAGGTTGATTTCGGTCTGGGACGAGGACGACAGCTCGATCTTGGCCTTTTCGGCAGCTTCTTTAAGACGCTGCAGAGCCAGCTTGTCGTTTTTCAGATCGATGCCCTGGTCCTTCTTGAACTCGGCTGCGAGATAGTCGACCAACACCATGTCGAAGTCTTCACCGCCAAGGAAGGTGTCGCCGTTGGTGGACTTCACTTCGAAGACACCGTCGCCGATTTCCAGGATGGAGACGTCGAAGGTACCACCACCAAGGTCATAAACCGCGATGGTCTTGCCGTCGTTCTTTTCCAGACCGTAGGCGAGTGCTGCCGCAGTCGGCTCGTTGATGATGCGCAAGACTTCCAGACCGGCGATCTTGCCGGCATCCTTGGTCGCCTGGCGCTGGGCATCGTTGAAGTATGCCGGAACGGTGATGACCGCCTGGGTTACCGTCTCGCCGAGATAGCTCTCGGCCGTTTCCTTCATCTTCTGCAGAATGAAAGCGGAGACCTGCGACGGGGAGTACTTGTCGCCGTTGGCTTCCACCCACGCATCGCCATTGTCGGCCTTGACGATTTCGAACGGGACAAGTTTCTTGTCCTTGCCGACCGTCGGGTCGTCATACCGGCGCCCGATCAGGCGCTTGACTGCGAACAGCGTGTTGGTGGGGTTTGTAACCGCCTGGCGTTTCGCCGGCTGGCCCACCAGCCGCTCTCCGTCGTCGGAGAACGCCACCATCGAAGGTGTGGTGCGGGCGCCTTCAGCGTTTTCGATAACTTTGGGATCCTTGCCGTCCATGACGGCGACGCACGAGTTGGTCGTGCCGAGGTCGATACCAATGACCTTTGCCATATGTGCCTCTCTTTCTAGCAAACCGGATAGACCCATGAAGGCGTCAGTCCGGCTCCTCTCACTTGGGTTCCGGGAAATCCCGGACGATGCGCCAGAGCAAATGCTCGGGATTTGGCGCAAAGCTTGATCGCTATATAGGTGGATGAAACAATCCCTGCAAGACATGTGAGCCATGACAATGCCCTGCGCTGGTGGATAAATCCTCCAGTTGGTTACTCTGCCGGGGTCAATAGCAAATCGGCAACCACATGCAAAGGTTTCCGGCCCGTTCGGAATTGGTTCAGCCTTTGGATTTATGCTCCGCCCCGACCCTTTCCGTCAGGCCTGCGGAGGCTGCCATGAACGACCCCGACCTTTGGACCCGCATAAGCACCTGCCACCCGGACGACGTGGAGGCCGATTTTCCATTCTCGAAACGGCTCGCCCGCGACAACGGCTGGACGCATGACTTTGCTCTGAGCGTGATCACCGAATACCAGCGCTTTGCCTATCTCAGCCGGATGAAAGCCGGAATGGTGACACCGAGCGACGAGGTCGATCAGGCCTGGCACCTGCATCTCACCTACACGCGCCACTATTGGGGTGCGTTCAAGGACGCGCTCGGCGGCGCCCTGCACCATATGCCAACCAAAGGTGGGGCAAATCAGGCCGCGCTCTTCCGGGAGGCCTATGAAAAAACGCTGGATCTTTACCGGACCGAGTTCGGCACGGAGCCTCCGGCCGATATATGGCCGTCCGCCGCCATCCGCTTCGGCAAGGCACCCCACTTTCAGCGGGTCAACTCGAAAGATGTCTGGATTGTCTCCAAACCCGCCGTGCCCGGATGGGTTCTAAGGACCACCCGGCATCTGGGGTCCGTTCCCATGCGCGCCTATGGTGCACTGCTCTTTCTATTTGCGCTGCTCTTCGGGACCGGGCTCGCCTTTGCCCATGGAGAGCCGGCCGGAGATACCATTTTTGAAAAGATGCGCAACATGGTCTGGCATTGGGCGAGCGAGCATACCGCCTGGTTCGTGATCGGCATTGTCTTCCTGATCATCGCGATCCGGGCCATTCTCAGCAAGGCATCGGGAAATGCGTCGGGGTGCGGCGCAGGCTGCGGCGACGGCGGCGGTGGCGGCGGCTCCGGCTGTGGAGGCTGCGGCGACTGAGGAACTCCTGTATGAAGACACCATGCAGGATATTCCGATCAATGGCCTGACCGGCCTTTCCTATCTCCCGGGCTATTTCGACCGCACCGCCCAGGAAGCGCTGTGCGAAGAGATCCGCACGGCTGTCGCCGAAGCGCCGCTCTATCAGCCCGTGATGCCGAAGACCGGCAAACCGTTTTCGGTGAAGATGAGCAATTGCGGCCCGCTCGGCTGGGTGTCGGATATCGAGGGCTACCGTTATCAGCCCGATCATCCTGTGTCGGGACGTCCCTGGCCAGATATCCCTGTCCGGCTCAGGGCGCTCTGGCAGGACGTCGCCTCCGACGCTGCCGAGCCGGAGGCTTGCCTGATCAACTATTATGAGACAGGCGCGAAGATGGGCCTGCATCAGGACCGGGATGAAAAGACCTTCGATGCACCCGTTGTGTCGGTCTCGCTCGGCGACACGGCAACCTTCCGGGTCGGCGGCCTCAAGCGGAACGACCCGACAAAGTCCTTCCGCCTGCAATCCGGCGACGTCGTGGTTCTGGGCGGTGACGCCCGTCTGGCCTTTCACGGCATCGACAGGGTGCTCAAGGGAACATCCACACTGCTCAAGAATGGCGGGCGGATCAACCTGACACTGAGACGGGTGACACCGCCGGATTGACGACGCGGTTCCGCCCGAAGTTGCTTGAGAGCGCCCTCTCAGATCGCAAGATAAGTCAGGACCAGCGCGCAGGCGGCAATGACCCAGAGCGCGATCCGTCCGGACCGGGTATGCCGCGCCTCGGCGCGGCCGATGGCCTCGGCGGTCGCGGCATCGAACCTGAGCCCGTCCCGGGTCATGTGTTCCAGTGCCTCGGACATGTGCCCGATCCGGTCCGCAAAGATCGGCAGGTCGTTCGCGGCTCTTGTGAGCGCGGTGATCACGTCGCCCACATCGCGCAGCTTGCCGACCGGGCCCAGATTTTCCTTGATCCAGTTGCCGACGACCGGCTCGGCCGTGCGCCACATGTCGAGATTCGGATTGAGCGAGCGGGCGACCCCTTCGACCACGACCATGGTCTTCTGCAGCATGATCAGCTGGGTCTGGGTGCGCATTTCGAAGAGCTCGGTGACCTCGAACAGCTGCGTCAGCAGCCGCGCCATGGAAATCTCACTGGCGTCATGACCGTGAATGGGCTCGCCAATCGCCCGGATCGCCTGGGCGAACATGTCGACATCCTGATTGGACGGGACATAACCTGCCTCGAAGTGCACTTCCGCGACGCGCCTGTAGTCGCGGGTGATGAAGCCGAACAGGATCTCGGCCAGAAACCTGCGCTCCCGCTTGTTCAAGCGGCCGGTGATGCCGAAATCGACGGCGACCAGCGTGCCGTCCTCCTGAACGAACAGGTTCCCCTGGTGCATGTCCGCATGAAAGAAGCCGTCGCGCAGCGTATGGCGCAGGAAACTCTGGATCACGGCAGCACCCAGCGCCTCCAGGTCGTGACCGTCCTCGATCAGGCCTTCGACGTCCGACATCTTGCGGCCATCGATCCATTCCATGGTCAGGACGCCCTTGGCGGTATGCAGCCATTCCACGGCGGGAACGCGAAAACCCGGATCCTCCGCCGTGTTTTCCGCCATTTCCGACAAGGCTGCCGCTTCCAGGCGGAAATCCATCTCGATGGCGACCGACTGGGCGAGCGTGTCGACAATGGCAACGGGACGCAAGCGGCGCGAGGGCGCATGGAACCGTTCGGCGAGACGGGCAACCAGATAGTAGCTTTCCAGATCGCGCTGGAACCGGCGCGAAACGCCGGGCCGCAAGACCTTGACCGCGACCTTCTTCTCCGTGCCGTCGTCCCGGCGGATGATTGCCGGGTGTACCTGGGCGATGGAGGCGGCCGCGACCGCTTCGCCGAACTCGGCAAAGATCTCATCGACCGGACGCCCGAGCTGTTCGGCTACGGCCGCCCGGGCATCGTTATGATCGAAGGCCGGCAGCCGGTCCTGCAGTGCAGACAGCTCCCGCGCCGCGTCCTTGCCGACGACGTCTGCCCGGGTCGCGAGGAACTGCCCCAGCTTCACATAAGACGGACCCAGTTTGTTCAGAGCGTCCGACAGGCGAAGCTCGGCACTCTTGTCCTTGACGGCGCGCCGTTCAAGCAAACGTGCAAGCGCAATTCCGAGCCGCGGTCCGGGCGGCAGATCCGGCAGGGAGACCAGGCCGAACACACCCTCGCGCGCCATTACGAACCCGGCCCGCACGAGGCGGAAGAAAGGCATCACCGCCATAAGTCAGAATTTCCAGCCGTAATGCAGTGCCGCGATGCCGCCCGAGTAGTTCCGGAAACCGACCCGTTCGAAACCGGCATCGCGGATCATGTCCGCGAACCGTTCCTGGCTCGGGAATTTCCGGATCGACTCAACAAGGTACTGATAGGGATCGGCGTCGCCGGTCACCCATCTGCCGATCGGCGGGATCGCGTTGAAGGAAAACGTGTCGTAAACCTTGTCGAGACCGGGCACGTCCACCTCGGAAAATTCAAGGCAGAGGAAACGCCCGCCGCGCTTCAGCACGCGGCGCGCGTCGCGCAACGCTTTGGGAATGTCCGGAACGTTGCGGATCCCGAACGCGATCGTGTAGGCGTCAAAGCTCTTGTCGGGAAAGGGCAGTTCCTCGGCGTTGCCCTGGGAGAAGGTGATCAGGTCCTCAAGACCCGCCTTCGCGGCCCGGTCGCGCCCGACGGACAGCATGGATTCGTTTATGTCGCAGACAACGGCGGTCACGGCCTCGTTCGACTTGCGCACGACACGGGTGGCGATGTCGCCGGTGCCGCCGGCCACGTCCAGCAGCCGCCACGCGGAGCGCGGTGCCTTCGGCGGCGCAAGGTAGGACACCATCGCGTCTTTCCAGACCCGGTGAAAACCGCCGGACATCAGGTCGTTCATCAGGTCGTAGCGTTCCGCGACCTTGTGAAAGACATCGTCGACCAACAGCTGCTTCCGCCCCTCTGCGACCTTGGAAAAACCGAAACTGGTCGGCATGTCCTCCGGCGCCCGGCCGGAGTTTCCCGCTTTGCCCTGAGCCTGTTGCGTCATGTTTGCGCCTCCTGGCGGATGCTGTCTTAAATTTGCTTCAAATCGCGCCGGACAATAGTACAAGCACCTCACAAGCGCTATCTTTCGCGGCCACGAAAAGCCATTTGCCGCAGGGCTATAGCGCGCAACAGACGCAGACACCAGTGGGGAGACATTCGCAAATGCCCGAATTGCCGGAAGTCGAAACGGTCAAACGGGGTCTGGCACCCACGTTGGAAGGCGCGCAGATCCTGTCCGTCGACCAGAATCGGCCGGACCTCAGGTTCGCGTTTCCGGACGGGTTCGTGTCCCGTCTCGCCGGGCAGAACGTTTCCGCGTTGTCCCGGCGCTCAAAGTATCTGCTTGCCGATATCGACAGCGGCGATGTCCTGGTCATGCACCTTGGAATGTCGGGCTCGTTCCGGATCGAGAATGATGTTTTGAACGAAACACCCGGATCCTTTGAACACCCGCGCAACAAGGATCCCAAGCATGATCATGTGATCTTTCATCTTCAGACCTCCGACCGAACGCGCGCACGCATCATCTATAACGACCCGCGCCGCTTCGGTTTCATGGACCTTATCCCGCGCCAGAGGATTGCCGATCATCCGCTCTTCCGGGACCTCGGTCTCGAACCGCTTGGCAATGATCTGAGCGGCGATGCGCTGGCAAGGCTGTTCAGGGACCGGAAAACACCGCTGAAGGCTGCCCTTCTCAATCAGAAGCTGATCGCGGGTCTTGGCAACATATATGTATGTGAGGCGCTGTGGCGCAGTGGTCTCAGTCCGCTCCGGCCCGCCGGATCCCTCGTCACGAAAACCGGCAGGGCCACCAAGAAGGCAAATCTTCTTGCAGCCAACATCCGGGAAACGCTGCATGACGCCATCAGGGCAGGCGGATCTTCCTTGCGCGATCATGCCCAGACCGACGGGACGCTCGGGTATTTTCAGCACTCCTTTGCCGTTTACGGCCGCGAGGGCGAGCCCTGCCGGACGAACGGGTGCAAAGGTACCGTCGCCCGCGTCGTCCAGTCCAACCGTTCGACCTTCTTTTGTCCGTCCTGCCAGACCTGACCCACGGAAACGCCGCTGCAGCGTTCCACCTTTTGCCAACCTTGCCAGACCGGGCCCGGGTCGGTTAGGCATGTCGCGTAACACTGACAGGTGCTGGCACTGGGAGCAGGCGAAATGGGATACAAGAACATTCGTGTCGAGAAGCGTGGCAAGGTCGGCCTGATCACCCTCGACAGGCCGAAGGCGTTGAATGCACTGAATTCGGAACTCATTGCCGAACTCGGAACTGCTCTGGACGGCTTTGACGAGGACGAGCGCATCGGCTGCGTGGTCATCACGGGCTCAGAAAAAGCATTTGCCGCCGGCGCTGATATCAAGGAAATGCTGCCGCACGACTTTTCGTCTGCCTATCAGACGGACCTGATCACCCCGTTCGACCGCGTCTCGCGCAACCGCAAACCGATCATTGCGGCCGTTGCAGGATATGCTCTGGGCGGTGGATGCGAACTGGCGATGCTCTGCGATTTCATCATTGCGGCAGACACGGCCAAGTTCGGTCAGCCCGAAATCACGCTTGGCGTGATCCCCGGCGCGGGCGGCACGCAGCGGCTCACGCGTTTCGTCGGCAAGTCCAAAGCGATGGAAATGGTGCTGACCGGACGCATGATGGATGCCGAGGAAGCCGAACGCAGCGGTCTCGTCAGCCGGATCGTGCCGGCAGACGACCTGCTGGAAGAGGCGTTGAAAGTCGCCGAAAAGATCGCGGAGTTCTCGTTGCCCGTCGTGATGATGGCGAAAGAGAGCGTCGACCGGGCCTACGAAACGACACTTTCTGAGGGTGTGCGCTTCGAACGCCGCGTCTTTCAGGCGATGTTTGCACTGGAGGATCAGAAAGAGGGAATGACCGCGTTTTCGGAGAAGCGCGCACCCCAGTTCCGCAACAAATAATCTTGGCGGTTGCCTTGATAAAGCCGTTGACGGCGACACAAAGCGCGATTATAAGCAGCGCCCAATCGGTGGCGGTCTTCCGCCGCCTTTGTTTTTTGATCGGGTCTTAACGCCGATGCGCTTAGATCCCGATCGCCACCGGACACTTGTCCCAATTACCGATCAGGATTGAGCCCATGGCCAACACACCATCGGCCAAGAAGGCGGCCCGTAAGATTGCCCGCCAGACGGCCACGAACAAAGCCCGCCGCAGCCGCGTGCGCACCTATCTGCGCCAGGTTGAAGAAGCCATCGCTTCCGGTGACCAGGCTGCAGCAAGCGAAGCCTTCAAGGCAGCCCAGCCCGAAATCATGCGCGCCGCTTCCAAGGGCGTCATGCACGCCAATACGGCGTCCCGGAAGGTTTCCCGGCTCAATGCGCGGATCAAGGCTCTCAGCGCTTGAATCGCAACGTCATCAGACCGTTAAAAAGACCCGGCATCACTGCCGGGTTTTTTTTAGCCGTGTAATTTTGTGGATGACAATCTTTTGCATTTTTCGTGTTGCCTATCGTAAATTTTACCAGCCAACATGCTGACACAGAAATTTGTTTTTAATCAATATCTTACACACATGTAGGAATCAGAAAACTCAATCGAACCGGATTCGATACGAGTCAATAGATCCTGTTTGAATTTTTTTTTGAAATGGCCGTTTTTAAATTGTGACAGTGTGCCCGAGAGCAAAAAGTTATTGCCGCCAAAAGCATTTGCTCCCTCGCCCACAACGGACAAAAAAACTTTGACGTTGGGGCAAAAACAAGGCTTTTCCGGAAATCGTCAAAAGTGGCTGTTGCCCCCTCTAAATCCGTCTGTATATTAGGGGCACGGCTGGCGACGAAGACCAGCACACAACGTAAAAACGGTGCTTGGAACAAACATGAATAAGTCTAAACGATGTATAGCTGAGCACGCGGTCTCCAAATCGTGGGTTGGATACATACTTGTATTCAATGCACAGGGTTCTTAGTTCATTCCCGAACTAAATCTCCACTTCAAAATAAACGGCAATACTTTGAACTGATAGTCTTGCGCTATCTGAGGGGGCAATCGTGCAAAGCGTGGGTGGATACGCGGGTGATATAACCTCGCGAGAGGCATTTGATGCGCTCGCCGAGCGGGCTGATGCGGTGCTCGTGGACGTGCGCACTCAGGCCGAGTGGTCCTTCGTCGGCGTGCCGGATCTGCGCCCGCTCGGCAAGGAAGCAGTACTCGTTGAATGGCAGAGCTTTCCCTCTTCCGGCCCGAATCCAGAGTTTGCAAATGCAGTCTCGAGCCATGTCTCGAAAAAAGGGCTTGACCTGGACGCTCCAATCTATTTCTTGTGCCGCTCCGGTGCCCGGAGCCAGGCGGCAGCAACAGTCCTGACTCAGGCCGGGCACACGCAGTGTTTCAACATATCAGACGGGTTCGAGGGGCCGCTGGACGCAGATCGTCATCGCGGCACACAGTCCGGGTGGAAGGCCGCCGGACTGCCCTGGATTCAGAGTTAGTTTCCCTTCGAAATGACAGGGAGCGGCGGCAGGCATAAAACTGCCGCCAACGATATAACCGTCCCAAAAGGGACAAAATAGCGCTGCAAAAGCAGCAAGGCGTCGAAGATCGGCTGTGGCGGACCGGTCTTCAGGAAACAGGAGGCAAATGATATGCAGGTTCAGGAGGCAGGTGGCTCCGAACATTGGAAGCGGGTCAAAAAACAACTTCGCGCCGAATTGGGCGATGATGTTTTTACCAGCTGGTTTGCGCGCGTAGACCTCGAGGAACACCAGGACGGCACGGTGCGGCTGTCTGTTCCGACCCGATTCCTAAAGCAATGGATTCAGAACAATTACAATGACCAGTTGATGGGTCTGTGGCAGCGCGAATGCGACAACGTTCATCGCATCGAGCTGACTGTGCGCGGCGCGATCCGCCCCAGGCAGACTCCGGTCGCGCAACCCGGCCTGGCGGCTCCCAGCGGCGTCAAACCCATCAGCGCCGATGGCCGGGCAGACGCGCTCGCGGATGCTTCCCAGGTAACGCGCGCCCAGGCGGCGACGGCCGCTCTCGGACGTGGAGACACCAACACGGACAGCGCACGCGATGTGCTGCAGGGTGCCGCGCTTGAACCGAAATACACGTTTGAAACCTTCGTTGAAGGCGAGTCGAACAATCTGGCTTTGGCTGCGGCACGTCAGGTTGCCGCCGGTGGTGCCGTTACCTTCAATCCTCTCTACCTTCACGCTGCAGTCGGACTTGGCAAAACCCACCTGATGCAGGCGGTCGCTGCGAAGGCGCGGGCAAACGGACACAAGGTGCTCTACCTCACCGCCGAGCACTTCATGTACAAGTTCGTGGCGGCGCTGAAATCACAATCCGCACTGGCCTTCAAGGACACGCTGCGGACGATCGATCTGCTGCTCATCGACGACATGCAATTCCTGCATGGGAAGCAGGTTCAGCAGGAGTTCTGTCATACGTTGAACGCGCTTATCGACGGCGCACGCCAGGTGATCGTGGCTGCCGACCGCGCGCCTTCCGAACTTGACACCCTCGATGACCGTGTGCGTTCGCGCCTGTCCGGCGGTCTCGTCGTCGGCATTCAGGAGCCGGATTTCACGCTTCGCCGCAACATCCTGCTTTCCCGCGTCGAAACGGCGCAAAAGTCCTACCCGCAATTCGCGGTGCCTGAGAGCGTATTGGACTATGTCGCGCGCCACGTTGCGTCTTCCGGAAGGGATCTTGAGGGCGCACTCAACCGCCTGATCGCGCACAACCAGCTGACCAATCAGCCGATTACGCAGGAAATGGCCGAGATGACCCTGCGCGACCTGGTACGCTCCAGTGAACCGCGTCGCGTCAAGATCGAGGACATCCAGCGTGTCGTTTCCAAGCACTACAACGTCACCAAGGCGGATCTCCTGTCCGCCCGCCGGACACGCACGATCGTGCGTCCAAGGCAGATCGCAATGTATCTTGCGAAAGTGATGACCCCGCGCTCGCTTCCCGAAATCGGGCGCCGGTTCGGCAACAGGGACCACACGACGGTGCTTCACGCGGTGCGCAAGATCGAGGAACTGGCGCGTGCGGATTATGCGCTTGCCCAGGAGCTCGAGCTGCTGAAACGCATGCTGGACGCCTGACCGCGGCAAGGCACGATTTTCAATCGAAATTGGGGGCGTTCCGCACGGACGCCCCCTTGCTTTTGACCGCGGTTAAGGGCAGTGTCTTCCCCCGCTCCCGATAGGAGCCCAAATGTCCAGATTGGTCGGGACGCTATTCCCGACACCTCACGAGCACGGAAGAAGCGTATGAAAGCGACCCTCGAGCGGACCGATCTCCTCAAGTCCCTGACGCACGTTCACCGGGTGGTCGAGCGGCGTAACACCATTCCCATCCTGTCCAACGTTCTCTTGCGCGCCGACGGAAACACGATCAACCTCAAGGCCACCGACCTGGACCTTGAAATCGTCGAATCCGTGCCGGCCATGGTTGAATTGCCCGGTGCGACGACCGTTCCTGCGCACATGTTTTACGACATCGTGCGCAAGCTGCCGGAAGGATCGCAGGTTGTCCTGGAAACCACCGGAGACAACGCCACGCTCGAGATCCGGGCGGGCCGTTCGAAATTCACTCTGCAGATGCTGCCGGAGACCGACTTCCCGGATCTGACAGCCGGCGACTTCAGCCACGGCTTCTCTCTCGGGGCCGCCGATATCCGCAAGTTGATCGACACCACGCAATTTGCGATCTCGACCGAGGAGACCCGGTACTATCTCAACGGGATCTACCTGCACACCGTGGACGCCGCCAACGGTCAGCAGTTCCGCGCCGTGGCAACCGACGGGCACCGGCTGGCCCAGGCAGAGGTGATCGCACCGCAAGGCGCGTCCGGCATGCCCGGCATTATCGTTCCAAGGAAAACGGTTGGCGAGATCCAGAAACTGCTGGAGGACCCCGAAGCGAATGTTCAGATCGAACTTTCGGAAACCAAGATCCGGATCACCACCGGGTCCATCGTGCTTACATCCAAGCTGATCGATGGCACGTTTCCCGATTATGGGCGGGTCATCCCGCAAAACAACGACAAGGAGATGCGGGTCGACAGGGACGAATTCAAGGAAGCCGTCGATCGTGTCTCGACGATTTCCTCAGAGCGCGGACGCGCGGTCAAACTGTCGCTCGACGAAGGCCGGATGGTCCTCACGGTCAACAACCCGGACTCGGGCAGCGCGACAGAGGAAGTGGCGGTTGAATATGATGCAGAGCCGCTCGAAATCGGCTTCAATTCCCGCTATCTGCTCGACATCGCAAATCAGCTTGGCAGCGACACCGCCCTGTTTCGCCTTGCCGATTCCGGGTCGCCGACGCTGATTCAGGACAACACGGTCGAAGACTGCCTGTTCGTCCTCATGCCCATGCGCGTCTGACCTCGGGTCGGCGGGCGCTGAAGCGGAAGCAGGCCGATGAGCGAATTCAGGACGGCGAGAGTGACACGCCTGTCCCTGACCGAGTTCCGCAACCACGAACGACTGTCGTTTCCCGTCGCCTCCAGCATGGTTGCGCTTGTCGGGGCCAACGGTGCCGGGAAAACCAACGTTCTGGAGGCAATTTCCTTTCTCACGGCAGGGCGCGGCCTGCGTCGCGCAACACTCGCCGACATAGCCCGAAGCCCGGGTCCCGGCAGTTGGAGCGTTGCCGCAACGGTTGAACTCGACGGGCTGGAAACGAAGCTCGGGACGGGGCTTGTGGAAGGCGCGAGCGGACGCAAGGTCCGCATCGACGGCGAGGATGTGCGCGGTTCGGAAACGCTGCTGGACTACGTGCGCGTGCTCTGGCTGGTTCCGGCGATGGATGGTCTTTTCACCGGCCCCGGCTCGGACCGGCGCAGATTTCTCGACCGGCTGACGCTGTCGGTCGATCCTGGCCACGGCCGCCGCGTCGGCAACTTTGAAACCGCCCTGCGCCAGCGCAACAAGCTGCTGGAACAGGGAGGAACGGACACCTTCCTCTCGGCCCTGGAACAGCAGGTTGCGGAACTTGGAACAGCCGTCTCCATCGCCCGCCGGGAAACGGTCGATCTGCTTGCGCAGACGGTTGCCGACCAGGAAACGCAGAGCCAGCCGTTTCCGCATGCATCGCTGGAACTGGAGGGGGCGTTTGAACGCGACACCGCCGGCATGAATGCCGCCGACCGGGAAGAACATTACCGTGTCTTGCTTGCGAACGGCCGGGGACGGGACCGCGCGGCGGGCCGCACGCTCAACGGTCCGCATCTCAGTGACCTCAAGGTTCGCCACGCCGCCAAGGATATGCCAGCAGCACTCGCTTCGACCGGTGAGCAGAAGGCCCTGCTGATCGGACTGATCCTCGCCCATTGTGAACTCACCGCCAAGGTCAGCGGGATGACACCCATTCTGCTCCTGGACGAGGTCGCCGCGCATCTCGATCCGGACCGGCGGGCAGCCCTCTTTTCCAAGCTCGTCATGCTTGGGGGGCAGGTCTTCATGACCGGCACGGACCAGGCGCTTTTCGAGGCGCTGCCGACGGAGGCCCAGGTCCTTGAAATCGGCAGCGGAGAAGCACGGTCGATCACACCTGCGCCAACCTCATAAAACCGCCTGAATCTTGTGGTTTTCCACCATAATCGTTTCGCTGGCTTCACGACGGGCCGCGTGCGGTTGAACACCCCGGGGAACCCCGTATAACGGGGTGATAACAGACAAACCGATTGGTGATTGATTCGCATGAGCGACACGTCCTCGTCAGAGCCTATTCCGACCCCTGAAGCTGAAAACGGTGCCGACTACGGAGCGGACTCCATCAAGGTCCTCAAGGGGCTCGACGCAGTGCGCAAGCGCCCGGGCATGTATATCGGCGACACGGATGACGGATCCGGCCTGCACCACATGGTCTACGAGGTGGTCGACAACGCGATCGACGAAGCGCTGGCCGGTCATGCCGACCACGTGACGGTGACGCTCAACCCGGACGGTTCCGTGACCGTCTCCGACAACGGGCGCGGCATACCCACCGACCTGCATCCCGAAGAGGGCGTGTCGGCGGCCGAGGTCATCATGACCCAGTTGCATGCGGGCGGTAAATTCGACCAGAACTCCTACAAGGTCTCCGGCGGTCTGCACGGCGTCGGCGTCTCGGTGGTCAACGCGCTTTCTACCAGGCTCGATCTCAGGATCTGGCGCGACGACAAAGAGCATTTCATGAGCTTCTCGCATGGCGAAGCACAGGCATCGCTCAAGGTTGTCGGTCCGGCCAACGGCAAGAAGGGCACCGAAGTCACGTTCCTGCCGTCGACCGAGACCTTCAGCAAGACAGACTTCGACTTCAACACGCTTGAGCACCGTCTGCGCGAACTCGCGTTCCTGAACTCCGGCGCCCGGATCATCCTGACGGACAAGCGCGGTGTTGAAGATGTTGTCGAGGAACTTTTCTACGAAGGCGGCCTGGAAGCCTTTGTGCGCTATCTCGACCGGGCCAAGCACCCGCTGATCGAGGATCCGATCACGATGAAGGCCGAAAAGGACGGTATCACCGTTGAATCGGCGATGTGGTGGAACGACAGCTATCATGAACAGGTGCTGTGTTTTACCAACAACATTCCCCAGCGCGACGGCGGCACGCACCTTGCCGGGTTCCGCGCGGCGCTGACGCGCCAGGTGACCGGCTATGCGGAAGCGACCGGCCTCATGAAAAAGGAAAAGGTTTCGCTGTCCGGCGACGACTGCCGGGAAGGCCTGACCTGCGTCCTTTCCGTGAAGGTGCCCGATCCGAAATTCTCGTCCCAGACCAAGGACAAGCTCGTCTCCTCGGAGGTCCGGCCGGTCGTGGAGAACCTGATCGCCCAAACGCTCAACGACTGGCTGGAAGAAAACCCGGCCCCGGCGAAGGCGATCGTCTCCAAAGTGGTCGAGGCCGCCTCGGCGCGTGAGGCGGCCCGCAAGGCGCGCGAACTGACCCGGCGCAAGGGTGCGCTCGACGTTGCCTCCCTGCCCGGAAAACTCGCGGACTGCCAGGAGCGGGACGCGTCCAAGGCCGAACTCTTCCTGGTGGAGGGTGATTCCGCGGGCGGCTCGGCCAAGCAGGGCCGGCACAGGGAAAACCAGGCGGTGCTGCCGCTGCGCGGCAAGATTCTCAACGTGGAACGCGCGCGCTTCGACAAGATGCTCTCCTCCAACGAAATCGGCACGTTGATCACCGCGCTCGGCACCGGGATCGGCAAGGAAGAGTTCAACATCGAAAAGCTGCGCTACCACAAGATCATCATCATGACGGATGCGGATGTCGACGGCGCTCATATCCGGACGCTGCTGCTGACCTTCTTCTTCCGGCAGATGCCCGAACTGATCGACAACGGCTATGTCTATATCGCGCAGCCGCCGCTCTACAAGGTGAAGCGCGGCCAGTCAGAGCAATACCTCAAGGACCAGCCCGCCCTTGAAGACTACCTGATCGCGCAGGGTCTCGACGAAACCTCGCTCACGCTCGCAAGCGGTGAGGTCCGTATGGGCCAGGATCTTCACAACGTCGTGGAGAACGCGCGCAAGATCGCCGAGATCTTCGATGGACTGCATTCGCGCTACAATCGCGATGTGGTCGAACAGGCGGCGATCGCGGGTGCCTTGAACACTGAAATCCTGGAAGACCGTGCCAAGGCCGAAGAGGCTGCCGCCTACATCGCGCGCCGCATGGACATTCTCGCAGACGAGTTCGAACGCGGCTGGACGGGCGTTGCGCAGGACGATGGCAGCCTGGTTTTCCAGCGCACGGTGCGCGGCGTCGAGGAAGCCGCAACCATCGACGCAGCCCTCCTAGACAGCGCCGATGCCCGCCGCCTTGCTGCCTACGCGGACCACCTGAACGAAGTCTACGGCAAGGCCGCCGTGCTCCGGCGCAAGGACGTGCCAACGGAAATCCGTGGCCCGAGGGCCCTGCTCGACCATGTCTACAGCTTCGGCCAGAAGGGCATTTCGCTGCAGCGCTACAAGGGTCTCGGCGAGATGAACCCCGAACAGCTCTGGGAAACGACGCTCGACCCGAACGTCCGCTCGCTGCTTCAGGTCAAGGTGAAGGAAGCGGACGACGCCGACGACATCTTCACCAAGCTCATGGGCGACGAGGTGGATCCGCGCAGGGAGTTCATCCAGGAAAACGCACTGAGCGTGGCAAACCTGGATATCTAATGGCCGTGAAGGGAAGCGCATGACGCTTCGCGGAACGCATTTCGTTTCGCGAAGCGGCGGGCGAGTATCAACCTGTCTTCATAATTTTCAATAGCTTAGACGGAACCTAACATTCTGTCTGAATTGTGGGACATGAGCCTCACGTCGTGCTGAAACGGGTTTTCGGATTTCGAGTCGATCCCGAAGATCAGACTCTTGCCCTTGCCCATCGTTCGCCGAGAAGGGGCCATGTCCGGCCCCGGACCAGCCGTTGGCAGTTCGCGCCAAAAAATTCTGCAAATGTATGCTGAGGTTTAACTGCCCTAACGGTAGTTATTTATCCCAATTGCCAACCAGTACCCCTGACGCAACACTAATGACCGTCTTGCATGTTGGGGTTAATCAAAATGTCTGCAACAGATTTCAAGAAGTGTTTTCTGGTCTTGGCAACTGCGTTCGCTTTTGCATTTCCGAATAGCGCCAGCGCATTCGAAGGCACCGTGTCCACAGACATCGTGGAGAGTGGCCCAAACTATTCTCCGTTCGTCAATCGGGCCTATCCGGACCAGGTGCTCTTCGGCGATCTGCATTTTCATACCGAGATTTCCTTCGACGCCGGTCTGATCGGTACAAGTTTGAACATGCACGATGCCTTTCGCATCGCGCGCGGCGAGAAAGTCAACTCCAACACCGGTCAGCCGGTGCAGTTGATACGGCCCCTAGATTTCCTCGCGATTACCGAACATGCAGAGATGATCGGACTGGCGACAGCCATTCGTGAAGGGGACCCGCGTCTGCTCGCGGACGCGTGGGGACGCCAAACTTTCGAAAAATTCAACTCGGGCCAGGACGGCCGCATGGCGGCATTCGCCGATATCATCGATATCGGAACTGTGCAGGGGCGTGATCCGACCGAAGGGCTCGGACTGGATGGCGATATCTGGCTGGATATTGTGGAGACGGTCGACGCCTACAACAACCCGGGCAGCTTTACCGCGCTGGCCGGCTTCGAGTGGACCTTTACTCCGCAAGGGGACAATCTCCACCGCGTGGTCCTGTTTCGCGACGGCGCGGAGCGCACGTCCCGGACGCGTCCGTTCACGTTTTTCGAGGGGTCGGATCCTGAACTCCTCTGGGACTACCTTGCCGGATATGAAGCGTCGACCGGCGGACAGGTGATCGCGGTCCCGCACAATGCGAACATGAGCAACGGCCTCATGTTCTCTCCGACGAAATTCGACGGCACACCGATGGATGCCGACTATGCGAGGAAACGGATCCGCTGGGAGCCGATGCACGAAATGACGCAGATAAAAGGCGATGAAGAAACCCATCCGCTTCTGTCGCCCGAAGACGAGTTTGCCGATTTCGAAAGCTGGGATGTCGGCAACCTGTCCGGCCGCGTCCCCAAGACACCCGAAATGCTGCGCTACGAATATGCCCGTTCCGCGCTAAAGGTGGGACTGGAAGTCGAACGGGAATTGGGGGTGAACCCGTTCAAGTTCGGCTTTTACGGAACGACCGATGCCCACACGGCAATCCCGACCACACGCGAAGACAACTATTTCGGAAAGTATCAACACACCGAGCCTTCCGCGACCAGACACAATATCGACGTCATACCAGCCGAGGACCCTGCATTGCGCATCCTGACCGCGCAGGAATCGGCCGCCGGTCTGACGGCGGTCTGGGCGCGGGAAAACACGCGCGGCGAGATATTCGATGCACTGACGCGCAAGGAGGCCTATGCCACGACCGGATCGCGTATCCGGGTGCGCGTTTTTGCCGGATGGGATTTCACGCAAGACGATCTGGGGGCGCAGGATTTTGTCACGACCGGATATCAGCGCGGCGTCCCGATGGGCGGCGACCTGGTACAGGCACCGGACAACGCAACCCCTCGTTTGATGGTGCAGGCTCTGCGTGATCCGGACGGCGCTAACCTAGACCGCATCCAGGTGATCAAGGGCTGGATTGACGCAGCTGGCGAGACGCATGAGAGAGTTTACGACATCGCGGTATCCGGTGACCGGCAAATAGGCCCGGATGGACGCGCCCGCGAAGCGGTCGGAAACACCGTGAATATCGAAAAGGCGACCTTTACCAACACGATCGGGTCTGCGGCCCTTTCGGGGTTTTGGCAGGACCCGGAGTTCGACGCCTCCGAAGATGCTTTCTACTACGTCCGCGTGATCGAAATTCCAAAACCACGTTGGACAACCTACGACGCTGTCTTTTATGGCGTTCCGTTGCCGGAGACCGTGCCGCCCAGCGTGCAGGATCGGGCGTACACGTCGCCTATCTGGTACAAGGCTGGCGATTGAGTCGCGCACTGTCCCCGCGGTTCCAATCAACCAGCGGGCAGAAGCAGCGGGCCCGTTAACTGTGCCAGCTGGCGCTTGTGCAAAATCCCTCTTTCGGCCCGAAGCTGCCGTCTGTGTTGCATTGGGCCAGTGTCCGTTTCTCAGGCGCGCGCTGCGATCAGATCGGCCGCCTTCTCCGCGATCATGATAACAGGAGCTTGGGGATGGCCGGTGTTCATCCGGGGCATCACGGAGGCATCGGCGATACTCAGCCCGTCCAGTCCGTGCACCTTTAGATCAGGTGCTACAACGGCGTTTTTGTCCTGACCCATGCGGCAGCTCCCAACCGGATGCCATGATGTGGACGACACTTCACGAATATTGGCGATCAGGTCTTCTTCGTTTGTCAGGTCGGGACCAGGCGAGATTTCCCGCGGCCTTAGATCTGCAAAGGCCTCTTGCGACACGACGCGTCGCGCTTGTGCAATGCAGGCAAGCATGAGATCGATATCAGCAGGGTCGCTCAGGTATCCCGGGTCGATCAATGGCCGGTCCAAAGGATTGTCGGACATGATGGCAATACGCCCCGTGCTCCGCGGGCGCGTCGGGAAGCCAGAGATTGTAAAACCATGCCGATCGGGCGGACGCATCTCAGGTGCGCCGAGGCTGATGTAAAACGGGATCATCAGAAGTTCGATGTCAGGTGCTTCAACGCCCGGGTTTGATTTCAGAAACGCGCCGGATTCAAAATGATTGGTCGTTAGCGGTCCGCGCCCTTCTTCAAACAGACGTTGTGCATCGGCTAGGTGTTCCGCAGTGCGCCCGAAGAACGTCAGCGGTTTATCGATCTCCCACCGGCTGCGGTAGTGCAAATGGTCTTGCAGGTTTTTGCCGACGCCGGGCAAATCGTGCCGGACTTCAACCCCGACACTTTGAAGGAGTTCCGCCGGACCAATTCCCGAGATCTGAAGAAGATGCGGGGATCCAACAGCACCGGCCGAGAGGACGGTTTCCGGTGCCGCGGCACGCTGAACTTGTCCGCGCACAATATAGTTGATCCCAAGAACACGATTACCCTCCACGACAAAACCAAGCACTGTTGCTCCGGTGACCACCGTCAGGTTGCCCCGATCGGCCGCAAGTCTGAGATATGTGCGCGCGGTGCTGCCACGCTTGTTGTCCTGCAAGGTTGCCGGAAAATATCCGCAGCCTTCTATGTCCTCACCATTCAAATCATCATTGAACGGAATGCCCGCTTGCCGGCAGGCCGAGAGGAAAATCTCAGTCAGCGGCGATTTCTCGCTTTGTTCGGTAACCGTCAAGGGGCCGGTCTCTCCATGGACGTTCGTCTGTCCGGGTCCTTGCCAGTTCTCCGCCTTGCGAAAATAAGGAAGAACGTCCTCCCATCCCCAACCCGTCGCCCCGAGCTGTTGCCAGGTGTTGTAGTCGGAAGGATGCCCTCTCACATAAATCATGTAATTGATTGAGCCTGTTCCTCCGATCCCCCGGCCACGCGGATAGTTGATTTGGCGTTTTGAAAGATGATCCTGCGGTCCTGTTCGGAACCCCCAGTCGAAACGTGTATTCGTCAATGCACCAAAGGTGGCTGGTGTCGCTACGCGCGGGTCGTTGTCATCACCTCCTGCCTCGAGCAGGAGGACGCGCCGTTTGGGGTCTTCGCTCAACCTGCTCGCAAGCACGCATCCAGCAGTGCCAGCGCCAACAACGATAACGTCGAATTGGTCCGCCATTGAAAACCCTCCGTTGCAAATTCAAGAATACTTGAAATCAACGGGCCGTCACCTGAATCTGAAGTTCGACTCATTTTACAGCGGTCTTCGAACGAACTTCAGATTCAAGAAGGTGACTAGCAAGTCTATGTTTCTAGTGCGGTTTACGAATTTGAAGTTCGCTTCGGGGTCTGCAGAAGCAATGATGCGAACTTCAAATTCACCGCACTAGTCGAGGACCTCGTTTACCGCCCAGTCTCCGATCTACAATGCGCGTGAACAGTCTTCCTTGCTGCTTCGCCTAGCCCCCGCGCAGCTCTTTCTCCGGCTTCGACCCGCCCAACGTGTCCCTGAGCCTTGTGGCAAGTGCCGTGAATGTTTCGGCCCCGGTGTCACCAAGTGCGGAGGTAATCAGTGCGGTTGCCTCTTGCCAGACAATCCGCACTTTTTCCAAGACTGCCCGGCCGTCCGGTGTCAGATCAAGAATGTCACTGCGGCGGTTTTCGGGATTTGTGTTTTGCGTGATGAAGCCCAGCGCCACCAACCGTTCCGTCATGGAGCTCATGCTGCCTGGCGAAACATCGAACTGTTTTGCCAGATGCCCCTGTGAGGTTGGCCCGATCCGAGACAAGGCATCCAGGATTAGAGCCTGCCGGTGACGGACTCCGGTTGGTCTCAGCAGGATTTCAACCCGCTTTTCCAACAAAGTGGCTGAATGCAAAACAGGGTGGAGGTCTACCGGTATCCGTTTCATTGCCTGACTGCGTTGCAAAAACTCTCGTCACGACACTTAACAACCACAATGTTCTGATGTAAATAGTTTGGATTAAAATAATTTTGACACTTATAATGCCAGTTCCAAATTTCCTAGGAGTATCGTCATGAAGTCCGTTGTCAGGATAGCGCTTGCGGCCCTCGGCCTCGGTGTGCTTGCCGTGCCGGCGCAATCAACCGGAAACCTGGTTGAAGTCCAGTTGGCCGACAGGTTGGACGACGCGCGCGGTTACTGCCTGGACATAGCCGGCGGGCGCGGCAAGAATGCACCGCTGGACAAGGGTTTGCAGGCTCATACCTGCTACAATTACACGGGCGGAATCCTGGAAGATCAGGGCTTTGACGAAGCGCTCATCGTCAAGGGAGAGTTCCGAATTCCATATTTCGACATCTGTATGGCGGTGCCCTCCGTTGAAGCTGGAGCACCGATCTTACTCGGCTCATGTTCCGGCACAGACACACAGAAATTCACCCTGAAAGACAATGGACAACTGGTCACCCAGGCTGACCCGAAGCTTTGCGTAACAGTCAACAGTACGGAAAAACGGGAAGGACGCGGTGGCTCTCCCATCCATGTGATGCGTCCATTGTCCCTCCAGCCCTGTGACGACGCCAACAAAAGCTACCAGACCTGGTCTCTGTTCCGATTGTAGGTGTATTCGATGAACAGCAGTCTGTCCGGTTAGATGAACGAAAGGACGGTCTCGCTTGCAGACCGAAGGAGGCGTGTCCGCAAAACGTTTCGTGCTTGCCCACATCCTCATGTCGGGAAGCACGAAACGTTTCGCAGCGCGCAAAAATTCGCAAAACGTTGGACCAGAATCCATCTGCGTTCAAAAGTGACAATAACTTAGGCGGAAAAACAATCTGTCTGAGTTGTTGGAATTTAGGCCCTACATCGCACCAAAACGGATTTCCGGATTTCCAATCGATCCGGAAATTCAGACTTCCACCATTGCCCATCATTCGCTGAGCAAGCGCCATGTCGGCCCGAAGCGGACCTTCGCGATTTGAACGCAACGGACGCTCCGGGCTGACAATGTCGCCGCAGCTGGCACTCTACAAACCGCGACGAACATCGTGCACCCGACGGCGCATCACCAGCTTCCTGCGGCGTCTTGAAGCGCCGCCCGGCGCGCGCTGCTTATGCAACTTCCAGGATCATGGACCGCAGCGTATCCTCACTAACGCTGCCCGGCGCGCCAATCGCCACCAACCGGCTTTCCGGTTGTCGCGCGCCCCAAGCCTCGTCCCGGGCGATGTCGACCCGTTTGCCCACGACCTGGACAATTATGCGATGATCAGGATCCTCTTCACTGAAGACAAATCCCTTCATCCGGTAAACACTGCCCGGCAATTGTTTGACGGCGCTTTTGAGGGCTGACAATCGCAGCGGTCTATCCGATCGTACCATAGTCGTTGCAAACTGCGCCGCGTGTGAGTGTTCCTCGATGTCCTCGTGTTGGTGCTCAGGACATCCGCACCCCGGTCCATGCACATGGTGATCTGCATCTTTGAGCTGGCTCTCCGCGAACCGTCCGACCGACAGAAGAATATCGAGCGGGACTTGCGCGTTGACCGCTTCCACGAGCCGGTAGCGTTTGAAGCGCGAACCGAGCCACTTATGAACTTCGGCCACCGTTTCACTTTTGACCAGGTCGACCTTGTTCAGGATGACCATGTCCGAGAATGCAATCTGGCGGAGCTTCAGTTCCATCTGTTCCGGAGCAGCAAAAATCTGTTCCGCGTCGACCAGGCAGACGATGCTGTCCAGGCGGATCAGGTTGCGGAACTTCTGATCTGTGAATGTCATTGCGATCGAGGACGGGTCCGAGACGCCGCTGGCCTCTAGGATGATGTATTCCGGTCTCTCGTCTCGCGCCAAAACCTGTTCGACAGTTTCGATCAGATCATCCCTGATGGAGCAGCAGACGCACCCGTTGGCAAGGCTCATGACATCGTCCTCGATGCCGACGACAAGGTCGGCATCGATGTTTATGGACCCGAAATCATTCACCAGAACGGCAACGCGCAATCCATGCTGTCCGGTCAGGATCCGGTTGAGCAAGGTCGTCTTTCCCGACCCCAGGAAGCCGGTCAGGATTGTTACCGGCACAGCAGATTTTTCTCCAAACTCGATCATGGTCCTACTCCGGTTTCTTCCGGTTGGGGATCACGTCATCGACACTGATTGAGAAACCAGACGGCCATTGGGTCCCGGGCTCACGGAAAACATCTGCCGGATAGTATTCCTTGGGATCGATCTCCATGTCCCGGTACTTCTGATCCTGTTGCTCGGCCCGAGAAGAGCGCGGTTCCGGCAATACGACCTCGTCGGGTAGTGTTAAACGACCTGCCTCTTCAGCCGCGGCAAGCTCGCGGAATGGCGGAACCGTCCCAGACTTTCCAGGAAGAGTCGCTTTCCGGTACCAGATTGCCTCCTTGGTAACATTGACGACCGCGACATCTAGCCCCCATTGAAACAAGCCATCATAGTGGGCGCGGATGCCGGCCAGCATTTCTGCATCAATGTCTTCATCCTGGGTATAGTGCGTCACCATTCCCAATCGAGGACGTGTGTCGGCAAACAGTTTTCCGACTGCATAATGGGACGTATGGTGCGTATCAATCGTATAGTTGAAGAGTTCCTGCGGCAGACCATACTTGTAGGTCATCAGCTGGCCGATGTCCTGGCCGGACATCTCTGTAACAAACACATCGACACCTTCGCCGTACTTGCGTGAAAGCTCGTCCGGGCGGCCGTCGCCGGTCCAAACGAAACTCAGGCCATTCCAGTCGAGGCGGTAACCGACGGCACCATCCTTGGCGTGGCTGCGCGGCCAACTCCGAATGACAACGCCGTCCTGATCATAAACAATGCCGCCCTCCTCGCGATAGTCGAACTCATTGACCTCGATTTCATATCCGTCGCCAATCGGAAACACATCGAAGGCTTCGAGGTGCCATTTCATCATCTGCTGCATGCCGTTAACCATGCCCTGGGTGCCAAGTTCGGGCGTGCGGCCGGAGGGTCCATGGATACGCAATGGCGTATAGCCACCGGACCAGGCGCGAAAGGGATAGATGTAAGGAATGTCGGCGTAGTGGTCGACATGAAGGTGCGTAATGAAAATGTCGTTAATCAGCTGGCCGGGAACCTGCATGCCAATAATGTTGCGTACGCATCCGGAGCCAAAGTCGAAAAAGAACCTCTTGCCATTTCCAAGCTCGACCATGATGCATGTTCCGGCTTGGTCTTCTCTCGGCGGGTAGGGCGTGGATCCGCAAAAGGATATGCGCATTTCGTCCGGGCCGAGTTCTTCGGACAAGGGAAAGTAATTGGCATTGGAGCCAGTCATGTATTTTGTCGGTCGGAAGTACTCGGGTAGCGAAATGCCGCCTGCCGGGCGGCCACCATAGGGGTTTTTGAGAGCCTCCCCCAGAGGTCCGTCGCCCGAGTGAGCCTGCGCGCCCTGAGAGGCGACCGTTGCCGCGCCGGTTACCGCCGCTCCGGTTGCCATCCCTTTCAGGACGCTGCGCCTGTTCGGATTTTCAACCCGGTCCTCTTCCGTCGCATTGTCGGTTTTGCGGTCGTCGTCGTTGGTGTGATCACTCATTGCGTGAACCTTTCCTCCGGTCTCTGGGGCCGTGAAACCCGGCGGACGATCTCCGCGCGCAGTTCCACAAGTATTTCGTTGATTTGAGAGACTTCCGTGCTGTCGATGGCGCCACGGGCAAGCCGCGCGCACAGGCATTCGTAGTCTTTACAAGCCTCCTTCAGGTGCACATCTGACTGAAGGCGCTTTTTTATCGCTATCGCCTGTTCAGGCAGGTCTCGTTGGACGAACTTCATTGACGATGTGCTCCGTTGCGCTACGCTGATGGGCAACACGCTGAGTAGAATTCGGCCTCGGCTCCAGGCCAAGTGACTCACCGTGAAACGTGGGTGAGACGGCAATGCCAGCGAAGGGCAAAAGCACACGATCTGAGCAATCGGTCGATTGCGAACCGAAGGCTGTTCGCGATGCGCTCCAAGCAGTCATCTCAAGTGAAGAGCTCGCGTCCTCGCCGCGTCTGAAACAGATCTTGAGCTACATCGTCGAAGAGCGGTTGGCCGGACGGGGCGACCAGATCAAGGGCAAAACCATTGCAGCCGATGTCTATGGCCGTGTGCTCGACGGACGCAATGCGTCGGACAACATTGTGCGCGTGGAAGCGCGCCGCTTGAGACGCGTTTTGGATCAGTTCTACGAAGGCAGCGGCCGGGACGAGAACATCCGTATCCACGTTGATGCGGGAACCTATGTTCCCCGGTTCGAACTGCGCGAGGATACCTACGCTGCCGCCAACGACGGAAAGGAAGCCACGCCCGTTGCTGCGAACACAACCTCCGGGTTTGTGCGTTCCGCACCCCCATGGAGATTTGCAACAGTCGCGGGTGTTGTCGTTGCGCTGATCGCAAGCGGCGTCTTGCTGTTCCAGCAGGATACGATTCCGTCGGTTGCGGATCCGCAAGCCGCCGTGCGCTCCGCCTTGATGGAAAAGTCCCCGGTATCGGTCCAGTCGATGAATCTGGCGGAGCAGGCACGCGGCCTGCTTTTTCCTGTGTTCGACGCGGAGCGCCAACGTCTCGCGATAAGTCTCTTTGACCGCGCAATCGCGCTAGACCCGAGTTTGCCCGATGGATATGCCGGCAAGGCCCAGGCCCTTGCCACACTGGCCTTCCTTGCCAAAGACGATATGCAGAGCACCGACCTGATGCAGCAGGCAGCCTCCCTGGCATCCAAGGCCAGGGAACTCGGACCGACCAGCGCGCGTGCACACGGAGCAACGGCATGGATCGCGAGCATGTCCGGTGGAAGCGATATAGCCCGCAAACATGCGAACATTGCCGTGGGTCTGATGCCCGATGATGGGTATATTCTCGATATAGACGGGGTCGTTGCGATACTGGCAGGAGACGGAGCCCGGGCCGCAAAAGCATCCGATCCGGAGCGCTTACGTCTTGGAAAAGGGCGCTTTGGCGCACCGAACATCTGGGGTGTGGCGAATTACATGTTGGGAAACTACGGGACAGTGATTGACGCCTTCGAGACTGCTCCGGCAGCCGGGGCACCAGTCTCAGCACCCTCGCTCATTTTCCTCGCCGCAGCTCATGACCATCTTGGCAACACAAGAGCCGCGGCCAACGCCGTACGTGACTTGCGCACAACCTGGCCGGATTTTCCGGTTCCGTTCGTTCTCGACAAGATGTTTGCCCTAGAGGAATATGCGTCCGACATTTACTCCAGGCTGGAAAAAAACGGCTACAAACGCGCCCATGTCGGCGTCGCGGATGACGGCAAGTCATAGTCGTTCTTGAACAGTCAACACGTTCGGTCTGTGACCCGTTGCTCCGTGTGACTGGAATGCAGTCACGCAATGCATTCGCTGCGGTCAGTATTTTTGTGCGCAAAGCCAACGTTCGGCAGCACCGCACCAAACGTCCGCTTCCCGCCCAAACTGTAGATTCAGCACAATGCTTAGCTCGCCGTTGGGGCGCTCCTGGTATTGGGACTGTGACAAACGCCTCAGGGCCGGTCGTTCAAAGATCCACCGAAGTGCGAATGTGATCGTTGATTGCGCCTGCGGTCGTCCACCAGACGAGGTCGCCGGAATGGGCCATCATGTAGCGAAGGGCGCGCTCCAGATGCTTGATCCTGTGCGGGTGCCCCATCAGGTATCCATGAAGTGCAATTCCCATGACCAGAGGGCGTGTCTCCGCCTCCTCCCGCATGACATCGAATGCATCGATGAGCATGTCGGCAAACTCATGCCCCTCACGCCTGCGCCCGACGATCTGGGGGATGTCATTCAGTTCCTGCGGATAGGGAACCGACAGAATGCGCCCGGCACGCGTTGTCATCCAGGTTGGCTGGTCGTCATGGCACCAATCCAGCAGATACTCGTAGCCGGCCTCCTGCAGGAGGTCCGGCGTGACATGACTTTGAGAAATCCAGGGACCGAGCCACCCTTTCGGCCTTTGGCCATGGCGGGCCGTCAGGACCCCGGTTGACTGCTCGATGAGTGTCTTTTCTTCGCTCTCGGTCAGGATGCCCTGCCGTTCAGCATTCGTCCGCCCATGACCGGCAATCTCGTCTCCCCGCGCGGCAAACGCCTCGGCAAGTCCAGGTGCTTCGCCGTAGATCTCCGAGTTGACCAGCGCGGTGCACGGCAGTTCAAGTTTATCGAACAGCGCAAGCATGCGCGGTGCGCCGACCCTGTTGCCGTAATCGCGCCAGGCAAAATTGAGCACGTCGGGCTGCGGTCCACCCGGCGCCAGTTCCGCTCCCAGGCCCTCGCCAAATGAAAACACCTCCAGGTTCATCCCGAGATAAACCGCGAGGCGTTTCCCGCCGGGCCAGTCATAGACGGCCCGATCATGGATCGCGCTGAACTCATAGCGGCCGTGACGGCTGATCTTCATTCCGATTGATCCTCCTCTCCGCTGTCGCGTTGCCCATCGCCCGATCATCCGCTGCATATTTTGCTCAAATAAATAGCAAAACGGATCTGACGCCAAAAAATAGGCAAAAATCTATTGAAATGAATTGCATACAATTTATGTCAATCCAAGTGCCTACGCTCACATTTCTAGTTCCCTACGCCTTATATTGTATACGATCAGGAGACAGATCATGGATAGACGTTCGTTTCTTACGACCGCTGGTGTCGCCGGTGCCGCCACGCTTGCCGCTCCCGCTGTTGCCCGGGCCAACACGATTGAATGGAAGATGACGACGGCCTTTCCGGCGGGCCAGCCATTCTATTCGACAGGGCCAGGCTCGCTGTCCGACTTTGCCGATCGTGTCCGCGCCATGTCCGGCGGCCGGCTCGATATCCAGGTGTATAATGGCGGTGAGCTGGTTCCGGCCTTCGAAGGCTTCGATGCGGTGCGCCAGGGCATCGTGCAGATGAACGGCTGGGTGAGCTACTTCGGTGCGGGCAAGGTGCCCGCCGCGCAGTTCTTCGGGGCGGTCCCGTTCGGAATGTCCACTCAGGGCCAGAACGCCTGGTTCTATATCGGCGACGGCATCAAGCTCTGGAACGAGGTTTACGAACCCCTCGGTCTGGTGGCGATGCCCATCGGTGCGACAGGCGTGCAGATGACCGGCTGGTTCAACAAGGAAATCAACTCGATCGACGACATGAAGGGCCTGCGGCTGCGCATTCCGGGTCTCGCCGGCAAGGCCTATTCGCGTATCGGTGTTGACGTTAAGGTTCTGCCCGGCGGTGAAATCTTCCCCGCCCTTGAACGCGGCGTGATTGATGCAGCGGAGTGGGTCGGTCCGGCGCAGGACAAGATCCTGGGGCTGAACAAGGCTGCAAAATACTACTACACGACGGGCTGGCACGAGCCGACAACGGTCACCGAACTCACGATCAACAAGGCGGCGTGGGACACGCTCGATGAGGAGTTGCAGGCAATCGTCACCAACGCGGCCGCGGCCTGTAACGTGATCTCGCACAGCTGGGGCGAAGCCAACAATGCGGCAGCGTTGAAAGAGTTCGCCGCCTCGGGAACGGAACTGCGCACACTGCCGACGGAAGTCGTCGAATCGCTTCGCGTCGAGATGGATGCCGTCTATGAAGAAATGGGCGCTGCCGACCCGCTCTTCAAAATGGTCATGGACAACTATTTCGCATTCAAGGCGGAGCATGATGTCTGGGCAGATGGTTCAGAGAAGGTCTGGCACTCCGAATTGCGGACCGCTTCGTGAGACCCTCCAGCTAGACAACCTGATCCGGCCGCGCCTCGCGGCCGGATACTCCTCCCCTCTAGACAAGTATTCCCATGACGTTTGTCCTCAAGTTTGCCGATCTCGTCGACGGCATGACGCGCATCATTTCGCGTATCGCATCGGCTCTGCTTCTCTTCATGGTCGGCCTGGTCTTTTTCAACGTGGCCGGACGCTATGTTTTCGGCAATGCCACGGTGTGGATGCAGGAGCTGGAATGGCACCTTCTGGTGCCGATCGCGCTTCTGGGCATCATCGTGCTGATGCGTGAGAACGGCCATGTCCGCGTGGACATGGTGTACGACAAGCTCGGGTCTCGCGCCCGGCGCTGGATCGATCTCGTGTCCATGATCCTCGGCGCGGCGGTCTCCCTGCTTTTCATCAAGTATTCCATGGGCTTCGTCGACAGCTCCTTTTCTCTGCTCGAGGGATCACCAGATCCCGGAGGGCTCCCCGGCCGATGGCTGCTCAAGGGTTTCATTCCCTTTGCGTTTGCTCTGCTGGCGCTGCAATGCCTTGCAAATGCAGCCCGCCATGCAGCCATTCTGAGGAGTGGTGAGTGATGCCCTTGATGGAACTGCTCGCAATCGGGCTTATCCTCGGATTCATGCTCCTGCTTCTGGCCGGCATTCCCGTCGGCATCGGAATTGCGGTGGCCGGGTTCGTCTTCGGCTGGATGGGTTTCGGCGATTTTCTCTTCAATCTGACACCATCGCGCATCTACGGGGTGGTGACGAAATACGAATTCATCGCGATCCCGCTTTTCGTGTTCATGGGCGTGATGCTCGAGAAGTCGCGCGTGGCCGAAGACATGCTGGAAGTGGTTGGCCGTCTCTCCGGCCGGCTCAACGGCGGCATGGCAATCGCGCTCATCATTGTCGGTGTCCTGATGGGTGCTTCGACCGGCATTGTCGGCGCAACCGTTGCAACGCTCACGATGCTGACGCTTCCGGTGCTGCTTCGCCGCGGCTACGACGGCGGTCTCGCGTCCGGAGCCATTTGCGCCTCAGGCACCCTCGGCCAGATCATTCCGCCATCCCTGGTGCTCATTTTGTTGGCCGATATCATGGGCGAGAGTGTGGGCACGCTGTTTGCCGCTGCCATGATGCCGGGATTGATGCTGGCGGGTCTCTACGTCGCGTTCATCCTGCTTTACGGGAAAATGCGCCCAAACCTGATGCCGGCCCTGCCGGCCGACGAGCGGTCCGACCTGACCGGCTGGCCGCTTGCGCTCAAGGCAGTCACGTCGCTGGCCCCGCCACTCGTTCTCGTTGGCGGTGTGCTCGGGTCGATCATCGGAGGGATCGCCGCGCCAACCGAGGCCGCCAGTGTCGGCGCGGTTTTCGCGATCCTGATTGCCGCGCTCTACGGGCGTCTAACGCTTTCCATGATCTGGGATGCCGCGCAGGGCACGCTGCGGATTTCCGCCATGATCTTTTTCATCCTGGTCGCGGCGCAGGTGTTTGCCATTGCCTTTCGGGGCCTGGACGGCGAAGACCTCGTCAAGGATATGCTCTACATCCTGCCCGGCGGAGAAATGGGTGCGCTTTTGTTCCTGATGGTTCTGCTGTTCATACTGGGCTTCTTCCTCGAGTGGATCGAAATCAGCTATATCGCCCTGCCGCTGCTGCTGCCGTTCTTCGTGGAACAGGGCACGGACATGGTGTGGCTGGCTGCGTTGATTGCATTGAACCTGCAGACATCCTTCCTGACGCCGCCGTTCGGCTGGGCACTGTTTTTCCTCAAGGGAGCCGCGCCACCAGGAGTAACAACGACCATGATCTATCGGGGTGTCCTTCCCTTCATCGCTCTACAGGCGGTTGCGCTCGTGCTGCTGTTCAGCTTCCCCGGCATTGCGACATGGCTGCCCCAGGCGATCGGCTGGTGATGTGACAGCCTGATCCGGGAGGACGCTGCGAGAACCGACAAGCCGGTCCTTGCGGCAGGACGCCGGCAGGTTTCGTGTGAAACCGGAACGGCCGGCAACCGGGCCTGATTTTGTGTGCTATGGACTATGGAGCCTGGACACTTCAGCATGTCCGCGTGTTCTGGTCTTGCAACAGGGACAAAACAGGGGGTGACCACACGTTGAAAGGTGTTCACAGCGCCATGATATCCGAGACTCTCGAAGACGAGATCGTCCGGGGCAGCCTGGCTCCCGGCACCCGATTGAGCGAGGCCGCCATCGCGGAACGTTTCGGTGTATCCAGGACACCGGTGCGCGAGGCACTTCAGACCATCGTGTCCCGATCGCTGGCAGAACGTTCACCCTACAAGGGCGTCATCGTCCGCAGTTTTGACACCGCGCGCCTCGCGTCGATGTTCGAGGCCATGGCGGAGATGGAAGCAACTTGCGGAGGCCTGGCAGCCGAACGGATCTCACAGGACAGTCTTTCCCGCCTGCAAGCCATGCACGGCCGCATGACCGAGTTCGCAGCCAACAAGGCCTTTCGGGAATACGAAGCGATGAACCTTGATTTTCACTCGCTCATCTATGAGGCAAGCGGAAACATCGATCTGGCCGAAATGGCGTCCGAGTTGCGCCTGAAGCTTGCACCTTACCGCAAATCGCAGCTCTTTCAGATCGACCGGCTCAGAGCCTCCAACCAGGAACACGAACTCATTGTGCGCCTGCTTGCGGCCGGTAACCGGCCCGGTGTCGAGGAGGCACTGCGCACGCACCTGAATGGCGCCCGCCGCGCCGCACTCAAGGTGCGCGAGTGACAGCCCGCGTCCCTGTCCGCCGAGTGGGCGGGTCTTCAGGCGCCGGCCACCCGCGGAAACCGGGCGAGGCTTCGATGCCCTGATTTTCGATCAGAAGAGGAAATCGTCGGCGCTGTCCGGTGAAAAGTTGTCATCACCCGTCAATGCGAAATCAAGGACGGCCGCTTCACTGTAGGTGACCTTTATTTCCTCATAATTCAGAGAAATCGTCTCGGTGGGAATCGGGTCTGCCGACGAATCGGAAGGCTCCTTGCCTTCCCCGAGATCGGACACAAACTGAAAGGTGTCTTCCGCTGCGGAGCTCCTGTTGTCGACGTGTTTCATAATCGGAATCATTTTCAGGCGCACTTTGCCCATGTCCAAAATCCTTTATCGAAATATGCGTTGTCTCAACGAATGCGAAATTAGCCGGCAGGCTTTCGATTTGCTGTGACACCGGTCACGCAAATGCTCTTGAGGCCAGGGTGCGTGATGCTCCGCGTGACGCATAAGTCTGCTTCTTGATCGCGAGATGATTCCGGTACTGATTTGGCTTGCCAGTTTCATAAGAGATTCCTTATGATTAGGAATGCCTTATGAAGACGAGCTCAAGTCTCTTTCGAACCCGATCCGCCAGAGCGTGATTGATGAGCTGGCCCGGCAGCCGATGTCCGTGCGCGAACTGACGTCGAAAATTGACGTTTCGCAACCTGTCATGTCGCAGCATCTCAAGGTCCTGAAGGACACGGGCCTGATCTCCGCGCGTCCTGAAGGCACCCGGAATATCTACTGCATCAACAAAGACAAGCTGGCCGAAATCCGCGCGTTCTGGACTGCTCACTGGTCAAATCTGCTGGCTTCAATTGACGAACAAGGAGAGTAGTCCGATGTCTCTAGATCCGGTCAAGGTCGTTACCAAAATCAACCGAAGCCCAAGCGAGACCTTCGATGCGTTCATGTCAAAGGTCTCGCAATGGTGGCCGCTGGATACGCATTCCGTCAGCCCGTATCTCGGTGAGCCTGCGCCCGAAAGCGTTGTGGTCGAGCGACATGAAGGCGGAAAAATCTATGAGATTTCGGCGAAGGGAGAACACAGAATGTGGGGCACCCTGCTGGACTACCAGGAAGGCAAACGCGTCTCTTTCAGCTGGCATCCCGGTTTGCCGGAGACTGAAGCGACGACAGTCTCTGTTGAGTTCGAACTGGCAGACGACGGCAAGACGATCGTCACGCTGGTTCACAGCGGCTGGGAGGCACGCGGCGACAAGGCTGCCGACATCAGAGGAAACTACCTGACCGGTTGGACCGACATCATTCAAGCGCGTTTCACAGACTTCGCGAACGCACTTTGACGTTGGTGGTCGACGCAATACATGCTTGGTGTGCGCAAAGCGCGCCTTCACTCGCATTCGTCCGAGACCGGCGATAAGCCTATAACTCGACACCCGCGTTGCTTTGGGACTCTCTTTCGCCTTTGTGTTCAAGCCGAATGATATGTCGCACCGGAACCATCCCGGGTTTGGAGCGTAAGAATGATGGACCTGCTGGTCGCCTGGCAACGCTGGATTTACGAAGGTGTGCGCAGCTCGATTTTGGAGTTTGGCCAATCCGGCGATGTCTGGCTGCTTCCGGGGATGATTGGTACCGGCATCGTGTTCGGTGCGATCCATGCACTGACCCCAGGGCATGGCAAGAGCATACTGGCCAGTTATGTCGCGGGTTCGGAAAACGGGTTTGCGCGCGCGCTTTCAGTTTCCACGGTGCTTGCAGCGACGCACGTTGTCACCGCGGTTTTCATTGCCTTCTTCGCAGCACATCTTATGGAGCGGTCTTTCGTCGGTGGCGGGCGTGCACCGGCACTGGAGTTCTTGAGCCGCGCTCTTCTTGTCGCGATCGGCTTGTGGCTGGTCGTTCGCGCCGTTCGAGCCCGACGACAGGAAGGCAACCACGAAGGAATAGGGGTCGCATTGACGACAGGTCTGGTTCCTTGCCCGTTGACACTGTTCGTCGTCGTGGCGGCCCTGTCGCAGGGTGTTCCGGAAGCAGGACTTGTGTTCGCCGGATCGATGGTGATCGGCATCGCGCTCACGCTCGGTCTGGTCGCGGTCGCTGCTGTGGTGGGACGCCGGACCGTATTACAGGCCGTCTCTAGCAAGGGCGGAGCCTTTGGAAACATATCCCTGTTGCTTGATGCCGGAGCAGGCCTGCTCATAGTGCTCTTCGCCGGTCGCGATCTGCTGCAATAAAAATCCCGGGGAGAACGAAACACTTCCGTTGCTTCCAAAGAACTCAGGCCTTGCAAACAACTGTCGTATGGCCATGTGATCCAGCTCGACCGGCCGATTCCAAGCTGCGCCTAACAACTTGGCAATGCCCTCAGCAGGGTACTTCGATCCAGGGCGCTGGACGGCCGAAATGGAATCCTTGCGCGGCTTCGATGTCCAGTGTCCGCAGAAGATCGGCCTGAGCGGGCGTCTCGATATGTTTTGCGATCACCTTCATTCCCAGATTGCGCGCCGCACCGATCAGGCCGCTAAGAATTTCCGCCCGTGCGGGTTCCCGCAAGACCTGGCGCGTCAGCCCTGCCTCCAGCTTCAGCCACTCGACCCGCATGCCGGGCAGACGCGAGAGAACCGGCCAGTGACCGGCGAAGTCGTCGATCGCCGTCTGACACCCGAATTCGGAGACGAAACCGAAGAAGGATTCCACCGTCGACGGCTCTCTCAGGAAATCCTTTTCCGCGATCTCCAGGCACAGGCGCGATGCCAGCAGCGGATTGACAGACAGCCTGTTGTGCAGACTGTCGCGGAAACCCGGATCACGCGCGGATTCCGCTGAAACGTTCATCGTCAAAAGCGACCTTGTGGCGTTGCGCTCCGCCGCATCGAGCACCCTGTCGAGCGTCCAGGCATCGACCTGGGCGATAAAACCCGAGCGTTCGGCTGCTGAAATCCAGGCGCGGGAAGAAAGCCCCTTTGCCCGGTCACCCTGGAGACGCAGCAGTACCTCGTGGCCGCAGGTCTCGTTGTTCCTGAGCGACACGATCGGCATGGCATAGAGAACCAGTTCCTTGCCGCAGAAGCTCTCCGGTTCGGGCAGATCGCTCTTTTCTTCCGGTTCTGAGGTGTCTTCGCCGGCCTCTCCCCCGTAGAGTTGAACCGATCGCCCGCCCCCGCGCTTGCCGCGCAGACAGGCCGTATCGGCAAGGCCCAGCAGTGCATTTGCATCCGTGTTTTTCCGCCGCATCGCCGCATCGCAATAGGCCACCCCGACAGATCCGGAAATGGTGAACACACGATCCTTGATTTCAAGCCTTATCCTGGCAAATCCTTCCAGAACCTTTTCGGCATATTCATGCGCGGTTTCCCGGCTCGTGACCGGCAGCATCGCCGCGAATTCATCGCCGCCGATCCTTGCAACCGTTGCCAGTTCACCCAGTGTCAGCTTCAGGCAGGACGCGACCTGGAGCAGCATGTCGTCACCCGCGTCATGCCCTCCAAGATCATTGACCTTCTTGAACTCATCGAGATCGATGTAGTAGACGGCGAGCCCCGCATCTCCATCGTCGCGAATGTGTTCCAGCTCCCGCTTCAACGCCCGTGTGAAGGCGCGCCGGTTTTCCAGCCCCGTCAGCGGATCCTCATAGGCCAGACGCTTGTTCTCCGCTATTTCAGCCGGGTTTTCGACGTTCCGCCGGACAATGGCCATGCATGCATTCCGCGACACGTTTCCCTCGAAGTCGCCCGGCAAGGCGACCAGCCTGACCTCGCAGACCCGCGCACCACCTTGCGCGGCGTCTTGTGTGAACGGCGCGGCCTCGGGAATATGCAGCGTCTGCGGAAGGGATTGCCGAGCCACTTCCAGCGTCCGCATCAACCCTTCAAGATCCTGGGCCCCATCCGTTTTTTCCAAAAGGGTCAGCGCCATGTCTTCATGGCTCTCACGGCCGTCGAAAAAAAGGATTTCGTCGGGGAAATGCGCGAGAACCCGGCTGTCGGAAACGCGCTGAACATGCGTTCCGGCAGATGCCGGCGCCGTGCGGCCCGGCACGTCCGCTGCCATCGGCCAGCGTTCCGCGATGCCGCTTTCGGTCTCGAACTGGACAAGGACCGCCTCACAGCCCTTTTGCAGAAAGACATGGGACGTGCACATGAAATGACTGCAGAAAACGTCTCCGGATCTGACGTGCATTTCACCGCTGACCTCAGCGGGCAGGCCTCCGAAGGCAGCCTCGAGGACCCGCTCGAACCGCGCGCAGCTCTCGCCGGACAGGAACGCCTGAAACCGATCGGGAACAGACACGAGACCCCGTTTTTGGAGACTGTTTTCGAACGTCTTGTTGCAGGCCAGAATGGCCCCGTCCCTTGCGACATAGGCCGCAGCGAAGGGCAGCACTTCCAAAAGAGAAGTGTGAAAGGCAGACAGTATATTGCTCTGCGTCGGACCGGAATGATCCCTCCGGTCAGCCGCCAACCGATGGCTGATTTGCACCAGACAACCCTTTCGACAAAGTCTTCTTTATTGACGCCTTTTGAAATACTCGTGCGTCACCCCTGAAAATTATTACCACAGTTTAACCGTTTAATTTGGCTAAGCAAAACAACTCACAGATCTTAAAAATTTTATGGTTAATATTAATTTTACTAATAATTTTCAAATTTATTTCAAATTTATATTTCTCTCTACTCATATTATCCTAAATTGCTGAATTTGCCTTATTTTGATCACTGCTTTGACGTAGAGGAACGCGCCGTCGGGCCGAAAACCCAAATTTCCAATCCGTAAAAAAATATTGGCGGCGACAGGGTGAGGTTTGCCATGTTAACCATTTCTGCACGGGTTTTACGCCCGTTCGTTGCGGTGTGCGTTGTCTCTCCGCTCATGTTTTTTCCCGCCTCCGCGCAGGCAAAAGACGCCTTTCAGCAATGCGGAAAAGCCTCCTGGTACAAACTGGGCGGAACCACGGCCAGCGGAGAACGCGCCAACCCGCAGGGTCTGACAGCCGCACACAGGACGCTGCCGTTTGGCACCCTTGTTGACGTCACCAACCTTTCAAACGGCAAGACAGTGACAGTTCGCATCAACGACCGTGGCCCGTTTGCTAAAGGCCGCGTGATTGACGTGACCCTGGCAGCCGCCAGGCAGCTCGGTTTCGTTCAAAAGGGCATTACCAAGGTGCGCGTCACCAACGCCGATGCACCGAATAGCGCGGTTCATAAGCAGAAATGCCAGTAGGCGGTTCTGAAAACCTGATTTCAGCGGGCTTTGGAAGGCGGCGGATTTGACTGCGAACGCGCTTCAGTGATCTGGAAACGCTCGTGTTTCGACCGATGCCGGAACATCGATACCTGACTCAGTATGAATAACGATCAGTCGCATTAGAGTGAATCAAAAAATAAAATATTTTACGGTAATGACATTACATTGAGATGTCGCTAGAGTTGCCGCCGTGGTCGATGGGGCCACGTGCACAGTAACTTTATTCGCGCAGTCTCACGGCTGCGCGTTTTTTTTGTCCGGCGTTCTTATCGGCTGTTCAATCAGCGTCTCACCGACTTGCCGAACGACAACCATCCGGCTCCGTCATACGCTCTCGTTCCGGTCCAGCCGCTCCAGGAAGTTTGCAGCGCTCTCCAGATATTCCGCCTGTTTTTCCGGTGCCATCCGGTTCCAGGTGGCATAGGGCTGCCCCAATCGGGGGTTCCCCTTCAGGACATCCCGGTTCCGCTCAAGGAACGCCCAGTACAGCGCGTTGAAGGGACAAGCGGCCTTGCCCGTCTTCAGACGGACATCGTAGGAACAGTCTCCGCAATAATCCGACATCTTGTTGATGTAATTGCCGCTGGAGACGTACGGCTTGGATGCCAGCAGTCCTCCATCGGCGAACTGGCTCATGCCGATCGTGTTCGGAAGCTCGACCCACTCATAGGCATCCGCATATACGGCGAGGTACCATTCGTGCACCTCGTGCGGATCCACTCCTGCCAGCAGCGCAAAGTTGCCCGTGATCATCAGCCGCTGAATATGGTGCGCATAGGCCTCCTCGATTGTCTGGCCGACCGCCTCGGCCAGGCAGCGCATGCCTGTTTCGCCGGTCCAGTAGAAACCGGGCAGCGATCGTGACGCGCCGAACGCGTTGGAGCCGGCATAGTCCGGCATCTTCAGCCAGTAGATGCCGCGCACATATTCCCGCCAGCCGAGGATCTGGCGGATATAGCCCTCAGCCGCATTCAGGGGGGCGTTTCCCTTCTCGTACGCTGCCTCAACCTTCCGGCAGAGATCGAGCGGATCCAGCAGACCGGCATTGAGATATGCGGAAATGACCGAGTGATAGAGAAACTTTTCCCCGGTCAGCATGGCGTCCTGATAGGTCCCGAAACCGGCGAGCGCTTCCTTTAAAAAGAGGTCAAAGGCGGCCTCTGCGTCACGCCGGGTGACCGCGAACCAGAACGGTTCGAGCGTGCCGACGTGATCACCGAAACGCGCCCCGACAAGGTCCAGAACCTCCCGGGTGATCTCATCCGGGGAACACCGGGCCGGCTGCGGCATGAAGAGATCCGTGCGAGCCGGCTTGCGGTTGTCGGCGTCATAGTTCCATTTGCCGCCGGCCGGCTTGCCGTTTTCCATCAGGAGATCGGTCTTCAGACGCATCTCGCGGTAGAAATGTTCCATCCGCAATTGTTTGCGGTCCGCTGCCCAGGCCCTGAAGCCCGCCCCGGAGATGATGAACCGCGTGTCCTCGCGCAGCTCGACCGGGACACCTGTCAGCTCCTGCCAGGAGCTGATATCCGCGCGCACCCGCCATTCGCCCGGTTCGGTGACGATAAGCGTTTCAGGCGCCAGCGCCGCACAGGCCCGCGCAACCTCGCCGCGGAAACTTCCCGTATTCGCATCATCATCCAGCTTGACATAATCGACCTGCCAGCCGTCTTCCCGCAGCTCCCGTGCAAAATGGCGCATGGCCGAGAGCACGAAGGCGATCTTCTTTTTGTGGTGCCGGACATAGGTCGTTTCCTCCTGCACTTCGACCATCATCACGCGGTCCCGCTCCCTGTCTGCGCCGAGGAGGCTCGAAATGGCGGGGGTCAGCTGATCGCCCAGGATCAGGATGAGATGTCGGCAGCCGGTCTTTGTCGTCATGTGTGCTCGGTATCTGAAAGGATCGTGCTTCCTATACGCACCGGCGCGCCGTTCCTATCACCCGCCGCGCTGCCCGAGATGCATTTTCAGCTCACGCCTGCGCAAACCTCCGGGCGGCCGCCGACCCGAACCGCCCTGCGGCACATGAATACTTGTCGGAATTTCCAAAAACCCGTTGCCCGCACGAGCCGGATCTAGTATCAGAGCGCTCTATCCATCGCGCATTGCTCTCTTGCGCCGATACGCACCCGTAGCTCAGCTGGATAGAGCGCTGCCCTCCGAAGGCAGAGGCCAGAGGTTCGAATCCTCTCGGGTGCGCCAAAAAAATCAACATCTTAGAAGATTTTCTGGTTTGCGGTTATTGAAAAAGTAACCACATAGTAACCACACATAAGTGCTGCCAGCTATCGCGCACTCACCTTTGGTCTGGGCGACCATCCGAATCTCTACGCTGCACTCAAATCAAGGCAAGTCAAGAAGGCGAGGCAGCGTGTCAGATAGAAATGACTTTGTCTGACCTCAAACAAAAGCTCTTCTGATTAGCTATTTCAAAGCAACGCTAACCCCGTCGTGCATTGAGGTCATATACCTTCCTGAAGTCCGTGGGCTCGGCGAACGATTTTCATTGTTCGATCAATGTCAGCTTCGTTGCTCCACTTGATCACAATACCCCCGTTGTGTGTGGCATTCGTTATAAATGTGTAGACAGAAGTATCTTGGGCAAAGCCGTCGTCGTCATCAATTTCATTGAAGTCTAATGCAATGAGCAAACTAAGGCTGCGCCTCCTAGGGATCACTTCCAGAAAGAAGCCGGGATCATGGTAAGTAACGGACTTGGTTTCGGGCATCTCAATCGCATCTGGAAATGCGGATCTCATCTCTGCGCGCAAAACCGTGAATAGCGCAGATGCCTGCTCCGTCATCGATACTTTTTCCAGCTTGCGCTTCGCCGCCCTTGCTTTCTTTTCGTGGAACTCTTGTTGGCGCACGAGCTTTGGATCCACATCAAGGGATGGCCAGATCTGAATGGCACGCCGCGCTAGTCGTCGGCCACGATTTGAAATCTCATTCTCGGTCCATTGCGTCGCATCGCGGACGTCTTGATTCAATCTAACGGAACTCTGCACGAAACCGCCCCCTATGCGCTTTTTCTCCTCAAAAGGGCGATCGCTGTACGTGCTGTTATATCCGGTCAGAGTTAGATTTCCGATCCGATGTAGCCAGGTCTGCTTAATACCCACCCAATCTGCTCCAAGCATATTGCGCCACTCCTCGCGAAGGTTCTCGTTTTGCGGCAAAATGTGCTCAATACTGTACTTGCTCGTATCGCTATTCTCTCTGCTGTCCCGGTTTTCAAGCCCATCGAGCAAATGGAAACATACGCGTTTATGATACATGTCGCTTTCTAGCAGAGATTTCTCAAACGTATCATCGTCGGGAAATGCGTAACTGGCGGAAGTACGGGCCAGTGCCACTTTTAATGATGCTAACGGATTCTGTTCTGCGATTTTGTACGCAATTCTGGCAAATTCCAGACCGTAGCCGCGCGTTTGCGCCCCAACAATAGCACGCCGCAGCAGATAGCTTTCGAGGAGGCGAAGTGCCTCAAGGAAATCAGAATAGCTGAGCGTTCTTAAATTCTCATAAGTCTCGTAGAGCCGCATAACCAGTATAGCAGGTATGTCTCCAAGCTGACGCAAGTTGGCGAGGGCCCGTCCGAGTTCGTCGGGGCTACTGCGTACGGCGAACGCCGCGTAATATCTGGCTCGTTGAAGCAGGTCTTCGAGAAGCGCTTCCAAAGCATCAGGATCGTCACCGATGCGAAAATAGTAGTGCCGGAACGCTACATACACCCTGTCAGCTCTCTCCAGTTTTGACGGCTGTGTATTTAGCGCCAAAAAATCTCGAATGAAGTTGTCGAATATACGTTCGCTCCCTCGAAACAATGCTTCTATCTTGCACCAATACGTATTGTAGAGGCGCGTCTGGTCAGCCTCGGCAAGTCGCATGAGGATAAAGGTTCGGATCAGGTCCGAAGAACTCAGATCTACACCGGTTGAATTCAGGCTTTCGAAAATGAGCTGCGGGTCATCGACACCACGTTCAAGCGTCACATCAACGACTATTAGTCTGTTGAGGCCCCGATAAACGATTTCGGGATCTGCCTCTGACAAAAGCTCCCGGAATAGCTCATAGTTTTCCTGTATCTTTTGCGAAGCGTCGCGAGGCAGCTCTTCTCCATTGATCAATGCCTGCAGGGTTGCATCGTCATGACGTCGCAGTCTCAGCTTAATTTCTCGATCGCCTTCCTCTTGGACATTGCGGAGGAAATACGCCTCTATCCGCTTTATTTTCGGGCCGTCTTCCGTGCCTTGCCAAGCGGTTTCTCGAATGTGATCACGAAGTGCAGTTAAAAGGAGCGTTATTGTTGTGACACGTTGTTGGCCATCGATAAGGAGCCAACGAGTAAAACCTGCCGCACTGTCACCTGTTGCCACATGCACGACGGAACCAATGAAATGCCCGCGTCCATTGGCGCTTGCTCCAACCGCAAGTATGTCCTTCCAAATTTGACGGCAGTTTTCTTCAGACCAGCTGTAGTCGCGTTGAAATACCGGAATGATGAATTGCGAAGCGCCGTTAATGATCTTTGGGTGTGGACGGTCGATCGCTTTCATCTTATATCCCAGAATCGGTGTGAATATTCAGTGATAAAATACTTCTGCTAAGAAGGGTAACATTTTTCAATTCAGGATTGTAGATATGTTGATTTATTATTTTTTTTCTGATTGACAACGTCTTTCCAACGCTTCGACTACCGATGGATCGGCTATCCACCCCTCGGCCGCGTCCACCGTCAGCGGAACCCCAAAGCCTTTGTCACGCCGTTGCCAAGCCCATGCAGCTTGCACGGCGCAGAGTAAGGCGTCGAGGTGATCAGCGCCTGGATCATCACATAAGTCCTTACTGGCCTCGATCGCAAAACCATAGCAATGAGGGCTCTGCATCTGGAGGGTTTCGAGAATTGCGAGACGAGCTTCAAAATGATCGCTGGTCTGTTTTTTCTTGGTATCGTTCTTATAGCTGCGGCACCCGATTAAGGTTCGAGCGATTATGCCGGGATAGGCTTCCACCACGATCCTGTTCGGATCCCCTTTGTGAAGATGTGGGATCGTGACGCCGGCATCCAATAAGCGACCAGCGCCTTCAAAGAACATTAGACCCACAGGCACGCCATAGAGCTTCTGCGGGCTAATCGAGCCTGCGGCTACGTCAGTTGCTCTACGGTGCTCTTTATCGCCTGTCTGACGGCCGGCGCGGTAGGCGTCCAGCGCGGCACGAAAGCCACTACGCTCAAGGCTTCTGGCATGATGGACATAATCCGCCCAAGCAGTGGGCAGCCAATCGTTTCGATGAAACGGCGGGATTGCCCAAACGGAAAGTCAATGCCAGCAATCCGTGGACCCGGTTGCGCGAGGGCGTTCTCGAAATCAGAAAAGTTCGCCCATTCTTCAAGTTTCTGCGTACGCAATATTCGGTCGTCGAAACAGCACGTTAATGCGGTGATCGGCTTGCGCTTGCTAGGGCGCCGGTGAAGTCTATGCCGATAATCTTCACGAATTGGACACTCCGGCCTTCATTGAGAACACGACGGTCCTCGGTTCGCTAGTTCCTCAGGTAGGTCACCTCGAATTGCTTGATTGGTCGCTGTTCCTGGAGCCGGTTTGCAAGGCTGAAAGCATCGTTCATCGAATAGGGCTGGAAAATATCGAGCCCACGGTCGAGTGAGATCTTCCAGCCTGTGTCGGTCACGATGTGCCGCGCGTGGGATATTCCGGTCCCATCGAAAGCCCAGGTAAACTCTACGCCAGATCCCTCGCACGCTGTCACGATTGCATCCAGATTGTCCCGCTGCTTGGTAACGTTACCGTCGTCTGGACAAATCACCAAGTGAACCTTCACCTCGTCCTCAGGCGTTTTGACGCGGACCATGTTTTGATCAATTCCATCATGTTCCGTACCCGTCGCCAACCCCTTCACCGCAAAAACTGGTCGACGTAATCCTCGCCAAGACCAACGTCGGCGTAGTGCTGGCGGCACATGTCGATCTTGGTGAAGACGTCCTCGTAGCCGAGCGGTTTGCCGTAGGGGTCGACGTAATACATGATGCCGTTGACCTGAAAGAGGGTGATCATCTCCTCGACATCGTCCGGCACGACGAGCGTGTGCGTCTCGCCCGGGGGCTCGTAGACATAGCCACCGGCCTCGGCGACCCAGTCATGTTCCAGGTAGTGCCAGCGCCCCTTGATGACATAGCCATGCACGGGGTTGGGGTGGCGGTGGCGCGACAGGACGCCGGACTTGCGTACCCGCAAGAGATTGACCCAGTAACCCTGGCTCCGGTTGAGGCAGAGCGGGCGGAACCAGACGTTTTCCGTCTGGGGCACCCAGACGCGCTCGTCTTCCGGGATCGCCGACGGCACCACGATCTCCGCCTGGGCGTCCTTCGGAAACGGCAGCTGATACGGGATCCGCGGGTTCTCGTCTATTGCGTCTAGGGGCATCTATGCTCCACTCCTCTTTCCCTGTTCCTGTCAGACGGCGGAATAGCCGCCATCCACCGGGTAGACCGCACCCGTTACGAATTGTGCCTTGCCGCTCAAAAGCCAGGCGACCAACGCACCCACTTCCTGCGGCTGCCCCCAGCGGCCCAGAGGCGTTCGGCCGAGGATCGTGCGTTCGCGGTCGGATTGCTCGCGCAGGCCGGCGGTCATTTCCGTTTCGATCCATCCGGGCGCAACCGCGTTGACCCTTATGCCGTCCGCCGCCCATTTCGCGGCGAGCGCCTTGGTCAGTTGCGCAACACCGCCCTTGGAGGCGGAATAGGCGGGCACGAGCGGGCCGCCGAAATAGCTGAGCATCGAGGCCGTATTGACAATGGCGCCGCCAGAGCGCTCCAGAAGCGGCCTGGCCGCCAGGCACATCCGCATCGTGCCCGTCAGGTTGACGTCGATCACCTTGCAGAAAGTCTCGATTTCGTACTCCGCCTCGCGCAGGAGGATCCCTGCACAATTGACAAGGCCATCAAGCCTGTCATGGGTGGCGACGAGGTCCGCGATCCGGTCATCATCGGTGACATCGAGCGCGACGGCGGTCAGGTTCTCGCGCACCGGGCACGCGGCAACCTCGGCCTCGCTGACGCCGGTCGCGGTAACCGCCCAACCTTCTTCCAGAAGCGTCTCCACGACACCGAAGCCGATGCCGCGCGTTCCGCCTGTCACCAAGGCATGTTTCATGCCGCCTGCCCTTCCCTCATGAACCGCAGCACATCCCGGCGTCTCGGCATGGGAGCAACCGCTCCATAGCCTTGCGTCGACAACGCGGCGGCCGCGTTTGCGTAGCTGGCCGCCTCGTAGGGATCGCGGCCGGCCGCCAATTCAGCAAGAAAGGCACCGTCGAACGTGTCGCCCGCCGCGGTCGCGTCGACCGCGGAAACAGGTTGCCCCGGAACGCGCCTGCGTTCATCTCTCAGCGCGATCAGCGTGCCGTCCTTGCCAAGTGTGAGCGCCACGATCTCACAGCCCAGATCAAGATAAAAGTCCGCAATCGCGTCGGGGTCGGTAAAGCCCGTCAGCTGGATGGCATCTTCAAGCCCGGGTAGGGCAATATGCGCCTTGGCCATGGCAGCATGGGTCACGGCCCGGGCGCGCTCCAGGGGCCAGAGATTGAGCCGGAGATTGGTATCGTAGGACACCCAGCCGCCGGCGTTCCGGCACAGATCCATCGCGGTGAAAACCGCATCGGCTGCATCGGCGGAAATCGCCTGGCTTATGCCGGACACATGCAGGATACGGGCACCGGCAATATAGTCTTCGGGCAGGTCCGCAGGCGTCATCAGGCTCGCAGCGGAGCCCTTGCGCCGATAGGTGAACGCATGGCCGTTGTCGTTGTGGCTGACAAAATAGATGCCGGTCGGCGCATCAGGATCCTGAACCACCCTTGATGTGTCGACACCTTCCGACTGCCAAAGCTGCAGGAACTCATCGGCGAATGCATCCCGGCCGACCCGTGTCAGGTAACCGACGGACGCGCCCTGGCGCGCGGCGGCAATCGCGGCGTTGGACGTGTCTCCGCCATGTCCTTTCAGAAAACGTCCGTCCGCCTGTTCGTTGAATTCCAGCATCGGCTCGCCGAGACAAATGATATCGGGTTGCATTTTCCTTGCCTTTTTCGGTTTGGGCACCGGCCACGCCCGTCAAAGCGTGGCCGGGGCCGCTTACTGGGCTGTGTAGCTTTGTCCGACGCCGGGTATGCGCCAGATCCTGAAATTCGGGATCTCGGGATCTTCGAAATTCATCTCGCCATCCACCCAGACGTGCAGGTGGTTCGAGACGACATAAAGCGATCCGTCAGGCCCCCAGGCGAGCGTATCCGGCCAGTTCATTTCCGGGTGATGAACGAAACGGCTTACCTGACCGGTCGATTCATCGAATTTCATCAGACCGTCGAGCGACAGGGCCGTCATGTAAATGTTGCCGGCGTTGTCCGCGGTCATGCCGTCCGTGTTCGAAGGAAGGGACGTTTCCACGCGCACCGCGTTTTCGATCACCGTCTCGTTTGTTTGAAAGTCACGCAGGATTTCCGTGGGCAGCGAATAGAGCTTGTTGCCCGTCAGATTGGTCCAGTAGACCGTCTTCTTGTCACCGGACAGCGCTATTCCATCGGCACCGGTCTGCATGCCGCCGTTCTTCAGAACGGGCCGGTCATCGATGTTGAAGAAGAAGTTGGGCTCGTTGTTGGTAAACTTGTGCTGATCGAGAATACGGCGCACCGTATTGGTCTTGCTGTCATAGACGATCAGCCCGCCGTGAAGCGGATCACAGAAGATACCGCTGTCGGCGATGTAAGCGACTCCCGTATCATTGTCCACGGCCAGGTCATTCAGGAAGGAGCACTGCCTGTCCGCCTCGTCAGCCGTGAAGACGTACCGCTGGATCTCCTTGCCTGCGTTGATGTCCCACAGGACAAGCTTGGCGTCACCGTCTTCAAACGGAGGGCCGGCGACGTGACCCTGGTCCAGGATCCACATGACGTCATTGCGATCAATCTCAAAGCCGAGAACAGCCTTGAGACCGGCCGCGTTGGCAATGTCGTTCATGTTCTCGTTCGGATAGGGCTCCAGCTCCCAGGTGTCGCCGTTCCTGACGAGTTTCGAGAGCGTTGCCGGTATCTCCTTTCCGGCCCACCGCGCCGTTGAAACGTAGATGTTGCCATTGCTGTCGACCTTGGCGCCCTGGACGAGCGCCTGACCGAAAATTGCGCTCTTTTCCCAGGCCGACCTGATGTCTTCTGATACGACCCTGTAGGGCAGGCTGTTCCATTCGGCGACGATTTCCGGCCGGGGCGTGTCCTTGGCGACCGCGCCACCGAGCCCTATAAAGACGGCCACGATCGCCGGCAGCGCTGCGAGTCTTGTCTGTGTCATTTGAAGTGTCCCCCTTCTTTCAGCGTCAGATCCGGCCGTATTTCGCCAACCCCTCACGCAGGGATCCTGCCTGCATGATCAGCTTCGCCTGCTCGGCTTCGCGAATGTCGATCTCACGCGCCATTTCAAGAATCTCCTCCGCCTGCGCGATCGGGACCACCACCACGCCGTCGATATCGCCGACAATGATGTCGCCCGGATGCACGATCACGTCGCCGAGGGGGACCGAGACATTGGCAGCCAGCGTTTTGTGACGGCCAAGCGTCGTTCCGGGAGACGAAGACCGGGCGAAGATCTGGAAATCATAGTCCCGGCGGATCTCCGTGATGTCGCGCACGGCACCGTCGAGAACGGCGCCCTCGTGTCTGTTGGCGACGGCACCGGCGGTCATCAGACCGCCCCAGACCGCCACGTTGGCGTCGCCTGCAATCGAGATCACGATAACGGATCCCGGTTCGCTTTCATCAATCGCATCCAGGGCATGCTGCGGCGGCACGAATTCATCTGTCGGGCCTTCAAGCACCGTGACCGCCGGACCGACGATCTTGACTTCGTTGATGCGCGGCTTGATGGCCTGATCGAGATAGCCCTTGCGGCCGGTGATCTTGTCCACCGCATCGGCAACCGAAGCCGTGGCGGTTTCGCGGAAGCCCGCGACCAGTTCCTTAAGTTCCATTTCCGGTTCTCCTGATTGAAAACGTCCTTGAACGGCATTTGCGTGTTGTGTTTGCCGGCTCACCACCGGTTGACCCAATTGGCCGGCGGGCACCCTTCCAGGACGCGCACCAGCTCGGCGCCCGCGCGTCTTTGCAACTCGCCAACGGATGCTTCCGAATACCAGCCGCAATGGTCGCTCAGCACCGTGTTGGGCGCGTTGAGAATCGGATTTTCCCGGGCCGGCGGCTCGGTCTCGAACACATCGATCCCTGCGCCGAACAGTCTGCCTTCGTGCAATGCGTCCGCGAGGGCCGCCTCATCGACAAGGCCACCGCGCGAGGCGTTCAGAACAATTGCGCTTTCTTTCATGAGCCCAATGCGGCGGGCGTCGATGACATTGTGCGTTGCCTCGGTCAGCGGGGTATGCAGGCTGACGACGTCGGCCTGGCGGCACAAGCTGTCGAGATCAGTTGCCTCGACGTCCCAGGCAGCTCGTGCCTCCGCATCCAGATAAGGATCGCTCACCAGCACGCGGGAAAACCCCAGGGCGCGGAAGCGCGTGCAGGCGGCGCGCGCGATCCGCCCGAAGCCGATCAGGCCTATTGTCGCGTTGCGATGGCCGGGAACGGGGCTTTTTTGCCCGACGCTCCAAAGGCCCGCCCGCACTTCGGCATCCCGGGTCACGATCCGCCTTGCGACCGCGAGGTAAAGGGCAATGACATGGTCGCTGACTTCATTCTCCGCGCCATAGTCGGGAATGTTGGCAACGTGGATCCGGCGTTCCGTCGCGGTCTTGAGATCGACGTTGTCGACACCAACGCCATATCTCAGGATGAGCTTCAGGCCCGGAAAGTCGGAATAGAGCGCGGGGTCGATGCGGCGCTCTCGTGTGAGCACCGCAAAGACGTTCTTGTCGGCAAGGGCGGAGAGCGCATCCTGTCCGGCGGGAACCGGCAGGACACGCGCCCCAAAGGGCTGTATTGCCGCCTGCTCCAGCTCGTAGTCCGCGTAGCCCGGCTCAAGCACGGCGGCAAGCGGCGTCTCCGGTGTGGTTACAGTCTCCGCCTGCATGTCACTGGTTCCGGTACTTCTCAACCGCCGCGTCAAGCCTGTCAGGCCATTCCTCGCCGATTTCTCCAACGATGTATTCGCGCACGGCCGGCTGTGCCAGTTCACGGAACTTGGCTTTCTGTTCCGGGCTGACCGGGACCACCTCCAGGCCCTTTTCGCCGAGGATTGTCGCGGCATTGGCGTCCTGAGCCGCCGTCATGCCGCGATGGATGATCTTGGAGATCTCGACGCACTGGCCGACGGCCAGTTTTTCCGCGTCGGTGAGGCTCTCATAGAAATCGTCGTTGATCATGTAGGCGTGCCAGGAGAAGACGTGCCCGTCGAGGGAGACGTATTTCTGATGCTGATAGAGTGACGCGTTGACGATGTTGGTGACGCCGTTTTCCTGGCCGTCGACAACACCCTGCTGCAGCGCGCCGGGCAGTTCCGGCCAGGGCACAGGGGTCGCCGAAGCGCCCAGAGATTCCACCAGACGGGTCCAGACCGGAGCGGTCATCACGCGCATCTTCAGGCCCTTCATGTCCTCAGGTTCGGCGACCGGAACCTTGGAGTTGGTGAAGTTGCGCACGCCATTGTCGGCAAGACCCAGGACGCGGATGCCTGTTTTTGTCCGCATATCCTCGAACATCTCCGCACCAAACTCGCCGTCAACCACGGACCAGGCCATGGCCTGATCATCGAAAAGATACGGCATGGCGAAGACGGCGAAGGGTTTGTAGACACCGGATATCGGCCCGTCATGCACAACGCCGAGCTGGATGGTGCCGAGCTGAAGGCCTTCGATGACCTGCCCGCCGTCACCCAGCTGGGAGGCCGGATAGACCTGGACGTCGATGGAACCGGCCGTTTTGCCTTCCACGCAGGTTTCAAAGGCGAGCGCGGCCGCATGTTTGGGCGACGACATGTCAGCCGCCTGGAAATGTGCGTATTTCAGCTCTTTCGCGGAGGCCGCACCGGCCGCGGAAGCGATGGCCAAAGCGGCCGTTGCGCCCAGAAGTCGTGATGTCAGTTTCATGGTATTCCTCCCGTTTGCTAACTGGATAGTCCGAAGAAGCGAGGTAACGCGGTGCTGAGTGCCGGTACGAGAATGACCAGCAGAAGAACCGCCATTTCCGCCGCGAGAAGCGGAAGAACGGCGCGGGACAGGCCTTCGATCCTGAGACGGCCAACCGTCGCGATGACAAAGAGCACAGGGCCGACCGGCGGCGTGATCATGCCGATGGTGAGGTTGAGGACGAGCATCATGGCGAACTGCAGCGGATCGATGCCGAACTGTGCCGCGATCGGGCCGAGCACCGGTGTCAGAATGATCAGGGCCGGAAGCGTGTCGATGAAAAGACCGCAGATTAGCGCGAAGCCGGCAAGCAGGAAGAGAACGGTCAACCGGTCCGATGTCAGGCCCGCGATCGCGGCCGCCAGGCTCTGCGGGATTTGCAGGTAGGTCAGCAGCCAGCCGAACACGGATGCCATCGCGACGATCAAAAGAACCGATGATGTCGTAACGCTGGCCCTTACGAGAACGGTGTAGAGTTTCTGAAGGTTGAGCGAGCGCATCGCCAGGCCAAGAAGAAGCGCATAGGCCGTGGCGACCGCACCGGCCTCGGTCGGCGTGAAGATGCCTCCGAGAATACCGCCCAGGATGATCAGCGGCATGAGCAGAGCCGGTCCGGCAGCAAATGCGCTTCGGGCGACTTCCGGCACCGCGGCCCGGGTTTCACGCCCCCGGTAACCTTTCCTGACCGAAACGAGATGGTTTGCGGCGGCAAGGGCCAGTCCGAGCATCAGTCCGGGAACGATCCCGGCCAGAAACAATCCGGCCACCGTCACGCGGTTGTCGGAAATCGCGAAAATGACCATGAGGATGGACGGCGGAATAATCGGACCGATCGTTGCCGTCGCCGCCGACAGGGCTCCGGCATAGTTGGCCTCGTAGCCGGCCTTGCGCATCATGCGCATGACGATGGCCGATGGCCCGGCTGCGTCCGCGAGCGCTGATCCGGAGATGCCCGCAAACAGCATGGACACCAGAACGTTCACATGTCCCAAACCGCCCCGGATATGCCCGACCAGGTCATTGGCAAAGCGCAAGAGGGCCGCCGTCAGTCCGCACGCCGTCATCAGCTCCGACGCCAGGATGAAAAAAGGAACGGCCATCAGCGGGAAGGAGTTGATCCCGCCGAACATGCGCTGCGGGATCAATAACGGGTTCAGACCGCCGTCGATGAGGATAGCTGCGGTCGAGGCAACGCCCATCGTGAACACGACCGGCAGGCCCAGAGCCAAGGTCAGGAAAAACAGGATGATCAGGGTCTTGGCCATCAGGAGGGGTCCTCCTGATCGTCAAGGGCTGCCTCTGCCTCGAACTCTCCTGCAACAAAGCGCCGGCACACGAATGCGAGGTGGCAGAGAAACAGGAAACAGCCGAAAGGTATGGCCATATAGGGGATGCCGCGCGAAATGCCGGTCGCCATGGTCTCCTTGTTCCAGCCGAACTCCACGAACAGGATGCCGAACCAGAAGATCAGTCCCATGAAGACTGCCATCACCAGGACCGCACCCCAGCGGATCGCGGTCTTGAGACCGCGCGGCAGGAGAGAAACAAAAAGATCGATCTCGACAAGACGGCCGCTTCTGAGCGCAAGGCCCGCGCCGGCGAAGACACCAAAGATCATCAGGAAACGGGCGACTTCCTCACCCCAGGCGAGCGAGCTGCCGAACAGATAACGGCCGGCGACATTCGTGATCACGATGAGGAAAACCGCAGCGAGCGCTGCCACGACCAGAGCGCGGTTGACTGCAATCAGGATGCGCTCGAACCGCGCCATCTGTCCCCTCCCTCAGATCCGGGATCGCGGCCAATCGCCCGATCGATCCCCCTTGTTTTCACAACTGGCATACTGGCATACAGTATGTCAACAACAAAAATACTGTACACAAAACGCCGGTGCGCGCTATAAGCCCGTTGAACCGGAAGGAATCGAAGACGCATGCTGAAGATCGAGCGACCCAAATCATTTGCGGAACAGGTTTCCGATGTCCTGCGTGCGCAGATCATCAGCGGCGAGCGCGACATGGGGGAAGCGCTGTCGGAGACCAAGATTGCCAAGGAGCTCGGCGTCAGCCGGACACCGGTCCGGGAAGCGTTTGCGCGTCTTGAACTGGAGGGGCTGGTTCATACCGAACCGCAGCGCGGCACGTTCGTTTTCACGCTCGACCGGTGCGCCCTTGTCGACATTTGCGACGTCCGCGTCTGCCTGGAAACCGCAGCCTTGCGCAAGGCCATGGAACGCGATCCGGACGGACTGGTAAAGAGCCTGGCCGACATCACCAAAAAGATGACGAAGGCCCGCAAGAAAGCAGACGACCGGCAGTATCTCAGTCTCGACACGGAGTTTCACCAGAAGCTGTTCGACCACGCGCAGAACATGTTCCTGAACGACGCGTTCCAGACGATCGCGGCGAAAATGGCCTGTCTCAGGAACAAGCTGGGCAATCACCCGGACCACATGGAAAAATCCTACGGTGAACACATCCGGATCTGCGAGCTGCTGGCCGCAGGAAAGACGGAAGAAGCCAGTGACGTCATGATCAGCCACATCGGCCGCAAGGAAGGCTCCTACTGGAACAATTGAGAGACGGGTGGGCGGTCAGGGGGTATGAACTGACGTCAAGACGACCCGTCGCACCCGTGGTGCCGCCTACTTCACCGAGATGCAGGTGCAGCTTGCCCGGCTGAAGACGTCCTGCGACACGCTGCCGAAAGTCGAGCGGTCCGAAGGCGTGACGCCGCGGGCGCCCATGACGATCGTGGCAGCCTCGAGCCGCTTCTGCGTGCTCAAGATCGCATCAGCCGGCTTTCCGGTCAGAATGGGCAGTTTCTCGAAATCAACGCCATGGCCGCCGGCCTTTTCGGCGGCGTGATCCAGAATGATCTGGCCAATCATTCTAAGTACCTTGTCGGGGGCCGGGCCGAGATTGGCCGAAACAGCCTTGGTCAGGATCTTGTGCAACGGCGCATCGAACTGGCCGGAAACATCCAGAGCCATCAGATCGCTGGCGTCCTTGCCTCTCAGAAGCACATGACAGATCAGAAGCCGCCCCTGATACTTCGCCGCCAGATCCGAGGCAATTCTCAGCGCCTTTATCGAGTGAACGGACCCATCCACCGGGATCAGGATCTTGTGCATGTCATCTCCACTCTCGCCATGCCCGATAGCTTAGGCAAAACGGGGGTGGATATGAAGACTTGGGTGAATAGGGGAGGTTTTCGAAGTTGGCTTTGACCACCGACAAAAGAACCGGGGCACCTGCACGCTCCCGCACTCCCCCCTGCGGTGCGGGTTAACCCGAAATGGTTCTCGTAGGCTGATCCCCGGTCAATGTGCTTGTCATTCCGGCTGACGCGCAGCGGAGGAAGAGTTAAGATTTATGGGCATCAAAGTGTCGCCGGAAATGCATTTGCCGATTGAGCGTAAGCGGTATCAGCCAACAGTTGTTTTCTGCGCGCAAGCGTTTCCTGCCAGTCTTGCGCCTCCCGATCCTTGAAGAACGACGCGTCAGGTGCAAGACGTCGAACGGCGTCCTCGACTTCATTGAGGCTCACACGAAAGAACTCTTTTCGCAAATTCGACATATTGATGCGCTTGTCTCCGAATTCGCGATGCAGCGCTAACTCCAAAGCTGGTGCTTCCTCGGAATAGATCATTGCATGGGTGTCAAAAGAAAATGGCACACTGGCGTCTCCAAGCTCCCGCACGCGATCATTTGGGTCCAGCCGTCTCGTTAGTCCGATCTTGACGACGTCCTCTCCGAATGACCCCACGTTAGAAACAATGTAGACGTATCCCGACTTTGTCAGTTCTGCCATCGCTCGGGCGCGTTCACCGGTCGCATGTGCCTCCGCGAGAGATGTCTCCAACTCCGCGATCTTGTTTCGAAGCCGCTCATTGTCGACGTCGACCTCGGCCTCCTTACGCGCCTTCGCGAGCAAATCTTGATATTTCTGCTCTTCCTTGTCTGCCTTTTCCGCTTCAGCGAGAAGCTTTTTCTCTTCACGCTCGGCCCGGGCCAATTCCACCCGCTCATCTCGCTCCTGTTTGAGTTGTTCACGGTACTCATGCGTCAAGCGAAGTTCTTCGATTTTCAGCGCAACATAGGCGTCGTTGATCACGAGGTTCATCGAAGAGTTCGAGGCATCGATTGCAATAACCGCCTTAAGGACCCGGTTCTCCATCGCGATGACATTGTTCCATCGAGTATTTGCTATTGCTGCCTCACATTCGTTGTTGAACGCCCGCATAGTCAGGCGCATCTGACGATTGATCATGGTCTTTCCCTTCGACAGACTTCCATCAACGGTCCAATTGGTTGGACAAATGCAGGCATGTTTAGAAGAGACCATTGCTTTCTGCCGTCTCCGAACAGTTTTGATGCGTTCCTTAAAAGCTTCGCTGTCATTGAAATCAAAATGCGGCTCATACATGCCGAGTTCGGCGAATGACAACCGCTCGTCGTACACAGCTAATTCGTGCTGCAATCGATCAAACGTAACCTTCTTCTCGGCATACGAAGTACGCAGCTCCTCAATCCTGCTTTGTTCTACGACAGTCTCTGACCTTAATCGTTCGAGTTCGGCTTCCTCAGAAATCAGGCCACCGTACTTATCTTCTAGCTTGACCGCCCGCTCCTCTAACCCGTCGATGATTGCGATCGATTGCTTTCTGGAGTAGCGCAAAATGATCCATGTCCAGATCCAAGCAACGAGCAGAACTGGTGCAGCGGGAAGCCAAATGAAAAGGAAAATGACACCGGGTTCCATGAATTCCTCAACTAACTTGACAGCAAACAACAACCCGATCAACCTAAGGTAATAGCATTCATGTCTGCAATCAAGCCTGAGAAGCAGCCTGCGTGCCGAATATTATGTCCGCGCCATCAGTATGATGTCCGCTAACTGCAGACTTACCAACTAGGTATCAGCAATAGTTGACCCCGTACCATGCATTCACTGAAAAAAATCAACAAAACGCGAGCGAGAGACTTTGCTTCGGTTCCCATTACTAGAGAGGCAGAAATGCCTAACTTGGACGTGAAATATATTTTGTTGGCTTCATTAGCCTTCCTCGCCAACATCACGTCATCTCGTCCGATGTCATTCGAAACTGTTCCCTATTCGGGCAATTCCGGTACCACCGTTGTACGCGCCGAAGGCACAATCGAACCGGGAGACACCGAACGCTTCTTGGATCTTCTAAAGACTAATCCGCCGTCAGCTCTAATACTGGTCGTCACGAGCCCTGGCGGAAGTGTCGGAGCTGCGCTTTCTCTCGCCGACGCGATCGAAGCTCGAGAGTTCTCTATCATTGGAGACGACGAATGCGCATCGGCTTGCGCTCAGATCTTGTTTCCAGCCGGCTTCTATTCCGTCCTGACACCGGGATCCGTTCTCGGAATACATTCTTGTTCGGACACCTCTGGCCGCAACGACGTCTGCAACGAGGAGATCGCCCAGGCCGCAGTCAAACGAGGTTTCCCTTATGGCACCCTTGACATGTTCACGGGTTCTTACGGCCCCGACGAAATGAAATGGATAACGGAGATTTCGGCTCGTTGTTTCGGCTTCTACCATCACCCTGATGACCCGCACCCAATCGCCGGGCGCAAAGCATGTGTCGACGGCTTTTTCTTCGCATCGCTATCAGGGAATTCGACAACCGATCTCGGTCCGAGCTTCGACTGCTCGAAAGCGACAACGAAAGTCGAGGGGCTTATTTGCGATGACAAGGAACTGATGCTTCTAGACAGCATTCTCGGACGTGTTTACCGAACCCGGCGTCAGATGTTAGATTCGTCGTCGCAAAAGCAGCTGGTCCGCGATCAAAGGAAGTGGATTGATGCTCGGAATGAAAACTGCTCTCCTCTGATCCCCTCGACACCGGACTTTCGGTCAACCCGAGAGGGCGCATTGTGTCTCTTCAAGCACATCGAGACTCGAGTGTATGAGTTGATCGACGACGAGATGCTGAACTGAGGCACATGCTAGTAATTCGGATGCACTTGATTGAAAGTCGTGACTCAGTCGGAAATTTTCTAAAGACGAGATCGCAATTTGCATGGCAGGTAGTGCCAAGCATACGTTCACTGACCTCATAGGACTATACGTGTCGGGGCACACGAAAACCGGAGCGCTCGCGCTCCGGTTCTCACCTCGCCAATGGGCTGACGTCCTCCCGCCTCAGCGCGCCGGAAAGATGTTGTGCTCGGGGCCGAAGGGGAAGCCGGTGATGTTGTCCGCGCTGTCTTCGCCGACAATCAGGATGTCGTGTTCCCGGTAGCCGCCGGCGCCCGGAAGGCCTTCCGGGATCATGATCATCGGTTCCATCGAAACCACCATGCCAGGCTCCAGCACCGTTTCGACGTCCTCGCGCAGTTCCACCGAGGCTTCGCGGCCATAGTAGTGACTGAGAACGCCGAAGGAGTGGCCGTAGCCGAAACTGCGGTATTTCAGGAGATCATGGCTGCGGTAGATGTCGTTGAGCGTGGCGGCAATGTCACAGCAGCGCGCGCCCGGCCGGATCAGCTTCAGGCCTTCCCGGTGGACATGGCAGTTGATCTCCCAGAGCCGCAGGTGTTCGTCGGAAGCGTGTTCGCAAAAGAGCGTCCGCTCCAGCGCGGTGTAGTAGCCGAAGATCATCGGGAAGCAGTTGAGGCTGAGGATGTCTCCGGCCTCCACCACCTTGTTGGTGACCGGGTTGTGAGCGCCGTCCGTATTGATGCCGGACTGGAACCATGTCCAGGTGTCCATGAGTTCGACGAAGGGAAACGACTTGCCGATTTCCCGGATCATGGCGTTGGTCGACGCAATCGCGACCTCGTGCTCGGTGACCCCCGCCTGAACGGCTTCGGCAACGGCAGCGCCGCCGATGTCGCAGATGCGCGCGCCTTCGCGGATCAGGGCGTGTTCTTCCGCGCTCTTGATCGCGCGCTGGGTCATGGCATCGGCGGCAACATCCACGAAGTCCACGCCCGGAAATGCGGCTTCCAGCATTTTCAGGAGATCGAGCGAAACATGATCGAACTCGATGCCAATACGCAGCACGGAGGCGTTCGGCCAGCCAATCAGCGACTGGACAGCGTGAAAGAAGTTGTCGCGGCGCCAGTCAGTATAGATCAGTGTGTCGCCGTGGGTCCGGCGCCAGGGCTGGCCGCCGTCAATACCGGCGGCAACTGTGGTTGCCTTGTCCTGCGTGACGACGAGACCGTAGTTGCGGCCGAAACGGCAATAGAGGAAGCCGGAGTAGTAACAGATGTTGTGATAGGAGGTCATGAGGACGGCGTCGATCCTGTGATCCGCCATCAGCAGGCGCAGATTGTCTTGACGCCGGTCCATCTCCACTGCCGAGAAAGGCGAAAAGCTCTTCTCGCCATTGTTCATTTCGTAAATGCGGATCATGTCGTCGCTCATGGAAGATCTCCTTTCCCGAAGTGAGCAGGCTGCGTGTTCTGCTCATTTCCGGGGCCTGAAACGCAAAACGGGCCGGCTTCCTGAAAAGAAGCCGGCCCGCCAGGCCCAAATCCAAATTGTCTTGCAACCGGGAGACTTTCGTCTCCGCCCGGTGGCTGGCGTTCCGCCACCGGCACATATGGTGAGCTGCGGGGATTTGTTTAGCCCGGTGTCAAACCTCTAAGCCTTTCCGAACGCCGGCGCAACAGTTCGAGCACCGTGAGCAGCGCGATCGAGATCGCCACCATGAGCGAGGCGACCGCAAGGATGGTCGGCGAGATCTGTTCGCGCAGGCCGGTGAACATCTGCCATGGCAGCGTCTTCTGACCGGCGGAGCCGAGGAACAGGACCACGACCACCTCGTCGAACGAAGTGATGAAGGCGAACAGCGCACCGGAGACGACGCCCGGGACAATCAGCGGCATCTGCACCTTGAAGAAAGTGGTGACCGGATTGGCCCCGAGGCTCGCCGAAGCGCGCACGAGGGAGCGGTCGAAGCCGACAAGGGTCGCCGTCACCGTGATGATCACGAAGGGTGTGCCGAGCGCTGCATGGGCCAGAACCACTCCCCAGTAAGTGCCCTGCAGGCCGATCCGGGAATAGAAGAAATACATGCCCGCTGCCGAGATGATCAGCGGCACGATCATCGGCGAGATCAGGATCGCCATGATTGCAGGCTTGTAGGGCACATGCGACTGGGACAGGCCAACCGCGGCAATCGTTCCGAAAGCCGTTGCCAGAAGCGTTGCAACCGGCGCGATCAGCACCGAGTTGACGAGCGCCTGCTGCCAGTCCGGGTTGGTGAAGAAGTCGTTGTAGTGCTTGAACGAATATCCCGCCGGGTCGAAGGACAGCATTTCCTTGGTGAAGGTGAAGAAGTCCTGGGCGTTGAAGCTCAGCGGCAGGATCACCAGAATCGGGAAAATCAGGAAGAAGAAGATCAGCCCGCAAATGACCCGGAACGTATAGAACCACGTTCTCTGCAAGGGGGACGCATAGGGTGGTAGTGCGCTCATGTCGTCCTCCTATCCGAGCTTCACGTTGTCGATGCCGACGATCTTGTCGTAGACAACGAAGAGGATCAGCACCGCGACCAGGAGCAGGGTTCCGAGCGAAGCTGCCAGGCCCCAGTTGAGGGATGACGAAATGTGATAGGCGATCCGGTTGGAAATGAAGATGCCCGACGTGCCGCCGACCAGTTCCGGCGTTATGTAGTAGCCGATCGACAGGATGAAGACGAGAATGGCGCCGGCGCCGATGCCCGGGACGGATTGCGGGAAATAGACCCGCCAGAAGGCAGTCCAGTCATTCGCGCCGAGGCTCTTGGCCGCGCGGACGTAGCTGGGCGAGATCGTCTTCATCACCGAATAGAGCGGCAGGATCATGAAGGGCAGCAGGATGTGCGTCATGGCGATGATCGTGCCCGTCTGGTTGTTGATCATCACGAGACGGTTCGCATCGTCGATCAGCCGGGTCCAGACCAGAAAATCATTGATGACGCCCTGTTGCTGCAGCAGCACCTTCCAGGCCGATGTCCGCACGAGCAGACTGGTCCAGAACGGCAGCAGAACGAGGATCATCAGAAGGTTGGACGTTCGCAGCGGCAAAGACGCGAGCAAAAAGGCGATCGGATATCCCAGCAGCAGGCAAGAAAGGGTAATCACGATCGACAGGAACAGCGTCCGCCCGAACAGGAACATGTAGATCTGCTGGTCTTCCGGCTTCATCTCGATGCCATCCGGACCGCGCTTGGCATCAAAGGCGTTCAGGAAATAGCCGTCGGTATAGCGCGGCGAAAACTGCTGCAGGACCTGCCAGGTCGCGACATCGTCCCACTTCTTGTCCGCGCCGATGAACTGGTCCTTGAACGGACCATCCTCGTCCATGCGTTTGATGCGGCGGCCGGTTTTTCGGAACAGGCTGGAAATACCGCTCTGCTCGTAGTTCAAACGGGAGCCGAGACGGGTGTGTGTCTTCTGGTCCACGGCAACGACCATGTCGTCATAAAGCGCGGCGAAGACCACTTCGTCCGGTGATTCCCCGGAGGCCGGGTCCCACTTGCTGAGTTCGATAACCGTATTCGGAAGCGTGTCCGCGACGATGCCGTTTTCGACAGAGCGGAACAGCATATCGACAATCGGTGCGACAAACGTGATCAGCACGAAAATCAGCAAGGGTGCGATCAGCAGGAAGGCGCGCAGCTTTTCGCGGCGAAGGGCGCGCCTGAGCGCGGCTTTCAGCGGCTTTCCGTCCTGTGTCGTCAGAACCTGACCGTCGGTGGTATCGCTCATGAAACAGTCTTCCGGTATCAGAAAAATCAGCCCGGGCGGAAGGTTCCGCCCGGGCCGGGGCCTATTGGCTTACTGTGCGAGCCAAGCCTGGAACTTGGCGTCGATGTCGTCGCGGTAATCAGCCCACCACTCGTAGTTATAGAGGAAGGTGTTCTTCGCGTTGTTCGGGTCGGTCGGCATGTGCGGAGCCATGTCGATACCGAGCGAAGCGTGCTGACCGACGAGCGGTGCAGAGGATTTACGGGCCGGGCCGTAGGAGATGAACTTCGCCTGGTCGGCCAGACGTTGCGTGTCGGTCGCGTACTTGACGAGTTTCTTCACCTCGGCAAGACGATCTTCCGGCAGACCGGTCGGGATGATCCAACCGTCAAGGTCGAACACCTGCGCGTCCCACAGCATCTTGACCGGCTGCTTCTGCTCTTCGATCAGGGCAAACAGGCGGCCATTGTATGTGGAGCCGATCACGACTTCCTTGTCGGCGAGAAGCTGAGGTGTTTCAGCACCGGCAGACCACCAGACAACGTTGTCCTTGATGGTGTCGAGCTTCGCGAACGCTCGGCTCTGGCCTTCTTCGGTCTCCAGCACGTTGTAGACTTCTTCCTTCGGAACGCCGTCACACAGCAGAGCCCATTCCATGTTGTTGATCGGGCGCTTTTCCAGGGACCGCTTGCCCGGGAACGTTTCCAGATCGAACACGTCGCAGATTTCGGTCGGCTCCTTGCCGCCCCACTCGTCAATATCGGACCGGTAGCCGAACGTGGTGGAATAGACGATCTGCGGGATGAAGCACTCGGAGACCAGCAGGTCGCCGAAATCTTCAGATGCAGAGGTTCCGTCAGGTGCGGCTGCAAGATCGACGTCCGGGTCGATTTCCATCGCCAGGCCTTCGTCGCAGAGGCGGATTGCGTCAGAGGCAACCACATCCACGAGATCCCAGGTGACGTTGCCGGCTTCGTTCATGGCGCGCAGCTTGGCAACGGCCTCGGCAGAGGATTCGTCCCAGATCACGGTGATGTCGGGATTTTCCGCCGTGTAAGGATCCGTGTAGGCGTTCTTCTGGGACGCCTGGTAAGCGCCACCCCAGGAAACGAGCGTGAGATCCGTGGCAAGCGCCGAGCTACCGGCAAATGCCAGGGCAGTTCCCGCGAGAATTAAAGTCTTGAGCTTCATTTGAGCTAGCTCCCTCTTTTAGGATTGAACGGATTTTTCCGTCGTTGTCGCGGGCGGACTGCAGCATCCGCCACGCGAATTTAGGCAACCGCGTCGAGCGCCTTGCAGTCGTTGAGTGCCCATCCAACCTGGACGGTTTCACCGACATGCAGCTTGCGCCGCTCTCCCCGGTTGCGAACTTTGACGATGAACTCGTCATTGCCAGCCACGTTCATGCGAACGCGGATATGGTCTCCCAAATAGATCAGTTCCTCGATCCGGCCATCGACAAGATTGTCCATGGAGTCGTTCGTGTCGAATTCGACACGTTCCGGGCGAAGCGACAGTGTCGTCCTGTCGCCCACCGCGGACACGTTGACCTTGTCCGCTTTCAGCTGGGTACCGTCGTCCAGTTCGACGAGGCATTCCTCACCGTCAATGCCGACGACCTTGCCGCTCAGCTTGTTGTTCTCGCCGATGAACTGCGCCACAAACGAATTCTGCGGATCTTCGTAAAGGTCGTCCGGGGTCGACAACTGCTGGATGACGCCGTCATTGAAAACCGCAACACGGTCGGACATCGTCAGCGCTTCCGTCTGGTCGTGCGTAACATAGACGACGGTTACGCCCAGATTCTCGTGGATATGCTTGATTTCATACTGCATCTGCTCGCGCAGCTGTTTGTCGAGAGCGCCGAGCGGCTCGTCCATCAGGACAAGCTCGGGATCGAACACGAGGGCGCGGGCAACGGCGACGCGCTGCTGCTGGCCACCGGACAGTTGCGCCGGGCGGCGGTTGCCGAACGCTCCAAGCTCGACCATGTCGAGCGCGCGCTGCACCTTCTGTTCCTGCTCGGCCTTCGGGACATTCCTGACCTGGAGCGGAAACGCGAGGTTTTCAGACACCGACATGTGCGGGAACAGGGCATAGTTCTGAAACACCATGCCGATGCCCCGCTTGTGCGGCGGGACGTTGTTGATCGGCCGGTCATTCAGATAGATTTCACCGTGTGTGGCAGGTTCGAAACCGGCCAGCATCATCAGACAGGTTGTCTTGCCGGAACCGGAAGGCCCGAGCATTGTCAGAAACTCGCCGGGCGGAATATCGAGATTGAGGTTTTTTACGACCAGGGATTCCCCGTCATAGCTCTTCTGAACGCTGTCATACTTAACAGCAGCGCCCCTTGCATTCGCCATATTGTCCCCAAATCCGGTTCTATCATTATTATGGATCGCCGAGTGAAATCTTGCGGTAACGATCGTTACTGTTCAGGAATTCACCAAACCATCGGCGCTAGAAAAACAAAAAAGAAGCTTCTTTGAAAGGGGCTTGTGAAAAAAAATGGATATTTTTTATTCATGATCCGACTGAATATTTTGCAGCACGGAAGAATGCGGGAAAATCCACCCGAAACAACGGGTTCGGCGGAAAGAAAATCTTCTTTCCGGTCTGTTGCAACGCGTTGCGACAGCTTGCAGTCTTTCTGCCGCCACCGGACTATCGTCTTTATCTTCCGGCTGCGAAACCCTACAAACGTCGCAGAATGCCGCCGATACGACCCACCGCCCTGACCTGCGGCCTGGACGAAGCGGGCCATCCCGTTGCAAAAGCCCGACTTTTCCATCATTCGGATCTCTTGAACGTACCAGCACCTCTCGTTTACGCTCCTTGAAAAATGCAGGAACTGCCGTGTCCGAAATTGAAAAAAACGCTCCGCTTTTCCTGACCACGAAAGAGGTTGCTGATCTCCTGAGGGTGAAGGAGCGCAAGGTTTACGACCTGGCCGCCGCCAATGAGATTCCACACCGCCGGATTACAGGGAAACTTCTTTTCCCCGCACAGGCGCTGCGCAACTGGATTGACGGCGATGACAATATGGACGCCCGGGACCGGCCCAACGTCCTGGCAGGGTCCCATGATCCGCTTCTGGACTGGGCCATCCGGGCCTCCGGATGCGGTCTCGCCACGCTCTGCAACGGCAGCCGGGACGGCCTGGCACAGTTCAACGCCGGCAGCGCACTTGCCGCCGGTCTGCACCTTCCGGGCGAAGACGGCTGGAACGTTTCCGCCGTGTCCGGCAGCGGCAGCAGGAACTGTGTTCTGATAAGCTGGGCGGTGCGAAAACGCGGGCTGCTTTTGTCGAATGATGTTGCACGGAGCGTGCGAACAACGTCGGACCTGAAGGGCCGGCGCGTCGCGCAACGCCAGCCCGGCGCCGGGGCCGCCCTGATCTTCGAAAAGCTGCTGAAGGACGCAAGTCTTTCCGAAAGCGACCTGGTATTGTGCAAGGACAGGGCCCACACGGAAAGCGACGCGGCAGCAGCGGTCGCATCCGGAGAGGCCGACGCATCGCTCGGTATCGAGGCAATGGCCAGACGCTTCAAGCTCTCGTTCCTGCCGCTCACCGACGAGCAGTTCGATCTCCTGATCGACCGTAGGTCCTATTTCACCGAGCCGGTGCAGACGCTGCTCACCTACGCCCGGACGCCAGAATTTCTTGAAAAAGCCGAGGCGCTCGGCGGTTACGACCTGACAGACTTCGGGTCGGTTCGCTGGCTGTCCGACTGACCTCCCGACCAAGGAACCTATCCATGAGCGACATTCGCCCCCACGAAATCATGGTGCCAACATCCGAGCCGGATGATGCGCAGCTCCATTTCATCGGGCGCATCCGCACGCCCTGGACCGACAGGAAGGATTGCCCGCGCCAGGGCAAACAGGATGGACCGGAATGCCGGATCGAAGTGTTCGAACCCTGGGTGCCGGCGCTGAAGGGGATCGAGGAGTACGACCAGATCGAAGTGCTCTACTGGCTCGACAGGTCCCGGAGAGATCTGGTGGTGCAAAACCCCGGACACAGCGACAAGACCTTCGGCACGTTTGCGCTGCGCTCTCCCGTCCGACCGAACCCGATCGGAACGGTTGGTGCAAAACTGATCAGCGTTGACGGACCGGTTCTGATCGTTCGCGGGCTCGACTGCCTCGATGGAACCCCGCTGATCGACCTGAAACCCGACCGCTGCGCCTTCTCGCCAAAGGCCGCTCCGAAAAACTAGTGCGGTGAATTTGAAGTTCGCATTATAGTTTCAGCAGACTCCGGAGCGAACTTCAAATTCACCGCGCTAGGGTCAGGACCCATTCCATTCCGGCACCTTCCCATTCTGTTTCGTCGGCTTGACAAGCCCCTCCCGGAATTGAACATTCCAGCGCAGTTCCGCTCGCCCCGGGCGGCTTTCCGGAGGAACCCATGCAATCAGGATCTCAAACCGGAGTGACCGGTATCAACGACGTCGTGTCGCTTGAGCGCCAAGGTCCGGTCGCGCTTGTGTCATTGAACAATCCGCCGGTGAACGCGGCTTCCCACGCGGTGCGCTCGGGTATCTGGAAAGCCATCGAAACCCTGCAGGAAGACGCGGATGTCAAGGTCATTGCCCTTTATGGCGAAGGCCGGACCTTCATAGCAGGCGCGGATATCCGAGAGTTCGGCAAACCGCCGAAAGACCCGTGGCTCCCGGATCTTTGCAATTTCATCGAGGACAGCAAGACGCCGGTTGTCTGTGTTCTTCACGGAACGACACTTGGCGGCGGGCTGGAAGTCGCGCTTGCCAGCCACGTTCGGGTCGCGCTGCCCGGTACACGGGTCGGGCTGCCCGAAGTCACGCTTGGCATCCTGCCGGGCGCAGGCGGCACGCAGCGCACGCCGCGTCTTGCCGGTATTGCGGCCTCTCTTGACCTCATCACGGGCGGCAAGCCGATCCCGGCCGAGTCGGCACTGGACCAGGGTCTGATCGATCGGATCGCCACCGGAGACCCGCGAGAAGCCGCCGTCGCGGCTGCCGAGGACCTTCTCGCGGGCAAGCTGGAAGCAAGGCGCACCTGCGATCTGCCGGTTGAAGAAGACGCCGATGCCGTTGCGGCCATGCGGGCGAAACTCGCCAAGACCCAACCGCTTCTCTTCTCGCCACACAAATGTGTCGATGCTGTCGAGGCGAGCCGGCTGCCGCGGGACGAGGGCCTGAAGGAAGAGCGCCGCCTCTTCAACGAATGCATGAACAGCCCGCAACGGGCCGGACTGATCCATGCGTTCTTCGCTGAGCGCGCGGTCGCCAAGGTTCCGGAAGCCGCCGCAACGCCACGGGACGTTCAAAAAATCGGTGTGATCGGCGGCGGCACGATGGGCTCGGGCATAGCAACGGCTGCGCTTCTTGCAGGGTTCGACGTCACGATGACGGAGAGGGATCAGGCCGGTCTCGACCGGGGCAAGGCGACGATCACGTCCAATCTCGACGGTGCGGTGAAACGCGGCAAGCTGACATCCGACGTCCGGGAAAACATCCTGTCCGAAAAGCTGTCCACGGCAACAGAGCTCGAGGCTCTTTCCGATGCCGACCTGATTATCGAGGCCGTGTTCGAAGACATGGGCGTCAAACGCGAAATCTTCGAAACGCTGGACAAGATCGCAAAGCCCGGAGCCGTGCTGGCGTCCAACACCTCCTATCTCGACGTCAACCAGATCGCAGAGGCGACGCGCCGGCCGGAAGACGTTGTCGGTCTGCACTTCTTCTCTCCCGCGCACATCATGCGTCTCATGGAAGTTGTCGTTGCCGACAAGACGGGGGCGGATGCGGTTGCCACCGGGTTTGCCCTTGCCAAGAAGCTGAAGAAGATTGCAGTGCGCTCCGGCGTCTGCGACGGTTTCATCGGCAACCGCATCATGACCTTCTACAAGAAGGCGGCCGACTACATGATGATGGACGGCGCGTCTCCGGAGGAGATCGACAGGGCGATCACCGGGTTCGGCTTCGCCATGGGCCCCTACCAGGTCGCCGACCTTGCCGGGCTCGACATCAGCTGGGCAGCCAACAAACGCCGTGCAGCGACGCGCCCCGCAGAAGAGCGTTACATCCCGATCGCCGACGAGATCTGCGAAAAAGGCTGGTTCGGCCGCAAGACGGGGCAGGGATTTTACATCTACGACGCCGAGGGCACGCGTCCGAACCCGGAGGCGCTTGCGATCATCGACGCGGAGCGCGCCAAGGCGGGCGTGACGCCGCGCACCTTTGCCGGCGACGAGATCGTCAGCCGCTTCGTGACGGCGATGATCCTGGAGGCAACGCGCGTTCTGGAAGAGGGCATCGCGCTCCGGCCCGTTGATATCGACGCTGTGTTCCTGTTCGGCTACGGCTTTCCGCGCTTCCGCGGCGGGCCGATGCATACGGCCGATCAGATCGGCGCTGCGGAACTGGTGCGGCGGATCGAAACCTATGCCGGGGAAGACGACTATTACTGGCAGGTTCCGTCCCTGCTGCGGAAGCTCGCCGAAAGCGGCGGCACGTTTGCGGGGATGAATGAAAGCTGAGCCATAAAGCCCGGCTCTCGTGTTGGCCAGGTTTTGCTTACGCAGCGTATTCAAGGCATGATGCACCATTCATATATTTTTGAGGTGCATCATGGCCAAATATCTGCGTCTGCGCAGCGGCGTCGCGCCGCTTGTTTTGTTCGTTGCTCTTGCGCTTTCATTGCCCGCCTGGGCTCAAACAACTTATCTCAATGACAAGAGTTCATTCGACATCGCCTGGACCACGCTGACCAAGGAGATCGGCGACAGCGACCTTCTGTGGCTGAGGGTCGAACCTGACAGTTTTTCGGTTATTGCCGCAACCGGACGGGACGGCGAAGAATTCAATCTCTGGTCAGTGCGGCGCAACGGCCGCGATCCGGGTTCCGTAGACGAACTCCATGGACCGATGCATATGGCAGACGGTCCGAAGTTTGTCGTCCCGCCCGAGCGTTTCAGCCAGGCGGAACTGCAGATTTCGAAGCTGTGGTCCATTTTGAGCGCTGCACCGGACAACCTGCCGACCAGGAACCCGGGAACGGTGACCGCGGCCGCAGCCGCCCTGGGCCCGGTTCTCGGTCAGGCAGAATGGGCGGTGAAGTGGAACATCTCGGTCAGAAGCGATCGCGAGCACGGGCAGGTCTATGCGCTCGCCGACGGCCGCTTCGACGGCGCCGATATCAGTCACACCGAGCGTTGCCGGTCAATGAACCTGCGGACACAGTCCGATTGGCCGTTCGAAGGAGCCGAAAACCGATTTGCCGACGTCATCGGTCCGGGTGAACACGTCTTCGAAATCAAGGTACTGACCCATGGCGTCGAAATTGATGCCGTGTCGCCGACCGATCCGACAGCGATACAGGACTATCGCTGGAACGGTGGCAGCTTCCGGCGCGGGATCGGCGGCAAACCGGTTTCAATGTACACCTTGACGGGTCGCAGCCAGCCATTTTCCATAACGAAGAGCGGTCTCGCCCGCCTGCCGCAGATCCTGGACGCGGCGCGCGCGGAAGCACCGGCGGGTTGGAGCCAGATTGACGGCGTTGAGGCGACCAGACCTCCGCCAACTGGCAAGGAATCCGGCGTCCTTTGGGAAATCAGGTTCCAGGACGCGTCCGGTGGACGCGAGAGAGTCGTGGTGCGCGTGCGTCCCGACGCCAGCATCTATTCGGTGGCGCTGCCGGAAAGTCTCCGGGAATTCGACAGCTATCTGTCGATCAAGGGCATGTCGGAAGCCTTCGTCCAGTTTCAGGGCACGCTCGGCACGGACGTCAAATTCTTTGAGATGACGTTCCGCCAGGACAGGGCAAGCATTGTGCTGCCGGACCCCGAGGCCGCCGGCAACGTTGTGGAATACACGCTCGGCAGCAAAGGCGTCGCGCGCGGCTTTTCACGGCCGCGGATCATGGAAAACGACGCGGACTTGATCACGTTCACACAGGCGGCCGGGTTTCACCCCCAGTTGATTACCGATGTTCCCCAAATGCTGATCAAGGCGTTCAAGGTCGAGAACGCCGAAGTGTTCATGATCAAGCTCTGGAATGGCGCACCGTTTTACAAGGACCCGGACGGCGCCCTGTTTTTACAGATGCGCGTTGGCGTTCCGCCGCAGCACAGCAACAGCGGTCACGCGGTGTTCCGGTTTGACGGCGAATATGTCGACGGAGGGCGTTAGGGCGTTGGAATCTCGCAAGGTAGCGCGTCCAGCTGCGGTGCGGCGGCAACTCAAAGCGGCACTTCAAGAACTCAGAGCGGCCATGCAATGCGACGGGTTGTGCCACTTTATCAAACGGCCCCCTCCCTGAGGCTCCAATCTCGTTGATTGTCATCCCGGACTTGATCCGGGATCCATGCCGTTTCGTTTCCATTTGGCAGGGCGTGCGTTGTTGAGGTGTCAGGGCATGGATTGCAGGGTCAAGCCCTGCAATGACGGACGGTAGGTGACGTTCTTCGGGGGCAAACCAACGCAGCCAATGTCATCTCTGCGTTCCGCTGCGCTTCAGCCGGAATGACAAGTTCAGTGGTTGGAGATCGCCTTCGAGGTGAGACCGAACGGCATGGATTGCCAGATCAAGTCCGGCAATGACGACACGTGGATTTGTTGCCGACTTGCGGCATTCCCTTCGACCCACGTGCCAGCCTCATCCTGAGGAAGCGCGTGAGCGCGGTCTCGAAGGATTGGCCGCAAATGCAATTCTGCCGGACCCACACTTCCAGACTTCGTTTCGCTGCGCACCTGAGGAAAAGGAGATCCTAAGAATAAGCTTCAGGACCCATTCACCTTCGTCCGATCAGAAGTTTGATTCCACGGTGGAGCTCTGAAGCCGCCTTGAATCGCAGAGGCGCGCTTGTTTCTCAGGAGGATCTCGCCGCCTTCAATCCGCCTGCTGCATAGTCCGGCACACTCGCGCCAAGCCTCAGGCCCAGTTCGGGATTGGAGGCATTGCCGTCGAGGGCGCGTTTCTTGACGCCCTGAAGGATGGCCCCCATGCGGAAAAAGGCAAAGGCGAGATAGAAGCCGAAGTCAGGTATTCCCGGCAGTCCGGCGCGCCGGCAATAGTCATCGATGAAGGCCCGGTCCTCGGGAATTCCGAGCGACGCGCGGTCGACCCCGGCAAGACCGCGCCCTTCCGCGCCCGGCGGGCGCTGCCATTGCATGACAAGTGCGGCAAGATCGGCGAAGGGATGGCCTATCGTCGAGAGTTCCCAATCCAGCACCGCGACACAACTCGGCCCATCCTCCGCAAACAGCATGTTGTCGATGCGATAGTCGCCATGAACCAGCGTCCGCCGGCCGTCGTCATCCGGCACGTTGCTGTCGAGCCAGTCTATCAGCGCATTCATGGCGGCGATTTCTTCGGTTTCGCTGGCCCGGTACTGCTTGGTCCACCGGTCGATCTGACGCCTGTAGTAGTTGCCCTCCGGCCCGAAGTCCGAGAGACCGCGTGCTTCAAGATCAACCCGGTGTATCGCGGCGAGAACCCGGTTCATATCGGCGTAGATGCCTCCGCGAAGAGATGTATCGAGACCAGGAAGCCTGGGGTCGTCGAAGCTCCGGCCTCTCAGCAGCTCCATGACATAAAACGCCGACCCGATGACGCCTTCGTCCTCACACAGCACGTGCATTCGGGCGACCGGCACATCCGAGCCCGCGAGCGCCTTCTGGACGCGGAACTCACGATCGACCGCATGTGCGGATTTCAGGAGAACGCCGGGCGGCTTGCGGCGCAGAACATAGTCGCCGGAGGCGGTGCCCAGACGGAATGTCGGATTGGACTGGCCGCGATTGAACTTTTCCGCACGGAGCGGGCCGGCGAAACCGGCAAGGTTCTCCCGCAGCCAACCGCCGAGACGCTCCAGATCAAGATCAGCGGTGCTGGTCATTACGGAGCCTACTTTGTGTGGGTAGCGGCTGGAGAAGCCGGGCGCCAATCACGAAAACACCACCAACCTCATCCTGAGGAGCGCGCCGAAGGCGCGCGTCTCGAAGGATGGGCGGCATGCGCAGGAGCAAGCGGCCCATCCTTCGAGACAGCGCTGTGCGCTTCCTCAGGATGAGGTTGGTTCGCATACGGCAAAAGCCTTTGCTCCTGTTTTGACATGCCGGGTCCGCAGCCATCTTCAGACCTTGTCGTTGGTGTATTTCCGGATTTCGGTGCGCGCGACCTGGCGCCGGTGGACGGCGTCCGGACCATCGGCAAAGCGGAGCGTCCGCAAGTGTGTCCACATGGCGGCGAGCGGGAAATCCTGGCTGATGCCTGCCGCGCCATGGACCTGCATGGCCTCGTCGACAACCTTCAGCGCCGTGAGCGGTGCCACCACCTTGATCTTGCTGATCCAGGGCTGGGCCGCCCGCGTGCCCTGGGTGTCCATCATCCAGGCCGCCTTGAGACACAAGAGCCGCGCCATTTCGATTTCCATACGGGCATCGGCAATGATGTCATAGTTCGCGCCGAGATCCGTCAATTTCCTGCCGAAAGCCTCGCGCTGCATTGCCCGCTTGCACAGAAATTCGAGAGCCATTTCCGCCTGCCCGATCGCGCGCATGCAGTGATGGATACGGCCCGGGCCGAGACGTCCCTGCGCGACTTCGAAGCCGCGCGCCTCGCCGAGTACAAGGTCCTCCGCCGGCACCCGGACATTCGTAAAGCGGATATGCATATGCCCGTGAGGGGCGTCATCCGCCCCGAAAACCTGCATCGGCCGCAACACCTCGATTCCCTCTGCGTCGCCCGGGACAAGAAACATCGAATGGCGACTGTGCTTTTGGGCCGACGGATCGGAACAGGCCATGACAATATAAAGCCGGCAGCGCGGATCGCCTGCGCCGGTTGCCCACCACTTCTCGCCATTGAGAACCCATGTATCGCCGTCGCGTACAGCGCTCAGCGCAATGTTGGTGGCATCGGACGAGGCAACATCCGGTTCGCTCATCAGGTAGGCGGAGCGGATCGTCCCCTCCAGAAGCGGTTTCAGCCAGCGCTCCTTGTGCGCGGGCGTGCCGTAGCGCTCCAGCACTTCCATATTGCCGGTATCGGGAGCATTGCAGTTGAATACCTCGGCCGCGATGCCGACCTTGCCCATTTCTTCAGCGAGATAGGCATATTCAACCGTTGTCAGGCCGAAACCCCTCTCGCTGTCCGTCAGCCAGAAATTCCAGAGACCCCGTTCCTTCGCCCTCGCCTTGAGGCCTTCGAGAATTTCAAGCTGGCGCGGGGTGTGCTGAAAGCGGTCACCGGAGGGATGCCTGCCGACTTCATGATGAAATTCGATGTCAAGCGGCGCGATCTCGGTTTCGACCATCTGCCGGACCTGTTCGATCAGCGGCCGCACCCGCTCTGTTGTGCCCAGATCCATGACGACTCCCTAAATGATGTCCCGCGCGCGCCTGCACGCGGCCAGATATTCCTGTTCCAGGCGGTCAACCACCGCCGAGGCAGGCCCGACAGTCTTGATCGCGCCAATCCCCTGTCCCGCCCCCCACAGTTCCCGCCAGGCCTTCGGCAGCGGACTGTCGTCCGGCATGACGCTGACGTCCCACTCCGCCGGCAGGTTGTCCGGGTCAAGACCGGCGCGCGACAGGGATCCTTTCAGATAGTTGGCCGGATGTCCGGTGAAGAGCGACGAGGTCATGACGTCCTCCGCCGCCCCGGCAACCATCATGTCCTTGTAGACAGGATCGGCGTTGGCTTCGTCCGTCGCCACAAAAGGCGATCCGACATAGCCGAAATCGGCACCCAGCACGCGCGCGGCCAGAAGCGCTTCGCCCGTCGACACCGCACCGGCAAGGAGCAATGGACCGTCGAACCATTCGCGGATTTCACGAACGAGCGCAAACGGCGACTGCGGACCGCCGTGACCGCCTGCCCCGGCCGCAACGGCGATCAGTCCGTCGGCCCCCTTGTCGATCGCCTTTTTCGCATAGGTGTTGTTGATGACGTCATGCAGCGCGATGCCACCGCAGGAATGCGCCGCCTCGTTCACCTCGACCCGCGCGCCCATGGACGTGATCCACACGGGCACCTTCCGCTTCGCGCAGATCTCGACATCCCGCTCCAGCCTCTCGTTGGACCGGTGGACGATCTGGTTGACGGCAAAGGGCGCTGCCGGACTGTCCGGGTTCGCCTGATTGTGCCGGTCAAGCGCCTCGGTGATCTCCTGCAGCCAGACCTCGAGCATCACGGGCCCACCGGGCTCGTCGCGGGCATTAAGCGCCGGAAAACTGCCGATGATGCCGGCCTTGCATTGCGCAATCACAAGTGCCGGGCAGGAGACAATGAAAAGCGGGGCCGCAATTGCCGGCAGCCTCAAATCCTGCAAGACTGGTGGAAGCGATCGCGTCTTCAGCATCGCGTCTGCCTTTCCCCGCTTTCCACCAGGTAGAACCTGTTTAGCCAGTCAGCCTTCAGCGCAGGTCGTTTCTCACCGTCGATCTCGATCGTCGCCTGCCAGTGGAGGTCCACTTCTCCGGGCCCTGCTTCGGCGACACGTGACAGCACAAAGCGACCCCGGACTTCCTGACCGGCTTTCACGGGATGCAGAAACCGGATCCGGTCGAAACCGTAATTGATGCCCAACTGCGCTCCCGCCACCCTTGGCTGGGCCTCCAGCCCCATGGCGGAGAGCAGCGACAAGGTCAGAAAGCCATGCGCGATTGTGCCGCCAAAGGGGGTCCGTGCTGCCTTTTCAGGATCGACATGAATGAACTGATGATCTTCGGTCACATCCGCGAAGGTATCGATCCGCGCCTGATCGACACGGTACCAGGACGAGATCCCGACTTCCTCACCGATCAGCGTTTTCAGCTCGTCCACCGAAAGCACGCGCGCGTCTTCTCCTGCGCTCACTCATAGGCCTCCTGGAACAGGTCCGGTCCGGTTTGGACATTGATGCCGCCGCTGATCGGAAGAATGGCACCGGTCACATACGCACCGCCACGGCCACACAGATATTGCAACACGGCAGCGATATCTTCCGGACGTCCGACCCGGCCAAGCGGGACCTGGGCGCCTACTCTTTGTCTGACATCTTCATCGGCGGTCGCAAATGCGGTCATCTTGCTGACGAAGGGACCGGGCGCAAGCGCGTTGACCGTGATGCGCCTTTCCGCAAGTTCCTTGGCGAGGATTTTCGTCAGGTGATGAACAGCGGCTTTCGAAGCCGCATAGCTGTAGGCCCTGTCGCCATGTGGCAACTCGCCCATCACCGAGCCGACATTCACGACACGGGCCGGATCATCACCGGTTGCCGCCTCTTCCAGAAGCGGAAAAAGCTTCTGTGTCAGGTGGAACAACCCGGTGACGTTGAGCTGCAGCACGCGCTCCCAGGCGAAATACGGAAATTCGCCAAGCGGCATGCCCCAGCTGGTTCCGGCATTGTTCATCAGGATATGCAGGCTGTCGCAACGGTTGCCAACTTCGGCACTGAGCGCGTCGATGCCGCCCTCGCTCGCGACATCGCCGCCAAACCCTTCGGCCCGGCCACTGTAACCGGCTGCATTCAGTTCGTCGGCGGCCGCACGGCAGGCGTCTTCCTTCCGGCTCGCAATCAGCACCCGCGCCCCGGCAGCCATCAGGCCCTCGGCCGCCATCCGGCCAATTCCCGTTGCGCCCCCGGTCACGAGCGCCGTCTTGCCGGTGAGGCCGAAAAGCACGTCCGGCGTCATAGGCCGCCCTCGGCATGCTGCTTTCTGAGCGTCAGTTTGGAAACCTTGCCGGTTGCGGTAAGCGGCAGCTGCTCGACGAAGACGATTTCATCGGGAACCTGCCACTTGGCCAGCCTGTCCGCCAGCAACGCAAGCAATTCATCCTCCTGCGGCTGCGCGTCCTCGCGCGGCACGATCACCAGCAGGGGACGCTCGTCCCACTTGGGGTCGGGTACGGCGATCACGGCACAATTGGCGACGTCCGGATGGGACATGACGATGTTTTCAAGGTCGAGCGAGCTGATCCATTCGCCACCGGACTTGATCAGATCCTTGGACCGGTCGGTGATCTGCAGGAAGCCCTTCTGATCGATTACCGCAATGTCGCCCGTACAGAACCAGCCTTCCTGATCGAAAACGGGCTTGGACGCCTCCGGGTCCTCGAAATAGCCTGATGTGATCGTGTTGCCGCGCACATAAAGATGTCCCTGCGATGCGCCGTCGTGCGGAAGGCAATTTCCGGCATCGTCAACGATTTTCATCTCCACGCCGAAAACACCGCGCCCCTGCGACTGCTTGCGATCGATGCGCTGTTCCTGCGGCAGATCCGCCATGTCCGGCGGCAGATTGCACTGCGTTCCGAGCGGACTCATCTCCGTCATGCCCCAGGCGTGACAGACATTCACGTCCCTGGTCTCGAATGCCTCGATCAACGCTCGCGGGGCCGCAGAACCACCAATGACGACGTCACCGAACCCGTCCGGGAGACGGCCTCTCTGGCTGATTTCGTTCATCAGGCCGAGCCAGACCGTCGGCACGCCCCAGGCAGAGAAAACCTTTTCGCGGTCCAAAAGATCAAACAGGCTCTTTCCGTCCAGCGCACCGCCCGGGAAAATCAGGCTCGCACCGGAAAGCGGGGCTGCATAGGGCAATCCCCAGGCGTTGACGTGAAAGAGCGGCACCACCGGCAGGATCCGGGTTCCTTCCTGCAAAACCTTGGGAATGGTAATGCAGAGCGTCAAGGCGTGAAGCAGGGTCGAGCGGTGCGAAAACAGGGTGCCCTTCGGGTTTCCCGTCGTTCCGGAGGTGTAACAAAGGCCGGCTGCCTGGTTCTCGTCGAAGTCGGGCCAGTCGATCTCCTGTGACTGCCCGTCCAGCAGCTCTTCATAGCAAAGCGCGCCCTCGAGCGAGGTCTCCGGCATGTGTGCCCTGTCAGTCATAATGACAACAAGCAGGTCTTGCGGCAGATGCTGCCGGAGCTTTTCAATGATCGGAACAAAGGTCGTGTCGCAGAAGAGTATCCTGTCCTTTGCATGGTTGACGATGTAGATCATCTGCTCCGCGGACAGGCGCGGGTTGATTGTGTGGCAAACGGCGCCAATGCCGGAAATCGCATAATACAGTTCAAAATGACGGTAGCCGTTCCAGGCAAGCGTCGCGATCCTGTCACCCGGATTGACCCCAAGATTTCGCAGCCCGTGGGCCAGTTGTGCCACACGGTGCGCCGTCTCCCGGTAGGTCGTTCTGTGGACGTCGCCTTCCGTTCGCACGGAAACGAGTTCCCCATTCGGATAGTTTGCCGCGGCAAAGGTGATGATGTCCGCTATCTTCAGCGGACGGTGCATCATCTGTCCCTTCATTCGTGTCCTCCCAAACACCGTTGCGTCTTCGCAATCGCTCAAAGGGTTAGAGTGAGGTATGCCTCTAAACCGTAGCGCGCATGCAGCGTTCTGGAAAGCCGGGTTTGCGGAATTCCTTTGACAGCGCGCGTCTGTTGCGCCAAACCCCTGCTCGAGCCGCGACACTGTCGACCCGAGGATTGAAATTACCCTATGGCCCAGAAACTGGTCATCGCCGTTTGCACGGCGCAGCGTCCGAATATGCTCAAGGCGTGCCTCAAAAGCCTCGACAGTCTGATCCGTCCGGACGAGACCGAACTGTCCGTGGTGGTCGTTGAAAACGACGCGGTGCCATTTTTCATGGGTGCAGCGGCAGCCGAAGTTAAGGCAGCGTTCTCCGTTCCGGTTTCTTTCTATCACGAACCTCGGCGGGGCATTCCCTTTGCCCGCAACACGGCACTTGAGGCGGCGCTCGAACAGGGTCCGGACTGGGTGGCCCTCATCGACGACGATGAACGTGCCGAACCTGACTGGATCGAGAAACTTCTAACGGCCTGCAAGACGTTCGATGCCGAGGTTGCCAACGGTCCGGTCCGGCGGATCTACGAAAAACCGGCTCCCCACTGGTGGAAATCCCAACTGCTGAAACCAAGGCCCACCGGCACCGAGATCACCGAAGCTCCGACCAACAACGTGCTGATCCATGCGCGCATCGTGCGGAAAGACGGGCTGGGTCTCAAGTTTGACGAAAGGCTCACCTTCGGAAGCGAGGACATCGACTTCTTCCGCCGCACCCACGCTGCGGGCGCGAAGATGATATGGGTCGACGACGCCTTTGTCGAAGAGGACATTCCCGCCTCGCGCGTGACGACCAAACGGCTCTTGAGCCGCATGCACATGGCAGCGACCTCCGGTGCGTTCAACATCGTCCTGAGGGAAGGCAGAGGCAAGGCCGCACTGCATTTCATTCCGAAGAGCACAAGGCGCATCCTGTTAGGACTTGTGGCCACGATCGTCGGGTTTGTCTTGAAGCCTTTTGCAAGGGAACGCGGCGAAAAACTCTACTACTACGGGCTCATCCGCCTCATGAAGGGATCGGGCAATCTGCGCGGCCTGTTCGGCAGGGCTCACAATTACTATGACGTGATTGATGGCAACTGATCCGACCTCCGCTCGCAGGAAGCTCGCGCATATCCATCTCGGCGTCGACGGCGGCGCCGAGAAATTTTTCGTGCGCCTGTCCCGTGCTCTGGCGAGACGTGGCGTGGAACAGATCGCCTTCATCCGGTACGACCGGCCCTGGAGGGACGAACTCGCAGAGCATTGCGAGGTCCACGAATTGAAATTCAGCCGCTCGCATTTCAAACGTCATTTCGTTCGCTGGGGCATTGCGCGCGTGATCAGAAACTTTGGCTCGAAGGCAACACTCGGCTGGATGAGCCCGGCAAGCAAGTGGATGCCCAAGCCCGGCCCGGACATGCGCACATTCCTGCGTCTTGGCGACTTCCCCGATGGTTTTCACACCTATGGCAACGTCGAGGGTCTCATCGGCAACACACCGGAAATCATCCGGCAGGCGGTTGAGGATGGCTGGCGCGCCGACCGGGCGCACATGATAAGCAACTTCGTGGATCCCCTGCCGGAAAGCCTCCAACCCGTCCATCGTGCGGATTTCAACACACCGGAAGACGCCACCGTGCTGATCGCGCTCGGGCGGTTCGTCGAACGCAAGAGGTTCGACCTGCTGATAAAGGCACTTGCGAAGCTGCCGGAGACCGTGCACGCCTGGCTTATTGGTGACGGTGAGCTCCTGGATGAAAACAGGCGGCTTGCAGCGACGCTTGGCGTCGAGGCGAGAACACATTTCCTCGGCTGGCAACGGGATCCCTCCCCGTTCCTCCTCGCCGCCGATATCCTGGTCTGTCCGACCGACGACGAGCCGCTCGGCAACGTCGTGCTGGAAGGCTGGAACGCCGGACTGCCGGTCGTTGCCACTGCGTCCCCCGGACCGAGCTGGCTGATTGAACACGGGGAGACCGGCCTGTTGTCGCCCTGCGGGGATGCCGGCGCGCTGGCGGGGAACATCCAATCCGTCTTTGCCAACGCCGCATCTGGGGAAAAACTCCGAAAAAACGGTCATGTGTATCAGCAGGAACAGCACTCCGAAGGCGCAATCTGCGATTTCTACGCAAAGCTGCTCGGACTGGAGCTTGACCGTAACGCCTGAACCAAGGCCGGCCCTTTCGGTAACGGACCGGCAGAAACGCAAACGTCAAAGCGGCGTTCAAGCGCAACAGGATCAAGAAAGGCTCACGGACAGGGTCGCCTGATTTCCTAGGCGGCCTTCCTGAACAATGCGCTTTTTCCCAGCCTCTTTTTCTCTTCAAAGCCGCGTTCGCTGAGATAGGTGCGCAACTCGCTGATCGCCTGTGAGCCAACGATATGCGGGTGCAGTTCAACCGCGATCGTCGACACCCGGCCAAGATCGCAATTGGAAAGAAGATCGATTTCCGCTCCCTCGGCATCCATGACAATCGCGGTTGGGCGAAACTCCTCGACAACACCGGAAATGGCATCCGCTTCGACGAGCGTCGGGCTGCCCTGTTTCCGGTCAACCAGCGATGAAGAAAGAACGGATTCTGAAAAATAAAACTCAAGTTCGCCGTCGGTCACGGCAACAACCTTGCTTCTCAGGTTGGGGCGCATGCCATTCAAGGAATAGTTCGCCTCGATCACCGGCCTCATTTTCGGGTTGGGCTCATAGGACAGAATGTTTTCCGGGCCACAGATTTTCGCGCAGGCAATGCCGACAAAGCCAATACCGGCACCGACTTCCAGAACGCGGTCCTGTGCCGTTATGCCTTCCCGCACCAAAATCAGCTCAGGGCTCTCGTATTCCTTTTGCAGCAACTGCTTTCGAATACCCTTGGGTACAAGTTCAGGATCTGTATTGAGAACGATCCCGCTTATCGAAATTGTCTTGTAGTTGAGTTTTCGCCTGATTTTGTAGGCTATCCTCTTGGCAAATTTCTCCAGCATGCATAAGCCTTTTGCTACCCGCCGATCCATTCCCCAGGCAGACCGACGACCCGCTTGTATAAAGCTCTCAAGCTGAGTCAAGAAGAATGAGAAACGCGGCACGGCGTCTCGCCGCGCCCGACATTTCGATGCTGGGCATGATTTGTTGCGCTGACAGGCTCACCCGTGGCATACGACTTGCCAGATTTGTATGAGGCGACACAACAATGAGCAAAAAAAAGAAGGGCCCCTGGTCAACCCCTGTGCGTTCAAAGTTCAAGACGCGGGCGAACCAGCTTGGACTGCAGGTTTTCCGGGTCATGGGTTTCGAGCTGAAGTACCGGCTTCGACGGCTCTTCCTGTCGCCGCGTTCCGAAAAATCGAATTACACGAAAGACTTCGAGCGCGATGGTTACATCGTCATCCCTGATTTTCTTTCTCCGGAGGACTATGCCCGGCTCAAGGATCATTACTATGAGCGTCTCAAAGACCTTGAGAAACCGACAAACGAAGGACCAAAGCTGGTTGCTCCCCCCCTCTGCGACCCCAAGGACGGCACCGTCGACCCTCTGATCGAAGAGCTCTTTGTCAAGAACAACACGATAAACGAAGTCGTCGAAAACGCGTCGGCGCACCGGCAACATCTTCTACCCCTGATCCGCATGCACCATTATTGGGCGGAGGAAAGCGACCTGGGCCTGCGCGAGACCGCACGCACGGACGAATTGCACTACGACGTGCCTTTGCGAAATTTCCGCGCGTTCTTCTATCTCGAAGATTGCGACAAATCGAATGCCGCTTTCGAGTTTGCGCCTGGAACGCACAAATTCAACATGAAGCGGCTCTACATGGAATACAGGGACAGCATCGTCCAGGCGAGGGCCCGGCAGGGCAAACCGCATGTGAAAGTGCAGCCGATCCAGGATAACTTGCTGAAGCTTCTCGACGCGAAACCTATCCCGCTTGAAGCTCCGGGAAATTCGCTCATCATTTTCAATACGATGGGTTTGCATCGACGCGGACGTTTCAGCCATGCGGGGACCCGGGAAGCGCTCTTGCTGGATTTCCGGTTTCTCGACGCACCTGCCAACTACAAGGCGTATGGTCCTCCGCTAAAATGGTTCTGATCAGGATGTCCCGGCACTCGGCCAGTCCAGGGCCTGGCGATCGATAGCTCGGCTCAACCACGAGCCCGGTTCCACGCAAGGCGCAGTCCGGGGCAGGCGGGCTCGACCGGCGGCAGACGGATCTGCAATTGGCATAGAGCATGGGCAAAAACGCGGCCAACCGGATAACGCGACAACCAGGAAATGCATGAATTACCGAGCGGATATTGACGGATTACGCGGGGTGTCGGTGCTTGCGGTCGTGTTGTTTCACGCGGGCTTCGACACGTTCTCCGGCGGCTTTATCGGTGTTGATGTCTTTTTCGTTATTTCAGGCTATCTGATAACCGGGATCATACTTTCAGATCTCAACAGCAACAGTTTTTCGCTTCCGGTTTTCTTCAGGCGGCGCATTCTGCGAATTGTTCCCGCACTCTTCGCCGTTCTCATCGCAACGGTATTGGCGGCAAGCCTTCTGGTGCCAAACAGCTATCAGGTCGGTATACAGGAAAGCGCGGGCGCGGCGGCTCTGTTCGTCTCAAACTTCTACTTTCTTGCACAACGCGGGTACTTCGAAGTCGCCGCTCAGTTGCAACCGCTCCTGCATACGTGGACGCTCGGCGTCGAGGCACAGTTTTACCTGCTCATGCCTTTCCTCTTGTTGCTGGTTTCCCGCGTCCGGCGCGCAAACCCTTTGCACGTCGTTCTTCTCCTGTCGGTCGCCAGTTTCGCTTTTGTAACGATTGCAGTTCAGCTTTGGCCAAGCTTTGCATTTTTCATGCTGCCGACACGCGCGTGGGAGCTGTTGCTCGGAAGTGCCGCGGCCTGTCTCGTTCAGCAAAATCGGACCCCGACATTGTCCAGGGTTCAGCGGGAGTTGGTGCTTGGGTCGTGTATTGTGCTGATTGCCGTTCCTGTCTTTGCCTATAGCGAAGCGACGCCGTTCCCGGGACCCTACGCACTGGCACCGACACTGGGCGCAATGGGAATTTGTCTGATAGGCGCGCAAAAAACTTCGGTGATCTTGCTGCTGAACAACCGGTTTCTTGTTCCGGTTGGCCTTGCCAGCTACAGCATTTATCTCTGGCATCAGCCCCTCTTCGCCTTTGCACGCATGCGCTCGGTAGAGACGCTGTCGTGGGATAGCCTCTTCCTGCTCATCGCCGTGAGTTTCATCGCGGGGTTCCTGTCATGGCGGCTCATCGAAAGGCCGTTCAAGAACGGCGTCATTCTGGGCAAAAACGTCACCGCCATTCTTTCGGCGCTCGGGATCGTCGTCCTTTCGTTTGCCTCCGAAGGCCTCGCGGTCCGCGCCAGAAATGCGGACGATCAGACCGTTGTTGTCGCAGGCCAGACAATCGAGATCCCAAAAGTTTTCAGGGGCATCGTCGTTGCCGAACGAAACTGTTCCTTTCCCGAACTCGATGGCGATGTGTGCATCCTGCCAGGTGCGCGTACGCCGGAAAGCGGACCCCTGAAGCTGGTGGTCCTGGGCGACAGTCACGCACGGGTGCTTTCGGAGGCCATTTATGAGCGGAAACCGCTCTACTCGGAGCTCGCGGACCTGACGGCCAGCGGCTGCCCGTTTTTGCTCGGACTTACCGCCTATTACGGCGACGGCGAGGTCAGTGAAAAATGCACGGCGGAGTATCAGTCCCGGCGACTGGCGTTCCTGCAGCAATATGCAGATGAAGACACGGTGATCGTCCTGAGTGCACGGCTGCCATTGTATCTTTTCGGCCACGATTTCGACAACACTGTTGGCGGACCTGGCGTAAGAACACGCCGCCTTTACATGTCAGAAGACGGCGAATTCAATTCGCCTGATCACGAAGCAAATTTTCTCCGATCACTCGAGAAATCGGTTCAGGCGCTCGAGCAGCTCCGCGGCTCGGTTGTTGTGGTCCTGCCGACGCACGTCAATGGCTGGGATCCAAATGTCAGGGCGAAGCTGATTTCGGCACAGGTTTCCAATCTGGAACAGCTGGAAAAAGAGCTGGAAATACCGCGGGGGCCAGTCGTTCAACGAAACCGGAAAATCGACGACCTGCTCATCGGAATGTCCAACCAAAGTCCCTCACTGATATCGATCAACCCTCGCGATTTTACCTGTTCGCAGGAGCGCGATACCTGCTCCAGTCTCAGGAACGGCGTCTTCCTGTTTCAGGGCAGCGATCATCTTGCCCTGCCTGCCAATCGGTGGATTACCGACCAGATTGAAAGCCAAGTGTCTGGGCAGTAACGACAACGAGCAGGGCTGCCGTCGCAAACAATCCGGCGACCGCGCATCGGGCGTGCCTATGCGGGCTCCCAGACCACGCAACAGGTTTCCTGGATCGGGAGTTGGTAAAAGCCTTCCCTGGAAACGTGCAAGATCCGCACAGCCCCTTCGGCTTCCAGTTTTTCCAAGCTCGACAAGAGCGAATTCTGGTACCGGACCACACGATTGTAGGCGAGGTTCACAAAGTCTCTCGGCTTATATGGATTGAGCAGCTCGACGACCGGCTCGAAGTGGACTACCCGCCTGGGCCTGCAAGCCAGGATACGGCGCAGCACATCTTCGGTCCCGTACTTTATCTGTTCCAGACAGTGATAGGTGTAGACAACGTCATCGGCGATCTCGATGTCATCCTCGAGCAAGTTGGCCTGATCGAAACGAACATCCGGCACATTGAAATGGCGTGCGATCCTGTTTGCCGCTTCAACGCCTTCGGGGGTCAATTCAAATCCTCTGAGTGGAAATGGGAAGTCCACACTCTTGAGCCCGAAAATGTTCCGGCCCCAGCCGCATCCAAGTTCGGCGACTGTGACCGGGTCCGAAAAGGGTTTCACAAACGACATCAGCGTACTTTTCAGATGATCCAGCCGAAAATCCAGATAAGACCGCCTCGGCACGATCATCCACTGGCTGTCCAATGTCGAGATGATCTGTTGATCGCCCCGCGGGTTCAGGAACTCAGACAGGCTCTCATGTCCCAGCCATTTTTCCTGCCGGAGCACCTTTCCCCAACTGCTGTTGTAATTTTCCGTGACGTCTGAAGGATCGGAAGACTTTCGACGGTTGCGCAGCGCGTTCCGGAACCGCAGCCCCAGTTCGGAAACGAGATCGTAGTAATCGCGCACCGAGCCAATCCGCTGAGCGTCTTTCGGAAACAGAACTGTTGATTTTCCGGGGTCGATCGGCGGTGTACCCATCGCATTTGTCTCCGGTGGGAGTTTGGACATAGCAGCGAGTCTGGAGAGCCGTGTTCACGAACACCGTGCCAGATGCACTCGTTTCACGGCTGCAATAGCTCATTATCCAACCGAGGGCTAGAAAATATGCTCAGTCTCCCAGGTCAGCGCACTGCGGAAAAAGAGGCCGAACGGGATGGCCAACGCGACCGGCGAACCGCGTGAAGGTGCACCGGGATCCGGTTCGTTCGAGCACCTCGCCTGCCGCGCGCCTTACCGGGGCGCGGTGATCTCTCCCTTGACCCGTTTGTAGAGGTCTGACGCCTTGCCCACATGCGCGGCCCCTTCATAGGACAGGTGATGGCCGTCATTATAGAGAAACGTGCCCTCCGGCATCATGCCGCAACCTGTTTCAGAACACAGAAGGTCCGGCAAATAAAGGGAATTCACGCCAGCACTTGCGGCCTTGAAAATCTCGATACGATCGCCGGCGGACCGCAACATATCTTCAGTGTCCATATCGCAATGCGTCGGCTCCCTGCCGAAGAGCACGATCCGGTAGTAGCAATAGCCGATATTGATGCCGTTCGTCGGCGTGAACGAGTAAAGGAAGGGCTCCATGTCGCGCGCGCGGATCCAGTCAACCAGCCCGGTCAATCCGGATGCAATCATGCGGGAATCGGATCGGATCACGCTGTCTTCGCCGTTCAGGACCTGCTGGCCTCCCTTGAAGTCAAGCAAAGCGGAAGCGAGAACAACATGTTCCACGGTTTCATTGTTGTCCAACCAGTCCATGACACTGCGGTTGAACGCAAGGCAGTTGCGGGCCCAGTCGGCACCTCTTCGTGCGCTGGCAAGTTCAAGCAGTGCCGGGCAACCGCTGCCGGAAAACTGAATGATGGATGCATCCGGGTTTGCAGCCAGAACGGCACTGGCAGCATGTCGGGCATGTGAGTCTCCCCAGACCGCTATCGTCGGCGTGGGCGAGGTCCTGCAATATTCCGCGCCATCCCGCCAACGGCCGCAGTCCGTCGAGACGCCGAAATTCCTCCTGAGACGCGTATCCATGTCGATCACGGCGGCCGACCGGAATGGCAAGGCCTGTTTTCCATGGATGACGGTCAGACGCGAAGACACAACAAACACCAGCGCGGCTGAGACACAGACGGCGACAAGCTGAGGCGCTCCCCTGGCAAAACGCCGCCGGCGAACCGGAGTCTCGACAAGAATGTAGGAGACGGTCGCAAGCAGGACGCACAACAAGATGAGCGCGGCGTATCCCAGATGTGAGATGTTCTCAGCACCAAAAACGAAGCCGGAATACACAAAGACCGGTTGGTGCCACAAGTAAAGGCTGTAGCTGACCAGCCCCAGAAAAACGAGGGGCCTCATCGACAGAAGTTTTCCGACGAGGGTCTGCCCGTCGGCCATCGCCAGAACCAGTACGGTGCCCGCAACCGGTATCAACGTCCAAAAACTCGGATAGGCAAACTCGGGTGTCAGCAGTGTAACGGAAACGCCTATGGCAACGACACCGGACAGGGCTGCGGCTTCACGCCAGATGCGGGGGACGCGGCCCAGCAATGCAGTGCTGACGGTCGCAAGAAGGCAACCGGCAGCAAGCTCCCAGGCCCTTGTGAACGGCAGGAAGTAATTCACCCGCGCGTCTACTGCCGAAAGATACTGGGCAAGGACGATGCTCGCCACGAAGACGATGATCAGACCGGTGACAAGGGCCCTTCGCGACCACGCCAGAAGCAGAACAAAGAATATCGGGTAGACAATATAGAACTGCTCCTCGATCCCAAGGCTCCACGTGTGCAGCAGGGGCTGGAACTTGTCCCCAAGGTCAAAATAGCCGCCCTGACCCATGAAATGAAAATTGGAGAAGAAGAGAACAACAGTGATCGTTGTTCGAGCGAAATCCCGCAGCCGTTCGACAGGCAGAAACGCGTATGAGAACAGAAAGCAAAAGAACAAGACCACAAACAGGGCCGGCAACAGCCGGCGCATGCGCTTCACGTAGAAATCGAAGAATGAAAAGTTCCCTGCCGCATGATCCCGCAACAGAATGCTGGTTATCAGGAAGCCGCTGATCACGAAGAAAATATCGACACCGACGAACCCGCCCGAAAATGCTTCGAACTTCGCGTGTGAGAACAAAACGGAGGAAACGGCGAGTGCCCGAAGGCCATCGATTTCAGGCCGGTAAGCTATGCTCATCGTTTGTGCGATACTATCGAGTTGGTCATTTTTGTATTTGCTTCAATCAATTGACAATCTGCGGTTCACCGAGCGCTTGAACCGCGGAATTGCATCAACAGGGCCCACAGTACTCAGGGGCCTTCTCCATTCCCTCTCCGGCACGCAAGTCTCGACCGGAGCTTCGCACCACAGGCCTTTCACCCACGTTCAGCCTGTCGCGCATGTCGCGACACAACGTTTAACTTTTCAACGGACCCAAAGTCGAGACCAAACGTTGGACGTCCCGTCTGTCCGCCATTCCGGCAGGCCGATCTGGCCGCTTGTTGTTGACACGGTTCAAGTTTTCCTGCAACGCACTGCCGCCAGGGTACAAAGGAAAAACAGCTGAGATCCGGGCCAAATACGGATACGCTGCTGTTTTTTCCGGGCGGTGCCGTGGTTATCTTCTGAGCCGACTGCGCGTCTTGCTAGACAACCATAGTCAATGCCTTTAAATCGCGTAATCTTCCCAGGAAAGATCGTCCCGTGCCTCCGGTGTGTTTGGCACAGCCCGAATTGGACCGCAGACTAAGAGTTAGGCCCCGCTCAAAATGCTGAAAGACCCCTTGTTGTTCGAAGGTAAAAACATTCTGCTAACCGGCGGGACGGGCTCCTTCGGCCACGCGTTCGTCCGCCTCACCCTCGAACAGCACAATCCCAACAAGATCATGATCCTGTCGCGGGACGAAATGAAACAGTGGGAAATGGCCAAGCTGTTCCAGAACGATTCCAGGGTGCGCTTCTTCATTGGCGACGTCCGCGACCGGGAGAGACTCTATCGGGCCATGAACGGCGTCGACTACGTCGTTCACGCGGCAGCCAGCAAGATCGTGCCGACTGCGGAATACAATCCGTTCGAATGCGTGAAAACGAATATCAACGGCGCCATGAATGTGATTGATGCCGCGATCGACAACGGCGTGAAGCGCGTGGTGGCGCTCTCAACAGACAAGGCGTCCAGTCCGGTCAATCTGTACGGGGCCACCAAGCTCGCCTCCGACAAGCTGTTTGTTGCCGGGAATTCCTATGCAGGCGGCGACGGCACCAGATTTTCCGTCGTGCGCTACGGCAACGTCATGGGATCGCGGGGCTCGGTGATCCCCTTCTTCATGTCAATCAGGAACGAAGGTGTGCTGCCGATCACCGATCCGCGCATGACACGCTTCATGATCACGCTCGACCAGGGTGTGGAACTGGTCTGGCATGCTTTCGAAGACATGGTCGGCGGCGAAATCTATGTGAAGAAGATCCCTTCCATGAAGGTTACGGACATCGCGAGGGTGATCGCACCGGAAGCCAAGACCAGAGTTGTCGGAATCCGACCGGGCGAAAAGCTGCACGAGCAGATGGTTGGCGCCGAAGACGCATTGCACACATACGAATACGATCACCACTACAAGATCCTGCCCAGCATTCACAACTGGGACACGACAAGCGAACGCATCAAGGACGGCCGCAAGGTCGCAGAAGATTTCGTCTATTCCAGCGACAACAATCCCGACTGGATGAGCGAAGAAGCCCTGGCGTCGTGGATTGACGCAAACCGCGGAAAAATAGGCGCGATCTGATGATACCCTACGGCCGCCAGAGCGTTAGCCAGGACGATATCGACGCCGTGGTCGGCGTGCTCAAATCCGACTTTCTGACGCAGGGAAGCGTGCTCCCGGACTTTGAGAAGGCAGTCACGCACAAAGTCGGTGCGGCGTTCGCCGTTGCGGCCAATTCTGCCACGTCGTCCTTGCATTCGGCCGTCGCGGCGCTCGGGCTCGGACCGGGCGACCTGCTCTGGACCACGCCGATTACCTTTGTCGCAACAGCCAATTGCGCGAGATATCTTGGCGCCGATGTCGATTTCGTGGACATCGATCCGGCAACCTTCAACATGTGCCCGGATGCGCTTGAAGAAAAACTGATTGCCGCAGAAAAATCCGGAAGGCTGCCGAAGATAGTCGCCCCGGTGCATATGTGCGGGCAATCACCTGACATGAGACGTCTGTCGAGCCTTGCAAGGCGCTACGGCGTCAAGATTGTCGAAGACGCAAGCCATGCGATCGGAGCCTCCTACGAGGATCAGCCGGTCGGCTGCTGCACCTATTCGGACATCACCGTTTTCAGCTTTCACCCGGTGAAGATCATAACGTCGGCCGAAGGCGGCATGGCCCTCACGAACGACGCCGAACTCGCTGAAAGGATGCGGCGGTTTCGAAGCCATGGTGTGACCCGGGATCCGGGCCTGATGCGCGGCGAATCAGATGGCCCGTGGTACTATCAGCAACTGGAACTCGGGTACAATTATCGGATGACCGAGTTGCAGGCCGCGCTGGGTCTGAGCCAAATGGATCGCCTCGATGCCTTCGTCGAGAGCCGGAACTCGTTGGCCGACCGTTACCACACGTTGCTCAAAGACCTTCCTTTGACGCTGCCTGTCTGCCGCGAGAATTGCCGCTCATCCTATCATCTCTATGTCATTCAGCTTGAAAGCCAGGCGGAAGATGCAAGGACACGCTTTTTCAACAGCCTGCGCAGCAACGATATCGGCGTGAACGTCCACTACATCCCGGTTCACCTTCAACCCTATTACCGCGATCTCGGGTTCAATCCGGGCGACTTTCCGAAATCCGAGCAATACTATCGCTGTGCGGTCTCGATCCCGCTCTATCCCGATCTGACGCATGCACAGCAGGACTATATTGCGGAGGTGATCGCGCGCGAGATTCCCCGGTGACCCAGATCATCATCCAGGCGCGAACATCCTCACGCCGGTTGCCGGGAAAAGTGCTCCTGCCGATCAACGGCATTCCGATGGCGATCCTCGTTGCGCAGCGTGCCGCGAATACCGGACGGCACGTCCTCATCGCGACATCGGACGATCCAAGCGACGATCTTCTGTGCGCCTGTGCGGCCGACTACGGCATCCCGACCGTCCGGGGGTCTTTGGAAGATGTGCTCGGGCGATTTGCGCGCATCGTGGCTGATCTTTCCGATGACACACCCGTTGTTCGGCTGACAGCAGACAATCCCGTGCCCGACGGCGCGCTGATCGACGAAGTCGTAAACCATTTTGTATCCGAGGGGCTGAATTACATCCGAACGAATGGCGAAGGTTCCGGGTTGCCCCATGGCGTCAGTCTTGAAGTCACCCGGGCCGGCCTCCTGAAGCAGGCGGCGGCATCGGCGCGTTCCAGTTTTGACCGGGAGCACGTCACTGCCTGGATCAGGTCCCAGGGCGACGATGCTCTCTACACCGCACATGCTCCAAGAAACCTGGACACCCGATCGGTAACCGTCGACACGATTTCGGACTACCTGAAGATCGCAAGCCTGTTCCGGACCTTTCCCGATCCTGCCGGCGTTTCATGGATCGATCTCGTCGGTTTACTCGGGGAGACGGAGACCGAACCACCCGCGATACCCGATCTTGTGCTCGGCGGCGCCCAATTGGGCATGGCTTACGGGGTCACCAACGACACGGCGTTTTCCGAGAGCCGATCGCTCGAGTTGCTCAATTGCGCGGTCGAGAACGGCCTCAAGTGCGTTGACACTGCGCGGGACTACGGGCTGAGCGAGCAGATCATCGGACGCTTTCGAAAAGGCTCTGCCGACAACGACATCGAGGTCGTGACCAAGCTCAGCGCGCTTGATCCGAGCGTTGCACCGGAAGCCATCGGCCCACTCGTGGAAAACAGCGTTCTGAGATCAATCGTCAATCTCGGTACCGAGACGCTCGGCACGCTGCTGCTCCACCGGGCCGAACATCTCGACGCACATGGCGGAATTGTCTGGAAGCATCTCCTGAAACTGAAACACGGGGGACAGATTGCGCGCCTCGGTGTCTCTGTTCAAAACCCGGACGAATTGCTCAAGGCGTTGACTTTCGAAGACGTGGAACATTTGCAGATCCCGGCCAACCCGCTCGATCATCGCTGGGAGGACGCGCTCGGCGCCCTGCGGGCGGCGCGGTCACTCAGAACGATCACCGTGCATGTCCGGTCTTCCCTGTTGCAGGGTCTTTTGACAACCGGAGACCCGACCCTGTGGGCGCGCGCGCATGTCAGCGATGCCAAGCCCATCGTGGAGTGGCTCGGCGCAATGCGGAAGCAGACGGGGCGGAGTTCTGTTGCCGACCTGTGTTTCGCCTGGGCGCGCGCGCAGGATTGGGCCGACGCCGTCGTTGTCGGCAGCGCGTCGCAATCCCAGTTGCTTGAAACCATCGCGCTGTTCAATACTTCCACCTTGAGCGACGAACAGCTCAGGCTCATTGGGGACACGAGACCTGTCGTTCCGGAGCAGACCCTCGACCCCGCAAAATGGAAACGGCCGTTCGAATGACCCCTGCAGGAACATTTTCACTAAACGGCAAAACGGTATTGCTCACTGGAGCAACGGGACATCTGGGCACCGCCATTGCACACGGCCTCGGCGCGGCCGGTGCGGAAGTCCTGCTTACGGCAAGGCAGGAACAGCAAGGTGAGAAACTTGTCTCAGAACTTGCGAAGGCGGGCATCAACGCCAGGTTCTTTGCCTGCGATCTGACGGATGAGAACGGCATTGACCGTCTCGTAGCCCACGCAGCGGACGCTCCCGTGCATGGTCTTGTCAACAACGCCTACAGCGGAGGCGCGGGCAGCGTCGAAACCGCGTCGCCGGACGCATGGCGCGACGCTTATGAAGTCGCCGTGATTTCCGCTCAGAGACTTGTTCAGTCGCTGCTGCCGAACCTGAGACATGCTGCGGCATCGGCCGGAGAGGCGTCTGTTGTCAATATCGGATCAATGTACGGAAACGTGAGCCCCGACATCGCCATTTACGCCGGCAAATCCTCCAGCAATCCGCCCTTTTATGGCGCAGCCAAAGCGGCGCTCGGCCAGTTCACCCGTTACGCAGCCTGTGAGTTTGCCGCCGAGAACATTCGGGTGAACACGCTGTCTCCGGGACCCTTTCCCTCGCCGAAGGTGCAGGCCGACGCCCCCGAACTCGTCGGCAAGATTGCGGGCAAATGCCCCATGAAACGGACCGGACAACCGCACGAACTCGCAGGGCCCGTCGTGTTTCTGCTGTCGCCGGCGTCTTCCTACATCACCGGAGCCGATCTGGCGGTGGACGGGGGCTGGACCTCTTGGTGACGCCGCTGAAAGTTGCGTTCAGGGCGGATGCCTCCCTGCAAATCGGAACGGGGCATGTCATGCGCTGCCTGACCCTGGCCAGCACCTTGCGACACGCCGGCTGCGAATGCCTGTTCGTGACACGAGACCTTCAGGGACATCTGGCGGAGCAAATTGAAGCGCTCGGCTTTCAGGTGAAACGCCTGCCTGTTCCCGAGCCTGGATTTGAAACATCCTCCGGTCCGGCGCATGCCGCCTGGGCGGGTGTCTCCTGGCAGGTGGACGCCGCCGAGTGCCAGGCCGCTGTCGCGGCCTTCCAACCAGACTGGATCGTGCTGGATCACTACGCTTTTGATGAACGTTGGGAGCGGGAGCTTCGGTCGAATGCCGATTGCAGGCTGCTCGTCATTGACGACCTTGCGGACCGCAGACACTGCGCTGACCTGCTGCTTGACCAGACAGCCGGACGATCGGAAGAGGATTACAGAGATCTTGTACCGGCCAATTGCAAGATCCTGGCCGGTACACGGTATTCGCTGTTGCGGGAGGAGTTCTCCAATGCCCGCCCAACAGCGCTTCTGGGCCGCAACCGGCCGGCCGTTCGCAACATATTGGTGACGATGGGCGGGGTCGACCTGGACAACGCCACAACCGGCATCCTCACAAGTCTCGCAGAGGCCGGGTTGCCCGAAGAAACCCGCGTTACCGTGGTCCTCGGACGACATGCGCCGAACCTTGAGACGGTGCGGGAAACTGCCGCAAACGTCCCGTTCAGCTGCGATGTGTTGTGTGATGTCGGCAACATGGCAGACCTGATGTCAGAGGCCGACATCGCAATCGGCGCTGGGGGCACGTCAACCTGGGAGAGATGTTGCCTCGGACTGCCCTCCATTATCGTTGTCCTGGCTCAGAACCAGTCGGAGGTCGCGCGCGTCGTGTCCCGGTCTGGGGCCTCGCTTGTCGCCGACAGTCTCCGGTCAAACGTCCTCGCCGAGGCGCTTGACCGTTTGGCTTCCGTTGCATTCAGAACGGAAATGTCTGAAAGCGCTGCTGCAATCTGCGACGGAGACGGAAGCTGGCGCGTGGTTTCCCAGTTGCTGACCGGAGATCTGGATCTGCGACCTGCCACGATCGGCGATGCCAGGCGGGTGTTCGACTGGCGCAATGCCATCCAGGACGAGAGCTTCTTCCTCAGCAACGACAGGCCGACATACCAGCAGCATTACAAATGGTTCGAGACCGCACTTGCCGATCCGCAGCGCCAAATGTTGATTTGTATGATCGGCGGCTGCGGGTTGGGCTACCTGCGTTTCGACAAAACCCCGGACAACGGCGCCGAAATCAGCATCTGCCTGGACAGGCTTGCACAAGGTCAGGGAATTGGTACAAAAGTGCTGCAAAAGGCTGAAAACTATGCGATCGGCATGCGTGTCGGAAAACTAAGAGCGAAAATCAACGTAGACAATCACGCATCGATCAGGGCGTTTACAAACGCCGGTTTCCGGCCGCACTCGCAAGACGGCCCGTTTGCAACCTACCAACTCACGATTCAGGGTGTTTGATGTCCTTTGCTATCAACGATCGAAACATCGGCCATGGAAACGCTCCGTATGTGATCGCGGAACTGTCTGCCAATCACAACGGCAATCTTCAAAACGCGCTGTCGATCATCGACATCGCCAAGGATGCAGGAGCGGACGCAGTCAAGATCCAGACGTATCGTCCCGATACAATCACGTTGAAGAGCGATGCTCCGGAATTTCAGATCGGCGACGGTCCCTGGAAAGGACGCAGTCTCTATGAACTGTATGACTGGGCGCACACACCCTGGGAGTGGCACGAGAAGCTGTTTGCGCACGCGACCGACCGCGGCATCAGCATTTTCTCCTCACCATTCGACTTCACTGCCGTCGACCTGTTGCAGGATCTCGGTGCCCCGGCCTTCAAGATCGCCTCTTTCGAGGCCATTGACCTGCCCCTGATCCGCTATGTTGCATCGAAGGGCAAGCCCATGATCATTTCCACCGGCATGGCCAACCTCCAGGAAATACAGGAGGCGGTGACCGCCGCCAAAGACGGTGGATGTGAGGATCTCGCCTTGCTGCTCTGCGTCTCAGGATACCCGGCACCGCCGTCGGACTACAATCTGGCAACCCTCACCGACATGATTTCCAGGTTCGATGTGCCGATCGGCCTCTCCGACCATACGCTCGACAACACGACGGCAATCGCTTCGGTCGCACTCGGGGCCTCCATCATCGAGAAGCACATCACGCTCGACCGGACGGGTGGCGGCCCTGACGACAGCTTTTCGCTTGAACCGACAGAATTTGCAGCCTTGTGCAGGGACGCGAAGACGGCCTGGACCGCCCTTGGCCGCGTCGCCTACGGAGGCAAATCAAGCGAACGCGGAAATGTGCAGTTCCGGCGATCGCTCTATTTCGTGAAATCTCTTTCAGCAGGCGAGACCATAACTCCCGACGCGGTTCGCTCGGTGCGCCCGGGCTACGGCGCCGCGCCCAAACACCTCGACGCCATCCTTGGAAAGAAGGTCCGCGAGGCTGTGGACGCCAACACGCCCGTGAAACTCGACGCCATCGAAATGAACACCGACTGAGGCACTCTTGCAGGACACGGAAGCCGAAGTTTCCGGGACAAGGACATGATGCGCTTATTCCGCCGCTCCAAGCCGAAGACCAAAACGGTGGACACGTTTCAATACACCGTTCAGGAACTGAACAATATCAAGTCCACATCGGATCGGCTTTCCAGCATCGGCGTCAAGCCGATCACCCGGGAATTCACGAAACGGAAAACCTCCGATACCCTGTTCATCCTGGGCAGCGGGCCCAGTATCAACGAACTGACTTCCGACGACCTCGAGATGATCGGCACACACGATTCCGTCGGTTTCAACTGGTGGATGATCCACGATTTCGTGCCCAGCTTCTATCTGTTTCAGTTCCCTCCCAACCGGGAAAAGAACATCTCGGATCTCCTGAGCGACCGGAGGGCGCAATACCGGGATGTTCCCTTCATGCTGAGAGGCAGTCTGCTTGGCGCGCATGCCGACAAGTACGTGCCGATCATCGAAAGCGTTTTCGACAAGGAAAGCACCTATTTCATGAATGAATTTCCGATTCATTCAAAGTGTGAAATAGACCCGGACAAACTGATCGAGTTCACCGCCAATCTGGGTTTCTTCAAGCACGACCACATACCGCCATATTTCGTCAAGTGGCGCGGCAGCCTGGGTCTGCTGACCTCCTTCGGATATGCAATGGGCTACACGAAGATCGTCCTTTGCGGAATCGACATGAACGATGTGACCGCCGGACAGCACTTTTTCGACATTGAAGACTATGCGGACGCGCGCGCGAAATACGCCTTGCCGGGACCGCATGAGCACAATATCCACACGATGATGGATACGTCCCACTCCAAGAACACCGTCGGCAGTTACATCGACGCCCTCAACAGTCATATGCGCGATCGGAACGAGTGCGCGCTTTTTGTCGCCTCAAATCAATCGTCGTTGTCGTCGGTGCTGCCGCTTTGGAAATTTGCATGACAGTGCCGGACCCAATTCGACCGCACAAAGCATCGGATCGGACCCTCACGCCGCTTTGCTCCGACATTCCGCCACCGGGTTTGACATGTCCCCTGTCGAAGGGAGCCCGGTCATGCTGAAATACTTCTTCTCGATGCCCGGCCGTCAACTCTGGCTTGACCTGGCAATCGGGCTTTCGCGGACCAATGTCGCGCGTCCCTGCCTGTGGATCGGCGACCCGAGACTGGAAGCCGGCGCACAAGATGCCTTCCCGGATTGCGAAGTCGCGGACTTCGACGGATTGCGCTACGCGCCGCATCTGCAACTCGCGGCTTCATCCACTGACAACCTGTCCTTTTTCGAGTCCCCGGACCTGCATCGCGTCAAGGACAATGCGCTGAAGATGATGGATCGCATCGACCCGGACAAGACCTGGTCAAGGGTGGATCGTGAAGCTGCTTTTCATGCGGCGGCGCTTTGGGGGATAGAAAAGATAAACCGGCTTCGGCCCGATTTTTTCCTTACCATTGAGTCTCCTCACGCATACACGTCTTACATTCTTTTCGAACTCTGCAGGATATACGGTGTTCCGGCGTACTCGTTCGGGTGGTTTCCGCTGTCAGGCGGGCTTTATCTGCGCGAGGGCCTCAACGACGCCATCATCCCCTATACCGGGCCTCGTGACGAAACCGTCGACGCGAGAATGTGGAGCTTCGTCACGCAATATGCCAACACCGTCACGGCGCGGACAACGGAGGCCTGGGAACCGTCCTACATGCAGGCCCAGAAAGCGAAAGATGCGTCAGCGGACACGCGTTTCCTTTCCTATGCCAGGAAACACACGCGCGGGAAGCTCCGGCGTCTGCTGAAACCGTCCAAGTATTTCTCCGTCACGGAGGGATATCGGAAAGAGCAGGCAAAACGGGCGTTTCTGTCCGGCCTGCAGGGCACACTGTCTGATCTGACCACCAAAGGGCTCGATCTTGAAAGACCTTTCGTCTATTTCGCCCTGCAATACGAGCCGGAACGAACGACCAATCCTGACGGTCTGGACCATACCGATCAGATACGCGCGCTTGCCGCTTTGAGAGACAAGCTGCCGCAAAGCCATTCGATTTATGTCCGTGAGCACCCTTCCCAGCTCTACAGTTCAAACCGCGGGCATCTGGGCCGAAGCCAGACGATCTATCACGCAATCAGGTCCATTCGCGGTGTCGAACTGGCCGACAACGAGGAAGTTTCTTCTGCAAGTCTCATCAGAACTGCGGCGATAACGGCCACCATTACCGGAACCGCTGCCCTCGAAGCCGCCCTGATCGGCAAAAACGCGCTGATATTTGGACACAGCTGGTTTTCGGGCTGCCCGAACATTGCAGATTTTTCGAACGTTGACTCGTTCGAAGATCTTCTTCAGGAGGACACGGCCGATGCAGATACGGTCATGGCCTATCTGAAGCAAAGGTTTGTGGACTATACGTTCCCCGGATATCAGAACCCGAGCCAGACAGGCCTCTACCCGGGACTTGCGGACGACGAGACATACCAGAGAGCGGAGTTTGGGGGTGCCATGCACTCGGTCTCCACGGATTTGATCGCGCATTTGAAACAGCGGACAGATATCTCTTCGTGACAGGTGACCACAGGCTGGATGCACACGCGAGACAGGATTTGTGCGGCCAGCCGGCAAGCCGCAGTGGCAGGGCCGTATCGAATAAGACTTGCAATTGAGACAGGGTGTGGCAAACAACGCCTCACTCATCTCATTCGACGAAATTGGCTGTATTTGAGGTTACCTTGTCGACGCCCTCACAGGAATTCCCGCCCGAAATTACCAACCTGCTGACCCGCATTGCGGACCGAAACTATACGATCGGGATCGTCGGTCTCGGGTATGTCGGGCTTCCGCTCGCGCTGACGGCAGTGCAACAAGGCTTTGATGTCCTCGGCTTTGATATCAACGGTGCGCGCGTCGCCGATCTCAACAAGGGCCGGTCCGGGATCGAGCATATCGACGACAAGGTCATCGAAGCCGCCGTATCGGCCGGCAAATTCCGGGCGACGGATGATTTCTCGGAACTCGGCAAACCGGACGCGATCCTGATCGCGGTTCCGACGCCATTGAGCAAGCAACGCGAACCGGATCTCGTCTACGTGGAACGCAGCGCCGAGGCAATCGCGCTGTGCCTGCGCAAGGGACAACTCGTCGTACTGGAATCCACGACTTGGCCGGGAACAACGAAGGAACTCGTAAAACCGATCCTTGAAAAAGCCGGGCTTGTCTGTGGCGACGATTTTTTCCTGGCCTATTCGCCAGAGCGCGAAGATCCGGGCAACACCGAGTACCAGACAAGGTCCATCCCGAAAATCGTCGGTGCGGACGACGCCGCATCCCGGGCACTTGTCGGCGCTCTCTATGGCACCCTGATCTCCGAGGTCGTCCCCGTTGTGAGCGCCGCAACCGCCGAGGCTGTCAAACTCACAGAGAACATTTTCAGGAGCGTCAACATCGCGCTCGTCAATGAGTTGAAGCTCATCTACGACAAGATGGACATCGACATCTGGGACGTCATCGACGCGGCGAAGACCAAGCCGTTCGGTTTCATGCCGTTCTATCCCGGCCCGGGTCTCGGCGGACACTGTATCCCGATCGATCCGTTCTACCTCACATGGAAAGCACGCGAATACGAGGTCGCGGCCCGGTTCATCGAGCTCGCCGGCGAGATCAACACGGCGATGCCGCATCACGTCATCAACAAGCTCGCCAGTGCGCTGGACGGCAGTTTTTCGCGCGGCCTGAACGGCTCGAATATCCTGGTGGTCGGCATGGCCTACAAGAAGAATGTCGATGACATGCGGGAGAGCCCCTCATTGAAGCTTATCGATCTTCTCGCGGCGCGCTCGGCCAATGTCGAGTACCACGATCCCCATATTGCCGAGGTTCCGCAGACCCGGTCCTATCCGCACATGCGCGGCATGAAATCCGTGGATCTGACACCCGAAACGCTGCAATCCTTCGACGCGGTCCTCATATCAACTGACCACGATGCAATCGACTGGGCCCTGATTGTGGAGCATGCAAGACTGATCGTGGATACGCGCAATGTCTGCAACCGCAACGGTCTGTTCGACGGCAAGATCCACAAGGCGTGAGCGTGCACCTCACTGCGCCAGTAAGAGGGAAAACGCCACGCGCAAGGCGCGACCCGGAGCCCGGTGCCCCTCAATCCACGTCAGGAGCAAAACCACATGAACATATTGTTCCTAACGTCAAAAAATCCCTATAGCGACAAGCCGTTCGGCGGGGGAGCGGAGACCTCGTGCCGTCTGATGGCGGAAAACATGAGCGCCCTCGGACACAACGTCGTTTATCTGTGCGAGACAGCGGCGAAGGGTGATATCGAGCGAGCACGCGAGAAAGGTGTCCGGCTTCACGGCTACAACACGCTCTTCTTCTCGCGATTTGTGAGCAGCAGGCAAAGCAGGGTCCTTGCCTTGCTGACTGTCATCCTCATAAACAAGATCAACATCCTGTATTGCTTCTTCGAACTCCGGAACCTGCAGCTTGCGCTGCTCGCGCGAAAGTACTCCCCGCGCCTTCGCGTGGTAATGCGCATGGCGGGGCTGGCCTGGCATGACGACATTCTGAAGCGCCCCAACCGGAAAGCACGATATCAAAAGGCCTTCAATTCCATCGACTGCGTCAATTTCATTCACGACAACCTGGAGACGATGGTCCGGCAGAAGTTGAACGAGTTGGACATGGATGTCGATTTCAAGAGGTCCTTCGTCCTCGACGTGGGAACAAAGGCAGAGGCAAACGTACCCCCGAGGACCTATACGGCCGGGGCGCCGCTCAAACTGGTCATGGCATCACGGTTTGCGGATTACCACAAACGCCAGGATATCCTGATCGATGCCATGTCGTTGCTGGGCGCGCACAGCAAGGTTTCACTGACCTTTATCGGGGAAGGCAAGAAGCTGGGCGAATCCAAAGAGAAAGTGGCCCGGCTTGGACTGGAGGAGCGCGTCGAGTTCTGCCCGTTCCTTGCGCAAGACGTTCTTTGGAGCCGGCTCGCCGACCATGATCTGCTGTGCCACTGCGCGGACTACGAAGGCCTTGGAAAGACCATCGTGGAATCCATGAGCATCGGACTGCCTGTCCTGGTTTCCGACGTCAGTCCGATGAATGCTTATGTCACGCACGGCAAAACGGGTTTCCTGTCGGCCAACACGCCGCAAGACTGGGCCCGGACAATTGCGGATATCGAGGCAAACCCGCAAAAGCTTCCCGAGGTATCCGAGGCAGCCCTCGCCTACGCCAAGCAGAATTTTGACCACATGCGCAAGACGGAAATCTATGTCGAGGAGTTCGGAAAGTTGATTTCCGAGCGCTAGTGCGGTGAATTTGAAGTTCGTTCGAAGATCGCTGCAAAATGAGTCGAACTTCAGATTCAGGTGACTAGACCGATCAGCGTAGCGAAATGCTGTCTCCAACGTGTTTCATCAGACCGAATTCGAGCAAGCTCTCCGTCCCGGTGAACTTCTTGCTGCAGGACCCGAACAGTCCTTCTTCCATCAGAAGGGCCATCTGCGCATTGTAGTCGCGATAGTGACCCGCATCGTCCGTGTGCTGCTTGCGCGCGATCGCCTCAGTGACCTTGCTTTGAAAGTCGTCGAGATACTTGAAGTGCAGCAGGGTGCCCCAATCGGGAGCGACGCGAATCCCTTTGTCGATGCCGTGAACACCACCTGAAAACCTGTAATCACTCCGCCACTTGATCAGGGGGATTTTGCTCTGAACAGCTGCCGTGTCGGGAAGCGCATTCTTGACCAGTTTGAACACCAGGTGATCGATGAAACGGCCGGTAGACGTTTCCGGCGCATTCGAGCGGATTGAAAAGAAGCGATTGATCAATGCACGGTCGAAAGCGCTCGCACGACGCTTGGCATCCTGATGGAACAGACGCTCACGCGTTCCGCCGAAGACGTGACGCGACGGTGTCTTGTAGCGTTTCCGGTGACTTCCCTTGAGCGGGCAATAGCGGTAGCCGGTTCCGTCGAAATAGGGGCTGGTGTCCAGGAAGCTGTCGCCTGCCGTGTATGTCAGGTCCTTCAGCGGCCCTTTCGGATACATGTCGACCATGGGGCAAAACAGGGCCCGGTATCGGCTTCCGTCAAGGTCTCGCACCAGATCGCCGATCGACCGGTCCGGCCAGCCCGGATAGACAAAAAGTTCATCGACGTCGGGGAAGATCACCCAGCGATCTTCCAGGTAGCGCTCACAGATCAGCTGCCGCCAGTCCGACTTGTGATCCCTGTAGGGTTTTTCCGTTCCGATGACACTGACGTCGGCGCACTCGGACAACAAGGCGCGGGTGCCATCCGTCGAGTTGTTTTCGATGACGATGAAGTGGGCGATGCCGAGCTTCCGGTAATGCTCCAGAAAATACGGAAACCGGAGTGCCTCATTATAGGCAAGGATCACCGCAACCACCCCGTCGCCGGGGATCGTCAGATCGTGGACGTCCGGCGACGCAAATGCGGTGTCCAGACGTTTGTCGATGGGGATCTGCGTCATAGGACGCTGTCCGCCTGCGCCCGGCCATCGGTGAAGTGCGTGTTCCGCACCGCTGCGGAGTCAAAATCGAAGCCGAACCGCTCAATGTCGGCAGCGTACCAGTCGGCGATGATCTGTATCGTCTTGTCGGTGTACAGATCACGATAGTCCGAACCGGTAACCTTGCTCACGTTTCTCCGCTCCAGTTCGCTCTCGAGCGACAGGTAGCGCCCCATCTCTTCGGTCAGATGTTCCTGGCGCAGCACGTCGATGGAAATCCGGTTCTCCTCGTCGACCAGATAGTCAACCTGCGGATACCAGCCCCGGATGGCGCGATGCCAGAAGTAGTCTTCGCCTCCCCACCTATGGCGTTCTTCCAGAAACACCTCAAAGCCGCTCCGGTCGTATTTGGGCGCATCCGGCCCGCCCGATGCCCGTGTCTGCAAGGCAAATTTGAAGCGCGAGACTGTCCTTGACCAGGGATTTCGAATAATGGCAAACGCGATGGTGCCCTTTCGCACCGAAATATCGACGTCCCGATAGCGGGCGTGTTCATAACCGGGCTGGCCACCCATTTGCTGCATATGCTTCTTCAGACCGTCGGCGTAGCCCTTGCCCTCCAGTCGCCGCCTGTTGGCCAGCACAATGCGATCCTTCAACTGGGGATCATGACGAATGCTCATTCCACCGTTCTTCGGAATGTGAATGAACAGGTGTTTTTTGCGGACGATCCCAAGACGCGCAGGGGCGAATTTCAGGAGGTTCTTGAGCTGGTACTCGTCCATGAGGGCGTCGGGATCTTCTCTGGCGGTCAGCGGCTGTCGCGACACGGTTATCGCCGCATGTCAATAAGGTGCTGCCTTATCCCAATCTTCCAGTCCTGTCCATTCATGGGCTCGCCATCGAGATTGAACTGAACCGGTTTTGCCGTCCGGATCCGAATGTCTCTCGCCCTGCGCTGAACAATGCCATGCTTCATGCCGTCGACACCGTTCTCCAGCAGCGTCGAGAGCAGATCGGACACCTTTCCCGACTTTGGAAAGGGAATGATCGTGAGATCAAGCAGACCGTCATCGAGTTTGGCACGCGGGCAAAGGCGGATGCCGCCGCCGGCCCGGCGGCCGTTGCCGATGGCAAGCGCGATGAAAGCCCCCTCCCAGACAAAGTCCTCCGCCTCGATCTGGCCTTCACAGGCCGACAATTCGGAAAACCGGTGCAGACCGGTGAACAGATAGGCCGCCCCCCCGAGCACCCGTTTCAGGTTGGGGTCGGTCTGTGACGTCACCTGCGTGCCAAAGCCGCCGGTCGCCATGTTGACGAAACAGCACCCGTTGACTTCGCCCACGTCCATGGGTTTGGCGCTTGCACGCGCAGCAAAGCGCAGACAGGCGGACACATCCGCCGGATCCAAACGGATATGCCGGGCAAAATCGTTGGCGGTTCCAAGCGGAAGAACGGCAAATGCGAAGGGTGGCCTGTCTCTGTCACCGAGTTCATGAAGCACCGTGTCGACCACTTCATGGATCGTGCCGTCGCCACCGCCGCTTACCAGCGTATCGATGCGTTGCTGTTTATGGTCGGCAAGGGCTTCCCTTGCAAGACGAGTGGTATCGCCCGCTTCGTAAGTCACCCGAACCGATACGTCGTGACCCATGTCGCGCACCGCGCTTATGGCCGCACGGACATCATTCCGGCCAGCCGACTTGCCGTTCAGGATCACCCGGAGATGCTGTTTGTCTGAATTTCTCATTCTTTTCCAGTCATGTCGCAACCGTTCAGGCCAAGGTTCATTCGGGAAGCATGGTCTCCCGTCTTACCCGAGCGGTTTCGGCCTCTTCCGTCAACCATTTCCGGAACGCGGACACGACCGGACGCATCGTCCTGCCTTCGGGATAGACGAAATAGTAGGCAGTGTGCTGATCGAGTGAGAGGTTGAACAGGCGAACGAGACGGCCGGACGCCAACTCGTCCTCGATAAAGAGTTTCGGCATGAGGGCGGCGCCGGCGTGATGGATCGCCGCTTCGGAAATCATGACGAATTGTTCGAAACGCGCACCTTGAAAGGCGGTATCGGTTTCAACGCCGGCGAGATCAAACCACTGCCGCCACGCCAGGGGCCGTGTTGCGAGCTGGAGACGGGGAACACGTGCCAGATCCTGCGGCGAGCGGATGTCATGGCGTTCCTTGAAGATGCGCGAGGCAACCGGAATAACTTCTTCCGCAAACAGTCTTTCCGCGATTGCACCCGCCCAGACAGGATCACCGTGATGGATGGCACCGTCGAAGGGTTCTTCATCAAAGTCGAACGGCTGCAGACGGACACTCAAATTGAGGCCCGCGTCAGGATATTTTCGGCCGAACTCTGCCAGGCGCGGCGCCAGCCAGCGCGTTCCGAAGGTCGGCAACACCGCCAGATTCAGAACATCCGCACTGCCCGCATAGGACATCACCTGCCGCGTCGCCGATGTCATCTGCTCCAGGGCGCCGCGTATGTCGTGAAGGTAGATGCGCCCGGCGTCGGTCAGGACGATACGCTGTCGCACCCTTCGGAAAAGTTCCACGCCCAGCCGGGTTTCAAGATGCCGGACCTGTTTGGAGATCGCTCCCTGGGTCAGGTGAAGCTCTTCGGCTGCACGCGTGAAGCTCAAGTGGCGCGCTGCGCACTCAAAAGCGATCAGCGTGTCGGCGGAAGGGATGAAGGCACGTCTCATTCGAATTTCCGGTTCATTCCATTTTGTCATGAATGTTGAACCAGGTTTCGCTTTTACGCAAACGCAAAAGGGGACACACTGGCGAAATCAGAATGATCTCAGGCTGCACCGCGATCAAAGAAACTGCGCGCAGTCATCGCCACGATTGCCGGTGTCCGGCACAGGAGACGATCCATGAATGCACCCGTACAGATCAAATCCAGCCCATCCGGGGGCGGAGCCTTCGACTGGCAGGATCCCTTTCATCTTCGCGATCAACTGCAGGAAGACGAGCAGCTTATCCAGGATACGGCACGCGCCTATGCTCAGGATAAACTGCTGCCACGCGTGATCGATGCCTATCGCGAGGAGACCACCGACCGGGCGATCTTCAACGAAATGGGCGAACTCGGACTGCTTGGCGTCACGCTGCCGGAAGACTATGGCTGCGCAGGCGCGTCCTATGTCTCATACGGCGTCGTTGCCCGTGAAATCGAGCGCGTCGATTCCGGGTACCGCTCCATGATGAGCGTGCAATCGTCCCTCGTGATGTATCCGATCTTCGCCTACGGCTCGGAAGAACAGCGGCAGAAATATCTGCCCAAGCTTGCAAGCGGTGAATATGTGGGCTGTTTCGGCCTTACAGAACCCGATGCGGGTTCCGATCCGGCGGGCATGCGCACGCGCGCCGTCAAGACCGATGGCGGCTACCGGCTGACCGGCAGCAAGATGTGGATCTCAAATGCCCCGATTGCGGATGTCTTCGTGGTGTGGGCGAAGTCCGAAGCGCATGACGGGGCCATCCGGGGTTTCGTGCTCGACAAGGGCATGAAGGGCCTGAGCGCACCCAAGGTCGGCGGCAAGCTCTCTCTGCGCGCATCGATCACAGGCGAGATCGTCATGGATGACGTGGAAGTCGGCGAAGATGCCCTTCTCCCAAACGTGTCGGGTCTGAAAGGTCCGTTCGGCTGTCTCAACCGCGCCCGCTACGGCATTGCCTGGGGCACCATGGGTGCCGCGGAAGACTGCTGGACTCGTGCGCGCCAGTACGGGCTGGAGCGCGAACAGTTCGGGCGGCCTCTCGCGCAGACCCAGTTGTTCCAGAAAAAACTCGCAGACATGCAGACTGAGATCGCTCTTGGTCTGCAGGCGGCCCTGCGGGTCGGCCAGCTGTTCGATGCCGGGCAGGTGTTGCCGGAAATGATCTCGATCATCAAGCGCAACAACTGCGGCAAGGCGCTCGATATCGCTCGCCAGGCGCGGGACATGCATGGCGGCAACGGCATCCAGGAAGAATACCATGTCATGCGCCACAGCCAGAACCTTGAAACCGTGAATACCTACGAGGGCACGCATGACATCCACGCGCTGATCCTCGGACGGGCACAGACCGGGCTTCAGGCCTTCTTTTGATCGCGGATCGGAACAGACAAGGCGCGGGCAATTCCCGCGCTTTTCGTTTCAGGCAGTGTTGTCGCGCTTAAGCGTCCGAAAACTCACTCGGCAACGAGCAGCGTAATCGGCTTTTCGTTTCCGGGTGAAGCTTCCTGCTTCGCCGGCGGGCCAGATCCGCTGTCCGGCTCGGTCTGCGGCGGCTCCGCGCCGGATTCATCGGAAGACCGGTGGTCTGCTTCCACGACAGCCGCATCATCACCGGCATCAGAAACGGTTGCGTCGCCGTCGTTGGTGACGCTCGATCCGGATGCTTCTTCCGGAGCGGCCGGACCAGGCCGTGCCTCAACCGAATTGCGTTTTCTTTCGCGTCCCGTTTCTTCCGCCCAGTCGATCAGGCTGGAAAAACAGTCCGTCAGCACCTCCTGCAGCCGCGTCATTCCTGCCTTGTCCGGTTCGAACGGCGGCGATTCATGACGCAGGTAGGCGCGCTGCGCGAGCAGAAGGGTCACTCCGTTGACACCGCGCTCGGGTCTGCCGAAAGAATTGATCAGGAAGCCCCCCCTGGTATGGGTGTCGACACCAAGCTCAAGTCCTTTCAATCCGCTCAGCGTTCCAACGAACAGATTGCGCAGATCGGCATCGCAGGACGCTCCGTCGGCGCTGCCGATATTCAACTCGGGCAACCCCTTGCCCGTCACGCCCTTTATGTTGGAGCGCATCGACTGGCAGTCGATGAAGATGACCGCGCCGTGCTTGCGCATCAGCCGGTCTATCTGCTGCCGAAGGGCCTTGTGGTACGGGGTATGAAACAGCAGCACGCGCTGCTCGATCTCGGTCGGCCCGGGCTCCTCGCCGTCCTGGTATATCGGTTTTCCGTCAAGGGTCGTTACAGGACACAGCGCGGCAAGAGGATCTGTGGCAGATGCCAGCGGCGTTGCCGGATTCCTGTCCGCGTTAATCACATAGCGGGAAATCGATGACCTCAGAACGGTCAGACCAAGGTCTGCACTGAAGCTGAAAAGCCTCTCCAGACGCCAGGAAAGATCAGCCTGCAGGCGCCCGGTTGCATTGAACCTTGCAGACACAGGTTTCGGAATGTCCGTGCCGCTATGAGGCAGGCACAGGATCAGCGGGCTCTGTCCTTCTTCGACCAAAATCATGCTGCAACGCCTAACCGACGAAACCAAGTCACCGTTAACTTGAAGACATTACTTAACGGAAACAAGACATTTTCCTTATGACCGCGCGACGACTGCCTTGCGAAAAAACGCAATTCCAGCCCGGCTGCGACCAAAACCACTACACCATACGCCGTTAACATAACCCTATCTGATGTCGTTTTGATGGACAGAAGACTTCCGCAGACGCGCTCGCGAGCCGACAACACAGCACTGGCACGCAAGATCCATCCGATCCGAGGACACGATCGGGAGCAGCTCTCTTGACGTTTGCGCGGGAGCAGGCAATTTTCTGACAGTTGCCCTGCCACCGGGTTTCGACATAGCGGCATCAGCCGGCACAACCCGCTTTTCGCAAAAGGAAACCGAATGCCACTTCGCCACGGCAAAGAATTTCTGATGATTCCCGGTCCGACCAACGTTCCGGAGGAGGTGCTCAGGGCAATGCACCGGCCTGCTGTCGACATCTACGAAGGCCCGCTGCTCGAAACGACAGACTATTGCCTGCACAGTCTCAAGCGGCTCTTCCGCACCGAGGGCAGAACCTATATCTATGCCGCCAATGGCCACGGGGCGTGGGACGCCGCGCTGTGCAACACGCTCAAACGGGGCGACAAAATTCTCGTTCTGGAGTCCGGAAGATTTGCGCTTGGCTGGGGCGAAGCCGCGGAAATCACCGGTCTCGAGGCTGAAATTCTGGAAGGAGCCTGGGATCGCAGCGTCGACCCGGGAAAACTGGAAGCCCGGCTCAGGCAGGACATCAACCACGAAATTTCGGCCATCCTTGTTGTTCAGGTCGACACGGCTTCCGGTGTCTGGAACGATATCGCGGCCCTCAGGAAAGCCATTGATGCTGCGGGACATCCCGCCCTTTTCATGGTTGACACGATCGCATCGCTCGGATGCATGCCGTTCGAGATGGATGCCTGGGGTGTCGACGTGGCCCTGACCGGTTCGCAAAAGGGCCTGATGTGCCCGCCGGGCCTGTCGTTCGTTGCGGCCGGACCGAAAGCGGACAAGGCTCACGAGACGGCAGACCTCAGAACCAACTACACCGACTGGACGTTCCGGAAGGGCCCGGAGCATTATCAGAAGTATTGCGGCACACCGCCGGAGCACCTTCTCTACGCGTTTCAAAAGGCTGCGGAGATACTCTTCGACGAGGGGCTCGAACAGGCATGGCACCGGCATGCCCTTCTCGGCGAGGCAACGCGCAGGGCCATTGCCCGATGGTCGGAAGGTGGTGCTGTCAACTTCAACATCAGTGAACCGCACGCGCGCTCCAACAGCGTCTCTGTCGTCCGGCTGGAAAATGGGCATGCCGACGCTCTGCGCGAGTTCACCAAAACCGTCTGCGGCGTCACGATCGGCGGGACGATCGGCGAGATTTCGGGCAAGGGCGTCCGCATAGCCCATATGGGTCATGTGAACGCGGTCATGCTTCTGGGAACACTGTCGGCCATCGAACTCGGCTTCGAACGGCTTGAAATTCCATATGGCAAGGGCGGTGTTCAGGCGGCCATAGACTATCTTGCCGGTGCGCTCTAGAGCTTTTCCTCCAGACGCTCGCAAATCGTTCTGAGAACCTCGATGCGCGCATGGCGCTTGTTTTCGGATGAGACCAGCGTCCAGGGCGCATAGTGTGTCGAAGTCCGGTCAACCATGTCTCCGGCGGCGATCGCATACTGGTCCCATTTCAGCCGGTTGCGCCAATCCTCGTCCGTGATCTTGTGCTGCTTGTAGGCCGTGTCTTCCCTGGCCTTGAAGCGCCTGAGCTGCTCGTCCTCTGAAATCGCAAGCCAGAACTTGCACACGATGTAGCCGAAATCGGTGAGTTCCTGCTCGAATTCGTTGATTTCGTTGTAAGCCCGGAGCCAGTCATCGTGCCCGGCAAAACCCTCGACCCTTTCAACGAGGACCCGTTCGTACCAGGACCTGTCGAAGAAGGCGAAATGCCCCTTGCGCGGCACGCGGCGCCAGAAACGCCAAAGGTATGGCCGTGCCTTTTCCTCGTCCGACGGGGCCGAGATCGGATGCACCTTGTAAATGCGGGGGTCGAGTGGCCGGATCACACGCCGGATCGCTCCGCCCTTGCCCGCTGCATCGTTGCCCTGAAACACAAGCACCACGCCAGTCTTCGACATGGACTTGCGGTCCGAAAGTCCGGACAGACGGTCCTGGTATTCCCGGCGCTTTTTCTCGTATTCGGGTTTGTCGAGAGACGCGGTGAGATCGATGTTGTCGACGGCTGACTCTTTCTGCAGACCGCCAACAACCGGTGGTGCTGCAACCGATTGCGCTTCGCCGTCATCCAGTTTCAGGCTCATGTTGCGGGCAACCGTCTGCGCCAGGGCTGCATCGCGATACTCTGCATCCTGCGAGGGTATGACGAACCAGGGCGCATATCCCTTGCTGGTTTCCAGCACAATCTTTTCACCGGCTTCGCTCGCCTTCTTGTGATGTTTCAGGGCCGCCCAGTCCGCCAGAACATGGCGTGCACTGTTTTTCTTCTCGATGTTTTTCAGACGTTCCTTCTGAATGTCCTTCGGCAGGTAGAACCAGAATTTCAGGATGAGGATGTCCTCTTTGGACAGCATCTCCTCGAACCTGCGAATGCGCACAAGGGCCTTTTCGAAGGCGTCGTCATCGATTTTCTTGTAAATCCAGTCTCTCAAAACGGTCTGATACCAGCTTCCGAACACGATTGCCGTTTCGCCCTTTGCGGGCAGGTCGCGCCAGTAGCGCCAAAGCGGCGGACGCAGACGAGCTTCATCGGTGGGTTCGCCATAGGCATTGCACACGAGATGCCGGGCATCCATCCAGCCATAAAGCCGGGCGACGGCCTCGCCCTTGCCCGCGCCGTCCAGTCCGTCCACCAGGATCAGTGTCGAAAAAGGCTGCTTTTCGATCATCGGAAGTTGGGCTGCGAGAAGCTGTTCCCTCAATTCAGGTTCCAGCTTCTTGAATTCCTTCTTGGTCATTTTTTGCGGCAAGCGGGCAGATTCGAACATCGGCGGCTCCTGAAAAGGCGTGCTGAGTGCATCTTGTCCCAGCCAACACAAAAAGACCATGGCGCAGATCAATCCCGCGCCAAATCCCGGCAGGGCACTTTTTCCTGTTGGTTGAAAGGTGCGGCGCTTATATGAGACTGCAGATGTTTTTCCGTGCGTGATTCCGTGCTGGAATTGAACCGGAAAAAACATGCTAGCTTTTAGATGTTGATTTTCAGTCAGACTGACAGGCGTCCGTGACAGACTTTATAGACCCCGTTCTGACCTTCATTGCCGAAAACCCGGGGCTGGCGGGCCTGATCTGTTTTCTCGCCGCCATGGGGGAAGCGCTTTTCATCATCGGGCTTTTCGTCCCGACAACAGTCGTGCTGGTCGGTGCAGGTACCCTGGTCGGTCTCGGCAAGCTTGATCCCGTGCCTCTGTTTATCTGGACAACGCTCGGGGCGACCGCAGGCGATGCCATCTCCTACTGGATCGGTTACCGGTTCAAGGACAGGATCAAGAGCATGTGGCCGCTGAACAAGTACGAGCACATGATCGTCAGCGGCGAAAAATTCTTCGAGCGCCACGGCGGCAAGAGCGTGTTTTTCGGTCGCTTTGTTCCGGGCGTGAAATCCGTCGTGCCCGGAATTGCCGGCATGGCAGGCATGAATTTCACCCGGTTCTCTGTGGTCAACGTCACGTCCGCATTTGCCTGGACGATTGCCCATATGGGCCCGGGCATCATTGCCGGATCCGCCCTGAATGCCATTGGACAGATCAGCGGCCGGCTTGCCTTCGTTCTCGGCGCGCTGCTTCTGATCATCTTTCTTATCGTGATGCTGGGACGCTGGCTGATCCTGATCATCCTGCCGCTGTTCCCCAATGCACATGCGGTGATCGTCTCCTGGTTCGCGAAACGGCCGGACCGGGCCTCGCAATGGATTGCCAAGAACTTCGATCCCGCCCATCCGCGGTCCGCAGGCATGCTCGCGTCCACCGTCTTGTTGCTGATCACCATGCCGGCGTTCTTCTGGATTGTCGGCGAGGTGTCGCCGGGCGAACCCATGGTGCGCGCGGATCTTGCGATCCTGAATTTCTTCGACAGCGTGCGATCCACGGCCGGCGACAAGATCATGGTCTTCTTCACCATGCTGGGAGACGGGATCGTCGTCGCGGCGGTGACGGTCGTCGTCGCGGCCTATCTCTTTGTCCGCAAAGCGTGGCGGCGGGGCATCGGCTTCATCATCGCCATGGCCGGAACGGCAATGTTCGTGCCGCTGTTCAAGCTGATCCTGCACCGCTCGCGCCCGATCGAACTTTACGCCGGAGCCGATGCCTACAGTTTTCCGAGCGGTCACGCCACACTGACGGCTGTCCTGTTCGGGATCTGCGCGGTTCTGATCGCGCATGATCTCAATCGCTGGCTCAAGGCGACGGTCTTCACCGTGTCCGCGACCCTGGTCATTACAATCGGGTTTTCACGGATCTATCTTGGCGCGCACTGGATGTCGGACGTGCTGGCCGGCCTTCTTTTCGGAACGGCGATGGTGTCCGCATTCGCCTTTGTTTTCGGTCCGATCCACAACGAGAAAATCGGCCGCACGACACTCGCGGCCCTTGTCGTTACGACCCTGACGGTGTTTGGCGGCTGGCATATCTGGTCGGCTTTCAACCAGGCTCTCGTGACCTACCAGCCGCGGGTCCACACGGAGATGCTGACCGCGTCCGCATGGCGCGACCGGGAATGGAGGACCCTTCCGGACCGGCGCGTCGAACTCAACGGCGACCGGGAAGAACCGCTCGTGATCCAGTATGCGGGATCCCTGGATGCGTTTGCCAAGGTCGCCGAGCGGGACGGCTGGCAGCTTCCGCCGAAATGGAACCTGACAACGGCGGGTGGCTTTGTCGAAGGACAGACACCACCCGACTCGCTGCCGATCCTGCCGAGAACCCAGAATGGCCGGCAACCCGATCTTGTTCTCATCCACAAAGATCCGGAAGAGGAAAAAGGCGGGCGCTGGGTGCTGCGGCTCTGGCCAAGCCGGTATCAGATTGTCGACGACGGCCGACTGCAGCCGCTGTTCCTGGGAAGTGTCGTTCACGAGGACATTCTGAGACCGATGGGCGAGTTTTCGGGTCCAAGAACCGATCGCTACTCTCCTCCCGATTCAGAGAACCCGGCGCTCCTGATCCCAGACGCCGTGGCAAAAACACTGGCGGACGGCACGAAAATCGTGTTGGGCCTCCTCAACACGGATCGCCCGGTCAAGCCAGAGACCGAGGCAGGTGATGCAAGCCAATAGACATCGGATCTGACGGCCGGCCGGCAGCACGTCGCCAGGGCACAAGATACCAAGACGGTCATATCCGCTCCGAGACATCAGATTTCAACTGCAGAATTCAGAAAGGGCTTGCAGATTGAGCATTATATTCATATATTCGAAAATATAAGATTATAGGAATCGAACATGACTGAATTCACGCCTTTCCAAAGCCTGGCAGGCGGCATCCTGATCGGGTTTGCCGCCGTTGCATTGATGGCAACGCTCGGCCGCATTGCCGGCATCAGCGGAACGGTCGCCGGACTTCTGACACTCAGGCTGAACCAGGACTGGGCCTGGCGTGCGGCCTTTGTCGCCGGAATGGTACTCAGCCCCTTGATTTTCCTCGAACTGTCCGGACAGCTGCCGCAAATCAGCATTCCGTCATCGCCCGCGCTCCTGATTGCCGGCGGCTTTCTCATCGGGGCCGGTGTGACCTTCGGGTCCGGCTGTACCAGCGGACACGGTGTCTGCGGCATGTCCCGCCTTTCCATCCGCTCGATCGTTGCAACGCTCACCTTCATGGTGACAGCGGGCGGCACGGTATTCCTGATCCGTCACGTGATTGGAGGCTGACATGTTCAAGGTTCTTTCCGCATTCGCCATCGGCCTTGTTTTCGGCACCGGGATCCTGGTTTCCGGCATGGGCAATCCGGCCAAGGTCCTGAATTTCTTTGACGTTGCCGGAACCTGGGACCCAAGCCTTGCGTTCGTCATGGGCGGCGCGCTGCTGGTGACCGCGATCGGCTACCGGCTGGTTTTCAGGATGGACCACCCACTGCTCGCGACGGGGTTTTCCCTGCCGACCAGGCTGGACCTCGACATGAAGCTCATTGGAGGATCAGCGGTCTTCGGAATCGGTTGGGGCATGAGCGGTTTCTGCCCGGGGGGGCTTGTTCCGGTTCTCGGTCTCGGCCTGACCGAGCCGCTTCTCACCGCTGCCGCGATTGTCGCCGGCATGCTTGCAGCGAAGTGGACCTCGCGGATGGTGTCCAGCGAGCAACCCGCCGGCGCATGACAACCGCGCGGTTCAACCGCCTTGATGGAGAGTGACATGTCCCGTTCGAACTATCCTGTCGACATGGAAATAAAGCCCGACATGAAGGCATTTTTCGATCCGGCAACAAACACGATCAGCTATGTGGTCAAGGATCCGTCTTCGAGCGCATGCGCGATCGTCGACAGCGTCATGGATATCGACTATGCCGCCGGCCGCATCACCTACGATCATGCAGATCGGATGATTGCGTATGTAAAAGCCAACAAGCTCGATCTGGAATGGCTCATCGAAACGCACGTGCACGCCGACCATCTTTCCGGTGCGCCCTACATTCAGCAAAGGCTGGGGGGAAAACTGGGCATCGGAGACAAGATCACGATCGTGCAGGAAACTTTCGGCAAGGTGTTCAACGAGGGCACGGAGTTTCAGCGCGACGGCAGCCAGTTCGACCGGCTGTTCCAGGATGGCGATACCTACCGGATCGGCAACATGACGGCATTTGCCATGTATACGCCCGGTCATACGCCTGCCTGCATGGTGCATGTGATGGGCAACGCGGCTTTCGTCGGCGACACACTGTTCATGCCCGATGGCGGATCGGCGCGTGCCGATTTTCCGGGCGGCGATGCAGCGGAGCTTTACGAATCAATCCAGAAGGTGCTGGCCCTGCCTGACGAGATGCGCCTGTTCATGTGTCACGACTACGGACCAAACGGACGCGATATCCAATGGGAGACCACCGTTGGCGAAGAAAAGGCCCACAACATTCATGTCGGCGGCGGCAAAACCCGGGAAGAGTTCGTCAAGTTCAGGACGAAACGGGACGCGCAGCTGGACATGCCAAAGCTGATCATCCCGTCGCTGCAGGTCAACATGCGCGCCGGCAAGCTGCCGCCGGCAGAAAAGGACGGCAAGACCTTCCTTAAGGTGCCGGTGAACGCGCTCTAGGGGCCGGGCCTGCAGCACAAACAGGGCAAGACCGAACGCGTCGCATGTCCCCTTCAAGGCCAGTCAATGATCCGGCTAACGCATTTCCTGCCCATACTCGAATGGGGCAAATCCTACACGAGAGAAGCGGCGACAAGTGACCTGGTGGCAGCGGTGATCGTCACGATCATGCTGATCCCTCAATCGCTTGCCTATGCTTTGCTTGCAGGCCTGCCGCCGGAGGTTGGCCTCTATGCCTCGATCCTGCCGCTGGTCGCCTATGCGCTCTTCGGCACCAGCCGCGCCCTCGCGGTCGGGCCCGTCGCCGTGGTGTCGCTCATGACGGCCTCGGCGGTCGGCGAGTTCGCGCAGCAGGGGACACCCGAATATCTCGGTGCTGCGATTGTGCTGGCGTTCCTCTCCGGCTTGATGCTCATCGCCATGGGGCTCTTGCGTCTCGGCTTCCTGGCCAATCTCCTCAGTCACCCGGTCATATCGGGCTTCATCACCGCTTCCGGTCTCCTGATCGCGGCAAGCCAGCTGAAGCACATTCTCGGCGTCCCGGCGCATGGCCACACGCTCTACGAAATCATTCTATCGCTCGCTGAGCACATGAATGAAGTCAACTGGATCACGGTGTGCTTCGGCACAGGTGCGACTGCGTTCTTGTTCTGGACGCGCAAGGGCCTGAAAAACCTTCTGCTCGGCCTCCGGCTAAACCCGTTCCTGGCCGACGTCCTGACCAAGGCCGGTCCCGTCGCCGCGGTCGTTTTCACAACGGCTCTTTCGAGCGCATGGCACCTGAGTGATCACGGACTGCGCGTCGTCGGCGACATTCCGTCCGGATTGCCGACGCCGCAGCTGCCGTCTTTCGACAGCGACCTCTGGCTGGCGCTCGCCGGCCCGGCCCTGCTGATTTCCGTCATCGGTTTCGTGGAGTCGGTTTCCGTCGCACAAACGCTTGCCGTAAAGAAACGCCAACGGATCGAACCCGACCAGGAACTGATCGGCCTGGGGTCAGCAAATATCGCCTCGGCGATTTCCGGAGGGTATCCGGTAACAGGTGGGTTCGCACGTTCAGTCGTCAATTTCGACGCCGGAGCGGCAACACCTGCAGCCGGTGCGTTCACCGCACTCGGGATTGCATTTGCAACCCTTTTCCTGACGCCGCTCTTGACGCATCTACCGCAGGCGACGCTTGCAGCAACCATCATCGTCGCGGTGCTGTCCCTTGTGGATTTTGGTGCCGTCAGACGAACATTTCGATACTCACGGAGCGATTTTTCAGCCATGGCAGGCACCATACTCGTCACGCTGTTCTTCGGCGTGGAACCGGGCGTCGTCTGCGGGGTGGCGCTGTCGATCGCGCTTCATCTTTATCGAAGCAGCCGGCCGCACATGGCGATCGTCGGAATGGTTCCCGGGTCAGAGCATTTTCGGAATATCGACCGGCACAAGGTCGTGACGGGGGACAAGGTCCTGACGATCCGGGTCGACGAGAGCCTCTTTTTTGCCAATACACGCTACCTGGAAGACCGGATCCATGCGCTCGTCGCCGAGCGCGACAAGACTGAACACGTCGTCCTGATGTGCCCGGCCGTGAACGCGATCGACGCAAGTGCGCTCGAAAGCCTTGAGGACATCAATCATCGGCTCTCGGATGCCGGGGTCAAGTTTCATCTGTCAGAAGTCAAGGGACCCGTCATGGACCGCCTGAAACGCTCCGATTTCCCCGAACAACTGACGGGGCAGGTGTTTCTGAGCCAGTATGACGCCCTGAGTGCGCTTGATCCTCCGGCAGCACAAAGCGCGGCGACCCGGAGAAACGCGACCGATCATGTCCAGTCTGAGCCGGTGACCTAACGCCGTGGAGGACTATTCGTCAGCCGCTTTCAAAACCGGCGTGATCTTCTTGCAGAAGCGGAAATGGACCGGGGGACGTTCTCCTTCCTGAACCATGAGACCGCCCGTTCCGCGCGGCTGCACGGTGACCAATTCGATCGACTCCGCTCCGCTGTTCAGAAGACAGTTGATCGCCGCCCGCTGGGTATCCCTCACCCCGAGCTCAGCGCCGTAGACCTGACAGATCCGATCCGGCATTTCCCACAAGCCGCGATAGATGGCCAGCGCGCTGCCCGGCGCGCTTCGGTCGATGCTCGGCGTGGGACAATCGTTCAGGTCCCGGACCCAAATTCCTTGGGCGAAGTCCGCGAAACGCAGCTCCAGCGCCCGGCCCCTAAGCAAGGGCGCGGACTTCGGCACCTGAACCTTCAAATCTCCTTTGGCGGCAAAACCGGTCGATGACGGCAAAGCAAACAGTGCAGCGAGCAGAACTCCCTGACAAATCAGAATTAAGCGCATTCCCCCTCCTGGCCTGGCGTTACCAGCATACCTACGCGGCCCAGATCCGGAAACAGTCAAATTGCCCTGTCACGACGTGTTTGAAACACAGCCCTTGCAATATGCGAACAAAGATGGAACAAATCTCCAATGACACGGGAAACGCAAAAAGCTGCGGGGCGCCTTCAACTGGACGATCCACTTGTCGACGGGCGCCAATCCGAAACGGCTCTCAAGGTCTGGCGTGGCACGGCACGGCTGATGCGCCAGCTTGATTTTGCCTGCCTGTCCGAAGTCACGCTTGCATCCTCGCGGCGGGCCGACCTGCTCGCGATCGGCCCGAAACACGAGCTTTGGATCGTCGAGGTCAAGTCTTCGATCGCCGACTTTCGTGCAGACAACAAGTGGTCCGACTACCGGCAGCATTGCGACCGCCTGTTCTTCGCGACCCACCCCGACGTACCGCTTGAAATCTTTCCGGAAGAGGCCGGCCTCATCGTTTCCGACGGGTTTGGCGCCGAGATCCTCCGCGATGCGCCGGAACACAAGCTCGCCGCAGCGACGCGCAAGTCGGTGACCCATCGCTTTGCCCGACACGCCGCAAACCGGTTGCATGACCTTTCCGATCCGGACGGCAGGCGCTTTTTCGAAGGGCTTTGACCGTGTTCTCCGCAACGGTGTAACAGGCTGCGATCCGTTATCGATATCGCGCGTAAGAAACTTGTCGCAACCCAGTTTCAAGCGGACCTTGCCGTGGGCGCAGCTGTGCAGATTGTCTGGTTCAAAAAAGATCTTCGCGTGCAGGATCACGCTGCGCTCAAGCGCGCCAGCCTGCGCGGCGGGCCCGTTCTTCCCATCTATGTATTCGAACCGGAATTCTGGCAGCAACCTGATGCCTCCGCGCGGCATTTCTCATTCCTCTTGGAGTGTCTGCAGGAGCTTCGCCAGGAGCTTGCCCATCTTGGCCAGCCGCTGATCATCCGAACCGGAGACGTGATCGACATTCTTGAAGGGCTCTCCAGGAAAAGGCCGATCGCAGGTCTGTGGTCCCACGAAGAAACCGGCAATGCCTGGACATACGACCGCGACAAGCGCGTTGCCGCCTGGTGCCGGACAAGGGGGATTGCATGGACCGAGTGCCGGCAGACCGGCGTCCTGCGCGGTCTGAAGACGCGCGACGGCTGGGCCCGGAAATGGGACGGGTTCATGGCCGACGCGCCGGTTGAAGCGCCGCAGTTGGAGCCGCTTGCAGGAATTGACCCCGGTCACCCGCCGGGTCCCCGGGAGCTTGGACTTGCCCATGATCCCTGCCCGGGACGTCAAACGGGCGGCAGAACAAATGCGCTGTCCACGCTTGAGAGCTTTCTGTTTTCGCGCGGCAAGACCTACCGCGCCGCCATGTCGACACCGGTGCGCGCCTTCGATGCCTGTTCCAGACTGTCGCCCCATCTGACTTTCGGAACACTTTCAATGCGCGAGGCTGCACAGGCCGCCTGGGCGCGGCAAGGCGAGTTGAAGGAAAAACAGTTTACGGGCCGAAGCACCTGGCAAGGGTCCATGCGCTCGTTCACCGGCCGCCTGCACTGGCATTGCCATTTCATGCAGAAGCTCGAAGACGAGGCCCGCCTGGAGTACCAGAACCTTCATGGTGCCTATGACGGTCTGCGCCCGTCCATGCCTGATCCGGACCGCCTCCAAGCCTGGCAGGCAGGTGAAACCGGTCTGCCATTCGTCGACGCCTGTATGCGCTGCCTCGCGGCGACCGGCTGGATGAATTTCCGCATGCGCGCCATGCTGATCGCGGTTTCAAGCTATCACCTCTGGCTCGACTGGCGCGCACCCGGGGAACACCTGGCTCGGCATTTCACGGACTATGAGCCCGGCATTCACTGGCCCCAGGTACAAATGCAATCGGGCACAACCGGCATCAACACGATCCGCATCTACAATCCGGTGAAACAGGGCCTGGACCAGGACCCCGACGGCACGTTCGTGCGCCAGTGGGTCCCGGAACTCGCGGACCTGGACGGCCAGCACATACACGAGCCCTGGAAGGCGGAGGGCGCCCGAAAGATCCTCGGGAAAACCTACCCGTTTCCGATCGTCGATCACCTGAGCGCCGCGAAAGAAGCGCGCGAGAAGGTCTGGGCCATCAGGAAGGGACAGTCCTTTCGCGGCAAGGCGGCGGACATCCAGGAAAGACACGGCAGCAGAAAAAGCGGCATACCCATGCGCGGCCAGGAACGCACGCGCCGCCGCGCGCGCACGGCGCACGCACCCGGCCAGGGGGACCTGTTCGAGAACCCTTCATGAAAATGCGAAAGAAATCCGACTTGCCCCAGAAAACGTGCCCCGCCTGCGGGCGTCCGTTCACGTGGCGAAAGAAATGGGAGCGGGACTGGGAAGACGTGCGCTACTGCTCGGAAAGATGCAGACGTGAGCAAGGCCGGCAAAAGCCACCCGCTGCCTGAAAATCGAACTTAGCGTTATTGTCGTAGGGGAATGACAGTACTTTTCACTTTTCACCGAAATGAAATAGCGACATATTTCGAGAAAAAGCCTCTTTTTACGTCCTTGCATCAAACCATTGCAATCAATCCCGCAAACTCGCAGGTTCAAATAATTGACTTGGCCTGATATTTGGGCATACACCTCTATATACAATTTATAGGTGTATTTTTGTTAAATTGTTGAAAACAATACATGAAACTTGGAAGCATGCGCGGATTTAGCCAACTTTCGCGCACTACATGATGCTCTGAGAGAGCAAAATAACATTTCTTCTTGATCTTTTTCCTGTCAGAAACGATGCTTAATTTAGTTGCATATTTTGATTTATTACATTTTCGAGGGAGGGCATATGTCGAACATTGCTGGCAAAGCCTATGCGATGAACGTGATTACCCCGAGCGATCCCGGACTTCGCTTCAGGGCGGTTCCCCCGTACATCAGGGTACGGCCAACCTGGATAAACAAGCTGATTTTCATGGTATCGCGATGCCTCCCGGAGACACTCCAGGGCCTACTCGGCTTGTCGCTGATCCATTTTGCCAGATGGTTTTTCGTGAAACCCGACCAATGGCCGGTCTTTGATGAAAAGCTGAAGGCACGAAAGCAGAACATCAAGCAGGACTACATGATCTTCTGCTCGAATTTCAACGGAACATGGGACCAGTACATCGACGCCTTTTCCGACGGCATTCCCAATGGTCTTGATCTTTTCTGGTACACGGCGGTCAAGTACCCGCAGTCAATCCCGATCATGCAGTTCAAGAACTACATCACACACAATCAGATCGACACGAACTACTATTACAACGCGACCCCTGGCGCTGCGCAGCGGGATGTGAAGGCTGGGCTGAAAGTCAGACGTGCACTTCTGAAACTCAAGGAAGTCCACGAGAGTGGCGCGGATCCGGCACAATTTGCAAAGGCCTACAGAAAGCATCTGATTGAGGTTCAGAGTTTTCTGGGTGACCCGGGTTTTGCTCCCGTTGCCAGCCTGTCGACCGAGATCGCAGACCTGAACCGGATGGAACAGGTCAAGGCAATGGCCAGGGAGTTCGAGAAGGAAAACCAATCACGCCAGGCGGAAATGCAGAGACAGGAGGGCTGAAATGCCGAATTTTGATGGCGGCCACTATTTCCTGTCCACGCTTGCCCCCATTCGCGTCGGATCACCTGCCGATTTGCCTCCGGAGGAGTGGAAGAAATACGGCGGCGATCCCCGCGAGAGCTTTCTGAAGCGCGCGCAAAGGGCTCTGTCGATCATGGCGACAGCGCTTCAAAGCCCGGCGACGCAGGCAATCGGGGTCAACTCACCATTCTCCAAATCGCTCAGGACGCACCTTTGCCGGTTCGTGATCCTTGAAGACGCGGTTTACAACGGGCGCCGCTCGGCCAATCCGCTGTCCAGCGTAGATCCCCTGGTCCCCCAGAGCGTCGACCAACTGCCTTGTCCCTACCTGATGTTCGTCGTCGATTTCGATGCGGTCACACGACCCGGAGAGCCGCTTCCCGAGACGCTGACGGAAGAGGAGCAGGACGAAATCCGTGATGACTATCTGAAGGAAATGTGGAAGCAGGGCTCGGCGGAACTCTTAAAGGTCTACGAGAACTGTCAGGACTTTGATGCCGAAAAAGTCAAGACGCCGGCGGACTTCGCCGCGTATATCGGCAAGTGCCAGATCGATACCTGGATGTCCTTCAACGACTATTACATCGATCCGCCGTCACTTTACACGCTGCCCAAGTGGCCTCCGATCATCGGCATTGGCGTGCCCCTTGTCGCGTCGATCGTGTTTTTCCTGGCATGGATTCTGAGATTTGATGTGGTTATCGGCTTGCCGACGCTGGCGACCGCGATCGTCGCATTTCTCGCATTTGCCGTGATTACGTATCTTGCCTACCGGTTCGTCCTGAACCGTGGGCAAACCGCCTGGCCCGCGGCCAAGGACAGTGACTTACCGTCCGTTCTCAAGGGCCTTTACCTGCAGCAGAAGTTCTCCGACTTCGTCGTAGACAACCAGGGTGTGAGCGACACCGACCTGCACAAATCCTTTGGCAAATTTCTCGACAGCCACAAGCCCGGCGACGTGTTGGACCCCGAGACCACACAGTCTCCAGGTGTAATCAAGTCATAATGGAAATTGTTAAATGACCCAGTATCTTGATCTTGATGACATTCAGGGCAACGTATTGCGTGCCTATGGCAAATTCGGTTTCCCAAAGGCCCGCTATTTTTTCCTGAACACCGGAAGCGCCTTTGCAGGACGGCATTTTCTCAGAAACGTTCTGCCCAGGATCACCTCGGCCCGGCGGTGGGACAAAGATGAAAACGGCACTCCCCTGCGACCGGCGTCGACAATGAATATCGGGATTTCCTTCATGGGCATGCTCATGCTGGACGTACCGACGCGCACGCTCAGCAGCATGCCAAGCGAATTCATCGACGGCATGCGGAAACGTGCTTTCGTGCTCGGCGACCGGCCGAGCGATGCCATGGATGAAGCAAACGAATCCAACACAGAAAACCGACCGCCGCCCGAATGGATGGCCCAATGGGATCCGATCTGGAAAGAGAACCGGTCCCGTTTCGGATCCGAGGATGTCCACATCTGGATCTCGATCAATGCCCGTGTGAAAGAAGCAACCGAAGATCCTGTCGATGCGCTCGACGACAACGGCAGCCCAACCGGCAGGAACGTGCTGGAGGAAATGACCCATTTCCTCAAAGAGGCCTGCAATGAGGCCAACAAGGCGTTTCAAGAAACGCATGACAGCTCGGAGAAAGGAGACATCAGAATTCTGCCCACCAACGGCAAAAATGGTGACCAGGAGTATCAAGAAGCCTCGACCCTGTTTCAAAACTTCGGGTCGGAGGAAAATCCGGTCCTTTACCCGGTACCCACCGAACACTTCGGTCTGGCCGACGGGATCGGCGATCCGGTGTTCGAGGGTCAGTATGAGGACGCGCAACTCAAAGACAAGGTCATCGGCCGCGGCAAGTGGATGACGGAAGAAAAGGGCTGGGAACCGCTGGCCACCGGCGAGTTTCTTCTGGGCCACGTCGACGAAAGCCAGGCTCTGCCCCCGGCACCACGGCCGCCGGAGTTCTCCAAGAACGGCACCTTCATGGCCTATCGCAAGCTGCACCAGAATGTCGCCAGCTACCGTTCCTATTTCGAAGAAGAGGCAAAGAAATTCGCGTCTGTGACCGGAACGCCTGCAGATCGGGCCGAGGACGTTCTGAAGGCCAAATTCGTGGGGCGCTGGCCCGACGGTGTTCCTCTTTCCAAGGCCCCGACGCTTGCCGACTGGGACAAGGTTCGCGCCCAATACAAAATGGATGACCCCGACCCCGGCAAAGCCTACAAGGCCCAGGTCGACTACCTGAAAACGCTGCATGCTTCGGACTTCAAGTTCGCGACCGATATCGGCGGCCGCGATTGCCCCGGGCAATCCCACCTCAGGCGCGTGAACACGCGTGACTATCTGGATCCTCTCAACGACACGAATCCCGCCACTGCGCCCGAAAACAACAAGAACAGCAACACGTCGCTCAACAAACGCAGGCGCATACTTCGCCGTGGCCTGCCCTATGGCGGCTCAAAACCGGACACGGGCAACGATGACACCGAGCAGGGCATCGCGATGATGGTTATCTGCGCGAACCTGTTCAGACAATTCGAGTTCGTCCAGCAACAATGGGTGCAATACGGCCTGGATTTTCAGGCTGGCAACAATACCTGTCCGCTTGTCGGCGACCATTCCAAGCACAAGCGCTTCACCATACCCGGCGATCCCGGCCGCGGTGAAACGACTTATGTCTGCGATAGTCTCAAGACGTTCGTCGAACCGCGAGGCGGAGAATATTTCTTCATACCGTCGATCACCGCGTTGCAGATGCTTGCAGACGGTGTGGTTGACCCAACCTAGGTAGGCCAAGGCAATGCATCTGGTCGCCAATCTCTTCATGGCGCTGCTGATCCGTGTCGAGAACCTCTTCTACAGTATTCTGAGCCTGGCCAATCTGGTCCGGATCGGCGCAACTGCTCTTTTCGGCTCCGAAGGCACCTTGGTTTCGCGATTGACCGAAAAGCTGCTTACAGCGCCGGGACAACGGACCGTCTTCGACGTTTTGCGGGTGTTTCTGCCGACACTGGTGCTGAAACGTCAACTCATCAAATCCTATGACAACACCGGAACAGCGCTCGTGACACGTCGGCAGGACGTGATCGACGTCCTGTCCAACGACGTTGATTTTGAGGTTGTCTATGGTCCGCGCATGCGCGAGATCACTGACGGTGATAATTTCTTTCTTGGCATGCAGCCCTCCTGGGACTACACGCGCGACACCTCCGCCATGCGCCTTGCAATGAGAACAACGGATGTTGCCGAGCTGGTCCGGCCGAGAGCACTGGAAGTGGCGACCACCGCCGTTGATGCATGCGATGGCACCGTCGACCTCGTCCAGGATGTGGGGCTTGTCGTGTCCTCAGATCTGGTGGATCATTATTTCGGCATGCCAGGTCCTTCGAAACCCGACATCATCGACTGGACAACCACCCTGTTCTGGTACCTGTTTGTCGATCTGGGGGCGGACGCCGATCTGGGGGAACGCGCAAAGGCGATCATGCCACGGTTCCGGGAATATCTCGATGACCGGATTGCGAGCCGCAAGCAGAATCCGGTCGAGGTCGACGATGTCCTCAATCGGTGCCTGGCACTTCAGAAGGCAGGCACTCCCGGCATGAGTGACCGCGGCATACGCAACAATCTGATCGGATTGATGATCGGAGCCGTCCCGACGCTGTCCAAGGCCTCGGCGCTTGTATTGGAAGAGCTTTTGCACCGGCCCGAATCGCTTCGTCTTGCCCAGGAAGCCGCAGCATCATCGGATGACAACCTGCTGGAAAAGATCTGTCTTGAGGCCTTGCGCTTCAATCCACACCAGCCGTTTATCTACCGCCGCGCCATTCGCCCGGTGGTCTTGTCCAGAGGCACATTGAGGCAGCGCACCATTCCAGAAGGAACGATGGTGTTCGCAGCCAGTCTGTCGGCGGCATTTGATCGGCTCGCGATCAATTCGCCTGGCAAATTCGACACCGGCAGATCGGATGACATCTACATGTCCTGGGGCTATGGCATGCATACCTGTTTCGGGGCCGCCATAAACAGGTCTGTCATCCCGTGCATTCTCAAACCGCTGCTGCGGCAGAAAAACCTCCGCTACGGTGACGGGAGCGAGGGAATCGACACGGCCGGCACCCCGTTTCCCGCTCAAATGTCCCTCAAGTTCGATGCCAGTTGACATGAAACCGGCCAAACTCGTCAATCTTGCTCCAGCAGTCAGCACGGAAGTCTCCCGCTGGTGTTTCGATCACTGGAACCTTCCGCTGAAGGAGGAATTGCACGTTCCCGTATTCCATGTCGTCGCACTCTGGCTGCGGCTTACCGGCAACAACAACAGGCCCCTGGTTCTGGTCGACGGAAGAAAGCTTCGATCAGAGACAGAAATCGTCGCGTATTTCGACGAGCGCGTCGCACGAGAAAAGCAACTCCTTCCAGAAGAGACAGCGTCGCATTGGTTCGACGAGGAAGTGACCTATTACCGTCAGGAGTTTCGCAGGAAGGGCGTCGTGAAATACATGTACTTCAACCTTCTGCAAGACCGTAAGCTCGTGATGCGCAGCTTCACGACCGGAACCCCATACCTGGAGAGGTTGCTTGCAAGGTTGCTTTTCGGACTGGTCAAACGCGGGCTGTTCGCGGGCCTGAAACTCAGCGCGAAGGGCGCCGCTGAAGGACTGCATCACATCCGGGCCGGATTTGATCGAACCGAAGCAACTCTGTCGGACGGCCGGCCCTATCTTGCCGGGGAAAGGTTCACCTTTCTCGACATCGCCTTCGCCGCATCCGCGGCGCCCGCACTGCTGCTGGAGGGCTACCGCGGGAACCTTCCTGCTCTGGAGGAGGTCCCGGCAGACCTTCAAGCCGTGGTGAGGGAACTGCGGAACAGGCCGGCAGGCAAATTTGCGCAATCGATCTACAGCAAGCACCGAAGCCCGGCTGACCCGAAACCGGCATAACCAATCAGCGCACTGGATAATTGAACCCTGGCGAAACATAAGAGCGATCGGTAATCTCACGCCGATGCCCGACGCAGTTTACAGGGAAGCTGATAGCCGTTGATCGGCTGTTTCACAGGCCGGCTGTGCTTTTGCCGATCGCTCCCGGTGTCGCCCCGGTTGCCGCATCCACGGCGAACCGGGGTCACGCGAAATCTCAGACGAACAGGTTCACGAGACTTTCCAGATATTCCTGGCGGCCGGACTTGGGTTGCGGTTCAAGGTCGGCAGCATGGACGCGGTCCGCCAGGGCCTCGAGTGAGGACCCGCCGTTCAGTATTTCCGCGTTCTCCGGTTTTTTCCAACCCTGGTAGCGATCATCGACGAAACCCTTCAGCCGTCCGTCCTCGATCATTGCCGCCGCCGCCTTCAGGCCGCGTGCGATCGCGTCCGCCGATCCGACATGGGCCTGGATCAGGTCGACCGGGTCAAGCGACTGCCGGCGGAGCTTGGCATCGAAGTTGGTGCCGCCGGTGGTGAAGCCGCCGCCCATCAGGATCTCGTAATAGGCCAGTGCCAGCTCGGGCACGTTCATGCCGAAATGATCGGTGTCCCAGCCGCACTGGTAGTCATTCCGGTTCATGTCGACGGACCCGAGAATACCGAACGAGCGCGCCATGTGCAGTTCATGCTCGAAGGAATGGCCTGCCAGGATGGCATGGCCCTGCTCGATGTTCATCTTGACCTCGTTTTCAAGCCCATAGGCCTGGAGGAACCCGTAGACTGTCGCGACATCGTAGTCGTACTGGTGCTTGCTCGGTTCCTGCGGCTTCGGCTCAATCAGGATGGTGCCGGTGAAACCGATCTTGTGCTTGTATTCCACGACCATGTTGAGGAAACGGCCAAGCTGGTCAAGTTCCTGCTTCGCGTTGGTATTGAGGAGTGTTTCATAGCCCTCACGGCCACCCCAGAGCACGTAGTTCTGACCCTTCAGACGGTAGGTGACGTCCATGGCGTTTTTCACCTGCGCTGCGGCATAGGCAAAGACGTCGGGGTCCGGATTGGTCGCAGCACCGCCCATGAAGCGGCGGTTGGAGAACATGTTCGCCGTTCCCCACAGAAGCCCGATGCCGCTGTCGGCCATCTTGGTTTCGAAGATATCGGCAATCGCGTTCACGTTGGCATTGCTTTCGGCCAGCGTCGCGCCTTCCGGCGCAATATCGCGGTCATGGAAGGTGAAGAACGGCATTCCGAGGATCCGGAACATTTCGAAGGCGACATCGGCCTTGAACCGCGCCTGTTCCATCGGGTCCCCGCCCGGGGCCATCCACGGACGCATGAAGGTTTCCCCACCGAACGGGTCGCCGCCCGGCCAGCAGAAATTATGCCAGTAGCAGACGGCCAGGCGCAGATGGTCTTCCATCCGCTTGCCGAGAACGACTTCGTCCTTGTCGTAGTGCCGGTAGGTCAGCGGATCGCGGCTGTCTGGTCCGGAATATTGAATAGGCTGCAGATCGCCAAAGAACCCAGTGCTCATGTCTTGCTCCTCAGAAGCCGGCTTGCTTGAATGCCGGATAAAGTTTGCGCCAGCGCCCGTAGGCCTCGGCATAGTGTCCGCTCAGGGATGGAACCGGATCGATGCTTGTAGAAAGCGCCGGTTTGCCGAAGATCCCGTCCGTTGATCCGAGCGCGGCGGCCTGCCCAAGGCGCGCAGCCCCCAGCGAAGCACCGAAATCACCGTCCACAGGAACATCAACGGTCACATTCAAAAGGCTGGCGATGATCTCCAGCCAGGTGTGCGACCGCGACCCGCCACCGACGGCGAGCACCCGGTCAATCCTTGTGCCTGCGACGCTGAGCGCTTCCAGACAGTCCTTCAGCGCAAAGGCCACCCCATCGAGAACGGCATGGGTCAGCACGGCATCATCGGTCTCGTGGGAGATGCCGGCGAAACCGGCGCGGATGTCGACATCGTTGTGCGGCGTGCGTTCGCCGCCAAGGTAGGGAAGAAACGACACTGCAGAGGGCTCGGTCACGCGCCCGAGCGCCTGGGTCAGCTCTCCGGGTGATTTCTTCAGGATCCCGGCCAGCCAGTTAAGGCTGTCCGTGGCAGACAGGATCACACCCATCTGGTGCCAGGTTTGAGGCACAGCATGACAAAAGGCATGAACCGCGCCATCCACATTCGGGGAGAACCGGTCATTGGTCACGAACAACACGCCCGAGGTTCCGAGTGAAACGAATGCGGACCCCGGATCGACCGCGCCGACACCGCAGGCCGATGCCGCGTTGTCACCGCCACCGCCTGCAACAACCGGCGGTGTCTCAAATCCCCAGCGCGCGCTGAGATTTGGCTTCAGGGTTCCGGAGCTTTCGGAGCCTTCCACGAGCCGGGGCATCTTGCTCCGGTCGAGACCGGTTGCCGCGAGCAGTTCGTCGCACCAGTCGCGCCGCGCCACATCCAGCCACAACGTTCCGGCGCTGTCGGACATGTCACCGGCGAAATCGCCGGTCAGCTTGAAGCGCACATAGTCCTTCGGAAGGAGCACCATTTTCGTCTTGCCGAAGGTCTCGGGTTCGTTTTCGCGGACCCATTGCAGCTTGGGAGCCGTAAAACCGGGCATGACAAGATTGCCGCCGAGCGTCTGGAATTTCGGTTCGCTGCGCGTGAGTTCTTCACACTGTTTACCGGAACGGCCATCGTTCCAGAGGATACAGGGACGCAAGGGCCGGCCTTCGCCGTCAAGCAGCGTTGCTCCGTGCATGTGCCCGGAGAGCCCAATGCCCTTAACCGCTGCGAGCGCCTTCGGTGCCTCGACCTTCAAGGCATCGAGCACGTTTTCGCACGCCTGCCACCAACTGTCCGGGTCCTGCTCGGACCAGCCGGGATGCGGACGCTGCACCGTCAGGTCAGCGGTCGCCGAAGCGATCAGGGATTGATCCTCGCCGAGCAGAATGGCTTTGACGGAACTTGTGCCGATGTCGAGACCGATAAACATGAGGTGCGTTCCTCAGAATTCGCCCAAAGGAAAGCCGGTCCCCAACGTGAGGTCACGGCTCGAAAATACATGAATGCAACCGGCCTGCGCACTTTTGCGCGCAGGCCTGTCCGGTTTAGCTTGCCGCCTCTTCTTCCACAAGAGCACCCGGGCCCGGTGTTGCACCGGGAGGGCACTTGCCGAGGATGATCATGCCCAGGACATCGTCGTCGGTAACATCAGTCGTCTTCGCGCTGCCGACCAACTGGCCGTTTTTCATCACCGCAAGCCGGTCGCAGAGCGCGAAGACGTCATGGATGTCGTGGCTGATCAGGAAGATGCCGAGCCCCTGCTTCTTCAACTCCTCGATCAGTTCCGCCACCATTTGCGTCTCATGCACGCCGAGCGCTGCGGTCGGTTCGTCCATGATCAGGATCTTGGCGTTGAAATAGACCGCACGCGCGATGGCAACCGACTGGCGCTGACCGCCGGACAGTGCCTTCACCGGCGCGTGGAACTTCTTGAAGTTGGGGTTGAGCTTGCCCATGATCTTGCGGGTTTCCGCTTCCATGGCATCGTCATCCACAAAGCCGAACGGAGTCGTCAGCTCACGGCCGAGGAAGAGGTTTGACGCCGCATCGAGATTGTCCGCCAGAGCGAGCGTCTGGTAGATCGTCTCGATGTTGTAGGAGCGCGCATCCCGCGGTGAGTGAATATGCGCTTCCTCGCCGTTGATCAGTATCTGGCCGCTGTCGGCCTTGTAGGCTCCGGAGAGGATCTTGATCAGGGTCGACTTGCCGGCGCCGTTGTGGCCCAGAAGCCCGACGACTTCACCCGGGAAAAGATCCACCGTGACGTGATCGACTGCGTGCACCCCGCCAAATGAGATGCACATGTCCTTCATTTCTACGAGAGGTGTTGCCATGTCTTACTCTCCCGTACGCTTGCGGTAGATGATATCGACCAGGACGGCCACGACCAGAACGACGCCGACCACGATGTTCTGCAGTGGGGCGTCAACGCCCACCATCGCCATGCCGGATTGCAGCGACTGCATGATCAGGGCCCCGAGGATAGCGCCGTAGATCGTGCCGACGCCGCCGGCGAGTGCCGTTCCGCCGATCACCGCTGCCGCAATCACGCGAAGTTCGTCGAGCGTGCCGATGTCGTTTGTCGAAAAGCCGAGACGGGCAGAGGCGACGGCCCCGGCAAGCGCACACAGGCCGCCCATGATCGCAAAAATCTTGACCGTCAGGAAACGCGTGTTGATGCCCGACAGCTCTGCCGCGTCCGGATTGCCGCCCGTTGCGAAGATATAGCGGCCAAGGCGCGTCCGGCGTGCAACCACCGTCATGGCAACCGCCACGAGGATCAGAAGCACGACCGAATAGGGAATACCGTAACCGACCTCGAGCCCTTCGGGCATGGTCTCGCCAACGGCCTCGAACATCCGTTTCAGCCGTGCGGGCGGTATGTGATAGGCATTCAGGATCGCCACAAACCCGAGTATGGCCACCGTCGAGATTGCTCCGAGGGCAAGTTCGGCCCATACGGGTTTGACCGGAAAGCCATGCGAGGCGCGGCGTCGGCGCGAAGCGACCTGCAGCCACAACACGATACCGACCGCGAGAAGCCCGAAGATCCAGGACGCGCTCTCGCCCATGGTTCCGCCAATGCCGCCAAGCATTGTAAATGTCTCGTTCAAAGGCCCGATCGTCTGTCCGGAGGTGATGAACCAGGCCACGTTCCGCCAGACCAGCAGCCCGCCGAGTGTCACGATGAACGCCGGAATGCCGAGGTAGCCGATCATCCAGCCCTGGAAGGCTCCGATCGCGACACCGACACAGATACCGGCTATCAGCGCGAGCACCCAGATCGCCGGATGACCAAGTCCGAGCACATCCGGATGTGCGAGAAGATCCGTCTGCACCACGGCCATGACGGCGGCAACGGTCGCCAGAAGGGAACCGACCGACAGATCGATGTGGCGGGTCACGATGACGAACACCATGCCTGTCGCCATGATCGCGACGGAGACGGTCTGGATCGTCAGATTGAAGATGTTTCGCGGCGTCAGGAAGCGGCCGTCTGTGAACACGTTGAAGATGAGGCACAGGACGACAAACGCCCCGATCATTCCCAGTAGTCTCGTGTCGAGCTGCAGTGCCGCAAACAAGTTTCGGGCCGCCGGGCGTTTTGAGCCGGGCAGAGCGGTGTCGGACATCAGGGTAACTCCTGCTTGGAGACCGTTTCGCTGTTTGCCGGGTGGTCTGCCCGTGGTGCCTTGATGCACCCGTTTTGCTGCGGCCCCGATCTTACGTCCGGGGCCGCGTTTTCGGCAAGTCTATCAGTTACAGGGAGCCGGACCGCCGGACACGCCCTGGCACAGATCGTCCTTGGAAATCCAGCCTGCGTTGACAACGGCGCTCAGGTTGTCCTTGGTGATCGGAAGCGGTGCCAGGAACTTCGCGGTCAGCTCCGTCCCGCCGGGAGACGTCCAGCTGCCGGCGCCATCCACGGCCGACATTTCCGAGCCACCAGCAAGAGCGACGGCGATTTCACCGGCAGCCTTGCCGAGTTCACGCGCGTCCTTCCAGACTGAAACGGTCTGCGTGCCCTTGGCAACACGGTTCAGGGCTGCATGGTCACCGTCCTGGCCGGACACCGGAATGCCATCCATGCCCTGTGCGGTCAGCGCCGCGACGACGCCGCCGGCGGTGCCGTCGTTGGATGCGACCACGGCATCGACGTTGTTGTCGTTTGCCGTCAGGATCTGTTCCATGTTGCGCTGAGCGTTCGCCGGCAGCCAGCCGTCGGTGTAGGCCTCGCCAACGATCTTGATGTCGCCGGAATCAAGCGCTGCCTGAAGGACTTCCTGCTGACCGCCGCGGAGGAAATCCGCGTTCGGATCGGTCGGGGAGCCCTTGATCATGACGTAACTGCCCTTCGGCTGAGCCGCAAGAACAGCTGCAGCCTGCATACGGCCGACTTCAACGTTGTCGAATGTCAGGTAGAAGGCGCGCGAGTCGTCGATCAGACGGTCGTAGCCGACAACCGGGATGCCTTCATCGGCGGCAGCCTGAACAGCCGGGCCGATCGCCTGGGCGTCCTGTGCGAGGATGATCAGAGCCGTAGCCCCTTGTGCGATCAGTGCTTCAACGTCGGAGAGCTGCTTCGCGGAAGAGCTCTGCGCATCGGCAGAAATGTATTTCGCACCGGCCGCTTCCAGAGCGCCCTTGATGGCTGCTTCATCCGTCTTCCAGCGTTCTTCCTGGAAATTCGACCAGCTCACGCCAACAACAATGTCGTCTGCCTGGGCGGCGGTCAGAGCGGTCGCGGACAGCAGAGCGCCCGCCAGCAAAGTGGTAATTTTACGCATTGCGATGTTTCCTCCAGTTGGCGCGGCCTGCGTGTCAGCCGCACCGAAAAATGCACTTTGTCAGTCGGCACTTTGTTGCAGTGCCGCAAATGGGACAGCCTTGTTGTTATTTTTTTTGGTGTCCGAAAAAAAGTTGCAGGAAAGCGTCGCTCCTGTCAACATGGTTTTGCAAAACTCTGTTCGAACAGGCTATAAATTGTCCTCGAAACAGAGAAAAACCGGGAGAAACCCGGTGCAGAGGAAACATCTTAGGAAGAGCTGAGCGAGCATGACACGCAAGGCGGACCGGGACCAGATCCGGCGGCAAAACCGAAGTATCGTACTCCAGGCGCTGCGCAGAAGCGGACCGATGGCACGGATTGATCTCGGCCAGATCACGCGTCTGAGCCCCGCAACCGTAACGGCAATCACCTCCGATCTTCTGGATCAGGGACTGATTGTCAGTCTGGAGAGCGAAGAGCCCAAAGCGCCTCAGGCGCGCGGGCGTCCGAGAACTCTCCTGAAGCTGTCTCCGGGCGCCGTTTTTATCGTCTGTGCCCGCCTGTCGGTCAACAATATCGATCTTTCGCTGGTCAATTTTGCCGGTGAGGTTGTCCTGGACAGGCGCATCAAGTTCGACAGCACGGTGGCAGACGCTGACAGTTTTCCGCAAACCATCATTTCGGCGATCCGCAGCTTCCTCGATGAGGCGGGTGTCGATCCCTCGCATGTCTGCGAGATCGGTGTCGCGGCGCAGGGGGTGGTTGAAACGGAAACGGGACAGGTTGCGTGGAGCCCGGCCTTTGCCGGACGCGGAATTCCCGTCGTCGCGCCGCTGCAGGATGCATTTGGTGCCGAATGTTATATCTCCAATGACACCAACATGATAACGGAGGCACTGCACTGGTCCGACCCCAATCGATACAGCGGTACCTTCGCGGTGATCATGCTGGACTACGGTGTCGGCATGGGGCTCTATCTCAACAACCAGCTGTTCTCCGGAGCAAGCGGCACCGCCGCTGAATTCGGGCACGCGAACCACATTCCGGGCGGCGCGCTTTGCCGCTGCGGCAAACGCGGCTGCCTGGAAGCCTACCTCTCGGACTACGCTCTGGTCCGGGCCGCGAGCCATCTTCCGGAAGACACGGACCCTGTCAGCATCAAGGCGGGAGTACGCGGCCTTGCGCACCTTCTGGAGCGCGCCGGTTCCGGCGATCAGGATGCTCTCAAGGCGTTTCAGGAAGCAGGCCGTGTGCTTGGATACGGGATTGCCCGGGTCATCGCCATGATCGATCCCAAACGGCTGGTGCTCACCGGCGCTGCCGTCCGCGCCTTCTCCTACATGGAAAAATCCATGTGGGAAGGGCTCGAGGAGGCACTCGTCGCCGACCTCAGGAACAATTTTTCACTTGATGTCATGCCCTGGAACGAGGACTTCATTCGAAGCGGCCTGATCGCACAATCGATGGAACGTCTGGACAAGGATTTTCTCGGCGCGGCGTCAACCCGCACGAATCCTGTCGGGCGTGCAGACAGCGAGGAGCTATCGGCGTGACAGGCCTTTCGAGACTTGCCTTGACAGCCGCCCTTGCCGGAACGGTTTGGCAGATGCCAGCGATTGCCGACCCGGATCTTCCGCCCTGGAGCGAGAAGGCGATCCAGGAGGATATCGACATCAATCAGCTGGCGGCGTCCGGCCAGGACCCCATTCCGGTGCTCCAGCCGCTCGGAGAACATCTTTTCTCGGCCAAGTTCACCAGCCTTGACGGGGCCGGCCGGCCGGATGCAACCGGGGCCATCGTACCGACAAAGGTCCGCCGCCGGTCGCACCTCACTTTCCAGCGGCTCGCGGGACCTGACGCCAATGCGTGCGCCTCGTGCCACAACGAACCGGTTGTCGGCGGTGCCGGATCCTTCACCGCCAATGTGTTCGTGTCGGAGGGCTTCGAAAGCGCCGATTTCGACACGATCGACCCGCAATTTTCAAACGAGCGCAATACCAACGCGATCCAGGGTGCCGGGCTGATCGAGCTGCTGGCCAGGGAAATGACCACCGAGCTTCGCAAGCAACGACGGGACGCATTGAACGCCGCACGGTCCACCGGCGAGCCGGAAACGGTTTCGCTCACATCGAAGGATGTTTCGTTCGGGAGCATCACCGCATTTCCCGACGGCACGCTGGACGTTTCCAAGCTCGACGGCGTCGACGACGACCTCACAATCCGGCCCTTCAGCCAGAAGGGCGTGTTCGCATCGCTGCGCCAGTTCACCGTCAACGCCATGAATGCCCACCACGGGATTCAGCCGACCGAGCGGTTCGGTCCGATGTGGACCGGAACCGACGATTTCGACGCTGACGGCTTTGCCGCTGAAATGTCCGCCGGACAGATTTCCGCGCTCGTGGCATGGCAGGCAACGCTACCGGCTCCCACGCGCAGGCAAGATCTGCCCGACGTTTGGAAAAGCGCCGGCGCAAAAGGTGAGCGACTGTTCGGCGAGATCGGCTGCGTGTCGTGCCACAGGCCTTCCCTGCCGCTCGACTCGCTGGTTTTCCATGATCCCGGTCCGTTTGACACAGCCGGGACACTCCGCCAGAGCGACCTCGAGCAACCCCTTGCGCTCGATCTTGCGACGCTTGACTGGGTGCAGGCGCTGCCAAGGGACGAAACGGGCCGCGTCCTGGTCCCTCTCTTTGGCGACCTGAAACGCCACAGGATCGCGGATGCGCAAAACGACACGTTCGGTAACGAACTGCTGGCACAGAGGTTCGTTGCAAGGGACGTCTTTATCACGGCTGAGCTTTGGGGCATCGGCAGCACAGCGCCCTATGGACACCGCGGTGACCTGACCACGCTCGACGAGGCCATCCGCGCGCATGGCGGGACGGCAAAGGCCAGCCGCGACGCCTATGCCGGTCTTGCGGAAAGCGAACGGCAATCGGTCATCGCCTTCCTGCGAAGCCTGGAGATTGCGCCATGATACGCGCTGCCCAGAAACACCCGGCCTTTCTGGCACTCGCTGCCTGCACGGTGGTGACGCTCCCTTCGAACGCGGACGACATGCCGGAATCCGCAGCCCCAGTTCCGCAGTTTGCAGAAGAAGCGCAGAGCGCAGGCATCGATCACAGCTACGACGGCGCATGGGAGTATTTCGTCGGTGGTGGCTCCGCGATCTTCGACTGCAACGGCGACCGGCGACCCGACCTGTTTCTGGCCGGCGGAAAAAATCCGGCGCAGTTGTTCGAAAACCGGAGTCCGACCGGCGGTGCCCTGCAATTCTCGCCAGTCGATACGTCCGTTGACCGCAAGAGCATGACAAAGGTTCTCGGCGCCTATCCGCTGGATCTCGACAATGATGACGTTCTCGATCTGGTTGTGCTGCGGCTTGGGGAAAACCTGCTCCTGAAGGGCAAGGGCGACTGCACCTTTGAAGTTGCAAACCGCAGCCTTTCATTTCAGGGCGGGCGCGCGTGGACAACCGCCTTTTCGGCGACCTATGAGGCGGATCTGGATTATCCGACGCTCGCTTTCGGCAACTATGTGGATCGCTCACAACCCGGCGCGCCCTGGGGCACCTGTCACGACAATTTCCTGTTCCGCCCGGAACTCGGAGGCAACGGTGCGCTTTCCTACCCGGAACCCGTGCGGCTTTCGCCCGGTTATTGCGCGCTTTCGATCCTTTTCACCGACTGGAACCGGTCCGGAGAACCTTCGCTGCGGGTCTCCAACGATCGTCACTACTATCGCGGCGGCCAGGAACAGCTTTGGGCCGTTCCCGCCAAACGGCCACCACGCCCCTATCGCAAAACAGACGGCTGGCAGCACCTGAAGATCTGGGGCATGGGCATCGCGTCCGTCGATCTGGACGTGGACGGCTTTCCCGAATACGCGCTTACCAGCATGGGCGATACCAAGCTCCAGAAACTGGATGTGGAAACGGACGAAACCGTCCCTGTTTACCAGGATATCGCCTTTGATCTGGGTGTCACCGCGCACCGTCCCTATGCGGGCGAGGACCTTAAACCCTCGACCGGCTGGCATTCAGAATTTCAGGACGTCAACAATGACGGTCTCTGGGATCTCTACATCGCCAAGGGCAATGTGGAGGCAATGCCGGATTTCGCGGCTTTCGATCCGGACAATTTGCTCATCGGTCAGTGGAACGGAAAATTCGTGGAAGCTGGCGGTCTTTCCGGCATCGGACTGGACCGCAGGGGACGCGGCGCCGGGCTTGCCGACTTCAATTCAGATGGTCTGCTCGATCTCGTGGTGGTCAATCGCGCCGCACCCGTCAGCCTGTTCCGCAATCTCGGGCAGGGAACGGAAGCCAGTCCGCGGCCGCTCGGTAACTGGCTTGCCGTTGACGTGCGGCAGCCGGGCGCGGCCAACACCCGCGCCGTTGGTGCGAAGATCAGCGTGAAAACGGGCAATCGCACAATGGTGAAGGACATCCAGGTCGGAGGCGGGCACGCGTCCGGGCAGATGGGATTCGTTCAGTTCGGCCTGGGCGTTGCGGAAAGGGCGAATATCCGCATCAAGTGGCCGGACGGCGACTGGAGCCATGCCTACCGTGTCTTTGCCAATGGTCATGTCATCATCGAACGCGGTGCCGAAAAGGCCCGGCTCTGGTACCCGGAGTAGGAAACGGCAAACAAAACGGCCAGAGGAATCACTGATGGACTTCAGTTTTCTCCATTCCAGATTTGACGATCTCGGTGCTCGACAGCCCGTTCTGTCCATCCCTGAGATCGGACTGAAACTCACGGTTCGCATGGAGCCAGGTCAGAGCAACGGTGCGATGAGCATCATCGAAACCGAAAACGCCCCGGGATACGGCCCCCCGCTTCACCGTCATCCTGAAACGGAAATCTTCCGCGTGCTTGAGGGCCGGTATCTCTATGAAATAGACGGAAAACGGTTTTACGCCGAGGCAGGGGATTTCGTGACAATCCCGGGCGGCAGCGCCCACGCTTTCCGCAATGACAGCGGCGAACCGGCCCGGCAGTTCATCGTCATCTGTCCGGCGCTTGATGCAACAGGCTTTTTCAAAGGTCTTGGCGAAGTGATGAAAGACGGGCATCCGGACACTGATGCGCTCAATGCCTTCAGCCGATACTGGCAAGTCGAGTTTCTCGGCCCGCCGCTGTAATAAACCGGCCTTTCCTGTGAACAAACCAGAATCAGTTGCGTGAACAAACGTCCGCGCAACGCGCGCGTCCCGATCCGCGTTATTGTCAGCGGGTGCAAAGTGGTGGGCGGATCATCGCAGTCCGGTCGGTGGGCCGGTCGGTGGGCAAGAACCCGGATCGCGATCCTGTCTCAGCCGAAAGTGGGTAGCAAAATGATCATCGGTTTTATGGCCGGTGCCATTCTCTATGGCGCGGTAACACTCCTGTTTCTGATCCTTTCGACATCGGATTTGCTGGACGATTTCCAGGATACGCATATCCGCCTCGCCAAGGTGTTCTTCGTGTCCGTGTTCTGGCCTTTGAGCCTGCTGGTCATCACCGTCCGTGTTCTGCCTTCCCGTCTTGCCGCGGCGTCGCAAATGGTTTCGAACCGGCGCAACATCAATGCGTCGCAACCGCTGCGGCACCCGATCTCGTCGGCGTGAGCCGGAATTTGTGATTTCGGCTCTGATTTTCCTACTCAATCCGGCGCAGTGCCATATATTTGTGCAGGCTGATTTTTTGGCCTAACTTCCTGCGACTAAAGCGCTTTATTTCTGACTTTTTCCTTCAAGTTTTTAATTGTTCTAAAAAAAATTTGACTAACTGTTCAAATTTTTGCCCAATACCCCTAGAGCTTCCTCAAAAGAAGGAGGCCAAACCGATATGTGATCGCCAACCTTCCGGAGATCGAAATGACCCAGACCAAAGCCGGCCCGGATATTGCCGCCGGACGCCTGCACCAGGATGCATATGCGGAGAATTTCAGCGACCTTCATCCGCTGCTTGAACCGCACGAAGCGCAGGTCGAAGCCGACCGCTGCTATTTCTGCTACGACGCGCCCTGCATGCAGGCGTGCCCGACAAGCATCGACATCCCCCAGTTCATCCGCCAGATATCGACCGGAAACCCGGACGGTTCGGCCAAGACGATCTTCGAGCAGAATATCCTCGGCGGCATGTGTGCCCGTGTCTGTCCGACGGAGACCCTCTGCGAGCAGGTTTGCGTGCGCGAGGTTGCGGAAGGCAAGCCGGTGAAGATCGGACAGCTTCAGCGTTATGCGACGGATCACTACATGTCCGGACACGACGAGACGCCGTTCACGCGCGCCGCTTCGACAGGCAAGAAGGTTGCCGTCGTGGGCGCAGGCCCGGCAGGTCTGTCCTGCGCACACAGGCTGGCCGTCCATGGCCACGATGTCACGCTCTTCGATGCCCGCGACAAGGCCGGAGGGCTGAACGAGTATGGAATCGCGTCCTACAAGTCGGTTGACAATTTCGCCGCGCGAGAAGTCGACTTCATTCTCACGATCGGTGGCATCGAGCTGAAAACCGGCATGCGTCTCGGCGACAATCTCGAACTTGCCGAACTGCGGGCAACCCATGACGCCGTTTTCCTGGCAATCGGTCTCGGCGGCGTCAATGCGCTCGGCAAGGAGAACGAGGACCATGGCGGCGTTCTGAACGCGGTCGACTACATCTCCGACATCCGACAGGCGGAAGAACTCGGCAAGCTTCCGGTCGGGCGGCACATCGTGGTGATCGGCGGGGGTATGACAGCGGTCGATATTGCGGTTCAAAAGAAACTTCTGGGCGCAGAGGACGTGACGATCGTTTACCGGCGCGGCCAGGACCGCATGAACGCGTCGAAATTCGAGCAGGACCTTGCACAGACATCGGGCGTCAAGATCCTCACCAACGCCCAGCCACACGCGCTTTCGACCGAAAACGGACATATCAATTCGATCGAGCTTGAGCGCACGAAACCCGGCGAAGACGGATCGCTTCAGGGAACGGGAGAGATCGTGTCGCTTCGCGCCGACATGGTGTTCAAGGCTGTTGGGCAGATGCTTGTCCATGACGACCTCGACGCCTCGCTTTCGCTTGAAAAGGGCCGGATCGTTGTCGGTGCGGACCGCAAGACAAGCCTTGGCGACGTCTGGGCCGGCGGTGACTGCGTGCTCGGTGGTGAAGACCTCACGGTTACCGCCGTCGAAGACGGAAAAATCGCCGCGGAAAGCATCAACGCCGCCTTGAGCGCGTAAGCAACGCGCCGCGTTTCGGATTTAGGGGAGAGGCAAAATGGCTGACCTTCGTACAGATTTCATCGGAATCAAATCGCCCAACCCGTTCTGGCTGGCCTCTGCGCCGCCGACGGACAAGGAATACAATGTTGTCCGCGCCTTCAAGGCCGGCTGGGGTGGCGTTGTCTGGAAGACGCTCGGGGAAGACCCGGCAGTGGTCAATGTCAATGGCCCGCGTTACGGGGCCATTCACGGCAAGGACCGACAATTGATCGGCCTCAACAATATCGAACTGATCACGGACCGCCCCCTGGAGGTCAACCTTCAGGAAATCAAGCGGGTCAAGCGCGACTGGCCGGACCGGGCTCTCGTGGTTTCGCTGATGGTCCCCTGCGAGGAGCAGAACTGGATCGACATCCTCAGGCGCGTCGAAGAGACGGAAGCCGACGGAGTGGAGCTCAATTTCGGCTGCCCGCACGGAATGAGCGAACGCGGCATGGGCTCCGCCGTCGGCCAGGTGCCGGAATATATCGAGATGGTGACGCGCTGGGTCAAAAAGCACTCGCGCATGCCCTGCATCGTGAAGCTGACACCGAATGTCACCGATGTGCGCAAACCGGCGCGCGCCGCCAAGGAAGGCGGAGCGGACGCGGTCTCGCTGATCAACACCATCAACTCGATCATGGGTGTCGATCTCGACGAAATGGCGCCGTCGCCGTCGGTCGACGGCAAGGGCGCGCATGGCGGCTACTGCGGCCCGGCGGTCAAGCCGATCGCGCTCAACATGGTTGCCGAGATTGCGCGCGATCCCGAAACACACGGTCTTCCGATTTCCGGCATCGGAGGCGTGACCGAGTGGAAGGACGCGGCCGAGTTCATGGCGCTCGGCGCCGGGTCCGTTCAGGTCTGCACGGCGGCCATGACCTACGGCTTCAAGGTCGTGGAAGACATGATCGAAGGCCTCAGCGACTGGATGGACCGGAAGGGGTATACTTCCGTCGACCAGTTCGTCGGCAGCGCGGTTCCCAACGTTTCGGACTGGCAGTATCTCAACCTGAACTACATCGCCAAGGCCAAGATCGATCAGGATCTCTGCATCCAGTGCGGCCGTTGCCATATTGCCTGCGAGGACACCTCGCACCAGGCGATCACAAGCATGGTCAACGGCGAGCGCCGCTTCGAAGTGATCGACGAGGAATGCGTCGGCTGCAACCTGTGTGTCAATGTCTGTCCGGTGGAGAACTGCATCACCATGGAACCGATGGCCGCAGGCAGCATTGACCCGCGCACCAAGAAGCCGGTCGAGAAGGACTACGCCAACTGGACCACGCACCCGAACAACCCGATGGCCGTGAAAGACGCGGCTGAATAAGGCCGTCAAGCTCTCATTAAGCGCAGGCGAACCACATGTTCGTCTGCGCTTTGTCGTTTGTAGCAAGATTGCAGTCTGCTCACTTGCCCATTAGCCTAGTTGCAATGTAGTCAGGATGAGCCTTCATGAACGATTCCCGTGTTCTCCTCGCAGCCTCGATCGTTCTTTGCGCCGTCATCGGTATCTGGGGCGTGGCCGACCCTGCCAGCCTGCAGGCGATTGCCAAGGACATCGTCGATCAGTATTTCATCAGCCGCGGCTGGTTCGTGATGCTGTCGGTCACGATCATGCTGCTGTTCTGCCTCGGCCTGACCGTTACCAAATTCGGCGACATCCGTCTTGGCGCGGATGAGGACAGGCCCGAATACTCGACGCCAACATGGATCGCGATGCTGTTCGCCGCCGGCATGGGCGTCGGGCTGTTGTTCTGGGCCGTCGCCGAACCGCTCACGCACTATTACCTCGCCAGCCAGACGATCCCAGCTCCGATCGCGGCGGAACAGGCACTGCTGGCCTCGAATTTCAACTGGGGCATTCATGCCTGGGCGATCTACGGCACGACCGCACTGACGATTGCCTATTTCAGCTTCCGGCGCGGGACGCCGATGCTGGTCAGCGCCCCGGTCAAGAACCTGTTCCCGGGAGAAACATGGGCAAATGCCGTTGGCTGGTTTTCCGATTTCATGGCAATTGCGGCGATTGCCATAGGCGTCGGCGGATCGGTCGCCATGGGGGTGTTTCAGGTCGCCGACGGGGTCACCGTTCTTTTCGGCGGCGGGGCGACACCCGCCTATCTGGTCTGGGGTGTCTTTGTCGTCATGATCGCGGCCTATATTCCGCCGCTTCTGGTCGATCTCGGCAGCGGAATGGCCAAGCTTTCCAATATCGCGATGGGCCTTGCGATCGCGCTGGTCGCCTACACGATCATTCTGGGGCCATCCGAATTCCTGCTCAATTCCGTTGTCAGCGGGATCGGAATGTATGTCGCGGAGGTGATCCCGCGCGGCCTGCAGACCTTCACCTTCTTCGGCGACGAGACCACCCAGTGGTTCCGGGACTGGACGCTGACCTACATGGTCTGGTGGATTGCCTGGGGACCGTTCGTCGGTGTCTTCGTCGCCCGCATTTCCAAGGGCCGTACAATCCGCGAATTTGTGCTCGGGGTTCTGATCGGCCCGACCCTGTTTTCAACGATATGGTTCGGTGCTTTCGGCGGGGTCGGCCTTTATGAAACGCTGAACGGCCAGGGTGAACTGCTTGCCCTGACGCAGACCAACGTCGAACGCATGACATTCGCGCTGCTCGACCGGCTGCCGTTTGCGACAATCACGACTGTTGCAACGATCGCCGCCGCGTTTCTTTTCATTGTCACGAGCGTGGTGAGCGCCGCCTTCGTGCTTGGCATGTTTTCAACCGGCGGGAATCCCGATCCGAGCGCCAAGGTCCGGGTTATCTGGGGCGGACTTCTCGGGATACTGGGCGCCGCCATGATCCTTTCCGGATCGATGAACGCGGTCAAAACCCTGATCGCCCTCGGCGCGTTGCCGTTCGTGTTCATTACGGTGCTTTTGATGGTATGTCTGACGAAGGCACTCCTGCAGGACAGCAAGAAGGAGACCGAACATGCTGATCGGTGATCCGGTTGATACGTTTTTGAACCTTGGTACCTTTGCCTTTATCGGCGCCATGGTGTGGATCCTCATGCGCCGGCCGTCCGACTGACCTGATCCAGGGCTCTTCAGAGCCAGCCAGACAGATCAGGGCGCGTCAGCATCAGCCAGACGATGGCAAGCACCGAAACAAAGGCGGGAAAGCCGAAGGCGAACCAGATCCGGTAAAGCCTGTGATACGCCTCGGGAAGTGCTTCTGCGTTTCGAGCCGCAACCACGGCCAGGTTGCGCATCCTGAGCTGAATCAGGACCACTGGCAGCCAGAAAACTCCGACCACGACATAAAGGCACAGCGACAGGATCACCCAGCCTTCGGTGAGCGGCCAGCCAACCTCGCGCGTCAATAGGTAACCGGTAACGGGCTGCAGGACCGCAGCCGTTGCCGTGAACACCGTGTCGGCCAGCACGACGATACCTGCGACATGCGCAATCAGGGCCGGATTGCCGGACCGGTTCGACATCACCATGAAAAAGGCGATGCCCGCGCCGGTTCCCAGAAGAACGCAGGCCCCGATCACATGTGCGAAGCGGAGCAATTCGTACCACATCAGCGCTCCTCCAAGACGAGAGAGACCACAAGCGCCAGCATGACGGCCGGCAGCACCTTGACGAAGACCCCGAGCGGGTCGAGCCAGAGATGCGGTGTCAGCAGTGTCCCTGCCCCCAGATAACCAAAGGAAACCGCGATCATCCCCAGGCACGCGGCCCTCGTCCAGCGCCGGAAGAGCACACCGATGCCGAGGATCAGATCGATGATTGATCCGCCGATGACCGCCGTTGCCGCAAGTGCGGAGGAAACTCCCTGATCCGTCAGAACGGCTTTTGCAGCCCCCAGTGAGACGAGCCCGAATGCGCCCGACAGGATCCAGAACAGCGACAGGCATCCGATCGCAAGCGGAAGCACCAGGTAAAGCCGCGCGAAGCTGCGTTCCTGTGCCGTGGACGGCAGACTTTCCAGCGTTTCGCCGAGGGATTTGAGAGGGTGGCCGCCCAGGTTCTTCCAGGCCTCGGGATCTCCGGTGATGCCGTCCTTCAATGAGAGGAGCGCGTTCGTCATGAGAGGAGAGCGCCAGCCGAGCCATCCAAGAGCGTCCGCAACCTTGCCGGCAATGCCAACCGCCCACTCGGGCAATGTCAGCCGACGCTTCCAGCCCGGATAACCGAGCCAGTTTCGGAAGGTCCGCGTCAGCTCGGCGAAGGTCTGCTCCCCGTCTTCGGTAAGGTCGGCGACAAATCGGCTTCCGAGCCTGCCCTCCGCAGCCTCAGCGACGGCCGCTGCCAGATCATCAACTCCAACGGTTCTGATCACCGCCTGCGGCGCGATCATGGCCTGTATGAGCGGAAAGGCGGCCGCCGCCCGCAGCAAGGCAGTGCCGCCATAAGCCTGGGCGCCGACAACCAGAACCGGGCGCAGAACAATCCAGTCAAGGCCGGACGCCATCAGGATCGCATCACCCCGCGCCTTGCTTCGGAAAAAGTCTGTGGGAGCCTCTTCGGACACACCTGCGGCCGATATCTGAACGACCCTTGTGTCGCTGCCCGCCAGGGCCTCACAAATGTTCCGGATCGCCGTTTCGTGGATGGCCGTCAGATTGTCACGCGCGCCGTCCTGCAAGGCGCCCGATGCGTTAACGACGACTTCCGCATCCTCAAGGAGGTTTTTCCAGTCGCTCGCCGAAACGTCCGTGATGTCCCTGAATACCCAGTCGATGCCGGGCAAAACCCTTGCCGCCGCTGTTTTCGATCTGCCAACGCCGGTAACGGCAAAGCCACGGCGTTGCAAAGCCTTCACACAAGCCGTTCCTATGAAACCGTAGGCACCGAGTACAACAGCGGATTTCTTCATCGGCATTGCCCCCACGGCGGTGTGTGCATGTTCATTCGGCTGCGCGGATGATCCTGTATAAAGCAAAAAGGCCGCCAGGGCAGGCGGCCTTTTCGTCACGTATCTGAGACAGGTTCAGAGCTTGTCCGTCACCGCCGTGGAGGTCGCACCTTCCGGCTCCTTGGTGATAACCGGATCGGAACCACCGGCAAGCAGCGACTTCACCGTGCGGTCATAAGCGCCCGTGTCCAGTTTGCCGTCGGAGCCATCGACCAGCTTGATGATTTCACCAACCATGCGGATCTGGTGTTTTTCGGTCTGAGCGCCCGTGGCGTCGTTTTCAAGGACGATTTCAGCAGCCTCTTCCGGGTTTTCAGCCGCGTAAGCCCACCCCTTCATGGAAGCGCGCACGAAGCGGGCTAGCTTGTCGACCATTTCCGGATCTTCAAGGCTGTCTTCCAGAACATAAAGACCGTCTTCCAGTGTCGCGACACCCTGATCTTCATATTTGAAGACAACGAGTTCTTCTTCCGGAATGCCCGCGTCGATCACCTGCCAATACTCGTTATAGGTCATGGTGGAAATGCAGTCGGCCTGCTTCTGAAGGATCGGGTCAACGTTGAAGCCCTGCTTCAGAACCGTCACGCCGCCATCGCTGCCGTCTGTCGGAATGCCGAGCTGGCTCATCCAGGACAGGAAGGGATACTCATTGCCGAAGAACCAGACGCCGAGCGTCTTGCCCTTGAAGTCTTCCGGCGACGCAATGCCCGTGTCCTTGCGGCAGGTCAGCATCATCCCCGACTTCTTGAACGGCTGTGCGATGTTGACGAGCGGCACGCCCTTCTCGCGCGAGGCCAAGGCAGACGGCATCCAGTCGATGATCACGTCAGCACCACCACCGGCGATCACCTGCGGCGGCGCGATGTCCGGACCGCCTGGCTTGATGGTTACATCAAGTCCTTCCTCGTCATAAAATCCCTTGTCTTTTGCAACGTAGTAACCTGCAAACTGGCCTTGAGTGACCCACTTGAGCTGCAAAGTCAGCTCGTCCGCTGCCTGGGCTGCACCCGAAATCAGGCCTGCTCCCAACGCAGATACAAGCGCAAGACTTTTCAACGTCTTCATTGCCATTCCCCTACTGGTTATGGATCCTGCTCATCTGACCGGATCCTTCTCTGTTTATGTGCACCACTGCAAACCGCCTGGACCAACGGGTCCCAACCGTTATCCCGGGCCGCAGCAAACTGGCCAAGACCGACCGTAGGGGCATTTTGCCTTCTCGACAATCGATCTGACCAAATGGTCAAGAAAATTTAGAAAGCAGCCGCACCACTGGTCAAGGTTATTTTTTGTTCAAGCCCCATTTCCGTGCAATTTTACACGCAAGAGATCGTGCTGCCGGGACTTGCCCGCAGGGCAGAGGGCAAAAGCTGGTTTATAAATCAGTCAGATGACGCTGCGTCCAGAACACCCGGAGCCTCGTGCAACAAGGCTTCGATGCGCGCGCGCAGCTCCTCGCGCTCGTTGCTGCCATCCGCGGAATAATTGAGGTTCTTGAACAGGGACGTCTGTTCGGTGAAGAACTTTCGCACGGCGTCCTTGTCCTCGAATGCAAAATCCGAGGTCGCAATCCTGTAGACCAGATTGAAGGTTTCCTGCTGGCGCGTCAGAGGCGCAGACACGTCGACGTCGTCAAATGCGTCCTGCTGAAGATAGACCATATCGAGAAACAGCGCCTTCTGCTGCAGGACAAAATCCTCCGTTGAAACACCCTCTTCGCCGGTGACCTGCATCATGCGGGTGATCTCGTCGCCCCTGCGCAGAAGCTCGATCATTTCCTCGACCCTCGGCACCCAGTCGGGCCCGATGTTGTCCGCGTACCAGTCTCCAAGCTGTGCATGGTAGCGCGACCAGGACAGGAGCGGATCGACCGCCGGGTAAAAACGCTTGTAAGCGCGCTCCGACGAGAGCCCGAGGAAGGTCTTGACGGTGCCGAGAGTCGACTGGGTCACCGGCTCCTCAAAGTTACCGCCTGCGGGCGAAACGGTTCCGATCATGGTGAGGCTGCCGGTATCGCCGGTGGCCGTCTTCAGGACGCCGGCCCGTTCGTAGATGCCCTTGATCGAGGAATCGAGATAGGCGGGAAAAGCCTCTTCGCCCGGAATCTCCTCCAGGCGTCCTGAGGTTTCACGCATCGCCTGGGCCCAGCGCGACGTGCTGTCCGCGATCAGCAGGACGTCATATCCCATCTGGCGGTAGTATTCGCCGAGGGTGATACCGGTATAGATCGACGCCTCGCGCGCCGCCACCGGCATGGACGAGGTGTTGCAGATGATAACGGTCCGATCCATCAGCGTGCCGTCGCCCGACGGATCCGGCTGATGCGGGAATTCGGTAATGGTTTCGACCACCTCGCCCGCACGCTCGCCGCATGCGACGACAATCACGATATTGACCGCAGAGAACCGCGAAATCAGCGACTGCAGAACCGTCTTTCCCGCACCGAAGGGACCGGGGATGCAGCCCATCCCGCCGCGCGCTATCGGAAAGAACGTGTCGATCAGACGCAGCGTGGTGATCAGCGGTTCGCTCGGATAAAGACGTTCGCTCTGCCCGGCCTTGACGAGGCCTTCAGGGATGGCGCGCCGCACCGGCCAGTGCTGAACCATGGTCAGGTCCCGGGTCTCGCCGCGATCGTTTTTCAGCGTGACGACGATCTCGCTGATCGTGAAGGTGCCCTCGCGAATACGTTCGACGGACCAGTTGCCACGCAGGGAAAACGGAACCATGACCTTGTGTTCAAAGCGGCCTTCAGGGACGGTGCCCAGCGTGCCGCCCGCCTTGACCGCATCGCCGGCCTTCACCTTCGGTTCGAATGCCCATTTCCTGTTCTCGTCGAGCACGTTGGTCAAAACGCCCCGCGGCAGGAAAAACCCGTGTTCGGCGGCAATGTCGGCCAGCGGGTTCTGCAGGCCGTCAAAAACAGTGCTGAGCAAGCCCGGACCCAACGCGACCGACAGCATTTCACCACTCTGGATGACCTTGTCGCCGACCCTTACGCCCGAAGTGCTTTCAAAGACCTGTGCCTCCGCCGACTTGCCGCGCACACGCAGCACCTCGGCCTTGAGGTATTCCCTCGGTTTACCGTCACGCTCCGGACCATGCGGGATGATGTAAACCACTTCGTTCTTGATCAGTGGAGCGTCTTCGAGCGGGGCAAGCGTTACCAGATCATCCTGAACGGCAATGATCTGGGCAGTCGGTTCCGGAAGCTGGACATGGCTGGTCATGAAGAGGCTCCCTCCAAGGATGGCGTCTTGTCTGAAAGAAAATCATTTGCCGCCGCAGCCGGTTCAGGTGGTTCAGTCCCGCTGAGCGCCGCGGATACAAGCGCTTGCAGCCGGGCCTTTGCATCCTCTTCGCCGTATCCGGACCAGCGTTCCACGATCACCCACCGCAGCACATAGATGGCAACGGCTTCGAAATCGAACTCGTGCAACGCGCCATAGTGATCGAGCTGCCGGAACACTTCAGTCAGGGTCAGGCGCTCAAGGGCAATGTGATCACCGGTGCGCATCAGCCGGTGCGCCTCCGCGATCCAGGGCATGAAGTGGCCCAGGCCGAATGACGGGTCGCTCCAGTTGGCCTTGATCCGGCCGCACCAGCGGCCATATCCCCACACCGCTATGTCACCTGAGGTTTCCTGGCCCGCGTGCCGCCGGCGCAACGCTGCAATCAGTGTACGGGTTTCCATGCGCGTGCCGACAAGGTGCTGAAGATCCGGGTAATCGCTGAGATCGTTCATGACCTGTTTCGCCCGCGCGATGACCTCAAGGTCCCGGTCGTATTTCGCAACTCCTGCCCACGCGGTGATCTCAACCAGTTCCTTCAGCAGGCGCTCATGCGCGTCTTCGAGCATCGACAGGCGCTGCTTTAACCGGAACTGTGAAATCGGCACTTCCTTCCGCGTGAAAAGTTCGCCGAGATGCGGCAGGCTGGTGACGAGCGAAATGTACTGGTGCGGGTGGGACATGGCTACCTGAGCACCCCTTCCATGACCGCACGCAGTCGCGGCTGCAGATGCCGCTTCAACAAGGTGGCGATTGCTTCTTCGGTGAGATCGATCGAAACATTCCGGTCTGTCAGCTTCACCTTGATCCCGTCAAAGCCCGGCGCCGTGGAGAAGGTGACGCCGTCGCGCAAGGTTTCTCCGGCCAGGGCAATCACAAAATGGGTCAGGGTTCCAGGTTCGACCGCTTCCGGCGACTGTTTCAGTTCCTCGAAGGTTACGACCTTCTCGGGAAGCACGATTTCCATGGGCTCGGAATCAACGACCGACGCGTTGTCCTTGGCATTGCCCGCCATCGCCAGGATGAGTTTTTCCAGGAACTGTTCGTCGCCGAGCGTGGTACCGACGAGGCGTCCGGCTTCCTGCTGGATCCTGTCGCCGAGTTCATTCCTGAGGCTCAGGACCAGATCGCGGGCCGCGACCTTGAGACCGTCCTCGGTCGCCGCCTTTTCCTTCGCCGCCTCGGCCCTGGCCTCCGCAAGCATGGCTTCGGCCCGTTTCTGTGCGTCCGAGACGATTTCGTCCGCCTTGGCCCTGGCCTTGGACAGGATCTCGTCGCCCTCCGACTGTCCGGCGGAGACGCCTTCGGACTTCAGACGGTCGATCAGGGCCTGGACGCCGGCCCCGGCTGCGTTTTCAAGATCTGCCGATCCGTTTTCCTTGGACATGACAGCCTCCTAACTCGGGATCGAACCGGCCAGAACCAGTGCAAACACCAGCGCGAAAACCGAGAAGCCTTCCAGCACCGCCGCCGGCGCCAGTGATATTCCGAAAATCTCCGGCTTCGCCTTGGACGCGTGGATCGCGGAGGCGAGCACTTCGCCCTGGCGGATACCGGTGATCATCATGGTGAACCCCGACAGGACGCCGATCCCGAAGAGAGCCGCCCCGTTCGCCGCGTCGACACTCGACTGTTGCAACGAGAACATGATGACAATGCCGTAGATCACCTGCGACGACGGCATGAGCGATACGCCAATGAACCGGCCATACCCGCCGTCACTGTCCAGCATGGCGCCAATGGCAGCGCTGCCGCCGAGCGCACACCCCCAGGCGCTTCCGATCGCGCCGAGCGCCACCGGCGCATAAAGTCCAAACCAACCGAGAGCCACAACGAATTCGTTCACAGGCGTGTCTCCTCTTTCTTGAAAGACCGGAAGGGCTTGCCCTCGTCTTTCAGACCCCAATTGAAAAACTCAATGACATTCAGGCGCAGTCCGTGAACACAGCCGGCGATCAGGCCGAGCCCGATATTGATGGCGTGGCCGATGGCCAGAACCAGTATCGCGATCAGAATACCGATCCCGGGCACGGCCTCGTTCAACTGTCCGGACAGCGAGTTGATGGTCTCCGCAAGCGACGCGGCCGCCAGGCCCAGCGCAAACAGCCGCATGTAGCTGAGCACGTCGGAAAAGATGTTCACGATGCGGGCGAGTGCCGCAAGGCCATCAAAGAGCCGCAGGCCGCCGGACTTGACCGAGTTCACCTTGCGGTCACTGCCGAAGAAACCGACCATGAGCAGTCCCGCGACAACGGCCACCGGACCCAACGTGGCCAGGACCGTCTCCTGGCCCAGGAATGTTGCGAGCCCTCCGAGCGCGACCAGAGACCAGCCCACAGGCTGGAAGCGGCCGCTTGGCGTCGTTTCGTGCACGGCGCGCAAGAGATTGGCAAGGACGATATGAACCACGCCGATCGTCAGCGTGATTTTCATCATCGTGTCGACATCCTTCAGGTTCATGACCTTGAGATGCCCGAGAAAGGTGCCGGGAGGCGGGGAGATCCCGAAATAGCTGCCCGTTGCGATCCCGAAGGCCGTGGTGGAGATCATCAGCCAGACGGACATGCGGAACATGCGCTGTCCGAGAGGAGATCCGGTGAACCGCCGGCGGAACAGGAACAGCAGGAGCAACAGCAGCAACCCGTAGCCGGCATCGGTCATGATCATGCCGAAGAAAAGAATGAAGGACACGTAGACGATGGCGGACGGATCCCAGTCCCTGTATCCGGGGGTCTGGTAGAATTCGACCAGATCTTCGCCGCCTTCCATCGGACGCGCGTTTTCCAGAAGGGTCGGAGGTTTGTCCTCATCGGACACTTGGTCAAATAGGACAGCAAGACCAAGACTGTCCGCAAGGTGCTGAATCTCGTCCTTCTGGTCCTTTCGCGCCCAGGCCTGCATCACGAACAGCCGGTCGCTGTCCGCGGTCTCCAGTGCGGCGCGGCGCCGGCGAGACTGATCCCGTGCAGCCGCAAGGTTCTGCGCCAGCAGGAAACGCCACTTCGTCAGCAGCTGGCGCTGCAGGTCCAGTTCCTCAAGTTCGACGGCGGCCTGCTCATAACGGCGTCTGAGCTGCGAGAGCGAAAGCGCGCCGACATGCACGCGCGCCACCGGCATGGCCCCGGCCGGCGGTTCTTCGGGAGACAGCAGAACCACATAGGCCCGGTACTTGTCCCGGTGGACGATTTCCATGATTTTGCCGGCAGGGTCGACCTGCTTCAGCTTGCCGGCCGGAACGACGTAGAACCACAGCCGGTTGTCGCCGATCTCAGCCAGTTCGGAGAAGCTGAATTCACCCCACGGTTCCACATCCCTGATCCGATTGCCCAGTTGTTCAAGCTGATCCCGGCATGACTTCAGCGCCTTACGGTTCGACAGCGTTTGCGAGACCACGGTATCGAGATCGAAATCGTCGGGCTCTGTCACGGGCCGGCGCTGAACGGGACATTCCACGAGCCAACGCAAGGCTTCGACGGATTCGCGGCCCAATCCGGCGGGAACCGCCTCGAGCTCCTTTTGCGCCGAGCTCAACGGGATCAGGTGCAGCTTGCCAAATGACTGGGCCGCATCCAGCACCTTTTCCTTGTCGTCCAGGATTCCGACCAGATTGACCTTGGTGAGCGGAACGATGGTCAAAGCTCAGCCATCCTTTCCTCTGCGCTGCGGGCAGCTGTCTTGCGCTTGGAAATCTTGGCGCGCACGACGGCATCGCGTTCCGCGTCGGCGAGCGCCATGCGGATCTTCTTGATGTTCCGTTCCGCCCTCGGGATCAGAACCTTCTCGAACAGGTTGACACGCCTGGAGATCACGGCCTCCGCCTCGACAAGCCTGGTGATACGCTCGCGCGCGACGTCACGTTCGATGTTCATGCGCAGAAGATCCCGCATGCCTTCGACATAGGGATCAACCCAGTGCGGACGTGCCAGAAGCGAATAGGACTTCGTCTCGACATCGATGTCTTCAAGAACCGGCAGAATGGTCCCGGAGAGGTTCTGCTCGCCGCGCACAGCGTCCTTGAGTGTCACCAGCCCTTCGAGCGGAACATGAGTGTTGGCAATCATCGGCAAGGACGCTGCCAGATCGATGAACCGCTGCTCATAGTCGCGCTCGAGCCGCGCAAGGGTCTCCTTCGCCTTGGCACGCTCTGCCATGATCTGCAGGCGCTTCAATTCCAGGGACGGCAAAAAACGCCGGTATTCGGCAAGCTGCGTGCTCTCCCGGGCAAGGGAAGACTTGTTCAGCGCGAGCCTGGCCATCAGGCGACCGCCTCGTCATCGATCCTGGCGATCCCGGACGGGCTTTTCGGGAAATACTTGTCGATCAGCCCCTGCTTCATGAGAAGCTGTTCGGGTTCAAAGCACTCGGCAAGCGTCTGCCAGCACAGGTCCAGGGCCTCTTCGAGAGGTTTGGACACCTCGATGTCCATAAACCGCTTGCGAAAGAGCGCACCGAACTTGAGCAACTGGTGATCGTAGTCAGACAGTTCGAACGCCATGGACTGTTTCTGTTCGGCGTCGCGGGCACCTGAATAGAACCGGATCATCGTATTCATGATCTGGTTGTGATCTTCGCGGGTAACCTTGCCGATCACATGTTGTTTGAGGCGGGACAGCGAGCCGAAGGGATCGATCACACCGCTATGGAGATAAAACTGGCCTTCGGTTATGTAGCCGGTGTTGTCCGGAACCGGGTGCGTGACGTCGTTGCCGGGCATCGTCGTGACGGTGAGGATCGTTACAGAGCCGGACCCCTTGAAGTCACACGCTTTTTCATAACGCCGTGCAAGCTGGGAATAGAGGTCTCCAGGGTATCCGCGGTTCGCGGGGACCCGCTCCATGGCGATCGAGACTTCCTTCATGGCATCGGCAAAGGCGGTCATGTCCGTCAGGAGCACAAGCACACGCTTGCCTTCTTCAACCGCGAATTTCTCCGCGACAGCCAGTGCCATATCGGGCACCTGCAGCCGCTCAACCACGGGATCGGACGCCTGATTGATGAACATCACGGTGCGCGGGAAGACCCCGGCGTCCTCGAACTGTTTTCTGAAAAAGGCGTAGTCATCGAAAATCAGTCCAAGGCCGCCAAAGACGACGATGTCGGCATCCGCCTGAATTCCGATACGCGCCAGAAATGGATTGTAAGGCTCGCCGGACACGGAAAAAATCGGGATCTTCTGGCTTTCGACCAGGCAATTGAAGATATCGATCATCGGCACGTCCGTGCGGATCATGCGCGACGCCAGGACACGCTTCATCGGATTGGCGGACGGTCCGCCGATCGGCACGGTCGGATCGCTGGACAGGTCGGGGCCCTGATCGATCGGATGGCCGGCGCCGTCAAAGACCCGGCCAAGAATATTGTCGGAATAGGTGACTTTCGCCGGCTCGCCGAGGAACCGCACAGACGCATTGTTGGCCAGACCCTTTGTGCCGGAATTGACCTGCAGGGATACCATGTCGGATTCGATGTTGATCACCTGGGCAAGCGACGAAGCGCCTTCGCCGGTTTCAACCAGGGCAAGGTCCCCCAGGCAAGGCCGCCCTTCCGACTCGGATCTGGACGCCGAAACCTGTATCCGAATGATGTCGCCCACGATGTCGACGATGCGGGTATGAGAGACGAGCATTGCTACTCCCCGGGGATGAATCGCGTTTAAACTCAGTCTTTAAGTGAGCAGTCAGCGGCCGCTGTCCACTGCACCCCAATGCAATATCTTAGGCATCAATTCCGTTTCGGCACAACCTGCCGGCGCCAAAACACCTGTCCTCAGATATCAACCTGAACGAAGTTAACCGCCAAATGACAACGGGCGTATGACCTGGATCATTTACCGGATGCATTTTGTCTCGCAGGCGAAATTAAAAAACGTGCGGCGAAGATTTCCGCGCAAGCGCGGAACTCCCCTGCGTCTCCTGCGAGCGGAAACGAGCTTCCTGACCGGCTCCCACGGGATTGCTTCCACGCACAGCAGTGACCATACTGACAAGGTCAAACATTGTGATATCCCAGAATAGCAAATGTATTCACGCAGAAACGCGGTAAACTATTGGCATTTTTTCAGAAACCAATACAACCTGATATACAATTATTGGTTATAACTTCCCATACGTAACTCATGAACACGGACAATGCATTCATTAAGTTCGGATTTGCATAAACTTGGGTATGCTTCTCATTTTTCTATTTCTTTTTTTGTTAAATTAATGTTCTGTTAACTTGCTACTATAGAAAAAAATCAGTTTTGCTCGAATTCGGATGTTTTCGTGATTCTTGCCATTACTGCGTGTGTGGAGAGCAAATTGACGGACCAAGCGAACGATCACAGCCTGGAACTTACCCCGCCGCCAACCTCGACAGAACGCACGTTTTCAAGTTCGAATCGCGAACGATCCGGTCAACGCTCAGGCGGGCCTGATGACAAGAAGGCGATCGTGCGAAGCGACCTGGGCACGATCCTGCTGCACTGGACTCTTGTCATCGCAATCGTCACGAGTCTCGTAACCGGGCTAAGGCTGTCCGCGGATGCCGAAGGTGCCTGGTTCTCCCCGATATTCGAACCGATCCTGCCCCAGGGCGAGATCTGGACGTGGCACTATCTTTCCGCCGTTTTTGTTCTGGCGCTGATTTTTTCATACGCGGCTTATATGTCGGCGGCTCGTCTCAAGCGGCGCATCTCGTCCAAGAAGATCGTTGTCCTGTCACTTCCGGCAAGCAACAAGCTGCGCATTGCAGCCGTGAACGTCATTGCCTACTGGCTGCTGTTCGGCGCCGTGCTTACGCTAACGGTGACGGGCGTTCTTCTCTATCTCGGGCACGGCGGCCTGTGGGTGACCGTGCACTACATTTCCGCCCTGACCGTCATGGGCTACATCGTGGCACATGTCGTCCTTCACTACTTCTACGGCGGCGTCGCGCAATTGCTGCGCCTGTTCAGGCCGCAACCTCTGCGTCAATTTGCCGGTATGGGGCGCTATCCACTGCTGAAGTCCCTGGCTCTCGGCGGCGTTGTGCTTGCAGGTGCGGTCGCGCTTGATCTCAGTACCCGCGGAGATCTCTATGTCTCGCAGGCATCAGCGCTTCCGGAACTCGACGGTGTGCTCGACGACGACGCGTGGCAGGACGCGCGACCGGTGTTCGTCCGCACGCACCAGGGCGCCGGGCTGGAAGGTACAGGCGAGTCCACCGTCGAGGTGCGCGCGGCGCAGGTCGGCGACAAGATAGCCTTCGCCTTCCGTTGGGAGGATGCAAACCGGTCCCTGAAACGGCATCCGCTCGTCAAGACCGAGGCCGGCTGGAAAATGCTCAACAACCGGGCCGACATCTCGGACGAGACCGCCTATTACGAGGACAAGTTTTCCGTCGCATTTTCCAAGACAGATGCTTTCGGCGGCGGCGACTCCACACACATGGGTCCCAAGCCTCTGGGAGACAAGCCGGCTTCCCTGCACAAGCGGGGTCTGCATTACACAACGGACGGCAGCCTCATCGACGTCTGGCAGTGGAAGGCCTCGCGCGGCGGCATGCTGGGCAAGGTCGATGACATGTGGTTCGGCACACCGCTTGAGCCAAGCGAGGCGCAGGTTGCCGGCAAAAAACGCTACAGCGCCGGATACGGTGCCGACGAAGGAAAATCCTTTTACGTCTACAATTACAAGAAACAGGCTGGCTCGGACTATCAGGGCACCGTGGACGTTCTGCGTCTTCCGGTCGACTTCAGGAAGACTGCCGCCCTTATGGGTCATCTCGACATGTCGATCGAAGCAACCGACGACGAGGGCTCTCAATGGTGGATGTTCGACGCCGAGAGCGTTCCATATTCTGCTGAAAAGGATGCAGAAATCCCGGTCAACACCGTCATTCCCGGCGTCTTGATAACAGGAGAATATCTCGGCAGCCGTGCCGATCTCGACGGCGGCGCGAAATGGCAAGACGGCTACTGGACGCTGGAAGTGATCAGGGACATGGATACAGGGAACGACCAGGACCTGCCCATGGAGGACGGGCTCTTCGTCTGGCTTTCTGTCTTCGACCACAACCAGACGCGCCACACCCGCCACTCGCGCCCGGTTCGCCTGACATTCAACTGACAAAGCAACGCACCAGCACGGACACCCCTCATGTCGAAAAGCACCTGCACCGTTACCATCAACGGAAAGAAAATAAAGGCGAATGTCGGTGACACCCTGATAGACGCGGGCCTCGGCGGGCGTCTGGTCCTGCCGCATGACTGTTGTTCAGGCCAGTGCGAAACCTGCCGTGTGCGCGTGCTGAACGGCAAGGTCGATTCCTTCGGCACGGAAGAAAAGAGCACCGTCCTCGGCTGTCTTGCCGTCCTGGAGGGCGACGCGGAAATCTCGTACGACCCCGTGCCCATCGTCAAGACGGTAAAAGGCACGGTCGCTAACATCCGGAAGATCAAGGACGATTACCTCGAAGTCCGGGTCAAAACGGTCAGGCCGGTCAGTTGGTTGCCCGGACAATATCTTCGGGCGACGTTTTCCGGCTACCCGGCAAGGGACTACAGCCCGACCACACCGCTCAATCTCGATGCAGAAGAGGACGTTATCGTCTTTCACATCAAGGTTTACCCCAACAGCATCGTGTCCTCGAAACTCGGCACGGAGATCGCGCCCGGTCACAAGGTCAAACTGCGCGGCCCGTTCGGCAACGGTTTCCTGCGGCGGCAGCCGGAGCCTATTGTGCTGACATCGACCGGAACGGGCTTTGCGCCGATCTGGGCGATCGCCGTTGCGGCCATTCTGGGTCAGCCGGACCGGGATCTGAGACTGATTGTCGGCTCAAGGACCCGCGACGGGCTTTACATGCGCGATGCCATCCGATGGCTTCGCAATCGCAGTGTTTCCGTGACACTGACGGCCAGCGACGGCGACGGTGACACCGTGATGGCGGCGCGACCCTATGAGCTGCTTGGCGAGTTGACGCCTGACCATGTGATCTATTCCGCAGGCGCTCCCTCGCATGTTGAAGCGACCCGGGATGTTGCGAGGCAAGCCGGCGCGACTTTCTATGCGGATCCGTTTTTTGTGGCGGAGGAAAGCGGCAATCTGAAACTGCTCGCCTCTTCCCTGCTGAGGAAGGCAAAGACCCCCTTCGCTGCGACTGCGGCCGGTTGAACAGGGGTTACCCGGACGTTCGGGGCTGACGGAACGCCGTTGCTACCTAGGCCGGCATGCCGTCCACCAACCTGCGTGATGTTCAAATCGGATTGCCCGGCGCTACTGCGCCGCCGTGGACATGACTTCCCGGCATTCGAACAGAAGCTCGTCCAGATCCGTCACCGGCATCGGGTGTCCGAGGAAATACCCTTGTGCGTCCGTGCAGCCGATATCCTTCAGCATCTCAAGCAAGAGCTCGGTTTCGACGCCCTCTGCCGTCGTCGTCATGTCGAGGTTTTTCGCAAGGTCTATGACAGCCTTGACGATCGAAACGGATTCGTCCGAATACGCCATTGATCTGACGAAGGACTGATCGATCTTGATCTTGTCGAACGGGAATCTGCGCAGATAGCTCAGCGACGAGTAGCCGGTTCCAAAATCATCCATCGAGATCTTCACGCCGAGCAATTTGGCCTGATGCAGGGCGTCGAGAATTTCATCGGATTCAATCAGAAGAACGCTTTCCGTCACCTCCAGTTCAAGACGGTCCGCGCGCAGATCAGACCTGGTGAGTGCGCTGATCAGCACAGGCCCGAAGGAATGTCCACGCAGCTGGCGCGGGGACAGATTGACCGCCACTCTGAGATGATCAGGCCAATGTGCCGCCTGCCGGCAGGCCTCGTTCAGAACCCACTCCCCGAGAGGCACGATCAGGCCGGTATCTTCCGCGAGCGGAATGAATTCCATCGGAGGAACCATGCCACGCTCCGGATGCCGCCAGCGCACCAGCGCTTCGAAACCGGTCACGGTGTGGTTTGCCAGCGAGTATTGCGGCTGGAAGTATAGTTCGAGTTCGTCGTTCGAGATCGCGTGGCGCAGATCCGTAATCAGTTCTCTTCTCTCGTTGACCGCGGTTCCCATTTCGGCCTCGAAGAAGCGATGCGTGTTCCGCCCGTCCTCCTTTGCCTGATAGAGAGCCAGGTCAGCCTGCTTGAACAGTTCGTCGGCTTCGACAACACCGCCCCTGGAAACGGAAATGCCGACACTGACCCCGATAACAATTTCATGATCGGCCACCTGGAACGGCTTGGAAAGTTCCCAGATCACCGATTGGGCCAGTTCATCAATGGCATACAAGTCCGCAGGAAGGTTGGTCAGGATTGCAAATTCATCGCCGCCCAGCCGAACGACGAGTTCGCGCTCGCTGATCAGTTCTCTCAGCCGCTCCGCGACCTGGCGGAGGAGTTCGTCGCCGATCGGGTGACCCAGCGAGTCGTTCACCGTTTTGAATTCATCCAGGTCCAGACACAGGATGCCGAATTCGCCGCCCTGAACTTTTTGGCGGTTCAGCAGCGCTTCCAGCTGATCCTTGAACTCAATCCTGTTGGGCAACTGGGTGAGCATGTCGTGACGGGCGAGGAATGCCAGACGATCCCGTGCCTCCTGGCGTTCGGTAATGTCTTCGGAGATGGCCACCCAGCCGCCGTCGCATAGCGGCTGCCGTGTTGTAAGGACGATCCGCCCGGAGCGGATCTTGACCATTTCCGTGCTCTGGGTTGCACCTTTCGTACGCACGAGCGAGAAACTGAGCGCGGACGGAACCGGCGCTTCCGTTTCGACAAGTTCCACGTCGAGAACATCGGCAATTTCGGCCGATGTCATTCCGGGTTTGACGATGTCCGCATCGAGTTCAAACAGTTCCGCGTAACGCTGGTTGGAAACGATCAGTTTGCCCTTGGAATCGAACATGCACAGGCCGTGCGACATGTTGTTCAGCGCGGCATCGAACAAAACGTTCTGTTCCCGCAACTTGGCTTCCTGAGATCTCAGGATCGAGTTCTTTTCGTGCACCCTGACGCGCAAGGCGTCCCGTTCCTTTACGGATCGCTGCAGCGAGACGACCGAGCGCGCGATGTCCCCGACCTCGTCAAGACGTTCCGTCCCGACCACCTGGTTCTCGAAGTCTCCTGCGGCGATGCCGGACAGAACCCGGGTGATCTTGGTCAGAGGACGCGTGATCTGGCGGGACAGAAGGAATGCGACGGCGGCGAAGGCGAGCAGGGCCAGAAGCCCGAAGAGAAACAGGCGCTTGAGAAGTTTTGCTTCTTCTTCCGTGCCGATCCTGGTGAGTTCGTTCTGCGTTTCCGTCAACTGCTCAATCGGCAGCAGGGCGCAGATCGACAGCGGACTGATGGGTATGCCGCATTTGATAACGTTGTTGCCGTTGGACGTAATGTTGTGGTTGTCGGCAGACCGATCTATGTCGCTGATCTTGCCGTCGAAACTCGCTCTGGAGATGATTTCGCCGTCGTGAACAACTGCCAGGCCGAAGGCGTTGATATCAGTGAGGTTGGTGAGCATCGGCTCGGTCTCACGGAGCCATCTTTGCGCAAGAAGACCGCCGATCACGTACCCGAAATCATCATAAACCGGCACGAAAATGACCTGTGAAACAGCATTCACGTTCCTGCCGGGCACAAATACCCGGGATTGGTCCTTCGGAAGAACGCCGGAATAGGTCAGCGACTCGCCCGGCATGCTTTCGGCAAGCGACCGCTCGATCTCGTCGAAAAAGGCGAGAGACGGGAGTTTCGATCCGAGCGAGACGAGGTCGCTTTCGTATGACTAGGCTCCGATGACCCTTGCCTTGTCGTCAAGAACGACAATGCCATCAATGTCATCGAGTTCCGCGAACGGCCCGAGCAGCTCCGACATGGCGACATTGTTGCGCGACTCGATCGCCTTGACGATGTTGGGGTCGGACGCGATGGCGCTCACCCTGCGCACCCTGTCCTCGAACAGGAACTCAAGCCGCTTCCCCGCCAGCTTGACGTCGGCAGTAAGCATTTCGAGCAGGCGGGTCTGAGACAGCTTCAGCAATTCTCCCTGCTGGCGGGTCATACTGTCCTCAAGCTGATAAGCCACAAGGCCGATCAGACCGGCAAAGGCACACAGCGCTGTGAAAACAGCGCCGTATGTAAAATGCCAGAATAGTGAGGAGTGCCGTATCATGGTTGCTTAGCGCATCAATTGGTTACAGGAACGCCGCCGTAATTCTCTATCAGAGTATGTGCCTTTTCCGAGCGGCTGAAGTCGACAAAGGCTTCCATTTCGCCGTCCATTGTGCCGTCCTTGTAGATCAAGGCAAGCGTGACCGCGCTCGGATAGTCTTCGTCGGTGGGATGGTGTCCGTCGACCTTCAGCACCGAGAGACCGGATTCCAGCGGTTGGGAATAAGGACCAAACGCGATCGCACCTTCCACATCCATCGCGGTGTTGATGGCATCCTGGGTTGTGACTGCCGTCTTGGAGCGGGCCGAGAATTTCAGATCCTCCCAACCCGGCATCGATCCGCGCAGCACCTGAAGCGTGCTGTCGGCATCTTCACGCCTGACCAGCTTGACGCGCAAATCGGCGCCGCCAAGTTCGGACCAGTTGGTGATCTCGCCGGAATAGAGCTTTACAAGGTCCCCGCTCGACAGGGAAGAGACACCTGTCGAAGGATGTGTGAAAACGGCGCTCGGGATTTTCGCGATCGGTATGTAAACCAGGCCGAATGCGACTTCACTTTCCTTGAGAGGCCGCGCGACGCGCCCAAGCCTTTCAGCTCCCGAGCTGACCGCAGCGATACCGCCACCCGATCCGATGCTCGGCGGAATGGAAAGTTCTATTTCCGGATGCTGCGCCGAAAAGCCTTCGCCGATCTCACGGAGCATTTCCAGTCCATCACCCGTGCCGACGACGGTCAGGCCGGCTTCAGCAGCCGCACCACCCGTGTGGAAAAATATCATGCCCAGCGATACTGCCAGGCCAAAAACTGATCTATGCATTCAGGCCACCCACGTTAATTTTGGCTATGAAGATGCCCTCTCCAAGTTAATTAAGAGCTAAACTACCGATAATTTTTACAATTGGCATGTTGTCAGAATTAATGAATGCAATAAATACGAAGGCCAATACAACTTGACTACAACTTTACAATGTGAACTATTTTCCGCAGGGTAAAGTTTTCCTAGTCCACCTTGCAGTCTGCAATCAGGATAATTCAGATCGATTCCAGGGAAAGCTGACGGTACGGATGTTTCATAATGAACGGCCAATACAACCCGGCATGAAACCTGCCGAAAAACGGAAAAGTCGCAAAACGCGCCCAAAAAAACGTTAAACGCGCCGCACAGGCCCGCCTTCAACAACCTGCGGTGATCATTTGCAGGAGACCCGAGCCTTGCTTTTCGGCGGTGCCGTGCTGTTTCGAACAACAAGCTCGACACCGACGACGACAGGTTTCATCCTGTCGGACCGCACCGTGGTTTTCGGCTCGATACATTCCAACAGCAAAGACGCGGCCTTTGTCCCGAGCGCCCGGCGATCCTGACGGATCGTCGTCAAGGCCGGGATGTAAAAGTCGGACAGTTCGATATCATCGAAACCGACCACCGAGATATCGTCCGGAATGCTCAGTCCGTTTGCCTCCAGTGTCGACATGAGACCGAAAGCCACCTGATCGGAAGCACAGAAGACCGCTGACGGCCTTTCAGCCAAACCCAGGATTTGCGTGGCTGCGCGCCTGCCGGATTCGAGCGAAAAGTCGCCCCGCACAATCCACTCGTCGCGCACAGGCAGCTGAAGCCTTGCTCGCTCTTCCAGCATTCCCTGCCGCCGGGCGTAGGTCAGAACATTGTCGCCCGGCCCTGTTACATGCGCAATCTTCCGATGTCCGAGTTCGTGCAGATGGCGAACCGCGAGGCGGGCGCCTTCGACATTGTCGCTTCTTACCGACGGCAAGCCAGCGCTATGGACCCACTCGCAGGCGAAGACGATCTTGTCGGCAACACCGTTCCTTCTGAATTGCTCCAGTTCGGCCTCGGGTAATGACCCGTCCAGGCAAACAACACCATCAATTTGGGCGTTCAGGAAATGGTCCACCAGGAATTTGCCTTCCGTAACGAGATCCTTGGTGTCGGCGATCAGGACCGACATGTCGTGGTCGCCGAGTTTCTCGCTGATACCGGCCAGGATCTGGGAGAAGAATGGGTTGCCGAGGTTGGGGACCAGAAGGAGGATAGCGCCCGCTTGTCGCGTTCTCAGGGTGCGCGCGGCCCTGTTCACGCGATAGCCCGTGGCCCGGATGGCCGCAAAGACGGCATTGCGCGTGGTCTCGGTCAGAAGGTCCGGATTGCTGAGTGCCCGGCTGACGGTTGCCGTCGACACGCCTGCAACAACAGCCACGTCGCGAATGCGTACACTTTTCTGCTGAACCGGCTCCCCGGGACCGATTGTTTTGCCTTTGTGCATATTCCGGGTTGACATCAAACCGTTTCCCTAGAATTATAAATGTAATCGATTACATGAGAATGATACACCAAATTGTAATCGATTACAAAATGAGGCGTCAGCCACATTCGAAGATCAATCGAACAGTTTCCGGTTCGATGGGAGGAGAATATGAAAGCACTACGCGTAATCTTTGCCGCATCCACGGCTCTTTGTGCCGCCACTGCCGCTCACGCGACAGACCTTGAAGTCACGCATTGGTGGACATCCGGCGGCGAAGCCGCGGCCGTTGCCGAGTTTGCAAAGGCATTCGACGCGACCGGCAACAAGTGGGTCGACGGTGCCATCGCCGGCTCCGGCGGCACCGCCCGACCGATCATGATCAGCCGTATCACCGGCGGCGACCCGATGGGTGCCACCCAGTTCAACCACGGCCGCCAGGCGGAAGAGCTTGTCGAAGCCGGGCTGATGCGCGACCTCAGCGACATCGCCTCTGAAGGCAACTGGGCCGAGATCGTTCGTCCCTCAAGCCTGCTGGACAGCTGCACGCTCGACGGCAAGATCTATTGCGTTCCGGTCAATATCCACTCCCAGCAATGGCTCTGGCTGAACAACTCCGTGTTTGAAAACGCCGGACTTGCCGTGCCGACGAACTGGGACGAATACGTCGCGGCCGCGCCGAAACTCGAGGAAGCCGGCATCGTACCGCTGGCGATGGGACAACAGCCCTGGCAGACGACGCTGGCATTCCAGGTTCTTCTTGTCGCCCTGGCTGGTCCTGAGGCCTATACCGCCGTATTCGGAGATAAAGACGCAGACCTGGCCAGCGGGCCGGAAATGGCGAAGGTGTTCGCGGCGGCTGACAAGGCGCGCGACATGGCCAAAAACTCCAATGTCCAGAACTGGAACGATGCCACCAACATGGTGATCACCGGCAAGGCCGCCGGTCAGATCATGGGTGACTGGGCACAAGGCGAATTTGCCGTTGCGGAGCAAGTGGCCGGAAAGGACTACACCTGTCTGCCGGGCCTCGGCGTCAACGAAGTCATCATGACGGGCGGGGATGCATTTTATTTCCCCAAAGTAGACGATGCTGACGTGACGGCTGCGCAGGGTGAACTTGCCAAGGTCATGATTTCGCCCGAAACACAGGTTGCGTTCAACCTGAAAAAAGGCTCGTTGCCGGTGCGCGGCGATGTCGACCTCAATGCCGCCAATGACTGCATGCGCAAAGGTCTCGACATCCTGGCCGGCGGCAACATCATCCAGGCACCGGACCAGCTGCTTTCGGCAGACAGCCTGACCCAGGTCAACGACCTGTTCGTCGAGTTCTTCAACAATCCGGGCATGTCGGCTGAAGACGCGCAAAAACAGTTTGCGTCCATCATCAGCGGCGCCGACTGATCCGACAGCGCTCCGCCTCCCGGACAGTCGTCGTCAACGCTCGTCCGGGCGGCGTCCTCCAGCCCTGCGCGCAGTCTTGCGCGCAGGGAACCCCTGGTGCGTGCCGGATGACCTCTTCGACAAGGACACAACGCCATGGCTGCAGCTACCGGGCCGACAAGGTGGCACAAGAACCTGAGTGCCAAAGTGGCCGCGATACCGATGATAACGACAGCACTCGTTGTCTTCATCGGCGGCACTGCCTGGACAGTTCTCTACTCGTTCACCAGCTCGAAACTTCTGCCGAAGGAAAAATTCGTCGGATTTGCCCAGTACGATCGCTTGTGGAGCAGCAGCAAGTGGCTGATCTCCATCGAGAACCTCGCCATCTACGGCGCGTTTTCGCTGGTGTTCTCGCTGTTGATCGGTTTTGTCCTGGCGGCACTTCTGGACCAGAAAATCCGCTTTGAAGACACGTTCCGCACAGTTCTGCTTTATCCGTTCGCGTTGAGCTTCATTGTCACCGGCCTTGCCTGGCAGTGGATTCTCAACCCGGACTTCGGGGTCCAGCAAGTGGTGCGCAACCTCGGGTGGGAGACCTTTTCCTTCGATCCGCTCTACGATCCGGAAATCGTTATCTACGGCATTCTCATTGCAGGCCTGTGGCAGGGGACCGGCCTGATCATGTGCCTCATGCTTGCCGGTCTGCGCGGGATCGACGAAGACATCTGGAAAGCGGCAAAGATCGACGGAATTCCGATGTGGAAGACCTATATCTTCATCGTCATTCCGATGATGCGCGGCATCTTCATCACAGCCATCGTGCTGATCGCATCGGGCATCATCAAGGTCTACGATCTGGTCGTGGCCCAGACCGGCGGCGGTCCGGGAATTGCCTCCGAAGTTCCGGCGAAATATGTCTACGACGCCATGTTCCTGTCGCAAAACCTCGGACAGGGCTTTGCCGCGTCGACGATGATGCTGCTCTCTGTCATCATCATTGTCGTGCCCTGGGCCTATCTCGAATTCGGAGGGAAACGCCGTGGGTAACGTCACCAAGACCTCAGCGGAACTCCAGCTTGCATCCGCTCAGCCGGAGATGACCGGACCGCGCGGACGCAAGCCGCGCAAGGCCCTGTCCCGCCGCAACATCATGATCTACGGCACGCTGATCATCGTGTCGCTCTACTATCTGCTGCCGCTCTACGTGATGATCGTCACGTCGCTGAAAGGCATGCCGGAGATCCGCCTCGGGAACATCTTCTCGCCGCCCGTCGAAATCACTTTCCAGCCCTGGGTGAAGGCCTGGGCCGAGGCCTGTACCGGTCTTAACTGCGACGGGCTTTCGCGCGGGTTCTTCAACTCGGTCAGGATCCTCATCCCCTCGGTCCTGTTGTCCATCGCGATCGCGTCGGTCAACGGCTACGCGCTCGCGAACTGGCGCTTCAAGGGCTCGGAGACCTTCTTCACCATCCTGATCGTGGGGGCCTTCATTCCCTACCAGGTGATGATCTATCCGATCGTGATCATGCTGCGCGAAATCGGTCTCTACGGCAGCCTCACGGGTCTCGTGATCGTGCACACGATTTTCGGCATGCCGATCCTCACGCTCCTGTTCCGGAACTACTTCGCATCGGTGCCGCAGGAACTGTTCAAGGCCGCCCGCGTCGACGGGGCGGGTTTCTGGGGCATCTATTTCCGGATCATGGTGCCCATGAGCCTGCCGATCTTCGTGGTCGCGATGATCCTGCAGGTGACAGGTATCTGGAACGACTTCCTGTTCGGTGTCATCTACACCAAGCCGGATCTCTACCCGATGACCGTTCAGCTCAACAACATCGTCAATTCCACACAGGGCGTGAAGGAATACAACGTCAACATGGCGGCGACGATCCTGACCGGACTGGTTCCGCTCACCATCTATTTCATCTCCGGCAAACTCTTTGTCCGCGGCATCGCCGCCGGCGCCGTGAAAGGCTGAAGAGGCGTTCCATGGAAAACAACCACAGCATCTCCATCAAGAACCTGGCGCTCAGCTTCGGCGCCCTGGACGTTCTGAAGGATCTCAATCTCGATGTCGGGCGCGGTGAATTCCTCGTTCTGCTCGGGTCCTCCGGATGCGGCAAGTCAACGCTGCTCAATTGCATTGCCGGGCTTCTGGATGTTTCGGACGGCCAGATCTTTATCGGTGGCCGCAACGTCACCTGGGAAGAACCGTCGAAACGCGGCATCGGCATGGTGTTCCAGAGCTACGCGCTCTACCCGCAGATGACCGTTGCCGGCAATCTCAGTTTCGGCCTCAAGAACGCCGGCCTGCCCAAGGCGGAAATCGAGGAACGGGTGAACCGCGCCGCGAAAGTCCTCCAGATCGAACCTTTGCTGAAGCGCAAGCCGGCCGCGCTTTCGGGCGGACAGCGGCAACGCGCCGCGATCGGGCGCGCCCTTGTGCGCGACGCCGATGTCTTCCTCTTCGATGAGCCGCTTTCGAACCTCGATGCAAAGCTGCGTGCCGACCTGAGGGTCGAGATCAAGCAGTTGCATCAGAAGCTGAGCAACACGATGATCTACGTTACCCACGACCAGATCGAAGCCATGACACTCGCGGACCGTATCGCGATCATGCGCGGCGGCCAGATCCTGCAACTCGCAACGCCGAACGAAATCTATAACCGGCCTGCGAACAAATACGTTGCCGAGTTCATCGGCTCACCCACCATGAACTTCTTCGATGGCGAAATCATCGCAGGAGACGGGCTGCGCTTTTCCACCGGCGATCACGCGTTCTCGCTCGACGGCTACGGGTTTCGGGACGCTGCACCGGTCCAGGGAACCGCGTGGTTCGGAATTCGCCCGGAACACATGAGCACCGGCCCGGAAGCGGCGGAAGCGAAAATCCGCCTGGACGGGCAGATCGAACTGGTTGAACCGCTCGGATCGGACACGCTCGCGCGGGTTTCGACCGGGGACCGGTCCCTTTGGGTTCGCATGGACGGACAGGCAGATGTGCGTGACGGCGACAGCATCGCCATTGGCTTCGATCCGGAGCGCGCCAATCTCTTTGACAAAACAACCGAAAACCGCCTCTGACAGACATTCTCCAACCTTCAGGACACCCGTCATGGACGTTTCTTTCCAACTTTACTCGGCCCGCAACTTCACCCCCTGGAACAAGGTGCTCGCTAACATTGCCAGCCTCGGCTACACCCAGGTGGAAGGCTTCGGCGGCAATTATGAAGATGCTGGTGCCTTCAAGGGACTGCTCGATCAGAACGGTCTTGCAATGCCGTCCGGCCATTTTTTTCCGCTGGAACAGTTTACCGACGATCTTGGCAGCGTCATTGAAACGGCGAAGACGCTTGGCATGGAACGCCTGTTTTGTCCGGCACTTCCGCCAGAGCAGCGCGTGACCAATCCGGACGCCTGGGTGGCCGTCGGCCAGAACCTGGAGAACATCGGCAAGAAGCTGCGCGATGCCGGACTTCGTTTCGGCTGGCACAACCACGATTTCGAATTCACTGCCTGCACCGATGGCCGGCTGCCGATGGACATCCTGCTTGAAAGCGCGCCGTCGATCGAGTGGGAGGCCGATATTGCCTGGATCGTTCGCGGCGGCCAGGACCCGCTGACCTGGATCGAGCGCTATGCGAACCGTATCACCACCGCTCACGTCAAGGACATTGCACGGGAAGGAGAGTGCACCGACGAGGACGGCTGGGCCGATGTCGGCCACGGTGTCATGGACTGGAAGGGCCTCACGGCCGCACTGCGCACAGCCGGCGTCGACCTTTTCGTGATGGAACACGACAACCCCTCCAACGTCGAACGTTTCGCAAGCCGTTCGATCGAAGCATTCCGGAAGTTCTAAGGATCAGACATGACAGACAAGCTTGGTATCGGCATCCTGGGATGCGGAAACATCTCCGCTGCCTATATGCGTCTGGCCCCCCTGTTCAAGGGAATCGAAGTGCGCGCCTGCGCCGACCTCAACGAAGACGCGGCGAAGTCGCGTGCGGAGGAATTCAATCTGAGGGCTGAAACCGTCGACGGTCTCCTCGCCGCGGGCGACATCGACATCATCGTCAATCTGACCGTGCCGGCCGCGCATTACGAGGTCTCCAGCAACATTCTGAAGGCCGGGAAACACGTTTATTCGGAAAAGCCGTTCGTGTTGAGCGTGACGGAAGGCCAGGCGCTTCAGAAACTGGCAGCGGAAAAAGGGCTCCGCGTCGGCTCTGCGCCCGACACCTTCCTGGGCGGATCACACCAGCTGGCCAGGCATCTGATTGACAATGGCGCGGTCGGTCTTGTCACATCGGGAACATGCTTCGTGCAGAGCCCGGGCATGGAAATGTGGCATCCCAATCCGGACTTCTTCTTCCAACCGGGCGGCGGTCCGATCCTGGATCTCGGTCCATACTATGTTTCCAACCTCGTCCAGCTGCTGGGTCCGGTCAAACGCGTCACCGCCATGAGCTCCTCGGGATCGGAATACCGCACGATCACCTCCGAGCCGCGCCACGGCGAAAAGATCAAGGTCGAGACACCGACGACGATCCACGCCGTCATGCAGTTCCAATCCGGGGCGCAGGTGACCTATTGCGCAAGCTGGGACGTCTGGCAGCACGGTCATTCCAACATGGAACTCTACGGCCGCGACGGTACACTTCACGTTCCGGACCCGAATTTCTTCGGCGGCGAAATCCGCATGACCGCAAAGGACAGTTTCGTCACGGTGTCGGAAGACTGGAAGCATCCATTCTCTGTCGCCAATGACGGATCGCATGCCAACTACAGGGCGGCGGGGCTCGCCGACATGGGGCTCGCGATCCTGCAGAACCGGCCGCACCGGTGTTCGCTGGAATTTTCGCTGCATGTCGTGGATGTTATGACATCTATTCTCGCTTCCGGCGAGACGGGTGAGTACAAGGATATTCTCACCACATGCGACCGGCCCGAGGCTCTTGGACCCCAGGCGGCGCAAGACCTCTTGGCGTAGTAGGAAACCTCATGACCTGGCAAGCCGCGCAAGCACGTTATGACACCATGGAATACCGCCGCTGCGGGAGATCCGGCCTGAAACTGCCGGTGATCTCGCTCGGCCTCTGGCATAATTTCGGAGGCGACACCGCGCATACACTCAAACGCGACATTGCGCGCACCGCTTTCGATCAGGGCATCACGCATTTCGATCTTGCCAACAATTACGGCCCGCCTCCCGGTTCGGCAGAAGAGGCGTTCGGGGACATCCTGAAAACGGACTTCGCACCGTACCGGGACGAGTTGATCATCTCGTCCAAGGCAGGCTACGGCATGTGGCCCGGCCCGTACGGAGAATGGGGCAGCCGGAAATACCTGATCTCCTCCTGCGATCAGTCCCTCAAGCGGATGGGGCTCGACTATGTCGACATCTTTTATTCGCACCGCTTCGACCCGGACACGCCGCTGGAAGAGACCATGATGGCTCTCGACCATATCGTCCGGTCCGGGCGGGCGCTTTATGTCGGCATCTCGTCCTACAATTCCAAACGGACCAGGGAAGCGGCCGCGATCCTGAAGGACCTCGGCACGCCGTGCCTGATCCACCAGCCGAGCTACTCGATGATCAACCGCTGGGTCGAAGAGGACGGGCTGCTCGACACTCTGGACGACCTTGGGATCGGATCCATCGCGTTCACGCCACTGGCGCAGGGCATGCTGACCAACAAGTATCTCAAGGGCATCCCCGAAGGCAGCCGGGCGACACAGGGCAAGTCGCTCCGGAACGAGTTTCTGAGTGAACAAACGCTCGCTGCGATCCGCGCGCTCAATGCGATCGCCGAACGGCGCGGGCAGACTCTTGCCCAGATGGCCCTCGCCTGGGTCCTGCGCAACGGACGCGTGACCACGGCTCTCATCGGCGCCAGCCGTCCGGAGCAGGTGATCGACTGTGCGGCGGTGGTCAAGAACATGGCGTTCAGCGAATCCGAGCTGCAGGAAATCGAGGACACCACGGTTGAGGCGAATGTCAATCTTTGGGCTGCCTCCTCCGAGCGTCCGGGGCCCTCGCGCAAATGATCCGCAATCCGATTCTGCCGGGCTTCAATCCGGATCCGTCGATCTGCCGTGTGGGCAATGACTATTTCATCGCCACATCGACATTCGAATGGTACCCGGGCGTCCAGATCCACAAGTCGAAAGACCTGGTGAACTGGAAACTGGCCAGCCGGCCTCTGAACAGGGCCAAACAGCTCGACATGCGCGGCAACCCTGACAGCGGCGGTATCTGGGCTCCCTGCCTGAGCCATGCGGACGGATGGTTCTGGCTGGTCTATACCGACGTCAAACGCCTGGACGGCAACTTCAAGGATGCGCACAACTATGTCGTGACCTCCTCATCGATCGACGGACCCTGGAGCGACCCGATCTATCTCTCGTCGCACGGGTTCGACCCGTCCCTGTTTCACGATGACGATGGCCGAAGATGGTACCTGGTCCTCCAGTGGAACCACATTTCAAGCTCGGTCGGGGGCAAGCCGAAATCCTCCGCCTTTGACGGCATCCTGCTTCAGGAGTGGTCTGAAAAAGAAGGCCTGATCGGTGAGCCGAAAAAAATCTTCTCAGGCAGTTCCCTCGGCCTGACGGAGGGACCGCATCTGTTAAAGCGCAATGGCTGGTATTATCTGACCGTCGCGGAAGGCGGCACCGGATACAACCACGCGGTCACCATGGCTCGGTCCCGCTCGATCGATGGCCCTTACGAGCTGCATCCCGACACGCATCTCATCACGGCAAAAGACGCACGCGACTGGCCGCTGCAGAGGGCCGGGCATGGCCAGATCGTCGAGACGCCCGACGGCCAAACCTATCACACGCATCTTTGTTCGCGGCCGTTGCCCGGACGCTTTTCGCCCATGGGCCGGGAAACGGGCCTGCAAAAGTGTGTCTGGAAAGACGACTGGCTGTTTCTGGTGGACGGCAGCCCGTTGCCTCAGGTCGAGGTCGCCGGTCTCGGGAACGCAACGCCAAGGCCGTCTCAAAGAGTCGAACGTGTTTTCAACGGCACAATCCTGCCGGAGGAATTCCAGTGGCTCAGGACACCTTACCCGGACCGGCTGTTTTCGCTGACCGGATCCACCCTGCGTCTCATCGGACGGGAAAGCGTCGGCAGCTGGAACGAACAGGCCCTTGTTGCGCGGCGGCAGGAACACCACGCGTATCGTGCCGAGACCAGGCTGACTTCGTTCGAACCGGACTCCTATCAGCAGGCGGCGGGGCTCACGACCTACTACAACCGGCACAAATTTCACCTGCTTGCGATCAGCCGGACCGAAGCCCTGGGCCGCTGCCTGATGCTGATGTCCTGTCCCGGCGACTGGCCCGACGGACGCATGACATTTCCGGCCGAGTTTGTGCCGATCGAAGATGGCCCCATCGACCTTGCCGTTGAAATCGATGGCGCTCGTCAACAGTTCTACTGGCGGCAGAAGGGCGACTGGAAGCCCGCCGGTCCGGAGCTTGATGCAAGCGTCATTTCGGACGAAGGTGGCCGTGGAGAACATGCCTCCTTCACCGGTGCTTTCGTCGGAATGCTTGCCTTCGACGTGACCGGCGGAGGCAACGCGGCGGAATTCGAACACTTCACATATGCACCTGAAGGAACCTGAAGGCGCGGCAACGCTGCCTGTTCAAAACAAACTGGGAGGACGAAAATGGCAGGACTGATCAAGGGACCGGCAATTTTCCTGGCGCAATTCGGCGGTGACGAGCCGCCCTTCAACAGTCTGCCCGCTATCACGAAATGGGCAGCGGACCTCGGGTACAAGGGCGTTCAGATCCCGACCTTCGACAGCCGGCTCTTCGATCTCGACAAGGCGGCCGAGAGCCAGACCTACTGCGACGAGATCAAGGGGATCTGCGCAGATGCCGGTGTCGAGATCACCGAATTGTCGACCCATCTGCAAGGCCAGCTGGTTGCCGTCCACCCGGCCTACGATCTCGCCTTTGACGGCTTCGCCCCGGCGCATCTTCATGGGAATCCCGCCGGGCGCCAGGAATGGGCGGTCGATCAGATGAAGAAGGCCGCGGTTGCCAGCAAGAGGCTGGGTCTTACCGCTTCCGTCAGCTTCACCGGCTCACTGGCGTTTCCGTATCTCTATCCCTGGCCGCAGCGGCCGGCTGGCCTAATCGAAGAAGCCTTTGCCGAACTCGCCCGGTGCTGGAAGCCGATCCTGGATGTCTACGAGGATAACGGCGTCGATGTCGGTTACGAGATCCATCCGGGTGAAGACGTGTTCGACGGGATCACGTTCGAAATGTTCCTGGAGGCACTGGGGGGACATGCGCGGTGCCAGATCAATTACGATCCGTCCCACTTCCTGCTGCAGCAACTTGATTACCTGGCCTTCATCGACATCTACCATGAACGGATCTGTGCCTATCACGTGAAGGATGCCGAGTTCAATCCGGACGGCCGTCAGGGCGTTTATTCGGGATACCAGGGCTGGGTGAACCGCGCCGGCCGTTTTCGCTCGCTCGGCGACGGCCAGGTGGATTTTTCAGGTATTTTCTCCAAGCTCGCCCAGTATGGCTATGACAGCTGGGCGGTTCTGGAGTGGGAATGCTGCCTGAAGTCGCCAGAGCAAGGGGCCGCCGAGGGCGCGCCCTTTATCGAGAGCCACATCATCGAGGTCACGGACAAGGCATTCGACGACTTCGCCGGAGGCGATACCGACCAGGAGCAAATCCGAAAGATGCTCGGGCTCTAAGCCGTCTGAAAGCGCAAGAAGCCGTGGCCTTTTGTTGGGGCTCCGGCCTTTTTGTTGAAACACGATGACTGCCAGAGCTTGAACCGCTCTAGCGGCTTTCCTTGCGCCCGCCTGCAAAGGTCACAACGCCGACGATGATCAGTCCGGTGAGGATCAGCCGCAAGCCAGCGGCCGCGCCGAACGTATTCAGCATGGCGACGAGCAGGAACAGGAACAGCGCGGACCCGAAGATGCCCGGGACGTTGGAATTGCCGCCGGCAATGGACGATCCGCCGATCACCACGACCGCGATCGAGGCAAGCAGGTATTCCTCGCCCATATTCAGCGACGAGCCCCCGGAAAACCCGGCCAGGAAGACGCCGCACACGGCGGCGAGCACGGCGGACAGCGTGTAGGTGAGATAGCGGATCCGCTCGATCGGGACGCCGGCAAGCCGGGCCGCGCGCGTGTTCTGGCCGAAGGCGGTGACAGAGCGTCCGTAAACCGTGCGGTTCAAAAGAACCGCCATGATGATCGCAAAGGCGATCACGAGGAGCGAAAGAACGGGTACGCCCATCATCTTCGCGGTCGAGATCCACTCCAGTGCTGCCGGCGGCTTGATCTTGACGCCACGTCCAAGCGCAATGGCACTCGACTGCACCAGGAAGCTTGACGACATCGTGGCGATGATCGGCGGGATTGTCAGAACCCGGATCAGGCCGTAGTTGAAGAGACCCACCAGACCGCCAACCGCTACCGCGGCCAGTATGCCGGGCAGGATCATTGCATTGGTTCCGTCCATCACCATCATCGATACGACCGCCGACAGGGTAATTGTCGACGGGATCGACAGGTCGACATTGCCGGGCCCGAGCGTGATCACGAACATCTGGCCGATGCCGACCATCACGAAGAAGGTGGAGAAGGAGAGCGCGGTCGAGGCCAGCGCCAGGCCACCGGTGCCGCTGATATAGGCGGCCGTGACAGCCCAGGTCAGGAACGCCGCCAGGAAGGACCAGCTCCACGGGTGTTGGCGCATGTATATCTGGAGCTGTTTCATTTGCGCGCCTCCAGCCGGTTGACGATGGCCCTGAGCGCCAGCACGATGATCAGCACGGCACCCTGCGCCCCGATCTGCCAGTCCGGAGAGATGCGCAGGAAGGACAGGAACGACGCCGTCAGGGTCAGTGTCATCGCGCCGAGAACCGCACCCACGGGAGAGATCCGGCCACCGACGAATTCACCGCCCCCGAGAATGACCCCCGCAATCGACAGCAGCGTGTAGCGGAGCGCGATATTGGCATCGGCAGAGGTTGCCAGACCGACCAGCGTCAGGCCAGCGAGAATGCCGAAGACCGCGGTCAGGGCATACATGGTCATCTTCAATTTGAGCACGGACCAGCCCGCGCGCGTGATCGCCTTCTCGTTGCCGCCGACACCACGCATGAGGACCCCCCAAGACGTGCGCATCAGCGCGAAATAAACAACAAGCGCGAGCACCGCCGCCGCGACCAGCGGCATCGGGACATAGGGCGGTTTCAGCGTGACCAGCGACCGGATCCAGTCGGGCGCGCTGCCCCCGGGTGTCGGCAACAGCAGAACCGCGCATCCGGACCAGACGAAGGACATGCCAAGCGTCACCACGATGCTCGGCAGTTGCCGGATATAGATCAGCGCGCCGATGGCCGCATAAACGGCAATGCATCCAAGCAGGGCGGCGATGCCGAGCAGCGGTGTTTCGTTCAGCCAGGTCGCACCGATACAGGCAACCAGGGACACAAAGCTGCCGATCGAGAGATCAAGGTCGTTGACCGCGATCACGAACATCTGCGCGATCGTCGCAAGCGCAATCGGCACGGCCAGATTGAACAGGAGATTCAGTCCGAAATAGCTCATCGCCCGCGGCTGAAGCCAGAATACGCCGAGAAGAACGAAGGTCAGTGACAGCGCCGGCAATGCCCCCCGCCAGAAACGGGCCGAAGCAAAAAATCCCAGTCCGCTCATGCCGCCCCGCTTACCTGTTTGAACGAGGCCTTGAGAACATTTTCCTCGGTGATGTCGCTGCCGTTCAGGGTTTCACTTATGACCCCGTCACGGAACACGTAAACCCGGTCGCAATAGTCGAGCTCCTCCGTTTCCGTCGTGTACCAGAGGAAGGTGCGCCCCTGGGATGCCTCCTGACGGATGATGGCGTAGACCTCGTTCTTGGTTCCGATATCAACGCCGCGCATCGGATCGTCCATCAGGACGATATCCGCCGCAGATCCGAGCGCCCGGGCAAACAGGACCTTCTGCTGATTGCCACCTGAAAGGGATAGGATCGGCGCTTCGACATCCGGTGCCCGGATACCAATCCGGTCTTTCCAGGCATCTGCGAGTTCGCGTTCCTTCCCGTTCTGGATCAGGACACCCGACAGCAGTCTCTTCAGCGAGGAGATGCCGATGTTCTTGCGGATCGACCACAGCGGCAGAACGCCGTCAACCTGCCTGTCCCCGGCAATGAAGCAGCACCCCGCATCCTGCGCACCTGACGGCAGAACACCGTGGCCGTCGAAAATCTGCAGCAGCGCTTCCGTCTGGCCCTGGCCTGCCAGTCCGGCGAACCCGACAACTTCCCCGGCTTGCGCCCTGATGCTTTGATCATCGGGCTGTTCGGGCGGGCGCATGTGGATGCGTTCTTCGCTCACGGCCTTGCGGGGCTCGGCGTCCCTGCGTGGGGCAACGCCCGCGACCACGGTGCTGCCCATGGCTTCGACCAGGCTGCTTCGGTCAAATTCCGACGCATCCCTGAAGGCGACCACACGGCCGTCCTTCATGACGGCGATCTTGCTGGACACTTGAAGGATTTCACCCAGAAGATGGGAAATGAGGATCACGCTGATACCCTCACCCGTGACCCGTCCGACATAGTCCAGGAGCTGTTCCGCCACGCGCGCATCGAGCGACGATGTCGGCTCATCCAGAATGACAAGCCGGATTGCGGTATCTGTGACCGTGAAAGCACGCGCGATCTCGACCATCTGGCGTTTTGAAATCGACAAGTCACCGACAATATCGAAAGCACTCACGCCATGTCCGGGAAAGATCAGATCTAGCTGTTCGATGATCAGCGCGGCGGCACGCGGTCTCCAGCCAAACCCCTTCAACACCGGGTGAATGATGCGCGTGTTTTCGGCAACCGAAAGGTTCGGGCAGAGCGACAGTTCCTGGAAGACACAGCGGATGCCGAGCCGGCCGGCATCCTGGACGGCATAACCCTGGCCGAGATCCTTGCCGGCGATCGACAGGCTGCCGCCGCTCGCCTCCAGGGTCCCGGCCAGGATATTCATCAAGGTGGACTTGCCGGCGCCATTGTGGCCGACAAGTCCGAGACACTCTCCGGTGTGAATGTTCAGATCCACACCGCTCAGGGCCTGTACCGCCCCGAAGACCTTCTGAATTCCCGTCAGGGAAATCAGAGGGCTCACAGTTTCCGTCGTCATTGCTCCTCCGGAAATCGAACGGACGGTACCGGCACGCCTTACTTCACGCTTTCCAGGTAGGCCTTGGCGTCGTCGAGCGAATACTCGACGTTGGAGACGCCGCCCGGCTCGGTGTTGGCCAGCCCCTCTTCAAGGTCCGCCTGGTCGATCTGCAGGAAAGGCACGATCAGTTCCTTGGGAACATCCTGTCCGTCAAGGATCTGCTGCGCAACCCAAAAGGCCAGTGTCGAGACACCCGGTGCGATGGAAACGGACATGGTTTCATAGCCGTTCGCATCTTTCTGTTCCTTCCACCAGGTCAGCTCGTCATGGCGATTGCCCATGATGATGATCGGTGTCGGCCGTCCTGCCGCAGCGAAAGCCTGAGCCGCGCCGTAGCCATCGCCGCCCTGTGTCACGACTGCAACGATTTCCGGCATGCTCGGCAGGATACCGGCAACCGCTTTCTGGGCGACGGTCTGCGTCCATTCGCCGTGAACGGACCCGGCGATGTTGAACTTGTCATGGTTGGCGACGCCCGCTTCGATGCCCGAGTGAATTTCGTCGTCGACGAAGACACCGGCAAGGCCGCGGATTTCCAGAAGCTCGCCGCCATCCGACAGCCGGTTGGACAGGTAATCGACCTGGATCTCGCCCATTTTCTTGAAGTCGACCGCGATGCGCCATGCGCATGGCTCGGTAACGACGCCATCGAACGAGACGACGACGATCCCGGCATCACAGGCTTCCTTGACTGCGCCATTCAGCGCCGTCGGTGACGCCGCGTTGATGACGATGGCATCGTAGCCCTGCAGGATCAGGTTCTGGATCTGCGCCGCCTGTTCCGTCGCCTGGTTCTCGGCGGTGGTAAAGGCGTCTGCCGCAGCAACCGTCCCGGAGCTGACCGCCTGCTCGGCGTTCTTGCCCCAGGACTTGAGCATGGCCTGGCGCCAGCTGTTGCCGGCGTAGTTGTTTGAAAGCGCGATCCGCTTGTCGGACGTGTCAGCAACAGACGGCTGCACGGCCGCGACCGTCAGGGCCAAAGCGGTGGTCGCAAGAAGTATCGATTGACGTATTCTCATGATTTCCTCCCAATCATCAGTCCTTAATTCCGGATAGTCAGACAGCTTTCCTCCTGGTTGCCCCGCGAACGCCGACATAAATCGCGTAGAGGGACGTCGTTGCAGTAATGAACAGGCGATTGTTCTTCGCGCCGCCGAACGTCAGGTTGGCGACGGCTTCGGGAATGACAATGCGCCCGAGATAAGATCCGTCCGGCGCGAACACCTGAACGCCATTGCCGGAGCTGGTCCAGATGTTGCCGAACTCGTCCAGCCTGAACCCGTCCGGCACCCCCGGAGAGATTTCGGCAAAGACGTCTTCGCTTTCGGGACGGCCGGAGACCCCAAGATCAAAGACCTTGATATGATGCGGTCCGCCTGCAAGATGCGAAACGCCCGTGTCGGAGACGTAGAGCCGTTTTTCATCAAGCGAGAAGGCAAGCCCGTTGGGTTTTTCCATGGACTTGACGACCGGTTCAACCTCGCCAGTTTCCGGGTCAAGCCGATAGACAAAGCAACCGTCCTGCTCGGGCTCGGCGCGCTCACCCTCATAGTCCGTCAGAATGCCGTAGCTGGGATCCGTGAACCATATAGAGCCGTCGGATTTCACCACGACGTCGTTCGGCGAATTCAACCGTTTGCCGTCATGATGCGTTGCCAGAACGGTCCGGGACCCGTCGTGTTCGCGCCTTGTCACCGAGCGGGTCAGGTGCTCGCAGCTGACGAGCCTGCCTTCGCGATCGATCGTATTGCCGTTGGCGTGATTGGATGACGTCGTCAGGGGCCGTGTTCCCAGTCCCTCGACCCACTGCAGAATACGGTTGTTTGGAATGTCGGACCAGACCACGCAGTCCGTCGCAGCAAAATAAGCCGGCCCCTCCGCCCACAGGCAGTTTTCGAAGAGGCGCTCCAGACCGCAGATCGGGATTACAAGATCCCGCATGCGGTCGCACGCAATTTCGATCCCATCATGCAATGGACGCTGTCTCCCTGGACCACCGGTTTCGGGGTGCCGATCCGGCGGCATTTGCTTTGTTGTCCAATGAGCTTTCCATGCCGTCCGCACGTTGTATGCTGTAGTTTCGACAAACCTCTTGCGGGAACCCGCAGGTTTGAATGATGGTTTCGACGGCGACACAGCGGAAATGACGCAGGAGAGAAAACGCGGAGACCGGTATCCTTGACGGACAAAAAAACACATACCGGAGCAAACGCCATTAGCACCGAGGCCATGCTGCAGCGGTTTCTGCTGATTTCACGGGCAGTGGCCGGGCAACTTGATTTTCAGTCGCTTATCCAGAAAGTGTCTGAAGAGGTCGGATATTTTCTGCCGCACGATCATATTGACGTGTGCATCCTCACTGGTGAACGCGATATGCATGTCGCCTACGAGGCCCGCCTTCACACCGGATGGGGTGACGCCCCGGAACCGGTACCGATCTCCGTCAGCCCGATCCGCAGCATCCTGCGTGGCGAGGAAGACTTCATTCTGACCGCCGACGCCCAGCTTGACGAACGCTTCCATTTCGACGGTGCGTTCAGCGATCCGATCTTCGACGCCCGCCTGCGCAGCCGCCTGCATGTGCCGCTGCAGGTGGAGGGCAAGGTGATCGGCGCACTGTCTTATTCGTGTCATGCGCGCGGCATCTACGAAGACAGCCATGTGACGATCGCGCAATATGTCGCCGACCTGCTGTCTTCCTACATCCACGCCCTGAACCAGGGCGAACGTGCCCGCAAAGCGGCCATCCGGCAGGCGGAAATCCATGCACATGCGGAAGGCCTGCGGGCTGGAGCCCTGAGGCTGACCGAAGCGCTCGAACTGGAGCGGCAGAGGATCGGCATGGACCTCCACGACCAGACCCTTGCGGACCTGACCCGGCTCAGTCACGAATTGCGCCGGCTCAGGCAGGCCCCGAAGATACCGGGTGAAACTCTGACCACCCTTACCGACCGGCTGGAAGGATGCCTGCAGGAACTCAGAAGCATCATCGAAGATGCCCGGCCAAGCGTTCTGAAACTTTTCGGCTTCGAACAGGGTATCGAAGCCCTGCTCGAACGCGCCGTCGCCTCGCAGGCACGGCCGATCTCGGTGGAGTTTTCCGACGAGACCGACGGGGCCGGCAATGCCCTTGAGGAAACCCATCAGATCGCACTCTTCCGGATCGCCCAGGAGGCGGTCAACAACGCGATCAAACATGCCGACGCGGCCCGGATCCGCGTCGTGCTTTCGCAGTCGGAGCATCTGTTGAGCCTTGCAATATCCGACGACGGCTGCGGGCTCACAGGCGAAAACAGCGACCATTTCGGCGGGATCGAGAACATGCGCACCCGTGCAACGCTGATTTCGGCACAGTTCGAAATCGAACCCTGCGCCGACTTGTCGGGAACCCGCGTCCGCGTGTCCCTTCCGCTCGGCAATCCGCCCACCTTCCCCTTACAAGACCAAAAACAAAACAATGCGTATCTTGATAGTTGAAGACGATGTCCTGCACCGTTCCTTCCTGCGCGAAGTCGTGGAACGGGAACTACCGGACGTAACCGAATTGACCGAAGCGCAGAACGGCGATGAAGGCATCGCGCTTGCCGCGAAGCACCGGCCCGACGCGATCGTCATGGATCTGCAGATGCCGAACCGGACCGGGGTGGAAGCGGCCCGCGCCATCTGGCGGCAGGAGCCGGAAACGCGCATCCTGTTCTGGTCCAACTATGCGGACGAGGCTTACGTTCGCGGGATATCCCGGATCGTTCCCCCGGGAGCCTCCTACGGCTATATCCTCAAATCTGCCTCCGAAGACCGTCTGAAGCTGGCCCTGCAGGGCGTCTTTGTCGAAGAGCAGTGCATCATCGACCGAACGGTGCGCGGTGTTCAGCAACGGGCCGACGACCGGCTGCAGGGCCTCACCGACGCCGAATATGAGGTTCTGATCGATATCGCACTCGGACTGACGGACAGGACGATTTCAAGACGGCGCGGCATTTCGCTGCGCAGCGTGCAAAGCCGGTTGCAGGCGCTCTACGAGAAACTCGGGCTCGACCAGGACACCGACCGCGACCAGGACGGGGCCGCGATCTACAACAGCCGGTCGCGTGCCGTCAGCATCGCCTTTCTCCGGCGGCTGGTGAACGGCAAGGCGATCGAAGCGGCGGAACTCGACTACCAGACCTGGGCAGCGGCAACGAGCAGGACGACGCCCCCGAACTGAAACCTGTTTCGGGATCGAAGACGATAATGGCGGCAATGCGGATCTTTTGCAGATCCTTTTCGACTTTCGGCGCGCCTGTCGGGGTCGCATGAACCGCGAGCCGCTTCGGCACCCCCAACCCTAACCCCTCCCCACAGGGGGGAGGGGGACGAGGCTGCATATGCCGTTGCCTAAAGATGTTTCAAACTGACTCAAAACAGATCTCGGCGTGATGTTCCGGTAGAGCGGAATTCCCCTCCCCCCTTGTGGGGAGGGGTCAGGGGTGGGGGTGCGATGGAGCCATCGACCTCTCGCGAGCGCCTCCAAATCACTCAAGCACAGGGGTGACCGCGTATTTTTCAAGTTTCTCCGGGTCCACCTGAACGCCCAGGCCCTTGCCCTTGTGAACATGGACCCGCCCGTTTCTGACCGGGAACGGTTCTGTCAGAATGTCGTCTTCCGCATAGTAGGTTGCCATGTAGAACTCGCACTGAAGAACCAGATCCGGAACGGCTGCCATGAGATGCGCTCCGGCGGTATGTGCGAGACCGGTCTCGAACATGCAGCCGCCATAGACCTCAATCCCGGCGGCGCGCGCAATCGCGGCGACCTCGAGCGCACGGCGGATGCCCCCCGACTTCATGATCTTCAGCGAGAAGATGTCGGCCATGCGGATCTGTGCCGCATAGAGCGCGCCCTTCGGATCGAAAACGCTTTCGTCGGCCATGATCGGTGCGTCGATCACCTGCGTGATATGCGCCATAACCTCGCGCTCGTGCATCTTGACCGGTTGTTCCACGAAGGTCGGGCGGAAGGCTTCAAGGTCGCGCACCCGGCGCACGGCATCATAGGCCGGCAGGCCCTGATTGTAGTCGATGCGGATATCGGCTTCCTCGCCATAGATCTCCCGCATTTTCTCGAGGCGCATGAGGTCGAAACGATGGTCTGAAAACCCGGTCTTGAACTTGAAAATCCGGACCCCGTCTGCCCACATGGCGGCAACGTCTTCCAGATCCTTGGCGAAGTCGGGATTTGCGATGGAAAAACTCATGCCCATATCATCGCGCTGTCTGCCGCCGACGAGTTCGGAAACCGAAAGCCCGCAAATCTGGCCCGTGATGTCCAAAAGCGCCATTTCAAGCGCGGCCTTGGCTTCCGGATGGCCGACCACGATCTTGTCCGCCATCGACATGTGCCTTTCGACCTGCACGGGATCCTGACCGATCAGATGCGGGCGCAGATGCACATGAAGGGCAGCGGCGCACCCCTCAGCCGTTCCGGTAAATACCGGCCAGGGCGACGCTTCACCCCACCCGGTAATGCCGGTATCTGTCGTGACTTCAAGGATTGCGACGTTGATCCCGGCAACGTCGCCGCTGCCATGCGAATGGACAGCCTTTGCGGGAATGTTGATCCGGTGAACCCGAATGGTCTGAATTCTGTGGTCGCTCACGCATCTCTCCCGGTGAGGCTCTTAGTTGGCTGCGTCCCGTCGGCTATTCCGGCCGAACAACCAGCACGCAGCAGGACGCAAAGCGCGAGACACGCGCCGCGTTCGGTCCGATGAAGAGGTCTTTCACGCTCGGCCGGTTCGCACCGATGACGATGAAGCGGGCAGACAGCGCGTCGGCATGTTCAATCAGTTTTTCATAAACGACACCGCGCAGGACGTCCGTCGTGTAGGAAACTGACTTCCAGTCAAACTTGTCTGCATAGGCGGCCAGGTCCTTGCGGGCATCCGTTTCCACCTGGTCGCGCATGTCGTCGGGGATATAGGCCTGGACATAGGTGTTCTGCTGATCCGGGATCACAAAAACCAGTTCGACCCCGGCATCGTGGCTCTGCGCCAGCATGATGGCTTCCTGAACAACACACGCATCGGCTTCCCTGTGGTGCAGATCCACAGCGGCGATGATCTTCACGTTTGCCATGACGACATCCTCTTGAAAGGTATTCCCGTATGTGCCGGAGACGGTATTCAGCCATCTCCGGCAAATGTCATCCTCGAGGCCCGCGCATGTTCTCGGGCAGGAAGGTGGCCAACTCGGGGACGAAGATCATCACGAAGACCATGAGAACCATGATCAGGAACAGCGGGATTGCGGTCTTCGCAATGTAACCCATTTCGTGATTGGTGATCCCCTGCATGACGAACAGGTTGAAGCCGATCGGAGGCGTGATCTGCGCCATTTCGACCACGATCACGATGAAGATCCCGAACCAGATCAGATCAATCCCCGCGCCAATGACCATTTCCTGAACGATCGCCATCGTCAGCACGACGGACGAAATCCCGTCGAGGAACATGCCGAGCAGGATGTAGAACAGCATCAGCGCCATCAGCAGCGAGAACTGCGAGAGTTGCAGGCTCTCGATGAATTCCGCCAGGGCTCGCGGCAGTCCGGTGAAGCCCATTGCGAGTGTCAGGGCCGTCGCCCCCATGAGGATGAGCGCGATCATCGCCGATGTCTTGGTTGCTCCGAGCAGGCTGTCGATAAAGGTCTTCCTGTTGAGCGATCCTTGCGCCGCCGCGAGGATGAACGCCCCGATAACACCAATGGAGGCCGCTTCGGTTGCCGTAGCCCAACCGCCATACATGGAGCCGATCACAACAAGGATAAGCAGGATGATCGGGATCAGAAACCGGCTTTCGCGCAGCTTTGCGGAAAAACTCATGCGATTGGCAATCTTCGGCACTTCACTCGGCCGCAGGAATGACCAGCCCGCAACATAGGCCATGAACATGCCTGCCAGCACGATACCCGGCAGGATACCGGCCATGAACAGCTTGGAAATCGACTGTTCGACAGCGACGCCATAGACGATCAGCGTCAGCGACGGCGGGATCATCAGACCAAGCGTTGCCGCGCCTGTCAGCGTTCCGATCGTCATGTATTCAGGATACCCGCGCTGGCGCAGCTCCGGAATGGACATCTTGCCGACGGTTGTCAGCGTTGCCGCGGACGAGCCCGAGACAGCGGCAAAGATCGTGCAGCCGACGATGTTGACGTGGACCAGGCCTCCGGGAAGGCGCTGCATCCACGGACTGAGGCCACGGAACATGTCCTGCGACAATCGACTTCGAAACAGGATCTCACCCATCCAGATGAACAGCGGAAGTGCCGTCAGGGTCCAGCTGGACGAACCGGTCCAGATGCGCGTCAGCATCGCATCGCCGGCCGGGCGCGAGGTGAACATTTCGAGCCCGAGATAGGCAACACCGAAAAGAGCAAGCCCGACCCAGACGCCTGTCCCCAGAAGCAGGAACAGGACGAACAGGAAAATGAGAACGAGGTAGATCTCTTCCATGTCTTATTCCCCCTGCGCTTTCTCGCCAGGGGCATGGATATTGTCCCGGCCCGTGAACAGCGTTGTTACCAGGTTGTCGAAGGCGCAGACCGCAAGAAGCACGGTTCCGATGGCCATGGACATCTGCGGTATCCAGATTGGCCAGGCATCATGCCCCTGGCTGATTTCATTGAAGCGGTAGCTTTCATAGGTGAACTTGATGGCATAGCGCGCGAACAGATAGGTCAGGTAACTGGCAATTGCCCAGCACCAGATCTCTCCGAACTTGCGGTAACGCCCGAGCGCGGTCAGCAACAGGTTGACGCGAATGTGACTGCCGCTGTTCAAGGCGTAAGGCAAGGCCAGGAAGGATGCCGCCGCCATACAGTAGCCCGTGAAGTCAGGGGCGCCGGTGATGATCCCGCCACCCCACCTTGCGACCATCTGCGAGGCCACGAAGAAGAGGATCAGAATCAGGAAAACCGCCGCCAGATACCCGGCGAATTTGTAGAGCGCATCAAGACCGGTGCGCAAATGCCTGAAAACAGCCACCACCTTCCCCCTTCATAGGCAAGTGTGCCCGGCGATGACCGCCGGGCAGATGTTGTCATGCGGGCAGACTATTGTTTTGCCTTGAATGCATCGACGATGGCCTTGCCCTGATCACCGGCGGTCTCAAGCCATTCACCCGTCATGGTCTCGCCAATGGTCCGCAGTTCCTCGGCCATGGTGTCGCTGACGCGGCCCGTGGTCATGCCGTTCTTGCCAAGCTCGTTGACGGTGAACTCGTTGTACTGGATGGACCGCCAGTCACCGGCATATTCTGCCATCGCTGCACAGCCGTTGATCACGTTCTTGGTGGTGTCGTCCAGCGCGTTCCAGCTGTCCATGTTGACCATGACATAGTTGCGCGGCAGCCAGGCGTCGGCGGCGTAGTAGTGCGACAGGCTTTCCCAGATCTTGCGGTCATAACCGGTGGATCCGGAAGAGACCATGCCCTGGGCGACACCAGTGGCGAAAGCCTGGCTGATCTCGGCTGCCTCGATCTGCACCGGCTGCATGCCGGCGAGTTCCGCCATCCGCGCGCTTGCGTTGTTGTAGGTCCTGAATTTCAGGCCCTTGACGTCTTCCAGTGAGTTCACTTCACGGTCGAAGTAAAGGCCCTGCGCCGGCCACGGCACAGAATAAAGCAGGTGCAGGTTCTGCTCCTTGAGAATCTCGGTCAGAGGCTCTTTCGCCACTTCCCAGAGCTTTTCGGAATCTTCGAAAGAGGTTGCAAGGAACGGCACAGAGTCGAACCCGAAGATCGCATTCTCGTTCTGGTGTCCCGACAACAGCCGCTCTCCGATCGGAACCTGTCCCGTCTGGATCGCCCGCTTGATTTCGGCACCCGAATAGAGGGAGCCGCCGGGGTGGGTCTTGATTTCGAGGGCACCACCGGTGCCGAGTGTCACGCATTCGGCAAATTTCTCACCGGTCGCCGAGTGGAAGTTTGTTGCCGCATACGCCATGGGCATGTCCCAGGTTTCAGCAGACACGGAGCCTGCCGCCAGTGTGGAAACGGCAACGCCGGCCATAAGGATTTTCGTTATTCCGGACATGAAGAACCTCCTCGTTATTTTGTCCCCTCATGCCCCGCTTCTGCGGGACACGCTGCTTGCGTATCGTCTGCCTAGAACCGCTGTGGATCGTAGGCCGACAGGTCAATGTTCTGGCGGTCTCCCGAAATGAGACCCGCCAGAATGCGCCCGGTCTTGGGGCCGGCCGTGAGGCCGACATGATGGTGCCCAAAGCCGGCAAAGACGCCAGATGCCCCGATTTCTCCGATCAGTGGCAAACTGTCGGAAGGAGCCGGGCGATGACCAAGCCAGCTCTCTTCCTTTTCGAACGTCAATTTCGGAAATGTTTGCGCAACTGTCCTGCGCAGAAGCTCCAGCGGTGCCATGGAGGCAGGGGCCTCCAGTCCGCCGAATTCAACAACGCCGGCACATCTGAGCCCGGCTTTCATGGGTGTCGCGACGAACTTGCCGGTGGTGACCATCATGGGTGTCGCCGGGCCGTTTTCGGCATCCTGCAAAACGATGTGATAGCCGCGTTCGGATTCCAGAGGCACGGCAAGACCGAGCTTTTTTGCCAGTGAACCGGACCAGACGCCCGTCGCAAGCACCACCTGCGTACAGTCGATGTCGTCGCCATCCGTGATGACCTTGGTCACCCGGCCATCGGAGAAGGTGAAATCCTTCACCTCGGCCTGGACGAAGTTGGTTCCCAGCTTCCTGGCTTCCTCTGCAAGCGCTGCAACATAGCGGCCCGGGTCCCGAACGAAGCCGTGGTCGTGCATGACCGCGAGGAGCTTCATGTCTTTCGAAAGGTTCGGTTCGTATTCGCGAACCGCATCCCCTTCGAGAATCTCGGGTTCAAAACCGGCCATCCGCCGGATCATCCAGGTGTATTCGTCCGCCTCGAACGCGGCGCGCGAGGGATAGACAAAACTGTAGTCGGAATGGACCAGCCAGTCTTCTGCGCCCGTCCCCTTTGCCAGGGCGTCGTGCTGGGACGGGGAATCGTAGAGGATCGGTGCAAGGCCTTCGGAAATCCTGCGCGTGTCCCCGTCATTGGCATGCGACAGATATTTCAACAGCCAGGGTGTCAGTTTCGGCAGGTAGGACCAGCGCAGGAACAGCGGGAAGTCCGGATTGAGCAGCATCTTCGGGCTTTTGCGCACCAGGCCGGGCGCAGTCACGGGCGCAACGGCACATGCCGCGAGAACCCCGCCATTGCCATAGGAGGTCGAAGCGGATGTGCCCGCCTCGACACGGTCGACGATCGTGACGGGGATGTTCGCCCGGCGCAGCCAGATTGCCGTTGAGACGCCGACGACGCCGGCACCGATCACGACAACATGGGGAGACGCAGCCGGGCCCATCGCTTACCCCATCCAGCGCCGCACCGGGGCGGCGGCTTCTTCAAGTGGCTGACAGATCACGTCGACAAGCGTCGGTTCGTCATGGGCCATCGCTTCTTTCATGACGGCTTCGAGATCCGCGGCCTTCTCGACCTTCCAGGTTTTCAAGCCGAATGCGGCGGCCACGGCGGCCTGGTCGGTCCGATTGAAATCGACGTTGTAGTAGCGCCTGTCACAGTCGGCATACTGGCTCGCCTTGATCCAGCCGAAAGCGGAATTGGAAAAGACGACATAGGTGACCGGCGCTCCGGATCTCACGACCGTTTCCAACTCGCCACAGGCAAACGCGAAAGACCCGTCGCCCATCATGGCGACGACCTTCTTGTCAGGCCGCCCGTACCACGCCCCGAGGGCCGCCGACAGCGAATAGCCCAACGCGCCGTGCGCACGGTTGGTGATGTACTGACGTCCAGCGTGCTGTTGCTGCGAATAGGCATTGTAATAGGGGCAGCTTGTTCCAGGATCCGAAACCACGATCGCATCATGAGGAAGGGTTTTGTTCAAGGTGTCAATGATTTGTTCGGGAATGATCAGGTCCGCATCGCTCTGGACCAGTGCCTGGAACTTTGCGAACTTGCGCTCCTTGATATCGGCGACCTTTGCTGCGCCACCGAAGGTTGGCAGCACGCCGTCACGAGCGTCGAGACAGGCGTTGACCGCACTCAAGGCCAGCTTCAGATCGGCGACCACGCCAACCTCGGTCGGATAGTTCGCGCCAATCGTCATGGGGTCGCTGTCGAAATGCACGATGCGTTGACCCGGTTTCGGTGCTTCCCAGCGGGACGTCGTTGTGGACCCGGCGCGGCACCCCATGAAGATCACGAGGTCGGCGGCTTCCATCATTTCCCAGGTTTCGTCGGTTCCCCCGTTTGACCCGACGACGCCGAGCGAGAGCGGGTGCGTGTCGGCAAGAGACCCCTTGCCGGAAATAGAGGTTGCGACCGCGAGGTCCAGGCGGCTGGCAAGGTGGTCGAGCTCATCCATTGCACCTGCGATCACGACGCCGCCGCCGCACACGATCAGCGGCGATTTCGCCGTCAGGATGGCTTCGACCGCCGCCTCGGCCGCTCCGGGCTCCGGCGCGGCACGGTAGGATGGAAAGGTTGAGAGCTTGGCGTCCGCCCAGATATCATCGGCAGGCACCGGATCGTATTGAATGTCGTAGGGCAGCCCGAGATGCGAGGAACCCGGACGGCCGGTTGTCATGGCGCGAAAAGCCTGGCGCACCATGCGCGGAATGTGATCGGCACGCCTGATGACCGTGTTGAACTTTGTGAGGGGTCGCATCAGCGCTTCCTGATCAACCTCGGTCAACGGATACTTGCCATAGGAACCAACCGATATGTCGGTGGTGATCGACAGCACAGCATAGGAGCTTTCGTTGGCCTCGATCAGGCCCGGCAGGATGTAGGTCGCGCCGCCGCCGGAGGGTCCCTCGCAAACACCGACGCGCCCGGTGACGCGCGCATAGGCATCGGCCATATAGGCCGCACTGCGCTCGTCGCGCGTCAGGACATGGGTGATGCCGTGGTCAAGATTGTGCATGGCGTCGTAGAAGGGCAGCGTGGTGTCGCCGCAAAGTCCGAAGATATGACGCACACCGTGGGCCTCAAGGGACCGCACCATCGCCTCAGCGCCGTTCAAACTGTTCTGCACCATATCCCCCAGACAAGACGCCAGTCAGGCAGGCTTTTGGCCTGCACTCAACATTGTATACAGCTCTGTAGGCAAATGTGAAGGCGCAAATGTTCACAAAGCGCGGTTTTTGATCTATCAGGAGACGGACGAACAGAATGTGCACGGCGGGACCACAATGACAAAGCGCCTCAGCAGCGTTGACCGCGTCTACGAGACGCTGCGCGACATGGCGATCAATTTCGACTTCAAGCCGGGCGAGCGCATCAATGAATCCGCTCTGACCACCAAACTCGGCGCGAGCCGAACACCCCTGCGCGAAGCACTCAACCGCCTTGTTGCAGAAGGTTTCCTCACGCTTGCAAAAGGACAAGGTTTCTTCTGCCGACCGCTTGAGCCGGCCAAGGTGCTGGAACTCTACCAGGCGCGCTGCGCCATTGAGACCGAGGGAATCATACGGGGCATCGAGAACGCGAGCGACGACGAAATCCAGGCGCTTTGCGACTATCTCGACGAGTTCGAGAAGACCTATTTCACCTCAACCGACCTCACCGAAGTGCTGCAACAGGACGAGGAGTTTCATCTCCGCCTTGCCGCGCTTTCCGGCAATGGCGAGCTGGTCAGGCTGCTCAGCAATCTGAACGAACGCATCCGTTATGTCCGTCTGATCAATTTCCGGCAGATCCGCGAGCAGATGCAGGACGGCGAGCAGCTTGACCCGTCCCTGCCGGCGCACCGCAAGATTGTCGAAGCGGTGAAAAGCCGGGACACGGACACCGCCGTCAAGGCGCTCCGCAGCCACATCGAACGGCGCAGCGGCGAGACCATCGAGCTCGTCCGCCTCGCCTACTCGCAGCTCTACGTGCCGAGTTTCTGAAGCGGCGATTCGGCGCTGGTTTTCAAGTGGTCCCAGTGTCTCTTCTCACCCCCAGCGCGGGTCGTCCAGCTCTTCGGGGAACCTTGCCGGGGCCAGGCTCTGCTGGAACCAGAGCACGTAGTTGTAGATCGAATAGATAGGCAGGCCGGTCAGCCTGCGGATATCGGCGGCGTAGGGCACCATGTTGGTGCATTCCAGGACGATCGCGCCGATGTCGTCATGCCTCGAAACAAGATCCCGGGCCGCATCGCGCATGTCCTCCCGGCAGGCGGCAAAGTCGATTTCCGCGGCGTCGCCGAGAATGTCCCGCGTGAACACCCTACCGCCTTCTGTCCCGACAACGGGCGTATCCAGCGGGACATGTGCCGCGTTCAGATGATCCGGGGTGAGTGTTTCGCTGGAAATGGTCAGAATGCCGACCCGCTTTCCGGGGGGGAGCGTCGACTGGACCATGGGAACCTGCATCAGCGATGAGGTCGCCAGGGGGACGTCTATTTCACGGGCGAGTTGATCCTGGAGAATCGAAAGGAAGCCGCAATTCGTGGTGATGCCGTCGCAGCCGCTGGCAACAAGATCCCTTGCCGCAGCAATGAAGGCGTCGAGGAGCGGGCGCGCGTCGGACCTGACCACGAGATCGGGCGATGCCCCGCGCACAACTCTGTACTGAACCGGGAACGGCCAGGTAAGGGCGTTGCCCATATCTCCCGGAATGCGCGGAAAGCGCGTTTCCAGCATCAGTATTCCGACATTTGCTCCATAGACGGTCTTGCCGCCGCGCTGAAGTGTCAACGGGTCATCCTTCCCACTGAGTGGACCGTGGTCCCGGAATATACAAATTTGAACGCAGGGCTGTATACAGAAATTTCCCGCTTTGCGGAATTCCTTGGCGAGTCAACGGCAAGACGTATCCCGAACATCGCCGTTCCCTTTCCCCGACACTGCGTTGTCATTCCGGGATCGCGACGCAAGGCGATCAGTCACCTTCGGCGAGGTCCAGCAAGGCGTCGCGGTTGTCGATGATCAGCCAGCCGTCACGCAGGGTAACCAGTTCCGCCCTCTGCCATCTTCTGAGGCAACGATTGACGTTCTCGCGGGTGTTGCCGATCATGCCCGCCAGTTCGGACTGGGACTGGGAGAGTTTCTTCATCGGTTTTTCGGGGGAACCGGGCGCAACTTCCGTCAGCCTGATGACAAGCCTTGCCAGGCGTGCAGGCAGATCCAGAAACGCGATCTCGATCATGCGCTCATCCGACCGGCGCACCCGCTGGCACAAAAGCTCGATGAGGTGAATGGAAAGGTCAGGATTGCGTCCAAGCACATCAAGGAGCGATCTTCGTTCCAGAACGATCAGCGTGCAATTCGTGAGCGCCTTGACGCCGGCCGAACGTTCGCCGCCGTCCAGGAGGGCAATTTCTCCGAAAACGTCTCCGGCCTGCAGATCGTTCAGCGTGATTTCGCGCGCACTTGGCGTCAGCATCGTGACACGGACCGAGCCTTCGGCGATCGCCATCATGCTCTGGCCCGGATCGCCCATGGAGAAGATCACGTCGCCCGACCGGAAGCGTTTCACATAGGCGAAAGCCGCCAGGTCGCGCCGTGCCTGCTCATCGAGCGCTTCGAACACGAAACTCTTGCCGAGCAGCTTCTCCTTGTCGAATTCCCGGTCGGCTTCCATGTTCTAACCTCTTTCTGCCTATATTTGACGCAATCAGCTTCTTACAACTTTAAGCACGGTCTGCTACCGACATGCAGGTATGATACCAATCGGACTCGATTGAAAAGCATTTTTCAAAGAGGTGACAATGAGAAACTTCGTCCTGCCAACGTTGCTCTCGCTCCTGGTCATCGTGTTGTCTCATCCCGCGGCGGCACAAACGCTTGCGGGCTGCACGGCAACCGATCTCGGGGATCCGCCTCGAGTCGCCTATCAATGTCCGGGCGGTCTGGTGATAGAAGCGGAAGCTGCGGCTGCGCTCGGCATCGTGACGGCGGCGCCCGATGGCCGGCCCACCGATGTCGAGGTTTCGTCAGACGCGGTCCTGATCGAGGTTGAACCGGGCAGCGGCCCGTTCCAGATCCGGACACCGCACGCGATCGCCGCCGTTCGCGGAACGGAATATGCCGTTGACGTGGAAGATAGCAAAACAGCCGTCTTCGTCAGCGAGGGCGAGGTCTCGGTCTCCCGGCCCGATGGCAGCGACACGGTTGTCCTCGGTCCCGGGTTCGGGGTCGACGTCACCCCCGGTGAACCGCTGGTCGTGCGCGAATGGGGCGCACAGCGCGTCACGAACCTGTTGAACCGCTTCGGGCGATGACATCTGCGCTGCCGCGCTGGGTTGCCGCGATAGCGCTGCTAACAGGCCTGTTCTGGGCGGCACTGCTGTGCCAGCAACACCTTGCCGGCAAGGCGAGCGTCATTGACCGTTTCGAGACGGTGCTCCTTGACCTGCGCATAACACTTGCCGGCAAAAGGCCGGCTCCGAAGGATATCGCCATCATCGCGATCGACGACCGCACCGTGTCGGAGATCGGAACCTATCCCCTCAACCGGAATACGCTTGCAGAGCTGATCATAAGGATCCGGGAAGCGGGTGCGGAGGCACTCGCTGTCGATATTCTCCTGTCGGGAGAAACAACGGCAAAAGATGACGCCGCGCTTGCGGCGGCGCTGGAGACACTTCCGGCGGTGATTGCGGTCGCTGCCCGTGTCAGCGAAGCGGAACAGACGGCGAGCGCGGTTCCCGTGGTGCGCGAAGCGCTTGGCCCTGAAGCCCGGTTCACGGACGCCGCCTCCGTGGGCCTCGTGAACATCGTGACCGATGGCGGCGGTACGCCGCGGCACATACCGCTCCTGTTTCTTTCCGGAACAGGTCTACAGCCCTCCTTCAGCCTCAAGGCCCTGGAACGCTTTTCAGGCCAGACACCAAGCGTTACCGAGGAGGGGGTCCGCATCGGCGGCCGCGTCCAGCCCCTCGATCTCGGCTGGCACCTTGCCCTCAATTACTACGGCCCGGCGGAGGCGATCGAAACAATCAGCGCGGCAAGCCTCTTGAACGGTGATCCGGTCAACCTGGAGGGACGTCTTGCCGTTCTCGGCGTCACGGCGACGGCCGTCGGCGACCGGTTCGCGACACCTTTCGACCCGGTCATGCCGGGGGTCGAGATACAGGCTACGGGCATTGCAAATCTCATTGACGGGTCGGCGCTCCGGCGCAACGGCGCAATACGTCTCAGCGACGCAGCGGCAGCCCTGACGATCACGCTTCTGGGGCTTGCCTCCGTTGCCTTTTTGCCGCTCGCGCCGGCAGTCATTTTATATCTCGCCCTCCTTGCGGGCTGGCTCGCGCTCACAATCGTCCTGTTCGGACAAGGGCAATGGCTGAATGCCGCCCTTCCCTTCGCCGCGAGCCTGCCTCCGGTCATCGTCCTGCTTCTTTCCCGGCAGGTGTTCGAACGTCTACGCTCCCAGAAACTTGCGCGCGCAAGCGAAGCCCTGGGCCGCTTCCAGTCGCCGAAACTGGCAAGCCGCGTTGCCGAAGACCCTTCCTTTCTGGCCGACCCCAAAGAGCAGTCCGCAGCGATGCTGTTCATCGATCTGTCGGGCTATACCGGCCTCAGCGAAGAACTCGGTCCGGTCAGAACGAGGGACTTCCTGAAGGATTTTCACACCATTGTCGTCGATGTCGTCAGCCAGTGCGACGGGGTCGTGCTGGATTTCATGGGCGATGGCGCCATGCTCGGGTTCGGTATCCCCGACGCCTCAAAAGACGATCCGGGAAACGCTGCCCGATGCTGCTTTCTGCTGGAGCGTGCCGTGCGTGAGTGGATAGAAAACGCAGGCATGGGTGCGCGCATCAGCCGTGTGCGGGTGGGCGCGCATGTCGGGCCGGTTGTCCTGTCCCGCCTCGGCCATGACAGGCAACAGCAGATCGCGGCAACAGGCGACTGCGTCAACGTGGCCAGCCGCCTGCTGGAAGTGGCCAAGAACCACGACGCATCGGTTGTGCTCTCATCCGACCTGATACACACCGCCGGCATGTCCGGAACGGAATTCGTGCCGCCGCGCCAGGAGACTGTCGCGATCCGAGGGCGGCAGCAGGAATTGACCGTCGGCCTGTGGCGATCAGATGAAGATCCGCTCGAATCGGAAACTCCCGGCAACACCGGGTAATGCACCAGAGCTCTTTTTTGCGAGGCAAGGAAAGGCGGCGGCCGGCACTCCAATGTACCGGCCGCCCACGCGCTTCTTCGGTGCAGCTTCAAAGGCTAAAGTATCTTGTAAAGTGTCTTGTCTCTTTTAAGCATGTGGTGAAACAGAACCGCACCGATGTGAAGCGCGAACAGAGCGAGCAGTATCCAGGCGCTCCATTCGTGTATGGCGGACAACGTCCAGGCAATGTCGGGGCTCTTGCCGATCGGGCTCCAGACCTCGACGATCCCGAACCAGTTCAGCGGAAAACCGTGCGCGTTGGTCGCCAGGAACCCCGAGACAGGCATGATGATCAGGAACGCATAGAGAAGCCCGTGAACCGAAGCTGCGGCAATGCGCTCGATGGCCGGGCCTTCGTGAGGCGGCGCCTTGGCGACAAGCTTGTTGCCGACCCGCAGAAGCATCAGCCAGAGGATCACGAACCCGAAGCTCTCGTGAAGCAGGTAGAAGCTCGAAACCACGTCCTTCTTGGCAAAACCGATCATGAGCCCGAGCGGCCAGGTCACGAGCACAAGCACGGCCACGGCCCAATGAAGCAGACGGGCGGCAGACCCGTAACGGGGCGTGGAAATGTCCAGATCCCTGGGTTGGTCCTGATGGCCGTTTGCCGTCACGTGCGCTGACATCATTCTCTCCTGTTGCCCGGATCGGGGGTTTCGGTTTCCGTCAGTCTAAAGCGGTTTGACTGAAGATACCGTTGAACAGGTGCACGACCTGCCCTTCCGACACTCAAAAGATAGCGATCCGCAAGCGCCCGGACCTGTGACGCACGGCACAGGCCACGCAACGTGGCTCAAATTCAGATTTGTGCAGGTCTTAAAAGGCAGACAAAGCAAAACGGCGCCCGAAATGCGGGCGCCGCATAAGGATGACATTGGTTCAGCTTTTGTCAGCCTGCTTTTTCGACGGCGCGTTTTGCCATGACGGTGACGAGGTTTGCGCGGTAGGCGGCGGAGCCGTGGATGTCGTGCAGCATGGAGCCGGCATCCACCTTGATGGCGGCGACCGCGTCCGGCGACCAGTTGCCGGCCAGTGCCGCTTCCATGCCGTCGACCCGGAAGACGCCGTAGTGGCCCGCCCCGGTCACCGCAACCCGGACCGAGCCGTCCAGGTGCCGGGCCACGTAGACCCCTGCCATGGCATAGCGCGAGGCCGGGTTCGGGTATTTGGCATAAGCCCCCTTCTCGATCAGCGGGAACGTCACCGACACGACGATCTCGTCCTCGTCCAGCGCCGTGTCGAACATGCCGACAAAAAAGTCCTCGGCGCTGAGCGAGCGCTTGCTCGTCACCACCGTTGCCCCCAGCGCGACCAGCGCCGCCGGATAGTCCGCTGCCGGGTCGTTGTTCGCAATCGAGCCCCCGATCGTGCCCATGTGCCGCACAGCCGGATCGCCGATGCCGCCCGCAAGTCCGGCAAGGCTCGGAAGCTTCGAGCGAACCAGATCCGAAGCGGCAACCTCCGCATGCGTCGTCGCAGCCCCGATCGACAGGCTGCCCTCGCCCTCGCAGATGCCGTTCATCTCCGCGATCTTCGTCACATCAACAAGATCGCTCGGCGACGCAAGACGCTGCTTCATCGTCGGCAGAAGCGTCTGGCCGCCGCCAAGAACCTTGCCGTCCTCCGCCTTCGACATCAGATCCGATGCGTCAGCGACCGAACCGGCGCGGTGATAGGTTGTTTCATACATGACGGGTCTCCCCAAACTCTCAATGTCAGATGAGCGGGCAGGCAACGCCTGCCCGAAGAACGTTTCTCTTCAACCTTATTCGGCCGCCTGCTTCTCCTGCGAGCGGCACAGCTGCCACACCTTCTCCGGCGTCGCAGGCATCGTCAGATCGTTCGACCCGATCGCATCCGTGATCGCGTTGATCACGGCCGGCGGTGACCCGATCGCACCGGCCTCGCCGCACCCCTTCATTCCAAGCGGATTGCCGGGGCAAAGCGTCTCGTGCGTCGACAGGCTGAACGAGGGAACATCATCCGCCCGCGGCATCGTGTAGTCCATGTAGGACGCCGTCAGAAGCTGACCGCTCTCGTCATAGGCCGCGTTCTCAAGAAGCGCCTGCCCGATCCCCTGAACAAGACCCCCGTGAACCTGGCCTTCCACGATCATCGGATTGATCACCTTGCCGAAGTCGTCGGCCGCGACAAAGCTCACGATCTCCGTCTTGCCCGTCTCCGGATCAACCTCGACCTCGCACACATAGGTGCCCGCCGGGAACGTGAAGTTCGACGGGTCGTAGAACGCCCCCTCCTTCAGACCAGGCTCCATGCCTTCGGGAAGATTGTGCGCCGTATAGGCCGCAAGCGCCACTTCCGTGAACGACAGCTTCTTGTCCGTGCCGGCGACCTTCAGCTCGCCGCCCTCGATCTGGATGTCGCCTTCCGACGCCTCCATCAGGTGCGCCGCGATCTTCTTCGCCTTGTCCTCCACCTTGTCCAGCGCCTTCACGATCGCGGACATGCCGACCGCTCCGGACCGCGACCCGTAGGTCCCCATCCCGAACTGGACCTTGTCCGTATCCCCGTGAACGATCGACACCGCATCGCTGTCAAGACCGAACCGCTCGCAGATCAGCTGCGCAAACGTCGTCTCGTGACCCTGGCCATGGCTGTGGGACCCCGTCAGGACCTCCACCGTGCCGACCGGGTTCACCCGCACCTCGGCCGATTCCCAAAGACCCACACCGGCCCCAAGCGACCCCACCGCAGCGGACGGCGCAATCCCGCACGCCTCGATGTAGCAGGAAAGACCGATCCCCCGCAGCTTGCCGCGCGAGGCCGCTTCCGCCTTGCGCGCCGCAAAGCCCGCATAGTCGGCTGCCGACAGCGCCGCATCCAGCGTCACGTCATAGTCGCCCGCGTCGTAGCACATGATCACCGGCGTCTGGTGCGGGAACTCCCGCACGAAGTTCTTGCGCCGGAAGTCCGCAGGCGACAGCCCCACCTCCCGCGCCGCCGTCTCCATGATCCGCTCAAGAAGATACGTCGCCTCCGGACGGCCCGCGCCCCGATAGGCGTCAACCGCCGTCGTGTTGGTATAGACCGTCTTCACATTCGCGTGGATCGCCGGGATGTTGTACTGGCCAGACAAGAGCGTTGCATAAAGATAGGTCGGCACCGCCGACGAGAACAGCGACATGTACGCGCCAAGATTGGCGACCGTGTTCACACGAAGTCCGACAATCCGGTTGTCCGCATCAAGCGCAAGCTCCGCCTCCGACACGTGGTCGCGCCCATGCGCATCCGTCAGGAACGCTTCGGTCCGGTCCGACACCCACTTCACCGGGCGGCCCACACGCTTGGACGCCCAAAGGCACACCATCTCTTCCGGGTAGATGTAGATCTTCGACCCGAAGCCGCCGCCCACATCCGGTGCGATCACACGCAGCTTGTGCTCCGGCGCCACATTGTAGAACGCCGACAGCACAAGACGCGCCACATGCGGGTTCTGCGAGGTCGTGTAGAGCGTGTGATGCTCTTCCGCATCGTCGTAACTGGCAAGCGCCGCCCGCGGCTCCATCGGGTTCGGAACAAGACGGTTGTTGCGGATCTCCATCTTCGTCACATGCGCGGCGCCCGCAAACGCCGCATCAACAGCCGCCCCATCCCCGATCTCCCAGTCGTAGATCAGGTTGCCTTCCGCCTCCGGATGCACCTGCGGCGCGCCGGGCGCAAGCGCGGCAACCGGATCGACAACAGCTGGAAGCTCCTCGTAGTCGACAACAACCGCATCCGCCGCATCGCGCGCCTGCGCAGCCGTATCGGCAACAACAACCGCAACAGCCTGGCCAACATGGCGCACAACCTCAGGCTCAAGCGCCCGCCAGCCGCCCATCTTCATCGGCGTGCCGTCCTTGGAATGGATCATCCAGCCGCAGATCAGATTGCCGATCCCGTCCCCGACAAGCTGGTCCCCCGTCAGAACCGCATCAACACCCGGCATCGCAAGCGCAGCGCTCGCATCAAGCCCCGTCACCTTCGCATGCGCATGCGGAGACCGCACAAACGCCGCATGACCCATCCCGGGAAGAACCATGTCGTCCGTATACCGGCCCTTGCCCGTGATGAAGCGCTTGTCTTCCTTGCGAAGCGCGCGTGCGCCAATCCCCTCAATCGCCATCTTCTCTCTCCCAAAACCTGAAGCCGGAAACACTCACCAGACACAAACGCACCCCCTCCTCAAGAGCTGCGCCGGCCGATCGGTCCCCTCGTCTCAAACACGCGGAAAACCCGCTCTCAAAACAAACCCGAAGACCCTATTCGGCCGCCTGCGCTATCCCCGCCATCTGGTCCGACGCCGCCTTGATCGCCTTGACAATGTTGTGATAGCCCGTGCACCGGCAGATGTTGCCCTCAAGCTCATCACGGATCGTCGCCTCGTCAAGATTGCCAGCACCGTGACGGCTGATCATGTCAACCGCGCTCATGATCATCCCCGGCGTGCAGAAACCGCACTGAAGTCCGTGATGCTCCCGGAACGCCGCCTGAACAGGATGAAGCGCATCCGCAGACCCGATCCCCTCAAGCGTCACAACCTCACACCCGTCCGCCTGCGCCGCCAACATCGTGCAGGACTTGACCGCCTTGCCGTCAACATGAACAACGCACGCACCGCACTGTGACGTGTCACACCCAACATGCGTCCCGGTCAGACCACGAACATCCCGGATAAACGATACAAGCAACGTCCGGTCCTCAACATCAGCAGACACTGACTTGCCGTTCAAAACAAACGATACCTTCGACATAAATTCCTCTCCCAGTAGACGGTTCCAGGGCCTCCACCTCAGGCCCGAAACAGGAAAACCCGGCTTCGCGCCGGCGTAATTTCAAACAGCGCGCCGCTTCAGAAGACGGCGGCCAAGATGATGACCACGGCGCCCAGACCGACAAGACTCCAGATCAGCGGTCCGCCGAAGACCCGCTCATTGGTGTCGGCCCGAGGCTCTGCAGGTTTGGTGGAATGCGTTTCCATCGCAGCGGCGGCCGGCATGGAAACTTCTTCCGGCGCAGCATCTGCGACAGACGGTGCGGGCTCTTCCACCGGGGCCGCGCTGGATGCGGGTGCTTCCTGGTCCGCTACCGTATCGGAAAACTTGGTGAAGAAGTCCTCGGCCATCTTTTTTGCGGTCGAATCAATCAACCGGCTGCCGAGCTGCGCCAGCTTGCCGCCAACCTGGGCCTTGGCCTCATAGGTGAGAAGCGTTCCTCCGTCCGCATCTTCAAGCCTGACATCGGCGGCTCCCTTGGCAAATCCGGCGACGCCACCCTTGCCTTCGCCCACGATCGTGTAGCTCTCCGGCGCGTTGATGTTTTCAAGCGTGACGGCACCTTTGAACTTTGCCTTGACCGGCCCGATCTTCGTCGTGACCGAGGCGTTCATCTCGGTATCCGATGTCTTTTCCAGGCTCTCGCAGCCGGGTATGCAGGTCTTAAGCACTTCGGGATCGTTGAGGGCCTGCCAGACCTTCTCCCTGCCGGCCGGTATCAACCTTGTGCCGGAAATTTCCATCGTGTCCTCCCACTCGAATTGCTTCAAGTTCCTCACATCGTAGAAAAGAACAGTGGCGGGCGGCTGTACACTGTACTTTAGGCCGGGGTGAGACCAGCTTTACAAGCTTCTCCTTCAAGAGCTACAAATTGGCCTTGGCGGCGGACATCCCAACCTAAGAAGATGCCGGCGCCGGGAGGAGACATTGAACCCGAGATCAGGGACGCGGCACGCCTGCGGTGTGGAGGTCATCACGACCAGCCAGCCGCACGAACACTTATTCTGGGTTGATATCGGCGCGGCTGCGCGGTCAGGGCAGTTCGGCCTCTGCCTGCTGTTTTTCTCGCAGGACACCTTTCCCCCCGATCTCATTACCGGGAAAATGGCGGCATTCGCGGATGGCCTTCCCTATGCCGCCTGTTCGACCGCAGGGGAAATCGGCGCTCCGGACGGCGACACAGGGCAGTGCCTCGCCGTGCTGTTTCCGAAGAACCACTTCTTGACAGTGCCTTTGCGGATCGAAGGGATCACCTCCATCGGCTTCGACCGTATCGTGACGCAGGTCAAGGAAGCCCGGCAGACCTTCGAGAATGCAAGCGCCCAGCATCGCAACGGGTCCGACGAGGGCGACATTTTCGCGATTTGCCTGATCGACGGCATGTCCGTCGTTGAGGAAATGGTCACCGCCGCGCTTCACTGGGCACTGGAGGACATACCTCTTTTGGGCGGTTCGGCCGGGGACAGCATGCGGTTCACGCGCACGTCGCTCATTCTCAATGGCGAGATCGGCGACGATTGCGCGATCGTGGTCTTCTTCAAGAGCACGGTGCCGTTCAAGATCTTCAAGACGGACAATTTCGTGCCGACAGACCGGAAACTCGTGGTCACCCGGTCCGACCCGGAGCGGCGTATCATTTACGAGTTCAATGCGACGGAAGCGGCGATCGAGTATGCGCGCGCCGTCGGCATAGACCCCGGCGCATTGTCGCCGATGAGCTTCGCGTCCCATCCACTGGTTGTCCGGGTCGGCGGCGAATACTACTGCCGCTCGGTTCAGAAAGTGAACCCGGACGGGTCCCTGTCCTTCTTCTGCGCCATTGACGATGGTATCGTGCTCACCGTCGCCGAGCCGACCGGCATGACGCGCTCGACCAACACCGCCTTCGAAAACGTGGTTCGGGAGATCGGCAGCGTCGATTTCGTTCTCGGCTTTGACTGCGTCCTTCGGCGGATCGATGCGCAGAACCGCCAGGCGACCCAGCGAATTCAGAAGATCTATCAGAAGTACAACGTTGTCGGCTTCAACACCTACGGCGAACAATACCTGTCGATGCATCTCAATCAGACGTTTACCGGCATCGCTTTTGCCAGACGGGAACCGAGTACGGGAGATCAGTCATGAGCCTGTCCGACATTGACGATGTCATGCGCCTGCAGAAGATCAATGCCGCCCTGGTCGACCGGGTCGAACAGGCCATGGACCAGCAGCGCAATGCATTTTCGCTGTTCCAGACCGCGATCTCGCTGGAAGGCCAGGTCCGGCGGCGCACGGACGAGCTCACGACCGCTCTCCACCGTCTCGAAGAAACCAATATCGAGCTTGCCCGCCAGAAGGACATTTCCGAGCGCGCCAACCGCTCCAAGACGCAGTTCCTGGCCGCTGCGAGCCACGACATCCTGCAACCTCTCAATGCCGCGCAACTGACAATCTCGTCGCTCTACGATCTGCAGCCGTCCGACCAGGCGCGATCGATGGTCAACCAGGTCGAGCGCTCGCTCGACACGATGAACGAGTTGCTGCGCACCCTGCTCGACATTTCCAAGCTCGACGCCGGGGTGACGATGCCCCGGTTCGCGTCCGTGCCCATACCGCCCATCCTTTCCAGTCTCCTCTCCGACCTGCGCCCGATCGCGGAAAAGAAGGGACTGCGCCTTCGCGTCGCGGTAACAAATGACTGTGTCTATACAGACCGGCTGATGCTGCGGCGCGCCCTGCAAAACCTGATCACCAATGCGATCCGCTATACTGACCGGGGCGGTGTCCTGATCGGCACGCGCAGGCAGGGCGACGACATCGCGATCGAAGTGATCGATACGGGACCCGGCATCCACGAGGACCAGCAGGAAAAGATCTTCGAGGAGTTTCACCGCGGCCCGCTACCCCAGGGCGATGCGGAACACGGAACGGGCCTCGGACTCGGGCTTGCCATCGTCCGCCGGCTGATGACCGCGCTCAATCACGAGGTCAGCGTCCGTTCCACGCCCGGCAAGGGAAGCGTGTTCCGCATCCGTGCCAAGCGCACCGACGCGCCGCCCTCCGTCATCCATGCAGCGCCGGTGGCACCGGTCTCGGCGCATTCAAGCGCCAATCTCACGGGCAAGAAAATCCTGGTCATCGAAAATGACCCGGCGGTGCTGGAGGCGATGGCCGGCCTCTTGTCGAACTGGGGCTGCCTCTACAGGATTGCCCGCTCGACCTCACAATCGATCGCGGCACTTGAAGACGGCGCTTGGCTGCCCGACCTGATCATTGCGGACCATCACCTGGACTTCGGGGATCTTGGCACGGACACGCTCGAGCGGCTGTTTGAAATCCTGCCTGCGCGCGTTCCAGCGATCCTGGCCACGGCCGATGCGTCACAGGCCCTCGGCGAGCGGGCGAAGCAGCTTGGCGTCGAGCATCTGCCGAAGCCGGTGAAACCCGCACAACTGCGCGCACTGGCAACGCATCTGGTCAATTCGAACAAGTGAAACGTTTCAGGCTCTTCGGGTGCGGACCACCCGCTCTCAGCTGTGGTGTCTTGTCGGCGCCGGTGCCTCTGAGGACGCCATCGCGTCGAAGGGACCGGTGGAGCCCAAAGCCTCTAGTTTCTTGACTTCGATCACGGCCTGGGTGCGGCTGGCAACACAGAGTTTTCTTAGAATTTCCGACACGTGTGCCTTCACGGTCGTCTCGCCGACCTGGAGTTCATAGGCAATCTGCTTGTTCAGCAAGCCGTTGCATATCATGTGCAGGACACGGATTTGCTGAGGCGTCAGGCTGGACAGGCGCTCGATCATTTTCCGTGTCTGATCGTCAAGCGGCTCTTCCTCCGGGTCGGTATAGGTTTCCGGGAGATAGGTCGCGCCGTTCATCACCTGCTGAATCGCCTCGGCGAGCGTTGTTTTCTTGGAAGACTTGGGTATGAACCCGGCAGCTCCGTAGGCCATCACCTGCGCAATGATCGGCGCTTCCTCAGCGCCGGAAACCACCACGACGGGAAGACGCGGATAGTGGGTGCGCAAATGCAAAAGACCATCCATGCCCTTCACGCCGGGGATCGACAGGTCCAGAAGGGCAAGATCAAATCCTGCGTCGTCATCCAGCAGCGCACAGGCATCGTCCAGGGACGCGGCGTCGAGCGTGTCCGAGTTCGGATAGGCAAGTTCCACGGCGCTGTGAAGCGCTTCCCTGAAAAGGGGATGATCGTCGATGATCAGGAACTTGGTTGCGCCTTCAGCCTCGATAGACATTTGCGTTTGCCTCCCGGTTTCGGACGATAGATCCATCATGACCCGCAGTCGCATCATCCGGTGCAAGGGTCGGATCACCTCCGGCGGGGAGCCCGCCGGAGGTGACATATCTTCGCAGGCCTAGTTCGAGGATGCCAGCTGCTTGGGCAGTTTGAACACCCAGATCGAGCCACCCTGATTCAGGTAGTTCACCTTCTTGGCCACTTCACCGCCCCAAAGAGGCACGGCGCCACCCCAACCGGACGAGATCGCAATGTACTGCTCTCCGTCCATGTCCCAGGTGATCGGCTGACCGACGATACCGGAGCCGGTCTGGAAGGACCAGAGTTCTTCACCTGTGTCAGCATCGAATGCCTTGAACTGACCCTCAGGCATTCCGGTGAACACGAGACCACCGGCCGTGGTCATCACACCGCCCCACAGGGGAGCGTTGTTCTTGTGTTCCCACTTGATTTCACCCGTGTTCGGATCGATCGCCTTCAGGGAGCCGATATAGTCCTCGAAGATCGGCTTGATGGTGAAACCGGAGCCGAGATAGGCCGCACCTTTCTTGTAGGTGATCGGCTCGTTCCAGATATCCATGCCCCACTCGTTCGATGGAACGTAGAACAGGCCGGTGTCCGGGCTGTGCGCCATCGGCATCCAGTTCTTGCCACCAAGGAACGAGGGAACGGCAAACACCACCTCGCCCTTCTTGCCGTCCGCCGCCTTGCTCGGGTCGCCCGGACGATTGCCTTCATTGAATTTCGGACGGCCATCCTCGCCGATCCCCTCAGCCCACGTGATCTCTTTCACGAACGGCCAGGCGTTCACGAACGCACCATCATCCCGGTTCAGGACATAGAAGAAGCCGTTCCGGTCGGCGGTCGCGTAGCGCTTGTTGCCACTTGCATCGACAAACGGAATGACCTCGTTGACGCCGTCGAAATCCCAGCCTTCGCGCGGTGTGGTCTGGTAGTGCCACTTGATCTCGCCGTTTTCCGGGTTGATGCCGATCCGGGACGCCGCATAGAGATTGTCTCCTTCGGTTCCGGATGGATTTCCGGCGGCGCGCAGCCAGCTGTTCCAGGGGGCCGGGTTGCCGGCGCCGAAGACCAGCGTGTTGGTGTCCTTGTCGTAGGTGCCGCCGAGCCAGGTGGCGCCGCCGCCGGTTTTCCACATGTCGCCCGGCCAGGTCGCATTCAGCGTGCCGGTCATGGTGCTTTCCTCACCCTTGAAGGTGCCCATGTGACCCTCGATGACAGGCCGGGTCCAGACCAGTTCACCCGTTTCAGCGTCCCGTGCCTGAACCTCACCGACGATGCCGAACTCGCCGCCGGAGTTGCCGGTTACGATCAGCCCGTTCACGATGACCGGAGCCGCCGTGTAGGAATATCCGGCCTTGTAGTCGGCGATTTTCTTGCGCCAGACAACATCGCCGGTTTTCAGGTCGAGCGCCACGATGCGGGCATCAAGCGTTCCGAAGTAGATCTTGTCGCCGTAGATCGCCGCACCGCGGTTGACGACATCGCAACAAGGCAGGATCCCCTCCGGCAGACGTGCGTCATACTGCCAGATCTCCTCGCCGGTTTTCACGTCGATCGCGTAGAGACGTGAATATGAGCCTGTGATGTACATGACGCCGTCATAGATCAGCGGCTGGGTTTCCTGACCGCGCTGTTTCTCTCCGCCGAGCGAAAACGCCCAGGCCGGAACGACATTCTTCACGTTGTCCTTGTTGATGATCTTCAGCGGCGAAAAGCGTTGCTGGTCGCGCCCCATTCCGTTGGTCAGAACGCTCCCGGTGGTGGTCGCGTCATTCGCCAGATCTTCTTCAGTCACGTCGGCGTGCGCACCTGTCATCGCGAGCGCACTGACCGCTGCCATTGCGAGAAACTTCCTCATCCTGTCTCCTCCCAGGTTCAGTTCGGACAGAGCGACGCGTCCGGATCCCAGACCAAAAACGTTGCCGCCGCCTCCCTGATTTTCAGTCTAGTGGAAGTGCCTGCGCTGGAGAATTGCACCATAGTGCACCTTAGGAACCTCAGAAATCCGGGACATTACAAAAGTGCACCGCAGCAATTTCGGGGAACCCGCGCAGCATCGCCCCTTACGGGGAACCGGCGCAATCGAGCCTCACTTTCCGCTAACGGCGTTTTGAGTTGGCTCGCCTTGCGATGCACCCTACCGTGCCTGTCATGTTGCCTGCCGCCCCAGGAAAGTCCCGATGAAATCACCGGCGCTGTTCGCCCTGCTTTTCCTCTTCGCCGGTGTTCTCACCGCTTCTGCCGCGCCCCCCGGGGAGATGCCTTGCGGCCTGGACAAGGCCTGCGACGTCGGAGACAGGGTCTACCGCGCCAAACCGCCGGAAAACTGGAATGGAGAACAGCCGTTGCCGGTTCTGATCCACTTTCATGGGTGGAAGCGCGATTCCAAGCATCCGCTGAAGAACCCGAAGGTCCTGAACGCCATCGAAAGCAATGGCGCCCTGCTGGTCGCGCCGGAAGGACTGCACCGGACATGGGACTTCTGGGAACGGGACAACCGGGATGTGCCGTTTGTCCGCGCTGTGCTGGAAGACGTGGCAAAGCGCTACCCGATCGACGGCACCCGGATTTACGCAACCGGGTTCTCCTACGGCTCCGCAATGGCCTGGCGGGTTGCCTGCGACGCCGGCGACCTGATCGCGGGTATCCTCCCGGCGGCCGGCACGCTTTACAGACAGGACGCCATAACCTGTCCGACGGGGCCGGTGAATGTCATGCACGTGCACGGCTTCAAGGACAATGTCATGAAAATGCCGCTTGACCAGGACGGCGATCCCAATGTCGCGGTCGACCTGTGGCGCCGCACCAATCTATGTGCCGCCGGGCCTGACAAAAGCGAGATCGTGAACGGACATGACTGCCGGACCTGGTCCAGCTGTGAGAGCGGCAAGGAGGTGATGCTGTGCGTGCATGACCGTGGCCACATCGTTCCGAAGGGATGGATCGAAAACGCGCTGGATATCGCGCTGAAGCGCTACAGGCTGGATCCGGGGATCCGTGGATCGAACCCCTTTAAACCGGATGGCCCGGGCGAGGCGGCGCGCGCCAACTAGAGCAATGCCAGAAGCCGATCGTCGGACTGTCCTTCCAGGCGAAGGAGCGCTTCGTAAGGATCTCCCACGAGGTCGAGAACTCTCGCGAATACGGGCTCCGTCTTCATGCCGCCCTGCTTGAGTTCGACAATCCGTTCGCGCAGCTCCGGCCGCAGAGCCAGGAGTTTTTCCTCTATGCGAAAGTGACGAACACCCCACTGATGTGCCGTCGCAATTTGCTGGCAAAAAACCTCGATTTCCCATTCGCACGCAAAAAACGACGCAATGATCGCGGGTTCCGGCAAATGGTCCGTGGTTCGGATCGAAAAGGAATGCATCGATCCGAATGCGCGGTTCGCAACACGGGCGAACCTGTCGAAGTCAGACGCGGAACACGCGATGTCGATGTCGCTCGAATCCGTCGCGATGCCCAGTGGCGGTGTCCCGATGACCACCGGGTCGAACTCCGCGAGCGATCGGGGAAGGTCAAGCTGGTTTAGGACATCGAGGTAGAACGGCTTCATCGCCACGCTTCTTCATGTGCGGGATCGGGTTGCCTGTCCGAAGTTCAAGGTCCTAGTAGATCCGCTGGAACTTCCATTCATCGGCATCCGGCGTCACGCTTTTCCAGTCATACCCGCTCTTGCGAAGCTCTTCGGCCGTCTCGAACCCCTGCTCGGCAGAGCGGTCGATAAACTCCCTGCCGCGATCCGGATCCTGCTCGACGCCGTATCCGCGCAAGAGATCCAGCCCATAGTTGAATTCGCCGACCGGATCACCCGCCTCCGCCGCTTTGCGGTCCCAGGCCGCAGCCGCTTCCGGATCCTCGTCCTGTCCGAGTCCGTTCTGGTCCATGTAGGCCATCCAGGTCATCGTGCCTGTCCAGCCCTTGTCTGCACAGTTCTGGAAGACTTTGCGCGCGGCTTCATGGTCGCCTCGCTTGGTCATCAAGTAGCCCTGCGCGCAGACGACCATGTCGACATCACCTTCAAGTGCCCTGGCAAGCGACTTGTTGAGGCTCATTTCATCCGGATTGAGCGTGCCGCCACTGTCGATTTCTTCAGCCTGCGCCGCCTGAGCGAGGAAACCCGCCGCCAACAAAGCCGTAACAACACCTGATTTCATGTCCGGACCTCCGTGTTTTCAAATCCTGCCCAATGCGCTCAGGCCTTCCGCCGAACAATGCCGCGTGCGGGATCATACCCCAAAATGCTGAGCCCGAGAAACACACCAAAAGCCAACAGCACCCAGACGAGCGCCATACCGTTAAACTGGCCGTAGAGTGCGAAGCGGATCAGTTCGACACCGTGCGAGAACGGATTGAAGGTGCAAATGTCCCGAAGCAGGGGCGACGCCTCTGCCATCTTCCAGAGCGGATAGAGCGCCGTCGACAGGAAGAACATCGGGAAGATGACGAAATTCATGACGCCGGCAAAGTTCTCCAACTGGCTGATCGTGCTGGAGAGCAGAAGCCCGAGCGCCCCAAGCATCAACCCGTTCAGGATCAACGCGGGCAGGATCGCGACATATCCCGCAAACGAGAAATCGATTCCCGTCAGCGCCGCGATCGCCAGAAAGGTATAGACCTGAAAGATCGATATGGTGGTGCTCGCAAAGAGCTTGCAGAACAGCAGCCACCAACGGGGGATCGGGCTGGTCAGAAGCAGGCGCATCGAACCCATCTCGCGGTCGTATACGAGGCTCAGGGACGACTGCATGCCCGAGAAGAGCTGGATCATGCCGCACAGGCCGGGAACGATATAGACCTCGTAGGTGATGTAGGTCTGGTAGGGCGGCTGGATCGACAGACCAAGTGCGGCCCGGAACCCGGCGGCGAACACGATCAGCCAGACCAGCGGCCGGACGATCGCTGCCAGAAACCGGCCCCGCTGCGACACGAAGCGCGAGGCTTCGCGGTGCACGATGGCGACAAGGCAGATCAGGGCCGCGTTCATTCGCTGTCCCCCGTCATTTCCAGAAAGCGCGACTGCAATGTCATGCCATCGGCAATTCCGGCAGCATTGCCGATGGCAAGGACAACACCCTTGTGGAGCACGATGAGACGGTCACTGTCCCGGATTTCATCGACCAGATGCGTCGCCCACAGAACCGTCAGACCCTGTTCATCGGCAAGATCATGGACGTGACCCGTAATTGCATGCCGCGTGGCCGCGTCCAGTCCGACGGTCGGCTCATCCAGCAGCAGCACCTGCGGTTCATGGATCAGCGCCCTCGCGATTTCCATGCGCCGCCGGTGACCGCCGTTGAGCGCGCGGACTTTCTCGTGCATCCGCTCGCTCATGTCGACACGCTCCAGCACGGTCTTTATTCGTTTGTCCGCGAGGGAGCCGGAGATACCGTGCAGCGCTGCAAAATATTTCAGATTGCGCCGGACGGTCAGATCCAGATCCAGGGTCGGCTGCTGGAAGACAACGCCGATCTGCGCCAGCGCCTTTCCCGGCGCGCTCGAGAGCGAATGCCCCTCCACGCTGATATCCCCCGCATCAGGGACGAAGAGCCGCGTCAGGACCGAAAACAGTGTGCTCTTTCCGGCACCGTTCGGGCCGAGAAGTGCACAAAACGATCCTTTCTCAAGAGAGAAGCCGACGTTGTTCAACGCCGTCTTCTTTCCGTAGGAATGCGAGATGCCCTGAACGCTCAGGCGCGCTGTCACTTGATGGTGATCTCCAGTTTCTGCAGGTCGCTGCCGGGAACGCCAAAGTCGTAGGTTCCCGGCTTGATCGCGAGAAAACTGATTTCCGCCGTCCCGGCTTCGTCGAATTCAAGACTATCCACGCCAAGCGGGCGAATTTCAATGCCCTCGATGACGATCTCGTCTATCCAGATCGCCCTGAAAAAATCAGCGCCCGCCAGGGCCAGTTCCTGGCTACCGTCAGCCTCGATCTCGACTTCGTAATAGGTTCCCGATTTCAGCTCCAGCTTGCCGCTTTCGTTGAGAGGCGTTCCTGCGGACAAGGTCAAGGGCGGAAGATCTTCCCGGTTGTCGCGCGACATGATGCCGGCCACTCCGAAGGACGGAGCATCATCGTCATCATCGCCGTCGGCGATGGCCGGTGCGGCGACAAGCGTGAAGGCCGTGACGCAGGCAAGCAAGAATTTCATGGTTTCCTCCCGGTTCAGTTAGTTCGTCGGCCGGTATGCCGCGCCCCATGGGAAGCGCCCGACCTTGATTGTCTTGACAGGCGCCAGCTCCGCGACATCGATCACCGTCACGTCTCCGGACACGCCATTTGTTGTGAAAAGCAGGCTTTCATCGCCGTTGAACGCCATGTGCCAGACACGGCGGCCCACCAGGATGTAATCGGTGACTTCGTAGGTTTTCGGATCAACGACCGCGATGTGGTTGGAAGGACCGAGCGCCACGAAGACATGCTTGCCGTCCTTCGTCATCTCGAAACCGACCGGCTGCACGCGGTCAGGGTGAATGCCCTGGATCTCGAAATTGATCTTGGCTTTTTCCGTCTGACTTTCCCGATCGAAAACGGTGATCGTGCCGCCGATTTCCGAACTGACCCAGAGCTCCGACCCGTCATGGGTGAATTCGGCATGGCGCGGACGCTGATCGACGATCGTGTTGGCGAAAAGCTCCTGCGTGCCGGTATCGATCCAGTGCGCCATGTTGGTGGTCTCGGAGGTGGTGATCGCGATCTTGCCGTCGGGCGACACCGCCATGCCTTCCGGCTCGATACCGACGTCGATCTGCGCGATCACCTTGCGGGTTTCCGTGTCAACCACGGTCGTGATCGCGTCATCCTCGTTGGCGATGTAAAGGTGCCGGTTGTCCGGGTGCAGCACGAACTGTTCCGGGTCTTCGCCCGAAGGCAGTTCGTGCAGGATCTTTCCCGTTTCCGGGTCGATCACCTGAACCGTGTCACTGTCGGAGGCACACAGGTAGAGAACCGAATGGTCGATCGCGAAAGTGATGCCGCGCGGCCGTTCCCCGACCTCGATCGTGCGGACGACTTCAAGCGTATCGATATCGATCACGCTGATCGTGTCATCCTTCTCGTTGGAGACCCAGACCTCGTCGGCGGCAGCGGTGGAAAGTCCCAGACCGAGCGTTAGCCCGGCAACCGTCAAGAACGTTCGCATGTTTCACTCCCTGAATGCTGTGCAGGCGCTTTCCGCCTCGTCCATGCCGAGCGTATCGAGCTCGGTTCTTTGATGCAGGAACCCCTCGAACGGCGCCTGGGCGACGACCGCCCGGGGATGCGTCAGGGGGATCGGCTGGCGCATTTGCCCGTTCCAGGACCGAAAGGTCTGCGGCCGTCCCTTGAAGCCCGCGAGTTCGAAGTCCTCCGACATGATGTAATCGCGGATCGGACCGGCTTCGGCCTGGTTGGTCCGGGTCACGGCTTCGCCGATAGTGCGCATGGCGGCCCAGGCGGCATAGTCCACGGGACGCATCTGCCTACCGGCGGATTCCTCGAAACGGTTCTGAAGCTGCGCTGCGCCCCATTGTTCCACCGTGCGGTCCCACGCCGCCGGAACCAGGCCCTCCGTGCCGGCCACCGGACGCGGCTCCCAGGCGTTGAACGGAACATAGCGGCCGAAATCATCGGTCTCGTCGGCGACCACCAGCACGTCATGCTCGGGAAAGTCCTGAGTAAAAAGCGGCAGTTCCTGAAAGGCATTGCGGCGCATGTCGGCATCGACATCCCAGACCCTGCGTTCCAGGATACGCACTCCGAATTTCTGCGCCGACGCGTCCAGCGCCTCGGAGAAAGCCTGATCCTTGGGATTGGGTCCTGCAAGCACGACCCAGTCGGTCCACTTCCTGCGGACGCCGAACTGGGCCAACGCATCCGTCAACATCGCGCGTGACGGCAGGGTATGAAGCACGTTTGCCCGGCAGGAAGCATCTCTCAGGGCGTTGTCCGGCGACCCGGCGTTAAAGAGAACCGCTGATGCTGCTTCCGGCAAGTCGGCCAGTGCAAGAAGATCCTCTCCGGGGGCCTTGACGATGATGAAAGGCGTGATCGCGAGAAGTTGGCGCGCGGCGGATATGAAATCGCCATCCTCCTCCACGATCCTTGGTTCCAGGCTATAGGTCTGCTTCAGGAACCGGCCGGTCGTGGCATTGTCCTTTAGGCCAACTTCAGCGCCTGCCAGGCCCTCGTTTTCAGGCACCGGATCGAGATTGGAAAGCACTGGCGGCTGTGGCTCAACCTTCTCAAGATATCCGATAGTCACCGCGACCTCGGCATATGCCGCGCCGCTGCAAAACCATAATATCACTAAGTAATTTGCAATCGATCTGGTGATCATGAAACCATTCCCCGCGTACTCGATACACGCGGCCTCCTCGCAGCTTGAAGGTTAGTCTGAAGATTGCTGAATGGGCAAGGAAACGGGACTTGTCCCTTGGTACAATAGCGCCTCGATAAGAGCTGTGCGTATCTAACCGCGATGATCTCGGGAGGAGAGAACTCATGAATTTGCGCAAATGCATGCTCGGCATCTTTGCGGCCGGAACCGCCCTTTCCCTGACCTCGCTCGATCCGATGGGCCGCGTGGAAGCCCATGGCGATGTCGCCCCCCAAGCCGTGGATACGGCAGGCCTTCCCGACCTCGGCGAGGAGTGGCTTGCAGAGAACCCCTGGCGGGATCCTGAAAGCGAATTCTGGGCGCTTGCGATCAAGGTGGGTGCATCCGGCTACAATCAGAACTGCGCGCGCTGCCACGGTCTTGAAGTGATTTCCGGCGGGCTTGCGCCCGATCTGCGCTACCTGGAGGCCGACGACTATGGCGACGAGTGGTATCTGGAACGCTACCAGTACGGCTACACGCAAAACGGCATCACCAAGATGCCCGCCTTTGGAGAGTTGCTCGGCCAGGAAGCGGCATGGGCCATCCGGACCTATGTCGAGACACGGCCGGATGAAGGCGCGCTGGATCCGCATTCCGACCGGCTGAAAGCGATACGGGACAAGATCAAGGAGCTCGCGGACACGACCTCGGCAGCTGACGCAGAAGAAACGATTGCGCCCATGCGCTCCGAAATGTCCGAAATCGCCGAGTCGCTCGAAACAGGGTCCGGTGCCCCGAAAGCCGATTCGGTTGCTTCACGTGCGGTGTTGCAATTGGACGGGTCTGATGAAAGTCTCAAGAAAACCGCTGAGATTCTGACGATCGGACTGTCGGCCGCCCAATAATGCTCAAACCCGTGCAACAAACGGCACTCTCGCTCCTGGCCATGTTGATCATGGCCGGGACAAGTGCATTTGCACAGAACTGCGAGAATGTGCGTTTCGGCGACGAAGCGGAGCGCAGACCGCAGAATGTCGGCCGGGATATCGTCGGCCAGAGCCTCGACGACATTCAGGAACGCGGCACGATCAAGATCGCGGTTTACGAGGACTTCCCGCCCTTTTCCTACAAGGAAGGTGGTGTGCTGAAGGGGGTTGATATCGAGATCGGCAAGCTGATCGCGGCTGATCTCGGCGTCGAGGCCCAGTTCATAGCAACGGCAGCCGACGAAAATGTCGACGGCGACCTTCGGAACAATGTCTGGCGGGGAAAACTGATCGGCGGGCAGATTTCGAACGTAATGCTTCACGTGCCCTATGACCGCGAACTCGGCTGCCGGAACGAGATGGTCGTTCTGAACGGGCAGTATTACAACGAGCAGCTTGCGATCGCTTACCGCAAGGGCGCCTATCCGGAAGACCCGCCTGTTCCGGCCTACTTCCGTTTTGACACGGTCGGCGTGGAAAACGACACGATTTCGGATTTCTATCTCTCCGGTTTCGCCCGCGGCCAACTCGTTGCCAACATGCAACGGTTCCCGACCACGGATGACGCCATGTCCGCGCTAGCTGACGGTGAGGTGATGGCGGTCATGGCGCCGCTGTCACAGATCGAGCACGCCATGACCGATGAACTCGCGGTTCACATGCCACCCTTTCCCGGCCTGGCGAAATCCTCCTGGACGCTGGGGCTTGCCGTCAGACACAACTGGAGGCCGCTGTCCTATGCCGTCGATGACGCCATCCGCTATGCCGTCGAGGACGGCCGGATGGCGAAGATCTTCGAGGATCACGGTCTGAGCTACACCAAGCCGGACTGGTGACCTGCAAGCGCGACCGGCGAACGGTTGTTCCGGGCTCTTTCAGACGCGGATCAAGTGGCCATCGACATCCTGGAACCAGATTGCCGTTGCATGTCCTTCTGACACCGCCATCTCTGCAAGGTCCGTCGACGACGTGAGCGCCAGCGCGGTCGACAACCCGTCCGCTGTTGCGGCCGTTTCCGCCTGGACGGTCACAGACTGCCATCGCGGGTCGCTTGCGCCGGGACCGGGCGGGACAATGTGGCCGCTCCCGTTCTGAAAACGTGTCCCGCTAGGGGCTGATGTCGCAACAGCAGAATCGTGGAGTTGCAGCGTGTCGAGCACGGCCCCGGATGCGCTTGCGATGCCGATACGGGCGGGTCTTGAGCGGGCACGATACTCGCCGACATGTACAAGATGCGGGTCGAACCCGTGCGCATTCAAGACGTCGCTGACCCGGTCCGTCGCAAACCCCTGGGCGATGCCGTTGAGTGTCATGGCCATTCCGGGGACCGAAAAGGACAGTTCCGACTGATGCCGTTGAACCTTGGTCCAGCCGATCCGCTCGGCGATCAAGTGCCGCTCGACCGTCGTAAGCTCTTCCGGTGACCGCGCAAGTGCGACCATCAGTGGCTGCACCGTAGGGTCGAACAAACCTCCGCTCAAGTCATGCAACTTGTCGACGATGTCCATCAGACGTGCGAATTCCGGCGGCAATGTCAGGACGCCGCTGGCATTCAATGTGTTGAGGGCGGAATCGTGAATGTAGAGCGAAAACAGCTTTTCCATGCGCTGGATCGTATCGCGAGCCGCAAGCAGGGCCTGTTTCGCCTGCTCCCGGTCCGCGCCGAACAGCCTGATCTCCGCCTGTGCGCCAAGGGCGCGTCCGCGCCAGATGACCGGCTCGGCGCGGGCCGGCCGCAATGCGGCGGCCGACGCGGAGCACCCGGCCATGATCGTCAGGAAGCGGCGCCGCGTCGTGGTCAAAGCTGCCTCCCGCGCTTGGCCAGCACAAGAGGAACGCACTGAGTGTCGTCGTCATGAATGGTCACACAATCGAGGCACTGGAAGCATTCGTCGTAGCGAATGCCGCCGCTCGGCTTGATTGCATTGTAGTTGCACTTCACACGGCAGAGCTGACACGGGCTTCCGCAGGCGGCACGCCGCGGGATCCAGCTGCGCAATCTCAAGAACCCGCCGATCGCCATGACGGCCCCAAGCGGACAGATGTAACGGCAGAAACCCTTGAACACCATCATGCTGAGAGCCAGCAGCCCGACGCAATAAAGAACGTAGTACCACTCGCGCACGAAGAATGTCGTAATGGCCGTCTTGAACGGTTCGACCTCGATGGCGGCATCGAGATAGGACGGCGCTGTGAAGATCAGCGCGACCATGCCCGCCAGGATGACGTATTTGAGCTTTACAAGCCAGCGATCGATCCGGTCCGGCACCCGGATCTGCGGCAGGCGCAACAGGCGCCCGGCATGGTGCATGAATTCCTGCATGGCCCCGAACGGACACATCCAGCCGCAGAAGAAGCCGCGTCCCCACAACACGAAGGTCAAAATTACAACGCCCCAGATCAGAAGCGAAAACGGATCGTACAGGAGGAACGCCAGGCTTTGCCCCTCAAACACGCCGCGCACGACGCCAAGCACCGTCGCGATCGACAACTGTCCCTGTCCCCACCAGCCGACGAACCCGATCACACCGGCAAGAATGGTGAGGCGAAAGGCCGTGTAGTAGCGGAAGCCCGCCAGCTTCGACTGACCCAGGAAAAGGAGAGGCACCAGCATGGCGAGCCCGCCCGCCAGAACGATCAGATCTCCGGAGCGCGCGTCCACGGCCTGACGCCATACCGGCACTGGTGCCGGCGGCTCGTCCCGGATAAAAAAACGCTCGTCGGTCTGGTGTAGAATGCTGAAATCGACCGTGCCGATCTCAGGTCTGAAGGATCCGTGTTCCCGGACTGCCCGGACTGACAGCGTCCACTCGCTGGTCGGATCGAACCCGAGGCGGCGGTCGGTGCGCAGGATCATGGCGACTTCGCCGGGTATGCCATCGCGCAACTCGACGTCAAGATCGGCATCGCGAAGTGAGATCGGCAACCCGTTCTGGCTTGCGGTGATCAGGTCGGGACTGGTGTTGCGGACAAAGTCCTCTGTCACCAGCCCGTGCCGTCCCGCATCGATCACCAGAAGCGGCTCGTCTTCCGGAGACAACTCCCGGAAATTTTTCAGCTGACGCAGGCTGTCAGGTTCCAGGACCGCTTCGGCGATCGCAGGCGGGCCGAGATCGACCACCCAGAGATCGAGATAGACTGCGTCCGGTTCGTCCTTGGCCAGAGGGTCGTCATCTGCCCAAACCGTCTCCGCGAACGCCTCGTCGACCTCGCGATTGGTGACCACCCGCCGGCCGGCAATTCCCTCCTCGACCAGTTGTGACCAGGTCAGGTCTTCCGTGTAGTCCAGGTTCGGCTCGGCCGCCGCGCTGCCGCCAATTCCCTGCATCTTTTCGCGGGCAACCTTGAGGGCTGCCGCAAGCAGGGTTTCGTGGGCGATCCGCACACTGGCCGTCGCCTTGGTGACGCCGTCGAGATAGACCAGAGACGAGCCGCTTCCCCCGTCTCCATAGGGAACACCGATCACGAGGCTGTCGGTGATGGAATAGCCCTTGTATTGGGCAATGAAATCCTGAAACGGAGCCTCACCCAGACCGGAGACGAAGATCGGTTCGTTGTGGGAAATGATATCGACGTCGATCAGCCGCCCTTCAAGCGTCAGTATAACGAAGAGATTGATCGGGGCGCCTGAAAACCCCGGCAGCGGAGCCAGGTGTTGCGTCTCGAAGGCGTATCCCGCCACCCGGCCATCCAGGTTGATCAGTTCGTAAACATCACCCTCGATCAGATCACCCAACTGATAGGGCGGCTGAATGTAGCGGGCGGCTTCCTCCCGCTCCAGTTCCAGGGCGCCTGCCAGCGAAACCGCAAACAGGAGTATCGCGCCCGCGCAAATCATCAGCTGCGCCAGCACGCGACCCGTCCCTCGCGTTCCTGGGTGTCTCTCCTCCATGGTTCGCAGTTTTTCCGCAGGTGTCGGGCGACGCAACTGTCCTTTAGTGCAGAGTGGGTGACGCCGCCTGTACCAAAGGCCAAGAAAACCGTTGATGCAGATCAACGTTGCTCCGCCGTTGCCGGCGTTGACTCACTGCCATTCAGGAGAGGAGAAAACCCATGTCGATCAGGACGATCTTGCTCGCGGCGGCAGCACTGACGTTCACCCAGTCCCTGGAGGCAGCCGAGGTGTTTGAGCAGGCCAAGATCACGGCGGGAGAAATGCTCTACAGGGTCGAGTGCCGGCGATGCCACGCACCTGACTCCAGCGACTCGAGCTACGGCCCTCCACTCGAAAACATCATCGGACGCGGCGCGGGCACATTTTCGGGCTACGATTATTCCGAAGCGCTTGCGAGTTCAGGCATTGTCTGGACACCCGCTGCCTTGCGCGCGTGGATGGAAGACAACACCGGATTCCTGCCGGGCACAAAGATGCGGCATGTCGGTATCGAAGACAGAACCGTACAGGACATTATCCTGACCTATCTTGCCAGCCTCGACACGTCAGCCGGCGATCAGACGTCCAAGTGACCGGTATCGCGCAGGTCACACGACTGCTGCCACCACAGCAAGACAATCTCCGGACTTGATGAGCCCGGGAAAATGCCTGGCCATGAGGATACCGGACCGTTTCGCCCGGTATTCCGCCGGAGCAATGCCTGTCCTTGCGGTTGGCCAGACCCTTGCGAGCACGTCTCCCTTTGAGACGTCTTCACCGAGATCGACCAGCGGTTCGATCATGCCTTCGCTTTCGCTGAAGACGAAGCAATCCCCGTCCGGCATATCCAGCGAAATGCTTTTCTCCAGCTCAACTTCACCTGGAAGGATACCGGCATGTTTCAAAAAATTGCGGACGCCCTTTTTCGCGATCGCGGCCGTGCGGGCCGTTACGGTGCCGCCACCGCCGAGTTCGGTCGTGACGAAGATCTTTCCCTTGTCCTCGACCGCCGTGTCGTACATGCCGGTGCTGTCGATCTCCAGCATGATCGCCGTATAGGGCGCGTTGAAGGCACGGGCTGCGGCGACACATGCAGCCTGCTGATCGTTGTCGTCAAGGACGTGCGCGGACGCAAACGGCACGAAATCCAGCGTCTTGCCGCCTGAATGAAAGTCGAGGACGATGTCCGCCAGCGGGATCAGGACACTGTCGAAGTAATGCGCGATCTTTTCCGTCACCGTGCCATCCGGCCGCCCGGGAAAAGACCTGTTCAGGTTGCCCTTGTCGATCGGAGAGGTCCGTGTTCCTGCTTGAAACGCAGGAAAGTTGAATGCAGGCACGATGATGACGCGGCCCTGCACATCGCTTTGGGCAAGCGACTGCGCAAGGTCCATCAGCGCGACCGGCCCTTCGTATTCGTCACCGTGGTTGCCACCGGTGAGCAGCGCGGTTGGCCCGTCACCGTTCCGGATCACGGTGAGGGGAATCATGACCGAGCCCCAGGCAGAATCGTCGCGGCTGTAGGGCAGGCGGAGGTAACCGTGGTGGACCCCGTCTTCGTCAAAGGGAATTGTCGGGACGATCGGATTCTGCGCCATCGTCAGTCCTTCACGAACAGTTTGCGCGGGACGCTTGCAAGACACTCCGGCGCACCGTCGCGGATGACGATGCTCTCGGTGATCTCGAACCCCCAGTCTTCCATCCAGAGCCCCGTCATGAAGTGAAACGTCATGTTCTCCTCAAGCACCGACTTGTCGCCGCTTCGCAGCGACATGGTGCGTTCGCCCCAGTCGGGCGGATATGAAATGCCGATGGGATACCCCGTCCGATTGTCCTTGGTGATGCCGTGTTTCTTCAGAACCGCGAAGAAAGCGAGCGCAATATCCTCGCAGAGATTTCCCGCCCTTGCCGCTTCCAGCCCTGCCTCCATGCCTTCCAGAACGGCCTTTTCCGCGTCAAGGAAGGTCTGCGTGGGTTTACCGAGGAACAGGGTTCTGGAGAGCGGGCAATGGTAACGGCGATAGGCGCCGGCGACTTCGAAAAACGTGCCCTCGCCCGATTTCATGGGCTTGTCGTCCCAGGTGAGATGGGGGGCTGCGGCGTCGCTGCCGGACGGCAGCAGGGGAACAATCGCAGGGTAATCGCCGCCTGCTCCGAGCTCCGGATCGTAGCGCAATCCGGCGTCATATATATCCGCGACGAGATCACATTTGCGCAGGCCCGGCTCCGCCTTTTCCAGAATGCGGGCGTGGATCTTCTCGACGAACTTACCCGCTGTGCGCATGTAGGTGAGTTCCCGATCGGATTTGACTGCACGCTGCCAGTTCACCAGTCCCGTCACATCCTGGAAACGCGCGTTCGGCAGACCTTTCTGGAGCGCGGCAAGGCTTGCGGCGCTGAACCAGTAATTGTCCATCTCAACGCCGATGCGCAGTACCCCTGAACCGCGCGCGTCGATGCGCGCGGCCAAGACGTCCATCGGATGGCGCTCGGTCGACTGCACATAGTGATCGGGATAACCAATGATATTGTCCGGATGCATGAAACAGGTCCGAAGCGCGCCTTGCGCATCCTGCCCGCGCCCAAACCAGACGGGATCCCCCTCCAGTTCAAGCAAGACAGCCTGATGCACGTAGAAGGACCAGCCGTCATACCCGGTGAGCCAGGCCATGTTGGACGGATCGGAGACGAGGATGAGGTCAACGCCCGCCGCCTCCATCGCGTGGCGCGTCCTGGCAATCCTGCTCTGGTATTCGTGCCTGGAAAAGTGCAGCTTCGGTTCGATCATGCGGCTGGTCCGGTTAAACGTTAGGCGTTGATATCTGTTCCGAATCCCGAGGCGTCCGCGCGCTCACGTGCAAAGGTCGCGATGGCGGTATCCTGAATACCGGTCCCCGTCAGATCGCAGATGGTGATCTGCTTTGCATCGCTGCGCCCCCTGGCCTTTCCGGCCACGATGTCGCCGAGTTCATCGAACTGCCGGCTTGCCGGAACAATGCCGGCTGAAATCGCGTGGTGCAGTTCACCCAGTATTTCCGTTTGCGACTGCCTGTCGGGAACATAGAGATCGGCTGCGGCGAGACAGGCCGGTTCCAGCTCCAGCTTGTGCTCCTGGTCCGAGCCCATCGCAGTCACATGATGTCCGGCGCGCAGCCAGTCTGCCCGGAGCAGCGGCTCCGTACTCGGTGTCGTGGTGACAATGACGTCTGCTTCACGCACCCCCTGCTCAAGTTGTGAGGCGGCGCTCGCCTGAATGCCGAGCACGTCAGCCACCTCCTCCGCTGCCGCCTGTGCTTTTAAGATGTCCCTCGCCCAGAACGAAACTTTCTCGATGGGCCGGACAAGGCACAGGGCCTGAAGCTGAAGCTTTGCCTGCGCACCGGCGCCGACGATACATGCCGTTGCAGCCGTTTCCGGGGCCAAGTGTTTTGCCGCCACGGCGCCGGCCGCCGCGGTGCGAATGTCTGTCAGGTAGCCATTGTCCAGGAGCACCGCCTCGACAAAGCCGGACCGCGCGGAAAACAGGACCATCAGTCCTGATGCGCTTGGCAGACCCTGTTTCGGATTGTCGAAGAACCCGGATGCCATCTTGATGGCATAGCTGTCGATACCCGGGACAAAGGCGGTCTTGACGTCGACTTCACCGTGGAAGGGAGGGATCAGCATTGACATGATCGGCGGCATCTCGACCCCGCCGGCCGCCAGAAGCGAAAAGGCGCGCTCGACGCACGCAACCACCTCCATATCCAGCTTGACGATTTCGCGGAGATCCGTCTCGGTGAGTATCCTGATCCCGGGCATTCCTCAGCCCTCCCCTTCGTGTATCGGATCCACGGTTTCCCCGCAGATGATGCGCCTGTGCATGGTCATGTCGATATTGCAGCCGGTCAACAACGCGACGACCGGGCCGGAAAGTTCGGCCTTTTCCGCCAGAATCGCGGCAAGGCAGACCGCGCCGGATCCTTCCACCACCTGACGCTCGTTCAAATAGGCATGCCGGATGCCATCGGCGATTTCCGCCTCACTCAGGAGCACGGTCTGATCAACGAGATCGCGGGTAAGTCGGAAGGTGTACTGATTGTCGAGGCCGATGCCGCCGCCAAGCGAGTCCGCCAGCGTCGGCAGCTCCGGCACCTGAACAGGGTTCCCTGCGTCCAGCGAGGCGGCCATCGCCGCGCCGCGCTCCATGGAAACGCCTGTAATCCGCACATCCGGTTTCGCAGCCTTGACGGCAGCCGCCACCCCGGAGATGAGCCCGCCGCCGGACAGGGGCACGAGCACAGTTTCAACCTCCGGAACATCTTCCAGGATTTCGAGCCCCACCGTTCCCTGACCGGCGATGACATCCGCATGATCAAACGGAGGTATCAGCGTCATCCCTGCGTCGGCGACCAGACGATCGACTTCGACCTGTGCCTCGTCCTGGGACGTTCCGACGATACGCACCTCCGCTCCGAGCGCCTGGATCCCGTCGACCTTGTTTTGCGGGACAAGACGCGACATGCAGATGATGCACCCGATGCCGGCCTGTTTTGCCGCAAAGGCAAGCCCGCGTCCGTGGTTGCCGGTCGACACGCCGACAACACCATTGCGGCGGGAATCATCGTCGAGTGACAGAACCGCGTTGGTGGCTCCGCGCAGCTTGAAACTCCCGGTCGTTTGCAAGTGTTCAAGCTTGAGATGGACGGGGCTACCACACATCTGCGTCAGGCTTTGCGAGGGAACAACCGGCGTGCGCAGGACCGATCCCGCGATGCGATGTCTGGCCTTGATGAAGGCGTCCGCGGCGAGCGGGGAGGAATGCAGGTTCATGCAGCGACTCGGGTTATCCGCAAAAGCGGAGCAAGGTCGCGGAAATTTCCGAAACCGGTCGGACGATGATGGAAAAGATCATCGCGTCAGGTCAAGAGCTGTGTGACACCAGATGCTTCGGGCGAACCGGAACCGGATCGCAAGTTCAGCGACCCGACTACATCTGGCTGGGCAGAAACAGAACCAGGGCAGGCACCGACAGGAGCAGCAGCAGGCGGATGATGTCCACCATCCAGAACGGCGTCACACCCTTGAAAATCGTCGCTGTCGGCACGTCCCGGACCACGGCTCTCAAGACGAAGACGTTCAGGCCGACCGGTGGTGTGATGAGACTGATCTCAGTGACAACCACGACGATGATCCCGAACCAGATCGGATCGTAGCCGAGCCCGGTCACAATCGGGAAGAAGATCGGGACCGTGAGGAGCAACATGGACAGGCTCTCGAAGACGCAGCCGAGCGCGATATAGATCAAGAGGATGATGCACATGACCACCCAGGGCGGCAGATCATAGGCTGTCACCAGATTGCTGAGCGCCGCCGGCAGACCGGCGACATTGACGAAGTTGGAAAAAATCCAGGCACCGATCAGAACCGCGAACAGTCCGGCCGTTGTCATGGCCGTCTCACGCAGGGCGTCAAACGTATCTGACAGCGACAGGCGCCGCCGGGCGATCGCGATCAGGAAGGCCCCCATCGCGCCCATCCCGGCCGCTTCCGTCGGAGAAAAACTCAGGTTGAGCGGCGGAATGTCGAACACGCCATAGAGACCGCCAATAACCAGGAAAAACAGCAGCAGAACAGCCCAGACGTCCTTCAGCGCGGCCAGTCTTTCCGCAAAACTCGCCCGAGGACCGGCCGGACCGGCGTCCGGATCGCGCCAGACCGTGAACTTGACGGCTACGAGATAGAGCACGATGCCGATCAGACCCGGAATGACTCCGGCCACGAAAAGCTTGCCGATGGAGGTCTCCGTCAACAGGCCGTAGATCACGAGAATGACGGAGGGCGGGATCAGGATACCCAGCGTTCCACCCGCGGCGATCGAGGCCGTCGACAGCTTGTCGCTGTAATTGAAGCGGCGCATCTCGGGCATCGCGACCTTCGACATGGTCGCGGCCGTGGCAAGCGATGATCCTGATATGGCGGCGAATCCGCCGCAGGCGACGATGGTCGCCATCGCGAGCCCGCCGCGCAGATGGCCGAGAAACGCATTGGAGGCCGCGTAGAGTTCGCGGCTGATACCCGCCTTGTTCACGAACAGGCCCATCAGGATGAACAGGGGAACCACGGAGAGGCCGTAGTCCTGGCTGGTGTCGATGATCAGGCGTGCCGCCATGGAAATGGAGGCCCGGTAACTGGTCTCGAGCATGAAGCCGACCATGCCGACAAAGCCCATGGCAAAGGCAATCGGAATGCGCAGCATGACCAGAACGAGCACTGCCGCAAACCCGAGAAGACCTTCAAGCATCCGATCCGCCCATCAGTTTCGGTGCAAACAGATAACCGAGGCCCCGGACGATCAGAACAACGGCGGTGATTGCGGTGACCGCGGCAATGAACCAGCCAACAAAATGAAGCGGCAGCCGCAGATACTCCATGACGTCGCCATAGGACCGGCTGCGTTCGGCCAGAACATAGACGCGCTCGGCCGGCCAGATCAGGATGACGCCGCAAAAGAGATTGGTGAAGGCATCCCGCCAGCGTGTGAGGTGTCGCCGCTTGAAGAAACCGTCGAGCAGGTCAACGCTGATATGGCCACCCTGTGCCGATACGACCGGCAGCACCGAAAACACCGTGATCGCCATCAGAAGACGGGTCATGTCCGCCGCCACTTCGATCGGCGCATTGAAGACCGATCGCAGCACGACATCACAGAATGTCATGACCATCAGGACAAAAAGCGCGAGCGCGGCAAGAACGGCCGGCAGCCTGGCTGCAAGCTTCAGAAAATGCGACACGTCTGTTCCTTTGGAAAGCCGGTGGTCCGGAGGGCGCCGGACCACCTGTTGCGGTCAGTTGCCCGCCATTTCTTTCTTGACCATTTCATAGGCCGCCTCGGCGTCGAGGCCGGCTTCGGTCAATTCCGCCAGTACCTTGGCCTTGACTTCGTCTGCGATTTTCTCGAATGCGGCAACATCGCCTTCGTTCGCAGGCGTGATCTTGGTGCCTTCGGCGCTCTTGGTCGCCTCATAGGCAATCATGTCGGACTTGTCCCAGGCAGCCCCAGCCATGCGGCTTGCAGGTTCACCAAAGACGTTCTCGTCAAGCGCCTTCTGTACTTCCTCGGGCAGGCTGTCGAACTTTTCCTGGCTCATGATGATCGCGAAAGAGCCGCGATAAAGCCCGCCGGGCATGTCATAGAGGTTCTTGGCAACCTCGTTCAGCTTAAAGCCAACGCGTTCACCGACATTCATGGCAACGGCGTCGGCCGCGCCGGAATCGAGTGTTTCATAGACCTTGGGAGCCGGCACGTTGATGCCGATCAGGCCCAGCGCCGCTCCGACATCACCGGCAACCCCGCCGCCAATCCGGGTCTTCAGACCGTCCATGTCGGCAAGGCTTGCAACATCCTTGCTGGAATGGATCTGTCCCGGACCATGAGTGTTGAGAGAGATAACCTTTACACCACGGTGTTCATCGAGCTTGTCGAGATGTTCCTCGTGCACGCGCCAATAGGCAACGGAGGCCGCCTCGGCGCTGCCTTCGTAGCCGGGAAGTTCGATCAGCTTGGTCGCCACGAACCGTCCGGGCTGATAGCCGTGGAAGATGATGGCAATGTCAGCCGCGCCATCGAGGATCAGGTCCATCTGGGCGGGCGGTGGTGCGAGACCGAAGACCAGTTCACCGGAGACCTCGCCATCCGTCGACTTTTCCATCATGTCGATGAGACTGGCGAAGATTTCCGTATTAATGCCGTGTGTCGGCGGCAGCCAGCTTGAAATTTTCAGAACAGTTTCAGCCGAAAGCGCAGATACGCTCAAGCAGAGCGAAACGGCCGTGGCACCTGCGATCCTTATAAGCGACTTCATTTTCCTCTCCCTCGGAATGTGTCTCAAAAGGGCAATTCCTCCGCGCCCGAGACCGACCTTCAAATCTTCCATTCAACTCGTCTGCTTGTCAAGAAATATGAAACTGCATATATTTCTCGCAACGAACGAAAGCTCAAATCTTGTTTCAACGATGCCCGATCATGCTCCCGGTTATTCCAGTAAGCGCATGACAAGACACTCTTTTTCCAGTGCTTCGCCGGTTACAACCCTGTCCGGCCGGACATGAAACTCCCGGTGCCTGTCCGGGTTGCGTACCGACATGTATTATTGACCGACCGGACGATAAATGCAAACACAAATGTTGTATCCGGCAAAATCCCATGCACCCGGGAACCGTTCCGTTGTATAGGTGGCCCACAGACAAGGGTACGGGTTCATGGTTGAGGCTGTGACCCAGGGAGGAACGCATTGGAAATACCGTTCAAAACCAAACGCATGCTCAATTTCGGCGACTGCGACATTTCCGGAACCGCCTATTTTCCGTCCTATCTGAACATCCTCAACGGTGTGAATGAGGAGTTCTGGCTGGAACTGGGCTATCCGTGGCACAAGATCATCTGGGAAGAGCGGTGGGGCACGCCGACGGTCCATATATCCAGCGACTTCTCCAGCCCGTCGTTCTTCGGTGAAGAGCTTGAGTTCGAAGTCACGGTGCAGCGCGTCGGGCGCTCATCGGTCACCATTCATCATGAAATCAGCTGCAAGGGTCAGAAACGCTGGTCAAGCACGCAGGTGCTCGCAGCCAGCAACCTGGACGAACATACTTCGATCCCCTGGCCGGATGACGTGAAAGCGGCACTGCTCGCCTGCATCCCGGACACTGAGTGAGATCTCGTCGCCTCAAGGCAAGAGCTGAATGTTTCCGAAGGCGGCATCACTGTTCAGGATGTCGACCCGCTTGTTCGCGATCCTGATCGCGCCGTCCACGACCGCCAGTTCGTGCACGGCGGTCAGGGCAAGCAGGAACTGCTCGTCCAGCCGTGTCTCGACATAATGCATCGAAGTGTTCGTGACGACGCGATCCTCGCTCATCTCGTCGATGAAGGGGCGCTGGATGACGTGGTGGCAACGGCTCTTTGGTTTCTGACTGAAGGTTCTGGCGCCGTTCAGCCGCTCGACCCGCAGCCGCAGCATGAACATGTCCTCGTAAAGCAATGACGTCACCAGGTGCGGATCGGTCTGCTTGTAGTCGAGCGGCATCCAGTAGTGGCCGTCTTCAAGCCATAACGCCAGCCATTCGTCGTAGCGGCCTTCGTCGAGCATCCGCGCCTCGTCATAGAGGAAGTCGATGACCTGTTCTTTAGAAACCGGCATCACACGTCCTCCATCGAGACTGTCATGAACTTCACCCAGGCATCGAACTGATTGCGCATCTGACGCTCGGTCGTGCCGTTCTCGACGGCCTCTTCGGAAAAATCCTCGTCCTCCGTCCTCAGCCTCTGGACGTTGACCCACTCCATGCCGTTCGTCATCAGGCCTTCCTGCGCCCGTTCGTACATTTCCAGGTCGTCATGCCCGACAATGGAGGTCGGGGCGTTGATCATGCGGTTATACATGGCCGTTCGCGCCAGCAGCTGATCCGGCGCGCCGACGAGCCGGTAGATGTAGCTCTCCACGAGGGTCTTGTCCGGCCCGAGCGGAATGAAGTTCCTGAGCTGCTGGATCGGCCCCTTGATCATGATGTTCGGAAAATAGACCGTGTTGTGCCGGTTCTCATCCAGGATCGCCTTGGCGCGCTCCTCGCCATGGGCCTCGCAAAGGGCTTCAAAATAGCCGGGTATCGCGGAGTAGTCGGAGTGAATGGAATGATGGACGCCGGTATGGCCGTGTCCGTTCGGCCAGGTGCGGATGCCCATCTTTTCGAAGAACTCGTAGGGCGACATGAACGGAGCAATGATCTCCATTGCCGGCGGACGCGGCTCCGGGTTGCCCATCTCCTTCCAGATGTTGACCGCAGTTCCGGCAGAACTTTCGTGGGCGACCATCGGGTGGCAGGTGTCGGTCTGGTTCTCGACGAGCATCTTCCAATTGCACTTGTGCATGTACCGCAAGGGCGGTCCGGCGATCTCAAGACGCCCTTCCGGAGACCGGTCGACCATGTTGTCGATCGAGCTCAGACTTCCTCCGAAATAGTCTTCAAATCCGATTCCCTCAGGCGCCAGCCGCGCGAATACGAAGCCGCGATAGTTGCGAACAGCCCCGACCGGGGTCATGCCTCTCGCGCTTTCGCTGTGCTCGAAACCCGTGTCCTCGTAGCCTTTCTTCAGGGGGATCGCGAGAAGGCAGCCGTTGGTCTTGAAAGACCAGGCGTGATAGGGGCACCGGAAGAACTTCCCCGTATTGCCTTCCCGGTCGATGGCGATCTTGGTGCCCTTGTGCGGACACCGGTTGTAGAGCACGTAAATCTCGCCGTCGGAATGGCGGACCTGAATGACAGGCTGGTCGCCGACCTGCGTGGTGAAATAGTCGCCCTTCTTCGGCGTCTGGCTTTCGTGGCCGACAAACACCCAGGTATTCGCGAAAAGATGTGTCATCTCCAGCCGGTAAATCTCGGGGCTGGTATAGACGTCCCTGTGCACCTGCGGTCCGGTGAAAAGGGCGGTTATCTCGCTGGCTGTCCGCATTCTGGCTCCTCCTCCGGTCTGCGACCCTGAACGTGAATGGCCACTACAGATCCAGCACAAGGCGGGCGGACTTTGCCCGGCTGACACAGATCTGCATGACCTTGCCGGATGCCTTTTCGGCATCGGACAGGACGACGTCGCGGTGATCGGGATCGCCACTGATCACGTCCGTCTGGCAGATACCGCAATCGCCACGCTGGCAATCATACATGACGTCAAGACCGACTTCCTCGAGTGCCTCGATGATCGTCTGGCCCGGACCGACGGTCACAACCTGTCCGGTTTCGTGAACCTCCACCTCGAACGACGTGTCACCGGCTTGCGGTTCCGGCGAGGTGAAAAGCTCAACGTGAACCGAGCCCTCCGGGATCCCGGCAACCGATGCCGCGCTGCGCGCCGCGTCGATCATGCCTTTCGGTCCGCAGATGTAAACATCGGTCCCGCCGGGTTGGGCCCGCAGCAGCGCGGTGAGGTCGATCGGTTCCGCATCGTCGAAATAGAACATGACCGTCTCGCCGAACGCGGTCTTCAAGCTTTCCGCGAAGCCCATCCTGGAAGCGGTGCGGGCCGAATAGTGCAGTTCGAAAGGCTGGCCCTGGCGTTGAAGTCGCGTTGCCATGGATATCAACGGCGTAATGCCGATGCCGCCTGCGAGCAAAAGCGAGAAACCGGGATTATCGGCAAGCGGGAAGTCATTCTTCGGGCTGCTTGCGGACACTTCCTGTCCAACGGCCAGTTCGTGCATGGCTTTCGAACCGCCTTGTCCGTTTTCCTCGCGCTGCACGGCAACGTCCAGGGTCGCGGACGATTGCGGCCAGTCAATCAGGGAATAGGAACGGATGCCGGCCGGTCCGAGATCGACATCAACATGTGCGCCGGGTTCGTAGCCGGGCAATGCTGATCCGTCCGTTGCCGCGAATCTGAATACGGAGATCCGATCCGTTTCCTCATCCACGCTTTGAAGAACAAGTTTCACTGGTCGCTCCTCCCGTGAATAAATATGAAATTTCATATAATTCGAGTCAAGCCTCTTTTTTTCCGAAATGTTCCGGGCTAAACGACAGATAGAGGCTCTCCGAGGCTTCTACGATTGAAGACAACCGCGGCACCAACCTGCGAACCTCATCTTGAGGTGCGCAGCGTAGCGAAGCCTCGAAAGATGGGACGCGATTCGATACGCTTGCCGCACATCCTTCGAGACGGACCGATTGGTCCTCCTCAGGATGAGGCAGGTTCTCAGGTCGTCTTCTTTCAAAGAGCTTCCGGGTTAGAGGGGCAATCGCTCACGTCGGGGACAATCATTGACACAGGCACCGGGAAAATTCGTTTCTTCTTATCTGCTGTATCTTCTGGCAGCCTCGAGCGAGGCGGCCAGCCTTCAGTTTCATGCGCGCGTGCGCGAGATGGGTCTGCGCGTTCCGGAGTGGCGTGTCCTTGCCTGCCTGTTCGACCAGGACGGACTGATGATCACCCAACTGGCGCGCTTTTCGCTCATGGAGCAGTCGCGCATGACGCGCATCGTCGATCAGATGGAAAAGCGCGGTCTGGTCGCCAGAAAAAGCGACGAGGGAGACGGACGGCGCGTGCGCGTGTATCTGACGGCCGACGGCCAGTCGTTGAGCGCGGAGCTTGTCGAAGAAGCACAGGACCACGAAACAAGACTTCTGTCGGCACTCAGTCCCGCAGATGCGGAGCGGATCAAACCGTCTCTGGTCCGCCTTCTGGAAGCCCTGGATTCATCGCTGATTTCAAACGAATGAGCATGGCCCGCCTCTAACCGGGCTAGTGCGGTGAATTTGAAGTTCGCATCATTGCTTCAGCAGTCTCCGAAGCGAACTTCAAATTCGTAAACCGCACTCGAAACATAGACTTGCTAGTCACCTTCTTGAATCTGAAGTTCGTTCGAAGACCGCTGCAAAATGAGTCGAACTTCAGATTCAGGTGACTAGGTGACGGCAAGACCCCGGAACTGTGTCTTCTCGAGAAAGGACCATATGGCCCGGGTAACACGATTCGAATGCGGTTTGTGCCGGAACAGTCTGATCTCAAGCGGCACCTCCCAATCCGGCGGACCCGTCTGCACAAGAATGCCCGCCTTCACGTCGGGCGCGACAAGGCTCTTTGGCAGCCAGGCCACACCCATGCCGTCTCGCGCGCGGATGCGAAGTGCCCCGGCCATGGAATTCTCGTAGACGATCCGGAGCCGGTCACCCAGACCCGTGTGCTTGAACAATGGCTCAAGGTGACGCGCAATGGGCGCGTCTTCACCGAACCTCAGGAACGGCATTTCGATGCCGTCCGTGCTGAAACTGAACAGGGGCGTGCCATCCGACTGCGGTTTGGAAACGGGAACCAGGCTGTCAACACCGATGGTAAGCGCATTGGCGCCTGCCATGCCGCCGCCTGATCTTTCGACGGCCTGGCCGTTGTAACGAACCTCCCGGCTTTCGTAGGCAATGACGAAATCGACATCTCCATTCTTGAGATCCCGCATGCAATTGGGAAGATCGTCAGCCCGCAATCGCGACAGGATGGGGCCAAAACTCTCTTCGAAGTCCTGCAGCCAAGCGGGATAGAAACGCCAGCCAATCGAATGCTGCGCACCGAAGGTCACGACATACTTGTCGGGCAGTGATTGTGCTTCGAGGATCTGGCTGCGCTCCTGCTCGATCCTGTCCAGCGCCTGCTGCCCGGCCTCCAGCATCTGCAGACCGGCAGCCGTGAGACGAACCGGTTGCCGCGACCGGTCGACAAGCGTCACGCCGCTCCAGCCTTCCAGGGACCGTATCCGCCGGCTAAAGGCGGACTGGCTCAGATTGCTCAGATCCGCAGCCTGAGAAAAGTTGCCCGTCCTGTGCAACCGGGAAAGATCCCGGAACAGATAGATATCCATGAGGTCGCAAGATATTGCAAATTTTGCATAATGTCATGCAAACATACTATTGGATTTGCGTCCGAACTTGCCTCAATTTTGAGCTTGAGGAAAATCTAAGCAGAGCCATAACATGTCCGTCGAAAAACTACAGCCGAACGCAACAGCGCGGATCGAATTCAACCGGTTCCCGAGAGTGGATTTGTGTCATCAGCCCACACCCATTGAAGACATGCCGCGCCTCGGCGCGCTTCTGGGCGGACCGAAACTCTATATCAAGCGCGATGACTGCACGGGACTTGCGACCGGCGGCAACAAGACACGCAAGCTTGAATTCCTGATGGGCGAAGCGATGCGCGAGGGCGCAGACATGATCGTCACCCAGGGCGCGGTCCAGTCGAACCATGTGCGCCAGTCCGCTGCGGCGGCCTGCAAGCTGGGAATGAAATGTCACGTTCTGCTTGAAAGACGCGTTCCCGACAGGGACGAAAGCTACGAGAAGACCGGCAATGTCTTCCTCGACAAGCTCTTCGGAGCGACCTTCGAGTTCCGGCCAAACGGGCTCGACATGAATGCTGAAGCGCTGGCGGTCGCGGAGGGCCTCCGAAGCGCCGGGCACAAGCCCTATTTCATTCCCGGAGGTGGGTCGAATGCTACCGGTGCGCTCGGATATGCGAACTGTGCACAGGAGATCGTCGACCAGGCGGTCCACAGCGGCCTCCACTTTCAGTGGATGGTCATGGGAACGGGCAGCTCCGGCACACAGGCCGGGCTCGTCGCGGGTTTCCACATTCTGGGTTATGATCTGCCCGTGATGGGGATCAGTGTGCGCCAGCCGAAGGAACGGCAGACCGGTGCCGTTCTTGCCACGACCCAAAAAACGCTGGCGCACCTCGGAGGATCCGAAATCGGAGCGGGCAAGATCCTGGTCGATGACGGTTATGTCGGCGAGGGCTACGGCATCCCGGCGCCTTCCACGCTCGAAGCAATCCGGTTGACGGCGCGTCAGGAAGGCATTCTTCTTGATCCTGTCTATTCGGCAAAGGGCATGGCCGGCCTGATCGGTCTTGTCCGCAGCGGTTTTTTCAAACCGGAGGACAATGTCCTTTTTTTGCATACGGGGGGATCGACGTCCCTGTTTGCCTATGAAGATCAGATTTCCGAGGACCTGGCGTAAGCGAAACCAACCAACCAAACCAAAAAACAGGTCATCGGCACCATCCACCAGAGGAGTGAATCATGAAATCAAGTCTTAAATGTCTTACCGTCGCGACCGCGATGAGCGTCTTTGCAGTCCCCGCATTTGCAGCCGAGGAAGTGAAGATCGGCGTTCCGTCCTGGACGGGCGCACAGGCAATCGCCCACTTGCTGGCCGCTGTTGTCGAAATGCGCATCGGCGGCAAGGCGGAAATGGTTCCGGGCAACAATGCCACGATTTTTCAGGCCATGGACCAGGGCAAGGGCGACATTGACGTCCATCCCGACGTGTGGCTGCCGAACCAGGAAAGCTTCACCAAGAAATATGTCGACGGCGCCGGCACGGTGACCCTGTCGTCCAACCCCTATGAAGGCAACCAGGGCTTCTGCGTCTCCAAGGACTTCGGCGAAGCCAACAACATCACCGACATCGCCGATCTCGGCCGTCCGGATGTTGCCGAGAAGATGGACAGCGACGGCAACGGCAAGGGTGAGATGTGGATCGGTGCACCGGGATGGGCGTCGGCCAATGTCAACGAGGTCAAGGTGCGCGACTACGGCCTGATGGACTTCATCGAGCCGATCCGCGCAGAGGAAAGCGTCAAGACCGCACGTGTCAAGGACAGTATCGCGAAGGGCGAGGGTTACGCCTTTTACTGCTACAAGCCGCACGCAGTCTGGTACATGTTCGACGTCGAGATGCTGACCGAGCCGACGTATGACCCCGCGAAATACGTCATGGTCCAGCCGTCCGACGATGCCGACTGGTTCGAAAAGTCCAATGTCGAAACGAAGGATGCGCTGAAGAAGGTCCAGATCGCATGGTCCAATTCCCTTGCGGATCGTTCCCCGGCCATTGCCGAGTTCTTTTCCAAGTTCTCGCTGACCGCCGATGACGTCAGCGGTTTCGCCTTCGAGATCAGCGGAAACGGCAAGGACCCGGCAGACGTGGCACGTGAGTGGGTTGAAGCGAACCCCGATCGCGTCGACGCCTGGCTCGGGCTCTGATCTTCAGTTTTTGAAAACAAGGTGGTGCCGGTCGGACCGGCACCGCGCAGCCGTGACCGATCCATCTTTTTCAATCCTGCGGGGCGCTGTGATCCATGAGTGATGAGACCGTCATCGAGATCTCCAATGTCTGGAAAATCTTCGGTACAGACCCGAAGGCCGCGCTCGACGCGATACTCCAGAAGGGGCTGACCAAGGCGGAGGTTCTGGCGCAGTACAATGCCGTCGTCGGTGTTGCCGATGTCAGTCTTCACGTCAATCGCGGTGAGATCTTCTGTATCATGGGCCTTTCCGGCAGCGGCAAGTCCACGCTGGTCCGCCATTTCAACCGTCTTTTGGAACCGACTTCAGGCAAGATCCTGATCGAGGGGACGGATGTCATGGCGCTCGGCACCAAGGACCTGCAGACCTTCAGGAACCGCAAGATCGGCATGGTGTTTCAGAATTTCGCGCTCATGCCGCACCGTTCCGTCCTGGACAATGTCGCAATGCCGCTGGAAATCCGCGAGGTTTCCAAGAACGAGCGCATGCGCCAGGCAGCCGCCTTCCTGGAGATTGTCGAGCTGGGCGCCTGGGGGTCAAAATACGCGCATGAACTGTCCGGCGGCATGCAGCAGCGCGTCGGGCTGGCCCGCGCCCTGGCAGCCAATCCGGATGTCCTGCTCATGGACGAACCGTTCAGCGCTCTCGACCCGCTGATCCGGCGTCAGTTGCAGGACGAATTCATCCGGCTCAGCCAGATCCTCAAGAAGACAACCGTCTTCATTACGCATGACCTCGACGAAGCGGTGCGCATTGGCGACCGCATCGCAATCATGCGGGACGGACGGGTCGTTCAGATCGGCACTGCCGAAGACATCGTGATGCATCCGGCCGATGACTATGTCGCCGATTTCGTTGCCGGGATCTCGCGGTTGAAGGTCGTCCGGGCGCATGCGGTGATGCAACCACTCGCAGCCTATACCGGCGCAAACGGCCCGATCCCGGAGAACGCTCCGCGCGTCGGCGAAAGCGAAACGCTCAGCACGCTCATCAACATGGCGATCGACACGGGTGATGCGATCATCGTCGAGGACAACGGCGCCGACGTTGGCGTGATCACACGGGAAAACATCCTGAGAACCGTTATTGAGGGGACAGAGGTATCATGATGGACCAGATCAACACGCCCCTGACCGACAACGACGCCGAAGCGGCCCGGATCTATACCGAGGAACGCCGCAAGAACATCGCCGAGTTCGTGCGCACGAACCCGGAGTACTATATCGAGAATTTCGACCGGATCGGCGCAAGTTCCCGCTTTACCGCAACCTTCAACATGATGGCCGGACTGTTCGGACCGATCTGGTTCGGCGCACGGGGCCTTTGGTCCTGGGCCCTGCCGTTCCTGATCATCGAAACGCTGGCAATCGTCCAGATAGCGCGCGGCCTCTTCGGCGATCTTGCAGCGGAAGCCAGGGAGCGGATCGAGTCGATCGAGGGAACACTCGAACTGCGCCGCGAACAACTTGCCGCCGCCGTCGAAAGCGGATCCGACAAGGCAGACGTCTATCGGCGAACGGTGGAGTCGCTCGAAGCAAGCATTGGCGGGATCCGGGCGGAAGCCGACGCCCTTGCAGACCAGGGCATCTGGATCGCGCTGGCCGGCGTCGCGCTGCTCGTGATCGCCAAGACCGTTCAGGCCGTCTCCGCGAACTGGGCGCTGGAAAAACGGTTCTCCGAATGGCTCTCCGACAATTCCATCCGCTCGGGCATGCCGGTCTCGCAGATCACGTTCAGCGCGGTTTTCATGGCGGTCATCGTGCTCGCCTCGGTGCTGCACTACAGTTTCCCCGGACGGTTCTCGCTGCTTGATGCCTTCCCGACCAATCCGGAGTTCCGGATCGTCAGTATCGAGGGCGTGGAAGCGTTTTTCGCCTTCTGCGTTGCCAACGGGGAAGCCCTGTTCGATGCGATCACCTATTGCATCCGGTTGCTTCTGGATGCGCTTGAACTGGTCTTCGTCAGCACGCCCTGGATCGTGGTCGCCAGCCTGATCATCCTGCTGACATGGCTGACGGCAGGTATCCGAACCGCGATCTGGTCAGGCGCTTTCCTGGCCTATATGGGCCTGCTCGGTTTCTGGGACAAAGCCATGACAACGCTGGCGCTGCTCGGTACTGCGGCGTGCCTATCGATCGTGATCGGCATCCCGCTCGGCATGTTCGCGGCGCGCCGTCCCCGGTTCTACGCCTTCATCCAGCCGATCATGGATTTCATGCAGACCATGCCGGCCTTCGTGTTCATGATCCCGGTCATCGCCTTTTTCGGCACCGGCAAACCGGCCGCGGTCGTCACGACCATGATCTTCGGCGGAACTCCGGTCGTCCGGCTGACGGTGCTCGGCCTGCGCGGGGTTCCGGAAAGCGTTCGAGAGGCCGCGATCGCATTCGGCGCCAACAAGTGGTACCTGCTGACGCGGGTCGACCTGCCCCTTGCCAGTCCGTCGATCCGTGCCGGCATCAACCAGACGATCATGCTGTCCCTGGCAATGGTGGTTGTGGCGTCCCTGATCGGCGCCAAGGGCCTGGGCGAGGACGTTCTCGAAGCCCTGCAATACGCCAATGTCGGACAGGGAATCCTGGCAGGCTTCTCGATCCTCTTCTGTGCCATGATCCTCGACCGGATCGTGCAAGGTGCCCGTAAATGATCCCACTTGTGCTCGTTCACGGGTTCATGGGGGGCAGCGACCAGTGGCGCCTGCAGGCGCCACTTTCAAACGACGGGCAAATTGTCGAAATCGATCTGCCCGGCTTCGGGGAAAACGCTGACCTGCCACCACTCAATTCCATCGGGGGATTTGCGGACTGGGTGCTGCAATATCTCGCAAGCCTCGGGATCGAGCGCTTTCACCTGCTCGGACATTCAATGGGTGGCATGATCGTTCAGGAAATGATGCGGCGGAGCCCTCAATCCATCGACCGGTTCATCCTCTATGGCACTGGCCCGGTCGGGGTGCTCCCGGGTCGTTTCGAGACGATCGAGACGTCCATGCGGCGTGCCGGGGAAGACGGGGCGGCGGCGACCGCACGCCGCATTTCCGCGACATGGTTCATGCAGGGCGAGAGTGCCGAAACCTATCCCGACTGTGCCGCCATCGCCGAGAAGAGCAGCCTGGCCGCGATCATGGCCGGGCTGGAGGCCATGCGGGACTGGTCCGGTGAAGATGCCCTTTCCGCAATCAGCGCCCCGACGCTTGTGATCTGGGGCGATGGCGACCGCACCTACGCATGGCCGCAGGCGGAGGTTCTCTGGAAGACGATACCCGGTTGCAGACTTGCCGTGGTGCCGGGTTGCGCGCATGCAGTCCATCTGGAAGAACCCGAACTGTTCAACCGCATCGTCCGCAAATTTCTTCGCGAAATGTGAGGACCGGCGCCTTGCAAATGCAGGTCGCCGGAGTCTAACAGGAAAAACGGCTCAGAACCTGTAACTGCTTTCCAGCAAAAGACCGTAGCGCTGATAGTTCTGTTCCAGAACGGCTTTCGACCCGTCAGAGACCCACCGTCGATCGAAATTCGACTGCAGCCACCAGTAGCGGCCGCCGATCCCGATGTTCCAGTTCCGGGCCAGATCGAAATTCAACATGACATCGGTTTCAACCCCGTGGGTCCAGTCGCTTTCCCAGGTCTCGACCCGATTGTAGCTCCAGGGCACAGCGGCGACATCGACCACCCAGCCGAAGCGTTCACCGATGTCGCCTTCCGCCGTCAGACCCACGCGAAGGGCATGCCATTGACGGGTCTGTTCTGCAACAAGGCGGCCGTCAACCGCATCGATGCTGTCGTTGAGATACTGATAGCCGACATAACCCTTCAGACGTATCTGGTTGTTGATGAATTCGCCAAATCGCACGCCGCCGTCAACCACCACATATCCCAGCGCGCTGGATTCCAGATCGCCGCTCGGAAAGATGTAGAAATCGCCCTCACCGCCAAAGTTCCGGCCCAGTCCCAGATAGGCCCTCATGAACATGTTGGTGGTCGTGTCTTCAAGCTCACCGAATATCTCCGCGGTGTGCGACGTGACATCATCCACGGTGTTCCAGTTCAGATCGCCCGTGTCGATCTCAGAGTTGTTCTGGCTGTACCAGTACCGCAAGCCGATGCTCCCCCTCAGAACGGGTGTTTGAAACTCTGTCGGCACCGGTGAACTGTAATCAGCAGCGCGACCGCTACACGTTAACAAAAGCATGCAGAATATTGCTGAAAACGCCCTGACCATGGCCCCGCCCCGAGTGGTAAAATTGCACCAAATTCGCGTAATAGGTGTAGTCAGTCATTGCAATTTATGGTTAACAGCGAGTGAAGATCTGCATCAAATGATTGTTCTTCACAACATCTCACTTTGGCACAAAGGGAAGCCGGCCAGGACGACGTAACGTCAATTTTTCAGAGACTTACGCAAGATGCGGTCAGGAGCAGACTGTTGCCCGGCGCATGGAGGGGAGCGCGTTCAAACCTGTTTGCGATGCAAACGGGCTGGTGCTACCTTTGAGTGCGCTTGCCGCGGTGGCAGGCGACGGAGACTTTATGTTCACGAATGCGCATATCAGCTGATCTCAGCGTCTGAGACAGCATGACCGGACCGGCGGAACCCGTGTTGGTATCGCCTCGTTTTGTGCTGCCGGATTTCCCGCACCAGACCCCATTGCGCGGGCGGCCGGCATAGACCCTGGCCAGGCTTTCAAGCACCTTGGCCAGAGCATCGTGAAAGACCAATCAACATGAACATCAGATCATCCGTCTCGAATGACATTCCGGCCCTGCAACAGATCGCCGACAGCACAGGGCTGTTTCCGTCTGAGCTGCTGCCGGAAATGATGGAACCCCACCTTTCCGGAAGAAAACGAAACTGCGTGTGGCTGACATGCGAAGTGGACGACCAAGCCATCGGTTTCTGCTACGCCATCGAGGAGACGTTTGCGGACGGAACCTGGAACATGCTGGCGCTCGCTGTTCTGCCAGAGCAGCAAGGAAACGGCGCAGGCCGTACCCTTGTTGCATCGCTTGAAAAACTGTTGCGCAGCCAAAACAACAGAGTGCTCTTCGTGGACACGTCCGGGGCTGAAAGTTTCGCCGGCACTCGGAGCTTTTACGAAAGGTGTGGTTACACGGAAGAAGCGCGCATCCGGGACTTCTGGGCGCCGGGGGACGACAAGGTCGTGTTCTGGAAGGCACTTTGAAGACCGGCCAGAGGCGCGACCGGGACGGTCGCGCCTCTTGGCAGTCAAGTCAGGTCCTTGATCAGCAACAGAACATCACCTGTGTAGTAGGGCTGGCACGGATGCGATCGCACCGGCGCTTTTTCGTGCAGCTTGTAGCCGAGACGCTGGTAGAGGCGCACCGCCCCGGTGTTCTGGGCATAGACCTGAATGCTCATGGCCAATGTGCCGTTTTCGCGCGCCAGGCGTTCCGCCGCAGCAAGCAGGGAACTTCCCAGCCCCAGCCCCCGGTTTCCCGGGAACGTTGCCAGGGCGTTGATGTACCAGGTTCCGACCGAGTGCCTTTCAAGCTCCACGAACGGCGCAATCGGCGCGGGCAGTGCTTCGGGATCGTTTTCCGGAGCGGTCTCGATCGGATAGCTGAGCACCATGCCGGTAACTTCGGCCTGCCGTTCCGACACAAGCGCATTCGTGTAGGAAAACCCGCCAGACGGCCTTCGCGCACGCTCGGTGCCAACGTCGAGTGGTGTCTGGCCGTTTTCGCACGCCCTGCTCCAAAGCCAGCTCGGAATGCCTTCGCCGGCAATGTCGATCAATCTGGCAAGAGACGTTGCGTCCTCGACGCTTGCTTGCCGGATCAGGGGACTGGACTGAAAATTCATTTGTCTTCTCTCTTTGTTCAAAATTGATTGGCCTGACCGGGCTTTCAGGCGGCCGGCCGGCAACGTTCATTAATGGCAATACAGCCGACATGCCTGTGATCCGTGCCACAGCACCCGCCAACAACGCGGACATTCGGCAGGAAACGCATCAGTTCGGCATTCAATCGGCCGAGTTCGCCCGGATCGCCGTCGTCGAGCGTTTCCGCTTCGTCCAGTTCCGCATGGCTCATGCGCGAGGCGTTTGACCGGATGCCGCCGATGCGCGACGTCCAGGCCCCTCCCGATTCCAGGACATCCCGGAAATGATCGGGATGGGCACAGTTGATCATGTAGTATAACGGGCCGCTGTTCGTCGCTTCGTCGACCTCCCCGATCGCGTCCGCGAGGGACTGGCCGGACGGCAGCCGGCCATCGGTCTCAAGCGTGAACGCAATCACGATCGGGATGTCGATTTCCGCCGCCGCGCGCACCATGCCCACGGCTTCGCCGGCATGGGTCAGCGTCATGGCGCTGATCATGTCGACACCCGCGCGGCCCAGCGCGTGAATTTGCGGCGCATGGATCAGGAAGGCATCCTGATAGGACAGCATTTCATCCGGTGCATAGGCATCGCCGGACGGCCCGACGAGCCCGTTGACCAGGATCGGCAACGCATCGGTTTCGTGGCGCTCGCGGATCTGCGATACGAAATGCACGGCCCGTTCATTGGTCTGCAAGACCTCACTGACAGACTGGCCGAGCGGTCCTGCCCATGCGACACCGGCACGCCAAGTCGGCGCGTCCAGGACGAAGCCGCGACCGGACTGGCGGGCAATGTCCAGAAATCGCTCGTAATACTCGGTCAGGTCCTGCTGTCCTTCCTCGCTGCTGAGCAGTACCGCTGCGGAAAAGCATGGCAGGTTGTAGCCCTTGTCAAAGATCAGATAGGTCTCCAGTCCGCCGTCGGACAGAAAGAACCGTTCGGCATGAATAAAGTCATGTATTCGCATGACACTTTTCTCCTGTTTCAATGCCAAGAGACGTATGCGCCGCGGCGTCCGACCGGTAGTGGTCGCATGGTCCGGTTGCGGAGATTCATTTTCCGCTTTATTTTCAATATGTAATGAAAGGTTTCCTCCGAAAGATGATTGACGGAGGGGCGTCAACTGGACTCACGGTACAGTGGGGGAAGCATTGACCAGCAAAACCGACACGCGCAGCAGGATCCTCGACATCGCGGAAGCCGCCGTTCTGGAAAAAGGTTTCGAAGCAACATCCATCGAAGAAATCGTTGCCGGTGCCGAGATATCGCGCGGCGGCTTCTTTTATCACTTCAAGGACAAGAACGCGCTCGCCCGGGCCATGCTCGAACGGTACATCGAGGTCGAGAACGCGCTCTATGACGACCTCTTCGCCCGCGCGCGGGAACTCAATGACGACCCACTGCACTCAATGCTCATCGGCCTGAAACTGCTGGCGGAAATGCTGGAAGAAATGCCAACAGGGCATCCGGGATGCGTGATCGCCTCGACCGCCTATCAGGACCGGCTGTTCGACGAAGGGGTCCGGGAACTGAACCGGCAGGCCATTCTTGGCTGGCGCAAGCGGTTTCGCGGCATGTTCGAGGAGATCGCAGAGATTTACGAACCGCGCGAAGAGGTCAATCTTGACGCGCTCGGTGACATGGTGTCAGGAGTGGTCGAAGGCGGTCTCGTGTTGCAGCGCGCGCTGCGCGAGCACAACAACGCGTCCGAGCAGATCATGCTGTTCCGAACCTATCTGAAACTGCTGTTCAGCCCGAAATAGCGCCCGCGATGCTCAGAACTCGATCGTGATCGGCACATGATCGCTCAGGCCGTTTCCAACCCAGTCATCAAATGTTCCAACCGAGAAGTCCCTGATCTCTTCCAGCCAGGCATCGGGCGCGAAGACGAAGTCAATATGATAGGTCGGGCCGTCGATCTTCCGGTCACGCCAGTAGTGCGTCGGCGTCCTTTCTTCGCCCTGCGGTTCCCCGGTCACTGCGTGGTAGGCACTGCCGATCCCCATCCCCTCGAGAATATCTACCTTGGCCATGTGATTGATGCGCCAGCCCGGCTTGTCCCAGATCTTGTTGCTGTTCCAGTCTCCGCCAATCACGGTCGGACCCGACTTCATGAAGTCCCGGTATTTCGAAAACGCCCTGCGCAGCGGTCCGCTCTGATGTTTGCGTGTCACGCCCGCGCTGGCATTCTGAGCCCAGACCGCAATCAGATTGAAGGCGCGGGGGCCATCCACCCTGACCGGCAGGACGAAACGCAGCGTTGGATAGAATGGCTCGAAGCGCGTGACCTCATAGCCATTGAAGGCAAAAACACCCAGGCCCTTGTTGGGATTGGTCCCCATCCAGAGCGCCGAACAGCCGGACAAGGCCGTGTCGCCACGCTTGGCCAGAATCTCCGGATGAGCGCATTCCGATATCACGGCAATATCCGGACGTTCGGACAAAAGGGCATCCGCCTTGCGGTGGAGCGCCATGTTGCAGTTCCAGAAGACCAGGCGCACGTCACCAATACCGCATCAAAAGCGGCATCTCAGCTGATCCGAAGCAGACAGCCGGTGTTGCCCGTTGTTGCGGTGCCCCGTTTTCCAAACGCTGTTTCCTCCGCCTAGGGTACCTACCCTAGTCCTTCCTGAACCTGACCGGTGGCGATTTTTCCGGCAGGAGCCCTGCCCGGAACCGTTGCAGCACGACCTGCAGCAACAGGCCGACAAGAAGCATACGGATGAAGGAACTCCGTGTCGCCCATTCCGGCGGCAGGCGGTTGGTGAAGATCTCGGTGACGGACCAGATCGTCCAGATGGTCAAGGCGCCGAGGATCGCACCCCGGTTGTTGCCGGAGCCGCCCGCCATCAGCATCACCCAGACCAGGAATGTGGTGAGCAGCGGGTCGGTCGCGGTCGGTGACAGGAAGCGGAAATAATGCGCAGACAAACCGCCCGCAATGCCCATGACCGCACAGCCTATGACGAAGGTCTGAACGCGGAATTTTTCGACATTCTTGCCGGCGGCCGACGCGGAGGTTTCATTGTCGCGAATGGCGCGCAGGCTCCGCCCCCACGGACTGTCGTAGAGACGCGACGTTGCGACATAGACAAGCAGGACGATGACCCAGACGAACCCGAGGAAGGCAACGTCCGACATCCGGCCGGTGGTGATATCGGCAAAGGGGCGCGGAATGCGCGACACGCCGAGGCTGCCGTTGGTCAGCCAGCTTTCATTGACGAAAACCAGCCGCAGGATCTCCGCAATTCCGATCGAGGCCATGGCCAGGTAGTCGCTTTTGAGGCGCACGCAGATCCGGGCAACCGCCCAGCCGGTGACGCCCGCGACAATTGCGGCTCCGACAAGGCCGATCGGGACGGGCATCGAAAAGCCACCGAGGTGCCTTCCGGACGCCGCCGTTGTCAGGATCGCGGATGTATAGGCTCCAACACCGTAAAAACCGGCGATCCCGGCATTGAACAGCCCGCCCATGCCCCATTGCACGTTGAGCGCAAGGCACAGCAGCGCGTAGATGCCGCCGAGGATCAGGAGACTCACGATGTAGAAAAAGAGGCCGGTGAGTTCCATTAGGTCAAACCCTCACAAAACAGGTCGCAATGGCGCAGTAAACGGCGATGAGATGCAAGGAAAAGCGCGAAAAACGGGCTTCCCGCCCGGTTGAGCGCTTTGACGCAGCAGATCGAAGCCGTTTCTGCGTCCCTCCGGGATAAGGTGGATTTGCTCGGACACTTTGTTGCGACGCTTTGAAAACCGGACGGTTTCCGACAGCTTCGCGCCGCGTCTCCGAACAAATTCATCCATACCATTTCGGCCTGCTTTGTGAGGGTATGACCTATAGCAACCTCCCCTTGAAGAGCCCTTGCGGCCGGAAGATAAGAAGCCCGATCATGATCACGAAGGCGATTGCCGTTTTGTAGGAGGGTGAGATCAGCGCATCATCGCCGATCCAGTGATAGGAGGAGAGCTCCTCCGCCATGCCGATGATGAAGCCGCCCGCCATCGCGCCCATCGGTTTGCCGATGCCGCCCAGAATGGCGGCGGCGAACATGGGCAGCAGCAGGTTCCAGCCGAGATTGGGATGGGCGCTGGTGTTGAGCGCGGCGAACGCACCCGCGACGGCGGCGAGTGCCGCACCGATAATCCAGGTCCAACGGACGACCTTCGCCGTGTCGAGACCAGAGACTTCCGCAAGTTCGGGATCGTCGGCAACGGCGCGCATGGACCGGCCGGTCCTTGTGGCCGTCAGGAAATAGTGCAGCAGCACTGCGATGATGGCTGTCGTGACGATCGCCTGCAGATGCAGGACGGACACACGAAACGTATCAAATAGGACCAATGGCGGACGCACGCCCGCAACCAGCACCTGGTTCTCCGACCCCCAGATGAGCTGGATCAGCGAGCGGAAGACGAGCGCGATCCCGAACGAGGAAATCACCGTGTAGATGGTCGGCAAGTCCCTGAGAGGCCGGTAGAAAAACCGGTCGACGAAAAGCGCCGAAAAGATTGTCAGCGCCATTCCGAAGGGGATGAGGAGCAGGGGATTGACCGGCATGAGCGCAGTGGCCGCCATGATGCCGTAAGCACCAAGGGTCATCAGGTCGCCATGAGCGAAATGGGCAAAGCGAAGGATGCCGAAGATCATGGAGATGCCAACGGCACCGAGCGCATAGATGCTGCCGATGGTGAGTGCCGGAAACAGGTAGAAATTGATAAACTCGCTCATGCGGCCGTACCTCCGAGAAAGAGGCGGCGCACGTCCTCGTCGGCCAGGAGGTCCTGGCCCGTGCCGCTCAGATGATTGCGGCCATTCACCAGGATATGGCCGTGATCGGCAATCTGTAGCGCCTGGCGCGCGTTCTGCTCTACCATCAGCACCGTGATCCCGGTTTTGCGGATATCGAGTAGCAGATCGAAAATACGTTCAAGATAGGCTGGCGAGAGACCGGCGGTCGGTTCGTCCAGAAGCACCAGCTTCGGTTCGCTCATCAGCGCGCGACCCATGGCGACCATTTGCCTTTGCCCGCCGGACAACTCGCCTGCAGGCTGTTTCAGCTTGTCTTTCAGATCGGGAAAGAGCGCGAGCACCTTTTCGCGGGTCGCCTTCTGGTCTGCGGGCGGCGCGGCATAGGTGCCGACGTCGAGGTTTTCATCGACTGTCATGGAGGCAAAGACATTCTTGTTCTGAGGCACTGCCGAGACGCCGAGAGGTACGAGCGCCGACGTCTTGCACCCGGCCAGTTCGCGCGCTCCAAGGCGGATCGACCCGGCCGAAACGGTGGTGAGCGCGAAGATCGATTTCAGCAGCGTCGACTTGCCGGCTCCGTTGGGGCCGAGCACCACAGCAATCTCACCCGCTTCCACGGTGAGCGAGATATCCTCGATGATCGGCGGGCCGCCATAGCCTGCCGACAGCCCGGACACGGCAAGCTGTTCGGTCATAGCTGGGCCTCGTATTTGCCGCCGCCGAAATAGGCTTCAATCACACGCTCATCCCGCTTCACCTCATCGACAGTTCCTTCCGTCAAAAGAGATCCCTGCGCCATCACAAGCACGTGGTCGCAAAGCCTGGAGACGTAATCTAGATCATGTTCGATCAGACAGAATGTCAGGCCGCGCTCCGCGTTCAGCATCAGGATCTTGTCGGCCAGTTTTCCCAGAAGGGTCCGGTTGATACCGGCTCCGATCTCGTCCAGCAGAATGATCTTGGGATCGCGCATCAGGGCGCGGCCGAGTTCGACCAGCTTCTTCTGGCCGCCGGAAAGGTTGCCGGCTTTCTCGTCGATGACATGCTCCAGTTCAAGGAGGCGAACGGTTTCGCGCGCGGTCTCGTATATCGCGCGTTCCTCGGCGGAATAGCGTCCCCGCCGGAAGATCACGTTCAGCACGTTTTCACCTCGAGGCGCTGAAGCGGACGCCATGAGGTTTTCCAGCACAGAGAGCTGCGCGAATTCGTGCGGAATCTGAAACGTACGCGCCAGCCCCGCGTCGGCCCTCTGATAAGGCTTCAGCGCGGTGACGTCCCTGCCATCAAAGAAAACACGGCCCGAACTCGGCCTGATCGCCCCCGCGATAACATTGAATGCCGTCGTCTTGCCCGCACCGTTCGGCCCGATCAGACCTGTGATGCGGCCTGCGCCGATTTCGAAGCTTGCATGGTCAACAGCCCGCAAACCGCCGAAATCGACGCAGATCTCGTCCAGCCGGATCACGTCTGCCGCGGCTTATTCGACGATTGCAATCTGTTTGTAACCGTCGCCATCGACAACGAACTTGCCGATGAACCCGCCGACGTCGCCGTTCTCGTCGAACTCGGCAGAGCCGCTGGCGCCGTCATAGTCGATGTCCTTGCCTTCCTTGATCAGGGCAACGGCTTTCGCCCATTCGCCAGGCCCGACCTTCTCGCCCGGAGCCATGGCGACTTCGCGCAGGGCTTCCGCCATCTTGGCACGGTCCGTGGACCCGGCCTTTTCAACCGCGAGCAGCGCCAGGAAGGTCGCGTCATAGGTCTGGTCGACAAAGGCCTTGTCAGCGCCTTCGCCATACTCTGCGTTAAAGGCATCGTGCAGGGTTTTCTGGGCCGGATTTTCCGCAGGCGATGTCGGCGAGGAGAAGAAGGACGTCTTGAGCGCATCCGCGCCGACATTCTGGATCAGAAGTTCATCCCGCAGCCCGTCGGTGCCGACAAACTTGTCGAAGAGACCGCCCTCGATCGACTGACGTACGATCTTGCCACCGCTGTCACCCGCATAGGCGATGACGACAAGCGCATCCGCATCACCCTTGGCAAGGCTTGCCAGTTCAGAGCGGTAGGAGTCCTTTTTCTCCTCGTGCTTGTTTTCAGCCACTATCTCGCCGCCGGCGGCCTTGTAGGCGTCCATAAAGGTCTGACCGATGCCGACGCCATAGTCGTTGTTCACATAAGTGACAGCGACCTTGTTGAGGCCTTCGTCGAGAACCATTTTGGCCAGGATTTCACCCTGGTAGTTGTCCGACGGCACGATCCGGAAGACGAGGCCGTCATCCTGCAGATCCGTCATGGCCGGCGAGGTCGCCGTCGGCGAGATCTGTGCGACACCAGCAGGAATGATCGCCGCCTCGGCAGCTGCAATCGTGGTGCCGGACATCAAGGATCCCATCACGATCGGCACGTTCTCGATATTGACAAGTTTCTGGGCGGCATCGACAGCGCCTTGCGCGGTGCCGGTGGTGTCGCCATAGACGGCGACGACTTCATCGCCGAGCAGACCACCCTGATCGTTGACATGCTTGACGGCGAGATTGGCCGCGTTCTGCAGCGGCGGAATGAAGTTCGCGATCGGTCCGGTAATATCCATCAGAATGCCGATCTTGGTCTCGGCATAGGCCAGCGAACTGGTGCCCAGCATCAACGCGGCGGCTGCGAGTGTCGTCAGTTTTTTCATGCTACTTCCCCTCATCGCTTTTTCATTGTGTCCGATACGCCCGTCCCTACCTCCCGGGCGATTCCAGAACTTCGGTTTTGAACCGTCCCGGCAGGCTGACTTCAAGCAGTTCCAGGTCGGTCGTCGCGCCCGTGTATCGCGTCGCCATTTGAGGCGGGATCACGAACGCGTCTCCGGCGGACAGGCGGTAAGGGTCTTTTCCTTCGCCCTCGAGTGTCATTTCACCTGCCAGCACAAAGTTGAACAGAATATCGCAATCGTGCCGCGTCCAGGGAGAAGCCTCCCCGGTCGCACGTGCAACAATAACAGATGCCACCCCCTTGGTGTTGTCCGAGATGGTGGTGTCGCGAGCCTCGAAACCCGGTATCCGGAACGGGCTGAAAACCGCGTCCTTCGCCAGATTGTGCACGAATTTCTGACCCTGCCATTCCCGGTCCGGGCGTTCGGTGTCCGTCGGCAGCGTCATTTCATGGTCAATCTCGGTGACATGTTCCGCAGGGACGCCGATTTCGACGACCTCGATACCATCGGCGGCGTGCATAACCCGATGCCGGATTTCGGGCGGCTGAATGAAGCAATCGCCCGCAGTCAGGCGGCGTATGCCGCCCTGGTCCTCGTACAGAACATCAACCCAGCCCCGTACGCAAAAGATCAGCTGAAACCCGACCTTGTGGAAATGGACCATGTCAGGCACCGGGCCGTCGGGCACACGGATGTGCGACGCGATCATCGCACCACCCAGGCGGGTCGGCACCAAGTCCCGGTACTCCATGCCGGCACGGCCGATCACCCAGGGGGCCTGATCGGCAAGACGACGCACGACGAAGGCGTGTTCCGTCTGCGGCAGAACCAGGGGCGGGTTCAGTTCATCGATCTCAATCCGCGTGCCGTTGGGCGCGACGAGAATCCGTTCACCGCCTGCGAATTCTTCAGGGTTTTCTGTGAGAATGCGCAGAGTACCGGGGCCTTCCGGTGCTCCCTTTTCAATTCTCAGCCGCATTCCGTGCCCGGAGAAGACCGCGATTTCCGGATTGTCCGCAGGATAAATCATGTCCAGACGCATCTTAAGCGTCCTTGTAAAGAACGGCAGATCCTTGGCAAGATCATCGGTGGGCAATCGCATTTCAGCACGCGTTTCCATCATCGCGGTCCCGTCAGCGTGGCATCTGTCCGGCCACCAGAGGTGGCCCGTGTCTTGGATTCTTCGGTCTTTTCCGACGCCTCATGCGCGGCGAGATAGGCGCTTTCCCCGTCGAAGACGAAGCGCAGTATGCGGTCAGCAGCCGCAACGGCATCCCGGCGGCGAAAGGCCGCCAGAAGACCCGTGTTGCCGTCGACGATGACCGGATGGTTCGCGGGATCGGCAAACGTCATCATGCGCACGGCCTGAACCTGGGTCATGTAGCGCTGCACTGCCTTGCGCAGCGACACGTTCGGAACGGCGTTGATCCAGCCGTTCCGGAAAATCTCACAGGACCGGAACAGCACTTTCCGGTCCCCATCTGTCATCGCGTGACGCGCATTCCGCAGTAATGACTCAAGATGAGTGAACGCGTCTTCGGAAAGGTTCTGCGCCGCCAGCGCCGCCGCGCGCGGTTCGAGCAGCCGCCGGAGGTCGAAGATTTCGAGGATCTCCCGGTGGTCAATTCGCGGCAGCACAAAGCCCTTGGTGGTCTGCTCCAGATATCCCTCGTGCGCAAGCCGCATCAGCGCGTCTCGCGCCGGCATGCGCGACACGCCGAATTCGGTCGCAATCGCGGTGTCCACAAGCCGTTCCTGCGGGTCGACTTCACCGTTCTGGATACGGGCCATGAGAACATCATGAATCTGGACACTTGTGCCAGGCGGGGCGTTTGAGGCAGAGGAGGATTTCAGGACTGCCATGCTCCCCCTCCCGTTTCCGAGCCAAAAATCGTATACAGAATGCGCGGCATACTGCTCCCAGCCTTGTTTCAAGCTGTTTGAATTGGCGAATTTCAAGTCTTTTAAGCTTGAACTAACCTCAAAACTGTATACGAATAATCGACGTTCGGTCAATACGGACGCGCGTTCCAAGAAGCAGTTTTCGGGAGACAGGCATGACAGAGCGGAAGGCGGGTTACTTCCTGTACCACTCCATTGGCCAGTATCCCGGAAAAGAGGCGGATCTCAGCGATGCGATGGTGGAACTCGCATCCGTTTGGAGCGCGCCTGATGACCAGCAATGGCCCTACATGCTGGGCAAGCGCGCGGAATTCATCGACTTGTGGTGCCAGCTGATCGGCGCATCTGACGGATCGGTGACCACCTGCGAGAATGTCACGCAGGGCGTTCACATGCTGACCACCTCGCTGCCTGCCGATCTCCTGCGTGGCCGGAAGGTTCTCGTGGCGGCAGATTGCTTTCCTTCGAACCACTTTCTGCTTTCGCGGCTGCAGGAACGGTTCGGTTTCGAGCTGAAAACCGTCCACCCCAGACAGGGCGCGCACTGGGTCGCGGACGAGGACATGATCGCGGAGTGGGACGGTGATGTCGCCCTTGCCCTGATCACCTGGGTCAGCTCGACCACCTCGCACAAGGTCGACCTTGAGGCGCTGGTTTCGCACGGCCGCGCCATGGGCAGCCTCATCGGCGTGGATATCACGCAGGCCTCCGGCCTCCTGCCCTTTTCCGTTCTCGATCCCGAGATCGATTTCGCCGTGTCAACGAGCCTGAAATGGATGTGCGGCGCGCCCGGAGCAGGCATGCTCTATGTCCGGCCGGACCTGATCTCGGACTGCCGGCCCGAGTTGCGCGGCTGGTTCAGCCAGGACAACCCGTTCAACTGGGACATCGGCGCCTTCGTTTACGCACCCGATATCCGCCGGTTCGACAATGGCACACCCGCGATCCTGCCCGCAGCCGCAACCGTACCGGCCCTGAAATGGCACGCGGCAACGGACCGCGTATCGCTTCTGCACCACAACAGGTTGCTGTGCGATATCCTGATCGAAGGTCTGGATGATCTCGGCGTGGGCCTGCTGTCACCCCGCAACCGGGCAGAGCGCGGCGGCAGCCTGATGCTGGATCTTGCAACCGCCGAAGCGGCTTCAAAGACACTCGCCGACCTGAACCGGGCCGGCTATTCGGCCGACACGCGCGGCGCCTCGCTGCGCCTTTCTCCCGGTGTACAGACGACGGAAGATGCCACACGCGCGCTTCTTGAGGTACTCGCAGGGTCACACACCCGCACCTGAATTTCAGCCGGCGAAGCTCTCGACGGTTTTCAACGCGCCGTCGAGGTCCGTACCCTTTTCGTCCTTCAGCGCAGCCGCGCGCAGCCTTGCGACCCACGCAGCGCCGTCATCGCGACTTTCCACGAGACGGGCACCGGAGAGCACCTTGTCGAATTTGGACAAGCCGCGCGCATGCGTGTCTGAATAGCCCTTGATCAGCCGCCGGCAGCGCAGGATCTCCACGGCCATGTCATACCTGTCGGGGAGATAACCGCTAACCATCTTGAGCCAGGCATCAAGGTGGTCCTGTTCCATCTTGTGACGCAGGGTCTTCAGCCGCCATTTGCGCAGACCTCCGAGGACATAGAGCATTGCAAACCCGCGAAGGCTGTCTGTCCTGACGCGGCGGCCCCGATTGAACCAGCGGTCGATACGCTTCACCCACGCAGGGTCATTCTCCATTTTGCGGCCGAGCTTTACGGGCATGAGGCCGACAATCTCCTCCGCGCGCGGATGCAAATAGTCGGTCAGGTGCATCAGGTTCTCGGACTTGACGCGCATTTCATCCTCGATGCGGCGCAGGCGCTGTGGTCGGGTCTTGAGGTCGGCGACCCGGATGACATCGTCGTAGGCCATCGCGTTGGCGATGTATTTCGCGGCTTCCCGCGACAGTTCGAAGCCTTTTTCTGCGCTATCCGCCTGCACCAGAACCTGCAGCCGGTCGAGATATTCCGAGCCGTAGTCGCAATCCTGGAAATCGACCACCTTGGTCAGGCCCGCCGCGGTCATGTCCCGAATGTCTTCCGGAAGGCCGGCAACGCGTGCCTGTAGCGCGGCCCAGGCGTTCCGGCTTGCCGAGGGCCCTTTCGGTTCAACGATCTCCTGTTTCGCGGGCTTCGGTTCCGGCGCTGTCGGCGCTTCGCCGTTCTGTGCTAGGTCATACCCGGCAGCAAACGCCCTGAGACTTGCCTCCACCCCCTTGCCCCCTGCACGGATGGCTTCCTCGAACGCTTCGCGTTTGAACGGCAGCGCTTCCGAGCCCGCCAGGGCACCGAACAGGGACGCCGAGATGACCGAGCCGACGGCGACCGCCGCCGTGTCCATATCCGCAAGAACCAGCTTTTGCGCGGCAACCTCCGCTGCGGCCTTAACCTCTTCGGAGGACGCCATGCCGTCGCCCGGTACGGTCTTTTCCGAAACCGCGAGCATACGATGTGTGGATGCAATCAGAGTGGTCCGGTCGGGGGTCACGAATCCACGCATGATGGCGCGGCCTGCTTCCATCATCTCCGCGGCAATGGTGATGTCGACGTCTCCGGCGGACGGGGCAAGCGAGAAGACGGGCGAAGCGACATCGCCCGGCGCCATTTCGATATAATAGATGGTCGCGCCTGTTCTCTGAGCGACACCGGCAACACTTGTCGCCTGGCAGTGATAGCCCTCGGACCGCGCGAGCGTCTCGATCCAGTTGGTCAGGACGCCGCCGCCCTGGCCGCCGACGGCCATGACCGCGAGCTTGATGATGCCTTCCAGCGCCGGATCCGCGGGCTGCGCATCAAGAGGCAGAGCCAGCGACATCAGGTGCTCTCCCCTGAAAAGACCAGCCGCTTGCCCGCTCGCCGGTTCTGCAGCCAGGCAATGATTTTCCTGCGGATGCCCGTGTACCAGGTCTCGAAACCGGACGGGTTATGCACCAACACGGCTTCATAAAAGGACGGGCAAAGGATCGCCGCGTCCGCGACCTCGCCGCAATTGCCGCAGCCGACACAGGACTGGTCGATATGCGCGACCGGATCGTCCCGGAGCGGATCATCGAGCTTCTTGAGAGAGAGCGACGGACAACCGGACAGACGAATGCAGGCGTGATCGCCCGTACAGACGTCCTGATCAACGCCGAAACGCGGCAGTTCCACCCGCCTGCCATCCGAGATAGCCTTGTTACGCAGCGGCTTTTCGCGCCTTTGCCGGTTCAGCATGCATTCCGAAGACGCCACGATGACCTTCGGCCCCTTGTAATCGGTCGTCAGCGCTTCCCGTATCGTATCCCGCATCTTGGTGACGTCATAGGTGCGGTCGATCTGGCGGATCCACTCCACGCCGACGCCTGCAAGCGCCTTGGATATCGGATTGTTTGTCGACTTGGTGTCGTTCTTGGCGCGGCTGGACATGACATCCTGCCCGCCTGTCGCAGCGGAATAATAGTTGTCGACGATGATGGCGACGCTGTCCGACTTGTTGAAGACCATGTTGCCGATGGAGGAACTGAGGCCGTTGTGCCAGAAGCCGCCGTCGCCGAGAATTGAGATTGCACGTTTTTCGCCGCCACCATCGAATGCGGCGTTCGACGCCGGCCCGAGGCCGTATCCCATTGTCGAGCCGCCAATTTCAAACGGCGGCAGGCACGCGAACAGGTGGCAACCTATGTCGCCCGTGATCTGCCGGGACCCCAGTTCCTGCTCCGCCAGTTTGAGGGACGCGAAGATCGGACGCTCGGGACAGCCGGTGCAAAAGCCCGGAGGCCGGATCGGCACCGTCTTGCTGAGATCGGGCAGTTCCGTCTTTGGCGTGTTCGGCGCCAGCACCTTGCCCGGCAGCAGCTCTGGCGCATATTGGCGGACAAAGGCTTCCAGACCGTCGAACATGATCTGTCCGGTGTATTCCCCGGCCTTCGGGAAGATGCCCTTTCCCTCAAGCTTCGTGGTCGCGCCTTCCTTGTAAAGCATCGCCCCGAGCTGCTGCTCAATAAACTCCGGCTGTCCTTCCTCCACCAGCAGAACGGCGTCCTTGTCCCTGCAGAAATCCAGCACGTCCGATTTGACGATCGGGTAGGTGACATTCAGGACGTGAAGCGGCACGGAGGTGTTGCCGCTGATATCCGCAAGACCGAGGCGCTGCAGCGAACGGATGATACTGTTGTACATACCGCCGAGACACATGATCCCGACCTTGCCGTCCTGCGGGCCGAAACGCTCGTTGAGCCTGTTGTCCAGAATGTATTTTTCTGCTGCCGGCCAGCGATTGTCGATCTTGTCGTGCTCGTGGGCGTAGGACATGGGCGGCAGCACCACCCTCTTGAAGTCCCGCTGCGGATTGGAAAGCGCCTCGCGCACGGAAAGCGGCGGCGGAACGTTGTCCGAGGTATCGAAGCTGCCGGTGACATGACAGGAGCGAATCCGGACCATCAGCATCACGGGGGTGTTGCTGGCCTCGGAGAGCGCAAACCCGTCGCCGACGGCCTTCACGATGGAGGGCAGGTTCGGGCGCGGATCAAGCAGCCAGAACTGGGACTTCATGGCGAAACCGTAGGAGCGCTCCTGCATGATCGAGGAGCCCTCGCCATAGTCCTCACCGACGATGACAACCGCGCCGCCATTCACGCCGGACGAGGACAGGTTGGCAAGCGCGTCGGAGGCAACGTTGACGCCGACCGAGCCCTTGAAGGTCACGGCTCCCCGGATCGGGTAGTGCACCGAGGCGGCCAGCATCGCGGCAGCGGCAGCTTCCGAGGCATTGGCTTCGAAGCGAATGCCGAGTTCGCTCATGAGGTCTTCGGCATCGGCAAGAACATCCATCAGGTGCGAAATCGGTGCGCCCTGATAGCCGCCGACATAGCCGACCCCGTTTTCCAAAAGCGCCTTCGTGATCGCAAGGATACCCTCGCCCGTGAAGACGTCTCCCGTTCCCTTGCGAAGATGCTCTACCTCAGCCTTGAACGACCTTTCGGCCATCGACCCCTCCCTGCACAGTTTCCGGGTGCTAAATCGGATGTTTGCGTATGTTCTTCAAAATGGCCTGCAGCGTTGCCACGAAGGTGCGCTGATCGGCGTCGCTGATGCCGCGAAACATCTGCTGGTATGCGGTTGCCAGATGCGGCCAGAGCATGTCGTGGGTCTGGCGCCCCTTTGTCGTCAGGTGGATGCGGACGGCCCGGCTGTCTTCGCTGTCGGTCACCCGCTTGACCAGACCGTCGCGCTCCAGGGCATCAAGTGCACGGCTGAGCGTCGAGGTTTCGACCACGGCGTAGACAGACAGATCGCGGATCAGGAGACCGTCGAGCACGGACAGAACCGCAAGCGTTCGCATTTTGGGTGTCGTCAGCCCGAGCTTCGCCATCTCGTCCCGCAGAGCGCCATTGTAGCGCCCCATGATCCGGTTCATCAGGTAGGGCGGAAAGTTTTCCAAGCCGATTTCACCCAGACGCGGCACCGGGCTCGTCTGTTCCGTAAGCTCCAGCCCGTTTTCGTTTTTCATGCGCCCATCCCTTTCGCCAGGTTGTAGCCGGACCCGCCCCCAAGGCCCGGACCCGGGTGGGTCGACGCGCCGATCATGTGGAGGTTGCCGATCGTTGTGGCGCTGTTAACGGAACGGGTGAACGGACGCCAGACGAAAAACTGGTCGATGTTACAAGACCCGCCATAGGGATCGCCGCCGACAAGATTGATGTTGATCTGGTTCAGATCCGCAGGCGAATAGGCGCGTCTTCCCAGCTTGATCTGGTCGAAGTTGCCGATGTGTCTCCGGAGAATGTCCTCGATGCGGTCAGCAAAGTCCTCCCGGATGGTTTCCGTCCACTCGGAGCCGGTTTCAAGCTGTCCCGCTGCGTCTCCCTTGATCACGCGCGGCGCATCCGGGATCTGGACCCACAAGATGGCCTTGCCGTCGGGTGCGCGCGAGGGATCAAGCCTGTGCGGCTGGCCAACGCAAATCGTCGGCGTTTCGGGGAGCATCCCACGCTCGGCCTCGTTGGATGACTTGGAAACGGCGTCGAGCCCGTCCGTCAGGTGGATCAGGGCGACGTCTTCCAGCCCACCCGCAATCCATTCCGGCTCCGCGTCAAGGGCGTAGTGCAGCTGGAAATTTCCGCGCCCGTATCTGTAGCGTTCGGCGTGAGCCGGCGGCGGTTCGTCGCCCAGAAGGCGTTGGTGAAGCTGTGTCGGCGTGACCGACGCGATGACCGACAGCGCATCAATCTTGTCTCCGGCAGCTGTTTCGACGCCCACTGCGTTTCCACCGCGCACAAGAATGCGTTCGACGTCGACGCCCGTGCGGATTTCACCGCCCTTTTCCTCGATGAGTTTGCGAAAGACATCCGAAACCGATCCGGCGCCGCCCTTGGCAACGGGCGCACCAGCAGCTTCAAGGGCAAAGGCGATCACCCGCCCCATCTGACCGGAGTAGGTGCTTTCCGGCGTCAGGCCCGTGTGCAGCACCCAGGGCGCCCAGAGCGCTTGCACGGTTTCGCTGCCGTAGCCGTGTTCCAGCCACGCCCGTGCCGGCTGCAGCGCGTCTCCGAACCAGGTCTTCAGTCCGTTCAGACCGCGTTTCCAGGCCTGCTTCGCCATCAGCCGCGCCATCTTTCCCGACCAGAGCGGACTGCCCAGCAGGGCGAACAGGAATTCGGCGTCTGCCTCGACGGCACCGACATCGGATCCGTGCTGCTTGCCGTCGCCGGCTGAAAGCGCATCGAAAGCGGCGACATTCGCGGCCCGGTCCATCGTGAGCACCGCGGACTGACCGTCCGGCCGCAGAACAGCGGTCGGCGTCTGCGTGTGGCAAAAATCCAAACCATGCCGGCCGAGGTCCTCGGCAAGTTCCGCATAAGCGGGCGAGGTGAGAAAGAGCACGAAAGTCGCTGCCAGCACATCGTGATGAAAGCCGGGCAAGGTGATTTCCTCAGTCCGCATGCATCCGCCGAGATGTTCGGAGCGCTCCAGCATGAGTACCTTTTCACCCTTGCGCGACAGCAGTGCCGCCGCGACAAGGGCGTTGATTCCCGACCCGATTATGACATGCGGCGCGGTCACGGGATCGGCCTCAGCCCCTTGGTACCAGCGCCAGGGCACGGATCGGGCTGCCGGTTCCGCGCTCGATCTTCAAAGGTGCCGCGATCAGGATCGCACCCTTGGCCGGCAGCTTGCTGAGATTGGCAAGCGAGGCCAGCCCGAAGCAGTTGTCCCGGTGAAGGAGATTGTGCGCCGGATAGGGCGGCTCCATGCCGCCAGCCTGGCCCGCATCCGTTCCGATGCACTGCGTGCCCCAGCCGACGATCTTTTTCGACAGGAGATACTCGATCGCATCAGGCGTCGGTCCGGGGCTGTGCGGCCCGGTCTCGTCCGTGTTCAGGAACAGGTTTTCATCGTGGGCACGGTTATCCCAGTCGGTGCGCATGAGCACCCATTCTCCCGCACCAATCTCGCCATGCTCGGCTTCCCACGCCTTGATCAGGTCGGCGGTCAGAAGGAAGTCGGCGTCTTCCGCGCTTTCCTTTGAGCAATCGATCACGTTGACCGGTGCGACCAGACGCTGAACGTCGAGCGTGTCGGTGAAACCGTCCTCGTAGTCCTTGCCGGTAATCCAGTGATGCGGTGCGTCGAAATGGGTGCCGGAATGCTCTCCGAGAACCATCCAGTTCCATGCGAAAAACGGTCCGTCTGAATCATATTCGCTGATCTTGTGAATTTCGACCTTAGGCGTGTTCTTGGCAAAGTCGGGCGGCAGCTGGATGATCGGCGTATCGGGACCCAAAACGCCCGTGCAGTCCACCACTTCGACCTCGCCGGACAAAATCTTCGTTCCCAGTCCGCTGAGTGCATTCTCTGCTGACATCTGATGCTCCCTCTGTACGTCTTGGCCTCTTGGCTCCTTATCGCAATTCAATGCTAGACAGATTTATTTGTATTTGCAATTATCTATTTCGAGGGAGGCAAGGTCTGCACCATGGAAGAGACTCTGGACGGCGTCATTATCGGCAGCGGACATAACAGTCTTGCCTGCGCCGTTCACCTGGCAGCACAAGGATGGAAAGTCGGTGTGTTCGAGCGCGCATCGGTCGCTGGTGGTGCGGTCAAGACCGGTGAATATACTCTGCCCGGATACAGTCACGATTGGGCAGCCATGAACCTCTCCCTGTTCGCCGGCTCCGCCTTTTTCAAGGAATATGGCGAAGAGTTGGGTCGGAGCGGGCTTGAGTTCGCACCCGCATCCGATTGTTTTTCTTCCGTTTTTCCTGACGGCTCCTGGCTCGGCGTCAGTAATGATCTTGAGACGACCGCGAAACGGATCGATGCCATCGACGCGGATGACGGCAAAACCTGGCGGGAACTGACGGCCGCGTTTCCCGCAATGGCGGAGCCGCTGGTTGGACTTCTTGGCAGTCCGGCCAAAAAACGTGCATTTGCATATATTCTCTACAAGCACTGGCGAAAGTCGGGCATGGATGGCGTGCTCGACCTCGGCCGCTTCCTGATGTCTTCCCCGCGCGACTGGCTCAACGAAACGTTCCGCTCGCCGAAAGTTCGCGCGCTTCTCGGCGCGTGGGGCATGCATCTGGATTTCGCGCCGGACATCTCCGGCGGTGCGCTGTTTCCGTATCTGGAAGGCATGGCAAACCAGGCGTTCGGCATGGTCCTGGGCAAGGGCGGGGCCGGCGCGGCGATCAACGCAATGGTGTCGACGCTTGAGGCACGCGGTGGAAGCGTCACGCTGAACGCGGACGTAACCCGCATTCTGGTCGAGAACGGCGAGGCAAAAGGCATCGAACTCGCCGACGGGCGCAAGGTCATGGCACGAAACGCCGTGATTGCGAATGTCGCGCCAGGCGCGCTGTTGAAGCTCGCCGGGGAGACCGGCGATCAACGCTACAATGATCGCCTGAAGACCTTTTCGCACGCGCCGGGCACGATGATGATCCATCTGGCCGTCGATGCATTGCCCGACTGGAGCGCCGGAGAAGAGCTGAAGGATTTTGCTTATGTGCATCTGGCACCTGAGGTGGACCAGATGGCGCGCACCTATGCCCAGGCACAAGCTGGACTGCTGCCCGACGAACCGGTGATCGTGTGCGGGCAACCCACTGTCATCGATCCCAGCCGCGCGCCAGACGGAAAGCACGTGCTCTGGCTTCAGGTGCGCATGGTTCCGGCGGTCATCAACGGGGACGCGGCAGGACAGATCGAGGAGACCGACTGGGAGGTTGTGGCGGACAAATACGCCGAACGGGTGCTTGATATCCTGGAAAGATATGCACCCGGCACGCGTTCAAAGATCCTCGGACGGCATGTCGTTACACCACTCATGCTGGAGGCGGACAATCCCAACCTGGTCGGGGGAGACCAGATCTGCGGCAGTCATCACCTTACACAGCATTTCATGTTCAGGCCCGTTCGCGGCTTTGCCGACGGCAGCACACCGGTGGGGAACCTGTTCCACACCGGGGCGGCTGTCTGGCCGGGTGCGGGCACCGGAGCCGGGCCCGGTTATCTGCTCGCGCAAAAGCTCGCCGGATAGCGATAACGAAAACACATCCGGCCAACGCAAACATGGGGAACAGGACAATGAAGGTATCAAGACGCACGTTACTGAAAAGTGCGGCCGCCAGCGGAGTGCTGACAGCCGTTGGAACGCCCGCTTTTGCGAACGAGATCGATGAACTGGTGATTGCCTACAACGTCAATCTGCCCAGCTGGGACCCGACGGTCGGCCCGTCCGCGGTCAACCCGACCATCCAGGGGATCTACCAGTCGGTGTTCGACATGTTCATCCACCAGAACCCGGATCTCAGCTTCGGCTCGGGCATCGTCAGCGAGTGGGGATGGACCGAGGACAAGTCCAAGATCTGGCTGGAAGTCCGCGAAGGCGTCACATGGCACAATGGCGACCCGCTTACACCGGAGGATATTGTCTGGTCCCTGGAAAGAGCCGGCAATCCGGACACGGGCAATCCCATCCAGTTCATCTGGGGCAAGATCGGCAACTTCGCGATCGACGGCAACCGCGTCACCGCTGATGTCAAGGAATACGAGCCGACAATCTTCAAATGGATGAGCTTCCTCACCGGGTATGTCCTGCCGAAGAAATACTACGAGGAAGTCGGCGCGGAAGGCTTCGAAGCTGCTCCGATCGGGACAGGGCCCTACATGGTCGACAACTTCGAGCGCAATGCGTTCGTGCGCCTGAAAGCCAACGAGAACTACTGGGGCGGCGCACCCGAATTCAAGACCGTCACCATCAAGTTCGTCACCGACGCATCCAGCCGCACCTTCGAGGTCAGCTCAGGCAATTCGCATGTCACGCTGGAAATGCCCTACGAGGAATTCGACCGCCTCAAGGAACAGGACGGGATCGTCGGTACCGCGGCTCCGATCTCCGATATCGGCATGATCTTCATCAACGATGTCGAGCCCATGAACGATCCGAACGTGCGCATGGCCATGGCTCATGCGATCGACAAGGAAACCATCATCGAGCGGCTCTTGTCCGGATACGGGGTTGCGATCGACACGCTGCAGACGCCGGACTACTCCGCTTATGATCCGTCCATCACCGTTCCATACGATCCGGAAAAGGCCAAGGAACTGCTGGCTGCGTCCGGATACGGTCCGGACAACCCGGTCAAGTTCAAGATCCAGACAACACGCGGCTTCAAGCCGAAGGACTACGAGATCATCCAGGTGATTGTCGGTCTGTGGCGCAAGGTCGGCATCGAGGCCGAGATCGAGGTTTACGAAATCGCCAAGCACTTCGAACTGCGGGCAGCGGATCAACTGGCTCCGGCGGCGTTCTACAACTGGGGCAACGCGATCGGCGATCCGACGACCTCCACCGGCTTTGCCATGTTCGGCCCGTCGCCGCATTCCGTGTGGGATGGTGAAGACCTGATGCAGATGATCCTGCCGCTGTGGGGCGAGGCAGACGAGGAGAAACGTATCGCGGGCTGGAAGGCGGTCGACAAGCACATCGCCGAGAACGCGCTCGTGCTGCCTCTGATCCAGTACGTGCAGCCGATCCTGCACAGCGATCAGGTCAAGGTAACTCCGCACGCCTCGGGCGCGCTGCTGCCGCATCTGATGACCCGTTGATAAGTCAGGAAAACGTTACCTCACCTTCGCCGCAGTGCCCTTCCTGCTTGCTCCTTAGGGTGCTGCGGCGGCTCTTTTTCCTGAATGAAGGGCTGCGGACCTATACATGCAAATCGTGCGTACGCTGCTGACGCGCCTGGCGACGACAATCATCACCCTTTTGGGCGCTGCCATCATCGTTTTCGTCGTGATCCGGGTCGTCCCCGGAAATCCGATCGCGATGATGCTGCCGCCCGGCGCGACCGACGCCGACATCGCGCGTCTGGAGGCGCTGTACGGCCTGGACAAAAGCATCCTCCAACAGTTTCTCATCTGGATCGGAAATGTCCTGCAGGGTGACTTCGGAACATCGATCACGAGCCGGCAGCCTGTTTTCGATCTTGTGATCGGACGGCTTCCGGCGACGCTGGAATTGTCCGTGATGGCGCTCCTTATCGCGATTGTCGTCGGTGGTTCAGCCGCGCTCACTGCCACGCTTTACCGTGGCACGAAGGTCGAGGGCGGTATCGATGTTGCCGGCGGTGTTGCCCTTTCGCTGCCGGATTTCCTCTGGGGTCTCGCGCTCATTCTCGTGCTTGGCGTTCTCTGGCCGCTGTTTCACATTTCCGGGCGCGTCTCGCCTTCCCTCGGGTTCGAGTTCAATACCGATTTCTACCTGATCGAGGCGCTGGTCCGCTTCCGTTTCGACGTGGTGCTGGATCTTCTCGGCCACATGTTGCTGCCCGCACTCGCGCTGGCGATCCCGCTTGCGGCGATCATTCTGCAGCTGCTGAAGCAGTCCCTGAAGGAATGCATGCACGACGACTACATCACCCTGGCACGGACTAAAGGCTATTCGGAAACATCGATCATTGCCCGCGATGCCCTGCCGAACGCCATCCTTCCAACGCTGACACTGATCGGCGTCCAGTTCACCTTCCTCATAGGCGGGACCGTCATCATTGAACGCCTGTTCTCCTACGAGGGCCTCGGAAACATGGCGATCGATGCGGTGATCAACCGCGACCTGCCGCTCATCCAGGGGATTGTGCTGGTGTTCGCGCTTCTGTTCACGCTCGTGAACCTGCTGGTGGACATGACCTACGCGGCGCTCAATCCGAGGCTCCGACATGCTTGATGCCCGTGGACAGATCCGCCGCCTGCCCGGCCTTCGTCTCTGGCTCAGCGGCGGCTGGTTGCTCGTTCTCGTTCTTGCCGCGATTTTCGCGCCGATGATCAGTCCGCACGATCCGCTGGAACAGGATCTCTTCGCGGCTCGGCTGCCGCCCTTTTGGCAGCAAGGGGCCGATCCGGCCTACCTGCTCGGGACCGATTCCCTTGGCCGCGATCTGCTGAGCCGGATGCTTTACGGGGCGAGACTGGCGCTGACCGTTGCGCTGGTCGCCGGAACGCTCACATGTCTTGTTGGGGCCACCCTCGGGCTGATCGCCGGTTATTTCCGGGGCTGGGCCGACCTGGTAATCTCCCGGCTTGTCGATATCTGGATGGCGTTTCCGCCGGTGCTGTTTGCGATCCTATTGATTGCCGTGCTGGGAACAGGCCTCACATCCATCATTGTCGCGATCGTCGTGATCGACTGGACGCGGTTTTCGCGCGTGGTGCGCGCCGAAGCGATGAGCCAGGGTGCGATGGACTATGTTGCCTCCGCGCAGGTCGCCGGGCGCAGCCGCCTCGGCATTGCGCTTGCCGAGATCCTGCCCAACGTGCTGCCGACAATCGTTGCCCTGCTGACGCTCGAAATGGGAATCGCCGTGATCGTTGAGGCCATTCTGAGCTTCGTGAACCTGTCCATCTCGACCGACCAGCCGACCTGGGGCGGCATGATCGCCGAGGGACGCACATCCATCTATCAGGCCTGGTGGGTTCTTGTGTTCCCGCTTGGAGCGCTTTTCCTGACGGTGCTGAGCTTCTCCCAGCTGGGCGAAGGCCTGAAGGACTATTTCGATCCGGTGCTGCGATGAGCTATCTCACGATCAAGGACCTGACGGTCAGGCTCAAGAACGGCGCACCGCTGCTGCGCAAGGTTTCGCTGAGCGTCAATGCCGGTGAAGTCCGTGCGCTGGTCGGCGAGAGCGGGGCAGGCAAGAGCATGATCGGCAAGGCGGTGCTCGGCATCCTGCCGCGTGCGGCACAACTCACCGGTGGCGAGATCCTTCTTGACGGAGAGGATCTGCTGACCTTGCCACCGAAACAGCGGCGCGCGAAGATCGGTGCGAAGGTGGCGCTGATCCCGCAGGATCCGCTCACCGCGCTCAATCCGTCCCGAAGGGTTGGTCCGCAGATCACGGACCGCCTCGTCGACATTCTCGGATGGAAGCGCAAGGAAGCGGAAGACCGCGCGGTTGAACTCCTCGATGAAGTGCATATCCAGTCGCCGGACCGGGTCATGAAATCCTATCCGCACGAGCTTTCCGGCGGCATGCGGCAACGCATCCTGATCGCCTCGGCCTTCGCGGCCGAACCGAAACTGATCATCGCCGACGAACCGACAACGGCGCTTGATGTCACGGTGCAGAAGCAGATCCTCAAGCTGATCCGCGAGATGCAGGAACGGCATGACACGGCGCTTCTCTTCGTGACACACGATCTCGGCGTGGTTTCCAAGATCAGCCAGTCGCTCACCGTCCTTTACGCCGGCAAGGTCATCGAGGAGACCGATGTCAGGACGTTTTTCGCAGCACCGAAACACGCCTATTCGAAGGCCCTCCTGGCGGCGACTCCGAAATATACCGACCCTGACGGTTCGCTCATGCCGGTCCCGGACAACATCATTTCCGCGGTAGAACAGGAAGTTGCCGCCTTCGATGCGCAGTTGACGGAGTGAGTGGAGCCATGCGTGATCTCATCTACCAACTTCGCGATCTGAACGTTTCGTTCCCCGACCTCGCACACAAACCGCTGTTCGGCGCCGCGCCGCGCACGACCGTCCTGAAAGGCCTCACGTTCGATGTCGCCAAGGGCGATGTGCTCGGCATTGTCGGTGGCTCCGGATCCGGCAAATCGACACTCGGGCGTGCCATGATCCGCCTCCTGCGGCCGGACTCCGGATCGATCCTGTTCGAGGGAACCGAGATTGCACAACTGGACGAAGACGCGCTGCGGCCGCTACGCAAACGGTTCCAGATGATCTTTCAGGACCCGATGTCCTCGCTCAATCCGCGCAGGCGCGTCGGCGGCATCATTGCCGGGCCCCTGCGCCTGCAGGGCTTCGACACCATTCCGGCGCGGGTCGATGAAGCACTCGAAATGGTCGGCCTGCCGAAGAGCTTCGCCACCCGATATCCGCACGAGCTGTCAGGTGGCCAGCGCCAAAGGGTAGGCATTGCACGCGCCATCGCCCTCAAACCGGATTTCATTCTGGCGGACGAAATCGTGTCGGGTCTGGACGTCTCCTCTCAGGCCCAGGTCCTGAACCTTCTGGAGCAGCTTGTGCGGGAACTCGGTCTGACGCTGGCCTTTGTCAGTCACGACCTGTCGGTGATCCGCCGCCTGTGCTCGCGCATCCTTGTGATGCACCATGGCGAGATCGTCGAGAATTCGGCAACCGCTGACCTTTTTGCAAATCCGCAGGCGGACTACACGCGCGCGCTGCTGGACGCCATTCCGCTGCCGGACCCGGACCAGGTCTGGACCTGACCGTCTCACAGGTCGAGTTCGAACCGCCTGATGAACTCTGTATCCGGAGTGACGCCGTGCCCGGGGCCTTGCGGAATGGAGACGTATCCGCCCGATGACTTCACCTGGCCCTGAATATCCAGCGACTCCTGAAGCAACTCGTCCCGGAACTTGTTGTCCGTCGTGTCGAATTCCAGCATCGGCTCCCAGGGATTGAGGCCGCCGGGAAGGGCCGGCATTGCCGCCAGGAGCTGAATGTTGGTGGCAACCGCGATCGCTGATCCCCAGACGTGATTGATCACCGGCGTGAAATGGGCATGGCACAAGGCAAGCACGCGAAGGTATTCGCTGACGCCGCCAAGCGCGCAGACTTCCGGCTGGGCGATATCAAGGCCGCGGTTTTCCAGGATCTGCCGCCAACCCCAGCGATTGAACTCCGCCTCGCCGCCCGAGATGTTGACGCGAAGGCCGCGGCGCAGCTCCCGGTATCCGTCAAGGTCCTCCGGCGCGACCGGTTCTTCAAACCAGTAGGCCCCCAGTTCTTCGAGCGCCCGGCCGACATAAAAAGCGTCGGACGTCGTGTAGCAGTGGTTGGCGTCGACCATGAACTTGCCGCGGCCTTCCACCCCTTCGGCAACCGCCTGACAAAGCCTGACATCGTCCTTCGGACCAAGCCCCGTCTTCATCTTCGCGGCGGCAAATCCCATGTCCATGATCTGCGCTGCTTCTTCCCGGAAGCGCATGATGTGATCGTTGACGCTTTCGCGCTTGAGCATCATGCCATAGCCATAGGCCTGGATTCGCTCGCGGTGCGCGCCGCCGATCAGCTTGTGAAGCGGCAGGCCGGCGACCTTGCCCGCTATATCCCAGAGCGCGATATCAACGCCGGACAGCGCCTGCAGCGGCATGCCCTTCTGGCCGTGATCGCGCATGAGATTGTAGACCCGATGCCAGAGCACGTCGCGATCGACGGGATCGCTGCCGAGTATGATCGGCTGGATGACCTTCTCAACGATCCCCTTGTTGGCGACCGCGACATTGCCCGGACCGAAACACTCCCCCCAGCCGGTCACGCCCTCGTCGGTCTGAACCTCGACCAGATGGGCTGTGCGTTTTTCGTAATACTGCTGGGAATAGCCCAGCTCGCCGGGCAGGTCGTATTGCAGCACATGGCTTTTGACGCCTGTTATCTTCATGCGTTCAACCCTTCGAAGTCCGTGTCGTCGAGTGCACGGGTTATTCTCTTTTCGATCAGGTAGTCCCTAAGCGCCAGCGCCGAACAGTCATGGCCGATGCCGGACTGGCCGATCCCGCCATGCGGCAGGTCGATGTCATACTTCACGCCGTTGATCTGGATTTCCCCGTAACGCAGCTTTGCCGCATAAGCTTCCGCCCTGGCAAGATCGCGCGTGAAGATATAGGCCGTCAGGCCGCCTTCTTCACAATCATTGGCCATGGCTGTGAGATCCGTCTCGCTGTCGAACGGTATCAGGCTGACGATCGGTCCGAATGTCTCCTGGCGATAGACCGCCATCGTTTCGGTAACCCGGTCCAGGACGGTCGGTGCCAGGTAGTGCCCCTTGTTCAGTTGCGCGGGCCTGTCTCCGCCGGCAAGTAGCTCCGCGCCTTCGGCAACGGCATCGTTGATCAACCCCTTGATCCGTATCCAGGCGCGCCTGTCGATCACGGGCCCGGTGGCGATATCGGCCGTCTTGTCGAAACCCGTTTTCGCGGCTTTTGCGCGGGCTGTTACCTTGTCGGCGAAGGCGGCGTGAACTGAACTTGCGACAAAGACCCGGTTCGGGGACACGCATATCTGTCCGGCGTTGGAAAACTTCACGCCGCAGACAATGTCGGCGGCAAGGTCCAGATCCGCGTCCTCGAAAACAAGCACCGGCGCGTTGCCGCCCAGTTCCATGGAATAGCGTTTGATCGACGTTGCGCCGGTGCGCATGATGTGCTGCCCGGTCCCGGTGGAGCCGATCAGCGTGATCACCTGCGGGATCGTCGATGCGGTCATCGCGTCGGCAACGTCGTAGCCATCCGTGCACAGGATCTGAACGGCACCGCGCGGCAGGCCGATTTTTTCGCACAGCATTCCCACCGCATAGGCGGATATCGGCGTCTGTTCGGAAGGCCTGATGATAATGGGGCAGCCAGCTGCCATTGCCGGTCCGATCTTGAAGGCCAGGTTCAGGAGCGGAAAGTTCCAAGCGAGATAAGCCAGCGCGACCCCTGCGGCCTCGTGCACCATCCTGTGGGTGTGGGTTCCCGCCCGGTCCGCAAGCCCGACATCGTGGATGCGCGCGATCTCCTCGGCGTAGAAGTCGAGCGATACGACCAGCCGGTCCCAGTCCTCAAGGGTCTGCGCCCACGGCTTGCCCATTTCGTGGTGTATGCAATCGCGCAGAAAGTCCTCGTGAGCGACCACCTCTTCACGCAATTTGCGCATCCAGGCCTGACGCTCGGCGATCGGTGTGGCGGACCAGCGCGGAAAGGCGTCGCGGGCCGCTTCCAGCGCCCGCTGGGCATCCGCAAGTCCTGCCGTGTGGACCGTTGCGACACGTTCTTCGGTCGCCGGATTGAAGACGTCCTGCCGCGCACTTCCCTCGCACAAGGCGCCATCGATATACAGTTTTGTTGGGAAATCCATGGCACGCCTCAGTCAAACAGGTTCCTGCTATCGTGGCAGTGGGCCGGGGCATTCACAACGGAAATTTCCCCGTCGTTTCTCATGCACGAACCTAAAGATGCATGACGGCGCACCTTGCCATGCGAGTTCTCCCAATCACTGAAGAATGAAATCCGCACATCGAGAACCCAGCATCATGGCCGGAGCATTCGTGTTGCCTGCATTGATGTCGGGGACGGCGGACATGTCGCAGACGCGCAGGTTCTCGACGCCGCGGACGCGCAGCCTGCCGTCAAGCACTGCCATGTCATCGCCATCCGCACCCATGCGCGCGGTTCCGGCCGGGTGATAGTTGGTTTTGACGAACCGCTTGCAGTGGCTCCTGAGTTCTTCGTCCGAACACTTCTGCGGATCGGGGATCGCGACTTTCTTCAGTTTCGAGGCGATGGGGTTCGACTGGAGCGCTTCGAGGAAGAAGCGCTGGCCCGCCATCATCTCCTGCATGTCGTCTTCTTCCTTCAGGAGGTTCGGACACACGATGGGCATATCTTCGGGCGATCCGGACGCCAGCCTCACCTCACCGCGGGACTTCGGTTTGACGACAACCGTCGTGACCGTGACCCCGTAGCCGTCTTTCAGCTCCGACTGCGCATCCCGGTCCAGGTAAACGATGGGAACGCAGAAGGCCTGGATCGTCGGTTCCCCGTCCCGGTTGCGCGGATTGACGAAAGCCCCGGCCTCCACGCCGGCGGAGGTAATGCGGCCGCTTCCGAAGAGCTTGAACTGCAGCCCGTTCAAAAGCATGCGCCAGCCTTCGCCCTGGCGGTAGTAGCCATGCGGCCCGCTGGCATAGGCGGTGATGGGGACTTCGGGATGATCGATCAAGTTCTGGCCAACGCCGGGCCTGTCGGCGTGAACCTTGATGCCGAATTCGCCCAGATGATCCGCCGGGCCAATACCCGACAGCATCAGGATCTTGGGGGAGACCAGCGCCCCTGTTGCGAGAATGATTTCCGCCGAGGCATTGACTGTGTGCGTCCCGGCCGGATCCGTGTAGGAAACGCCGACAGCGCGACCGTTCTCCACGATGATTTTTTCAACCGCGGCCTGAAGTTTGATCGTCAGTCTCGGGTCGCTTCGAAGCGGTTCAAGGAATGCATAGGCGGTCGAACTTCTGCGGCCATTTCTGTTGGTGAACTGGTAAAAGCCGACGCCGCGCTGTGACGGGCCGTTGAAGTCCGTGTTGTAGGGTTCGCCAAGCGACTGAACCGACTGCACGAACCAGCGGGACATGGTATCGACATAGCCAGGGTCCGACACCATGACATCGCCGTCCGTGCCGTGAAGCTCGCCCGCCAGACGATTGTTCGCTTCCATGCCCCTGAAATGCGGCAGGACATCTGACCAGCCCCAGCCGGGATTGTCATTGTTCGCGCGCAGCACATCGTTCCAGGCATCGTAATCGCCGGGACGGCCGCGCATGTAGACCTGTGCGTTGACGGACGACCCTCCGCCCAGAACATTGCCCTGGGGGATGTCGTGGACCCTGCCGTCAAGATGCGGCTGCGGCGTCGTCTTGTGATACCGCATGTACTTGGAACCGTTGATCATCTTGAAAATGCCGGGGGGCATATCCAGCAGCGGGTGGCGATGGGAATAACCCGCTTCCAGCAACAAGACCCGCGCGCCACCTTCGCTCACGAGCCTTGCTGCCGCGACGGCCCCGCCCGAGCCGCCGCCGATGACGATGTAGTCGTATCCGGACGTCATTCGTCCCCCCAATCAAATGTGACGCGCACGAATTCCCAGGCGGCCTTCAGATGGTTGTTCAACGCTTCTTCCGCCGCGACCGGGTCACGCTCCAGGATCGCGTCGAGAATGGACTTGTGCGCCAGGTAATTTACTTCATTGCGTTCAGGCGAGCGCAACATGCGGTCCCACTGGGGTGCCAGCCACGAGGTATAACCCTCGTGCATCGCGGGAAAGATCGGGTTCCTGGGAATGCGGTAGAGAACACCGTGGAAGGCAACATCCGTCCGGTAGAATGCGTTCGAGTCCGGGATGGCTTTCCGGTTTTCCTCCAGTGCTTCCCTGAGACTGACGATATCGTCCTTGCGTGCCGACGACGCGGCCTCGCGCACCAGCGCGCGCTCGATGAAAACCCGGCTGTCGTAGAGGTTCTTGATACCCGTCCTGTCGGTCAGGAGATGCTGCACGACATTGCCGCAGGCGTGCAAAACCGTCGCATAATCCGGCTTGCGCACAATCGGACGGAACCGGGGCCGCGTTTCGATCAGGCCGCGGCTGGACAGCTGGGAGATCGCCTCGCGGATCACGGTCCTGCTTGCGCCGAACTGTTCCATGAGCTCCCGTTCCGCGGGCAAGGGAGTCTTGTCCTCGAGCTCACCCGAAACGATTTTCGCTTCCAGCATGGCGACCACATTGTCCGCCGCCCGACCCGTTTCGTTGCCGATGTCCATTGGGCATCAACGCTCCCTTGTCTTCAAAATTACACTTTTTGGTACGACATAAATTTGCTGTTCGTAAAGTCATTTTTTCTACCCGTTAAAAATTTTGCCCTGTTTTCCCTTATTTTTCATATGTTTATTATTTTTATGTACTAAATTTCTGATATTAGGATTGACTTTGGTCTGTTTTCTTAACTTACTTGTTCCAGTTTGGTCATACCAAAGGACAGTTTGTTCGTGTTTGATTTCACCTTCTCCTCGGAAAGTCCGATCGCTGCCGGGATGTACATCAACGGCCAGTGGGTAACGCGCGCGCCGGCATCGGCGGCCCTGGAGGTGGAGAACCCGGCCAATGAGACCATCATCGCGACGATCACGGAGGGGTCGGAGACCGACGCGCTCGAAGCCCTTGCAGCCGCCCGCCGCGCCTTTGCCAGTTGGGCGAGCCGTCCTGCAATCGAACGCGGACGGCTGGTCGCGGCACTCGCAGACGAAGTTGAGACGCACAAGGAGCAGCTTGCGCGTCTTGTCACGCTTGAACAGGGCAAGCCGCTCAGCCATGCCCGCCAGGAGGTCGATGCCGGTATCACCTTTTTGAGATATGCGGCGGAAAATGCACGCAGGATCGAAGGCGATATCGTTGCTTCCGACAACCGGGACGAGGAAATTCACATCCGCCGGCATCCTTACGGTGCCGTGGTCGGATTGACGGCCTGGAACTATCCGTTCGCGCTGGCAGCGAGAAAGCTCGGACCGGCACTGGTGGCAGGCAACACGTTCGTGCTGCTGTCCCATGAGGCAACGCCGCTCTCCGGACTTGCCCTTGCAAGCCTGAGCGAAAAGGCCGGCCTGCCCGCCGGTGTGTTCAACGTGGTGACCGGCCGAGGCCCCGTCGTCGGTGCGGCCCTTGTTGAAAGCCCGATGTCCGACCTCGTCACCATGACCGGCAGCACGCGCGCTGGACGCGAAATCTACCGGGCCGGCGCCGGCAACATCAAGGTTGTGCGGCTGGAACTGGGCGGCAAGGCCCCGTTCCTCGTCATGGAAGATGCCGACATCGACCGGGCCGTTGAGGCGGCCGTCGCTGCGCGCTACACGAATTGCGGCCAGATCTGCACCTGCAACGAACGCATGTATCTGCACCGTGTCATTGCGGACGAATTCCTGGAGAAATTCGTCGCGGCCTCCAGGTCGCTGACCCTCGGCGATCCGCTCGGCAGCGTCGACATGGGCCCCAAGGTGAACCGCATCGAGCGGGACAAGGTCGCAGATATCGTCGCGGATGCCGTGCGCGCGGGCGCGGCTGTCCTTCTTGAGGGCGGCGTTCGCGAGGACGGCCCGTTCAGCAAGGGACACTGGTTCGCGCCAACCGTGCTGGAAGCGGCAAAGAACGACAATCCGGCCGTCCAAAACGAGGTGTTCGGCCCCGTTGCAACGGCCGTCCGGGTCGATGACTTCGACACGGCGGTGCAGTTTGCCAACGACACAGCTTTCGGGCTCTCCGCCTACCTGTTCACCAGGGACCACAAGCGTCTCGCACAAGCTCCTTATCGCCTGAAGTTCGGAGAACTCTACCTGAACCGCTCCAACGGAGAGGCCGTTCAAGGCTTTCACACCGGGTGGGGATTGTCCGGGCTGGGGGGAGAAGACGGCCGTTACGGCTTCGATGGCTATCTGCGCAAGCAGACCGCCTACCTGAATTGGGGCTGACACCCCAGACTCTCGCGGCCGGGGGGATTCTGGTCGCACCAAAGTGGAGGAAATGATGAAACGTACTCTCTTGCTGGCTACTGCGATTGCATTTGGCGCAGTGACTTCAATCGCATCGGCTGCCGGGCTGCCGCCGCTTGAGCAGAAGGACCGCTACAAGGTCGGTTTTGCCCAGATGGAGTCCAACAATCCCTGGCGGATCGCCGAAACCAAGTCTTTCCATGACACGGCCGAAAGCTGCGGCTGGGATCTGATCGCGACCGATGCTGCCGGCTCTGCGGCCAAACAAGTTGCCGACGTCGACAGCATGATCGCACAGGGCATCGACGTGCTGTTCCTGCCCCCGCGCGAAGAAAAGCCGCTCATTCCTGCCGTGAAGAAGGCCAAGGCTGCCGGCATTCCGACGTTCCTGGTCGATCGCTCCGTCGACCCGAACGCAGCGAAGCCTGGCGAGGACTTCGTGGCTTTCCTTGGATCCGACTTCATTGACCAGGGCAAACGCGTCGCGGAATGGACCATCGAAAACTTCAAGGGCGACAAGGGCATCATCGTCCAGCTGGAAGGAACCACGGGATCGTCCCCGGCCAACGACCGCAAGAGCGGTTTCGACGACCGCATCGTTGAGGATGAGCGTTTTGAAATCGTCGCGTCCCAGTCCGGCGACTTTGCCCGCGACCTTGGCCGCCAGGTCATGGAAACGCTGCTGCAGGCCCACCCGGACGTCAACATCGTCTATGCCCATAACGACGAAATGGCCATCGGAGCCATCCAGGCTCTCGAGCTTGCCGGACGCAAGCCGGGCGAGGACGTTCTGGTCGTCTCCATCGACGGAACGCGCGATGCGCTTCAGGCAATCATCGACGGCAAGATGGGCGTCACGGTGGAAAGCTCCCCGTTCTTCGGACCGCTCGCATGTGAAACCATGAAGCGCTACGCAGCCGGCGAAACCATCGAACCCTGGGTGCAGGTCAAAGACCGGATCTTCACGGCCGACAACGCCGCGAAGCATATCGACGAAGCCTACTAAGACCAACTGCCGGAGGGATGCTCCCCTCCGGCTCTTTTCTCCCAGATCAACGGATGTTCAAGCGGAACCGCTTGAACATCCGGCTGTTGATCGGTTCTGATGTGATCGAGCATCCAATTGCGTTCATGCGATCGCGCGATGCTCTCATGCTGACAGGAGCCACCATGGCACCTCTGCTCACCATGGCCGGGATCAAGAAACACTTCGGTGGCGTGCCGGCTCTTCGAAGTGCGTCTCTTGAGGTTGAACCTGGCGAAGTCCATGCACTCATCGGCCAGAACGGTGCAGGAAAATCAACGCTCATCAAGATCCTGACGGGCCTTTACCGCCGAGACGAAGGCACCGTCGATTTCGCCGGTGAACCCAGCCACGTTGCCTCGCCCCGCGAAGCCCAGAATGCCGGGATCGCCACGATCTACCAGGAATTGAACCTGGTCCCACTCCGGTCTGTCAGCGAAAATGTCGTGATGGGACAGGAGCCAAGGTCTTTCGGCTTCATGATCAACTGGTCCGAAGCGCACCGGCGCACGCGCGAAATCCTCGCGCGGTTCGGCATCGAAATCGACGTGACCGCCCCGCTCGGAAGCTATTCCACGGCAATCCAGCAACTTGTCGCCATTGCGCGCGCCGTCTCCATGGACGCGAAACTCGTCATCATGGACGAGCCAACCTCCTCGCTGGACAGCTCGGAAGTGGAAATCCTGTTCGGGGTCGTCCGGGAGCTGAAATCATCCGGCGTCTCGGTTCTTTACGTGTCCCACTTTCTTGACGAGCTTTTCCAGATCTGCGACCGGGTCACCATCATGCGCGACGGCCAGACGGTCGGCTGCCAGAATATCTCAGAAACGACGAAGCTTGATCTGATCGCCGGCATGCTCGGGCGCAACGCGGAAGAAATCGCCGCCGAAGGCCTGACGGAACTGGCTGGCGGGCGCGCCGCCTATGACGAGGTTGTCCTTGAAGTCGACAAGGTCGCGACGGGCCCGCGTCTCAGCGATTTCTCCATGACGCTTCATCGCGGCGAAATCGTCGGTCTTGGCGGCTTGCTCGGCTCCGGGCGCACCGAGGCCGCCAGGAGTATCTTCGGGCTGGATCATCTCACATCGGGGTCCATGCATCTGCAGGGCCAGGAATTCGAACCGTCCGAGCCGTCCGAAGCCATCCGATCGCGGATCGGGTTCCTGACCGAGGACCGCAAGGCCGAAGGGATCGTTCCGGACATGTCGGTCCGCGAGAACCTCACGCTCGCGCTCCTGCCGAACCTGCGCAAGCACGGACAGATCGACCGGGACCGCGAAAAGGAACTGGTCGGCGAATTCATCCAGAAACTCGGGATCAAGACCTCCCACATGGATCAGCCGATCCGCGAGCTCTCGGGCGGCAACCAGCAGAAGGTTCTCCTGGCACGCTGGCTGGCAACCAGGCCGGACATCCTGATCCTGGACGAGCCCACGCGCGGCGTCGATGTCGGTGCCAAACGCGAGATCCAGTCGATCATCCGGAAATTCGTCGACGACGGACATGCCGTCATCCTGATCAGCTCCGAATTCGAGGAACTGGTGGAAGGCGCCAACCGCATCGTCGTCATGCATGAAGGCAAGGCGGTGTCCGAACTCACCAATCCCGGGATCACCGAAAACGCCCTGGTCAGGGCGCTTGCCCACCACGAGGAGGGCACCGCATGACCAGCCTGACATCAGAACACACCATGCGAACGGACTTTACCGCAAAACTCAAAAATCACGGCGGCCTGATCGCGCTCGGGCTGATCCTCATCTTCAACATCATCGTCACGCCCAATTTCCTGCAGACGCAGACGCTTGCCGTCAACATTTCGCAAGTCGCGACGATTGCCATCGTCGCCATGGGCATGACGCTCGTGATTGCAACGGGCGGGATCGATCTTTCGGTCGGTGCGGTCATGGCCCTGTCCGGGGCGCTGGCTCCGCTGATCTTCATGTCGGATTTCGGCCAGGCCTACCCGGTGCTGGGGCTGATCGGCGCGCTTTTCTTTCCACTGGTCGCGGCGCTTGTTTGCGGGCTCTTCAACGGGGTCATCGTCGCGGTGCTGCGGGTGCAGCCGATCATCGCAACACTGATCCTGTTCATTTCCGGGCGCGGCATCGCCCAGGTGCTGACGAACGGCAACCTGCAGACCTTCTCCTACCCCGAGTTCAGCTATCTCGGCACCGGGAAGATTCTGGGTTTCCCCTTTCAGGGATGGCTGGCTCTTGCCATTGCCTGCCTTCTCTTCTGGGTCGTGAACCGGACCGTCTTCGGGCGATACCTGCTTGCGATCGGCGGCAACGAGCGCGCCGCGAAACTCGCCGGTGGCCCTGTGCGCCGGGTCAAGATAGGCGCCTATGTGATCTGTTCGGTCCTATCGGGGCTGGCAGGTCTTATTGTCGTCGCGATCAACTCGGCCTCGGACGCGGCGCGCAACGGCAACCTGATGGAACTCGACGCCATCGCGGCAGCCGTCGTCGGCGGTGCGCTGCTTCAGGGAGGCAAGGCACCGATCTTCGGCGCCATCCTCGGGGCCGTCATCATCCAGCTGGTGAAATACACGCTTCTGGCAAACGGCGTTGAAGACGAAGTCGCGCTGATTGCCAAGGCCGCCATCATCCTGGCTGCCGTCTACATTCAGCAAGCGCGAAAGGAATAGTGCCGTGCTTGATCAAAATGCCTTCGACATGCGGAAATACATTTCGCGCAATCCGCAGTCCGTCGCGGTCTGGATCGCCCTGTTCGTGCTGATCGTGTTCGGCCTGCTCCGCTATGACAATTTCGGCAGCGCCTACAACATCACGTCGTTCCTGAACTACAACGCGATGTTCATCGCGATTTCGGTCGGCATGTGTTTCGTCATTCTGACAGGGGGGATCGATCTCTCGGTCGGATCGGTTGCGGCGTTCACCTCCGTCATTGCCGCCTATCTCAGCCCATACGGCATCGAGGTCGCGCTTCCGCTTGCCGTGCTCTCGGGTGTCGGCTTCGGGCTCTTCAACGCCATCTGTATCGTCTTCGGGCGCATTCCGCCGTTCATCGCGACCCTTACCACGATGCTCGGCGCCAAGGGCGGCTCGCTGGTGATCTCCGGCGCCCAGACGATTTCGGTCGACTGGGGCTCGAATTTCACCCAGCTCGGCATGGAGAAGGCCATGGGCATCGTGCCCTGGACAATCGTTCTGGTGCTCATTCTCGTGGTCTGCCTCTGGGTTGTTCTGGAAATGACCAGCCTGGGACGGACAATTCTCGCCGTCGGCGGCGGTGAAGATGCCTCCGTGATGATGGGCCTCAAGGTCAACCGGGCGAAAATCTTCGCCTACGGGCTGTCCGGCGGATGCGCCGGATTGGCGGGTGTCTTTCTTGCCTCCGGTTTCGGAGCCGGCCAGCCGCTCGAAGGGGTCGGATGGGAACTTTCGGCAATCGCCTCGGTGGTTGTCGGCGGAACCCTTCTGACCGGGGGACTCGGGTCAATCCCGGCCACGGTTGCGGGCGCGCTTCTGCTCGGGCTGGTCTTCAACATCCTGAACTTCGAAAACGGCAAGGGCTGGATCAGCTTCAGCGCCTACTGGCAGATGGTCATCCGGGGCGCCTTCCTGTTCGCGGTCATCCTGTTCCAGACGCGGGTCATGAACCGCCAGTCGGGCGTGGAGTTCGCCAAATGACCGCGATCAGACAGATCCGCACGCAGCTGTTCCACGTCCCGCTCGCCGAAGTGCTGGTGGACGCCAAGCATGGCGACCACACCCTGTTCGAACTGGTGACGGCGACGGTCGTCCTGACCGACGGCACCGAGGGGACCGGCTACACCTACACGGGAGGAAAGGGCGGATCAGCGATCGCCGCCATGATCCACCACGATCTGGCGCCTTTCCTGATCGGTCAGGATGCCGGCGCGGTGGAAAATCTCTACGAAGGCATGCAGTGGCACATCCATTATGTGGGACGGGGCGGGATCGCTTCCTTCGCCATTTCGGCCGTCGACATCGCCCTTTGGGACATTCGCGGCAAGCAGCGCGGCTGGCCCCTGTGGAAACTGGCAGGCGGTGCCGATAACAGATGCAAGGCCTATTGCGGCGGCATCGACCTGAACTTTCCGCTGCCGAAACTGCTGGAAAGCATCCAGGGCTACCTGGATCGGGGCTTCAACGGGGTTAAGATCAAGATCGGCCAGCCGACACTCGAAGAAGACGTTGCCCGCATTGCGGCGGTGCGCGAGTTGATCGGTCCCGATGTCGCCTTCATGGTCGATGCCAACTACTCAATGTCCGTGGACGAGGCGATCGCCGCGGCCCAGGCCTTTGCACCTTATGACATTCTCTGGTTCGAAGAACCGACGATCCCGGACAACTACAAGGGATACGGCGAGATCTCGGACGCAACCGGATGTGCCCTTGCCATGGGCGAAAATCTTCATACTATCCACGAGTTCGAATATGCATTCGATCAGTCCAAACTCAGCTTCATCCAGCCGGATGCGTCCAACTGCGGCGGCGTGACCGGCTTCCTTCAGGTCGCTGACCTGTCACGTCAACACAAGATCCCGGTATGCAGCCACGGAATGCAGGAGTTACACGTCAGTCTCGTTTCCGCGCAGGCGAATGCCGGATGGATCGAAGTTCATTCGTTCCCGATCGACCAATACACGAAGCGCCCGCTGCAGGTGGAAAACCACCTTGCCATTGCGCCGGAAAGCCCCGGGACGGGCGTCGAATTCGACTGGACGCTCCTTGAACCCCACAAAGTCCTGACACTCTAGAGGTCCTCATGCTCAGCAACGCTGCCGTATATCGCGGCGACAAGACGTTCTCACTTGAACAAAAGCAGGTGTCCGATCCCGGTCCCGGCGAAGTTCAGATCAAGGTCGCGTATTGCGGCATCTGCGGCACAGACCTGCACATCTTCCTTGGCCACATGGACCAGCGCGTCGGGTTCGAGCGCACGATCGGTCACGAAATGTCCGGGGTCATCTCCGCGGTCGGCACCGGGGTCGACGGCCTGAAGCCGGGTGACCGGATTGTCGTAAGACCGCTGGACCATTGCGGCGAATGTCCTGCGTGTCTCGCCGGTCACGAGCATATCTGTCACAACCTGAAATTCATCGGCATCGATACCGAAGGCGCTTTCCAGGAATACTGGAATGTGCCTGCCCACACGATCCACGTCCTTCCCGAGGGTCTTGATCTTGCGCATGCGGCGCTGATCGAACCGCTTGCGGTCGCGTGTCACGACGTCAACCGCGCACAGGTCAAACCCGGGGAAGACGTTCTGGTGATCGGCGGCGGTCCGATCGGTCTTCTGGTCGCGCTCGTCGCGCGGCACGCCGGCGGCAAGGTCACGATCAGCGAGATCAGCGAGAGCCGCCTTGCCTACGCGGAGAAGCTCGGCTTCTCCACGATCAATCCGAAACAGTCGGACGCGGCCGAGCAGGTGAACACGCTGACGGGCAACAAGGGCGCGGATGTCGTCTTCGAGGTCTCGGGCAGCCAGCCAGGCGTCGATTTGATGACCGATGCCGCCGCCGCGCGGGGACGTATTGTCATGGTGGCAATCCACGCCAAGAAGCCGGACGTCGACATGTTCCGCTTTTTCTGGCGGGAACTGGAACTCTTCGGTGCCCGCGTCTATCGGCCCGAAGATTACGACCAGGCCATGCAGCTTCTCGCCGAAGGCGTCGTCGACTGCTCCTCCTTCATTACCGATATCCAGCCGCTCAAGGATATTCAGGGCGCGTTCGAAGCCCTTACCCAGAACCCGAGCGCCATCAAATCCATGATCCAGATCAGCGAGAATGCAGAATGAGTGTGTTGGACAGTTTCAGCCTTGCCGGAAAGACGGCGCTTGTCACCGGCGCCAAGCGCGGCATCGGCAAGGCAATGGCAGTGGCGCTCGCCGACGCAGGCGCGGACATCATCGGCGTCAGCGCCAGTCTTGAAGGCTCGGACAGCGAGGTTGAGAAAGAGGTGCGCGCGCTCGGACGCAACTTCACCGGCTATAGTTGCGATTTCAGTGACCGTGAGGCGCTGAAAGCCTTCGCGGCCAAGGTCAACGAGGCTCATCCGGTCATCGATATCCTCATCAACAATGCCGGCACGATCAAGCGTGCACCGCTGACCGAACATGGCGACGACATCTGGGACGAGGTGATCGAGGTCAATCTGTCCTCCCAGTTCGTGCTGACGCGCGAGATCGGTGCGCGCATGGTGGAACGCGGCTCCGGCAAGATCATCTTCACGGCTTCGCTCCTGACCTTCCAGGGCGGCATCACGGTTCCGGGCTACGCAGCCTCCAAGGGCGCAATCGGCCAGTTGACCAAAGCCTTTGCGAACGAATGGGCCGCCAGGGGGATCAATGTCAACGCGATTGCACCGGGCTATATCGCAACGGACAACACCGAGGCGCTGCGCAACGATCCCGTGCGGTCGAAGTCGATCCTGGAGCGTATCCCGGCCGGGCGCTGGGGCAACGCGGAGGACTTTGCCGGACCGGCCGTTTTCCTTGCATCCGCGGCTTCGGACTACATGCACGGCACCGTCATGACCGTCGACGGAGGCTGGATGGGCCGATAGGCCGGGGCTACAGCCCTTTTCAGGGATCGAAGACGATCTGGAACTCCGCCGGCAGGCTGCCGCTGACAACCTGCCGCGCGTTCGGAAGATCGTTTTCTTCCAGCTTCGCCTTGCGGTCCGTTTCCGAAAGGTCCTGCCAGCGTTCGGCAAGACGCCGCTCAAGCTCGGTGAGCGGCACACTCAAAAAGACCGTGGTGTCGAAGAGCGGGCCGAGGTCGCGCCAGGGTGCCTCGTCGAGCAGAAGATAGTTTCCCTCCACGATCAGGTGCCGCACGGACTGCGGAATGACGCGCGCACTGTTGCGCGCGATCTCGATGCTGCGATCAAAGACAGGGACGGCGACTTCGTCTTCCTCGTTGCGCTTGAGCCTCATCAGCATGTGCCGGAAGCTGCCGACATCGAACGTATGCGGCGCACCCTTTCGCGGGCGCCATCCACGGGCGTTCAGGATCAGATCGTCGTAGTGATAGCCGTCCATCGGAAATACGGCAGCACTGCCCGGATCCTTTTCGTTCAGCCTTGCAGCAAGTTCATCGGAGAGTGTGGACTTGCCCGCGCCGGGAGGACCGCAGACAGCTGTTACGCTCCGGTTCGTGCGCCCGCGTTCCACAATCCGGGCCGCAAGGTCTTCAACCGAAATATCCTGCGGAGCAGTCATGACAGATTGAGCCCCGCCGCTTCCGCCTGCTCGGCAAGGAACGGCAGGCCGACCTCGATGACATCCTCCGGGCGCCCGGCCACCGGGCGCCAGACCGCAAGGCCGGATGCAATCTCCGGTGCCAGATAGACAAAGCTTTCCAAAGTCATCGTTCCCTGAAATCCGACGTCGGCCAATCCCCTGAATGTCCCCGCCCAGTCGAGCGTGCCCCTGCCCGGAACGCCACGGTTGGATTCCGACAAATGGACATAGCCGAGATGCTCGCCCGCATCGGCAAAGCCCTCGGCCATGCCGGCTTCCTCGATGTTCATATGATAGGTGTCGAGATGAATGAAGACATTCGGCGCGCCGACGCGTTCAATGATCTCGGCGGTCTGCCGGGCCGTGTTCAGCAAATGGGTCTCATAGCGATTGCAGGGTTCGAGGCCAAGGCGCATGTTGAGATCCCGCGCCTTCTGGGCAACGCGGTCGACCAGCCGACAAATGGCATCGCTTTCCGCTGCGGTGACCGGAGCTCCGCTTGTCTTGCCTATTGTTCCATAAGTCACGCCGGACAGCGCAGCCGCGCCCGCATCCCGCGCCACCTGAAGGGCAAAGCCCAGATAATCGACCGCATCGCCCGGATTGCGCAGGATATCGATCTCGGCCGGAAGCCCGAGCGAACAGACGATCTCCACACCGTTGCGCTCCGCGGCACGCCGGGTTCCAACGCTGTCGTAGTTCTTCGGATCGAGCAAAGGCGTTTCGATGACCGTCACGCCGTGAGCCGTGATCGGCGGAAGCAGGCGATCCGCTTCTGCTGGGTTCCAGAGCGGTGTAAAGGCGAGGCCATGCAGTCCCAGTCGAGGCATATCGCAGTCCTATCCGTGTGCGCCGACGATATAAGAAACGACTTCCGCCATGTCGGTTTCGTCCCGTTTCAGATCGGCAATGACGTTTCCACGGCGAAGTACCACGATACGGCCGCAGGCTTCAAAGACATCGTTGAGGCGGTGGCTGATCAGGATCGTCGCGATGCCTTCATCGCGCATCTGCCGGATCAGGTTCAGCACGCTTTCGACCTCGCGCACGGCAAGCGCCGCCGTCGGTTCATCCATGATCACAAGCTTCGGCTTGAATGTCAGGGCGCGCGCGATCGCAATGGTCTGCTGCTGACCGCCCGACAGCATGCCGACCGGCAGATGGATCGAGGGAACATGCACACCCAGCCGGTCGATCATATGCTGCGCCTCGGCATCGATCTTCGACTTGTCGACAAAACCCGGCAGCAGGCCGAGAAACCGTTTAGTCGGCTCCCGCCCAAGAAAGATGTTGTTGGCAACGTCCTGCTGCGGCGCGAGTGCAAGATCCTGGTAGATCATCTCGATGCCGCTTTCGCGGCGCTCACCGGGATTCCGGCCGGTGACATCGGTGCCATTAAAACTGATGCGTCCCTTGTCCGTGGTGTAAACGCCGGTGATCGTTTTCATGAGGGTGGATTTGCCGGCGCCGTTGTCGCCGACGAGACCGATCACCTCACCTGCGTCGACCGTCAGGTTGACCCCGTGCAGGACCTGCACCGGACCGAAACTCTTCTCCACGCCTGATAGCTCCAGGAGGCTCATTGCAGCGACCTCCCCCGCGTCCGGATCTGGTCGAGCCAGACGGCGGCAATCAGAACAGCGCCGATCGCCATCTGCTGGTAGTAGGCCTGAACGGCCATGAGATTGAGCCCGTTCTGCAGAACACCCATGATGAGCGCGCCTATCATCGTGCCGAGGATCGAACCGCGCCCGCCAAAGAGGTTGGTTCCCCCGATAATGGCGGCGGTGATCGCGAGAAGTTCGTAATTCAGACCGGCGGTCGGATCCCCGGTGTTGACGCGCGCTGTGAAAATCAGCCCGGCAATGCCGGCCATCAGGCCCGAGATCGTGTAAAGCAGCATCCGCTGACGCCGGATGTTGATGCCGGTTGCCCGCGCCGAGTTCTCGTTGTCGCCGAGCGCCAGCGTGTGATGCCCGAACGGCGTATGGGCCAATACGTAGTGGGACGCCAACGCGACAAACAAGAGAATGAAAACAGGTGTCGGCACGCCAAAAGGGCGCGCCTGGCCGAGAAAAAGGATCTCTTCCGGCAAACCGTATATGCCGCGCCCGCTGGAGATGATCAGCGCGAGGCCGCGGGCAATTCCGAGCATGCCCAGGGTCACGATGAAGGCGGGCACATGCCCCCTTGTGATGATGAAGCCGTTGACCGCGCCTGCTGCCGCGCCTGCGCCAAGTGCGCCTATTATGGCGAAGTACCAGGGCAGCTCAAGCGTGACGACCAGCGCCGCGCCAGTGACCGATGCCAGTCCCAGAACGGAACCGAGCGAGAGATCGATCCCTGCCGCGCTGATGACGAAGGTCGCCCCGATGGCCAGAATGCCGAAGGTGGCACTGGCGAGAATGATGTTGAAGAAGTTGTTCGCGGTCAGGAAGACCCGCACCCCGGAGCCTGTTACCGGCGACAGGATCGCCATGACGACAATCAGCACCAGGAGAACCGCGAGCGACTCCGCGCGAACGTGTGTTCTTTCGAGAATTTTCAGCATATGCCCACCCGGTAAATGCGGGCCGCCGGACCAGCGCCCGGATGTTCAGCCATTTCAGGCTGAATGTCCGTTGATCCGGCGGCCTGCCTTGCCGCTGTTACTTGACGTATTCGAGCATCGGGTCGGAGCCGCTTTCCAGCACCTCCTTGGTCAGCACCATGGTCGGAACATAGACCCAGTCCGGCTGATCGCCGCCCGCCTTGACCATTTCAACGGCCTGCTTGCCGACGAGGTAGGGCAGCTGTGCGACCGATGCGTTCAAGCGCCCGGACTTGATCGATTTTACCGCGTCCGAATTGCCGTCAACGCCAATAACCGTCACCTGGTCTCCCTTGCCGGCTGCATAGACCGTTTCGACGGCGCCAAGAGCCATGCCGTCATTGGCGGCGAAAATGGCGACGAGTTCCGGGTTGGCGGTCAGGATATCATTGGTGATGTTGGCGGCCTTGCCCCGGTCCCAGTCACCCGGCAGAGATGCGACGATTTCGAGCCCCGGCGCAAGTTCTGCAAGCTTTTCGGAAAAGCCGTTGGCGCGCTTCTGACCGGTCACGTTGCCGGAAAGGCCCTCGATGACCAGAACCGGTCCCTTGGCATCCGCACCGACCTGGCTGACGAGCCACTCGGCGCCCTGCGCACCGGCAGCGACATTGTCGGAACCGATGGAAAACGCGATGTCGACGCCGGCATCCGTTGCGATCTTGTGATCGAGATTGCCATCGAGATCGACGACCGGAATACCCATCTCCGTTGCCCGTTTCAGGCATGGTAGCAAGATGGTCGAGTTGATCGCGGCGGTGATCATCGCGTCCGGCTGGCGCTCCAGCATCGTGTTGCACACGTTGAGCTGCGGCTCAGCTGCCTGGTCGCTTTCGACAGCCTGCAGGTAATATTCCACGCCTGCTTCACCGGCACCGTCGCGGACACCGAGTTCCATGGCACCCCAGAACGGATTGGACAGGGTTTTCATCAGAACGCCGTAGGTTTCGGCCTGTGCTGGCACGGCCAGCAGCGCCACGAGGGCAGTTACAGTCAATTGCTTGAACATTTGCTTTCCTCCACTTTTCGTCTCTGCTGTACCGGCGCTTCTTCGTCACCTTCTATTTCTCTGCCGGTGCTCAAGCACCGTTGGGGTCGCCTTCGCCCGCCTGGGTATCCAGCGGGCCGAGCGACTCCCTTGCCTCGAGCCGGCAGTTGATGCGGATCGTCTCCGGCGGCGTGTCACCGCCCTCGATCCTTGCCAAGAGCCGCTCCCACGCGACCCGGGCGATTTCCTCCGTCGGCTGGACAATTGCTGCGACAGGCGGGTGCACATGGGCCATCCATGCACTGTCGTCGAAACCGGCCAGAGCCGTGTCCGTCCCGATGACCTGACCGCGCTCCTGCAACAGACCATAGGCGGCCAGTGTCGCCGTGTTGAACAGGCAAAACACGGCATCGGGAGGCGGGTTGTCGTCGAGATACGCGGCCAGTGCGGCACGCGCACCCTCGATGCTGTCGCCGGTGGGCACGTAGTCGACAATGACTTCCTGCGCGCGACCGTCGACGGCGGCACGAACGCCCTCGAGCCGTTCAGCGACATTGGCGATGCCATCTCCGAGATAGGCCACGACAATGCGGCGATGGCCGGCATCGAACAGCTTGTGCATAAGCGCGGCGCTGGCAGCAGCGTTGTCCACGCCAACGCCGTCGGTTGCCGCGTGATGCTGGATCCTGTCCAGAAAGACAAAAGGCGTTTCGTTGGATTCAACAAGCTCCGCAGCACGGGAATAGAGCGACGGTATCACGAAGACACCGGCCACGCGCCAGCCGACCAGTTCGTCGATTTCGCGCGCCTCGATATCTGCATCCTCCCTGCTGGAGGTGGCGACGATGCGGTAGTTCGTAGCCTCGGCGCGATGCTCCAGTTTTGCGACCAGTTCGGCGAAAAACGGGTTTTCGAAATCTGGAATGACGAGACCGATGATGCGGCTCTGACTGCGGCGCAGATTGGAGGCCATGGTGTTGCGGCGGTATCCGAGATCGCGGACCGCCTGGAGCACGGCGCGGCCGATGGGATCGTCCAGCTTGCGGCGGCCGTTGATCACATTGGAAACGCAACCGGGTGATACGCCCGCCCGCCGCGCAACATCGCGGATGGACGGCCTCGACCCCCGCTGCTTTTGCGCAGCCTTGTCGGGCATCGACAAACTCCTCCTTGCGCCAATGCTAGAAAAAACGTTTTATGTTGTAAATCGTTTTTTGGGAGAAACGAAAAATGCGTGTTCTTTACGATCCCGACCCGCGCCAGACGGACGAGATCTTCAGCGCCCGGGACCGGCACAGGTTTTTTTCCGAGTTCGACGTGATCGAAATAGATCCCGCAGAGCGCGATGCGGCCTATGAGCGCCATCTGCCGGAGGCCGACATCGTCATAAGCCAGCAGGCCATGGAAGCGGACAGACTGGAGCGCGCGGCACGGCTCAAGGCCCTGATCAATGTCGAAACGAACTTTCTTCCGAATGTGGACTATGAAGCCTGCCTGCGGCGCGGCGTACATGTGCTGACACCGGCATCCGTGTTCGCGCTGCCCGTTGCCGAAATGGGGCTGTGCATGGCGCTGTCACTGGCGCGCGGCGTACACTCCAGCCACAATGACTTTCTCTCGGCAAACGAAAAATACGGTCTTGAGGGCAACGCGGAGGCCGAGCTTCTGACCGGCAGCAGGATCGGCTTTATCGGGTTTGGAGATCTCGGGCGCGCTCTTCACAAGCTGCTCGCCCCTTTCCAGGCGGAGATCTCGGCGTTCGACCCCTGGCTGCCCGACAATCACTTGCGCCGCCTTGGGGTGGAACCTGCATCACTGGATGACCTGTTGCGGCAAAATCGGGTGATTTTTGTTGTCGCTTCCATCACGACCGAAAATGCCCATCTGCTGGATGCTGAAAAGCTGTCGATGATGCAGGATCAGGCGATGCTTGTCCTCCTGAGCCGGGCGGCAATTTCAGATTTTGACGCCCTTTCGAAAGAAGCCTCAAGCGGCCGCCTGCGGATCGCAACGGATGTCTTCCCGGAAGAACCGGTTGCTGCCGACGACCCGATCCGGAAGGTTCCGGGCATTTTGTTTTCCGCCCATCGCGCAGGTGCCCTGACCTCCGCACTTCAGCAGATCGGCGCACTTGTCCTGGAAGACATGAGCCAGATCGCCAAGGGCCTGCCTCCCGTTGCCTGCCGGCGTGCAGAGCCGGAAACCGTCGGACGCCTCAGGAGCAAACCGATCGAAACGACCTGACTTGCGGTTGTTGCGCGCTTCGATAAGGTGCCGCGAACGCACACAATCTGATCATGAGGCGCATTTTGCACATATGCTTGATCGGCGGCATCGGCCCGGCCGCCACTGACTTCTACTACCGCCGGCTGATCCGGCTGGCAGCTGAGAAGGACCGCGACCTGGACCTGACCATCGTTCACGCCGACGCTCCAACGCTGCTTGCCAACCTCACTTCGGGAGACGGGGCCGCGCAATGCGGCATCTATCTGCGCCTAACGGAGCGGCTGAAGGCTGCCGGTGCGGAGAACGTCGCGGTCACCTCGATTGCCGGTCACTTCTGCATTGATGCCTTTGCAGAGATTTCTCCCTTACCGATCCTTGATCTCACCAAAAGCCTTTCGGCCTGGCTGCAGGAGAAGGGAATGACCCGTGTCGGCATCCTTGGAACCGAAACCGTCATGAGCTCCGGCATGAATGGCAAGCTCTCACCGGTCGACGTTCTGACACCGGCAGGAGATGACCCGAAACATGTCCATGAGGCCTATGTGACGCTGGTACAGTCGGGAGCGCCGGCCCCGGAACTGAAAGACGTCTTCGTTCGCGCAGGCCGCGCGCTTGTGGATCGGGGTGCCGAGGCGGTGCTGCTCGGAGGGACTGACCTGAACGCCGTTTTCACAGCCGATGAGACGGCGTTTCCGGTTGTCGACTGCGCCGGCATACATGCCGGGGACATCGCCCGGTACATCTGACAAGGCGATCCACGGAGTATCGCCGGGATTGAAAATTCACATCCTCTTGTGACGATAGTGATGTCCGGTAACCGTTGAAAGGCGTTGCATCAAACGGACGGATGGGCGACTCTTTGGAACTATCGTTGGGGCAGGAACCTGTCGGAGGAGACACAGATGATCAGGTCCAACTACCCTGTCGACATGGCGGTCGTACCGGACGTGAAGGCTTTCTTCGATCCGGCGACAAACACGATCAGCTATGTCGTAAAGGATCCGTCCTCGAAGGCGTGCGCTGTCGTTGACAGCGTCATGGACATCGATATCGCTGCCGGCCGCATCACCTATGATAATGCCAACGAGATCATCGCCTATATCGAGGAAAACGGGCTTGAGCTCGAATGGCTGATCGAGACACATGTCCATGCCGATCACCTCTCCGGAGCGCCCTACATCCAGCAGAAGCTCGGCGGCAAGCTCGGCATCGGCGACCAGATCACCGTCATCCAGGAAACCTTCGGCAAGGTCTTCAACGAAGGCACCGAGTTCCAGCGCGACGGCAGCCAGTTCGACCGGCTGTTTCAGGACGGCGACACCTACCAGATCGGCGAGATGACAGCCTTTGCCATGGCGACCCCCGGACACACTCCGGCCTGCATGGTGCATATCATGGGCAATGCCGCCTTTGCCGGTGATACGCTGTTCATGCCGGACGGCGGTTCGGCACGAGCCGATTTTCCGGGCGGCGACGCTGCGACGCTCTACGATTCGATCCAGAAGGTGCTGTCGCTGCCGGAGGACATGCGCCTCTTCATGTGCCACGACTACGGCCCGAACGGCCGGGACATCCAGTGGGAAACGACCGTCGGCGACGAGAAGGAGCACAACATCCATGTCGGCGGAGGCAAGACGAAGGAAGAGTTCGTGAAGTTCCGGACCGAACGGGACGCTCAACTCTCCATGCCGAAGCTCATCATTCCATCCATCCAGGTCAACATGCGTGCAGGCAAACTGCCGCCTGCCGACGACAGCGGCAAGACGTTCCTGAAGGTGCCGGTCAACGAACTTTAGGTTCCGTTCGATACCCGCCGTTGCTCACGGCGGGTATCGGCATTCATTTTTCGGCTATTTCTTCAGCGACGCGATGAACGCATCGACATCGCTGAGGGAGAGATATTCAACTTCCTCGGTGCCGCTGTCGGTGAATTTCCAGACAACCGCCGGTGCGGAAACGTCTCCGTTTGCATCGAAACGGACATCACCGGTCGCGCCCTGATACTTGACCGTGCCGCCGCCCGCGAGCGTCTCCTTCGCGGCTGTAAATCCGGCCACATCCGCCGTGACCGGCGTCCCGTTCGGGTCCGTCACCTTGGCGACCGCGGCCGCAATATCAGCACCTGACGCGTCCTTGCCTGCCGCTTCCATGGCGAGAAGTGCCAGCATGGCGGCATCGAAACTGTTGGCAAGGCCCGGGCCGTTCGGCTCGGAACCGAATTTTTCCACATAGGCGGCCTTGAAGGCATCTGCACTGGCGACACGCGGTGAAGCGGTGTCCGTGCCGAGCGCATTGCCGAGATACTGCAGGCCGACATTGTCCCTGAATTCATCGGACTTCAGCGAGTTCGCCAGGATCATGTCCTGGGTCCCGCCGAGAGACAGCCATTCGCGGACCGCGGATGTGCCTTCATTCGGGTAAAGTGCAAGATAAAGAGCTTCCGGCTGGCCACCGATCGCCTCAGTGACCTCGGCGCGGTAGGACGGCTGAGCGTCATTGATGGCAACGGACGATGTCACCTCGATGCCGGCGGCTGCGAAATCGGCTGCAATCAGACGGGCCATGTCCTGGCCCCAGTCATCATTCTTGTAGAGGACGGCGATCTTCTTGTAGCCCTTGTCGGAGGCCACTTTCGCGGCCATCGCCGACTGAACCGCCGTCGTTGCGAATGTCCGGAACCAGAGGCCGTTGGTCTTGCCTTCCTCGGACAGTTTGGTGAAGGCGGTCGAGGACGAGCAGCAGGACATCTGCATGACGCCGCCCGGGACCGTGACGGAGGTCAGGATGGGCATGGAAACGCCCGACGAGACCGCGCCGAGCAGGACGTTGACCCCTTCCAGATCAACCAGTGCCTTGGCCGCATCGACACCGACCTTGGGATCGACCTGTGTGTCGCGCAGAACCATTTCGATCTGGCACCCGGCGGCACCACCGGCTTCGTTCACCTGGTCGACGGCGAACTGCGCCACTTCGGCAATCGGCCGGCCCCAGTCCACCGAGGTCGGCAGCGTCGCGCCGATCTTGGTCGTGCAGTCCTGTGCGTGCGCTCCGGTACTCAGAGCCGACACTCCGGCCGCGAAGGCCGCAATCGTAAGTAACGTTCTCATGTGAACCCCTCTGCTTGTGTTTTCTCCCGGCTCCGGCCGGGTTGGGAAACGATCAGCCGCTCGGGGAACAGGCCCTGAGGCCTCCAGAGCAGCATGCCGACAATCACCAGACCGATCAGCACGAACTGAATCGACCCGGTGTAGAGTTGTGCCTCGATAGGCGCGAAGCGGGACAGGGCCCAGCCGGAAAAGGTCCAGGCTCCCCAGATCAGAAAGGCGCCGGCAAGCGCACCCTTGGCATTTCCGGCGCCGCCGACGATCAGCATGGCCCAGATCTGGAATGTGAGAATGGGCAGAACGTCCTGCGGGCTCACAAACGCATAGAACGTGCCGTAGAGACTGCCTGCGAGGCCGATGATAACCGAGCCGGTCACGAAGGAAATCAATCTTATCCTGTCGGGTGACTTGCCCAGGGATCTGGCCGCGGTTTCGTCCTCGCGGATGGCGCGCAGCAAGCGGCCAAACGGCGAGACGGTCAGGCGCTCGAGAAAGACATAGACCGCGCAGAGAATGAGAAGAACGACAATCAGGAACACCACGTTGTAGGTGAAGCCGTCCCCGAGCATTTGTCTGAAAGGACGCTCGAAGCCACGGATGCCCTGCGCGCCGCCGGTGATGCTGGTCGCGTTGCGCATCACGTTTTCAAAGGCGACCGCGACGCCGAAAGTGGCAATCGCGAGGTAGTCGTGGCGCAGCCGCAAAGTGAGCCTGCCCACCGCCCAGGCCAGAAGCCCGGCGGCGGCCATGCCCGCCAGAAGTGCCAGCGGGTAGAACAGCTCGAACCCGCCCAGCTGACTTTCCTGCGGCGCGCCCCCAAGGATCAGAGTTCCGTAGGCACCCGCCCCGAAGGACGCGACAACACCGCCATTGAAGAGGCCGGTATTACCCCATTGCAAGTTCAGGCCGAGCACCGCGATACCGAGAATGGCGGCAACCGTCGTGAAGAACACGAGATAGGAGATCACACCGATCATGCCCGCGCCTCCCCGAAGAGACCGTTCGGCCGGATGAGCAGAACAAGAAGGATCATCACGAAGGGAACCGACGGACTGTATCCGGACGGCAGAACAACAAGGGCAATGTTGGAGGCGACCCCGACGATGAACCCGCCGAGCACCGCGCCATAGACGCTGCCGATCCCGCCGACGATCGTTGCCGCGAAAATCGGCAGCACGAGGTCGCGGCCCATGACGGGCGTGATCTGGTAGCTGAGGCCGTAAAAGACCCCTGCGATTGCACCCAATGCACCGCCCATGATCCAGACCAGCGCAATCATCTTCTTCAGGTTGACACCATGCACCTGGGCAAGGCTCGGGTTCTCGGCGATCGCCCTGAGCGCAAACCCGATCGTGGTGCGCGAGAACAGCAGGTAGAGCGCGAACATGATCACCAGTGCTGCAATCAGGACAAAGACCTGATCGGGCTTCACCAGCAACAGCGGGTCTCGGGACAACACCATGGCGAAGGCAATGTCGCGGGAATAGAGCTCGCTGGACAGGCCGAAGACAAGCCCGATGACATTGCGGATGACGAGAGACATGCCGAAGGAGGCAAACACCATCGATAGCTCACCGCCTTTCTGGCGCACCCTGCGAAAGACCAGCTTGTCGATCAGGACTGCGGACAGACCAGTCACCAGCATGGAGATGAGGATCGAGAGCAAGAGCGCTCCCGTCATGGACAAAGGGCCGATCTTTGCCGCCAGTACGGGCAGCAGGCTCTCGAACAGCCTGTCAAACACAAGGGCGCAGTATGCGCCAATGGACAGGAGCTCCGCGTGGGAGAAATTGGCGAAGCGCAGGATATGCATCACCATCGTCAGGCCAATGGCACCGAGCGACAGGAACGAGCCGACGAGAATGCCGTCGACAAGATGCTGGATCATGCCGCCCCCTTCCGTTCGCCGCCAAGATAGATACGGCCCAGCGCCGGGTCCGCGAGCAGGTCCTGCGCCGGACCGTCAATCTGGTTCCGGCCCTCGGCCAGAACATAACAATGGTCAGCACGTCCGAGCGCCTGCTTCACGTTCTGTTCGACAAGGAGCACCGAGACGCCCTGCCGGGTCAGCTGTCTGACATGATCAAGCACCTCTTCGGCGGATTTCGGCGACAGGCCCGCGGAAGGTTCGTCCATGAGGATCAGCCGAGGCTCGACCGCGAGCGCCAGGGCGACAGCCAGAAACTGGCGCTGCCCGCCGGACAGCGATCCGGCTTTTTCGCGTCTTTTTTCGGCAAGCACCGGGAACCGCTCAAAGAGCGCCTGGATCCGTTCCGCCGGCGTGCGGTGAGACTTCAAAACCAGATCGAGATTCTGCTGGATCGTGAGCGTGCGAAAGACATTGTCGGTCTGGGGCACATAGGCAATTCTGGCGTGCGAAAGGCGATCGGGTTCGAGCCCGGTGATTTCCTTTTCTTCGAGCAGAACACGGCCTTCCGTGATCGAGAGCAGGCCGGCAACGGCCTTGATCAGGGTCGACTTTCCGGCCCCGTTTGGGCCGATGATGGCTGTCAGTTCGCCCGTTTTCGCTTTCAGTGACACGCCGCGCAGGATCGGAAGATCCGGCCTGTAGCCAGCCGTCAGTTTTTCGATCCGGAGCAGGGCGTCAGGCATCGACCGGCGCCCCCAGATACGCTTCCAGAAGGACCGGGTTGGACTGGGCTTCCGCCGCCGTTCCCTGGAACACGACCTTGCCTTCGGCCATGGCAATCACCGGATCGCAGTGCCGCATCACGAAATCCATATCGTGTTCGATGATGAGGAAGGTTTTGCCACCCCGGTTCAGTTCCTCGATCTTTTCAATCAACACTTCGGTCAGGGCCGGGTTGACGCCAGCGGCAGGTTCGTCCAGCAGGATCAGGCGTGGATCGCCCATGAGAACGCGCGCGAGTTCAAGCAGCTTCATCTGGCCGCCCGAGATCTTGCCTGCGGGCTGATCCGAAACGGGTCGCAGCGTCAGAAAGTTCAGTACTTCGAGCGCGCGGCTGCGGACGGCCTTTTCCTGTTCTCGAATGCGTGCCTTGCCGAACACGGCACCCAGAAGCGTTTCACCGGTCTGCTGAAGCGGGGCGAGCATGACATTTTCAAGGACGCTCATGCGCGCGAAGGGCCGCGGGATCTGAAAGGTCCGGCCGAGCCCGAGCACAAAGCGCTGGTCCGGCGGCAGGCGGGAGACGTCCGTTCCGGACAGACTGACGGAGCCCGCTGACGGGGCCAGCTCGCCTGCAATCACGTTGAACAGAGTCGACTTGCCGGCACCATTCGGGCCGATCAGACCGGTGATCGATCCTTCCCGGATCTTCAGGGTGACATCATCGACCGCCTTGAAGTCTCCAAAGGACCGGCTGACGCCGCTGAGCGTGAGGATCGCATCATCCATTGGACGCCCCCAGCACCGCGTCATTCGGCCGTGTGTTCAAGTTGTACTTCATGATCCGCCCGTGGCGGCCGGTCCTGTCGCGCTCCAGCGCGAAGACCTCGCCGGAGGGACCCGGCGCCGCGTCGAGCCAATCCGAAATGCGCGCGAGATCCTGCTCATCAAGCCTGAACCGGAAAACCTCCAGAGTTTTCGGCAAATGCCGCGCATAGCGCGCGCCGACGATCGCGGCCGCGACCTGAGGCTGCTGCAGGACCCAGCGCGTCGCGACAGAGCTCAGCGACACGCCGTGCCGGTCGCCGATCTCCTTGAGAAGGCGCAGCAGGGCCTGAAAGGACGACCAGGGACCGCATTCATCAATGATCAGGCGATATTTCACCAGGGACCTGTTTTCAAACGCGAAGCCGGGGTCGGGCTGCCCAAGCCAGCCATCCGTGAGGAACCCGCCGGCCAGGGTGCCGTAGCACAGGAGGCTGATATTGTTTTCCGCCGACCACGGAACGAGCGTGTTTTCCGGCCGCCGGTCGAGCAACGAATACTGCACCTGGGTCGACACAAGATCGATCCCCCCATCGAGAAAAGGCGCGGTCTCAACGACGTCCCAATTGGTGACGCCGAGATGGGCGATCTTGCCTTTTTCCTGGCAGCGTTTGAGAACCTCCATGGCGCGAACAGGACCGCCGATGGAGGTGTCCCACCAATAGAACTGAACCAGATGCAGACGCTCGATCCCGAGCCGTTGCAGGGACCGGTCGACAATCGCCTCGACTTCCGTGTCGGAGAGGTTCTCCAGGCGCTCGAGATCGGGAACAAGTTTGGTGTGCACCTGTACCCGGTCAGCGACATCGGCGCCGCGGCGCTTGCGCAGATCGGAAATGAAGGCCCCGATCATTTCCTCGACACCGGTATAGATGTCGGCGCAATCGAACGCCGTGATGCCGGCATCGACGAAAGCTTCCATGTCCGCGATGGCCGCCTGCCGCTCAACCGGGCCGTGGTCACCGGCAAGCTGCCAGCCGCCCTTTATGACGCGGGAGATGCCGTATCCTGGACGCAACGCTGCCTTCTCCACGCTCATTCGGCCTCTTCCTTTTGCCAATAGGGCGTGCTGCGCGTTTCCGGCAGGCCGGTTGTTGCAGAATGCGAGAACCAGCGCCTGGTGGTGCGCGTTATCCGGAATCGCCCACCACAATGCGGATCGGCGCAGGCGACTTCGGCATCGGTCGACATCCAGTCATTCGGATGGGTATCGCGCTGCTTTGCCGGCAGCAGCGGCAAGACCGCAGCGAGCGCATACATGGAGACACGCTGACATTTGTCGAACACGAGCGCCTCACCCTCGACCGAGAAACTCTCGCCTTCAATGTGGCGGCAGACAGGCGTCCGGCCGTCCAGAACGGTTTCGACCTTCAGGTCATACAGCCAGAAACCGTCGTCTCGCTCGGGCATCGCGTCATCCAGGTGTGTGTTCCCCTTGCCAGCCACCGCTCCCCACTTTTTTAAGTTTGGCGCCTTGCATGTGATCTGTGATATTTTATACCATGTCACAAAATGAGGTTGTCAAGAAAAGAAACCCGGCACGGGTCCGTGGGGCGGAGATGAGTGCGCCGAAAATCGCAAGGATAGACCAGTCGAAACTGCGCGAGAGTGCCTATGACGCCCTGCGCGAAGCCTTCACGCGCGGTGCGTTTGCACCCGGCGAGACGGTGAGCCTGAGAACGCTTGCGGACCAGCTGGGAACCTCCATGACGCCGGTACGCGAAGCGGTCAGACGCCTTGTCGCTGAAGGTGCCCTGGTCGACACGCCAAGCCGGACGCTCGAGGTGCCGCCCTTCGATCCGGAGCGCATGCGCGAACTGAAATCAGCGCGTCTCGCCCTTGAGGCGCTGCTGCTTGAAGAGGCCATGGACCATCTGGATGCAGGCGGTATCGACGCGCTTGAGGAAATCATTTCCGCGCCGCGGTCGGACAACGATATGCCCGACCTCAAGCAGAATTACGACTTTCACTTCACGCTCTATGGTTATGCGCGGTCACGTGTGATCCTGCCGCTTGTCGAGGCGCTCTGGCTTCAGTACGGCGCCTTCCTGAACCTGGTGGTAAAGGAGCGGGCCGCGAATGAAATTCCGGAACACATTCATCACGAGGAGATCATCGCGGCCTTGAGAAAATCGGACCGGAAGGCAGCGCAAGGAGCGCTCGCGCTGGATATCGAGCGCAGCTTCAAACTGCTGCTGCCGGAAAGCTGAGGGACGAAAATGACAGCCGAGCCGCCCCGCCAAAAGCTTGCAGAGGGATTGGAGATCAGCCGCGTCCTGACCGGCCTGTGGCAGGTGGCGGATATCGAAAAGGACGGGACCGTTCTGGACCCGGAAAAAGCCGCCGATGATCTGGACGCCTATCTTTCCGCAGGTTTTTCCACGTTCGACATGGCCGACCACTACGGCAGCGCCGAGATCATTTCCGGTCGGCTGCTGGCGAGACACAGCGAGGGCGGGCGCCCGCAGATCTTCACCAAGTGGTGTCCCGAACCGGGCCCGATGACCGCGGATGTCGTACGCCGGGGCGTACAAGAGCGGCTCGACCGGCTCGGCACGGACCGCATCGATCTGCTGCAGTTCCACTGGTGGAGCTTCGAGCACCCTGCCTGGCTGGACGCGTTGCACGAATTGACGCGGCTGCGACAGCAAGGGCTTATCAAGGCGCTTGGTGTCACCAATTTCGACGCGGCCCATCTTCGGCTCGCCCTGTCGGACGGCATCCCGCTGGTCACCAATCAGGTGTCCTTCTCCATGATCGACCGGCGCGCGCGCGGTCCCCTGTCGCAGCTGTGTGCGGAGAGGGGTGTCCGGCTGCTTGGTTACGGCACCTTGTGCGGCGGGTTTCTCTCGGACAGGTGGCTTGGAAAGCCGGAACCCAGGGACATCTCCGACTGGTCGAAAATGAAGTACAAGCGCTTCATCGACGCTGCCGGCGGCTGGTCAGGTTTTCAGGGCATACTCTCGGCAGCAAGCGAAATCTCCAAAAAGCACAGTGTGTCCATTGCAAATGTCGCGACGCGCTGGGTGCTGGACGAAGACGCCGTCGCCGGGATCATCGTGGGGGCCCGGATCGGCGAAAGCGAACATATCGCCGACAACCGGAAGCTCTTTTCTTTCACGCTGGATCAGGAGGATCGCGCGCGGCTCGAAGACGCTTTTGCCGAGACCGACGACGTGCCGGGAGACTGCGGCGACGAATACCGCAAACCCCCGTTCCTGACCGCGTCAGGAGACTTGAGCCATCATCTTGCGGAGATGCCGCTCGCCCATCGTGCCATCTCTGCAACGCATCGCGCGGACGCCACAAAGGTGCTCACAGGGTCCGACTGGGAAGAGATTGCGGGCTATTGCCGCGCCCAGAAGATCGGGAACAGGCTCCATGTCTCCGGCACGACGGCCGTCGCCGGGGCCGCGCGGGCGGTTGCGCCCGGCGATGCCGGGGCCCAGACCACCTATATTCTCGACAAGATCCTGGCGGCACTTACTGCACTGGGTGCGAGCGCCAACGATGTGGTACGGACACGGATCTACATTGTCGACGAGGCGGATGTCCTTGATATCTCGAGAGCCCACGGCCGTGTCTTCTCCGAAATAAAGCCTGCCAACACGCTTGTCGTCGTCGCGGGGCTCATCGGCGATCACAAGGTGGAAATCGAAGCCGAGGCGCTTCTGGCGGATGACTGACGGGCAACGCAGCGGTGCCCGGCTCTGCGCCGGTCATACGAGCGGTGCTGCTCCTGCCAAGCGGCCCAGAACAACCGCGCTCAAGAGGCCGTTGCCCGACAGGTAGCCGCTGTCGGATGTTCCCGATACGCCGCACGCCGCCCCGCCACATGCAAACAGATTGGAGAAATCCGATCCGTCCTTGCGCATGATGCGCGCCTGATCACCGGTTCGAAGACCGCCCTGCGTGTGAAAGAGAGCCCCCGTAACCCGCACGCCGCAATATGGGGCTTCGAGCGGCGGAGCGCTGAATGTCCGGCCGAAGGCATCCGCACGATCAACAGGCAGCGAGCCGATCGTTTCGACAAGAGCCTCAACCGGGAGATTGAGCTCTGACGCAAGGCCCTCAAGCGTTTCACTCGTCTTGATCGCCCCGGCGGCTTCGGCTTGCTTGAAGTCCTCGAACTGGCGCGCCACACCCGCGATCCGGCCGTCGAAAATCGCGAAAGCTTCTCCCCCTGGCTGGGACAGCACTGCCCGCGCGGCCTCCGAATAGCCCTGCGCCTCGTTCCAGAACCGGACACCGTCCCGGTTGACCTGAACACCGCCCTCGGTGATCACGGCCCAGGTGATGAGAATACCGTGCGGATGGGCGACATTTCCGTGTCCCTGGTAAGACCCGAGATGCATCAGATCCGCATCGATCCCCTCACCCCACAAGACGGCTTCACCGCGATTGCCGTCGTGGCCGAACCAGAGGCCGTTGTCGATTTCGGGGAGATACTTTGTCACCAGTTCCCGATTGCCGCCAAAACCGTTGCAGGCGAGGATCAGTTTCCGGCAGCCAATCGTTTCGACGCCGCCGTCCGGTGACGCAACCTCGACGCCCGCAACATGCGCTCCGTCTCGGAACAGACGCACCGCCCGTCTTTCACAGATGATGTCGAGCCCGGCCCTTTCGCAGGTTGCCCGAAGCGCGTCGATCAGTTCGGCACCCGAGCGCGTCGGCAGGCCATGCATGCGCCGCCGGCTGTGTCCCGGGTAATCGAAATTGGTGATCACCGTGAATGGCAGGCCGTGGGTATCGGTCAGCCAGTCGATCACGGGAGCGGAGTTGACCGCCAGCCTGTCGACCAGCGCCTGCTCGTTCTCGCTGCCGGCCTTCGCCTGTATGTCAGCGGCAAACTGTACGGGATCATCCGCAATCCCGGCTTGTGCCTGTGCCCTGGTTCCGGCAGCCGGGATCAGACCCGCGGAGAGCGCGGTGGAGCCCCTTGGCACCGGGTCCGCCTCGATCACAAGGACGGATTGTCCCGCTTCATGGGCGGCCAGTGCTGCAACAAGCCCGGCGGCACCGGCTCCGACAATCAGGGTTTCGCAGTCCAGGTCAAACATCTCGGGCGGCGGCGCGACGTTAGCTTTCGTCGCGGTCATAGGCGGCCCCTCTTGCGAGCATTTCGGCCGTTCCGATCACCCCGTTGAGGCCGTCGAAATCATACATCCTTCCGGCAAAGGGCCGGTTGCTGCCATTCTCGCGAAGGCTTTGATAATATTCGCCCGCCGTGCGTGCGATGGCGCGCACGATCCCGCCGGGGAAGATCACGATGGAATAGCCCTGTTCTTCCAGGTCGTCCGCACCGGTTATGGGTGTCGCCCCGCCTTCCACCATGTTCGCCAGAAGCGGAACCCGGCCTGCAAAGTGCCGCGCGATGCCGGAAAGCTGTTCGCGGGATTGCGGCGCTTCCACAAACAGAACGTCTGCACCGGCTTCCAGATAGGCTTCCGCCCGGTCGACCGCGGCAGAGAACCCCTCGACCGCGATCGCATCCGTGCGCGCGATGATCAGTGTTTCCGCCGACCGGCGTGCATCCGCCATCGCCTTCACCTTGCCCGCCATCTCCGATGTGGCAATGAGCGATTTGTCCGACAGGTGACCGCACCTCTTGGGATAGGTCTGGTCTTCGACCTGGAGCGCCGACGCGCCGGCCCGCTCGTAAAGGCCCATGGTGCGCTGTGCATTGAGCGCGTTGCCGAAACCGGTATCGGCATCGATAATGACGGGCAGGTCGGTCCGGTCCGCAATCAGGCCCATGGTTTCCGTCATTTCGGTCACGGAAGTCAGCCCTATATCGGGCCGGCCGAGACGCGTATAGGCAACAGCCGCGCCGCTAAGATAGAGCGCCTCGAAACCCGCCGACGCCGCGATTGCCGCCGTCAGACCGTCATAGACACCGGGCGCGACAAGGATGCTGTTCTGTTGGAGACGGGTCTTGAGGCTCATGATGTTTTCTCCAGCCAGGTGAGCACATCCGCACATGTCATTTGAGCGGTCACCGTTCCAAGCGACAAAAGCGTTGCCTCATGCAGCGTGCTGTCAAAGGCAGCGCTGCCGTCGGTGAGAAGAACCGTGTCGATGTTTCGCAAATGCGCATCGCGCAAGGTGGACGCGACCCCGCCGTTGGTGACGATGCCGCCAACGACCAGGTTGTCGATGCCGGCGGCACGCATGATGTATTCCAGTCGCGTCTGGTAGAAAGCCGAATAGGCAACCTTTTCGACGACAAAATCCGCCGGATAAAGCGTGTCCACCAACGTGTTGCCGAAACTGCCCGGGGCAAAATCACCCTTGCCCAGGAAAGGTCTCAACTTTTTCAGATGCGGTGCGATCAGCGGCTCGCCATTGGCATCCGGCACGAGTGTGAACTGGGCCGAGATGTAATGGCCGCCGCGCTTTCTCAGGGCGTCGACGAGCGGCTTGATGCGGCCCGGCAGCGCCGCAATGCCGTCGGCCCGCTGACCGGCGCGGCCATAGGCACCTTCCGGGTGAATGAAGTCATTTTGCAGATCGATCGTCAGAAGCCCCGTTCTGGACAGATCCCATTGGACGGGTTCGCTCACGAATGGTCCTCCGAAGGTTCGATGATGGTGTTGCCGAAGGCATCGACCCGTGCCTGAAGATCCGGCTCGATCAGCACGGTCGTGTCCGGCTGTTCCAGGATGGCCGGGCCTTCGATAACGGTTCCGACGGGAAGTGCCAGCCGGTCGAAAATCTTCGTCTCGTGCCATTCATTGCCGAAATGCACGTTGCGCAACGCCTTGGATTCAGGTGCGCCCGTTTCCACCGGCGCGAGCGCCCTGAGATCGAATTTCGGACGCAAACCGGTTACCGAACTGCGCAGGTTAAGGATCCGTCTGACACCCCCTTTGAGAAGCCGGCCGAAGGCCGCCTGATAGGCGGCATCGAACGCGTTCTCGATCTCCGCCCGGGTCGGCGGCGTCACCTTGCCGTTGCCGGTTGCGACGCTCAGCGGAACGGAAACAGTGTGGGTCTGACCGACATAGGCCATGTCGAGTTCGAAGGTCAGCCTGCGCGATTCAAATCTCGTTCTGGCGGCATCCAGCAGCGACATCCCCTGATCGACGTGAGATTGCATGAATGCGCCCAGCGCGGTCTCGTCGAGCGTGTCCACCAGCGTGTTGATGGTCTGAACGAAATCCTGACGCATATCCGCAATGACGCAGCCCATGGCCGAGGTAACGCCCGGATAGCGCGGGACAATGGCCCTGGCGATCCCGACTTCACTCAACATGGCACCTGCGTGCAGCGCTCCGCCACCGCCGAAAGGCATGAAGGCGAAGTTCTTCGGATCAAAACCGCGTTCAATGCTGACGAGACGGATGGCGCCGGCCATTCTGGAATTGGCGACCCTGAGAATTGCCTCGGCAGCCTGGACCGTGTCCAGAGACAGCGGGCGTCCGACATGCGTGTCGATGGCCGCAGATGCCGCCTCGACATCAAGCCGGGTCAGTTTTCCGCCAATCGGATTGTCGGGATCGATCCGGCCGAGGACAACATTGGCGTCAGTCACTGTCGGCCGGGTATTGCCGAGACCGTAGGCGACCGGACCGGGATCCGACCCGGCGCTTTCCGGACCGATGTTGAGCAGCCCGCCCCTGTCGACCCAGGCGATCGAGCCGCCACCCGCACCGATGGTGGTGATTTCGATCATCGGCGTGCGCACCACCATGCCGAAGTCGATCGAGGTCTGCGGCGACAACATCGAATGCCCGTCCGATATCAGCGAGACATCGAAGCTGGTGCCGCCCATGTCACCGGTGATGACGTTTTGAAAACCGGCGGAAGACGCAATGTATCCGGCGGCGATCACGCCGGCAGCCGGGCCGGACAGCGCCGTGCGGACAGGCAAGCGGCAGGCCGTATCGACCGCCATCACGCCGCCATTGGACTGCACGATCATGAACTCGCCGTCAAACCCACCCGCATTCAGCGCGTTTTCCAACCTGTGCAGATAGCCGGACACTTCCGGCTGCAGATAGGCGTTCAGCGCCGTTGTCGAGAACCGCTCGAATTCGCGGATTTCGGGAAGGATTTCCGAGGAGGCCGAAACGTGGGGGTTCGGCCAGATCTCGCGCACAGCCTGCACCGCCGCTGTTTCGTTCTCCGAATTGGCGTAGGCATTGGCAAAGAGGATCGCCACGGATTCGCAGCCTTGCTCGCGCAACTGATGCGCGGCGTTGCGCACGGCTTCAAGGTCAACCGGCGTCCGGATCGACCCGTCGGCGAGAGTTCGCTCTGGAACCTCCAACCGGTCCCGCCGGTCGACAACAGGCTCGAAATCCCCGCGCAGACCCCAGGTGCGCGGCCGGTCCCGGCGGCGCATCTCCAGGACATCGCGCAGTCCCTGGGTGCAGATAACGCCGGTTTTCGCGCCTTTGCGCTCCAACAGGGCGTTGGTTCCGGCCGTGGTTCCATGGATCACAACTGAGATCTCCGACAGATCCGAGACCCGCTGCGAAATCCCGTCCAGGAACCCGCCGGACTGGTCCGGCCGCGTGGTCGGCACCTTGGCAACTTCCGCGGTTCCGTCTTCTTCGTTCAGCACAAACACGTCCGTGAATGTGCCGCCGACATCAACCCCGATCATGCGCCCGCTCATTGAGCCACCTCCCGCCAGCCCTTGCCGTAAAGCCGGTCGGCGCTCCCGGCGTCCAACATACCTCTTGCAACATCGCGGGCGATGTCTTCGGGGGCCCGTTCCTCGGCGCTGCCGTAGCCACCACCACCCGGTGTTTCAAGACGCACGGCCTGTCCCCGACGCAGTTTTATGCCGCGCATCTTGGAGGCAAGCGGCGGCGTTTCCCAGCCATCGTCCTGCTCGAAGGTGAAGCGGTTCATGGCGCCATCGCCGCCGTTCGCAATCCCCTTGGGAGCAAAGCGGCCGCGCTCGCCGAACAGAAATGCCTCGGCCCCGTTTTCTTCCAGGACCTCGATTTCATAGACCGCGCCCAGTCCGCCGCGATGCTTTCCGGGGCCAGCGCTGTCCGGGCGCAGGGCCCAGGTCCGGAACATCACGGGATAAGCGGCTTCGAGGATCTCCATCGGCGGAATTGTCGCGGTCGAAATCGGTGCGTTGCCGTGGTTGAGGCCGTCGCTTTCGGGCGAGCCGCCATGACCGCCCCCATAGAAGCTGAACATGACCCAGGGCTTGCCGTTGCTCCGCTTTCCAGCGATCGACAACGCATTGATCGTGCCGTAGGCATTGGCGACGACCCGGTCGGGCGCCGCCCTGGCAAAGGCGGAGAAAATCACGTCGATCATGCGCAGGATCGTTTCCGTGTAGCCACCGGTCGGACTTGGAAACTCCGCAGACAGCAGCGAGCCGTCCGGAACCTTGACGTCTATCGGCCGCATCACGCCGGCATTTGCGGGCAGCGAAGGGAAGATGTGCTTGATCGCAACATAGGCGGTGGCGACCGTCGTCGGCAACGCAATGTTCACCGGCCCGGCGCATTGCGGCGCGGAGCCCGCGAAATCGAGCGTCATCCGGTCGCCGCTGATTTCCAGCGCGACGCGTATCGCAAGGGGTTCGTCGGTGATGCCGTCGTTGTCGAGAAAGTCTTCCGCCTCCCAGCGGCCGTCCGGCAGTTCCTGAAGTTCTGAACGCATCAGCGCTTCGGCCCGGTGACCAAGGGCGTCAAGCGCAGCGGAAACCGTTCCTGACCCGTACTCGTCCAACAGCTCGTCCATGCGCCTGACACCGAGGTCCAGCGCGCCGAGCTGGCCGTTGAGATCACCCATCGCCGATTGCGGCAGCCGCGTGTTCCTCAGCAGGATGTCGATGATGTCCTGATTGACCTCACCGGCGCTGGCGAGACGCACCGGCGGCAGGACGAACGCTTCCTGGAAAACCTCCGTTGCCGCCGGATTGTAGTTACCCGGAACTGCGCCGCCAACATCGTGCCAGTGGCCAACGGATGCGAGATAGCAGAACAGCTCTCCGTCACGAAAATAGGGCCGCACAAGGCGCATGTCGGAAAGATGCGTGCCGCCGATATGGGCATCGTTGAAGATGAAGATATCACCGTCCCGCAGGTCGCCGTCGGCAGCGACCTTTTCAATGACAGCCTTGACCGCAAAGGACATCACGCCGACGAAGATCGGCAATCCGGATTTGCCCTGAACCAGCGTGTCGCCGGTCGCGGCGCTGTAAAGCCCATGGCTGGCGTCATGGGCTTCGGCTATGATCGGGTTGAAGGCTGCCCGGAACAGCGTTGCGTCCATCTCGTCGGCAATCTGTTCCATGCGGCCGGACAGGACCGACAGGGTAATGGCATCGATCTCGCTCATGCTTGCGCCCTAACCTCCGCAATGTCGTTCCACACATCCTGCCGCGTGATCCTGCCCGCCTCGATCTCAAACCGGTCCATGAAACGAATACCGCTGAACGCGGTGCCGTCTGGCCATTCACCGGACAGGCTGCCACGGCAGTAGACGATCGCCGCACTATCAGAGCCCTGTAGGGCGTCGAAGCCCTCATAGGTCTTCCCGACGAAGCGGTAGCGCGGCCTGGCCCAGTCGAGCAGTTCCGGCAAGGTGGACATGGGTTTCGTTCCCGGAAAACGCATCGAGAAGCCGGCCGCCAGCATGGACTCCGCTTTGTCAATCTCACGGGCTTCCATGGCGGACAGGAAGCGGCGGACGATATCGACGGGATCCGGCAATGCGGGCGCCCCGCTTCGATGCTTTCCTCCGCGCGAATAATCCTCGGTTGCCATCTCGTGGATCATGACCGTGATGGCATCCGGCCCTGCGGGTACGACAAGGCGGACAGCACTCGTCAACGCCTCATGAAGGCGCCGTTTCTCTTCGGCCCCGTAGCCTTTCAAGAGATGCAGTTCAACAATCGGCACTCCGCCTTCCTCCCGATATTTGTATTTTTTATAATACTAATTTGTATATGTTGTTAAGACAGAAAAAGACAAATCAATCGTACCGAAGCTTGATCTTTTTAAAACCGGCGATAACATTATGCGAGGATCAGGGAGGAATTTCCGTCGTGAACAAGCCTGCAAAATCGCTGCTTCCGGAAGGGGCCAAGGCACGGCAGGTCTATCTGTCTCTTCGCGATCAGATCGCAGACGGGCGGTTGGAGGACGGCAAGAATCTCCCTCCCGAACAGAAGCTTGCCGAACTCTTCGGCGTTTCCCGCGTCACGATACGCAAGGCTCTTGATGCTCTGTCCGAAGCCGGGCTGATCGTCCGGCGCGCCGGCAGCGGCACGACGGTGCGCACATCCGGCCAGCGGGAAAAGCCAATGGCCATGAACCTTGCCACACTGATGCCCCAGCTCGTGGAGATGGGCCAGAACACAACGGCCCGCCTGTTGTCGTTTTCCTATGGACCCGCACCCGAATTCGTTGCCGGTGCGCTGAGGCTCGAGACAAAGGAGCAGGTGCAGATCGCAACGCGCGTGCGCAGCACCGACGGCACACCTTTCTCGCATCTAACAACCTACGTTCCCGCGTCGATTGCCGCGAACTATTCCGAAAACGATCTGGCGACCACGCCCCTCTTCAAACTGCTGGAACTGAGCGGGGTCCAGATCAAGGACGCTCATCAATCGGTCTCGGCCACACTTGCAGGCCCGGACATTGCCGAGGCGCTCGGAATTGCCGTCGGCTCCCCGCTGCTTTCGCTGAGGCGGGTGGTCAAGGATGTCAACGGCAACGGTGTCGAATATCTGTCGGGGCTCTACCGGCCTGACATGTTCCGGCTCGAAATGCCGCTCACCCGGGTCGGTGACGGCAACACCCGCCATTGGGAACCTGCGATCGGAAAACCGCCGGGTGAGAGCGCATGACGGCACCGCGCACACTTCTGGACAGACTCTGGTCTGCGCATGAAATCGTGCTGCGCGAAGACGGGTCGTCTCTTTTGTGGGTCGACAGGCATCTCGTTCACGAAGGCTCGCACCACGCTTTCGCAAAGCTGGCGGAGCGTGGAGCCGCAGTTGCGGAACCGGAGCTGACCTTCGCGGTCGTCGATCATTATGCCCCCACGCGAGCACGCGATGCCAATCTTGCTCCACAGATCGCCTACATGATCGGGACGCTGCGGAAAAACGCCGCCGATCATGGTTTGAGGCTGTTCGACTTGCGCGATCCCGGACAGGGGATCGTTCACGTTGTCGGGCCGGAGCAGGGGCTGACCCTTCCCGGCCTGTTGATCAATTGCGGCGACAGCCACACGTCCACCCACGGTGCATTCGGCGCGCTTGCTTTCGGCATCGGCGCAACGGAAGTGGCACATGTGCTGGCGACTCAGACCATCTGGCAGAAGAAACCCGCCGCCATGCGCATCCGGATTGACGGGGACCTTGGCCCGGGCGTGAGTGCAAAGGATATCGCGCTCAACTGGATCGCGACGCTCGGTGCGGACGGGGCCCAGGGACACGCGATCGAATATGCCGGGTCTGCCGTGCGCGGCCTGTCGATGGAAGGCCGGATGACCCTGTGCAATCTGTCGATCGAAGGCGGAGCCCGCTTCGGGATGATCGCGCCGGATGAAACGACATTCGCCTATGTCAGTGACCGTCCGCATGCTCCGCAAGGGTCCGCATGGGATGCGGCCATTAAAGACTGGGCGAAACTGTCATCGGATGACGGCGCATCATTTGACCGGGACATCCAGCTTGCGGCAGGCGACATTGCACCAACCGTCACCTGGGGCACCAGCCCCGAACACGCAATCCCGGTGACATCGACCATTCCGGATCCGGAAACCCTTACCAATGGCAAGGCACAGGCCGTGCGCGATGCACTCGACTATATGCGTCTGCCAGCGGGACGGCCCATCGACGGCACACCGGTTGACCAGGTTTTCATCGGCTCGTGCACGAACGGCCGGATCGAGGATCTCCGGTTTGCCGCTGCCGTCCTTTCCGGGCGCAAGGCCAAGGTGGCCGGTCTGGTTTCGCCCGGGTCCGCGCTCGTCAAGACGCAGGCAGAACAGGAAGGTCTCGACCGCATTTTCATCGATGCCGGCCTCGAATGGGCCGCGTCCGGCTGTTCCATGTGCGTTGGCATGAATGGCGATCTCGTCGACCCCGGCAAACGCTGCGCCTCCTCCACGAACCGGAATTTCCGCGGACGGCAGGGTCCCGGCGCCCTGACCCATCTTATGTCGCCCGCCATGGTGGCCGCGGCGGCCGTGACCGGCACGATCACGGACGTGCGGCCTCTTCTTGAGGGGCGGACGGTATGAGCGGCTGGACGAAACACAGCGGACAGGCCGTCGCCCTGCCGATCCACAATATCGATACGGATCAGCTGATCCCGTCCCGCTTCATGTCGACACCACGCAGCAAGGGCTACGGCGGGTTCCTGCTGCATGATCTGCGCCGGGATGGCAGCGGCAGCGAACATCCGCATTTCCCGCTCAATCGGCACAAAGAAGCATCCATCGTCGTCGCCGGACGCAATTTCGGCAGCGGATCGTCGCGCGAGGCGGCGGTCTATGCGCTTGTGGACGCAGGCATCAGGGCCGTTTTCGCGCCGAGCTTCGGCGACATCTTCGCGGGCAACGCCGTCAACAACGGACTTCTGCCCGCACGGATCCCCGAAGAGGACTTCGACTCGCTGATGCGCGCACTGGAAGACAGCGCCAGACCCGCGCACGTGTGCCTGGAAGCAGGGCAACTGAGTATCAACGGCAGGACCATCGGCTTTCACATCGATCCGGGCTGGCGCACCAAGCTGATCAATGGCTGGGACGACATCGATCTGACGATGCAGCATCGAGCAGCCATCGAGCAACACAAACAGGGACGGGACAGCCATGCGCCATGGGTCCGGCCCTTGAAGGAACACACCGGCTCTTGAACCGCAAGGGCAGTACGCATCAGGGCACAGCCTGAACAACCAGAGGGATAAAGGCAAAAGCCATCCTGTGAAGTGGAGAGAGAAAATGATGAAGATGATATTCGCCGGCCTTGTTGCGGGATCGGCGCTGATGGCAGCGTCGGCGCAAGCGGAAGACAAGATCACAGCCGTCCACGCGTTTCCCGAAACGCTGATCTACACCAAGAGTTTCCTGTCTTTCGTGGACAAGGTGAACGAGGCCGGCAAGGGCGTCGTGCAGATCGAGGTGCGCGGCGGACCGGAAGCCATCGGCATGTTCCAGCAGCCCGACGCAGTCCGCGACGGCATTGTCGACATGGTCTATACGCCGGGCTCCTTCTACGGCGGTGCGCTTCCTGAAAAGGATGCGATGGTCGCCTCCAACCTGACGGCTGTCGAAACGCGCCAGAATGGCGGCACCGAGCTGATCGACAAGATCCATCAGGAAAAGATGGGACTGAAGTATCTCGGCTGGTTCGACAGTGGCGTATGCTACAACCTTTGGACCCGCAACGAGCCGACCTTCGACGAGAACGGCAACCTGGAAGTCGAAGGGCTGAAGCTGCGCGGCAACAACGTCTACAACGCGTTCTTCACCAATTATCTCGGTGCGCAGGTGATCGATCTGCCGACCGGTGAGGTCTATTCCGCCCTGCAGCGCGGTGTCGTCGATGCGACCGGCTGGACGCAGATCGGCCTGATCGACCTGAAGTGGAACGAGTTCCTGAACTACCGGATCGAGCCCTGCTTCTTTTCCACGGATCTCGGCGTGATCGTCAACCTGGAGAAGTGGGACTCGCTGTCGGACGAATCCAAGAAGATCCTTCAGGACGTCGCGATCCAGCACGAGAAAGATAGTGTTGAAGCCCTGCGCGCCAAGCGTGATGAAGACTTCGCTGCTCTGGAAGCTGCAGGCATGACGGTGGTTTCGCTGGAAGGCGAGGCGAAAGCCAATTACCTGGCCGCCGCACGCGAGAAAACCTGGGAGCGCATGAAAGGCCTCATGGCTGAACAGCCGGGCGGAACAGGCAATTATGACACGCTGATCGAACTCTTCTACGATCTCGATTCGGCAAAATAAGTGAATGACAGGCCCGCCTCCGGCGGGCCTGTTCACGCGTGACCTCGGGGCTGATGCATGAAAGCTGTTTCCAGGATTTACGGGCACGTGATTGATGCCATGGCGGTGATTGCAGGCGCGACGCTGGTGTGGCTGATGGTGTCCGTTGTGGTTTCCGTTCTCATGCGGAACCTCGGACTGCAGCCCTTTGCCTGGCTGTTCACGTCTTCCGAGTACGGGCTGCTCTACATGACCATGCTGGGCGCTCCGTGGCTGGTGCGCGAGAAGGGCCACGTACATATCGAGCTGGTCACCTCCGCATTGCCGGAAGGCCCCCGCCATGTGGTCAGCCGCCTCGTCGCTCTGGCCTGCGTGCTCGTCTGTGTCATCCTGGCCTGGAAGGGCCTGGAACTGTTTCTGAAAAACATCGAGCGCGGCGACTACGACACCCGTGCCTACTACTATCCGCGCTGGCTGCTAACGATCACCTTTCCGGTCAGCTTTGGCCTGATGGCGGCCGAGTTCATGCGCTTCGTCGTCGGTTCGGAGCTGATGCATACCGGTGAAGCGGGGATACACGAATAATGGAATGGTACGAGGCTCTGGCCCTCCTGCTGGGTGTCATCGTCTTCCTGATGGCGATGGGCATGCCGGTGGCCCTGGCGTTCCTGGCAGCAAACATCGTCGGCGCCTGGGTGTTTATGGGCGGTGAACGAGGGATCGGCCAGCTGCTGAACAACGGCCTGGGATCGCTGACCAAATTCGCGCTTGTCCCGATCCCCCTGTTTCTGCTGATGGGCGAGATTTTCTTTCATACCGGTCTGGGCGGGCGCATGTTCAATGCCATCGACAGGCTGCTTGGCAGACTTTCGGGCCGGCTGAGCTACGTGACCGTGCTCGGCGGCACGGCCTTTTCGACCCTGTCCGGCTCGTCGATGGGTTCCACGGCGCTGCTCGGCTCCCTGATGGTTCCGGAGATGAGCCAACGCGGCTACAAATCTCACATGAGCATCGGCCCAATTCTCGGGACAGGCGGCCTTGCGATCATCATTCCACCCTCGGCGCTTGCGGTTCTGCTCGCCACGCTGGCGCAAATCGATGTCGGTGCATTGCTGATTGCCGGGGTCATTCCGGGTCTGATCCTCGCGGCCTTCTATATCGGCACGATCTGGCTGCAGACGAAGCTGGATCCGACAGCCGCGCCCGCTTATGACGTTGAGCCGCTGTCCTTCGCAAGCAAGATCGGTCTGCTTTTGCGCGAGGTCGTTCCGATGGTCGGCGTCATGGTGGTCATCATCATCCTGATGATCAACGGCTTCGTGACCCCTTCCGAAGCGGCCGCGTTCGGAGCGCTCGGTGTTCTGATCCTCGCGGCCGTGTTCCGGTGCCTCACCTGGGAAGCGATGCGAAAGTCCGTGACAGGTGCGCTCAAGGTGACGCTTATGGCCTACTTGATCGTGTTCGGGTCCGCGACTTTCAGCCAGTTGCTGGCATTTTCCGGAGCGTCTCGCGGCCTGGTGAACTGGGCCATCTCGTTCGAACTGGCACCACTCGCGATGCTGATGGTGATGTTCGCGGTGCTGCTGCTTCTCGGCATGTTCATGGAACAGATTTCGATGATGCTCCTGACCGTGCCGATCTTCTTCCCGCTGGCAATGAACCTCGGCTACGACCCGATCTGGTTCGGGCTGATCATGCTGCTTGCACTGGAAATCAGCTTCACGACACCACCCTTCGGGCTGCTGCTGTTCGTCATGAAGGGGGTGGCGCCGCCCGGAACGACCATGCGCACGATCTACACGTCCGCGTTCCCGTTTATCGGCTGTTCGCTGCTGCTTGTTGCGCTTCTGGTGCTGTTCCCGCAAATCGCGCTGTGGCTGCCGGGGCTTTAAGCGAACATGCGCATCGGCCAGGGTCGCATTCGATCAACCCCCCCCCCCAAAAAAATGGGGCGGGAAATCCCGCCCCATTCTCATTCATCAAACCTTTCAGGTTCAGGCGAAGGACCAGCGCTCCATCCAGCGCTCGCCGTCCATGTCCCAGTTGGAGGCCATGCTGTCGCTGACAACGATGTCGTTCGACGTTGCAAAGACGTAGTTCGCGAACATCGGAACGATCACGCCGCCGTCCTCGTTCACGATGGCCTGCATTTCGTAGTACATCGTGCGGCGCTTGTCCGGGTCGAGCTCGGCGCGCGCGGTGACCAGCAGTTCGTTGAAGCGGTCATTGTCCCAGAAGCTGTCATTCCAGGCGACGCCTTTGGCGTAAGCTGTCGAGAACATGGCATCCTCGACGGGACGACCGCCCCAATAGACAGCGGTGAACGGATCTTTCATCCAGACGTCCGACCAGTAGCCGTCATTCGGCACACGGTTGATTTCAAGATTGATCCCGGCATCCTTTGCCGATTGCTGGAACAGGACGGCTGCATCAACCGCGCCCGGGAAAGCTGCGTCGGCTGAAGACAGGGTTACCGACAGGCTGTCGAGACCGGCTTCCTTCAGGTAGAACTTGGCCTTGTCCGGATCGTAGGTGCGCTGCTCCAGCTCGGAGTTGAAGAACTGCTGTCCCTGTCCGATCGGGTGGTCGTTGCCGACCGCGCCGTAACCGAAGAGGATCTTGTCGACCATTTCCTGACGATTGACAGCATGCTTCAGAGCGAGGCGAACGTTTCTGTCCGTGTAGGGATCCTTGTTGGTGGACATGGCGAACGTGTAGTGCTGATTGCCGGCGACCTCATGGATCGTCAGTCCAGGGCGACGCCCCATCAGTCCGATTGTCTTCAGGTCCAGCTTGTCGATGACATGCACGTCACCGGAGATCAGCGCGGTCGTGCGCGCATTCAGATCAACGATGGCCAGCAGCTCAATCTTTTCGAAGTAGCCGCGATCGCTGTTCCAGTCGTTTTCATTCCGCGTCAGCGTTGCGGAGACACCCGGCGTGAAATTGGTCAGCTTGTACGGGCCCGCGCCATCGCCGGACTTCCAGTCAACGGAGCCGTCCTTGGCCGGCTGGATTGGCAGATGGTAGTCGGTGAAGGTGAACGGGAAGTCCGCGCTGCCGGAGGACAACGAGAAAACGACCGTGTCGCCATCTGCGGTGATGTCGTCAATGGCGGCCAGCAACGGCTTGGCGGCAGATGTGGAGTCGTCGCCACGGTGGAAGTTGATCGACGCGATCACGTCTTCCGGCGTGACGGCCTTGCCGGAATGGAAGGTGATGCCCGGACGCAGCTTGAAGCGCCAGACCTTTGCTTCGTCATCCGCTTCCCAGCTCTCGGCGAGCTGCGGCTCAACCGACCCGTCGGGCGCAACTCCAGTCAGGTAGCCGCAATAACCATAGCCCAGCGCGATCACGAAGCCATGTTCCCATGTGCCCGGATCCAGCGTGTCTGTTGTCTGGCCGTGGCCCTTGGCGACACGCAGCGTGCCGCCGCGCTTCGGTGCGGCTTTTGCGGTTCCTGTCAGCGACAGCGTGCTGCCAGCCATGACGGTCGCTGCACCGGTTGTCTGCAGGAACCTTCGGCGGTTCATTGAACTCATCGAAAACTTTCCATCACTCATACTATGGCTCCCCTCTCGGAACTTGATTTTATTGCTGACGTTGTCCAGTCCAATCGCGCCCAGACATTTTTCTGATTGGCCACAGGACGATCGTGTTTGTTTTTGCTTGTTGTGTTCTCACCTCTGTTTTTGGCTCAGACCTGTTTTCGGTCCTGTGAATGTAATTCCTACAACGCTTCCACATTTTCTCCAACAAAAACAGGAACAACAGGAAATTTCGAAAAGTTTGCAGTACAAATCCGAAAAAATCAGCATAAATTTTTGTAATGATGAGTGCCCGGAACGCCAATGCCGCAACGCCCTGATATCAAGGACCTCAGCCTCAAGGGGCTGGAGCTTTTCCAGATGTGCGCGCGCAGCGGCTCGCTTCAGGCGGTCGCGGCGGAGACCGGCCTTGCGGCAAGCACCGTTTCCCACCATCTGCGGAACCTGGAAGAAACGCTGCGCGTGGAGCTGTTCGACCACTCCCGGCGCCCGCTTGTCCTGACGCCAAAAGGCAAGATTTTCCTGCGCGACATCGACGATGCGCTGCATGCGCTGCGCCGGGCCAGGGCGGAAGCAGCCGGCGGAAACATGGCGGAGGCCAGCTACCTGCGGCTCGGCACAATCGAGGATTTCGACAGCGATGTTTTTCCGGCACTTGCCGTGTCGCTCTTCGAGGCAATGCCCAATTGTGATTTCCTGTATCATACCGATTCCAGTCACATGATCGTGCAAATGCTGCGCAACCGGCAGCTCGACATCGGTGTCGCGGCGACGTCGAACGAACGCCTGCGCGATTTCATCGAGCGGCCTCTGCTGCGCGATCCTTATGTGATGGTCGTTCCCAAGGGGTTGGACAGGACGCCTACTGAAATCATTCACGGAAAGGCCAAGTTGCCGTTCCTGAGGTTCACCAGCAATCTCATCATGGCCAAACATATCGAAGCCCAACTCCGGCGCATGGACATCTCGCCGCCGCACCGCTTCGAATGCGGCAACAACCAGACGCTTCTGGCCATGGTGGCGGCTGGTACGGGCTGGACCATCACCACCCCGCTGCTGTTTTCCAGGGCGCGGCGCTTTCACCCCGATGTCGAGATGCACCGCTTTCCGGGCAAAGGTTTTTCCCGCACGCTGGCGATCCTCGCCAATGCGGATTGTTCCAGGTCCGTACTCAACCTTGTCGACAGTTCCATCCGCTCGCTCATCGATGACACGCTGCTCACGCCCTTTTTTCAGAAGACGCCCTGGCTGCAAGACAGCCTGAAGCTGATCGACTGATCGTCCATGTGCCCCGACGGCTTCAAAGGATGTCGAAACGGTCCCGTATGCTGCGGTCCTGTTCTTCCGACAGATAGGCCGGATGATGGCTTGCCAGGATTTCGCCCGCCCGGACGCGCGCGCGCGTCCATGCATCCTGCGCGCCGTTCTGGGCCCAGGTTCTCGGCTCCTCCCTGTCGGCAAGGGACGGATAAAAGTAGTCGCGCTCCATGGCCTGATAGGTGTTCTGACCACCCAGAAAGTGACCTTCTCCCAGAACCGCTTCACAGATCGCTTCGAAGGCGAGCGTGTCCGGCGTCACCTCGACACCTCTGAGCGCCCTATAGGTCATGGAGTGCATTTCATCATCGAGCACGAACGCCTCGAAACTGGCGCCCAGGAGAGACGCCGTCATGCCCGAGCTTTCATAGATCAGATTGCCCCCGGCAAGTGCGGCGGCGAGCGAGGTTATGCCCTTTTCGACACCGGCCTGTGCATCGATTGCCTTGGCATCTGTCATCGAGGAGGCAACCCCGGACGGCAGACCGAGCCAGTTGGTCAACTGCGCGGACGCCGCATTCAGAACGGCGGTTTCACCGCCGCCGCCGGAAAACGCGCCGGTTCTCAGATCTATGACGAGAGGCCAGTTGGAAAAGATCATCGGAAAGCCCGGCTTGATCGCATGGACCATCACGAGGCTCGCAAGCGTTTCGGCAAGCGACTGCGCCAGGAAACCGGCCAAGGTTGCAGGGGCGGTCGCACCGGCCTGGGCGGCGGTAATGCAGGACATCGGAATGTTGTGCCGGATACACTCGTAGACGACGCCGACCGCGTCCTCGCCGTAGCGCAGGGGGGAAATGACCGGACTGATATGGGCCTTCAGAAAGGGGCGTCTGGCAAATTCGCCGTCGCCGCCGGCGGCAATGTCAAGCATGCCGACAATCGGCTCGACGTGCTCGGGAAGCGTGAACGAGGTCGCAACGGGCTTGGTCGTGTTCTTGAGCAGCGCGTAGACCGTGTTCACATCCAGATCGTAAGTGTCAGGCACGTCCGTTGCGACGCAGCAGCGCGTGAACCAGCTGACATTCTGCAGCACGTCCTGCAGCCGTGTGAAATTGTGCAGGTCTTCCAGAGTCGACGGCCGGTAGAGGCCGCTGTCCATGTCGAGTGTCTGAACCGCTGCTCCGCCCGTGCCGAAGTAAACCTTGCTGCCGCCGACCGTGATCGACTTCGCCGGGTCGCGGCCATGGAATGTGAAGGTTTTGGCTGCAGACTTGATCGCATTTTCCACGAGCTCTACAGGGAACACGATCCGGTCATTTCCGGCGTCTTCGGCGCCCGACGCAAGCAGGTCTTCCCTGAGACGTTCGGGCACTTCGCCCATCCCGAGCCGGCCCAGAAGATCCAGCGCCGTTCGGTAGATCTGCTGCAGCTCATCATCCAGAAGCGGTTTGTATCTGCCGCCCGCCTGGCCCGGTGGGCACGGGTCGACCAGCGGCTTGGCGGCCCGCATCGCCAGGCGTTCCTTCCTGCCTCCCCTTTTCGCGCGGCCACCGCTCATGTGCTGTTCTCCCCAATCAGTTGCAGCGCCACTCAAAGTTATGCTCGGATATTGCGCAACAGAAATAGCATTAATTCATATTATTGAGCGCTGAATTTCGAAATTTTCGAACTAAGTGAAAACCGTATTGTGACTTTACCCGGTCTTGGGCTCTATGCGCTTTCACTGAAGGCCTGGAGTGACGTTTCATGAAATCCCGCACCAAAGTCGTTGTCATCGGTGGTGGCATTGCCGGTTGTTCGACCCTTTATCATCTGACCCGCGAAGGCTGGAGCGACGTCGTTCTGGTCGAACGCAACGAACTCACCAGCGGCACGACCTGGCACTCCGCCGCCCAGGTGACGAATTTCGGCATGAACCAGACAATGGTCGGCCTGAAGACGCATTCCATCCAGCTCTACAAGGATCTTGCCGAGAACCCCGAATACCCGATCAACTACCATCATGGTGACGGCGGCATCCGCATGGCCAATACAGAGGCGCAAATGCAGGGCTACCGGCACTTTGCCTCCATGGCCCGCGGAATGGATGTGCATTTCGAGGTAATCGATGCCGATGAATGCGCAAGACGGCATCCGCTGGTTTCAACCGACAATCTTCTGGGCGGATTGTGGGACCCGCTCGATGGCGACATCGACCCGGCGCAACTGTGCCAGGCGCTCGCCTTTCACGCCCGGAAGGCCGGCGCGGAAGTCTATCGGAACACCCCGGTCACGGCACTGACGCAGCACCGGGACGACACCTGGACCGTGCATACCGAACACGGCGACATCGATTGCGATATCGTGGTGAATGCCTGCGGTTACCGGGTCAACGAGGTCGCGGCAATGATGCATGTCCACCATCCGGTGGCGTCGATGGAACACCAGTATTTCCTGACAGAGGATATTCCTGAGATTGTTCAGGCGGGGCACCGCATGCCGCTCATCCGCTGCCCGATCAGCGACTATTACTGTCGGCAGGAAAAAAACGGTCTCCTTATCGGGTTCTACGAACAAGGTTGCAAGACGTGGGGCATGGACGGCATTGATCCGAATTTCGTCAATGCGCTCTGCCCGGATGATCTCGACCGCATCACGGATGTCTTGGAAGGAGCCTTTGCACGCATGCCCGCGCTGATGGAAGCGGGTATCCGGTCGGTGATCAACGGTCCGATCACTTACACGATCGACGGCGCGCCGCTGGTCGGACCCATTCCCGGCAAGCGCAACGCCTTCTGCATCATCGGCCTGCGGGCCGGGCTCGGAGAGGGCGGCGGCCATGGTTGGCTGCTGGCCCAGCAGATCGTCCATGGCGAGGCCTGTTACGACACCTGGTGCCTGGATCCGCGCCGGTTTACCGGCCACGCGAATGTGGAACTGACAGCGCTCAAGGCGATCGAAGACTACCAGAACGAATTCCGTTTCCATTTCCCCCACGAGCACCGCCCGGCTGGCCGGTCGGCGAAGACGACGCCCCTCACGCCGGTGCTGGCCGCCGAGGGTGCGGAGTTCACCGTGGTCAATGGCTGGGAACGCGTCGACTACATCAAGCCCGGTGCCGATTTCCACCCGACCCTGGGTTTCGATTTCGACGAAGCCTTCGATCTGGTCAAACGGGAAGTGGAAAATGTCCGGGACAATGTCGGCTTGTGCGAAGTCAATGGCTTCAACAGGTTCGAAATCACCGGTGCGGACCGGCATGCGTTCCTCGACCGGCTTGCCTGCGGCACGGTTCCGAAACGCGACGGGCGGGTCGGGCTCGGATACCTGCTCAATCATCATGGCCACATCAAGTGCGAGGCTACATTCGCCAATCTGCCTGCCAGCGACCGGGGCCCCGCACGGGTCTGGTACGGGTCGGCCGCTGCCAGCGAATTCCACGACATGGACTGGCTGACGGCGCACCTGCGTGACGGCGAGGATGTTGAAATCCGGAGCCTTACGAACGACCAGACAATCCTGGTTCTCGCCGGGCCGAACGCGCGGAAGGCGCTGTCGGCATGTTCGCGCGGCGACTGGTCGAAAGACGCATTTCCCTGGCTCAGCGTGCGGGAATGTTTCATCGGCTTTGCACCGGCAACCGTGATGTCCGTGAGTTTTTCCGGTGAGCTGGCCTATGAAATCCACGTGCCGAATGCATCGCTCTACGCGGCCTATCTTGCGATCCGGGAGGCAGGAAAGGCGTTCAACCTGTCGCTCTTCGGTGCACGCGCGGTGGAATCCATGCGCATGGAAAAAGGCTTCTTCCACTGGAAGGCTGATCTTCTGACGGAGTTCGATCCCTTCGAAACCGGCCTTGACCGGTTCGTCAAAATGTCGAAAGGCGACTTCGTTGGAAAGCCGGCACTGGAAGCGCTGGCGGCCAGGGGTCCGACAAGGAAGATGGTCACGCTGCAGGTGGAAACGACCCGCGCGCCCGCACCGGGCGGAGCCTCGCTCATGCTGGACAGCAAGGTGGTGGGGACGGTCACGTCCGGCGACTGGGGGCACCGCGTGGGCATGAACCTCGCCTACGCCTTCGTTGATCCGGACTATTCAGAGGCAGGGACATGCATGCAGATTGATCTGTGCGGCGATCTAACAGATGCCAACGTCATTCCCGCCAGCCCCTACGATCCGGATTTTGCGCGCTTGCGGAGCTGACGCCGGCCGGCTCTAGAGCCCGAACACGTCCGTTGCAGGCTTGCCGCTCCTGAGGCCCTCGATCCAGTCGCCTTCGAGCGCCAGCTTGGCCCGGGCATCGTCGAGCCGGGCGCGTGCAAGATCCGGCGGCACGGCAATCAGGCCGTCTCGATCGCCCATGACAAGGTCGCCGGGGCTGATCGTGCAGCCACCGAAACTGACGGACCCATTGATTTCACCTTTCGCAGCCCCGACCGGGCCGCGTGGCGTGACGCTGCGGGAAAAGACCGGAAAGTCCGGCCAGTTGCCCAGAACATCGATGTCGCGTACCGCACCATCAACGATGATCCCGGCGCATCCTTTCTCCCGCAGGTCACCGCCGAGAATCTCGCCGATCATGGCGTTGTCCGCCCGGCCGCCGGCAGCGATCACCACCACGTCGCCTGCACGAACGTGATCCAGCGCGTGAATGACCGCTCCGAAATCCGGCGGTGAAACTGCAACCGTCAGGGCCGGGCCCAGAAGACGCAACGGATGTCCGCCAAAGGTTTGCGGGCGTATCGCCGGATCGATCTGCTGTTCCGGCAATAGGTCGACGGTAATGCTGACGGCGATCTCCCGCCAGGCTTCGATTTCCTCAGAACTCAGCGTCGCCGCTGCCGGGTTGATCTTCACGCTCATGCCGGTTTTCCCCTTGCGCCGCACTCCGGCGGCTAAGTCCTGTCCATGGATCGATCACCCGTTCAGCTTCGCGATCGCGTTTTCGTCCCATGCGACGCCGATGCCCGGTTCGCTCCACGGAACCGTATGGCCGTCCTTCACGTCCGGTGTGCTGGTGAGAAGGGTTCCGGCAACGTCAAACCACTCCAGGATCATGGCGGTTGGCGTTGCGCGCAGAAGATGTGCGGAAATCTCCAGGAACAGGTGGCTTGCGACGGGTACGGGCTTTTCCTGCGCGAGGCGTGCTGCTGCCTGCCAGCCGGTGACGCCTCCGATTTTCATGACGTCCGGCATGGCAACATCCGACGCCCCGGCGGCAAGGGATTTTTGCATGTCCGCAACACCCCACCAGTTCTCGCCCGTCTGAACGGGTGTCCGGATCGCCGCGCGCACGGCGGCATGCCCGTCATGGTCGGTGGCGTGAACGGGTTCCTCGATCCAGGCAAGGCCCTCGTCATCAAGCGTTTTCATGCGGCGCACCGCCTCGTCAACGCTGAACGCCTGATTGAAATCCGCCGCAACCCAGACATCCGGTCCCGCCACCTTCCGGATCGCCCGGATCACGGAGGCATCGACGGCGACATCGGGGTGACCCGCCTTGACCTTGAAAGCGCGGAAGCCACGCTCAAGCGAGGCTTCAACCTCGCGCGCGGTCTCGTCCGGCGGCATTTGACCCAGACTGTCGTAGACACGCACGGGATCCTGACCGCCCCCGATCAGCTGTGACAGCGGCTCTCCGGCACGTTTGGCCCTCGCGTCCCACAAAGCCATATCGATCCCGGCAATCGCCATGGCGACAAGGCCCTGATTGCCAAGCAGGCGGAACCGCGCATCCAAGAGGGTATTCACGTCCTCAGGGTCCGCCGCCTGCCCGGACAAACCATCGATGATGTTGCGTGTCAGAACCGCAAGAGGCTCAAGCGCCGCAGGCGTATAGGCGAATATGTAGGCAGAGCCGGTCACGCCATCATTTGACGTGATGTCGATCAGCACCAGCGGCGCGGCCTCCAGGGTCCCCGATGCGGTCTTGTGCGGTATTGCAAGAGGTGCCAGCACAGGCCTGACACGGCAACTTGAAATGACAGGCAGCGCTTCACTCATGCGGCTATCCTTTGGTCGAAACTGTCAGCGGTAAATGTGGTTCAGGTCTTCGGCAGGCCAGTTTGCCTTGTTCGCTGCACCTTCGTAAAGGCTTTCAAGGAAAGCCGAGATCGCTTCCGCCGGGTTTGCGGAGGTGCGGGCGTCTTCATATTTGAAGATCGCGAGTGCACCCCCGTTCTTCTCCGCCCAGAATGCCTTTTCAGGCTGAAGCGGGATCGTATTCATTCCCTCAGGTTCCGGGTAGGCATAACCGTAGAAGGCAGCTTCGGGAAAGGTGTCATCGCCCGGCCAGAAACCGATCGAAATGACCTCGTGCGAATAGGCTTCCCTGTCCGACTGGGTGCCGCCTTCCAGCGGATGGGCACGCCCGGAAAAACGCGTGACGACCAGATCGAAGGAGTGCCAGTAGAGTTGCACCGGGGTCTGCTTGCCGACGAACCGGGACCGGTAATCCTCGAACACGCTCGAAATCGCGCACAGGGCGCGCCAGAAGGCGGATACCGCCGCCGCATCATAGGCACGCGGTGCTTGGTCGTCCCTGAAGGGGACCTTCGACTTGTTGTCGTAGGGAACCGCAACGATGCTGACAGTGACGCCGAGATCGCTCAAATGCGAGAACAGTGTCTCGTAGAATTGCGACACCGTCAGCCCCGGAACCGCAAAGGAGGATCGCCTGCCATCGTTCCGGCCGACGATAACCTCGTGGTCGAACATGTCATAGAGAATTTCAAAACCGCTGTCTTCGTAGGGAATGCGTCCTGTCGTCAGGCCGCGCACATGCGGGTAAAGCGTGACATGCCACCAGTGATTCAGCTTGGGATGGGCCTTCAGCCTGATCTTCCCGATGATCTGCAGGAAGAGATGGAGCGTGTCCCTGGTATCGGACCAGTCTGCAAAGGGAAGCGGAGGGAGCGTGATCATCGGGCGGTTCTCCTGCCGGTCAGGCGTCGCGGGAAAGATGTCCTCCATGCACATCTAGTTTGTCATGTGCCCTGGTCCAGATCATTTAAGAATTTTGAGAAGGTGTTTCATCCCGGCAAGGGGTCAGGCCGTCTTCCGGGCCGAACGAGCCTCTGCCAGCAGTTTCGCCGTATCAGGTTTGGAGCGGTGCCGGCGGTCCATGGGGATCTCGCCCACGATCTGCAATTCAATCTCGCCAAGCATGTCCAAGCGTTCGCGCCACAACTCCTCATGACCTGCCTCGCCTGCCAGGAACAGCACCGGCGTCCCGCCAGGACCGACGGCGAAGGCCGCTGCGGAGACACCTGGCCAGAGCCGCGCGGCGGTTTCGATCGAAAATGCGGAATAGGCCTCGCTCGAGGCGTTGTATCTTCCGAGAAGCCATAGGCGGCCGCTTTCGTCGAGGCGACCGGCATCGCCCGTGCGGTGCCAGACAGTCGTGCCGTCAACGCATTTCGTCTCCCGGTCCCGGCTCGGGTCGAGATAGCCGCGATTGACATGCGGGCCGGAGACCAGGATTTCCGTGTCGACGAATTTCAGCGAGACCTCGTCAACGGGTGTCCCGACCGGCAGTCCCTTTCCGGACGCGGCGGCTTCCCAATCGGTGTCGCTCAGCTCTTCCAGATGAACATGGGAAACGGGCTCCGCTTCCGTCGATCCGTAGACCACAGTCAGTCCCTTGCCGGGATTGGCGTCGAGAAACCGCCGCGCAATGTCCGGATAAAGGGGCCCTCCGCCCGTCATCACCCGTTTGACGGTCTCCTGCAGCCGGGCCTGCAGCAGACGCTCAACGACAACCGGCGGAACCAGGAGCCGCGTTGCACCGGTCTCCTCCGCCAGCCGGCAAACGGCGTCCGGAGACGTCCTGTCATGGCGGCGCAGGTTCCAGTTCGGCATGACCGCGGTGCCGCCATGTCCGATACAGGTCAGGACAAAGGCGGGAAAGGCGACGATGTCAGTCTCAAATCCTTCTCCGGGGGCAATGAGCGGCGCCAGCGCCGTGTGCTGCGCACGCATGAGGCCGTGGGAGCGCTCGATCGCCTTGGGAAGGCCCGTGCTGCCGCTGGTGAAGGAGATCAGTGCCGGATCCGACGGCTCGCGCACTTCGCAATGATCGAGAAGACCGGCGTTTTCTGCTTCTGCGGACAGTCGCTGCGGAATGCGCCGGGTCTCTGGCAACAGGCGGGACAGCAGGCCGATTTTCCAGTTCGCCATCAGCGCCACCGGTTGCGCCGCCGTTGCCGCATGCCGAAACCCGGCGAGACCCATCGCCGGTTCCGGGAAAACCGCCACCGCGCCCACCCGCCAGAGAGCGGCAAGGCCCGCGTAAAGACCGATGCCGGGGAAGGTTCCGACCAGCACCCTGTCTCCTTTCCCGATACCCTTTGCGGCAAAGGTAGCCGCAAGCCGCGCCGATTTTCTTTCAAGATCCCCGTAACTGATTGCAATGCCCGACTTATCGATGATCGCGATGCGCTCCGGATGGCGCTCCGCCTCACGCAGGAAGTCGTTGATGAGATTCACAGCAGGCGTCCCATCAACGCGTAACGCCGAAAAACCGTTCCGCCGAATTTCCGGCTCTGCGCCTCCGACGCGATCCCTGAGCGCATCAACGCATGGACGACTTCCCTGAAGCCGAGTTCCCCGGCAAGGGCGTGGATTCGGTCCGCCATCGCCCGGCCGGCCCCCGGAATGGTTCCGACATAGGTCTTAAGCACAATGGCGCCCCGGCGCATCGGATCGGGAAACGCGAGGGTCAGTCCGCGCAGGGCTCCATCCCGATCGATGGCGCGCAGGATGAATCGCGGATCGGCATGCGCCAGCAACGAACCATAGCGTTCCAGGAACATGGCTTCCGGAACGGGCGTGAAAAAAGGCGTCGAGCGGAAGCCTTCCATCACCAGCGCATGCGCACCGGAAAGCAACGCCTCGGGATCCTTGCCGTTCCAGCTTTCAACCGAAACTCCGGAAACCCTGTCCTCAAAGCCGCGCGGCCCGGGTTCGGCTGTCGCCGAAACATGCAATTCCGCAATCTCGAAACCCGCCTGCTCATAGGCGACGAGATCATCGGGACCACCTTTGGGTTCCATCAGAAACTCCGGGCTCCCGTCCGACCAGGTCTGCAGGCGGTAAGTTCCCCATGTCGATCCGTCCATCGGACCAACCACCGCCTCGAAGCCTTCGCCGCGCAGCGCCGCGCAGGCCTCCTGCAGATAGGCTGCACCGCTCGCGGTGTCGCCAAACGCTCCCGTCCCGATCGCAGCGGTGCGCAGTCCCCTCCAGGCGGGAACGTCACGGTGGAGCTTCGGCTGCGTTTTCATGACAGAACCTCGTAGACATAAACGGGCATAAGCATCGCCAACGCGGTGATCGCCAGCCGCAGGCCCGGGTTCCGGTTGCCCCAGGACTTCGGCCGCAAGACTTCGCTCAACAGCGTTACGATCGTGACGGCTCCGGCGACCAGCAGCAAGGGGATCTCCGGGGTCCAGCCGATGAAATCGATGATGTGAGGCAGCAATAACCAATAGACAAAAAGAAACAGGGCTGCGGCTGCGGCGCCGCCCGGAACTCGAAGCCGGGTCCTTCTGAGGGCGAATGCAACATAGCCGGACCCGACCGCCGCAAACGTTGCCGAATAATAGGCAACCGCATTGTCGCCGAAGACATTGCCCGTCAGGAGCCAGATAACGCCGGTCAGAACCAGCGTTGCCACGAAATCCAGCACCGGCTCCGTATCCTCGACCGCCGATCTGGCCATCATCGCGGCAAAAAACGCCATGACAGGCAAAACGGAGTTGATCGGGGAAGCTGCGATCGTGGACAGGATCAGCGCGACCAGAGCGGTCCTGGCTGCATGCGCTGTCATGCCAATGCGCGGCGCATAAACCTGTGCCGCCACGAGCAGAGACAGCCAGACAAGCGTGATGACAGCCAGTATGACCGGGGAAGAGTCCGACCAGGTTACAAGGAGCACGAAGATCCCGACCGGCACAAACAGATTGTCCAGACCGCGCCAGCTGTCGGCCTCAACGTAGGTGGCGAACAGCGCCACGAGGGTCGCGAGCCAGATGACATTCGCGCGCGGTATCTCGGTTCCAAGCTGCAGGATGATGACGGCAACGATCCAGGTCACGACGAGAAACGTGGCGCTGCCCTCGACACTCTTGATCCTGTCATCGCCGCCGAACCTGAGCTGGCCGTATCTGGTGCCGACCAGGGCGGCAGCGGCATCGGACAGCGTGAGCACGGCAATCGGCAGGGTATAGAGGGCGGGATGCCCCGCCGAGAGGACAAAGAGCAAGGTCACGGCGACCAGGAACAGGAAGTCCCCCCAAGAGCGCCGCTGCACGGAGTGGAGCGATGCCCCGATGCCATCCGTCGCAACCCCCGGCATGCGGAGCACGAAGAGGGCTGCGGCGGCCAGTCCGGCGAAGACAAGAAACCCCTCCCGATTGAGCAGAAGAGGCAGGAGCATCGCGTGAATGCCCACACCAACATGAACGGCCTTGCGCTGGCTTTCAGCGCCGATGACAAACCGGCCGGCAATCCGCCGGATACCCGTCGCAAGCGCGAAGAGTGCGACGACAGAAGCGACGGCGATCAGCACCTGCGCCGTCAAGACGTCTTCTCCTCGACGATCAGGTCGGCATAGAAGAAAGCCTTGTCGATCTGCTTGAGTTCCGCTTCCAGATCAGAGAGCCGCACCACACGGCCGGCCAGCGAGGGCGGCGCGGAACGCGGCGCCATCATGTTCCAGTAGACAAATCGCGCACCGGGCGCTGCCTGTTCGAACAAGTCCGTGTAAATCTCGGCTGTTTCCTCCACGGACATATACTCGAAGATGTCGGAGAGATTGAAACCGTCGAACGGTCCCTTGGCAGCCCGCTGCACGGGGCCCTTCACCACCGTTATGCGGTCGACCCGATCGGCAATTGCCTGATAGGTTTCCTCGCGCCAGGCCGTTGGCAGAACGTCGGCGCTGCGGCCGGTCAGGACCGTGCGCATGTAAGGGTTTTCGCTCGGGTCCTGGTCAACCGCTGCGAACCGGACCTTGTTCCTGACATGCGCGCCTGCGCTGCCCTCCACATGATCGAAAAATGCCGGATCCCGCCCGAGCCAGCCCATGACGGTCCTGGAGAAAAACAGGCTGGTACACAGGTTCCAGCGGCGATTGTTCCAGCGGTCCTCGAAAAACCGGGCCCGGGCCGCCCAGTCGCGCTTTTCGAAGACGCTCTCAACGGTCGACCTTGAGTGGATCAGCGGCAGAACATAGCGGCGGAACAGACGAAAATAGTTCTCGAACTTGCCGACATTGCCAGCACCATATTCGGCAACCTGAGGCTCCAGCGCTTGCCAGAAAGCACTGGTATCGCCGTCACAAACTGCGAGGGCCTCGGTCAGCAACGCGCTCCTGCGGGAAGACGGACGTGCGCCGAACAACTCCAGGAACGCGCCATGCGGAAGCGTGCGGCAGGCGGCGATACGCAGGCGCAAGCAGGCGATCTGGGCGTCGGACAGGTCTGCAGCAACGACTTCACGCGGATCCAACAGCAGCAGCGCCAGGACGTTGTCTCCCGCGGCACAAATGGAAAGGAATCGCTGACCGGGTCTCTTGTGGAAGGCGCCCAGCAAAACATCGGCATCTTCCCAGGCCTGGGCATATCGGACCGCCTCGAAACTGGCGCGCTGGTCGATGGATGCGGTCATGAGATCTTTGTCACCCAGCCTGCGGAACCATCCACTTCGAGACGGTCTCCGGTCTTTATCCAGTCACAGGCTCCTGGCACCGCAACCACGCATGGAATACCAAGTTCGCGCGAGACGATCGCGGAATGAGACAGGACACTGCCGCGCTCACCGATCACGGCGGCAGCATTGGCGAAGTGGGAAATCCAGCCCGGGTCCGTATGGCGCGCAACAAGAATTTCGCCGGGCTGAACCTGTTCCTCGGCGGGATCATGCACGACCCGCGCCATTCCCCGGACGGTGCCGCCGCCGCACGCCGTTCCCTTGCGCTGACGGTCGTCCTCTGAAACTTCTGCCGCCCCGGATCCGGTCACCACGGCCAACCTGCCGGTGCTGTCCAGCACCGATCCACGAATGAGAATGCGCTCGGGCGGGTCCGGCAGACGCGCAGCATTTTCCTGATCCTTCCGCCGCAACGCCACGAGATCCACGATCCCTGAATTCACGGCTGAACCCTCGACCGCAGCCAGCAGCTCATCGACCGTCAGGAAGAAGACGTGTTCGGGCGCGTCCAGATGCCCGGTTGCCGTCAGGCAATCCCCCATGGACAGGAAGACCCGGCGCGCGTAGCCGAAAATCCGTGTCCGTTCAAAACGCAGATTCTCCCGATCCCTCACCCGTGCTTTGGCGTACCCGAGCACCCATCGCGCCAGAACGCGTCTCAGGGGACGGCCCTTGAACAGACGGCCCAGTTCGGTATCCGGTTCCGCACGTTGCGGCTCGGTGGTGGATCGGGAAGCGGCGGCGGTCACGGCGCGGAACAGGGGCAAGGGCGCTTCATCAAGCGTCGGTTCCTCGAGTTTCAGCTCACCGATGCGCCGGTCGCCAAACTTGTCCAGATACGCCTTCAGGAGCGGTCCGATCTCCGCAAGTGCAAAGATCGCGTCCGCGTCACCCGAGACCAGTGTTTCGGCGGCACCTGGTGTCGTCCGAACGCGCTCACCCATCTGCCGGATTAGACGCGCCGGTTCGGCGGAAACGATATCCCCCTGACCGATCATTACATCGTTGTGCAGCGCGAGGCCCGGTTCGCCCGCCCACCGGAGCAGGAGCGATCGGGAGCCGCCAAAAGCCATCATGCACAGGAAGTCGTTGACGATCGGCGCATCCCAGTCATCCAGAAGAGCGGCTTCGACACGCCGGTATTCCGCAGCAAGTTCGGACAAGGGCCGCCGCTTGATGGACGGCCAGTCCTTTCGCGGCGGCACGGTATCGGCGACCCGGTTCAGGAAACCGGCTTTCGTCGCGTTCAGGCGAAGGGCGGCGAGCCCAAGCTTTGCGACCATCTTCAGGCCGGACCCGGGCCCGGTTGCAGGCGATATCCCGGCCATGACTTCTTCCGGCAGCGGTTCGGAAACCCCCATCATGGTCTCCATGTGCTCCCGGTTGCTGGAAAAGAACGGCAACAGTGACAACAGGCGGTACCAGTTGCCCAGATTGTAGTACATGCGCCCGTCGATGCGGGCGAGCATGTTGTCCAGCTCCGTGGAATGGTCCCGGATCACGGTGGCCCGTGTTCCGATCAGCTTGAGGAAAGACCGGTAAACACGCGCGTAGGCCGCGACCGCAAAGCTGTAGGTCAGCGGCGAGACCAGCCCCGGATAACTCTCGACGATGTTGGAATTGTCGAATACAAGCAGACGCTCTTCGGCCACGCCTGCAGGCCGGAGGCGCGTCGTAATCGGACGTGCCTGCAGCAGAAAAGGCTCTTTCCTTTCTTTCGCGAAAGCCCACTCGATGTCCTGCGGCACGCCTTTCAACTCGCTTACCGAGGCGCAGAGCCGGGCGATCTCGCGTGCGTCATCTTCCGAAAGCGCGCTTGTTCCGCCGGGCCTTTGCAGTGTTTCCATCAGCGGAAAGGAGAACCGCCAGATTTCGCCGCTCACCTCACCCGAGACAAGCGCATCACCGAGGCCTTCGGTGGCGGTGACGAGGACATGGTCGCGCCGGCCCGTTACCGGGTCGGCGGCAAATGCAACCCCGGCTGCCCTGGCATCGACCATCTCCTGCACGATCACCGACGGCATGTTCAGATCGGCAATCCCGCGCGCTTCGCGGTAGGCCGTCACGCTGTCTCCAAGCCCGGATGCGAAGACCTCCTCGGCGGTTGCCGGAACATCCGCGGCGCGCACATCGAGGCGCGACAGGAACTGTCCCGCATGGGATTCTGCAACCCCATCCTCGGCAACGCCGGAGGAACGAACGGCAAAGCGGGATCCGTGCAAAGCGGCACAGGCTTCGTCAACGGCGGACCGCAAATCTTCGCCGAGAACGCCATCCTGAAAACCATCCGACGGGATCACGAAAAAGGGTGGCACACTGAAGCCGGCTTCCGCGAGTCCGGCAAGCGCCAGTGCCTTGCCGCCGATCGCTTGCGACGATTTCGTGCGCGCCTCTTGCGAATTGACAAGCGAGGTCACGATGCCACCCCGAGAACCGGTGTAAACGCCGCAATCAGATAACAGGCCAGCACCCAAACTCCGGAGAGGGTTTCCAGCCGTTTCTGCCGTTTGCCGTCAGGTGTTTTCCAAAAGTCGGCCAGCACGAACAGAAAAGGCAGCAGAAACACCAGTCCGCAAATCGTCGTGAGCAATGGCCTGTCGAGATAGGAACCGCAAATGACGAGCGACATAAAGGCAAGCCCGGTCATTGCAGCAAGAGCTGAAAGAGACCGCGGAATCCCCCAGGACGAACTGTAGGTCTCAACCCCTTCGCGCTCCTGCTCGAGCGCCCAGATCTTGCGGCCGAACTCTATAACGCAGCCATTACAGAAACTCATCAGGAGGAATGTCCAGATACCGTCCGGCACCGATCCGGCGGGCACCCATTCGCACCCTGTCAGAACAAGATCGATCAGCGGCATGATCGCCATGTGCGATATCAGGTAAAGTGCCGGGCTCTTCTTCAGAAATTCCGGGATGAAGAACTCCACCCCCATCAGGGCCAGCCACGCCCAGGCGATCATCACCAGGATCAGCACGCCCGGGGAGAGCGCATAGGCGGCAGCGGCAGCCGGTATTGCCGCAACGGCGGCAAGCCAGAGGATCAGGCGCAGCGAAACCAGGCCGCGCGGTATCGGACGCTCCGGCCGGTAACGCCGATCGATCTCCGCGTCCTTGACCTCGTCCAGCGCCCGCATCTGCCAGAAAAACACCATGACGATCAGGAAAGCGGCCAGATAGGTCGCGATATCGGGCAGCGGCCGATCGGCGAGCCTGGCCGACGCCGTGACCGAGGCTGCGGAAAAGGCGCCCAGGAGCGGGACTGTCTGGACCAGGGGAAACCGTTCCCGCTGATAGATCCACACCCGCGCGGGAAGGGATGTGTCCCGTTCCGGTTTGGCAATCATAAGCTGTTCCCGCGCGCCAGACGCTTGTGCGCGCTGCCGAACTGGCCCCCGGCAACGGCGGCCGTCAGCGACAGCTCTCCGCAAAGACACAAGGCCGCTGCGACTTCAGCCAGGGCGGGCGCGTGGCCCGACCCCTTCAGACCGAGAATGTCGAGGCCCGCGGATTGCGATGGCAGTTTCGTTCCCCCGCCGACCGTACCGAGGATCAGATTGGGCAGGGTCACCGTAACGAGAAGACCCGTGCTGCTTCGTTCCATGCGCGTGAACCCGACAGCGGATTCGGCGACGCAGGCAACGTCCTGACCGGTCGCAAGATAAAGGGCCGCCAGACCGTTGGCGAAATGTGCCTGCGCCCCGACCTGGCCCGTCATGAGCGCACCCAGATTGGCAACGCGGCCGTATTCCAGGATCTGGTCGATCGGAGACCCGAGTGTCGCTTCAACAACCTCTTCCGGTATATCGGCCTGTGCCGTGACGCGGCGCCCCCGGCCAAGCATGACGCCGAGAAAACTTGCTTTCTTGTCGCCGGAAAAGTTCGCTTCCAGGAACCAAGACCTTGGCGAGACCGGGGTTGTCTTCAACGCATATTCACACAACGCTTCGGTCGCGAAGGTCACCATGTTCTGACCGGCAGCATCGCCTGTTTCGTAACGGCACATCAGGAACACGAGTTCACCGTCGATCACGGGATCGATGGACAAAAGCCTACCGTGCCGAGTCGTGCTTTCGGCAGCGGCAACAAGCTTCTCGGCGGAACCGATTGCCCATTCCACGAACAGACCGGCCTCGGCAATCGAGGCAAACCGGAACGCCGGCGAGCGCAGGACCCCTTCGCCGAGTGTCGCAACACTGACACCGCCCGACTTTCCGACCGCCTTCGCGCCGCGGGCATAAGACGCCACAAGCGCTGCCTCCGTCGTCGCCAGAGGCACGAAGTAATCATCCCGGGCAAAGACGCCATTGACCCGGAGAGGTCCGACCACTCCAACAGGCACCTTCACGGTCCCGATCATGTTCTCGATGTTGCCGACATAGTGCCCCGCGTCGGCCTGCGTCTGCTCGTCCGCCAGTGCTTTCCTGGCGGTGTCCGGAACACCGGATTTGATCAAGCGCGACCAGATCCGGGCAATCGCCGATCTGGAAGGCTTCGGCAAGGTCATCAGCGGCGGTGGCGCGTCGTCTCGCGGACCCAGGCGTGCAGCAATATCCGCCGGGTCGGCCTCCGCCTTCAGTTTTTTCAGGAAGTGCTGGGTCTTGGGTGGTATCGGCATTTTCCGCTAAGCGTTTCCATCGGTTGGTCGGCGGATGACCGACACCATAACGGGTATTGTCAAACGCCTGCGATCTTAGGGCATGTTTGTAAAAAATCCCCAAAGCAGAAAAACTGATACGCAGGGAGGCCTTCGGGTTCGGCGTCGATATCTGATCGGACCCAAACGGACCCATTTCGATTGGCTGCTTCACTCAAGCAACACCACCGCGTCCAACACAGATTCCGGATAGAGTTACCCCCGGATCAAATTCCGAGATCGATCTTGGGGTGAAACTCGATCCGTGCCGGTGTATTGGCGCTTCCGTCACGGGCCGATCCAAGTACGATCCCGGCGGCCGCCTGCCCGATTTCCCTTCGCGGGGTCCGGGAGGTCGCAACCTTGACCGGCAGGCTTTCGACGAATTCGAGCCCGTTGAATCCCGCGAGTATCAACTTGTCCGGGACCGACAATCCGGCCGAAATGCAGTGAAACGCACCGCCGGCGGCCAGATCGTCGTTCGAATAGCAGATGCAGTCCAGATCGGGCCTGGCTTCAAGCAATTGCAACGTCAGTTCGCGCCCGCCTTTCACGGTCGAAAAGCCTTCGGAGATCCGGGAGGCCGCAAAGGCCAGCCCGGCCCGCGACAGCGCTTCACTGAAACCTTCAAACCGTTTTTTGGCGCGAAAGTCCATTTCAAGGCCGCAGCCCGCATAGCCGAACCGTTTTCGGCCCAGTCCCAGCAGCGCCTCCGCCATCGCCGCACCGGCGGCACGCTGGGAAAAGCCAACACAGGCATCGACCGGAGCGCCATCCAGATCCATGATCTGAACCACCGGTATGTTTGCCTTCTCCAGCAACCGCCTAGCGTCGTCCGATTGGTCAAGCCCGGTGACGATCAGGCCCGCCGGGTTCCAGGACAGCATGTTCCGGATGACTTCGTACTCTTTTTCAAGATTGTAGTCGGTTACCCCGAAGACGGGTTGCATGCCGCTTCCTTCGATGCCCTCGGCGATCCCCGCCAGAACTTCGGCAAAGACCACATTTGCCATGCTGGGAACAACGACGCCGATGAGGCTGGACCGCTGGCCCGACAGAGACGAGGCCAGGTGGTTCCCGACGTATCCCATCTCCCGTGCTGCCTGATGAACCTTCTCGACATTTCTCGTGGACACATCGCCCGCACCACGCAGGGCACGGGAGGCGGTCATCTTGCTGACGCCCGCCGCCATGGCGACTTCCGCCAACGTGATACGGCTCTTTTCGTCCAAGTGCCTGTCCCCCCGGTGGGCCCCGCCCCTTTGCCGGTCTATCGGCTAAGGGCTTCCAACACAATCCAAAGGCCGAGAAACCTTCGCCAATTGACAACTGGTATCGGTACCGGTATCGATACCAGTCATAGGATCAATTGTAAATGTTCTGGCTGAATGAGGTTCTCGAAATGACAGGTCCGTTCCGAACCGCTGTCATTGGCCTTGGGTCAATGGGATACGGAATTGCGCAGTCCTGCTTGCGGGCGGGTCTGATCACGCATGGATTTGATGTTGTCCCGTCAAAGATCGAGAAGTTCCGGGCCGAAGGCGGGGCCGCCGGGTCTCTCGCCGAAATCGCCAGCACCCTGGATGCTGCCGTCATTGTTGTCCTGAACGCCGGGCAAACCGAGGACGTCCTGTTCGGTGACAATGGCATCGTTTCGTCAATGCGCGCCGGTTCCGTTGTTCTGGCCTGCGCCACGGTTCCCCCGGATTTCGCCCGTGACATGGAGGCAAGATGCAACGCATCGGGGGTCCACTACCTCGACGCACCGATCTCCGGCGGGGCAGCCAAGTCGTCCCAAGGCCAGCTTTCAGTCATGGCCTCCGGATCGCCTGCCGCCTTCACCGCTGCCCGTCCGGTTCTTGCGGCAGCAGCCGAGACCGTGTTCGAACTCGGCGACACGGCGGGAGCCGGTTCGGCGATGAAGGCCGTCAATCAATTGCTGGCCGGGGTTCACATCGCAACGATGGCCGAAGCCCTGACATTCGGCATGACCCAGGGTGTGTCGCCGGAGACATTCGTCGAGGTCATCAGCCAGTGCGCCGGCACAAGCTGGATGCTTGAGAACCGGGCCCCCCATATCGTCGCCGGTGACTACACACCGCTGAGCCAGGTAAACATCTGGCCAAAGGATCTGGGCATCGTGCTGGACATTGCAAAGTCGGCCAGTTTCAGCGCTCCGATCACGGCCGCCGCTCTGCAGCAATATCTCGCCGCCGCAGGCATGGGGCTCGGCCGCGAAGACGATGCCGCGGTCGCCAAGGTTTACGCCCGCAATGCGGGTCTCACACTGCCGGGAGAAACATGATGCTGCTCGGATGTATCGGCGACGATTTCACCGGTTCCAGCGACCTTGCCAATACCCTTGCCAAGGGAGGCATGCGCACGGTGCAGTACACGGGCATTCCGGACGCGCCTGCCGGCGATGACGTCCAGGCCGGGGTCGTCGCGTTGAAGTCGCGCTCCATCGATCCCGGTAAAGCCGTTGCGCAATCCCTCGCCGCTCTGGACTGGCTGAGGAACCAGGGCTGCAGCCAATTCTTCTTCAAATACTGCTCGACCTTCGATTCCACCGCCGAGGGAAACATCGGGCCCGTCGCAGACGCTTTGGCAGACGCACTTGGCGCTGCCAAGGTCATCGTCTGTCCCGCGTTCCCCGGGACGGGCCGATCGATTTACCAGGGACACCTGTTCGTGAAAGACCGGCTTTTAAGCGAATCCGGCATGCAGAACCATCCGCTGACACCCATGACTGACCCGGATATCCGACGCTGGCTTGCACCGCAGACCAAGCATTCGGTCGGACACATTGCCGCCGGAGACGTGTTCGCGGGGGAAGCGCAGATCAGGCAGTCCCTGGACGACCAGCATGCCGCCGGCCATCTGCACATCGTTGTCGATGCGATCCGTGACGAGGACCTGTTCGAAATCGGCAGAGCCGCAAGGGATCTGCCGCTGATCACGGGCGGCTCCGGCATTGCTCTCGGCCTTCCCGGCAATTTCGGCTGCACGGCCTCCCAGCCCGCTTGGGCGGGCCAGACCGGAAAATCGGTTGTGCTGTCCGGGTCCTGCTCCGCCGCGACACGGGCCCAGGTCGCCCGTCACGCCGCCCGGCATCCGGCCAGGGAGATAAACGCGGCACATGTCATCGATCGCAGTCTGAGCCCGCAGGATATCGCCGACTGGCTTCTCAGCACGGAGGGGTTGCCGCTGGCCTACAGCTCCGCCGATCCGGACGCAGTGGCAAAAGTACAGGAAACGTATGGCCGCGAGGCCTCTTCCGCTGCGTTCGAAAGCTTCTTCGCGGAGGTCGCAAGACTGGCCGTGCTGGGGGGAGCGCGGCGCATCATCGCCGCCGGCGGCGAAACATCCGGTGCCATTGTCGAGGGGCTAGGTCTGGATAACCTTGAAATCGGGCCCGAGATCGATCCCGGGGTTCCGGCGCTCCGGGCCCGGCCTGACCTGGTGATCGCGCTGAAGTCCGGCAATTTCGGTTCTGAGGATTTCTTCGAAAAGGCCGACAGACTGCTTGCAGGTGGCACATGAGCGAGAACGACCTGCGTGAACAGATTTGCCTCCTGGCAAAGTCCCTCTTCGACCGGGGTCTGACACACGGCAGCACCGGCAACATCTCGGCCCGGACCGAAGACGGCGGACTGCTGGTCTCTCCGACCGGAACAAGTTTTGGCCGTCTCGATCCTGGCCGTCTCAGCCGCTTTGACGCGAAAGGCACCCTGATCTCGGGTGATCCGCCGACCAAGGAGATGCCGCTACATACGGCATTTTACGACACCCGCAGCCGTGCAGGCGCAGTCGTTCACCTTCACTCCTGCCATTCAGTGGCGTGGTCGATGATGCCGGACGCTGACGAGGACGACTTTCTGCCGCCGCTGACGCCTTATGCAATCATGAAACTCGGCAAGGTGAAGCTCCTGCCTTTCTTCCTGCCGGGCGATCCCGCGATGGGCGAGGCCGTCCGCGGGCTTGCCGGAAAGCGGAGTGCGGTCATGCTGGCGAACCACGGCCCGGTCGTTGCGGGCAGCGACGTGGAAGCCGCCTGCAACGCGATCGAGGAACTTGAGGAAACCGCGAGGCTGGCCATGATGCTGCGCGGCGTCAATGCGCGGTCACTCACCGGCGAGCAGGTTCAATCACTCGTCACGAATTTCGATGTGGAGTGGGATGGATGATAAGGTTTTCCGCCAACCTCGGCTTTCTCTTTGGCGACAGATCCCTGCCCGACGCAATCCGCGCGGCCAAGGCCGCGGGTTTCCACGCGGTCGAATGCCACTGGCCCTTTGACACGCCCGCCTCCGATGTGAGACGGGCCCTTGACGAGACCGGCCTGGAGATGCTCGGGCTGAACACACGGCGCGGCGACGTGGCACTGGGAGAAAACGGCTTGTCCGCGCTCCCGGGAAGAGTAGGCGAAGCCCGTGCCGCGATTGACGAGGCGATCGGCTACGCGGTGGAAATCGGTGCTCGCGGCATCCATGTCATGGCCGGTTTCGACCAGAGCATCGCGGGCGGCCACACGTTCATTGACAATCTGGACTATGCCTGCGATCGCGGCGGCAAGCACGGCCTGACGATGTTGATCGAACCGCTCAACGAGCACGATGCTCCCGGATACTATCTGCGGACCACGCAGCAGGCGACGGACATAATCAACGACGTTGGCGCGGCCAATCTGAAACTGATGTTCGATTGCTACCATGTTGGCCGGACAGAAGGCGACGTGATCACCCGGCTGCGCAATCTGCTCCCGATCATCGGACATATCCAGTTCGCGTCGGTGCCGGACCGGGGCACGCCCGATCATGGAGAGATCGACTACCAGGCCGTGTTTTCCGAAATCGAAGACCTGGGCTGGGCGAAGCCTCTTGGGGCGGAATACCGCCCGAAAACCAAGACCGAAGATACGCTTGGCTGGTTGACCTCGATCTAATGCAGGATTTGGGGTTTTTTTGCCCTTGTGCGTCGGGCTTAGCCCTCCTTGATGGGGCCCCTGACGAGGTGAGGCCGGAATAGCGATTGGTCCGGCGGACCTTGTGCCGGCCGAACGGGCTGCCCGTGGTTTGATAGTGGAGTTTGTTGACTGCGCACATAGAAAAAGCCCGCAGGCTTTTGCCATGCGGGCTAATATTGGTTGCGGGAGCCTGATCACACCGAGACTTGCATCGTTGTGCCTATGGATGACATCTATACGCGGTCTTTTTTTGTCCGGTGCTGGGACTTTCAAGCGCCCGCATCGGCGGACGTGGGGTTCCTATGCATAACCTCAACAGCCTGTCTGGAAACACTTTCCGGCACCACCCTTCCTTTCAAAGCGTAGCGCAATTTCAACGCGATAACAGAGCGCTATACCGACTGGCTTTTGATTGGCGGTGTCACAAGTTTGAGCTCCAGCCATCGAAACGCGACGTAAAAAACCGGAGTGAACAAAAGACCGAAAAACGTGACGCCAAGCATTCCGAAGAAAACGACGGTTCCGAGCGCTTGCCGCATTTCAGAGCCAGCACCCTGTGCAAGAAGCAGGGGCACAACGCCGAGAATGAACGCGAATGACGTCATCAGGATCGGACGGAAGCGCAGGCGAGCAGCCTCGACAGCCGCGTCGATCCGCGACAGGCCGCGTTCTTCGGCCTGGCGCGCGAACTCCACGATCAGGATCGCGTTTTTAGACGCAAGTCCAACCAGCACGACAAAGCCGATCTGCACCAGAATGTCGTTGTCGAGACCTCTGAGCATGACACCTGTGATCCCGGCCAAAAGACACATCGGGACGATGAATACGACTGCAAGCGGCAGGAAGAGGCTTTCGTACAGCGCAGCCAGAAGCAGATAGACAAAGACAACGGCAAGGGCAAAGGCGATGATTGCCGTGTTCCCCGCTAGTTTTTCCTGCAGCGTGAGGCCGGTCCACTCATACCCGAACCCGTCCGGCAAGCGCTCGTCCAGTATTGATTCAAGTGTCGCGATCGCCTGCCCTGTTGACACACCGGGAAGTGTCGACCCCTGCACGGAGGCTGCGGGAAAGAGGTTGTAGCGCGCGATACGGTAAGGCCCCGTCTGCTGTTCGAGAACCGAAACCGAACCGATCGGCACCATACTGCCATTATCGGACCGGGTTCGCAGATCCAGAACATCCTGCGGCTCATCCCGGAAATGCCCCTCGGCCTGCGCCGTCACCCTGTAGGTCCTGCCGAGGAAGTTGAAGTCGTTCACAAACGCCGAGCCAAGATAGACCTGCAACGTTTCGAACAAGCGATCAGGCGGCACGCCCAGTTCCTCCGCCTTGACGCGGTCGATATCTGCAAACAGCTTCGGTGTCGCCGTATTGAAGAGCGAGAAAACCTGCGAAAGGCCTTCAATTTGGTTTGCCGTCTGCACGACGTCCAGTGTCACAGCTTCCAGCGCACGAAGACCTCGCCCGCGCTCGTCTTGAAGGTAAAGCGTCCACCCACCGGCATTGCCGATACCCCGGATGGGTGGCGGTGCTATGACAAAAAGGATCGCGTCGGTAATGCTGGAGAGCTCGGCAAACGCCCGGCCTATCAGCACATCATTCGTCAGCCCCTTTGGCAGACGATCTTCAAAGGGATCAGTCACAACGAAAATCGCGCCCGCATTCGGCGCGTTCGTGAAAGTCGCGCCATCAAGGCCGGCAAAGGCGACCGTGTGCGAAAACCCATCCATGCCGCGCAACAAATCGCTGGCCTCGCGTATGACGGCATCCGTGCGTGTCAGCGATGCCCCTGCAGGCAATTGCACAACGGTGATCAGGTAGCCCTGATCCTGATCCGGTATGAACCCGGTCGGTGCCCTGTTGAACTGGAAATAGGCCGCATACATCAAACCGGCATAGATCAGCAGCATCAGGATTGTGACCTTCACCAAACGGCACACAAGCCACGCGTAAGCAGCTGCAAGCTTGTCAAAAACCCAGTTGAAGCCCCGGCCGAAGGCCCGGAACGGGATCCCGACGACCGACCAGATCCGAGCAAACACACCTGACGGTGCCCGGGCGGTCTTGTCTTTCAAGAGGAGAGCTGCCAGCGCCGGCGACAAGGTCAAAGCAACAGTTACCGAAATCGCCGTGGCAGCAGCGATGGTGATGGCGAACTGGCGCATGAACTGACCTGTGATACCTTCGATGAAGGCAGCCGGTATGAACACGGCAGAGAGCACAAGGCCGATGGATATGAGGGCACCGCTCACTTCCGACATCGTCTTGTGCGCGGCCTCGCGCGCAGTGAGCCCTTCTTCGATATATCGCTCGACATTTTCAACGACGACGATCGCATCATCAACGACGATACCGATGGCCAGAACCAATCCGAACAGGGTCAGATTATTCAGAGAAAACCCAAAGACCTGCATGACGAAGAAGGTGCCGATTAGCGACACGGGTATTGCCAGGATCGGGATGATCGACGCGCGAAGAGATTGCAGAAAGACAACGATCACCAGGACGACCAGAATGACCGCTTCTTCGATCGTCACATAAACCTGTTCAACGGACTCCTCGATATATTCCGTCGGATTATAGATGATGTCGAACTCGATGCCCGGCGGGAACTCTTCGGACAGCTCCTCGATCAGCCGGATCACGTCCTCAGCCGTCTCAAGCGCATTGGATCCGGGTCTTTGAAAAATACCGATAGGAAGAGCCGTGAATTCGTCGAGATAACCGTTGGTGCTGTAGTCCTGGGCACCGAGTTCAACTCGCGCGACGTCTCGCACGCGGATCTTCCGCCCGTTTGCGTCGGCGCTAATGACAATGTCCTCAAATTGCTGCGGATCAACGAGACGTCCAAGGGTCTCAATGTTCAGCTGAAAGGCCCCGGGATCTTCGACCGGCAGCTGGTTCAACGCCCCGGATGCGACCTGAATGTTGTTGGTTCTCAGCGCATTTACAACTTCGCCAACCGTCAGATTACGGGCGGCGATCTGGTCCGGGTCAAGCCAGACACGCATCGAATATGCCCGTTCGCCGAACACCGTTGCCTGGCCGACACCGTCAATCCTGAGCAGACGATCGACAATCTGCGTTCGGGCGTAGTTTGAGATGTAAAGCTGGTCCCGGCTTCCATCCGGCGAAAGCAGATGGACCACCATCATTAGGCTCGGGGAATTCTGCTGCGTCTGGATACCGAGGCGCCGGACATCCTCGGGCAACCGCGGTTCGGCAATCGCGACACGATTTTGCACCAGCACCTGTGCCTGATCGATATCCGTCCCCAGCTCAAATGTGATCGTCAGCACCATCCGGCCATCGCTGGTCGACTGGCTGAGCATGTAGAGCATGTTCTCGACACCGTTGATTTCCTGTTCCAGCGGTGTTGCGACCGTATCTGCGATGACTTCGGAAGAGGCTCCGGGATACAGCGCTGTGACTTGGATCGTCGGAGGAACGACATCGGGATAGGCAGCAACCGGCAACCGCAAATAGGAAACGAAACCGATCAGCGCGATGAGAATGGAAATGACTGCTGCGAAAATCGGGCGATCAACGAAAAAGTTATTCTTCTCCATCAGGATTACTCCGCCGCCGGAAATGCAATCTGCTCAAGCACCGGCGAGACCTGACCGCCTGGACGCACCCGCTGCAGACCCGAAATGACAACGTTGTCCTCAGCACTCAGTCCGGACCGGATGATCCGTAGGCCAGACCAGATTTCACCCCTCACGACTTGCCGGGTCTCGACGACATTGCTTTCATTCACGACGTAGATGATGGAACGCGCCTGATCGGCAACGATCGCGGAGTCTGGTATCAGCAAAGCCTCGAATTCTCCCGAGCCCAACAAACGGGCGCGGCCGAACAGGCCGGGCTGCAGGAAGCCTTCCGGGTTTTCGAACACGGCACGCCCAAGAATGGTTCCGGAGTTCGGATCAAGCCGGTTGTCGACGAAGTCCATGGCGCCTCCCCTGTCAAAGGCCGTTTCATCCTGCAACCGGACAAAAATCGGATTGGGCGTTGTCCGCGACGTTCCGCGTTCGCCGGTCGCGTTGAGACGCGCGTATTTGAGGAAATCGGCTTCCGACGCAGTGAAAACGAACTCGATTGGGTCAACGCTGACGATTGTTGTCAGAGCAGTCGCCCCTGAGGGGCCACCGACGACAAGATCGCCGATATCGATTTGTGTTTCCGCGATGCGACCGTTGATCGGTGACCGGATCTGTGTGAATTGCAGTTCCAGTTCTGCGATTTCGAGCTCCGCTTCGGACAGGGCGACGTTTGCCAGGGCTTCCTGGTAGGCGGCAGACGTGCGTTGTTCCGCGCTCTGCGGGCCGACGTTCCGGTTGAACAGCTCTCTCGCTCGCTCGAATTCGAGCAAAGCCAAGTCGCGCGTCGCTTCAGCTGCCTGCAGGCGTGCGTTCGCCTGTTTGACCGCCAGCTTGAAGGGACGCTGATCGATCGTGTAAAGGAGCTGGTTTTCTTCGACGAGCTGTCCGTCTTCAAAGTGGATGGCCGCGAGATATCCGGTCACGCGGGCTTGCAAGTCGACGGTTTGAACCGCCTGAAAGCGTCCCGTGTATTCGTCCCAATCAACGACCAATTCAGCGATGGGTTTGGAAACGACAACCGCAGGCGGTTGTGACTGCTGCGCGCGCGCCGGGTCCTGCAACGAAAAAAGGACCAACAACACCATCAGGAAACGCAGCGCCGACCGGAGCTTTCCCGACTTTCCCACTCCACTCAGCGTCATGAATTCGTCCTCCGTCCCGACTGCGGCTGCTGCTGCGCGGCAATTTTCGGAATTTCTGTGAGCGGGTCATCGGGTCCGGGAACATCCACCCTTCCAAGATCCTGATGCAAACGCCGCCCACCCGTTCGATCTGTCAGGTGACGGTCTATGTGGACGACAATTGCGCCGACCGGGATGTCGGTACCTGGGTCTGGAATGGGACAGACCAGCAAGTGCCAGAATCCTTGCAGCGCGATCAGACTGTATTGTGCGCGAAGGACGAAGGCCGGACCGGGACGGAGCAACCGGAGCCCATCGGGAAATAGAAACTCCCGGATCAGCGTCTCCGAAAGCGTGTTGGATTGTGCGTCCGGAAGGTAACCGGCGGGCCGACAGTCGGCATCAACCAACATGCAGGCGTCGCCGAGCCGATGAAAGAGCTCCAGCGAGGCATGGGTCATGCTCCTGCGTGCGTTCCAGTCTTCAAGTATGCAATTGGTTTCAGCGTCGCAAACAGCTTGCGGCTTCAGAGAGACCGCGCCGCGAAACGAAACCAGAGGAGAAATGTTACCCCGCGGGGACGGACTACCGAAGCCGCGATCACCGGGTACTGACGGAAGGTCACTGCCCATGCCTTCAGTGGTGTTCATTACCCTTGTCCTCACGTGGATTATCCCGAGTGACAAGCCAGTTGGAAACCACGCTCCCATCGGCTCGTGGCCAGTCTGCGCTAACGGCCATCTGCGTTCTTCCAGATTTGAGCGGCTTACAAAAACTTGCACACCGGATGAGAAACGGGCGCTTCTCGGCGTGCGCACGTAAGCGCTTGAACCGCGAGCACTCGCCTGTTCTCCCCTTAAAAACGAGTGACTTGCCCTGTTATGCCTGGCTTCTCGATCGTGCTTGAGCCTCCGTTCGTGCAGAAATCTGTAAAAACGCGTTGCTTGTAAGAAAGACGGTGTGACTTGAGCCATGTAGGGGGCATGGAAGACCAAACCGACATGCACTTGTTTCGCGCGTTGGAGGCGAACCGATGATCGTTCCGTCTCCCGATCATGGTTTGCCGGAGCCAATTGCGCACGCATCGACCGAGGACATTTATGCGGCGGTGACCAAAGCCACCGCGTTTGAAGCACGGATCGATCCAGTCAGATGCGTGCTGCTGATCCCATTGGCCTCGGGCGACATGACAATTGTTGAGAGAGGGCAAGGCGCTGTCGGACGGGTGCGGCGCGCATTTTGCCTGAGTTACCTGCCCTCCGGCAGAACCCGCAACGCCCGGCAGTCGGCTGCCATCGAGCATATCTATATCTCCGTCACCGCGAACAGGGCCGCAAAGCTTCTTTCGCAATGCGGCTCAAAAAAATGGCGGCTGCCCGATCTCGTTGTCGAACACCGGCATGGCGACATAGCCTTGATTGCGCAGACCATCCGCAGGCATCTCTTCGAGCCGTCCTGCCCGAACTCCACGTTCCTGGGTGCGGTAACCGATCTCCTGCTGTCTCATGCCATCGGAGCGTCGACCAACATGTCGGCAAACGATCAATTGACCGTTTTCACGAATGGGACACTCAGAAGCGTTCTGTCCGAGATCGATGCTCAGATAGAAGATGGGGTCCGTGTTGCAGCACTGGCAAAACGTTTTGACATGACGCCGAGCGCGTTTTCACGAAAGTTCCGTGCAAGTATCGGATGCACTCCTCAGCGCTATGTGATTGAGCGCCGCATCGGTCGTGCACGAGAATTGCTGAAAGACAGCGACCTGCCGATTTCCGAAATCGCCTATGCGCTCGGCTTCTCGTCTCAAGCCCACCTGACCTCGAGTTTCAAGGAGGTGTTGGGTGTGACGCCCGGGCGATACCGGGACAATTTTACCGCCGACAGGACCAAAACCGCCAAAGAGAGGTAAAGCATTGAACGGATCGTTTGTCACCCGCGCGACGCTCTTTCAAGACATGCTCACGGCACGCGTCTTTGTGATGTTCAGCCCCACCGCCTTGACCAGATTTCGTGCGCAGCCGAATGTTGGGAGAGGATCGGTTTCGAGATCGGCAGCGTTTCGAATGGCACAACCCTCAGCAAAAATATTGCGTCATCTGCCATTTGCGTATGGTCTTTCCTGAACCTGGTTCGCATAGCGTGCGTTTCGACGCAGGACCCGACCGGGATGGACGAGAACTTTGACAGCCCCATGAAATCCCCAGGAAGGGAGCATCCGATTTCGTTGCAGAGTCCCAGGATATCGGTCGTTGCACCCTCCAGAAATACGCGATCGTCCTTCAGGATCTCGGCAAGATGGTCGTCATCAACGGAGGCTCTTCGCCAAGCTGAAAAAGTGATGTTGTGCGCAAGCACCACCGTTCCGGCGAAGATCCGCAAAAGCCCGCGCACAATGACCGTGTCGACCATCTCTTCTTCCAACGAAATTCAGGAGAACAGCTTAAACAACACGAACATCGTCCTCTTTCAAAAATGTGCCGCTTACAGTTACTTTCCGAGGGTGGTCAATTGGCTGAAAACAGGATTTTTGTGAAAGAAGACAGCGAACAGCGGAATTAAGCTCCGGAGAGCTCCAATCCGCCTGCTTTGGAGCCGCGCGCAGCACCAGCGTCGCTACCTCCCTTCCAGGTGCTGCGCGCTTCTTTTTCGTTTACCCGCACCTTCTTGAAATTGACGTTACGTCATTGAAAGAATGCCCGCTGGCCCTATCATTATAGCGTCGATGAGGAGGGAAGCCCGGAGACGTGTCGCACCATCTGCACACACAGAACTACTACGATTGGTATCGCGACGGACCATACCGCGAATACGTCATTGATCGATCGTATGACAAGAACCGCGGCGTATCGTCGACGCTGACGCAACATCCCGCCGGTGACTATCCGGATCCACCTACGCCTGAGCTGGTTGTTTTTCAAAACGCGGGCGCGACGGCTGTTCCGTTGGACTTCAACAACATGGCCGCAGATTACCGCGCAACGTGGGTACCGGACGGCTTTCTCTTCAAGCTGCCAGGTGAGCCGTTACAGGTTACGGTTGACCGCGATCATACCGGGCTCTTTTCTGCGATTGAACTCGCGCGCCTTGCAGACCTCAGCGGAATGGAACAAAGAAACCTTCTGACTAAGTTGGAGCCCATCTTTGAGCACGGTGCCCGTGATCCGATGCTGGCTGCCATTTTGCGCAACTTGTTCGATGAAATGGGCAGCCAGGACGACCATGGAACCTTGTTTACCGAGGGAGCGCTGTTGTTGATAACAGCGCGGCTTTTGCGTCTTTCTAGCAAAACGACACCGCCTCGGTCCAAAAAGGACTTCTCCGACAAAGAAAAAGCGATCCTTATAGAAACGATCGATGATCTTCTCGACACCGATCTATCGGTCAAAACCCTTGCGATGGTCGTGAACAGACCTGTCGCCGACTTTTTTCAAGCCTTTAAGCGCTGCTTCAACGAGACCCCGCACGCATTTGTCCTGGGCAGGCGTATCGCGCGAGCCCGTAGCATGCTGGCCGAAACCAAGGAATCGATTGCAAACATCGCATATGCATGCGGCTTCTCGAGCCAACAGCACATGACCAATAGTTTCACGTCCAAACTTGGCACGTCTCCTGCCCGATATCGCAAGGAGTTTGGCCCGTGAGCAGCCCACAGACAGCGAATAGTCTTCGCGAATTCATCGAGACATCAGACTACGCGACGTTCCCCAGAAATCACAGAACAGCCGGTTTCGACCGTCTCGACATGATCGAGATCCGCCAAGCACCGCACCAGATGAAAGATGCCGCGGTTCCGGAATTTGTGCTGCAGTTCGTATTGAAAGCGGACATGGAGTTCAGGTGGGACCTGGAAGGAAAGTACTGGTCACGCAGTCAGCGCTCACAAACCGGCGTCTTTTGTCTCGCGCCGCCAGATACGGCGATCGCATATTCCTGTCCTGGTCCACACGATTTGCTGTTGTTGAGCCTGCCTAAAGACCACTTGAAATCGGCAACAGCGGACACCGGTCTGGATCCTGCTCAACTCAACAGCCTTTGCGGCCCCCTCTTTTCAGATGTGCGTCTTCGGCGAGACCTGCTTGCGCTTTGGAAGACCGCCGGAACGACGGCACCGACATCCATTCTGCGCTCCGAAGCGCTGCAACTCCTCGTCATCGAACGTTTGCTTACTCTTGCGGATGCCGAGAACACGCACAGGTATCCAAGTCTTTCCGACAGCGAGCTTCAGCGGATCATTAAACTGATAGGTGACCACGAGTATGAGCCGCCGACCCTTGCATCCATTGCATCTGAACTTGGTTGGCCGCAGCTCAAACTGAAACACGCGATCGTTTCCAAGACCGGAAGAACGCTTTACCAGCTGGTGCTTGACGCACGCATCGAGCGCGCGCGGGACAAACTCCTGAATTCAAACGAACCTATTGCACAGATAGCCTATGCGTGCGGCTTTTCGAGCCAGCAGCACATGACAAACACCTTTACCAGCAAACTGGGTGTCTCCCCCGCCCGCTACCGCAGGGAGACCGACGGTTGACCTTTCGCGGCCTGGAAAATGCGGGACCTGCCAATCTGGCTGTCATGGCATCCGGGCCTTGCAATGAGCAAACCCGGAAATCCGGGCTGCAGGCATGAGTTACTTCACGCATGCGTTCGAAGCCGAAATTTCTCGCCATGGTGTCGGAAAAACGCGTGTCGTCATGTACAAGGTCCTGTTCCTGCCGCCCGAGCTGGAAACCGGTCTTCCCTATAGCGAATATCCGCGTCTACGGGTGGAGGGCGAGATTGCCGATGTTCCGGTGCGTGGGGCCTGGATCCCGGTTGGAGACGGGCGCAGGTATTTCATTGTGTCTCCGAAGGTAACTGCCAATACGGGTGTTGATGTCGGCGATGTCGTTGAGATGCGCTTCAGGGTCGACGACCAGAACCATGTCGACGTTCCGGACGCTCTCAAGCTGGCGATCGACTCCGATCTCGAGCTGACGAGGCACTGGGATGAACTGACTGCCGGCAAGAAACGAATGTTCGCGGTTCACGTTTCATCTGCGAAGACACCGAAAACAGAACAAAAACGCATAAGTGAAGCAACCGCGGCAATTTTGGCGGGATGTTCAATCAGGGACCTGAAACGCAAATAGCTCTGATCCGTCTACCGCTTCGCGCTATTTTTGTTCAGGCAGTGAAACCCCCAAGAATTGCGAGAGCAGACCCGTGCCAGGCTCCCCATCAGGCGTTCAGGTACTCCCAGACATGTGAAATGACAACCGATCCTTCCCCCACAGCGGAGGCAACGCGTTTTACGGAGCCGGCACGCACATCACCAACAGCGAACAGGCCCGGACATGATGTTGCAAACGGCGACGCGTGTTCCGCCAAAAGGCCTGTTTGCACAAATCCCTTCTGGTCAAGGTTGCACGTTGCAGCAAGCCATTTGGTATTGGGTTCGGCCCCGACCATGAGAAACGCGGCGGGACACTCAACGCGCCAATCTTCTCCCTCACGCTCAACGACCACAGCTTCGAGCTTGCAATCGCCTTCGAGCGACTTGATTTGCGCGTTGTAGTGGATGGTGATGGCCGGGTCTGTTTGAAGCCTCGACAGCAGATAATCCGACATTGACGTCGCCAGACTCGGCCCGCGCACCAGCACGTGCACATGCCGGGCCTTTCGCGAAAGATACATTGCAGCCTGTCCGGCCGAATTGCCGCCGCCGACCACGATCACGTCACTCCCGATGCAGTAGCGTGCCTCCATATCGGTCGCCGCGTAATAGACCCCCAGTCCCTCGAAGTCCATAAGGCGCGGCAGAGGCAGCCTGCGGTACTGGACGCCCGTTGCCACGACAACCGCGCGTGCACAAAGCTCCTGACCGGTATCCAGTGTGGCGCAAAACGTACCGTCGGCCTGCCTTCGCAGGGATTCAGCACGTCGCGGACGCATGAAGCGTGTCCCGAACTTCAAGGCTTGCACTTCCCCGCGCCAGACAAGATCCGAACCGGATATTCCGGTCGGAAACCCCATGTAGTTTTCGATCCTGCTGGATGTTCCCGCCTGTCCTCCGACGGCAATGTCCTCGACCAGGAGCGCGGACAGGCCTTCAGCGCCTGCATAAACCGCCGCAGAGACACCTGCCGGTCCTCCCCCGACAATCAGGACATCGACGGTTTCGTCACACTTGAAGCTCTGTTCCAGGCCGAGTACGGCCGCAAGCTGAGCAGGCGTCGGCGGATCCAGGACACGATTGTGGCCAAACACCACCGCGGGCTGACGCTTACTCAGACGGCAACTCATTGCGATTTCCTGAGCGTCGCTCGATCCGAGATCGATCATCCGGAACGGTATCTTGTTACGCGTCGCAAACTCGGCAACGCGGCGAACATTGCGATCGTAATCGGCCCCGATCAGCACCAATGAGGAGTCGTTCTCCTCGATCTGCCGTCTCCTGCGGGCGGCAAACACCGAGATCACGATATCCGACATCTCGGGAATGCGCGCCATTGCCTCCAGCATCTCACCACGCGGAACCGCCAGGACCAGGGTCTCCTCCTTTGCGCGCAGAGGCAAGTTGTGCGCGCCATTGTTCAAAAACGCAATGTCACCGATGAATTGCGTGGGACCGAGACTGGTTGGGAAATAGGCCTCGCGGGTATAGGGATCCATCAACTCGACCCGCCCTTCCAGGATGTAATAGAAGTGATCCATTGAATCCCCGACATCCGCGATGGTCTCGCCAGTTTGAAAGCGCACTTCCCGTCCCAGCGTCGTAAGCTCTTGTACGTGGCTTTCGTGAAGGGGTGTTCGGGTCATTTCACGAAGGTTCGCTGCAAAGCTTTCCATCCAATTGTCTCCCTGGACGACGATCAATTTGCAATCCGCATATCCGCAGATGCCCTGTCGCCATAAGCCACGAAAATCCATGACCGAGGACGGATCCTAAAGGTGACGTATTCGGTTGTCTTTCAGATTTGCGCAGCGCCAGAACAGCTTCGCAAATCCGTGTTCTTGAGGGTGCGCACGCGCTGTCCCGGTCAGGCTGGGCGGCGGAAAAACGAACTTCTGGAATCGCAAAACTGGCTGAAAGACCAGCAAACGATCCTGCCCAAAACTATGTGCCGCGGGCCCAAGACCAGGCAGAAAGGAGGACGGGACGACACGCTTGGCGAGCGCGATTTGAAAAGCAGACATCACTGCTTTGGCCGAATTCGCCGCCTCGGCGCCGCGACACCTGCGGCAATCCTCGAACCCCTCCTCGGGTTTCGCGGTGCCAGCATGGTCCATGGGTCCATCAAAGAAGAGTGCTTCCGACTTTAAGGCTGTAGCCGACATTCATGGAAGTCATGGCCGGTCCGAATGGAGAAACCCGATGAAACAAAGCTCAATCACCACGTTCTCAGTCAAGGCAAGTGCTGCTGTTGACGTTACAGACAATTCGCCTTTGGCAAACAGCGACCGAGCGCAAATTATCGAGCGCACCCTTAGCTGGATCGAGAGCTGGCGAACAAACCCTTCAGAACCCTTCAATCTCGATAATTTCAGGCACATCTACGCGCAAGACGAGACATTTTCATCCTTTGACTTCGGGCGCCCTCATGACGGCTTCCGGGACTGGGCGTCAGCACAGGCATATTATCGAAAGTTCATGACCGTTCCCAAGGTCTGGTGGCTCAAGGCAAACGACGATCTGAAAGTGCACATAAGCGGGAACATCGCCTGGTCGACGATTTCGTTGACCGGTGGCGGAGAAACGCGTGACGGAACGCTTATCGAAATGCCCGAAGGGCGTGTCACACTCATTCTGGAGAAGCGAGGCGACCAGTGGCTTATCGTACACGAGCACGGTTCATCAGCCTTGCCTTTTCCCGGTGTCGACGAAGTGGACGCAATGCTTGCCGATAGAGCGTGAACGGTTTCGAACCGTTGGGTTCGACCTTCAATTGCTAACTGCAAAATCGTCCGCACTTGCCAGCCCTGGAGAAAACCACTGTCTGAACTTGCCGGCAAACGTATCCTGATGGCGTGTGAAAACCACGGCCTGCGCACTGCCCTTGCCGAAAGGTTTCACAAAGTTGGTGCGCAGATCGCGCATAGCGGCTACACGCCGGAAACTGCACAGCTCGGCGCCGAAACACTTGGTGCGCCCCATCTGTGCGGAGACTTCGACATCGTCGTTGCAGACATTTTCAATGGGTGCGCAAATCATCCCCCGGGCAGGGTTCAAGAGTGGACCTCGGTTGACAAATCACTGTCCCAGAACATCAATTTCCTTTGGAACTTCCTTCGACTTGTCACGCAATGCACCTCCTCGCCAGGAGGTTCCATTTGCCTCTTCGCCGTCAAAGACGATCGCTGCGGAGACAAAATGCATCCGGCTGAACTTGGCGTGCTTCACTTCGCCCAGACCATGACGCGCACCCTCGCGAAGGAGCTTAAAAACAAGGACATTCGGGTAAATCTCGTCATTCCCGATAAAGCTGATATCTGTTCGCCTCGCGCCAAAGCGCGAGCGCCTTTTCAGATATCGAGTGCATTGGCAGACAATCACTGTGTGAACCGAATTTTCCGAGCTGCAACCGGCAATCACACCGTCGAAACCGGCGACACTGTTTATTTGTTCGAAAAATGAAGAGCGCGGCCTTTGGACCGCGCTCTTCCGGGACGCCTTAGGTGAGGATGTCAGACGTCGTGAGCTTTTGCCTATGCTTCTTGCGCGTGTCCTTCGGAGGTTCCTTTCCGCATTCCGGCGATACGGTCTTCCAAAGTGCGGACAATGACGTAGAACACGGGCGTGAACAGCAGACCGAAGAGCGTCACACCGAGCATTCCGGAAAAGACCGACGTGCCGAGGGCCTGGCGCATTTCCGCACCTGCTCCGGTCGCCATCATCAACGGAACGACTCCGAGGATGAAGGCGAGCGAGGTCATCACGATCGGGCGCAAACGTGTCCGTGCGGCCCTGACAGCTGCATCCCATCGGTTCAGCCCTTCCGTCTCCGCCTGGCGGGCGAATTCGACGATCAGGATCGCGTTTTTCGAGGCCAGCGCGACGAGAACCACAAACCCGATCTGAACCAGAATGTTGTTGTCGAGGCCGGCAAGCCAGATGCCGGTGATCGCGGACAGAAGCACCATCGGCACGATCAGGATGACAGCCAACGGCAAGGCCAGGCTCTCATACTGGGCCGCAAGCACCAGGAAGACGAACAGGACCGCAAAGCCGAACACCAGAAGCGCCGTGTCATCCGTGTTCTTTTCCTGATAGCTCAGTTCCGTCCACTCGTAGGAGACACCAGCCGGAAGCACGCGTTCGGCAATGGCTTCCATCTTCTCCACAGCCTCTGCCGATGACACGCCGGGCATTGTCTGACCCTGGACAGCCGCGGCCGGATACAGATTGTAGCGCGGCTGGCGCAGCGGCCCGGTGGTGTTTTCAAACGTCGCAACGGCTCCAAGAGGGACCATGGCACCATCCTCAGAGCGTGTCCGCAATCGGGCCACGTCCTCGGCGGTCTCCCTGAACGAAGCGTCGGCCTGTGCGATCACGCGGTAAGTGCGGCCGAACAGGTTGAAGTCGTTGACGTAAGCCGAACCGAGGTAGACTTCCAACGCTTCGTTGACGGACGCAATGGGCACGTTCAGCATCTCGGCCCGCTCACGGTCGATCTCTGCCCAAACGCGCGGAGTACCGGTCGAATAGAGCGAGAAGACCGCAACGAGGCCCGGATCCGCATTGGCTTCGGCAGAAAGAGCTCTTGCGGCCTGTTCCAGCGCAGCGGGGCCAACGTTACCCGTGTCCTGCAGCATCATCTTGAAGCCGCCACCCGTTCCGATGCCGCGTACAGGCGGCGGGGCGATGACGAAGATCGCCGCGTCATTGAGGGCTGCCATCCGCTGGCGCGCTTCAGACAGGACCTCTTCGGCAACGATGCCTTTTGTTTCGCGTTCGGCGAACGGCGTGGTGGTAAAGAAGATCACGCCCGTGTTCGACTCGGTCGTGAACGTGGCCCCGTTGAAGCCTGCAAACACGGCGGCATGCTCGACGCCCTTGATATCCAGGAGTTCGTCGACCGCGTTGCGAACGACGGCATCCGTGCGCTCAAGCGAAGCGCCGGGAGGCAGTTGCACGACGGTGATGTAGTAACCCTGATCCTGCTCTGGAATGAAGCCGGACGGCACCTTGGAGAACTGATGATCCGTCAGGAGCAGCAGTCCGCCAAAGAGGCTCAGCATGATCAGCGGTGCCCGGACCAACCGCCTGGTTGTCGTCGCATAACCGGAAGACAGACGGTCAAACCCGCTGTCGAATTTTGACAGCGCCCAGACCATCGGCCGCATCAGAAGACCGGGTTTCTGTTCACCATGCGGCCGCAGCAGAAGGCTTGCCAATGCCGGCGATAGGGTCAGGGAGACGAACAGCGAGATTGCCGTTGCAACCGTGATGGTCACCGCGAACTGGCGGTAGAATTCACCGGAAATGCCGGCGACAGCCGCCGTCGGGATGAACACAGCCGCAAGGACCAGCGACGTTGCGATCAATGCGCCCGACACTTCAGTCATGGTCTTGCGCGCCGCCTCACGTGGCTTCAGGCCATCGCGGATATGTTTCTCGATGCCTTCCACCACGATGATCGCGTCATCGACGACGATGCCGACTGCCAAAACAAGGCCGAACAGAGACAGGTTGTTGATCGAGTAGCCAAGCGCGGACATGACCGCGAATGTGCCGACCAGAGAGACCGGGATCGCGAGGATCGGTGTTACGGCGGCACGCCATGTGCCAAGGAACAATAGGACCACGGCAACGACCAGCAGCACCGCTTCGATCATTGTGGCAACAACTGCGTCAATCGAAGCCTGAATGAACTCGGTTGGATTGTAGATCACGTCGTAGGCCAGGCCTTCGGGAAAGTCCTGGCTCAGCCGTTCGACCGTGCTCAGAACCTCCTCGGCCGTCGCAAGCGCATTGGTTCCGGGGCGCTGGTTCACGACCATTGCGACGGCAGGATTTCGGTCGAGATAAGCGCGGGTCGTATAGTCCGCCGCACCAAGCTCGACGCGGCCGACATCGCTCAGCCGAACGATCCTGCCGTCATCCCCCCGTTTGACGATGACCCGCTCAAATTCCTCAGGCGATGCCAGTCGGCCCGCCGTTTGAACGGAGAGCTCAAAGGCAGAGGCTGTCGGGGTCGGCTGCTGGTTCAGCAGGCCGGATGCAATCTGGGCATTCTGGCTCCGCAGAGCCGAGAGCACTTCGCCGGGTGTCATATCCAGTGCCGCAATGCGCTCCGGATCGAGCCAGATCCGCATGGCGTAGTCGCGTGCACCGAAGATGGTGATGTCGCCGACACCGCCAAGACGCGTAAGTTCGTCGCGTACGCGCTGAGCGGCATTGGTGATGTAAAGGTCGTCCTTGGAGCCGTCCGGCGAGAACATGTGCACCACGAGCAAAAGATCCGGTGATGCTTTCTGGGTAATCACTCCGAGTCGTTGCACCTCCGCCGGCAGGCGCGGTTCGGCTATGGCCACCCTGTTCTGTACCAGAACCTGAGCTGCATCGAGATCGGTGCCGAGCTCGAACGTGACGGTGACCGTCAGGTTGCCGTCGCCGGTGGCCTGCGAAGACAGGTAGAGCATGCCTTCAACGCCGTTGATCTGCTGTTCGAGCGGGGTCGCCACCGTTGACGCGATCGTTTCGGCGGAAGCACCCGGATACTGTGCCCGGACCTGAACGGTGGGGGGTGCCACCTCCGGATATTGCGCAATCGGCAGCGTGAAGTAGCTGAGTGCGCCAACGATTGTGATGAAGGCCGAAAGCACGACGGCGAATATCGGCCGGTCTATGAAAAACTGGGGAAGTTTCATTAATTTGTCCTCACCTGATATACGATGCGCGCCTAGCGCTTCGCCATCTGAACCGTTGGTTCTTCAATCAATCGGGCCGTAACCTGTGCACCGGCACCCACCATGTGCAGGCCGGAGACAATCACCCGTTCGCCTTCTGAAAGACCTTCGACAACGCGTTCGTCAGCGTATCGGTCGCCGAGCGTGACGATCTTGCGCGACACCGTCCCGGTGTTGTCGACCACCCAGACGAATTTCGTGGTCTGATCGGACCCGATCGCCCGCTCCGGAATGAGCACGCGGCGGGTGTCCTCAGCCGTTGCAAGACGCAGGCGTCCGAACATGCCGGGGGTCAGAACCCCATCCGGATTCTCGAACACGGCGCGGCCGCGAATGGTGCCCGTGGACCGGTCGATCCGGTTGTCGATGAAGTCGATGGAACCGCCATGGGCAAAATCAGCTTCGTCGATGAGCCGCACGTCAACCGGTGTTTTTCCGGCAATTTCCCTTAGCCCCGACGATGCGGACGCACGCATGTATTCAAGATACTGCTGTTCCGTCGCGTCGAAGACGAAATGAATCGGATCGAGGGAAACGATGGTCGTCAGAGCACCAGATCCCGCGCCGGCGGCGATCAGATTGCCGGGGCTGACAAAGTCATCCGAAATCCGCCCGCTGACCGGTGCATGGATCTGGGTGAAGCCAAGGTCGAGCCTGGCGCGCGAAACAGCAGCCTCGGCGGCCTCGATACTTGCCGCTGCGATTTCCGCCTCGTGGACACGCTCGTCCAGAACAGACCGGCTTGTATGCCCGTTTTCGATGAGCTGCTCGGCACGGTCCAGTTCCTTTTCAGCAAGGCGCGCCGCGGCCCTTGCTTCACTCAGCCTGGCTTCGGCTTCGGCGAGCGCCGTTTCGAACGGGCGCGCATCGATCGTGAAAAGAAGATCGCCCTTTTCAACAATATCGCCCGGTTTGAAGTGAACTTCATCGAGATAACCCGACACGCGCGCTCTGATCGACACTTCATCGACCGCCTCGAACCGGCCGGTGAATTCGTCCCACTCGGTGATGGATCGTGCATCTGCCGCCACCACGTCGACGACCGGAAGCGGCACTTCTTGGGCCGGTGCCGACGCTTCGACAGATGCGACGAACGGCATGTCGCTGATGCGCTCTCCGGCATACCAGGCACCGGCGCCGTAGAATACGGCCAGTGCGGCACCTGCTAAAAGTTTGCTGGACTTTGGCATTCCGGTCTCCTTTCGTTGCGGGGCGGTGCCCCGCGCATGGGAAGGGAGATGGGTTCGGAGTTGCCTCCTGATTAGCCGGAAGCCAAGACGCTCAGTGTTTCCTGATAGGACGCAATCAAAGAGCTGTATGCATCTCCGCTCTTACAGCGCCTGAACGAAGCTCGGCGGATCGGCGACCAGAAAATCAACAAATGCCCTGACACGGGGGGCAACAAGCTGCCGGTTGAGGTAGATAATCGAATAAGGGAAGTTATTCAGCCTCTTGTCTTCGAGAACTTCGACGAGCCGTCCGGCCTCAAAGGCTTCCAGAGCAAGAAAGCTCGGCAACTGGGCAATGCCGATCCCCTGTTCGGCCGCCTGACGCAAAGCATCGACACTGTTTCCTATCAGGACCGGATTGAGTGTGCGGCGCACGACTTCACCGTTCTCGTCGAAAAGAAACGGAAACAAGAGGCCGGTGTTCTGAACCCGATAGTGGATGCCGCGATGATGTTCGAGGTCTTCCAGCGTTTCGGGCCGTCCGTATCGCTCGATATAGGCGGGCGAGACGCATGTATACGCACGATCGTCGAAGAGCTTCCTTGTCATCAGATTAGCGCTGTCGCCAAGCGCGCCGATTCGGATCGCGATATCGATGCCCTCGGTTCCAAGATCGACCTGACGGTCTTCGAATTTCAGCTCGACATCGACCTCCTCGTAACGGCACATGAAAGCGAGCACACGTTCGGTCAGCCAGACACGCCCAAACACAGCCGGCGCTGAAATGACGAGCTTTCCGCGTGGCTGCGAAATGCTGTCGGCAAATTCCTCCTTGAGCGCGTCGGCATCGCTCAGCAGACGTGTTGCCCCGTCGAGAAAACGCGTTCCCTCCACGGTGAGCGAGACCGATCTCGTTGTCCTGGTGAAGAGCTTGGCTCCCATTTCCGCCTCAAGCCGCTGGACTGCTTTCGAGACAGCCGAAGTCGTCATGCCGAGCACCCTCGCCGCCCCGGCAAAGTTCTCCGCCTGGGCAACCTGGACGAATACCCGCAGTTCGTTGAGATTGTTCATCTAGCACCGATTGATGGATGGCACGTTCAGGTCGCGATCATAAAGAACGCTGCGGCCCGCCTGCAATGGAAAGAACGCGATGGTAAAACGGTTTCAGATCAGGCGCCTGCAGATTGCCTCACGTCGCAGCACCTGCAACCGCTCCGGCAGGTTTCCCCGATCCAGCATGTGGCAGAGTAAACGCGACAAGAGCGGCGAGCATGATCGTTGCCGCGGATACCAGGAACACCCAGGACGTCATCCAGTCATAAAGCAGACCGCCGCCAATCAGACCGATGATGCTTGCTGCGGCGCTGAGACTGCTCGCCATTCCCTGAACTGCGCCCTGGTGTTCGTTGCCGGCGAATGTCGACAGAACGGCGGTGAACGTCGGCCACATGAGCCCGTTGCCCACAGCGATCAGGAGCGCCGCGAGATAGATGCTGGGCGTCGTGTTCCAGAAGAGAGCGACGAAGCCGAGACCGAGCACCAGTCCGCCGCAGGAGACCAGCACGCGTTGAGACACCACCTCGGCAGCACGGGCGAGCAGCGGTCCCTGGACGAGCATCATGAAGAGGCTCAGGACGGCGAAGAAGATGCCGGTGTCGGTCACGGTCCAATCCAGCCGCGTGGCTGCATGAACCGGAAAGGCGATGTAGAAAAAACTGAACCCCAGCATCACCAGAAAGTTGACGAGCATGAGTTGCGGAATCCCGGGCAGGCGCATGAGGTCCGTCTTCGGCGTTTCGGCGCATCCCGTCAGACGGTAAGCCTCCTTGGTATCCTGTCCGAACACCTTGCAGGCGTTGGAGAGGCCCGGCTTGGTCCGCAGCATGCCGGCATGCGTGTCCGTCAGTCCGAGATACGTCAGGACGCTTGCGACGAGGGAGATCAGCAGCGCGGCGATCACGGGCAGCATTTCCCCAAGAAAGCTCGCGCCGAGTAGCCCGGCAAGCGCAGGCCCAAGGATGAACCCCGCGTTTGTCGACATGGCCATCCGGCCGAAATTCTCTGTCCGGTGAGCATCATCAGTGATGTCGGCAAGATAAGCGTTTGCGACCGAAACATTCCCGCCAGTGAGACCGTCCGCCGCGCGCGCAAAGAAGAGCACGATCAGCGGCAGGGTCAGCGCGAATTGCCCCAGGAGGCCGGATTCAACCTGGATGATCGCATCGGTGGGAAGGTAAAAGGCGATAAGGAACACGACCCAGGACGCCAGCGTGCCCAACTGGCTCACCAGCAGCACTTTGCGCCTGCCGATCTGATCCGACCATTTGCCGAGGATCGGCGCGCCGATAAGCTGAAACGCTGAATAGGTCGAGGCAAGCACTCCGTAAACAAGCGCATTGCCACCCCAATCGGTCACGAGGAAAACCATGAAGGGAACGACGATGGAAAAACCCAGCGTTCCAACGAAGTTGACCGAGAGAATGGGCAGGATCGACGGCATGGGTGACGGCATCAAATCGGAAACGGTATTTGCCATGTCGGATCGTCTGCCTTTTCCGCACCGTCAATCGGTTGCCCGTCACCGAATGGTCGCACACTGCACCGGAAAATCAACGTGGTTCGGATGCACCGATGCCCGGTACGAGGGCGACCTGGTCCGTAACACACCGCAGAAACGATGACAGCCGTTTTGGCTGCCGTCCTGCCGGGAGATAGGCCGCATTGATCCGGAGTTCTGCCGCGCGCCAGGCGGGCAGAATGTCGGTCAGGCGTCCGTTGTCGAGATCCGCCTGCACGAACCAGCGTGGCAAAATGGCAGCTCCTGCCCCCTTCAGAACGGCCCTGTGAACGGCAAAGATGTTGTTGGTCGCCATACTGATGCGCGGTTCGAACGCCAGATCCCGGCCTTGTGTGTCGCGAAGGCTTATGCGGCCTCCCTCGAACGGCGACAAGGCGACGAAAGGCAGCCCGGAAACCAAGTCTTGTGTCACGGGGCAGAACCCGGCCAGGAGACCGGGACTTGCCACGACCAGTCTCTCGACGCGTCCTATTTCCCGTATGACCAGGGTCTCGTCCGGCACGCGACCGATCCGGATCCAGCAGTCACATCCAACTTCCGCGAAGCGTATGGGCTGGTCGTTCAGATCCCAGGTCAGTGAAACCTCCGGATGCGCCATCTGAAAGTCGGCGGCGATGTCGGCGAGATAAAGCTGACCGAGGGCGACCGGAGCAACCACTTTCAGCGGGCCGCGGACGGCGCTGTCGGTGCCTGAGTGCGTTTCCCGCAACGCGTCCCAACCGGTCAGGAGGCTCCGGGCATCACGCAAGAGGTCCAACCCGGCCTGTGTCAGTGCGAGAGAATGGGTCGTCCGCCGCATCAGCTGCAGCCCGAACCGGCTTTCCAGCTCTTGCAGGTGCCGGCTTGCCGATGCCTGTGAAAGGCCAAGGTCCCGCGCCGCGCCGCTGATCGATCCCCGCTCGGCTATGCGAACGAAGGTTTCCAGAAGCGACAGGCGGTCGAGAGTTTTGCTCATACTCAATACGTATAACAGATACTCTTGTTAATTGGCTACACGGGGAAGCATCCAACGATCATCTTGTCCGCATCAACACGGCATCAGGAGATGAGCAATGATCAATCGAACCTTCAAGATCGGCGGCGAGCTGACCGTCAACCGCCTTGGCTATGGCGCGATGCGCCTGACCGGACAGCCGGGTAATTTCGGTCCCTATCCCGACTGGCGGCAGGGAGTTGAGCTGCTACGCCGCGCCAATGATCTGGGCGTCGACTTCTTCGACAGCGCCTGGGCCTATGGACCGGAAACGGCTGACCGGATCGTCGGCGAAGCCCTGGAAGGCCGGTTCGCGGTCATCGCGACCAAGGGCGGCGTCGACAAGCCTACGCCCGGCAACATCGTCACGGACGGGTCGCGGGACACGCTTCTGCGCCAGATCGACAAGGCCCTCGTCAATCTGCGCCGCGACCGGATCGACCTGTTCCAGCTGCATAGGCTCGATCCCGAAACACCGGTCGAAGTTTCTGTGGCAGCTCTCGCGGAGGCCAAGGCGGACGGGCGCATAGGCCACATCGGGCTTTCCAATGTGACCAAGAGCGACCTTGAGCGCGCGCTCACAGTCGCCCCGGTCGCGAGCGTCCAGAACCGGTTCAATATGGCCGAAACCGGCCAACAGGACCTTGTTGCATTTACGGCAGAGCGCGGCATTGCGTTCATTCCCTATGGTCCGCTTGGCGCGAATCCCATGAAGGCGGGCGCAAGGCTTGAGCCGAAACAGGCGATCGCGTGGCTGCTTGCCCATGCGCCGAACATCATCGTCATTCCCGGAACAACCTCCATCGCGCACCTTGAAGACAACTGGCGCGCCTGGGACATCGCAGAGCAAGCCGGTCAGGAGAAACAGAGATGACAAAACCCAGCAAACACAAGATAGCCTTGCTCACATGGCTGGTCGTCTATCCGATGATCACGGTCCTGCTTGCCGTGCTTGAACCGCTCTTGAGCGATGTGGCCATACCGCTGCGAACTCTGGTTCTGTCGCTAATCATGGTCCCCGCGATGGTCTACGGCACCATGCCCTTCGCCACCGCGCGCCTGCGCTGGTGGCTGAGCGGAACATCCGGTCCGGGCGCGACCCGGTAACATAAACAAGGTGTCTGAAGAAACGACCGCTTCAAGAAGACATCCGGCTTAGCGAACAGAGCTTCAATTGTCACCCTCACTCTTCAGGTTTTAGTCCGCAGGATAAGGAGTTGAGGCTAGAGATACTCTCAAAACTTGAGTTCACTCAAGCGACGCATGTGTTCAGGCAGGTCTGAGACCTTCACCTCAGCCAAAAGGTTTCGGGCTGCCACCCAAATCAATTGTGCTCTTTGAAGCGGTAAGGTTCGGACGTAAACTCGCGCTTTTGAATTCGGCGCGATTTGTTTATCCCAGTTCTTCTCCAAAAGGTCGCGAAACTCGACATTCAGGTGAATGGCCGAATGGTGATAAAGATAGCGCAAGGCGTGCGGTGGTAGCGTCGCGGCAAATTCCGGGTCGGGTCTCCAAGCCGCTTCCTCGTCGGATAGCTCTTCCCTAAGTTCCTTGAGGGCGATCGCCAAAGCCCGGGCGTGGAGACTAACTTCAGCAACGAGCCGCCGCCTTGTCCAATTTCGAACAAGGCTTGCTTCACCCAGGTCCGGATCCGCGAGTTCATTGAGGTTGCGGGCAAAGTAGGCGGTGCCGCGTCGCATCAGCAAAAGGTCTTCATGCGGTGCGTTCGGGGCATCATAGCGGGCTCCCCTTCCCTGCTTTGATTTGCGCCGGCTTGCCGTGCATGAAGCAGGTCATGCTCTTTTGCATCTCTTGGTCGGCGAAGGGGACATCGTGAAACTATCAATTCAGTCTGAGATCTCGCCCGAACGACGGCTCTATGCTCTTGGCGCACTAGAAACGAGACAAACGCGGCCACGATTCTTGACGCGCCAGGAGCACGAAAACCACCTTGTGATCGATCTTGCTGGACTGGCGGCTGAGCAGATCGTTTTGGGTGATTTTGGCGACGGTGGCGGTGGTGTGCATGGGTCAGATCTTCATCAGGCAACCCTTCGTGCTCTGGATCTTGAGACAAGTCTGGGGCTTGGCAATAGTCTTGTTTATCTTGGCGCTAAAGGCTCAGCGCACCTGCGTGCGCAATTGGCAAACGACAAGGATCTCAGGAGACAGGTCAACCGGTGTCTTCGGGCAGCCTTCGATCAAGCACGCGAACTCCTTTCTGAAAACCGGGATGCCCTGGACGCGTTGACGGATGCTCTGCTCACGCATCAAGCTTTGAGCGGACGAGCTGTGTTGGAAACCGTCGGGGGTACAAATGCCAAAATGAAGAAGGCGAGCTAGCTGCCGGCCTTCTTCAACACGCAACTGAGCCCCGGGCTAAATCTCATCCATCAAGCGTTCGGCATCAGTCTGAATGCTTGCCACCAGAAGCCGAACCGATGCGGGAACCTTTGTATCGGCAAGTTCGGACGTCAGCAGCGCGAATTTGGACATCAGTCCTTCAAGTGTCAGCGCTGGAGCCAAGACGATTTTCCTGACTGCAGCCTGTTCGGTATCCAACAATGTGGCAAGTTCAACGTCTGAGGTCGGCGTGACGGGATCCGCCAGACGTGCACGGGCTGCGTGCCATTCAGACACAGCGCGGTCAATCGCCCACCGATCAGGCTCATCAATGTCAGTCGTGTTTGCAAATGCTCCCTTATTCGTTTGGTGATGGGTCAATCTCGAAAGTCCTTTTGTCAGGACAACAGCCCCAGTGGCTGGTGCCGGCGGCCGCCTCAGCGGCTCGGTAACAGGAACCTGGCACAACACTCCTGCCTTGTCCGCGGCAATGCGATCGAAGGGTTATCGATCAGCGATCGGAAAATGCACAATTGCTGGGGAACTGCATTTGCAAAACTCGATGACCGCTTTGCACCCCCATGCACGAACCCGCTTCGCGGGAGGGTGCACGTGGCGCGGTTTGGTGGATTTCTCTGAGGCTCTGGGCAGGTAGAGGCAAAGGTCCGAGCATGGAGTTCCTTTCAACCGGAGGAACTCAACATGACGACCTTTCAGACCGAAGCCCCGATCACACAGCTACGCCAGCGCATGCAGCAAGACATGGTGATGCGGGGCCTGGGCTCCCATACACAGCAGGATTACGTTCGCCACGTCCGGAACTTCGCCGCTTTCCTCGGGCGTCCTCCCGACACCGCGACCACGGAGGACATCCGGCACTACCAGTTGCACCAGCATGAGACCGGCGTAGGTCCGGCGACGATCAACAGCACGGTTTCGGCGCTGCGCTTCCTGTTCACAGTAACGCTGAACCGACGGGATCTGTCGCGAACTCTGGTGATCACCCGCAACCCGCGCAAGCTGCCCGAGGTGTTGAGTGTGGAGGAAGCCGCTCAACTGCTCGAGGCGGCACCGGGCATCAAATACAAGGCAGCGCTCGGTGTTGCCTATGGCGCGGGCCTGCGCGTCTCCGAGGTCGCGCATCTCAAGGTCGACGATATCGACTCGACCCGCATGCTGATCCGCGTCGAACAGGGCAAGGGACGCAAGGACCGCAACGCCATGCTCTCACCGCAACTCCTGGAGCTTTTGCGTGTATGGTGGCGCGAAGGAAAGCGGCGCGGCGTGATGCTGCCCCATGGCTGGCTGTTTCCGGGACGCAGTTGCACCGATCCGATCTCGTCACGGCAATTGCATCGCGCAGTGCAGGAAGCGGCCGAGGTCGCCGGCCTCCGCAAACGTGTCAGCCCGCATACATTACGGCACAGCTTCGCCACACACCTTCTGGAGGACGGCACCGATATCAGGGTCATCCAGGTTCTGCTTGGACACAGCAAGCTTGAGACAACCGCCCTTTACGCCAAGGTCTCGACCCGAACGATCCACGCGGTTGCGGGGCCTCTCGATCGGCTGATGGCGCTGATGGAAGGCAAGACGCCGCCCGAGTGAACAAGTGCGCACCTCAATCGAGGTCGCTGACATCTTCCGCGCTGCCGGTCCCGCCTACCGGGCAACCCATGAAGGACACCTGAGCCTTGCCCAGCTCAAGGTGATGTCGGCGGTCGAACAGTGCCGCACAGCTGCCTTGGGCGGACATGTCGAGGCCTGCGAGGACTGCGGGCATTGGCGCATCGCCTATAACAGCTGCCGCAACCGGCACTGCCCCAAGTGCCAGGGTGCCACCGCGCGCGCTTGGCTCGCCGAGCGGGAGGCCGACCTCTTGCCGGTCGGCTACTTCCACGTCGTCTTCACGTTGCCCGCCGAGATCGCCTCCATCGCCTTCCAGAACAAGGCGTTGGTCTACGACCTGTTGTTCCGGGCTGCCTCAGAGACGATGCTGACAATCGCCGCCGACCCGAAGCACCTCAGCGCCCGCATCGGCATCACAGCGGTGCTCCACACTTGGGGATCGGCGATGACCCACCATCCCCATGTGCACATGATTGTGCCGGGCGGCGGCATCTCCCTCGACGGAACGCGCTGGATATCGTCACGCCCCGCATTCCTCCTGCCGGTGCGCGCCCTGGGCAAGTTGTTCCGTCGCCTGTTCCTGACCCGGCTGATCGCGCTCCACGATGCCGGCCGGCTCGCCTTCTTCGGATCTATGGCCCATTTGGCGGACCGCGGCGTCTTTCTGCGTCACCTGAAGCCTGTGCGCAGCAAACGCTGGATCGTCTACGCCAAGCCGCCCTTCGCCGGACCGGAAGCGGTACTCGCCTATCTGGCGCGCTACACCCACAGGGTCGCCATCTCGAACCGCCGCCTCATCGGCTTCGACGAGAACAAGGTCACCTTCCGCTACAAGGATTACCGCCGTGGCGGCACCGACCGGCAGCAGGTCATGACCCTCGCCACCGACGAGTTCATCCGACGCTTCCTGCTCCATGTCCTGCCGCGCGGCTTCCACCGTATTCGCCATTACGGCCTCCTTGCCGGCACCTCTCGCAAGGCCAGTCTCGATCGTGCACGCGCATTGCTGAGCGTCGCTACAGTACCCGAAGACGACGCGCCAGAGGTGTCCGATACTCGGCCACCATGCCCTTGCTGTGGTGGACGCATGATCATCATCGAGACCTTCGCCCGCTGGCAACAGCCCCGCGCACCCCCGCACTGTGCCGCGTCAACCCGGGAGACTGCGCCATGACCCGGCATGGCCTGTTCGATCAACCGGCCGCCCTGCAACGGCATCAGCCGATGAGACGGCTTGCGCTCTGCGAAAACAGGACGGCTCTCAGCCGCGCAAACCCGCAACAGGCCAATGCGACAAGCGCTGCTCTAACGCCGGAAAGGCCATTGCGCACCCCGATCTGCCCACCAATTGTTGCTGATCGTAACTGCCCCAGACCTGCCGAAAAAAACAAAACCCCATAGCCTGCAATGCGCGGACCGCGGGTTCCTGCATGAGAGGTTTTCGTACGCCTAACGGCACCCGAAAACCTTAGCCAATTCGGTCGTTCGCTGCACTTAAGGCTGTGCCCGAAAGCTGCCGTTCACTTCTTGAAAAGTGATGTCCGGAAGTTCGCGGAAAGTCGACCTGGTGGAAATGCCGAATGCGATCCCGTGACGGGATCGCATCATGGCATGGTGATGGAAACCAACGGGCTATGCGCCCAACATCTTCTTCGCAGTTTCCTCGTCCGGGAATGGCAGCGCAGTGGAGCCGTGTTCGTGAACAATCAACCACTCGTCACCGTCCTTTTCGAATATCAGTGTCACACGACTGTCGGGAAAGTCGAAAGCGGTGCCATCCGGCAGACTGCCCGCAGCATGCAGCGGCACGGAGGACCAGGCGACATCGCTACGGATCGTGACTTGAATAGGTCCGGTCGGGTCGAGACGCCAGTTAGCAGGCACCGTCATGAACTTGCGGTAGTAGGCCTCGGCCGTTGCCCAGTCAGTGAACCCTTCGTGTGGGCGCCCAAAGTCGAAGGACGAAAACCGGTCGTCTTGAGCATAAATGTGACGGAAGGCATCTAGGTCAAAGGGGGCTTCGGGGCTGGTGCGCCAGCCTTCGATCCAGGCCATGGTCTGAGCAGTGATTGTTTCTTTGGTCATGTTGTGTCCTTTCAGGTTGGGGTTGGAATTAGAGGTTGGGGGTGCCCGCGACAGAAGCGGCGGGCGGATGGTTTCAGTTTTGAACGAGGGGGGCGGCAGACTGCTGCGGAGCCCAACGGCTTAGGAGGAAGATCACCGCGAGCGTGACCGCGACAATCAGCCCTCCGGCGATTCCGACGTTAGAGAGCCCCACCGTGGCGATCACTTCGCCGCCGATGATGGCACCGAGGCCGATGCCGACGTTGTAGACCGAGACGTTCAGCGAAGCAGCGAGGTCCTGGCTGTGTGGAGCTGCCTGAATCACGCGCACATGGTTGGCCACGAAGCTTGCAGATTGGGCAACGCCCCAAAGTAACAGAGCAATACCAGCAAGCATGGGTGCCTGAAGGGCCGGGATCGCGATGGCCATGCCCAGGGCAGCGACAGCAGCCGCGATCAAGGATGTCGCCATCGGGCGCTGACCAACGGTCTTACCGGCCAGCCAATTTCCCAGGAGGCCGACAGTGCCGAAACCCATCAGGACCCAGCCAGCCGTTCCGCCACCCATGCCACCGATCGTCTGCAAGACATCGGAGAGATAGGTATACGCCGTGAACAAGGCCGTCAGGACGGCCCCGGACAGGGCGAGGTGACCCAAGAAGGGTCGGCTGGCGAGAAGCGTACGGGCCGATGCCGTGTTCTGCTCGGCCTCGGCTTCCAGACGGGGAAACACCGCTGCCAGTGCCATGGCCATCGCTACGGAAAGGCCAGCGATCACCAAGAAACTGGTGCGCCATCCGACGGCATCGGCAATGAGTGCCCCAAGCGGCATGCCGAGGATAGTTGCCCCTGAGACACCATAGAAGACGACGCTGATCGCTTGGCCCGCATTCTCGGATCCTGCCAGCCGCGCAGCGCTGGTGCTGGCGATGCTCCAGAACACTGGCAAGGCCAGCGCCGGGATGATCCGTCCGATGACCATAATCGTGAAGTTCTCGGCCAATGCGGCGATGATGTTTCCGGCGGCGAGGACCAGCAGCAGCCCAACGAACAGCCGCCGCCTTTCGATCTTTCCGGCCAGCATGGTTAGGAACGGCCCGGCAAGTGCGACGGTGAACGCGAAAAGTGTAACCAGCAATCCGGCTGTTGGTACTGACACGTCGAGATCCCTCGCGACATCGGGCAGAATGCCAACAATACTGAACTCGGTCGTGACCACGGCGAAGGCCGCGGCCGCGAGGGCAAGGATGGATTTGTCAAAGGGCTTCACGGCCATGATCTGTCTCCTAGTGTTTGGTGCTGTGACAGATATGCCTGCTCTGGTGTCTGGACTCTAATCGCGTTATAGAACGGCTTGATAACCAGAGGTAATCGACCATGATCGAGCTGCGGCTTTGGCGATCCGTTCTAATTCTGTCGGAGGAACTGCACTTCCGGCGGGCTGCGGCTCGGCTCAACATCACTCAGCCAGCGTTGACCAAGCAAATCCAGGACATCGAAGGGCGTCTTGGTGTGAGCCTGTTCGAACGCCTCGACCGCCAAGTGCGCATGACCGCGCAGGCGGAGGTTATCATCGACGACATCCGCCGTTTGATAGACAGCGCAGAGAGGCTGGAAGCGAAGCTGAAGTCATCGGAGATGGGAAGTGCCATGACGATCCGGGTGGGTAGCCTAGAGTACATTGCAAAGCGGTTCCTGCCCGAGGCCTTAACGGCTTTCGCCGCGGCACATCCGGACTCCCATGTCGAGATCGACGATATGACGCCGGCCGAGACGATCGGCGCACTGATGGAGGGACGCGTGGACCTGGGCCTGGTGGTCGTTCCCGTGGAGGAGCCGTCCCTGGTTGTTCGGAAGATGCTGAAAGGGCGCTGGTCCCTGGTCGTGCCTGCCGGCCACCGTTTGGCCGTTGCCGATACAATCCCGGTAAAAGAGCTCGCAAACGAGCCCCTGGTGTTCTTTGCACGCAGAGTCAACCCCGACCTCTATGACAGCCTGAAGTACAAGTTCTCTGCCGCGGGTGTCACGCCGAGGATCGCCTATCACACGCAGGACCCACAGATGGGGCCGGACCTGGTTGCAAAGGGCGTAGGCCTGTTCGTCGTGGCGGACTACGCGATGTCCGGAGATCTGGGCGAAAACCTCGTCATGCGTCCTCTATCGGGATTTGATGCAGATGTCAGCTTCGGTGCAGCGTGGCGGCAGGGCACCATGACGCCGACACTGAGGTCTTTCGTCGATCTGCTTCCGAAGGTTTAGGTCCGGACCCAGTCCCCGACTCGCTTCATTAGCCACGGCATGGCCACGAAGCTCATCCACGGGACCAGAATGGCCGTGAGGATGAACGTTTGCGCGGCGATCGGTAGCGTCGAGAGCGCATCTTGCATCACCAGAAGCAAGGCGGTGATTGAGGGCCATATGGCCAACCATGTGACTAATGCGGTTTTCATCTGAGCAGTCAGGCGAGGCATCGTTCGGTCCTTTCAATGTCGCGATACGTTCGTTGCGTTGAAAGTGACATCGCGATGTCGGGTACGCCAATCGCGATCCGGTATCGCCTGATTACCAACTGGTATCAGCACGGGTGCGCGATTACTGACAGTTATCATGACATGAGACCTCGCGATTGGCGCGCCGCCGCCTTCGCTGACATTTTGCTCCTTAAGACCTCTGAACCCAAGGAGCCGAGCCCATGCCGCCGATCAACTCGAACACCAGCCTCTCCCTCACCCGGCGAAACTTTCTGAAGATGAGCGGAGCAGGATTTGCCGCGCTCGGCGCGATGCGTCCCTCTCGTCTTATGGGCGCGATCCCTGCTGCAGACCGGTTCGTGATCGACGTGCCGCAAGCGACGCTGGATCGCATCCGCCAGCGGGTTGCGGATGCTGTCCTTGCCGACCCGATCCCGGGCGAAACCAACGCGATGGGACCGACCGCAGCTTACATGCAGGACCTGCGCACGCATTGGCTGAATGCGTACGATTGGCGGGCGACCGAACGCCGGATTAACCGGTTTGACCACTACAGGGCCGAAATCGAAGGGGAGGCTTTGCACTACATCGTCGAGGAAGGCTCAGGGCCGAACCCACGTCGTCTCCTGCTTTTACACGGCTGGCCGCATAACTTCATATCGTTCCTGGACATCATCGAACCGCTTGCACATCCGGAGCGCTTTGGTGGGCGCGTAGAGGACGCTTTCACCGTCGTCGTTCCGTCGTTTCCAGGCACGGGCTTTTCCGACAAGCCAGCAACACCTCTTGGGCCCAAAGCGATCGGCGTGCGTCTGCATACGTTGATGACAGAGGTGCTGGGCTTTGATCGCTACATGATGCAGGGCGGCGATTGGGGCGCGTTGGTCGCCTCCTGGATGGCGGTCGGCGCCCCCAACGAGGTCGAGGCCATCCACTTGAACCACCTACTGCTGCGGCCCGAGGGAGCCTGGCTAGGATCAGGTCAACTCGGGAAGATCCCCGATCCCTCCGAGGAAGAGCGCGCATTCGTCGCTGCCGAGGCCGCCGCCTTTGCCAGCCCCACGGCCAGCTACTTCCCGATGCAATCCGCCCGTCCCCAGTCGATTGCCCATGCCCTGGCCGATAGCCCAATGGGCTCTGCTGCCTGGTACGCAGACAAGTTCCTACAATGGGTCGATACGAGCCAGCGCACCGCGACCGACATCATCGACCATGACACGCTTCTGGATCAGGTGATGGTCAACCTGGTGACCGGCACTGACGACACGGCGCTATGGATCTACCATGGCGCTGCGCTTGAGATGCCATGGACGCTGCCAGAGCGGGTGAAGGTCGAGGTTCCAACCGGATTTGCGGCCTTCCCCGATCCCTTCATCGCACCGCCACCCAGATCATTGGCTGAGCGCAGCTACAACGTCACTTGGTGGCGCGAAGAGACCGAAGGTGGGCATTGGCCGATGATCGAACGGGCGGACCTGTTCGTTGACAGCCTCCGGCAGTTCGCCCGCACGCTCTAACCTGAAAGGAATTCGACAATGACCAGCAATCAAACAGTTCTCGTCACCGGCGGCAATCGCGGCATCGGGCTCGCCATCGTGGAACGTTTTGCGGCGGAGGGCTACTCGGTTTTCCTGTCCGGGCGCGATGGCGCATCCGTTGTCGCAGAGGCTCAGCGCCTTCGAGACCGCGGGCACAATGTGACGCCTTTGGAGATGGATGTCGCCGATCGCGAAAGCATCAAAGCCGCCATCGGCTCTCTCGCAGCATCTGTCGATGTTTTGATCAACAATGCGGGTGTCTTGCCTGATGGCGACCTGATGAGCCTTTCGGATGCGGAAATCGACCTCAGCTTCGCGGTAAATGTCTTGGGTCCGTTAGAGCTGGCGCGGCTGCTCGCGCCAGGAATGGCCGAGCGCGCCTATGGCCGGATCGTAAATGTCTCCTCGGATTGGGGGTCGTTTGAAGCTGGTATGGGCGGTCCCGGCGCATATGGCGTCACCAAGGCTGCGCTGAATGCGCTGACAGTCCGACTCTCCAAAGATCTTCCAGAAACCACCAAGACCAACGCGATGAATCCAGGATGGGTTCGTACAAGGATGGGTGGACAAAACGCGACCCGGACACCTGAAATGGCAGCAGACACGGCCTTCTGGCTGGGCACCTTGCCGGAAGACGGACCAAATGGCGGCTTTTTCTTTGATCGAAAAAGCGTGGATTGGTGAAAGCTCTCTTTCTCTGAAAACACGTTTGGTGAAGCATGACCTGAGCCACTCAGGCACACGTCAGGGGCAACATGAAGCCACAAGTGTACCCATACGCAATTTGCTTCGAAAGATACTTCGCACGGTGCGTTGAAGCGACACATTTATTGTGTTTTTCGATTTTGGTCAGCATTGGTTTCACGCCGATATCGACCGGGAGAAACGCCCAAACGTGATGAGAAAACGCTTGTCATATGTTGCTGGCTCGAAAATCCGCACTGAAAAGAGATGTCTGCCAAAGTCTGATCAGAGAACGCAAGCAACTCGCGAACCCGTGCAATTCGGCGGGATAGAATAAGTTGATATAGAGAAACCCCTGCCGTAGCGCGGAGCTCACGTTGCAACCGGAACAATGGTATCTGAACGGCACTCGCAACATCATTCAGGCTTAAACTCTGACCAACGTTCGCATCTATATAGTCTTTGATTTTGGAAACGACTGTGGACGAGATCCAAGGAGAGCATTTAAGGGAAGGTGCCGGTTTGCTTCGCATCAGATACAATTGCCTTTGTGCAAATGCATAAATGAGATGCTCAATAAAATTCGGGCCCTCTTTTTGCCCTGTCAACAAAGCTCTGCGGATTTCGCGTGCTAGCAAGCCGAGGTTTGCGTCGACAAGATCGTTTCTGAATTCAAGACCGTAACCGAGGGCATTGAGTTCAACTAATTCTTCAGGTGGATTGCGCAAATGAAACAGAAGCATTTCCTGCGATCCAGCTGATACGGCTGCTTTGATGGTTGTTCCCCTAGGCACGAATGCGGACGCATTTTGGGGTCGGGTAAGTTCCTCTAGACGATCAGAATTTGCCGCGAACATGCCACTTGATGGTGAGAGCGTCGCAGAGAGTGTGAGACAAGCAGCTGTTGCCGAAACTACATGTCCCTCTGAGTGTTTACTCACGTAGTCAACGAAACAGTCTCCAGCCGCGACCTGCTGTGAACCTATTTTTGCCCATGGCTGTTCGGACTTCTCGTATGCCGCCAAGTCACTCGTCCAGCTTGCTTCAAACTTAACCTCGCGACAAATGTACAATTTGGATACTGCAATGTCCAACATGGTTGACAGTTTTGAGTTTACAATTGATGTGTTGGGATAGTGATTTGTCTACGGAAGTCCAGTCTTGAGGCTTGCTTGAGTGTTGATATGTGCACCCGTTGAAGATGGCCGCGACCCCGATGTCAAAATCTCCGAACACATTCGTCGCACCAGGACTTGCGCGACCAGTATACGATTTATTTCTGTATCAAGGGCGGTGTAGCGCGGGAAAGTGAGTTTGGCAGGTCATCCGATCTCCTTTCTGGTAAAAATCAGCAGTGAAACACGTTCCGTTCTAATGTCCGCATTGCCGCCAATGCAGACATCCGCGATTGATACAGCGAACTGCTGCCTTCGACTTGAAGAGTCGATCATCAGACAAACAGACTGTCTTGGATCGGCTCGTTCTGGACATTCGTTGCGACTCAAACAGACGTCCCCACTGGGTCGAAAACCACAGAGGTAAATACCCTAATGAATGATGGCTTATATGAGTGAGTTTCCAAGAGCCGACAGTCCGCTGTTGGCTCCAAAGCGGACGTTCGACCTAGACGCTATGATTTTTCGGGATGAGCGGCGAGGGGACTTCCCCTGCGATGCAATAAATCAGGCCTTGCACCACTCGTGCGTAACAATCGTTCCTGTCGGGAAGCGGACGTGCGTGGCGCGCTGTACGAGCGTCCGCTTCGGGGCCGAAGAACGAACCCGCTGCGCGGGAGGTCGCGCGTGGCAAGGACACGGCAAATCCTTGACGGCTGTGTTTTGATTGAGCGTCGGCGGTCCTGAGCGGACCATTTGGTTCCTTTCAACCAGAAGGAACCAAACAATGACCGAAGTTACATCCATTTCCCCCGTCAGTCGGTTGCGGCAGCGACTGATCGAAGATATGAACCTGCGCCACTTCTCCATGGAGACGCAGCGCAACTACACGCGCGATGTCGGACGTTTCGCGACTTATCTCGGTCGACCTCCCGATACGGCTACAGCCGAAGACCTGCATCGATTCCAGATCGAGCAGCGCGAAGCCGGTGTCCCGGTGCCGACGATGAACAGCATCGTGTCGGCGCTGCGCTTCTTCTTCACCAACACGGTCGACCGGCCGGATCTAGCGCGCAAGCTGGTTCGAGTGAAGAGCATGCGCAAGCTCCCTGTTGTTCTGAGCCGGGACGAAGTGACCCGTCTGCTCAACGCGACCACCTGCCTCAAGCACCAGGCGGCCCTGTCGGTCGGCTACGGCGCAGGCCTTCGTGTCGCGGAGATATCGATGCTCAAGGTCCGCGACATCGATAGCGAGCGTATGCTGATCCGGGTTGAGCGCGGCAAGGGCGGACAATATCGCAATGCCATGCTGTCCAAAGACCTGCTCACCCTGCTGCGGCACTGGTGGAAGGTCGGCCACCAGCAGGGCGTGATGCATCGCGACGGCTGGCTGTTTCCGGGACAGCATTACTCTAAGCCGATCAGCACGCGTCAGCTCCACCGCATCGTCGTCGAAGCGGCACGGGCCGCCGACATCGGCAAGCGGGTCTGCCCGCACACTTTGCGCCACAGCTTCGCCACCCATCTGCTGGAGGACGGCATCGATATCCGGGTGATCCAGGTCCTGCTCGGGCATGCCAAGCTGGAGAACACCGCCTTTTATACCAAGGTCGCGACCCGTACGGTGCGCACTGTCATCAGTCCGCTCGACAAGCTCGGTATCTTCTCTGTCGCAGACACCGCGCCCGATGGCTGAGGCGTGTCCGCCTCACTTGAGGTCGCCGACATCTTCCGCGCTGCCGGGCCCGCCTACCGGGCTTCTCATGCCGGACACCTGAGCCTCGCCCAGCTCAGGGTGATGTCGGCGGTCGAACACTGCCGCACAGCTGCATTGGGCGGCCACGTCGAAGCCTGCGAGGACTGCGGCCACTGGCGCATCGCCTATAACAGCTGCCGCAACCGACACTGCCCCAAGTGTCAGGGCGCTGCCGCGCGCGCCTGGTTGGCCGAGCGGGAAGCTGACCTCTTGCCGGTCGGCTACTTCCATGTCGTCTTCACGCTGCCCGCCGAGGCCGCCGCCATCGCCTTCCAGAACAAGGCTCTGGTCTACGATCTGTTGTTCCGCGCCGCGTCGGAGACGATGCTGATGATCGCTGCCGACCCGAAGCACCTTGGCGCCCGCATCGGCATCACAGCCGTGCTGCATACTTGGGGATCGGCGATGACCCACCACCCCCATGTGCACATGATCGTGCCGGGCGGCGGCATCTCGCTCGATGGGACGCGCTGGATATCGTCGCGCCCCGCATTCCTCTTGCCAGTGCGGGTGCTGGGCAAACTGTTCCGCCGCCTGTTTCTGACCCGGCTGATCGCGCTTCACGATAAAGGACAGCTCGCCTTCTTCGGATCGATGGCCCCATTGGCCGAGCGGCGCGCCTTTCTGAAGCATCTATCACCGGTGCACAAAAAGCGGTGGGCCGTCTATGCCAAGGCCCCCTTCGCCGGACCGGAGGCGGTTCTTGCCTATCTCGCTCGCTACACGCACAGGGTCGCCATCTCCAATCGCCGTCTCATCGGCTTCGACGAGAACGAGGTCACCTTCCGTTACAAGGACTACCGCCGCACTGGTGCCGACCAGCGGCAGGTCATGACCCTCTCCACCGACGAGTTCATCCGCCGCTTCCTGCTCCATGTCCTGCCGCGCGGCTTCCACCGTATTCGCCACTACGGCCTTCTTGCCGGCAGCTCTCGCAAGACCAGCCTCGATCGCGCTCGAGAATTGCTGAGCGTTGTCCCACAGCCCGAGGATGACGAACCAGAGGTGTCCGATGCACGGCCGCCATGTCCTTGCTGCGGTGGGCACATGATCATCATTGAGACCTTCGCCCGCTGGCAACAGCCCCGGGCACCACCGCACTGCGCCGCGTCAAACCGGGAGACTGGGCCATGACCCGGCATCGACAGACTGGACACCATCCCGGAGCCTTTGCGCTCCGGCGAAGGCTCCGCTGTGCCCAAGCCGCCATTCCAACCGTTGCGATGATCATCAGCACCGCTCGGCCACATCACTGGCAACACACGAAACCGGTTGTTGGCGGTGCAAACGTATCAGACGATACGCTCCCTCAAGCGACCAACGTAGGGAACAAGACCAGCCGGAAATAGAAATCCCCATAACACAGTATCTGCGGCACGCGGGTTCGGTCCTCGGGGACTTTCGTACGCCTGACGGCACCCGAAACTCTTCACGTGAGCGGACCGTCGGGTTCTATCCGAAAAGTCATTGAAGCGGACGTTCGTGAAGCGCAAGTTCGCGGCCGATTTCGGCCCATAGCTGACATTGTACCCCTCGTCGACAGACTTCCGCTTTGCGTCCTCAAGCACGAACCCGCTTCGCGGGAGGGTGCACGTGGCGCGGTTTGGTGGATTTCTCTGAGGCTCTGGGCAGGTAGAGGCAAAGGTCCGAGCATGGAGTTCCTTTCAACCGGAGGAACTCAACATGACGACCTTTCAGACCGAAGCCCCGATCACACAGCTACGCCAGCGCATGCAGCAAGACATGGTGATGCGGGGCCTGGGCTCCCATACACAGCAGGATTACGTTCGCCACGTCCGGAACTTCGCCGCTTTCCTCGGGCGTCCTCCCGACACCGCGACCACGGAGGACATCCGGCACTACCAGTTGCACCAGCATGAGACCGGCGTAGGTCCGGCGACGATCAACAGCACGGTTTCGGCGCTGCGCTTCCTGTTCACAGTAACGCTGAACCGACGGGATCTGTCGCGAACTCTGGTGATCACCCGCAACCCGCGCAAGCTGCCCGAGGTGTTGAGTGTGGAGGAAGCCGCTCAACTGCTCGAGGCGGCACCGGGCATCAAATACAAGGCAGCGCTCGGTGTTGCCTATGGCGCGGGCCTGCGCGTCTCCGAGGTCGCGCATCTCAAGGTCGACGATATCGACTCGACCCGCATGCTGATCCGCGTCGAACAGGGCAAGGGACGCAAGGACCGCAACGCCATGCTCTCACCGCAACTCCTGGAGCTTTTGCGTGTATGGTGGCGCGAAGGAAAGCGGCGCGGCGTGATGCTGCCCCATGGCTGGCTGTTTCCGGGACGCAGTTGCACCGATCCGATCTCGTCACGGCAATTGCATCGCGCAGTGCAGGAAGCGGCCGAGGTCGCCGGCCTCCGCAAACGTGTCAGCCCGCATACATTACGGCACAGCTTCGCCACACACCTTCTGGAGGACGGCACCGATATCAGGGTCATCCAGGTTCTGCTTGGACACAGCAAGCTTGAGACAACCGCCCTTTACGCCAAGGTCTCGACCCGAACGATCCACGCGGTTGCGGGGCCTCTCGATCGGCTGATGGCGCTGATGGAAGGCAAGACGCCGCCCGAGTGAACAAGTGCGCACCTCAATCGAGGTCGCTGACATCTTCCGCGCTGCCGGTCCCGCCTACCGGGCAACCCATGAAGGACACCTGAGCCTTGCCCAGCTCAAGGTGATGTCGGCGGTCGAACAGTGCCGCACAGCTGCCTTGGGCGGACATGTCGAGGCCTGCGAGGACTGCGGGCATTGGCGCATCGCCTATAACAGCTGCCGCAACCGGCACTGCCCCAAGTGCCAGGGTGCCACCGCGCGCGCTTGGCTCGCCGAGCGGGAGGCCGACCTCTTGCCGGTCGGCTACTTCCACGTCGTCTTCACGTTGCCCGCCGAGATCGCCTCCATCGCCTTCCAGAACAAGGCGTTGGTCTACGACCTGTTGTTCCGGGCTGCCTCAGAGACGATGCTGACAATCGCCGCCGACCCGAAGCACCTCAGCGCCCGCATCGGCATCACAGCGGTGCTCCACACTTGGGGATCGGCGATGACCCACCATCCCCATGTGCACATGATTGTGCCGGGCGGCGGCATCTCCCTCGACGGAACGCGCTGGATATCGTCACGCCCCGCATTCCTCCTGCCGGTGCGCGCCCTGGGCAAGTTGTTCCGTCGCCTGTTCCTGACCCGGCTGATCGCGCTCCACGATGCCGGCCGGCTCGCCTTCTTCGGATCTATGGCCCATTTGGCGGACCGCGGCGTCTTTCTGCGTCACCTGAAGCCTGTGCGCAGCAAACGCTGGATCGTCTACGCCAAGCCGCCCTTCGCCGGACCGGAAGCGGTACTCGCCTATCTGGCGCGCTACACCCACAGGGTCGCCATCTCGAACCGCCGCCTCATCGGCTTCGACGAGAACAAGGTCACCTTCCGCTACAAGGATTACCGCCGTGGCGGCACCGACCGGCAGCAGGTCATGACCCTCGCCACCGACGAGTTCATCCGACGCTTCCTGCTCCATGTCCTGCCGCGCGGCTTCCACCGTATTCGCCATTACGGCCTCCTTGCCGGCACCTCTCGCAAGGCCAGTCTCGATCGTGCACGCGCATTGCTGAGCGTCGCTACAGTACCCGAAGACGACGCGCCAGAGGTGTCCGATACTCGGCCACCATGCCCTTGCTGTGGTGGACGCATGATCATCATCGAGACCTTCGCCCGCTGGCAACAGCCCCGCGCACCCCCGCACTGTGCCGCGTCAACCCGGGAGACTGCGCCATGACCCGGCATGGCCTGTTCGATCAACCGGCCGCCCTGCAACGGCATCAGCCGATGAGACGGCTTGCGCTCTGCGAAAACAGGACGGCTCTCAGCCGCGCAAACCCGCAACAGGCCAATGCGACAAGCGCTGCTCTAACGCCGGAAAGGCCATTGCGCACCCCGATCTGCCCACCAATTGTTGCTGATCGTAACTGCCCCAGACCTGCCGAAAAAAACAAAACCCCATAGCCTGCAATGCGCGGACCGCGGGTTCCTGCATGAGAGGTTTTCGTACGCCTAACGGCACCCGAAAACCTTAGCCAAATCGGTCGTTCACCGCGTTGCAGCCTACGCCCGAAAGCGGACATTCGCTGCGAATTCTCACTTTTATGGCGCGTTAAGCCCAATCAATTCACAACGAGTTCAATTATAAGAATTTGTTGGAATTCAAGCTAGCGTCCAACTTGAGTTGAGAAAGACTTTTACCTCGTTTCCGTCAAATTTCGCAATTGCACCTTCAAACGGTTTATCCGTGCTTGCGTGAGTATTTCAAGTGAACGTTGGCCGACTGTTTTTTGGCAATTTTTTTGATTTCAACAATGCTTCAAATTGTGAAATCGATCTGACAAAGCCATGCGAGAAAAACCCTGACGCGGGGCGATAACTGACGGTCACGTGGGTAAAGCGCAGAAACTCGCGAAGGTTGCGGGGGTGTATCTTTCAGAATTTCTACAAGCTGGCCTGACTTTAGATCCTCGATAAAGCGGTATCTGGGCGCTTGAATCAGGCCTATGCCAAGCCGAGCGGCTTCCGCCAGAGTATCGGCGGCGGTGACCGTCAGCGCCACGGGAAGGTGTCTTTCGACAATCTTTCCTGTAATCTCAAACTCGAGCGGTATGGCCGTGCCGGTTTGTGATGACTGAAACGCTACCACCACATGCCCATCAAGATCATCAGCGCTCTCAGGAACGCCATGCCTTTCAAGGTATTTGGGAGAGGCAAGGGTTACTTCAGAAAACTCACCGAGTTTGCGCGCTATCAAGTCACTGTCCGCAGGAGTGCCCACACGAACCACGCAGTCGACACCCTCTCGCATCAGATCAACCAACCTGTCGCCCTCGGACAGAACGAGGTCGATGCCGGGGTTGCCTGCGAGGAACTCAGGCAAACGCGGAAGCAGGAAATGTCTAGCAAGTGTCCCATGGGCGTTGACGTGAAGACGACCCTCTGCTGCGCCGCCTGAAAATGAAGCCTCGGCATCTTCCATCGCCGAAATTATTGAGAGACACCTCTTGTACCATGCCTCGCCGTCGAGTGTTGGCGCGACGATGCGCGTGGTGCGATCAATGAGACCCACACCGAGCCGGCGTTCCGTCCGCTTGACCGCATCAGTCGCCGTTGAAGCCGGTATGCCGAGGTCTTGTGCCGCCCGCCGGAAACTCCGCGCCTCCACCACTCGTGCAAAGACCCGCATTTCATCAACTCTATCCATTATCCGAAAATCTCCAATTCAGATGCCGATTTTTAGGTAATTGTTCGAGAAATACAAGGTTGCGATATTGCGTACATCGAGACGCATCGAAGAAGGATGCCGAACCAAGGAGCCAATGATGTCTGAACACAAAACAAAATCAGCACTCGTCACAGGCGCATCGCGCGGCATCGGCGCAGCGGTCGCCAAGCGTCTTGCAGCCGAAGGATTTGCTGTCATAGTCAATTATTCAAGCGGGTCAGAAGCCGCCGCGGCCGTCGTCGCAGAAATCGAAAGCTCTGGCGGGCGCGCGGTTTCCGCGCAGGCAGACGTCGCCATTTCAAAGGATGTTGCAGAGTTGTTCGACAAGGCAGAGGAGGCCGTCGGCATTCCTCAGGTTCTAGTCAATTCTGCGGGCATCATGAAACTGGCACCGCTCGCACAGACCAGCGATGATGATTTCGACAAGATTCTGGCCGTAAACCTGAAGGGCAGTTTCAATACAATGAGGGAGGCTTCCCGGCGCATGCAGGCCGGTGGCAGGATCATCAACCTGTCGACTTCCGTCGTTGGTGCCAAACTTCCGACCTATTCGGTCTACACCGCAACAAAGGCAGCAATCGAGACCATGGGCGCGATTCTTTCGAAAGAGCTTCGCGGCCGCAATATTACGGTCAACTCCATCGCTCCGGGGCCGACTGCGACGGACCTGTTCCTGAATGGCAAGACAGTAGAACAAATCGCCACCCTTAGCAGAGCTAATCCGCTTGAAAGACTTGGGCAACCGGAGGACATGGCAAACGTGGTCGCATTCCTGGCAAGTTCGGACGGCGGCTGGATAAATGGTCAAACTCTGCGGGCCAACGGTGGCATGGTCTGATAAATGGAGGGCAAGGGACGGCAACCGCGTAGCACATGATGGCCGCGGACTCTGCGATTGTAACTTGGCGAGTTCATTCAACCGGTAATGCCTGCTGCAACCACGCGGTTCGCAAGAACCCCTTGCCCTTGACTTCAATTGAACCCCGAGAAGTTACCTTGAACCTCGGCGGTAGCTTCTCGATCATTTCTTCCGGCAGTTGAATGCGACCCGGCAAACCGGTCTCTTCCATACGGGCTGCTACATTGACCGTATCGCCCCAGACATCATATGCGAACTTGCGCCGGCCAATTACGCCGGCCACCACACGCCCTGAATTGATACCAATTCGAATTTTCAAAGGGTGACCGCTGACAGGGTTTTGAAACAGTTCGATTTGGTCCCTTATTGCAAGTGCCAGCAGTGCGATTGTCTTATCGCAATCATCATCGCCAGCCACAGCCATCCAGGCATCGCCGATTGTTTTGATCTTTTCGGCACCTAGTCTTTCTGCCACCTCATCAAATTCGGCGAAAACCGCATCAAGGAGATCAACAACCGCTTCGGGCTTCATATTTTCAGTGAATGATGTGAAGTCAACAATGTCCGCGAACAGTACCGCCACGTGTTGATGCTCGTCCACGAGTGTGCCACCTGTCTGCTTCAAACGCTCGGCGAGATGCGCCGGTAAAATGTTCAACAGCAGCGTTTCGCTTTCATTCCACGCTTCTTCCAGAACAGCTTCACTGTGTCTGACCTCAATGGAAAACGGCACAACCATGCCTATGATGACCAGCGACCACAAAATCCAGACGATCGTCGCGACGATCATGTCGGACGGTGCTGTGAGGTCAAAAAGCGGAACGTGTTCATATGTCAGAATAATGAGGCCAGCAACAGACAAAATGCCAACGAGGCAGATCCCTAAAGTGACCTTCAGCGACCAAAAAGGCTGCAAGATCGTGATTAAAAGGAACGCAATTATGTATCCCGCAAACCCGGACTGAACCCCCAGGCAATATTGTCCTATCCATGCATGAATTGTGATCTCAAAGAGCATGAGGATCAGAGAAAGCTGATAGTGCCCGCGTCGAAGCAGCAACAAACAAACAAAGTAAAATGGGATACTGAAGAGGTTCAGCCATACCAATGGCCAAACTCCTGTTAGCAGACAGGCAACGAAAATGCCCACATGACTAAGCCCCGCCAGAGGAAACAGCAGCAGCCAGGTCTGGACGTACCGTCGCATTCCCCGAGGCACGCTCTCACGTGGAAATAAATACCAAAAGTATTTTTCCATAACTTGGCTGCGCCTCAGCTCTTTTACTTCGAGAGCAGAGCGAACATCAATTGCTGATTGATCCTGGTCTTGCAATATCTTGACCCCAGTTACGATTGCTGCATCGAAGAGCTCGCGGTGCAACGCAAGGGACTGGTCTTAAGTTACCTTATCCCTTGAGAGTCGACAATTCGAGAATTTCGGATTGAGTGTCCGAATTTTGGGATGTTGTTCGTAATTTTTGTTTCTCCATATTGCTAGTCACTGGCTAAATCACACGCGTATCCACGTTTGCCATTTGATTTTCTATGCCAGAGAGAATGAGTGCCGAAAGAATGCAATTTGACGTCTGCAAGGAAATTGGAGCAAGCGATGTCGAGTATCCCGAAAGTCTTTCTGCTGGGCAGTTTGTGTTTATCACCAACGCAAATCGCAGCGGAGACAGCAGATGGAGCAGCGGTTTTTGGCACGCGCTGCGCCACCTGCCACACGCTTGAACCAGGTGTGAACCGTGCCGGTCCCTCGCTTGCCGGGCTAATCGGTCGGCCGGCAGGAACGATGGAGGGCGCAAGGTATTCCCGCGCCATGCAGGACACAAACATTGTCTGGGACGAGAGATCGGCAAACGTCTTTCTCGCCAATCCACGCAGCCTCGTGGAAGGCACCACCATGAACACTCGTCTCCGCAGTCCAGAAGAACGGAATGCTCTGATTGAATTTCTCACTAGCGGAAGCTGACACGCGCGATATGCCGTGAGCAACATGGAGAGGACACCCATGCTTAGTTTCAAATTGAATGGCAGTGAAGTCGACGTGGATGTAGATCCGCAGACAAAGTTGCTTTGGGTGCTACGGGAGCACCTTGGGCTAACCGGGACCAAATTTGGTTGTGGTGCCGGAATGTGCGGGGCCTGCACCATCCACCTAAACGGCCAAGCGAGTTTTGCCTGTCAGCTGACAGTCGAGGACGTGGCCGGTCTTGAAATCACAACTATTGAGGGTTTGTCACAAGACGGCAGCCATCCGGTCCAAAAGGCCTGGATCGAAGAGCAGACGCCGCAATGTGGTTATTGCCAGTCCGGACAGATCATGCGCGCAGCAGCCCTGCTTGCAGAGACGCCGAACCCATCCCGTGAAGAGATCATTGACGGCATGTCTCCAAACCTATGCCGCTGTGGAACCTACACTCGAATCATTCGTGCTGTCGAACGCGCAGCGGGGGAGGCCTGATCCATGAAAATCGAATTTTCACCGTCCCGCCGAGGGTTCCTCGCTGGAACAGGAGCGCTCGGCTTTGCTGTGCTCGCCAGTGGCGGCGTTAGAGCCTTCCGGGGCGAAGCTCACGCCGACAGTGTGAACGTTACAGAAGTGAATGCGTGGGTCTCCATACATTCCGACAACCGTGTAACAGTTCGATTTGCACCGACTGAAATGGGGCAGGGTGTTTCGACCTCGTTGCCGATGATCCTGGCAGAGGAGCTGGATGCGGACTGGAATATGATAGACTCCAGGCAAGTGGACAATGGCCCTCTGGATGTCTTCGGTAATCCTAAAATCGCAGGCATTCTCTATACGGCTGGCAGCACGTCGATCGAAGCTTATTTCGACACGATGCGGTGCGCCGGTGCAGGAGCGCGCAAGATCCTGGTTCTATCCGCCGCGAATGCCTGGGAAGTCCCTGCCAGCGAGATTACGACCGCTGAAAGCAAGCTGACGCACCCGAAATCCGAACGATCAATGACTTACGGTGCGGCTGCTTCACTTCCGGAGCTTGTGGCTGATATCGGCGAGATTGGCGAGGCGGATTTCAAGCCACGCAACCAGTGGCGTATCATCGGCTCTGATGTCGCTCGGTTGGATGTACCGGCCAAAACGCGCGGCGAATCCGAATACTCTATTGATGTCCGTCTACCGGATATGGCCTATGCCGTTCAGTTGCTTTCTCCTGTAGAAGGCGAAACGCCGACGTCCGTATCAGATAGCGCTGCACGTGCTGTACCGGGCGTGATCGACATTATCCGGCTTGAAAACAGCGTGAATATCGTAGCTGAGACCTTAGAGTCGGCAATTGCCGGCCGAGACCTGCTCGAGGTCACCTGGTCTGAAACGTCCCGGTTCCGCTCGGCCGACAGTGAAACAGAGCGGCGGCAGGCGGTCGAGGCGGCCGAGGACACGACCCGGGAAGCGGTGATCTGGCACAGCCAGGGCGACGCAAAGACGGCATTTGACACCTCCGGCCTTCGAACCGTATCGGCAACTTACGCGACCGAGCCTGTCTATCACGCTCAGATGGAACCCCTCTGCGCTGTTGCGTCCGTTGATGAAGATGGCAAGGGAGCCGAGGTCTGGCTTGGCACCCAGAGCCAGTCGGTCTCCATTCTAGTGGCCTCAAAAGTGTTGCAGACGACCCCGGACCGGATCCGGTTTCATGCCATGCAGATGGGTGGTGGCTTCGGGCGGCGGACCGTTTTCGCGCGCCACATGCTTCGCGATGCGCTGCTGATCTCGAAATCTGTCAGGCGTCCCGTCAAGATGATGTGGACCCGGGAGGACGATGTCAAGAATGGCTGGTTCCGTCCGGCGACGGCCCATCACTTTACAGCGTCGCTAAATGCCGACGGAGACTTGATTGCCTTACGGCACCGCCTTGCGTCGCCGTCAATCCTGCAATTCGCCATGCCCAACATCTGGGAGAAGGTCAACGGTCGCGACCTCCTGGTTATGGAAGGATCTGAAAGCCACGACTACGATATTCCAAACCTTCTGACGGAACACATCAACACTGAACGGCAGTCCCGCATCTCGGCTTGGCGCGGCATCGGTGCCGGTACGATCTGCTTCGCGCGCGAGTGCTTCATCGACGAACTCGCGGAACGTGTCGGAAGCGATCCAGTCCGGTTCCGGCGACAGCTTCTTGCGGAAAGTCCCCGTGGTTTGAAGGTGTTGGACGAGGTCCTGGAAATGTCAAACTTCGGTCAGGCGCGGGAAGGGCGGGCACATGGGCTTTCATTCGCCGGCTATAAGGAAAGCCGAGGCGCGGGAGTTGCCGAAGTCTCAGTGGATCCGGATAGCGGTCAGATCAGGGTCCATCGGTTCTGGGCGGCGGTCGATCCCGGCATCGCCGTCCACCCGGACAACCTTAAGGCCCAGATCGAAGGTGGCATCATGTACGGGCTTTCCGGACTGAAACGCGAGCGGATCGGTTTCAGTGGCGGTGTCGTAGATCAAAGCAATTTTTATGACTACGAGGTCATGCGGATCGATGAAGCGCCGGATATCCAGGTTCAGATTGTGCCCTCTGATGCCGGGCCGACCGGAGCCGGGGAACTCGGTGTGCCAATGACAGGGGGAGCCGTTGCAAACGCAGTTTACGCACTGACTGGAAATCGGCTCCGTCATATGCCTTTTGAACGTGCCTGAGACAAGGTGCAATAGCTTAGCCCGGGTGCCAGATTAAACATTTGGCACCCGGAGTTTTGCAGTTCCCGGTTAGGCAAAAGTTATCAGCACTTGATTGCCGCCTAGTCGACGGGAGGCTGTCGTATCCGCTATCTGAACTCAGCCCTGCATTTTTTGGCACGCCTTTCAGTGCTGGGTGAAGCTCCAAGGAAGCCACTACGCTGAGAAGGTTCTTGAATACTGGGCCGGGGGATAGCCAACATAACGGGCAAAGGCTGTGCTGAAGGCGCTTGCGGAGCCATAGCCAATTTTACCAGAGATTTCTGTGATGCTGTGTTCACCTGAGCGGAGCAGATGCTTTGCAAGCGCCATTCGCCAGTTCAGCAAATACGACATCGGCGCAGTCCCGACGATCTGATTGAATCGTGCATAAAACGCAGAACGCGATAACCCGGCTTCTCTTGCGAGTTCAGGTACAGTCCAGGAGTGATCTGGTGCCGCATGCATTGCGCGCAATGTCGGACCGATACGCAAATCTGCCAGGCCACGTAACAAACCCGCAGTTGCCGCTGGCTCTGCGCCAGATCGAAAAGCTTCAATAAGCAGAACCTGCAACAAGTGCTCAACTACTACGTCGCGTGCCGGTCGATTGGCGCGCGCTTCATCGCGCAAAAATCCGGTAAACGCCGCCAACCGTCCTTCGCCGCGGACCACAACCAAGTCCGGCAATAGCGAAACAAGAAGCTCCGCGTCCGGACTGGCGAAAGTGCAATGGCCGATAAGCTGCCGCACCTCCACTTCACCATCTGGATTTCCTAACCTGAACACACCATCCGCGCCCTCAATCGGCACACTCAGAACGCCTTCAAGCGGAGGTGGGTCGACACTGGAAAACGAGAAGGATTTGGCAGCGGGAATTAAGACGAAATCGCCAGGGTCCAGGATCATTGGCTCTTTGCCGTCAACCTGTAAGCTAGCGCGCCCGGTTAAGAGCGAGCAATAGAAGGCGTCATTCACATTCGCCCGACGCACCCGAAAGGGGCCTGAACCGTGCGCAAGTTTGAAGTATGACGCCTGCGGTTGCAGGAGCGAGATGATTTCGGAATATGGATCGCTCATCTTAGGACATTTGATAACGTAATATGGAGTTTGAATTATAGTTTGTCCCATCAAAGATGTCTACTTTTGGTTCATCTCAACCAACAGGAGATTTCGTCATGAATACCGTAATGATTACAGGATGCTCGTCGGGGTTCGGTCTGGAGACAGCCCGCCATTTTCTGGAAAAAGGGTGGTCCGTCGTCGCCACCATGCGGAAGCCGGATCCGACCCTTTTGCCTGTTACCGATAAGCTGCGGATTCTGCCGCTGGATACTTCAGATCGATCCAGTATTGCCAATGCGGTCTCCGAAGCAGGCCCCATCGATGCTATGGTAAACAATGCAGGTGTAGGTTGGTTGGCCCCCTTTGAAGGGACATCTGACGAAAACCTTCGCAGGATTTTCGAGACAAACACATTCGGCACATTCGAAATGACCCGCGCGGTGTTGCCGCAAATGCGTACAAAGGGAGCAGGTGTGATCGTCAATGTGTCATCGAGCGTGACGCTCAAGCCCCTGCCGCTCGCGTCGGTCTATACGGCCAGCAAGGCTGCCGTGAACGCCTTCACAGAATGCCTTGCACTCGAGCTGACTCCCCTGGGTATCCGGACACATCTCGTCTTGCCGGGGCAGGCCCCGACGACAAGCTTCGGGAAGAATGCAATGGCCTTGATGGCTGAAGCCAATAGCACGCCGGCGGATTATCAGGCGTTCGTCGGCCGAGTAATGGAGACCTTCCGGGATCCGACTGGCAAGGAGTTCACCGAAACAGACGATGTCGTGCAGGCGATCTGGAATGCGGTCATTGATGAAAACAGTCCGCTGCGCATTCCTGCAGGCAGAGACTCCGTCGCATTGGCGGCCTAAGTTCTGTGGATCGGGCAGTCGACTTCGCACTGCCCGATCTTCATTTATAACTTTCAAATTCTGTCGCAAAACGTGTCACCAGACCTGCATACATTTTCAGATCGGCAGAAGTCACCGGCTTGCGTTGAACGATAACGCGCCAATACAGCGGCGCGATAAGCAGATCCAAAATGGTACGACGATCCGTCTCTTCAGGGAGCCCACCCCTGGCAATTGCTCTCTCGATCATTATCGTCGCCTGAGCGCGACGATCTTGAGTAATGCACTCTAGGAGGTCTTTCAGCTCTCCCGAACGCGCAAGCTCGGCATGAAGATCGGGTAATATGCGTCGAACAAGACGATGTCTGATAGTTGCGGCAAGGCGGCGTAACAAAAGTGCGACATCACTTTCGAACGAACCGCTGTCGGGTATTGGAGTGATGGTTGTAGCTGTCGTTCTTACGGCTTCACTCACCAATTCCAGCTTTGATTTACTGCGGCGATAAAGTGCCGCCTTTCCGACACCAGCCCGCGCTGCAATCCTCTCCATTCGGAGGGCTGAATATCCAGTTTGCGCCCATTCTTCGAACAACGCTCTGTGAATGGCCTGCGTGACCGTGTCTTGAAGCACGGCTGCTCCTGCCGGTTTGCGAGCCGGTTTTTTGAAAATTTTAACGTCGGAACTATTGCGTTCCATCGTGCACTCCTTTATATAGAACGAAACGGTATCGTTCCGACGTATTCTGAAGCAAACTCTCTTGAACTTCAACCGTTCTGGAAACTTTTTCCGAAAGGAAACATCGTGGACCCGAAAGTGAATCTCCTGTGGCTTGCTCCTTTGTTGTGCGGGGCATTGATTCCGATACACGCTGGGATGAATGCTGAACTTAGTCGCGCGGCCGGGCATCCACTATGGGCGACCCTACTTTCCTTTGGCGTCTCCTTTGTTTGCCTGGTTGTAGGAATTGCTTGGCTGCGGCCAACGATGCCGACAGCGTCATCGTTAATATCTGCACCGTCATGGGCGTGGGTCGGTGGCCTCGTTGGGGTTCTCTACGTCATGGCGACCATGGTGCTGATCCCGCGCTTCGGTGCCGCAACATTCATCGCGGCTGTCATCGCGGGTCAAATGACCATGGCGCTGATCCTGGACCAAAACGGGTTTCTCGGAAACGAAGTGCGCCCGGTTGATCTCTATCGCATTGCAGGTGCGGCGCTTTCAATCATTGGCGTCGCCATCATGCAATTCGGAAAAACACCTTAAAAAGACATGCCTGGCCCCATCCACGCATCGTCCAACCAAGGACACACAAACGAAAGGGAAAACCATGTCTGAGACCAACACTATACCGAGCTTTGGCGCGATGCTTCGCGGTGCTCTTGGCGATGCGATCGTTGCCGAAGCAGAAGAAAACTTTCTTGAAATGTGTGATGAAAACATTGTCTTTCAGTTTCCCTTCTCCCCTCAGGGTTCTGTTCGAGAACTGCGTGGCCGCGACGCTATGGCTGCCTATCTTCCAAAGGCCGGGAGACTGATCAATTTTGAGTCTATGAGCAAAGCGGTTGCGCACAAAGCGATCGATGGTGAGACTTTCGTTTTGGAGTTTTCTTGCAAGGGGACAGGCGCAGTCACCGGCGAGCGCTATGATCAGGACTACATCTCCGTCATCAAGATCAAGAACGGTCACATCGTCCACTATCGAGACTACTGGAACCCAATGGTCCTGTTGAACGCTGTTGGCGGGATTGAAAACTTGACCTCCAAACTTGAGGAGTTTCTCGATGACTAAGACCATACTCGTCACAGGCGGCACAGGTAAAACCGGAAGTCGCGTCGTTGAACAGCTGGGCGCAAATTGGGTCGTTCCACGCATTGCGACACGCAACCCGCAAGACGAAAGCCAAGTGCGTTTCGACTGGAAGGACCCGTCGACTTTTGCTGCGGCATTCCAAAGTGTTAGTGCAGTCTACCTCGTTGCACCGACAGACACCGTCGATTCACTCGGCGCAATGCAGCCTGGTCTGGAAGCAGCGCTTAATGCTGGCGTAAAACGGTTTGTTTTGCTCAGTGCCTCCTCGCTGGAAGAGGGTGGACCCATGATGGGCGCAGTTCACGGCTGGCTCCGCATGAATGCTCCTGAATGGGTCGTGTTGCGCCCAACTTGGTTCATGCAGAACTTTTCCGAGTTGCATCACCGTGATCCCATTCGAGAGGAATCTGCAATCTTCACGGCCACGGATGATGGGCGAGTCAGCTTCATCGATGCCACTGACATTGCGGCCTGTGCAGCGGCCATGCTCGTTGCGCCGTCTGTTGAAAACACCGATTTCATTCTGACCGGTCCGGCAGCGATTTCTTACGACGTCGTGGCAGAAACACTGAGTAGCGCACTCGGCCGAAGGATTGCCCACCATCGCTTGACAGTGGGTGAATTAGCGGCGCGGCATCGCGAACATGGTTTGCCTGAAGACTACGCAGCAACACTAGCCGCTATGGACAAAGCCATTGCCGGCGGTTCCGAGGACCGCGTCACGGAAAATGTCCAAGAATTGACCGGGAGGTCACCGGTTTCCATCACCGAGTTCGTTCGACACAACGCTGCTGCTTGGTCGAAGGGATAGAGTATTGCAAGAGAGCAATGCGGTCCAGACTCCAAAATCGCTGATCGTTCCAAACGCCAGACTGAGCGTGCCTTGATTTCAAATGTTTAGCTGCGCTGTTGCCCAACTAGGACTTAGGTCCGAAACCAATTCATGATTTAAGAAGCACGAATGTCTGCACCGGCGCGACGTTGCCCGGAAGCAGACATTCTCCTTCCGTGAAGAGTTTCGGGTGCCGTCAGGCGTACGAAAGTCCCCGAGGACCGAACCCGCGTGCCGCAGATACTGTGTTATGGGGATTTCTATTTCCGGCTGGTCTTGTTCCCTACGTTGGTCGCTTGAGGGAGCGTATCGTCTGATACGTTTGCACCGCCAACAACCGGTTTCGTGTGTTGCCAGTGATGTGGCCGAGCGGTGCTGATGATCATCGCAACGGTTGGAATGGCGGCTTGGGCACAGCGGAGCCTTCGCCGGAGCGCAAAGGCTCCGGGATGGTGTCCAGTCTGTCGATGCCGGGTCATGGCCCAGTCTCCCGGTTTGACGCGGCGCAGTGCGGTGGTGCCCGGGGCTGTTGCCAGCGGGCGAAGGTCTCAATGATGATCATGTGCCCACCGCAGCAAGGACATGGCGGCCGTGCATCGGACACCTCTGGTTCGTCATCCTCGGGCTGTGGGACAACGCTCAGCAATTCTCGAGCGCGATCGAGGCTGGTCTTGCGAGAGCTGCCGGCAAGAAGGCCGTAGTGGCGAATACGGTGGAAGCCGCGCGGCAGGACATGGAGCAGGAAGCGGCGGATGAACTCGTCGGTGGAGAGGGTCATGACCTGCCGCTGGTCGGCACCAGTGCGGCGGTAGTCCTTGTAACGGAAGGTGACCTCGTTCTCGTCGAAGCCGATGAGACGGCGATTGGAGATGGCGACCCTGTGCGTGTAGCGAGCGAGATAGGCAAGAACCGCCTCCGGTCCGGCGAAGGGGGCCTTGGCATAGACGGCCCACCGCTTTTTGTGCACCGGTGATAGATGCTTCAGAAAGGCGCGCCGCTCGGCCAATGGGGCCATCGATCCGAAGAAGGCGAGCTGTCCTTTATCGTGAAGCGCGATCAGCCGGGTCAGAAACAGGCGGCGGAACAGTTTGCCCAGCACCCGCACTGGCAAGAGGAATGCGGGGCGCGACGATATCCAGCGCGTCCCATCGAGCGAGATGCCGCCGCCCGGCACGATCATGTGCACATGGGGGTGGTGGGTCATCGCCGATCCCCAAGTATGCAGCACGGCTGTGATGCCGATGCGGGCGCCAAGGTGCTTCGGGTCGGCAGCGATCATCAGCATCGTCTCCGACGCGGCGCGGAACAACAGATCGTAGACCAGAGCCTTGTTCTGGAAGGCGATGGCGGCGGCCTCGGCGGGCAGCGTGAAGACGACATGGAAGTAGCCGACCGGCAAGAGGTCAGCTTCCCGCTCGGCCAACCAGGCGCGCGCGGCAGCGCCCTGACACTTGGGGCAGTGTCGGTTGCGGCAGCTGTTATAGGCGATGCGCCAGTGGCCGCAGTCCTCGCAGGCTTCGACGTGGCCGCCCAATGCAGCTGTGCGGCAGTGTTCGACCGCCGACATCACCCTGAGCTGGGCGAGGCTCAGGTGTCCGGCATGAGAAGCCCGGTAGGCGGGCCCGGCAGCGCGGAAGATGTCGGCGACCTCAAGTGAGGCGGACACGCCTCAGCCATCGGGCGCGGTGTCTGCGACAGAGAAGATACCGAGCTTGTCGAGCGGACTGATGACAGTGCGCACCGTACGGGTCGCGACCTTGGTATAAAAGGCGGTGTTCTCCAGCTTGGCATGCCCGAGCAGGACCTGGATCACCCGGATATCGATGCCGTCCTCCAGCAGATGGGTGGCGAAGCTGTGGCGCAAAGTGTGCGGGCAGACCCGCTTGCCGATGTCGGCGGCCCGTGCCGCTTCGACGACGATGCGGTGGAGCTGACGCGTGCTGATCGGCTTAGAGTAATGCTGTCCCGGAAACAGCCAGCCGTCGCGATGCATCACGCCCTGCTGGTGGCCGACCTTCCACCAGTGCCGCAGCAGGGTGAGCAGGTCTTTGGACAGCATGGCATTGCGATATTGTCCGCCCTTGCCGCGCTCAACCCGGATCAGCATACGCTCGCTATCGATGTCGCGGACCTTGAGCATCGATATCTCCGCGACACGAAGGCCTGCGCCGTAGCCGACCGACAGGGCCGCCTGGTGCTTGAGGCAGGTGGTCGCGTTGAGCAGACGGGTCACTTCGTCCCGGCTCAGAACAACAGGGAGCTTGCGCATGCTCTTCACTCGAACCAGCTTGCGCGCTAGATCCGGCCGGTCGACCGTGTTGGTGAAGAAGAAGCGCAGCGCCGACACGATGCTGTTCATCGTCGGCACCGGGACACCGGCTTCGCGCTGCTCGATCTGGAATCGATGCAGGTCTTCGGCTGTAGCCGTATCGGGAGGTCGACCGAGATAAGTCGCGAAACGTCCGACATCGCGCGTGTAGTTGCGCTGCGTCTCCATGGAGAAGTGGCGCAGGTTCATATCTTCGATCAGTCGCTGCCGCAACCGACTGACGGGGGAAATGGATGTAACTTCGGTCATTGTTTGGTTCCTTCTGGTTGAAAGGAACCAAATGGTCCGCTCAGGACCGCCGACGCTCAATCAAAACACAGCCGTCAAGGATTTGCCGTGTCCTTGCCACGCGCGACCTCCCGCGCAGCGGGTTCGTTCTTCGGCCCAATTCAGTCGTTACTGCAAACCGCAGCAAACGTCAGCTTCCCGCCCGAGATGGACATTCGTTGCGTTCGGAATGAAAGTCGGCTTTCGGGATCTGGTCCAAACTTGCTGAACTTCCGACTTGGCGGCGCAGTTGCTGTCATTCAGCACACGCACTCCGTCGGTCGGGTTCGAGCCCTTATCTTGCGCTCGTCGACGTCCTGATTAAGCGGCACAAATTTAATGGAACGGAGGTTCTTGAACTTACTTCCGGGGCCGTTGAGCGGATAGTGACGAACGGCAATGACAGCCCCCATTTTTCATCGCATCGAGCGCAGTTGGCAGCTTGTCCTTTGCCATACAGACAAGTCCGGTGGTGCAATTCGCGTTCTTGAGAGCTTGGAGCCATAGCGCAGAATAGCGCGTTGCGTATTACAGAATTCATTTTGCAAGTTCACATGATGTACGGCTTCAATACCTGTGGAATCCGTCAAATTCCGCCTTACCAATGTGCAACCCTGCATGTCGCAAACCTGCGTAAGCCTGTGTGAAGTGAAACAACATGTTTGGATAAGCGAAACGCACAACATAGTCGGCGGTCACCTGATCCAACTGAGCCTCACCAGCGATGTGCAAGAGCTTTTCATTCCAATCAACGGTCGTTACCGGATCTATCCCTTGAGTTACTTCCTTGTACAATGATCGAAGGCTATCTTCGTTATATGGTTCGACTATTTCTGGTACAGGACCACCTGACGGCAGGCAAAGCGCGCGCGCTGCGAACTGGATAGCGACGGCAAAATGAAAACCAGTATCGAAAGTATCGGGTGCCAATCGTATTGCGAGCAATTCCTTTGCGTCAGGCCGTCTCAGGACAAGGTCCAACAACTGGCCGGTTTGATAGAGGTAGTGCTTGATTGCGCCAATAACCGCGCTGCCTACACTTGGGTCGTCACGCATCTCATTTCCTATTTGTTGATCGAGCACACCGCAAAGCAGACCACAGGGCGATTGCTCCCGAATGCGCCTTGTTTCGTAATTCGTCCGATACCCACAACGGAAACTGTATACAAACTCGCTGTGGTGGGCGGGTTTTGCATCGTCAGACATGGCTTCATTTCGAGCAGGTAGAATGATGAACAATCCTGCTGATCATAGTGTCGACGGATCAGGTCTGGGCCTGCGAGAACATCACATCGGCCCAAGCAACTTGTTAAACACGCCTGGGGCACTCCTTCAGGAGCGCCTTCGCGACGGATTTCCTCAAGATTTTGGATATCTTCGAAGCGCTCCAGGACCGGTCACAATGCAATACATCCCAGATCTGGATCGATGTGCCCGCCCATAGATAGTCAACGGCGTCGTCAACCTGCCAGCCATCCGAAAGCGCACCGTCGCCGGCCAGCGATTGAACAAGTTGACGTTCCCAGGTCCTGAGGTCTGTCATTCGGTCTATCCATGCGGCGTCTGCATCGTCGTCTGTCGTTCTTAGCCGGATAAGGTCAGTTGCAACCGGATGAATTTTTTCGGCGAACTCGAACCAGACTTTCAGACATTCATCCAGGCGCTTGAACGGATCCTCGATTTCCAGTGCAGAAAAGAAATCTTCCTTCACTTCGAACCTCTCGTCGGCCCTTTGGACCAAAGCGAGCAATAATCCCCCGCGTGTCTTGAAGTGAAGATACACGGATTGCCGGCTCACCCCGGATTCCGCCGCGATCTGGCTCATGGAGATGTCTGCGCCCCTCTCCGAGATCAAATCCCAAGCGCGATCCAGGATTTCATTTCGGGTGACACCCTTCGCCTTTTTTCTTGACACGTGTAAAGCTACCTTATTATTTACATGTGTAAAGAATATCTGATTTGTAAAGGAATTCAAACATCATGGATGAACAGGTTAAACAGTTCGCAACGTGGTACGGCGACGGTCACGACGGAAGCTGCCCTTCTGCTGATCAATGGGAAAACATTCTGCAAAGGCCATCCGAATCCGAAATAACCCTCATCAACTTTTTCAAGCTCCGGGAGAAGGCCGACTACGCAAAGACGCATTCGATGGACGCCACCCCAGCCACATCGGGTCAGGAAGCTTTCAAGTCTTATGCCGCCGTCAGCATGCCAACAATGGAGCGTGTCGGAGGGAAGTTCCTTTTCGTGGGAGCTTTCAGCGGAATGTTCCTTGGGCCTGACGAAGACTGGGACGTGATTGCAATCGGCTCTTACCCAAATCTTCAGGCACTGGTCGATCTGTACTCCGACCCCGACTATCGCAAAGCCTTTGCCCACCGGACCGCTGCATGTGAGCGGCAGAAGGTGCTTACCGGCAACTCTCTGATTTAAGTCGGGGTGCGCGGTTGCTTCTCCGGACAAAGACGGTATCGGCCTGCCTGCGATGACTGTTGGCTGTTCCGCTGGATTTATCACGGTCGGGTATTCAATCCCGTAAAAGCCAGACGCCCTTCCTAACTGTGCCTTAGCCACCAGCTGTGCATCGCCTGGAACATTTCTTCCAGGTCCAGAGCTTTCTGTGTCGCCGTGTATTCAACACGCGGCGGCACTTCGGCGTAGATCTTCCGCTCAACAAGACCATCACCTTCCAAGGCACGCAGCTGGTTGGTCAGCATTGTCTGCGTGACGCCATCGCAAAGCCGCCGCAGCTCATTGAATCGCTTGGTGCCCTGAAAGATCAGGATTTGCAGTATGATCAGCTTCCATTTCCCTCCAATCAGTTTTGCGATGTCCGGCATCGGGCACGGTTCAGCCTGTGCAGGCTGATTGGTGTCAGATTTCTGACGTGCCGATTTTGAGGCTTTTTCGAGCATCTGCGTCCGCTCCATTCCAATAGTATCATTTTTAATACTATATACGAAAAATCTGCCTTCTTGTCGATCAATACCAATACCCAATATTGTTTCCGTCAAACGCCATTGCCCTTCCGATCTCTGATCTCTGGGCTCAATTGGAAAAGGAAACCGGCATGAACCCGATCAGGACAGGCTCTCGTGAAGAATGGCTTTCGGCCCGCAAGGCGCTTCTTGAGAAAGAAAAAGCACACACACGGCAAAAGGACGCCCTTTCGGCGGAAAGGCGCGCACTGCCATGGGTGAAGATCGAAAAAGACTATGTCTTTGAAACCGAAACGGGTGAAGCCTCGCTGACCGACTTGTTCGGCGACCACAGCCAGTTGATCGTCTACCACTTCATGTTCGGCCCCGAGTGGATCGAGGGGTGCAAGAGCTGTTCGTTCTGGGCTGACAGTTTCAACGGCCTGGAACCTCACCTGAACGGCCGTGACATAGCATTCGTGGCGATCTCGCGCGCCCCGATGAGCCTGCTTTTGCCGTTTAAGAAACGCATGGGATGGAGTTTTGCCTGGGTGTCCTCCCACGCAAACAGCTTTAACGCGGACTTCGGTGTCAGCTTCGGCTCGAACCACAAGCCCGAAAATCCCGTCACCTACAACTTCAGGGAAAAGACGTTCTATCCCATGGATGAAGCCCATGGCACGAGTGTCTTTGCCAGGGACGAAGCAGGCACTCTCTACCATACCTATTCCGCTTATGGACGCGGGCTCGACGTAACCAACGCGGCGTACAGCTACATCGACATGGCACCCATGGGTCGGAACGAACAGCCAGAGGGCAATCCCATGGAATGGGTCAGGCATCATGATGCCTATTGACCTCGGCATCGCACGGATGCTCCGCAACGCACCGGTTGTCGGATCGGGCGTGATTGCCGTTACTCTGGCGTGCTGGGTGTTCTTCTTCGCCGGGGCGGGAACCGGCATGGACGTCTGGAGAATGTCCGTGCCTGGGCTCCCACCGATCTCCGGTCAGACCGAAATGATGGCTTCAACGGCCAGCATCGGCATGACGTCCATGACATTCATGTGGTGGACCATGATGCTCGCGATGATGATGCCGGGCGCCTTGAGCCACCTTCCCTCACATGGCACGGAGCACTTGCCGGCGACTGAAAACACGATCGGATTCTGGAGCTGCTACGCGTGCGTCTGGCTCGGGTTTTCCATAGCCGCGGCTGCAATCCAGTACCAGTTGGTAGATGCAGGCCTGCTGCACGGCATGAACATGTGGAGCACAAACACCTGGTTTAGCGCGGCATTGCTTGCGATCGCGGGGCTTTACCAGTTCACGGGGGTCAAGGCGCGCAGTCTGACGACTTGCCGCAAGATTCCGTCCGGAAACTCTCCATTTCGCAGCGGCCTGACCTATGGCCTGAACTGCCTCGCCTCATCACTCCCCTTGATGCTGCTGCTCTTCGCGGGCGGCGTCATGAATGTTTTCTGGGTCGCGTTGCTGACTGTCGTCGTGACGCTGGAGAAGGCGCTGCCAAACCCGAAACCGTTCAGCATTGCAGTCGGTGCTGCCAGTCTTGGCACTTCCGCAGTGGTGCTCATCACACGACACTGACAAAAGTCTGGAAATCGTATGAAATCACGCCGACAATTCTTGATGGCAGCAAGCTTTTTGCCTTTGTTGCCTACCACTTCGCTCGCCTCCATCGGTCAAGACGCAGAATTTGAGGCTCATGGCGCAATCAATCACCTTTTGAATGAATACTGCCGGACGCTTGATGCCGGTCAGATCAGCAAGTGTGCCGCGTTGTTTGAAAATGCCGAGTTTTCAATCGAAGGCGTGGCCAAGGTCCATGGTCGGCAAGGGGTGATGGACTTGTTTTCGGGCATCATCCTTTACGAAGACGGCACTCCCAAAACAAAGCATGTCCTGACGAATGTGGTCATTTCGATAGCCGCCGACCGCAACTCCGCTGTTGCTTCGAGTTACCTTACGGTTCTGCAGCAAGTCGAAGACAATCCACTGCAACCCATTTTTTCGGGAAGCTACGCAGATACGTTTTCCAAAGAAACGGGACTGTGGATGTTCGCTTCCCGCGTGGTGTCCGCCCCCATCTTTGGCGACATGTCGCGACACCTCGTCAATCCTCCAAAATAGTAGAGCAAGCAGATGAGAAACTACGATAGAGCCCTTGTCGTCGGTGGAAGCCGTGGTGCGGGAAAAGAACTTGCGCTCATGCTCTCCGGACAGGGCGTAAACACCACCGTTGTCGCCCGGAGTGAGGACACTCTGGCAAAACTGAAGTCCGAAACGCCGGGGGTCACCACGCTCGCCATGGATGCCGCCGCTGACGGTGTCGCCAACGAGCTTATGAAGGAAGTCGACCCGGACCTTCTGGTTCTGACGGTCGGTCATGAGCCGAAGATGGTTCCGTTTCACGAGCAATCCTGGGATGAATTCAGCGGCGCATGGAATACGGACACCAGAATCGCACATGCGTTCTCATCGGCCGCACTGACGCAACCCATGAAAAAGGGGGGCGTCGTCGTGAGTTTTTCGAGTGGTGCGGGCCTTTCCGGTTCGAGGCTGACGGGAGGATATGCCGGTGCAAAACGGATGCAGCACTTTCTGACCGACTATGCGCAAAAGGAAGCGGAGCTCTTGGGTCTGGAATTAACATTCTATTCGATCATACCGAAGCAACTGGTTCAGGGGACGGTCCTTGGCCTTGCCGCAGCTGAAGCTTATTCAACCGCGATCGGCAAACCCCTCGCCCAATTTCTCAATCAATGGGAAGCACCACTCACTGCAAACAAGATTGCAAATCACGTGATGTCCCTTTTGCGGCACTCCGAACCCGCGGAAAAGAAAGCTTATGTCATAACTGGTACAGGGATGGAGACTGCATGAACCGTGAATTTATAACGACATGGATCGGTGCGTTTTCCTTGACGGTGGTGACCAGCATCGTCTGGCATGTGGTCCTGTTCGAGCAACGTTATGTCGAACTTGGCGTCTTCACTCGCATGGCAGATCCTATCTATGCATTTGGTTGGCTTGCATGGATCATGGAAGCAACTGCGATTTCCGTGTTGTACATCAATTCCCGATGGGCAGACGCCGGGTTTTGGGGCGCACTTAAACTCAGTTGGTGCGTCAGTTTGTATGCGGCCGCATCGACATTGTTTGGAACTGCTGCGAAAGTTGAGATAAGCGATCTGACGGGTTGGTTCCTGATTGCGGGTGGATTCATTTTCTTGCACGCGACGATGCTTGGTGCCTGGTTGGCCTTTGCTCCAAAATACAGGGCATAGTTGATCGGTTACCCGCTTCGCATTTTGGCTGACGTCAATGACTACAGTCACAAATGCCTCCACGTTATTCAGTTTTAGTCGCTCTTCAAAAAGGCCAAAAAACAAATCGCAACATGGAAGGTCGACTACAACCAAAGCGGTCCCACCCACCTTTGGCGAAATTCGCGCCCTGCAAACTCGCTATGAGCTCAGGAGACCGAGAGTCCACTGAAGGACTACGTCCTAAGCCCGGAAAAGGACCGTGCCACAGGTCATTGTCACGGTCTGGAACATGCACCCCTTGGACATGATGGGTTCAGTTTCTTGCTGAGCCACTGCGTTACAGATTGTGCTTACGCCTCTCGCACTGAATAGCGGACGTCAAATGTTCATTGCTATTTCCATCGGCGCTCGCCTATGCGCAGTGGCGGGTTCCGTCCGAAAAGGCATTGGATCTGGCATTTACTCAGACCGAGTTCGCGGCCAATTTCGGCCCCAAGTGAGACCTTCGTCCAACTCGCGGCTGGTACTAACCGACCGCTTCCGCGTTTTCACGCTTGAGAGGGTTTCCTTGAGCGTACTTTGGCACGCCAACTCCCTTAAGGCTTTTCAGGCTCTTTTTCTGCTCGCACGATTTCTCCCGCGGCGTTTAAGCCGACACCTAGCCTGCGTTTTCGGCGTTCCGCAAAATGAGCTTCTTCGTTCGGTCCGGGCTGGGACATTTTCTCAACGAAGTCATCTAGCCAATCAATTTCCTCATCGTTGGGTTTTCGAGATTTTCCCGGCATGGATGGTGCCCTCATTCCTTGACCCGTTTTATCGACGCATACGGACTTTTCAATTTCCAGGACTGCTGGCATCTCATCTTTGGTCCCAAAGACAACTCGCGTTGGCGATGCCAAACTGTGCTGCTTCTCAGTGCTTAGCACGCAAACAAACGCTGAGCCCACTTCCGTCTGCGCGCAATCCTTCGATGTTTTGCGTCCGATGTCGGGTTTCTCCTGGCAAGTACGGTCGAGCTTAAGCCCCGCATACCGAACTTTACTGGCACTTGGCACGATGCCTAAGTCGCCTTTTCGGAGCCGCGTGGACCTGAACTCATTTCGTGGTTAACGCAACTACCCGCCCTTGGAACCGCTGAACTCTGCGTCTTTGCGGACCTCTTCATCCACCTCTAAGCAATTGTCAACAGTTAGAGTTTTCGCAGCTTGGTTGACGCCTTCAAACGCCCGAGCAACCATTTCTCTACACTCCGTTATGGCAATAGCCTCGACTTTGGGTCAGCGCAGGATGGGAGAGATTGGTTTCTCGGGCAGAACGATAGAGGACACTGCATGCCACAAACAGCCATCATCTACGCCCGTAGCGCCAACGACGACGGGCATCGGTTCTTGAGCACTCAAATCGGTGCCTGCAACGCCCACGCTGATCAGAACGGTTTATCAGTAAGGGACATCCTTTCTGAGGCCAAGGTGTCCGGGCTGTTCTCCGCTAATCGCCTTGGTCTCAGTGAACTGTTTCAGCGCATCGGCAATGGAGATATCGACACGGTCATTTGCACCAGCCTCGACCGCCTGGCACGGGACCAGAAGGAGGCGAAAGAGGTTCTCGATCGGCTGACGAGGTCGGGTGTGACACTGCAGTCGCTTGGCACCAGTTTTCTCAGGTCCGCAGGCTTTGCTGACAGTGTACACGCACTCGACATCCGCAGTGCCCGGCGCGCCAGCAAATCCTTAAAAGTACCGGTCATTTCCCCACGGACATAAGCGCTCGTGCCGGTTAGGCTCCGAAGCTTGCACCAAATTCAGGATTTCAGGAAGACATGTCCAGGAACGCTATCATTTACGCCCGGTATTCCGACGAGCAGCAGAACGAACAAACGATCGATGCCCAGATCTCCGCCTGCCGGGAATATGCGGAACGATTTGGCTGGCGCATTGTCGATGTCTTTCAGGACTATTCAACGACAGGGGCATATTTCAAGAGACGTCCGGGCATTCAGGCGTTTCTGGAAAGGGCCAAACGAGGCGATGTTGATTTCGCACTTTGCACGGCAACCGATCGCCTGTCCCGTGATGGCGAACACGCCCACAAGATCCTGAAGCAGTTGACGCACAATCGTGTCGAACTCCACTCCAGCCAGACCGGCAAAGTGGAGACCCTCGAGTTCGGTATCCGTGCGGCGATCGCTGAGGACTATCTCAAACAGACGGCGGCCAAAACGCGGGACGGCATGCGCTACGCCGTCACGCAAGGAAAATCGGCCGGGGGCCTGTCTTACGGATACAAGGTCAAACCGGTCTATGACGGCAACGGGGACAGGATCGCAAGCTACCGGGAGATCGTGCCGGGAGAGGCAGCAATTGTCGTGCGGATTTTCGAAGACTATGCCAACGGCAGATCCCCGCAGGCAATCGCCACAGAACTGAATAAGGAAGGCATCCCGGGACCAAGAGGTGCAAAGTGGCGCGACACGGCGATCCGTGGGCATCGCGCAAGGGGAACCGGTGTTTTGAACAATGAACTCTATCTCGGCAACGTGATCTGGAACCGGCAGACCTTTTCAAAAGATCCGGACACCGAGACCCGCAAGGCCCGCATGAACGGCGAGGAGAAGTGGACGCATCACCAGCTCAAGGAGCTTCAAATAGTCCCGGACGACTTGTGGAACCGGGTCAAGAACAGGCAGACCCAGGTCAGATCCAGTCACGATGCCAAACAGAGCAATCCCCTGAACGCCATGCAGCGCCCGCGCCATCTCTTGAGCAGGCGGCTTGAATGCGCCGAATGTGGCGGCCCTTACGCCATTATGGCCAAAGACAGATATGGCTGCACCAACCACAAGAAGAAGCTCGGCTGTACAAACAGCCGGAGCATCAAACGCCAGACCCTCGAACAACGGGTGTTGAAGGCGTTCCCGGCCTCCATGTTTTCCATCACCGACCTTGCGGCCTTGACCGAGACAGTCAATCAACGTCTGAGATCTGCCAATAACAGCCAGGGCCAGGAACGCGCCCGGCTGGAGCGCGACGTCGCCAGGATCGACAAGAAGATCAAAAACACGGCCGAAGCGATCGCAGAAGGCGACGGGGCGGGCCTTGCCACCCTGACCAGTATGCTGGCGGGGTTTGAACAGCAAAAGGCAGACCTCAACGATGAGTTGAACTCAATTTCAGGGGAGGCCCTGGAACTTCAGGTGGTTTCGGAAGCTGATGTTGCGCATACTTTGCTGGCCGCCCTTGAGACCATGTCGACAGTCGACATGTCCTTCGTCGAGCCAACCTATCGCGACCAGTTTTTCACACTGATACAGACCATGGTCCAGAAAGTCGTGATAGCACCGAACCTGGAAAAGGGCGTCGACCTTCAGGTCCATGGACGCCTTGCCACTATCCTGGCAACCCTTGATGCCTGGAAGGAAGAAGAAGCCAGAATGACCAAGGATTTTCAGGAGGAATTTGCCGACAAATGTGCAAAGGGAGAGATCAGAACCGATGCGCAGGAAGCTGCCTTCCTTGAGCGCATCAACGCGGAGCTGGCCTTGCGAGCGGATAAACTTGGCCTTGAATCAAAAAAGCGCTCCGGGGAGCGCTTTCAAGTTTCGGTGGTTGCGGGAGCAGGATTTGAACCTGCGACCTTCAGGTTATGAGCCTGACGAGCTACCGGACTGCTCCATCCCGCGTGAAGGTCGAGGATCGGTTGAAGAGATTTCACTGCGTTTAGCAGGCCTGGCGGCGACCTACTCTCCCACACCTTAAGATGCAGTACCATTGGCGCTGGGGAGTTTCACGGCCGAGTTCGGGATGGGATCGGGTGGGGGCTCCCCGCTGAGGCCACCAGGCCGGCGAAGCGCAGTTTTGTCGTGAACTGGTTGGATCTGTCCTCACGGTTGATCGGGCTTCGCCCTAACCTCCGGACGGGGCGCGCAAACGTGCGCGGCGGCCGGTCGGCCTTGCGAACCTGACGGTTCGGGCTCTTTTCCCTTGCGGGATCGGAACCTGAGGCCTTCATGAGAACTGGTCTTTTCTTAATTATCGGTTTTCAGATTGGTTTCGTCTTCTCTTCCAGAGCGTTGCCAGGGACATGACGAGGAAGCTTCAGCTTCCAAGCCCACGACCGTGGGCCGCCAATCGTTTGGCGCCCCGTCTGGAGCGCAGTCCGAAGGACGTACGCGCGTGAGGACATAAAAACCAGTCTTTCCAAAGCGCCAAGGCGCTTTGGCAAAGATGAGCATTGATTAATGAGAGCGATCAAGCCGAACGAGCTATTAGTAAAGCTAAGCTTCATGTGTTGCCACACTTCCACACGCTTCCTATCGACGTGGTGGTCTTCCACGGCTCTTCAGGGAGAACTGGTTTTGAGGTGGGTTTCCCGCTTAGATGCTTTCAGCGGTTATCCCTTCCGTACATAGCTACCCTGCAATGCGGCTGGCGCCACAACAGGTCCACCAGAGGTACGTCCATCCCGGTCCTCTCGTACTAGGGACAGATCCTCTCAATTCTCCTACACCCACGGCAGATAGGGACCGAACTGTCTCGCGACGTTCTGAACCCAACTCACGTACCACTTTAATTGGCGAACAGCCAAACCCTTGGGACCTGCTCCAGCCCCAGGATGTGATGAGTCGACATCGAGGTGCCAAACAATGCCGTCGATATGGACTCTTGGGCATCATCAGCCTGTTATCCCCGGCGTACCTTTTATCCGTTGAGCGATGGCCCTTCCACGAGGGACCACCGGATCACTATGGCCGACTTTCGTCTCTGCTCGACTTGTCAGTCTCGCAGTCAGGCAGGCTTATGCCATTGCACTCAACGAGCGATTTCCGACCGCTCTGAGCCCACCTTCGCGCGCCTCCGTTACCATTTGGGAGGCGACCGCCCCAGTCAAACTACCCGCCACACACGGTCCCGGATATTGTTGTACCGCGGTTAGATATCCATGACGACAAGGGTGGTATTTCAAGGGTGACTCCACCTCAGCTGGCGCCAAGGCTTCAACGTCTACCACCTATCCTACACATGTCGTGACGAATACCAGTGTGAAGCTGTAGTAAAGGTGCACGGGGTCTTTCCGTCTGACCGCAGGAACCCCGCATCTTCACGGGGAATTCAATTTCACTGAGTCTATGCTGGAGACAGCGGGGAAGTCGTTACGCCATTCGTGCAGGTCGGAACTTACCCGACAAGGAATTTCGCTACCTTAGGACCGTTATAGTTACGGCCGCCGTTTACTGGGGCTTCAATTCGGTGCTCTCACACCTCCTCTTAACCTTCCAGCACCGGGCAGGCGTCAGACCCTATACGTCGCCTTGCGGCTTCGCAGAGCCCTGTGTTTTTGATAAACAGTCGCCACCCCCTGGTCTGTGCCACCCCCTCGTGGTTGCCCACAAAGAGGTCTCCCTTCTCGCGAACTTACGGGAGCATTTTGCCGAGTTCCTTCAGCATAGTTCTCTCAAGCGCCTTGGTATTCTCTACCAGTCCACCTGTGTCGGTTTCGGGTACGGTTTATAAGGTGGAGCTATTTCCTGGAACACATTCGCTGCACCCCCAATCCAATAAGGAGATACAACACACTGCATCCGTCACTACCACCAAGCTGCAGAATATTAACTGCATTCCCATCGACTACGCCTTTCGGCCTCGCCTTAGGGGCCGGCTAACCCTGCGCCGATTAGCGTTGCGCAGGAACCCTTGGACTTTCGGCGAGCGGGTCTCTCACCCGCTTTATCGTTACTCATGTCAGCATTCGCACTTCTGATATCTCCAGGACCCCTCACAGGTATCCCTTCGCAGACTTACAGAACGCTCCGCTACCGCGTGCTTACGCACACCCGCAGTTTCGGTGTATGGCTTGAGCCCCGGTACATTTTCGGCGCGGGACCCCTTATTTAGACCAGTGAGCTGTTACGCTTTCTTTAAATGATGGCTGCTTCTAAGCCAACATCCTGGTTGTTTTGGGAGTCCTACATCCTTTCCCACTTAGCCATAACTTAGGGACCTTAACTGGCGGTCAGGGTTGTTTCCCTCTCCACAATGGACGTTAGCACCCACTGTGTGTCTGCCGGATAGTACTTCTCGGTATTCGGAGTTTGGTTAGGATCAGTAAGGCGGTAAGCCCCCATAGCCCATCCAGTGCTCTACCCCCGAGAGTATTCATCCGACGCTCTACCTAAATAGATTTCGCGGAGAACCAGCTATTTCCGAGTTTGATTGGCCTTTCACCCCTAGCCACAGCTCATCCCCGACTTTTTCAACAGGCGTGGGTTCGGTCCTCCAGTGCGTGTTACCGCACCTTCAACCTGGCCATGGCTAGATCACTCGGTTTCGGGTCTAATCCAACGAACTCATCGCCCTATTCAGACTCGCTTTCGCTGCGCCTACACCTATCGGCTTAAGCTTGCTCGTTAAATTAAGTCGCTGACCCATTATACAAAAGGTACGCTGTCAGGCACAAAGCCCTCCAACTGTTTGTAGGCATCCGGTTTCAGGGTCTGTTTCACTCCCCTCGTCGGGGTGCTTTTCACCTTTCCCTCACGGTACTTGTTCGCTATCGGTCGACAAGGAGTACTTAGGCTTGGAGGGTGGTCCCCCCACGTTCAGACAGGATTTCACGTGTCCCGCCCTACTCAAGGACTATAAGAATTTCTACCCGTAAGGGGCTGTCACCCACTAAGGCCCGACTTTCCAGACGGTTCCGGTTCTTATCCTATAGCCACTGGCCTGGTCCGCGTTCGCTCGCCACTACTAGCGGAGTCTCGGTTGATGTCCTTTCCTCCGGGTACTTAGATGTTTCAGTTCCCCGGGTTTGCTCCCATAAAAGGGTACTCCATACGGAGTGGGTTGCCCCATTCGGAAATTCACGGATCAAAGCTTATTCGCAGCTCCCCATGACTTATCGCAGCGTATCACGTCCTTCATCGCCTCTTGTCGCCAAGGCATCCACCGAATGCCCTTAAGACACTTGATCACTCTCATTATCAATGCTCATCTTTTTTCGCGCCAAAGGCGCAAAAAAGATCATCTTTGCTTGCGCTATCGCTCTTCGAGCTACTTGAGCGCGTTAGCACCCAAACAACCCCAGAACAAAAAACGCAAACCGTTCACGTAAATCCCAATCTCAACCTGAGTCCCTTTTAAAACCCAGATATCAATCAGAACCGACGCAAACCGATCATTGATTAATTAAGACCAGTTTCACGAGATTTCTTTGATGGCCATGCGGTCAAGCTGGCACTCCACTTAATCGTGGAACCCTGTACTGGTTACCCGCGCTACCGCGCTTCGCGCTACTTGAGCGCCAACACAGAGATCAAAAAAATCTTCTCTTCAACGATGTCAAGAACAAGCAACAATCATCAGATCGCTGCAAAACGGTTTCTTCTTCAAAAACAAGTCATTTACCTAAGCTCACGGCTGAGCGAGCCTGCGGCTCTAGCCTCCGCGAGGGCGGCCTGACCGGCCGGCGGCCACTTGGCCTTGCCTCCGCTATCGCTCCGGAACTCCCGTTCCAGGCAAACCCTGAGCAAGCAACCCGGCGAACCAAACACGCGCTCAAGCAGGCAATAGCCGGTAGCGCAAGAATAATGCCGGAGCCATGCCCGCGATCCCCGCAGATCCGAAGGATCGAGGAGACGCAAAACAAAAATGTCCGGCTTTCCAGT
>NZ_CP134616.1:1350000-2067500 GCF_051016195.1 Roseibium sp.
CAGCCAGGAGCCGTGATTTCGAAGATAGCCCTTCGGCCGGCCAGTCGAGCCTGAGGTGAAGCCGCAATAGAAAGGATCTTCCTCCTGCGGCGCTACGCCGCCGTTGCGCGGATCCGCATTTCGAGAAGACACCTCGGCCTTTGCCGCGGCATATCCATGCCGATCGATGATCAGGTCCGGAGCAGCAGCATCGAGCACATCGGCCTGTTGACCGGCCGGCCAGCCCGGATCCAGCACCATGGCGATCCGGCCCGTCCGGGCACAGGCAAAAAAGCAGATGAGCAGCGCGGCCGGATCATCCAGCAGCAGGGCGACACGCCCGCCCCGATCGGTGGTGCGGCAGATGACCGTCTCGATCGACACAACCGCGCCGAGAAGACTGCGCCACGACCAGCTGTCCGATCCGCATTTCAGAGCGGTCTGATCAGGCCGCCGGCCGGCAAACTCATCCAGGCTCTGTCCGACAAAGGCCATGCTGCGCCGTTCTCGACCGTGTCAGCCGCGCGACAGCATCGCCCCCGGCAATCCGCGGGCAACCGTCTGGGCAACCAGCGCGGCCAAAACGACCTTGACCAGATCTCCAGGGATGTAAATCGCGCTGCCGGCTGCCGCCGTCAGGAGAGGCAGGTTCGCCATATAGGCGACACCGGGGATACCGAAGAGATAAACCATGAGAATGCCTCCGACAGCGGCCGAAATCGCGGCCGAGGCGAATATGTTGATGCCCGGTGTCGCGCGCATGATCCAGCCGGCCACGAAGGCACCGACCGGCCAGCCGATCAGGAAGCCGACCGAGGGTGTCGCAAAGACGCCCAGACCGCCACGGCCACCGGCAAGGAACGGCGCGCCAAGCGCCACCAGGAACAGGAACAGGAGGACGGCGAGACCGCCCCGTACCGGTCCGAGCATGATCCCGGCAAGCATGACGCCGAGCGTCTGCGCCGTGATCGGCACACCGCCGAGAAACGGAATTGCGACCGGCGGCACCAGCCCCAGTGCGGCAATCAGTGCCGCATAAAATGCGATATGAACGAGTGAGCGATCAGCCATGGCGTTAACACGCCTCCCTTTTTGTTTTCGTTTCGCGATACCGGCGACACACTGGCCTCATCCCGGTTTCACAATGATGTTCCATCAGGCCGTCTTTTGGCCCGTGCGAATTTTGTCCTGTCCCGACAGGCCGTCGGACCCGCCCCGCGCCTGCAGCGCGTCCGCGACATTATCCGACATGCGCAGGCACTGAATGGCGAGCGGAGGAAGCAGTTTCCAGGAATTTCGCGCGCCCGAACGCGCCTGGTAGGCTTCGCGAAGCCTCCCAAAGATCTGCATCATGTAGGGCGCAAACCGCAAGACGAGAGCAACGCAAAGCGCGGGCTTCCTTGCAGACAGACCCAGCCACTCGAGCGGTTTGAAAAGAGGCGTGACCGCTTCCAGCATGTCATCCATCCGGGTGGTGATGGAGATGAGGTTTGCCGCAAGGATCAGCACGACCAGCCTGAGGATGACCGAGACACCGTCCCAGAAGGTGCCGGATACCCAGTGCAGCAGAAGAAGGATCGCCAAAAACACCGTCAGGCCGCGCAGCAGCGCCAGGCGCGCCAGCCCCGGGCTCCCGAGCGTCGCATAACATCCGATCACTCCGGCCAGGCACGGCAGGAGAACCAGCGGGGACTTCACCTGAAACAGCAAAAGGCTCGCAACCGCGACCACAAGCAGCTTGAGCCCCGCCGGGGTCCGGTGCAGCCAGCTGTCTCCTGAAAGGTAGATCGATATCACAGCGCCGCCAGCTCCAGTTTGACGCCTGATCTCCGGTCGATATCCGCCTCGAAGGCGCGCAGGACCTCATAAGGCGATCCATCCATGCGCAGGCGACCATCCTCCAGCCAAAGGACGCGGTCGAAGCCCTCGAAATGGCTGAAATCATGGCTCACCATGACGATTTTCTGCGGCAAGGAGAAAAGCTTGTCGCGAATCTTGCGCGTTGCCAGCATGTCGAGGCTTGTCATCGGCTCATCCAGTACCATAAGGCGCGGTTCCATCACCAGGACCGACAAGATGCAGACGAGCTGTTTCTGTCCTTCCGAGAGCTCGGCAATCGGCACCGGAGCCAGTTGGTCACAGCCATGTGCGGCGAGGAACTCCAGGGCCTGCTCACGGCTTTCACGGCGGTCGAGACCCAATTGGGTCAGGCCGAAGGCAATTTCCTCCTCCACGGTCGGAAAGATCGCCTGATGATCCGGGTTCTGGAAGACAAAACCGACATGGCGCGGCAATTCGGGAGCAGCGCTCGCGGAATCCGCGCCGAACAGCGTCAATGATCCGCCGGCAGGCTGGCGCAATCCGTTCAGAAGGCGGACAAAGGAGCTCTTGCCGGACCCGTTCAAGCCGATCACGCCGATCCGGTCTTCGCCCAGCGAGAGCGTCAGATCGGACAGGATGCGCTTGCCGCCGAGTTCGAGCGAGACATTTTCGAAAACGGCAAAAGGATCGGCCTGCGGATCGCAGACCCGCGTCTTTTCCTGCCTTGTTTTCCCGGACCAGATCGCCATTTCACCTCGCCAAGGGCACACGGGTTACCGCCAGTCAGCGATACCCTGCGTCCTGCGCTCTCAAGGGGCCGCTTATTGACCGGATCGTACCCGATGTCAAAGTGAGCCTATCCTACAGGCCGGCCCAGTTCCGGCAATTCGGCCAATTGGTCAATGGTCGAGCGCACCTTTTGCAGGGACCGGAAAAAGCGGTCGTCGGATTCCTCCGATCCGAACGTGATGCGAAGATAAGGAGCGGGCGCATTGTCTTTCGCCTGAAAGTAACGCGAAGACAGCACCGAGATGCGCTGGTGTCCAAGCGCGGCCTGGACGGCATCCGGATCGACATGACCGGGCAGCCGCAACCAGCCGAAAACCTTGTGCGTGTCGCCTTGAAGAAAGTAGGGCGACAGGATGTCCCGCGCCTTGTGGAAGCGGATACGGTTGGCCTTGCGCTTCAGGCGCAGGGTCTTGAACAGGTGTCCCTCGCGTACCCAGCCGGCAATCAGCTCCGCAGTGATCGGTGATGCCATCCAGGTACTTTCACCGATCTTGTTGCGGATCGAGTCTCCGAACAGCTCGGGAACATGCACGAAACCGATCCGGCTGCCGGGGGAACAGACCTTGGAGATACTGGCGATGGAGGCGGTTCGTTCCGGCGCAAGCGCTCCGAAGGCGGGGAGACTCTCGGGGAGAAACGGCGTATAGGGATCGTCCTCGACGATCTTGAGATCATGCGCACGGGCGACCGAAACAAGCTGCTCGCGCTCTTCTAGCGACATCGTGTGGGTGGTCGGGTTCTGCATGTTGGGCATCAGGAAGACACCCTTGACACCATGCACCTTTGCGGCCTGCGCGAGCGCTTCCGGGTCCATGGCCCCGAAGCCGCCGTCGGACTGCGCGAGGGCCGGGACGGAAACCGCCTTCAGCCCGAGACTTGCCAGCGAAGGGAAGATCGACGGGTAGGTAAACCTGTCGATCGCAATGGCATCACCGCTGCGGAACAGCGCTTGGCAGGTGACCTGGATGCCGTGCTGCGCGCCGCAGGTGACGGCAACGCGGTCAGGATCCGCGTCCAGCCCATAATCCTTGAAGACCAGAACCCCGGTTTCGCGATGCGCTTTCAAACCCTCCGACGGCACAAAGCCGTTCAATCGGCCAATCCCGGCGGTTCGCGCCATCCGGACAAGGCCATCGGACAGGCTGGGGTTCAGGTGCGGATAAGCGAAGTTCCGCGCCAGGTCGCAGACATCTGCTTCATCTTCGCTAGGGACCAGCGGCGAAACCTTGTGCGTCTCGGGCGCGACATAGGTGCCCCGGCCCGTTTCACCCTTGACGAGACGGCGTCGTTCAGCCTCGCCATAGGCACGTGTGACCGTTCCGAGCGTGACACCAAGCTGGTAGGCCAGCTCACGTTGCGGCGGCAGCCGGTAGCCCTGGTCAAGGACACCGCTGCTGATATCGGCTTCCAGCGCGTCGGCAATCGCCAGATAGATCGGACCTTGCGCCGCGTCGATCTTTGGGATCCACATTGTCATGGGAACAATGTTTACATTGACTGATACAATATCTCAAGACAATTAGTATCTCCGCCTTTTTGTATCGATTGTATCGATCTTGCCGCAGGAGAGCACCATGGATCTGGCCACCTTCCTGGCATTTGCCGTTTTCATCATTGTCATGACCGGGACGCCCGGGCCCGGGAACCTTACGTTTCTTGCCATTGGTGCGTCCGCGGGCTACCGCACCGCCTTTCCGGTGATCGTTGCGTCACAGATCGGTTCCATCCCGCTGAAGCTGAGCGTCGCCTACGGGCTTGGGCACGTGATGGCGGGCGGAGGCCCGATTGTCACCCTCTTCAAGGTGCTCAGCATGGCGTACATGACCTATCTTGCGTGGCGGATCATATCCCTGTCGGTGAAGCCGAAGGGTGAAGTGGCGCTGCCGAGCTTTTGGGAAGGTCTGCTGATCCACCCGCTCAGTCCGAAGACCTGGGCCATGAACCTTGTCGCGTTTTCAACGTTTCTCGCAGGAAACGGGCTCGGAATTCACGAAAACGCGCTGATTCTCGTGGCCGGATTTACTATGGGCGGCATGGTTTTCCATTCGCTCTGGGCGCTGCTCGGCGTTTCGATCCTTGCGCTGATCGGAGACGGGCCGGTGATGCGCGTCATCACCGTGGCGATGGCGGTATCCATGCTTGCGGCAACCGTCTGGGCGCTTGCAATCTGAGGAATACAAAAGGCACGGGCCGGCGTTTTTGCCGGCCCGTCACAGCGGTCTCAGTAGTACATATAGTTGTAGTGCTCCGGGCTCAGATAGCCTCTCGAATCGGAGCGTTCCTTTCGCTCCAGATCCAATTCAGTCTCATAAGCGCTATCGGCAAGCCGCTCGCCGTGAGTGGTTTCGGTATCCGCCATCTCGCTCTCATGCATTATCGGCAGGCGATGCTTCGCCTGCTCGCAGCAGTGATTGGTGAGTGACACGAAGCCCGCCGCGATCCGGCTCCAGAGACCGGTCTCGTGATTGCCCGATGCCGCGTCGATCTGCTCGTTGGTAATGTAAGCCATTTCCATCTCCTTCGTTCATGTGACCTCAGAGATGGCGATGCCCTGGCGAGCTTCAATTTAACTCTATGTAATATTAAGCTTTTTTAACTCGAAGATCACCCCGCGGTAATCAAACCAGCGTCATGACCGGTATTTGGTCACCCCGGCAAACGCCGAACCTCACTGGAGCGCCGACTTGATGGCCGTGTCCAGCTTGCCGACGATTTCCGAGACGTGGACGTCCTCGATGATGAAGGGCGGCGCCAACAGAACGTGGTCGCCCTTGACACCATCGATCGTCCCGCCCATCGGGTAACAGATGAGCCCGGCTTCGAACGCGGCTTTCTTGATCTTCTTGTTGATGCCGGCTGCAGGGTCGAACGGGGTCTTGGTCGACCTGTCGGCCACAAGCTCAATGCCCCGGAACAGCCCGCGGCCGCGCAGGTCGCCGACATGGGGATGCTGTGCAAATGCGTCCCGCAGCGCCTGATCAAGCTTGTCTCCCATGGGTATCACCCGCTCCACAAGACCGTAGCTCAGTTTCCTGAAGACCGTCAATGCAGCCGCACACGCGGTCGGATGCCCGATATAGGTATGGCCGTGCTGGAAGAACCCGGATCCGGCCTCGATCGCCTGATAGATCCCGTCGGTGCACAGCATTGCACCGATGGGCTGGTAGCCCGCGCCGAGGCCCTTGGCGATGCACAGGATGTCCGGCGATATCCCGTCCTGTTCGTGGGCAAAGAGCGATCCGGTCCGGCCCATGCCGCACATGACCTCATCCAGGATCAAAAGAACGCCGTAGGTGTCGCAGATCTCGCGTACCCGTTTGAAATAGCCTTCCACCGGCGGCACCGCACCCGCCGTCGCACCCACAACAGGTTCTGCAACAAAGGCCATGACATTTTCGGGCCCGAGCCTGAGAATCTCGGTTTCCAGTTCGCCCGCAACGCGCTGGCCGTATTCGAATGCCGTCTCGTCTTCCCTGCGTCCGCGATACTCATAGCATGGCGAGATATGAGTGGTTTCGATCATGAGAGGCGAGAACGGCTCGCGCCGCCACTGATTGCCGCCCGTCGCCAGCGCGCCAAGCGTGTTGCCATGGTAACTCTGACGGCGCGCAATCACCCGATGCCGCGAGGCCTCGCCCTTTTCCAGAAAATACTGGCGCGCGAGCTTGAGCGCAGCCTCGACTGCCTCTGATCCTCCCGAGACGAAATAAACCCGGTCGAGGTTGCCAGGCGCCTTGGAAACGAGCAGGTCGGCCAGCTCTTCAGCAGGTTCAGAGGTGAAGAAGCCGGTATGAGCAAAGGCGATCCGGTCAACCTGGTCCTTGATTGCCCGGGTAACGTCCGGGTCGCTGTGTCCAAGACAGGACACGGCAGCGCCACCAGACCCGTCGAAGTATTTTTTCCCTGATCTGTCAATAATGTAGCAACCCTCTCCGCGTTCGGCGACGGGTAGATTGGCTTTTGTGTGGCGTGGAAAAACGTGGGACATGGATATCAACCCGAGCAGTGATCCTGATGCGATCAGATGTGAAACTGCAACATTTGTATCAGACAATCATTCCGTCTGAAACATTTGTTTCCGAACTTTGTTAACCACGTTTTTCATCACAATTTTAATCAAATTGCAGGAACCTTCGCGCGGGGGATATCGCAACACATTCGACAAGGCTCGTCCGTCATGCCCCAACGCCTCTTCGCCTGGATTTTCTTCCTCGGATTTACGCTTGCGCTTGCGGGATGCGGCACCGTTGCAGGGGTCACCGGGCTGGGATGGGCGACAGCTTCGCACAGTTCGATCGACTATGACGATTCGTCCTGGTGCGTCCCACGTAAACTCAAGAAAGTTCTCAACCGGGTTGCCAGCCGTTACGGGGAAGTCACCGTTCACTCGACAAAACGGTGGTGGCTGGAAAACTGGCGGAAAGGCGGTGCGCGAAATTCGTATCACCTCAATTGCCAGGCGGTGGACTTTTCCGTCCGCGGTGATCCTTCCACGATTATTGCCTTCCTGAAATCGCAGCCGCAGGTTGGCGGATACAAATATTATGCATCCGGCCACTATCACATCGATACCGGTCCGCGCAGAACCTGGTAATCCGGAGAGGTTTTCAGGCCCTTCTCATCAGCTCTCAAGCGCGGAACGTGATGCCCGCCGTTATTTCAACTCACCAAGCTCAAGTGCCATTTCCCAGGAGACGGGATCGAACCCGACGAAGTTTTTCGCCTCGCCTTCCACGATCGGGCGTTTGATGGTTGACGGGTGCTCGATCATGACGTCGAGCGCCGACGCGGCGTCCGTGACCCCCTCCTTGGTTGCGTCGTCGAGCTTGCGCCACGTCGTCCCGCGCTTGTTCAGGATCGTCTCCCAGCCAAACTCGCCGACAAAGGCCGCCAGCCGGTCACCATTGACGCCGTCTTTCTTGTAGTCGTGGAAGTCGTAAGTGATGCCTGCCTCTTCCAGGAACTTTCTCGCTTTCTTGACCGTGTCGCAATTCTTGATGCCGTAAACTTTCATGATATTCCTTCCCGGACGGATCGATGGGTGGACAGTTACGGCTCCCATCACCGGTTTCAAGCCCCGGAACACAGTTTCCCCTATCCGGGTTGACCCGGCCCCGATCTCGGGTCAGAGATTTTCCGGACCTGACCTGACTGGGAACACGAAGCCGTGCACACGAAACCAACCGGGAAGACTGAATGAGCGCATTAGCGACCGCCCCGGTCAAGACGACGCCGGTGGAACGCAAGAAGAAGACCGGCCCCTCCCGGGGCAACTGGCGACAGCGGCTGCGCCTCTGGAGCGGGCTGATCCTGTTTGTTTATTGTCTCAGTCATTTTTCGAACCATGCATTCGGCATCATTTCGGTCGATGCCATGGAAAAGGCATCGGTCTGGCACTACCGCATCTGGCGCAACGAAATCGGTGAAACCGTGCTGATGCTGGCGGTCGTAACCCACGTCTTCCTGGCGCTGTGGCGCACAGGAAGGCGGCGCACGCTGAAAATGCCGCCATGGGAGTTCGCACAACTGGTTCTCGGGCTTTACATTCCCTGGTCGCTCATACCGCATGTGGGCACAACCATGGGACTGGCCAACGAATTCGGGTTTTCGCCAACCTATCACCAGATGCTCACGATCCTCTGGCCGCAGCACGGGCTGACCCAATCCCTGCTTCTTCTTGCCGTGTGGGCCCATGCCATGATCGGGCTGCATTTCTGGCTGCGGCTTTATCCTGTCTATCACCGGTTGAGATACGCAGCCCTCGGGTTTGCGATCGCGATGCCCGTTCTTGCGCTCTGGGGATTTATCGAGGGTGCCCGGCGGCTTGAGCTGGCAAAAGATGTCAAGCTCAAGGTGACAAAAGAGCAGTTCGACTGGCTGACAACCTTCGTCATCGAGGCACGCTCCGTCGTGTTCGGTCTCATTGCCGCCAGCCTCGTGGCAATTCTGCTTCGGTATATCTTCAGCCTGACAGCGCACAGGCTTACGATCACCTATCCCGGCAGCCTGTCGATCCGGGCCAAACCAGGGGCAACGCTGCTTGAGATGAGCCGTATCAACGACATCCCGATCGCCTCGGTCTGCGGCGGGCGGGCACGCTGCTCAACCTGCAGGGTGAAGGTTCTCGACGGCAGCGCCGCGCTGGCCGCGCCCGGCGCCGCCGAAAAGGCCGTCCTTGCCAGGATATCCGCCGACAACGATGTCAGGCTCGCTTGCCAGATCCGGCCGCAGCAGAACATCGAGGTGCTTCCGCTGGTGCCTGTCAAGGCGAAGACGGAAACCACGGAAAATCTCAAGGATGCCTATTACTGGGGCGTCGAACAGGATGTCGTGGTGATGTTTGTCGACCTCAGGAACTTCACACGCATAACCGAATCCCAGCTCGCGTATGACGTGGTTCATCTTCTGAACAACTATCTGGACCAGGCCTCCGCTGCGATTCGCGCAGAGGGCGGTTTTGTCGACAAATTCATCGGCGACGGCATCATGGCCATTTTCGGAATGGACAGCGACGTGGCAACCGGCGCTCGTCAGGCCCTGCGCGCATCCCGCCGCATCGAAAATGTCATGAAAGAACTCGAAGCGGAAAAAGGTCCACAGTTCCAGGACCCGATCCGCCTCGGGATCGGGTTGCATCTGGGTCCGGCGATCCTCGGACGGATCGGCGCGGCAGGAACGTCCGGCGGGCTTACGGCGCTTGGTGACGTGGTCAACACATCCAGCAGACTGGAGACCGAGAACAAGACACACGGCAGCTTTCTCGTTGTTTCCAAGGACGTGATCGATGCGGCGAACGTGCCTGCGCCCGTCGCACAGTCCGCCGAAATCAAAATCAGGGGAAAGGAAATCCCCTTGCAAATCTTTGCCTTGAGCAGCTTAGATGCGCTCGATATCCCGGCAAACTAGGTTGCGCCCATCCATGCAGGTGTGACCCTGGGTACAGGAGATCTTGTGAGTAAACGCTATACGCCTCGGGAAATGCTGGAGAAACTGATCTCCTTCAATACCGTATCGGACCGGAGCAACCTGGACCTCATCGCATTCGTGGAGGATTACCTCTCCGGATTCGGCATCGCCAGTGTTCGCGTTCCGGACGAAACCGGCACCAAGGCAGCGCTGCATGCGCGCATCGGTCCATTGCAGGATGGGGGCGTTGTTCTGTCCGCACATACGGACGTTGTTCCCGTCGCGGGACAAGCCTGGTCCCGGGAGCCCTTCACGGCATGGGTTGCTAACGGAAAACTCTATGGCCGCGGTTCCGCCGACATGAAGGGTTTCGCCGCGACCGTGCTCGCAAAGGTTCCCGAATTCGTTGCAGCGGATCTCGAGCGGCCAATTCACATCGCGCTTTCCTATGACGAGGAAGTGGGTTGTTTCGGCGCACCGCCACTCGTCAAGGACATGCTTGCCAGCGGCCCCCGGCCGGGCTTTGCGATTGTTGGCGAACCAACCAACATGAAGGTCGTCACCGCGCACAAGGGTATTGCCGTTTTCAAAACCACGATCAGGGGACATCCGGCGCATTCCAGCCAGCTGCACAGAGGCGTCTCGGCGATCTCCGCCGCTGCCAAGCTGATCTCGTGGCTGGACGCCAGAACCGCAGAGAACAAGGCAGCCACCGAGCCTGACTGCGCGTTCGAGCCCCCCTACACGACCTTGCACAGCGGTGTGATCAAGGGTGGCGAGGCGCATAACATCACCGCCCAGCATTGCGAGTTCGAGACGGATTTCCGGCTTTTGCCGGGGGACAGCAAACACTTCTGGCTCGACCTGTACCAGTCCTTCATCGAAACCGAAGTGCTGCCCGGCATGCTTGCGATTTCCGGCGATTGCGCGGTCACTGTGGAGGAACTGGCCTATGTGCCCGGCCTTTCGGAAGAACATGAGGGCAAGGCGGAATCCGAGGTTCGGGGCCTAACAGGAGACAATGCGCGTCACGTCGTCGTCTACGCGACGGAAGGCGGTATTTTTCAGGAACATGGTCTTTCGACGGTGGTCTGCGGCCCCGGCTCAATCGATCAGGCCCATCAAGCCGATGAATTCATAGAACTTGTGGAATTGGAGCGATGTGCCGCGTTTTTGGACCGGCTGATGACCCGTTTATCTTAAAAAACAGGCTTGAGCGGGTTTGAACACGGTCACTTACAATGTCATAGTTGCCGGCAGACCGGCGGCTGCACCACTCCAAAAAATCGCAGCCGTGTCTGCGGTGTCTTTCCGGGAACCGGAACCAACGAGGGGAAAATGAACAAGAAAACTCTGATTTTCGCTGCGATTCTTGCAGCAGGAACAGGTAGTGCTGCGCAGGCAGAAACATTCAAGTTTGCCTTCCAGGGAAGCCTGAACGGCCTTGATCCCTACAGCCTGAACGAGACTTTCACGCTGTCGTCGCTCGGCAACACCTATGAGGGACTGACCCGTCGCGGCGCTGACCTTGCCATCGAACCCGCGCTTGCGGAACGTTGGGAGATCGTCGAGCCGAACCGCTGGCGCTTCTTCCTCCGTCAAGGCGTCAAGTTCCACAACGGCAATGACTTTACCGCCGAAGACGTCGCATTCTCGATCGAACGTGTCCGCTCCGAAGGCTCCGACCTGACGACACGCGTACCGTCCGATGCAAAGGTCGAGATCGTTGACGACTACACGGTCGACATTGTCCTGACAGGACCAAATCCGATCCTGCACTATGAGTGGGACACGTTCTACATCATGGACAAGGACTGGACGACGGAGAACGGTGCGGTCAAGGTGACTTCCGCTTCCGACACCACGCCCAACTATGCCTCTTTGAATGCCAATGGCACAGGTCCGTTCAAGATCGCCAGCCACGAAGCCGGGGTGAAGACCGTCTTCGAGAAAAACGACGGCTGGTGGGATGAGGTCAAGCACAATGTCGACACGGTCGAATTCACGCCGATTCCATCGGATGCGACCCGCGTCGCAGCGCTTCTGTCCGGTGAACTGGACATGGTGTATCCGATCCCCGTACAGGACATCAAACGCATCAACGACAACTCCGGAACCGTCGCTCTGACCGGACCGGAACTGCGTACGATCTTCCTCGGGATGGATCAGATGCGCGACGAACTGCTCTATTCCGACGTGAAGGGCAAGAACCCCTTCAAGGACGACAAGGTGCGCAAGGCGTTCTATCAGGCGATCGACATCGAGGCGATCAAGAACAAGGTCATGCGCGACCTCGCAACGCCGTCTGCAATCATGATCTCGCCGTTCCTGTTCTCCAAGTCGAGCGAATTCGAGCGGTATCCCTACGACCCGGAAAACGCCAAGAAGCTGCTGTCCGAAGCCGGTTATCCGGATGGATTCACGGTCGGCATGGACTGCCCGAACGACCGGTACGTCAATGACGAATCCATCTGTCAGGCCGTTGCGGCAATGCTCGCACGCGTCGGTGTCAAGATCGATCTGAATGCACAGCCGAAGGCAAAATATTTTGCGAAGGTTCTTGCCTCGGGCGGTTTCGATACGTCGTTCTACCTGCTGGGCTGGACTCCCGGATCCCTGGACAGCTGGAATGTTCTGTCGAATCTGATGAGCTGCCGCAACGAAGCCGGTGAAGGTTCACCGTTCAACCTCGGCGGTTTCTGCGACGACAAGATCGACGAGCTGACCGGCAAGGTTCTGGTGGAAATCGATCCTGAAAAGCGTGATGGCCTGATCGCCGAAGCTTACAAGATCAGCCACGACAACGCCTATTACATTCCGCTTCACCAGCAGGGCCTTGCCTGGGGTGTCGCCGACAACATCGAACTCGTCCAGCGCGCCGACAATCAGTTCAAGTTCCGTTTCATCAACAAGAACTGATTTCAGCCACGACTGCTCAACGCTCCCGGCAGCGCCGGGAGCGTATTTTCATGCCAGACCATAAAGAGCCGAAATGATTGGTTTTGCGACGCGCCGCCTGATCCAGGCGTTGATTGTCATGCTGGTGGTGGCCCTTCTCGCCTTCACCATGTTCCGTTTTGTGGGTGATCCGATCAACCAGATGGTCGGGATCGAGACATCAATCGAAGAACGCGAGGCCCTGCGCGAGAGACTCGGCCTCAACGATCCGATACCCGTCCAGTTCCTGCGTTTCGTGACCAAGGCCGCACAATTCGACTTCGGCACGTCCTACCAGTTTCGCCAGCCTGTTTCGGAGCTCTTCGCAAAACGGATACCGGCGACACTGGAACTCAGTTTCACGTCCGCTCTGTTTGCCCTCATCGTGGGCATTCCAATGGGGATCTATGCAGGTCTCAACCGGGAATCCGTGATTTCCAAGCTGTTCCTGTCCGTATCGCTGGTCGGCATTTCGCTGCCAACCTTCTTCATCGGCATCCTTCTCATCTTTCTGTTCTCCGTCACGCTGCAATGGCTTCCGAGCTTCGGGCGTGGCGATACGGTTCAGATCGGGTCTTGGTGGACCACCGGGTTTCTCACCGCGTCCGGGCTGAAGGCGCTGATCCTGCCTTCCATCACACTCGGGCTTTACCAGATGACGCTGATCATGAGACTGATCCGCGCGGAAATGCTGGAAGTGATCCGGACGGACTACATCAAATTCGCGCGCGCGCGGGGCCTACCGGACCGGCTCGTCCATTTCAGGCACGCGCTGAAAAACACACTGGTTCCCGTGATCACCATTACCGGGCTCCAGCTCGGCGCCATCATTGCTTTTGCCACGATCACGGAAACGGTGTTCAACTGGCCCGGAATGGGCCTGTTGTTCCTGCAGGCCGTACAGAATGTCGACATTCCCATCATGTCCGCCTACCTGCTGCTGACGGCGTTTCTCTTCGTGGCGATCAACTTCATCGTCGACATACTCTACTTTTACATCGATCCGCGCCTGCGCGTCGGACGGCCGTAAGGGGGACGTTTCAACATGCCTTATGTCTCCAACGAAGAAGTAACAGCCGCCGTTCAGGACCGGTCGAACGGACAGCCACCAGCCGGTCGCGTGTCCCGAATTCTGGACAGCGACCTGTTCCATTCGTTCCTGCGTTCAAAGATCACCGTCGTCGCGGCAATCGCCACGCTGATCCTGTTTCTTCTGTCGTTTCTGGCTCCCTGGGTCGCGCCGCACAATCCGTTCGACCTGGCGACGATTTCGATCCTTGACGCCCGCGTCCCGCCGATCTGGCAGGAGTTTTCGGATCCCCGTTTCATTCTGGGAACGGACGACCAGGGCCGCGATCTCCTCTCCGGTATCTTTTACGGAATGCGGATTTCGCTGATCATCGGGTTCTGCTCGGTCTTCGCCGCCGCCATCCTCGGCATCTCGCTCGGGCTTGTCGCCGGTTACATGGGAGGGCGCGTCGATTCGTTCATCATGCGCGTTGCCGACGTGCAGCTGACGTTTCCCGCGATCCTGATCGCGCTGTTGATCGACGGCATCGCCGCCGGCATATTCGGCGGTGTCGATCGTGAGTTTTTCGCCTTTTACATCCTGATCGTGTCGCTGGCACTGTCGTTCTGGGTCCAGTATGCGCGCACGGTGCGCGGATCGACGATGGTGGAAAAAAACAAGGAATATGTTCAGGCAGCGCGCGTCATCGGCATTCCCGCCGTCATCATCATGGCGCGCCATATACTTCCCAACGTGATGGGACCGGTGATGGTGATCGCGACCATCAATCTGGCGCTGGCCATCGTCACAGAGGCGACGCTTTCGTTCCTCGGGGTGGGCATGCCGCCGACGCAACCTTCGCTTGGAACGCTGATCGCCATTGGAAACGATTTCCTTTATTCCGGCGAATGGTGGATCGCGATTTTCCCCGGGCTGGCGCTTGCGCTTCTGGTCCTGAACGTCAACCTTCTGGGCGACTGGCTCCGCGACGCCCTCAACCCGAAGCTCCGGTGAGGGCATCATGAACGTTCTGGACATCAAGGACCTGACGGTCGAATTCCCGGGGAGAAAATCCGTATTCGTTGCCGTCGACGACGTCGACATGAGCGTGGATGCGGGCAAGATCCTGGGAGTGGTTGGAGAATCGGGCGCAGGCAAGTCGACCGTCGGCAATGCGGTCATCGGCCTCCTGCAGGAACCCGGCCGCATCGCCGGTGGTGAGGTCTCTCTTCACGGGAAACGCATCGACAACCTGCCCTACAAGGAAAAGCGCCGTCTGCGCGGCCGCAAGATCGGGATGATCTTTCAGGATCCGCTGACGTCGCTCGATCCGTTGCAGACAGTTGAATCCCAGCTTGTCGAGACGATCCGGACGCATTTGCCGCTGTCGGCCAAGGACGCCCAGAAACGCGCGGTCGAACTGATCGACGCGGTCGGTATTCCAGACCCCGGCGAACGCATCAAGCAGTATCCCCACCAGTTCTCGGGAGGAATGCGGCAGCGTGTCGTGATCGCACTTGCGCTGTGCGCGGAACCGGAACTGGTCATCGCAGACGAACCGACCACCGCACTGGACGTCTCGATCCAGGCCCAGATCCTCGAGTTGATGAAGAAGCTGTGCGAGGAGCGCAACGTGGCCATGCTGGTGATTACCCACGATATGGGGGTCATTGCCGACATCACCGACCATGTTGCCGTCATGTATCATGGCGATCTGGTCGAATACGGGGAAACGACGCAGGTGCTGGGAGCGCCGCAGCACCCTTACACGCAGAGCCTGATATCCGCCGTTCCGCGCCCGGACGTGAAAGTGGAACGCTTCCCGGTGGTCGACTACATCGAGAAGGCGGGCACGCCGCAGAAACACATCGATATCTCCACCCACTGGCTGGGCAAATCCCGGGACTATGAGAAGATCACGGGTCCCCTCGTCCAGATCCGGGATCTCGACATGCGTTTCGAGGTGCGCGGAAGCGTTTTTCCGTCCCGCCGAAAATACTTCCAGGCAGTCAAGAAGGTCAGTTTCGATATCCAGCAGGGCGAAACCTTCGGCCTTGTCGGGGAAAGCGGATCCGGCAAATCGACGATCGCGCGCCTGATCACGGGCCTCTACGATCCGACGGGCGGATCGATCCTGTTCGGCAAGACGGAACTGACGTCTCTGAAGAACCGCAAGGACGTGCTGGCGATGCGGCGCCAGATGCAGATGATCTTCCAGGATCCCTATTCATCGCTCAATGCCCGCATGCGCGTGCGCGATATCATTGCCGAACCGATCAAGTTTCACAAACTCGCCTCAAGCAATGCCGAAGTCCGGCAGATCGTGGACGACCTGCTCGATCACGTCGGCCTCGGTGCCGAGGCCGGGCAGAAATTCCCACACGAGTTCTCAGGCGGTCAGCGTCAGCGCATTTCGATCGCGCGCGCGCTTGCGACACGGCCGCGCTTCCTGATCTGCGACGAACCAACCTCGGCACTGGACGTTTCGATCCAGGCCCAGATTCTCAATCTGTTGAAGGATCTGCAGGAAGAACTCGGCCTGACGATGCTGTTCATCAGTCACGATCTCGCAGTCATCAGGCAGATGTGCAACCGGATCGGCGTCATGAGGAACGGGGAGCTCTGCGAGGTTTCCGGGTGCGATGATCTGTTTGAAGCGCCGAAGCATCCCTACACGAAAGAGCTGCTGGATCTGATGCCGTCGATGGAACTTCTGTCACGGGCCAACCTGGAGACAACCTGAACTGCGGATCGCTGAACAGCCAGGCTGAAAACGCGTTCGACAACGATTCTGTTGGTTCGGGCATGACGCGATATTGACTCGCTCGCCGAGCCCGATTCCCTCACGGCAAGATCGAGATAACCACAATCGAGTCCGGAGCAGGCAAAAATTGCCTGACGTGAACCTGTTACAAAGCTTAGATCGTCAGACTGCACGGCTTCCGCTGTTCGCTTGAGTTATTCGCCAGAATTTGGAAAGTGAAGCCTGCGCTTTGTTTCGTGAAAAAAAAGCAGGAAGAGCCAACTAGCCCTTCCTGCGACGCGTTTATTCAAAATACTCTCATTCCTAGAAAAAAATTCTGATTGAGTCTTAAAATTGCTTCGACTCTACTTCGTTATGGGGCGCATATTCCCTAAGGTTCGATCACATTTCAAGAGTGGTTGCGCACAAATCATCAGCAAATATGACTATTATTTGTTCAAACGGGCACAGCGCGGCGGACGGCGTCGTTGCTACGGGATTGCCTCCGCTCTTCCGCTTTCACATGCTTGACGCGTTTTTTCCGGACAGCTCCAACACACCCGATCAGCTCGTCGCCGGAAACTGTCAGGCAAACCCTGTTTGAAAGCTGCGAACAATGACGAAATTTTCAATTAGAACAGCGAGTTGGTGTGTATTCATTAGTGTTTCCGTGGTGTTCCTGTTGTTTGCGCTGCTGTCGGCCGGATGGATCAGCAACCGTTCTTTGGAACTGCCGAGGCTCTTCGGGGCCTACTCCGCTGCGGTTTTCAGCATGTTTTCAGCGATCTTTGCCTTTCTGCCACTCAGTCCGCTCCTCACCGAGACCGCCGGAAGGCCGATGACCCTTGCCACGAGCTGCATGAGTCTTTTTCTCCTCCTGTTAACGGCAGTCTTGCTCAATATGAGCGATTTACCGCTGGACCAGGCCAGCATTCCGGCGATTGCCGGTGCCTTTCTCATGGTCCAGCGATCCGTCGGCAGTTTCCTTCTGCCGGCACGGGGCGACAGGAACGGATTGCTTGAAGCGACCCGTTTCATCGGGCTTGCCACCGGGGTTGCCCTGGTCTGGCTGGCCATCGATCCGTCCATGTTTCCCCTGGCGTTAGCCTCGGCCATATTGTTTTCGTGGCCAGGTCCTGTCGATGGCATCAATGCCTTCGCAGACAAGGTTTTTCATCGTGCGGCGTCGGCAGCCGGCGCCCGCAATCTGGCTCCCGGGGCCTTCTCGGCAATCGCACGCGCCCGGCATATCCTCATCGACAAGGCCGCCATCATGTCCGGTCCGGATCTGATGGTGAGCAACGTCATGGCATTTGACAACGAGCCGAAGACGCTGCTGGCTGTGGCCGCATCGGCAGAAGCGCACGCGACGCATCCGGTTGCACACGCCCTGCGCCAGCTTGCCGTTCAATGGCGTGTCGCCCTGCGGACTCCTGACAGGTATGAACTTGAACCCGGGCTCGGCGTCGTCGCCCTTCTGGGAGGACAGACGGTCGTCCTCGGGACACCCGATCTCCTGAAACGTCTCAAGATCGACAGCTTTACAGCCGACGCAATCGCGCGTTCGCTCGAGGCGGACGGCAAGACCGTGCTTCGGGTTGCCGTTGGAGGCAAAGTCGTCGGCGTTCTCGGGCTTGAGGGGACCCTGCGCCAGGATGCCGGAGTGGCCGGTGCCGCCCTTCGCCGCGAGGGCCTGGAGCCCTGGCTGCACACGAATGACAGTCTGAAGACAAGGCAAGCGCTGGCGGACATGCTCGGGATGAATGTCCCGAACGAACCCATGGCCGGAGAAACCGCGAATGATGCGTCATTGCGCCTTTTCGACCCAGGCAGATGCCTGGTCCTGTCGCTGTCCGGCGACCGGCACGCGCTGGAACTGTTCGAGGCGACACCATCCGCGACGGAAAGCGGAGCAAAGTCACGTCCCATTGCGGTTTGCGACACAGCGGATATCGGCGCTTTTCCGGCCCTCAAGGCCCTTGCGAGCCGGCGCGGCCTGCTCGCACTTCGCGCAAGACAAACCCTGTTCGCGCTTTGGATCGTTTGCGGATTGCTCGGTGCTTCCGGCCTTGTTCCGATCCTCTTTTCACCGCTGCTGTTTGCAGCGGCACTTGCCATTCTTCTGGTCTTTGCCCGGATTTCAGTCGCCGGTGCCTTTCCAGCGCGTTCGCGCAGCCAAGAATTCCAATAGGTGGAACCACTTTGCTCCCGCGCTGCCTTTACAGTTTCGAGCGCCTGGTGTTTATCCTGCCCCCCTGTCTTGAAAAGAGTGAGGGATGAGGCGCCATGAGCGAGCAAAAAACGCCGAAACTGCGGTCAGCGGCCTGGTTCGACAACCCGGGCAACCCGGGCATGACGGCGCTTTACATCGAGCGCTACCTGAATTTCGGTATCACGCGGGAAGAGCTGCAGTCCGGCAAGCCCATTATCGGCATCGCGCAGACCGGCTCGGATCTCTCGCCCTGCAACCGGCATCATCTCGAACTGGCAAAGCGCGTTCGCGAAGGCATACGCGACGAAGGCGGCGTGGCATTCGAGTTTCCCGTGCACCCGATTCAGGAAACCGGCAAGCGGCCAACGGCTTCGCTTGACCGGAACCTCGCCTATCTCGGACTGGTCGAACTTCTCTACGGCTACCCGATTGACGGTGTCGTTCTCACGATCGGCTGCGACAAGACCACGCCCGCCTGTCTCATGGCGGCAGCAACCGTCAACATTCCTGCGATCGCGCTCTCCGTCGGCCCCATGCTCAACGGCTGGTACAAGGGCGAACGTACCGGATCCGGCACCATCGTCTGGAAGGCCCGTCAGATGCTTGCGGCCGGGGAGATCGACTATAACGGCTTCATGGATCTTGTCGCCTCCTCAGCGCCATCCGTCGGGTACTGCAACACGATGGGCACCGCAACGACGATGAATTCTTTGGCCGAAGCACTCGGAATGCAACTGCCCGGAGCCGCCGCGATCCCGGCGCCCTACCGCGAACGCGGGGCCATCTCGTTTGAAACCGGCAAACGCATCGTGGAGATGGTTCACGAAGACCGGAAACCGTCCGACATCATGACCCGGGAAGCCTTCGAGAACGCCATCGTCATCAATTCGGCGATAGGCGGTTCCACCAACGCGCCGATCCACCTGAATGGAGTTGCGCGGCATGTGGGCGTTGAGCTGGACAATGACGACTGGCAGAGCCTTGGGCACGACGTGCCGCTTCTGGTCAATCTGCAGCCGGCCGGCGCGTATCTCGGCGAAGACTATTTCCATGCAGGCGGCGTCCCGGCCGTGGTCGCGGAACTGCTGCGTCACGGCAAGCTGCCGCACCCGGACGCGATCACCGCAAACGGCAAGACCATTGCCGAAAACTGCGAGGGCATCGTCACCGATCTGCCCGATGTGATCAAACCGTTCGACGCGCCGATGAAGGACCGTGCCGGTTTCATCAATCTCAAGGGCAACCTGTTCGACAGCGCGATCATGAAAACCAGCGTGATATCGGAAGAGTTCCGGAACCGCTATCTCTCCAATCCGGACGATCCGGAAGCCTTTGAGGGCCGGGCGATCGTGTTTGAGGGACCGGAAGACTACCACGACCGGCTCGACGATCCGGATCTGAACATCGACGAGAACTGCATGCTGTTTGTCCGCGGAACCGGTCCGATCGGCTACCCCGGCGGCGCGGAGGTCGTAAACATGCAGCCGCCCGCTGCACTGATCAAACGCGGGGTCACCGCCCTGCCGTGCATCGGTGACGGCCGCCAGTCCGGCACATCCGGATCGCCATCCATCCTGAATGCATCACCTGAAGCGGCCGCGATGGGAGGGCTTGCCCTTGTGAAAACCGATGACCGCGTGCGGATAGACCTCAAAAAAGGGACGGCAAACATTCTGATTTCGGACGAGGAGCTGGCACAGCGGCGGAAGGATCTGGTAGCTGCAGGCGGTTTCCAGATCGCCGAAAGCCAGACGCCATGGCAGGAAATCCAGCGCGGAATCGTCGGCCAGTTCGACAAGGGCATGGTCCTCGAACCTGCCGTCAAATATCAGGACGTCGCCCACAAGAGAGGGATGCCAAGGGACAATCACTGAGCGGTTTCAATCCTTTGGATCTTGTCCAACTCATACGGAAGGCTGCGAAACCGGCCACTGTCGTCGCAGGGCGAAAAGCAAAGGCCGCACCCTGAGGAAAGAGAAAGCTATTGCGCACGAGCGGAAGCGCATGTTCGCTCTCCCGCCGGGAGAGGTTACCGACACCCAGCGACCAAATGGCCCGTTCGACCCCAGGCAAAAGCCTCTCGGTCCAGTGCAGTGAATTTGAAGTTCGTTCGAAGCCCGCAGCAAAATCAGTCGAACTTCAGATTCAGGTGACGAGGAGAAGTCTTCGAACTCTTTGGTCCTGAAACCGGCAGAGATTTCCAGTCCGCGCTAAAAATCCGTGCATTCGTTCACCCAAAGATCAAGGTTCTTGTGAGGTTTCTCGAAGCCGATGCGAATGGCGCAGGTCACGCGTGGTCCGACATGACAAAACCAATTGACATTGCCTCTTGACGATTACGTAAAGGTCATGCTTCAAGAGGGCGAAGACTGGCACTGGCCAGACCATGATGGGAGAAAGAACATGTCCTTGGAACAGCTCACCGAAGGTGTTCGCGGAAAAGTCGCAAGCGGCGGCATTGAGGAAAGCGTCAAGTTTGACCTCGGTGATGACGGTGTCATCTTTCTGCAGGGCTCGGACGTCAGCAACGACAACGCCGAGGCCGATTGCACGATCAAGATTTCGGCGGATGACCTAGCCGACCTGCTGTCAGGTGAACTCGATCCGACGGGCGCTTTCATGGGCGGCAAAATGCAGGTGGAAGGCGACATGAGCGTTGCGATGAAGCTCGGCAGCATCGTCTGAGAACAGCCTGCGGGCTCTAGGTGATGGCCCCATAAATGAGACTGAAATGGCATGCGAAATGGCGAAATCCCGTTAGGAAGGGTGTGCGGAGCGGGCTTCCTGCCCGGTCAAGCACGCTGACGCTGCGGGGTGAAGCCATTTCCATGTCCTTCGGATTTGACCGGCTTGCGCCTCCTCGGCGTTGCGAAAGGCTTGAAAATGAGGGACATTTCCTGCGCTTCCGCGCCTTGATGAGAAGCAAGCCGCCTCAAACCATTACGGCCTCATTTATGAGTCCATCACCTAGGGTACGGACCCATAAATGAAGCCGGTCCATCGGGCCGGCTTTTTCGTGCCTGCCCACCGCCTGTTTTGACGACCAGAGGCCTTTGACTGCTACCAGAGGTCCAGCTCGCCCTTTTCCTTGAGACTTTCAAACCAGTCATCGGGGCTCATCGCGATCCGGGCATGCTTGACCATGGCCTCGTTCATGTCCGCCATGCCCTCCGTGTCGGGCCACTTGTCAGGCTGCCAGATGTCCGACCGGAAGACCCATTTGGGACAGTGCATGAAGGCGCTGCGCACGTGGACGACAAGCGCAATCTTCGGCACCCGGTCATTGATGGCCATGGACGCAAGGAGGTCGGGATCGCGGACAATCCTAGCCTCCCCCCGGATGCGCAGGGTCTCGCCTCTGCCCGGAACCATGAACAACAGGCCGATCCGCGGGTCCGCCAGGACATTCTGAAACGTGTCGACACGCCTGTTTCCCGGCCTGTCGGGGATCGCGAGAAGCGACTCGCTCAGGATCTGCACGAAGCCGGGAGGATCGCCTCTTGGTGATACATCGACATGCCCGTCCGGGTTGGCCGTTGCCACGAAACAGAAGGGAGCATGCTCAATGAACTTCCGGCAAATGGAATCGAGCGCCGGTATTTCCTTTGCAGCGATTTGAGGCAGCGGCTTGCCGGTGATGTCGGCCAGCTCATCCGCACGTGTCACGATGTCGGAAAATCGGGAAAAAGGATCGTTGTCGTTGGTCATCGAAGGCTCCCGCTGATCTTTGAAAACTAAAGAACGTCGTCTGTTGCCTGTCAACAAGATGCCGGTTCAACAAGCAAAAGCGGCCGGAAAACTCCGGCCGCCTGCAGTTTCTTCGCATCATTTCCTACCGGATGATGATCTCCGGCCCCATGAAGTAATAGGGAAGGAAGGTCGAGAGCGCCGGGACATATGTCACCAGGATCAGGAACAACAGCAGCACCAGAACGAACGGAGCCGCGGCTTTCACCACCTGGACGAGGCTCATGCCCGTGATGCCCGAGGTCACGAAGAGATTCAGGCCGATCGGCGGGGTGATCATGCCGATTTCCATGTTCACGACCATCAGGATACCGAGGTGAATCGGATCGACGCCGAGTTCCAGACCGATCGGAAACACCACGGGAGCAACGATCAGCAGCAGACCCGACGGTTCCATGAACTGACCGCCGATGAGCAGTATGATGTTGACCGCAATCAGGAACGTGAACCAGTTGAAGCCCGCCTCGACCATCCAGTCCGTGATGAACTGCGGTATCTGTTCGGCCGTCAGGGTATGTGCGAACAGCAGGGCGTTGACGATGATGAACATCAGCATGATCGTCGTCTTCGACGAATCCGTCAGCACCTTCTTGGTGTCCTTGTGGAACAGTGCGGGAAGAAACTTCCACCCGATCATGCCGAGGTTCCGGCCCCAGACCTTGCCACCCACCGCATAGGTCGCAGGCAGTTCCGCCGGCGCCAGCCCGTGCCGCAGGATCGGGTACCCAACCAGTGCTGCCAACAGGACCACAGCGCTGTCGATGCCGAAAAAGGCGGCCCGCTCCGTGAAGATGTAGGCTAGCCCGGACCAGACGAACACGGCGACAACGGCATAGGTGATGGTCTTGAACCCGGTCAGGCCCAGTTCACCGTCGTTTTCCTCAACCCAGCCGACGCCGGCCAGAGGTCCCATGTCGCGGTAAACGAAAAGGGCGATAAGGCATGCATAGACGGCCGCAACGGCGGCCGCTTCAGTCGGTGTGAAGATACCGCCGTAAATGCCACCCAGAATGATGACCATCAGGAACAGGCCGACCGCAGCCTGCGACACCGAACTCCACAATTCCTTCCACCCGGCCCAAGGCTGTGCAGGCAGTTTCTTGACACGCGCCATGATGTAGATCGCGGTCATGAGCATCAGTCCGGCGATGATGCCGGGAATGACCCCTGCAAAGAACATGCGTCCGACCGACACGTTGGTAGCCGCTGCATAGACAACCATCACGATGGACGGCGGAATGAGAATGCCGAGCGTCCCCGCGTTGGCAATGACGCCGGCTGCGAATTCCTTGGTGTAGCCTGCCTGACGCATACCGGCGATGGCAATCGTGCCGATCGCGACAACCGTCGCCGGCGATGATCCTGAGAGAGCGGCGAACAGCATGCAGGCAAAGACCGCCGCGATGGCAAGGCCGCCACGTATCCAGCCCACCGCGTCGATCGAGAACCGGATAATGCGCCGGGCAACACCGCCCGTTGACATGAAGCTGGAGGCCAGAATGAAAAACGGGATCGCCAGCAGCGTGAAGTTCTGGGACGCATTGAACAGCTGCACGGCCACGGAACTCATCGAATCGTGGCTGAACAGGGCGATGTAGAGAACGGCCGAAAGGCCAAGCGAGACGGCAATCGGGACACCAAGGAACAGAAAGCCGAAAACGAAGATAAACAGAAATGCGGTTTCCATCAGCCTAGTCCTTCAGCACGTCTTTGTTTTCGGCCACCAGTTCCTCCGCCTCATGAGCGGCGATGATGGCGTCCTTTTTTCCAAGAAGGATCAGAATGAAGGCCTGCACAGAGCGGTAAGCCAGCAGCGCCAGTCCGATCGGCAGGATGATGTAGGGTATCCAGCGCGGGACGCGTTCGCGCACTTCGAACCACTCGATGACAAAGACCGGCCATTTCAGGTCTTCCATGCCGATCGGCAGCTTGTAGAACCTGGCCACGTAGGCATAGGCACCTCCGCTGGAACCCTTGTTTTCAAGGGAGAGAAGAGCACCGAGCCAGGCCGCCTCGAACAGCAGCGCCGCGTAGAGAATGGTGAGAGCGGCGCCCAGAAGGGCCGCAACGCGGAACAGGCGCTTGGGCAAAAGGTTGATGATCGCGTCGACACCGAGATGGGCCCCGATCTTGATGCCGTAGCTCATGCCGAACAGGATCAGCCAGGCGAACAGGACACGCGTGAATTCGAGCGCACCGCCCCAGCCCGAGTTGAAGCCGTAGCGCGCGACCACCTGGGAAAATGTCACCAGCGTCATCAGCGCCAGAATGATCGCGATAAAGGTCTCGTCCAGCGCCTCGATGAGTTTCGGCCGCACGTAGTCGAGCACGACGTAGAGACAGAAAAACGCGACAATCAGCACGACCGGCCAGTATGTGGCCAACCAGGAGCCCATATTACCCTCCCCCGTTGAGAGTATTCAGATTTTTAAAGAGGTTCGGTGATTGACGAGGAAGGCCAGGAGGCCTTCCTCGAAGCATCACTCAAATCAGGGCAGCTTAGCTTGCCTGATTGGACGATACCGCAGCATCGATGACGTCCTGGCCGATGTCGTCACGGAACTTGTCCCAGACCGGCTTCATGGTCTCAACCCACTGATCGCGCTCTTCAGCGTTCAGCTGACGGACTTCGCCGCCATTTTCCATGATCTTCTTCTTGTTGTCTTCGTTGATCTGCGCGGCCCGTGCATTGTACTCGTCGGCCACTTCATTGAAGATTGTCAGGAACTGGTCTTTCACGTCCGCATCCAGGCTGTCCAGCCACTCCTGCGACGTGACGGCCAGGTAGGTCAGAAGCTGGTGGTTCGTTTCGGTCGTGCCGTCCTGAACCTCAAAGAACTTCTGGGTGTAGATGTTGGACCAGGTGTTTTCCTGTCCATCGACAACACCGGTCTGCAGTGCGCCGTAGACTTCCTTGAACGCAAGCTTCTGGGCGTTGGCGCCAAGCGCCTCGATCATTGCAACGGCAACGTCGGACGTCTGGACGCGGAACTTCAGGCCCTTGGCGTCGGTCGGCAGCATGAGCGGCTTGTCGGCAGAGAACTGCTTCAGGCCGTTGAAGACGTAACCGAGGCCGACGAAGCCGTAGTCGGACATCGCACCGAGCAGCTCCTGGCCCTTCTCACCCTTGGTGAAGGTGGTCACGGCATCCATGTTGGTGAACAGGAACGGCAGATCGAAAACGCGGTATTTCAGCGTGTAGGATTCGAACTTCGACAGAGAAGGAGCGGCCAGTTGGACGTCGCCCAGCAGCAGGGCTTCCATCACCTTGTTGTCGTCGAAAAGCTGCGAGGACGGGAACACCTGCATGCAGGCCTTGCCATCCATTTCCTTGTTGATGCGGTCGGCAAGAGCGCTTGCCATCTCACCCTTGGGGTGACCCTGTGCCGCGACAACGTGGCTGAACTTGATAACGACTTCGCCGTCAGAGCAGTCATCGGCAGCGAAGGCCGGCGACGTCACGGCAAAGGAAGCTGCCGTCGCAGCGGCAATTACAAACTTTTTCATCGGATGTCCTCCCAGACATTTCAATATGACGGCCGAAAAGGCCGGACAGCACGCAGGCTGGTCGCACAGGTGTTCGCAATTCGTGTGCCAGTTCCCGGCGACACGCCCGAAAGCGCTGATTTCCGCAGGTTAGCAGACCGGTCGGCGTTGGACAGTCCGGGGGATTTCTTGCTGAATGGGCGGGATTCGACACATTGAATTCACCGATGTGTCGAAACCGACACATCGGAGTGCTGTACATCGGATTAGTGCCAGAGCGCCCCGTCGCGCAAGTCATGCTTTGTCGGCATCGCCAGGCGCTCAAGCTTTTCCGGATTACGAACGATATAGATCTGGTCAACCTTGCCGTCGTCCGTGAAGCCCAGCGTCATGGCCGTGACGACCTTGCCGTCTTCCAGCTGCGCAAGACCATGCGTTCCATTGATCTGAAGCTCCACGATCTGCTCGCGGGTCCACAAACGGCTGATGGCCCGGGTAATGAAGTTGACAACTTCCTGCCCTTCAATGACCCGGCTGATTGCAGCAGCCTTGCCGCCGCTGTCGGTGCGCAGCTGAACGGACTCGGCAAGAACATCGGCAAGTTCATCCGGCGACCCCGTCTCGACTGCCGACAGGAACGCCTTCAGGAAGATGTCCTGTTGTTCACGCGTCGGAACGGAGCGCGCTGACTGAGATCGCACGAACCGGCCTGCGCGCGAGACCAGCTGCCGGCAGGACGCTTCGCGGAGCCCGAGAATTTCAGACACCTCGCCATAGGATTTGCCGAACACTTCCCGAAGGAGATAGGCCGCACGCTCCTTTGGCGTCAACCTTTCAAGCAGAAGCAGAAACGCCGTCGTAAGCGACTGGGCGCGCTCAAGGTCGGCTTCCGGATCCGTTCCGGCGTCAATCTGCAGCGGTTCGGGAATCCACGGGCCGACATAGTCGACCCGTTTCCTGTGGGCGGCTTTCAGGTAATCCAGGCACCGGTTGGTACAGACCGTTGTCAGATAGGCCTCCGGGTTGGCAATCCGCGCCTGGTCCGCGTCCTGCCACTTGACGAAAGTGTCCTGCACCGCGTCCTCTGCATCCGCCATAGATCCGAGCATGCGGTAGGCGAGCCCGATGAGACGGCCTCTCATGTTCTCGAAGGTCATGCCGTCCGAAGCTCCGGTCATACCGCCTTCCCCCGCCTTCAGTGGTTGGACACCTGGATCCGGTTCCAGAGATTGATCATCGCCACAGCGGACGTGAGCGCGCTGATCTCGCTTTCGCTGAAATGCGCACGCAGATCGGCGCGCAACGCGGCATAGTCCGTATCGATGCCGAGACCGGTCAGCGCTTCAGTCCATGCGAATGCCGCCGTTTCAGCTGCCGTGAAATCGTCCACGTGCCGCCAGACCGTTATGCGCTCGAGGCGCTGGTGGCTCTCCCCGTCCTTGAGCGCTTCGCCGGTGTGCATCTTTACACAATAGGCGCACTGGTTGATCTGGGACGCCCGCAATTCAACGAGATGGCGCAGTCCGGGCGCAAGCTCGGTCTTGCCGATTTCAATACTCGCCGCTTCGAACCGCTGCAGCACGCCTGGGACATGGTCGAGATAGTTGATTGTGTTTTCGGTTGTCATGGGTGTGTTCCATTTGAAGTTTAAAAGGGTGACACCCCTTCGACGAACGAAAAGCCGGGTTTGTGACATCGCACGCAACTTTTTTCCGTCGCCAAGTTGGTCCCAATCATCTCAATCTGTGTTTTGAAACCTGCATCGGCATGGATGTCTTGATCGAGTCATGACAGGAAGGGCTGGCCGGGATGACAAGTCTGCTTCCGCGACCGATATCCCAACGCACATCCGCAAGCACGGTGAATGCTCAAACAAGCTCACTTTCGTCCTTGCCGAGCGCGTATTTTCGCATTTTCTCGTAGAGCGCCTTTCGGGACAGCCCGAGATTCTCGTAAGTGGGCTTGATGGCTCCGCCATTGCGCTTCAATTCGGCTGCGATCAGCGCTTTCTCAAATCCGGCAACCTGCTCGAAAAGGTTTGCACCTGTAGCCGATGCCGGCTCGGCCTGCTGTTCCAGGCCGAGGACGAAGCGGTCGGCGACGTTGCGCAATTCCCGGACATTGCCCGGCCAGTCGCGCGCCATCAGTCCGGCCAGGTAGGCTTCGGTTATGTCAGGTATCTCGCGCCGGTAGCGCGCCCGCGCCTCGATGGCCAGGTGCCTGAAAAGAAGGGGGATGTCCTCCAGCCGGTCCCGCAAGGGAGGGATGGCCACGTGAACAACGTTGAGCCGGTAGAACAGGTCGAGCCTGAAGCGACCCTCTTTCCCCGCCTCTTCCAGATCCTCCTTGGTCGCTGCAATGAAACGGACATCGAGATCGATCGCCTTGTTTGAGCCCAGCCTCTCGATCGTTCTGGTTTCAATCACCCTTAGAAGCTTGACCTGCAACTCAAGCGGCATGGATTCGATCTCGTCCAGAAACACGGTTCCGCCATGCGCATGTTCAAGCTTGCCGATACGTTGGCCGCTTGCGCCGGTAAACGCCCCCTTCTCGTGACCGAAAAGCTCCGATTCGATGATTTCGGCCGGAAGGGCCCCGCAATTGAGTGCCACGAAGGGCTTCACCTTGCGCGGCCCTTCATCGTGGAGCGCCCGGGCGACGACTTCCTTGCCCGATCCCGTCTCACCCAGGATCAGAATATCCGCGTCCGTCGCGGCAAGCGCCGTCACGTTTCTGCGCAAGAGATCCATCGCGGGTGTCCGGCCCACGAGACGGCTTTCAAGGCCCGTCCGATCGGCGAGTTCCTCGCGCAATTTGCGGTTTTCCAGAACAAGCCGGCGCTTTTCAAGTGCCCGCTCAACAACGGACGCAAGATGCGACACGGAAAACGGTTTTTCCAGAAAATCATAGGCTCCTGCCCGCATCGCCTCGACAGCGAGAGGAACGTCGCCGTGCCCGGTGATCAGCACGACCGGAAGCGCCGGGTCGATTTCGAACGCGGCTTTCATGACCTGAAATCCGTCCGTGCCCGGCATGCGGATATCGGTGACCAGAACACCGTAAAACCCGCGATTGATGCGCTCAAGCGCCTGTTCGGACGCTCCGGTCGCGAACACGTCCTGGCCGGTCAGTTGAAGGCCCTGGCTCAGGGATTCTCTCAGAGCCTCTTCGTCATCGATCAACAGAACCGTTGCCTGATCCATGTCCTATTCCGCCGCCAGCACCTGTTTGTCCGCGATCGGCAGACGCATCGTGAAGACCGCGCCACCGTCTTCCAGGTTCTCCGCCTTCAGCGTCCCGGAAAAATCATGGACGATCTTGTAGGCGATCGACAGGCCCAATCCAAGACCGGCGCCGACATCCTTGGTCGTGAAGAAAGGGTCGAAAACCTGCGGCAGGGTTTCCGCATCGATCCCGGGACCGTTGTCGGCGACCTTCAACACGGCCTCCCTGTCCTCGCGAACGAGCGAGAGTCTGACCAGCGGTGTCGGACGGGAGTGCACGGCATCGAAGGCGTTGGAAAGGAGGTTGATGATCACCTGCTCCAGCCGGATACGCCCGCCCTTGACGATGATGTCGTCATCCGGCAGGTCGAGGCTGAGTACAAATCCGCTTTGCTTTATCTGCGGCTGAAGCAGGAGGAGAGCTTCGTCAATGGCCTGGCGAAGGGAGACGGGTTTGATGTCCGTTCCGGAGCGCCGGCTGAAGCCCTTGAGCGTCTTTGCGATTTCTCCCATGCGGGTCACCATGCCGCCGATGCGCGACAGGTTTGATTTTGCTTCGTCCGCACGGTTCCGGTCGATCAGCATTTCCGCGATTTCGGCGTCGGACCTGATTGCGGCCAAGGGCTGATTGTATTCATGGCTGAGGGCGGCCGACATACGCCCGAGCGTTGCGAGCTTGGCCGCCTGAACAAGCTCGGCCTGCGTCTGGCGCAAATTGGCTTCCGCCTGCTCGCGTTCGCGGACTTCACGCTCCAGATGGGTGTTTGCCCGGCGCAGTTCCGCCGTCCGGCTCTGGACGCGACGCTCCAGGCGGAGCGCCGATGCCCTGTTTCGGCGCTCCTCGCGCATGAATTCCTCGCGCCGCGCAATCAGGATCCAGATACCGCCAGCCGCAATGACGCAGACCAGCAAGGCGACAAGCATCGCCCATCCGGACTGACGGCGCGCATCCTCAATATCGACAAGCGTGCGCACCTGCCATTCCAGTACCGGCAGGTTCGACGTCAGCTGCATATGCGAATTGCGGGTACCGGCGGCCGGCAGAAGCAACTGCATCCGACCCGCCAGCGACAGATCAGCGACATTCCAGCTCGGGTCGAGTTCGTCTCGTGTCTTGCCTCTCAGTTCGGGCACGTTGGAAACAACAACCCGGTTGCCGCCATCAAGAGCAAGGATCGGATCCTTGCTGAGGGCCCAGGCCTGTTCGACATCATCAAGGCTCACCCGCACGGCCAGCACGCCCAGAAACGTGTCGCCGCGCCTGAGGGGAGACGCAAAGACGTAGTTGGATGGCGTTTCCGGCGTGCCCGGTATCAATTCCCTGCCGAGTTGACCCTGGCTTGCCTGCGCAAAAGCGTGCGGTATCGTGCCTGCATTGCCGATTGCATTGGCCGGAACACTGTCCTGGCTGGACACGATCACCTTTCCGGATGCGTCCATCAGCCAGATTTCTTCCGCGCCTGACATGCCCGCCGCAATCGCCGCTATGCCGGGTTCCGCATCAATCCTTTGATCAACGATGAGCCCGGCAATATCCGGACCGCGCGCCAGCAAGGGCGACAGCAGCCGGAATTTGTCGAGCAGGCGCTCCAGGACCGCGGTCTGCACGGCAAGATTTGCTTCCGCCCGTGTCTCGGTTTCGGCAAGTGTGATGCGCAGGCTGGCCAAACCGGTCAGCCACACGATCAGCAGCGTGGCCATAACCAGACCGGCACCAATGCCGAATTTCAACTTGCGCCACGCCAGGCGCTTTGGTCTGCGCATCATCTGATCAGTATACTGCACGAAAATCCGCCGTGAAATTGACCAAAATCGTCAGGGCCAGGAAAACCGTCAAACGAGGCTCCTCTGCCGCCTGTCGATGGCAACACTCTTGATCAACACGGTCACCCGTTTGCCCGGAACAAGCTCAAGATCGGCAACGGAAGCCCGCGTGATGCGCGCCCGGATGGTCTGGTCGTTGAGCACGCAGAGGATTTCCGCATAGGGACCGGTTTCTTCCGAAATACTGGTGATGGATGCTTCGAACGCATTGCGGATCGAAAGGCCCGTTGGCGGATCAAGTGCCAGCGCGACATCGCGCGCCCTGATCCGAAGCCTGACCGTGTCTCCGGTGTCGGCCGGCAGATCCGGGATCTGCAGACTGGCGCCACCGATATCGACATGGGTCAGCCCCCAGGCCGCGTCGGTTCCCGTGACCTTGCCATGAATCAGGGCGCCGGCCTCGTGACGCCCGGTCGCGCGGCCAAGGTCGGTCCTGGTCAGCATCTCGGCAACCGGTCCATAGGCGGGTGTGCGGCCATCGGACAGAATGACCAGCGTGTCGGACAGCCGCGCCACTTCCTCGATCGAATGGCTGACATAGAGGATGGGTATCCCGGCTTCACCGCATAAACGGTCGAGATAGGGCAGAATATCGTTGCGCCGCGCCTGATCGAGACTGGCCAAGGGCTCATCCATGATCAGGAGACGCGGGTCGGACAGGAGCGCCCGCCCGATGGCAACACGCTGCCTTTCGCCTCCCGACAGCCGGCCCGGCTTGCGCCCCAGGAGGGCAGACAATCCCAGCAATTCGACAACTTCATCCAGATCGCGATCCCCCGTGCGCCGTCCTGCCCAGCGCGCGTAGGTGAGATTGGATTTGACGCTCAGATGGGGAAACAGCCGCGCGTCCTGGAAAACGTGCCCGATACGCCGCTCCTGTACCGGCAGGTTCACGCCCTTTGCCGCGTCGAACAGAATCGTCCCGTCCAGACTGATCCGCCCTGTCTCCGGCACAAGAAGCCCTGCGATCATGTTCGTCAGGGTCGTCTTGCCGGACCCCGATTGCCCGAACAGCGACGTAACACCACCTTCGCTTGCAAATCGGGCCTGAAATTCGAGGTTGCCGACCCTTCCGGCAATGTCGACGTCAAGCATCGGCACCTCCAAGGCGCGAACGCAAGTGGCGCGCCAGCAATTCGGAGGCGATCAGGGCGGCAAAGGCGACAAAGACCGCGATCAGCGTCAGCCGGAAGGCCGCGAGGTCACCGCTGGGGGTCTGGGTTGCGGTATAAAGCGCAAGCGCCAGGGTGCGGGTTTCCCCCGGAATGTTGGAAACGAAAGTGATCGTGGCTCCGAACTCGCCCATGGCCTTGGCAAATCCAAGGATCGCTCCTCCCAGTATGCCGGGAAGGGCAAGTGGCAGCGTCACGGTGAAAAACGTGACAATCCGGCGCGCGCCGAGAGACTTTGCGGCTTCTTCCAGCTTCGGATCAACCGCTTCGAAGGACAGGCGTATCGGGCGCACGATCAACGGAAAGGCCATCACGCCCGCGGCAAGTGCAGCGCCCGTCCAGCTGAAGGCAAAGCTAATCCCGAAAGTGTCATTCAGAAATGCCCCGACCGGGCCTTTCCGGCCGAACATCATCAGCAAAACATAGCCGGTCACCACCGGCGGCAACACCAGCGGCAGATGCACCAACGCATTGACCAGCCCGTGGCCGGGAAAGCGGAAGCGTGCAAGAACATAGGCAACCAGGACTGCCACGGGCAGACTGACAGCGAGCGCGACGGCTGCGACCTTCAGGGTCAACAGGAGTGCCTGCCATTCTTCGGGTTGAAGGTCGAAAAGGTTCACGTGCGCCCGGTCTGCTGCTCATATCACCGCTTGAGCCCAAACCCCACAGCGGCAAACTACTCCACCTTATCGGTCACAAACCCCAGAGATTGCAAGATTTCTTGTGCTTCGGTGCTGGTCAGATACTCCAGAAAAGAGCCAGCAGCCGGATTGCTGCTCACATCTGTCACTGCCGCGAGATAGCGGATTTCAGGGTGACTGGCGCCGGGAATCGTCGCCAGAACGGCAACGTCCGGTTCGATTTCCGCGTCCGTGCGATAGACAAGCCCGAGCGGCGTGTCGCCCCTGGCAACCGACGCAAGAGCGATCCTCACGTTCTCCATCGGCGCAAGCCGGCCGGCAACCGCGTGCCACAGGCCGAGGTTTTCAAGCGCCGCCCTGCCATAGCGCCCTGCCGGAACCGTATCCGGGTCCGCCATCGCCATGCGCTGGTCATCCAGGAAATCGACGATCTCCGCTTCGCCGAGGCTGAGCACGGGCGTTTCACTCGCACCGATCAGGACAAGTGCGTTGGACGCGATCTGCCGCACATTCGCGGGATCGACACCGCCGTTTTCGGCCACGTAGTCCATCCAGTCGGCATCTGCGGACACAAACAGATCAGCCGGAGCGCCGGCCTCGATCTGCCGCGCCAGTATTCCGGTTCCCGCAAAGGAGAACACCACCTTCGTCCCGGTCTCCCGTTCGTAGCCGGACGCGATCCGCTCCATCGCCTCGCGCAGGCTGGCAGCGGCGAAGACCGTGAGATCGGACGCGGCCGCAGCCGGCGTCAGCAACGACGCAAAAAAGGCAATGATCAGAAAAAGACGCATATACATTCGTGATCCGGGCTCGCAAACGGTCAACTGGCTAGCTTATCGGCGGGTGGACTGCAACAGCGCCCTCACACCATCGCGCGACGATCTTCCCTGATCATGTCGGCTCCCTTTTCCGCGATCATGATTGTCGGAGCATTGGTGTTTCCCGATGTGATCGTCGGCATGACGGAGGCGTCGATCACGCGGATGTTTTCAAATCCCCTGAGCTTGAGGCGGCCATCAACCACGGACGCCTCGTCCGTGCCCATGCGGCAGGTGCTGACAGGGTGAAATATGGTCGTGCCGATTTCGCCGGCAGCCTTCACCAGATCCTCTTCGTCCGTCAGATCCGGCCCGGGCAAGAATTCTTCCGGCTCGAACCGCTGCATGGCGGGCGCGGACATGATCTGCCGGGTCAGCCGGATCGCGTCCGCCGCAACGCGTTTGTCCGCTTCCGCAGAGAGGTAGTTGGGTTGAATTTCAGGATGATCGGATTTGTTGGCGGAGGTGATGTGGACATGACCGCGGCTTTCCGGCCGCAAATTGCAGACGCTTGCCGTCATTGCCGGGAAGGGATGCAGCGGCTCACCGAATTTCGGGAGAGACAGCGGCTGCACGTGATACTGCACGTTCGGCGTTTCAAAGGAAGGATCGGTCCTGGCAAAGGCACCCAGCTGGCTCGGAGCCATCGACATGGGTCCCGACCGCTTGAGCAGATACTCCAGACCGATTTTCGCCTTGCCGACCCAATTGCTCGCCATCTGGTTCAGCGTCAACGTGTTCTTCACCTTGAAAATCGGCCTCAGCTGGAGGTGATCCTGAAGATTTTCGCCGACGTTGCGGTTTTCCGCGCGCGGCACGACGCCTGCGTTATTCAGGACTTCGGGACGGCCAATTCCGGAGAGCTCAAGCAGCTGCGGCGATCCGATGGACCCAGCCGCGAGGATCAACTCGCCGTCAACGCGCAGGGTTGCCGGCTCACCTGCGACGTCAAGCGTCAGGCCTTTCGCCTTGCCGTTTGCAAAATCAATGCTTTCGGCATGTGCCTCGGTCAGCACCTTGAGATTGGAGCGGTTCCGAGCCGGACGCAGGAAAGCCTTCGCGCCGTTCCAGCGCAGCCCGGATTTCTGATTGACCTGAAAATAGGCAGATCCGAAATTGTCGCCGGTGTTGAAATCCGTGGTCTTGGGAATCCCGGTCTGTTCGCAAGCCTCCCGGAACGCATCAAGCACTTCCCAGGACATGCGCTGCTCTTCGACACGGAGGTTTCCACCCTGGCCGTGCGTGTCATCGTCCAGGGCATAGTGGTCTTCCGATTTCCTGAAATAGGGCAGGACATCCTCCCAGCCCCATCCGGTCAGCCCGAGCTGTCGCCAGTGGTCATAGTCCCAGGCCTGACCGCGCATATAGATCATGCCGTTGATCGAGGAACAGCCGCCGAGCACCTTGCCGCGCGGATAAAGCAGCGACCTGCCGTTGAGGCCCGTTTCCGAAGCGGTCTTGAAGCCCCAGTCAACCCTTGGATTACCGATGCAGTAGAGATATCCGACCGGAATGTGGACCCAGACATAGTTGTCGCTCTTGCCCGCCTCCAGAAGCAGCACCTTGACCTCAGGGTCCTCCGACAGGCGGTTGGCCAGCACACAGCCCGCAGTTCCCGCACCGACGATTACGTAATCCCATTCCCCGAGGTCGCGCATCATTCCTCCAATATCCGTTTTCAGGATGGAGGCACGAGCAACGGTGTCCGGTCAAGCTAGCCGCTGGATGAATGAGGCCGCTCTGGCGCACAAATTCGCAGCCGACTAAAGATGAAGGCACCCGAAATGCAAGCTGGACAAACAATTGAAGGGACCTGGAACCGAAATGACCATCAGCGTGATCGCAAAGACCCCGAACCCGGACACCTATCTGAACCTGCGTGCCGCCGGTGGCCTGAGCTCCTACGAAAGAGAGGCAGCGGAGATCGGTCTCAAAAACGGCCTCTTTTCCGTGATGCTTTTTGACGCGGAAAAGCCGGTCGGCATGGGGCGGCTGGTCGGAGACAGGGGCCTGTTCGTTCAGGTGACCGATATCGTCGTGCATCCGGATTATCAGGGGCAAGGGCTTGGACAGAAAATCATGGCGGCGCTGGTCAAGCATATCGAGACCGAGTTGCCACCGTCGATTTACGTGAGCCTGATCGCGGATGTGCCGGCAAACCGGCTTTACGAAAAATTCGGGTTCCGTGAAACCGCACCCGCCTCTCTCGGCATGGCGCGGCGCGGCCGCTAGGGTGAGGGCGCCAGGGCCGTTTACGTAATTCTTACGAGACCTTGCGACAAATGACCTGGTTCTGCACGCGAGGCTCACGTCATGTCCAACTTTGCACAACGCAGTCTGGAAGCGGTTTTCCTGACCAGTTTCGGTATCGCAGTCCGCCTGTACCGTCCCTTGCGGAGCTGGATCGGAGCCGCTGTGCTGTGTCTCTTCATCCTGATGACGGCGGCCGTGGTTCAGGTTTTCCCGGTCTCGAACTGGGACATGCTGGCCTATACCGCAACTGCAATCGAGCCCGAAACGGCCGATAGCGCAGACCTCCATTCCAAGACCTATGCGCTTGTGAAGGCCAATGTCAGCGACGGTGAATACATCACGCTTACCGAGGATCGCCCTTACCGCGTCCATCAGGCAAAGGATGCGGATGCCTTTGAGACGATGCTTGGCTTCTATCGGCTCAAGGTGCTTTACGTCGAAACGGCGCGCCTGCTTTCAGGCATCTCGGGCACCGTCGAGGCGTTCCGGCTGATTTCGCTCCTGTCGGTGCTTGCCGTTGGTGCCGTCCTGCTGGTCTGGCTCGGCAAGACCGGGACACTTGCCCACGGGCCTGTCGTGGCCGCCTTCCTCATGCTGTGCAGTTTCGGATATGCGGCGCAGCTTGTCTCGCCGGATCTCTACGCGACCTTCTTCCTGTTGCTTGCTGCCCTATTCTTTCTGGAGAAATGGGATGTGCCCGCCGCGCTCGCGCTTTTCTGCGCTTTTCTCGTGCGGCCGGACCACCTTGCCTTCATCGGCGTGTTCTTCGTATTCGCCGCCATCTACGGTCCGGGACGGTGGGCGATGTCCGCCTGCTTCGCGGCGTGCCTGGGGATCTATGTCTGGCTGACACGGGGTGCGGATCATCCCGGCTGGTGGGTGCATATGTGGTTCACGCATATCGAATACGTGCCGACGCTGAAAGACTTCAATCCGCCCTTTTCCATCGGTTCCTATGCCGAGATGCTTGTGCGGTCGACGGTGAGAGCGGTCATGGGCTTCACCTGGGTCGCGGTTCTGTTCGGGCTCGTGCTTTTCTTCGCAAAGTGCATTTCACCCGATCGCCTGGACCTCCGGTCAAAAGTGCTGCTCTACGCCGCCTTCGCGTCGGTCTGCGCCAAATACATCGTTTTCCCACACTATGAAACGCGGTTCCATCTGCCTTATCTCGTGATCATGGGCATGATCCTGCTCGTCGGCTGGCACCGGCAAAAAACGGTTGCCCAATGACGGCTCGCAAATCGGGTCGCCTTGCGGATAACCTGTTCCTAAGGTCGCCTCAGTTTCACTGAGGAGACGTTTCATGTTTCAGATCAATCCCCTTCCCGAAGGCGCGTTTTCGCATCTTTACGGGCTGCCGGACGAAGAGCTTGCCCGGCAGAACGTTCAGGTTCACGTGTCAGATGGCAGCGCTCCTTGCCGGGTTTCCCTGACCGATCTTGCAGAAGGAAAACGCGTCTTCCTGCTGAATTTCGAGCACCAGCCCGGCGAGAGCCCGTATCGCTCGCGCCATGCGATCTATGTCGGGGACGGCGCGCTGGAAAACCGCCCGGCACCCGACGTGGTGCCCGCCTCCATTTCAAGCCGGTTGCTCTCCGTCCGCGCTTTCAACGCAGAGCACGAAATCGTCGATGCCGATGTTGTGGACGGATCGGAGGTGAGCGGACTGATCACGGCATTCTTCGGCAATCCGGACGTCGCCTATCTGCACCTTCATTTCGCAAAGCGGGGCTGTTTCGCCGCGAAGGTGTCCCGGGCAGGCGACTAGGCGGACCGGCTGATCCGCGTTCTTTTCCCTTCAGGTTTTGTCTCGTGCGTCAAACCGGTTCCTGCTTTTTGGATAAACTGGTGCTGGCATCCAGACACGTGTTTTGGAAGCGTCCGGTTCCGATGCGGCATCTCATGCTAAACTTGGGATGACAAATCCATTTTCGGCAACCAAAGGGAGAATTGCGTCATGCAGACCGCAGCCGGCCGTTGCGCCGCTTTCAAGGCCCTTCACGAAAAAGGGCGGGCGTTCCTGATGCCCAATCCCTTCGACATCGGCTCTGCCCGCATCCTCGACGGAATGCGGTTCGATGCACTGGCGACCTCAAGCGCTGGCTTCGCCTGGACCAAGGGCGTGCGCGACGCCGAGGGACACATCACCCGCGACGACGCGCTCGCGCACGCCGCCGATATCATCAGCGCCACAAGCCTGCCGGTGAACGGTGACCTTGAAAACGGGTTCGGTCACAGCCCCGACGACGTTGCAGAGACGATCAGGGGCGCTATTGAAGTCGGACTGGCGGGATGTTCTATCGAGGATTACACAACGGATCCGCAGGACCCCTACTATCCGCACGATGAGGCGGTCGACCGGATCAAGGCCGCCATCGATGCCAAAATGAGCGCCGCACCCGATTTCGTGCTGACCGCGCGCAGCGAAGGCCCGGTCAAAACACAATTCGAGCTTGATGAAACGATCAAGCGGCTAAACGCGTTTGCAGCGGCCGGCGCCGACTGCCTCTACGCGCCGCAACTCAAGGACAAGGAGCAGATCGCAACCGTGCTCGCCGCTGTTGACAGACCGGTCAATATTCTTGCGGGCCGAAAGAACTTTCACCTCACCCGCAAGGAACTGGCGGACATGGGTGTTGCGCGCGTTTCGATCGGTGCGGGACTGGCGCGGATTGCTCTTGGGGCTTTCGTTGCCGCGGCCGAGGACATGAAAGACGGTGGAGCCTTCGGGTGTTTCGACCGGGCGCAAGGCATGAGCGATTTTGAATCGTTCATGAAGGCCCGGCCCTGAGCGGGATGACCCGCGGTGAACCGGGCAAGCGTCCGGAACGAGCGAGACCGGAAGATGCGCCTGATCTGACGGAACTTGCCCGGCGGGCCTATGAAAGGTTCATTCCGATCATGAACGCGGTGCCGCTGCCGATGACGGCTGACTATGCCGCCCTGATCGAAAACGCCGATGTGTGGGTCATACGCGGCACGACGGGTATTGGCGCGAGCCTCGTTCTCGTTCCCGGGGGCGACCACCTCCTGATCGAAAGCATCGCCGTCGACCCGGACCGGCAGGGCGAGGGGCTCGGACGGCAGTTGCTGCACTGGGCGCATGAGCGCGCGCGGGAGCTCGGCTTTGAAGAGCTTCGCCTCTACACGAATGTGCTGATGCATGAAAACAGGGCCTGGTACACACGCGCCGGATACACGGAACTGCACGAAGAGCAGCGCGGCGACAAGCGGATCGTGCATTTCGCCTACCGGCTCTAGGTGATGGACCCTAGCCCGTCGCCCAGTAAGTCAGAACGAGCGGCAGCGTTACCAGCGTCAGGCATGTGGACACGAATATGAACGCGGCCACGCCGTTGGCGTGATCGGGCTGATGCTTGGAAATGGCAAGATATGTCGCGACAGATGGCGGCATGAAGCACAGAAGCACAATCACGCTCTCGATCCTGGCATCAAGCGTCAGCAAGTGTGTGATCGCAAAGGCGGCGACCGCCGAAATGCCAACGTGGATCAGGGACAGAACAACCGCGCGCGACAGGCCGCTCAGTTTCAGCGTCTCGAGACTGTGGCCGAGCGTGAGCAGCATGATGGGAATGGCGAGCCCTCCCAGGATCTCCAGGCTCTGGTCAATGGGGCCGGGAATCTTCCAGCCAGTCGCCAGCAGCACAAGCGCCAGAACGACAGCGTAGATCACCGGCTGGCGGGCGAGGGCTTTGAAATCGGGCCGCCCCATCGGGATCGCGATCCCTATCGTGAAAATCGCCGTCAGGACAATCACGATGAAGCCGATTGCCACGGCGCCGCCTTCCGCACCGAAGGCAAGGGTCGCGACCGGAAGGCCGATGTTGCCGACATTGGACAGCATCATCGGCGCCAGATAGGCCTTGATCGAAATACCCATCAGTTTGAGAACGATGAAGCCGAGAACGCCGAATATCGTGACCATGGCAAGGGCCGCACCCAGCACGGTCAGGAAGGTCTCGAGCTGAATGTGTTCCTTGGCCAGGTGAGACAGGATCAGGGTCGGGTAACCCACGTTTGACACAAGTGACCCGAAGAGTTTCCGGTCAAACGGGGCCTTGAAATAGGCTAGGGCATAGCCGAGCAGGACGCAGAGCAACACAGGCACCATGACATTGGCGACATGTTCAACGATCCCGGTCACGCCTCTACTCCCACCCGTTTTCGACCCCGAGGTTCGGGTTTGCGCCCTTGCCCGATCAAGCGCAAGCTCCGTTACTCTGGCCTTTCCCCGACATAGGCCGCACGCGGGCGGATTTTCTCATGGGCCGCATATTGCTCCAGCGCATGCGCGATCCAGCCGGTGATCCGCCCGGCGCAAAAGATGATCTTGGCCGCGTCTTTTGGCAGATCATAGGTCCTTTGGATCGCCGCCAGCGCGAAATCGATGTTCGGCGGCAGACCGAACAGGTCGTCAGCCGCCGCGGTCAGTTCCGGCAGACGGACAACGAAAGGATTGTCCGGCTCGGCGCGAAAGAGAATGTCCAGAAGGCAATCGGCACGCGGATCACGGTCCTGATAGACGGAATGCCCGAAGCCGGGAAGCGTTTCACCGCGCGCCAGCCGGTCCGCAAGAGCCTGCTCGATGTCGGTTTCGGGCTTGATCTCCGCGAGCCATGCCGCAGCCCTGTCGGGCGCCGCGCCATGGCGCGGACCGGCGAAGGCACCGAGACCTGACAGCAGGGCCGCATGGAGCGGCGCGCGTGTCGATGCTGCGCAGCGCGCGGCGAAGGCACTGGTGTTGAGTTCATGGTCGGCGCACAGAACCAGCGCGGCGCGGATCGCGTTTTTCGCGCTTGCCGACACCTTGAAGGCCTCGGCGATCTGGGTGTGGATCGGAACGGCCACCGGTTTCTGATCGAGGAGCGCAGCGACGCAATAGCGCAGCAGCGCCGCGCCCTTTGTCTGCAGCAATCGCGGCGCGAGCGTGAAGGCGGCCCGGTCCTGCAATGGCCAGGCCGCCAGCGCCATCATCAGACGGTCGAGCGGCGCAAGCCCTTCAGGCAGCATCGGCGGGTCTTTTGGAACATTGTCGGCGAATGGATCATCGGGGGACGCCCACAGAAGCGTTGCAACGCTTTCCAGAGTTGAGGTCTCGGCAAGGTCCCTGGCCAGCCTTCCGCGATAGACCGGCCCCACATCCGAGATCAACGTGAGTTCGGTCTCCAGCACCGGGTCACCAGTCAATGGACGGGCGCCGGTATGGTCTTCAACCTGGCGCCGGCCCTTGAGACGGCGGACGTCGGCGGCATCGTAACGGCGCTTCTTGCCGGGGCCGGCGACGGAGGAAATCAGGCCCCGGCTTACATAGGCGTAAAGCGTTGCGGGTTGAACGCCCAGTTCGGTCGCCGCCTCCTTGGCAGAAAGAAAGATGGGTGTGCTCATGTATTGACTGTAATTGTCAACATTGATCAATGCAATTCTTTTCATCTATCTGAACGCAACCAAGAAGGAGCTGACCATGACAGAAGTGCCAAATCCGGCTCAGATGAAACAGGACCCGACCGCCGGTCTCAACGGGGTTGTCGCAGCGACGACGTGCCTGAGTTCCGTTGATGGACAGAAGGGCGCGCTGATCCTGCGTGGCCGGAACATCGAAGACCTCGCGGGGCAGGTTTCGTTCGAAGAGGCCATCGCGCATCTATGGCGGGACGTCGAACCTGTCGACGCGCACGCGCTCAAGACCGGCCTCGGTGAAGCGCGGATCGCGGCGTTTGCGCTTGTTCCCCTTCTGGAAAGTGCAGCCGACACCTTGTCCGTTTTCGAACGCATGCAGCTCGGCTTGGCCGCGCTGCAACCGAAACAGGGGGTGCCGGAAGCCGTGTCGATCGTCGGCGCTCTTTCCGTTTTCCTGGCAGCGTCACACCGGATCTCGACCGGCCAGAGGACGCTTGCGCCGGACAGTACGCTTTCCACGGCAGCAGACATCCTGCGCATGCTCACCGGGGAAACCGCGGCCAGTTCACACACGGATGCCCTCGACCGGTATCTCGTCACCATTTTGGACCATGGTCTCAACGCGTCGACATTCACGGCGCGGGTGATCGGTTCGACACAGGCACGCATGAAGCAGGCCGTCCTGGGTGCCATGGGGGCCTTGAGCGGTCCACTTCATGGCGGCGCGCCCGGGCCTGTTCTGGACATGATCGACGCGATCGGAGAAGCCGGCAATGCCGAAAACTGGATCGGGCAAGCGCTGGCACGCAAGGAGCGCCTGATGGGCTTCGGCCACAGGATCTACCGGACCCGGGATCCGCGTGCGGACGTGCTGAAAGACGGTCTCAGGAAACTGAGCCGGGACAATCCGAAAGTGCAACTGGCCGAAGAGATCGAAACAGCGGCACTCGCTGCGCTGAAGTCAGCAAAGCCGGATCGGCCCCTGGACACGAATGTGGAGTTTTACACCGCCGTACTTCTGGATGCGATCGGCATCGACCGGACGCTGTTCACACCGCTCTTCGCGGTGGGACGGGCAGCGGGTTGGTGCGCGCATGTGATTGAGCAACAGGACACCGGAAAGCTCATCCGCCCGGCATCGCACTATGCGGGGCCCATGCCGGACTGACGCAGTGACATGCGGCACGCCGGGAACAGCTGCACCTTGCGGCTCCATTCACCGTCATTGCCGGACTTGATCCGGCAATCCATGCCCTTGCGCACCGGCAAAGAATGGCTGCGCAATAGGCAACAGAGCGGGATGGATGCCATGGTCGAGCCATGGCATGACGAGGTAATGGAGGAGACTGGTTGGCCGGCCGGTCGTTCCGTTCAGCAGAGCGAACGGCAAGGCATCAACCGAATCGCCTGGCTTCTCTATCGCCGTCCCGGACGCAGCGCAACGGAGATCCGGGACCGGGACGCCTCTGCATTGGCGAGAATCGAGACCATCGCGGCTCCCCGATCCCGGCTCGCGCTCCGCTTGGCCGGGATGACGATCGAGGGTAGAGCGCCGAGAACACTGCTCTCGTTCGTCATTGCCGGACTCTATCCGGCAATCCATGCCATTGCGCACCGGCAAAGAATGGCGGTGCAATGGGTAGCAAAGCGGAATGGATGCTATGGTCGAGCCATGGCATGACCTTTGAAAACGTTCCGGCGTTTGCCATGCTCAGCCGGCTTGGCGATGAAAAATCCCTGTCGGCCTATTCAGCCATTTCGGCTTCACGCACGGCCAGTTCGATCTCGTCGATGAGGCCTTGCTCCAGGCCGAGACGCGCGGCCAGCATCTGCAGGTAGGCGCGTTCGGCAGGGTGGTCCGGGTCAATGGCGAGACGCGAGGCCGCGTAAATTTCCGCCGCGGTTTCCGGGCAGCTTGCGCTGGCCACGACCTTGTCCAGATCCAGAGGCGATCTCAGTTCGTCCATCAGGAAGGCCTTGGCTTCGCTGTCGAGACCGGCTTCGTCGATCTTGGCGAAGATCCGGTCCTGCTCCTCGCGGTCGATATGCCCGTCGGCCTTGGCCGCGGACACCATCGCCGTCAGCAGCGCAACTGCAAACTCGTTTTCACCGCCCGGCTGCTGCGCCGGGTCGAAAGCGGTGCCGCGCGGCGCTTCGAGCGGGATCGGTTCGTCCTTGGGATACTGGGGTCGCGGCGCATTCTGCTGGTTGGCCTTGTGGCCCTGGTAGGCCTTGTAGGCAAGTCCCGCCACCAGCGCGAGACCGCCGTAGGTCACGGCCTTCTTGCCCATCTTGCGGCCCGATTTCGAGCCGAGCATCAGGCCGGCGAGACCGCCGAGCGCCAGGCCGCCGCCTTGAGAAGACAGAAAATCCTTGCCCTGGGACAGCAGATCACCCGAGCCGCCACCGCGCTGCGCGCCTGCCTGGCCGCCATACTGATTGCCGGACTGGCCACCGAGAAACTGGTCCAGCAAGGATTTTGCGTCAAACATGAAGTGCTCCCTCTAACGACCCCTTTCGGGGCAAATCACAATTGCCCTATCAGATGGTACTTTCTTCAAGGTGCGCAAGTTTCGCGTTACATTTGCATACACAAACAAGCCCGCCTATCCGAGCGGCAGCAGGTTGTCGTCCTTGAGCGTTTCCATCGCGATGGACGAGCGCACATGCTGCACGGCCTCCTGGGGCAGAAGATCGTCGTTGATGATCCGGCTGAGTTTCTTCAGATCGGGAACCACGATCTTCAGCATGTAATCGACGTCGCCGGTGAGCGTGTAGGCTTCCTGAACTTCCGGCATTGCCGTGACCATGTTGCGGAACCTGCGCGCGTTCTCACGGCTGTGCGCGCCGAGCGTCACTCCCACATAGGCGGTCACCCTCAATCCAAGAGCTTCGGGATCAAGAGCTGCCCGGTAGCGCCGGATAACGCCCGCCTCTTCCAGCTTCTGACGCCGGCGCGATACCTGGCTTGCAGACAGGCCGATCACCTCGCCCAGCTCCGCATTCGTCAGCGCCGCATTGTCCTGCAATGCGGTCAGGAGTTTCAAGTCAAAGCCATCGAGCGCACTGATCATGCATTAGTTCCCATTTGCTTACACACTTCGTGCAAGACTTTACGCGAATCCACGTGAATTGCACACACCCTGCGCGCGGTTTCGGGCACTCTTTCTTGAACAAAGCTCATTTGAAGGAGAGACGTCATGGGACCGTTCCCGCATAACGCGCCGCCTGCCCAGATCACGCCGCAGAATCCGGCGGGAACCGACGGCTTCGAATTCGTCGAATTCGCACATCCGGAACCGGAGAAGCTCGACGTGCTGTTTCGAAAGATGGGCTATGTGCCGGTCGCAAAACACAAGTCGCGGAACATCACGCTTTACCGCCAGGGCGATATCACCTACGTCCTGAATGCGGAGCCCGGCACCCACGGCATGGCTTTCGTGGAAGAGCACGGCCCGTGCGCACCGGCCATGGCCTGGCGCGTTGTCGATGCGCAGCATGCATTCAATCATGCCGTTGCAAATGGTGCGACGCCCTATGAGGGCGACGACAAGACCCTAGATGTTCCGGCGATCGTGGGAATCGGCGGGTCGCTGCTTTATTTCGTCGACACATACGGCGACAAGGGTTCGGCCTACTCGGATGAGTTCGACTGGCTCGCCGACCTCAAGCCGGAAGGTGTCGGTTTCTACTATCTCGACCACCTGACCCACAATGTGTATCGCGGCAACATGGACAAGTGGTGGGATTTCTACCGGACGCTGTTCAACTTCAAACAGATCCACTTTTTCGACATCGACGGACGCATCACCGGGCTTGTGAGCCGCGCAATCACCAGCCCGTGCGGCAAGATCCGCATTCCGCTGAACGAATCCAAGGACGACACCAGCCAGATCGAGGAATATCTGAAGAAGTATCGCGGCGAGGGCATCCAGCACATCGCTGTCGGCACCGACAACATCTATGACAGCACCGACCGGCTTGCGGCCAATGAACTGAAGTTCATGCCGGGGCCGCCGGAGACCTACTATGAAATGTCCTACGATCGGGTCCAGGGCCACGACGAGCCGCTGGATCGGATGAAGCGGCACGGCATCCTGATCGATGGAGAAGGGGTCATCGACGGCGGCATGACGAAAATCCTCCTGCAGATCTTCTCCAAGACCGTGATCGGGCCGATCTTTTTCGAGTTCATACAGCGCAAGGGGGACGAGGGCTTTGGCGAAGGCAATTTCCGGGCCCTTTTCGAGTCCATCGAAGAGGACCAGATCCGCCGCGGTATCCTGAAAACGGAAGCTGCCGAATAGGCCGACACCGGCTTCGGAGGCCCGTCACCTTAAAGCCGGCCGCTTTCATTCCCGGACGCGGCCGGCCCGCCTTCAAAAGACCCGCTCACTGCCATTTCCGCGCCACAATCGTCTACAACTTCATGTTGACTAAGTAATTGTATTTAAAATAATTTTTTGGATGCATTACCGTTATCAAACGGCTAACTATCTGATTCTTCTTGCGTTTTTAATTCACGCTTTATGCACGCATTACTTTTTCGAATTTTTTTTGATTTTTCGAGGAAGAACAATGGCCTCGGTGGGTTTTACAGACAGAGGTTGCCGTGAGGCCCTCTGTTGCATTGTCTAAGCACACTAACTTTCACCTCCGCGCTCGCGCGGAGGCTTTTTTTTGCCAAAAGCAGTTTCGCATCACGACAAGGCGGGGTGTCCATTATCCCCTGATCTTGGCTTCCAGCACATCCCAGACCATCGCCGCAACATCCGGTCCACCGAGATTCCGGATGGCGCGAATGCCGGTTGGAGCGGTGACGTTGATCTCGGTCAGCATGCCGTCGATCACGTCGATGCCGACGAGGACAAGACCCTTTTCCTTAAGCGACGGTCCCAGGCGCGCGCAGATCTCGCGCTCCCTGTCCGTCAGATCGCTGTCGGTCGGCGCGCCGCCGCGCACCATGTTGGAGCGCAGATCGCCTGCGGCCGGAACCCGGTTGACCGCGCCCGCAAAAGCACCGTCGACCAGAAGGATGCGCTTGTCGCCGTGCTTCACGTTGGGCAGGAACTGCTGGATGACCCAGGGTTCGCGGAACGTGGCGTCAAAGAAGTCATAGAGTGAGCCGTAGTTCAGATCGTCCCGCGTGATACGGAAAACCGCCGCGCCGCCATGACCGAAAAGCGGCTTCATGACGATGTCGCCATATTCCTCGCGGAAAAGATCGATCTCGGCCCTGTCCTTGGTGATGAGCGTTGGCGGCATCAGGTCGGCGAAGTCGGTCACGAACAGCTTTTCCGGCGCATTGCGCACTTCGCCCGGGTCGTTCACGACCAAGGTGGCCGGGTGGATCTTTTCCAGAATATGCGTCGCTGCAATATAGGACAGGTCGAAGGGCGGGTCCTGGCGCATCAGAACCACGTCCATGTCTCGCATGTCCATGCGCGTCCGCTCGCCAAGCGTGAAATGGTTGCCTTTTTCGTCGCGCACCTCGACAGGTTCCAGCGCGCAATAAACCTCGTCGCCGCGCAGCGCGAGCCGGTCGGGCGTATAGTGGTAAAGCGCATGGCCGCGCGCCTGCGCTTCCAGCATCATCGCGAAGGCGCTGTCGCCGGCAATGTTGATCGACGAGATATGGTCCATCTGGACCGCTACTTTCAAGGCCATGAGGCAACTCCCGGCGGGCGCGCTGGATGAAGCGCTTAGGGATTATAGATCGGTTGGTCCAGATATGCGGTGGCAATACCGCTTTGTCCAGTGGGAGGAAGGTCGTGATTCATACGTCCGTGATGACGATGGCGCCGCAACCCACGACAAGATTGGACTTGACCATGGCATGCATGCTGATGCCATTCGGGTTGTCGCACCATGCCCGGATGCTGCCTCCGGGCCACTGCCCCAAACTACTCCCACGCCTCGAACGCGTTTTCGATCCGCTCGGGCAAGGCCCAGGGACGGATGATGATGATGTCGAACCTGAGCGTGAAGAACCCAGCTTTCGGGTGTTCGGACACGAAAATCTTCGCCGCACGTGTGATCCGCTTCTGGCTGGACGGGGTGACGGCGTTCATGGCCGCCTCCCGGCCTTTGCGCGCCTTGACCTCGACGAAGGCAACCGTCTTTCGTTTTTTCGCGATCAGATCGATTTCGCCCGCCTTAGTCTTGTAGCGTCTTTTCAGGATGCGCCAGCCGGTGAGCCGCAGATACCAGGCGGCCCGGCTTTCAGCGGAAAGTCCCAGAGCATGAGCCTTCCGGCGGGTCTCTGCCGGCTTTCCGGTCCCTCCCAAGTTCAGCGACCTCCCGATTTCAGGTCCAGCGCACGCTTGTAGACCTCGCCGCGATCAAGCCCGGTTGCCTTCGCAACCTTCTTGGCGGCGGCGCTCACCGGCATCTCCTCAAGCGCGGCCGCGAGCAGCGCATCCATATCAGACGCATCCGCCTGGGGTCTTTCCTCAGGTGGACCCACAAGAATGACGATTTCACCCTTGACGGACGCCTCTTCGAACCTGGCGGCAAGATCACTCAAAGTGCCGCGTTCGAAAGTTTCAAAACGCTTGGTCAGTTCCCTGGCGACAACAGCTTCGCGTGATCTCCCGAGCAACTCGGCCATTTTCTCAAGCGTCGCCCCCGTGCGATGCGGTGATTCGAAGAAAACAAGCGTTGCAGGTACGTTTGCCAGTTCCTCGAGCCGTTTTGCTTTCGGGCCGCCCTTTTGCGGCAGGAAACCGGCGAAGAGCACCGTGTCGCTCGGCAGGCCGGACGCGACCAGACCCGCCAGCGGGGCGGAGGCGCCCGGGATCGGCACCACCTTGTAGCCGGCTTCCAGAACACTGCGCACGAGACGGTAGCCCGGATCGGAGACGAGAGGGGTTCCGGCATCGGACACGAGCGCAACCGCTTTACCGGCGTCAAGCTCGGCCAGGATCTTCGGCCTCTGCTTTTCCGCGTTGTGTTCGTGGTAGGACATCAACGGCGTTTTCAGCCCGAACTTCTGCGTCAGGGTCGAGGTAACGCGCGTGTCTTCACACGCGATCATGCTGCTGGCGGCAAGCGTCTCCAGAGCCCGGACGGTGATGTCTCCGAGGTTTCCGATCGGGGTCGACACGATGTAAAGCGCCGGTTCGAGGTTCGGTGCGGAAAAGGCGTGCTCGGACAGGCTGAAACGATTCCTTTCCGAACGTGTGTCGGTCTCCATGAAAGCTCCCATCAAACCCTGCCGGACAGCATATCTTTTCCTGCGCTAACCGCAGCGGAGCACCGTTGCAAGGTAAATCCACTGTTCATCGCGCAGGTATGCCACCGAAAAGCCGCTAAAACTGGACATTCTCCCAGTGAATACGTAAGTCTTCCCGATAGTGGAAAAATAACAATGGCAAGTGCAATGCGGGGCAAAACCGGACAGCAACAGAGGCGCCAGTTCCTGAAAACGGCGCTGGTCTGCAGCAGCGCATTTGCGCTCACGGGGTGCCTCGGGTCATCGCTCGGATCTCTGCCCGGTGACCAGGTTCAGCCGACCGCGCAGCCGCAGATAACCGGAGAAGTCATCGGGACCGGAAGCGTGCGCGTGGGTCTGCTCTTGCCGTTGGGAAGCACCGGCGGCAATGCCTCGATCGGAACCGTTTTCAAGAATTCGGCAGCGCTTGCCCTTCAGAATTTTCCAAACGCGGATGTGCAATTGCTGGTGAAGGACACCGGTGGTTCATCCGAAGGCGGCCGCGCGGCCGCCCAGGCCGCGATATCGGAAGGTGCAGAACTGATCCTCGGGCCCGTGTTCGCGCCGGCCGTCGCAGGCGCGGCCACAGCCGCGCGCGCTGCAGGTGTTCCGGTCATCGCTTTTTCAACGGACACATCAGTCGCCACGCGCGGTGTCTATCTCCTCAGTTTCCTGCCGGAGACCGACGTCAAACGCATCATCGGCTACGCCAACAGCCAGCAGAAACGCTCATACGCGGCACTGATCCCGGAAGACAGCTATGGTGCGATCGTTGAAGCCGCCTTCCGGCAGGAAGTCGGTCGCGGAGGCGGCAGGATCGCGACCATTCAACGCTACAAGGCATCAGGTTCGGACACGTCGGACCTGATCGCGAAAACGGCCGCGCTCAAACCCGTCATCAACAGCATCGACACGCTGTTCGTGCCGGCGGGAGGCAATGTTCCGCCGCTCGTTGTGCAGTCGCTTTCCAGCCAGGGCGCCAATTTCGGCACCATAAAGCTGCTCGGCTCCGGTCAATGGGATTCGGCCCAGGTCAAGAACAGTCCCTCTCTTGCCGGCGCCTGGTTCGCGGGCCCGGAAGACAAGGGCTTCCAGGGCTTCGCGCAGCGCTATCAAAGCACTTACGGAACACCTCCACCGCGCAACGCAAGCCTTGTCTACGACGGCGTGACCCTTGCCGCAGGTCTGATCCGCTCGGCCGGTCCGCAGCGGTTCCAGCAGAGCATCCTGACCAACCGGGACGGCTTCATCGGCATTGACGGTCTGTTCCGGTTCATGAACAACGGTCTCAACGAACGCGGCCTTGCCGTTTATCAGATCACCGGTCGCGGAACGGAAGTGGTTTCGCCCGCGCCGCGAGATTTCCGCACCGGATTCTGATACACCTGCCCCTTCGGGAGGAGTGCTTTGATGCTGAACGGCAAAGCCATTGTCTTGATCATCAGCGGCGGCATCGCGGCGTACAAGTCGCTCGACCTGATTCGCAGGCTGAAGGAACGCGGTGCACGCGTGATCCCGATCATGACAGATGGAGCCCGCGAGTTTGTGACGCCGCTTGCCGTCGGGGCGCTGTCTGCCGAGAAGGTCTTTACCGACCTCTTCGACCGGGAAGCGGAACACGATGTCGGGCATATCCGTCTCGCCCGCGATCACGACCTGATCCTGATTGCGCCTGCCACGGCGAATCTCATGGCCAAGATGGTCCACGGCATTGCAGACGACCTTGCCTCCGCGGTGCTGCTTGCGACCGACAAGCCTGTTCTGACCGCACCCACGATGAACCCGAAGATGTGGCAGAACCCTGCAACGCTGCGCAACGTGGCCATGCTGGAAGAACGCGGTGTCCGGTTTGTCGGCCCGGCAAGCGGCGAGATGGCCGAAAAAGGCGAGGCCGGCGTCGGCAGGATGAGCGAGCCGATGGAGATCGCGGCGGCCGCAGACGCTGTCCTGAGAGACGCGGAAATCAAGAACCCGGGCCTTCCGCTGGCCGGGAAACACGTTCTGATCACGTCCGGGCCGACGCACGAGCCGATCGACCCGGTGCGCTACATCGCCAACCGCTCGTCCGGCAAGCAGGGCCACGCGCTCGCGCGCGCCGCATACGATGCCGGTGCATGTGTCACGCTTGTGTCTGGGCCGGTCGAGCTACCCGACCCGGCCAATATCGAGACGGTGCATGTCGAAACGGCAGCAGAGATGCTCAAGGCCGTTGAAGCTAATCTTCCTGCGGACATCGCCATCATGGCAGCTGCGGTCGCCGACTGGCGGGTCGCGGCGGAAGGGTTGCAGAAGATCAAGAAGGACGGCAGCGGTCAGCCGCCAGCACTCTCGCTGGTGGAGAATCCCGACATCCTGGCAACGATCGGTCACCACCAGAGCCTGCGCCCAAAACTGCTGATCGGTTTTGCCGCCGAGACGCAGAACCTGATCGACAACGCGCGCTCCAAACTGCAGCGCAAGAAGGCCGACTGGATCATCGCCAACGATGTCAGTCCCGAGACCGGCATCATGGGCGGCGATGCCAATACCATCCGCCTTGTCAGCACGTCCGGTGTCGAGGACTGGCCCGAAATGAACAAGGCCGACGTTGCCCGCCGGATCATCGAACGCGCCGCGCAGGAGTTGAGCGACTGACTGAGGTCATGTGTCAACGCGGGCAGACGTCAGCGTAGATCCGGGACCTACTCGCTTTTTGGCTTACCGGATCGGGCGATTGTTTCCAGTTCCAAGCGTTCCTTCGAACAGCTCGGGACATGAGAGGATCCCGGATCCCGCGCCGCTCGTCCGGGACGGCGATGGAGGTCAACGTCGAGGCCCTGAATCATCCGGAAATCTTCATCCTTGCCCAGTTGTTTGCACCCCCACCCCGCCCCACAAAGAGGGAGGAACCTGCTGCGGTGAAACCTTGGAGCACATGGACGCGAAGGCCCGGTCGATAGACCTCGAATACGCGCATATTCCCCGTTGGTCATTGCCAGACTTGATCTGGCAATCCATGCCCTTGCGTCTCAAGAAAGCAAAGCTGTACAACCGGAGGCGCAGCGGCATGTGTGCCATGGTCAAGCCATGACGCGACCTGCGAAATGATCGGAAATTGCGGGCCTGAACCGCACCCGCACCCGTTAAGTCTAGTCACCGGCCGCGGCCAATGCCTGCCGCAACCTCATCGGCTCACGCGGCGAAGCGGAAGTAGCTCATGCTGATCGAGCCGTATTCATAGCTTCGGTGCAGGCGTTGGACATTGGCTTCTTCACCGGCGGCGCCAAAGGGGAAGAATAATGGCAAAAGGTGCTCTTCCGTTGGGTGATTGCGACGGAAGTCCGGGGCGGCATCCAGATCCTTGAAATAGTCGATCGACCCCGCTTTCAGGCCTTCATCCAGCCAATGGTCGAATTTTTCGGCCCAGTCCGGGGCGCTCGAGCCCTGTGGCCTGATATCGCGCAGATTGTGCGTCGTGCTGCCCGAGCCGGCAATCAGCACGCCTTTTTCGCGCAGCGGTGCCACCGCCCTGCCGAGCCGGTAGATGCTTTCCGGCGTGCTTCCATTGGGAAGCGAGAGTGCGGTGACGGGAATGCGTGCCGCCGGGAAGGCGAGTGACAACGGCACCCATGCGCCGTGGTCCAGCCCCCATTCGCTGTCCAGTTCGACATCGTAGCCGGCCTCTTCAAGGAGCCTGGCTGTCTCGTCGACATGTTCCTCATCGGCAAAAGCGGGATATGAAATCTCGTAGAGTTCCTTCGGGAACCCCCGGAAATCGTGGTAGGTGCGCAACGGGCCGGGCGCGGAGAGCTTCAGCCCTTCGGTTTCCCAGTGCGCGGACAGGATCAGGATCGCCCTGGGCTCGATACCGTCGTCTGCAAAGGACTTAAGGAACCGGTTCGCAGCCGTGTCTTCAACCGCCAGCGTTGGCGCGCCATGCGCGAAGAAAACAGGTGGAATGGTGCTTTGCGCTGCGGACATAAGGGCTCTCCATTGGACAACTGACTGTGCGTCTCAGCAAAACATAAGCGGGTTCAAGCCCGGCAGAAGGTCAGTTTTTGGAGAAGGGCTGTTCCATAATCGGGAACAATCAACAAACCGTTCCCGCCAGGGCGGGAACGGAAATCTCAGGCATTTCGCACTCAGCGATAGCCGACATTGATGAGCTGGACGCGGCGGTTGATGGCCGCATCCGGCTTGGAGGGATCGCGCAGCTGCTCTTCGCCAAGCCCGACCGCCTGCAGGTATTCGCCCGGAACCCGGAACGTTGTCACAAGCGCATCGCGGACCGACTTGGCCCGCTTGATGGACAGTTCGAGATTGAAATCACGCGGCCCGTCAGCGCTCGTATGACCCACGACAAAGAAGGTCTGGCCCTGCAGATACGGCGTGTGCAGCGCATCGGCGATCAGCCCGATGGTTTCATAGGACTCGGGCCGGATGCGCGCCGAATTGATGTCGAACGTGATTTCCACGTTGAACTGGCGCAGCGAGGCAAGCTTGTCCCAAAGCGGCAGATTGCCCGGCGAGTTCGCGCCCGGATATTTCTGGATGTTTTCGAAAGCGGCCTTCTGCAACTCGTCCGCGCTGACATCGACCTTCTGCTGGGCGCCCTGAAGCGAATTGATGATTTCGTTGCGGTTGAGTTGGGTCTGGGCGCTGGCGCCAGTCACACAAACGGCAAGGAAAGCGGCCGAGAGACCGGCGAAGAGGAACTTTTTCATGTGTTATCTCCCAGGTCCGCTTAGCGGTATCCAGCCAGATCAATGGCGGTGTTACACTTTGCACTGACGGAACGCTGCGCCTTCAGAAGGCACCGCAGAACATGACCCGCGCCCGGTTTGACACCCTTGCAGCGTTGAGCAGCGTCACGCTGACATATCTTCGGAGCCGCGGCCTGAGCGGCAAGACGTTCCTGAATAAGAGTGGCAACGACGGCGCGGTCCGCATTGCACTTCTGGGACACCTTGGCCTGGTTCTGATCCAGACACTGACCGATGCCGTTGTTGGCAAGCGTTGCGGATTTGCAGTACTTGTTGATGTCGGCTCCGCAGCTCGCCGACAGGATCTTGATCGCTTCTGCGAATCCGACTGTCTGGGCAAAAGCCGCCGGGGTAGACACAAGCAGAACACCTGCGGTGAATGCGAAAATCAAACGTCTCATGTTGCAAATCTCCCAACCTAGGCAACATTACGATGGGTCAAAGTGTTTCAGGACATTGCCGAAACTTCAAGACGTTAGCCAAAAATATTGAGTCGTTAATCAGGCCATTGCGATTCTTGACAAGTCAAATCGAATATCGTCCCTGCGAGCAGCACGAACAAGGATCCCGAAGATGCAAGTGACACTGGAACTGAAACAGCTCGACCACGCCAGGGGCCTTCCGTTGCCCGCCTACCAGTCGGATCTTGCGGCCGGCCTGGACCTGGTCGCGGCGGTCGACACGCCGCTGCTGCTGGCACCTGGCGAACGGGCTCTGGTTCCAACCGGACTTGCGATGGCACTGCCGGCGGGGTTCGAAGCCCAGGTCCGGCCGCGCTCGGGTCTTGCAGCCAAGCACGGCATCACCGTTCTCAATACGCCCGGAACGATCGATGCGGACTACCGGGGCGAGGTGAAGGTCATCCTGATCAATCTCGGCGACACGACTTTCGAGGTTGCCCGCGGCGAACGGATTGCCCAGATGGTGATCGCGCCGGTTCTTCAGGCCGTCATAACCGAGGTCGAGACGCTGTCGGAAACACAGCGCGGTGCGGGTGGCTTCGGGTCGACCGGGCGCGCATGACGGACGGATGTTTCAAATGACCCCGGGACTTGTGATCTTTGATTGTGACGGTGTGCTGGTTGACACCGAACGCCTGACGAACCGGACACTGGCCGCGCTTTTGACCGAGTGCGGTTTTCCGATCAGCGGCCCGGCCTGCCAGAAACGGTTCATGGGCCGGACGCTTGAAGCGGTGCAGGAGATCGTCGAACGGGAGCTCGGCAGAAACCTGCCTTCCGATTGGCTCAAGCAACTCCGCGCCCGCGACATTGAAAGCTTCAAGGCCGGTGTCGAGCAGGTACCGGGCGTTGCCGATGTGATGGACCTGCTTGATGAACGTGGCATTCCCTATTGCGTCGGATCGTCCGGAAAATACGAGAAGATGCATTCAACGCTCGGCAGCGCCGGTCTGTTGCCGAGACTGATAGACAAGCTCTATTCCTCGCAGGACTGCGAAAGAGGAAAGCCTGCGCCGGACATTTTCCTGCTCGCGGCAAAGTCCATGGGACATCGCCCGCAGGACTGCGTTGTGATCGAGGACAGCCTGCCCGGCGTCAAGGCGGCACGAGCGGCAGGCATGCGGGTCTTCGCCTATGTCCAGGACCCGGTCTGCGACAGAGAAGCCCTTAGGGCGGCCGGCGCCATTCTCTTCGAGCGCATGGACCAGCTTCCGGACCTGCTCTTTGGCAATGCCTGACGCAGCCGGTCTGATGCGAAGGGTTACACCCACATTTTGGGATGACCGATTGCCGAAAACCAACTAGGACGGAGTTCAGGACAAGAACAAGTCCGGCAAGGGAGGGGCCGCATGACGAGAACAACGCATGGGCGCGGAAAGATCTATGCCTCGATAACCGACACGATCGGCGACACCCCGATCGTGCGGCTGGACCGGCTCGCAAAAGCACATGGTGTCAGGGGCGACCTTCTCGCCAAGCTGGAATTCTTCAACCCGATTGCCAGCGTCAAGGACCGCATCGGCGTCGCCATGATCGAGGCGATGGAACGGGACGGCCATATCGCACCGGACAGATCAACGCTCATCGAGCCAACGTCCGGCAATACCGGCATCGCGCTCGCCTTCGTGGCCGCCGCCAAGGGATACCGGCTGATCCTCGTGATGCCGGAAACCATGTCGGTGGAACGCCGGAAGATGCTCAGGATACTGGGAGCGGAACTGGAGCTCACCGACGGCGCGCTGGGGATGAAAGGCGCGATCGCCCGTGCGCAGGAACTGCTCGGTGAAATCGACGGCGCGGTGATGCCGCAACAGTTCAACAACCCGGCCAATCCGGACATCCACCGCAACACGACCGCGGAAGAGATCTGGAACGACACGGATGGCAAAATCGATGTGTTCGTCTCGGGCATCGGCACCGGTGGCACGATCACGGGGGTTTCGGACGTGCTCAAGGCGCGGAAACCTGACTTGCATGTCGTCGCGGTTGAACCTGCAGACAGCCCGATCCTCTCGGGAGGAGAGCCCGGCCCGCACAAGATCCAGGGCATCGGCGCCGGGTTCATTCCCGGTGTGCTCGACACGAGCGCCTATGACGAAGTTCGGACGGTTTCCAACGATGACGCTTTTGCCATGGCGCGCGAGGTCGCACGAACCGAGGGAATTCCTGTCGGCATTTCCTCCGGAGCGGCACTCACCGCCGCGATCGGGGTCGGTCAGGGCGAAGACATGGACGGCAAAACCATCGTCGTGATCATCCCTTCTTTCGCAGAACGGTACCTGTCTACAGCGCTTTTCGAAGGGCTTTGAGGGTCCGAAACTCCGGTCGGCAACAAAAAAGACGAGGGGAACACCCTCGCCTTTCATTTTGGTCACCGGACGGCACCGGCGTAGACGAACAGATTATCACGTCAAGAAAGGTGATAAACCTCCTGGCGCCCGTAGACCGGCGTGTCGAGGCCTTCCATCCGGGCTTTCAGCTGTAGAGACAGGAACTGGGAGTAGTGCCGGGACTGGTGCAGGTTGCCGCCGTGGAACCACAGCGCCTGCTGCTGGGTCGGCTTCCACATGTTGCGCTGTTCGCCTTCCCAGGGGCCCGGATCCTTGGTCGTATCGGAGCCCAGGCCCCAGACCTTGCCAACCCGGTCCGCCATTTCCTGGCCCATCAGGTCGGCGACCCAGCCGTTCATCGAGCCATAGCCGGTCGCATAGACGATGACATCCGCTTCCAGCTTGCTGCCGTCGTCCAGCACCACACCGTCTTCGACAAGCTCGGTGACCTGACCGCGTTTCAGCTTGACTTCACCATCGATGATGAGCTGACTTGCGCCGATATCGATGTAGTATCCAGAGCCGCGGCGCAGGTATTTCATGAAGAGGCCGCTGTCATCGTCGCCCCAGTCAAGCCAGAAACCGGCCTTTTCAAGCCCGTCATAAAAGTCCGCATCGCGTTTCTTCATTTCCGCATAGGCGGGAATCTGGAACTGATGGAGAATGCGGTAGGGCAGGGACGCAAAGATGAGATCGGCCTTTTCCGTGGTCATTCCGGCCCGGACGGCCTCTTCGGAATAAAGCGCTCCGAGCCCGACATCCATCAGCGTGTCGGAGCGCACAATATGTGTCGAGGACCGCTGGACCATGGTGACATCGACATCGTTTTCCCAAAGCGCGGCACAGATGTCGTGGGCGGAATTGTTTGAGCCGACAACAACGGCCTTTTTGCCTCGGTAGGCATCCGGTCCCGGATGCTTCGAGGAATGGTGCTGGTCGCCCCGGAAACTGTCCATACCCGGAAATACCGGGACGTTCGCCTTGCCGGACATGCCCGTCGCCATCACCAGCTGTTTCGGGCGCAGGACAACTTCCTCGCCGTCGCGGTCAACGACAATCGTCCACTCACCGGTCGCCTCGTCATAGCTGGCGGACTTGGCGACCGACCGGGTCCAGTAGTTCAGCTCCATGACCTTGGTATACATTTCAAGCCAGTCGCCGATCTTGTCCTTCGGACTGAAGATCGGCCAGTTTTCCGGAAACTTGATGTAGGGAAGGTGGTCGTACCAGACCGGATCGTGGAGGCAGAGGGACTTGTAGCGGTTGCGCCAGCTGTCGCCTGGTCGTTCGTTCTTCTCCACGATGATGGTCGGAACGCCGAGCTGGCGCAGGCGCGCGCCAAGCGCGATGCCGCCCTGGCCGCCACCGATGATCACGCAATAGGGTTGCCTGGAATAGCCGAGTTCCGCGTCTTCCTTCTCGCGCTCTTCCTTCCAGGTGGTGCGATGCTTCCCGGCGCCGTGTTTTGCCCCGAGCGGGCGCTGGAAGCCCTTGGGTTCCTCGTGGCCCTTGAGTTCCACCATGGTTGTCAGCAAGGTCCAGATCTTGTCGTCCTTAAGACGGATGAGACCGAAACAGCGCGCCAGTTTCGTCTCGAACTGGATCCACGCCGTAATCACACCGCCCTCCTCGGTCGGAACTTCGCCTTCCGCGAGCGTCCAATTGCTTGGGCCGATCGCGCCGAGCTGGCTGGTCAGCATATCGCGGACCTGGTCCTTGCCCTCGACGGTTTTGAGGTTCCAGGTGAAGGCGACGAGATCTCGCCAGTAGCAGTCATCCTGAAAAAGATTGACCGCGGCCTCTACATCTCCGGCCGCGAGCGCATCCCCGAAGGACTTGAGAAAGGTCTCGGTCTGGTGGACCAATGGTGTGTCTAGCATTTCATTCCTCCCGTTCATTCATGGAGGAGAGAATTGCAGAGCAGGCAGGTCGTGCGCCACGGCGCGCATGACAATTTGACCGATGACAGGTCACAAATGTGATTTGATGTTGCGCACGCAACAAGGTGCAACGCAGCAAAGTCGTGAAGAGTAGAGGCGCGAAACGCACTCAATTCGGGCGGTTCAGCCCCGCCTTGCGCATCCGGCGCAGCACAGTCGAGCGGTTGACGCCAAGCCGCCGCGCCACCAGGGACATGTTCCCGTCGCAGGCTTCAAGCAGAGCCTCGAGGTCGTCTGCCGGATCGGTTGCCGTGTGCTCCGACATGGCCGGCGGCGGCAGGTCCGGAAGATCAATCACCGAGCCGTCTGTCAGCGCCATGGCGACTTCCAGTGTTGTCGACAGCTCCCGGATGTTGCCGGGCCAATGGCGGCTGTTGAGTTCGGCCCGCGCGGCGGGGGACAGCCGGAAGTCCTTGGGCGAACGCCGCAGCAGACGGTCCGTAAGCCAGTCGAAATCCTTGCGGTGTCTTAGCGGCGGAACGGAAATCAACGCACCGGCAAGCCTGAAATAGAGTTCGGGTCTGATCGCCTTGAGACCGTCCGGATTGTTGTCGTCCTGGCGCGCTGTGGCAACAACCCTCAGGTCGCTGCGCGCTTCCAGGAGTGCCAGCAGGATGGACTGGCCATTGTCGTCCAGGCGTTCGATGCCCCGCAGAAACAGCGTTCCCGCCGCACCGTCCGCGATCGCATCGATCTTCTCCTTGCGCAGATCGGAGCAGCAGAGCGTGTGAAAAGAGCGATTTGCCGGACCGAGAACATGAACAGCCCGGGCAAGGGTTTCCTTGCCGGTCCCGGTTTCACCGGTCAGCAATATCGGAACCTGGGTGGCAGCCAGCTTCTCAACCTTGCCAGCCAGTTGGATCAAAGCCGGATCGGGTCCGCAGAAACTGCGCAAGGGTCCTGACAGTGCGCCCATTGCCTGCGGCCGCGACACGCGGGACGACTGCGGGGCAATCGCATGGCCGTAAAGCCCACGGCCATCGCGCAATCTGAGCACCCGTTCCTCGGTGGGGCGGCCGCGCATGTATTCCGGCAGATCGTCGATCTCCAGGTCCATGTGCATGTCGATCCGGTTGCCGATCAGATCAGAGGCTCCGCCAGGCGCGAGAAACTCCATGGCACCGCGTGTCATGCCGGTGATATGGCCGCCTTCGTCGAGCGCGACGGCCGCTTCGGGATCAACTTCCAGGAATTCCGAGGATGTCGAAAAACGCAGCACCCACTCACGGCGCGTCATCGCCATCAGGTTGGCCATTTCCACGCGGCGGGCGGATGCTTTCACGAGATTCATCGCCAGGTTCTGGCTCGATTTGGGGCTGGGCGAGCGCAAAAGCGAGATATCAAGCACGGCGGCAAGCTTGCCGCTGGTGTCAAAAATCGGTGCGGCGGTGCAGGACAGGGGCGTGTGAGACAGTCCGAAATGATCGCCCTGATGAATAGTGACCGCTTCACCGGTCACGATGCAGGAGCCGACACCGCAGGTGCCCGCAAGATCCTCCGACCAGTCCGAACCGAGGTAAAGACCGGCGCGGCGCAGTTCTTCCTCGAACCGGAGATCGCCAAAGAAATCGACACTGATGCCCTTTGCGTCCGCCAGAAGAAGGACGTAATTGTGGCCGGCAACCTGTTTGAACAGGGTCTGCAGACCGGATCGCGCCGTTGCGATCAGGCGTTCGGACTGTTCCTGGTGTTCTTTGAGCTGCTGCTCGGTGACGACATGCGGTCCGTCCGGCCGTGTCGGGTCCATGCCGTAGGTCTGAACACAGCGCCGCCAGCTTTCAGAGACAAGCTCATCCCTGCCGGTCTCCTGTCCTTTCAGGACCCGGTCGATTTCGCTGACATGTTCGACGTCGCGCATGCCATCCTCCCTCGGCATTGCGCTTGACGATAGCGCGACAAAAGGCGGAGGCACAACATGTTCGAAAGTGCCGGTCGAAGCAGCACGGCCAATCCCTGCCCGTGATGCTTTAAAAATCAGGGTATCGGTTTTTCCATGCGTGTCGCGTAGGAGAACCCGAAAACATGTTTCAGCGGGCCTGTCGTCTGTTTCGAAACAGCGCTGAAACCCATGCGCTCATACAGCGACCGGGCCCTGTCATTGTGGTCGATGACATCAAGGCGAACACGGTTCAGACCGTCTTCAGCGGCTTTGCGGAAGATCGCCTGCAAAAGCGCCGTACCGATACCCCTGCCGCGCGCGGCCTCGCTGACGAAAATTCCGTCCATCAGAAGAGAGCCCGGTTCCGTCTTGCGTTCAAGCAAGTCCAGCAACACTGCGCGCCAGAGACCGCCGAAGCGGCCGTAAGCCGCCGTCATCTGCCGCAACGTACCGGCGACAAAAGCGCCTTTGTCGGTCTTGTAGCCCGCAAGCCCAAGAAGGGTGCCCTCATGCGAAACCGCGCTGAGCGCATAGGCGGGATCGAGCACGTCTTCCAGGAACGTCAACGCCTTTGCCTCCGGCTTCATGACACCTTCCAGCTTTCCGCGAAACGCGGACCAGAAAAGCCTGGCCGCGCGCGATCTCTGGTCCTCAGGAAAACCGGTTTCAATCCTGAAATCGGATGACATGACGGGGGTCAGCGGATCCAGACAGCCGTGCCGGTTGCGCTGACCATGAGCATCGACCCGTTCTGGCCGACCGTTTCATAGTCGAGATCCACCCCGATGACCGCGTTCGCGCCCATCGCCTGGGCCTGCTGGCACATTTCATCAACGGCGATCTTGCGCGCTTTCGCGAGTTCTTCCTCGTAGGCGCCCGAGCGGCCCCCGACGATATCGCGAATACCGGCAAAAAGATCCTTGAAGAGATTGGCGCCCAGAATGGCCTCGCCCGTCACCAGGCCTCTGTAGTCGATATCCTTGCCCTGAATGGTATTCGTCGTCGTGACCAGCATGTGCAGCCTCCCTCGGTTGATGACTTTCAGAGACATGGGGCCATTTGCGCGGATCTTCAATCAGATTCCCGCCTGCGTCCCCGGATTGATGCAGCTTCCTGTCAGGCCGCCCGCCGCGACATGTCCCGGCCGCGGTAGCTCAATGCTTCGGCCAAATGGATGCGGGAAACCGTGTCCTTGCCGTCCAGATCGGCCAGGGTCCGAGCAAGTTTGAGCACCCGGTGATATCCGCGTGCACTCAGCTTCAGCTTTTCGGCAGCATCGCGCAGGAAGGCCAGACCCAATTCGTCCGGCTGCGTCATGGTTTCGACAACCGACGCCGGCGCCTGGGCGTTTGTCCGGCAGATCACGCCAAGATCGAAGAACCGTCTTTCCTGGATGCGGCGTGCCTCGGCAACCCGCGCGGCAACGCTCCCGGAGGGTTCAGCCTCAGCCGAGCCGATGAGGTCAGCCGCGGTCACGGCCGGAACGTCTATCCTGAGATCGATCCGGTCCAGAAACGGTCCTGAAACGCGCGCCTGGTATTCCGCGACACACCGCTCTCCGCGGCGGCACACGTGCCCCGGTTCGCCGGCATTGCCACAGCGGCACGGGTTCATGGCGGCAATCAGTTGAATACGGGCAGGATATGTCACGCGGTGATTGGCGCGGGCGATTACGGCTTCCCCCGTTTCAAGCGGCTGACGCAGACTGTCGAGCACCTGCGGGGTGAATTCGGGCAGTTCATCCAGAAACAGGACACCGTTATGGGCAAGCGAAACCTCCCCCGGTTTTGCCCGGAGGCCGCCGCCGATGAGGGCTGCCATTGACGCGGAATGATGTGGAGAGCGGAAGGGCCGCTTGTCGGTGAGCTTTCCCTCCGCCAATTCACCGGCAAGCGAAGCGATCATAGACACTTCCAGCAGTTCGCGAGGTGTCAGCGGCGGCAGGATGGAGGGCAAGCGGCTTGCCAGCATGGACTTTCCAGATCCGGGCGGACCGGTCATGAGCAGGTTGTGACCGCCCGCAGCGGCGACCTCCAGCGCACGGCGGGCGCTTTCCTGTCCCTTGACCTCGGCGAGATCAGGCAAGGCGCCGGCGTTGCCGTGCAGTTTTGCGGCGGGCCGCGACAGGACCTGCGTCCCCTTGAAATGATTGGCGAGCTGTATCAGCGAGCGAGGGGCAAGAATATCCATGTCCGCATCGGCCCATGCCGCCTCGCCGCCGCTGGCTTCCGGGCAGATCAGCCCCTTGCCGAGCCCGTTTGCACCCATGGCCGCCGGCAGCACACCGGCGACGGGGGCCAGCGTCCCGTCGAGACCCAGCTCTCCGAGTACGGCGTACCCGTCCAGGAATTCACCCGGGATGGCACCGATTGCAGCCATCACGCCCAGCGCAATGGGCAAATCGTAATGCGAGCCTTCCTTGGGAAGATCAGCAGGGGCGAGATTGACGGTGACGCGTTTGGCCGGGAGCGCCAGACCGGATGCGGAAAGCGCCGCGCGGACGCGCTCGCGGCTTTCCGCCACCGCCTTGTCCGGCAAGCCGACGACGTTGAATGCGACCATGCCCGGGCCGACATGAACCTGCACGTCGACAGGAACGGCCTCGATCCCCTGAAAGGCAACCGTCGTGACCCGGCTGACCATGCCCTCTCCTCTACCTGAAGATGCAAGAGGAAGGAAACACAATAACCGCGCCGGTTCAAGAACAAATATGGAACGCCCGGGAACATACTGCGTGTTTGCCGGTCTGACGCGCGAAATCCAGGGCCTCGCATGACCCTGATTGAAGCGCCTGGCGGGTCAGGTGGAGCGGTCAAGTGTGACCCGGCGCACAAAAGCGCAGGGTTTTGACGTTAAGGGAGCGATCCGGTGACAAACGTCACACTGATTTTCTTCCGCATGCCCCATTTCTCACTCAGCGCAACCCGCTTCACAGGAGGAAATGACATGACGTATTTTGATGATCGCGGTGAACACGCCTCTTACGATGGCGACATGGATGACCTGGGTCTGTCGTCCCGCAGGTTTGGTGACGTAGATGCCATCATGGACAATCTGGGTGACGGTTTCCTTGACCAGATTGATCACGATTTCGAAGACGATGACTCCAATGATTTTGAACTCTACCAGGACGACGACTGGTCCGAATACGAAGCCGACGACGCTATCGACTCACTGGAAAGCGACGATCCCTACAACGATGTTGCAATTTAAAGTGCTGTTGAGAGTGTTTGCCCTTGGCGCAGACGCGCCCGCCAAGCATCGGCGACATTCAGCTTATTCGGCCGGAGACGTCCGGACCGAAGGAGCGGTCAATTCAGGACGCGTAGATGCGCAAAGAGCGGCCTGAACCGGAATACCCGGACGCCTCCGCCAGGACCTTGTCGAGATATGCAGGCATCTGAAACGTCTCGCTCATGGACAAGCCGTTGGTTTCCAGCCAATCCGATACGAGCTCGATCATTTTGTCGGGATCTTTTTCGAACATCGCCCTGCAAAGCTCGGTGTCGATCTGAAGTTCGTCGTTCGTCGTGTTTGAAACGATCATGGGTACACCAGTTCACATGTTTTTTGTCTTGGCACGGCATTATAATGCCTGCCGGCATCAATAAAAGCCAGTAGAATGCGGTTATGTGGCCGCGCTCGATCATAATAGGGTGTTATGCCTGTGTTGTTGCAATGCACCGGTTCCAAGCGCCGTCTTCCCGACACGCATCCTCTGTTTCGATTTAAATTTATAGTTGAATTTGTTTGAAATTGCACGTACCTCTTCGGCCATCGTGAGACTTCCTGCCGGCGCCGCCGGCGGACCGGAACACAGGTGGGATAACGCAATTTGACCGTCGGCCGTTTCAACATCGAGTTGCTGGAAGCGTTTGTCGCCGTCGCCGAAACAGGCAACGTGACACTCGCCGGCGGTAAACTGAACCGGACACAGCCATGCGTCAGCACTCAACTCAGGCGATTGGAAGACCGCGTCGGCAAACCGCTGATCGAACGGGCGGCGCGCACGATGGAACTGACGCCTGCGGGCCGCATTCTCTATCAACACGCCAGAGACATCCTAAAGTCCCACGAAGAGGCACGTCTGAGGCTTTCAGCGCCGGAACTCACGGGCACCGTTCATGTCGGATTGCCGGAATGGTCCACGACGGGGCAACTCCAGTCGATTTTCTGTGATTTCGTCCGCATCCATCCAAACGTAAAACTGGAAATGACGGTCGCGGACAGTGCGACGCTGCATGAAAAACTGTCCGGCAACGAACTCAACCTGGCAATTGCCCTCGTGACCCCTTCCAAGCCGGAACCGGCAAGTGTCGTGGAAGAACAACTTCACTGGGCGGCCGGCGAAACCTTCATTCCCGGCGATCCGCTGCCGCTGATCCTGTTCCCCGAACCCTGCCCCTTCCGCGACATTTCCTTTCGCGCTCTCGCCAGCGCCGGCCGCCAGTGGGTTGAGCGCATCACCACCACCAGCGTCGCAGCCGCCCAGGTTGCCGTAACCTCTGGCGCCGGGGTCTGTTGCCTGCCATCGGGAGCCATTCTCGAGGGCTTCAAAATCCTCAGGGAACAGGACGGGTTTCCGGCCCTTCCCGCGACAAGACTGGCCGTTTACACGCCGGCAAAGGCGCAGTCGCCGATTGTGGACTACCTTGAAGACCATCTGAGTGAACTCCTGCAGAATGCTATCCCTTCCCGAACGGTGCTGACTGCCAAGAGCCCGCCGGAGTTGCGGGTGGTTTGACCTCAAAATGAGCTGAATCCACTCATGCGCTCACCGCAGAACGTCCTCCGCCAAGACACGCTTTTGGTTTTTTGACTCGCATTTTCGCTGGTCGAAAGGCAGCATTCCCTTCGGCAAACAACGGGAAGGACATGTCATGTGCGATCTATGCGTCATCAACTCAGTCAAAAACCGCATGCTGTCACGGCGTGATTTCTTCAGAGCGACGGCCGTCGGCGCCGGGCTCGCGGCAACCGCTGCGGCGACAGGCGCCATGCCGGCGATGGCACAGACACCCACCAAGATCGCGGATATGACCCACGAGCTCTACGAGACTTTCCCGACGTTCGGGGGAGAGCAGCAGTTCTTCAAGGAGAAGCTCGTCGATTTCGCGAAGGACGGCTACAATCTCTTCAATCTCACCTACAATGAACACACCGGCACACATATGGATGCGCCCTTGCATTTTTCGGAAGATGGTCAGTCCGTCGCGGAAATCCCGGTCGAAAACCTCGTTGCTCCCTTGTGCATCATCGACATCAAGTCGAAGGCGACAGAGAATGCGGACGCCCAGGTGACGCCGGACGATCTCAAGGCCTGGATCGCGGCCAACGGCGACATTCCGGACGGGGCCTGTGTCGCCATGAATTCCGGATGGGGTGTGCAGGTTCCGACGGACAAATTCCGCAATGCGGACGAGAACGGCGTCATGCATTTCCCCGGATTCCACATTGAAGCCGCCCAGATGCTGATGGAAGAGGCGAATGTCGTTGGTCTCGCCGTCGACACCCTGTCGCTCGACTTCGGCCCCTCGCCCGATTTTGCCGTCCACTATGCCTGGTTACCCAGCAACCGCTGGGGCATCGAATGCATCGCCAACCTGGACACTCTCCCGGCCAGCGGCGCAACCCTGATCGTCGGCGCGCCGAAATTCCGGGGCGGCACCGGCGGGCCATCGCGCGTCATGGCGATGGTTTAGGATACGGACCGGCAATTGAGACCGTTACCCGGTTTCACCTTCGCATTTCCTATCACCTTGCTGTCCCGGGCCTGACCCGGGACCTGCGAATGCTTGAATTTTCCGCGGTTCGCGTGGCGCCAGCCGAGACGGCAGCTTTTTAAGCCTTCCGATCGTCAAACAGGCTTGGCCCCGGATCAGGTCCGGGGCGGCGTTTTCGTTTGCGCGCCGCGTTGGCTAGGTGATGGACCCATAAATGAGGCCGTAATGGTTTGAGGCGGCTTGCTCCTCGTCAAGGCGCGGAAGCGCAGGAAATGTTCCTCATTTTCAAGCCTTTCGCAACGCCGAGGAGGAGCAAACCGGTCAAATCCGAAGGACATGGAAATGGCGTCACCCCGTGGCGTCAGCGTGCTTGACCGGGCAGGAAGCCCGCTCCGCACACCCTTCCTAACTGGATTTCGCTATTTCGCATGCCATTTCAGTCTCATTTATGGGTCCATCACCTAGTGCGCTTCGTCCCAGTTGTCGGCCGCGCGGGCATCGACTTGCAGGGGGACGGACAGCTTCAGCACTGGCTCGCAGGCGTTTTCCATGACATCCCGGATGACCGGCAAGGTGTCGTCGACCTGGGCGTCGGGAACCTCAAAGATCAGTTCGTCATGCACCTGCAGCAGCATCTGTGCGTCGAGCCTGGCGTCCGAGAGGCGGTCTTCCATGCGCACCATGGCGCGGCGCAGGATGTCGGCGGCGGATCCCTGGATCGGAGCGTTGATGGCCGCGCGTTCATAGAAGGAGCGCATGTTAGGGTTCTTGGTGTTCACGTCCGGATAATGCGCCTTGCGGCCGAAGATGGTGTTGACGTAACCGTCGGCATGCACTTTTTTCTTGGTGGCTTCCATGTAGTCGCGGATGCCGGGGAAGCGTTCGAAATAGGTCTTGATGTAATCGCCGGCCTCGCCGCGCGAAATGCCGAGCTGATTGGCGAGACCAAAAGCGGAAATACCGTAGATGATGCCGAAATTGATTGCCTTGGCCTGGCGGCGCACCATCGGATCCATGCCTTCGATCGGCGTGCCGAACATTTCGCTCGCCGTCATGGCGTGAATGTCGAGCCCATCCTCGAACGCTTTTTTCAGTTGCGGAATATCGGCCATATGCGCCAGCACGCGCAGCTCGATCTGGCTGTAGTCGGCGGAGACAAGCTTGTGTCCCTTGGCCGAGATGAAGGCCTGGCGGATCTTGCGGCCTGCCTCGGTCCTCACCGGAATGTTCTGAAGGTTCGGCTCGGACGAGGACAGACGTCCCGTCGTGGTCGCCGCCAGCGCATAGGACGTGTGCACACGGCCCGTTTCCGGGTTGATGTAGCCGGGCAGAGCATCGGAATAGGTGGATTTCAGCTTTGAGAGCTGACGCCAGGCGACGATCTTGGACGGCAGTTCATGACCTTCGGCGGCCAGATCCTCCAGCACCTGGGCAGACGTCGACCATGCGCCGGTCTTGGTTTTCTTGCCGCCCGGGAGACCCATCTTGCCGAACAGGATATCGCCGAGCTGCTTGGGCGAGCCGATGTTGAAGTTTTCACCGGCAAGCTCGTAGATCTCAGATTCCAGCCCGGCCATTCCTTGTGCGAAGTCGCCGGACAGCCGCGACAGCATCTGCCGGTCGACGGAAATGCCGCGTTTTTCCATGCGCGCCAGGACGGGCACCATCGGGCGCTCCAGCATCTCGTAGACGGTTGCCATGCGGTCGCTGGCAAGGCGCGGCTTCAGGATCATCCAGAGGCGCAGGGTCACATCCGCGTCCTCGGCCGCATAGGCGGTCGCCTTGTCGATCGGCACCTTGTCGAAGGTGATCATCGACTTGCCGGAGCCGCAAACCTCCTTGAACGGGATCGGCTTGTGACCGAGCCAGCGTTCCGACAACTCGTCCATGCCGTTGCCGCCCTTGCCGGCGTCAACCGTGTAGGACAGCTGCATGGTGTCGTCCCAGGGGCTGATATCGACCCCGTAGCGGGTCATCACCAGCCAGTCATACTTGAGGTTCTGCGCGATCTTGAGAACAGACCTGTCCTCCAGCATCGGTTTGAGCACTTCAAGCGCATCCTTGAGCGGGATCTGGTCGGGCAGCAGGCCGCCGCCGCCCAGAAGATCACCCTCGCCGTCGACATGGGCGAGCGGCACGTAACAGGCCTTGCCCGGCTCGCAGGACAGCGACAGGCCGACAAGTTCCGCCTGCATGGCGTCGAGGGACGTGGTTTCGGTGTCGAAGGCGACATAGCCTTTTTCGAAGGCAGCGTCGCACCACTCCTTCAGCCGTTCGATCGTCGTCACGGTTTCATAAGCGCCTGAATCGATCGGGATCGCCTTGACGCTTTCCGCGCGCCCATCGGCAACGGTCTGCGGCACCATCACGCCCTCCGGCCCGGCGCCGTCGCCTGCCGCCGCCGGACCGGCAGCGGCCGTTTCCGCACGCTCGACCATGCGGCCTTTCTGGTCGGGCACGTCCCAGCCAGGGACCTGGAAATCCGCCGGCTCGACATTCGCGAGATCGGCTCCGGTTTCCTCCGCGACCCGCTTGGTCAGCGTGCTGAAGCCCATGGCCTTCAGAAACCCGACCGCCTTCGGGCCATCGACGTCGGTGACCGTCAAATGCCCGACCGGCACCTCGACCGGGACATCCTGCTTCAGCGTGACGAGTTCCCTGGAAACACGCGCCTGTTCGGCGAATTCGATCAGGTTTTCCCGGCGCTTGTTCTGCTTAATCGTGTCCGCTCCGGCAAGAAGCGTTTCCAGATCGCCGAACTCGTTGATCAGGAGCGCTGCCGTTTTCAGGCCGATGCCCGGGACGCCCGGAACATTGTCAACGCTGTCGCCGGCAAGCGACTGCACTTCGATGACCTTGTCCGGACCGACACCGAATTTCTCGAACACTTCCGGTTCTCCGAAGACCTTGTTCTTCATCGTGTCGATCATGCCGACCTTCGGACCGATCAACTGCATCAGGTCCTTGTCGCCGGAGACGATGGTCACCTGCGCGCCCATGTCGGCGGCCTGCCGGGCATAGGTCGCGATCAGGTCGTCGGCCTCGAAACCTTCCTGTTCCACGCAGGGCACGGAAAAGGCGCGGGTCGCCTCGCGGATCAGCCCGAATTGCGGGACGAGATCTTCCGGCGGCTCCGGCCGGTTCGCCTTGTACTCCGGATAGATGGCGTTTCGGAACGTCTTTGACGAATGGTCGAAGATCACCGCGAAATGGGTCGGCTCGTCGCCTTCTTCCGGCGTCAGGCCTTCCTGCAACAGCTTCCAGAGCATGTTGCAGAAGCCCGAGACGGCGCCCACCGGCAGGCCGTCGGGCTTGCGTGTCAGCGGCGGCAGCGCGTGGTAGGCACGGAAAATGAAGGTGGAACCATCGACCAGGATAAGGTGGTCGTCAGCGGTGAGGGCGGGGGAGGATTCTTGCGTCGACATGGCGCGGATCATGCCCGCACGCGCGGTCGGAGGAAAGTCCTAAAGGAACAATTCCCGACGTTTCCTGTCACTCCGCCGCTTGCGGTGCGCGCTTTCGCCCGAAGGTGCCGCCGAGATAGGCCCATTCCGGCCGCTTGAACAGGAACCAGCCAAGATTTGTCCTGCGGATCATCCAGTAGAGGATCATCGGGCTGACGCAGGCAACGGCCGTCACGATCAATGACGCCGTACCGATGTCCAGGATGCCGAGTTTCAGGAGGATCACACGCGTCACGCCCATCGGGAAAAAGAACGCCAGGTAGATCACGATGGAATTCTCGCCGAAGTGGCGCAGAAACGCCAGGCTGCCCATCTTTACCAGGAGCGCGCTGGTCAGGATGATGGCGCCGGCGCCGGCCGCGCCCAGCGCAAGCGCAATCAGCGGCAGGTGCGCCCAGCCGAGATAGACCAGGCCGCCGTTCACGACACCCCAACCGATGAGATAGGCGGCGCTCACGCCGATGCGCTCACGCGCCCAGTCGGCGAGCTGGAAAATCTGCGGCGCGAAGATGTAACCGGCGTAGAAATAGACGAAGCGGGAGGCGAATTCGTCAACCAGCAGCAGACCGGTGTGGATCGGCGCGATCTGCAGGAGCCCACCGATTGCCAGCATCAGTTGCCAGGGCACGCGGTAGTCATGCGCAAGTTTGCAGACGACGAAGAAGACCGGCAGCATGTAGATGAACCACAGGGTGCCGAAGGGCTGGATGAAACTCAGGACGTAGAATTCCAGCGTACCCATGGTGCCCATGTCGCCGACGAAGACCGGCGCTTTGACGGCGAACTGGATCGTCATCCAGAGCACGTAGAAATAAGCAAAATGGACGACTTTGCGGTCGAGATAGAGTTTCCAGTCTCTCGTGATCACGTTGGCCAGGAACAGGCCCGATATCAGGAAGAAATCCGGCATTCGGAACGGGGCCGCAAATGCAACAACGGCATGCATCCAGCCGGTTTGACCGGCGGCAGCTTCAACGCCGAGCACCGAGTGCATCATCACGACGAAGATGATGCAGATGCCCTTGGCCGTATCGACCCAGTCGACGCGCGCGGATCCCATGGTTTCAAACCTTCCGTTCCAGGCGGGTTTCACCGCAAACAGAACGTCAGACGTAACCTCAACTGGTAAATATTACGCATACAGCCCGTGTCACGTTTTAGTGACCTTGCGATTTAATGGATCAGGGCTTGGCGTCGTCGGGTCCGTCGCGCCAGGGGCTGATTTTTGGCTGGCCGCTGCCTGACGTCGCGTCGTGGCTGGGTTCGTCTTTCTCGGACCAGTCGCCCTGATCAAGGTCGACAACGTGCTCGTCACGCCGGCCATGGGCCGCGCCGCCCTGTACGATCACAACGTTGGAGCGGGACACGATAAAATTCGCAAGCGCCGAGCGAACGGGCGGAATGAAGAGAAGCAACCCGATCGCGTCGGTCACGAATCCTGGAATAAGCAGCAGAATGCTGGCCAGAACGATCATTGCGCCCTGCATGACCTCGTTGCCCGGAGCGCGCCCGGCGTCAAGCTCGCTCTGCATGCGCATGAGCAGCGAAAGACCCTGCTGGCGCAGCATGATTGTCCCCGCCATGGCCGTAATGACCGTCAGGAGGATGGTCGGCAGCACGCCGATCAGTCCGCCGACCCAGATGAACACCGCAATTTCAATCAGGGGCAGCAAAATGAGCGCCGCAATGATATAAAGTCCCACGGGACCTCCATCGTCTGATAAGTTATTTTAGGTCATAATCTAGACATTCGATCACAGAAATGCGAGCAGGCGCGCGCGGAAAGATAACCATTGCAGAATTTTCAGTCTTGCTCTCGGGTCTGGATGCTGGTTCAAGAGCCCCCTAAATAAGGTGGTAACTGAATTTGAGAGCGGGCAGCGCTAAGCTGAACATGCAAGAGGCGGCTTGAAAGGCCTCCAAAGGGTAGCCGGTACGTAAGATGAATGAAATTTTCGACCCCCTGAACCTCGTCCTCATGGGACTTGCGGTATTTATTCTGTTCAGACTGAGATCCGTTCTAGGCAAACGCACCGGCAGCGAGCGACCGCCCTTCGATCCATATTCCAAGCCGGAACAGACGAACGAGCAGCCGAACGGCCAGGACAACGTCATTCCCCTGCCGAACCAGGGTGACCAGCCTGCCGACGTCATGGCGGAACAGCCCGACGGCGGAGATGTGGTGATCGACAAGGTCGCTCCCGAGGGCTCGGCGCTCAACAGCGCGTTGAAACAGATTCTTTCGGTCGACCGCAGCTTCGAGCCCGTAGAATTCCTGGGCGGTGCGCGCGCCGCCTATGAAATGATCGTGATGGCCTTCGCCGACGGCGACAAGAAAGCCCTGAAAAACCTTCTGTCCCCCGAAGTCTTCGAAGGTTTTGTGAGCGCAATCGATGATCGCGAAAAGCGCGGCGAGACGATCGAGTCGACATTCGTTGGTATCGACAAGTCGGAAATCGTCGAGGCAGCCCTGAAGGGTTCAATCGCGCAGGTGACGGTCAAGATCCACAGCCAGCTGATTTCCGCAACGCGCGACAAGGCCGGCGAAGTCGTTGACGGCGATCCGGCCAAGGTCACCGAAGTGGTCGATATCTGGACGTTTGCGCGCGATACCAATTCACGCGATCCGAACTGGAAACTGGTAGCGACCGAATCCGCCGAGTGACCATGACGCGAACGGCCCGGCGGCTGCGGAGTACCAGTTTTCGCCGGATTTCCATCTTTTTGAGAGGCGCGGCCCTGGCCGCGCCGCTTTTCTTTGCAGGAGCCGCCATGGCCACGCCGCAAAGCCCGAAGGTTCCCGACCATTTCGAGAAAATTGATTTCAGCGAACTGGCGGGCTGGGAAAACGACGAGCAGCACACGGCGCTCGTCGCATTCGGGAGGTTTTGCGGTAAAACCACCGCCTTCGGTTCCTCCGGGCTTCCCGGCTACGATCCTGCGAATTTGAACGCGCTCTGCGCCGTCATAGCGGGTCCGTACATAACAACGCCTGCCGGTGCGCAGCGGTTTTTCGAAACCCGGTTCACGGCCTACAGGATAACGGAGCCGGGCTTCGTGACCGGGTATTTCGAGCCGGAAGTTACCGCATCTCGCATTCGCACAGACCGTTTTTCGGTCCCGCTTCACCGGAAACCGGACGGCTTGGAAGCGATCACGCCCGAAAACAGGCCGGTCGAGTGGCTGCCAGAACTGAGCCATGGGCGGCGGACGGACAAAGGGTTTTCGCAAATGCCGGACAGGGCCGGCATCATGAGTGGCGCACTGGATACCGAAAACCTGGAACTGGTCTGGCTCGCCGACCCGATCGATGCCTATTTCATACACGTGCAGGGCTCGGCGCGATTGCGGCTCACTGACGGCAGCGTGATGCGCGTCGGTTATGCCGGCAAGTCAGGGCATCCCTATACCGGCATCGGAAAGCTTCTGGTCGAGCGCGGCGAGGGCGCCCCGGAAGATTTCACCATGCAAGGTCTCAGATCCTGGCTTTCTGAAAACCCGCAAAAGCGCGACGCGCTATTCGGCGAAAACCGGTCCTACATCTTTTTTCGCGAAGTTCTCGAGGCCGGACCGGAGGACGGCCCCGTCGGCGCGGCCGGACTGCCCCTGATCGCGGGCCGAAGCCTGGCGATCGATCCGGCGCATCTTCCCTACGGGGCCTTTGTTTTCGTTGAGGCGGGCTTCCAGGATCCGGACAGGGAGGGCCGGACCTTTGCGCGGCTGATGATCGCCGACGATACCGGTTCGGCCATCAGGGGCCGCGCGCGCGGCGATATCTTCGTGGGGGCCGGTGACCGGGCCGGCGAGCTGGCCGGAGATATTCGTCACAGGGCATCCTTTACCGTGCTTGTTCCAAAACCGATGCGCACCGGCACAGACGCGGCTACGGACTGAACGATGACGAAGCGGGGAAAAAAGGGCAGCCTGTCACCTGAAGACCGGGAGCTCTGGGGCAAAGTCGCGAAAACGCTCACACCGCTTGACCCGGACCGCGTCAGGATTCTCGAGGCGGAACTTGAAAGCAGCAAGAAAGACAAGCCGCGCACGGCGGTGAAAACGCCCCGGACTGCAACGGCCATCAAGGCCCCCGCGCCGGAGAAGAAAACACCCGACCTGCTGCCGCTTCATCAGCTAGAAACACGCTATCGCAGGAAGATCGTAAAGGGTGTCCGGGCCATCGATGCCAGGATCGACCTTCATGGCCTGACCCAATACCAGGCGCATGACCGGTTGCGCGGATTTCTCTACCAGGCGCAGGCCCGCAGTCACAAAGTTGTGTTGGTTATCACCGGCAAAGGCGGAGGGCCCGGTAACGCCTATATGGACGAACGCGGGATTTTACGCAGAATGGTGCCTCAGTGGCTTGCCATGCCGGATATGCGTTCGGTGGTCCTGGGTTACGAGGAGGCCCATGCGAGCCACGGTGGAGCGGGGGCGCTCTACGTGCGGATCCGAAAAAGAAGGTAGAACCGTGACACCGCTTGGGGCAAAAATTCGGGAACTCAGGGCAAAGCGCGGCGTTTCCCTTAAGGAAATGGCGGCTGCGCTTTCCGTCTCCAGCGCTTATCTTTCAGCGCTCGAACACGGCAAGAGAGGCAAGCCGACCTGGTTTCTGGTGCAACGGATCATCACCTATTTCAATGTCATCTGGGATGAGGCGGAAGAAATCCAACGCCTGGCGGAACTGTCGGACCCCAGGATCACGATCGACACGGCCGGGATGCATCCCAAGGCCACCGAACTTGCCAACCAGCTCGCGCTCAAAATCAACGTCCTGTCGGAAGACTCGCTCGCCGGCCTCCTGCACCAGCTCAGGGTGGCGGCGGCGAAAGACGACGTTTGAAGCGTACAGACCGGCAGTCCCGAATGAGAGCCTGATTGCAGACGCTCTGCAACACGGGCAGGGAACATCGAAGCGGCCGAGTTTTCCCAAGCTGCAGCTGTCTTTTCAGATTTCCGTGTCCTTACGGTGCGATCGCTATATAACCAGCATTCGTAAACCAACCTGACCTTCTGATTTGCCGAACGGATTGCCGACAGACCAATGCACCCCAGCCAGGAAGAACTTGCCGGACTGATCGACGCGGATGGCCTTCGATCCCGCCTGACTGCGCTTACGAACGACTACGACGGCGACGGATCGGACAGCAAAGTCAGGTCGTCTGTCTTGAGCCTTCTTAAAACCGAGGTAAAGACGGCACGCGACCGCGTGCAGGAAAAGCTGAACGAAGACGGCGGCGGGTTGCTCTGCGCTGCGCGTCTTTCCCACGTTCAGGACGAGCTCATCCGCGCGATCTACGACTTCGCCGTCACGCATGTCTACCGGGTCACGAACCCCTCGGCAGCGGAGCGCATGTCGGTCGCGGCCGTGGGCGGTTACGGGCGCGGAACGCTCGCTCCGGGGTCTGATATCGATCTGCTTTTCATCCTGCCCTACAAACAGACGCCGTGGGGTGAGCAGGTTGTCGAATACATTCTCTACATGCTCTGGGATCTTGGGTTCAAGGTCGGCCATGCAACCCGGAACATTGACGAATGCATCCGGCTCAGCCGATCGGACATGACGATTCGCACTGCGGTTCTGGAAGCCCGGCACATATGGGGCGACGCCCCGCTTTTCGAGGATCTTGTCAAACGCTTCGGCACCGATGTCGTGAACGGAACCAGCTCCGAATTCATCGCGGCAAAGCTGCAGGAGCGTGACCAGCGTCACCGGCGCCAGGGGACGTCTCGTTATCTGGTCGAACCCAACATCAAGGAAGGAAAGGGCGGGCTTCGCGACCTCAACACGCTTTTCTGGATCGCCAAGTATCACTACCGGGTCGACAAGCAATCGGAGCTGGTCAAGAAAGGGGTCCTGACACGGTCCGAGTATGCCCGGTTTGCAAAGTCGGAGGACTTTCTGTGGGCCGTGCGCTGCCACCTGCACTTCCTGACCGGACGAGCCGAGGAAAGACTGGCATTCGAGTTCCAGCGCGAAATCGCGATCCGGCTCGGCTACACCCAGCATCCGGGCATGCGGGACGTTGAACGCTTCATGAAACACTACTTTCTCGTCGCCAAGGATGTCGGCGACCTGACCCGCATCATCTGCGCGGCGCTGGAAGAAGAGCACGTGAAGGAACCCCGGGGAAGGGGATTTTCCGGCATGATGCGCCGCCTGCGCAGCGGACGCGTTACCGACTCCGTGAAACCGGTCAAGGGCGCGCACGGCTTCATTGTCGAAAACAACCGGCTGAATGTCACCAACGACAAGATCTTCGAGACCGCGCCTGCAAACCTTCTCAGGGTGTTCCAGCTCGCGGACAAGCACGACTACAATCTGCATCCGAAACTCACCAGGCTGATCCGGCATTCGCTCAAGCTCGTCGACAGCAGCCTCAGGAACGACCCGGAAGCAAACAGGCTGTTCCTGTCGATCCTGACGTCGCGAAACAAACCGGAGACGATCCTGCGCAAGATGAACGAGACCGGGGTTCTGGGCAGGTTCGTGCCCGATTTCGGCAAGGTCGTCGCCATGATGCAGTTCAACATGTATCACCACTACACAGTCGACGAGCACCTGATCCGGTCCATCGGGGTCCTGGCAGAAATCGAACGCGGAAACTCCGGCGAAGATCACCCGTTGTCGACCGACCTGATCCTGACGCTTCAGAACCGCAAGGTGCTCTACGTCGCGATGTTCCTTCACGATATCGCGAAGGGCCGTCCAGAGGATCACTCCGTCGCAGGGGCACGGGTTGCCCGCAAGATCTGCCCGCGCTTCGGCCTGAACGAGGCGGAAAGCGAAACGGTCGCATGGCTCATCGAACATCACCTCGACATGAGCACGATCGCTCAGTCGCGTGACCTGAACGACCGCAAGACAATCACGGATTTCGCGCAGACCGTCCAGTCGCTCGAACGGCTGAAAATGCTGCTGATACTCACTGTTGCCGACATACGAGCAGTCGGGCCCGGCGTCTTCAACGGCTGGAAAGGACAGCTTCTGAGGACGCTCTTCTACGCGACGGAGCCGCACCTTTCCGGCGGGCATTCGAAGATGTCCCACAACGAGGCGATCGAGTCGGCCAAGAACGATCTCGTGACCAAACTGGATCACTGGAGCAAGAAGGACAGGACCGCTTATCTCAAACGGCACTATCCGGCCTATTGGCTGCGGACCGAGCCCGACCGGCTGCTGACCCACGCGGAGCTTCTGCGCAAGGCGGACAAAAGCGGCGAGCGGCTTGCATTCGATGTCATCCCCCGCGCTTTCGAGGGCGTCACCGAACTCAACATCATGGCGCCCGACCATCCGCGCCTCCTGTCCATTATCGCGGGCGCGTGCTTCTCGACGGGTGCCAATATCGTCGATGCGCAGATCGACACGACCACGGACGGGTTTGCGCTTGATACGATCTTCATCGGGCGCGAACTGCCTGACGACGATGACGAATGCCGCCGGGGCGAACGGATCACCCGGCTGATCCTAAGCACTCTCAGGGGCGATGAACGGCTTCCGGAGCCGGTGACCAAGAAAAACACGATGAAAAGCCGCGTGAAGGCCTTCAAGGTCGCGACCGAGATCCTCGTCAACAACGCGCTTTCGGACGAATACACGGTTCTGGAGATTTCCGGCCTCGACAGGCCCGGGCTTCTCTACGACCTGACGCGCTCCATTGCGACGCTCAATCTCAATATTGGCTCGGCACATATCTCGACTTTCGGTGAAAAGGCTGTCGACGTCTTTTACGTGACCGACCTTACGGGCCAGAAAATCTCCAATATCGGGCGGCAGGAAATCATCCGAGAACGCCTCACCGATGCCGTGAAGGGGCGTCTGGAACTGGATCCGGCCGCGCCTGTTTCCAGAAAAGTCCAGCGTCAGGCCTCGTGAATGTCTGAAAAGTCCACGGGAGCGCTGCCTGAATGAGCCTTGTCCGCAACTTCACCACGGTCGGCGGCGCAACCATGCTGAGCCGCGTGCTCGGCTTCGTGCGGGATGTGCTCCTGGCCGCAGCTGTCGGTACGGGGCCGGTCGCGGACGCCTTTGCAGTTGCCTTCCGCCTGCCGAACCTGTTTCGCAGGCTGTTTGCGGAAGGCGCCTTCAATTCCGCCTTCATTCCGCTGTTCGGCCGGGAGGTGGAGGAGAAAGGTGATGAGGGTGCGCGGCGCTTTGCAGGGGAAATCGGCGCTGCGCTCCTGTTCTGCCTGCTGGCCCTGACGGCGGTAGCGCAGATTTTCATGCCGTTCGTGGTCCTGGGCCTTGCGCCGGGTTTCAGCGCCGACAGCGCCAAGTTCGACCTGACCGTGCTGATGGCGCGCATCGCCTTTCCCTACCTGATTTTCATGTCGCTGCTGGCGTTCCTTGCCGGCATTCTGAATACCTATCAGCGTTTTGCCGCGGCTGCCTTTGCGCCGGTCATGCTGAACGTGGTCATGAGCATTGTTCTGGGCGGTGTCCTGTTCGCAGGCGTGGAGGACAACACGGAACTCGGCATCATCCTGAGCGCGGGCGTCACGTTCGGCGGGATCATGCAGCTGCTGGTGGTCATCGCCGACCTGAAACGGCTCGGCTTCAGGATCCCGGTTTTCCGCCCCCGCTACACGAAATCCGCAAAGCGCCTGCTTGTACTCGGGATCCCCGGCATCATCGCGGGCGGGGTCACTCAGCTGAATATCGCTGTTGGAACGATCATCGCCTCGCTCCAGGACGGCGCGAACGCGATGCTCTATTTCGCCGACCGGCTCTACCAGTTGCCCCTTGGCGTGATCGGCATCGGCATCGGTGTCGTTCTGCTGCCCAGCCTGACCCGCCAGTTGCGGGCCGGAGAAACCGGCGCCTACCAGGTGAGCCTCAACCGCGCACTTGAAATCTCGCTGGTGCTGACGCTGCCCGCGGCCGTTGCGCTGGCCGTGGTTCCCCACGAGATCGTTTCCGTTCTCTTCCAGCGGGTGCGGTTCGACGCCGCTGCCGTTGACGGAACCGCTGCGGCATTGATGGCCTTTTCCTTCGGATTGCCGGCATTCGTGCTGAACAAGGTTTTCTCGCCCGGCTACTTCGCACGCGAAGACACGAAAACCCCGATGAAGTTCGCCGCTGTCGGCATGGCCGTGAATGTCTGTCTGTCGCTTGCCCTGTTTCCCGTTTTCAAGCATGTCGGGATTGCCCTTGCGACGACGATCGCGGGCTGGGTCAACACGGCGCTGCTGATCGTCGTCCTTTACAAGCGCGGGCATTTCGTGCCCGATTTCACGCTTTTGCGGCGGCTGGTTCTGGTCCTGCTCGCGAGCCTTCTGATGGGTGTGGCCATCCACTTCGCAGCCATTGTGCTCGAACCGTCTCTGTCCGGGTCCTGGCTTATCGTCCGGGCCGCAAGCCTTGGCTTGCTGGTCCTGACGGGTGTGGTGACCTTCGCGGTGTTCGCGCAGTTAAGCGGCGGCGCGGATCTCATCGGCATGTTCCGCACGTTGACGCGACGCAACACCTGACCAACAAACGACGTGTGTCTCGCAATACCGCTTGCATCCTTGTTCCTGCGGGCTTACACCCGGCGCGCCCAAAGATTCACAGCGCCCTTCCAACCGGCCGCACCAATAAAGGGATTTGAAATGACGGCGTTCCAGCCCCGTGTCTTTTCCGGCGTTCAGCCGACCGGCAACCTCCATCTCGGCAACTATCTTGGAGCAGTGTCCCGCTGGGTCCCGCTGCAGGACCAGATGCCGACGATTTTCTGCGTCGTCGATTCCCACGCGATCACCGCCGGGTTTCCGGACCCGGAAGAACTGAGCAATGCAACGCGCGAAGTGACCGCAGCCTACATGGCTGCCGGCATCGACCCGCAGAAGTCGATCATCTTCAACCAGTCGCAGGTGCGCGAACACGCCGAACTCGCGTGGATCTTCAACTGCGTCGCACGGATCGGCTGGCTCAACCGGATGACGCAGTTCAAGGAAAAGGCCGGGAAAAACAAGGAAAACGCCTCCGTCGGACTGTTCGCCTATCCGAACCTGATGGCCGCCGACATCCTCGCCTACCGTGCAACGCATGTTCCGGTCGGCGACGACCAGAAGCAGCACCTTGAACTGACACGGGACATTGCGGCAAAGTTCAACAACGACTTCGGCGACCGCATCAAGGATCTCGGGATCGGTGTTCCCAATCCGACACCGTCTCCCGAACTGCCCGAGCAGCTGTACTTTCCCCTGACCGAACCGATGATCGCCGGGCCGGCGACACGGATCATGTCCCTGCGCGACGGCACGAAGAAAATGTCCAAGTCGGACCCTTCGGACCTGTCGCGCATCAATCTGACCGACGATGCCGATACGATTGCCCGGAAGGTCCGGAAGGCAAAGACGGATCCGGATGCCCTGCCGAGCGAGGTCGACGGTCTTGAGAGCCGACCCGAAGCCGACAATCTTGTCGGCATCTTCGCGGCACTGAACGGCAGTTCAAAGGAAGAGGTCCTGAAGGATTTCGGCGGACAGCAGTTCTCGACCTTCAAGCCGGCCCTGTCGGAACTCGCGGTCGGAAAGCTGTCACCGATGACGGATGAAATGCGGCGGCTGATGGACGACAAGTCCCAGATCGATTCAGTGCTGAAAACCGGCGCTGAAAAGGCGTCCGCCATCGCCGAGCCGGTGCTGAAGGACGTTCGCAAGATCATCGGCTTTCTGGACGTCAGATAATGACATGCGCCTTGCCCTCTCCAGTACGGCAGGGCAAGGCGCAAGTTCGCTTCCAGCCGGAGCGGCTGAGGCGACATGTCGTTCAAATGGACATGATGCATCCGTGTCACAGGCAAGTTTTGTATTCCGCGCGCGCGCAGTGAAACGGTTTCTAAAAGATTAAGCGGCACTCTCCCGGGCATTGACCGATTTGGAGAAACCGTCCCTTGGCACGTCAGAACGGCAACCGGACCGAGAGCGCTGAAACCGATATCCTGGAAACCGAGGAAGCTGCACGCATATCCGGCAGCGGACGCGTGCTCCCGGATGAGACAAAGCCGGGCCTGAACGCAACCGCCGCGTCCCCTGACGTCTCGGAACCCGACGTGGGCCCGGGCCGCCGCGCGACCGACAAACCTGTCTCCCTGCCCACAAGGGCTCTTCAGCACCTTGCCGTCGCCGGTCTTGTCCTGGGACTGGGGACTTCGCTTTTCCTGGTTGCTGGCGATGGCATCACGCGGTTTCTGGGGGTCGGCCTCGCCTTTTTTGCAGGCGGACTGGCGCTTTGGCGCATGTATGCCGACGACATGCACCGGTCCATCCAGGCCGTCCAGTTGAAGGACGCCAAGATCAGACGCCTGATGGCGCGGATCGAGGAGCTCGAGGACAAGGCCTGGGAATTGGGGGAATCCGACGAGCGGCACGCCAGCATACTTGCCACGCTTGGTGATGTTGTCGTCCGCCGGGACGCGGAGGGCATCATCCAATATGTCAATTCAGCCGCAGAGGACGTGTTCGGTCACATGCACGACCTTGTCCCCGGCTCCCCCATGAAATTGCCGCTGATCGACACTGACAGCGTCCAACAGCAGGCCCCATCGGATTTGAACCTTTCGGGACGAACGACCTTTCAGGATCTCCATATACACACCGCACAGGGACCACGCTGGTTTTCCCGCATCGACATACCGGTCCGGGACACGGCCACCGACAGGCAGCTGGTCCAGACCGTTCTGCGCGATGTCACAGAACGGCGGCTGATCGAGGAAGAGCTGCTGGCCGCGCGTCATTCGGCGGAAACCTCGAACGAGGCCAAGTCCCGCTTTCTTGCAACGGTCAGTCACGAGATCCGCACGCCCCTGAACGGCATACTCGGCATGGCGTCATTGTTGCGGGACACGCGTCTCACGAAAGAGCAGGCCGCATATATCGAAGCCCTTGAAACGTCCGGCGAAACGTTGCTTCTCCTGATTGACGAAGTGCTTGATTTTTCAAAGGTCGAAGCCGGAAAACTCGAAATCCAGAACGCACCGGTCAAGGTCGGGACGCTCTCGGAAAGCGTCGTTGAACTGCTGGCGCCGAAAGCGCATGCGAAGGGTCTTGAAATCGGCACCATGCTCGACCCGCGCCTGCCCGAAACCGTGACGCTTGACGCGACACGGGTGCGTCAGATCCTGTTCAACCTGATCGGAAACGGCATCAAGTTCACGGATGAAGGCGGTATCTCCGTTGAAGTGACCGGGCGCAGCGATGGCCCCGGTTCGACTTTCCTTGATATTGACGTGCACGACACCGGAATCGGCTTCAACTCTGTCGAGGCCGAACGTATCTTCCAGGAATTCGAGCAGGTCGACCATGGCCCGGCGCGAAAATTCGGCGGAACCGGCCTTGGGCTCGCGATCGCGCAACGGCTCGCAGGTCTCATGGGCGGCGCGATCACCGCTCGGCCATCAGGATGGGGGGGTGGTCATTTCAAGGTGTCGCTGCCTATCCCTGAAGACCTTACTTCCGAAACGGACCCCCGGCTCGACAGCTTCAAGGACAAGAAGATCGTGTTTGTCAGCGACAGCCGACTGGAATGCGGCCTGCTTTCCAAACGGCTCGAGTTTCACGAAGCGGACGTTTCCATTGAAGTTCCCGGAAGCCTCGATCTCGAACACACGCTCTCCGATGCAGATCTCATCGTGGTCGACAATTCGGCGGTTTCGGATGCGGGGGGCTGGCTGGCATCGGCCCGTCTGACAGGGTGTGAGGCACCGGCCATTGTCCTGATCTCGCCGCCCGAACGCGACAGGCTTGTCCAGCTGCGCTCGGCCGGATACGCCGCGTACCTGATCCGGCCCGTGCGGATCGAAACGCTGATCCAGATTTTTTCAGGCCTCCTCACCAGCCGGACGGATGATTTTGCGTGGGATGCCAGCGCTGAGCCGGCAAACGACCAGACGTCAAACCGGAACTTCAACGCTCCGGCGCGTCCGCTCCGGCTGCTCGTGGCGGAAGACAATGATATCAACCGCCTCTTGAGCGAAGCATTGCTGCGCAAGCTTGGACACATTCCGATCATGGTCGTCGATGGTGAGAAGGCCGTCGAAGAAGCGGCCAGAGAGCGCTTCGATGCCATTTTGATGGATCTGCATATGCCCGGCCTGGACGGGTTTGAGGCCATTCGGCAAATTCGCGCAAATGAACAGGAACTTGGGCAAAAACCGGTTCCGGTGCTGATGGTGACCGCCGACGTCATGCAGGACGCCCGCGACAAGGCCGCAAAGGTCGGTGCAGCCGGATATTTGACCAAGCCCTTGAGCGTCGAATCAATCTCCGACGCTCTGGTTGCGATCCATCGCGACTGACGCCCGCGTCCGCCTTGTTCACGGGCTGATTCCAGGTCCGCAAGTGTTCGGACAAAGCGTTGTCGTACCGTCGCAGCCCCATGACAAATTTCACAAAAATCCCAGATTAAGCTAAGCTGTCATCATCCGGTTCAATGAAATAACCCGAGTGTCATGCAGTTGTTGGATTTATATGTTCTACGGCAGGATCAACGCGTACCGGACACCGACGGAGTTTGTGCTCCGGCAAAGCTAAAAACAAAAGAAAGACAGGCCTTAACCTGTGAATTCTCTTAAGAGTGTCAGAACGGAATGCAAGAGGGTGGAATGTCCATAATGCGGCACGGACTGTTTTCTCCAAGGAAGCTTGTACGCAGGTTTACGCCCGGATTTCGCGACACCACGGCCGGCGCCGCCCGTCCCTCGCATCCGCACCGGATACCGGCCAAAACCGGCGACACACTCGGACGCATCGGATCGCTTGAAGTGCGGCTCGCCCGGAATTTCAAGGAAGTCCGAAAAGCCCAGCGGCTGCGCTACGACGTTTTCTACGAAGAAATGTCGGCGATCGCGGACGCCAGCGCTAACGCAACGCGCCGCGATGCGGATCCGTTCGACGCCTATTGCGATCATCTGCTCGTTGTCGACCACGCCTCCCTGAAGCGCAACAAGCTCGGACGGCTGAAGCCGGAAATCGTCGGAACCTACCGTTTGCTGCGCCAGGAAATCGCGGATCAGCACAACGGATTTTATACGGCGGCAGAGTACGACATACAGAAAGTCATCGACGCCAATCCGGGCAAACGCTTTTTGGAACTGGGCCGCTCCTGCGTTCTCAAACCATATCGGAACAAGAAGACGGTTGAACTCCTCTGGCATGGAATATGGTCCTATGTTCTGCGCCACAAGATCGATGTGCTGCTCGGCTGCGCCTCCATTGAGGGCACGAACCCCGACGCGCTTGCAGAACGGCTCTCCTTCCTGCATCACAATGCCCGCGCACCCGAAGAATGGCGTGTGAGGGCCGTGGCCGATCGCTTTGTTGAAATGAACCGGATGCCGGCCGATTGTGTCGATGCAAAAGCGGCGCTCCGCGCACTTCCTCCACTTGTGAAGGGTTATCTGCGCCTCGGTGCATTCATCGGTGACGGTGCGGTCGTCGATCACCAGTTCGGCACGACCGACGTTCTCATCATCGTGCCGGTGACGCATCTCAACACGCGTTACGTCAACTATTATGGTGCGGATGCCAGCCGATACGGCTGATGATGACCGATCTTCTCAGCGCAGAGTCTTGCCCGGGCACGCCGTGGCCGTTCGGCGTCAAGCCTTAACGCCCCCTTAAATTGCCGCAATTTAAGATCATCTCCGGGGAACCCGGCATGTGCCGGAACTGACGACGGGACGGATGATCAATGGCATCGCGGGCGAAACGCCAGCCAAGGATTGAACCGACATTCGGGGAAGACAGCAGCAGCCTGCTTGACCTGCGCCTTGGGCCGCAGGACAGGTCCGCTGCGCCCTCCTCGAAATCCGGCTCCAAATCAAAAAGCCGCAAGTCCGGGTCCACGACTCGCAAAAAGACCGGAACCAAGAAGCCTTCAAAGTCCCAGAACAGCAAGTCCCGGGGCGGTGCCGGCAATCGCCGTGGCGGAAGCGGAAGGTCCGGTGCAAAACGGCGCAGCCGGAAACGCAAGTCCAGGATCAGGATCCCCGCCGTCGTCGGAAAGTTCTTCAAGCGGGGCGTGTACTGGAGCGCCGTTGCCGGGATCTGGTGCGTGATCGGTGTGGTCTGCGTCATCGGATATTACGCCGCCTATCTGCCGCCGACCTCGGAGTGGCAGGTTCCGGCGCGCCCTCCCAACGTGAAGATCGTCGCGCTCAACGGCGATCTGCTCGCCAATCGCGGCGACACCGGCGGCGAAGCCGTGCGCCTGGAGCAGTTGCCCCCTTATCTGCCCAATGCGGTCATCGCCATTGAAGACCGGCGCTTCCGCTCGCATTTCGGGATCGATCCGATCGGGCTCATGCGCGCGGCCTACGCCAACTTCACATCGGGCCGCGTCTCCCAGGGTGGCTCCACACTGACACAGCAGCTCGCGAAAAACCTGTTTCTGCAACCTGACAGGACGATAAAGCGGAAAATCCAGGAGCTCGTGCTCGCGTTCTGGCTCGAGGCCGAATACTCCAAGGACGAAATCCTGGAGATGTATCTGAACCGGGTCTATCTCGGATCGGGAGCCTATGGCGTCGATGCGGCGGCACGCCGCTATTTCGGCAAATCCGCGCGCCTGATGACGGTTGCCGAGGCGGCCACCATTGCCGGTCTTCTGAAAGCGCCGTCGCGCTACTCGCCCGCGCGCAATCCGGACCTCGCCGAGGACCGGGCGCAGCTGGTGCTGGCGGCGATGCACGAAGAAGGCTACATCAGCTCGAACGAGGCCAAGACGGCCATCGCCGCGCCCGCCAAGGCGATCCGGCGGCACACGACCGCCAGCGAAAACTACGTCGCCGACTATGTCATGGATGTGCTGCCGCACTTCGTCGGCTCGATCGAGGGTGACATCATTGTCGATACGACGATCGATGCGTCGATGCAGCAGGCTGCCGAACAGGCGTTGCGGTCCGCACTTTCGGAAAACCGCCAGACGCTCGGCGTCACCCAGGGTGCGATCGTGACCCTCGACACGGCGGGGGCAATCAAGGCGATGGTCGGCGGAGCGGATTACGCAAAGAGCCAGTTCAACCGGGCAGCCTACGCAAAGCGTCAGCCCGGATCGGCATTCAAGCCCTTCGTCTATCTCGCGGCGCTCGAAAACGGCATGACGCCGCAAACCGTGCGGCAGGATCAGCCAATCACCATCGGGGGCTGGTCGCCCAAGAACTACACCAAGGAACATTATGGGCCGGTCACGCTCACCAGATCGCTGAGCCTGTCGATCAACACCGTCGCCGCAAGACTGGCGCACGAAGTCGGCGCAGGCACGGTCGCGAGCACGGCGAAACGCCTTGGGGTCACGTCCGATCTCAACAAGAACCTGTCACTCGCACTCGGGACTTCGGAAGTCACACCGCTGGAAATCGCGTCCGCCTATGTGCCGTTCTCCAATGGCGGCTATGGCGTCCTTCCACATATCATCCGGCGAATCAAGACCGTGGACGGCAAGACGCTCTATTCCCGGTCCGGCGACGGACGCGGACGTGTGGTGCAGCGGCGGGACGTCGGCAACATGAACCTGATGATGTCCGAAACCCTGCTGACGGGAACTGGACGCAAGGCCCGGCTCGACAGTGGACGTCCGGCAGGCGGCAAGACCGGCACGAGCCAGGATTTCCGCGATGCCTGGTTCATCGGCTATACCGGCAACCTGACCACCGCCGTCTGGTACGGAAACGACGACAATTCACCAACGAAAAAAGCAACCGGGGGCAGTCTTCCGGCTGCGACCTGGAAAGCCGTGATGGATGTTGCCCATCAGGGCTTACCCGTTGCCGATCTTCCCGGGGTTCCGGATCTTCCGGTCAGTGTGGCCGCGCCGCGCAAGCCGCAGGATCAGGCGCAGCCACGCAGCGCCGTCAGTTCCGGACGGCATCCGATCCCTCCAGGATCCATCGGCGGAAGCGATGACGGAGGCAACGGAGACACCGGTGAACGGCGTGGCCCTCTTGGTCTTCTGCGAAATATTTTTGGCGGCGGCTGAAGATATCACGCGGCCTGCGGACCCGATCCGAAACGCTTGACCCAGTCTGCAATGCGCTGCGCCGATTCTTCCGGCGGCAGGATTGTGGTGTCCAGCTTCAGCAAATGACGGGCGTCGAGCCCTGCCAGCGGTTTTGCCTGCTGCTGATTTCGGCGCGCCATTTCCGGATCGCGCGGTTTGCGCATCCCGTCACGACCCGGATCACGAATGCGCCGGATGTTCTCTTCCAGAGCGCAGGAAAGATGAACAACGCAGAACGGAGCGCGCGCTTCGCCGAGTTTTTGCAGCCTGCGCCATTCCGCCTTCCCCCAGTCGCTGTCGCCAGCGATCACCGTCGTAAACACGACCGGGATTTCAACGGGCAGTTTCAGTACGAGGCCGTGCGCGATTTCCTCCACCCGTTCAACAGCTTCCCGAAACTCAGGTGTCCTGAACTCGGTCAGCGCGAAGGCAATGTTGTAAACCGAGTGAATGTCAAGAAGCTTGCCGTTGAGCTTCTCTGCAAGAGCGCGGCCGATCGTCAGCTTCCCGACGCCTGGATATCCATTCAGGACAATGATCATGCGGTTTCCGGAATGGATCGGCTCAGCAGTCGTGGCTGAAGGTGAAAACGAGCGTGTCCGTCCTGACCTGGCCGGTGGGACGACACTGGTTGTAGACTTCCCGCGTTCCGGTGACAGTGACCTGCAACTGGTCGCCCCTTACCGGGCCTTCAACATAGTATTCCAGGGGCGATCCGGGACAGTATTTTGAGAAGACTCGCGCGGTTCCAGCATACCAGTTACCGTTCTTGACCCCGTTGAAAAGCAAGGTGCCGCGCTGCACCCCGGCCGCCCGCAGGACATCACGCGGAATCTCATATGAAAGCCAGCGCTGATTTCCCTGTGCCTGAAGCCTCATGATGGAACCGTTATGGTTCCAGCAGCTGTCCGCCAGCGCCGGACCGGCCGCCGGAAACATGAATGCTGACAGCAACGCCGCGGCGAAACCAGTTTTCATCACGATTGAGACATATTGCATGATCGGCTCCAGAACTTCGTGACGTAAAGGAACCATAACTTCTCACCGATGCCCAGTGATTTGAACGGCGATCGGGTGATCCGCTTCAACCAAAGCCGTGAAGGAACGTCCCGTTTTCCTTCAGCCAGACACGCGCCGTTGGCGTTTGCGGAGCCAGTTCCGCGCATAGCTTCCAGAACCGGCTCGAGTGGTTCATTTCCTTCAAATGCGCGACTTCGTGTGCGGCCACGTAATCGAGGATTTCGGGCGGAGCAAGAATGAGGCGCCAGGAAAACGAGAGCTTGCCGTTGGACGCGCAGGAGCCCCAGCGGCTCCTGGTGTCGCGAACACTGATTGCGGTGATCTTCTTGTCGATCCTCGCGGCGTGAAACTGCGCGCGGACGGCCAGATCTCTCCGGGCCTCGGACTTGAGCCAGTTTGTTGTCTTGCGTGGAATATGGTCGTCCGCTCCGGGCACATAAAGCGCCGGTGCACCATCATCGGCGACGCCGGCGGACACAAGACCACGCAGCGTTCCGGTCGGCAGAATGCGATGGTCGATGCCGCGAAGGGGAAAGACGTCTCCAGGCACAAGGCTGACGTGCTGCGGGCGGTCCTGCAGCCGCTGAAGAAGCCAGTCGATGTGCTGGCGAGCAAAGTGCTCGGCCCGGCGCAGATCGCCACCCCCGGGCACCGTCAGAACGGGACCGGAACTGTCCGCCGGAAGGCGCAAAAGATAGCGCTGCGCACGCGGATTTGCGCGCAAGCGGATACGGATCGCCTTGGTATCCGTTTCGATCTCTATGTGGTCCGGCAAGTCCTTTTTGCCGCGTCGCAGGAGCATGTCACGCAGTCCGGTCGAATCACTTGGCAGAGAGTTTAGAGCTTTTTCGCTTGCTGAAAAATGACGAAAGCGGCGCTTGATAAGCGCCGCTTCCGGTCAGGCCGTCCCATGACGGATCTGGGAGGAGGAGTGGGTCAGGAAGGCGCTGCTTCGCTTCCGCCACTCGACCGGCCATGGTTGGCCATGAAGCGATCAAATTCTTCCTGATCGCGTGCCCGGCGCAGCTCTCGCAGGAAGTCGTCAAAGTCGGCGCGCATCGCGTCCAGCTTCGCACGCTCTTCTTCAAGACGCTTGAGTTCGCGTTCGCGGTAGTCGTCAAAAGCGACGTTGCCGGTCCGGGCATATGCAGTGGTGTTTGACATCTGGTCGAATGCTCCCTTCAGCTGGCTTCCTCGCCATTGATCCCTGGCGTCGCGCGCCATGCCCTCGAAGCGGTCGCCCCACAGAATATAGGCCAGCATGGCAAGTCCGAGCGGCCAGAACACCACGAAGCCAAGCACCATCAGGCCGATGGTAGCAGGCGTCCAAGCAGGTTTAATCATGCAACTCTTGGTCGTCGTCATCATCCTATCCATTTAAGACATCCACGCACTTCAGGTGGGCATTGCGGACGCCAGCTTCAAGGATTTGTGATGATCGTCACAAAAGGATACGCTCTCGAAACGATATGCGGCACAAATTGGGAAAGTCAGGCAAGTGCCTGTTTTTCAATTGAAAAAAGGTAGTGCGATGCGGGCACACACGTGTCCGCCGAAAGCGTCAAGATTTTCTGGTGTTCGGCTCGTGTCATACCTGCGCAGATCGAAAAAAGGCGCAGCCACCGCGCCTTTTTTCCAGTTCGCTCAGCTCACCCTCTCGGAGAACTTGCGGGCCTGATCGATCCACTTGTCACGCTCGATCCTGCCTCGGAAATCGAGCTTTCCGTCCAGCGCCTCGATCTGCTCCGTAGTCAGCGCGGCAATCTGCCAGAAATGGAAGATGCCAGCCTCGTTGAGCGTTGATTCAAGCTTCGGTCCAACGCCGCTGATCTCCTTGAGATTGTCCGCCGCGCCGTCGGGTTTCGCGAGCAGGATATCCTCGAGCGGCCGGGGAGCAGTCGCCTTTTTCGGCTTGGCCTTGGTGACACGCTTGGGCTTTGATGGTGCGGCAACATTTGCCGCTGTCTTGACCGGCGCAGCGACTTTTTCTGGCTTTGGTGCCGGCTTTTTCGGTATGCCGGCCCGATTCGAACGGATGAAGTCCATCACGCGCGGCGCGATCTCGGACCGCCAGCGCGAGCCGTTGAAGACACCGTAGTGACCGACATTCGGCTGCTCGTAATGGGCTTTCATGTCGTCGGGCAAGCTTGTGCACAGGTCGTGAGCGGCGCGTGTCTGCCCCCGGCCGGTGATGTCGTCCTTTTCACCTTCGACAGTCAGCAGCGCGGTCCGCTTGATCTTGGTACAGTCGACGACCCTGCCGTTGTGTTCCATCGTGCCTTCAGGCAAAGAATGCTTGATGAACACGGTCTCGACCGTCTGAAGATAGAATTCGGCGGTCAAATCCATGACCGCGAGATATTCATCGTAGAACTCGCGATGCTTTTCGGCGTTGTCGCCGTCACCTTCAACCAGATGCTGGAAAAACTCGCGGTGCGCGGTCATGTGACGGTCGAGGTTCATGCTCATGAACCCGGACAGTTGGAGAAAACCCGGATAGACGTCGCGCATGAAGCCGGGGTGCGGGAACGGCACCTTCATGACCACGTTGTTCTTGAACCAGTCGATGCCCTTGGACACCGCCAGATCATTCACCGCGGTCGGCTCGACACGGGTATCGATCGGGCCGCCCATGAGCGTCATCGTGGAGGGAACGTAGGGATCTTCGCGGTCTTCCATGACGGCAACGGCCGCAAGCACCGGCACGGACGGCTGGCAGACGCCGAGCACATGCGCATCCGGCCCCAGGAAATGCAGCATGGAAATGATGTAGTCGATGTAGTCATCCAGATCGAACTTGCCCTCCTGGATCGGCACCATGCGCGCGTCGATCCAGTCGGTGATGTAAACATCGGCGTTCGGCATCAGGGCGTCCACCGTACCGCGCAACAGGGTCGCGTAGTGACCGGACATCGGGGCAACAATCAGCACTTTCGGGTCGTTGCGGTGCGATGTGACACCGCGCTCGAAACGGATCAGGTCGCAAAAGGGCCGGCTCCAGACGACGCTCTCGCGCACCGGAACACGGACGCCGCCAACGGCCGTTTCCTTCAGTCCGAATTCCGGTTTGCCGTAACGGCGCGTCGTGCGTTCAAGGACTTCGCAGCCGGCGGCGATCTGACGGCCGAAACTCGTATGGGTCCAGGGATTCAAAGGATTTTGAAAATAAAGCCGCATCATGTCGGCAACCGCTCGGTACGGTGCCATCGCAGCGTGATTCAGCTCGTAAAGATGATAAAACGGCAATGACGCGTCTCCCTGATTTACGAAGCCGCCGCCCGCCCCCTTGACGAAATTTGTATACATTCTTGTGCGGCCCGTCTGTTATGGCACCATCTATTGCATCGCAGCAGGATAGCCAGCCGCGCAACCGCCTGCAATACTGCTATTTGCTATGTTAAACTGAACCTAAGCCAATCAATGCATTGGAGAACTCGTTTCGGCGCCGAACATATTTGCACCGCAAAAGCCAGATAGCTCATTTAAATCAATTTGGTAGAATTAAAGACGTCTTTGACGCGCCGCCCTCAGGCGGCCAGGTCCGCGACGACCGCATCAAGCACGAAAAAACCCTCGCGCGTCGCCCGCACCCGGTTTTCCCCGATTTCTTCGACCATTCCGTGCTCAAGAAGCGCTTTTAAGCGGCGCGGATCGACAGCCCTGTGCGAGAATGTCTCGTAGCGGCCAAGGTCGATGCCTTCCTTTAGGCGCAACCCCATGAGCAGATACTCGTCGCCCTGCTCCTCTTCATTGAGGCCGGCATTCTCAATCAGTCCGTGGCCGGCATTCTCGACACTTTCAAGCCAGGTTTCCGGATGCCGTTCGGTTGATGTGGCAAGGCGGGTCGCTCCGACGCTCACCCGGCCATGCGCACCCGGCCCGACGCCGACATAATCGCCATATCGCCAGTAGACCAGATTGTGGCGGCACTCCGCACCGGGACGGGCATGATTGGAGACCTCGTAGGCGGGCAATCCGGCTCCGGCCGTCACGTCCTGGGTCAGCTCGAAAAACTCCGCTGCAAGATCAGGATCCGGCATCTTGAGTTTTCCCGCCTGGTGAAGCGCATAGAATGGCGTGCCGTGCTCGATCGTCAGCTGATAGAGCGACAGGTGATCGGCGGCGAGTGATATCGCCTCGTTCAACTCACCGGTCCATTCGGTCAACGTCTGGCCGGGACGGGCATAAATGAGATCGAAGGAAAGCCTGGGAAACGTCTCGCGGGCGGTCTCGACGGCAGCGCGTGCAGTTGCGGCATCATGCAGCCTGCCAAGCAGTTTCAGATCCTGGTCGTGCAAGGACTGGACACCGAGCGAGACACGGTTGACCCCCGCTGCGCGATAGCCCCTGAAGCGATCGGCCTCCACGGAAGAGGGATTGGCTTCCAGCGAGATTTCGACATCATCCTTCAGGGTCCAGCGGTTCGCGACCGCCGTGAGAAGGCGTTCGACCGTGGCCGGTTCCATCAGCGACGGCGTTCCGCCGCCCAGAAAGATCGATTCGACCGTTTTTCCCCTGGTCAAATCGGCGAAATAGGACAGTTCCCGTTCGAACGCGGCAGCGAAGCGGGCCTGGTCGACAGGCTGGTGGCGCACATGCGAATTGAAGTCGCAATACGGGCATTTGGCCGCGCAGAACGGCCAGTGAATATAGATCCCGAAACCACCGTCGTTTGGCTGCTGCGCTGTCACTCGGTTATCCCTTCAGGCACCCTTCGGCGAACAGCGTAAACGCTCGGGCACGGTGAGACAGCGGCTCCCGGTCGTCCGACAGGCCATGCTTTTCAACCGCGGACATTTCACCAAACGTGCGGTCGTGTCCGTCCGGGCGGAACATCGGATCGTATCCAAAGCCTTGCGTTCCGCGTGGCGGCCAGACGACATCGCCTTCTACTTCCCCCCGAAAGTATTCCGTATGCCCGTCCGGCCAGGCCAGGCAGAGCACGGCCACAAAGGAACCACGGCGGCTGTATTCCGGCGATGACGAAACGGTCTGAAGCTTTTCCTCGATCGTCCGCATGGCCATGGCAAAGTCCTTGTCCGGACCCGCCCAGCGCGCGGAATAAATGCCGGGGTCGCCACCCAGTGCATCGACGCAGAAGCCGCTGTCATCCGCCAGAGACGGCAATCCGGAACCCTCCGCGGCTGCAAGCGCCTTCAAGGCTGCATTGGCTTCGAACGTTGTTCCGGTTTCCTCGGGCTCCGGCAGTTTCAACTCACCCGCGGAGACGACGTCGAACCCGTAAGGAGCAAGCAATTCATTGATTTCTCTTATCTTGCCCTGGTTGTGACTCGCGACGACAAGCCGGCCGGGTTCGAGTTTGCGATGGCTCATCAACGTGACCCCCTAAAGAATTGCCATCTTTTGCAGGTCCACGAGGCGGCCGATGCCCGCCTTTGCAAGACCGAGCAACTGGGTGAACTCATCCTCGGAAAAGGGTGCGCCCTCGGCGGTTCCCTGGATCTCGACAATGCCGCCGGAGCCGGTCATCACGAAGTTTGCGTCCGTTTCGGCGGTGCTGTCTTCCGCGTAATCCAGGTCAAGCACGGGGACGCTCTCGTAGATCCCGCAGGAAATAGCGGCGATATGGTCTTTCAGCACGTCACCTGACACCATGTCGCGCGCGCGCATCCACTCGATGCAGTCACGAAGCGCCACCCAGGCACCCGTGATCGATGCTGTTCTGGTGCCGCCATCCGCCTGGATGACATCGCAGTCCACCGAGATCTGGACCTCACCAAGCGCTTCAAGATCGACGACGGCACGCAAGGAGCGGCCGATCAGGCGCTGGATCTCCTGGGTTCTGCCGGATTGTTTGCCCGCGCTTGCCTCACGGCGCATGCGGTCACCGGTCGCCCGCGGCAGCATACCGTATTCGGCGGTGACCCAACCCCGGTTCTGGCCGCGCAGCCAGGGCGGTATGCGCTCTTCGAGGCTGGCCGTGCACAGCACATGCGTATCGCCGAACTTGACGAGGCAAGACCCTTCGGCATGCTTTGAAACGCTGCGTTCCAAAGTCACTGCCCGGAGTTCATCGACGGCGCGTTTTGACGGACGCATAAAATATCCTTTCGACCTTCGCTAGCGGACCTTGTTCGCCTGGAAACGACTGTTTCCTGCTGATCTCCTGCGCCTTGTAGACCTCAAATTCGCCTCAGGTAAAGGGCCAGCTTCACGTCAGCCCCATTTTGCGCCTATATCTTGGGTGTAAGACGAAAATCGTCCAACGTTGGCAGTGTGCATTTGGAGAAGACACCTTGAGCCTCAGCGACCTCGACAAGAGATCCCGCGAGATATTCCGCTCGATCGTGGAAACATACCTGGAAACCGGAGAGCCCGTCGGCTCCCGCAACGTGTCGCGCAACCTGGCGATGTCGCTGTCACCTGCGTCGGTGCGCAATGTCATGTCGGACCTGGAACATCTGGGCCTTCTGCATTCGCCGCACACGAGTGCCGGGCGTCTGCCGACCGAGATCGGTCTACGATTTTTCGTCGACGCCCTGCTCGAAGTCGGCGATCTGACGGAAGACGAGCGACAGCAGATCGACGTTCAGGTGCGCGCTTCGAGTGAAGCAAACTCGACAGAGCAGGTTCTGACCGAGGCGAGCCAGATGCTGTCCGGTCTTTCAATGGGCGCCGGTGTTGTCATGACGCACAAGAGCGACATGCGCCTCAAGCACATCGAGTTCGTTCGCATCGAGCCGCTGAAGGCGCTGGCAATTCTGGTGAGCGAGGACGGATCGGTTGAAAACCGGGTCATAGACCTGCCGGCCGATCTGCCGGCGTCGGCCCTCGTGGAAGCGACCAACTATCTGAATGCGCAGATCCAGGGACGCACGCTCTCCGACATCAAGGGGGAGCTGGAGACGGTGCGCGACGCCGACCAGGCCGAACTCGACCAGCTCAGCCAGAAGGTGATCAATGCCGGGCTTGCCGTATGGGGCGGCGAGAGCGCCAACGATCCCGCAACGCTGATCGTGCGCGGACGCTCAAACCTCCTTACCGACCTGGACGCAGTCGAGGATCTGGAGCGTATACGCCTTCTTTTCGATGATCTGGAGAACAAGAAAGATCTGATCCAGCTTCTTGGACTCGCCGAATCGGGTGATGGCGTGCGCATCTTCATCGGCTCGGAAAACAACCTGTTCTCTCTTTCCGGATCGTCGCTTGTGGTCTCTCCCTACAGGGACAGCAATCAGCGCATTGTCGGTGTTCTCGGCGTCATCGGCCCGACGCGGCTGAACTACGCCCGCGTCATCCCGATGGTGGACTACACCGCACGCCTGGTCAGCCGGATCTTGAAGTGAGCGCCGGACAGATTTCGTTACACACCCGATTTCGCAGGATCCAAGAATGCTTTCGCCCGCAGAACTAGAACGCTATGCCCGCCACATCGTCATGCAGGAAATCGGCGGCGCGGGGCAACAGAAGCTCAAGAAGGCCCGCGTGCTCGTGATCGGTGCGGGCGGGCTCGGAGCTCCGGTTCTGCAATACCTGGCCGCTGCGGGCGTCGGCACACTCGGCATCGTCGACGACGACGCCGTGTCGCTTTCCAATCTTCAGCGTCAGGTCATACACGACACCGACCGTCTCGGAGAACCCAAGGTCGCAAGTGCGGCGGAAGCAATTGCCCGCCTCAACCCAAATGTGAAGGTTGAGCCGCATCCCACCCGGCTCGCCGGCCACAACGCCCTCGCGCTGGTTTCGGACTACGATCTCGTCGTGGACGGTTCGGACAATTTCGACACGCGCTACCTCGTTTCCGATGCCTGTTTCTTTGCGAAGAAGCCGCTGGTGACGGCGGCTGTCGGCCAGTTCGACGGATCGATCACCACGCTGAAGCCGCATGAGCAGAACGAGAACGGCGAGGCCAACCCGACCTACAGGTGCCTGTTCCCGAACAAACCGCGCGACGGTCTGCTGCCGACCTGCACGGAGGCGGGCGTCCTTGGCGCGCTGACGGGAATCATTGGCACCATGCAGGCGATGGAAGTGATCAAGGAGATCACCGGAACGGGCGAGGGCCTGGTCGGGCGCATGGTGATGTTCGATGCCAGGAGCTTCCGGATGGAAACCATTCGTTACAAGCGGTCCGCGAAAAACCCGCTTAACGGCTCAAGTCCAATGAGCTGGGCGGCGCTCCTGGAAGACACCTGACGGCCGATCTTTCCGATATTCGGCCCGGCAATTCGGAGGAAGACGCAATGGCGACTGTAAAACTGATGACGGATACGGAAGCTGAAGCGATCCCGGAAGTCAAAGCCGTCTTTGACGACATTCGCGCGACGCGCGGGTCCGATTTCATAAACAACATCTGGCGCGCGCTGGCACAGGACCCACAGGGCCTTGAACGTACATGGGAGCAGGTCAAATCCGTGATGGCGGCACCCGGCGCTCTCGACCCGAAGACCCGCGAAATGATCTATATCGCGGTTTCGGCCGCAAACGGGTGCAGCTACTGCGTTCATTCGCATACCGCCGCAGCCCGCGCAAAGGGCATGAGCGATGACGAGCATGGAGAATTGTTGCAAATCATCGGACTGGCCGCGATGACCAACACGCTGGTCACGTCGCTTCAGGTGCCGGTCGATCCGGAATTCGAGGTCAGCTGAACGCAGGACAACCGCGTACCGGCATCAGAAAACCCGCGCGGAGCCGCCTCCACGCGGGTTCCGAAGAGACTGGATCGGTCAGATCAGTTCGGCTTTGCCACGCCTTCGCCCTGTCCGGCTGCCTGTTGCGCCATGTTCTGGCGATACAGCTGGGCAAAGTCGATCGGGTCGAGCATCAGGGGCGGGAAGCCGCCATTGCGGGTCGCTTCAGCGAGAATGTTGCGCGCGAACGGGAAAATCATCCGCGGGCATTCGATCATGACAAAAGGATGCATATGTTCGGACGGAACGCCGGTCAGCTTGAAAAGACCTGCGTAGACCAGTTCAACATTGAACATGACCATGTCGGGGCGCTCAGCCTTGGCGGTGAGCGTCAAGATGACTTCAAACTGGTCATCGCCCATCTGCTGGGCACCCACGTTGACATTGATGTCTAGCTTGGGCTGGTCGCCCTGGGTGAGCGCGCGCGGAGCGTTCGGGTTCTCGAAAGACAAGTCCTTGATGTACTGACCCAGGATATGCATGCCGGGTGCAGCAGCGCCTTCCGTCTGCGGCTGTGCGCCGCCGTCATTCGTATCGGTCATGTTGTTTCATTCCGTTTCGCGGTGCTGATCTGTGTCGAAGAATACAGGTATCCCTCAGGATGGCCGCCGGCCCGCGCAAATCCGAACAACCTTTTCAGCGGCTGGCTAACATCTCAAAACAGCGGGCACAAGTGCAATGGCCTTGTCAGGACCCGGATTCCGATTCAAAAGGGGATTATGACGGATCAAAGCGCATCCAACATTACGTTGACGCAAAGACGCCTGAAACTCGACACGCTCGTGCGGCTGCGCTGGCTCGCGGTCGGAGGTCAGACCGCCGCGTTGCTCGTCGTTCATGTGGGCCTTGGCTATGAGCTGCCGGCCGGTCCGGCCTTCGCCATGGTCGCGCTCTCCGCCTGGCTCAACATTTTCCTCAAGATCCGCTGGCCGTCCGCCATGCGGCTTTCAGAACGCGCGGCCACCCTGCAGCTTGCCTATGACATCGTGCAAATGAGCGGCCTGTTGTTCCTGACCGGAGGTCTGGGCAATCCGTTCGCGTTTCTGCTCATGGCGCCGGTCATGGTGTCCGCCGCCGGTCTTTCGGCGCGCTACACATTCGTGCTTGGGGTCCTGGCGACGGTCTGCGCCAGCTTTCTTGCGGTCTTTCACTATCCGCTGCCCTGGCCGGACACGGAAATATTCAAGCTTCCGGTCATCTATTCGGTCGGGATCTGGATCGCGCTGGTGCTGACCCTGGGATTCATGGCGGTTTACGCGTTCCGGGTGGCGGAAGAGGCGCGGCAGCTCGCCGATGCGCTGACTGCGACCGAACTCGTCCTGGCACGTGAACAGCATCTCAATGCGCTGGACGGGCTGGCAACAGCAGCAGCCCACGAACTTGGAACTCCGCTTGCGACCATTTATCTCGTCGCCAAGGAACTGACCGACGAATTCGAAGCGCAGGATCATCGCGGCGAAGATGTCGCCCTGATCCGCTCGCAAGCGGAAAGATGCCGCGATATCCTGCAAAAGCTGACCAGCCTTTCCAGTGAAGAAGACCAGACCTATCAGCGGATGCCGGTGGCGCAACTGCTCGAAGACGTCATCGATCCTCACCGCGGGACCGGTGTCGCCATTCACTCGACCAATGGCGGCGAGGGTGCCGAACCTGTCGGTACGCGGAACGCTGCAATCCGCTATGGTCTTGGAAATCTTGTCGAAAACGCTGTCGATTTCGCCAAGTCGCGTGTCGATGTCTCTGCGCAGTGGGACGATAACACCCTGTCAATCTCGATCCGGGACGACGGGCCGGGGTTTTCCATGGATATCCTCGGCAAGATCGGCGACCCTTACGTGTCCGTCCGCGGCAGCAGGAGCCAGCAAAACGGCAAGAGCGGCGGTCTCGGACTCGGTATCTTTATCGCGAAAACGCTGCTTGAGCGCACAGGTGCCAAGCTGCAACTCGAGAACAAGGCACCGCCCGAGAGCGGCGCTCACATCCGCGTCAGCTGGCCGCGCCCTGTCTTCGAACGTCCTGTTGGAGTGGACGAAACGTCGTTTTAGCCCCATAACCACAACAAAAGCAGTTTAAGTGGCAGGTCTCTCTCGGGAAGACCATCCATTCTGCGCAAGAAGACGTAAGAATAGACGGTAACGAGCCATGACGGACCAGATGACTTCATTCAATGGATCGGGAGACATGAGTCTTCTGATTGTAGACGACGACAAGCCCTTTCAGCAGCGTCTTGCGCGTGCGATGGAAAAACGCGGCTTTGCAACGGAAACCGCCGACGGCGTTCAGGACGCAGCCGCCAAGATCCTGCGCATTGCGCCTGCCTACGCCATCGTCGACATGCGTCTTGAGGACGGCAACGGTCTGGATGTGATCGAAAAAATCCGGCAGAAGCGCCCGGACGCGCGCGCAATCATCCTGACGGGCTACGGAAATATCGCCACCGCCGTCACGGCCGTCAAACTCGGCGCGATCGATTATCTCGCCAAGCCTGCCGATCCGGACGACATCGTCGCAGCCCTTGCCCGCAAACCCGAAGACAAGGCACAGCCGCCGGAAAACCCGATGTCGGCCGACCGGGTTCGCTGGGAGCATATTCAGCGTGTCTACGAATTGTGCGATCGCAACGTTTCGGAGACTGCACGCCGCCTGAACATGCACCGCAGAACGTTGCAGCGAATCCTCGCCAAACGGGCGCCGCGCTGACAAAGGCTTGTGTTGAAACCGATTGCAGGGTTGCCCTTTCCGCGCCACTTTGCCTAAGTATTCACATTACAAACTTCTTGCGCTCCGACGGAGATCGTCCATGCGGCGTCTTGCTGCCTGCAGTTCAAACAAGCCTGTCATCAAATCCCGTCTGCTGGCGGCCTGCAGCTTCTGTCTCCTGACCTACAGTGCCGGCGCATTTGCCCAGTCCGTTCCGGAGACGGTGCGCATCAACGTCGAGCCGGCGGATCCCGGCATTCGCTCCATCACGGTAGACAAGAAGTACCGTCCGATCATCAGCCGTGACGACAAGGGCGTGGTGATCGATACGATGGGCAGCGACAACACGTTGCCCGGCTGTGATGTCAAGCTGGAAGTCACGCTGGAAAACAGCCGTGTGTTGCATCGCGACGCCAATCTTTGCAGTGGAAGCACACTTGTTGTCGATGTGACCAGCGACGGAAAGCCGGGCGCAACTGCGCGTGTTGTCGGGACCTCGTCCGGGGTTGCCGCGGGGCCCGTTGCCAGCGCGCCTGCCGCACCAGGTTCAGGCCAGTCACAAACGTCTTCCGCCGAGCAGTCGGGCCAGCAGTCAGAAACGTCCATCGTCGAGGTTACGCCCCCAGAAGACAATGGCGGACTTCCCCCGCTTCAGCAGGTTGAGACGCCGATCTCAAGTGCCGACCCCAACGGCGATACGGTGGCATCGACTTCGCCCGGCGAATTCGAGAATCCGATCCGCGACAGCATATCCGGCGGTGCAAACGCTCAGGCGGTCATGATCACGCCAAATGAAGCCCGGCAATGGGCTGCCGAACCCGGCGACCAACCCGGCTCCCCTTCGATCATTCAACACACGGTCCCCCAGACAGATGACCGGGATTTCAGGGCCGACTGCACGACACAATCCGGATTTGCAAAGATTACTTTCCAGCAAGCGCCTGCCGGACTGCAGGAAGGCATGCCGCAGTCGATCCGCATTTCGGCCGGAGATTATCTCGGAAGCTTCAATGCCTTCGGGTCGACCAATGCGAATGCCCAGGGTGTTTCGCTCCCCGAAGTCAATATCGAGATGACCGATCCATTCTGGGAAGCAATGATCAAGCAATCGGAACTGTCGATATCTATCGAGGGACTGCCGGCTTATCAGGTGTCTCTGAAAGGCAGCGCCAATCCGATCAGGCTGTTCGTCGCAACCTGCGCGCTCCCGCAACAGATCGTGGCTGACGGCGGGCAGGATGCAGGCGCCGACCTGTCCTGTAACGAACTGGGACGCGTGAGGTCCGTTGAAGCGGTCCAGCCCGGGCAGATCGTGTTTCGCAATTCCGGCCGCGACGCCATCGAAGTCAACTGGGTCGACTATCGCGGCGGCGAGCGCCCCTATGCCCGTCTCGAGCCGGGCCAGGTTCTGGAGCAGCAAACTTACGTTTCGCACGCCTGGACCGTGCGCGGTGTCACAGGCGAATGCCGGGGCATTTATGTGACGCAGGCGCCTTACCGCGAAGTCGTCGTTGGCGGACAGGCCGGGTTCGGCGGCAACGGCGCGGGCGGTTTCGAAAACAACGGGGCAGACGGCTTCGGAAACCAGGACGGCATTCAGAACGATCCATTCGCAAACAATGGCGGCGGTCCGGTTCCACCCGGAAGCATTGGCGGCGGCAACCAGGGCGATTTGCAGCAACAGGCGGCCCGGACCAATATCGCGGACTATCTCTGCACGGCCGGTATCGATCTGAATGTGGTGTTTTCACCGGATGGCCTAACCGCTACTGTCGCCGAAATGGGGTACGGCTCGGTGACATTGCAGCGGCTCGGCAGTCCGAACACCTTCCATTACGAAGGGCAGGGCCACACTTTGAAGGGCCAGCTGCAAAATGCGACCTGGTCGCGCCCCGGTTTGCGCGATGTGTTCTGTGCACGCAGATGAGATCGGGAACGCAACCGGCAGTCACGCCACTCTACCCAAAGGCGAAATATTTAACGCCTCCCTCATAAGAAGAAACAACTGTCAAAACCACTTAAGCGTTTCGCCGAATTCCTGTACCAAAGTACAAGTGCGGTGCAGCATTCCTTAACACTTGCCGCCTAAACTATTTCAAAGTTTAACTTTGGGTAGCACGGCATGTCATTTACACGTTGGCCTCTGGCCTGGAAAATTTGCACACCGGTTTTCGTAATCGCCATCTTCACCGTCGCACTTGCGGCGTTTTCGCTCGTCTCGCTGAAGGACGCGATGATGCAGGAGCGTCTCGTCAAGATCGAAGACATCTCCCAAACGGCGAGAACGATCGCGGCGGCTTACCATCAGATGTCGGAAGACGGGACACTGACAACCGAAGAAGCGCAGAAGCGCGCGCTGGAAGCGATCGCGGCCATGCGTTTCGAGGACGGCACAAACTATGTCTTCGTTTTCGATAACAAGTCCGTCACGCTTTCGCATGTGAACGCAAAAATCATCGGCAAGGATCTCTCCGATCTGAAAGACGCAAACGGGGTCCGAATCATTCCCGAGCTGGTAAAGCTCGCACAGGCGGGTGGCGGCAGCCTTCAGTATCTGTGGCCACGCGCGGGCAGCGACATTCCGATTGAAAAGTGGGGCTATGCCGTTGGCTTCGCAGACTGGGGCTGGATGCTCGGCACCGGGGTCTATATCGATGACCTTGAAGCTGCCTACTGGAACCAGGCTGTCCTGATCATCGTCCTCGCCGCCATTGGCGCCGTCATTGCCGGCGCGATCGCCCTTTTCGCGATCCGCAGCCTGGTCGGCCCGCTCCGGTCCCTGACAGCCAACATGGCAACGCTGGCCGACGGCGACACCAACATCCGGATCGAGGGCACCGATCGCGGCGACGAAATCGGCAAGATGGCCTCCGCAATGGAAGTGTTCGTGCATAATGTGACCGAACGCCGCTCGCTGGAAGAGCAACAGAACGAAGCGCAGGAAGATGCCGCCCGCAAGGGAACCGAGATCCAGCATCTCAGCGGCGAATTCGACCGCCAGATCATGGACATGCTGAACGTCATCGACGGGTCGGTGCAGAACCTGCAGTCCGCGTCTTCGACCATGACCGATGTCGCGGCGCAGACCACCGAGCAAAGCGGGCTTGTGTCCAACGCATCGTCGCAGGCCTCACACAATGTCGAGACGGTTGCGGCAGCCGCCGAAGAGCTGTCCGCCTCGGTCAATGAGATCCGCCGGCAGGTGCAGTCGTCCAGCGAAATCGCGGCGCGTGCCGCCGGTGAAGCTGAATCCACCAACCAGCGCATGAACGGTCTGTCGGAATCGGCCAGCCGGATCGGCGAGGTGGTCACGCTCATTCAGGCGATCGCCGAGCAAACCAACCTTCTGGCGCTGAACGCGACGATCGAGGCAGCCCGCGCGGGCGAGGCCGGCAAGGGCTTCGCAGTCGTTGCGGCCGAGGTTAAGGAACTGGCGAACCAGACGTCCAAGGCAACGGAAGAGATCTCGAGCCAGATCTCGGCCATTCAGGAAGAAACCGGCCACGCGGCCAGCGCGATTTCCTCGGTTACCGAGATCATCAACAACATGAACGAGATCGCGTCCTCGATCGCTGCATCCGTCGACGAGCAGGGTGTTGCCACGCAGGAAATCGCGACGAATGCAACGGAAGCGTCCAGGAGCACCGTCGATGTGACCACAAACATCGAGAGTGTTGCAACCGCAGCCGAGAACACCCGGGACACGGCTGAAAAAGTCGACCTGTCGGCCCAGGAACTGCAGGGAAATGCCGGCCAGTTGCGCAACCAGGTTGCCACCTTCCTGGAAGAGGTCCGCAAGCGCTCCGTCGCTTAAAGAAACTGTGCTTGAAAGACAAATGCCCTCTTCCAAGGAAGAGGGCATTTGCATGTCCGCAAGTCTACAGCTTGGCAGAAAGCCAGACGTTCAAACCTTTCGCAGAGCGACCTTTGAAATCCGGTGGCTGGCGTTCTTGGTCAGGATCAGGTCGGCGCGCGGCCGCGTCGGCAGGATGTTTTCCCGCAGATTGATCAGGTTGATGTCGTTCCAGATCCGCGTTGCCGTTTCGACGGCCTCTTCGTCGTTGATGCGCGAATATTTGTGAAAGTAGGATCCGGGATCGCGGAAGGCGGTCTCTCTCAAACGCATGAAGCGGTCGACATACCACTTGCGCAGCAGGTCCTCATCCGCGTCGATATAGACCGAGAAATCAAAGAAATCCGAGACGAACGGCACCGCACGTCCGTCCTTGGGCAGTTCCCTGGTCTGCAGAACGTTCAATCCCTCGACAATCAGGATATCCGGTTTGTCGACCGTGACCGCATGCCCCGGCATGACGTCATAGTAGAAATGCGAATAGACGGGTGCTCGGACATGCCGCTGTCCCGCCTTGATATCGGACAAGAACTTCAGGAGGCGGGGACGGTCGAAGCTTTCCGGAAAGCCCTTCTTGCTCATCAGACCCTCTGCCTCGAGGATCGCATTCGGATAAAGAAACCCGTCTGTCGTGATCAGATCGACCTTGGGACTTGCAGGCCATCTGGCCAGGAGTTCGCGCAGCACGCGCGACGTGGTTGACTTGCCGACCGATACCGAGCCAGCAACACCGATAATGAACGGCGTCTTGCCATCCCTGTGACCCAGGAAATTCTGCGTTGCCTGGTGAATGCCGATCTTCGCTTCCGCATAGAAGGCCAGCAGCCGGGAGAGCGGCAGATAGATGGTTTCGACCTGCTCCATGGACACCGGCGCATTCAGGCCCTGAAGCTGTTCGACCTCATGCTCGTCAAGCGTCATTGGGTGGTCAGCGCGCAATCGGGACCACTGGCGCTCCGAGAACACCCTGTAAGGGGACAAATCCATGTCCAGTGCGGTTGCGACTTTCTGATCCATCGTCTCGCAGTTTCCGCTGCGCCTGCCTCGCGGCCGGCACCTAGTCTTGAGGCCGTGAGGCCTTTTCTTCAAGTCCCGTCTGTCCCGTCCGCCTTGCCAGTTCCGCCATGACGTCACTCAACGCAACATTGGATACATTCAGAACCACCAACAAATGATAAAGCACGTCGGCAGCTTCCGCCGTCAGTTCTTCCCGATCCTGCTGCACGGCCGCGATCGCCGCCTCGACCGCTTCTTCTCCAAGCTTCTGGGCGCATTTTGCAACGCCCTTGTTCACCAGTTTGCGCGTATAGGACTTTTCATCGTCGCTCCCGGCGCGCGCTGCGACTATGGCATCCAGATCGTCCAGTGTGAACTTGGTCATTTGGCTAGAGCTCATCTTGAATCTTACGGGTCGAGACGCATCGGAACACCCGCGTCGTTCATGTATGTCTTGGTTTCCTGAATGGTGTACTCGCCGAAATGGAAGATCGATGCCGCAAGGACGGCCGTTGCATGACCGTCGCGCACACCCTCGACCATGTGATCGAGCGTACCGACACCGCCGGAGGCGATGACAGGCACCGGCACGGCATCGGCGATCGCGCGTGTGAGAGCGATGTTGTATCCCGCCTTGGTGCCGTCCCGGTCCATGGAGGTGACAAGAAGCTCACCAGCGCCAAGTTCGACAACCTTTTTTGCGAATTCGACGGCATCGATGCCGGTGGGATTGCGCCCACCATGGGTGAAAATCTCGAATTTCTCCGGCTCGCCGGGCGCGTTCACCTGCTTGGCGTCAATGGAAACGACGATGCACTGCGCGCCGAACTTCTCCGCCGCCTCGCGGACGAAGTCGGGGTTCTTGACGGCCGCTGTGTTGATCGACACCTTGTCGGCACCGGCAATCAGGAGCTTGCGGATGTCTTCAACCGTGCGGACGCCGCCGCCAACGGTGACCGGCATGAAACAGGCTTCCGCCGTCCTCCTGACAACATCGTAGATCGTGTCACGGCCCTCATGGCTGGCGGTGATATCCAGAAAGCAGAGTTCATCGGCACCGGCGGCGTCATAGGCCTTGGCGGCCTCGACCGGATCACCGGCATCGACCAGATCGACAAAATTGACGCCCTTGACGACGCGGCCGTCTTTGACGTCGAGACAGGGAATGACTCGGGCCTTGAGGGTCATGATGCCTTCCTTCGCGCATTCAGGATCAGATCCATCGCTTGCTTGGGGTCCAGCCGCCCGTCGTAGAGCGCCCGGCCGGAGATCGCGCCTTCCAGGATTGCGCAATCGGGTTCCAACAAACGATGGATGTCGTCGATCGAGGCAAGACCGCCGGAGGCAATGACCGGAATGGAAACGGATCTTGCCAGTTCCAGCGTCGACGGGATGTTGAGCCCCTTGAGAACGCCATCCCGGTCGATGTCTGTGTAGATGATCGCCGAGACGCCGGCATCCTCGAACTGTTTCGCCAGGTCCACTGCGGTCAGCTCGGAGGTTTCCGCCCAGCCCTCGACGGCAACATACCCGCCCTTGGCGTCGATACCGACAGCGACCTTGCCTGGAAAACTGCGGCAGGCTTCCTTCACTAGATCCGGATCGCGTACTGCCACGGTCCCGAGAATGACCCGCGTGATGCCCCTTGAAAGCCAGGTCTCGATATGATCAAGAGTCCTGATCCCGCCGCCCAGCTGAACCGGGTTCCGCGTCGATGCCAGGATGGCGTCGACGGCCGCGCCATTGACGCTTTCGCCGGCGAAAGCGCCATTGAGATCAACCACGTGCAGCCATTCGAAACCCTGGGCCTCAAAGGCCTTTGCCTGGGCTCCCGGGTCGTCGTTAAAGACGGTTGCCTGGTCCATGTCGCCGAGTTTCAGCCGCACGCACTGGCCGTCTTTCAGATCGATGGCGGGAAAAAGGATCATTCTCGTTAAATTCCTTCCACGATGACGATTTCGCCATCGGCAACTTTCTGGCGGATTTTCACCGCTTCCTGATATTCGGGGGAGTTATAGCAATCGACCGCATCTTGAAAGCTCGGAAATTCAATTACGACGTTGCGGGCACGTCCCGGACCCTCAATGGCGTCGGCCTTGCCGCCGCGCGCCAGGAAATTGGCCCCGAATCTTTCGAAGGCGGGTTTGGCCGTTTCCACGTATTGCGGATAGTTGTCCGGGTCGCGGACATCCACACGTGCAATCCAGTATCCCTTGCTCACGCGTCTTCTCCCGTTTCTCTTACGTTCCCTCGACAATGACGATGTCACTGTCGGAATATTGCTGCCTCAACGTGGCTGCCGCCTGATATTCCGGCGAATTGTAGCAATCCAGCGCGGTCTGGTAGCTCTCGAACTCGATCACGACATGGCGCTTGCGAACGGGCCCTTCCGGGCCGGTCATGTCGCCGCCGCGCACAAGAAAACGCGCGTCGAACTTTTCAAACGCAATCGCGTCGGCCGCCAGATACTTCGGATAGTTGTCCGGATCCGTCACGTCGACATGAACAATCCAATAGCCTTTTTTCATGCGAGCCTCCCGCGCGACTAGGTGATGGACTCATAAATGAGGCCGAAAGGGTTTGAGGCGGCTTGCTTCTCCTCAAGAAGCGGAAGCGCAGGAAATGTGGTTCATTTTCAAGCCTTTCGCAACGCCGACGAGAAGCAAGCCGGTCAAATCCGAAGGACATGGAAATGGCTTCACCCCGTGGCGTCAGCGCGCTTGACCGGGCCAGAAGCCCGCTCTGCGCACCCTTCCTAACGGGATTTCGCCATTTCGCATGCCATTTCAGTCTCATTTATGAGTCCATCACCTAGGGCGTCCAGTCGAGGAAATTGGCTATCAGGCCAAGACCCAGCCGCTGGCTTTTCTCCGGGTGGAACTGGGTGCCGATCATGTTGTCCCTTGCGACCATCGCCGTGAAGGTGCCCGCATAGTCGAATGTCGCCAGACGATCCCCGTCCCCAGTGCAGGCGAAGTGATAGGAATGCACAAAATAGGCGTGCAGACCCTTCGGCCCGGTTTCCAGGCCCTTGAAGACTGCATGACCATCAGGATGGACGTTGATCGTGTTCCAGCCCATATGCGGGATCTTCAGATTCGGGTCAGACGGCTTCATTTCAGAGACATCGCCCGCAACCCAGCCAAGGCCCTCGACGGTCTCAAATTCGAGGCCCCGTTCGGCCATCAGCTGCATGCCGACACAAATACCGAAAAAGGGCTTTCCCTGATCGCGCACCGCCTCGCGAAGCGCTTCCGGCATTCCGTCAACTGCCCAGAGGCCGCGTTTGCAATCGGCAAAGGCACCAACGCCCGGCAGCACGATCCTGTCCGCCTTGCGGACACGGTCCGGATCGGCGGTGACAATAACGTCTGGCATGTGCGCATGCGCGCGCGCGGCCCGCTCAAACGCCTTTTCCGCGGAGCGCAGGTTGCCCGAGCCGTAGTCAATGATGGCGACCGTCATTGCCGTGCCTCCGGACCGAGCGTCAGACCGACAACCCGCTCGCTGCCAACCCTTGGAACGATCGGCGTGCGGACCGGGCGCACCGGAGGATCGGGCTGTGCGGGTTCCGGTGTCATCCGGACGGCTTCCTTGTTCAGAAACCGCAACTCGGCCTCGGCAGAACTGGCGCCATCGACAATGCCCACGACACGCCAGCCCTTGCGCTCCAGAGACCAGCGGCGCAGCGCCTGCGCCTCGAAGCCGAACAGAAGCGAAATCGTCAGCGCAACAATACCGGTGGCCTGACCTCCAAGCGAAAGCGCCAGAAGTTCAATGATCAAGGTGAGCGCCAGATATCCCAGCAAAACCAGCCACATGCGATGAACGAGCATCCAGATGAGCGAAAACACGAAGGCCAGGGCGGAAAAACGATCCGGAACGAACAGCAACCGGTCGCTCTCACGCGGGTCTCCCGCCAGATCCTGATACTCCGGCGGAGCCATGACAACATAGGTACTCATAAGCCGGTCGTCCTTCAGCCGCCCAATTGGCCTTTGGTGGTCGGAATGCGATCCGCCTGACGCGGGTCAATCTCGGCAGCCTTGCGCAACGTGCGTGCAACCGCCTTGAAACAGGTTTCCGCGATATGGTGGCAATTGGAGCCGTAAAGATTGGCAACATGAAGGGTAATGCCGGCATTCATGGCAAAGGCTCGGAAAAACTCCTCGAAGAGTTCCGTGTCGAAGTCCCCGACCTTGTCCCGGTCGAAGGTCACATCCCAGACGAGGAACGGACGGCCGGAAACGTCGAGCACGCAGCGTGTCAGGGCCTCGTCCATCGCCAGGTGAGTGTCGGCATAGCGGGTGATCCCGGCCATGTCGCCCAACGCGGTTGAAATCGCCTGACCGAGCGCGATGCCTGTGTCTTCGACGGTGTGGTGAAAATCGATATGCGTGTCGCCCTCGACACGCACCTTCATATCGATGAGCGAATGGCGCGAGAGTTGTTCCAGCATGTGATCGAAGAAACCGACACCGGTCTGAACGTCATAGGCTCCCGATCCATCGAGATTGATTTCGACGGAAATACGGGTCTCCTTGGTGTCGCGCGAAACACTCGCTATGCGCATAAGCTGCTGTCCTTGTTGAGGTTAGGAACCGGCGGTGTTGTAGCAGGGAGAGCCCGCTAAAGAAACCATATCGTGCATGCCGGCTGCGGACGGCCCTGCAATCCTTTCAAATGCGAGCCGACTCTTCGGGGTTCCTGTGCCATGATCGGCCGAAAGAATGTTTCAGGAGGCAGTTTCATGTTCAGGGAATCCGTGTCGGAAGGCGGTCTTGCGGTGGTGACCGGGGCCGCGAGCGGGGTCGGTTTTGTCGCGGCGCAACGGTTCGCCGAGGCCGGTCTCGGGGTCGTTCTGGCGGATCTTGCGGGAGAGCGGCTCGATGTGGCGACGCAGGAGATCCGAAAGATCGCCGGCGCGGATCAGCCCGTCCTTGGTGTGCCCACCGATGTTTCCGACATGGCACAGGTCAAACATCTTGCCGACGCGGCATTCGAAGCCGGGCCGGTCGCGGTCCTCATGAACAATGCCGGGATCGGCATGTCCTCGAAAACCTGGGAGGCGTATGAGGCCTGGGAACGCATGATGGACGTCAACTTCTTTGGCGTTCTGCGGGGTGTTCAGGCGTTTACGCCTCGGATGATCGAGGCGGACCGTCCGGCCGTCATCATCAACACCGGGTCAAAACAGGGCATCACGACGCCTCCGGGAAACCCCGGCTACAACGCGACCAAGGCCGCCGTGAAGGTGCTCAGCGAGCAATTGGCTCACGAGCTGCGCGAGGCCGGTGCGCCGATTTCGGTACATCTCTTCGTTCCCGGATTTACATATACCGGCATGACCTCGGCATTCTTCACGGAAAAACCGGCATCGGCCTGGACCAGCGAGCAGACAGTCGACTATTTCATCGGCCGCATGTCGGAAGGTGACTTCTACATCCTGTGCCCGGACAACGACGTCGACAGCACCCGCGACAAGCGCCGGGCCGAATGGGCCATTGGCGACATCCTGGAAAACAGGCCCCCGCTCTCCCGCTGGCACGCGGATTTCAAGGACGCTTTTGCCGAATTCGAGAAAACGGGAAAGTCGTAGGCTGGCAACGCGGCAACCGCAGTGTTATGGATAGGGCGTCTTCCCGCCGCCCTGAAAGGAGCCCGCTCCATGCCGACCAGCCCGTTCGCCCCCAAGACCGCGCTTGACCGCCTGATGCTTCCCGTCGACGTCCCGACCATGAAGGACGCCGAGGCATTGGTCAGACGGACCGAAGGTAAGGTCGGGGTCTACAAGATCGGCATGGAATTGCAGTTTGCAGGCGGGCTGGAGTTTGCGCGCGACCTTGCGGCAGACGGCAAGAAAATCTTTCTCGACGTGAAGCTCCATGACATCGACAACACGATCACCAACGCGATCCGCAATGTCGCCCGGATGGGGGTAACCTTCGTCACCCTGCACGCCTATCCGAAAACGATGCGGGCTGCCGTCAAGGGTCTTGCGGAAGAAGGCAATCCGTCCCTGTGCCTGCTCGGCGTCACCGTGCTGACATCGATGGACGAAGACGACCTGGTCGCTGCCGGATATCGCGGTCCCGTTGCCGATGTGGTCGCGGCCCGTGCCAAGGACGCCAGGGACGCGGGAATGGGCGGTATCGTGTGCGCGGCGACGGAAGCGCAGAAGATGCACGCGATCCTTCAGGACGAACTGGTGATCGTCACGCCCGGCATCCGGCCGAAAGGCAGCTCCGCCGGAGATCAGCGCCGGGTGATGACACCAGAAGACGCGATCCGGGCAGGCAGCGACTATCTCGTTGTCGGACGGCCGATCTCCAAGGCTGATGACCCGGGCGCGGCGGCCGAGGCGGTCGTTGCAGAAATCGAAGCGGCGCTCAGCCCGGCCTGAAGGGCCTAACAGACAAAAAAGCCACCGATTTCGCGGTGGCCAGTTGAAAGACGGCGGTCTTGTTCTGATTTATGCCGCCTGATTGTCGCCGACCGTTGCGGACCGCAGAACCATGCCGTAGAGGTCGCGCGGGTCGTCCGGGTCCGCGAGCAGGTCAAGCTTCTCGAAATGGCCCGTCGCCGGCAGAAGATCACGGATGTAGCGCAGCGCCGCAAAGTCCTCGATGGCAAAGCCGACGCTGTCGAAGAGAGTGATCTGATCCTGGGATGTGCGGCCCGCCGCCTTGCCGGCATAGACCTGCCAGAGCTCGGTGACCGGGTGGTCCTCGGGAAGCTGCTGCAGCTCTCCCTCGATCCGGGTCTGTTCGGGCAATTCCACGAAGATATCGGAGCGCAGAAGAATATCCTTGTGCAGCTCGGTCTTGCCGGGACAGTCCCCGCCGATCGCGTTGATATGCACGCCGGAACCGACCATGTTGTCAGTCAGGATCGTCGCGTATTTCTTGTCGGCAGTCACCGTCGTGATGATCTGTGCGCCCTCGATGGCATCCTCGGGCGTCTTGCAGATGGTGACGTTCAGCCCGGAAAAGGCGAGATTCCGCTCCAGGCGAAGGCTTGCCTTCACGTCAATGTCGTAGGCACGGATATCCGTGATCCCGAGCATTTCCTTGAATGCAAGGCATTGAAAGTCCGACTGGGCCCCATTGCCGATGATCGCCATCGTCGTTGAACCCTTCGGTGCCAGGTACTTGGCCGCCAGGGCGGAGGTGGCAGCCGTGCGCAGCGCCGTCAGGATTGTCATTTCGGTGAAGAGCACCGGATATCCGGTCGACAATTCCGAGAGAACACCGAACCCGGTCACCGTCTGCAGGCCTTCGCGCACATTCTGCGGATGGCCGTTTACGTATTTGAAGCCGAAGGTTTCGCCGTCGCTCGTGGGCATCAGCTCGATCACGCCCTGCGGCGCGTGTGCCGGAATGCGGGGCTTCTTGTCGAAACTCTCCCAGCGCAGGAAGTCCTGCTCGATATAGTCGGCAATGCCTTTGATCGCCTTTTCGACGCCAATGGTGCTGATATTGCGCATCATGTCATCCACGCTCACAAAGGGAACAAAGGCCAACTCGGACGGTTTCGGATTGTGGTTCTGACGTATCATTGAAAGGCCCTCTAGAAGCTGCGTGTCGGACGGTCGAAGACGCGGCGTCCAAAGAGACTGCCGGTCAAATCGACCAGGAGGCGGGCGGTTTTTCCGCGGTCGTCCAGGAAAGGGTTGAGTTCGACAAGATCGAGCGACGTCACCAGGCCGCTGTCGTGCAACAGTTCCATGACCAGATGGGCTTCGCGGAACGTCGCGCCGCCGGGAACCGTTGTCCCGACCGCTGGCGCGATTTCCGGGTCGAGAAAGTCGACATCGAGGCTGACATGAAGCAGCCCGTTCTGTGCGCGGACCCGCTCCAGGAACGGCCGCATCAGGCTCGCGATGCCCTCCTCGTCGATCCGGCGCATGTCGCTGACACCGACGCCGTGACCGAGCAGCATGTCGCGTTCTGCCGCGTCAATGGACCTGACGCCGAGGATTTCGACATTGTTCGGGTCGACCGGATGGCGCAGGGGCTCTCCGAGCAGGTCATCAAACCCAGGGAGTCCACAGGCAAAGGCGAGCGGCGTGCCGTGGAGATTGCCGCTGTCGGTGCTGTCGAACGTGTGAAAATCGGAATGAGCGTCGAGCCAGAGCACGAAAAGCGGACGGCCGCTTTCCGCGGCGGCTCTTGCCTGGCCGGACAGGGTTCCCGCCGCCATGGCGTGATCGCCGCCGAGATAGATCGGAACAAGCTGCTGCCGACCCAGATCGGCAGCCTTGGTGTGAAGCGCGCGTGTCCAGCCCGCATAAGATCTGAAGTTCTTCAAGACGGTGTTGGGGGAAGACAGGTTGCCAACGTCGTCCGGACGCAGGTTTCCGTGATCGGTCACTGTGTGGCCCAGCGCCTTCAGCTGTTCAACGAGACCGGCCGTGCGGAAGGCATCGGGTCCCATGAGACAGCCCTTCTGACCCGCGCCATCATCCACGGGTGCGCCGACGAGCGCGATCTTTTTCGCAGTAACGTTCAAATCAGCCTCCAACCAAGCCTTCGCCTTGAAATGTGCGGATATCCGGTGGCGGAGTAAATCCGGTCACTTGAACAAATGAGCGCTCGAATTTATCATTTTGATAGATAAAACTGCTCAGAATGATCACATGGACGACCTTGATCTGCGATTGATTACGCTGCTACGCCATGATGGGCGCCGTTCGGTGTCCGATCTGGCAAGCGATCTGAAAGTGTCCCGGGCGACGGTGCGCGCACGCATGGAAAAGTTGCAGGCCAGCGGAGAGATCCTAGGATTTACCGCTGTCTTGCGCGACGACTGGCGGGATCTGCCGATCCGGGCGGTTACGCTGCTGGTTGTCGATGGCCACAACACGGACCCGGTCATCCGGTCCTTGAGCGCAATGACGGAAGTTCGGGCCATTCATTCGACCAACGGCAAGTGGGACCTTGTGCTGGACATCGCGACGCGGGACCTGGCTGCCTTCGACGATGCGCTCAACCGGATCCGCCTGATCGAGGGCATTGCCGCCTCGGAGACCAATATCCTGCTCAACACGCGCAAGGGCCCGGCTGTTCTGCCGAATTAGTGCGAAGGTCTCGCAAAACGGGTCGCGCACGGGTGAAACGGGGCTTACATTTGCTTCAGAGTTGATCAGATGGCGAGTTGAAGATGACCAAGGCAATCGACCTTTCCAGTCTTGCGCCGGGACCGGAGCCGATCTCCGTCGGCAAAGAGGCGGCAGAAAACTACGCAGTTGTCAGGCAGACCCTGAAACGGATCACGTTGGACTGGCGCGAGCAACCAACGCTGGAGATGCTTGCGAAGGAAGCCGGATTGCAGCCGATCCAGCTGCAACGCGTGTTTTCGCGCTGGGCGGGCCTGACACCCAAGCAGTTCCTGCAGGCGATCACGCTGGACCACGCCAAGGCGCTCCTGCGGGACTCTGCAAGTGTGCTGGACGCCTCCTACGAGGTCGGGCTTTCCGGATCGTCACGTCTGCACGATCTCTTCATCACGCATGAGGCCATGACCCCCGGCGACTACCGGGCCCGCGGCGCAGGCCTCAATATCGCTTACGGGTTTCATCCATCCCCCTTCGGGCAGGTCCTGATCATGGTGACGGACAAGGGGCTGGCCGGCCTCGGGTTCGCGGACCCGGGCGAGGAAGAAAGTGCGCTGGAGGACATGTGCGGACGCTGGCCCGCGGCAAACTATGTCCACGACCAGGACGCGACAGGCACCTATGCCGCACGCGTCTTTGATCCGGGACAGTGGCAGGAAGGCCGGCCGCTGAACGTGGTCATGATCGGCACGGATTTCGAAATCCGGGTGTGGCAGACGCTCCTCAAGATCCCGATGGGGCAAGCCGCAACCTATGCCGATGTGGCGGCCTCGATCGGAAACCCGAAAGCGTCCCGCGCGGTCGGCTCCGCGGTCGGACGCAACCCGATTTCCTTCGTGGTGCCATGCCACAGGGTGCTCGCAAAAGGCGGCAAGATCGGTGGCTACCACTGGGGCCTCACCCGCAAACGCGCCATCCTCGGCTGGGAAACCGGTCTGTCGGGGCCGGTCCTAGAGTGTGTTTGAGCGGGCAGAAGAGACACTAACTAGCCGACCCCCACCCCTAACCCCTCCCCACAAGGGGGAGGGGGATTGCGCACTGCCTGCCGAACGACAAATGCGCGTTCTTTTTCCTCATCCTGAGGTGCGGAGCGCAGCGAAGCCTCGAAGGATGGGCCACATATCCAAGCCCTGCCGCCCATCCTTCGAGACAGCGCTAACACGCTTACTCAGGATGAGGGTGTCATTTCTGAATCCTGGTCGCAGCGTCACGCTAAGACCTGCCTATGAGTACTCTAATGCACCGGACCTTCCGGCATCGGATAGTTTCCGGTGATCTCCCAGCCGAAGGAAGCAATGCGTTCGGCGGCGACGGGGGTCAGGTCGCCGGTGATGAGGAAATCGACGCCGGTGGGCGGGAACGGCAGTCCGGCGAGGCCCTCGTGGATCGATGAGAAGGTCTGCGCGACCGTCTGGGTCCAGGCGACTTCGTCAAGTGGCAGCACCACGGCGGCGAGGCCGTCCTTGCGGATCGCGACGGGGATGCCGTTGACGGCCCTGATCTGGCCGAGACCGGAAATCACCCGGTTATAGGTTTCAAGAAGCACAATCCGGCGAAGCTGGAAATAGGCCAGGTCGCGGCTTTCCGCGTCTGCAGCCTTGGCGGCGATCAGATCCAGATCCTGCACGGTCGGCATGGCCTGCAGCTGGTACGCGATGATGGCTTTTTCCGTCGCCGTATAAAACGGATTGGCCGCGATGCTCGAAATTGTTTTTTCCGAAACACCCGCCGTCCGGAAGGTTGCTGCTGTGCGCTCGGCGAGTTCAGACGGTGTGCTGTCGACGATCAGGTTTCTGAAATTGTCCGCCTGTCGCGCGGCGGACACAATCATTCCACCCGGCAGAAGCGCGGTGATCGCGGTCACCGTCCAGCTGCCGGCCGTGGTGACGCTTGCCGTCTCGTTGAGTTTTTCCGACAGGGGTTTGTAGAAGGTGTAAGGGTCGACCCCAAGCTGAACGGCGAGTTCGCGTTCCGCCTGCGCCTGGCCCGTGATGGCCTTTGCAATATCGGCGGGAGAGCCGCCTTTGCCGGACACGGCATCGCCGACGCCCTTGGTCAGCCTGCCGAACATGCGTCCAACTCCGGACACGGTGCTCTTTGCTGTCCCAACCGGATCTGTGACCGTGCTTTCCACGAAATCGACAGGTTTCTTGGCCGCTTCCTTCAGACCGTCCAGAAAACTTGCATCGTTCTTGAGGCCTTCAAGCGCGATCAGCACCTTGATCTCGGCAAGCCGAAGCTTCAAGAGGCCGTCGCCTTCGATCTGTTCGACACCAAGGTCCGTCTGCAACTGGTAGATCCGCAGGAACCCGTCACTTCGAACGGGAGCCAGGACCGCATAGCCCGGGCCGTTCTCCTTGCCCTTAAGAACGACCGAGGGGTCTTGTTCCGGCGGGGTTTCGTATTGTTCTGAAAAGGAAAACGCCGGCGCCATGGATAGCGCTGCGCCAAGCAGCAAGGCGGCGGCTGTTGGCAGCCTTAAAGGTGTTTGCATCGAACAGGTCTCCGTTGCGGACCCGGCGATGCGTCAGTCCGGAGCTGTTCCGTTCCGCGCCAAAGCTTCGCCGGCAAGGTAGAGCGAACCGCAAATCAGAATCCGGGGCGGCTCGCCGTCCTTTTCCGCACAAGCTGCCACATCTGCAAGCGCCGCGTCCAGTGAGGGGAAGGGCGTCGCCTCCAATCCGGCGCACCGGGCAAGATCCGCCAGCTCCTCCGGCGTTCTCGCCGTTGTGGTCGAAACAATCGGAACCGTGCCGACATGGCGCACCAGCCCGTGGAAGGGGCGGAAAAACCCTACGGGATCCTTGGTTGTCAGCATCCCGGAGACAACATAGAGCGGCCGGGGAGACCTTTCTTCCAGCTCTCCCATGAACTGGGCAACGGAAACACCCGCACCCGGGTTATGACCGCCATCGACCCAGACTTCGGCCCCGTCCGGACACATTTGCAACAGGTTTCCATGGGTAATCGGCTGTAGGCGACCGGGCCAGTTGACCGATTTCAACCCTTGCTCGATCGTCGGCTCGTCCGGCAGCAACCCTGCTGCCTTCAGGGTTGCGATCGCGACGCCGGCATTGGCGAACTGGTGGCTTCCTCCAAGAACCGGCAGCGGCAGATCGATCAGGCCGTCATCATCCTGAAAGGCCATCCGGCCCTGGTCGGGGTGCGCGGTAAAATCCTGCCCCAGGATCTTTAAAGGGGCCCTGTTGCGCGCGGCCTGGCGCACGATCGCGGGAAACGCCTCTTCGGCCTGGGACGCGGAGACCACCGGAACCCCGGGCTTGATGATCCCTGCCTTTTCGACGGCGATGTCGGCCAGATCATCACCGAGAAACTTTTCATGGTCCATGGAAACGGGCGTGATCACGGTTGCCGCCGGCCGATCGATCACGTTGGTGGCATCGAGCCGGCCGCCAAGTCCGACTTCCAACAACAGAATGTCAGCCGGATGTTCGGCAAAGATCAGGAAAGCCGCAGCAGTCGTGATCTCAAAAAACGTGATTTCACCGCCCGCATTGGCCTCTTCGCAGCGATGCAGGGCGTCGTAGAGAACGGGATCGGACACGAAGCCGCCATCCGTGCCGACCCGGATGCGCTCGTTGAATGCCACCAGATGCGGCGACGTGTAGACATGGCAGCCCTTGCCCGACGCTTCCAGGATCGCGCGCATCGTCGCGGTGACAGATCCCTTGCCGTTGGTGCCGGCGATATGAATCACCGGTGGCAGTTTTTGCTCCGGATTGCCGAGAGCGGCGAGCAGACGGTGCATCCGCCCCAGAGAAAGGTCGATCTCCTTGGGATGCAGGGCCAGCAGTCTGTCCAGGATTTTCGTAACTTGATCCAAGGCGCCCTCCGACGGGTCCTCTGTCCGGTGTTTCGCTCTCAAACGGCTTTAGGAGATTGCCGGCAACTTGACAAGCAGACGCGGCGGATTTGTCCTTTTGTGCCGCTTTCGCGACATTTTTGGGAAAGTTTCGCTCAGATTTTGCGGACGTATCAGCTCTTCTGTTCAGCTTCACCGGCGTCCGCTTCGTCGCTCCCGGCCTCCTCCGCGGGGGTCTCGGCTGCTTCTTCTTCAACCGTTTCCTCAACCGCGGGCTCTTCGATCTTCGGCAGCTCCACCTCGCGTTTCAGCAAAATGCCGCAAATGCGGGAGATCGTCTCCTTCATCTCCGGACGCGGAACGACCATATCGATCATCCCGTGATCCAGCAGGTATTCGGCTGTCTGGAAATCTTCGGGAAGTTTCTCGCGAACGGTCTGTTCGATCACACGCCGGCCGGCAAAGCCGATCTGGGCCCCAGGCTCCGCGATGTGAACGTCGCCGAGCATGGCATAAGAGGCCGACACACCGCCGGTGGTTGGGTTCGTCAGAACGACAATGTAGGGCAAACCGGCTTCACGCAGCATCTGAACGCCGACAGTCGTGCGCGGCATCTGCATGAGCGAAAGGATTCCTTCCTGCATGCGTGCGCCGCCGGAAGCTGCAAACATGACGAACGGGGTCTTGTCCTCGACCGCCTTCATCATTCCCGCGAGGATAGCCTCGCCCGCCGCCATGCCGAGCGATCCGGCGATGAAATCGAAATTCTGGACGGCAATGGTCATGTCCATGCCGTTGACCTTGCCCTGTGCAACGAGAATCGCCTCGTCTTCACCGGATTTCGACCGTGCTTCCTTCAGCCGGTCCGTGTAGCGCTTGGAGTCCCGGAATTTGTGAGGATCGGCCTGAACATCCGGCGTGTCGACATCCGTGTATGTTCCGTCGTCAAAAAACGTCTCTATGCGTTTGCGCGCCGGCATGCGCATGTGGTGACCGGAATTCGGCACGACCCAGAGATTGGCTTCCAGATCCCGGTGAAAGACCATTTCCCCGGTCTCGGGATCCTTGATCCAGAGATTCTCCGGGACTTCGCGCTTCTTCCAGAGATCGCGAATCTTGGGGCGTACGATTGAGTTGATCCAGTTCACGTCAGGCGCGTCCGTTTCCTAGAGTAATGACTAGATCAACGTCGTTGATCGGTTTCAAAGCGCTGGAGCCTCGTTGTGTTTGTATTCGAATACAAGTTGCTCCAGGCGAGAATATGGGGTTCGCCGTAAATCCTTCAATTCAACGGCTCACTCAGGCCGAGCGCGCACGCGCACAGCCGGAAGCCAGATCCGCCACGACATCGGAGACCGCCTTTACGGTGCCGTCGGTCGCCTTGCCTGCCTCGTCCAGAGTGTCGCGAATGGCATTTACCAGAACAGAGCCGACGACCACACCATCCGCGTCCTTGCCGATCACGGCGGCCTGGTCGGCGGTCTTGACACCGAATCCGACCGCTACCGGCAGATCCGTGTGCTTCTTGATCCGGTTGACCGCTGCCGTCACCCGGCCGGTGTCGGCAATGTTGGCGCCGGTGATGCCAGTCACCGAGACGTAGTAGACGAAGCCGGACGTGTTTGCGAGAACCGCCGGAAGCCGCTTGTCATCTGTGGTGGGTGTTGCAAGGCGGATAAAGTTGAGCCCGGCATCGAGCGCAGGAAGACAGAATTCATCGTCAGCCTCGGCCGGAAGGTCGACAATGATGAACCCGTCGACACCGGCGTCCTTGGCGACATGGACGAATTTCTTCGGATCGCGCACATAAATGGGATTGTAGTAACCCATCAGGATGATGGGCGTTTCGTTGTCCTGCTCACGGAATTTGCGCACCATGTCCAGTGTCCTGTCCATGGTCTGCCCGGCGGCAAGCGCCCGCTGATTGCCCAGCTGGATCGGAATGCCTTCGGCCATCGGGTCTGAGAAGGGCATGCCGAGTTCGATGATGTCGGCACCGGCGCCGGGGAGCGCATCCAGGACCGCCTGAGACGTTGCCAGGTCGGGATCGCCTGCGGTGATGAACGTCACCAGAGCCGGCCGGCCAGCTTCCGCACAAGCCTTGTAGCGGCGATCGATACGCGTTTCCGTCATGCAGCTTAACCCCTGCCGCATGTCAAGCGGCTCTGTTTCTCAATTTGAACTGAGTGCGATGTAGGGGAGCAGACAAGCGGATGTCAATGAAGAACGTCTCAATCGGACGAGTTGCCCGTCAGACGTCGAAAGAAACGACAAATGCCTGGCCATTTGGCCAGGCGCGTCGGTTCAGCGCTTGAAGTGCTTGTTGAAGGCGTAGCTGGAGATTTCCGTACGGTCCAGGCCAAGCTGCGCGAGTTCGCTGGTGTTCATCCGGTTCAGGCGTTCAAACTCGGTCGCAGCGCGATGAGCAGAGCGGATGTCACGGACAAAACCTGTCAGAAGATCGAATTTCATTTCGTGTTCCCTTCGTTCCGGTTGGACGGTTTCGTTTTCCCCGTCCCTGTCCGACCACAAACATAGGCTTTGCTGCAGCGCACACAACAGACAAGATTGCATTGCAGCACTGCCGCATTCGAATGGCTGTGAGGTGACATCGGGCCACTCCCTCATCGATTTGCATAGCTGGCTTGCCCGGTCTGCAGAAAATACCGCTTTAAATGTGCACCAAGTGCACTTATTGTCTATCGCAGAGGAAACAGCAAAAGGAGCCGAAAAATGGCCCACTCCCTGTTCGAACCGGCCCCACCGCCCCTGCACGAGAAGATCTGGCGGCGTGTCAGAGATCTCAACTTCAGCGCGCCCCGGCGCGATGAGCGGCATAGCAAAGCCGACAGCCGGACCGATCCGGCACTCCTCCGGAAAGCCGGACGCCTGGACGCACGCGGCCGGCTGGAGCTTCTTGAAAACGAGCTGGTTTCAAAGCCGATCGGTAAATAAAAAAGCCGCGCGCCTCTGGGCACGCGGCTTTCTTCGTCCGGTCTGCAGGCTACATGTCGAAACCCAGCATCTCGCCGACGGCAAAAACATCCTTGTCGCCGCGGCCGCACAGGTTCATGACCAGAATCTGATCCTTGTCCATCTGCGGCGCGAGCTTGACGACTTGCGCAAGAGCATGTGCAGGCTCCAGAGCCGGAATGATGCCTTCAACCCGGGTCAGCATCTGGAAGGCATCGAGGGCCTCGGTATCCATGATCGGCACGTATTCGACGCGGCCGATCTCCTTGAGCCAGGAATGCTCCGGGCCGATGCCGGGATAGTCGAGACCCGCTGAGATCGAATGGCCTTCGAAAATCTGGCCGTCGTCATCCTGGAGAAGATAGGTCCGGTTGCCGTGGAGAACACCGGGCTTGCCGGCCGTCAGGGAGGCGCAGTGCTCCTCGCCGACGAGGCCACGCCCGCCTGCTTCGACACCGTAGATTTTCACGTCCTTGTCATCGAGGAACGGATGGAACAGACCGATGGCGTTTGATCCGCCGCCAACAGCCGCCACAAGTGCGTCCGGCAGACGGCCCTCGGCCTCGAGCATCTGCTCGCGCAGTTCCTTGCCGATCACCGACTGGAAGTCGCGGACCATTTCCGGATAGGGATGCGGTCCGGCGGCTGTACCGATCAGGTAGTAGGTATCCTCGACATTTGTCACCCAGTCACGCAAGGCTTCGTTCATGGCGTCCTTGAGCGTACCGGCACCCGCCGTGACCGGCACGATTTCAGCGCCGAGAAGCTTCATGCGGAATACATTCGGCTTTTGGCGCTCGACGTCGGTCGCGCCCATATAGACAACGCATGGCAAGCCAAAGCGTGCGCAGACAGTCGCCGTTGCAACGCCATGCTGACCTGCACCTGTCTCGGCGATGATGCGCGTCTTTCCCATGCGCTTGGCAAGCAGGATCTGTCCGAGACAATTGTTGATCTTGTGCGATCCGGTGTGGTTCAGCTCGTCACGCTTGAAATAGATCTTCGCGCCGCCAAGCTCCTTCGTCAGACGCTCGGCGAAATAGAGCGGTGAGGGCCGGCCGGTATAGTGCTTGTTGAGCGTCTCGATCTCCGCATGGAACTCGGGATCGTTCTTGGCATCCTTGTAGTGCTGCTCCAGATCAAGGATCAGCGGCATCAGGGTTTCGGCGACATAGCGACCGCCAAAAATGCCGAAATGTCCACGATCGTCCGGACCGGTCCGGATGCTGTTCGCCATGTCGTTCACGCGTTTACTCCTTCATCCGGGCAAGGCCGGAAATCATGCGCTTCTGGCAGCCGCCATGAAAGCGCGTATCAATTCGCTGTCCTTGACGCCCTTCTCCCGCTCAACACCGGAAGAGACATCGACGGCCGACACGCCGCTTTGCCGTATTGCTTCGGCGACATTGGCCGGGTCCAATCCTCCTGACAGGAGGAATGGCTTTTTCAGGTCGAGATCCTTCAGCAGGGTCCAGTCATAGGAAACACCGTTTCCGCCGGGCAACTCCGAGCCCTTTGGCGGCTTGGCATCGAACAGGATCCAGTCCGCTACAATAGAGTAGTATTGCGCGCGTTCCAGATCTTCGCGTTCGGAAACGGACAGGGCCTTCATGACCTTCGTGCCCTGCATGACCTTGGCGGCTGCCAGCGCTTCCGGGGCTTCCGAGCCATGAAACTGGAAGATATCGGGATTTACCAGCTCCCGGATCCGCGACAATCCGTCCGGGTCCATGTTGACGGTCACCGCGACAATCTCGGATTTTCCACGCGCCATGTCGGCCAGCTTGCACGCCTTGCTGAGCGAGACGTGACGCGGGCTCTTGGGAAAGAACATCAGGCCGACCATGTCGGCGCCCGCTTCCAGCGCGGCTTCCATGGTCTCTTCGGTCGAAAGGCCGCAGATTTTGACTTTCACATCAGACATGGGGTCGAGGTATCGCCGCTGCGGAACCGTTTGTCAAAAGGGGATTTTGTGCTTATTGCGTCCCCCTGGCTTCAAAAGCAGTCCAGGCAATCCGAATGATCCGCTGTCCGGTTTCGTTTCCGCGTTTCAGTACTCGAAGGCAGATTGAATGCTTCACTACCGCCACTCATGGGCAGACCAGCAGAAAACAATCGTTTTTCTTCATGCGGCCGGTTTCGACGGCCGTATCTGGAAACAGGCCGCAGAACAGCTTTCCGACTTCCATTGCGTCTCTCCGGACCTGCCCGGGCACGGCCAGTCCAAGGACGTGCCGGTCACGGACTTCGATGCGGCAAGCGACGCGGTAGCCGAACTGATCGGCAACCTTGGCAACGCGCCGGTCTGTCTCGCCGGCCTGTCCATGGGATCCTATATCGGATTTCGGCTGCTCACACGCCATCCCGATCTGGTCGAAAGCGCGGTATTCAGCGGTTTTCAGCATGTGCCAATCCAGGTGTCCGGGGTCGTGCGCGCGTTGATGACCGCGTCGTCCTTCATGATGAATTCGAAAAAGAACCGGGAGAAGATGGCCCGATCGCTCGGTGTCAATGACCCGGCTCTTGTCAGCCAGAGGGGTGGACGCCCGAACGCCTCGTCGAAGATCATGCGAAAGATCAGCGCGCTTGCGCTCGACTTCGATGTGACCGCCGACCTGAAAAGCATTGAAACACCAACGCTCGTCCTTGCCGGTGAGACCGAACATCCGGCCATCCTGTCCGCGCTGCCTGCCTTTCAGTCCGGCATGCCGCATTGTGCGGCCCGCATTGTCCCCGGACTGGGCCATGGCTGGATCGCAACGGAGCCCGATCTTTTCGCGACGGCGCTGCGTGCCTGGTTTCTTCAAGAACCGCTTCCGGACGGACTGGCGGATGTGGCCGAGGGGTGAGGCTGCGGGGAAGACGCTCTGGCAAAGAAAGTCAAAGAGTAGCGAACGGAAATGCGCATGCTGAGCTGAGTTAGCGCAGACCTGCCGACACCCCGGCTCCCCGATCCCGGCTCTGCGCTTCGCTTGGCCGGGATGACGACGGTGAGGTTGAACTTGATTCCGGCACAGGCAGACCCGTGTTCTGTCTAATCGTCATCAAGACGATAGTACGAGCTGTCTTGCAGCGGACACCTTACCGGTTCAGCGTAAGGTGCAGATCATCCCATTCCGGATTCAGCTTTTCGATCAGTTCGAACTTCCAGCGTCGCCGCCATCTCTTGATTTGTTTTTCTCGTCTTATCGCGGCAGCGATTTCGGTTTGGTTTTCGTACCAGACGAGTGTTTTCGTGCCGTATTTTTCTGAAAAGCCATCAATGAGACCCTCGCGATGCTCATAAACTCTTCGGACCAAGTCTGTCGTGACGCCGGTGTAGAGCGTTTCATAGGGCCGCGATGCGAGAATATAGACCCAGGCGGTCAACTCAGTGATCCGCTCCCTTTCTTCTGTGGCATCCCGATCCCGGATCACCTTTCAGACGTCCGGGATGAAGCTTCCAGACTCAATCCAACCACCGTCATCCCGGCCAAGCGAAGCGCAGAGCCGGGATCGGGGAGCCCCTTCCGTTCGGAAAAGCACCGCCCTCACGACACGTTGAAGGCCGCAATCGCCGCCATGTTGACGATGTCGCTGTCCTTGGCGCCGATGGGAAGGATCTGAATGGACTTGTCGAAGCCGGTCAGGAGCGGACCGATGACGGTGGCGCCGCCGAGTTCCTGAAGCATCTTGGTGGAGATCGACGCGGAGTGGAAGGCGGGCATGACAAGAACGTTTGCCGGCCCTGACAGCCGGCAGAACGGATAGGCCGCCATCCGGTCCATGTTCAGGGCAACGTCCGCGGCCATGTCGCCGTCATATTCGAAATCCACCCGGCGGCGATCCAGTATCTTGACTGCCTCGATGACTTTCTCGGACCGCTCGCCGCGCGGATGGCCGAATGTGGAATAGGCCAGCATCGCAACCCGCGGCTCGTAGCCGAGTTTGCGCGCGACATGGGCGGCTTCTTCCGCGATATCGGCCAGTTCTTCCGAATTCGGCATGTCGATGACGGCGGTATCGGCGATCAGCACGGTGCGTCCGCGCACAAGAGCGAGCGAGACCCCGATGATCCTGTGACCCGGCTTCGGGTCGATGGTCGCTTTCACCGTGTCCAATGCGACGGAGTAGTTCCGGGTCAGACCGGTGACCATGGCATCCGCATCGCCCCGGGCGACCATGATCGCACCCCAGAAATTCCGGTCGTTGTTTACCATGCGCTGGCAGTCGCGCAGCAGATAGCCGCGCCGCTGAAGGCGGCCATAAAGATATTGAGCGTAATCGGCGTTGCGGTCCGACAGGCGCGCATTCTGTATCGAGACTCCGGGCCGATCGATATCGACACCCGCCTGATGCGCCATGTTGGTGATTTCGTCCTCACGCCCGATGAGGATCGCCTCACCCAGGCCCTGGGAAACGAAGGCCGCCGCAGCCCGGATTACCGGTTCTTCCTCGCCCTCGGCAAAAACCACGCGCTTCGGCTGCTGGCGCACCTTGCTGAAGATCCGCTGCAGCGTTCCGGCAATCGGATCGCGCCGGGCGGAGAGCTGGTGCTTGTAAGCCTCCATATCAACAATCGGTCGCTTGGCGACGCCCGAATCCATCGCCGCCTGGGCAACCGCCGGCGGAATCGCGTGGATGAGCCTCGGATCGAACGGCACGGGAATGATGTATTCGGGACCGAATTTCGGCCGGTTGCCGCGATAGGCAGCGGCAACTTCGTCGGGCACCTCCTCGCGGGCGAGCTGAGCAAGAGCCTGGGCACAGGCAACTTTCATCTCGTCATTGATCGTCGTTGCGTGAACGTCGAGCGCGCCGCGGAAAATGTAGGGAAAACCGAGCACGTTGTTGACCTGGTTCGGATAATCCGACCGGCCGGTTGCGACAATGGCGTCGTCCCGGACGGCGGCGGCCTCTTCGGGCGTGATCTCCGGGTCGGGGTTCGCCATGGCAAAGATGATCGGGTTGGGTGCCATAACCCGCAGCATGTCCGGCGTCAGCGCTCCCTTGACCGAAACGCCTAAGAAGACGTCCGCGCCTTTCATTGCGTCATAGAGCGAGCGGTCCGAGGTTTCGATGGCATGGGCGGATTTCCATTGGTTCATACCTTCGGCGCGGCCCTTGTAGATCACGCCCTTGGTATCACACAGGGTGATATTGTCGTGCGGAATGCCCATTGCCTTGACGAGTTCGATGCAGGCGATGCCCGCAGCGCCCGCGCCGTTGCAGACGACCTTGGTCGTTTTCAAGTCCCGGCCCGTCAGATGAAGCGCATTGAACAGGCCAGCTGCCGCGATGATCGCCGTGCCATGCTGGTCGTCGTGGAACACGGGAATGTCCATCAGTTCGCGCAGACGCTGCTCGATGATGAAGCAGTCGGGGGCCTTGATATCCTCCAGGTTGATCCCGCCGAATGAGGGGCCGAGATAGCGGACGGAATTGATAAATTCCTCCACGTCCTGGGTCTCCACTTCGAGATCGATGGAGTCGACATCGGCGAACCGTTTGAAGAGAACCGACTTGCCCTCCATGACCGGTTTGGAGGCCAGCGCGCCGAGATTGCCGAGCCCCAGAATGGCGGAGCCGTTGGAAATCACGGCGACCAGATTTCCCTTCGTGGTGTAGTCATAGGCACGGCTCGGATCTTCCGCGATCGCCAGCACCGGCACCGCCACACCGGGCGAATAGGCGAGCGACAGGTCGCGCTGCGTCGCCATCGGTTTGGTCGGTGTGACTTCCAGTTTTCCCGGACGGCCCTGCTGGTGAAACTGCAGTGCTTCCTGGTCGGTAAAACTGATGCTTGTTTTCGGCGAAGACTTATCGGTGGACATGACGCGGGCGTTTCCTATTCGTCGCACTTCTTGATGAGGCGGGGACACGACCTTATCCCCTGGAAAATGAAGCCTCAAGCCAAGATGGCATACCCCTTTTGTGGAATGACACCCAAGGTTTGCTACGTATTTCACATGAGTGAACAGAGCGCCCAGAAAATCGCCCCGGCAGACCAGAAGGTCACGCCGATGATGGCCCAGTTTATGGAAATCAAAACTGCCAATCCGGACAGCCTGCTGTTCTACCGGATGGGCGATTTCTACGAACTGTTTTTCGACGACGCGGAAGTTGCCTCGCAGGCCCTCGGCATCACGCTCACAAAACGCGGCAAGCACCAGGGTGCCGACATCCCCATGTGCGGGGTGCCGGTCCATGCCGCAGACGACTACCTGCAAAAACTCATTGCCAAGGGGCACAGGGTCTCCGTCTGCGAACAGACCGAAGACCCCGCGGAAGCCAAGAAGCGCGGCTCCAAATCGGTGGTGCGCCGGGATGTAGTGCGGCTGGTGACGCCGGGAACACTCACCGAAGAGCGCCTGCTGGACGCGGGCGCGAACAATTACCTCATGGCGCTCACCCGCCTGAAAGGCGGTTCGCTCGGCAATGATGCAGTGTTCGGCCTCGCGTGGATCGACATGTCGACCGGGTCTTTCCAGGTTTCGGAAACGGACCAGCAACGGCTCACCGCCGATCTGGCGCAGGTGTCGCCCCGCGAACTGATCCTTGCCGACACGCTTTTGCAGGAGAGCGAGCTGCGCATCATCGCGGAGCAGTCGGGAAGCGCCTTGTCGCCGGTTCCGCGAGCCTTTTTCGACAGTTCGACGGCGAGCGACCGGCTGGGTCAGTATTTCGGCGTGAAGACGCTCGACGGATACGGAACCTTCAGCCGGGCGGAACTCTCTGCCGCTGCCGGGATCCTGTCCTACATTGAACGCACGCAGCTTGGGGAGCGCCCACCGCTCGACCCGCCCGTGCGCGAGGCGGGGACGGGCCGCATGCTGATCGACCCGGCGACCCGGGCCAACCTCGAGCTTGCCCGCACGCTGTCCGGCGAGAAGCAGGGGTCTCTGCTTGCGACCATCGACAGGACGGTCACCGGAGGCGGATCGCGTCTCTTGGCCAGCCGGCTTGCCGGACCGCTGATCAATGTCGACGCCATCCAGCAGCGGCACGATTCCGTTGCCTACTTCCTCACCAACGAGATCATGCGGGAAGGATTGCGCCAGACGCTCAAAGGTGCGCCCGACATGGCCCGGGCGCTCTCCCGGATCGCGCTCAATCGCGGCGGTCCGCGCGATGTTCTGAGTGTCGCGCAGGGCCTCGCCGCCGCGCGCGCGGTTCTCGATCAGACCCGGATCGGAGATATTCCGGCCGAAATTGCAGAGGCCCGGCAAAGCCTTGAACGCGCACCGCACGCTCTCGGCGACCAGCTTGTGTCCGCAATCAAGGAGGAGCCACCGCTTCTGAAACGGGACGGCGGGTTCATCGCCACCGGCTACAGTTCCGATCTCGATGAACTGCGCGCGCTGCGCGATGAAAGCCGCAAGGTGATCGCGAAGCTGCAGGCGGACTATTCGGAGGAACTCGGCCTCAGATCCCTGAAGATCAAGCACAACAACGTACTCGGCTGGTTCATCGAAGCGCCGACCGCGCAGACGGAAAAACTGACCGCCGATCCGGGGCGGTTCATTCACCGGCAGACCATGGCCGGCGCCATGCGCTTCACCACCACCGAACTGGCGGATCTGGAATCCAAGATTGCCAGCGCGGGCGAGCGGGCCCTTGCCATCGAGCTGGAGATCTTCGACCGGCTTGCACGGGCAATTATCGATGCGGGCGACGCGATCAAGTCCGCCGCACAGGGTCTCAGCATTCTTGATGTTTCCGCGGCGCTGGCGAAGCTTGCCCAGGACGAAAACTATGCCAGACCGACCGTCGATGACAGCCGCGCCTTCGATATCAAGGGCGGCCGCCACCCCGTTGTGGAACGAGCGCTCAGGTTATCGGGCGGCGACAGCTTTGTTGCCAACGACGCCAATCTCGGGCCCGATGCGTTGGAGGAAACCGGCCATATCTGGCTGATCACCGGTCCGAACATGGCCGGTAAATCGACCTTCCTGCGCCAGAACGCCCTGATCGCCGTCCTCGCCCAGATGGGGTCCTTCGTACCGGCGGCGGAGGCGCATATCGGGATTGTCGACCGGCTGTTTTCCCGCGTGGGTGCTGCCGATGATCTGGCGCGGGGCCGGTCGACATTCATGGTCGAAATGGTGGAAACCGCCGCCATTCTCAATCAGGCGGGAGACCGCTCGCTGGTGATCCTCGACGAGATCGGTCGCGGCACCGCCACCTTCGACGGCCTCTCCATCGCGTGGGCAACAATTGAGCACCTGCACGAGGTCAACAGGTCCCGGGCGCTGTTTGCGACCCATTATCACGAACTGACCGCGCTCTCGGCCAAGCTGGAGCGGCTGTCCAATGCGACCGTCTCCGTCAAGGAATGGAACGGCGAGGTCATCTTCCTGCACGAAATCGTGCCCGGCGCTGCCGACCGCTCCTATGGCATCCAGGTCGCCAAGCTCGCCGGACTGCCGGCGAAGGTGGTCGAACGGTCGAAGCAGGTACTGAGCCAGCTGGAAGAACAGGATCGGCGCTCGCCGGCGGAAAGCCTGATCGACGAATTGCCGCTCTTTGCCAGCATCGCGGCAACACCGCCCAGCGCGCCGAACGCGGCGAGCGAACCTGATCCGGTCGTCACGGCGCTGGACGATATCGACCCGGACGACATGACCCCGCGGGAAGCGCTCGATGCACTCTACCGGCTGAAAACACTTCAGACGCGCATCAAGGAGTGATCGCTCTTTTTGCGTGACCCGGCCCGCAAGGGGGACTAGGGTACGGATGACCTGCCTGACCCTCCCACCTGCGGCGATTTCGACAATGTATTCCCTATCGCAACTCCCCCGTCAGGTGTTGCTGATCATGCTCTTGCAATTCATCAAGAGCCTCGGCGCTTCTGCGCTGATCCCGCTGATGAGCTTTTTCATCGTGGAAGGTCTCGGGTCCAGTCCCTGGCAGGTTGGATTTTACACAGGCCTGGTGATGCCGCTCACCCTGATCGCAAACCGATGGGCGGGAGAGCGGCTCGACCACGGCTTCCCGGTAAAACGCCTGCTTCTGATCTCGATTTCGGCCTTCATCATCGCGACGGCGCTGCTCACGCGGGTGTCTGGTCTCCTGATGCTTGTTCTTCTCGTTGCGCCCCTCATGAGCCTCGCCAATATGGGGTCAGGCACGATTTTCACCTATGCGCGCCTCTATGCAGAGCGCAACGGGCTCGACGTTGCCCGGATCAATTCCTGGCTTCGCATGACGGTGTCGCTTGCATGGATGATCGGACCGGCTGCATCCTTCACGCTGGTATCCCTGGTTGGCTTCGCCCCAACATTCCTGAGCGCCTGCGTCGTCGGCCTCTGTTTCCTTGTTCTTAGCTGGCGCGCCGTGCCTGCAGGATTCAGGTCGGAGCGCAAGAGAAAGGACACCGGCGGCGGAGAACCTGTCAATTGGCGTTTGCTGATTGCCGGGCTGACCTGCCTTGGCTTCATCATCACGAACACGCTTTTCGTCTCCGCCATGCCGCTGTTCTTCGTGAAGGAAATCGGTTTGCCCGGATCAACACCCGGCCTGTCCCTGTCGGTGAAGTGCGTGGTCGAGGTGTTCATGATCTTCTGGTCCGTTCGGCTGGCCGAACGCATCGGGATCCGCCAGGTGCTCATGATTGCTGCCGTCCTCGCTCCGACCAGCATGATCCTGTTCGCCCAGGTGACCGAATTCTGGCACGTGATGGCTGCATCCGTGGTAGAGGGGGCGTATTACGGACTGTTTGCCGGGGTCTCGATCAGCTACGTGCAGAGCTTCGCGCCCGACAGGCCCGGGCGCGCGACTGCCGTCTACATGAACAGCCTGTTTCTGGGTGGCATGATCGGCAGTGTCTCGATGGGCGTGATCGCCAGCATGGCGGACTTCAAGACCGTGCTCTATGTTGCCGCCGGGTCTTCCGTGGTTGCCCTGATGATTTTGCTGGCAACGTTCCGATTGAAGCCCGGACCCGCTCAGGAAACCGTCTGAACACCGCCAGATTTCGCGACCGACAGTGCATTCGCCATGGCGCCGGCGAAGGTCGTTCTGTCGTCCGGATTGAGGAAGTTGCCCAGATCGACGCTTTCTCCCCGGCTCGTCAGCGTGATCTTGACGACGCCTTCGTCCTCGATCCGGTCGATTGAAAGCCTTACCCAGAAGGGATTGAAGCAGAATTCCTGATACCGTTTTCCCGGTCCGACCTTTCGAATGATCAGCTCGTTGCGCGAAACAATCACTTCTTCATGGGTCCGCGCAGACTTGTAGTTCATGCGGAACGCAAGCCAGAGCAGCGCGATATCCAGGCCGAAAAAGCCGAAGACCGGCCAGGCGCCGATGCTCCAGAACAGAATGCCGGCAACAAAGCTGACAGCGCCGAAACACAGCATCAGGATCATGAACCCGTTTGGGCCCAGCGAGCGGTGCGGAGTCAGCACGGCCGTGAAAAAAGGCCGGTCCAGCTCGTCAGTCCGATCATTATTCTCGGAATTCGGATTGTTCTCGCTCATGAGGTCTGATTATAGAGGGTTCATGACCCAAGCAAAGAGCCCCGCCGCCCGCAAATCCCAAAAACGGCCCGCCAAGCCGAAGAAGACCAGGAAGACGGCCCCTTCCGTGGACAATCCCGGAAAGGTCCTGAAGCGCTCGCGCTACAACAAGGCCGAGACCTATGCGATCTTTCAAAGGTTCCATGCGGACAATCCCGAACCGGAAGGCGAACTCGACTACATCAATGCCTTCACATTGCTGGTTGCCGTGGTCCTGTCGGCACAGGCAACCGATGTCGGTGTGAACCGGGCGACAAAGAACCTGTTCCAGATCGCCGACACGCCCGAAAAGATGCTGGCGCTTGGCGAAGAGCGCGTGCGGGAGGAAATCAAGACCATCGGCCTTTACAAGAACAAGGCGAAAAACGTCATCCTCCTGTCGGAGCAGCTTATCCGGGACCATGGCGGCAGCGTGCCCGAAGACCGGGAAGCGCTGGAGAAGCTGCCGGGCGTCGGCCGGAAAACAGCCAACGTGGTCCTGAACATTTATTTCGGCCATCCGACGATTGCGGTCGATACCCATCTTTTCCGGCTTGGCAACAGGATAGGAATTGCGCCGGGCAAGACGCCACTCGATGTCGAAAAGGCCATGGAACGCGCCGTTCCGAAAGAATTTTCACTTCACGCGCATCACTGGCTGATCCTTCACGGGCGCTATATCTGCAAGGCGCGCAAACCGGAATGCAGACGCTGTGTCATCTATGATCTTTGCAGAAGCCCGGAGAAAGAGCTGTTTGATGCCGTCCCGGAGATTGCCGTACGCACCAAAGCAATGATCGAAAGGGGTGATGTCGCTTGAGTATGTCCAGCGGACCCGTTCCGGCAAGCAGCCGGCTCGCATTCCGGTTGCCGAAAACAAGTGATGCTTCCTTCTACAACAAGCTCATGAATGAGCCGGACTATCACCGCTTCATCGCAGATCGCGGCATCCGGTCTGATGAGGACGCTGTCGCGTTCATTGAAAACAAGACACTCGCGCAATTTGCCGAACACAAGGTCGGCCTTTGGCTCGTGGAACTGACAGAAACCGGCGCTCCGGTCGGAGCATGCGGGCTGGTGATACGCGACGATCTCGACGCTCCGGATCTCGGCTATGCCTTTCTGGAGGAAGCGCGCGGCAAGGGCTATGCAAGAGAAGCAGCCGGAGCCGTGCTCGATTTCGTGCGGGAAGAGATGGATCTGCCAATGATCTGCGCCATCACGCATACGGAAAACGAGCGCTCAGCCAGCCTGTTGCTCAAGCTGGGTTTCACCGCAAGAGGTCAGCGCTATCTGGCTGCCTACGACGATACATCGGATTATTTCGAGTACGAATTCGACCGAAACCGGACGTGATCAGGCGCAGCCGGCCAATCAGCTTTTTTCGCGCACCCTGACGACCACATCAACGCGCACGATCTCCATGCCCTCCGGGGCCTCCGGGATCGCGTTGATACCGACACCTTCGCCCGGTATGTCGATCACCCTGTTTTCACCTTCGATGAAGAAGTGATGGTGATCAGACACGTTCGTGTCGAAATAGGTCTTGTTGCCGTCGATGGCGACTTCGCGCAAAAGCCCGGCCTCGGTAAACTGGTGCAGCGTGTTGTAAACCGTCGCCAGGGAGACCGGTACGTCCGCAGCAACCGCTTCTTCGTGAAGAAGTTCCGCGGAGATATGGCGATCACCCTTGGAGTACAGCAATTCAGCCAGGGAAACGCGTTGGCGCGTCGGCCGCAAACCTGCGGTTCGCAGTATGTTGGTCACATCCTTGCCGGTCGTTTGCGTTGCCGCGTGCGTTGTCATTCCAGTGAGTTCCAAAGCTAAGTCCCTGTTTTAACGAGCTTTTTTTGGAAAGAGCTCAGTCTTCTAAGGGTTTGCTGCACAATTTGTTCGCCTATATCTGCCATTTCTTGTGCCTGAAATGCAAGTTTTAACCGCACGGCACCATGAAACGCGCCGGTTATATTTGATCTCTACTTTTGCTCGCAACTCGCCAAATCGCCTTGAATTCCCTGAAAATTCACGCAACTGACATCTTTCGAACATGGTTCCCCTGTGTTAGGAAGGCGCCGCAAACAGAACCAAAAACAGACCCGTTCCGACATGGGATTGTGGGTAGGAAGCAAGAAAACGGATCCTGAATGACCGAGCGCCGCTCCAGCTACGACTACGAAGATCTCCTCGCCTGCGGCCGCGGCGAGCTTTTCGGCCCGGGCAACGCCCAATTGCCGCTCCCGCCGATGCTGATGTTCGACCGTATCACGGACATCTCCGAAACAGGGGGCGAATTCGACAAGGGTTATGCGCGCGCCGAATTCGACATCAAGCCCGATCTCTGGTTCTTCCCGTGCCACTTCCAGGGCAACCCGGTCATGCCGGGCTGTCTCGGACTGGACGCCCTGTGGCAACTCACTGGTTTCGTGCTCGGCTGGCTCGGTCTGGAAGGAAAGGGCATGGCGCTCTCCACCGGCGAGATCAAGTTCAAAGGCATGGTCACTCCGGATGTGAAGCTGGTCGAATATGGTATCGACTTCAAGCGCATCATGAAGGGACGCCTCGTTCTCGGCATTGCCGACGGTTGGCTGAAGGCCGATGGCGAGCAGATCTACAAGGCAACGGACCTGCGCGTCGGCCTGGCAAAAACCTGAGGCCCGACTCATCGAAAGCATCCGGCCGGCGGTCCTTTGTCTTGGGAGCGCCGGTTTGTGCATTATGTAAGGCAAAAGAGCCAAACAGCGGACCGGGGCTCACGCCCCGGATAAATTAGGAGACCGCAATGAGACGCGTTGTCGTCACCGGTATCGGAATCGTATCATCCATCGGATCGAATGCCCAGGAAGTGCTGGCCAGCCTCCGGGAAGGCAAGTCCGGAATTCAATTTGCCCCGGATTATGCGGAGCACGGCTTCCGCAGCCAGGTTCACGGTATGCCGGATGTCGATATCCCGTCCCTGATCGACAAGCGGCAATTGCGTTTCATGGGCGACGGCGCGGCCTATAACTTCATCTCGATGCAGCAGGCGATCGCAGACAGCGGACTGGAAGAAAGCGACGTCTCCAACACGCGCACCGGCCTGATCATGGGGTCCGGCGGCCCGTCCACCAAAAACCTTTTCCAGGCGCACCAGATCGTTCTTGAAAAAGGGGCGCCGAAGCGCATGGGCCCGTTCATGGTCACCCGCGGAATGAGCTCGACCAACTCGGCCTGTCTTGCGACACCCTTCAAGATCAAGGGCATCAACTATTCGATCACCTCCGCCTGCTCGACGTCGGCGCACTGCATCGGCGCCGCGACCGAACAGATCCAGTTCGGCAAGCAGGACGTGATGTTCGCAGGCGGCGGCGAAGAACTCGACTGGACGCTGTCCTGCCTGTTCGACGCAATGGGCGCCATGTCCTCCAAATACAATGACACCCCACAAACGGCATCGCGCGCCTACGATTCCACGCGTGACGGCTTCGTCATTGCCGGTGGCGGCGGTGTCGTCGTTCTTGAGGAACTGGAGCGCGCCAAGGCGCGCGGTGCGAAGATCTACGCGGAAGTCACCGGATATGCGGCTAACTCCGACGGCTATGACATGGTCGCCCCGTCCGGCGAAGGCGGTGAGCGCTGCATGCGTCTTGCCATCGAAACGCTTGGGGACCGCAAGGTCGACTACATCAACACCCACGGTACATCGACGCCTGTCGGCGATATCGGCGAGATCGAGGCGATCCGGCGTGTTTTCGGCGACAACCAGCCGCCTGCTTCCTCAACCAAGTCGCTGACCGGCCACAGCCTCGGGGCAACGGGCGTTCAGGAAGCGATCTATTGCCTGCTGATGCTTCAGAACGATTTCATGACGGCCTCCGCCAACATCGCGGAGCTCGACCCGGCCCTCAGCAAGGACGAGATCGTGACGGAACGGGTCGACAATGCCGGCCTGGACACCGTCCTTTCCAACAGCTTCGGTTTTGGCGGCACCAACGCCTCCCTCGCGCTGTCACGCTACCACGGCTGAGGAGACCGACATGTCTGATCTGATGAAGGGCAAACGCGGCCTGATCATGGGCGTTGCCAACGACCACTCCATCGCATGGGGTATTGCCAAGACCCTGTCCGAACACGGTGCGGAACTCGCCTTCACCTATCAGGGCGAAGCGTTCGGCCGGCGTACGAAGCCTCTGGCCGAATCTGTCGGCAGCGACATACTGCTGCCGTGTGATGTTGAGGACATCGACTCCGTCGACGCCGTCTTCAGTGCCTTGAAAGAACGCTGGGGAAGCATTGATTTCCTCGTCCACGCGATCGCTTTTTCCGACAAGTCGGAACTGCGCGGCAGATATGCCGACACGACGCGCGAGAACTTCTCCCGGACGATGCTGATTTCCTGCTTCTCGTTCACCGAGATTGCGAAGCGGGCCGCGGAGATCATGCCGGATGGCGGGTCGATCATCACGCTGACCTATGGCGGTTCGACCAAGGTCATGCCGAATTACAATGTCATGGGCGTCGCCAAGGCCGCACTTGAATCCTCCGTCCGGTATCTCGCGGTCGATTACGGTGAACAGAATATCCGCGTGAATGCCATTTCGGCCGGCCCGGTACGGACGCTGGCCGGGTCCGGCGTTTCCGACGCGCGCCTGATGTTCAATTTCCAGAAACGGAATTCACCGCTTTGCCGCACCGTTTCGCTCGACGAGATCGGCGGGACCGGGCTCTACCTCCTGTCAGACCTTTCCGGCGGCGTCACAGGTGAAGTCCATTTTGTCGACAGTGGCTACAATATCATGTCAATGCCGCGTCTCGATGAGTTGAAGGCACAGGAAAACCAGGCGGATTAAGGGTTCAACGACCCCACCGGCGGTTCAAAGGCGGCCCATGGCCGCCTTTTATACTTTTTGCAATTGTTACCAGTTTGACGCCATCCTTCGAGACAGACCTCCGGTGTTCCTCAGGATGAGGCAGAAAATGCAGCAAGGCCGGCTCAGGCTTGGCTCAATGGCAGGAAAGTAGAAAGTCTCGAAACGGTTTCGAACAAGGAATTCGATCCCACTTCCTCATCCTGAGGAAGCGCAGCGCGCTGTCTCGAAGGATGCACGGCAGCTGACGGCAACGTCATCGCCGTAAGAAGGAAAAGCCATTGTCGCGGCCCGTGAAAACCTTGCTTTCCCATTGAAGTGCAACCAACTGACCGTCACACCACTGAGGTCATCCCCGACTTGATCGGGGATCCAATGGCTTTCGATTTATGCAGTAGGTTGCTTGATTGTACTCATCAGACGCGCCGGAGAGTTCCCAATTGCTCTGGAAGTGAGTAGATCCCCGAACAAGTCGGGGATGACACCAGCTGATTGGATCAAGGCAGTGGATCGCGCGCTTCCGAACCCTGCTCAGTCTTGCAGGATCTCGTCGGGATAGACGCCGAAGAGGCGGGTCTGGTCGAGCCAGCCTTCGTATTCGGCTCCATTGACGCGGCACCAGCCGCCGGCACATTCGGTGACCGAAGTGAGCACGAACGGTTCCAGTTCTGCAACGATGTCAGCATCGGATTTGGAGCGTGCGCGCAGCGGGGTCCGGTTGGTCTTTTCCCAGGGCGTGACGAGAGCGGTGCGGCGGCCTGAAAGCAGGGAGTGAAACACCCAGCCGACCTTGCCTTCCCAGTCGCGGATCCGGCGCCAGTTTTCGAATTCCTGGATGATCTCGACAGGCAGGCCTGACTGAACGAACGTCCAGGCGACGGCATGTTCGCGAGAGGGGCCAACCCTCACATTGACGCGGTCCGACTTCAGGCTGACGAAGCGAGGCACCGGCAATCCGGAAGCGCCTGTCGTCGTGCCTTGCGCCCCTGCAGGCACAATGGACCAGCTGATCGCGAGAAGGATTGCTATCACACTCAGGATTTGGCGGCGGCCTGGAAACGAACAGGTCATATTATCCAGTTGTCCAACTTGTTCTTGATCTTTGAGTTGCGTCAAATCTGTAACGAAAAAACTGCGTAAAAACCACCTTGCCGTTTCAGGCACGTGGGCAATGCGCCGCGAATGAAACCGATCTCTTGTTTCTGCCGAACCATCTGGTAAGGAGAAGGGTGCGGTCTCGTGCGCTCGCGCAACGCGCAGCATCAAGGTGAATCCATTGGGGTTAACAAACTCCCAATGAATCGCGAAAGGCAGTTGGTATGGCGAAAAAGAAGCCTGTCGTTGTTGTGACCCGGAAGCTTCCGGACGTGGTTGAAACCCGGATGCGTGAGTTGTTCGAAACGCGCCTCAATGAAAATGACAGGCCCTTCAGCCAGGCCGAACTGGTCGAGGCTGTCAGATCTGCCGACGTGCTTGTTCCGACCGTGACCGACCGGATCGATTCGTCGGTTTTGTCGCAGGCCGGCGAAAACCTGAAACTCATCGCCAATTTCGGGAATGGTGTGGACAATATCGATGTGGTGACCGCCAATAATCGCGGAATCAATGTCACCAACACGCCCGGCGTTCTGACGGAAGACACGGCCGACATGACCATGGCACTGATGCTGTCCGTGCCGCGACGTCTTGCCACAGGAATAAGCGCATTGGAAGCAGGCGACTGGGCCGGCTGGTCGCCGACCTGGATGCTTGGCCACCGGATCTGGGGAAAGCGGCTCGGGATTATCGGCATGGGCCGTATCGGACAGGCCGTCGCGCGCCGCGCCAAGGCGTTCGGCATGTCGATCCACTATCACAATCGCCGCAAGGTCGCCGACGACATCGAAGATGAGCTTGAAGCAACCTACTGGGAAAGCCTCGACCAGATGCTGGCGCGCATGGACGTGGTTTCCATTCACTGTCCGCACACGCCGGCAACGTTCCATCTCCTGTCGGCCCGCCGGCTGAAGCTCCTGAAAAAGGACGCCTATGTCGTGAACACCGCGCGCGGCGAGGTGATCGACGAAAACGCGCTGATCCGCATGCTCGAAGCCGGCGATCTGGCCGGTGCCGGACTCGACGTTTTCGAACACGAACCGGCCGTCAATCCGAAGCTTGTCAAACTCGAGAACGTGGTGCTTCTGCCGCATATGGGGTCGGCCACGATCGAGGGCCGGATCGAGATGGGCGAGAAGGTCATCATTAATATCAAGACCTTCATGGATGGCCACCGCCCGCCGGACCGCGTCCTGCCGTCGATGCTGTAGCGCGGCGGATCGAGCCGCTTCTTGAGCAACTCCGGGCCCAGTCTTCCTTTCCAGGTACCCGAAAAACTCTTGTGGCTCGCAAACAAGCAGGCTGGGAGGGACTGGCTGAATCGTCTTCCGGTTCTTTTCGAAGCGGCCCTGTCGAGGTTCGATCTTCAATCTGTCGGGCAACCCTTCACAGGCGGCAATGTCTCTCTTGTCTTGCCCGCGCGGCGCAGTGCAGAAAACGTTGTCCTGAAACTGCAGTTCGTTCACCGGGAAACCCGGCATGAGGCCGATGCGCTCCGCCTTTGGAACGGGCAAGGGGCTTGCCGGCTTCTTGGCCACGAACCTGAGCTTGGTGCCCTGCTGCTGGAACGATGCCGGCCGGGCCGCTACCTCGCCGACGCCACGGACACGGACCAGCTCGCTATCCTCGTAAATCTCCTGCGCAAACTGATGGTTCCCGCTGAGGCGCCGTTCACGCCGCTCAGCGAAGAGGCGGCCGGCTGGATTTCCGCTCTCGAGAGGGATTGGCGCAGCGCCGGAACCCCTTGCGAAAAGCGCCTCGTTGATGCTGCCGTCGCCGCGGTCAACGATCTTGGATCTGAAGAAACGGGATCCCTGCTCCTGCACCAGGACCTTCACGGCCACAACATCCTGTCGGCGGAACGCGAACCGTGGCTGGCGATCGATCCGAAACCGCTCGTCGGTGACCCCGCCTTTGCACTCAGCCCGATCGTGCGCAGTTTTGAATTCGGTCACACAAAGGAGGCGACCCTTCATCGCCTTGAACGTCTTTCGGAGGAATTGGAGCTGGACCGAGAGAGGGCACGGCTTTGGACCGTCGCCCAAACCATGGCCTGGGCCTTCGATAGCCCCCATTCGGAACGACATTTCCAGACATGCCGTTGGCTCATGACCGGTTAGACCGGCAAAAAGGGATCGGGCCGCGGGCCGGGTAAACGACTAATCGCCGTATTTACCCCAAAGAGCGCTTTCCCCCATGCCTTTGACAAAAGCCTTGTGTGCCGCATATTCCTCGTCCGTCAATCGGGACGCGAGCGGTGCCGGACGCTTCCGGGCGTTGAAGGTTCCCAGTTCACCCGAAATCACGGCGGTATCGGACGAGGTTGACACCTCTTCTTCGGGCACCAGCCCAAGGGCCGTCTGGCGTCCGCCGATCAGTTCCAGATAGACTTCCGCAAGGATTTCCGCATCAAGCAATGCGCCATGCTTCACGCGTTTGGAGTTGTCGATGCCGTAGCGCGAGCACAGAGCGTCCAGTGAGTTCGGGCCTGACGGGTGCTTGCGGCGCGCGATTTCGAGCGTGTCCAGGACCTGGGTGTTCGAAATGATCCGCCGACCGGCGCGTTCAAGCTCCGTGTTGATGAAGCCCATGTCGAAGGCCGCATTGTGAATGACGAGGGTTGCTTCGCCGACAAACTCAAGGAATTCGTCGGCGACGGCGGCAAAAAGCGGTTTGTCGGACAGGAATTCCTCTGAAAGACCATGAACCCGGAAAGCCTCTTCGGGCATGTCGCGTTCCGGATTGATATAGACGTGGTAGGAATTCCCGGTCGGAATGTGATTGATCAGTTCGACACCGCCTATTTCAACCAGGCGGTCACCCCCACGGGGGTTGAGGCCGGTCGTTTCCGTATCAAAGGATATTTCGCGCATGGTTCGCCTTTCACTGCCTCGACCAGTGTGCCGTGTCTGGGTCATGACGCAAGCGGGCCGACCGGTTTTCCCCGGGCATCAGTCCTGTGCCTTGCCATTCCGGATCTCGGCGAGGATTTCGTCGACCCTTCTTTCCGCAGCCTCCATTCCCAATCCGGTGTCGATCAGGAAATCGGCGCGTTTTCGTTTTTCAGCGTCCGGCACCTGTTTCGCCAGGATGGCCTGGAACCGATCCTCGCTCATGCCGTCTCGCGACAAAACACGTTCGCGCTGGATGCCGGCGTCCGCCGTCACCACAACAACAAGGTCGACCCGATCCTCACCGCCCGTTTCAAACAGAAGCGGGATATCCAACAGGACAACCGAGTGGCCATCAAGCCGTGCCAGGTCCAGGAAGGTCTGTTCCTCTTCGCGCACCAGCGGATGCACGATGTCCTCCAGACGCTTCATCGCTTCCGGATCGCGGAGAACCTGTTTTGACAGGAGCGAGCGATCTACCTTCCCATCCACGATCGTTCCGGGAAAAGCGTCGCCAATCAGCGGCACCGCACGGCCCTCGTAAAGCGCATGAACGCAGGCGTCGGCATCGTGAACCGGAACGCCTCTTGCCGCGAACATGTCGGCAGTCGTCGACTTGCCCATGCCGATGGATCCGGTCAATCCGATCCTGATCACGTGATCACTCCGAGATCCTTGAGCGCAAGCGTCCTGAGCTCATCCGTCACAACGGGCCTTTCGCCGAACCAGCGCTCGAATGCGGGCACCGCCTGGTGCAGCAACATGCCGATGCCGTCGACCGTCGGGTTTCCACGGGCAGCTGCCTGCTTCAGCAGATCGGTTTCAAGTGGCGAATAGACAATGTCGTTGACTAGCGCGGTTGCGGGCAGGTTTTTCAGATCGATTTCAAGCGGCGGTTTGCCGGTCATGCCAAGGGATGTCGTGTTCACCAGCACATCCGCCTGGGCAAGTGTTGTGCCCAGATTTTCCCAGCCATGGGCGACTGTTCCGTTTCCGAACTCATTGCTGATTTTCTCGGCTTTTTCCCTGGTTCGATTGACGATATGCACCGTTGTGTATTTCCGGGAAAGCAACGCCCATACAATGGCGCGAGCCGCTCCGCCGGCACCCAGAACGACCGCTGTGCCCGGCGTCTCGTCCCAGTCCGGAGACAGCTGATCGAGGTTGCCGAGAAACCCTAGTCCGTCGGTATTGGCGCCGCATAGTCTGCCTGCCTCGTCGAGCCAAAGCGTGTTCGCCGCACCCATTGCGCTGGCGGCGTCATCGAGCCAGTCGCACGACTTTGCCGCAATCTCCTTGAACGGGACAGTCACGTTGGCCCCGATCAAACCTGAATCGGCAAAGTTTCCATAAAAGTGTTCGGCGTTTTCGGGCAGCACATCCACGCGCCCGTATTCACCCTCGAGCCCGTGCTTTTCGAGCCAGTAGCCGTGTATGAGCGGCGATCTTGAATGGGAAACGGGATGACCGGTTATGGCGGCCTTTCTCACGAGCCGGGTCATGTCTCTACGACCCCGAGCGTGCGCAGTTCCGCCAGCAAAGGCAGCATGGGAAGACCCAGGATCGTGAAGTAATCACCATCAATCTTTTCAAAGAGTTGAACACCCAATCCTTCCAGTTGATAAGCGCCGACGCTCGAAAGAACGCTGTCTCCGGCATTCGCCAGGTAATGCCCGACAAAAGCCGGGCTCAGATCGCGCATTGTCAGCCGCGCCGTCGAGACATTGCGCCAGATCGCTTCGCCGCCGCGAGAAATCACGACGGACGAATGCAATTCGTGGGTCTTGCCGGAAAAAGTGAGCAACTGCCGGCGCGCGGCTTCCATATCCTCCGGCTTGGTTCGACGTTCACCTTCAAAGGCGAGAATCTGATCCGCCCCAACCACAAGATCTGTGGGTCTGCGGCTGCTGACATCGTTGCCCTTTGCCTCGGCCAAAACGCTCGCGAGGTCTTCGGGAGGAAATTTCGCTTCCAGAAGCGGTTGTTCCACGGCTCTTTCATCGACATCCGAAGGGTCCGTCTCAAATGAAAGACCCGCGTTTTTCATCAATTCGGCGCGGATCCGGCTGCCGCTGGCAAGTACAAGTGCCATGTTGTCTCTCTCGTGTCAGTGCATCGGGTGGCTCAGGACCCGGCCGGATTCACGGCTTCCGACTTGAAGTCCTTGAAGAGTGTCATGATTTCAGCCGCTGTTTCCTCCACGGATCGCCTTGTGACATCGATCAGCGGCCATTCATTTTCAGAACACAGGCGGCGGGTCATGTTGATTTCCTGCGAAATCTCCTTCCGATCAACGTAAGTATCGTTGTAACCATCTGAATTCAATGAAAGAACTCGGTTTCGGCGAATCTGCTGGATACGTTCTACCGATGCTATCAGACCAATGATCATAGGGCCTTTCAGGGATTTGACATGCTCGGGCAGGGGGATACCCGGAACCAGCGGTACATTGGCAGCCTTGATGCCCCGGTTGGCGAGATAGATGCAGGTCGGTGTCTTTGAAGTCCTGGAAATACCGATGAGGACGATGTCGGCGGATTCGAGATCGTCCCAGACCTGGCCATCGTCATGCAGCATCGTGTAATTGAGCGCTTCCATCCGGCGGAAATATTCCGCGTCGAGTTCGTGTTGTCCACCAATGCGGTGTGTCTGCGTGACGTTCAGGTAGGACTGAAAAACCGCAAAGACCGGATCAAGAATGTTTACGAAAGGCAGCCCGAGATCCCGGCACTTCTGCTCCAGGCGCTTTGCTATTTCGTTGTCAACGAGAGTGTAGAGCACGATCCCGGGTGCGTTCTCGATTTCCGAAATGACCCTGTCCAGCTGTTTGGATGAACGGACCAGCGGATAGACATGCTCTATCTCCTGGACATTCTCGTATTGAACCGTTGCTGCGCGTGCAACGGTCATCAGTGTTTCACCGGTCGAGTCGGACACGAGATGCAGGTGAAAATAGTGTCGCGACTTGTTCACGGTATCATCCCCAGGGCTGTTGACGGATTGGGAGTCGTCTTGGTGTCAGAGCGGGGTGTACGAAGTTTATGCCCGTTCATCAATATTTGTTAACAAAGCTCTAACGCGCGGAAACTGTATCCGAAACGATTGTGCATGGATGTGGATTCACATTTCATCTGTGACATTTCGACAGCCTATCCACCTGTGCCCAAACTCTTAACGAAAGGTAAACACTCTGCCAACCATCTGAATATAAATCATGAATTGAGTTTTCGACTCTTGCTGAGTTGTTTCCTTCGTCCCTTTACCCAAGTTTTTCCCGCACGGAAATTTGTGCAAACGCATTGTGGATAGAAATTGATCCCGGTAATCCACTCGCAATAAGAAAAAACAGATTCAAATATAGAATCTTGTTTGATTTGAAATGTGGGAAAGGTGGAGCCTTATGAAGTCGCAAGACAGAACCGTGATGCGGGTTCTCTCGGGAGAAAAGATCTGGCCCCCTCCCATCTGGATGATGCGGCAGGCAGGACGCTATCTTCCCGAGTATCGGGAGGTCAGGGCGAAAGCACGAAACTTCCTGGATTTCTGTTACTCCCCGGACCTTGCAACAGAGGTCACTCTCCAGCCGATTCGCCGCTATGGTTTTGATGCGAGCATTCTGTTCTCCGATATTTTTGTCGTCCCTGACGCAATCGGCTATCCAGTGCGTTTCGAGGAAGGGCGTGGGCCTGTTCTCGAACCTCTTTCTTCCGACCTGATCGATCGTCTCGAACAGGAAAGGGCTGAGGATCATCTCAAACCGGTCATAGAGACGGTAAGCCGCCTTCGGGCTGAGCTTCCCCAGGAAACGACGCTGCTGGGCTTCTGCGGCGCTCCCTGGACCGTTGCGTGCTATTCAGTTGCCGGTCACACCACGCAGGATCAGGTCGCTGCCCGTGTCGGGGCCTATCGCGATCCGGATCTCATGCAGCGTTTTGTCGACCAGCTCGTTACCGCCTCGATCCGGTACCTGGTCCGGCAGCTTGATGCAGGAGCGGATGCTGTCCAGATTTTTGATACTTGGGCAGGCGTTCTGGATGATGCCGGTTTCAGGCGCTGGTCCATCGAACCAACGAAACAGATCGTCGACGGGGTCCGCGCCGAGCGGCCCGATGCGAAGATTATCGGGTTTCCGAAAGCTTCATCGGCACGGGTTCTGTCTTTTGTCGAGGGCACGGGTGTTGACGCGGTCGGCTTTGACTGGACCGCTCCGGATCAGCTTGCGCTGGAAATCCAACGTAAGCTTCCCATCCAGGGGAACCTCGACCCGATGCGGCTTGTGGCCGGCGGACCGGCCCTGGAGGACGGTGTCGCGCATATTCTTCAGACGTTCGACAAGGGGCCGCTGATCTTCAATCTCGGCCACGGCGTCACTCCGGATGCCGATCCTGAAAATGTTGCGAAAATGGTTGAACAGGTTCGAAGGGGCTGAGTTCATGGATCTGTTCTTGTGGGTCAAGTCCCTCCACGTCATCTCGATTATCGCATGGATGGCGGGGATGCTGTACCTGCCGCGGCTGTTCGTCTATCACGCCGAGGCAGAAGCCGGTTCGGTTCAGTCCGAAACGTTCAAGATCATGGAGCGCCGGCTGCTGAAGGCAATCATCAATCCTTCGATGATAGCGGCCTGGGTATTCGGATTATGGGCTGCATATGAAATCTCGGCATGGCAGGACGGGTGGTTCCACGCCAAGTTCACGCTTGTTCTGATCATGTCCGGCGTCCACGGTTATCTCAGCCGGTGTGTGAAGACGTTTGCAGCTGACAAGAATACGCGGCCGCCGCGCTTCTATCGAATTCTGAATGAAGTTCCGACCGTACTGATGGTTGTGATCGTCATCCTGGTCATCGTCAAACCGTTTTGAAGATTGCGGCAAACGCCCCGCGGCAGCTGGCCGGGTCCAGCTGCCTTTTTATTAGCTTGTAGTCTCGCGGCAGAGCCTGAAAAATCGGCAGATTTCCGGGCTTGCGATTCGGTAAAAAACACATTATCTTCGCGCCACTTCAAATCGGCGCATGCAGTTTCGACTTGTATCGTATCGCCGAACAATCTGGACACATCTAAACGTCTCTCAGATACCTTCTGGCCGACCCATCATCTCCGGCACAGAATGACCTTCCAAATATCATCCCTATAACAAGACAGACCCCTACTCGATGCGGGAAATGAAACTCAAAGATCTAAAAGAAAAAACACCGACCGAGCTGCTGCAATTTGCTGAAGAGCTTGAAGTCGAAAACGCCAGCACCATGCGCAAGCAGGAGCTGATGTTCGCCATTTTGAAAAATCTGGCTGCCCAGGATGTCGAGATTATCGGCGAAGGTGTCGTTGAAGTCCTTCAGGACGGCTTCGGCTTTTTGCGATCTCCCGATGCAAACTATCTGCCTGGCCCGGATGACATTTATGTTTCGCCCTCCCAGATAAGACGCTTTTCGCTGCGAACCGGCGATACCGTCGAGGGCCAGATCAGAAGCCCGAAAGAAGGAGAACGGTATTTCGCGCTTCTCAAGGTCAACACGATCAATTTCGAAGATCCGGAAAAGGCACGGCACAAGGTTCATTTCGACAATCTGACACCGCTTTATCCCGATGAACGTTTCCGTATGGAGATCGAGGATCCGACGATCAAGGATCTGTCCTCGCGGGTGATCGATCTGGTGGCACCTCTCGGGAAAGGCCAGCGTGCGCTGATCACCGCTCCGCCAAGGACCGGTAAGACCGTCTTTCTGCAGAACATTGCCAAGTCGATCACGAACAATCATCCGGAGTGCTACCTGATCGTTCTTCTGATCGATGAACGGCCAGAAGAAGTTACCGACATGCAGCGCACCGTGAATGGCGAAGTTGTGTCCTCGACTTTCGACGAGCCGGCGTCGCGTCATGTGCAGGTTGCTGAGATGGTCATCGAGAAGGCGAAGCGGTTGACGGAACACGGCCGCGACGTGGTGATCCTGCTTGACTCGATCACGCGCCTTGGCCGAGCCTATAACACCGTGGTGCCGTCTTCGGGCAAGGTTCTGACAGGCGGTGTCGATGCGAACGCCCTTCAGCGGCCGAAACGGTTTTTCGGTGCAGCGCGTAACATCGAAGAGGGCGGATCGCTCACGATCATCGCGACCGCGCTTATCGATACGGGCAGCCGGATGGATGAAGTTATCTTCGAGGAATTCAAGGGAACGGGTAACTCCGAAATCATCCTTGACCGCAAGATATCCGACAAACGCGTTTACCCATCGATCGACATTCAGCGGTCCGGCACGCGCAAGGAAGAATTGCTTGTGCCGCATGAACGTCTCAAGAAGACATTCGTTCTGCGCCGCATTCTCAATCCGATGGGAACCGTGGATGCGATCGAGTTCCTTTTAGACAAGTTGAAGCAGACGAAGTCAAACGACGAGTTCTTTGACAGCATGAATACCTGATCCCCACGAATGGCTGAACAGGTCAAAGGCGCGAACCACGGGTTTGCGCCTTTACTTTTTGTTAAGACTTTCGAACCGGATCCGCGGCGCAACCTTTGAATCGGAACCGATCCAATGAGTGAAGATATTCTTATGGAAACGGAGCGTCTCTTGCTGCGCACCTGGCAAGACAAGGATGTCGATTCGTTTGCGGAAGTGTGTGCCGATCCAGTTGTCATGCGTTATTTTCCCGATGTCATGACGCGGGAAGAATGTGAGCATCTAATCGTACGGTGTATTGAGAAGCATGAACGGGACGGGTTCAGCATGGCGCCTGTCGAAGTCAGAACAACAGGCGAGTTTCTGGGTTTTGTCGGATTGAATACACCGACCTATGCAGCACCGCTCCCCTTCGAGCCGTGCGTTGAAATCGGATGGCGCCTCAAGCAATCGTCTTGGGGGAAGGGGTACGCGAGTGAAGCGGCTAATGCCTGGCTTCGATTCGGTTTTGAAACTATCGGGTTGGACGAAATAGTTGCGTTTACCATCCCCGCGAACACGCCATCCCAGAAGGTGATGCAACGGATCGGCATGCGCCGGGACCACGACGGTGACTTTCTGCATCCGTCTTTGCCGGAGGATCATCCGGTGGCACTTCATGTGCTCTACCGGCTGACGCGGCCGGATTGGTCGTCGCTGGCAGATCAACGTGGTCGATAAATTCACGTGAAACATTTTCATATAGGCACGGGGGTGCTTCACGTGAATCCGACGAATACGATTGATTCGGGACCGAACCAACTGAGCTCCGGAAGGTCTCGAGTCTGTTCCTTGAAGGCCCAAATCGGAGGCTGATGAACTTCATTGATTCACGTGAAACATCAAAACCGGTGTTTCACGTGAATCCAACAGCTTCTAACCGGCCCGGTATGTCTGCGGAATGCGAAGCAGTGTTGGCCCATATCCCTTCGGTTGGTGGGACCCATCTCCAATGACCCTTTCCGTCTGAATTCCGGTTTGCTAAAGAAGCGCACTCACAGTGTCGCCCATGCTGATCTTCCTCGGTGGCAGCTGGTTGGATAAGAAATTGATGGCATCAACAATCTTTGCGCTCTCCAGTGGCGCGGTTCCCTCAGGCGTCGCGGTTGTCCGTGTTTCAGGCCCACGGACAAAGGACATTGCAACAGCTGTCTGTGGCAGCGTGCCCCCGGAACGTAAGGCCGTTCTGTCCAGGCTCACAGATCCTGAAAGTGGAGAGATCGTGGACGAGGGACTGGTTCTCTTCTTTGAGGGGCCGCGGAGTTTTACGGGTGAAGACGTTGCGGAACTGCATTGCCACGGGGGGCGGGCGGTTGTCGGAAAGCTCCTTGAGGTTCTCGGCAGATTTGAAGACACACGCCCCGCGGAACCCGGCGAATTCACAAGGCGTGCATTCGACCGCGGCCGAATGGATCTGACCGAGGTGGAAGGTCTGGCAGATCTGATTGCGGCGGAAACGGAAATCCAGCGCAAGCAGGCTGTGCGGCAGATGGGCGGTGCCCTGGGCAAGCTTTACGAAGACTGGCGCAGACGGCTCATTCACATGCGGGCGATGATCGAGGCAGACTTCGATTTTGCCGACGAGGAGGATGTTCCAGGCAGCGTTGCGGATGAAGTCTGGTCAGAAGCGGCAAAACTGCATGATGAGGTCTCGCTGCATTTGGACAGATCGCGGAGCGGGGAACGGCTGCGATCGGGTCTTCAAGTGGTTCTCATGGGTGCGCCGAATGCCGGTAAATCCAGCTTGTTAAACGCGATAGCAGGCCGCGATGTTGCGATTGTCACGGAAGAGGCCGGAACAACGCGGGACGTCATCGAAGTCCATCTGGATTTGAACGGGTATCCGCTGACGCTTGTCGACACAGCGGGTATTCGTGAGACCGAGGGCCTGATCGAGAAGGAAGGTATCCGCAGGGCAAAGGCACGGGCGCAGGATGCAGATCTTGTCTTGTGGGCGGTAGAACCGGGTGGTGTTGCAATCGATGACCCGGTGGCGGGACTGCCGCCTGACTTCCGGGAGAGCGTCACGCACTGGGTCATTCACACCAAGACCGATCTTGTGACTCATCCGAAACAAGACTCTACCGGAACGATCAAGCAAATTCCTTGTTCCGATCAAAACGAATCCGGAACACGCTCCTTATTTGATGCGCTGACACATTTTGCAGAAGAAACGATTTCGTTAGGAGAAGCACCGCTTGCGACGCGCGAACGGCACCGGCGCTATCTGTCGGACTGTCTGAAGGGCCTGGCATCGGCCGCGGCCTCGACGCATTTGCCTTCAGAGCTGAAAGCTGAAGACTTGCGCCGTGCTGCCGACGCGCTTGGGCGCATCACCGGTCGCATCGACGTTGAGGATCTGCTGGACGTGATCTTCCGGGATTTCTGTATCGGTAAGTGATGTTTCACGTGAATCAAGGGAATCCAAGGTTCGGTTCTGATCCGGAACATGTTTCACGTGAATCATGTACTGAGGTGTCTGTGAGGGCTATTCCGGCCATTTCTGCCCAGATGTTTGTAGATTTGATTTCGGCTTTGACCCGAATTGTCTCCCGAACTATAAGAACCGCTGTAACGGGCCGTCACGAGCGGTTCCACGGCCGGACGGGTTGCCGGCAATTGACCCCTGAAAATATTTGGAACGTTGCCGGGTGCTTTTAAAATGACCGGTGTTCACGGTGAAACGATGAGCGAACAGGATCAGATTTTCGACGTTGTTGTCATTGGCGGTGGCCATGCCGGTTGCGAGGCGGCTTCCGCGTCGGCGCGCGCCGGTGCGAGGACCGCGCTTGTGACCCACACGTTTGAAACAATCGGCGTGATGTCCTGCAATCCTGCGATAGGTGGCCTGGGGAAGGGGCACCTTGTTCGTGAGATAGATGCGCTGGACGGGTTGATGGGTCGGGTTGCCGATCAGGGCGGTATCCAGTTCAGAATGCTGAACCGCCGTAAGGGGCCCGCTGTGCGCGGACCCAGAGCACAGGCAGACCGCAAGCTCTACCGCGAAGCGATGCAGCGGGAGATAGCGGCGGTCGACGGGCTGACCATCATCGAAGGCGAGGCGGACAGGATTCGTTTCAGGGATGGGGAGGACCAGAAAACTGTCTCCGGATTGGCCCTTGCCGACGGGCGCGTCGTGAATTGCCACGCGATCGTTCTGACCAGCGGCACGTTCCTGCGCGGGCTTATCCATATCGGGGACAAGAAAATTCCGGCGGGCCGGTCAGGAGAGGCTCCTGCGATGGGCCTGTCCGTTTCCCTGGAAGAGATCGGTTTCGAGCTCGGGCGATTGAAAACCGGAACGCCGGCGCGGCTGGACGGCCGGACCATTCACTGGGACCGGCTGGACGAGCAACCGGGGGACGACGATCCCGTGCCGTTTTCCACTCTTACGGACAAGATCGAAACACCCCAGATCCCGTGCCATATCACACGAACGACGCCTGATACGCACAAGATCATTCAGGATAATCTGTCCCTGTCTGCCATGTATTCGGGCGAGATCAAGGGCCGGGGTCCACGGTATTGTCCATCGATTGAAGACAAGATCGTGCGGTTCGGCGAACGGGATGGTCACCAGGTTTTCCTTGAGCCGGAAGGGTTGGACGATCATACGGTCTATCCCAACGGAATTTCGACATCGCTTCCCGAAGACGTGCAGCTGGCATTCCTGAAGACGATACCGGGACTTGAGGATGTCAAGGTCATCCAACCTGGGTACGCGATCGAATATGATCATGTGGACCCGCGGGAGCTACGCCCAACGCTTGCGGCAAAGCGGTGCGAGGGTCTTTATCTGGCCGGTCAGATCAACGGCACGACCGGCTATGAAGAGGCCGGCGCGCAAGGTTTGATTGCCGGTCTCAATGCGGCTTTCAAGTCATCGGGGAAAGATCCCTTCGTTGTGGATCGGTCACAGGGTTACATCGGCGTCATGATCGATGACCTTGTGACGCGGGGGATTACCGAGCCCTATCGCATGTTCACGTCGAGGGCCGAATACCGGCTGTCGCTGCGCGCAGACAATGCGGACCAGCGGCTGACGCCGCTTGGCATTGAACGCGGCATCGTTTCCCAGGAGCGCCGCAACGCCTTCGATGGCAAGATGGAGAAGATTGCGGCTTCGCGCGATCTGCTGCACAGGCTTTCCGTGACCCCGTCCGAAGCGCAGAAAAAAGGTCTTCCCGTGAACCAGGACGGCATTCGCCGGTCTGCATTTGATCTACTGTCTTATCCGAACGTGACCTACGACATGCTTGCGAAGGTCTGGCCAGAACTGGAAGATGTCGATCGTTCGGTCGCAGAGCAGGTGGCAACGGATGCTCTTTACGCAGTCTATCTCGACAGGCAATTGGCGGACATTGACGCGTTGAAGCGCGACGAAGCCTTGAAAATCCCGGATGGTTTCGACTACGAAGCAATCGTTGGCTTGTCCAATGAGGTGAAGCAGAAGCTTCTTGATGTTAGCCCGTCGACGTTGGGGCAGGCCTCGCGGATGGATGGGATAACGCCAGCGGCGCTAACGCTCATACTGTCGCATCTCAAGCGGCAGAGTCATCGCGGAGCGGCTTGATGGGCCGCGCCTTCGTGTTGAAAGACACTGGAAAAGTTGTTCACATGTTTGGGGATGTTTCACGTGAAACGTTGGACAGGCTTCAGGTCTTTGTCGATCTCGTTCTGAAGTGGCAACCGGCACAAAACCTGATCGCACCATCGACAATCCCTGATATCTGGATGCGTCACGTGGTCGATAGTCTTCAAACCCACTGGACGTATCCAGAGGCCCGCACCTGGGTGGACATCGGCAGCGGTGGCGGCTTTCCCGGTATCGTGACGGCCATTTTGCTCGCTGATACACCCAGCGCACATGTTCACCTGATCGAGAGCAATCAGCGCAAGGCGGCTTTTCTGCGAACGGCGTTGCGAGAAACCGGATCGCACGGAACCGTTTACCCCGGGCGGATCGAATCGGTTGCGAAAGAATGGTCCCATGGCCCCGTTGACGCGGTTTCAGCCCGTGCTCTGGCATCGCTTGAGCAGCTCTTTGGCCTTGCGCGGCCCTTCACGGCCGGTGGTGCGAAGGCTGTTTTCCACAAAGGGCAGGATTCTCAAAGAGAAGTTGATGAAGCCGCTGACTCTTGGAACTTCGATCTGATAGAAAAGAAAAGTGTTGTAGATCCCACGAGCCGGATGCTTCTTTTCTCAGACATATCAGCCCGGTCCGACTAGCCAAGGAAGGTGGGTGGCAATGAGCATGCTCCCCGAGACACCGCGCGTTCTTGCGCTTGCCAACCAGAAGGGCGGCGTGGGCAAGACGACGACCGCCATCAATCTTGGCACCGCGCTTGCCGCCATCGGCGAGAAGGTCCTGGTCATTGACCTTGACCCCCAGGGCAACGCATCAACCGGTCTGGGTATCGAACATCGTGATCGCGGCCTGTCGACCTATGAAATCCTGAGCGGCGATTGTTCAATGGCCGAAGCGGTTCGCGAGACGGCGGTGCAAAGGCTTTGGGTCGCGCCCTCCACGATGGACCTGCTTGGACTGGAACTGGAGATTGCCTCGACCAGCGACCGGGCGTTTCGTCTGCGCAATGCCATAGAACATCTGACGCATTCGCGCCTGTTTCAGGAAGTCGGTTTCACCTACGTGCTCATTGACTGTCCGCCATCCCTCAACCTCCTGACAATCAATGCGCTGTCTGCGTCGCACTCGATCCTGGTTCCGCTCCAGTGCGAGTTTTTCGCGCTTGAAGGTCTCAGCCAGCTGCTGAGCACGGTGGAACAGGTGAAGGGCGCGCTGAATGCAGAGTTGAGCATACACGGTATCGTCCTGACCATGTATGACAGCCGGAACAACCTCTCCAGCCAGGTCGTCGCCGACGTACGCGAGACCATGGGCGATGCGGTTTACGAAACGATCATCCCGAGAAACGTGCGGGTTTCCGAAGCGCCGTCCTACGGCAAGCCGGCGCTGCTGTACGATCTGAAGTGCGCCGGAAGCCAGGCCTATCTTCGCCTCGCGTCCGAAATCATTCAACGGGAGCGGCAGTTGCGGCGGGTTGCGGCGTAGCGTCTGGTTGGATTCGGCACCGAATTGAACGGATGGTTCAGTATAGGTGTTTCGGGTGATCTGAACTAAACTATTGAATTATAAGAAGAAACAGGTGGGTCATGGCTGAGAAAGACGGCAAGAACAAGCGTTTGGGCCGAGGGTTGGCTGCCTTGATCGGAGATTCGGCGCCGGAGGCAGCAGCTCCGCCTGAAAAGGTGTTCAGGGACAGCAGACGCGTTCCGATCGAGCATCTCGAACCCAATCCGCGCAATCCGCGCAAGACCTTTACCGAGAAGGATCTCGCCGATCTCGCCGAGTCGCTCAAGGCAAAGGGCATCGTTCAGCCGATCCTTGTTCGGCCGGCTGCAGGGAAGGTGAACCGGTTCGAGATCATCGCGGGGGAACGGCGCTGGCGGGCCGCGCAGCGAGCGGGCCTCCACGAAGCTCCCATCATCATCCGCGATGTGACCGACCAGGAGGCACTCGAACTCGCGATCATCGAGAACGTGCAACGGGCGGATCTCAACCCGATCGAAGAAGCAATGGGTTACGATCAGCTCACGGCCGAGTTCAAGTACAGTCAGGGTGAGCTGGCCAAGGTGATCGGCAAGAGCCGGAGCCATGTCGCCAATACCATGCGTCTTCTGAAATTGCCGAACTCGGTGAAGGACTATCTTGCGGAAGGCCTGCTGACGGCTGGGCACGCCCGCGCCCTGATTACGGTTGAAGATCCCGCCGCGCTTGCTGAACTGATTGTTGAAAAAGGTCTGACCGTCCGCGATGCGGAAAAGATCTCGCAGGACCCGGACGCGCTTACAAAACTCAAGGGCGGAAAGGCGCCGGGTGAGAAACCGCAAAAGGATGCGGATACGAAAGCACTGGAAAAGCGGCTGACCGACACACTGGGCCTCAAGGTGGTTGTCGGGCACAAGCCGGGCAAGGATTCGGGCGATCTCAAGATCAAATACACCTCTCTCGAGCAACTGGATGAACTGTGCAGGAAGCTCGGTGTCGAGACGAGATAGGCATCTGCCGTTCCTGGGTTGCGGCGCAATGCAATCAGGCTTGTAGAAGACGATGTCGATCCGCGATCTTTTTGAGACAGAAGGGCGTGTCTGGTTCCGAGGCGCCGTTTCCAAAGAAGATCTCAGAGTGCTCGAAGACGTTGCAGGAACAGGCCTGAAGGCGGGGCAACGCCTTGACATGTCAGAGAAATTGAGGGACTGCCTGTCGATCGAACGTTCTATTGGCCGGGTCATTGCTCAAATCGATCCCGACGCTAAGCCGGTTCGTGCAGTTTCTTTCAACAAATCTCAGCAAACAAACTGGGGCGTTCCCTGGCATCAGGATCGCGTTATTGCAGTTCGCTCCAGGGAAAACGTTTCGGGCTTTGGGAATTGGTCTTTCAAAGCCGGTGGCTGGCACTGTGAACCACCGCTAGATCTGTTGGAAACCATGCTTTTCGTACGCATTCACCTAGACGATACAGATTGCGACAACGGCTCCATGAGTATTGCGTTGGGCAGTCATATGGAAGGTGCCGTGCGTTCCGGGCAAGCCGAAGAAATTGCACAGAAATACGAGATTGAGACTTGTGAAGCGAAGCGTGGTGATCTCCTCGTCCTGAAGATGCTGACCTTGCATGCCTCCGGTCCCTCCAGGCTACAGACAAACCGTCGTGTGCTCAGGGTTGATTTTTCGTCTTTCGAGCTCCCCAAGCCAATGTGCTGGCTGTAGTTTATTCCGTGTTTGAAAATACTTAGCGCCGCTGGCCGCGGGCTCGCGCAACTCTGCCAAGCTTGAGCAACGCTTCTGAAAGCACGGGTACGCCAAGCGGATCGTTGAGGCGTGAGATCTTCGTTGCCTCGGAGAGGATGTCCATTGCGCGCTCCAGGTCGGACAAGGACCAGATCTGGAGTTGCCGCGACATCCCCGGTTTGCGGCTGAAGAAGACGGGTGGCCGCTGAGCGTCGATAACAGCCTGGGTACTCTTGCCTTTTTCGATATCGATTCGCATCCGATGCAAGTTCTGAAAGTGTTTCAGGGCCTGGTTGGCGATGATCGAAGCCTTGGATCCGGCATCTGACAGGCGCTGGAGGCCATGATCCAGGGTGGCGATGTTCCCGGTGCCGGCCGCATCGATGAGTTCGGACATTTCGAACTCGGATGCGTCGCCAATGATGGCTTCAATGTCTTCGCTTTCGATACGGCCGTTGCCCAGGGCGTAAAGGCACAGTTTCTTGAGTTCTCCGCGGCTGGCCATCCGGTCTCCGCCCAGCAGGCCGTGCAGCAGGGCGCGCGCTTCCCGAGTGATGGTGAGGCCGGCTTCACGTGTTTCCTCGTCGATGAGCTGGTCGATCCCGCGATCGTTGTCCGCATAACAGGGAATGGCGAAGGCCTGCCTGCTGGGTTCGATCAGTTTCCTCAGCCCGGCGCCCTTCTTTATGTCGCCGGCCTCCAAAATGACGAACGTTTCCAGGTCGTCGAGTTTCAGAACGGGTTCGACCGCGGGCACCAGGTTCTTGCCGCTCGCGTCCTTGACCCAGACGATCCGGCGGCCGCCGAACAGCGGAATGGTCAGGACTTCGTCGATCAGCCTGTTCGGATCGCCAGCGATCTCGGCCGCGTCGATTTTCACCAGGTTGAAAGGATCGCTGTCGCCCTCTGACGCCTTTGCGGCAAGTCGGGTGGCGCGTTCCGAAACAAGCCCGGTATCGGGACCGAACACGAGCACGACTGCACCGCCTTCAGGAGGATTTGCGACAAATCGGTCCGTTTCGGCTGTTTTCAGGACTGTCACCGCAGCGGACCCTCAACCGGAAATTCAGGATTGACTGGCGAAATAGCCGGCCAGGCGGGTGGCAATATCATCAGCGACCGCCTTGGCAACCCGCTCCTGGGCGTCCCGGAGCGCACGCTGGTTCGCGAAGCGCTGGTCCGAGAAGTCGTAGGATGCCGACCGGAATGTCCGGCCCGTTGTCAACGTTTCGCCCGTTTCAATGTCGCTCATCACGTATGTGGAGTTCATCGTAATGGTGTAGGCCGAGGGAACGTCTGCGAACCGTTCGATCGCAACCTGTGCCGTGTTGACGTCGGCGAGAACTTCAAGCCGGTATTGCTTCCCCCCCGGTCCGGCGCCGCGTTCGAGCTTGAATGTCAGCTCGTTGTAAAGGACCCTGGTGGCATCCTCGTCGGCAAACTGGGCAGAGATGGATTCAAGATCGATGGCTGCCAGTTCGGCAGCAACGGTGGAGGATTGTGCGCCGAAATCGCCCGTTGTGCTGGTGCCGTAGAGCGGGCGGATCTGACACCCGCTCAAGACAACCGCTGCTGCCAAGGCGCTGAAAAGAGCGACTCGCCGAAGGAGAAGCTCCCCCTTGAAGATGCTGCTAAACAACGACATTCACAATCCTTTGCGGCACGACGATAAGTTTCTTCGGCGGATTTCCGTTCAGCGCCTTGCGCACGAAGTCCAGTGCCAAGGTAGCTGCTTCGACCTCCTCTTTGGAAGCCTCTTTTGCAATTTCCAGTTCTCCGCGCCGTTTTCCGTTTATCTGGATAGGGTAAGTAACTGAATCTTCCGCTAACAAAGCCGGGTCGGCGACGGGCCATTTGCTTTCCGAAATCAGGGTGTCGTGACCCAGAACAGACCAGCACTCCTCGGCAAGGTGCGGCATCATCGGAGCCATCATCTGGACCAGATAGTCGGCCGCCTCGCGGACCGCATATTCCGTCTTGTCGTCGTCAATGCCGTCGCTGATCGTCTTGCTTGTCGTGTTGACCAGTTCATAGAGCCTTGCCACCGCCCTGTTGAAACCAAGCGCTTCGAGGTCATTGGAAACTGCATCGAGGGTCTTGTGGCTGGCCCGGCGAAGATCGAGCGCCTTGCCCGAAACCTCAGGCGCTGCACCATTTCTCGGTTCGCACTTGTCGGAGATTTCGCCAATCAGACGCCACACGCGCTGCACAAAACGCCAGGCGCCCTGGACACCGTCTTCCGTCCAGATCACGTCGCGCTCGGGCGGACTGTCGGACAGCATGAACCAGCGCGCGGTATCCGCACCGTATGTGTCGATGATATCCGTCGGATCGACCGTGTTTCTTTTCGACTTCGACATTTTCTCGATCGAACCGATCGCGACTTCGTCGCCTGTATCAAGCAGCGTGGCGCGCCGTTTGCCGTCAATGTCCTCGATCCTGATTTCCGCCGGCGAAACCCAGGAGCCGTTTGCACCTTCTCCGAGCCGGTAGGTCTCGTGTGTCACCATGCCTTGCGTGAACAGGCCCTTGAACGGTTCCTTCAGATCAAGGGCGCCCACTTTCTGCATCGCGCGCGTGAAGAACCGGGAATAGAGCAGATGCAGGATCGCGTGCTCGATGCCGCCGATATATTGATCGACCGGCAACCACCCGTTTGCCGCGTCCGGATCCGTTGGCTGATCGCAGTCGGGGGCCGTGAACCGGGCGAAATACCAGGAGGAATCGACGAACGTGTCCATCGTATCGGTTTCGCGCCGGGCCGGCTTGCCGCATTTCGGACAGGTTGTTTCGCGCCAGGTCGGGTGGCGATCCAGCGGATTGCCGGGCTTGTCGAAATTGATGTCGTCGGGCAGCTGAACCGGGAGGTTCTCATCCTTTTCCGGAACAACACCGCATGTGTCGCAGTGAATGACCGGGATCGGACATCCCCAATAGCGCTGTCGTGAAATGCCCCAGTCGCGCAGACGATAATTGACCTGGCGTTCGCCCTGCGGAGCGCCATCAACAGAGATGGACTCCAGTTTTTGCGCGATGGCTTCCTTGGCGTCGGGAATGGACATGCCATTCATGAAATCGGAATTGAAGATCGTTCCGTCTTCCGTGAACGCTTCCGTGCCGATTTCGAACGTGGCCGGGTCGGCATCCTTCGGCAACACGACAGGCTTGACCGGGAGCCCGTACTTTCTTGCGAAATCCAGGTCGCGCTGATCGTGGGCAGGACAGGCGAAGATCGCGCCGGTGCCGTAGTCCATCAGGATGAAATTCGCGACATAGACAGGCAGTTCCAGCGAGCTATCGAGCGGATGCTTGACGCGCAATCCGGTGTCGACGCCATTTTTCTCCGCCTTTTCAATGGCTTCTTCTGATGTTCCGACCCGTTTGCACTCGTCGATGAACGCTTTCAGTTCCGGATTGTCTTCCGCCAGCCTTGTCGAGATCGGATGATCCGGAGACAGGCCCATGAAGGATGCGCCGAACAAAGTGTCCGGACGCGTGGTGAAGATTTCAAGCGTCTCCTCGCCGGTCGGCGCGGGTTGCGTGAACTCAAAGCGGACGCGCAAACCTTCCGAGCGGCCGATCCAGTTCTTCTGCATCAGGCGGACCTTGTCCGGCCAGCGGTCGAGCGTTTCGATCGCGTCCAGCAGGTCCTCCGAATAATCGGAGATCTTGAAGAACCATTGCGTCAACTCGCGCTGCTCAACCAGTGCACCAGAGCGCCAGCCGCATCCGTCGATCACCTGCTCATTTGCCAGGACAGTCATGTCGACCGGGTCCCAGTTCACTTTCGCGTTCTTGCGGTAGACCAGTCCGGCTTCGAGGAACCTCAGGAAAAGGCGCTGCTGCTGCGTGTAATAGGCAACGTCGCAGGTCGCAAACTCTCGGCTCCAGTCCAGGGACAGCCCCATGATCTTGAGCTGGTCGCGCATCGCGGCAATGTTTTCATAGGTCCAGTCCTTGGGGTGGACGTTGTTCTGCATCGCCGCATTTTCTGCCGGCATGCCGAAAGCGTCCCATCCCATCGGATGGAGAACGTTGAACCCTTTTGCCCGCTTGTAGCGGGCGACAACATCGCCCATCGCATAGTTGCGGACATGGCCCATGTGAATGCGGCCGGACGGGTAGGGGAACATTTCAAGGACGTAGTATTTTTCGCGCGGGTCGTCATTGTGGGTGACGAAGACGTCCTTGTCGTTCCAGACCTTCTGCCAGCGCGCTTCCACTTCGCGCGCATTGTACCGTTCCGTTGCCATCAATTATGCCGTTTGTTCTTGCCGCCGGATATGGCGGAATTCCTGAAAGATTGCTTGCCGGACTGTCACCAGATATCCGGCTTCGGGTCAACACGAGACTCAAAAAAGAGCCCAACGAAGCCTGTTTATGTCGCAATGCCGCATTCGTAAAGCGATCGCTGGCCAGATCGGGACAAGAATGCTGCAATCCGGCACTTGAGGCGAGCGCTGTTGAGGGCTTATGAGTGACAGTCCGAACAATCCGCTTCATAGGGAAATGAAATGACCTCCGCTACAGATCGTCTTTCAGGAGTTCAGTCCGACATCCGCAGCGCCGAGGCGGAATTCAGCAGACCGGACAACGCAGTCGAGCTGATTGCTGTTTCAAAGACCTTCGCTGCCGAGGATATTGTGCCTGTCCTGGACGCGGGCCAGCGGGTGTTCGGGGAGAACCGGGTGCAGGAAGCTATGGGGAAGTGGCCCGGATTGCGGGAATCCTACGAAGATATCGAACTGCACCTCATAGGGCCGCTGCAATCAAACAAGGCCCGGGAGGCCGTGGCGACGTTCGATGTGATCCACACTGTCGACCGTCCGAAAATCGCCAAGGCCTTAAAGGTTGAAATGGACAGGCAAGAGAGAAATCTTCCCTGCTTCATCCAGGTGAACACGGGTGAAGAGCCGCAAAAGGCCGGCATTCCGCCAAAGGAAGTCGAAACCTTCCTGTCGGAATGCCGGGATGAAATCGGCTTGAGCATCGTCGGACTGATGTGCATACCGCCGATTGATGAAGCCCCAGGCGAACACTTCGCTCTCCTGGAAAAGCTGGCGAAACAAGCCGGTCTTGAACAGCTCTCCATGGGCATGTCCTCCGACTACAAGGTTGCAATCGGATTTGGCGCGACTTGTGTCCGCGTCGGTTCGGCGATTTTCGGTGCGCGCGGCTAAGTGCGTCTTCCGGTTGAACGCGTTCCAGCGTATCCGGTTCTGCGCGCAGGTTCAGTCTTCGATGAATGTTTTTTTGGCCATTGCCCGCGCAAGTGAAGACATTGCCTTTGCTTGTTTCAGAGCGTCAGAGCCCTGGAATGCCAGCAGCATCGCCAACGAATAATCGCCGGCGTTTATGTGCGCTGCGATGATCTGGTCACTTATGCCGCTCCCGAAGATCCCGGACGCCTCAACAATCCTGACAACGGCGGCATCGTTTCCCGCCAGTGATTCCGCCTGGGCCGCGGCGGTGAGCGCGCCGTCAATTTCGAAGCGCAGGTCCGGATCAGTTTCGCCGCGTTTGAGAGCTTCCATGAGCGCGGAAACGGGTTCTCGCGCGCGCTCAAGGCACGTTGCTGCCGCGTGCTGGTGACCGGAACTGTAGGCCAAGAGCGCACACTCCGCCAATGCCCAGGCTTTGCTATCGACGCGCTCGATCTCCTCAGCCAGGACCAACGCGTTCTCTGCGTTGCCGCTCATTCCCGCGTTCAGCACCAGAAAGGACAGCGTGCTGTCACGATGCCGGGCGTCCGAGATCTCGTTTGCGATGGCCAGAGCCTGACCAGATTCATCGAGCTGCAACCAGGCCCAGGCCTCGTTGATTATGATTTGCGAGGTGCGCACGGGGTCAAGGCTTGCCCGCCATGTTTTTACGTCGTGTAACAGTGACCTGGCTCGGTCTTCGTCCGGTCCGTTCGCGAGTATCTCCACCAAAAGTGTCGCCGCTTCGGCCCGGTCGTAGAGATCCGGTATCTCGTTGACCATATCGATGGCCGCACCAGTGTCACCGGAGGCAGCAACCGCGCTTGGCAGGGTCGTGTCATGAAACTTTTCCCCGGTGGCTGCCTTATGACTATCTAGCAAATCGTTCGCCAATTCGATCGCCGCATCTCCCCGGGCCTGGGCGCCGCGCTCGTAGGCGTCCAACGCCCAGCCTGTCACTTCGCCTACGCTTATCCTGGTGTTTTCCGCGTGTCTGTCCAGAACGGCACGTGTTTCACCCACCTTGCCCTCGTGAAAAAGCGCGCGTGCCCGCACCATGTTGACGAGCCTGCGTACGGCGGTGCCTTCAATCTTTTGAGCAAGTTCCAGTCCGCGGGCGGTGCGCCCGCTATAGAACATGGCCTGGGTGAGGTTCGGCAACACCAGGTGCCAGCGGTCTTCCGGTACCAGGACGAATGACCGCTCGGCAAGTTCGATCACGCAGTCAACGTCCGGGTTGGCAATGCAACGCAGCCCTGCGCTGGCCTGTGCTAGCGCGGCATTCGCGGCTGCGACCGAAACTGAGGCTGCCAGTAGAACCGTCGTGATCCTTGTGATCATGTCTCTTCCCCTCAATGTCCAGGTCTTGTCAGGATGTCACATCGCTGGTCGCTCCAGCAACCGCACCAACGTCTGGCCAGTGGATCAAGACGAAAGCTCGGCGGTTGATCTGCAAATTCACACAAGTGTTCAATTTCGATCGAATTTCACGGAATATTCAGTAGAATATGAAAGTTAAATTGCTTCGGATATTGAATAATTATTTCCTCATTAAATCCACTATGAAGTCTATTTCTTGCCGGAAACTTTGAAAATTGTCATGAATATGACTGACCTATGGCTGAATACATCTGAAAGTCACAACAATGCCGCGAATGTTCCCAAGAGCAGCCCTTTGCCGGTCGTGATCGCGGATCAGTGTTTGTGGTGTTCCGGTTCGGCAGGTCGCAGGGGCCTGGCGGATGGACGGAACACAAGCCGGGTGCACCGACTTCCCCATCTCTGGGACGGGCAATCCGGCGAAAACCAACACTTGGAGGTTTAAACATGTCCAAACGTCTTACCGCTGCTCTTCTCATCGGTGCTTTCACAGCCTCTACAGCAGCGCTTGCACAGGGCGTGTCATTTGAGACGATCGACAGCAACCAGGACGGTTTCGTGAGCTTCGACGAAGTCACGGCAGTCGTTCCGGATATGTCGGAAGACGTTTTCAAGGCTGCGGACGCGAATCAGGACAACCTGCTCGATCCGGCTGAATTCGCAGCGGTTCAGCCGTAATCCGGCTTCGGGCGATCCTCCCCCCGTAAGCTGCACTTGCAGCGGGGTTGCCTGATAAAGACCACTGCCGGTACGGTCACACCGGCAGTGGTTTTCGTGTCTAAGACATGAACACCGGTTTGGCGGTCTGCCAGGACGGAGATCCGGTACCCGCCGATTTCGATAATTGGACCCGCACCGGCGGGTATGTCTTGCTCAATCTATTGGTGAGTTTTTGTCATCCCCGACGATGAGTTGTCTTGTTGACCTTGATCTGGTCGTTTGCAAGACTGCGCTCATAATAATGGGAGGACATCATGAAATCACTTGCCTGGGCCCTTGGCGCAGCCGTTGCGCTTGGCCTTTCGACCGGTGCTGCCTTTGCGGCAGACACAACGTTGCGTATTTCCCTTCAACTGCCGCTCAAGAGCCACCTCGGCCAGAACCTGCTCCTGTTCAAGGAAGAGGTTGAAAAGAACTCAAATGGCGACATCGCCGTTGAAATCTATGATTCCGCCCAGCTCTACAAGGACAAGGAAGTTCCGGCGGCAGTTGGCTCCGGTGCGATCGAAATGGGCGTTGCCTCGTTGACGCGGTATGTCGGAGACATTCCGGCGGTCGACATCTTCTATCAGCCATTCCTGTTCGATACCGAAGACAAGGTGCGTGCCGCTGTTGCGCCGGGCTCGCCCGTGCGCGGGCCACTCGACGAGGCCATCAAGGACACCGGTTCGACCGTGCTGTGGTGGCAGGCCTATGGTGGTGCGATCATGCTGTCCCAGGACGGACCGCTCAAGACGCCGGAAGACATGAAGGGCAAGAAGGTCCGCGTGTTCGGCAAGACACTCGGCGATTTCGTGACAGCAGCCGGCGGCGCGCCGACCCTGATTTCGGGTTCCGAACAATATCTCGCCTATCAGCGCGGTACCGTCGATATCGGCATGACCGGAGTTTCCGGTGTGAAATCGCGAAAGCTCTGGGAAGTGATGGACACGATTTCCGTGACCAATCACGCGGATATCGAGTTCATTGTCGTTGTCAACTCCGACTTCTGGAACGGTCTTCCGGAAGAGCAGAAGGCTGTCATCCAGGCAGCGGCAGTCAAGGCAGAAAACGACGTGCGCAATCGCATGGCCGAAATCGAGGCGGCAGCTTATGCGGCAGCCGAGGAAAACGGCATGACCGTCTACAGACCCACCGCGGAAGAAATCGCGGCCTGGAAAGCCGTCAGTCAACCGGTCTACGACACTTACTCCGAAAAGGCTGGAGATCTGGGTAAAACCGTGATGGACGCGGCAAAGGGTCTTTGAGCAGCCACCGGGGATCAGGCGCGCCGCCTTACTCGTGAGGCGGCGTGGCCGCGAAACCCGATCTTCGCCCCAAACGATCAACACGGGATCTGTATTTTCATCGGGCCCCGTTTGAACTTTCCCGAAAACAGAGATTGCATTTGAGCCGATGAAAGCGTTCCACGCTGTCCTCAGGGTGCTTGCAGGAGCCGCCGCGTTCCTGTTCATCCTTGCGGGATGCATGCTGACCTACGAAGTCACCGCCCGCTACCTGTTCGTAGCGCCGACAATCTGGGCGGCGGAACTGTCGCAGCTTTGCCTCATCTGGGGCAGCATGATCGGGATGCCCTGGCTCCTGAAGACCAATCAGCACATAGCGGTTGATGCCGTTACCGAACGGCTCGGCAAAACGGCTCAACGGGTTTGCCGTGTTCTGGCCATGACCGCGATCGCGCTTTTCAGCGCGGTCGTTGCCTGGAAGGGCGGAGATATCTTTTACGATTCCTTCGAGCGCGGCCGCACGACCGGTTCGATGCTCGATTTGCCAACCTGGGTCTCGGAGCTTGCCATTCCGGTCGGCTTCGCACTGCTGTTCGTGCAGGCACTGATCGAGCTTGGCACGGCGGCCGCACGTCCGGCACCGACGGGCGGACACGTCTCATGACGACCGCCCTGATCCTGGTTGCGCTTTTTGCGCTTTTGCTCATCCGGGTTCCGGTCGCATTCACGCTGGGCGGTCTCGGACTGGCCTTGCTGTTGTTTGGCGGGTTCTCGCCTTTGATGGCGCCGCAGGCGATCCTTTCCACGCTGGACGGGTTCATTCTTCTTGCCGTTCCCCTTTTCCTGCTGATGTCGAACATCCTTCTGAAAGGCGGTGTCGGAAAGGATCTCTTTGCCGCCGTGCATGCCTGGGTGGGTCACTGGCCGGGCGGTCTGGCCGTTGCAACGATCATTTCCTGTGCGATTTTTGCCGCGATTTCAGGCTCTTCCGTGGCAACCGCGGCCACGATCGGGACGGTGGCAATCCCTGAAATGATCAGCCGAGGGTACGAGCGACGCTTCGTCTATGGTCTGCTTGCCGCCGGAGGGACGCTCGGGATCCTGATCCCGCCATCGATCCCGATGATCGTTTACGGGTTTGTCACCGAACAGTCCGTCATTTCGCTGTTTCTCGCCGGCATCGGCCCCGGCATCCTTCTGGTGGTTTTCTTCATTGCGTTCGCGATGATCCATGCGAGATGGTTCGGCGGGCACACCGCGGAAACCGCGGCCAGCGCGGAGGAGCGTTTCTGGAGTTCGCTGCGCGCCCTGCCTTCCATTGTGCTCGCGGCATTTGTCATCGGGGTGATCTACACGGGGATCGCCACGCCGACCGAGGCGGCGGCCATCGGCTTTGCGGTTGCGCTCGTCATCACAGGTCTTGTTCTGCGGACGCTGACCTGGCAGGGGCTCAAGGAGGCGGCTTACGATTCCATGGTGACGACCGTTGCGATTCTGCTGATCGTCGCCGGAGCAAAAGTGTTCGGCAAGGCGATCACGCTCTACCGGATCCCGCAGGAAATCTCGATGTTCATCGGTCAGAACATTGATACACCGCTGGCGTTCATCCTTGTCGTCTCGGTGGTTCTCCTGATCATGGGACTCGTCTTCGAGGCACTGTCCATGGTGCTGATCATGACGCCGGTCTTGCTGCCGGCGGCCATGGCGCTCGGCTTCGATCCCATCTGGTTCGGCGTCTACATGGTGGTTATGGTCGAGTGTGCGTTGATCACACCGCCGGTCGGGCTCAATCTCTACGTGATCCAGTCGGTGGCGAAATCCAGTCTGTCCGATGTGTCCCGCGGGGTGCTGCCATTCCTGGTGCTCATGTTGCTCTCGGTCGTGATCCTCTATATGTGGACCGATCTAGCGCTTTATATTCCCTTCAAGCTCTGAATCGCTGTCACGAGGTAAGAATGCCGTCCCAGGCCGACAAACTCAGACACCTGCTTGCAGCTGAGAAACTGCACGTCATGCCATGCTGCTTTGACGCGCTTTCGGCCAAGCTGATCGAACAGGCGGATTTCGATCTGACCTTCATGTCGGGATTTGCGGCGTCGGCGTCCCGGATCGGACAGCCGGACCTGGGCCTGATGTCCTATGGCGAGGTTCTCGATCATGTCGGCAACATTACGCACGCCGTCGACTTTCCGGTCATTGCCGACGGCGATACCGGTTATGGCAACGCGATGAATGTGCGACGGACGGTTGCGGGGTTCGCCAGGGCGGGCGCGGCTGCCATCATGATCGAAGACCAGTTGTCTCCAAAACGATGCGGCCACACACCCGGAAAAGCGGTTGTCTCGCGCGACGAAGCCTTTGACCGGATCCGCGCGGCCAATGATGCCAGGGAAGACGGAGCGGATATTCTCATCCTGGCGCGTACGGACGCGCGCCACGAACACGGCCTCAGCGAAGCCATCGAACGCGCCGCTCGTTTCAAGGAGCTGGGTGCGGACATTCTTTTCGTCGAGGCCCCCAGGACTGTCGCCGAAATGGAGACGGTCTGCCGGGAACTCCCCGGGCCGAAAATGGCGAATATCGTGGAAGGCGGGGAAACGCCGGAGCTTTCCCACAAGGAGCTTGAGGACATCGGGTTCGCGATTGCCGCCTATCCGCTCACGCTGATGGCCAGCGCGATGAAGGCGATGACGGAAACGCTTGAGAAGCTGAAGACCGATCGTGACCGGGCGCCGCTGATGATGGACTTTACCGAACTCCGGGACCGGATCGGCTTCAACGACTATTATGAGACGTCGTCCCGCTACGAGACGTCAAAGCGGAATTGACGTGACCGGTTCCCGGAAGGGTGCGGGGCAAAACTTGACTCTTGTGGCGCGGTCAGGCATAGACCCGCGAACTCCATATGAGTGAGCGAAAATCTGAACCGCCGACCGGGACCCGCAAAGGTGTAAAGAGATCCCGGAGGTTACCACCCGACAGCGCGATGCGCCCTCGGGTGCAAAACCGCTTTGCAAGAGGCAACGCGGTTGGATCTGAAATTCGGTTGACCATATGGTTCGGGAGAAATCCCGAAACCGATGACCTAAGGACCCTTTGATGTTTGAAAGCCTGTCCGATCGACTAAGCGGAATTTTCGACAAGCTCACTGGCCGTGGCGCGCTGTCGGAAAACGACGTGAACGAGGCAATGCGCGAAATTCGCCGCGCATTGATCGAGGCCGACGTCGCCCTGCCGATCGTGCGCTCCTTTACAGACAAGGTCCGCAACCGGGCGGTCGGTGCCGAAGTGGTCAAGTCGGTTACGCCGGGCCAGATGGTCGTCAAGATCGTTCATGACCAGCTTGTCGAAATGCTCGGTGCCGAAGCGCAGCCGATCGATCTGAATGCGCCCGCACCGGTCGCGATCATGATGGTCGGGTTGCAGGGGTCCGGTAAGACCACGACCACCGCCAAGATTGCGCGCCGCTTCACCCAGCGCGACAAGCGCAAGGTGCTGATGGCTTCGCTCGATACGCGCCGGCCGGCGGCACAGGAACAGCTCAAGGTTCTCGGTGAGCAGAACGAGGTGGACACACTGCCGATCATCGATGGACAGGGGCCCGTCGAGATCGCCAACCGTGCGATGTCGGCAGCCAAACTCGGCGGCTATGACCTTGTCCTGCTGGATACGGCCGGGCGCATCCATATAGATGAGCCTCTGATGCACGAGATGGCGGAGGTCAAGGCCGCCTCGCAGCCGCATGAGATCCTGCTTGTCGCAGACAGCCTGACAGGTCAGGACGCCGTCAACCTGGCGCAGAGTTTCGATGAGCGCGTGGGGATCAGCGGAATTGTCCTGACGAGAATGGACGGTGATGGCCGCGGCGGTGCGGCGCTCTCCATGCAGGCCGTTACCGGCAAGCCGGTGAAGCTGATCGGTACCGGCGAAAAGTCTGATGCGCTGGAGGACTTCTATCCAAAACGGATCGCCGACCGGATTCTCGGCATGGGCGACATCGTCTCGCTCGTTGAAAAAGCAGCGGAAGCCATTGATGCGGAACAGGCCGCGAAAATGGCGAAGAAGATGCAGAAAGGTCATTTCGACCTGGAAGATCTCGCCGAACAATTGAAGCAGATGGAGAAGCTGGGCGGAATGTCCGGCATGATGGGCATGTTGCCGGGTGTCGGCAAGATGAAGAAGCAGATCGAGGCTGCGAATGTCGATGACAAGATGTTCAAGCGCCAGATCGCGATCATTCAGTCAATGACCCCGTCTGAGCGGCAGAAACCCGATGTTCTGAAGGCGAGCCGCAAAAAGCGGATCGCCGCCGGGTCGGGGGTTCAGGTTGCCGAGGTCAACAAGCTGCTCAAGATGCATCGCCAGATGGCGGACATGATGAAGAAAATGGGCAAGGGCAAGGGCATGCTCGGCAAGCTTATGGGCGGTCTGGGCGGCGGCATGCCGGATGTCGATCCGAAGCAGCTCGAGGAAATGGCCAAGTCCGGCCAGCTTCCCGGCGGAATGGATCTGCCGAAAGGATTGCCCGGCGGCATGCCGGGTGGTCTGGGTGGGCGGGGGTTGCCACCTGGGATGCCGGGCCTTCCGGGTCTGGGCGGTCCGAAACTCCCCGGTATGCCGGGAATGGGTAAAGGCAAGAAACGATGAGCAATGCCGTTACCCAGCTGGGCCAGAGTGAGGCGGTCGCCGAGCTGAAGGCTCTGAGATCATCCATTGACAACATCGACGCCGCGCTCATCAACATGCTCGCGGAAAGGTTCAAGTGCACCCAGAAAGTGGGTGTCCTGAAAGCCAATAACGACCTGCCGCCAGCTGATCCGGAGCGGGAGAAAATTCAGATCGAACGGCTCCGGCGGCTTGCCGCGGAAGCCAATCTCGATCCTGACTTTGCCGAGAAATTCCTGAACTTCATCGTTCGCGAAGTGATCCGGCACCACGAAGCCATTGCCGCAGAAGCCGGCAACTGAAAAAACTGGAGACCTAAAATGGCTACGAAAATTCGCCTCGCACGGGGCGGTTCCAAGAAACGTCCGTATTACCGTATCGTGATTGCCGACATCCGCTCGCCGCGCGATGGCCGCTTCATCGAAAAAGTCGGCAGCTACGATCCGATGCTCCCGAAGGATTCCGAAGACCGCGTCAAGCTTGACGTGGAGCGTATCCAGTACTGGCTTGGCAACGGTGCAAAGCCGACTGATCGCGTTCTCCGCTTCCTCGATGCTGCCGGCATCCTGAAGCGTGAGCCGCGCAACAACCCGAAAAAGGCAGAACTTGGCGCAAAGGCCAAGGAACGTCTGGAAGCCAAGCGCCAGGCTGAGGAAGACGCGGCATCTGCCGCAGCTGAGGCTTCTGAAGCCGCAAGCGAAGGCGCCGCAGAAGAAGCGGCTGCGGAGTAAGCTCCGAACACCACCGGGTGGCGCTGATTTTTCCGGAAAGGACTTTCTGACATGACCTCAGACAGCAGTCAGAAAGTCCTGATGGCAAAGATCGGTGCCGCGCACGGCATACGCGGTGAAGTGCGGGTGAAACCCTTTGGGGACGACCCGCTTTCCTTTGCGAACTACGGCGTGCTGACCAGCAAGGACGGCGCGACGTCGTTTGAAGTCGAAAAGGCCAGGGTTCAGAAAACGGTCGTCGTTACCAAGTTCCGGAACGTGAACGACCGGAACCGGGCCGAAGAACTGAACGGTGTCGAACTCTATATCGACCGGGACCAGTTGCCCGAGCCGGAAGAAGACGAATTTTACTATTCGGATCTGAATGGTCTCGCCGTTGTCGATCAGAATGGAAACATTCTCGGCAAAATCGTTGCTGTACAGGACTTCGGAGCAGGCGATCTGCTTGAGATTCGTCCCAAGCGCGGCCGCACCTTCTATATTCCCTTCACGAGGGACTTCGTGCCTGACATTTCCCTTTCAGAAGGTCTGGTCACGGCCCAATTGCCCGACGACTACTTTTCAGAAGACAGCTCGGGGTCTTCGGACGGGGATTCGCCGGACAGGTAACGGATGGGCATCGGCTGCAATCCCATGTTGCCAAGGTTCAGGTCTTCCTCGGGATCTTTGACGGCCTGCGTGACTTCCGAGCGCAGAAGCGCAATGAGCGCGACGACAAGCGAAACGCCAATTCCGTTCGCCACGAGATCAGGTAATGACATCGCATGATGCGGCAGGAGCCCCTGCACAAGTTCTCCGGCTATTCCCATGCCGAATGCGACCACGGCCGAGATTCTGAGACGGCAACAGAAGAGCGCGTGAATGGACAGTGTCAGAAGCGCGAAAAATCCGATATGGATCACCTTGTCATAGGGATGCCCGACGCCGGTTTCGAACACCAGCCCGACCAGGACACCAAATGTCATGAGCGCGGCGAGCGGGACAACACGGCTCACGGAAATGTCGAGATAGTGCTGGTCAACCTTGCTTTGGACGAAGGCAGGTAATTTCAAACGCAGAACGGGAAACTGGAACACGGCAACAGACCTGATTGAAACGCTCTTGTCAGCTTGCGCGCTCGGCCTTAATCAGTTCTTGCCATGGCGATTTTGTCCCATGGACATGCACATCTTTCCCTATTCTAGGTTAATGTTGTCTTGATGCCTTTTAAGACCACGATCCTGACGCTCTATCCGGACATGTTTCCCGGTCCGCTGGGCCACAGCCTGTCGGGACGGGCGCTTGCCAAGGGACTTTGGCAGATTGAAACCAGCCAGATCCGGGATTCCGCACCGGACAAGCATCGCAGTGTTGACGACACGCCGGCGGGCGGCGGAGCCGGGATGGTGCTGCGCGCCGATATTCTGGCGAAAGCGATCGACGCCGCTGCGCCGGAGGACGATCCGCGCCCGCGGCTGCTCATGAGTCCGCGCGGAAAGCCGTTTACGCAGGAGCGTGCGCATGAACTCGCCTCGGGGCCGGGCGCGATCATTGTCTGTGGCCGGTTCGAAGGAGTTGATCAGCGGGTTATTGACGGCAGGCAGCTCGAAGAAGTCTCTGTCGGTGACTACATCCTTTCGGGCGGTGAGATCGCCGCGATCACGATGCTGGATGCGATCATCAGGCTTATCCCTGGCGTGATGGGAAACAGTCAGAGCGCGGAAACAGAGAGTTTCGAGACCGGACTGCTTGAACATCCGCACTACACGCGTCCGGCGGAGTTCGAAGGATCGCCGATACCCGATGTTCTGACCTCCGGAAACCATCAGAAAATCCATGACTGGCGCATGGCGGAGGCAGAGCGTTTGACGCGGGAACGCCGGCCGGATCTTTGGGACGCCTACATGGCGGATGAAGACGACGTCGATTAACGCGGACCGTCTCCAAGCTTCGCAAGAAGGTGGGTTCCGCGGCGGACGATATCGGCCTGGGATCGGGCCCCCGTCTTGGAGGCCGCACTTGCCAGATGATTTCGGGCGGTGTTGTAGGAGATCTGCAAGGCGTCGGCAGCCTCCTTCAGCGACGATCCCAAGATCAGTTGCTGTATGACAAGACATTCCCGCTCGGTCAGGCCAAATGCGGCGGACAATATCTTTTCCGACGGCCTTGGGGCATCGGCCGGATCGAAAAACGTCACAAGCAGAGGCAAGGTCGGCGTCAGGAACGGCGCAAAGCCGGGATGGACGACATCATTGTGCTGCACCGGCATGACGAAAAAGAACGGGCCGCCGCTGCCTGTTGCGTTCAGGGGAACGGGTCCGACGGGCAGAGACGTGCCTGATGCTTTTTTCAAGGCTGCCTGCAGCTGGTTCTGCAGTTTGCATGTCCGGGCCGAGAGGCGGACTGTGCGGTCGGTGTATATCAACCTGCTGTTCTGCAGAAAGCGCTCGGCCTGATCGTTGAAATGCGTGACCTTGCCATCCGGCAGAACCAGGACGGCTGCAGTCGGGATCTGGTCGAGCCAGAAGCCGGGATTGGCCGGCACCGCTTCCCGTTTTGCCAGTTCCAGCAAAAGACCGAACGCGTTTTGCAGATGGGGCCGGAGAAACCCGAACAGGCGGCGCACGTGCTCTTCCTCACGGGACTTCATTGCCCTGGGCAGATTCGCCGCCACGAATGCTGAATCCTTGCCCTGGCGATGCAAAATGACACCGAAAGCCCTGTTGATCTCGCCGTGATCCTTCATGAACTCGTGATAAAAGTCGGTTTTCTCAACCTCTGCCGCGGAGATGAAATCGCCCGTGTAAACGACGTGGGAAGGATCGCACCGCAGCGCAATCGGCGGCAGCGGATTGGGGGATACAGCGCGGCTCAGTTTGAATTCCGCGCCCTCGCCGTGATTGAACATGGCGCAGTCATACAGCGTGTTCTCGTACACGCATTGCGCCTGGTATGAAATCGGCAGGTCCGGATAAAGGGTTGCAAGATCCGAAAGCACACCAGTAAGTCCGCCTTCGAGCAAAGCACCACTATAGAGTTTATGTAGTAAACCGGAATGATCCCTCATCGATTGATGTTTCCTAAAGGTAAGGGCACATTACTTTACCGTAATGAACGAACCTAAAACATTAAATTTTTAAAAGCTAGCGTGACACTCTTTTTAGAATGTGCTATACGAAGATCATTGCAACCAAAAATGTCTCTTCAGTTGTAAAAGACCGAAGAAACAAAAAAAGAATTACTTTAGGCAATGCTGAGCATCAGCGGCGGCACTTGTGCCGCCGCTTTTCTTGTTAAATGTCACCGTGTATTGGTCAGGCGTACTATTGCACCCTGGGCGAAGGATGGTGGTAATGATCTTTACCGGGTGTTCCGGTATGCTTGATGGGGCCGCCCGCTTCTTGGATGCGGCAATCACAAAAACCGCATGACATCGACCGGCTTTTGCTGTATACGCCCGCGAAGCTGGTGAAGCAAATGCCTGATATTCCATGTCAGGGCCTGACGGTCCGGAGTTGTGTCCGGGCTTCGTGGCGATCCGGCTGATATGCAACATGGCCCAAGGTTGGCGAACCCGTTTTCCGATCAAAGGGAAACGCTCTGGCCGCCTTGTAATTGAAAAGGGAAAAATGCCATGAATATCATCGAGCAGCTCAATGCTGAAGAAATGGCGAAGATCGAAGCTCAACGCAAGCTTCCCGATTTCTCGCCGGGTGACACGGTTCGCGTTAACGTGAAGGTCACCGAAGGCAGCCGTACCCGTACCCAGGCTTATGAAGGCGTTTGTATCGCCCGTTCCGGCGGCGGCATCAACGAGAGCTTTACCGTTCGCAAGATTTCCTACGGTGAAGGCGTTGAGCGTGTCTTCCCGATCTATTCCCCAATGCTGGAAGGCGTTGAAGTTGTCCGCCGAGGTAAGGTTCGCCGCGCGAAGCTTTACTACCTGCGCGACCGTCGCGGCAAATCCGCCCGCATCACCGAAAACACAAATGTCCGCTCGAAGCGCCTCAACGAAGAAGCCCGCGCCGAGGCGGCTGCCGCCAAGGCTGCAAAGGCCGAGGCCAAGAAGGCCGAGCAGGCAGCTGCAGAAAGCGCCGCGGAATAATCCGGCACGACGATCGAGGTTCGAAAAGGCGGTCCATGCGACCGCCTTTTTCATTTGCCGGAATGCCGGTCAATCTCAGTTGAATTCAGCTCAACCCGGTAGCGCTTGACGTTTTTGCGCACCTGGGCCATTCACTAGCCAGAATTATGAGAAACGCTTGATGCCGGGCCCAATCACCCGGCAAGAAAACCGAAGGCGGACGCCCCGACGCACGCGTAACCGCACCGGAAACAGACGAGGAGAGATCGATGGCGAAGGCGCGCACGCTTTATGACAAGATCTGGGATGATCACATGGTTGATATGCAGCCGGACGGAACCGGGCTGCTCTATATCGACCGTCACCTTGTGCACGAGGTGACCAGCCCTCAGGCCTTTGAAGGCCTTCGCATGCATGGCCGCAAGGTCCGCAGCCCGGAAAAGACACTCGCGGTTGTCGATCACAACGTTCCGACGAGTGATCGCCGCCATGGCATCGACGATCCGGAGTCGGCCCTCCAGGTGGAAACACTTGCCAAGAACGCAAGCGAATTTGGCGTCGAATACTATTCGGAACTGGATATGCGCCAGGGCGTTGTTCACATTGTTGGTCCCGAGCAGGGCTTTACGCTGCCGGGAATGACGATTGTCTGCGGTGACAGCCATACGTCCACGCACGGCGCCTTCGGTTCGCTGGCGCATGGTATCGGCACCTCGGAAGTGGAACATGTGCTCGCCACGCAGACCCTCATTCAGAAAAAAGCAAAAAACATGCTGGTCAAGGTGAATGGCCAGATCCCCGACGGCGTAACCGCGAAGGACATCGTTCTTGCGATCATCGGCAAGATCGGGACAGCGGGCGGTACGGGCTACGTCATCGAATATGCCGGCGATGCCATTCGTTCGCTGTCGATGGAAGGCCGGATGACCGTTTGCAACATGTCGATCGAAGCTGGTGCCCGTGCCGGACTGATTGCGCCGGACGAGACGACTTTCGCCTATGTCAAAGGCCGTCCCAAGGCCCCTGAGGGTGCTGCCTGGGACATGGCGATGGCATATTGGCGCACGTTGCACTCCGATGCCGATGCCGATTTTGACAAGGTTGTCGAGCTGGACGCGGCAAACCTGCCTCCGATCGTTTCCTGGGGATCTTCCCCCGAAGACGTGGTCTCGGTCGAAGGCGTCGTTCCCGATCCGGAAGAGATCGATGACGAAAACCGGCGCGAATCCAAGAAACGCGCACTGGTTTACATGGGTCTGGAACCGGGCACAAAGATCACGGACATCAAGATCGACCGCGCGTTTATCGGGTCCTGCACCAATGGACGCATCGAGGACCTGCGTGCCGCGGCTGCGGTGATCGGAAATCACAAAGTGGCCGCGCATGTGGACGCAATGGTGGTTCCGGGCTCCGGCCTGGTCAAGGAGCAGGCCGAAGAGGAAGGTCTCGACCTCATCTTCAAGGAAGCCGGGTTCGACTGGCGCGAGCCGGGCTGTTCCATGTGTCTTGCGATGAACGCGGACAAGCTCAAGCCGGGTGAGCGCTGTGCTTCGACCTCGAACCGCAACTTCGAAGGACGTCAGGGCCACAAGGGACGCACGCACCTGGTTTCGCCGGCAATGGCGGCAGCGGCAGCGATCGCGGGTCATTTCGTCGATATTCGCGATTGGACGACGAATTGATTCGAATTGTGCCGCACGGTTCACAAGTCATTTTCGGAAGGGCGCCATTGGCGCCCTTCGTGTTTTTGAGCGAAAACAGGGAGTGTTTGCAGGGACTTTCAAGATTTATGTAACGGATTCATAGTTTTAAGAAATACACCGTCCCTGAATAGACCTTTAGGCAACAGCCTCCAGAAATGAATTTGACGGGCTTCACAAGACTGTCACCTCGGCACTACAATACTCCCATCACAAAAGGACATTTTCCGCTGTCCGATTGACCGGACACCGGAAGATCTGAGCAGGTGTGAGGAGCGGAAGGTGACGATAGCGGTTTCGCCGGGAGCCCATCCGGCGTTGGTGCTCAATGCGGATTACCGGCCTTTGAGTTACTACCCCTTGTCTTTGTGGTCGTGGCAGGACACGATCAAGGCGGTCTTTCTCGACCGGGTGAACATTGTTGCCGAATATGATGCAGCGGTCCGAAGTCCGAGCTTCGAGTTCCGATTGCCGAGCGTCGTCTCCCTCAAAACCTTTGTGAAACCCAGCCGATATCCCGCCTTTACCCGCTTCAACGTTTTCCTTCGTGACAAATTTCAATGCCAGTATTGCGGCTCCAAGGACGAGCTTACATTCGACCACCTCATTCCGAGATCAAAAGGCGGCCTGACCACGTGGGAAAACGTGATCACTGCCTGTTCTCCGTGTAATCTGCGCAAGTCGAACAAATCCTGTGCGCAGCTCAACATGTGGCCGATGCACATGCCGTTCCAGCCGACGATCCAGGACCTTCACAATAACGGCCGCGGTTTTCCGCCAAACTATCTTCACGAAAGCTGGATGGACTTTCTGTATTGGGATACCGAGCTGGAACCCTAACATACGCAGAGTTTGCGCTGTTTGCGCTTGTTTTCGATCCGGCGTGTTCTTGATTGGTTGCATTTTGCCGATCGAATTAAGAGATCTTTTACTTCTTTTCGAAGGTTCATTTAAGAATTTAGGTACTTTTCTGTAATAACTGTCTCAAGAGAGCTGTGAGGCAGTCATGAGCAAGCAACAATTTCCGTACTTTTACAATTTGATCCGGCGCTTTCGCAAAGACCGGGACGGCGCGATTATTCCGCTTTTCGGAATCATGATCATCATTATCGTTGTGATGGCCGGCGCTGCGGTGGATGTGTCCAGGGTCGTGAATGCCCGCGAGAAACTCTCCTACGCACTTGATGCGGCGGCACTTGCCGCGGCGACCGATCTTTCGACACAGGAGATGACGAACGACCAGATCAAGGATGTCATCACGGATTCGTTCAACGCCAACCTTGCTGACGCAGAGTTTCTTGAAGAGGCGATCGAGAATCTCTCCTTCACGGTGGACGCTGACAATGGCCTGATCACCGTCAGTTCGGCGGCCACGATGGACAACCTGTTTATCGATTTCGGCGGATATGGTCAGACCGCGTTCGGTCCGGAGACCTTCACCTTCGGCACAAACTCGCAGGTTACCTACTCGCGCTTCGATGTCGAGATGGCGATGGTTGTCGACGTGACCGGCTCGATGGGCTGGGCCCTCAACGACCTGAAAGACGCGGCCGAGTCGGTCGTCAATATCCTCATCCCTGCTGACGGTGAGGAAAGCAAGGTCAAGATCTCGCTCGTTCCCTACAGCGTGGGCGTGAACATGGACAGCTACGCGTCGGCCGCGACCGGTGGCATCAGCACCAGGTGCGTCACCGAACGTGACGGCGATGAGAAATACACCGACGCCAGCTATACGGTTGAGCCGGCCGGTGACGGATCGGGCACGCGGCGCAGCCAGGATTGCTCGGATTCGGTCCTCGAGCCGCTGACCGACAACCGGGATACCCTGCTGACCGCGATCGAGAATCTGGAAACCGAAGGTTATACGGCTGCACAGACAGGCATCGGTATCGGCTGGTATACGCTGTCGCCCAATTGGAAAGACCTTTGGCCGACCGAATCAGAGCCCTCCGCATATTCGAACAGTGAAGTGCTGAAGTTCGCGCTCATCATGACGGACGGTGCCTTCAACACCTATTACGACAAGCACACCCTCACCTACTCGGAGTGCGACGATTTCAACAGGTACTACGGTCCGTGCTACAGCGGAACGAATGACTACTGGATTGAAAAAGCCGGGAGCGGTTATTCCGGTCAGCCTTCGCAGCGCGCGCTCCGGCTATGTTCGGCAATGAAGGACGCCGGGATCACGATCTACACGGTTTACTTCGGTACGGCGACGTCCTCGAGCCAGGCGCGGGTCATGGAAGAATGCGCGGATGAGGGCAAGTACTATGTCGCGACATCTTCAGATGACCTGATCGCGGCCTTCTCGAATATCGCCAAGAAAATCCAGCAGGTCTTCCTGTCGCAGTAACGGGATCGTCTCAATCAAAAAAGCCCGCCTTTCCGGCGGGCTTTTTCTGTTTTCTAGGCCTGGATCGCCTATCCGCGGTTCTGGCGGTTGTCGATCAGATCGTCGACCACGGCCGGATCGGCGAGTGTCGACGTGTCCCCCAGGTTGTCGAAGCTGTCCTCGGCGATCTTTCTGAGGATGCGGCGCATGATCTTGCCCGAGCGCGTCTTCGGCAGGCCGGGCGAGAACTGGATGAGATCAGGCGATGCAATGGGCCCGATCTCCGCACGGACATGCTTGACCAGTTCCTTCTTCAACTCGTCCGTCGGCTCTTCGCCCTCCATCAGCGTGACATAGGCATAGATGCCCTGGCCCTTGATGTCATGCGGGTACCCCACAACGGCGGCCTCGGATACCTGCGGGTGTGCAACCAGCGCACTTTCGACTTCTGCCGTGCCCATCCGGTGTCCGGACACGTTGATCACGTCGTCGACGCGGCCGGTGATCCAGTAGTAGCCGTCTTCGTCTCGGCGGCAGCCGTCACCCGTGAAGTAAAGCCCCTTGTAGGTCGCGAAGTATGTCTGGACGAAGCGTTCATGATCGCCGTAGACCGTGCGCATCTGGCCGGGCCAACTGTCCTTGATCACGAGATTGCCTTCGGTCGCGCCTTCGAGGAACTTGCCTTCCGCATCGACAACGGCAGGCTGTACGCCGAAGAACGGCCGTGTCGCGGAGCCCGGTTTCAGGTCCGTTGCGCCTGGCAGCGGCGTAATCAGGATGCCCCCGGTCTCGGTCTGCCACCAGGTGTCGACGATCGGGCAGCGGCCTTCACCGACAACGTTATAGTACCAGGTCCAGGCTTCCGGGTTGATCGGTTCGCCGACCGAACCGAGCAGCCGCAGGGACTTGCGCGATGTGCTCGTCACGTGTTCGTCGCCCGCGCCCATAAGCGCGCGGATGGCGGTCGGCGCTGTGTAGAAGATGTTGACGTCATGCTTGTCGCAGACTTCCCAGAAGCGGCCCGGTCCCGGATAGGTCGGCACGCCCTCGAACATCAGCGTGGTCGCTCCATTCGCGAGCGGCCCGTAAACAATGTAGCTATGACCGGTGACCCAGCCGACATCGGCGGTACACCAGTAGATATCGCCTTCGTGGTAGTCGAACACATACTCGTGGGTCATGGAGGCGTAGACGAGATATCCGCCTGTGGTGTGCAGCACGCCTTTCGGTTGTCCGGTTGAGCCGGATGTGTACAGGATGAACAGCGGATCTTCCGCATTCATTTCCACCGGATCACACTGATCGGAGACGCGCGCGGCTTCGTCGTGATACCAGACGTCCCGCCCATCCTGCATGCTGATGTCGCCACCGGTGCGTTTGACGACGATAATGGATTTGACCGGCTCCTTTTCCGCTGCCTTGTCGACATTTGCCTTCAGCGGCACCTTGCGGCCGCCGCGCAGGCCTTCATCGGCGGTGATGACGCACTCGGACTTACAGCCTTCGATACGCTGGGCGAGACTGTCGGGTGAGAACCCGCCGAAAACGATGGAGTGGATCGCACCGATGCGGGCGCAGGCGAGCATCGCATAAGCGGCTTCCGGGATCATCGGGAGATAAATCGTGACCCGGTCACCTTTCTTGACGCCCTGGCCGTGCAGGACGTTGGCGAACCTGTTCACTTCCCTGGAAAGTTCGTTGTAGGTGATGACCTTGTGTTCGCTCGGGTCGTCCCCTTCCCAGATGATCGCCGGCTGGTCGCCACGCTTTTCCAGATGGCGGTCAACGCAGTTGGCCGCCACGTTGAGCGTGCCGTCTTCGAACCATTTGATCGAAACATTGTGGTAGTCGTAGGAGGTATTCTTGACCTTGGTATAGGGCTTTATCCAGTCAACCCGCTTGCCGTGTTCACCCCAGAACCCGTCGGGGTCTTCCACGGAGCGCTGGTACATCTCCAGGTATTTCGCGTTGTCGACATGCGCCCGTGCGGCCACCTCCGCCGGAACGGGGAAAACAGAGTCTGACATATGAGAACCTCCCGAAACAATATGAACCGGCGCGGGCACGCAACATCCTCCCCGCCACCAGTTTGTTTGCCGGGGCCATTATGCTGATCGCCTCCATAGGCGTCCAGAACCAAACCTTAGTCCTTTAGTCGCCGAGTCCTTGGTCTAATGCGTTCTAATACGTAGTGATTTAGGCGTAAGCCTTGTGTTTGACCCGGACTGCGCCGTGCTCCGCGCAGGTGTGGTTTCAGGAACCGAACCACCCGATCACCGCACCTTGAACAGCCAGAACGCCAAGCCAGTGACCGCCATCGATAAGCGTGAGGCTCCAGGGCTTACCCTGAAAACGGTGATTGATGATCTGTGTCGTCATGACGATGCCAACCCAGATCATCAACGCTGAAATCAGTCCGGCGCGGATCGATGTCTGGCCGGTGTGGTAGATCACACCGGCAAAAACGAAGGCCATCACAAGCTGGCAGACAAAGGTGAGGCTGAGTGTTACCGGATCCGGTCTGATCTGTTCCTCGGACAGGCTGGCTGCCGCCATCCAGGCTTTCCCGAGAACGCCGTACCAGATCGATCCGAAAATGAACGACGCCACCCCGGCAACCGCTACAGCGATGAGATTTATACCGTCAAACATCATCGGTCTGCCCTCCGCATTTTTGAGGATGCAGGGTGAGAGGAAACGGTTGAAAGATCAAGCGGGATCTTGTTCTGCGAGCATCCGGCGTCAGTTGCCCGCCGGCGCAAGGCCGCCTTTTGCAACGATAAAGTCCACGACGCGGTCGAGTCCTTCTCCTGCCTTGGTGTTGGCAAAGATGAAAGGGCGTGCCTTGCGCATCCTTGCCGCATCCCGGTCCATGACATCGAGATCAGCGCCGACATAGGGTGCAAGGTCCGTCTTGTTGATGATGAGCAGATCGGACCTGGTGATGCCCGGGCCGCCTTTTCTGGGTATTTCCTCGCCGGCGGCAACGTCGATCACATAGATGGTGAGATCCGCGAGTTCGGGCGAGAAAGTGGCGGCAAGGTTGTCGCCGCCCGATTCGATCAGGACCAGATCCAGATCCGGAATGGATCGCGTCAGATCATCGACCGCTGCAAGGTTGATCGACGCATCTTCCCTGATGGCCGTGTGCGGACAGCCGCCGGTTTCCACGCCGCGGATCCGGTCGCTGGACAGGGCCTGGGACCGCACCAAGGCCTCGGCGTCTTCACTTGTGTAAATGTCGTTGGTGATGACCGCGATCGAATAGGTGTCGCGCATCGCCTTGCAGAGGCGGTCGGTGAGGGTTGTCTTGCCGGAACCGACAGGGCCGCCGATACCGACGCGCAAGGGTCCGTTTTGGGATGTCATGAGCGAAAGAGCCTCGAATATTGTGTTTCGTGCGCCATGGAGGCGATGTCCGCGTGAAATGCCGAGCTTCCGAGGTCGTCGAGCCCCGCCTGGCGCGCTTCGTCGGAAACGTCGAAAACAACGGCTTCCAGGTTTGCGACGACACGCTGCCCGTCATTCTGGCCGAGGGGAATGGCACGGATCGCAGCGGATACGAGGTTGGCGGCAAACGCCTGAAGAAAAGACGTGATCGCCGCCTGAAGCGGAATACCGTGCGCCGCGCAGACAAGACCGACGCTGACCGGATAGGGCCAGTCGTCCTGGTCGGCGTCGACCAACTCTTGAAAAAGGGAGGCCTGCCCGTTTGCTTCCGGCCTCCAGCTTTTTTGTACTGTGCGAATGAACGCGGTGCCCTGGTCGGCGGTCTCAAGGTGCCGCTCCCTGGAAGGCTGCAACGCAAGACCGAGCTCGCGAAGGTCCCGAACACCGTTCTTGTCCCCTGTCAGGACGCTTCGATGGGTCTCGGCAAGAAGGATTGCGTCGGTGCGCCCTGCCCCGTAACGCAGGACATCCTGCAGCCATCGTTCGAGTTCAGCCCGATCTGTCACAACGCCCTGTTCGATCACCTGCTCCAGCCCGTGGCTGTATGTGAAGGCTCCAACCGGGAAGGCCGGCGAGAGGAACGTCATCAAGCGGTAAAGCGCGCCGGGCGAGATCTGCTCAGTCATGACTGTGCCCGTGATGATGATGATCATGGCTATGCCCATGATCGTGACCATGGGTACGGCCGTGTCCGTAAGCACCGCCTTCCGGATCGAAAGGCGCCTGCAGTGGTGTCAGGCGTCCGCCGAGTTTTGCCACCATGTCCTCGATCACATGATCGCGCCGGATCCTGAGGGTTGCGCCCATCAACTGTGTCGGCAGATGCCGGTTGCCCAGATGCCAGGCGATCCTGACCAGATGCGCCGTATTGTCGGCTTCAATCTCGACAAGGTCTTCCGGCTCCGCGACCACTTCGACAATCCGGCCATCCTCCAGTTCGAGACCATCGGCGTGGCGCAGGTGAACGGCACTCGGTTCGTCCAGCAGAATGGTCAGACCGTTCTCTCCGCTCAGAACGGCCCTTCGCCGGTACCGGTCATCGAGATCGAGCGTGATCCGGTCCGCAGGGTCACCCTGCCAGCTTCCGGCGGGCCGAATTTTCTGAACACGTATCATTATGCTGCGTCGACCTTTGCCTTCATCGCCTTGAAAGCCGGGCGTTCCCGCAGGCGCTTGAAATAGTCGTAGACAGGTCCGTCCTTTGGCAGGTCGAACCTGGCGGCAACCGCCCAGCCGGAACAATGCCCAATGATGATATCGGCGATCGTGAACGCGTCTCCCATGGCAAAGGGGCCGGCGCCGATGCGCTTTTCGAGAATTTCCAGTCCTGCCTGGAACTCCATGTTGCAGACTTTCTTGATCTCGGGAACCCGCATGTCTTCGGGGTGAATGAACGTGTTCTTGGAAGCGGTCCAAAGCGCACCTTCCAGAACGTCAACCGCGAACTGGGTGAAGCTGTCCTGCCGGGCGCGCTCGATGGTGCCCGCAGGAAAGGTGAACCTGCCATGCTTGTCGGCAAGATAGGTGCAGATCGCGACGGAGTCCGTTACCGCGTCTTCGCCGTCGATCAGGATCGGAACCTTGCCGCTCGGATTGAAGCTGCGTGCACCCTCAGACTGCGGCAGGGCGGGATCAATATCATAAGGCTGATCGAGTTCCTCCAGCAGCCACATCACCCGCATGGCGCGCGTGCGCGGAAATCCGACGATCTTGTACATTGCCTTCTCTCAAACGCGTGTTCGTTCAAACCTCAAAAAAGGAAGTAGCGCTGGGCCATCGGCAGAACCTCGGCCGGTTCACAGGTCAACAATTCACCGTTGGCGCGCACTTCATAGGTTTCCGGATGAACCTCGATCTCAGGGGTCGCATCATTCAGAACCATGGATTTCTTGGATATACCGCCGCGGACATTCTTGACCGGCAGCACCAGGCTGTCGAGGCCTGCCTTCTGCTTGACATCCGTGTCATAGGCCGCCTGGGACACGAAGGTCACCCGGCTTTGCGTCATGGCCTTGCCAAAGGCGCCGAACATCGGGCGGTAATGGACCGGTTGCGGCGTCGGGATCGAGGCGTTCGGATCACCCATGGGAGCTGCAGCGATCGTGCCGAGTTTCAGCACCATGTCGGGTTTCACGCCGAAGAATTTCGGATCCCAGAGTACAAGATCCGCCAGCTTGCCGACCTCCACGGAACCGACATGCTGGTCAAGGCCGTGGGCAACCGCCGGATTGATGGTCATCTTTGCCATGTAGCGCTTCACGCGGAAATTGTCGTTTTCGCCGGTTTCTTCTGCCAGACGGCCACGCTGCACCTTCATCTTGTGCGCAGTCTGAAGTGTCCTGATCACGACCTCGCCGACGCGGCCCATGGCCTGACTGTCAGATGCGATTATCGAAAACGCACCCATGTCATGCAGAATGTCCTCCGCCGCGATGGTTTCCTTGCGGATGCGGCTTTCGGCAAAGGCGACATCTTCCGGAATGGAGCTGTCCAGGTGGTGGCACACCATCAGCATGTCCAGATGTTCTTCCAGCGTGTTGACGGTGTAAGGCCTTGTCGGGTTGGTCGAAGACGGCAATACGTTCATCTCGCCGCAGACCTTGATGATGTCCGGCGCGTGCCCACCGCCCGCACCTTCCGTGTGGAAGGCGTGAATGGTGCGGTCCTTGAAGGACGCCGTGGTGTTTTCGACGAAGCCCGATTCGTTCAGCGTGTCGGTGTGGATCATGACCTGGACGTCGTATTCGTCGGCAACCGACAGGCAGGTGTCGATGGCCGCAGGCGTCGTGCCCCAGTCCTCGTGCAGTTTCAGGGCGGAGGCTCCCGCCATGATCTGCTCTTCAAGGGCCGCTGGCAACGAGGCGTTGCCCTTGCCGGCAAAGGCGAGGTTCATCGGAAAGCTGTCGGCCGACTGAAGCATGCGCGTGATGTGCCAGGGTCCGGGCGTGCAGGTCGTCGCATTGGTGCCGGTGGCCGGTCCGGTGCCGCCGCCGAGCATCGTCGTGACCCCGGACATCAGGGCATCGTCGATCTGCTGCGGGCAGATGAAGTGGATATGCACGTCGAGCGCACCGGCAGTCAGGATCTTGCCTTCGCCTGCAATGGCTTCGGTCCCGGGTCCGACAATGATGTCGACGCCGGGCTGAACATCCGGGTTGCCCGCCTTGCCTATGCCGACGATGCGTCCGTCCTTCAGGCCGACATCCGCCTTCACGATGCCCCAATGATCGACGATCAGGGCGTTGGTGATAACGGTGTCGACAGCACCTGCCGAACGGGGCGCCTGCGACTGGCCCATGCCGTCCCGGATCACTTTGCCGCCGCCGAATTTCACTTCCTCGCCATAGGTGGTGAAATCCTTTTCGACCTCGATGATCAACTCGGTATCGGCAAGACGCATCCGGTCGCCGGTCGTTGGTCCGAACATGTCCGCATAGGCGGCGCGTGGCATTTTGTAGGCCATGTTAGCTCCTGTCGGCGATCAGTTGCCGTAATCTTCGAGTGTTGCGGTCAGATCATCAATGCGCTGCATCGTCATGATGATCATGCAGTTCCGGTAAAGTTCGTTGCCGCGCGTCCCGCCCTTGAAGGGAAAACCGTAGGCATTGCAATCAAGCTCTCGAAAAGAGACCCAGGCGGCCTGAGCCTCTTCCAGCGCTGCAGGCGCACCTTTGAGATGTTCGGGCAGGCTTTCATCCATCTGGACGACCCTGGCGAGGAGATCCCGGTAGACGGTTTCCAGGTCGGTGTTGGCTTCGCTCAGCGCTTTTTCCGCGCAGTAGGTGCGCTCATTGTTGTTGAGCGGATATCCGCAATCGATGTTTTCCTGCGCAAATGCACCAAGGCTCATGCAGGCGTAGAGACTGGCGGCAAGCAGTGGGCGCATCAGTTCCCGAGGCCTCCCGCAAGTTCTTCAAGTTCGCCCACACGGGCGCGGGTCAGATCGGCCCGGCAGCTGTAGATCAACTGCGGCTCCAGCGTGCCGCCGCGGGCGAGGTAACCGTAGGCGGCACAGGCCTTGTCGCGATAGGGAATCCAGGCGCGCTGAGCGTCGCGCAAAGCGTCTGCCGCCCCCTTGAGATTGTCGGGCAGGTAGCCATCCGTTTCGCGCATTTTTGCCATGGCGATCCCGTAGACCGTGTTCAGCGCCGCGTCGGCCTCCATCCAGTCCTGCTCAGCGCAATAGGTCATTTCCATCTGGCTTACCGGATTGCTGCAGTCGATACCGCTCTGTGCCTGGACCGCCGAGCCGTTCAGAATGGCAAATGCCGCCACGGCAAGGACATGGCATGCTTTGGCCGCGACGCTCATAGGGGGCCCATGACCTTCTGATTGAAACCGTAGACGGTTCGATTGCCGCGATAAGGTACGAGCGTCACGGACCTTGTCTGCCCGGGTTCGAAACGAACAGCGGTTCCGGCGGGAATATCCAGGCGCATGCCCTTCGCCTTTTCGCGATCGAAGGAAAGGCCGGAATTGGTTTCGGCGAAATGATAATGGCTGCCAACCTGAACAGGCCTGTCCCCGGTGTTGGAGACATCGATTTCCACGGTTTGAAGACCGGCGTTCAGTTCTATTTCGCCTTCGGCGGGAAAGATCTCACCCGGGATCATTTGAATACTCCTGACATCTTGGAGAACAGAAAGGTTCAGCGAATCGGCTCGTGGACCGTGACAAGTTTCGTTCCGTCGGGAAATGTCGCTTCCACCTGAACGTCGTGAATCATCTCCGCCACGCCTTCCATTACCTGGTCGCGGGAGATGACCGTTGCGCCGGCAGCCATGAGATCGGCCACCGAGCGTCCGTCTCTTGCGCCCTCCACAACGAAATCCGTTATCAGGGCGACGGCTTCGGGATGATTGAGCTTTACCCCGCGCTCAAGTCTGCGGCGGGCGACCATCGCGGCCATTGAAATGAGCAGTTTGTCCTTCTCACGGGGAGTAAGGTTCACGGCAGATCCTCCAAACTAGCAATACCAGACGCGCGGCAAGTCTGCCGCGCGGTATCCGGTCAAAAACGAAATGAGCGCGTTGCGTAAGTCGCGGCTATCATTGGACACAAAACGCACCGTCAGCAAGCCATTCCAGGCACTCGCCGCACCGTGGGTCGATACCGCAGGCATGCCTTCCAGGCACGACCTTGCATGCGGCAGGCGTTCTTCGGCGTCGACTGCGCAATCCACGAAGGTGGATACGACATGGCCTCCGCGCGCCGTTGCCGGACCGCTGAGGAAATCAGCAGGATTGCCGTCGCAACGGATGTCGTCGGCAAACAGGAGCTTGTTGTTGCGCCGGATCCGCCAGCGGTCCCTGAAACTTACCGACCTGACCGTCTCGCCCATGGCCGTCCGGCCGACCACGATCGTCTCCAGCATCATCAGCCGTGCATCCGCTTCAAGATCGGCACTGAGCACACGCGTCAGTCCCGAGCTGTCAAAGAGGATTGTCTCCTGTGGAAGCCACTCCAAAGCTGCACCCGCTCCGACCCTCAAAGAGGCTGTCACTTTTGCCGAGCCGGTGTTGCTGCGGTAGGTGCGTTCGGCTGTCTGGCTGGTCACAATCGCGTGTGCGCCTTCATCAATCGCAATATCGTAGGAAAGTCTGTCGCCTCCGGTGAGGCCGCCGGCGGTGTTGATCAGAACAGCTGTGGCAGTGGCGTCATAGACCTTCGGCAACCTGATCTTGGCTGATCCCTTCTGATAGAGGTCGGCCAGTCTCGTGCGTCCCCCGACGTTCGCGAAGCGGATGCGCGCTGTGCCGGAAACTCGCTGAAGAGTTTCGTTTTGCAGGCCCGAATCTGATGCCATTGCAGCATCATACATGCGATCTCCGCCCCTGAATTGTGCCGGTCTGGTTCTTGCCGGCGCATTTCTTCCGAATTCTGTCCGGGCAGATCTTCAAGGATTCCCGGTTACGGTTTCGAGCATATTAGCAAGGGCCGGGCCAAAAAAGTGCAATTCGGTCAGAGGGCCGGAATCCGGGAGCGAACCCGGTCACCAACCGGCGGCAAGGCGACAGTCCCTTGTCTTTCTGCTCAAAAAATAGGCGGTTGCACAAGGTACAATCAGGCGATGAATCCGACTGGGGGGTTGCCCTGCGCGATATGATCCGGTTTTTAATAGAAACGGCAAGACGGCAAACAGTCTTTAACCAGTGTGCGCTCATATAGCGGTGTGACCAGCGAGGGATACACGTGTTCTCAAGCCCAATTGGCCGCCTGACAGTCTTTTTACTGGCCTTTTTCATCGGTGCCGCCGCCTTGGACGGCAGGCCGGCGCGCGCCGATATCGGCGCGTTTATTCTTGTCGATGCCAAGACTGGCAAGGTGCTGGAAGAAAAGAACGCCACCCGCAAGTGGTACCCGGCCTCGCTGACAAAGATGATGACCGCCTATGTCACCTTCAAGGCAATCAGGGAAGGCCGCGCGACGCTGAATTCGGCCGTGGTGCAGTCGAAGAACTCCTTGTCCGAACCGCCGAGCAAAATGGGTTTCAAGGTGGGCACGCGATTCACCGTCGACACCGCATTGAAGATTATCCTGGTCAAGTCGGCCAATGATGTCGCCGTCGCTCTTGGCGAAGCGGTTTCCGGGTCGGAATCAGCCTTTCTGGCTGACATGAATGCGGAAGCCCGGCGGTTGGGAATGACGAACACCCGGTTCACCAACCCGCATGGCCTGCCGGACAACGGGCAGGTGACGACCGCCCGGGACATGGCCATCCTGGCCATCGCCTTGCGCCGTGACTTTCCGGAATCGAAAAAGTTCTACAATCATCCGGGTCTGCGCTTCGGCAAGAAGACGCTTCGTTCCGCGAACCGTGAGTTCCTTCTGCGCGTTCCGGGCGCAAACGGCATGAAGACCGGCTATATCTGCAATTCGGGATATAATGTCGCCGCCTCCGTCACGCGCCGCGGCCGCACCCTGATTGCCATTATCCTCGGGGCCGGCTCAGGGCTCGAGAGGACCGCATTTGCGCGTCAGCTGTTCGACAAGGGCTTCAAGAAGCGCGGCGGCGGCGGCAAAAAGGTCGCCAGCTTGACCGGATCTTCCGGAAACCCGCCGGCGAACGGTTACTGCCGGCGCAACCGAAGCCCCGGCTCGAAAGCCTACATGGCCCGTTTCGACATGAAGAACGAGCCTTCAGGCGGTTTTCTGTTCTTCAGAAGCGCAAGCGACAAGCAGTTGAAGCAGGTTGATGAAAGCGGGTTTACGCTCGCAAACGGCAAACCCGACTGGGCGAAGATCCTTGACCGGACGCTTGGGCCGCGCCGGATCGCCTACAAGCCGCTGCAGATCAGTCTCGGAAAGCCGAGCGGAACGCCGAAACCTGCCGCCAACATCGCCGGAACGCAGATACCGGCTGCAGATGTTCCTGTCCCGTCCGCAAATCCCCTGCGCAGGGCCGAAATCGAAATGCGGGCGAAGCTTCAGAATACGGCGCAGGGCAGTGCATCCGGCGGTATTTCACCGGCCGTTTCGGCAAGCGCACAGGGAGCCGAAGAAACCGCGCAGGCCGCACCCGGTTCGATTTTCCGCAAGGGTCTTGATTTCACGGTGCCCGTGCCGGCGCCAAGCCCGCGCAAGTAGACCTGTTTGCAAAGTTCCTGCTGAATCGATCTGTTTTGGACAGTTAACACTTTGTTTACCGTGTTCCTTAACACTGCGGTAAGAAGTCTGTTGCCGGCGCGCATGACAAGGTCAGGACGCCCGGCACCGGATGCGCACTCCGTCAGGCATTGGGATGCCGGTCCTTAAGCAGATCGAGAATTCGCATGATGATTGAACCGAGATCCACAGCAACCATCAGGGCGCTTGCGAGCCTTGCGGAACTTTCCGCAGATCAGCTGGAAGACGGCACATCGGTTGAAGAAGTCATCGTCACCTTGCGAAAAGCAGCGGAGGCGGTGCGGCATGTCATCGATTCGGAAGGCCAGGACGACTCGACTTTTGCGTTTGCGGACGCGGATATTGCCCAGGACCTGACGCCGATGGATCTGGGCGCGGAAGGTGCAGACGACAGCGCCGACACGGAAGATGCCGGGCCGAAGGAAGCTGAATCGGAAGAGACGATTCTCAACGCCGGCTAAGTTACAGTGTTACATTTCCCTTTGACGTCGTTCCGGAAAGGATGCTAGCCGTTCGGCTCGCCCTGTAGACAGGCCTGTCGACGCGAAAAGCTCCAGGTCTTTAATGCGCAGGCCTGTGGTGCCAAGACTGGAGTCGCGTTTCATGGCTTCCCAAGACAGTTCCGGATCCAATCCCGAAAGGGGGCCAAAACCCCCTATACCGCTTTCTGTTCTCACAGGGTTTCTGGGAGCTGGAAAAACCACACTCCTCAACAGGATCCTCAAGGATCCCTCGATGGCCGATACGGCGGTCATCATCAACGAGTTCGGTGAGATCGGACTCGATCATCTCTTCGTCGACCAGGCAGGAGAAGGCATCATTGAGCTGTCTTCCGGCTGCCTGTGCTGCACAATCCGGGGCGATCTCGTCACGACGCTCGAAAATCTGTTGCGGCATCTGGACAACGGGCGCACCGAACGGCTCAACAGGGTGATCATCGAAACCACGGGTCTCGCCGACCCCGCGCCCATTCTGCACACCGTGATGCTGCATCCCTACCTGGTCATGCGCTACCGTCTTGACAGCGTGATCACCCTGGTGGACGCGATCAACGGCCTTTCCACGTTGGATGAGCATGAAGAAGCGCGCAAGCAGGCCGCCGTTGCCGATCGGATCGTGTTCACGAAGACCGATCTTGTGGACACAGAGACGCAGACGTCTGCGTTCGAGGCTTTGAAACGCCGGCTTCACGCGCTCAACCCCGGAGCATTGCGGCTTGATGCCCGCTCTGGCGACGCGGAGCCGGCCAAGCTCTTCAATGCCGGTCTGTATGACCCGAAGAGCAAGATACCCGACGTCGCGGCCTGGCTAAACGAGGAAGCCTATGCCGACAATGGTCACGTGCATAATCACTCGCACGGTCATTCGCACCAGCACTCTCACGACCATCATCATCACCATCATGGTCACGATCACGGTCATGACCACGACCATGCGCACGATATCAACCGACACAGTGATACGATCCGGGCGTTTACGCTTGCAACCGATCGGCCCGTTTCCGCATCAGCGCTCGAGATGTTTCTCGATTTGCTGAGATCGGCGCACGGCCCGAAACTCCTGCGCGTCAAGGGGATCGTCCAGCTTGCCGAAGATCCTGACCGGCCAGTGGTTATTCACGGTGTCCAGCATGTGTTTCATCCGCCGGCAACGCTCCAGGCATGGCCCGACGGCGACAGGCGCACTCGCATGGTGTTCATCACCAACGATCTTCCCGAGGGGTTTGTCAGGAAGATGTTCGAGGCCTTTTCCGGGGCCTTGCTGCCCGACACGCCGGACCCGAAAGTAATGACCGACAACCCGCTTGCCATTTCAGGGTTCACCAGCCCGGTGCGGTAGGGCGGCTCACCTGTCCTTCTTGCGCAGCCTGATCAGTCCTTCCTGGGCTGTCGAGGCGACGAGTTTTCCGTCCATCGTGAACAGGGAGCCCCTGTTCAGGCCGCGCGAACCGGACGAGGACACGCTGTCGGTCGCGTAAAGCAGCCACTCGTCTGCGCGAAACGGGTGATGAAACCACATGGCATGATCCAGGCTGGCTGCCTGTATCTTGGGACTGAACACGGATGTCCCGTGGGGAAACAGCGATGTGTCGAGAAGCGTCATGTCGGACGCATAAGCCAGGACGCACTGGTGAATGCGCTCCTCGTCGGGCAGTTTGCCCGTTGCCCTCACCCAGACATATTGCCGCGGCGGTAGCGGTTTCTTGCTGAAATAGTGGGTCAATTCGACCGGGCGCATCTCGATCGGGCGCTCGCGCTCCCAGTAGCGCCGGACGTTCTCCGGTGCGACCGCCAGGAATTTTTCCTTCAGTTCCTGGTCACTCGGCAATTCATCCGGTTTCGGCACGTCGGGCATGTCAACCTGGTGCTCCAGACCCTCCTCATGGAGTTGAAACGAGGCTGACATGGAGAAAATTGCTTCGCCGTGCTGAATGGCGACAACCCGTCTCGTTGTAAAGCTGCCGCCGTCCCTTATCCTGTCGACTTCGTAGATGATCGGAACCTGCGGATCGCCCGGACGCAGAAAGTATCCGTGGAGCGAGTGCACGTGTCGGTCCTCCACAACCGTCCGGGATGCCGCGACCAGCGCCTGTCCGATGACCTGTCCTCCGAAGACCCGTTGCCAGCCGACCTGGGGGCTGCGACCACGGAACAGATTGCTTTCCAGCGGTTCCAGGTCAAGAATCTGAAGTAGATTGTCAATGGCCGTGTTCATCGGTGTATTCCTTTACGTGGACCAGCCATGTCGCTGTTGAAACTGTTTTGCCCGGCCAGCACTCTTGGACGGGAGATGACGTTAAAGTCAAGATGCCTTTGGGGAAGCTCGGGGCGGGGAGAATTCGAGTGGCCAAGAAACCAAAATTGACGGACATGTTCGACGTCGTGATCGCCGGTGGCGGATATGTCGGCCTGTCCCTCGCGGTGGCGCTGAAACAGGGAGACGCGGGCCTGAAATGCGCGGTTGTCGATCCGAAGCCGATGGATCAGCTGCACAAGGACCCGAGAGCGTCGGCCATCGCCGCCGCGGCATCCCGCATGCTGACACAACTCGGCGTCTGGACGCAGATCGAGGACAAGTCACAGCCCGTGACCGAGATGATCGTTACCGACAGCAAGCTGCGCGACGTCGTGCGCCCGGTCTTTCTGACGTTCGATGGTGAAGCGACCGAAGGAGAGCCGTTCGCGCACATGATGCCGAACGGGGTCATGATGCCCGCGCTCTACAAATCCGCAAAATCACTCGGCGTCGCGTTTCTCGCTCCGGCCACCGTGAGCACGTTCCGAACGCTGCCCGACCATAGCGAGATCGAGCTGGAAGATGGCACGTTGCTCAAGAGCCGTCTTCTGGTGGCCGCGGACGGTGTCCGGTCAAGGCTGCGGGAACTGGCGGGCATTCGGACCGTGAACTGGGACTATGGCCAATCGGGCATCGTGACCACCGTGAAGCATGAACGGCCGCATAACGGGCGCGCCGAGGAGCATTTTCTGCCCGCCGGACCCTTTGCGATCCTGCCGCTTCCGGAAAACCGGTCGTCATTGGTCTGGACCGAGAAGACCGCAGACGCCGAGCGGCTGGTTCGATCCGATGAGTTTACGTTCGAGATCGAGCTTGAGCGGCGCTTCGGGCATCATCTCGGCAAGCTTGAGATCGACGGGCCCCGACGCGCCTATCCGCTCGGCCTCAAGCTGGCCCGCGATTATGTTCAGCCAAGGTTCGCACTCATTGGCGACGCCGCCCACGGCATCCACCCGATTGCCGGCCAGGGATTGAATCTCGGGTTCAAGGATGTCGCGGCGCTGGCCGAAGTTCTGATTGATGCGCGCCGTCTCGGACAAGACGTCGGTGCGTTCGACGTACTTGAAAAGTATCAGCGCTGGCGGCGGTTCGACACGTTCCAGATGGGCGTTGTGACCGACGTGCTCAACAGGTTGTTCTCGAACGACAACGATGCATTGCGGGCGGTCCGGGACTTCGGTCTCGGTCTCGTGGATCGAATGCCGGGTCTGAAAAGCATGTTCATCAAGGAGGCGGCAGGGTTTGCCGGACCCGTTCCGAAATTGCTTTCCGGTGAACCAATCTGATAGGACTTCAGTCATTGCTGCCGCTTCGGCCTGATTCCTGCTTTCGACGTGATTGGACCAGCCCTGCATGACTGACACGCCAGAGGGTTACAGTAAGCCTCGCTCAATCCTGATTACGGGATGCTCGTCCGGCATTGGCGCTGAGGCGGCGCATATCCTTCGCGGACGAAACTGGCGTGTCTTTGCAACGGCCCGGAAACAGGAAGACCTCGACCAGTTGAGCGCGCAAGGATTTGAAGCGTTTTACCTCGACTACGAAGACGCCGACAGCATTCGCGCGACAGCGAACAGCGTGCTCGAGCTCACCGACCGAAAGCTGGACGCGCTGTTCAACAATGGCGCCTATGCCGTGCCGGGAGCGCTCGAAGACATTCCGACGGAAGCCATGCGGGCGCTGTTTGAAGCCAATTTCATCGGCTGGCACGATCTGACCAGGCGACTGGTTCCCGCGATGCGCGCAAACGGTGCCGGACGGATTGTCCAATGTTCCTCGGTGCTCGGGTTTGTTGCGCTCAAATTCCGGGGCGCTTACACCGCATCCAAATTTGCACTTGAGGCGTATACCGACACATTGCGTCAGGAGCTTCACGGAAGCGGGGTGCATGTCTCGCTTATAGAACCGGGGCCCATCGACACGAGGTTTACACAGAATACGCTCGCCAATTTCGATCGGTGGATCGGTGAGCAAGGATTGAAGTCGTCTGTCTTTAGAGAAACGTACGAGAAGCGGCGTATTCGCATGGAGGCCGGAGAACCCGGACCGTTCAAGCTCCCGTCAAGTGCGGTCGTGAAGAAACTCATACACGCGCTGGAAGCCAAACGGCCGAAGGCGCGGTATCATGTGACGGTGCCGACATCCCTCATGGCAGTCGCAAAACGCGTGCTCCCGACACGGATTCTGGACAGGGTTTGCATCAGGGCAGCTGACGCTGAAGAGTAAAAGATATTCCAAAACAGAGTCTTGAACCTCGCGAGGAAAAAATGGCGGAGATTTTCAACATACTTGTCCCCATAGGGATGGCAGCGGTCGCGATCGTCCTCCTGCTGGGGATCTGGAACATGTTCCGTAACGGGCCTTCGAACCGTTCGCAGATGCTGATGCGCTGGCGCGTCGGATTGCAGTTTCTGGTGGTTGTTCTCGTGATGAGTGGGCTCTATTTCTTCGGGTCCGGCTGAAGAGGCGGGTTTGAAGCTGTTTCCTGGAGAAAGAAGCAATGGTTGTTCTTAACAAGATTTACACGAAGACGGGCGATGACGGCACAACCGCGCTGGGAACGGGCGAACGCCGGCCGAAGAACGATCTGCGGATCGATGCTTATGGAACGGTCGACGAAACGAATGCCGTTGTCGGCCTTGTCCGGCTGCACACCGAGACCGATGCAAAAATCGTGGATGATGTCCTCGGCAGGATCCAGAATGATCTTTTCGACCTCGGAGCGGATCTTGCGACACCGGAGACGGACCAGGACCTCGGCTATGAGCCGCTGCGGATCTCCGAGGCCCAGGTCAGCGCCATCGAAACGGCAATCGACGCGTTGAATGCCGATCTTTCACCCTTGCGTTCATTCGTCTTGCCGGGGGGAAGCGAGGCATCTGCCTACCTTCATCTGGCCCGGACGGTGTCAAGGCGCGCCGAGCGGCTCATGGTGGAACTCGCTGCTGCCGAAAAAATAAACCCTGCTGCGGTCCGCTACATGAACCGGCTTTCCGACTACTTCTTTGTCGCTTCGCGTTACCTGAATGAAAAGGGCGAAAAAGACGTCCTGTGGGTTCCCGGCCAGAACCGGTGACGACGTGACATCGCCGTTCACCGGAGCCTGATTGAAACGTGTTTATTCCGCTTCACGACCAAAACAGCCTTGACCATGTGGAAATCCCCTACGTCAATCTGGCGCTGATCGCCGTAAACGTTCTTGTCTTTCTTGTCTTTCAGGACGCCGGTGAGTTCAAAGCCATCAATGCGTCATCGATTTCGCACGGCCTTATCCCGGTTGTCCTGTTCGATATCAGGGACCTGGCACCGCAATTTCAGGTGCTGCCGGACTGGATGTCGGTGATTACCTATGCCTTCCTGCACGGGAATTTCACCCATCTGATCGGGAACATGCTTTTTCTTTGGGTTTTTGGCGACAACGTCGAAGATGCGATGGGCCATTTCAGATATCTGGTTTTCTATGTGGTTTGCGCAATCGTCTCGGGTTTGGCCTATGCCCTTTTGGATTTCAATTCCGACATACCGCTGATCGGTGCCTCAGGCGCCGTATCCGGTGTCGTTGCCGCCTATCTGATGCTGCATCCGAGGGTCAAGGTTTGGGTTCTTGTCTTTGCCCGGATCCCGCTGCGCCTGACAGCGCAATGGCTGCTGGGTGCCTGGGTGCTTTTCCAGATCGGCAATCTCCTGCTTGCGGAGGAAAGTCAGGTTGCCTGGATCGCGCATGTCGGAGGCCTTGCTGCCGGCGCGGTGCTGGTGCTGTTCATGCGGCGCAAGGGTGTGGAGCTTTTTGATCGCGATCTGGCGTAATCGCCGCCTCAAGCGGATTCCCATATCGCATTGGAGGCCCGGCAGGCCACGCCTTGCCGGATCAAGGATTTCCCAGATGCGAGAACGATTTTCTCGTTATAAGAGCGGCAGTAAGTCCCTGAAGCCGTTTTCCAGGTTTTGAGAGGCGTGACAGTTCCGCTGACACCACTTTCCGGGTTCTGCCAGCGTGTCGATTGGCCCGACACGGATTTTTCGAGAGCTGCCTGGAGTTTTTGATTTGCCAGCGATTTGTCTGACATTTCAAGCGTCGATGCGACTGCAGGCACAACCGGTTCGGTCTGTTCCTGGGCTGTTATCATTGTGCAGGAAGGTGCCGCCGCCACGCATGTCACCACAAACACAAGCCTTGCAGGCCGCAGATTGAAGTCAATTCCCAATTTGATCCCGCCTCTTGGATCTAGCGCCAGCCGCTCTCTATCGCCTCCCTCTCCTGATTTCTGGACAAGGGTCCGCCGGAAGGCTCACTGTCGCCATCGAATTGGCGACGCCCGATGATACGGTCTAAAAGATCGTCAGATCTAGACTTTTCTGAGGCAGATTTGTTCGAATTTCCCGGGGAATTCGGTTGAGCTTGTTTTTGGGACTTCTTGCGGCTTTCGTCGGCAAAGTCTTCACCGCCGCCGGAGGCACCACCGGATCCGCCGCCGCCACCGCTGCTTCCGCCACCGCCGCTGCTTCCACCGCCGCCACCGCTGCTTCCGCCGCCGCCTTTGCCGCCGCCGCCGCTGCTTCCTCCACCGTCGCCGGATTGCGCAGCCGCGGCGATGGTATCCTTCAGGTCAAACAAGGGGCTGAAGAAGACAAGAGAGAACACCAACGCCGAGGCCGCGACACTCGGCAGAATGCGGAACATCGCAGAGAGGCGGTCTTGCAATGAATTCTGGCGAGTGCGTTTCATTCGGTTACAGCTCTTCGGCGGTTTGCTAAGATGACAAAGTTAGGGAGTGGACTTTTCCCTCTCGCACCCATAACACGTGGTGGCCTTTCTTCTTCCGCAACATAGTTCAAAAAAAGTGTGGATTGAAAGGTGGGTTCACGTGTTGTCCCCTTAAGAGCGGTTTTGCGGAGAACTTCTTGTCTGATGAAGCATTGAAAACGGAGATGATCCGTTTGCTCCCCAAGTTGAGGAGTTTTGCGCTGCGACTATGCCGAAATCCGGACCAGGCCGACGATCTGGTCCAGACGACGTGCGAACGTGCGATCCGCTCTTTGGATCAGTTTGATCCTGCAACGCGCCTCGACAGCTGGATGTTTAGAATATTGCAAAACCTTTATTTTAATTCCGTACGGGATGGTGCCAATCGGGCGCGGCTGTTCGATTTGGCGATGATGGATTTCGAAGACAGCTACGACGGAGCCAAGGCAGCCGCGAGCAGTCTGGAATTGCAACAAGTTCAGTCCTTCATCGGACAGCTGGATGAGGACAATCGCGAAGTTCTTTTGAAAATCGCCATTGAGGGACAGAGCTACAAGGATGTTGCCGCGGAACTTGGGGTGCCGATCGGGACGGTGACAAGCCGTCTTGCCCGCGCACGGTTGAAACTCAGGGAGTTTCTTGAGGCCAAGGATACCGCGTCGGGGGTTGCGCTGCGCAGCATGCCAGGGGGGATGCCATGACATTCGACAAGAAACGTGAACAGGTTCTGCTGGCGGAAGACATCGGCAGACTTCTGGACAGAGAACTGACCGAGGCTGAAGATGCCGCGCTGAGGGATGCCATAACGCAATCGGAAGGCGGTGAAGACCTCCTGCGCGACATGGCGGCGGACAATGCTCTGCTTCAAAGCGCCGTGTCAGCTTCCGTGCCGGATCATTCAATGACCCGGCTACAAAACGCAATCGACCGCGAATTCGACAAGCGCGATGTCGCTCCGCGCTCGCGCGCGCAACCTTTCTGGTCGAGCCCGATGGTCCAGGTTGCTGCTTCCGTGGTCCTGGTTGCGGGAACCTTCATGTTCACCGCGTTCTGGATGCAGTCGCGCATGGACGACGCGGTGGCGTCGCTTGCGGCCCATATGGAAACGGAACGCGTTTTGCTGGCGCAGACAGTCCAGGAAGCGCTGGAAACGCGGGTCAGCGGCGAACCGGTCTATATCGGGCAGGAAGGGTCCTGGACGGACGTGCTCACGCCCATCAAGACCTACAAGAGCAAGAGCGGCCACTGGTGCCGCGAATATGTGAGGCAGACAACATTCAGCGGACGTGATCTGACGATCCAGGGAACGGCGTGCCGGGATGAAAACGGCACCTGGACGACGGTGTTTGCTGAACCGGTATCCGACAAGTTCACGCCGCAACGGGACGATACCGGGATCTAGGTGATGGACTCATATATGAGGCCGTAATGGTTTGAGGCGGCTTGCTTCTGGTCAAGGCGCGGAAGCGCAGGAAATGACCTAGAGCTTTTTCCGACCAATTTGAAGGCGGCGGGCCGTGCGCCCGCCGCCTTTTTTCGGTCCGAACTATCATCATTGCGACGCATGTTTTTCCAAGCCCGGCAATTTTCGGCCTTGCGCCCTATAGCGCAATTGACAGCCGACCTGCTGGTAAGTACCGTCCCGCGCCATGCGCCATGATTGGCTTGTTTCCGCCGTTTGTGACCTTGAGTTACATCGACGGACAGGCCTTGCAATGCGGAGCGGTGAAAACCGCCCTGAAAGAGGTTGAGAGCAAATGAAAATCCTCGTGCCCGTGAAGCGGGTCATCGACTACAATGTTAAGGTTCGTGTCAAACCGGACGGGTCGGGCGTCGATCTTGCCAACGTCAAGATGTCCATGAACCCGTTCGACGAAATTTCCGTTGAAGAAGCCCTGCGCCTGAAGGAAGCCGGCACGGCGACCGAGGTCATCGTGGTATCGGTCGGACCGCAACAGGCCACCGAAACCCTCCGCACGGGGCTTGCGATGGGCGCTGATCGCGGCATCCTGGTGAAAACGGACGAAGCCACGGAACCGCTTGCGGTTGCCAAGATCCTCAAGGCAATCGTCGAGGCGGAAGAGCCGGGTCTCGTCATTGTCGGGAAACAGGCGATCGACGATGATTGCAACCAGACGGGCCAGATGCTCGCCGCGCTGCTTGGCTGGAGCCAGGGCACCTTTGCATCAAATGTGGACCTGGGCGACGAGACGGCTGACGTCACGCGTGAAGTGGACGGCGGCCTGCAAACGGTCAAGTTGAAGCTGCCGGCCATCGTCACGACGGATCTGCGCCTCAATGAGCCGCGTTATGCGTCCCTGCCAAATATCATGAAAGCCAAGAAAAAGCCGATCGACGAAAAAACGCCGGAAGACTTCGGCGTCGACATCACACCGCGGCTGACCGTTGTGACCACCACCGAACCTGCCGGCCGTGAGGCGGGCATCAAGGTCGCGTCGGTGGGCGAACTCGTCGACAAACTGAAGAACGAAGCCGGCGTCCTTTAAGGGCCGCTGCAGGAGTACGAAAACATGACAACTCTTCTTGTGGCAGAACATGCCGGCGGCGCTCTGAACGACGCAACTGCCAAGGCACTTACCGCGGCAGCGGCACTCGGGTCGGATGTGCATATTCTCGTGGCTGGCAAAGGTGTGCAGGGCGTTGCCGAAGAAGCGGCCAAGCTTGCCGGCGCTGCCAAGGTTCTCGTGGCCGAAAGCGATGCGCTGGAGCATCAGCTCGCAGAGCCGACGGCCGATCTGATTGTCGGCATGGCCGGCGACTATGACGCCATCGTTGCCCCGGCAACTGCCAACGGCAAGAACACGCTTCCTCGTGTTGCCGCCCTTTTGGACGTGATGCAGATCTCCGACATCACTGCCGTGGTCGACGCAGAGACTTTTGAGCGGCCGATTTACGCGGGCAACGCGATCCAGACCGTGAAGTCGGGCGATCCGAAAAAAGTGATCACCGTGCGCACGTCCACATTCGCAGCAGCGGAAGAGGGCGGATCGGCAGCGGTCGAGAGCATCGCAGGCGCCGACGGTACCGGCCTTTCGGAATTTGTTGGCGAAGAACTCTCCAAATCCGACCGTCCGGAACTGACATCCGCGAAGATCATCATCTCCGGAGGCCGTGCACTCGGTTCGGAAGAAAAATTCCAGGAAGTCATCATGCCGGTGGCCGACGCGCTTGGCGCTGCGGTCGGCGCGTCGCGCGCTGCTGTCGATGCGGGCTATGCACCGAACGACTGGCAGGTCGGACAAACCGGAAAGGTGGTCGCTCCGGATCTTTACATCGCCTGCGGAATTTCCGGTGCGATCCAGCACCTTGCGGGCATGAAGGATTCCAAGGTTATTGTTGCGATCAACAAGGACGAGGAAGCCCCAATCTTCCAGGTGGCGGACTACGGACTGGTTGCCGATCTGTTCGACGTTTTGCCGGATTTGAAGGCTGCGGTCGAGTAATACCTGCGGCAAATTGATCACGGACCCCGGGGTGAATGCGAGTTTTCGCTCCGGGGTTCTTGCTGTTCGGCTCAAGACTTGCCAAAAATAGCCGCAAACCGGTTCACCGGGTGTTTCTCTCAGACGGAAGTTCAAGATGGCAGTCGAAATCAAAAAAATCGGCGTGATCGGCGCGGGTCAGATGGGCAGCGGAATTGCGCATGTATGTGCGCTTGCCGGGTTCGACGTTGGCTTGAGCGACATTTCGATGGAACGGATCGAATCGGGGCTTGCCTCGATCAACGGCAACATGGCGCGGCAGGTCAGCAAATCCCTGATCGCGGAAGATGAGCGGACCGCGGCGCTTGACAGGATCAAGCCGGTCGAGGAGCTTGATCTCCTTGCCGACGCGGACTTGGTGATCGAATCCGCAATCGAGAACGAACAGGTAAAGCGCAAGATCTTTGCGCAGCTCTGTCCGATCCTGAAGCCGGAAGCGATCCTGGCGACGAACACCTCGTCCATCTCCATTACGCGTCTTGCCGCGACAACGGACCGTCCGGAACGGTTTATCGGCATTCACTTCATGAACCCGGTTCCGATCATGGATCTGGTCGAACTGGTCCGGGGCATTGCGACGGAAGACGAGACGTTCGAAGCCTCCAAGGGCTTTTGTGTGCGCCTCGGAAAGCAGATTGCCGTTGCCGAGGATTTCCCGGCCTTCATGGTCAACCGTATTTTGCTGCCGATGATCAACGAGGCAATCTACACCCTCTACGAAGGCGTCGGATCGGTCGAGTCGATCGACAAGGCAATGCGTCTCGGCGCAAATCACCCGATGGGACCGCTGCAGCTGGCCGATTTCATCGGCCTCGATACCTGCCTTTCCATCATGCAGGTGCTCTATGAAGGCCTTGCGGACACAAAGTACCGTCCCTGCCCGCTTCTGGTGAAATATGTCGAGGCCGGCTGGCTTGGACGCAAGACCCAGCGCGGCTTCTATGACTATCGCGGGGAAGTGCCGGTCCCGACCCGCTAGCTTCCATGAACCTCGCCGAGTTCTGCCTGACACATGCGAACGCGGACTTGTCCACGACCGCGCTAGAAGTTGTCGGACCGGGCGGGGCCGTCGAGGAAAGCTGGACATACGGCGAACTGACGAAGGCGGTCCTGTCGGTGGCAACGGGTCTCGGAAACCATGGTTTGCAAAAAGGCGACCGTGTTCTCCTGAGGATTGGCCACAGCAGCGACTTTCCGCTGATGTATTTCGGCGCAATCGCCGGGGGTTTTGTCCCCGTTCCGACCTCGGATCAACTGACGGTGGGCGAGGTCGCCGGACTTCTGAAGGACAGCGGGGCTTCGCGCGTTCTTCATGATGGTTCAAGCCCTGTCCCGGAGGGGATCGGGGACCTGCTTTTGGGGCCTGGCGAGATAGGTGACCTAAAGACGGCCGAGCCGGGCAAATTTGCTGCCACGGATGATAACGATCCCGCCTTTCTCATCTACACGTCCGGAACGAGTGGATCGCCCAAAGGCGTGCTTCATGCGCACCGGTCAGCCACGGCGCGGCTGGCGGCCCATGTCGGCTGGATCGGCTTGACCTCCACCGATCGCCTCCTTCACTCCGGTGCGTTCAACTGGAGCTACACGCTGACCGTTGGCCTGATGGACCCCTGGATCAAGGGCGCGACCAGTGTCATTTACAAGGGCCCGCGTGAACCGGATGTCTGGCCGCAGATCCTGACGGCAAGCAAGGCAACCCTTTTCGCGGCGGTTCCAAGCCTCTATCGCAGAATTCTCAAATACGGCGACATTTCCAGGACTTCATTTCCGGCGCTCCGGCATGGTCTCACTGCCGGTGAGGGTCTGTCAGCCGAGCTTTATGCGCTCTGGCAGGAGCGGACGGGGCGGGAACTCTATGAGGCGCTGGGCATGAGCGAGGTGTCGACCTACCTGTCCAGCGGCCCGGATGTTCCGGTGAAGCCGGGCGCGACCGGAAAACCGCAGCCGGGACGCAAGGCCGCCGTGCTGAAGGAAACGAACGACGGCATGGTCGAAACGGAAGCCGGTGGGACCGGGCTGCTGTGCGTACATCGCGACGAACCGGGTCTGATGCTTGGCTACTGGCAAAGGCCTTCGGAAACCCGCGCAGCCTTCAAGGGGCCCTGGTTCGTGACGGGTGACCGGATGCGCAGGGATGGCGATGGCTATTTCTGGTACGAAGGCCGAGCCGACGACCTGATGAACGCATTTGGCTACCGGGTCGCTCCGGAAGAAGTCGAGCGGGTGCTGCTGAACCACCCCAATGTCCAGGACGTCGCGGTCACGGAAAAGGAAGTTCGGCCGGGCGTCAGCCTGATCGCCGCTTTCATCGTTGCCAACGATCCGGAGCAATTTGACGAAGACGACCTGACTTCCTTCGCTGCCGAATACCTCGCAGATTACAAGCGTCCCAGGATCTACAAGTCTTTGCAGCAATTGCCGCGCACCCGCACCGGCAAGGTCCGGCGCAAGGCACTTGTCGCGGACGGTTAAAGCCTTACGGATCTGCTTAGAGTTTTGTTAACGCGCGTTTAAGGCCGAAGCAGCTAGGATTTCGCATCCAAACGGCAGAAGCAGAGAATTCATTCATGGATAGCGCGGGTATTGCCAGCACATACGCTGCGACATCTCGGGCGCAGACCCAGCAGGCGCTGCAGTCGGAGATGCTCAAGATCGCCGCGCAGCAGGATGCGAATCTCGTGGCACTGCTGCAGGAAGGTGCAGCCAGCCTCGAAGCGGCCACAAGCGCCCCTCCTCCCGGGTTGGGCACGCAGGTTGATGTGACGGCCTGAAGGTGCCCGGGCATCCCAATTCGTTAATCTGATCAATCGCTTGCACACCGGAACCTGTTCCGGTGAGTTTTCGCCGTGCCAGTTTTTTTGACGCGTCCCAAGTTTCGCAAATTGCGTCGTGCGAAACGAAGTAATTGCCTCAGACACTTAGCGCGAAAAGTGTAAACCTTTAAACAAATGCTTCGGATTTATTTAGCTCGGTCTTGGGCATGATCTCAAGAATAAACTGATTTTTACGTTTTAAATCAGGTAGCTGGTGCAAACTGATACTCAACTTGAACTCCGTGTTTGGACCAAAAATGTCTGAGGCAATCGCAAGCACATCAACGCAGGCCTTTCAGCCTTCGCTCAGCGCTTCCCGCATCGAGAAGACCGCCGAGCAGGTGAAGGTCCTCAGTGCGCGCCAATCCGAGGCGGCGGCCGAAACAGTTCAAAGACAGGCAGAGTTCAGCACGAGCCGCGCCGAGTTTCTCAGCGATCAGGCGCAGAAGCTCGAAAACCGGGCCGAGACCCGCAATCCGGAAAACGGATTGGGAAACAGGATCGACGTTTCGGTTTAAAACGCGCAAGAGAAGAGATCTTGAAAGCATGACAACAGTTTCAGACAGCACCTCGGCATCTTACGACGTTGCCAAGATCCGGAATGAATTTGCGATCAACGCGGTCAAGGACCAGGCGGATCAGGAACGTCAGGTCGCCAGCCGGCTTGAGGATGCGCAAGCAACCCAGGAAGAAGAGCGCCGCGAAAACCGGAAGATTCCCGGTCTTGGCGAAGCGGTCGACGTAACGGTCTGAACGTCAGGCCCCTTCTTTCCCAAGAGTCGACCGGATAAGCGCCTTTGCCTCACCGGACGCCCAATGGGCGGGTCCGTACATCGTGCCGACTTCACATCCCTCTTCATTGATCAGAATTGTCGTCGGGAGCCCCGTGGCGCGGCTGACCTTGCGGAGGTCTTTCAAAAGGCCGTTGGAACTGTCCTGGTAGAACGTCAGGTTGCCAACCCCGATCTCATCCAGAAACTTTTTCGGTTTTTCAGGGCCGCCGCGATCAAGGCTCACGGCCACGACCTCGAAGCTATCGTCACCGAGATCGGCCTGAAGCTGATCGAGCGCGGGCATCTCCTCACGGCACGGCGCGCACCAGGTGGCCCAAAGGTTGAGTAACACCGTCTTGTCCTTGAAGTCTTCCATGGTCAGATCTTGACCATCCGGTCCCTTGAAAGCGAGCGTTTTCAGCCCCAGCGGCTCGCTGGCCGGAAGAAAGGCGGCGACTTCACCCTTCGCATGCGGCTTTGCGGCCGCCGCGGCCGAAAGCGCCGCCGTACAGCTTTGCGCGCTGGCGATGTTGCCATTCGGACCAGCGATCACGTATAGAGCCGCTACAGCAGCTGCCGCACCCGCGAGACCGGCCAGGATCACGCCGCGATTGGAGCTCTTGACGGGTTCGGTTGGCTTATTCATTCGTTCACACCTCGCAAGGGGCGCCTCTTTAAGGGACAGGACATGAGCAATCGCATGTGGGGCGGCCGGTTCGCCGAAGGACCGGACGCAATCATGGAGGAGATCAATGCCTCTATCGACTACGACCGGAAGCTATATAGGCAAGACATCGACGGCTCGAAAGCCCATGTGCGCATGCTCGCTGAAAAAGAGATCGTCACGCGGGACGATGCCGACAAGATCGTCGGGGGTCTAGACACAATCCTGTCAGAAATCGAAAAAGGCGATTTCAAGTTTTCGCGCGCGCTGGAAGACATCCACATGAATGTGGAAGCGCGGCTTTCCGAACTTATCGGTCCAGCCGCAGGGCGCCTGCACACGGCGAGATCCAGAAACGACCAGGTGGCAACGGATTTCCGTCTCTGGGTCCGCGATACGCTTGATACGCTGGATCAACAGCTCGGCGAGATCATGCAGGCTCTTGCCGAAAAGGCCGAGACCCATGCAGCCGACGTGATGCCCGGATTTACCCATCTCCAGTCGGCCCAACCTGTGACCTTCGGGCACCACCTGCTTGCCTACGTGGAAATGTTCTCCCGCGACCGGGGCCGCGTGCGTGATGCCCGCAAGCGCATGAACGAATGTCCGCTTGGCGCGGCGGCGCTGGCCGGAACGTCCTTCCCGATCGACCGCAAGATGACCGCCGAAGCGCTGGGCTTTGACCGGCCAACGGCCAATTCGCTGGACGCCGTGTCCGATCGGGACTTCGTTATCGAAGCACTTGCAGCGGCTTCGCTCGCGGCGATGCATCTGTCGCGGCTCGCGGAGGAAATCGTGGTCTGGTGCTCGGCCCAGTTCGGTTTCGTCAAGCTTTCGGACAAGTTCTCGACCGGTTCCTCCATCATGCCGCAAAAGAAAAACCCGGATGCCGCCGAACTCGTGCGCGCCAAGACAGGACGCATTTACGGGTCGTTGCAAGCGTTGCTGGTCATGATGAAAGGCCTTCCGCTGGCTTATTCAAAAGACATGCAGGAAGACAAGGAACAAGCCTTTGATGGTCTGGCCAGTGTCTCTCTCGCCCTTGCTGCCATGACCGGAATGGTGCGTGATCTCGCACCGGTCACCAAGTCCATGAAGATGGCGGCCGGCTCGGGCTATTCCACCGCAACCGATCTCGCCGACTGGCTGGTCCGGGTCCTTGGCATGCCGTTTCGCGATGCTCACCACGTGACGGGCCGCATCGTCGGTCTCGCTGTCGACAGGGGCGTCGAGCTGCACAAGGTTCCGCTTGCGGACATGCAGAAGGTCGATGCGAAGATCACCGAAGAAGTGTTCTCGGTGCTGTCGGTAGACAAGTCGGTCCGCAGCCGCACAAGCTACGGCGGCACGTCGCCGGTCAATGTGCGCAAGCAGGCACGCCGCTGGCTGAAAGATCTTTCGAAGGACTAGAGCTTCATCCGACCAATTTGCATCGTTTGACCGAGGCCCTTATTCACGCTGGCAAGACGGTTCGCCCGCCGCGGTTTCTCCTCGCGCCAGAGCCAATCAACCCAATGGTCTTGCCGAATGGCTTCTGCCGTGCGAGGAGAGAGCTGAACGAGGTGAATTCCGAGAAGGGCAAATGTCGCATGGTGATCCGGATCAGAACTCTGGCGGTGGTCTGTCTGTGCCTGAGCACAACCCTGGCCGCCTGCGGCCGGAAGGGCGATCTGGATGTTCCCGGGACACCAGTGGAACAGCAGAATACCCTTTCGGAACCCGTTGATCCCGCGACCGCGCCGGCGCCGCCGGAACTTGAGCCGGAAACCGACGACAGATCCTTCTTTCTGGATTTCCTGATCAACTGATATCAACCGCAGCAGGGACCGGCGGTGCATCCCGGCCCAAATGGCTTTCAGACAGCTCAGTGAGGCAGTCTTGCATCATTTCGATTACAAAAACGGCGCACTTCACGCCGAGGATGTCGCAATTGAAGAGATCGCGCGCGCGGTTGGCACGCCGTTTTATTGCTATTCGACCGCGACCCTGACCCGACACTACCAGGTGTTCGCGTCCGCGTTCGACGATATCCCGTCCCTGGTCTGTTACGCGATGAAGGCCAATTCGAACCAGGCTGTCCTCAAAACGCTTGGAAAGCTCGGCGCCGGCATGGATGTCGTGTCCGAAGGCGAGTTGCGCAGGGCCAGGGCCGCCGATGTTCCCGCGAGCAAGATCGTGTTTTCCGGCGTCGGCAAGACCGAGGCCGAACAGGCCTATGCGCTGGATGAGGACATTCTGTGCTTCAACGTGGAATCCGAACCGGAACTGTTGCAGCTTTCCCGCGTCGCGAGCGAGATGGGGCGCACCGCCAGGGTCTCCATGCGCATCAACCCGGACGTCGACGCGAAGACCCATGCGAAAATTGCCACCGGCAAGGCTGAAAACAAATTCGGCATTCCATGGCAGCGTGCACGAGACGTTTATGCCCATGCGGCAAAGCTTCCGGGTATCGAGGTCACCGGTATCGACATGCATATCGGGTCCCAGATCACGGAACTCGGACCTTTCGACGACGCGTTTGCGCGTCTTGGGGAACTGATCTCCGATCTGCGCGGCCAGGGACACAAGATCGAGCATGTCGATCTGGGCGGCGGCCTGGGCATTCCCTATGTCAGCGACAACGATCCGCCGCCGCACCCAGACGCCTACGCTGAAGTGGTCAAGAAGCACGTTCGGGAACTCGACTGCACCGTCATGTTCGAGCCGGGACGTCTGATCGCGGGAAATGCGGGCATCCTGGTGACGCGCGTAATCTACGTGAAGGAAGGCGCCGACAAGACATTCGTCATCGTGGACGGAGCCATGAATGACCTGATCCGGCCGACGCTTTATGAAGCCCATCACGAGGTGCGGCCGATGAAGGAAGATATCGGTGATCTTGATCGAATCAGGGCGGATATCGTCGGGCCGGTGTGCGAAACCGGGGATTTCCTTGCGCAGGACCGGGATATGGCGAAGGTGGAGGCTGGGGATATCCTGGCGATCTATTCGGCCGGTGCCTATGGCGCTGTCCAGTCAAGCACCTACAATTCGCGCCTGCTGATCCCGGAAGTCCTCGTAAACGCAGATCAATTCGCGGTCGTGCGGCCTCGTCTGTCCTATGACGAACTGCTCGGACTCGATCAGATGCCGGATTGGCTCAAGGCTTCGTGACGCAATCGGCCCGGAATTAGTTGCTCCAGCCTGTTGCCGGATCGCTCCTTATGCCTCACCTTATAGGGTGGTGGGCCAATTCCAACGCCGGCAATCACGGTTGCCGCGGACGCGGGATATGAACCGGAGGTGCCTTTGAGCCCGAAAGAGAGCGATCAGGATCTGGGACATTCGAAAAATGCGTCCGGCTGGCGGGACTACATTCAGTCGCGCCTTGATACGCTGATCGGCCAAAGCCGGTTCTTCCTGTTTGTCGAGCGCCTGTGGCGCGCCGTTCTGCCGCTGCTCGTCGTTGTCGGCATTTACGTCGGCCTGTCCTGGCTTGGGCTCTGGACCATCCTGCCGGTTTGGATCGGACTTGCCGGGATTGCCGTTTTTGCGGCCGCACTCGTGTGGGCCGCAAAAGACCTGCTCAAGCTCAAGTGGCCATCGCGCGAAGATGCGTTGCAGCGCGTGGAAAAAACGTCAGGCTACAAGCACCGGCCGCTGACCGCGCTCGAGGACGACCTGTCGGTCGGAACTGACAACGCGGAAAGCCGTGCGATCTGGGCTCTCCATCAGCGGCGAACCGCTGAGGCCGTTGCATCGATCCGTTCCAAAGCGCCTGATCCGCAGGCCTTCCGCCGTGATCCGTGGGCCTTCCGCGTTCTTGCCGCAAGTCTGCTCGTGATCGGGTTCGCCGCTGCCAAGGGCGACCATATGGGCCGGCTGACATCCGCATTCCAGAACCCGTTCAAGACCGTCGAACCGCCAAGCAGGCTCGATGCCTGGGTCACACCGCCGATCTATACGAGCGAGCCGCCGGTCTATCTCACCGGCGAGAGCGCGCAGCTGCGCGACGCCGGTGCACCGGTCCACGTGCCCGAGGGCTCGGTGCTCGTGGTCCGCTCGCAAGGATCGCAGGAAATCAGCATGACGTTTGCCGGCCCGGACGATGCCGAGCCGACCGTCATTGAGCCGGATCAGGCTCTCGGGGAGGAGGCCGACGCCGAGCTTGCAAAGCTGTTGCCACTCGAAAGACGATTAACGCTTGAAACGACCGGTGTCGTTGAACTTTCGAACACGGATACGCCTGAAGAGCCCTTCTTGCGGTTCGTCTTTGCCGTGAAGCCGGACGACGCGCCGGAAATCCGTCTTGTCGATGATCCGGAAGCCCAGCTGAGCGGCGCGCTTAAATTCTCGTATCTGGTGAACGACGATTACGGTGTTGTGGCCGCCGAGGCCCGGATCACGCCGTTGCCCAATCCGGATCATCAGGACCGGGTCCCCCGTCCGCTCGTCGAGGCGCCCCAGTTTCCGCTGTCGCTGCCGCCACGCACCGGAACCGCCAAGACGGCTGAGACCATCCGGGATCTGACGTCGCACCCCTGGGCCGGATCTGAGGTTGATCTGACCCTGCTCGCGCGTGATCAGGCCTCTCAGGAAGGTTTTTCTCCCCCTTACCGCATTACCTTGCCGCAACGCCGCTTTGCCAAGCCGCTGGCGCGGGCGATTGTCGAACAGCGCCGCAACCTTGCCCTGGATGCGCAAAACCACGCGCAGGTGATCACGGCGATCGATGCCCTGATGCTTGCGCCTGAACTGTTCGATTTCAGGGCGCGCAATTATCTCGGGATGCGCTTTGCCTATGGTGAGCTGACCAGCGCGGAAACAGATGACGATCTCAAGGCGATGCTGCCGCTTTTGTGGGATCTCGCGCTCTCGATTGAGGACGGTGATCTGTCCGCGGCCGAGCGCAAGCTGAGGGATGCCCAGGAGGCCCTGCGCAAGGCGCTGGAAGAAGGCGCGAGCGACGAGGAAATCGCGCGGCTGACCCAGGAACTGCGTGAGGCGCTGAACGAATACATGCAGGCGCTGGCGGAGCAGATGCGCCAGAATCCGCAAGCGATGCAGCCGTTTGACGGAAACCAGCAGACGCTCAATCAGCAGGATCTGAGCGAGATGCTTGACCGGATCGAGGAACTTGCCCGAACCGGATCGCGGGATGCCGCGCGTGAGCTGCTTGCCCAGATGCAGCAGATGCTGGAAAACCTTCAGGCCGGCAGACCGCAGATGATGCCTGAAGGCATGAACAGCGAAATGATGGAGATGCTCAACCAGCTTGGTGAGATGATCCAGCAACAGCAGCAGCTGATGGATGAAACGCATCGTTTCAACCAGGATGAGCAGCGCCAGCGCGGCAATCAGCAGCAGGGCCAGCAGCAGCAAGGGCAACAGGGTCAGGGTCAACAGATGACCCAGGAGCAACTGGAGCAGATGCTGCAGCAACTCCAGCAGGGTCAGGGCGACCTTGCGCAACAGTTGCAGCAGTTGATGGATCAGCTGGGCCAGAACGGCATGGGCCAGAACGAAGCTCTGGGCCAGGCAGGCGAATCCATGGGGGACGCGCAGCAGTCGCTCGGCCAGGGACAAGGCCAGCAGGCTCTCGGACAACAGGGCGATGCGCTTGATGCGCTCCGCCGCGGTGCCCAGAGCATGACCGAGCAGATGATGGGACAGGGCGAAGGCGCCGGCAATCCGAACGGCCCCTCGCCGCTCGACGAAGATCCGCTTGGGCGCCCGCGGCGCACCGAAGGACCCGACTTCAACAACCGGGTACAGATCCCGGATGAAATTGACGTGCAGCGGGCCCGGCGCATTCTGGAAGAACTGCGCAGACGTTTCTCGGACCCCTCCCGGCCGCAGCTGGAACTGGATTATCTGGAACGTCTCCTGAAGCGATACTGATCGCGGCATGAGCCGGCCGCTCCGCGGTCGGCCGCGGCGCTGCTCACCCTGCCATCACGCAGCAGGCGTGGCTTTTGTCTGAACTCGGGATATGATCCCTGGAAACAAGTTGACCAGGGACGGCTATGCCAGGGTGGATTCTGTCGCGAAACATGTCGATCGCGCTGTGGCTGACAGTGTCCACCATCGTGTTTCTCGCCGTACTTGGCCTGCGTCAACTGGGCATGCTCCAGTCTCTCGAGTTGACCCACTATGATTTCACGACGTCTCTGCTGGCGCATAACGGCCAAACTGACGATGTCGCTGTCGTTGCGATCTATGAAGCCGATCTCGGCGACTGGGGCTGGCCGCTTTCCGATGACAAGCTGGCTCAAATTACGGACGCAGCGCTTGAAGCGAAGGCGGCTGTTGTCGGCATTGATATCTACCGCGACAGGCCGGTAGAGCCCGGTTCCCAAACCCTTGATGCGGTTCTGAAAGACGATCGTGTCGTTACGATCACGAAGCTTGCCGAAGACGGCGGCATCCTGATCCGGGCGCCGTCGGCGTCGGCACAAACAGGTGCCTTCGGGTTCTCCGATGTGCCTCTCGATGCAGATGGCGTTGCGAGACGGTCCCTGCTGCTCGCCAGGAATGGTGAGGCCCTGCATCTGTCGTTTGCAATGAAACTCGCCATGAAAGTGTTCGGCATCGAGGACCCGGTGCCTTCGCCGGCCGATCCCCGTGTTATCCTTCTCGGCGAGACTCCCGTTCCGCCTTTGACGCCAGGGTTTGGCAGTTACGTCCGGGCGGACACGGCGGGCTATCAGATCATGACCCGGTTCCGGCACGAGTTGCCGATTTCGCCTGTCGTCAACGCAAGGGATCTGCTCGAAGGAAACATCGAAGACAATGTGCTCCGGGACAAGGTCGTGCTGATCGGACTGATCAGCGACACGATCAAGGACCACTTCGTTACACCGGTGAACCGCCGCTCCGGTGCATGGTTCGTTTATGGTCTCCAGTTGCACGCCGCAATCGTTCAGCAAATCCTGGATCATGCCGCAGGCCATCTTCGGCCGCTGACGGATGTTCCAAAACCGCTGCAGACCTTCGTCATCGCCATATCGGCCCTGATTGGAGCGGCGGTGGCGCTTTTCCTGCGCAACGCGGCCTTCACCTTCGCCGCAGGTCTGGGCGGTGCAGTTTCGATCCTGGTGCTGATGTCAGCCGCCATGACTTTCGGGGTCTGGCTGCCCGCCGTGCCTGTTGCGCTTGCCTGGATGGTTTCGTTCCTGGTTTCCTTCTCCATAGTCGCGATCGTGGCGCGGCGCCAGCGCACGACGCTTTCAAAGCTGTTTCAAAGCCAGTTGTCACCGGAGCTCTCGCAGGAAATCTGGCTGCAGAGGGAGCAGATCCTGGTCGGCGGCAAACCCGTTCCGCGCCGGCTGACGGTCAGTCTTCTTTACGCTGACATCGCAGGGTCGACCCGGGTCAGCGGCGTTGCCGAGCCCAAGGCGTTCATGGACTGGATCGGCACCGTTCTTGATGCTCTCGGCGCAGACGCGGCAGATCAGCGCGGTTTCGTGGAGAAATACACCGGAGACGGCATTCTGGTGGCGTTCGGTGCGCCCCTCCCCAATCCGGTTGACTGTCCGGAACAGGCAAACGCCCGCGCCGCTTGCCGGTGCGCGCTTTTGATGCGTGAAACGATAGACCGGCTGAATGCGCAAAACAAAACAGGCTGGCCTTACCATCTGCGTATTGGCCTGCATTGCGGGGAGGTCTTTGGGGGTGCGATTGGCGGAATGCAGGCGATGAAATACAATCTCATCGGGAATACAGTGAATACTGCCGCTCGGATCGAGAGCTTTGGCAAGAGGATTGAAGACCGGGGCAGTCAATCCGTCACCATTTGCTGTTCGGAGGAATTCGCGCGGCTGGTGGATGATTATGCTGTGCTCGAGCCGGCTGGAGAATTGCTGCACGACGATGGGCTAAGAAAACACCGGATCCTGCTGATAAAGGGGCTTTTATAGACATGTTCACCGGGACATTGCGGTGAGAAGCGTTTTGCGCACCATAATACTGATGCTGGCCGCGACTGCTGTGGGCGGCTTGGGCGCCCTCGTGTTCATCTGGACGACGGGCGCCCCGGATCAAAAACTGCCGTCCACGAAAATTGTCTTTGTACCGCCTGCGGCCGGAGCTCCTGCCGACATGATCGGGGCCGGAACGCGGGAACTCTTATCGACGCCTCAGAGCATTCAGATCCTGATCCCGGAAGGAGGCGGTGTCGCTATTGCAGAATCGCCCGCGCTGCTTTGGTCCCTCAGTACGGCGCAGCAAGGGCTGATGCGGGCCGAACTCGTCCCATTGAGCGGCGGTGCACCCGTTGCGGAGACGACAATGCGCGGTGACATCCAACCCGGTCTCTACGCTCTTGATCTGGCAAAGTCCGGTGTGCCGCTGCCGCCTGGACAGCTTTACGAGTTCAGGGTCATGCTTGCCGACGAAACAACGGGTGAAGTCTTCGTGCCCGCAAGGGGCCTGGTCGAGCGGCGATCGGGCCCATCAGTTCAAGATGCAGCGGACGCAGCGTCTCAGGGCGTTTGGTTCGATGCCCTCGGATTCCTGACGGAAAGCGATCAATCGGGGCAGGTGCGGGTGACGGACCAGACGGGTTTTGGCGACCTTTTGCGGTCGGCAGGGTTGAAACCGGAGGAAGTACCGCGATGAAAACCTGTCTTGGATCTCAGACAAACCGTGAAGGTGCAAGAATCATTTCTACCCGCTGGTTTCTTGCTCTCGGGATTGCTGTTGCTGCGGTGTTCACCCTCGCCCTGTCGCCCGTTCAGGCTTCGGTTGGCAAACGTGTTGCGCTAGTCATCGGCAACTCTGACTATGAATATGTGAGCAAACTCGACAATCCCGCGAACGATGCTTCAGATATTGCAGACGCGCTTTCCCGCATCGGTTTTGAAGTCACCTCGGGGTTTGACCTCGATTACCGCGAAATGCGGCTTGCGATTCGGGACTTCGCCGAGACAGCCGCAGATGCGGAGATGGTATTCATATATTTTGCCGGTCACGGGATAGAAATTGACAACACAAATTACCTGATTCCATCGAACGCGGAACTGCGGAGCGATCGCGACGTCGATTTTGAAGCGATTCGCTTGGATACCCTTATCGGGGCCATTGCTTACTCGCCGGGACTGAAAGTCGTTCTTGTCGATGCCTGCCGCAATAATCCGTTCATTGTCGATATGATCCGAACGACCGCAACCCGGTCCATCGGACGCGGTCTTGGGCGCATTGAGCCGGGCGGTGTTCTTGTCGGCTATGCCGCCCGGAGCGGCACACTGGCGCTCGACGGGGAAGGCCGCAACAGTCCCTATGCCCGGGCTCTTCTCAACCATATCGAACAACCGGGACTTGAAATCGGGAAGATGTTCCGCAAGATCCGGGACAACGTCTATGACCTGACCAACGGTTCACAGGAACCCTTCACCTACGGGTCTCTGCCCGGGCGGGACATCTTTCTGGTTCCAACGCCTGCGGTTTCGGCGATTGAACCTGAAGATGCCGAGATGCCTCCGCCTTCCGTTCGCCAACGGCTATTCGAGCGCTACAGCGAAGCGCAAGAGCTTGGAACCCTGAAAGCCTGGAACACGTTCCTGCGCGCATACGGTCACAAGACAGACGAGGCAGTTGTTCTGGCTGCCAGGGAGGCGCGAGACAAACTTGTCGCTCGATCCACGTCTACAGGTCAGGGTCTTTCCAGGGAACTGTGGCTGGACGTTTCGTTCGATTCTTCTGGCGCGGCAATTCTCTCACGGGAGCAGGGAATCGCGGTACAGCGCGCTTTGTCATATCTCGGACACGATACGGGAACGCCGGACGGTGTGTTCGGGCCGAGAACAAGGGCTGCGATCGCCTCTGCACGGCTGCGCGCGGGTATCCCGCATGGCAGCAAAGTCGATCGCGCACTGCTCCGCGTTCTCCCTGATGTTCCCAGGATCGATGCGCTTAAGTCCGGAAAAGCTCGAAAACACGACATTGACGAGCTGCCGCCGGGGCTCGAACCCAGACTTGCGAAAGCCATGGTCGCATTGGATGGATACGAGTTCATCTTCGACTACCACGAGGGACATCTTTACCTCGCGGTGCTTCCGGGGGGATATGCGCGTAGCTGGAAATTGGGCAACGATCTTGCAAAAAAGGCTGGAGGTTACCTCGCCACGATTTCCGATGCAGAAGAAAACCGTTTCCTTTCCGATCTGTTTCGAAACGATGAGCGCTTCCTTGAGTATTATGCTCCTGCAAACGAGCTGAACGGGCCCTATTTCGGGCTCTATCAGATTCCCGGAAGCCAGGAACCTTCCGGCGGCTGGGTTTGGGTCACGGGTGAGCCGGTGACATTCCGCGCTTGGGCGGACGGTCATCCAAGGCCCGAAAAAAGCAGCGACTATGCCGCTTTCAACGTGCTTCTCAAATCGCAGAGCCGGAACGAACCCCTCAGAACCTGGGCAAGTAACTCTCCTGACAACCCTAAAGGGTATCTCATCGAGATTGATTGACAAAAGAGTTGTGATCGAATCCGGAATGGCGGCGTCACTGCCGCGTAAGCGTGAAATTGCCGCGGCAATTGCCCTGGTCGTGCCGAAACGTGCCGTTGCCGCCATTCTCGCCGATGGTTCCGGACAGGGTATTGCTCTGGGTTCGACCCTCGTGGAAGAAGTAGAGCTTGATATTGACGCGGCCGGTATCGCTGATTGTGCCTTTCAAGTTGGTGCCACGGGTGATGACACCGTCCCTGATCTGGACTGTCTGCCCCAGGCGGTTCCATCCGCATGATCCCTTGGAAATGCGGACAAGCATCCAGCTACCGTTCAGACCTGGTCCGTTGGCCGCCGGGCAGACGCGGGACGGATTGCGCTTGAGCTGCTGCAGGAGGTCTGCGGATAGATCCAGCGCTGACACGCTGCGGCCCGAATGCCGGGCATAGCTTTCGAGCGCCTGTCGGCTTTTGCGGCCCCAGACTCCGTCCGCCGTTCCGGCCTTGCAGCCAAGGCGGTTGAGTTCGGACTGCAGGGAGCGTACGAGGGCCCTGTCGTTGCCGGGTTCGGCAAGCCCTTGTTCCTCAATGGGATCACTGGGTGGCGTGAGAGCCGAAACCTGAATGTCCTTGGTCTGCGTCTCTTCTTCCGCCTGCGGTGTTTGAACGCGTTTTTCCGCTGTCACACTCGACTGCTTGAGGTCTTCCAGCTTCAGTCGCGCGATCGCCGCGAATTTTCCATTCGGGTATTGCGACAGGTAGCTTTCGAAATAGCCCTCGTTGGTCGCGTCCTTGATCGAATTCCAATAGGCCAGCTCAATCTGCAGATCGGGTGTCTCTGTGCTCTTGGAGACCTGTTCCTGCTTCAGGATGACCTTGCCGGTCAGGGACGAGTTTTCCCAAGGGATCTGTTGTCCACCGGTCGCTTGCAGAACATCGACGCGTACCCGCACCAGGTTTTGCGAAATATCCTCTCCCGGGTGCCCGAGATGCTCGACCAGGGCTCCCGTGAACGGACTGTTGCGTCCTTCACCATCCAGGGCAACGTTGCCGGGCTGTGTTGAAAAGGAAACAAGCGTCCCGACGCCGGAGCCGACGCGGGCCAGACCGTTTCCAACGGACGTGGACCGGGTACCCATGGACCGGGCCAGGTTCCGGGCCAGCGGGTTGTTCCTGCAGGCATCCAGAAAAATCAGGCTGGTTCTGCTCAAGCGCTCCATCGCCGACATGACCAGTGAAATCGGCATCGCCTCGAAATCGATATCGTTTTCCGAGCGCAGTTGCGCGTCAACCGGGACCAGGTAGTTCCTGCCCCGAACCTGAAGTCCGTGTCCGGCGTAGTAGAACAGCGCAATGTCCGCGTCTTTCAGGGAGTTCACGAAGTCCCGGACGGTGCGCCGCATGCCGGTGAAATCGAGATCCGTGCCCTTCACAACCTCAAAACCGAGGGTCTCGAGTTTTTCGGCCATATCCGATGCATCGTTGAGCGGGTTGGCCAGTTCGCCGGCATTCTCATATGCCGCGTTGCCGATCACCAGCGCAACGCGTTTTTCCGCGGCAAGACCCTTGGCCGTTGCCAGGAATGTTAGAACGAACACTGCCAAAAGAACGCGACGCATGACCCCACCCACGCAATGATGCAGATGTCGCGAACGCCCCGGCTCCGGCCCATCCGAACGCGCATTGAACGCGCATTGAACGCGGATAGACGGGAACCAAGGCAATCGCCTGCACCTTCAGAAGTCTATAACAGGAGGCCGAAATACCTCAAGGTGACGCGGAAGCGGGCAGTTCGGCCCAAGATCCCGTTCGCCGGCAATTGCTCGGGAGCTGTCGGTGAGCAGTCATATCGGGTCAAAAATACGCTCTTCTTGCCACCGGTCGCCGGATCAACATTCAGCCTGCATGTGCGGAGAGGTTCTCGGCAGTGTTCAGGATTGCGCGAAAAACGCCAGGGCGACGACCGCCAGAAGCGAAGCGGCCATTGCAAAGTTGATGCGCCGCTGCACGCGCGGGTCCAGATCGAGGCGGTGCAATGCCATCCCCGCGTAAAGCCAGATGAAGTGGATCGGCAGCCAGATCATGTTCATGATCAGGAATTTCAGGGCGGTTTCGATGACAAGGCTTTCCGGCCAGAAAGCAAATCCGGTCAGGAGAGCGGTGTTGACCGCATAGGCCTTGGGGTTCACGGTCTGAAGGATGATGCCGGACCAGAATCCAGGCGCCTTTTTCGCTTCGCTGAAGCCGATGCGCGAACCTGCGAACGCGATCTTGTAGGCGAGATACATCAAGTATCCCAAGGAGGCGACCATGAGAGCGGCCCTGATATTCTCGTTTGCAAGAATGACCGCCGCCATTCCGGAAACAACAGCGAGCGCAACCAGATTGGTGCCGACGAAAAGTCCGCCGATGTAGCGCGCGCCCGGCGCAAAGCCGAAGGCCGAGCCGACGCCGGCGACAGACAGGACGCCAGGTCCGGGTGTGATGATGAGGAAGAAGACCGCGAACGCGAAAGTGATCATGCTTGCTTGGTAGAAGATGAAACTGAGCGCGTCAATCTGGTGTGCCTGCGCGCGTTCCCGGTTTCAAACCCGGCGGGTGGGCGGCAAGTCCGGGACCGAAAAGGCGCCGAGCGTCACGCGTATCTGCGCGTGTCTTCGGGCAGGACGCCGGCGATGGCGTCGCGCACGGCCTTGCGGATGTCGACAAGCGAGAACGGCTTTGTGATCACATCGTGAACCAGTGCGTCCAGTCCGTTGGCCCTTTCGCGCTGATCGGCGAAACCTGTCATGAGCAGGATCGGCATGTCCGGAAAGTCGCGGGCCGTGTGCAGCGCAAGCGCAATCCCGTCCATGACCGGCATCTTGATATCGGAGACAAGCAGGTCGAAACCGTCCTCTTCGCGGCTGAGCACTTCCACGGCTTCACCACCGTCTTCGGCAACACTGACCGTATGCCCGTCCAGCTCCAATGCGCGTTTTACAAAGCTTCTTACCGCGTCATCGTCTTCCGTGAGAAGAATGCGAGACATGCTCACTCTCCTGTCTTGCCGTCAGCTGCCGCTTCGCTTTCCGAAGGAGCAACATATCCAATAAAGGGCAACTGCCGCCACGCGTGACCCATATCCATACCGTATCCGACGACAAACTTATCAGGACAGGCAAATCCCACATAATCTGCAGATATGGCAGCTTTGCGGCGCTCGGGTTTGTCCAGCAAGGCCGCGATCTTGACAGACCGTGCGCCGCGCTCCATAAGCCGCTCGCGTGCGAAGGCCAGCGTGCGGCCCGATTCCAGAATGTCGTCCACCAGAATTATGTCGCGATTGGTCACGTCGCTTTCAACATCACGCAGCACGCGAATGTTGTCTGATCCCTCCGTGCCGGCGCCATAGGAGGACAGGTGGATAAATTCCATTTCCGGTTCCAACTCGGCGCGGTGCATCGCCCTGACGAGATCGGCTGCAAAGATGAAACTGCCCTTCAGAACCGCTACGACAAGAAGATCCTTGGGCTGTCCTTCCGCGATTTCCCGCGCAAGCGCTGCCACCCGCATGGCAATGGCGTCTTCGTCGAAAAGCGTATGAATGTTTGTTGTCATGGTCACTCAAGCACTATCTGGCGTTGCCCGCGATTGATGAAACGGACCTGTATGTCGGATGCGTCTTGCGGAGGGTCGGCCAGTATTGTCCTGAACCTGGTCTCGTCGAGCCCATTCAGTGCCTTGGTCCTGGGTTCCACGGTCCAGGCGTATACTTCCTGGAGGTCTGAATTGCGAATCGACAGCCTGACGGCCGGAACGGCGTTCGACTCATCGAGCAGATTGCGGATCGAGCCCTCAACGACGAGGATCTGCTTTCCGCCTTCAACTTCGGAAAATGTCCGCAGGTTCCGGAATTCCAATCCACGCAAATTGACCTCGAACCCGATCATCTGGAACAGACTCGCTAGATCCGGCGACTGTTTGACCATGTTGTCGCGCAGAAAGACGAACGAGGCTACCGCGGCAAGCGCGATGCCGAATATGACGATACCGCCGATCCGACGGAAATTGCGCCGCGCCAGCCACCCGATGACAGCGCCGATGTGATTTCGCCGGAACTTGTCCGGATTGACGATGATCTTCGGCCTCTTGGCCTGTGACTCAATGTCGTCATTGCCGTCGTCCTCATCGCCCTTTTCGTCTTCTTTCAGGTCGGCGGCGAACCGGTCCTCGTCCTCTTTCGAGGGCAGATCTTCGTCTGTGGAAAAATCCTCGCCATCGTCGGTGGAATCGAGCGCATTGTCGTCGTCGTTCCCGAAGTCTTCGTCGGAAGAACCGGCATCTTCCTGCGCATCCGTCGCCCAGTCCGCTTCATCCTGGGCGGCATCGCTTTCATCCGGTTCTGCGTCCGGCCCGGCTTCCGCGCTCTTGAACTCCGCGGCATCGTCATCCGCTGACACGAACCACCGGTTGCCACACTTGGCGCATTTGACGCTGCGCCCCTGCTGGCCTACAGCTTCCGCCTTGATTTCGTAGGAGGTACTGCAATCCGGACATGTGATCTTCATTTTTGAAGACCTTTCGTCATGGCGTGCTCAAGTGCTGTTCTCGTGTGACCGATCGGGCGAATTCCGGCACGAAATGTTGGACAAATGCCAGCAATTCCAGTGATGGGCTTTCCGGATTCTAATGGACCTTTATATGATTAATGCACCGTTAACGGCATGGCTATAGCGTCGGTCCATCAACAGGAGACATATTTGTGATCCGCTTTGAAAATGTCGGATTGAGATACGGCATGGGACCGGAAATCCTGCGCGATCTGACTTTTCAGATCGAACCCCAGTCGTTTCAGTTCCTGACCGGGCCATCGGGCGCGGGAAAGACCAGCCTGATCCGGCTTCTGTTCATGTCGCTCCGGCCGACCCGCGGATTGATCAAGGTCTTCAATCGCGATCTGAGCGTTATCGACAAGCAGGAATTGCCGAAGCTGCGGCGTAAGATCGGCGTGGTGTTCCAGGACTTTCGGCTGCTCGACCACCTGACGACCTATGAGAATGTCGCGTTGCCGTTGCGCGTTGTCGGCAAACAGGAGTCCGACTACCGGGCGGACGTGATCGACCTGCTGAAGTGGGTCGGGCTGGGCGACAGGATGCATGTCCTTCCGCCCGTCCTGTCCGGGGGCGAGAAACAGCGTGCGGCGATCGCAAGAGCGCTCATCACGCGGCCCGAGGTTCTCCTCGCCGACGAGCCCACGGGCAATGTCGACCCACCTCTCGCGCGCCGTCTGTTGCGTCTTTTCATAGAATTGAACAAACTCGGCACTTCCGTGGTCATCGCGACGCACGATATCGCATTGCTGGAACAGGTTGATGCGCGGCGGATGGTGCTGGCGGACGGACGCCTTTCGATATTCGACTAACAAGACCCCTTCAACGCAAGGCGTCGGCGGCAGACAGACAACCAGGCAGCAGAATGGCCCAACCAGACACAGAAGATGACAAGCAGGCGTCTGTCGTCGAAGTCAAGCCGCCCGAGCGGTCGGGGCGTTCCAAGCGGCCCAAAAAGAAACCCAAGTCCAAACCGGCGAAACCGGAACAGGGTGATTCGGCGAAACTCAGACCGTCGGCTGCGATCGTGCCGCCGCAGTCTGTCGCCGGCCGCGCCCTGACGCTTGTGGTCGCCATCATGAGTTTTCTGGCCTGTCTGACGGTCGGCGCCGTGTCCGTCGTCTGGGACGCCGCCGATGCCTGGCAGAACGACCTCGTGCGGGAGATCACGATCCAGATCCGGCCGACAGAAGGTGTCGACATGCTGCGCGAGATCGACAAGGCCGTAGCGCTGGTGCAGGAGTTCCCGGGCATTGGTTCGGTTCGGGCGCTGTCGGATTCGGAAACGAAATCCCTGTTGGAACCGTGGCTCGGTGAAGGCCTTGAACTTGACGGATTGCCCGTCCCGCGACTTATCCAGATCTCGGTCGGCAATCCCGCGCTTCTCGATCTTGACCAGTTGCGTGCGTCCGTGTCCCAGCAGGTTACGGGCGCGAGCGTCGACGATCATTCCATCTGGACATCCCGTCTTTCTGCCATGGCCGGAGCAGTCGTCGCCGGAGGGGTCGCTATCATGATCCTTGTTCTTGGGTCCATGGTGCTGAGCGTGGTGTTCGCAACGCAATCCGCCATGGCCGGCAACAAGGATGTCGTGTCCGTGCTTCATTTCGTCGGCGCAGAGGACAGTTTTATTGCGCGGGAGTTTCAACGGCACTTCCTTATGCTTGGTCTCAAGGGCGGCGTGTCGGGCGGCGTTGCGGCCGTCCTGTGTTTCGTGATCGTGGATCTGCTCACTCGGCAGGCATCCGGACAGGCAGGGTCAGACCAGTTGTCGGCCCTGTTCGGTTCCGTCTCCGTCAGCGTGCCGGGATACCTGGGCGTTCTGGCGGTCGTGTTCCTTGTCGCGATCCTGACGGCCCTGACATCCGGGCTCGCGGTCAAGGCCCATCTGGCGAAGGTGGATTGAATTTAATGGCGAGTGCCGCGAAATTGGCTCAATCGCATACCACAATTGCCACACCATGCGTGTAGACACAGCCATTGATTCGGCCGCCGGGAATGGCCTGGAAGCCGGCGCAGCTCAGGATAGCGCCGCCGCGCAGGCGCGTGTGTCCGCAGACAGCGCTCGCCCTGCTCCGGGTTTCGGACGGAAAAAACGGTTTGGCCTGCGTGTTGCCTTCGTAACCGTTCTGCTTGCGCTTGCCGCCGGAGTGTTGGGCCAGTTTCTCTATTTCGCGCACCAGATATCGACAGCAAGAGTTCCGAGCACGGCCAATGCGGATGCGATCGTTGTGCTGACGGGAGGGCAGGCGCGCGTGCGCGAAGGACTGCGCCTGCTGGAAGAGGGTCATGCCGCCCGCCTGCTGATTTCCGGAGTTCATCCCGGCACGACGCGTGAGCAGCTGGCCGCAGTGACCTCGTCCAGCATGCCGCTCGAAAAGGGCAGCGTCGATCTCGACAGGGTCGCGCTCAATACGGCCGGCAACGCGACTGAAACCGCCGTATGGGTGCAGAAGAACGGGTTCAGTTCATTGCTGGTTGTCACCAGCGCCTATCACATTCCGAGGGCCAAGGCGGAATTGGCCGATGTCTTGCCGGATGTCGACCTGATTGCCTATCCGGTGTTCGCCAAGGATCTTGAATTGGACACCTGGTATCAGAAGCCTGCAACGATCCGGCTTCTCATGCGCGAATATGTGAAGTATATCCTCGCCAGACTCCGCAATACCGTACGGGCCATGAGCTGATATCAATCAGAACCTGGTTTAGCGGCAACCTTGCTCTGTTCACGTTTTCTGGTGCCATGCTTCTTCTGCGATCTACCCTTTTTCAGGTGCTGTTCTACGCGGTGACCTTCATAGAAATGATCCTGTTCTCACCGGTGATGCTTTTGCCGCGCAAGTGGGGCTGGCCCATCGTGCCGTTCTGGTCGCGCTCGCTGATCTGGCTGATGCGTGTGGTTGCTGGCCTCAAGGTGGAAATCAGGGGCCGGGAAAATCTGCCGAAAGGCGGCTACATAGCGGCAATGAAACACCAGTCGGCCTGGGAGACAGTGGCGCTCATCCCGCTTTTTGCAAGTCCAACCTTCATCCTGAAGCGGGAATTGCGCTGGATCCCGATATTCGGCTGGTACACCGCCAAGTACAGGCAGATCCCCATCAACAGGGGCAAACGCTCCGAAGCGCTGGCGGCGATGATGGAAGCGGCCAAGGAAGCGATTGCAGAAGAACGGCAGATCATGATTTTCCCGGAGGGGACGCGCCGTCCCGCCGGCGCGGAGCCGAAGTACAAGTACGGGATCACGCATCTCTACCGGGACCTGAAGTGTCCGGTGGTGCCAATCGCGCACAATGCCGGCCTCTACTGGCCCCGGTCGTCGTGGAAGGTTTACCCGGGAACGGTGATCGTGGAAATTCTGCCGCCGATCGAGCCGGGGCTTTCGAACGATGTGTTCTATGAACAGTTGGTGGACACGATTGAAACGGCGAGCAACAGGCTGATCGAGGAAGCCAGGAGCGCGCCGAGCCCGTCTCCTGTACTCAGGGATGTTGATGAGGCCAGGCAGACTCCGGCCGCGCAGGCCATGTCCTCACAGTAGCTTCAGGCGTTCCGCGAGCCAGGCAAGATTGGTGTCGGCGATGCCCATTTCCTCCAGATGAGCAGCGGTATTGATGACGTATTCCGGGTTTTCCCCGGATTTTCCGACGGCGCCATTCACGATTTCAAGCTGCTGCTCCAAAGGCAGCGCGCCGGCATATTGCGGGTGGCCATGATCCACCATGTAGACAAGCGCATGTACCTTTTCACCGCCCTCAAGTTCGATATTGTGCAAATGTTCCTTGTAGACCATCGTGGTCTGCTCGCGCGCCCGCAGATACTCAAGGGTGTCCGGCCAGATGTCTTCCGCCACCTGATAGGCCATGCCACGGCAGGCACCGCCATTGTCCAGTCCGAACACGAGACCGGGACGTTCCTGGGTGCCGCGATGAACCCAGGAGTAAACGCAGAGCGCCCGGTGAGCGCCTCTCAAAAGGGCCTGTTCGGATCGAATATGGTCGAATCCCGGGTTCCACATCAGCGACCCGTAGCCAAATACCCAAAAATTGCTCATATCGTCCTGTCTATCATTGTGCCGCCGGGGGAGATAGCAATACACGCACGATGATTCAATGAAGTGCACAAGCCGGTCTGATCAAGAGCGCCCGAACCGAAAGCGATGAAAACTGTGTCAGAACACGAGAACAAGCCCAGCAAGCCAACCAGACGCCGGTACATTCTGCTTCTGTGCGCCATCGGGCTCGTGATCGCCGGATGGTCCGGCGCCTGGTTCTTCGGGCGGTCCGTGCTGGCGGACCAGTTTGAAACGCAACTGCGGGCCATGAAGACCAAAGGGCTTGATCTTTCCTGCTCTGACCTTGCCATCGCGGGATACCCTTTCCGATATGAAGTCTATTGCAGGGATCTTGCGTCCAACGACAGGTACGGCACAAAGGGGTCGCTCGGCGGGCTCAACGCCGTGGCGCTGATCTATAACCCCTGGCACATCATTTTCGAGGCCAAGGCTCCGGCAGCCATCGCCGAGCCGCTCAGGGGTCTCCTGGGCGAGATGAGTTGGGATACCGCCCGTGCGAGCGTGAAGTTTTCGAGCACGGCGCTTGGCGCGTTCGATGCTGTTCTGAGCAAGCCGGAAGCGGCATTTGAAAATCCGGTATCAAGGGGCCACTTTGCGGCGGACAAGGCGGAACTTCATCTGCGGACCGCTCCCGAAACAGCCGGTGCGGTGGACGGATTTGTTTCCGTCGACGCATTGCAGCTGAAGTCGCTGCCGGAATTCGGCGCGACAATCGACCTGCGCAGTCATGTTCAGGTGACGGGCGGCGCAGCACTTCTGAGCGGGGCGAATCTCGCCAGGCTGGTTCAGCAGCAGAATGGCCGCCTTCCCGTGAAACTGGTGCTGTTCGAAACCGTTCTGGGTGACAGCCGGATCAATGCGGCCGGAGATCTCCTGGTCAACGGGGACGGCACGATTTCCGGCAAGATCAACCTGATCGTCGGCAATGCAGACGGATTGCTTGACCTGATCGAACCCCTGTTTCCGCCTCAGGACAGCAGTTTTTCGCTTGTCAGAAGCGTGGTGCAGAGCCTGAAAGGTGCGGAAAGCGAGGTCGACGGCATTCCATCCATCACGCTTCCCGTTGCGATCGATCAGGGATTGATACGGATCGGCTTTCTCACCCTCGGCCGGATCCCGCCCCTCTTTTCAGCGGGAACATGACTGCACAGGGAGCGCCGCTGCCGCTCAGTCGCCGGCGATACGGTCTATCGGGATGACGTAACTCTTGCGATGGTCGGGTTCGGCGATCTTCTCGTATAGCGCCACGGCAGGTGCATTCTTGCCCGGAACGATCCAGCGCAGATGAAGCCAGCCGCGCTTCTTGCCTTCACTTACAAGAGCCTCGATGATCTTCCCGCCCGTTCCCTTGTTGCGATGATCCGGATGGACATAGATTTCGTCAAGCTGACCAATGCGCAGCCCCGTGATCAGTTCGGGAAGATCGAAATAGACACCAAACCCGATCAGTTCCTCACCCGAGAAGGCGCCGAGGACTTCCGCGTTCTTGTCTGAAAGGATGCGCTCAGCGTAGTAGTCGTCGGGGCGCCGGGGCGCTCCGCGCTTCAGGGCCTGCGCGTTTTCTGCGATGAGTGGCGCAAGCTTGTGAGCATCATCCTGCCCAAGCGTTCTGATTTCCGCAGTTGTCATGAAGTCCCCGGATATCACAGGTCAAAAAATCGTGCCCCAACATGTCCCGAAACAGGAGCCGGGATCAAGGACTTGAATCAATTTCTTCCCGTGTGCAAGAGCCTCTTTCGATTTTCGGCGATTCATGCCAAGAGCGCACGACACTCTGAAGCAGGCAATTGAACGTGGCAGATACGGGAAAAATCAGAGCAACAGCCATTGGCCTGAGCGCTGTCCTGATGTGGGCGACGCTCGGCGTCTTCGGAGCGGGTTCGGGAAACGTCCCTCCCTTCTTGCTGAATGCACTCTGCTTCGGCATATCCGGTTCGCTTGCGGCGCTCTGGCTGGTTTCTTCGGGAAAATTTGCTCTTCTCAGGCAACCGGTCAAGGTCTGGATCTTCGGCACGGCCGGCCTGTTCGGGTTTCATTTCTTCTACTTCACCGCGATCCGGAATGCGCCGCCGGTCGAGGCAAATCTCATCAACTACACTTGGCCGCTGTTGATCGTTCTCTTTTCGGCGTATCTTCCAGGGGAAAAACTGCGGGCGCACCACGTTCTCGGCACGGTGCTCGGCCTTGGCGGTGCCGCGCTTCTGATCAGCGGCGGCGACGGCATCCGGTTTTCAGGGGGTCATGCCATCGGTTACGGCGCCGCAGTTGCGTCTTCGCTGTTCTGGTCAAGCTATTCGGTCCTGTCCAGGAGGCTTGGCAAGGTGCCGACGGAAGCCGTGGCAGGCTTCTGTCTGATGACCGCGGTGCTTTCCGCAGCCTGTCACCTGATGCTGGAACAAACGGTCTGGCCGGGCGATGCCCTGGAGTGGGGTTCCGTCTTCGCGCTGGCGCTGTTTCCCGTGGGTCTCGCGTTTTTCACCTGGGACATCGGCGTCAAACGCGGAGACATCCAGGTGCTCGGGGCGGCTGCCTATTCGGCACCGTTGCTGTCGACGCTTCTGCTTATCGCCTTCGGCTTCGGTGCGCTGACGCTCTCCGTGCTGATCGCCTGCCTCGCGATCACGCTTGGCGCCGTGATTGCGGCGAAGGACATGATCTTCAGAAAGGGGGGCGGCAAGAGCGCCGTCTGAAAACAGACGATTTCTTCTCCCTTCGGTGAATTTCGCTGCGCAGCACAATCTTCTAGGCTGCACCAACTTGGTACAGTAGCCACAGGATGTCCCGATGACCGCAATGATCAGGCCCCGCCGTTCAGCCCTCTACATGCCGGGCTCCAATGCCCGCGCTCTCGAAAAGGCGAAAAGCCTCGATGTCGACTGCCTGCTCTTGGATCTTGAAGATGCCGTCGCGCCCGATGCCAAGGAACTCGCACGCAAGCAGATCAACGACGCAATTGCGGCGGGAGGTTACGGTGACCGGGAGGTGGTGATCCGGATCAATTCGCTTGAGACGCCCTGGGGTGAAACGGATCTTCAGGCCGCGATCCAGGCAGGTCCGGACGCAATCCTTGTGCCCAAGGTGAACTCGGCTGCCGATCTGCAGCGGGTCGCGCACATGCTGTCGCTCCACAATGCGCCTGCGAACCTGTCGCTTTGGGCGATGATGGAAACGCCCGACGCCATGCTGAACGCCGGCGCCATCGGTGCCTGTGGCAGGGACCCGGAAGTCAGGCTGGATTGCTTCGTCATGGGGACGAACGACCTTGCCAAGGAAACGCGCGCCCGCCTCACGCCCGGGCGGGCGGCGATGATGCCGTGGCTGATGACATGTGTTGCAGCGGCGCGGGCGGGCGGAATCGACATTCTGGACGGCGTCTTCAACGCCTTTCAGGACGAAGACGGGTTTGCCGCCGAATGCGCGCAAGGTGCGGAGATGGGCATGGATGGCAAGACCCTGATCCATCCGAAACAGCTTGCGCCTTGCCATGCCGCATTCAGTCCGACGGATGCGGAGATCGACTGGGCGCGCAGGATCAATGAAGCATTCGAACAGCCTGAAAACGCGGACAAGGGCGTGATCCAGGTAGACGGGAAAATGGTCGAGAGGCTACATGCGGACATGGGCAAGAGAGTTATCGCGATTGCCGATGCCATTGCCGCACGGGGTTAACAGGACACACAGATGAAACTCTACAGACTGATCACCGGGACGGATGACAGCGCCTTCTGCCATCGGGTGACCCAGGCGCTTAACAATGGCTGGGACCTTCACGGGTCCCCGTCGGTTTCATTCGATTCCGCGAACGGAGCGGCGATCTGCGCACAGGCAGTGGTCAAGGAAGCAGAGGGCGAATACTCGCCTGAAATGAAGCTCGGCGAGCAGTAATGGTCTGCAGCCGATCCGTCTTGAATGGGTCCAGGGTCCTGACCCTAGCGCGGTGAATTTGAAGTTCGCATCATCGTTTCAGCAGACTCCGAAGCGAACTTCAGATTCAGATGACTAGTGTTTCAGTCTGGTTTCCAGAAGCTCCGCCACCTTGGCCGCGTCAAACGGTTCCTTTAGGAAGTCGAACAAGGGTTCGAGTTTCCCGGCACCTTCCAGATAGTCTTCGTATCTCAGGCGGTGGCAGACCGCGGCGTTTTTCTCGGCATAAGCCGCGGTCAGGTCCTCGAAATTGTCCCATTTCCGGCGAACGTCGGAGGGCTGCATGTTTTTCCAGAACGACGATTTGACGACATTTTCAAAGTCGCGGTTCTGGAAAATGAACCGGCTGCCCGGGAAATAGGTCCGGATGGTGTCCAGGAATTTCGGGAAGTATTTCGGATCGTTGTGATACCGGATTTCCTTGAAACCCAGAACGCGGGCGTCTCCCTTCGGACAAAGCACCTTCGAGACGAAGGTATCGAACAGGCTCAGGGCGTAGTCGTCGACGTCCACATCCTCCATGCCGTACCAGGGGTCGAGCGACGTGCCGACCATCTTGCCGAAATAGGACCGTTCGCTGGAGCTGATCGACCGCTGCGGCTCCTGCCGTTGCTGAAAGTTTCCCTCGCCGAGAATGGCCGTCACCGACCGGCACAGGTGAACAAGCGCGTTGCAGTTTTCACCCCGTACGAAATATCCCGGTATGGAATTCAGCAAGTACTGTGTCAGGGTTGACCCGGACCGTCCGAATGCCACGACAAAGACGTACCCGTCCTTGGGAAAGTAAAGCGAAGGATACTGCCTGTGCAGCTGGAAACTGTCCTCCCGAAGCGGCAATACATTCGACATCTTCTTGATCTCCTAAACGAGCGGTCCCAATGCGAGTTTTCCGTCGCTGAAACGCGCTTTACCCCAACCACCTGCACGCGATCGTCCAGCATTCGCTCACACGACTTCCATGCGATGGCCCCTGTTATCGTCGAGCAGTATTCAGAGCCGGCGATCAGCGGCAGATGCAGAAATGAGACACGAAAGATGGCTGTTTTTTGTTGAATTGAAGTTTTACAGCGTCTGGGAATGAAATTAAGCTACAAAGAAAGAATTTAGATCGAAATTCTCCTCAGAAATCCAAATATTAATAACCCATTATCGTTATTTTCGAGCTATTTTTCAAACAATCTATTGAAGAGCATCGCATATATACTTCTGACGCTTTCCGCTTCTCTGGGGCCCTGCCGGAAGAGATTGTTCAGCCCGGGCGCAGCGTTTACTTCAAGGACGACCGCGTCAGCGCCGGTCCAATCGCCGCCCCGAACAATCATGTCGACACCTGCATATCTGAGCCCCAGCGCGTCAGCCGCCTTGCGCGCGATTTCAGGGATTTCCGATCCAAGCTTGTCTGTCACGATTTCGGCGGCTCCACCCGCGGAAAGATTGGTGACGGGCAGCAGCGCGACGCTGTTGCCTGCTTCCGGAACACTTGCGCGTGTGAGCCCTTGCAGTGTCAATGCCGCATCGATCCTGCTGTCTGCCGAGAGGGCTCTTTGGTCACGGCCGATCAGTGCGGCGATGCTCTGCCGTCCGTCGCCGGTGACATGAGGTGCCTTGCGCTCGATGGCACAGAGGACCTCTCCGTCAAGAATGATGACGCGCAGATCGCGTCCTTGGATCTCCTGCTGGACAAGAAGCTGCATGTGGGTGTGCGAAAGCAGCTGGAGCGCGTTGCGCAGTTCAGAGCCGCCATGGATGCGCATGACGTCCTGTCCTTCCCGACCGATGTTGGGTTTCAGGAAGAGGGGAAAGCCCTGTTTTTCAGCGAACCGCGAAACGGACGGAGGCATTTGATTGCCTTTGCGTATCTCCGCGCCGAAGACCAGAAGGCTTTCGGGGACAGGAATACCCGCCTGTTCAAGGAAGTGGAGCGAATAGGCCTTGTCATTCGCGATCTCGGCACTGCCGAGCGGATTGATGTCGAATCGCGTTCCCTTGAACAGCCAGCGCTTGCCGTTTGCGTTTTCCACACAGCCCGCGTGACCGTGGCTATCGCCGGCAGTCAGGCGGAGGCCGTGTTCGGTGCAATAGAGTTGAAGCAGCTCAAAAACGAGCGACCGGCGGTTCATGTCTCCGGTTTGCGACAGCCCTTTGCCGTTCAATTCCGGCCTTTGCGCTGGTTGGCATTGGCCAGGTAGTCGATCTTGAAGAGATCGGGGTTGGTCGGGGCGTTGGAGACGACATTATAGACGGCAACGGATGTGTCGTAGCCCTGCTGATCTGTCACGGTCCATTGCTTCAGGGCGAAATTGTCTGTGTCGAAGATGAGCGTCAAAGTTCCGGAGTTGAACCGTGTCTTGTCGAAAATCGTGACGGTGATCAGATCCTTTTCGACAAGGACATTCGTGACGTTGGTGTCTTTTTCAAGGTCGATGGTGTCGGACAGCAGGAACCGGAGCGGGGTTTGGCCCAGAGGCCAGATATCCTGGGTGTTCAGCTTGCGGTCTTTCACCGAGACGGATTTGCCGTCGGCCACGATGTCGAGAACGGACGGCTTGTTGTAATAGAAACGAACCTTGCCGGGACGCGCCATGTAGAACTTTCCGTCCGACTGGCTGCCGTCAGGACCGAACTGGATGAAGTCGCCGTGCATCGTTTTCACGGAGTTGAAATAGCTGCTCAGCTCCTTGAGCGTCTTTTGCTCCTCCTGCGTCAGCGCGTGCGCCGGCAGCAGACATGTGAGAACCAGAGCTGCTGCCAGAAACAGGCGGCCAAAATGTTCTGCAAGACGGGAGGCAAAGCGTGTCGGCATGATGCAATGTCCTAGGTCGTTATATGTCGCGAATACTATACCTCAGGTAATGACCCTGTGTGGCAAAGCTTTGGCATTTGCGGCCTAAAACTCGTCCTCGACGCCGTTTTGCACGAGAATTTCCCGCTTGCCGGCGTGGTTGGCCGAGCTGATGAGCCCTTCCTGCTCCATCCGCTCGATGAGAGATGCGGCACGGTTATAGCCGATCGAGAGCCGTCTCTGGACATAGGAGGTCGATGCCTTCTTGTCCCGGAGCACGATCGCAACTGCCTTATCGTAAAGTTCGTTGCCCTCACCGCCGCCGGCAAGACCGCCGCCACCGTCATAGGGGCTTTCGGCCTCGTCTTCCTCTTCTGTAACGGCTTCAAGATATTGCGGCGTTCCCTGGAGCTTCAGATGCTTGACGATGTCTTCGACCTCATCGTCGGATACGAACGGTCCGTGAACGCGCTGTATCCGCCCGCCGCCCAGCATGAACAGCATGTCGCCCATGCCGAGTAACTGCTCGGCGCCCATCTCACCGAGAATCGTGCGGCTGTCGATCTTGGAGGTCACCTGGAACGAGATCCTGGTTGGGAAGTTGGCCTTGATCGTACCCGTGATCACGTCGACCGACGGGCGCTGGGTTGCCATGATCAGGTGAATGCCGGCGGCACGGGCCATCTGCGCGAGGCGCTGGATCGCTCCCTCAATGTCCTTGCCCGCGACCATCATCAGGTCGGCCATTTCGTCGACGATCACGACGATATAGGGCATTTTCTCGAGCGGCAGTTCCTCTTCCTCGTAGATCGGCTGGCCGGTATCCCGGTCAAATCCGGTCTGAACGGTGCGGGTGAAGCTTTCGCCCTTTTCGAGGGCCTGCTTGATGCGCGTGTTGTAGCCGTCGATGTTGCGCACACCCATCTTGGACATTTTCTTGTAGCGGTCCTCCATCTCGCGGACGGTCCACTTCAGCGCAACAACAGCCTTTGTCGGGTCAGTCACGACCGGTGTCAGAAGGTGCGGAATGCCGTCATAAATGGACAGTTCCAGCATCTTTGGGTCGATCATGATCAGTTTGCACTGTTCCGGTGTCAGCCGGTACAGCAAAGACAGGATCATGGTGTTGATCGAAACGGACTTGCCCGAACCGGTGGTTCCGGCCACGAGCAGGTGAGGCATGCGTGCCAGGTCCGCGACGACGCTTTCGCCGTTGATCGTCTTGCCGAGTGCAAGCGGGAGTTTCGCCTTGGACTTTTCGAAGTCCTGTGCGGCGATCAGTTCGCGCAGAAGCACGGTTTCACGGCGTGCGTTCGGCAGCTCGATACCGATCGCATTCTTGCCGGGGATGACGGCGACACGGGCGGAGATCGCGCTCATTGACCGGGCGATGTCATCGGCAAGCCCGATAACGCGGGAGGACTTGATACCGGGTGCCGGTTCCAGCTCGTAGAGGGTGACAACGGGGCCCGGGCGCACTTCGATGATCTCGCCGCGTACGCCGAAATCCTCAAGGACACCTTCCAGAATGCGTGCATTTTGCTCCAGGGCATCGGCCGACAGTCCGGGGACCTTGCCGCTTGCCTTCGGCTCGGAGAGCAGACGCAGCGGCGGCAGTTCATACTCTTCCGGAGCGCCCAGGAAGGACGGCTGGGCTTCCTCAATCGCTCGTTTGCTCTGCTTCGGCCTCGGCGCAGGCGGTATGACGCGGCCGGTCTGGGGCGCCTGGTGTGCGGGTTGGTCCGAAGCGGCCTGTGGCTGGTTCGGTGCCGCGATGCCGACGGGCATGGTCTGCGGGCCGGCGACCGGTCCCTTGTCGCTCAGCAGGTCGTCGGGTTCGAAACCTTCGCCTTCCTCGTCGAACGGTGCGTCCATCAAGGGTCCGTCAAGATCGTCGTCTTCCGCGTCGCGGCCACGCTCATAGAATTCATCGAGGCCGTCGTCGTCGCTGGGCATCAACCGTCCGCTCAGCGCGCGCCGCAATGCGGACAGCCTGCCACCCTGCCGGCCGACCTCGTGGTCGTCGCCTTCGTCCTCGCCGAAACCGTCCTCGTCCCAGTCCTCGTCCGCATGCCGCGTGCGGTTCAGTCCGGTAACCCGGCGCAGCGTTGCTGTTGCCTGAAGACGCCAGTGCTCGACCTGGCCCACCATGGCGCTGAAGAAGACGGACAATCTTGATTCGGCATCATCATCATCGAGGCCGAGTTCCTCCTCCACAGATCTGCCATGGCCCTTTGCGGCTGTGCCGCGCGTGCCGGGTGCCAGATCCCGTTCAGCGTCGAGATCGTCCTTGCCGCCAAGCCATCCGGCCGCCGACAAGAGAAAGAAAATAGCCGGAACACCAAGCCCGAGACCGCCGATGATCGTCGCAGCGCCTGAGGTCATGTTCGCCGTGATGAGCGCCGGCACCTGATGAACGGTGTCACCGAAAAAACCACCCAGACCGGTCGGAAGGGGCCAACTCTCAGGAACGGGAAGGGCCGCAAGAGCACCGGCCGACAGGCTCGAACCGATCAGCCAGTAAGCCAGCCGCCTGCGTCCGATTCCAAGGGCGTGCCCCGCCATGAGTCTCCAGCCCCACAGAACCAGCGGGACGAGAAAAACGGCGGTGGCCAGCCCGATCGTTTGCATGAGGATGTCTGCAATGATGGCGCCTGGAGCTCCCAGTGCGTTGCGAACCGTGCCGTCGGTGGCGTGATTGAGGCTCGGGTCGTTCACCGACCACGTCGCAAGGGCGGCTGCAAGCATGGCCGCGAGCGCAATGATGCCCAGTCCCGATGCGCCGACCAGATTGCGCCGCAGGAAACGCTTTATCGGGCTTTCGGTGTCCAGCAGGTCGACTGGTGACCGGCGGCCATTGCCGCGAACTGCACTGGCGCGTCTCATGCCTTTTCTCCAAACCATTTTGCCATTCGCTCAAGCGCAACTTCTGTCTGTTCGAGCGGCGCGGTCAGCCCGACGCGAATGAAGTCACGGCCCGGGTTGGTGCCGTCCGACTGATCGGAGGCGAGGTATCCGCCCGGAACGACCTTGACCCCGCAGTCACTCCAGAGCCGGCTGGTGAGCGAAATGCCATCGCCCCAGCGGCTCACGTCGAGCCAGAGGAAGAAGCCGCCCTCGGCGGTCACCTTTCCCATGATCGGGCCGAGATGCCGCTCGGCAGCCTCGAATTTCTGATTGTAAAGCCGGCGGTTCTCCATCACGTGGGCTTCATCCTGATAGGCGCGAACCGCTACGGCCTGCGCTGGCAAGGGAACCTGCGGGGCGGCCAGCCCCCTGAACTTCGCCCACTTTCGCAGAAAGTCCGGGTCACCTGCGGCAAAGCCGCAGCGCAGGCCGGCGAGGTTCGAGCGCTTGGAAAGTGAATTGAGAACAATGATGTTACCGAAGCCGCCTCCGATTGTCTTTGCGGCCTCCAGGATGCCTGTGGGTGGCGCATCCCGGTATATCTCCGAATAACACTCATCGGCAAAAATGTAGAACCGGTGTTCGCGGGCAAGGCCGATCAGCTTGGTCCAGAAGGCGAGGTCGGCCGGATACCCTTCCGGATTTGTCGGAGAGGCGACATAGAACGCAACGGTTTCGGCCAGCAGATCCGGGTCAAGACTATCGAGGTCCGGCAGAAAATTGTTCCCCGGAACAGCATCCAGAAGCACGGCGCGGGCATCTGCGACATGCGCGGCTGCCGCGTAGGTCTGGTAGAACGGGTTGGGCAGGATCACGACAGGATGATCGAGATCCTTGGCAAGCTGATCCCTCGCTGCAATTGCGCCGAAGGACAGACCTTCACGCGACCCGTTCAAGGGCAGAACGCCGTCTTTCGGATCTACCGCCCCCTCCAGATTGTATCGCCGGTCAAGCCAGCCGGCGACGGCGCTCCGGAAGGCGTCCGAGCCGGTGATCGGCGGATAGCGTCTGAAATCGACCATGTTTTCGGCAAGAACTTCCGCCGTAAAATCGGGAATGGCGTGCTGTGGTTCACCGATCGTCATGATGATCGGATCAAGTCCGGGGCTCTTGCCGTCCAGGAGTTCGGCAAGGCGCTGAAAGGGATTGGAGCTCGGCAGAACAGCGCCGCGCGTATAGGCTTGAGAGCTGGCAGTCATGCAATATCCGGCAGTCGTTACGCAGTACTTTGATCCGACCCTATCGCCCTCTTGGTAAATCTCTGATTAACCAAGGAACAAATGGTGACTTTGTTGATGGCCGATTGCCTGCTGAGCGGTTCTTTTTTAAGGTCCTAGGAGAAAATCCGATTGTGATCGCAAAGGGTTGCTCATGACGCTGAAAAAGGATCCCGTTTCCGTCGTCTGCTTCGGAGACTCGCTCACCTGGGGCTTCAATCCGACGGACAAGTCCAGGTACGGCCATGATGTCCGCTGGACGCGCCGTTTGCAGCAGGAACTCGGGGCCGATTTCTTCGTGATCGAGGAAGGCGTCAACGGCCGCACCACCGTTTTTGAAGACCCGACGCGCGGCGACAAGAACGGGCTTGCGCATCTGATGACGGTGCGCAAGACCCATATGCCGATCGACGTTCTGATCATCATGCTCGGATCGAACGATCTGCAGGACCGGTTCAACATGAGCGCGAATGCGATCGGTCTTGCCATGGGCAGGGTCCTGTTTGCCGCGACGCAGCCAACAGACGATGTCGAGGGGCGCGCGCCGAAGGTGCTGCTTCTGGCTCCGCCTCCGCTCGGGGATTTCACCGGTCTCGAATATGAGGGCCTTTATTCGAACGCGCATGGCGGCGTCCAATCCAGGCGGCTGGCCGAGGTCTATGCCGGCCTTGCGGAGCAGTACGGGACGGCGTTTTTCGACGTCGGGCGCATCATGTCACCCAGCCCCAGGGACGCCGTGCATTTCGAGGCGGAACCCCAGGCGGAACTTGCCAGGGCGATCGCAGCCGAGATTCGGAAACTTGTCGGCGGCCGCGTCACGGATTGATCCGCTCCAGCGCCTTGCGGATGCGCACCTTCACGGAGCCTGCCGTTTCCCGCATCATTGCCTTGTTCAGCCGGTCAATGGCCTGGCACTTGTGAACCGGGAACCGTTCGGCATGAAGCGCGAGCGCGTAATAGGCCCATGCGCGCAGGAACTTGTTCTCCGAGTCGAGCGCATCGAGAATGAACGCCTCGAGCGGCGTTTCCGCATCGTGCGGTATCGTCAGATGGTCAAGATACTGCAGAACGTGAAGGCGGGTTTCCCAGTGGCTGAAATCCGACATCGCTGCGATGTGCCGCGCCGTGCGGCTTTCCGACAGCCTTGGTTCGCCATTCTCGAACAGATGCTTCAGGAGCCAGGTCGCGCCGCGCGCGCAGTTCTGGCGTGCGCTGAGCCCGACGAGCCGGTCCACGAAATCCGGTTGTGCACGAAATGTCTCGCAGGCGCTCTTCAGCGCTTCCGTTGCCTTGCCATCCCAGTCGGACAGCAGTTGTTCGAGATCATCGCGCATTTTGCGGGCTGCGTTGGTGCCGTCAGAAGTCGACGGTCAACCCCTTGATTTCCCAATCATCATAACGGGTCGGCTCAAGACCGCCGCGGCCATTCACCTCGTCCGGCAGGGCGTTCTGTTTTGCATCGATCTCCTGGCGCCGCGCCTCGGCCTCCTTGAGCGCGCGTTGGGCGGCTGGCGGCAAATCCTCGAAGCGCTTTTTCGGCTTGTCTTCGACCTTGGCCGCAAGACTTGGTGCATCGCTTTGGCGATAGGCTTGCGTCGGATTGTCTGGTTCGTCTGTCATGATCGTTTGCGGTCGTTCGGTTTCCACGCTGAGTTCGTGCTGTCGGGTGCAATATAGGGCACGCCGATCAGGTTTTGCATCTGTTTGGTGCCGTTTACTCTCAAAAAGCCGGACAGGTTTATCCGGTTCATTGCGGCGAGACCACCAGGCGGCGGGCGCGACGAAGGCGTCAGGCTCGTTGCAGGACCTCGTCGTTTTGAAGCGCCGGCCCGGATGCTCTTCGCCTTATGAGCAAAAAGAAGCCCGTGACCAGCAAAGCCATCAGCACGAAGACGGTGGCCGCGTGCGCGGTAAGGACCGCCGGCAGGAGCGACAGCAGCAGCATGTAAATCAGGGGCTGCATCCAGGTCATGCCGGCCAGAAACTGAAGTTCGATAGGCCAGTCGGGGAGCGCGCGGGCAACAAACAGAACGCCTGCAGCGAACAGCGGCCAGCTGTAATACATGAATGACGGTGCAAAGAGTGCGCTGAGGAGCAGAACCATTCCGACGCGCAATTCGTAGGGCCAGGCCTTCGGGAGGCGGAAAGCGCAGATCGCACCGGCGAGAATTGCCGCCAGAACGAGCAGCGTTCTTGCATCCGCCGCGACATCAAGCCTGCCGAGAAATGATCTGAAGGACGTGTCCCACTGCAGGGCCGTCAGTGCGTACGCCTGATACAGCGGCTTCGAAAAGGATGCGAGGTAGCTTTCAAAGATGCCGGGCCCGTACATCAGCAACGTCAACGACGCCATGGACAACGTTCCCAGCGTCGCCCAGGCGATGCACCGCCATGCGCCAATCCCGGCCAGAAAGAACGGTATCAAGAGCCCATATTGCGGCTTGATCGTTGCAACCGAGAGTGCGAGCCCGGACAGAACCGGGCGCGACTTGGCGTTCATGGTTGCAAACACGATGAGCGCGATTACGAAAACGGACAGGTTGAGCCGCAGCAGGATCTGAACGGGTGCCGCAGAGGCGGCAAACAGCGCTGAAAGAGCGAATGTCTGCCCCGCCATTCGGGGTATTGCAAGAAGAGCAATTACCGTCAGGCAGACGAAACCGATCTTGACCGCCGCAAAGTCAGTCCAGGCAAAAGGATGAAACACCGGCAATGCGTGCGGAGGGTTGAGGAAGATCAGATCCGAGAGCAGTTCAGACAGCCCTTGCCGAAACATAGCCGGCTCATAAACATCTGTTACGACTTCATAGTTTGCCATTTCGGACGCACGATAGAACGCGGCCATGTCTTCGACGCGCGTTTCCTTGAGCGATGACGGCAGATGCAAAATCGGACGCCTCGTGTTGAAGAGACAGACCAGGGTTCCGAACGCGGTGATGATCAGCAGCCAGAGAAACACCGGGCCACCGAAACGTGCCTTAACGGCAGGAGAGTCCCAAAAGGGCAACAGACTGGGCGATGAAGACAATTTACTGACCTTACGGAAGAAGGTGAAGGAAGGAAGTTAAAAACCTTAAGTTGCATTTAAAGTTGAAGATTCCATTAAACCTATGATTGCACACTATCTAGTTGTGCGGAAATTGCCTGCTTTTCGAGATGATCATTCGCAGGACAGGCGACGACCGAAAGTTCGTTTCTTACTGCGGGAACTTCACCGGAACATAAGGCGTGTGGACTGCGGCCTGAACGCAGGTGCTGGCGCCGCAAGATCGTCACGCGGATCGGCTAAGCTTGCCAAGTTTGCCGATAATACCCATGTTCAGTCAGGATTTTTGACAGGCTGCGGTGGCGCTGACACCGGCAAACGAGAACAGGAAACGGACACCAGACGCGATGAACTACGTACGGACGGCAATGTTGCTGGCGGCAATGACGGCGCTCTTCATGGGCATCGGCTTCATGATCGGCGGCCAGGCAGGCATGATGATCGCCCTTGCGATTGCCGCGGCGATGAACCTGTTCAGTTACTGGAATGCGGACAAGATGGTGCTACGCATGCACCATGCCAAGGAGGTCGACGAGCGTTCCATGCCCGACTTCTATCGCATGGTGAAACAGCTTGCCCAGAATGCCGACCTGCCAATGCCAAAGGTCTACATCATCAACAATCCGCAGCCCAACGCGTTCGCGACAGGCCGGAATCCGCAGAATGCCGCGGTTGCCGCGACGACAGGCCTTTTGAACATGCTGACGCCCGAGGAAGTGGCAGGTGTCATGGCGCACGAACTTGCGCACGTGAAAAACCACGACACCCTCATCATGACAATCACGGCGACGATTGCGGGTGCGATTTCCATGCTGGCGAATTTTGCATTTTTCTTCGGCGGCAACCGGAACAACCCGCTCGGCATTGTCGGCATGCTGTTGATGATGATCGTGGCGCCCATGGCGGCGATGGTCGTCCAAATGGCCATCTCCAGAACGCGCGAATATGCCGCCGACCGGATGGGCGCCCAGATATGCGGTGAGCCCATGTGGCTGGCTTCCGCTCTCGGCAAGATCGCGGGCGGCGTGCAGCGCATTCACAACCCGGACGCGGAAGCCAATCCGGCGACGGCACACATGTTCATCATGAACCCGCTGTCGGGTGAGCGCATGGACAATCTGTTTTCGACGCACCCGAACACGCAGAACCGGATCGACGAATTGCGCAAGCTGGCCAATTCCGGTCTGGGAACGGGCGGGAGCGCGGATTTCCGGGCAGGAGACAACGCACCCCGGTCAGGTCCCTGGTCGGGAATGGGCAGCCGTCCGGCCGACAACACGCCGGAGCGTTCAAAAGGCCCGTGGGGATAGGTGCCGGACGGAAGTTCAGAATTTTCTTTTCCGGACTTGGTAATCAACGTAAAGTCTGTCACACGCGCCGCAGCCGGAGATCCGGATCTGCGGCGCTTCGATTTCAACGACACTATGCGACCCTCAACAGGAATACGTCTTGAACAATCGCGGGAACAGCCGGTCGGCCCCGTCCGGCAAAAAAGAGAGCCAACAACCGGACAAACCCGGATTTGCGGCCAGAAAGGTCGCGGCGGACATTCTCGGCAATGTCGTTCACAAGAAGAGACCCCTGGACGGGGAACTCGACGCCTCCTCGGGCCATGCTGGATTCCGCGCACTGGCGGGAAACGACCGGTCGCTGGTGCGGGCGATCGTCGGCGCTTCGTTGCGCCGCCATGGGGAAATTTCCGAAATTCTCGAAAGACTGCTCGATCGCCCGATCCCGGAAAAGACAGGGCGGGTGGTCGATATTCTGCATGTCGCGATCGCCCAGATGCTCTTCCTGGATATCCCGGACCGGGCTGCTGTTTCGATTGCCGTCGATCATGCCGCACTTGATCGGAGGGCCCGTCCCTACAAGGGCCTTGTGAACGGGGTTCTGCGCCGGCTTGGCCGCGAACGATCAGACCTTGTTTCGGATCTGGACCCGGAGCGGCTGAACACGCCGGACTGGCTGTGGCAGAGCTGGACGGAGGGATATGGCGCGGAAACCGCCAGGAGAATAGCTTCGGCGCACCAGAGTGAAGCCGCGCTGGACCTCAGCGTCAAATCCGATCCTGAAAGCTGGGCCGAAAGACTGGACGGGCGCGTTGTCGTCCGCAGCAGCGTCAGGCTGAAACGGAAAGGTGCCGTCGAGGCGCTCGAGGGCTATGAAGAAGGCGCCTGGTGGGTCCAGGACGCGGCTGCTTCGTTGCCGGCGCGCCTGCTCGGCGACGTGCACGGGCAGCGCGTTGCGGATCTTTGCGCGGCGCCCGGCGGCAAGACCGCGCAACTGGCGGCGGCAGGTGCCGAAGTGACCGCGGTCGACATCTCGAAAGGGAGACTGAAGCGGCTTGATGAAAACATGCAACGGCTGAACCTGGCGGTGCAAACGGTTGCTTCCGATTTGCGGGACTATGTGCCCGCAGCTCCATTCGACGCCGTCCTGCTCGATGCGCCGTGCAGTGCGACCGGAACGATCCGGCGGCACCCGGATGTCGCCTGGATCAAGAAACCTTACGACATCGAGAAACTCGGTGATATACAGCACCTGCTGCTCGACAGGGTTCTTGACTGGGTGAGACCCGGTGGCCTGATCGTTTATTGTACCTGTTCGCTCGAAAAGGCCGAGGGTGAACTGCAGGCCGATGCGTTCAGGGACCGACACTCCGGAAAGGTCGAGCTCGTGCCCGTGGACGCGCAGGAGGTCGGCGGTCTGCCGCACCTGATCAGCGAGGATGGCTATCTCCGGTGCCTGCCGCATCACAAGGCCGTCGCGGGTGAAGAAATCCGGGGTATGGACGGTTTCTTTGCGGCTCGATTCAGGCGCTCTTAACGTAGCTTAAACCGTTCACTTGCATTGTTTCCTTAAATGAAATGCTAACCTTAATAGTCTGTTTCAGTATTGAAGAGCTCTGAAGGGCTCTGGAAACCGGAGAATTCACAATAGTTGCGCGTAAACCATCAGTCTCGGGGATGGTTTGGTGAATATCGCTAGCCTGAACGAAAGAAGCCGCGTCTGGCGGCTCGTGGCCCTGCATATCTGGCACCGTACCCTGAAATGGATGCATGGCGGACCTTTCTTCCGCCTGCAGCCGTTTTCGTCTGTGCCTTCGCGCCTGTTGATCGCACCGCAGGATCTGCGGACGTCCGACGAGACCAATGCAGCCGATATTTATGGCGGCAGGTTCCTGTTTTCAGGACATCTTGTCGAAACGCAGGGACGCTCTCCGTTTGAAATGAACGCCGTGCACGAGGACTGGCAACGAGAACTGCACGGCTTCGGCTGGCTGCGGGACCTCAGGGCCGCCGACAGTCAGATCGCAAGGCAGAATGCGCGCGTATTGGTAGAAGACTGGATGAAGTACTGCGGCAGGCGGCATCCGATCGGCTGGGAAGCCCCTGTCGTGACCCAGCGGATCCTGTCCTGGCTCGCTCATTCGCCCTTCATCCTTCAGGACGGCGATCACGAGTTTTATCGACGCTTCGTCAAGTCGCTCGCCAGACAGGTGCGCTACCTGCGCCAGACGATCAACGAAACCGAGGATGGGGTCGTGCGGTTGCGGGCTGCCATGGCGGTTGCGTCCGCCTGTATCTCCATGGCGGGCCAGGGCAGGTTCGCGCGGCAGAGCATCCGGCGTCTCGATCACGAACTGACGCGGCAGATCCTTCCGGACGGGGGACACGTTTCACGCAATCCGCGCGCCCTGATCGACATTCTGGCGGATCTCCTGCCTCTTCGGCAGGCCTTTGTCGCACAAGGGCTGGAAATGCCGCCGGCCATGCTTCAGTCCGTGGACCGCATGATGCCGATGCTCCGGTTTTTTCGTCACGGGGATGGCGCCCTGGCCCATTTCAACGGCATGGGGTCCACACCCAGCGATCTTGTGGCGACTGTCCTTGCCTATGACGACGCGCGGGGCGCACCTCCATTGAACGCTCCGCATTCCGGTTACCAGAGACTGAGCGGGGGCAACTCCGTCGTTCTGATGGATACAGGTACCGTTCCCGCGCTTTCCGTCTCCGGCGATGCGCATGCAGGATGCCTGTCGTTCGAATTTTCCTCCGGGAACAACCGGCTTGTCGTCAATTGCGGTGTGTCACCCCGCTCCAATCCGCTCTGGCGAAAGGTCAGCCGGTCGACCGCGGCGCATTCAACCCTGACCATCGAAGACACATCCTCCTGCCGGTTTCTGTCTGAAAAGCCGTTCGGCAAGATGCTCGGCTCTCCCATCCTGTCAGGCCCGTCCTATGTCCCTCTTGAGCGGGAAGATGACATGGCGGGAAGCCGCATCACCGCCTCTCACGACGGCTATGCGGCGGATTTCAACGTTTTCCACGAGCGTGATCTGCGCCTTTCGGGAGACGGGACTGTCCTTGACGGCATCGATACCGTGAGAGCGCTCGGCACAATCGACGCCGGGCACCGCTATGAGCTGCGGTTTCATCTCTACCCCGGCCTCAGAACCTCCCTGTTGCGGGGCGGATCCGCCGTGCTCATGGTTTGCCGGGACGGCGAGGCATGGGAGTTCGAAGCGCCCGGGAGTGAATTGACTCTGGAGGAGAGCATCTACCTTTCGGATGTCTACGGCCACCGAAAGACGGAACAGATCGTTGTCACGGGATCTCTGCTTGAAAAGCCTTCCGTCGGCTGGCAATTCAGGAAAACGGCGACGGCCAAGTTGAGCCGCCGCGGCACAAGCGAGTTCGACGAACCGGATGAGCTGCCGCTCGAAGAATAAGCGCGCTTCCATCTGCCCGCGGACCTTCCGATTTTGCCAAAGACATGTTAGGGCGTCGTCGAACCCCCCGATCGTCCCCTTCTGCGAGGCAAATTCATGGCCATTGTGTCCAAAGCCGTTCCTGTTCCCGAACTTGTGCCCGTCAAGCGCGCCCTCCTGTCCGTCTTCGACAAGACCGGTCTTGTCGCGTTCGCGCGGGCGCTGTCTGAACGCGGTGTCGAGCTTGTCTCGACAGGCGGGTCATACAAGGCCCTGGCGGATGCAGGTCTGGCGGTCATGGACATTTCAGAGGTGACCGGATTTCCCGAAATCATGGACGGGCGCGTGAAGACGCTGCATCCGAATGTCCATGGCGGGCTGCTCTCGATCCGGGACGATCAGGATCATATGGCGGCCATGACCGAGCACGGCATCGTCGGGATCGATCTGTTCTGCGGAAATCTCTATCCCTTCGAGGACGTTGTCGCTTCGGGCGCGGACTATGCCACGGGGATCGAGAACATTGATATTGGCGGACCGGCCATGACCCGCGCAGCCGCCAAGAACCATGCTTACGTGACGGTTGTGACCGACCCTTCCGATTATGATGATGTGATCGCGGAGCTGGATGCCAATCAGGGGCAGTCGCCGATCGGTTTGCGCAAACGGCTCGCGCTCAAGGCCTTCGCGCGCACCGCAGCCTATGATGCGGCGGTTTCCAACTGGATGGCGGACCAGCTTGAGGAGGCTACGCCTGCGCACCGCGCGGTCGGCGGAGCGCTTGCCGAGGTGATGCGCTACGGTGAGAACCCACACCAGACGGCCGGTTTCTACAAGACGGGCGAGAACAGGCCGGGTGTCGCAACGGCCAGGCAGATCCAGGGCAAGACGCTTTCGTACAACAACATCAACGACACGGACGCTGCGTTTGAGCTCGTCAGCGAGTTCGATCCGGCGCGCACGAGCGCGGTGGCCATCATCAAGCACGCGAACCCTTGCGGCGTGGCCGAAGGGGCAAGCCTCAGAGACGCCTATGAAAAGGCGTTGCGCTGCGATCCCGTGTCCGCGTTCGGCGGTATCGTCGCCCTCAACAAGACCCTCGATGCGGAGGCGGCCGAGGAGATCGTCAAGGTCTTCACCGAGGTGATCATCGCGCCCGATGCCGATGCGGCCGCGCGGGAGATCATCGCCGCCAAGAAGAACCTTCGGCTTCTTGTGACCGGCGGACTGGCTGACGCACGCGAACAAGGCCTTTTCGTCAAGTCGGTCGCGGGCGGTCTGCTGGTGCAGTCGCGCGACAACGGCGTGGTGGATGCTCTGGATCTCAAGGTCGTGACCAGGCGCGCGCCGAGCGATCAGGAGTTGGCGGATCTCAAATTCGCATTCCGGGTTGCCAAGCACGTCAAGTCAAACGCGATTGTCTATGCGAAGGACGGCGCCACGGTCGGTGTCGGTGCCGGACAGATGAGCCGGGTGGATTCGGCGCGGATCGCCGCACGCAAGGCGCTCGATGCCACGCAGGCCGCAGGACTGACAGAACCCCTCACCAAGGGCTGCGTGGTCGCGTCCGACGCCTTCTTCCCATTTGCCGACGGCTTGCTGTCGGCAGCTGAAGCGGGTGCAACGGCGGTGATCCAGCCGGGCGGTTCCATGCGCGATGACGATGTGATTGCCGCGGCCGACGAGGCCGGTCTTGCGATGGTGCTGACGGGGATGCGCCACTTCCGCCACTGATTGGTCCGCGGGGTGTTCACGCACCCTTGCACCAAATGCAGTGCGCGTCAGAGGACTATCCGGTGCGCCGCTCGGTCACATAGAGCATCAGGGCGAAACCGACCGCAAAAAAGACCAGAACCACCGACATGCCGCCGGCCTGGCTGCCCGAAAGGGCGGTGACAATGCCGACGGCGAGCGGTGCCATGAAACTGGTGACCTTTCCCGACAGGGCCAGAAGACCGAAATACTGTGTCATGTGCTCTCTGGGAGCCAGACGCACCAGAAGGCTGCGCGAGGAGGCCTGCAGCGGACCGGACACCGCCCCTATGACAGCGCCGAGGGCGATGAACATCTGTTCCGGCAAGGAAGCAAACTGTGCGCCTGCAGGGGCTTCCTGGGTCTTGATGAAAAACAGCACCGTTGTCTTGTCGATCGAAATCATGCCCAGTCCGCAGATCATGAGAACGACGAGCGACACAAGGATCACGGGTTTCGCGCCGAACCTGTCGTCCAGCCGACCGGCCAGCAAAAGACCGGCGATCCCGGTGATGATCACGATGATGCCGAAGACACCGATTTCGATTGATCCCCAGCCGAGCTGGCCGGCGGAATAAATGCCGCCAAAGGCGAAGAGGGCAACGAGCCCGTCCTTGAAAATCATGTTGGCGATCAGGAACTGGAAGATATTCCGGTTCGTCTTTGCCTGGGCAAGGCTGGCCGCCAGTTCCGCGAGGCCTTTGCGCACCGCCGTTGTGATCTTCTGTTTCGCGGGAGCATCCGGCACGAACAGGAACATGGGAACCACGAAAACGACATACCAGAGCGCGGAGAAGGGGCCGGTGACCCTGTCGCCTTCCTGTGTTGCCGGATCGAGACCGAAAACGGGGCTGATCCCGGCGAGCGTCTTGCCGGTGTCCGCGCTGGCAGAAAACAGCAGCAGCGCGATCGCAAGCGTGATCAGTGCGCTGACATAACCCATTGCCCAGCCGAAGCTCGACAGCCTGCCGACCCGTTCATGGGGGACAAGCGACGGCATCATCGCGTTGTTGAAGACGGTGGCGACCTCGATACAGAGCGTGCCGACCGCGAAGGAGACGAGGGCAATGGCAATGCCGTGGTTTCCGCCCGGTGCGGCGTACCAGAACATCCAGCAGCAGATAACGAAGGGAATGGAAAACAGGAAGATCCAGAGCTTTCGCCGGCCGGTCGCATCTGCCACCGAACCGAGGATCGGCGCGAGCAGGGCAATGCCGAGACCCGCAGTTGCCGTCGCGAAGCCCCAGAGCGATTGGCCCTCCTCGGGTGTCGCCGCCAGAACGGATGCGAAATAGGGGGAAAAGACGAATGTCGTGATCAGGGTGAAGAACGGTTGCGCCGCCCAGTCGAACAGCGCCCAGGACCAGATGGCGCGGCGATCCGTGCCTTCGGGAAAGTCAGTGGTAACATCGGTCACGTCACACCCTTTTTCGACTGAAAAGACCGGCAGAGGTACTGCCGGCCTCAAGTTTACACAGTCGACTGACCGACTGTTATGCAGAACCACAGATTTCGGCGAGCAGGCCGGCCGCGACCGTGAACTTGGAAACGCTCAACCCGCCGTCCAGAATCTCGTTGACCGCTCCGTGCCGGCTTTCCGCCTCGTCTGCATGTTCCGTCAGCCAGTTCGAGAAGCTGCCGGCCCTGATCGCGGCACTCGCAATGTCGCGATGGGCGGAGAACAGGATCGCGCGTGCGCGATCGAGCGCCAGGCCATCATAGTAGTCACGGACTTCCAGACCGCTCGCCAGTTCGTGCATGTTGCCGATCTTGAAGTGGTGCGCCACCTGGTAATAGGCCTCCGCTGCCGTCTCGAGATCGGCTCCGGTTTCTTCCGATACGATGACGATGTCGGGAATTGCCTGTTCGGCAATCAGCCAGGCGATTCTTCGGGCCAGCGATTCGGGAACGCCTTTTTCCTCGTATTCCGCGGCGCGGGCATTGAGGAGCTCCGCCGGTTCCTCGGGCAAGAGGCTTTCCAGGCGTTCGCGTAATTTGGCAATACCGTTTCTGAAGCGGTCAACGACGGCCGACAGGCCCTTGTCGAACTGGACATTGCGCTTGAACCAGACCACCCGCTCCAGGAGCAGCGACTGCACTTCGGTATAAAGGTCCAGCTGCAGGCCGCCGTCTATCCTGGTGTCCAGCGCATCGATTTCCGTATTGAGGTCGGTCAGGTCGAAACTGTTGCGGACCGCGACGAACCCTTGAGCGATTTCTGTCGGTGTCGCACCCGTCTGATCCATCAGCCGGGTCAGGAAAGTCGCGCCACCCCGGTTGATCATGGAGTTTGCCAGCATGGTTGCGATGATCTCGCGGCGCAGGCGATGGCCGTTGATCTCGTCCTCATAGGCTGTCGCCATCTGTTCGGGGAAATAGCGGAACAGTTCTCTCGCCAGATAGGCGTCATCCGGCACGGAGCTGTCCAGCAGCGAGTCGTACAGGGTGATCTTGGCGTAGGCCAGAAGGACACCAAGCTCGGCCCGGGTGAGGAGCTGTCCCGCCTTTCGCATTTCGCGCAGGGTAGCTTCGTCGGGAAGCTGTTCGACGACGCGGTCCAGCAGATCCGCCTGTTCGAGCTGGCGCATCATGCGAACCTGGAAGCCGAAATCCTCCTGTCCGCGCAGTTGCATCATCGATATGGCGAGTGTCTGCAGGTAGTTGTTGCGCAGCACAAGGTCGGCAACTTCGTCCGTCATGTCGGCGAGCAACGTGTTGCGTTGTTCCAGGGTCAGCTTGCCTGACTTGACTGCCGCACCGAGGGCGATCTTGATGTTGACTTCCATGTCGGAGGAATTCACCCCGGCGGAATTGTCGATCGCGTCGGAATTGCATTTGCCGCCGTTCTTGTTGAACTCGATGCGGGCCAGCTGGGTAAGACCCAGGTTCGCACCTTCGCCAATGACCTTCGCGCCGACATCGGGCGCCGTAATCCGGATCGGATCGTTGGCCCTGTCGCCGGCGTCCGCGTCCGTTTCCGTGGTTGCGCGGATATAGGTGCCGATGCCGCCGAACCACAAAAGGTCGACACTCATCTTCAGGATCGCAGTCATGACCTCCTGCGGTGTTGCCGCGGCTTTTTCCAGGCCGAGCAGTGCCTGGATCTCCGGGCTCAACGGGATAGACTTCAGTTGACGCGAGAAGATGCCGCCGCCCTTGGAGATCAGGTCGGTGTTGTAGTCGTTCCAGGACGACCGCCCGAGATCGAACATGCGCTTGCGTTCATCCCAGGTCTTCGCCGGATCCGGGTCCGGATCGATGAAAATATCCCTGTGATCGAACGCGGCAACCAGCTTGGTGGCCCTGGACAGAAGCATGCCGTTGCCGAAGACGTCACCGGACATGTCGCCGACGCCGGCCGCCGTGAAGGGTTCGGTCTGGATGTCCCGGTTCATTTCGCGGAAATGACGCTTGACCGCTTCCCAGGCGCCGCGCGCGGTGATGCCCATCTTCTTGTGGTCATACCCGGCGGAACCACCGGAGGCGAACGCATCGCCGAGCCAGAAATGCCGGCCTTCCGAAATGCCGTTCGCGGTATCGGAAAAGGTCGCGGTGCCCTTGTCGGCCGCGACAACCAGATAGGGATCGTCGACGTCGAAACGCTGGACCCGTTCGGGCGGCAGGATCCTGTCTTCATCGAGATTGTCCGTGACATCCAGAAGCGCGTTGATGAAGATCTTGTAGCTTTCCGTGCCTTCCTTGAACCAGGCGTCCCGATCAGTGATCGACGGCAGTTGCTTTGGGACGAAGCCGCCCTTGGCGCCGACCGGAACAATCACGGCGTTCTTGACCTGCTGGGCCTTGACCAGTCCAAGCACCTCGGTCCGGAAATCCTGAGGGCGGTCGGACCAGCGAAGGCCGCCGCGCGCGACCATGCCGAAGCGCAGGTGAACGCCTTCGACGCGCGGGCTGTAGACAAAGATCTCGCGGAACGGCCGCGGCTGCGGCAGATCGTCGATCTGGCGGCTGTCGATCTTGAAGGCGAATGTCGGCTTCGGCCGGCCGTCGGGATCCAGCTGGTAGAAGTTGGTCCGCAGCACCGATCCGATGGCGTTCTGGAACCGGCGCAGGATGCGGTCATCGTCAAGGCTCGACACGTCTTCCAGATCCACGCTCAATTCGCCGGCAAGCCGATCGGAACCGAGTTCGCGGTCTTTGTCCGTTACATCCGGATTGAAGCGGAGATGGAACAGCTCGACCAGCTTTGCCGTGACTGCCGGATAGTTGTTCAGCGTGCGCCACATGTAATCTTCGGAGAACGGGATGCCTGCCTGGCGCAGGTATTTGGACAGGGCCCGCACCACCGCGACATCGCGCCAGGCAAGGTCGGCGGTCAGGACAAGACGGTTGTAGCCGTCGTTTTCCGCGAGGCCCATCCAGATTGCCATGAACATGCTTTCCAGCCGGGTCTGGAGTTCCCCCGGCAGATCGAAGTCTTCTCCCGACTGGCTTTCGAGGGTCATTTCATGCAGGTATGACATCGGCGTGTCGGCCGGCGTGACCCGGTAGGTCCGCTCGTTGATCACGTTGAAACCCATGTTTTCCAGAAGCGGGACACGGGCGGACAGCGGGATCGGCGAGCCGCAGTGATACACTTTCAGCGACAGGCGATTGCCGCTGGATCCGGGCGGCCTGTGGAATGTGATCGTCGTGTCGTCGAGTTCGCTCAGCGTTTCCAGTTTCACAATATCGGAAAGCGCGGACTGGGCGTTGTAGACTTCCTTGTAGCCACCGTGGAAAGACAGCGCATAGCGCTCGGCCAGTTGGCGTGCCTGAACCGGGGGAAACTCCTTGGTCAGGGCGTCCTTTACGTTGTCCGACCAGGTGCGGACCATGTCCGCAACGGCGGATTCCAGTTCCTCCTGTGCCGGTTTCGGCGTCTCGCCGGTATCGCGGCCGATAATGTAGTGGACCCGCGCAAGCGGACCTTCCAGATAGGTGACATACCAGGCCGACAGACGGCCCTCGTAGACGGACGCCAGATAGGTTCCGATGTTGATCCTGACCTCGGTCGAGTAGCGGTCGCGCGGGACAAACACCAGGATTGAGACGTAGCGGTCGAACTTGTCCGGCCTGGAAAGCACGCGGATGCGGGGGCGCTCGTCCAGTTGAAGAATGGCGATGGCGAAATCGTAAAGGCGCTCACGCTCGATCTGGAACAGTTCGTCGCGCGGAAAGGCCTCCAGAACGTTTCGGAGCGCGCGTCCCGAATGGCTTTCCGAGCCGTAGCCGGCACGCGCCAGGACGCTGGCGACCTTGCGGCGCAGGAACGGGATGGTGCTGGTGGGCTCGGTGTAGGCCGTTGAAGCAAACAGACCGACAATACGCAGTTCGCCGGTCAGACGGCCGTCATCGTCGTAGATCTTGGCGCCGACATAATCCATGTGCACCCGACGGTGTACCGTGCTGCGCACATTGGCCTTGGCAATGATCAGCGGTTCGGGGTTTTTCAGGAACTCACGGATTTCGGGCGTGATCTGGACATATTCGGAGCCACGCCTGAGAACGCGGACGTCGGGGTCCGTCAGCAGTCCGAGACCGGTTCCTTCGGACGGGGAGAGTTCACCCTCGTCAACGCCGCCTTCGAACTTGTATTCCCGCATGCCGAGGAAAATGAAGTTGTTCTTCTCCATCCACTCCAGAAAATGGATGGCCTCCCACAGATCGTCGCTGCTGCCGGGGATCTGCGTGGTCTTGAACGTGTCGATCGCTTCGGCAAGGCGCTCCTGCATCGGCTTGAAGTCGTCAACGACCGACCTGACCGAGGTCAGTACGGCGTTGAGCCGAGCCAGCAGGGCATTGCGGGCTTCATCCGAATCGATCCGGGTCACGTGGATATGAATGAAGCTTTCCTGCCGATCCTTTCGCTTGGGCGGCTTTTTCCGGGCGACCGAGGACATCAGCTTTCCGTTTTCGTCGCGTTCAACGATGAAGATCGGGTGGAGCACAAGATGGACGTCGAGCTTGCTGTTCTGCAGCTCGTCCATGACCGAATCAACCAGGAACGGCATGTTGTCGTTGACGATTTCGATGATCGTCAGGCTGTCGATCTTGGGGTTCTTGTTCTGTGTCGAGGGGTTGGTGATGCTGACGCGATGGGTGCCCAGCTCGTGGTCCTGAAAATCCTGCCAGGCACTCCTGGCAAAGCCGTTCAGCTCCTCGGCGGTATAGGCAACGAGATCTTCCGCGGCCGCCCTGTCGTAGAAGGCAGCCGCGAACTCAGCGAGGGCAGGGCTTTCCTGGTTCAGGCCAGCGTGGACCGCGTCGATGAGTTTCTGTTTCTCGACGTCATGTTTGTCCGGCATTTCTTACCCCCTAGGCGATCTTATTTGTGGCTCTGTCGCATGATATGATTTTGTATTGCAGCGACATAAAAGTTTTCATGACGGGAGAGGCAAATTGTCAAGTAAAGTCACGGCCTTGCTAATCGATTCAAACGAACCTTTGAACGAAAAAACCAAGGCCTACTTCCAATTGTGCGAGGAGAAGCTCGGACTGATCCCCAATGTGCTCAAGGCATATTCCTTTGATGACACGAAGTTGCGCGCCTTCACCGACATGTACAACGATCTCATGCTGGCGGACTGTGGACTCACCAAACTTGAGAGAGAGATGATTGCCGTTGCGGTATCCGCCGTCAACAGCTGTTTCTACTGCCTGACCGCACATGGCGCGGCCGTCCGCGAACTGTCGGGCGATCCGGTGCTCGGTGAGTTGATGGTCATGAACTACCGCGTTGCCGATCTGAGCGACCGGCAGCGGGCGATGCTCGATTTTGCGGTCAAACTCACCGAACGACCTGCGGAGATCCTGGAGAGCGACCGGCAGGCGCTGCGCGATTCAGGCTTCAGCGACCGGGATATCTGGGACATCGCGTCCGTGGCCGCCTTCTTCAACATGAGCAATCGTGTGGCAGCGGCGACCGACATGCGGCCGAATGATGAGTATCACTCAAGGGCCCGTTGAAGTCTGGTCGCGCCGACAATCGGTGACAAGACGTTCGATTGGGTGTATGACGCACTCGATTTTACTGAAGTCGAGGAGAGGAGCGGGTCATGGCCGCGCGCGTGTTCATAGATGGTGAAGCCGGTACGACGGGTCTGCAGATCCGCGAGCGTCTCGCCACGCGCCGCGATCTGGAGCTGATCTCCATTCCTGACGAGAGCAGAAAAGACCCGGCGGCGCGGGCCGAGTATCTCAACAAGGCGGATGTCGCGATCCTGTGCCTGCCGGATGCGGCCGCACGGGAAAGCGTCGCGCTGATCGAGAACGACACGACTCGCGTCATCGATGCGTCCAGCGCGCACCGGGTCGCCGACGGCTGGGCCTATGGCTTCGCCGAAATGGACCGCGACCAGGCAGACATCATTGCCGGTGCCTTGCGCGTCGCCAATCCGGGATGCTGGCCTCAGGGCCTGATCGCTTCCGTGCGCCCGCTGATCGCTGCCGGCCTCCTGCCGGCCGAGTTCCCGCTGACCTATCACGGTGTGTCGGGCTATTCCGGTGGCGGCAAGGGCATGATCGCCGACTATGAAAACCAAGGCACGAGCGCAAATGTCCACGCGCCCTATGCGCTCGGCTTCAATCACAAGCATCTGCCGGAAATGACGGCCTACGGGCTGCTTGCGTCGGCACCGCTGTTCACGCCTTCGGTCGGAAACTATTACAAGGGCATGCTGACCGTGGTTCCCTTGAACCTTGCCGGTCTTGACCGGATCCCGACCGGCGCGCAACTTCATGCCGCTTTGGCCGATCACTTCGCCGGCGCTGCAAACGGCTTCGTCGAGGTGGCGCCGCTTGAAGAGTTCGAGCGTGCCGAGTTCCTGGATCCGCAGGCCGTCAACGACACCAACCTTCTGCGTCTGCACGTGTTCGCAAACGACGCGCGTGCGCAGGCGGCAATCATCGCGGTCTACGACAATCTCGGCAAAGGCGCATCCGGTGCTGCGGTACAGAACCTCAACTTGATGCTCGGCGTCGATCAGACCACAAGCCTCGCGGCCTGACCCCGAAACATGGCGGCCGCGACCGGCTGATCCTTCAGGAGAAACAACAATGGACAAATTCGAAACCCTGACCGGTGTCGCGGCGCCCATGCCGATCGTGAACATCGACACCGACATGATCATTCCGAAGCAGTTCCTGAAGACGATCAAGCGGACCGGCCTCGGCACCGCCCTGTTTCACGAAATGCGGACCCATGACGACGGGTCGGAGAATGTTGATTTCGTTCTGAACAAGGCGGCCTATCGCGATGCGAAGATCCTGATTGCCGGCGACAATTTCGGCTGTGGTTCCTCACGCGAACATGCACCCTGGGCATTGCTGGATTTCGGCATCCGCTGCGTCATCTCGACGTCCTTTGCCGACATCTTCTACAACAACTGCTTCAAGAATGGCATTCTGCCGATCGAGGTGTCCGAAGATGAGCTCGAGACGCTTCTGCACGCGGCGGAACGCGGGGCGAACTTCACGCTGACGATTGATCTAGAAAACCAGGAAATCCGCGGTCTTGAAAGCGGTGACATCGCCTTCAAGATCGATCACTTCCGCAAGCACTGCCTGATCAATGGTCTCGACGATATCGGCCTGACCATGGCCAAGTCCGACCAGATCGACACGTATGAAGGCCAGCTCGGCGAGAGCCGCCCCTGGGTGTGATCCATCGTATCGGCTGGTGCGCCGGGGCCGACCCGGCGCGGCAGGATCGAGAACGAAACAGCCCTGCTACCCGTAACCGGGAGCAGAGTTTTTTTTCGCACTCTTGCGGCTGTCACGCTGTTTCCGTAACGTGACCCGCGCTCGCGATCAGGAGCCAGCGAAATCAGTGATCTTCTGTTTCAAGGCGTCCCAGTCGGTGAATTCGCGCATCTCCTGAAGATCCTCATTGAGATGACCGGCCAGGTCGCCTTCCAGAAGGGCCGATTTCTGGAACCAGTCGTAGTTGCCGGGCTTCACCGCGCCGGCAATCAGGATGGTTTCCGACGGTGTCCATTGCGTTGCCTTTAGAAAAGTGCCGACATATCCGCCAGCTTCGTCGAGCGTATCAGCGAAAGCCGCCGCGAGGCTGACGGAAACGAGAAGTCCTGGGATCCCGTTCAAACGTTCCCGGTTCGCAAAGGCAAACAATTCGAGATCGGCCTGGTGTTTGCCGGAGTGAACGGAGCCCGCGACAATCACCTTGTCAAAGTCCGTGATACTCAGCCCGCCCGACAGGTCGCTCACGTTGTGAAAACGGACCTCGTGGCCTTTTTCGTTCAAGGTCGCGGCGATGAACTTGGCGATCTTGTCCGTCTGTCCTTCAGTGGTTGCATAGGCAATCAGAAAATTCACGTGTGCCCCCATCTGCTTCCGTTTGATGGAGTCACGCTAGCACACGGCAGTTTCGTATTCCGTCCGCAATTTCACGTGTTTTTCCGAACCGGCTTGCGTCAAATTGACCTGTTTCTCCCGGTGGCGCCGACAACCGCTGTTTCGGTTGAGGCTGCGCCGCAGCATGTTGGGTGAGCATAATATCTCGTAACGTTCGTCAATTTCTTGCAAGCAAGACGATACAAAAATCTGTATACAACTAACTTCTTTCGGCGTCTGAATTGTCGTGTGTCCAATTTTCATTGGTTTTTTCAGTTTTTCGGAATTGATTTTGGTGAAAATTGCTTACTAGTATCGATTACTCGCCGAATTAAGCTTGAATTCTGCAAAAAGATCCAAGTTAGCACTTATCTAATCTCTTGGTGTTCCATTGTTTATGTATTGATTTGAGGCCCAGATGTGATCCCTGCGCAAATACTCGACCAAATCACCGACAAGTGCACCGAAGGACTTGCACTTGCGCTGGCTTGCGACGATGACGGCGCCATCATGGAACTTCAATGGTGCAACAGCGCCTTTACCCGGATCACAGGCTACGGGTTCGATGACATTTCCGGCCGTCGCGGGACCATCCTGATCGGGTCGAGCATGAACCAGGGCGACCATCTGATCATCATCGAGAAGCTGATGAACTGGGAGCATTTCTCCGTAAAGGTGAGTAACAATCGCAAGAACGGGGAACAGTATTGGCAGAAAATGAGCTGGGTGCCGCTTTCCGATGCGCAGACCGGCAATCGCTGGTGGCTTTGCTCGCTGGTGGAGCTTGAGGACAGGCCCCGGGACTTGTCGCGGCGCAGACCTTATCCCGTGACGGAGCCTGATCAGGGGCGATCCGCTGAGTTCATCGAAAAGATTGAACGGCTCGAAAAAGAGAATGCGCGGCTGCACGAGCTTGCCAAGATCGTGGCGAAGGAATCGAACGAGGATCCGCTGACCGGCCTCTCCAACCGGCGCCACTTCGAGATTGAGCTGAAATCCTGGATATCAGACCTCAAGCAGGGTGGTCGGGATTTTGCCGTTTTCTATATCGATCTGGATCGCTTCAAGTCCGTGAACGACACCCTGGGTCATGACGCGGGCGACCGGTTGCTGATCTCCGTTGCCAGCATGCTGCGCCGGCTGACCACCGACGGTGATCTTGTCGCGCGTCTCGGCGGAGATGAATTCGTCGTCCTCAGACCGCTTGGCGAGAGTGCCCTCAATATCAGCGGTCTTGCCGATGCGATCGTTCAGGAGATGCACGCCCCTTATGCGTTCGAAGGCAAATCGACATTTTGCAGTGCAAGCGTAGGGGTCGCCATCGCGAACGCCAAAATGGACGTTCCCGAGCAGGTGGTCGCGGATGCGGACATGGCGCTCTACCACGCAAAGTCGCAAGGCAAGGGACGCTGGTCCTTCTTTACAGAAGAGATGCATGCCGATGCGGTCGCAACAAAGCGATTGGTCTCGGACCTTCTGATTGCATGCGAGAAGCGCGAATTCATTCCCCACTTCCAGCCCCTGATCGACGCGGACACCGGCAGGATCATGTGCGCTGAGGTTCTCGTCAGGTGGGTTCATCCCAGGCTCGGCCTCCTGCCGCCCTCCGCATTTCTCGAGACGGCGGCCAACATGGGGATCCTGAAACGGATCGACGAAATCACCTTTGCGGCGCTTCCCGGCATCCTGGCGTCCTTCGACATGGCAGCTGTCGACCTTCCGCGCCTTTCGATCAACATTTCAGCCGGTCGTCTGGCGGATCCGACGTTCATCCACGACATCAAGAGTTCCGGTATTGATCCGCAACGGTTGACGATCGAGATACTGGAGTCGGTCTATCTGGAAAGAATTGGTGATGTGGTTCAATGGACGCTCGGCGAACTCAGGGACCTGGGCGTGACGATCGCGCTCGATGATTTCGGGACGGGTCATGCGTCCGTCCAGGGGCTTTTGAAAATCAGGCCGGCGGTGCTGAAAGTCGATCGTCAGTTCATCCAGCCGATCGTTGAAGACGAGACCGCCCGTGCGCTGGTCGCATCGATCATCGGGATCGGCAAAAGTCTCGGCATGAGCATCGTTGCCGAAGGCGTGGAAACGGAAAGCCATGCGCAATTCGCGAGCGCCATGGGGTGCGATTGTCTGCAGGGGTTTCATTTCGGCAAGCCCATGAGTGCGGATGATCTGAAGGCGCGGCTGGTCGAAACGCGCGGCACGTTCTGGCATCCCGGACCCGACCTCAGCGAGCAGAAGCAGGCCATCCGGAGTTTCTGATCAGCGTCGGAAAGCCATATCCCCGAGTTCGCAGGTCAGGCGTTCGCGCAAGAGCCGACTTTGACATGTAGCCCTCAGAGAAATCTGTCAAGTCATTGCAATTTATGGAATAGTCAAAAGTTTTCTCAACCGGTTTCGAATTTCTCTTTTGCATTATATGCTTATGATGAATGTATTCTTCGGGAGTTGCGACGCGTTGGCAATTGTCCGAGTTCCTGGCGTTCCATTTCGGTGTAGTCGTTCGAGGCCTATACGTGGTACCCGCGCAGATATTTGAGCAAATCACCGAAAAGTGCACCGAAGGGCTGGCACTTGCACTGGCTTGCGACGATGACGGCGCCATCATGGACTTTCAGTGGTGCAACAAGGCGTTCACCAGGATTACAGGATACGCTCACGATGACATCCTCGGACAGCGGGGAACCATATTGGTCGGGCCAAGCCTCGAACAGGGCAATCACCTGATCATCATCGAGAAGCTGTTCAATTGGGAGCATTTCTCACTCAAGGTCCTCAACAACCGGAAAAACGGGGAGCAATTCTGGCAAAAAATGAGCTGGATTCCGCTGTCCGATGCCGCAACCGGCGATCGATGGTGGTTGTACTCGCTTGTTGAACTGGAAGATCGGCCCCGTGACCCTGCCAAGCGCAAACCGTTTTCGGCAGCGGTTTCGGATGAGGTGCTCTTCGCGGACTATACTGAAAGAATCCAGCGGCTCGAGAAAGAGAACTCCCGGCTTCATGAACTTTCCAGGATCGTGGCCAAAGGTTCGCACGAAGATCCACTGACCGGGCTATCCAGCCGGCGGCACTTTGAGATCGAGTTGAAGTCGTGGGTATCGAACCTTCGGCGAGGCGGGAACGATTTTGCTGTTTTCTATATCGACCTGGATCGCTTCAAGTCGGTGAACGACACGCTTGGTCACGATGCCGGGGACCGCTTGCTGATTTCTGTTGCCGCGATGTTGCGCCGGCTGACGACCCGGAATGATTTTGTCGCGCGTCTCGGTGGAGATGAGTTCGTCGTCCTGCGACCGCTTGGTGACAGTGCCCTGGACATTAGCGGTCTGGCTGATGCGATCGTTCAGGAAATGCAGGCGCCGTTCGAATTCGAGGGAAAGACGACCTTTTGCGGTGCCAGCGTGGGCGTTGCCATCGCGAACACAAAAATGGACATGCCGGAACAGGTGATCGCGGACGCGGACTTTGCGCTCTACCGTGCAAAGTCGCAGGGCAAAGGACGCTGGTCCTTCTTCACCGAGGAAATGCATGCTGAAGCGGTCGCGACAAATCAGCTGGTGTCGGATCTTCTCGTTGCCTGTGAAAAACGCCAGTTCGTGCCCTACTTTCAGCCGATGATCGATGCCGCAACCGGCAGGTTCGTGGGCGCGGAGGTTCTCGTCAGATGGCTGCATCCGACGCTGGGTCTGCTGCTACCTTCTGCCTTTCTGGATACGGCAGCAGGCATGGGCATCCTGAAGAGGATCGACCAAATCACCTTTTCAACGCTCCCTGAAATCCTGGCCTCATTCGACGGCGCCGGTGTCGATCTGCCGCGCCTTTCCATCAACATCTCCGCCGGGCGTCTGGTTGAGCCGGCATTTATCCATGACATCAAGAGTTCGGGCATTGATCCGGAAAGACTGACCATTGAAATTCTTGAGTCCGTCTATCTGGAACAGATCGGCGATGCTGTTCAAGGGACACTTGAGGAACTCAGGGAACTGGGTGTGACAATTGCGCTCGACGATTTCGGAACGGGGCACGCGTCCGTTCAGGGGCTGCTGCAAATCAGGCCGGCCTTGCTGAAGGTCGACCGCCAGTTCATCCAGCCGATCGTGGACGACGAAACAGTCAGGGCGCTGGTTGCGTCAATTATCAGTATCGGAAAGAACCTTGGCATCCGTATCGTTGCCGAAGGCGTGGAAACGGAAACCCATGCGAAATTTGCAAGCGCAATGGGATGTGACTTCCTGCAGGGCTTTTACTTCGGAAAACCCGTTTCCGCGGATGACTTGCAGAAGAGGCTTGTGGAAACGCAGGGGATCTTCTGGCACCTGGAACCGGAATAGACGGCCACAGTTTGACGAGCAGTCTTCCTGTTAGGTCTGGAACCGAAGAAAAAACCCGTTGCACAGCATTCACGACGGCGCGTCACCGGAATGGCTTGCGATTGTTGTCTCGCAGACAGCTCCGCATACGCCTGACCAATTCGGGCGCCGACGAGAAGCCTATTTGATCACTGTAGCGATAGTTTTCGATTCGGGTCACGATTTCATCGGAATACGCGATCCGGTAAGGCGTAAAGTCACGCCCTTTCTCCAGAAGTGTCGCGAGCAGCGCCTGGACCAGAACGGGGTAGGCGTAGAGGCAGAACTTGAAGCCGATGTGAAGCGGATTTTCCGGCAGGACACCATCACCGTCGTGAAACGGCAGGCCGGGTGTTTCGATGACGACACGGCCTTCGTCGAAGCCCGGGTCGAGCTCATGAACAACGACCTTGCCAAGATGGCCATTGGCCTGTTTCAGGCCGGCTTCGATGGTATCAAGAAAGGGCCTCGGGCCGCGAATACCGTGCTCGGTGTCGGACGGGTGCACGTTGTATGCGCCAAGTTTTGGTGCGCGCAGGATCTCTTCGGGAATGAGCTGACCATAGAAGGCCGAAATGATGATGTCCGGTTGGCTGGCTTCCATCCAGTCCTTAATAGGCAATGCATGCACCGAGCCGGAAAAGAACTCGATCCCCTGTTCGGTACAGAAGGACCGGGTGCGTTCGTAGGAAAGCCTGCATTGATCGGGTGTATAGTGCTGCCAAAGCCGTTTTCCGGCACTGATACGTGCTTGCGGGTCTGCAACGGCGTCGGTGGCAACGCCTGCTAGGACCAGCGATCCGGCGCAGTTCGCGTTGATTTCCTCGATTGCGGCGACACATGCGAACAGCGGTACGTCGCTGGCAAGCAACAGGATGCGCAGACCCGGTCCGGAGACCTGTCCGGCAGGAATGTGTTCGCCCCAGTCCTGCGGGCGACTATCCATCTCCGTTGAGACGTGTCCGGTCTCCCCGGTCCGTGATCGAGCCCTGATTGTACCAGGGATTGCCGGACGCGTTCGAAATCAGCTCAAAGGACGGTTTTTCGTCGATTTCGGACAGGTGCGCGGCCACTGTTGCGAAGAAATGCAGCGTATGCAGCGTCGTATCAAGAAGGGGCCCCTCGGGAGCCTTGAATTCGTGTATGTCGACATTTGCCGCCGAAGGGCAGCTTGCCAGAAGCGCCTTTGTCGCCTCCACGCGGTCTTCCTCGAACGGGTGCCCCGAAGGCGTGCGCAGGATCAGGATCGCCAGCTTGCGTGAGGTCGGTCCGACCGCAGCGATCTGGCTGTGGGTGAATTCGTGAATGAGATTGGCCGCGATGTTGACCATCGCGATCTCGTTGAAATACATCCGGATCAGCTTTACGACCGATTCATCCCAGACCGGGTTCGATAGGACCAGAATGTCGCGTCCGACAAGCCGCTCGGCCAGAGCTTCTGCTTCCGCCTGTTTCCCGTTGCGGGCCATGAATGACCCCGCCCTCTCAAGAACAGCATCGCTGGAACCGGACAGGATGCCCAACTCGTGGCAGATGGCCGTTGCGCTGGCAAAGAATTCGACCGCGCTGAACAAGGGATACTCCGGGTCTTCCTCGTTCAACTGCCACTGAAACGCGGCGTGGCCATCTGCGAGCGCGCGGGCCTCGAGTTCATCGCCACCCTTTCCCGACGACCAGACGACAATGTTCCGGGTTCGAGCGCTGAGATACTCGTAGGCGATCAAAGGCTCCTGGGACGAGCCGCTGTAGGAACACATCACGAAAACCGTATGCGGGTCCGCGATCGCCTCGTCATTGAAGTACCAGTCCAGGCAGTAATCGTTGATCACGCGGGCTTCGACCTTGTTGTGTTCGGCATAAAGGAAAAGCCGAAGAAGGTCTCCCACCACCGCGGAACACCCCATGCCCATCAAGACGATGCGCTTGACCCTGTTTTTTCCTGCGTGAGGGTACGGCCTCAAGCAACGGTAGCTCGCGGTTCGCGTGACCTGCGCGGCCATTTTCGCGTTCAACAGCTTGAACCGCTCTACCCGGTCTCCGAGTGTGCCAGTCATGGTTTCGCTCATTCCGCCGATCCTTTGGTGCAAACAACTGTCGCCAAGAGGCGTGGCCAGGTCGGGACACGACCACTCATTGAGAGAGATATGCGATTCGCCACGGCACCGGCAGCTCCACCCGCGCGAAAATCGGGGCACAAGGCAAGGTGGAACTGCCGGTCGTGTTTCAGTTGACGGAAATGCGTGTGCCGTCAAACTGATTGGCAAATCTGCGGCTCGGCTCGGCATCGTCGGCCAGAGGGTTCTGTCCCTTGGCAAAGGCCTTGCCGGTGAAGCTGCCGGAGACGCTTTCAAAGCGGCCGTTGTTTTCGCCGGAGAAACTCAGGTCGTAGACGATCTGCGATGCGCCGTTGCTGTCGTTCTCGCGTGCGGGATCGTTGAAGTCGATGATCGCGGCGCGGGCGCTGTCAGGGCCGGTCGTTTCCCAGGATCCGAGACCGGAGGTGTAACCGCGGACCTGCTGGCCCTGGCTGACAAGGCTGACGGAGCCGCCGGGATTGAGTGCGAGAAGCCGTTGGCTCTCATTGGGCTGGACCAGAAGGTAGGTTCCTTCCATCGCGGTGGTGTCGGTGTTCGCCGCGAAGGCCACCGGTGCGGCAGTCAGAGCGCCTGCCACGATGGCAGCGGGAAGCAGGGTTTTCATCATTGAATTCATCTCCTGTCGGTTCGGTAACGCTCCTCCGGGAGCGGTTGAACAGGAGGTGGGAATGAAATGTGGCGGAGAACCGGCGCCAACCTTAAACGTTCGTAACGTAGCGGGAGACTGAAATGCGTGCGACCCGTTCGGACGCAGGCAAGGTCACTCTCCCTTGGCATCATCCTGCAGACGCCGTTCGGCGTTGAGCTGCTCCAGTTCCGCCATCTTGTCACCGATCGGGCGCAGGGCGGCAATCGTAGCGCGGTACTTCAGCGAATGCTGTTCGAAGAGCCGGCGGGCAAGTTCGGGATATTCCTGGATCATGCGTTTGAACAGTGCCCGGCGGATCCGGATGATGCTGACTGTTCCGACAGCATCGGCACGGCAGGGCCGTCTGCATTCGGTCAGGAGCGCGGTCTGTCCGATGAGCGTGCCCGCGCCGACCCGGTCGATTTCCTCGAAGCCATCCTCGTTCTTCTTCAGGAGAACCACGGTCCCGTTTGTAATCACAAGACCGCCGTCAGCGCGCTCGTTCTCTTCGAAAAGGCGCTGGCCGTCGTGATAATCCATGCTTTCGGCACTGAAGGCGAGCAGGCGCAGCTGATCGTCCTGGAAATCCGAAAGCATCGGGATTTGTCTGAGAACGGCAATATCTTGGGCAAGGCTCATGCCCAAGATTTACGCTGAATACAGGTCAGGGCACAAGCTTATATCCACCGGCTTCTGTCACCAGAAGCTCGGCATTGGACGGATCCCGTTCGATTTTCTGCCGAAGGCGGTAAATATGCGTTTCCAGGGTGTGTGTCGTGACACCGGAATTGTATCCCCACACTTCGTGCAGAAGGACATCGCGGGTGACCGGTTTTTCGCCGGCACGGTAGAGAAACTTCAGAATGGAGGTTTCTTTTTCCGTCAGCCTGACCTTGCTGCCGGCGTCGTCCTGCATCACCTTGGCGGCAGGGCGGAAGGAATAACGGCCGATTGCGAAGGTCGCGTCTTCGCTCTGCTCGTGCTGGCGCAGATGGGCGCGGACACGCGCCAAAAGAACCGCGAACTTGAACGGCTTGGTGACATAGTCGTTCGCACCGGCTTCCAGGCCCAGAATGGTGTCGCTGTCGCCGTCATGGCCCGTCAGCATGATGATGGGTGCTTTGAAGCCGTTCTTGCGAAGGAGCTTGACCGCTTCCCGGCCATCGATGTCGGGCAGTCCGACATCCATCAGGAGAAGGTCGACATGCTCGTCCTTGGCAAGACCGATGCCGGATGTCGCCGAATCCGCCTGGATTGTTTCGAACTCATCATAAAGGGAGAGCTGTTCGACGAGCGCTTCGCGCAGTTCGGTATCATCATCGACAATCAAGATCGTGCGGGCGGTCATGGGTGCGGTCCTCGCCAAGTGTCTTCAACTGATCACGCCAACTTGTGCAAACGTCACATGCGTGTTCCTGCCTTTATGTGCGCGGGAAATACTCGCCGCACAAGCAGGCATTCGTCAATTCTTCTTCACGCGGGGTTTAGGTCTGGTTTATCAATGTCTTCAATCGGCATTTGCAGGGCGGGAAGCCAAATCATGCTTAATTCGGTCAAACCGGCGGAAACACTGGATGTAAGACCATTGCCGCGCGACCGCACCAGGGGAATAATACGCCTCGGTTCGATCACGGTTCCGTGTGCCCTTGGGAGATCGGGCGTGATCGCCCGCAAGAAAGAAGGCGACGGTGCAACGCCTTTGGGGTCGTTCGAGATCCTGCATGTCTATTATCGTCCTGACAAGGGACGTCCGCCAAAGACGATTTTGCCTCTCGAGCCGCTGACACCCGATGCCGGCTGGTGCGACGACCCGGCCCATCGTCGCTACAATCGTCCCGTCAAGCTTCCCTTTCCGGCAAGTCACGAGAAAATGTGGCGGGACGACAGGCTTTACGATGTGGTCGTGGTGCTGGACTGCAACATGTATCCGGCCGTCAAGGGGCGCGGCAGCGCGATCTTCTTTCACATTGCCCGCGAGACATACACACCAACGGAAGGCTGTGTTGCCGTCTCACCCAAGCATATGCATTTGCTGCTGGAGCGAGTTGCGCCCGGCTCATGCATGACGATCCGGCGCTAGAGCTTCCGGGCGCCGGCGCTTTTGCCATACCGGTCGCGCGTCTGGTCTGATATTGGTGACGCAGGGGAAAAATAACGGAACCAGGGTTCATGCGCTGGAAAGGCCGCCGCGGCAGCAGCAATATCGACGACAGACGGGGCAGAAGCAGCCGCCCGCGCCTTCGTGTTCCAGGAGGCCGGCGGGTGCGCGCCGGCGGCGGCATAGGGTTGACCGGTCTGATCGTTGTCGCCGGGATCGCCTGGCTCATGGGTATCAATCCGTTGACGCTTCTTGGCCAGCTTGAGAGCGGTGGAACCTATGTTCCCGACGCAAGGACACAAGCCCCGCGACCGGTGGCTGATGACGAGACCGCCCAGTTCGTCTCTGTCATTCTCGCCGACACGGAAGATACCTGGAGTGCTATTTTCTCCAACCTTGGCGGTGATTATCCGGAGCCGACGCTGGTTCTTTTTTCAGGATCGGTATCGTCCGCATGCGGCTATGCGAGCGCCGCTACGGGACCGTTTTATTGCGGGGCGGACGACAAGCTTTACATTGATCTTTCCTTCTACCGGCAGCTTGCCGACGAGCTGAATGCGCCCGGCGATTTCGCGCAGGCCTATGTGCTCGCGCATGAGGTCGGGCATCACATCCAGAATGTGCTGGGTATCCTGCCGGAATTTCACAAGATCCGCCGGACCTTGAGCAAGGCCGAGGCCAATGCCCTGTCGGTCCGGGTGGAGCTGCAGGCCGACTGCTTCGCCGGGATCTGGGCACATTACGCTGCACGGCAGCAGGGTTTTGTCGAGGCGGGCGACATCGACGAGGCGCTCAACGCGGCCAGCCGGATCGGCGATGACACACTGCAACTGCAGGCGCAGGGCTATGTCGTGCCGGAAAGTTTCAATCACGGCACCTCGGAACAACGGGCCAGATGGTTCAAAAAAGGGTTTGAAGCAGGGGCGATTGACGCCTGCGACACCTTCAAGGCTGCACAGCTTTAGGTGATGAACCCATAAATGAGACTGAAATGGCATGCGAAATGGCGAAATCCCGTTAGGAAGGGTGTGCGGAGCGGGCTTTTTGCCGGTCAAGCACGCTGATGCCACGGGACGAAGCCATTTCCATGTCCTTCGGATTTGACCGGCTTGCTCCTCGGCGTTGCGAAAGGCTTGAAAATGAAACACATTTCCTGCGCTTCCACTCCCTGACGAGAAGCAAGCCGCCTCAAACCATTGCGGCCTCATTCATGAGTCCATCACCTTGGCCTGCCTCCTTGCTTCGGTATTTGAACAGGTCGATCAGAAGCTTCGCCCGGCGCAGGGTACATGGCTGAACTGAAATGGCTGCCCACTGGTAATTTCTTTCATTTTCCGCCATATAAGGCGCCAGATCGACAAAACCGATCCGTTTTTCAAGAACCTGAAAGAAGTGCACCCGGTATGGCGTCTGAAACCAGACCCTTTTTGAAGATGAATGGCCTTGGCAACGACTTCGTTGTCTGGGATGCGCGTGAGCAACCGTTACGGCTGTCCGGCGATGTCATCGCAAAGCTGGGCGACCGGGAAAACGGTATCGGTTTCGACCAGATGATTACGGTTGAGCGGTCGTCGCTTGGCGTTGATGCCTTTATGCGCATTCACAACCAGAATGGTGGTGAAGTCTCCGCCTGCGGCAACGCTACCCGCTGCATCGGGCGCTTGCTGATGGAAGAGGTTGGCAAGGATCTCGTGACCATCGAGACGGGTGCCGGGCTTCTGCACGCCTTTGACAGCCCTGGCCCACGCAATGTGACAGTGGATATGGGGGCGCCTCGGCTCGGCTGGGAAGAGATTCCGCTCGCCGAGGAGTTTGCAGACACGCGCGCCATCGAATTGCAGATCGGCCCGATCGATGATCCCGTTCTGCACACACCGGCCGCTGTGAACATGGGCAATCCCCACGCGATTTTCTGGGTCGATGACGTCGAAGGCTATGAGCTGGAACGGTTCGGACCGCTGCTCGAGCATCATCCGATTTTTCCCGAAGGCGCAAACATTTCGCTCGCGCATGTGTTTGACGAAGACCAGATCCGGCTGAAAGTGTGGGAGCGCGGCGTTGGTCTTACGCTGGCTTGTGGCACCGCCGCCTGTGCGGTGGGTGTCGCGGCGGCACGCGACAGCAAGACGGGCCGCAAGACGACGGTTCACCTGCCGGGCGGTCCGATCGGGATCGAGTGGCGCGAAAGCGACGATCACGTGCTCATGACCGGATTGACGGAAGTGGAGTTCGAGGGCGAAGTCGATCTCGAAACGCTGGAGTGGCGCAGGACCGGATCCGGGGACAGCGCCGAGGCCGGAGCGGCCTCATGAGTATCGATGTGGTGACATTCGGCTGCCGGCTCAATTCCTACGAGTCGGAGGTCATGAAGCGCGAGGCGGAAGCCGCCGGGCTCAAGGACGCGATCCTGATCAACACCTGCGCCGTGACCAATGAAGCCGTCCGCCAGGCGCGTCAGGCCGTTCGCAAGGCAAAGCGCGACAATCCCGGTGCACGCGTGATCGTGACCGGCTGCGCCGCACAGACGGAAGCCGGGACCTTTTCCGCTATGGAAGAAGTCGACCTGGTGCTCGGGAACACGGAAAAGCTGGAGCGCAAGTCCTACCGGGACGTGGTTGCCTTCGGGATTTCGGAAAGTGAAAAGGTGCGCGTCAACGACATCATGAGTGTCGAGGAAACGGCCGGTCACCTGATCGACGGTTTGACCGGACGCGCCCGCGCTTTCGTGCAGGTCCAGAACGGCTGTGATCATCGCTGCACCTTCTGCATCATTCCCTATGGCCGCGGAAATTCCCGTTCGGTGCCTATGGGGGTGGTCGTCGACCAGATCACACGGCTTGTGGACAATGGCTACAATGAAATCGTCCTGACTGGCGTCGATATCACGTCCTACGGTGCGGATCTGCCCGGTGCGCCGAAGCTCGGAACGCTGACCGCGAAGATCCTGAAGATGGTGCCTGAACTGAAGCGTCTGCGCCTGTCTTCCATCGATTCCATCGAGGCGGACGACGACCTGATGACGGTGATCGCCGAAGATGCCCGGCTGATGCCGCATTTTCATCTGTCGCTGCAGGCTGGGGACGATCTTATTTTAAAGCGGATGAAACGGCGGCATCTTCGCGCCGACACGATCCGCTTTTGCGAAGACGTCAGGCGCATGCGCCCCGACGTGGTTTTTGGTGCCGATATCATTGCCGGTTTCCCGACCGAGACGGAAGAGATGTTTCAGAACTCGCTCCGGATCGTCGATGAATGCGGGCTCACCCATCTGCATGTCTTCCCGTTTTCTCCCCGGCCCGGCACGCCGGCCGCGCGGATGCCGCAACTGGATCGCAGCATCGTCAAGGAGCGTGGTGCGCGTCTGCGTGCGAAGGGCGAAGACGTGCTGGCGCGTCATCTGGCAGGGGAGATCGGCAAGACACGTCCCGTCCTGATCGAAAAGGAAAGCCTGGGCCGCACGGAGCAGTTCACGCAAGTGGAACTCGCAGGTGGGCAGGCCGGTGATATTGTCGAAACCCGAATTATCGGTCATACCGGACGGCATCTGCTGGGCGAAGCGCTCTCGAAGGCCGCGTGATCTGCGGACTGTGTTCGGTTTCATATCAGGTCGAATGGTCAGTCCGGTCGCCAGCCAGCGCGGCGCACGAGTTTTAGGGCATATTCATGAGCGAGAAAAAACGCGGATTTCTGGGCCGGCTCTTCGGCGGCAAGGAAAAGCCGGACGGGCAGCCTGATGTCGCCACCGAGACGCCTTCGGTTCCGGAACAGGCTGAAGAGCAACGGGATGAAGACGTCGCCGATGTGACAGCTTCCGTTGAAATGGATGTTGAACCTGTTGCTTCGATGAGTTCACCTGTCGAGCCGTTCGCCATCGGGTCCGAACCGCAACTGATCCCGGACATGCCGCCACCGCAGGTTTCCGCCAGTCCGGAAGAAATCCTGTCGACCGATCTTGCAGACGAACCTGAAGAACCGTTTCAGGCAGAGATGCCGGCAGAACCGGACTCGGACGAGCCGAAACAATCCTGGTTCCAAAGACTGAAGAAAGGGCTCTCCAGGTCGTCCGCGTCGCTGACCGAAGGCATCACGTCGATCTTCACCAAGCGCAAGCTGGATGCCTCCATGCTGGAGGAGCTGGAGGATATCCTCATTCAGGCGGATCTTGGCGTCGACACGGCGATGGCCATCACGGAGCGTTTGTCGGACGGCCGCTACAACAAGGAGATTTCGCCGGAAGAAGTCCGGGAAATCCTGGCGGAAGAGGTCGAGAAGGTTCTGGAACCAGTGGCATTGCCGCTCGATCTCGAGACCGGCAAGAAGCCGCACGTCGTTCTGATGGTTGGCGTAAACGGGACGGGCAAGACAACGACCATCGGCAAGCTCTCCCGCAAGCTGCGCTCAGACGGCAAGAAGGTCTTGCTCGCCGCCGGGGACACGTTCCGCGCGGCGGCCGTCGAACAGCTCAAGATCTGGGGCGAACGCACCGGAGCAGAGGTGATCGCCCGGGATACCGGCGCTGATGCCGCCGGGCTTGCCTTCGACGCCATGAAGGAAGCGCAGGAAAAGCAGGTCGATGTTCTTCTGATCGACACTGCAGGAAGGCTTCAGAACCGGGCCGAACTGATGGATGAGCTTGAGAAAGTCATTCGGGTCATCAAGAAGCACGATCCTGAAGCTCCGCACACGGTACTTCTGACGCTCGATGCGACGACGGGTCAGAATGCCCTCAACCAGGTCGAGATCTTCGGCAAGGTCTCCGGCGTGACCGGGCTGGTCATGACCAAACTCGACGGGACAGCGCGCGGCGGTATTCTCGTGGCGATCGCCGCCAAACACGGTCTGCCGGTGCATTTCCTCGGTGTCGGCGAGGGTGTCGAGGATCTGGAACCGTTTTCAGCCAAGGATTTTGCCAGCGCGATTGCCGGATTGGCTTGAGAGACCCCTGCCGCCGAGGCCGGCGTGCGGCCTTATTGCCCCGGCTCCCAACCCTCGGGAGCCATCTCGAAGCCTTCGAACTGAAAACCGGGCGCGACAGTGCAGCCGACAAGTGTCCAGGCTCCGAGCGACCTTGCCTGTTGCCAGCCATCACGTGGCACGATGCCCTGCGGGCGGTCGCCTGCGGCAAGGTTGTTGCCCAGCCTGAGATCTTGTCTCAGTATTCCGTCGGTGCTGATCGACAGCTCTAGCGGCGCTCCGGCATACCAGTGCCAGGTTTCGACAGCGTCGACCTTGTGCCAGCGCGAGACCACGCCTTCAGGCAGAAGAAAATAGATAAGGGTAGAGGCAGCCCGGCCGGTTTCGTCCGTGACCTCGTCCCGGAACGTTTCCACATAGTGGCCACCCTCCGGGTGCGGCTGCATGTTCAGAAGACTGACGACTTCGTCGGCCGTCATGTCGGCAATGTCCTGCATGTTCAAAGATTGTCCCCATCAGGGCCGGAAGCAGTCAGACGCATGTCATGAAGGGTTTGTATCCGTACAATAGGCAAGGTCGTCAATGGTTTCGCGCAAGGCGGCGACCACTTCCTCATAGAGTATCTGCATATCCAGCTTGTGGCCTCCCCCGTGGTGCATGGGGATCGCCTCGGCCTGGCTCAGGATACGGTGGACAACGTCCTTGGCGCGCTGTTCGGCAGTGCGTGAGGTGGACGTTTCGGCATTTGCTGGTGTCATGGTTTCTGCCCCGACATGATCACGATTGGGTGCATATGGGGACGGAAACCGCCGATTTAAGGCTTTTGCCGAAGAAACGAGCCTCGTATTTTTGCCAATTGAACGCTCGGCAAAGAAACCGCGTCAGGCGTTGTCTTTTCGTGTCCGGATTTCGGCAAAAACTTCAGCTGCGGACCTGCCGGTCATGCCGAGAGCGTCGGCAACGGAGGCTTCTCCCGCGCGCAGGAAGGGATTTGTTGCCTTTTCGCGAGACATCAGTGTGGGAAGTGTCGCCCCGCCGCTTGCGCGGGTTTGCGCCACCTCCTCGGCGCGGGCCTGAAGGTCGGCGTTTCCGGGCTCGATGGTAAGCGCGAAATTCGCGTTTGCCTGGGTGTACTCGTGACCGCAATAGATTGCCGTGTCATCCGGAAGCTCGCGGCTGAGTTTTTCAAGCGATGACCACATCATTTCCTTGTCGCCTTCGAAAACCCGGCCGCAGCCAAGTGAAAACAGCGTGTCACCGGTATGCGCCATCCTGATCGCCGGGAAATACCAGGAAATCTGATCGAGCGTGTGCCCCGGTGTCGCGATTGCCTTGATCTCGTAGGGACCGCACTTGATGTGGTCGCCGTCTTCGACGGTGCGGTCCAGCTCCAAGATTTTCTGCCGCGACCTTGCCGGACCGTACACGGTCGCTCCGGTATTCTGCTTGAGTTCTCCCAGACCCTGAACGTGATCCCAGTGATGATGGGTGATCAGGATATGGGTCAGGTTCCAGCCTTTTTCGGCCAGGGCCTTTTCGTATGTCATTGCCTCGGGCACATCGATAGCGACGGTTGTTCCGCTTTCGCTGTCATGAACCAGCACGCCGAAATTGTCGTTAAGGCAGGGAAACTGGTGGATCTCGGTTGTGTCGCTCAAGGTCATGTCGATGGTTTCCGAAGTGATTGACTTGTTGTTCGTCACAGTGGCAAACAGGAAGCCGGAGGGCAAGACAGGAAGCGATCGCTTTCGGTCCGTGCCGAGACGCAAACTGCCTCTAGCCAGTTCGGACCCGGATGTATCTCGACGTCGTTCATTTGCGTGCCTTTTACGATTTGCCGCTCGGGCGCCTGTTGCGCAGCCTGATCGGGGCGCCTATCCGGGAGATGTGGCCCGGGCTCGACGGGCAGCGGCTGCTCGGACTGGGCTATGCCGGCCCTTTCATGCGCCCCTATCTCGATTCGGCAGAACGCGCGGTCGCGGCAATGCCTGCCCCACAGGGTGCCGTGCCCTGGCCCCGCGAACGCGACAGCGCCTGTACGCTCGTCGAAGACGCCAGCCTGCCGTTCCCGGACATTTCCTTCGACCGGATCATGCTGGTCCATGCGCTGGACCACTGCTCGGAACCGGAGGCTGTTCTGAAAGAGGCCTGGCGTCTGCTCAGCCCCGGCGGACGGCTCATAGCTGTTGTGCCGAACCGGCGCGGCCTGTGGGCACAATCCGAACTGTCGCCCTTCGGCTACGGCCGCCCTTATTCCAGCGGCCAGTTGAAGGACCTGCTCAAGAGTTGCGAGTTCAATGTCGTCGAAGACAAGGAAGCGCTGTTCATGCCGCCGTCAAAGGCGCGCACGATCCTGCGCGCCGCGCGCACCTGGGAAGGTATCGGCAGGCGGATCTGGCCGGTCTTCGGCGGTGTTCTCGTTGTGGAGGCGGAAAAAGTCGTCTTCCAGAGCCTTCCGGCCGACGGCAAAAAAAGCCGTCTCAGGGTCCTGCGCCCCGTTTTCATTCCCGAAGGCGTTGCCACCGGACTGAAGCCGGTCAGGGCAGTGCGGTCGCAGAAGACAATGCTGCACCGGGAGATCCCGGAGGGATCGTGACCCGGGTTTTCGCGCCCAAGGCGCGGTCCGGGATTATCTTTTCAGAAGAAAAACCGCCTGTTCGGCCACGATATTCCACACCCACCAGGGAGCGTTGACCGGAATCTCGTTGCCGTGCGCGCTCAGGGCGATCGCCTTTTCGACGTCCGCATCCAGTTCATGGCACAGTTCCACGAAGTCGCGCAGCGAACAGAAGTGGATGTTCGGCGTGTCGTACCACTCGTAGGGCAGATACTTCGTGACCGGCATACGGCCGCGGAACAGGAGCTGCATGCGGTTGCGCCAATGGGCGAAATTCGGGATCGACACGATCACCTGCTTGCCGATGCGCAGAAGTTCGCTCATCACCTTCTTCGGTTCGCGCGTCGCCTGAAGCGTCTGGCTGAGAATGACAACGTCGAAGGCGTCATCGGGATAGTCCGCCAGGTCCTTGTCGGCGTCACCCTGGATAACCGAAAGGCCACGTGCGACACACCGGTTCACGCCCGCCTGGCTCAGTTCGACGCCGCGGCCGTCGACCTGGCGTTCGCGGACAAGATGGTCCAGAAGCGCACCGTCTTCCGAACCGATATCAAGTACACGGCCGCCGAGCGGCACGAGAGAGGCGACGACCTTGTGATCTCCGCGGACCTCACCGGTGCGGTTTTGTCTCGGTGCAAGGTTCATGTCAGCGGGCCTCCCCCGGCGCCGGAATTCCGCGCGCGTTGGCGGCACCGGTCATGAAGCCCTGAATGGTCTCGAACATTTCCGGCACATCCAGCAGGAAGGAATCGTGTCCCCGGTCGCTTTCGATTTCCACGAAAGACACATTTGCGGCAGCGGCATTGAGCGCCTTGACCACGCTGCGGCTTTCGGACGTCGGAAAAAGCCAGTCGGATGTGAATGACATGACGCAGAAACGGGTTTTCGTGCCGCCAAAGGCCGCCGGCAGAGATCCGCCGAACTCATGTGCCAGATCGAAATAGTCCATCGCACGGGTCACATAGAGATACGAATTGGCGTCGAAACGGTCGACGAATGTCATCCCCTGGTGGCGCAGGTAGCTTTCGATCTGGAAATCGGCGTCGAAGCCGAAGGTCAGCCTGTCCCGGTCCTGCAGATTCCGGCCAAACTTCTGGTGCAGGGATTCGTCGGACATGTAGGTGACATGCGCGGCCATGCGCGCAACCGCGAGGCCCTTTGTCGGCCGGACGTCCTCATCGATGTAGCTGCCACCGCGCCAGTTCGGGTCCGCCATGATTGCCTGGCGCCCGACCTCGTGAAAGGCGATGTTCTGGGATGTGTGCCGGGCCGAGGCCGCAATCGGAACCGCGGCAAACACGCGCTCCGGGTAGCTTGCTGCCCATTGCAGCACCTGCATCCCGCCCATGGATCCGCCGATAACGGTAAAGAGCGTGTCGATGCCGAGGTGATCGATCAGCCGGGCCTGCGCACGGACCATGTCCCTAATGGTGATAACCGGCAGGTCCAGGCCGTAGGCAGCGCCTGTTTCCGGGTTGATCGATGCAGGTCCCGTGGTGCCGAGACAGCCGCCGAGAACATTGGCGCAAACAACAAAATAATGATTGGTGTCGATCGGTTTGCCCGGACCGACCATGAGTTCCCACCAGCCCGGTTTTCCGGTCACCGGGTTGGTCGAGGCGACATACTGGTCACCGGTCAGGGCATGGCAGACAAGGATCGCGTTCGACTTGTCCGCATTGAGCGCTCCATAGGTCTCGTAGGCAATCTGCCACGGCGCAAGTTTCACGCCCGAGTCCAGTTCCAGCGGCTGGTCGGCCGGAAAGCGCGCAAGCTTGCTCGACGGCGTCTCTGCCTGGTTCGCTTTCAAATGGTCAAGCGTTTCCGGATTTTTGCTCTCAGTTGGCATGACGGGTCGGGCGTTCTTCTTGTATGAACCAGGGAAGACGGTAAGTGGGACTGCGCGCGGCGTGTATCCAGTTTGAAAGATGGGCTTCGGCAATTCGGCCAGACGAGCGACCTAGCCGCGCCCGGCGCGATGAGTCAATGATTTCTTTTGCCTTTGCGCGATCACATGAATATGACTATGCGCCGCTGCATTTTTTAAACCAGGCTGGGACTCCAGATGTCGCAAACACCGGACGATGGCATGACGACCGTCGACCTGCGCACCCGCATCGACGAAATCGACATGCGCATCCACGAGGCGTTGATGGAGCGTGCGAACGCGGAAACGGCGATCCGGGAGGCCGGCGGAGATGCGGAAACGACGTTGTCCTATCGTCCCGACCGGGATGCGGACAGCGTCCGGCAGATGCTGGAGCGGCACCGGGGCAGTCTGCCGATCACCACGGTCGAACAGATCTGGCGGGACATTATCTGCGCCTGTACGCTCCAAGGCACCGAAACCGTGGTCTATCTGGATGGCGGTGCCGAACTGATCGACATGCTCGACCTTGCCAGGTTCTACTTCGGGTTCTCAACGGAACTCGATCCTTGCAGCGATGCGTCGGACGTTGTTGATGCGGTTGGTCTTTCGGCCGGAAACGCGATCGGTCTTGTCGCCCTCAACGACCGGGCCGATCTGCCCTGGTGGCGCGGGCTCAGCGAGACGGGGGCCCATGTGAGAACCAGGTTACCGTTTGTCATGCTCGATGAACGCCCGGCGGACCTTCCGGCGCTGGTGCTTTCGCGGGCGGATAACCTGGTCGACAACACGGACGTGACGGTTTATGACGCGCGCTGGTCGGATGTTCTGCCTGGAAAACTGATGGACCAGGGCATTGAAGTGCTTAGCTTTTTCCGGTCCGGCAACGGTGTGGACGCGCTGTTGGCGATCTCAGGCGAGCTGACGGAAGAAGATGCGCTGGCCGCCTGCACAGCAGCGGGAGCCAGACCTGATGTGCTGCGCCGCGTCGGTGGTTATGCCGCACCGATTGACGGCGAAACCGATGGCGACGACGAATTCGGCGGCGAAGAGCCGCAAGAGTGAGCGGGAAGAAGACAATGAGTGAAGCCGATATGACCAGACCCGAGCGCCCTCAGCCGCGCGCAGGCGTATTGGATATTGCAGCTTACGTTCCGGGCAAATCCAAAGGCACGCACGGCAAGACAGTGCACAAGCTGTCATCCAACGAGACGCCGCTTGGCGCCAGCCCGAAGGCGAAGGCTGCCATCGAAACGGTCGCACGGAACCTTGAGCTTTACCCCGACGGTGCCGCCAACGAACTTCGCGATGCCATTGCTGAAACCTATGGGCTGCATCCGGACCGGATCATTTGCGGCGCCGGTTCGGACGAAATCCTGAGTTTCCTCGCCTATGCCTACCTTGGGCGGGGCGACGAAGCGATCTATTCCGAACACGGCTTCCTGATTTACGACATTGCGATCCGCGCGGCCGGGGCGACGCCCGTCGTTGCGCCGGAAACGGATCTGAAGACCGACGTTGATGCCATTCTGGCGCGGGTGACCGGCAAGACCAAGATGGTTTTCATCGCCAATCCCAACAACCCGACGGGAACCTACCTGCCGTTCGAGGAAGTCAAGAGTCTGCACGAGGGACTGCCTCCGCATGTGCTTCTGGTTCTCGACGCGGCCTACGGCGAATATGTGCGCAAGAACGACTACGAGAGCGGGATCGAACTCGCGGCGACGTCCGACAATGTTGTCATGACACGCACGTTTTCGAAGGTGTACGGACTTGCCAATCTGCGCATTGGCTGGGGCTTCGGCCCGTCGCATATCATCGATGCGCTCAACCGGATCCGCGGCCCCTTCAACGTCTCCGGAATGGCCATCGCGGCCGGGATCGCCGCGGTTCAGGACCGGGAGTTCCTGACGCGCGCGGTCGAGCACAATGAGGAATGGTTGCCCTGGGTCACCGGTGAATTGGAAAAACTCGGCCTCAAGGTGACGCCGAGCGTCGGCAATTTCGTGCTCGTTCATTTTCCTGACGAGGACGGCAAGCGCGCGGCGGATGCGGATGCCTATCTTCTGGAACACGGGTGCGTGCTGCGGCAGGTCGCCAACTACGGCCTGCCGAACGCGTTACGCATGACCGTCGGCTCGGAAGAGGCGAACCGGACCGTCGTCGAACACATCAAAAAATTTCTGGGACAAGCCTGAAGGCAGAACAAGAACGCATGACTGGTGCTCCCATATTCAACCGGATGGCCCTGATCGGAATCGGTCTCATCGGCTCTTCCCTGGCGCAGGCCGCCCGCCAGCGCGGTCTCGTGCGCGAGATCGCCATTTCCACCCGTTCACCTGCAACATTGCAGCGTGCGGAAGAACTGGGGCTCGGTGATCACTATGCGCTGGATGCGGCCGAGGCCGTCGAAGGGGCAGACCTTGTCATTCTCTGCGTGCCTGTCGGGGCCAACGAGGCTGTTGCCAAGTGGATTGCGCCTGCCTTGAAAAAGGGAGCGATCCTGACAGACGCTGGTTCCACCAAGGAATCCGTCGTGGAGCAGGTCAGTCCGCATGTTCCGGACGGGGTTCACTTCATTCCAGGACACCCGATTGCGGGGACGGAGCATTCCGGTCCGGATGCCGGCTTCCCGACCCTGTTCGAACAGCGCTGGTGCATTCTCACGCCACCGGGCAACACGGATCCGGATGCGCTGGCCAAACTCAAGGCCTTCTGGGAGGGCTGTGGTTCCGACGTGGACCTGATGGAACCGAAGCACCATGACCTTGTGCTGGCAATCGTTTCCCATCTGCCGCATCTGATCGCCTACAACATCGTCGGTACCGCCGACGATCTCGCCACCGTGACCAAGTCACAGGTGATCAAGTACTCCGCCTCCGGGTTCCGCGATTTTACGCGTCTGGCGGCGTCCGATCCGACCATGTGGCGCGATGTCTGCCTGAACAACAAGGAAGCCATTCTGGAGATGCTTTCGCGGTTCTCGGAAGATCTGTCCGCCTTGCAGCGGGCGATCCGCTGGGGCGACGGCGAAATGCTGTTTGACCTGTTCACCCGCACCCGCGGCATCCGCCGCTCGATCATCGAGGCGGGCCAGGAAACGGACGCACCGGACTTCGGCCGCCACGCGGCGGGAAATCCCGTCAGTTCGAACGACTGACGATAAAGTCCGCAAGCGCCGCCAGCGTCTGTGCACCCTTTCCGTAGGGTGCAAGCAGCTGTTCCGACTCCTCCAGAAGCGTTGTCAGTTCTGCATGGGTTTTTTCCGCGCCCCACAGACCGACCAGCGTTGCTTTGCCTGCCTCTGCGTCCTTGCCGGTCGCCTTGCCCATGACTTCCGGGCTGGCTTCGACATCCAGCAGGTCGTCGGCGAGTTGAAAGGCGAGACCGATCGCTTCGCCGAAGCGTGTCAGTCTTTCGGCATCATCATCGGACGCATCGGCGACGATGGCGCCTGCTCGGCAGGCGTAGCGCAGGAGCGCGCCGGTCTTCATGGACTGCAGAAGACGGATTTCCGCTTCCGAACGATCCCGGTGCTCCGATTCAAGATCGAGCATCTGGCCACCGGCCATGCCGCCGACACCCGCTGCGCGTGCCAGTTCTCTGGAAAGCCGGAGCCGGACAGCGGCATCGCCGTGAACCCTCTCGCTGCCGATCACGTCAAACGCGAGCGTCAGCAAGGCATCGCCGGCAAGGATCGCCGTTGCCTCGTCAAAGGCCTTGTGCACCGTCGGCTGTCCCCTGCGCAGGTCGTCATCGTCCATGGCCGGAAGGTCGTCATGGATGAGCGAGTAGGAGTGGATGAGTTCCAGTGCACAGGCCGTCTCGATGACGCCGTCATCGTCGCGGCCGAACAGTTTCGCAGCCTCGACAACGAGGATGGGTCTGAGGCGCTTGCCACCGTTGAGCGCACCGTAACGCATCGCATCGACCAGCCGGGGCGGCCGTGTTATCTCGCCGGCAAGTGCAGCAGGGTCGAGGATGCGTTTCAGGGCGGTCTCAATCCGGGCGCCCTGTTCCGTCAGGTGCTGCTTCAGCTCAATCGTCACGAGGTACTCCAGACTGTATTTCCGGCAAATGCAAAGTTCGGCTTTCCCTGAGACCAATTCTTTGTATCGTCAAGACCGGAATTTCAAAAAATAGATCAAACCGCTAGTTTGACCAGCCACGTACCGCGCCCGGACAGGGCCATCACCTGGAGACCCGCCCATGAAACTGTTGTCGAACCTGTTGCGCTCCTTCATCAAACAGGGCCGCATGCGCGTCATCGATGTGACGGGGAAGGTTCACGAGTTCGGCTCCGGCGAAGATGGCCCGACGGTGACCATCCGGCTGCACGACAAGAAGCTCTACACGTCGCTGTTCCTGAATCCGGAACTGGCCGCCGGCGAAGCCTACATGGACGGCACACTGACGATGGAAGAAGGCTCGACATGCTATGACTTCATGTTTCTCTTTTCTATCAACAGGGCGCCACTCGGCGCGCACCCGGTGCAGGGCCTCTTGCGCAAGGGCTGGAAGGCGTTCCGGCGGCATCAGCAGAAAAACAGCGTTGAGCGCGCCAAGAAGCAGGCCCGGCATCATTATGATCTGTCGACAGACCTCTACCGGCTGTTTCTCGACGAGGGCCTCAACTACAGCTGCGCTTATTACACCGGTCCGGATGTGAGCCTCGAGGCGGCCCAGGATGCAAAGCTCACCCATCTGGTTGCCAAGCTCGACCTGAAAGACGGCATGGAGGTTCTTGAAATCGGCGGCGGCTGGGGCTCGCTGGCAATCCGGATGGCGCAGGCCGGCGCCCGCGTGACCTCGCTGAACGTATCGCCCGAACAGGTGAAAATCGCGGAAGAGCGGGTCAAGGCGGCGGGCGTGGAGGACCGGGTCACGTTCGTCCTCAAGGATTACCGCGAATTCGAAGGCCAGTTCGACCGGATCATTTCGGTCGGCATGATGGAGCATGTCGGCATCGGTCATCTGGATGAATATTTCGGCAAGATCCGCGACTGTCTCACAGACCGTGGCTTTGCCGTCATCCACTCCATCGGACGGATGACTCCGCCGGGCACGACCGGTCCCTTCATCAGGAAGTACATTTTCCCGGGCGGATATGTTCCGGCGCTGTCCGAAGTCTTTGCATCGACCGAGCGCCTCGGGTTATGGGTCTGCGACAATGAAATCCTGCGGTTGCACTACTACTACACGATCCGGGACTGGCGCATCCGTTTCGAGGAGAAGCGCGGTGCGGCGGCCGAGCTTTATGACGACGCCTTTTGCAGGATGTGGGAGTTTTACCTGTGCGCCGTCGAACTCGGGTTCCTGCACGGCTCGAACATGGTGTTCCAGCTGCTCCTGTCGAAGGAACGCGATGCGGTGCCGATCATCCGCGATTTCATTCAGGACAATGAACGGAAGTTGAATGGGACGACGTAAGGCGGCAGCCGGGAGCGGCAAGGCCGCTTCCCGGGATACCGGCAAAAAGCGTTCTTTGTGGCAAAGGGTCAGGCGGCGGCTGTTGCAGCTCCTGCTGGTTCTGATCCTGTTGCCGCCTGTTCTCACCGTCATCTATTCCGTCGTGCCTCCGGTGAGCACCCTGATGCTTGCCCGCTATGTCCAGTTTCTCTGGGTCGACCGGCAATGGGTTCCGCTTGAAGAGATTTCACCCAACCTTGTCCGGTCGGTCATCACGTCCGAAGACAGCGGTTTCTGTACCAATGACGGGGTCGAATGGGATGCGCTCCAGGACCAGGTCGAGGCGCTCAGCGAAGGCGAACGCCCCCGAGGCGCCAGCACGATCACCATGCAAACAGCGAAAAACCTGTTTCTGTGGGGCGAGCGGTCCTATGTCAGAAAGGCCATGGAACTGCCGCTTGCCCTGATGCTGGATGCGATCCTGACCAAGAAGCGGGTGCTGGAGATCTATCTCAATATCGCGGAATGGGGCGAAGGCATCTTCGGAGCGGAAGCCGCGGCGCAGGCCTGGTTCGGAAAGCCGGCGAAAGATCTGACACGAACAGAAGCGGCGCGGCTGGCAACGGCGCTGCCCAATCCGCTCGGGCGGAACCCGGCCAATCCCTCCGCAGGGCACCGACGCCTGGCGGCGACCAATCTTGCCCGCGTCAGGTCTTCGGGTCCGATTTTCGGCTGTGTTCTGGCCAATTAACCCTGATACAATGCGGTACAAACGGTTGCGCCTGAAAATGACCGAGAAAATTTCGTGTTTGGGGTGGCAAAACGGCGGCGTTGCCTGTATAACGCCGCGCATTCCAACACGCTGCGTGACGCCACGCCCCGGGCTGACCCGGTCCGGGCCGCGCGGTTATGGACCACGGAGAAAAACAAAATGGCAGTTCCAAAGAGAAAAACCTCGCGTATGAAGCGCGGTTTTCGCCGTTCCACGGACGCCCTCAAGCAGCCGACTTACGTCGAGGACAAGGATTCGGGCGAACTGCGCCGTCCGCATCACGTCGACCTGAAGACCGGCATGTACCGGGGCCGTCAGATCCTTTCCCCGAAGGAAGATGCATAAGCTCTTCACCAGGGTGGATCGCCGCATGGCAAACCAGGATTGAGGCCGGCCTTGTTTCGACAGGCCGGCCTTTTTCTTTTGTCCTGAAATCGCGTCCCCGAAATCCTGCCTTGAAATCGTGCCTTTGATCGTGTCAGGTCGCCGCACTCCGCCTCACCCGTGTCCGCATTCACCGGGAGCCGCGCCATGCGCCTATTTTCCGCAATTCCGTTTACGCTCTTTTCCCTGCTGATCTACAACGCCCTCGCCTTTACCGCCGGCGCCGACAATCCGCTGTTCTGGTCTGAGCCGATGGTCTCGATCGCGATGGTTTCGGGCGCGACATTCGAACTGCTGGCGAGCGATCTCCTGATCACGCTCGGCCTGTTCTTTCTGTTCATCGAAATCCTGAAGGCGACGCGGATCGGAACCACGGCGCTGCTCGACCACATGTTTTCGGTGCTGGTTTTCGTCGTCTACCTGGTCGAGTTTCTCGTTCTGCCGCAGGCGGCGACGTCGCTGTTCTTCATTCTGATGGCGATTTCGCTGATCGATGTGATCGCAGGCTTTTCGATTTCAATCACCGGCGCGCGCCGCGACGTGTCCTTCGGACATGGCGACGGGCACCTGTGACGCCTGGCATGAACCTCAAGCGTCCTTGGCCTCGTCCGTAATCGCGTATTTCTGGATCAGGGGAAGCTGGGTCAGGGTGAACACCAGGGTGATGGGCATGATGCCGAACACCTTGAAGCTGACCCAGAAATCGGTCGAGAAACTGCGCCAGACGATCTCGTTTATGGCGGCAAGCACGAAGAAGAAGATGCCCCAGCGCAGGGTCAGTTTGCGCCAGCCTTCATCCGTCAGCTTGAACGCGCTGTCGAAGACGTAGCCGAGAAGCGCCTTGCCGAAGAAAAGACCTCCTAGCAGGATGGAGCCGAACATGCAGTTCACGATGGTCGGCTTCAGCTTGATGAAGAGTTCGTCGTGCAGCCAGAGCGTTAGCGCGCCGAAGACCAGGACGACCACGCCGGACACCAGCGGCATGATCGGCAGGCGGCGGGTCAGCCAGAGCGAGACGGTGAGCGAAATCGTGATGGCAACCATGAAAGCCGCCGTCGCCAGAAAAATCGGCTCACCGATGACCTGAAGAACCGGGAACGCGTTGGCAATCTGTTCGCCGCGCGAGTTGAACAGGAAGAACACGCCGAGCGGACCCAGTTCAAGTGCCAGCTTCAGGAGCGGTGACAGCTCCTTTCGGGTCGGATCGTTCGGGGCGTGTTCCAATTCCATAGTGCCGATGCTCCTGATCAGGTGTTCCCGGGAAATAGGGGCAAGGGGGTGTGGAGGTCAAGGCTCCAGGGGTTCAAGCCTCTCAATTTCCCTCGACCTATCGCTTCCGTCCGGCAACCACGTGAATGTTCAATAGCGCAAAAAAACGATGGCTCCTGTCGCGTTCTTCAAGGTCCGCGTAAAAGGTCTCCGCTTCCGCTGCGGGGATCCTCTTTTCAGAAACACAGCGCTGGAGGGTGACGGTCAGATCGAAGATGATCTCGGCGTCGGCAAGCCTTTTCAGCAGAATGGGATGAACGCTGTGGTGCGTGATGGAGAAATGACCGCCAAAGTAGTCTATCAATTCCCGGCCGATCATCGGATTGAGAAATCCGTTTCTGAAGGCGTCCTCGGCATGGCGCGATATCCCGGCGAGATCCGATCCGATGACGAAACTGCTCCAGTCCGGTTCTGCCGCGCTGACAATACCGCCGGGCCGAACGATCCGCGCCATTTCGCCAATCGCCGTTCCGGGGTCCGGTATGTGCTGGAGGGACCGGTCGATCCGTGCCGCATCGAAATGATCCGGCTCGCACCTGAGCGCGTGGATGTCTCCCTGACTGACGGTGATCGAGGGGTCCTCGGCCCCGAGCACGTCGATGACGTGGTTTTGTGCGGCCTTGACGAAACTGTCGCTCAGATCGAAACCCGTCACGGTGCCGCCGGGCACCAGTTGCTTCAACCTGGGCAGATCGAAGCCGAGGCCGCAGGTGAGATCGGCGACCTTGCTGTCCGGGCCCAGGACCAGAGCCTCGTAGGAGGTTTTCTTGTAGGTCTGAAAGTCCGGCAGACGTTCCATCAAGGACAGGCAGCTTTCCAGCTTTTCCAGGTTGACGGCTTCGTCCACCCGTCTGAAGCCGTCTGCGAGAAAGGTCATGACTGTTTCCCTGCGCTGAATGCATATGCCTTGCCGGTGTGAATCTGTTATCTATCAGGGATAGGAATTGAAAAGAACACACGGGTCCTCGAAATGCGAGCAGTCCTTTGCCTCATGCTGCTGTTTGGCCTCATGCAACCGGCATGGGCGGTGAAACAGGTGAACTGGCAGGATCTGATCGACCCGGTTGCGGCCGATTTCGACGATCCCTTCGCGGCACTCAGTCTTGCCGAACTCAGATCGCTCGGCACCGTGTTGCGCTTGCGCAAGCTGCTTGCCGATCCCGGACTTTTGAGCGATGCAAGGCCGGATATCGAAGATCACCTCGATCGTGAAGAGGCGAAGCTGGCGGCGTCGGGGATCGACACGGACGGGCTTTTGTCGCGGCGGCAGGAAATCGGCCGCAAGCGCGCGGAAGCGGTCATGGCGGGCAATCCGGATCTTGACGGCAGACGCATCTCGATCCCCGGCTATGTGATTCCCGTTCAAGGCGAGGAGAACGCATCCTCCACTGGCGGCTACCTGGTTCCCGAACGGGGCATGTGCTCACACACGCCCGCCCCGGATCCGAACCAGATGATCCGCTACACGCTTGCGACGGACTGGACGGCTGATTCCATCTACGAACCGGTCGAACTTGTCGGGACGCTCAGCATCAGACCGACCCGGCAGGAGATTACCCTCATCGACGGACAGGTGGAGATGATCGCCGTCTTCGACATGCAGGTCACGTCTGTCGTTCCGCGTGCGCGGAAAGAACCTGACACAATGGACCGGTCCTTCCTGCACTTCACGCGTCCGAGGTCGCGATAGGCGTCATCAGTCACACAGGGTCATCGGACACACGGGGTCACTCCGCGTGCTGATGCCACATGTCCGCAACCACTTTCCAACCATCGCCGGTCGGCTTTAGGACGTAGAGATAGGTCCCGGTCGCGTCCATGCCGACGCTTTCCATCCTGGCGTCGACAGACCCGATCATGACGGCAAGCGTGCCGTCTTCGGAGACAAAGAGCGTATCGACGGAATGGGTGACCTCACCCTTGTTGGCCGTGACGAATTCGAAGAGCTTCCTGGGTTCTTCGAGCCCCCGAGTTGCCGGTTTTCCCTGCTCGATCCAGATCGTGTCATCTGCGTAGAGTGACAGGACTGCGCCCGCGTCGTGATTTGCCACGGCCTGGTTGAAGCGGTCGTTGAGGTGTTCGAGTTCGACGACGGGATCGGCGTGTGCGTCGCTCGTTGAAAGAAGGGCACCGGCACACGCCATCGCGGCTGCGAGCCCCATGAGAGAGTTTCTGAAGCACATCTTCTGGTCTTTCGAGTGGTCGAGGTTTTGAAACGGACGGTCTCACAGCCTGCGGAAGGGCAGACTCAAGCCGCAATGGTCCTTGGCCGCGTGACGATCACCTCGCGGGTGATCCGCCAGCGGTTCTGCTCACGGACAAGATCGATCCCCAGAGTGATCTGCATGTCCGGTCCGGTCAGCTCGTTCTGCCTGGAGATCAGGACGTGGGCCTTGTTGCCATCGACCGAGACGTGGTGAAACCTGGCCCAGGTTCCGATGGAGCCGTTGTTGGCATCGAGGGCCGCCCGGATCATCTTCTTGAATTCCTCCTTGCCCGAGACGCTGACCCCGTCTTGCGGATCGAGCATGATGACCTGCATGTCCGCATGATAGATTTCCTCCAGGATCCCGGTGTTGTTGTCCGCGACGTTTTCAATCAGGCGCTGGATAACGGCTCTGACTTCGCGGGCGGCATCTTCAGACTTTGTCATGGTGCGTCCCCCTGACCGGGTAGTTGTTGGCCGGGTTCTTGATGAAATTCAGCCCCATGAGCATTGAAGACAGCGCCGGCCGGGCGAAGGGAGCGTTTGAAATGTCGACCACCTGGAGCTTGCCTTCGCCGTTGACGACAAAAAGTCCGGGCTCTGCGAAATGTCGGTCGGTTTCCTCGCGAGAACGCGGATCGGAGACGTAGAGGCCGAGTTTCCGCATCTGACCGACGCTCAAATCGATGCCAACAGGAAAGCTCACGCCCGCTTCGCCGATCTGCGCACCGGCTCGATCTTCGGGGTCGGCTGATGCCACCACGATGTCCACGCCGATCCTGCCCAACTCGGGTGCGATTTCCCCGAGTTCTTTTAGATATTTGGTGCAGATGGGGCAGTGTTTGCCGCGATAGATCACGACCATCTGCCAGTCATGCCCGTTTGCCGGTGTTCCCAATTCCACCGTTCCGCCGCCCAGCCGGGACAGGGTGATTTTCGGAAAGGGCTGACCTACAAGAGGTTTTGAGTTTGTCATCATAGGCTCTGTGATATATATAATGATCGATACATAAATATCCGAAGCGCAGCAGAGTCAAGAGATATATATTGAACGATACAAAAAAAATGGGACGCCCTCGAACGTTTGACAGCCGGGAAGCGCTAACAGCTGCCATGAACGTGTTCTGGGCAAAAGGTTACGACGGCGCCTCGCTCAAGGATCTGACCAGTGCGATGGGCATAAGCGGACCCAGCATGTATGCCGCGTTCGGCGACAAGAGAGAGCTTTTTCTCAAGACCATCGACCTTTACGGCGACGTTGACGGTTGCGCGCCGGTTGTCATTTTCGAGAGCGAACCGGATATCCGGCTTGCTGTGCGCGGGTTTCTCGAAGAGGTGATCAAGTACGCAACGGCGCATGAAAGCGGGGCAAAGGGGTGTTTCCTTGCCTCGAGCGTGTCGGCGAGCATCGGCGAGGTTGAAGGCGTCAAGGAGCGGGTCGAAAAGGCCATCGAGGACACGGACAAGCGTCTCGCGTCCCGGTTCGACAGGGAAAAGCAGAACAGTGTCCTTGCGGAAGACTTCCCCTCGCTGGAGCGTGCGCGGTTGCTCTATGATATCCGGCAGGGATACATGTTCCGCGGCCGCGCCGGCTGGACAGCGGAGGCGATGCGCCAGGACCTGGATCACAGGGTCGCCATGATACTTGCCTGAAGCGCGGGTTTCGCATCGCGCGCCGTTGCTTTGGTGTGACCGCAGGTCAACGATCGGATTCCGAAGTTCACGTCGCGATTGCCAAACCTCCACGGGAGAAGCATTGTGTCGGTATACCTATCGTAAGGGAAGGTTTGACACCTGCCTCGAAGGAGACCGGCAATGATGCTGTTGAGGATCGGCTCGCAGGGCGAAGCCGTTGAACATGTGCAAGGCGGCCTGAACCACGCTGGCGCGTCGATCTACCCGGATCTGGAAACAGACGGGATCTTCGGTGGCAAGACCCATGCCCGGGTGATCGAGTTCCAGGGCAAGAACGGCCTCGCGAAGGACGGTATTGTCGGAAAACAGACGAAAGCTGCGCTGCAGAAATTTGTCGATGCTTTCCTCGCCTACATCAAGACGCTGACACCGCCTGCGGACGAGCAGGCCGCGCGCGACCGCATCGTCAATATCGCCCGCCAGATGTATGAAAGGCACGGCTGGCGGATGTCCGACGAGCTTGGCAAGGACCGTCAGCGGATCGCGATGAACTACCAGGCCGACGGCAACACCAAGGAACGCCAGGGTGGCGCCATCCTGGCGCAGATCGCCATGCTGACCGGCAATCCCGATATCCAGGCGGCGAATTGCCTGCACATCTCGGACGCCCATGTCCAGCGCTATGCTGCGGGTTTGAAACCGACGGACATCAGCAAGTGGTGCGGGGCGTTTGTGTTTGCCGTCTACAAGCTTGCCGGTCTGAAGATCGGTTCCTGGCCAATGGTGAGCACTGCAAGACCCATCAAGAACAAGGAAACGCTATTCACCACTGTGATGAAGGCGTCGGACGTGAAGCCGGGCGACTACGGCATTGCGAACTGGGGCAAGGATCCGATCACGAAAAAGGCGGGTGAAAATCACCACTTTCTTGTCGTGAAAGTCAACGGCGACATGCTCACGACGATCGAGGGCAACGTCAATTTCCGTGTCAGCGACACGTTTGCACCGCTCACCATTGTGAAGCGCGACAAGTACTCGATCCACGGCATCATGAAAGATCCGCAAAAAGACAGCGGCTTCGGCCGGCCGATCTGGTCGAAAGTGCTGTGAATCAACTCACTGCTGTCCGGTTTAACCCGGAATTGATCGCGCGAGGTGGTCCGCAGTCAATAGACATGTCATTCCGGACACGTGCAGCGTGTGCTGCGCGCCGATCCGGAAACCAGAGATATTTCGCGCCGAAGGCGCGGCCTATTCTGGTCGTATCGACAAGAGTGTTCGCTTCGCTCACGCAGATTTCTGGTTTCCAGATCAACGTTCGGCATCGCCTCACTTGTCTGGAATGACAGTGGAGGAACGTCGCGCCCGGCAGCGACAGTCTACTTGGGCTCATTCCGACGACGCGCTCAATTGTGATCAAATGAGCTGATGATAAATCGGGGAAACGTTTCCGTATCCCGATTTGACCCCGCAAGGAACACTGCTGCTTTCTTACATACATTCGAAAGCGCGCTCCAAACCGGACAGCAGTGGAATCAACTCCGGCATGACAGGCAAAAAAAGAGCGCCTTGCGGGCGCTCTTTCTGTACTCAAACGTTTTTAACGTCCAATCAGCCGTTGGCGTAGTACTGGCCGCCGTTGATGGTCATGACCGCGCCGGTCATGAAGCCGGCGGCGTCGGAGGCCAGGTAGACAACGGTCTGGGCGATTTCCTCCGGATGGCCGAGGCGGCCGACCGGGATATTCGAAACGATCGATTCCAGTACCTTTTCCGGCATCGCGGCGACCATGTCGGTGTTGATGTAGCCGGGGCAGACGCAGTTGACTGTGATGCCCTTGAAGGCGTTTTCCTGCGCCAGCGCCTTGGTGAAGCCGATGACGCCGGCCTTTGCAGCGGAATAGTTCGTCTGGCCCATCTGGCCCTTCTGGCCGTTGATCGACGAGATGTTGATGATGCGGCCCGAGCCGCGTCCGCGCATGCCGTTGATGACCGGATGGGTCATCGTGAACATGGAATCCAGGTTGGTGGAGATCACCGCGCGCCACTGATCGAAGTCCATCTTGTGGAACATGCCATCGCGCGTGATGCCGGCATTGTTGACCAGAACCTCAACCGGGCCAAGCTCGCTCTCGACCTGGGCGATTCCCGCGGCGCAGGCCTCGGGGTCGGAGACATCCCATTTGAAGACGTGGATACCGGTTTCCGCCTTGAAGGCTTCCGCTTTTTCTGTGTTGCCCGCGTAGGTGGCTGCCACGGTGTAGCCGGCGTCCTTCAGACCGCGCGAGATTGCCCCGCCGATGCCGCGTGTTCCGCCCGTGACCAGTGCGACCTTGCTCATTCCCCTTCCTCCTGACTTTCAGTTGGCCTCTTGGAGCGTTCACTCCAGGCTCTTCAACAGAGTGTTTTTTCAAAAACTGCAGTGCTTGGACCACGGCCGGACGGCCCCGGCCATGATCCTTGTCAAATCCGCGCGATCAGCGCTCCAGGCACATGGCAACGCCCATTCCGCCACCGATGCACAGCGTCGCGAGGCCCTTCTTGGCGTCGCGGCGGTTCATTTCGTGAAGCAGGGTCGTCAGGATACGTGCGCCCGACGCGCCGATCGGGTGGCCGATGGCGATGGCGCCGCCATTCACGTTGACGATATCGGGGTTCCAGCCCATGTCCTTGTTGACGGCGCAGGCCTGTGCGGCAAAGGCTTCGTTGGCTTCGACCAGATCCAGGTCGGCTGCGGCCCATCCGGCTTTCTCAAGCGCCTTGCGGGAGGCCGGGATCGGACCCGAGCCCATGATGGCCGGATCGACGCCGGCGGTCGCCCAGGACGCGATCCGGGCGAGCGGCGTCAGACCACGCTTTTCAGCCTCGGCGGCGCTCATGACGAGGATGGCGGCCGCGCCATCGTTGATGCCGGACGCGTTCGCGGCTGTGACGGAGCCTTCCTTGGTGAAAGCCGGGCGCAGCTTGGCAACGCTTTCCAGGGTCGCGCCGTGGCGGATGTATTCGTCGTCCTCGACCACTTTCTCGGCTTTGCGCTCCTTGACGGTCACAGGCGTGATCTCGTCCTTGAATCTGCCTGCCTTCTGGGCGGCCTCGGCCTTGTTCTGCGAGGACACGGCAAATTCATCCTGCTGAGCGCGGTTGATCTGCCATTTCTCGGCAACGTTTTCCGCCGTCTGGCCCATGTGGTAGCCGTTGAAGGCGTCCCACAAGCCGTCCTTGATCATGGTGTCGATCATCTTGTAATCGCCCATTTTGTAGCCGTTGCGCATATGCGCCGCGTGCGGCGACAAGGACATGTTTTCCTGGCCGCCGGCCATCATGATCGTGGCATCACCGGTCTGGATCTGCTGCGCTGCGATAGCGACGGTGCGCAATCCGGAGCCGCACACCTGGTTCAGGGTCCAGGCGGAAGAGCTGTCGGCAATGCCGGCATTGATCGCGGCCTGGCGTGCCGGGTTCTGTCCCTGCGCGGCGGTCAGGACCTGACCGAACACGACTTCGTCGATGTCTCCGCCTTCGACGCCGGCCTGTTCCATTGCGGCTTTCATGACGATTGTGCCCAGGTCATGCGCCGAAACGTTGGCGAACGAACCGTTGAAAGATCCAACAGGCGTGCGGGTTGCGCTGACAATAACGATATCTGTGGAAGCGCTCATACTACTCTCCAGGACTGATGGCCGGATGGCCGTAGACGGACGGTGCCTCAAGGGCACTTTCGATCCTCAATTATCGGAGGACTAGAAACTGCCCGGGATACGGTGTCAACCGTAACAGCCCTTATCCGGGGGGTCTTTTCGCATTTGCGGCATAATCCTTTCGTCAGCGCACATAAAAAGAGTGGCACGATCCGATACGATTGGCTTAGTCTCTTAGTCGGAGGAGGCGGCACGTCGGCGAAAGCACTGTCGTCACATGGAAAACTAGCCGTAAGGCTGACAGGCGGAAATGACGCATGGCTAAGACAACCGAGCCTACAATCATCAAGAAATACGCCAACCGGCGGCTCTACAATACGGGCACCAGCACCTATGTCACGCTCGAGGATCTCGCGGTGATGGTGAAGGGAGAAGAAGACTTTGTGGTCTACGATGCCAAATCGGGAGAGGACATTACCCGGTCGGTGCTCACGCAGATCATTTTCGAACAGGAAGGCAAGGGCCAGAATCTTCTGCCGGTCACCTTTCTGCGGCAACTGATCCGCTTTTATGGCGACAGCATGCAGGGACTGGTTCCAAGCTTTCTCGAGTACTCGATGACGTCGCTCACCAAGGAGCAGGAAAAGCTGCGCTCGCAGATGAGTGAGGCTTTCGGGGCAACTGCTTTCGACGCGATCGAGGACCAGGTCAAGCGCAACACCGAGATGTTCGAGCGGGCCATGAAAATGTTCATGCCGTTCCCGCCCGGAGAAACGGGAAACTCTTCGAACGCCGCATCAGCGCCCGCGGACGCCAAGAAGAGCGCATCAGGCCCCGGTGAGCTTGATGACATGAAGCGGCAGCTGGAAGAGATGCAAAAGAAAATCAACCAGCTTTCGGACAAGTCCTGACACCCGACCGAGGTTGTTGCCGATTGGAATGACTGCAGGCAGGGAGCGGGTTGCCGCCTCCTGCCGTTGTTCGTCCGGTTGCCGTTAACGCCTTTGAGCGTCAGCCGCAATCTGCGACCAGACCGGCCGTCTCGATGCCGGCCACGGCGCAGGCTTCATCGTTCTCGGACGTGTCGCCGGTGATGCCGACGGCACCCAGCGTTTCACCTGCATCGTTTCTGACCAGAACGCCGCCCGGCACGGGGATGATGTTGCCGCCGGCAACCCCGTTCAGGGCGTTCACGAAGTGCGGGCGCGTTTCGGCATTGGCGTTCAGCCAGCGGGTTCCGGTGCCGACGGCAAGGGCCCCGTTCGCCTTGCCGGTCGCAATCTGGGGACGCAGGTTGGAAGAGCCGTCCTGCCGCTTCAGGATCACGGTATGACCGCCCGCATCCAGCACGACGACAGTGAGTGGCTTCAGGCCCAGTTCCGCCGCTTTTGCAAATGCGGCGGAAGTGATGGTCTCTGCCGTTGAAAGTGAAATGCCATTTGCCATTGAATGTCGTCCTTCCGAAGGTTCATAACGGGGCGGGGCAAGCATTTCTTCCAAGAAGCGTCATTCACGGCGTGAGCCGCATGCGGCTGTGTGCGCCGGAATTGTGTGTTTGCGCATTTGCCAGCCACTCCTTAAGGTGCTGCCCTCAATCAGGGCTTGCTAGCAGACCAGAGCGCAGGCGCATAGGTGGCTTCGCCGAGAAACTTCTGCGGCGAAACGGAACAAGTGATGTGAAATTCGGGTTGGAGGAATTCAGTGAAGCGTGATTTTCAGGCCCCGGGCCGTTCGCCGGTCTTTGCGCGCAACGCGGCGGCTGCAACCTCTCACCCCTTGGCGACCAGCGCTGTTCTGGAAGTTCTGCAAAATGGGGGCAACGCGGTCGATGCAGCGATCGCGGGTGTCGCCGTGCAATGTGTCGTTGAAACACACATGACCGGCATCGGCGGTGACTGCTTCGCAATCGTGACCGAGCCCGATGGCCGCCTGACCGGTTTCAACGGGTCAGGGGCTGCACCCAAGGCCGCGACGCCCGAGCGTCTCGCGGAACTGGGCGTGAAGGAGATCACGGATACGTCCGCCCATGCCGTCACCGTGCCCGGTGCCGTCAGGGCCTGGGAAACACTGTTGTCGGCCCACGGCACGCGCTCCTTCAAGGAGCTTTTCAAGCGGGCGATCGAATATGCCCGCGATGGCTTTCCCGTGGCGCCGAGAGTTGCGCGGGACTGGGCGCAAAACGTCTCAAAGCTCTCGGGCGACGAGATTTCGGCAGCGCGCTACCTGATCAACGGCCAGGCGCCGGAAACCGGTACCATCCTGAAGTACCCGCATCTCGCCGACACGCTTGAACAGATCGCCGAAGGGGGCGCGGATGCCTTCTATAGCGGCGACATCGCCCGGGACATCGTGTCCGCGCTTCAGGCCAAGGGCGGGCTGATGACCGAGGACGATCTTGCAGCGTGTCATACGACTGCCGTCGCGCCTGTCATGCGCGACTACAAGGGTTTCTCCGTCGCCGAATTGCCGCCAAACGGGCAGGGCGTCATTGCGCTGGTGATCATGGGGATCCTTGAAAAGTTCGATCTGGAAAACCTGGACCCTCTCGGACCGGAACGCTTCCACCTGGAGATGGAGGCATCGCGCATCGGCTATGCGGTCCGCGACAAGTTCGTTACCGACCCGAATTACATGGATGTGTGCCACACGCGGCTGATCGGGTCGGACTATATCGACCAACTCGCCGCACTGGTTTCGCGCGAAACACGCGTTTCCACGCTTCCGGAAGCATCCCTGACGCCGCAAACGGACACGGTCTATCTGAGCGTCGTCGACAAGGACGGTCTTTCGGTTTCCTTCATCAATTCGCTCTTCAGCGATTTCGGGTCCGGAATCGTCGCTCCCGCAAGCGGCGTGCTGCTCCATAGCCGCGGCCGGTCGTTCAAGGCAGCGCCGGGCCACGCGAATTCGATCGATGGCGGCAAGCGGCCGTTGCACACGATCATTCCCGCGATGGTGCTGCAGGACGGTGCGCCGTTCCTGTCGTTCGGGGTGATGGGTGGACAGTATCAGGCCTGCGGTCACGCGCATCTTCTGACCAACATCATCGATTACGGCATGGACGTGCAGGCCGCGATCGATTTTCCGCGCATGTTCTTCGATCTGGAGACCCACGACCTCCAGGCGGAGAGGCTTGTTCCACCGTCAACCATCGACGGACTGAAAGCGCGCGGACATAATGTCGTTCCGGCGCCCGGTCCAATCGGGGGAAGCCAGGCGATCATGATCGACAAGGCACGTCATCTCCTGACCGCAGGCTCCGACCCGCGCAAGGACGGTCACGCCGCCGGCTACTAAAACCGTTACCCTGACGATTTTCGGTCGCACCGCAGACAGCGGCTGCGGCATCAGGCGCGTTGCCTGATGGTGCCGCCGGGTGTTAACTGCACCCGGACGCGCCCGACATTACGCAAGGTAATCATGTCTCATCTCACGCGGCGCGAGCTGCTGCTCGGCAGCTCTGCAACACTGGTGGCTGCTTCGGCGGGAGCGTTTGCGGCCGGCAGCGCTTCAGCAAACGCGCATTCACTGACGCTATCGCATCTCGACTACGGGATCCTGCCCGGCACCGTTACAAGGTGCATGTTGAGTTTTGCGCCGGACGGGCCGCCTCCGGTGCTGCGGGTCAAACAGGGCGAAATGGCGGCCATAGTCGTTACCAACGCGCTTGATGAAGCGTCCGTCGTACACTGGCACGGGCTGCGCATTGCGAACGGCATGGACGGGGTGCCCTATCTCACCCAGTATCCGATCGGGGCAGGCGAAAAGTTCCGCTACGCCTTCACGCCGCCGGATGCAGGAACCTTCTGGTATCACCCGCATTGCAACACGCTGGAGCAGATGGCGCGGGGGCTGACCGGCGTGCTCATTGTCGAAGAGCCGACCGACCCCGGCTTCGACAGTGACCTTCCGCTCAACATCCGCGACTTCCGGCTCGGGGGCGACGGACAGTTCATATCCCTGTTCAAGGCGCGCAGCGCGGCGCGCGGGGGAACACTCGGAACCGTGTCTACTGTCAACTGGAAGCCGGCTCCGGACTTTGATCTTCAAGCGGGGAGCCTGGTGCGCCTGCGCCTTGCCGTAACGGATGTCACGCGGGTTGGAAGTTACGAGATTGAAGGTGGCGAAGCGATGGTGATCGCCATCGATGCCAATCCGTTGCCTGTTCCCGTGCCGGCCCGTGGCATCGAGCTTTCACCCGGCCAAAGAGCAGATATTGCGCTCAGGGTTCCGGATCGGGAAGAAGATGCCGTCAGGCTTGTTCTCAAGCGCAAGTTCGACCAGAAGGTGATCGCACGTTTCCTCCCGCGCGGCGCCAGCGTCAAACGGAGCCTGAACGAACTGGTCCCGTTGCAGCCCAACCCTGTACCGCGACCGGATCTGAACAACGCGGAAGTGCTGGATTTCATCTTCGGCTGGTCACCTGAAGGAGATGCGCCGCAGGCGAGCATTTGCGGGACGCTCGGCTATACGTTCTGGTCGATCAATCGCAAGGCCTGGCCAGGCGACGTGCCGGGTCCGTTCGACCCGCTCGCGGTCTTGAAGACGGGAAAAACCTATGTGTTGCGGCTGCGCAACGAAACGCCCAACGATCACCCGATTCATCTCCACGGCGTTTCGTTTCATTTGCTGCGTTCAAACAAACGCAAACTGGCACCGCACGTGACCGATACGGCGCTGCTGCGATCGCAGGAGACGATGGAGGTGGCGCTCGTCGCCGACAATCCGGGTGACTGGGCGTTTCATTGCCATGTGATAGAGCACCAGAAAACCGGTCTGGCCGGTTTCCTGAGGATCGAGGCCTGACCGGAGCTTAAGCGGAAAGCGAGACAGTGTGCGTGCGCTCGTCTTCCTCATAGGCGGATGCGGCAGTGTATTGCCGGTGGTGGCTTTCGCGTTCCAGCGCCGTTTCATGATGAAACTCGCTGCCCGCCATCAGTTGCGTGGCGTATTCCGCATCCGTGCCATGGTAGGTGGTCCGCAGCGCAGCGGAGGCAACATGGACGGGTACCATCGGGAGATCGGAAAACCGGCTTGAAGCCGCCAGGGCATCTTCCATCTCCCGCGCTGGCGTATCGAGAGGTTTTTGCCGGGAGCGCATCGCGTCAACGGCGGGAACAGGTGTGACAATCATATTCCATACTCCGTAGTGGGCCAGTCCGTGGCCATCGTGTCGGAGGTCCGGTTTTTCCGGATCTGGTCTTAATATAGGTATGAATTCCACGAACAACTGTGCCGGAAATCACACATGTGCCGCGATGACGCAGTTGTGCGCGCAACGTGAAAAAAAGACCCGGAGCAAATTGCTCCGGGCCAGGAACTCCAGTGGTACTTCTGGAAATCAATACATGTCAGCGGTCGGTCCTGACGAGGTGCCCCGCCGCGCGCTGCCTGGGCAACGCGGCCGTGGCGCGATAGGCGTCGGAGCAGAGTTCGGGAACCGACCTGCGGCGCGGGCGCTCCTCTAGCTCGACCTCGCCTGACGCGAGCAGATGGGCAAGGAAGACGGAATTGGGGTGATAGTCCCGGAAGAAGGTCTCAGGCTCGTTGCGGTGTTCCGTTTCCGGCGGCGGCGGCAGGAAGCCTGCAAAATCCCCCTGAGAGCCGGACTGCGTCTCTCCCGAAGAGGGACGCTGGCGCCTCACAATGGAACGGCCTGTTGCACTTACCGGGTTCACTCGCACGAAAAAACGCCTCGTTGTTTCAAAATGGCACGTTCAGTGCCCTCTTGCCTGAAACGTCGCAATCCTCATGCCAATATAGGTAGCCGTTAACCTTTTGCCCGCGGAATCCGGCCAAAACGAGGTCACAAAAGTTAACGGCTTGGTGCTTTGCAGGACAGATTTACGTGAACTGGCGGGACGGCGGGCAGCCGTTTTGTCCATTATTGGAAATAGGAGTGCGCGAATGCGCCGAGAACGGCACCTAAGAATGCGGTGGCGGCACTGATTGCGGGAATGGCCCACCAGCGCAGTTCGCGCTTGTGCTCTATCGCCCGCGAGTGCAGTTGAATGGCCGAGGCGATCAGCGTTTCAATCTGATCGCTTGTTAAGGGTGCGCGCGTGAGTTTCTTTTTCTCGTTTGCAGCCAGGGATGAGATTTCACCGTGCGTGAGGTTCAGCCCGCTTTCGGGAGAAAACGTCCGCCCGGTCGCCCACCGCCAGCGAATCCCAACCCAGTTGGCATCCTCGGCATCGTCTTCCGTGGTGTTGGTCCGGAAGAACTCCGGATGTTCCCGGCACACCTCAAACCAGTCCGGCCCGCTTTGAGGCGTGCCAAGTTGCGCCGACCAAAGGTCGGCTTTCCGGCTGGTGTGCTTGTCATATGCGCCCATGACCTGAATGGCGGCAATGACGTCCTGCAATCGGTTTTCTTTCAGGTAAGGCGACATTGACCAAACCTAACCATCCCTGGAGACACGCATCACGTCGCTTCGGGATCCTTCCCGGTCCACGCGGTCCGGTCGATATCCAGGTCCGCGAACTTGTCCGGGTTGAGCACCGGCCGGTCGACACCGGCGCGGATCTGCTCCTTGAAGTCGTCCAATATCCGCTTTGCCGTTGGAAACAGCATCATGAGCGCCAGCAGATTGACGACGGCCAGGACCCCCATCAGCGGATCGGAGAAGAAGAACACCGCTGTTGCGCCCGGCGCCGTTGCACCCAGGAAGACCACGCCCATGACCAGAACCCGCAGCACCTGAATGGCCGCCGTGTTGCCGGTCATGGACGTGAGTGCGTTTTCTCCGAGATAGTAGTTGTAGATGATCGAGCTGAACGCGAACAGCAGGATGGCCAGCGTCAGGAAGTAGCTGGTCCAGCCGCCGAGATGCGAGGCCAGGGACTGCTGCGTCAGAACGATGCCGTCGACCGCCTCGTCACCGGGCACGTAGACATCGCCAAGCAGAATGATGAGAGCGGTGCAGGTGCAGATGATGATCGTGTCGATGAACACCGAAAACGACTGCGTGATGCCCTGGCTGATCGGATGGCGGACGTCAGCCGTCGCCGCGACGTTGGGCGCCGACCCAAGTCCGGCCTCGTTGGAGAAGAGACCGCGGCGCAGGCCTTGGGCAAGCGCAGCGCCCATGCCGCCGCCGACGGCTTCCTCCCAGCCGAATGCATTGGCAACGATCATGTAGAGCGCGGCCGGGATTTCGGTGACGTTGATGACGATGACGAGCAGCGCCATGGCAATGTAGCCGACCGCCATGATCGGCACGACCACATCGGCGACCTTCGCAATCCGGTGAATACCGCCAAAGACGATCAGGCCGGTGATGACCGTCAGGCCAAGCCCGGTCCAGATGCGGCCGATGCCGAGGCTTTCCTCCGCAGCGCCCGCGACCGTGTTGCCCTGAAACGCGTTGAAGCCGAAGGCGAAGGACGCGATCAGGCAGACCGCATAGAGAACGGCGAGCCAGCGATAGTCTTCTCCCAGCCCGTGAATGATCGACCGGGCCGGACCGCCGCGATAGGTCCCGTCTCCTTCAGAGCGCTTGTAGAGCTGGGCCAGCGAACACTCGATCAGGCTCGTCGCCATGCCGACAAGGGCAACCGCCCACATCCAGAAGACCGCGCCCGGCCCGCCGAGCGTTATGGCGACGGCGACGCCCGCGATGTTGCCGCCGCCAACGCGTCCGCCGACGGACAGGAGCAGCGCTTCGCGCGCCGAGATGGCATTGGGATCACCGGTCTGGTTCTTTGACGACAGAACCCGGAACATGCGCTTGAAGAACCGGATCTGAACAAACCCGGTCACGACAGTGAAGAAAACGCCGATGATGATGAGGAAGGGTATGAGCGCCCATCCCCACGTCAGGTCGCCGACAAGACCGAAAAACGCTTCAAACAACTGCATGGATCCCGCTCCCCATTGCTGTGTTTCCCCCGGCAAGTGCCCGCTTGCCGGATCTATCAGCGTAGGCGTGTTGGGAAGCTTTTTGCAATAAAAAAGGGAAATGTTTTTAAAAATGCAGCTTATGGGTGTTCTTGAGGGTGCGCGCGGAGTTCACCCCTGAAAGCGCGATGGAACATTTCCCCCGGGACGCAACAAAAAAGCGCGGCAGATGAAGCCGCGCTTTTCGAAAATTCTCTTGCCAGATTGCTTAAGCAGTCAGTGCGCCCTGCGCCTTGTCGACCAGCACCTTGAAAGCGTCGGGCTGGTTGATGGCGAGGTCGGACAGGACCTTGCGGTCGACTTCAACGCCGGCCTTGTTCAGGCCGTCAATGAAGCGGCCGTAGGTCATGCCGTGCTGGCGGGTTGCCGCGTTGATGCGCTGGATCCAGAGCGAGCGGAACGTGCGCTTCTTGGCCTTGCGGTCGCGATAGGCGTATTGTCCTGCCTTCTCGACGGCCTGCTTGGCAACGCGGATGGTGCTCTTGCGGCGGCCATAGTAACCCTTGGCGGCCTTCAGAACTTTCTTGTGGCGAGCGTGGGCGGTGACGCCCCTTTTGACGCGTGACATTTAGATGATCTCCTTGGGGCTGGCTTTAAGCGTAGGGCAGGAACTGCTTCACGATACGTGCATCCTGATCGCTGAGCGTGGTCGTTCCACGTGCGTTGCGGATGAACTTGTTCGTGCGCTTGATCATGCCGTGGCGCTTGCCGGCCTGCGCGGTTTTCACCTTGCCGGTCGCGGTCACCTTGAAGCGCTTCTTGGCGCCGGATTTCGTCTTCAGCTTGGGCATTTTGCATCCTTTCCTTGGCGCATCCGCATAAAGCGGGTGCTTTTTTGTTGGAGCATTCAGAGCCGACACGGCATGCCCTTTTTGCCGGGAGGACCCGCATTTGCATGCAGGAATCCAGTCCACGACGAGCCGGACGACTCTGGACCGGGCGCTTATATGGGAGGTTTCGGCGGATTGCAACCGGATTCGGGGCGGAAACCGCCGAAATCCGCCGGGCGCGTTTCCCGCCCGGCGACAGATTGGTCATGACCTGATACTTCAAAACAGGATCAAGCTGCCAGCCGGCACTCCTCTCTTGCCGCATCGAGCCTTGCCGTGACGGTTTCCGCGTCCCCGGTGGTTCCCTGAACCGAAATGAACCGGATGTCCTCGATACCCAGGAATGACAGCAGAAACCTGAGGTAGGGTTCAACGAAATTGGCGGCCGAGAAGGGTTGACCCTCAAGGTAACCTTCCGCGCCATAAGCGCAGATGACCACGGCGCGGCGGGTTCGGGCGAGCCCTTCGAAGGCGCCGTCCTGATAGGAGAATGTGCTGCCCAACCGGACGATCTGGTCGATCCAGGCCTTGAGTGCCGCCGGAACACTGAAATTGTAGATCGGAGCGGTGATAAGGAGCGTATCGGCTTCGTGAAGTTCAGTGATCAGCCTGTCGGATAATTCCGTCGCAGCCTTGAGGTCGTCGGTCATGTTTTCCGCGGGCGTATAGAAGCCTTCGATTGTTTTCTGGCTGATGATTGGAATGGAGCCATCAGCGACCTGCCGCGAAATGACCCGGCACGCGGGGTGCTTTTCCCGGAAACAGGTTTCGAAATGATCGGCAACCGCAGTGGAATGCGAGCCGGTCTGGCGGGAGCTGGAATTTATGCGCAAGAGCAGTGTCATGGGGGATCTCCTTTTTGGGAGGCCCAAAGCTATTTCTGCGCCGGGATAAGAAAAACACGATGGTATGCAGTAGAATCGTGCATAAAATGCACGAATGGACATTCAATCTCTCAAGACGCTGCTCCTGGTGCGCGATATCGGCAGCATTGCCGGGGCGGCCCGCGCTCTGGATGTCGATGCCTCCAGCGTGTCGCGGATCGTTGCAAATGCTGAAAAGGAACTCGGCGTCCGGGTCTTTCAGCGCAGCACGCGGAAACTGGCGCTGACGGAAGAGGGCGGGCGCTATCTGCAAAGGATCGCGCCGCTGCTCGAAGAACTCGAAACAGCCGCGGAGGACGCGGCGTCCCAGGGCGCGTTGCCGAAGGGTACGCTGAAGATGACAGCGTCCGTTGCCTTTGCGCAGGAGGGTATCATGCCGGTTCTGCCGCTGTTTCAGGACCGATATCCGGACCTTTCGGTCGAGCTTTACCCGTCCGACTACAACATGGACCTGCTCGCGGACGGGCTCGATCTGGCGGTCCGGCTGGCGGCGGCTCCGAAGGGTGACCTGATTTCCACCCGGCTGTTTTCGTCGCGCTATCGCGTGGTCGCCGCGCCGTCCTACCTGGAAAGGCACGGCCCGGTCAGCATACCGCAAGACCTTGCGGAGCATAATTGCCTGTGTTTTGCCCTGCCGGGGTTCCGGAACAGCTGGAAGTTCCGGCGGGACGGCTGCGAGCCCTTCGGGGTTGATGTTGCAGGTAAAACGGTGATCGCGAGCGCTCTTTCCCTGCGTGAGGCCGCGCGTCTCGGCATGGGTGTCGCACTCCTGGCCAACTGGCTGATCCGGGGTGATCTGGAGGATGGCCGCCTTGTGGATCTTTTTCCCGAGTTTGACTGCGCGGCAACCGATTTCGACACGGCCGCCTGGATCCTTTACCCGAGCAAGGCATTCCTGCCGCGAAAGGTGCGCGTCATGGTCGATTTCCTGAAAGCGGAGATGCGGTGATCACCGAGTTTCGCGCGAAATTCGATCGCCACTCTTCGCCTTTCCGGACAGGAGAGGCAATGCCGGTCGTCAACCCGGTTTTGTCGTCCCGGTTTGCTGAGAAAGCGGCTAGACCGGGATGAGAAGTTGCAAGTGGCCGATCCTTCGAGACGGGCCTTTTGGCCCTCCTCAGGATGAGGTTCTGAGAAAATGAGCTCGGATCCGAAAAGCGCCAAACCCGGAGACCTCATCCAGAGGTGCGCCGCGCAGCAGAGCCTCGAAGGATGGGCCGCGCGAAAGAGCGCTTGCCGCCAGTCCCCCGAGGCCACGCCTTCGCGCTTCCGCAGGACAAAGCCGAGACCGGCCGCCGGTCTGCGTCAGGCGTTCACGTCAACGACGACACGGCCCTTGACCTGGCCTTTCAGAATATCTGCGCCGAGCTGGGGCAGGTCTTCCAGGGTTGCCGGCTGGATCATCGCTTCGAGCTTGTCCATCGGCAGGTCCTTCGCCAGCCGTTCCCAGGCCTTGAGACGGGCATCGTAGGGTTTCATGACGCTGTCGATGCCGAGCAGGTTGACGCCGCGCAAGAGAAACGGAATGACGGTCGCCGGAAGCGCTGCCCCGCCGGCCAGTCCGACGGCGGCAACCGAAGCCCCGTATTTCATCTGGCCGAGAACGCGCGCCAGCATGGCACCGCCGACCGCGTCCACGCACCCGGCCCAAGTTTCGGCTTCCAGCGGGCGTTTTACCGTTTCATTGACGTCGTCGCGCGGAACGATTGTGCTCGCGCCCAGGGACTTCAGATAGTCCCAGGTGCTTTCGCGGCCCGTCACGGCGGCGACCTCGTAGCCGAGATTGGCGAGAATGGCGGTCGCGACCGAGCCGACGCCACCGGCCGCGCCGGTGACCAGAACCGGCCCGTCGCCGGGTTTCAGTCCGTGCTCTTCCAGGGCCATCACGGCAAGCATCGCCGTAAAACCGGCCGTGCCGACCGCCATAGCGTTGCGCGTGGAAATGCCTTCGGGAAGCGGCACGAGCCATTCGCCCTTGACGCAGGCCTTCTGGGCGTAACCGCCCCACCAGACTTCGCCGACGCGCCATCCGGTCAGCACCACCTTGTCGCCGGCCTTGTACCAGTCGTCCGAGGATTCCAGGACCGTGCCGGCAAAATCGATGCCGGGCACGTGGGGGTAGTTGCGCACAAGGCCGCCACCCGGACCGACGCACAGACCGTCCTTGTAGTTCAGCGTGGAGTATTCGACGGCGACGGTGACATCACCTTCCGGCAAGCGGCTGTCGTCGAGCTCCTGAACCGATGCGGAGGTCTTGCCTTCGTCGTTCTTTTCAACGAGGAGTGCTTTGAAAGTCATGGTCAAACTGCCCTGTTAGCTGGTGTTTTCCGTCATCGTTCTGGCGTCCTCGCGCAGAACAAACTTCTGTATCTTCCCGGTGGCCGTTTTCGGCAGTTCGGTGAAGACGATCTTTTTCGGCCTCTTGAAACCGGCCATGTGCGCGCGGCAGAAGTCGATCAACTCGTCTTCCGTTACGTCGCTGCCTTCCTTCAATTCGACGAAGGCACACGGTACTTCGCCCCAAGTCTCGTCCGGCAAGGCGACGACGGCCGCCAGCACGACATCGGGATGCCGGTGGAGAACGCCCTCGACCTCGACGGAGGAGATGTTCTCGCCGCCGGAGATGATAACGTCCTTCAGCCGGTCGCGGATCTGAACATACCCGTTCGGATGGCGCACGGCGGCATCACCCGACTTGAAGTGGCCGCCGGAAAAGGCGTCGGCGGTTTCCGTGCCGTTCTTGTAGTACCCCTTCATGACGGTGTTGCCGCGGATCACGATCTCGCCCTGGGTCTCGCCGTCCATCGGCACCGGCGCGCCGGTGTCCCGGTCGATGACATCAACCGTTTCCGTCATCGGAAAGCCAACCCCTTGCCAGGATTGCAGTTCCGCCTGCTCGTCGGCAGACAGATCCTCCCACTCCTCGCGCCACAGGCACTGCACGACGTGCCCGTAGGTTTCCGTCAGTCCGTAGACCTGCATGACTTCAAATCCAAGCGCCTTCGTCGCCGCCAGCACGGTTGCGGGCGGAGGTGCGCCCGCCGTCATGATTTTCACGGATGCAGAGAGCGGCCGCCGGTCTTCCTCCGGCGTGTTGACCAGCATGGAGAGCACGATCGGGGCGCCGCCGAGATGCGTGATCCCGTGGCGGTCGATCAGGTCGAAGACGGCCTTGCCGCTCACCTGACGGATGCAGACGATGGTTCCAGCCATCAGCGTCATGGACCAGGCGTGGCACCAGCCGTTGCAGTGGAACATAGGCACTGTATAGAGATAGACCGGGTGCCGCGGAAGTTCCCAGGCGACGGGCGTTCCCATCGCCATGAGATAGGCGCCGCGATGGTGGTAGACGACGCCCTTGGGCCGCCCGGACGTGCCGGAGGTGTAATTGAGCGCCAGCGCCTGCCATTCGTCTTCAGGGCCGGCCCAAGCAAAATCAGGATCGCCCTCTTCGATGAGATCCGGATAGGCGTCCGCACCCAGTCTGTCGCCACCCGGTCCGTGAGGGTCGACAATGTCGACAACGGGAAGGCTTTTTCCATTCAGCTCGAAAGCCGCCTTGACGACGCCGGAAAAGGCCGTGTCGGCAATCACGAGCCGGGCGTCGCTGTGATCGAAAATGTAGGCAACGGTTTCGGGCTCGAGACGGATGTTGATCGTGTTGAGCACGGCGCCTGTCAGCGGGACGGCATAGTGAAGCTCGAAGAGCTCCGGCGTGTTGGCGGCCATAACCGACACCGTGTCGCCCTTGCCAATGCCCATCTTCTTCAGGCTCGAGGCAAGCCGCCGCACCCGTTTATGGACCTCGCTCCAGGTCAGGCGCAGGTCGTTGTAAACAACCGCTGTCCTGTCCGGGAAGATCGCCGCCGTGCGCTCCAGAAACGACAGGGGCGACAGCGGCACGTGGTTGGCGGGCTGCCTGGGAAGCGCGTCGTAGTGTTCCTGCATCGCTAGCCTTCCTGTTTGGTGAACGCCGTTTCCCAGACCGTTGCCGAACGCATGCCGTGGGGCGTGTCCACCTGGACCCTGGTTCCGTCGTCCCAGTGGGTCATCCTGACCATGCCGATCGCAACATTCGTGCGAAAGTCCGGCGAGTAGGCGGCGGAGCTCACGGTGCCGACCTGTTTGCCTCCAGCGATGACCGGCCAAAGATCGTCGCAGGACGGGACAGGGTCGCCGTCGATCGCGATGCTGCGGATCTGCCGTACCGGTCCCTCGACGGCAACGCGCAGCAAGGCGTCGCGCCCGATGCACCCGATAGCCTGTTGCGTCTGGCAGAACCTGCCGAGCCCGCATTCGTGCGGCGTGTTGTTGCGGGTCATGTCGTTGCCGTAGGAGAGCAGCTGTCCTTCGATCCGTTCTATCAGATTGGGACAGCCGGCGCGGACATCCATTTCCTCTCCGGCGGTCATCAAGGCGTCCCAGATGGGTTCGCCGAGATGCGACCCGTCGACATAGAGTTCGAACCCATCCTGTTTGGAGTAGCCGGACCGGGCGAGCACCAGCTTGTGACCCTGAAAGTCGACGTAGTCGTAGCGGAAAAAGCGGATCGACCGGATTTTTTCCCCGAAGACGCTCGCAACAAGGTCCTCCGCCCTGGGTCCCTGGATGGCGAGCGGCGACACATCCGGTTCGTCGACATCGACTTCCAGCCGCAGCGCATGCGCCAGTCCCTTGATCCAGAACAGCAGATCGCTGTCGGCGACCGAGACCCAGAACTTGTCTTCGGCAAGTTTCGTCGTGACCGGGTCATTGAGCATGCCCCCGGTCTCGTCGACCATGGGCGTGTAGTAGCACTGCCCCTCAACCATGTTGGACAGGTCGCGCGGGGTCAGCATCTGTACCAGACGGGCGGCATCCGGTCCCCAGAGTTCGACCTGCCGTTCGCATGATACATCCCAGACCTGAACCTTGGATTTCAGGTGATGGTAATCCTCTTCGACGGAATTGAAGACCGTCGGAAGCAGCATGTGATTATAGACCGTGTAGGCCTTGACACCTGCTGCCTGAACCCGGCGCGAAAACGGCGTATTGCGCGTGCGGCGGGAAATCGAAAGAGCCGGGATCTGCATGCCGGATCCTCCCTACGCAGCCTGCTCGGCGGCAGGTCCCGACCAGTCGATCTGACAGATCTCGGCACTGCGGCCGTCGAAGTCCCAGACACGGCCATAGGCCCGGACACGTCCCTGTGTGGCTGTCGCGACGGTGATGTCGGGGCCCATCCAGTACTCGGTGTTGGTCACGACGATGTCCTCGTCGGGGTTTCCACCCGGAACCGGTTCGATTTCGCCCTTGATCGCCTTGCCAACGATCAGACGGCGTTTCTTGCCCTCGTTTGTGTAGGACACGGGCGCGCGCTCTGCGCCGAGAAATTCGCTGACCAGTACCCGGAACAGGCCCGTCGTGCCCTTGGCCTGTCCGGAAAAAATCTTCAGAAGACCGTCATAGGCGGCATCGCTGGCGCGCTCGTCAATGTAGGCCGCTGCCTTCCAGTTGCCGCGCGCCATGAGGCCGGGGATCTCCAGCACGAGGCCGACATTCAGCCCCGACAGGTCCTCGCCCTCGTAGTGGCCTTTGTCGATGCGCACACCTGCCCAGGCCTGGCAGTAGCCTTCCGTCGGCGCGTGTTTTCCGAGCGAAACGACACAGGGGCAGAAGACCGTGCAGTTGCAGTTCAAGATCAGTTCACCGCGTATGGCCCATCCGGACATCAGATTCCTCCGTTAAACAGTTCTGTGAGTGCCAGGACGCCGACAACCGTCCCGGAAATAATGAGAAAGACGCCAAGCGGTGCGCTGATGCGATTGCCGATCTGCGGCAGTTTTTCCAGCGTCATCAGCACCATGGCGAGGCCCATGAACGCCAGGTTCATGGTCCCGGCGACGAAAGCGAGCAGCATCAGCGCCCAACAACAGCCGAGGCAGACGGCTCCAAGGCGCACACCAAGCCGTAGCGCGCCCCGGTGGCCGGGCTGCCAATGACTGAAAAAGAAGGTCATCGGATTCTGGCAGGCCGAGAGGCAGGCGTTCTTCAGGCCGCTGAACTGGTAGGAGCCGGCAAGAAGCAGCAGCACCGCATTGAGCGTGGCCGAGGTCGATTTGCCCGCTGCATCCAGAAAGTGAAGGTCGGCGAGATGGACCTGCAGATAGGCTGCCGGAACAGCGAAGCCTATCCAGACCAGAAGGTATCCGGCAACGAGAGCCACAAGCGAGGTTCCGCTGGCCGCGTCCGTATAGGTCATGTCGGAATAGGTCTTGAATGCCGGAAACGCAGTGGGCGCCATCATGGCGAGCGACATGAGCGACCACATGGCAACAGCCGAGGGAAGCCCTGCATCCGCAACGCTCTGGGTGCACAGTGAAATCAGGTATGCGAGCCCGTAGTCGGCGGCAGGGTGAGGCGCGGCGACAGGCACGTGCGTGGCAACGAGCAAAGCCCATGTCGCAAGCACGCTGCCGAAAAACATCAGCCACAGTATCCCGTGGCCGGGCAGAAGACGTGTCAGTGCCTTCACCCGCTCCTCCCATTTTTAGTTGGGCTACGCTGCGCTTCCGCAATTTAAAAGTCAAACATTTAATTGTCTGACATTTGTTTTTTTGCAATTGACCGTTCGGAGGAGGCCAACTAGGTTGTCTGCGATAGAACCTGAGGGCATGCGAGGGCGTTTTGGCGATTGAATTCGACACGATTCAGAAACAGGGACTTTCGGTCCAGATCGCCAATGCCATTCGTGACGCCATTCTGGAAGGCCGTCTTGCGGGCGAAGAACGCCTGCCGAGCGAATCCGACCTTGCCGACAGGTTCGGCGTTTCCCGTTCAACGGTGCGCGAAGCACTCAAACGCCTCGCGGCGCAGAACCTTATCCGGAGTGAGCGCGGTTCGTCCGGTGGCGCGTTCGTCAATCGCATGACCTGGTCCGAAGCCCAGGACAATCTCGTGACCACGACCCGCCTCCTGATCGGAATGAATGACATCCCACTCGAAGACGCGATCGAGGCGCGGTTTTCGCTGGAGGCGGCGGCCTTGCCGCTTGCGGCTGACAAGTGTGCGGAGGACGATCTGACGGCACTTCGCGCGGAGACAAGCCGGCAGCGGGATCCCCTGACGAGCGACGAGGAGTTCTGTGCGTCGGATGTGACGTTCCATTCCACCATCGCGCAGTCCACCGGCAATCCGCTGCTTGCCTTTCAGCTTTCTGCCGCCTTTGAGGCCATGCAGCCGCTCATGAACATGCTCGTCTACCGACTGCGCGACCGCGAACGGATCGCGGACCATCACGACGCGCTTTTGAATGCCCTGCAGGAGCGGGACAGCGTAGCAGCCGCGAACAGCCTGGAACAGCTGTGCGCGTATACGAAAGAGCTCGCCGCACAGCGCCGCAAGCCCAAGGCAGGCTGACTGCTTTCGTCAAATCGCCGACGCCTAGGGTGCTGGCGAGTCGCCGGGCATTTGCGCGCGACACTTGCTTACCGGAAGCTTATCCTGCACGCCCAAATTTTTACGAAATGTAATTCGGCGCTCTTAACCAATAATTTTCAGAATCCGTCTAACTTCAACATAGACCGACAGAGTAGCGGCGGGGGATACTGTGATTACTGCGTAGTAATGCTGCTGCAGTGAATTGCTCCGGCCAGAGTATAAGCGGTGTGGTAAGAGACAATGTGGTTGCGTAAACAGTCTTCTGCTTTTGCGGTATCGGTGCTTTTGCTGGCTGGCTGCCAGTCAGGGGATCTGGCGAACCTGTCGACTTTCGGTGACAGCGCCGTTTCAAACGACGATCTGTCGAAGGTCGCCTATTATCCGGATGACGAGCTCCTGCAACTTGCCAAGGTGCAATTCAAGGAAAGAAACTACGGCCAGGCCTACGCGATCTACAAGCGCGCGGTCGAAGTCTATCCGAAAGATCCGGTTGCCTGGATCGGTTACTCCGCATCCGCCGACATGATCGGCCGGTTCGACAATGCCGATATCGGCTACAAGCGCCTCGCGCGCATGATACCCAATCGGCCCGAATACCTGAACAACGTCGGCTATTCCTACATGTTGCGCGGTAACCTGGTGTCGGCACGGCGGTACTTCCTGAAGGCCTATGATATCGACCCGAACAACCAGACCACAGCGAACAACCTGGAACTGCTGCGCAACAGCACATCCTTCGCCAACCGTGGCTAGGCAGGGACACTGATAACGTGAACGGTCCCAATATGATTGGCGAAGCGAACAAAGGCTCCAAAGAGACGGTCAAGGCCCGTACGGCAGGAAAAGACCCGTCACCTGTCGCGGCTTTCCTGCAACGCAATATCCGGATACTGGTTGCTCTCAATGCGCTTTCGGTCGCGGTGACAATTCTCCTGTTTGTCGGCCTGTTCTTCTCGTGGTCCGCGACGGCGGAACTCAATCAGATCCGCAGCCAGCTCGACGGGCTCCAGGAATTCGAGAAGCGGATTTCCAGCAATGTCGCGCTGATGAACACAGGCGTTCAAAGCCGTCTTTCGAAGATGGACCAGCGGCTCAGTCAGATCCAGTCGGGGGTCCGGCTGATGCGGATCGAGCGCGGCGATTCCGACATACCCGTCGACAATCTGAAAACAAAAGTCGACGAGGATATCGACTTCTTTCACTCGTCGACGGCAACAGCGATGTTCTCGCCGACATTATCGGCACAGAGCGCCAATCGGTTCGAGAGTGCGCGCGGCACGCCGCGGGTCACATTCGCGCGCCCGCCGGTCGCGTCCCAGGCGGCCCAGGGTTCGGCCCTGTTCCGGCGCGTCGTCACGGCCGATGGCAAGGTCCGCTACGAAAAGCGGTAGGGATCATCCGACCAACACCTCACGCAGTCCTGGCGTTGCTGATGCCAGTTCACTGGCCCTATTCCGGTCTCTCCGATCATACAGAGCGTTTGTCCCCCGGATGTGGCAGGACGCCACCGAGGCCGGATCGTGTGCCTGTTTCAGTATTCGAATTCAATTTTTAGGTGTATTGCGGTTGAAGTTGAGAGATAAAACACTCAAGAAGCAAGTTATATTTGTAGCAGAAACCTACACTAATGAAGTTTCTGAGCGATCGTTTTCAGTTTTAAGTTTTTTTTCACCAGCCGTTAATCGTCAGCAACTTAGTATTGTTTATCAACGGCGGGGGCTCTTTCAATATCTTAGGTATTTTTGCTAGGATGCGGAAGCAAAATTCACGTCGATAGTGCTTAAAACTGCGAATTCTGAAGACGAGACCTGACGTGAAGATATCGTCCCTATTGACAATGGTGATCGCCGTATTCGGCATGATCATCGCGGCTCCCGGTGCGGCCAAGGCGCAAGTCGACGAGATGACGCTTGTGGTCAACGGCGGCAGCGTCTCAAAAGTCACGATGCAGCCCGGAACAACGCGAACCGTCAGGACCAACCGGAAATTCTCCGATCTCGTGGTCGGCAATCCCGAGACAGCCGATATTGTCCCGCTCTCCGAACAGGTTCTCTATATCCAGGGCAAAGCGCCCGGACTGACCAATATTTCGATCTACGACGCATCGAAAACGCTGCTCGGTGTCATCGAAGTCAGGATTCAACTGAATTTCGACGATGTCGTGCGCGCAATCCGGGCGGTTGCGCCGACGTCTCTCGTGTCGGTTTCCAACGTCGGCAACAGGATCCGGCTGAGCGGATCGGTGAACAACGCCGTGGAACTGACAAAGGTCCTCGAAGTCGCACAGCAGTTTTCCGAAGCACCCGTCATCAATGCGCTGAGTGTGCGCAGCCCGCAGCAGGTCGCGCTGGAAGTGCGTGTTCTGGAAGCAAGCCGTTCGATTGGCCGGGACCTTGGTGTGAACTGGGTGGGCCGTTCGGACAATGGCAACGTGAGCACCAGCGGCTCACGCGTTCAGGTCGGGACCAACGAAGACGGCGGTCTCGTCGCGCTGCTTGGAACGGGTGCAAGTGTTGCCCAGCAGGGGGCATTGCCCTTCGGAACCCTGATCGGCAAGGTGCTGGAAACGGCAGGGATCCGGATAGACACCATTATCGATGCGCTGGAGGGCAAGGGTCTCGTGCGCCGGCTGGCGCAGCCGAATCTGACCACGATCAGCGGTGAAACCGCCCGCTTTCACGTCGGTGGCGAAGTGCCCATCCAGACCGCGGTTTCCAATGCAGGCGGTGTTGCCTCGTCGACAGACTACCGGCCGTTCGGGGTGCGCCTGGAATTCGTTCCGACGGTGCTTGACGCCAGCCGCATCAATTTGCGCGTCATGACCGAAGTCAGCGATATCGACAACTCGATCAACGTGAATGGCAATCCGGGATTCACCTCCCGGCGCGCGGAAGCGGTGATCGAACTCAAGGACGGGCAAAGCTTTTCCATTGCGGGCCTCCTGGAGAATGTCGATACCCGGGACATCAGTCAGTTGCCCTGGCTGGGCCAGGTGCCTGTGCTCGGTGTCCTATTCCGCTCCACAAGTTTCCAGAAACGCGAGACGGACCTCGTCATCGTGGTGACGCCCCGGCTGGTTCGGCCGGCGCGCCCGAACGAACCGTTAGCGTCGCCGCTCGACAACACGAGACCGACGAATGACGTCGAGATGTTCGCGCTCGGCCTCCTGGAGGTGAACAAGGACATGCTGCGCAAGTACAAGGAAGGCGACGGTCTCATCGGGCCATACGGTCATATCGTCGATCTGGAACTCGAGGATGGCTATGTTTACTCCAAGAACTGATCGGCTTGCGGCGCTCGCAGGACTTCTATTCCTCGGCGGGTGTGCCGACTACATGAGCCACAGGGATACGGTGACGGTCGGTGCGGGCAGTGCGATGCAGGCCAATATGGGCATTCACACCGTGCAGCCTTTCCCAAGAGAGGCTTACAACGCGAACCTGCCGACAGACGGGCAGACCGCGGTTAATGCGCAGGAACGCTACCTGACCCCGGGCGACAAGGATGTCGTGACCGGAGCAGGCTCGGAAGCAGCGATCAGCGGCGGTTCGTAGCACATCTAAGGTTATACCGGCTTTGTCATGCCTCGACTCGAGCGGTGGCGCGTGCATATTCCGCTTTCAAGGTCATTTTGCGAACCCTGATACCCCTGATCCTTGTCGAAAGTGACGATGTCGTAGCCAGGTTCTGCGACAAAAGTAGAAATACGTATCCGTATAGCAGAATAGTCCAATATATGGGTACATGGTGCGACAACCTGTCTTGTTGTCCCGCTGAAGTCTGACATCCTCCCCCGCAACGCACCGGCAGCCATGCTTTGCCGGAGTGACTTGGGAGGATCAAATGACACAAACCGTCATCCAGGGTGCCATGATTTGGAACGGTGTCGCCGACGCGGCCTTTCCGGGAACGGTCGTGGTCGAGGGAAACCGCATTAAAAAGGTGATCGAGGGAACGGACCTGCCGTCGGGCCTGTCAGACAATACGCTCGACGGAACCGGCATGACGCTCATGCCGGGCATGGTCGAGGGCCATTGCCATCCGAGCTTCACAGGAATTTCCGAGCCGACCGAGCTGGGTCAGCTCTGCCCGGAAAAGCACATGCTGCTGACGGCGCAGAACCTGAAACTGCTGCTGAGCCACGGTTTCACGTCCATCTTCGAAGCGGCTTCGGCGAAACCCATGCTCGGTGTGACCGCAAGGGACGCGATCAACGAAGGCCTGATCGACGGGCCCCGCATGATGGCCGGCAGCCCCGAAGTGACAACGACGGCGGGGCTCGGCGACGAGCGCAAGCGGCACATCTATCAGGAAAGCTTCGGTCTGGTCGCCGATGGCGCGGACGAGATGCGGCGGGTTGCCCGCGAATGCGTGCGCGACGGCGTCGATGTCATGAAAATCAACATTTCCGGCGACGAATTCGTCAGCCATGCCCGCGCAGAAATCACGCCGACGGAAGACGAAGAACTGGCGGCTTTCGTGAAGGTTGCCCATGCCTTCGACAAGATGGTGGCCGCTCATGCCAGATCGTCCCAGAGCGTGAAGATGGCGGTCCGGCACGGTGTGGATTGCATCTACCATTGCGACTTTGCGGACGAAGAGGCTCTCGACATGCTCGAAGGTGCCAAGGACCGCATCTTCGTAGGCCCCGCATTCGGGCTGGTTCACAACAGCACGCGAGAAGGCGATGTCGTGGGCCTGACCCGGGACGTGGCCGAAAGCATGGGCCTTTTCCGCAAATTCGAGGCGACTTGCGCGACCTATCACGAAATCCGCAAGCGCGGCGTGCGTGTTGTGGTCGGCGGTGATTACGGGTTTTCCGTCACGCCGATGGGTCAGAACGCCCGCGACATCGAGCACTTCGTCCGCTATTTCGGCTACTCACCAGTTGAAGCACTGCGCTGTGCGACACATGTCGGCGCCGAGCTGATGGGCCGGAGCGACGAAATGGGCCTGATCAAGGAAGGCTATCTGGCGGATCTGCTGCTGGTGCGCGGCGATGTGGTGCAGGATGTGTCGCTGCTTCAAAAGCAGGACAACCTTGCCATGATCATGAAGGACGGCATCGCGTGGAAAGACCCGCGCGAGAGCGGCCTGCGATCGCCGGGCCTGATTCAGGCCGCTGAATAAACACTCTCAAAAATCCTTATCCACGAACGCATTATTACGGAGGAGAAAATGCGTATCAGAACGATTGTGGCCGCGGCCGCATCCCTTTGCCTGTCCGCGAGCGCGGCCCTGGCCGACTATGATGGTGTCCCCAGAACGTTCCTTTGGAACCCGGGCTCGGTGGACATTTTCGATGCCGCGGAATTCAAGAAGAAGGGCCCCTATGTTATCGGGTTCTCCAACGCATCGATTTCAAATCCGTGGCGCGTTGCCATGCTTCACGGGATTGAAGCGGCCGCCGAGCGGCATGCCGACAAAATCGAACGTTTCATCATAACGGATGCAAATGACGACCCCTCCAAACAGGCCGCCGACGTGCAGGATCTCATTGCGCAGGGCGTCGATATCCTTTTGATCAGTCCGGCAACCGCCGAGGCGCTCGATCCGGCGGTGCGCCGGGCCAAACGTCGGGGCATCCCGGTGGTACTTGTCGACCGTCAGGTCTCGTCCGACGAAAACTACATCACGTTCGTGACGGCATCCGACCAGGCGCTCGGCCGCATTTCCGCCCAGTGGCTCGCGGAAAAGCTCGGCGGTGAAGGCAAGGTTGTCATGCTCGGCGGACTGGCCGGTGCCTCGCCCGCGGAAAACCGGATCAAGGCCGCGATGGAAGTGTTCAACCAGTTTCCCGGCATCGAAGTTCTGGAAACACAATACACATCGTGGTCGCCCGCGAATGGCAAGACTATCATGTCGGCGCTGATCCAGAAATATGGTGACGAGATCGCAGGCGTGTGGGCAGACAGCGGTCTGCAGGGCTCCGGTTCCATCGAAGCCTTTCTGGCGGCCGGGTACGATGCCGGAAAGATCCCGCCGCACACCGGTGGCGACTTCAACGCGATGTACCAGCTTTCCGTGCAGAACGACGTTCCGATGATCGGTATCGACTACCCACCGGCGATGGGTGCGGAGGGGTTCGAAGTCCTGTTCGACGTGCTTGACGGCAAGGGCATTCCGCGCCGGATCGAAGTGAACCAGCAGGTGGTCGTTTCGGAAGGTCACGAAACTCCGTCCGTGAAAGCCGATGTCTTCACGGCCGACTACGCGCTGATGGACAAGCCGGGATCGGTGATCATGTCATCCGGCGTCGGCGCTGACTATGACCCGGCAACGTTCACCGCAAACTATCCAAAATAAGTTCCGCACCGGGCGGCTTCGGCCGCCCGGCAACGCGGGACAGGGGGAGGAGACACAGCCATGTCTGAGCCGGTACTGGCCGCGCGCGCGCTGTCAAAGTCGTTCGGGCCGAACGACGTTCTGAAGGGAATTGAATTCGAAGTTCATGCGGGCGCGTCCGTGGCGCTCTGCGGCGAGAACGGCGCAGGAAAGTCGACCCTCATCAAGTTGCTGACGGGCCTTTATCATCCCACGTCCGGTCACGTCGAATTCGCCGGAGAACAGCAAGACTGGTCGAGCCCGAGAGCGAGCCTCGATGCGGGGATCGCTGTGGTGCATCAGGAGTTTTCCACGATCGGAGCGCTGAGTGTTGCTGAGAACATTTTTCTCGATGCAGAACCTCTGACACGGCTTGGGCTGATCGACCGGAAAGCGCTGGTTATTCGAACGGAGGCGCTGCTGGAGAAGCTCGGGATCCACCTGTCCGCCAGATCTCTCGTCGACGATCTGAGCGTCGGCGACAAGCAAATGGTCGAAATCGCAAAAGCGCTTCGATCGGACGCCAGGGTGCTCATACTGGACGAGCCAACGGCGGTCCTGTCTCAGAACGAAACCCGGCATCTCTTCAAGATCATCAGCGAGTTGCGGGGGCGGGGTCTCGGCATCGTCTACGTGTCGCACCGCCTGGACGAGATTTTCGAGATCTGCACCGACATCACCGTCATCAAGGATGGCGTGGTCACGTCCCGGGGACCGGTCGCTGACTACACTCATGACACGGTCATCGCCGCAATGGTCGGGCGCGAACTGGGCAACCTGTTCCCGGAAAAGCCATCCGCCGCTGAAACCGGAGCCCCGATGCTCGAGGTCAGGGACCTCGTTGTTGCAGAGGACCTGCCTCCGGTGAGCTTCGAGGTGAGAGCAGGGGAAATTCTCGGATTGGCCGGATTGGTGGGGTCCGGACGAACAGAACTTGCACTTGCCATTTATGGTGCGGAACCCGCAAGGGGAACCGTCCTGATAGAAGGCGAGCCGCTGGACTACCGGTCTCCCTCCAACAGCATCGATGCCGGCATTCTCATGCTTACGGAAAGCCGGAAGGATGACGGGCTGTTCCTCAACAGTTCCGTTGCGCGAAATTTCGCGGCGACCACGCCCGGACACGGCGTTCATCCGGCGCGCGTTGCCATCGGCCACGAAGAGGCCCGGGCGTGCGTCATGAAGGAACGCTTCGGCGTTGTAGTCGATAATGTCGGACTGCCGATTTCCGCGCTTTCGGGAGGCAATCAGCAAAAGGTCCTGATCGCGCGTCTTCTGGAAAATCGGCCGAAGGTGCTCATTCTCGACGAGCCGACACGCGGGGTCGATGTCGGAGCCAAGTCCGAGATTTACAAGATGCTCCGGCATCTGGCCGATGAAGGCATGGCGATCCTCGCGATCTCATCGGAACTCATAGAGATCGTCGGGCTTTGCGACAGGGTCTTCGTCATGCGCGACGGGGAACTGGCCGCCGAACTGATGTCCCAGGAGATCTCGGAGGAAGCGATCATGAGTGTCGCGGCCGCTGAAACCTCGAGCCACCACGGAGTAGCCTCCAATGGATGACGTATTGCGCATGACGCGCGCGCAACCGGTGCATCTGGTTGTGCTGGCTCTCATCGGTCTTGTTGTCCTTGTCGGAATGTACAGTTCGGACCGGTTCGCGACGCCGCTCAATTTCGCCAATGTCCAGGACCAGATGGTTGCCCTGGCACTGGTCGCCCTCGCGCAGACCATCGTCATTTTATCCGGCGGGATCGACCTGTCCTATGCAGGAGCGCTTGGCCTTCTGACGGTCGTATTCGCCTCGATCGCAGGGGAAGATCCCGCCAGTTTCGCGGCGGCAATCGCCGTCGTACTCAGCCTTGGTGTGTTCATCGGCGCGGTCAATGGCGGGATCGTCACTTTCGTGGGTATCCATCCGCTGATCGTGACCCTTGGAACCTCGACCATCCTGTCAGGCCTGGCGCTCCTGATCACGCGGCAGCCGACCGGGTCGGTTCCCCTGTTCTTCGAAGATCTTGTCTACGGGCGCATCGGCATGGTCCCCTACGGCACCATCTTTACGCTGGTTCTTTATCTTCTGGCCGGATTCCTGCTCTGGAAAACACGTCTTGGCCTCAGGATTTATGCCATCGGCGACAATGAACAGGCGGCATCGATTTCAGGTGTCCCGGTCAAGTCGACCAAGCTGATCGTCTACGCGCTTTCCGGATTTCTGGCTGCGGTGACAGCCATCTATATCTGCGGCCGTTTCGGCGTGGGTGACCCCAGGGCGGGCGTCGGGTTTGACCTGAAGTCGATCACGCCCGTGATCGTCGGCGGGACGCTGCTGGCCGGCGGCCGCGGGGGCGTGCTGGGCACCCTGCTTGCAGTGATTGTTCTGGCACTGCTCGCCAACGTCCTGAATTTCATGAACGTTTCCAGCTTCTACCAGTGGATCGCGGAAGGACTGATTATCATCGCCGCTGTCTCCATCTTCGTCGGGAGAAAAAGCAAATGAGCATGACAGCCCTCTTGGGAAAAAATAGCGGCACGGTCAGGGCACAACAGAATCGCGAACTGCTCCTGCTCACCGGCTTCCTGGTGGTTATCTGGGCAGTGACGACAGCCCTGTCGCCAAGGTTCCTGAGCCCGGCGAACCTCAGCGATATCCTGCTTCAGGCGGCGCCGCTCGGCTTCGTGGTGATCGGGCAGATGATCGTGATCATCGTGCGCGGGCTGGATCTGTCGGTCGCGTCCATCATGGCCACCGTAGCGGTGCTGTCCATCGGTCTGAATGATAACACCGTCGTCATTTTTGCCGTCGGCATCCTGCTCGGGGCGCTTATTGGGGGTATCAACGGGTATCTCGTCGCATATCGCGGCGTGACACCCTTTCTGGCGACGCTTGCCACGATGATCGTGCTGCAGGGCGTCCGGTTTGCCTATACCGGGGGTGCGCCTGGCGGTACCTTGCCGGAAACCATCCGGTGGCTTGCAACGGGAGACATATTCGGGATCCCGGTTGCACTGATCCTTCTGGCCTGCGTTGCCTTCGCCGCGCACTGGCTCCTGGAATACACGGTCTACGGCCGGCGCCTGAAACTCTACGGCGACAACCCCGACGCGGCCTATATGACGGGCGCCCCGACCCGGTTGCTCGTGGTCAGCGCCTTCATGATTTCGGGCGTTCTCGCCGGGCTGGCCGGACTTGTTCTCGTCGGGTATGTCGGGATCGTCGACAACTGGACCGGGCGCGGCTATGAGCTCGACAGCATTGCGGCAGCCGTGATCGGCGGCGCGGCGCTCAGCGGCGGCAAGGGAAGTGTCCCGGGTGTTCTGCTGGCGACCCTCGTGCTTGTCTCACTGTTCAATATCGTTGTCATTCTCGGCCTGTCGATCGAGTTGCAACTCGTGATCAAGGGGAGTTTGATCTTGCTGGCGGCGGCTGTTTACATGCGGCGGTCACGACGTTGAAACGAGGTTGAGGGCGCAACCGTGCCAACCGGCGAAACTCCAAGATCCAACCTCATCCGAATTGCCCGGATCCTGGGCTGTTTCGACCATCGGAACAGCCCGAGGCCGACGCATGAGATTCTGAGCGAAGTCGGCATGAGCCGGTCGACCGGATTCGGGCTGCTGAGGGCCCTGACCCTGCGGGGCTGGCTTGAGCGGGTCGATCACGGGTCGCTCAGGCTCGGACCAAAGGCCGCCGGCCTTGCCTACGTGCCGCTCGAGGCCGTTGAAAATGCTCTGTCGCGCAGCACCGCAGCGCTGCCGCTGGACAGTTCGGCGGCGGATTCCCATCATGCCGTGACCGAATGGGATGCGCGCCTTTTCGAAACCGTGTCGACGGATGTTTACAAAAGAGCGGCTCCGTTCCGCATCGGCTTTGCGAACGCGTCGCTCTCCAACGAGTGGCGCAGGGCGATGTTTGACAGCATGCGCTATGCGGAACGTCTTCATGCGGATCGGTTCGAAGCTTTTCTGGTCCGGGAGGCCGGTGATGACGCGCAGATACAGATTGACCAGATAGACGAACTTGTCGAAAGCGGACTTGATCTGCTTCTTGTCAGTACGACCAACGCCCATTCTCCTTTACTGGACCGCAAACTGAAGGACGTGGCGGATGCCGGGCTTCCGGTTGTCGCGGTCGACAGACGTCCGCGCGATCCGTCTTCGCTGGTCTCTTTCGTGACGGCCTCAGACCGGCGCATCGGGCGCATCAGCGCCTTGTGGCTGGCGGAAAGGCTGAGGGGTGCCGGCCGTATCTGGATGTTATCCGGGCTGGAGGGCGCAAGCCCGGCGATGCGGCGGCAGTCGGCAGCGTTTTCCGGATTTGCGGAGTTCCCAGGCATTCGGATCGAGGCGGTCACCTATACCGATTGGACCGAAGAAGGTGGGCGCAAGGCCATTCAGCGCCTGTTCGACCAGGGGGCCGATGCCCCGGACGGCATCTGGTGCGACAGCGGGCTGCAAGGTGTCGGATCGCTGAAGTTCTTTATCGAAAACGAGCTTGCAGTCCCTGCTCATACCGGCGGGGACCTGAACCAGATGTACAAGCTGGCGCTCTATCACAAGGTCCCCTTCGTTGCCCTGGACTACCCGGCGGCAATGGGTGCCAGGGTTGTCGAGGTGGCGCTGGACATCCTTTCCGGCAAATCCGTACCGCGCCGGGTGGAAGTGCCGGTTCCCATCGTGCTTCCGCGTGGTATGGAGACGGCGAGCGTCCGCGCCGATACCTGGGCGGAGCGGCATGTGGGATGGGACCTGCCCGGAACGGCAATCCTGTCCCAGGGTCCGAGCCTGCGCGGACTGCGGTCGGATAGTGTCAACAAGCAAGGGTCGCAGCATGGATAAGGCCGATACGCCTTATGACAAGGCAATCGACATCTTCGAAGGACTGCTCGAGCAACCGCTTCAGAAGACAGTCTCCGGACCTCTTCCGCTTGCCCGCGCGGTGGGACTGGCCACGACATCGGGATACAGGGCCGTCGCGATCGCGGAGAGTGAGGGTCTCCTGAGCCGGTCGACCGAAGGGGCCTATTTGCGCGGGCCCTCGACGCTGACGGCCGGACTGTCCGCGCTTGGCTTCGGCGAATTCGCGCTCGTTGCCGAGCCCGTGCTCATCCGGCTGCGGCAATCGACCCGTCTGACAGCCTTCCTTGGCGTACTGAGCGATGGAACATGCGCAATCGGTCCGTTTTCCAGCGGGCGCGGCACCACCTTCGTGACCCCGCGACGGCACTACAGTCTTCCGACGGCGCCTTCCTTCGATCCCGATCGGCTTGCGGAGATTGCCCTTGCGCACCAGTTCGAAGCCGTTGCGGCACAGCGCGCCGTGATCTCAACCGTCTCGGAACGCCAGAACCGGCAGTGCGTATTGGGCGTTCTGCTTCCCGGCGCCCGGGAAGGGACAGGAAACGAACTGCGTTCGGAGTTGGCCAAGGCGGCAGATCTTCTATGTTCGCACGCGGAGAAACCTGAATGAACGACCTGGATGAGCGCAACCGATGGAACCCGCAGTTCCGGTTCTCCGATGTTCTGGAGGATTTCGACGACTGGCTTCGATGGCGGGACGCCGCAAGCCGGACCGCAGAGCGATCGCTGTCCTTCGAACGGGCCGCCTACGGCGCACATGAGCGGCAGTGGGTCGAAACGACGGTATGCGGCCCGGCTGAAAGCCGTGTTGTCCCGGTTTTCATTCACGGAGGTTACTGGCGCAGCCTAAGCGCGGAAGATCATCGGTGCGTACTGACCGGCCTGTCTGTCCTTGGAAACCGATGTGCGAATATCGAATACCGGCTGATGCCCGAATTCCGCTTGAACGACCTTGTCGGCGATGCGGCAGCCGCTCTCGGCAGGCTCGCAACGCTCTATCCCGATGACACGCGGTTCCTGCTTACCGGACACTCCGCCGGTGCGCACCTGGCGGTGAGTACCGCGCTTGAAACCGGACTGGGCGACCGGATTGCAGGTGTCGTGGCAATCAGTGGTGTCTACGACCTTGTTCCCGTCGCCAAGTCTTTCCTGCAGGACGAAATCGGGCTGACCGATGAGGAAATCCGCACGCACAGTCTGATCGGTGCTTCGATCGACGCGCCGCTCCTTTGCGTTGTCGGTGGCAATGAGACAGACGAGTTTAAGAGGCAGTCCCTTGCCATGGCCGAAAGCGCCGGAGCGGGGCATCTCGTTGTGCGCGGTGCGCACCACCTCAGCATCCTCAGTGATCTGAATTCGCAAAAAAGCCCCTTGATTGATGCGCTGGGCGTCTGGTTAATGAGCTCCAGCCATCCTGCAGAAGTGGACACGATATCATCATGACCTCTCAACTGAACCTGCCGGGCGACGGGATCTTCGTATTCCGGGTCTGGCGGCCGGACCTGTCCGGTCCCAGTCTTTGCGTATTGCGCGGCGACACGCTGATCGACATTACCTGCGCGGCGGTGCCCACGATGCGGGACTTGCTTGAGCTCGAGGACCCTGCCGGCTGGGTCTCGGATGCGGATGGGGTCGCGATCGGCACCATGGACGAAATCGCTGCAAATTCAGTCGAGAACCCTAATCCGTCGCGCCCCTGGCTGCTCGCCCCGGCCGATCTTCAGGCGATCAAGGCCTGCGGCGTTACTTTCGCGTTTTCGATGCTGGAGCGCGTGATCGAGGAACAGGCAAAGGGTGACCCGGCAAAAGCGGAGACAATTCGTGAGCGTTGCCACGCGATCATCGGAGACAGCCTCAGGTCCGTCACTCCGGGATCCGAAAAGGCGGCGCAGCTCAAGGAAGCGCTGATCGCCGAGGATGTCTGGTCGCAGTATCTGGAAGTCGGCATCGGACCGGACGCGGAGGTGTTCACCAAGGCACAGCCCACCTCTGCGGTCGGCTATGGGGCGTCTGTCGGTCTGCATCCGGTGTCCAACTGGAACAATCCGGAGCCGGAAGTGGTTCTTGCCGTTGACAGTTCCGGAGCGGTCAAGGGGGCGACGCTTGGCAACGACGTCAATCTTCGCGACGTGGAAGGGCGGTCCGCGCTTTTGCTGGGCAAGGCCAAGGACAACAATGCGTCCACGTCGATCGGTCCCGGGATCCGTCTCTTCGATGACACCTTCTCGATCGATGACGTGCGCCGGCTTGAATTGGCTCTGACCGTGTCGGGAACGGATGGATTCGAGCTGTCAGGGCACTCCGCCATGACAGAAATCAGCCGGGACCCGCTGGACCTCGTCGGACAGACGCGCGGGCGGCATCACCAGTATCCCGATGGCTTTCTCCTGTTCCTGGGCACGCTTTTCGCGCCGACCGAGGACCGAGATGCGCCCGGTGAAGGGTTCACGCACAAGCTTGGCGACATCGTCAGTATTTCATGCGCGCAGCTTGGAACGCTGCGCAACACCGTCCGGCTCTCCACCGAGTGCCCGGAGTGGACATTCGGGACAAGCGCACTCATGCGCAATCTGTCGAAACGCAATCTAATCTAAGGGACAAGCGGGATGCTAACGGGCAAGAATCTGATCAACGGGGAATGGGTCGCAGGCGAAGCGACGTTTCAGTCGCAGCCGGCTAATGGCGCTCCAAACAGTTTTTCCGAGGCCTCCGTTGACGATGTCGACCGGGCTTGCCGCGCTGCGGACGAGGCCTTCGAAATTTTCAGCACGACAACGGATCAGGAGCGGGCCGCTTTCCTGAACAAGATCGCGGACGAAATCGAGGCGCGTGGAGCGGCGCTCACCGAAATTGGCGGTCAGGAAACGGCTTTGCCTGCCGCCCGTCTCGAGGGCGAGCGCGGCCGCACGACCGGCCAGTTGCGGCTGTTCGCAAACACGATCCTGAAGGGCGATTATCTGGACAGGCGTCACGATGGCGCGTTGCCGGATCGCCAGCCCCTGCCGAGGCCGGAACTGTTCCTGGTGCAGAGACCGATCGGTCCGGTCGCCGTTTTCGGCGCCTCCAACTTCCCCCTGGCCTTCTCGACGGCGGGCGGTGACACGGCCTCGGCCTTCGCCGCCGGCTGCCCGATTGTCGTCAAGGGACACCCGGCTCACCCCGGGACGGGCGAACTGGTCGCCCAGGCAATCGACGCCGCGGTCAAGGCATGCGGTCTGCCGGCAGGGACATTCGGCTTTCTCCAGGGAACAACGCTTGCTCTCGGCCAGGGTGTCGTCCAGCATCCACTCATCAAGGCCGTTGGTTTTACCGGGTCACTCAGGGGCGGACGTGCGCTTTTCGATCTTTGCGCTGCGCGTCCGGAACCGATTCCGTTTTTCGGCGAACTCGGCAGCGTCAATCCGGTGTTCCTCCTGCCGGGTGCCATGGCGGCACGCGCGGAAGCGATCGGAGAGGGCTGGGCCGGGTCTCTTACCATGGGCGTTGGCCAGTTCTGCACCAATCCGGGCGTTGTTGTCGTTCACGCCGGGGAGCAGGCCGACAGCTTTGCGGACAGCGCCGTCAAGGCACTTGAGGCCGTTGGCGCACAGACCATGCTGACCGACGGGATCGCGAGCGCCTGCCGTGACGGACAAGGACGAATCGGTGCCGTTGCCGGTGTCGAAACACTGCTCGCTTCAGTGAGCGACAACCGGGGAGCCACGCCTGCCGTCTATCGGTCGAGCGCGGAGACCTTTGTCGGTAACCGGGATCTGCAGGAAGAGGTTTTCGGACCAGCCGGCGTGATCGTTACTGTCAGGGACGACGCGGAAATGCGGTCCGTTGCCCGCAGTTTCGAGGGCCAGCTTACGGCCACGCTGCAAATGGAAGAAAGCGACGTAGCCCTCGCAAAGTCGCTCATGCCGATCCTGGAACGCCGCGCGGGCCGCATTCTGGCGAACGGCTTCCCGACGGGTGTCGAGGTGGCCGAAGCGATGGTGCATGGCGGACCGTACCCGGCTTCGACGAATTTCGGCGCGACCTCCGTTGGCACCATGGCAATCCGTCGCTGGCTGCGGCCGGTCTGCTACCAGAACCTGCCGTCAGACTTGCTGCCTGACGCTGCCAAGGGTTGATGCTAAGCGCCGCCGGTGGTTCTCCGGCGGCGTCTTTTCGGGATCTAACCGCGTCCCACGAAGGGCATGTTCGTCGCCATTACGGTCAGCGTGAGAACATTGGCGTCAAGCGGCAGACTTGCCATGTACACGACCGCATCTGCGACGTGGACGGGGTTCATTGTCGGTTCCGGCGCGAGCTCGCCGTTCGCCTGCGGGACGCCTCCGCTCATTTTTGCCGTCATGTCGCTGGCGGCATTGCCGATATCGATCTGGCCGCAGGCGATATTGAAAGCGCGCCCATCGAGCGACGTTGACTTGGTCAGTCCGGTGATGGCGTGCTTGGTCGAGGTATAGGGTGCTGAATTCGGCCGGGGCGTCGTCGCCGAAATCGAGCCGTTGTTGATGATGCGTCCGCCGCCCGGTTCCTGCGCCTTCATAAGCTTGAACGCCTGTTGCGTGCACAGGAACGCGCCCGTCAGGTTCGCTGCGACCACGTTGCTCCATTCCTCGAAGCTGATCTCCTCCAGCGGAACAGGGGAGTTTCCAATGCCGGCATTGTTGACGAGAAGGTCCAGTCGTCCGAAATCGGCGCGCAGCTTCTCGAACAATGCACTGACCGATCCGGGATCGCCGACGTCACATGTCATCCAGGAAACCTTGTTTCCGGTCTCGCGTTCCAGTTCCTCTGCCGCAGACGCCAGAACCTGTTCGCGCCGGCCCGTGATGACAACATGCCAGCCCGCGGCGCTGAGGCCCTTCGAGACAGCCTTGCCGACGCCGGTGCCGCCGCCGGTTACAAGTGCGATCCTGCCGGCGGTGCTCGTTGAAGTATCGGTCATCGGATTACGCCTTCCAGTTCGTCTTCAATGTGGATCTTGATAATGTCGTCGAAGCTCGTTTCCGCCTTGAAGCCAAGGCCCGTGGCCCGCCGGGCATCGAAGTTCCTTGGCCATCCGGCGACGATCTTCCTGATGTCCTGATTTGGTTCACGGCGGATCAGGTTCGCTGCCTTTTCACCCGCGACCCGGCGCAGGGCTTCGATCTGTTCACCGACGAGCGCCGACAGTCCCGGCATGGTCAGGTTGCGCCGAGCGCCCAGCACGGAGGTGTCGAGAGAGGCTGCGTGCGCGCAGAAGCCGACGGCGGCACGCGGGCTGGCAAACCAGTGGCGGACGTCTTCTTCAACGGGCAACACGGCTTCTTCGCCGACAAGCGGCTCGCGCAGGATGTTGGAGAAAAAGCCGGAGGCAGCCAGGTTCGGTTTTCCGGGCCGGATGCAGATCGTCGGGAGACGGATGCCGATCCCGTCAAGAAACCCCTTGCGGGAATAATCGGCCAGAAGCAGTTCGCAGATCGCCTTTTGCGTTCCATAGCTCGTCAGGGGTGTTGTAAAGAAGTCATCGCTGATCCTGTCGGGAAACGGTTCGCCAAAGACGGCAATCGAGGAAGCAAAGACGAAACGCGGGCAATAGGGTTCCTGCGCCCCCTGACTGCGGATGGCTTCCAAAAGGTAGCGCGTGCCATCCATGTTGATGGCGTAGCCCTTGTCGAATTCGACTTCCGCTTCGCCTGAAACGATGGCGGCCAGGTGGAAGACGAGATCGGGCCTTCCGGCAATGAGTGAGACAGCGTCTTCCTGCCTGGCAAGGTCTACCGTCCGGGTGGCCGATACAGCATGCAGCGGCGCCGGAACCGGCGGTTCAATGACGTCAGCCAGTGTCAGGCTTTCAACCTCGGCCCCGAACAGGGCCGGGTTTTCGGCAAGTTTTGCGACAAGTTTCCGTCCCACCATGCCGGCTGCGCCGGTCACAAGTACACGCATCTTCCTCAGTGCTCCTCCAATGGTGCCTTGCGAAGCAGTCGCTGCAAAACACATCAATTGCCTGTTCGGGAAAACCGCTTTGTTCAAAGCTGACTGCTTTTACCAAGTTGCCGCCGTCAATTCCAACTTTCTGTGCGCGGCGTTTCTCAGGAGGCGGCGTGCACGTTCGATTGGTGCGGTCATGCCTGCGCAGGCCGCCATGGTCCGGCGATAGCCTGTCGCGTGTTTCAGCTCGCGGTCAATCCCGCAAGGCTGCCGTCGTACGCAGCCCTTCGCGCAGCGCGTGAAACAGGGACCTGCCGTAGGACCGTCCGGCAAACAGGCGGTAGTGCCTGTCCGTTTCCAGGCAGAGGATGAAGCAGCCGATGTGTTCGATGACAGTTCTGAGGGCGGAGCCTACGGAGAGCGCATCTGCGTCCGCGTGCATCAGGCGCTCGAAGACGCGCGGCAGTTCCGGTCCGGTCACATCGAGACAGATCCAGCCGTCGTTCTGTTCCGTGACCGACGCACTGCCTCCCAATTCCGTTTTCAGCTCCGTTGCCAGATGCTCGTGGGTTTCGTGATCTGCCGCGATCATCCACTGGTGCCTGCCGATCCAGAAGACGGTGTGTTCGGTTCCCCGGAGAAACGCTCCGGGCGGGGGCATCTCCGTTCCGAATGTCCTGGCGAGGTTCGCGGCGACGCCGGCCTCGCTCCCGCTCCTGGCCGCGACGGATGCGAGCGCGAGCATCGGCACCACTTCCAGCGTATAGTCCTTGATGCTGAAACGGGTTTCGCCCGTATCCGAGCCGGGGACGGATTGGGTCAGTCGATAGTCAGGCACGCAGACGCTCTCCTTCCGGGTCAATGAAGTGGGGGCTCACGACCTGAGCCCTGACCGTCATGCCTTCAATGGGGTTCGCGATGACGACTTCTTCCCCGTGGCGCGCATCGCCCCGTTCAAGGAACGCCAGGGCGATCGGTTTTTCAACATGCGGAGAGTAGCAGGCCGAGGTCACCCAGCCCTGATCCGTATCGGGACCGTGATGTGCGCCTTCCCTGAAAAGATGCGCGCCCGCCGGGATGGTGGTTTCCCTATCGGACGCGATCAGGCCAACAAGACGCAGACCGTCTTCATCGGAAAGACCCTCACGCCTGGACAGAACGGTGCCGATGCTGTCCTTCTTTTGAGACACCATACGGCCGAGCCCGAGATGCGCGGCCGAGGTCTGGCCGTTCAGTTCATTGGCCGTCGCGTGACCCTTTTCGATCCGAAGCACTCCAAGGGCCTCCGTGCCATAGGGCGTGACGCCGAACTCCTCGCCGGCTTTCATCAGGACCCGCATGAGGCTGTCGCCGTATCGGGCCGGAACGGCAATCTCGTAGGCAAGTTCGCCGGAGAATGAGATTCTGAACAGGCGTGCCCTGACGCCGCCGCAGATCGTGAGTTCCGAGCAGGCCATGAATGGAAAGGCCTCGTTGGAGATGTCGAAGTCCGCGCCGATAACCCTGGAAAGCAGCTTCCGGGAATTCGGGCCGGCCACGGCGTACTGCGCCCAGGCTTCGGTGGTTGATATCAGCTGGACGTCGAGCTGGGGATACAGGCATTGCCGCACGAATTCCATGTGGCGATAGACGCCGACGGCGTTTGCCGTTGTCGTCGTGACAACAAAATGATCGTCTGCAAGGCGTGTTGCAGTGCCATCATCCATCGCCAGGCCGTCTTCGCGCAGCATCAATCCGTAGCGCACCTTGCCGACGGGCAGTTTTGCAAAACCGTTGCAATAGACCTTGTTCAGGAAGGTGGCCGCGTCGCGTCCCTGAACATCCACTTTCCCGAGGGTGGTTACATCACAGACGCCGACGGATCTTCGCACCGCCAGCACTTCCCGATCAACGCTTTCGCGCCAGTGGGTCTCGCCGTTGCGCGGAAACCATTGCGCCCGCAGCCACAGGCCTGCCTCGGTGAAGACGGCGCCCTGCTCTTTGGCCCAGTCGTGACTTGGCGTATAGCGCACCGGCCGGAAGTGTTTGCCTTTGGACCGGCCCGCCAGCGCGCCGAGCGCGACAGGCGTATAAGGCGGGCGGAAGATCGTCGTGCCGGTTTCCTCAATGGTCTTCCCGGTCAGTTCCGCCATCAGGGCAAGGCCGGTGACATTGGCCGTTTTGCCCTGGTCCGTGGCCATGCCGAGCGTGGTGTAGCGCTTCAGGTGCTCCACAGACCGGAAGCCTTCCTGGTGCGATAACCGGATATCCTTGACCGTCACATCGTTCTGGAAATCGATCCAGGCCCGCCCCTTGCCCTCGCCCGTGTGCCAGAAGGCGGTAATGGACGCCGGACTGTCGTCGCATGTTGGAACATCAAACCGGGCGGTCTTGAGGCCCAGGGCGTCAAGCGCTTTTGCCGCAACTTCCGCGCCCTCCCGAAACGCATCAGCCGTGGCGAATGCGCCATTGGCGGCTCCTGCGACCTGCATGCCGGACGGGAGCGTATCCGGGGGCGCGAATGCGGTAATCTCCGGGTTCCAGACAGGGCGGCCGCGTTTGTGCGAGGTCAGGGAAACGGCCGGGTTCCAGCCGCCGGAAACGCCAAGGGCGCCGCAGGCGAGCGTCCGGGTGGTTCCGTCCGCGAGGCGGATCGTGATTTCGGACAAAGCCCGCCGCCCGGATGTATCAATCACCTTCGCCCCGGCCAGCAGGTCGTAGTCGCCGAGCCGTGGTGCGTCCTGCCGGACATCGATGACAGCCGCGACGTCGAGGCCTCGCGCGAGCAGGTCCCGTGCCGTCCGGTGGCCGTCGTCGTTGTTGGTGAAAATTGCGGTCTGCCTGTCGGCAGCAACCGCCCACCGGTTGGCATAGGCCCTGATGGCTCCGGCAAGCATGATGCCGGGCCTGTCATTGTTGTCAAAGGCGATCGGGCGCTCGGTGGCACCCGCGCATAAGAGCATTTGTCTTGTGTAGATCCGCCACAGGGTTTGGCGCGGCAGAGCCTCGTCCGGAACGGCCAGGTGATCGCTTACCCTTTCCAGGGCGCCGTATATGCCGTGGTCGAACGCACCGAAAACGGTGGTCCGTTTCATCAGGCGGACGTTTTTCAGGCTTTGCAATTCGTCCCGTGCCGTCTTCAACCACGCGGATGCCGATTGCGCGTCAATCTCGTAGGTTTCCGTGTTCAGGCGGCCACCGAACTCGAAATCTTCGTCCGCCAGGATCACGCGTGCTCCGGAGCGGCCTGCCGTCAGTGCTGCCGCCAGGCCCGCGGGCCCCGCGCCCGCGATCAGGATGTCGCAATGCAGCCCACCCTTGTCATAGACGTCCGGGTCGGCTTCACCGCTGGCCGTGCCAAGTCCGGCCGCGCGCCGGATGACCGGTTCGTAGACATTCTCCCAGAACGCCTTCGGCCACATGAAGGTCTTGTAGTAGAACCCGGCTGTCAGAAAATTCGAGAACAGGTCGTTTATGCCCATCATGTCGAAGGCAAGGGATGGCCACCTGTTCTGGCTCTTGGCGACGAGACCATCGAAAAGTTCCGCCGTGGTCGCCCGCGTATTGGGTTCCCGGCGTGCACCCTCACGCAGTTCGACAAGCGCGTTCGGTTCTTCCGAACCGCTGGTCAGGATGCCGCGCGGGCGGTGATACTTGAAACTTCTGCCGACGAGCTTGACGTTGTTGGCCAGCAAGGCCGAGGCGAGGGTGTCGCCCTTGAAGCCGGTGTAGGTCCTGTCGTCAAACCGAAACGAGATCGGTGCGGTCAGGTCGAGCAGACCATCCTGGAGACGGTTGATCTGGTTCATCGCCGACCTGCCTTTGCCAGTGCGATGTCGCTCGCGAACTCGGCTGTCAGAATGTCATGTGTGGTCGTGTCCCGCGTGACGACAAGCCAGGAGCGGTCGCCCTGTTCGTGAAACCAGAGTTCACGATGGGCCCCGGCCGGGTTGTCGCGCAGATACTGGTAGATGAAAAAGGCAGCTTCCGCGTTTTCGGCCTGCCAGTCCGGCCGGTCCAGAAGCGAGGCATCGCCGAGATAGACAAATTCTTCAGCATCTCTCGGGCCGAGAAGCGGATGAGGAATGATCATGCTGGAAGGTCCTGAATTTTCTGCTTCCACAGGGCCCTGAGCTCTGCTTCGGAGGCCCCTTTTTCGTAGACCGGCGACATCAGCGGCCTGCATGCCGATACCTCGATCAAAACGACCGCGTTGAACAGGTCGGTCAGATCCGGCCAAAGCGCCGCGAAGTCAGGGAACAAGCGCTCGAAGGCCTCAGAGTTGCGATTTTCAACACGTGCGTTCCCGAGCAGGCGAATGCCTTTGCGTGACAGGATGTCGATAAAATTGATTTCCACTTCGGGCCGGACATGAATGTTCCGCACCGTGTTCGGTGACCGCATTTCCGCAAATCCGAGTGTGTGTTGATCGACCACGATAAACGTACCCTTCGGAGACAGGTTCACCTGTCCGTCGGCATCCGCGGTGGCGACAAATCCCAGCCGCCAGGTTTCGATCAAGGTGCGTGAAGCTTCCGTGATCACGTCGTCTCTCCCTGTCTCAATGGAGGTTCGGCTGGGCACCGGCCCCTCTTTCATCAATCATCAGGCCTTTTTCGAACCGGTCGAACCGGAATGCTGACGCGCATTCATGCGGCTGGTCCGTCGCCAGGAGATGCGCGAAGGTAAATCCAGAGGCGGGTGTTGCCTTGAAGCCGCCGTAGCACCAGCCGCCGTTGAAATAGAGGCCGTCAACAGACGTGCGATCGATGATCGGAGAGCCGTCCATGGACATGTCCATGATCCCGCCCCACTGGCGCAGCAGGCGCACCCGTCCGATCATCGGCAGGATCGCCATGCCACCCTCGCAGACATCCTCGACGACGGGAAGATTGCCGCGCTGGGCATAGGAATTGTAGCCGTCGATGTCACCGCCGAAGACAAGCCCGCCCTTGTCGGACTGGCTGACATAGAAATGGCCCGCGCCGAACGTGATAACGCCCGGGATCAGCGGCTTCAGGCCCTCCGAGACAAAGGCCTGCAGCACGTGGCTTTCGATTGGAAGGCGAACACCGGCATGCGCCATGACGCGCCCGGAAGAGCCAGCGACCGCAACACCGACCTTTTGCGCGCCGATGAACCCGCGCGTTGTGTCTAAACCGGTGACCTTGCCGGCCTCGATCCGGAAGCCCGTGACCTCGCAATTCTGGATGATGTCTACCCCGTGCCGGTCTGCCGAGCGGGCGTAGCCCCAGGCAACGGCGTCATGACGGACCGTTCCGCCGCCGCGATGCATGAGAGCGCCCTTGATCGGAAACCGGGCATTGTCGAAATCGAGGAACGGTGCCTCGCGCCGGACCGCGTCGGCATCCAGCAGTTCCGCGTCCGTACCGTGCAGGATCATCACGTTTCCGCGCCGCCGGTAGGCGTCTCGCTGCCCGTCGGTGTGAAACAGGTTCATGATGCCGCGCTGGCTGACCATGGCATTGTAGTTAAGGTCCTGCTCCAGGCCTTCCCAGAGATCCAGCGACAACCTGTAGAAGCGCTCGTTGCCCGGAAGCAGGTAGTTGGCGCGGATGATGGTGGTGTTCCGGCCGACATTCCCGCCGCCGATCCAGCCTTTTTCCAGGACGGCGATGCGGGTCTTCCTGTGGACCTTGGCAAGATAGTGCGCTGTTGCGAGGCCGTGTCCGCCACCGCCGACGATGACGATATCATAGCCGGATTGCGGGCTCGGATCGCGCCAGGCAGGCTTCCAGCCCTTGTGACCCGTCAGCGCCTCCCGAATGACCCTGAAACCTGAATACGGCACCGTTTCCTCGCTTTCATTTCCGCAAAGTGTGCCGGAATTTGAAAACCAAATTCTCGCAAAAATGTCATATTCTCTTTCCTAAATGACAAGATCAATGACTTCTCAAGGAAAAGAAAATGATTGCCGGGTCCGAGAAAACGATCGGCTTTGTTCTGATCGACGGTTACGCGCTGATGCCGGCGACTTCCGCGATAGAACCCTTGCGGGCGGCGAACTTTTTGAGCGGCAGAAGCCTTTACCGTACCCGCCTTTTTTCCGGCGACGGGGGCTGGATCGCATCGTCCTGTGGCGGCGCGTTTGAAACCGAGCCGCTGTCAAACGCGACCGGCGAACTCGATATTCTGTTTGTTGTCGCCGGCGGTGATCCGCTGGCACAGGCCGGCAGCGCGCTGTTTTCGCATCTCAGGGCGCTGGGCGTTCGCGGTGTTCCGCTTGGAGGGATTTCCGGCGGCGCTGTTCATCTGGCCAAGGCCGGCGTAATGCAAAACCGGCGCTTCACGGTCCATTGGGAATATTTCGAGGAACTGCAGGCCCTGAGCGACCAATTTCTCATGGAACGGCGGCTGTTCGTGATCGACCGGGACCGCTACACCTGTGCGGGCGGGGTCGCGCCGCTAGACATGATGCACGCCATTATCCGCTCCGAACACGGTGCAGAGCTTGCCCAGTCCGTCAGCGACTGGTTCATTCACACCGGTATTCGAAGCGCAGATGAGCCGCAACGCCTGGAATTCGCCGACAGCAGGCAATCGTTTCATCGCAGCGTCAGTACCGCGGTCGAACTGATGGAAACACATATCGCCGATCCGCTCTCCCTGGAGCAGATCGCCATGCTCAGCGGCAGCGGGACGCGCCAGCTGCAACGCCGGTTCGACCAGCAGTTCGGATGCCCGATGATGCAGGTCTACATGCGGCTGAGGCTGAAGAAGGCGGACGAGCTTATCCGGAAAACCCGGCTGACATTCATGGAGGTGGCGCTTGCCACCGGCTTTTCCAACCAGAGCCATTTCGGGAAGGTGTTCCGGACCAGTTTCGGCACCACACCGCGTGAGCGCCGCAAGCAGGCCGCCACCGAGTTCATCAGCGAAGTGAAACCGTCAGGCTGAACACGGCTGACCGGACGCCGGTCGGTTCCGATGCCAAGACAGACGCCGGAGCCGCGCGGCTTCCTTCAAATATCCAGCGTGTTCTGCCGCTCCCACTCGGTCAGATGCGATGCATAGGACGTCCACTCGTTCTGCTTCAGCTTGAGATAGGCAGCCGAGAAGTCTTCGCCCATTGCCGCCTTCAGGACCGTGTCGCTGTCGTAGGCGCGCAGCGCATCGAGCAGGTTGAGTGGCAGCCGTGGGGCGTCCTTGACCAGATGTCCCTCCGCATACATGTCGATGTCGTAGCGTTGGCCCGGGTCTGACTTGTTTTCCAGTCCGTTGAGACCTGCCGCAATCACGACGGCCTGAAGCAGATAGGGGTTGGCGGCTCCGTCCGGCAGGCGCAATTCGAACCGTCCGGGGCCGGGCACGCGAACCATGTGCGTGCGGTTGTTGCCGGTCCAGGTGATCGTGTTCGGCGCCCATGTGGCGCCCGACGTGGTGCGCGGCGCGTTGATCCGCTTGTAGGAATTCACCACCGGGTTGGTGATTGCAGCGAGGCTTTCCGCATGTGCCATGATGCCGCCGAGGAAGTGCAGGCCGTTGGTGGAAAGGCCAAGCTCCATGGCCTCATCGGCAAAGGCGTTGGTAGTTCCGTCGGCGTTCCAGACCGAAACATGGCAATGGCAGCCGTTGCCGGTCAGGTGCTTGAACGGTTTCGGCATGAAGGTCGCGCGAAGCCCGTGTTTCTCGGCGACCGATTTCACCATGAACTTGAAAAAGGAATGCTTGTCTGCCGTCCTCAGAGTGTCATCGAACTCCCAGTTCATTTCGAATTGGCCATTGGCGTCTTCGTGATCGTTCTGATAGGGACCCCAGCCGAGTTCCAGCATGTAGTCGCAGATCTCCGATATGACGTCGTATCGGCGCATGACGGCCTGCTGGTCGTAACAGGGTTTTTCCGCCGTATCGAGAGGATCGGAGATTTCCGACCCGTCCGGCAGGATCAAAAAGTATTCCGCCTCTACGCCGGTCTTGACCCTGAGGCCAAGGGTTTCGGCTCTCGCAACCAGACGCTTGAGCGTGTTGCGGGGGGCCTGTTCGACGTCCGCATCGTCCATGACGCAATCCGCCGCGACCCAGGCGACATCTTTCTTCCAGGGCAGCTGGATGACCGAGGATGCATCGGGGATCGCGAACAGGTCCGAATTCGCCGGCGTCATGTCCAGCCAAGTCGCAAATCCCGCAAAGCCCGCGCCTTCCGCCTGCATGTCCGCGATCGCCGCAGCGGGAACCAGCTTGGCACGCTGATAGCCGAAGAGGTCGGTAAAGGAGATCATGAAGTACTTGACCCCCTTCTCGTTGGCAAACTGAGATAGATCGATGCTCATGGATACTCCTCGTTCCCACTTGGAAAGGTGTATTTTCTTGTAGTCTAGAAGGTCTTCTTGCCCGGGATCCAGTCAGTTCCGGCCAGCGGGACGCCCGCCATCGCTGCCGATTCGATTGTCAGGGCGCACAGGTCCTCAGGCTCCAGGTTATGGACATGGTTCTTGCCGCATGCGCGTGCGATTGTCTGGGCTTCCAGGGTCATCACTTTGAGATAATTGGCGAGACGCCGACCCGCAGCGACCGGATCGACCCGCTTCATGAGGTCCGGATCCTGGGTGGAAATGCCAGCCGGGTCCTGGCCCTCATGCCAGTCGTCATAGGCGCCTGCCGTCGTGCCGAGCTTTTGATAGTCTTCTTCCCAGCGCGGGTCATTGTCCCCGATCGCCACGAGGGCGGCCGAACCGATGGAGATCGCGTCCGCGCCGAGCGCAAGCGCCTTGGCCACGTCCGCGCCGTTGCGGATGCCGCCGGAAATGACCAATTGCACTTCCCGGTGCATGCCCAGATCCTGCAGCGCCTGGACCGCCGGCCGGATGCAGGCGAGCGTCGGCTGGCCGACGTGTTCGATGAAGACTTCCTGGGTGGCCGCCGTTCCGCCCTGCATACCGTCCAGAACGACAACATCCGCCCCGGCTTTTACGGCAAGCGCCGTGTCGTAATAGGGTCGCGCACCGCCGATCTTCACGTAGATCGGTTTCTGCCAGTCAGTGATTTCGCGCAGCTCGTGGATCTTGATTTCCAGATCGTCCGGTCCGGTCCAGTCCGGATGCCGGCAGGCCGAACGCTGGTCAATCCCCTTGGGAAGAGTCCGCATCTCGGCCACCCGGTCGGAGATTTTCTGCCCCAGAAGCATGCCGCCGCCGCCGGGCTTCGCGCCCTGGCCGACAACGACCTCGATCGCATCCGCACGCCTGAGATCACGCGGGTTCATGCCGTATCTCGAGGGCAGGTACTGGTAGACAAGCAGTTCGGAATGCCCGCGCTCTTCTTCGGTCATGCCGCCATCGCCGGTCGTCGTGGACGTTCCGGCAAGCGTCGCGCCGCGCCCCAGGGCTTCCTTTGCCGGTCCGGACAGCGAGCCGAAGCTCATGCCCGCGATCGTGATCGGGATCTTGAGCTCGATCGGTTTCCTGGCGAAACGCGACCCGAGCACGACGTTGGTGTCACAGGTCTCGCGGTAGCCTTCCAGAGGATAGCGCGACATGGACGCACCCAGAAACAGAAGGTCGTCGAAATGCGGAACCTTCCGCTTGGCGCCGCCGCCGCGGATGTCGTAGATCCCGGTGGCCGCCGCGCGGCGGATCTCTGATAAGGTGTAGTCGTCAAAAGTTGCGGACGGGCGCGGGGTCGTGATCGGCTTGTTCGTTGACATGGTTGGCCCCTCAGTATGCGTCCGCATTGTCGATGTCGAAATTGTAGAGCGTGCGGGCAGAACCGTAGCGCGTGAATTCCTCCGCTTTGACGTCGCTGATGCCCGCCTTTTCAAGAAGCGTGGTCAGGTGTTTCAGGTGTTCGGGCCGCATCTCCTTGGCGATGCAGTCGGCACCCAGGCTCTTGACGGAACCGCGCACGAACAAAGATGCCTCATAAAGCGAATCTCCAAGCGCGTCGCCGGCATCGCCCAGCACCACAAGATTGCCCGCCTGCGCCATGAATGCGGACATGTGGCCGATACTGCCCTTCACGACAATGTCGATGCCTTTCATGGAAATTCCGCAGCGCGAGGACGCATTGCCCTCAACGACGAGAAGGCCACCATGCCCGGTGGCGCCCGCATACTGGCTGGCGTCGCCTTTGACGATTACCGTTCCCGACATCATGTTCTCGGCAACGCCCGGTCCGGCGTTCCCGTGGACGGTCACGGTGGCTTCGGAATTCATCCCGGCACAGTAGTAGCCGACGCTTCCGCGTACATCGACATTGACCGGTGCATCGATGCCAACGGCGACAGCGTGGCTGCCACGCGGATTGAGAACTTCAAACGCAGTCTCGTTGCTGCCGCCATCAATGGTGTGCAGCGCCTGGTTCAGCTCGCGAAGCGGTTGGGCAGAGAGATCGAAGGTGCGCACGCTTAATGCTCCCAGAAATAGACTGTTGCCGGTTCAGGTTCCCAGATCCTGGCGGCCTCGATCCCCGGCAGGTCGGCAAGCGCGCAGTATTCGGAGCCAAAGGCCACATATTGATCGGTCTCTGCCATCACGGCAGGCTTGCAGGCAATCGGGTCCCGGACGACACCGAAGCCGGACCGCGTTCCGACGACGAATGTGTAGAAACCGTCCAGATCGCTCAGGCCGCTTTCCAGAGCGTCGCCGAGCGAGCTGCCGTTCTCGAGTTTGTGCGACAGGTAGGCGGCTGCGACTTCGCTGTCGTTTTCGGTCTCGAAGGTCTGTCCTGCCCGGATGAGTTCGCGGCGCAGGTTGTTGTGGTTGGACAGGGAGCCATTGTGCACCAGGCACTGGTCCGGGCCAGTCGAGAACGGGTGCGCACCATTCGTGGTGACGGCTGATTCCGTGGCCATTCGGGTGTGGCCGATGCCGTGGCTTCCCGACATTCCGGCAATGTCGAACCGGTCGGCCACGTCTTTCGGCAAGCCGACTTCCTTGAAGATCTCGACATTCGAACCGGCGCTCATGATGGTGACATCGGGCCGAAGCTTTTTCACGGCGGTCCGCGCTTCTGGCACCTTGTTCTCAGGAAGCTTGATCACCGCGTGGGTGGATTTGACCTCGACCTCGACATCCGTTCCAAGCGCTTCGGAAAGATCCGTCTTCAGCGCTTCAAAGTCGGCTTCAGGAGCCTGGGACTGAATCGTGATCTTGCCCCGGTCGTCTATACCGTGAGTATAGATGGCGATCCCGGCGCTGTCCGGGCCGCGCCCCGTCATCGTGACGAGCATCTCCGACAAGAGCCGCCCCAAATCCGGCTCGAGTGACTTGTCCTTCAGAAACAATCCAACAATGCCGCACATTGCGTGCAAAACCTCCGTTTCGAATTTGGTCGGACGTTATCAGGCCGTCGGAGGTGATTCAACTATGAAGAATAAATTTTTCCTGAAAGGAATATTTGATGGAGTTCCGCATCCCGGTGCGGAGCGTCACGTGGTTTTCTGCGGATAGGAGATGACGGCCAGGTAGCGGATCGGAAGGTCGACCAGAACTTCTGGTCCATGCGGGGCATCGGCGTCAAAGAACAGGCTGTCGCCTGCTTCCATTTCGTAGGTTGAGTCTCCGTGGCGATAGATGACCTTGCCCTCGAGCATGTAGATCAGTTCCGTGCCCAGATGCTGAAAGGCCGGAAACACATCCGATTCTTCCGTCAGGCTGATGACATACGGCTCGACGATGACACCGCTGGTGTTGCTCTCGATATGCCCCAGGAGATTATACTGGTGCCCGGCCCTGGTGCCCCGGCGTTCGATTTCAACACCTTCTCCCGACTTGACGAAAACGGCGTTGCGCGGTTCCTCGTAGCGTTTGAAGAGATCGGTGATCGGGATGCCCAAAGCGCCTGAAACCGACTGCAGCGTGGACAGCGAGGGCGAAATCATGCCGTTCTCGAGTTTCGACAGCATGCCCACCGACAGGCCGGTTGCCGATGCAAGATCCGCAACCGTTATGCCAAGCTGCTTGCGGTGTTCGCGGACTTCCCGCCCGATGGCGAGTTCAAGCTTCTTTTCCCGTATCTCGCTCACCTGGTGCGGGTTCTGCGTGAGACCCATCTGCGCAGCCTTTGGTGCCGTGGCCGGTTTGTCGGCCGTCGTCTTCCCGGATTTGCCGTTGGTCTTCATTTCAAGATTGTTCTTTCCGAGAGCGGATGAGCAGCAGGAAACCGTTGCAGATTCACGCTGTGCCTTAACCCTGCCCGAAGGCATCGGCCAGCGCGATCTGTGAACCTTCCGACCGGCGAAAGATCCATAGATACAGGTATCGGGACGTGCTCTGTCAAGGCTTCTGTCGTGCCTGCCGACCGGGGGGTGTCCCGTCAGTCGGTTGGTGAAGACCAGGAGATCGGCTCGTCGCACAAATAGGGCGCAGGACCTTGTGCCGCCGGCCGTTCGCCATTGACCCGCAAGGGTGACAACAGGGTGCTGAAGCTCTCGCCGCCGCGCCGGGTTTCGCCGACCATGCCGAGTTTCTGGAGGATTCCGGAATTGACCAACTCGTGCCAATCCATGACGGGCGCGGCCCAGAGGCCCGCATGGTCCATCTTGTCCAGCCATGCCCTGGTCGTTTTCGTGACCAGTTGATCTGCAAGCATGCGTGCAATGATGTCGCGATCCTCGAACGGGTTGAGGTCTTCAAGAGACGCACAGAGCCCAACGCACTGAAAAAGGTCCTGAAGGTTGTTCATGGCGATTGCCACATGACCGTCGGCAGTCTGATAGACGCCGTAAGGGGCGGCGAGATAGGCATGGGCGGGGTTGTTGCGCGGCCGGGTCGGGGTCTGGCGCCCGTCATTCAGGAATGTGGACAACAACTCGAACTGCAAATCGGTGATCGCCTCGATCAGGCTGGTTTCGACAACCCCGCCTTCTCCGGTCATCCCGCGACGGACCAGAAGCGCCAGGATTCCCTGCGCAAGGGCTGCACCGGCCAGAACATCGGCGACAGGCAGGCCAATGGCGACAGGGCCGTGCTGTTCCGCGCCCGTCAGCCACATGACACCGCTGCGTGCCTGCGCGAGCAGGTCCTGACCGGGCAAGGCGGCCCAGTCATTGTCACTGCCATAACCGGAGATCGAACCGTAGACGATGCGCGGATTGCGTTCCATGACCGCCTGCGGACCAAAGCCGAGCCGCTCAATGACGCCGGGCCGGAAGTTCTGTACGACCACGTCGGCACCGTCTATCAGTTCCCAGACCTTCTCACGATCCGTTTCCGACTTGAGATCGAGGGAGAGAGACCGTTTGCCCCGGTTGATTGCGTGGAAGATCGTGCTTTCTCCGTCGATGAGGACATCGGAGACATAAAGATAGCGGGAGAGGTCGCCCTTGCCGCGGCGCTCGATCTTGATCACGTCTGCACCCAGATCGGCCAGGCGCAAGGTTGCATATGGGCCGGCCAGGAACTGGCTGAAATCGACGATCCTCAGGCCTTTCAACGGGGCGCTGTTCATGTCAGTCACCTGTCCGGAAGCTTGCGGCGAAGGCTATGTCGAGCGCCTTGATTGCGTCGTCGATATCGGTTTTGCCCGTCAAAGCCGTGTTGACGATCTCAGAGCCGTTCTGCTGAAAGGCCATGTAGCCGTCGTGCCGTGGTCTCAGCCAGGCGGCCTCGTGTGTCAATCTGGTGTTCCAGTAGGCGTTGAGAACCGGCTCGTTGACCTCGGCGCTCGCCCAGGCGACTGCATTGCCGGGTTGACCATTCGACTGCGCATAAATGCCGGACTGGCAGTCCGAGCCGGCAACCCAGGCGACGAACCGGCTGCAGAGCTCCGGTTGCGCCGTCCGGCTGGAGACGGCAAGACCGGTTCCGCCGAGCGCAGAGCCGACCGGACCGAAGTTCCCGAGCACCGGAATGTCGGTAAAGGCGAGGCGATGCGTGCGATAGTCCGCGTTCGCGTAGCCCTTGTAGAGATAAGTGAGAGGTGCCAGCCGCAGAGTTCCATCTTCCGCCAGCCGGTCCATCGCGGCGATCGGGTCCATCTTGAAGCAGTCCGGGTCGACATGATCAGTCACGGCCTTCAGTTCCGAAAAGACGGTCCTTGCGATGTCTCCCGGCAGCAGACGATCCCGCTCCGATCCGCAGGGATGGCCGATATTGGCTGCAAGCGTATAGACGCACATCAGACAGTGCGGTGGCCTCATGGGCAGGATGACGGCACCTTGCAACGCCGCTTCCTTCACGTCCGCCCAGGTTCTGGCGCGTCCGCCAAGATCAGGCCGGTGAGCCTGAACCTGCGTGGCGGCATCGACGGGCAAGGCCCATTGATGACCGTCAATCGTGTAACTCGCATAGCTTTTGCCAACGGTTTCATTGGCGATCGCTGTCAGGTTCTCTTCCGGTATGGACGCGTCAAGCGCGAGCAGGCAGCCCTCACGCGCAGCGGCACCCACATGGGGATGATCGATGATCATGAGGTCGTATTCGGCAGCGAGTTCATCCACCGGTGTGCTTTCAAATCCCTGCAGCGATCTCTTGTCCCAGGTGATCGAAACACCGGGATTCGCGGCTTCGAATTCGGCGGTTGCCGCGATCAGCGGGTCGTAGCCGCGGGGGTCCGACCATGTCATTCCTTTTAGGGTGATCGCGCCGGTCATGCCTTGTCTTTCCTGTTTTCGTGAACCGTTCCTAAACGGCCGCGCCTGATCCGATCTTTTTCGATATCTCGTCGCCGGCATCAATCAGCACCTTCTTGCACTCGTCGATATCCGGATCGCTGGATTTTATGAGACGTCTGACAAACGGAACCGTCAGCGAGGCGGCGACCTCTCCGCCAAATCCAATGATGGGAACGGAGACGTTGTGGACGCCCTGGATGATCGCCGACGGGCTCTGGCAGACACCGGTCTCCGCGGCCTGGCGCACCGTGTCTTCAAAGGCGTCGAGCGCTTCCTGAGTGAAATTCGGATTTTTCGAACACAATTGTGCGCGCTTTACGCGTGTCATCTGATAGCTCAGGCACGCGCCCGAAGACGTGAACACCATCGGGACGCGGGCGCCGAGACGCACGGACGTGATGTTGTTGCCCGGGGGGTCGACCTGCGCGATGACCAGAATTTCGCTGCCGTTGAGAATGGCCAGGTGCACCGACTGGTTCAGCCGGATCGCGGTTTCTTCCATGACTTCGCCGGCCACGGCCGTCAGGCGCTTCGTCGGCGGAAACCGATGGGACATCTCGAACATGCGCATGGTCAGGGAGTAGCGTTCGCTTGCGCTGTCCAGCATAACGTAGCCGCGGCTCTGAAGAACGGCCAGCATGCGGTAGATCTCGCTGATGGAGCGGTTGAGCGCCTGGGCGATTTCCGCCTTTTTCAGTCCCTGCGACTGTTCGGCCAGAAGCTCAAGAATATCGAGCCCCTTCGACAGCGCGGGGGCGCTGTATTTCAGGTTCGGGTCGGCGTCGCCGCTCTCCTTGCCGTCCTTAACTTTCTCCGACACCGGGCATCCCTCGTATTACATTCAAAAGCCCTGTGTGCCTTACAGCTGCCACAGCCTGCAAGCGTTCAGACGATAAAGCGCGTCCCTTTCGTCATCGGACCAGCCTGCGGTGAGGTTATGTGTGGCGGCCACCCAGATGGCGAGTCCGCCTCCGAGGTTGCAGACAGGGCTGTCGGATCCCCAGACAATCCGGTCGGTGCCGAAAGCTTCCACGGTTTCGTCGACATAAGGCCGAATGTCATCCAGAGACCATGTCTCCGGGTCGCCATAGGCAATGACCCCCGAAATCTTTGCGGCCACGTTCGGCCTTTCCGCGAGTGCCTTGATGCCTGCCCGCCAGGGGTCGAATGACTGCGCGGCAACATCGGGCACGCCGCAGTGATCAAGGACAAACCGGACATCGGGGCAATGGTCAACCAGTTCGACGGCCAGGCCGTGCTGGCGGGGAAAGACGCACAGGTCAAAGGTCAGACCAGTTCCCGCCATGCTCTTTATGTTGTCGCGAAAGGTTGCCGTCGTGCTCGTCTCGTCAGGAACGACGTGAAGCACGCGCCGGAGTCCCTTGACGCTGGGATTGCTTGCCGCGCGCTCCAGAAAGGCCGGGAAGTCCGTGTTCTCCGGGCGGCAGGAGGAAATGACACCGCGCATCAGGCTTTCCGGTTCCGCCATCAGTTCTTCGATCATGCGGGTTTCGTCTTCAATCAGCTGTTCAGCAACGTCGACTTCCATGTGCAGGCACCCCTCGATCCCGAGGCGTCCTGCGTTGCGCGTGTAGTCGTCGAACCGGCTGTCCCGGTTCAACGCTTCGACGCCGCTCAGCCACGGATAGGTCAGCCGATCCCGGTAGATGAGGTGCAGGTGTGTATCGAACAGCATTGTGAGGGTCCTCCCGTTTTCCAGATAATCGTTGACTAAATATAAAAGTCAAGTTTATATATGAATTATCGACGCGAAGTGCAGGGCTGACCTTCGCCGATGAACGGGAGGAACAGATGGGTAATCACAGACTTAAATCGCTGCTGTGCGCGACCGCGCTCGTGGCCGTTGCCGGTAATGCTGCTGCCGGCGAGTTCGATGGCGTGACGCTGCAGGCCAAGCTGATCGGCGGCCAGCAATACGAGGCGCTTTACGCCCGTATCGGCGAGTGGGAAGAAAAGACCGGTGCGAAAGTCGACGTCATTTCAAAGAAAAACCACTTCGAACTCGACAAGGAGTTCAAGTCCGACCTCGCTGCCGGCACGCTTGGCTGGTGCGTCGGCTCGAACCACTCCTCTTTTGCGTCCCAGTACCCGAGCCTCTACACGGATCTGACGCCCTACCTGACAGCCGAGTTCATTGGGGAATACGTTCCCTCCAACATCGCCGCCTCCAAGATCGGTGATGCACTGGTGATGCTGCCGCGCGCGCAATTCGACGTGTCGGCGCTCTATTATCTGAAGTCCATCTATGAGGACGAGGACAACAAGGCCGCCTACAAGGCGAAGACCGGCCGCGATCTTGCTCCGCCCGACACCTGGGATGAGTACAAGGAACAGGCCATCTTCTTCACCGACGCCCCGAACTTCTACGGCACGCAATATGCCGGCAAGGACGAGGCGATCGTCGGCCGCTTCTATGAGCTGGTCATCGCGGAAGGCGGGCAGCTGTTCAACGACGACTGGTCGCCCGCTTTCAACTCCGACGCGGGCAAGCGCGCGCTCCAGTGGTTTGTCGACCTTTACGAGGCCGGTGCTGTTCCTCCCGGCACGACCTCCTATCTCTGGGACGATCTCGGCCAGGGCTTTGCATCGGGAACGATCGCTCTGAACCTGGATTGGCCGGGTTGGGCCGGTTTCTTCAACGGTGAGGCCTCCTCCAAGGCGGCCGGCGATGTCGGCGTCAAGGTGCAGCCTGCGGGCACTGCCGGCGTTCGCACCGGCTGGTCTGGGCATCACGGGTTTTCCGTAACCGAGTCCTGTGACAACAAGGAAGCAGCCGCATCTCTGGTTGCCTGGCTGACCAACGAGGACAGCCAGAAGCTGGAAAGCTCTGCGGGTCCGCTGCCGACGCGGACAGCCGTCTGGGACCATGTCGTTTCCTCGGCTGAAGGCGACGCCTACCGGACCGAGGTGCTCAAGGCCTTCCAGGCGGCGGCCTCGCATGCGTTCCCGGCACCGCAAACGCCGTACTGGATCGAAGCGACCAACCTCATCTATCCCGAGCTGCAGGCCGCCATCCTTGGCGACAAGTCGATCGACGAAGCGTTGAGCGACGCCTCGGAGGCCGTGGATGAGATGATGCAGGAAAACGGCGTCTACTGACGGCGCTGCAGACTGACCGGGGGAACCGTTCCCCGGTCCCTTTCCGGGCGCGGCCCGGCATGAAGGTTCCACCGAAATTTCCTGTTTTCAAGGACGCAAGCAATGTCACGCTTCCGGCCACCGTCTTGGTTCGTTCTGTTGCTGCCGGCGATCATCATCCTGTCGGCAGTGGTTCTGATCCCTCTGCTCCTGTCGCTTTACTCCAGTTTCACGCCGTACCGGCTGACGCGTCCGGAGACTCTCTACAAGTGGATCGGCACCTACAATTATGAAAAGGCAATCCAGAGCGCGCATTTCTGGGCCGCCTTCGGAAGAACGATTCTCCTTCTGACGATTGCCCTCAACCTTGAAATGCTGATGGGTCTCGGCCTGGCGCTGCTCGTCAACAAGGTCACCTATGGCCAGCGCACGCTGCGCACCATCATGATGTTCCCGATGATGTTCTCGCCGATCCTTGTCGGGTTCCAGTTCAAGTTCATCTTCAACGACAATGTCGGCCTCGTGAACAATGCCCTGCAGTCGCTCGGGCTTTCCAATGTCGCGATCCCCTGGCTCGTCGACGGGCAGCTCGCCTTCTTTTCGATCCTGGTTGCCGAAATGTGGTCGTCGACATCCGTCTTCGCGATCCTGATCCTGGCGGGGCTGTTCGCGGTGCCGCGGGATCCGATCGAGGCGGCGAAGGTCGACGGATGCACGCCCTGGCAGAGCTTCCGGCACATCACGCTGCCCTACATCATGCCTTTCATCTACATCGCACTGGCGATCCGCTCGCTCGATGTGGCGCGGGCCTACGATATCGTGCAGATCATGACAAACGGTGGACCTGCGCGCCGGACAGAGCTGCTGTGGACCCTGATCGGCCGGACCGGATATGTCGATGCCAAGATGGGCTACGCAAATGCGATGGGCTACATCTCCATCTTTCTCGCGATCTTCTTCACAATTTACTTCTTCCGCAAGCTGAACGCTGCGCGGAGCGAACTTGGCATGGCGGGCTGAGACATGAATGAAAATCTTCAATACCGGATACGGGCCCGCCTGCTGAAGGTGCTTCATTTCGTGACGCTGTTCATCGCAATGGCGATCATCTGCGTGCCGGGTCTGTGGGTGGTTCTCAACTCCTTCCGCCCAACCGTCGAGATCATGGCCAAGCCACCCGTCTGGGTGCCGGGTGATCTCAATCTCGACAACTACCGCGCCATGTTCGGCGCGGTCGGAGAGGGCGGGGTGCCGGTTCTTCAGTACTTCACCAACTCGCTGATCATCTCGGTCACGTCGACACTGATCGCGATCCTGGTCGGCATGGCCGGCGGATACGCCTTTGCCCGTTACAGGTTCAAGGGCAAGGCGTCCATTTTCATCGGCCTGATGCTGACGCGCGCGGTCCCGGGTGTTTCCCTGTCGCTGCCCCTTTTTATCGTCATGGCCAAGACGGGACTGATCGATACGCATATGGGGCTGATTCTGGTCTATGTGGCGCTGAACGTGCCTTTCACAATCTGGCTGATCGACGGGTTCTTCCGTCAGGTGCCGGTCGAACTTGCGGAAGCGGCGGAAATCGACGGATGCACGCGCTGGCAGGCGTTCTGGAAAGTCGAGTTTCCGGTGGCCCGTGCGGGCGTCGCCTCGGCCGGCATATTCGCCTTTCTCACCAGCTGGAACGAATACGCACTCGCCAGCCAGCTGACCCGGTCGACCTTTTCCAAGACCATGCCGGTTGGCCTCAGGGATTTCACAAGCGAGTTCACCATCAACTGGGGAGGGATGTGTGCGCTCGCAGTGCTGATGATTATACCGGCGCTGATCCTTACCTTCCTGGTCCAGAAACACCTTATTGCCGGCCTGACCTTCGGCGGCGTCAAAGGATAAGACAGAATGGCAAGAGTAAATCTGCGGAAGGTTGTCAAGAAATACGGCGCGTTGCAGGTCGTTCACGGCATTGATCTTGAGATCGACGACAACGAGTTCGTCGTGCTGGTCGGACCGTCGGGATGCGGCAAGTCGACAACGCTCCGGATGATCGCGGGCCTGGAAGCCATTTCCGACGGCGAAATCTCCATCGGTGAGCGGGTGGTGAACGACCTGCCACCCCGGAACCGGAATATCTCGATGGTGTTTCAGAACTATGCGCTGTATCCGCACATGACCGTGCGCGAAAACCTCGGGTTCTCGCTCAAGATCGCCAAGCGGCCGCAGGAAGAGGTCGACCAGGCGGTGGATGCCGCGGCGCAGATCCTGAGCCTGTCGGACTACATGGACCGCAAACCGGGCGCGCTTTCCGGCGGCCAGCGTCAAAGAGTGGCGATGGGACGCGCCATCGTGCGGCATCCGGACGTGTTCTTGTTCGACGAACCGCTATCGAACCTGGACGCGAAACTGCGCACGCAGATGCGCACCGAAATCAAGAAGCTGCACCAGAAGGTGAAGTCGACGATTGTCTACGTCACCCACGACCAGGTCGAAGCGATGACGCTTGCCGACCGGATCGTGATCATGCGCGATGGCCATATCGAACAGGTCGGCACACCGCTTGAAGTGTTCGAGACACCTGCGAACACCTTTGTGGCGACCTTCATCGGCTCTCCACCGATGAACCTTCTCGGCGGGCGGATCACGGATGGCCGGATCGCTGTCGAAGGCGGTCTGGAAATTGCCGTGCCTGATCATTTTGCCGGCAAGGTCACGAACGGTCAGGACGTCATTCTGGGGTTCCGCTCTGACAATCTGATGCCGACCGGGCATACAATGCCGATGCAAGGCGGATTTACCGAATTCGACATGAAGGTGGACCTTTCTGAACCGCTGGGCACGGAAACGCTCCTGTTCGGCTCGCTCGCCGGCAAGGAAGTACAGGCAAAGATGCTGAATCCGCGCCCTGTTTCGGATGGCGAAGAGCTGCGCTTTCAACTGGACCTGACCCGGTGTCACCTGTTTGACGCGGGCAGCCAGCAGTCGCTGAGGTGAGACATGGCCGAGATCAAGAAAGTCAGCATTTACATGGCCGACCTGCAGCCGAAGGTGAAGCGGGTCGATGCGATACAGAGTTTCGTCAGCCAGGAAACACCGTTTGTCGAGATCACCGATTCCGACGGTGTCAGCGGGCGGGGGTACAGCTACACGATCGGTCAGGGCGGACCGTCTGTCATGGCGCTGCTGAAACATACACTGGTGCCACAGCTGATCGGCCGGGAGGCGGAGGAGATCGACCGGATCTGGCGCGATCTTCTGTTTTCCACGCACGCGACGGCGGTCGGGGCGATCACGTCCCTTGCACTGGCCGCGATCGACACGGCGCTCTGGGACCTGCGCTGCAAACGCGCTCGATTGCCGCTGTGGCGAATGCTGGGCGGCGCGAAGGACCGGGTGCCCATGTACACGACCGAGGGCGGTTGGCTTCATATCGAGACCCAGGCCCTGGTCGACGATGCGCTTGCAGCACAGGCGATGGGGTTTTCAGGATCCAAGATCAAGATCGGCCGGCCGCATCTGAGCGAGGACCGTGCACGCCTGAAGGCCGTACGCGAGGCGGTGGGTGATGCCTACGAGATCATGGTCGACGCGAACCAGTGCTTTTCGCGGGCCGAGGCGACCCGCCGGGCCAGGGTGCTTGAGGAGTTCAATATCGGCTGGTTCGAGGAACCGATGCCGGCCGACGATGTCATGGAGCATGCGCGGCTCGCCACCCACACATCCGTGCCGATCGCGGTCGGCGAAAGCCTCTATTCTCTCAGCCAGTTCAAGGATTACCTGGTCAACGGCGCGGCCGGAATTGTCCAGGCCGATGTGGCGCGGATCGGCGGCATCACGCCTTGGATGAAGGTTGCCCATCTGTCTGAGGCCCACAACGTGCCGGTCTGCCCGCACTTCCTGATGGAGCTTCATGTCAGTCTCGTCTGTGCAATCCCGAACGCGCCGTGGCTTGAATACATTCCGCAGCTCGACAGCCTGACGGCGTCGGCGATGCGCATGGAGGCGGGCTGCGCCTTTCCGTCAAATACACCGGGTCTTGGGATCGACTGGGACGAGGAAAAGCTGGCTGCGGCCCGTACGGCGCCGTTCGATGCCGAATTCCCGCAATAGGAGCGCGTCATGCAAAGAATGGGAACGATGATCGGCCTGGAGCCGGACAAGATCGCTGAATACAAGCGGCTTCATGCGGATGTCTGGCCGGGTGTCCTGAAGATGATCTCGGATTGCAATATCCGGAACTATTCGATCTTCCTGAAAGAACCGGAGAACGTGTTGTTCGGCTACTGGGAGTACCACGGCGAGGATTTTGCCGCCGATGCCGCGAAGATGGCCGCAGATCCGGAGACGCAGCGCTGGTGGGATGTCTGCATGCCCTGTCAGAAGCCGCTGGAAACCCGGAAAGACGGGGAATGGTGGGCCATGATGGAAGAGGTCTTCCACCTGGACTAGGACCCTTTAAGTCCACAGGTGGAGATAAAGAAAGGCACTGGAGACACGATGTTCGAGGATCTGCAACAGCACTGGCCCCGGGCGACCAATCCGAAACCGATCGTCATTTTCGGGGCGGGTTCCATCGTGACAGACGCGCATCTGCCAGCTTATGCCAATGCAGCATACACGGTTGCGGGTCTCTACGACCCGGATCTGGACAAGGCGCGGGCGGTTGCGCAAATGCACGGGATCGAGGCCTTTTCGAGCCCGGAGGAAGCCGCAAGTCACGTGGACGTGGTCTTCGATTTGGCGACGCCGCCTGACGCCCATGCGGGCATTCTATCGATGCTTCCCCAAGGTTCTGCGGTTTTGATCCAGAAGCCGATGGGCAGCGACCTTGCCGGTGCGACACGAATCCTGAAAACCTGCAGGGAACGCAACCTTCTGGCGGCGGTGAATTTCCAGTTGCGCTTTGCGCCGATGATGCTCGCCCTGCAGGACGCGGTGAACAAGGGGCTCCTGGGCGACATCGTCGATTTCGATGCCTGGCTTGCGCTCGATACGCCCTGGGGTCTCTGGAAATTTCTCGAACCCCTGCCACGCGTCGAAATCAGCCTGCATTCCATTCACTATCTCGATTTCATTCGCGCTCTGCTCGGCAATCCGTCGGGGGTTCACGCCAGGTCGATGGGACACCCTTCATCCAGGATCGCCCAGACGCGCACAGCCGCAATCCTGGACTACGGAGACGGGATCCGCTGTGCCCTGTCGATCAACCACAATCACGCGTTCGGCCGCAAACACCAGGCGTGTGAATTCCGTATCTGCGGCACAAAGGGTGCAGCCTACCTGCAGCTTGGCGTCAACCTCGACTATCCGAAGGGGGAGCCGGACATACTTGAAATCAACACGGGTGAGGGCTGGCAGCGCGTTGCGCTTGACGGCAGCTGGTTCCCGGACGCGTTCACAAGCCGGATGAGCCAGCTTCAGCGTGTTGCCGCCGGAGAGGAAACCAGCCTGGTGAGCGGTGTCGAGGATGCCTGGCACACGATGGCCCTCGTCGAAGCCGCCTATGACAGCAGCGCCGCCCCTGCCACGCCGATTGCGAGGAAGCCCCAATGAACATTCAGGAAATCTACTACGAGGACTACGAGATCGGGCATGTCCGCGAAACCTTCGGCCGGACGATCACGGAAACGGACTTTGTCGTGCATGCCGGGCATACGGGTGACTTCTTTCCCCATCACATGGATGCCGAATGGTGCGCAAAGCAGGACTTCGGTCAGCGCATCGCCCACGGCACGATGGTGTTCTCGATCGGCATCGGGCTGACGGCGAGCGCCATTAATCCAGTTGCCTTTTCATATGGTTATGACCGGCTGCGTTTCATCAGGCCGGTTCATATCAACGACACGATCCGCACGCGCCTGACGATCGACCGGAAGTTCCCGGACCCGAAGCGGGACGGAATGGGGCAGGTCTTCGAAAAGTGCGAGGTCCTGAACCAGAAAGACGAAACCGTGCTGTTTGCCGAGCACATCTATCTGGTCCAGATGCGCGGCGAAGGGGCACCGGCATGAATACTCCGGCTGCCTACCAACAACCGTTCGAATGACCCGCCAATCCTTTAGGAACCAAAGCCATGAGTGACCTGCGCTACGACGACGAGCACGATGATGCAAAACTCTTCAACGTGGAAACCTGGCTTTACGAGGATTTCGAAGTCGGCGACAAGTGGCGCTCGATCCGCCGGACCATTTCCGAAGGCGAGGCGATGCTGTTCAACAGCCTGGTCATGGACAATCACCCTTACGTGGCGGACGAGATCTTCGCGTCTGAGGACGGGGTTTTCAACAGGCGGCTGGTCGCTGGTGCCATGGTGTTCAGCTATGGTCTGGGACTGATGGCGCACAACAACGTCAACACGTTCTCCTATGGCTACGACAAGCTGCGATTCATCAAGCCGGTCTTCATCGGAGACACGATCTACACCGTGCGGACCAACCTGGAAAAGCGCCCGAAATACGACGAGATGGGGCTCGTGAAAGTGTCGTATCAGGTCTACAAGAACAAGGGTGAACTGGCGCTCTATGCCGAGCACCTGCAGACCGTGAAGTATCGCCATCCGGAAAACTTCACTCCTGAAACGAGAGCTGGCTCGGCCTGAGAGGCCCAAACTGACGTCTGAAACTCTAATCCAGATAAGTCCCGGTATCTGCACCGAGGGCGGGGCCGCCTGTGTCCGATGTGATTACCTGTCCGTCCATGCGGATCGGGCAGCGGGTCGTTCTGATCATGGTGCCGTCAGGCGCCCTGACGGTCTGAACGGCATCAAGGGCCTCAAACCCTTCCGTCTCGATCAGTTCGGGCCAGTCCAGCACGGGCGCGCACCAGATGTCGGCTGGCTCAAGTCTTTCCAACCAGTCTCTGACCTCGCCTTTCAGGAGACGGTCGCGGAGTACGCGCTTGATTTCGTCTCTTTGTGAAAAGGCGACGCCGGGGTCGGAGAACGGCAACAGCTCCGGGCAGTCCAGAAGTTCAGCCAATTTGGCGATTGGTGTCATGGCAATCGCGATATAGCCGTCCCTGCAGGCGTAGATCCCGTAAGGCGCGCCGACGGAGGCGTTTGCGTTGCTGACGGCGCTGCGTTCCGACATGGCACCGTCGCCGTTCAGGAAAGCCGTGAAAAGCTCGAATTGCATGTCGATTGCCGAGGACATCAGATCAACCTCGACAAGGCCTCCTCTCCCTGTCTTTTCGCGCCGGAGCAGGGCCGCCATGATACCCTGGACGAGGTGATTGCCGCAGGTGATGTCGAGAACAGCAAATCCTGCCGGGACCGGCGGATCGTTCCTGTCACCCGATAGCCAGGCCATTCCGCTCAGGGACTGGACGAGTAGATCCTGTCCGGGTTTCCGGACCCAGGGACCGGTCGTGCCGTAGCCGGTGACGGCACCGTAGACCAGTTTCGGACTGATCTCCTGCACGTCATCCCATCCAAGCCCGATCCGTTCCATCACGCCGGGCCGGAAATTATGGATCATCACGTCTGCGGTTCTCAGGAGGTTTTTAACCCTTTCCAGATCTTCCGGGTTTTTCAGATCGGCGGCAACGCTGGCCTTGTTCCTGTTGATCGTATGAAACAGAAGGCTGTCGGGGCCGACCGTCTGGTCGGAAATTACGAGTGACCGGCACAGGTCTCCGACACCTGGCCGCTCAACCTTGATCACCTCGGCGCCGAGATCCGCAAGCCGGAGCGCTGCCATGGGACCGGCGAGGAATTGGGCGAAATCGATGACACGCAACCCTTCGAGCGGTTTCATGACGCTTCGCTCCTGTCTGTCCGTATATGAAACTTTATTTTATATACCAATAAACCAGTTGATGCTCATCTTCAAGCATACGGGCAAATGAGAGCGCGTTTGCATCGGCCATGCCCTGTTGCCGCCGTGCGGTGAAGCTCCAGCGCTTGTGGTTGCGAGCGGTGCAAAGACCTGCGCAAAATACCCTTGAATCAGGCTCAGTCCGGATCGGTTGCGTCCGCTTCCGGTCGACAGTGCCGTGCTTATCCATCCGTCTCGCAAGAGTGTGTGAAAGAATGTCAAACGACAACAACCAGAGCGGCGGCTGGACGCCGTCGACGCGCTACCCCGATCCGTCCGTCATTTCGCTTGATCCGCGTTTCGATGCGCTGAAGCTGCCGCTTGCCGGTGTCGAGAGGCTTGCCACAGGCTGCCGCTGGAACGAAGGGCCGGTGTGGTTTGGCGATGGCCGTTATCTCCTGTGGAGCGACATACCCAACAACAGGATCATGCGCTGGGACGAGGCCACCGGTGCCGTGTCCGCTTATCGCGAACCATCGACTTTCGCCAATGGTCAGACCCGGGACCGCCAGGGGCGCCTGATCACGTGCGAACATGGGGGCCGGCGGGTCACACGGACCGAGTATGACGGCACGCTGACTGTCCTGATCGACAGGTTCGACGGCAAACGCCTGAATTCGCCCAATGATGTCGTGGTGAAGTCGGACGGCACGGTGTGGTTCTCCGATCCGCCTTTCGGCATTCTCGGGAACTATGAGGGTCACCGGTCGGAGCCTGAGCTTGGCCAAAACGTCTACCGGCTCGACCCGGAGACGGGAGAGGCATCAATCGTTGCCGACGATATCCTGGGACCAAACGGACTGGCGTTCTCGCCGGATGAAAGCAAACTCTATATCGTTGAATCCCGCGGCATCCCGAGCCGCAAGATCCTCGAGTATGATGTTGCGGCGGATGGCCGGTCGATATCGGGCAAGCGTATCCTGATCGACGCCGGACCAGGGACGCCCGACGGGTTCCGGGTCGATGTGGAAGGCAACCTTTGGTGTGGCTGGGGCATGGGGTCGGCTGATCTGGACGGCGTCATGATCTTTGCGCCGGACGGCACGCCGATCGGCCGGATTGTGCTGCCGGAGCGGTGTGCGAACCTGTGTTTCGGGGGGCGGGCCAACAGCCGTCTATTCATGGCTGCGAGCCACTCGGTCTATGCGCTCTACGTCAATGTCGCCGGGGTGAAAGGCGGCTGACAACAGCCGTTTCAGAAAAGCCGCAAAATTCGGGAGGGGGAAATGGATTGTTTCGGAGGCCTGCGTACGACACTTGCGAAATCCTGTCTTGCCGTCATCCTGCTGTTCGGTCCGGTGACGAGTGCCCATTCCGCGGACGGAGGCAAGTCCGAAGATGTCCTGCACAACTTCGACCGGGCGATGCTCTCGATCCTGCGCCGGAGCCAGGCGGAGCTGACCGCGCGGACACGTCCAGTCATGCTGATCGCCCGCGACGTGACTGTCGTTTCCGAGGGCGGTGAAAAATCCTATCCCAGGGACGGGCGGGGCTACAACGAACTCAAAACCGTGTCCCACGTGCTGCTCGGGATTATCGGGGCGGTCACGCCGTGGCCGCAGGATGACGCCGGAACGGCGCGAATGAAAACGGAGTTTGCGGTCATCAGAACCGAAATCAGCACGTTTCTCTCTGCGATCGATGATCTCGACCTCCCTGCAGACACGATTGCAAGGCAGCGCGAAATGCTGGGCATGGCAGAAGCGTTTCTGGATGATGCATTGTCTGGCGAAGAGCTCACGCGGGCGGAAGTCTCAAAAGCAATCAACACCATGCGTCCGGTCTGGGCAGCGAACATGCGTGATGCAGCCCGAACGGAACTGAAAGCTCTCCATCGCGCGGTGTCCGCGGCCCGCACTGATCTTTCCCCGGATGAGTGGGACCGGCTCTATGTGGTCAGTCACGGTGGTCCGGATGTGCGCGCAGTCAATGTGGTGCGGCTCTACCTGCAAAGGGTGATGCCCGCCAAGATGGATGCGGGCCAGGTGCTGTTTGCAGTGGATACACACGGCAAGGACAAGATGATCGACTATGCCGGATACGTCCGGATGCAGAGGATTGTGGGCGCCTGGGCTTTCGGAGACCCGAAGCGGATGGAAGTCGATCTTCTGGGTTACGAGGCCGGAGCGATCCTGGACGAGATCATACCCGCTCCCGCACCGGACAAAGCTTATCTGGAGTGACTGCGCACGCCGGGGCGCCGTGGCGTTCGCGAACGGATACGCCCCGTACCCTAAACGCTTCTGACATCCGCAGAAGCGCCGTTGAGGCGATCTTTCCGCCAGGTTCCCGGAGGGCTTCCGAACTCCCGTTTGAAGGCTGTTGAAAAGGAGGGTTCGGAGTCGTACCCCACCGACAGCGCGATCGAGCTGATAGCAAGACTGGGCTCCGTTTCGAGCTGATTGGCAGCCATGATAAGGCGCCATCGGGTCAGGTAGCGTACCGGCGTCACCCCCGTGACTTCAGAAAAGCGCGCCGCGAAATTGGATCGCGACATTCCGACTTCCGACGCAAGGTCCGTCACCTGCCAGTCTTTTCCCGGATCCGCGTGGATCAGCAGCAGCGCCTTTGCGATCTTGGGGTCCCGCAGACCGGCGATCCAGCCGGATTTATCCGGCGCGTATTCCTTCAGCCAGCCGCGCATGAACGACATGTAGAGCAGATTGACCAACCCGTCGAGCTGGGCAAGCGCTCCCGGATCATCGGAATGCGCTTCGGCCGCGACCGCGCGCAGGACCGGTTCCAGCGCAGAGAAACTGGAGTGGTTCTGGTTCCGCAACACAACCTGATCCGACAGGTGCTCGACTAGATCCTTGGCGGTCTGGCTGCTGAAATTGAAACGGGCGCAAATGATCGACGTCTCCTCGCCGTCCGCATCCTTGACCACCTCGCAAATCTCGCCGGCATGAACATCATGCATCCGGACCCGGGTGTCGTTCTCTGCAAAGGTGACCATCTGGGCATTCGGCGCACTGCCCAGGACATGTCCGTCTCCCTTGGTGAACATGACCATATCGCCCGGCTTCAGATGGACCGTCTCGTGGCGGTAGGTGATGCAGGCCGTTCCCTTGAAAATGCAATGAAAGACGGCTTCATCCGCTGCGGGGGATTCAAATGCCCAATCGCCGCGCAAACTCAGCAGCCCGGTGACCCTGTTCTTGACGGTGATGTGTTTCAGGATGTTGCTGATCAGGTCCAATCTTCATCCCCCCCACAATGAGACTTGTGACATGGTTGGTTAATATTGGAAAGAATTTAGGTGGATTTTAACGGGCTGAAAGTGACCCACATCACTGCGGGCCGAGTTTCGGACGAATGGAAAAGAGAACAGGCGTTTGGAAAAAGAAGTTAGCTCGCTGCAACAGACGGCGCGCTTCATTCAACAGACGGGGTCCGGCGCTGCCGGCGCGGATCTAGTGCGGTGAATTTGAAGTTCGCATCATTGCTTCTGCAGACTCCGAAGCGAACTTCAGATTCAGGTGACTAGGTGATGCAATCACCTACGGAATCGTCTGGCGAGGGACGAAAAATTCGGACATCCGCGCCGGACCATGGTTTTCTTCCGGGTCTCCGAAGGCGGCTCTCCGAAATGCTTGCGATAGTAGAGTGCAAACCGGCTGCAGTCCCAAAAGCCTTCGCGCGCTGCGATATTGCCGACCGATTCACTCGAATAGCGACTGTCCTGAAGCCTTCGACGGGCATTGTGCAGCCGAACGGCACGGGCATAGGAGTGCGGCCCCATTCTCACGTGACTGGCGAAGGCTTGCTCGACGGATCGCATTGAACCGAGCCTGGACAGGGCGTCATTCAATCCGTCACCGATCACGAAATCATGCTCCGATATCAGGCGGCGTGCCCTGAAAAAGCGATCGGCCGCCGGTGTGCGGTGATCGACTGTAAATCTGCTGTTGACCAGCCACTCCAGAGAAAAGGCGGACATCAACCCCGAAATCATGGCCTGGCAGACCGTTTGTCCGGGCTTTTGATTCGCGATGCCTGTCCCGCCCTCTGTCCCCAGATGCGCCAGCAAAATATCCTCTTTCATTCGCGAAGTAAGCCGCTTCGATCGGACAAAAGCGCCGTCGGTCCTTATCCTTCCAAACCAGGTTTTCGCATTGCGAACCAACAAGTCACTGTCAAGTATTGCATCGCGCGCAATACTCAGCGTCAGCAGGGTGCAATCCTCCGGCACTGGCATCGCCGCCGCTCCTCCGGGCGGCAGCACGAAAATCCATGAGCCGGGATCGCGTGCTCCGAAAACCAGCGACTCGTGGCCGTCGCCAAGACAGATGCAAAACAGAAACTTGTCCGGATCGACCTTCATGCGCATTTCGATCGCGTGGGCACATTTCGAAATGTGGATTGACGCCTCGTCCATCGGCGCAAGGACGACATTCCCGTCAAATTTGCCCGGGCTGAGTTGAATGCCTTCCAGTTCCACCCCGTCGAACATCCCGGAGAACTCGTTGAGATCTTCGCAATCGACCCTTTTCGCGGCGGCTGGATTTTCCGGATCATCGCTGCGGTCAACCGGGCAATGTATGTTCATTGCAAACCGTCCCTCGACACGAAGCGGGAAAAGCCGGCCCCTTCCAGGAGCAGAAAAGTGCGTTGAACGCGAGCAGCAGAAAATTTCATGAGAAGGCGTGCTTTCCTATCGATGCTGCAAAAAACATCCGCGAATGACTGGTGCTCAAAAGTCGTACCCACGGACCGGTGGCCACGGCGGGCTGTGTCGGCTGCTGTCCTCTCCATTCGCGAAGACTTGCTTCAGAGCTTCAAATTATCATTCCGGGTTTGGTGCCGCTTTTTCCTGCCTCCTGAATTCTTGCTGCATGCTCCAGTATTCTAGGTGATGGACCCTTTTTCGTGCCTGCGAAGCGGATTTCCGTAGCGTTGCAAGTCAGGTCTGTTGCCAACCCGTGCGCGGCTGCGAACGATGAAACCTCACTTAAATCCTCAGAACCCTCACCAGAGGATCAGGGCTGTCAAAGGCGGATGTCACCTCCTCCTGTCGCGCTCCGAGCTGCTTTCGCGCAGCGTTGCGCGTCCCGATCTGGAGGAATGAATAAGGAAATCCGACTTTGGAAAATGGCCGGTTTTCCAGGGGAGTGAGATGAATTTTCCCGGAGCTGGAACGGCTGTCATTCGGCTGAGGTTTCGGGTTTAGCGGCCTGAGCCTTCACCCGCATGCAGCACAGTCTTGGGGTGGATCGGGGTTGACCAGGGTACGGGGAATTTCACGCGCAAAATCTGTTGTCTCATCTGCACGATCAGGCAGATGGGAGGCGGGCAAATGGGGAGCCCTGCCTTTGTACCTTCGCTCGCGCGAACATGATTTTCCGGTCGCGCTCGCCGTGTTTCCGCTCTCATCCCGACTTTCCGCTTCTTTCAAACCAAACACGTTCGCCAGACGGCACAGCGCGACCCGGCCAGCCTCGCGTCTCCTGTCCGGTGCGCGTGCCTCAACGCCACCAAGCCTTCGAGCAGCCGGCGCGCAGAAAGCGCAGCACAAGGAATGAAGACCATGAAGAATCCCCTCGCTAACAGGCGACACCTGCCGCTGACCTGTGCGCTGTTGTGTTCGACGGCAATTGCCCTGGCGCTCCCTGCCAACGCGACGGACCTCCTGATCTCGATGGACCATCCGCTTTTCGATACTACGCGCGCGAACGGCGCAATCACGATACCCCTCGACGTGACGACGGTAACACTCGCCGAAGGCACGGAAATCAACATCACCGATGCTGTCGCGCTGGAGATTTTTTCGAGGCCCGGCGTGACGGTCACCAACAATGGCACCTTGTACACATCGGGTTTAAACGCCGGCACGAACGCACTCGACCCGCAGTCTCTCGGATACGGTGACGGTATATTCGTTCTGGGGTCGGACAATGCCAGGATCGTGAACAATGGGCTTATCAGCATCGGCGATTACTTCGCGAATGCCATTTTCGGTTATGATGCAGACCAGTACACGGTCGTAAACTCGGGCAATATCCTTATCCGCCCGGATATTCTGGAAGACAACGAAGACTACGCGTCCTGGACGGCAACCCCGCAACAAACCGTCAATCCACACCTTGATCCGGATACCGGGCTGCCTTGCCAGACAGCCGGGGCATCGGCCGGCGTCAGGATCAATTCGTTTCTGGAAGTCACCGACGCTGCCTCGATCGGGTTGGGCGGCCACTATGTCGTCAACAACGGCACGATCACGTCCTATGCGGTTCAAAGCCGCGGAATTTATCTGGATGGCGCGTCTTATGTCACCGACTCCGTTACGGGGGCCTTCATTTCGGACGACTTTTTCTCGATCTACTCCACGGCTGTGAACAACGGCACGATCCTGATGATCGGGACCACTCCCAGCAACGGTATCTACGACGTTTCCGGGCTACGAGCCGAGGCAAATCACGCGACCCTCATCAACAACGGTTACATCGAAATCCGGCCGCAAGGGTTCGGTATCGACTACAACGGCAACAGCGGCACAATCATCAACAACGGCACGATCCTGGCATTCAACGACAACTCGCACGGGATCGAGCACTACCGAAACGGCACGACGGTCCCGACCGATCTGAAGATCGACCTGACCGTAAACACGGGACTCATCTCCGTTCAGGGTGACAACAACCACGGCATCACGCTCAGCGGTCATGACGGGCACGATCTCATCAACTACGGGCGCGTGTTTTCCCGTGACGGATATTCGATCGACGTCAACACGTTCGGATCGGGCGGGCTGGGGACGGATGACAGGAACACCGTCTACCTGCTGGACGGATCGATTCTTTACGGGGATGCCTATATCAGTAACTCCAGTCTGCCATACACCGATTTCCGGCTTGGGGACGGGCTGAATGCGGCCGTACGCTTCGACACGACCAACGGAAATCTGCCGCTGAAAATCACCTCAAGTCACGGCCACGTCGTGGTCGGCGACACGCTCTATGTTGCGGATCTCGACAGCTATGCGCAACAGGACCGGGTCGCCTGGTCGATGTTCTCACAGATCCAGAACGCCATCGATGATGGCACCGAGGCCCGTCCGCCGGCAGGAGACTTCGCCTTCAACGGCGAGGCTGATGGAATGGCGAACAGATGGGCACGCGTCTTCGGTGGCTGGGTGCAGGAGCCGGGCGACGATGATGTCTCTTACCTTGACCCGGATGCGGATCACACGCCCGGATATACCGGCTACTCGGTGGGTACGATTGTCGGTGTGAACAAGTCCAGGCTCAGCTACTTTGCGGGTGTCGCCTACAGCAGCGTTTCCGGTGACGAGGATGTTTCCTACGACACCCATTCGGGAACCCTTTTCGGCGGTGTCGCCGGGGGCTTCGCCGAACGGCTCACCGCGTCGCTGACAGCGGGTGCGGCCTATAACAACACCGACCGGGACACGGCCGACAACACGGTCACCGGCGGGATCGACACGGATACGGCCAACTATGCGTCCCTTTTCTTCTCACCCTCTCTGCTTGTAAAAGGGCCGATCGGCAGTTCCTTGCGGGTGAATTACCTCGGCACCTGGACCCAGGGACATGACTTTGACTTTTCGGGCGGTACGCAGCTGGATGTCGACGGCCGGTACAGCAATGTCATCGGCGCGCAATTGCAGATGGCGCACAATCTTCCGGTGGTGAATGAAACGTTCGGAACCCGGATCCGCTACGGCGTGGAAGCCAGCTACGCCGATGGCCAGGCAGTCGGATACAATCTGATGGGCACGGACCTGGAAACGCCCTATGACAACGGCTTCACCGCCAGGGGCTTTGCCGCACTGGAAGTTGGCCCGACCTATATCGAGGCCGGCTACAACACGGACGAGCAGGTTTCCATCAACGCGGGTCTGAAACTGAGGTTCTAGCCCGAACTCCATCCGCTCCGCCGGTCCCGCACATGCGGGACCGGCGGGACCGTTCGAAGCCGATCGCCAGCGGACCTCCGGGCGATCGGTTTCTTTTTTCACTTGATGATTTTATCTGTAATCGAAGGGCCGCACGGCGGCGGGATTTCGCAACGGCTTTTCCATGCCACGCAAGCCATTCCATCGACACGCACTGTCCACGCAGCGCTTTGAGTTCTGCTGCGAAAACTGCAACAGACCCGGTCCGGTGCAAAAGTGGTTCACCAGACTGCCGTTTGGAGCAAAAACACGAAAAATTTGGTGACCCCGACAGGATTCGAACCTGTGACCCTCAGATTAGGAATCTGATGCTCTATCCTGCTGAGCTACGGGGCCGGTGGAGCGTCGATTAACATGATTTGACGGACTTTGCGAGCCCGGAGATGATCCGGCGCAGCATAGAGCAGCTCATGTGTGCGGAGCGAGGCTGATCACCGCTCATTCCTGCCGTTTCACGGTTTTGTCTCGCGGTTGCCTTATTCGGTGCGTAGCAACGTGGTCATGCGTTCAAGCGGATAGAGCAGCGCGTGTGTCAGAGGGGATTGTGGCCAACAGTGTTTCATCAGGCAAACCTGGGTATGCGCTTTTTCCGAACGGGTTGGCCGACAGTGGACGGAGCTTCTGACCTGTCGGCAGGCAACCGGCAAGACGCCGTTCCATCCCGGAGGAGCCGTCGGTCAAGGGCCTTAAGGACGACAGCCTGCATACTGAGTGTTGCCGTGATCACCGCATCGACCCTGCAGAGCCGGCCACTGGCTCAAGCGGCATCTTCAGGACCTGTTCCGGCGCTCGACGCCGGTGAGGCGCTTGCAGTTTGTGCCGGGAACCTTGAGAACAGCGTACCGCTCGTGGCCGGGGGGACTGACTGGACGTTCGAAGATGCAGACGGCGGGCGTTATCTTGCCGCCGAACTGCGTCCGTTGACTGATGACGTTTCGCAGGGACCGGGTGCCATCGGTTACAAGAAAGACGAAACGCGGCTTTTTGCGGTGCCCGTTGCAGGGCCCAACCGTTGGGGACAGGTGCCCGCCTGGATCGTCGGACGCAACGGGCAGCGGGAGTATCTTCTTCAGGCCCGGCTCCTAGAGCGTGGCCAAGCCCTGTTTGCGCCGGGCGTTGCGGCTGGCGACTGTGCCGACCGTTTGCGCGCTGCAGAACGGTCTGCCCGGACCGCCCGGATAGGCGGGTGGACCGGCGCTGCCGGAGTTGCCGTCTTTTCCAGCGTGCAGCCGGATGCGTTCACCGGCCACGAAGGGCGTTACGTGATTGCCAGGGGGCGTTTGGTTTCACTTGGAAAAACGGCCGCTACCCGCTATCTCAACTTCGGAAGACACTGGAAAACCGACCTGACGGCGACCTTCAAGTCTGCTGAAGAGGACACGTTCAACGCGGCCCTCAGGCGCAACGGCCACACGGTTGGTGATCTCGAAGGGTGCGAAGTTGAAGTGAGAGGTGTCTTGCAGGAATGGGACGGGCCGTATATTGCGCTTCAGCATCCGGAGCAACTTGTGGTCATCGAAGGCAAAAGGGCAGGACGTGGCGGTCAAAACGGCAATTGAATCCCGAAGCGGCAAGCGTTCGGCCGCTGCCGGTCCGCGTGCGGGCCGGATGCGGTTCCGCCTGATTCGTGCTGCCGGTGCGCTCGCCCTGTCGTTCCTGCTGGCGTCGTGCCAGATCCTTGGTGACGGAACCAGCGTCGGCACGGTCTCGACAGGCGTCCGTCCCAGCCTCACCAGTGACATCGGCGCGCGCGAGCACCCAAGGGTCGTCGCCACATATGGCGGCGTCTACAAGGATCCGGGTGCGGTACGGGCCGTCGCCAGCGTGGTCGGCCGGCTGGTTGCAGCGTCGGAAGACCCGTCCCAGAGTTACCAGATCACGATCCTAAACTCTCCGGCGATCAACGCCTTTGCTCTGCCCGGCGGTTATCTTTACGTGACGCGTGGCCTGCTTGCGCTGGCAAATGACACGTCGGAGGTCGCCGCCGTGCTTGCGCATGAAATGGCGCATGTCACCGCGAACCACGCCATCAAGCGGCAGCAGCGGGCGGAAGCCAAGCAATTGGCAGACAGGATCCTGAATGACGTGGTTCAGGATTCAGAAGAGGCGCGCAAGGCGATCATCTCCTCGCAGCTGTCTTTCGCCCGCTTCAGCCAGGTTCAGGAACTCGAGGCGGATGCCATCGGCGTCAAAACGCTTGCAAGGGCCGGTTTCGATCCCTATGCCGCCGCCCGGTTCCTGCGGTCCATGGCCGCCTACGCGCAATATCAATCGGCCGACGCCTCGTCGCCGGGAGCGCCGGATTTCCTTTCATCGCATCCCTCGACGCCGGAGCGGCTCCAGATTGCGGTCAAATCGGCTCGCCAGATCGGAGCCCCGGGTATCGGCGAACGCGACCGGGACCGCTACCTCACCCAGATCAACGGCATGCTCTACGGCGACGATCCGCTGGAAGGGTTCGTGCGTGGCCGGTCCTTCCTGCACAAGGCGCTTGGCATCGGTTTCACGGTTCCGCCGGGATATATCCTGGAAAACTCCACGGAAGCGGTCCTGGCCAGCAACGGTGACGGCACCGCCATTCGCTTTGATGGCGCGGATGTCAGCAGCTTTCCAAGCCTGGTCGACTACATGAAGTCCGGCTGGATCAACGGCCTGCTGCCGGAAAGCGTCCGGGAGACAACCATCAACGGTTTGCCGGGGGTTACGGGCGCAGCCATCACGCAAGGCTGGTCATTCCGTATCGCTGTGGTTCGCATCGGCCGGACGGGTTACCGGTTCATTTTCGCCAGCCGGTCTCCAAATCAGCGCTTCGACACGGATTTCCGTGCAACGGTCGACAGTTTCAGACAATTGACGCCAACGGAACGGGCAAGACTGCAGTCCCTGCGCATCAAGGTGGTCAAGACGGATCCGGGGGATACGCCACGCAAGCTTGCGGTCGGCATGAGCGGGGTCGAACCGTCGCGGAGGCTCCAGTTCTTCTCGATCCTCAACGATCTCGACCCGAACAAACCGATCCCGGAAGGAACTGCCGTCAAGCTGGTGGTGGAATAGCACCGATCAGGCTCACAACCCACCCGGGATCACGGATCACAGGCAGCTCAGACGCTGTAGACCGCCTCGTCCGGCTGCTCGTTCAGCAGAGCTGATTTCAGCTTTTCCATTGCACGGCTTTCGATCTGCCGTACACGTTCCTTGGAGATGCCGAGTTTTTCGCCGAGCGATTCAAGCGTCGCCCCGTCTTCAGACAGGCGCCGCTCCTTGACGATCCGCAACTCGCGCTCGCTCAGAACCTTCAACGCCGACCACAGCCACTTCCTGCGGCGTTCCGTGTCGACATTGCCCGTGACGATCTCGTCCGGGAGCGGGGCGTCGGACACAAGGAAATCCTGTCTGTCAGCGCTGGAGCCTTCGCTGTCGGTTACAGGTGCGTTCAGCGACGTGTCAGGTCCGGACAGGCGGGCGGACATCAATGCGACATCGGCGTGCTTCACTCCAATGGCATCGGCGATCTTCTGATGAAGTTCACTGTCGGTCAGCGGTGTCTGGTTGTTCGAGAGCTTTGCCCGGAGGCGGCGCAGATTGAAGAAAAGCGCCTTTTGCGTCGATGATGTGCCGCCGCGGACAATCGACCAGTTCCGCAGAATGTAGTCCTGGATCGAAGCGCGGATCCACCAGGTCGCATAGGTCGAAAACCGCACTTCGCGCGCCGGTTCGAAGCGGGCGGCGGCTTCAAGCAGGCCAACGTGCCCTTCCTGGATCAGGTCGCCGAGTGACAGGCCGAAATTGCGGAAGCGCGAAGCAACAGCGATCACAAGGCGCATGTGCGAAAGTGAGAGTTTCTCCAGAGCCTTTTCGTCCTGGTTGTCCCGCCAGCGGACCGCGAGCTCCCGTTCTTCCTCACGCGTGAGGTAGGGTGCCTTCATTGCTGCCTGTACCAATTGCCGCTTTTCGCTTCCCGACATGACTGACGCTCCGATGTGTTATCGGGTTAATTACGTATCCATGTGCAGGTTAGATCACTCGGAGAGGCTGCTGGTGCGGAATTTTTGCACTTCTGCGTGATGCCCCTGTGAGCGGTTCGGCAGGCAGCGTGCCGGGCTCGTTTTGCGGGCCGGACAGAAAAAGGGCCCGGCGCGAACCGGACCCTTTCAAATCTCATGTGCGATCGATTGACGAATTTCAGGCAGCTTCTTCCTTGTCTTCGTCGTCTTCGTCTACACCTTCTTCGGCAGCAGCAGCGGCCTTGAGGCGGCTCGGAGACTTGGCGAGGTTCTGTTCGATCTGCTTGACGGCTTCGGTTTCCGAGCACTTGTTCACGGCGGCAATTTCTCGCGCCATGCGGTCAAGGGCCGCTTCGTAGAGCTGGCGCTCGGAGTAGGACTGCTCTGGCTGGCTCTCGGACCTGTAAAGATCGCGGACAACTTCGGAAATGGCGATCAGGTCGCCGGAATTGATCTTTGCCTCGTATTCCTGTGCACGCCGGCTCCACATGGTGCGCTTCACCCTTGGCCGACCCCGGACGGTTTCAAGTGCCTTCTTGACCGCTGCCGGATCGCCCAGCTTGCGCATGCCGACGGAAGCGATTTTCGCGACCGGTACTCGAAGGGTCATCTTGTCCTGTTCAAAAACGATGACGAGCAACTCCAAAGTGTGACCCGCAACGTTCTGCTCTTCAATGGCGGTGATCTGGCCGACACCGTGTGCCGGATAAACGATGTGCTCGCCTGTCTTGAAACCTTGACGCTGCGCGGTTTTTTTGGTGCTTGTTGCCATACTGATATTCTCTCCTGCGCAGTTGCGGTCTTTTCAGACCGATGCTTGGCCGTGTTAGCCATCTGTTTTTATGCGACACGAACCCCGCCGAGCGATCCATTACGGAACGCCTGTTGATATGCGGCGTGTCAGGGCTGGTCAGTCGTGCCTTTCCACTGTAGAAGCTGTTCAGTCATAAGCGCTGTCGGAAGCTATCGTTTCCGGTTTCGCTGAAATCCGGAAGACGTTCGTAGACTCCGATTTGGGGGTTCTTCTCGTGGTTGGCGACTATCCCCAATATGTAACATACTTTTGTGGAAAATTAAAGTGTTACGCTTTTGTGATGCACAATGACCACAAAATGGCCACCTGAGCGACAGGTGCAGGTGGTTGAAAGAAATGCATTAATCTGAAAAAAATGTCGGGATCGCCGCATGCGGCAGGTTGCCGCACACGTAATGCTATGCCGAATCAGGTTGCCGGGTTCGGCGAAAAATGCTCCTCGAACTTGTTTTCCTTGCCGTCAAATTCCTCGGCAGTCGGAAGCGGATCTCTCTTCTCGGTGATGTTCGGCCACTTTTCGGAGTACTCGGCGTTAATCTCGATCCACTTCTCCAGGCCGGGCTCGGTATCAGGCAGAATTGCCTCGGCCGGGCATTCGGGTTCGCAAACGCCGCAGTCGATACATTCGTCGGGATTGATGACAAGAAAGTTCTCGCCTTCGTAAAAGCAATCCACCGGGCAGACTTCAACACAGTCCGTGTATTTGCACTTGATGCAATTGTCTGTGACGACGTAGGTCATCGTATCCTCGCTGCGGGTCACGCCGGTCGGTTTCGCGAACCTTCATCCGACCGGCTTGTCGTTCGCATGCAGCACGCGAAATGCGGTGTGCACGGCCAAAAAATCAGATCGGTGTTGCCTATCGTTTTTGTCTGGTGCGCGCAAGCGTTCAGGATGACGCAATCCCTGTCTACAAGAGAAAGTTATTTCGTTTTCTCTTCAAAAACCGGATTCGGCTTCAGCTTTCGCTCCGGAAAGCGTCCATCTTGCGACGATCGCGCTTGGTGGGCCGGCCGGAACCGGCTTCGCGCTGACCGGGTGCGGGCGGGGCAGCGGCTTGTTTGGGCGGGGGTGGCGGCGACAGATCCTCGTAGAGCGTGCGGGCCTCTTCAAAGGGACCGCGTCTCGAACCGAGAGCCACGATCTTCAGCACCAGAACCTTTCGCTCAAGAACAATGGTCAGCACATCGCCTGCCTTGACGGTTTTGCTGGCCGAGGAAATCTTGTCCTTGTTGATGCGGACGTGACCGGAGGTCGCGAGTTTCTGTGCGAGGGAGCGCGACTTTGTGACCCTGGCGTACCAGAGCCACTTGTCCACGCGCAGACTGGGCGCGGCAGCGCCGGCTGACGTTTTCTGGTCGTCCGCCGGAATTACTTCTTGTCCTTGTTGTCCATATCCGCCTTGAGAGCCATCAGGGCGGCAAATGGCGAATTCGGATCAATCGGTTTGTCCTTGGGCGTGGCGCTGCGCCGGTTGCCGCCGTCAAAACCCCGGTTGCCGCCGCGATTGCGGTTCGGGCTGCCTTTTCCACCGCCCTTGCCATGCCGCTTTTCGCCCTGGCTGCCTTTCGGACCCTGGTTCTGACCCTTGCGATTGTCGCCGCGCCGCTGGTCCTGCCGTCCGCGCGGCCTGCGGTCGTGACGTCCGGGCCGCCAGATTTCGATTGTGACGGTTTCCGTCTCGACGGGATCCTGGCTTTCTGACGCTTTCGCTTCAGAGCCGGCATCGTCCGTTTCCTCTGCTACGGGGCTTTGTGCGGCCGCAGGTTCTGCTGCTTCAGGCACCGCCGCGATTTCAGCGGGCTTGTCATCAGCTTCGGAGGTCGTGGTCAGGTCGCCAGCCGGGGCGACTTCGGCAACGGCCGGATGATCTGTCTCCGCTTCAGCCGGCGCCGCATCGGCAACGGCTGTTTCGTTTGCCGCGGCGGATTCGGAACCTGTCGCGTCCGGCTCGGCTGGTTTTGCCTCACCTGCATCAGCGCTCGCGGGAGCGCTCTCGTCCGGCTGCGTTTGCGTTGCCTCGTCTGTTGACGCAGCATCGGCCTGTGCTTCTTCGGAAGCTTCTGCCGTCTCCGGTTTGATCGTGACAGGCCGCTGCACTTCCCTTGTTTCAACACGATAGCCGAGGGATTTCAGGACAGCGGAGAAATCCTCGCCCGCACAGCCCAGCAAGGACGTCATGGCCACCGTCACCATGAAGCCGCCGCCCTGCTCGATCGCACCTTCCGGCGGGCTGACTTCAGCATCAAGCGGTTTCCAGGCGATAAGCGGACGGATCAGGTCCGCAAGGCGTTCCAGAATGTCGACCCTGACGGCGCGGGAGCCGCACACGCGAAACCCGACAACCTTGTAGAGCGCCTTGTCGATCGACTCATCCACCGGAATGGAGGTGCGGCCCGATGCGGACAGCTGCGGCAGTTCGGTCATGCCGTTCATGTCCAGCGAACCGTGCTTCAGCGCCCAGAGCTGGGCAATCAGCTGGCTCGGCGCGGGCTTCAGCAGCGCCGGCACGAAAATCGTGTAGGCGCCAAAGCGGACACCGTGCTTTCGCAGGGAGGCACGCATGTCCTGGTCCAGCTGCCGGATCTCGTCGGAGGCGTCCTGACGCTCAAGGATGCCGAGCCCTTCGACGATGCGGAAACCGATGCCACGTGCAAGGCCCTCAAGGCCTTCGCCGGACTTGAGATCGACGAGCGGCTTGAGGAGGGTTTCAATCTGGGCCTTCACCCAGAGATCGAGACGATTTTGAACGGTGTCACGCGGCGTGCCGGTCAGATGTTCATCGGCAAGCAGAAGCACCGTCGGCGCCAGAACCTCTTCGCCTGCCACAAGCTTTGCGACGGGTTCGCCGCGCCAGCGGATGGCACCTTCGGAGGTCAGCACGAAATCGCTGTTTTCGGACTTGCCGAGCTTGTCTGCCCGTGACTCGATTTCCGTCGTCAATGCGACCTGGGCGGCAGCGCGGACAGTCTTCCCGTCCGGCCCTTCCGCGGCCGCATCGGGTGCAAACCGGAAGCCAAGCAGGTTCCCGATGTGCTGACCTTCCACGAGCACATCGCCGCTCGATGTGATTTCTGCTTCCAGCATTGCGTTCTCTCTCAAACGTCGCATCAATACACTTGTCCGCCTGTCCACGAAACGCTGTGTCAAGCGGTCGTGAAGGGCGTCAGATAGTCTGTCTTCTATGTCGCGTGTCTCGCCCTGCCAATGGGCCGGATCGGCCAGCCAGTCGGGTCGATTGGCAACATATGTCCACGTCCGGATGTGAGCGATCCGGTTCGCGAGAGTGTCGATATCACCATCTGTGCGGTCTGCGAAGGCCAATTGACGCGAGAACCAGTCATCCGCGATATAATTTTCCTGTATCAGATGCGTGTAGATGGCGTTCAGAAGCTCTGCGTGATTGGCCGGGGCGATTTTGCGATAATCCGGTACCTGGCACACATCCCACAGCAATTCGATCGCTTTTTCGCCCTGCGCCATTCCGGATATTGCCTGATCGCGCAACAAATGTTCAAGAGCGGTGATATCGTCACCGGTCGGAGCGCGTGCCAGTCCGTCTTCCTGAGGCACCTTGTCGAGGCTTTGCCTGAGCATCGCGGCAGATGAAAAATTCAGCGTACTGTTGCGCCATTGCAGCACTTTCAGGCTCTCGAACTGGTGGCTTTCGATCTGCTCGATGAGGTGATCGTCAAGCGGATCGACCCGGCCGGTCACTCCGAAGGTCCCGTCCTTGGTGTGGCGGCCTGCGCGTCCGGCGATCTGACCCATCTCCGACGCGGTCAACTGGCGGTACTGATATCCGTCGTATTTACGGTTGCCGGCAAAGGCGATGTGATGCACATCGAGGTTCAACCCCATGCCGATCGCGTCGGTCGCCACCAGATGGTCAACGTCGCCGTTCTGAAACAGCTCGACCTGGGCATTGCGCGTTCTGGGACTGAGCGAGCCGAGAACGACGGCCGCACCGCCGCGCTGCCGGCGGATCAATTCGGCGATCGAATAGACTTCATCAGACGAGAAGGCGACGATAGCGGAGCGCGCAGGCAGGCGGGACACCTTTTTCGATCCGGCATATTCCAGCACGGACATGCGCGGACGGGTGATGACATTCAAGCCCGGCAGCAGCTTTTCAAGCAGAGGGCGCACGGTCGATGCGCCCAGGAGCAGTGTTTCGGACCGTCCGCGCAAATTCAGGATGCGATCGGTGAAGACATGTCCGCGATCGAGATTGCCGGCCAGTTGGACTTCGTCGATCGCGACGAACTCCGTGTCGAGATCAAGCGGCATCGCTTCGACGGTTGATACCCAGAAGCGCGGGTTCTCCGGGATGATTTTCTCTTCCCCGGTGATCAGGGCGACGCAGTCGGCACCCGAGCGTTCCACGATCCGGCTATAGACCTCGCGCGCGAGCAGGCGGAGCGGCAGACCGATCAGGCCGGAGGGCTGCGCGAGCATGCGTTCGATGGCCAGATGCGTCTTGCCTGTATTTGTCGGTCCCAGGACCGCCGTTACGGTGCGGGACCTGGCCGCAGGCGGCAAAGGCAACGTTGATGGACGGGGCATGGGAATTTTTGTGGTCGGCTTTCTCGGGCTCAGCGCCTAAATCTTGTGCCGGGTATCTAACACAGCGAAACCGCGACTGTCGCTAATTCTTTTGGCAAAAGCCGAGGATTTTGTGCGGTTTAATTAATTGTGGAGAACGACTCCAGAACAAACCGAAACCGAATCGCTGACTCGCGCTGATTCAGGATTTGTTCCCTACAAGATGTGGGCCCTCTCCTGATTTTCGGTACAAAATCATGAATCTGGTCAATAGGTTGAATCGTTTTGGAAGGCCTGGCTCGAATTGCCGGGGAATCCTGTCAAGCTTTAAATAAGTCTCAACGCTTCTCCCGCTGCTGCCTTGCTGTCATTTACCATCAGGACACAGCGGGAACGAAAGCGGCACGAATCGCTGAGCCTTATCAGTTCGGGATTTGTTCTGTACCAGATCTTGGGGCTGCGGCCCGTGACCGGGACTACTCGAACGCTGTAATTTTTTGTCCCACGCCTTTTTGGCGATGACAACGTCAGAAAACGTTTCAAGGTGGCACGGGGCATTTACCGTGTTTTTTCGCTTCCCTGCGGCCGAAGCCAAGTGTTTATGCTGCGCTGCAAAAATTTTTCTAAGTCTGGTTACAATCGTAACTTTCGACAATTCCGTATCTTTTTCCGCAGCTTATCAGCGCGCGCGCTAAAATATTTTCCAAGTTAAGAAAAGGACACCCTTTCTGCCCCTTTTCAAGTGCGTGCGACCAAAGTAGAAAACGTTGCAAAATCAGACTTGCCGTTCCGAAAAATGGGGGAGAGGGCGTTTGGCGATCAGAAAAATTCTCGTTGCGAACAGATCGGAGATTGCGATCCGGGTGTTCCGGGCCGCCAATGAACTCGGCCTGAAAACCGTCGCGATCTATGCCGAACAGGACAAGCTTGCCCTGCACCGGTTCAAGGCCGACGAGGCCTACCAGGTCGGCAAGGGTCTCGGCCCGATCGAAGCGTACCTGTCCATCGACGAGATCATCCGTGTTGCCAGACATGCCGGTGCCGATGCCATTCACCCCGGTTATGGCCTGCTTTCGGAAAGCCCGGAGTTCGTGGATGCGTGCGAAGCGGCGGGCATCACCTTCATCGGCCCGAAATCCGACACAATGCGGCGGCTCGGCAACAAGGTGGCTGCCCGCAATCTGGCGATCGAAGCCGGTGTGCCCGTGATGCCGGCGACCGAGCCGCTTCCCGACGACATCGAGGAGATAAAAAGCCAGGCGCTGGAGATTGGCTATCCGGTGATGCTGAAGGCGTCCTGGGGCGGCGGTGGCCGCGGGATGCGCGTGATCCCGGATCAGGCGACGCTCGAAAAGGAAGTGCTCGCGGCAAAGCGCGAAGCCAAGGCCGCTTTCGGTAAGGACGAGATCTATCTTGAAAAACTCGTGCAGCGCGCGCGCCACGTCGAGGTTCAGATCCTCGGGGACGGCGACAATGTCGTGCACCTGTTCGAACGCGATTGCTCCATCCAGCGACGGCACCAGAAAGTGGTCGAGCGCGCGCCGGCCCCCTATCTCGACGAAGCAAAGCGCATGGAGCTGTGCGAATACGGGCTGAAGATCGGCCGGGCCGTGAACTATCGTGGCGCTGGCACGGTCGAATTCCTGATGGATGCGGATACCGGCTGCATCTACTTCATCGAAGTGAACCCGCGCGTGCAGGTCGAGCACACGGTGACCGAGGAAGTCACCGGGATCGACATCGTTCAGGCGCAGATCCACATCGCGGAAGGCGCCAAGATCGGCACGCCGGAGAGCGGTGTGCCGGTGCAGGAGAAAATCCGCCTCAACGGTCATGCCCTGCAATGCCGGATCACAACGGAAGATCCGGAACAGAACTTCATTCCCGATTACGGCCGCATCACCGCCTATCGCGGGGCCACCGGTTTCGGCATTCGTCTCGACGGCGGCACCGCTTACTCGGGTGCCGTGATCACCCGTTTCTACGATCCGCTGCTGGAGAAGGTCACGGCCTGGGCGCCGACGGCGGAAGACGCGCGCAAACGCATGGACCGCGCCTTGCGCGAATTCCGTATTCGCGGGGTCGCGACCAATCTGGTGTTCCTGGAGAACATCATCGATCACGCCGACTTCCGGGCGAACAACTACACGACCCGGTTCATCGACGAGACGCCTGCTTTGTTTGAACAGACCAAGCGGCAGGACCGGGCGACCAAGCTGCTGACCTATATCGCGGACGTCTCGGTCAACGGGCACCCGGAAACGAAGAACCGGGTGCGCCCGCCGAAGGATGTCGCCGCGCCGGTCGTTCCCGATTTCGGCGATGACAAACCGGAGGGCACGCGGCAGCTTCTCGATGCGCTGGGGCCCAAGGGCTTCGCCGACTGGATGAAGGACCAGAAGCGCGCCCTGATCACCGACACGACGATGCGTGACGGTCACCAGTCGCTGCTGGCGACGCGCATGCGGACCCATGACATAGTCAACATCGCGGATGCCTACGCGGTCGGCCTGCCGACACTGTTCTCGCTGGAATGCTGGGGCGGCGCGACTTTCGACGTTGCCATGCGTTTCCTGACCGAAAGCCCGTGGGAGCGGCTGCACCACATCCGGGAAAGGGCACCGAACATTCTGCTTCAGATGCTGCTGCGCGGGTCCAACGGTGTCGGCTACACGAACTATCCCGACAATGTCGTCAAGTTCTTCGTCAAGGAAGCGGCGGAAAACGGGATCGATCTCTTCCGCGTGTTCGACTGTCTCAACTGGGTCGAAAACATGCGCGTGTCGATGGACGCGGTGCAGGAAGCGAACAAGCTCTGCGAAGGGGTGCTCTGCTATACCGGCGACATGCTGGACAGCGCCCGTCCGAAGTATGATCTGAAATATTATGTCGGCCTCGCCAAGGAACTGGAAGCGGCGGGTGCGCATATCCTCGGGATCAAGGACATGGCCGGGCTCTTGAAGCCCGAGGCCGCAAAAGTCCTGATCAAGGCGCTGAAAGAGGAATCGGGTCTTCCGATCCACTTCCACACGCATGACACTTCGGGTATCGCTGCGGCGACCGTCCTGGCAGCCGTGGAGGCCGGGGCCGATGCCGTCGATGCGGCCATGGACGCGCTTTCCGGGCTGACGTCGCAGCCGTGCCTCGGCTCGATCGTGGAAGCCCTCAGGGGCAGCGACCGTGACACCGGTCTCGATGCAAAGACAATCCGGCAGATTTCGTTCTACTGGGAAGCCGTGCGCACGCGGTACCGTGCCTTTGAAAGCGACCTTCGCTTCGGTGCGTCCGAAGTCTACCTGCACGAGATGCCGGGCGGCCAGTTCACCAACCTCAAGGAACAGGCCCGTTCGCTGGGTCTCGAAACCCGCTGGCACGAAGTGGCCCAAGCCTATGCCGACGTCAACATGATGTTCGGCGACATCGTCAAGGTGACCCCGTCTTCCAAAGTGGTCGGTGATATGGCGCTGATGATGGTCAGCCAGGGGCTGTCCGTTTCGGAGGTCGAGGATCCGGCCAAGGACGTGGCGTTTCCGGACAGTGTGGTGAAGATGCTGCATGGTGATCTCGGGCAGTCGCCCGGCGGATGGCCGACGGCTCTGCAAACGAAAGTGCTCAAGGGCGAGGCACCGATCACCGTGCGGCCCGGTTCGCTGCTGGCAGATGCGGATCTGGACGCGGAGCGGGACACGGCCGCTGAGGCGGTCGGACGCGATATCGACGATATCGATTTGGCGTCCTACCTGATGTATCCCAAGGTCTTTACCGACTTCGACAAGGCGCAACAGCAATACGGGCCGACCTCGGTCCTGCCGACGCCTGTCTATTTTTACGGGCTGGAAGCGGGGGAGGAAGTCTTTGTCGATCTTGAACCCGGCAAGACACTGGTCGTGCATTGCCAGGCCATCGGTGAGACCGACGAAAAGGGCGAAAAGAAAGTTTTCTTCGAACTCAACGGCCAGCCGCGCAACGTCAAGGTGCCGGACCGGGCGCATGGCGCGACCGGTGCTGCGGCAATGCGCAAGGCCGAAGACGGCAACGCGGCCCATGTCGGGGCTCCGATGCCGGGCGTCATCTCCACAGTGGCCATTTCTGCCGGGCAGGACGTGACGGCCGGAGACGTGCTGGTTTCCATCGAAGCCATGAAAATGGAAACGGCGCTCCATGCCGAAAGAGACGGCAAGATCAAGGAAGTTCTGGTCGCACCGGGTGCGCAGATCGATGCAAAAGACCTCCTTGTGGTCTTTGAAAACTGATCGAGCAAAGGTGAGCAGGTCGCACTTTAATGCGATCTGCCTGCTATTTACTTGTATTTTATTCTGAAATTCCTTCCGCTCACGCGTTATCACATGCGATCACCTGTCATGTGAATTGTCGTATCACGCTACGAGGGCGGACACTCTTCCGGCCAGGCCTCTTGTAGGAGGCGTTAGCTTAGGGAGAGATCAATGAGGAAGCTACCTGTTTGGCTGGGCGGTGCAATTGCATCCCTTGTCTTGACGACCGCGGCTCAAGCGGCGTGCGATGTCCAGAAGCCGGGTTACGAGTTGACCGGGGCCGAAGCCGAGGCGGTCTACGATTGCCTGAAAGCGGATCTGCAGGCGGGATATCAAAAGGGTGACAAGCGCTGGATTCCGGAAGCGTTCGTGGAGGATTACCCGGGTTGGACAAAGGCGAGTGCCTTTCCGGCTGCGCCCGGCTTCCACGGTGGCCGGTTTCTGATGACCTACGTGAATTCAATCGGGGCCGACGAGTATCTGAAATACAAGCCGGAGAATGTGGTGGTTCCCGCCGGGACCCGGATCGCCAAGGAATCCTTCGCCATCAGTGATGACGGCAAGGTTTCAAAGGGCCCGCTTTTCCTGATGGAAAAGGTTGCCGCGGGCACGTCACCGGAAACCGGTGACTGGTACTACATGATGGTGGCCCCGAACGGGTCCCCGCAGGCGGTCAACGTGATCAGCGCCTGCAGCGAATGCCATCTGGAGAATTTCGGCAACCAGGGCGGTCTCGGCTACCCTGTCGAGGATGCGCGGATCAAGTAATCCTGGCGTCAGTGGACTGCCAATAAAGACCGGACCGGGAAAAAGGCGGCGGGTGCCTATTCCGCCGCATTCAGCTGCGTGCGGCTGACAGGTGCCGCAACAGTGCCGATCCAGATGTCGAGAAAGTCGTTGAGCCATCTCCTGACGGCCGGATCGTGGACAAAGCGGCCCGCGAAGTGATCGCGGCGCTGCTGCGCGCCGGGAAGCTCCATGCGCGGCGCGGCCTTTGTTGTCCATTTGACCATCATCTGGTGTGTCAGTTCGGGATGAAACTGGATGCCGTACGCGGCCGGGCCGACTCGGATCGCCTGGTTGGGATAGGTCGGGCCGGACGCAAGAAGGTCGGCGCCTTGCGGACAATCGAAGCCTTCCCGATGCCACTGATAAACCTTCTCCGGCCAGCTCATCAACGCCTGTCCGGCCGGGGTGGGTTTCAGCGGGTAATAGCCGATCTCGACAAGTTCATCCCGGTGTCCGGAAACGCTTCCGCCGAGATGCCTGACCATCATCTGCGCGCCAAGGCAAATCCCCAGGAACGGTTTTTCCTCCTTGAGAGGAACCTTGATCCAGTCGATTTCCTTGTGCACGAAGCCATCGGGATCGTTTGCGCTCATCGGCCCACCGAAGATCACGGCGCCGGCGTGATCGGCCATGGTCTCAGGAAGGGTATCTCCAAATCGGGGCTTGCGAATATCAAGGGTGAAACCGCGCTTGACCAGTTCCTGACCGACGCGGCCGGGAGAGGAGGTCTCCTGGTGCAGGACGATCAGAACCTTGGAAGGGCCGGTCACCGGGCTGGATTGAAATCTCATGGTACGAATATGAGGGAGCTTTCCGCAAAAATCGAGCCCCGTTGCACTGCGAGTTCAAAGAAAACAGTGAAAGCAGAAAAACATAGATAGGTTTTTCGCGTTCAAAGACCTGTCAAATCTTGCTAGGTGCCTTCTTCGTCCTCGGGCGCGGTCTGCGCCACCTTGTGACGAAGGGTCATGCGATCCCGCGTCGATACGCCAAGAAGTTCGGCGACACGCCAGATCGTGTTGTCTTCAAACTCGTGAACATGCCCGTCCGCGTAAACGATCTCCCACATCATTTCCACGATGGCGAGCCGTTCGGTCTCGTCCGTGGTTCGTTTCAGAACCGAGGTGAAGCCGTAAAGGTCAACGGCTTCCTCGTCCCGCTGCCGCGCGGCCGAAATGAGTTCAGACGTTTCCTTGTCGGAGAGTTCGTAGTGTTTCTGCAGGATTTCCCGCAGCTTCGCGCTTTCGCTTTCTTCGATGACGCCGTCAATATCGACAAGGTGAAACAAAAGCGCGGCTGCGGCCAGACGCTTGTCGTCCTCCGCAAAGGTTTTCTTGCCGCTGTCACCAAATGTGATCTCCCGGACGAAACTTTTGAGCGCGTTCAGCATGTCTTGTTCTTCCTGTCTTCGGCATCCCGCCTTGGCTTCCAATAGCTATACCATTCCCACTTGAGCATCAAAGACTTGTTAGATTCGCCCATGAATCCGAAGTGTGTCTTATAACTGGTATTTTCCACTCACCTTTTTTGAATCATTCTAAAGTATTGATTTTTCTTTATTTTAAACTTGACACTAGACCTCATGAAATGGTTTCACCCAAGGAGCGCTGATGCATTATTGCATTGCGCAAATCATGTTTTCGCAATCAGACGGGGCGGTGTTTTATGTCTCCGGTTGCGCCAAAAGGGGATGGACCCATGAAATCACTCAAGTCTGGTCTACTGACGGCTACGGCTCTGCTTGTCACACCGGCAATGGCGGCGGCTCCCGCGGACGTCTTGTCGAATTACGGCGACATCGCACAGGCAAGCTATGCGGACTCTCTTGCAACCGCCAAGACTCTGAAAGGCGCGATTGACACCTTTCTTGCCGAGCCGACCGAGGCAAACCTAGAAGCCGCGCGTTCTGCTTGGATCGATGCCCGCAATCCCTACCAGCAGACCGAAGCCTACCGCTTCGGCAATGCCATCGTGGATGACTGGGAAGGCAAGGTGAATGCCTGGCCGCTTGACGAGGGACTGATCGACTATGTCGATGCGTCCTACGGTGATGAATCGGAAGAGAACCCGTTTTATGCCGCAAACCTGATCGCCAATCCGAAATTGACGGCCGGTGGTGAGACGGTCGATGCAAGCGAAATCACCGCCTCTCTTCTCGCAGAACAACTCCAGGAAGCCGGTGAAGTCGAAGCCAACGTGGTCACCGGATACCATGCCATCGAGTTCATGCTCTGGGGACAGGATCTCAACGGGAGCGGTCCTGGAGCCGGCGCACGTCCGGCAACAGATTTCGACCCCGCAAACTGCACCGGCGGCAATTGCGAACGCAGGATCCAGTATCTGCAGGCAGTCACCGATCTCCTGATTTCCGACCTGGAAGAAATGGCCGCGGCATGGCAACCGGGTGGAGCGGCCCGCGAAGAGTTGGCGGCGAAAGGCGAGAACGGCGGTCTTGCAACGATCCTGACCGGTATGGGGTCGCTGTCCTACGGAGAACTGGCCGGAGAACGCATCAAGCTCGGCCTGCTGCTGCACGATCCGGAAGAAGAGCATGACTGCTTCGCGGACAACACGCACATGTCACATCTCAACGATGTCATCGGCATCCGCAACGTCTATTTCGGTTCCTATGCGAGCCCGCTCGGCAACAACGTCTCGGGGGCATCCCTTGCGGATCTCGTTGCAGAAAAGGACCCTGCACTTGCCGAAGAAATGAAGACGAAACTCGATGCGACGCTGGCCGCCTTCAAGGTCATGAAAGCGCGTGCCGATGGCGGCGAAGCCTACGATCAGATGATCGGCGAGGGCAACGAAGAGGGCAATGCCGTGGTTCAGGCCGCCGTCGATGCCCTGGTCGACCAGACAGCTTCCATCGAACGTGTTGTCAAGGTGCTCGGCCTCGACGAGATTGCGTTCGAAGGTTCGGACAGCCTGGACAACCCGGGCGCTGTTTTCGAATAAAGACAGATCGTCAGGCGGTTTTCGGGCCGCCTGACGTGCTTTACGATCTGCGAATTGGGGCTCGCAGACCACATTTGGGATGCGATTATGACACTGGGGCCCCGGTTGATGGCGCTCAAGAGCGCCCTGTTCTGTTTTTGCCTGGTTGCCAATTCGGCTGCTGCAGATGACGTATTTTCTCACCGGGATGATCTGACAGCGGACGACTGGGCCAGGATCGCGACAGTTTTGACCGCGCCTGGGGATTTCGAGACGCCGGAGCGCTTCGAGCCGATGCAAGGCGGAGCCGGAACGTCGACGCGCCGAGCGAACCGGGATGCCTTTTCGCATTCCAATTCCAATCTCACCTTTGAAGAGCAGCATGACTTCAAGGTCGGCAATGGGCTCTTCAAGAAACTCTGGACGTCTTCGCCATCGTCAACACGGGCTTCCGACGGGCTTGGTCCGCTCTATAACGCGCGTTCCTGCCAGGGATGTCATCTGAAGGACGGGCGCGGGCGGCCGCCGTTGCCGGGTGAAAAGGCGGTATCGCTGTTCCTGCGGCTTTCCGTTCCGCCCAATACGGACGAACAGGAAGCGGCTCTTTCATCAAAAGAAATCCTGCGTGTGCCCGAGCCGACCTATGGTGGTCAGTTTCAGGCCTTTGCCGTTCAGGGTTTGCCCGGTGAAGGCCGCTTCGACATCGCGACCGAAGATATTGCCGTTCCACTCAGCGGTGGTGAAGTGGCAGTGCTGCAAAAACCCGTCTACATGATCCGCGATCTGGGGTTTGGCGAGATGCATCCGGACACCCTGATCTCGCCGCGTGTTGCGCCACCAATGATCGGGCTGGGGCTCTTGCAGGCCATTCACCCGGGAGACATCGAAGCGCTGGCGGACCCGGACGATCTCGATCAAGACGGCATTTCCGGAAAAGTCAGCCGTGTTCGCGATCCGGCTACCGGTGATCTTGCTGTCGGCAGGTTCGGCTGGAAGGCGAGCAATCCAACGATCCGTGCGCAGACGGCAGGCGCTTTCTCAGGTGATATCGGCATCAGCACACCCGACATGCCGGGCAACTTCGGTGACTGCACCGAAGCGCAGACAGCTTGCCGGGCGATGCCACATGGCGAGCAGGAAGACCTGGGTGTTTCCGAAGCGCCGGACCCGGTCATGGACCTGGTCACCTTCTATTCGGAAAACCTCGCCGTACCCATGCGCCGGGACGTTGAAGTTCCCGACGTTTTGTTGGGCAAGCAGATCTTTTACGAAGCCGGCTGCACCAGTTGTCATCAGCCAAAATACGTCACGAGCCGCAACGCGGACAATCTGGCGCATCGGTTCCAGCTGATCTGGCCTTATACTGATCTTCTGCTGCATGACATGGGCGAGGGTCTTGCCGATCATCGCCCGGTCGGAGATGCCAACGGGCGCGAGTGGCGCACGCCGCCGCTCTGGGGCATCGGTCTGACGGAAACGGTCAACAATCACACGCGGTTTCTTCACGATGGTCGCGCGCGCAATCTGCTTGAAGCCGTGCTATGGCATGGCGGCGAAGCGCAAGAAGCCCGTGACAAGGTCGTGGACATGCCGCCGGAACGGCGCAACGCACTGATCCGATTTCTGGAGTCGCTGTAATGAGAGCATCTGTCCTTGGAATAGTCCTGTCTGTCCTTGCCGTGCCGCCTGCGGCGGCGGATTTCAATGACGCGATCGACAATGCGATTACGGGTTACATCCGGCCCGCAACCACACAATTTGCCGAGAGCGCAGCCGACTTGCCCGGCGCTGTTTCCGCTCTTTGCGAGGCGGGCACCGAGTTGCATGCCGCCGCGTTTGAAAAGGCGTTTTCGGATACGCTGCGGGACTTTTCGCGGGTTCAGTTTCTGCGGTTCGGACCGCTGCTCGACGACGACAGGCTCAGCCGCCTGTCTTTCCGGCCAGACCCCCGCGGCCGGGGGCAACGGCAGATCAGAAAGCTTTATGCATCGAAAGATCCAAGCTTGCTTTCAGCTCTGAGCCTCGCGAAGAAAAGCGTCGCCGTGCAAAGTCTGACCGCCCTTGAACTGATTGCCTTCGACAAGAACACCGATGTTGTTCTCGGACGTTCCGGCGAGAACAGGAATTACACATGCGGGTTTGCGCTCGCCATTGCCGCGAATGTCGCAGAAATCGCTGAAGCGACTGCGGCTGCATGGGCTGATCCGGACGGCTACAGTCAGTTATTGCTTTCCGCCGGACCAGAAAATGCAAGATACCGGACGGCGACCGAGGCCATGGAAGAGATTTACAACTCCCTTGCGACGGGTATTACGATCACCAAGGATCAGGACATCATTCCTGCGCTTGGAAAGTCGGAAGACAAGGCAAAGCCTCGGAGGTTTCCGTTCTCCCGTTCCGGCAACAGTGTCATCTACCTCACCGGAGAACTCTTCGGCATCCGCGATGCGCTCTTCAGCATGGATCTCAAGCCCCTGATGTCTTCAGAGGATCAGTGGACCCTTGACAGCCTGGGTTTCGAATTCACGAATGCCGGAAATTACCTTGAAGCACTTGAGACACCTTTGCGCGACACCTTTGCAAACACGGAAAACTACAATCGCGTTGCGGCGCTCTCGATTACGCTCTCGTCTATCCAGGAACTGATGAGTGACGGTGTTGCCGGTGCGCTCGGTCTCGCGGGAGGGTTCAATGCCCTTGATGGAGACTAGGCAGTCGCCGTTTTCGCGCCGGGCGTTCTTGAGTGCGCTTGGCGGACTGGCAACTGCGCCTGTCTTTTCCGCTTCGCCGCTGGCCGCGAGCCTTCTGGAAGGGAATGCGGGCGATGATGGCCGTCTGTTTGCCAACGCCTACAAGCGGGCCGACGGCAGTTTCGGCATCGGTATTCTGGATGACTACGGGCAGGTTCTCGGCCAGATAGTGCTGCCGGGCCGGGGGCACGGCATTGCGGTTTCACCCGATCGCCGCCGGTTCGTGGCTTTTGCGCGCCGGCCCGGAACCTTTGCCCTTCTGGTGCGGCCTTACGAGGACGCAGAGCCTTTGGCAATCGTTGCTGCGAAGGGCCGGCACTTTTACGGGCATGGGTGTTATTCGGCCGACGGCCGGTTGCTTTACGCGGTTGAAAATGACTTTGAAGCCGCTCGCGGCGTCATCGGCGTTTACGATGTCAGCGGTCGACTGGCGCAAAGAATCGGCGAATTTCCGAGCCACGGTATCGGGCCGCATGACATCGTGCTATCCGAGGACAGGACCACGTTGGTTGTCGCAAACGGTGGGATAGAAACCCACCCTGACCGTGCCCGGGAAAAACTCAATCTGGACACGATGCAGCCGTCCGTGGCTTTTGTCGACGCTGCCACCGGGGACCTTGTTACCCGGCATCAACTGCACGCCTCCCTGCATCAACTGTCTTTACGGCATATGGCGCTGGACAGAAACGGGCGGGCGTGGGTCGGCGGTCAGTATGAAGGACCGGCCTCGGATATGCCTCCTCTCGTTGCGGTCATCGCACCCGACGAGCCGCCGCAGCTTGCGGCGATTCCCGCGGTCCTTACCGGCAAGCTGGAGAACTACATTGGTTCTGTGGCGGCCAACGCAACGGGTGACGTGATCGCCACGTCCGCTCCCCGGGGCGGGCAAACCCTTTTCTGGAGCGCCGGAACGGGCAACTTCCTTGGCGCACAGTCCATTCCGGACGGATGTGGTGTCGCGCCCGCCGATCAGGGCAGTTTTCTGATCTCGGACGGCAACGGAGGCGTGTCCCACGTCAGCGAACCGGGGGAACCGTCCGAAGTTCTGTCGCGCCCTCCCGGAATTTTCTGGGACAACCACATGGTCGCCATTTCCTGATCCGGTTGATATCCGTCCGAAAGCGTCGTGCTTTGGTTGCGAATTCGTCCTGTTTCCTGCTTTTGTCAAATTCACAGTGCAGTGTGGGTGTGGATGAGCGGCCGTTTGGTCTACATTGGAGCCGATTCGCGAAAGGAGACGCTCAAACATGCGACGTCTTTTGATCGGGCTGGGCAGTCTGGTGATCATGCTGGTGGCGATCGTGCTGATCGTGCCCCTGTTCCTGCCCAAGGACGAGATCAAACGTCAGGTGGTCGAACAGGTGGACAAGCGCCTTGGCTGGCGCGTCCGGCTGGACGGTCCGGTTTCGCTGTCTCTTTTTCCCGGTTTTACTCTGGATGCGCGCGACATTGGCCTGTCCGGTGAAGCGGGCGCCGACGGCATCGAGTTCGCGAAAGCGGACAGGATGGAGTTCGGTCTCGCCTGGGGCGGACTGCTCTCCGGCAACATTCAGGTCACCGGCATCAGCCTGGACAACCCGGATATCTACCTCGAAGTCGGCCCAAGCGGATCGACAAGCTGGGAACCGCGCCGCGATCTCGGCCTTGCAGCAGATACTGCCGACAGTGCCGCCCCCGCGAACCAGGGGAACGCCGAAGCCGCTCCGCAGCCGGGCGGAGCCGGTGCGGCTGCCGGGTCTGGAAGCTACCTGAAAAGCATCGGCATCGACAGCCTTGAAATCAATGGCGGTACGCTGACCTACAAGGATGCCACCCGGGAAGAACCTTTAAAGGTCAGCGACCTCAATCTTTCGCTGTCTGCTCCGGACCTTTCCGGCAAGGTTGATCTCACCTCAAGCTTCGTATTGCAGGACATCCCGATCAGCGTTGCAGGGGGGGTGGAGAACCCGCTCGGCATGACTTCCGGCGACCAAGTGCCGCTCGATCTGACGGTTTCGACAGGTGAGAACACGTTCGCCGTTTCGGGGCAGGCAGGGCTCGAGCCGGTTCGCACGCAACTTGAGATCACTGCGGCCGGACCGTCGCTCAAGGCGCTGGCAGCGCTGGCCGGACAGACGCTCGATGCCGATCCGGGCGCTTTTTCGTTCGACGCCAAATTGTCGGGCACAGAGGCCGCCGTTTCGCTGGCCGATCTTCATCTCGCCCTTGGCGAGCTGTCTCTCGGGGGGGCTGCGGATGCGGATCTGTCCGGTCTCGTTCCCGAAGTGTCGGGCCGACTGGTCCTCAAGGACGGGTCGATCAAGGATCTGCTGATGCTGGCTGGCCGGGATCTGCCTGCAAACGGGAAGCTGAGCGCCGATCTTGCCTTTGAAACAGTGGGGCTGACCGGTCCGGAACTCGTCGCCGGGCTCGATATGAATGGTTCCGTTTCGATCTCCGATGGCGAGATCGGCGGTTTGGGTCTTGCGTCCACGGTCGGCGACCCGGAGGCGGATCGGCTGACCAATCTCGCGCTTGATCTTGAGTTGCAGGGTCTTGAAAACCCGATCTCGCTGGGTGGCGCACTTTCCTGGCGCGGCGAGGCCTTCAGCGTCACAGGAGAAGCGGACACGGCAAGTCTGCTGGCTGGAAATGCCGCGCCTGTGTCTGTCTCTTTGAAGGGAAACCGGGTGAGCGCGGGATTTGCGGGCCAGGTTGCCCTGCCTGCAAATATCGACGGAGCTGTCAACGTCGATACGGCCGATCTGCGCGGCCTCATGGCATGGCTCGGCCAGCCACTTGGAGCAGGCGGCGGTCTGAAGACATTCAAGGCTTCCGGCATCTTTGGAATTCAGCCCGATGCGATTTCCTTCGAAGAAACCCGGTTCACGCTGGATGAAACAAGCGGTGAAGCGAATGGACGCATTGCCCTTGGCGGGAAACCCAAGGTGACGGCCCGACTGGCTCTGCGAGAACTGGTCCTCGATCCATACCTGGGTGATGCACCGCAGACATCGGGCGGCGGATCCGGTGGTTCGGGATCAGCCGGAAACGGTGGCGGAGGCGACGGCGGGGCCCGGCAGACCGCTTCGAGCGGGTGGAACAGTGACCCGATCGACTTCTCCGGCCTCCAGGCAGTCGATGTCGATTTCAAGGTCACCGCCGGCCAGATCCGCTGGAACAAGATCAAGATCGACGAGAGCATCCTGTCCGCAAACATCGAAAACGGCGTGTTGACGGCCGATCTGGAGAAACTGGCGCTCTATGACGGATCCGGAACCGGTCTGGTGACGCTTGACGGCACATCACAGACACCGAAGCTGGCTGCGCGTTTCACGCTGTCGGGCCTGAGTGCCTATCCCTTGCTGCGCGATGCCGCGGATTTTGAATGGATTGAGGGCAAGACGGCAATCAATCTCGATGTGACGTCCAGCGGCGGGTCCCAATTGGCCCTGGTCCAGGGACTGGGCGGTACCGCCAGCTACGAATTCCTGGACGGCGCGATCCGGGGCATCAACATTCCGAAAATGGTGCGGGGTCTGTCCGTCGAGACCCTGCTTGGCTGGCAGGACAATCCATCGGAAAAAACGGATTTCAGTTCCCTGACCGCGTCCTTCGACATTGCGAACGGCATTGCCCGCACGGACAATCTTGCCATGGTCGGGCCGCTGTTACGCATGACCGGTGGCGGAACCACGGACCTTCCCGCCCAGAGCCTCGATTGGCGCGTCGAGCCGAACATCGTGCCGACGCTCGAAGGCCAGCCGCCAATGCCGCGCCGCAAGGGCGAGGACAAGAAGATGGCCGGTCTCGGGGTTCCGATCGTAATCAAGGGGTCCTGGAACGACCCGCAGATCTATCCTGATATCGCCGGAATTCTCAAGGATCCGCAGGCGGCCTACAAGCAGTTGCAGGAAACCGGCGGCGAGCTGATGTCGATCCTTCAGGGCAACAAGGATGCACCCCAGGAACTCGTGGAAACGGCCAATGAAACCATCCGCAGAGCGACGGGCGGACGGACGCAGATCGATGTCCAGAAAGTGATCGACGGCGAGGTCGACGATCAGGAGGTTCTTCAGGCGGTCGAGGAAGGTTTCGGATTGCCGCCAGGCTTGCTCGGCAGTGTTCTGGGCCGCAAGAAAGAAGAAGACAACAACTGACGCGAGCCCACTGCGGGCCGCGGCTTGAAGCTGATTTCGGGAGCGGATAACCGGTCAGAACCTGCCGGTCTTGCGCGTTAACTCGATACCTGGGCTGACCCGCATCAGGCGCATCTCTCCGAAACTGCGCACTTCCTGCTTCCCGAGGTCATCGAGATGGAACTCCTCGACGAGGTATTCCTTCATGGAATCGGGTGCAACAACACACATGGGATTGGCAAAGGCCTGCAGGCGCGCCGCAAGATTCACCGCGGAGCCGAAGACGTCATAGACGTATTTCTGAATACCCACGACGGACCCGACCGCTGATCCGGTGCCGAGACCGATACGCGCCTCCCATTTGTACTGGTGGCTCTGGTTCCGGCGCTCCAGGTACCGGATGAAGCGGACGGCACAATTGGCGACGGCACGCATATGATCCGGAGACGGTTCCGGCATGCCTGCGACGGCGAGATAGGCATCGCCGATCGTCTTGATCCGTTCACAGCCGAACTGTTCCGCGATGCGGTCGAACGCGGTGAAGATATCGTTGAGCTCGCCCAGGGTAACCGTCGGGTCATGGTTCGACGAGAACTTCGTGAAATTGACGAAATCCAGCATGACGACAGAAACGCTGTCATAGAGTTGCGGCGTGACCACGCCGAAGGTCTTGAACTCCTCGTAGACCGTACGCGGCATGAGGTTCAACAGCAGGCGCTCAACGCGCTCTTTTTCACGTTCCAGCTCCCGCGTGTTGCGTTCGACCATTGAAGAATAGCTGTCAATCATGGATTCCAGCTCGCGGATGCGGGTGATGTTCTGGCATTCCACCACGAGCAGATCGCTTGCTTCCTCATCGGCACTTGATATGGACAATGCGATCACGAGCGTGCGCCGTTTCAGCTTCACCGAAATCTCGCCGTTGTAGCGTCCCGACTGTTCCATTGCCGTGCGCACTTCATCGACATCGATATCCGGAAGCACCTCTTGCAGGGAGGCGCCGGCTTCGGGCTTTCCGAACCATTCGGAAAACGGGGCGTTGCTGAAAAGAAACTGGAGATCATCGCCGCGCACGACGGCGATGCCGACCCCGATCGCGCGCAAAAGCTGCTGGTTGATCGCCGTGATGCTCATGACAGGCCTGTTGAGAGTATGCTCGTCCGGCGCGCTTCGATTTCGATCATGACCGTTTCGATGTCCTGAGGGGAAAACCCATGCTCGGAGAGAGTTTCGCTCAGGAGCATGCGAATCTCGTCGTAGTCCTCGTGAGTCAGATCGAGCGATGCATGGGCACGCCTCAGGCGTTCGTCCGAATAGGAAACAGGTCCGCCGAGAAGTGCCGAAATGAATTTGGTCTGATGGTCGATCAGTTTCGGCATGTCGATGCCCTCGAAGAAATCCCCGATACGATCAGAGTCGAGCACCTTGTCGTAGAAGTCCATCACGATACGGCTGATAATTTTGAAGCCGCCATATTTATCAAAAAGCGTCTTGGACATGCTTGAGATACTCAAATGTTTGCGACTTGCCCTAAAGAAAATCAGACTAGGCGAGTGTGCTCTCAAAGAAAAGGTTTTTGGATTTTTAGCTGTAGATTTTTGGACTTGCCTAAATGTTGATCAACTTTTTGATCCCGTGCGTATTTCCCTACCAGGCATCAGGGTAATCGCAAAGAAAACCAGCGAACCTCTTCGGGTGCGTCAATTCATGGCAACGACAGTGCGCACAAGCGGATCAGTGTATGCTTTGATCCCTGCGGACAGAGATGGGATTGTGAGCCATGCAGCAGAATGTCAGATTGCTCGTTCGCGCCGACGATGCGGGATCCTGCTGGGCCTCCAACCAGGGATGCCTCAAGGCCTGTGTCGACGGGATCGCGCGCAGCGTCGAAGTGATGATGCCCTGTGCCTGGGTGACGGACGCCGCAACGCTCCTTTCTGATCATCCGGAGATCGACGTTGGTATCCATCTGACGCTGTCCAGCGAATGGGAGGCGGTGAAGTGGCGACCGCTTTCAAGTGCCCCGGGTCTTGTTGACCGGCACGGCTTTTTTCTGCCGCTGTTGCAGGAACGGTACGGTGACGATCGGCCGTCGCTGAACGGCCGGAACTGGAACATCGATGAGGTTGCTGCGGAATTCAGGGCACAGGTTGAACTCGGGGTCCAACTCTTCCCCCGTGCTTCGCACATCAGTTGTCACATGACGCGGCACTTTGCCGACTTCGATCCGAGACTGGGAGAGATCGTTGCCGGGCTCTGCGCCGAGTTCGGTCTCAAAGACGATCCGTTCGGGCATGGATTGCCGAGGTTCAGTCCCTATCCGGCACATCCGCGAGACAGTCAGGCCCGGATATCTTCTTTTGTTGAGGCGCTGGGCGGTCTTGCTCCCGGAACGCATATCTTCATCGATCATCCGGCCGTTGACTGCGGTGAGCTGGCAGCCTTGGGACATCCTGGGTATGAAGACGTGCGCGCGGACCGGGTCAGTTGCCTTGAAACGCTTGTGAGCCCTGAGGTCCAACGCGAAATCGAGCGTCTTGGGATCGAGCTGATCGGCTACAAGGATCTTTAGGGCAAACCCGGCAGGGCCATGTGCCGGCCCAAGCGGCTTCAGAGCCGCAGAGCGCTCAGCATGCGTTCAACACCGTCTTCGATTGTGCCGGTGTTCTCGATGCGGACAAGATTGGCAACGTCCTGTGGTTCCAGGTTTGCCCGCTGAAGGCGTCTTTCGATGTCGGCGCGACTTTCGCGCCCTCGCGCGGCAAGTCGCGCGGCGAGGACTTCGACAGGCGCTGTGATCACAAGGACAATCGCGGTTTCGTATTTTTCCGCCGCGCGCTGTAGAACGCGCCTCGAGCCGTTCGCAATCACCGTGTCACCGGCACGGATGCAGGCGTCATAGGCCTTGGGTATGACATAGCCAAGCCCATGGGCTTCCCAGAAAAGCGCCGTTTCACCCCCGGCGACAAGCCTGTCGAACTCCGTGCGTGTCAGGGTTTCGTGGTCTTCCGCGTCCGGGTCACAGTCCCGGGTGATTGCCCGTCGGACGAAGTGCACATCCGGCCGGTCCTTCAGCCTGTCGCGGAGCGCGGACATCAGCGTATCCTTGCCCGCGCCGCTCGGGCCGACAACCAGCACCATCCGGCCCGGACCGAGTTTTTGACCGGCTCCTGTTCCGGCATCAGGCAACGCGTCTGCCCTCACGCCAGACGCCGCGCACGATCGGCACGTTGCCGACGAGCCTGACCTGTATCAGGTCGGCGCGCAGGCCCGGTGCAAGACTGCCACGATCCGACAGCCCGATTGCCCGCGCCGGGCTGGATGTGACCATGGCAACCGCCTCAGGCAGATCGATCGTTTCGATTTCTTCGGCGAGCTGAAAGGCCGCCTGGACGAGCGAAACGGGCACATAGTCGGACGAAAGCACGTCGAGATATCCCGCTTCGGCCAGTTCGCGGGCCGAAATGTTGCCGGAGTGCGAACCGCCGCGCACGACGTTCGGTGCGCCCATCAGGACCGCCATTCCCGCTTCGTGAGAAGCCCTGGCTGCTTCCAGTGTCGTCGGAAACTCGGCAATCCGCGTCTTCAGCGCAACCGCCTCTTCCACATGATCCACGGTCGCGTCGTCGTGACTGGCGATCGCGATCCCCTTCTCCTGGGCGATCGCGGACAGCTTCCTGCGATTGTCGGGGGCAAGACCGCTTGCGCGCGCCTGACGGCGGCGGATGAACTCGTCCATTTCGGCGTCCGAGAACCCCTTCTTGCCCTGGTAGTAGGTTTTGTAGGCGTTGAGGGAGACGAACTGTCTTTGACCCGGCGTGTGATCCATCAGCGAAATCAGCCGGATGCTGTCATCCTCCTGGAAGACTTCGTAAGCGCTGAGAACGTCCGGTGCGGAGACTTCGCAGCGCAGGTGAATGAAGTGGTCGGCGCGCAAGCGGTGTTCCCGCTGGCCCGTCTCGATGGCATCGGCAAGGGCGCGCATGTCGGAATAGCGCAGATCCGCATCCTCGTCCATTCCCACCCTGAGCGCATCGAACACCGTGGTGATGCCGGCGCAGGCAATCTGGGCATCGTGCGCCTGAACGGCGGACACCGTGTTCCAGCGGACCTTTGGCCGGGGGGCGTAGTGTGTCTCCAGATGGTCGGTATGCAGTTCGATCAGTCCGGGCAGAAGGTAGTCGCCCTCGCAGTCATGCCCGTCGACATTGCTCGGGGTCGCGACGGCTTCGATGGTGCCACCGGTATGGACGCTCAGGGACCCGTCAATCACCTCGTCCGCAAGAACAAGCTTGGCGTTTTTGAAGACTTTTGGATGCGTGGTCATGCATTCTCCCTGTCGGTCGGCCGGGTGGGCCGGGTTCCCGCTGAACCCACGGGCGTGGTGCCAGTCAGCTGAAACACGGTGTGAACATCAAACGGAGCGCCGCGCTCCGGTTCCTGGTAGAGGGCGAAAGAGCTGCAAGCGCGCTCCTTGCCGGTCACCGCGGCAAAGTGGGACTTGGCAGCTTCCTCAAGTTCGGCCGCCTCGTGCTCGCTGTCGAGTTTGTTCGACAAGGTCATGTGAAAGCGCATCTCGTCGAAAACATAGGGGTAACCCCAGTCGGTGAGGTATGCGTCCTGTTTCGGTGTCAGCCCGCTCTTGCGGCGGCGCTCAAGGTCCGCCTCGGACAGAGGAGCGCGATACGGTTCGAATTGACGGACGCAAAGCGCAGCGAAAGCGGAGAGGTCCGGTTGAGGCCGGTCCGGCGTCAGCGCGAGAAATTTTCCGAGACGATTGACGTTCAGGGCCTCGATGCGGAACGGGGCAAGATCGGATGCGAACTTTCGGCAGGCGGTGATCAAATCCGCCTCGTCCATGCCGGGCTTCAGGTGAAAGGGTGCTTTCAGCGTTCCGTGGAAGCCATAGCGGCGCGGGTCGGCGGTCAGTTCGCGAAACCGGGTCGCGTTGAGGCCTGTCAGCGCGGACATGTCCGGGTCGGTTGCTGCAAACGGGTCACGCCCAAGCCAGGCGTTGCCCAGCCGCATGAGGGCATCATCAGCATCGGCGGCAAAGTAGATCGCGTAGCGCATGTCAGAATCACGGATTTTCTAAAAAGAGCCAGACGGCTCACCTAAAGGCGGGAGGTGACTGTTCTGTGACAGTTTGCTCCCGCCCGCAACTGTTTCCTTTGCCTCGTGCATTCAGGCAGCGGCGTCCGCGGCAAAAGCGGTGACGTCGATGATCCGGTCGGCGATTTCCTCGCGCACATCCTGATCGTGAAGGATGCCGACCATTGCGACGCCCTGTTCCTTTTTTTCCTGCACAAGACGCACAACAACGGCCCGGTTGGCGGCATCGAGCGAGGCCGTCGGTTCATCGAGCAAGAGGATCGGATAGTGCGCAATGAAGCCACGCGCGATGTTCACGCGTTGCTGCTCGCCTCCCGAGAAGGTGGCAGGCGGCAGGGTCCAGAGCCTTTCCGGCACGTTCAGACGGGCAAGGAGGCCGCGGGCCCTGTCAACAGCTTCCGCTTCGCCCGAGCCTTGCGCGACGAGCGGTTCCGCGACGACCTCTTCGGCAGACACGCGCGGTATGGTGCGCAGGAACTGGCTGACATAGCCGATGGTGTCTTTGCGAAGCCGCAGAACCTCGCGCGGCTGGGAGGCAGCGACATTGATAATGTCGTCGCCGATCGTGACCAGGATCTGGCCCGCATCGCAGCGGTAGTTTCCGTAGATCATTTTCAGGATGGAGCTCTTGCCGGCACCGGACGGACCGCCGAGCACGACGCACTCTCCGGCGTTGACGGAGAATTCCACCTTGTCGACCACCGGGATAACGGTCCCACCCTGCAGGTGCATGGTAAAGGACTTCGAGACACTGTTGAGATAGAGGCGGACGGGCATGAGAAGGTTACCTCGCTCAGACTTGAAGGATTGAAGATACGAGGAGCTGCGTGTAGGGCTCGCGCGGATCGTCGAGCACCTGGTCGGTGAGACCGGTCTCGATGACGTTGCCGTAACGCATGACCATGATCCGGTGCGACAGCAGACGGGCAACGGCGAGATCGTGCGTCACGATCACGACCGAAAGGCCCAGGTCCGACACGAGGCGGCGCAGAAGATCGAGAAGCCGTGCCTGAACCGAGACATCCAGCCCGCCCGTCGGTTCGTCCATGAACACGAGCCGGGGATGTGTCACAAGGTTGCGGGCAATCTGCAGGCGCTGGCGCATGCCGCCTGAAAAGGACCTTGGATCGTCGTCAATCCGGTCGCTTTCGATTTCCACCCTGCCAAGCCAGTCATCGGCGGTGGACCGGATGTTGCCGTAATGGCGTTCGCCGACCGCCATCAAACGCTCGCCAACATTGGCGCCCGCCGAGACCGTCATGCGCAGTCCGTCTGCCGCATTCTGGTGAACGAAGCCCCAGTCCGTGCGCATCAAGAGACGCCGTTCCGCCTCCGTGAGCTGATAGAGATTGCGCATGGTGCCGTCGCGCATCCGGTATTCGATCGCCCCCGTCGTCGGAGCGAGACGGGTGGAGAGGCAGTTGAGCAAGGTTGTCTTGCCGGATCCGCTTTCACCGACGATGGCGAGAACTTCGCCGGGCCAGAGGTCGAATGAAACATCCGCGCAGCCGACCCTGTCGCCATAGTAGCGGGTGACATTGTGAACCTGCAGAAGCGGGTCTTCGGACGTAAACACGCTCATCGGGTCGTCTCCTGAAGATCTGTTGCGCCGATCTGGGCCGCCGCCGGATCGGCCGCCATCGGGCCGCGATGTCCGGCCGCGCGGCGTTCTTCGCAGAAGTCGCTGTCGGAACAGACGAACATGCGTCCGCCCCTGTCGTCGAGGATGACTTCGTCGAGATAAACGTTCTCTGCGCCGCAGAGGCCGCATGGCTTGTCGAATTTCTGAACCTCGAACGGATAGTCTTCGAAATCCAGGCTCTTGACCTTCGTGTAGGGCGGGATCGCGTAGATCCGCTTTTCACGACCGGCTCCATACAGCTGCAACGCTGCCATCTCGTCGATCTTCGGATTGTCGAATTTCGGCGTTGGCGAGGGGTCCATGACATAGCGGTCGTTGACCTTGACCGGATAGGCATAGGTGGTCGCGATGTGCCCGTTCTTTGCAATGTCCTCGTAAAGCTTAACATGCATGAGGCCGTAATCCTCGAGTGCATGCATCTTGCGGGTTTCGGTTTCCCTCGGCTCCAGAAAGCGAAGCGGTTCGGGGATCGGAACCTGGAACACCAGAACCTGATCCTCAGTCAGGGTCTTTTCCGGGATGCGGTGCCGGGTCTGGATCACGGTCGCCTCGGATGTCTCGAAGGTGGTCCGGATGCCGGCGGTCTTTTCAAAGAAACCGCGCAGGGACACCGCGTTGGTGGTGTCGTCGGACCCCTGGTCGATCATTTTGAGGCAATCGTCCCTACCGAGGATCGACGCGGTTACCTGAACGCCGCCGGTGCCCCAGCCATAGGGCATCGGCATTTCGCGCGAGGCAAACGGCACCTGATAGCCCGGGATCGCGATCCCCTTCAGGATCGCCCGGCGGATCATGCGTTTCGTCTGTTCGTCGAGATAGGCAAAATTGTATTCGCCCTGATCGTAAAGCTTTGCCGTATCGCTCATTCTGCAGCCTCCTGGGCAGCGCCGCCGGTCTCGTCCTGCCGGCGTTTTTCAAACCATTCGGCCCGCATGCGCCGCACAAGGTCGAGTTCCGCCTGAAAGTCGACATAGTGGGGCAGCTTGAGGTGTTCGACGAAGCCCGTCGCCTGAATGTTGTCGGAATGGGACAGAACGAATTCGATGTCCTGTGCCGGTGCCACCGGCTCTTCTCCAAGCTCCTGCCAGCGCAGCGACCGGTCGACCATGGCCATCGACATGGCCTTGCGCTCAACCTGTCCGAATACCAGCCCGTATCCACGGGTGAATGTCGGTGCCGCCTTGGCCGATCCCTTGAACTGGTTGACCATCTGGCATTCGGTCACCTTGATGGCGCCAAGCGTTACCTCAAAGCCAAGTTCCTCTGCGAAGAACGCGACCTCGACTTCGCCGTAGCGGATTTCGCCGGCAAACGGGTGAGTGCGGCCATAACCGCGTTGTGTGGAATAGGCGAGTGCGAGCAGAAAGCCTTCATCGCCGCGCGCCAGGTTCTGCAAGCGCAGATCCCGGTCGGCCGGAAAGGAAAGGGGTTCACGGGTCAGGTCTCCGACCGGCGTATCCTCGTCCGCGATCTGATCAGGTTCCATCAGGCCCTCGTCACCGAGAAGGTCCGTCACCCTGGGCATGGCCTCGTCATACACGGGTGCCGTCTCGGCGGTGGTGGGCTCGGCGTGGCTCTCTTCGGCCGCCAGCGCGAAGTCCAGAAGCCTGTGGCTGTAGTCGAATGTCGGGCCGAGCACCTGTCCGCCCGGCAGGTCCTTGTAAGTGGCCGAGACGCGGCGCTCGACCAGCATTTTCGCAGTATCGACGGGCTGGCTGTAACCGAAACGCGGCAGCGTGGTGCGGTAGGCGCGCATCAGGAAGGCGGCTTCGATCAGATCGCCCCGCGACTGCTTGATCGCCAGCGCGGCAAGCGTTTCGTCGTAAAGGGATCCTTCGCCCATGACGCGGGCAACGGAATGCGCAAGCTGCTGGGCGATCTGTTCCAGGGTCAGAGCCGGTACGGACGTGTCGCCCCTGCGGCGCTTTGCCAGGAGTTTGTGGGCGTTGCGGATGGCTTTCTCGCCACCCTTGACGGCAACATACATGGCTTAAATCTCCGTGAGCACGACACTGGTAGACCGGGGCAATGCGGCGATGTCCGTCTTGCCGGCGAAGATCAGGTCAATTCCCCTCGGGAACTGCCTGTTGTTGCTGATGACCTGGTCCCAGAACACCGGCGGGGTCGGTGTCACCGCCAGCGTTGCGGTGTCCTTGATGCCCGGACCGCTCAGGGTCACTTTCTGCGACATGTCGAATTCCTGCCCGCTCAGGATCACCGTCGTCGATTCGTCGGGATATTCCGCCGAACCCTGGTTGAAGCTTGCGAGCGGGATCAGCTGTTTCGGGTCGCCGACAAGTGCAAATGCGGCATCAACGGGTTCGCTGACAATCGGCGCGCCGGTGTGAAAGCGCAGGAACGCCTTGACCGGTTCGGAAGACATCAGCGTCCTGTCAAGCCAGACCGGGGTGTCGTAGTCGAAGAGCGTCAGGGCGATTGCCGCCGCAACGGGTGTCAGCGGTTCGGGCGGCGAAAGCGCGTCGAGCTTGAGTTTCTGCCGCGTTCCGGGGCGGGCCATTGCGTCCATGATTGCCCGAAAGCAGGCCTGTGCGTCGTGGACCGGATCCGGAAAACCGGCTGCGAGCGGTGTATGCCTGTCATTTGCGGCCGTGGTTTCTGGTGCCGTTTCCATCAGTTGTCTCCCCGCACCATTGTGAAGAAATTGACTTTCGTCGCCTCGGTCTCTTCCCGGACGGTTTCGCGGCTGTCGGCCCGCATCGCCGCGAGCGGCGCGATGATACTGGTCTCGATGTGTTCTCTGGCCTCGGCGCGCTGCCACAACGCGTCGATTACCGCTGACTGAAGTGCTTTTTCCTTGTTGCGTCCGAGGCTGTAGGCACTGCCGGTTTCCCCGGTTTCCAGCCTGACGACGCAGCGGGTCACGGTGACCTCACCAAGGTTGAAGGGGCTGCCGGTGCCGCCCATGCGGCCACGAACCATGACGAGACCGGTTTCCGGCTGGCGTACCAGTTCGAAGTCCGGGGTATCGATGGTGCGGTACCGCTCGGCGACGGCTTCCGGCGATGCGGCGGCAAGCGTTGCGATGATGTTTTGGCGGGCGGTGTGCCCGCCCTCATCCGGGTTCAATGGTGTGGCTTCGGTCATGATGCGCGCCTTCAGATGGTTGGCGGTCACAGGAGGGGATGTCGAAAACAGCTCCTGTCTACTGATTACTTGTCTATTTGTCTATACAAATAATCCAGTTGACTCTTTGGTATCGAAATTTGATGACGTGCACATGACGAACACAACCTCACTTGACCGCAGTGCCGGGATTGCTGTTTGGCGCCAGATCATGGAAACGCTGAAGGCGGAAATCGTCAGCGGAGCTTTTGAGGAAGGCAGCAAGCTGCCGCCTGAAGCCAGTCTGGCGGCGCGGTTCGGCGTGAACCGCCACACGGTGCGCCGGGCAATCGCCGCGCTGACGTCTGAAGGCATCCTGCGCGCGGATCAGGGCAGGGGAACATTTGTTGCATCAGCGCCGCTCAGTTACCCGATCGGTCCGCGAACGCGCTTTTCCGAAATCGTCTCCGGGCAGGACCGCTCGCCAAGCGGCCGGCTGATCGGCTCCGCGCTGGAAGAGGCTGATGCGCTGCTGGCCAACCAGCTCGACGTCCCTCTCGGAACCATGCTGATCCGGCTGGAAACGCTGCGCGTCGCAGATGGTGTTCCCATGATCATTGGGACAAGCTGGTTCGTGCAGGCGACCGTGCCGAATTTCGTCGCCGATTACGCGGAAAGCGGATCGATCACCGAGGCGCTCAGAAAGGCGGGGATCGACGACTACCGGCGCAAGGAAAGCCGCATCACCTCGGAACTGGTGGAAGCCAAGGATGCGCAGCAACTCGGCATTGCGCTCGGCCAACCCGTGCTGGTCGTCGAGAGCATAAATCTCGATATATCCGGCAAACCGATCCAGTATACCCGTGCCCGCGCCGCCGCCGACCGGATCCAGCTCGTGGTGAATGGCGACGTCTGAGGCGCGGCCGATCTCGAGGAAGAGCGTGCCTTGTCACTAAAAGGACAGCAGTGCGTTGTCCGTGACCTCCTTCATGACGAAGAACGTCCGGGTCTGGCGGACGCCGGGCAGCGCGATCAGCTTCTCGCCATGCAATCTGTTGAAATCGGCCATGTCCTTGACGCGGATTTTCAGGAAGTAGTCGAAATCGCCCGCGACCAGATGGCAGTCGAGAACGAAACTCAGTCCGCGGACCGCGTCTTCGAATTCGGCGAAGCTCTGGGGCGTGGATCGATCCAGCACCACGCCGACAATGACCAGCGCGGCGCGATCCACGTGGTCCGGGTTGACCATCGCCCGGACCGACCCGATGACCCCGTCATCGAACAGCCGTTGTGTGCGCCGGTGGCAAGTCGCCGGGCTGACATTAACCCGGTCGGCAAGCTCGGCGTTGGACAACCGCCCTTCGGTCTGAAGGAGCTTGAGAATTTTCCTGTCGGTTCTGTCGAGCAATGCGCTCATGGAAGAATCTTTCATTTTTTATATCTGGAATGAAGAAAACTATGCCTGATTGTTTTCATTTGGCAAATACAGACGATTTTTTTCACGATATTCGAGAGCACCTTTCTGAGATTTTCTGCCAGCCTCTGGTGATCAGAAATCGGAAAGGTGCCCTCCCATGAATCTTGAAAAGTTCGAACGCTATCCCCTGACCTTCGGGCCAACACCCATCGAGCATTTGCCGCGCCTGTCCGACGCGCTCGGCGGCAAGGTCGAGATTTATGCGAAGCGGGAAGACTGCAATTCCGGGCTTGCCTTTGGTGGCAACAAGCTGCGCAAGCTGGAATACATCGTGCCTGACGCGATTGCCTCCGGGGCCGACACGCTGGTCTCCATCGGTGGTGTGCAGTCAAACCATACGCGCATGGTCGCCGCGACGGCCGCGAAGATCGGCATGAAATGCGTTGTCGTCCAGGAGAAGTGGGTGCCCCACTACGATGCGGTTTACGATCGTGTCGGCAACATTCTCCTGACGCGCCTCATGGGGGCGGATTCCAGGCTTGTCGACGATGGTTTCGATATCGGCATCCGCAAAAGCTGGGAAGAGGCCATGAACTCGGTGAGGGACGCGGGCGGCGTACCCTACGGCATTCCGGCGGGAGCGTCCGTCCATAAATATGGCGGGCTTGGTTATGTCGGATTTGCCGAAGAGGTGAAGGCGCAGGAGGCTGAGCTGGGCTTCACATTCGACTATGTCATCGTGTGTGTTGTGACGGGTTCCACGCAGGCGGGCATGATTGTCGGGTTCGCGGCGCAGAACCGCGCGGACCGGGTGATCGGTATCGATGCATCCGGTACGCTGGAGCAGACGCACGCGCAGGTGCGCCAGATCGTCGATCAAACGGCAGAGATCGTCGAACTGGGCAGGCGTGTCCGTGACGAGGAGATCGTCATCAATCCCGACTACGCCTATCCGGCCTATGGGGTTCCTTCGGAGGAAACCAATGATGCGATCCGGCTGGCGGCCAAGACGGAGGCAATGATCACGGACCCGGTCTACGAGGGCAAATCCATGCAGGGGATGATCGATCTTGTCAGAAAAGGACACTTCGCGGATGGCGCGAAGATCCTCTACGCCCATCTCGGCGGCGCACCGGCGCTCAACGGCTACAGCTACTATTACAAGGACGGCTGACAGCAAAGGGGCCCGATCGATTGCGAGCGGACCCTGAAATCGGATGTGATGCCTCGGGCGGTGCGCGACATATACTCGCCGCCCGAGGCAAGGTTACATTACATCTTGGCGCGTTCCGCTCTGAGCGCGAGCCACAGACAGTAGCACATGACCAGCACGACGATCGTGAATGGGATCCCGGTCGAGACCGCCGCCCCCTGTAGGGCCGCAAGCCCGCCGCCGAGCAGAAGCGCGATGGCAACCAGACCTTCCAGCGTGCACCAGAACACGCGCTGGATGACGGGCGCATCCATCTTGCCGCCGGCCGTGATCGTGTCGATAACCAGTGAACCGGAATCAGACGACGTCACGAAGAAGATGATGATCAGCAACAGCGAGATCGGTGCGACGATCTGGTAGAGCGGCAGTTCCTTCAGGAAACCGAACAGGGCCCCTTCCGGCTTGTAGGCGTCGATAACCGTCGCCCGCACACCTTCCGCGCCACCGGCGTTCAGCATGTCGATGGCCGCGCCGCCGAAAGTGGACATCCACAATGCGCAAACCGCCGTTGGGGCAATCAGGGCACACAGCACGAACTCACGAACCGTACGGCCCTTGGAAATGCGGGCGATGAACATGCCCACAAATGGCGACCAGGCGATCCACCAGGCCCAGTAGAATGTCGTCCATCCGTGGAAGAAGCTTGTATCCTCTCGCCCGAACGGATTCGACAGTGCAGGTAACATCATGACGTAGTCGGTCATCACGGAGAAGTACCTGGTTGCAGCCGCAGCGACGCCCGTGGTCACAATGACAAACAGGAACAGGCCGACGGCCATGATCATGTTGATTTCCGACAGTCTCTTCACGCCGGCATCCATACCGAGCAGAACCGAGCCGAGCGCGATGGCGGTGATGCCGATGATCAAAAGAACGACGACAGTCGGTGACGGTTCGACACCGAAGACTTCATAAAGTCCGGCGGCAACCTGTTGTGCGCCGAGACCCAGAGATGTGGTCAGGCCGAACAAGGTCGCGAAAACGGCAAGTGTGTCGATGGCGTGTCCCCACCATCCCCAGACGCGCTCGCCGAGTATGGGGTAGAAAGCCGACCGAAGCGTAAGCGGCAGGCCGAGATTGTAGGCGAAAATCGCCAGCGACAGTCCGACCGCGGCGTAGACTGCCCAGCCTTCCAGGCCCCAATGGTGGATCGTGCCGACGATGCCGGCATATTCGTTGCCAGGTTGGGTTATGTCGATGCCGAGCGGGCTTGCGTTGCCGCTTTCCGCGAAATTGTAATAGACCGGCTCCAGAACGCCGAAGAACAACAGGCCGATGCCGATGCCGGCGGCGAACATCATTGCGATCCAGCCAGCATAGGAATAGTCGGGTTTTGCGTCCTTGCCACCGATCCGAACGGATCCGACCGGCAGGACGATCAGCACCAGACAGAAGAGCGTGATGGCATTGACCGACAGGACCAGGAACCAGTCGAACGTGCTGGTCAGCCATGGCCTGAGCCAGCCGAAGAACGAGGCGGCAGCCTCCTGGTTGGCAAGCGAGATCAGGACGAACGCTGCAATCACGATACTGGAGATCAGGAAGACAGGGTTGTGCAGATCCAGGCCGAAGGGCCGGATATTGTCCTGCCCGAGTTCATATTCCGTTTCGAAGTCCCAGACCCGGGGATCCGGATCCAGCATCTTCTTGGTTTCTGGCGTTTCAGACATGTCCCCTCCTCGTGACGTTCTGTTCCCCATCCCGCGAGCGTTGCATATGAGCGAGGCGGGAGTCCATTGATTGTGCGAAAAAATGTCGCAGTGAATTTGCTGCATGCGTCACCGGCTATTCCAGTCCCGACAGCCTTGCTTCCGTCGCGTCCAATGCGGCACTGTGATGGGCTGGCCTGGCATTCAGACTTGAAATCTGCTTGCGTCCCGCCTGCCGGGCGTGCACTTTCCTGCCCGCTTCGAGATCGTCTCATCAAGAAAGGCGTTGTGTCATGACCAAGCGGGTTCTCGTATCAGCCGGTGCCGCCGGAATTGGGCGTGTGATCGCCGAACGCTTTTTGAACGAAGGTGCACGGGTCGCCATCTGCGACGCCGATGCAGATGCGGTCGTGGCCTTCTCCGAGCAGTATCCGGACGCGGTCGCGGCAGTCGCCGACGTGACCTCGGAAAGCGAGATGGGAGACTTTCTTTCCGAGCTTGAGGCCCGGTGGGGCGGTGCGGATATTGTGTGCGCAAATGCCGGGACCGGTGGGCCTGCGGGCGCGATCGAAACACTCGATTACACGGAATGGCAGAACTGCGTCGCAACCAACGTGCATGGTGCGTTTCTGACCTGCCGCTGGGCTGCCCGCGTCATGAAAGCTGAAGGGTCGGGCCTGATTGCCCTGACCTCCTCGACCGCAGGCATCATGGGCTATCCGATGCGTTCTCCCTACGCGGCCGCCAAGTGGGCCATCGTGGGTCTGACGAAAACGCTCGCGATGGAACTGGGTCCGCGCGGCATTCGCGTGAACGCCATTTGCCCCGGAGCTGTCGAGGGACCGCGCATGGACCGGGTTGTTACCGCAGAGGCAGTGGCCCGAGGCATGAGCGAGGACGAAGTGCGTGCGCTTTATGTGGACGGCGTGTCGATGAAAACCTGGGTCACGGCAGAGGACGTCACCAACATGATTTCCTTTCTGGCTTCCGACGCCGGCCGGAAAATCTCCGGACAGATCCTCGCGATCGACGGCCACACGGAAACGCTGGCTCCGTAAGTTCGGGAGAGGGCCCGGCATCGCAAGGTGTCCGGGGCCGGACGTTCGTTTCCGAGGATGGCCGCTCCATAACATCCTGAGAGATATCATTTTTCCTGGAAAAGACCATGTCGGCGCTACATTTTGATTGACGTATGTCAGTTTGGCGCGCCAGATTGACGGTCCCTCGGGGAGTAGCGAAGTGAAGCCGACAGTCCATGATATAGCGCGTGAGGCCGGCGTCAGTCTTTCGACCGTCGACCGTGTTTTGAACGGCCGGGCGGACGTGCGGCCGAAGAACGCCGAGCGTGTCAAGGATGCGGTGCGCAGACTCGGTTACGTGCGCGACACGAATGCCGCGAACCTTGCCAGGAAGCGGCGTTACAAATTCGTCTTCGTTCTACCGGAAGGTCCGAACCATTTTGTCGACACCGCCGCCGGTGCGGTGCGCGAGGCGGCTGCTGCGCAGGTGACCGACCGGGCGGATGTTGAGATCGTCTATGTGAATGCGGCAGACCCGCACGCGGTGGTCAAGCGCCTGAAGTCGCTGGATCTGGGAACGCTCGACGGCGTCGCTCTCATGGTTCCTGAAACTCCGCAGGTGCGCGATGCGATTGCGCACATCAAGAGTGCGGGTGCTTATGTCGTTGCCTTCGTTTCCGATTTGCCGAATTCAAGGTGCGATCACTTTGTCGGAATTGATAATTTTTCCGCTGGCCAGACAGCGGGGGCGCTTCTGGGAAGGTTCCTGCGGAGGGAAACCGGGTGCATTCTGGTGACGACCAATTCCATGGTGGCGCGCGACAGTATCGAGCGACGTTACGGCCTGGATGAAGTGCTTTCGCGCGACTTTCCGAAGCTCAAGGCCTTGCCGACCATCGAGTTTCACGACGACCCGCACCGTATCCGCGACACGCTTGCGCGTGCCACGGCAACCCATGCCGATCTGAAAGCCGTCTACTCCATGGGGTCCGGCAATGCCATCATGCTTGAAGCCTTGCGCGACTCGGCGGCCGGTCTCGATCTGGTCGTTGTTGCGCATGACCTGACGCCCGTGACGCGTCAGGCGCTGGTCGAGGGCGAAGTGGATGCGATCATCGCGCAGAATGTCGGCCATCTCGCGCGCAGCGCACTACGCGTTTTGCGGGCGAAGTGCGACGATGCCGGGATCTATGAAGCGCAGGAGCAGATCCGCATCGAGATCGTGATGCGGGAAAATCTCTACTGACCGTGTATGGTTTCGTGCGCCTGTCGCTTTTTTGAAAATCCAATTAAAATAGAGAGTTAAGCGGTTTTTCGGAGTTTTTCCGATGCTGTTTGCGAATAAAGAAAGACGTATGTCAGTTTTCATGTTGACTTGACATACGTATGTCAAATAGGCTTGCCATGCACTTGGAGGAGTGCCGCCGTCCGGCAGGTGCCGGGGTGCGACCATTTCGGGAGGAAATCAGCGATGAAAACTGCGAAACTTCTCGCGGCGACAGCTATTGTGGCGGCAAGCGGGCTCAGCGTGTCTCAGGCGCAGGCAGACGAACTGACGCTGTGCTGGGCCGCATGGGATCCGGCCAACGCGCTTGTTGAACTTTCCAAGGAATTCGAGGCCCAGTCCGGCCACACCATGAAATTTGAATTTGTTCCGTGGCCGAACTTTGCCGACCGCATGCTCAACGAGCTGAATTCAGGCGGAAAGCTGTGCGATCTCCTGATTGGGGACAGCCAGTGGATCGGCGGCGGCGCGGAAAATGGCCACTACGTCAAACTGAACGACTTCTTCGACAAGGAAGGCATCAGCATGGACGACTTCGCCCCGGCGACCGTCTATGCCTATTCGACCTGGCCGAAAGGAACACCGAACTACTATGCACTGCCTGCGATGGGTGATGCGAACGGCTGGTTCTACCGCAAGGACTGGTTCGCGATGCCGGACATCCAGGAGGCCTTCAAGGCCGAACACGGACGCGACCTGGCTCCGCCGAAAACACAGATGGAGCTGCTGGAAGTCGCCAAGTTCTTCCAGGGCCGCGAGATTGACGGTCAGAAGCGTTACGGCGCCGCAATCTTCACCGAGCGCGGCTCGGAAGGCATCACCATGGGTGCGACAAGCGCCATGTATCCGTTCGGCTTCAAGTATGAAATGACACCGGGCAAGTATGACATGGAAGGTGCGGTGAACTCACCGGATGCTATTGCGGGTCTGGAGTTCTACAAGGAGCTCTACAAGACATCGACGCCTCCGGGTTACACCGACAGCTACATGGAACAGTCGCTCGACGCGTTCAAGTCCGGACAGGTGGCCATGGCCATGAACTGGTTCGCCTTCTTCCCCGGTCTTTACGCGGATCCCGATACAGGCGGTGACAAGATCGGCTTCTTCGTCAACCCGGGCCAGCTGATGGAAGCGTCCACGCTTGGCGGACAGGGCATTTCCGTTGTCGCCTATTCCGACAAGCAGGATGCGGCTCTTGAATACATCAAGTGGTTTGCGCAGCCTTCCGTTCAGAAGAAGTGGTGGGATCTCGGCGGATATTCGTGTCACGTCAGCGTGCTGAACGACCCGAACTTTGCCGACAGCGCCCCGTTCGCGGCCGACTTCCTGCTTGCCATGGACGGTGTCATGGACTTCTGGCAGGAGCCTGCCTATGCAGAGCTGCTGCTGGCAATGCAAAAGCGCCTTCATGACTATGTCGTGGCCGATCAGGGAACGGCGAAAGAGGCGTTGGACAAGCTGATCGAAGACTGGACGGAAGTCTTCGAAGACGAAGGCAAGCTCTAAGCGCTTTTGAAACACGGACGGGCAAGCGGTACGCATGCCCGCCTGACCCTGAAACTCCGGCGGGTGGCTGACATGCCGCCAGGGCGGACCATCATCCCGCCGGTTTTTCCGGACCACCTTTCCAAACGGGCCACAGATGTCAGATACCCCTATCGACCGCGTAGCGAAAGCGACGCCGCCCTCGGTTGCGGCCAAAATCCGGGGCTTGAGCGATCGTGCAATTGCCTGGCTTTTCGTTCTGCCAACGATCTTCCTGCTGCTGGCGGTCAACATTTTCCCGCTGATCTGGACGATCAATCTGAGCTTCACCAATTTTCGCGCCAACAGGCCGAACCGGGAAGTCGATTATATCGGGCTTCGCAACTATGAGCGCATTCTGACGGATGAAGACATCTGGCTGACAATGCAGGCGACGGCGCACTTCCTGTTCTGGACCATCCTGCTGCAGGTGCTGATCGGGTTCACGCTGGCATGGCTCATCAACCGGAAATTCAAGGGCAACGATCTCTGGACGACGCTGATCGTTCTGCCGATGATGTTGTCGCCCGCTGTTGTCGGAAATTTCTGGACGTTTCTCTATCAGCCGCAGATCGGTCTCTTCAATTACGGTATCTCCTTCCTGACCGGCATCGACCCGTCGTCCTTCCAGATGATCGGCGACGTCAAGCTCGCCCCCTGGTCGATCGTTATCGTCGACACGTGGATGTGGACGCCCTTTGTCATGCTGATCTGTCTCGCCGGGCTCAGATCGATCCCGGACTACATCTACGAGGCGGCGGAGATCGACCGGGCCAGCCAGTGGCGGCAATTCTGGACGATCACGGTGCCGATGGTGTTGCCGTTCCTGATGCTGGCGGTCCTGTTCCGGGGCATCGAGAATTTCAAGATGTTCGACCTCGTCGTGCAGTTGACCGGCGGCGGGCCGGGATCTGTGACCGAGCTCACCTCGATCAACCTCAAGCGTGAGGCCTTCGAGAAGTGGCGCACAGGATATGCATCCGCCTACGCGATCATCCTGTTCGTGACGGTGTTTGGTCTCGCGTCAATCTATGTGAAAGCCCTGAACAAGGTGAAGGAAAGATGAGCAGCTATTCCATTACCGAACCTTCGCGGCTGCAAAAGTGGCTGGCCGGGACCCTGGTCGTCTTCTACGCGGTCATCACGCTGCTCCCGCTGGTGTGGATCCTGACAACGGGGTTCAAGTCACCTGTCGACGCCATTGCCTATCCGCCCAAGGTTCTCTTCGAGCCTTCGCTCGAGGGATATGTGAATCTCTTCACGACCCGGACGCGTGTGTCGCCGGAGGCTCTTCAGGCCCTGCCGCCACCGGCAACATGGTACGAGGAGATCGTGCGCAACCGCGACATGGTGATCGCCGGCCCGTCGCGCTACGGCGAACGGTTCCTGAATTCGGTGATCATCGGTTTCGGCTCGACCTTCCTGTCGGTTTTCCTCGGGACTTTGGCGGCCTACGCGTTCTCACGGTTCAAGGTGCCTTTGAAGGATGACCTGCTGTTCTTCATCCTGTCGACAAGGATGATGCCGCCAATCGCGGTCGCCATCCCGATATTCCTGATGTTCCGCACGCTTGGTCTCTCCGACACGCATCTGGGCATGATCCTGCTCTATACGGCGGTCAACATCTCGCTCGCGGTCTGGCTGCTCAAGGGGTTCATGGACGAGATCCCGCGCGAATACGAGGAAGCCGCGCTGATCGACGGGTACACGCGCTTCCAGGCCTTCTACAAGGTGGTGCTGCCGCAGGCAGCCACCGGGATCGCGTCGACCGCCATCTTCTGCCTGATCTTTTCCTGGAACGAGTATGCCTTCGCGGTCCTCCTGACCTCGGGCACCGCGCAAACCGCACCGCCTTTCATCCCGACCATCATCGGGGTCGGCGGGCAGGACTGGCCGGCGGTGGCCGCCGGTGCGACGCTGTTCCTTGTTCCGGTCATGGTGTTCACAATCCTGCTGCGCAAACACCTGCTTCGCGGCATCACATTCGGAGCGGTACGCAAATGAGCCAGTTTGTACAAGGCCTTATGCGGTTCCGGCGCGGTCCATGGGAGATGCTCGCCTCGGTCCTCATCGCCATCGGTGTCGTCATGCTGATGCAGCCGGTCGTGCTGTGGGCCTACACCTATTCCTTCATTGTCACACTGACCGGCACGGTGATGTTCATCGTCGTCAGCCACTTTCCGGACTAGAGGCCTTTTGACTTATGGCTGAAATCGTAATCAGGAATCTCAGGAAGGAATTCGGCGACTTCACCGCCGTGCAGTCCTCATCCTTCAAGATCGAGGACGGCGAGTTCTTCATGCTGCTCGGCCCTTCGGGTTGCGGCAAGACAACGACGCTGCGCATGATTGCCGGTCTGGAACTGCCGACCTCGGGCGAAATCTATATCGACAAGGAAGAGGTCGGCCAGAAGCCTGCCCGCCAGCGCGACATTGCCTTCGTCTTCCAGATGTTCGCGCTCTATCCGCACATGAATGTGCGCCGGAACATCAGCTATCCGCTGGTCAGCCAGGGCATGTCGAAGAAACATGTCACGGAAAAGGTGGCCGAGGTGTCCCGCATTCTCGGCATCGAGGATATCCTCGATCGGCCCGTAAGTGGTCTTTCGGGCGGCGACCGGCAGCGTGTCGCGCTTGGCCGCGCCATCGTGCGCGAGCCCAAGGCCTTCATGATGGACGAACCGCTGGGTGCGCTCGACGCGGAGTTTCGCGAGCACATGGCCGAGGAACTGCGTGCCCTCCATGACCGCATGGGCGCTACCACGGTCTATGTCACGCATGACCAGCTGGAAGCGATGCAGATGGGTGACAAGATTGTGGTGATGAACCACGGCGTCATCGAACAGTTCGGCACCCCGCAGGATATCTACGACAAGCCGGCGACCATGTTCGTGGCCGACTTCATCGGATCGCCATCGATGAATTTCCTCCGGTTTCACGGTGAGGTTCATGCCGGGTCTTCGAGCGTCCGGATGCATCATGTGGATCTTGCGGTTCCGACAGTTCGTGAACCGTTCGAGGGGGATCTGGTCTACGGGATCAGACCGGAACACATCGCGTTGAACGATGATGGCGGCAACAGGGGCGAGGTGATCGCCGCTGAGTATCTGGGAACAACCCAGATCGTGACGGTGAAGACCGTGGGTGGTGATCTCAAGGCGAGGATTGCCTCCGATCAGCCCGCCCGGCCAGGCGAAACCGTCGGCCTTGCCTTCAACGGAACGACAGCGACGCTTTTCGACAATCAGAGCGGCCGCGCTCTCAGGTCCGATCTCAACGAGGGAGTGCTTGCTCATGTCTGAAGTGCGGCTTTCCAGTCTCTCGAAAACCTTTGGCGATACGGTTGCCGTCTCCGATGTCAGCATGACCATTCCCAATGGTGCGTTCGTCACGCTGCTCGGTCCGACGGGGGCGGGCAAGACCACGATCCTGCGCCTGATATCCGGGCTGGAGGAACCGGATAGCGGCGATGTGTCGATCGGTGGCCGGTCCGTCATGGACGACACGCCGGCGCAGCGGAATGTCGCGATGGTGTTCCAGCAGTATTCGCTCTACCCGCATATGAGCGTCCGGGAGAATCTGGCCTTTCCGCTCCGCTCGCCCCTTCTGAAAACCCCTGCGGACGAAATCGAACGCAAGGTGGCGGAAGTCGCCGAAGTTCTGAGGATCTCGCACAAGCTGAACAACAAGGCCACGGCGCTGTCAGGCGGCGAAATGCAACGCGTTTCGATCGGTCGTGCCCTGGTTCGGGATCCGACCATCTACCTGATGGACGAACCGCTCAGCTCGCTGGACGCCAAACTGCGCTCGGATCTCAGGATCGAGCTGAAACGGATTCAGGAAAGCCTCGGTGCGACCCTGCTTTACGTGACCCATGACCAGATCGAGGCAATGACCATGTCCACCCATATCGGGGTCCTGGATCAGGGCAAGCTGGTGCAGTTCGGGACACCGCGCGAAATCTACGAGAACCCGGTCAATCTTTACGTCGCAGGCAGGCTCGGGCAACCGCGTCTCAACGTGTTGCCAGCGGACATGTTCGCGGGTGCCCCGGCCGGGGCCGCGCAGATCGGGCTCAGACCCGAACACATACAACAAGGAGAGGGCAAGGGATCGACGGTAAAGCGCGTCGAACACCTTGGGGACCAGATCAGGCTGCATCTCAAGCTTGAAGGGCATGATGTCGTCACGCTCGCCGATGCACATGCGGACCTGGAACCAGGCGATACCGTCGCCATTCAGCCCCGCAATCCGCTTTTCTTTGACGCCAGCGGCGTCCGCATCACCTGAGGAGAGGGAACATGAAGCAGTTCATCAACTCAAAGGAAGCACTGGTCACGGAAGCCATTGACGGTGCCTTGCGTACCGCAGGCGGCCGATTGGCGCGCCTCGACGGATATCCGCATATCAAGGTGGTGGTGCGAACCGACTGGGACAAGTCGAAGGTGGCACTCGTCTCCGGCGGCGGTTCCGGCCATGAGCCCAGTCACGCTGGCTTCGTCGGCCAGGGGATGCTGACGGCGGCGGTGTGCGGAGAGGTTTTCGCCTCACCGTCCGTTGATGCGGTTCTCGCGGGCATACTGGCTGTCACCGGAAAGGCCGGGTGTCTCGTCATCGTCAAGAATTATACCGGCGACCGCCTGAATTTCGGCCTGGCGGTGGAACGGGCGCGGGCGTTCGGTCTGAAGGTCAACATGGTAATTGTCGACGATGACGTTGCCTTGCCGGATCTGCCCCAGGCGAGAGGTGTTGCCGGGACGCTGTTCGTACACAAGATCGCAGGCGCACTCGCCGACCAGGGGGCAGATCTTGCCACCGTAACCGAGGCTGCCGAGCAGGTCATTGCCGGTGCGGTTTCCATCGGCATGTCGCTGGACACATGCACGATCCCCGGGTCCCCCAAGGAAGACCGGATCGGCCCGGGCATGGCGGAACTCGGTCTCGGCATCCACGGGGAAGCGGGTATCGAACAGGTGACCTTTTCCAATGCGAAATCGGCAATGGCGATGGTGGTCGACCGGCTCGAACCGGCGCTGGCGCCCGGACCGCATGTTGCCCTTCTGAACAATCTTGGCGGGACGACGCCGCTGGAAATGTCCGTCCTCGCCGAAGAGCTGACGCATTCGCGGATCGGCGGGCAGATCCGCTGGCTGGTTGGGCCCGCGGCGATGATGACCTCACTCGACATGCACGGTTTCTCGGTCTCGCTCCTGCCGGTCAGCAAGACGGAAGAGGCGCTCCTTCAGGCGCCGGTCGCACCATGGGTCTGGCCCGGCTGTCTCGCCCTCGGCCCGGTGTCCATTTTGCCGCTGCCGGACGGCCTGTCACCGATCCAGCCTTTACCGTCTAAAAACGACGAGACGCGGCGGTTCATCGAAAAATGCTGCAGCATCCTGATCGCGGCGGAGGATGACCTGAATGCGCTGGATGCCAAGTCGGGCGACGGCGACACCGGAAGCACGCTCGCCACAGCTGCGCGCGCTCTTGTGACGGCGCTGGACCGGATGCCGCTGGCCGACCTGACCCAGCTCTATCGCGCGATCGGAGTGGAACTCAGCCAGACGATGGGCGGATCGTCCGGGGTGCTGCTGGCGATCTTCTTCGCAGCCGCGGGTGATGCGTCGTCAAGCGGGAGCGATTCCATCGGTGCGCTGAAAGCAGGCCTTGATCGGGTGATGCAGGTCGGGGGAGCCAAGCCTGGTGACCGGACCATGATCGACGCAATGATGCCTGCGCTCAACGCCCTTGAAAACGGGATCGATGCAGCGGCACGTGAAGCACGGCAGGGTGCAGATGCAACGTCGCGGATCACCCGGGCCCGTGCGGGCCGGGCAAGCTATGTGTCGGAGGCAGCGCTTTCAGGTCACAACGATCCGGGAGCGGAAGCGGTCGCCCTGCTCCTGGAGCTGCTCGCAGCGGAACCGGCCCTGACCGCTTGAACCACCGGTTCGCAGAACGTCCGGTTGGATCAATCGGGCGTTCTGATGGCTACGGGCGTGGCCGCGCGGGCGGTCCCGCCTGAAACCGCTGCCCAGGCCTTGAGGATCACGTCTGCGACCGGTTCGGCATCGGCGGGCTGTGTCGCGTCGCAGATCACCGAAATCCGCATCACCCAGTCGTCCCTCCACCGGGCTCCGCCAACGAAGATCGAACCGTCATCCCGAAGTCTTGCGATGACGGCTTCCGTCAGTGCCTTTCGTTGCGCAGCGCCTTGCTCCGGGTGCCCGAAGCTGATGATCACCTGATTGAGGACAACGTCGTTGACGATGCGAATGCCGTCTGTGCTGCCCAGGTGTTCGGCGATCTTGCGGGCAATGGCGCAATGCCGGCCGACAAGATCTTCAACGCCCTGTCTTCCGAGGGATTTCAACATTGCCCAGGTCGGCAGCCCGCGCGCGCGGCGGGACAGTTCGGGGACAAGAAAGGACGGGATCCGGTCGGCTTCGCCGACTGCCGGCAGGTAGCTGGCATCGATGCTCATTGCCCTTTGCAGGCTGTCGCGGTCGCGGACAATGGCATAACCGGAATCAAAGGGTGTCTGCAGCCATTTGTGGCCGTCAACCGCCCAGCTGTCGGCGTGCTCGACACCCTCAGTGAGGAAACGGTACTCGGGGTGGGCGCGCGCCCAAAGCCCGAAAGCCCCGTCCACGTGCACCCAGGCATTCGTCGACTTCGCGATCTCCAGGATGTCGGGAAAGGGATCGAATGCGCCCGTGTTGATCTGGCCGGCCTGCGCGATCACGATGGATGGGCCGTTCAGCTCAGCCATTTGCCTCGCCAGATCTGTTGCCATCATCCGGCCCTGATCATCGGACCGCACTCTCCTGACCCGGTTGCGGCCGAGGCCGAGATAGCCGAGAGCGGAAAATACGGACGTGTGTGCGTCGTCGCCGGCATAAACCGTGATCGGCGGCGCACCAAAAAGACCGTCATTGTCAGCATCCCAGCCGGCGCGGCGCAAGACGGCACCGCGCGCAGCTGCAAGCGCGGTGAAGTTGCCAACCGTTGCGCCGGTGACGAAACCGACCGCCGCTTGTTCCGGCAGGTGCAGAACATCGAGAAGCCAGCCGGCCGCAATTTTCTCAACCGCAGCCGCTGTCGGAGAGGACGTGTGAAAGGCTGCGTTCTGACCCCAGGCGCTGGCCAGCCAGTCGGCCGCGACACCGACCGGTGACGAACCGCCGAGAACCCAGCCGAAGAAACCGGGATGGGTCATCGGTGTCAGGCCCTGTTCGCCGCGCGCCACAAGCTCGTTCAAGACTTCAGACCCGTCGCTGCCGGTCTCCGGCAAGGGCTCGGAAAAAACCTGCAGCATCTCACGGTAGCTTTGCTTCGGCGTACAGGGTTTTTCCTCCAGACCGCGCCGGTAGGCGGACGCGTGCACCTGCGCGGCCTGCAGAACGTCGTATCGGTCCGGAGCGTCAGCCCAGGTGGTAGCCGGGTGTGGACCTGGAGATAGTGACTTCCTCATCGGTCATGTCCTCCGGAATATCCTCAAACAGCGGCGTGGAGAGATAGCGTTCCCCCGTGTCGGGAAGCATGCACAGGATTGTCGAGCCGGGGTCGGCTTTTTCCGCGATTTCCATCGCGATGGCAAAGGAGGCGCCGCCTGAAATCCCGGTCAGGATGCCTTCTTGGGATGCGAGTTTCTTGGCCCATTCGACACCGGCCATGCCGGCAACCGGGCGCAGGTCGTCGTAATAGTGATTGTCGACCGATTCCTGCAGAACGACAGGAATGAAATCGGGGGTCCAGCCCTGGATTGGATGCGGTTCAAAGGCCGGGTGGCTTGCGGCGGGCGAACCGTCATCCGTGCGTTCCTGAACGGTGCCGCTTCCGAGCAGTTGGGCGTTGACGGGTTCAGATAGAACGATCTTCGTGTCGGGTCGTTCAACCCTGAGAACGCGGCCGACGCCGGTCACCGTTCCGCCCGTCCCGTAACCGGTGACGAAATAGTCCAGCCGCTGGCCCTCGAAATCCGCCATGATTTCCCGTGCGGTCGTTGCTGCGTGGATTTCCGCATTCGCCTCGGTTTCAAACTGGCGTGCCAGGAGCCATCCGTGCGCTTCTGCCAGCTCAACCGCCTTGCGGTACATGCCGAAGCCCTTTTCCGCGCGCGGGGTCAGGACAACCTTGGCACCGAGCATGCGCATGAGGCGGCGGCGTTCGATGGAGAAACTGTCGGCCATCGTGACGACAAGCGGGTAACCCTTCTGGGCACACACCATGGCCAGTCCGATCCCGGTGTTGCCGCTGGTCGCTTCGACAACGGTCTGGCCCGGTTTCAGCTTGCCACTCCGTTCGGCGGCCTCGATGATGTTCACGGCCAGCCGGTCCTTGACGGAGCCGCCCGGGTTGGCCGCTTCAAACTTGACGAAGAGGTTTATACCTTCCGGCGCAAGATTGTTGATGCGAACGGATGGCGTGTTGCCGATCGTATCGAGAATGCTGTCATAGGTGTGGCCAACGCCTGATGTGGTTCTGAGTGTTCCGCCGGTCATACTCTTTCCTTGCAATAAAATGGGTTGCAACAACGCGCCTCCTGTCATCGAGACAGGTGGCAATGTGTTTACGCTGAGGAAAGTGACACGGCTTTTCAACCAAGTCTTGAGCGAAGTTTGAGGAAACCATGAGGAATTTTGAAAAAGCGTTCCAAAATCATGGAGATTTTTGGATGCCGGCCCGCGTTGTCTGCAGGTCCATCACCTAGTCACCTTAATCTGAAGTTCGACTCATTTTTCAGCAGGCTTCGAACGAACATCAGCTTCACCGCACTAGTCGATACCGCGCCGCGTCAATGCTTCGGAGATCCGTTTTCGGACAGCCTGGTCAGAAAACGGAAAGGAGCGGAAGAAGTGTTCCTGGGTGATCGGCTGCTGCTCGGCGTGAACCCTTGCAGCCCAATGCGCCGCTTCCTCTTCGTTGCCGGCAAGTTCGTTGGTGAACATGGCAATCACGCGAATAAGACTGTGCGCACCGGGCGCGCGCGCAGCGCGTTCCGCCCAGAGCGCGGCCTCCTTGTCATGGCCCTCGATCGAGAGGCTCAGCGACCGCGTTCCGAGCATGGCATAGAGCAACGGATCAAGCGGGCTCAGGCCGCGGGCTTCGTCCGCCAGGCGCATGCCGTCCGAGCTGGACCCCGTGAGGGTCTCCGTCCACGCCCGCGCGTAGAGACCTTGCGCAAAGTTCGGGCTGAGCGAGGTCGACCGGTTCAGCCAGGTTTTCGCCCCGTCCAAATCACCGGTTAGCCAGAGAGACCTGCCCATGTTGAAATTCGCGAACGGATCCATCGGGTCGATTTCGATGGCACGTTCCGCGGCTCTTCTGGCCGCATTCACGGCAAAGGACCGGTTGTCCGAATAGTTCATGAAGGCGGTCTTGAAATGCGCAAAGGAAAGCGCGGCGTGGGCGCGGGCGAACCCCGGCTCCATCGCAACCGCCTTTTTGAACATGGCCATGGCGACCTCGTTTTCGGCGGCGTCGAAGCGATAGAGCGATTGAAGCCCGAGATGGTATGTGGTCCAGACGTCTATATTGTCAGGCGATTGCAGCTGTGCCCTTGAGGCTTCGCTCAATGGAATCTGGACCTCGATCGCAAAGATGACCTCGGCGATGATGGTTTCGCGAACGTCGTGTACCTCTTCAATTGAGGTCTTGATGCGGTCCGCCCAGATTACCTGGCCGTCGAGCGTTTCCGTAAGCACGACATTGATGATGACCTGGTTGATGAATTTCTCGACGCTGCCCGACAAGACGTAACGGACGCCAAGCTGCGCCCGAATATCCTGCAGATCGCTGTCGCGGGAGCCGAAGCGGAAAGAGGAGCCGCGCGCGATGACCGAAATCCAGCGCAGCCGGGCAACTGCTGCGATGAGTTCGTGCGGGATTGCTTCTCCGAGTGTTCGGGCAACCGGGTCATCTCCGATTGCATCGAACTTCAAAACGGCGATGGACGGACGTTGCGAAGCATCCGCCAAGGGGCGGTCGCCGCTTCCCGGAGCAGGATCAGCCGGCGTTGCCGGTGCCGCCGGTTCGGACAGTCTTTCGAAGCCGGCAACCCAGCGCAGGCCGCGGCCGTGCACGGTTTTTATCTTCTCCTGCCTTGCGCCGGAATCTTCCACGGCGGACCGGGCCGATTTCACGCAGGTTGACAGCGCAGCGTCGGAAACGGCGCGGTCATTCCAAAGGACGGAATTAATCTCGTCCTTGGAGACCATGCGGTCGTGGTTTTCGATCAGCAGTTTCAGCAGATCGAGAGCCAATGGTTCGACATTGACCGGCTCACCCTTGCACCGGAGCTCCTGGCGCGTCGTGTCGAGCTCGAAATCCGCAAAGCAGTAAATCATGGCTCACCATAGCAAACTTCCGTAACGGGGAGAATTGCTTAGATGAGGCGTAGATAGGAGGCATCAAGCGACGGGATGTTGCCGTCACACCAATGAGTATCGCCGCTCCACGCCCGAAATTCGCACGGATCTCCGCCTCACGTCGCGGCTTTCGTTTCCTGAGGTGAAACAGCCCAGCCGGTGCTCAAATCCACATGGCGGATCGAATGCTCTTCAATAAGATCCTCGTATCCTTCGGGCAGAGAGGATTGCTGCCACGCATCTCCAAATTTCTGTATCACTGCATCAAGACTGTCCCAGAGCGAGGCAAACACGAGATAGCCTTCGTCGGAAGCGAGACCCTGGCCGAAGAAGTATCCGGTATTGCCGGGTTCGTGCCTGACCACGTCGACCGATGTGGTGGCGAATTTCTCCATAAGGGTCTCCGCGTGACCTTGCCTGATCCTGACCTGAAACAGCCGGAGGATCGGGCCTTTTCCATGTTTGCGTTCACTAATTCTGGTCTCCAAAACGCTGTCATTGGGGTTGAGAATTGCTGCGCCAGGACGTCTGGAAACGCCTGGAGACAGATGAACCGGATGACCGCCAGGTCCAGAAAAACCCTCTGGTGGGCGTCAGCGGACACGAACCATAAAAGGCAGAGCACTGCCAGGACAGTCACGCACACCACACTCCACAACGTCCGCGACCGGTCAGGCATTGCTCAATGCGTTCCCCAAGACGCGGTCTTTTCCCGCCAGAGGGCGCTCGTTGATCGGAAGATGCACAAGCGCCGCCAGGACACCGGATGCGACGACACTCCACCACATGATGTCGTAACTGCCGGTTTGCTCGAATACGAGCCCGCCGATCCAGGCGCCGAGAAAGCTGCCGGTCTGGTGCATCAGGAAAACGATCCCGACAAGGGTTGCCAGATACCGGCCGCCGAAGATCTGAGCGACGATGCCCGTCGTCAGGGGAACGGTTCCGAGCCAGGTGAAGCCCATCACCGCGGCAAAGACGAGAGTCGAAATATCCGACGGCGGGAACATGACGAACAGGGCGACGGCCGCCGCGCGCGCCAGGTAGAGAACAACCAGGATCTTCTTCTTGCTGAGGTGATCGCCGAGAAGGCCGCAGATGAACGTTCCGGCTATATTCGTGGCGCCGATGGTTGCGAGCGCGGCGCCTCCTACCCAAGCCGGGAGCTGCCGGTCCAGGAGATAGGCGGGCAGGTGCGTGCCGATGAAGGCGAGCTGGAACCCGCACACGAAAAAGCCGAGCACGAGCAATACGAACCCACGGTGCGTCAGGGCTTCGGAAAGCGCGGAGCGCAGAGACTGATCAGTACCGGGGTCGACCGATCGACCGCTCAGGACCGGTGCGAGAATGCAGATGATAGCTGCAACAAAAGCGAGACTGACGAGCGCCAGAGGCCAGGTGAATGCGTCGATCAGGCTCAAGGTGAGCGGAACGGAAAGGAAGATGCCCAAGGACCCGCCAAGCGAGGCAATGCCAAGGGCCGAGCTGCGGCGCTCGGGTGGAAACCGCCGTCCGACCGCTCCCAACACGACCGCATAGCTGGTGGCGCTCAAACCGATGCCGACCAGCACGCCAAATCCAAGCACAAGTCCAAGAGATGTCGACGCGGCTGACGCGCAGAGCAGCCCTCCGGCATAGAGCAGGCCGCCGGCAAAAATCACGCGTGCGCTGCCGAACCGGTCCGCGATCATGCCGGCGAACGGTTGCGCCAGTCCCCACATAAGGTTCTGCAAGGCGATGGCGAACCCGAAGGTTTCCCGGTCGACGGCGGGAAGACTGCCGGTCACCGGACCGAGAAACAGTCCAAAGGAGTGCCGCATCCCCAGGGCCACGAGTGCGATCAGCGCCCCGATGAAGAGGACGAAACGCGGATCGACGTGAAATCGGGCAGCCGGACGGGACAGTGCGGACATATCAATTCTCCGAGGTGTTGCTGAATGTCAACGGGCGTGGGGTCGATCGGTTGCTGGCGTGCTTCAGTCACCATGCCTGCGCCTGCGCTCGTTTCCCTTGGCATGAATGATGGACGGGATCTCGCTGCGATCGATCGCCAGATCCTTGAGCACCGCGTCCCCGAGTGAAGCCAGTTCCAGGCGGTCGCGCCGCATTTTCCGCCATACCAGGAAGTGTTCCAGCCAAGGCGACAACCGTGTTCTTTGCCCGGCTGCTTGCCACACCGGATGAATTTGCGACCCTTTCGTCATCTTTCTCCGCCACCAGAATTCGCGGGACAGAGTGATCATTGCCGTCTGCTTGTTATTGAGCAAAGTGTATTATTGAATAAGTGATATGCGAAACATCAATATCAGAAGTGTCGATCTCAATCTGCTTGTCGCATTTGATGCGCTTTACAAGGAGCGCAGCGTCACGCGGGCAGCATCCAGGATTGCCCTCACGCAACCGACCGTGTCCGGGATGCTCAAACGGCTGCGGGACACCTTTGATGACGACCTTTTCGTGCGGACGTCGCACGGTATTGTGCCGACGCCCAGGGCCGACGCCATTGCCCCACGGGTCGCGGATCTTCTGGATGACATAGGCCTGCTTCTTTCGCCGGACGACTTTGATCCTGCCAGTTCCGCGTTCACGGTCAGGGTCTGCGGCAGTGACTATCTGCTGCATACGATCCTGGACACTTTTGCCGAAAGCGTTCTGCAGACAGCGCCCAGGGCCCGGGTCTCGGTCCTTCCCCGACCTGCAGAAGGGATCGCGCGGCAGCTGGAAAGCGGAGAGATCGATCTGATCCTCAGTGACCGCGAGCTGACAGTGCCCGATCTGCCGGCGCGTTTCCTTTACAGGGACGACTTCGTCTGCCTTTCCAGCTACGCAGATATCGCGGACGGTGACGACATCTCCCTTGACCGTTTCTGTGAACGCGAACACGGTTTTGTCGATCCGACCGGGGGCAGTTTTCACGGGCCGATCGACGACGCTCTGGAAGCGGTGGGCCGGAAGAGGAACATGGTGCTTGCCGTGCCGGGGTTCGCGATGCTGCTGCAGCTCATGAAATCGCGGCCGATGCTTGCCTTTGTTCCGGTCCGGATCGCCGCGGCGTTCGACCACGGTTTTTCCCGCGTCAGGACACCCCTGGACCTGCCGCATCTCGAAATCGTCGCAAGCTGGCATCCCCGCATGACACGGGATCCGAAACACAAGTGGCTGCGCGAGACGCTCGTGTCGATCGCGAACGCCTGACCGTGCCGAAGATCACAAGTCCGGAACCAGGAACGTTCCACTGCCATTGGCTGGTGGCTAGTGCGGTGAATTTGAAGTTCGCATCATTGCTTCTGCAGACTCCGAAGCGAACTTCAAATTCGTAAACCGCACTAGAAACATAGACTTGCTAGTCACCTTCTTGAATCTGAAGTTCGTTCGAAGACCGCTACAAAATGAGTCGAACTTCAGATTCAGGTGACTAGAGCCAGAAACGCGGAGTTTCCCGGGTGGCCTCCCAATAGCCTTTCGCGTGCTGCCACATGGTCTGGCACTGGGATTCGTGCCAGCCGATCACGAAGCCGATGGCCTGGCCGACGGCGACCGCGTCCTTGCCGCCGGCGCTGACCTTATCCGGCAGGGTTTCGGCCATGGCCACGTCGTTGAGATAGCCAAAAATATCCTGAAGTTTCTTCATCCGCTTCAGGAAGGGCTTCACGGTGTCCGCCGGGTAGAGAGAATTGTAGAACTCAATGCCGTAGCGCATCTTCTTCATCGCCTTGCGCATCTCATGCCGCTCGGGAATCGTGAGTTCTTCCAGCCGCTTGCCGTAACGGAGCACCTTTTTCCATTGCCGGGCGAGCGCTTTTGACGAATAGGTCTCGATCGGCTGTGCCAGCAGCGTGGTCTGGTCGAAGTTTTCCGGATCGAGCCAGCCGCGGCCTTCCGTATAGGCCGCAAGGTCCAGAAGGAAGGCGTTCACTTCGGCAGACTTCAGATGCGTAACGACGGCGCCGCGCGTGTCTTCGCCGCGTGAGGCGCTCAGTTTTTCCAGGAGGACATCAAGGGAGAGGCTTTCGGGTGTCTTGTCCGCGAGCGGCGCCACGATTTCATCAATTAGCACGTCCAGATCGCGCATCGAGCCCGCTTCGCCCGCGATCGTTCTTGCCATCCGGTCAAGCGGTGCAACCGTCGCCTGGTTCAGGGCAGGCCGGAACAACCGGAACGCGCTCCGCAAGCGCCGCAATCCGACGCGCAGCTGATGCGGCCCTTCCGGGTCCCGGGACCCGATGACGACAACGCGGTTCTCCGAAATCTGCTTCAGGCAGGACCGGAGTACGTCCCGAAATGCCAATTCCACGCTGGTGCCTGGCGTGAAACTGATCTTTTCGGCAAAACAGGGCTCCGGTGTTTCCGGTTGCCGCCCTTCCGCAAACCGGTAGCCCCGCTCGGCCTTGCTGTAGGGAGAGAACCGGAACGGTGCGTCTTTGAGCAGTCCCCTGGCCGCGTCAAAAATCGCCTGGCCCGGACCTTCAAGCAGCTCCATCTCGAGTTCGGTCAGCGGCTGGCTGCCGTCACCTGCGAGGATGTTTCCCGTGTCGAATGCCAGCTCGATCCGGGCACCGTCCTGCTGGCGCGTCAGTTCACGCGTCGTACGCTTCATCACGGTCTCGAAGCATTCGCTCAAGGGCATAGTGCCGACAGCTTTCGACAGGACTTTCGCAACTTCCGGGTCTTCGATCACCGAAAAATCGAGCGCTCGGCCCTTGACCGGGTGTTCCGCTTCGACGGGAGAGGACAGTCCCGCAACGACACCGGTGCCGATCTTGACGGTCTGGACCCAGCTGCGTCCGGATTTCCTGACGCGAAGCGAAATCTTCGCCTTGCGCAGCACCTGGTCAGGGGTGTCGAAATAGATCGATTGCAAGGTCTTGGTGACCGCGCGGCCGGCTGTGAAACCGTCAATGGCGCCCATGCGCTTCAAAGTGTCCTGGGCGGATTGATCCAGTTCGAGCTTGAGCTCGATTTCACGTCCTGATTTGCTCATGCGACCGTTCTATCCAAGGCAAAAACACTTGTCCAGAAAAGCCGCACAATTTGCGCTTTTCTTAGCAGGCTAACGATATCGGAAACCGTATCGGCCATCCTGTTGCGCGATCGCGGAGATATCATTGCGGATTGCCGCATTCCCGTTTGACTGGCCGAGCAAGCGCTTGCATCGGCACTTGGCCCATGATAGGCACCCTCTCCGGTGTCAGTTGCCCCTCTGGCGGAACTGGTAGACGCGCGGGATTCAAAATCCCGTTCCTTAGGGAGTGCCGGTTCGATTCCGGCGGGGGGCACCATCATGCTGACTACGTTATTGTTTCACAATGAATTTCAGCTCTACGAACCATCTGGCTTGCAGCTTCCGCCCGCATCTTGCAGCGTTGAGGCGCTTTGCGTTCATTGAACGTGCATTTGGATTTTCGTCCTGATCCTTCGTTCAATCGCTCGTCTCACCTTGCGGTCCGTTTTTCAGGCCGTCGACATAGGTCCTGATCAACGTCCTGGCGAGCATCAACGATGTCTCGCCTTCCTGTAGCCGGCCTGAACCTTCCAGGACCGTCATGCCGAACAGGCTCATCCACAAAATGCGCGCATGTTGATGGATTTCGGCATCGCTGCGTCCCGTCAATATGGGCGCCAGCGCGCGCTCGATCATTTGAAGAAGGTTGGACACCTTCTGCGAAAACCACTCGGGTACCGGCCGGTCCTCAGGCAACTTGTGTTCAAAAACCGCGTTCCAGAGCTTTGCGTTTTCATGTGTGAAGGTCAGGTAGCATTGCACCAGCAGTTCCAGATCCCTGTTCGGGTCTTGCGTGAGTTCGACATTCGAGCATTCCTCCAAAAGCTGATCCAGGGTTTCCCCATTCATATGCATGATGAGGTCGTCGAGATCCTCGAACAAATTGTACAAGGTTCCGATCGTATACCCGATGTCGCGCGCAATCTGCCGGGCACGAAGGCCTCTAAGACCCTCTTTTTCAACAATCTTTTTTGACGCGTCGATGGCAAGCCGCCACAGTTCTTTCCGTGTGTGATCGGACCGGCGGGCCATGCATTTCTCCAAAAAAACAACAAAAATGAACAGAGTTCACATTTTAGCTTGAAATTGATCAGCGATCAATTTAATTAAATGAGCATTGATCAATAACAGCATCCTTACTTCAAATCCAAACGAATGGGAGCATTCATCATGGTTCGGATCTCAAGAGACTGGTGTGTTGCGACGTCACTTGCTGCGGGGCTCTGTTTGAGCGTCTCGGCTGTCGCACCGGCCAATGCTGTTGGCCTGCTCACGCCATCAGATCAATCGCAGTCGCTGGATCTTCTCGATCACAAGGTCAGCGTGGTCGTGGAAGACGGTTACGTCATGACCACGGTCAATCAAACCTTCAGCAATCCGCACGCGGGCGACATGGAAGCGACTTATTCGTTTCCAGTTCCGCACAAGGCCGCGGTTTCGGAGTTCACATACTGGATCGACGGCAAGCCGGTAACGGCCGAGGTCGTCGAGAAGGAAAAAGCGCGCCGGATCTATGAAAGCGAGAAACAGGCGGGCCGGAACACGGGACTGGCGGAGCAGGATGACTACAAGACCTTCGACATCAGTGTCTGGCCGGTCCGCGGCAACGACGATGTCGATATCCGGTTCACCTATATCCAGCCCGCAAAACTCGACACGGGCATTGGGAGATACCTCTATCCGCTCGAGGAAGGCGGTGTCGACGAAGAAAAGCTTGCTTTCTGGACCGCCAAGCAAACCGTGACGGGAACGTTCAGTTTTGACCTGCATCTGCGGACGGATTATCCGGTCGAGGCCGTTCGCCTGCCCAAGCACCCGGGCGCTCAAACTTCCCAGGAGCAGGATGGCAGCTGGCGCATCCACATGACCAACACCGACCTGGCGGACGGTCCGGGGAGGGAGGCCGATTTAAGTCTGCAGAACGCGCACACGGCCGATGGGAACGGCCTGAGCGAGGGCGAAGCAACGGCAATCCAAACCCCTGTAACTCTGGATCAGGACATCGTCGTCTACTGGCGGCAAGCGCAGGATCAGCCGGCGCGCGTCGACCTTGTGCCCTACAAGGCGGACCCGTCCGGACGCGGGACGTTCATGTTGACGCTAACGCCGGGCATGGATCTGCAGCCCATTACCGAAGGGCGCGACTGGGTTTTCGTCCTGGATCGGTCCGGGTCTATGGGAGGCAAGATCGCAACCTTGGGTGAAGGCGTGGCGAAGGCGCTCGGCAAACTCGGGCCAGAAGACCGCTTCCGCATCATCTTTTTCAATGACGGAGCAAGCGAGCTTACGAACGGCTTCATCCCGACATCGCCCGACATGGTCAAACAGGCGCTGAATGATCTTCGCAGCGTTCACGCGGAAGGCGGCACCAACCTTTATGCCGGACTGAAGCGCGGCCTTGACGTGCTCGACTCCGACCGCACAAGCGCCATCGTCCTCGTGACCGACGGTGTTGCGAATGTGGGCATTACGGAGACCAGGAAATTCCTGGAACTGACACAGCAAAAAGATGTCCGTCTGTTCACCGCGATCATGGGGAACAGCGCTAATACACCCCTTCTCCGGCCGATGACGGATGCTTCAGGCGGCTTCGCCGTCAGTGTGTCGAACTCCGATGACATTGTCGGCACGCTTCTGCAGGCAACGTCAAAGGTCACGCACGAAGCACTCCATGGTTTGACGCTGGACCTGACACAGAAGGACGGATCCCTGCGTGTCAACGATATCAGGCGGCGCAACAATCCATCGCTCTATCGCGGTGAGCAACTGGTCCTGTATGGTCATTACTGGGGAAATGGTGAGGCTTCACTCAAGCTTTCCGGTGAAATATCCGGCACGCCTGTCAGCTACGAAACCAGCTTCACCTTTCCCGAAACAGCTGAACGCAACCCTGAAATCGAACGCCTGTGGGGCTATGCGCAGATTGAACATGACCTGCAGACCATGGCGCTTCTTGGCCCGGATCCGGACCTCAAAACGTCCATTGTCGACACATCGAAGGAATACGGCATTCTGTCACCCTACACATCGATGCTGATCGTCCAGGAAGCGCGGTTTGAGGAACTTGCGATCGACCAGACCAACAAAAAGCGTCTTGCCACCGAACAGGCCGCCCAAAAGGACCGGAAGGCAAAGCCGGTGCGGTCGACCCGTGTTGATACGACGAAGCCGATGTTCAAGGGCAACCAGCCAAGCCACTCGGGTGGCGGTGGTGGCTCCGGATCACTGGGCATCCTGGGGCTGTTTCTGGCGCTCTCGGCATTGACCTTCGGCCTCAATATGCGTCGCCGGAACGCATGATGACCAGAGGCCTTTCCACTCTCTCCCATGGCGGTCCAAGGCTGCCATGGGTTTCCGTTGCCGTGGCCCTGGTGAGCCTGGGTTTGTTTGCCGTCTTCGGCGGAAAACCCGAAGCCTTCATCTATAATCGGGAGCTGATTGAAAGCGGAGAATTCTGGCGTCTGGCGACGGGCCATTTCGTACACCTGGACCAGAAGCATCTGCTCATGAATGTCGGAGCCCTGATCGCGCTCGGCATTCTCTACGAAACCTCCCCGCACGGTGGTGCATTGAGGCTCTTGTTGGGATGCTTCGTTGTTTCCGGCGGTCTGATATCGGCCGTCCTGTTTCTTGGTGATCCGATGACGCAGTACTATTGCGGCTTGTCGGCAATCCTGAACGCCTTGTACGTAGCCACAATGATTGCGATGTGGCGCGAGACCCGCAGCAGATTATGGCTTGCCGGTCTCGGTCTCCTCTTTGCAAAGACCGGGTATGAAGCCGTGTTCGGCCCGATCTTTTCAAGCAGCCTCGAATGGCCACCACATCTCGGTGCGCACCTCACCGGCATCGCCGCGGGCATGCTTCTTCTCGTATATGGACTGTTTGAAAAGATGCTTTCGAGACCGGGACCGGCGCGTCGGGACATACGCGGCAGCACACCGATCCCGTAAGGCCAAAGGATGCAACCCTGCGGCTGGACAATTCGCCGGCTTTCGCTTGCTGTCACGGACCGACCACGTAGACGATCATGACCTGAGGTCGGTGCGCGACGGATCGCAGCGTGAGCCGGCCGCCCGCATATCCGCTGAAATAGGTCGTGCCCCGGCCCACGGGCCACGGGTCCTGAACCTCGAAGGCGGTGCCTTCGTCGGTGCCGTCGGTCAGCAGTTTGGAAAACACCACAGCGTGTTTGGAGGCCTGGTTTTCCAGGCCGATCCAGACCGGGTTGCGCGCCATCGCATCGGCGATCATCGTCGCCGGAGGCACCGACTGGTTGTTGTGAATGCGCCAGCCGAGACTTCGTGCGAATGTGTCGACGTTGTTAAGGTCGGGGCTCAATCCGCCTCTTGTGCCGGTTGCTGCACCGCCCGCCCCGTGTGACATCTGGGCGCCGGAGACCATGCCGGCGGCGGCGGACCAGCACCCCATGGTTCCCGCCTGCGCGCGCAAAGTCGTATTGTGGCGGATTTCGCGTATCCTCGGGAACGTGCCCCACGTGAGCGGTCCGGCGACGCCATCGGTGCGCAAGGTGGGGTTGCTTGTCTGATAAGAGCGCAACGCGTTTTCGGTGTTTCTGCCGAATATCCCGTCTACAGTCAGCTGCGGCGTGGCGCGTGCCTTGTTCAAGAGCGCCTGCAGCAAGGCAACGTCTACACTGCGGGATCCATTTCGAACGGTCTGAAGCATAATGAAAATCCTCAAAATATGACTTGTGCCAGTTTTGGTTTTCTCCCGTGGCTGAACTCTATTCAGGATTGTATCTTTTGTGAGTGACCGTCATCACGAAATGGCCGATTGGGATGTTTTCAAGCGAGGACCGCCGATAAAGCGTATCCGGCGGGCCGCCCGTGCACGCGAAGCGGTCCTGATCCTCATCTTTGCAAGAAGTTGCGCATGTAGATGTGTTGCAGCTGCAAGTTGGCGTCGTGCATAACCCGATCAATTTATTGGAGCCGGGAGCCGCAATACGCTAACGATAGCAAGTGAGGAGGGTCTTTCCGGCAACGGTGCTTTTGCCATGAACGGGCGAGCAAGTGTGCGGAACAGATCAGGGGCAAAACGTCAGGGCGGAACGAAAACATGATCAGCAGACTACGGATCGCGAGCGGACTGGTTTTGTTCGTGTTCGTGACGGGTCATTTGCTTACGCTCGCATTCGGGCTTTACTCGATCGCGGCGATGGAAGCCGCCGGACGGATCCTGATGGGGCCTTTCGGAAATCCGGTCGGCGGTCCGATCCTGATCCTGAGTTTCTTCGTTCACGCCGGCCTTGGTCTCTGGACGGTCTTCTGGCGCAACAGTCTCTTTTCCAACTGGGCGGATGCAGGTCAGGCCGCCCTCGGACTCGCGATCGTTCCTCTGCTTCTGCCGCACATCATGGGCACGGTCGTCGGACCAGCAATGACCGGCGCCCATCCGGATTTCAAATGGGTTCTGGCCGTCTACTGGATGTTCGTTCCGCATCTGGGAATTCAGCAGGTCATCGCCCTGATCGTCATCTGGGTTCATGCCTGCTACGGCCTGTTTCTGTGGATGCAGGTCCAGAGATGGTGGGGCCGGTATGCCACCGTTTCCTATCCGTTTGCCGTCATCGTACCGGTCGTCGCACTGCTCGGATTTGTCGAATCCGGCAAGATCCTGATTGCCAACAGTGGCGACCCCGACTTCATGGCGCCGGTCCGGGAAGCCGCGGCCGCCTACGGCTCCGTCGGTGAAACGCTGAACCAGATTCAAAGCCACGTGCTGTGGTGGTACGCAGTTCTCGTCGCGGTCATCCTCGTGGCCCGCGCAATCCGACTGTGGGGCAAGCGGCCGAAGATCTCGGTCACCTACAGAGACGGCCCGACCATCGAACGCTCAGCCGGGGTGAGCCTGCTTGAAACCGCGCAATCGATGGATACCGCCCATGCTGCGCTTTGCGGAGCAAGAGGGCGCTGCGGTTCGTGTGCCGTCCATGTTCTGGAGGGGCATGAGAATCTCGCGCCTCCCGGCCGCACCGAAGCCGAGACGATCACACGCCGGTCGCTTCCTGATGGCGTCAGGCTGGCCTGCCAGGCCATGCCGACCGGTGGTCCCGTCACGGTTGAGCGCGTGTTTGATCCGACGATCTCCCCCGTCGAGTACCAGGACCTGCTGCGGACTGAAGATCATTCCAAGCGTGATCCAGCGCCGGTTTCGCAGAGCGAGGGTGCGGCATGATCAGGTTCCTCGCCACGCTGATTTTGCTGGGGTTCCTGAACGCGGCGACGCCTCTTTCCGCCCAGATGATGCTCCCGGGAGCGGGGTCTTCGGAGACGACGGAAACACCGGCGGAACCATCGCCGAACGATATCAAGGAACTGGCGAGGCTGCTGGCGGATCCTACGGTCGTCAACTGGCTGCAGCAACGTGCCGCCGGGCTTGGCGAGGACGGTGCCCCCGCCAACCTGACATTCCGGGAAAGTGTCGAACTGGGTCTGATCCAGATCCAGGCGCGGGTCCAGGAAGTCGGAACGGCTCTCGCTCTTTTCCCGAGTCTCCCATCCATTGTTTCCACGACCTGGCAGCAGGGACTGACACCCAGGGAACAGCTGAATTTCGTCGTTCTCCTCATCATCTTCGTGTTTGTCGGTGTCGGGCTTGAATGGCTCTACTGGCGCTATGCCGGATACTTTCGAAGGCGCGTCGAACTGACGCGTTCGAACCGGTATATCGACAAGGTCCGCTCGGCGCTGACGCGTCTGGCGCTCGTTGCCGGAGGGGCCGTCTTCTTTTCGCTCGGCACGATCGGCACTTTCGTCATTTTCGACTGGCCGCCCAATGCCGAGGAGTTTGTTCTGGAACTCCTGTTCGCGCTCGTGATGTTGCGGGTGGTGTCCGCGCTGGCGCTGTTCGCTCTGGCTCCGCGCATCGAGGCCCTGCGCCTGGTGCCGCTGTCGAGGCAGGACGCGAGGGGCCTTTATCTCGGCGTCATGCTGGCATCCGCAGTGATGCTGTTCGGGCACGGCCTGGCCGAAACAATCGTGGTTCTTGGAGCCGACGAGCCGGTCGGTCTCACGATCGATATCATTGCCGCGGCGATCACGATGATCCTGGCGATCCTGCTGCTTTGGCTGATGCACGCGCGCAGCGAGCCGAAACGCCAGTCGATCGTGATGCCTGTCATCGGCTCTCTGACGCTTTTCATGCTTTTCATTCTCTGGCTGATCGGGGCCTACAGTGCCGCCGGGACGCTGGCCGTGGTTGCGTTGCTGATTCCCACCGAACGCATGGTGCGCAAGACGATCGAACAGGCGTTCGACGAGAGCCGGGCCGAAGCCAGTCTGGACGAAGACGGCGCCGGCAGCGAATCCACGGAAACAGAAGCAGAAACCGGAACGGAAGTTGCTATTGAACCGGAAGCCGGTTCAGAGGCCGAAGCACCCGGGGACGAAGTGCAGGACGCGATCACCAATGCGGAGGCGATGCACGGCGTCTACCTGCCGGTGGCCGTGCGGCTGGGACGTTTTGTCGTCGTTGTGTCCGCAGTCGTCTGCATCGGCCTGTTCTGGGGCGTGCAGCCCTGGAACATGTCCGCGGCCAACTCGGCTCCGGCACAGATCGTACGGGTTCTCATCGATGTCATGGTCGCCTTCCTGATCGGTGATCTCATCTGGACGGCGACCAAGACCGCAATCGACCGGCGCATGGCGAGCATGCCCAAACTCGTGCCCGGCATGGCGCCCGGTCCGGAAGCGCGCATGGCGACCTTGTTGCCCCTGATCAAGAAGGTCGTCCTGGTGACCATCCTGGTGATGGTGGCGCTGATTGGTCTGTCGTCCATGGGCATCAACATCACTCCGCTGCTTGCGGGCGCCGGCGTCGTCGGCCTTGCCGTCGGCTTCGGGGCCCAGGCGCTGGTGCGGGACATCGTCTCCGGTGTCTTCTTCCTGATTGACGATGCCTTCCGGGTCGGTGAGTACATTGAAATGGGGGACATTCGCGGCACCGTGGAATCGATGTCGATCCGGTCCCTGCAACTGCGCCATCACCGGGGGGCGGTACACACGATTCCCTTCGGCGAACTGAAGTCGCTGACCAATTACAGCCGCGACTGGGTGATGATGAAGCTGGAGTTCCGGGTTCCCTTTGACACGGATCTAAAACTTGCCAAGAAAATCGTCAAGAACATCGATGCGGAACTGCAGGAAAACCCGGACTACGGCGGCAACTTCCTCCAGCCTCTGAAGTTTCAGGGTGTCCGGCGCATGGAGGAGTTCAACATGGTTGTCGGCGTCAAGTTCATGACAAAACCTGGCGGCCAGTGGACCATCCGGCGCGATGCCTACCAGCGCATCCGCGACGAGTTCGAAAAGGCAGGCATCAACTTCGCTCAGCGGAACGTCAAGGTCGAAGTCATCGGAGCGGACGAGCTTGACGAGGAAACCAAGGAAAAGGCCACCGCTGCAGCCATGGATGCGATCGAGCAGAACGTGGAGCCGGCGCCGGGCTGACCGTCTTGCGGCACTTGAGACCGCATTCGCTTGCAAACGGCAATGATTCCATCAATGTAGGATGCCGCTCGGGCAATCGTAACAACACGCACAACGGAGAGCCTCATGTCGGGACACGGTTATGAATCCGGCCGCCTGAACCTGCCTTTTGTCGGGATATCGACTTTCGGCAAGAAGGAATATGTCGCCGACTGGGATGCGATCGATGCCGATGTTGCCGTCCTAGGTGCTCCGTTCGATTTCGGCTGCCAGTTCCGGTCCGGTGCCCGGTTCGGGCCGCGGTCGGTGCGCGAGGCGTCGACGCTGTTCAGTTTCGGCCATGCGGGCGCCTACGATCACGAGGATGACGCGACCTATCTTGGCGCGGACGTGCGCATTGTCGATATCGGTGATGCCGACATCGTCCACACCAAGACCGAGGAAAGCCACGCCAATATCGAATTCGGTGTGAAGAAAATCCTGACGGCGGGTGCACTGCCTGTGGTGATCGGCGGCGACCATTCGGTGAACATTCCCTGCATCAGCGCCTTTGAGGAGGATTGTGCCGCGAACGGGCCGATCCACGTGGTTCAGATCGACGCGCATCTGGATTTTGTCGATGAGCGCCACGGGGTCACGGCAGGCCATGGCAATCCGATGCGCCGGGCGATTGAAAAGGACTACGTCTCCGGGATGACCCAGCTGGGTATTCGCAACGTGTCCTCTACCGCTAAGGAAGGTTACGAGGATGCGCGTGCGCGGGGCTCGGACATTCTGTCCGTCCGCCAGGTGCGCAGGCTTGGAACCGATGCCGTTCTGGAACGCATTCCCGCCGGCGTCCGCTATTACGTCACGATCGACATAGACGCGTTCTGTCCCTCGATCGCGCCCGGAACGGGAACGCCAAGCCATGGCGGTTTTCTCTATTACGATGTTCTGGAGATCCTTCAGGGACTGTCCAGGCGTGGACAGGTTGCCGGGATCGACCTTGTCGAAGTTGCGCCCGATTACGATCCGAGCCAGAGCACGCAGATCCTGGCCGCGCAGATCCTGCTCAACTTCATCGGCTTCATTTTCCACAACAAGAGCTGAGTTTCCGAAAGGAAACAGGGCAGATTCCGTCTATTCGAGACTGACCCAGAGCACCTTGGCGTCCTCCTCGCCGGTTGAAATGCAGCCGTGGCCCATGCCGCTGTCATAGTAGACGCTGTCGCCGGCCTTCATCGGCAGCGGCCTGTAGTGCTCGGTGAAGAAGGTCAGTTCGCCGCTGATGACATACATGAATTCCTCGCCCCGGTGGCGGATCCAGCTGTCGAATTCGGAGACGTCCCGCGCCTTGATCGTGCTGATATATGGAAACATGCGTTTGCTGGTCAGCTCGGTGCACAGGAGCTCGTGCGAATAGGTGGGGGTTTCCTGCAGTTCGCCGCTGCCCGCGAAAGTGACGTCGCGGCGGCCGGATATGTCGCTCGGGCCGGATTGCACGAAGAGTTGCGGCGTCTTGAGTTCAAGAGCCTTGGTCAGGCGCCGCACAATGTCGAAACTCGGCCGCGTCAGGCTGTTCTCGATCTTGGACAGGGTTGACCGGCCGATGCCGGCTGCCTTTCCGGCTTCCTCCAGCGTCCAGCCTTTCTTGAGCCTCGCCTCGCGGATCATCTTTCCCAGATGATCCGTGTCGCTTGCGTCCGGGATGTCTTCGTCGGATTGGGAAACCGGGTCCATGTCAGCTCTTTTCGATGTTTCCTTGAAACTCGCACAGTCTCAGAAAAGGGTCAATTTCTTCTCATTAAAACATACGTTGCCAATTATGGAAAAGTTTCTTATAAGAAACAAATGATGAAAAGGGGAGCGTTGTGGCGTTTCCGGTGATCCGCTAGGGTGATAGCCTTATCTGTCCCGATGCCACGACATCCTGTCCGATCCACAACCCGCTCTCGAAGAAAACCGGGCATCAGATCAGGGCCGGAGCTGCTCCGACTGGAACAGGAAAGGACCGGTACCATGGCTGATGCTCCCAAGCGCACGCCCCTTTATGACCTCCATGTGGAACTGGGCGGAAAGATGGTGGATTTCGCCGGCTGGGAAATGCCGGTCCAGTATCCGCTTGGCATCATGGGAGAGCACAAGCAGTGCCGTGAGAAGGCTGCGCTTTTCGATGTCAGTCACATGGGTCAGGTCATCCTCAAGGGCGAAAATGTCGGCGAGAAGCTGGAAGCGCTCTGCCCGCAGGCGTTTTCGACGCTCAAGGAAGGCAAGGCGCGTTACGGGTTTTTCACGAACGGGAACGGCGGCATCATGGACGACCTGATCGTCTCCAACGCGGGCGATCATTTCTTTGTCGTGGTCAACGCATCGATGCGGCACCAGGACATTCCGCACATGGCCGCTCATCTGGATGGTGTCGAGGTGACCGAGATCTTCGACCGTGCACTTGTCGCCGTGCAGGGCCCCAAAGCGGAAGATGTTGTCGGGGCTCTTTGCCCGGCAGCGCGCGATCTCAAGTTCATGGAAACGACGGTCGCCGACATCAACGGTGTTTCCTGCCGCGTCTCGCGTCTCGGCTATACCGGCGAGGATGGCTACGAGATATCCATTCCCGAAGACAAGGCTGAAGACGTGACACGTGCCTTCCTGGCGGACGAAAACTGTGAAGCTGCGGGCCTCGGCGCACGCGATTCTCTCCGGCTCGAAGCCGGGCTTTGTCTTTACGGGAGTGATATCGACACGGAGACCTCGCCGATCGAGGCGTCGCTGATCTGGGCGATCCAGAAACGCCGCCGTGAAGAGGGCGGTTTTCCGGGTGCGGAGCGTATCCAGCGCGAGATTGCCGACGGCCCGTCACGCAGGCTTGTCGGGATTCGCCCGGAAGGACGTGCACCGGCGCGTCACGGCGTCGAGGTTCACAGTCCGGACGGCGGCAAAATCGGTGAAATCACCTCCGGCGGTTTCGGCCCGACGGCTGGAGGCCCGGTCGCGATGGGCTATGTCGCTGCGACCCATGCTGAGCCCGGCACCAAGGTGAATTTGATGATCAGGGGCAAGGCGCAACCGGCCGAGGTTGTCGCACTGCCGTTCGTAAAACAGAATTACAAGCGTTAATCGTGGAGAGACCGACATGAGCACCTATTTTTCCGAGGACCACGAGTGGATCAAGGTCGAGAGCGATACCGCCACCCTTGGGATCACCGCGCATGCCGCCGAACAGCTTGGCGAAATCGTTTACGTGGAGCAGAAAGAGACCGGCGAGAGCTTTGAAAAATCGGACGAGATCGGTGTCGTGGAATCGGTCAAGGCCGCGTCGGAGATCTATGCGCCCGTCGACGGCGAGATCGTTGAGGTGAACGGCTCGCTGGCGGACAGCCCGGCAACACTGAGCGAGAGCCCGGAAGCGGATGGCTGGCTGTACAAGATCAAGCTGTCGAACACCGACCAGCTGAGCGAACTGATGGATCTCGACGCCTACAAGGCCTTCATCGCATAAAGGACTGCTTCATGGCTTTCGAACTTACGACCTATCAGGCCTATGATTTTGCCAACCGCAGACATATCGGACCGTCCCCGTCCGAAATGGCGGAAATGCTGAAACTGATCGGCTTTGCCAGTCTCGATGACCTGATCGATGCCACCGTGCCCCCGGCGATCCGCCAGCAGGACGCGCTCGACTGGGGCGGTCCCGGCCTGTCGGAACGTGATGCGCTCTTTCACATGAAGCAGGTGGCGTCGAAGAACAAGGTGCTGACGTCCCTGATCGGTCAGGGCTATTACGGGACCACAACCCCGGCACCGATCCTCAGGAACATCCTGGAGAACCCGGCCTGGTACACGGCCTATACGCCCTATCAGCCGGAAATCTCGCAGGGGCGTCTCGAAGCCTTGCTCAACTTCCAGACCATGGTGTCCGATCTCACCGGGCTCGACATCGCGAACGCGTCGCTCCTGGATGAGTCCACGGCGGCAGCCGAAGCCATGACCATGGCGAAGCGCTCGGCGAAGTCCAAGTCGAACACGTTCTTCGTCGACGAGAACTGCCACCAGCAGAATATCGCCGTCATTGAGACCCGCGCCGAACCGCTCGGCATTGAAGTCGTGGTCGGAAACCCGGACACGCTCGATCCGGAAGCCGTTTTCGGTGCGATCTTCCAGTATCCCGGCACCTATGGGCATGTGCGCGATTTCACCGACATCATCAGCAAGCTGCACGAAAACAGGGCGCTTGCCATCGTCGCGGCCGATCCGCTGGCTCTCGCGCTGCTGAAATCGCCGGGTGAAATGGGGGCTGATATCGCAGTCGGGTCCACGCAGCGCTTCGGTGTTCCGATGGGGTACGGCGGCCCGCATGCCGCCTACATGTCCTGCAAGGATGCGTTCAAGCGCAGCATGCCGGGTCGGATCATCGGGGTCTCGATCGATAGCCGCGGCAAGAAAGCCTACCGCCTGTCACTGCAAACCCGCGAACAGCACATTCGCCGCGAAAAGGCCAATTCCAACGTCTGTACCGCGCAGGCACTTTTGGCGGTGATTGCGTCCATGTACGCGGTCTATCACGGTCCGGACGGCATCAAGGCCATCGCGCAATCGGTTCACCGCAAGACATCGCGACTGGCAACGGGCCTTGAAAAGCTCGGCTTCAAGGTCGAGCCGGATGTCTTCTTTGATACGATCACCGTCGATGTCGGCGCCCTGCAGGGCGTTGTCATGAACGCGGCGGTGGCCAACGGCATCAACCTGCGCAAGGTCGGCGACACCCGCGTCGGGATTTCGCTTGATGAGCAGACCCGTCCGGAAACCATTGAAGCGGTCTGGCGGGCTTTCGGCGGCGACATGATCGATGACAGCGAACTGAGCCGGGATTACCGCCTGCCTCAGCATGCCTTGCGGGAAAGCGCTTACCTTACGCATCCGATCTTCCACATGAACCGTGCGGAAGCGGAGATGACGCGCTACATGCGCCGGCTCGCGGATCGTGACCTGGCGCTTGACCGGGCCATGATCCCGCTGGGGTCCTGCACGATGAAGCTGAATGCGACCATCGAGATGATCCCGGTGACGTGGCCGGAGTTTTCCAACCTGCATCCGTTCGTTCCGGAAGACCAGGCCGCAGGCTATCACGAGATGATCGCGGATCTGAACGACAAGCTGTGCCAGATCACGGGGTATGACGCGATCAGCCAGCAGCCGAACTCCGGTGCGCAGGGTGAATATGCGGGTCTCCTGACCATCCGGAACTACCACGTTGCGCGGGGCGAAGGTCATCGCAACATCTGCCTGATCCCGACGTCGGCGCACGGCACCAACCCGGCATCCGCGCAAATGGTCGGCTACAAGGTCGTGCCGGTAAAGTCCGACGAAAAAGGCGACATCGATCTGGATGACTTCCGTGAAAAGGCGGAGCAGCATTCGGAAAGCCTTGCGGCCTGCATGATCACCTATCCGTCGACGCATGGCGTCTTCGAGGAGACCGTCCAGGAGGTCTGTCAGATCACCCATGATCATGGCGGCCAGGTCTATATCGACGGCGCAAACATGAATGCGATGGTCGGCCTGTCGCAGCCGGGCGCCATCGGCGGCGATGTCAGTCACCTCAACCTGCACAAGACCTTCTGCATTCCGCATGGCGGCGGCGGTCCGGGCATGGGCCCGATCGGTGTCAAGGCACATCTGGAGCCATATCTGCCCGGGCATCCTGAGTACGGCACGGCCGTAGGGCCGGTTTCCGCCGCGCCGTTCGGGTCTCCCTCCATCCTTCCGGTGAGCTGGGCCTATGTGCTGCTCATGGGTGGACCGGGCCTGACGCAGGCAACCAAGGTCGCCATTTTGAACGCCAACTACATCGCGGCACGTCTCAAGGATGCCTACGAGATCCTCTATACCTCGCAGACCGGCCGGGTTGCTCACGAATGCATTCTTGACACCCGTCCCCTTGCCGACAGCGCCGGGGTGACTGTGGAAGACGTTGCAAAGCGCCTGATGGACAGCGGCTTTCATGCACCGACCATGTCCTGGCCGGTTGCCGGTACGCTCATGGTCGAACCGACGGAATCGGAGCCGAAGGCAGAGCTGGACCGGTTCTGCGACGCGATGCTCTCCATTCGCGCCGAAGCGCAGGACATCATCGACGGCAGGATCGATCCGGACAACAATCCGCTCAAGAATGCGCCACACACGGTTGCCGATCTCGTTGGTGAGTGGAACCGGCCCTATACGCGCGAGCAGGCGTGTTACCCGGCAGGGTCTCTCGATGTCGACAAGTACTGGGCACCGGTCAACCGGGTCGACAATGCCTATGGCGACCGGAACCTTGTCTGCACGTGTCCGCCAATGTCGGACTACGCGGAAGCGGCCGAGTAAACCAAAAGCGCGGCGCTCACGGGCGCTGCGCATTCAGGGCTGACCGCATGTTCCTCAGCGTCTTCGATATTTTCAAGATCGGGATCGGTCCATCGTCGTCGCACACGATGGGACCGATGACAGCCGCTGTCGATTTCCTTGACCGGTTGGCGACTGGTGACGGCGGACGGTTTCCACCCGCAAAAGCCGCACGGTTAAGCGCCTCGCTTCACGGATCGCTGGCCTTCACCGGCAAAGGCCATGCGACCGACCGTGCTGTGATGCTCGGGCTGCTCGGTTTCCGTCCCGACAGTGTCGACGCTGATCTTGCGGAACAAAAACTCTCGCAATTGAAGGAGGCGCGGTCCCTGGTTGCCGGTGACTGCGGCCGCGTCCATTTCGATCCGGATCAGGACCTGGTTTTCGACTACGGACCCGCCCTGCCACTGCATGCAAATGGCATGAAGCTGACCGCACTGGACAAGGACGGTCACGTTCTGCTTGCCGAGACCTACTATTCCATCGGTGGCGGGTTCATCGCAACGGAAGCCGAACTCCAGGCGGCGGCAAAGGCGCCGGACGTGGATCTTCACGAAGAAAAGGAAGCCATCGGTTATCCGTTTCCGTTTGGATCTGCAGCAGAAATGCTCGAGATGGGACGCGCCTCGGGCCTGAGCATCGCCGACATGAAGCGGGCCAACGAGGAGTCCGTCCTCGGAAGCGACGCGCTCGACAGCCGTCTCGAGGCGATCTGGTCGGTCATGGATGCGTGTATCACACGCGGCCTCACGCAAGAGGGCATCCTGCCCGGAGGATTGAGCGTCAAGCGCCGGGCAAGGGCCATTCATCAGCGCCTTCTGGACCAGAGCGGTTCAAACAACCAGCAGCCGCACGCCGTCAACGACTGGCTTTCCGTTTACGCAATGGCAGTGAACGAGGAAAACGCTGCGGGCGGCCAGGTTGTCACGTCTCCGACCAACGGCGCGGCAGGGGTGGTGCCGGCGGTGATCCGGTATTACCGGGACCACTGTGTCGACACATCCCGGACGGGGATCGACGATTTCCTGCTGACGGCAGCCGCGATCGGCGGGCTGATCAAGCACAACGCGTCGATTTCAGGTGCGGAATGCGGCTGCCAGGCGGAAGTCGGGTCGGCCTCTGCAATGGCGGCTGCAGGACTGTGCGCAGCGCTCGGCGGAAGCAACGCACAGGTGGAGAACGCGGCCGAGATTGCGCTCGAACATCACCTCGGCATGACATGTGATCCGGTGAAAGGGCTTGTCCAGGTTCCCTGCATCGAGCGGAACGGCATGGGTGCGATCAAGGCCGTTTCGGCCGCTTCACTCGCACTCCACGGGGATGGCGTTCATTTCATGCCGCTGGACAATTGCATCGAAACGATGCGGCAGACAGGGCAGGACATGCGTGACAAGTACAAGGAAACCTCCCTCGGCGGTCTCGCCGTCAACCTGCCTGAGTGCTGAAAACGTGCGTCAGGACGGCCGGTCTTCGGACGGCGAGGCTGGCGTGCTACAAGCTGGCATCAGGCCTGCATGCGACAATTTTGGTCAATCCCGGATTTTGGCGTATCTGTTGGTGACTTTTTAAGCCGCTGCCGCTATGGAAGCGCCATGATCAGACGCCTCTACGACTGGACACTGTCCCTTGCCGCCGGACCGCGCGCACCTGCCGCGCTCGGGTCCGTTTCCTTCGTTGAAAGTTCCTTCTTTCCCATCCCGCCGGACATCCTGCTGATCCCGATGGTAATTGCGCGCAGAGAGAAGGCCTGGTGGTATGCGCTGCTGTGCACCCTGACATCTGTTCTCGGCGGCATACTGGGTTACCTGATCGGCATGTTCCTGTTTGAACAGGTCGCCGAACCGATCCTGAGCTTCTACGGCAAGATGGACAAGTTCGACGAGTTCAGCGCGGTGTTCAATCATTGGGGCTGGTGGTTCGTCTTCATCGCCGGTCTGACACCCTTTCCCTACAAGGTCATCACCATCGCCTCCGGCGTGGCCGGGCTCAGCCTGCCGATCTTCATTGTCGCCAGTATCGTCTCCAGAGGAATTCGTTTCTTCATCGTCGCCGGACTGCTTTATTTCTTCGGCCCGCCGATCAAGGACTTTATCGAGAAACGCCTCGGTCTCATGTTCACCCTATTTGTGGTGTTGCTGGTCGGTGGCTTCATACTGTTGCGCTACATCTGATTGAAGAGGATGCGATGATCCAGGGCTTGAACGCTCGAAACGTGACCGGCCTTGTCCTGGCGGGCGGGCTTGCCGTGATTGCAACGGCCTGGGGCTTTCAACTGATTGGCGGATATGTTCCCTGCAAGCTCTGTCTGGAGCAGCGGGTTCCCTACTATGCGGGTCTGCCGCTAACGGCGCTTGCCCTCGCGCTGATCGCAACGCAGCGGACGGTTCTGGCCCTCCTGGCTCTTCTTGGCGTGGCGGCGATCTTTGCCTATGGATCGGGCCTGGGTATTTACCAGGCAGGGGCCGAGTGGCAGTTCTGGGCGGGCCCCAATGATTGTGGGGGCGGCTCGGCAGCACCCGACTCGGCCGCGAACATGCTGCAGGCGCTACAGTCGACACGGATCGTCAGCTGCACCGAAGCCAGCTGGCGCATGCTGGGTCTTTCCTTTGCCGGTTGGAATGCGGTCGCATCAGGAGGGCTTGCCATCCTTGCCCTCGTTGCGGCTTTTTTGTTGAATCGGGCGGGAAACACAGCGACTGTGAACGCATGAGTCAAAAAAAGCATCCGAAGGAAGAACAGCGCGAGGAAGCCCTCAAGGCACTTGATCGCGTCCAGGCCGAAAGCGAGACGATCGTCGGTTCGACCTTTGTGCGCATGGCCGACAGGGCAAAAGATCACTTGAGTGCCGCCGACAAGGACGAAGACGATCAGATCGAGGTCTGGGGAACCCGTATAGGCAGGGGAGCCGGGGTGATTTTCGCGATCGGGCTGGTGATTTACCTCGCAGTCACCTACCTGTAGCCGGAAGTCTGCGTTTTTTGAGAACCAAGGCAGGTATCATGGCATCCGTCCGACCGATCAGCCGCAGCGACTGGTCAGACCTCAAGGCACCGGATCTGTCCGATTTCGAACGGATGGCCAGCGAAGTCCTCGCGGGCCTGCCGGACGACGTGCTGCTGCGCTGCGGCCACATCCAGGTAAGCCTCACGGACTACGCGCCTGACGACGTTCTGGATGCGCTGTCCATCGAAGATCCGCATGATCTGCTTGGGCTGTTTGAAGGGCAGGGCCTTGCGCATGGAGGCGATGCTGAGCATACCGGTCAGATGCCGAACCGTATCTGGCTCTTCAGACGGCCTATTCTCGACTATTGGGCGGCGATGGACGAAACACTCGGCGATGTCGTGGCGCATGTCCTGATCCATGAAATCGGCCACCATTTCGGCCTGTCCGACCAGGACATGGAACGCATTGAGGCCGCCGCGGACCTTTGATCCGCCTGCGGCCTCACCTGAGTTGTATTCTTGGCAATTCCTACTCGGCCGGCGCAGCCTGGGCGCGTTCGATCGATTCAGTGATCAGTTTCTTTGCCACTTCGGCGCCCTCGACACCGGTGACCTTCACCCATTTACCGGGTTCCAGATCCTTGTAGTGCTCGAAGAAATGCTTGACCTGATCTACCGTGATCTGTGGCAGGTCGCTCACATCGTGAATGTGCGCATAACGCTTGGTGAGTTTCTGTCCGGGAACAGCAATGATCTTTTCATCCTGACCGGACTCGTCTTCCATCATGAGGACGCCGATGGGGCGGCAGGACATGATCGCCCCTGGGACGATCGGACGTTGATTGACAACCACCACGTCGATCGGGTCGCCGTCGCCGCACAACGTGTGCGGAACGAAACCGTAGTTGCCCGGGTAACGCATCGGAGTATAGAGAAAGCGGTCGACGTACATGGCACCGGCGTCCTTGTCCATCTCGTATTTGATCGGCTCGCCGCCCACAGACACCTCGATGATCACGTTGATGTCTTCCGGCGGGTTGCTGCCGATTGGCACGGCGTCGATACGCATTTTGAAACTCCTGTTGATTACTGCAGCGTCTATCGCAATCCTGCCGGAGAAGTTCAAGCTATTATTTTGCATTGCACCAAAAGTCGAAAGCACTGATCAACTCGCACAAACGGTTCCGGAGACATCACAAATGCTGAGAAATTTATCCTTCATCCAGCGATACCCGGCCCTCCTGGCGATTGCATTGGCCTGCGCCGGCTCGAGTGCCGGGGCGGAAGAGATCACGAGCGCTTACACCAAGATCGAGCTTGAAACATGCACCCAACTGGAAAGTGCCGCGGATGAAGGAACCTTCGGCGGCAGCTGGAGCTGTCCCGGGTATGAAGGGGTTCAGGTTCTTGTTTCGGAAGGGGATCTGCGCATGTTCGTTTCGTTCGGACCCGATGCGGCGCGGGAACCAGCCGCCGGTCAGACGCTTCCCCAGTTCAACACGATCAACGAGACGCTGGAGTGGCGCTTGCGGGACGGGGTGCCGGTTGCAACGATCCTGAGGTGGTTTCCCAGTCTTGACGAAGGCCGAAGGACCGGAAGCGTGCTCATCGTGACCCAGCTGAAACCGGGAGCGACCTGCCAGATCGGCAGGATCGACGCGCAGGCAAACCCGGGTGCCAATCAGATGAGCCGCGATCTGGCGGACAGCATGGCCGGCACTTACGATTGCGCCGCGCCTCCGACGGTTCCCGGGAACAGGGGCATATTGTATTGACGCCCATATCAGGAGGTCAGGTGTTCTTGCCCGGCCAGGTGTAGATGGAGAGTTCCATGCGCCGGCCGCCCATCTTGTACCAGGATTTGGCAGTCAGCCTGCCGCCAAGGGCACGGTAGAAGTTGCGGGCGGGCTCGTTGTCACTGAGGACCTGAACGGCAAGGCCCTGCAGGTTTCTTGAGGCAAGTGTCTTGCGCACGCTGGCGAAGAGGGCCTTTCCGAATCCAAGCCCCTGGTATTCCGGCTTTAGATAGAGTTCGTAGATTTCCCCTTCCATCGCGGTATCGCGCAGGCGGCATCGCCCGAATGTCGCGTAGCCGGCGGGGATATCGGCGACGCTCAGGATCTTGATCTCGACACCGCGTTCCAGGGCGCCGCGCCACCAGCCCGTGCCGCGCCGCGACACCATTTTCTGGAGGTCGACGCCATGCAGCACGCCCCGGTACGCACCGAGCCACGCCTCGCTGTGAATGCCGGCGAGTGCTTCGCAATCTGCGGGCCGTGCCGCGCGTAAATCGATCAGATCCGTGCTCATCCTGATCAAAGGATACAACAAGCGTGGAAATGGAGAAGGGGCAAATGTGCGCGCGCGCTCGAAAAGTGAGCGGCGACTTGTGGCCGGCAGACAGGCTGCGGTTCATGAGACCATGGTGACGCAAATGAAAAGGGCCGGCATAATGCCGGCCCTTCAGTTGCCCTGATGTTTGACTCTGTAAATCTGGCTGACTGGTAAGAACCCCGGGGGGCTGGGGGGCTAATGCATTCCGCGATCCTTACTGGTCACACCCATCAGGGTATGATGGAAATATGGGTAGTCAAAATGGCTTGCCAAGGGCTGGATTGCGGCAAAATCAAGGAAATTTGGGCATTCTTTCGGGGCAAGTTGCCGTTACGTAAAAAATAGCCTGCAATCATGCTAAAACCGCCCCTTCGCCTCACGCATTCGTGAGCCGGAAACATGTTTCTGAATGCGCGGGCTTGCCATTGGCCCCAATTGCGACGCATCATGACAGGAAGATGATCCCGGCACCGATCGACCGGGGCCGTTTGCGGGGTAACGATCGCATGGAGGCGGAATGAGCGAAGCCGATGATAGCGCGTTTCAGCGCGGCGCGGGAACCAACCCGTCGCCGCTAAGCCAACCGGCTCCACCTCCCAAACCTGTCGTCGCCTTCAACCGGAAAGAACTCGACACGATCCTGCGGCTCTATGGCCGAATGGTTGCGGATGGCGAGTGGCGCGACTATGCAATGGATCTTCTCAAGGACAAGGCGGTCTTTTCCGTATTCCGGCGGACGTCCGAAATGCCGCTCTACCGTATCGAGAAAGACCCGAAGCTGTCGCGCCGCCAGGGTGCTTACAGTGTTGTCGGCGCGGGTGGCATGATCCTGAAACGCGGCCATGATCTTGCACAGGTCCTGCGTGTTCTGGAAAAGAAAAAACACCTGCGGGTGGTCGACGCCTGATCGGGCTGAAACCAAACAATTCAACAGACACAAAAAAGCCCGGCATGAGCCGGGCTTTTCCGTTTGTATGCAGCGTATTGCTTATTCGCGGTTGCCGAACAGCTGCAGCAGCATCAGGAACATGTTGATGAAGTCGAGGTAGAGACGCAGCGCGCCCATGACGGACTTCTTGGTGGCAACTTCGCCGCTGTCACCTTCGTAGTACATTTCCTTGATCTGCTGGGTGTCGTACGCGGTCAGGCCGGCGAACACCAGAACACCGATGACGGAGATCGCGAACTGCAGGGCGGAAGACGCCATGAAGATGTTCACGATCGACGCGATGATGATCCCGATCAGACCCATGAAGAGGAACGAACCCCAACCGGAGAGATCCTTCTTGGTGGTGTAACCGAAGATGCTCAGCGCACCGAAGGATGCGGCCGTGATGAAGAACACGCGCGCGATCGAGCCACCGGTGTAGACCAGGAAGATCGACGACAGCGAGATTCCCATGATGGCCGAGTACACCAGGAACATGGTGCGCGCGGATGACGCGCTCATGGACTGGACGCGGAACGAAAGCCAGAGCACCATTCCAAGCGGAGCGAGCATCACGACCCATTTCAGCGGGCTGCCGTAAAGCGTAACGCCGAGCTGGGTGAGCATCGTTCCGTTGCCCATCGTGGCAACAGCCGCGCTCTGATCGGAGGTCGTCGCCAGCATCATTGTTGCCAAAGCGAAGAAACCGGTCAGCGCAAGGCCGATGGTCATGTAGTTGTAGACGCCCAGCATGTAGGCGCGCAGGCCCTGATCGATGCCGGCCTCGGCGCGCGAGCCGGCAACGGTGTAGGCGCCTTGAGATTGACGGTCAAAGGTCGACATGGTTGTGTTCTTCCCCTTCTAGATCGATTTTTGCATGTACCATTACATGCAGCACAACTCCCTCAACATATGGGAAAATGCGGACACAAGCACAAGATCGATTTTCTGAAAAAATCTTAATCTTTCTGCTCCTGACCGCACTATACCTCATTATGCTTAAGGAAATGAGAGTTATTTCATTGCCTTGAGGCGGGATGCGATCTGGCGGTCGCAATCGCCACCCGGATTGCGCACGATCTCTTCCGACGCAAAATCAAGGATTTCCCGTTCCTTGTTGCGCATCTGTTCGACGGTTACGCCCGGTTTGAACCACTGCAGGACCGCGTAGTCGCCGCCCGCGTCCGTCAGGAATGCGACCGGTTTGCCGCCTTCGGTGATGCCCATCCGGCCGACGCGCACTTCCTCGATCGAAATCTCCTTTGCTTCGCCGTCAATGGTCATCTTGGACTTGCCGACATTGAGTTTCTTGAGTTTCGATCCGCTGGTTCCGACCCAGTTGCCGAAGAACCGCTTGCCCTTCTTTTCCACGGACAGGCAGGAGTTCTCGAAATTCGGGATCGACAGGCGCGCCGCCGAGACCTCGACCGGTTGTTCACCCTTGGGAGCAAGCGTGTATTTCATCGAATTTTCGCCGGTCCGGTAAACGCGGATTCCAACAGGCGTGTAGCCCGAGTCACCCATCGTGCGGCTGAAGAAATCGAACTGGTTTTCGTCATTCGTGCCGGCGCGGCGATAAAGCCAGCGTTTCGGCAGGCCATCCTCGAAAACCAGCCAGTCGCTGACGACAAGTCCACGCGGACCTTCCGGCGTGTTCAACTGCCAGACACCCGTGTGAAACGGGCTTTCGGCCTGTGCCGGCGTCGTGAATGGGAGCGCTGCCATCGACGCGACGATCCCTGCTGCCGCGATGACTTTCAGTGCTGACCGCTTGGTTACTTCAAACATGGAACCTGCCCTTTTTCCGTTCCGTTTCCCGAGCTATTCGGATACCCAAGAACGGAGGTGCATGCAAGCAGGACCCGGTTGCATAGTATGACGAGAAACCGGGTTTTTGAAACAGTCGCTGCAGGGAGGCCAGAAACGGCGGTCAACGTCAGAGATTGCGCAGGACGGGAGCGGGTTTCTCACCAAGAATCCGCCAGGTGCCGATCAGGCCGAATCCGACCGTCAGCACCAGCGCGACCAGCGCCGCTCCTGCAGCTGTCACCGGCATCAGCACAAAGGATCCTTCCATGATGCGCGTGATCACGAACCATGCTGCAATTCCGCCCGCGACAAGCGCAAACACGGCGGTTGTGAGGCCCAGAATGGCGTATTCCATGCCGTAGGCCAAAATGAGCCTCGGCCTCGTGGCTCCGATCGTTTTCAGGATGACAGCGTCGTAGATGCGGTTTCTATGACCAGCGGCAAGAGCACCGGCGAGTACCAGGACACTGGCGATCAGGGTAATGGAACTGGCGCCGCGTATCGCCCATGCCAGCTGGGCGACAAGATCGTTGACCTGCGCGATCGCGTCCTTCACGCGCACGGATGTCACCGTCGGGAACGTGTTCGACACGGTCTTCAGGAGGTCCAGTTCGGTCTGCGTCGGAACGTCCTCTTCCCAGCCAAGCGTCATGAGATGGGCGTGGGGCGCACCGGCAAAGGTGTTCGGGGAAAAGACCATGACAAAATTGATCGACAGGGATTGCCATTCGATGTCGCGGAAGTTGGCGATCTCCGCCGAGATCTCACGTCCCAGGACGTTGACCGTGACCTTGTCGCCGATGTTCAGTCCGAGATCCGTGGCTGCTTCTGCGTCGAACGACACGAGCGGCACACCGGAATAGTCTTCCGGCCACCAGCTTCCTTCCGTCAGTTTTGAGTTTTCAGGAAGCGCGGTTTCATAGGTGATCCCGCGGTCCCCGCGCAGGACCCAGTCGGATCCTTCCTGCGCCGGTTCGAACTGGTCGGACGGAATGTCGTTCAGGCTGACGATGCGCCCGCGCAGCATCGGCACGCTACGCATCTCGCTGGAAGGCGCTTCCGCGCGGAGCAGATCGTTGAACGCATCGCGCTCATGGCTCTGGATATCAACAAAAAAGAAACTTGGCGCCTTGTCCGCCATCGTCGCGGTCAGTTCGCGCCTGAGGTTGCCGTCGATCAGGGCCAGTGCGACAAGCAGGGACAGACCAAGTCCGAGCGACAGGACCACAGAGGGCGTGAGCGCTCCCGGCCGGTGGATGTTCGCGATCGCCAGCCGCAATTCGGTGGAGCGCACGCTCGGCAGCCTGCGCGCCAGTGCCATGATCACCCTGGCCACCAGCACAAGCAAAATGAACGCTCCTGCCGATGCCGTGATGTAGACGGTGGCAATGAACTTGTCGTGGGACAGCAGCACCGCGATCCCGGCCAACAGGACAACCATGATCGCGGTTGCGGTCAGATACCGCTTGCGCGGCAGCTTCGTGCCCCCGGTGACGATGTCGCGGAAGAGCGCTGTAGGGGGAACATCATGCGCGCGCCCAAGCGGCCACAAGGCAAATGCAAGTGCCGTCAGAAGCCCGTAGACAAGCCCGAGGCCGAGTTCCGCCGGATAGATGTTTGCTGCAAGCTGAACGGGCAGAACGTTGGCGAGGGCCGCCGCGGCCGCGAACGGTATCAGGGCACCGATCGCCAGCCCGATCCCGATTCCGATCAGCGCGATCACCAGCATCTGAATGAGATAGATCCGGAAGACGAAGTCACCGGTCGCGCCGAGGCACTTGAAGCTCGCGATGACTTCCCGTTTGGTTTCCAGGTAGGCGCGGATGGCGTTTGCAACGCCGACACCGCCGACAACGAGTGCGGTCAGGCCCACGAGTGTCAGGAACTGGGCAAAGCGTCCGATGCTGCGCTGAAGGCCCGGCGATGCGTTCGCGCGCGACCGGATTCTCCAGTCCGCTTCCGGCTGCTCGGCCTTGACCTGCTCAATCACGTTTTCGATGTCTCCAAGGGCCGGCGCCGGCGACATGCGAACGCGGTAACGCCAGCGCACGAGACTTCCCGGTTGCACCAGGTCGGTATCGCCGATCGCCGCATCGGAAATCATGAGGCGCGGACCGAATTCCATGCCGCCCGTCAGCTTGTCCGGCTCGGTTTCGATGACATCCGTGATGCGGACCGTCGAACGGCCAAGCGCCAGAGTGTCGCCGATCTCGACATCCAGCCGCGCGAGCAGCGCCAGGTCCGCAACCGCCCCCCAGACGCCGTCCTGCTGCGACAGCGCGTCGTCAAGGGACCCGCCGGATTGCAGGTCGAGCGTGCCATAGAGCGGATAGGCGTTGTCCACGGCCTTCAGTTCGACGAGGGCCTGTTCTCCCGTGTCGGAGCGACGCGTCATGGCGCGCAACGTTGCAACACGCGAGACCGAGCCGAGGGTTTCCAAAAACGCCGTCTCCTCGGCTCCCGCCTGCCGGTGGATCAACGAAAAGGAGAGATCGCCGCCCAGGATTGCCTGTCCTTCATTGGCGATGCCTTCGGTCAGCGCCCGGGAAACCGACGTAACGCCGGCAATCGCGGCGACACCGAGGGCGATGCAGGCGATGAAGATGTAGAAACCCTTTAGGCCGCCCCGAAGTTCTCTCAAGGCGAAGCGGCTTGCCAGGGCGAATGTCTGATTGCCGGCGGCTGAGCCGGAAGGCACAAAGCCGCTCATGCGGTGACCTCTTGCTGCGCGACCTGCCCTTCAGCTGTTTCCTCCTCGATTTCACCGGAGCGGACCCGGATCATCCGGTCGCATTGTTCGGCAAGAGCGGGGTCGTGGGTCACCAGAACCAGCGTGGTCTTGCGCTCGCGCTGTGCGCTGAACATCAGGTCGACGATCTGCGTGCCGGTCGAATCGTCGAGGTTGCCTGTCGGTTCGTCCGCAATCAGGATTTCGGGTTCGACAACGAGGGCGCGGGCAACCGCGACGCGCTGTTGCTCACCGCCTGACATCTGCGCCGGGTAGTGGTGGAGGCGATGTCCAAGGCCGACCGCGTCCAGTTCCGCCTTTGCCTTTTCGAAAGCGGAAGTGTCGCCCGCGAGTTCAAGCGGCACGGCGACGTTTTCCAGCGCAGTCATGTTCGGAACAAGGTGAAAGGACTGGAATATGATGCCGACCTTGCGGCCCCGGAACCGCGCGAGCTGGTCCTCCGACAACGGTCCGAGCTCGGAACCGGCGACAACAACGGTCCCTTCGTCGGCCCGCTCGAGACCGGCCATCACCATGAGCAAGGTGGATTTGCCGGATCCGGACGGTCCGACGAGACCAACCGACATTCCCTTTTCTATGTCGAGGTCGATGCCTTTCAGGATGTGGACCCTGCCGGCGCCCTCCCCAAGCGTTAGATGCACGTTCTTGAGGGAAATCGCGGGTGTATTTGTCATCATCAGACCTTTACAAAGGGCTTGGTTGACGTCTTCCTGATCGACGTCCGTACTCGACTTTTGAGCGCTCTGCGACCATATGGGCCTGATGTGGTTGGTCTTCCAGTCCTGAAAGAGTTTTAAAGTGAACCGTTTCTGCCTAATTTTCAGCGTTCTGGTGTTCCTGTTTTCACCGGCAACCGCCTTTTCCGCCGACCTGAAGCTTGTTGTTCTTGGTGACAGCCTGTCCGCCGGGTATCAGCTGGGACCGGAGGAGGGCTTTCCCGAACAGCTGCAAAAAGCCCTTGATGAGCGGGGATTTTCGGTCGAGGTCGTCAATGCGGGCGTGTCGGGCGACACCACTTCCGGTGGCCTCTCACGGCTCGACTGGTCGGTCGGCCCGGACGCGGATGCGGTCATCCTCGAGCTGGGTGCAAACGACGCCCTTCGTGGTATTCAGCCTGATCTCACGCGCAAGAACCTGGACGAGATGACACGTCGGCTGCGCGAGCGCGGCGTTGAAGTGCTGCTTGCCGGGATGCTCGCGCCGCGAAATCTCGGTCCCGAATATGCTGATGTTTTCGATCCGATCTATGCAGACCTTGCAAAGTCGCACGACGCGTTGCTTTATCCGTTCTTTCTTGAAGGCGTCGCCCTCAACTCGGACCTGAACCTTTCCGATGGCATGCACCCGAATGCGGACGGTGTTGCCGTCATCGTTGAAAACATCCTGCCGAAAGTAGAAGAACTTCTGGCAAGAGCCCAATCCTCCTGAGGAGCCGTCCGGCTCCCAGACCCTGCGTTTCCGCAAGGGCTTATCCGAAAACCTGAAGGAATCTCAGATGGAAAAGCGCCGTCTCGGCCGCACCGACATGCATGTGAGCGCTCTTTGCCTCGGAACGATGACGTTCGGCGAACAGAACACGGAAGCCGAAGGCCACGCGCAAATGGACTATGCCGTCGACCACGGCATCAACTTTTTCGATGCGGCCGAACTGTATCCTATTCCTGCAAACCGGGAGACGCAGGGACGGACAGAACGCATCATCGGAACCTGGTTCGAGAGGACGGGGCGGCGCGACAAAGTCATCATGGCGACCAAGGTTGTCGGGCGTACGGTGATGGACTGGTTTCGCGAGAACGGCCAGACGGGGGAATTGTCGCGCAAGCAGATCGAGTTCGCGGTTGACCGCAGCCTCAACAACCTGAAGACCGATTACATCGATCTCTACCAGATCCACTGGCCGGACCGGAACGTGTCCGGCTTCGGTTCCAATCCGGCGCGCTGGAAGGATGCGGAACCGGTCGAAAATGAAAACAGCATCCAGTCGACGCTCGAAATCATGGGCGACCTGGTCAAGGCAGGAAAGATCCGGGCCGTCGGCGTTTCCAACGAGAGTTCTTGGGGCACGATGCGGTACCTGGCAGCGTCGGAGCTTTACGACGTTCCGAGGATCGCTTCCATCCAGAATGCCTACTCGATGGTCAACAGGACATTCGAAACGGGCCTGGCTGAAATCGCGCGCCGCGAAGATGTCGGGCTGCTCGCCTATTCATCGCTCGCACAAGGCTATCTGACCGGAAAGTACCGCAATGGCGCATTGCCGGGCGGAGCCCGCAAGACCCTCTTCAACAAAATGCAGCGCTACGAACACCCGCGGACATTCGAGGCGGTGGATGCCTATTTCAATCTTGCGCAGGCGGCCGGGCTCGACCCGGCACAGATGGCGCTGGCTTTCGCTAAATCGCGCAGTTTCATGACGTCCGTCATCATTGGTGCAACCCGGATGGATCAACTGGAAACGGATATTGCTGCTGCCGATCTCGTGTTGAGCGACGATGTGCTTTCGAAGATCGACACCATTCATCAGGAATTCGGAAACACCGCGCCGTAGGCATTTCGAGTTTGTCCGCGCGGAAAGAGAATCATTTTCCGTCTCGGGTCCGATTTTTTTCGTGCCGGGCTGCGCCGATTGAAGACGTGCAATCCGAATTCCGATTCCACTTCAGAAACTTAGATTTTTGTCTTGCGATTTTCATGAAGTTGATTCCTCATGGATTTAGACAGCGACTGCGGAGGGAGACCCCATGCCGCGCCTATTCACAGGCCTTGAGATTCCGTCTGAAACGGCTCTCATGCTTTCCATGCTCCGGGGAGGCCTCCGGGGCGCCCGCTGGATCGACCCGGAGAACTATCACCTCACGCTGCGCTTCATCGGAGACATCGATGATCGTACCGCGGATGAAGTTGTCGCCGCACTTGATCGCATTCGGCGTGATCCGGTCGAAATCCGGTTGACCGGCCTCGGATCTTTCGGAAACGGAAAGCCGCATGCCGTCTGGGCCCGGGTCGAGCCGACGACACAACTTGCCGAGCTGCAGGCCGAGCAGGAACGGATACTGCAGCGGATGCATTTGCCCGCAGAGCGGCGGAAATACATACCGCATGTGACGGTCGCACGCTGCAAGACGTCGACCAACGAGGATGTCGCCAAGTGGTTGAGTGAACGCGGCAACTTCCAGGCGCCGCCCTTTGTCGCGGGGCGCTTCGTTCTCTTCTCGGCAAAATCGAGTGTCGGTGGCGGTCCCTACCTGGTGGAAGAGGCCTATCCGCTCGCTGCCTGATCCAGGAGCCCGGCATAGACCTCGAGCGTGCGGCTGCACATCCTTTCGACCGAGAAATTACGGTGCACGTGGTCAAGCGCCCGCGCCTTCATCGCCTCAAGCATTCCAGGTTCCTGCGCTAGGACCGAGTTGATCGCGACCGCAAGCGCCATCGCGTCGTCGGGCACGACCCGCCAGCCCGTGCGTTCGTCTTCCGCGACCTCGGGTGGTGCCAGCACAGTTTCCGGGACAGCGCCGTGGTCGGATACGATGACCGGCACGCCAGCCGCCTGCGCTTCCACCGCCGCTCGGCCAAAGGCTTCGGGCTCGACAGAGGCGACAACCGACATGTCGGCGAGCGCAAGGGCCGCCGGGACGTCGCTGCAATGTCCGACAAGCCGGACCTGGTCCTGCAGTTCGTTTTCGGCGATCATCTGTTTCAGTTCCGCGGCATAGCTGTCCCGGCCCTGTGCATCACCCGCCAGAATCGCGACCGGGTCCCTGTGTCCCATGTCGCGCAAGCTGGCCATGGCTTCGATGACGACCTTCTGACCCTTCCAGGCTGTGAGGCGGGCCATGTTCAGCACGATCGGTTTTCCAGCCGGTACGCCCCAGCTGTCCTTCAAGGCCTGTTGCCGGAGAGCGCTGACACTTTCAGGTGCGAGGCCTTTCAGGTCCGAGCCGCGCGGAATCACGGTTATCTTCCTCGCCGCAAACGGATGCCGCGCGGTGATCAGGTCGGCGATGAAGCGGGAGTTGGCGATGACGGCGTCTCCGCGCGCCATGACCGAATTGTAGAGGGACTTCAGGGCGTTCGATTGTTTGTAGGTGCCATGATAGGTGGTAACAAACGGGATGCGCGCCAAGCGCGCCGCGCGCAGTGCCGACCAGGCGGGCGCCCGACTTCTCGCATGAATGATATCTGTCTTTCTTTCCGTGATTAGTTCCTTCAGCGCATCTGCATTCCTGAAAAGTGTCACCGGGTTCTTGGACTTGACCGGCAGGACGATATGCTCGGCGCCCGAAGCTTCCAGTTCCGCGACCATCTGCCCGCCCTGACTGACCACCAGTGCCGTGCCGCCGGCATCGACGATCGCCCGCGCCACATCGAGCGTGGTGCGTTCCGCGCCGCCCGAATTCAGGTCCGGGATCACTTGCAGGACAGTCGTCCCGGGTTTGAATTGTTGCAATTCCTGTCTCCGGAGAGCTTTAAAGTTCGGCTCAGCCGTGTCAAAGGGCAGGCTGAAGCGTCACCAGGGAATGAGAGCCATAATATGGGTGGACAGGAACCGCAATTCATTCAGGTCGGAAAAGGCGGCAGGGAACGCAGGATTGCGGTCGATATTGCGGAAGGACGTGCACCGGCTGTGCTGTGGCTGTCCGGGTTCAAGTCCGACATGACCGGCACGAAAGCGGAGGCCGTTGCCGATTTCGGCAGGCGCAGCGGCCAGGCCATAGTTCGCTTCGATTATTCCGGTCACGGGCGGTCCGGCGGCCGGTTCGAAGATGCGTGTGTATCCGACTGGCTGGAAGAGGCAGAGGCGGTCTTTGACAGGTTCTGCGGTAAGGGCGCGCTGCTTGTCGGGTCATCCATGGGTGGATGGATTGCGTTGCTTTTGACGCTGAGCCGGAAGGCGGCGGGACGGATTAAGGGACTTGTCCTGATCGCACCAGCCCTCGATTTCACCGAAGAGCTGATGTGGAAGAAGCGCTTCAATGATGACATCCGGACGGCGATTCTTGAAAAGGGATTCTGGGCTCAACCCTCCGACTACAGTGACGACCCTTACGTCATCACGCGAAAACTGATCGAAGACGGACGGGACCATTTGCTGTTCGGGCGTGAACTGCATCTCGGCGTTCCGATCACGATCCTGCAGGGGGCAAAGGACCCTGATGTGCCGGCAAGCCACGCGCAAAGGTTGGTCGAGGCTCTGCCACGTGACGATGTGACGTTTTCTCTTGTGCCCGACGGCGATCACAGGCTGTCGCGTCCGCAGGACATCGCACTCCTGCTTCGTTCGCTCGAGGCCGCGCTTTCACATTCGGCGCCCTCAGACAGGTAAGGTCTCACGGCCGTTTTTCATAACCCGGTACCAGGACCAGAACAGACGGGCCGCGACAGCGCGATGGGGCGCCCATTTCAGCGCGATCTCGTCGAGGTCGCGCACTGCCGGTCTTGTTTCAAGACCCAAGGCGTCCTGTACGGCGATCTGCAGTGCAAGGTCGCCGCTCGGGAAAACATCGGGATGCCCTGCGCAAAAGAGCAGGAAGATATCTGCGCTCCATCGTCCGATGCCCTTAATTTCGCAAAGGGTCGCGTGTGCCTCACTGGCCGGCACTTCTGCAAGTCTTTCCAGATCCAATCCGCCTTCGCAGGCGGCCGCCACGGCGCGAATTGTTTTGATCTTGGGACGGGAAAGTCCTGCTGCTGCCAAATCCGCGTCGGAAAAGTTCGCGAGCGTCTCCGGCGTCAGGGGAGAAATGAGTGCGCGCACCCGTTCAAAGATCGCGGCCGCGCTGGCAACGGAGACCTGTTGAGCCGTGACGATCTGCGTGAGCCCGGCAAAGTCGGCGGCACGCCGGCGGAGCGGCAAGGCCCCCGTGGCACTGGCGATCGCGGCCAAGTCCGGATTTGCACCGAGAAGGGCCGTCAATCCCCTCTGAACGTCCGCGTCGGTCTCAATCGGTGTCATATCGGTGGTCTTGTCTTGCACGGTGCGGCGGGGATGATAGGTATACAGCCGGTCATGATTCATGTCCGCGTCCGCGTCAACCCGTATCCGCCGCCTTCATGAGCACACCTGTCTTTCGTTTCGCCCCTTCCCCGAATGGATACCTGCACATCGGCCATGCGCTTTCCGCTTTGTTGAATGCGCGCGCGGCCGTGGCTCTGGAAGGGCGTTTCCTGGTGCGCGTCGAGGATATCGACCAGGCGCGTTGCACGCCGGAGCTCGAAGCCGGCATGTTCGAAGACCTGGCGTGGCTCGGCCTGCCCCTTGACGAGCCGGTCCTGCGGCAGTCCGACCACTTTCCAGACTATCGTGCGGCGCTCGAAAGGCTTCAGGACATGGGCCTGATCTATCCGGCCTACTTGTCGAGAGCCGAAATCAGGCGTTTCGTGCACGGCAGCGAGGAAAAAGGACAGAGCTGGCCGCGTGATCCTGACGGCGCGCCGCTTTATCCCGGTGACCGGGCGGTTCTTTCCGAAGGTGAACTCGGGAGCCGCATGGACAGCGACGCATCGTTCACCCTTCGCCTCGACATGCAAAAAGCACTTACCCGGATCGGACCCGGCCTCACCTGGCAGGAAGCCGGTTCAGAGGGGAAGGCACTGTTCGGGCCCGCGGAAGCGGTCGCGGTCGATGCGGCAAGTTGGGGGGACGTGGTGTTGGCGCGCAAGGATACGCCAACCAGCTATCATCTGGCCGTGGTGATTGACGACGCGCGCCAGGGCATCACAGACGTGCTGCGCGGGCAGGATCTTTATCACGCGACAAGCGTCCACCGCGTTCTGCAGGTATTGCTCGATCTGCCGGAGCCCGTTTACCGGCATCACCGGCTTGTTCTTGGCCCTGATGGGTGCAAACTTTCGAAATCGAATGATGACACAAGCCTCAAGTCGTTGCGCGAAGGCGGGCTTGGGCTCAGGCAACTGCGGCGGCGCATCGGTCTTTGAACAGGGCGGTCAAAACGCGCCATCGAACCAGTAAGCCAGAAACGACGTCCAGAGGCTCATGGTGCCGATTGCCGCGAGGGTGGTCAGCGTGATCGCATTCGCCGACATCGCATGTCCGGTGCCGTACCGGTTGGCAAATATGTAGGCGTTCACTCCGGTCGGGCAGCCGGCGGCGAGGGTTGCTGCGGCCGTCCACAGCGGGGGAAGCTGAAATAGGAATGCCGCCGCCAGAAATACGACAGCCGGCATGATGAAGATCTTGATCGCGCCAAGCAGAAACCCGGGCAGGATGTTCCCGCGCAATCCGTAGTGTACGAGGCTCATGCCGAGAGAGAGCAGGGCCAGCGGCAGGGCCGTTGCAGCAACACGGCGCAGGACGTCGTCGCCGATGTCCGGTATTTCCAGTCCGGTCTGACGCCAGATCAGCGCGAAAATCACCGTGATGATTAGCGGATTGGTGCAGACTTTCCTGCCTGCCTTAAGGGCGAGCTTGCCGACTGGCGGCATTTCGATGCCGCTGTCGATTGCCGCCGTTCGCTCCATGGCGATCGCCGTCAAAACCGTCATGGTGGCAAGGTGAACGGAAATGATCAGGAGGAGCGGCACAAGCCCGTCATTGCCATAGACAGCGGCAACAAGGGGCATGCCGACAAGCACGAGATTGGAGTAAGAGGCCGATATTGCTCCGATTGCGCCGGCTCGTGCCTCGCGGCGAAACACCTTTCGAATAACCAGTGTTCCAAGCATCCATGCAACCGCGACGCCCATGAAGTAGCTGCCCCAGAGCGTTGGCGGAAACCCGCCGGACAGGTCCGCATTGATGAGCGAGCGAAAGATCAGGACAGGCACGGCGACAATGAAGACAAAGTCGCCGAGCGCTTCGCCGATGGACTGGTTCAGGACGCCAAAGCGAGCGAGGCAGTAGCCAATCCCGATCAGGAGAAAGACGGGGGCGACGATCAGGAAGGTTTGTGCAAGCATCCGGTTTCAGCGAGGCTTTGAGGGCGAAGGGGCGCAGGTAAAAATTTGCGGTTGGGAAATGCTTTTAGGGGATTGGATCGCGCGCGGCTAGCCTTCAAAATGACGACAACGAAAGACACTGGACCTTCCCGTTTCACCCGAACGCTGGAACCACGGTGATCCGACTGTTCCTGCGCGAAGAAGGAACCGGGCCTCATGCCGGACCGTGACGACGAAGCTGTCAAGCTGGCATTGCTGGCACATGATCTCAGAACGCCGCTTGCCGCGATGAGGCTGACCGCGGAACTCATCGGCAGCAGGCCGTTGGATGATGACCAGTTCGACAAGCTCTCGATTCTCATTCGGTCAATTGATGCGCTGACGGACATGACGGGAGAACTTGTCGAAGCGGTCAGTTCAGATGGAGGGACAGAGCCCCCGCAACATGCGGTTGTGGAGGTCGTTGGGGACTGTGCGGAGCTGTTCCAGATTGCGGCCGACGAGAAAGGCCTCGCATTCGAGATCCACCTGGAACCGGCCGCGGCGGATTTCGTGACGGCTCAAGCCGCCGAGTTGCGAAGGATCGTAACGACGTTGCTGGATAACGCGGTGAAATACACCGTACAGGGGTCGGTCAATGTCGAGGTGATGCAGGCCACGCGTTCGGCCGAAGACCAAGCAGAAAATGCGCCCGAATTTGTCTGTGTCGCGGTGACTGACACGGGCCCGGGTATCGATGCGGATGAGCAAGACGAGCTGTTTCGTCCTTTTACGCGCGGCAAACGTGGTCTAGAGACAGCCGAGGGATCGGGCCTGGGTCTTTGGGGAGCGGCCTCTCAATCGCGCGAACTGGGCGGGCAGATCCGTCTGGTACGGCCCGAGGCGGGCGGAAGCCGGTTCGAGCTTTACATCCCCGCGCAAAGAGGCATTGCGGAAGCCCGGCAGCCCGTTCTGGACAGCGTGCCGCTGGTCGAGAAAACAGCAGCAACAGCTGCGGCCCATGTCCTGATCGTGGACGACAACGAAACCAATTGCCGCCTCATGTCGGCCTTGATGGAATCGTTCGGATATTCCTTTGACGTGGTCCATTCGGGCGATGGGGCGCTGGACGCGCTTCAACGTACCGATTATGACGCGGTGCTTCTCGACCTCAACATGCCGGGAAAAAGCGGGGTTGAAACCGCGCGTGAAATCAAGACCGACCCGGCGAAGGCACACTTGCCGCTCATTGCCGTGACCGCTGCGGTTGAGGCCGTTGGCGAAACGCAGCTGCGGGCGGCCGGTTTCGCAAACGTCATTGCTAAACCGCTTTCACCGGCGGAGCTGTTTGCAGCGCTCGAACGCGTGCGTCTCCAGGGCGAACAGTCGTCCTCGATGCGTTGATGCTGCCAGGCCGTTCCGGACCGGGCGATTCGCCGATTTAGCCGCGTGCGGCCGTTTCCAGCGCAAGTTCCAGCCGGTCGTCACCCCAAAAGAGTTCACCGCTTTCAAGAACGAAACTGGGCGCACCGAAGATCCCGCGCTCCTCGGCTTCCGAAACCGCCGCCCGCAGGCCGATCTTGGTTTCGGAGCTGCCCGTATCCTTGAGTGCCTGGGTGACGGGCGCGCCCGCTTCCAGCAGAAGATTGGCCATCAGGCCTTCGTCCGAGATATCAAGGCCCTGTCCGAATTCAGCGACATAGACCGAACGCGTAAATGCTCCGATCCACGATTGCTGCCGGCCGCCATGGGCGATCCTTGCCGCGAGAAGGCTATGCTGGGGAAACGGTGCGGGCATCGTGAAGGGCAGGCCGTATCTTTCGCATTGCCGTTCCATGTCCTGCCACATGTAGCGTCCCTTGGCAGGATGAAGGTTGAAGGGAGAGGTGTCCCAGCCCTGTTTCTTGAAAATGGGTCCGAGCAGGAACGGGCGCCAGGCAATGCGGATGTTGCAGTCATGGGCCAAGGTCTCGATGCGCATGGCCGACAAGTAGCTGTATGTGGATGCGAACTCGTACCAGAATTCAATCAGGGGGCGTTCGTCCGCTCGTGCCGAAACGATGTCGGACATTGCATGCTTGCCGGGCTGGCGACTCGTGGACACCTTGTGATACTCCGCTCGCTCGTTTGCCGTTTTCCGGGACTTGGATGGCACCGCTGGATGCGCTAGGTCATACCCTCACAAAACAGGCTGCAATGGAACGACCTTGAACGCGAAACTCCGAATTGGTTCAAAAAGCAGTAATGACGCAAACCGTATCACACGAGAATAATCCCAAGTCCGGGCTTCGCAAGTTAGCCGGTTGGTGCAGGGCGCATCCCATGGTTTGCGTGTCAATCTACATCGCCGTCGTCTCCGCGTTTTTCCTTGCGTTTCCGCGCATCGACTTCCTTGTCAGCGGCCTGTTCTATTCGGAGACCGCAGGTTTCTGGGCACAAAATGATGCGTTTTTGCGCGACGTGAGGCACCTGGGGCCGTTTCTGGTGCGGGTGATCGCGATCAGTTGCGTCGCCGTGCTTGTTCTGAAGCTGTTCGCGCCCGGGCGGCCCCCGATCCTACCGCTTCGGCAGCCGCTGTTTCTGCTCACCACGCTTATCATGGGTCCGGGTGTCCTGGTAAACACGATACTGAAAGACAACTGGGGACGCCCGCGGCCCCGGTATGTCGAGGAATTCGGAGGCGACCTGTCGCATCAGCCTGTCTGGGTGATTTCCGATCAGTGCGAGCGCAACTGTTCCTTCGTTTCCGGCGAGGCCTCCGCTGCGATCTGGCTCACGTCCGTTGCGTTTCTCGTGCCGGCGAGCTGGCGCAAGGCAACCTTGTGCTTCGTGCTGCCGCTCTGCGTGATCCTGTCGGCCAACCGGGTTGCGTTCGGCGGGCATTTCTTTTCCGACACGCTGATTTCATGGGGCGTCACCCTGCTCCTCATTCTCGCCGTCTACCATCTTCTCTACCAGAGAGTTCCGCCGCTCGTCACGGACCGGAAGCTCGACGAATGGTTCACGGTGAAGGGCCGGCGTCTGCATCGCTATCTCCGCCGTGCCGTGCGTCGTGCCAAACGGCTGTTGAGCGGCGCCTTGCGCGCGTTTTCAGAGCATTGAGTCCGTCCGCCCAGGTGCGAACGATCAGGTGAGATGCTCGCGATCCGGCTGATACTGTTTTTTCCTCGGGCGGGTCCGCTTCAGAATTTTGGCAAAGCGCAGCGGAGACCGGTTCTCAACCCAGGTGATTGCATCATTCAAGGGAGGCGTTGTCCGTCGCCGCCTGCGCAACAGCCGTGCCGCGCTTCTGCTCGTGCCGACGATCACGATCAGTCCGAGGGCAAGCAGCGGCACTCCCGTCGGGATGGGCAGCCATACCGTCGCGAATCCCAGCAACAGGAGCAAGGCGGCCAGGGACCACCAGAGAAACTTCATTGCAAATCAAGCCTCGAGGTCGGGAACCCTACCCTTACCGCAGGCTGTAAGAAGGATTTATGAAAACAAAAGTTCAAATGTCCCGGGACTGACCTTTGGATTGCACTCAGCGAATGGTCGCAAGCAGCTTTTCGCAGCCGGACCGGATCAGGAGATACACGTCTTCAAAACCCTCCGGGCCGCCGAAGTAGGGGTCCGGTACATCCATTGGCGGGGCGTTCAAAAGGAGACGTATCTCGGCACGCGGTGTCGCGCAGAGGGACGAAAGCGTCGCGAGATTGTTGCCATCCATCGCAACGATGACGTCAAACCGGTCGAAATCATCCAAAGACACCGTGCGCGCCTGCTGATGCGAGATGTCGATACCGTTTCTTGCGGCAATCTCCACCGATCGCGGATCGGGCGGATTGCCGATATGCCACGCCCCTGTGCCCGCCGAGTCGATCTGAAAATCACCGGTCAGGCCGGCGTCATCGACCAGTCCGGAAAATATGCCTTCAGCGAGGGGTGAACGGCAAATGTTGCCAAGACAGACAAACAGGACTTTGTGGGTCAATGCACTCTCCGATATTCTCTGTAGCGACATCGTGCTCAGGGGTGTCGCGAATTGCAACATCGAACCGGAGGGTTGAACGGATGGTTGAACGACTGAAACCGGAAGACCGGGCTGCAGGGCTCAACACGTTGCCGCACTGGCACATGTGCGACGGACGCGAGGCGATTTTCAGATCCTTCAAGTTCAAGGACTTCTGTGAAGCCTTCGCCTTCATGACCCACGTGGCGCTTCTCGCCGAAAAAATGAACCATCATCCTGAATGGTCTAATGTCTACCGGACGGTCGATATCACGCTCGCGACCCATGATGTCGGTGGGCTGAGCGAGCTGGACCTGGACCTTGCCCGACAGATCGACGAGGTTGCGTCCAAAACCTGATGTGACTGGATTTCAAGCGCCCTTGGCGAGCAGGAAGCGGTGACCGAAATCAGTGCGTTCGCTCGAGACGAGCGTGTGGCCGTTTTCCTGGCAGAAGTGAGGAATGTCGATTTCGGCCATCGGATCGGTTGTCAGGACGACCAGCCTGTCGCCAGCAGTTATCCTCGACATGGCCTTGCGTGCCTTGAGAACGGGGAGCGGGCATTTCAGCCCCTTCAGATCGAGCAGGGTTTCGGACACAACGAGCCTTCTGTTGTCGGACGCGCAGCTTCCCGCGCGATGTCTGTTCAGTGCATCATCTAGTTCAAAAGGCTGTCTGTTTCCATTCTTTCAATGGCAACTAATGGTCCCGTGGTAAGAAAGATCCATGCGCATTTTGTTTCATTGCAAGCAGGAAGGGCAAAGCCGGGCCTGCGGTGAATAAGACCTGACCTTTTGCGGTTTCCGTGCGAGTGTGGCGTTGTTGTCCCTCCCGGCGCGGAGTTCCCCCCGGGGGCGTCCGGTTTCATTGTTGACGATTGGAAGTGCCCAGATGCCCAAAGCGCCTGTTTCCCCATTGGATGTTCTCGATTTCTGGTGGCAGGCCGGTGCGCCGAAATGGTTTGCAGGCGGGGACAAGTTCGACGGCAGCTGCCGAGAGGGCTTCCGCGGAACCGTTGAAGATGCGATCGCCGGCAAGCTGGATCACTGGGCGGAAACGGCTGATGGAGCGCTCGCGCTCCTGATCCTGCTTGATCAGATGACGCGCAACATTTTCAGGGGCACACCCGAGGCGTTTGCGGCAGACGCAAAAGCCGTGTCGATTGCCGAAGCCGCCCTTGAAAGAGGTTTCGACCGTGCGTTCCCGAAAGACGTGCGCGTGTTCTTTTATCTGCCGTTTGAACATTCCGAAGACATGTCCCACCAGGAGCGGTGCGTTGATCTGTGCCGGCGCCTTGGTAACACGGATTTTTATCATTACGCCCTGATCCACATGGATGTGATCAGGCGTTTCGGGCGATTTCCTCATCGCAACAAGGTTCTCAATCGCGAATCAACGCCCGACGAAATTGCTTATCTGGAGGATGGTGGGTTTTCCGCCTGAACCCCACGCGTTGACGCGTTTCCGGTTTCATCCGGCCGAAGGACCGGTGTCCCGGCTGCGTTTGCCGGCCTGCCTCATTTCGATGCTTTTGCTCAGACTTCGGCCTGCCTAATTATTCACACTCTGCACGAAATTCGACTATTTTTTAATCAGAAAAAATGCCTCTAAATTCATCACAGTCAGATGTCTTAACGCGCGAATTCCGTTCGCCCTCGTTCAAGTATCTGAATTAATTTGCCTTTTCAATTTATCCTGCCAGTTGGCACGGTCCTTGATTAACAGTCGCCGACGTTGGCCCGGCTATTTGGGCACGGTGCATTCGAGACCTGATCGTTCTTCCAGAGGGGCACAAACCAGGCACGGCACCAGGGTCGACGACCGAGCGCCTTCGAAGGGAAGGGGCGAAAAAAGGGGAATGGTACGAGCAATGAAAATAGTGATGGCCATCATTAAGCCGTTCAAGCTCGACGAAGTGCGCGATGCCCTGACAGGCATCGGCATACAGGGTCTGACGGTGACCGAAGTGAAGGGTTATGGCCGCCAAAAGGGGCATACCGAAATCTACCGCGGAACAGAGTACGCGGTGAGCTTCCTGCCGAAGCTGAAAATCGAAGTCGCCGTCGATACCTCTGATGTCGAGAAGGTAATTGACGTGATCTCCGGGGCCGCAAAAACCGGTCAGATCGGAGACGGCAAAATATTCGTTCACTCGATCGATCAGGCTGTGCGCATCCGCACTGGCGAAACAGACGCCGAAGCTCTGTGATTTAGGTAAGGAAACGTATCATGAAAAAACTTGTCGCTAAGAGTGCGGCGGCGCTTGCCGTGTTGAGCCTTTCGGCTCTGCCGGTTTTCGCTCAGGATGCGGCTGAAACTCCGGCCGTGTCTCCGGAAGTCGCTTATATTTTCAACACACTCCTGTTCCTCATCGGCGGTTTCCTCGTCATGTGGATGGCTGCCGGCTTTGCGATGCTGGAAGCCGGCCTCGTGCGTTCGAAAAACGTGTCGATGCAGTGCCTGAAAAACATCTCGCTTTACTCGATCGCAGGCGTCATGTTCTGGATCACCGGCTACAACCTGATGTATACCGGCGTTGACGGCGGCTTCATCGGTTCCTTCGGCCCGTATTCGTTCGATCCGGTCGGTGGCGACGCCCTCGATACCGGTTACTCCACGGCTTCCGACTGGTTCTTCCAGATGGTGTTCGTGGCTGCAACGGCTTCAATCGTCTCCGGCACCGTGGCCGAGCGCGTCAAGCTCTGGCCGTTCCTGATTTTCACGGCTGTCCTGACTGGTATCATCTATCCGATTTCCGGTTCCTGGCAGTGGGGCGCCGGCTGGCTGTCCGAAATGGGCTTCTCCGACTTCGCCGGTTCCACGATCGTTCACTCCGTGGGTGGCTGGGCTGCTCTGGCCGGTGCGATCATTCTCGGCGCGCGTAAGGGCAAGTATGGCGCAGACGGCACCGTGCATCCGCTGCCCGGATCGTCCATGCCGCTCGCAACGCTCGGCACGTTCATCCTGTGGCTCGGCTGGTTCGGCTTCAACGGCGCGTCGCAGCTGGCAATGGGTTCTATTGGCGATGTCACCGATATCTCGCGCATCTTCGCCAACACCAACATGGCTGCAGCTTCCGGTGTCATCGTTGCGGTGATCCTGACCCAGGTTCTCTACAAGAAAGTCGACGTGACCATGGCGCTCAACGGTGCTCTTGCCGGCCTGGTCTCCATCACGGCTGAACCGCTTGCTCCGAGCATGTGGGCAACACTGTTCATCGGTGGTGTCGGCGGTGCGATCGTTGTCTTCGCCGTTCCGCTGCTCGACAAGCTGAAAATCGACGATGTTGTCGGCGCTATCCCGGTTCACCTGCTTGCAGGCATCTGGGGCACCCTGATTGTTCCGCTGTCGAACGGCGATGCCTCCTACGGCACGCAGATCATCGGGATCGTCTCCTACGGCGTGTTCGCATTCGTTGCCAGCGGCATCGTCTGGTTCATCCTGAAGAGCACCATGGGTATCCGCGTCTCCGACGAAGAAGAGGCACTCGGCCTCGACAAGGTCGAAATCGGTGTGGAAGCCTATCCGGAATTCGGAACCGGTTCTCAGCGTCTCTGAGGTTTCAGAGGCGAAGAAAGAAATCTCCCAGGCGGTCTAATGGCTCGGACCGCAAACTGGAAACCCGGGGGCAACCCCGGGTTTTTTTTGCCTGAAGAATGCGCCCGGTTTCAGCCGGCTCGCGTCAGTCTTTCGGCCACTTCCTGAACGGTCTCCGAAGCACGCCTGGCAAGCTCGATGTTCCTGGCCGATCCCTTGATTGCGTTTTCCGTGTCCTTGCGGATCTGATGGAGGTTGGTCGATACCCTGTCGAGTGCAGCGGTTCGGTCCGTCATCTGGAGGGACGTTGCTTGGTTGCGCGTGGTCAGATCGTTCAAACAGGTTTCCACCGAAGAAATCTGCTCCAGACTGCTGGCGCTTTGCGTATCGGAAAGCTGCAGCTTTTCTTTCGCGGTTTCGACAAGCTGACGTGTCTCTGCAAGCGATTGCGTCATTTCAGAAAGGATCGTGGCAATGGATTCAACGGCTCTTTCCGTCGACCCGGCCAGCGCCTTCACCTCGCCTGCAACGACCGAAAAGCCTTTGCCGGCATCGCCCGCACGGGCTGCTTCGATCGTCGCGTTGAGCGCAAGCAAGTTGGTCTGTGATGAGATCGACGAAATCTCCTGAGCCAGATTTTCGATATCATTGAATTTGCGGGTCAGGTCTGATGTGGCCGTGCTCAGATGTCCGATGAGTTCCGCTGCGCTGAGGCAGGTTTGCGAAATTGCCGTTATCCCCTCACGTGCCTGCGTGATCTTGCCTCCGGCATCGGCGAGGTCCTGCGTACAGCCGCGTGCTTCAAGCCCTACGGACTGAAGGTCCTTCTGGATATGCTCGGAGGTGGATATCAGGTCCGCCAGGAAATCCGCGCGTTCCTTGCTGGCAATGTTCACTGCCCTCGCATTCTGCCCGATCTCCGAAACGACGGTCCAGGCGTCTTCCAACTGCCGGACGTCGGCGTCGGCGGGGAGCCGTGCCGATGTCCCGGCATCTGGCTGCTCTTCCCGTCCGGTCTTCCCCGGCCCGTTCCCGCGGGCTTCATTCTCCGCGTGCGCAGCGCTGTTCGGATCCGTGGTCTTCAAGGTGAGATAAGCGCTCACGAGAGAGACGATAAAGGGCACGGCTGTCGACAAAAGAGCCTGCCAGATGATCAATTCGGCCTGCCCGAAGACAGCGTCGACCTGGTTGATGACCGTGAGGATGGATCCGACGATCAGAGCCGTGATCACGGCACGCTTGAACATGGTGTGTCCCTTTGAATTAAGAAGTCGGGATCAATGTAGCTCCTGTTGCACAATCGTGCGTCGCCCGCCTCTTGATGTTTGAAGGTTTGACCGGCCGCAGCTGATTTCATGCAAGGGTGCTGCCGGGTTGCAAAAGGCTGGACAGGTCGTCATGGCTGTCGACAATCCTGTGCGCTCCGGCCTGAAGAAGCTGGTCCCCATGCCCGCCGTGACTGTGTCCGCCGCCGACAAATCCCCAGACCGTCATGCCCGCGGCAAGGCCGGCCTTCACGCCATTGGCGCTGTCTTCTATTACCAGACAGGATTGCGGGTTCGCATCGAGCCTCTGTGCGGCGAACAGGAAAAGATCCGGAGCCGGCTTGCCGTTCTGCACCTGCTCGCCCGAATAGATGTGAGGGTCGAAATACGCATGAAGACCCGTGTGCCGCAGCTTGTGGACCAGTCTCTTCAGGCGCGAGGAGGAGGCGACGGCGCGCCGTCCGTCGTGGTTTTCCAGTAGCTGTTTGATACCGGCGATCTCCGCGAGTTCACGGTTGATGCGTTCCATGGTGGCCTCATCAAGATCCGGACCGAAATTCGGCGGCAGCGGTCCCTTTCCAAGTGCCCGGTGGTCCCGGTCCAGGGCGGCCCAGAAATCCGTGCCGCCGAGACCCTGAAACCGGTCCATGTATTCATTTAGCTCGTAGTGCAGGCCAATCCGCGCAAGATGTTCCCGTTCCACGGCGACGTAGATCAATTCCGAATCGACCAGAACGCCGTCGCAATCGAACAGGATTGCTTCAAATGCCATGCGAATACCGTCCTTTCCCCATTTGGGGCCTGAGCTAGTGGGACCCGTCAAACAGTCCCTTAACGACCTGCCGTTGAAACAAGATGACGAGAAGGCACGGCGGCACGATCGCAAGCATGGCCAGCATCAGGCCGGGCAAGCTGGCGCGGCCGAAAAACTGCATTCCTCTCACGAGCGTGTAGGTGGCTTCCTCGGATGTCACCATCACCGGCCAAAGATACTGGTTCCAGCCGTTCACGAACAAGACAAGAAACAGCGCCGCCGCTGTCGGTGCCGACAGGGGCATCAGTATGTCCTTGAAGAATTTCCAGCTTCCGGCACCGTCCAGCCGCGCCGATTCCAGCAGCGTGTCGGGTACGGTCAGCAGGAACTGGCGGAAAAACAAGGTCCCGAGACCCGATGCGACGAGCGGGAAGATGAGCCCGGCTTCCGTGTTCACCAGGCCCAGGTCTGCGACCACGTCATATGTGGGCAAAAACCGGGATTCGAGCGGCAGCATCAGGGTGAGGAGCAGAACAGCGAAGATCGCGCTCGCGCCCTTCACCCGGAAATAGACCAGCGTATAGGCGGCAAGCAGCGAGACGACCACTTTGAGTGATGCAAACCCTGCACCGAGCACAAACGAATTCCACAGCATTCCGGCAACGGTGATGTCTCCGGAAAAACCCGCGCTCGACGACAGGAAAGCGCCATAGTTGGCAACAAGGGCCCCGCCCGGATCGAGACGCGGCAGCATCCGGCTGCCGGGGGCATGTGTGGTTGCGGCGAAAATCGAAAAGACCGGCAGACACATGAGCACGGATCCTGCAACCAGGATCGCATGATCCACGGCGTGCCGCGCCCTGCGCCTGAATGCGTGTGTCAAAGGCATTTCCAACACGGTGTCACGCCCGTCAGGCCTCCGTTTCCTGTGTCATACGACCACGATACCCGAATGCTTGGCCTTGTGTTCCGGCTCGACGTGAATGGTGATGCGGGCGCCGGGAACGTCTTCCTTGATGGCTGCTTCGATCCGGTCGCAGATGTTATGGGCAGTATCAACCGACATATCTGCGGGGACGACGAGGTGGAAGTCGATGAAGGTGGACCTGCCGGCGATGCGTGTGCGCAGGTCATGGGCTTCCAGTGCCCCTTCCCCCTGCTGCGAAATCTGGTCCCGGATCTTGCCGAGCACCTCCGCGGAGGCAGCTTCATCCATGAGCCCGCCGACCGATTCCTTGACGAGTTCCCAACCGGACCACAGTACCAGCAGACCGACAATCACGGCCAGCGCAGGGTCGAGCAGTTGCCAGCCGGTGAGCAGCACAAGGCCGACGCCCAGAAGCACGCCCACGGAGGTTACGACGTCCGTCATCAGGTGTTTGCCGTCCGCGATGAGCGCAGGTGACCTCGATTTGCGGCCGTAGTTCATCAGGAACCGGGCCCATGCGCCGTTGATGATCGCCGATGCCAGGTTCATCCCGAGCCCGAGCGGCGAATAGTTCGGATGATCACCTGCGGTGAAACCAACCCACGCAGCACGGAAAATGGATATCGCGGCCAGAACGATCATCACGCCGACAAGGACAGCGGCGAAGTACTCCGCCTTGTCGTGTCCGTAGGGGTGGTTCTTGTCCGCGGGCTTGGAAGCCAACCAGACAGCGGCAAGCGCTGCAATCGACGAGACGATATTGACGGACGTTTCGAGCGCATCCGAGTAAAGCGCGACCGAGCCGGTGAGAAGATAGGCGCCGATCTTGAGGGCCAGGACCAGGATGCCGACGAATATGCTTGCAAAAGCAACCCGAAGTCTCAATGCCTGATCCATGCACTTCCCCGTTGCGTGAGCCGCGTCGCGGCAAAGGGGTAGCAGTTTTTACGCAGGATACAAGATAGTCGCCGTGTTAATCCTGTACTTTCCGGACGGGGTATCAGGACTGTGCAGCGCGGACGATGCCTCAGGCACCGTCGCGCAGGTTCATGACGGCCGCGCCGATGATCTTGCCCGGTCCGTCCCGGTCTTCGATCTGGACGATAATGGCGCAGCGTGCATCGTCTTTCAGCATCAGTTTGGATTTCGGCATGCGAAACGTCTCCGCGCCGCCTTCCCAAACGCCGATCGGCTGCAGATTGCGGACGATGTTCACGTAGCGGATCGTCCTTCCGGCATTTTCTCCGCGGCCGATATCAATCGTCGCTTCGTCGTCGATCCTGAGGAAATAGACCGTTGCCATCTTGGCTCCGGCGGGCAGTTGTCCGTCCAGATCCGCTTGCACGACCATGTCGGATATCGTCAGATCGACCTGCGCGGTGAACGGATCGGCGCGGTCAAGCGCTGCCCGGACGTCGCGCTCCCGGCTGCCGACAACATGCTCTTCACCGTTGATCACCATCTGCGGCGTGTAGACGGACCGGTCACCGCGCCGGGTCGCGTAGGCGCGCTGACGCTGAGAATGTGCGGGGCTGGCAAGCGTGTCCTTCCAGCCGAGGTAGTCCCAATAGTCGACCGGCATCAGAACGGTCAGAACATCTTTGTCCTCTTCAACTAGACGTTCGGCAAGCTTGTCCGCCGGAGGACAGGACGAACAGCCCTGGCTCGTGAACAGTTCCACCACTTTTTTCGGCTGCGCATCGGCGATGCCAATCGATATAGACAGTCCGGCTATTCCGGCCAGAACAACAGCACACGTACGGAAAGCCTGATGTGCTTTCCGAAATGTCAGACCCACCATTTGGCTCGTTTCCTTTTTCGGTTGCCGGTAAAATATGCAACTTGGCTTTCAATCGCGAGTCACGAGCCGGTGACATCGTCGGGATCGGGGGAATTTCGCACAAATGTGAAATCGGGCGAACCGTCCGTTACCGGTTTGCCGCAATGATCTTGCTGAGTTCAGGCAGGAAGACTTCCTGATAGGACGCAGGGCTCAAAGGTCCGATGAACTTGTACCGGATCGTGCCTTCCTTATCGACAACAAATGTTTCCGGCACCCCGTAAACACCCCACTCGATCGCGGTTCTTCCGGCCGGATCGGCACCGATGTGGCTATAGGGATTGCCGAGGCTTCCCAGGAACCGCCGGGCGTTTTCCGGCTTGTCCTTGTAGTTGATGCCGAGCAGCTGAATGTCCTTGACCTTGGCGAGGTCTTCAAGAAGCGGGTGTTCCTGGCGGCAGGGAACGCACCAGGACGCAAACACGTTGACGACAGACACTTTTCCGAGAAGGTCCTCTCGCGAGAACCCGGGGACCACGCTTCCGTCCCTGGTGATGCCTTCAACCGCTGTCAGGGAAAATTCGGGGGCGGGTTTGTCGATCAGCGCGGACGGGATCTTCTGCGGATCGTTGCCGAGCAGGAGCTGGAACATGAACAGTCCCGCCAGTGCCATGAACACTACGAGAGGTAACAGGACCAGAACCGGGAAGCCGCGCTTCGCCGGCGCATTTGCCGTCTTGCCGTCCGGCTTGAAGCCGGATCCAGGTGCATCCATTTCGGTCATGTTTTTCGGCTGTCCGGTTGGTTGCGTGAAATTCCCTGTTCGGCGAGTTGCTTCAGGGCGCGATCCTGGACGAACTTGTCGATCCTGACCCAGGCGATCAGCGCCAGAACCGTCAGAAAGCAGAGCGCGTAGGACGCGATGATGAAGCCTGAATGCGGTCCGAGATCCATGGGTCTACTCCGCAGGCTGCGCTGTCGCGGCAGCGGTTCCAGGATGTGAAACGCTCGCCGCTCTCATGCGCAGTGCGCGCACGCGGCGGCGCAGGATTTCGTTGCGCATCGCCATCAGATGCAGCACGAAAAACAGTAGCGTGAAGGCCAACGCCATCACCAGGAGCGGCCAGAGCTGATCCGGGTGAATGGTCGGCCCGTCAAGGCGAACAACACTGGCGGGCTGATGAAGGGTGTTCCACCAGTCCACCGAAAACTTGATGATCGGCAGGTTGAGCGCGCCGACAAGCGTCAGTACCGCTGCGGCCTTGCCGGCCTTGATCGGATCATCCATCGTCCGCCAGAGCGTCATGAGCCCCAGATACATGATCAGAAGCACCAGGACGGAAGTGAGCCGCGCGTCCCAGACCCAGTAGGTTCCCCACATGGGTTTGCCCCACAAGGATCCGGTCAGCAGGGCCATGAAGGTGAAGGCCGCCCCAATCGGAGCTGCGCTTTTCGCGGAAACGTCCGCAAGCGGATGCTTCCAGACCAACGTCCCGATTGAGGACAGGGACATGACGGTGTAGCACATCATGCACAGCCAGGCGGCCGGGACGTGGATATACATGATCCGGATGGTCTGGCCCTGCTGGTAGTCTTCGGGTGCCTGAAAGCTCATGTAGAGCCCCGCCGCGAAGGTGATCACGCACAGTCCGACGAGCCAGGGCAGAACAATCTGAACCAGCCTCAAAAACCGCGTCGGATTTGCATAATCCCAAAATGCCATAGCGTCTTACTTACTGCACTCTCCAAGTTCCTTCAATGCACTCCCCTGTCGCAGGCCGCATTGCGCTCGATCAAGAGGGGGGTGATGTTCGTGTCCCGCTGCTCAATCCGATGCGAAGCGGAGGGCGGCTGCCGAAGCAACGGGGCCGACAACGGCGGCGATCAGCGTGAGCGCGCACAGGATCAGAAACGGGGTCAGAAACGGGACCGGATCGTGAATGGCTGCATCCGCTGCGCTAACGCCGAATATGAGCACGGGGATGGCCAGGGGGATGACGAGAACGGCAAGCAGCAAGCCTCCCCGCCGCAGCGAAACGGTGAGCGACGCGCCTATTGCTCCGATCAGTGTGAGTGCCGGCGTTCCGACGAGAAGTGTCACGGTGACCGCCCCCGTTGAGACCGGGTCGAGGTTCAGAAACACGCCAAGGAGCGGGGCTGCGACAACCAGCGGCAGGCCGGTCGCGATCCAGTGGGCCAGGCATTTCACCAGCACGACGATTTCAAGCGGGCGGGCAGACATCATCATCAGGTCGAGAGTGCCGTCTTCGCGATCGGCCTGGAACAACCGGTCGAGCCCGAGCAGCGTTGCCAGTAACGCCCCGATCCAAAGGATGGCCGGACCGATGCGGGCCAGCAGGTTGAGGTCCGGACCAACGCCGAATGGAATAACGGTGACGACCGCGAGAAAAAACAGGACACCCACGAGTGCACTGCCGCCGATGCGGACCGACAGACGCATATCGCGCATGAACAAGGCCATCGCCCAGTTGCTCATGACAGCGCATCCTCCATCGTCAGCGCCGCCGGATCGCCGGCCTCCAGGTGCAGCTTGCGGATCCTGTCGAGTGAGAGGTCGGTATGTGTCGCGGTAATGATGAGACCGCCGTTCTCCAGATGCGCGTTCATGAGACCGAGCAACTGATGTTCGGACGCCTTGTCGAGCGCGGATGTCGGTTCGTCCATGAGCCAGATCGGACGCGGCGTGATCAGAAGCCGCGACAGAGACAGTCGGCGTTTCTGTCCGGCAGACAGATAGGCCGCTGGAAGCTGGGCGGTGTGACCGATCCCGAGTTTTTCCAGCGCTTCGCCCGGCGAGCATCTGCCGCCACTGAAGCTTCCCGGTTCACAGGACGCGGTGAAACTTTGCCAGAAATGGAGGTTCTCCAGAACCGAGAGAGCCGGTTTGACGGCATCCTGATGGCCGAAATAGTGGGCCTGTTCCTGGGGCATAAGATCAGGCATCCCACCGTCCAGACGCAAGGTTCCGGAGGCGAGCGGCACCAGCCCGGCCAGCGTTCGCAGCAGAGACGACTTGCCGATGCCGTTGGCACCGGTCACGACAAGAGCTTCTCCCTTTTCAACGGTGAAGGACAGATCCTGAAACACCCGGCGTCCACCGCGGTCGATCGTCAGCTTTTCGGCAACAAGTTTCAGAAGACTGCTCCGCATGACAAGGCACGTTTGTCTTGTTAGTGCCGCGCACAGGTATCACGCAAGAAATTTCGGCGGCCTTAATCTCTGTCAAATGCGCACTGCTTCCATGGATGAAGTCTGTGTGTCTGGCGGGGCCGGGTGCGCTGGACCGGGCAGGACCCGATCGGCGGGCATCCTGAGTCAATCGAAAATCTGCTCAATCTGTTCGATGCCAACGCCTTCCTTCACTTCCCTCAGCCGCAGGTAGACGAGGCAGGCAACGATACAAATGAAGCCGATTACGAGACCGAAGGTGACCAGGGAGGATGCGAAAGACAGAATTCCGCTCAAGGTGTCCGAAACCAGTGAAGCCAATGCAGTCAGCAAAACCGTGGCTATCGAGAACGCAAGCTGAACTGCGACGCTGCACAAACCGGCCAGAAACATCGTTCCCAGTACAGGCAGCCGGTATCCTTTCGTGAGTTCCATGCTTCGCCCAAGACTGCGCAAGCCCTTCTTCTCGATGACGGCTGCCGAAGGCATGAGGGAGAATGCGGCAACCGACCAGAGGTAGATCACGAAGAACGCCGGCAGTGCCACGAATGAGAGCAACGGTGTCACAAACCCCAGGGCGAACATGGAGGCCTGGAGCGCAAGCAGAGCAACACCGATGGCAACGCCAAGCAGGACAATAGCGGGTGCGGCTGCCAGCGAAGGCCCGGATATCTCCCGCAGACTTCTCGTCTTTTGATGTTTTGCATCATAGGTCAGCTTCGTGACCGCCGCGGAAATCAGGGAAATCGCGGCACAGAACGTCAGCAGGGACGTGACCGTATAAGCAGCCACCATCGGCCAGTTGGCGGTCGGGTCTTCGAGATTGATCGCCCCCGTACTGGAGAGCATCAGGCCGATTGGCACGATGAAAAGTGCCATGGGCACCGAAGAGACCAGGATCATCCTGAAAATGTTCTTGATCAGGATGGAAAAACTCTCTCCGATTATGGTGCCGACACCCAATGGCGCCTTGGGTTCCGGTGCCGTGACGTACGGCTGTGCCTGATCTTCTGCATCAGGAGGGCCCAATGGGGCCTGTTCAGTCGGACTTCGCAATTATCTAAACCTGAAATTTCCTGATTTTTCTTGGCCGACCGTAGGTTGGCTCGGGTCTGAGCTCAAGCGGAAATGCTCCCGCGACGGTGTGCTGCTGAAACATGAGGTAGGCTGCCCTCGGCGCCCGTGGAGGACGCCGAGGGTGCCCAATTCAATCGAAGACGGACGCGATCTGGTCGACGTTCACGCCTTCCTTGACCTCGCGAAGTCGGGCGTAGATCAGCGCGATGAGGATACTCACGTAGCCGGCGCCGAGTGTGGACATGCCGGCAAAGAGCACGATACCGATGATCAGTCCGATTGAACCGATGCTGGCAATCAGACCGACCACGAACACCGCAAGAAAGCTGATGATCACGGACAGGATGATGCCGAGAATCAATGCTCCAACGATCGGCCAGCGATACTCCTTGGTGAGAAAGCTGCTGCGGCCCATTGCACCGAAGCCGGCACGTTCGATCACGATGACCGGGGCAATCACGGCAAACACTGCATAGACCCAGAGACCGGGCACGATGAACAGGACCAGGCCGATGGATACCAGGATCGACACGACGATCGTTATGACTGCAAGAGGCACGATGACGCTGATGGCGGGTCCGATGTAGCGGCCGAGCTGGATGGGACGGGACAGCTTTGCGTCATAGGCAAGCTGAACGAGCAGCGCCGTCGTGATGGAGTAGACGACCATGTTGATGAGCAAGGAGAGAATGCTCGCAACCACGCTGCCGGGGCCGGAGAATTCCTGAACTTCCAGACCGAGGGCCACATTGAAGCCGGTCAGGGCGCCCGAAATCAGGAACCCGATCAGCGTGGGGACGAAACCGATGATGATGATCTTGATGAAGTGGCCGAACAGGATCGAAAAACTCTCCCCCACGATAGAGCCGACACCGAGGGGGGGCTTGGCCTGGCTGTAACCTGTGTCCGTCATGCAATTGCTCCGTTTTCGTCAAAAAGGAATCTCTTAAACCAAAAATCGTCAGGACGTTATGCAGACACGTCAGGCGTGTGAAATCATCCTGCGGTCCTGACAATAAGAGCATCGCAACAGGTCCACAAGCAGCGCAGCGGACAGGGAGCCGGACTGGCCTGTCAGTCAAAAACTGCTGCGATCTGGTCAACGCTCACGCCTTCCTTGATTTCGCGAAGCCGGGCGTAGATCAGGGCCGTCAGGATGCTGATCAGGCCTGTTCCGATGGCGGTCAGGGCGGCGTAGACGACAATCGACAATGCGAGGATGCCGCTGGTCATGGCCAGATCGGCGACGAAGAGCGCGGCGACTATGATCACAAGGGCGCAGATCCAGGTGATCACGAGCGCGCCGACGATCGGCCAGCGGTACCCCTTGGTCAGCTTCTCGCTGCGCCCGAGGCCCTTGAAGCCAAGCCTTTCGATAACGATGGCGGGTTCCATGACGGAAAACACCGCGTAGACCCAAAGACCGGGAATGATGAACGCGAGCGAGGCGATCCCCATGAGAAGGCCGACGGCGATACCGAGGATTGCGATGGGAAAGATCGACGCCATGGCGGGACCTATGTATTTCCCGAGCCTGACCGGCCGCTCCAGTTTAGCGTCGTACGCGAGCTGGACCATGAAGGCGGTCGTGATCGAATAGACGACAAGATCGACCAGGCTGATCAGAGCGCTCGCGCCGCCGGACGAGGTATCTGTATCGTCGAGGCTGAGGACCGTGTCGAACCCGACAAGGGCTCCGGAAAGCAAGACCCCCAGCAGGCTCGGCACGAAACCGATCACGAGGATCGGGAAAAACTGCCGGAAGAGAATGGAAAAACTCTCCCCCACAAGGCTCCCAACCCCGAGAGGCATGTGGGGTTCGCTGTCCAGTGTTTGCGTCATGTTTCCTCCAGGTCTGGAGAGAAAGCCGTCAGGTCAGGGCCTGCGCCCGGAGCGTGGCGGAAATCAGCCATCTTCGCCGTTCTTTGCATAATGCTTGTTTTCGCGCCGGTCTCCAAACAGCTGGCGCTGCTCCAGATGCTCGCGCTGCGCCTTGTAGAAGGCCTGCAGGAATTTCAGACGGTCTGCGGGCGGTACAGGGCTGGCGTAACCGATCTTTTTACGGATCTTTTCAACGATAGTTGCAATGGTCTTGTCCCGCTCCGCCAGAATATTGCCCGCCGGGCGGGTTCCCTGCGCACGCAGCAGTCCCTCGAGAGTCTGAAGCTCGAAAGCGCCGTAGTGGTCGAGCTGATGGGACAGGAACACGAACCCCTTGCGGTCCAGGGTCAGTGCGCGGGGTTCCCTTGCAAGGTCCTTCAGGAGCACGGGTACGGGCAAGTGAATGACATGGGTGCCGGCCATCATGTCGCCGAGCCGGCGGCGATAGCGGTCGAAGACCGGCACGAACAGGCACACCGCGATCCACCCGAACGCAAGCAGCGATGACAACGGGGAGGAAGCGTCCAGCATCAGAACGAGGGTCCCGGGAAGAAACACCTCGGCTTCCTTCATCATGTTGCGAAGGACAAGTGCGTGGGTGGTCAGGGGACCGCCGTCGTGAGAGACAACCTTGATCTTCATGATGCGCTTGCCGAGCGTCTGACCGTTCCAGACCAGTTCGGCAAGAATGTAGTAGGGAACGCGAATGAGAAAGAACAGGAGCGCGCCGATTGCGACGATTGTCTGCGGGCCTGTGATGTTCAGGGTAGCCAGCAGGATCATGATGCAGACCAGGGCAGCGGTCGTGATGGCGATATCCGTGATCTGTGCACCGAGGCGGACGCCGACACCGGCGATCTGCATGGTCAGCGGAACGCCTTCGGGCGGCATGAGCTGATCGCGCGACGGGCGCTCCTTTTTCCGTTTTCTGCGAAGCCGAGGGATCATTTATGGTCCCGCCCCGCGAACAGGAACCAGATCAGCCAGAGCGCACCGATCCCCCAGCCGATGATGAAGCGCATGTAGATGTCCTGGACGAGTTGCCTGCCGAAGCCTTCCAGAAACGCTGCAACCAGCAGCATCAGAGCGGCAACGAGCGCCAGTTTCAAGGCATCCCGGCCTGCCAGGCGCAGGGACGTGATGCGCGAGACGTCGCCTGGAAACATCAACGCGGTTCCAAGCTTCAATCCGCCGGCGCAGGCGATGCAGATTGCCGAGAGTTCCGTCACGCCGTGGATCGACAGCCAGCCGGCGATATCCGGCCCGAGGCCACGGTCCACATGCAGCGCGTAGAATGCTCCGAGCATCAGGCCGTTGTAGAACGTGAGAACGATGGCGGGGGCGCAGGCGAAGACGCCAAGCCCGAAAACGAATATCGCGATGCGGGTGTTGTGTGAGAACAGGTAGGTGGCAAAGGCACCGAGCCCGGAGGAGTTGGGGTTCTCGTCATAAATGACCGACCGCAGGGCTTCATAGGTAGCGTCGGGGCCGCGTCCACCCGCGAGCTCGGCCGGCATGAAGACGTAGTACCAGTCCGGGCTTTCGAAATAGAGCAGGTATCCGGAGAGAGCTCCGAGACCCATGCACAGGAAACCGAGCAGGATGAAGGGCCAGGAGCGGCGCATCGCCAGGGGTGCGCTGTGCGAGAAGAACCTCTGAAAAAGGCCGCCGAGCCGTTCCTGGGGCGCGTAGACACACAGATAGGCGCGGGCGGTCAAAGCCTCCAGGTAGCCGAGCAGGGCCTTGTCGAGCGAGATTTCGCGCGCGATCGCGAGCGATGTGGTTGCCTGCCGGTAAAGGGACGCAAGATCCCGCGCTTCGGCAAAGTCCATGTGTTGCACGCCACGGCTTTCTGCAAACAGGACGAGGCGCTCGAGCCGCTGCCAGTCCGCCTCCCGTTCCTTGCGAAACCGCGCCGAGCGCATGAGATCCTGATCCTGCATCAAATCATCTCCCGCGCCTTGATCTCCAGGTAGGTCGAAATCAGGCGGGCAGTGACCGCGTTCGGCTTGGCATCGACAATCGTAACCCCCATGCGCGCGAGCCGTTCCAGCACGAGCCTGCGCTCGTTCATGGACTGGTTGGCCGCGACGAGGGTCGCCGCGCCCTCCAGGTTGTCCGGCGCGGTTTCAACCATCGCCTCCATGTCGGGATCGCGAATAGCGACAAAGATCAGGAGGTGGCGCTTGGCAAGGATGCCGATGTTCTCAATCAGAAGTTCCGCCGAGGTCGTGTCGATGAAATCGGTGAAAACGATGATCAGGCTGCGTTTCGGTGTGCGCGCGTTCAGTTCGGTCAGCGCCAGCGTGTGGTTGGTTTCCCGGCTGACATAAGAGAGTTCGGCGGTCCAGTTGCGCAGGCGGGCAAAGGCAATCCGCCCCGGGGCCGGGGCGGAGAAGGTGCGCGGGCGGACATCATAGGAATAGTATCCGACGAGATCGCCGCCGACAGCGGCAGCCCAGGCGGTTGCGAGACCGGCGGTGACCGCGTGGTCGATCTTCGGCAGGCCGGCGATCTCCTCGCGCATCAGATAGCCGTTGTCGAGCGCGATGATCACGTGATGGTTCCGCTCCGCGCGCAGTTCCTTGGCGACAAGCGACCGGCGCTTGGCCGAGCGTTTCCAGTCGATCGACTTGATATCCATGCCGGGGACGAAGTCGCGCAGCTGATGGAACTCGGAGCCTTCACCCAGGGCGCGGTTTTCCTTGACGCCGTAAAGGGTGGACATCACCGTCGTCGTGATCTCGCCGGATTGTACCTGCCGGATGTTGGGCACGACCCGAAGTTCGGCACCCAGATCGAGCTTCGGGACGAATTCAAGCAGCCTCAGTTTCGAGATCCAGAACAGCCAGAGATGTTCCAGTTGCCAGATGCCCCGCCGCACCGCACGAACCTCAATCTCCGCGTGGCTGACGCCGTCGGCACCGGGCTGGAAGGCGATTTCGTGCTCGCCGCTCAGGCCTTCCGGCCACTCCAGTTTTGCGCTCAGTTTCCGTGGCGCCTGATCAAGAGCAAGTTGGAGGCGGACCGTCTCGCCGACGAAAATTTCCGGCGGAGCCTCGAAGGTGAGGTTTTTCGGCCGTTGCAGCGATGACGCCATGTCAAATGCGACCAGGAGCCCGAGAAGCAGCCACGGCAGAATGGCGAGATCGCGCAGCGCCGTGCTCGCGACGATCATGATCAACGAGACCAGAAGCGTCACGCCGGCAAGTGCGAGCAGTCTGTTTGACGGACGTATCAGCGCGGAGCCTCGATCTGGTTGAGAATGTTGTCGAGAACCTGGTCGGCGCTGCGCCCTTCGATTTCGGCGGCCGGACCAAGAACAATCCTATGGCGAAGCGAAGGCACGAACAGGCGCTTGACGTCGTCGGGGATGGCAAAGTCGCGCCCGTTCAGCGCTGCTGTTGCCCGCGTCGCGCTGACAAGTGCATCGGCGGCGCGGGTCGAGGCACCGAATGCGATTTCGGAATTCTGGCGTGTCGCCCGCACCAGACGCAAGATATAGGCGAGAATGTCGTCTTTGAGGATGATGCCGTCGACGAGTTTGCGGGTCTCGGCGAGAGCGGCCGCGTCCAGTACCTTCGACAGCGTTGCCGTTTCCAGGCCTGATTCCAGCGGCTGTGCCGCGTGCTGGCGCAGAATCGCCATTTCCGTGGCCTCTGGCGGGAAATCGATCATGAGCTTGAACAGGAACCTGTCCAGCTGGGCTTCGGGCAAGGGGTACGTCCCCTGCTGCTCGATCGGGTTCTGGGTCGCGACAACGATGAACTCGCTGCCGAGGGAATGATCGGTGCCGTCGATTGACACCGTCCGCTCGTTCATCGCCTGCAGCAGTGCGGCCTGGGTCTTGGGCGGAGCGCGGTTGATTTCATCGGCAAGCAGCACCTGGGAAAAGACCGGCCCCTTGGTCAGGATGAATTCATTTGTTCTGAAGTCGAAGATCGAGGTGCCGAGAACGTCGCCGGGCATGAGATCCGGCGTGAACTGGATGCGGCCGAAATCAAGGTCCAGCGCCGCGGAAAAACTGCGTGCCAGTAGTGTTTTTGCCGTTCCCGGAGGTCCTTCGAGCAGGACGTGCCCCCGCGCGAACAGGGCGACCAGCAGGAGGTCGATGATTTCATCCTGACCGAGAACGGCTTTTCCAATCTCGGCTCTCAGGGCGTCCGTGCGTTGGCGTAGGACCTCAAGCGTCATGGGTGATTTGCTCCAAAACCTGTTCGAACTCGTCTATGAGGTGAATTGCCTCGGCGGCGTGAATGCGCGCCGGAAGTCGTCTGATCTCCGCAAGAACCGACCTGAGCCGGGCTGCCTTATCCGGGTGCCGGCGATCCGCGAAACTGAGGAATTCGTCTTCGCTGGCGTAATGGCGGGCGTGGGAAGGACCGAACAGCGCGGCCGCGACCGCCGAAATCCGGGCGGCTGCGTATTCATGGACGAGCGCGCCATCCTGACCGGAAAGACGCATCAGCCGCGCCCGGGCCTCGATTGCAAGCGCCTTGCCTGAACCGAGCGCGGTCCGTTCACGCAGAACCGGACCATATCGAAGCGCAGCGCGCCACAGAAACAACGTGAGCAGAAAGCCTGCGCCGAGCCACAGAATGAGAAATGGCGGACCGAAGAAACGACTGAGGTCGGCCCAGGTCCGCTCGCGCACCGGCTCCTGAAAAGGATCGCGCAGCCAGGAAATCCGGCTGTAGTCGATCACGATGTTGCCCTCGTCGGTTTGCGATGACAAAAAGTCCGCCGCAATTTGCGCGTTGTCGCCGAGACGGAGGCCGTGGTTGTTCAAAAGGTCGGGGTCGGACAGGACAAGCACGCGATCGCGGACACCGTCTTCGTCCGATTGTGCATCGGCGGGCAGCGGGCAGCTGCCGAGGATCATCGCGTCCGACGTCCCGATTATGGGATCGCACCCTTCCTTGCGAAACATCTGCGCGGCATAGAGCCTGGCCTCCAGCGTCGCGCCGTCCGTGGAGCGATAGCTGAATTCGGTGAAGGGCGTCCGTCCGTAGAAAAGGTCCGCTGCACCGCCCCCTGTTATTTCTCCGAGCGTGTCCCTGATTCTTTCCTGGTCGATCAGCAGCACCGGATGCGCGATCCCGGTCAGGCGCATTCCGCTGCGCCACTTCGGCAGTATGACAAGCGTTGGAACGGTTTGTGCCTTGGTGAGGATCGCCTCGCTCGCCAGGTCATACTCGTCCGACTGAAGCAGATACTCCTCCTTTGATGCCGAAGGCGTTCGCGCGACGTCGAGCGCGGTGTCGTAGACGGGCACGATCAGGAGATCGACCGTCGTCTGATCGATCGGCCAGCCACCGGCAAAATTGTAGGACGTCACGTCGTTGGAGGTCAGCCAGACCTGAAGGCCGTCCAGACCGGACGGCGAACTGCGCAGTGTCTGCTGGCGCTGTGACATGACGTACCAGAATGCCAGCGCAGCGATGACGCAAACGACCGCGATCACGATGACCTCAATGCGCGGACCGCCTGACCGGTTTGCCGTGGAGGTGTCGCTCATGCCGCACCAGCTCCAAGCAATTGCTGGCACGACGAGACATGATCGCGGAACTCGTCCTCCGAAACGTCCCTGTCTCCGAATTGAACCCGCTCGCTGTTCAGGACGAGCGTGCGCAGCAGGGATTGCTGGGCGTCCGCGAGTGGAATGTTGCTCATCGTATCGCGCGCCGTCCAGCTGCGCTGCATGAGAACGCCGTTGGTATTCGCCAGTGTGGCCAGAACTTTCTGCGTCAACAAAACCAGCGCCTCGCGCCGGTCTGAGATCCGCAGGATATCGTTGAATGATCCGAGTTTTTCCGCCCAAAGCGGCGTGTTCTGCGGACCGGAGCCGCGCCGGCTTTCGGGGTTCTCGGCATCCCGTTGCAGCGTGACCGCAATGTTTCCGCCAAACCGGAGAATAACAAAGATGATGCCGGCAAGAACCAGGCCTGCGATCAGCATGAAAGTCCAACGCGAGGCGGGTGCCGAGGCGCCTTCCGTTTCGGAGCGTGCCAAGGGCTGAAGGGGCTGCTGCTCCGTTTCAAGCTTGGGTGCCGGTGCGGTCGGGTCATAGTAGGCAACGTCCGGGTCGATCCCCCGCAGGCGGATCGAACGCATATATTCCTCGCCTGATTGTCCGATTTCCAGAGGTTCACGGACCGGTTCCTGCGCGCTGGCCGCAATCAGGGGTGCCGTCAGGCCGAAAATCAGCAAGGTCAGAAACAAGCGCCGCATGGCCGTTTGATAGCGGTTACGGGTTAACGTGGCAATAACCCGGTGCAGACGACAAGGCCCGACCCATGGTTGTATTGACATTGTCAATCCGCACAGTGGCGTGCACCGTGCCCAGCAGTTGCAAATCGACGCAAAATCGTCCGGGCTGTGTCTGGAAATTTTTGTATACGGATGTATATAAAGTGCATCCACTCGACACGGCCGTGCCTATCACGGCCGATCACTTATCGCCTCGTTTCAGGTGCAGACACGCGCATTTGCTGGTGATCGGCGCGAAAGTTTTGTATAGCGGGCAACGAGGCGGCGCGCATTCGACGGCAGAGCCCACAGGTCGACATCAAATGCGCTGCAACAAGCTCGAAACGGGCAAATGCGGTTCCCCAATCGGGAGCCGTCGGAGATCATGACAGGCAGCCGGTCAGACGCGGGCCTGCTGCTGCGGACAGTGAAGGAGAGCACGTGCCGTGACCCAGTCCCTTGACAGTTTCAATTGCAAGACAACGCTTCAGGTCGGTGACAAGACCTATACATACTTCTCCATTCCCGAAGCGGAGAAAAACGGTCTGGACGGCGTGTCCAAACTGCCTTTTTCCCTGAAAGTCGTTCTTGAAAACCTGCTGCGCTTCGAGGACGGCCGCTCCGTCACCAGGGAAGACATTGTCGCCTGCGCTGAATGGCTGAAGGAAAAGAAGTCTTCGCAGGAGATCTCCTACCGGCCGGCGCGTGTGCTGATGCAGGACTTTACGGGTGTTCCCGCGGTCGTCGATCTTGCGGCCATGCGTGATGCCGCGGTGAAGCTCGGCGGCGACCCGGAAAAGGTCAATCCGCTGGTTCCCGTTGACCTGGTCATCGACCACTCCGTCATGGTCGACTATTTCGGCACCAAGGACGCGTTCAAACTGAACGTGGAACTGGAATACGAGCGCAACCAGGAACGCTATGAATTCCTGCGCTGGGGCCAATCGGCGTTCAACAACTTCCGTGCCGTGCCTCCCGGCACCGGCATCTGTCACCAGGTAAACCTGGAATACCTTGCCCAGACAGTCTGGACCAAGGAAGAAAACGGCGAAACGGTCGCCTATCCCGATACGCTCGTCGGGACCGACAGCCACACCACGATGGTCAACGGGCTGGCTGTTCTGGGCTGGGGTGTCGGCGGCATCGAGGCGGAGGCCGGTATGCTCGGCCAGCCGATTTCCATGCTGATCCCCGAAGTCATTGGCTTCAAGCTGACCGGCAAGCTGAACGAGGGCATCACCGCAACCGACCTGGTGTTGCGGGTCGTGGAGATGCTGCGCCAGAAGGGTGTAGTCGGCAAGTTCGTGGAATTCTACGGTCCCGGCCTCGACAACCTGTCGCTGGAAGATGCCGCGACCATCGCCAACATGGCTCCGGAATACGGCGCGACCTGCGGCTTCTTCCCGGTCGACAGCGAAACGCTGAAGTACCTTGAGGCAACGGGCCGCGACAAGGACCGTGTCGCGCTGGTGGAAGCCTATTCCAAGGCGCAGGGCATGTTCCGCGCAGGCGGCGAGGAACCCGAATTCACCGACACGCTGGAACTCGACATCACCACGGTCGTTCCGGCGGTCTCCGGGCCGAAGCGGCCGCAGGATCGCATCAACCTCTCCGACGCCGCCAGCGGCTTCGCCAAGACCATGGCGGAGGAATTCAAAAAGGCGGACGAGCTTTCCAAGCGTGTCGCGGTCGAGGGCAAAGACTTCGATCTCGGCAACGGCGATGTTGTCATTGCGGCAATCACGTCCTGTACCAACACCTCGAACCCGTCGGTTCTGATCGGGGCCGGACTTGTTGCCCGAAACGCCCTGAAAAAGGGTCTCAACGTCAAGCCGTGGGTGAAAACCTCGCTGGCGCCGGGCTCCCAGGTGGTGACCGACTACCTGGAAAAGGCAGGCCTTCAGGGCGATCTCGACGCGCTCGGCTTTGACCTTGCCGGCTATGGCTGCACCACCTGTATCGGCAATTCCGGACCGCTCGATCCGGCGATTTCGGCTGCAATCAACGACAATGATATGATCGCCTGTTCGGTTCTGTCCGGCAACCGCAACTTCGAAGGCCGCGTGAACCCGGATGTGCGCGCCAACTACCTGGCATCGCCACCGCTGGTTGTTGCCTACGCCATCGCCGGTAACCTCAACGTCAATATCACCGAGGATCCGCTTGGCAACGATCAGGACGGCAACCCGGTTTATCTCAAGGATATCTGGCCGAGCACGGAAGAGATCACCGATCTGATCCGCGCCTCCATCACCGAAGAGATGTTCCGCGGCCGCTATGGCGACGTCTTCAAGGGCGATGAACACTGGCAGAACATAAAGGTGGAAGGCGGGCTGACCTACACCTGGCCGGTCTCCTCGACCTATGTCCAGAACCCGCCTTATTTCGAAGGCATGACCATGGAGCCGCAGCCGCTCGAGGATATCGAGAATGCCGCGGTCATGGGCCTGTTCCTGGATTCCATCACCACCGACCACATCTCTCCGGCCGGTGCCATCAAGGCCGACAGCCCGGCGGGCCAGTATCTCTCCGAGCACCAGGTGGCCCGCAAGGACTTCAACTCCTACGGTTCGCGCCGGGGCAACCATCAGGTCATGATGCGCGGCACCTTCGCCAATATCCGCATCAAGAACCAGATGGTGCCGGGCGTCGAGGGCGGCGTGACCATGAAGGACGGCAAGAAGGAATGGATCTACGACGCCTGCATGGAATACAAGGAAGCCGGAACGCCGCTCGTCATCTTCGCGGGCAAGGAATACGGCACGGGCTCATCGCGTGACTGGGCGGCCAAGGGCACCAAGCTGCTCGGCGTGCGCGCCGTTATCACGCAGTCCTTCGAACGTATTCACCGTTCCAACCTTGTCGGCATGGGCGTCATTCCGCTGACCTTCAAGGACGGCGAGAGCTGGCAGTCCCATGGCATCAAGGGCACCGAGCGCGTCACCATCCGGGGCATCGCCGACATCAAGCCACGGCAGATGATGGACGTGGAAGTCACCTACGAGGACGGCACCACCAAGACCATCGAGTGCCTGTGCCGTGTCGATACCGAGGACGAACTTGAATACATCAAGGCCGGAGGCATCCTGCACTACGTGCTGCGGAACCTGGTCAACAGCTGATCCCTGCTGTCACTTCTACGGATCTTAAGCGGGCCCTGCGGGGCCCGTTTTTGTTTTCGGTCAAGAAACTTGGCGTGTTCGTTATCTTTCTCACAATTCAATTTACTGAGACTTAATATCTGAAAGTAAAAATGAGCTGCGAGAATGATAATATTTGGACGTTGCAATGCCAGAGGACATTTATAGCGAAGCCGGATTGGTATTTATTGCAGGGTTAACTTTACTATTAATGATTTTTATTATCGGATTTTGGTTGTTTTTGTCTAAAATTGTCGGTTTTCTCCCCAGAAGCCCCAAGTTGACGACGGCCTCGCCAGCCTTCACGGTCGAGCCGGATCGAATCCACGATATCCTTGTGCAATCCAGCAATCGCGCCGCACGGCGCATCCGGCGCCCTGTCCCCGAAGCGCAGGTCCAGACGCATCCGAAGGGTGACGCAGACGGATCGCGGCTGGCCTTCGAAGCCGACGCTGCCCGGGACGCTTCGCATCCGGGTACACCACCGCGGGCAGAGCGCGAAATACTGGAAACGGTTTCGGTGGTCCTGCGACGGCAGGTTCCGATCCGCGCCGACGAAAAACCGAAATCATGGTTCGGCGGGCTGCCGATGATGCCCGACAACGTGCCCTGGCCGAAATCGATTTCGCTCGAACACCCGCAGCGGGGCGAAATCCCGCTTCACTTCCTCGCGCAGATCTGCTGTGCGGAGCTGCCGGAGGAGCTCTGGGGTGGGCTGGGGCCGCGCGACGGCTGGCTCCTGTTCTTCATTGATCCGAACGCCTGCGATCTCGACGGGCGTACCGAGGGCTTCAAGGTGATCCATACGCGCGCGCTCGGGTCCGAGCGGGCCGCGCCACCGGAGTTGGGTCCGGTCCATGATGGAACCCATACCGGGCCGCTCGATGGGCAGTCCGAGGGTCCGGGTGATGCCCCGAACACCTGGCGCCGGTGGCCCGTTGACCTCGTAACCGTGCCCAACAGGGTTGTCCGCGAGGGTGAAGTCCTGCGGGTTGCGCCGGACCGGTTCGCCCACGTGCTTTACGCAGGCAAGGAGGTGTCCGACGCCGAGCGTCCACCGGTTCCCGAGCCGTTCACCGCGCGGATGGCGCTTGCCGTCCTGGCCTCCATCGAGACCCGCCTTGCCAAGCAGCCTCTCAAACCTGATCTGCCGCAAACGGTTCTGGAGGCGCTGGAGGACCCTGATGCCTACCGGTCTCTCAGGCCGGATACGTCTGCTCTGGAACACGAGATCAGGGAAATGGGTCAATCATTGACCGGCTCAGAAGACGCGGATGGCGAGCCGGGCGGCGCCACTCTCGAGCGCCTTTGGAAGATGGAGGAGAGGCTCGAACGCGACAAAAGGCTGACCGCTGTGCTCGACCGATTTCCCTCGCCTGCGTCGCTGCGCGACTACCGGCAGGAAGCCATTCGCGCCAACGAGAGCTGGCGGCAGGACGCACTGCGCGACCTTCGCGACATCATTGACCAACTTCGCTCCGGAGAACCGGACAGAGCCCTTTTGCACGGAGAATGGACCGACATTGCCGTTCATCTCGACCAGACACGAACCAGCTACTTCGAGTTTCGGAGTGCCGGCGGGAGTGAACAGACCCTGCAGGCATTCGAACGCGACATCTCACTGTCCGGGCTCTACAATGCGACCTATGTGCGGCTTTGGGAGTTTGTTGCCGACTATTATGCCGATCCCGAACTCCGGTCGCTGATACCGACGGATGTTCTCGCGCAGTTCGAGCCGTTCTGGCGGCGGCTGAACGACAACCGGCCGCACCGGACCGGCGGGGCCTTCGACGGCGTTCAGTCCGAACCGAAAAGCGGTCCGGCATCGCGCGTGTTGCTCCTGCACGCGGCGAGCGACGATGCCATGCGCTGGTCATGGGGCGATGCCGGGATTGTCTATTTCATGATTTCGACGCAAGATCTCGCAGACGGACGGTTCGAAAACGCAACGGCCGCACTGGAATGCTATTGAGGCCGTGCCACCGTCCGAAGTCTGTCAGATCGGGGTTGAACAATGTCCCAAGAACGGCCTCCCAAGGTTTCGCATATCGCCCCGGTGCTCCGGGTCAAGGACCTTGCTCAATCGATCGCCTATTACCGGGACAGCCTGAAATTCACCGTCGCCTTCGAGTGGGCGGATGGTGAGGGGGAACCGGTCCGCTACGCGGTTCTCGAATACGGAAAAGCCGGCGTTCACCTGACGCAGAGTGATCAGCCCGGTGGCACCACCGCCTATTGCTTCGTCGACGGCATTGACGCCTATCATGCCCTCGCCAAGGCAGGGGGTGCCAACATCACCGAGGATATCAAGGACCAGCCCTGGCGCATGCGCGAGTTTGAAACCCGCGACCCTGATGGGAACGTGCTTCTTTTCGGCGAACATCTCGATCTTGTCGAGATGCGCGAAAAGCCGGGGCACCGGCACCTGTGGGACAGTTTCTGGTATCACGGGATATTCCACCCGCACGATCACGACACTCCGAAGGACCAGACAGAGGGCTGACGCGCCGAACGTCCCGGTTCCGATCGTCAAAAACACCAAACTGTGACGCGACCGCTTGTGACCGCGCCCAAAGATTGGCTAACCTTCTTCCCGTTGTCGTGGAAACCTGTCGAACACAGGAGCCAGTTTATGTGGGATTTTGATTTTTCCCGCGCTGTCGGATTGATGGTGCGGACATTTCCTTATCTGATTTTCAGAGTGATCGTTTATGGCGGCATTGCCGTTGCCTACGTTGTCGTTACCGGATTTGGTGCGGGTGTCGGATACGGCGTTGGCTGGTTCGGTGGTCCGGATTCGCAGGCCGGCTTCGCTTTCTGGGGTGGTCTTATCGGGTTCGGACTGACGGCGACCGTGATCTATTTCCTGCGCGAATATCTCCTCTACACCGTGAAGGCCGGGCACATTGCGGTTCTGGTCGAGCTGATGGACGGCAAGGATCTGCCTGACGGACAGGGCCAGGTTGCCTATGGCGCGAGCGTGGTCAAGGAACGGTTCGTCCAGTCGAGTGCCCTTTTCGGGCTGGATCAGCTCGTCAAAGGCGTGATCCGCGCGATCAGCGGGGTTGTCGAAGGCATTGCATCCGTGCTGCCGATCCCGGGCCTGAACGGTCTCGTCTCGCTTTTCAGGGCTTTCATGAAAGTGGCCGTCGGGTTCGTTGACGAAGTCATTCTCGCCCACGCGATCCGCACGCGATCCGACAATGCCTGGGCATCGGCGCGCGAAGCACTGGTGCTTTACGGGCAGAACTATCAAGCGATGCTGAAGAATGCCGCTTTCATCGCGCTCTTCACCTATATCATCGCCATTCTTGTGTTCCTGTTCATGCTCGCACCTGCTGCCGGCCTGGTTTACCTGATGCCTGGATCCTGGAGCGCGGGCGGTCTCGTGTTCGCCATCATTTTTGCCTGGGCCGTCAAGGCGGCCGTTCTGGAGCCGCTTGCCATCACGCTGATGATGCAGGTGTTCTTCAAGGTGACGGACGGCCAGACCCCGAACCCGGAATGGGATGCAAAGCTGTCGCAGATGTCCGACAAGTTCGTCGAGATAAAGGACAGGGCCTTCGAAGGGGCCCGGCCGGGCGGCGCCAGCGCTCCCGCCGAGTGAGCGCAATACACAGCGGACAGCCCGGCAAGGGCTCGGTTTCAGATGAGATTTTTCAAGGGGTGCACATGACAACTCTCAGGACGTCGACCGGTTTGGTTGCCGTGATCCTTGCCGGGCTTTCACAGCCTGCTCTTGCCGATGACTGCATTGCCCGGTTCACGGAAGTTTACATGCAGCTCGACCAGGGCGTTCCGACCAAGACGGTCGCGACAACCCAGTTCAAGGGTGCACCGGAGACGGTCAATGATTTTCTCTACCTCAGCCAGGACCATCACATGACCGTGCCGACCAATCCGGCCGGGCCCTGGGTGCTGACTTACCAGAACGTCATGTACCAGTCGGCAGATGAGGGCAAAACCTGGGCCAAGGTGCGCGATCTCGACAGCGCTCAAAACGCAGAAGGGGCAATCGCGGCAAAAAAGACCAATGCTGAAACCATCCGCAACGCGGCATGCGATGAAGACACCATAAACGGTGTTGCGCTGGAAAAGGTTGCCGCCGACCTGACGGTCAGCCAGGGCATGGTCACCGAAAACCGGTATACCTACTGGCTCTCGCGCGACGACGGCTTCATCGTCAAGGCTGTCTACGAGACAACCGCGCCGAATTTCGAAATGGTGACGACCCAGTCGATCGAACCGGCACCGGGGCTTTCCCTGCCGGCCCCGCAATAAGGCTGGCCCTAGCCGCGCCCTCGATAGGGGGCAACACCCTGTTCCGGGATCCAGACGCCGTCCGGTTCCGGGCCGGTCTGGTAGAAGACGTCGATCGGAATGCCGCCGCGCGGATACCAGTAACCGCCGATGCGGAGCCATTCCGGGTCCAGCAGGTCGACCAGCCGTTTGCCGATCGATACCGTGCAATCCTCGTGAAACGCGCCGTGATTGCGGAAGGATCCCAGGAAGAGCTTCAATGACTTGCTCTCCACCAGGAACTCCCCGGGAACATAGTCGATCACGAGATGGGCGAAGTCGGGCGCGCCCGTGATCGGGCACAGCGAGGTGAATTCCGGGGCAACGAACCGGACCATGTATTTTGTACCCGCCTGCGGGTTCGGAACCTTTTCCAGGACGGCCTTTTGCGGATCGTCCGGAAGATCCGTTGCCGCACCAAGCTGGGTGAGGTTTTCGTAGATGCTCTTGTCGGACATGGTGCACTCCTTGTCGCGCTTGTTCGTCCGGATGGCACTGTCCGGACGACAGACGTTTGGTTCTTTGATCAGACGCCTCTTAGGTTGCCCCAGATCAGCGTGTGCAATTGCGGTAGAACGGTCGCCGAATAAAGCCGGTCGGATGTCACCTTTTCAACCAGCCAGCGCATGCGGTCCATGATGCCGTTCATGTCGATGAAACCGTCGCTTTCGTCCGGGTGCGGCGGTGTATGGTTGCCCGGCTGCAGGTAAAGCGGCTGATCGGGGTAGCGGCTGGCAACTTCGCGCGCAAAGGCATAGTCGGCATCGTCGAAAACGACCACTTTCATCGCGATCCGGGTTGCAGGTCCTGCCGCCTCGACGCATTCGGCGAGCCTTTGCCAATCCGTTTCCATTCCGCTGGACGGCGGTTTAGGGCTGAGGGTCAAGAGGTCGAGATCCTGGAACCAGTCCCTTGCGATGCTGCCCTGGGTTTCCAGCGCAAAACGATAGCCATCTTCCCGCCCGAGATGAATGAGGGGCCCAAGCGGCTGAATGGCCGGATTGCCGCCGGAGAGCGACACCATGAGCGGGTGGCCGCCAGCGAGAATATCAACCTGCATCAGGATGGCGGCCGGGGTCATCGGCTGCCAGTCGTCGCGGTAGGCGCTGTCGACCGCATGCATCGTATCGCACCAGGAGCAGCGGTAGTCGCAGCCGCCGGTGCGCACGAATACGGTCGGCCGGCCAATCAGGGCACCTTCTCCCTGGATGGTCGGGCCGAAGATCTCGTTGACGCGTATCGTGCCGGCGGTCATTGGCGTTGCTCCACCGGAACATAGACGGGAGGACGGTACTCGGCGCAGGTCTTCGGTGTTTCCTTGACGCGCACCGCTGCCGTTTCCGGCCATTCCTTCAAGCACCAGTCGTAAAGATGCCTTGCCAGACGTTCGGCAGTCACGCAGTCGTCGCCCAGCACATCATTGAGATGGCGGTGATCGAGCGTCTCGTCGATATAGGCTTTCAGGGATTTGAGCTCGTTGTAGTCAAGGACGAAACCGATCGGGTTCAGCTCTTCGGAGGCCAGCTCCACCTCAACAATGTAATTGTGACCGTGGAACCTTGCGCAGGGGTGGTCCTCCGGCAGCCCATGCAACTGATGAGAGGCGGAAAAGTGAAACTCCTTCGTGATCCTATACATTGCAGACCGCTTTCCAGTAGTCCGGGTCCGCGTAATCCGTCGGATCGATCCCGTCTGCCAGGAAAAAGGCTTCCCGGCGCTCAACGCAGGTGCCGCAGCGCCCACAGTGCTTTTCGCCGCCCTTGTAGCAGGACCAGGTCTTGCGGTAGTCGATGCCGAGCCGCAGGCCTTCAGCCGCGATATCCGCCTTGCTGATGCTGACATAGGGCGTGAACAGGCTGATCTCGGCGTATCCGTCGAGCGCATAACGCTGCATGGTCTCGAAGCTGGACGTGAAGGCCGGACGGCAGTCCGGATAGATGAAATGGTCGCCGCCATGTACAGCCGTGGCGACAGTATCAGCACCGCGCGAGGCCGCGATGCCATAGGCGATGGCAAGCATGATCGCGTTGCGGTTCGGCACAACGGTGATTCTCATGGTGTCTTCGGCATAGTGCCCGTCCGGAACATCGACATCGTCGGTCAGCGCCGAGCCGGTGAGCTGGCGGCCGATATTGGAGATGTCCATCAGGATATGTTCGATTTCGAGCTCTTCGGCGCACAGAGCGGCAAACTCAAGCTCCTTCCTGTGGCGCTGGCCATAGTCGAAGGAGATGAGGCCGGCAAGCTCGTGATCCTGCGCGATCCTGTGCGCAAGGGTGACGGAATCCATTCCGCCGGAACAGATGACAAGTGCTTTCAACGATGTGGTCCCTTGTTTTCGCTGGCACCGGGTAGGCTGCGACCGGTGGCCTGCTTGTGGCAGGCGGCGCGCGTTTTATCAGGTTCTGAGGAAAAGGGAAGAGGGGCAGCCACTCAAGCCCCGAATGTCATGCACTTGACATTTCTCTGCGATTGTATAGGAATAATTTCACTGCAGTCGTAGAGAAATGGTCAGATGGCGCGCCCGAAAAGCTACAACAAGGAAGAAGTCGTTGAGCGTGTCGTTCACGCGTTCTGGCAGCACGGCTACCAGGCCCTTGGCCTCAGGGAACTGGAGCGTCTGACCGGCCTCAACCAGTTCGCGATCCGGACCGAGTTCGGCGGCAAGGAAGGGCTCTATCTGGAAGCCCTGGACTTCTACAGCGAAAAGGCCATCGACCACGCGATGCAGCCGATGAAAAACGGCACCGTTCAGGACATCATTGCTTTCCTGGAAGCACTTGTGAGCGACGGGTCGATGACGTCCAGCAAGCATGGGTGCCTCGTGGTGAACACCGGCATTGAAAACGCCAGGGTCGGAAGTCCGCGCCTTGAAAAGGCAGTCCGGCGCTATTGGCAGGCGCTCGAAAGCTGCTTCCGGACCTGTCTTGAAAACGCGGTGGCGGAAAAACGCGTCGACCCGTCCATCGACTACGCGTCGTTTGCCAAGGGACTGGTTTCCGGGGTCATGGGCGTTCACGTTCAAAACCGTCTGGACGGATCCAACAAAGGTGGACGTTTTCTGGTTGGCGTGCTGTGCGATCAGTTGCGGGCGATGGAGCGGAGCGCATGACCAGGAAAGCCCCTCTTCCGGAAGATGTTGCAGGCGTTCCGGGGCTCAGAACCATCCGCCGCGGCAATCTCCGATGCACGATCGTGGATCTACCGAAGGGCGGGGTCTGTCTTTACAGCCCGGTCGAAAAGACAGTCGCAGCGCTGTCAGAAACGCTCGACGTCCGTTATCTGTTCGCCCCCAATCACTATCACAACAAGGGCATTGCGGAGCATGTCGACGCTTTTCGGGATGCGAAGCCCGTCGGCTCGGATGCGGCAAGGCCGAGACTGGAAAAAGTGACCGGACACGGTTTCGGAGATCTATCTCAGCTCCGCGATGCACTTCCGGACAGTATTTCTCTGGTTGAACCCGCAGGGCTCAAGACCGGTGAGGTCTGGATGGTTATCCGCGCGGAAGACGAGCTTGTCTGGGTCGTCACCGATGCCTTTTGTGGCGTTCTGGAAAAGGGTGATGCGCGCGCGCGAGCCGGTTTTCTGAAGACATTTCCGACATATGGGCTTCAGGATAAGCAACGATTTTCAGACTGGGTGCAACAACAGCTGGCGGAATCGGAACCGACCATGATCCTTCCGTGCCACGGGGAGATCGTGCGCGGTTCAGAGCTCACCCGGGAAATCACTGCGCTCGTCGGGGCGCTGCAGACCTGAAGGACCGGCCAGACGGGTTACGTGTCCGAAATGCGGTTCAGTCTTCCAGACCAAACTTTTCCGCAAACGCGTTCACGACCGGCTGGCAGTCCGATGAAACCTTGTCCGCATTCTCCTTCAAGCAGGTGAGCACGCGTCCACCGCCAAATTCGACACCAGAACAGTTGGCCTCGATGTCTGCTGCACACATGGCGATCGCCTCGCTTGCATTGGCAAACATGAAGTCGAGCGCGTCGGCCAGATCAACGATGGAGTTTGCACAAGTATCGCTGATCTTGTCTTCGTGGGCATACATACAGGACAGCATCCGGCCATGGCCTGGCGTTACCTGGTCGCAATAGGTGGTGATTTCCGTCTCGCATGCTTCGAGCACGCCCTTGACCGGGCCTTGGGCCATCGCGGCTGTGTTGAGTACGGCAAAGCCGAAACCAATGCAAATGGCGAGGAAACGCAGAATATGTTTCATGACTGGCTCCGGAAAATCAAGGGTTTACAACGACATAAACGGTAACGCCGTTTTCAACCACTGGCCGATAATAGACGCCGCCGCAGTTGTAATAGGCGTTGTATGGGCTGCATCCGGCGATGGATGTCCGACGGTTGACGCGCCGGGATGTCCGGCGAGCGGTGCGCCGTGCGGTGTTGCGTGTTGCGTTCTGTGCCTTTGCGGAACCAATGCCGGCAACTATCGGCAATCCGGAAAGGACACCTGAAAAATCAACAGGGCTGGAGTAGGCGAGCGTAAATCCGATCACTGCAGCCAAAAAAAGTTTGGGTCGCATCGCTTGAAAATCCTTCTTCAACGGCGGACACGGATGATTGCCGCGCGCCCACGCACCTTACACAGCGTAGCCTAGGGAAAGAAGAATTCACGAGTCGGGTGACACACTGATGGCAAGATTGCCAATTCCGACTCGTTCTCAAGCCCAGATCGCCATGCGTAATCCGCATTCGTCCCGTGCGAACGGGTCCGGAAACGGTTCTGCAATGCCTTTGAAGCAGCGCTCGGCGATCAGGCTGTTGGCGGCCGCGTCGAGGAGATCGTCCCGGCCGCAGCCTTTCGGCGGTTTCTGATTGAGGAAGGAAGCGGCCAGTCCCTTTGAGACGAGCAGATCCCGGCGCTGGTCGACGCCATTGGGACTTGTGCGGCTTTTCACCTTCTTCGGCAGGCTCATTTCCCGTTCACCGTTCAGCCGCCAGAAGGCGAGTTCCGGGTGCACCTCGAACACCCGGTCTTCCAGCTCCGGTGTCATCAGGGCATCGATCTCCCTGATTTTCGGGAAGAGATAAAAGCACTGCTTGGACACCTTTCTGGGAGGTTCCGATGTGCGTTGCGCTGTATCGCAGGCCTGCCGGTAGTCGGTTTCGTAGACGGCGGCGCGCGAGGGAACCGAAAACACGGATGACTGCCGTTCACCGAGATGCCTGCGGGCTGCCTTTTCCGGTCCCCGGCCCGCCTGCCCGATCCTTTCCGGCAAACCGATTGGCATGTCGACCGCGATGATCGAGAGATATGGATCGTGCGCCAGGAGTTCGGAAAAGGCCGGGAAGACCGCAAGACGGAGGTCGCGCGGATCTTCAAGATTGCGCAACACGGCGACCCAGCCGGATTTGCAGCCGTCGACGCCTGCGATCCAGGTGCCGACGCTGTCAGACACGGCTTCTCGCTTCCACCACGCGGCGGGACGTTACCAGCGCCATCGCGCGCACCACCGATTGCTGTTCTTCGGCAAAGAGCAGTTCGTCGGCTCCCTTCTTGACGCTTCTTGCAACCAGCTCGAAAACCGAGGCGGAGGCGCGTTTCAAGGCTTCTTCATCGTCGAACCCGGCCAATACGTTCGACAGGAACAGGCCGGCAATGAGATCTCCGGTGCCGTGCGGTGGATTGTCGATGGCGGCATGTTCGGCGGCGACTGCGCCACGCGCGCCCGCAAGCAAGTTGGCGATCGAATTGCGGCGAAGTGCCGGCGAGGAGGTGATCAGAACCCGCGCAGCACCGAGCGAGCGCGCGGCGGAAAGGTTCTGGAGTTCGGTTTCGACATCGCGCTGCGTCAGCCAGCCAAGCTCGAAGGAATTGGGTGTCACGATATCGGCCAGCGGCACCAGTTCGTCCCGAATTGCTTCTGCCGTCGCTTTTGGAACATAGAGGCCGCCGCCACTCGCGCTGTGATGGTCACCGATGACCGGATCACACAGATAAAGCGCGTCCGGGTTGGCTTTCTTCACGGCCTTGACCAGCTCCGCGATCGGCGCTGCCTGTTCGGCATTGCCGAGATAACCCGTCATGACACCACCGAGTTCGGCCAGCTTCTCTGACGTCGCAAGGTCGCCAGCGAGCGCTGCAAAGTCTTCCGAGGCAGCGACGATCCGTGTGCCCTTGCCGTGCCCCGGGTGCCAGGGCAGCAGAATTGTCGGAAGAAACCAGGCGGCGTGTCCGATCCGTTCAAGGGCAAAGGTCAGGCCCCTGCCGCTGATGCCGCCCCTCACCACCTGGGACGTCACCACCAGAAGCGGCGTTTTCGGTGCTTCGGGTCTGCCCGATTGCTGCATCATTGCGATTGCTCTTCGGCCGGGTCAGGCTGCATCGGATGATGAACCCGCGCCGGTGCCATAGCGCTTCTCGATATAGTCCAGAACCATTTTCTTGAACTCGTCGGCAATGCCTTCACCGCGCAGTGTTGCAACTTTTTCGCCGTCCACAAACACAGGGGCCGATGGTGTTTCGCCGGTGCCCGGCAGCGAAATGCCGATATCTGCGTGTTTGGACTCGCCCGGACCGTTCACGATACAGCCCATCACGGCGACATTCAGGCTTTCGACACCCGGATACTGTTCACGCCATGCGGGCATCGATTCGCGGATGTGGTCCTGGATGTCGCTCGCCAGTTCCTGAAAGACCGTCGAGGTCGTGCGTCCGCAACCGGGGCACGCCGCCACGATCGGCACGAACGCCCTGAAGCCCATGACCTGCAGAAGTTCCTGCGCCACTTGCACTTCACGGGTGCGGTCGCCACCCGGTTCCGGGGTGAGCGACACGCGGATGGTGTCGCCGATGCCCTGTTGCAGGAGAATGCCCATGGAAGCGGCGGACGAAACAATGCCCTTTGTGCCCATGCCGGCTTCGGTCAGGCCGAGGTGGAGCGCGTAGTCGCAGCGGCGCGCGAGATCGGCGTAAACCGCGATCAGGTCCTGAACCTGGCTGACCTTCGCCGACAGGATGATCTTGTCACGGCCCATGCCGAGATCTTCAGCGCGCTCCGCCGAAAGAAGGCCCGACTGGATGATCGCCTCGCGCATGACCGCTGCGGCGGATACCGGGTTGCCGCTCTCCGCATTCTCGTCCATGAGCTTCGTGAGCAGTTCCTGATCGAGGGACCCCCAGTTGACGCCGATACGCACGGGCTTGTCGTGCTTCAGAGCAATGTCGATGATCTGCGAGAATTGCGTGTCGCGTTTGGCCTTGAAGCCGACATTTCCCGGGTTGATGCGGTACTTGTCGAGCGCGGCTGCGCAATCCGGATAGTCGGTCAGGAGCTTGTGGCCGATATAGTGAAAGTCGCCGACGAGCGGAACATCGATGCCGATGCGCAAAAGCCGCTCCTTGATGCGCGGAACTTCCGCAGCTGCCTCTGCACGGTCGACGGTGATGCGCACGACTTCCGACCCCGAACGCGCCAGCGCCGCGACCTGGGCAACGGTTGAATCGGCATCGGCCGTGTCGGTGTTGGTCATGGATTGAACGACAATGGGCGCGTCGCCACCAACCTGGACGTTGCCGACCATCACACCCACGGACTTGCGGCGGGGCAGGGGTTTTGCGAAATCATCGATCATGACTGAAGCCAACCGGTTGAGGATGTTTGCCCACCATATGAGGGAATTTAACGCAACTTTCCAGCTTTGGATTGATATCTGCGGCGAAAAGGGTGCGGATTCGGAACCTGTAGTCGCAGCGCTAGCGAAATCCTAAAGACTTTCTACCTATACTTCAGATAGTCGGTCATCCTGGGGGCGCATCATGTTCATTACCGTGCTGGAACGATCATTGTCCTTGGCGCAGCACAATATCGGCACGGTCTTCAGAACTGGCTGGGCTTATATCCTGCTTCTGCTCGCTCTCAATTTTGCCATCGGGTCCGCGCTGATGCCCGAAAGCGGATTTTCCACCGTGTCCTACATGACGGAACCGGTTGCCAAGGCGGATGAAGGCGCGCTTCGCACACTCGCGGCACTCGCCAATCTTCTGGTCGGGTTTTCCATCGCGATTGCCTATGTCCGCCGGATCCTGATCGATGCGCGCGACTTTCCGATCGTGGTCGGCAGACGGACCCTGAGGGTGATCTTCTTCCAGATCGTTCTCGGCTTGATCGGGTTTTTGTCGCTTATCCCGCTGATCATCGCCGCGTCGATAGTTGCTGCGCTTACCGGCGGTCTCGGTGCGCTGCTTATGGTGTTCGCACCTTTCATCGCGTTGATGGTGGTTCAAAGGTTTTCCGTTGTCCTGCCCGCAACTGCCGTTGACGATCCCTTGACGCTCAAGGAAAGCTGGGATGCGACCTCGGGGATGGGCTGGGCAATGGCTTTTGCGGCTTTGATCATGAGCCTGCTGGCCGGTTTCCTCGTGTTCGTCTGGGGCTTCCTCCTGAGTCTCAGCGACGGGCTGATTCCGGCTAGCGAGCTTTGGCAGCAGATCCGATCCGCGATTTTTCCGATGGGCACGATGCTGATCCTTGTCTGGGTGTTTTCCAGCCTGCACGCGACGTTCTATGGGCTGATCCGCGAACGCTTCGCTGAACGGCTGGGTCTCAGGGAAGAGGATTACGTCCAGGCAGACGCCCACAGGCAAGTGGCGCGCGAGCGCGCGCACAAGGCACTCGCCGGTGCGCAGCGCGTCAAGCGGGACTGAAGCGGGCTTCCCATCACTTTTCGTCATTGTGATGTTGCAGTGCGGCGATAACTGGTGAAATGTGGCTCCAGATTTTTTCTTTCCTGGGAGATCCTGCATGCTTGCCAACAAAACCGCTGTCGTTACCGGATCGACCTCGGGGATCGGCCTTGGCTGCGCCCGCGCCTTTGCCGCGCAGGGTGCCAACATTGTCATCAATGGCCTCGGCGATGCCGACGAAATCGAAAAGACACGCGCATCGATCGAAGCAGATTTCGGCGTCCGCTGTGCCTATTCGCCGGCCAACATGCTCAAGGCAGACGAAATTGCCGCCATGGTGGCCGATGCGGAAAAGGACTTCGGGTCCGTCGATATCCTGGTCAACAATGCAGGCATCCAGTTTGTCTCGCCGGTGGAAGAGTTTCCGGTCGACAAGTGGGATGCGATCATCGCGATCAACCTGTCTTCGGCCTTCCATGCGATCCGCGCCGCCGTACCGGGCATGAAACAACGCGGATGGGGCCGGATCATCAACACGGCCTCCGCGCATGCGCTGGTGGCATCTCCGTTCAAATCCGCCTACGTCGCTGCGAAACACGGCATTGCGGGCCTGACCAAAACAGTGGCGCTTGAGGTGGCCGAACACGGGATCACGGTGAACGCGATCTGCCCGGGATATGTCTGGACGCCGCTCGTCGAGGCCCAGATCCCGGACACGATGAAGGCGCGCAACATGACCGAGGAACAGGTCAAGAAAGACGTGCTGCTCAAGGCCCAGCCAACCAAGGAGTTCGTAACGGTCGACCAGGTGTCGGGATACGCCGTGTTCCTGTGCAGCGATACCGCGTCCTCGATCACCGGTTCGGTCCTGCCAATCGATGGCGGCTGGACCGCTCAGTAAGTTTCCAAGGGCCGACATTCCGGAAAGGCGTCCGACGTGGCTGCTGCCAAGAAGATCAATTTAGCGCTGCAAGGAGGAGGTGCCCATGGCGCCTTCACCTGGGGAGTCCTCGACTGGTTCCTGGAGGACAGCCGCTTTTCCATCGAGGCAATTACCGGCACGTCGGCCGGGGCGATGAACGCTGTCGTGCTGGCAAGCGGCATGGAAGCAGGGGGCGAGGACGGAGCCCGCGCCAGTCTCGAGGCTTTCTGGCGCGAAGTCAGCGACGAGGCCCGCTTCAGTCCCATCCAGCGCTCACCGCTGGACGTCCTGCTGGGAAACTGGAGCCTCGATCACTCGCCCAGCTATCTCTATTTCGATGTGCTGTCGCGCTTCGCGTCTCCGTACGAATTCAATCCGCTCAACGTCAATCCGCTCCGCGACGTTGTCGAGAAAATGGTCGATTTTGAAAAGGTGCACTGCTGCTCCGGCGTCAAGCTGTTCATCGCGGCAACCAATGTCTTTTCCGGAAAGATCCGTGTCTTCAGCGAAAAGGAAGTGACGCTGGATGCGGTAATGGCATCGGCCTGCCTGCCACAGCTTTACCAGGCGGTGGAGATCGATGGCGAGCCCTATTGGGATGGCGGCTACATGGGCAATCCGCCGCTCTACCCGCTCTTCTACAATACCGGCACACCGGATGTCGTTCTCATCCAGATCAACCCGCTCGAGCGGCGCGAACTTCCAAGGACGGCCCGGGAAATCGTCAACCGCCTGAACGAGATTACCTTCAATTCCACCTTGTTGCGGGAGCTTCGGGCGATCGACTTCGTCACGCGGCTTATCGAGGAAGGCAAGCTCTCAAAGGACGAGTACATGAAAGTTCACATGCACCGGATATTTGCGCGTGAGCTCAAACCGCTGCAGGCATCATCCAAAATGAACGCCGAGTGGGCGTTTCTGACCGAACTGCGGGATCTCGGACGCGAGACTGCCAAGGAATGGCTGGACACGCATTTCGACGATATCGGCAAGCGATCGACGATTGATCTGAGGGATGAATTCGCCTGACCCGGTGCGCTCGCGCTTCCGTAATCGATTAACGCTTTGTTAGTCACGTTCGCAACCAGCGTTGCAGAATGCAATGCATGATATGTGAAGACTTCCTGAACAAAATCAGCATTTTGTGGTGCTCCTTGCGTTGCCGACTAAATCTGGTTGTTTTTGACCGACAACAAATTGGCAAGCCTTTTGCGATGTGATTGGCACGCTGATTGTCAGGTTGTGCGTCGTCAGCGCCTTATGTGGTTGAAAGAAGCGGGCAACTGCGACCCCGCCCGCTTCTTTCTTCCCGCTGCGTTTTCCCGGATCCGATCCTGACCCGATGTGCGCCTCCACCGCAGGCGAACAATTTGGGTGCTATTTTGACCGCAATCTCATAGCATTTTTGTCAATAGGTGTTTTCTCGACAGAAACTGTCCTTAAACTGTTGCTGTCGGATACCTATCTTTAGGTCAGGTTGAAAAAAGGTTTTGGAATGACGTACCGGTTTACGCATATTCTGGCAGCAGGTTTGGGTGCAATGGCTTTCCTGTCGATTGCCGGCGTGGCACAGGCGGGCAGCGATGAAGAGAAGATGGCCGAGATCAAGGAGAACGGCGGCTGTCCCAAGTGCGATCTAAGACTGACCGAATTCCGGTTTCTGAACGTCGAGAACCCGGATTTCAACCGCACCAATCTTCGTGAAACGGATCTGAAGGAAGCCGTTCTGACCGGAGGGGATTTCCGCAACTCCGATTTGCGGCGTGCTGAAGCTGAACGGGCAAACTTCGCCGGGAGCAACTTTACCGGCTCGAACATGCGCTCAGCCGATCTTGAGAAAGCCGACTTCACCGATGCCAACCTGACCGGGGTTGATCTGCGCGACGCGGATCTCAATGCCAGCATTGCCAATGGCGCTGTTTTCGACAACGCCGACCTGCGCAACGCCGCGTTTATACGCTCGGTTGCCGTCGGTGCGTCTTTCGAAGGTGCCAAGATGGACGGCGTGAACCTGGAACGGGTCGACCTCAGCGGCGCAAACTTCAAGAATGCGCGTATCCGGCAGGGAAAACTCGACCGGATCAAGGCTGACGGAGCAGATTTCTCCGGAGCGGATTTTTCAGGCGTCCGGCTGGTCAGCGCCGATCTGTCCAATGCCAACCTGACAAATGTCGATTTCGACGGAGCGCTCCTGCGCCGTACGCGCCTCATCGGTGCCGATCTCACCGGTGCGGACAATCTCGATCCGAGCCGGATCCTGGGTGCCTGCGGTGACGAGACGACCAAACTGCCGAAGGGCATCGAACTGATCCCGTGCTCCTACTAGGCGGGATCTGTTTCAGCTGTTCTTGACCAAAGAAAAAGGAGGCGCAGGGGCCTCCTTTTTTGCAGTCCTTGTTCGAACAGGCCTACTGCTCAGAAAACGTCGAATGCAAACCGGTAACTGACACCGACACCAATGCTGAACTGGTCCTTGCTGCCGGCTTCCGCGATCGGGCTGTCGGCCGCATCGCCGACGAGGCGGTCATAGCCGCCGCGAATGTGCAGACGCACGTCGTCGTTCCAGTCATAGCTGCCGCGCGCTGCGACGCCGATGCTCTTGAAACCGGCGCTCGGGTCATATTGAGTCAGGCGCCCGCCGCTGTTGGCAGCCTCCGTGGCAGTGACGCCGAAATAGGTGTCCATGTATTCACCGGAAGCAAAGCTTGCGCGGGGGCCAAAGCTGAACTCCCACTTGTCACCCGGGTAGAGGATGCCGTCGAGACCAAGCTGGCCGACCTGGCCGGTGTGGCCGTTGATGCCTTGGCGAAGTTCGGCGAAGGCACGAAAATGCTCCGTCCGGAAGCCGCCTCCAAGTCCGAGTTCCAGTGCCCAGTCAACCGTGCTCGTGCCGGTGAGGTCAGTGCTATCGCTCGCCTTGCGTTCACCGATGAAGTTGAACGAGGGGAAGAAGAAGACACCGCTTCTGCGGCGGCCATCGACCACCTGGCCGAGTCCTGGAAGGTAGAAGCGGCCGACCGAAATGATCGGCATCGGGTAAACCAAATAGGAATCGGCTGATTCATAACGCGGTTTGACGATCGCGCCGAGACCAAGATCGACAACAAACTGTTTGGTCGCATCCTCGGGGGAAAGATCACCGCTCTGGGCGAAAGCGCTACCGGACGCGGCGCCCATGGCGAGAGCGAGCGCAACGCGTGTCAAGGTCTTGAACATTAAAGCCACATCCATATGGAGATTATTTGCGTGCAAGATAGCACGAAGCAGCCTTACTCAAAGCCTAAGGAATCCTTGTTTTGGCGAAGTGTTGCATTTGAGCATCGGATTTGCCCGTAGGCGAGCAAAGACCGCGTTGAATCAAATGCAAGATCTTGAAAGTGCCGTCTTGCAGGGGCGCGGCTAGGGGGCTACATGAAAAGAAATGCATTTCGGCAGTAGGAAATCACATGAACGCTTTGGTCGGATCGCTTCTGGACGTCATCAGCACGGCACTTTACCTCTATTCACTCGTCATCATCGCGAGCGCCATATTTTCGTGGCTCTATGCGTTCAACATCGTGAATTCGAACAACCAGGTGATCAACACCATCGGACGCGTGCTTTACAATCTGACGGAACCCGCGCTGCGGCCGATCAGACGCTTCATGCCGGACCTGGGCGGCATCGATATCTCGCCCGTCATTCTTCTTCTGATCATCATGTTCCTGCAGAGCTTCATAGCCCGCATGGCTTTCTCTATGTGATCAAAAAAGGGTCCGGCGACTCCTCCATCACCTAGTCTTCCAGCTCTCGGGCTTCATCGGGCAGCATGATCGGAATGCCGTTCCGGATCGGGTAGGCGAGCTTGGCCGATCTGGAAATGAGTTCCCTGGCGTCGGCATCATATTCGAGCGTCGTTTTGGTCACCGGACAGACGAGAAGCTCCAGCAGCTTCCGGTCGACCGGGCGTTCGGGCGTGTCGTTCATTGGTGGTATCCTCGTGGGAGAACGCGCGTCTGGCGGTCTACTGCAACGTCGAGCCGCCGTCATTCTGCGATCTTGCCAGATCCATCTCAGTGATCGCAATAAGCGTTTCCGCGCGCGTCTTCAGGTCGCGGGCTTCCAGCAGCGCCTGTTTCTCCTGCGGACCATACGGGCACATCATGCACAGCGCATTGACGAGCACCTCGGTTTCGGCCTCCGAGACGCTTTGCCAGTCAGCCTCAAGATTGTTCGCGTCCAGATAGTCACGCAGCGTCTTGAGCAGACCGTTGCGGTCGACATCCTCCTCGCCGTCCCCGCAGGTCAGGTCGGTTGCGAAGGGCGCGAAATCGCACTCAACCTCGCGGAATGCGCTGTAGCTTTTGATCTCCTTGCCGAGGGCAAAGCGGGTTACCCCCTGAAGCGTGATCAGGTAGCGCCCGTCGCCGGTTTCCTGGAAGCTCGTCAGGCGTCCGACACATCCGACATTTGCGAGAACCGGAGAATCGGAATCGGCAGATGCGTTTTCGGACGCGGGCTGCACCATGCCGATGAGGCGGTTTCCCGAAAGCGCGGCATCAACCATGTCGAGATACCGCTGTTCGAAAATATTCAGCGGCAGCTGTGTTCTGGGCAATAGCAATGCGCCGGACAGCGGGAAGACGGGCAAGACAGGTGGCAGATCCGCGATCGTTTCGTAAATGGCATTTCCCGCCTGCATTTCCTGGCCTTTTTATTGTGTTCGTTCAGGCACCGGCCCCTGACACCGGTCTTACCCGGTAATGTGTGTCACGCATCGCAATCGTCAAGAAAACAGAACCGCCGACAGTTTCCGGCGGCCGTAATTGCTGGCCGGATCCTTGAAGCCCCAGGCTTCGAAGAACTGCAGAAGCTGCTTGCGGGCCGCGTCCTCGTTCCACTCCCGGTCCCGGCGCACGATCTCGATCAACTGGTCGACGGCACCTTCCTTGTCGCCTTTGCCATTGAGGCCGAGGGCAAGGTCGAAGCGCGCCTGGTGATCCAGAGGATCCTTGGCGATGCGATCCTGGAAATCGGCGAGGTCTCCGAGGGAGGCGGCCTGTTCGGCAAGGTCCAATGCGGCTTTCGCGGCCACGTAAGCCTCGTCCGACCGTTTGTCTTCCGGGATGAGCTCAAGCGCCTGTTGGGCCCGGTCCAGTTCCTCGGCACCGAGATAACACTGCGCGAGGCCGGAAATGGCCTTCACATTGTCCGGCTCCATCTGCATGACGGCGCCGAACATCTGGGCTGCCTGCGGAAAGTCGTTTTCCGCCAGAAGGGCCGCACCCTGTTCCAGATAGGCATCGGTCTGGTTCGCCGGGGCCGGGCCGGCCAGTTTCTCGATGAATTCCTTGACCTGGCTTTCCTGCTGCGCGCCCATGAAACCGTCCACCGGCTGGCCGTCCTTGAACGCAACCACGGCCGGAATCGACTGGATGCCCATCTGCCCGGCGATTTCCGGATGGTCGTCGATGTTCATCTTCGCAAGCTTGACGGTACCGCCGGCGGCCTTGACCGCAGCCTCGATAATCGGCGTCAGCTGTTTGCACGGTCCGCACCAGGGCGCCCAGAAATCGACGAGCACAGGCTGATGCCGGGAGGCCTCCAGAACATCCGCCATGAAGGTCTGCGTGGTGACGTCGAAAATCAGGTCGCCGCCGGACGCACCGTTGCCGCCGCCGTCACCGCCGCCGAAACCGCCGCCCTGGCCGCCGTAGCCGCCACCCATGCTGGCACCGAATCCGCCGCCAACCTGGCCGCCGACGCTGTAGTTGCCATTGCTCATATGCCCGCCTCGTGTTTTCCGGCCGTGGATTTCACACCGGCCAATCTCGCATCTCGATACTTCGAATCTGCTCCTAACATGGAGCCGCCGCGGTTGAAATACAAACTCCCGTATCGGGAGGGCCGCGTTGCGGCCTCTTTTATGAGCCCATGCCCTAGGTGATGGACCCATAAATGAGGCTGAAATGGCATGCGAAATGGCGAAATCCCGTTAGGAAGGGTGTGCGGAGCGGGCTTCCTGCCCGGTCAAGCACGCTGACGCCACGGGGTGAAGCCATTTCCATGTCCTTCGGATTTGACCGGCTTGCTCCTCCTCGGCGTTGCGAAAGGCTTGAAAATGAGGGACATTTCCTGCGCTTCCGCGCCTTGACCAGAAGCAAGCCGCCTCAAACCATTACGGCCTCATTTATGAGTCCATCACCTAGAGCCCGGCCTCCTTCGCCTGTTCGCTGACGGCCAGGACACGCGGCTCGTGACCGCAGGCTTCGGCGAATTTCAGGAGATCCGCAGCGCTGATTGCCGTGGTCGCGTCGTTCTTGAGCGGATGGTAGTTGAGAACATCATGCTGCATCATCGCCGCATCGAACACTGGCGTGACCCGAAGATTGCCGCGGTCGTTTATCAGGGAGAACGGCGTCACCGATCCCGGCTCGACACCCAGAACCTCCATCAGGAGATCCGCGTTGCCAAAGGAAACCCGGCCTTGGGCGCCGACGATCTGGTGCACTTTCTTCAGATCTATCTCCGCATCATGGAGCGCGACGATCAGAAACAGGCGGCCCTTCTTGTCCTTCACGAACAGGTTCTTTGTGTGCCCGCCCGGGATCCGGTCATGGAGGTCGCCGGATTCGGCCACGGTGAAAACCGGCTGGTGATCGACGGTGGAAACCGGAATGCCGAGTTCGGCCAAAAAGGACAGGAGGTCGTCGCGTGTCGCAGGCATGTTTTCTCCCGAGTATGTGTTGGTCCGGGCTGTTTAACGCGATTGCGGACCTCTCGACAAGCGGAAATCGATCGGAAAACCCCCTGTTTTCCGCCGATTTTCGCGCCTTGACCTTCGCGTGGACCACAAAAAGACGCCTAAAAAAATTTCTTCAATTTCCTTGTTGCAATCCGATCCGGCTTGGTCCATATACTGCGCCACCGACGCGGAGGCCGACCGGCCCGAGCGCTGGACACTATGCGGGTGTAGCTCAGGGGTAGAGCACAACCTTGCCAAGGTTGGGGTCGTGGGTTCGAATCCCATCGCCCGCTCCAGATTTTGAATAAACAAAAGCCGCGGTTCGCCGCGGCTTTTGTTGTTTTTGGCGTCAGCTCAGTCTTGCTTGCAATAGGGTCTCGATAGCCAAGGTTACGGCGCGGTTACAACAAGCCAAGATCGTCAAAGCGTGAAATCGTGTCGTTTAGTTGGTTCGCTACACCATAATTGACGCTTCTGCCTCCTCATGTTTCGATTTTCGTTTTTGATGAATTTGAGGAGCCTTGGAAATGCGACGGTTTCAGTTGTTTTTGGCCGCGAGTTTAGTCTCTTTTCCTGCCTGGGCTTTCGACCCAGGAATGCAAATGAGCGGATCAAACTTTTCTGATGCGAGCACGCGTGCAGACGAGAGTTGGATAAGTTTTTGTAATGGCTATGTCCAAGCCACTGTCGATAGTCTCAGTGTTGGAGATGGTGTTTGCATCCCAAATGGTGTGACCCGGACCGACCTTGTGACAGCCGTAGAACGTACAATCAGTGCTTCGATCCAACTTAAATCGATCAACTCGTTTGAGGCGGTAAGGCTAGCGATGCGGCAAGCCTTTCTTTGCCCACGGTAACTCGTGGTGGAGTCGGCTTCATTTTTTCATGCAAAATTTCGAAACGACGCACCGAGACGTACGAGAGCAAATTGAGCAATGAACGTTCCAGGCCCAGACGGGTCCCCCGGCAGCAGTTCGGAAGGGACCCGCGCAAGGGGGGAGGGTTGAAGCATTTTCCCCGAGAAGCAGGGATATGCAATTGAGCGAGCATCAGTGTTGCCGATGCCCGCGCTTTTTCGAACTAGCTAAGTGGTGTTGTCAGCCTACCATTTCTGGTCGACGGCAATGTGGTCTTCGCACTCGCATTGCCCGAATTCTTCAAACGCCCACTCAAGTTCCTCAGCGGCGAGGTGCATCAATTCCGCCGCCTTTTCCAACGGAAGCCAATTCTCTTTGTTGGTGCGCTTATCTCTAACCAAGACCTGCATGGCGATCTCCTGTGCTGAACAGGACAGGAAAACACGGCGAGAACTTGCGCGCAATTACTCAAATAAAGTCAGATAGTTAAGCGGTATTTTGATATTGCAGCCGCGCCATACAGCGTTCTTGCAGCATCGGCGGGCAGGGCAGCCACTGTAACTGGGCGGTATGGAGGGGTGTAGGAAGCAGCCCTGCTAACGGACGTACGGCGTGCAGGCCGCAGCGTACCTGCAGGGCTGCACCCCTACACCCTATGAACCTGTCGGTTTCGGGTAGGCATTAATGAACTTCATGAAACTAAAGTGGACCAACGACCCGTCGTCCAATTCTGCAGCAAAACATGACGTGTTGTGCCTATGTTTTATTCTCAAATATCGAGTTGCTGTCCTTGTTCCAATCTCTTCGACCTTTTCAGGGCGCGCCTTCAAGACTGCCTCGACGAACGTAGCGTCCTCGCCGACAATCTCACTGTTGTCTTCCGCTTTGCGCAGAATTGCTTGGCAGTGCTCAATAAAGGCCGTCTTTGTGGGAAACGACATCCCACCGATTTCAACGACGATTCCCATAACTATTCGCTCCCAGTTTGTTAGGTGGTTGTTTGAGTTCCGTAGGCCCTATCCAGGGCCTCAATGACCTCGCTGCCGTCGCGAACAGCCTGCGTGTAGTGGCCAAGCGTCACGGTTGGATTTGCATGGCCCGCGATCTGAGCAACGAGCCCTATTTCGATGCCCTGCGCCTGCAAGGTTGATATGAATGAATGGCGTGCGGAGTGGGCCGGTTTACTATTATAGATATGGAAACGCTCACAACGGCTAACGTTGGAAGGCATGAGCTCGGCATTGCTGACGTGGGGAAGTTCAAAGCTATTAGTATGGCACGTTACCTACTTCGAAAGTTTCCTCACATGCAATCTGTCTTTGGTATTCCAAAAAGGTGGGAGGAGGCTGTTCATGACCGAGCTAGCCTCTTTTCTGAATCCAACTTAATCGTAAGTGCAATGGGAAGCTGGCAGGCCGAGGGAAGTTTAAACAAGTATCTTCGGGAGCAGTACGAAGACATTCCTGTTGTTTTTGGTTGGGTAGAACCGTTTGCTGCTGCGGGACACGCGTTGCTTATCAACAAGAAGACCGGCTGTTTTGCCTGCGGAACCGACAGGCTGGGTACTCCTCAATTACGCGTATCCAGGTGGCCAAAAAACCTACTACGGCAAGAGCCTGCCTGCGGAGCAATGTTTCAGCCTTACGGACCAATCGAACTTGCCCAGATAAATGCCCATATTGCCCAGATCTCAATTGATACGCTCCTTGACCGAGTAGAGGCAGATCGTTCGCACCGGATTTGGTGCGCAAATACAGATCTCGTAAAAAGCAATGGTGGAAGTTGGAGTGAAGACTGGGAAAAGATCGCGGGAAGTCGTCTGTCAGGAGGCTTTTCGGAGCACCTTAGTTGGCCCCATAATCCAGACTGCTGGGTATGTGGCAAGGGTAGAAAATGACAAAGTTTGCGTTAGGTACAAGCGGCGAGACGCTGTGTATCGAACAAAGCGTATTGAATCATTTCAAAAAGTACCAACAAACTACTTGGTTTTCTCGTGAAGCTGGCGGCCCCCTATTTTCTATTAGCACTGACAGAGAACATAGAATTGTATTGGCAGGAGGACCGTTTCCCAAAGACATTCGAAAGCGTAGCGCCTTTATTCCACACCGCCCTTCGACACAAGAATTTATCGATTACCAGTATTCTCTTGGGCGACATTTTGTGGGTACATGGCATTCTCACCCACAATCCAAACCTATTCCTTCGACAGACGATATAAAAACTATGTCCACACTGTTCGAAATGTCGGAGCATGAATTAAATGCTTTCATCTATGTAATAGTTGGCACGGGGAAATTGCCGCGAAATCTATACATTTGCGCATGGTCCAATGAAGGCGAAATTGTTTTGAGGCAAAAAACACAAAGCCCAGACAAATAGTATGGCTCTTGCGGGGATGAATTAGATAAACGATCTGGAAGAGATTCAATATATTTTATGGTCACAACGCCAATATATTAAATTAATTCAATATGTTTTGTAGATGTATAAGTAGGCTTGCGGGAAATTTAGTTATTACCTGTGGTCTTGTTCCGTTTTTGAAGGGTCGTCTTGTAACAGATTTGAGGTATACCATGAGAGAGTATGATCGAGAATTCATTGCATCAACAATTAGAAAATTGGTGCCGGGTGCGAAAGTGGACGTGGAATATGTACCTACGTTTGATGCACACGCGAAATACGTTGTTAAAGCCTCAGATATGAGATCTGGCTTTTTTCGAGACGAAAAACATATTGTAATTTGGGCTGATATTGATGCTGGATCAACAATACTTTTCAAGCTGAGTAGAAATGGTATTACTTTCACATCTAGAGAGAAAAAATTTTTAAAGTTTGTACCTGACGTCCTGGAGCATACATTACCTATTGGCGAGTCTGAGGCACAACAAATGCATCGACTTTCTGGCCGCCTGGTCCTTGGAACCGCTATTGTTGCCAAATTCTTGCATAATAAACTTGGCGAGGGATTTTGGGGCCCAGCATTTGTTTTGTCACTTCTCCAATTGTTACTATCGCAGAATTATGAGGGAGTTAACGCGACATCCGGATTTGTCGTCATACCAAAAGTAAACCAGCTTTTTTCACAGGCGGTGCAAAAACACTTTGATGTGAAGCTTTTGACACGAAGATCCGATTGTCAGAGAGTTTTTTCTCCCAACCAATTTCATATCGCTACATTGATGGTCGAAATGCATTCTACATACTCGATCGACAGTCGGATGTGCACGGGATTTTGAGGGTACGCGAACCTTTGCACTGGTCGTTGTCTGATAGAGCCTATGGACGACATTTGATGCCACTTATTCAGGCAACGACAGGCCCATCGTGGGCAGTGATAGTCGGAAACAATCGGGATGTTCAGATTTTTACGTCACAAGGACCCGAAATTCGGTTGAATAACGGTCAGTGGCAATATGTGCATGTCGAAAATATAGTGAGTTTTATCTCTAAGTATATGGAGAATGTTGAGGCCGCTTCCAAAATATTTAGAGTGGCTTTTTGTCTTTCACTTATGCGGATAGGGAGTCTTATTCTTATACCGGACCGCAAAGAACGACCCCGTTACGTGTCCGCAATTGATACCTCTAAGGTTAAAAACAGTATATCTAAAACGATCGAGGGAATGAACATTAGTGAATTTTTAGACGGGGCTGGTATGTTTGGCGTTTTTGGTTCAGATGGACTTACCGTCGTGAAGCCAAACGGAACTATCGAATCTGCTGGGAACATTATTTCACTCGGAACTTCAGCCGAGAGAATCCCAGGCGGGGGGAGAACGCAAGCTGCTGCCGCTAGTTCGAAATTTGGGTTGGCGGTAAAGGTTTCCGAAGATGGACCAATATCGTTATATCGAGACGGTAAGCTAATCATTCAAACAAACGGCTAGCTTCAAGTTAAGTAAATATATTCCTTTATCCAATTGTATAACTCTGATCTAATAGGATAGATTCGTTATATATTTCAATTAATTTAATTAAAATAGATCTAAAATTAATTTTTACTTATTTTTTCAAATAGAAATAAGAATGAATTCGCATAAAATCGAATATGGAATTCAAAATCAGCCTTCAGTATTCGTTGGGTATTTCGACTTAATGGGCCTATTAGTTGTGACCTGCTCCCCTGAAATTTCCTCGTTTTGAGGTTAGTCTGTTCCCAATTGAAGGAAACAGACGATGAAGCGATCCAGGTTCTCTGAAGAACAGATCATTGGCATTTTGAAAGAGCATCAGGCGGGTATCTCAGCCGCCGAGCTATGCCGCAAGTATGGCGTCAGCGATGCGACGTTTTACAAGTGGCGCTCAAAGTACGGCGGCATGGAGGTGTCTGAGGCCAAACGTCTGAAGACCCTCGAAGAAGAGAACACGAAACTTAAGAAGCTGCTCGCGGAGTCGATGATGGATGTATCGACGCTTCGTGAGATGCTCGGAAAAAACTTCTGACGCCTGGCTTGAGGAGGAATGCCGTGAGCTGGGCAATCGAGACCAAGGGATATTCGCAACGCCGCGCCTGCGGGCTGGTCGGTATCGACCCGCGCGTGTACCGCTATCGGTCCACGAGATCCGACGATGCTGACCTGCGCCAAAGGCTCAGGGAACTGGCATCAGAGCGCAGGCGGTTTGGTTATCGTCGGCTGCACATGCTGCTGAAGCGCGAAGGCATCGAGGCCAACTGGAAGAAGGTCTACCGGATCTACCGGGAAGAGCGTCTCACGGTGCGCAAGCGTGGAGGCCGGAAACGAGCCCTTGGAACGCGGGTGCCGATGGCTGTGCCGCAAGCCGCCAATCAGCGGTGGTCGCTTGACTTTGTCTCCGATGCCCTGATTGACGGACGCCGGTTCCGTATCCTGTGTGTCATAGACGACTTCAGCCGGGAATGTCTGGCAACTGTCGTCGACAACTCGATCTCCGGAACCCGGGTATCGCGGGAACTGGACATGATCGCGGAGCGCCGTGGTCGCTATCCCTTGATGGTGGTCAGCGACAACGGTACTGAGCTGACGTCAAACGCCATGCTCAAATGGCAACAGGATCGCAGCGTGGAATGGCACTACATCGCCCCACGCAAACCCATGCAGAACGGCTTTGTCGAGAGCTTCAATGGACGCTTGAGAGACGAATGTCTCAACGAGCACCTGTTCCAAAGCTATCGTTATGCTCGTGAGATCATCGAAAACTGGAGGATAGACTACAATCTGAACCGACCGCATACGAGCCTCGACGGGCTCACACCATACGAATTTGCAAAACAGTCCATGACGGATCACAACGTGAACAGCGCTAACTTATGAATGCGGACAATCAGGGGAGCAGGTCAGCTCCACTGCCCTAGTTCGCGCCTCTGAAAGCTTGGGCGCAAGATTTCTCTCCAAGCAACGGGATAGATTGAAAACTACTATCAGAATTAACCCATTTTTGTGGAACTGAAAGTTGGCTGGGAATGTCAACGTTTTGGCAAGAACGGCCAATAGCTGCACTCGTAACAAAACCCAACTTGAGTTGGTTCGCCTTGTGAAAGGATTGTATTTTTGCCGGTAGTAAGACTTCGGTAACCTTCAAAAAGCGCACCTTGCGTCGGGGTGCCAACGCTTAACAATTCAATTGCAACATAAGTCAGCTCTTGAGGTGACCGGAATGGCGCGTGAGCGAGAAGACAGTTTCATATCTAGATTTCTGTTTCGTAGTACCAAGGTGCGTGAGCCCGAGAACGCCGACGCTGAGTCGATGCCACCGACCGAAAGCTTCAAAGGCCATGGCTTGGCCTTTGCGACAAACGGCGAACAATCTGTACAACAACTCGTTGAGGGCGTTCTCGATGGAGCGGACGTTTTGGTCATCACTGGTTACCAAGACTTCCTTTCCGCGATGTCGATCATTCTTCAGGCAAGGCCGAGTATCGTATGTGAGCCGGCCGAAACGATCCGGATCCTTTTTGGTACGAATACTGACAATCAAACCGGGCTGGAAGGTGGCGGGCGCGAACTGTCAGAAGAAGCGCGAGATTATTTTCTCGAAACCCGTGGTCTTTCGCTCAGATCACTCGACGAGCTTCGAGCTGTTCTAGCTCACGATGCAATTGCGTCACGTGCCATATCGCTTCGAGTATTCGATGCGGACCGGGCGCGGGACCGTTTCGGTCGCAGTCATGCAATGCTGCATGCGAAGCTGTTTCTGAGTAGTGACGGTGCTTTAGCAGGGAGCTCGAACTTTTCACTTGGCGGCCTCAGGCGCAATCTCGAATACGTTGATGATCTCCGTGCGTTCCCTGACCTAGCCAAAATGCGTCGTCAGGTTGCTGAAGATTTTTGGTCGCTTGGAGCCGATTGGACCGAACAGGCCCTCGAGATTCTACGTGGGCTTCTGAAGCCAGTGAGTGCGGAAGAAGCGCTCGCGCGAACCGTTTACGAAATGACTTCATATTCACCCTGGCGTGTCGGAGGAGACGGCGCTACTGGGCGTCCCCCCTTAAAGTTCCAGACTGAACTCGTCTACGAGGCCGCAGGAACTGCCTATGAACACGGGTTTGCCTTCATTGAAGCTCCGACGGGTGCCGGCAAGACTGACATCGGCAAGCATTTGGCCACCGTTCTGCCGACGATGCAGTCGAGCGTAGTACTAAGGCAGGGCAACGAACGTCCCGATCAAACGCGCAATGGCGCTCTCGGTATCATACCAGCAAGCGTTCTAAGCAATTGGAGCAAAAACAAGCCTTCGAACCTCGATCTCATCAAACACAGCCAATTATCAAAAAAGCACAATGACCAAGCGGAAGAGTTGGCCGAAATCAATCGAGGCGCTCGCTCGTCGGCTTCGGTGATTGTGGACGAAAGTCATCGTTTGAACTCTCGATATTTGGCACCTTCGCGGCGTTCGCTCGTTTTTGAACAAAGCCCTGCGATATGGACGTCTTGCTTGTCGGCAACGCTTATGGGAAATCAAGGCTTGGATGGATTGCTTGCTTTCCATGAGCGACGGGCATCTATTTATGTACCCCCCGAGATCACTGCCAGGATAAACGAGAACCTTCGGCGCGGGCGCGAAAGAGCGTCCGAACTTAATGAGCTACGGGCGCTTCGGCAAAACTTCGAAGATCGTCGGCGAACTGGCATGGATGACATGTTCTTGTCTGAGGCTGACCTCGCTAAACCGATCGAGCAAGCCGAAAAAAGGCTTGCGGGGAAACGTCTCGACCCACGCGAAATCCAAGCAGATATGGCCTACGCTTTGGCGCCCTACGTTGTCAGGCGCCAGCGCCACTGCGTCGGAGAAAGCAAAGAGCGAGGACCAGATATCTTCGCGTATCCCGAGACCGAAAGCATCAGGATCGATGCTGATTTAACGCCGGAACAATCAAACATTCTGGACGAAATTCGAGAGCTGGCTGAGAGCATTTCGACAGGAACCACCCTTGTGTCAGCCGATCCAAAACGCGCTGGCCACACCGAAGTCCGCTTTCATGATAAGGCTCGAATCCATATTCGGAATTTTCTGGCGATTTTGAGGTCGTCGATCACTTTCGCACGAGAAGATTGGGAACGCCGCCGGCCTGCGGATTCAGATGCCCGCGGCCGAACCTCGATTGGCGAGAGTCTCAGACGCTCAGAGCGAGAAAGCCGTGGCGGTAAAGCTGCGAAGATTACCGTCATACCAAAGAACGGCGAACTCCCCCTCGACAAAAGGACAAGAACGCCGATTTGCGATCGCATAGGAGAATTGCTTCAGAGTTCAGAACTTGATGCGATCGACGAGAAGCGTTCGGAACATATGGGGGAGATGCTTAGTCAGTATCGCCAGGTGATTTTCCTTTCAGAGCGGATCGGCGTTCTGGAGGTATTTGCGCGCTTGCTTTCTAGCCGAAAGGGACCAAAACCCGACGTGATACTCGTGGCTGCCAATCACAAATTGGGCCCTGGCAGTGGTGTTACAGTTGCCCGAAATGGTGCAGAAGCTCAAGAATACCTCGCTCTTGATGGTAAGAAGGCGTCCGACGATCGCCGCCGGGCTATGTTCATGACCTTTCAAATGGCTGAGGGCATCAACCTTCAAAGAGCACGCGCCCTTGGAATTGTCGGTGTAACCTCAGATATCAAAAGCATGCTTCAAGGTCTGGGGCGCATTGACCGCATCGACAGTCCTCATGGAAAAATAACTTACACTACCTTTGACTTACCAGGCCTTGTTCTGTCGTCTGACAAAAAGGGTCGAGATCGCATTGAATCGATTGCTCTGTTATCTGGTGTTGGTGCTGCAGACCTCGAAGACGAGTCTCTCGAGTTCGCGGCCGGTGACCTTACAGACCTAATCCTTGAGCAGCACAAGAAACCACGACCGCTTCGACAGAATAATCTGTATGACCTGTTCGAGGAGATGCGGCGCGAATTGCCAAATGACCTTATTCAGACCATGGCTCGCATCGAGCCGCAAACTCTTTGGGGTGCTGAGCTTTGCCTTCTGGTTGGTAAGTCACCGATGACCGTAATTGCCCTTGGTGGGCGTTCTCCGTCGCTGGTCAGTTCTTCGTATTTGCCACCGCGACTGCTAGCTGTGCGAGAGAGGGAAGATCGCCAGGAAATTATCCGAGATCAGCCGGAAGTTACTAGACTGCTTCACCAAGCCTACGGTGAAACTGTCAAAGCTGGTAGACACATGGAACGACCGACTGGCGCAAGATTGAGCGCGATGATTGAGGAGCTTCAGCCGACCTTGGAAGGCCTAACGCATTGGGATATTCGGCCCGAGCGAACAGTTTCTCTTCTAGAGTCTTTGGATAGTTTTCTATCTTCTCAACCTTCAAAGAACCAAGGTTACAACAGATTCGGACATTTAACGTTGCCGTCCTTAGAGAAACTGGCGGAAAGCTGGGCGAGAGAGCTAGATCCCTACTGGATTGAAGCAAAAAAGGACGTTAGCCTTCGAAGCGCTGAGCGTAGGGAGATCCCTGACTATTTAGGAATTGATGCGATTTACACCTTCTTTGAGCAGCAACCCGCACACACGCTCGCAGGGGTACGCTCCAGAATGGAAGAGTTGTTTCAAGCTGCAGATCAAGCATCGCGTAACGCAAACTCAAAGATATTAGACCGAATAGCAGTTTTGTTTCAGGTGAGTTAACCTTTCTATTGAAGCTGAAGTCAAAATCGAAAGCTTAAAATTTGTTCTGCGCTATGTAAAACAAACTATCGTGGATTGGGTGCGTGCGGCTACTTGAACAATCGTTCGCCCTCTAGTTCGCATTGGATCCAGAAAAAATTTGTGCGGAGTGAATCAGCCGAGAGCGCCATTCAAGCCGATGGGTTTTGTACCTTCCGGATCCCGAGTCGGATTTGGACTCCTTTCCGGTCATTTGTAGCAATCCCCACCAACTACCGAGCGGGGCCACTTCAAGACCATGCTAAACGCTTTCCACAATTTCCTAACGACACGAAAGTTTGCGGCATATCAGTAACATCGCTCGTGCTAGTCGAGCATTGCCGTTGCAAGCTTGGAGCTGAGAAGCTCGTCTTCAACCAAAATGTAGATTTCTTCGGGAGGCGTTTTGAGCGAGTAAACCATCAAGCCGGGATCGATCCCCATCTCAATCAGATACTCCATTGTTTCACCCTGACCATACTGTATTCCTTCCACGGCTAAGAGAACGGGCATGTACCCCGGAGCCCTGTAGTAATGCTGATGCATCCCTATGGCTGAGCTTTTCGACGCTGACCGCTCGACACCTGCAGCAAAAATGTATGGGCATGAAGAAAGGCAAACCATGCCTGGCAACATAGTGGTGTTGACTTCAGTAGCACGTAGGCTACGTCCAATGGTCAGTGCCTCTTGGACATCCCCGCCAGGACTGTGGAGGGTTATCAACCCCGGTGGCTCCGGAGTGCTAGCAAGGAAATTCGCAAGGCGCTCGGCATCACCGGTCTCAATGCGACCATGCATAAAGAGTGCTTCTCCCAAATCGCCAGCATCTATCAGTTTGAATTGAAGCCTTGGAGGCAGCTCACTTGGAACGTCGATATTTAACGGCATCAGCGTTTTGGTAAGGTCAGGGAGCGTTCGGGTTGGTTCGTAACGCCTTACTTGATCACCGGGCGTCGCTGGCCCGGTAGGCAGTGCATTGTTCCCGCTGAAGCTAGGGAACCATTGCCTTTGTAAGTGCGAAAGGACCAGTACGGTTGCCAATATTGCCTGTGCGATCAGTATCCACTTCAAACTGCGTTGGACAGTGATCCGCGATGTATCAAAGCGTTCAGAAAACACGACGCGCTACTCCGCAGCATTTAAGTTCGCAGGTTCTGAAGCTTCCGCATTCGCGACACGGCGTAAGACTTCTTTGTCCGCGGCGCCCATCGCAGCCTCGACATCTTTCATCGCATTGATAGCTGCCTTCAGGTCGGCCAAGGTGAGGGTCTCTTCGATGCTAAGTCCGTCTCGACCACTGCGGATCGATGCCTGTGTGATTGCGAGGACGAAGACTAGCACGGCGGGCAAAAGATCGATTGCAATCGCGCCAGCCCAAGAGGGGACGAAGTTCCCAGCATATTTGATCACTGCGTCAGCGCTCGAGATCGGATTGTAGGCAGTCTCTTGCGGCGGCTCCAAAGCCAGCACTTCATCAGCCGCACGTTTAAGGGTCTGGCTGCGTTGGTCGAGCGCATTCAGAACCGAGGCAATGGTGCTTGATTGGGCTTCTCGCACGCTGCTGTTTCGACCGTCGAGTTCGGGCAGAACAACAGATGCAGGCAGGTCCTCAGCAGCTCGTGTGACAAGCGGGGCAACTGAATATTGATTCAGGTTGGTAATCACCCCAGCTAGGCGAACGCTTTCTTCAGAGAACGCCACTGATCTTTGTTCAACCGGACCAGGCGCAACAGTCAGGGCTCTCATTCGTCCAAGAATCTCGTTGCCCTCGTCAAAGGCAGAATCAATCAGCGGCTGCTGTTCCCTTATCTGCTCCTCGAGATTTTGTAGTTCTTCTGTTTTTTGTGTGAGAACGCTAAAGACTGCTCCCTCCCCAGCTGTGCCTGAAAGCTCGCCAGAACGTTCTTGCTGGGCGAGCGCTTCGAACGCCTCTTTCGCCCGCTGAACTTCACGTCCGAGAGCTTGCCCGGAAAGGGCAATCTCGTGTGCCTGCTCCAGAGCTGCTTGGTAGTCACGGACTGTAGTGTCGAGATGCTGTTCAACGGCCGCTGATCCCGCGAGCGCAGCCGCGTTCAGCCAGCTTGACATGGCAATTATTGCAGCTGATCCAGCTAGCATCGAGACTGAAAGCCCAATGAACCCAGCTGCGCTTCGCATCGCAGGCATTAAACGAAGCATGTAACTCCAAAAAACAAAGATCCCGACCGAAACGGCGATCGAATACGCAACTGCAGCGAAGAAACTCATTGCACCAGTATCCTCCAGCAAAGAGGAGACGCCCAGGTAAGTGTAGATACCCGAGGCGATTGCCAGGACGCCCAAAGCTGCCGGAGTAAACGTTTCAAGCCAAGAAAGATGGCCTTCAAGCTCTTTGGCGGTGCGAAGGCCCTTAGCCTCTGCAGCGGTCAGTTTCGTTTGACTTTCTTCCATAACATTTCCTCACGAGCTTGCAGGCAGCTCAGCTTAGCCAACCGGCATGGTTCGAGTTCGCAAGAGAACTTTGAACGACAAGGCGCATTTTGAGTGTATATTGCGCTCATCAATAATTAAAAGTTGTGCCTGAGTTGTTTTTGTTGCCGCATCTTTTTGTTAGCAGTAGGGCCTGCGACCAATCTTGTTGGCCACTCCCGGCTGTTCAAACTTGGCGTAGCGCCCACCGGAATAACGTCGACAATCTAGCGCGACACCGGCGGCGACAGCTTGGGCGGCGATATCCTTGCCGTCTCTGTAACAGATCGCGACAACCCTGCCATATCGGTCTTGGTCAACTGCCTTACAACGCAATTGCTGCCCACTTACCAAGTCCCGCATGAATCTCGTCGCGTCATTACCACCTGTGCGTCCGGTTTCCGGGGCGTCCAGTCCGTTAAGCCGGATAGTAAGTGCGCCGTACTCGGTAGATTGAATTCGCAGTGTGTCACCGTCTGTAACGCGGACAACTTTACCGGTGAATTCTGTTGCGCCTGCTTGTGCGGCGATACCAAAAAACGATAGCGCTGTGGCGATCACTAGGATTGATCGTCTCATTTGGCTTATTCCTTATTTTTCTTTTTTCTGCGCTGCACGTATGTGCATGTTCACACTGTGTCAATAAGTAATAAACCTAAAACTAGAGTGATTCCGAAAATCCCTTTTAACATGTCCAAATGTTCTGACGATTTTTGTTTTGCGATTGAGCTTGAAAACTAATGAGTTAGTTTTTTTTATTCCGAGATGCTTGAATATTTTCGGCGCTGATGAGTGGCGGAGTAGTCGAAGATGCCGATGTTTCCATCTCAAATCCGCCAATGACTGTACCGTCGGAACGATCCTGGAACCATGGTTAAAATGTTTGTCATAAGCGACAACTAAAGGTTTTCCGTTTTTCACTCGATTACTTCTTCCAGTCGCTCCAGCGTGCCCAAAAGTAGTTTTCTGAAACGAGAAACCTCCAGGCCGATCACGGCTCGTTCTCTTGCAGACATGATCAAAAACGCCTCAAGAACCGCGTCAGAATGACGGGAGAGCATGGCTAGGTGAGGCCCGCTTGGCCCGTGCTCGGCAGCAAGCCAGTTTGTCACTGTACGTTCGCCCGCGCCGGTCCATCGACGCACCGTTTTTACAGCTCTGTGTGTACCTCCAAGTTCTCTACGCAGCGCGGTCGCAATGATCGCCGCATAAGCCTCTGAGCTCAGTTGTTCGATTGAACCAGCATGCAAGTTGTTGCGCATTTTCGGCGACATGTTGCATCCCCTCTCCAGATACAATTTTCACGGGGTTTTCGCTGTTGCGGATTGAGCAGCAAAAACTCGTCTTTGGTACCTGCGCTTAACGGCTGGAAGATGGGTTCGAGAGAGGAGATCGATAAGAGCGAAGATGGTGAGCGTGTCGAAGTGAACACGTACGCCGCCGAGTATGTTCGCATGTCTACCGAACATCAGAGGTATTCGACAGAAAACCAAGCAGAAGCAATCCGTCGTTATGCAAACAAGCGTGGTCTCAAGATCGTTCGCACGTACGTCGACTCCGGACGAAGTGGCTTAAACATCGAAGGTCGCGACGGACTCAGCCAGTTGATCTTAGATATCGAAAGCGGCAAGGCAAATTTCTCGGTGATCCTAGTCTACGACATCAGCCGTTGGGGGCGGTTTCAAGATGCAGACGAGAGTGCGTTCTACGAATATCGGTGTCGTCGCGCGGGTGTGCAGGTGGAGTACTGCGCAGAACAGTTCGAAAATGACGGCAGTATTGGATCCGACGTGCAAAAGGTCGTCAAACGACGAATGGCGGCGGAGTACAGCCGAGAGCTCTCTGTCAAGGTTTTTGCTGGGCAGTGTCGCCTCATTGAAATGGGCTACCGACAAGGTGGAATGGCTGGATTTGGGCTACGCCGTGAACTTAGAGATGAGCATGGCCGACCAAAAGGTCTTCTGACGCGCGGTGAAAGAAAGAGCATTCAAACTGATAGGGTTGTGCTCGTTCCAGGGCCGTCAGAGGAGGTTGCAATTGTCAGGTGGATCTATCAACGGTTCGTGGAAGACGGTTTGGATGAAACAGCGATCGCCCAGCAGCTAAACCAACGCGGGGTTACCACAGACCTTGACCGTCCCTGGACAAGGGGCACCGTGCATCAAATTCTCATCAACGAAAAATACATCGGCAACAATGTTTGGAACCACGTTTCTTTCAAACTCAAGCAGTATCGACTGAAAAACGATGCGTCGATGCTCGTTCGCGCTGACAATGTTTTTGAGGCAATCGTTGACCCGCGCGCTTTCGATGCTGCTCGGGCAATAATTGAAGCCCGCTCACATCATCTAACCAATGAAGAGATGCTTGATCAGTTGAGATCGGTTTATGAACGGACAGGCGTACTTTCTGGATTGATAATCGATGAAACGCAAGATTGTCCTTCGAGCAAAGCCTTTAGCCATCGCTTTGGCGGGCTGCTGAAAGCGTACAAGCTGATTGGATACACTCCGGAAAGAGACTATCGCTATATCGAAGTAAACAGGGCTCTACGGCGGCGCTACCCTGATACGGTCGATGAGACGATCTCAGGGATCGAGAAGGCCGGAGGGGCTGTCTCCAGAGACGAGATTACTGACCTTCTGACGATAAATCAGGAATTTACAGCTTCGCTTACAATAAGTCGTTGTTTTCAAACGAACGCAGGTTCTTTACGTTGGAAAGTGCGGCTCGATCGGGGCCTGCATCCGGACATTACAATCGCGGTGCGGATGAATGCGGAGAACACCAGCGCGAAGGATTATCTGATCCTCCCAACGTTCGATGTTGAAGCCGAAACTCTGAGGCTCTCTGAAGACAATGGGATTTGGATCGACGCCTATCGATTTGAAACGCTGAGGCCACTATTTGCTTTGGCGGAGCGCATCTCAATTCACGAGGTGGCCGCATGATACCAGATGCCGAAACACTGCAAATCGAGCTGGTTCCCGTTCACAAGATTTCGGTCTTGAATCCTCGGGCACGTAACAAGAAAGTTTTTAGAGAAATCGTCTCGAGCATTCGCGATGTGGGTTTAAAGCGGCCCATCACCGTTTCAAAGACGGAAGAGGAAACAGAAGCGCGTTACCAACTGGTCTGCGGGCAGGGCAGGCTAGAGGCCTTCAAACAGTTGGGGCAAACGGAAATACCCGCGATTGTCATTCGGGCAGATACTCAAACAAGCTTGGTGAAGAGCTTGGTTGAAAACTGCGCACGTCGGCAGCATCAAGCTATCGATTTGGTTCGTGACATAGAAGGCATGAAAAAGCGCGGCTACAACGAACCAGAAATCGCACGAAAAACAGGGCTTTCAACCGAGTATGTAAAGGGTATCGGCAAACTCATACGTCAGGGTGAGCAGCGTTTGCTTCGTTCTGTTGAAGCTGGGCACATTCCGATCAGCGTTGCTGTTGAGATTGTTGATGCGGATGACGACGGAGTTCAGGACGCGCTTCAAAATGCTTATGAAAACAACATCCTTAGAGGACGAAAGCTTCTAATTGCTAAGAAAGTTGTTGAGAGCCGAAACCGTCGAGGCAAGGCTCTTCTAAGCAGCGTGAGGCGAAAGCGAAAGATTTCGTCTGAGGCGTTGGTCCGTGCATATCGGGAAGATACTGATCGCAAAAAGCTCCTCATTCGAAAAGCGGATGCAACGCGCAATCGGCTGATTTTCATCGCACACGCGCTGAAGGAACTTCTCACGAACGATGGTTTCCTTGACCTGCTCAAATCCGAGCAATTAGACACAATACCTAAGAAGCTTGCGGATCGGATGGAGCGTCAGGAGCTGACGCGATGATCCAAAAACAAGCTCCATTGATTAAACTGGCATTTCATCGTGAGCCGATCAGGTTACCCATCTCTAGCATAATGCCTCTTCGAATTGTGTCGGACAGGATAAAGAAGTCCAAGAAATACGGTCAAATACGGTCCTCGATCTTCTATTCCGGTTTAGCGGAGCCTCCAGTTGTTGTCCCGGACCGCGACGAAAAGGGGCAATACCTTCTGTTGGACGGACACATGAGAGTATCGGTCTTAACGGAACTTGGACATGAAGAAGTCGACTGTTTGATCGCAACGGATGATGAAGCTTACACGTACAACAAGCGTGTCAATCGGCTTGCGACCATTCAGGAACATCAAATGATCCTGAAAGCGATTGAAAAGGGAGTTTCAGAAGAGGTTCTGGCGCGTGTGTTGAATGTCAACATCAAGAACATCAAACGGAAACGCCGACTACTTGAAGGAATCTGTGCCGAAGTGGCCGAACTTCTCAAGGACAAGCATGTCCCAATTAACACCTTCAAAGAGTTGCGGAAAATGAAGCCCCTGAGGCAGATCGAAGCTGCCCAGCTTATGATCGCGATGAACAAATACTCTTGTCCATACGCGCAATCACTCGTTGGAGCGACACCTGCCTCGCAGTTAGTTGAGACTGCAAAACCGAAGAAAATAAAAGGGCTTACCGAAGAACAGATTTCGCGTATGGAGCAAGAGTCAGCTCAACTAGACCGTGAGTTTCATTTGCTTGAACAAACCTATGGCCAGGATCATCTCGATTTGGTGATTGCAACTGGATACGTGAAACGTTTGATCGAGAATGCGCGCGTGGTTCGCTATCTCGCCCAGAGTTTCCCCGAGTTGTTGACCGAGTTTCAAAAAATCTCTGAAATTGACGAAACTTCAAAATTGAATGCTCCAAACTGAGCAACGGCACACTCAAAAGAACGGTATAAGCCGCTCCAATTCGAAGTCGATGTATCAACGCTTGTTGCCGACGCGACGCGTAACTAACATCATGGCAAACGTCAGTTGGAGACATCAATGATCGATACAGCTACGCTGATTGCTTATGTCACTATCGTCCTGGGGTTCGTGTTCATACCGGGACCGGCAACACTACTGACCGTGGCGCGGGCGACGAGTTCGGGAACAAAGGCGGGAATCGCAACAGGAGCAGGTATTGCTGCCGGGGACGTTGTGCACACCTTCATGGCGATCATCGGTGTATCGGCGATAATTGCGACGTCAGCGCTTCTTTTCAGCATCATCAAATACGCAGGAGCCGCCTATCTTGTTTATCTCGGCATTGTCGCAATCTTTGACAAGGCACCTCTGGATCTCGCTCGGGGGAGCAAGCCGATCACGGCAAAAAAGGCGTTCAACCAGGCTATCATCGCAGAACTCCTAAATCCGAAAACAGCGTTGTTCTTTCTTGCCTTCCTGCCGCAGTTTGTGAAACCGGAAAACGGTTCGGTCATGCTTCAGTTGACTGTGCTCGGTGCAATCTTCGTGCTGCTAGGCTTATTCAGTACCGTGATCTTCGCTGTTGGGGCCGGCAAGCTCGGTAGTTTCCTTAAGAAGCACCCGGCCGTCGTGAAATGGCAAAGTAAAGTCGTTGGTGGTATTTATTGCGCGCTCGGTGCCCGTTTGGCATTGCAGGAGCGGTGACGGGTCAAATGCGTTAAGTGAAACCCAGTCGTATGGAAATTCAACTGACCAGTGATCCTCAGAGGGTATCCGTTGCTGTGTCGAGTAGGATGTAGATCCCGGCGGCGATCATAACGAAAGGTGAGAGGTTCTCGAAAAATAGCTGAACTTTTCGGTTGTTCCCAAGGCTTTTGGTAAGCAGGGTGCCAGCGGCCACAAGCCCCGTTACCGCGATAAGAGCGCCTAGAAGGACGTGTCGGTCGAGCACTGCGGCTGTATCGGCGAAAAAAGCAGCGATTAGGATGAACGTATCTGCACTTAAAGCAAGGAAGATCACTGCGGCGCTGAAGATAGAGTGTGCAGGTTTTAAGGTGTCCGTCTCGTCTCCGGAGCGAGACATGTTTCTCCAAACTTCCCAAACACCGAGAGATAACGGCACAATACCGAGATAGCCGAGAGCGTGCGGTGTCAAAAACGTCACGCCTGCGCCGGCAACATATGCTCCGGTAACGACCAGCATCTGCGCAAACAGGAAACCGATCAGCGCCTGCCTGTACCTTCCTGACGTCGCGATTGCGAAGAAAGCAAAGAGGCCGTCGATATTGGTTAACGCGTAGGCGAGTGCGATCGAAAGAGTGAACAACATTGATGTCTGCTTTAAGACGAGACAATCACAAAGACAATCTGAAACCCACAGGTTAATTAGCAGAACGAACACTTCCCGCATCATTTAACAAAAGTGTAGCTACCTCTGGCTAACGCCGAGTTTTGGGTTAGTGGCTTCCCGTCTGTATATTCCTTCGCACTTTTGTGAATGCCCGCAACCTGCTCGAGCAAGACATATCTGTTTTTAGTTCATTCCAGCTATTGTTGCGGATTGCGGCAAAGACCCGACCGGCCCACTTACGTAAGACGGCGGCATGATCCTGACGTCATGGCCCATGGTAATCAGCATACGCGCCCAGCAATGGGCCGTCGCGAAGGCCTTGACCCCGATCAGACAGGGTGCCAGCTTCGAGAAGACTGGCAGCATCTTTTTGCGATGTAGCTTTTCACCAGAACTATCTTACCGGATGCATCTATCCCATGCGCCTGGAAAAAACTCTTCGCCAGACCCGGCCCGAGTATTGTGATGTTCATACTTACATTCCTTCCTACCTACACTTCTTTCTCAACACCGTAATTGGCGCTGCGCTGGCAGGCGCGTCTACATCATCAATGTATTGGCTTGCGAAGGAGATTAAGTGTTTTTGAAATATTACTTTTTTGTTGTCCGTGGCACTTCTGGAAATGATGAGCAAGCAGCAAAAGGGCCAAGCCCGACTTTTGATGATCAACACTGGACACGTCAGGGCCCTGACAAAATCTCGAGAAGTTCACGTGCGATGCCTTGTAGCGTTTGGTCGCGGACAACGTGCTGCGCTTGTTCAAAGGTTGGAAACTCCCTTTTGATCGCATCTCTCGATTTCTTCGAGAGTCGTTTTCCCTCCGGCAGGATTCCCATGAAAACAGTGTTCTTTTTGCTGATCGCAAGGGTGCCTCCTGGCAATTGTTGACCATTGAACTCAACCGTTGCCTCGGAAAGTCGCTCAAAGTCGCGTGACAGCTGGCCTTCGCGCCGGAACAAGCGCCAGGCATCGATCTCTTCGTCCAACAGACCTTCGGTCTCTGCGTCAGGCTTCAGCTTCTTTCCGCGCCCGCGGGCAAGGTCGCGGAAATTAGACCGCGACTTGAGCTCAAAAACAGTCAGCACCTGCCAGATGCCGTCCGGTCGTTTGATCGCCAACATGCCATCGGTCAGTGCCTCGTGACTGACTTTTCCTGCAGCATCCACCGTTCGTGCAAAAACATCTCGGATAGGAACTACGTGACCCTCTATTTTGAGAGCTTTGGCGCGGTCCCTGGCCTCCTTTAAGGCCTTGCGGTAAACATCGCTGCGAAAAAACAGGACCTCGGCGATGAATCCCTTGAGTGTACGGACCGCTGCCTCTTTGGAGTCTGGAGTGCGCGGGGACTTGTAGCTGCCCAAATATTTTTTAGCCAGTTGCAGCATCTCCGCCCAGTCACCGTTTGTGATCCGCTTAAAGAACGCACGTTCGACGTCATTGAGACTGGCCGCAAGCTTGCGAAAGACCCTGTTTGAATGCTGGACAACCGCGCTCGTTGCCTCAAGCACTTCGATCAGTGCTTGGTCCAGTTGCCGTACAAGGCCGGACGTACCGCCCCGGGTCCGCCGCACAACCAAGCTGGAGATCTCCCCTAACATTTCTTCCAATAAGCTGGGTTTCGTCAGCGGGCTGGGAACCTTCTTGGCGCTTTTAACGATCTTGCCAACCATCAGGCGAAAACCTTTCGGAAAAAGGCTGCGCTTTGCAAACGACGGGTGTTCTGGATGATCGTCGAGAATTTCAACGGTGGTAACATGAACTCGATGATGATGTAGACCAGATAGCCGAAATAGTAGCCTGCTAGGGCGGTGTTTGTGACAACCCTGTCAAAAAACTGCGTCGCACGTTCAGTTGCTGCATCCCACAGTGTTTCGGCGTTTCGTTCCAGCCAATCCCAGAGCTTCAACCATTCGATGCGGGTCAACGCCCCGACTATCTCATCAACGGTTTCGAGAACAACCTGAGTTGCAGCGCTCAAGTTCTTGTTCGCGCGCAGCCAGGCGGCCATGAGGGACGCAACCAAGGCAACCATATCGAATATTCCTGCAAGCGCGTCGGCGATTCCATCCCAGAGCCCCGACAGGAAACCAAGGACCGCGTCCGTGGTCTCTTTCACAGTGGGCTTGAGGCTTCCAATCGCGTTGACCCTGCCGATTAGGAAGTCTATTCCGGCATTCCATTTGTTCTGGACCTTCTTAATCGGCTCGGTAAAGAACTCCGGCAGGCTGAAGCCCAGGAACTTCTCGATCTTGGCAATCAAGTCAATGCGGAACCCTGAGAGCTTTGCCTTGATTGTGGCCAGAGAGCTGTCGATCAGCCCGGCGAAGTCGTCCAAAAACTCACGCCAGTTGTCAGGTCGGTCAGGGGGGCTCCAGAACGCCTTCGTCATGTGCGATTCGTTCTCAAGATAGTGGGATAGCGATCTGGATGTGCTGCCGAGGAAGTCTGCGGCAAAGGCCAGCCCACCGAGGATGTTGTCCGCCGCAATGTCGAGCAGGTTCCAGGGCGGGTCTTCAAGCGCCGCCATTATCCTTCGGCGAAACGCGTCCTCGGAATACCCGAGCCGTACTGTCATATCGCCGGACATTCTTATCGATCCTTCAAACGCCCGCCGAATTTCGTCCTCGGTGAATGCGGGATTGAGCACCGCTGAAAATGCCAGTTCTGAGAAAACGTCCTTTTGGGAATTGCGGCTGGCTTCCAATTCCACATAGAGAAATATCTTGGCCTGCGAACTCGAACCGGAGGACCCGAAGTCGCGCCGTTTTTCGGCAGCCAGCTTCAAAAGGGCCGTGGCCTGTCGGCTCGCAAAAACTTCGATTTCCGCCACAGGATCATCGTCAAGTGGGTCGCGTAAGAAAACCAGATGCCCGACCATGTCGGTGCTTTCGGCCCCGAGGCGCAGGCCGGGAACCGAAGAGGGCGGTGCAGCTTCGGAGGGCAGAAGCGGCTCAATTGCGCCAACAACGGTTGGGTCGAGGGGGCGTCCCATAGGTCAACCCGATGGCGATTGGTTATCGTCCAGGAGTGGCGCCAAAGTGCTGTTGCCGCGACCGATACGCATTTCTTCGTCGCGACACGGAAGACCGTCTTCGATCAGTGCAGATGCCGCGGATTGAACGATCGTGTGATGCGTTGGCAGCTTGACCTCCCACTCGGCCTCTATCTCCTGTTCGCGGCCTATTCCCGTTGAGAGCTCGTCTGCGATGGACAAGTAGAGGTCGTTGTGAGAATCGAGCACAAGTCCACCACCGAACCAGATCTCCCCCGTGTCCATGAATAGATTCACGGCTTCCTCCATCCCAATCCGTACAGGCAGCATCACTCTTGCCATGCCGCTGGTGAGGAAAGACGAGAACAAGCGATTGCGCGTGGCCTCAAGCGACAGTTTAACTGACCAGCTCCGCTTCGGTCCGTAGAAGTAGGGATAGAAAATGTATGACATAATTGCCCAGTCAAAGGCTTGCTCGAAGAACTTGACGATCTCGGCATGACGATCCAGCGCTGGGTGTTGACGGACCTTGGGAAAGCAATCTTCATCGTCCTGTTCGTAATGATTTGCGCTGACATTGATATCGAAGCGATTGGTTAACATCTCTATGCACAGCCTTTTGATCTCGCGCTCCATATGCTGGCGCTTGAAGCGCGGATTCAGGTCGAGCTCCGCTTGAGCCTCTTCATGGTCTTCACGCGCATCGTCATAGGCGTCTTTTTTCGCTCGATAGGCCTCAATCAGCGCTGTGTAGGATGACATCTGCCATTGCCGATAGATTTGGGCGCTGCGGCGGCAGCGCACTGTAACGGCAGTGGAATAGGCTCCCTCAAGTTGCGAAGTGATGAGAACCGGAACGATGTTGGCGATGTCCGGTAGATCTATGGGTTCGTCGTCATGTTCAAAACGGATGTGGCCGACCGTGATCCCAGCCCGGGCAAGCCCGCCATCTGGTGTGCTGCCCAAGCCCCCGCCATGCACCCAGGCGCGATCTGCCAGATAACCTGCCGGAACGTCGATCTCGTTGTAGGCCGCCGCGCGCACCGGCGGAAAAGCAGGCAGATCCTCCACCTCTTCATCCGATGCGAGCGCTCCTGTGTTCGCGGTTTCCGCGAAGGCGCGCGAGACCCGAATAAAGCGCGCAGGAGGAGGTGAAAGATCGACACCATATATGCGTCCAAACTTGCGCCACGTGTCCTCGTTCAGGCTCTGCGGTCCACGTAGGCCGACCCGTCTTGGGCGGCGTGGACGTCGAACTTTAAGGTCCTCTTCTTCTTCCTGCTGCTTCTGCGACTGTGCAAAGATGAAAGCATTCGCTGGTTCCGGTATCGTAATCTCGATTACCTCCCGCTCACCCAGATTGACCAGTCGATGAGTGTGAACTTCGTCCACATGGCGGTGCACGGCGACAACATGATCCGGGTTCTGCCGATTGTCGAAACCGTGCTTGTTGATGTCTTCAAATTCTTTGCGCGACAAGGATCGACGGCGGCTTGTAGCCTTTTGCATAATCCGTTGTTGCACTTTCTGCGTCACGGATTTTGCCAGTTCGATTGCTTCTGTGGTGCTGTGTTCTTTCGAGCTGATAGTATTGTAGTGAAAGCCGGTATCGGCGGTCATCTCGAAAGAATTTCCGAAGCCAGCGCTTACCGACACGCCAGCCTCGAAGCTCTTTTCGGTCTCTTCGCGAAGCACGTTGGCTGTCTCTGCCTGCATTGCGAAGGATTCGCTCGTTTCGGTGTCTGTTTGAAACTCGGAAGCCGTTTCCTGAGTGATCTCCTGCTCGCTTTCTACCAAACTGAGACTGCGAGAAACCCGCTCTTTGAACTCGGATGCCAGAATGTTCTCGATCCGCGAAATGGCGCCGGTAACATAGCAGGTCAGCTCTTGCTCAACTCGGCGGTATTCAATGAGCCCAAGACGGGCAACCCCGTGAATTATCGGTGGGGGGTCGACGTCCTCGCCCAGATCCAGGGTCAGATCCGGAATGCTGACATGTGGTATTGAAGTAAACAACCGGATCGGATCAAGAGAAGCGGGCTCTGCGCCTACCGCCAGCGTCATCAAAGTCAGGCTGATATCGAAGAAGCTAGTCTCCACAGGTTCGCGAGTTAGCCGAAATGTTTGGAAGGCGTCTTCTTCTTCGTGTTGCGGTTCCCCCACAATCTGTTGAGGCGCGCTTCCGATCGAAAGCGTGCCCCCGACGTGGCCAAGCGGTGGACGCTCCGCTCCATGGTGATACGTCAAGAATACGTCCATCCCCCCTTCAGGGGCTCGATGCATCTTGAGTGCTATCGCACCTGGCGGGATTCTTTCCTCTATCGTAAATTCTGCGCCATAGGCCAGGAGGGTTGAGGTATGGACGGTTGCGATTATTGGCTCAACCGTGTCGGCCAGCAAATAGATATTGGAATCGATCCTGGCAAGCATGGCCTCGGGGCCGTCTGTCGGCCGGTGTGCCTGGGTTAGAAGGCGCGTCGCGATCGGGTTAGCGAGGCGTGTGGTGGCCATAGACAGCAGTGAAGGCTGAGCAGTCCGGTCAGTTGCGGCCGATACGTCCGCCAACACGCTTTCCAAAACGTCTGGTGCAACCCGCGAGGCAAGTGTCGCACGCAAGCGACCGGTACGCGCTTCGTCTTCACGACGCTCGGTGCTTGCGCGCTCAGCACTTATCAGAACCAGTGTCTCCTCGATATCGTCGCGCGCTCGTTCCATTTCACGCAAGCGTCCCCGCGCGACGAGTTGATCGTGAGCGTCCAGCATCATGCGAACTTGGCTTGCATTGAGCCGAATGCTCTGCGCTTCAGTTTCCGGGCGATCAAGACGCAGCGGCAGCACCACGCGCGCCTTTGTCACACGGCGCAATGTTGCTTCTTCGTCTTCGCTGATCTCACCGTCGTCTGCAAGGACGATACGCACGTGTTCGAGGACTTTGTTTGCAACGAAGATCGCTATAATGGTGTCGACGACATCTTGTTGTCCGCTACCCCACAGGTAGAAAGCGAGACTGTCCCAGAGCAGTACCGTTTGTGCCCGCGTCAAAGGCTGAACGTCCTGTGCAAGAATGAAACCCGGCAAACCGGACAGCGATCCGCGGTTTCTCTCTGCGTTAGATTCGCGGTAAAGCGCCAACAGGCCGGAAAATTGCAGGCGCAAACTGGCCAGACTCGGCGCGTCAAAGACACCTGATCTAATTCTCGATACAATGACCGGTTTGACGGAACGGAAGTGACCGACTTGCAAGTTCGACCAGAACTGAGTGTTCTGGCGGTCCTGTTCGTCCATCTGGACGTGATATCTTGACCGTTCGTCCTCTGGCAACACGGATGGGTTCCGGGTCGTGGAAAATCCGAAAAGAAAATGCCGCATGATGGGCCTCAAAATCTGAATTGAGATACAACTTTAACGATAGTTAAAGGTTTTTGTTAATCTTAGTATATACCAAATTTACGCTACGGCAACTCTGAAAAAGGCGAGGATTATTTCATTTTTTTCGCCAAATCAACGAGCGTTCGCCATTAAAAAATATCTAACTATCTAAATTTTAGAGATTTTTTAGCATACTCGAAAATATCCGCCCTCCACCAAAGAAAGTAAGGTCAAGAAAAAGGTTTTCGATATAGATTCAATTAAAGGTTGAAATTTAGGTTGTTTTTGTTCGTGCTTTTTGAAACTGCGTATGCGTGGAAAGCCGAGCAACTCAGGTGCGGACGCCGTTGACGGTTAGCCGTTGCACTGGAGAAATTCCTGAAGCACCGCGCTGACCCTTGCCCATCCCAAAAATCAGGTCGTTCGCTACAAACACGCAGAAGGTTCGACTACAATCTAAACCGACCCCATACGAGCCTCGATGGGCTCACCCCATTCGAATTTGCAACCCAGTCGATGACCGATCACACCGTGAACAGAGCTAACTTATGAATGCGGACAATCAGGGGAGCAGGTCAGGTGCAATAAGAGTTTAAACAGGTCGAATTTTTAACGTCTTATGATCAGTGAAAAGGCGGGAAGCCTAGTAAACTAAAGCGTATTCGAGAGCGATACTGGCTATTGCTCACACACGATGTTTCTGCCTTGCCAAGGTTGGGGTCGTGGGTTCGAATCCCATCGCCCGCTCCAAAATTCTCACGATACCTCAGTGAGTTGAAAAAGCCGCCTTTCGGGCGGCTTTTTTCGTTTGAGTTTCTGTTTGGGTTTGTGCCTCGGCTGCCAAGGCACCCACGATCACGCGGCCGGCCTGTTTTCGCGGATAATCCGAAATCCGTCGCCTTCGATGTCTTCGTCCAGCTTCGGCATGAACGGGGCCGCGAGGAGGGCGAGGCCGGTTGCTGCGAGGGCGAACATGGCCAGAAGGGCCATGACCACGAGGCCCAGTCCGGCCAGGGCACAGCCGACAAAGAGCGCAACGGCGGCTGCGGCGGCTGACGTGACTTTGGTCATAAAGGTCTTCATAAGTGAGGTCTCCATATTCATGATCTCGTCGATACACCTGATATGGAGTTCCGGGTTTTCTCCCGCCTGACCGCAAGTTTACAATTCTGTAAACTTGAGCGCGACGCGCAGGCCGCTCGGCGCGTTTTCCGTCAGAAGCAGCTTTGCGTCATGCCGGTCCGCAACGGCGCGGACCAGCGCCAGGCCCAGTCCGGTGCCATCGCTTTCGCGGGCCGCGTCCAGGCGCACCATCGGCTTGACGATCTCCTCGAATGCGGCCGGGTCGACGCCGTTGCCGTTGTCGGCCACACCGATCTCATTTCCCTGTGCGAACAAGGTGATCCGGGCTCCGCCGTGGACAAGCGCATTCTGAATGAGGTTCGCCAGGGCTTGGACCAGCATCTGACGGTCGGCGAGGACCGTGTCCGGAGATTCGACGGATATATCGAGATGCTTGCCGCTGTCCTCGATCACGGCCTCATAAATGCCGGCGACCTCTTGCAGGAGATCACCCAGCGCGACTTTATTGAACCCGTCCGTGCCGACGCCGGCTTCGATCCTGGCAATCCGCATGATGGTGTCGAAAATGCCGGAAAGCCGTTCCGCTTCTTCGAGCGCGGCGCCGCGTTCTTCTCCGTCCGGCATCATCTCCAGCCGGGCGCGGAGGCGGGCGAGCGGTGTTCTGAGATCGTGAGCGATACTCGCGCTGAGATAGCGGGTCTGGCTCACCAGCCGCTCCAGTTCGCCCGCCGTCCTGTCGAGGCGGCGCGCAAGGTCATCCAGGTCATCGGAGGAGCGGCGATTGCCCGTGCGCGCTTTCAGATCGCCGTCGGCCAGCCGGCCAAGCGTCTCGTTGATCCGTTTCAGACGCCGCTGCGCCAGGTAGCCCGCAGCAAGGCCAATGGCGAGCGCCACGCCCACGACGATGCCTGCTGTGGTCCACAAGATATTCCCAAGCAATTCAAGTGCATCGAGGCTGTCATCCAGCGGGACGGCGATGAGGACAGGTTTGCCTTCGCTGTCTTCCGTGATCAGAACGCGCCAGGATTCCGACCGCCTGAAATCCTTGTCCAGACTGACGGTACCGCCGCCCCGCTCCGCGACGCGGGCAAAGGCTTTGGGCAGGCCACTGAGCGCGGAGACCGGCCGGATGATCACGGAGAACGTATCGCGCTCCAGATCATCGGCCTCAACGGCGGCGGCAAGGCCGGCAAGCGAGGTATCCACCCGCTGCAGGACGGCATCCCGCCCAAGGGTCAGCGCCACGACGATTGCGACGGCCATGCCGACGGCAAAGAGACCGGAGAGAAGCAGCGTCAGCCGCAGGGCTGAGGACCGCAAGAGCCAGCGGACGGGCGCTGCCAGCTTACCGGCCAAAGACATAGCCTTCGCCCCGTCTGGTCCGGATCAACTCGTCGCCAAAAGGTTTGTCGATCTTGGCGCGCAGGCGGCTGATATGGGTTTCAACCACGCTGGTGGTCGGGTCGAAGCTCATGTCCCAGACCTGTTCCAGCAGCATCGTGCGGGTCACAAGGCGGCCGGGGCGGCGCATGAAATACTCCAGCAACTTGAATTCCTTGGCCATCAGATCGATGGTCTGGCCCTGGCGTTCACAGTGGCGCGCAAGCAGGTCGAGGCTGAGGTCGCCGAACCTGAGTACGGTCGGTTCGCTTGTCTCCGATGCAGCGCCCTCGCGCCTGCGTCCGAGAGCGTTGACGCGTGCCGACAGCTCGACAAATGCAAACGGCTTGGTGAGATAGTCGTCCCCTCCTGCTTCAAACCCTTCAACGCGGGCATCGACTTCGCCAAGGGCAGTCAGGAACAGCGCGGGCGTGGTGTCCTTCGAGGCGCGGAGCGACTTCAGGACTGCAAGACCATCAAGGCCTGGTACCATGCGGTCGAGGATCAGAAGATCGTAGTCCTGGCCCATGGAGGCGAGCAGGGCCTCCTTGCCGTCCGTGAAATGATCGACGACATGGCCTTCCTCGCGCAATCCGCCTGCGACCCATGGACCGAGTTCCCGGTCGTCTTCAAGAAGCAAAATTCTCATGGTGTTCCATAGGCTGTTTCTGTCGGAGGAAAAAGGCCGCCGTTTCCGGCAGCCTCTTCCAAGATACTCGTTTTAGCCTGCAGACTTGTCGTCGTCATCATCGTGATCGTCGCCGTCTGCCTCGATCTCCAGCACAGCGCCGGTCTCAGCGTCGATTTCGACTTCCATCTCCTGTCCGTCGGCGGTCAGGATCTCGATCTCGTAGACCTGCTTGCCGTCTTCCTTGTCCAGCTCGGCTTCCTGGACCGTGCCGGGAACTTCTGCCAGCGCAATTTCAACGGCCTTGGCTTCGTCCAGTGTTGCCGCCGCCGGAGTGGTCTGTGCCGAAACGGCGCCGATCGCACCTGTCACCAGTAGAACGCCTGCTGCAACAGTTCCCAAGATCAGTTTCTTGTCCATTAATCGTCTCCATCTTCTCGTTTCAGAAAGGCACCGCGCCTTTCGATGACCTGAAGATGGCCTGTGCAGTTTACGTTGATCTGCGCCCGGCCTTACAAATGTGTAAGAAACGACGATTGATGGCGCGGCCGGCTCCGAAGACTATCCGGTTTGCCGCTTCAAGAGACGCTCGCGCCACATCATGTAAAGGCCGGAGATCACAATCAGGGCGGTGCCGGCCAGCATCGAGACACCAGGGCGTTCGCCGAACACCACCATGCCGAGGACCACCATGAAGAGGAGCCGCGCATAGCGAAACGGTGCGACGACGGAAAGACTGGTCGAGCGGATGGACGCGGTGAGCAGCAGATATCCCAGCGACCCCAACAAGATGATGGAAATGAGAAACACCCAATCCGCCTCCGGCGGCAGAAACGTGTCTCCGTCCATCACAATCCAGGCCATGGCAAAGGGAAGGGTCGCAATTGCCGAATAGGCAGCCAGGCTGGCGGACGCCATGTCGGGCGGGGTCATGCGGGTCGTCAGATCGCGCACGGACAGCCCGAACATGGACAGCACCGCCCAAAGGGACAGGGCATCAAAACCGTCTGCTCCCGGCTGCACGATAAGAAGAACACCGACAAATCCGAGCACGATCGTGCTCCAGCGCCGCCAGCTTACCTTCTCTCCGAGAAACACAACCGCGCCCAGCGCCACCAGAAGCGGTGTCGCCTGAATGATTGCTCCGACTGTCGAAAGCGGGACGAGGGTCAGAGCCATGACCATGCCGACCATTGCGATGACTTCGGCGAGATATCGGACCAGGAAAACCGGCAAAAACACCCGGCGGTCGATCAGCCGGGCGCCCTGCAGCTTGGCAATCACGCAAAACATGAACGACCCGCCCGCCATCATCAGGAACATGATCTGTGCCGGTGCCACTGACCCCGATACCAGCTTGATCAGGGTATCGGCCATCGCGAACGCGCCCATGGAGAGAACCATCAGAATGATGCCGCGTAAATTCGACTCGATGGTTTGATCCATGATGCCCCGGTTATCGTGATGCGGATTTTTTCCAGGAACGCATATGTGCCTAATTTTCAAAGACCCGCAATGCGCGGCGGGTCAGAAATGCCACTGATGCAGACGGATGCCACCTTCGCACAGGGAGCCGACTGCCAGGAAAACGCAGCGGCAATCCAATTACGCGCTTGTCCTTTGACCATCATTGATGCCAGTTATCTATGAACAGATTCAGGAGGGCATTTTTGGTGTTTCACGGCAAGGTACTGGTCGCCCAGGGTGGCGGACCGACGGCGGTTATCAACCAGTCCATGGTTGGGGCGGTCCTGGAATCCCGAAAGTTCCGCTCTGTTGAGCTGATCTATGGCGCCGTGCACGGTGTGCGCGGGATCCTGGACGAGGATTTTTACGATCTGACCCAGGAGACCACCCACAATCTGGAGATGGTCGCAGATACGCCGTCTTCGGCGCTTGGCTCCACGCGTGACAAACCGGATCTGAAATATTGCCAGGAACTCTTCAAAGTCCTGCGAGCGCATCAGATCGGCTATTTCTTCTATACCGGCGGCAACGATTCGTCCGACACCGTTCGGATCGTGAATGAAGAAGCGCGCAAGGCCGATTACAACATGCGCTGCATCCACATTCCGAAAACCATCGACAATGATCTCGTCGAGAACGACCACACGCCCGGATTTCCCTCGGCCGCACGCTACGTGGCGCAGGCGTTCATGGGCATCAATCTCGACAACGCGGCGCTGCCCGGCATCTATATCGGCGTCGTCATGGGGCGCCATGCAGGTTTTCTCACCGCTGCCTCCGCGCTGGGCAAGAAATTCTCCGATGATGGCCCGCATCTCATCTACATGCCCGAGCGGACTTTCGAGATCGATGCGTTCATCAGGGACGTCAAGGACGTATACGACCGGTACGGACGTTGTGTCGTTGCCGTCAGTGAAGGCATCCATGACGGCTCGGGCACACCGATCATCGCCAAGCTTGCCAGCGAGATCGAACGTGACGCGCATGGCAATGTGCAATTGTCCGGAACCGGTGCTCTGGCCGACCTGTTGACGCAAAAGGTCAAGCAGGAACTGAAGATCACGCGGGTGCGCGGCGACACGCTCGGCTACATCCAGCGCAGTTTTGTCGGATGTGTGTCTGACGTCGACCAGAACGAAGCCCGCGAAGTCGGCGAAAAGGCAGTCCAATACGGCATGTTCGGCGACCGCGACGGATCGGTGACGATCAAGCGCACCGGCCATTACTCCGTTGACTACGAACTTGTGCCGCTGGAACTGGTCGCCGGTAAGACCCGGACGATGCCCGACGAATTCATCACCGCCTCCGGTCATGACGTCACTGACGACTTCCGTCTGTATTTGCGACCGCTGCTTGGCAAGGGCATGCCGGACGCTCATCGTCTGAGGCCGAACAAGGTGCCGAAGATCCTGGCGGAGTCGTCCTAGGCAGGGCTCTTGAGTGACGTCGGGCAGACTTTTGTGTGATAGTCACACGTGCCGCGATGCACGCGGTGGTGCGAATTCGGATGCCCCGTACCGGAAGCGCTCGCTGCGGGATGGATTACGGCCGGTCAGTTTGCTAGCCTGCTGCCTGCCACGGACACGCGAACACGTCGGTCCGGTGGTTGAGGCAAAAAGGGCCGATCCGTTTCGGCCTGACAAAAACAAAATGCCGGGGGGCACGCAAGGTGGAGGCAATCGCTCTAACCTATCCGATGATGGTGGTTCTGGGCCTGCTCGTTTTCACGGTCGTTCTATTCGTCTCGGAGATCGTTCGAATCGATTTTGCAGCCATTCTCGTCATGGTGCTGCTCGGCCTGCTCAGCCAGATGCCCGGTCTGCATTCCCTGGCGGATGTCAGCAAGCTGTTCAATGGGCTTGCATCCAATGCCGTCGTCTCGATCATTGCGGTCATGATCATCGGTGCCGGGCTCGACAAGACCGGTCTGATGAGCAAGGTCGCGGCGCTGATTCTGAAACACGGCGGCAGTTCCGAAGCCCGGGTCGTGCCCATTGTTTCGGGCACGGTCGGGGTCATTTCCTCGTTCATGCAGAATGTCGGTGCCGCGGCGCTGTTCCTGCCCGTCGTTAGCCGTATCTCGGTGCGCACGGAACTGCCGCTCAGCCGTTTGCTGATGCCGATGGGCTTCTGCGCGATCCTGGGCGGAACGCTGACAATGGTCGGATCTTCGCCGCTGATCCTGCTGAACGATCTGATCCTGACGGCCAACCGGTCGCTTCCGGAGGCGGCGCAGATGGGCACCTTCAGCCTGTTTTCGGTGACCCCGGTCGGCGTCGCCCTCGTCGCTTCGGGCATCTTGTACTTCATGATCTTCGGCAGGTGGATCCTGCCGGGAGAGCAGGAAGCAGGCGATGCCACCAGCGCGCAGCCGATGAAGGAGTATCTCAAGAAGATCTACGGTCTGAAGACCGACATCTTCGAGATCACGATCCCTGCGGGCCATCCCGTTGAGGGACAAACCTTCGATGACGTCATCGAGCGTTACCATGTTTACATCATCGGTAGCGCCTACCACGGCAAGACCTGGTTTGCGCCGGTCATCACGACCAAGATCACGACGCCTTGCAGACTGGCCGTGCTCGGCCGCGCGAAGGAAGTCCGGCACATGGTCGAGGATGCGAATTTCATCCTCCACGACAAGCTGGATGTTTTTGCCGAGGACTATGCCCCGACCAGGTCCGGGGTGGCTGAAATCGTCGTGACACCGGGTTCGTCGATCATTGGCAAGTGCGCCCATGACGTTGTCTTCCGGAAAACCTACGGCGCGAGCATGCTTGCGATCCACCGGGGCGAGGAAACGCTGAGCCTCGTGTCGACGGAAGACCATGAACCCACCCAGATCGCCGAGGTTCCCTTTCGCGCGGGAGACACAATTGTGATTCTCACGACCTGGGAAGCGTTGACGAGACTGACACAAAACCGGGACTTCGTGGTCGTCACGACCGACTTTCCGCACGAGGAGCTGCGCCCTAAAAAGGTCGTCTGGGCACTGCTCTTCTTCCTTGTTTCCCTGTCGCTGATCCTGTTCACGGATCTGCGTCTTTCCTTGTGCCTCCTGACCGGGGCAGCCGGCATGATCCTGACCGGCGTGCTCGACATAGATGACGCCTACGAGGCCGTGAGCTGGAGCACGGTCTTTCTTTTGGCCAGTCTCATTCCGCTGGGCCAGGCGGTGCAGACATCCGGCACCGCAGAATGGATTGCGCAGCAGATCCTTTTGTTGCTGCATGGCTGGCCGGTATGGCTGCTGCAGGCTGGCCTTGCCGTTCTGGCCACGGTCTTCACGCTCATCATGTCCAATGTGGGCGCAACCGTTCTCCTGGTGCCGCTCGCGGTTTCGATTGCCGTCGCTGCCGGCGGCGATCCGGCCATCTTCGCGCTCACCGTGGCGATATCAACGTCAAATTCCTTCCTGATCCCGACCCATCAGGTCAACGCGCTTATCATGGGACCGGCAGGCTACAAGGTGACGGATTTCGTCAAGAGCGGCGGCATCATGACCATTCTATTTCTGGTCGTGTCTTTGGTGGTCATGAACCTGGTGTTCTAGGGTACGGCCTCATTAATTTGGATAGATTGGTAGGGATGAATTCGAGCGGCGGGGGGGGCTATTGGCGCCCCGTATTAGCCGGGATCACGGTGAAACCAGTTCGGATGAAAGCGCATCCCATTGCCGTCCGCCGATCGCGTTGCGCGAGGCCAGCAGCCAGTAGGTTTCGGTGTGTTCGTAAACATCGTTGCCAAGCTGGATCAGCGTCCCTGCGCGGATATCTTCGGAGCAGAGCGCGATCGACCCGAGCGCAACACCCTGTCCGGCCTTTGCCGCGGCGATGGCGCCATGCAGGGTGTCGACCCTGATCTGGGGTATCGGGGTGGAGGGAATGCCGAACCGTTCGGAAAAGTGGCCCCAATCCGGGCGCGGGCCGGTACAGGCGATCCGTGGCAATATCGACCAGTCCCGGGTCAGGAGTTCCGGTGCGCACACGGGAACGATTACCTCCTTGTAAAGGGGCAGCTTGAAATGATGCGGCCAGTCGCCGGAGCCATACCTGATCTGGATGGTGGTGTCTGTCGTCGCAGTTTGGCCGCCGAGAATGTAAGACTGAACCGATATCTGTGCACCGGTTGCCACACAGGCACGGGCCAACCGCGGGGCCAGCCACATTGAAATCACGGATTGGCTGGCCGAGATCGTCAAGCGAAGACGGCGGCTGGCAAACAGCATTTCGGCGCTCTCGCTCAAGGTGCGCAAGGCTGCCTGCACGTGGGGCAACCAGGTTTCCCCGTCCACCGTCAGTGAAATCGTGCGCGCCTGGCGGAGAAACAGCTGCGTGCCGAGATGTTTCTCCAGCTGTCCGATCCGCTGGCTGATGGCCGGTTGGGTCAGACCGGTCTCGGCCGCGGCTGCGGTGAAGCTGCCCAGGCGGGCCGCTGCCTCGAAGGCGCGCACCCATTCAAGGGGCGGGAGTTTGTAAAAAGACTCATCCATAAGACAAACCGCTACTAAGTTTGGTTTTTTATGATTTGAATTTATATAGCTTTTTGCCTCAGATAGCAGCTGTCTTTTCGTGCTGTCGGCCAGGAAGGAAACGCCATGCATACGACGCTCAGCCAGGACGGCGCTGTCCTGACGCTTCATTCCGATGGGGGTTCCACACGCTTTCATGCCATCTGGCTTCGTGACAATGCACAGGATGCCGGGACACGCGCCGCCGGCAACGGCCAGCGCCTGATTGCCTTGCGTGACATTCCTTCCGATACACGGATCGTTGCTGCCGTCGTAGAAGGTGACATCCTGAACGTGACCTTTGCGCCGGAAGACAAGACCCTGGCCTTCAGTCTGGCCTGGCTTGAAGCCCATGCATATGACATCTCGGGCGCGCCGGTGCGGGGGTGGCTTCCGGAGGAGGTCACGTCCTGGAATTCAACCTTGCAGGACAATATCCCGACGGGACACTATCCGACGCTTGTGCGGCGCGGTGCCGAGTTTCAGGACTGGATCGAACAGGTTGCGCGGTATGGCTTCGGCAAGGTTGAAGGCGGGCCGGTCGAAGAGGGGGCATTGTTCAAGGTCGTCGACCTGTTCGGCTACGTGCGTGAAACCAACTACGGCAAGCTGTTCGAGGTTCGCACGGAGGTCAATCCCACCAATCTGGCCTATACGGGCCTGGGTCTTCAGGCCCATACCGACAATCCCTACCGTGACCCGGTCCCAACGATCCAGGTGCTTTACTGCCTCGAAAGCTCGGCGGCAGGCGGTGAGAACATGGTGGTGGACGGTTTTGCTTGTGCCCGCCGGCTGCAGGACGAAAATCCGGACTACTTCGACGTGCTTGCCGGCCACTGCGCCTGGTTCGAATATGCGGGCGAGGACGGTGTTTGCCTGACATCACGGCGCCCCCTCATCGAGCTGGCTCCCGACGGCGAACTGATCGGTGTGCGCTTCAACAACCGCTCGCTCGCGGCCGTGACCGATGTGCCGTTTGAGCGGATGGATCTCTGGTACGCGGCCTATCGCCGGCTTGGGGAAATCATCGACGACCCGGCGATCGAAGTGGTGTTCCGGCTCGATCCCGGAGAGGCCTTCGTGGTGGACAACACCCGTGTCCTGCATGCCCGGAAAGCCTATTCGGGTGCCGGAAAACGTTGGCTGCAAGGCTGTTACGCGGACAAGGACGGGCTTCGCTCAACCCGCGATGCGTTGCGGCGCAGATCGCTGGAGGCCGCAGAATGAAACCATCATCGCAAGAACTCACCGCCGATACGATCGTCGATTTTCTCGCCTCGATATTCGATCGGCGGAGATCGGAAGAATATCTGGGCGAGCCGGTAACCATGGGCGAACACATGCTGCAGGGCGCGACCATCGCCGAACGGAACGGGCAGCCCGACGAGATCATCGTCGGCGCGCTGCTGCACGATATCGGCCATTTCACCTCCGAATTCGGCACCTTCACGATGGACGATACCGAAGACCGGCGTCACGAGGATGCCGGAGCGGAGATCCTTGAACGTTTCTTTCCGAGCGTCGTCACCGATTGCTGCCGTTACCACGTTGCCGCAAAGCGCTATCTATGCGCGACGAAACCCTCCTATTTCGAACGTCTGTCGGAGGCATCTATCCACTCTTTGAACCTTCAGGGCGGGGCCATGAGCGCGCAGGAGATCGCCGAATTTGAGAAGAACCCAAATCTCGAGGAGATCATCGCCGTGCGATACCTTGATGAAGCGGGCAAGGTGGCCGGCATGGCAACTCCGGATTTCCGGCACTTCGCACCCAGGGTCCAGCGCCTGGTGGATCGGCATTTGGGACGCAATTCCGATTGAGCCGCTTTCAGCAGAAATCGCGGATTGTGTGTGATGAACAAGGTTTGCCTGATCCTGATCGATGGACTGCGTGACGATACCGCACGTGCGGCCTGCAGTTACCTGATGTCCGCTGTCGCCGAGGGAGGTGCGCGGATCTGGACGATGCGCGCTTGCCTGCCGACGATTTCCGCTCCCCTCTACGAAACGCTCCACACGGGCCGCGCACCCACCGATCACGGACTGCTGGACAATGAGGGCCTGCGCCCCTCGTCCGACCCGAACGTATTTTCGGAGGTGAAAGCGGCAGGCGGCCTGTGCGGTGTTGTCGGCCATTGCTATTTTCAGACGCTTTTTGGCGAAACCCCATTCGAGGCGTTTTCTCATGTCGAAATCAATGACCCGAACGCCGCGATTGCCCATGGGCGTTACTACAGCATGGATGGATACGACGCCGACAACAGCGTCCAGCCGGCCGAGATCGACCTGTGCGCACAGGCGTGGTCGGTCGCCGACCGATATGCGCCTGCGTACCTGCTTCTGCATTCGTCCAGCTGTGACACGCTCGGGCACGTCCACACCGGTCTGGGCCGTGGCTATGTCCGGCAGGCGGAAAAGGTGGATGCAGCCCTGGCACAGCTCATTCCGCGGCTGATCGCGCGCGGGTATCTCGTACTGGTGACCGCGGATCACGGCATGGATGAGAAGGGCAACCATGGGGGCGACGCCGAATGTGTACGTCATGTGCCGTTCCTGTCCTTCACCGACAAGCTTAACGCCGGGCCAGACGAAATTCTGAACCAGCGCAGTGTCGCTCCGACAATCCTCGCGCTTCTGGGTGTTCCCCGTCCCCGGACGATGGAATTTCCATCGTTGTCCTGAGTGCCTTTTCAGTGACGACGGATCGCGCGCCGTCTGGTGACGGCGACGCTTTCCGGAGATCAGGCCTCATGTCCCACCCCTTCGCGGGGTCGAAGTTTTACATTGCAACTGCACGTAAGTAGACTGACTTCGCGTAAAGTTTCGCGCGCGAACGCAAGTGATCCTTGTTTCGCCAACCTCATTTCGTTTGGAACATTGCCGTGACCGACTTTCTCGTAAAGCCAGAGACATTTCAGGCAGCGCTCGACCAGGCGTCTGCCGGTGACAAAGTGCAACTGACGCCGGGAACCTATGACGGTGTCTACACGATCAGCCGCCGGCGGGGCACAGAAGACCGGCCGATTGTGATAGAGCCCGCGCTCGGTGTCGATCCCGGGGCGTGCAAGATCAGTCAGGGTGTCAGCGCGGACACATTTCGTCCCATCTCCAACCGGTTGGCGAAATACGCACTTGAAATCGGCTACGACTTTCCGGGCCTCTATCCCTGGATTGATGACGCCAGCCTCAGGATCTACCGGTGTCAGCACGTGATCGTTCGGAACCTGGTATTCTCGAAGGCATGGCCGACCCACATTTTCATCGAATCCGCAGCGGATATCAGCATTCAGAACTGCGCCTTTGAAGATGCGACTTTCTGCATCGGTGCGCTGGGCGCCGTCACGCGCGATATTCTCATCGAGCATTGCACGTGGACACAGGATACCGTTCCCGACCGTCTCTGGCATCGGATCCCCTGGTTCCGTGTCCATGGGGAAACGGTTGATGAGGAAAAGGACTACCGCCTCTTCGACGGTGATTTTTTCCGGTCAAATGAAATCGCGGGCGGTGTCACGATCCGGCATTGCTCGATCAGGTCCGCGTTCAATGCGATCCACGGATACAACACGTCGGCCGAGGCCAGGCTCAATCGCGATTTTCACATACACCACAACAGGTTCGAGCAGATCCGGGACAATGTGTTCGAACCGGAAGACGGGGCGTCGAACTGGTGGTTTCACCACAACGACATGATCGACGTCCACAAGTGGTTTTCGATCGAATGCGTCACACGTGGACCGATCTACATTTTTTCAAACACGGGCTCTTTCCGCACGCAGCAGGGGTCGGATCCCTTCGCGGGCGACGAGGACGAAAACAACGGCGGTGCCGTGTTCAAGCCGATCAAGAAGGTCGAGCGCGCGAAGGGCCCTTTCAACGGCCTTTACGTGTTTCACAACAGCTTCATCACACGGTCCAGCTACATCAAGAAAGGGCTTCTGCCCGGTCTCAGCCACAAGAACAACGCCATTGCCTATGCTGCAGCAAAAACTGACACGCCCAGAACGAATGGCTTTTTCGGCAAGGTTCATCAGCCGGAATACGACAAGCGTTTCACGTCCAGCTGGTCCCGGTGGAACATCGATTTCGACGGTGATGTGGTTGGATTCCCTTCCTTTGCGGACGAGGTTCTTGCCGCCAGGTACCCGCTTGGGGACCACACCATTGACGAGGGCCCTGATTTTAGTGGCGCGGGACATGCACTTGAGGAATTCGAACTCGGCCCCAACAGCCTGGGAAGAGGCTCGTCCATTTCTTTCAGAGTTTTGCTTCCCTCAGGCCATTGGGCTTCGCCCGGCGGCCTGAATGTGGGTGCGCTGCAGGGCGAACCGGGGTCTCCTTCAAGCAATCGGTTTGAAGGCCCGGCTTTCCAGCCAACGCTCGGGGAAAGGCACTACGACACGTTTGTGGGCGTTTGATTTCCGGAGCACGCGCGGCACCAGATCTATTGGCTACCCGCACTCGGCCTTAGATGCCGGGTAGAGCAGGAAGACACGGTCGTCGCTTTGCATGAGATCCGGCGAGAAATCGTCACCCTCGACAATCAGATAGTCGGCGATCGACATGCGCAGGTTTTGGCCGCGGCCGGTGAACTGGATCCGGCCGCCGTCACCTTCCGTTCCGCAAAATCCGTCGGCCCGGCAATAGGCGACGCTCTGGTAGAACCGTCCGTCCCTGAGCGTGAACGCAAACTTCAGCGCAACAGCGTCGTCGTCCGGACGCATGGTTGGATCAGCGGTGAACCAGATATGCGCTACCTTCTGTCCGGGGTGCCTTGCGAGATGATCGGCCGAATAGATGCGGGAATAACAGCTGCCATCGGCGAACCGTTCGGCAATGTCCTGTGCCATCGCCTCTCCCGTGTCCATGAAAGAAACAGCCGCAGGCAGTGCAATCGTCAGTGCCACCAAATGTGCTGCAATCGACGTTCTTTCCATATCGCTCCCCCTTTCGACCGTCACTCCTGCACGACCCATCATTCTCCATGTTGTCTCGCGGGTGCAAGACCTGGTCTGGTCACGAACGAGGTCAGGTCCGCGCCAATGGGGCGGCGGCTGTACAGTTTCGCGGCCTATCTCATGACCATTCGCAATCTGAAGATTTTCAGGACCTGGATGGTCGAGATTCTGTCCGGGGAGAGAGACGTCATCCGTTTCTTGCAAGACAAGGTAATCTCGCGACTTCGACCGGAAATTTCATTGGCGGTTGTGGGTCTTACCCACGTCCCGCTCAGGCGATCAAGAGGCTGAAAAGAAAGATGTTTTCAGAAAATCTCCGGGAGCTTTCACGCCAGTTCAGAAGGCGTAACAAAGGTTCTTGTAAAATTTGAAGTAAAACGAAACTGCGGCCTGAACGAAGTATCAGGGAGACTGCGATACCTTATGCATACATTACATGGAGGGACGGCGGACTTTGCGGTCTTCTGGTGATGTTGCCTTGCTGTAGTACCCACTTCGTGCGGCGGAGCCTTCGGGCTCCGCCGTTGTTCGTTCGGATTCGTTGTCGCATCAAAGCACGATTTTCAGGAACCGGCCGCTTTTCTCGTCCGACAATTCGGCCATGTCGAGCGCGGCCTGCAGGCGTGCGCCGTGAGCAAAATCGGGCTCCGGAGTGTCCCTGCCAAGAATGGCATCGATGAATCGTTGGTAGACCGTTGGAACCGGCTCGGCGGTGATTTCCTGCCAACGGCCCTCCGTCAGATCCGCGCCCCGGCAGATCCGCAAATTCTCCTCGCGCCGTTCAAAGAGAACCTCCAACCCTCCCTTGTCACCATAAAGGCGCAGGCGCAGGTCGTTGAGGTGGCCCGAGGCAAAGCGGGTCGCGGTGATCGTTCCGAGGGCCCCGTTTTCAAGTTCCGCCTGCATGGTGAAACTGTCATTTGCATCGAGCGGGTAGTCGCCGATGCGGTTTCCCTCCGCCTTGTCGAAGGTCTTCAAGCGGCAGGACAGTTCCGAAACCGGGCTTTGGGCGGCAAAGGTTGCAAAATCCAGGATGTGAATGCCGACGTCACCGAGCACGCCTTTCGAGCCGTGTTCGCTTGACAAGCGCCACAGCCACTGGCTTTCGGTGCGCCAGTCGCCCCAGGCCGGCTGTGTCAGCCAGCTCTGAAAGTAGGACGCTTCGAAATGCCTGAGCGCGCCGATTTCGCCTTCCGCGACCAGTTGAGCCGCCTTCTGCAGGACGGCAACATCCCGGTAGCTCAGGTTGACCATGCCGACAACGCCCTTTTCCTGCGCCAGCGCGGTCATTTCAGAAGCGTCGGCAAGGTTGGTCGCGAGTGGCTTCTCGCACAGAACATGTTTGCCGGCGTGGAGTAGCTGCAAGGTCGTCGGATGGTGGGCGCCGTCCGGGGTTACGTTCGAAACGGCATCGAATTCGCCCCAGGCAATCGCCTCACCCAGATCCTCGAACCGGTGAGGAATTGCGTATTTGTCACAGAATTCGGCGAGCATATCCGGCCGGCGGTCGACGCCCGCGACGATCTCCACGGCCGGGTTTTTCTGAAAGGCGGAGGCGTGATTTCCCGCCATGTTGCCGGTTCCAAGGATGAGAAGGCGGATCGGGCGATCAAGTGAGGACATTGGAAACTCCGTCCTGCTGTAAAACGGGGGGCCGGCGCCTGAGACGCCGGATCATCGACGTGTCCGCTCAGCGGAAACCTTCTTCGCCATCCGCGTGAAGTTTCGGTCCGCGTTCCTCGATCTTCTCGGGAGCGGCATCGACCGGAACGTTCGGTGCGGCATTGGGATCAGCTACACGAGCCATCGGGTTGAAAGCCCATTTGACGCCGTTCTTCAGAACGGTCTGCACGGTCGTGTCATGATAGGTCGGATAGGTTTCGTGTCCGGGCCGGAAATAGAAAATGTTGCCGGCACCGCGCTTGTAGGTCAGGCCGGAGCGGAAAACCTCGCCGCCCTGAAACCAGCTGATGAAGACGGTTTCCAGCGGCTCCGGCACGCCGAACGGTTCGCCGTACATCTCTTCCATTTCCAGTTCGAAACTGTCCGGCAGGCCCCTGGTGATCGGGTGATTGCGGCTGGTGACCCAGAGTCGTTCCCGCTCACCCGCCTCGCGCCATGTCAGATTGCAAGGGCTGCCCATCAGTCGTTTGAACGGCTTGGCGAAATGGGCCGAGTGCAGGAACATCATGCCCATGCCCGACCAGACCGCGTCGCAGACCCGGTCGACGACCGCGTCGGCGACGTCGCCATGGGCCGCATGCCCCCACCAGACCAGCACGTCTGTTTCGGCGAGCCGCTTTTCTGTCAGCCCGTGTTCAGGGTCCTGCAATGTGGCTGTTGCCGCGCTGATCTCCGGGTCGGTATTCAGCGCATCGGCGATGCATTGGTGCATGCCGTTCGGATAGGTACGGGCGACGATTGCATTGTGCTGCTCATGGACGTTCTCGCCCCAGACCAGGGTTCTGATCGGCATGACCGTTTCTCCAGGTTCAGTCGATATTTCAGGAAGGGCGCTTGCATTTTCAAAGCGCTTTGAATAGCGCTAACACGCCATTTTTTGAGTGTCAATCAGCCAACGGTCAAGCAGGAGCATTCAGGTGTTGGGCGGTGTGACGGCGCGCCGCATCGTCTTTCCGACAAAATAGAGATAAACATACCGTACTATATGGTATGTTGAGGAAATTGAGATGAATGTTCTTCTGTTGATTGCAGGTGTGCTCTCTGCACTGACGTTTCTGATCCATACGTTTCTCGGCGGTCGAGAAGTCGCGGTACCTTTGCTGCGCGCACCTGATCTCGAACCCATGCCGAAATATGTGAGCTATTACTGCTGGCACATCGCGACGATCGTTCTTGCCGCTATGGCGGTGATGTACGCGCTCGCAGCGGTTTTTCCGCAAAGCTGGGAACTCGGCTGGATGGCGACGGGTCTTGCGCTGGCGTTCTGTTTCCTAGGATTGGCGCTTCCCCCATTGAAGAAACAATCCTACAAGGCAATGCCGCAAGGTTGGCTGTTCCTGCCAATCGCGCTGCTGGGCATTGCCGGTGGAGTCTGATGGGGCCAAAGAAGCGTTTTGCGAAGAAAGACTGGTTGAACCTGGCTCTGGAGCGCCTCGCCCGGGACGGGGGTGCCGCGCTGACGGTCGATGCCATGTGTGAAGCCGCTGGCCGGACACGCGGCTCCTTCTATCACCACTTTGAGGACCACGCCGCCTTTCTGGAGGCTCTGTTCTTTGAGTGGAAGCAGCGCAACACGCTGGATGTGGCGGATGCGATCCTGCGGCAGCCGCAGGACAAGCGCGCACAGACCCTCTCCGATATCGCCAATCTGCTCGATCAGGATCTGGAGAGAGCCGTGCGCCAGTTCGCTCAATCCAACGATATCGCGCGGTTAATCGTTCAGGAGGTCGACGAGATCAGAACCGAATTTGTCGTTGGCCTCTACCGGGAGCTCGGCCTGGAGCCGGAGCTCGCAAGGGAAATCGCCCAGCTCGAATACGCCGCCTATGTCGGCAGTCAGATTGTCTGGCCGGACATGACCGCTGACGACCGGATCCGCCTCGACAAGCGTTTTGCGTCCATGGTGTCAAAGGCATTCGGCCCGGTCCGGGGCTGACATCTTCCGTCGCCTGCTCACGCAAACGTGAACACTAACTCTTCTTCAACCGCTTCCTGCTATCCAGTGCATTCTCCGGACCTTCAGGAAACGGAAAAGTCATGCATGCACTTCGACAACCGATCACAGCCGTCGTTATCGTCTTCTGGTTCTTCTTCTGGCTTTTGAACGGCCTCGACAAGTTTTTCGCGCGCCAGGACATCGGTTTGCTGCACTGGTGGGGCAATCACCGGGTCGAGAAGTTCACGATGTATTTCGACAGGCTCGCGCTGGACCCTGCTTTCGTCCAGGCAACGCTGATCTTCGCCGGGATCGTCGAGTTCGCGGCAGCCGGGTTTTTCGTCTGGGCCGGGGTGCGGTTGCTGCAGGGCAGGCCGGGCGTCGCCTATCGCACCGACCTTGCGATCACCGTCTCAATCGCGGTCTTCCTGGGGTTCACGATTTTCGACGTCATCGTCGGTGATCGCGCGGAGCTGCTGGAGCATTCCACCTATATAGGCGTGCTCTTGGTGTCGTTCCTTGCGGTCGCGGCGGAGAGCTTCTTCCACCACCTGCGGGATCTCGACAGCCAGAGCACGCTGAACAGGCAGTTTCCGCCAAAGCCTCAGTAGCCCAGGGTCAGGGCGCCCTTGCGGCGCGGATCCGAGAAGCCGGCGAGCGTGCCGTCGACGCTCATGATCGACTGGGTCGACCCCATCGCATTCTTGACGGCGACCTTGTGACCTCTTTGCTCAAGCAGCTTCACCGTGTCCGGCGAGATGCCCTCCTCGATGCGGATCTCGTCGGGAAGCCATTGGTTGTGGATCCGCGGAGCGACCGTGGCTTCGGCAATGTTCATCTGGTGATCGACAATATTGAGGATGATCTGCAGCGTTGTTGTGATGATGCGGCTGCCGCCCGGTGAGCCGGTTGCCAGATGAAACGCGCCATCCTTGAACACCAGCGTTGGGCTCATCGAAGACAAGGGGCGTTTTCCGGCCTCGACCGCATTGGCCGTGCCGCCGATGAGCCCGTAGGCATTTGGGACACCGGGCTTTGCGGAAAAGTCGTCCAACTCGTTGTTCAGGAGAACGCCGGTGCCGTCTGCGGTGAGGCCGGAGCCGTAGGAGAAGTTCAGCGTGTAGGTGTTTGAAACCGCGTTGCCGTCCTTGTCGACGACCGAGTAGTGCGTGGTTTCGTTGCTTTCATAGGGGAGTGGGTCGGCCGGCTTGACGTCTTCAGACGGCCGCGCCGCGTCCATCTTGATGGTCTTTGTCAGTTCCGTTGCGTAGTCGGCCGATGTCAGTCCTGTGATCGGGACGGTGACATAATCCGGATCGCCCAGATATTTGGACCTGTCCGCATAGGCAAGGCGCATGGCTTCCGACATGGCGTGGATCGAATCCGCAGAGTTCGGGCCGAATTCGTTCATGGGGAAGTTTTCCAGAATGTTGAGGATCTGGACGATGTGAACACCGCCGGAGGATGGCGGCGGCATGGACGCAATCTCGTAGCCACGATAGGTGCCGATGACCGGATCACGCCAGACAGGTTCGTAGCCGGCAAGGTCTTCAACGGTCATGCTGCCGCCTGCTGCCTGGACCTTGTTCGCGATTTTTTCGGCAACGTCTCCCTTGTAGAATCCATCCGCACCCTTTTCGGATATCAGCTGCAACGTTCCGGCGAGGTCCGCCTGGACGAGCGTTTCACCGGGCTGGTAGGGAACGCCGCCCGCCTTGAAGAAAATCGCGGCGGTGGCCGCGTCTCCGGTCAGGCGCTCTGCTCTTGCAGACAGGGCGTCTGAAAGGCTGGAGGTTACGGTGATGCCGGATCCGGCCAGTTCGATTGCCGGCGCGACGAGGTCCTGCCAGGTTACATTGCCGCTGCCATGCTTTTCGAAGGCCTCGGCGAAGCCGGCAACGGTGCCCGGTACGCCGATGGCCAGCCCGGAAAAGCGGGATTTCTGCTTGTCCGGTTCGCCGTCCGCTCCGAGAAACATGTCCCTGAAGGCCCCGGCAGGCGCCTTTTCCCGGTAGTCAAGCGCGTGGGTTTCGCCGCTTTCGGCCATGTGGATCATCATGAACCCGCCACCGCCGAGATTGCCCGCGCGGGGCAATGTTACCGCCAGGGCAAAACCGGTCGCGATTGCTGCGTCAACCGCGTTGCCGCCTTTCTTGAGGATCTCCACACCAACGGCGGTGGCGACGGCCTCCTGGCTGGCGACCATGCCGTTTTGCGAGGTCACCGGATGGAACAGGTCCGTCTGGGAGTAGATCGGAGCGGTCTGTGCCGAAGCGAGAACCGGGGTCAGCGCCAGCAATGTCGCGGTGGCGCATATCGTGATTTTCAAGCGTCGAGCCATGTCATTCTCCCGTGCCATATCGTTGAGACTGTGCAGAAATTTCTGGTGTGCCGCAATACAAGATCACGTGTAGGTTGAGATCATTCGACCTTTTCTTGATCCACCGCAAGGCGGGTACGCGACAGTTGGGTCACTCTCACGTGTGTGAGTTGGTGCACGATTACAAGGAGGCTTTCATGTTCGGAAATGCGAACATTGAAAAATCGGCATATCTGATGGTTCGAAGATCGGTTCTTGCGGGTCTGGCGGCCTTGGCGCTTGTCCTTCCATTGAACGCCGGGCCGGTTCTGGCGGCCGATCCGGCCACCGGCAAGACATTGGCGCTGCAGTGGTGTTCGTCCTGTCATCTGGTCTCCAACGATCAGCCGACAGCCGCAAGTGTCTCGCTACCCAGCTTCTATGACATCGCCAAGGACCCGGACTGGACACAGGCATCGCTTGCCACCTTCCTGAAAGACCCGCATCCGAAGATGCCGAACATGACCCTCGACAATGTCGAGATCTCGAACCTGGCCAGCTATATCAATTCGCTTTCCACGGATTGACGGTGACCGATCGGGAGCTGCATCCGGTGCTGGCTGCTTCGTCAAATGTCGAACTGCGCACGCATGGCCGCGTGGTAGGAACCGGCGTAGGTCTCATCATCGGCTTCGAAGACCTCGTCGGGTAGTCCGGCGTTGAAGACACGCACATCAACGACACGATCCGTCATCGTGGCGCTCGCAAGGATATGGTCGAGTGCCTGGCCTTTGCCGCGATGAATGACCGTCTGGCGCTCCGGCAGCGGAAGCGAGGCGTCCAGCTGAAACAGCCTGCGATGGTCCCAGTCCGGAGATGCCGTATCATCCGGATCCGCGCGCAGCAGACGCAGCGTGCCGGTTTCGCCGGTCGCGTTGAAATCACCGGTGAGGACGATTTGTGCCTTTTCATCCCTGTCGAACAGGGCTTCGACTGCAAGGCGCAGTTCCAGTGCCTGTGCGGTCTGTTTCAGGACCGAAAGCAGATAACCTTCCGCCCAGGCCGATGTATTTTTCCAGCTGCGATCTTCTGTCTTGCCGCCGCGGATCATCGCGGCAATCGGTGCGCGCAAATGGACGACGAACAGATGGAGCGGCTTCAAGCCGCCGGCGTCGATTTCCGATCTCAGGACCGGACGCTCGTACGAGATGTGCTGAGGTGCATCGTAACCGGGCATCGCCGTCGAGGGCTGCCAGAGCGGAGCATGCGCGCGCTGCTGGAACAGGCTCTCATGCGCGGTGATCGGATGGCGAGAAAGAATGACGAGATTGTGCTTGTCGCCGGGCCCCTTTCCAGGGGCCCGTTCGCTGGCTGCGCGGTGATAGGTTTCGTAAGCCGTCCCCGCAAGCAACAGGTCCAGTGCGAGAAACTGGCGCTGTGATGCCCCCTTCACCTTTTGCGCGTTGACTTCCTGCAGGCACAGGATGTCCGCGTCGAGTTCTTCGATCCTTGGACGCAGAGCGCCGATCCTCGGCCTCAGAGCGGCAGGGTCGAACCGGTCGCCGCCATAGGATTCAATGTTGAATGTGGCCAGTTTCATTCCGCCGGACCTTGAGACAATTCAGATGCTTAACGTTAGGGGTTTCGATCGTTAAGTGATAGGGAAGCTGACGAAATGCCTGAACCCGGAGGTCTTCATGACGACTGACATGTGCCCTTGCGGCAGCGGCAGAGGCCTTGCGTCCTGCTGCGGTCCCCTCCTTTCCGGCGTGGCAAGCGCCACGACGGCGGAAGCACTCATGCGCTCCCGGTATTCGGCCTATGTCACATTGAACATTTCCTATCTGAAGGAAACCCTGTGGCCAAAGAACCGGTTCGCATTCGATGAAATGGCAACCGCACAATGGGCCCGGGAAAGCCACTGGACGGGCCTGTCGGTTCTGGAGGTCCACAGGGGCAGCGAAACGGACAGGGAAGGGACGGTTCTCTTCGAGGCCAAGTCTCTTTCGGGCGGCAGGTTGACCACGCATCGTGAACTCAGCCGGTTCCGGAAGAAGGCGGGCCGCTGGTATTACGTGGAGGCGATCCGCGAATGAGGGAGTTGCCGATCGCGGCAACTCCGTCCTGAAGGAAGGCCTCAGTTCCGGCCGGCCATGACGCCGCCGTCGACATCCCAAATGGAACCCGTTACCCAACCGGCTTCGTCCGATAGCAGGAAATCGACCGCGGAAGCGACATCTTCGGCGGTGCCGATGCGTCCGATGGGGTGGAAGGCATCAAACCCCTCTTTCAGGGTTTCCGAAATCTGGTCCTCCGGGATGAAGGCCTTGTAGATCGGTGTCTCGACGACCGCGGGAGCGACGGCATTGACGCGAATGCCCTGATCGCCGAGTTCCATCGCAAGGTGTTGCGTGAAGGCGTGTAGGCCTGCTTTTGCCATCGAATAGGCAGAAGACGGTGTCGCCTTGACTGCCTGGTGCGCCCACATGGAGCCGAGATTGACCACAGAGCCCTTTCCGGTTTCTGACATCTTCCGGGTTGCGGCCTGCGTGATCAGGAAGGTTCCCCGGTTGAAAGCGTGATAGAGGTCAAAATCCTCGCCGGTGTGGTCCAGAAACGGTTTGGGACTGAAATAGCCTGCCGCGTTGACCAGATATCCGAGCGGTTGGTTCAGGTTGCCGATCCGGTCGATCAGTTCCTCAACATCCGCAGTCCGGGTCACGTCCGCCCGCCAGGTTTCGACCGTTACCTTGTGTTGTGCCGCGAGGCTATCACGTGCGGATGAAAGCTTGTCCGGGCTGCGTCCGATGAGGACAAGGGGAACGTCCCGGGCCGCAAGGCGGTGTGCCGTTGCCAGACCCATGCCTGAGGTTCCACCCTGAATGATCGCGATGCTGTTCGTCATTGTCTGTCTCCGGTTCGTTGTTCGAAAAGTATCTATCTACTGATAGGTAGATTCGATTTGCAAGATATCTGTGTTGCGCTTCTTCTTGTCAAGGCCTATCTATCAGTCGATAGATAAGGAGATCGACCCGTGACTGCATCGGCCGCAGATACTGAGGCAAAAATTATGGACCTCGCGGAAACGCTCATCCGGCAAAATGGCTATAACGGCTTCAGCTTCCGGGACATTGCCACGGGCGTGGGCGTGAAGAGTTCCAGTGTGCACTACTACTTTCCAACCAAGGCGGATCTGGGCGCCCGGGTCGCGAAAAGATACACGGAGCGGTTTCTGGACCTGTTGGGCGATCCGGAGCAGCCGCGCATGTCGGCCGAGGCATTGATCGCCAAATTGCACCGGGAGTTCGCGCGATCTCTGGGAAAGGACGGAAAAATGTGTCTCTGCGGTATTCTTGCAGCCGAATCGTCCGGCCTGCCCGAAGCCGTTGTGAGCGAGGCAAAGGCGTTTTTCGATCTGACCGGTGCGTGGTTGAGAAAGGGATTGGGTCAATCAGATTGGGGCGCAGGGCTGCCGGAAGCGGACCTGAACATGCAGAGCCTCGCTATCCTTGCGCAGCTTGAGGGTGCCATGCTGATTGCCAAAGTGCAGGGGCGGCCAGACATTTTTGGCGAGCTTGCACCCCCGCTGTCGTCAAACTGATCACGATGAAAGATCTTTCGTGTATTGATCGGTCTGGCATCAATTAATTTAATCGAAAAAAGTAATACAACTTAATAATTTAAATCCTTTTCTTAAAAATAGTTAATTTGAATATCTTCCGTTTAGGCAACATCTTCTTGTGCATCACAGAACAGCCTGAGTGGAGGATGTTGACATGTTGAGATACGCAAGCAGACACATGGACGAACTCAGAAAAGAGATCGAAATACTATTGGATCGTAAAGATCTGGATCCTGCCGAGAAAAGCAAAAGGCTGAACCGCCTGGACCGGTCCTACCAGTTCTGGCGGCAATTCGCCTGAGACAGCAGCCAAAGCGACCGAAGTGAAGCTCTTGCGCTTTTCTCAAAAAAAATGCGGCCCGGATGGGCCGCATCTTTATTTGGATGAAGACTTTGCTGGATCACTTCGCCCTGCGGCGGCGGGCCGCAAAGGTGAGCAGTCCCAGCCCAGCCGGCAGCAACAGACCCGCGGCCGGGATCGGAACGGCGGTGATGTTAACCGTGTCTACGAACCCGCCCAAAGTATTCTGTTTGCCGGTAGCAGCGAAGGAAAGCGTGTAATCGCCGGCCGTTTCCACATGGAACAATGCCGTGATCAGTGTCCACGCTCCGACTGCGGTCAGGGGCGATGCACCCGGACCCGTAACGCTGTCCAACAGCAGGCCACTGACCGAATATTCGATGCCGTTCGAGGATGCGTCGTTGTTGCGTGGGCTGTACCAGAACGAAAGTTCGTATTTGCCAACGCCGAGCGTCACGTCCTGAGACATCGTGGAGTTCGAGTTCGGCCGTGGATGGCTGTCGAGCTCGATATAGTGCTGACCCGAATGCGCATCGATAGAACCGAGCGTGCGGTTGGTCTGCACCTCGATGCCGGCGCCAGCTGTCGTCTTCCAGCCGCTGATCTCGCTGAACACGTCCCAGGAGGACCCGGTTGTCGCGAGGTTTGCCAGCGTGTTGTTGTTGACGAGGCCCGTCGGGTTGTAACTGGTATCCTCAAAATCACCATTGACGATCATTGCGTTCGCCGAACCGGCAGCGAGTAGCGCAGCGCCGGCAAATGACGCGATTGCGAGTGCCTTTAGCATTTTCGTTTTCCTTTGCTGACCGCGTCGAACCGAAACCGTTTTTGGATTGGATGGGACGTTCGACGCAGCTTGCCTAACACACATAATAAAATCTTTGACCTCTATAAGATTTCTCTATCGGCGGCGCAATGCGATTCTGAACCGATCACTAAAATTGTCTTTAGTTATGGTTAATTTTCAGCCTGAGACCGGACCTCAGAAGCCTCAAGAAAAAATCCGGCCCCTGCGCTTGGCGGCGATGCAGGGACCGGATCAAGTCGCGGATCGAAGGGGAGGCAACCCTCTTAATCCGCAAAAACGGAACATGAAATGGAACGTGACGGATCAGTGCCGATGCCACTTGTCTGGTCAGCGATTCATTTGTTCACTATTTGTTCCTATTTCCCGTTCCCTGTCAAGCGGGGATTGACCAGACATGTGTCGTTCTCCCCCTGGCACGTTGGAATTCCATCGTAATTCCAACGGGTGCCGGCGCACTCGGGCGCGCACCCGGACCCCAACAACCCGGCGGTTCAGGCCGCAATCACTCCTGAGAGGAACCCGGTGTGGCATTGTCAAAGTCGCCGCGCTCCGGAAGGGTCGAAGCTCATCACGCACGTGTGAAGGTGCTTCGGCCAGAGGCCTGCAAAAGCCACGGAAAATTAAGTCCCTTGTGTCAAAAATACGGAAAGATGTTCTCAAGGGCCCTCTACGTGCGATCGACCGCCAATTTCTGGACGAAGCGTTTTCAAGACGCTGCCTGGATGCAAATCCTGGGCAAAGGCGTCGAGCAAATTGCGGCCGGTTCAGGACCTGCTTCTTCGGAAAAAGCGGCGGCTGGACGCATGGCCGTCTCCACTTTCGCCGTTCGCGTGGCAGGTGCAGGGCTCGCCTTCCTCTCGCAGATTGTCCTGGCCCGGCTTCTGGGTGCGTACGATTATGGTGTCTATTCGGTCGCCTGGACGTTCGTGATCGTGCTCGGAGTGATGGCCTGCGGCGGCTTTTCAACCTCCGCCAGCCGGTTCATTCCGCAATACCGTCAGTCCGGCGACCTGAACGGTCTTCGCGGTTTCCTTTCGGTCAGCCGGCAAGTTGCCTTTCTGATCGGGATCGGCACCGCAGCGCTGGCTATGGCCGGGGTCTACGTGTTCCGATCGGAGATCGCGCCGAGCTATGTCGATCCGCTGGTGATCGTGTTTCTGGCACTGCCGTTTTTTGCCTTCGGACTGGTTCAGGACGGTATTGCGCGCAGCCACGACTGGCCTTCGCTGGCCATGCTTCCGACATATATCTGGCGCCCGCTCGCAATCCTGTTTTTGCTGGTTGGTGTCAGCATCACCGGCACGCCCGCAACGGCAACGACGGCTGCAGCAGTCGCAGTGGCAGCGACATGTCTTGTCGCCGCCTATCAGTATGTCCACCTGAGGGCGCGACTGCCGCGCAAAGTACCGAGCGGGCCGGCAAGGGTCGACCTGAAGACATGGCTTGCCATCTCGTTGCCGATGCTGATGGTCGAGGGTTTCCTGCAACTGCTCACCAGCGCAGACGTGATCATGGTGAGCTTCTTTCAGAGCCCGGACGAGGTCGCGGTCTATTTTGCGGCGTCGAGAACGCTCGCACTCGTCCATTTTGTCTACTTCGCGGTGCGGGCCGCTTCGGCACACCGTTTCTCAAGTTTCAAACACAAGGAAGACAGGGAGGGCCTCGCTGCCTACACCAGGCAGGCGACGCTCTGGACGTTCTGGCCCTCGCTGGCCGCGGGACTTGCGCTCCTGCTTGTCGCGCCGTTGCTGCTTCGCCTCTTCGGCAGCGGGTTCGAAGACGGTTATCCGCTTATCGCACTCTTGATGATCGGCGTACTCGCGCGCGCGTCCGTTGGTCCCGCCGATGCTCTTCTCTCCATGACCGGACACCAGAAATCCTGTGCCGGAATTTATGCGGCGACGTTTGTCGTCAATGTCCTGCTCAATCTGGTTTTCATTCCCCTGCTGGGTCTTGCAGGCGCGGCGATCGCGACAAGCTGCGCGATCCTGTTCGAAGCGACCGCTCTTTCGATTGCCGCCCGGCGGAAACTGCATGTGACGACATTCGTGTTGCCGCTCATGCTATCCGGACGGAGGCGGTCAGATGACCCCTGACAGCAGCGGGTCATCCGAAGTCGAAGCGCGCTTCTTCGATCCCCTTGATGACGAGTTGCCATTGAGTGCCTGGCAGGCGCTCGGCGATGCAGCCGCCGACCCGAACCCGTTTTTCGGCCCGTCATTCCTTAGACCCTACCTCAGGCACATGGGTGTTCGGCGTGTGAAGGTGCTGGCGGTTGAAGACAGATCGACTGGGCAGTGGCTGGTCGCGGCACCGATCCAGATCCGGCCAGCAGGTCTTCTGGTTCCGATCCCGGCAGCCTTCACGACAGATTATGGTCCGGTCGGCACACCGCTCCTGCATCCGGCCACGGTCGCCGCTCATGCGAAACGGTTTTACGAGGCGGCTGCGGGAAGGACCGGAGTTCTGCTGCTGCCCGATCTGCCGCTTGCATCAAAAGCGGCCAAACTGCTGATGGATCTTGATGGTGTAACGGGTGTTGTCACCGGAAGGTCGGAGCGGGCCTCGCACGACGGCGGACCGGAAGGACAGGTCCAATTCGACGAGGCGTTCAAGGGGAAACGGCGAAAGGAAATGAAGCGCCTTCTGCGCCGCCTTGAAGACGAAGGTGCAGTCAGTCTTGTGACCGTCGAGGGCGGCGCGGTGACGGACCGCTTCGAAGCGTTTCTCGCCCTTGAAGCGTCGGGATGGAAGGGCCGCGAGAACACGGCGCTTGTCAGCAAACCGCAAACGGCGGCCTTCTCGCGGGAAACAGTTGTCGCGGCGGCCAGTGCCGGCCATGTCCGGATCGACGAATTGCTGGTGGGTGGGAAGCTGATTGCCTCCCTCGTGGCATTCGTTGAAGGCGGGCATGTCTTTGCCTGGAAAATTGCCTTTGACGAGTCCTACGCCCGATATTCTCCGGGTGCCCAGTTGGTTCTCGACACGTTCCAGAAAAATCTGGCCACGCCGGGTTTCAGGCTGGCGGATTCGCTCGCGGTCCCGGGACATTCCATGATCGAGCCGCTGTGGCGCGGGCGGCTGGAGACCGGGACGCTGCTTTTGTCATCCGGGCCCCTGGCTGCTTTGAGGAACGGAATCTGCTCCGCGGATCTGGGCTTCGAACAGACAGTCCGGCAGATGGCCCGCACCATCAGAAACAGGCTGAAATCCTGATTGATGGTTACGAAGCTTCAGCGCGTGCCATTTCGCGGAGCTTGCGCCGAATGACCTTTCCCGTCGTCGTCATCGGCAATGAACTGACAAATTCGATCTCCCGCGGATATTCGTGGGCGGACAGATGTTCACGGACGAAGTCCCGGATTTCCGAAGCAAGATTGTCGTTGTCGAGTTCTTCCGATTTCAGGACGACAAACGCCTTGACGATCTCGGTGCGCAGGGGATCGGGCTTGCCGACCGCCGCTGCAAGCGCGACGGCCGGGTGCCGGATCAGGCAGTCTTCGATCTCACCCGGGCCGATCCGGTAACTCGCAGACGTGATGATGTCGTCATCGCGTCCGACGAAGTGGAAGTAGCCGTCCTCGTCCATCACTCCCTGATCACCGGTCACCATCCAGTCACCAATGAACTTGTCGCGGGTTGCATCCGGGTTGTTCCAGTATTCAAGGAACATCACCGGATCAGGTCTCCTGATGGCGATCTGGCCCAGTGTTTCGGCAGGCACCACTGCGCCCTCGCCGTCAATAATGGCGACGCCGTGTCCGGGCGTGGCCTTTCCGATGGCGCCCGGACGGGTGATGCCAAGAGCTGCGGCGGACCCAAGGACGGCGTTGCACTCGGTCTGGCCGTAAAACTCGTTGGCCGGGAACCCGAATTCCTGCGCGAACCAGTCGTAGGTCTCGCGTCCGAGAGACTCGCCGGCAGAGCCGACGCTGCGCCATCGAAGCGCGAAGCGCGATGCAGGGTTCTGGACGGAACGAAGCATCTTCAGGGCAGTTGGCGGGATGAAAGCGTTTCTGATCTCTTGTTGTTCAATCAGCCGAAACGCAAACTCGGGATCGAATTTCCGCGCCGCATGCGAGACAACGGGCACGCCGAGTTTCAAGGCGGGAAACAGGGCGTTCAGCAAACCACCGGCCCAAGCCCAATCGGCGGGGGTCCACAGAAGATCGTCCGCACGGCCCAGGAAATTTTGTGACAGTTCAATGCCCGGCATATGACCGAGCAGCACCCGATGGCCGTGAAGGACGCCCTTGGGCTGGCCCGTCGTGCCGGACGTGTAGATCATCAGCGCCGGGTCGTCGGGCGTCGTGGCAAGCGTCTCGAAGCTGTCACGTGCCGCTTCGATGAGAGCGTGAAAAGAACTGGCACCGGCGGCGGTTCCATCGACGGAGATGACAACATCAAGATCCGTCAGGTCATCGCGGATCAAGGAAAGTTTTTCCAGCCCGCTTGCATTCGTGACAAGGACCTTCGCACCCGAATTGGACAGGCGGTATTTAAGGGCCTCCCGTCCGAAGAGCGAGGCGAGGGGCACCGCAACGGCACCAAGCTTGTAGGCTGAAATATGGGCGATCGCCGTTTCCGGCCCTTGCGGCAGGAGCAGCGCGATCCGGTCACCTTTTGCCACACCGAGGCTCAAGAGCGCATTGGCAAAGCGGTTTGCCGACCGGTTCAGCTGCAGATGCGTCCAGTCTTCCGTTTTTCCGGACTGCAGAACGTGCCGGATGGCCAGTCTGTGCGGATCGCGCTCTGCCCATACATCGCTCACGGCGCGAGCCATGTTGTAGGTTTCGGGCAGCGACCACCGGAAGCCGGATTTCAGCGCTTCAAAATCGCTGGCATGTTGAAGCATTGTCTGCGTCCGATGCAAAAAAAATAGGCAACGGAGTGTAAGACGCTCTTTGCTGCGGTGCAATAGAGTCTTTGGTCAACGTTGTGCCAAAGGATGTGCTTGTTCCACGAGTTCGCGCAGCCGCTCATCCAGAACATGCGTATAAATCTGCGTTGTAGAGATATCCGCATGTCCCAGAAGTTGCTGGACGACGCGGAGATCTGCGCCATTCTGCAATAGGTGCGATGCAAAAGCATGGCGCAAAACATGCGGTGAAATTTTCGCCACATCGAGTCCTGCCGACCGGGCAAGGCCTTTCAGTTCACGGGCGAAATGCTGTCTCGTCAGATGCCCGCTGTCCCCGTGAGAGGGGAACAGCCACGGGCTTTTCTCGTAGGCGCCCTCTGCGGAGCGAAGTGCCACGTAGTCCTTCATGGCCAACTGCGCGGCGTGGGAGAGCGGCACCAGCCTTTCCTTTCCCCCCTTGCCCCTGATCTCGATCAGCCTTGCATCGCGCAGCGCTGCACTGACGGGCAGGGCGACAAGTTCGGAAACGCGCAGGCCCGTTGCGTAAAGAACCTCGATCAGCGTGTACATGCGCTGCGCCCGCAGCCGGGCCGCGGCGCTACGTTGCCGCTTCCGGGTTTCAGTGCGCGCCGTTTCTATGAGTGTGTCGACCTCGTCCACCGAGAGGACTTTCGGAAGACTGCCCCGTTTCTTCGGCGACGACAGGGTGCGGGTCGGATCATCCCTTCGGGTGCCTTCGGAATAGAGAAACTTGAAAAACTGTTTCAACGCCGAAAGCCGGCGGGCTTGAGAGGTTTCGGCAAACCCGCGCCGGGTAAGGTCGCTCATATAGGCCGAAATGTCGTCGGACACGGCGTCAGAGACTTTCGTGCGCCCGAGGAAGCCGGAAAAGTCTTCCAGATCTCTCCGGTATCCCGCGAGCGTATTCTCGGCAGCGCCTCTCTCGGCAGCCAGCATCTCCAGGAAATTCTCGATGTCGTAGCCCGTTGCCATCAGCGTCCGAAGCCATCCTTCTTGACCCTGACCGTGATTTCCCGCTCGCGGGGATCCACGAAATTCGCAAGCGAATAAACCGCGCCGTAGCCAAGCGCGCCGAGCAGGGCAAGCACAAGCAACAGGCGGGTCAATGTCGGCACGTCAGTCTCCCGGGACGAATCGAATATGCGAATGATCCAAAAACAAGGCCCTGTGCGCAAGCGGGCAAAGAATATCGCCGGCCGCGTTCCACCGCGTGTCTTTTCGATCGAATGTGGTACAACGCTGCATGAATAACCAAAACCAGATGACGGACCGGCCCGCATTGACCGCAGACGAAAACACAAACTCAATCGATATGGACCGGCTTCTGGCGGCGCTCGGTACGCGATCGATCGTTCTCGTCGGCATCATGGGTTGCGGAAAATCGACCGTCGGAAAACGGCTGGCGTTGCGCCTGGGTCTTGAATTTGTCGATGCCGATTCCGAAATCGAGCGTGCGGCCAACATGACCGTGTCGGAAATTTTTGCGGAACACGGTGAACCCTATTTTCGCAGCGGGGAAGAAAGGGTGATTGCCAGATTGCTGAGTGAAGGGCCCCAGGTTCTTGCCACAGGTGGCGGCGCGTTCATGAGCGAAGCGACCCGCTCGGAAATCGCGGAACACGGGCTCTCGATCTGGCTGAAGGTCGACTTTGAAACCGTGATGGCGCGCGTGAGGCGGCGCGCGACGCGCCCGCTCCTGCAGACGCCGGATCCCGAAGGGACCATGCGCAAGCTTCTTGCCGAACGCGAACCGGTCTATTCGAAAGCGGCCCTGACAGTCACATCCAAGGATGTGCCGCATGACACGGTCGTCGATCAGATCATTGTCACGATCGCAGACTACCTTTTTCAGGGCGAGGATGCGTTGACCTCGCGGATATCTCACACGTGAAATCTGGATTTGAAACGGAATGGCAGACACGATTGCGGCCACAGCCCCTTCTGAACGGACCTCGGTGCGCGTCGATCTTGGTGCGCGCAGTTATGACATCCTGATCGGACGTGGGCTGATCGAAGAGGCCGGTTCAGAGATCGCCTCAATCCTGCCGAAGGCAAGGCTGGCGATTATTGCCGATGAAACCGTTGCCGGGCTTCATTTGAGTGCATTGTCCGACAGTCTGAGCGCAGCGGGGCTCGGCCACACCGCCTACACGGTTCCGTCGGGCGAAAGCACGAAGTGTTTTGCAGAATTCGAACGGCTCTGCGATGAAGTTCTCGCCGGCAGGTTCGAACGCGGCGATGCAGTCGTTGCGCTGGGCGGCGGTGTTGCCGGAGATCTTGCCGGCTTTGTCGCGTCCGCGACACGCCGGGGGATGGCCTTTGTTCAGGTGCCGACAACCCTGCTCGCACAGGTCGACAGTTCGGTCGGCGGCAAGACCGGCATCAATTCCCGCCATGGCAAGAACCTGATCGGAGCGTTTTATCAGCCGTCGCTGGTTCTGGCCGACACCGCGGTTCTTGATACGCTGCCACTGCGCGATTTCCGTGCCGGATATGCCGAGGTCGCAAAATACGGACTGCTCGGCGATGCCGGGTTCTTCACCTGGCTTGAGGCCAACTGGAAGGGTGTTTTCAGCGGCGGTCCGGAACGGGAGGAAGCCGTTGCCCGGTCGTGCCAGGCCAAGGCGGACATCGTGGCTGCGGATGAATTTGAAGCCGGCAAACGCGCGCTGCTCAATCTGGGGCATACGTTCGGCCATGCGCTGGAATCCGCGGTGGCCTATGAAACCGAACGCCTGGTGCACGGAGAAGGCGTTTCGATCGGCATGATGCTCGCGCATGAGTTCTCGGCGCGGCTCGGTCTCATCGATGAAGAGACCGTCCTGCGGGTCCGTGCACATCTTGACGATGTCGGGCTGCCAGTGCGGGTCCAGGAGATTCCGGGTCAACTGCCAGGCGCCGACACATTCATGGACATCATTGCCCAGGACAAGAAGGTGAGCCGCGGTGCGCTGACCTTCATCCTGACACGTGGCATCGGAGAGGCCTTTGTCGAAAAAGGCGTCGATCCCGGTGTTGTCACTGAATTTCTCAAGGAGAAACTCGATCAATGACGGAAACAGCTCTTTGGCTCGCAATCGGGGCGGTGTTCGTGCTCCTGTTCCTGTCCGGGTTCTTTTCCGGCTCTGAAACCGCGTTGACTGCCGCGTCCAGGGCACGTGTGCACCAACTGGAGAAAACCGGCGACTGGCGCGCACGGGTCGCCAGCCGGCTGATTGCCTCCCGGGAGCGCCTCATCGGAGCGTTGCTCCTGGGAAACAACCTGGTCAACATCCTTGCGTCCGCGCTGGCGACGAGCGTGTTCCTGACGCTGTTCGGGGAGGCAGGTGTCGCCATTGCGACTCTCGTCATGACAGCCCTGGTCCTTGTCTTCGCCGAGGTTCTGCCGAAAACCTGGGCCATTTCCAATCCGGAGCGTTTCGCGCTCATGGTGTCGCCCATCGTGCGTTTCGTGGTGGCGGTGTTCGGCCCTGTCGTGGCCGGCGTGGAGTGGATCGTCCGCCACATCCTTCGATTGCTGGGCGTGAATGTCGGTGCGGATGCCTTCCTTCTGTCGGCCCATGACGAGTTGCGCGGTGCGGTCGACCTTCAGCATATCGAGGGCGGGCTCGAAAAGGGCGAGCGCGATCGTCTCGGCGGTCTGCTCGATCTTGCGGATCTTGAAGTGTCGGACGTCATGGTGCACCGGACAAACATGCTGGCGCTGAATGCCGAAGAAGATCCGGTCAAACTGGTCAACGCAACGCTGGCCGCGCCCTATACGCGCCTGCCGTTGTGGCGTGGTGAAAGCGACAACTTCGTCGGTGTCCTGCACGCGAAAGATCTTTTGCGCGCCCTGCATGCCGCAGATGGTGACACAAGCAAGATTGATATCCTGGACATCGCGGCTCCGGCCTGGTTTGTCCCGGACACGACCAGTCTGCAGGATCAACTCAACGCGTTCCTTCGTCATAAATCCCATTTCGCGCTGGTTGTTGACGAGTATGGCGAGGTTATGGGCCTGGTCACGCTGGAAGATATCCTCGAGGAGATTGTCGGCGAGATCGCGGACGAACATGATCTGGAGCTTGAAGGGCTGCGCCCGCAGGCCGATGGTTCGGTGATTGTCGACGGATCGGTGCCGATCCGCGACCTGAACAGGGCTGCTGACTGGAGCCTGCCGGACGACGAGGCGACCACGATCGCCGGGCTTGTCATTCACGAAGCCCGCATGATCCCCGAAGAGCGCCAGATTTTCACTTTCCACGGGTTCCGTTTCACTGTTCTGAGGCGGGAAAAGAACCGGATAACGCGCTTGCGTATCATGCCCCTGGTCGCATCAAGGGGAATAACGGCCGCTGAGCCGCAGCGTCCGGCAACCGCGCCGGTGCAGTAACCTTCCGACCGGGCAGTGCCGAACCGGCCGCGCCGGAGCGCCGCCGGTTAGCCCGGTTCCGCCGGAAACGGGCTGATCGCCGCATGTTTGCATCGGGGCCTTTCAGGCTCCGATCCTTCATTTGTGCGAACAAATCATTGGTTGTAGGGTTACCTAGCACAAGGGCTGAAAAGTCTGTGCCGTTTGACTGTTGGCTTTCTGGTTCAGGAGCCGGGCTGGGGGCGTCCTATGGCAATTTTTCTTCTTTCTTCTGCGATATCCTTCATAATTTTCAATCTGCTCATGACGGTGAAAGCAACATCCACCGGCGACCGGTTCACCATTGCAGTTGGCGGTTTTGTCGCCCGGGTCCCGAAATTCTTCAGTTTTGTCTGTGCGATTCTCGTCGTCGTCTTCTTCTGCATCCTGTTCGTCTACCTGTCGTTTGTCTGGATCATCAAGCCGAGCCACAGCCTCTACAGCGTCTACGCTCTCTTCACGTCGCGGCTGACGACATCGACGCTTCTGGGGTTCGTTTTCGGCGGGCTTTTCGCGATCTGGCTGCGGCGGATCTACAAGAAGAAACCTGCTGGAGAAGAGGCGAAGTTCACGATTCCGGAGAAGTTCGAGGCCGCGCTGCTGTTCGTGCTGTTCATCCTGGGCACGACGTCCTACACCGTCTCCGATCTGTTGAGCGGGCTCCAGGTGGATTCACCGGTGGTGAAGTTTCAGCTTCAGTCCACTGCGAGCGTATCAGGTAATTCTGATCGAGGACCGCAGGCTCAAGGGGCGGTCGACGACCTGTCAAGGATGAATGCGGCGGAAAACTCCGATCGCGGCCTGCAACCTGCGCTGACCTTGCGCTACATGTACGCTCAAGTGGGCCGCGATCGCGACTATCTGGTGCACCACGCAAAGTCCTTCGTGACAGGCTACGAACAGAAATGCCTTTCGGAAGAGATTGACGACCTGTACTGCACCGAGGAAACAGCCAAGAAATACAAAAACATAAACGACACCAAAGCAAAAATGGAAATAGTCGAAAACAGCCTGCAGTATATTTTCGACAGTTACATTGGATGCCTGTCCGCGTCGGAGGTCATCCTGGAGGATGAGCACTATTTTGACAGGGCCTTTTCAGAGATCATTCCGAACATAAGAGAATTTTATTGGGCTTCCGCCAAGTCGGTCGGGCCTCCCGAAAAATCCAATGAGGGTGGACGAAAAACAACGCTTGAGCTGGAAACCGCGCTGGCGGCCACGATCGCACCCGTGGCCTCACATGTTCTCAACGTTGCGGACTATGTCGGACAGAGAAGAGATACGCTTGATCCGGAGCAACTCGATCGGTACGACGACAGCGTCGTTCGGGCCCTGAAGCAGGCCGAGAGCTGCAAACTGGTCATGGAGCGCCTTGAAGAGACAGAATCCGACGGGAATCAGCCGGGTGACCAGAGATATGACCTGAGACTGTCGATCGATCAGGTTTCGATCAAGCGGCCCTATCTGGCGATTGTCTATGCCATGGCTCTCGCGCATGTGAATGACTTCGAGACCGGCATTACCACTCTCGACCGCTGGATCCGGGTGGAGCTTGGCGACAGGAGGACGCTCTCCGCGCTTGATATCGACGATATTCGTTTCTGGTATCTGCTGCGTGTGAGAAGCATGCAGATTGCGCTTTACAAGGAATGGCGGCTCCGCTCCCGGTACCGGACGCTGCAGCGGCCGATCCAGCGTGAAGCCTTCAATCAGCTTATCGACCTTCTGGACGATACAAGAAAGCAGATGAAAAAGATCCCGTCCGTGGAAAGACGTGCAAGGTATTTCCCGAAGCCGACATATGACGGTGTTCCGGGCCGCACTCTGGAAGCTGTCGGTTTCCTGCGTCAGCCCCCCTTCAGCGGATGCGGCACAATTCAGTCCGATGCCGAGAGCGAGCTTGTCTATCCGAACGACAGGCTCATAAGTGTCTACTATCACGTTCTTTACGTTTCCGGGCTCTACGGAATGGAGCACGAAGAATATGAATCGACGCGTTCTGCAATCGTGAACGAGACCCTTACCGAGATTGCGAATACGGATTTTTCCTGTTTGTCGCTGCCGGAACGGGAAACGCAAATCTTCCGTGCGGAGGTATTCCGCGCCTATGGTCTGGCGCGCATACAGGAAATCAAGCTGCGCAGAAATTTCGACGAAGCCTACTCGCAGTGGCTGAAAGCCAAACTGGAAATTGCAAGCCAGGCGTTCAAGGTGGCCCGAAACATCATTCACGACCAGGCAGAAGATGACCGGAAGCTGAGAGCGACATCAAATGAACTGAAAATCCGGCTCAGGGTGTCGCATTCCGAATGGTTGCTTCGAGATCTCAACAGCTGGATTGATCGGGTCGATCTGCTGCGTCAGCAAAATCAATAGACCCGATGCGCGTTCGGCTGCGAAGGATCATGCAAAGGTGCGGGCGCTTAAAAAACAAAGGCCCGCACGAAGCGGGCCAATTGTTGCACTGTTTATCCGTCAATTCACGGGATCAGAAACGGTGCCTCAGCGAGAACCGCAGTTGCCAAACCCAACTGGATCATCAGCGATGTGATCAGAACTTTCACTTTTCTGCGCTCCTTTCCGGCGTTTTCAGTACCGCCTTATACCATATGAACATGAACGCTGCCTGAACAGTTTTGTCCCAGGGACCGCATAATCATATCCATGCTCACCTTTATATAGCACATTTGGGCCGGAATTTGAAGATGTACGCGCAAAATTGCCGATGAGCCGATGCGTGCGCCGCTCGTCATCTGACCTCTATGGCAAGCGCATGCACGCCGTTTTCGAACTCCTCGGACAGGGCCTCGTTGATGGCTCTGTGCTGCGCGACGCGGTTCATTCCCTCGAAAGACTTCGCGGCAATTTGAACCCTGAAATGGGTTTCGCCACCTTCGCGCCAGCCGCCATGACCCCTGTGCTGCTCGGATTCGTCAATCACGTTCAGGGTTTCCGGCGAAAAGGCTTTCGTCAACTTGGCAGTAATCGTGTCTTTTGTGCTCATATCGGCCAACGTGTGGTCAGAGTTTGAAATGTCAAGTCTTTGCCGGTTCGGCGAGGCCTGATAAAGTGTCAGGCTGTTCTGCTTCGCCCGGGTGACGGCAGCGGAAATTAGCTTTGGACACCGGGGAAATGCAACACCCGGCGGGTTGCCCGCCAACAGATAGAGTTCGATATTCGACCGCATGAAACTTGACTCAAAACTTTTCGACAGTATCCGGGTGAAGCCGGACAAAGAGCGCGCCGCGGAGGACACACATCCGGTATGTGATCACCCCGGCTGCAAGCGGCCGGGCATGCACCGGGCGCCGAAAGGGCGCGACAGGGAAGGGCAGTATTTCAACTTCTGTGTCGATCACGTCAGAGAGTACAACAAGTCCTACAACTATTTTGTCGGAATGGGTGACGACGACGTCCGGTCCTACCAGAAAGACAGTCTGACCGGCCATCGGCCGACCTGGAAAATGGGCGTGAACAAGCAGGCCGCGGACGGTCCCGACGGCCATGATCCGCGTGCACAAATGCGCGGCCGCGCCCGCCAGTGCGCCGAACAGGTGCGACAACCTCGCCAGCGAAAGCTACTAACGCTTGAAAAACGGTCCCTGGATGTGCTCAATCTGCCTTACACAGCCCGTGGCGCGGAAATAAAAGCGCGCTATAAGGAGCTTGTAAAATTGAATCATCCGGACGCAAATGGCGGCGACCGATCTTCCGAAGACCGACTGAGGGAGATCATTCAGGCCTACAACGTCCTGAAAAAGGCTGGTTTCCTTTAAAGCGGTAGCTCCCTGCCGGCTTTTCCCAATTGATCCTTCCCGGTATCCGGGACTTCGGAGGACTGATGACTGAGACGACGACTGCGGCTATGGCAACGCCGGACACCGAGGTTTCTGTTGAAGAGGTGTTCGGATTCACATCCAGCCTCAAGGTGCCTGCATTCTCCACGCCGTCAGAACATGTGCCGGAGCGTGACGACGACTACCTGTTCGACCGTGCGACCACTCTTGCGATCCTGGCCGGCTTCGCACATAACCGCCGTGTCATGGTCACCGGCTATCACGGCACCGGCAAGTCGACTCATATCGAACAGGTGGCGGCGCGCCTGAACTGGCCGTGTATCCGCGTCAACCTCGATAGCCATATCTCGCGTATCGATCTCGTCGGCAAGGACGCGATCGTGATCAAGGAAGGCCAGCAGGTTACCGAGTTCAAGGACGGCATCCTGCCCTGGGCCTACCAGCACAATGTCGCGCTCGTGTTCGATGAATATGATGCCGGCCGGCCGGACGTGATGTTCGTGATCCAGCGCATTCTGGAATCATCCGGGCGTCTGACATTGCTCGACCAGAGCCGGGTCATCCGGCCCCATGCCGCCTTCCGGCTGTTTGCGACGGCGAACACCGTGGGTCTCGGCGATACGTCCGGGCTCTATCACGGCACACAGCAGATCAACCAGGCGCAGATGGACCGCTGGTCGATCGTGACGACGCTGAACTACCTGCCGCATGACAACGAGGTGGACATCGTCCTGTCGAAGGCCAAGAACTTCCAGACCGAGGAAGGACGCAACACCGTCTCGAAGATGGTGCGTCTGGCCGACATGACCCGGAATGCGTTCATCAACGGCGACCTTTCGACCGTGATGAGCCCGCGTACGGTAATCACATGGGCTGAAAACGCGGAAATCTTCGGCGATGTCGGTTTTGCCTTCCGCCTGACCTTCCTCAACAAGTGCGATGACATGGAACAGTCGCTCGTTGCGGAATTCTATCAGCGCTGCTTTGGCGAAGACCTGCCGGAATCCTCCGTCAACGTCGTGATGAGCTGAGGGTCCGATGGCACCGCGTCCGGGGCACAACACCCTGCCAGGCAACAAGCCCGCACCGTCGACCGAGCCGTTCAAGCAATCGGTCAGCGGCACGATGCGCGCGATTTCCGGCGAGGCGGAACTGGAAGTGCTGTTTTCCGGAGACAGGCCGGGTCTGAGCGGCCTGACGGCGCGCCTGCCTGAGCCGTCGCGCAAGGTCAACGCCCACGATATCGCCGTGACGCGCGGTTTGTCGGATTCCATGGCGTTGCGCATTGCCTGCCACGACAAGGCCGTGCATTCGAAAAACCTGCCACAGGGCTCGGAAGCAAGGGCCATCTTCGAGGCCGTGGAGCAGGCGCGATGCGAAGCCGTCGGTGCGCGCCGGATGCAGGGCGTTGCCGAAAACCTGGCCGTCATGCTCGACGACCGGTTCAGGAAATCGGGAGCGCCGGATATTGCAAGCCGCGATGAAGCACCGCTTCAGGACGCGCTATCCCTGATCGTGCGTGAACGCCTGACAGGTGAACAGCCGCCGGAAAGCGCGCGGAACCTCGTCGACATGTGGCGCGGCTGGGTCGAGGAGAAGGCCGGGTCCGAGCTCGACCTTCTTCAGTCCGAGGTGGAGGACCAGAGTTCCTTCGCGAACCGCTTCCGGGATGTGCTCAAGTCGCTCGACATGGGCGACGACCTTGGTGACCAGGATCAGGACACCGATCCGGAAGAGAACGAAGACCAGGGCAACAACGACGAGACCGAAACGGGCGAAGACGAGAACGACAGCGGTGAGCAGGAAGCCTCGCCGCAGGAAATGGAGCTGTCCGGCGAGGAACAGGACGCGGGCGATACCGAAGCCGCGGACATGGACATGGAAGACTTCGCCGAAGAGGACATGGCGCAGGATTCCGAAGAGCCTGGCGAAAGCGACAGGCAGGACACGCCCTTTTCCAACCGGCCGGAAACGGATTACCGGGTCTTCACGCACCAGTTTGACGAGACCGTTACCGCCGAGGAGCTGTGTGATACGGCCGAGCTCGACCGTCTGCGCGGCTTCCTGGACAAACAGCTGACGCATCTGCAGGGGGCAGTCGCGCGGCTTGCCAACCGTCTGCAGCGCAAGCTCATGGCCCAACAGAACCGGGCATGGGATTTCGATCTGGAGGAAGGACTTCTCGATACCGCGAGGCTGACGCGTGCGGTGACCGATCCGATGTCGCCGCTCGCGTTCAAGCAGGAACGGGACACCAATTTCCGCGACACGGTCGTGACCCTGCTGCTCGACAATTCCGGTTCCATGCGCGGACGCCCGATCACGGTTGCTGCCACCTGCGCGGATATTCTTGCCCGGACGCTGGAGCGCTGCGGAGTGAAGGTCGAAATCCTCGGCTTCACGACGAAGGCCTGGAAGGGCGGCCAGTCGCGCGAAAGCTGGATCGGGGCGGGCAAACCGCCGACACCGGGCCGGCTCAACGACCTGCGTCACATCATCTACAAGTCCGCGGACGCTCCCTGGCGGCGTGCGCGCCGCAATCTCGGGCTGATGATGCGCGAAGGCCTGCTGAAAGAGAATATCGACGGCGAGGCGCTCCTTTGGGCCCACGAGCGTCTGCTCGGACGGCCGGAGCAGCGCCGGATCCTGATGATGATCTCGGACGGCGCACCCGTCGACGACACCACCTTGTCGGTCAATCCCGGGAACTATCTTGAGCGCCACCTCAGGTACGTGATCGAGGAAATCGAAACGCGTTCTCCGGTGGAACTGATCGCGATCGGCATCGGTCACGATGTCACGCGCTACTATCGCCGGGCCGTGACCATTGTGGATGCGGAAGAACTGGCCGGCGCGATGACCGACCAGTTGGCGGATCTGTTTGACGACGAGGTCCAGCAGGCTCAGCAGGGCAACAGCAGACGGCGCGGCGGTCGCCGCTAGGTGTCGGATCGGAAGGGCAGAAGCATTTGAGGCGTTCCGGTTCCAGTTTCGCAGGTGCTTTGTTTCTGGTCCTGACCGCTTTCATCCTTGATGCACCTGCCGCGCGGGCGCAGGACGTCCTGAGCGAAGGGCTACCGGTCAAAGCACGTACCAGAGCGATCGACAGTTTTCATATCGGTCATGATGACCCGGTTTTCGGCAAACTCACGTTTCTGGGTGGTCTTGAGCTGCTGGCGTCCGACAGAAAGGTCGGCGGGCTCTCCGGACTGCTGTCGCTTGACGGGGGTAACGCCTTTCTTGCGGTCACGGACAATGGCCACTGGGTTAGCGCAACGGTCGAGCAGGAAGAGGACGGCACCCCGGTTGACATAAAGGATGTCCGCTTTGCGCCGCTCCTGGGGAAAAACGGGCGAACCCTGCGTGCGCGGAGGGGCCATGACACCGAAGCCCTGACGCTGTCGTCCTCCGGCTTATACGTAAGTGCGGAATATCAGAACGCGATCTACCACTACCCCTGGCCACTCGCGACGGGCAAGGAACGGATGCTCGGGCAACTCGGTCTTTCGGGTGACATCAAGTTGCTGCCGCGCAATGCCGGTCTTGAATCTCTCGCCGCCGGCCCGGATGGCAGTCCGCTTGCGGGAAGTCTGATTGCGGTCTCCGAATCCAGCAAGAGCGACGCGCATGATCTGTCGGGCTTCATCATCAGGCCCGACGGTGTCGAACGTTTTTCGATTGATCGCAACGACCGGTTCGATGCGACCGATGCCGCCTTTCTTCCCGACGGCGACTTCCTGCTCATGGAGCGCCGGTTCAATTTGCGTGACCTGATCGGTCTGAGGCTTCGCCGGTTCGAGGCCGGTTCGATCCAGGCAGGGGCGCTGCTGACGGGCGAGGTGATCCTGGAAGCCGGTTTCGAACACCAGATCGACAACATGGAAGCCCTGGCCGTGCATCAGACTGCAGCCGGAGAAACGATCCTGACCCTGCTTTCGGACGACAACCGGTCCATGCTGCAGCGAACCGTTTTCCTGCGTTTCCGGCTGGAGGATTGAAACTTTCTGTCTCCGGGCTGAATTTATGCCGCTGAACCTTCAGGGGCTGGCTGGACGATGTTCAAAATGATCCGGTAGGGTGCGAGCAGCGCAAGCGCGACCAGGATCTTGACCACGAGATCGCCGGCTGCAAGCGAGACCCAGAGCAGGGTTTCCGTTTCGCCACCGATGCCGAGGAAGGGCACCGGGAAGGCCAGCGAGCCGTCTTCCATGCCGAAAAGCGCGTCCACGAAAGCAAAGCTTGCCGAAAAGGCGATGCCGAAGAAAAGCAGCGTATCGATCACCGAACCGATCAGCGAAGACGCCACGGGTGCTTTCCACCAGGTCATGCGGCGCAGCTTGTCGAAAATGGTGACGTCCAGCAATTGGGCGACCAGAAAGGCGGTGCCGGACGCAATCAGGATACGCGGCGTGGTAAAGGCCTCGTTGAACGCCCAGAAGATCATCGGGACAACAATCGCCAGGAGAAAACCTGTAATGACGACCTTGCGCGCCGCAGACGGACCGAAGCGGCGGTTGGTCAGATCGGTGACGAGAAATGCAATCGGATAGGTGAACGCGCCCCAGGTCAGGGTGTCGGCCAGATTGATGCCGCCGACGACATGCTCGACCGGAAACTGAACTAGGTAATTGGAGGCCGCAACGACAAGCGCCATCGCGAGAATCGCGATGGCGTGATGTCCCGCGGAGAAGCTCCGGGTATCCGTCATTTCATTTGCCCCGAAAGGGTTGGATCAGGCAGCTGCCGCTTCGGCCTGCTTGCGCTTGATGCTGACCTTGATCTTGCGGGCCGCATCTGACAGCTGGCTGTCGGACGCTTTCAGAAGGTATGCATCCAGCCCGCCGCGATGCTCAACGGAGCGCAGGGCGTGGGCGCTGACGCGCAGCTTGAAGGTTTCGCCAAGCGTGTCGCTCAGCAGAGACACATTGCACAGGTTCGGCAGGAACCGGCGGCGGGACTTGTTGTTTGCGTGAGAGACGTTGTTGCCCGTCATCACATCTTTGCCGGAGAGTTCGCAACGGCGTGCCATGATATCACCTTTTGTTTTCGTGGCTGGGCCGTTACATGGAACCCAGCAAGTCCAAACCGGAACCGGCGCGGACCTTAGGTCCGGCGACATCGTCTCCGGCATTTCTCGGAAAAAGTTGCCCCGCTATAATGGCAGCGCGCTTGAACGTCAAGACATGTCCTGCCCGAGGAGCTGATTCTGTGATTTTATTCGCACAGGTGCAGGGCGTTAACCACTGAGTTACCATAATTTAGAATGATTGATGCAGTTCCCGAGACGAAATTCGTGCTAGTGTTGACTGTACGGAACATATTGGCATGGGGCGCGGATCGTTGCCGGCTGGGCAGCGTGGAGGTTTGTTGAAGTGTTTGGTCTGTCGTCACTCGGACGCCTCGTCGTCCTCCCATTGATAGCCGGCGCGCTGCTGGTTTCGCCGGCTCAGGCGAAAAAGAACAGCGTCGGCGGTGTTTATTCAATTTCGCTTGCCGGCTTCAAAATCGGGCGTGGAACGCTTTCGCTCGTGATGCAGGGGAATGCCTATTCGGCCAAGGTCACGGTCGCGCCTGCTGGTATCGGAACCTTGTTTTCGACCGGTAAAGGCGGTGCGGAAGCCTCCGGCTGGCTGGTCGGATCGAAGGTCGTGCCGTCCAAGTACCGGATGGCTTCGCAGGCGGCCAATCTCGATTTTTACGTCAATCTGAACCAGGGCTCGCGCAATATCCGTTCTATGGAGGTTGCGCCCCAGTTCAAGCCGAACAAGGAACGGATCAAGATCACCAACCGTCACAAGCGGAACGCGATCGATCCGTTGAGCGCCGCACTCATGCCGGTCAAGCGGTCGAAGGACAGCTTCGGACCGAAAGCCTGTTCCCGGAAACTCCCAATCTTTGACGGATGGACCCGCTTCGACATCAAGCTCAGCTACGAAGGCACGAAAGAAGTGTCCGGGCGCGGCTATGACGGAACCGTGGTTGTTTGCAAGGCGCGATGGGTGCCGGTGGCCGGACATCGTCCTTCCAAGGCGTCGGTGAAATACATGGCAAAGGCGAACATGGAAGTCTGGATCGCTCCCATGGGCCGGGACAATGTGCTCATCCCGTACCGCATCGCCATCGACACCAAGAACGGGCGGCTGCTCGTCGAGGCAAGCAAGCTGACCATTGACGGAGCGGGCAGCGACCAGGCCGCGCGTTAACAGCTCCGAGGAAATTGCAAGCCGCAATCGGGGCCGAGACTTGCGCCCCCTTGCGTCTCTTGATACAGCGCTCCACATTACGCCGTCGGGGCGCACGCGCACCTTACAATCAGTCTTCCGGACCGGTCTGCAGCAGGCCGGCCTGCCGGTTTGTTTCGGGTAAACAAGTACATGCACAGCTATCTGGAGTTCGAAAAGCCCGTCGCGGATATTGAAGGCAAGATCCAGGAACTGCGCGCGATCGCAGCCGAGGATGGCGAGGAAGTCAAAGTCGACGGTGAAATCGAGCGGCTCAACGCAAAATCCGCCCAGACGCTCCAGGACCTTTATTCCAAGCTTACGCCCTGGCAGAAGACATTGGTCGCCCGGCATCCGGACCGGCCCCATGCAGTCGACTACGTGGCCGGCCTCGTGGAGGATTTCACGCCCCTGGCCGGGGACCGGAAGTTTGCCGAGGACCATGCGCTGCTGGCCGGCATTGGCCGTTTCCGGGGGCATTCGGTTGCCGTTCTCGCGCAGGAAAAGGGACATGACACCGACACGCGCCTGAAGCACAATTTCGGCATGGTGCGCCCGGAAGGGTACCGCAAGGCCGTGCGCATCATGGAACTGGCCGAGCGTTTCGGTATTCCGCTGATCAGTTTCGTTGACACGTCCGGCGCCTATCCGGGCCGCGGTGCCGAGGAACGCGGCCAGTCGGAAGCGATTGCGCGTTCCACGGATGTCGGCCTTGGACTTGGCGTGCCCTCCATTGCCGTCGTCATCGGCGAGGGCGGATCAGGCGGCGCGATCGCGATTGCCACGGCGAACAAGGTGCTCATGATGGAGCACGCAATCTATTCCGTGATTTCGCCGGAGGGGGCGGCCTCCATTCTCTGGCGCGACAGCGCCAAGGCGCAGGATGCGGCGACCGCGCTCAAGATCACGGCTCAGGACCTGAAGCAGCTCGGTGTCATCGACGACATCATTGTCGAGCCCGTCGGGGGTGCACACAGGGCCCGCGAGATTGTCATCGACACTGCAGGCAAGTCCATCGAGGCGGCTCTGGAAGAGCTGTCCGGCCTGAGCCCCGAAGAAATTCGCAAGCAAAGACGTGACAAATTCATCGCGATCGGCCGGACACTCACCTGAGGTTAACTTCGTATCTTCACGAGAAAGTCAGCGGCAGATTCGGTCCTGCAATTGAAAAAGCAGGCATTTTTGCCATTGTGTGGCCAGATTCTGCCTGCATTCAGGCACAGTTAAGGCAATCGGAGCGTCGATTGCCTCAGTTTTTGTTTGCATCACCGGAATTTGCTTCGCAGGGGCAGGCGGGTTTCAGTAACTTATCGTCAACTAACATTCCCTAGCCTTTGCGCGGGGGCGAAACGCAGGAAACCAGAAACGACGGTACGGGAATTGGATCCCACGTTTCCGGTTTCACTCAGTTCGGGATAGTTAAATGGTCTTTGGGCGCCGATTGAAAACGCCAGCCGCACTGCAGAAGCGGGTCACCGGGAACGGTGCCGGGAAAGCGGCAAGGCTCGGATCGCTGGTGATTGCCGCCGGCGTCCTGGCAGCCTGTCAGGCCGACGAATTCGGCGCCGGGCCGAAACATCTGCGCCCTGTCAGCGAAAGCATCAAGCGCAAGATGACAGACCTCAATATGAGCTCCACGTCGCCGATCATGATCCGCATCTTCAAGGAAGAATCGGAACTTGAGGTCTGGAAGCAGACCCGAACCGGCAAATACAAGAAGCTTGAAGAATTCGAGATCTGCAAATGGTCCGGCAAGCTGGGCCCGAAATTCAAGGAAGGCGATCGTCAGGCTCCCGAGGGGTTCTATGAAATCACCCCTGCGCTGATGAATCCGAATTCAAGCTATCACTTGGCGTTCAATCTCGGTTATCCGAACAGGTACGACCGCGCGCATGGCCGCACCGGCTCTCATCTGATGGTGCATGGCGCCTGCTCCTCGCGCGGCTGTTACGCCATGACGGACGAGCAGGTCGAGGACATCTACGCTCTTGCCCGCGAAAGTTTCAAGGGCGGTCAGAAGTCGTTCCAGGTGCAGGCATTTCCGTTCCGCATGACGCCGGAGAACATGGCGCGTCACCGCGACAGCGATCATCTCGATTACTGGAACATGCTCAAGACCGGGTATGATCATTTCGAGGTGACCCAGACGCCGCCGAAAGTCTCGGTCTGCGAAAAGAAATATGTATTTGACGCGACGACGCTTGTCGAAGGCGTGCCGTTCCGCGCCAGCGCCAAGTGTCCGGAGTACCAGGTGCATCCGAGTATTTCGTCAGCCGTGGCTTCCAAGCAGAGCAAGGACAACGAAAAGTTCCAGCAGCTTGCTGCCCGTTTCGATGCCCGCGAGGAGCGCCAGCAGCGCCGCGATGAACGCAACAAGCGTATTGCTGAGGTCTTTGGCAATGGTGAGGACGAGACCGAAATCACGACAGCGACAATCCCACCCGCCGACCAGCCAGCTTCCGAAGCCGCAGCAAGTGCCGTGGCAGCAGCAAGCGCACCGACCGATGCGCAGGGCGAAAACGACGCAGCAGCCGTTGAAACGGCGTTTGCCCCTCAGGAACAATCAAGCGGCAGTGCCGCGGGACGTTTCCTGAAGCGTTGGGTTCCGTTCGGATCCAAGACAACCGAGGAAGAAACCGGCGTCGGTCCGATCACCACGGACGTGGTTCCGGGTGAAAAACCCTGACCGGATCGGCCAGGGTTTGATCAATGTCCAGACGTCAAACTGACTTCCGGTTGCTCATCTAATCGCAGGATCTACTTAGGTGCCCGGATCTTCGGCAATGCCGCTTCGATCGCAAGGCCAAGTGCGAGCAGATGCCGGTCGCTGAAAGCCGGTCCGTCAAGTTCGAGACCAACCGGCAATCCGTCGGCCGTCAGGCCAATCGGCAGCGACAGGCCCGGAATGCCGGCAATCGAACCGGGGTCCGTGTTGCGGATGAACGTCTGGAATGTCGGCACGTCTTCCCCGTTGAGCGAGACCGTCATGTCCGATCCTGAAATCGGCTGGGCGGCGAGCGGCGTCGTCGGGAAGACGAGGGCGTCCAGCCTGTTTTCGGCAAAGACTTCCGCGTAACCCGACTGGACCAATGGCCTGAGATCGGTCATGGCAGCCGCATAGACGTCGTCCGGGATGGCCTGATCGCCGAGCACGAGGTTTTCGAAGACGAATTTGACATCGGGGCTCGCGACCCCGGCCGCGACGTCTTGCAGCGTCAGCCCGCTGCCGCTCGATTTCAGGAACGCGGCAAGGTCTCGCTTGACTTCCCAAAGGGCGATCGGGAACCCGGCCTTGGCCGCAAGGTCCAGTTCACTGCTGATATCAACGTCAACCAGGGTGACCCCGGCTTTTTCCAGGGTAACGAGTGCTTCCCTGAACAAACGCTCCGTTTCTGGCGAGAGATTTTCGGTCAGAACCGTCGGGACGCCGAGACGCACGGCCGTCAGATCCGCGGCCGTAACGTCATCCGAGGTGCCTGTGATGACCGCATCGAACAGCGCCAGATCCGCCACCGAGCGGGCAATCGGGCCCGCCGTGTCACGCGTTGCCGAGATCGGGATGATGCCGCCCGCCGGATAGCGGCCGACCGTCGGACGCAGGCCTGAAACACCATTCAGGGCTGCCGGTATGCGCACGGAGCCACCGGTGTCAGTGCCAAGTCCGGCCGGCGCCAGACGTGCTCCGATGGCTGCGCCCGTCCCGCCGCTCGACCCGCCCGCAAAGCGTCCCGGATCATAGGCATTGGCGACCGCGCCGAATGCGGCATTGTTGGAGGTGATGCCAAAGGCGAGTTCATGCAGATTGGTCTTGCCGATCAGTATGGCGCCCGCATCCCGCAACCTTGCAAGAACAGGGGCGTCTTCGGCCGGGATCCAGCTTTTCAGAGCGGGCGTGCCGCCCGTCGTCGGCAATCCCTGGGATGCAATGTTGTCTTTCACGACAATCGGCACGCCATGCAGCGGGCCGAGGCCGTCCCCGGCAGCAACGCGTTCATCGGCTGCTGCAGCCGCCGTTGCGGCACCCTCGCTGTCGAAGCTGATATAGACGTTGCCCGGATCGTCTCCGGTCTTTGCGATCAGCGCGTTCACAAGCTCTGCTGCGGTGAGTTTCTTGTCCGCGATGGCCTTTGCCGCTTCGGCGGCGGTCAGATCGGTGATGTCCTGTGCGGTGGCGGCAGGCGCGGAAAGCAACGCTGCGGCTGCCAGAAGGCCCGGTAGGATAAGCCTGGTCATTTGTGTTCCCCTTCTTTTGGAAGCAGATACAGGAAACAGCGGAAATCTGGCGTGCGCATCCTCCAAAATGAGGAGGGAGGCCGATTATTGCAGGGGGAGAGGCCCGTTCAGGCTGGCCAGGAGCGCTGCCCGGCTTCCGGTACACGACTTTTGGTAGATCGACTTCAGATGCGACCTTACCGTAGTTGCCGAAACGCCCAGATCGGCCGCCATCTCGCGATCCCGTTTGCCCTTGCACAGCAGCGCAAGCACGTCTCTTTCCCGTGCCGTCAGTCCGTGTTTTTCGGTCCAGGCCAGAAAGCGTCTCCGCGGATCGGCTTCGCGAAGCCGGTTTTCCTCAAGGCGAAGGTTGGTGAGCGCATTGCCGAATGCCGTGCCGATGGCATCGAGCAACTCCAGATCCCGCTCCTGAAAAGTGTCGCGGCCCCGCCCGCGCCAGATGCGCAGGTCGCCCAGATGGTTCGCACCTGCATAAGCGTGGAAATTCATTCCGTGCCGCAAGCCGTCGCGCGCCAGGAAGTCGTTGAAGAACTCGGTGCGCAGGAAATCGTCGCGGGAAATCACCTGGTCCAGATGGGTCGCACGCCTGCGCATGCGGAAACGCGGCGTGATCGGGTCGCAATACTGGAAATGGGTCTCATAGGCGGCAAGGTTGTTCTCGTCCATGTTGAGGAAAACGCCCTTGCTGTCTCCCGCATCCTTTTGCCAGATGTAGGACGCGAAGTGGTCGGCCTGAAACAGGTCGAGCAGGCGTTCGCCCAGTTGCAGCCGCAACTCGCGCGCCTCCCGGATCGCGGCCATGTCCTGCATGATGGCGAACACCAGGTTCGTTTCCCTTGCCGAAAGCGTCGTCAGCATGACCGGCCTCCTTCGTGCTCATGGTAACCGGGAACGCCGGTCCCGTCACCTTCAGGGAACCCGCCGGACGGAACTCTATTTCGGCATCAGCGCCCAGTAGTCGAAGTCGAGGATGACGTCGTCCACGTACTTGCCGTCCGCGCTTTTGAGCGGGAAGTCATTGCACGGGCGGTTCTTGGTGGCCACGAGGCGCAGGCGCAGCGCACCGACATCCTGGCGTCCGTCGATCTCGGACGCATCAAGAACCTCCGACCAGGCATAGACCGTATCGCCGGAAAACAATGGCGCAACGTGACGGCCGCCGTTGATGCCGGCGATGTGGAAGGCATTGCCGAGACCGTTGAAGGAAAGTGCGCGGGCCAGCGAAATAACGTGACCGCCGTAGATCAGGCGCTTCCCGAAGCGGCCCTTTGCCTCCGTGTGCTGGTTGAAATGCACCTTGGCCGTGTTCTGGTAGAGGCGGGTCGCTATCTGGTGCTCGGCCTCCTCGACGGTCATGCCGTCAACGTGATCGATCTTTTCCCCGACTGCATAATCACCGAAACGGAACTCCGACCCTGCGAGGGCGTTGTCCCAGTTCGTGGTGTCGAGCAGCGGTGCGGCCGTGCCGAGCGCGTGCGGGTCGATGGCGGCCGGAAGGTCCGGCACGACCGGATCCGGTGCGGGAGATCCCGGGTCGCGCTTGTTGACCATCACCCAGCGCACATAGTCCAGGACTTCCGTCCCGGTCGAGGTGTAGCCGGTCGAGCGCACGTAGACCACACCGGTCTTGCCGTTGGAATTTTCCTTCTTGCCGATCACTTCGGAGATGGTCGACAGCGTGTCGCCGGGATAGACGGGGGCCAGGAAGCGGCCGCCGGCATAGCCGAGATTGGCGACGGCGTTCAGCGAGATGTCCGGAACCGTCTTGCCGAAGACGATGTGGAAGATCAGCAGATCATCCAGCGGTGCATGGGCGTAGCCGAGCGCGCGGGCGAAGGCATCGGAGGACTGAACGGCGAACCGGGATCCGTAAAGCGCGGTGTAAAGCGCCTGGTCACCGCCCGTCACGGTGCGCGGCGTCGCATGGCGGATCACCTGGCCGATCTCGAAGTCCTCGAAAAAATTGCCGCGATTGGTCTTGCTCAACGATCCCTCCCAGATCCGGTTTGTTGCCGGCGATTAGAGCCTATTGCAGTGCACACAGGCAAGTCAGACGTTGGGGGTAGGGAGCAAATCGACCGGCCTGTTCAATGAAGACGCATGTGCGATGCCTTGACTCTGGGCCGTCCAAATCGGCAGCCGCACCTTGCGCACAGGGTATGCAACCCATCCTTCGAGACAGCGCGCAGCGCTTCCTCGGGATGAGGCTGAATGCGCAGATACTGTTGTTATCAATACTTGTGAGTTCGGAGCGCCTTGAGAGTTGCAACACCGCTCCATCGTCATTGCCAGACTGGATCTGGCAATCCATGCCGTGACGTTTTGGTGATGCACCGTCGCGCAATCGGAAACGCAACGGTATGGATGCCATGGTCAAGCCATGGCATGACCCTGTGGAGGAAGGTTCGCTAGCGGTTTTGTCATCCCGGCCAAGCGCAGCGCGAGCCGGGATCGGGGAGGCACGCACCTGTCGGATCGCCCGGTTTCTCTTCCGGTACACCGGGGCGCAGGTTCCGGGTGTCAGGATGTGCGCCCGGCGTGACGATGGAGCGTGTTGAGGTCGTTCCCAAAATCCTGCACCTGACCGGACCGCCCCGCCAGTCTTCGGCCTTACGATGAGGACGGTCGCAGGCCATACGGCGGACTGGATCCCGGTCTTGCCGCTCACACGGCAAACCGGGACGACAAGTACGGTGGGAGCGTAGCAAAAAAAGCCCGGGCGAGTGCCCGGGCTTTTCGACTTTCTTGAGCAAGTCCGGCGTTACGCCGATGCCTTGTTGGCGGCCCGTTCCGCACGCTTGCGGGCATGCGGGTCGAGTTCGGCCTTGCGCAGCCGGATCGACGACGGTGTGACTTCCACCAGTTCGTCGTCGGAGATGTAGGAGAGCGCCGCTTCCAGCGTCAGCTTCATCGGCGTCGTCAGCTTGACCGCATCGTCCTTGCCGGCCGAGCGGATGTTGGTGAGCTGCTTGCCCTTGAGGACATTGACCTCAAGATCATTGCCGCGCGTGTGTTCGCCAACAATCATGCCCGGATAAACCTTCGTGCCCGGATCGATCATCATCGGGCCGCGGTCTTCCAGGTTGAAAAGTGCGTAGGCAACCGCCTCGCCTGTGCCGTTGGACAGAAGCACGCCCGTATGACGCCCCTGGATCGGCCCCTTGTAGGCCTCGTAACCGTGGAAGATGCGGTTGAAGATGGCCGTGCCACGGGTATCGGAGAGGAGTTCGGCCTGGTAACCGATCAGGCCGCGCGTCGGCGCGTTGAACACCAGGCGCGTCCGTCCGCCCCCGGACGGCTTCATTTCCAGAAGATCGGCTTTGCGCTCCTGCAGTTTCTGAACGACGATTCCGGAGTGTTCCTCGTCGACGTCGATGATGACTTCCTCGATCGGCTCCAGGCGGTTGCCGGCAGCGTCAAACTGGTAGACGACGCGCGGGCGGCCGACGCCGAGTTCGAAGCCTTCGCGGCGCATGTTCTCGATCAGGATCGCCAGCAGCAATTCGCCGCGCCCGGACACGATGAACGCGTCGGGCTCGTCGGTGTCTTCAACCTTCAGGGCAACGTTGCCTTCAGCTTCCTTCATCAGCCTTTCGCGGATCACGCGGGACTGGACCTTTGAGCCCTCGGTTCCGGCCAGCGGACTGTCATTGACGCGGAAGGTCATGGACAGCGTCGGCGGATCGATCGGCTGGGCCTGGAGCGGTTCATCAATGCCCGGTGCGCACAGGGTATCGGCAACTGTCGCCTTGGTCATGCCGGCAATGGCAACGATGTCGCCTGCCTCGCCCTGTTCGATCGGCTGCCGTTCCAGGCCGCGGAAAGCGAGGATCTTGGAGACGCGGCCGGCTTCCACCTGGCTGCCGTCGCGGGCCAGCGCTCTGATCGGCATGTTCGGCACGGCCGTGCCGGAGACAACGCGCCCGGTCAGGATGCGACCAAGGAAAGGGTCGGACTCGATCGTGGTTGCCAGCATGCGGAATTCGCCCGGATCGGCTTCCGGCGGCGCGACCTTGTCCAGCACCATGTCGAACAGCGGATCCATGTTGTCCTGCGGTCCGTCCGGCTCTTCGGCCATCCATTCCTGCTTTGCCGAGCCATAGAGAACTGGGAAGTCGAGCTGGTCCTCGTTGGCGTCGAGGGCGGCAAAGAGGTCGAACACTTCGTCCAGAACCTCGTCTGCGCGCTGTTCCGGCTTGTCGATCTTGTTGATCGCGACAATCGGCTTGAGACCGAGCTTCAAGGCCTTGCCAAGCACGAACTTTGTCTGCGGCATCGGCCCCTCGGCGGCGTCGACCAGCAGGATCACGCCATCCACCATGTGAAGGATACGCTCAACCTCGCCGCCGAAATCCGCATGGCCCGGTGTATCGACGATGTTGATGCGTGTGTCTTTCCAGACCAGCGAGGTGACCTTCGCCAGGATGGTGATGCCGCGCTCGCGTTCGATGTCGTTGGAATCCATCATCCGCTCTTCCGTGCGCTGGTTGTCACGGAACGCGCCGGATTGCTTGAGCAGGACGTCGATCAGGGTTGTCTTGCCATGGTCAACGTGCGCGATGATGGCAATGTTGCGAAGTTTCATGAGTGGCTCCAAAAGACAGAGCGGGCCCGATTGGGACCCGCAGTCTGCCTGGACAAATTAATTCTGGGATCGGCACATGAGCCGAATTTGGCGCCTTTATACGTGGACAGCGGCAATTGTGCAATGCAATGCAGTTATGCAGAGGATCACATGTGGTCCACGTCATGCGGCCCGCCATTGACAGTTTCGTCCCAAGGCTCTAATTCGTAAGGAAACCTTATTAATCAAAGCTGCTGGTTTTCATGACGATCGCCTACCCGAATGTAAGCGTCACAATGCTGGTCGTCGATCTCGCGCGCATGCTCAGGCGGCGCTTCGAGGCCGCGCTTGCCGATGTCGAGACCGGGCTGACCGTCGGCGAGGCGCGCACCCTGTTCTACGTGTGGCGCAATCCGGGGCACCGCCAGGCCGCGCTTGCCGACATCATGTTTGTCGAACCCATGACACTGGTCGGCTATCTGGATTCCCTGGAACGCGCAGGCCTGATCCGACGTTGTCCGGACCCGCGCGACAAACGCGCAAAACTGGTTGAACTGACGGCTGAAGCCGACCCCCTTCTTCAGCGGATCGGAACCGCGTTGCAGTCGGTGCGCGCGACGGCGCTTGAGAACATTGCCGAAGCGGACAGGGAGGTTCTGGAAACGCTGCTTCAGGTGATGAAGGACAGCCTGATCTCCGAGGATCTTCAGGGGCGGCGAAAGTGATCGCTCAAAAAGCCATCATGAGTGCACGGCGCACGTCCCTTCTGGGCGCAGCGCTGGTTGCCATCGGACCGATTTCGATGGCGCTTTACACGCCAGCGATGCCGGCGCTGGTGGCGGTTTTCGGCACGAACGAAGCGGCGATCAAGCTGACGCTGACCGCCTATTTCGCCGGGTTTGCGGTCGCACAGCTGATATGCGGACCGCTTTCCGACGCTTTCGGACGCAAGCGCGCCACACTCGCCTTCCTCAGTCTTTACCTTGCCTCCAGTTTCCTGGCGACCTTCGCGCCGACCGTCGAATTCATGGTCGTGGCGCGCACGCTGCAGGGGATCGGCGCGGCGGTCGGCATCTCGGTTTCGCGCGCAATCGTGCGCGACCAGTTTACGGGGCAGGCGTCGGCGCGCATCATGAACACGATTGCGATGATGCTGGCCCTGGGACCCGCCGTGTCGCCGACAATCGGCGGCTTCGTTCTGGAGATTTTCAGCTGGCGGGAAGTGTTCTGGTGCATGGTGATCTACGGGGCCGTGCTGATGGTCTGCGTTGCCGCCTTTCAAGTGGAGACAAATCCCAGTCCGGGCCTGCATCATCTCAATCCCGCGCAGCTTGTCACGAACTATGCGACGCTTCTGAAAGACCCGCGGTTTCTTGCGCCGAGCATTCTGATCGGATGCGGGCTCGGTGGTCTCTACGCTCTGGCAAATGTTCTGCCTTTCGTCCTGATGAACAATGTCGGTTTGTCGCCGTCGCAGTTCGGCATGGCCATGATCATCCAGTCCGGCTCTTTCATTGTTGGCACGATCGTCACGGGCAGGCTGCTCAAGGTGGTGGAAGCGCGCCGGCTTGTTCCGGTCGGCATGATGCTCTGGGTGGTCTCTTCGACCCTGATGTGCGTCCTGACCCTGACGATGGAACCGACGGTTGCGACGGTCATGGGGCCGGTGGCGCTGTTCGTCTTCGCTCTGGCTTTCGTTCTGCCCGCAAGCTTCACCGATTCCCTGGCGCCGTTCCCCAATATCGCCGGCGCTGCTTCGGCCATGACGGGCTTCATGCAATTCGGCGGCGGTATCGTTGCCGGTCTCATTGTTGCGGCACTCGGCGATCCTCTGGTCGGGCTTGCCACGGTTCTGCCCATCATGCCGATCGCCGGTATCCTGCTGCATCTGCATTTCAAGAACAGGGCGGTGGACTTCGCACCTGCCGAATAGCCGACCGGCCAAAACGTCTTCGGCATACCCGCAATTTTCGGAAGGGGTGGCCGCGTCCGCTTGACGCCTCGCCTTCGAAAAGGCATCAGTCCAGCGAGACAAAAGAGGGATCTCCCGATGGCGAAGGCCGCAAGTTACGCGCTGCCGGTGGGCCGTGCGCATGTGATGGGCATATTGAATGTCACGCCCGACTCGTTTTCGGACGGAGGGCGGCACAATGAAGAACAGGCTGCGCTGGCGCATGCACAGGCCATGATCGCTGAAAAGGCCGACATTCTGGATATCGGTGCGGAGAGCACGCGCCCGGGGTCCGAGCCCGTTGTTCTGGAAGATGAATGGCGGCGGCTTGCGCCGGTGCTGGACCCGGTCTGCGATCTGGGCACAGCGGTTTCCATCGACACCTACAAGGCGGAGATCGCCCGGCGGGCCTGTGCAGCCGGCGCCGTGATCGTCAATGATGTCTGGGGCCTGCAGCGGGATCCGCAAATGGCCGATACGGTTGCCGAAGCGGGTGCGCATGTGGTGATGATGCACAATCGCGATAAGGCGGACGGATCCATCGATATCCTGAGCGATATCGACCGTTTCTTCGAGACGTCGCTCCGGCTGGCGCAGACTGCGGGTATTCCGGAAAACAAGCAGATTCTCGATCCCGGTTTCGGGTTCGGCAAGACGATCGATCAGAACTTTCTCATCCTCAACCGGTTTGATGAGCTCAAGAAACACGGCAGGCCGATCCTTGCAGGCGCTTCGCGCAAACGCATGATCGGCGCGGTTCTCAATGTGGAAACCGACGACCGGCTTTTCGGATCAATAGCCGTTCACATGACCGCACTTTCGAAAGGGGCGGCGATTGTACGCGCGCATGATGTCGGTCCACATGCCGATTGCGTGCGTATGCTGGACGCAATACGACTTGAACGGACCCCTTTCTGAAATGACATTCTCCGATACCGCCCCCGATGCTCCGACGCGATGCGCGCTCGGGCTTGGCTCCAACCTTGGCGATCCAAAGGCCAATCTCGATGCAGCCGTGCGTCTGCTTGAAGAGACAGAGGGCGTCACGCTGGTCGCGCGTTCCGCGAACTACCGGACGCCGCCGTGGGGACCGGTTCCACAGGACGACTACATCAATATCTGTGTTGTGGTGGACAGCTATTTGAGCCCGCAGGATCTGCTGCAGCGATGCCTGGGTGTCGAAAAGGAGCTCGGCCGCGTCCGCGACATACGCTGGGGGCCCCGGATCATTGATGTCGATCTCTTGATATACGGCGTCCGGAAAGTGCAGGAAGACAATCTCGACGTGCCGCATCCGCGCATGGGCGACCGTGCATTTGTACTTATCCCGCTTGCGGAAATCTGGCCCGACGCACCGCTCGGTGATGGCCGCACGGCGCTTGATGCGCTTTCAACCTGCCCGGACCAGGACGGTGTTGTCCGGATCGGTTGAGACTTCCTTATTCCAATTTCCGCAGATTGCCGGTATCTGCACTGTACCGGCTCTTTGGAAGGGCCTGGGCACCCTCTTGAATTGTCTCCTGCCTGCGCCGCGATTAGCGCGCCGAGTTCGCGATATTTGCTAACGTGTTAAAGCCTTCCGCTACGTTATTGGGTTGTAATTTACACTTTTAGCGTTTGCAATTTTTTGTAGAATTTACCCTTGTTTAAATTCTGGATTGCTACAACCGCCTTACAATCATGTGGGGCGTGAGATCAATTCAATGAATAATTTATCACTTAAAATTGAGTTTTTTATCAAAAATAGACTTTTTTCAAAAGAATCGATATATTTCGCGATTATACCGCTTTTATATGCGAATATAATTTACATACTTGCAAGTTATTACTACAGCTCACCGAGAAACGTATTTATATTTCTCACGGCATTTGTGTGTATAACAGGGTTATTTTTGAATAGATTTGTTTTCTTATTTCTTTTATTTGTGGCCATATATCTGGATGCCGCAGTGTTCGTGTCGAACTTCTTTCAGATACCTTTGCCGATGCTTCTGGACTCACTACAATTTTTACTTGAATTGAGTTTGACGCAATCGCTCACGTACATGGCCGTTCTCGGCCTTCTGCTCGTGACACTTCTGATGACCTACAGGTCCGTGATTGGCCTGAAGAAAAGCCGCGACCGGATTTCGCTTTTTCCTGTCCTGATTGTCGCGATCATCGCCGGTGCTGCCGACTTCCTGATCAATTCACCACCAAAGGATGTGATGCAGCTGAAACTGCAGCTGGCGGAAACCTTCGAGCCAATCGAGGATGCCGCGAGCTTCAAAACCGGGTTTGCGCAATTCGCGAAAACCACTGAACATCGCGACCTGCTGATCGTGATGGTCGAAGGCTTGGGTGCCTTTTCGTCGCGCGCATATCAGGACATCGTATGGGGGCCGCTGCTTGGTGCCCCCATTCGCGAGAAATACGCGGTCACCCAGGGAACCGCACTCTATTTCGGCTCGACGACAAGCGGCGAAGCGCGTGAGTTGTGCAATTTGAAGGCTGACTACAGAGATTTTCGCGACAAGGACATGACCGATTGCCTGCCTCACCGCGCGTTGGCTGCCGGTTACAAGACCGCGGCGTTCCACGCCTTCACGGAAAGATTTTTCGAGCGAAATGACTGGTTCCCGAAAATAGGATTTCAGGAGCTGTACTTTCTCGAGGAACGGGTCGGGTTGAAGGCGGACAAGGACCTTCCCTGGTGCGGCATGACCTTCAAGGGGCTGTGCGATTCAGATGTCGCAAGGTCCGTGGAAGCGTATCTTACAAGTGACGAACACCTGCCGAGGTTCGTCTACTGGTTGACGCTCAATTCGCACAAGCCGGTGATGCCGGGAGAAGTTCCGGAACGACTGGCTTGTGATGACGGAGGCGTGTTCGGAGATGTCGAGCTCTGCCGGATGAGCGAACAGTGGTTGAACATTTCCCATCTGGTTCAGGAGATCGCCTTGAACGAGAAGCTGAAGAAGACTGAAATCCTCCTTGTCGGTGACCATCATCCTCCCCTGTTCACCCGCAAGGCGAGGCATCTCTTTCAGCCTGCTCAGGTCGCCTGGCTGCATCTCGCGCCGTTGGATACCCCGCCGGCTGACCGTCTGGCCGCCGCCAAGTCAGGACCCGGACTGTAATCCGGCGACCGGCGAAACCCTCTCTTCGCGCCGGCGCAATTCAGGTAGCTGCACGCGGTCCTTGCCATTGGACATTCGTATCCTGGCCGCTTGCGGGAACGGCCAGGGCTGCGCGGCACCGAACTCACTTTCAAACTGATCGAACCAGGACGGTGTGCCCCCTTTCTTGGGCCTGATCCAACCCTGATAACGATCCCTTAATTTCAGGCGTTTAAACCTCTGGTTGTCGGGGGACTTGCGCCTTGGGGCAAGCTATGACCAATACAAGTTCTTATCGCGAAGCAAGAAACTCTACTCCAGGGGTTCTTTTCTCCACGAATTCGATATACTTTGCTTTATTGGCGGCGATTCTACCGAATATTCCATACTTGATATTATCTTTTTTCGTATGCCCCATGAGATTCTTTCCAATATTGCTATATTTTTTATTGGCAATTGTAAGCTTTCAGATGAATGTATTCGTGTTTATTTCGTTTGCGATATTAATATTCGTATTCGACGTCGTATTTGTTGTTTCCGGGATTTTTGGCCTTCCACCATCTTTGGTTGTTGACTCACTAGGCCATCTTCCCTCGCTCAGTCTTTTTTCCTTTTCAGGATACATCATCGTGGCCGCCTCTCTGATTTTCGTCGCCTGGCTGTACATCCACCTGCTTGTGCGACATCGCGATATGTTCAAAACCGTCAGTCTTGTTCCGGCGTTTCTGGCCTTCTGTGTTGTCTTTGCAATTGACCTCACTTTCAATCCGCCGACAAAGCTGTTTGCCGCAATGTTTTTCCCCAAACCTCCGGAAGTCACTTCCGCGACCCTTCAGACCGGGCTCGATACTCCAGGCCGTGACGGTAGGAAAGGAGACGTTCTGATCGTCATGGTGGAGGGAATGGGAGCGATGTCCAACCCTCTTCATCAAGACCTTTTGTGGGATGTTTTCGAGACAGCCCAAATCCAGTCTTCGTTCGACGTTACAACAGGTACCAGTCCCTATTACAGTTCCACGACCGCCGCCGAAGCGCGTGAATTGTGCACCCACTGGGGCGATCACCGGGATTTTCGGGACAAAACGGCATATGACTGCCTGCCGGCAAGGTATCGCGCAGAAGGCTATGAAACAGCCTCGTTTCACGCCTATTGGGGGCGTTTCTTCAACCGAACCGACTGGTATCCGAAAGTGGGCTTCGACAGCGTTCATTTCATGGAAACCATCGGAAAAACGGAGAAGACCACCCGCACGAGAACCTGCGGACTCACGTTCAAGGGGCTATGCGATGACGATGTCGCAGACGCGGTCGAGGCGTTTCTGGAGGACCGTGCTGGACAGCCGAAATTTGCATATTGGCTGACGCTCAACACCCACATTCCGATCGAGGCGGGTGCGGCGACACCGAGGCTGGATTGCGAGACCGGCGGGCCCTTCGGGGACCGGACCGTCTGCAGCCTGACCGAAATGTGGATGGATGTGTTTCATCGTGTCCGCCGGATCGCGCTGAACCCGAAACTGAAGGGCCTTGAGATCCTGATCGTCGGAGATCATCATCCGCCGGTCTGGACGCGGCGGGGCCGGAACCAATTCGAAGCCGGGAAGGTCGCCTGGCTTCATCTGAAATCGTTGGATGCCTCATCGGCGGACAAGATTGCGGCAGCAAAGGCAGGGTCGAACGCGAAGCTTCGAAACTAGGGTTCGTAGCCTAGAGTCCCGCGAAGCTCTTCATGTGGAACAGTGCGTTTTGCGGGTGCGGTTTGTGATCTTCGCCATAAGGGCAGGCATGCCGCGCCAGGCAGCCTGACCAGCACGCGAATTCCGGGCTTTTTTGAAGATGGCTCTTGCAAGCCGACACGTTGTAGCCGGTTTCGACTGTGATGGCGTTCACCGGGCAGGCTGTGAGACAGGGCTTGTCCAGGCAGGTTTCACAGGGCCCGGTCCGCATGGATTGTTCCAACCCGGCGAGCGGTTCGGCTGACAGAAACGCGGCTCGGAACCCCGTCCACGGACCGTATGTTTCATGGGCCAGCACTCCCAGAGGACTTTGGGAAAAGCCTCCGCATTTGAGCGCCCATTGCTGGAAGGGAAAATAGGGTGGCCCCTTGAAGGAAAACAGGGCTTCAAGGCCGTGCCCAGCGGCCAGATGGGTCAGTGCCCGCTTCGTGTACCGGTCCATCGGATGCGGGGTGCCGTCCTGATACTCCGGGGCCGATGTGAGTCGCCCCCAGAGGGATGGGCCGGTGCTGCCAACCAGCAGCAGGTCCCTTGCCGGTGAGCCGTCGGAGCGGTCAGGAACACCGTCTTCAGGAGATGGTCGAAAACTGCCCAGCAGCAAGAAACCGGCCTTCGCGAGATCCTCGTTCAGTTTCTCGAGCGCCGGTTCCTGCATCCGTGTTTCCTCAGCCCAGACGGTCGCGCTTGGCAAGCGTGCGCAGGCGCAGCGCGTTCAGCTTGATGAAGCCGGCAGCATCCTTCTGGTCGTAAGCGCCCTGATCGTCTTCAAAGGTCACCAGTTCCTCCGAATACAGCGAGTAAGGCGAGGAGCGACCGACAAGGATGACGTTACCCTTGTAAAGCTTCAGGCGGACGGAGCCAGTGACGTGTTCCTGGCTCTTGTCGATGAGAGCCTGAAGCATGTCGCGCTCCGGGGAAAACCAGAAGCCGTTGTAGATCAGCTCGGAATACCGCGGCATGAGCTCATCCTTCAGATGCGCCGCACCGCGGTCGAGCGTGATCGACTCCATGGCCCGGTGCGCGGTCAGCAGGATCGTACCGCCAGGCGTTTCGTAAATGCCGCGGCTCTTCATGCCGACGAACCGGTTTTCGACCATGTCGAGGCGGCCGATGCCGTTGTCGCGGCCATAGTCGTTGAGCTTTGCAAACAGCGTTGCAGGGGACATCTTTTCACCGTTGAGCGAGACCGCGTCTCCCTTTTCGAAGCCGATTTCGATCTCGGTGACGACATCCGGCGCGTCAACCGGATCAACGGTGCGCTGGAAGACGTAGTTCGGGGCTTCCTCGGCCGGGTCTTCGAGCACCTTTCCTTCCGAAGAGGAGTGCAGCATGTTCGCGTCCACGGAGAAAGGTGCTTCGCCGCGTTTGTCCTTGGGCACCGGGATCTGGTGCTTTTCGGCGAAATCGAGCAGGTCCGTGCGGGACTTGAACGACCAGTCGCGCCACGGGGCAATGACCTTGATATCCGGGTTCAGTGCATAGGCCGACAATTCGAAGCGGACCTGGTCGTTGCCCTTGCCGGTCGCCCCGTGGGCAACCGCGTCGGCACCTGTTTCCTCGGCGATCTCGATCAGGCGTTTGGAGATCAGCGGACGGGCGATTGACGTCCCGAGCAGGTAGACACCCTCATAGACGGCATTTGCGCGGAACATCGGGAAAACGAAATCGCGGATGAATTCCTCGCGAAGATCATCAACGTAGATTTCCTTGATGCCGAGCATCTCGGCTTTCTTGCGCGCAGGCTCCAGTTCCTCTCCCTGGCCGAGATCGGCCGTGAAGGTGACAACTTCACAGCCGAATTCGGTCTGCAGCCATTTCAGAATGATCGAGGTGTCCAGGCCGCCGGAATAGGCCAGAACAACTTTCTTGATGTCTCCATGCGCCATGTTTGGGAAAGTCCAGTTCGATGTCTTGGGCGGATTGACCGCACCGTTGAAAATTTGCGGCAATTTATCCTTTTCGCCGCGCGGTGCAAGCCCTTCCGGCCGGCCAATTCGTCGCCTCCGGAAACCGGACTTTTCCACGCTGTTGGCGCGGAACTTTCATGTGCCCTGTTTCGAGTTCGCTTCGCTCACGCTGATTTCTGGTTTCCGGATCATCGCGCAGGTGACGCTGCACTTGTCCGGAATGACAATCTGCCACTCGCAGAATTCATCCTGACGAAGCGCGGCAGCGTTGTCTCGAAGGATCGGCGGCGCCGCCGGAATGTGCGGCCCGTCTTAGGAAAAGCCTTGAAGGGATGTCACCCGCAGCACGTTTCACCGAGCTGGATCGGCGGGCAGGGCACGGTTGCGTAGGAACAGAACACGCAACAATCGCCGGTTTTGGGCTTGAGGACCGCATGGCAGGCAGGGCAGTCGTAGAACCACTGGCAGGCGTTTTCCGGCATTGTCTCTTTGGTAACGGAGCCGCACTCGGGACAGGTGATCATACTTTGAAGGATTACAGATTTCCGAGATTTCTGATCCACGCTCTCTGACCCCTGGCTACTTTGCAGCGGCTCTTGCGTTTGAGGCGGTGCCGTATTTCGCCAGGAACAGATCGACACTTTCCTCGATAATCCGGCCGATTTCCTCCCGGCCGGGAACCCGGGCGGCGTAGATGTTGGGGAAAAAGGCGCGTGACTTGATGAGACCCAGGAACTGCTCGGCGGCAACGGCGGGATCCTTCGCCTTCAGTTTGCCTTCCTCCGTTGCGCGTTCGATGAACTCGGCAAACACGACCAGTTTGGTCATGCGGGCGTTCATGTCGGCGGCAAGTTCGGGGTCACGAATGGTTTCGCTCATGATCATGCGCGCAAGGCTCATGAAACACGGATTGATCATCAGCTCGCCTTCCGCCCAGCCGAGCCTGATGAGCGCATCGCGAATGGGCAGGTCCGGGTCATAGGGCAGTTCGAGGGCGGAGTTGATCTGGTCGGCAAGGCACTGGTTGATGGCCCGGAACAGGACATCCTTGCTCTCGAAATGATTATAGACCGTCCGCTTTGAAACCTGCGCGCGTTCGGAAATACGATCCATGCTCGCGCCGGCATATCCCTTTTCCTGAAACTCCGCGATAGCGGCTTCCACGATCTGTTTTTTCTTCTGGTCGGATACGGACATGTCGTGCTCAGTTCAGCCCCGGTTGCATTGTTCTTGTTTTCTCAGCCCCGTTCTTTTTTCCCAAAAAATGCGCTCTATGTAAACTAGGGCGTTTACAGAAGCGCAAGTCGGTATTACACTGCACGGTGTAGTTTATACCCCTTAGCCAGAAAAGGCCAGCCAAGGGAGACGCCTCATGTCAATCACACTCAAAATCAACGGGGAAACGCGTACACTCGACGCCGATCCCGAAAGCCCGCTGCTGTGGGCCCTGCGCGACGAACTGGGAATGACCGGCACGAAATTCGGCTGCGGCATTGCTTCGTGTGGCGCATGCACCGTGCATTGGGACGGTGTTCCGATCCGGTCCTGCCAGACATATGTCGGCGATATGGACGGGGCTGAAATCACCACGATCGAGGGCATCAACGGCAAGGCTGCAGATGCGATCCAGGCTGCCTGGAACGAACTCGACGTGCCGCAATGCGGCTATTGCCAGTCGGGCCAGATCATGGCGGCGACCGCTCTCTTGAGCGAAACGCCGAAGCCGACGGACGAAGACATTGATGCCGCAATGGACGGGAATGTCTGCCGTTGCGCCACCTATGCCCGTATCCGCAAGGCGATCCACCTTGCAGCCGACAAGATGGAGGGTTGATCCATGTTGCATCTGTTGCAGAAGCCGCTTGAAGCAGCGGCACCGACACGGCGCACGTTCCTGAAAGTGTCCGCCGGGACCGTCGGTGGTCTCGTGCTGGCGATGAACCTGCCCCGCGCTGCCCAGGCAGCTGCCGGGGACGGTGAATTCGTTCAGCCATTCGTGCATATCCGGCCCGACAACACCGTCGTTGTCCTGTCGAAGCATCTCGACAAGGGACAGGGTACGGCAACCGGTCTGTCGACGCTGGTCGCCGACGAACTCGATGCGTCCTGGGAGCAGGTGAGCGTCGAGCACGCGCCGTCCAATCCGCAGGTCTATGCCAATACGCTGTTCGGTGTTCAGGGCACCGGCGGGTCCACCGCCATGGCCAACTCCTTCATGCAATACCGGCAGGCCGGTGCCGCCGCGAAAGCGATGATTGTTGCGGCTGCCGCCCAGGAATGGGCTGTTCCGGCTGGCGAAGTCACGGTGTCCGGCGGCGTTGTCAGCCACGCGTCCGGCAAGTCCGCCACGCTCGGCGAGCTTGCAGGTCTTGCCGCGCAGCAGGATGTGCCGGCAGAACCGGTGCTGAAGACGCCGGATCAGTGGGTCTATATCGGCAAGTCGTTCCCGCGCGTCGATGTGAAGAACAAGACTGTCGGTGCTCCGAGCACCTACACGATGGACTTTCAGCGGGACGACCTGCTGGTTGCCGTCGTGGCCCGTTCACCGAAATTCGGCGGCAAGCTGAAGTCGTTCGATGCGACGCAGGCCAAGGCCGTTCCTGGCGTTGTCAACGTTCTTCAAATCCCCAACGGGGTCGCCGTTGTCGCGACGTCCACGTGGCCCGCGATCAAGGCGCGGGATCTTCTGGAAATCGAATGGGACGACAGCGAAGCCGAAACCCGGTCCAGCGATGCCATGATGGCGGAGCTGAAGGACATGACCGCGCAAGCTGGCATCAAAGTCCGGGAAGACGGTGATGCCGATGCGGCGCTTGAAGGTTCCGCGCGGGTGATCGAGGCGGATTTCGAGTTCCCGTTCCTGGCCCACGGTGCCATGGAACCGCTCGATGCGGCACTCCTTTACGACGGCGAGAGCGCGGAGCTCTGGCTCGGGTCGCAGATCCAGACGATCGATCATAACGTCGCATCAACGATCCTCGAAGTTCCGTTCGAAAAGGTGAAAATCAACACACTGTGGGCGGGCGGATCGTTCGGCCGCCGCGCCCAGGCGGACAGTCACCCGGTTGCAGAAGTCGCCTTCCTGGCCAAGGCAATGCTGGCGGCTGGCATGGACCCGGCTCCGGTCAAGATCGTGTGGACCCGCGAGGACGACATGGCTGGCGGCTATTACCGTCCGATGTCGGCGCACAAGATCAAGATCGGTCTGGACGCGGACAACAACGTCACCGCGTTCAAGTACCACATCGCGGCCAAGTCGATCATCAAGGGCACGCCTTTCGAGGCCATGCTGATGAAGGATGGCGTCGATCACAACATGACCGAGGGCGCGCACGACACGACCTACGCGTTCCCGCTCATGAACATGGATCAGTCCTACCAGGTAACCCAGGTTCCGGTCCTGTGGTGGCGGTCCGTCGGCCACACCCACACGGCCTACGTGATGGAGACCATGGTCGACCGCATCGCGAAAGAGGCGGGCAAGGACCCGGTCGCCTACCGCCTGGAGCTGCTCAAGGACGATCCGCGCAAGGCAAACGTCCTCAAGCTCGCCGCGGAGAAGGCCGGCTGGGACACGCCCGCGCCGGAAGGACGGCACCGCGGTGTCGCCGTTCACAAGTCGTTCGGATCCTACGTGGCCGAAGTGGCGGAGGTTTCCTTTCGTGACGACGGTACGGTGAAGGTCGAGAAGGTGGTGGCTGCGGTTGATTGCGGCACGCCGATCAACCCGGACAACATCAAGGCGCAGGTCGAGGGCGGTATCGGCTACGGTCTGGGTGCGATCCTTCGCAATCAGGTCACGCTCGCGGACGGCGTTGTCGAAGAGACAAACTTCAACACGTATGAGCCGATCCGTATCTCCGACATGCCGGAGATCGAGGTGCATATCGTTGCGTCCAACGAGGCGCCGACCGGGATCGGTGAGCCGGGTACACCACCGATAGGGCCTGCCGTTGCCAACGCCATAGCCGCAGGGAATGGCGACTGGGTCACCAACCTGCCGCTGACCAAGGCCGGTCTGGTCTGATCGTCAGCGTCAGGCAACCAAAAAACGAAAGGCCGCCGAAGGGCGGCCTTTTTCCGTTCCGCCGGTGCGGCGCCTGGGTTGTTCATTCCATGACCTAGTTCCCGATCCGGAACTCCTCGGGAACGAAAAACGTAAAATCACGCTCGGCCACGCCGAGGTGGCAATCGTGGCAATAGGTCATGAGATGAGGATTGTCGCCGGTGGTGTCTCCGAAAATCGACCCGTCCGGTATCACCATGAAGTAGCGCCAGTCGGCGGTTTCCGGACTTGCGCCGGCCGGAAGCTTTTCCATTCCAAACATCGCACCTGGAAAAACACGGCCATCACCGGTGACCGTGATGCTGTCCTTGGCAAGAACAGAGCCGACCGGCAGTTTTTCGCCGTCCTTGAGGATCGCGTAATTGACCGCAATGGCGTTGGCATAATTGTTGACGTAGCGCTGGCCATGGGTCGCGGAGACAAAGGGCGCGTCGTTGAAGATTTCCCAGGACTGGTAGTTGCGGATTTCATCCAGTTCCGACCCCGCATAGAGCCCGGCCATGCGGGCCTTCAGGCCATCGTAGATCTCGCGGGCCTCGTCTTTGGTCAATTCGGCCGGGTCCTCGATCGCAATGTGGCTGTCGGACGGCTCCGATTGCGCCAGCGCGTCCACGAGAACCGCAGACAGGATTAGCAGGGCAACAAAAATCAAAACGGTTTTGCTCATAATGCACTTCCTTCGCAAAAATCGGCATCAACGGCCCGTGCAGGTGAAGTGGTTGTCGGCAATGGTAATACAAGCTTCGTGCAAAGACTTGAAAGAAATGAGGAGGTTCACCGCCTTGTGTGCGGTCTTTGCCGCTGTCTGGCGGCTCCAGGAGCTCCGCGGGATATCCCGGACCGGTCCGCGGACGCCAAGGTTTGCTCACGTGGCACGCGGCAGTCGGCAATTTTACCCAGTAATTATGGCGAGCCGAACATCCGTGCGAGTGGGCTGCCGGCCAACTGCAGGGATAGACCGGTTCCGCGAAAGGTCAGGACGCGGCGAGCGCCTCGCGGTCTTTCTTGCGCATGCGTTCGGAGGCCGACTTGAGCTGGCCGCAGGCGGCGAAGATGTCACGTCCGCGGGGTGTGCGGATAGGTGATGCATAGCCGGCGCGATTGACGATGTCGGCGAATTCCTCGATCCGTTCCCAGTCCGAGCATTCGTACTCGGAGCCCGGCCACGGATTGAACGGGATGAGATTGATCTTCGCCGGAATGCCCTTGAGCAGGCGCACGAGGTCGAGCGCGTCCTGGTTGCTGTCGTTGACGCCTTTCAGCATCACGTATTCAAACGTGATCCTCTTCGCGTTCGAAAGCCCGGGATAATTTCGGCACGCATCGAGTAGCGCCTCGATGTTCCACTTCTTGTTGATCGGTACCAGGACGTCCCGCTGGTCATCGTGCACGGCATGAAGCGAGATCGCGAGCATGCAGCCGATCTCGTCACCGGTGCGGAAGATTTCCGGAACGACACCGGATGTCGACAATGTGATGCGGCGTTTGGACAGCGACAGGCCATCGCCGTCGGAAGCGATCAGAAGCGCCTTTTTGACATTGTCGAAATTGTAGAGCGGCTCGCCCATTCCCATCATCACAATGTTGGAAACGAGACGGCCCTCGCTCGGCACGACCGCCCCTTGAGGTGTGTCGGCATCGGGAAAATCGCCGAGGCGGTCACGCGCCATCAAAACCTGCGAAAGAATCTCTTCTGAGGTGAGATTGCGAACCAGCTTTTGCGTGCCCGTGTGGCAGAATGTGCAGGTGAGTGTGCAGCCGACCTGAGACGAAACGCAAAGGGTGCCTCGGCCTTCTTCCGGAATATAGACGGTTTCGACCTCAACCGGGCGGCCGGCGCCGCGCGGCGGAAAACGAAACAGCCACTTGCGCGTGCCATCGACCGAAATCTGTTCGGAGACGATCTCGGGCCGGGCAATGGTGAAGGTTTCGTCGAGCGTCTTCCGCAGATCCTTGGCGATATTCGTCATGTCCGCAAAGTCGGAGACGCCGCGCACGTAAAGCCAGTGCCAGAGCTGGGAGGCGCGCATGCGCCATTGCTTCTGCGGTACGCCAATGGTGCCGAGCGCTTCTCCAAGCTCTTCGCGGGAAAGACCCACAAGCGTGGGTTTTTCGTTGCCGGCGAGAGAGTTTGCCGCTGTGGCAGTCACCGTTGGCGCGTTCGGATTGTCCCGCGCGATGTCGAGCGTCATTGCCATGATGTGATCCGTTTCATGTCCGGCGCATTTTCAATGCGCTGCCTGACGCAGCCGCAGCGGCCGGACTGCCTGCATCAGCAGGCCCTGTCTCAAGCGCTTCCAAAACCACACATGAGCTGAAAAATCAAGCTGCCCCGCATTTCCGGTCGCATGCAAAGGCAATACCCGGCCGGATGATTCCGACCGGGTCAGTCCCGAACAGGTCACGTGATGCTTTAGCGGCAGGCCTGCGCAGCCGTATCGATGGCCGCGGTGACGCCGGACAGCGAAAACTTGTAAGTCGTCCGGGTTCCACGGCCCGATTCGCCGCTGACCGTCATTTCACGACCCGCCTTCATCGCTGCAACGAGTTGAGCTTCCGTCGCAGCATTTTCGACCCAGGCTCCGTCGTTGTTCGTGAAAAGCGTAAAGTCTTTGCCGTCAACGTCGACCGAAACGGAGGACTTGTCCTTGAACGGATAACCGACAACGAGGCTGGGCTCGGACGAGACACCTTCTGCAGGGCGCGAGGTCACGAAGAAAAAGACCTCTCCGTGATTCCGGTCGCCCGGCAGCATTGTGGTTGGCTTCGTGAGCGCATAGCAAACCTTGCCGCCACCGCTCGGCGTCGTATATGCCGCCCAGTCCTTGTGTTGCTTCAAAAGCGTCGGGGTCTGCGCGAAAGCTGCTGCACTTGAAACGGCTAGACCTGCGAGGGCCAGTACCAGCGATTTTGCTTTCATCATCTCCACACCATCTGGCTATGAGTTTTCGTCAAATTTGATGCAATTGCCGTCTGTCTTATAAACCTAGCTTTAATGATAACTTAAAGCTGGTTACGAAAGGGTTGAAGTTTCGACATGGCAATTCCGAGTTTCTGACGTTCCTGCCGGTTGATCTCGATTATTCTTGTTTCCCCTATTGGCTCTTGCGGTTAATCGCGGCAACAGTGTGGCAGAAACAGCTGAACCCTCTTTCGAAAACTTTCGAACCTGCTAAAGAATAGGGTCGGACAGGGAGCATGACGGCATTTGGTGCAAGCGCAGTATTTTTCAGAACTGATCGTCAAGGTCGCGGCTGACCGCGACAAGAACGCATTTGTTGAATTGTTTGATCACTTCGCCCCGCGTTTGAAGGGCTACCTGATGAAACAAGGCGCGGATGCGGCGGTCGCGGAAGAAATAGCGCAGGACGTCATGGTCACGCTCTGGCGCAAGGCCGATCTGTTCGATCCCAGAAAGTCGTCAGCGAGTACCTGGCTGTTTCGCGTTGCGCGGAATCGCCGCATCGACCGGCTGCGGCGGCAAAAGACCGCGGACCTTGATCCGGAAGAACCCGCTCTTCAGCCCGCGCCCCTTCCCGATGTCTCGGAAGAGATGGATGCACGGCTGCGGGAAGAGCGGGTGCGTGCGGCAATCACGAAGTTGCCGGAAGAGCAGATGGAAGTGGTCAGGCTCGCGTTTTTCCTCGGTCAGTCCCACAGCGAAATTTCCGAGACAACCGGATTGCCGCTCGGAACGGTCAAGTCGCGCATCCGGCTTGCCTTCGGCCGCCTGCGGCAACTGATCGAGGCTGACGAAGCGGTCGATGTGGATTAGGTTGTCCTAGCTTCTTCACACGACCATCGCCATCCAGACCGCCCACGAGGACTTCGTTCTGCGGGAAGGGCCTCCGCTGCCACCGATCTGAAATCCTCCCTTTGACCTGTCTGTGTCTCGGGAATCGCTGCGGCGCTTGCCGTTGCGGGACCTCGAAGCCGGGCCTCGATTGAATGGCGTTCAAAAAAGATCTCTTGACCTCAACTTAGGTTGAGCCCCTAGGTAGGGGCGGCATTGAGCGAAATCCTGTTCTCAAAAGAGATACACAATTCATGACAGCCACATTCGAGCAACCCGGGGAAGCCCGGTGGAGCGATGTTCTCTGGGGGGCGCACGCGTCCGTCTCCGCAGTCCTTGCAGGCGGCATTATCCTGCATGCGGTCAACATCAATATTTCGGCCACCATGCTACCGACCATCGTTGCGGAGATCGGTGGCCAGAGCCTTTATGCCTGGAATGCCACCTTGTTCACACTTGCCGCAATCCTGAGCGCAGCGGTCACCGGCAAGATCCTGAACCGGATGGACGTGAAACGTTCGTTTGCCCTGTCCGGTGCCGTGTTCGCGCTGGGCAGCCTGATCACGGCGCTCGCTCCTGATATGCCGGTGATGCTTTTCGGCCGCTCGGTGCAGGGCGCCGGTGGCGGCATGATGTTCACGCTTTGCTATGCAATGATTGTTTTCGCTTACCCGGAACGTCTGTGGTCCCGTGCCGTGGCGCTGCTTTCGGGCACCTGGGGCATCGCCATGCTCTTTGGCCCTGCTGTCGGCGGCATGTTTGCCGAGTATGGCATCTGGCGCGGCGGCTTTGCCGCACTGATTCCGGTCACGGCAGTCTACTCGCTGATCGCCTGGCGTCTCCTGCCTGCCGTGGGGGATACGCTGCCGCCGGCGGGACCCACGGCTTTCGGTCAACTGGCGCTGCTCGCCGGAGCCGTCCTGGCGGTTTCTGCCGGATCACTTGCCGAATCGTTTGGCGGTGCAGCCGTCGGGGTGTTCGTCTCAATCATTCTGGTGCTGATCCTGATGCGCCGTGAAAACGCGTCGGAGATTCGCCTGTTCCCGCGGGGGGCGATGTTGCGCGGGACGCCCCTGTTCCTGTCATTTGCGGTGATGTCGCTGCTGATATTCTGCGTGAATGCCGAGTTCTTCATGCCCTTCTATCTGCAGCGCCTGCATGGTCTGTCTCCGCTGCTGGCAGGTTACATCGCGGCCCTGATTTCCATCGGCTGGTCATGTGCGGAGGTCTATTCCGCGCGCTTCACGGGAAAGGCGATGCACAGGGTGGTTTTCGCGGGACCGGCCGTTCTGCTTGCGGGCACGCTGGTTCTTGCTGCCGCGACACCGGCCCATGAGGCCAGCGGGGCATGGCTGGCTGGCCTGCTGTCGCTAGCGCTCATCGTCGTGGGAGCGGGCATCGGTCTGAGCTGGCCGCACCTGAACACGTTTGCGCTTCAATACACCGACGACACGGAAAAGGAGAATGCGGCGTCTGCCCTGTCAACGATCCAGATGTTCGCCGTGTCGTTCGGGACCGCGGTCGCCGGGCTGGTTGCCAATCAGACGGGTTTCAATACCCGCGACAACATTGCGGCTACGGCGAACTCTGCCGCGTGGCTCTTCCTGACCTTTTCGCTGATCGCGGTCCTGGCCTGGATTGCGAGCCGTTCGCTGCTCGTGAAGCTGAAGAAAGCGGGCGCTTAGAGCCGTTCAAGCTTGGGTGCAACCACTCTAGGTGACGGACTCATAAATGAGGCCGAAATGGTTTGAGGCGGCTTGCTTCTCGTCAAGGCGCGGAAGCGCAGGAAATGTCCTTCATTTTCAAGCCTTTCGCAACGCCGAGGAGGCGCAAGCCGGTCAAATCCGAAGGACATGGAAATGGCTTCACCCCGTGGCGTCAGCGTGCTTGACCGGGCAAAAAGCCCGCTCCGCACATCTTTCCTAACGGGATGTCGCCATTTCGCATGCCATTTCAGTCTCATTTATGGGTCCATCACCTAGGTGATGAACCTGATCCCGGGGCAATCCGGTCTGGTTGCAATCGGTGGCCGGGCATTCGATCAGGTGCCCGGAACCTTGCGTCCCTTGCGCATGACGGGGCCGCCGCTTACGTGTTTCTTGCGTTCGCTCGTCGGCGCTCCGGAGGACACCGGGCGTTCCGCGTAGCGCCCGAGTGCCCTGTGGCGGTCATACATGACGATCGCCCCGGCCATGGCAACATTCACGCAGAACTTGGTCGGGATCCGAACCACGTGATCGCAGCGCTCCAGCATTTGCGGCGAAAGAGACCCCCGCTCCGGTCCGAGGACATAGGCTGCCTGGAGAGGGTGCCCGAAACTCGGCAGGTCAATTGAAACGTCGGTCAGCTCGATACCCACCAGCTGACAGCCGCGTGGCAGCTCCATCGTATCGACGCTGTCCCAGGTGAAGACCGGCAGGTGTCCGGGGCTCTTGGAGGTGTCGGACGGAGGTGCTGACCTGATTTTCTGATCGGCATCGACGGTGAAAAAGAAATTAGCACCGAAGGCATGGGCCGATCTCATCAGCGTGCCCAAATTCATGCGTTTCGAAAGACCTTCCGCTCCGATTGCAAAATATCCGCGCATTGATTCGCCCAGTTTGTTCACGTTTGAGCCTCATACCGGAAAGCGGTCCGGTTTTGAACCGCCTGCTTATTCGGAATGCCTATAGGTGCCGTGAACAGGACTTGCTAACGTTGCAACGTGGCGTCGATGCCGCGTCCGCTTCGGCTCCTGTTGTTCAGAGGTTCCCTTGAAAGCCTGTCTTTGCAAATCCTTCGGTTCGGCTTCCAGCCTGGTGATCGAGCATGTTTCCGAGCCGGTCGCCGGTCCGGGTGAAGTCGTCGTCAAGGTGGAGGCGTGTGCCCTCAATTTCTTCGATACGCTGATCATCCAGGGCAGATACCAGTTCAAACCGGAATTCCCGTTCTCACCGAGTGCTGAGTTTGCAGGCATTGTCGATTCGGTAGGCCCGGGCGTCACGGACGTTGCGGCCGGTGAACGGGTGATGGGATACATGAAATGGGGCGCGGCGCGAGAGAAGGTGCTGGTAGGCGCGGACGAGGTCATCCGGATCCCGGACGGCGTTTCATTCGACATTGCCTCAGGAATCGCGGTGACCTACGGCACGACGCTGCACGCCTACAAGGACCGTGCCGACCTTCAGTCCGGGGAGACCGTGGCTGTGCTCGGCGCGTCCGGTGGCGTCGGACAGGCCGCCGTTGAAATTGCGTCCGTCATGGGTGCACGTGTGATCGCCTGCGCCTCCTCCGAAGACAAGCTCGCCTTTGCCCGTTCGCTCGGTGCGGATCTGACCATCGACTACTCGCAAGAACCGCTGAAGGAGCGGCTCAAGGAACTCACCGGCGGCAGCGGGGCCGATGTCGTTTATGACCCGGTGGGCGGTGCGCATTCCGAACAGGCGCTCAGGGCAACAGCCTGGGAGGGCCGGTTCCTGGTGATCGGGTTCGCTGCCGGAGACATTCCCAAAATTCCGCTCAACATCGTCATGCTGAAAGGGGTCGACGTGCTTGGTGTCTTTTGGGGCGCTGCCGTGGAACGCGACCCGGATGGCCACCGTGCAAACATGACACGTTTGCTGGAATGGGTGCAGGAAGGGCGTTTGAAACCCCATGTCCATGCGGTGTATCCGTTGGAGGAGATCGCCGTTGCACTCGATGAAATCGCTGCACGCAAGGTGCGCGGCAAGGTGATCCTCAAGCCTTAGCTCACGTTGCAAAACCCCGGGAAGAGAAGGCGACGCCGGCATGACGACGGACACGACACACCAACAGACCGAGCGAGGACAGCCGGACCTCACGTCAGGCGCCGCCTGGATGCGGGGCACGATCATGCCGATTGGCGTAGCGTCGATACCGCTCAATGACTGGGGCCTTATTCACTCCGACATCACCTATGATGTCGTTCCCGTATGGGACGGCGGGTTTTTCCGGCTCGATCTTTATGTTCAGCGCTTCTTCCGGTCGATGAAGAGCCTCCGACTTGATCCAGGCATGAGCGAATCGGATGTGAAAACCGTTTTGCATAAGCTTGTCGCCGCCACGGCACTGAAGAGAGCCTACGTTGCGATGGTGACATCCAGAGGCGTCAACACAGTCCCGGGATCGCGCGATCCACGGGATTGCAGGAACCACTTCTTTGCCTGGTGCGTGCCCTATATCCACGTGATCCGGCCGGATATCGCCGAGACAGGTGCATCCGTTCACGTGGCAAGGACCGTGACACGTATTCCGTCATCCAGCGTCGATGCCAGGGTTAAGAACTATCATTGGGGCGACTTCACGAAAGGTCTTTTCGAGGCAAAGGATGCTGGAGCGGAGACCGTTCTGCTGCTCGACCAGGACGGGAACGTAACCGAGGGCCCCGGATTCAATGTCTTCTCGATCAAGGACGATTGCCTGGTGACACCCGACGCCGGTGTGCTGGAAGGCATCAGCCGGCGAACCGTGCTGGAAATCGGGGCAGAACTCGGTCTGGTGACCGAGACGAGGACGTTGCCGCTCGAAGAATTGCTTCAAAGTGACGAAGTTCTGATCTCAACTTCCGGCGGGGGCGTTTCACCCATCACAAAGATCGATGACCGCCTGTTTTCAAACGGCTCTCCGGGTGAGCTGACGACAGCCATAAAAGGGCGGTATTTCGCTTGGGCCAGCAGTCCCGAGCATCGCACCGAAATTGACTATGAGTTCGTATCCTAGTCACCTGAATCTGAAGTTCGACTCATATTGCATCGGGCTTTGAACGAACTTCAAATTCACAGCACTAGGCCTCGAAAACAGCGATGACCGGCGCATGATCCGACGGTTTTTCCCAGCCGCGTGCCTCGCGCAGCACCGTCGTTTGCTTGACATGTGCTGCCAGCGGGGTTGAGACCCAGACATGATCGAGCCTGCGTCCCTTGTCCGCTTTCGACCAGTCTTTCGCGCGGTAGCTCCACCAGGTGTAGAGCTTTTCTTCCAGCGGAGTGAATTGCCGCATTGCGTCGAGCCAGCCGCCTTCTTCGCGCACATTCTCGAAAAGGTCCGTTTCAACCGGCGTGTGCGAGACGACCTTTAGAAGCTGCTTGTGCGACCAGACATCGTGTTCGTAGGGGGCAACGTTCAGATCGCCGACAAGCACGGCCGGCCGGTCCGTTTCCGTTCCCTTCAGCCAGCCCTTCATCTCCGCCATGAAATCGAGCTTGTGGCCGAATTTCGGGTTGATCGCGCGATCGGGTTCATCGCCGCCTGCCGGCACGTAAAAGTTATGCAGGCGCAGGCTTGTGCCGTTGAATGGAATGTCAACGGCGACATGCCGGCTGTCTCCGACATTGCAGAAATCACGCTTCTCGATGTTGCTGAGCGGACGGCGGGATAGCGTGGCTACACCGTGATATCCCTTCTGTCCGTTGATGGCGATATGCTCGTAACCGGCCTTGCGGATCGCGGTTTCGGGAAAATTCGCATCCGGACACTTGGTCTCCTGAAGGCAGATGACGTCGGGCGCGACTTCATCGATAAGCTTCTCGACGATCGGCATGCGCAATCGCACGGAATTGATGTTCCAGGTTACGAGCTTCAACCGATCTTTCATTGTCAATCATCCGCAACAGTTGATGTTCGCACAGTCATAAGGATTCGGGCAGCAAGCGCAATACGCCGCATCACAAGTCCGTGCTCTCACATTGTGATGCCGCCGGTTCGTTTTTACCTCCAACTCTACAATCCCCGGATTTCTGCGATTCCGGCGTTCTTTTTGTGTAGGCTTCTAGACAAATGGACGAAAAGACAATTTGACAAAATTGTTATTTGAGTCCATTTTGCAAGTGCGAGATGATGATCTCCCAGAGGCTGCCGCAAGGCACGTCTCCAAAAACACGCCAATAAAGCCTAAGCGCCAAACAGTATTGATAAAGTAAAACTCTGCGCCGGGTGTGGCGGTTGCGGGGCGTTTTTTGTTGTAAAAAATCATTTAAAATCAATATGTTGCAAAAAAGAGACTCCAATTTTCAATCTGAAGTCGAACCCGAAAATGGTCTTGAGGTGAATCGGAAAAAATGATTTCAGTTCAATCGAGCAGGCGATGTATTGCACCAGTGTTCAGTGAGCGTGGTCAATAAGCCAAAAAGTGAAGAGAATTTGGGGTTTTCACTTTGAGGTATTTGCTTGTGATCGATAAAACTTGGAGATTACTATGAAACTTAAGGGCTTGATGCTCGGCGTGGCAGCTGCTGCTACCGCTACAACCGCTCAGGCGGCCGATCTTCCGGTTGCTCCGGAGCCGGTCGACTACGTTCGCGTCTGTGACGCGTACGGTTCCCGTTTCTACTACATCCCGGGCACGGAAACCTGCCTGCGCGTTGGTGGCCGTCTGCGTACGCAGTTCATCGTCAACAACGTTCTGGAAGACGGCAACTGGTCCGATCGTGACTCCGACGGCTATGACTGGCTGACGCGCGGTTACGCTTACCTGGATGCGCGGAACGCTACCGAATTCGGCACCCTGCGTGCTTACGTCGGTCTGCGCATGGACATCACCAATGGCGAAAGCGGCTTCAAGCTGGATGCCGGTTACATCCAGTGGGGCGGCCTGACAGCCGGTTACCTCGGTTCTAACTTCAACATCTACACCGGTCAGGCTTTCATCGGTGTCGTCACGCGTGACTGGTCCGACGTGACCACGAATCAGCTCGCATACACCGCTGCTTTCGGCAACGGCTTCTCCGCGACGATCGCTCTGGAAGACCGTTCGGATCGCGAAGTCGGCGACTACGGCGGAACGCGCATGCCTGATGTTGTTGCTGCTCTTGGTGTTTCCCAGGGCTGGGGTTCCGCACAGCTCTCCGGTGCCCTGCACCAGGTTTACCCGGATGCAGCCTTCAACAGCACAAACGTGTCTGGTGATGAAGACAGCCTCGGCTGGGCAATCGGTGCCGGTGCAGTCGTGAACCTGCCGTTCGCGAATTCCGGTTCCAACATCTACTTCCAAGGCTTCTACGCCGACGGCGCTCTGTCCTATATCGGTAACGGCATCACGGGTGTTTCCGTCGTCAACAACGCCGGTACAACGCTTGGCTCCGTCTCCGACTACGGCGGAAACGGCGACAAGAGCACAGGTTATTCCCTGTCTGCAGGTATCTACATTCAGGCAACGCCGACCATCGGCGTAGCGCTTGACGGTTCCTATGCTCACGTTGACCAGGAAGACTTCATCGGTGCCACCGATGCGGATATCGACCGTTGGGCAATCGACGGTTCGGTACAGTGGGAGCCGGTATCCGGTTTCGTCCTTGGTGCTGACGTCGGTTACGCCAACACCAGCGCCGACATCACCGGCGAAAACGTTGACGACCTCGACGAACTCCTCTTCGGTGTTCGTATGCAGCGTACGTTCTAATCCCCGGATTAGAATCTGGCTGAGAAAGATTGACCTCCTCTCAGTCAACAGGCCCGGCAGACTCCAAACTGCCGGGCCCCCCCTCTTATAGGAAAAGCGGGCTCCGGCATAAGCGGTCACGACGGCAAGTGCAGCCCGGTGTCAGGCGACGACGCTGTTTTCAAGAAGCTTTCTGAGCGGTGCATATGAGCGGCAGATCTGGTCTTTTTCTTCCGTCTTGGTCCTGATCTGGTCGAAGGACATCCTGACGAATTCGCACATATCCTCGAATTCCACCTGTCCCAGAGACAACCTGTCCCTAAAGGGTTCCAGCGCCGTGCCGATGGCCTCGTTGCATATGCGCATGATGTTTCTTTTCTTTTTCTTGTCGATGCCTTCGAGGATCTGAAGGATTTCCTCGCCGTGGGGCATCTGCAACATCATTTCGCACGGCTTCGCGCTGAGGTGCATGAACGCAATGTCCAGCCGCGCGCCGAGGTCTTCAACGTCGGTACATTCTTCCGAGATCAGATTTGCCGATTTGCGAACATGGTGCTCGACGGCGTCATAGATCAGTTGTTCCTTGCAATCATAGGCGTTGTAGAGCGTTTGCCGCGCGACGCCGGCAGCGGTCGCAATCTCGCTCATCGTGGTTTTTTTGACGCCATAGTGAGAAAAAAGTTGAAGAGCTGTCTCAACAATCTTTGTTTCACGCTCGTTCATTAATGCCCCCGGATTTTTTCTTTTTTCACGTTTTAGTGTCCGCGAGCAGTTGAGTCCATATGAGGGGCAATTAATGCCGTGTGTTTTTCTGCGTGGCTCTAGATTTTATGGGTCTTTTTCGGAGTTTTCGTTGGTCTGCAGTGTGTATTACTGGTTGCAATGCAAGAGATTGCATTGATAAATTTGCTGAAAACTGTTCGACGGCAACGCTTTGGCGCAATGTTAGTCGTAATAACATTGACTTGCTCGAACACTGCTCCAGATCTGTGCATATCGACGCGTATTTTGTTGAGAACGAAATTCCGCCCCGTTTCGCCGGAAGCTTCAATCAAAACGCAGGTGTTGCCAATTGCTGATCACTTTTGCGGAAAAAGCGAAAAAACATCCACGCTCCGTTAGGAAATTCCGCGCATTTTGGTCTGTGACAGAAAGTGTTTGTTAACCTGTCGAGGATGCCGTGTTGCCGCGATTTAGAGTATTTGCTTCGATTATCGGATTTGGTTTTCTGCTGGCCGCCTGCTCGGCCTATGATTTTCCGGACCAGACTCCGGAAGACTATGCCGTTCACGGGATCGACGTTTCCCGCTGGCAGGGCGATATCGACTGGGATGAGGTCAAGAGGTCCGGCGTTCAATTTGCCTGGATCAAGGCGACGGAAGGCGGTGACCACGCGGATCCGCGTTTTGCGCAGAACTGGATCGCTGCCCGCAAGGCCGGTGTGCCCCGAGGGGCCTATCATTTCTATTACTTCTGCCGCCCGGTCGAAGAACAGATTTCCTGGGTGAAGGAAGTCGTTCCAAAGGATCCTCAAGCGATCCCGCTGGTTCTGGACATGGAATGGAACTCGCATTCCAAGACCTGCACCAGCCGGCCGGAGCGCGCCAAAATCCTGCGTGACATGAAGGTTTTTCTTGACGAGATGGAGCGGCACTACGGCAAGCGCCCGGTGATCTATTCCTCCGTGGATTTTCACCGGGACAGGCTGGTCGGCGCTCTGAAGGGAGAACAGTTCTGGCTGCGCTCTGTGGCCACCCATCCGAAGAACATCTACGAACAACGGGATGACTGGGTTTTCTGGCAATACACCGCCGAAGGCCGCATTCCCGGCATCAAGGGGGATGTCGACCGGAACGCATTTTACGGAACAAAGTCTCAGTACCGAGCCTGGCTCAACGGCAAACTGAGGCGCTGAGCCCGTCCCGACGGCCGTGCGGCCCGATCGGCCGCCGGTGCCTAGCGGATCTTGATCTGGTGTGCGATGTCCTTGCCGTTGGTCACGGTGACCTGCTTGAAGCCGATCAGCTTGCAGAAGTCGAGGAAGTTCAGTTCGTGCGGATGATTCGACCTGGCGAAGAGTTCCGTTGACCGGGCTAGCGAGGTCAGGGCCGCCAGCAGGGCGCGCAAGCGGTAGAGCGTGTCGTATTGGCCGTCACCGGTCGCAACGATGATCAGCTTTTCCAGATCGCCGCCCTTGGCGAACAGATGATATCCTGCAGCGTGGTTCTGTTTGGAATGCTGGGCGGCAAGACCGATGACAAAGGCCGCTCTGGAACGTTTCTGTGCATCGTTGGCAACCGGCAGTTCGGATATGTAGACCTCGTTCGTCTGCGGTTCGGGGTAGTAATAACCGGCATGGGCGTCAAAGGCAGTGGCGGCCGATTGCGACGTCAGCAGCAGCGCTGCCGCGACCGCCGAAGCCGCTGCAAGTTTTTGAAACCGTTTCATTCTGACTTGTCCCCCCTTTGATCCTGTCTGCTCAGTGAAGCCGAACATGCAGCGGCGGGGCAAGCACAAACTGCTTTATGACGTGTTCCGGGCTCCGCTCGGCCGCTGCGCTATACTTTTGCCATGATGTGTTCCCACATCTTCGGCGTGTGTGGGCAATTGGTCCGGGCGGAATCCGTTCGGAAGCGACATAAAATGGAGAATAACAAGATGCTGATCCGCTTGCCGCTGGCCTTGTGCGCCGTGGCCATGATGACAATGCCGGCGCTGGCGCAGTCCGGCGGTCCCGCGATTGCCTACACAACCGCAAACCTGAACATGCGCGCAGGTCCGGGAACCAACTACCCGGTGCTGGCAACAGTTCCGCAGGGCGGCGGGGTTACCGTCTTCGGCTGTACGGCAAACTTCTCCTGGTGCGATGCGGCCTTTGCCAATGTAAAGGGCTGGGTTTCGGGCAAATACCTGAGTTATGGCGTTCAGGGGAATTACTATGGCCGGCCGATCCCGAGCGCCGGGGTCTATATCGGCGTGCCCCGTTACGGCAACAACTACCCCATCTACCGTCGCCCGCCGCCTGTCGTGCGCCCTGTCCAGCCGATCTATCCGAGATATCCGAGGCGTTACTGATGACGCCCGCGACTACGACCCGTCAGCTGCCGGGTCTTGGCGCGGCCAGGACAAGTGACCAGAAAACCTTGTGTTTCGCTGTCGGCGAATAGGCGGTTGCAATGCCGAGGCGTGTCGCGTCCGGTGTCAGCAGCACCTGGTTGTGCTTGGGCGATTCGCGCCATCCTGAAAAGGCCTCGGCAAAGGTTCGATAACCTGCGCTGACGTTTTCCGCCGCCGCCGTTTGCGGCTCGCCGATGGACGACAGGCGTGTTGCAAGTTGCTGGTCCGGTGCGAGCGAGGCCTGCACACTGCCCGCTTTTGCCATCGCCTCGGCCTGCGATTTTGCAATGCCGGTGAGCTGGGCGTCCGGGGCAACGGCGGATAGACCGTTGTTGATCCGGTACTGCGAGATCATCTGCGCGGCCGTGGCCGCGTCGACTTCACCATCGACCCGCGCGAGATCCTTGTAGAACGGCGGTGTCTGGAAGCGTTCGCTCTGACAGCTTGCAAGAGCGAGAACCACCAGGACTGCAAAGGCAAGTCTGGCGGGCCTGAAATCCGATATTGTTTCGATCACCTGGAGCGGCTCCGGAAAAGGTTTGATTCGAACGGCAACTAGTCACCTGAATCTGAAGTTCGACTCATTTTGCAGCGGTCTTCGAACGAACTTCAGATTCAAGAAGGTGACTAGCAAGTCTATGTTTCTAGTGCGGTTTACGAATTTGAAGTTCGCTTCGGAGTCTGCAGAAGCAATGATGCGAACTTCAAATTTACCGCACTAGCAGAAGAGGACATCACAGCGGAATTACGGCGGGGTAAAGATCAGTTGGGGGTAACGCGGCTGGTCAAGTGGTTGGAGTGCCGGCAATGCGCAAGTCCAGCGACCAGGGCGCATCCCTCGTGCCGACGTACTTTCTCCAGATGAGGTCGACATCATTCCGGACAGACGGAGGTGCTCGAAACCTCAGCAAGTCATGAAAAAGACCGGCCCGTGAAACACGGACCGGCCAGGCTGCATCAGGCTTGTTCGGGTTTATGGCCCAAGCCTTTCAGGGAGCTCTTTGTCAGCGTTTTCCCGCTTCCAGAACGTCTTCAAACGTCCTGAGACCGGTTGTCGGAGCACTGACCAGGACCGACATGTTGCCGGGGGCGTGCTGGTTCTTCCACATCTTGGTGTGAGCGCTCGGGATCTGGTCCCACGGGAACACTTCGGACATGTACGGATCGATGCGCCGTTCAATCATCAGTTTGTTGGCCGCCGCGGCCTGTTTCAAATGGGCGAAATGGGAGCCCTGCAGGCGTTTTTGGTGCATCCACATGTAGCGGACGTCGAAGGTGCAGTTGAAGCCGGATGTGCCTGCGCAGATCACGACCATGCCGCCCTTCTTGCAGACGAAGGTCGAGATCGGGAACGTCGCTTCGCCAGGGTGTTCGAAGACGATATCGACGTTGTTACCCTTGCCGGTGAACTCCCAGATCGCTTTGCCGAACTTGCGGGCTTCCTTGAACCATTCGCCGTATTCGGGTGAGCCGACGGTCGGCAGCTGGCCCCAGCAGTTGAAGTCCTTGCGGTTGATGACGCCCTTTGCGCCGAGATCCATGACGAACTGGCGCTTGTCCTCGTCCGAAATCACGCCGATCGCATTGGCACCGGCCGCCGTGATCAGCTGGATCGCATAGGAACCGAGGCCACCGGAGGCACCCCAGACGAGCACGTTCTGCCCGGGCTTCAGTTCATGCGGATGATGCCCGAACAGCATACGGTAGGCGGTCGCGAGCGTGAGCGTATAGCAGGCGGATTCTTCCCAGGTCAGGTGCTTCGGCCGGGGCATCAGCTGCTGGGCCTGCGCCCGCGTGAACTGCGCAAAAGAGCCGTCGGGCGTTTCATAGCCCCAGATGCGCTGAGTGTTGGAGAACATCGGGTCGCCGCCGTTGCACTCCTCGTCGTCGCCGTCATCCTGGTTACAGTGGATGACAACCTCGTCGCCGACTTTCCAGCGCTTCACCTTGTCGCCAACAGCCCAGACAATTCCGGACGCGTCGGACCCGGCGATGTGATAGGGCGCGCCATGCCCGTCGAACGGGCTGATCGGTTCGCCAAGGCCGGCCCAGATGCCGTTGTAGTTGACGCCTGCAGCCATCACCAGGACCAGCACCTCGTGGCTGTCAAGCTCCCAGGTCGGCACGACCTCGAGCTGCATGGCGTCTTCGGGCGCGCCGTGGCGCTCACGCCGGATCGCCCAGGCGTACATGTTCTTCGGGACGTGACCGAGCGGTGGAATTTCACCGATTTCATAAAGGTCTTTCACCGGAGCATCCTCAAAAGTTCGGTTGTCGTTGGCTTCAGCGGCTGCAGTCATTCATCCCCTCCCAGGGTTTTTGTCTTGGCTCGCGATCTCGCATCTGCACAAGGCATGTTTGGCTCAAATCCCTATTTTGCGCAACTATTGTTCAAAATGGTGCGTCGATCTATACGACTATTGCTTAACTTGCGTTTTGATGCCAAGCATATTTTGCATTGCACAGAGAGATTTCGCATGCGCGTAATGTCAGGCAAGCTCCACCGGACCGGGAGATCCGGGTAATTTGGGGATCAAGAACAAGAATAAGGCTGACAGAAGAACGTCTTAGGAGGACTATCGGCATGAGCCAGACGGTTGAAACAGGCAAGGAGCGGGATCGCCCGTGGATTTTCCGGACCTATGCAGGTCATTCCACGGCGTCGGAATCGAACAAGCTTTACCGCGGAAACCTTGCCAAGGGTCAGACCGGATTGTCCGTCGCCTTCGATCTGCCGACGCAGACCGGCTACGATCCCGATGACATGCTCGCGCGCGGAGAGGTTGGCAAGGTCGGTGTGCCTGTGACGCATCTCGGCGACATGCGGACGCTGTTTCACGAGATTCCCCTTGAGCGCATGAATACGTCGATGACGATCAACGCGACCGCCCCATGGCTGCTGTCTCTCTATATCGCCGCGGCGGACGGGCAGGGCGCCGACCGGAAACTCCTTTCCGGCACGACCCAGAACGACATCATCAAGGAATATCTCTCCCGGGGTACATACGTTTTCCCGCCGGCACCGTCCCTGAAACTGACGACAGACGTCATCGCGTGGACCTATTCGAACATGCCGAAATGGAATCCGATGAACGTCTGCTCCTATCACCTGCAGGAGGCAGGGGCGACGCCGGTCCAGGAGCTGTCCTTTGCGCTTGCAACCGCGGTCGCCATTCTGGATTCCATGAAGGCAAGCGGCGCAATCCCGGAAGAGGACTTTCCAAAGGCCGTCGGGCGGATTTCCTTCTTCGTGAATGCCGGCATGCGCTTTGTCACCGAAATGTGCAAAATGCGCGCCTTCACCGAACTGTGGGACGAAATCTGCCGCGACCGCTACGGCGTTGAGGACGAGAAATACCGGCGCTTTCGCTATGGTGTCCAGGTCAACTCCCTCGGACTGACGGAACAGCAACCGGAAAACAACGTCTACCGGATTCTGGTGGAAATGCTTGCCGTGGTGTTGTCCAAGAATGCCCGCGCGCGGGCAGTGCAGCTGCCGGCCTGGAACGAGGCGCTGGGGCTGCCGCGGCCGTTCGACCAGCAATGGTCGCTCAGAATGCAGCAGATCATGGCCTATGAGACCGATCTCCTGGACTATGCCGACATCTTCGACGGCTCGGTGGAGATCACCAACAAGGTCGAGGCGCTCAAGGAGCAGGCGCGCGAAGAGCTTGCCCGGATCGACGCGATGGGCGGCGCGGTTGCTGCCGTCGATTCAAGCTACATGAAACGGCAGCTCGTTGAGTCCAATTCGGCACGCCTTGCCGCCATTGAAGCGGGTGACCAGGTGGTCGTCGGCGTGAACCGGTGGACGGAAACGGAAGCCTCGCCGCTTGCTGCCGGCGAAGACGGCGCGATCCTGACGGTTCCCGAACATGTTGAAGCGGAGGCGATCGAAAAAGTGAAGGCCTGGCGCGATGCACGCGATGATGCTGCCGTCGCCACGGCGCTGTCGGAGCTGAAATCCGCCGCACAGGAAGGCCGGAACATCATGGAACCCTCCATTGCGGCAGCGAAGGCGGGCGTCACGACCGGCGAATGGGGCCGCATGCTTAGGGAGGTTTTCGGAGAATACAGGGCTCCGACCGGTGTCGGACAATCCGCGCGTGACGATGCGGGCGACCTTGGCGCGGTCCGGGCCGATGTGAATGACGTTTCCGAAAACCTCGGCCGCCGCCTGAAGTTCCTTGTCGGAAAACCGGGGCTCGACGGCCACTCCAACGGAGCGGAGCAGATTGCCGTGCGGGCGCGCGATTGCGGCATGGAAGTCGTTTATGAGGGTATTCGCCTGACGCCGGCGCAGATCGTCAATGCGGCCGTGGAAGAAGATGTGCACGTGATCGGTCTTTCGATCCTGTCCGGGTCCCACCTGGCGCTGGTGCGCGATGTCATGGATCGGCTCAGGGCAGCTGGCGCTGACGATATTCCCGTTGTTGTCGGCGGCATCATCCCCGACGAGGATGCCGTGCAACTGAAGGCCATGGGTGTTGCCGCCGTCTATACGCCGAAAGACTTTCAGCTCACGGATATCATGGCCGACGTTGTCAGGATCGTCGGAGCGAAAGGCGCGCGTGCAGCTTGAGTTGCGCCTGAAAATGCACACCGGCAGTGTTTCGAAGGTGCATTTCCTGAAGTGGTGCAAGAGGTTAACGGATCGTAAAGATTTGTTAACGCTTCCTTGAGATCCTTGATGAAGTCCCGCCAGAAGGCGGGGGTTCTCTGATGGCCAGGAGGCCGGAATGGCGACGACGATCGAAAGGCCGCAATCGGCCCAGGTCGTGGCGCATGCGACAGAGTATCCTGCGGACAGGGACGGTGACGGCACCGGCCATGATCCCAGAGGCAAGCGTAAAGGTGCGCAGCGACACGACACAGACACCGGTTACTCCACGGATGAACCGGCAGTTCTCATTGATGCACATCATCTGGAAAATCATGCCCTCGACGGTGTTGCCGCCTATCGTGCAGCTGCGTTGCGGGCACTTGAACCGCGCGTGGAGCACGGGCCTGTCCACCCGCTCCGGGGAAACCAGGAAGGCATCGGGGCGGACAATATCCGCCACGCCTACGAAGACCACGGAGACACGGATGAACGGCACGAGGTTAACGTGGCGACGTGAAGCGCCACCGGCCTTTCGTTCCCGATTGTAAGCGACCGGCCTCCGAATTCGCTTGAACCGCTGGCCGGAATGCCCCATATCCGCCCGAATACGTATTGTTACGTATCTCGCCGAAAGCTGAAATCCGGCGGGATGCGTGTGGGTTAAGGGCACGACGGTCTTGGCGGACACAATTCTCTCGTTGGCGGCGGAAAACCTGCTGTCGCCGATCATCCTCTTTTTTGCTCTCGGTCTCGGCGCGGCGCTCGTGCGCTCCGACCTGTCGGTGCCGGAAGCGGCGGCCAAGGCACTTTCGATCTATCTGCTGTTTGCCATCGGCTTCAAGGGCGGCGTCAGCGTCAGCGCGCATGGTGTCGATTCCACGCTTTTGCTTGCGCTCGTCGCCGGCCTGATCCTGTCATTCGCGATCCCCTTCACCGCTTTCGGTCTTCTGAGGGTGATGACGCGTCTGGGAACAGTCGACGCGGCAGCGGTTGCCGGACACTACGGCTCGATATCAATCGTCACATTCGTCGCGGCGACATCGGTGCTGCAAAGCCAGGGGATCGCCAGCGAGGGCTACCTCGTCGCTGTTGCGGCGGCGATGGAAGCGCCCGCGATCCTGTCCGCTCTCTGGCTGGCTGCAAAGTTTTCCTCGGCGGACGCCAACGCCGAGCGCGCAAAGGGGTCGAAAGGCCTGCTGCGCGAAATTCTCCTGAACGGGTCCATCGTCCTGCTGGTCGGGTCGTTCTTTATCGGCTTCCTGTCCGGTCCGAAAGGTCTCACCGAGATTGAGAGTTTCATCGTGTCGCCCTTCAAGGGGGTCTTGTGTCTGTTCCTGCTGGACATGGGCCTGGTTGCCGGTCGTGGGCTGCGCAGCAGCGCCGGTCTGCTGAGACCGGGTCTGATCCTTTTCGGTGTTCTGATGCCGATGATCGGAGCGGTTGCGGGTCTTGCAGCGGGCACCCTGATCGGTCTGTCGGTCGGCGGGACCATGCTGCTCATGACCCTGAGCGCTTCGGCTTCCTACATAGCTGTACCGGCAGCGATGCGCGTGGCGTTGCCGGAGGCCAATCCCTCGATCTATCTGACAATGTCACTCGGGATCACGTTCCCGTTCAACCTGACCCTCGGAATTCCGCTTTACTTGAGCATTGCCCAGGCTACGGGAGGATAAGCCCATGGAGATGAAAGACGCAAAACGGGTGGAAATCATCATTGAGGCGCCAATGGAAAACCGGCTGACCGACGCGCTCGACGAAGCCGGCGTCACCGGGTACACGATCCTGCCGGTGATGGGCGGCAGCGGGCGCTCAGGAAGGTGGAGCCGGGAAGGACAGGTGTCCCGGGCTGGCGGCATGGTGTCCATCATCTGCATTATCCGCCCCGAAAGGCTGGACGAATTGCTTGAGGCAGCGTTCGAGGTGGTCGAGCGCCATATCGGCGTCGTCACCGTTTCGGATTGTTCGGTGCTGCGCGCGGAACGCTTCTAGGCCGAGGTGGCATAGCGGTCCGTACCCTAAGCCGTTTCGGGCAATTTGCATTCACGGAGCCAAGTGATAAGAACCTCCTGACAGGCGGCAAGCCTGTTTGCAGTTCAGGAGGCTTCATCGTTGACTTTTCCCGCACCACTTCTGGAAGGTTATGGCCGATACCTGAACAAGGGCTTCGTTCGCTACAAGGAAACGCACGAGCGCCTTGCGGTCTACGGTCAGAAACCGGATGTCCTGGTGATATCCTGCTGCGACAGCCGTGTAACGCCCGAAGGCATCTTTCACGCCGGACCGGGCGAATTGTTCGTTATTCGAAACGTTGCCAATCTAGTGCCGCCTTACGAGGAGACGGACGGCCAGCACGGCACCAGCGCGGCGATCGAATTCGCGGTCAACGGCCTGAAGGTCGGTCATATCGTGGTCATGGGCCACGGCCAGTGCGGTGGCGTGAAGGCGTTTCGTGAACACGCCAACGACCCGATGGCGACCGGGGAATTCATCGGCCGCTGGATCAAGCTCCTGGAGCCGGCCGCGATCACGATGGCCTGCATGCCGATCGACAAGGCGGACGATCCGCAGCTTGCGATGGAATATGCCGGCGTCCGGCATTCACTCAAGAACCTGCTTACCTTTCCGTTCATCGACAAGGCCGTCGCGGACGGTGGCCTGCTGCTGCACGGCGCCTGGTTCGATATCGGGTCCGGCGAACTCCGGCTGATGGATCCGGAAAGCGAACGCTTCGAAGCTGCCCTGCCGGACGCGCTGCCCACCGGCACCTGACATGCAACGGAGTGTTCGATGCAGATTGACCCGGGTCTTTACCAACGCCTTGCAGCCTATAACAGCTGGATGACGGAAAAGGCATATGCAGCTGCGGCACAGATGAGTGATGAAGAGCGAAAGGCGGACAAGGGAGCGTTTTTCAAGTCGGTCCATTCAACGCTCAACCACATTCTCTTCGCCGATCGCGTCTGGATGAACCGGTTTTCGGGATCGTCTCACGCCGTCAACGGCATGGGTGTCGATATCTTCGAAGACTTCGACGCGCTCAAGGCGGCGCATCTGGACATGTGCAGCGAGATTGAAACCTTTGCCGATGCGCTCACCGCCGCCTGGCTCGCCGAGCCGATGACCTGGACGCGCAGCACCGACAAGGTCACGCGTTCACGGCCCCGGTGGCTGCTCGTGACCCACATGTTCAACCATCAGACCCATCATCGTGGCCAGCTGTCGACCCTTCTCATGCAGTTGGGGATCGACATTGGCGTAACGGATCTGCCGTTCATGCCGGATCTGCTCGAGATGTCCGGGGGTTGAGCGTTTCCTGAAACGCAGACTGATGGAGCATGCGCGGATTTACGTCCAGCTTGCAACAGGTTCGCCGATCGCGCTGCGGTCGACCGTCAGTCCGAGACCGGGCGCATCCGGCGCGAGCACACCGCCCTTCGCTATCGGCGCATCGAACTCTGCCAGCTGCCTTGTGACCATGTCGCGGCAATCAAGAATACATCGGAGATGTCTTTCAGGAACCGTCTGACCGAGATGGGCGATCGCGGCGAAGGCGATCGTGGATCCGACCGTGTCCTGTACGCTGAGCGTCAGCCCGGCTGCGCGGGCCATGTCCCTTTGGCGCCGGCCGGGCGTGAGGCCGCCCGCCTTTGAAATCTTCAGACCAATCCCGTCGCATGCATCCAGCGCGATCGCCTGGGCAAGATCGGTGTCGGCCTGCATGAGTTCATCAAGGATGATCGGGACGCGGCAGCGGGAGCGGAGCGACAGCGTTTCGCGCCAACTGGCGCAGGGCGCTTCCAGAACAAAATCGAGACTGTCCGGCAGAAGACGCAGCATTCTAAGCGCGGTTTCCGGCGTGAGGCCGCCATTGGCATCCACCAGAAAGAACTCACCCGGCTGCCGGTCGGCCAGGGAAGCTTCGATCCTCGCCGCATCGAGCGCCGGTCCGCCTTCGCGATCCAGGGCACCGATCTTGACGGAGTGTCCGAGATATCCCCTGTCCCGATGCCTGGAGACGTTCTGCCGCATTTCTTCCGGCGTATCGGCCGGGATCGACGACATCACCGGCATGCGTTGACGTGTAGAGCCGCCAAGGAGCATCCAGCACGGCATGTCCGCAGCCTTGCCAAGGATGTCCCAGGCCGCGACGTCGAGCGCTGTCTTCGCGTGAAGGTGGCCGGCAAGCGCATCGTCCATGAAATCGTAGAGCCGTTCGACCTGCCGGGGGTCCTTGCCGATCAGATGCGGTGCAATCTCGGCAATGCCCGCCCGCACGCCGAGGGCGTGGGCCGCAATGTAGCTTGATCCAAAGGGTGTGCTTTCGCCCCAGCCCTCCAGGCCGCACGCGGTTTCCATCCGCACGATGCTGGCATCGAAGGCCTGAAATTCACGCCCTCCGGACAGCATGTATGTGCCGCCGGAATAGGGCAGGTCCGCCTGAAAGAGGTCGATGCGCGCGATTTTCATCTCTGTCCCGCTCTGCGAATGGGGCCCCGGATCGAATCCCGTTTTCCGGAGTGATGTCACGCCGGTATCTTTTGTAGATGAGGGTAGCTCTGGATGAAACGCCCGTATTTGTGCACGCCGCAGGTCACGGCTTCATAGCGAGCGGGATTGTCCGCGTCGATACAGGAGGCAAGCGGCGCGAATTCCGCGTCATAATCGGCGTCAATGAAAAACGGGATGGAATAGCGTTCCCGCCCGCTGGTATTGACCACGCGGTGCAGGTTGGCGAGGTAGCGGTCGTTGGTCAGACGCTGCAGCAGATCGCCAATGTTGATGACGAACGTGCCCGGGATCGGCGTTCCCTCGACCCAGTGGCCGTCCCGGTTCAGGACCTGCAACCCGCCGACATCGTCCTGCGCCAGGATCGTGAGGCTGCCATAGTCGGTGTGCGCCCCGATGCCAATGATGCTTTCATCGACGATGCCGGTCTGCGGCGGGTAATGCAGGAGACGCTGAATGCTGATCGGCTTCTTCAGCTTGGTCTCGAAATAGTCGGGGGCAAGGTCGAGGCTGCGCGCGATCCCGGACAGGATCGTCATGGAAAGGCGCTTCATTTCTTCGTGGTAGTGATAGACTGCGCCACGAAAGCCGGGAAGTCTGGCGTCGCCGGGCCAGAGGTTAGGTCCGAAGAAAGGACAGTCCGGTTCAGATTCCGGTCCGAGGTCGAAACATTCCTTCAGGTCCCTGGTCTTTTCCGGATCGGTGTTTTCACCAAATGGCTCGATATAGCCGCGCAATGTCTGACCGGACCGGGACACGTGCAGCGCCATCTTTTCAGCCTCCGGCAAATCGAAAAAGGCCCGTGTCTGGCTGAAGGCGTTTTCAACCACCGCATCGGCAATGCCGTGGTTTTTCACATACATAAAGCCGGCATTTGCCAAGGCCCAGTTGATTTCGCCGGCAACCTTGTCCGGATCGCTTCCATCCAGGAGCGGCGCCAGATCGACGACGGGTATCTTGTCGAATGACTGGCGTTTGGCATGCAGTGCATCGTCGAGCTTGGCAATCTGATCGGTCGGCATCGGGTTTCCTGACAGGTGACACGTGAAGTTCGCTCATATTTTCCGGGACCATGGACCCTGGCAACGTCAATAATTTTCCTCATGAGTTAAAAAAAGTAATGCAAAATTCGGGTCTAAACCTTACGATCAAATGAGTTTGATCAAGCGTTGCATGAGGTCGATTTGCCAAAGCGCCCCTATGATCTGCCGCCGCTGAATGCGCTTCTGAGTTTCGAGGCCGCCGCGCGCCACGTCAGCTTCAAGGCGGCAGCCGCGGAGCTGAACGTGACGCCCGCTGCCGTCAGTCACCAGGTAAAGTCGCTTGAAAGCGATCTGAAATGCGCGCTTTTTCATCGCCATCACCGGGGCGTGGAACTGACGGAAATCGGGGCTTACCTGTTTGTGGCCCTTCAGCGGGGTTTTGAGGAAATCGGCGATGCGCTCAACCAGTTGCGCACCAGGGTCTCCAAAACATCCGTCACAGTGGGTGCCACCACGGCGATGAGCGCCCTTTGGCTGACGCCACGTCTGGCTCAGTTCTGGAAATCCCATCCACACATCTCGGTTTCGCAGATTGTCAGTGACACCGGCGAAGGCGGTGCTGACTGTGACCTGAGCATTCACTATGGAGACATGTCCCGGGAGACAGGGTCGTGCAAGGCCCTGTTCCACGACCGGATATCGGCCCTGGGCAGTCCCCGGTTTGCCGAACAGAACCGGGTTGAGACGGTCGAGGATCTTGCCGGGCTCCCGCTGATCCACCTGGATTCGGCGGGAACCGACTGGACGGACTGGCAGGACTGGTTTGCCGCGCTCGACTACTCCGGCGCTTTGCGCAACGCGCATCGTGTCAACAACTACGTCATCGCACTGCAGGCGGCGCAGGACGACATGGGCGCGGTTCTCGGATGGGAGGGGCTGACCCGGTCGTTCACGGAAAGCGGCAGGCTGGTGAAGCTCTTACCCGAAACGGTGGCTTCGCCGCGTGTTTATTTCGTCAAGCTGCACGCCCGCGCATCGGATCAGGCAAAGCTCGTGTTCAAGTGGCTCGCCGAGGTTCCTCGTTTCTGAGGAGCCAAAAAAAACACGGGGGCGAAACACCCCCGTGCCGGTTCTGCGTCATCAGACGTTTGTCAGGCAGCAGCCACGTTGCGCAGGAAGGTTTCGACTTCCTGCTGCAGCTCTTCGGTGCGCGCGTTCAGCATCTCGGAGGCATCCAGAACCGATTGCGAGGACTCGGACGTCTCGTTCACGGTGCCGGACAGCTCGGACATGCGCGACGACACGAAGGTTGTTCCTTCAGCCGCTTTCTGCGCGTTTTGGGAAATCTCTCCGGTGGCCGATCCCTGTTCGTTGACGGCAGCGGCGATGGTGCTGGTGTAGGAGTTGACCTCCTCCATGATCGTGGTGATTTCGGCAATCGCGCTGACGGACTCCTTTGTGGCGTCCTGGATCGCGGTGATCTGCGCACCGATTTCTTCCGTCGCCTTCGAGGTCTGCGTCGCCAGTTCCTTCACCTCCGCGGCAACAACCGCAAAGCCCTTGCCGGCTTCCCCGGCGCGCGCCGCTTCGATCGTTGCGTTGAGCGCAAGCAGGTTGGTCTGTTCGGCGATTGCCTGGATCAGGGTGACGACCTCACCGATCTTGGAGGCGGAAGAGGCCAGTCCCTCGACCTTTTCGTTGGTGACGCGCGTGCCTTCGGTCGCACGGCTGACGACTTCCGTCGTCTGCGCGACCTGACGCGAGATTTCGCCGATGGACGCGGAGAGTTCCTCCGCGGCGCTCGCGACGGTCTGAACGCTGGACGTCGCATCGTCCGCCGAATTGAGCGTCTCGATCGCGCCTGAAGCGCTCTGGCCGGAGAGGTCGGACAGACGGCCGGCGGTGCCGCCGAGATCCTGGACCGTGTCGTTGACGGAACTCAACACGTTCGAAACGTTGTTGCGGAAGTCCTCGATCAGGGTCTGCACCGCGTTCTGGCGATCGAGCGAGGCGGAATCGGATTCGCGCTGCTGCTCCGCGAGCGAGATGCGTTCCGCGGCGCGTTTCTTGAGACCGTTGACGGCCTGCGCCAGCATGCCGATCTGGTCGGTCCGGTCCTTGAAGGGAACCTCGTCATCGAGATTGTCCTGCGCGATCTGCGACGTGATTTCCGCGAGTGCGGTAACCGGGCGAAGCTGGCGGCGGATCGCGAAGATCAGCAGCAGAACGGAAATGATGACGACGGGCAGCGCCAGCATGGTGTAGTCGCCCATCAGCTCCCAGACATTGGCCTCAACGGCGGCTTTCTCAACTCCGGCGTAAAGAATGCCGGTGATGGCGCCCTGACTGTCAAAGATCGGCTTGTAGACGGTGAAATAGTCCTTGCCGAGAATGGTTGCCTGACCATGGAACGTATTGCCGCTCATGATCACGGGATAAACCGCGCCGGTCTTGCCAAGAGGAGTCCCAACCGCTCTTTTGCCGTCGCCCTTGATGATGTTCGTGGTCTTGCGCCAGAAGTCCTTGGTTTCCGGATCCCACTGAAAAACGGTTGCGGTCTCACCGGTCATCCGGCCGATGGAGTCGATCATGGCATGATCGTTGTCGAAAACGGGGAATTCTGCCAGTTCGATCCGCGTCACGTCACCGGTGTTGGTCCAGTTGACATTGGCACCCTCCACACGGTCCTGAAAGATCGTCGCCGCCACCCTCAGGTTGACGTCCTGTTTCTTGATTGCCGCGGTCTCGGCCTGTCCCAGCGCGACCTGGTACAGGATGATGCCGACAACGACCATGGAGATTGTCAGGACACCGGCGGAAACGATTGCCAGCGTCGACGTAACGCTCAGGCGAGCGAAAAGATTTTTCATGGAATACCCCTTTTGCCTCTGCTCGGGGGTGTACGAAATTAAAGTAAATTTTAAGCAAACGGATTCAGCTATCAGTCATAAATTTCAACGCTCTGTGGAAAAAATTCATGCTCACTTTCACGATTAGTATATTGTGAAAAATACTGATACATCACACGATGAAAAACGGGGTCCTGACCCTAGAATGCAAACAGCAGAGCACTGCCGGCGACGACAAGAACCGCGCCGGCCCACGCTGCCAGCGCCGGAAATTCTCCGGTCCGCCACCACATCATCGGCAGCATGACTGCCGGGGTCGTTGCGGAAAGTGTTGCGACAATGCCGACTTCGCCGCCGGAAAGCGCAAACAGGATCAGCGTCATCCCGATGCCCATTCCGAGCATTCCGGAGAGCGCAATGATGCCGACAACCGGAACGGTGAAGCGGCCCGCCGGCTTGACCCAGCTGAAGGGAAGCCGCGTGAGAAGCACCAGGCACAGGGCGGCGACCCCGACACGGATACTTGAGGCGGCCACCGGGTCCGCGCCCGTTTCCATGACGGGCCGGGCGATGAGTGAGCCGACCGATTGCGACAGGGCGGCGGTAATTCCGAGGGCGATGCCGATCCAGACAGGTCCCTTGATGTTTTCCCACTTGTGCAACTGGGATTTGCGCTTGCCGAAACGAATTGCGAGCAGGACGCCCGCGAAAATTGTCATGATCCCGATGGATTGAATTCCCGTCAGGGTTTCGTCCAGAACCAGCCAGCCAAGGATCGCGGACATGGGCGCATTCAACGAAAAGAGCATCGCTGTGCGGCGCGGACCCATCCGGTTCAATGTCAGGAAGAGGGCTGTGTCTCCGGCGAATATGCCAATGACACCGGACAGCACCAGCGGCACCAGATGATCGTTTCCGATCGTATTCCAGCCGCCAGCGATCGCGACCCAGATGCACAGCAGGAGTGTCACCATGACCATGCGGGTGCAGTTGAATGCGATCGCGCCGAGATGCTGTGCAGGGCCTGCCGAGAGCAATCCCGTCAACGCCCAAAGCGTAGCCGCGCCGAGTGCGGCGGCTTCAAAGATGTACATTGCTTCTGCAGTCTCCGAAGCGAACTTCAGATTCAGGTGACTAGCCGGCGCCCGGGTGCTCGGGTGACTGGCCGGTCCAGGCCGTTTCAAAGAAGTCCCGTTCCAGTTCGCTCATCTGCCTGAAGAGGTCCGCCAGTCTCTCCTGCAATTCAGCGCTCAGGGATGGCCCGATCCGGTCCAGTTCCTGCCTGATCCAGTTGACGAAGTCCTCAAAGCCCGTGACCGCGTGAAGATCAATCCATTCCGCCAGGTAGAATTGCGCCGGCCGTGGCTTTTGTGCCTCGAGCCTGCCCCAGGTGAGATAGCACCATTCCGCGCACAGGAGGCATGTCAGCCCCTCGGGATAGGTGCCATCGCCCGAGGCCGTCAGCAGCAGATCCGCAAAGGACCGGGTGACCGGTCCCTGCGCTGCGCCGGCATAGGTTTCCCGCGGCACCCCAAGCGCCTCGAAGGAGCGCAGGAAGTAGTCGTTTTCTTCTGATGTCAGCAAGGCAAGAAAGGCGGACAGACGCGACTTGGCCTGCATGTCCGGAGCCTTGGCAACGAGGTAACCCAACGTCGAGGCCAGATCCGTGATGAACGTATAGTCCTCGATCAGATAACGGACATATGCCTCATCCGGCATGGACCCGTCACCGATCGCATGCGTGAAGACATGATCAGTCGCCTCGGACCAGAAGGGTTCGGCCCTCAGTGCAAGCCAGTTGGTGAACCTGGCTCCAGAAACAGAGGCCCGATAGTCGTCAAACGACCTGGTGAATGGCGCAGGCATGAGCGAGCGGCACTTTCTGAAATGTCAGTGAGAAACGGGCGCCGACCGGCGCCCGCAGAATGAGATCACGCGGCGGCTTTTTTCGGGGTGATCAGGCCGCGGTTCACGAGAACTTCGGCAATCTGAATGGTGTTCAGTGCCGCGCCCTTGCGCAGGTTGTCGGAGACGACCCAGATGTTCAGCCCGTTTTCGACTGTCGCGTCTTCGCGAATGCGCGAAATGTAGGTCGCGTCTTCCCCGGCGGCCTCGTAAGGGGTCATGTAGCCGCCGTCTTCGTGCTTGTCGATCACGAGGCAGCCCGGCGCTTCACGCAGGATACTGCGTGCCTCTTCAGCGGAAATCTCGTTTTCGAATTCGATGTTGACGCTTTCGGAGTGACCGATGAAGACCGGAACGCGGACGGCCGTGCAGGTGACCTTAATGCTCGGGTCGAGCATCTTCTTGGTTTCCGCCAGCACTTTCCATTCTTCCTTGGTGTAGCCGTCTTCCATGAAGACGTCGCAGTGAGGAATGACGTTGAAAGCGATCCGCTTGGGATACTTGTTCGGCTCGATCGGATCGTTGACGAAGACGGCGCGGGTCTGGTTGAACAGCTCTTCCATCGCGTCCTTGCCGGTGCCCGACACGGCCTGATAGGTCGACACGACAATCCGCTTGATCCTGGCATGCTCGTGAAGCGGCTTCAGCGCCACGACAAGCTGCGCGGTGGAGCAGTTCGGGTTGGCAATGATGTTCTTCTTGGTGAAGCCGGCCACGGCATCGGCATTCACTTCCGGAACGATCAGCGGCACGTCGGCGTCGTATCGCCAAGCGGAAGAGTTGTCGATTACGACACAGCCCTTGGCCGCAATCCTTGGTGCCCATTCCTTGGAAACGGAGCCGCCGGCGGACATCAGGCAGATATCGGTATCGGAGAAGTCGAAATTCTCCATTGCCTGAACTTTCAGTGTCTTGTCGCCGAAGGACACTTCCGTGCCCTGGGAACGGCGCGAAGCGAGAGCAACGACGTCATCGGCCGGAAAGCCGCGCTCTTCCAGAATGTCCAGCAGTTCCCGGCCAACATTGCCCGTGGCGCCTGCGATTGCGATCTTGAATCCCATTTTCGGTCTAGTCCTTGTCCGTCTCCCCGCTTCACCGGCTGCCCGGAAGAAGGCTCGCCGGCTCTCGGCGCCTCCCATCCCCGGGGAGGCGGGATGAGCGGCACCGTCAAGCGGTGGTCTTGGTTGTCTTTGTAGTGCGTTTGAAAGCGGTTACGGCAGCCGAACGGGTCTCGCCGCGCAGGAATGTTGCGCTGGCAAGAGCCTTGGACATGATATCCATAATGTCGGCGCTGAGCCGGTTCATCTGGTGCTCGCAATCGTCAAAACTTGAGACGGCGGTGTTTTTGCCCGGAAATCGGGCGAAGTCAACACGCAAACCTGCGAATCGGAAGGATGACGGTCGATTTGTTGCCCAAATGCTGCGACCGGCGCGGCCGGGTCAGCTTTCAAACAGTGTTCCGGGTCCTGCTCCCGTGGTTTTCAGGCCTGCAAGCCGCATCATGTGCCATGCGAGGGCAAGGTTGGAACTGATGACCGGCTTGCCCAGCTTTTTCTCGCACGCCTCTATCACGGGAAAGGTGCGCAGATTGGTACAGGACGCAAATACGGCTTCCACCTCGGGATCTTCACCGATCGCCTGAACGGCATGTGCAACAGACTTCGGGGTTATGCGGGCGACCGTTGCTTCCCCGGATTGTCCGAACGAGCCCACTCTGACCGGATCCAGGCCTTCCTTGCGAAGAAGATCAACGACAGCTTCCGAGACTTCGGCAATATAGGGCGTCACAACGCCGACCCTGGTTACGCCGAGATGGTTCAGCGCCGCAACGACCGCGACGGCCGGATTGGTGACGCGGGCGCGGGGATGCGCATTTTGAACCGCTGCCTCCACAGCCCCGGAGCCGATCACCGTCGACGCGGAGGTGCAGGCATAGCCGATCACGTCGAGGGGCCGGTTTCCCGGAAGCAGAGCGGCTGTGTCCGTCAGGCCCGCCTTCATGCGCATCAGCGTTTCTTCGTTGACCTCCGGATCGCTCGGGATGCGCGCGTGGTAGAGCACCACGTCCTCCAGATCGAAGAGCGGGCGGAACTCGGTTTCAATCGTTTCGTCAGCCTGAAGCACAATCAGGCCAAGTGCCGCCCTTGAGCCGAGGCCTTCATCGCAGTCGAATGGTAGCTGCAATTCATTCTCCCCCTTGTGTTCTAGATGACAGGGATCTCTCTGAATGCCGGTGTGCTGAGGAACTCGGGCGCCCCGTCCCGGACAACGATGTTTTCCTCGTGGACCATCATCTTTCCGTTGCCTAGGCCGATGCTCGGCTCGAGTGTCAGCACCATGTTTTCTCTCAACTCCGTGGTATCGAAGCTGGTGATGGACGGCATTTCGGTCAGCTGCATCCCGAGGCCATGACCCAGTCTGCCGACATCGCCGTCTTGCTGGCCGAGGACCGTTGTCATGGCGCTGAAAAGATCGGAACAGGTTGATCCAGGGCGGGCGGCGGCGGCGGCTGCCTCGACGGCGCGGACAAGCTTCTCGTGCGCCGCCCGGACCTCATCACTTGCGCCGCCGATCGCGAAGTTGCGGTCGAAGTCGCAGAAATAGCCGTTTTTGGTTGCGCCTGTGTCCAGCATGAGCACGTCGCCAGCCTCAAGTTTCTGGTCCGTCGGCGGAGAAATGACGTCGCCGTAGCCGCCCTGTCCCGCGCCGCCCACAAGATAGGGGACATCGTCGGCGCCCTGCCGCAGCAGTTCGATGCGGAACGTGCGGAAGACCTCCTTGAGCGATTGCCCTTCATGAAAAAGGCTTGCGGCATTGGCGAACCCGGCCGATCCGATCCCGCAGATTTCCCGCAACAGCGCGATCTCGCGCCCTGACTTGACCATGCGCAGCCGCATCATCAGATCGGAAGCATCTGCGAATTCCGTGTGTGCAAGGCGAGCGGTGAGTTCCCGGAAGTCGCGGAGCGGCATGCGCAAGGCACTTTCACGGCCTATTGGCATGCCGACCTTGCCGTAAGCCGACAGGCAGTCCGCCAGGAGGGAAACGCCGTCGTCGGTCGGGTGAGGTGCCGAGAATGTCCGGATATCTTCGAGCCAGGTCGAGGCCATCAGGTGGGCGCCGATCTGCGGAATCACGGCAATCGGTTTTCCGGTTGCCGGCACCACAAGAAACCACGGGCGGGTCGGACTTTGCCAGAACAGCGTGCGGAAGCCGGTGAAGTAGCGTAGTTCGGCTTCGGTGGTGAAGAAGAGCGCGTCGAGCCCGTCTGCCCGCATTGCGCCTTGCGCCCGCTCCAGTCTTTTTTCAAATTCAGCTTCCGGAAAGTCGGGCTCAGCCATGTTCCGGGCCTTCCGAGAGGTAACAGAGGACCCGGGACTGTGCCGTCAGGCCCAGGTCTTCGAATTGACCCTTCGCGTGATGAAGTGCCGCGAGACCGGCTGCTCCTGACGGTGTTGTGGCGAGGTCATGATCCTTCAGCCAGGAAACGGTTTCGTTCGCTTCCTCATCCGTGATGGTGGCGAACCGGTTCGCGTGCAGGGCAAGAAACTTCAGGGCAAGGTGGGAAGGCTCCTTGCAGTCCAGGCGGCCCATGTTCGATACCGGGCCGGGAGCAACAACCGGTTTGCCGGCGGCAATGCTTGCCTGAAGCGCCGGGGCTGCCTCCGGCTCCACGACGACAATGGTGACAGCGTCCCCCCAACTGGTACGCGCGCTGGAGGCGCAGCCCGCGGCGAGGCCGCCGACACCGGCCTGCAGGAAAACGTGGGTCGGCGGTTCCGCGATCTGCTCTTCTATCTCGGTGCCCATGATCAGGTAACCTTCCATGACGTCCCTGCCGGGCGCCGTCATGCCGGGCCAGGTGCTGTCCGACAGGAGCTGCCATCCGTTTTCGCTCGCCTGCCGCTCTGCCTCGGCCATGCTGTCTTCATAAATTGCACCGGCGCGGACAACCCGCGCACCCCGGTTTCGCAATCTGTCCGCAAAAGCCTCCGGAACGGTCTCTGAAACGAAGACCACTGCTGCAGCGCCGAACATCCGCGCGCCTTCGGCGAGAGAAAGGCCGTGGTTGCCGGCACTCGCGCAGACAAATGTCGTGCCGTTGAGAGCGGTCGCGGGGTCTTGCGCTGTGCCTTCCTCGATTTTTGAGAAGGCCTGCTTGGCAATTGCATAGGCCGCTCCGAGTGCCTTGAAACTGCCCAGACCCAGGCGATTGCGTTCGTCCTTGATGAAAAGAGTGCCGATGCCGAGATCCGCAGCGCGCTCCGGGAGGTTCAGCAACGGAGACGGCGTGATGCCGGTGACGCCGGCAAAGAAATCGCGCTCCGGACCCAATGATCGCGAAATGTCACCGGAGGCCAGCTCCGGATTGGTGCCGAAACCTTTGCCGAGCCATGCGTTCGCGAATGTTTTCATGCGTTTCCCTTCCGAGGCAGAAAACGCAGATCAACAGGTCGGACAGAGGAACACAAGAGCGCCTCGCAAAATGCCGCAATCTGAACAGACGGCGTCCGAGCCCATCTGAGACTCTTCCACTTGAAATATACCGAGAAATCAAGATATCATGAATTATGGATATAAATGATGCACTGAGCGCCTTTGGTGCGCTGAGCCAGAAAACGCGTCTGGATGTGTTCCGGCTGCTGATCAACGCAGGTCCGGACGGCATGACCGCGGGAGAGGTTGGTGAAGTTCTGGGTGTTCGCCAGAACACCATGTCTGCCAATCTGTCCATTCTTCTTCAGGCCGGGCTGGTTCGAAACGAACGCGAGGGGCGTTCGATCCGTTACTTCGCGGATCTGGATGGCACGAAGGATCTGCTGACTTTCCTGATGGCCGATTGTTGCGGCGGTCACCCGGAACTGTGCGCCCAGGTGATGGAAACTGTCGTGTGCCGGGAGCAACCGAGTATTGCGGGAGATTATGATGTCTGACGAAAGCTACAATGTTCTGTTTCTTTGCACCGGAAATTCGGCGCGCTCGATCATCGCGGAAGCGATCCTGAACCGGGATGGGCGCGGCCGTTTCAAGGCGTTTTCGGCGGGGTCACATCCTGCTGGACATGTCCATCCGGAGGCACTGGCATTGTTGACGAGGCTGAATTTCAAAACAGAGGATTTCAGGTCAAAGGACTGGTCCGAGTTCGCAGACCCAACTACGCCGGTAATGGATTTTGTGTTTACCGTCTGCGACAATGCGGCCAAGGAAACCTGCCCCGTCTGGCCCGGACAGCCTATGTCCGCGCACTGGGGGGTTCCCGATCCGGCCTCCGCCGCTGGCAACGACTCTGAAAAACGGCTGGCGTTCAGTGACACGTTCCGCATGCTGAACAACCGCATCTCGATCCTCATCAACCTGCCGCTATCTTCGCTCGACAAGCTTTCCCTGCAGGAAAGGCTCGACGAAATCGGCAGCAAAGAGCCTGCCTGAAGGTTTCCTCAGGCCGGCGCCTTGGCTTCCGGTTGCGGACGGAGCGTGAGCAGTGCCAGCACGAAGGCGATGAAGGCACAGGCAGCGACCGCGCCGACCAGGGGCAGCGCAGTCCGGTCGAAGAACGGGCTGCAGATCAGGATCATTAGCCCGCCGGCAACCATCTGGAATGTCCCGCCGAGGGACGAGGCCATGCCCGCGTGCTCTCCATGTTCCTCGAGGGCCATCACCATCGTCGGTGCGATCACAAGGCCCAGACACGAGTTTCCGAGGAAGAACATCGCCATCAGAACCGGAAGGTCATCAAAGCCCAGCCAGACGAGAGTGAAGAGGGACGATGTCGCAAGCGCAAAACCGCAAACCGCCCAAAAGGCGACGCGGCCCATCCCGTATTTCTGACCAAGGCCCGCGGCGAACTGGGACGCGGCGAAGAACCCCACGGCGTTCACCGCGAAGACGAGCGAGAATTCGGTCGGGGACAGGGCATATTGGGTCATGTAGACGAGCGGCGCCGAGGCGATGAAGACGAAGAAACTTGCCAGCGCGAAGCCTCCGATCATCGTCAGACCCATGAACCTGAAATCCTTCATCAGGAAGATGGAACTGCGCAGGATCGCGGCCGGATTGACCGGCACCCGCCGGTCGTGCGGCAGTGTTTCGGGAAGGCGCAGGGCTGTGAAGATCATGGCGGCGAGCGCGATCAGACCCAGCGCACCAAAGATCATGCGCCAGCTTGCGACGGAAATGATCATGCTTCCGGTCAAAGGTGCCAGGAGCGGGGAGATGCTGATCACCAGCATCACCAGCGCCATCAGACGCGTTGCTTCCGTGCCCGTATGCAGGTCGCGCACGACGGCGCGCACGATCACCATCGGGGCTGCCGCTCCAAGGGCCTGCACGAACCGGCCAAGGGTGAGCATGGTGATATCTGTTGCCATCGCACAGATGACCGACCCGGCGATAAAGACCGTCAGCCCGATGAAGATCGGCGGTCTGCGGCCCATCCAGTCCGCGATTGGACCGTAGAAGAGCTGCGCCAGGCCGAAGGCGATGAAATAGACGGTGAACGTCATGTGAGCGCCCGCGTCATCGGTTCCGAGATCGCGCACGATCTGCGGAGTCGCGGGCAGGTAGAGGTCAATGGCAAACGGGCCGACGGCTGCCAGCAGCCCAAGGACAAGGGCGGCACGGACGAATCCGATCTGCATGTGAGTTATCCGAGATTGAGATGCGCGCAATCCGCGCAAGAAATTTTTCGTGTTGCAACGTGAGAGAAATGTCGGGTGTTGTCCAGTTAATTCTGCAAATGAACCTACCCGCGAGGTGCATATTTTATTCGTGCGCGTGTCATGGAACCTTCATGCAACTGTCACCGTTTCTGTAAAATCGCCGACTAGCTTGCGCCCACCTCACACCAAAATAACTGGGAGCTAGTGCAATGTCAGACCCTCGTGGACGTTTTCTGAAGGGTGTCAGCCTTGCCGTTCTGGCCGGTCTAGGAACCGTGTCGGCGGCACAGGCGGACTACTTCGAACGGATCAACACCTATCCGGTCTACAAGACCCTGCCGGAAGGCGCCGACAAGGCGACAGAGACCGTCGCGGAGATCATTTATGCGTCCAAGGATGGCCGCACGCTCGCCTTTACCGACAGCCCGGGCGATGCAATCGTCTTCGTCAACGCCGCTAACCCCCTGAACATCCAGCCCATGGCTCGGGTTGATCTGGGTGGTGAGCCGACGTCTGTTGCTGTTGGCGTGAAAGCCGCCTACGCGGGTGTCAACACGAGCGAGGACTATGTGAATCCGACCGGTCATCTGGCCGTCATCGCGCTTGAAGGCATGGGCATCACCGCGACATGCGACGCCAAGGGCCAGCCGGACAGCGTTGCCATTTCGCCGGACGGTAAATTCGTGGCGATCGCGATCGAAAACGAACGCGATGAGGACCTCAATGACGGCGTCATTCCGCAAATGCCTGCCGGTCATCTTGCGATCTTCGATCTCGACGAGAATGGCGCTCCGACGAACTGCGATGCTGTCCGCATCGTGGACCTGACCGGCCTTGCCGAGGTTGGTCCGACCGATCCGGAGCCGGAGTTCGTTTCCATCAATTCCGCGAACCAGGCCGTCGTGACCCTGCAGGAAAACAATCACCTCGCCATCGTCGATCTGGCGTCCGGCGACGTCGTTGTCAGTTTCTCCGCCGGCGCTGCCTCCGCTGAGAATATCCCCGTTTCCAAAGCCCGCATGAGTGACGCGTCCGGCAACAACGAGAACGTTGCCCGCGAGCCGGATGCGGTTGCCTGGATCGACAACGAGCGCTTCGTGACCGCCAATGAAGGTGACTATGAAGGCGGCTCGCGCGGCTTCACGATCTGGAACACCAAGGGCGAGGTCCTGTTCGACAGCGGCAACCAGATGGAACATCTCGGCATGTCGCATGGCCACTATCCGGCCAAGCGCGCTGCCAAGAAAGGCACCGAGCCGGAAGGCGTTGCAGTCGGAACCTTCGGCGGCGATACGCTGATCTTCGTGAATTCCGAGCGCGGCAACTTTGTTGCCGTCTACAAGGATACGGGCGGCGAGCCGGAATTCGTCCAGTTCCTGCCGACCCATGTCGGTCCTGAAGGTCTGCTGGCGATCCCGAACCGGGACCTGTTCGTCGTTGCCAATGAGGTCGACAGCGCAGAAGACAATGTGCGTTCGCACATCTCGCTCTACAAGTTCGGTGCCGATGCGCCGTCCTATCCGTCGGTTGTTTCGAGTGTCGATCCGGAAAAGGGTGCGCCGATCGGCTGGGGCGCGATCTCCGCACTTGCCGCGGACCCGTCGGATGCAAACACGCTCTACGCCGTCAGCGACAGTTTCTACGATGATGCCCGGATCTACACGATGGACATCTCGTCCAGGCCGGCGAAGATCACGTCCTACGTGACCGTCACCGGTTTCGACCAGGAAAAGCTTGACCTGGAAGGCATTTCGGTTGCAAGCGACGGCGGTTTCTGGCTGGCTTCAGAAGGTCATCCGAAGAACGAGCGCGGTCATCTCCTCCTGAAGGTCGGTACCGATGGTGCGATCCAGGAGCAGATCACCCTGCCGCAGAGCCTGATTGATCAGGCGAAACGTTTCTCGTTCGAGGGCGTTGCCGAGTTCGAGATGAACGGTCAGCCCCTTGTCGCCGTTGCCGTTCAGCGGGAGTGGAATGACGATCCGAAGGGGCACACCAAGATCGGGATCTACAATCCTGCAGAAAAGTCCTGGGGCTTCGTTCACTATCCGCTCGACGCGCCGAAAAGTGCGGCCGGAGGCTGGGTCGGTCTTTCCGAAATTGTTTCCATCGGTGGCGGTGACTTCGCCGTGCTGGAGCGTGACAACAAGGGCGGTGAAGATGCGGCGATCAAGCAGATCACCGTCATCTCCCTGAAAGATGTTGTTCCGGCCGCACACGGCGAGACCCTTCCGGTTCTGAAAAAGCGCTTCGCGATGGACATTCTGCCGGCCATGGCCGAGGGCAAGGGGTGGATCCTCGACAAGCCCGAGGGCCTCGCGATCACCGCCGACGGTCAGCTGATCCTTGTAACGGACAATGACGGTGTTGATGACGCGCCAGGCGAAACGCAGCTCTTCAACCTTGGCCCGGCGTCGCGGCTGAACTAGGTCTGGACGTCCCCGGTCCTTCAACGATGAACCCGGCTGCTGCGGCAGCCGGGTTATTTTTGTGTTGCCGGTGCCGGCCGGGAGCATTTCGGTCCAATGAAGGTGCGCCTATGCCAGAGAGCTGGGCTTGCGTTCGAAGCAGTTAGATGCCTCGGCTTCAACGCGAGGAGCCGGGGAGCCGAGCTTTACGCCTTGCCGCTTTCCCTCTCCCGCCGGGAGAGGGGCAGGGTGAGGGGGCAAACGTCTGCGGGAGAATTGATCGCTCTGTTCCCTCACCCGGCCTTTGAGGCCGACCTCTCCCAACCGGAGAGATGATCGAGCGGGCAGATCCCGGGTCAAGTCCGGGACTGCGCTTTTTGTTCCACGAAAAAACTCAGTCCTCATCCGTTCGGATCACGCGGTAAAGCGCAGCATGAAACACCGTCTCGCGTTCCTTCGGCATCTGAAGGGTCTCGCGCATTTTCCGGGTCGCTGCCTGAAATGCCTCCGGGCTCTGCCAGATTGCGACATTGATCAGCTGGAACTTTGCATCCGGGGCAAGAGCCTGGTGCAATCGCGTTGAAATGTAACCCGGCTGCTCCTTCAGGAAATCGCGTGCGTTTTCCCAGAACACCACGGTCGCATCGACCTGGTCTGCGGGGACTTCAAAGGCATTGATAAGCGTTACGGGATCATTGGGTCCATTTTCTTCAGCCATTGCGGGTGCTCCTGTGAGAAGGCTGACAAACGCGAGCGCAGTCAGGCTGCGGGATTTGAAGAGGTGCGTACTGAGCATGGTTCTCTCTCTTTATATAGCAAGCTATGTTTTATTATATAGTATGCTATCTATTATATATGCAAGGGATGACGTTCGAAAAAGATTCATCCGCCGGATACCTCGCCAACCATATGGCCCGCCTCTTTGCTGCCGGGCTTCATCGCCGGATCAAGCCAATCGGCTTGTCTCCGGGCGTGTTTCCGACGCTCATTGCCCTCTGGGCCAAGGACGGACAGACACAAAAAGCACTGGTGCATCAACTCGATATCGAACAGGCGACACTGGCCAACACGCTTGCACGCATGGAGCGGGATGGCCTGGTCGTTCGCAAGGCAAGCGAGGACGACGGGCGCGTGCAGCAGATCTTCCTGACGGACAGGGCAAAGTTGCTGGAAGAGGAGGCACTGGGCGAGGCGCTGAACCAGAACGCGGAGGCCCTCTCCGATTTCACGGAGGAGGAGAAAGAGCTGTTTCTGGAATTCATGCGCCGTGCAATCGCAGCCATGCAGAACAGTCCGGCAGGCAGCCGGTCTTAGCCAATCCGCTCTCCTTGGCCGATTTTCGTCCGTTTCGAATTTATTGGTAATTTCAGACTAGGTTTTTTCCCAATGCGTTCCAACGCGATTCGGGAGGCCTCCTTTGACAATCCGCAAGCGGCTTTTTCTTCTGGTAGTTGTGTTGACGGTGCCGATCGTCGCCTGTGCAGGCTGGATCATTCTGTCTGCCTACAAGGACTTGGCGCGAGACGGCGCAAAGCTGGCTAGCCTGCCGGCGTTGCAGACGATATGGACCGCGTCTGTCATGCGGGATTCGGAGGCCTTGCCAGGCAGTGTTCTGACGGCTTATCCGGAATGTACGCCTGAAAAGCCGGGAGATTCCAGTGCCGGAAGACTGAGCCAGGCCCACAGGGTCAACGTCTGCATAGGCGAAAAGTCGGGCGTCACGGCCAACAGGTCCCTGGAGACAAACTTCCTTGCCGGTCTGGTTGCCGGTCAGCTTTCGGACCTTGTCGTGCGAACCAGCGCTCTTGTGCGCAACGGTGAAAGGGTTGCGGGAAAAACACAACTCAGTCATGCCGACACGATGTCGGTGCTGGTCGGGGCCGGTCAGTTCAAGGTGCTCGCGGACGCAATCAGCGCGGCGACGCGGGCGGACCAGGGTGCACTAACTTTGACCGAAGAGACACCGTTCAGCGTGGCTGCGAAGACCTACCGGCAGGCGAACGGCAAGTTCCAGGGAGAAATGGCGCGTGTCGCTTCCCAGGTCGGCCAGGGTGCCGACGGGACGCAAATCGATCTGTCACCGCTGCGCGCGCGTTTCGGCGAATTTCTCGACGCAATCGATGGACTGCAACAGGTCGGCACGACGGAACTCGGGTCCAGGCTGGAGACGATGGTCCGGCAATCGAAGCTGCGTATGTGGGGCGTTGCCATCGCCCTCGGCGTTGTCTTCCTGCTTGCGTTCGGCGTCGCGTGGCACTTCAGCAAATCCATTCTCTACTGCATCCACGCGCTGAACAGCGGGATCCGGAACCTGGCCGACTCGGACGGCCTCGAAAACGAACTCCCGTTTGCCTACGGCCATACCGAGATCTCCGATATCGCCCGGGCGGTCGGATATTATCGTGACCGGACAATCGAACTGACCGAGGAACGTCAGCGTCTCGAAGGACAGGCCGCAGCGGACAGACAGGCACGCGTCGAAGCTCTGATCGAAGGGTTCAGAACCCGAATGACAGATCTTCTTTCGGAAGTGAACGACGCGCTTGCGGATATGAAACACACCTCCGGAACGCTTGAGGACGTTGCCCAGAATGCGGATCAACGGGCACGCGACACGGCCGCCGCGTCTTCCGGCGCTTCGCAAAATGTCGATGCGGTTGCCGAGGCGACCGAAGTGCTGGCGACCGATATAACCGCCATCAGCCGTCAGGCGCAGGACGCGACCGGTATCGCAGAGGCTGCGAACCAGAATGCGGCCGCGGCGAATGCGGAAATTGAAGGTCTTGCGGAAATTTCCTGGTCGATCGGCGAAATCGTGTCCCTGATCAACGCAATCGCTGACCAGACCAACCTTCTGGCGCTCAACGCGACCATCGAGGCCGCGCGCGCAGGCGACGCGGGCAAGGGCTTTGAAGTCGTTGCCGGTGAAGTCAAGACGCTTGCGGGGCAGACAGCTTCGGCAACGGAGCAGATCACCGGCCAGGTCGCACTGGTTCAGGAGCGCACCGACCGCGTGGTTGAAGCGATCGAGAAGATCATTTCCGATATCGGAGATATTACCAGTTGCACCACGCAGATTGCCGGGGACCTGGAAAGCAAGCGGCAGTCGACAGATGCGATCAAGGGCAATGTCCTTGAAGCGGCGGACCAGACACGCTCGGTCGTCGGCGACATGGCACAAGTCGAGCAGATCGCCCAGCAGTCGAGTTCCGCCGCCGCCGACATGGGGAGCCGGACCAGCGATGTGGTCAAACGAACCGAGGATCTGCGCAACGAGATCCGGGATTTCCTGAACGACGTGGCAGCGGCTTGAGCGGGCTTTCCGTTCAGCCCAGGTCGGTTCGCAATATGAAGTTGGCGCATTCGTTCGTCAGATCCCTGAAGCGCGTCCGTTCTCTGACATAGAGACAGACCTCGCGTTTGTCGGGCAGATCCGAGATCGGTCTGAATGCGGTTGTTTCCGGAATGAAACGGGCAACGGTTTCGGGCAGAACGGTGACCCAGTTCCCGGTTCTGACCATCGTGATCAGCGAATGGGTGTTGTGGATCGTGACCTCGGTATTGCGGATCGCATCCACGAGGCTCGGTGTTTTGATCAGGTCGCACAAGGCGTTGCGGATGAACGGGGCCTCGGCGACATCTGAAATCCGGGGCGGCTTGCCGCGGGTCATCAAAGGATGATCGGCGGCACAAACAAGGCCAAATCTGTCCTCGAAAAGGCGCGTCGGCGTGACCCCGTTGAGGGGATGCTGACTTGACGCGATGCCGACATCGGCCTTGCCCTGTGCGAGCGCGTCCAGCACCTGCTGGGTGTCCGTGTCCCGGAGTTCGACCTTTACGCCCGGAAACGTCCGCGTCATGTGTTCCAGAACGGACGGAAACAGGATGGCCGCGACCGAGGGCACGGAGACGATGCGGATCAGCCCCTGCGAGGCGTCCGCGGCAGATTCAATGCTGCGAACCGTCTGCTCGAACTGGCGCACCTGCCTCAAGGAAAGTTCGAACACCTGCTCGCCCAGTGGAGACAGGCGGTTTTTCCGCTCGCCTTCGAACAGTCTCTTGCCCAGATGGTCCTCCAGTTGCCTAAGCGTCATGGAAATCGCGGACTGCGTCCGGCCGAGCCGGTCGGCCGCTTCGGCGAGACTGCCGGTCTGGGCCACGGTGCAAAAGCAGCGCAGCATTTCGATCTTGATGGACACGTTTCAATTTTTCTGAAGTTAAATTAAGTTAATTGAGTTTGACTGATGCGACGCCAGATGTCCATGCTGTTTGACAACAGAGTTTCTGGACCTGGGACCCGACGTGACACACCTCAACCTGATTGCCGGCACCTGGCAGGCCGGGACAAGCGAAATCGAGAACCGTAACCCGTCTGATCTGAGCGACCAGATCGGACTGTTCGCGCAGGCAGGTCCGGATCAGTTGGATCTCACGCTGGAATGTGCCCGCTCCGCGCAAGCCGAATGGGCGTCATACGGCCTGGAGCGCAAGCAGTCTGTCCTGATGAAAATCGGCACCGAATTGATGGCCCGCGCGGAAGAGCTTGGGAGGCTGCTTTCGCGCGAGGAAGGCAAGCCGCTTGCTGAAGGCAGGGGAGAGGTCTACCGGGCCGGGCAGTTCTTCACATATTACGCGGGTGAGTGCCTGCGTCAGATCGGCGAAAACGCTGACAGCGTCCGGGACAGGGTTGAAATCGATGTGCGACGCGAACCGGTGGGCGTCGTTGCCGTTATTTCCCCGTGGAATTTTCCGACCGCGACTGCCTCCTGGAAAATCGCCCCGGCGCTCTGTTACGGTAATGCGGTTGTCTGGAAACCGGCGAACATCACACCCGCATCCGCCGTTGCGCTGACCGAGATTATCGAAAGGCAGGACATTCCCAAAGGCTTGTTCAGCCTTGTCATGGGGTCCGGGCGCTCCGTCGGCCAACGCCTTGTGGAGAGCCCGCTGGTGAATGCGATCTCGTTTACCGGGTCGGTTCCGGTCGGAAAGGGGATCGCGTCGGCCGCCATCCAGAACCTGACCAGGGTGCAGATGGAAATGGGCTCGAAGAACGCTCTGGCGGTCATGGATGACGCAGACCTCGATCTTGCCGTCACCCTCGCGCTTGGCGGTGCTTTTGGCGGAAGCGGGCAAAAATGCACCGCTTCTTCGAGACTGATTGTTCATGAGCGGGTGCATGATGTCTTTGTCGACAAGCTGGTGGCAGGCGCCAGGGCAATGACCGTCGGCCATGCATTGGAAGAGGGAACCCAGATGGGGCCGGTGGTGAGCGGTGAGCAGCTGCGGGAGAACCTCGACTATGTCGCGCTGGGCAAGTCCGAGGGGGCCGAGCTCGCCTGCGGCGGCGAGCGTCTGGAGCGCGCGCACGAAGGCTATTACATGTCCCCGGGCGTTTTCCTGAACACCAGCAACACGATGCGCATCAACCGTGAGGAAATGTTCGCGCCGCTGACGAGCGTGATAAAGGTCGGCAGCTACGACGAGGCCTTGGCGACGGTGAACGACACGAATTTCGGCCTCACCTCCGGGATCGTCACGAAGAGCCTCGCCAGAGCCAATCACTTCCGCCGAAATGCACGTACCGGGGTCGTGACCGTCAATCTGCCGACGGCGGGAACGGACTACCATGTCCCGTTCGGCGGCCGGGGTGACAGTTCGTATGGTCCGAGAGAACAGGGCAAGGCCGCAGCGGAATTCTACACGACGGTCAAGACCGCCTATATCAGCGCGGGGAGCCCGGACTGATGCGGATCGATGCGCTGCAATATGCCAACTGGTCGGAAAAGATCTTCCGGCAATTGCGCGAAGGCGGCGTCGACGCGATCCATGTGACGATCGCCTATCATGAAAATTTCCGGGAAACCGTGCTCAACTTCGAAAAGTGGAATCGCTGGTTTGAGCAGTTTCCCGATCTTATCATGAAGGGTGAGTGGGCCTCGGATATCGACGAGGCGCGGCGGACCGGCCGCACAGCGGTCTTTTTCGGCTTCCAGAACCCGTCGCCGATCGAAGACGATATCGGGCTTGTCGAAATCGTGCACACGCTGGGTGCCCGGTTCATGCAGCTCACCTACAACAACCAGTCGCTGCTTGCGACGGGCTGCTACGAAAAAGAAGATACGGGTATCACACGCATGGGGCGTCAGGTCATCAAGGAGATGAACCGCGTCGGCCTGGTCGTCGACATGAGCCATTCGGCCGACCGCTCGACCATTGAAGCCGCGGAGATTTCCGAGCGGCCGATCGCCATTACCCATGCCAATCCGCACGACTGGGCTCCGGCGCTCAGAAACAAGCGTGACGATGTCATCCGCGCTGTCACCGGACATGGCGGCATGCTCGGGTTTTCGATCTACCCGCACCACCTGAAGGACAAGTCCGGCTGCACCCTCGAGAGCTTTTGCCAGATGATCGCCCGAACAGCCGACAAATTCGGCGTTGCGCATCTCGGTCTCGGCTCAGACCTGTGCCAGGACCAACCCGACAGCGTAGTCGAATGGATGCGGGTGGGGCGCTGGACCAGGGACATCGACTATGGCGAGGGCTCGGCGGCGAAGCCCGGGTTTCCCGAGATGCCCGGCTGGTTCCGCGACAATCGCGACTTCGGCAATATCGAGGCGGGACTTCGTGCGGTCGGCATGAACGATGCCGAGATTTCCGGGATCATGGGGGGCAACTGGTACCGATTCTTCGCCGACAGTTTCGGGAGGACGCTGCGGTGACGCCGGATCAGCCGCATATTCCCCGGCGCGACCCGGCAACGATGATGCGGCTCAGCCGCCTGGGGTCTTTGCATCAGTGCCGTCTCAGCTTCATGCGGATCCTGATGCGCCGTATGGCCGGCGAAAACTGGCAGTTCATACGTTCCTTGTTCGATATCGACAACAATGGTGTGGGCCGTGCGGTCTATACGGCCAGGGGACCGGAGCGTGCCTATTCACTTGTGGCCTTCGCTCATGATCTGCCGGCAGATAAAAGGTCTGACAGGGTCATTGCCGATGCCTGGGATGCAACCTTCGCGCTTTTTGACGGGGTTCCGACCGAGGATGACATTGCGCGGCTGGCTGCGAATGTTCCGTTGCAGGAAGCCGGACGGGTCAGTCAGCAGGAATTGTCGCTGTCGCGCGCAAACAGGTCTGTCCGGCTCTGGACCCATGTGGTTGACCGGCTCGCGTCAGGTCAGCAGCCCGACCTGCAGCAGATTGAAGCCGTGGGCTACCTCATGCGCACGACCGCGGTCTACGGGTCAGGCAAGTTCGGAGCTGCGGATCGGGATGTGATCGCGGACCGCGAGGAAATGCAGGTCCCGTTCCAGGCGGAAATGCTGTCCGTCTATCTGACAAGGACGTTCGTCCGTGACCTCGTGAACCACATGGCCGGAAGTCTCGGCGGAGCGCAGGCGGTTGCGCTGGACCCAGCCATCGCGCGGTGCTTGGGAATTGGCAATTCCACCGGCCTGGGAATGGCGCCGTTCATGATAAATCACCCGATCCTGTTCAATAACTGGATGATGGTGCGCGAGGAGGCGATTTCCCGCGTGCGCGCCGTGACGCAGGCGGCTCCAGAGGATGTTGAGACCTTCAGGCACCTCGTCAATCGAAGCATTGTTTCCGTGGAGCGCTGGCGATCCGACCATCCGGTACAGCTCGACAAACTGGCGCGGTTGAAAGCCGATCTACACACCCTGTCGCTGCATCTTTCCGATTGGGATGCTACCGCGGAGCTTCCCTGGAACACCCTGTTCGAATGGTCGGAGAGATCCTTGAGCGAGGAAGGGCAGGAACTCGTCGCCTCGCTCATTCTGGAACCCTATGGCGCGCTCGTTGACGGATTGGCGGGTTGCATGGCCGATGGCAATCCGGATGCATTCCGTATCGATGGCTCAATGCCGGTGAGCTCGGTCAGGGCGCTGATAAAGCAAAGCTTCGGCTGGGCGCTGGACCTCGACTGGAGTGATCCCTCCAATTGCGCGCGCGCCTGGTATGTCTCGGAAGAAAAGCTTGAGCCGCGCATGGGTGAACGGTTTGAGGAACCGATTGCGGCCTACGAACAACCCCTTGCGCCTGCGCGCGATGCCGCTGCCGCGCTTTCCGTGCTGGACAACTGGGACCCGGCGGAGCCGATTGCCCGGTTTCTCCTCAAACATCCGGAGCACCGTCACACCGTAAGGCGGGCGCAGATGGGGCGCGTCGCACCTTATGGCGAAATCCGCGACAACACGATCGGCGCGTCTGTCATGCCGGTCGACATGCTGCGCGCGAAGCTGTCTTTTTTCGGAGCAACGCATTTCGACCCCCGTTCCGATCGATGGGTGCGGATCTGCATGTATGCAGGTGCGCCCTATCCTGAAGAGCTGACGCCCGGCAATGCCGACCTATGGGTCTATCCGGAGCCGGGCGCATGAAGCTGTCCCTTAACGAGATCGAGGCAACGGCGAAACGCGCTGTGCGCGGGGCAGGCTATCCCTGGGGTGTCGCTGAAGAAGCGTCCAAGTCGACCCGCTGGCTTTGCCGGAATGGCCATGACGGTGTGGCCGCACTTGCCGTGTTGCTGGATAAGGATCTCGCATGTTCAGCGGATCATCGGCCGCTTGCCACGAACGAAACCTGGCGCGGCGCAGCGGATTTGTGTCCGCTCGTGACAGGCGCATTCCTGTCCGACTGTGCACAGAGCCTGCGTTCCGGACCGGTCACCATGCAGCGCGTGGCCGTGCCCCTGCTCATTCTGCCATTCGCCGCCAGCGCGGCCTCGGAGCTGAGGGGCTGCGTGCGGGTCGAGATGGACGGTCATGTCGCTGTGACAGACGGCGACAATCTCCTTTGCGATGACATGTTGCCGGAGCTGGCGGAACGGATAGCGGTTCACACGAGCGAAATTGTCCCTTCCTGGCGTCCGCGGAGCGCGCAGATGAACCCCGACCCGGAAAGCTGGGACCGGCTCGCCGCACTCGCACATCGCACCTACGCGCCGGCCACCCGTGAGTCGCGCCTGCGCGGCGCAGGTGCCGGCCTTTCCGACAATGACTGACAAGGTGCAATCATGACCGAAACCCGGACCCTCTCGCTTGCGGAAATTGAAGATCTTTCGTTGCGGGCACTTGTGGCGGCAGGCACCTCGGACAAAAGCGCCCGGGCGCTTGCGCTCGCCACGGCGGCAACGGAAGCGGACGGGGTTTCCAGTCACGGGCTGGCCTATATTCCGATCTACTGCGAACACGTCCGGTGCGGCAAGATCGACGGCAAGGCGGAACCGATCCTTTCGCGCCCCAGGCCCGGAGTGGTTGCCGTCGATGCTGCAACCGGATTTGCGCATGCCGCGATCGACGTGGGGTTTCAGGCCCTCGTGCCCGCGGCACGCGAGCAGGGCATCGCGGTTCTGACGATCAGAAACAGCTACAATTGCGGCGTCCTTGGCTATCACACTTTCCGGCTGGCACAGGAAGGCCTGGTCGGGCTCGGGTTTACGAATGCACCGGCCTCCATCGCACCGTCGGGAGGCGCCAAGCCCGTCGTCGGCACGAACCCGTTTTCGGTCGCGGTTCCCGGCGCTGACGGTCAGCCCGCGCTGCTGATCGACCAGAGTGCCAGCACGATCGCCAAGAGCGAAGTCATGAAACATGCGCGCGAGGGCAAGCCGATCCCGATCGGCTGGGCGCTGGACGGCGACGGAAATCCAACCACCGATCCTGAGGTCGGGCTCAAGGGATCGATGGCACCGTCGGGCGGGTACAAGGGCGTCGGCATAGCACTTTTGACGGAAATTATGGCCGCCGCGCTCACAGGGGCAACGCTCGGGATAAATGCATCGCCGTTTTCGGGCACCGCCGGCGGTCCGCCGCGGACGGGGCAGTGCTTCATCGCAATCGACCCGGGCGTGACGTCCGGAGGCGGTTTCAACGCAATCGTTTGCGAACTGGTTGAAGCGATCCGGTTTCAGGAGGGCGCACACCTGCCCGGCGACGGGCGGCGGTCCAAGCGATTGGCGGCTCGGGGGGACGGCGTTGCCGTGAATGCCGCAACGCTCGCAAAGATAGAAGCCCTTCTCACCTGAACGGCCTGGCGATCAACCGGGGAGCTGCCGGCAATGCGCCACCTGGGACAGTCCGGCACATGTGAACGGAGGTCACACGTGTCACTTAAACAACCTTTCACCGATCTTCAGATCAAGAAGTCCGCATTTGCGCGACAGATCGGTGGTTCCGGCAGAGTAAAACGTCCGTCCGATCCTGTTTAATTTAGTTCTTCGAGTGACATCGATCAGGAATGTTCCCGCAAGCCTGCCTTGCGCAGGCCGTCCATGTAAGTCTCGATCTGGTCTTCCTTCTTCAGGTAGAACAGATGCTCCCTGGCAAAGTCGATTGAGAATTCCGGCTTGAGTTTGGTCAGCTCGCGTATGGCGCGTGCCGCCTGGTCCGTTTCACCAAGCAGGCCGAGTGCGGCGACAAGATGGGCCTTGGCCCAGTATTGCGCATTCGGGATCTGGACAGACTTGCGCGCCCAGCTGACGGCGTCCTCGTATTCTCCCCGGAACAGATGGGCCAGCGAGCGGTAGGAATAGAACGCCCACCGGAACGGATCGTGCGGGCTCAGGCGAATGGCGATCTCGAATTGTTCGATGGCTTCGTCCAGACGCCCCTCGTAGGCGAGCGAATCCCCAAGACCGCAATAGGTAACGGCCAGGTACGGGTTGAGTTCAACCGCGTGTTCCAGCGCGTCGATGGCAAGATCATATTCGCGGCGCGCAAGGTACACCCGGCCGATGGTGAAGAAGCTGTTGGCGTCCTGATCGTCCAGCTCCAACGCCCTCCTGGCGGCAATCAGAGCCTCGTCCATCCGCTCGTCATCGGGCGCAGCATCGAAGTAGACCATGCTGAGCACGATCGCATAGGCAAGCCTGGAATGGGCGCTCGCGAAATCCGGGTCGAGCTGAAGCGACTGGCGAAGCAGCTCCTGAGAGCGCTGATTGGCCTCCGGTGTGAACTTGTAGAATTCGGCCACACCCAGCTGATAGAGATCCCAGGCCCCAAGGTTCTTTCTGGGGCGGCGCTCCGCCTTGCGCTGCTCCGTCATGCCGAGTTCGGATTCGATGCGCGAGGCAACCAGTTCGGTGATCTCGTCCTGCAGGTCGAAAATGTCCTTCAAGTCGCGGTCAAAACGCTCCGACCAGACGCTGTTCTCCGTGCCGGCATCGACCAGCTGAACAGTGATGCGGACACGCTGTCCTGCCTTGCGGACACTGCCGGTGACGATGTAGCTGGCACCGAGCTTTTCGCCGATCACCCGGATCCCGTCCGCGGAGTTGCGGAAGGAAAATGTGGAATTGCGGGCGATCACCGTGAGCCAGCGGTTCTTGGAAAGCGCTGTCGTGATGTCCTCGGTGATGCCGTCGGCGAGATAGTCTTCGGAGGGTTCGGTGTTCAGATTGCTGAAGGGCAGGATGGCAACAGACGGCTTCATCGTCGCCATCTGGTAGGTCATCGCTTCGGGCACCTGCATTCCGTTTCGAGCCGGTTTTTCCTCAGGCCGCTCGAGCTGAGCGACAAAGCGGAAACCACGTCCGTGGATCGTGCGAATGGTGTGCTGCGCGGTACCGTCATCGCCCAGAACCTTCCGGGCCATCTTGATCTGGCTGCTGAGCGCGGAATCGGATACGAACCGCTCACCCCAAAGCCTGGAAAAGATCTCTTCCTTCGTGACGGTGCGTTCGCTGTTCCGGACCAGATAGGAAACGAGGTCGAACACCTGCGGTTCGACGGCGACCGGTGTTCCGTTGCATCGCAGTTCGAACCGGTCCGGATCCAGCTCAAACGCTCCGAAACGGATAGCGCCCGGCGACGTTTGCCTGTCCGACAAATCGACACTGTAAGCTTCGATCGGCCTGCTGATATTCTTCACGTGCTGCTCCCCGAGCGGGGTGAACTCGGCAGGAACGCGCCCCCCGATGTGATCGAAAACCTGCTTGGAAAGCACGATGCCGCCGGGCTGCGCCAGGCTCTCAAGTCGCGCGGCAACGTTGACGCCGTCGCCATAGATATCCTCGCCCTCGGCGATAACATCACCCAGATGAATGCCGATCCGGTACAGGAGCTGGGTCCGGCCGCCGGAGCCAGTGTTTTTTTCCGCAAGATCCTTTTGGATCTCGATGGCGCATTGGAGTGCGCTGACGACACTTGAGAATTCCAGGAGTGCACCGTCCCCCATCGTCTTGACGGTGCGGCCGGAGTGGCGGCCAACCGATGGCTCGACCACGGAGCCACGGATCTGGTTCAACTGGCGCAGCGTCTGTTCCTCGTCGCGCTCCATCATGCGGCTGTAGCCAACCACATCCATCGCAACGATTGTTATCAGCTTTCGTTCCATGTTCCGTGCTCTCAGTGGCAGGCCATCGGCCGTGGTCTTTTCGTGTTCGGATGGTCTCCAGCCACGCCGTGCGATTTCGCCAAATGCAAATAAACTGACCCCGTGTCGATTGTGACAGGGGCAAGACTTCCACGTGATATTACGTTAAGTCAAACGATGTCTCGTTTCGATGCGCACCGGGCCCGCATCCGCCCTATTCGCTCACATTTTCGAAAAGTCCCGTCGACAAGTACCGTTCCGCGCCACTCGGCAGAATGGTGACAATCGTTCTGCCCTTCATCTGCTCGCGCCGGGCGACCTTCAGAGCGCAACAGATGGCGGCGCCGGACGAGATGCCTGCGGGGATGCCCTCGTAAAGCGCCAGGGACCGGGCTGTTTCCATGGCGCTCTCGTTGCTGACCGTCATGATCTCGTCGATCAGACCGGTCTCGAGCACATCGGGAACAAAGCCGGCTCCGATCCCCTGTATCCGATGTGGCGCGTGCGTCCCGCCGGAGAGAACCGGACTGTCTTCCGGTTCCACGGCGATGATCCGGATCTCGGAATTGCGCGTCTTGAGTATGTCCGCGACCCCCGTCAGCGTGCCGCCGGTGCCGACCCCCATCACAATGGCGTCGACCACACCGTTTGTGTCATTCCATATCTCTTCTGCGGTTGTCCTGCGGTGAACGCCCGGGTTCGCCGGATTGACGAATTGCCCGGGCATGACGGCGCCTTCGGTCTGCGATGCGATCTCGTTTGCCTTCTTGATGGCGGCGTTCATTCCGCCTTCACGAGGCGTCAGGACAAGCTCCGCGCCGAAGACCCTGATCATCTTGCGCCGTTCAAGAGAAAAACCGTCGGGCATGGTCAGAATGCAGCGGTAGCCCTTGGCAGCGCAGGCGAACGCAAGCCCGATGCCGGTGTTGCCGGATGTCGGTTCGACAATGACACTGCCGGGCCCGATGGTGCCGTCGGCTTCCATTGCCTCCAGCAAGGCGACCGCAATCCGGTCCTTGACGCTGGCGACAGGGTTGAAGAATTCCAGCTTGGCCAGTACTTCGGCTTTGCAACCGGCATCGGCCGCCATCCGACCGATCCGCACAAGCGGCGTGTTGCCGATGGTCTCCAGTATGCTGCCGTAGACGCGGCCCCGTCCGGGTTTGTCGAAGGTGAGACGGGCTCCAGGATGAGGGTGCATCTTTGTTTCCTTTTGTCCGCGCTTCGCGGGATTGTTGGCCTTGATCGCGCGGAAGAGCATTCCCGTCCGGATCATTCTCTCTCCCTTTGTGTCCTGCGGGGCGATCCAGCAAAACGTAGATCAGCGCCGAAGCGTTTGCTTGAGGCTCTCGTGAGGAAAATCTGGAGATTTCATGAAGAGGCGGAAAAATATGAAAACAAACAGCTTTTCGGACTTTTTCTGGCTTGAAAACGGGAGCAGCCGATGCGCCCGCCACGCCCTGTTCCTGACGCTGGAATTTTCTCGTTGGAGCTTTTGATCGGAATGTCCGGTGATGCCGCTGTTGCAATCGTTCGCAATGGCTTTATTGAAGGGACCGGAAGCCGATTTTTCAACCAGCTGAAGCTTTGCCATCGCTGCCTTTCAGGGCATGCGCCTCCCACTTGCCGTTCCTCCCCGAAAGGTGAACCCGGAATTGAATAGTCAATCTGCTGTTGTTCAGAATCGCAATCTCGGGATCGCGAGCGCCGTCGGGGTGCTTTTCATCTGGTCGGGCTTCATCGTGTTTTCGCGCGCAGGGGTCACGACGAGCCTCACGCCTGCGGATATAACCGGTCTCCGGTTCCTTGTGGCCGGATCGATCACGCTTCCCTTTGCGTTCAAATGGTGGTCGTGCAATCTGCCGATACATGCGATTGCGTTGATGTCGCTCTGCGGGCCGGGCGCCATCTATTCGATGCTGATGTACGCGGGACTGAGCGAGGCGTCCGTGGCCTATGCGGGCGTGTTCGCCAATGGTGCGCTTCCCGTATTCACGGCGGCGCTGGTCGCAGTCTTCGCGGCGAGTCTTCCGGACCGGTTGCAAGTGATCGGCATCGCTGTGATCGTTGCCGGGGCCGCGCTTCTGGGGAGTGCCGGGCTTCTTCAGGGCGGGAAGAACGTTGCCGTCGGTATTGGCCTGTTCCTGTCCGCTTCAGCGGTGCTTTCGATCTATATTTTCGGAGTGCGCCACTGGCAGATCACACCGCGGCAGGCCCTGGTGCTGGTCAATGTTCCGAACGCGCTTCTGTTCGTCCCGATCTGGCTGCTGTTTCTGCCATCCGGTCTCGCCGATGCAAGTCTTTCGAACATCGTTTTCCAAGCTGCGTATCAGGGCCTCGGGCCCGGTTTCGTGGCTGTGATCCTGTTCGCGCTGGCAGCAACGCATCTCGGGCCGACGGCGACGGCGGGTTTTTCGGCCGCCGTTCCGGCCTCCGCGGCCGTTCTGGCGATCCCCGTTCTCGGTGAAACGCCTGGGCTTCAGGAATGGATCGGGATCGGTATCGTCACGATCGGTCTCTCGTTGCTGATCGTGAAACGCGGTTAGGTCGCTTCGGCTTGAGACATCGTGCAGCCCGGCCTCAGCGGCGTTCGATCAGGTCCCACTTGTTGCCGAAGGGGTCGCGGAAGACGGCGACCTTGCCGTAAACCTCTTCGCGCGGGTTTTCCAGGAAGTCGACGCTGTTGGCCAGCATGCGTTTGTGGTCGCGGTCGAAATCATCGGTATGCAGGAACAGGAACACCCGTCCACCGGTCTGGTTGCCGATGGCGTTCGCCTGATGTTCATCGTCTGCCTGCGCAAGCAAGAGACGGGTTTCGTCGCTGCCTTTCGGGGCAACGAGCACCCAACGCCTGGTTTCCGACAGGTGCGTGTCCTCGATCAGGTCAAATCCGAGCTTGTCGACATAAAAGGCAATGGCGTCATCGTAGTCCGGAACAAGAAGGGCAATCGCGCCGATGGTCTGCTGCATCTGCTTACTGTGCCTTGCGATAGACGGACGTGTTGGTGAAGCTGGCGACATCGACAAGGTGAACGGTCTGCGTCACCGTCAGGGTGCGTCCGTCCTCGGAGAGTTCCCTGTCCGCTTTCATGATCGTCAGGCCGCCGCGCCGGGCTTCTGACACCAGATTTTTGTCGCCCTGGAACACAAGCCGCATCGCATCGACAAGCCCGCTCTTGCCGAGCTTGACTTCCGGGCCATCGGGGACGGCTTCGAACGTGTCGCTGCTTTCCTCACCTTCAGCGGAAATCTGGTTCATGGTGAAGGACACCATGCCGAAATTGTCCTCGATCCGGAGCGTGGCGCTTTGCGGCGGTTCGCCCTGGTCGTATTCGCTTTCGTCCGCGTCCAGGATCCAGGTGCCGAGGAATGGTGCGATTTTGTCGTCGATCATGTGAGCGTTCTTGGCCGTGAGTGAATGAGCGTCGGTGATGTTTTTTCCGGTGCAAACTTACCATCGTCTTCCCGGACGCAGCATAGCGGAGATCCGGGACCGGAGAGCTGAACACACCGGGCGCCCCGATCCCGGCTCGCGTTTCACTTGGCCGGGATGACAAAGAGAGGCGTTTCCAGCACTTCGACCGCCCACGGGATACCCGCAGGCGGTCCTCATTGCAATCTCGTCGTCGGATCAGGCGCTGAGCGCGTTCAGTTCCGCAACAATGATATCGCCCATTTCGGAGGTGGTGACGACCGTGTCGCCGTCCTTGGCAATGTCCTTGGTGCGAATGCCCTTTTCGAGTGCGGCCTCGATTGCCTTTTCGACCTTGTTCGCGGCTTCCACTTCCTCGAAGGAATAGCGCAGCGCCATCGCGAAGCTGGCGATCATGGCGATCGGGTTGGCAGCGCCGGTGCCGGCGATGTCGGGCGCAGAGCCGTGGACCGGTTCATAAAGCGCCTTGCGCTTGCCGGTGACCGAATCGGGTGCGCCGAGAGAGGCCGACGGCAGCATGCCGAGCGAACCGGTCAGCATGGCGGCCACGTCTGAGAGCATGTCACCGAACAGGTTGTCGGTGACGATCACGTCGAACTGCTTCGGCCAGCGGACGAGCTGCATGCCGCCGGCATCGGCCAGCATGTGGTCCAGTTCGACATCCTCGTAGCCGTTCTTGTGGGTGTCGGTGACAACCTCGTTCCACAGGACGCCGGATTTCATCACGTTCCGCTTTTCCATGGACGTGACCTTGTTGTTGCGCGTGCGGGCAAGCTCAAACGCAACCTTGGAAATGCGCTCGATCTCGTAGGTGTCGTAAACCTGGGTATCCACGCCGCGCTTCTGGCCGTTGCCGAGGTCGGTGATTTCCTTCGGCTCGCCGAAATAGACACCGCCGGTCAGTTCGCGAACGATCAGGATATCGAGACCTTCGACCACTTCGGGCTTCAAAGAAGAGGCGTCGGCGAGCGCGGGATAGCAGATCGCCGGGCGCAGGTTGGCGAAGAGTTCCATTTCCTTGCGCAGGCGGAGAAGGCCGGCTTCCGGACGTACGTCATAAGGAACCTTGTCCCATTTCGGACCGCCGACGGCCCCGAAGATCACGGCATCGGCTGCAAGCGCCTTGGCCATGTCCTCATCTGAAATTGCCTGACCGTGCTTGTCGTAGGCAGCACCGCCCACATGGCCCTCGGTTGTGTCGAAAGTCATGTCGGTGTTGGTGTTGAACCAGTCGATTACCTTTTCCACTTCCTTCATGATTTCGGCACCAATGCCGTCACCCGGCAGAAGCAGAAGACTGTGAGAAGCCATGGACGTTCCATCCCGCATTGTTGAAAACAGTTGCGCTCAGTTACCGCGTCGAGCCCCGTCTTTCAAGGCATGGCCAGTTGCGAATAACTCAAGCGAGGGCGCGCGAACGGTCAAGCGTCGCCGAATTCGGTCAGCTGCCGTCAGACCAGGCCGCGGGCTGCCTGCCAGAAGAGGTTGAGCGCGAGGGCGGTCATGACCCATTTGAAACCGGTCTTGAATGTCTTCTCATCCATCTTGCCGAGGAGACGGGAACCCGCCAGTGTCCCAAGAAATCCGCTGAAGATCATCAGCGCAATCAAGCCGGCCCAGGGCGCGAAGGCAAAGCCCAATGCCCCGAAAGCTAGGATCTTGAAGACGTGCATGACAAGGGCCGTGACGGCCTGGTTGGCGACATAACCGTGGCGGGTCAGGCCGAGCGTGGACAGCACCGCGCCCCCGATCGGGCCCGCCGCGCCGAAGAACATGGACAGAAACGTCGACGCGAATCCGGCAGCCGCCATGGCGCGTTTCTGGACCTTGTCGAATTTCGGCGGTTTGACCCAGATCACCCAGAGCACGAAACAGCCGATCCCGGCTCTTAGAATGGATGACGGCAATTCGACCGCGATCGCGCCGCCGAGCGCGGCTCCAAAGAGAGCGCCGATCGTGAACCAGGCGAAAATCGACCAGTCGACATGCTTCAGTTGGACGAGCGCGCGTCCGCCGTTGGAGCCGATCTGAACAGCGCCATGGACCGGCACCAGCGCGCTCGCGGGCATCAGGTTCGCCATGATCGCGATAAGGGCGATGCCGCCTCCCAGGCCGACGGCGGCGGTGAGGCCCGATGTGAAGAAGCTTGCGAGAATCAGTGTGGCGATTGAAAGGGAACCAAGCTCGTCGGGGAGCAGCGCTGCCAGGAATTCCATGGGGTCAGGACCACCTCGATCTTGCGTAGTTCAGAGCCTCGCGCACATCCAGTTGGCGGGTGGAGTTCCCGCTTCGAACGTAGAAGACCGAGGATTTGCCGTCTTCCATGTAAACGGCGCGGGGGGCGGGACGAATGATGATCATCGCGACATCCTTGCCGTCGACGCTCGCGAAAACCGTGTGAATGGAGGGGCAGAGGTCGCCGCCAAGGTTCTTCGAGACAATATCGTTGACGGTGCGCTCAAAGGCGTCGAGATCCGCGCTCTTGAGGGTGGAGAGGTCCTTTTCAAGCCCAAGCGCTTTTCCGTCATCATCCACGCCGACCAGAAGATAGCCGCCATCGGCGTTGAAGAAACCGGCGATGGTCTTGGCGATGACCTTTTCGAGCCCGCGATTGATGCGGTTTTCCCTCATGTCCCAACGCAGCGAGGATTTGAATTCGACGCCGTCCGTCTCGCCCTTTTGCATGATGCTCGGAATGTGCGCCGTCTGCTCCTGCCGCAGGGACCGGTAGGCCTGGGACGTGCGCATGTAGTTGCGGCTGAAGATGCCGAAGGCAAGCCCGACGACCCCGCCGAGCAGCGTGTAGGCGAAGGTGACATCGAGGTGGCGTGGCAACAACAGCAGCCAGAGCCGCGCAGACAGGAATTCAAGCAGATCGGGGGCCGTCTCGGAAAAGCGCGCAAGCTCCCACCAGACAACCACCAGGTTGAGCGGATGGATGACAAGAACACCAACAACCGCACCGACCAGCACGTAGGACGCGAGGAAGGGAAGCCTGAATTGTTGTGGTGTCATGTCGAAATGCCCAAAAGAAAACGCCGGCCGGAACCGGCGTCAGTCATATAGCGAATCCCGGCTGCCGTCATCCCGCAGATTAATGATCGCAACAAGTCTGCGCAAAGGGATCCGTTTGCTGCGGTCCCTTCTGTTTCTGACATGGAAGACCGGTCACGGCATGGATTGCAGGTTCAAGCCCTGCGATGACCGGGAGGGGGAAACTGGCCCTGCGGGAATTCTAGCGAATTGTCATGCCATGACTTGATCATGGCATCCATGCCGATCCGGGCCCGGCTGCTTAGGAAAGGCCATGGCATGGATTGCAGGGTCAAGCCCTGCAATGACCGGGAGGGGGAAACTGGCCCTGCGGAAATTCTAGCGAATTGTCATGCGATGTCCTGATCATGAAATCCATTCAGATGCCGGGCTTGTCGTTGAGGAGAGGCCACGGCATGGATTGCAGGGTCGAGCGCTGCAATGACCACGCGAGAGAAACTGGCACTGCGGAAATTCTAACGGATTGTCATGCCATGACTTGATCATGGCATCCATGCCGATACGGGGCCCGACTGTTGAGGAGAGGCCATGGGATGGATTGCAGGGTCAAGCCCTGCAATGACCGGGAGAGGGAAACTGGCCCGGATGCCCCGCGCATTGCATGCACGCGCGGGCAAAGTACAACGGGAAAACGGTCAGGCAGCCTTTGCAGGGAGGGCCGTTTCCACGAGTTTGACCCAGTAGGAACAGCCGACCGGAATGAGGTCGTCGTTGAAGTCATATTCGGGATGATGCAGGCCGGCAGTGTCGCCGTTGCCGGCAAAGATGAACGCGCCAGGCCGTTCCTCGAGCATGTAGGAAAAGTCCTCGCCGCCCATCATCGGTTCGATGCTCCGGTTGACCTTGCCGTCACCGGCAATGCCTTCTGCGATCTCCGCCGCGAAATCGGTCTGGTCGTCATGGTTCCGTGTCACGGGATAGCCACGCCGGAACTCCAGCTTTGCCGTGGCGTCAAAGGCCGCGGCGATCGATGTGACGATGTCGCCCATGCGCTTTTCCGCGAGGTCTCTCATGTCTGCGTTCAGGCTGCGGACCGTTCCGCGCAGAACCGCGTCCTGCGGGATCACGTTGAACGCACTGCCGGCGTTGAAAACGGTGACCGAAACCACGACGGAATCGAGCGGGTTGGCGTTCCGGCTGGCGATGGTCTGCAAGGCAGACACGATCTTGGAGCCGACAACCACCGGATCCACCGTCTGGTGCGGCTTCGCGGCATGGCCGCCCTTGCCTGTGACAGTGATCCGGAATTCGTCGGTTGCGGCCATGATCGGGCCCTTGCAGATCGCGAATTCGCCTACCGGCATTCCCGGATAATTGTGCATACCGTAGACCTCGTCCATCGGCCAGCGGGTCATCAGGCCATCGTCGATCATGGCCTTGGCTCCAGCGCCACCTTCCTCGGCGGGCTGGAAGATCACCACGACGGTGCCGTCGAAATTCCGTGTCTCGGAGAGGTACTTCGCCGCGCCGAGCAGCATGGCCGTGTGGCCGTCATGGCCGCAGGCGTGCATCTTTCCCGCAGCCTTCGAGGCGTAAGGCTTCCCGGTTTCCTCTTCGATCGGCAGGGCGTCCATGTCTGCGCGCAGTCCGACGGTCCTGCCGGCGCCGCCATTGCGGCCCTTGATCACGCCGACAACGCCGGTCTTGCCGATGCCGGTCGTGACCTCGTCCACTCCAAAACTTTCCAGAAGTTCGGCGACCTTGCCGGCGGTGCGCACGGTTTCATAGAGAATTTCCGGATTCTCGTGGAAGTCGCGGCGCCAGGCCGTGATCTCGTCAGCGAGGTCGGCAAGTCGGTTAACGATGGGCATGAGGGGCTCCTGGGAGGACTGCTTTGAACTCTTCGTGGAGCTAACCTATCGCAAGAACCGCAAAGGGGAAGGGTCGGACGGCAAAAACTTCTGTAGATCGCTGTGGGAAAAGGGTTCTCACGTTGAAACCACCCGCACGGCCGTCAGCTTTTTCCAACTCGAAAGACGGATGTTTTCTTTATTTCATTGTCTTCCAGGGCACCTACGACAGGGACTTTGTAAACGCTGAGTTCCGTGAGACGGCCGGTCGGCAGATAGGATCTTCCCGGGTCGCCGACCAGGACGTCGATGCCGGCATCGAGCAGACGGTCCAGAAAGCAAACAACGGCACCTGCCATCTGCCGGTCATAGAAAACATCTCCGCAAAAGACGACATCTGCCGAAGGCGTGGCCTGACTTGTCAAGTCGGCAATCTCGAGGTCGAGCCGGACACCGTTCAGCTCGGCGTTGAGACGGGCAGCCGCGATGGCGAAAGGGTCGATATCGACCCCGCGGCAGGAGTTCGCACCTGCCATCATCGCGGCTATTCCAACCAGTCCGGAACCGCAGGCGAAATCGAGCACGTCCTTTCCGGCCACGAGCGCAGGTGTATCCAGAATGTAGCGCGCCAGGCCCTGACCGCCCGCCCAGGCGAAGGCCCAGAACGGCGGATCGAGGCCGAGTTCGCCGAGATCCTCCTCCGTCTTCTGCCAGAGCTCCATGGCCTCGTCCGCAACGTGCAGCCTGATTTCCTCCGCATGCGGAACCGGTTTGACCGTGGTCTCCCGGCGTATGAAATCGGCTGGGTCATCAATGGGCGGCATGGATGTTACCGTTTCAGTTTTGCGTCAACTTTGTCTCACCCAACCCTCTCCCACGGGGAGAGCCGACCAAGCCGCGCGTATCGACCGTGTGCGCGTTCGCTCAGGCCGGATTCTTCAGCCCGCCCATCTCGCAGACAATTTTCCATTCGTCTTCGGTGACCGGCTGCACGGACAGGCGCGTGTTGGCGACGAGCGCCATTTTTTCAAGACGTGGTTCAGCTTTCACATCGGCAAGGGTGACCGGTTTCGGCATGCCGGAGACTGCCTTGAAATCCACGCATTCCCAACGAGGATCGTCGGTCGTGGTGTCCGGATGAATGTCGCTGCAGACCTCAACAACACCGACAACTTCCTTGCCGATGTTGGAGTGATAGAAAAACGCCTTGTCGCCGATCTCCATCGCGCGCATGTTGTTGCGTGCCTGGTAGTTCCTGATGCCGTCCCATTGCTCTCCGGCGTCGCCCTTGGCTTTCTGCTGATCCCATGACCATTTGTCGGGTTCGGACTTGATCAACCAGTACTGCACTTAACGGACCTCCGGATTCTTGATCACCCAGTTCCACGGGCGGATTTCGACGCTTTCGAAAAGGCCCGCGACGGCATAGGGGTCTTCCTGTGAGATGGCGAGGGCTTCATCCCTGTTCGCTGCCTCGATCACCACCAGGGAACCGGACATGTTGCCGTCGTCGTCGAGGAACGGGCCGGCTGCCTTGAGGCCATCGCCGAGACCCTTGAGAAAGGCGATATGGTTGTCGCGGTTGTCGAGACGTGTTTGCAGGGCACCGGGCTTGTCGGTGCATATCAGGGCATAGAGCATAGCTGAAGTTCCTGGTTGAAGAGGTTTTTTGCGAACCTGGGGTCCGTACCCTAGGGCCGGGCCGGCATAAACTCAATGCCGGATCACGCGTGTCAAAGGCTTTCCGTTTCCGCCTTGAGCGGGCGCGCCATCAGGGTGTTGAGCGCATCGTCTATTGAGAGGTCTTCATCTATCATCCGCGCGACCGTTTCACAGATCGGGACATCGATCTCGTGTTTCTGCGCCAGCTTCACCGCAACCCTTGCCGAATAGGCACCTTCCGCGAGTTTGCCGCCGGCGGCGATCAACTCCGATGCCATGAAGCCCTCGCCCAATCTCAGTCCGAATGAAAAGTTCCGGGACTGGGTCGACGAGCAGGTCAGCACGAGATCGCCGAGACCGGACAGGCCGGTCAGGGTCTCGCCCTGCGCACCCATGGCGGTGCCAAGGCGTGTCAGTTCGGCAAAGCCCCGTGCGGTCAGTGCAGCCTGGGCGCTTGCTCCCAGCTTCCTGCCAACGACAGCTCCGCAGGCAATGGCCAGAACGTTCTTCAGCGATCCGCCGATCTGGGCACCCAGGATGTCGATCGAGGCATAGGGCCGGAAACATGCGGACTGAAGCGCTTCGCAAAGGCTCAGGGCGGTCTTGGCCGAGTTCGCCGCCACCGTGACGGCGGTCGGCAAGCCGCGGGCGACATCGTCTGCAAAGCTCGGTCCGGAAAGGACGCCGGGTTCCACACCCGGCAGTTCCTCGTTCATGACCCGGGACAGAAGCTTGCCCGACGTCTGCTCGATGCCCTTGGCGCACAGGACGACAGGACCGTTGACGGTGCCTGTTTTCTTCAGGGCCGCCAGCACGCCGCGTGTCGTCTGCGCCGGCGTGACAAGCAGGATGGCGTCTGCGCCCGCGACGTCCTCCAGGGACTCCGTCGCATTGAGATCCTCGTCAAAGGTGATGCCGGGAAGGTAGCGTGCGTTTTGCCGCCGCGACCGGATCGTGGACACCGTCTCCGGATCCCTGGCCCAAAGCCGGACGTCGCGGCCGGCGCGAGCCGCTGTCAGGGCGAGGGCCGTGCCCCATGCGCCACCACCGATGACGCCGACTGTCTTAATGGCGCCCATTGCTCTGCCTTTCCATGCGCGACCGTAATGTCTCAAGCTGTGCTCCAAAGCCTTCGAAGAAACGGGCCTCGTGAGTCACATCACTTGCGAACAGGTCGATCCAGAACAGGCGAAACCGGATCGGCGGTCCGCCTGCGCTCGGAGAGGATTCGAAATGTTCCCACTCTTCGGCAGCCTTTTCCCGGACTATGCCGTGAAAATGCCGCCGCCGATGCAATCCATCGAGGCAATCGGGAACATTCTTAAGGATACGATCCTGGTCGGCGAACGATTCGAGCGCGATATCCAACGAAAGTCCGGTTTCTTCGCAAAACTCCCTGCGGGCCGCCTGCAAATAGCTTTCCCTGGGATCGAGGGTCCCGCCGGGGACCTGCAAACCGACATGCGGAAAATCGGGCTCTGAAAAGACGAGCAAGTCCGTGCCGCAAGTCAGGTAAACGTATGCCTTGTGGTAGACGTGCATGCCGCCGGAATCCTTTTGCGATGAAAGTGCTCTGCGGAACTTCTTCAAGACTGGTCAGTTTTTGAATGTTCGACCGGTAGCGGCCGGGCATCCGTTGATCTAACAGGCTCCCTGCACGTGCAAAAGGGCAAGTTTGTGTTCCGGGCAAGAATTCGCGGCGAAGCCGAAACGATCAAGCCTTTGCGCCTTTTTTGCCGGCACCCAGAACGCCGGCTCTTTCTGAATCCAGCGGCCAGCGGGGACGGGGAGACAGTTTCATGTCGTCGACAGGTCCGGTTTGCAGCCGCTCTATGCCCGCCCAGGCAATCATTGCGGCATTGTCGGTGCACAGCCGCATGGGCGGCGCGACACATCTTGCTCCCGCTTGTTCGGAGGCAACGGTGAGGGCCTTCCGGATTTCCTTGTTGGCAGCAACGCCGCCGGCGACAACGATGACCGGAGCCACGCCGGGGTGACGGGCGCGGAAGAGATCGAGTGCCGCTTTCGTCCGCGCGGCAAGGACATCCGCGACTGCAAGCTGGAACGCTGCACACAGATCTGCAACCGTCTGGTCGTCCACCGGTTCGAGCTTCTTGGCCCGGGTTCGCAGCGCGGTCTTCAAACCGGCAAAGGACATGTCCAGACCGGGTCTGTCGAGCAGCGGGCGCGGCATGCGGAAACGGTCAGGATCGCCTTTCGCGGCCATTTTTTCGACATGCGGACCGCCCGGATAGGGAAGGCCGAGCAGTTTTGCGGTCTTGTCGAAGGCCTCGCCGATGGCATCGTCGATCGTCGTGCCGAGCCGTTCATAGTCTCCGACACCGCGCACAAGCAGAAACTGGCTGTGGCCGCCGGAGACCAGCAACAACAGAAACGGGAAATCCAGGTCGTCCGTGAGCCGTGCCGTGAGCGCGTGCCCTTCCAGATGGTTGACGCCGATGAGGGTCTTTCCCGCCGCCATTGCGATGGCCTTGGCGGTCATGAAGCCGACGATCACACCGCCGATGAGACCAGGTCCCGCCGTGGCCGCGACCGCGTCTATGTCGTCCCAGGTGCAGCCGGCCTCACGCATGGCTTCCGCGACGATCCGGTCGAGAATCTCGATGTGCGCGCGCGCCGCAATTTCGGGTACGACACCGCCGAACTCCGTGTGTTCGTCGATCTGCGAGCGAATGGTGTTGGACAGGATCTCCCTGGGCAGCGGACCGCGGACAACGGCTGCGGCCGTTTCGTCACAGCTGGTTTCGATGCCCAGGACGGTCAGATTCGTCGCATTGCTATTTGAATTGACTGAAGTCATTGGTTTAGTGTTCACGGCCTGTGCTAGGACAGGGGCGGAAAAATTCATCCCGCGTCCAGCTGAATTCTGCCGGGCGTAACATCTGGACGGTTAAACTTGCAATCAAATCCTTTGCGAATCGGAACCCGGGGCAGTGCGCTCGCACTGGCACAGGCCCATGAAACCCGAGACCGGCTCATGGCCGTGCACGGGCTAGGGGAATATGCTTTCGAAATCGTTGTGATCAAGACATCCGGCGACCGGATTCAGGACAGGCCGCTCTCTGAAGTGGGCGGCAAGGGGCTGTTCACAAAGGAGATCGAAGAGGCCTTGCTCGATCAACGCATCGACATCGCCGTGCATTCCTCCAAGGATATGCCGACAGTGCTTCCGGACGGCCTCGCCCTGACCGCTTTCCTGCCGCGCGAGGATGTGAGGGATGCCTTTCTATCGCCGAAAGCGAAATCGCTCCAAGACCTGCCGCATGGCGCGGTCGTCGGGTCGAGCTCGCTGCGCCGTCAGGCCATGATCAAGCGGCTGAGACCCGACATCGACGTGGTGATGTATCGCGGAAATCTGCAAACCCGCCTTAAGAAACTCGCCGATGGCGCGGTCGATGCAACGCTTCTCGCAGCGGCCGGTTTGAAGCGGCTGGGGCTGGAGGCTGAAATCACCAGCATGCTTGACATCGACGATTTCCTGCCAGCGGTCGGGCAGGGGGCCATCTGCATCGAGAGCCGGGAAAACGACGCGGCAACACTTGAGAAGCTGGCTCCGATCCATGATCCGGAAACGCAAGTCCGGCTTGATGCCGAACGCGCCTTTCTCGGTGTTCTGGACGGGTCCTGCCGGACGCCGATCGGCGGTCTTGCAACGACTTCGGCCGGAAGTCTCCAGTTCAGGGGCATCGTGCTCAAGCCGGACGGCAGTGCATTCCACGAGGCGGAAGAAAGCGGGCCGGTGGCAGATGCGGCCTCCATAGGGATTTCGGCCGGCGAAGCGCTCAAAGAGCGTATGGGGCCCGGTTTCCTATCAGGTCACTGAACAAATGCACTTCCTGGTGACACGGCCGCAGCCCGAGTGCAGACGGACAGCTGATCTGATCAGGGCGGCCGGCCACATCGCCGACGAAGCGCCCCTTCTGGAGTTCAGGGCCGAGACGCCGGCACAGCTGGATCTGAAGGCTGTTTCCGCGTTGGTCTTCACCAGCCGCCGGGCGGTGGATGCGCTTGCCGGGCATCAGCAGCTGGAGCAATTGCGCGCCTGTCCGGTTTTCACGGTTGGCGATGCGACGGCGGCCGCATGCCGTGAAGCCGGTTTCAGCGACGTCCTTTCGGCATCCGGCGATGTCTCTGTGCTCGGCCAATTGCTGGTTTCAAAACGCGGGATGTTCGACCGTGGCAACGCCCTTTATCTTGCCGCGCGGGACAGGAGCGGAGACATTGAGGCTCTTCTGCGTGAAAACGGCATTGGCGGTGAAACTGTCACTGTTTACCGGATGGCAGCTGTCGGATCGTTTGCGGACGATGTCCGCGATACACTTTGCCGCAGGGGCTACGATGGCGTTCTCATCTACTCCCGTCGGACGGCGGAGACGCTGCTGCAGCTGCTTAAATCGAGCTGTCCCGATCATATTTTTTCCGGGTTGCGCGTCTATGCGATCTCGCAACAGGCGGCGGAGCCCTTATCTGGGTATATGAGCGTTGAAGCGGCTGACGCGCCGAGTGAAAAGGCATTATTGGAACTGGTTTTAGGAGCGTGTTAACCAGATCCGGTCGAGTCGTTGTTTTGCAGCGCGAAAAAGTCTGTGCCGAGGCAGTTCCGCTTCGTCATCAGGTGTGTATAGTGTGACCGGAAGGTTCAGGAGGAGAGCGGATGGCGACGGACAACAAATCTTCTGGCGGTGCATCCTCATCAGGCGGAAGCGGATCCGGTTCCGCCGACAAGCCCGGCACTGGCGACAAGCCATCGACAGGCTCGGGAGCCGGCGCGAAGCGGCCGGTAACGATCGACCTCAAGGCTGAAAAAGTGAACGAAAAATCCGGAAGCACGGGCACCGGGTCGTCGACTTCCGGCGTTCCCAAGACCGGCGCTGCCGCATCGGCAGGCACAAAGCCGGCCGACACGAAACCCGAGAGTTCAAAGACCACCGGCGCAAAGCCGGGTGCAGCGGGCGCAACCGCCTCGACAGCAGGGAAATCGGGAACCGGCACGGCTGCCTCCTCCGCCGCGTCGGCATCTTCCACCGGACCATCTTCAGCAGCCAGGACCTCGAGTGCCGGCGCCTCCGCGCCAACCGGAACAGGCAAGCCGTCTCCATCGGCCTCTTCTTCCACTTCAGCTGCGTCACGCACGGCGAAACCAGGACCGGGTGGCTCCGCGTCAACGGCTTCGGGTTCCAGCACCTCGGCAAGGTCGACGGCACCGTCTTCTACCGCAAAACCCTCCGGGTCGTCGTTCTCGAACCCGCCAGCGCCCGAGGCGAGTGGCGGCGTGGGTGCGTTCGGTGTTCTGATCGCGGCTGTGATCGGCGGGATCATCGTGCTTGGCGGCGGATTTGGTCTTCATCAGGCCGGGATCCTGAAGCTCACGCCGGAACAGGATCAGCAAGTTACCAACGCCCTGTCAGCTGCAGAGAAAAAGATTGCGGATCTTGAGCAGCAACTCGGCGATCTCAGCACAAGCGCGACAGAGCAATCGGCTGGCCAGGCGCTTGCTGCCCTTGAGACCAAGGTGTCTGCTCTGGAAAGCACAGTGGAAAGTGCCGCTGCTTCTGCTTCTTCGGACGTGACGCCGGCGCTCGACGCCCTGAAACAGGACTTTGAGAGCCTGCGCAGCGAAGTTGCGTCTGCCGGTGGTGCAGCGGCGGGAAGTGCTTCCGTGGATCTGAAACCGCTGGAAAGCAGGTTGGACGCACTTGAAAGTGCATCGGGGCAGCAGGCGTCCGTCGATCTGAGCCCGTTGCAAGACCGCCTTTCCAAACTTGAGACCGAAGCAGCGGCAACAACGGGGGAAGCCGACAAGCTGACGGGTTCGGTCTCCGGGCTCGAAACGGAGATTGGCGGCCTGAAGACGCAGTTTGCGGATGTCGAAAACCGTCTTCAGAACGCGGAGGCGACCGCCAAGGCAGCGCAGACCGCCGTCTCCACGTCGGACGTGTCTCTCAAGACACTCGCCGACAGCCAGGCGCGCGCGACCGAGACGCTGTCCAGCCTGTCATCGGACATCAGTTCGGTCGGAGCGGCAAACACGGCCGCGCTGGAGACAATCCGGGCGGAGCTGGACGCTCTTTCGAAGCGGCTGCAGCAGGTCGAAGGGACCATGGGTGACGCGACAGCACGTGAAGTGGCCGCCCGGGCCCTGTCGGTCTCTGCGCTCAAGTCGGCGGTCGATTCCGGCCGGCCCTATGAAACCGAACTCGCGGCGGTCAAGGCCGGACTGCCTGCAGATATCGACGTGAAGGCGCTCGAGTCGCACGCCAAGACCGGCGTTGAGCCCGTATCCGTTCTGATTGCCCAATTCCCGCCGGTTGCCCGAAACATCTATAAGACCTTCGCTGAACCGGATCACTCGGACGACGTTCTCGACAGCCTTTTGGCAAGTGCCAGATCGATCGTCGCCGTGCGCGGTCCCGGCGACGCGGACGGTACAGGGCCGGAAGCGGCCTTGCGGCGGATGGAAAATGCTGTTTCCAATGGCGACCTTTCAGGGGCGATCGCGGCCTACCAGGACCTTCCCGATGCCGCCAAGGCGGCCGGTAGCGAGTGGGTCGCCCGTGCCGAGGCCCGTGTCCAGGTGGACGGGCTGACGGAAAAGGCTTCACAGGAAGTGCTGAATGCGCTTGCTGCGAAAGACAGTTAAGCGGCGACCGCTGGCCGGCCGTCCGTACAGGTGTTGTTTTGAGCCGGATTCGCCCGGCGACGCTTGGGAGCGAACTATATGATCCGCGTGTTTTTGTTCTTCCTCCTGCTGTTCGGCCTGGCAGCCGGTTTCGCCTGGATGGCGGACCTGCCCGGGACCATCTCAATCAGTTGGAACGGATATGTCTGGGAACAGCCGCCGGTCGTCGTTGCGCTTGTTGCCGGTGTCGCGCTGGTTGCTTTTCTTCTGGTCGTCTTGGTGATCCGGACGATCCTTCAGTCGCCGCAGATCGCAGGCAGGTTCTTCCGCCGGCGCCGCAAGGACAAGGGCTACACGGCGCTGTCCCACGGCCTGATCGCGCTTGGCACCGGCAACGCAAAGCTTGCAAGGCGTTACGGACTGGACGCAGACAAGCTGTTGCCCGAAGAACCTGCGGCCAAGCTACTTCTTGCCCAGACTGCACAGCTTGCCGGCAAGGATGACGAGGCGCGCCAGCGTTTCGAGGCGATGCTGGATGAACCGGAAACCAAGGCACTCGGACTTCACGGCCTGTTCGTAGAGGCGGAACGTCAAGGGGAGCCGGTCGCCGCCCGCCATTACGCGGAAGAAGCGGCTAAAACCTCGCCGGGCCTGGAGTGGGCCGGCAAGGCCGTTCTCGGCTATCAGGCTGTTTCCCATCACTGGGATGAAGCTCTCAAAACGCTGGAAAGCAACTACGCTGCCAAGCTTGTCGACAAGAAGAGTTATCGCCGTCAGCGGGCCGTTATCCTGACGGCGCTGGCGCAGAAGCTCGAAGGCGGCGAACCGGAGCGGGCGTTCTCGCTGGCAAAGGAGGCCCATGGCCTGGCGCTCGATCTCGTGCCCGCCGCCGTTTTGACGTCGCGTCTTGCGACGCGCCGGGGTGATATCCGCAAGGCAGCGAAGGTGCTGGAAGCGACCTGGCGTTTGTCGCCTCACCCGGAGCTTGCAGAGACATACGCGCATGTGCGCACGGGCGATTCGGCCGTCGACAGGCTGAAACGCGTGAAGTCCCTGTCGGCGCAGCGCACCAATACGCCGGAAGGCGCTTTGGCGATTGCGCGCGCCGCCATCGAGGCACGGGAATTCGAGGACGCGCGGGCGCAGCTGAAAAAAGTCCTGCAGTCCGAACCGACACGGTCGGCCTTCCTGCTCATGGCTGAGGTTGAAGAGGCCGAACATGGTGACCGGGGCCGCATGCGGGACTGGCTGGCACGCGCGCTCAAAGCGCCTCAGGACAAGGCCTGGGTCGCCGACGGAATTGTTTCTGCGGACTGGCAGCCGGTTTCACCGGTGACCGGCAAACTGGACGCTTTCCAATGGACGTCGCCCGGCGGCGCGATCGAGGAAGAGGGTGAGCTTATCGAAGACAGTCTCTTCGAAGCGCCGGCTCTTCCGGCGGTCGCACCTGCAGCCGAGGCTGCTCCTGCACAGCCGGCCGAACCGGCCGTGGCAGAAAATGATGCAGAAGCCGGTGAAACGCCGGCCGCCGACGCGCCCAAGACCGTGGAGCTCAAGGCGGAACCCGCAGCCGAGCCGTCATCGCCGGATCCGGCAGTTGCCGAAGCCGCCAAAACGGCGCCCGCAGCAGCAGCCGTGGATGCCAACGCAAAGCATGGCTTCGAAGGCACAACGGACGATGTTCGCTACAGTCCATCGATGAGCAATCTGCCGGACGCAGCGCCGAAGGCTGACGCCGGAAAACCGGAGGCGGCAGAACCGGCAAAGCCGGACGAAGCTGTGTCCAAATCCGAATCGCCGCCGAAAGCCGTCGATGGCGCTGATACCGCCAAGGCGGATTCGGATGGCGGTGATGCCGGCAAGGACACGGACAAGACGGAAGCGACGGCAGAAGCGGACGCCGGAAACGCGAAGCCTGACGGCGAGAAAAAGGCGGAGGCCGGCGCAGCGGAAACGCCGGAGGAAACGAACGGGCCGATCCAGTTTCCGCTGAAGCGCATGCCCGACGACCCGGGTACGGATGATAACGACAAGGACACCACCGGCAAGGCTGCGCGTCCGCGTTTCTTCAACTGAGGTTGCCGTTGTTCCCTGTCCTCACGCGGCACGAACGGCAACCTTTGCTGACAATATCGGATGTCGTGCCAAGAACCTGCCAGATGCCTCTTGCATCTGGCCTCAAGCTCCGGTAATTAGCGGCCCACCCGATCTTCATCGGGTCCGCGCGCACCGCGCGCGCCAGCCCCGGCACCGGGGAATCGCCGCTGTAGCTCAGTTGGTAGAGCACGTCATTCGTAATGATGGGGTCGTAGGTTCGAGTCCTATCAGCGGCACCACTCTTAGACATTGATTTAATTGTCTATTTTACTCTCCCTGCACCATAGAATTCCGATTGTACAAAGCTGCTTGGCACACTCTTGGCACAGCAGGTTAAATCATGGCATCGATCAGGAAACGCTCTGGCAAATATCACGTTCAGGTCAGGCGGCAAGGATTTCCGACAAGGACAAAGAGCTTTCTCCAGCATAAGGACGCAAAGGAATGGGCTCGACAGAGGGAGCTTGAAGCAGACCGAGGAGAACTGAAAAGCTCAAAGTCAGACCTAAGGAAATATACCTTAGTTGATATTGTGTCTCGGTATTTAGATGAAGTAGTCCCACTCAAAAAGCAGTCAGTTGAAACCTATTTCCTGAGTGCGTTTCTGAGGCACCCAATCTGTTCCAAACGTCTTGATCAACTGACTTCAGCTGACTTTGCTGCCTACCGTGACGAACGGTTGAGATCGATTGCTCCTATCAGTCTAAAGCGACAACTGGCTCCCATCAGTCACGCCTTTGAAATCGCTAAAACAGAGTGGGGTATTCCGATCCAAGAGAACCCTGTCGAAAAGTTGAGACTGAAGGCTCGGGACAACAGGCGGGAACGCAGGCTAAAGGAAGGAGAATACGAAAAGCTTCTCCAGGCAGCCAGAACAAGGCAGAATCCCCTGATCGAGAAAGTCGTCATATTCGCAATAGAAACGGGTATGAGAAGGGGTGAGATCCTTGGGCTGTATCGGGACCAAGTGGACCTTAAACGGCGTTCAGTAACCATTATAGAGTCAAAGAACGGCTATTCACGGACCATTCCCCTTACACCGGGAGCTCTTGCACTCCTGCAAGGAATGGATAGCGAGGTAGAGAAGGTTTTCCCGCTTACCGCCAATGCTTTAAGGATGGCTTGGGAGAGAATGTTGGTGAGGACAGATATTGAAGACCTTCACTTCCATGATCTGAGACATGAGGCGATTAGCAGGTTCTTTGAAATGGGCCTAACAGTTCCGGAAGTGGCTTCGATTTCAGATCACCGGGACATGAAGATGCTAATGCGGTATGCCCACGCTGACAACACAAGGTTAGCAAAGAAGCTGGAAGCTGCGGAATGATGGGCACGTAGGACGGCATGGACGGTTTCAGACACTAGGCTCTCGAAGCACAGCTTTGTTTACCAAGTTTTTGCAGGTTAGACGGATTGGACAAAAAATTCTTGGGCTATCACCGGACGCTTCCATCGGTAGTAAACCGGCGTCTAAAAAAGCGCGAAGTCGGCACCGCTTCAAGTCTTTGCTTCTAGCTGTCAATGGTAGAGTGGCTCACTTGGGTTGGTAACAGGCGCGGATTTCGAGAGACTTAAAGTTTGAACAAATCAAATTGCAGACTGAACCCCGCAATCGAATACGAACTGACTAAGATAAAATCGCAATAGCACAAAGCAGAATAGCGTAATTGTGAAGCTTTTACTTGGGCGCAATTTGAACGATTTTTGTTCTTGGGGGGAATAAAAATACAGGACTGACTTGTACTTCATCAGTAAAATCACCAGCCTCATACCTCCTTACCGTAAAGAGTTCTACGTCCTTTCGATAGGTGTATGAGCACTCACGATTCCAAGTGTTTGTTACTTCCACCAGCTTATGGTTTTGTGGCAATGGCGTTGTCCAGTGATTCTTAACTGACTCAATAAGCGATTCAGTGACTGTTCTTGCATAGTTTTCAGCGCTGTAAGAATGTGGCTCCAAAATGTAGCTAATGTTTTCACAAAGTTGATAGTATGCTAAATCTAAATCAAAACCATCAGGCGCAGTCAGGTTATGTGGATATATATATATGCCCCAAAGAAATGACTTGTGTAAATCATCAATGTAAAAGAATTGATCGGGTTCAGTTTTTAGCATTTGGGCGATTAGGCTGGTGGGAATTATAGGATATGCGAAGCTAGATACTGGATATGCTGATCCCGAGACTATATCGGCAATATCTTGTAGCGTCGCAGAATGTGCGGCTTCGACAAAAGCAAAAGGCACGTTTTGTGTACCATCTAATTCTATGCCGAGGCTCGGAGCGTGAAATCCAAGCCGCCCTAAGGGGTGAAGCATTCGAAAGGTTTGAATGTATTCCCATTCACCGATCGTGCCGTGCATAAAAGCAATGGCACACGCCGAAAGACATCTTGCATTTTCTGGGACAAATGTGCCGAAAAAATTCGAACGAAAAAGCGCGCCTATCTTCAAACCTTCCCTCAGGTTTCCACCTTCACTATCTAAGCAAAATAAAAAATTGAGTTCATCGTGATTTTGCTTTGGAATTCTGTCAATTAGTTCAGAAAGCTTTCGCGAGTCGCCAGGAACGATTTCACCTCGCATTATATGGGTGCACTGTCCGCTCTTCAGTTTATCCGAATGAAGCGCAACATTTGATAGTTCAATGAACTCTGCGGATAGTCCAGTCGCCGGTCGTAATACAATGGAAAAGAACAGCACGTAGCCAATAAGAAAAATCAGCTTTGTATTGCAACTATTGTATTCATGAAGCATCAGTCACAGTCCTCTTCTTTGAAGAACTTCAAACCTGATGCAAGTTGTGGAACGTTGGCTTCTTCAATGAGGTCGAGAAAGTACTGCGAGAAGACGCAGTGAATGGCAGTAGCGTCCTCGGATATTAGTTCACGCATCAAATTCTCATCACAAAGCTCCGACTTAACGCAGCGATGGGCGGAGTTGAAGAAGCTTGCCACGGTTAATAGCGCAGAATCCAATTCTTGTTCGGAAATACTATCTGGGACTTTAGCTTTGCCGATGTAGGTCGCAAGATCTGTTGAACCAAGTTTTGCAGGCTTAACTTCTTCTTGATATGACCTAATTGCTCTATACAAATTCTTCTTTGGCTCGTGCAGTCCCTCAGAAAAGTAGTTTAATGCCAATTCCATAGTGAATTGCCGTTGTTGCTTTGTTGTTTCGTTGAGATAAGCAATAACCGCCAAAGAAACTGACATAGAAATAACAACAGCTGATACAATTTCAGCGGCTGCAGCCGCATTATGCAATTTAGTCACAAGATAGCTTCCGCGGTATTTTCACTAAACCAGATTCATCTGGATTTAGCGAGACTGTGGCAAGGCAAGGCAACTCAGACTTATTGAAGATTAGGACGCTGTTGCCTTTTCCTACTGTATTGATGCCTGTTGCCTTAGTTGTCGCAGAGATCCCCGCCGCAATATCTTCGTCGGGGCAATTTCCGACAATTATCACGACAGGGTCGTGTGGTTGCTGAACGTAATTGTCTATATTTTTCTGGATGCACTCTGCATATACTTGTTCGATCAACCAAAAATCCTGATCTTCACTTCTTGAGTCCACAGTACAAAAAAACAGGAGAAAAAAACAAACAAAGCTTCTGAGCAAGATAAAAAACTCCCCCAACAGCGACCAATGATTGCAGTGTAGTGGTTATCTAGTTTTTGAGCAATGCTTCCAACTTTTTTAGTTTGACCCAGCCCCCTGATCCGGACCGTTCAAGCGTAGAATCTGTCCACAATGCGTTTCGTTTCGTCGGCAGTCAACAAGACGAGACCATAGGTGTTTTCTGATAAAGTCTGTAATTTCTTTTTCGGACTTCCCCTCGCCGATGCGACGGATATCCTCGACCCGGTCTTTATTTGTAAGCATTGGAATTTTCCTATCTTGGTTTTAGGGTGGGTGATATTTTTCTAGGCAGCCGCAGATTTGCGGTCGCCAATGTGTTGACCTTTTCAAGGCACGGAGAGTTTCGTACCGATGTTGAAACGGATCTGGCATAAGTTTTGGACGCTGCTGAATGAAGAAAATTCTTTCAGGGCAATAGTTTTCCTTACCGGTATTTTCGGATCTATTGTCGTAACAGTCGTGGGTGGAGCGTGGGTTGCATTCACTTGGTACTATGAAAAGATCGGACGCACTGACGTAGGCCGAAACGAGGTTCCTGTGTCGAACGACCAGGCTCTTGAAGATGGGGGCTCCGGGGCGAGTAACTCAAGCGAACACCCTTCGGCGGCGCTTGAATCGCATGGTGCACCTCAATTCTCAGAACCTCCGGTGGAGGAGCCAATTCGGGATCCTTTGCAGGAACTCAAGTTTTTCGTTGTGCCGTCTCAGCTCATTCGAGAAGACACATTCAAGGATGCAAGTATGAGCACGAGAGATGATGAAGTTACTCTTGCTTCAGAGCCCGCTTGGGACGAAAGTCGAGAAGTATTCAGGATGGGTTTTTTAAGTAAAATTGATGGAGATTTGACATGGGAGCAAGAAGAATTAATAATAAATAATTTCTCAGTCTGGTTAGGAGACAATAATTTCGATGTTATAATCCAATCAATGCCCTTTTTTGATACTGAAGGAAGGGTTGACTTTGATGTTGAAGCTAAAAGCATCAACGGCCGCTCAACGAACTACGTTTTCAAGGGGAAGCCAAGTGATGGGTCAAAGATTTTCTCTTTATTTGTGGCACAATCGTGCACTGATTTAGTCGACGATCGGAGACCAGGTGAATGGATGCCTGAGTTTGTAGCTGGGGCAGAGTTCGGTCAAATAACGGCGAGAATTGCTGCATTCAAGTGTCGCCCATGAACACGGCCTCGCCGAACGGGGCTCCAAGTACCCTCCGACGTCAGCCGGATATGCACACGCTGACACAACAATGTTGGCAAAGAAGCTTGAAGCAGCAGAATAATGGAACACTAAGGACGGCATGGACGGCTGCAGGAGCGCAGCAATAGGCTCTTGGTCCGATGCAATCAACATACTACCTGATCAGCCGTCGAACCTCTGCAAACGTCGCTTGAGTGTTCTGTCTCATCACTTGCTGATTATAGGCCATTCCACCGGTATGATATGTCGCCAGTACCCTGCAAGGAACACTCAGAAACCTTAGTGCCTTGAGCGCCTTGTCCCCGCATAACACCACGACCTGCAAATTCGGGAACAGCTCAATGAACTCCTGTGTCAAAGGTGCTGATTTCATTATGTCGTCTGAAGAAGCGTTCTTGTTCTTGGTTGTGCTGGACACGCAGTAGGGAACGACATTCCAGAGCATCACTTCTGATCGATCAAGACCAGCCTCCGCTAAGGACCTCTTCATATTCCTTGCAGATGGATCAGGGTTGTCACAGGAGATAAATCTGGTTCCTACAGCCTTCGGACCGGGAGACTCAAGAAGGAAGAGGGCTTTGGCATTTACTCCACCGTCATTGGGGTCTGGATTTGGAACATCGTATCCAACGTTACGCCACTTGGAGATCAGTTCCATCAAGGGAGCCATGTGAGGCTTGGAAAGCAGTGCCAATCTAGGGTCGGACATCTTTGATTTCTCCAGCGTGCTTAAAAAAATACTCTTGAACCGCGGAAATGACAGGAGCAATTCCCCTCTTCCACCACAGAACGAATTATGGTCTTCTGAAAAACAAATCAGCAACTTAGTGTGCCCGTCATGCCTTATGCACCTCCCACAGTTCTCTCACTGAACCACTGCAAGTGGATCCGGAGGGAATTGATGCTCGATGCGAGTAGGTTCTACCCCTTCGTAAATGACATGGCTTCAGAATTTCTGGAAGCAGCGGGAATGACGCAGAGGAAGGACAACATCAGTCGAGCAAAGTTCGCCGTGGCAATCGTATTTGGGAACCTCTACAAGAACCACCTTATAGACCCTAACCTCTATACAGCGATCCCCCTATCGAATAGGGCTAATGACTCTAGTGAATACAATCCTATTGGTCTAGCTAGAAACTCTCTTCGAGGACTTATCCATTTCCTCAGGGACAATGACCCTCCTTATATCGAGACTGACGGTGGGAATATAGCTCGACAAAGTGGGGCAATCTCAGGTGTTTCTACCCGGTGTCTACCAACAGAACGTCTCATTAATGAGTTAGAGGATTGGATTACGAGGGAAGACATAGTGAGTGAAAGTGCCAGTGGTAGCAAGAAACCACAAGCACCCACCCCGCCCATTACTAGGACCACTTTAGAGAATCTTGATCCACTTGGAATCACCATAGGTTCCTTCTTCGTAGTAGCACCTATCCCTTTGATTCGAATGAGAGAAAAGAAAATCGAGGGAAAGAAGAAGAGCATTCCCACACCCGATACTGATGAAGCCATTGAAATGGCAAACCGACTGACTCGATTCAACAATTTCCTCGATGACCATTGGATCGATCTATGTGTCCCTGATGCCGATTTCCGTCTGGCCTTCGAAAACCAGAACACTGCCGATACCGAGTATTTGGAAAGGGACCAAGAGACGCGTGTCGCAGACCTTGACCACGGCAGACGACTTCACAGGGTCTTTAACAATGGGACCTTCGAGGATGGCGGTCGGTTCTACGGTGGGTGGTGGCAGCAGGTCCGAAGCGGATACCGGAAGTTCTTGACGATCAATTGGCATTCAACCTCGGAAATCGACTACTCCGGAATGCATCCCACCATGCTCTACGCTTGGGAGGGCTTAGAAATGCCAGAAGACCCTTATCTGCTGGATGGTCTTCCAGAAGAGTGCGAGAAACTAGCGAAGGTCACCTTCCTCAAGATGATAAACGCCACCGATCGAATGCAAGATGACGTCACGGACCTCCTTCCTGACGATTGGGACTTTCAACGTTTGCAAGAGACATTGGAACAGAAGCATCAACCAATAGCCCACTATTTGAAGTCAGGAATTGGCGTCAAACTCCAGAAAACTGACTCAGAAATCGCTGAGGCTGTGATGCTGAGGTTGATGGATGAAGACGATGAGCTTGTCCTACCAGTCCACGACAGTTTCATCATTCGCTCTGGTCACGAAGATCGTTTGAAGGAGGTGATGTTAGATGCGTACGCCTCGCGCATGGGAACTTCCATTGGCCTGAAAACAGCTTCAAACTGGTTGCACGAGATAATCGGCCCAATGGACATCGACCTGCACAACCATGGAGTGATCGATATGTCAGACACATATGCCAATCTTGTAAATCATCCGGACTATGCCCGATTCAACAATCGTAGGAAGGAATTTCTTGAGAAAAAAGGGGAAGAATGGGGGCAAAGACCAGGCGTCTTTGTTGGATAGGGTCTAGGATTCAAATAAACGCCCACTGAGAGACATTCCCAGAAACTGGGTGGGAACTGCAGTCCAAGAGGCGAAACGAAGTGTACGGCTAATTATATGAATCTATTGAGTTATCGCCCCTTCGATTGAAATATTGCTGCAAACGGGTGGTCGGTGAGTAGGACCAGTGTTCAAAATCAAATCCAAATTTATTTGGCCGCATGAAGGCAGGGTTGAGCTGTGTGACAGAGGGAAAATTCGATTCCCTGTGGTGCCTACAAAGACTCCTGGCGTCTATTGTTTGCTTTTGAATGATTAGGCTTATGTGGGGGAAACAGCAGAAGCAAACGGATTGAACGGACGGTGGAATAACTACCGTCGATAACGAGATGATAAGCCGCCTAAATATACGAATAATCGTATCAATCGGTTGCTAATCGACGCTGCCCAAGTTGGAGAGGCAAACGTGAAATAGATAACCGCTGATGATCCAGGAATTGAGATTATGGGTGTGCATTACGACCTGCATGACAACGGTCAGCGGAAGGCAATTGAGGGTTTCCTGAGAGTTATCGAGGGAGCAACCTTGAATTGTTGATCGATGCTCAGAGCCGTCAGCAAAAGAGCTTGGAGTCGGTGCGATGTCAGGAGCCAGTACGATTGTTTTTGGGTTTGACTCGGCTTGGACTGACAATCCGAGAGCACCAGGAGCCATTTGCGCCATTTCCTGTTCGAGCGAACTTGGCTTCAGATTTATCGAACCCCGTTTGGTTTCGTTTTCTAGTGCCCTTGAATTCATCCTCTCCGAGCGCTCAGGGCATGAATTTGGCCTCGTGGCTATCGATCAGCCCACCGTTGTTCCAAACGAAACAGGTAGTCGTCCGGTCGATAAGGTTGCAGCAGCTTTGGTCTCTTACGTTGGTGGAGGTGTGCAGCCTGCCAATCGGAGCAAGGCAAAGATGTTCGGCGACGGGGCCCCGATTTGGAAATTCTTGGCAAATGTTGACGCTGTTCAAGACCCAACAGAAGCGCAAACCAGCAACGAAGGGAATTATCTTATTGAGGTGTTTCCAGCGCTCGCGCTTCCTTCACTAAACTCAAAGTTTGCGGTGAGGATGTCAGCCCCGAAATACAACCCCGCAAACAGGAAGAAATTTAAGCTGCGTGATTGGAAAGAAGTCGCTGCTACCGTTCAAGCTACGGCGCGAAAGCTTGCACTCGCTGAGCTTGAAGATTGGGCAGGGAAGATGCTTGTCCTAAACACTCCGACAAAATCAGATCAGGACAGACTCGACGCCTCGATCTGTGCCCTCATTGGCTTCATGTGGCGAGAGAAGTGCGCCCAATGCGCGATGATAGGAGATCTCATGTCAGGATACATGATCACCCCCGTGTCGGCTGAGACAAGCAAACGACTACAAAATGCAGCACTTAAGCAACAAACGACGTTCCAATGCTACACGGATTGGGTTCTTTCGTAGGAGGTTTGGAAACGAGGGATTTGCAGGATCCCCTAAAAGAATCAGTCGTGTGGGCCTAGAAAGCGATCACCGTTGAAATGGATCATATGTGTTGGTGCGTCGGCGATCCACACTTCCGTTTCCCAAGATATTTCAGATAGGTACTTTGTCATTATCCGGCGGTCCGGAAAGGCCGTGACATAGACAAGTCCGGGGGAGGCTTGCTCGAATAGTCTTGACAACTCCCCATGTCGTTTTCCATCGACGGGTCCATGACTTGTTACGGACTCGATGAGCAACAGCCAGTCCTTTTCTTCCCAATAAAGAACCACGTCTGGCAATTTGCCCTTTCGATCGACGATCACGCCGAGCTCTTCAAGGCGATTCTTTCTGAAAAAGTCCTCTTTCGCCCCAGTATCACCCAGATATATAACTTCGCTGCCGGGGGCAAAACGCGGTGCAAATTCAGCTACAATGTCACCAATTAGTTGACTGTGTGCACCGGGGCTCAGGCGAATTTCGGTCCCATCCTCCAACACAACGGGCACCATCGCCATTTCTCTGGCTTTCGCATATTGTTCTGCCAACGTCTTTACATGTTCGAGATGAGCTTTCAACGCACCTGCAAATTCAGCTGTACCGCACAAAGCAAGGACTTTATGCAGCTCTTCAGTGATTTGATAGCAAGCTTTGGGTGAGTTTACAGGCCGATCTGGCTTATCAGGGTTGTAAAGCGTTATTCCGCCATCATTGAACTGATGCAGAGTTTGCCGCCTAAATGTTTCGCGGGTGTTTGGAGCATATTCAGTCCCATACACATCTCTGCACCAATCCATAATAGGCGTGACACCAATCATTGGTCTTTCGATTTGCGACCACTCGCCTTCGGGTCGTAAGTTTAGCAAAGCTAGTAGCGTTAAAGCCGATCTCTCATTCTGTTGAGCCCTAGGCATGCCGAGAAGCTTCAGGACTTCAAGTGCCTGCTCAATTTTTGCTTTCGCCCTAATCGGGTCTACAATATTATCATCGGCCATCGACTTAATCTCACTTCCCAGAATACCGTCTATTTCTTGCTGTGTGATATCTTGACTCTGAACTTTCCTCCCCATCCGAATTAGTGTTTCGCGGTCTGGATAATGAAGTGATCTCAAATCGGCGGCGTTGACTTGAGTATGCCCGCCAAATTGCCTATAGTATTTATCGAGCAGCGTTGAGTTTAAATAGACAAATAGGCCTTTAGATATATCGTCATTTAAACCAACTTTTTTCCAATGGAAAACATTTGTTTTGTTCTCGAAACCAATTAGTTTTCCCGGTAAAGAAGAATCATAGAGCGTCGCAACTATTCTCCTTCTTTCTTCTTTTGCGCTGAATCTCTTCGTAATCAGAAAGTGACCTTTGTTCTCCCACAGCCAGGGTTTTGACTCATTGGACACCATGATGGCATTTGGCTTGTTGGAGTCAGTGAGCGGCCACTTCACGCCTCCGTTCAAGTGTTGAGGAAAGAGTAGCGGAACAGAGCCTTCGCACTGTTTGTCTCGCAAATCATCACGTAGCCGGAAATTGACAACCGGTCCTGTGCTGACCTGCACTTCGAGGTCCTCCAGTGTGGAGTTGAAGCCGGACAATCGGTCAATGACAGCCTGATCACGGGGGGTGGCAGCTATGTGAATGAATTTTTGAGGATCGTTTGGATTCACAAGCCGATCGAACGCCATCTCACGCACTGTCATATCGGTTGCCGTCATTTGCTCAGAATGCGTGTCAAAGTGAAAATCTGATGTCGGACTTGATGTGACCGTCACAGACCGCTGCTCTGCTCCTTTCTTACAATGGAAAATGACGTTCTCTTGAAGAACCTCATCATCGGAGAATGCCGTGTTCCGCTTATCAAAAATGTGAATACGGGTTATCGCCGTTTCGCCGAGCAAACATTCTCGAAAAGGCTGGTAATAAGGCCCATTGCAAAAAGACCTCGGAACGATCGCTACCAATTCGCCGCCGTCCTGCAACAACTTGACAGCCAGTGCCACGAACCCAGAATAGAGGTTGACTGTTTCTATTCCCGCACGCCTCAGTGACTTTCTGTGATCACCAGCTGTCGCTATTTTTTTGTACGGCGGGTTCATTATGACATGCGTGAATTGCTCTCCCGTAGACCCAAAAAGATCCGCCGACAGCATTTCCGCCGCAGCATGGATAAAATCGGCGTTTCGAATGTCGAACTTAAAGTCTTCTCCAATCCGTTCGCTACAATCATTTAAGGTCTCTTGCAGAAATGGCTGCATCACTGGCTCGATATCGTAGGCTGTCGCCCGTACCATTGAATGTCCGCGAGAAATCGCCTCATCGCAGAATGCTGCCGTTAAAGATCCGACACCGCACCCCGGGTCCAAGACACGCACATCCCCGGAAATCTCATCGAACAGAGACGCCATAAATTCACATATTGTGGAAGGTGTCATAAACTGCCCCAACGAAGACTTGGTCTTTGGGTTCAGTTGCCGGTTCGCCTCAATACGCCGAATATCCGCAGAATCCAAAAGCATCGGTGGACCGTTTAAGTCTATAGATCTTGCTGAAAAAAGAGTCCCGGCGTTGTTCATGTTATCCCTGCGCGGAGTATGTTGTTACTCAATGTGGCGCCTGTTCGGCCTTTGTTTACGGACCACGATGCACTCCCGCACAAACCTTAGCTTCCAATAGCCACTGCGACCAAGATCGATAACAAAAGCTCAACAGATTTAGTTCCCAAACAATAATCCGCTAAATGATTGCCTACACTCTGATTGGTGTATGGAAGCAGTTCCGTCTTCTATTGCGGAATAGACAAACCCCGTCAGCAAAAAATATCGAGCGGTCATGTTCAATATCCTCATACCCCCCCACATGGCAGCATCCCCCGCCCCTTCCTCTGGAGTATGCAATTCTGTGAATCGTGAGCGTGGGGCGAGCGTGTACACCCCAAGGGCTCTGGCACACTCTTGGCACAGTAAGAGCACAGATGGCACGATAAATTCAGGGCTTGCTGTAGCGCGTTGAAGATCGTAGACTGCCTTAAGCAGCTGAATTCATTCAGTCTTCTATGCAGGCCCTCAGGCCGTTCAGTTGGTAGAGCACGTCATTCGTAATGATGGGGTCGTAGGTTCGAGTCCTATCAGCGGCACCACTCCCAAACTCTGATTTGATTGTCTATTTTGCTCTTCCGGGGTGAGCCGAAGTTTGTCTGGCAGGCCTCCGGCGTTTGGCTGCCAAAGAAAAGACGGCCCGAAGGCCGCCTCCTAACACCTTTTGTTTCTGATCTGACTCAAGCAACGTTCTTCCTGCGCCAACCCATGAAGCCAAGAATTCCAAGACCGCCTGCGAGGAGCGGCAAGGCCGCCGGTATCGGAACTGCGGTCAAACGGATGTCGTATGTGGCGGCACCGCTCGGGTTATTGCCGGGTCCGTTCTGGATCGAGAACGTGTAAGGCGTTCCGGCCACCGCCTTGAACAGGAGCGACGTACCCATGTTGTCCGCTTCGGACAAAATATTGGTCTGCAACAGTTTGCTGTCCGACATGTCCATCAACTCCAGCACGAACTCGGACTTGTTTCCGGTGTTGCCTTCCTGAACAAAGCCGCCGTCGATTGTCTTCGTGCCGTTCTTGACGGAAATCGGACCGAAAATGAATTCGACAATGAAATTCGAGGTGGCGCTGAAGGAGAAAAAGTCGGTTGCGCTGACGATCCGTCCGTGAAGGTTGATCTGCCTGTACTCCGAAGCGCCGAAACCCAAGACTCCGAGGCTCGAGCCCAGGCCATTGGAGGACGCATCACCCAGTTTTTGCGTGCCATTCACTCGGTCACGGGACCCTTCTGTGTAACCTATGGTAAGGGCGTGAGCCGGCCCGCCCAGGAATACCGCCAAAAGTGCGGCTCCGACGATTTTCTTGAACATCTAAAATATCCTTTTCGCGCACCAATCAAACGCTGTCACATGTGCGCTCAGAGCCATGGTGCAAACGACCCCTGAAGCGCGGGTACACTTGAGGAAACAAGTGGTTGCCAACGTTCAGTGGCAACAACGATGCCAGTTCAAAGCGTGGTTTGGCGGGGGGATGCCGGCGGAAATCGTACGAATATGCAAAATCCGCGTTTCATAATGCGAACCGGCGTGCATTTTCGAAAAGCCTGGTGTCGCGCTGCCGGAAGGGGCGTTTTTTGTCGGTCGACGGGCGTTTGAGCCGGCGGAGCACCAATTCGAATTGCGGCGTCGCTGCTTGCCGCAAATGTGCGGCCTGCCCCGTTACTCCATCATTTTCCTGCGGCGGGCCTGCATGCGTTCGTTGGCTTCCACCGTGCCGTCGTGGAAGGAGCCGAACCACTTGTCCCAGGGGATTTCGAGACTGCCGTAATTGCACTCGAAATAGCGGTGATGCATCTGGTGATGAAATGTGCCGAGCGACAGACGGTTCTTGTCGTTGATCAGGAGACCCTGGAAACCGGTGTGCGTCGTGATCGCGGTCAGGAAGTAGTATTGCAGGTGGAACAGGATATGCACCGGATGGGCGCCGATCAGGAAGTGGATGAAAACCGAACCGAGAAAGATGGCCTGCTCGACCGGGTGCATGGACATGCCGGACCATGGGCCGACATTGATATTGCGGTGGTGCAGGGAATGGACGTGCCGATAGAGAAACGGCACGTGGAGCAGTCGGTGGATGAGATAGAAATAGAAGCTCTCCCAGACGGGGATCAGGAAGAAGATCGCAACGAACCAGATCGGATCGGCCTCGAACGTGATCAGCCTCATGTAGCCGTTGGCGAGCGCCCAGAAACAGATCGCTTCAAAGGCCGTCCAGATCAGAACACCCGTTCCGAGAGTCCAGACCATGTTGTCCCGGACCTGCCCGCCCAGGGTGAACTGCTTGCCGTTGATCATGAGCGGGCGGGGGTCGAACTTCAGGTTCCGGCCCTGCGCCGAAAAGGTATAGAACCAGAGATGCAGGGACCCGGCGACAATCACGGTCAGCACGATGTTGCGCAAGTACATCTGCGCGATCCAGCCGAATTCAAAGGTCTTCAGGTCTGCAAGAGGCGGCTGAAACCAGAGATAACACGCAAAGGCGATGCCGACGATGATCAGCTTTTCGGTGATCAGAAACCAGGAATTCCAGAACCACTTCGCCATCTCGACCGGGTTCAAGGGCCAGGTGAAAAAGGGCGAGGTCTTCAGCGGAACGTAAGGCAGATAGTTCCATCCCTTCAACTTTTCATCCGGCATGACGTCTGGCTCCGTTTGGCTGAAAACAGACTGACACAGGCTGCCTTCCGCAACAAACGCAATGATGTGAAGCCGGAACGGATGATCGGCTTCAGAGGCACATCACTGCCTGGATGCGCGAAGACGGTCCCAAACAATGGATCTTTTGAACGGAAAGCTCAGGCGCGCCGGAAAGCGGGCGCGTCACTTCCCGCGCAAGAAGAGGTCAGCCCTCCTTCTTCATTTGCAGGGCGATCTCGGTCGTGATCTGCTTGCCGGCGTAGCCCCAGGAGCCACTGCGGATTTCCTGAATGCGCACGGAGGTGCCTGCCCTGATGGTCTGGCCGGCAACGCTTGCAAAGGCGTCCGTCACGCGTTCGATGATCTGTCCTTTCTCCTCGTCGGAAAAGACGCCTTCCATTACCTGGATTTCGATTGACGGCATGCTGGCCTCCCGGTCCTGATCGGAGGCGGACAGTATGGGGATCTGACGTCCCGTTGCGCAATCAAAAGAAGGCATAATTGTCGAACGTGACCTGGCTGTCCTGGCCGATCTCGAAGATCGCCGTGTCCGCCTGATCCTGCTGATCTCCGGATTGAGTAGGCTTGTGCGGCGACTGGTTTATGGTCTCGAGCGGGCAGGAAGCCCGCTCCGCGCGCCCTTCCTAACGGGATTTCGCCATTTCGCATGCCATTTCAGTCTCACTTATGGGTCCATCACCCAGTCACCCGAATCTGAAGTTCGACTCATTTTGCAGCGGGCTTCGAACGAACTTCAAATTCACCGCACTAGCCGAGGGCCACGAATACCCGCCCGCCTTCAACCTTCACCGGATAGGTTTTCAGATCAATGCTGACAGGCGCGGACAGCGCTTCGCCGGTCCGGATGTCGAACCGGCCGCCGTGAAGCGGGCACTCGATGATGCAGTCCATCACAAGCCCTTGCTCAAGGCTCTCGTCCTCATGGGTGCACATCAGGTCGGTCGCGAAGAAGCCCTTGTCCGTGTTGTAGATCGCGTAGCGGTGCCCGTCATGATGCCAGGCGATGAGATCCTCATCGTCGATCTCGTCCGTCGCGCAGGCGTCTACCCAGGTTGTCATGGCGGCTCCTTGTCTCATCTGGCATGTGGGGGGTGTTTTCGTTATCCGCTGGGGAAAGAACGCATCACTGTTTTCTGGAAGGAGGCCTTTACATCGTGCGTCCGGCAATACGGCGCACCGGTCCACCATTGGTAATCATGTGCGGCGCCTGGCGAATGCTGAGGGCCCTGGTCGACAGGCCCATGGACCGGCGCAGCGTTACCAGCAGCACTTCCCAGTTCGTTCGGAAGAAGCCCGGATCCGGTTCCGGCAATTGCTCCCTGACGGCCTCGGAGAGTGCCGGCAGGCCGTGGAAGGGAACCTGCGGATAAAGGTGATGCTCGACGTGATTGTTCATGTTCATGTAGAGGAAGTTCACGACCGGATTGCCGCGGAACGAGCGCGTGCTTTCCAGGATCGAGGGCGCGTTTTCCTGAAGTTCGACATGTTGAATGAGCGTGAACAAAAGCATGACGGGCGCGCCGAGAACGCGCGGAACAACCAGAAGCCAGACGGGCCACCAGATGCCGAAAAACGGCGCGGCAGCAATTGCAACATAGATCGTCAGCATGATCCGCGCGTTGCGGGTCATCTTCGGCAGTTCGCTTTCCGGCGCGACCGAGCGCATTGTCGGCGTGGACCGCCTGATGGCGAGATTTAAAAACACCGACAGGTGAAAGCGCAACAGCGCGCAGCCGGTGATTTCCGCCACCCAGCCGCCAAACCCCATGGGCGTGTCGAAGGGCATCTGGCTGTCCTTGCCGACATGCCATGTGTGGGTGTGGTGGTTGGTGTGCGTGTAGCGCCGGTGCAGCGGCTCTTCCATGTAGATCAGCGACGTGACCCACAGCACCGCCTCGTTCAGCCACCGGGTGCGGAACGCGGTGCCATGCGCGGTTTCGTGGCTCATGGCGTAGCTCGGAACGCTTAACAGAATCCCGTGCAGCAGCATGGCTGGCCACATCCAGAGTGTCCCGACCGACCACCAGACAAGCGTGCCGGTGATCGACAGGCCGACGATCCATTGCGCCAGATAATTGAGACCTGGCCGGTCGGACCGGGCAGCAATGGCTTTGAGTGCCTTCTTGTCGAGTTTCACACCTGACGAGGCAGCGTTTGTCGGCACGTAGTCTGGCATTCTTCAGCTCGCGTAGTCGGACTTCTCGTCGTCAAGGATGGCCTTCAGCTCGTTGAGGTGCTGGTCGGCCTGTCCGGGATAGTCTTCGAGCTCCTGCGCGGTCTTTTCGGCCACATCATGCGGCATGATGCGCAGCGGCTGACCCGTTTGAAGGGCGCGGACATAGGTTTCCGCTGCGCGTTCGAAATAGTAGAGCCGGTTGAATGTGTCGGCGACCGTGTCGCCGATGACCAGCACACCGTGATTGCCCATGATCATGGTCTTGACCTTGGGGTCGGTCAGCAGGGAAGCACAGCGCGCGCCCTCATCTTCGAAGGCAAGACCGCCATAGCCTTTGTCAACCACCTGCCGGCCATAAAATGTCGCCGCGTTCTGGTCGAGAGGGGGCAGCGTGCTGTCTTTCAGGCAAGCGAGAACGGTTGCGTGGATCGAGTGGACATGCATGACGCAGCGCGCATGCGGGCAAAGCCTGTGAATGGAACCGTGCAGACCCCAGGCGGTCGGGTCAGGCGCATTCGGCGCGTCCATCGTCGCAGGATCATTCGCATCCAGAAACAGGAGGTCGGACGCCTTGATACGGCTGAAATGCTGCTGGTTGGCGTTCATGAGAAACTGCGTGCCGTCGTCATTGACGGCAAGGCTGAAGTGATTTGCCACCGCTTCGTGCATATTCAGCCGGGCGGTCCAGCGAAACGCGGCCGCCATGTCGACCCGTTCCTGCCAGTGGCTCATGTTTGCGTTTTCTGCAAGCTTCAACATTCAACCTCTCCTTCCTGACCCCAATCCTCGCAAGACGGACGGGTGCTGACAAACAAACAATTCAAGGCTATGACATTAACAAAATTAATGCATGGGTTATGCATCTCATGTCGCAGTCGAATTTGCCTCCCCTGACCTGGCTGCGCGCGTTTGAATCCTCCGCGCGGCACCTCAGCTTTACGCGGGCCGCTGCAGAACTCAACCTCACGCAGTCGGCGGTCAGCCAGCATGTGCGCAGCCTTGAAGCAATTCTGGGGCGGGACCTGTTTCTGCGCAAGACGCGTGCGCTCGAACTGACGGAAGACGGTGCGAACTACCTGCCCAGTCTGCGCGAGGCCTTCGATCTGATCGCCACCAGCACGCAGGCCTTCGTCGGTGCCGACCGGGGAACGAACCTGACCCTTCAGTGCAACATGGCGTTTTCGGTGTTCTGGCTGGCGCCGCGGCTGAAGCGTCTCTACGCGAAGCACCCCTGGCTAGTCCTGAACATCGTGACGCCGATCTGGGACCCTGAACGGCATGCTGCCTCGGCAACAGTCGAGATCCGCTTTGGCCGGCCGGAGGAAATGTCAGCTTCCGCCGAGTGCCTTGCAACCGACCGCTGCTTTCCGGTCTGTTCACCGGATTATCGGGACGGGCGGCCCGACCTTGCCACGGCAACGCTCTTCGATTGTGCCGGTACGACGGCGACCTGGAGTACCTGGTTCAAAACACAGGGGTGGGATTTCCATCGGGACGGGGACGTCAACCTGTCATCGACTTATGTGATCGCGATAACCGCTGCGATCCAGGGCGGAGGGCTTTCCATGGCGCACAACACGCTTGCCGGAGACCTGCTTGAAGCCGGGGTTCTGGTGAAACCGTTTCGGCATTCGGCACCGCTCGCTGAAGCCTATTTCCTGTTTGCGCCGGCATCACACGCGGTCACGCCTGCTTCCGAAGCTTTCCTGGAGTGGATCAACGCTGAGTTTCAGCAAAGCAAGGGTTGAAGCGGCGCGGCCTTTTTCTAGCAGAATGAAAAGCCAAGCCTTTCAATTGCCTGGAGGCGTTCAGTGCGGATTGAGATCCAATTTAGGTTTAAATTTAGTCGAGTTTTTCCATGGATCTTCACAGATACGGTTACATTGTTTCTGGATAGCTCGATCTCTTTGTTGATTTCGGTTGGTACAGTTGATTCAATGAGAGAATCAGTAAGTCTCCCCAGTTTGTTTCGGTTTCGCTGTTCGAAAGCATGGAGAGCGGTTTGGGCAAAACGGCCAAAATTGAATTTTTACGACGTGTGTTACCTTTAAGCCTTGGTGTACTGGCCATCGTTGGTGGCTTCTACTTCATGTCGCCAATCAGTTGTCTGGTCTGCCTGCTTGCTTCCGCCGGTATCTACGCTGCCCTGCCGCGTCCGACTGCGCCTTCCGGGGCGATCAGACCTGTCTCGAGGCCATCGATACAGGCCCTCGATGCCATCGGTTTCGGGATCGGGATCGTGTTCTTCCCGATTGCAATTCTCGGGATGGCCAACACGTCGGGCGCGCTTGCGCTTGTTTCCATGGCAGCACTTCTTCCCGCCGGAATGGCCTTCCTGTTCTTTGCCGTGGCCGTTCGCCAGGAAACCTCCTGGGTCCGCTTTTTCGGAAACGGTTTCGAATTCACCCAGTTCGGCCGGCGGGCGCGTGTGCCCTACGAGGAGCTCAAAAAGATCGAGGTCCGGCTGTGGGAGGCATCCGGCTGGGTCGCCTGGTTCCAGTCGACCATCGGCTCGATCGGGCACAAGAAAGCCGTTCTCCTGAACGGAACGGAGAGCACCAAGACGCTGGTGTTCAACCATCCGGTGAGCGGCACTTTCACGATTTCATCCGAACTCATTCCCGATCTGCAGAGGATCCTGATCGGCATGGACCGGGCCGGCATCGAACTGCCGGAGGGGATCAGTGAGTGGCAACGCAAGAAGATCCGCAGGCGGCGCGAGCGCATGTATGGCGGACCCGAGCGTGAAGCGCCGAAGAGCGAGCAGGTTGAGGTCGCTCGCATCGCCGCCCTGATCGAGCACGCGCGGCGGCAGGCGACGCCCTGACTGCGTCAGGGTCTCCCGTAACCCGATTAGCGACTCGCTGTGACCCAGTCCGGTTTTCTTTTTTCGAAAAACGCGGAGATCCCCTCGTGGGCGGCCGGAGTTTCCCAGGTATCGGCGAGACGCCGGATCGTGTCCTCGATAACTTCATCCGTGATCGCCGGTCCGAGTGATCTTGCAAGAGCCTTCGAGGCAGCGACCGCTGCCGGGGCAGCCCCTAGATACGGCTTGATTTCCGTTTCGACGGCGGCCTGAAGTCCGGCATCGTCGGTCACCTTTGCGACCAGATCCAGATCCTTTGCTTCTTCCGCCGAGAAGATCCGCGCCGACATGAAGACGCGCCGGGCCTTGCCTTCGCCCATGCGGGCGAGCACGTAGGGACTGATCGTGGCCGGTATCAGACCCAGACGCACCTCAGTCAGGCCAAAGCGCGCCGTGTCGACAGCAACAACCGTGTCGCAGACGCTCATCAGACCGATACCGCCACCGTATGCCTGTCCCTGGACGCGGCCGATCAGGGGTTTGGGCAATTCATTCAGAGCCTTCAGCATCATGGCGAGCTTGCGCGCTTCGGCCATGCGCGTTGTCCTGTCCGCTTCGAACTGCTCCCGCATCCAGGAGAGATCCCCACCGGCACAGAAGCTGTCGCCCGCACCAGTCAGTATGACGGCTCGAACGTCATCTGCCGCAGCAAGCTGACGGGCGGCCTCGGTGAGTTCCGCGATCATCAGTGCCGACATGGAATTGTGCTTGTCCGGGCGGTTGAGCATCAATGTCGCGACGCCCCGCTCGTCCTGCGCGATCGAGATGGTTTCATGGGTCACGGCTCTGCCCTCCTCAGGCTGCGCGCATAATCGGCGACGGCCTCCAAACGATCGGATTTGATACCCGTTTCAAAGCCCTTGCCTTCGACAAGCGCGATCACGGCTTCGGTTGCGACATTGCCCCTGGCGCCCGGCGCATAGGGACAGCCGCCGAGACCTGCTATGGCACTGTCGAAAACGCGCAATCCGCGCTCCAGGCTGACTTCGATGTTCGCGAGGGCGAGGTCTTTGGTGTCGTGGTAGTGGCCCGCCAGCCTGTCGGCAGGCATGACCGCCAGGACGGCGTCCAGCATCTTGCCGATCGTCTCCGGGGTCCCGGCACCGATCGTATCGCCGAGGGAAATCTCGTAGCAGCCGAGTTCGAGCAACTGGCCGGCAACGTCCGCAACTTTCTCCGGCGGTGTCGGTCCGTCATAGGGACAGTCGGTGACGCAGGAGACATAGCCGCGCACGGGCATCTCGTCATGCTCGGCCTTCTTCAGCAGCGGTTTGAACCGTTCGATGCTTTCAGCAACGGAGCAGTTGATGTTTTTTCTTGAAAAGCCCTCCGACGCCGATCCGAAGATCGCAACCTCGTCGGCGGATGCCTTGCGGGCAGCGGTGTAGCCCTTCACGTTGGGGGTCAGGGCGGCGTAGACAACCGCCGGATGCCGGTAGATCCCGTCCATGACGTCCTGAGCGTCGGCCATTTGCGGCACCCATTTGGGACTGACGAAGCTGGTGACCTCGATCTTGCGGAAACCGCAGTCCGAGAGGCGGTCGACCAGTCCGATCTTCTGTTCGGTCGGGACGAACTGCTTTTCATTCTGAAGTCCGTCGCGCGGACCCATCTCGAAGATTGTGACGAATTCGGGCATGTTGGCGCTCATTTCGGAGAAAGAACTTTGGCAGATTGTCTTGCCAGGCTTGTCATCCCGGCCAAGTGCAGCGAGAGCCGGGAACCTGTACCCCCCCCTGGCTTTTCCGCGGGTTGCGAGGCGCAGCGAGTACTGGATCCCTGCCTGGGCAGGAATGACAATTGAAGGTTGTTTGGACGTTGCTCCACTTCTTCACCCTTTCAGCCCGGCGCGCGCCCTCAACTCGCGCCGGATGACTTTTCCGGTCGTGGTCATGGGCAGGGTGTCTACAAATTCGACTTCGCGCGGGTATTCATGCGCCGCGAGGCGGGTCTTGACGAAATCGGCGATGTTTCCGGCCAGCGCGTCGGTTGGCTCGACATCTTCCTTCAGCACGATGAAAGCCTTGACGATCTCGGTGCGCCGGGGGTCCGGCTTGCCGACAACGCCTGCCATGGCGACGGCCGGGTGACGGAGAAGGCAGTCCTCGATCTCGCCGGGGCCGATCCGATAGCCGGACGACGTAATGACATCATCGTCCCGGCCGACGAAATGCAGCCATCCGTCGTCATCCTCCTCACCCGAATCTCCGGTCAGCATCCAGTCGCCTGCGAATTTTTCCGCAGTCGCCGTCTCGTTGTTCCAGTATTTCAGGAACATCACCGGATCAGGCCGTTGCACGGCAATGTTGCCAAGGGTGTTTGCCGGCAGGGGGTGTCCGCGATCGTCAACGATCGCGACCCGATGCCCGGGGACTGCGCGCCCCATGATACCCGGACGCGCGGACATCAGTGCGCTGCAGCTGGAAACGATCATGTTGCATTCGGTCTGGCCGTAAAACTCGTTGATGGTCAGTCCGAAGGTCTGCCGGCCCCAGTCGATCAGCTCCGCGCCAAGCGTTTCGCCCCCCGATGCCACCGACCGCAGGTCTAGCTGCCAGCGCTTTTGCGCATCCGGCACCTGCCGCATCATCTTCAGCGCTGTGGGCGGGAGGAAACTGTTGCGGATCTTCTGGTCTGCAAGAAGCTGGAAAGCGCCTTCCGCGGTGAATTTTCTGAACCTGCAGGCGACCACGGGAACGCCAAGATAGAGGGCCGGCATCAGAACATCCAGCAGGCCGCCGATCCAGGCCCAGTCAGCGGGAGTCCAAATGCGGTCTCCCGGCTGGCCAAGGAGATCGTGGCTCATCTCGACGCCGGGCAGGTGACCGAGCAGAACCTTGTGACCATGGAGGGCACCCTTCGGCTGCCCGGTGGTTCCGGATGTGTAGATGATGATCGCCGGATCGTCGGGGCCGGTGTCGAAGGGGTTGAACTCGGTCATGTGCCCGGCCATGTGGCTCGCCAGATCGTCAGCGCCGCTGTCCTCGCCGTCGACGCAGAAGACTGCGCTCAGATGCGGCAGACGGTCTCTCAGCGGTTCCAGTTTCGCGGCGCCGCTCTTGTCCGTGATCACGACTTTCGCGCCCGAATCCCGCAAACGGTATTCGAGCGCCTCTTCGCCGAAAAGCGTGAAGAGCGGGATCGAAATTGCGCCGGTTTTCAAGGTGGCGATGTGCGCATAAGCGGTTTCCGGCCGTTGCGGCAGAAGAACACCGACACGGTCACCAGGTTGCACACCGGAACTGACCAGAAGATTGGCAAGCTGGTTGGACAGCCGTTTCAGATCCGCATAGGTGTAGGTGGCGGTATCGCCGCCTTCCTCCACGTAGATCAGCGCATCGCGCGACGGTTCCCGGTCGGCCCAGGCATCACAGATCGCTGTTCCGATGTTGAAACGTTCGGGAATGTCCCAGGAGAAACGCGCGCAAAGGTCCGCGTAGTCCGACGCGTCATGCGGCAGCATCGGCTTCCTCCTTCAGGGCAAGAAGAACGGTGCCGTCCGTCACCTGCTCACCTTCCGCGACAAGCAGGTCGCCGACTATGCCATCGCGCGGGGCCTTCAGCGTGTGTTCCATCTTCATTGCTTCAAGGATCAGCAATGGCTGATCCTTCGTTACCGCCTCGCCTGCCTGCGCGAAGACGACCTTTACTAGGCCCGGCATCGGTGCGATCAGCTGATCGCCTGCACCGGCCGCATCCTCGTCGCCGCTCAACCGGTCGGGCAGGCCGATTGAAAACGCGTACCCGTTCTGGAAGACCGTGAGGTCGTGGCCGCCGACTATCACCTTTGCGCGCGCCCTGTGGCCGTCGCAGTCATAGGTCAATGCGTGACCGTCGACCCGAACAATCTCGTATGTCTTGACGTGGGTGTCGAGGTGAACGGCGAAGCGGCGGTTGCCGAGCGCGCGGACTTCGATTTCCCGCCGTTCACCGCCAATCTCCAGAAGGGCGAACTGCCGCGAGGCGCTCCAGATGCGCCAACCGGCAAGCGTTTCGAAGGGGTCGTTGCCCTTGGCCGGACGGGTGAGGCCGAGCGCGGCAAGCGCCGCGAGCGCGACGGCGTCTTCGGGGGTGTCGGGCTCATCGATGAGTTCCGCAAGGTCACGGTCGATCAGCCCCGTGTCGACATCGCCATTGGCAAAACCGGCGTGGCGGCAGAGCGCTGAAAGGAAGGCGGCGTTGGTGACGCATCCGGCGACCTCCGTTGCTTCAAGGGCTGCGAGCAGTTTTCCAAGGGCCGCGTCCCGTGTCGGGCCGTGAACAATGACCTTCGCGATCATCGGGTCGTAGAAGGGAGTGATCTCGTCGCCCGACCGGACGCCGCTGTCGACGCGCGCAAGTCTCTCGGGAAGGGAGAGGTGCTCCAGCGTGCCGATGGCGGGCAAAAAACCTTTCGGTGCATCTTCCGCATAGAGCCGGGCTTCGAATGCCCAGCCGGAAAAGGAGAGTTTTTCCTGCGTTTTGGGCAAAACCCCGCCTGCGGCGACACGCAGTTGCCACTCAACGAGATCTTCCCCGGTGATCAGTTCCGTTACCGGGTGCTCCACCTGAAGCCGGGTATTCATTTCCATGAAGAAGAACCGGTCGGACTGCAATCCGTCCGAAACATCGGCAATGAACTCGATTGTACCCGCGCCGGAATAGTCAATTGCCTTTGCGGCCCGGACCGCAGCCTCTCCCATGGCCGCGCGCATCTCTTCCGGCATGTCAGGGGCCGGGGCTTCCTCGATCACTTTCTGGTGCCGCCTTTGCAGGGAACAGTCGCGCTCGAACAGATGCACCGCATTGCCGTGCGTGTCTCCGAAGACCTGGATCTCGATATGACGCGGCTTGGTCAGGTATTTCTCGATCAGGACGCGGCCGTCACCAAAACTCGCCTCTCCCTCGCGCCGGGCACCGGTAAGGGCGTTCTGAAAGTCCTGCGGATCGTCTACGCGGCGCATGCCCTTGCCGCCACCGCCTGCGCGTGCCTTGATGAGAACGGGGTAGCCGATTTCATCCGCGCGGGCCTTCAGGAAGTCCGGGTCCTGAATGTCGCCGTGATAGCCGGGGACGACGGGAACGCCCGCCTTTTCCATCAAGGCCTTTGCCGCATCCTTCAGACCCATCGCGCGGATGGATGCGGCGCTCGGACCGATGAAGGCAACGCCCGCCTGATCGAGTGCCACGACGAATTCCGGATTTTCCGACAGGAAACCGTAGCCCGGGTGAACCGCTTCCGCACCGCTCTTGTGGCAGGCTTCAATAATTTTTTCGATCTTCAGGTAACTCTCACCCACCGGGGCCGGACCGATCCGAAAAGCTTCGTCGGCCAGGGCGACATGTTTGGCGTTTGCGTCGGCGTCCGAAAAGACGGCGACGGTGCGGATGCCGAGACGCTTCGCCGTATCTATAACCCGGCACGCGATCTCGCCGCGATTGGCGATGAGGATTTTCTTGAACATCAGTCTTCGTTCCTCTTCAGCGCTTTGAGCAGGTGGGCGTGGGCCACGTCATCGAATGCGACCAGCGTGACCGTGTCGATCTCCGGGAGGTCTTGCAGAGTGTTCCGGATGGTGGCAACGGCTGTTTCGGCTGCCAGTTCTGCGGGATAGCCGTAGATCCCGGTTGAAATTGCCGGAAAAGCAATGGTTTTGCAGACATTGGCCGCAGCAAGCCGGAGGCTGGTTTCGTAGCAGCCGGCGAGCAGCCCGGGTTCACCTTCCATGCCACCGTGCCAGACCGGGCCAACCGTGTGAATGACGTGCTTTGCCGGCAACCTGTATCCGGCGGTGATCTTGGCCTCTCCGGTCTTGCAGCCATTCAGAAGACGGCATTCCTGCACAAGATCCGGTCCGGCCGCCCGGTGGATGGCGCCATCGACCCCGCCGCCGCCGAGCAGCGAGGTGTTGGCTGCGTTGACGATCGCGTCGACTTCCAGCCGGGTGATGTCACCGATATGTGTCCTTATCCGGCTCATCACGCTACATCCTGAAGAGGCCGAAACGGGTGTCGTCGATCGGTGCGTTGAGCGCCGCCGAGAGGGAGAGCCCCAATATGTCCCGGGTCTTGCGCGGATCGACGATGCCGTCGTCCCAAAGACGGGAAGTGGCATAAAGCGGATGCCCCTGTTCCTCGAACTGGTCGATGATGGGCTGCTTGAAGGAAAGTTCCTCGTCTGCAGTCCAGCTGCCGCCCTTGCGCTCGATGCCGTCGCGGCGGACAGTCGCCAGAACGCCGGCTGCCTGCTCGCCGCCCATGACCGAAATGCGCGAGTTCGGCCATGTCCACATGAAGCGGGGCGAATAGGCCCGGCCGCACATGCCGTAATTGCCGGCTCCGAACGAGCCACCCACGAGCATCGTGATCTTGGGCACGGACGTGGTTGCAACCGCCGTGACCAGTTTGGCACCGTCCTTGGCAATGCCGCCGCTCTCATATTTCTGCCCGACCATGAAACCGGTGATGTTCTGCAGGAACACAAGCGGCACCTTGCGCTGGGAGCAGAGTTCGACAAAATGCGCGCCCTTGACCGCGCTTTCGGAAAAGAGCACGCCGTTGTTCGCGACGATGCCGACCGGCATGCCGTGAATATGCGCAAACCCGCAGACGAGCGTGGTGCCGTAGCGCGCCTTGAACTCATCGAAACGCGATCCGTCGACGACGCGGGCAATCACTTCGCGAATGTCATAGGGTGTCTTGAGATCGGCGGGGACCACGCCCAGGATTTCTTCCGGATCGTAGAGGGGATCTTCCGGTGTTTGCAGCGCCAGCTGGTCCGCCTTGGTGCGGTTCAGACTGGCGACGGCACGGCGGGCGAGCGCGAGTGCATGGGCATCGTCGCGTGCCAGATGGTCTGCAACACCGGAAAGGCGCGTGTGCACGTCACCGCCGCCGAGGTCTTCCGCCGTGACTTCCTCTCCGGTCGCCGCCTTCACCAGCGGCGGGCCCGCAAGAAAGATCGTTCCCTGGTTCTTGACGATAATTGTCTCGTCGGACATCGCCGGCACATACGCCCCTCCGGCCGTGCAACTCCCCATGACGACGGCGATCTGGGCGATGCCCTTGGCGGACATGTTCGCCTGATTGAAGAAGATGCGGCCGAAGTGGTCCCTGTCCGGGAACACCTCGTCCTGATTGGGCAGGTTGGCGCCGCCTGAGTCCACGAGATAGATGCAGGGCAGGTTGTTCTGCTCGGCGATTTCCTGGGCGCGGAGATGCTTCTTGACCGACATGGGGTAGTAAGTGCCGCCCTTCACGGTCGCATCGTTGGCCAGGATCATCACTTCCTGTCCCTCGACCCGTCCGATGCCCGCGATCATTCCGGCAGACGGAGCCGCCCCGTCATACATGTCGTATGCCGCGAGCATGCCGACCTCGAGGAAGGGAGAGCCTGGATCGAGCAGGCGGGAAACCCGCTCTCTCGGCAGGATCTTGCCCCTGGAAACGTGGCGCTGGCGCGCGTTTTCGCCGCCGCCGTCGAGAGCGGCTCTTGCCGCTGTCCTGACGGTTTCCATTGCCGCCTCGTTTGCGGACCTGTTGGTGTCGAAGTCACTGCTTTTCGGTGACAGGCTCGATTTCAGGATGCTCATGTCATCCGGCCTCCGTTTGGCGGTCTGTTCTTTCAGGAGAAACGGCTTTGCGCACCATTGCGAGATAGAGGTCTTCAAGCTCGCCCTTGCCGATCCGGCCGCCTTCCCGGTACCAGGTCGGAATGCCGGTCAGCATGGCGATGATCGCCCGGGTTGCGACCCTGGCGTTGTCCGCTGCGTAACGGCCGGCGGCCGATCCTTCTTCCAGGATCGATGTCAGGATGGCTTCGTAGCGGCGGCGCTCGCTTTCGATCGTTTCGAAGTTGTCCGGCTCAAGATTGCGCAGTTCCATGTAGGAAATGAACACTTCGTCGGCGCGTTCCAGGTGATAGCCGATGTGAAAGCGGACGAAGCACTCCAGCGGATCCATGTCTTCGGGGAACTCCGCCGTTTCCCACGCGGCCAGCAATTCGGACATGTGGGTCAGCATCAGGTCCTTCAGGATGTCCTGCTTGGTCGGGAAATGGTTGTAGAGCGCGCCCGGCCTGACGCCGACGTCGGCCGCGATTTCCCGCATGGATACGGCCGCATAGCCGGCATTGGCGAAACGCTTCAGTGCTGCCTTGCGCACGCGTCTTGCTGTCTCCAGGCCTTTTGGCCGGCTCGTTGTCTTTGCGGCATGTGTCGCCATCTCGTCCTCCGCATCAATTCAATAAATGAACGTTCATTCATTTACAAGCAAAGAATACGGCCGTTGATGCATGTCAGGGACTTCTGACGACCGAACTGGTCAGACTGTCAAAAAACTTACATGCTTAGGCTGTTCACACTCTTGATGAGTTGTGAAGGTCGGGATTTTGCAGAGGACTGGTTGATGAGTGACGAAAGTGCGAGAAGCTGGGTCGAAGCCGAATGGGCGGATTCTCTCGATGAAGAACTGGAAATGGAGATCGACGACAATCTGATCGCCAGGGATCTGCAGTTTATTTCGGACAAGAAGCACAAATCGCCGATCGACCGGAACACCTATTTCCACGAACTTCTCAGGTTGCAGGCCGAACTGGTGAAGCTGCAGGACTGGGTGCAGCATACCGGCGAAAAGATCGTCGTCGTTTTCGAGGGCCGCGATGCAGCCGGAAAAGGTGGCGTCATCAAGCGTATCACCCAACGTCTCAACCCCCGCGTTGCCCGTGTTGTTGCACTGCCGGCACCGACCGAACGCGAGAAATCCCAATGGTATTTTCAGCGCTACGTTCCGCATTTGCCGGCGGCGGGTGAAATCGTCATGTTCGACCGCTCCTGGTACAACCGGTCCGGAGTCGAGCGGGTGATGGGGTTTGCCAGCGAGGACCAGGTCGAGCAGTTCTTCAATGACGTCCCGGAGTTCGAGCGCATGATCGTCCGGTCGGGCGTCCGGCTGATCAAATACTGGTTCTCCATCACCGACGAGGAGCAGCAACTGCGCTTCCTGATGCGCATTCATGACCCGCTCAAGCAGTGGAAACTCTCGCCGATGGACCTGGAGTCGCGCGTTCGCTGGGAGGACTACACCAAGGCCAAGGAAGAAACCTTCGAGCGCACCAACATACCCGAAGCGCCCTGGTTCATCGTTGAAGGCAACGACAAGAAGCAGGCGCGGTTGAACTGCATCAGCCACCTTCTGTCGCAACTGCCTTACGAGGAGGTTCCCCACGACCCGGTCAGCCTGCCGGAGCGCCGGTCCAATCCGGACTATGAACGCAAGGTCCTGCCGGAACATCTTTATGTTCCGGAAAAATTCTGATCTGATCGGTACGTTACGTTACTTTGATCTTTTTCCCGGCCTTGCAGGCCGGGATTTTTTCGTGCCAACTGGCGATTGCACCGCTTTTTTCGGAGAAAAACAAAATGGACGGCAACAGGGTCCGGTGGGGAATCATCTCGACAGCAAAGATCGGCAGAGAGAAGGTCATTCCCGGAATAAAGGCATCCCAGACGGGGGTCGCCGCCGCGATTGCCTCGCGCGATCTGGAGCGTGCGAAACAGGTTGCCTCCGATCTCGGGATTGAAAAGGCATACGGCTCCTACGAAGACCTTTTCGCCGACCCGGATATCGACGCAATCTACAATCCGCTTCCCAACCACATGCATGTTCCGGTCACGGCTCAGGCTGTCGAAGCCGGCAAGCACGTGTTGTGCGAAAAACCGATGGCATTGAGCGCCGATGAGGCCGCCACCCTTCTTGATCTCCCGAGAGACAGGCTGGTTGCCGAGGGTTTCATGGTCCGGGCGCATCCGCAATGGATCCGGGCGCGGGACATTGTCCGCTCAGGCGAACTGGGCGAGCTTCATGCCATCCAGGGTTTCTTCAGCTTCTTCAATGCCGATCCCGACAATATCCGCAACAGGGCGGACATGGGCGGGGGCGCGCTGATGGATATCGGCTGCTACACCATGCTGGCCGGACGCTATTTTTTCGAGGCGGAACCGGAACGCGTGGTTTCGCTCGTCGACCGGGACCCCGATTTCGGTACGGACCGGATCACCAGCGCGATGATGGATTTCGGGGCGGGCCGCCAGCTTACCTTCACCGTGTCGACCCAGCTGACCCCGTTCCAGAGGCTGCAGCTGGTCGGCTCGAAAAAGCGTCTTGAAATCCTGATCCCCTTCAACGCGCCGCAAGGTGAAGCCGTGGAGCTGCGGCTGGATGACGGGTCCAAACTCGGAGACGGCGCGCTTGCACCCGAGACCATTCCGCCCTGCGACCAGTACGCCGAGCTTGCCGACCTGTTCGGGCGTGCGATTCTGGGTGATAAAGCGCTGACCTACGGCATCGCGGACGCCATTCAGAACATGAAGATCATCGACGCCATCTTCGCCTCCGCCGAGCGCGGCGCGTGGGTGGATGTCACGTAAGCAATGCCCCAGAACGTAGCGCCGTCCCGGGCATCAGTCGTTGTTCAGCGGCTTTGCCAATAAAAAACCCCGCAATCTGCGGGGTTTTTTGATTCCAGAAAAGGATATGCCCTATTTGATCGGGGCCAGAACCATGACCATCTGGCGGCCTTCCAGCTTGGGGGCGGACTCGACCTTGGCAATCTCGGAGGTTTCTTCGCGGACCTTGTTCAAAAGGTTCATGCCCAGATCCTGGTGTGCCATTTCGCGGCCGCGGAACCGAAGTGTCACCTTCACCTTGTCGCCGTCATTGAAGAAGCGGAGCATGTTCTTCATCTTCACGTCATAGTCGTGCGTGTCGATGTTCGGACGCATCTTGATCTCCTTGATCTCGACGGTCTTCTGCTTCTTTCGGGCCTCCGCTGCTTTCTTCTGGGCCTGGTACTTGTACCGGCCATAGTCCAGAATCTTGCAGACGGGGGGATTTGCGTTCGGCTGTATTTCAACGAGATCCAGACCAGCGTCAAGAGCGATACCCATCGCTTCCTCGGTCGGTATCACGCCACGGTTGGCGCCTTCATGATCAATCAACTGGACTTCGCGAACGCGAATTTCTTGGTTTGTGCGCGGGCCTTCCTTTGTAGGAGGCGGGGCGCGGAACGGACGGCGAATGGTCGCTAACTCCTCTAACGTTTCAACTGAGCGCCAGGTCATGGCTCTTTATCATGCACAAAAAACCTCGGGACTCATGTACCAAGGTTTCTGCTGCATATGTCCTAGCGCTGGCCCTAAAATCCTGCGAAACCGGCTGGAAGTCAACCAAAATCGGCGGTTTTGCCGGTCCAGGGTACGGCCTCATTTGCGGGGCCTGCCCCAGGGGTCACTTCCGGCAGTCATTGACGCACGTCTCTTCATGCAGGGGCGCGTGAACTGATTGTTGTAATTCGCAAGACAATGCCACAAGTAGGTGTTTGCCGGAACACTTAACGGAGACAACAGACTTGGACGGCGGAAAATTCCTGCTTCAACTCCTCAAGATCGTGGTCGGGTTCGTGCTTGCACTTGTTGTCAGCGGCCTATTTCTGGCCTGGGGCTTCTTTCAGGCGGCCCATCCCGGTGAAAACCCGGTCGCCCTCGGCGCCGTGGTCGGGACCGGGCTCGTCGCGGCCAGTGTCGCCGGAGCGGCGGCGATGGTGCCGGCGGGTATCGTGATCGTGATTGCCGAACTCGCGCGTCTCAGGGGGATCGTGTTTCACCTTGCCGCCGGCGGAGCCATTGCGTTCGTGATCTGGACGCTTGGGCCGGAGGCTGAAGCGGGCGGCGTCAGGCCGGGCAGCGTCGTCGCCCTTGCAGCCGGCTTTTTCGCAGGTCTCGTCTACTGGGTCATCGCCGGGCGAACATCCGGATGCTGGCGTTAGGTCACATTGCACTCTGACAAACGGCTAAAGTTCGTCGTCCTTGAGGGCTTCGCGGGCGGCGTGATAATGGTCGTCGCGCATATGCCCGCGGATCATCGCGATCGCCGCCATCAGCACCGTCGCGTCATCGCCGAAGCCGACGCCGATCAGGAAATCCGGGATCGTGTCGAGCGGCAGCACAAAATAGGCGAGAGCGGCAAGCAGGGTTGCGCGTACCTTGGTCGGCGTTGCCGGATCCAGGGCGCAATAGTAGCCGGCAACCACGTCTTCCATGAAAGGAACCTGGCGGGCGGCCTTCTTCGCCGTTGCGAGCAGTTTCTGCCGAACGTTGCTTTTCTGCTCTTCTTCCGGACCAAGATACTCGGGTTCGAACCCAAGATCCTCAAATGAAAAAGAGGATGTCATTGGTGAGGTCTCCCGTCTTCTGCCAGCTATACATGTGGTGAATCTGGTCAAGAATTCAACAGAAAAGCAGGCTTTGCGCAAATCCCCACGACGTTGCTGCGCGAACTCCGGGCCAAGAAACGGGCGGTTCGGCCGCCCGTTTCCGGTTCAAATTCACTGGTTCCCGCGGGTCTCGAGCAGCCGCCTCGCAATCACCTGGGCCTGGATTTCCGCAGCGCCCTCGAAGATGTTGAGGATGCGGGCGTCGCACAGCACGCGAGAGACCGCATATTCCAGTGCAAAGCCGTTGCCGCCGTGGATCTGAAGCGCGTTGTCGGCCACCGCCCAGGCAACACGCGCGCCCAGCAGTTTGGCCATGCCGGCTTCCAGGTCGCAGCGCTTGCCGGAATCCTTCTGCCAGGACGAGAAATAGGTCAGCTGACGAGCAATCATCAACTCGGCGGTCATCAGCGCCAGTTTGTCGGCGACACGGGGGAACTGGATCAGGGACTTGCCGAACTGGACACGTTCTTCGGCGTAACGCAGGCCGAGATCAAGGGCGCTCTGGGCAACGCCTAGTGCTCTTGCGGCGGTCTGGATGCGCGCGCCTTCGAAGGTCTGCATGAGCTGCTTGAAGCCTTCGCCCTCGACCTGGCCGAGAAGATTGCTGCCCGCGACTTCAAACCCGTCGAACGCGATCTCGTATTCCTTCATGCCGCGATAACCGAGCACCTCGATCTCACCACCGCTCATACCATCGGCAGGGAACGGGTTCTCGTCCGTGCCGCGCGGCTTTTCCGCGATGAACATCGACAGGCCCTTGTAACCGGGCTCATCCGGATTGGTGCGGGCCAGAAGCGTCATGATATCCGCGCGCACGGGATGGGTGATCCAGGTCTTGTTGCCCGAGATCTTCCAAGTGTCGCCATCCTTGACCGCGCGGGTTTTCAGGGATGCCAGATCCGATCCGGTGTTGGGCTCAGTGAAAACCGCGGTCGGCAGGATTTCACCGGAGGCAATCTTGGGCAGCCAATGCTGTTTCTGTTCTTCCGTTCCCCCGCACAGGATCAGCTCGGCTGCGATTTCAGAACGGGTGCCCAGGGAACCGACACCGATATAGGCGCGCGAAAGTTCTTCGGAGACGACGCACATCGCCTCTTTGCCGAGCCCGAGCCCGCCATATTCTTCGGGAATGGTCAGCCCGAAGACGCCGAGTTCGGACATCTGTTCGACCACCGCAAGCGGAATGTATTCGTTCTTGAGATGCCATTCGTGCGCATGCGGTGTGACCGTGTCTTCGGCAAATTTCCGCATTTCGTTGCGGATCTGCTCCATCGTCTCGTCCAGTCCGGGGTCGCCGAATGTGGAGTGGCCCGCCTGATCACGGATCAGAGCTGCGATTTCGTTTCGGATTGCCGGCGTGTTGCCGGTTTCGATCAGCGCGTCAATATCCGGCGTGCGGTGGTCGAGCGCTTCACCGGCGCTGATGCCGAGATCCGCGAGACGGACGAATTCGCCCTGGTTCATCGGAATGCCGCCGAATATCTGCGCCAGATACTCGGAAAATCCGAGCTGCACGATCCGTTCTTCGAGGGTGCCGTACTTTCCCTGTTCACTCAGGCGCTGCGCGTAAGCGTCGAGCTGGCGCAGCGATTCCACATAGGTCGCCAGCCATGCCAGACCGTGCGTCGCGCGTTGCTCCTGCTCCATCAGGCGTGAGGATACGCGCCCGTCCACCGTGACGAGTGCGCGCACACGCTGCGCTGCAAGATCAAGCAAACGGTCGAGGGTGTCGACCGCCGTGGCGGTCTGTTCGGCAAGGCTCTCTGGCGTTTCTGCCGCCGTCAGGGCTGCAGTGGACATGGGCGATCTCCGTTTTCATTTGTTGCGCTGAAGCGCTTTTTGTTGAAGCTATGTTGCGTCGCACACACTCATTTGTCGAGCCGGAATTTGTTCTTCTTTCGGAGGGGGGCAAATTCACAGTCTTCTCTTGACTGACGGGCGCGACGAAGGCCAGATCGGGTCATGGGCGTGCAACAGGGCTTTTTGGCCGTTTATTCGGTTCTCAAGGATGCAATCGGGCATTTCTCGCGCGACGACGGCTTCGCGATGGCAAGCCATGTGGCGCTGTCGGGCCTGCTTGCCATTTTCCCGATGCTGATCTTCATCGCGTCCCTGTCCGCCTTTTTCGGCATGACGGGCGCAGCGGATACGGCCTCGGACCTGATTTTCGACGCCTGGCCGGAATCGGTTGCAGCACCTGTGGTGCGCGAAATCCACGATGTCCTGACCGTTCCGCGCGGCGACCTTCTGACGTTCGGTGCCATCGCGGCGCTCTGGTTTTCCTCAAACGGCGTCGAGGCGCTGAGAACCGCGCTCAACCGGGCCTACAGGCAGATGGAGCATCGCTCGATCTTCTTTCTGCGGCTGCAATCGCTCGGGCTCGTGCTGCTCGGCGCGATCATCCTGCTCGCCTATACGTTTCTCGTCGTTCTGGCACCGCTGGCGCTGGACGCCCTGGAGACATACGCTCCGCAGGTCGAGAGCTTCCTGCTCTCGATCAACGTTGCGCGCTATTCGCTTGCCGGCTCGCTGCTTGTCATCGGCCTGTTCGTGACTCACTGGCTTTTGCCGGCAGGCAAACGGTCGTTCCGGGATCTGTGGCCCGGCGTTCTGGCAACGCTGGTCATGTGGATTATCGCAGGCAGTGCCTTTGGTGCCTATCTGGCGAGATTTGCGAACTACGTGTCCACCTATGGCGGCCTTGCCGGCATCATGACCGCCCTGATTTTTCTTTATATCTGTTCGCTGGTTTTCATTCTGGGCGGCGAACTCAATGCCGCGATCTCCCGGCAGCGCCGATTCCGCAAACGCGTGAAGGAGCGGGCCGCGTCTGCTGTCGCCAAGGAGGCCTGACTGCCTCAGGCTTTTCCCGGTGCCTGCCTGATGACCAGGACGGCGCCGATGATGAGGGTCATGCCCGCTATCTGAACCAGCGTCAGAGTTTCGTTGAAGAGAAAGTAGCTTTCGACCGCCGTTGCCACCGGTACAAGATAGAACAGACTTGCGACCTGGGAAACGGCGCCCTCGCGGATGAGAAGCATCAACAGCAGAACCGCACCCACGGAGAGGACGAACACCAGCCAGACAAGCGCGAAAACGAGTTCACCCGACCAGACAATCTGCCAGCTTTCGAACATGGAGAGCGGCGTTGTGACCAGCAGTGCGCCGACATATTGCCAGATCGTTGCAGCCAGCAGATCCGTCTTCACGGCGAAGCGCTTCTGGTAGACCGTGCCGAGGCTGATCGCGGCAACGGAGACAAGGGCGACGACAACCGTGATTGCCGTGATTCCGGTGCCGCTGATGTCGAATTTCGGCCCGAGAACCAGGAGCAGGCCGGCACCGCCGATTGCCATGCTGATCCAGTGCTTCCTGGAGATCGTTTCGCCCAGCAGAAGAACCGCGATCAACGCGGTCAGGACCGGTTGCAGCCCGACGATGATCGAGGAAGCGCCGGCAGGCATGCCCTGCTTGATCGCCCAGAAAATGCCACCCAGATAGATTCCGTGGACCAGCATGCCCGTGACAAGGCAATGAAGAATGGCCACCGGCGTAACGGGCCAGGCCTTCGTCAGAAAGAACGCGAGTGCCAGAAGGATCGGCAAAACTGCGAAAAACCGAACCGTGAGGAACACCATCGGGTCGATGTAAGGCGCGCCGAGTTTCGATCCGATGAAGCCGGTCGACCACAGCAGGACGAAAATCACCGGTGCGGCTTTTGTCAGATAGCTCAATTTGGCCTCAAAATCGGGGATCGACGCCGACGCGCGCCCATTGGATGTCCATCAGTGCCGACAGGTTGTCCCGTTTTCCGCAGGATCGAAAGAGTGCGCGGCAGATCAGTGACATATGCCGCCTTTGCGCGGCGTGCAACGAAGATTTGGAAACGGGCGCCGCAACGGTCTGATGCGGGCCGGTCCGAGGACGCAGAGACACTTGTACAACGCCGCTTTCGGGCTGCAAATTCATCGCGTCATTTCGCCCTTCTGGCGGAGCGATAATCTTCGTGCTAGAGCATCCTGCGTTCAATCGAACGCACGGGGATGCTTGATCACTCTGGAAACGATCAGATTTGGATGTTCAAGCGATTGCAAGTGAACACCGGTCGCTCCAGTGGCGGCAAAATTTGCATTGAGAAGGCGCAACGGAATGCAGGAAGAAATCGTCATCATCGGTGCCGGTCAGGCCGGTTCACAGCTTGCTCATTCCCTTCGGCAGGGCGGTTTCGAAGGCCCCTTGCGGCTGATCGGTGACGAACCGCATCCACCCTATCAGCGTCCGCCGCTCTCCAAGAAATACCTGTCAGGAGACGTTGGTGCAGAGGGACTTTGGCTTCGTCCGCCGGCGTTCTTCGAGACGAACAAGATCGACCACATTCCGAATACGAAAGTGGTGGCCATCGATCGCGCGGCCAAGCGGCTTGATCTGGCGAACGGTGACACGCTTTCCTATGCGAAGCTGGTTCTTGCGACAGGCACGAATGCGCGGTCGCTGCCGCTTGCGGGTGCCGACAAGAAGGGCGTCGCAACCCTTCGTTCGATTGCCGATGTCGACGTGATCCGCGAGGGCATGAAGACGAGCAGCAACATCGCGATCATCGGAGCAGGCTATATCGGCCTGGAGGTCGCCGCGGTCGCCAAGGCGCTGGGCAAGTCCGTGAGCGTGATCGAGGCGCAGGACCGGCCGATGAAGCGTGTGGTCAGCGAGGCTGTTTCGGATTATTTCGCCAAACTGCATCGCGACAACGGCATCGACCTTCGGCTGGAGACCGGTGTTGAGGGTCTCGAAGGCGGGGACACTGTCACCGGTGTAAGGCTCAAGGACGGAGAACTCGTTCCGGCCGAACTCGTTCTGATTGCTGTTGGGGCCGAGCCTAACGATCATCTCGCGGGAGAAGCGGGCCTGGAAGTCGACAACGGCGTCCTGGTGGACGGGTCCGGCCAGACCAGCGATCCGGATATTTACGCTGTCGGAGACTGCACGCGGTTCTATTCCAACCGCTATCAGCGCTCCGTGCGCATGGAAAGCGTTCAAAACGCGATCGACCAGGCCAAGGCCGCGGCCCAGTCGCTGCTCGGCGAAGAGGTCGACTACGATCCTCTGCCCTGGTTCTGGTCGGACCAGTACGACATCAAGCTGCAGATTGCCGGGCTGTCGGAAGGCTATGACGACACGGTGGTTGTGGGATCGCCTGAGGACCACAAGTTCTATGTCGCCTATCTGAGCGAAGGCAAGCTGATTGCGGTCGACAGCATCAATTTCCCGCGTTCGCACATGATGGCGCGCCGCGTCATCGGCGAAATCTGGCGTGAGGGGCTGCTGCCCGACGCATAACCCGCGGCAGGTATCAGTCGGCGCCGGCGTTTTGCAGAATGAGCCGGGTGACTTCCCTCGGGATCTCCAGGTGCGGCATGTGCCCGACCCGTTCGAAAATGTGGGTCGCCACGATGCCCGGGAGCTTGTGTGCCTGGCGTGTCGGCAAAACCCGGTCCTGCGTGCCCCAGACCACCTTCATCGGCATGGGAAGGGCAGCCAGTTCGTCGCGCGGCAAGGTCTTCTGCACCGCGCCGTCGATGATTTCCTCCACGATGGCTTCAAGCGTTGCGGTCGCACCGGGTTTGGACCGGCTTTCGGCAACGGTCTTTGCCAGGTATTTCGGGAGCCGGTATTCCCATCCGAAGAACTGTTCCAGCAGCACTTCCATGCCCGCCGTGTCGGTGGTCGTTGCGTAACGGCGCAACAGGCGGTGATTGATTTCGGGGCCGAAGCCGCCAGGTGCCAGCAACGTGAGGCTTGCGATCCTGTTCGGATCCTTGAGTGCGACAAGCGCGGCGACCGCGCCGCCCATGGAATGCCCGACAAGGTGAACACGTTCGAGATTCAGCGTTTCCAGCGATTGCGCGACCGCCTTTGCGGCAATCCCGGCATTGCCGACGCGCGGCCAGTCAAGAGCCTGGCCATGACCGGGAAGATCAAAGGCGAGCGATCGTTTTTTTCCCGCAAGCGCTGTTTGGATGTTCAACCAGGTTTGCCGGTCGCCGCCAAAACCGTGCAGCAGGACAATCGGTTCCTGGTCATTGCCGCCTTCGGCGGCCTGGTCGTTGAACGGCAGGTGTTGCGGCGTTGCCGGGCGTAGGTCGGTCATGTCTGTCAGTGTGTCCTCGGTCCAGGCCTCAATCGGAGGGTTCGGGAGTTGCGACGGAACGCAAAGGCGGGTGTCCTCATATGAGCGCGAAAAGGGGTTGCGGATCCGTGAAGCCGCTCAATTCGAACGACCCGACAGGTTTTGCGCGTGCACCGCAAAGTCTCGCAACGTCTTCAGTCATGAGAACATCGGAACCCGCGGTTTTCGTGAGGCTTTCGATTCGCGCGGCAGCATGCACCGTCTGCCCGATCACGGAAAAGGTCAACCGGCTGGGAACACCGATGTTGCCGAACATGACAGATCCCACGGACAGGGCGACGCCGGCCTGCATTTCCATGATGTTCGATTGATCGTCGTTGATCGCCTTCAGCCTTTTCCTGGTCTCGTCCGCGGCCCGGATTGCAAGTGCCCCGGCCTGGTCGAGACCCTGTGTGTCGAGCGGGAAAACACCCAGCACGGCATCGCCGATGAAATCAAGAACTTCACCCTGGTTGTCGAGTATGGCTCCGGCTGTCGCTTCGAAATATGTGTTGAGCCAGTTCAGATAGGCATCCGGACCGAGTGCTTCGGCGATTGCCGTGGAGCGGCGCATGTCGCTGTAGTAGATCACCGCATCCAGCGTTTCACCGTCACCATGCCGGATCTGGCCGTTCAGAACCTTGTTGCCGGCATTCTTGCCGAGATAGGTTTCGGCGATCGTGCGGCTGATCTGGCTTTCGATGGTCGCGCGCGCCGCAAGTGCAAGCCGCTTCTGGATGTATTCGATGGCGGACAGGGCGTCGTCGCTGAACCCCGTTTCGTGCCGCGTCGACCAGCTGACGATGATGCCGGTGGTCGGGTAGTCGTCATTCGTGACCGGCAGAGCGAATTTTGTCGGCAAGACAAGGTAGTCGGTGTAACCGGCATCGCTCAGCCGGGTCAGCAACGGAAATTCCTGAGGGGAGTTGGACTTGGCTAACCGGCGCCTGAACCGGGGCTCCTGGTTGACGAGAACGGCGCGCACCGGACTCTTGAGCCAATCTTCGGTCTCTTCCTCGGAATGTGCGATCAGGTCATGCTGCAGTTCGCTGCCGCTCTCCCAGACGACAACCTCAGCCTCGATGAGCGGGTGCAATGTGGACCAGGCCATCATCGCGCGGTCGATCGGGACATCGCATTTGCGCATCCGTTCGCACATCTGGGCAAACATGTCCGCCAGGTCCGGTGACCCAAGGGCCTGGCCGATGAGCCAGTCCTCGATGTCGTCGATTTTCGCCATACTGATCATTGGGTGAACGTAGTGGTCTTTCCACACGGTTTCCAGTTGGAGCGTTTCGCCGAATGCCCTTAATTCACGGGTCCTACCGCCACTTCGCCCGGAGGGATGATGAGCCAGTTCACGGTCACCTCGGGAATCTCCGCTCCGGACAGGTAATCGAAGGTCCGGCTGCCCTGGCGAACCGCGTCGGGATAAAACGCCAGAAATTCTCTCAAGGGCCTGTCCTGGTCTCCGCGCCAGACAATCATCAGTCCTTTTTCCTGAACGTCATCGAGGTCGATCCAGGGGCTGAGCGTCCGGCTGTGGAGGTAGAACATCGACGGCCGGCCCGGGGCGTGCAGGGTGACATTGGCGGCCGACCACATGTCGCCGGAAACATAGGCCAGATCGCTGTTCTGATCTTCTCTCCAGATCCTCGCCATTTCCTCGGCAACTGCACGTGCGGGATAGTGAATGCGGGTCTGTTTCTGTTTCCAGTATGGTTCCAGGACCGCCTGGCCAAAAATGACGGACAGGAAAACAAGCTGGATGATCAAGGCCGCGGCCAGAGCGCGGCGCGGGCGGGGCCAAAGATCGGGAAGAACCGCGAACCGGACGGCCACGACGCCGGACAGGACGAACATCGGCGTGCCCCACATGTGTTCGAATTCATTCCCGGTCACGGCCGAGGCCAGCAGGACGACGGCAAGGGGAACGAAGGCGAACCAGAGAAGAAGGCGGTCCTCGTGGGCGGGCGCTGGCAAAAAGTGCCGGTTCCACTCCGGCCGCAGGGTTTTCAGGCCGAGCCATCCAAACCCGGCAATCATGACAAGAAAGATCCCGGCATGGTTGCCGATCTGCGCAAGCAGAAAGTTCAACGGGTTCCACACATGACCGATGATCGAGGAGGTGGGTTTGCTGCGGCTGGCAGCGTATTGGAGGGTCAGAAAGTCGGTGTCCAGAAGCCAAAGCAGATGGGGGACCAACAATATGGCGCAGATCAGTGCACACACCCAGGGACCGGGCGTTGCCAGAAGCCGCCGGGCGTCGCTGAAAACGAGTATGTAAAGTCCGATGGTGCCAATGAGCAGAAACACGAAATACTTCGTGTAGAGACCGAAGGCAGCCAAGGCGCCGAGCAGCAGCCAGTCGCTCAAGCGCCCGGTTTCCAGAACCCTCAGGAACAGGAGGATCATGCCCGTCCAGACCGGTATCTGCAGGATGTTCGGATTGAATTCGGGCATGGGAAGCGTGAAGTAGAAGGTGACGCTGGTCAGTACGATCGACCAGAAACCCTGCCACGGGCTCAGGCCGAGGCGCAGGCAGATCTTCCAGATGAACAGATATCCGATCGCGGCTGAAAGCGCGCTCAGCCAGTACCCTCCGAAATAGCGGCCGCCCGTCAGCCAATGCGTTGTTTCCAGCAGCCAGGCCTGCATGGGCGGGTGTTTCGTGTAACCGAGCTGAAGCTCTCGTCCCCAGGCAAATCCTTCAACCACATCGAGCGGCGGGCCGGGAAACGTGAGCGTGGGTATCAGCGCGTAGAACAGCGTGAGGCCGACGGCATAAAGGAGTGCGGCGCGCGATGCGGTCATTCAGGTTTCCCTCTTGCGGGCGCTTGAAGACATGCACTCAGGACGCGGCGGGATGGTGGGTGAAGGCCCACAGTCTGGCGCCGGCGAACGAAAATGCGGGCACCACCGCGATTGCAAGCCAGAGACCGTAAATCTCGGGCCAGGGCGCAAATGCGAGCCAAAGGGCGAGAATTGCCGAATTGAGCGCAAATCCGCTGATTGAGATGATCAGGAACCTCGTCATGCTTTTCAGCATGGTCCCTGCTTGTCTCAAGTGACTGAAACTCCAGAAATAGTGTCCGCTGAAGGAAACCGTGAAGGCTGCCAGGAAGCCGCAGACATTTGATGGCACGACCGCCAGAAGCCCCGTCTCGAACAAGACGGATGCGACAACTGCATGGGTCAGGGTGGCGAGAATGCCGATGATCGCGAATTTGCCGACGGCCGCGCCTTCCGTCTTCAGCGTGTCGCGGTTCACCTTAGCCGGCATGTGTTTCCTTGCCCGTCTCGGCCTCCTCCTGCTTTTCGCTCTCGATGACGTCCTGCAGAATGTAGACGGGTCTTTGCTTGGCTTCGTTGAAGAGGCGCGCGATGTATTCGCCGATCATGCCGATTGAAAGCAGCTGGACACCCGAAAAGAACAGGAGGGCGACCATCAGGGAGGCATACCCCGGCAGGTCCGCGCCGAACAGGGATGTGCGCACTGTCAGGTAGATGGCATAGGCGAACGCTCCGAAGGATATTGCGGCGCCGCCGTAAAACCAGACGCGCAACGGCAGCGTGGTGAAACCGGTCAATCCGTCCAGCGCGAAGTTCCAGAGCTTCCAGTAGTTGAACTTGCCGTCGCCTGCCTTGCGCGCAGGTCTTTCGTAGGGGATGGCCATGGCCGGAAAGCCGACCCAGGCGAACAGGCCCTTCATGAACCGGTTTCGTTCCGGAAGTCGCAGGAGGGCATCAATGACGGTCCGGTCGATCAGCCGGTAGTCTCCCGCATTGGCAGGCATGTCGATATTCGCAAGCTTGTTGAAGAGCTTGTAGAACATGTTTGCGGTCGACCGTTTCAGAACCGTGTCGGACGACCTGTCGACCCGAAGGCCGTAGATCACGTCATAGCCGGCACGCCAGCCGTCCAGCATCTGCAGGATCAGTTCCGGCGGGTCCTGAAGATCGGCGTCCATGATAACGGCGATATCGCCGCGCACGGCTTCCAGCCCGGCGGACAGGGCTGCCTCCTTGCCGAAGTTCCGTGACAGCCCCAGCAATCGTCCCGGGAGGCCGTTTTTAAGTTTTTCAGACAGGTAATCTGCAGTTGAATCGCGACTGCCATCGTCGATGAACACGTATTCGTAGGCCAGCCCGGTCTTCTCCAGGATCGGCTGGGTGGCGTCCAGAAAATGACCGATCACGTCTTCCTCGTTGAAGACGGGGACAATCACGCTGAGCAAAGGGTCCGCCGGTCTTGCTGTCTCCCGGCGCGAGACATAGATTTTCGAGGCAGCCGTCTGGTTCATCGAGGTGTCGGATCTGAATCGGGGCTAGGTCGTTCCGGGCAACCTGCCGCAATTCCATGCAAAAGACCAGCCCAAGCTTTTTTCCCTGCAATGCGCTGCACAGGTCCTGGCTGACCGTTACCACAACCTTCCGTGGCGTCGCACTGCTCAGGCGGAGACGGTTTTCTCTTTTGGCTGCGTTTTGTCCAGAATTTCCTTCTGTCTCTTGGCCTTCGCGACGGCCTGCTTGGCGGCATCGTTGAGGTTGAAAATCTCAAGGTCTTCGTTTTCGGCATCCGTTACCGGCTGGATGGCGAAATCCGTATAGTCGGCTCCCTTGGGATCCTTCTGGATTCTCTTTCTCAATTTGTGGATTTTCCATCCGTAGAGACCGAACTGCGCGTATTTCACCAGGCTTTCAAGCGCAAAAACCGGGTAGTGCAGAACGGCGGGCAGACGGCGGAACCCTGGCCTGCGCTGGCGCGGGTCCTTGTACCGGAAATAGCCGCATTGCTGCGGGTGGACCCCTTCAAAACGCATCGCGCCGTAGATCTGCAGGCAGAGCCGCCATACCCTGACCGGCTTGATGCCGTATGCAACGTTACGGCGCATCAGCGTTTCGACATGTTGGTCGGTGTAGTACCAGTCCCAGATATCTCTGTAGGTCTGCTGCCAGACCTCCGCGCTCATCGTGGGGTGTTCGCAAGTCGTATGTTCCAGGTCGTACCTGTTGAGGTCCGGATCAAGCCAGATGCCCTTCTCGTAGAGCTTCTGATGATCTTCCGAGCCGGGCAACGGTGTGAGCATCGTGAATTCGAGCATGTCGACCGGCAACTCGCGCTGGATGATTTCGATGTCGCGGCGAATGCTTTCCGGCGTGTCGGCCGGCAGGCCCATGATGAACCCGGCGTAGGTCATGATCCCGGCTTCTTTCCAAAGCTGGAACATTTTCCGGTACTCGGTGATCCGGTTCTGGCCTTTCTTCATGTGGGCGAGGTTTTCCGGATTGATGCTTTCCAGGCCGATGAAGACATGCGTGCATCCCGCACGTGCAGCCTTGTCTACAAAACCCGGCATCCGATGGGCCAGCGTGTCGATCTGGATCAGAAAGTGGATCCGGATGCCATCTCGCTCTTTCAGCTCGATGATGCGGTCGAAGATCGGCTCCCAGTTCTTGTTGCGCGCGAAGTTGTCGTCGGTGATGAAGAAGGATGTGATGCCCTGATCGTGGTTCGCCCGTATGAGATTTTCGATGTCGTCCGCGTCGCGCCAGCGCGACTTGCGGCCCTGAACATTGATGATCGTGCAGAACGAACACTGAAACGGGCAGCCGCGCCCGGCATCGAAGGAAGACAGGCTGCCGTCATATTTCCGGACAATGGATTCCGGCAGAAGCGGCGGCACCTGGCTTTGCAACCCGGGCAGGTCGTGCATCACGTTGTAGACGGGTTTCAACGCACCGGTCCTTGCATCCTGCAGAAGGCTTTCGAAGTGTTCCTCCGCCTCGCCCGCGAACAGAACGACGCCCATATCCACCGCTTCTTGAAGATCGGCAGGCATGTCCTTGAGCATGGAGAGGCAGCCGGAGACATGAAACCCGCCGAGGATGACTGTCACATTCCGGGCGCGGAGCTGCCTGGCCATATCAAGCGCGCGGGGAAACTGGTTGGACTGGACGCCGACGAGACAGACGATACCGGCGCCGTCCTTCGTGTTCCTGATGATCTCGGCCAGCGGAACCCGCATCGTCATTTCATCATAGGCATTGACGGAAATCGTCGTGTCGTCTCCCAGGACCTTCCGGTCCGCGCAATCCTGCGCGATTGCATAAAGACACGCCATGGAGTTCGAAGGGATCCAGGCCTTCCACCATTGCAGCACGTATCCGTCGTCGTCGTAGTGCGACGGTTTGATGATTTCGATGTGAAACGTACCCATTCTGCATGGCCTCGCTGTCGCAGGGCTTTGCAGCTCTCGAAATGGCGGTGGATATCGCCGTTTGTGCCTGAACCGAGAACCTCAGCCCGTCCACTCGATTGGTTCCGTAAGGTAAACCATGTTCAGGTTCCGGACAACAACTTGTCGGCAAGCCAGGTTACGGGGTGTGAATACACGAGAAAATCAAAACAAAACCGACACTTGGAAAAGTGCCGGTTTCGATAAGTTCAGCGAAACGGATGGTGTTAAGTCAAGGCGCCGTGGCAATGCTTGTATTTCTTGCCGGATCCGCAGGGACACGGTTCGTTCCGTCCGACCTTACCCCAGGTTGACGGGTCTTCCGGATTGCGCTCGCCCGGTGGGACGGCCTGCAGCTGCGCATCCGCGCGCGCCATCTCGTCCTCGCCTGTCAGGGGATCGATGTGATGCTCGTGCATTTCCGGCTGCGCCGGCATTTGCGGCGGCTGTTCGGTGACCAGTTCAACGCGCAGCAGCTGGGCCGTTGTCATCTGGCGAAGCTGGGCCAGCATCGACTCGAACAGAGTGAAGGCCTCGGTCTTGTATTCCTGCAAGGGATCGCGCTGAGCATATCCGCGGAAGCCGACAACCGATCGCAGGTGGTCGAGATTGGACAGGTGTTCGCGCCACAGATTGTCTAGGGTCTGCAGCAGGATGGCCTTCTCGACCTGGCGCATGATGTCGGGGGAATATTTGGCAACCTTTTGCGCCATGGCCTCATCGGCCGTCCGGCGCAACCGGTCCTTCACCTCTTCCTCGGCAATGCCTTCTTCGGCTGCCCAGTCCTTCACCGGCAAGTCCTGGTTCAGATACTTCTTCACCTCTTCCTGCAAGCCTTCGGTATCCCATTGTTCCGGATAGGCCTTCTCGGGGATGTGTGCGGCCACGAGATCGTCAATGACGTCGTGGCGCATGTCGGTCACAGCGTCCTGGATCGCTTCGCCATCCATCAGTTCGATGCGCTGTTCGAAGACCACCTTGCGCTGGTCGTTCATGACATCATCGAATTTCAGAAGATTCTTACGAATGTCGAAGTTGCGGGCCTCGACCTTCTGCTGGGCCTTTTCCAGGGCCTTGTTGATCCATGGATGGATGATGGCTTCGCCTTCTTCCAGCCCGAGTTTCTGCAGCATCGAATCCATGCGCTCGGATCCGAAGATGCGCATCAGGTCGTCCTGCAGCGACAGGAAGAACTTCGAATGTCCGGGGTCACCCTGACGGCCCGACCGGCCGCGCAACTGGTTGTCGATACGGCGGCTTTCATGGCGTTCCGTGCCGATAACGTAAAGACCGCCGGCCGCGAGCGCCTTTTCCTTGAGCCGCTCGACCTCGGCCCTGATCGCGGCTTCCTTTGCGTCCCGTTCCGCGCCTTCGGGCATGTCCCCGAGTTCCATTGCGATCTGCATGTCGGCGTTGCCGCCAAGCTGGATATCGGTGCCGCGACCGGCCATGTTGGTCGCGATCGTCACGGCGCCGGGCAGACCGGCCTGTGCCACAATGAAGGCTTCCTGCTCATGGTAGCGCGCGTTCAGAACCGCGAAGATCTTGGACTTGCCGTCGTCCTTTTTCTGGGCGGCGGCAAAAGCGGCCGGATCGCTGAGATCGATCTGCTTGTAGCCGTGTTTTTTCAGAAGCTCGGCGAGGAACTCGGATTTCTCGATTGACGTGGTGCCGACGAGTATGGGCTGACCGCGTTCCTTGCAGTCATCGATAAGCTGCGCGATCGCCGTGAACTTTTCCTGGACGGTCCGATACACCTCGTCGTCGTCATCGAGCCGTTTTACCACGACGTTGGTCGGGATCTCGACGACCTCGAGCTTGTAGATGTCGGCAAATTCGTCGGCTTCCGTCGCTGCTGTACCGGTCATCCCTGCCAGCTTGTCGTACATGCGGAAGTAATTCTGGAACGTAATTGATGCCAGTGTCTGGTTTTCCGGCTGGATGCGAACCTTTTCACGGGCTTCAAGGGCCTGGTGAAGGCCTTCGGAAAAGCGGCGGCCGGGCATCATTCGTCCCGTGAATTCGTCGATGATGACGACCTCGCCGTTTCGGACGATGTAATCCTTGTCGCGCTGGAAGAGCTTGTGCGCCTTCAGGGCCTGCTGCAGGTGGTGAACGATGGAGACGTTCTCCACGTCGTAGAGCGAGTCGCCCTTCAGAAGCTCGGCTTCGCTGAGCAGGGCTTCCAGCTTTTCGTTGCCGGCTTCGGTAAAGGTCGCGGAGCGCTGTTTCTCGTCGAGCTCGTAATCTTCTTCTTCAAGACTGGGAATGAAGGCATCGACCGTGTTGTAGAATTCAGACCTGTCTTCCAGCGGACCGGAGATGATCAGCGGCGTGCGCGCTTCGTCGACAAGGATGGAATCGACCTCGTCGACGATGGCAAAGGAGTGGTCCCGTTGCACCATCGATGCGCGGTCGTGTTTCATATTGTCGCGCAGGTAGTCGAACCCGAACTCGTTGTTGGTTCCGTATGTCACGTCGGCTTCATAAGCAGCGCGGCGCTCGTCGTCCGAAAGGCCGTGAACGATGCAGCCGACGTTCAGGCCGAGAAACTTGTAGACCTCACCCATCCACTCGCTGTCGCGCTGTGCCAGGTAGTCGTTCACAGTGACCACGTGGACGCCCTTGCCCGTCAGGGCATTGAGGTAGACCGGCGCGGTCGCGACCAGCGTCTTGCCTTCCCCGGTTCTCATTTCCGCGATCTGGCCGGAGTTGAGAACCATGCCGCCGATAAGCTGCACATCGTAATGGCGCTGCCCGAGCGCGCGCCGGGCGGCTTCCCGCACAGTCGCGAATGCCGGGGCGAGGAGGTCGTCAAGGCTCGCACCGTTGTTCAACTGGTTTCTGAATTCCTCTGTCCGGCCCCTGAGGGCTTCGTCGGACAGGGCCTGAACTTCCGGCTCGAGCGCGTTGATCTCGTCGACCCTTGCTCGAAATGTCTTGATCTTCCGGTCATTCGCAGACCCGAAAAGTTTACGTGCTATTGCGCCAAGGCCGGCCATGTGGCGGTCCTTCCCTACCCGGCGGCGCCCACAATGGCAATATGGCGCCCGCCCTTGAAATCGTCTCAATTGCTGTCCACGTTGCCGCCAGGCGCAACGCGCTGGCCGGTGAACGCGGCCCAAAGAATGCCATCCCGCCCAAAAGCAGGGACGCCCGACAGATAAGAGGGGGCTCTATGCTTGTCAACGCCGCTGGAATAGGCAAAGTACCCACGCCCTCCTGATTGAGGGAACGAAAGTTACTGTTCCTATACGTAAAGGACTTCTCATGCTCCGAATTTCGATGCGCAGGCCGGTTCAGGCTGTTGCCGTTTCCTTGCTGGCCGTGACGCTCGGATCCGCCTCGCTCAGTGCCGCCGAGCCCGGCGACGTGGTCGCCAGGGTCGGTGATGCGGATATCACGGAAGCCGATATTGCGTTTGCCGCACAAGACCTTGGTCAGCAATTGCAGCAGTTCCCGCCCAATCAGTGGCGCGCGCTTCTTCTTGACGTGGTCGTCGACATGGAACTGATCGCACAGGCCGCGCGCAAGGACGGCCTCGATCAGGATCCGGACTTCAAGAAGCAGCTGGAGTTCCTTGAACTGCAGGCGCTGCGCAATGCCTATATCGCCCAGAAAATCGACGGGGCGATCACGGATGAGGTCCTCAATTCCGCCTATGAGGAGGAATTCAAAGACTACGAGGGTCCGGAAGAGGTCAATGCCCGTCACATTCTGGTGAACGAGAAAGAAGAAGCCGAAGACCTGATCAAGCAGCTTGACGGCGGGGCGGACTTCGTGGAACTCGCCAAGGAAAAATCCACCGGGCCGTCTGGTCCGAGCGGCGGGGATCTCGGCTTTTTCGGCAAGGGGCAAATGGTCAAGCCCTTCGAGGACGCCGTGTTCGAACTGGAGCCTGGTTCGTATACCAAGGAGCCGGTCCAGACACAGTTCGGCTGGCACGTAATCAAGCTGGAAGACAAGCGCCGTCAGGAAAAGCCGGCGTTCGAGGCTGTGGCCGGAGAACTTCGCCAGCGTCTCATCCGCGAGCAATACGAAGCCAAGATGGCCGAACTGAAGGACGCAGTCGCAGTCGAAATTCTCGATGACTCGCTGCAGCTGCCGAGCGAACAGGGCGAGACGGCGCAATAACGCAGTCCGGATTTCTTTGTGGGCCCGGCGGCAACACCCGCCGGGTTCTTGCGTTTCCGGGTCCTTTTCGAAAAGACTTGCGCTTGCCAGATGCGCTCTCTAAGGACAGCAGAAAGTTCAATCAACCGGGACTGCTGTCATGTCGACGACCGTTTCTCCGCTCGCTCCGAAAACCACTCCCGACATGCCGGTCATACCGGGCGTCCGATTTGCGACCGCGGCGGCAGGTTTGAAATATGCGGGCCGAACCGACGTTCTGCTGGCGACGCTGGCTGAAGGGACGACGGTTGCAGGTGTCTTCACCCGGTCCAAATGCACATCCGCACCCGTCGACTGGTGCAAGGACATGCTCACAAGAGGAACCGCGCGGGCGCTTCTCGTGAATTCCGGAAATGCCAATGCCTTCACCGGCAAGAAAGGCAAGGCGGCCGTCGAGCTTTCCGCTGAAATCTTCTCCAAATCGCTCGATTGCCCCTTGAACGAAATCTATCTGGCGTCCACTGGCGTGATCGGAGAGCCACTTCCGGCCGAAAAATTCCAGGACGTGGTCGAAGATCTGAAGTCCGGGCAGGACGGAAGCGCCTGGCTGGAGGCGGCCAGGGCGATCATGACGACCGACACCTATCCCAAGGTGGCGACATGCGACGTTGTATTCGGCGATCAGAAAATCACCATCAACGGCATCGCCAAGGGTGCGGGCATGATCGCCCCCGACATGGCGACGATGCTGTCTTTCATATTCACCGACGCCGAGGTTTCGCAGGACGTTCTGCAGGCCTTGCTGAGCGCTGAAACAGACGGCAGTTTCAACGCCATCACGGTCGACAGCGATACCTCGACGTCCGATACCGTTCTGCTGTTCGCGACGGGACGCGCGTCCGAACGCGGGGTCGCGCCAATCCTGTCAATCGATGATCCGAGGGTTGAAAGCCTCCAGTCTGCGCTGCGCGAAGTCATGCAGGATCTTGCGCATCAGATCGTCCGCGATGGCGAAGGCGCTCGCAAATTCGTCGAGATCAGCGTCGAGAGCGCGGAGAGCGACGCTTCCGCGCGGAAAATAGCCCTCGCAATCGCGAACTCGCCGCTCGTCAAGACGGCTGTGGCCGGGGAAGATGCCAATTGGGGCCGGATCGTCATGGCCGTCGGAAAGGCCGGGGAACCCGCCGACCGGGACAGGCTCGCCATCTGGTTCGGCGATGTACGTGTCGCGGTGGAAGGTGAACGTGATCCCGGCTATAGCGAGGAAGCCGCCTCGGCCGTGATGAAACAGGAAAACATCTCCATCAGGGTGGAACTCGGCATCGGATCCGGCCGCTCCAGGGTCTGGACCTGCGATCTCACCAAGGAATATGTCGCGATCAATGGCGATTACCGCAGCTGATCGGAAATTGGCAGATCTCGCAACGTAATCTCTGACATGTTTAACGGCCTCTTGTCCCGTGGTCGAAAACTGGAACGAAATTCATGACAAAAATTGTCCTAGTTGCCGCCTGCGCCCTTGTTGACGTGGACGGGCGCATCCTTCTTGCACAGCGCCCGGAGGGCAAGTCCATGGCAGGATTATGGGAATTTCCGGGGGGGAAGGTTGAAGCGGGGGAACGTCCGGAAGAAACCCTGATCCGGGAACTTGGTGAAGAGCTCGGAATCGAGGTTAACGAGGCGTGTCTGGCACCCCTGACTTTTGCCAGTCACGCTTATGAAGATTTTCATTTGCTGATGCCACTTTATATCTGCCGCAGGTGGACTGGGACTCCGATTGGAAAGGAAGACCAGGCCCTGAAGTGGGTGCGGTCAACAAGACTGAGAGACTATCCGATGCCGGCGGCAGACGAACCTCTCATTCCGCACCTGATCGACGCAGTATAATCAGGCAAGGCACAGACCTGTCGGGCGGGAGTGTGAAAATGAAAAACAAGTCAAGACTGGACACGTCAGCCAACCGGCTGCTCTCCCGCTTCTGGAATGAGGACAGCGGTGCGACGGCGATTGAGTACGGGCTGATCGTCGGGCTGTTGGGTTCGGTTATCATCCTGGCCATGGTGCCGCTTGGAACCACCATCAGCGACGATGTCTTTGGAACGATCGCGGGTGCCCTGGACGATGCTGCGGAAAAGTAAGACGCGGCACACCAAACCTATTTTTTCGATTATGCAGCGGTCCTTGAGACCACAGTCAGACTTTTTTCTCTGAAACTCCCAGGGCGTCGGCCAGTCTTGTTTTCGCTGAGCCGGGGCGCAAAGGCTTTTGCTGGCTTTCATGCGGGGCCCATCCCGACAAGGTAATCAACTTGAATGTCGCCCTTATGCGTCCGTCCGCGTCCGCGTGGTCTTCGGCGTATATCTCAGCGGCACGAAGCAGGGCCGCGCGCGTCAGGGGACGTGCTTCGCCTTGTTTCAGGACAGATGTCGCGCCGATGTCCCGCAAGTCACGCAACAGCGAAAACATCGTGTCATAACGCACGGTGATTGTATCCATGTCCGTGACCGGCAACGAAAATCCCGCACGCTGCAGCAGGCTGCCCAGATCACGCGTGTCTGCAAATGGCAGCACCCTGGCCGCCGCACCGCCGCTGGTTTCCAGTTCGGCGCGCGTCAGGCTGTCGCGCAATTCCGTGAGCGTTCCAGCGCCGGGCACCACAGCCATAAACAGGCCGTCGGGCGCAAGAGCGCGCCTGATCTGAATCAGGCTGCCAGGCAGATCGTTGACGAGATGCAGATTGAGGGCCGAGACGATCAGATCGACCGACTGGTCTTTTAGCGGAACAAGCGCGTCGTCGACAACGAAATCGGGCGGCGGAAGTCGCGGGTCGGGGAAAAACAGATCCGCTCTCAGAATTGTTTCGGCCTTGCCGGAGCTGCCGATTGCCGCCGAAATCCGGCCCGTATGGCCACCTAGGTCAATCGCGGTCCGAAAGGACCGGTTAATCAGCAAAAGGCGGTCCTGCAAATCATCTGCGACGTTGGCCAGCAGAAAGTCAGCCCCGGTTTTTGCGCGCTTCAAAGCGCGCCGGCGCCTTTTTCTGAACAAGGCGCGGTCAAACAGATCGGTTTGCGCGGTCACGTCGAGCCCGGTTGGTGATCATACAACAGCGTGACTTAGGGCATCTGGGAATTGAGGTCAAAGCCCGCGTTTTCCAAAAAAGAGTTTGATTTGGATTTCAACACTTATAAGTTGCTCAACGTGCCGAATGCACTTGGGGGCTGATTGCTTGAATTCGATCCGGGAAAGGTTGTCGAGCGTTTCGTCGGGCGCTCTTCGTGGGGCGTTGGACGTTCTCTTGCCGCTGCGGTGTCTGTGCTGCGACCGAAAGGTGGGTTCGGACGACGGATTGTGCCCGGTCTGCTGGCACGGAATGGCCTTCATTGAAAGACCGGTTTGCCACAGGTTGGGGACACCCTTTGCCTACGACGTCGGCGAAGAAACTTGGAGCCCGCGGGCGATCACCTCGCCACCCGTTTTTGATCGTTTGCGGTCGGTCGCCTTTTACGAAGGGTCCGCTCAGCGACTTGTGCTCGCGTTCAAGTTTGGCGGCAGGCGGGAACTCGCCAGGCCCATGGGCAAATGGATGAGCAATGCCGGACGGGAGCTCCTGGATCCCGACAGCCTGATCGTGCCGGTTCCTCTTCACTGGGCGCGCATGATTTCCCGGCGTTTCAACCAGGCGGCCGCACTTGCGCAGGTCGTTGCCAAGGAATGCGGCGGCACCTATGAGCCCGACTTGTTGAAACGGCGGAAGCGTACACGAAGACAGGTTGGCCTGTCGGCCGAGGAAAGACGGAAAAATGTCCGCTCGGCGTTCGGCGTCGACAAAGCCCGGCTGGACCGTCTGGACGGGCGTCACGTTGTTTTGATTGATGATGTGATCACCACCGGCTCGACGATTACCGCCTGTACAAAAGCCCTGCTCGCGGGAGGCGCGGCGTCAGTGGACGTGCTCACATTTGCACTGGCGGATCCTTCGCAAAGCGACGCGGTGAGTGAAATCAGCCCCTGACCCATCGCATTGCGTCTTGTGTTTCCGCAAACCGCACGCATATATCGCCCGACTTCGATCGGCGCGCCGGGGATCGGCGGCGCCAACTCTGACTACGGGACTATGATATGGCCAAGGTGGAAATTTACACGCGACAACTTTGCGGGTTTTGTACCGCAGCCAAGCGGCTTCTCGACAAGAAGGGCGTGGACTATACCGAGTATGACGCGACCTTTGACGGCGGCCTGCGCAAGCAGATGATCCAGAAGGCCAACGGCCGTTCGACCTTTCCGCAGATTTTTGTCGGTCAGACGCATGTCGGCGGCTGCGACGATCTGCACGATCTGGAACATTCCGGCAAACTGGACGCTCTGCTTGCTTCCTGATTAAGTGTTCCGGCAAAGGATTTCATGTTTCGGGTTAAGCGAACGAATGACCGTCATAGCTGCAGCTTGTATCCAGCTTCGAAGTGGCAAGGACATTTCGGAGAACAGCGCACGCGCCGAAGACTTGATCAGGGCAGCTGCCGGCGACGGTGCCACGTACATCCAGACACCCGAGATGTCGAATGTACTGGTGCGCAGCCGTGAAGAGCTGATTGCGCGCATTGATGTTCTCGACCGCGACATATTCGTGAGCATGGCCCGCCGCGTGGCCGCCGAACTGCGTTTGTTTCTGCATGTCGGATCGGTGGCGGTCCTCCTGGACGGGGGCAGGGCCGCGAACCGGGCGGTGCTGATCGCGCCGAACGGGGAGATCGTTGAGACCTACGACAAGATCCACATGTTCGATGTCGATCTGCCGGATGGAGAGAGTTGGCGGGAATCGTCGACATACAGGCCCGGAGCTCAGGTTCCCGTCATCGACCTGCCATTCGGAAAGCTCGGCATGGCCATCTGTTACGATATCCGCTTTCCCGCGCTTTTCCGGGCGCAGTCGCGTCTGGGGGCGGAAATCCTGTCGGCACCCGCTGCGTTCACCCGGCAGACTGGCCAAGCCCACTGGCATGTGTTACAGCGCGCCCGCGCCATCGAAAACGGTGCATACGTCATTTCGGCCGCCCAGGGCGGTCTGCACGAAGACGGTCGGGAGACGTTTGGACACAGTCTCATCGTTGATCCCTGGGGTGGCGTTGTCGCCGAACTGGACAATGATTCACCCGGTCACCTGGTTGCAGAGATTGACCTGACGAAGGTTGCCAGGGCGCGTGCGCGAATCCCGGCAATCGTCAACGAGCGCAACTTCGACTGCCGCATGTCCCAGGCTTTCAGGGAGGAGCCGGCTTGATCAAATATACACTTGTTTGTGATGCCAAGCATGGCTTTGAAGGCTGGTTCCGGAATTCGGAGGATTTCGAATCCCAGCGTGCGCGGCAGCTGGTGACCTGCCCCGCTTGCGGATCAGCTGCGGTTGAAAAGGGGCTTATGGCACCAGCGGTGTCGACGTCAAGAAGCAAGGAAGCGCGAGGCGTTGCCTCGCCGGTTCAACCGCACGAACACGTGCAGCCCGCGGCTGCGCCCCCACCGAAATCTGTCGACACCACGCTTCAACCGTCCGCGTTGGTTCCGGACGACGTCCGGCAGAAGGAGATAATCGAAGCCTTCAGGCAGGCGCGTGCGCGGATCATCGAAACCTCGGAAAACGTCGGGACGGGATTTGCCGACGAGGCGAGAAAGATCCACTACGGCGAAGCCGAGGAACGCAGCATCTACGGTGAAACGACACCGAAAGATGCCGTGGACCTGATCGAGGAAGGCATCTCCGTGATGCCGTTGCCTGAACTGCCCGAAGACAAGAATTGATCACGCCTTTTCGTGCGGCAGTTGCACCACTGCCTCCGAGCCGGTTCTCGCTCCGGTCTATGGTCTATTTTTGCGTTTTCGCCGTTGACGAACCACGCGACCTGGCCTTTGCCGGTTTCATCTCTTCGAGCGTTTCTTCAGCCGCCTTGCCCAGTTCACCGACATTCTCCATTGCCGCTTCATTGAGTTCTTCGACCGCAGCCGCACCCTGCGAAAAGCTGTCCCGGAAGAGCGATGCCTGCTGTTCGAAATGCTCCTGGTATTCGGTCGCCATCTTCGAATAGAAGTCCTGAAGCGTTGCGAGGGTCTGCTCGGGAGCAACGCATTGCGTCAGAGATTTCGCGCATTCGAAGTCTTCATGAAGCCGGTGGCTCACGAATTCCATGTGCTCTTCGAACGCCTTTTCGGCATGGGACCACATGGTGGTTCCCATTTTCTGGAAACCGGCAACGGTTTTTGCCTCGATCCTGTCTTCCCGTTCGGCGAAGGCCCAGTTCGTGAATGACGGCATCGGCCACTCGAATTTGAGAGCGGTGAAGTCGAATACGTCCGGATTGCGTTTGGTTGCCATTGGTAGTCCTCCGCTTGTCTGTCATTCGTGCCGGCGGCGCGAAACAGTTCTGCGATCCAGTCTATCCGGGGTGACGGGCGGATTTTCCGCGCATCAGGCCCGCCGGATTTACCAGACCAGCGTGAGGCAAGTCTAGTTCCGTCGCAATACGGATCTTTGACAGGGATCAAAAATTCCTGTGCCATCCAGTCGCAGTTGTTCCTGGACCGATCCGGCCGAGGTCAGGCAAGAAATGCGCGCAGTTTCCCGGTCACTTCCTCCGGCTGCTCGAGCGTCGACAGGTGTCCGCATTCTTCCAGGATAACGAGTTCGCTACCGGCAACAAGCTGATGGATATCAACGGAAAGATCAGGCGCGATCAGACGGTCCCCGTCTCCGGACAGCACCAGCGTGGGGCAGTTGATCTGCGCAAGCGAGGGGCGGGAGTCGATACGTGCCGCGTTGGCATTTTGCTGGCGGATGAAGGCCTCAGCGCCGGTCTCAGTTGCCATCTCGTGAACGATTGACCTCAGATGTGCGCTGGTTTCGTTCTTCTCGTGCACGAAACCAGGAAAGAAGAGATCGGGTATTTTGTGGAACCGTTTCTTTTGGGCGAGTTTGGCAAGGACCCGCCTTTGTTCTCTTCGGTCTTCGGTGTCCGCCTGCGCCGAGGTGTTCAAGAGCGCAAGCCTGTCGACGCGCTCGGGTGCACGCCGCAGGACTTCGAAAGCGATGTAACCTCCCATGGAAAGCCCTATGAGCGAAAAGCGCTCCGGCGCGACGTCCAGAAGACGGGCCGCAATTGCGCCGATCGTGTCATCCGACCGATTGTCAGCCACGAGGATCGGGCGATCCGAAAAAGCGGTGATCTGAGGTGCATAGAGACTTTCGGTGCAGAGCAGACCCGGCACGAAGACCAGGGGAGAGCCCGTCACGCGGCATCTGCCTTCTCGGCGAGCAGCATGTAGTTCACATCCATATCGCGGGACTTGACCCACGCGTCGGTCAGCGGGTTATAGCTTACGCCCGATCTGTCCGTGATCATGAGTCCTTCGGAGTTCAGCGGACCTTCAATCTCGGATGGTTTGACCAGCTTCTCGTAGGAGTGCGTGCCCTTGGGCAGCCAGCGCAGTACGTATTCCGCGCCGACGATCGCGAGCGCATAGGCTTTCAGCGTGCGGTTGATGGTCGCAATGAACATCATGCCGCCGGGCCTGACCATGCTGCCCGTCGCCTGGAGAAACAGGGGAACATCGGCAACGTGTTCCACCACTTCCATGTTGAGAATGACGTCAAACGTCTCTTCCGCCGCCGCGAGTTCTTCGGCGGTCTGTGCACGATAATCGATCTTGAGGCCGGAACTTTCCATGTGCAGCTGGGCGATCTTTATGTTTGTCTCGGAAGGGTCCGCGCCGACCACGTCAGCGCCGAGGCGAGCCATCGGCTCGCTCAAAAGGCCGCCGCCGCACCCGATGTCAAGAAACCTCAGGCCCTTGAAGGCGTCAGAAGCCTTCGGGTCGCGGCCGAATTTCCGGCACACCTCCTGCTTTATGTAGGCCAGGCGGACAGGATTGAACTTGTGCAACGGTTTGAACTTGCCGGTCGGGTCCCACCATTGGTCGGCCATAGCGGAAAAGCGGGCGATTTCCTCTTCATCGATGGTACCCGTGGTCTTTTGAGCCTTGACTGACATTGGACAAATTCCTTTCCTCGGCGACGCTGCTGCGTCCTTGGCGCCGTTCAATGTTTAGCTGTCGTTCAGCGTCCTTGACCATTTGTCAAGTCAGCGCAGGTCACGCGGAGTTGCAGCAAGGCAGCACAGACTGTATGCATGACCGCCGATCCATCCGGAGCGTCTCGCGCTTCATGACAAACTAGACTGAATACGAGTGGTATGGCCCGACTGGTTTTAAAATTTGGGGGGACTTCGGTTGCCGATCTCGATCGCATCCGAAATGTGGCCCGCCACGTGAAAAGGGAAGTGGAAGCCGGACACCAGGTTGCGGTGGTTGTTTCAGCGATGGCTGGACAGACCAACAAGCTGGTGGAGTATTGCCGCGATGCCGCCCCGCTTCACGACGCTCGAGAATATGATGCCGTTGTTGCGTCCGGCGAGCAGGTGACTTCCGGCCTGCTTGCGATCGTGCTTCAGGATATGGGCGTGAATGCGCGCTCCTGGCAGGGCTGGCAGGTGCCGATCAAGACGGACGAAAACCACGGCGCTGCGCGGATCCGCGAGATCGATGCCGGGCTCCTGACCGAACGGCTTGAGCAGGGGCAGGTTGCCGTCATGGCCGGCTTTCAGGGAATTTCGCCGGACAACCGGATCGCCACTCTGGGAAGGGGTGGATCGGACACGAGCGCGGTCGCGATTGCCGCAGCCATCAAGGCTGACCGGTGCGATATCTACACGGATGTGGACGGCGTTTACACGACCGACCCGCGGATCGTGCCCAGGGCACAGCGCCTTGAGCGGGTCTCTTTCGAAGAGATGCTCGAGATGGCATCGCTCGGTGCAAAGGTTCTGCAGGTTCGCTCCGTCGAGATGGCGATGGTGCACAATGTCAGAACGTTCGTGCGCTCCAGTTTCGACAACCCCGAAGCGCCGCAGGCCGGCACGGACGGCCTTCCAATTGGTACTCTCATTTGCGACGAGGATGAACTCGTGGAACAGCAAGTTGTCACCGGCATTGCCTATGCCAAGGACGAAGCTCAGATCTCACTGCGTGACGTGGCCGACAAGCCTGGCGTCGCGGAATCGGTTTTCGGACCACTCGCGGACGCCCACATCAATGTCGACATGATCGTTCAGAACATCTCGCCTGACGGCAAGACCACGGATATCACCTTTACCGTGCCGGAGGGTGATTTCGAACGCGCCAAGAAAGTGCTGGATGACAATCGCGGCGAGATCGGGTTCCAGAATCTTGAGGGCGCCACCGACGTCGTCAAAGTCTCCGTGATCGGCATCGGGATGCGCTCCCATGCCGGGGTTGCGGCGCAGTGTTTCCGCGGTCTGGCGTCCAAGGGAATCAACATCCGGGCAATCACGACATCGGAAATCAAGATATCGGTGCTGATCGATTCCGCCTATGCAGAACTTGCGGTCCGAACTCTCCATTCGCTATACGGGTTAGACGGATAGTATAACCGGCGGGCGGTACCGGACGAACGGGGCCGCCAGCCGCCTGAGGCGGAATTCAGACGGGGGCGCAATGCGCAGCAACCTAGCCGGACCGCGCCTTTTGCTCCGCAGGCTCCGCGAAGTCATGGCGGAGCCGATCACGGCGCAAGAGCGACTTGACAAGATCGTCGTCCTGATTGCGTCGAACGTCGTTGCGGAGGTGTGTTCGGTTTACATCCTGCGTGCGGATGGCGTACTTGAGCTCTATGCGACCGAGGGTCTGAACCGGGAAGCGGTTCACAACGCGTCCCTGCGCGTCGGTCAGGGCCTTGTCGGTCTGATTGCCGCAGAAGCCCGTCCGCTCAACCTGCCGAATGCAAGCGCCCACCCGGGATTTACCTATCTGCCGGAAACAGGCGAAGAGGCCTATAACTCCTTTCTCGGTGTGCCCATTCTGCGTGCCGGACGGACACTCGGTGTGCTTGTCGTCCAGAACCAGTCTCACAGGACCTATCTCGAGGACGAGGTGGAGGCCCTCCAGACAACGGCGATGGTCATTGCCGAAATGGTGGCTGCCGGTGAGCTGGAGGCGATTGCACAGGAAGCGACCGGACTGGATCTGTCCCGTCCGATCACGGCGACAGGGGCCGGTCTCTCCGAAGGCGTCGGCCTCGGACACGTGGTGCTTCATGAACCCCGGGTCGTTGTCACCAACCTGATTGCCGAAGACACGGACCAGGAGACAGCGCGCCTCGAAGGGGCCATCAACCGGCTCAGGCTTTCAATCGACGATCTGCTGGCGAGCGGTGAGATCGCCGCTATGGGGGAACATCGCGAGGTGCTGGAAGCCTACCGGATGTTCGCCTATGACCGGGGCTGGATCCGCAAGATCGAGGATGCGATCAAGAACGGGCTGACGGCGGAAGCCGCCGTTGAGAAGGTGCAGAGTGACACCCGTGCGCGCATGCTGCGCCAGACGGATCCGTATCTTCGCGAACGGCTGCACGACCTCGACGATCTTGCGCACAGACTGATCCGCGAACTCATGGGCCGCGAGCACGGCCCGGGTATCGGCGAGTTGCCCCAGGACGCGATCATTGTCGGCCGCAACATGGGAGCGGCCGAACTCCTCGACTATGGCCGTGACCGGATCCGGGGGCTGGTTCTCGAAGAAGGCGGGCCCACGAGCCACGTGACCATCGTCGCGCGCGCGCTCGGAATTCCGACGGTTGGTCTCGTCGAGGACATTGTCAGTCTCGCGGATGCGGGCGATGCAATCATCGTTGACGGGGATACGGGCGAAATCCACCTGCGGCCGGCGGTCGATCTTGAAAACGCGTATGCGGAGAAAGTGCGGTTCAGGGCGCGGCGCCAGGCCCAGTATCGGCGACTGCGCGGCAAACCGTCCGTCACGAAGGACGGGGTCGAGTTCTCCCTGCAGATGAATGCCGGATTGCTGATCGACCTGCCGCATCTGGAGGAATCGGGCGCGGCCGGTGTCGGCCTGTTCAGAACAGAACTCCAGTTCATGGTTGCATCGTCGTTTCCGCGCATGCGCGAACAGCAGGCACAATACAGCCAGATCCTTGATGCGGCGGACGGCAAGCCGGTCACATTCCGTTCGCTCGATATCGGTGGCGACAAGGTGCTGCCGTATCTCAGGTCCATCCAGGAGGAAAACCCGGCCATGGGCTGGCGGGCGCTTCGCCTGGGCATTGACCGGCCGGGACTCCTGCGGACGCAGATCAGGGCGCTGCTGCACGCAGCGGCCGGGCGCGACCTGAAACTCATGTTTCCGATGGTCGCGGAAGTCGACGAATTCCTGCAGGCGCGCGCCCTTGTCGACCGCGAGGTCAAGCATCTGCGCCGCCACGACCATCCGGTTCCGGAGAACATTCGTCTGGGCGTCATGGTCGAGGTGCCCTCGCTTCTGTTTCAGCTCGATGAGCTCATGACCTATGTCGACTTCGTCTCAGTCGGGTCCAACGACCTTTTCCAGTTCTTCTGTGCGGTCGATCGTGGCAATACCCGGGTCGCAGAACGTTTCGACACGCTGAACGTTGCCTTTCTGCGAGCCTTGAAATCAATCGCGGACAGCGCAAATAAGCATCACGTGCCGGTGACGCTGTGCGGAGAACTTGCGGGCAGGCCGCTCGAGGCGATGGCCCTGATCGGTCTCGGATACCGAGATCTTTCCATGTCTCCGGCAGCACTGGGTCCGGTCAAGGCCATGCTGCGGACACTGGACACCAGCCGGCTGTCCGCGCGTCTCTTGCCGAGGCTTGAGCCCGGGCATGACGACAACAACATTCGGGAAGTGCTGAAACGGTTTGCCGCCGAGACCGATGTTGCGCTCTAGGGAACGGACTCTAGGGTCCTGGGGCTCGCGGTGGCGTGGGAGTGTCATGTCGTCTGATCGCAGATCGCCTCTAGCTGTGTGCTCGATCCGCTGATATGTCGACACCCAAGATCCGCCGACAGATTCGGGTCTGCGCGTTCCATTGCGGGGAGACAACACTGGAATTCGGGCTGCCTTGGCCAGCGCTGCCCCTTTCTGAAGAACAATCTGTTTCGTGCGGCGTTTTCGCGCCGCCAATCCGATCAAGGAGATCCTGCGCTTATGCTGGCGCGCCAGAAACTCGATATCTTGCTGGACCGTTTCGCCGAGATCGAACACTTGATGTCGAGCGGACCGGAGCCGGCTGTCTATGTGAAGCTTTCGCGGGAATATGCCGGGCTTGAGCCGCTGGTTCAGAAGATCCGCGCACTCATCAAGGCTGAAGATGACCTTGCAGGTGCCCAGGCGCTCCTTTCCGATCCGGAGACGGACGCTGAAATGCGTGAACTCGCCGAACTTGAGCGCGACGAGTTGAGCCAAAGCGTCGAGCAGCTCTCACAGGACGTTCGAATCGGCCTTCTCCCCAAGGACGAGGCCGACGCGAATGATGCCATTTTAGAGGTCCGAGCCGGGACGGGCGGGGATGAAGCTGCGCTTTTTGCCGGCGATCTCTTCCGCATGTACCAGCGATTCGCCGAATTGCAGGGCTGGAAAGTGGAAATCCTGTCGGCCAGCGAAGGCGAAGTCGGCGGGTTCAAGGAAATCATTGCATCCGTATCAGGCGAGAACGTGTTTGCCCGGCTCAAGTTCGAGTCCGGTGTTCACCGTGTGCAGAGGGTACCGGCAACGGAGTCGGGAGGACGCATCCACACGTCGGCGGCCACCGTCGCCGTTCTGCCGCAGGCCGAAGACGTCGATGTCGACGTTCAGGACAGCGACTTGCGCATCGATACCTTCCGCGCTTCCGGGGCTGGAGGGCAGCATGTCAACACGACCGATTCCGCAGTGCGGATCACGCATATCCCGACCGGGATCGTGGTCGCGGTCCAGGACGAACGGTCACAACACAAGAACAAGGCGCGTGCGATGCAGCTCCTGCGGGCACGCATCTACGACGAAGAGCGGGAACGGGCCGCGAGCGAGCGAACCGAAGCGCGCCGTCTGCAGGTCGGTTCCGGGGACCGGTCCGAACGCATCCGGACCTACAATTTTCCACAAGGGCGGGTCACCGATCACCGCATCGGTCTGACGCTTTACAAGCTCGAGCAGATCATAGCCGGAGAGGGGCTCGGCGAGGTCATCGAGGCCCTGATCGTCGATCACCAGGCCAATCTTCTTGCGTCCGAAGACGCCTGACAATGGAGGTTGGCCGGTTATACAGGCTTGTCAGGGACCGGTTTCGCAATGCGGGCGTTTCCGATCCCGAACCTGACGCGAAACTGTTGGTGAGCACGCTTCTGGGAATCGGCATGTCCGACTTGCTTCTTCACGAGGATGAAGAAGTCGACCAGGCTAGGGTCCAGGTCATCGAGGAAAAGTCGGAGCTTCGGCTGGGCGGCATGCCGGTAGGCCGCATTCTCGGGGAGCGCGACTTTTACGGACGCCGGTATCTGCTCAACGCGGCGACCCTCGAGCCGCGTCCGGACACTGAAACGCTGATAGATGCCGTTCTTCGCGATGCCGCAATCGACATGCCGATCACTATCTGGGATATCGGCACCGGATCGGGAGCAATCGCGGTTACGCTCCTGGCCGAACTTCCCAAGAGCTGTGCCATTGCGATCGATCTGTCGGAAGACGCACTTGAATGTGCCCGCGAAAACGCGCGCCTTCATGGAGTGGATGACCGCTTTTATCCGCTTTGTGCCGATTATCTCGCCGCAATGAGCGATGGGGAAAACGAAGGGCCGGACTGGATCGTCAGCAATCCGCCCTACATACGCAGTGATGTTCTGGAGACGTTGAGCCCGGAGGTCGTCAATCATGACCCCCGACTCGCGCTTGATGGCGGTGAAACCGGTCTGGACGCCTATTCGATCATTGTTCCGCAGGCGGTGCGTTTCTTGCGTTCCGGAGCGCAAATCGCGCTCGAGATTGGATACGATCAAGCTTCATCTGTTGAAAAACAGTTGCGTCAACATGGCCTTGGAGAGATTGAAATCATTAGGGATCTCGCCGGCAACGATCGCGTTGCGCTTGCGCGCAGGACATAATTGTACTGTTTTGATCCAAACGCGAAAAAGCACTTGGAAATTGCAGCGGAAACGGTTAGGTTCGACTCGCCGAAACCGGAAATGTGAACAGCGTTTAGCGGGGCATACGCATCCGGCAGCATGAAGACGAGAAGCGCTTACCGCGCAAAGTATTCAGCTGCAAATCGGGCCTTCCGGTGTTTTGGACTGTCGACGAGGAAGACGTGAGCGCTGGCCATCGGCCTGATATGCGTTGCGCGTGTTTTGAAGGGCAGCCGCGAACCAGCATTGTTGGTTTCGGTGTGTATTTCGTATCGGTTTAAGCAATTCCGATGTTGGGTCAGCGTTTCGCTGACCGCCGTTCCGCAAGAGAAAACGGCAGGATGAGACCAGGAAATCAGAGCAATAAGCGCATGCGCGGTCGGGGCCGCAAAGGTCCCAATCCGTTAACCCGGACTTACGAATCAAACGGTCCTGATGTAAAAATCCGCGGCACAGCGATGCATATCGCGGAGAAGTATCAGCAGCTTGCCAGAGATGCCCAGGCATCAGGTGACCGCGTGATGTTCGAAAACTACAACCAGCACGCGGAGCATTACCAGCGCATTGTCGCCGCCGCGCAGCCGCAGCAGCAGCAGCAAACGGCGCAGCCGAACGTGCGGACCGACAGCGAAGACGCGTCGGGTGAAGCCGCCAACGGGACAAATGGCGCCGCACCACCGGTGAACGGTTCGGAACGGTCGTCGCAGGACCGCGCCGCTGCCGACGGCGATGTTGTCGACGCAAACAGCCCGCAGCCCTTCATAGAAGACATGCCAGTGATCGACCAGGAAGGTCAGGTCAACGGAGCGGGCCAGAAAGCTGAAGGCGATGAGAGCGACGGCGATGACAAGCCGCGCCGCCGGGCACGGACCTCAAGGACAAGGACACCTCGGCGTTCTGACGCGGATCAGTCGGAAGGAGCGACGGAGATGTCTTCCGGGGAAGGTGAAAGTTCCGTTGAAGCCGCAGAGGGCGAGCAGGCCAAGCCACGGCGCCGAACCACGCGGACGCGCCGGCCCAAGGCGAGCGAAGACGCACCGGCCGAGACCGCAGCCGCGTCTGACTGACGGCTTACGGCAAAATCAAAATGATCCTGAACGGCGTCCAAATGGGCGCCGTTTTTTGTTGCGCGTATTTGGGTTGAGGGGCTTTTGTGGTGAAAATGCAACACTATATTAGGAGGGCAGTGCTCATTGAGACTGCATGGATGCCCGCCCAGGGGTCCATATCCAACGACGTTCCCCATGCTTCGGGTGGTGAGGACGGGTAGGAGGTAGAGAATGAACTTTGAAAAATACACTGAGCGTGCACGGGGCTTTGTTCAGTCCGCTCAGACATTTGCCCTTGGTCGCGGACACCAGCAGTTCGCTCCGGAACACATTTTGAAAGTGCTCCTGGATGATCCCGAGGGCATGGCGACGGGGCTGATCGATCGCGCCGGCGGAAAAGCAAAGGCCCTGAAAGGGGACCTTGAAGGTGTCCTGGACAAGATGCCGAAAGTTTCCGGCGGGTCCGGGCAGCTTTACATGGCGCAGCCGACCGCACGCCTTTTTGAGCAGGCAGAAAAAATTGCTGAGAAAGCGGGCGACAGTTTCGTTACCGTCGAGCGCTTGCTGCTTGCTCTTGCAATGGACGGGGAAAGCGAAGCCGGCAAGCTGATGAAGCGTCACGGCATCACGCCAAATGGCCTCAATGACGCAATCAACCAGCTTCGTCAGGGCCGTACCGCCGACAGCGCAACCGCCGAAAACCAGTATGAAGCTTTGAAGAAATATGCACGGGATCTGACGGAAGTCGCCCGTGACGGCAAGCTCGACCCGGTGATCGGCCGTGACGAGGAAATCCGGCGGACCATCCAGGTCCTGTCCCGACGGACCAAGAACAACCCGGTCCTGATCGGTGAGCCCGGTGTCGGGAAAACGGCAATCGCCGAAGGTCTGGCACTCAGGATCGTCAATGGCGACGTCCCGGAATCCCTCAAGGACAAGCAGTTGCTTGCCCTGGACATGGGAGCGCTGATTGCCGGTGCAAAATATCGCGGAGAATTCGAAGAACGCCTCAAGGCGGTTCTTTCGGAAGTCGAGGCGGCGGCTGGCGGCATTATCCTGTTCATCGACGAGATGCACACGCTTGTCGGTGCGGGCAAGGCGGATGGCGCGATGGATGCGTCCAATCTCCTGAAACCGGCGCTTGCGCGTGGTGAACTGCACTGTGTTGGTGCGACGACACTGGATGAATACCGCAAGCACGTGGAAAAGGACGCGGCGCTGGCCCGGCGGTTCCAGCCGGTTTTCGTGACCGAGCCGACGGTAGAAGACACGGTTTCGATCCTGCGCGGCATCAAGGAAAAATACGAACTGCATCACGGCGTTCGCATTACCGACAGCGCGATCGTCTCGGCGGCGAACCTGTCCAATCGGTACATCACCGACCGGTTCCTGCCTGACAAGGCGATCGATCTTGTCGACGAGGCGGCAAGCCGGCTGCGCATGCAGGTCGATTCCAAACCGGAAGAGCTTGATGAACTTGATCGGCGGATTATCCAGCTGAAGATCGAGCGCGAAGCCCTGAAGGTGGAAAGTGACGAGGCATCCCGCGACCGGCTGAACAAGCTGGAGCAGGAACTGACGAACCTGGAAGAGCAGTCCCAGGCGCTGACCAATCGCTGGCTTGGGGAAAAGGAAAAGCTGAACCTTGAACAGAAAATCAAGGAACAGCTCGAGCAGGCACGGACAGATCTGGAGATCGCGCAGCGGCAGGGCGACCTGGCAAAAGCCGGTGAGCTGGCCTATGGCGTCGTCCCGGATCTGGAGCGGCAATTGTCGGAAGCCGAGGCTTCGGAAGACAAGGATGCCATGGTCGATGAGGCCGTCTCGCCGTCTCATATCGCGCACGTCGTCTCCAAATGGACCGGTATTCCGGTGGACAAGATGCTGGAAGGCGAGCGCGAAAAACTGCTTCGGATGGAGGACGTGCTGGCAAAACGCGTCGTCGGCCAGGCGGAGGCCATTCATGCTGTTTCCACAGCCGTCCGGCGCGCACGCGCAGGTCTCCAGGATCCGCACAGGCCGATCGGTTCGTTCATGTTCCTCGGACCGACCGGTGTCGGCAAGACGGAACTGACCAAGGCGCTTGCCAGCTTCCTGTTCGACGATGACAGCGCGATGGTGCGCATCGACATGTCGGAGTTCATGGAGAAACATTCCGTGGCCCGGCTCATCGGCGCGCCTCCAGGTTATGTCGGTTACGAGGAAGGCGGTACGCTGACCGAAGCCGTGCGCCGGCGGCCCTATCAGGTCGTGCTTTTCGATGAGATCGAAAAGGCGCACAGCGATGTGTTCAACGTGTTGCTTCAGGTGCTTGACGATGGCCGCCTGACCGATGGCCAGGGACGGACCGTGGATTTCCGCAACACGCTGATCATCATGACGTCGAACCTGGGCGCAGAATACCTGGTCAACCAGCCGGAAGGCCAGGACAGCGACGCGGTCAGAGATGAAGTCATGTCGGCAGTGCGTGGGCATTTCCGGCCGGAATTCCTGAACCGGTTGGATGAAATCGTCCTGTTCCACCGTCTGCAGCGCGCGCAGATGGGCGATATCGTCAAGATCCAGCTGCAGCGCCTGCGCACGCTGCTGGAAGATCGCAAGATCACGCTCAACGTGGATGACAGCGCCCTCGGATGGCTGGCCCAGAAAGGCTACGATCCCGCCTATGGCGCCCGCCCGCTGAAGCGGGTCATCCAGAAGGATGTCCAGGATCCGCTGGCGGAAAAACTGCTGGCCGGAGACATTCTCGACGGGCAGAGCGTTGATGTCTCTGCCGGTGCCGACAGGTTGGTGTTCCAGGTTGCCGGGTCGGAGAGCGCGGCGGCGTAATCGGCCGTGCCCTAGATGAAACGAAATGCCCCGCGGAACATTGTGTTCGGCGGGGCATTGTCATTTGGCCAGAGCGCGTTCCTGCCGGTTCAGTTCACTGCCGCGACCCGCGACGGCTTGCGTGCCCGTTCCAGAAGCGTGTCGACGCGGTATCGCTCTTCCTCAAAGCTTGCCCGGACTTCGCCGTCAAGCGTCCGTCCCTTCGGCAGCTTGATGCGCATGGGGTCGACATATCTGCCGTTGACGAGGACTTCGTAATGCAGATGCGGTCCGGTGGACAGGCCCGTGGAGCCGACATATCCAATCACCTGACCCTGTGTGACACGGGCACCTTCCCGGATCCCCTTGCCGAACCCGGTCATGTGACTGTAGGTCGTGACATAGCCGTTGGTGTGGCGCAGCTCGACACGGCGGCCATAGCCTGACGCCCATCCGGACTTGACGACGGAGCCGTTGCCGGCCGCGATGATCGGCGTGCCGCGTGGGGCGGACCAGTCAACCCCGCGGTGCATGCGCGTATATTTCAGGATTGGATGCCGTCGCATGCCGAAGCCGGACCGGAACTTGCCGCCGTTCAGCGGTTTCCGGACCAGGAATTTCTTGGCGCTCTGACCTGACCCGTCATAAAAGTCGGTGGCGCCGTCATCGGGTGTGCGGTAGCGGTAGAACTCGCGCTTCGTGTTGCCGGTGTTGAGAGCCGCGTAGAGAATTTTCGGGGCGGCGTTCTCGTCGCCCGGTGTGAAGAACAGCTCCAGGGCATCGCCCGGCTGGACACGGGAATTGAAGTCGACATCGAACGAGAACATGCGCACCAGATCATCGATGATCTCTTCCGGCATGTCCTGTTCCAGGGCCGTCTGATAGAGGCTGTCGTAAATCGCGGGTGTCGGTCCACCGTAGGAGACACGGTCTGCCTCGGCAAAGGCATCCGCGAGGAAGGTGCTGGGTTCTTCCGCCCTGATGTATCTGCCGCTGTCCGACCGGGCGACGGTCGCCTGATGTTCGGTGGCAGTGTAAAGCGACACCCGTTCGGGCCGCATCTTTTCCAGGTCGTCGGGCGAAGGCGCATAGGCGATGCGCAAGCGCTGACCGTCCTCCAGCTCGGAGATCCCGAACAGGCTTGCAAAGGACGCGGCGATGTTGTTCGCCTCCTGCGAGTTGGCATCGTAGTCCAGAAGAAGATCCGTGAGGTTCTGGCCCTCGGTCACCGGAACAATGCTTTCTTCCATGCCGGCGAAGCGGATTTCCTCGTCCCGCTTGGAGACGAAGGAGACGTTTTCGGGCGTGATGCGTACGGCGTATCGCTCGAGATCCGGCTGAAGAGCGAGGTTGAAATCAAAGCGGCCCGGGTCGACAAGTTTCTTGGCAGCGGCCTGGGGAGAACTTGCGAGCAGCGCTCTTGCGGAGTCCCGGACCACAAGTTCAACTTCGGTTTCCGACGGTGTCTTGTCTTCCTTGATCAACGGGCTGGATGTCGGGAACGGCGCGAGAGAGATGCTGACCTCGCTTTCCAGCTTGGCGCCGTAGATGGAATCGGCGATCAGCGCCGTCGTCGTCTCGGCAAATTCCGTTCCGCTCGGTTCGTCCGACCGATCGGCGAACATGTTCAGCGGATTGAAAGAGGGAATGAGGTCGGCGAGTTCCGGATCCTTGCGGGTCGCAAGCGACGCGCTGACAAACACATGTGGCTGAACGCGGATATGGTCCTTGTCACCGACGCGGGCGACGACATTCACATCGATC
>NZ_CP134616.1:2072500-2265000 GCF_051016195.1 Roseibium sp.
TGTTGAAAAAGTCGGGGATGAGCTGTGGCTAGGGGTGAAAGGCCAATCAAACTCGGAAATAGCTGGTTCTCCGCGAAATCTATTTAGGTAGAGCGTCGGATGAATACTCTCGGGGGTAGAGCACTGGATGGGCTATGGGGGCTTACCGCCTTACTGATCCTAACCAAACTCCGAATACCGAGAAGTACTATCCGGCAGACACACAGTGGGTGCTAACGTCCATTGTGGAGAGGGAAACAACCCTGACCGCCAGTTAAGGTCCCTAAGTTATGGCTAAGTGGGAAAGGATGTAGGACTCCCAAAACAACCAGGATGTTGGCTTAGAAGCAGCCATCATTTAAAGAAAGCGTAACAGCTCACTGGTCTAAATAAGGGGTCCCGCGCCGAAAATGTACCGGGGCTCAAGCCATACACCGAAACTGCGGGTGTGCGTAAGCACGCGGTAGCGGAGCGTTCTGTAAGTCTGCGAAGGGATACCTGTGAGGGGTCCTGGAGATATCAGAAGTGCGAATGCTGACATGAGTAACGATAAAGCGGGTGAGAGACCCGCTCGCCGAAAGTCCAAGGGTTCCTGCGCAACGCTAATCGGCGCAGGGTTAGCCGGCCCCTAAGGCGAGGCCGAAAGGCGTAGTCGATGGGAATGCAGTTAATATTCTGCAGCTTGGTGGTAGTGACGGATGCAGTGTGTTGTATCTCCTTATTGGATTGGGGGTGCAGCGAATGTGTTCCAGGAAATAGCTCCACCTTATAAACCGTACCCGAAACCGACACAGGTGGACTGGTAGAGAATACCAAGGCGCTTGAGAGAACTATGCTGAAGGAACTCGGCAAAATGCTCCCGTAAGTTCGCGAGAAGGGAGACCTCTTTGTGGGCAACCACGAGGGGGTGGCACAGACCAGGGGGTGGCGACTGTTTATCAAAAACACAGGGCTCTGCGAAGCCGCAAGGCGACGTATAGGGTCTGACGCCTGCCCGGTGCTGGAAGGTTAAGAGGAGGTGTGAGAGCACCGAATTGAAGCCCCAGTAAACGGCGGCCGTAACTATAACGGTCCTAAGGTAGCGAAATTCCTTGTCGGGTAAGTTCCGACCTGCACGAATGGCGTAACGACTTCCCCGCTGTCTCCAGCATAGACTCAGTGAAATTGAATTCCCCGTGAAGATGCGGGGTTCCTGCGGTCAGACGGAAAGACCCCGTGCACCTTTACTACAGCTTCACACTGGTATTCGTCACGACATGTGTAGGATAGGTGGTAGACGTTGAAGCCTTGGCGCCAGCTGAGGTGGAGTCACCCTTGAAATACCACCCTTGTCGTCATGGATATCTAACCGCGGTACAACAATATCCGGGACCGTGTGTGGCGGGTAGTTTGACTGGGGCGGTCGCCTCCCAAATGGTAACGGAGGCGCGCGAAGGTGGGCTCAGAGCGGTCGGAAATCGCTCGTTGAGTGCAATGGCATAAGCCTGCCTGACTGCGAGACTGACAAGTCGAGCAGAGACGAAAGTCGGCCATAGTGATCCGGTGGTCCCTCGTGGAAGGGCCATCGCTCAACGGATAAAAGGTACGCCGGGGATAACAGGCTGATGATGCCCAAGAGTCCATATCGACGGCATTGTTTGGCACCTCGATGTCGACTCATCACATCCTGGGGCTGGAGCAGGTCCCAAGGGTTTGGCTGTTCGCCAATTAAAGTGGTACGTGAGTTGGGTTCAGAACGTCGCGAGACAGTTCGGTCCCTATCTGCCGTGGGTGTAGGAGAATTGAGAGGATCTGTCCCTAGTACGAGAGGACCGGGATGGACGTACCTCTGGTGGACCTGTTGTGGCGCCAGCCGCATTGCAGGGTAGCTATGTACGGAAGGGATAACCGCTGAAAGCATCTAAGCGGGAAACCCACCTCAAAACCAGTTCTCCCTGAAGAGCCGTGGAAGACCACCACGTCGATAGGAAGCGTGTGGAAGTGTGGCAACACATGAAGCTTAGCTTTACTAATAGCTCGTTCGGCTTGATCGCTCTCATTAATCAATGCTCATCTTTGCCAAAGCGCCTTGGCGCTTTGGAAAGACTGGTTTTTATGTCCTCACGCGCGTACGTCCTTCGGACTGCGCTCCAGACGGGGCGCCAAACGATTGGCGGCCCACGGTCGTGGGCTTGGAAGCTGAAGCTTCCTCGTCATGTCCCTGGCAACGCTCTGGAAGAGAAGACGAAACCAATCTGAAAACCGATAATTAAGAAAAGACCAGTTCTCATGAAGGCCTCAGGTTCCGATCCCGCAAGGGAAAAGAGCCCGAACCGTCAGGTTCGCAAGGCCGACCGGCCGCCGCGCACGTTTGCGCGCCCCGTCCGGAGGTTAGGGCGAAGCCCGATCAACCGTGAGGACAGATCCAACCAGTTCACGACAAAACTGCGCTTCGCCGGCCTGGTGGCCTCAGCGGGGAGCCCCCACCCGATCCCATCCCGAACTCGGCCGTGAAACTCCCCAGCGCCAATGGTACTGCATCTTAAGGTGTGGGAGAGTAGGTCGCCGCCAGGCCTGCTAAACGCAGTGAAATCTCTTCAACCGATCCTCGACCTTCACGCGGGATGGAGCAGTCCGGTAGCTCGTCAGGCTCATAACCTGAAGGTCGCAGGTTCAAATCCTGCTCCCGCAACCACCGAAACTTGAAGGCGCTCATACGAGCGCCTTTTTGATTCGAGCTCGGTGTTTACACGCTCTATAAACGCCGCCTCCTCCTCATCGGTCTTCAGTGTTCCGGCGGCACACTTCTCCAGATATTCCTGTTTGTATTTCTCAGTCAGGTTGGCTTCTTCTGCGTGCCATGCCTCGAGGGTCGCCAGGATTGTAGCCAGACGTCCATGGATCATAAGGTCGACACCCTTGATGGGGTTGGGAGCGATGATGACCTTCTGGATCATCTTTTGGATCAGGGAGAAGAACGGATCCCGATATTGAGGGTCGACCTTCGACATGTCCATCGTCGCCATAGTCTCAAGGGCTGCAACCATCACCTTTGTAACGATGGCTTCCGAGAGTAATTCCACCTCGGTGTCTGCGCTGATCAGGTGTTGCAACTGTTTTTCAAGGGCTGTCTTCTGACCCTCAAGTGAACCAAGCATTTGGGTCAGGGTTGCCAGTCCGGCACCAGCACCGATCGCGATTGCCTCTGCTGTATTTTGGATTTTCTTTTCAACTTTTAAAACCTCGCGTTCGAGCGCGGCGCGCTCGCCAGACTGGTTCGTCGCAGATGCCTTGCGTTGCCTGTTCACCTTGTCCGTGAGGTCGTTCAGATTGGTGATCGAAAACATAGAACGCGGAAATGCCTTTAGGACGCGCTGTTCCAGATTCTGACGGGTGATGGTTCGAGAATTCTGGCAGCCAAGTTTCTTCTTGTGATTGGTGCAGCCATACCGTTCCCTCGCCATGATGGCATAGGGACCGCCACACTCCGCGCATTCCAGACGCCTGCTGAGCAGGTATTTGGGGCGTTGCTTGGCGTTCAGCGGGTTTGTTAGGCTCTTGTTGTAAGTCGCATTTACGGCGTGTTGCCGTTCCTTGACCCTGTTCCAGAGTTCGACGGGTACGATTTCCAGATCTTCGATCTTGCCGTGGACCCATTGGTCCTTGTCATTCAATCTGGCCTTGCGCGTCTCCGTTTCCGGGTCTTTTGAGAACTTCTGCCGGTTCCAGACGATACGCCCAAGATAGAGTTCATTGTTGAGAATGCCGGTTCCTCGACCGACGTGGCCGCGAATGGCGGTGTCGCGCCAGAATTTACCGCGAGGGCCTGGGATGCCTTCCTCGTTCAGTTCTGTTGCAATTTTTTGCGGAGACTTTCCGTTCGCATAGTCTTCGAATATCCGCCGAATGATACTCGCTTGCTCAGGAACGATCTCACGGTAGCCGGGGATACGGTCTCCGTTGGCGTCGTGAATTTGTTTAACCTTGTAGCCGTAGGAGAGGCCACCGGCCAATCGACCTTGCCCAACGGTATAACGCATACCGTCCCGCGTCTTGGCGGCCGTCTGTTTGAGATAGTCTTCCGCGATCGCGGCCCGGATGCCAAATTCCAGCGTGTCGACCTTGCCGGACTGGCTGGTATGCAACTCGACGCCGTGATGCGTCAGGGCCTTGAGGATATGGTGCGAGTGTTCGCCGTCGCGCGACAGCCTGTCCGTTGCCGTGCAGATGGCGACATGGATGTCGCCGCGTTTGGCGCGTTCCAGGAACTTGTGAATTCCCGGGCGCTTCTTGAAATACGAACCCGTCGTCGAATAGTCGGAAAACACATTGCCGACAGTCCAACCTTGCCGCTTCGCATATTCCTCGCATGCGCTGATCTGCGCTTCGATGGTTTGTTCGTTCTGTTTTTCGTCGGAATACCGGGCATAGATGATGGCTGTCTTGGTCATGCGTCCGAGGTCCTACTGGGATTTTCGTGATCAGTTTTGGCAGATCGGTTTCTTGGTGTCCGCGGGGTTTTTTCGCGTTCGAAATTTGCGATTCATGCGGCCACGCCGTTCCAGGGAGTAACGTGGGGACGAGTTACACGAACAGAGAACGCCGTTATTCATTGTCTTCGAATTCCGGCTTGCGCTGGAACTCCCAGCCGCCTTCGATTTTCTTGACGAGAGCGTCGATTGCCTGTTCGGTTTCCGCCTTATCAAATCCGCGGGCGACCAGTCTGTCTCTCACCGTGTTCATCATCCTGTCGAAGACTTTCCAGTTCCCTTTGCGAGCGGTTCGCTGTGTGAGCCAGTGGAACAGCGTAATGGAGATGTCAGCCCGCGATGGGCGTCTTCGTGCCCTTAAGCGTTGACGATAGTCACGTTGCCGTTCGGCTTTCTGAGCCAGGCGCTGTTTGTAAGAAGGGCGTGCAGTCATTTGAATTCCTGTGTTCGTCATTGATTGTCGACAGGGGGCAGGGCAACGTGCCGGAAATTATTTCCGGGCACGCGCACCCTGGTCTTGAAGAGACCCAAAAGGGATCAGCGGTGGGTTTTGCTCACCACCGTGTCACCGATCTAAGCGGCGTTATTCGCTTTTCTCAACATGAAGTCTGGAAGTCTGAACTGCTCAGCAGCAGCTTTTGTCGCTGCTCCATCAGGCGCTTTGCTTGGCCCCTTCGCAGCACCGCTCTCTCCGGCGGGCTCATCGTCATTGGCCATTTTGAGGCGTGGTTTGGGCTTTGCGTCCTTCGAAGCTGGCGGATTGTTCTTTTCCGCAGCCGCTTTGAACAACGTGCCAATGTCTTCGTCCTGAAGTTTGAGCCCCCACTTCATTTGCGGGATTGCTGTGTTGATCAGATAGTCAGGCAGCGATTTAGACGAGACGTCTTCGACATATTGGAGCGTGCGAAGCGTCTCCAGCAATCGCGTCCAGCCGCCGTCATTGTCCGGCTTGCTGAGCGCAAGCTGTCCGATCGCTTCTTGGCCGTGATGGTGGCGCCGCAACGTGCCGATCATGACGTTAAGAAGCTCGTAGGCTTCCTCGGATGGCAGGCGGATTTGTTCGCGAAGTTGACTTTTGATGACGGCTCTGTCGCGCAACTTCGGCTCATACGCTTCAACAATGTGAACTAAAATCTGTTGCAAAAGGTTCTTCAACCGCGCGATCCGCGATCGCTGTTCTTGAGCCGCGTATTTGGCAAGGCCGGTCAGTCCGGGGAGGTCTTCCACCGGCAATTCAGTCTCATCTGGCTCGATTTTGCGTTTGACGATGACGTCGACATCTTTGCCGAGCGGTCTCTTTCCGTCTTCATAAAGCTTCAAAACCGCTTCAACGCTTTCTGCGTCGGCATGCGCGAGCTTGTAAAGGTTGGTCGGCGTTACACCGTGCTCGACACACTTGGCTTTGTACGTTGACAGATTTCGGTGCACTGCTCTCAGTGTACGTCCATGCCGGCTCGTAATCCCGAGTTGAGAAATCAGCCAGCCGTTGCAGACCTTTTCATCATCGATGAGGTCGGACGCTTCTTCGAGCAGGGCGCCAAGTGTAAATGTCGCTTCGGTATCTTTCTTACCGAGACGAAGGATGTCCTTGCTGATTGCTTCAATGCGTGCCCTGGCCTCACTTGATAATTCTTCAAAATTAATTGCGCGATTTTCTGTTTTCACCTTCAATCTCCTGGTTTGCTGGCGGCCGGTTCTTGGCCGCGTCAATCCAGGCAATAGCTCATCATCGTAAGCTTGAAAACAACTGCTTCCATTCTTGGCGAATGGACTCTCATTTGAAAAAAGTAATATTTTACAATGAGATAAAGATTTGAGCCTCGTGGGGCCACCTCACGCTCGCATCGACGAATCCTTATGGGTGTTTCGGCCGACAAGCCCTCCGCAAGGATTCATTTTTGGGTGCTATTTGAGCTCAAAGCGAGGGAATGCAACGCCCAGGAAAGCATGCTTCGGAAATCGCGCAAGGATTCGCGAAGAACGAGTGTGCGGACAATTGAATCCTTGTGCGAATCCTTGCTGCACAAACTCAAAATTGGTTAACAGTGACGTCACTGATGAAACCTAAGATTCAGAGAGATTTTTTTACGCCTTATCAGCTTTTCGATTTCACCAACTTGCCGTTCTCGTCAAGACCGGCACCAAGTCCACGTTGCCTGCGACGGGCAAAGAACTCCTCTTCCTCTTGGCCCGGACGCATCATTCGCTCCGTGAAATCGTCCAACCATTGCTCTGTTGCCTCTACCTCTTCCGCGGGGGTGTTGTTCCGTTCCGCGAGAGCTGCGGCAGTTTCAGTGTCTTGGTTTTTTTTGACGTCCCTCTCATTGGCCATGACTTTTGAACTTTCGTGCGTGCATAGAAGCGAATACCGGATCGTAGATTGCTCGCTGTACTTTCTCAAACGAGATCTTCAGTTCGCCTGCTGAAGAACGCCGCCACCGAATCGGTTGGATCGAACGACTGCATTGCGCTTCCAAGTTGGCATTCAAAAAGTTGAGAACGTGTCCTGAAAGCTGACTTTCTTTCCGAATGCAGCGAAAGTGAAGAGAGGGCGGAGAGCGGAAATTCGCGGCGGTTTGAACGAATGACCGGAATCGGCCGTGAGAGGACCGACCGCTCTAGAGCATTTTGACCTTAAATCGGGTCATATCCAGCAGCCTTGAAATAGTTTTCACATTCGTCTGGTTTGAAGGCTTCGATCGCGGTTCCGATTGTTTGCCAGAGTTCGTCGATTGTGCGGCATGCCTTGGCTTTCAAAATGGACTTGAGTTTTGAGAAGGCCATTTCGATCGGATTGAAATCGGGGCTATAGGGCGGCAGGAAGCGTAAGCGTGCTCCGGTTTTTTCAATGGCTTCTCGTATGGCGACTGGCTTATGCGCGGGCAGATTATCCATGATGACGATGTCGCCGGGTTTGAGTGTCGGGGCCAGAACCTGCTCCACGTAGGCGAGGAAAGCGGCGCCATGCATAGCGCCATCCAGCACCATGGGAGCGGTCATGCCATGACGCCTGAGGGCACCGACAAATGTCGTTGTTTTCCAGTGGCCGTGCGGAATGGCTGCGCGGCAGCGCTCTCCGCGCGGTGAACGTCCGTAAAGCCTTGCCATCTTCGTGGAGGCGCCGGTCTCGTCAATGAAGACCAGCCGATCCGGGTCAAGCTCGGGCTGGCCTTCAAACCAAGCTTGCTGACGCTTCAGGACATCGGGACGCTGCTGCCCTTCTGCATGCGCTGTCTTTTTTATACGTCAGCCCAAGGCGGCGCAGATAGTACCAGATCGTCGTGGGGTCGACCTGCAACGACTGCTGCATCTGGAGCTGTTCGGCCATCTCCTGCAAAGTGATATCAGCCTTGCCTTCAATCAGGCCAAGAAGAAAGTCCTTGTGACCATCCAGAACCGAGCCACCTCGGCTGCCTTGGCGCTGCGCTTCATAGCTGCCCGTCCGACGCCAATGACGGTGCCAGGAACCGGCGGTCGAGATCCCGACTGAAAAGCGCTGAGCCACCGCACGCGTCGAGAGGCCCCCCTCAATCGCATCAACAACACGGCGGCGAAGATCAGATCCATAAGCCCGCGCCATATAGTCCTCCATCAAATCAGATGGAAACCTATGAATCACTCAAATCGGAAAAAGGGAATCCCAATTCGACTCTGTGTTCAATCAAAAGGCTCTAGGTGACGACCTACTGAATGCTGACACTCTTAACGCATGCGTGTTGATGACAATTTTAAGGTCAAAAATCCGGGCGCCTGATCGTAGCAGAGCAGCGTGTCGCTAGCGTCGCGACAATCGTGATCAGAAGGTTTGGTTCCGATATGCGCTTCACAGTCATCAAAAATTGACTTTGATACCGATCATGGGTCCATGAATGTCCAGACTGTCAAGGTTTGCCTTGCTGTCGAAATCCCATCCCAGATACCGGTATCCAAGGATGGCATCGAATTTCTTGAACCTGTAGCCGATACCGGCCAACGCCTGCCAGGTAATGTCGCTCTGACCCGTACCCACGTCAGCGTAATATGTAACGAAATAGTTTTTTGCGATGTCGGTTTGACCGCGGAGCCCGACTATCCCATCAATCACATGGCCCTGGCTAAGAACCTCGCTTCCGATGCCACCGATGTTGAAACTGAAATCTGATTCAAGCCAGAGATACCTCGCCCCCGCGAATGCCTTGATTTCGGAGTGTTCATTTTGCACAAAGGAATAGCTGACCGCCGTCGTATTCACAAACGCCTGCATGGCAATGCCGACGCCGGTTTCAACCGGCCTGCCAATCAGATTGGCTGTTGAGTTTCGCGTGCCCTGCAAATTCATATAGAGGAAGTCGGAAAATCCGCCGAACCTGCCGTTCTGTGCAGAAACACCTCCCATTGCGGTAAAATTGAGATTTTGCAAGATTTGCCACAAAGGCAAGGTCATTTCGTCTCCGGCAGCAGTTTCCATATCGATCTGCGGCAGCCACCCATAAACATCCGCGCTGAATTTCCAGCCGTGAGACTGCTCGAAAGGAAGGTCAGAGCGCACATCGGCTGCGATCGCAGGTGTCGAAAGACCTATCCCGAGAAAAATCCAACTGATAGTTTTGAAGATACTTGTTTCAGTCAGTTTGCACGCTTGCTTCAATCCGTTTTGCTCAAACAAAGCAAGCGCCGACGCCGCCAATTCAACAACAAAAAGAGAGGCCAATGTGGGACTGCTCATTAGTTTCATTGGAACTCTCCGTCGAAATTTTGGGTAGCCGGCAGCCGGCTCGGTGTCCGAGCCGGCTTATTTGTTGTCAGTTCACCAGTTCGACCTCACTCAGCCGCCAAGACTTGTCGAAGAAGCTCGGCATGGGGCCGTAGAGGCGCAGAATGTTGAAATAGCCTTTGTCGGGATCGGTCTGGATCCAGTTGCCGTCTGCCACGCCCTCCGGCTTCTTTGGCGCGAAATAGACCACCGTAGAGCCGTCCTCTTCCGCGGCGGCAGCCGGCGTTGGATAGCTTTGGCTGCCGGAGCGGGGGAATTTTTGCGGCGTTTGCAGCATGGAGCGCGTCTGGTTGTCATAGAGCGTGAAGGACCAGAACGCCTTTGCCGGAATGCCCTTAGGCAGTGTCACCTTGTAGGTCTTGGAGCCATCATATGGATTTCCATCGGAGTCGAGAAACCCGATCAAATACTGCGAGCCGACCTCGGGCAGGTTCATGATCATGCCAGGGCTATCGAGCGTGTACGCATAGTAAAACGCCGTGCGGCTGTCCAGCGTCCGCGCTCCCGTCGGCGGCAACGGCTCGAACTTGCCGTCTTTGAACGCGGGCGGTGGAGTTTCAAAGAACGCGCCTCCTTCCCACAGCATGTTCGTCCAGTAGGAGCGTTCGTAATAGGCCCAGTTAGGATGCCGTTCGAGCGCCTGCCACTGTAGTGCGCGCCCATAGGCCTGGCCCGCGGCAGCGGCATCAGTCAGAATCTTCTTCATACGATCATCGGGATTGAAGTCCTGCCCATGCACGATGCCAATCGCCGCAAGCTGTCCGGCGAGTTCGACGTCATAGCTGGTGGCGGGCTCGTTTTGGACGTTCTCGTTGATCCACTCAAAGAAGCCGTAGTCGCTCGGTGGAATGGTGTTGAAGGACATGCCGCTGGTATTGATGAACTTCGTTGCAGGGATATCGGGCTCACCGGCCAAGGCAACTGTGCCCTCCAGAGCCTCGGCGACGGGCGTGCCGAAGCTGCCCGCCTTGTAGGGATAGAACTTCAGATTCTGTTTGATGTTCTCTACGGCAGGCTTCGGGTCGTTGCCGCCATCGATAAATGCCCGAAGCGCGTAGAGGACCGTGTTGGTTTTGGCGTGAGCGATGAAATAACCGCCCTGCGGCAGCGGACCGTCATAGTCAGGCCCCACGATCAGATATTTCCCACCCAGACCACGATCCGGACCAGGTCGGCCGATATCGATAACCCAGGAAAACCACATGTCATTTATCGCACCGAGGCCACCGGAGGGCTGTTCGATCACCATCGGCCCGTCGGACAGGTCGAGCCACGACATGTAGTAGACGGTATCGGCATTTGCTGTCAGAAACAACGAACTGGAATCCATTAGTTGCTCGAAAATGACGACATCCCCGCTCTGGGCGCCAGCAGCCTGGAAGCCCTTTTTCAAGCCGAGCGCCGATGCGCCGCGGAAGCTGTTGTTGTAGACGTTGAGCGCGCGGGTAAAATCGACCTGATCGAAGACCGTTTGGGCCGTGGCCTCCGTCGGGACGCCCTTGGAAAACTCAAGCGTTCCGGTGCTTGTCTCTATTCTGTCAGGCGCGCCAAGGGACTTGACGACTTCATCTGGCACTTCCGAGAGCGCTGGGTAGCTTGCGACGGAAAACGCCAGTCCAACTGCAAGGAAAACTGTGTGTCTCATTTCTTCAACCCTTTCTAGCAAATGCAAAACTTATCCATCCATGCGCACGGTTCACCGGACGATTTAGATAACCTTGCGCACTGTCGGTTCGACAAGAACGGTCACACCGTTGACGACCGCGTACTGATATGGAGATGACGGCACTTCGTAGAGCAAGAGCTCGGTCGGAATTGCTGCTCCTACAACGATCTCGCCTGCAACATGGACCGGAGCCACCGGCCTCGCCAGGACATACTCAACAAGCTCCGCGGCTGACGTTATCGCCTCGACCAAGGCTCCACCAGTGGGTGTCCGTTCGACCGATCTGACGGCTGCGACCGTTTCAAGTACGATCACCGGGATTCCCGATTGGGCGCCGAATTGTTCGATCGTCTCGGTTCGCTTTGATGAATTCTCAATAAGGCAGTGGCCTGCGGTCCAGCCGATGCCGTTATTGGTCGAAATTTGGCACCAACTGTAATCAGGCGCGCAGCCGTCGATTTCGCCGTGCGAGTTCCAGCACATCTCACCTGCAACCGGGAACTGTTCCCCAGGGCCCGTGCGAATGTTGAGGTGGGTTGTGGCAAAGACTTTCGCTGCGAGGGCCTGCCCGGAAACCACAACGCCGGTAAGGAGAATGCCCGCTAGGAGCGTCACCGTTGAAAGTCTCATCAAGCAATTCCTCTCGTCGGTTGAAACGCGTCAATGCACATTGGGAAACGCGGACGTCACGTGATGTGCTGTTCAACTCAATGCTTATAGACCAACGCCAGGACCCGAAGTTCACCTTGCGCGCCACGTTCTGGCAATCTGTGATAGAGTTATTGTCGTAAAGTAATAATATGCTTTTATGAAAGGTTCTTGGAAGACGATGTCATCTGCCTTCCCAATTGTCAGGGCTGCCGACTTCGCGCCTTTCCTACTGTGGATGCGAGACAACGGGCGGCCTATCGAACAGGGCCTCGTGACGTCTGACTTGCCTATGGAACCGTGGGAAGTGCCGGACCGTCCGGTTTCCTTGATCAGCGCGCTTTCGGTGATGCAACGTATGGCAGTGCGGGAAGGACCCGACATCGGCGTTCGCGTCGTCACAAAGAAGAGTTTTTGCGACCTGGATATACTCGGCCAAGTCATGCTCGGCGGAGCAACTCCTCGTGCCGCGCTAGTCCGCCTCTGCGTCGCAATTTCCCGGCATAGCACCCACGAGCAGTTCGCGATCGTGCCGGCACCAGGCGGGATTATTGTTCGAGAACTGCTTATTCTCAATTTGGACGGCGAAACGCGGCACATTGTTCACCAATATGTCGCGGCCCTTATTCGCATGCTGTGTCGGATGACAGACTTCAACGATGAGCCGTTCGGTCGCATCGAGATGACACCCCATCCTGAGTTGGGCTTCGCTCATCTTGATCGCAGCCTCGGCACGAGGCCGGTTGCCAGCACGTCAGGCACGCTTTCGCTTTTCCTCCCGGATGAAGTCCTCGACCGCCCATTCCCGAGACAGGTGCGCGACCTCGGGCAGCAGAAACCACCTGACGGCTGGACGACGTTTCGGACGGCAAAGCCCTACTCAAACACGGCGAGGCTCTATATCTCAAATCTGATCGAGAAAGGAGAGCCCTCGGTGCAACGTCTCGCGGATGCAAGTGGAATAAGCTTGCGGAGTGTGCAGAGACGCCTCGCCTCCGAAGGCACCAACTTCCAGGAACTCGTAGACGACGTCCGTCGGACCCGGGCGCTCCTCGCGCTGCGGACTTCATCAACTCCGATTAGCGTTATCGCGGATGAACTCGGCTACTCTGGTATGCCGGCATTCATCCGCGCAGTACGACGCTGGGTAAGCGTTTCGCCCGGGCAACTTCGAAGGCAGTCACTTGATAGGTGAGCGTGATATTAGATATTGCTGATACAAGGGTCCTGATTCACAAGTGCTGCTGGGCGGGAAAATGATGGAATCAGTGCCAGCAAAACAAGCAGATAACTGTCGATTTATGATGCTCCAAGCAATCTGGAGGTGAGCTTGGTTCCATATAGAGAAAAACCCAGTTTAGTTTTGGATACAGCTACAACAAGAAGGCGGGATTGAGCAGTTCTTCTCCATCTGAGATGAAGCAGTGGCCCGAAAAATCAAATATTGGTCTAATTTTTGATACCTGCGGCTTTGGTTGCTTTTGTGATGAATACTGGCCCAAATATTAACCAAATACTCGAAACTTTTCTTTGCAGTTTTGTCAAAGAGATAAAACACTTGCGTGATGTTATGTAGGTGTCATGAAATCCAGGCGAGTAGAGGTCTGAAGATGCCAATTGTCGATCGTACTTATCAACCAACCAGATTTTTTTGTTTAGATTCGCTGTTTTAGCTCTTGTTCCCCGTCAGCGCGTATGGGTCCAGATAAGCTGATTGCATAAGGGAGAAGTTTGGGTTCATCTTCACCATTCAAGAGTGAAGCCGACATTGCTTGAGAAGGTGCCCTACGTCTGCTACGGGCCGGATTCGTCACCACAACTAGGGTCGATGAATGTCAGCTATTCGCGATCGGATCACGTAAGCCGCCAGTCCGCTCCCCGCCCCAATCTGGCCATGGATCTAGTCTGCGGCCAATATCGGCAAATCCCTGTTTACGTCTATTCGTGCTGGAACCGCAATTCGCGGAAATTATTTCCGAATTGATGGTGTGGCTGGTTCAATGGAACGCCGTTCACTCATGTAACGCCCGTTCAATGAATTGAATCGAAAACCTCGAGAACGGCGTTTCCCGCTGAAACGCTCATTTGGCTGTCTGAATCGCAAGTCTCGGCGCTTGAATCGAAAAAGCGTAACTTGAATGACTTCGATCCAGGTTGTGGGCAACCTAGGCTGTATCGCGTCGCCTTTTTGGTAATCCGTTTTAGGCGTTGCCTGAGTTGTCCCGACCTTCACGCAATCCAATTCCCCTTGCGCCGGCCATCAGGAAGGTGATCCCGGCGTCTTCAAGAGCTTTTTGAATGTCACGCAGTGTCCGGTCGAAAGGTACGGACTTTTCTTGCTCGAATGCGGCTATGGTTCGGCGAGCGCATTTGGCCCTTTCAGCCAAGTCATCCTGAGACCATCCCAGCCAGGCCCGGGCCGCTCGGCACTGCTTCGGGTTTATCATCTGTTAACCATAATTCGATTCAATTCTGTTCACTCTGATCATTTTGTGCAATTTAAGGGCGTCCCATCAACCCGAAAGGAAGCCTATGCACAAGCAATTCCCAAATCCCACCACCAATCCAGACGTTAAGAGTGCTTATGCACCTGATTTCGCGGATCTCCCCGATGAAATCCGCGATGCGGTCGATGCCGCGTTGCAGGAATGCTTCGACAAGACCTATTGCCCGGACGAGCTGTTGGGTAACAAACTCACTCAGGTGAGGGGACCACTGGACAGCCTACCCAAACGCCACGGCCTGTTGCTCGAAAAGGCCATTGCGCACGCCTTCGCAGAAGCAGGTGACAGGTATGAGGTGCAGACCCAGGTCGCGTTGACCGTTTCCAAGGAAGCGATGTCATTGGTCGAATGCAATCAGCTCGACAAACTTGACGATCTAAACCTGCCTATCGACGGGGGCCACGGAAAGAGTGTGGTCATCGACATCGTGGTCTTCGATCATCAAACTTGCGACCTGCATGTCATCTCTGTGAAGCGTGGAGGTGGCGCCCAGGGAGGGCGAAAGGCTCGAGACGCTAGAGAAGATCTGACTGCCGCCGGATTGATGTTGAGGAACATTATGCTGCGAAAGGGGCTTCCGGTGCTGTCCGTGAAAAAAGTGCTTGTCGACTGGTATGGTCGCTCCGGGATTGTAGCCCGGAAGAAGGTGACGCGTGAATCGGTCGATGAGTATTTTGGAATCCCGATCGCCTGCCAGGTCGAAGCGATGTCGGACTACCTAGAGTCCAGTATAGCCGCTCGCATGGCGCCGCGTCTGTTGGCGGCGATTGGCAATAACTGCGGACCAGCGGACACTGATAGGCAGGTGGAGAAAATCACCTCGTATGCGGAAGATCGCGTCGAGACATCTACTGAAGTGGCCTGTGCACGACCCTCTCTTGCCGAGTGTTTGTCCGTTCTTCCGCTTCGACGTCAAGGCCGTCAGATGCAAAGCGTCGGAGCCTAGACTCTCCGTTTCATGCCAAACCGGCGATGATAAGCACGATTCACGCAAGAACGTCGTGACGCAAAAAGTGGCCTATCGCCGGACCAATCCGGAAGGGTCAACACGCACTCAACACCATACATTTTGGCCCGCCTGAAGATCCTTCGGCGGGAACAGGAGAGTATTGTCCATGTTCCTTGAAAACCTCAAAGACCCAAGGGCACCGGAACTGCTGTCGAAGGACATCGAAAAACTGCAAGGGCTGCTTGATGATCTTAAGTCACTGCGGGCGGGTAGATATCCTTCGCGCGAAGCCCTGTCCAACGCGCCGTTCCTGGATGATTACCGCGTATTCCTCCGCGGGATCGCTGCTCTATCGGGAAATGTAACGGGGCACCCAACCATCAGGGGAAATGACACGCCGATGGTGAGTTCGCCGCTCTTCGTCGTTCTGAACGACATTAGCGCCGGGCGGACCTTGTCGCGCTGGTATCGCCTTGGCGAGCACGTTTCCCGTTGAATAAGAAACCATTTGTTGCCGCTTCTCAAGAAAGTGTCTGTATGTCCGACGTCTTACGCCATTACTTCCAGCAAAAGAAACCAGGGTTTCATGCATTCCTTATGCATTGCACCGTCCGCCGTGCACTGCGCTCGGTGCCGGAGATGAAGCTGTGGCACCCTCCAGTGATCGGTATCGTCGCCGGTGAAAAACCGCCGGTCGATGAAATTCAGGATGCACTGACTATTCTGCGCCTGCCGGATTTGGGGGTATTGAGAAACCGGCAATCGGACCCGTTGCCGGTATTCCTTGAGTGCAAACCGGCTGACTTTAGAAAGCCCAGAGAGCGTGAAAAGACTGAACAGGAGTTCCTGTTTGCCTTAAAGGGCAAAAAGGACATCTTTGCGGTTGTGGAAGACGAAGAAGACCTGCCCAGTCTTTTTAGGAAAATTGCGGACGCAGTCATTCATCTGGAAAAGCCGACAGCGCGGCACATCCGAGCTGCTTTTTCTTACTGTGCCGGTGTCAATATCAGCCTGGAGGAGGCCGAGCAACTGACGGAATTCAGCTTGTTCGACCTGACCATGGTCGGATCCAGGGGCAAGTCCTGGCGCAAGGTCCTGAACGCGATCGCGAGTGATCCGTGTAAAGCCGACAGCCGTCCGTTCGAGGACGGGCTCTCTCTCGACACTCTCGTGGGTGTTGGTGAGGCTGGGGAGTGGGGCAGGGAGCTTGCAGTGGATCTGAAAGAGTGGCGAACAGGAAAATTGCCCTGGTCGGATGTTAATCGCGGTGTGCTTGTTGCGGGGCCTCCCGGAACCGGTAAAACAACGTATGCGAAGGCACTGGCGAAAAGCTGCGGCGTCGAGCTTGTCGCTTCCTCTCTTGCCCAGTGGCAATCAGCTGGTCATTTGGGTGATCTCCTGCGAGCCATGCGTGGGACATTCGCGGAGGCTCGAAAGAAGGCACCCTGCATCTTATTCCTCGACGAGTTCGACTCTGTCGGCGATCGCAGGACAGTCCGCGGTGACAACGCGCAATACGTCGTCGAGAAAATCAACGGATTGCTGGAGTGTTTGGACGGTGTGGAAGACCGCGAAGGCATCGTCGTCGTCGCGGCTTGCAATTTTCCGGAACTCGTCGATCCAGCTTTCCTTCGGCCGGGACGCCTGGAGCAGACGATCCGAATTCCGCTGCCGGATCACGCAGCCCGCGAACAAATCCTACGCTGGCACCTGAAGCAATCATTGGATGGCGAAGATCTGTCCGAACACGCTGAGCGTCTAGAAGGACAATCAGGAGCCGACATTGAAAAACTCGTGCGCGACGCCCGGCGTTCGGCGCGAAAGGAAAAGCGGGAACTCCGGTACGAAGATCTCGTTGCCAGGCTGCCGAAAAAGGTTGCTTTCAGCCCGGAAGAGGTCAAGCGCATTGCGGTCCACGAAGCAGGACACGCAATTGTCCAGGCAATGGTTGGCGACGGTGAAATCGTTCAGCTGAAGATCGAACCAGAGTTCGCGCCAGATGGTGCGAATTGCGCGGCGGGTTCCATGGACGTCAGACAATCAATGCTCAAGAGCCGGACACGTCGCGACTACGAAGCCCGGCTGATGGTGCATCTAGCCGGTCTTGCCGCTGAGGAGCTGGCCTTTGGAGAGATCGCTGACGGTGGCGGTGGCAGCATGGGCTCAGACCTGGCGTCCGCGACTCGTATTGCAACAGAGATGGAAGCAAGCCTCGGGCTCGGAAATAGTCTGGTGCACCTGATCCCGAACGGATCGAGGCAGGTTCAGGAACTCCTGCTTGCCGACCGATCACTGCGCCGTCGCGTCGAAGCGACTCTCGAGATGGCCTTCGAAGATGCGCGCGCAATCCTTGAGGAGAATAAACAAGCTCATCGCGCGCTTGTCGACATCCTGATGCAGCGGCACAAATTGGAAGGGCGGGAGGTTCTGGAAATTATTTCCAGATCGGATGCTCCCGTTCAGCGCGCGATTTGAGGCAGGCAGCGTCCGTCTTTAGAGGCTCCAAGCACCTTTTTTCAACTTTGATGCCGATAGTCGCGTTTCCAAATTAAATTTGACTACTTGAGAGTTTTTTGAAGTGCATGTTAGCGTTTAGGTTGAGCAGTTTAGCCCAACTAAAAGAGAAACGCACATTGAGCGAATTTGAGCACAGCGCTAGCGAGGCTGCGTTAGGGTTTCGGTATCAAGGTCTTTATGCTCTACTTAGGTTGTGGAAGGAGACCGAGGACGAGGTCGCAATCCTTGTTGAATCGCTTGACGACGTAGTTTTAGTTGCATCCGGTCAAACCCTTCTTGAACAACTAAAACATTCTCTTTCCAAAAAACCGTCGCCGGTGACGCTGAAGAGTGCGCTACTCTGGAAAACTCTTCGAGTTTGGATCGATGCGCTCCCTGACGTAGACATCGCGCGCACTAGCTTTAACCTAGTTAGCGTGGCAGATGTTCAAGCGGGATCTGTGCTTGAGGTGTTACTTGATGAGCACTCAGATCGAAATGAGCTTGTCCATGCACTTAAAGAAGAAGCTGAACGAGTTCAGAAGGAACGCGCAGAAGCAAAGACTTCTGGGAAGAAACTGCCTCACGCAGAACGGGAGGCTGGCTGCAAGGCATTCTTGGAACTTAGCAGTGACACTAGATATAAACTGATTTCAGCAGCACAACTCAAACCTGGGCGATCAAATATTACGGACATCGAGGAAGAACTCGCAGATAGTCTTACTTCGGTGCCCGCGGAACATCGCTTAAAGGTCGCTCAGAGGCTCGTGGAGTGGTGGGATCGCCAAGTTCTTTACTCAATGTGCGACAAGCGACCGAAGGCGATCTCTCGATTTGAAATCGTTCGGTGTCATTCACAAATTGTCGCGGACATTGAACTTGATAGACTTCCCAATCCATTTGAAACGTCAAGTCCTCCCTCTTCCCACAAACCTGACAGCATGATTGAAAAGCAAATCTCGTTGGTTGACGGTTCTCAAAGTGAAATAAAACGGGCGATACGGGAAGAGTGGCGAGCTCGAGAAACTCGCTCCGCGTGGTCAACAGAGAACCCGGCGAGACATGAACTCATACTTCGATATGATGAGAGACTTGCCGAGGAATGGGCCGATCGACACGCTGAAATTAGTGAAAAATGCGGCGGGGCAAGCGAGGCAGAAGCAAAAGCCAAGGGACATGAACTGCTAAAATGGAGCCACTATGGTGCTCCCAACGATTTGGAACCAATCGCTCCGACAGTTATAGCGCCGTATTACGTCAGGGGCTCTTTTCAAGTCCTATCAACGACGGGTCAAGTTGGGTGGCATCCTGATTTCAAAGCGCTGTTGGGATTTAAAAAATGATGGTAGCTCACGACCTCTATGCAGAGACAAATCCTGCGTTTGGGACGTATGCGATAGTGGCGTTTTGCCGTGAATATCAGTTAGCTTCCACCAGAAATCCTTCAATTGCCCTATTATACCTTGCTCTCCCAATCGCGATGTCGAGAGACGTCGAGCGGTCTTTTTCTGAAACAAACGCCAAAACCGGTCTACTAGCTTGGCTCAATAGATACCCTGAACTACGTCTAAATCTCGGTGCTCGACTAGATGCATCACTCGACGTTGTAACAGCTTCGTTGAGGCTGGGGTTGATGTCTAACGCACTCGAATTGCTTGAAAAGGGTGCAATTGGCCTCGGTTCGAAACCGCCGATCAAAGCACCGATAACAAGACTGCCTACAGAACCGAAGAAGGCAATCAAAAGGGCTGAACGGCTTGGTAGATGGATGGGAAAGGCTGGTTCGCCAGGGTCGGTTTTTTCAGCCTTTGGAGTGATATTGTGAGCCGCTGGAACATTTTGGAGATCGCGTTCTTTGGAGCCGAAGGGAGGCGCCGGACGATTGAATTTAAGCCAGACCAAGTGAATGTGATCACGGGGGCCTCCGGTACGGGCAAGTCTGCACTGATCGATGCGATAGACTACTGCCTCGGCTCAACCAACTGCAATCTGCCTTGGTACGTAAGAGGTCATGCAGAAGCGGTTGCTGTGCACTGGGTGAAAGATGACATTCACATGATTGTCGGACGCAACATTCCAAAAGCCGGCAAGGGTACCGGGCAAATGTTTGTCCGAACTGGGAAATCTCTCACGATTCCAAAGATAGCTGAAGCGTTAGAAGGAGGGACGCCGCGAGAATACGCTCGAAAAGAAATCGAGCGAGTTTTTGGAATTAACGACATCGAAGACGCAGATACGACGCAAAAAGCGGAAGTCGGTCGGGCGACCGTCAGACACGTAACTCCCTACTTGTTTTTGTCTGGCGATGTAATCGTCAGCAAAAACACTTTGTTGCATGACCTAAACCGCTCGGACAAGGCAAGAGACATTCAAGCGACATTGCCGTATTTCCTTGGCGTCGTTGATCAAGAAAGCGTTCTTGCCGAGCGGCGTCTTCGTCAGCTGGAAGCCGCCTTGACCCGTCTAAGCCGTGAAGAAAAAGCTCGCGAACGTAGCCAAGGTCTTTTAACTGAGCGAGCGATGGCAATTTTGAGCCAAGCGGCAGAAGTTGGATTGGTCGAGGCTCCAGATCCTACAGTGTCAGATCAAACCTTAATTGAAGAGCTTCTTAGGGTCGCCAATTCCGAATTTGAGACAACGCGCGCACAGGATGGAGACGAAATAGGCGAGCTTGAAGACGAACGCCAATCAATTGTGGCAGAAATTGCTGCTTTTAGGGAACAACGAAAAGCACTGAAGCGAGCTATTCGCGAAGCGCAAGGTTACGAAACTGCGGTGTCGGGCCAATCACACAAATTGGCATTGGTCGAACACCTCAAACTCGATACGGGACGATGTCCAGTCTGTGATGCAGAAACCGAATTGGGCCATAGCATGGCCGCGGAGATCCAAGCTTCGTTTGATATTATTCGTAAAGAGGTTGCGACTGTCGATCAAATTCACCCTGAATTGGTTGAACAATTCACTGAAGTTGAAGCTCAGATTAGTTCAAGCTTGGTCCGTCTCAGAGAGATTGAGTCTCAGATCAGGGCAATAATTCGGCAAACTGAAGCTGCTCGGCGCGCTGCTACGCTTGCTCAAGCACGAGCTCTGGTTGTAGGCAGAGCCAGTCAATTTTTGGAGACCACGGTTGAAGACTTTGATCTCCCAAAGGTTGATCTACAGCCCTTGAAGGATGAAATTAACGAGCTAAGGGATAAGGCAGACCCTCAAGCGAAGCTGGACCGGCAGCGAGATGCGGAGAACATGATCTCTAGTTACGCAACGGAGATGCTAACTGAACTGCCGACTGAGGTTCCCGCAAAAAACGCTCGAATGCAATTTTCAGCTAAGCCTAGATTGACGTTGATTGAACCCGAAAGGCGATCTGTTTTGTCTCTAGCGGAAATTGGTTCAGACCAAAACTATCTGTCAATTCATTTGGCCCTCTCTTTTGCTCTTCACAAGCACTTTGAGGCAATACGTGGCCCGGTACCTGGACTATTGGTCATCGACCAAATTAGCCGCCCGTATTATCCTGAGGGAGGTGATGAGAAGCGCCTGGACGAGATGGAAGTCGATAGTGATCGGCAGGCAATGCGAAAGATTGTAGAATTCCTGTTTGATGAAACTGCACGTAGAGTGGGTCTACAGGTTCTCCTAATCGAGCACGCTTACATCGACGATGACCATCGATACGTCAGTGCAACCCGTGAGCGTTGGACGAAAGCATCAGGGGAGAAACTCATTCCACCAGATTGGCCAGAGCGACAATAGTACGCGAACGTTCAAAATGAGCGACTGCTTGGCGCAAAATCACTTTTTAAATCGGCGCCCTCCATGGGCGGCTTTTTTATTTTGATGCAACGAGAACGAACGCGGGTTTCTTCCAGAAACCAGGTTTTCGCCCAGCTGCGGGAGGACCCAGACTGGTCGCTGTTTTTCCTAACTCCAACCGAAAAGGTCAGGCGCCAGGACGAGATGGCGGTCCAGGAAGTTTTCCATATGGACGACGACCGACGCTTCGTCGCAGAGCACCACGGCCAGTTGTCCCGGGCCTTCGCGCCGCGGTACCGGCCCGCCTGGAACGGGTCCGGAGCGGCTTTCCAGCATCGGTTCGATGGAATAGTGACCACCGCCGAGCGTGCAGAACGGAATGCCGCGCACGGTTCCGGCCGTGGTCATGTGGACATGACCGCTGATCACCTGCCGGACGTCGGGATGACGGGATACGACATCGATCAGTGCCTCCGGCTCTTCCAGGATGATGAAGTCAGTTTGCACATGGAATTTCGTGATGTTGTGATGAAGCACGATCACGACCGGCCGGTCCATCGCCCGATCCAACTGTTTGCTGAGCCAGTCGAGTTGGGCCTTTGACAGGCGTCCCGACCCCATCAGTTCCGGCTCCGAACTGTCCAGGACGATGACGCGATATCCCTCAGCATCGATGACATGATCGAGATTGCCGGTCTCGCTTGCAAGGTCATTCCCGAAGATGTCGAGAAAGGTCGGTCTGTCGTCATGGTTTCCGAGCGTCAGGTATGTGGGGGTGTTCAGGCGTTCGAGCTCCGTCTTTAGCCTTTTATATGCCGCTGCTTCGCCGTGATCGGCCAGATCTCCGGCGCAGATGACAAAGTCGGCATCGCCGTGGGTTTCATTCACGTAATCGACGGCCTGGGTCAGCCGGTCGAGCGTGTCGAGCCCGTGGCTGAGTTTTCCTTCCGGGACGATATGCAGATCGGAAAGAATGATGAATTTGAGCATATCGATACCCTTTGATGCTGAATGTCATGTTTTGTGGATGAGGAACCTGCGCGTGCGGCCCAAGCGACTGGCTGACAAAGAACCAATTTGAAGCGCTATTTTTCGAGCGGATACTTACAGCTCTCGCGCATGACAGCATTTTGAAAAAAATCAGAAGTTTTTGTAAAAATTAAGCGAAATAACAGTTTGTATCGTTTGTCTGTATTTATTTCAGCGCGCTATTTTTCACTGTCGCTAAACGAATACACATAGTGGCTTTGTTTGCGATCTTTTGAAAATAAAATGTCGCAAAACATGTCGATGCTCCTCCCGTTCCGCGGAGTGAGTGCATGGCCGAAGTTCGATTACAAAATGTCTCCAAGACCTTTGGCGAGGTCGATGTCTTGAAATCCGTCTCCCTTGACGTGCGGGATGGCGAGTTCCTGACATTGATCGGCGCATCCGGCTGCGGGAAATCGACCCTGTTACGGATCATTGCCGGCCTTGAGGCACAGACCAGCGGGAGCGTCACGATCGGCAGCCGCGCCGTTGATCACCTTCGTCCGAAGGACCGCCGCATCGCCATGGTGTTTCAGTCCTACGCACTCTACCCGCACATGACCGTCGCCCAGAATATGGCGACGCCGCTGGAGATCGACCGCTGCTATCTTGCCGAACGATTGCCGCTTTTGCGGTTCCTGTCGCCGCGCCGCAAGCGGTTGCAGGCAGAGATCCGTGAGGATGTTCTAAAAACCGCAGAACAGCTGAAGATCGAGCCGTTGCTCGGCCGGCGGCCGTCGCAATTGTCCGGCGGCCAGCGGCAGCGCGTCGCGCTTGGCCGGGCGATGGTGCGCCAGCCGGACGTGTTCCTGATGGATGAACCGTTGTCGAATCTCGACGCATCGCTACGTGTTCACATGCGTAAGGAGCTGGCCGCGCTGCATGCAGAACTTGGTGCAACCTTTATCTATGTGACCCACGACCAGGTCGAGGCGATGACCATGTCGGACCGTGTCGCGCTGATGGAAGCGGGCGAGGTTTTACAGGTGGGTGCACCGCAGGAACTCTATCAGCGTCCGGCAAACACCCGCGTCGCGGCGTTCCTCGGCAGCCCAAAGATAAACCTGCTCGATGCGGATGTTGACGCGTCAGGCGCTTTGAGCCTCTTCGGTCAACCCCTCAGCGTGGAGGCAGGCCCCGGTGCAAAGATCGGTCTGCGTCCGGAGGCGGTCATCCTCGCAGCGCCGCAAACAGCAGGGTCAGTCGCCGGCCGTCTCGTAGCCATGGAAGATCTTGGCCACGAAACCGTTCTCGACCTGGATGTCGACGGCAAAAGGGTGACGTTGCGCACAACGACGAACGCGATAACCGCGGCGCGCGATGCCGGCTGGATTGGCGACAATGTCTTTGTCACATTCGACCTTTCGCAACTGCTCGTCTTCGACGGGGACGGCAACAGGATCGAAACCGCAAAGGCGAGCGCCCCGGCGCAGGCGGCGGCCCAATGACCGGGACGTCACCGGAAGGGGTCGCGCGCCAGGAGCTGACCCAGGCACGATATGGCTACGCCTTTGCGTTGCCCGCCATGTTGCTGATTTTCGGCATTATCCTAGGCCCCAGCCTCGTGGTGATCGGCATCAGCCTGACCGATTACGAACTGGGCGCTCTCGACTGGCGTTGGGTTGGTCTTGGGAACTACCAGGAAATGCTGGGTGACCGGACTTTCTGGCGATCGATCTCCAACACTTTCACCTATGTAGCGATCCTTGTCCCGTCGGCCGTGCTGCTGGGTCTGGCGGTGGCGATCATGGTCCATGCGCGCACTCGCACAAAACGGATCTACGAGGTTATCTACTTCCTTCCCGTGACGACCACGCTGGTTGCCATGGCAATTGTCTGGAACTTCGTGCTTCACAGCAAGATCGGTCCGGTCAATGCCGTCATCGTCGCGCTCGGGTTCGAACCGATCGGATTTTTCAGCGACCGCGATGTCGTCCTGTTTTCGCTGGCGCTGATCGCCCTTTGGCAGCTTATCGGCTTCAACATGATCCTGTTTATCGCGGGGCTTTCTGCGATCCCGCAGGATCTTTATGACGCAGCAGCGGTGGACGGTGCCGATGGCTGGGTCGACAGGTTTCTGCGCGTCACCTGGCCGATGCTCGGGCCAACAACGATGTTCGTGGTTGTGACGACAACCATCACGGCGTTCAAGGTTTTTGATACGGTTGCCGTTTTGACAAATGGCGGGCCACGCGGCGCGTCCGAGGTGCTGCTCTTTTCCATCTACCTTGAGGGCTTTGAGTATTTCCGCATCGGATACGCCTCGGCGCTCACCGTCGCGTTTCTGACTTTCATTCTTCTTTTCTCCGTCGTTCAGGCCTGGGTGATTGACCGCAATGTCCACTACCGCTGAACCCTTCGCGCCGCAGGGCGCCTCTACGGAGTCCGTCTCCGTCACCTTCCATCGTTTGGGCAAGTTCGGGCGGCTGGCGCTCACCCATGCGCTGCTTCTGTCCGGCGTTGTTTTCGTGATGCTGCCGATCATCTGGATGTTGCTGACCTCTATGAAACCGGGCAACGAGATTTTTTCGGCCGGCCTGGACGTCCTTCCGAAAAATCCTCAGCCGGTGGAGAATTACACCTATGCGCTGACGTCCATCCCGCTGATGCGGATGATGCTGAACGGTGCAATCGTGTGCGGCGGTATATTGATCGTGCAGCTGTTGACATCGATCCCCTGTGCCTATGCGCTCGCCAAGATCAAGTTTCGTGCAGCCCCATGGGTTTTCTCGCTTGTGCTGCTGGGACTGTGTATCCCGATCCAGGTTCCGGCCCTACCGCTTTACCTAGCGCTTGCCAATCTCGGTCTGCTCAACACTTATTTCGCGTTGATGCTGCCGTTCTTCCTGTCGGTCTTCGCGATCTTCCTTTTCCGACAATTCTTCAAGAGCTTTCCCGACGAGATCATCCAGGCCGCGCGTGTCGATGGCATGAGCGAATTCGAGATCGTCTGGCGGGTCGTGACACCAGCCGCGTGGCCCGCGATCGCCGCCTTCTCGATCTTCTCCATCGCGGCCCATTGGAACGACCTCTACTGGCCGCTCATCGTGATTTCGAAAGACTCGCTCGCAACCCCGCCTCTGGGAGTCGCGTTCTTCTTCGATCCGGAATCCGGAACGGATTTCGGCTCACTCATGGCCGCGGCCACGATCATTTCCGCGCCGCTTGTCATCGCGTTTCTCGTCGCGCAACGCCAGTTCATCCAGGGGATCACAATGACCGGGGTGAAGTAGCCACCGTCTTCAAAACGAAGGAGAGTTCCATGAAATTTACCCTGAAATTGCTCGCGGCAGTGAGCGTCATCACGATGGGCTTTGCCGGCCCCGGCGCAGCACAGGACAAGACCAAGCTAGAGGTCTTCCATGCCTGGGCCGGACACCAGCGCTTTCACAAGCCGATTGCGGAAGAGTTCATGGCCCAGAACCCGGACATCGAGATCGAGTTCCGCGCCCCGGGTGCAGACTACGGTGCTGCGCATCTTTCGGTTCTGCGTGCGTCGCTGGCAAACGACCTGCCGGACGTATACTACTCAGGCTACCATCTCCTGCCGCCGGCAGCGCGCATTCTGTCCGAGCGAGAAGTCATCGTGCCGCTGACCGATTTCATTGCCGCAGAAGGCGACGGCTGGATCGAAGAAAACTACGCGCCGAACATCATCGCGCTCGGTGCCGTGGATGGTGTCCAGTATGCGATGCCGTTCAACGCCTCGACACCGATCGTCCATTACAATGCCGACCTCATCCGCCAGGCCGGGGGCGACCCTGAAAATCTGCCAACCAACTGGGATGAGCTGATCGAGCTGGCTGCAAAAATCAACGCATTGGGCGACGAAACCTACGGAATGTCCTACGACGCTCACAATTTCTGGGACGATTGGCTCTTCCAGGCGCTCATCAAGCAAGCCGGCGGCCGGATGATGAATGAAGATGAGACGGCTGTTGCGTGGAACAACGAAATCGGTCTCGATGCGATGAAACTTGCTGTCCGTTTTGTCGAAGAGGGCGGCATGCCGCTTATCACCAAGGAAGAAAGCGTGACGCTGTTCTGCGCCGGCAAGAAGGGTATTCATTTCACGTCCACTGCTTCTGTGCGCAGGTTTGGCGAATGTTCGGAGGGCAATTTCGAGTATGTCACCGGCACCTATCCGGTTACTAACACCGAAAACGGCGGTGTGCCGACAGGCGGCAATGCTGCGATGATCCTGACAAGCGACAAGAAAAAGCAGGAAGCGGCATGGCGTTTTGTGAAGTTCGTTTCCGGACCGAAAGGTCAGGAGATCGCGGTCCTCGGATCCGGCTACATGCCCACCAACAAGCTGGCTGCCGGACCGGACTATCTCGGCGATCACTACGAGAACTTCCCGAACTGGACGACGTCGCTCAAGCAGATCGAACGAGCGCAGACATGGTACGGCTATCCGGGCACGAACAGCGTCAAGATCGGCCGTGTTCAAATGGAGATCTTTGCCGAACTGATGAACGGCGACTTGACACCGGAAGCAGCACTTGAAGCCATGGTTGCAGAAACCGAGGCCCTGCTGCCGCGCAACTGATCGGCCGCAAGCTTTGCCGGGCCGCCAATCGGCGGCTCGGTACTTTTTCAAAGAATTTTTGATGTCCAAGGCTTCGCCGGGCATGCCGAACGGCATTCGGGACTGTTGATGCGAGTGTGCGGGACCGAAGTCGGCGACCTTGTCGGGGATCACGCCTTGAAGGTCACGCGATCACTCCTGCAAACGGCTTCAGAGACCTCCACGACACAATCGCCATCACCGACATTGACACCAATCGTCGTCAATACCGGCTGGGTCCTTGGGATCTCCAGTATCAGCGCTTCGTGTGCGGTTGGAAGACGCGCGGATATCGACGTCTCACGCCTCAGGAAATCCGAGATGCCGCACTGTGCGAGGGCGGCTGTGACACTGCCGTGGTGGCCGATCAGATCAAGGATGCTCTGGAAACGGGGAGAAAGCGGATAGTAGTGCCGCGCCAGGATCGCCGGACGGTCTTCAACGACGCGAACGAATTCTGCCCTTTGAACCTGGGCACCTATCCTCAGTCCAAACGCTTTTGCAACATGATCCGGAGCTGATCTGCGCATTCGCCCGACCATCTTCAGGGTCGTCTCCTTGCCTTCAACGGAGAGGTTTGCGTTAAACCGCGTCCGTGCGCTCAAACGATAGACAAACGTGTCTTCGGAAACGAAATTTCCCTTGCCGCGCCAACCCGTAACGTGACCGCTTCGTTTCAGCTGCTCGATCGCCTTGCGTGCCTGATGGATCGACGTACCTGACTGGCTGGCGAGTTTTTCGAGGGACGGAAGCCTTGTTCCTGGAAGCAGGCTTCTTTCATCGATCTTAGCGCGGAGAGCGCCTGCAATGTCTCGCCAATGCGCTTCGGGTTCGAACGTTTTGTGAGCAGGAGAATCCATAGCAGTAAACTCCGGTTTTCGGCTACCGCTGACACGAACTTCTGGCGTCACTTTATGGGTCGTGGTGCCAAGCCAACACAGGTAAACTAGCGCACAGCCGCTTACTTTGCGTGAACCTTAAGTGAAGCATTTGTGTAACCGACTGCCCGGTCACATGCGCGTAAAGTGGAGCGATCAGCCTTTGCCGGCCATCGTTGTACGCACAGCCACTTTGTCCAAGGGTGAGTTCTGACCGGGAATGCTGGATATCAGTTTTTGGCTATACGCGGTTCTTGGGTGGTCGAAGACATCAGCTGTCGAACCCGTTTCGACAATCCGGCCGTTATGCATGACCGAGACTTTGCATGACAATTCGCGCACAACGCCAAGGTCATGAGAGATCAAGAGCATGGCCAGACCAAGTTCGGCCTGCAATTCACCGAAGAGGTCTAGAATTTGCGCCTGGACGGAAACGTCGAGTGCCGTCACCGGTTCGTCAGCGATCAATAGCTTTGGTTTTGTCGCGATTGCGCGGGCGATGCAGACGCGTTGGCGTTGGCCTCCGGAAACCTCGTGCGGATACCGGTTCATCAATGCGGTCGGCAGGCGCACGCGGTCAAAAAGCCGATGCACCTCCTCTCTGGCGTCCTCCAAGGCCATTCCGTTGATGACAAGTCCTTCGGCTGCCGAATGACCCAAAGACATGCGCGGATTGAGCGCGGTTGCGCTGTCCTGATAAACGACCTGCACGTTTCTGCGAAGATCCCGCCGGTGCACTCCGCGAACAGCATATGGCGTTGTCCCGCAGGTTTTGATGCTGCCGCTGTCGGGTTTTAAAAAACCAAGCGCAAGACGACCGAACGTGGATTTGCCGGAGCCGGATTCTCCTACAAGTCCATGGACTTCGCCGGGTTCTATGTCGAGCGATACATCTTGAAGCACAAACCGATGGCTGCCACGGCCAAACAGCCGCGAACGATACCCGAAAGAAACCTTGTCGGTCGTCAGGACCGGGGCGCTTTTCGCCTTGCCGCCTGTTTTTTTGGTCGAACCAATGGCTGCTGGATCTGTTGGGCGTCGGCGGCTCCCCATTCCCGGCCGGCTGGCAAGCAGGGCGCGCGTGTAGGCATGTTCGGGAGCGGAAAACACCTTGGCAGAAGTCCCTATTTCGACGATCTCACCCGCATACATGACGGCGACCCGATCAGCAATCTCCGCCACGACGCCCAGATCATGAGAGATGAAAAGCATCCCCATGCCCCGGACGTCCTGGATCGATTTCAGGAGCATGAGGATTTGTGCCTGCACTGTGACATCAAGGGCAGTGGTCGGTTCATCGGCGATCAAGGCAACTGGAAATCGAACGGCTGCAATGGCGATCATGACCCTTTGGCATTGTCCGCCGGAAAGCTGATGCGGAAACGCACGTATCGCGCGTTCCGGATCAGGCAGACCTATGGCCCGGACGATGTTGTACACCTGGTTCATGGCGGATTCGCGATCAATGCCCGGCTCCACCTGCCGCAAAGCCTCCTCGATCTGGTTTCCGATCCTGTGAACGGGATTCAACGCGGAAAGCGCGTCCTGGAAGATCATGCCGACGGCTCTCGCGCGCGCATCGCGAATGACGTCATCGCCTGCGCGCACCAAATCAGCACTGAAGGGTGCGTTGAGCGAAACCGAGCCTTCAATCTTAGTGCGATTTGGCGTGAACGGGAGCTGGTGCAGATGCAGGATCGCCTTTGCAAACGCCGATTTGCCGGCACCGCTTTCGCCAACAATCGCGACCGTCTCTCCGCGAAAAAGGTCCAGGTCGATACCACGGACGGCGTGAAGCCGGCCGCCGCCCGGCAATTGAAAATAGACGTGAACGTTTCGGGCACTCAGGAACGGTTCAGTCATCGCTCAAAACGTCAATTCGGTCACGGAGGCTGTCTCCGATGAGCTGAAACAGCAGGGTGATCGTCACAAGGACGATCGATGGCATTCCGGAGATCCACCAGGCGTTGATAAGATAATCGCGGCCGTCGCCGATCATCCGCCCGAGCGAGGCAGTCGGAGGCTGGACACCGACGCCGAGGAACGACAGGCCTGCCTCCATCAAGAGGACACCTGGAAAGGAAAGTGTGAGGATCACCACAAGCGGGGAAGCCAGGTTGGGCAGGATATGAAAAAGGGCAATTCGAACGGGACCGCCACCAAGCGCCCGTGACGCTTCTACATACCCTTCAGCCCTCAGGCTGAGAACCTGGCCGCGAACAAGGCGTGCATAAGCCTCCCATCGTATGAACCCAATCACAACGATCAACACCCAGATATCAGTTCCCAGAAGCGCGATGCCGCACAAAAGCAAGAGCAGGTCCGGCAGCGTGAGGAAAACGTCGGTCATGGTCATGACGGCGCGGTCGGTCCACGCACCGCCCAGGCCGGACAGCAATCCGAGGGAAATCCCCAGGAAGGCGCTGAAGATCAGGCCGAGCGTTGCAATTCCAAAGCTCGTGCGAATGCCGTAGATACAGCGGCTCAGAAGGTCGCGGCCAATATTGTCGGTGCCGAAGGGATGGGCCCAACTGCCGCCATCAATCCAGGCAGGCGGCTTGGATCTCGCCAAGAGATTGGTAAAATTCGGGTCGTGGGGCGCGACCACGGGCGCAAAGACCCCGACCGCAATAATGAACAGCAGGGCCGCCGCCGACACCGTGAGTGTATCGAACCTGAGCGTTCGTTGCTGCGGCGCGGCGGTGTCGGTCAATCAGGCCTCCACCCGGATGCGCGGATCGGCCGCGATGTAGCAGAAGTCGATAAGAAGGTTCACCATCACGACGATGCCGGCATAGGCAATCAACCCGAATTGCAGAACCGGAAAGTCCCGCCCTTCCACCGCATCGACGAGGACCCGGCCGACCCCGGGGAGCGAAAACACCGCTTCTACAAAGATTGTTCCATTCAGGAGGCCGGCGATTTCGAGACCGAGAACGGTGATCAGCGGAATCATGGCGTTTCGCAGGATATGGCCGCGGGCGACCTGGCCATCTGTCAGACCCTTGGAGACGGCCGTGTTGACATAGGCATGGCCGATGGCGTCCAGCATGGCTGCACGCATGAACCTTGCGATCGCTGCGATTATGGGAATGGCAAGGGTCACGACAGGCAAGATGTAGTGACGCGGCGTTTCAAGACCGGTTGTCGGCAGGACGCGCAGGTAATAGCCGAAAAACAGGATGAGCGCGATGCCGATCACGAAATGCGGTACGGCATACCCCAGAAAAGCAAAGCCCATGCCGGCGCGCGACGCGGGCGATGACCGATAGAGCGCTGAAAATGCACCGAGCGGAATACCGACCGCGATCGCCAAAAGCAGTGCGAGACCGCCGACGATAATCGTATAGGGCATGCGGTCGGCGAACATTTTCCAGACATGTTCGGATGTATAGAGAGAGCGGCCGAAATTGCCCTCGGCCACATTGCCGAGATAGCTCACGAACTGTTCTGGCCAGGGGCGGTCGAGCCCGTATTTCGCTTCCAGAGCCTCCAGATGCTCTGCCGTGATGCCTTCCGGATACATGACCTCAAACGGTGTGCCTGACAGACGAAGCGTCGCGAACGCGATCACAAGCACCAGAAACATGGTGACAAGCGCACGCGTCAGCCGGATCGACATGAAGTGAAACATCACAGTCCTGTAAGGCTAATGGCCCCCGGATGTTCCACCGGGGGCCATGTGTTTCAGTAGTTCTCGCCGATGGTCACTTCGCCGGCGCGCAGCGGCAGGACATAGGGGCGCTGTGCAACCGGGATTTCGAAAGACAAGCCATCGCGCATGCCGTAGAGCTCGTGCGGCTCGTAGAGCAGGATCCAGCCGGACTCTATTTCGGCAAGGTCGAGAAGCTTGCGGTAGGCGTCTTTGCGAACTTCCGGATCTGTGGAGTAACGCGCCTCTTCATAGGTCGTCTTCCACTCCGGGTGGGAGGGAGACCAGAGCGGCCCGCGGCTCGACACCCAGGACTTGTCCGACCAGTGGGTATCCATAGCGCCCATAGGATCCGGATAGTACATCGGGTTCGACCAAGCGCGCACGTTCATCCGTTCATAGTCGATCTCGTCGACCTCCTGGAGCTCGAGCTTGACGCCACATTCGGCCCATTGCTGCTGGATGACCTGTGCCGCCAGATCCCCGTAAAGGTAATAGGAGCGCGGGAACTGCGCCAGGACAGGCTCGCCGTTGTAGCCTGCCTCAGCCAGCAGACGCTTGCCTTCTTCCGGATCGAACTTGATCAGCTCAAGTCCTTCAATGAAATACGGCGCACCATATTCCTCGAACTGGTGGGCGAGAGGAACATGCGCCTTGCCACCCCACAGGCCATCGACCATGGCCTGGCGGTCCGTGCACAGGCGCAGGGCCTTGCGGACGAGGGGATTGTCGGTCGGTGGAGTGTTCTGGGCGATAATCCAGACGTGGAACATCGGCCAGGTGACACCCATGGTATTGATGCCATCGGCCTGGACGGCACTTTCCTGATCCGGCGGGATATTGGTCACCAGATCGAACTCGCCGTTGACGAGGCCGGTCACACGGGATGCAACCTCTTCCACATGTTTGAATTCGATTTTCTCAAAAGGGGCCTTTTCACCCCAGTAATCGTCGTAACGTTCCATGACGGCCAGGTCACGCGGCACGAACTCGGTCACCTTGTAAGGACCGGTGCCGACCGGGCTCAGGGCGGCATCTTCGAAACCCAGCTTCTCATAGTGCTCCTTTGAGGTGATACCGGCCGAACGGGCCGAGATCAGCGTCTCGAAATTTGGTTCGGCACGCAGGGTGTGGATACGCACCGTCAGCGGGTCCACCACTTCGACTTTCTCGAAATTGTAGAACCAGCGGCCCCAGGCAGCGGCAAATTCCGGGTCTTTTTCAAGGATCATCCGATTCAGCGAGAAGGCGACATCGTCGGCATCCATCGTCGTGCCGTCATGCATCTTGACGTTTTCACGTAGCTTGAGTTCCCAGACGGTCGGCTCAACCAGCTTCCACTCGGTGGCAAGACCCGGCTTGAACGTGAGCGGATTGGAGAAGCTGTCACGCTCAATCAGCGTGTCGTAGATCTGGTAGAGCATGGGGGCGCCGTTGTTACCGGTTTGGTCCTGCGGGTCCATGTTGGTGATGTGCGTGGAAAGCCCGACGCGCAATTCCTGAGCACCGGCGTTGGCACTCATCACCAGTGCCAACATTGCCGTCGATAGTAGAAGTTTTCTCATGAATTCCTCCTTGCTTAAGTGATCAATCGAGCCACAGCGCATTGGTCCAGGCCTGACGGCCGGAGGCGTCGCGCAACACCAGGCGGCACCAGCCTGTGCCGAACCGGTCAAGGGGCAGGTCCGCACGGGTCAGGGCCGTTCCCGAGACGTGCACGGCCTCACCGACATTGCCCACGAGCGTGACTTGGGTTGCAGACGAACAGCGAATTGAAAGCGTTCCGTTGTCACGTGTGATTGTCTCGATGACAGGACCCCGACTGGCGTAGTAGTCACCGGCCTTGAGTGCGGAAACCAAAGCCTCAGGCGTATTTTCCTGGGCTTTGACCATCACCCAGCCACCAAAGCCGTCCATGGCATTCTGCCGGAAGTGACTGTCATCGACGGCGATCCCGCCAAGGCTGCACCCTGCCTGGAGCGCAAGGTCCCAATGTACGGATCCATCTCCCCGCCCGTAGCGGATTGCGGCGGTGGTGTTGAAGACTTCAATGGCATGCGCCACATCGATTGACAGGATGTCGTCGATGGTCAGACCGGACAGGTACGGATGGGCAACGGCGACAAAGGCACCCGCTTCCGCAGCGCGTCTGGCGAGCTCTTGGCCGGTCTCGCCAGCAGCCGTGGGCGGGAAATCGTGGGGCAGCCCGACGGCAAGAATGTGCCAGTCCATGCCGCGTGAGGTTTGAGGGGCGTGTATCTCAGCTCCGATAATCGTCATGAACTTGTTGGAACGGAATTCGCTGGTGTCGGCGATTGCAAAGTTGAACCGGCTCATGAAGTGGTCGCTGAGGCAGATGAAGTCGTACCCTTCCGCCTCGTAGCGTTGGCAGACTTCCTCGGGCTCCAGCGCTCCGTCTGAAACGATCGAGTGACCGTGCAGATTGCCCCGCCAGAAACGGCCGGGACTGGAGAATGCGGAAAGCATGCTGTTACTCCTGAAAAGGGGGATCCCAATTGCCAGCGGTGCGGGGCACCGTCGCTTTGTCCGCGGGCGGTTTTGCCGCCCGCTAAAGGTTTGAAACGTGCTTACTTCTTCACGGTTATTTCGCCGCCGCGCAGCGGAATAACGTAGGGCCGTTGTGCGATCGGGATATCGAACGAGATGCCCTCGCGCATGGCATAAAGCTCATGGGGTTTGTAGAGCAGCAGCCAGCCTGACTCTTCCTCGGAAATCTCAAGAAGGCGCTGGTAGGCCGCGCGGCGTTTTTCCAGGTCCGTTTCGAACCTGGCGGCTTCGTAGGTTGCTTCCCATTCAGGATGCGAAGGGGTCCAGAGCTTGCGCTGCGATGCCCAGGATTTGGGCGACCAGTGCGTATCCATCGCACCCATGGGATCCGGGTAGTACATTGGGTTCGACCAGGTGCGGAAGTTGATGCTGTCGTGGGGCTGCGAGCCGTGAAAGGTCGCCCAGTCTTCTTCCTGGAGGCGCAAATTCAAACCGCATTCGGCCCATTGCTGCTGGATGACCTGCGCGGCGAGATCGCCATAAAGGTAGTAGTTTCCAGCATGCGAAACCACCATCTCCTCGCCGTTGTAGCCTGCCTCGGCAAGCAAACGGCGGCCTTCTTCAGGATCGTATTTGATGAGGTCAAGCCCCTCGATGTAAAGCGGTGCGCCATATTCGGCAAACTGGTGTGCCGTCGGTGTTTCGGCCAGACCGTTCCAGAGGCCATCGACAAGAGCCTTGCGGTCGGTGCAAAGGCGCAATGCCTGACGGACCAGCGGGTTGTCGGTGGGGGCGACGTTCTGGTGAATCAGCCACACATGGAACATGGGCCAGGTCACACCCTGGGTGCGGACACCCTCGACGTTAAGTGTATTCGCCTGATCAGGCGGTATGTTCGTGATTAAATCAAATTCGTTGTTCACTAGGCCTGTGATCCGGCTGGCCACCTCGGGCACGTGGAGCATTGTGACCTTGTCGAGCGCGGCAGGCTCTCCCCAGTGCTTGTCAAAGCGCTCAAGAACCAGGCTTTCGCCAGGCACGAATGTTGCGACCTTGTAAGGGCCGGTGCCGACCGGGTTGAGCTTGGCCGTGTCAAAGCCCACCTCTTCCTGGTAATCCTTCGACGTGATGCCGGCCGAGCGTGACGAGATCAAGGTCAGAAAGGCGGGTTCGGGTCGGAGGGTGTGAATGCGGATTGTGTAGGGATCGATGACCTCCGCATCCTTGAAATTGTAATGCCAGCGGCCCCACGCACTGAAGAATTCAGGGTCTTCGTGATGATACATGCGGTCGAGCGAGAACTCGACATCATCGGCATCGAAGGTGTCACCGTTGTGGAACACCACGCCTTCGCGCAACTTGAGTTCCCAGACCGTCGGTTCGATCTGGGTCCACTCCGTCGCAAGGCCAGGCTTGAACGAGAGCGGTGTTGAGAAACTGTCGCGCTCAATCAGCGTGTCGTAGATCTGATAGAGCATCGGCGCACCGGAATTGCCGGTGTTGTCCTGCGGGTCGAGACCTTTTTCGAATGTGGAAAGTGCGATGCGCATTTCCTGCGCCTGGACCGGCATCGTGGCGACGCCCAAACCCAGCGCGACCAGAGCCGTGGTCAACATAGGTTTTCTCATGAGGTTCTCCTTGGGTGAAAGGTCAGTCGAGCCAGATTGGGTTGGTCCAGGCGCGGGCACCGTCAGTTGCCCGGATCACCAGCCGCGCCCAGCCACCGACAAAGGGTTCCAGTGGCAGCTTCGCGCGCGCGATGCCCTCACCGAAAACATGCGTACTCTTAGCGCCGCGGCCGAGAAGCCAGACGCTGTCAACTGGTGAGGTTTCAACGTGGATCCAGTCGCCGTTCCGTTCGAGGTGAAGAATTTCTGCGCCGGTTGATGCGTAGTAGGCACCGCGCTTGAGCGCATCGAGCAAAGCGTCCGGCGATCCGGCTTCTGCCTTCACATTGACCCAGCCGCCAAGCGCGTCCCGCTGGTAGCGATGGACGTCATCGACAGCGATGGCGCCGAGTTTGCGGCCAGCCGTCAGCATTTGATCAAGGAGGTAGCCGCCTTCGCCGCGACCGGTCGCCGTGCAGATGCTGTTATGAACCTCAACAGCGTGGACACCCTCAGGCAGGCTGAGCCCGTCATCCAGCGTCAGTCCGTACCAGTCCGGGTGCGGAATGGCGACGAACGCGCCGGCATCAAGTGCGCGCTGCGCCAGCTGGGGCCCGGATTCACCCGCATCAGTCGGAGCGAAGTCCGGAGGAAGTCCGACGGCCAGAATATGCCAGATTTCGCCATTGCCGATGTTTCCCGAATGAAGCTCGGCGCCCAAAATCGTTGTGAAACCCGCGTTCCGGTAGGCTGACGTGTCAGTGACGGGAAATCCGTAGACCTCGCGAAAATGGTCGCTGAGACAAACGAAATCATACCCGGCGTCTTGATAGAACTTGCAGTGCCGTTCCGGCGAAAGATCGCCGTCTGAATTCGTGCTGTGTCCGTGCAGATTGCCTTTAAAAAAACGGCCAGGAGCCGAAAACGCGTCAAGCATTCGAGTGCCTCCGTATTACAAGACCTCTGCTAACGCTTGTTTGTGACGCGCGGGCTTCAAAGCGCCGATGCAGCGAAAGGGTCAAAGAACCTTCACGCAAACCTGCGAAGTATGCGCATGGCGCTGCTCTGTTTGATGATGCCGGGGTGCTATTCCTTTTGTGCCGATGGGTGTTGCACTGAGCGGCGACAGCCCTGTGTCTTGAAAATCTGCTCTGTCGATATCCGTCAGGCTTTGGCTTCGCGTGGTCTCTTTAGAAATGTCGGAATTGCGCCGCCCTGATCCCTCAATGCTGGCCGAATATGAAAGTGCGCTCCGCCGTGGCTGGTCTGCGAACAACGTGCGTCCGCGTGAAGCCGCCAGGGAGCAGCTGGAAAAGATAGCGCTTGATCCGGATAACTTTCTGAAAGGTCTTGAGGACAGGGAGGCCAAGGGACCGGAAGTCGTGCTGCCGGATGGCTCCAATGTTCAGCGGCTGCCAAGTTTTACCCGTTGGATCTGGGCGGACGGTTTTTGCGGAAGCATTGGTTTCCGGTGGCAGCAAGGCACGGCGGTGTTACCCTCGCACGTGCTTGGTCACATCGGGTATGCTGTCGTTCCCTGGCGACGGAACGAGGGCCATGCGACGGCGGCTCTGGGTGCGCTGCTGAAGGAAATCGAACCTTTACAACTGCCATGGGTAGAGCTGACAACCGATCCGGACAATGTCGCCTCGTCAAAGGTTATTGAGAAGTGTGGCGGTGCCCTCATTGAAACTTTCGAAAAGGACATGTCCTTTGGAGGCGGCGCGGCTCTGCGCTGGCGCATTAAAATCGGGGCCCCTGCTCCTTAGGCGGCTGCAACAAAATGGCCGGTGGAGACTTCGCGAAAATCAATCGGTTCGGTGATCGCACCCCTTGGCGCGATAGGTGACTTGCGGCCTTCGTCATAAAGCTGAGGCGTTGCCATCGGCTTTGCCGGATCTGGAACCGGGATCGAAGCCAGGAGGTTCCTTGTGTAGTCATGCGCCGGATCTGACAGCACGGTCTTTGCCGGACCGTACTCCACGAGACGCCCCATGAACATCACCGCAACAGCCTCGCTGACCTGCTCTACGATCGCCAGATCGTGGGAAATGAAGAGATAGGTCAGACCGAGTTCGCGCTGAAGCTCGGAAAAGAGTTCCAGCACCTGGGCCTGTACCGAAACATCAAGCGCTGAAACGGGTTCGTCCGCAATCACGAGATCCGGCTCCAGAGCAAGCGCACGCGCGATGCAGAGCCGCTGGCGTTGTCCTCCGGAAAATTCATGCGGATACCGGTCGAGATGCTGGTCGGACAGCCCGACACGATTGAGCAGCCACCTGACCCGCTCTCGGATCTTGGGTTGGTCTCCCCATTTATGAATGATCATGGGTTCGGCGATCTGGTCGAACGCCGTTCTGCGGGGGGACAGTGCCGCGAAGGGGTCCTGAAAGACAATTCCGGTCTTGGCCCGAAAGGCGAAACGTTGCTCATGGGACAGCGTTGACGTGTCTGTGCCGTCTACCCTGACCGTTCCGGAGCTAGGCTCGGCCAGCCCTATGACCGCGCGCGCAATTGTCGACTTTCCGCACCCCGATTCACCGACAAGACCGAGCGTCGTGCGTTTGGGCACTGAAAAAGACACCTGATCCACCGCCAGCACCTCGTGTTTGACCTGGCGCAGCAATCCGGAGCGGATGGGATAGCGAACAGACACGTTTTCCAGATCGAGCATCGGAATGTCTGTCGCTTTGACGGACGGTTTTGCAACCGCGGTTCCAAGCACCGGCACGGCATTGAGCAATCGCCGTGTATAGGGATGGAACGGAGACTGATAAATCTGTTCGACCGGCCCGATTTCCACCAGGCTCCCGGTCTGCATGACGGCAACACGGTCGGCGATCTGGGCGACAACGCCAAGATCATGGGTAATGAACAGCACCGCGGTGCTGTGATCGGCCTTCAGCTTCTTGATCAGCCAGAGGATTTGCGCCTGGATCGTAACGTCCAGCGCGGTTGTCGGCTCATCCGCGATGAGGATCTTCGGCTCGCACACCAGGGCCATCGCAATCATCACGCGTTGGCGCATGCCGCCTGACAGTTCATGCGGATACTGGTTGAAGCGGCGCTCAGGTTCGGGAATGCGAACCTCGTCCATGGCAGCAAGGGCACGTGTCTTTGCCTCGGCCTTTGAAAAACCCAAATGGGTAATGAGCGGCTCGATGATCTGCTCACCGACCGAAAAGACCGGGTTGAGAGAGGTCATCGGCTCCTGGAAAATCATCGCGATTTCATTGCCGCGGACGGCGCGGGCTTCCGGCTCGGTGGCCGTCACCATGTCGATCCGGCCGTCATGGATTATCTTTCCGCCATCGATTTTTCCCCCGGCCTGCCGAATGAGGGCCATGGTGGACATGGCGGAGACCGACTTGCCTGACCCGGATTCGCCGACAATCGCCAGCGTCTCGCCAGGCATCAGGTCGAAGGAGATGCCTTTCACGGCCTCGACTTTTGTTTCGCCCGAACCAAAGGAGACACGAAGGTTCTGGACCGACAAGATTGGGTCTGACATTGCGAGCAACCTTTTCAATGGAAAGCGGGGGCCTGACAGGCCCCCGTGTCTTTTTTATCGCGTGATGCCGTTCTTGGCGTCGCCGATGAAGCCGGCACGGAAATCCAGGACATAGGGGATGTGGCCCGGATAAGGCGCCCAATCGAGATCTTCCCGCATGCCCCAGCTTTCAAAGGGCTGGTAGAGAACGAGGAACGGAGCGTCTTCCTTCACCTGTTCCATCAGCTTTTCATAGGCGATGTTGCGCAGTTCGATGTCTGTCTCGAAGCGGAATGCTTCATAGAGCTTCGCCCATTCGTCCATGCCGATGGATGGATCCCAGAGACCGCGTGTCATGCCGGCACCTTCCGGCGCCCACATCTTGCCGAACGAGCCATGCGGGTCGGCGAAATACATCGGGTTCGACCAGTTGTGAACCTGGTCCTTGGAGCCCCAGCCGCCGGGCGTGCCCGGATCATTCCAGGACGTTACGACCTTCAGTTCGATTTCGACGCCGATCTCGCGCCACATTTCCTGCATCGCCTGGGCAGCAAGCAAACCGTTCGTGTAGTAGACAGGGTCCGTATAGAAGGGCAGCTTGGTGCCTTCCAGGCCGTTGTCTGCGATGATCTTCTTGGCGCCTTCCAGATCATATTCGAACGTCACGATGTCCGGCGTATAATAGGGGCCGTATTGCGGGTAGGTATGCGTGTTCGGCACGACAGCCTGGCCGCCCCACAGCGCTTCATTGAGAAGGTTGCGGTCGACAGCTTTGACCATGGCCTGACGGAGCGGTTTGGTGATGATACTGCCCTTTTCGCCACCACCGAAATACATCAGGTGGAAGAGAGGCGTCACACCGCCTGCGGTCTTGAAGCCCGGCGTGCCGTTGATCACGTCAAGCTGATCCGGTGGCACGTTGGTAATGAGGTCGACTTCCTTGTTCACCAGTGCGGTCACGCGCGCGGCCAGTTCCGGGATACGGCGCACGTTCACACGCTCGTATGGCGCTTTTTCGCCCCAGTAATCGTCGAACCTTTCCCATACGATCCGCGTTTCCGGCGTGAACTCGGCGTATTTGTATGGGCCGGTTCCAACCGGAGCCTGACGGAAGGCGATGAAGTCGCTTTCTTCTGTAGCGTTCGGATCACCGGACAGACCCATCGTGTAGTCTTTCGGCAGGATCATTGCCTGCTGGGCAGCAAGGATCAGCTCGATCAGCGGCTCCGGCTTTTCGGACACGATTTTCAGGGTCTTGTCGTCAACGACTTCAAGGTTTTTGACGTTGCCGAAGAATTCCTTGGACCGCTCGATGCGCGCCGGATAGCCCGGAGTGATCATGTTCTCAAGGCTCCAGACCACGTCCTCCATGGTCATGTCTTCGCCGTTGTGAAACTTCACGCCTTCACGAATGGTCAGCTCGATCTCGGTGGGGGAGGTCACTTTCCAGGACGCGGCAAGGCCGGGGCCGAAGGAGTTTTCTTCCGAAGTCGGATCCTTGAAGAGAAGTGGCTCCATGGAATTGACGTAAAACTGCGAGCCGACATTGGAGTGATCCGCGCCTGGATCAATATAGGCGGACAGGTTCGCGGTCGCGACATTCAATTCCTGTGCAAGCGCTGTTGACGACAAGAGCGCGGCAACGGCGCTGATTGCGATCAAGTGTTTCATTTGTCAGTATTCCCCTTGCGATGATTGAGTCATTGCAGGCTCCGGACCGGGTGATTTTGAAAGAGAGGCCGGCCCGGAGCTGTTGTCAGGCCTGACGCTTCAAACGAACGTCAAGCGTGTCTCTGAGCCAGTCGCCCAGAAGCAGGAAAACCAGTGCGATCACCAGGATCGTGAAGGCCGGTACCAATCCGATATGCGGGTAGGACGCCAGATAGTCGCGGCCAAAGCCGGTCATGGACCCGAGCGTCGCGGTCGGGGGCTGGACACCCAGGCCAAGGAAGGACAAGGAACTTTCCAGCAGGATCACGTTGGAAACACCGAATGTCCAAAGGACAATGATCGGCGAAGCGATGTTCGGCAGCATGTGATGGCGAACGATACGGGCAGGGCTTGCCCCGGTGACCCGTACCGCGTCGATGAAGGGGGCATCGCGGATGGACAACACCTGGCCACGGACGACGCGGGCATACTTGTCCCAATCCGCAAGACCGATGATGACCACGAAAATCGTCAGATCCGTTCCGAAAACGGCCACCGCAAGTAGTGCCATCAGCGTGAAGGGAAAGGCGATTTGTATGTCGACCAGACCCATCAGGATGTTGTCGATAATGCCGCCGAAGTATCCGGACAGGATACCGATCGTGGACCCTAACAGCATGGAAATGAGCGATCCGATCACGGCGATCAGCAAGGTGAACCGCAGCCCGTAGAGGACGCGCGAATAAAGATCGCGCCCGAGTTCGTCTGTCCCGAGATAGTACCCTGGTTTGTAGCCATCGAAGCCGATCGGCGGACGCAGTCGCGACAACAGGCTCTGGGCGTTTGGATCATGCGTTGCAAGAACCGGCGCCAGCAGAGCAATCGTGACGAGGGTCACCAGAACGACGAAACACAATTTGATCAGCCAATTGGCGCTCTTGACGCCTTTCCAGAGTTTTGATGGTTGGCGCTTTTCGGTGTCCGGTTCGAGTGTTACCGTTTCGGCAGTGGTCATTGAGCGCTAGGTCCTTGCCCCAAAGGTTGACTTGCGACTGTTAGTTTGCGATCCGCACGCGCGGATCGAGAATGGCGTAGATGATGTCGACGAGAAGATTGGCCACGATCACGACCGCGGCCCAGACAATCACGCCGAACTGCAAGACCGCAAAATCCCGCAAAAGAGCGCCGCGCACGATCAGGGAGCCAATGCCCTCCAATGCGAAGACCGCCTCGACCAGAACGACCCAGCCGACGAAACCGGCAACTTGCAGCCCCAGATTCGAGACGATCGGGATCATGGCGTTGCGAAGGGCGTGTTTGTTCACGACGAGCGCTTCCCTGAGGCCCTTCGCACGGGCGGTTCGAACAAAGTCTTCGTTGAGAACTTCGAGCATCGCCGAGCGCGTGAAACGGATATTCCAGGCCATCATCGCCAGAGCGAGGGTTATGATCGGCATGATGAAGTGAACCCAGGTCATGTTGCCGGAGGACGGCATCAGATGCAGCGTGAAGCTGAAAATCAGGATCATGAAAATGGCGAGGATGTAGTTCGGAATGGCGTATCCAAAGAATGCAACGGCCATGATGGCGGTCGAAACAGGTTTGTCGCGCTTGACCGCCGCATAGATCCCGAGCGGAAGCCCGACCGTTATCGCCAGTAAAAAGGCTCCGCCAAACAGGATAATCGTATTGGGAAGACGCTCGGCGTAGATCTCGGTAACAGGGCGAAACTCGGTAAGACTGAGGCCGAAATTGCCTTCCAGAAGGCCGCGGAAATAGGCGACGTACTGCGCGAAAAAACCCTTGTCCAGGCCGAAATAGCGTTCCCAGAAAGCATATTCTTCCGGGCTCAGCCCTTCGGGGAACATGATGTCGATTGGATTTCCAGAATATCGGCTGGCAAAGAACACAGCCGTCACGACGAAGACCATCGTCAATATCGCTCTTGCTGTCCGTATCAGGATGAAATGCATCAGTACTCCCTCAATCGAACCCGTCGAGCGGCGTCGAATGCCTGTCGCGCCAAAACCCGCGAAACCGGATCAAACGGCGCGGAAGAGCACTGTCGTAATGCGCAGCAAACCGACGTCATCTTCACCCCGTTTCTTCAAGTCGCGGGATGAATGGAGCGCGTCCGATTTACAGCCTCATGACGGCGGGCGGAGTTCATAAAAGCGTTGCAGACTGTTCACGCAAACCCGTTTGGTTTGCGGATATTTTGCCTGGAAAGCGTGCAAGTGCTCCGCTCGCCTTTTAACGCCGACCAGGCCGCGGCGGCTCGAGCGCCGAGGGCTTTCGGAAATAATTTCCGGGGTGGAAGAACGGCGGGTATGGAGACAATGCAAGCGGCATTCGCTATGAAACCGCCGACGTTAAACTGTTGGAAGGTCCGTCAGTTCCATGCATGCCATCAAAAGCACCAATCGTTAAAGTCTCGGTGTGATCAGGCTCCCGCAACCAAATTCGACAACAGCCTCATCCCGTAAGGGGTGGGGCTGTTGTCGTATTCGGGTGGGGGATACAGGCGAGAACCTCCCCCGGCCCCTTCAAGGAGGGCTAAGCCCGACGCACAAGGGCAAAAAAACACCAAATCCTGCTCCCGCAACCAATATTAGCCCGCATTGCAAAAGCCTGCGGGCTTTTTTTGTTTTGCACTCCAAGAAACACGCTCAATCGACCGCTAAATCGGCAGGTTTAGAGCGGAAAGGAAAATGCTGGAATTTGTGTTCCGGCCGGATGAGGACGTTAGGCGGTGTTCCGATTGGCAGCACAGTCCGGCTCAAGCCTGAGCCCCGATGCTGTCCAGGTGTTCAAGAAATTGCCGGTTTTCTTCTTGTCGTCCCGCGGTCACTCTGATGAACCTGTCGAAACCCTCCTGCTTCCAGGGCTTGACCAATGTGCCAAGGCGCATGAGGGTGTCCGCCAAGTCAGCCGAGGGCAGGTCTGTTTCAAAGAATACGTAGTTTGCTTGCGTCGGTGCGACGCGAAAGCCCCGTTCCAACAATGCCGCACGCATCTTGTCGCGTTCTGCGGCAATCGCTGCGACGCTTTTCTTCATGTGCGCTTCGTTGCCCAATGCAAGCAAGGCAGCGCTCTGGGCGAGCGTATTTGTGTTGAAGGGTGTCTTGGTCAGGTCAAGGGCCGCTGCCAAGGCGGGAGAGCTGCACACGCCATATCCTATTCTGAGGCCGGCAAGCCCCCAGGCCTTGGAAAACGTTCTGAGAACGATCCAATGTCCCTTGCCCGGCGCCAGAAGGTCGAGTCCGCCGCAGTAGTCCCCGTTCAGGGCAAATTCGAAATAGGCCTCGTCGAGCACAAGCAGGGTCTCCGGATGCCGGGCATCCAACACCTTCAAAAGGTCGTCGCGCGACATCCAGCACCCTACAGGATTGACGGGATGTGAAAAGATCAGGAGTTTTGCGGGTTTGCCGGCGGCCTCGACCAATTTGTCGACATCGATGGTCAGGTCGTCGCTCAGGGCCACTCGCTCGATGCCGGCGCCCATGAGAACTGCGTAATCCTCGTGGAGCGGGAAGGAAGGGTAAAGCGTAATCACCCTGTCGCCAGGCTCGATTACACTGCGAAAAATGATCGACAACAGTTCTTCAGAACCGTTGCCGAAAACGAGCAGGTCCGGATCCGTGTAGAGATACGCTGCAAGCCCGGTCCGCAGGTCGGATGCCTCGCTTGACGGATATATGTGCAAATGATCCTGCTGCTTGCGGATATACTCCAGCACGTCTGGTGCAGGTCCGAAAGGGTTCTCGTTCGATGCCAGGCGGTTCACTTCCGCACGTCCGCAAAGCGTCCGGACCGCCGCGATGGACAGACCCGAATTGTAGGGTTCAAGCTGTTTGAGGCTTGGCCGGATTAGTTTGTCCAGATCGGTCATCGCGGGCTCGTGCTGGTGCTCGTGTCAGACGGGGTACAGTTGAATTGAACGCGTCTATGTATATACATAATAGCATGAGCCGGAGGGAAGCAAGACTATGGCACCGGTAAATTTTGATCTGACCGGCAAACGGGCACTGGTCACAGGCGCGAGCCGGGGCCTCGGCCAGTCGATGGCGGTCGGGTTGGCGGAGGCTGGAGCCACCGTTGCGATCACATCGAGGTTCCTGGGCTCCCTTGAAGAGACGCAATCGCTGGTGGAGAATGCCGGGGGAACCGCACACAAAATGCAGCTGGACGTTCAGGATGTCCCGGCGATGAAATCTGAAGTGGCCGGATTTGCGAGGGAAGCGGGTCGGCTGGACATTCTCATCAACAATGCCGGCTACGAAGAGGTCTGTCCGTCTCTCGACGTCGACGAGGCTCTTTGGGACCGGATCAATTCGATCAACCTGAAAGGTGCCTTTTTCTGCGCGCAGGAAGCGGCCCGACACATGCTTGAGAGCGGTGGCGGTTCTATCATCAACGTCTGTTCCCTGACGTCGTATGTCGGTGTGCCAACCGCAGTGCCCTATACGTCATCCAAGTCCGGGCTGCTCGGCATGACCCGGGCCCTGTCCGCGGAATGGGCGCCGCAGAAGGTCCGTGTCAATGCGATCGCTCCGGGTTACTTTCGAACGGAGTTGACGGACGTCTTCTATCAGGATGATGCCTGGAAGGCCGCGATGCTCGCAAAAATCCCGCTCGGGACGTTTGGCGATGCGCAGGACCTCAAGGGCGCGGTGGTGTTTCTGGCCAGCGATGCCTCGCGATACATCACCGGTCAATGCCTGGGGATCGACGGCGGCTATCTTGCCGCAATTTGACCTAACGGGAGTGTGCCTGGCGGCATATGCTCCGGAGAGGCCTCGCATGTCTTGACAAGAATTCGCAATTTCGATTTCATGTATAGACATAGCGTATCGGCAGACCAGCCCTGTCATGTCTCGCGACGCACAAAGGCAGCAAAGAGTGACTGAGATCCAAGCGGCGGCAGTCTCGGCTATTAACGTCGAGATGACGTTCGGAACGTTCAAAGCTGTTAAAGATGCAAGCTTCGAACTTGAGAACGGCAAGTTTCTTACGATCCTTGGCCCGTCGGGGTCCGGCAAAACAACACTTCTGCGCTTGATCGCCGGTTTTCTGACACCGTCCGGCGGCGAAATCCTGATCAACGGCCGTTCGGTTCGAGCGGTGGCGGCAAACAAGCGCTCGATCGGCATGGTCTTTCAAAAGCTTGCCTTGTTTCCGCACATGACGGCTGCGGAGAACGTGGCCTTTCCCCTGAAGATGCGTCGCTTTGATGCGCGCACGATCCCGGACCGGGTGGCGGAGTATCTGAAGCTGGTGCGGCTCGACGGACTCGAAAACCGGCGGATCCATGAACTGTCGGGCGGACAGCAGCAACGCGTGGCGATCGCACGGGCGCTGGTATTCGAACCGGATCTTCTCCTACTCGACGAACCGCTGGCCGCCCTTGACCGGAAGCTGCGGGAAGAAATGCAGCTTGAATTCCGTAGAATACAGAAGGAACTGGGTGTCACCACGATCAACGTGACTCACGACCAGCGGGAAGCCCTGGTCGTTTCCGACCAGATCATCGTGATGAATGACGGTGAAATCCAGCAAAATGCGGCACCGACACAGATGTACAGGATGCCAAGCAACCCGTTTGTCGCCAATTTTGTCGGTGTGACCAACGACCTTTCCGGGATCCTGACGCGGGTCACCAGCGCTGACGCGACCGCAAGGTTCGGCAATGTCGAATTGATGGGCGTTCACGGCGGGGCCGCTGCCCTGGAGGACGGAACGCCGATCAAGGGGGCGATACGCGCGGAACAGATACGTATTGCGTCAGCCGGACAGTCGATGGCGGGACTTGATGCCGATTTCCGGGGCACCGTTCTGGACGCGATTTTTGAAGGCGAACGCCATGTGTACGAAGTCGAGGTCCCGGAGCTCGGCGGCGAGACGCTGAAAATTATTCATCACGATCGGAATGATCAGAGCGCCCTCGAACCGGGCGCCCTCGTGCACATAGGGTGGAAGAACCGGGATTTGCAGATTTTCCCGGCCAAACAACAAGGCGCGAAGAAGTGCCGTTAGTCCATGAAAAGGGGAACGACATGAACTTTGAAAGAAAACTGAACAGAAGATCTCTTCTCAAAGCATCGGCCGCCGTCGGCGCAACCGGCCTTGCGTCTGTTTCGATGCCTTCCGTGTTACGGGCGGCTGAACCGGACAAGCCGAGCGAACTCATTATCCGTGCATGGGGAGGTCCATGGGTGGAGGCGCTCAAGAACGGCGTTTCGGATCCCTTCACCGAAAAAACGGGCATTCGCATCGTTCACGACCTGACGGAGGACAATGAAATCCAGCCGAAAGTCTGGGCCGCGGTTGCGCAGAATCGGACGCCGCCCATTCACATCAACTGGGACACGACAACGAACGCCACCAAGTCAGCCCTCAGGGGCGTTTGCGAAGATCTGTCCGACCTGTCCAACCTCTCCGGTACCACTGATCTTGCAAAGCCGGTCGGCGTGGACGGTTATCCGATCGTCAACACTTACGGCTACGTCTACGTGCTCGCCTATCGTCCGGAAGCCTTCCCCGATGGTCCTCCGAAGTCCTATCACGATCTTCTCGATCCGAAATTCAAGGGCCGGATCGCCTTTTACAACGACGGTATCGGCTTTCATTTCCCGGCACAGGTCGCGGGCGGCGGCACGCTTGAGGACATCCCGGGCAACATGGATGCCTGCTGGGAGTTCGTCGAAAAGATCAAGGCGCAGAACCCGCTGCTCGGTGAGGATCCGGATTTCGTCACGTGGTTCCAGCGAGGCGAGATCGATGCTGCGTGCACGATTTCCACGAACGCGCTCGGTGCGAAAAGAAGCGGTGTCGACATTGCCTGGACGGTTCCCGAAGAAGGCGCAAAGTTCGATACGGACGGTCTGTGGATTCCGAAAGGTCATTCCGAATCCGATCTATACTGGGCCAGGGAGTACATCAATTCCGCGTTGACCCAGGCAAACCAGCAGGTCTGGCTGGATGGGCTCGGACTGCCGGGTGTTGTGCCCGGGCTGACACCTCCGGAAGGTCTGGCTGGAGATCCGTCCTACCCGACCAAGCCTGAAGACTTCGAACGACTGATCCGTATTTCGGGCCAGATCCAGGTGGAAAACGAGAGCGAGTGGTTCTCGAAATTCAAGCAGATCATGCAGGGTTGATCGCAGGCAAACTGGTCCAAGCCGGGCGGGTGAGACCTGCCCGGCATCCCACCCATTCGAGCCCTTCATGCGCAGATACAAGACTTCGTACCCGATCAGCTGGCGTTTCATGGACGTGCTGGAAGCGGCCTTTGCCCTTGTGCTGCCGCGAGGCGGCGGCCGGCTGACGCCCTACCTCTTGCTGACGCCAGCTGTCCTTCTTGTCGGCACGCTCGCGGTCGGCCTGCTTTACATAGGAGATTCGTCGCTTCGCGTACTTGACCGGAGCACGTTCCTCTTTTCCGACTACTGGACACTTGAAAACTACCAGCGTGCCTTTTCGGAGAGTTTCACGGCGACAGTCATCTGGCGCAGCCTCGTTGGGGCTGTCATCGTAACCGCGGTTACGCTGCTGCTTGCCTTTCCCTACGCCTACGTGATGGTGAGGACATCCAGCGCGTTACTCAGAAAGTTCCTTCTTGTCGCGCTGTTTCTTCCGTTTTTCATCGGTCAGGTCGTGCGCGCCTACGGATGGCTGATCATTCTCGGAAATCAGGGCATCGTTAACGATGCGCTTGCTCTCGTTGGCGTCGAACCGCTGCGTCTTCTTTTCAATTATCCGGCGGTTCTGTTCGGACTTGTTCAATACATGCTGCCATTCGGTGTCCTGATGCTGGCACCTGCTCTGACGGCAATTCCCGAAGATATCGAAGCGGCTGCAACGTCTCTCGGTGCCAACTGGGTCAGGGCGCTTTTCCATGTGGTCCTGCCGATGGCAAGGCCTGGCCTGATTGGCGCGGGTGTGGTCGTGTTGACCCTTTCGCTGACGGACTTTGCCATGCCGGCCATTCTGGGCGGTGGTTCGCAGGACTTCGTCGCCAATGCGATCTACGACCAGTTTTTCAGGACGTCCGATCAGGGCTTCGGGGCCTCGCTGACGCTTATCCTTATTGCCGTGGGATCAATGACTGTCGGCCTTGTCTTTGCGGTATTCGGCGCCGGGACGCTGGCCTTGGGGGCGAACCGGAAATGAATCGCTCACCCACGCAAACAATTGTCTTCTGGTCCGTGGCAATCCTCTGCGTCGTGGCCTTGTCCGCGCCGACACTGGTGGTTCTCGGAGCGTCTTTCACGGCCGGTAGCATCATAGACTTTCCACCCGACGGGTTTTCCCTCAAGTGGTACGTGGCCATACTGGGAGAGCGCGATCTTCAGCAGGCGTTTTTGCGCTCTGTCATTGTCGCCTGTATTTGCGTCGCCGTGTCGGTGCCTGCCGGAACGCTCGCGGGGATCGCCCTGTCCAAGTATCAGGTGAAATGGGCGGGAGCGCTGCAGATCTATCTGCTGTTGCCGTTCACTGTGCCCCTCATCGGGTCGGGCATCGGCCTGATGCTTCTGTTCGGCGAGTTGAGGCTTCTGGGAAGCCTCTGGCCGATCGGTATCGCGACGGCGGTCATCAACCTACCATTCATGATATGGGCCGTGTCCTCCAGCGCCGCATCGCTGGATCCGGATCTTGAACTTGCCGCACAAAGCTGCGGTGCGGGTCCGTTGCAGACCTTTTTCAACGTGACGCTGCCGGCGGTCACACCGGGCGTGATCACCGGGGCGTTGCTGATGTTCATTCTCTCGCTGAACGAATTTCTGGTGAGCCTGCTGCTTGTTGATGCCCGGATCGTGACGCTGCCCGTTCAGATTTACAATTCGATCCGGGCGATCATAACGCCCGACCTTGCGGCGGTGTCCGTCGTCTTTATCGCGGTCGCTGCGCTGGCGATCATCATTCTTGACAGGATCGTCGGTCTGGAAGTGTTCCTGAAGTCCAAGTAACGCCGGTTGGCGCTCGAAAGGTGTGGGTCTATGTCACAAGTATCCTTCCATGAACTCAGCAGCTTGAGCTCGGAAGCGTATCACGATCTTCTGCGACGCTCCGAAGCGGATCTCTCCGGTTTCATGGAAAAAGCCAAGCCGATCATTGAGGCGGTGAAAACGGAAGGCGACGCAGCGCTTGTGCGCTTCGGGCAGGATTTTGACGGCGCGACATCCTTGACCGCTGCAACGCTAAAGGCCAGCGAAGCGGAATTCGATGCCGCCTTTGAAGCGGTCGATGCCGAGGTTATCGAGGCGATCCGGCACGGCATTGCCAATATTCGCAGCTTTCACGAGGAACAAAAACCGGCGCCGATGTGGTTCAAGGAAATCAAGCCCGGCGCATTTGCCGGGGACAGGTACACCCCGATCCGTTCCGTCGCGCTCTATGTTCCGCGCGGCAAGGGGGCCTTTCCCTCGGTCACCATGATGACGTCGGTTCCGGCCGTGGTGGCAGAGGTTCCAGAACTGGCTATCTTCACGCCGCCAACGCCGGATGGCGGTGTCGATGCGGCGACGCTCGTGGCCGCGCGTATCGCAGGTGTCGAGACAGTTTACAAGTGCGGCGGTGCGCAGGCCGTCGCGGCCGCGGCGTTCGGGACTGAAACGGTCCGTCCGGCGCACAAGATCGTGGGGCCGGGCAGCCCCTGGGTCGTGGCTGCCAAACAATTGCTCTCGAACGTCATTGATCCCGGCCTGCCAGCCGGCCCTTCAGAAGCGATCATCTTTGCGGATGATACGGTACATGGCGGCCTTGCGGCGCTTGATCTGTTGATCGAGGCCGAGCACGGACCCGACAGCTCCGCCTATCTGGTGACCCATTCGAGACGCGTCGCCGAAGAAGCGCTTGCGGCATTGCCGAACCATTGGGCGAAAATGACGGACCTGCGGGTCGGGTTTTCACGTGCGGTGCTGTGCGGCGACAACGGTGGCGTGATACTGACTTCTGGCGTGGAAGAGAGCTACCGTTTCATCAACGACTACGCGCCCGAGCATCTTGAATTGCTGTCGACGGAACCCTTTGAGCATCTGGGACACATCACTGAAGCAGCGGAGATCCTGATGGGGCCGCACACCCCTGTTTGCATCGGAAACTTCGCACTTGGACCGAATGCGGTTCTGCCGACCAGCAGCGGCGCGCGGACCTATGGTCCCTTGTCGGTGCATGATTTCGTGAAGTGCAGTTCCGTTGGCTACGTAACCCGTCCTGCCTATGCCGAAATGGCGAAGCATTCCAGAGTGCTCGCACGTTACGAAGGTTTTTCATCGCATGAAAATGCCGTGTCGGAGATGCGTGACCCCTACCTGGAAGGGTGAATTGCATGCGATCAGTGCGGCTTCACGATCCGCTGGACATTAGGTTTGAGCATGTTGATCCTGCGCCCGCGCCGGGCAGGGGAGAGGTCCGGATCAAGGTGGCCTTTGCAGGCATTTGCGGATCGGACATTCACAACTACAAGACGGGTCAATGGATTTCACGTCGACCCTCAATCGCGGGTCACGAATTTGCCGGGACGGTTGATGCGGTGGGGGAAGGGGTCACAAGACTATCGGTCGGCGACAAGGTCGTCGCCGACTCCAGGGACTATTGCACAAAATGCGGCAACTGCCTGCAAGGCAACAATCACCTGTGCAGCAAGCTGGGATTTGTCGGCGAAAGCATCGACGGCGGGTTTGCTGATTTCACAACGCTCCCTGAACGGCTGGTCCTTGCCTGTGATCCCTCGATGGATCTGGATATTGCAACGCTTTCCGAGCCGCTTGCAGTCGCACTTCATGCTCTCGACCGGGTTCGGATCGAAAACCATGATCCGTTGCTGGTGGTCGGCTGCGGGCCGATTGGCGCGTTGATTGCCGTAGCGTCCGATATTCTCTGCCAACGGCCGCTCCTCTTTTGTGACCGCGACCGCCTCCGCGTTGAAACCGTTGCCACGGCATGTGCGGGGCGTCCGGTTGATCTTGCGGCCTTCGACCAGTTCGAGAGCCTGCCCGGGAAAACCGTGCGCCACGTGATCGACACGACCGGCAACGTGGAAGTCATTTGCAATCTTGCTGCGAAGCTGAGTGGATCGACGTTGGGGCTGGTCGGAATCGGATCCGGAACGTTTCCGTTCGATCCTGTCGGCGCAGTCGAAAGGGAGCTGGCGCTTGTCGGTTGCCACGCATTCAAAGATCAATTGCCCCGCGCTGTGGAGCTGCTTGAACGGCATTCCGATCGTTTCAGACCGCTCGTTGAACACAGGGTCTCGCTGGAAGACACACCGGCAGAATACGCCCGGATTTGCTCAGGCAAAGCGACTGGCATCAAAACGCTGATTGATGTTTCCAATGCCGGTGAACCTGGCGCACACTGAAAAAACTGCAGCCGAAAGGTGTTTTTCTCCAGCGGTGAACCTGTGCCGGAGGCGAGGGGATGCCGTGGCGCTTCGGCAGCGGGCACGCTCCAGGTGTTGTTGGTCCGGAACACGGGTGCGGGGTTTTACGTCGCCGACTGTCATTGAAGGTTATTGCCGCCAAGCATCCTCGTTCCTTCAGAGCTGTGCACTCATGGTCCTAACTGGCACCGGTCGGTGTAAAACTGGCGACAAGTCTGTGCTTGTCGCCGGGATAGAACAGGCGGGCAATTGTCACAAACCCTTCGTTCTGCCTGGTCTTGCGTTCGACGACAAGGCATGGATAGCCATCGGGAACCTGGAGCGTTTTCGCGATAGCGCCATCTGCTGCGAGCGCATGGATCTGATGTTCAGCGATGTTCCAGGGAATGTTCCGCAACATCCAGAGACCAGGCGAGACGCTGTCAAAGCTGATCTCTTTCAAGCCCGGAACGATGCCGACATTGATAATCCGCTCTTCCAGGCAAAACGGCTCGCTGTCCGCGAAATGCAAGCAGGTGATGTCTCGCACCGGGTCGCTTCTGGAGAGGTCAAGCTGCTGCGCTTCCCGATCGGTTGAGGCTCTGATCGTGTCACTAAGTAGTGAGTAACTGTATGTTTTCCCGGCATCTTCTACCTCCTTGCGGATATCGGAGATTTCCAGTGCTGCCGACAGTGTCTGCGGTTCCTTGACAAAGGTGCCCCATTTCTTGTTGCGTTCCAGCAGGCCGGCCCGGGACAACTGGCTCAAGGCCTTGTTCACTGTCATGCGCGAACATCCATAGTGTTTTGCAAGATCGGTCTCGAAAGGTATTCGGTGTCCCGCCGGCCATTCGCCGGTCACGATCTTGCTATGGACATCGTCGAGAATTTTCTTGTGTAGGGACTGGGTCAAAGGTGCCTGTGCTCGTTGTCGTTTCGCAAGTTGTCAGCTCTCAAGTATATACTTGAAGAACTATGCGGGGACAATTTTCGGCGAGAGAGAAATGTCTCATAGTTTTCGTGTGGGCAAAGAAGGCTCATGAACGGGAGCGTTTGATTGACATCGAGCGTTGCCCCTCGATTCCGCTTTTCCTGGGCGCTGTTCCATATCGTTTGGTTTGCTTTGCTGCAGAGAAGGACACGTGTTCTGCATCGCACCCGGCAATGCGGATGAAACCGCACTCGAACATATTTTCGGTCGCCAGAACATGCTGAAGATCACCAAGATCTCACAGCTCCCCCAACGATTGCCGCTAATCTACTAGCGTCTGGCTCGCTGACGGACTGTCTTGGTGATGGGGGTTGATCAGTTACGCGCCGAGAGGACACTCGGTTTTGGTGGTACGAAGAGAGAATAGCGCGGACTTTACCAATTGAATCCCCGGCTGCCGAAAACAGGCAATTCCAGACTTGGTTTGCCGTCCATGGTCACGATCACTCCGTCTTTGACGATCATGAAAGGTTCATATCCCAACCAACCGACGAACTCTCCATTGCGTATGATCCGTACCTGATCGCCCAGACCAAAGGGAACTGCATCTGGGTGCCGCGTCGCCTGCGGATGAAGCATTTGAACGACCTTGTCGTCGTGATCGATATGAATTTCTGGGCGTTCACCTTTCGCCAACCGGATACCTTGCGCCGCAATTATCCAGTGGTCTGCAGCCGGGTGACGCAACATTTCCTCAAGAACAACGTCGTTGATCATGTCAGCCAGAACGCGCTTTGGATGTATGGCGTTATGGATTGTGGCGACAGACACCGGAGGGTTCTGCAGGGTGCGCGCCGCGCACCCATGATCCCGTCGCAGAAGAACCGCAGGCATGTTGCCAACGGCGATGGTGCCATCAATTGAGAGTGCGACAAATCCTGCATCATGGTCCGGAAACCGATCAACGACTTCAGCTATGGCCATTTGTGGTGTTTGACCACGTTCCATTGCACCCAGAACATGGGCGTTCAGTGGTATGCCATCATCGGCCGGCATTTGTGGAAAGCGATGACCGGTGACAAGCCCGACACCCGGCTTTGCCGCAACGAACTGGGCCAGGGGGACAGGCCGGTTCGGACCGCTGGAGATAAGTGCGGCGAACGGTGCGCCAAGCAAGGTTTCAGGAAGTGCACCTTGGACAAGCCCACTCACGCCATCCGTCTGTGTTTCTGACCGAATAAGTTGTTGATCCTCGGACAGAACCGCAAGACTGACGAACCCGCCAATTGCGCCTTGGCCGATCGCCTCAATCGCACGAAGGCCTGCGAGGACGCCCGCGCCTGCATTCGGACCGGTTGCCGCGATGCCGACGGTCATGACGCCACCCAGTGACCGGGGGAAGCCTCAACAAGAGGGCCGGCAGGGTAGCTCCCCTTCAAAGCCGGACGCACACCTCGTTTGCGTGCAGGATCCGGGACCGGCACCACATCAATCAATGCGCGCGTATAAGGGTGGCGGGGTGCGGCAAATATTTGTGTCGTGGGTCCCAGTTCGAGAATTTTGCCGTGCCGCATAACGGCAACCCTGTCCGCAATCTGGCGAACCACCGCGAGGTCATGCGAGATGAACAGCATCGTAAGTTCCTCGCCGCGCTTCAACTCCTCAAGCAGATCCAGGATACGAGCCTGAACCGAAACATCGAGTGCGGATGTCGGTTCATCCGCGACGACCAGTGAGGGGCTGGCCGCGATCGCCCTGGCAATGGCAATCCTCTGGCGTTGACCGCCGGAAAATTCGTGCGGATAGCGCCGGGCCATATCTGCTTCGAGACCGACTTTCTCGATGAGTTGCCTGACGCGTTCGGTTCGCTCGGAGCGCCGCAACTTTTCATGGACAATCAATGGTTCTGCGATCGTGTAACCGACCGTCTGACGCGGGTCGAGGGACGCATACGGATCCTGAAAGATCATCTGAACCTGCCGCCGCGCCGCGCGCAGACGAGGTCCCTTGCAGGCGGTCAGATCCAGGCTGTTCAGTTGAATTTTGCCTGAATCGGCCTCCGTCAACCGGGCGATGACCCGGCCAAGGGTTGTCTTGCCCGATCCGCTCTCTCCAACCAGCGCCAGCGTCTCCCCTGTTCGAACGTTCAGCGAAACATGGTCGAGTGCCCGGGTGCCGTGGCTGCGAAACAGGTGAGGCCCCCGGCCGTTGAAGGTCTTGTTAATGTCATTTACGGATAGGAGAACGTCTTGCTTCGTTTCTGTCTGCTCCCTGGCGCTGTCAATGCGGGGGACCGCATCGAGCAAGGTGCGTGTGTAGTTCGCCTTGGGGCTTTTGAAGATCTGGGTCACTGGACCATGCTCAACGGCCTGTCCAGATTTCATTACCAGGACCGCGTCGGACATTTCGGCGACCACCCCCATGTCGTGAGTGATCAGAATGAGACCGATACCCGTCTCGGCAACGATCTCGCGCAAAAGGTCCAGAATCTGAGCCTGAACGGTGACATCCAGGGCTGTTGTGGGTTCGTCTGCGATCAGAACGCGGGGGCCGAGCAGCATCATCATTGCAATGACGATGCGCTGGCGCATTCCACCGGACAGTTCGTGCGGAAACTGGCGCATCCGCATCTCAGGCTGAGGGATGCCGACCCGATCCAGCATCGCGACGGCTCTGCGCCGTGCTTCACTTGTGTCACAGATTTGGTGGCTTACGAGAGCTTCGGTCAACTGAAGCCCGATGTTCAGCACGGGAGTAAGCGCGGTCATGGGCTCCTGGAAGATAAGTCCGATCCCCGTGCCCCGCGGAGGCGCGGTGCCAGCCTTGAGTAGATCAACTCCATCGAACTCTGCGCTGCCGGTTGCTGTTGCCGCCGGCGGCAGCAATCCCATGAGTGCCTTCGCGGTCATGCTCTTGCCCGAGCCGCTTTCGCCAACAACAGACAGAACTTCTCCGGCTTTCAGGTCGAAACTGATGTTCTCGACCAAAGGCCGTGTTCCTATATGAACCGCCAGGTCGCGAACGGAGAGGAGCGCGTTCATTTCCGCTCCACCGGGTCAAGGCTTGTCCGCAATCCGTCGCCGAGAAGATTGAAGCCGAGGACCGTAATGGCGATCGCCAATCCTGGGATTGTCATCAACCACGGCGCCCGATTGATGTAGTCGCGCGATCCGGCAAGCATGTATCCCCATTCCGAAGTCGGCGGCTGCGCGCCGAGACCCAGGAAACTGAGCCCTGCCGCCGCCAGGATGGCGGTGGAAACGCCGAGGGTCGCAACAACAATCATCGTTGGCAGAACATTTGGCAGGAGATGCGTGAGAACAAGTCGGGCGGGGCCTGCACCTGCGGCGATGCTTGCCTCAAAATACGGTTTCGACGTTTCGACAAGCGCTGCCGAGTAGCAGGTTCGCGCATAGAACGGAACGCCTGCGACCCCGACTGCAATAACAGCGTTCTGCAGGCTGGGGCCCAGTACGGCAACGAAACTGAGCGCGATCAGCGTTTCCGTGAAGGAAAAGAGCACATCAGTGCCGCGCATGAGGATCGCCTCGATCCACCCACGGCAGAATGCGGCGATCATGCCGACCAGCATGCCGACCGTAAGCGATATGCCGACGGCAACTGCGCCGATCAGGAGCGTGATGCGGCTGCCGTACAAAATTCGGGAAAGCATGTCCCGGCCGAATTCATCGGTTCCCAGAAGATACTTTCCACCAGGTGGCAGAAAGCGGCCGCCGGCCCCCATCTTTGTCGGGCTGTAAGGCGCCAGCACGTCTGCAAAGGCAGCGCAGAAAATCAGAATGAGGACTATGGTCAACCCGATCAGCCCACTCGGCGAGCGCACCAGCCGGCGCCAGAATCCAGGTGGCACGCGTTGTGTTTGAGGTTCGCTCGCCGTCTGCATCTCAGGCCCGCCGGATCCGTGGATCGAGCACGGCATACAGTGCATCGATAACGATCGCCACTGTGACGACAACGACGGAAAATGTCAGGATGAAGCCCTGAATGATCGGATAATCGCGCTGGAAGATTGCCTCGACAGCCATGCGGCCGACGCCGTTCCAGGAAAAGATGTTCTCAACGACAATTGCGCCGCCCATCATGAAAGCGAATTGCAGTCCCATCATGGTGACGACAGGCAAGAGACCGGCGCGAAGCACGTGGCGGCGCAGAACCAGGGCCTTGGGCAACCCCTTGGCAAAGGCCGTCTGAACATAGTCCTGGCTCATCACGTCGATCATGGAAGAGCGGGTGAGCCGTGCGAAAATTGCGGCGTTCGAAAGTCCAAGTGTAAGAGCGGGCAAAATAAGGTTCAGGGGTCCGCTGCCGCTGACCGGGAGCCAACCCAGTTCAAGCGCGAAGAAGAATAATAACATGAGTCCCAACCAGAAATGCGGCATGGAGATCCCCGCAATGGCCAAAACCATGAGGGAGATGTCAACAACGCTCCCTTCCCGGTAAGCCGCCAGGAAACCGATCGGGACGCCGATCAAAATGGCAATGAACATCGCGGCACAAGCCAATATCAGCGTGTTCGGCAAACGCTGCATGATCACATCGAGCACGGGTTGACCGCCGCGAATGGTATTGCCCAGATCACCATGAAGAAGGCGCTCAATGAACATTGCGTATTGAACGGGGATGGGCCTGTCCAGGCCGAGAGAACGCCGCACTTCTTCAATCTGTTCCGGGGTCGTGCCCTGGCTTTGGGCATACATTATCTGGACCGGATCCCCGGGCACGGCGTGGATCAGAAGCGTCACGAGTATGGTCGTGATCCAGATTGTCAGTGCACCCATTGCGATCCGGGTGCCGAGAAAGCGCCACATCTTGTCGACCTATGGTACGGACTCATAAATGAAGTCAATTTGGTTTGGATCGTTTTGACCAACTGCGAGAAGCGAAAGCGCAGGAACTGTGGTTCATTTTCAAGCCTTTCGCGACGTGAAAGATGGCCAAAACGGCCAAATCCGGAGGACGGCAAAATGGCTGTACCTCGCAGCGTCACCGCGCTTGACCGGGCAAAAAGCCCGCTCTGCACACGCTTCCTCCCGAGATCTTGCCATTTCTGCCGCCAAATCGGCTTCATTTATGAATCCGTACCTAGAGCATCATGCATTCGATTGAACGGACAAAGACGCTCTACCACTTTGAATGCGATCAACTATTTGCCGTGCAATCGATTCCGATTGAACAGGTGTTGATCTGGATAAATGCCGCCCGGATCAGGGATCCGGGCGGCAGGCCGGCTCAACCGCCGAGTTTCACGTCGCTGAAATTGGGATAGACAAATGGCGCAACGAAGAAACCATCGACTTCAGGCCGGACGGCAAAGACCCATTCCCAGCCGGGCGTGTAGAGCGGCACGTGGATCGCGTTTTCAAGCAGATACTTGAACACTTCCTGGACCTTGGCCTTGCGGGCATCGGGGTCCGTCAACACGCGCGTTTCGTCCAGCATTGCGTCGAGTTCGGGAGAGGTGTAGCCGCGATAAGCACCGGGCGTATGCCAGAGTGCGTAGAGGATGTCCGGGTCGTACCAGGACCATGTCATCATATCCATGGATCCGGTTGTGCCGGTCGTCGTTTCATTTTCCTGACGAACCCGGGCATTGAGCGATCCGATATCCATGATCTCGATCGATGCATTGATGCCGACTTCTGCCAGCTGTGCCTGGAAAACTTCCCCAAGCTTCTGGCGGTTTCCACCGGTCCAGACGAGCAGTGCGGTTTCAAGCGGCTTGTCCATGCTGTAGCCAAGCTCTGCAAGCAGTGCCTTTGATTTTTCCGGGTCATATCCCGGACGGTACTGGGCGCAAAAGTCCTGGTCGTTGCCGAAAACACCGCGTGACACCGGGCAGTTTTCCTGAACCGACAGGTCGCCATAGATCAGGCTGATCGCAGCAGCGGCATCGGTTGCATGGGCAACCGCAAGGCGCGCGCGCTTGTCGTTGAACGGCGGGCGGTGGACCGCAAACTCCCAAAACACGTTTTGCCCCGTGTTCTCGGCAACGATGATGTCCAGTTCGCCGCTGTCCTTGATCGATGGCACATCATCAAACGGAGGTTCCGCGATATGCACTTCGCCGGTTTTCAGGGCCGCCAGCCGCGCCTGAGGTTCCGGGACGACCGTGATGATGAGACCGTCCTCATGAGGCGCTCCGGGGTTTTCAGCCAGCTTGCCGAAATTCTTGTAGTCCGGGTTCTTTTCCAGAACGATCCGGTCGCCCTTGGTCCAGGACACCAGTTTCCACGGGCCGGAGCCAATGGCCGTGGTGGTTCCGAAGCCGTCCCCATTGCTGTCGCAAATGATGGACGAGAAGCTGTCCGCGAGGAATGGAATCATCGCCACGAAAGGCTTCTCGAGCGTGAGCTTGATTGTAAGGGGATCAATGACCTCTGCGTTTGTTATCGGACCCCAGCTGCCCTTGGTGACACTTGGTGTTTCCTCGCTGAAGGCCGCATCTATCGTGTATTTGACGTCATTTGCATCAAGCGGTGTACCGTCGTGGCACATCACGCCGACCTGCAGGCTGAAGGTATACTCCGTTCCTTCTTCATTCGAGGTCCATGACTTCGCAATGTGGGGAACCGGCAGGCCGTCTGCGTCCGTCGCGAGCAACGTGTCGTACAGCAGGCCCCAGACCTGGAGGGACAAGGTGCTGGTGGCGCGATGCGGATCAAGGGAATCGATATCTCCGTACCGGGCCCAGACAATGTCACCGGCTGCCGCCGAGCTCGTAAGACCGGCGACAATGCCTGCCGCGCCTGCCAATCGGCGCAGGGAATTTCTTCTAAGTATCATGTCAACATCCTCTCCTTGGAGCTGCGATGTGCTTGCCCATGCGCACGCCGTCCGTCGCGCGAGACAAAGCCGACCGTAACGCCGGAGAGCGATCCGGCGCGCTGACATCCGTCTGCTTGATTTCTGGGCAGGCCCACGAAAACGGTACGAGGCCGCGCATACCGCGTCAAAAAGAAAGCAGTTTTGACAATATTAATTTCATTTTTGAATCGTTTGACGGCGTCTTCTGCGCGTGAAACGACGCGTTTGAGTCGCTTTCAGCCCAGGTCGCCCCACTCAGAGTGGATGCCGTCGATGTATTTCAACCTGTCGACGGCGTTCTGACCGAGGCGATCCGCAACGGCCATGCACAGATAGGTCATGACCGAAACCGGAGAGGCAAGGGAATCGAAGTAGGACAAGCCGCTGGTGCGGCATCGCAGCGTGACTTCCGCCAGTTCCGAATTGCCGGAGCTTGTCAGATCCGTCACGGATATCGTCCTGGCCCCGGAAAGGCGCGCGGATTGCAGGATCGAGCGCAGCGTCGCCGTCCGCCGGCCGATGGCCAGCGCAAGAACGGCATCGGAGGGACGGATCGAGGCAAACTCTTCTGGCACGGGAAAGCCGCCAAGCGGGATCATGCGGATGTCCGGCTTCACCTTGATGAGTTGGGCGCGTGCGAAATGTGCCAGCGGGTAGTTGTCACCAAAGCCGACGACCCAGACTTTTTCTGCCCTGGCCAGGTAAGTGACGGCATCTTTCAGTTCGTCACCGCGAATGGCTTCGATCGTTCGGATGAGGTTCTGGACATCGGATGCAAGGTGATCGGCCAGATCACCGCGTCCACTGCGTTGTTGTATGGGTTCGGAAAAAACACGCTTGGTGTGCTGGCTGTCATTGCGGCGGACGCGTGCCATGCGTTGCGCAGTCTTGAAGCTCGGAAAGCCGAGGCGCTTGAAAAAACGGGCCGTGGTTGCTTTGGACACGTTTGCCAGCGAAGAAATTTCCTCGGCTGTGTGGAGTGCAAGGCTGTCGGGGTTTTCCAGGAAGTGTTCCGCCAGCAGGCGCTCGGATTTGGTGAGGTCGTCAAAGCTCTCAAGAATGCGCTCAGAGAGCCGCGCTGTCTGTACCATGGCAATCTTCACGTTTGACAGTTTCTGAAACTCTGTGAAACAAACTACTCAAAACTCAGTCAAACGCAAAGGTTCAACATGAGATGACCTTCTCGATCCTGGCGCGGGACCCGGATACCGGTGCATTGGGAGGCGCCGCCGCCACTGGAAATCTGTGCGTGGGCGGCTGGGTTCTGCGCGGGAGTGCCGGCCTGGGGGTCTCAGCATCCCAGGGATACTATCCAAGCACGCTGTGGGGTGAAGATGTGCTTGATGCGCTGGCAAGCGGACTTGATCCCGTCGGCGCGATCGAGCGTATTGTGAACCCGGATGCAGGGAGAGATTTCAGACAATTGCTTGTCCTCGACCAAACGGGCCAAGGCGGTGTCTTTTCCGGGAGCGGCAACGTGCCGGAGGTTGCCGAATTCGTAACTTCCGACCTTTGCGCTGGCGGCAATATGCTTGCCCGGAATGCAGTGGTTGAAGCTGCCGCGGAAGCGGTTCTCAAAGGTTCCGGCGGGTTTCTCCGGCGCTTGCTGTCGGGTTTGAAGGCTGGTGCCGAGATCGGAGGAGATGCCCGCGGTCTGATGTCGGCTGCAATTCTCATTGTCGCTGAAGATCTCCCGCCCATCGATCTGCGCGTGGACTACGATCAGGAGCCGCTGAAAGCGCTTGAGCGATTAATAGACCGCATCGAAGATCCCGGTTACGTTTCCTGGACTAAGAAACTGCCGACAAAGCGCAGACCTTTCGCAAATTAGCTGCTTGGGAGCGATGCCGGAATTGCGGTGGCTCTGCATTCGTTGTTCGCGGTGCAGTCGACCTTGCTGATCTTTTGACCCAATCGACACAAAGAGAGTCTGGATGCACCAGACGTTACCGTCTCGGTGTGATCAGGCTCCCGCACCCAAAATCAGCCCGCGTGGCCAAAGCCTGCGGGTGCGTCCACCTGAACTTTCCGACTTGCCGATTGGTGCAGGACGGAACTGATGTGCGCTTTTCATGATGAACGAGAGTGTCATCATCCGGCGTTTGGCCTTTCTGAGAAAGGCCAAATCGCCCGAGCCTGCCTCGCTCCCGGATTCAGACGACCTTGACGGACAGTATGCCGACGGATTCGATGCTCGCTTCCATAGTATCTCCCGGCTGCACGGCATTTACACCCGAAGGGGTCCCGGCCATGATCACATCGCCCGCCGAGAGTTCGAAATACTCGGAGAGATACGAGATCATCTCCGGCACCTTCCAGATCATCTGGTTCAAATCACCTTCCTGTCGCAAGTCGCCATTGACCGTCAGTGCAATCCGCCCCTGATCGGGGTGACCAACTTCGGACACCGGATGCAATGGGCCCACCGGTCCGGACCGCTCGAAGGCTTTTCCGATTTCCCAGGGGCGTCCCATCTTTTTCATTTCGCCCTGCAAGTCTCTGCGTGTCATGTCCAGGGACACGCCGTAACCCCAGACGTGGTCAAGCGCATCTGACAGGGCGATGTTTGTGCCGCCGCTCTTCAGACCGACCAGGAGCTCGACCTCGTGGTGCACGTCAGATGTGTGAGGGGGGTAGGGAAATTCCCCCGAAGCATCGAGATTGTTTGGGTTCTTCTGAAAAAAGAAAGGCGGTTCGCGATTTGGATCGTGTCCCATTTCGACAGCATGCGCTGCAAAGTTCCGGCCGATGCAGTAGACACGACGGACCGGAAAAGCCCTTCCGTCGCTCGTGGGAATGGTGTGGACCTTTGGTGTCTCGATTACGTGCTCAGACATCGTTTTCCTCGCTTGCGGTCTGTTGTGATTAGGCCCGCAGACTTGCGATACCGATTTGGGACCGCTCGCTTTATGACTTGGACCGAATGCGCAAAAAATAAACGCGTTGGCGACGAGTTGGGGCCAACCATTTCTTAGATTGGTTGAGCTTCAATCTCACCCAAAACGACTTCTGGCATCATCCGTGAGTAAACCGAATGCAGGTGTTGCTGCATCATTTGCATGGCCAGCTCTCCATTTCTGGCCGTGATCGCGCGCACGATCGCATCGTGTTCTATAAAGCTGGTATAGCCGGGCACGGGCTTGCGAGTATCGCGCGGTTGGCCCCAGACAATAGAGCGGCGCACCGAGTTCAGCGTTTCGAAAAAGTACAGGTAAAGCTGATTGCGTGTGCTGCGCGCGATTGCGTGGTGCAACTTGTTGTCCCAAGCCTCGTAAGCGCGCCAGTCTTTTGCTTCGCGGCACTTCTCGGCGCAAATCTTCATTTGTTTACAATCGGATTTGCTCGCATTCCTCGCCGCGAGCCGCGCCAACTCGGGCTCAATGTTGTAGCGGACCGTGACCACCTGTTCCGGCTTTATCTGGTCGCGAAGGTAGGTAACATCCTGAAGGTTCAGGACGGGCCTCGAGCCGACAAATGTGCCGCGTCCGACGTGCCGCCAGATCAACCCCTGCGCCTCCAAGTCGGCAAGGGCTTTGCGCAGTTGGTTGCGTGTCGTGTCCAGACGTTTGCATAGTTCGCGCTCCGGCAAGATGCGGTCGTTCAGCCGATATCCGGCACTGTCGATCAAGTCACGCAGTCTTTGTGATAGTTCGGTTGTCTCGTTCATATCGCCACCCAATTTGGTGATTGGTTGATTGAATTAGAGCGAGAGTCAATCAACTCTTGTCACCAAGATTAGCAAGAGATCGCAGAATATTGCGACACTCTGCAGCAAAAAAAAGACAGTTTCGGGAGGAGGATATCGTGCGTCTAGCCACAGTGTCAGCGGGTGGAGACAAAATCTGTGCGGGCGTTCTGAATGACGACCGTCTTTTGGACCTGTCCAAAGCCGCGCACAACCTGACGGGACCTGCTGCCGAGGCATTGAAAGCAAATTCAATGCTCCATCTGATTGCCGGACCGCCGGAAACGATCGATCTCGCAAGCAGCCTGGTGAACGACGCTGAAGCCGGTCTCCTTGACGCGGCAATTCTGCCTCAAGGGGCTGAATTGCTGGCGCCGATCCCCGTCATTCGCAAGAACGTTCTATGTGTCGGGCGCAACTATGCTGAACACATCACCGAGGGAGACCGGGCGCAGAAGCAAAAGGTCGGTGTGACCGAGTATCCGGTTTTCTTCACCAAACCGCCGACGTCCATCGTAGGCCCGGGTGGCGATGTGCTGACCTTTCCGAGCGTTTCAACGCAAACTGACTACGAAGTCGAACTGGCGGTGATCATTGGCAAGCCCGGGCGCAATATCGCCAAGGAGGACGCAATGAACCACGTCTTCGGCTATACTATTTTGAATGACATCTCCGCTCGAGATGTCCAGCGCCGCCATGGCGGGCAGAATTTCAAGGGAAAGGCCTTTGACGGCTCTTGCCCCATGGGTCCGTGGATTGTGACCGCGGACGCCATTGATGATCCGCATGCGTTGCCGATTTCGCTGACGGTAAATGGTGAGATCCGGCAAAACGGCAACACCGCGGACATGATTTTCGATATCGAGACACTCATCGCCTCGTTGTCGGAAGGCATGACGTTGGAGCCAGGTGACATCATCGCGACCGGTACGCCGGCGGGCGTGGGATACGCCATGGACCCACCGAGTTTCCTAAAGGATGGCGACACCGTCGTTTGCAATATCTCAGGGATCGGCACGCTCACGAATTCGGTGCGTGCCGTATAAGCGATCTTCCGAAGACGTCGATAGGACGAGGGGGATTGGAAAGAACGCGAAGGGAGGAATAAGCGTATGATGAACCGTAGAACATTCACAACGTTGCTGTCGGCGGTGCCGGTGGCAGGATTGTTTGCAAAGAGCGCTTTTGCGCAAGGTCTGCGCGATATCACTTTTGTGCAGCCGAGCCCGTCTGCCATCAACTCATTTCCGGTCTTTGTCGCCATCGGCGAAGGTTTCTTTGAGGACGAGGGTTTGAACGTAACTGTCGAAGCGATCAACGGTTCAGGCGCGGTTCTGCAGGCGTTGTCGGCAGGACAAGCGCACTTCGGTCGCCCGGGTCCGGGTCCGCTTATCGCGGCGCGCTCGCGCGGCGTGGATGCGGTGCACATCTACAACGTGGCCGCCCGGAGCAATTTTGGCATCGCGGTCCAGGAAGACTCCGACTATCAATCTGTCGAGGACCTGCGCGGCAAGGTTATCGGGACCGGTACGGCGGACGGGGCGGAGGTGGGCTTTGCCCGCAACGTGCTGACGGGTGCCGGAATGGTCGAAGGCACTGACTTTGAGTTCCTCACCGTCGGCGACGGTGGCCCGGCAACCGCGGCGTTTCTGAACGGCGAGATTGATGCCTACTCTGCGTCTACCGCGGATACGGCCATTCTCAATCAGCGCGGCATGAAAGTGCGTGACATAACGCCCGCCGAATTCGGCCGGTTCTTCGGCAACGGCATTGCCACCATGGCCGATACGATCGCAAACGACCGGGAACTTGTCGAAGGGTGGAGCCGTGCCTTTGCCAAGGGCCACGCCTTTGCGCTGGACGACGCCAATCGGGATGCCGTTCTTGCCCACCTTGCCGCAGGCAATCCGCAGGAAGGAGAGGACAAGGAGTTCCAGTCGGCACTGTTCGACGCGGTTCGTTCCAAGACGATTGCTGCCGGCGACACTCCGCATCTGGGCTGGTATCCTGAGCAAGTCTGGGGAGAGTGGCAGGACGCTCTTGTAGCCGGCGGAGAAATCTCCGGGCCGCTCGACGATCTGAATGCGATCTGGACCAATGAGTTCGCGGAACTCGGAAGTGCGGCCGTCGACAAATGAACGCCTCGTTGGCACATGAAAATTCCGGCGCCTCATCTGACGCGCCGGTTTACGAACTGACCGACGTCAGCAAGACCTACGCACGCAACGCGGTGGTCGCACTGGAGAACGTGAATCTCACCTTGCGCCACGGGAGCTTCACGTCGGTCATCGGATCAAGCGGCTGCGGGAAATCGACCCTGTTGAAGATCATGGCAGGGCTCATTCCACCCACGAAAGGCCGCGTGATCCTTCAGGACAAGCCTGTTACCGGCCCGCGTCGGGACATCGGAATGATGTTCCAGCAGGCCACGCTCTTTCCCTGGAAAACAGCGGTCGAGAACATCGTGCTGCCGATCGAGATCCGTGACGGAAAAGCGGCCGCCAAGCTGGCCAAGGAAAAGGCGCATGCCCTTCTCGACATTGTCGGGTTGAAAGGGTTCGAGAACGTTTATCCCAACGAACTGTCCGGTGGCATGGCGCAGCGCGCGTCGATCTGCCGGATGCTGATTACCGAACCGGCCGTTCTGCTTTTGGACGAGCCATTCAGCGCTCTGGATGAACTGTCTCGCGACATGATGAATATGGAATTGCAGAGAATTTGCCGTGAGCAGGACGCCACGGCCTTTCTGGTCACGCATTCCATCCAGGAAGCTGTGATACTGTCGGATGAGATCGTCGTGATGAAACCCCGCCCTGGCCGAATTGCGGAAATCGTTCACGTCGACCTGCCCCGGCCGCGCACGCTCGATATGATGACGACGCCGAGATTTGGCGAAATCGTGGATCACATTCGCGGCATGTTGGACAAGGGAGAAAACATGTGACTGACGCGCCCACCAATCAGCGGCTGGAGCCCGGGGCGGCGGACGATACCGTCTGGGTACAGGAAGTTGCATTCATAGATTCCGTGCCCCGTTCGATCGCCATGACGTTTGTGTTCGTGGTTTTCATCGGTACGTGGGACCTGGTAACGCGTCTGGGACTCGTTTCGCCGATCATTCTGCCCACACCGTGGGAGACCTTCAGCGACATGATTTTCGTCGGGAACAATCTTCTCAGCGGCGACTACATGCTTGTCGCTCTCTGGATCACGGTCAAAGAGGTGATCTACGGGTTCGCGCTTGCCATCGCCATCGGCTTCTCGCTTGGCGTACTCGTCGGCGAAACGGCGTTCGGGGAAAAGGCCGTCATGCCCTACCTGGTCGCCATCGACACGATGCCAAAGGTCGCCTTTGCGCCCCTCTTTGTTGCCTGGCTGGGCTTCGGCATCGAATCCAAAGTGGCTTTGGCAGCGTTTATCGCTACGTTCCCAATCGTGGTTGGAACGGCAGCGGGCCTTCACTCGGCCGATGAGAATGCCCGCATGCTCTTCAAGACCATGGGCGCAAGCCGGATGCAGACATTGATCAAGATGAAACTTCCCACCGGACTGCCGCAGATCTTCACGGGGCTCAAAATCGGCGCTGTTGGAGTCATGGCCGGCGCGATTACAGGCGAATTCCTGGGCGGCGGCAAAGGCTTTGGCGAGTTGATCAGGGTCGCAGCATCCCAGTTGAACACGCCTCGGGTGTTCTCGTTGATCTTGTATCTGAGCCTCGTCGGGCTGGTGCTGTACCTGATCGTACAATGGACGCAGCGCAGGGTCGTCTTCTGGCAGAAGGAATCCGTAGGTGCGCACGATCAATGAAGCAGCCACCATACCGGTGAACAGCCTTTGCGATTTCGTTTCGGCGGCGCTGCAGTCGAAGGGCGTCCCGCATGATGATGCCGTCAAAGTCGCCACGCTCATGGTAGAGGCCGACATCTTCGGGTATGGCACACACGGTGTTTTTCGCTTGCGGCAGTACCTGGCACGTTTGGACGGCGGTGGCTGCAACCCGACCCCGTCGGTGACTGTGGCGCATGAAACAATTGCCACGGGCGTGATCGACGGGGACGACGGGCTCGGTCATCTTGCGATGTCCGCGGCGCGTGACCTTGCTATCGAAAAGGCACGTGCGGCCGGAATCGGCTGGGTTGGCGTTCGGCGCGGTAATCATGCCGGGCCCCTGGCGCTCTACGTGAGGCCACAAGCCGAGGCTGGTCTGCTTGGCATGGCGGCGGCAGTCGGAAGCGCAAATCACGTTCCTCCGTATGGAGGAACCGACCTTCTACTCGGGACCAACCCGATTGCGTTTTCAGCGCCTGCCGCCGGTGCCGATCCTTTCGTATTCGACATGGCCACCACCGTTGCAGCGATGGGAAAGATAAAAACGCTTCTGCAACAGGGCAAGGAGATGCCGGAAGGCTGGATGGTTGGACGGGACGGTAAACCGCTCACGGATCCAAACCGCAAATCAGAGGGCTTCCTCCTGCCGATCGGTGGCGCGAAGGGATTTGGCCTGTCGGTTGCCATCGGGCTCATGGCAGGTGTCCTCAATGGAGCTGCCTTCGGATCAGACGTCGTCGACTTCACGAACGACACGACCTCTTCCACCAATACCGGGCTGTTTGTCATGGCACTTGACCCCGCGGCCTTCGGAATTGGGGACGATTTTGCGAACACCGCCAGTCGGGTCTTCGACGAGATGCGTGCCTCGCAACCCCTTCCAGGTCATGATCCTGTGCGTTTGCCGGGCGAGGGAAAGACCGCGTCGGCTGATGCGCGCCGATCCAACGGCCTTGCCCTGAACCCCGCTCTGCGGCGCGACCTGAATGTGCTTGCTGCCGATTGCGGACTACAAGCTCCGTTTCCGGATGAACCCGCAAAGGGCTGAGAAGGCAGTTGCCCGGGACCCGCCCGCGTGAGAGGCGACGCGGGCGATGTCATTCTGACAGCGACAAGTCAAAGTCACACTGAGACCAGTGAGCCTTAACCGGCTTGATCGTCGGGTGCGTTCTGCAACCAGCGCAGCACCGAGCTTTGCTTGTTTTTCATGTGAACAATCAGGATTGACGCCAGCTTCTTACCATCGCGCGCTTCCAGCGCTCGAATTATTTCATTGTGTTCGTCCACGGCTTCGCCCCAGCGTTCGTCAGACATATTGGCTGCATATCGTGCGCGCAGCATACGTGCTGACAATGCCATACTGGAATTGGCCAGGGTCTCGTTTCTTGCCGCTGAAAGAATGCCGAGATGGATTTCCTGGTTGAACTTGAAATACGCGGCCAGGTCCCTGTCACGATAGCTTTGTATCATCGCGTCGTGAAGCGAGCGGATCCTGGCAATTTCCACATCAGAGATCTTTTCGCAGGCCAACTCCCCCGACAGGCCCTCGAGAACGGCGAGCACAGGAAAGACCTCTTCGACCTCTTCTATCGTGATCGCGGTGACCCATGCTCCGCGATTTGGTTCCAACCGGACCAACCCCTCTGCGGCCAAAACCTTCAACGCTTCGCGCAATGGGGTCCGTGAGACACTGAATTGTTCGCAAAGGGCCTTTTCGGGGACTTTTTTGTCCGGGGCCATTTGGCCTTCAATGATCAAAGGACGCAGACGCTCCACCAGCTCAAGGTGAAGCGACCTTCGTTCGATTATCATGTTCGCGGATACATCAGTCATTTGCAGCGTTTACACTCGTTTCAGTGCCAAGTCGAGAAGTCGGGCTATGTGCATCGGATTGCGATCGGTGTTATCAGCGATTTGGTGGCGGCAAGACGTCCCGTCGGCAACGATAATGGCATCGCCAGATGCGGAGCGTGCAGCGGGTAAAACGTCCAGTTCGGCCATCTTTATCGACGTGTCATAGGTGTCCACACCGTAACCGAATGCGCCTGCCATGCCACAGCAGCTGCTTTCGATCTTGGTAACATTGGTGTCCGGCAAGAGTGCCAGCGTTCGTTCGATTGCCGGCATAACCCCCATTGCTTTCTGATGGCAGTGCCCGTGCAATGTCACCTCGGGTGCCGGAGATTGAAAGTGCGACGAGAACTGCGGATTGTCTCCCTGATTGGCAATGAACTCTTCGAACATCAGTGCCAGTTTGGCGATCTTCGCGCTGTCTTCTCCGGGCAACAGCACCGGTATCTCGTCACGAAGGGTCAATAGGCAGCTAGGTTCCAGGCCGACGATGGGAACGCCACGTTCTGCATAGGGCACAAGAGCGTCGACAAGCCGTTTGGCCTCCTGCCGCGCCTGATCAACCAATCCGACCGACAGAAACGTACGGCCACAACACAATGGACGGTTATTGCCGGCAGGTCTTACCACATCAACCACACTGCCCGTGGCGTTCAGAACCCTGACCGCCGCGCGCAGGTTTTCCGGCTCGAAATAGCGGTTGAAACTGTCAACAAACAAAACAACGTCCGGTATCGAGGCCGCGCTGACCTCGGAGTCCTTGAACGGCTTGGCGGCCCATTTGGGCAAGGGGCGTCTTGCTGTGAAACCCGTCAACCATTCAGTTGCCTTGGCCAGACCTGGCACCTTGTCCCGCAGGTTCATGAGAAACGGCATTTTCGCCGCCCAGGGAGCATATCGCGGCATATAGCCGACAAGCCGATCATGAATGCTCAGGCCATGCTTTTCGGCGCGCGCAGACAGCACCTCGATCTTCATCCGCGCCATATCCACGCCGGTCGGGCACTCGCGCTTGCAGCCCTTGCAGGACACACACAGCTTCATCGCATCTGCCATCTCGTCGGATACCAGTGCATCGGGCCCAAGCTGTCCGGAAATCGCAAGACGGAGGGTATTGGCGCGGCCGCGGGTCAGATCCTTTTCTTTTCGCGTCACCCGAAATGAGGGGCACATGACGCCACCCTTCAGTTTACGGCAGGCACCATTGTTGTTGCACATTTCAACCGCACCCTGAAATCCGCCATCTTTCCCCGACCACTCGGACCAATCCAGTTCGGTTTTCAGGTTTGAGGTCTGATAATCCGGTCCATAGCGAAAAAGGCTGCGGTCATCCATCTTTGGCGCTTGGACGATTTTGCCAGGGTTAAAAACGCCGGTCGGGTCGAAACGGTCCTTTACCTCCTCAAAGGTCGCGACCATCCGAGAGCCAAACATCTTTTCATGAAATTCCGAGCGGACGATGCCGTCACCATGCTCACCTGAATGCGAGCCCTTGTAGCGCGCGACAAGATCAAAACACTCTTCGGCAATCGCGCGCATTGTGGCGACGTCGTTGTCCAGCTTCAGGTTCAACACCGGGCGCACGTGCAGACACCCGACCGACGCGTGTGCGTACCAGGTACCTGTGGTGCCGTGGCGTTCAAAAATCTCCGTGAGCCCGGCCGTGTAGACGGCAAGGTCAGGCAGTTCGACCGCGCAATCCTCCACAAACGATACGGGTTTCCCGGCGGTCTTCATGGACATCATTATGTTGAGGCCGGATTTGCGCAGTTCAGCGATCTGTCCCTGCAGGCCTGCATCCGTCACCGCGGTGACACCACCCCAGGCCCTGCCGGTCCCGGTCCAGGAAAACCCGAGATCACCCATCATCTGGTCGAGGTCTTTTAACTTTTGCCGGCCGTTGGCGCGCGTGAATTCCACCAGCAGCAAAGCCTCAGGCGCGCCGGTCACGAAACTTTCGATTGTCCTGGCAAAAAGCGGTATGTCCCGCGCAAGGGCGATCATCGTGTGATCGACCAACTCAACGCCCTCGGGATCAAGCGTCACCAGATGTTGTGCGGCATCCATTGCGAGATGGAAGGTCGGGAAGTGACACACGCCCAGGGCCTTGCCGTCTTGGAGCGGGGAAAGTTTCAGCTCGATCGCGGTGGTGTAGGCAAGCGTGCCTTCCGAGCCAACAAGGAGATGAGCGAGGTTCTGGGCGTCCAGTCCGGAAGTCAGTGCATCGATGTTGTAGCCACCCACGCGGCGCATGACATTGGGGAACCGGGCAGCTATTTCAGCCGATTCCCTTTGGCCAATCGCCGCAAGGTCATGGGAAAGCGCGTTATAGGCCGCATTCTGCTCTGCAAGACCGGCCCCGAACCTATGTTTGCTGCCGTCAGCCAGGATAGCGTCGATCGACAGGACATTGTCTCTCATCATGCCGTATCGGATGGACTTCCCACCGCATGAGTTGTTCCCCGTCATCCCGCCAATGGTCGCGCGCGATGCAGTAGAGACATCGACCGGGAACCAGAGCCCATGCGGTTTGAGCGCCCTATTCAGTTCATCCAGCACGACGCCCGGGCGCACGACACAGCGTTTGTTTGCGACGTCAAGTTCGAGAATTTCGTTGAAATACTGAGTGTTATCCAAAACCATCGCAGCGTTGACGGTCTGGCCACACTGTGATGTGCCGCCGCCACGGGGCAGGATAGGCACGCCTTGATCGCGCGCGCAGTCAATCGCCGCCAGGATGTCGTCTTCGGATCTCGGCGCCAGCACGCCCACCGGCATCATCTGATAAATCGATGCGTCCGTAGCGTAGCGGCCGCGCGAGAACGAATCGAACATAAGATCGCCCGACACCCTTTTTGAAAGTTCACGCGCAATGTCGTTCAACGGCGGAATCCCTGGTTCGCGTAATCAGAAAATGAATTATGAATTAAAAATTGCATATTCACAACTTCAATGTCATTCTGTGACCCAAGCTCAAACGCAGGTCCCACAAGGTTCGATTTATGAGACAAGCTGGTCGTCATTTTCTGCAAATTCCCGGCCCCAGTTCGGTTCCTGATCGCATATTGCGCGCGATCTCCGGTCAGGTGATTGATCACAGGGGCCCGGCGTTCGGCAAAGTCGGTGCGCAGGCGCTGGAAGGCATCAAAACTATCTTCAAGACCGATCAGGACGTCGTGATCTATCCGTCGTCGGGCACGGGCGGTTGGGAGGCGGCTCTGGTCAATGTTCTGTCGCCGGGCGACCGTGTGCTGATGTTCGAAACCGGGCATTTTGCGACTTTGTGGAAAAAGATCGCCGAAAAACTGGGTTTGAAGCCCGAGTTCATTGAAGGGGACTGGCGCGGAGGAGCCGACCCGGACCAGATCGAGGCATATCTGGCCGAGGACAGAAATCACGAGATCAAGGCCGTCTGCGTTGTTCACAACGAGACATCGACCGGGTCCGTCTCGCCGATTGCCGCTATCCGCAAGGCGATCGACAACGCAGGACATCCGGCGTTGTTCATGGTCGATACGATCTCGGGTCTCGCGTCGCTCGACTATCAGCACGACGAATGGGGCGTCGATGTCACGGTTTCCGGATCACAAAAGGGACTGATGTTGCCGCCGGGGCTTTCGTTCAACGCGATAAGTGCCAAGGCCATGGCGGCAAACGGTTCGGCCACGCTAATGCGGTCATACTGGGACTGGGCGGATATGGTCGGTCCGAACAAAACCGGATATTTCCCGTATACGCCCGCCACGAACCTTCTCTACGGGCTGAATGTCGCCATTGAGATGTTGCACGAAGAAGGGCTGGAAAATGTCTTTGCCCGACATGCGCGTCACGGGGCGGCTGCGCGCGCTGCCGTCCGCACCTGGGGACTGGAAGTTCTTTGCAACAAGCAGGGGCAGGAAAGCGGTGTGCTGACGGCTGTGATGGTTCCGGAAGGCCACAGCGCAGACGGGTTCAGGGCAACGGCTTTGAAGCACTACGATATTTCATTGGGCAACGGCCTGTCGAAGGTTGCCGACAAAGTATTCCGTATTGGCCATCTTGGTGACTTCAACGATCTCATGTTGGTCGCAACGCTGGCAGGCGTTGAAATGGGTCTGACAAAGGCCAGAGTTCCCCACAACGCGGGGGGAGTCGGAGCTGCGATGGAATTGCTGGAGAACACGCAAATCGCGGCAGAGTGACGCAAACAGTCACATTTCCAAGGGAGGAATCACACATGACCATCAAGGCAATTCTTATTGCGGCATCCGCTGCGATTGGCGGAACAAGCGGTGCCTTTGCCGCCGACATCACGCTGAAGTTCGGCCATGTCGGAAATCCAGGTTCACTGTTTGAAGCAAGCGTCGACAACTTCGCGGAATGTGTGAATTCGTCGATGGACGGCAAGGTCGAGGTGCAGACATTCGGCTCTTCTCAGTTGGGCAAGGACAAGGAGCTTTTGCAAAAGCTGAAGCTGGGCCAGGTCGACTTCGCGCTTCCGTCGTCCGTAATGTCTTCGGTCGATGACACGTTCGGCATTTTCGAGATGCCCTACATCATCCGTGACCGCGATCACATGCGCCGTGTCCAGGACGCGATGATGGACAAGTTTCAGGACGCTGCAAACGGTGGCGGATATCACATCGTAGGCCTGGCCGAGAACGGCTTCCGCCACATCACCAACAACACGCGGCCAATCAATGTGCCGAGTGATCTCGAAGGCATCAAACTTCGCACTCCCAATGGCGTGTGGCGTGTCAAGATGTTCACGGAATACGGTGCAAACCCAACGCCAATGGCGTTTTCGGACGTGTTCACCGCGTTGCAAACCGGCGTGATGGACGGCCAGGAAAACCCCTATGCGCAGATTGCATCCGCAAAGTTCCAGGAAGTTCAGAAGTACCTGTCGATTACCGGGCACGTCTACACACCTGCCTATATCCTCGCTTCGCAGAAGGGTTTTGCGAAACTGCCGGAAGATGTGCAGGCGGGGTTGACCGCCTGTGCGGCGTCCACTCAGGACTTCACCTACGAAAAAGCGGCCCAGCTGGAAACCGAATTGCTGGACGTTATCAAGGCCGCTGGTGTCGAAGTAAATGAGGCTGACAAGGATGCATTCGTCGAGGCATCCGCGCCGATCTACAAGGCATTCGCCGACGAGGTCGACGGCGGTCAAGACATGATCAACCAGGTCCTGGGTCTGGCGAATTCAAACTGACGCTTGTATCGGGCAGCGGGCAATCCGCTGCCCCTTCATTCTTGTGGCCATACAGATCCGCGTGAGCCTCCTTTGGCTCCTGCAAGACGGCAAGGCGCGAAGTGAACCAGCTCTCAAACTCACTCCTACCCCGGATTGTCACGATCCTCGGCAAAGTGCTTGAATGGATCACGATCTCGCTGATGGTGCTTCTGACCATCGTTGTCATTTCGGCAGTGATTGCACGTCTCTCGGGCCAGAGTTTTTCGTGGTATGACGAAGTCGCCGCGATCATGCTCGCCTGGATAACCTACTACGGCTCGGCGCTCGCAGCGCTTCACCGCCGTCACATCGGGTTTGACACGGTGCTTCTGGCAATGCCGGTCAAGGCGCGTCTGGCGGCCTTGCTGGCGGGCGAGGCAATCGTGCTGATCTTCTTTGTTTTGATGGCGCGAGCCGGGCTTCAGGTTCTTGAAGTTCTCGAAGGCGACACGCTGATATCACTGACCTGGGTTCCGGTTCAATTCACCCAGTCGATTATCCCGATTGGCGCGATCCTGTTCATCCTGTGCCAGCTTCTCAGCCTGCCGAATTACTGGAAAGTCACCGCCGACGGCATTTCGCTGGAACACGCGGAGATCGAGGAAGAGGTTGAGGCAGAGATGATCAAGAACAAGGATCGTACCTGATGTTGATGGCCGCGATCTTCTGCGCACTGCTGGCGATGATCTGCATCAATGTACCAATTGCAGTTGCGCTGGCCATGTGTGGCGTGATCGGCCTCCTGGCGGTCGAGGGCACAGGCAGTTTGGTCACGATCGCCCTGGACATGTATGATGGGTCCACCAAGTTTTCGTTGATCGCGATACCCATGTTTGTGTTGGCGGGTGCCATCATGAACGCGGGCGGGATCACGGATCGGCTGATCAATTTTGTGTCCGCCATCATCGGCTTCATCCGCGGTGGTCTGGCGATGGTCAACATTGGCGTGTCGCTGTTCTTTGCGGAGATTTCGGGATCGGCAGTCGCGGACGTCGCTGCAATGGGCTCGATTCTGATCCCGCAAATGAAAAAGCGCGGCTACTCAAAGGAGTTTTCCGCCGCTGTCACGTCGTCCTCTGCCTCTCTGGCGATTATCATTCCGCCATCGATCCCCATGATCCTTTATGCAGCCTCGGCCAACACTTCGGTCGAGCAGTTGTTTGTGGCCGGCGTTGTGCCGGGGCTCCTGGGTGCTGCCGGGTTGATGGGTGTCGCCTATGCGTTCGCGAAACGATATGACTACCCGGTGGAAGAGGCATTCAACCTGCCGCGCGTACGCGAGACGTTCAAGGACGCGCTGCCCGCTTTTGCGTTGCCGGTGATCATCCTGGGCGGGATATTCGGCGGATTTGTCACCGCAACCGAAGCGGCAGGGTTGGCCGTGCTTGCAGCCCTTGTTGTCTCTGCCTGGTATCGCAACCTGAACCTGGCACATTTGCGCCGGGCGATGCTTGATGGCGGCATACAGACCGCCGTTGTCATGCTTTTGGTTGCCGCATCGGTTCTGATGGGCGGCTTCTTGACCCGTGCGCAGATCCCTCAGCAGCTGGCGGAGGCGATCTTGTCCGTCACCGCTCAGCAATGGGCGATCTTGCTGATCCTGAACTTCTTTTTCCTGATCATAGGGTTCTTTCTGCATTCGGCGGCCGCGATCATACTGGTTGTCCCGATTGTAATCCCGCTGATCTCCGCTGCGGGAATCGACCCGGTGCATTTTGGTCTTGTCGTTACGCTGAACCTGGCGATCGGCCAACAGACACCGCCGGTTGCATCCGTTCTGATAACGTCCTGTTCGGTGGCGCGGGCGAATATCTGGGCCGTGTCGAAAGTGAATATCTTCTTTGTCGCGGTCCTGTTGGCGGTGCTGATGCTCTGCACGTACGTGCCAGCGGTGCCGATGTTCCTCGTTGAGTATTTTTACCGATGACCGAAGAGCTTACGCAACACCTGAATGACGGTGTCTTGTGGGTGGCATTCAATCGCCCGCAGTCTCGCAACGCGCTGACATTTGCGATGTACGACGGGCTCGCAAATCTCTGTACATCGCTGCCAACCGACGGATCGGTCCGTGCCATCGTTGTGTCCGGCAATGGCGGAAAGGCGTTCGCGGCGGGCACCGATATGAGCCAGTTCCGCGATTTCAAGACTGCGCAGGACGCGCTGGACTACGAAGCCCGTATCGCGCAAGCGCTGGACGACCTGGAGCGTTGTCCGGTGCCGACGATCGCAGCGATCAATGGGGCGTGCACTGGCGGTGGGGCCGCGATTGCGGCGGCGTGTGATCTGCGTATCACCTCTGCCGGTCTCAAGTTCGGATTTCCCATCGCACGAACCTTGGGGAACTGCCTTGCCAGCGACAACCTTGCCCGCCTGTCGGATCTGATGGGAGCAGGACGCGTCCGCGAAATCATCTTTACTGCGCGGCTGATCCTGGCTGAAGAAGCCCAGGCGATTGGCCTGGTGAGCGAGGTTTTGCCGGATGAGGCTACCCTGATGGCGCGCGCCGAGGAATTGGCACAGTTGGTCAGCACCATGGCGCCTCTGACCTTGCGAGCCACAAAAGAGGCCATGCGTCGCCGCCGTGCCGCACTTGCAGTGGACGACGACGACCTGATCGCGATGTGTTACACCAGCGACGATTTTCACATCGGTATCGATGCCTTCCTGAGCAAGTCCAGACCGGTATGGACCGGGAAATGACGGCCGCCACCGGGCCCTTGACCGGAATGAAGGTCATCGAGCTTGCGCACATCATGGCAGGTCCGGTGTGCGGCCTGATGCTGGCGGACATGGGGGCGGATGTTATTAAGGTGGAAAAGCCGCAAGGCGATGATTCCCGCCGGTTCGTTCCGCCCCAGATTGAGGGCGAATCCGCAGCCTACATGATGATGAACCGCAACAAGCGGGGAATAGCGCTGAATCTCAAGGACCCGACGGCGCGAGACGTATTGCACAAGCTCCTTTCAGATGCGGATGTCGTGATAGAAAACTATCGCCTGGGCACAATGGAACGGCTGGGTCTTGGCTATGATGTTCTGGCCGCAATCAACCCGCGCCTGATCTATTGCGAAATCTCCGGGTTTGGGCGTACTGGCCCATACGCGGAGCGCGGTGGTTTTGACTTGATTGCCCAGGGCATGGCCGGTCTGATGTCGATCACCGGCGAGGGGCCGGGACGCCCGCCGGTCAAAGTGGCCGCACCGATTTCAGACATCAATGCCGGTATTCTGGCGGCGATGGGTGTGAGCGCGGCTTACGCAAATGCGTTGAAGACCGGCCTGGGTCAAAAAGTTGACACGTCGCTGTTTGAAGCCGCGATTGTGCAAACATACTGGCAATCGGCGATTGCTTTTTCAACCGGTGAAAACCCTCAGCCGCTTGGCTCCGCGCATCCGCTCAATGCGCCTTACCAGGCGTTCGCGACCAGCGACGGCTGGATCAACGTTGGCGCAGCGAACCAGCGCAACTGGCTCCGTTTGCTGGAGGTCATCGATTCGCCTGAGCTTGATGCCGACCCTCGGTTTGCGTCCAACCTGGCGCGGATGCAAAACCTGCCTGAGCTCGTCGAAATCCTGAATGAAAAACTGCGGCAGGACACGACTGCCAACTGGTTGGCCAAGATGGAAGCGGCAGCGCTTCCAGCCGGTCCGGTTCTGGGCATTCTGGAGATGCACGAGGACCCTCAGGCGGTCGCGCGTGACATGATCGTGGAGACGAAGCACGCGATAGCGGGCGATGTCAAAACCATTGGACATCCGGTCAAGTTCAGCAAAACACCTGCCAACGTTGCCAGAGCCGCGCCGGTGTTGGGACAACATAGCCGAGAGGTGTTGGAACAGCTTGGCTATGATCAAGAAACGGTTGCGAGCCTGATAGAGAGCGGGGCGGTCATAGCGGCGTAGTCCGCTTACGGGCCAAGGTGAACATGCAGATCGGGGGTCGGAGTGACACTTGCTTTAGATACAGCGCAGAAAATTGTCTCGGCGGCTCTGGAATGGCGCCGCGTCCACGGGATGAAGCCCATAACAATCGCCGTTCTTGACAGCGGAGGATTTCTGATAGCGCTGGCCCGCGAAGATGGCACCAGCAATCTGCGTCCCGACATTGCGCAGGGCAAGGCGCGGGGGGCGATCGGTATGGGGCTCGGCTCGCGTGCCCTGTTTGAGCGGGCAAAGTCACAACCATATTTTATCCAGGCAATGAACAGCCTTGCCGAAGGATCGCTGGTGCCGGTTCCCGGTGGCGTCCTGGTCAAAGACGACGGTCAAATCCTCGGGGCAGTCGGAATAACCGGTGACTCGTCCGACAACGACGAAACCTGCGCAATCGCAGCAATTGAGGCCGCCGGATTTACGGCAGACGGAGGCTGACCGACGCTCAGGCTAGCGGGCACAGTGCGGTTACCCGCACGTCCAGCCTTCCAGTCAGGGTTGCTCTGAAAGCACAAGTTCCGGCGTGATCACGCTCCCGCAACCCACAAAACAGCCGCCCTTCTTGGGCGGCCTTTTTGTGGGAAGGGCAGGCAAGCTACATCAGGTCGTACGGGGCCTTGCGGGTAAGTTCCTTTTTGACCTGTTCGATGAAATCGATCGCGATTCGCGGCACGTTTGCCCCACGCCTGACGGCGACACTGGCAACGATCTTGGTCTCCGGCACAAAGGGACGCGTGACGATATTCAGGTTGCTGGCAAACAGGGCCGAATAAGGATCGACAACCGCCGCGCCGATGCCCTGCGCTGCCAGAATGCAGGCCGTGTGGCAGTAGCGCGCCTCCACTTTGGCGTCGAAGGGTGCGCCGGTTTCCTCAAATGCATGGCGGATGGTGGTGCCGATATGACTCTCAAGGCCGATCAGGCGGCTGCCCGCCAGGTCCTGAGGACTGACGACCGAAAGGGATTCCAGCGGATGACCGTTGGGCAGCACGCACACCATGTTCTGTTCGGCCAGTTCAATGACATCAAGATCCAGATGGGTTCTCAAACCGAGGACAAAACCCATGTCCACGATGCCCATCTTGACGTTCTGAAGAACGGTTTCGAGCCTGCGCACGGAGTAGCGGACGGTGGCGTTGGGGCGGTCCTCCAGGAAATCGGAGAGAATGCTTGGCAGTGCTCCATGGCCGAGCGGGGGTGTTGTCGATAGCCGCAGCCGCCCGGATTTGGCGGCGCGCAGTTCGCGCGCTTCCGTTTCGATGTTGCGCAGGATCGAAAACAGGGGCTCGACTTCGGCGAGGAACAGGCGCGCATCTTCCGTTGGCTGCAGCTTTCGTCCGGTCCGCTCGAACAGGGAAAACCCGAGTTGTTTTTCCAGGGCACTGATGCCGTTGGAAACCGCGGGCTGGGAGATGCCGAGATCTTCCGCGGCACCGACTGTTGTCTGGCAGCGCATCAGGGCTTCGAATATCTCCAGAAGCCGGAGGCTCAGGTCATTCTTCCGGGTAATTTTCAAGCGGTGCTCCGGGCTTGGACTTATGGGTCTACGGCGTCAGCAGCACGGCACCCAGGGCTTGCCCGACAGCTGCCTGCGTCGGATCGGTTACCGGCAATCCTACGGCCTTTTCAAGCTTTTGGCGATGGCGCGCCATCCCGGCGCAACCAAGTACGAGCGTGTCCGCAAAATCCAGTTCCTTCAGCTCGGTGGCAACTTCAAGAACGCGGCCGAACGCGTCGTCGCTTTCCGCGTCTTCAACAGACAGATGCAAGGGGCGTTCCGCGGCCAGACGGCTTTCCACCCCCATCCTGCGCACATACGGGAGATGGCGGGCGATCGATCTCGGGCTGAGCGCGATCACGCCCGCCCGTTCTCCTTTCTGGAGCGCCGTGAAGAGGCCGCTTTCCTGGATGCCGAACACCGGCTGGGAAACGGCTTCGCGGCAGGTCGCCAGGCCCGGATCGGAATAGCAGGCGATGACAAATGCATCCGCGTCCAGGTGGTCCAGCATGAGATCGCGCAACGGCAAAATGACGCTGTCGACGTCCTGCTGGGTTTCCACTCCGAACGGGCCGCTTTCCAGGGTCACGCATTCGATCAGCGGGCCGCCGGCAACGCGCAACGGCTCGACAGCCTCGGAAAATCCTTCCGTGACCGCCGGGTTTGAATTCGGATTTATGACCAGGATCTTTTTCGGCATCACGGAGGTATCCTAAAACAGGTTTGCGCCAAAATTGGTTTCCGGCTTCATTTCGGATGCGCGTGAGGGAACGAAGCCTGTGCCGTCAAACGGGCGCCGCTTGATGAACTGGCCGGAGCCGCGCTCGGCTTTCAGCTCTCCGCCGTCAACGATCACATTGCCCCTGCTGAGAACCGTGACCGGCCATCCGGTGAGTTCCATGCCTTCGAACGGGGTGTAGTCCATGTTGTCATGCATGCCGGCGGCGGTCACCCGTGTCTTCTTGTCCGGATCCCAGATCGCGATGTCGGCATCGAGGCCGATGGCGATCGACCCCTTGCGGTGCTGCATCCCGAATAGCCGCGCGGCGTTGGTCGATGTCAGTGCGACAAAAGCGTTCAGGGACAGACGGCCCTTTGCGACGCCTTCCGAAAAAAGGAGCGGCGCCCTGAGTTCGATGCCGGGCAGTCCGTTGGCGATCTTGTTGAACGGCGGGTTGCTGCCGCTGGAGAGCTTGCCGGTTTCATCAAAGCGGTAGGGCGCGTGGTCCGACGAATAAAGCTGCAGCGTTCCGGCGTTCAGGTGGCGCCACAATATCTCCTGCGTGGCTTTGTCCCTGAGAGGCGGCGAGCAACAGAACTTCGCGCCTTCCGCTCCGGGCCGGTCGAGATCGTCGGCAGTCAGAAACATGTATTGCGGGCAGGTTTCACCGAAAATCATGTGGCCGTTCATGCGTGCATCGGCAATGGCCCGCGCGCCTGCGTCGGTGGAGACATGCACGAACAGAAGCGGGGCTTCGACGAAGGAGGCCAGGGCGATGCCTCTCTGGATGGCCTCGGCTTCGGATGCACCTGGATGGCTGACCGCGTGATACTTCGGTTCATCATACCCGCGCGCAATCAACCGGTTCACCATCCACTTGATCAGCGCATTGTTTTCTGCATGGACCATCGTCAGGGCACCGTTTTCCCTAGCGGTGACCAGAATGTCGAGCATGGCCTCGTCGGAAACGATCAGCTTGTCATAGGTCATGAACACCTTGAACGACGTGATGCCGCGCTCAAATGCCATCGGCAGTTCCTCGCTCAGGACGGTCTCCGTCGGATCGGACACGATCAGATGGTAGGAATAGTCGAGAACGGATTTCGGAGCCGCACGATCGTCATAAGTTCTGATGACATCGGTGATCGTTTGTCCGCGATGCTGGGCGGCGAAGGGAACGATGGTCGAGTTGCCGCCGAAAGCCGCCGACACGCTGCCGGAATAGTAGTCGTCCGATGTCATCGCCCCGGTGGCCGACTCCTGTTCGATATGGCAATGGGTTTCGATGCCGCCCGGCAGAACCAGCTTGCCGGTTGCGTCGATTGTCCTCGCCGCACCTTCCAGCCCATGGCCGAGCGCCGCGATACGCCCATCCCGGACGCCGATGTCGGCCTTGAACGTGTCGGTCGCGGTGGCCACGGTTCCGCCCTTGATGATGAGGTCGTAGTCAGCCATGGGTTCGGTGCTCCTCGTCAGACAGATTTGATAAGACCGCCGTCGCAGCGCACGACGCTGCCGGTTACATAGCTTGCGCGGGCCGAGCACAGGAAGGCGGCGACATCCGCGAACTCTTCGACTGCGCCGTACCGGCCGGCCGGAATCGTCGCCCTCGACGCGGTTCTGATCTCGTCCAGGGTTTTGCCCTGCCGTTCGGCGGCCTTGCCGTCCAGTTCGTCGACACGCGCTGTGTGAATTCTGCCCGGCACGAGGACGTTGGAGGTGATGCCGTCCATGGCGGCCTCGCTGGCGAGCGACTTTGACCAGCCGATGAGAGCGGAGCGAAGCGTGTTCGACATGGCGAGATTCGGGATCGGCTGCAAAACTCCGGACGAAGCGACTGTCAGGACACGGCCCCAGCCGTTTTCGGCCATGCCCGGCAGGCACAGGTTGGTCACCTCGATCAGCCGCGTGACCATCGTGTCGAACTGCTTGCTCCACAAGCCTGAGGAATGTGCGGTCGTGGGGCCGGGAGGCGGTCCGCCGGTGTTGTTCACCAGAATGTCCACGCGTCCGAGTTTTGCGCACGCGGCTTGATAAAGATCTTCAGCCGCCGTTTCGGCAGAGAGATCGCAAACAGCGTAGTCTGCCTTGAAACCGGACCCGACCAGTTGGCTGACGGCCTGCTCCAGCTTGTCTTCCGATCTGCCGGAGAGGCAGACACGGGCACCTTCCCTTGCCAGCGCCGTTGCAATGCCGAGACCCAGACCCTGGCTGGATGCCAGAACGAGCGCGCACTTGTCGTTGAGTTCAAGATCCATGGGCCATGTCCTTCAAATGAGTGTCGAGGCGGTCGAGAAGTCTGTCCAGATCCCGCCTGTCTTCCGCCGTCAGTGCTGGACCGGGCCGCCGTGTTGCGGCCGACGATATCGCGCCGCGGCGTTTCAGGATTTCCTTGCGGATTGCCAGTCCTGCTCCCGGCTGTTGCTCAAGACGGATCAACGGCAAGTAGGCGTTGAAGAGGTCGCTCGCCGCATCCACTTTGCCGGCGTTGCAAAGCTCGACGACACCCACCAGCATTTCAGGAAACGCAAAGCCTGTCATGGCCCCATCCGCGCTACGGATCATTTCTTCGGGAAGAAACAGTCCGCCGTTTCCGCACAGGATCGACACCCGGCGGGCCCCGGTGTCGGACGCAGCGGACCGCACGGCCGTCAGCTTGTTCAGGCCGGGCCAGTCTTCGTGCTTGAGCATGACGAGCTGTTCGAAGTCCTGAACAAGCCGGTTGAACAGGGTCGCGGAAATCGAGACACCGGTGCTGAGGGGAAAATCCTGGTAACAGACAGGAACATCGGGCCCGAGTGCTTCAAAGACCTGCGCGAAATAGCCGTAAAGCTTTTCTTCGGTCGCCAGACCCCGCATGGGGGCAACCATCACGCCGGCCGCACCGTGATCCATGGCCGTATGCGACAGTTGCGCCAGGTTGTCGATGCCGGGGCTGGAGACCCCGACAATCACCGGCACGCGTCCGGCAACACGTTCAAGCATGTGGGACAGAAATGCGGTGGATTCTTCTCCAGACAGCTTTGGCGCCTCGCCCATCATGCCGAGGATGGTCATGCCGGTCACGCCCTTGTCGAGGTAAAACTCCACCAGCCGGTCGGCGCTATCAAAGTCGATGGCGCCCGCATCCGTAAACGGTGTGGCCGATATGATGAAAACGCCCTTGGCGTCCACAGTCAGCTTCATGTTTGTTCTCCTCCAAAGGGTTTTTGGGCACCGGGCTGCGGAACAGTAAGATTGAAACGGTCTTGCGTTTCGCAATACTCGGTGCCGTGCAACCGCCCGACCGGCATGTAGGCCGATGTGTCGACGCGCAGGGTTGCCGCGTCGACCAGACCCGGCCTGGCATGCAATGCGAGTATCTCGGCAATACACAGATGCCTGAGCGGCGTAATCCGGCGCATTTCGAACAGGCGGCACTCGAACCGGATGGGTGCCTCGGCAATTCCGGGCGGCGCGACCATGTGGGATGGCGTTGATGTCAGCCCCGCAAACTCGAGCTCGCTCCGCTCCGGCCCAAGGTCAGCAGCGCAGGCAGCCATCGCGGTCGCCATGTGCCGGTCGGCAAGATTGATGACCAATTCGCCACCCTCGATGATGTTCCGGGTCGTGTCCTTGATTGTCCCGGTATCGCGGCGCGATTCCAGTCCGAGGATGGCAAGCGCGGGATCTTCCGAAAAGACATTGAAGAAACTGAAAGGCGCGGCGTTGACGATGCCCGCAGGGGACACGGTGGTGACGAGCGCAATCGGACGCGGAACAACAGTGGCGGTGAGAAGCTTGTAGCGCTGCTGCGGCAATAGGGCTGTGAAATCAAGAAACATCGGCTCATTCCGGCGGCAGTTCGGCACCGGTCCGTTCGGTGATCAGTCCGTAGTGCTCGATCCGCCGGTGCCGGGCGAAATCGAAGATCGTCTCCTTGCCGAAAGTGCACAGGTCGAGATCGCAGGCGTGGACGAGGATCTCGTCGGTCTCTGTGCTGCTCTCGGCGACGATTTTGCCGTTCGGATCCACAATGAGACTGCCGCCGATCAGGGGATGTCCGTCCTCGATGCCGGCCTTGGCAACCGCGATCACCCAGGTGGCATTCTGGTAAGCCCCGGCCTGGACGCTCAGGCGATGATGGAACAGGCGGTCCTCCGGTCCTTCCGCCGACATCTGGGAATTGACCGCTGGCGTATTGAAGCCGAGCATCACCATCTCGACGCCCTGGAGGCCCATGACCCGATAGGTTTCCGGCCAGCGCCGGTCATTGCAGATGCACATTCCAAGGATCCCGCCCTGGCTCCGCCACACGGGAAATCCGAGATCTCCGGGTTCAAAGTAGCGTTTTTCCAGATGCTGAAAGGCGCGGTCGGTGTCGTATTCCGAATGGCCGGGAAGATGGACTTTCCGGTATTTTCCGATGATGTCTCCTTGGGGCGACACCAGGATGGAAGTATTGAAATGCTGTCCATCCGGCGTTTTTTCGGCATATCCCAGATACATGCCGATACCGTAGGCCTTCGCACGATCAAAGAGCGGCCGGGTTTCCGCAGACGGGATTTCGGTTTCGAACCAGCTGTCGATATCTGCCTGGTCCTCCATGTACCAGCGCGGAAAGAAGGTTGTCAGCGCGAGTTCCGGAAAAACCGCCAGGGTCGCGCCTGCATCCTTTGCCCTGTCCAGAAGGGCAATCATCCGCTCAACCACGTCCTTGCGTGTTTCGGCCTTGTGGATCGGACCCATTTGTAGAGCTGCGGTTACGATCTCACGCATCACTTGATCTCCTGATCATGTCGAAAGCTTGCGCTCCAGGCGGCTGGCCAGCCGGACCGCCGGCCACAGGAGCACGAGGTAAAAGCACGCAGCCATGACGATTGGCGATGCGTTGTAGGTTACGGAACGGGCCATGTCGGCAGAGTAGAGCAGTTCGGCAAAGGCGACGACACTGGCCAGCGACGTCAGTTTGACGACCTCGATCGTGTTGCTGACAAGGTCGGGCAAGACGTTTCTGACGGCTTGCGGCAGGATCACGTAGACCATGGACTGGAAGCTGGTGAGACCGGTCGATCTGGCTGCTTCGTCCTGGCCCGCGCCGATCGATTCGATGCCCGCCCGGTAGATTTCGCCGTAATAGGCGGAGTTGTTCAAGAGGAAGGAAAGACACACGGCGGCGAACGGGCTCATGCGAATGCCGGCAAAGGGCAGCCCGGCGGAAATCATGATCAGCAGCGCCAGCGGCGGGATAGCCCTGAAGTTGTCCACCAGGACGGCAACAGGCCATCTGATCCAGCGTTTTTCGGATGTGCTTGCCAGGGCGACGACAAGCCCGCCCAGAAGTCCGCTGGGAATGACGACGATGCAAAGCAGCAAGGTCATGCCGAAACCGCGCAGCATGATCGGCCAGGCCTGGAGCATGATGTCCAGATTGAAGAACTGGAAGAGGATCTGTTCCATCAGTGCCGCCTCCAGGCATAGGCCTTTTCAAGCCGCCGTCCCGCGTAGACCACGGGAATGAAGAGGATGAGATAGGCGATCGTTGCCATCATCAACGGGGTTGCGTTGGCTGCAAAGGATTGGGCCGTGGTGGCCTGATTGAGAAGTTCGGGAACACCGATCACCATTCCGAGCGCGGTGTTCTTGGTGATCGCGATCGTCCGGTTGGTCAAGGGTGCGACCGTCATCCTGACGGCCTGGGGGATCACGACGTAGATCAGTGTCTGAAAGCGCCCCAGTCCGGTTGACCGCGCTGCCTGCCACTGCCCTTCGGGAACCGAGAGAATGCCCGCCCAGAAGATCTCCTCGGCAAAGGCTGCCAGAACCAGCGTCAGCACCATCCACAAGACAAGGAACCCGGAAAGGTTGATCCCGAGATTGGGCAGGCCGAAATAGAGGATGAGGATCAGAACGAGGGGCGGCAGCGCTCTTAGCAGATCCACGAAGATGACGATCGGCAGATTGACCAGTTTGTAGCCGTAGCTGCGCAGAACCGCGAGTGCGAGGCCGAGCGAGATGCCGCTGACAATGACCAGGATTGCGATCTGGCAGGTCACGAACAGGCCGCTCACGATATCGGGCCAGTATTGCTGCATCACCTCCGGTTTGAAGAAGGTATCAATAAAGCGGTCGAAACGGGTCATTCAAAGGGCTCTAGGGTACGGACTCGTAAATGAGGCCGAAAGGGTTTGAGGAGCAAGCCGGTCAAATCCGACGGACATGGAAATGGCTTCACCCCGTGGCGTCAGCGTGCTTGACCGGGCCGTGAGCACCCTCCACACACCCTTTCGAACGGGATTTCGCCATTTCGCATGCCATTTCAGTCTCATTTATGAGTCCGTACCCTAGTGATAGGCTTCTTGCAGGAACGTCCGCGTGCGCGCGTGAACCGGTTCGTCGAAGATCTGGCCGGGAGGGCCGGCTTCGACGATCTGTCCCTCCGCCATGAAGACCACGTGATCGGATGCCGCTTTCGCGAAGCGCATCTCGTGGCTGACGACGAGCATGGTCATGCCGTCGTCTTTCAGCTGCCGCATCACCTTTAGAACTTCGCCGACCAGTTCGGGGTCGAGTGCGCTGGTCGGTTCGTCGAACAGCATGATCTTGGGCTCAAGCGCCAGTGAGCGGGCAATGGCTACCCTTTGCTGCTGACCGCCCGAGAGCTGGTTCGGATAGTGCCCAGCCCGGTCGGAAAGGCCGACGCGTTCCAGCTGTTTCCGGGCAATTGCCTCGGCCTCCGCGCGGCTCTTTCCGAGCACCTTGCGTAGCGCCAGCATGACATTCCCCTTCGCGCTCATGTGCGGGTAGAGATTGAAGGACTGGAAGACCATCCCGATCCCGCGCCGGACGCGGTTCAGATTGATGTATCTCTGGGTGATGTCTTCACCGTCCACATAGATCTTGCCAGATGTCGGGGTTTCAAGGCGATTGCAGCATCTCAAGAGACTGCTTTTGCCGGACCCGGACGGCCCGATCAGGAACGTCATCTCACCGGTTCCTGCCTCCAGGGTGATCCCCCTGAGGGCGTCGATGTCGCCATAGCGAAGGTGAAGATCGTCAATCGTAAGAATGGGCAGTCCGTGCGACACGCGGAAAATTCCTGAAGTCAGAACAGGGCCGGGCAGGCATTGACGGCCTGCCCGGCTTAGAGTTTGAAAAAATCAGGAGCAGCTCAGCTCGTGAGGTTCGGAAACATATCCTTCCAGATCAGGCACACCATACCCTGGATAGATCGTTGCAGCTGCCGAGCCTTCAGCCGGGGTGACGCCGAACCACTTTTCAGACAATTCCGCGAGCACGCCCTTGGACTTGAGACATTCCAGCGCGCCCTCGATTTTCGCCCGAAGTTCAGGCTTGTCCTTCGGGAACGGAATGGCAAACACCTTGCCGGTGGAATGCAGGTAGGACAGCTTCAGAGCAGGCGTTTTCTTCACCGCCCAGGCGCTGACCGTGTTGCCGGCGACATTCGCGAACGCGCGGCCCGAAAGCACGGCCTGCACGGCATCGCTGTTGGTGCCATAGGATTCGACCACCCAGCCGACTTCATCAGTCAGATCGCGGGCCCACTTGTCGTAGGCGGAGCCCTTGTTGACGGCAATCGTCTTGCCCTTGAAGCCGTCGAGGCTGTCGATATCTTCTGCTTCGGCTTTGACGACGAACTGGAAGTCGGTGTTCAGGTAGCCTTCGCTGAACAGAATGCTCTTCGTGCGTTCTTCGGTAACGGTTGTCGGGGCAACGAGGAAATCGTAAGTGCCGGCCTGCATGCCCGGCAGGAGACCTGACCACTGCGCCGCAGTGACGTTCATCGTCGCTCCGAGTTCCTTGCCGAGCGCTTCGGCAAGATCAACATTGAAGCCTTCAACGCCGCCGTCGAGCTTCGGCATAGCGTGGGGGGCAAAGGTGCCGTCCAGGGCGACGTTGTAGACCTCCTCGGCAGCGGCAGGCGTGAGCGCCAGGCAGGCGGAGATGGCAAGAGCCGTTCGAAAGCCTTTGAAATTCATGTAAATCTCCTTGCGACCATGCTGCTGCTATCGGGAGTGAAAAGCAGCATGCGGGAAACAGAACAATGACGGCGCGGGAGGGCGCTATCGGCGGTGTCGAGCGGATGCGCGATCAGAAATTAAGCATGCAAAATAATGCGTCACGTTCAATAATCGGAGCTATTATAATACCGATAGAAATATAATCTCACATTATGTGTTCTCCTCACCACGCAAGCAGAAACGGGTTCTGCCGTGACGGGAAGCAAGGTTCGAACAACGGACTTCGTTGGCAGGAGTCTCTGCTTGAAATCAGAAGTTTAAAGGAATTTCAGGTCGCGTTGCACTTCGGCCGGCAAATGGTCCGCGGGCCGGAACCGACAATGCTTTGCCTGCACCGTGGCAAGCGTCGAACACCGGGACAATCTGTTCCGGCGACAGGAAAAAACTGCGTCCATCTTCGTGTGACGGCCCGGATAACCTTTCAAAAGGCGAGGCTCTCAAGGTGGCCGGTTTTCCAAAGTCAGACAAAACGGAGCCCGTCAAACGTCTGTGACGGGCTCCGTTTCTTTTCGTCAGTGGTTCTTGGTGACGGTGCGCCCGATGGCATCATGTGCCTTCAATGATCAGGAAATCGGCCTCAGCATTCGCCATTCTGATCGCGCGCGCCGCTTGATATTCCGGCGAGTCGTAGCACGCGAGTGCTGTCTGGAAGTCTCTGAATTCCACGACGACGTTACGCTCGCGTGACTTGCCTTCCGGGTCCCTGAATTGACCGCCCCTGACAAGAAAACGCGCGTCATATTTCTCGAACGCCTGTTTGGCCGCGGCGAGGTAGGCCGGATAATTCTCCGCGTTTTTGACTGAAACACGCACGACCCAGTATCCTTTTGACATGTGTAACTCCTGTTTTCAGCGCCGGAATGGCGGCGCACCTTGGGAACGGGTGTGCACATAAGGCTTTTTCTTCATGAGAAAAAATGAATAATTATGAACCAAATGTTCTCTTTGAGAGATATGTATGGAACTGAGTGATCTGAAGATATTCGTTGCGGTCGTGCGGGAAGGCGGCATCACCAGGGCTGCCGAAAAACTTCATCGTGTGCAATCCAATGTCACCACCAGGATCCGGCAGCTGGAAGACAAGCTGAACACCAGACTGTTCGATCGGCGGGGAAAGCGTCTTGTGCTGACCCCTGCGGGCCGCACCTTGCTGGACTATGCCGACCGCTTGCTGTCGCTGGCAAACGAGGCGGAAGCTGCCGTGCAGGGCGGCAAGCCGCGCGGCGTCTTCCGGTTGGGATCCATGGAAAGCACCGCTGCCGTTCGTCTTCCCGGTCCTCTTTCCGTTTATTCGCAGACGTTTCCCGATGTCGTTCTTGAGCTCAGGACGGGAAACCCGACACAGCTGGCGAATGCGCTGCTCGCCGGGGAAATCGATGCTGCGCTTGTTGCGGAGCCGATTGCCGAGGCAAGGTTCGACTCGATCGTCGCGTTCGAGGAGGAGCCTGTCATCGTCACATCAATGGAGCACCCGCCAATCGGCGGGACCGGACATGTGCCAGGCACCATGATCGTGTTCGAACACGGCTGTCCGCATCGGCGCAGACTGGAAGAATGGTACGCGCTGCAGGACGAGATGCCCGAGCGCACCATCGAGCTCGGCTCGTATCACGCGATGCTCGGCTGCGTCCTGACCGGCATGGGGGCCGCGCTCGTGCCCAAGAGCGTGATCGCAACCTTTCCCGAAAGCAAGCGCCTGCGCATCAACGCGCTGCCGGACGGACAGAACCTGATCCGGACGTTGCTGATCTGGCCGAGGAACGCCCGGTCACGCAAGATCGACGGATTGCGGCGCATTCTGCAGAAAGACGCCGCCTGACACCCGTGTCGTCAGCTCGGACCTGGACCGTTGCCGGATATCCGGGAAATGCGGAACCTGCGCGTCAGCCTTTGCTGCCGGTCCAGACCTCCGGGTTGATCATGTTGATCGGCGCGCCGGCGGAATAGGCATTCACCTGGTCGAAGATGTCGGAAAACTGCAGGTCGAACTCGTCTTCGGTCACGTAACCGATATGCGGCGTCGGCAAGACATTCGGATGTGTGAGAAGCGGGTTGCCGGTGTCGGTCAGCGGTTCCGTGTCGAAGACATCTACTGCAGCAAAGATCCTGTTTCTCGCAATCTCTGCTTCAAGCGCACCGGGCACGATCAGGCCCGAGCGGGACGTATTGACCAGCAGGGATCTCGGACGCATCGCGGCAAGGTCCTCCGCGGTGATGATGCCCCTAGTGTCCGGTTTCAGCCGCACGTGCAGGCTCACGATATCCGAGCTTGCGAAGAAGGCTTCGCGGCTTTCGGCGACCCGGACGCCATCGGCTTCAGCCCGTGCGCGTCCGGCCTCCGATGACCACCATTGCACATTCATGCCGATTGCATCCGCGTAGCCGGCGACAGCCTTGGCAATGCGGCCATAGCCGTAAAGGCCGAGCGTTCTGCCGCGCAGGCTCCTCCCGACCCCCATTTGCCAATCGCCCTTGCGGATCGAGGCAACCTGTTCGGGGATCTGCCGGAAGCTCGCCAGGATCAGTGTCAGGGTGAGTTCGGCGGCCGCGTAGCTGGGTGTGCCGGCGTGCATGTTGGAACACAACAGCACACCGTTCCTGGTACAGGCATCGACATCGATATGCGGATAGACACTGCGCTGGGAGATCAGTTTCAGGCCCGCGAGCCGGTCAAGGAGATCAGCCGTGATTTTGGTGCGCTCCCGGAAAAGAACCACCGCCTCTGCCGCTTCGAGGCGCGCGGCCAGAACGGCCGGGTCCTCGACATGGTCCGTCCAGACCGTGACGTCGTGACTTTCAAGTTTGGTGTAACACGGCAGCGTGCGCAGCGTGTCGAACCAGTCATCCAGAATATGTACTTTCATCGGCTCTCCACACCACTGCCTTCAACCAGTGTCCGGGGGGTCGGCACGAACACGTCTGTCTGCAAGGCATTCAGCGCCTTGGTGATCTGTGCACGTTTCGACAGAAGATGGTTGTATTGCGCATCGCAGCCCGAAACAGGTGTCGGGTAGTCCCTGATTTCGTCCGCGATTGACTGCCGCGCGTTTTCAAGCGCGGCGCGTGCCGCATCGAGACTGTCTTCAAAATACATCCTGTCCTCCAGCCATGCGCCCGTTACGACCATTCAGGATCCGGACCAGACATCTCCCGGAACGAAGACATCGCCCGCCGCCAGCTTGCGGGCGGTGCGCATCAACCCGGCGGATATGACGTGGTACTGCCCGTCCTGCTCGCCGTAGTCTATCACGACTTCCATTTTCCCCATCGGATGCTCCAGTTCTATTCTGACGGGAGACGACGGCGGTGCTGGCACGAGACCTTCGGCAACCGTACCGGGGGCCAGAATGCAGGATGCCAGGCACTGAGATCCTGTGACCGCAAGGGTTGGATGGCAGTTCCAGGGCATGAAATACCGGACGGTGGCGGTGCCTCCCTCGCGTGATGGCGCAAGCAATCCGAACTTCGGAATGACCGACTTGGTGACATCTCCCAATCCCATACGTTCGCCTGCAGTCAGGCGCACCGCCTCCATTTTTTCGAACAGCGCCTTGTTCGCATCCAGTTCGGCCGCGCTTTCATAACCGGTTATTCCGAAGTCTTCCGCGCGTCCGATGACCATGGCCATGGCGACATCCATGCAGGAAACCTCCACGCCGTTGATTTCTTCCTTTGTCTTTCCGGTTGGAAACAGGCCGCTCGTTGCGCTGCCCTCAACATCCATGAACTGCAACTGGATGGGCGCAGCCGAGCCGGGGACACCATCGATCGACGCCTTGCCGTCGTAGCGAACCTGTTTTCCCGGTGTCTGGACCAGCGCGGCAACACGCGTTCCCGTGTTGACGGCCCTGATCCTGACTTCCGTGACATCGCCGACAGGCTCGACAAGCCCCATCTCGATGGCCGCCGGCCCGACGCCGACAAGGATGTTGCCGCAAGACGGCTTGTAGTCGACAAGCTTTTCCTCGACGCTGACCTGCGCGAAGAAATAATCCACATCCGCCCAGTCGTCTTCGGATGCCGACAGCATGGCGACCTTGGTCGTGACCGCCGTTCCGCCACCGATGCCGTCGATGTTGAATGGATGACCTGCGCCGACGAGCGAAATCAGAACCTCCGACAGCTGGTCGAGATTTTCCGGCAGATCACTGCGTTTCATATAGGGCCCGCGCGAGGATCCCCCGCGCATGAAGAGAAAGGGGATGGCTGTCTGCGTCATGCGTAGCTTTCCTCTATGAGCTTGACCAGAACGGATGCAAAGGCGCGCGTGCCGAGCGGGCCGCCGAGATCCGCCGTCCGGGTTTCCGGGTGGGCCAGTGCTGTTTTGAGCGCGCTTTCGATTGCCGAAGCGGCTTTGGCGGCTCCAAGGTGGCGCAGCAGCATCGCGGCCGAACCGATCAGGGATGTTGGATTTGCCCGGTCCTGCCCGGCAATGTCCGGTGCAGACCCATGTTGGGCCTGGGCGGCGGCGTTGTGCGCCCCGAGGTTCAGGGACGCAGCAAGCCCGAGCCCGCCCGCGAGTTCGGTGGCAAGATCCGACAGGATGTCGCCGAACATGTTGGTCGTCACGATGACATCGAAACGGCCCGGATCACGCACGAGCAGGGCGGCGGCTGCATCGACCAGAATTTCCTCGTACCCGATCGCCGGATGGTCTGCCGCGATCCGCCGGATCACGTCCAGAAACAGGCCGTCGCTGGTTCGCATGACATTGGCCTTGTGAACTGCGGTGACCTTGCGGCGCCCATTCCGGGCCGCAAAATCGAACGCCGCACGGCCGATGCGTTCGCTTCCCCGCTCCGTGATCAGCCGCATCGCCATGGCAACGCCCGGCACCGGCATGAACTCGCCGCTCCCGGCAAAGAGATTCCGGTCGGCGTAGAAGCCTTCCAGGTTCTCGCGGAAGATCACGAGATTCACGTCCCGCCCGGTCGGTGTCGGCAGTCCGGTGAAGCTCTGCGCCGGCCGGATGTTTGCGTAAAGGTCGAGTTCCTTGCGCAGGACGCCTGACGGGTTCAGGCCGCCTTCCTCCCTCGGCGGGTAGTCATTGTGCGAAACCGGCCCGAGAATGATGCCGTCGGCCGAAAGCGCCGCCGCGATGACAGCCTCCTCGAGTGTGCTGTTCCCGCTCTCCAGCGAAGCAAATCCGATGGTTCGATCCGTCAGCGTCACCGCTACACCCGACTTGGCGCAGGCTGCCGCCACGACGGTTTTCGTGGCAGCCATGATCTCCGGGCCGATGCCGTCGCCGGCAAGACAGAGCAGCGAGAGCGTCATGCCGTTGCCTCAGGTCAGCGGCCACGGCAGGGTGACGTAGGACTGCAGCAGTCCCGGCGGGAAGTCACGGTTGAGCAGCCAGGCCATGCCGCACATGAAGGCGATACCGCAGGCGCCGTAGCCAAGCGCGTAGGGCAGGCTGCGTTTTGCGCGGTAGTGGATGAACGCCACCAGGAAGCCGGCGAGCGCGAGAATGAACCCGATCAGCGACGTCAGGATCAGGAGCCCGGCAAACCAGGCCAGCGTCGGCCACAGGCCATGCTGGTTGCCTTCGGAGTTTCCTGCCTCGCTGTCGCTGAAGAGCGGGCTGGTTTCGGAGCTGGTGCGCATCCGGAACAGCAGGATCAGGCAGCCGATGATCGATACCAGGCCGACGAACTGCGGGAAGACCCGGTCCGCGGAGGCATAGTCGGGGATCAGCGAAGCGTTTGTGAAGGCAAAGGCAAGGTAAGCAAAGATCGCCAGCAGGAAGATCAGCGGTGCGCGCTTGCTGCCGGTCGGAACGTCGCCCTCGGCGCGGATGTTCTTGGACTGGCGCAGGCCGATGACCACGGAGACGATCGTGATGATGATGAGAACGATCACGATCGGCGAAAAGATGTACTCCATGCCCTCCGCAAAGCCCTTGCGGAAGCGCGACGCGGCGATCTGGACGGCCTGGTTGGTATAGGTTTCCGCCGGATTGGACAGCACGAAACCGATCAGGAAGGCTGGACGCGACCAGTCGAAGCGCCGCATCAGAATGCCGAGCAGGCCGATGGCGAACAGTGCCACCAGATCCATCAGGTTCTGGCCCGACTGGAACGCGGCAAACGAAATGATCATGAACAGGAACGGTGCCAGCAGCGCGAACGGAATCGTGGTCAGACGCGCGATCCCGCCGGAGCCGAGAATGCAGATGATCGTGCCGACCACATTGGCAAGCGCCAGCAGCCAGACGATGGCATAGGTGACGTCGAGATTGTTTTTCAGCATCGACGGCCCGACCTCGATCTGGCCGGATCCGAGCAGGGCGACGGCACCGATGAAGACGGCCATGGAGCCGGAGCCCGGAATGCCGAACAGAAGCGTCGGTACCAGGCCGCCGCCTTCCTTGGCGTTGTTGGAACTTTCCGGTCCGATGACGCCGCGGACGTCGCCGCTGCCGAACTTGGACTTGTCCTTCGAGGTCTGAACGGTGTGGCCATAGGCGATCCAGTCGACGACGGAGCCGCCGAGACCGGGGATGACCCCCACGGTAACGCCGATCAGCGAACAGCGGATGCTGAGCCAGATGTTGGCGAACCAGTCGCGCACCCCGTGAAGCCAGCCGCCCCCGAGCATGGAGCGCTCCGAAATCGCGCGATCCTGGCGCAGGAGGGCCACGATCTCCGGGATGGCGAAAATGCCGAGGCCGACGATGACCAGTTTCAGACCGTCGGTGAGGTAAGGCATGTCATAGGTCGCCATGCGCAACGCGCCGGCGCTGTCGCCTTCTCCGATGGTTCCGACCATCAGGCCGAGACCGGCGGCGACGATGCCCTTGATGGCGACCTGCCCGGCAAGAATGCCGACCATCGACAGGCCGAACAGCGTGATCATGAGAAGTTCCGGCGTGCGGAACTCCAGAACGATCGGACGCGCAACCAGGATGAAAACGGTCAGGAAAGCCGCCCCGACCAGTCCGCCGAAAAGCGACGAGGCAAAGGCAGCGGAGAGCGCCCGCGCAGCCTCGCCCTTCTTGGCCAGCGGGAAGCCGTCGAGAACGGTTGCCTGCGAGGCGGAGGAACCGGGGATGCCCATCAGGACGGAGGCGAACGTGTCGGACGTTGGAACCACCGCGACCATGCCGATCATCAGCGCGAGGCCGAGCACGGGATCCATGCCGAACATGAAGGGCAGCAGCAATGACAGGCCGGCGATGCCGCCAAGCCCCGGGAAGACCCCGATACAAAGGCCCATCACCACACCGAGAATCAGGTAGCCAAGCACGGCGGGCTGAAAGATCATCGCCGACGCATCGGCGAGCGCAGGTAAAGCGGTGCCAAGAATGTCCACTGGATCGCCCCGGATTTTGATTTTGAGGTAAGAGAGCCCGTCCGGTCAGACCGGACGGGCGGAAGTGCTGTTACTTCAGAGAAACGCCGTAACGTTCCTGCAGCCAGCCGACCACGAATTCCTTCGCGCTGTCGGGTACTTCGGTCGCGCTCTTGAGGGCGCTGTCAGCCTCGGCACCTGTCATCTGCGGGTACTTGCCGAGCCGGCCCGCGGAAATCTCCGCGAAGTCGCCGCGTGCCTTGACCGCGTCAAACGCCTTGGAATAGGTGTCGATCGCATCCTGGGATGCGCCGTTCGGCAGGAACACCATCTTCTGGGCCGGGAACCCGGCGATGAAGAAGGCTTTCCAGGCATCCCATTTCTCGCCGGATGTCTCGCAGCCCTCGGTCGCCTCGCAGACTTCCTTGAAGGTCGGCATATCGGGGAAAGTCGGGTCGCGGACGATGTTGCCGTCGGCATCCAGGGCACCCCAGCTCATCATCGGCACGGCTGTTCCGGCTTCAACAAGCGGCGTTACGCCCTTCAGGTAGGACGAAGAGGTCTGGTAGTCGATGTTGGCTTCACCGCGCTCGAACATCAGGCGGCCGTCGCCACGGCCCTTGATGCCGAAGACGGGCTCGACATTCAGACCGAGCATTTCCCAGGCCAGAAGCGGAACGAGATCAAGCCGGGTCGCACCCTGGGAGCCGTAGATGAAATCGGTCTCTTTCAGCGCGCTGGCATCGTTGCCGTTCATCTTGGAGGCCAGGTCCGGCGGCAGGTAGGCAACACCGCCCGTGCCGGAGGCCAGAACCACGTTCCAGTCCTTGTAGTCATACCGGACACGCGGATCGCCCAGCAGATACGGGAACTGCGTGGAACCGGAAGATCCGAAGATTACCGTACCTTCGCTGTCGGCGAATTTCTGGTTCTGGAACCAGTTGGCGCCCTTTGTGGAACCGGCACCCGGCATGAACTTCACGACGACGGTCGGCTGACCCGGAAGCGCTTCGCTCAGGAGCGGCGCATAGAAGTTCGCCCACTTGGCGGACCCGCCGGTTTCGGAGAAGGGAATGACCCATTCGACAGTTTTGCCGGACAGATCGAGATCGGCCGCAAGGGCCTGGGCCGGTACGAAGGCACCGGCAGCAAGAGTCACACTCAGCGCCAGCTGGCGCGCAAGCTTTTTCAAAACCATGTTTTCCTCCCAATGGCGTGGGCTGTGTGTTTCCGCAGCCTCACTCTCAGCGCTCGCAAAAGCGACTTGATGCTGACAGTGTTCCCTGCGAAGCTTGCAGCAAGCTTTCATCGAAAAAGAATAAAAATGCGGATCGCACTCGTAGAAGACAATGTCAGTCTGGCAAAGGGGATCGCCTATCAGCTGCGCGATGCCGGCCATTCGGTGGATATTCTCCATGACGGCGATGAGGCAGATGTGTTCCTGAAACAGGAAGGCGGCGATCTCGTCATTCTGGATATCAACCTGCCCGGCAGGAGCGGGCTGGATCTTCTGACGGATCTCAGGGACCGCGATGATCCGAGGCCGGTCATTCTTCTGACTGCGCGTTCTGAGACTGAAGACCTTGTGATGGGCCTTGACGCAGGTGCGGATGACTACCTGGTCAAGCCATTTGAAATGGAAGAGCTGGGAGCACGGATTCGCGCGCTTGGCCGACGCAAGGGCGTCGCGCCACGGCAACTCATCGACATCGGTCCTCTGAAACTGGACGCCGGCGCGCTGCAGTTGCTTGACGGCGCTCAGGCATTGGAAGTCCCGCGCCGTGAACTCGCTCTGCTTGCCGCGCTGGCGCAGGCGAACGGTCGAACGGTTTCCAAGGCAAGCCTGCTCGATCAGCTTTATGGCGCGGGCAGCGAAACCGATGAGAAAGTCATCGAGGTATACGCCTCCAGGCTGCGCAAGCGCCTCGCGCCCTATGGCGTCAACATCCAGGTCCATCGCGGCATCGGCTATTCCCTCGGCAAGGCGTCCGCATGAAGAGAACCTATTCTCTACGCCTCCGCCTGACCCTAATCATCCTGGTTCCCCTGCTGTTCGTGGCCGGTGCCACGGGTCTCTGGCAGCTCAACAACGCACGGGTCACGGCCGCTGAAGTCTTTGACAGGAGCTTGCAGTCTGCTGCGCTCGCCGTCGCCAACGATGTTGCGCTGTCCGGCGGCGACGCGCTGGCGCCGAGCACCCGCAAGATCCTCTCCGACACTTCTGGCGGACCGGTGTTCTACCATGTCTATGCACCCGACGGCGTCATCGTCACCGGCTATGCAACACCGCCGGTGGGCATCCCGCTCGCCGGTGTCGGTGACGGAGAACTCACCCCGGTCTATTTCAATGCGGAATATCTTGGCAGGGATGTGCGCGGTTTCCGCATGCGCACCCGCATGCAGGTCGACGACTTCAGCGGTGTGTTCACGACGACCGTCTGGCAGGACGTTGCCATTCGCGCCACCTTCGTCCAGGACCTGATGTTGCGCTCGCTGGTGACGATCTCGTCCATCATTACGTCCCTTTCGCTGATCGTCTGGTTCGGTATCCGGATCGGTTTGCATCCGTTGAACGACCTTCAGCAGGCGATCGACCTGCGCTCCGGTGAGGTTCTGAAGCCCATTCAAAGACCGGTTCCGGTGGAAGTAGAGGGCATTGTGCGCACGCTCAACCGGCTGCTTGGACAGGTGTCCGAGGCCATGGCGACGCAGAGCGAATTCATCTCAAATGCGGCGCATCAGTTGCGCAACCCGGTTGCCGGTGTTCTCGCATTGGCGGAATCGGTGCGTTCGGCCCCGAACGAGGCGGCCATGCGCGAGCGCGCCGGCGATCTCGTCGATGCCGCCAAGGAAACAAGCCTTCTGGCACAGAAGCTTCTGACCTATGAGCGGACCAAGTCGATCAGCCCGGCTTCGGCACAGGAAACGTTTTCGGTCAACGAGCTGATTGGTGGCGTGACGAAGGATTTTCAGGGCAGAGACAATGGCGAGCTGGCGATTACCGCGCTGATGCCGGACGGTGATGTCTCTGTCACCGGAGACCGGACGATGATCCGCGAAGCAGTGTCCAATCTTGTCGACAATGCCATGAAACATGGCGGTGCAGGCCTGTCCGAAATCGTCGTTGCGCTGGAAACCGCCCCGGAAGCCGCAACGATTGTCGTCAGGGATGACGGCAAGGGGTTGACCGAGGCGCAGATCCAGACCGCGCTTCAGCGGTTCGGACAGGTTTCGGAACGGAGCGACGGCAGCGGTCTCGGGTTGCCGATCGTGGAACGTGTCGCCGAACGACATGGAGGCGGTCTGAAACTCCGCGGCAGCGAACCCGGTCTAGAGGCACGCTTCACCGTTGCGCGGTAGGGGGCACGGACACCGGGACAGGCTTCAAAGGTCTGCTGCTGTGTGACTGCGGCCGGTCACGTAGTTGTAGCCGTCCACGAGCAGCTGGAAAACCATATCGGTCTCCTCCTGGGTGCGCGGCGTATAGAGCAAAACAAAGCCTTCCCAGCCCGGGCGGCTGTTCGCCCAGGGATGCATGGCCGCCCACCCCGCCTTCACCGCTTCGCGCGCCCGTGCAGGTGGCAGGGAGGCGTGCAGGCTTCCGTCAGGATGCAAGTGTGCGAATTCCCGTCCGCCGACAATTGCCTGAGGCCTTGCCAGATCAAGGTTCTCGTTCAACCAGAACCCTTTGGCGCCGGGCAGCGAAATGACCGTGTTGCGGAGCTTGACACCCGGCAAGGTCGCCACGCGCTGCAGCAGGCGCTCCGACAGCCGCGGAACGGGCACTGCGCCGATCTGGATATGCGGGACGCGATTGGTGGTTGCAGGGGTTTCTCCGTCCCGCATCGGGAGCCGGTCATCCCCGGCCCGGGCCGGCAAAAGGGCCAGCCCGACAATCATGAGGATCGCGACCGCAAAGCGTCGCGGCATATGCCAGGTCTTCATATGTGCGCGGCTCCGCTAGGTCTATTCCGCTTCCCGGAACTTGGTGTGGCAATCCTTGCAGGCACCTCCGATGGCGCCGATATTCGCGCGCACCGCATCGACGCCGTCACCCGCGACGGCGCTCATGGCGACTGCGGCCGCTGCAAGCTTCTTGTTGATTTCGGCGCTTTCCGGATAGGTCGTCCAGGCCTCGACCTTTGCACGGGTCTTTCCGGGCAGGGCCGCGCTGTCGGATCCCTGAGGCCAGGCGGAACCGTTGTTCATTGTTGCCAGGATCTCGATGTTCTCCGCAGCGATCTTGGCTGCTTCCGCGTTGTATTCGACGTCCCCTTTTGCCATGGCGCCCAGCTGGCCGAGGTTCCACGCATAAAGCGCCATGACCGCCTTGCGTGCCTTGATTGCGTTTTCGAAATGCCCGTCGGCGACGGATGTGCCCATGCCCGCAACGAAGATGAAAACGAGTGAGCAGAAAACCTTCAGTCCGTGTTTCATGAGTCTCTCCTCTCATGTGCAGAATTGAACATCCGATAAATCTCATGATCTAATGCGCTTATAAATTCTCTAAATTGCGACAAAGGGCTGTGCACAAATGCACAAACTCAGATGGAACGATCTTCAATATGTCCACGCGGTTGCCGAACAGGGATCGCTGTCGGCGGCCTCGCGCACGCTCGGTGTAAACCACGCGACCGTCCTGAGACGGATCGCGCTCCTGGAAGCGTCCTGCGAGGTCAAGCTGTTCGACAGGCAGAAGGACGGGTATCGGCTAAGACCGGAAGGCCGGGCGCTCCTGGCTTCGCTCAAGCTCATGGACCACGCCTCGGCGCGGATCAGGAGAAGTCTGGATTCGACCGCGAAAGGTATCGAAGGCACCTTTCGTCTCGCCACGACGGATACGATTGCCTGCCTGCTTCTGCCGGATCATCTTGAAAACTTCAGGAAGGTGCACCCGAACGTCAAGATCGAGGTTGCCGTTTCGAACGATCCGATCGACCTGTCGCTGTCGGGAGCTGAAATCCTCGTGAGACCCGGTCCGGATCTGCCTCCGGAACTCAGCGGGCACAAGGTGGGTACAGTCGATTTCGGCGTCTTCGGCTCCCCGGAATATCTTGCCCGTATCAGGGACCTGCCTGTCAGCGCGCACAAATGGCTCGGCACCGCTCCCGGCTTTGCCGGATCCACTGTCGGTGAATGGCAGCTTTCCAATGTTGAAAACCGGCTCGAGTTTTCCGCGGACAGTTTCCTCATGCTGGCAGCCCTGGCCGAGAGGGGGCTCGGCCTTGCCATGTTGCCCGCCTTTGTCGGGGAAAAGTCAGGTCAGCTTGAACCGCTAGGCAGCGTTGCCGGGCTGCCCTTTACGGGCCTTTGGGTGGCAACGCACAAGGATTTCCGGCAGCAGCGGGACATCGAAGCGTTGCTTGAATTCTTTGCCGCTGCGATGCGCCGCGACACGCGGCAGGACACTCCAGCGGCATAAAACCGCGCTCACATCCGGGCGGTGTGCGCAAAAGCCTTGTTGCGTGCTCAGCCGAACCGCCGCGCGAGTTCCTGGATATGCGCTGGCCCGACTTCGCAGCAGCCGCCAACGATGGTCGCACCAGAAGCAACCCACCCGTTGACATGATCAGCATAGGCATCCGGGGTGAGATCGACACGGGAGGTGAGTTTGGTCACGGCGCTGCCCGCGCTCATGAATGCCTTGCTGATGCCGGTGAACCCGTTGGCATAGCCGCCGGTCGGCAGGTCTGTCTCTGGCAGTTTGTTCAATCCGGCGGCGACCGCTTCCGGTATGGAGCAGTTCAAAAGAATGGCCTGCGGGGACAGCGCCGCAATCTCGCGGACAGCTTCCGCGAGGCTTTCTCCCGAGCGCAGTCTGGTGCCGTCGGCGTCGTCGACCGTGAGCCCGATCCAGACCGGTTTGCCGTGGCCGAGCGCGCCCGTGACGGCCGCTCTTGCCTGTTCGATCGAAGCAATCGTCTCGATCAGGTAGGAATCGACGAAATCCGCCTGGATGCGGCAGATCTCCGCGTAGAGTTCAACCGATTCATCTTCGGGTGGGGCGCCGTCGTGGCTGTAGGACCAGCCGAGCGGGCCGACGGAACCGACAACGGATCCGGAGCCGTGTGCGTCGCGGGACCGGCACGCGATTTCACAGGCCTGCTGCTGCAACTCTTCGAAACGGTCTTCGATGCCGTTCGGTCGCAGACGGTCGCGATGGATCGCGTAGGTGTTGGCCGTTGCCACATGCGCGCCGGCGGCGAAGTAGGAATCGTGGATCGCGCCGACGAGGTCCGGCCGTTCCATCATGATCCGCGTCGACCAGAGCCCGGTGGGTTCCAGCCCGCTCAGGCGGACAAGCTCCTGGCCCATGCCGCCGTCGAGAATTGTTATCTTTTGCGTTTCCACCACTGCACCCGGATATCTGTTTGTTTTCTGCACGATCAGGGGGCGGCACCACTGCGATTTCGCGCGCGTGCGCCTTCGTTTCGTGTCCAAGCGTCTGGGGGTTATATCTCGCAATCAGCGCCCGACAAGGTGCGGACGCGACGTTTTCAGGTCGCAGTGCGTCTCTTGTTCACCCGTCATGGGCCGGCAGGGGATCCAGCATGTCTTCGAAGAACCAGGCGGTCAGCTCGTTCCGGCTGGAGACGCCGGCTTTCCGATAGACGGTGGAGGCCTGCTGCCGCACCGTTTTTTCGCGCGTCTCCCTGAGCCCGGCGATTTCCCGGAACGAAAGACCCTTCAGCATCCCGATCACGACATCCTGTTCACTGGCGGTCAGGTTCCAGGCATCAAACTGCTTTTGCATGACCGCGCGGTACTGTCCTGCAAGTTCAACCGAACGGGAATCAAGCCGCGCCAGTTGGCCGCGCGCTTTTTCAAGCTGTCCGCTCAGTTCCTTCAGCGTTTTCTGCTGGACATGGCGATCGTACAGAAAGGCGCCCAGGACCAATGCGCTGATCACAAGCCTTGCAAGATCATCGCCCATGGAACCGAGAGTCTCGCCGGCCCGGAATTCGTTGAAAACTTCAACAACACTGGTGGCAAAGACAATCAGAACGAACGCGGCAAAAAAGGTTCGCCAATTCCACAATGGTTCGCTCGTATCCAGCATGAAGTCGTTCCCTGTTCTGTCTGTCTTTGGCGCTCTGGCACCTGGTTGATCAAGCTGAATTGACCCTATGTCCCATGCCCGAGGCCGTCGATCCGGCATTTGTCCGATGGACGGATACCTACGCGTTTCCCATTCACAAGTACATCGGGGCGCCGTGCGCTCTTTCGCTGTCGTGCGCAGCATGCACGCCCTTACGGATTTTGTTGATTTGGAGATCAGAGATGTCGCTCACGTTTTCCCGGCGCCGGTTCCTCGCAGGCAGCCTTGCACTCACGGGCACATGCCTGGCTGGACCGGCATGGTCGAACACGGTCCGGCCGCCGCTGCCGATTCCACCGATTGCCGATGGCACCGACGGCGCGCCGCTGGATCTGACCATTCGCACCGGCCAGTGGTCTTTCAAGCCGGGCGTCATGACGCCGACCATCGGTGTCAACCAGGACTATCTGGGCCCGACCATTCGCACGCGGCGGAACACGGACCTCACCCTCAACTACCACAACACTTTGACAGAAGGTGTCTCCGTCCACGGACATGGCCTCCATGTTCCGGGAGATGTGGATGGCGGGCCGCAGCTGGAAATGCCTCCGGGCGAACGCTGGCAGCCAACCCTTTCGATCGTGCAGCCGGCAGCGACATGCTGGTACCACTCCCATACCCATGGAAAAACCGGAACCCAGACCTATCGCGGCCTCGCCGGCATGATCATCATCGATGATGATGACGATGTCTCAAAGGAACTCCCGAACCGCTACGGCCACGACGATCTGCCGGTGATCATTCAGGACAGAAGCTTCGATGAAGCGGGACGACTGATCTACTCTCTTGAAGACGCCGGCGAGGATGGCTGGTTTGGCGACACGGCCGTGATCAATGGCGCTCTGTCACCAATCGCGGAGGTTCCTGCAGGCAAAGTGCGCCTACGGATACTCAACGGCGCGAACGCGCGTTTTTACATTCTCGCGTTTGCCGACAACCGGACGTTCCACAAGATCGCCTCCGATGGCGGCCTTCTGGAAGCGCCCGTGCCGATGACGACCATGGAAATGTCGCCCGGCGAACGATGTGAAATCATCGTGGACATGACAGAAGACACCTCAGCTGAACTGCTGACATTTTTCGAGGACGATATCGATGAGGAAGGCGAGGGGAGCGTTTCCGGCCTGGTGAATTTGCTGACCGGGCCTGGTCAGGCATCCGCTCCCGCCTCGTTGCTTCTGAACGTCGACAGAACACTCGTCGCGCATACTGCGCCCGTTCCGGAGCGGTTGGCAACGATCGAGCGTCCGGATCCGGAAGAGATCGGAAAGACGCGTGAATTCGTTCTGGAAATGGATCATGGCGACGGTGATGGCGCCCATGCCGGCCACGCAGGCGGTCACGGGGCCCATGCGGGTCACGCGGCCATGACCATGACGATCAACGGTGCGGTGATGGACATGGCCGTGATCAACGAGCGCGTCGAGCGCGGCGTCTGGGAGCGCTGGCGCGTTCGCTCCGATCAGGGCGCGCACCCGTTCCATGTGCATGGCTGTTCGTTCCTGGTCGAGCAAATGGAGGGAGCTGCCGTGACACCGGATCAGGCGGGCTGGAAAGACACGGTGGTGCTGGATGACGACGACTGGTCCGAGTTTATTGTCCGGTTCGATCACCTTGCGAGCGAAGACTATCCCTACATGTATCACTGCCACATTCTGGAGCATGAAGATCAGGGCATGATGGGACAGTTCACGGTAACCGACAGGACCGGATAAGGATCGGCGGGAGTTACCCCGCCGATTTCCGCTGCTCGTCCCGAACCAGGGCCGCGAGACGGTAGAAACCGTGGGCCATCTTGGTATAGGGCGTCAGCAGGAAGAAGCTGAGCACCGAACCGAGGTGGATGGCCAGAAGCGCAGGCATGGCCGCCGTGCTGCCGAGCGCGTAAAGCGCAAGGCCGGACAGCGCGACCAGGAACAGGAGCAGGATGAAGCCCATCTCCCCGCCCCAGGCGGACGGCGCACCGAGGGACCGATCGGCCTTCAGTTTCAGCGAGGCCAGCATGACCGTGCCGATCACCATCAGGATGCCGCCCGGAATTCCAAGGAGTTTCGGCAGCGACCAAAGCGGATAGGGTGCGGGCATGTCGAAGACATAGTGAAGCATGGTTCCGGCCGACGTCGAGGCAAAGCAGAGCAGAAAGCCGTACATGACCGCCTGGTGCGCGTGATGGCGCGCCTGACTGAACCGGTCTTCGTCCTCGAAATTGCAACCGTCGCCGTGCCCGCCGGCAAGGTTCTTCATCTTTGCAGCGGACCCGAAGGCGTCCGCGATCTGGGTGAACGAGATCGTCCTGCCGCCGGTCTCCTTCCAGTAACGTCTGAGGCTGACGGCGATGCTGGCAAGCGGAAACAGGAAGGCGGGCAGGAAGATCGCGACCATGGCCGAGTGGGACAGAACCGCATAGAACCCGTCACCACCCGCAGATCCGAGCGCGCGGAATGCCAAAAACAGCAGGGCAAAGCCGAGGATCGTCGCAAGGGCGATCATCACGCCGCTTTTCTGAAACCGGCGTGCGAGCGGAGCGGGCCATGCGAAGCTTTCCCAGCTATCCTGACGCACTTCCGCAAGCGCCTTTGGCAGGTTGAGATCGAACTCGTGCGGAGCCGTGTACTGACAGGCGTAGTAACAGCCGCGGCAGTTGTGGCAGAGATTGGCCAGTTGGGTCAGGTTGGCATCGGAGAAGAAACGTTCCTGGTGCAGGGCCGGGAACACCGAGCAGTAGCCTTCGCAATAGCGGCAGGCATTGCAGATCTCCGCCTGGCGGCGGGCTTCCTGGAGCAGATCAGTTTGCATGATTGGCGGCCTCCCGGCCTGCGATACGTCCGAAAACGGTTCCGATGGTCATGCCGAAACCGGCGAGATAGCCTTGTCCCAGGATGGAACCAGCCATGGTTTCCCCGGCCGCCCACAGGTTCTCAATGGGGCCGCTTTCCGTGCTGCACCGGGCATTCTCGTCAACTTTGAGGCCCAGATAGGTGAAGGTGACGCCGGTCTTCAGGCTGTAGCCGTAAAAGGGCGGTTCATCGATCGGACGCGCCCAGTTGGTCTTGGGAATATTGATCCCGGTTGTCTTGACGCCGTCGAGTTCGGTCGGATGGAAGTTCGACGTGTCGCCGCACGCCGCATTGAATGTGGTGACCGTGTTGCGCAGCTTCTCCGGCGGCAACCCCATCTTCCCGGCAAGCTCTTCCAGAGTATCCGCCTTGATCGGCGGGAAGACCGAGGGCATGAACAGTTCGAGCGACTTGGAGTCGATGATCACGTAGCCGACCTGGTCCGGCTGGTTGGCGACAAGCCGTCCCCAGATGGCATAGCGCTTGGGCCAGACATCTTCGCCCTCGTCGTAGAAGCGGTCTGCCTCCTTGTTGACGACGATGGAAAAGGGAACGCAATCGAGCCGCGTGACGATGCCGCCGTCGAATTTCGGCGCCCGGCCGTCGATCGCGACCGCATGGCACTGGGTCGGATCGCCGACCGACTGGACGCCCTGATCGAGAAGATCCGCCAGAACGACACCCCGGTTGTACGGCGTTCCCCGGATAAGGAAGTTCTTCGCCGCAGGGCCCCAGGCGCGCGTAAGCCATTCGGTATCCGCCTGAAATCCGCCCGAGGCGACAATCACGGCGCTGGGCTCAACATATTTTGCTTCGCCTTCATGCGTGTAGTCGATCCGCACGATCCTGTCGCCTTCAAGCGCCAGATGCGTGACATTGGCTTCATAAAAAACCGAGACACCGAGTTTTTCGGCGGTGCGGTAGTAGGCGTTGACCAGCGATTTGCCGCCGCCCATGAAGAATGCATTGGTCCGGGCCAGCGAAAGCGTGCCGGACAGGGACGGCTGGAAGCGGACGCCGTGGTCTTCCATCCAGGGCAGGCATTCCTCGGATGTGCGGATCGCCAGTCTTGCGAGTGTCTCGTCGGTCTTGCCGGCTGTGACTTTCAAAAGATCTTCGAAATACTCTTCCTCGCTGTAGTCATCGACCAGTGGGCCGAGCGGAGCGGAATGCATGCATCTGAAGTTTCTGGTGTGGCGGGAATTGCCGCCACGATAGGCCTTGGGGGCGGTTTCAAGGATAACGACTTTCGCGCCTTTTTCTGCGGCCGTCATGGCCGCGCAGAGGGCGGCGTTGCCGCCGCCGATGATGGCGATGTCGTAGGGGCTGGACATGGTGTGTTTCCTCTCGAAACCGTCTTACCAGCAGCCTGATTGTTTTGACAATTGTTGCTTTTTGACTGATTAATGCGGCATGCGCATCAATTTCGACTTCAATGATCTCGAGGCCTTTCTGGCGGTCATGGAAACCGCCTCGTTTCACCACGCGGCGGAACGCCTGAGCCTGTCGCAGTCGGCGATCACCCGCAGGGTCCAGAAACTGGAGGAAACGCTCGGCTCAGCTCTGTTCGAACGCACCACGCGCGCGGTCAAACCAACGCTTGCCGCCAAGAGGCTGCAGGCGCGGGCCGAGGCGATGCTGGAAAGCGCGCGGGAGACGGCGCTGGCCATGCGGGACGAGAGCGTGGCCTTTGCACACCAGCGCGGCTCGCTGGTGACGATCGCCATGATCCCGACAATGGTTACTCCCTTGCTGGCACCCGCGGTCCGGAAACTTCGGGAGGACGGCGCCGTGCCGAGGATCCGGCTGCTCGATCGCGCTGCCAATGAAGTTGCCGAGGCGGTGGCGCAGGGAGACGCCGATTTCGGCATTTGTTCGATCGGATCTCTTGAACCGAATACCGAGTTCGAGCCGCTTTTCGAAGACAGCATCGTTCTTACGTTGCGCCGCGATCATCACCTGGCCGCAGCGGGCACTGTCGCATGGCCTGATCTTCAGGATGAGCCGCTGATCCTGCCGGCAAGAGGCACCGGAAACCGTCTCCTGATTGACGAGGCGATGGCCAGAAGCAGGCTGTCGGCCCAATGGACCTACGAGGTCGGCCGCTCATCCACCGCGATGGACCTTGTCAGCGAGGGTATCGGCGTCGCACTGCTGCCGCGATCGGCGATGTATTCGGCGCAGGGAAAAACGCTGGCTTTCAGAAAACTGGGCGATCCGGACGTGTCCCGTCCGGTCGGAATGCTGACACGTGTCGGGCTCGCCGGAAATCCTCTCACGGAGGCCTTCAAGAAGACTTTTCGGGATCTGTCCCAAAGCCTGAGCGAAATCTGACACGGGTCGTCAGTTGGCCGCATTGCTCTCCACGATTTCAGCCTTGTAGCCCCATAGCCGTTCGACATGTTTCAGCGTGGCGGCCCTGCTGTCCGGATCCAGGGGAACGGAATTGCGCCGGATGGCCTTCAGATGCAGGCATCGGTCCCCGAGCAGATCGGCATCCGCAACCTGGATTTCCGGTTCCAGCGCCGCAAGGTCATGGTCGCGTGCAAGCGCATCGCGCAGATACCGGTATCCCTGTTCGTTGTGGATGCCCGTCACCGTGCAATAGCGCGATGATGATTCATCGGACAAGGCAAACATCCTGAAACGCCGCATGACGGTCGGCGAGAGAAACTGCTGGATGAAGCTTTCGTCGCGATAGTTGGCCCATGCGTGCCTCAGGACGCTGCGCCAATCGCCGCTCCCGGCGAGGTCCGGAAACCACTCCCGGTCCTCCTCGGTCGGGTCCAGGCAGACTCGCCGGATATCGTCCATCATGGCAAAGCCGAGTGCGTAGGGATTGATTCCGGAAAAACGCGGGTCGTCGAAGTCCGGCTGGGTCAGCACGTTGGTGTGGCTGTGAAGGATTTCCAGCATCGCGCCGTCGCTGATGCGTCCCTGTTCGTGCAGCTTGTTCAAGATGTAGTAGTGCACGAAGCTGGCGCAGCCTTCGTTCATCACTTTCGTCTGTTTCTGCGGATAGAAATACTGCCCGATATTGCGCACGATCCTCAGGATCTCACGCTGCCATGTGGTCAGGACAGGGCTGTAATGTTCCAGGAAATAGAGCAGGTTTTCTTCCGGAAGATGCATATCGCGTTTGCGGTCGAGGAGTTCCGTATCCGTCGACGCCTGACCGGGCGCGGGGTTTAAGATGGTGTTCCAGAGATAGTGGACATTCTGTTCGGCGGCGGCGATCCGTTCGCGCCGCTGTTCCTCCGCCTCGCGCAGGGAAGGCTGACGCGGGCGGCGATGCCGGAAGACGCCGTGCGGCATGAGCGAGTGTGCCGCGTCGAGCGTTGCCTCCACCTCGCCGAAACCATGCTTTTCTTCACAGGAGGCGATGAACTTGCGGGCATATTCGAGGTAATCGAGAATGCCGTCGGCATCCGTCCACTGCCGGAACAGATGGTTGGACTTGAAGAAGTGATTGTGGCCGAAGGCGGCATGCGCCATCACCAGCGCCTGCAGCGGCATCGTGTTTTCTTCCAGGCAGTAGCTGATGCACGGATTGGAGTTGATCACGATTTCATAGGCAAGCCCGCGCGCGCCCTTCCTGTAGAGGCGCTCATGACCGAGAAAGTGCTTCCCGAACGACCAGTGATGATACATCAGCGGCATGCCGATCGAGGAATAGGCGTCAAGCATCTGCTCGGATGAAATGATTTCGATCTGGTTCGGATAAAAATCCAGTCCCAGGTCATCACGCGCCACGTCTTCGATCGCGTCCAGCGTTCGCCGCAGCGTGTCGAAGTCCCAGTCGGCATGGTCGAACAGCAGGCCGGATTTTGCTTTTGCCGCGCGCTTAGCCATGGCCTTGACCTGCGGGCTCGCGCGCGAAGAGTTCACGGAAGACGGGATAGATATCGGCAGCGGTCGCCACGCGCTTTCGCGCGAAATTCGGCCAGGCTTCAGCAACGCGGCCATAGGATTCCCAGAGCTCCATGCCGGTCGCCTCGCTGTTGATCAGTTGAGCCTCGTCTTCGCCGACGATCTCGACATAGGCGAAGTACTGGCAGACCTGCATGAGGTCGTCGCCAAGAAGGGCGGCGCAGCGCTTCGAATCGCCGCCGAAGTTTTCACCGTCCGAGGCCTGGGCCGCGTAGATGTTCCACTCCGAGGGCGGATAACGGTCCAGGATGATGTCTTTCATGACGACCAGGGCCGTGCTCACCACGGTCCCCCCCGTCTGCGGCGAATAGAAGAAGGTGTCTTCGTCAACTTCCGAAGCATCATGGGTGTGCCGAATGAACACGATGTCCGTCTTTTCGTAGCGCCGGTCGAGAAACAGGTGCAGCAGCATGAAGAACCGCTTGGCCAGGTCCTTTTCGCGTTCGCCCATCGAAGCCGACACGTCCATGAGGCAAAACATGACGGCATTGGCATTCGGTTCCGGCTGCTGAACGAAATGATTGTAGCGTACGTCAAGCGGGTCGATATAGGCGACGACCTTGCGCCGTTTGGCCAGGATCTCGTAGGCCGCGCGCAGGTCGGCCAATTCCGCGCGCTGTTCGGGCGTTGGCGATGCGACCTGTTCCAGCCGGAGGATTTCTTTCAGGAGTGCCTGCGCTTCCTTGTCCGTCGGTCTTTTCAGTCCGATCCTGCGGCCAAGGGCATTTCGCATCGTGCGGGCAATGTTGATGTTGGCCGGCGCGCCGGACGTGGAATAGCCGGCCCGGTGCGGATGCGTCCGGGTGATCTCTTTCAGGCTCTGTTTCACCAGATCCGGCAGTTCCAGGTCCTCGAAGAAGAAGTCCAGGAATTCCTCTCTTGAGAGCGCGAACAGAAAGTCGTCCTCGCCATCACCGTCAGGGGCCCCTTGACGGCCGGCTCCGGACCCACCGCCGCGCGGCGGCTTTTCGATCCGGTCACCGGTCTGAAAGCTCTTGTTGCCGGTCAGGACCCGTTCCCGCCGCCCGCCATTGGCGGCTTTTCGGAACGAGGGTTCGCTGACGCCGTCGGTCGGAACGCTGACATCCTTGGCCCGGCCGACATCCGCCACGCCCCGTTCGCGCACGGCATCCTCAACCGCCTTCTTGATCTGGGTGCGGACCCTCTTGAGAAAGCGCCGCCTGTTGGTCAAGCTCTTGTCTTTCGGGTTCAGCCTGCGGTCGATGAAATGCGCCATCTGTCAATCCGCCTCCGGCGTTACCCGGCCTTGTTGACGCGCATGTACCACTCGACCAGTCTCCTGACCTGCCGCTTGGTGTAGCCATGACCGGTCATGCGTTCGACGAACTCGTGGTGCTTCTCGTCGGTTTTCTTGTCGCGCTTGGCACCGAAACTGATGACCGGAAGGAGCTCTTCCACCTTGCCGAACATGCGTTTCTCGATGACCTGTCTCAGCTTCTCGTAACGCCGCCAGTCCGGGTTCTGTCCCTGGTTTTCCGCGCGGGCACGCAAGACGAACTTCACCACCTCGTTGCGGAAATCCCGTGAGTTGGCAACACCCGCCGGCTGTTCGATCTTCTCCAGCTCCTTTTCCAGAACATCGCGGTCGAAGATCTGGCCGGTATCAGGATCCTTGTAGTCCTGCTCCTCGATCCAGGCGTCGGCATAGGCAATGTAGCGGTCGAACAGGTTCTGGCCGTAGTCGGTATAGGACTCAAGATAGGCCTTCTGGATCTCGTTGCCGATGAACTCCGCATAATGCGGCGCCAGTTCCGTCTTGAGGAAGTCGAGATACCGGCCCTCGGTTTCCGGGTCGAACTGTTCGCGCCTGATGGCCTGCTCAAGCACGTACATCAGGTGCACCGGATCGGCGGAAATCTCTTCCGTGTCGTGGTTGAAGGTTTCCGACAGGACCTTGAAGGCGAAGCGGGTCGAAATGCCGTTCATGCCTTCATCAACACCCGCCGCGTCCCGGTATTCCTGAAGCGATTTCGCCTTCGGATCCGAATCCTTCAGCATCTCGCCGTCATAGACCCGAAGCTTGGAATAAAGCGTCGAGTTCTCATGTTCGTGCAGCCGCGTGAGGACACTGAAGCGCGCGAGCAGAGGCAGGGTTTCAGGGGCACAGGAGGCCTCGGCCAGAGCGCTCTGGCTCAACAGCTTGCCGTAGATATCGGCTTCCGCGCTGGCCCGCAGGCAGTAAGGAACCTTCACCACGCTGATGCGGTCCAGGAACGCCTCGTTGTTCTTGTTGTTCTTGAACTGGCTCCATTCGGATTCGTTCGAATGCGCCAGGATCAACCCCTGGAAGGGTAAGGCGCCGATATTCTCCGTCCCGACATAGGACCCTTCCTGGGTGGCTGTCAGCAGGGGATGCAGCACCTTGATCGGCGCCTTGAACATCTCGACGAATTCCATCATGCCCTGGGTGGTTCGGTTGAGTGCGCCCGAATAGCTGTAGGCGTCGGGGTCGTCCTGGCTGAATTCCTCCAGCTTTCGGATGTCGAGCTTGCCGACGAGCGCGGAGACATCCTGGTTGTTCTCGTCGCCCGGTTCCGTCTTGGTCACGCCGATCTGGCGCAGCCGCGACGGGTAGATCTTGACGATGCTGAATTTGGAAATGTCGCCTTCGTATTCGTCGAGGCGTTTCGTCGCCCAGGGGGAAATCAGTCCGGTCAAAAGGCGCCGCGGAATATTGTACTTGTCTTCCAGAAGGTCACCGACGCGATTGGCACTGAAAAGACCAAGCGGAGACTCGTAGACCGGGCTGATCTGGTCACCGGCCTTCAGCACGTAGATGGGTTCCTGTTCCATCAGCTTCTTCAGGATTTCGGCAATACTCGACTTGCCGCCGCCGACCGGGCCGAGCAGGTAGAGGATCTGCTTGCGTTCCTCCAGCCCCTGGCTGGCATGGCGGAAAAAGCCGACGATGCGCTCGATCGTCGCTTCCATGCCATAGAGGTTCTTGAAGGGGGCGTAGCGTTTGATTGTCCGGTTCATGAAAATCCGGCCGAGCCGTTGATCCTGGCTTGTGTCGATGACCTCGGGCTCTCCGATCGCGGCCATCATGCGCTCGGCGGACGTCGCGCGCATCAAGGGGTCGTCTCTGCATCCAAGCAGGTAATCCTGGATTGAAATTTCTTCCAGGTTTCTATTCCTGTAGTCCTCGGCGAACCGTGTATAGATCTCCATGTTCCACTTCCAGCTAGGCGCTCCCAGAGTACCTGCCCCCACTTAAAGTAGATGGGGCTTTCACCTTCGCTGGCAACTTAAACTTTCGACTTTCACAAAAATTTCGATCTCAAAAAAAATTGCGAACGTTTTTCGTGGATTTGCCTTCATTCCGGCGTAAAGATCTGGTTCGCATTGGCGGAAGACTTGAAACCTGGCAGTTTTCGCCTGTTTTTTCTCCAGAATGTCTGAAAATTGGGCGTTATTTTTTCAGATCCTGCACAAATTGCTGATATCTTCCACGATAACACTTGCGTAGAACTTGCTCTGGCATCGTCATGCGCATTTGAACGTCAGGTGTCCGGCTTGCGAAATCCGCCCAGCCGGGAGAGCAGCACGGCGACGTTCTTCACATTGAATTTCTTCAAGAGCCGGGACCGGACGTCTTCGACGGTGCGGGGTGAAAGACCCAGTGTTCTTGCCATTTCCTTGCTTGTCTGTCCCTTGGACAGAAGCAGGAGGATATCCCGCTCCCTCGATGTCAGTTGCGGGCCCTTGTCGCTGTCCTCGATGAGGGCGAAGGACAGAACGGTTCGCGCAAGGGGCCTTTCCGGCGTCAGTGTTCTGGCGCGGAAACGGCACCAGATTCGTGACCCGTCGGATCTGAGCATGAGGCGTTCGTCGGTATAGGGAAGCGACTGGCTTAACGGCTTCAGTCCGATGTCGCGGATCTGGTGGAATTCCTCATCCGAACCGTAGAGCAGGCGGAAACTCTGCCCGATCAGATCAGGCTTCTTGTAGCCGAACATGTCGGCGAAACTCAGGTTACAGGTCCGGATGATCCGATGTTCGGTCAGCGCGATGCCCATTGGCGCGTGGTCGAAAGCCAGCGTTTCAAATTCGTTCATGGGTCACCGTGATCCTACGGTATTGGCACCGTAGCGCGAGCATACCATACTGATTGTCAATTCTGCCATCCCGGAGTCCGTCGCATGGTGTTGTCCGATCGGCTGATTCGTGAAGCGGACCGACATCGAGATGACAGGGGATCTCCCGTTTTCCGGTCATCGCATCGTCGAAAATCGAAATATGCATCGTTTCTGGGCCGGGAATTCTGGATTTGACGAACAAACCGGACGAATATGTGAGTGTGGAAGACATGCTCGATTCCGCGAATGTCATGGGCCGTTCGCTGATCGACCTGTTGGCAAGGCCGTTGAGCGCGGCATCGACAGATGGGGAGAGCTATGCGTTTTAAGAAAGTAGGGAGTGGGCTGGTCAGTGTCCTGGTACTGGCTGCAAGCATCGGCATTGCGGAAGCAAAGACGGATGTCGTGGTCGCGATGCAGCTCGAGCCGCCGCATCTGGACCCGACCAGCGCCGCCGCGGGCGCCATCGATTCCGTGCTTTATTCCAACGTCTTCGAGGGTCTCACCCGCTTTGGGCCGGACGGCACCGTCAATCCCGGGCTGGCCGAAAGCTGGACAATATCCGACGACGGCAAGACCTACACGTTCAAGCTGAACGAGGGCGTCAAGTTTCACGACGGCACAGACATGACTGCCGACGATGTGAAGTTCAGCCTCGACCGGGCGCGGGCCGATGACAGCGCGAACGCCCAGAAGGCGCTCTTTGCAGGTATTGACGCTGTCGAGGCCGTCGATCCGCTGACCGTCGAGGTTACGTTGAAAGAGGCCAACAGCAGCTTCCTCTTCAACATGGCCTGGGGCGATGCGGTTATCGTCGCGCCGGAAACGATTGCCGACATCAAGACCAATCCGGTGGGCACCGGGGCCTTCAGGTTTGCCGACTGGGTCCAGGGCGACAAGATCGAACTGGAAAGGAACCCCGACTACTGGGGCACACCGGCGCAGCTTGAGAATGTCACCTTCAAGTTCATCTCCGACCCAACGGCCGCGTTCGCCTCGGTGATGGCCGAGGACGTCAACGCCTTTGTCGGATTTCCAGCGCCGGAAAACCTGCCGCAATTCGAGGCAGACCCGAGGTTCCAGGTTCTTGTCGGTTCGACGGAAGGCGAGACGATCCTGGCGATGAACAACAAGCTGCCGCCGCTCGACAATCCACTGGTGCGCTCAGCCGTTGCCCATGCGATCAATCGTGAGGCGATCATCGACGGAGCCATGTTCGGCTACGGCACGCCGATCGGCACGCATTTCGCCCCGCACAACCCGGACTACGTCGATCTGACCGGGATGAGCCAGTATGATCCGGAGCTTGCCAAGAAGCTGCTCGCCGAGGCCGGGTTCCCTGATGGATTCGAGACGACGCTCAAGCTGCCGCCGCCGTCCTACGCACGCCGTGGCGGGGAGATTATCGCTTCGCAGCTCAGGGCAATCGGGATTGAAACAGAGATCACCAATCTTGAATGGGCACAGTGGCTGGAGCAGGTTTTCAAGGGTAAGGATTACGGTCTGACCATCGTCAGTCACACCGAACCGATGGACATCGGCATCTATGCCCGCCCGGACTATTATTTCCAGTACGACAATCCGGACTTTCAGGCGCTGTTCGCGGAAATTACCAGCGAAAACGACCCTGAAAAGCGGTCGGCGCTTCTGAAACAGGCGCAGGAAAAGATCTCCGGGGACCACGTCAATGCCTATCTGTTCCAACTGGCGTTTCCGACTGTCGCCGACGCCCGGATCAAGGGGCTCTGGAAAAATCAGCCGACCCAGGCGACCGACCTGACGGGTGTCTCCTGGGAAGACTGAAATCGCCGGAAAAGGGCGCTCGCGCTGTGCGGGCGCCCAAAGGGTTCAAACGGTCAAGAGTTTCCGGCGGCGATGTGCCGGCAGGTGCGTGACGGGCCATGTTGCAATATTTCCTGAAACGCCTTCTGTCTCTCTGCCTCAGTCTCGTGGCAGCATCCGTCTTGATTTTCCTGACGCTTGAAGTCGTACCCGGAGATCCGGCAGCCTATATGCTCGGCCTCAATGCGCAGGAGGACACGCTGAACGCACTGCGCGAGCAGCTGGGCCTCAATGGCACGATCCTGCAGCGGTATCTGTCCTGGGCGGGCGGGTTGCTCGTCGGAGACTTCGGGACCTCCTACACCTACAGGACACCGGTCGCCGAACTGATCGGCGAACGGCTCTGGGTGTCTTTGCCGCTGGCCCTTTATGCGCTTGTCCTGAGCACACTGATTGCATTTCCGGCGGGCATCTGGGCGGCGTCAAAACGCGGGACCCTTGTCGATTCTGGTGTCATGGGCGTGACGCAGCTTGGCGTCGCGATCCCGAATTTCTGGTTCGCGATGCTTATGGTGCTGGTCTTTGCCATCAATCTGCGCTGGTTTTCCGCCGGAGGGTTCCCCGGATGGGAAGAAGGCCTGCTCGCGGGCATGAAAGCCCTGACATTGCCCGCCATCGCACTTGCCCTGCCGCAGGCAAGCATTCTGACGCGTGTGATGCGGTCAAGCCTGCTTGATACGCTTGGCGAGGACTATATCCGCTCCGCCCGCGCCAAGGGTCTCACGAGAGGGCAGGCAATGTGGCGGCATGCCCTGCGCAATGCGCTGATCCCCGTCCTGACCATCATGGGGCTGCAATTCTCTTTCCTGCTCGCGGGCGCGATCATCATCGAGAATGTGTTTTATCTCCCGGGCCTTGGCCGTCTTGTCTTTCAGGCGATCAGTTCGCGTGACCTGATCGTCGTTGAAAGCGTTGTCATGCTGCTGGTCTTCGCGGTTATCGTCGTGAATTTCGCCGTTGATCTGGCTTATGCCTGGGTGGATCCGAGATTGCGGAGGCGGCGATGACGCGCCTTCTGCACAACCGGTCCACGCTCCCCGGCGCGCTGCTGACCCTCATCTTTACAGGGGCAGCACTCATCAGCCTCTTCTGGGTGCCCTACGACACAACGGTCCTGAACATCGCCGACAGGATGAAGCTGCCCAGTCTCGTCCATCCGTTCGGGACAGACCAGTTCGGACGGGACATTTTGAGCATGCTCATGGTCGGCGCGCGCACATCGATCGCGGTTGCCCTTGTTGCCGTCGGCATCGGCATGCTGGTGGGCGTGCCGCTCGGTCTGGCCGCTGCCGCCCGAAAGGGCAGCCTGCCGGACGAGATCATCATGCGCACGAACGATCTCGTCTTTGCATTTCCGAGCCTTCTGATCGCCGTGATGATCACCGCAGTTTTCGGTGCATCGGCGCTGAACGCGATCATCGCCATCGGCATCTTCAACATTCCCGTCTTTGCACGCCTGACACGGGGCGCGGCCCTGACTCTCTGGAGCCGAGAGTACGTCATGGCGGCCCGGGTCGCCGGAAAGGGACCGGCCCGGATTTCGATCGAGCACATACTGCCGAACGTGACCAATCTCCTGATCGTTCAAGGGACGATCCAGTTCTCTCTCGGCATCCTTGCCGAAGCGGGCCTCAGCTACGTGGGACTCGGCGCTCAGCCTCCAACAGCCAGTTGGGGACGCATGCTGGCTGACAGCCAGACCATGATTTCACTGGCACCGCATCTGGCGATATTTCCGGGCATGGCGATCCTGCTGACCGTGCTGGGTCTGAACCTTCTCGGCGACGGGCTTCGTGACCTGCTGGATCCCAAGCTCCGGAGGGCGCGGACATGAGCCTTTTGGAGATCGATGGACTTTCGCTTGAGATCCACGGCGAACCGATCCTCAGGAATGTCTCGATGCAGGTCGAGCCGGGCCGTGTGCTGGGTGTGATCGGCGAAAGCGGATCCGGCAAGTCGATGACCGCCTTCAGCGTTCTGCAACTGCTGCCGAACGGATCGCAATGCCGCGGCAGCATTTCGCTTGCCGGACAGGACATTTTGAGCGCCAGCGAGGCAGATCTCTGCAGTATTCGTGGCCGGGTTGCCGGCATGGTGTTTCAGGAACCCATGACGGCGCTCAATCCGTTGCAGACCATCGGCGCACAGGTCGCCGAAACGATACTTGTTCACGAAAGGGTGCCGAGATCCGAAGCGCTTGTGCGCGCAGCGGATGCTTTGCGCCGTGCCGAGTTGCCCCCGGAAAAGTTTCCGCTGACACGCTATCCGCACGAGCTTTCGGGCGGCCAGCGTCAGCGTGTTGTGATCGCCATGGCGATCGCATTGAGACCGAAGCTGCTGATTGCCGACGAACCGACCACCGCTCTGGACGTCACCACCCAGGCCCAGATCCTCGATCTCCTGAAACGGTTGGTCGTCGAGGAAGACATGGGTCTGATGCTGATCAGCCATGACCTCGCTGTCGTTGCCGATCTCGCCGACGATCTTGTGATCATGCGGAGCGGTGAGGTTGTCGAAAGCGGGCCTGCGCACGGTCTGTTTCGGAAGATGAAGCATCCTTACTCGCGTGCGCTTCTTGAAGCGTCCGGGCATGTTCCGGAAAGGAACAGTGCCGCCCAGGAACAAGCGCTTTTGCGGGTAAGCAACGTCATCCGCGAATATCAGACCCACACGCACGGCTGGTGGGGCAGGGTAGCGCAGGTTCGGGCCGTCGACGATGTCAGTTTCGAGATCAGGAAGGGCGAAAGCCTCGGGCTTGTCGGAGAATCCGGTTGCGGCAAGTCGACATTGACGCGCGCCATACTCGGGCTGGAGGAGATCCAGGGAGGTGAGATCCTGCTGGATGGAACACCGGTTGTCAGCCATCACCGGGTCAACCGGGATGTCCGCCGGCGCATGCAGGTCGTCTTCCAGGATCCCTACGGCAGCTTCAATCCCCGCTGGCGCGTTGACCGCCTGATCACGGAACCCTTTCACCTCCTGGACGGTCCTCCGGCCGGTGCTGAACGAGAAACGGCGATTGTCGAGGCGCTGGAGAGCGTTGGCCTGAGTGCCGATGACAGCCGGAAATACATCCATGAATTCAGCGGTGGCCAGCGCCAGCGGATCGCAATTGCGCGCGCGCTCATCATCAAGCCGGACCTGATCATTCTCGACGAGGCTGTATCCGCGCTGGATGTTTCGGTGCGCGCACAGGTTCTGGATCTTCTGGCCGGTCTCGCGGATCGTTTCGGCCTGACCTACCTCTTCATCTCGCACGATCTGAGTGTCGTGCGTTCCATCACTGAACGTGTGCTTGTGATGAAATCGGGACGGATCGTCGAGGAGGGTCCGACGGACAGCGTCTTCGACAAGCCGCACCATGCCTATACCAAACAACTCGTCGCCGCTGCGCCGGTTCTGCCGGCCGACGTTGCCTGAAGGAGATGTCATGACAGACCAGCTAGATCTTTGGTTCGATCCCTCCCGATGCCTGATAGACGGAAAGTGGGTGGTGCCGGCGGGTGGCAAGTCCCTCCCGCTGGAGAACCCGTCGACAGGGGAGCGGATCGGGTCGATCGCAAGAGGCACCTCGGACGATATTGATGCCGCCGTTGCGTCCGCGCACAATGCCTGCCAGGGCGACTGGGGCCGGACGACGGCAGTCGAGCGCGGGCGCGCACTTTTCAAACTGCGGGAGCTGGTTCTGGAGAATGTGGAACACCTGGCCCGCATCGAGTCGATCGACGTCGGCAAGCCGCTCAAACAGGCCCGCGCCGATGCGGTCGCCCTTGCCCGTTACCTGGAATTTTATGGCGGCGCAGCAGACAAATTGCATGGAGAGACGATCCCCTATCTGGACGGCTACACGGTCTACACCTTGCGCGAACCACATGGGGTCACCGGGCACATCGTGCCGTGGAACTATCCGATGCAGATCATCGGACGCTCCGTCGGGGCGGCACTCGCGACCGGCAATGCCTGTGTGCTGAAACCCGCCGAAGACGCGTGTCTGACCGCGCTTGCTTTCGCGGATCTTGCGATCAAGGCGGGACTTCCGGCCGGGGCCTTGAACGTCGTCCCGGGACTTGGAGCGGAGGCAGGGGCGGCACTGACGGGTCATCCGGGCATCCACCACATCAGCTTTACCGGTTCGGTCGCGACCGGGGTGCATGTTCAGACGGCCGCCGCCCGGAATGTGGTGCCGGTGACACTCGAACTGGGTGGAAAGTCACCGCAATTGGTTTTTGCGGACGCGGATCTGGACGCCGCCTTGCCGTTTCTGGTCAACGCGGGGATCCAGAATGCCGGCCAGACCTGCTCGGCATCGTCCCGCATCCTTGTGCACCGGTCGATCCACGACGAACTTGTCGGTCGGATGGGTGAAAGATATGCAGCGCTCAGGGTTGGTCCTGCGCTGTCCGATCTCGATGTGGGCCCGCTGATTTCCGGGCGGCAGCAGGCCATCGTTTCAAGCTATCTCGACCGGGGGGACGATTTGGAGAAAGCGGCCGAGGCATCTCTGGATGACGTGCCGGAGGGCGGTAATTACGTCCGTCCGACGCTGTTTTCCGGGGTATTGCCTGCGCACACGCTGGCGCGTGACGAGATTTTCGGACCGGTCCAGGTCGTCATCCCATTCGATGACGAGGACGAGGCCGTCGCGATTGCCAACGGTACCGATTACGGACTGGTCGCCAGCATCTGGTCGCGGGACGGTGCCCGGCAGATGCGCATCGCCCGGAAAATCCGCACCGGTCAGGTATTCATCAACAATTACGGGGCAGGCGGCGGTGTCGAACTGCCCTTCGGAGGCGTCGGCAAGTCCGGACACGGGCGCGAGAAAGGCTTCGAGGCACTTTACGGCTTCACCACCTTGAAAACAGTCGCGGCCTTTCATGGCTGAAGACCGCTTGCCCGTGCAAAAGACATAAAATATCAGGAGGAAAGATGAGACTGCAGGGAAAAACGGCCATTGTGACCGGGGGCGCGTCCGGCTTCGGAGCCGGGATTGTGCGAAAATTCGTGGCCGAGGGCGCAAAGGTTCTGATTGCCGATCTCAATGTGGCAGCCGCCGAGGAGATGGCCAGGGAGAGCGGAGCTCTCGCGGCGCACGTGGATGTTGCCTCGAATGAAAGTGTTGCGGCTCTGGCGGCACAGGCGGCCGATCTGCTCGGGCCAGTGGACATTCTCGTCAACAATGCCGGTGTCACACACCTGCCCACGCCGTTGCAGGATGTCAGCGAAGAGGATTTCGACAGGGTGATTGCGGTCAACTGCAAGTCCGTCTATCTCACCGCGCGGCATTTCGTTCCGGCCATGACTGCTGCTGGCAAGGGCGCAATTCTGAATGTGGCGAGCACCGCAGGTCTCAGCCCGCGCCCGAAACTCAACTGGTACAACGCGTCGAAAGGATGGATGATCACGGCGACCAAGACCATGGCGGTGGAACTTGCCCCGTCCGGCGTACGTGTAAACGCAATCTGCCCCGTCGCCGGCGAAACGCCGCTTCTGAAAAGTTTCATGGGGGAAGACACGCCCGAGACGCGGGCGAAGTTCCTGTCGACGATACCGATCGGGCGCTTTTCGACGCCGGAGGATATGGGCAACGCGGCCTGTTTCCTGTGCTCCGACGAGGCCGGCATGGTCACAGGCGTCGCGATGGAAGTCGATGGCGGACGCTGCATCTGACATACCGGTGCGCGCCAGATGTCCTATTTCACGCGCGTCAGCCGAGTCTCTGTATGCAGGGCAAACAGATTAGGCCTCACGATCACGTCTTTTTGCGAATTGAGGGTTTGTGGCAGGCGCTGAAAAGGGGATGATCCGATAGCGCCGTCTCCGGGGCGACTTCAGCATTACAGGGATACCGAAACGATGATCAAAATTCATGGCCGCATATCGTCGGCAAACGTGCAGCCCGTGGTCTGGTGCCTTGAGGAACTGGGCGTTGAATACGAGCGCCTGGATGTCGGTGGTCCGTTCGGCGGCAACGATACGCCCGAATACCTGGCCATGAACCCGCTCGGACTGGTGCCGGTTCTGGAAGATGACGGTCAGGCGCTGCCGGAATCCTCTGCCATCCTGCGCTATCTGATGCGTCGATACGGCGGCCATCCTTCCGACCCCATGGCAGCAGCGCAGATCGAACGCTGGGTAGATATGTCAAAGCAGCACATCTATCAGCCCCTTATCCCGACGATCTTCTGGCAGACCATTCGGACCCCGGCAGATGAACGTGACCACAAGGGTGTCGCCAGTGCCGTCGCCACGCTCAAGCAATCCATGACGGTTTTCGAAGGCCTCATTGATGGCCCCTATGTCGGAGGGGAAACGCTGAACCTTGTCGACTATCAGATCGGCGGGCTTCTTTACCGGTACTATGAGCTTGATTTCGAACGGGCGGATCTGCCCGGACTGCGCGCCTACTACGACCGCCTGTGCGCTCGTCCGGCCTATCGAGACAACGTCATGATCGACTTCATGGGCATGAAAGTTCCCGGCGCCTGACCGGGATCAAAACCCAAGGCCAAGGGCCTTGCCGTGCAAACTTCAACAAAGCCGGGCGGGTCATGCGCTCGCCCGGGTTTTAAGGTCTTCGATAAGGAAGCCCAACACGGCCTCATTGAAGGCCTCTGGTGCGTTTATGTTTGCAACGTGTGCAGCGCCCGGGATCTCGACATAGCGCGCGCCGGACGTAGCGTCCGCCATGGCCTGCATGACTTCCGGCGACGCCCCCTTGTCATGACTTCCGCCGACATAAAGAACAGGAAGGCGGATTGCGGACAGATGCCGAAAGTAGTCGAGATCCTGCAACGCACGGCAATTGGCAATATACCCCGCCGGATCGTGCGACAGGATCATGCGACGCACGTTCTCCGCTTCTTCAGGATATGCCGAGAGCCACTCGGGCGTGAACCAGGTTGCAATCGTCGCGTCGGCAATACCGTTCATCCCATCCTGCTCGACCAGGCCGATCCGGTCATCCCACATGGCCTTGAAAGGCGGCGGGGCGTCCGAACGACCGTCCGCGCAAACCACCCGTTCAATCCGGCCCGGATGCGCAAGTGCAAGTCCGAGGCCGGTCATTCCGCCCTTTGACAGACCCATAAACCGGGCGGTTTCGATCTCGAGTGCGTCCATCAGATCAATAACGTCGCCGACAAGGTGGTCGAAGGAATAAGGCCCCGGCGGAACATCCGACTTGCCGTGACCACGCGCGTCGTAGCGAAGGACACGAAAATGTTTCGTCAGAACCGGGATCTGCGGGGTCCACATCTCGGCGCTCGCCCCCAGCGAATTCGACAGGATCAGCCATGGGGCGCTGTCCGGCCCGTCGATAAAAGTCTGGAGACTGTGGCTTCCAAGGTCGACACGTCCGGTCATTGGGCGGCCTGCGTTTCAGATGCAATCGCCGCGTTGAAGGCAGGTCTTACCTTTTCCGCCAGAAGGATCATTGACCGTTTGCCGAGTTCCGGGTCGACCCAGTCCTTGCCGGCATAGAGCAATGTGCCGAAATCGCCGACTGTTTCCCGGTAGGCAAGCAGGTCTTCAGTCACTTTGTCCTGCGTGCCCCAGGTGACCAGCTTGTCCAATACGCCTTCCAGCGTGACTTCGTCGTCGGGCTGGTCACGATGGGTCTTGAAAAGACCCAACCGGTTGTTCTTGCGCATCTTCGTGAGGATCTGGTTGTAGTAGAAACGGTAGGGACTTTGTGGCCCCAGCGCGTATTCGCGTGCCGTGTCCAGATCATCTGCAACAAACACGGATCTTGCGACCCGCCAGTTTTCCGTCAGGACCGGCCGTCCGGCACGTTCGCAGCCCTCGACATATTTCGGCCAATGGCTTGCAACCCATTGCGGCATCAGGAAATTGGCGCTGATCGGATCCCATCCTCGCGCGGCCGCTTCCGTCACGCCCTTGGAGAAGGGCGCAACCGCGGTCACGACGATCGGCGGATGCGGCCTTTGCAGCGGCTTCGGCATGATGCCCTGGCCGATCTCAGCCATGCTGGTGCGTTCGGTCGTAACCGTCCAGTATTTGCCGTTGATGTTGTAGGGAGGATCGCTCTCCCAGATTTTCAAAACCGTGTTGATGCCTTCCAGGAACATTTCATTTCTGTCGGCGTCCAGATTGCCGAAAACTTCCGCATCGGACAGAAGGCCCCCCGGCGAAATGCCGAAGTTGAACCGGCCGTCCAGCATGTGATCCAGCATCGCGGCCTGTGCCGCGACAGCGGCCGGATGGGCATTCGGCATATTCACGGTGCCGGTTCCGAGGCGCATGTTTTTGACGCTGCTGGCCAGCGACGCGATGAACATGGCGCAAGAGGTAATGTTCTCGGCCTGGTCGGTGACATGCTCTCCGCAATAGGCTTCCTTGAAGCCCAGATCATCCGCAAGCAGGAACGCTTCGCGGTCTTCTTTCAGCGTCAGCCTCCAGTCCTTGTCCAGCGGATGGATCGGCATGGTGAAGAAACCGAGTTCCATGAGCCTTGTCCCCTCTAGCGATGTGTCATTGATCCTTGTCAAAGATTATGCCGGGGCTGGTGTTTGGGAAAATTATAAGTACTAAAATGTGCTATCAAGAAATCTAATGAGGCTGTGATGATATCGCTTCGCCAGATGAGGTCGGTCGTAGCTGTCGCGGAAGAAGGATCCTTCACGCGTGCGGCTGCGCGCGAGAATGCGACGCAGTCGGGGATCTCCCAACATGTCGCTGCGGTTGAAGATGTTCTTGGTGTCCGGCTATTCGAACGTACAAGCGATGGTGTTCTGCTCACGCCTGCCGGAAACCGGTACTACACAAAGGTGCTTGATGTCTTGCGCGGCGCCGAAGACGCGATCATCGATGCGCGAAGCCGCAAGAACACGCTTTCGGGAACCGTTTGCGCCGGGATCATGCCGGTCCTTGCACGTGCGGCACTTGCACCGGCCCTTGAACGCATGGCGCGCCAGCATCCGGACGTCTCGATCGAAATTGTCGAAGGATACAGCGGTGCGCTCACCGACAGTGTCAAGGCTGAAGAGCTCGACTTTGCCGTGGTTCCAGCCTTTGGCGGTGCCATGGGCCTGAATGTCAGCCATCTGGCCCGGGATCGGGAGATGCTTGTCGGAGGTGCGCTGAGCGGTGTGGTCCACGGCAAACCGGTGCGCCTCAGCGAGATTGCACCGCTCAAGCTGGTGACGCCCTCACGCACCAACATCCGCAAGGCGCGGATTGAGGATTACCTCACGACCCATTCAGTACAGGTCGAGCGCATCATGGAAATGGACGCCATGCTCGGAACGCTCGATTTCGTTGCCCGGTCGGATTGGGTGACCATTCTGCCGGGCGTGATCTGTGCTCCGGATATGGACGGGGCCATCCGGCGCGTTGCACCGATTGACGAACCGCCTCTCTTTCTGGATCTCGTTCAGATCGAACCTGCGCGGCAGCCTATGTCCACCCAGTCTCGCGTGTTCTTGGAAGAGATAAAGAAGGAAGTCGGAAAGCTCGTGGCAAAGTAGTCGAGCGACCTAGTGCGGTGAATTTGAAGTTCGCATCATTGTTTCAGCAGACTCCGAAGCGAACTTCAGATTCAGGTGCCTAGTGAACCGGATGTCCTCATCAAATGATCCAACTGGGCCGGAAAACGCTCTAGATCGTCGTTCTGGTCTGCCGCACTTGCGGCAAGACCGGAAGCCGGTATCCCCTGTTCATGGCTGTTGAATGCACGCCGGATCAGCCGCGAGCCGGATCACTGCGTGCGCGGGCATTTCAAATCTGGAGTGAACGATCCGGGATAACGATGCTGAGGATTGCGCAAGCCAACCTGAAATTACCCGACGGCGAAAGCGCCCAGTTGCCCCTTGCCGAAGGCGAGGGGTGTTTTGTCGCTGTTCGTGTGAGCGAGCACGCGGCCGATGAAAATCTCATGGTCACCACCCTCATGGACCGCATGGGTCTCGCATTCTAGCGCGGCCGCGCAGCCTGCGAGACAAGGCACGCCGTGAGCCCCTTCGATCCATTCAAGGCCTGAGAACCGGTCCCGTTCGGGACTGGCAAAGAGTTTGCAGAGATGGGACTGGTCGGCGGACAGAATATTGATCGCAAATCCGGGATGGGCCTTGTATTCGGCCAGGCTGCCGGCTTTGCGGGCGAGGCTCCACAGAATGAGCGGCGGGTTCATGGAGACGGAATTGAACGAGCTGATCGTGACTCCAATGGGCTCTCCCGTCCGCGAGCGCGTTGTTGCAATGGCAACACCGGTTGGAAAGCAGGACAGCGTCTGGCGCAGAGCGGCCGGGTCGATATCAAACTCTTTGGTATCCGTCATGGCGTTCATTGCACCCCTCCTTCAATTAAATTCGAAGATAGTGAGGTGCGGCATTATGGCAAATTATAACTGCTGATCCTTGCGATCAGCATTCCTGATGAGCAAGATTCATCCCGATGCAGGCAACAAGCCGATGATATGCCACCAGACAATGGTGAGAGGCAATCCGATCAGCACCACGGCGGCAAACAAGGCAAGGCAAACCCGGGTGAGCAAGCCCGTCGAGATATCTGCAAGCGACATTGCGATAAGGAGCGGCGGTGCCTGGTAGGGCAGCAACGGGCTGGCAATTCCGATCATCTGTGTCATCGCGACGGTTTCGAGCGGAAGGCCGGATGCGGACGCAAGGGGCGCGGCGAAAGGCACGAGGACGAGCGGAGCTGCCGGAGCGGTTGTCAGGTGTGACAGCAGTACTGAAAAGATAAAGATCGCATAGATGTTCCAGACAGGATGTTCCGGAACCAGGGCCAGTTTCTCGATCAAGGTATTTGCCAGCGCAGTGTCCAGTCCGACGTGACGCGCAAGGGCGCTGACGCAAAAAATTGCGCAAAACAACATCGCAGGCGTCAGATCAATTCGGTCCTTCATCGCCGATTTGGGCAGCAGGCCGGTACGGGGCCAAAGGGCAAGAGTTGCCGCACCAAGCGCGATCCAGGCGGGTTGGATCCCGTGCATAAAGTCTGTCGACCAAAGCACAATCGCAATCAGCAGCAGACCAAGCAGCCGAGTTTGAGGTTGTGTGAGTTTCTTGTCGTTTTCGGAGGCCGTTTCTTTCGGTGCGAGGGAGGCCGCACCAACCTGCTGGAGAAGCACAACAAGAACAGCGAAACGCAGTAGATTGACCGGAAACTGAGCCAGAAAATATCCCGAATAAGTGGCTTTCAGGCTGTAGAGGCTCTCCAATGCACCGAATTGAACGATTGTCGGCAGGTTGGCAGTGTAAATCGCGTAGGTGGGTAGAAGCGTTCCGGCGGCCGCTGTTGCGCAAAGCCCCATGGCTTCCCTGCTTCCCGATTTCAGTCCGAGCGAGGTGGCCAGCGAGACGGCAACGGGAATCAGGATCAGGACGCGCGGGATAGTCGAGGGAATGAGAATGCCAAGCAAAAATCCGGCCGTTGCCATGACAAAGACAGCTCTTGAATAGGACCGTCCGGAGAGTGCCAGCAACCTGTTTGATATGTGTGCGCCGAGGCCTGTGGCGATCACCGCGACGCCAAGAACAATGCCTCCCAAGAGAAGCCAGAAACCGCCAGACGCAAAGCCGGAAAAGACGATTGCCGGCGGCGCGACGGCAATTGCGAGACTTAAGAGGAACACCACGAACGCGGCAACGATGTCGGGAACCACGCGTGTCGCAAACAGTGCGATCGATACAATCCCGACTGCGGCTGCGTAGAAGAGATTGCGCTGTGTATCCGGCGACTGGACGCCGTATGTCCAAAGTGCCAGCGCGAGCAACGCCGCGCTGATCAGGGTTGCTGCAGGAAGTGTGAGCCTCATCAACCGGCCCTACGGCAATAGAAGCGAGGAGCCGGTGGTTGTTCCAGCTTCAAGCGCCTTGTGTGCTTCTGCAACATCTGCAAGCCGCCAGGTCTGGTTGATGTTTACCGACAGATGACCTGCCAGGACCATGTCGAAGACCCGTTTCGCAGAATGCTCGAGATCCTTTCTCGGGCCGACATAGTTAGCCAGCGTCGGACGCGTGAAGTAGAGCGATCCGGCCTTTTGCAGCAGGCTCGGTGGCACTGGCGGGGCCTCGCCGGTGGTCGCTCCGAACGAGACAAACATGCCGTAGGTCGCAAGCGAGGCGACCGAGGTTTCGAAAGTAGCCTTGCCGATGCTGTCATAAACAACCGGCACGCCTGTTCCGCCGGTCAGATCCTTGACGCGTCCGGCAATGTCTTCCGACTGTCTGTCTATGGCTTCATCGTAGCCCATTGTCCTTATCAGCGCACAGCCTTCAGCACCAGAAGTCACGCCGATCATCCGCGCACCAAGATACCTGCCCCACTGGCCGGCAAGCTGGCCGACACCGCCCGACGCTGCGAAAAACAGGACGTCCTGACCGGGTTGGACCTTGAAACAGCGCTCCAGAAGATACTCCGCAGTCATGCCCTTCATCAGGACCGCTGCGGCAATCTGATCCGTGATGCCATCCGGAATTTTCAGCACGCGGGCGGCAGGCGCGTTACGGACCGTGGCATAGGCGCCGAGCACGCCGCCGTAAACGACCCGGTCTCCGGGATGGAGACCATCAACGTCAGGCCCGACTGCCGTGATCTTGCCGGCGGCTTCGAGACCAAGGGGGCTCGGTATCGCAAGGGGGTAGTGACCCGAGCGCTGGTAGATATCCATATAGTTGAGTCCGATGGCGGTCTGTTCGATCTGAACCTCGCCATTGCCCGGTGACGGAACCTCGAAAGGCTCCATCTGCATGACTTCGGGCGCTCCCTGCCCCGTCAACATGATACGTTGCGCCTGCATAAGCAGCCTCCTTCAGTTATTGATGTTCTCAGACGGTCGCGTCACCGGATTCCACAACGACGGTTTGGACCTCGCCAGCACCGTTGGCCCTCCGATAGGCTGCCGCTTCCTGATATTCGTCCGATCTGAAGCAATTGACGCCTGCTTCCAGTGTTGGAAATTCAATGACCACGAAACGGTGAAAGTGTTCAGGTCCTTCCATGATTTCATAGTCGCCGCCGCGAGCAAGCACCTTGCCGCCGTGTTTCGCAATAATGCCGGGCACGAGGTCGGTGTATTTCTTGTATTCGACCGGGTCGTTTATCCTGGCGCGCGCCATCCAGTAAGCGGGCATGTTTTCCTCCGGTAAGTTACATCAGGGTTTCGGGAAGCCAGTTGGCGATTTGTGGAAAGGCAATCAGCAGAATGGCGGCAAACAGCATGATGCCCCAATAGGGGATAGAGCTAAGAAAGATCTCCTGGACACCGACTTTCGGATCCTCGATGGCCGCCTTGACCGTGTAAACGAGAAGCCCGAAGGGTGGGGTCAGGAGGCCGGCCTCTATGGCCAGAATGCCGATGATTGCAAAACTCAACCGGTCAAAGCCAAAGGCGACCGCAATGGGTTCGACGATCGGGACCGTCAGCAGCATGATTGAGATGCTGTCGATGACCATGCCCAGAACGAACCAGATCAGGATGATGACCGTCAGGACCTGCCAGGCTTCGAGGCCGGAGGAGAGAAAAAACTCTCGAATGGCCGTGGTGACCCCGGTCATCGCGAGCGTTCGCGAATAGAGCGCCGCGCAGAAGAGCAGGATAAGAATGGGAGCCGCCGTTTTGCCGACGGCATACACCGCTTGCATGAATTGCGGCCATGTCAGGCCTTTCAGCAGAGCGAACAGAAGTGCGAGGGCCGCACCGGCTCCTGCACCTTCGGTCGGTGTGAAGATCCCGAACCAGATGCCGCCAAGCACAGCAAGGATGATGCCGAAAACACCGGCCATGCTGGAGAGAAACTGGCCGTGGCTCATCTCTATGCGGTCGGCCGCGGTTTCCCTTTGTTGAGCGCCGGGGCGGTTCTCACCGACAATTTCCGGATTCATGATGGCGGATATGATGATGTAAGCGAGAAACAGGCTGGCCAACAGGATTCCCGGCAAAACGCCGGCCAGAAACAGGCGGCCGATCGATTGCTCCGTCAAAATGCCCCATACGATCATCAGGACGGACGGAGGGATGAGCATGCCGAGGCAGCTCGATCCGGCAATGGCACCAAGAGCAAAGCCGCGCCGATAGTTGAACGACTTCATTTCCGGATAGGCGATCCGCGAGAATGCGGCGGCAGAGGCAATCGAGACACCGGTGACGAAGGAAAAGATCGTGTTGCCGAGCACGGTTGCTATCGCCAATCGTCCGGGCAGGCGCCGGATGCCGCGGTTGATCCCGTTATAGACATCGCTGATTGCGCCGGAGCGGCCGATGAATTCTCCCATCAGCATGAAAAGGGGTATCACGGCGAAGGTAAAATCTCGCAAGGCCTCAGCAGCGGTTGAGGCAACGGTTGCTTCGACAATGCGCATCTTGCCGGTCACCAGATAGATGCCCAATGCGCTTGAAATGCCCAGAGAGACAGCGACATGCACGCCGAGCAGCACCAGACCCAGCAGACCTCCGATGACGATGAGCGCAGTTCCGAAATCAAACAAGTTGGACAACCTTCACCGGAATTTCAGCTTGTCGGACAAGCCAAAGGCTTCGACAGCGGCCAAAAGAAGATAGTTGAAGGCAGCAAGGCCGCTGCCGAAGATAATCGTGAAACGCGCGGGCCAGACCGGCACGCGCAGGGCGCCTTCGCCGTCAAACTCGCCGTTGGCAAATGACCTGAGAGCCGGTTTCACACCGGCCTTCATCAGGAACAGGAAAAAGGCAGCCCCGAGAAGCAGTCCCAGGACGACAAGAATCCGGCGTACCGTCGGATTGAAGGCGGAAACAAGAAAATCCGCCTGCAACATGGAGCCGGACCTGACCGCGAAGCCCAATTGCAGGAACACGATCATCACCACCGAATTGGCCACAATCTCCTTGGTGCCCTGGAGAGGCATGTTGAGGGCCCGGAAGATAATGTCCGCCAGAATGAAGAAGCACAGGACAAAGGCCCAGGCCGCAGCCAGGATCATGAGCAGTCTGGTAAGTCGGTCGGTTGCCCGGATCAGGAACATGAGATTTGAGCCGTCGAAAACTATGGCGCGGCAACACCACGCACAGGTGAGGCAAAAAAGATGCTGCAGCGCGGTGCCGCAGCATCAGTCGGCTGCACGTCGTTACTTGATCTCGTAGCGCACCGGCCACGTGTATCCACGGTCTTCTGCCTTATCGAGCACAAGGTTCAGGACCTGCTTGGCTGGAAGACCCTGTCCTTCCAGTTCGTTGGCCATCTGCTGTGGCCAGTCTTTCAGGCTCTCGGCCCAGGCTGCGCGAACAGCAGGATCGATTTCGGTCACGGTAATCAGCTCGCGCAACTCTTCCACGAGACGCGCATATTCCGCCTGGTTCACGATGCCGGTCTGCTCTTCGTAATCGGCGGCAACCTCGTGGAGGATCTCCTTCACGTCGTCCGGCAACTCGTTGTAGGTGTCCTGGTTGATGGTCAGGCCGTGCCAGGTCATCGAGCCGAAGCCAATCAGCGTGTAGTAGGGGCCGGGTTCATAAAGCTTGAGGTTTACCCAGGCGGAGGGAAACATGATCCAGCCCTCGTAAACGTTGGTGTTCATCTCCGTGTAGGCAGTTGCGAGTGATGATTGCACTGGCGAGACGCCAGCATATTTCAGCCAGTTGAGATTGAGGCCGGCACCGGCGATTTTCTGGTCCTTCAGGTCCGACAGGTTTTCCCAGGCAAAGGATGTGCCCAGATTGTAGCCGCCGTCGGCAATGCGTGACAGCAGGACCTGATTGAACTTCTGAGGAAAGACATCGGTCAGGTACGGCACCTCGGCATAGACGTCCTGTGCGATTTTGAGAGACTGTACCGGGTCCATCGTGCCGAACGGCATCATGACCTGAAAAGCGTGCAACGGCAGGTTAGACGGCTCAAAGCAGTAGCAGAAGCCGCCGATGTCGATAATGCCGTCCTGAACGCCTTCGAGCACTTCGGTCACCTTCACGATCGAGCCGGAATATCCTTCGACGAAATTGATCGTGTGGTCGGTTCTCTCTTCGACACGCCGCTTTAGCTCGGGCTGGAAATAGTCGATCATCAGACCGGCATAGACCACTCCCGGGGGATGCCCCGAGCCGATGCGCAGGGTAATTTCATCGGCCAATGCCGATGTGCTTCCCAAGGCAAGTGTCGCGGCCAGCGAGACGCCGGCAAATGTCTTCTTCATGATTTCCTCCCGTGAACATAGTTCAAGTGCACCGATGCTTGGTGCCATCGGGAGCCGGCCTTCTTGAACGGGGGCCGGTCTCCCAATCGGTTACGCGGCGCTCGCGCCGGGTATCTGCAGCCGGACACTGTCCGGCACTTCAAGTGGTGTGTTGGGGCCGTCAAGAAATTCAACAGTCGTGAATAGGAGCTCCGTATCGCCGATGTTTTCCACCGCGTGAAGCATGTATTCACCGGCGCCGTAGTAGAAATGCCTGGTCTCACCTTCGTGATGCTCGACGTCCCTGATCTCGCCGCTGGAAAAGAAACCGCGCGCCTTTCCCGCGCGGTGCGCGGACCAGAAATACGGGTTCACGTGGCGATGGAACGGGCAGCGTTTGCCCGGTGCCAGGCGCAGGTGCCAGACACGGACCCTGTCCGTTTCAGAAACCAGCGTCGATCCCACAACGCCGCTGAACTCGTCAGCCTTCATCGCCTCGTAAAGGCCGTCGGGCCAATGCGCGAATGCGGCCGGATCAGTCGCCGTCGGTATGTGGTTCGAAACCGGATTTGCTTTCTGGGCCTGTGCCATTTGGGTTTTCCTTCGCGCTATTGTGCCGCGTTTCGTGCTGCCTGCAGCGTGTCGAGGTCCGCACGCAGCCCGGCCTTCTGTTCCCGGGTGAGTTCGACGAGGGGCGGTGCCATGCGGGTCCAGCTGTCATCTCCCGTCCGCCACGCCTCGATCTGTTTCATTCCAGGCATGAGGGGATATTTTGCAGCTGTTGCGCGGGCCGCCTTTACATTTGCCAGTGCTTGTTCACGTCCGGCCTCGTTGGCGTCCAGCGCCTCTCGAACGAGATTGCCGAATGCATTTGTCGAACCGGAGATGATGCCGGCGCAATTTGTCGCCATCGCGTCGAACACCATCGCTTCACTTGACGGATAAACGTCAAAATCCTTGTCGACACCGCCCGTCGCTTCGACAAAGGCGGCTGACTGCGAAAAGTCACCGCTGGAATCCTTGAGCCCGGCGATGACGGGACCGAATTCGCCTTTCAGCCGTGCCACAAGCGATGGCGACAGCGGTGTCATCGACATTTGCGGGAAGTGATAGAGATAGATCCGCAATGCGTCCGAGTTCACCTTGTCGATAAGGCGCACGTAGTAGGCGTAGAGGCCTTCGTCGCTGGCGTTTTTGTAGTAAAACGGCGGCAGCACCAGAACATTCGGCAGACCGGCCTCGAGCGATGCCTTGGTATAGGCGACCGCGTCGCCGGCAGCGCAGGCCCCCGTACCGAAGATGACCTGGTCAGAGGCAAATCCTGCGTTCGCGAATGCAGCGGGCAGGGCGAGGCGGTCCCTGGCCGAGATGGAGTTGCCTTCACCTGTTGTGCCGGTTGGTGCAACGCCGTCGCAGCCACCATCGGTGACAAGGTGACGGCAATAGGCAATCAGTTTGCCCGCATCGACATTTCCCTCTTCGTCAAAGGGGGTGACGGCTGCTGCGTAGATGCCGCGGCGGGCTTTTGACATAAGTCGGCTCCTTATTGTGCCGCCTGCGCTGCGGCGTGGATGTCTTTCATGGAAACAACCACTTTTATGGCGTCGTCGACGCGTTCACGGGCATATTTCAGCGCCGTGGGCAGGTCTTCCAAAGGAAATGTGTGGGTATGGATCCTGGTCGCGTCGAACCGTTTTGCCGCCATATACGCCATGGCCCTGTGGGTTGCCGACTTTCCTTCGCCGCGAATACCGTAGAGATAGATGTTGTTGACCGCGAGGTAGCCAAGGTCGAATTCGACCGGTTTCTTGGGAAACGCGGCGAGACAGATCTTGCCGCCGCGGTTGGTCATGTGCACCGCCTGGTTCACCGTTGTTTCGCTGCCGGCGCAGTCGACGACGTAGTCTGCACCCTTGCCTCCCGTCAACTCTTTCACCCGGGCAACGACGTCCTCGTTCCTGGCGTCGATTGCGACATCCGCGCCCAGTTCAAGGCCGATCCTGTTGCGGTTTTCACGTGTGCCGACCAGTACGACCGGCGAAGCACCAAGCGATTTCGCGACCGCGACCGCAAGCAGACCAATGGGTCCCGGACCGATGACCACGACGCTTTCACCGGCAACCAGACCTCCAAGTTCAGTCAACCCGTACATGGAGGTTCCGGCCGTCACGACGAGCGTTGCTTCCTCGTCGGACATCGTGTCGGGAACCTTGATCATGGTGTTGATGTTGTTCACGGCATATTGGGCGAAACCGCCATCGGTCGTGAAACCGTTTGCCCGGTGTCCCTTGTTCTGGTCGCCGTAGTTCTTGCCGTAATTGTGGCATGAGGTGTACATGCCCATCCGACAGCGCTTGCACTGGCCGCAACCGGCATGAATCTCGACGGTGACCCGGTCTCCAATCCTGAATTCGTCGACGCCTGGCCCGAGCGCTGCGATGGTTCCCATATATTCGTGACCAGGCGTGAAGTTCTTGTTGAAGGGCGGACCGCCTTCGATCAGTGCGGGCGTTCCATAGGTCAGAATTTCAAGATCGGTCGCGCAAATGGCAACTGCATCAATACGAACCAGAGCTTCTGCTTTTCCGGGGACCGGCACGTCCTTGTCGACGAGTAGCAATTGATCAGGGTCGCCGAGAACCCAGGCTTTCATTCTGGACGGAACAGTTGTTTCTGCAAATGCGCTCACGCAGCCCTCCCTGACTGTATAGCACCGGTGCCATTGCGGGTTGATACACTTGAAGGGTGTTGCGGCGACCTTCTGGCGGCGCCGCCGCGCAAGCGATCCAATTGCAATGGTTAACCAATTTGGTTCTTTGGTCTTATAATTTCACGATAAAACGCTTCATGTAAAGAAAAAATCGATACTTGTGTCTCATTTGAGGGTGTGGCTTAATGAAAGCGTGAAAAAATCGCGGCGCTTTAGGATTGGTGCACCAAATTGGTTTTAGAGCTGCAAGTTCCGACGATGCCTGTTCTCGATCTCGTCAGAGGTTGGCTTGAACAATCCGGACTGAGGCCCGGGGGCCGGCTGCCGCCCGAAAGGCAACTTTGCGATGCGCTTGGTGTGTCGCGGGGCGTCCTGAGGAAAGCGCTGACGGTTCTGGAAGCGGAAGGGGTCGTTCACAGGAAGGTCGGCAAAGGCACGTTTCTCGGAGATGCCTACGCAGTTGCCAACGCCTCGTCGGACAATCTGTTGTTTCTCGCGGACAGGACGAGCCCGCATGAGGCGATGGTTGCCCGCATGGTGCTGGAGCCGGAGCTCACGTCTCTTGCGGCAATTCACGCGACGCCGCGCCATCTTGCCCGCCTGCGCGAGCTAACGCGCAGCATGAGGCAGGCGTCTTCTTGGCCTGCTTACGAAGAGCTTGATTTTGCGTTTCACACCGAAATTGCCGATGCGGCAGGGAACACGTTGTTGAGCGAACTTCACTGGCTGGTGAACAAGGTTCGTGTATCAGTGGTCTGGGCACGGCTCGACGTGCCTCAGGGAGGTCCGCCGGCCGATTACCATTCTTTCGCTGAACACGAAGCAATCGTTGCAGCGCTTGAACGCCGTGATGCGGCAGGCGCAAAAGACGCCATGCGGGCTCATCTGAAATCCGTTCGAGCGACATTCCTGCCCGAAGACTAAACCCGCCTGTTTCACAGGCCCGGATTGCGAAACGAAAGGCAATACGCGTGATTGATCTTTATACCTGGACTACCCCCAATGGACGGAAAGTATCGATCCTTCTGGAGGAACTCGGTGTCGACTATGCGTCGCATGCAATCGACATCTCCAAGGGAGAGCAGCACGAACCCGATTTTCTGAAGATTGCGCCCAACAACAGAATTCCTGCGATTGTCGATCACGACAACGGTATGACCATGATGGAAACAGGTGCCATCATGCTCTACCTCGCCGAGAAATACGGCAAGTTCCTGCCGGAAGGTGATGGCCGGTGGGCAGCGATCGAATGGCTCATGTGGCAAATGGGTGGTCTAGGTCCCATGCTGGGGCAAGTCCACCACTTCGTGAAATACAACAAGGGCAAATCGGACTACAGCGAAGAGCGTTATTCCACCGAGGGCCACCGGCTTTACAAGGTCCTGAACACCCGGCTTCAGGACCGTGATTTCATCGCAGGCGATGGCCGCGGTGAGTATTCCATTACTGACATGGCCTGCTGGCCCTGGGTTTCCCGTTTCGAGTGGCAGGAAATCGACCTGAACGATTTTCCGAATGTGAAGGACTGGTACACGCGGATTGCCGAAAGGCCGGCGGTCCAGCGTGGGTATCACGTTCCGAAATATGTGAACGACGTCCCGATTCCGTAGGAAAGAGTCATGGCCCTTGCCGCGTTACAGACCTGCAAAAACGGACGAAAGCAAAGTGCCAAGCGGCGTATTTCCGTTTGCGATGCTGAGCCCGGCCCAAAGCAACGCAGGCAACGCGGCGAAGGTCATGAGTGTCGAGGAGACGATCAGGCCGGCGACCTTTTCCGGATCACGTTCAAAACGTTCGGCAAACACATAAGTCACGATAGCGGACGGCATCGCTGCCATGAGGAACAGGCTGCCGGCAGCAATGCCGGTTGCCCCCAGAAGCACAACAGTCGTGGTGCCCGCGACAAGCCCGATCACAAGCCTTGCGGCGGCGAGGATCATCGCGGTCCTGATGTCGCTCACCTTCAACCGCGCGATCGCAGCGCCAAGAAGGATGACCATGACGGGGATCATCATCCCGCCCAGAAGGCGCGTTGTTTCGCGGATCACTTCCGGAGGCGTGATGCCCGTTGCTTTCACGATAAGCACGGCCGTCACGGACCAGACCAGCGGTTCCTTGAGCGTGCGTGCGAGCGAAAAGGATCCGGCGGTCACGATGGGCATTACCGTATACTGAAGAATTGCAATCACGAAGAAGAAGGCAACGCCTATGGCAAGGCCTTCTTCGCCGAAGGCCAGAAGCACGATCGGCAGACCGATATTGCCCGAATTCGGCATCGTCAGGCTGGGCAGAAAACTGCGCAGATCGAAGCCCGAGATCATCAGAAACGCAGATGCAAGAGCCCCTGCAATGATGCTGGTACATATGGCTCCAAGAGACATCATCAGAAGCACCGCCTCCGGGAGTTCGGTGGATGTCAGCGAGGAAAACACCAACGCCGGCGTTCCGACCATCATGACCAGTGTGCTCATGCTCTTCGTTTCGAGGTTTGGCCCGGCCTTTTGTATCCAGTATCCGATTGCCGCCATCAACAGGATAGGCGCAATGACACCGGCAAGTTCACCAATCAAATCAATATCCTCTGGCAATCACACGCGATCAGGCAAAGCACGGAGCCGGTTTGCTGCGGCGCTGGATCAGACGGCAGGAAAACAGCGCGCGTCAAGGGTCAACCCGCTGCGCAAGGTTCAGAATTGCCGATATACGCTATCAGAAAAGCTGATTTAGAAAAGCTCTCGTTATTCGATATTCATGTAGCAACGACTAGAAATTCGATTTTTTCAGGAGGTGCCGATGGCTCATGTAGCCCCAGTCGATCTTGAAGCAAGCCGAGAAGCGGCGGAGGAGATCAGGTGGCTGGCAGGTCAGACAGGATTTGTCGCCAACTCCATGCTGACGCTGTCGCACCGGCCGGAGATTGCCAAGGCCGTTCTCAACCTGATCCGCGCTGTCGTGCGCAACCCCAATTCGACGGTTGACCCGGCTCTTTTGTGGATGGTTGCGCATGTCACCAGCCTTTCCAATGGCTGCAGCTATTGTTCCGCACACACGTTCAAGAACGGCGCCGACAACGGGGTGCCGCAGGACAAGCTTGAAGCCCTTTGGGAGTTTGAAACCAATCCGCTGTTTTCGGATGTGGAGCGCGCCGCACTGCGGGTCGCGCTGACGGGTGGCCAGTGTCCTGCGTCGGCAGACCCCGCCGATATGGACATTCTCAGAAATCACTTCTCGACGGCACAGATCGTCGAAATCTGCTCTGTCATTGCGTTGTTCGGCTTCAACAACCGCTGGAACGCGCTGATGGAAACCGAGTTGGAGGAGAGCGTCATAAATTTTGTGGAAAGCAAGAAATACCACGGTCCTGACGCGAACGCGTGAGGGGACACGGACCGTTTGAGGAGGCGGTCCGAACAAGGAGGAGGAAAACCATGACTGAGAACAAGAATGGCGCAAGCCGCAGATCGTTCCTGGCAGGAGCCGGCGCAGCAGCGGGGATGACAGGACTTCAGATTACCATTCCAGGTACAGCACTGGCGGCGGGATTCCCCGAACGCCCGATAACCCTGGTCGTGATGTATTCCGCAGGCGGTGGCACGGACACCATCATGCGCAAAATTGCGCAGGAAATGGCGGACGCGCAGGGCTGGAACGTCAATGTCATAAACAAGCCGGGCGCCGTTGGCGGGATTGCAACGCAATTCGTAAGCGGGCAGCGGCCGGACGGCTACACCGTGCTGGGCGGGGCCAACTACAATCGCTTTGTCCGAGTTCTCGGGCATGCTGAATTCACACCCTGGAAGGACTGGGTGCCTTTCAAGGCGGCGAACGCATTGGCTTCCTGGTCGGTGGCGGCTGACAGCCCGCACCAGTCCATGGCTGACGTCATTGCCGCAGCCAAGGCCAATCCCGGAAGTGTGACCATCTCAACGTCAGGAACTGGCGGTGTCTGGCACGAGCTTGCGATGATCATCGCCAACATGGCCGGTGTCGAACTGAAATATGTCCCATATAAAGGCGGTAAGCCCGCGACGCTGGCCGGCCTGCAAGGGGAAACCGATATTGCAGGCGGGGGGCTCCACGAGCATATCGACCTGATCCGTGCCGGAAAACTGCGCAATCTTTGCCACACCAGTATCGAGGACATCGCACTGGATGATGGCACCGTTCTGCCGTCCGTCGCATCGATTATTCCAGAGTCGCGCGCATTGCTGCCGGTCGGTGCAACCTACAACTTCATGGTCAAGCGCGACATTCCACCTGAAGCCATGCAGGCTCTTGCGGACGGGTTTGTCGCCGCGGTCAATTCCGATGGCTTCCAGGAGCTGCTGAAATCCAAGTTCTTCCAGCCTGATGTGAAGATTGGTGAAGAAGCGGATCGCGAAGGCGCCCTGATGGAATCCGTGACCGTTGAAATCTTCAACAAGTTCAAAGACCAGATCGGCGCTGAAGTGAAAACCGCTGAACAGCTCGGTCTGCCGAAACCGGAAGACTTCGACGCCTGGTGGCCGCCCGAGGGTTACACGCCGCCGCCGATCAAATCCGGCGCCTGATGAACGGTCCGGCCTCGGGTGATCAATCCCGGGGCCGGTCAGCCTGAACCTTTCCTGCATCTGGATCGAGGGAACGCCAGTGAGCGATCACCCGCACTCTGAAGTGAAATTCGAGGGTGAAGAAGCCGGTACCGGCTATGCCTCGCCGGCGCTCGACCTGATTGCGACTGTCCTGCTCATACTGCTCACCGTTGCCGTGATGCTTGGCAGTCTGGCGTTGCCGGTTCCCAGTGATCTGATGACTGCGCCCGGCCTTTTGCCGTTTCTTGTCGCAGCAAGTCTCTTGGTCATGGCGCTTGGCCTTGGTGCATCGGCCGTCGGCAGATGGAAGAACGGTGTCAGGATGCCGGTGCTGGCCGGACGCGATATCACGACGGATCTCAAGTCACTCGCGCTTGCCGGTGCGATCGCGGTTTATATCGCGGGACTTCAGTATCTCGCCTTCAGGCATGACGTCGTGCTTGGAGGTTTTCGACACTCCCTAACCGCGTTCGAACCGGTCACCATCCTGGCACTGGCTGTCATCATGAGGATGTCCTGGCATGGGCCGCTCTGGATCATCGCTGCCGTTTCGATCACATGGACCCTGCTGTTGAGCGCTGTCTTCCAGCATGTATTCAACATCCCGTTGCCGGGGTCCTTCTGATGATCGAGGCACTTGTCGCGGCCCTGCAGCCGAGCCTGCTTGTTATGTCGCTCTGCGGCGTCTGCCTCGGGATTGTCTGGGGCGCGCTGCCGGGTCTGTCCACGACCATGGCCATGGGGCTGCTGATCGGATTGTCGGCGGGAATGTCCCAGGACGTCGCCATCAGCTTCATGCTGGGTGTCTATACCGGAAGCGTCTTCGGAGGAGCAATCTCCGCGGTTCTCATCAATATCCCCGGGACGCCCGACGCCGTGCCGACCATGATCGAAGGCCACCAACTCGCCCAGAGGGGCGAGGGAGGCCAAGCGCTTGGCATGTCCATTGCCGCCTCGTTTGTCGGCGGCATGGTCGGTATCGCGCTGCTAATTCTTCTGATCCCGCTTATCCTGGCATTCGCCCTGAATTTCAAATCCTGGGAAATGTTCTGGCTGGCGATCATCGGGATCATGGTTGCGGGTTCGATGGCGGCGGGGTCATTGCCGCTCAAGGGGTGGATCGCCGGCTGGATCGGCATGCTGATCGCCTTCGTCGGACTTGATGCGATTCATGCGGTACCGCGCTTTACATTCGGTTCCTTTGCTCTTTACGACGGAATTTCCTATGTGGCGGTGCTGATCGGGCTGTTCGGTCTGTCTGAAATCCTGCGCACGCTGCCGGCGAAGGACATGCCGACAATTCCGTCCGACGTCGGGCGCGTGTTTCCGCCTCTCGGCAAACTCGCAAAGTATATTCCAAGCGCTCTTCGTTCGGGATCCATCGGAGCGTTCATCGGGGCTATCCCGGGCGCGGGGGCCAACGTCGCCTCGTTCCTGGCCTACGACATCGGCCGCCGCTGGGCGAGGCCGGAGGAAAAGGCAAAATGGGGCAAGGGCAGCTACCAGGCAATCGTCTGCGCTGAAACGGCCAACAATGCCAATATTGGCGGATCGATGCTGCCGACGCTTGCACTCGGTATCCCCGGAAATGCGGCTGCGGCCGCTCTTCTGGCGGCGCTGACGCTCAAGAATGTCGTCGTCGGGCCGACGATCGAGATCGATCACCCGGGTCTGATCTACTTCATCTACGCCTGCCTCATCGTGGCGAATCTGATGATGTACGTGGCTGCGTTCGCACTGATTGGCCCTTGCGTGAAACTGTTTAGCCTGCCGCGCGGAATTTTGATGCCGATGATCCTCCCGGTCTGCGTGATCGGTGCCTTCGCGGTCAAGCTGACGATGGCTGATGTCTGGATCATGTTTGCAGCCGGTGTCTTCGGCTGGTTGTTTACGATGATGCGGTTTCCCACGGCGCCCGTCGTGCTCGGAGTGATCCTGGCACCGCTTGCCGATGAGAATCTGCGCCGCTCCCTGCTTGTTTTCGAAGACAAGTCGCTCGGCTTCATCCTGTCCCAGTGGATCGGCACGTTCTTGATGTTCGCGGTGCTGTTTGTCGTCATCGAAGGGGTCCTTCGCGCCCTTTTCTCGCTGCGCAAAGGAACAGATGACGCTGAAGAACCGCTCACCTCCCCACCAAACTAAGGAGTCGCCTGGTGTCAACGAAGACAAGGGAAATCGGTCTGGCCATTGTGGGCTGCGGAACAATCGGGCGGATCCGCGCCGAGATCGCGCGCGCCTATCCGGGAGTGGGCTGGATCGGCCTGTGCGATATCAAGTCGGACATCGGTCAGAAACTTGCGGATGACGTTCAGGCTGACTTTTTCACCACCGACTTCAGGGAATTGCTGGTTCGCCCGGAGATTACCGCGACCATCATCGCAACCGACGAAAACTTCCACTTCGAACCAACCATGCTGGCAGTTTCGCAAGGTCATGACCTTTTCATCGAAAAGCCTCTTGCAACGGATGCGCGGCAGTCCGCACAGATCCTGACGGCGATCGAGGAAGCCGGCGTCGATGCGGTGATCGGATATACCCAGCGGTTTCGCCGCCGGTTCCTGGCCGTCAAGGAACGCCTTGTGACCGGCCAGATCGGAGATGTTCATTCCGTGGTGACCCGCGCCTTCATGAATCGGATGGTGCCGATTGCAACGGTCCAGCGCACTCAGGAACGGGCAACCCTCACACCGATGGTGGTGTCCGGAACCCACAGTCTCGACATGTCGCTCTGGCTCATGGAGGGCAAGACGCCGGTCAGTGTCTACGCCCGTTCGACCGACAAGGTGCTCGGGGCCTGGGGCACCAAGGACTCCACATTCGGCATCTTCACGATGGATGACGGCACGATCTTTTCCATGAATATCTCGTGGGCGCTGCCCGAGGTCTGGCCGGGTGCGGTCTACGGTATCGAGATTGGTATCGTCGGTTCGGTCGGTGTCATCGACATTGAGGACACGCACAGGGATCTCGTTATGGCGACCAATGTCGCGCAAGGGGCCGGGTACGCGCCGGAGGGTTACAAGGCCCCGGACCGGCATGTCGATTTCCTGACAAGTTACCCGCCGGGCGACCTTCATCTCGGGCAGCTCTGGGGCCCGATGCGCGAAGAGACGAATGCATGGTATCAGCGGCTCTACGCGGGTCTCGATACGCCGCATGCATCCGCGCAGGACGGGCACCGGAACCTTCTTCTCACGATGGCAATGGACGTCTCGGCGAAACGCGGGGAGCCTGTTGCCCTTCCCCCTGACCCGGCCGAGCTGATGGCGGAACTGTCCTAGGAGAAATCTCAATGACCATCACTGTCAGGTTCGGCGGGTATCAGGGAGACAAATCCGTTCACACGCGCGGAGGACGCGCGCTTGCGCAAGCGCTCGCACGGGCAAGCAACGGTGCGGCGTCCCTGGAATTCGATGAGAATATTGTCGAGCGCGGGCACAAGGCCGCGGATCTACTGTCAATGACGGAAAACGGTGATCTTGACGGTTGTTACTTCTCCTCAAGCTATCTGGCAAAGCGTGTGCCTGAACTCGGGGTTTTCGACCAGCACTTTGTCGTGCCGGACCGCCGACGCGCCTACGCCCTGCTTGATGGTGAGCTTGGCGAGCGGCTGAAGCGGGAAGTGTCGGCTGCCACCGGCTACACGGTGCTCGGATACTGGGACAACGGTCTGCGCCACATTTCAAGCCGCAGTCCGATCCGTGCGCCCGACGACTGCACAGGCCGGAGACTGCGAACTCTGGCAAACGAGGATCACCAGCGCGTCTTCCGGTCGCTCGGTTTCGATCCGCGCGCCATCGACGTGCGCGATCTGCCGGCGGCTGTTGCGGACGGCAGGGTCGATGCGCAGGAAAATCCACTCACAAACATCTATAATTTCGACCTTCACAAAACACATCGATCAATCACGCTGACGCGGCATCTTCTGGGTGTCGCGCTGGTTCTTTTCCGAACCAAGACCGTTGAAAGCTGGCCGGTGGAAATTCGCGAATCCGTCAAAGCTGCCGTTGCCGAGGCGACCTTCGCACAGCGCGGTTTTGCGGAGGAAGATGACGATATTTGCCGGCGCGCGCTCGAAGAAGACGGCGTCGAAATCATTGACCTGAACGAAACAGAGCGCGCCCGGTTTGCAAGCCGGTGCCGCAACGAAGTCGAACTGACCCGAAAGGCATTTGATGAAGAGCTAATCTCTTTGTTTGACAGGGAGTTAGAGGCGGTTTGAACGCTATTCGTGTTCTGCATGCGTCTACTCAAAGTTAGCATTTCGGATCATTTTGGCAGGTCGCTAGTCTGGTGCTTACGGGAGGAAAAGCACGGATGAATTCTGTTAACAGACGCATCGATCCGGAAGTGATTGTCTCGGCAATCCTTGGTGTGTCGTCGGCCTTGTCACTTGTGTTCATGTCTTTGCTGGTGGCGCCGCCAAAGGTGCTTTTCGGCCGGTCGCTCACCGCGATTTCGCCCAGTCTGTTTCCTTATCTGGTTCTGGGTGCTTTGGTGGCGCTGAACCTTCTCTTTCTCTATCGCTGCAAGACGCGCCCGGAAGGCATCTGGTCCGATGCGATCTACAACGATCACAGCCGGATGCGCGGCTATCTGCTGTTTGCGATCATGCTGTTTTATGCACTGGCAATGGTGCCGCTCGGCTTCCTGATTTCAAGCGTTCTGTCGCTCGCGATGATCTCGATCCTCGTTGGCAACCGAAATCCCTGGCAAATAATCCTGATCGCGGGCCTGCCGCCAATCCTGCTTTACCTGGGCGCGACGCGTTTGCTCGCGGTGGCCTTGCCGGAACTCTCGCCTATCGAATTTTTCTACGCCTACATCCTTGGTGAGTCCGGCGGAACCGGAGGCGCGGCGCAATGATCGAGCAGTTTGCCCAAGGGTTTGAAATGGCGTTCCGTCTGGACACGATCGTGTTCATCTGCCTGGGCCTTTTCGGTGGCATGCTGGTCGGCGCGCTACCCGGTTTCACGACCCTGATGGCAATGGCGATCCTTCTGCCGATCTCATTCTTTCTTGATCCCCTGGTTGGTATTCCCTTCCTGCTCGGGATTTACAAGGGTGGCATGTTCGGCGGCAGCGTACCGGCCATTCTTGTGTCCATGCCGGGAACGGGCGCGGCGGTTGCAACGACGCTTGACGGATATCAGCTGACAAAAAAGGGACAGTCACGCAAGGCGCTGGATACAGCCCTGGTTTCGTCCGCGTTTGGCGACACGTTTTCGGATGTGTTCACGCTCATCATGATTTTCCCTATCGCGCTTCTTGTGATGCAGTTCGGACCACCGGAAATCTTTGCCGTGCTGCTGTTGTCGCTCGTGATCATCGCAGTGACCACCGGCGGAAATGTCCTGAAGAGCCTGATCATGATGCTTCTCGGGATCTGGCTCTCCTTTATCGGGACGGATCCTCTGGGCGGTGTTGAGCGGTTTACGTTCGGCTTCTTCGATCTCAAGTCGGGTATTCCGCTTTTGCCGATGCTGATCGGTGTGTTCGCCATCCCTGAAATCGTCAACGTTGTCATGCGATCGACACAGGGCCAAGCGTTGGCCGCAGTCGTCGGTGAGCGGCTGAAATGGTCCGAGTTCAAGCGGATTTTCCGGACACTTTGCCGGTCCTGCGTGATCGGGACAAGCATCGGTATCATTCCCGGGCTCGGCCAGGTGGTTGCGGCCATGATGGGTTACACGGCGGCCAAGAACGCTTCAAAAAATCCGGAAAAATTCGGCAAGGGGGAAATCGAAGGCGTTGCTGCCGCGGAATCGGCGAACAACGCAGTCAATGGGCCAACGCTTGTACCTTTGCTGACGCTCGGCATACCCGGTGACAATGTCACGGCCGTCTTACTCGGGGCCTTTGTCGCGCAGGGCCTTCGTCCAGGACCGCAACTGTTTGAAGAGCAGGGTGCAACGGTATTCGCCATCCTGATTGCGATGGTGATCGCAAACCTGCTGTTCCTGGTGATTGGCTACTTGTCGGTCCCGTTCTTTGCACGGCTGGTAACGCTGAAAAACTCCATATTGGTGCCTGTCGTGATCATGTTTGCCTTTGCCGGAGCATTCGTGTTCCGCTCGGACTCGTTCGACCTTCTGATGCTTGTTGCTTTCGGCGCATTCGGCCTCGTTGCACGGGCTGCCAGGTTTGATGTCATGCCGATGGTGATGGGGTTCATCCTCGGTCCGCCAATGGAATACGCCTTTGGACAGACGGTCGCGATGGCACAGAACGCTCCGCTCGCGTTCCTGCTGACAGAGCGTCAGGGCATGCTTTTTCTTCTGCTCATCATTCCGGTCATCGGCTTCGTCCTCTGGAGGAGGATGAAGAGGCTGGCGACGGGCTAGGGGTCTTGAGGGACTGAAAGGCCGCGTCCGCATCGCCCGCAGGCCTTTCAAAAAACCAATCGATGCATATGGAGGAGGAAGTCATGTTCAATAAGCTTTGGAAAGGCGTTGTTTTTGCCGCTGCAGCGACTCTCGCGGGAGCTGTCTCCCCGGCGCTGGCAGAATATCCCGAAAAACCCGTGACGATGGTTATCCCGCTCGGAGCCGGCGGATCGCACGATCTGAACGCCCGGGTGATCACGTCGACGATCCCGTCATTCCTCGATCAGGCCATGATCGTGCGGCTGACACCGGGCGCCGGCGGTCAGAAGGGCACGCAGGAAGTCGCCAACGCCAATGCGGATGGCTATACGCTGCTTTTCAGCCACAACTATATCGACATGCTTCAACAGCATGTGGAGAATCTCCCCTACAAGCCGATGGACGATTTCGTTCCTGTCGCACGCATCAATTACGCGCCGATTGCCGTCGTTGTTCGCGCCGACAGTCCCTATCAGTCCTTTGACGATCTGATTGCGGCCGCGAAGGAAAAGCCGGGAGAAATCCGCATGGCGCATTCCGGCAACTGGGGCGCGCTTTTCGTGCCTGCGGCGCAGATCATGAAGGCGCGGGACGCCTATTTCAACATGGTGCCTTACCAGGGCGGTGGTCCGGCTATGCAGGCGCTTCTGTCAGGCGATGCGGATCTGACGATGGGCTTCCCTTCGACGCTGTCCTCTTTGCTGGCCTCGGGGGACGTCCGGGTTCTGGCAACGGCAGGTGCTGAGCGGATCTATCCGGACGTGCCGACATTCGGTGAAGTCGGCGTTGAAGGCGATGTGGGTTTCATGCACCGCGTGGTTCTCGCCCCGGCCGGAACGCCTCCGGAGGTGCTTGAAAAACTTGAAGCGTCGTTCGCGGCCCTTCTGGAGGATAAGACCTATAATCGCATGATGTCCCGTCTCGGCGAAAACGTCGACTACATGTCTGGGGCGGACTACCAGAAAATGCGCGAGGAGCAGGCAGCAGCTTACAAGGATCTGGTGGCTTCGATCACGCAGTAAGACCTGGTGTGAGACCGGCCGGACCCCGGCCGGTCTTCGATGGCAATTCTAAGACCGACGAATGACCCCGGACAACCTTGGCGCCGGGGACGCGTCACGCCTGCGGAAGGGATCTGGCATGAGGATCAAGGAAAAGCAAATCTGGACATTCAAGGTCTCGGGCCACCAGGAAACAAACACCAAGTCGGTGGTTCGGGCGCGTGACGTCGAGATGGTAATAGACGAGCCGGTCGAGCGTGGCGGGACCAATCTGGGGCCGATGCCGGTCGAGACTATGATCGCAGGTCTTGTGGGATGCACCCATGTCATCTCCAACAAGCTCGCCACTGCCAATGGCGTCGATATTACCGCGATGGATATCGATGTGGTCACGACCATGGACAGCCGTGGAACAAGGCTTGTCGAGCCGATTGATGTGCCGTTTCCGGACGTGAGGATTTCCATCACCGCAGAGATGGACGGGAGCGATGAGGACATCACCGCTGTGGTTGAAAAACTGCGCCATCACTGCGCCGTCTCCAAGATGCTGCAAATGTCGGGCAGCCGCGTATCGGAGTCATGGATGATAAACGGCCGCAACTGGGGGGCAGAGGCCGCCTGACCGGGAACCGGCCAAGTCAGACCGGCCGGAGCATTCCGGTCCGGTCTGACACTTCAGCCCGCAGCACGTTCTAACTTCGGGACCGCATTTTCTTCGGCAAGGCCGTCAAGCACCTCAAGCAGTGCGGCCGGCAAAGGGATCCCGTTGGAGCTTCTTTCTACACGGGTTGCGTGAAGCCGCTCGCCAGGGAGGCGGATTTCCGAAACGCCCGGAAGGCACGCTGAGGATTTCATTTCGTCCCAGACCCCGTCGATCGATGACTTGAACTCCACCGGGTCCATAAAGGCGCCAATGTTGAGCATGAGGATGAATTGACCCGTATTGGTTCTGCTTTCGGAATCTGTATTGAAGTCAACAACGTCGCGGCCAAAGGCGGCGCCGTTGAGAACACCTGCCAATATGCCGAAGACCAGAGAAAGCCCATAGCCCTTGGGGCCTCCAATCGGCAGGAGAAAGCCCTCGGAGGACCGCTTCGGGTCAAGGAGGGGCTTGCCATTGCGGTCGATCATCCAGCCTTCGGGTATCATTTCACCGCGCTGGGCAGCAGTCTTGACCTTGCCGTACGCGGCGACCGTGGTGGCCATGTCGAGTACGATCGGCGGTCGTTCGGCCGCCGGGATGGCAACCGCAATCGGGTTGGTCGACAACAGCATATCCGTCCCGCCCCAGGGCGGCATATGGTTTGCGCTGCCTACGGCGACATAAAGGCCGATCATGTCTTCCGCGAGCGCCTTCATTGCGTAAAGGGATGCCGGGCCGGCGTGGTTCGAATTGCGCGACCCGACCCAGGACACACCCGTCTGCCGGGCTTTGTCGATTGCGACATTGGCCGCGTTATCCATCACCAGATGTCCCATGCCGTTGTCGCCGTCTACGACAGCACTCGCGGGAAACTCCTGGGCAAGGACCAGATCCGGCGTCGGGTTGATCCCGCCAGCTTTCAGACGTTTGACATACTGGGCGAGGCGAAAGACGCCGTGGCCGTCCTGACCGATGAGATCGGCGGCTGTCATGAGATTTGCAACAGTCCGGGCATCCACCTCCGGCAGGCCGTTGGCCGCCAGAACCCGGAAGATGAATTGTTCAAGGTTCTTTGCGGTTACAAGTGCTTCAGCCATGTGCCTGCTCCATCTATTCCCGGGCCTCGCCCTGTTTCAGCAAGAGGATGAATTCGTGCCTACCGTCATCACCCATCAGGACATCAAGCCTTTCCAGCGCGGGGACGGCGTCGAAACGCGTCTCCTGATAGGCAAGGCCGTCAGCGAAACCGTACCGTTCACCACCGGAACGACCGTGTTTCCGGCCGGCTGCAGCGCGCCGATGCACTACCATAATTGCGACGAACAGGTCACAATCCTGGAGGGCGAGGCCGAGGCCAGCGTCGGCGGCAGGACCTACGACCTGAGCGTAGGCGATACGGCCTTTGCCGAAGCCGGGTCACCGCATTACTTCAAGAACAGGGGCAAGGGCCGCCTGGTCATTCTCTGGGTTTACGGTGCCCGTGACGTCACGCGCACCTTTGTCGAAACCGGCGAAACCGTTCCGCATCTGTCGACAGGCGATAAGGTCTAGTGCGGTTTACGAATTTGAAGTTCGCTTCGGAGTTTGCTGAAACAATGATGCGAACTTCAAATTCACCGCACTAGAGAAGTCCTTCTCTGCCAGCCAGTTCGACAAGTTCGCTGACACGATCCGCATTGTCCCTGGCGAGCGTGCCATCCCGATTCCACAGGGAATTCTCAAATCCGATCCGCGCCTTGCCGCCGAGTTTCAACGCGTGGAGAAGGCAATCGGTCTCCTCTGGCCCGAAGGCGCACAACATCCAGTCGAACGCCTGGTTTCCCTCGTGTCGCACCATGGGCCGGATAAACGGCTCTATGTCCTCTGGACGGCTTGCAATTGAACCGTCATAGGACCCCAGAACGAGCTGCACCTGGTGGGATCCGCCGGGAATGGTTCCATCTGCGATGTAGCCCATGAGACGGTCAAGTTCGGGCTTCGAATAGCAGATGTGCTGGACCGAGACGCCGTTGCTGGCGGCCCAATGATAAACCTGTCGGGCTTCCGGCAACGCGGCCTCGTCCGGCACGAATTCGCGGAGGGCGACAGAGATCGAGCGCGGGCACATGCTGGTGATCAGGTCCCGCTGATCGCGTGCGCTGAAACGGCCTGCTGTTTCGCTCGTGATCTGCACGAACCAGCCGGGCAATTCTCGCCCCAGCCGGTCGATCACTTCCCGGTAGCGGGTCGTATCGAGGCTGTGACGGCCCTGATCGTCACGCACGTGTGCGTGGACGCCACCCGCACCTGCCGCGGCACATTGACGGCATGTATCGACAAGTTCATCGACGGACAACGGCAATGCGGGATGGGCGGACTTGTCCCGCCGCGCACCGTTCGGTGCGACGAGAATTTTTGGAAGTTCGATCATTCAGACATTCAGATGGATGGTTTCACGATGTTCGGCAGACTGCGCAATTGCTTCCAGAACTTCAATATTGTGGATCATTTCCTCGTGGGAAAACCGATAGGATTTATGGCTGAGACACGCATCGCGAAAGGCTTCGAGGTTTTTCACCACGGCGTCGCTCCAGTCATAAAGAGTTTCCTTCAACGGCTCTCCGGTCACCGATTCCACATAGCTTACCTTGCCGCCGGGCGTGTCCGGGTGGGTTTCGTTGCGGGCCTCCACCCACTTGTCCGTGCCGAACACATGCATGCGTATGAAATGAGGCGTGTGCAGGATCGCGCTCAGTGTGGCGGTCATGCCTTCCCTGAAGCCGAGCTGAACGGTCACCAGATCACCCGTCTCCCAACCGAGCGAGCGATCCGCGGTCATTGCCTGAACCGTTTTGACCGGCCCGAAAAACGAGATCAAAAGGTCGGTGAGATGGATCCCCATGGCGGTCATGCCGGCTGCCGGCGAGACCGCTTTGGACGTGCGCCAGTCACCTGAGCGCACATTGATCAGCTTGTCATGGCTGAAAGCCGCCTCAGCATGCATGATCTTGCCAAGGCTGCCGCGGTCGATCTCTGCCTTGAGCGCCTCCATGGCCGGTTCGAAACGGCGTTCGTGTCCGATTCCGAGCGTCACGCCCGCATCAGCGCAGGCCTTGACCGATCTGCGCGCGCTCGCGCCGGTCAGGCCGAGCGGTTTTTCGCAAAAGACATGTTTGCCTGCGGCAGCGCATTTCAGCACCTGTTCCTCGTGCAGCGGGTTGGGTGTCGTGAGCACGACCGCATCAACGTCAGGCCGTTTCAGAACCTCTTCAAAATCAGCGTAAGGCGTGGGGCCCGCATCGCGAATCTCACCGTGAACAGTCTCATTTGGTTCAATCACGGCCGGAACGGAAAACCCGTGCACGAGTTTCAGGCGGTTTACGATATGACGGCCCCACCAACCGAACCCGGCGACTGCGACACAAAACGATTTACTCTGTATGTTCATGGCTTTGCCCCGTTGACCGGTCTGGTTCTTCTGCTCTTTCGGCGTCTCCCTGTGCTAGTTAGCAGGTCTTGCCGCCTTCAAGGCAACTCATTATCAATGATATTTGCCAACAGAAAAAGTGATGGCCAGGGATGAAGCTCCAACAACTCAGATTCTTCGTTGCCGTCTACGAGGAAGGTTCTTTTTCGGCTGCGGCCAACCGGGTACACGCAACACAATCAGGCATCTCGATGCAGGTTCGAGAGCTTGAGGACCGCTACGGCGTGCAATTGCTGATCCGAAAGTCTACGGGCGTCAGCCCGACGGAGACCGGCAGGCTGTTCTACTCGAAGGCGATTGACGTGCTGCGTGCGGCTGCCGACGCGGATGAGACGCTCAAGCGCGCGTCGGGAACCCTGACCGGCCAGGTGCGGGTCGGCCTGATTCCTACGCTAACGCGAAGCGTCCTTTCCGAGGCGATGTTGCGGTTCACCAACTCCTATCCGATGGTCCGCCTGTCCATGGTGGAGGCCTATTCGTTTCAGCTGATCGAAGCGGTTGGGCGTGAAGAACTTGATTTTGCAATTGTTCCGGCCTTCGAAGGACATGAGAACATTCGGGCAGAGCCCATGGGGACCGACAACGAGTTTCTGGTGGGAGCGCCAGGCGATACGCATCTTCGGCCTGTCGACCTGAAGGAACACTGGCCGTTGCGCTACGTGCTTCCGAGCCCCGCCAACTCCCGTCGGCGCCGTATCGACCGCTATTTCGCGGATCACCACATCAAGGTGGAGGATGTCCTGGAGCTTGATGCGATGTTCGGCACGATCGATCTTGTCGCCCGTTCAGACTGGCATACGATCCTTCCCGGGATCATGTGCGCAGCCGATATTGACGGGCAGCGCCGCCGGCTACACCCGATCGTCGGGCCGGAGTTGTCGGTGAGCTACAGCCGCATCGAACCGGCGGCAAAACCGCTCAACGGCGCTGCGCAAGCCTTTTGCGAAATCCTGCAGGATGAACTGACGAGAACCATTGCCTCGACGCGAAAAGCGGCGCGATGCGGAGTTTGAATAAGGCAACGCAGAATCAGAATTTTACCCGTCAGATCCGTTTGCCCAACATGCTTTCAACAAGAGAAGGGGCCTGTCTTGCGGCGGCTCCGCCATCAGGGGAGCGAGGATTATGGAACAGATCGAACTGGGTGTTGTCGGAGCGGGCTGGTGCGGTGGCATTCGCATCGAGGCTGCGGCCCGAAACCCTCAAGTTGCAGCGATCCATATTGCCGAGACCCGCGGCGAACGCCTTCAGGAAATGAAAGACCGGTATGCGCCGGCAACGGCGACGGACACCTACCAGGAAATCATCGAAAACGGCAATATCTCCTCGGTGATCATTTCCGCAACGCCTGAGGATACACATTACCCCATGGCGAAAGCCGCTCTTCAGGCCCGCAAACATGTCTTCCTGGAAAAACCCATTGCGATCACGCTTGCAGAGGCCGATGAGCTTGTGGCTCTTTCGAAGGAAAACGGGGTCAAATTCACGATCGGCTATTCGCAGCGTTTCAACTACAAATATGCCTATATTCGCGAGAGCCTTTTGAACGGCACACTGGGCGATCCGGTCTCCGCTCTGGTCAGCCGCCACATCACGCGCGGCCTCGGCAACAAGATTTCGGGCCGGACCAAACTGTCGCCGGCCGCAATGGAAGCGACCCATGATCTCGACTTTGTCTTGTGGTGCCTGGAGCCGGCCAAACCGGTGAAAGTCTATGCGCAGAACGTCTATCGCTACATGAAGGGCAAAGGTGTCGACGCGCCGGACTGTACCTGGATCATCGTGACGATGGACAACGGCATCGCCTTCACCATCGGTGCCGGCTGGATCCTGCCTCTCGGCTATCCCAATTATTCCAGCACAACGCTGGAGATGGTCGGGACCAAGGGCGCGCTCATGGTCGATGACAGCCACAAGGATGTGGTGTTGAACACCGAAGACAATGGCATCCAGTTTCCGATGTCATCCATGCCGGGTGAATTTGTCGGGCATGCCTATGCCGGACCGATGGCGCCGGAGACGGATCATTTCATAGATGCCTGCGCCCGGGACAAGCCGGTTCTGGTAACGGCCGATCAGGCGCGTCAGGTCATGGAAGTCTATATCGCGGCGGATCTGTCGGCCGAGCGAGGCGAACCGGTTCACCTGCCATTGAATGATGCCAACCAGAGCTCGATCATGGCGTAAGCAAAGTCCCTTGTTTCCCGAGCTTGGCATCATTCGGTGCCTTCCAGGATGAACGAGGCGAAGACCCGGTAACCGGGGCCCTGGCTCAAAACTCAATGTGCCGGCAGCAGGTCCCGGTTCGCGCTGCGCGCTTGCGTGACGGCAGATTTCATCGAGGCGGGTTTGAAGCCCAACGAAAGCAGTCATTCAGAAAACGAATCCTTCAGACATGCAATCAGCCGCTCCGTCAGGACCCGGGGCGAACTGCCTCTGCGTTGAATAATGCCGTAAGACAGTTGGATCGGGGTCGTGAGCGGGCGAATGACAAGGCGGTCCTTGAGCATATCGGCCACCACTTTGTGAATGATGGCAACCCCGGCATTCGCCGCGACGAGATTGGCAACGAGCACCGTTGAATCCGTTTCGCAGACAGACCCGAGCCGCACGCCTGCACTGCTGAGCGCTTCTTCCAGGCGATAGCGGAGGATCGTGTGCGTGGCGATGCTGATCAGGCGCTCGCTGGACAGGTCCTCAAAGGACACGGTGTCTCTTTCTTCGAGGCGGTGTCCGGGCGGCAGGACGCAGACCGTCTCCTCTTGGCAAAGCGGCTCGATATGCAGACCGTCATCCGACAGCGGCAAGGTCACCAGCCCGAGATCGCATTTTCCGTTGACGACAAGCGATTGCACTTCCGATCTTGGTTTCAAGTCTACCTTGAGATGCACATTCGGATTCTCGTCGAGAAAACGTCTGAGCGGTTCGGGGGTCATACAGGTGCCGATCGCAGGCATGGCCGCGATACGCACGGTCCGGGTGCTGAGTTGCCGGATGTTTCGCGACATCAGGTTGATGCGCTCGATCTCGGCCAGAATACGCTCGGCGATTTCCGAAAAATCGAGCCCTTCCGGGGTCAGCGTCAGCCCGGCGCCCTGCCGGTCGAAGAGCTGATAACCGATGTCTTCTTCCAACTGCAGGATCAGGCGGCTCGCCGTTGACTGTGTGACACCGATCCGGTCGGCAGCCATTGTCGTCGAACCCGTGTCGCGGACCGCTCGGAATGCCTCCAATTGCCGGAAATTCATAGGTTGGACTATCCTCTAATTTGGCTTGGGGCGCTCCGGTCTTCCGCTGCGAGCTTACGCCTGACTACTCGGCCGCCGGCGCGCCGACCGCGTCGGGGTGTGCGTCCTGAAAGGCTTTCAGATCCTGTGCCGCGTCTGCGGCTTCACGTATTCTGGCAAATGCGGAAACGTCGGCTCCCCAGCGATCGGCGTTGTAGATTTGAGGGATCAGGCAACAGTCCGCCATGGTCGGCTGCACGCCGAAACAGAACGGACCGTCCGAGTTTCGTAGCAATTCCTCGAAGGCAGCGAGACCTTTTTGAATGAAGTGCCGCATCCACTCCGCTCTGGTGTCATTGCCGCCGCCGGTCAGGTCCAGAACATGCTGAGCGACACTGAGGTTGCAAACCGGGTGGATCTCCATGGCAATTGCATAGGAGAGCTGGCGTACGCGGTACGCACCGTCGATTTCGTCGGGCAGCAGCGAAGATCCATCGGTGGTTGAATGCAGGTATTCGATAATGGCGAGGGACTGGGTCAGAACTTTGCCGTCGATCTCGAGCGTCGGCAGAAGCCCTTGCGGGTTCTGCGCCAGATATCCTTCGGAGCGGTGACCTCCGCTCAGCAGGTTGACCGGTTTGAGTGTGGCCGGAATTCCCAGCAGGTTCAGCGCGATGCGAACGCGATAACTGGCTGATGATCGCCAGTAATCGGATAGGGTTGCCGTTCGCGCCATCTTGGATCTCCCGTTGGTTGCTTTCTGGTCTTGATAGACCCTCAACAGGAACAAGCGCAATGGCGCGGGGCGAATTGAAGCGATGGCTATTCAAAGACCGGGCGCACGCCCAAGGTGGGCCCATCGCGAAAGTCGGTCAACTTTCGTGCCCGGTCGACTAGGACGCCCGATCATGCCCCAGGAGTGCCGTGACCTGATCACGATGCAAGTAAAGGACTGTCGCGCAAAGCAGTCCGAGCACGATCGCAGGAACCGCCGACGGGCCTGTTATGAACCAGTGCGTCATGACAGCGCCGACCATTGTTCCGCCAAGAACTGAAGCGCCGGCAGCCTGCCGGTTCGGCCACCATAAAAGTGCCGCGCCGCCAACTTCGATCAGACCAGTGAAGTATCGCAACCACTGACCGAATCCGATGGCGTCGAAGCCCTCGACCATCATCGGAACACCGACAAGCTTCGCGCCGCCGGCGGTTACGAATACGAGCGTAAGGAGCGCGCGCAGTCCAAGAGAAAGGTAGGTCATATCCAATTCCAGATAGGGTTTGCCGTTGTCTTGCTCCAAATTGTATGCTGCATCGTTGCAATTCAATGCGCGGAAAAGCGCGCTAAATGCGCGAAAATTTAGCAGGTATAACATGGAGAAATGGACCGAACTTCGGACGGCCTATCACGTCGCCAAGCTTGGTACGGTAAGCGCCGCGGCGCGCGCCCTGGGTGCGCACAGAGCCACCGTCAATCGTCACATCGATGCTCTTGAAGAGGAGTTGGGCGCAAAGATTTTCATCCGCAATCCGAAAGGCTACACGCTGACCGAACTCGGCGAAGACCTCCTCAAGGCCGCGCAAAAGACGGACGAACTCCTTGAAGACCTGGTTGATCGTGCGAGGGGACGTGATGGTCGCGTCGAGGGCGAAATCAAGATCACGTCGCTTCTGCCGATTGCGAGCGTGCTGATGGAACCGATCGCGGCCTTTCGGTTGGCGAACCCGAATTGCCAGGTGACGCTCATGTCAACCGAAAACCTGCAACGTCTCGAATATGGCGAAGCACACATCGCGCTGCGAGCAGGAGCGAAACCGGAGCATCCCGACTATGTCGTCCAGTCCTTTGGGCGCGTCGGGCTGAACCTCTACGCTCATACCAGTTATCTATCTCGAAAAGGCAAGCCAAGCGATCTGGCAGACCTGGCATTCCATGAGTTCGTCATGCCGGCGGCCAATGAAAGCCGCCTCGCAATATGGTCCTGGATTTTCGACGAGATCGCGGATCTGAAGGTGGCTGTTGCTGCCAACGATCCTCTCGTCGTTCGGGAAGCCGTTCTTGCAGGACTGGGGCTCGGGGTTTTGAGCGCGTTCGATGCGGAAGGCAGAGACAGTCTTCGGGCCATTTTTCCAGACAACGAGGATTGGGCCGTCCCGCTTTGGCTGGTAACGCATGTTGATCTGCATCGAACCGAGAAGGTGCAGGAGATGCTTGCGCATATAAAAGCCCTTCAGCGCGACGCAAATGCGATAACTGGCTGCGGAACGACGTTAATCGGATAGAATCGCCGTCCGCACGATCTTGCTTCTTCCGTTGTCATGCGACGTATACGCTGTTTATAGTTAGTTGAAATGAAGATCGAGTACGGTTTTCTCGCATATTTCTTCGCGGGCAATAGAATTTTTAGACAATCCTTGCTTACCAAGGAGTTCGAAAAGATGGATTTCACGGGACGTTTGTTTTGCCGGTTTATCGGAGTGCTGCTGCTTCTGATGTCATCCCCGGCGTTTGCGGATCAGAAAACCTATACCGTCGTGGTTCAGGACTATGAGGAACTGCCACCCTATTCTACCTATCAGGACGGCACTTACGGCGGGTTCAACCGGGAGCTTCTCGACCTCTTTGCGGAGCGGAACGGGTACACCTTTGTCTACAAGGCCTTTCCGGTGAAGCGCCTGTTTCATGAGTTTGTAAACGGCGTGGGTGATCTGAAATACCCGGACAACGACAAATGGGCGCTCCATATCAAGAAAGACAAGGAAATCCACTACAGCGATCCGGTCGTGACCTACGTCAATGGTGTGCTGGTGAGGCCGGACAAGTTGGGCGCAGGGACAGGGGCGATCAAGAAACTGGGCCTCGTCGCGGGCTGGACTCCAATCGGCTTTCAAGAGCAAATTGAGAGCGGACAGGTCAGCCTGTTTGAGAACAACTCGTATTCCGGCCTCCTGAAGCAGGCCATCGCGGGACGCATCGACGGGGCCTATTCCAACGTCGCGACCAGCAACTACTACCTCAAGAACGTGGTCGGGCAACCTGCGGCGCTGGCATTCGATCAATCCTTGCCGCACGTGAGAAGCGCGCGGTTGCTTTCATCTACGAACCATCCTGAGCTTATCGCGGAATTCAACCAGTTCCTTGTCAATGAAGCGGATGCGATAAACGAATTGAAACTGAAATATGGGGTTGAGGCCGGCGTTGTGATGAACTGACCGGCTTATTCCGGCTTGCCACCTCTGGTGCCGTTCTTGAGATCCGAAAGCAGTGTCTCGAGCAATCCCGCAAACTTTTCGCGTTCTTTGCCAGAAAGAGCTTCCATATCCAGAGTGAGTCTGTCCGGGGCGGACCCGTCGATTTCCGCCTGAAGTGCCGAAGTCCTGGACGTGGCAATTTCGAACACCTCGATCGGATATGGAATTCCCTTGACCTCTATCTTGCCACGCGGTGCACACAGGATTTCGTCGCAAATGTGGGCGTGTGTCGCATAGGAAACGAGAATCTGGCCAGGCTCGGCCGCAGACTCCAGTCTTGAGGCTGTATTCACACCACGGCCTATGATCGTGTAATCCATGCGGCTCTCACTGCCGAAGTTTCCGACCGTGCAATAGTCGGTGTGAATGCCGATCCTGCATCTGAGCGGTTCGAGGATACCCGCCTTCTTCCATTGATCCTGCAGTTCCGTCATCCGTTCGGACATCGCAATTGCCATGCGCGCGCAAGCAAGGGCGTCTTCCCTGATCCCCCTGCTTTCCGGATCGCCGAAGAATATCACGATGGCGTCACCGACATACTTGTCGATCGTTGCACCATGTTCGATCGCGATCTTGGACATTTCAGTGAGATAGTTGTTCAAAAGGCCCGTCAGTTCCTCCGACTCCATGCGCTCGGCCGTTTCCGTGAAGCCTTCGATGTCGGAGAAAAACACGGTGAGCTTTTTCCGGTTTGCAGCCAGCTTGACTTCGTTGGTGCCTTCAAAGATCGACGCATAAATTTGCGGCGAGAGATACTTTGCGAGTTGGCTCGACAGGTTTTCGAGCATCACGGTTTTTTCGGTCAGTTCGGTTTCCCGGAGTTTGAGTTCCGAAACGTCACTGAAAACCGCGACAGTGCCTCCGTCGCTGGTTTTGGTCTCGCTGATCTGTATCCACTTGCCTTTTCCGCGTTTCTGAAGGATCGATGAGGTCGGATTTCGGTGCTGCTCCAAACGCCTTTTGATGAAGTCTTCAGGATCACCGGTCTCGACATCGATAAGCTCATCCTTGATCCCGAGGCGCAGGATCTCCTCGAATGACATGCCAGGCTTGATTTCAACCCTGGTGTCTCCGTAGAGCAGTTTCAGATATTGCTCGTTGTGCAGGATGAGTGTGTCGTCCGCGTTGAAAAAGGCAAAGCCCTCCGACGTACTGCCGATTGCATCGACGAGTTTCTGCCGAGCCGCTGTCACTTCACTGGTGCGTTCGACAACACGGGCCTCAAGCGTTTCGTTGGCCTGGCGAAGCTCCTCTACCAATTGTCTGATTGATTGACGCATGAGCGAGAAGGACCCGGCAAGCTGGCCGATTTCATCCTGTGCGGACAGGCTGATGCTCGTATCCAGATTGCCGGCTCCAATTGCGCTTGCAGATTTCTGAAGCTCGGCCAGGGGTTTGACGATGTGGCGTCGTGAAATCAAAACGGATGCGAGCGTTATCGTCGCCAGAACGATGAGCGTGACGACGCCGATAGCAATCGTGTTGGTGAGAATTTCTTCATGCAATGCTTCACGGCTCGCAACCAGGCGGATAACGCCTATCTCGTTGCCGTCGTGGACGATTTTTCCCTCGCGAACCGAATAGTCACGGCCCTCGGATATGGTGGTGTAGTCGATGTCGCCGCTATTTTGCTTTTCCCGAACAACTTCGGACCCGTCTGTTGACGTTACACCGGCGAAAACGATGGATTTGTCGAGGATCAGGCTCTCCAGATACCCTTCAACAATCGGATAGTCGAAATTCCACAACGGAGCTTCAAGCCCGACCCGGGAAATGCTGATGTAGTTGTCGAGCTTCTCGTCAAGTGCTTCAGAGTTTCGTTGACCGGTAAAGTGGACAGCTGCACCCGCAAAAAACAGCATTATGATCGCAACGATGATTGCGAGCGTCAGATTGAAGCGTGTGCTGATGCTTTGGGTCTGCATGCGCCCCTTCGGTTTGGTGGGCTCGGTCTGGGTCTCTGTGGCGTGTCTTTGATGCCCGGTGAAGACGATCCTGAGCAGACAGTTCGGCACGAACACATTCGTTTTTCAAGGAAATGATTGTGTCCGGCGGCGCGGAGCCTCTTCGGATACGCTCTTCCGCGTTGGAAAACTCGGATCGGAAGTCAGGGGAACACCGAGGGTTGACAAGAAGATATATATCGAGATATTTCGATTTATGGACGTGGACAATGCGATTGCAGCCCTGAACAACCCGATCAGGCGAAAAATCCTCGAGTGGCTCAAGGACCGCTCGAATTTTCCGCCTGCGTTGCCTGAACATGCGGGCCTGGAAGGTGTGTGCGTGGGCTATATCCAGGAAAAGGCGGGGCTCTCTCAGTCGACCGTTTCGAACTATATGGGTCTCCTGAAAAAGGCGGGGTTCGTCACCGCCGAGCGGCATGGCCAGTGGACATTCTACAGGCGTAACGAGACCAATATTCGGGTCTTTCTGAAGGCGGTTCAGGACGAGCTGTCGAGAACCTGATGCCGTCAGAGCCAGCCCGGGACGGCGATTGGTAACACGTTATATCGAAATATTTCGATGGAAGGATGAAAATGACCGAGGCGAACAAACATGCAGGAGGCGGGATCGAACGGCCCTTGCACCTGCCCTGCGGTGTCATGTTGAAGAACCGCATGGTCAAGGCGGCGATGTCGGATTCTCTTGGCGACGGACGGGGCAATCCGACGGACCTGCAGGTCCGGCTGTACGAGCGCTGGGCGGAGGGCGGGGCAGCCCTGTCACTGATCGGCGAAGTGCAGACAAATCCGCATTTCCCGGAAAAGCCGGGCAATCTTGTCCTTGGACCGTTGAGCGATATGACCGCGTTGCGGAGGCTGGCCGAGCGCGGTTCTTCTGACGGCGCGCAGATCTGGCCACAACTCGGCCACGCGGGAGCCCTGGCGCATGCGCCCATCAGCCATCCGAAGGGGCCATCGCCCCTGGATGTCGCGGGATTGAAATGCGATGGCATGACGCCGGAAGATATCCGGACCTTGCCTGAAACCTATGCCGGGGCGGCTGCCCTTGCCCGGCAGGCAGGCTTTGGTGGAGTGCAGATCCATGCTGGACACGGCTTCCTGTTCAGTCAGTTCCTGTCGCCGTTGTTCAACAAACGGACGGATGCCTATGGCGGATCAATCCAAAACCGGTTCCGCGTGATCGGGGAGGTCATTGATGCTGTTCGAATGGCCGTCGGACCTGGTTTTCCGGTCGGCATCAAGATCAATTCCACCGACAAACTGGAAGGGGGGCTTACCGAGGAAGAGGCGATTGAAGTGGTGCGCCTGTTGGATCGGACCTCGGTCGATCTCATCGACGTCAGCGGCGGCACCTATTTTCCCGGCGCCCCGGCAAGCTCCGACGGGGTGTCGGCTACCGGGCCCTACTTCGCGGATTTCGCGCGCCGCGCCAAGTCGGTCACCGACATTCCGCTCATGCTGACGGGCGGCAACAAGACCAGGGCCGCCGCCACGGCGGTGATTGAATCCGGTGTTGCCGACGCGGTCGGTCTGGCGCGCACCATGGTTTTGGAGCCTGGACTAGCGAAAAACTGGCTGAACGGAACAGTTGGAGACCCTGCATTTCCCGCCTTTGAAGCGCCGCCTGCAGGTGCGGTGACGGCCTGGTACACGATGCGCCTGACAGCGCTTGGCGAGGATGCTGAAACAGCATTCGAGATGACCGCCCGGGAGGCGTTGAAGCTCTATGAGGCGCGCGACGCGGAGCGCTGTGGCCGCTGGCGGGCGCACTTCAGCGGCATTCCCTCAAAGCACTAGCCGCGTCTGTAAATGCTCATGATTGCACCGTTGGAACAGGGCGCAGATCTGATGAGTTTCAGATCCTGCCGTGCGCTGCCGGGCTCGAACAGGCGCTTGCCCGAGCCCGCAACGACTGGAAACGTCCAGAGCCGGAACTCGTCGACAAGGTTCCGGCTGATCAGGAACTGGAGCAGTTGCCAGCTTCCGTGAACCTGAAGCAGGGGACCTTCGTGCGACTTCAGCTTCAAGATCTCTGATTCGATCTCTCCTGACACCGGTGCTGCGTTGGTCCAGGCGAGGGGGACGTTTGAAGACGTCACGACATGTTTCCGGGCAGCGTTCATCCTGTCTGCCACCGGATTGTCCTCGACCTCCGGCCAGTGTCCGGCGAAAAGGTCGAAAGTCTTGCGACCGAACAGCATGTCGTAAGGCTCGGCCATCGCATTGGCCTGCACCTGCTCCATGACACCTTCCCAGTAGGGAGCGGCCCATCCACCTCGATCGAAGCTGCCGCTGCGGTCCTCGTCCGGCATGCTGGGGGCCTGCATCACGCCGTCCAGTGTGACGAATGTCAGGGCGGCAATGTCTCTCATGAGCGGGTCTCCCGGATAAGAAAGGTTTCAAGGATCTTCAGCGTTGCTTCCCAGCCTTCAGCGTGGATGGTGCATGCCTGGTCCGACGGAATGCCCTCGTGCACGACGACGACCTCGGTGCCGCCGGGAACATCCAGGAACCGGAAACTGACTGTCATGGGAACATTTTCAAACGGATCGGGAGCTTGCCACTCCCAGGACATGCTGATGTACTGGGAGGGATCTACTTCGCGGAACATACCTGCAACACAGGGTGTTCGTCCGTCGGGCATCAGGTAGCGCAACCGAAAGCGTCCGCCCTGTTCAAATGAGAACTCCAGTGCCTCCACTGTGATGCCCGGGTCGGGCGTAAACCACTGCGTCAGCGTCTCCGCGTCCCGGAATGCGCTGAATATGCGCGCGCGCGGCGCCTTGATGGTCCGGCGAACGATCAGGGGAACGGGTGCCGCGGTCATGTCTGACCGTCCTTCGGCTCCGTTGCGCTGACGAACTGATCCAGGCGGCGCAGTGTGCCTTCCCAGAAACTGCGATGACTGGCGATCCAGTCCTCGGTTTGCTGCAGGGGGGCGGTTTCCAGATGGAACAGATGCATGCGTCCGGTGATTTCGCGGCGGACAAGACCGGCTGTTTCGAGCACTTTCAGATGCTTGGAAATCGTCGGCTGCGCGACATCGAAGGGTGCTCGCAACTGATTTGCGGATTGCGCACCGTTTCTGGCGAGCATGGAAATGATCTGGCGCCGTGTGCCGTCTCCGAGCGCATGAAAGGCCCGATCCATCTCGTTCTGATAATGTATAGCCATATGGCTATATAAATCAATGAATGCTCTTCCGTCAAGCTTTCGCTGGAGCGTGACGTTCAGACTGCGGACAAGTGTTTCAGAAGCGACGCCTTGGCGCCTTCGATGTGGCAGCGGGTCAGATCGGCTGCATGGTCCGCGTCTCCCGCCTCGCAGGCATCAATGATCGCATTGTGCTCCCGGTCGGCGCGGTCCATGCCGTTCGACATAACCAGTTGGGCACGAATCTGGCGTTCCACCCGGTCGATGGCGTTATGCGCAATCTCCTTGAAAAACGTCAGGTCGCTCGCACTGTACAGCGTTTCGTGAAAGTCGCGGTTGAGATCGCCCCATGCCATCGGGTCCTGTGACGATGAGAACGCAGCGCATTTTTCGCGCGCCTCCACGAGTTGCGCCGGTGTCATCCGTGGAACCGCATTCCTGATGATCTCCGGTTCAAGGAGCGCCCGCAGATTGAAGATCTCCTCCGTCTCCCTTGGCGAGAGCTCGGCAACGAATGCGCCCTTGTAGCGTCGGGTCTTGACGAGACCCTGTTCTTCGAGCCGGGAAATCGCCTCGCGGACCGGGATCCGGCTCGTGTTGAAAAGCCGGGCGATTTCGTCCTGGCGCAGCGGTTCACCCTCTTTAAGCTGTCCCTGAATGATGGCCTTGCGCAGCGCTTCGAAAACGATCGATGACGCAGAGGCCGTGGCGGAAATGTCCATCGATGTCAGTTTCAAATGCCGTATCCCTAACCGGTATCGCCGGATCTTATTTCGCGGACGATGTCATTTTTCGGATATTTAATATTGAATATTGGATCCAATCTGATTTATCAATCCCCAACAGCGGTCTTTTCCAGTGGAGCAGCGTGTCCGATGGCGTCACGTTTTGTGTGAGGGATCTGCAGTCAAGGAAAGCATACGGACGGGTCGAACGGAATACAGGCGAGGCAGACTCCGCTCTAAAAATGCGCCAGGAGCGCGCTATTCGAGACACGTTGATGCAGGCCTGTGGCTCGAGCGTTCGGAATAACTTATGAAGCGCGTCATCTCAGGCGATGCGCATGGATAGTGGCAGATTTTTGCCAAGGAGTGATCGATGACGTCGAATGTCTTTACCGGCGTGATGCCAGCCCTCATGACCCCGTGCCGGCCCGATCGGACACCGGACTACGACGCGCTTGTTGCCAAGGGGCAGGAACTGATTGCCGCCGGCATGTCCGCGGTCGTTTATTGCGGATCGATGGGTGACTGGCCGCTGCTCAACGATGCCCAACGGATGGAAGGCGTCGAGCGGCTCGTGAAGGCGGGCGTGCCCGTCGTCGTCGGCACGGGCGCGATCAACACGGCCTCCGCCGTCGCGCATGCCCTGCATGGAGCGGACGTCGGTGCCCACGGCCTGATGGTTATTCCGAGGGTGCTGTCGCGCGGCAGTTCAGCCGCGGCGCAGCGCAGCCATTTCAGCGCGATTCTTTCTGCGGCCAGCTCGCTTCCAGCGGTGATTTACAACAGCCCCTATTATGGCTTTGCAACACGCGCCGACCTCTTCTTCGAGCTGCGCAAGGCGTTTCCGAATCTCGTTGGTTTCAAGGAATTCGGGGGTAAGGCAGACCTGCGCTATGCTGCTGAGAACATCACCTCCCAGGACGATGAAGTGACGTTGATGGTCGGCGTCGATACGGCGGTTCTGCATGGATATGTCAATTGCGGTGCGACCGGCGCCATCACCGGCATCGGCAATGCAATTCCCAAGGAAGTTCTTCATCTGGTTCGCCTGTGCCAAAAGGCCGCCGAAGGCCATGTCGAGGCGCGCCAGCGCGCTCAGGAACTGGAAGACGCCATGGCGGTATTGTCCAGTTTTGACGAGGGTCCCGATCTGGTTCTCTATTACAAGCACCTAATGGTTCTGAACGGGGAAGACATCTACCGTCTGCAATTCAACGAGACCGACGCCCTGACGGATGCGCAGCGCAACTACGCCGAGGCGCAGTATGCCCTCTTCAAGGCCTGGTATGCCGACTGGTCCCGGCAGGACGGAGTGATTGCCGAATGCGCGTGATCGACAGTCACACGGCGGGCGAGCCGACACGGGTCGTGATCGAAGGCGGACCGGATCTCGGACCGGGGCCACTCGCCGAGCGTGCCGCGCGCCTGGAAACGGATCATCTTGATTTCTGCGCCTCTGTCGTTCTCGAACCGCGCGGCCACGATGCGATCATCGGTGCGCTTTTGCTGCCGCCGTCACAGGACGACCGCGTTGCGTCTGTCATCTTTTTCAACAACCTGCAGAATCTCGGCATGTGCGGGCATGCCTCGATCGGCCTTGGTGCGACGCTCGCCTATCTGGGCCGGATCGAACCTGGCCGGCACAAATTCGAAACACCCGTCGGCGTGGTCGAAATCCTGCTCCATGATGCAAACACGGTCTCCGTCACCAACGTTGAAAGCTACCGCCATATGAAGGATGTGACGGTCGATGTTGACGGCGTTGGTGCCGTTACCGGTGATGTCGCCTGGGGCGGTAACTGGTTTTTCCTTGTCAAGGAGAGCCCGGTCGACATTGTCCCGCAGAACATCCGGGACCTGACGGATCTGACCCTGAAGATCCGCAAGGCCCTCGAGGACAACGACATCACGGGCAAGGACGGCGCCTGGATAGACCATATCGAAGTCTTCGGTCCGCCTGTCAGTCTGGAAGCCGACAGCCGGAATTTCGTCCTGTGTCCTGGTGGTGCCTATGACCGGTCGCCCTGCGGCACGGGGTGCTCCGCGAAACTGGCCTGCCTTGCCGAAGACGGTCTGCTTGCGCCCGGACAGGACTGGATCCAGGAAAGTGTTATCGGCAGCACCTATAAAGCCGGTTACCGGAAGGGGGCCGGCTCAACCGTTGTCCCGACGATTACAGGTCAGGCATATGTCACTTCGGATGCCACCCTCAGGTTCAATCCGGCAGATCCCTATCGCACCGGGATACGCTTTTAGATTTTTGCCCGGCTTCAGGCGGGACTTCGTGGAAAACGCGGATGAAAAGCGAATTGCAGGACATCATTGTTGTCGGAGCCGGGATCATCGGCATCACGGCTGCGCTCCGACTGCAATCGAGCGGACGCTCGGTTGTCGTGCTTGACCGCCACGACGGCAAACCGAGAGCGTCGGAAATGAATGCCGGCGCTTTTGCCTTCACTGATATCGAGCCGCTGGCCACGCCCGGTATCATGCGCAAGGCACCGAAATGGCTGCTCGATCCGCTTGGCGCCCTGTCGGTCCCGCCGCGCTATGCGTTGAAGATTGCACCCTGGTTGCTTCGTTTCTGGCGCGCCAGCAGATCAGGCCGGTATCAAGCGGCCCTGAAAGCCCAGGCGGATCTGATGGGAACGGCACAAACTGCGCTGGAAAGTCTGATCCGCGAAACGGCCACGGAACGGCTCTTTCGCAGGGAAGGGCAGCTCCAGCTCTATCAGGGCGAGCGTGAGTACCGGGCCAGTCTGCCCTCATGGGACCTTCGCCGGGCACACGGCATAGACTTCGAATTGCTGGCGACGCCGGGCGCGATTGCCGCATTCCAGCCGGGTATCCGCTCAAGCTTCACTCATGCCGGTTTCACCCCGGGGTGGATCAACACCTGCGATCCGGCGCTTTGGCTCGAAACACTGACGGAAACCTACCTGTCGCGCGGGGGGCGGATCATAAGAACCGAGGTCGGTTCGCTCGGACTGACCGAAACATCCGTCTGTCTGTCCGGTCCGCAGGGTGAGGCGTGCGCCGGTCAGGTCATCATTTGCGCCGGTGCATGGTCGCATCACCTTGCCGGGACGATCGGTGACCGTTTTCCGCTCGAAACGGAGCGGGGTTACAACACCACGCTTGGTGCAGGGGCTTTTGATCTGAAAACCCATCTGACCTTCCCCGGACATGGTTTCGTGGTCACGCGCATCGGCGACGGCATTCGTGTTGGCGGTGCGGTCGAACTCGGCGGTTTGTCGCTGCCGCCGAATTACCGGCGCGCGGAGACGCTGCTGACCAAGGCCGGCCATTTTCTGCCCGAACTGAAATGTGACGGTGGCCGGCAGTGGATGGGGTATCGTCCGTCCCTGCCGGACAGTCTCCCGGTTATCGACCGGTCGCCGTCGGACCGCCGCGTGTTCTATGCGTTCGGACATGGTCACCTGGGTCTGACACAATCAGCCGGGACGGCCGAGCTCGTGGCGCATCTTGTCAATGACACGGCTCCACCCATCGACCTGACCCCATTTTCTGCGCGCCGCTTTTGAGGAGAGCCTGATGAAAATTTCTGCGATCAATGTCTTCCAGGTCGACTTGCCGCTGAAGGAGGGACGCTACAGCTGGTCGAACGGGAACTTTGTCGAGGTGTTTGACAGCACGGTCGTCGAGATCGTGACAGACGAGGGTCTGAAAGGCTACGCCGAATGCTGCCCCCTCGGCTCGGCCTATCTGCCGAGCTACGCACGCGGGGTCCGGGCTGGCCTGGAAGAACTTGCGCCACAACTCATCGGCCAGGATCCGCTCAATATCGGCGCGATCAACCGTGCCATGGATGCCGCGCTCCGCGGGCATCCCTATGCCAAGGCACCGGTCGACATCGCGTGCTGGGATCTTCTCGGACAGGCAACGGGCCAGCCGGTCTACACTTTGCTTGGCGGTTCTGCGCAGGACGATGTCGTGCTCTACCGGGCGATCAGTCAGGAAGCGCCTGACGTCATGGCGCGGAAAATCGAAGGGTATGCCGCCGAAGGCTACACCAAGTTTCAGCTGAAGGTCGGGGGTGACGCCAATGAGGACATTCAACGCATTCATGCGACACGCGACGTTCTGAAACCCTCGGACCTGCTTGTCACGGACGCCAACACCGGCTGGACCCGCCACGAGGCGGCCCGTGTGGTTGGCGCTGTTTCCTCGCTCGACGTCTACATCGAGCAGCCCTGCATGACCTACGAGGAATGTCTCTCGATCCGCAGGCGCACGGGTCTTCCGTTTGTGCTCGATGAAGTCATCGATGGCCCGAACATCCTCGTGCGCAGCCTTGAGGAGGATGCCATGGATTGCATCAACCTGAAGATTTCAAAGGTCGGCGGGCTCACCAGGGCAAAATTGATGCGGGACCTGTGCGTCGCGCACGGCATTCCCATGACGATTGAAGACACCTGGGGCGGTGATATCACCACGGCGGCCATCGCTCACCTGGCAAGGTCGACTCCGGCGGAATTCACCTTCTCGGCGACCGACTTCAACAGTTACGGCACCGTGGATATCGCCAAAGGCGCGCCGAAGCGCGTGAACGGGCGGATGACGGCACCCGATCGTCCAGGCCTTGGCGTCACACCGATCTTCGATGCGCTCGGTGAGCCCGTCGCCCGCTATTCATGAGGCAATCAAGATGCGCAGCAGCAAAACAATTCACGTGATTTCCTGCCATGCGGAGGGCGAGGTCGGTGACGTCATCGTCGGTGGTGTCGCACCGCCTCCGGGCGATACGCTCTGGGAGCAGCGCAGCTTCATTGCCGGCGACCGGACCCTGCGCAACTTTGTGCTGAACGAACCACGCGGCGGCGTGTTCCGTCATGTCAATCTGCTTGTGCCGCCGAAACATCCGGACGCCGATGCAGCCTTCATCATCATGGAACCGGAAGACACGCCTCCGATGTCCGGGTCGAATTCCATTTGCGTGGCGACCGTGCTCCTGGACAGCGGTATATTGCCCATGACTGAGCCCGTTACCGAACTTCTTCTCGAAGCGCCAGGAGGGCTGGTGCACCTGACCGCCGATTGCAGAAACGGCAAGGCGGAAAAGATCCACGTCCGGAATGTCGCCAGCTTTGCGGACAAGATGGATGTCGCGCTTGAAGTCGAGGGGATCGGAACCCTGACGGTCGATACGGCTTTCGGCGGCGACAGTTTCGTGGTCGTGGAGGCAGCGGCACTCGGTCTTGCCATGAACGAAAGCGAGGCGGCGGACATCGCAAGGCTCGGTGTTCGAATCACAAATGCGGCGAACGAACAGCTCGGGTTTTTGCATCCAGAGAACCCCGATTGGAACCACATCTCCTTCTGCGCATTCTGCGGCCCCCTGAGCGAGACCGAAAACGGCTTCACGGGACGTTCGGCGATCGCGATCCAGCCCGGCAAGGTGGACCGTTCGCCTTGCGGAACTGCCGTGTCCGCGCGCATGGCACTGATGGCGGCCCGGGGCCAGATGCGCGTCGGACAGGAGTTTGAAGCGCTTTCGATCATCGGCTCGAGATTTACCGGCAAGATCCTCGGCACCGCGACGGTCGGAGAAACGGCGGGGATCGTGCCGCAGATCAGCGGGCGCGGCTGGATTACCGGTACGCACCAGCACATGCTCGACCCGGACGACCCCTGGCCGCAAGGCTACAAGCTGAGTGATACATGGGGCGCATGACACCGTCGAGTCAGCACTCGGGTCGACATTCCCATTTTTGGTAAGCGTGGTAAGCTCGATCCCGGGTCTGACGCGTCATGAAAAAGATAATCGTGGATGAGGCCATTGCTCATCGGGCGCGGAAGACTTAGTTAAAGCATCGCAAACAGCGGGAGGCTGTTTGCCGCTTTCGCAAATATCCGAAAGGAAACTTTCCATGTCGCTTCGCATCAATGACACCGTGCCGGATTTTACCGCCGAGACCGATCAGGGCCCGATCAGCTTCCACGAGTGGATCGGTGACAGCTGGGCCATTCTGTTCAGTCACCCGAAAGACTTCACACCGGTCTGCACCACAGAGTTCGGTGTCGTCGGCCAACTGAAGGATGAGTGGGAAAAGCGCGGCACCAAGGTCATCGGCGTGTCCGTCGATAATGCGGAAGATCACAAGAAATGGAAAGTCGATATCGAGAAGGTCTCGGGCGCGACCCCGGGCTTCCCGATCATCGCGGATGAAGGTCTGAAGGTGTCCAAGCTGTTCGACATGCTGCCGGCAGAAGCCTACCTTCCCGATGGCCGGACCCCGGCGCACAGCGCAACCGTCCGCTCGGTGTTCATCATTGGACCGGACAAGCAACTGAAACTGTCCATGACCTATCCGATGACGGTCGGCCGGAACTTTGCCGAGGTCATCCGTGCCCTCGACGCCCTGCAGATGTCGTCGAAGGGCGTCGCAACACCGGCGAACTGGAATGTCGGTGAAGACGTCATCATCCCGCCGAGCGTGAACGACGATGATGCCCGTGCCAAGTTCGGTGAGTTCGACGCGGTCCTGCCCTACCTGCGCAAAATCAAGGCCCCGGCCTGATCCCGGTATTGATTGGGTCTGACTGGCTGCCTTCGGCTCTATTTCAACCTGTCGCCCCGGAACAGCGCTTCGCCTGTCCGGGGTGACCACCATCGAAGGCGATTTGTCAGCCGAGCGGCAAGCAGATCTGCAGCAGAGCGGCCAGATGATCAGGTGTTGCGAGACCGATGCAGCACGCGTGAACGGTCAGCAGAAATGCGGTCAGCACGGTTCCCGTTGCAAGCGCGAGCATGAGCGACGGGTCCTGCCGGATTTCGCGCAGAGCGGCGGTGCCTCTGGATTGCGGATATTGCATGTGTTCCTCCCTCGGACACGCGGCGCCCCGGCAAGTGTGAGCCCGGGCGCCGTCAGGATCAGGTGACGGGTTCTTCCGTCTGCGCTTCCGTTTTCTTTCCGCCGAAGAGACCGCCAAGCCATCCCTTCTTCTGTTCAGTGGCCTCTGCCGCGCCAGCTTCACCGGCAGCATCTTCCTGAGGTGCGCTCGGTGCGACCTGTTCGGCGAAGGCCGTGAAGAACTCACCGGCAAGCCGCTTGGCGGTCGAATCGATCAAGCGCGCACCAAGCTGGGCAAGCTTGCCGCCGACCTTGGCATCGACGTCATAGTGAAGGATGGTCGCGTCCGGTCCGTCTTCTTCGAGCCGGACCTTTGCGCCTCCTCGTGCGAAGCCCGCGACGCCGCCGGAGCCTTCGCCCTCGATTGTGTAACCGTTTGGCGGGTCGAGATCGTTCAGCGTCACCTTGCCGCCGAATGTCGCCTTCACGGGACCGACCTTGAGCTTGACCTTTGCTTCCATCTCGGTGTCGGAGTGTTTTGTCAGCTCCTCGCAGCCGGGGATCGACGCTTTCAGCACGTCAGGATCGTTCAGGGCCTCCCAGACCTTCTGTCTCGGGGCTTCGATCCGCTGGCTGTCGTTCATTTGCATGTGGGGTACTCCGATTGAGATGTCAGATGTATTGGACATTGGTTTGGCGCTGGCCCCTGCGCCGGATCACAAGGAGTTCGGCGAGGATCGAGAGCGCGATTTCTTCCGGTGTGATCGCGCCGAGATCGAGGCCGGCTGGCCCTTCGATCCGCTCAAGTTCCGGATCGCTGACGCCCTTTTCCCGCAGTTTCGACTTCAGGGCGCTGATCTTGCGGCGGCTGCCGACGAAGCCGACATGCCTCACGGGTACGGACAGGGCGCTTTCCAGCGCGGCAAGGTCGCCGCGTCCCTGCGTTGAGACGATGACATAGGTATCCGCGTTTCCGATTGCGTCCGGACCAAGGCCCTCGATCCGGCGGACAGCATCCGGGAAGGAGGCATGGTCCTCCACCGGCGCGCAGATCGTGACATCGAAGCCGATGGTGGGTGCCTGTTTGGAAAGTGCGAAGGCGACCGGGCTCGCGCCACAGATGACAAGGCTTGGACGCGGCAGAACCGGTTCCACGAAGATATCCATCGTGCCCTGGCTCGGGCACATATTTTTGGCGAACTGGACGCCTTCCCGTTCCTCTCCTGCTTCGACACCGAGATCCGACAACAGGTCTTCCGGCTGGATCGAGATCAGCCGTGTTTCGCCATCTTCCAGCGACGCCCTGGCTGCTTTGACAACAGCAGAGCGCGCACAGCCGCCGCCGATCCAGCCACCCGCGATGCTGCCGTCCCTGGCGATGATCGCCTTCGCCCCGGCTTTCGCGGCCGTGACCGAGATGGTCCTGACGACCGTCGCAAGCGCAAAGGGTTCGCTGGCGTCCTGCAGACGGCTCATGAGCGGCTGGAGGTCACTGGTCAGCTCAGCGGCTGCACCTGCGTGTGGGCCGGGGATGGATGCGTGTTTCATGTCTTCATCTCCCATGGGATCACAACTTCGCCAGATAGGGCTCGAGAGCGGCGAGACTGTCGAGATTGTGCGCGGGCGCGAACAGATCGACATGTGGCAGGGCGGCCTGCATGCCGCCGGCCGTGGGTTCATACCCCTGCCAGCCAATCAGTGGATTCAGCCAGACGATGCGTTTGCAGCGCCGCCGAAGCTTGGCCATTTCCTCGCCGAGAGCGCCCGGTGCGCAAGTGTCGTACCCATCGGACAGGATCAGCACGCAGGTGCGCGAGTGGATCACCCGTGCCGCGTGCCAGCGATTGAATTCGGCAAGTGCTTCGCCGATCTTGGTGCCGCCGCCAACGCCCTGGGCCATCAGTCCCATGCGGTCGAGCGCCCGTGCCGCGTCACGTTCCGACAGAGCGGAGGAGACATGCACGAGCCGGGTGTGAAACAGAAAGGCTTCGGCTTCGCGGAAATTGTCCAGCATGCCATGCACGAAGCGGGTGAACACAGCGGTGTAGTTACTCATCGATCCGGAAGCGTCCAGCAGGATCACCAGCCGCAATTGCCTTTGGCGCGGTCCCTTGCGTATCAGCTCGATCGGCGTGCCGCCATGGGCGATTGAATGCCGTATCGTCTTGCGGAGGTCCAGGCGTGGCCCCTTGCGTTTTTGCCTGTCGCGTCGCGTTAGACGCACGCGCATGGTTCGGGCGAGACGTTCCGCCAGTTCATGCGCCTTTGCCGTCGCTTCGGGGTCCTGCATCTTGCGGAAGTCAACCTGGCCGAGATTTTCCGCAATGCTCGCCCCCTCCCGCCGTCCGGATGGGCTGTCGTCGGTGTCTTCGTCTTCCTCGCCCGGTTGCCGTTCGACATCGCCTGCAACCGTGTCCTGGCGCGTGCCCTGGGCATCCATCAGCTCCCGGATCGTCTTCATGCTCTTATTCGAACTGCTGCCCGAGACCTTGACCCCGGCTTTGACGCCTTTGCCTGTCCAGTGGGCGTCGAAGAGCTCGTCAAACACCTTCCAGTCCGACAGCCGGCCGCAAAAGAGGGACCGGAACGCACGCTTGAGCGTGTGCGCCTTTCGCACGGCCGGGGTCTGCAGGAGCCGCAGGGCGTCTTGCGATTCCGCGAGGCCAACCTTGAACCCGCTGTCCCTGAGCGACCGGACGAAGCCGGCGAGACGAACCCTCAGGGCGGCCCCGATCTCTTTGCTCGTGAAGGTCGCGGCGGCGGCCATCGTTCACGCCACCTTGCCCAGAAGGCGGTCGGTGACTTCCTGCGTGACGCGGGACTGGTCTTCGCGGGTTTTCAGGACGCAGGCGAGGGTATCGAAAACAAGTTCCCGGCTTTCGTGGAGGTTTTTGGTCCCCAGCCCGAGCAGGGCGGCCGCCCAGTCAATGGTTTCTGCGACGCCCGGCACTTTCGTCAGGTCTTCCTTGCGCAATTTACCCATGAGTTCGGCGATCTGGAGCGCGAGCGCCGCATCGAGACCGTCAATGCGCGCAAGCAGGATGCGCGCTTCACGGTCCGGCGTCGGGTAGTCGACATAGTGGTAGAGACAGCGGCGGCGCAGCGCGTCGGAGAGCTCGCGCGTGCCGTTGGACGTCAGCACGACACGCGGAATGCTGGTCGCTTCAACCGTTCCAAGTTCCGGGATGGAGACCTGGTAGTCCGACAGGATCTCCAGCAGAAAGGCTTCGAATTCCTCGTCGGCCCGGTCAACCTCGTCGATCAGCAGCACCGGCGGTTTTTCCTGGCGGATCGCGGCAAGCAGCGGGCGTTCCAGCAGGTATTTTTCTGAAAAGACGGCTTCTTCCACCTGATCCGCCGCCTCGCCGGACCCTTCGCGTGCCTTGATGGCGAGAAGCTGCCGCTGGTAGTTCCACTCGTAGATCGCATCGGAACGATCAAGACCTTCATAGCATTGCAGTCGGATGAGGTCGGTGTCCTCCAGCCGCGAGAGAGCCTTGGCGACTTCTGTCTTGCCCACGCCTGCCTCGCCTTCCAGCAGAAGCGGCCGGTTCAACATGTCCGTCAGCAGCAAAGCGGTCGCCAACCCGTCATCGGCGACATAGCCGGTTTCCGAGAGCGCCTGCGCCAATTGTTCCCTTGTCTTGGTCATCCGAGTTGTCTTGGTCACCTGAAAGAGTTTTCTTGGTTATTTCCGGATTTTTCCGGCAATCCAGTCCGTTCCCGCGCAATTTGACGAGGCCCTTGCGACAGGACCGCATTGGCCCGGACCCCATGGTTGAGCCATGGAATGACGGAAAAAGGGCATCGCGGGATCAGGCGTGGTGAGGGGGGTGCCGTCCCGCGATGCCCTGTTCACTCAGCCGTGTGCGCCGAGGTCTTTTGCAGCCTGCCAGATACGCCACGCATCGTGGGGCATCTGGATGTGGGTGCTGCCGAGGAACTGGAATGCATCATTGACCGCGTTCGAGAACGCCGGAACACCGCCGACGTTCGGGCTCTCGCCGACGCCCTTCGCCCCTATCGGATGATGCGGGCTCGGTGTCACCGTGTGGTCGGTCTCCCAGTGCGGGGTCTCGACCGCGGTCGGAATGAAGAAATCCATGAACGAGGCACCGAGCACGTTGCCCGTCTCGTCGTACCGGATCTCCTGGCCCATCGCGATGGCGAAGGCTTCCGTCAGGCCGCCATGGACCTGGCCCTCGATGATCATCGGATTGATGCGAGTACCGCAGTCGTCCAGTGCGTAGAAGCGCCGCGTCGTGGCAACGCCGGTATCAACGTCGATGTCCATGACACAGAAATAGGCGCCGAACGGATAGGTCATGTTGGGCGGGTCATAGTAGCTGACCGCTTCCAGACCCGGTTCCATGTTCGGCGGCGGCGCATGATAGGCCGCCCATGCGATTTCCTTCATCGACTTGCGCGCTTCCGGATTGCCTTTCACCTGGAAACCGTCGATGTCCCATTCAAGGTCATATTCGGACACTTCCAGCATGTGGGCTGCGATCATCTGGGCCTTGTTGCGGATCTTGCGGGCTGCGAGCGCAATGGCGGCACCGGCGACAGGTGTCGACCGGGAGCCGTAGGTGCCAAGACCGTAGGGCGCCGTATCGGTGTTGCCCTCCTCGACCATGATGTCCGCGGCCGGGATGCCGATTTCTGTTGCAATGATCTGGGCCCAGGTGGTTTCGTGGCCCTGCCCCTGGGACTTCGTGCCCATGCGCGAGATCACCGACCCGGTCGGATGAACGCGGATTTCCGCACTGTCGAACATGGCGACACCGAGAATGTCACAGTTCTTGGACGGGCCTGCACCGACGATCTCGGTGAAGAACGACACGCCGATTCCCATGACCTCGCGGGTCTCGCCGCGCTTGAAGGCTTCCTGTTTGGCTTTCTGTTCGGCGCGCAGTTCACGGTAACCGATGGTGTCCATCGCCTTTTGCATGGCGGTGTGATAGTCGCCGCTGTCATATTCCCAGCCGAGTGCCGACTGATACGGGAACTGGTCCGCCTTGACGAAGTTCTTCATGCGCAAGTCGGCCGGATCCATGTCCAGTTTCTGCGCCAGGATATCCATCGCCCGCTCGATACAGTAGGCGGCTTCCGTGACCCGGAAGGAGCAGCGGTAGGCGACGCCGCCCGGAGCCTTGTTGGTGTAGACACCGTCCACTGAAAGGTGAGCAGCCGGGAAGTCATAGGACCCCGTCACGATGTTGAAGAAGCCCGCCGGCCATTTGGACGGATCGGCACAGGCATCAAAGCCGCCGTGGTCGGCGAGGACGTGCACTTTCAGACCGGTCACGGTGCCATCGCTCTTGGCGGCGATTTCCGTGGTCATGTGGTAGTCGCGGGCAAAGGACGTGGTGGAGAGGTTCTCCATCCGGTCTTCGACCCATTTCACCGGGACACCGGTGACGATCGACGCCACGATCGAGCAGATGTAACCCGGATAGGCGCCCACCTTGTTGCCGAAGCCACCGCCGATATCAGGCGCGATCACGTGGATTTTGTGCTCCGGGATCGTGGACAGCAGTGAGGCGACCGTACGGATCACGTGCGGGGCCTGGAACGTGCCCCAGACGGTCAGTTCACCCTTCACCTTGTCCATCGACGCGACGCACTGGCAGGTTTCCAGTGGCGACGGGTGTGTGCGGTGATAGGAAATCATCTCGTTGATGGTCACGTCCGCTTCAGCAAAGGCCTTCGCGGTTTCATCCTCGTCGCCGACTTCCCAGTTGAAGATGTGATTGTGGTGCTTGCGCGGACCGTGCGCACCTTCCGTCTTGCCTTCGAGATCCGGGCGCAGAACCGGAGCATCCGGCTCCATGGACTTGAAGGGGTCGACCAGAACCGGCAGCTCTTCGTATTCCACTTCCACCAGCTGGATGGCGTCGTCCGCGATGTAGCGGTCTTCAGCGACGACAAAGGCGACTTCCTGGTTCTGGTAGAGAACCTTGCCGTCTGCCAGCACCATCTGCACGTCACCGGCCAGGGTCGGCATCCATGCAAGATTGACGCCCTTAAGATCTTCGGCGGTCAGAACCGCGATCACGCCCGGGATTTTCAGGGCTTCGGTGGCGTCGATCTTGGTGATCTTTGCGTGCGGGTAAGGGGAGCGGACAAAATCGCCGAACACCATGCCCGGCAGTTTCAGGTCGTCCACATACTGGCCCTTGCCCTGCGTGAAGCGGACATCTTCCACGCGCTTGCGCTTGCAGCCCATGCCTTCCAGGGCGGCTTCGCGCTGTTCCCGTGTCGGGGTCATGTCATTCATTCTGCAGCCTCCTGGGTTTCAGGCTGGTTGAGCTGTTCGGCGGCATACTGGATGGCCTTGACGATGTTCTGGTAGCCGGTGCAGCGACACAGGTTCCCCGCGATCCCCATGCGGATTTCCTCTTCCGTCGGATTCGGGTTTTCCTTCAAGAGCGTATGCGCGCGTGTAATCATGCCGGGCGTGCAGAAGCCGCACTGGAGGCCGTGCATCTGACGGAAGCCTTCCTGCAGGGCCGACAGCGTGCCGTCGGGATTGGCCATGCCCTCGATTGTTGTCAGCTCCGCGCCGTTTGCCTGGGCGGCGAAGAGCGTGCAGGACTTTACCGACATGCCGTTCATCTCGACGGTGCAGGCGCCGCAATGCGAGGTCTCGCAGCCGATATGTGGGCCGGTCAGGTTCAGTTCTTCACGCAGGAAATGGATCAGCAGGGTGCGCGCTTCCACGAAACGCTGCACCTTCTTGCCGTTGACGGTCACGGTGACCGGGATCTGTTCGATATCACTCATTGGGTTTTCCTCGGTCGGGGTCTCAGGCGCCGGCGCGCCCGGAAGCACGGGCAAGCGCGCGCTGCATCATGATGCCGGCCATCTTGGTGCGGTATTCTGCGGGGCCGCGTCCGTCCGATGCCGGATCGGTAATCGCTTCCGCAGCCGCAACGGCTCGGGCAATGGTGCCTTCGTCAAGCGTGGACCCGGTCAGGATCGCGCTGGCGTCTGCTGCGTAGAGCGGCGTATCAGCGACGTTGGTCAAAGCAACGGAGCAGCTTGCCACCGTGCCAGCATTCATGCTGAGGACAACTGCTGCCGCCGCCGTGGCGTAGTCACCCACTTTGCGCTTGAGCTTTTCGTAAGCATAGCCATGTCCGGCCGGGGGAACGGGGATCTTGACTGAAGTGAGAATTTCCTCCGGCGCCAGTGCCGTGAAATAGGCGGCCTCGTAGAAATCGCGCGCCGCAACGTCTCTGTCGCCATCCGGTCCGGTCAGGACGTACGTGGCATTCAGGCACTGCATCAGGCCCGGCATGTCGTTGCCCGGGTCACCATTGGCGACATTGCCGCCGAGCGTTCCCATGTAGCGGATTTGCGGATCTGCGATCAGCAGGCTCGTTTCCCTGATGATCGGCAGCTTGCCGGCCAGAAGGTCCGAGTGGATCAGTTCGTGCTGGGTGGTCATGCAGCCGATGGTGATCGTGGCGCTGTCCTCTGTGATGCCTTTCAGGTCGGCAATGCCGGCGAGATCGACAAGATGCTCCGGGGCCGCCATGCGGAGTTTCATCATGGGGATCAGGCTATGGCCGCCGGATAATGGCCGGGCTTCATCGCCGTGGCTTGCCAGGATGGCAACGGCTTCGGCCACAGATGATGGCCTGTGATAGGTGAATTCACCGGGGATCACGTTCTCTCTCCTCCCATTCGCCGTCCCGGACAGATCCGGAACCAAACGCCGATTGGTGCCTGTCGCGTCCAGTGTCACTCAAGCGGCAAAATCACAGACCGCCACGACTGGGCGGCGGAATGTCACATGCCCCAAGGTTGATAAAGGGTGCACCGCACACTCAAGGCGCCATTCACGGAAGACCGCGGGCAATACATCGACAGCGGTTGCTTCGGGCATGAAATGCGTCAGAAAGCCTGACGTATTTCACGAGTTGCAGGCGTCCCGGATCGAGGGTTTTGGACGAAAGTCTCTGAAAAACCGGTGCGTATTTCGCGCTCGCACTAGACTGACCGGTTTGGCTCTGAATGAGTCGCATTTCGTGCAATTCGCACGAACGACGGCAAAAAGTCGATTTTTTTGCACTGCACACACTAGGGTACGGACCCGTTCGGCTCACTGTGCCGGGGCGGCCTGATCCTGCTGGTCGGAGGTGTCTGAAAGGGTCGTCAGTCTCTCGCGAATGCGGCTCCATCTGGACCGGCTGACGGGAACCGTCTGCCCGTCGCTGCCCTCGAGCACCAGCACACCCCCGTCGCCGGAGCGTTTGAAACTGGTGACCCGGGAGAGATTCACGATGTGACTGCGGTGGACCCTTTTGAAGACCTTGGAATCCAGTTGCTGTTCGGCTTCGCTGATGGACAGCGGACAGAAGTGTTCCCGTTCGCCATCGTAAAGTTTGGTGTAGTGGGCATCCGCGTGAATGGCAGAGATATCGGAAACGCTGATCTGGGTTTTCTGACCGTCGCGTTCGATTGGAAGTGTGCGTCTTGAAGCGGGAGCCGACGCCCTCGGTTTGGACGCAACCGCCTGCAGGCCCGCGGCAGGCCGGCGTGAGAGGTCTTCGGCCGCCTGGAGGAGGTCAGCCTCCCCGTTTTCCGAAACCTGTGCCGGTTCCGTTTCTGGCTGGTCCTCGTCCGAATTCTCGGGTGCGGTTGTTGCAGTCTCGCTTGGAACAAGAGCCAGAAGGAACAGACCCGACACGAGGAAAGCGACGCAAGACACGAAAATGGCAAGCGTTCCCGGCCCCAACGAAGGGGCGGACAACTGGTCCGGGCTCTGCGTCAGTTCGTAGGTCAGCCCTGTCATCGCGGTGTAGTGCATCGCCGATATGGCAAGCGCCATCACCGCTGCCGAAACAACCAGGGGAGGGCGCTTGCCGAGGCCGAACAGCAGCCAGAGCGCCAGGCCTGCGGCATTGAATGCGATGAGGAAGCTCGCCAGGACGTAGGTCGGATTGTGCGCCATCTGCAGCGAGGTGTGCAGGGAATACATGCCCAGGTAATGCATCGTGCAGATGCCGGTGCCCATGACGAACGCCGCCAGCCCGAGCCTGATGGATGTGAGCCGGCGATTGCTGGCGGTGAAGACCGCAACGCCGACCACGAGCACGCACACGAGAAAAGACAGAAGCGTCGGTAGCACGAGGAAATCGACCCCGAGCGGAAACTTCACGGCGAGCATTCCAACGAAATGCATCGACCAGATGGCGAGAGCCAGTGTCAGCGCAGCTCCGACAAGGAGCAGCCGCCGCCTCGGTTCAACCGCGTTTCTGACCTGAACGGCCAGGCTCAAACCAACAAAGCTTCCCTGAAAGGCCATTACCAGGGAAAGCGCAACGAGCCAGGGCTCGTGCGTCACTGTCATGCCGAGGCTCTCCTCCCTCGTTGCCCGTATCCGCCTCCAGACCGGGTCTCCGGAACGCATGATAGGGTAAAGGAAGAATGCCAGCAACGATGACCTTCGGCGAAGATACGCGCCTGCAACGCCAACGTATCGCGCTGCTTTTATTCAACAAACCAGTCGCGGGCATTTTCGTGGCAAATCCTGCGAATGAGCCCGTCTGTCAGGTTCTTGTCGGCGGGCATGCTCCCGTCTTCGACCCATCTGCCAACCATCCTGCAAACCAGCCGCCGGTAGTATTCGTGGCGTGGGAAGGAGAGGAACGAGCGCGAATCGGTGAGCATGCCGATGAAACGCGACAGCAGCCCCATCTGCGCAACCTGATTGAGGTGCCGTTCCATGCCTTCCATTTGGTCGTTGAACCACCATGCCGGTCCCGACTGGATCTTGCCCGGCTCCGAGCCGTCCTGGAAATTGCCCGCCGTTGTCACCATCACTTCGTTGAGGGCCGGGTTGAGGCAATAGAGAATGGTGCGGGGCAGGCCCTTGCGCCTGTCGATTTGGTCAAGCAGTTGGTTCAGCGGCCCCGCGACCGACTGGTCAGACATTGAATCGCCGCCCGTATCAGGTCCGAGTCGGGCAAAGAGGCCGCTGTTGTTGTTGCGCAAGGCCCCGATGTGGAACTGCATGACGATGTTGCGCTCCCGGTAGGCTTGCCCGAGTTCCACCAGAACTGCGGCTTTGAAATCCGCTTCGTCTTGCGCGGAATCCAGCGCACTGTCGATGCCGTGCCGGAGGATCTGGTCGAGGTTGCTTTCAGGGCGCATTTCGAATTGCGGGAGCGTGTTGAGCGCGTGGTCGCTGGCCTTGCAGCCGAACGTGATGAAGTGATCCAGCCTGACAAGGAGCGCCTGGATCAAATCGTCAAATCGCGTGATCGTGACGCCAGACGCCTGCGAGAGCTTGCGGCAATAGTCCGCAAACCCGGGCGCTGAGGGTGACAGCGCTTTGTCGGGTCGAAAACTTGGCGCGATCCTGAATCCCAGATCCGGATCGGCTTGCGCGGTTGCGTGATGAGCGAGGTCGTCGGTCGGATCGTCGGTGGTGCCGACGTAGCTGACATTCATCTGCTGAAGCAGTCCACGTGCGCCGTGGCTTGGCTTCGAAAGCGTCTCGTTGGCAACATCCCAGACTTCCGCAGCCGTATCCGGGCCGAAGACGCCGTCCCAGCCGAAATAACGGCGCAGCTCCAGGTGGGTCCAATGGTAGAGCGGATTGCCGACGCAATGCGGGATCGTCTGCGCGAACGCGTCGAATTTGTCCCGGAAGTCGGCGGTGCCGGTCACCAGGTCTTCCGCGACGCCGTTCCAGCGCATCGCGCGCCATTTGTAGTGATCACCTTCCAGCCAGATTTCACCGATGGAGGTCCAGTGTTTGTCGTCGGCAATTGCGGCCGGGTCCAGGTGATTGTGAAAATCAACGAGCGGCAGGGGCGCGGCGACCTCATGGTAGAGGCGGCGGCTTGTCGCCGTGTCGAGGAAATAGTCCGGCCCGAGAAATGGTGCGGTCATGTGTTGCGTCCTGTCGTCAGAGCGATGCGGCGATCGAGTTGATCACGCCTCGGGAGCCGATTGCATCGTACGCGGACCGGATCCTGTCCGCAAAGGCCGGCGACGCCGGCAGCTCTTCACCGAAAACCGGCTTGAGCGACAAAAGGTTGTCGACGTAGTCGGCACCATCGGATTGTCCGGCAATCGACCGGATCTGATCGGCGAGCGGATCATTGATCGGAAGGGTGTTTCCAGTTTCCGACGTGCCGCGGCAATAGTGCATCCACCCGGCAACCGCAAAAGCGGACAGCGCCCAGGGGCGGCCGGTGCGAAGGTGATCCCTGATCGGGGCAAGCAGTCTTTGCGGCAGTTTCTGGCTGCCGTCCGACGCAATCTGCGTTGTTTTGTGCCGAAGCGCCGGATTTGAGAAACGCGCGATAAGGTCATCCGCGTAACGCACGATATCGACACCCTCCGGCACCTTGAGCGTTGGGGCCTGCTCGTCGAGCATGAGTTTCTTTGCAGCCGCTTTCAGAACGGGCTCGTTCATGCAGTCCGCGATTGTCTCTTTGTCCGCCAGCGCGCCGAGATAAGCGAGGAAGGAATGCGATCCGTTCAATAGGCGCAGCTTCATCTCTTCGAATGGCGCAACGTCCGCAACGAATTGCGCTCCGGCAAGATCCCATTGCGGACGCTCACTCGCGAACGTGTCCTCAATGACCCACTGGCGAAAAGGTTCGCACAGGATGCCGTTGGGATCGGGTCGTCCAAGCGCCGCCTCAAGTTTTTGCTGTGATGCCTCGGTCATGGCAGGTGTAATCCGGTCGACCATGGAACAGGGGAACCGGCACTCGTCCTCAATCCATTCCCTAAGCTTCGGATCAAGCTGCGCGGCATAATCGAGCAGCGCCCGGCGGCAAAGATGCCCGTTGGCCGGAAGATTATCGCAGGACAGAATGGTCAGTCCGGATGCGCCTGCCGCCATACGCAGCGCGAGCCCTTTCGCTATGATCGCGATCGCGGTCCGGGGCGTGTCGGGATTGGCCAGGTCGTCTTGAATCCCTTCGTGGCCAAGATCGAGGGTGCCGCCTGAAAGACAGTATCCCTTCTCGGTGATTGTAAGTGTGATCACGGCAAGCCCTGGATCGGCGATCCGGCTCAGCAGCGCCGGCAGGCCGTCTCGCTTGGCATGGAGAGTCCCGGAGATGCAGCCGATTTCAAGCAAATGAATGTCTTCGCCGGACATTTCACCAACCGTGAAAATACCGCCTGCCTGATCCAGTTGCGTCATTTCTTCCGCACCGGAGTGAAGCCGGGCGGCAATGACGCCCCAGTCCCCGGATGTCTGCCGCAGCATGTGGTCGTGGAACACCATGACGTGCGCCTTAGCAAAGGCGCCAAAGCCCAGATGCAAAATCCTGGGCTGCAAGGCGCTGCGGTCATAGGGGATGGTTTGAACGGGTGACGATGTGTCGGACATGTATTACGGGGCCGCGTTGAGACTGAGAGTGTCGCCCGCAGAACAGGCGTGACCATTCACGATAAGGTCAGATTGATCGGCAAGCCAGATCCGCGCGCCGGAATAGGCAGGGTGCCAACTGCCGGACCTGGACCAGTCCAGATGCAGCATGCCGTCTTTTCGTGACAGTTCAAATGTTGTGAGACAGTGGCGGTCACTCAAGGCATCTCGAGAGACCCCGTCATCGTCGTAGGCGCGGGACGTGCGTGACGGACGGTGTGCGGGCTGAGGGTAGATGCGCCAGGTCCGATCCGTGTCGGAACCCGCATCGGAACGGAGATTGGGCGCGGCTATCGGCAGAACAGAACCGCCGCGAACGAAGAGCGGAATCGTTTCGTCCGTGACGGGAACCTCCAGCACCTCTCCGCCCGCGTGCCAGGTGGAACCGTCGAAGGACCACCAGCCATCCGCGTTGGCGGGCAGTGTCACGCGTCTCGTTTCGGCACCCGCTTCGACAACCGTCGCGACCAGCAGGTCCTTTCCAAGAAGGAAATCGAATTCCGCTGTTCTGCAGTTCGGGTCGTCCGGATGATCCAGGAAGAGCGGCCGCAATATGGGTTCGCCTTCGGTGACCGCCTGGTGAAGCAGGGTGTAGAGATACGGAATGAGCTGAGCCCGCAGTTTGAGCGCATCACGGACAAGCGGCGTGATTTCCGGATACATCCAGGCTTCGTTGGCCGTCCCGTCATCATTCCAGGAATGGATGGTGAAACGGGGATGAAAGATGCCGTTCTGGACCCATCGCAGAAACAGTTCCGGCTCAGGTCTCGGCCCGGCGAAACCGCCGACATCGTGGCCGACATTGTAAAAGCCGGAGAGGCTGAGACCGAGACCCATGGGGATGTTCCACCGCAGCGTATCCCAACTCGTATGATTGTCGCCGGTCCAGGTCTGGGCATAACGCTGTGTTCCTGGAGAGGCGCAGCGGGAAATCAGGTAGGGCCGTTTGTCCGGCTGGTCCCGTTGCTGGGCTTCATAGGAGGCGCGGGTCATCAACTGGCTATGCAGGGGACGGATCAGACTGATCGGGATCGATGCGCCAAAGCCTGCGCAGATCGCATCATCATCCCAGACTTCGTATTCGTTGTTGTCGTTCCAGGTGCTCTTGATGCCCCGATTGAGGAGCTTGGCGGTCACGTTGTCCTGCCACCAGCGGATGGTCGCCGGATTGGTGAAATCGAGATGGGACCCCGTTCCGTCCCAGAAAGGCGACTTTTCGGGTTTGCCGCTCTCACTGTCGAGGATGAAGAGGCCTGAGTCGACAGCCTGTTCGTAGAGCGGATGATCGTCGAGAAGCACGGGTTTGATGTTGGCGATCAGGTTTATTTTCGCCTCGGCATAGGCCGACGTCAGGCCTTCCACGTCCGGAAAGCGGTCGGTGTTCCAGTTAAAGACGTACCGTCTGCCCTTGATCGCGGTGTAGCCGGACGAGAGCTGGAAACTGTCGCACGGCATGTCTTCCGCATCGAGTTTGTCGAGAAACGTCAGAAGCCGTTCCTGTGCGTTTTCCGAATCCGTGTAGGACATGGTGGAACCGGAATAGCCCAGCCCCCATCGCGGCATGAAGGCCGTGCCGCCGGTCAGCCAATGGTGACGTTTGACGATGTCGAGCACGGAAGGCGCCCAGCTGAAATAGTAATCCAGATCGCCATCTTCGGCCCGGAAAGCGCGGAAGGGCGGGTGGTAGTTGTCTCTTTCGTTGCCGAGGTCGAACCAACAGGAGGACAGCGTATCGTAAAAGAGGCCACAGGTACCGAGAGCGCCCTTGTCGGTGATCGTGAAGGGAATGTGTTTGTAGAGCGGGTCCGTTGTTCTGGCGTCATAGCCGAGGGCGTCGAGGTTGCGCATCTCGAACCGCCGGCCGGACCGGTCCAGCGCTCCGGACTTTTCACCGAGACCGTAAAATGTCTCGTCAGCAAACCGGAGAAGATGGTGCTGGTTCCGGTGATCCTTGCGCCCGAGCATGTAGGCATTCAGGGGCCTGTCCCGGGCGACTTCGCTCCATGGATCGGCCGCCTTGAAGCGCGCTTCCCAGGTCAAGGCAAGTGGTCGACCAATTTTGAGACGAAGCGTCCCGGTTTCGATTGCTATACCGTCTTCGCGCTCGTCCAGGTGGAATTCGGGGCACGAAAATCCGGTCGTATCATCCCGGTTACGGCCCTCGAAAGGCGCGTCTCCCGCCGGAGCGATCGCCCAGGTCCGGTCGAGACGATACTTGCCGTCCTTCAAAAGCGAGATCCGGATGAGATCGTTTTCCAGCACCGAAATGTTGAGGTGATGCCTGTCTTCGACAAGCAGGCGCACGCCGGTTTCTGTGCGGGCGGTCAATTGCCAGGCTTTGAGTGCTTTCATCTTGTGTCTCTGGGCCGCTCTAGTATCCGAGGAGGACGCGCGGCAGGAACAGGCTGAGCGCCGGGAAATAGGTTATCACCAATAGCAGCGATACCAGGACCGCGTAAAATCCGAGCATCGGCTTGATGACCTGGCCGATCTTGACGCCACCGACCGAACAGCCGACGAACAACGCCGAACCGACCGGTGGTGTGCAGATACCGATACACAGGTTGAACGTCATGACCACCCCGAAATGTACAGGATCCATGCCGAGGTCTTCAACCACGGGGAGGAAGATCGGCGTGAAGATCAGCAGCGCCGGCGTCATGTCCATGAAAGTGCCGACCACGAGAAGAGCGATGTTGATGATGAGCAGAAGCACGATCGGGTTTTCGGACAACGACAACAGCGCGTCGGAGATCGAATAGGGAATATCCGCAAAAGCCATGGCCTTGGACATGGCGATGGAACAGCCAATCATCAGGAGCACGATCGATGTCGTCACCGCGCTTTCCAAGATGATGCCTGGGAGTTCCTTCAAGGTAATCTCGCGGTACCAGATCAGGGCAAGAAAAAGCGTGTAGACGACCGCAACGGCGGACGCTTCCGTGGCCGTGAAGATGCCACCGATGATGCCACCCATGACGATGACGATAAGGCCGAGCGGCAACATGGCATCGGCCGCTTTTTTCACGACTTCCGACCCGCTTGGGCGCTCGGCAACGGGATAGCCACGCCGTTTTGCGATGATCCCTGCGACAACCATGAGGCTGAGGCCCATCAGGATTCCGGGAATGTATCCGGCAACGAAAAGGGCCGCGACCGAGGTGCCGTTGGTGATCAGCGAATAGACGATGAAGGTTGAGCTTGGCGGAATGAGCAGGCCCGTCGGGCAGGACGCGATGTTGACCGCTGCACTGTAGGCCGGATCGTAGCCTTCTTTTATCTGCAGCGGGGCCATGACGCCGCCGACGGCGGCAGCGGAGGCAACTGCAGAGCCGGAAATCGAACCGAACATCATGTTCGCGATGACGTTGCAATGGGCCAGTGCGCCGGGCAGGCGGCCGCCCAGAACCTTTGCGAACTCGATCAGGCGTATCGCGATGCCGCCGCGGTTCATGATGTTCCCGGCCAGGATGAAGAACGGGATGGCCAGCAGTGTGAAACTGTCGAGGCCGGAGGCAACTTGCTGCGCAACGATATAGACCGACTGGTCGAACGACATGAACAGCAGGAAAGTGGCAAACGCCGCCAGGCCGATCGAGAAGGCGATTGGCACGCCGAGTATCATGAGCAGTGCAAATGTCCCGAACAGGACGAGGACAGACTGAGTATCCATTTAAAGCCTCAATTTCCTGCGCGGTCAGTCAAGCGGGCCGCCCGCCCTGGGCGTGCCGGCCTGGTCGTTCGGTCCCCTGCCGGTTCGGAAAAGGTCGGCAAGAAAGGTCAGGCAGTAGTAGAAGATGCAGATCCCCGAAAAGGGGATGGCGACATAGACGAGACCCATCGGCAGTCTGAGTGCGGGGGAAACCTGTCCGGTTGCCAGCGTCCGGTTCACCAGATCCAGTCCGCCGTAGATCATGACCAGCGCAGCAAATGTTGCGATGGCAATGATGATACCGGCGTTGACGGCGAGCCTGAGGTTGCCATGCGTGATCTGCGGCAGCAGGTCGATAGCCAGGTGCCGGCGCTGTCCCAGTGTGTAGGCGCCGCCCAGAAGCGCGACCCAGATGAACAGGAAGCGCGCCATTTCGTCCGTGACCGTGCTCGGGCTTTCCAGCACGTAGCGCGAGAAGACCTGCCAGATGACGCAGGCGACAAGAACGGCGAATGCCAGGGTGATGACAAGGCGCAGGACAAGGTCCACGCCTCTTGTAATGCTCGTCACGTTTGTCCTCCCAGACCGGCCCGCGATGCGTTTATACGCATGATGGCGGTGCATTCCCGCGTAAGACATGCGTCAAGAATTCAAATTGGTCAACCAATATTGCAAAAAAGGTTGACTGATTTTAAAAATTGGACGAACAATTCTCCATCCGCAGCGATCTGGACTGCGAAACCGCAGCCGGTGTGGTGCCTTTTTTGAGGTGAATTCATTTGCCCGGCCTGCATTTGGGAGGAAATCATGATGAAGTTCGCAAAGCTCGCAGCCGTGCTGGCTGCAGGCGTGGTTGCGCTTGGAACCGCCGCCAGTGCAAAGACCTTGCGTCTCAATCACAACAACCCGGAAGACCACCCGCTTCACAAGTCCATGGAGTTCATGGCCGAGCGTCTTGAAGAAGCGACGGGCGGTGATCTCAAGATCCGCATCTACGCCAATGCGCAGCTGGGCACGCAGCGTGAGTCCATGGAGCTGATGCAGAACGGATCGCTGGACATGGCCCGGTCGAACGCGTCAGAGCTCGAAGCGTTCGAGGAATCCTACGGCGCGCTCAACCTGCCTTACATCTTTGTCGATGCCGACCATTATTACGACGTTTTGAGCGGCGACATCGGATCGGACATTCTGGCCGCCTCCGAGGACAAGGGCTTTATCGGGATTGCGTTTTACATTGAAGGCGCGCGCTCGTTCTATGCCAACAAGGAAATCCGGTCCCCGGCTGATCTTGAAGGCATGAAGATCCGCGTCCAGCCCAGCCCGTCCGCGATCCGCATGGTGGAACTGCTCGGCGGAAACCCGACCCCGATCGCCTGGGGTGAACTCTACTCCGCGCTGCAGCAAGGTGTCGTTGACGGCGCCGAAAACAATCCGATGGCCCTGACGTCCGCGCGCCACGGTGAGGTTTCCAAGGTCTATTCCGATGACGGTCACACCATGATCCCGTCCGTGGTCATGATTTCTTCCAAGAGCTGGAACGAGCTGTCCGACGATCACAAGGCGGCCCTGACGAAGGCGGCACGCGAGTCGATGGACTTCCATCGGGAGCAGTGGGATGCCATGAGCGCGGCAGCCGTTGAAACGGCCAAGAGCGAACTCGGCGTCAAGTTCATCGAAGTCGAGAAGGGTCCATTTATCGAGGCGGTCCTGCCGATGCACGAGGAAGCGGCTGAAAAATCACCGGTCGTTGCTGATCTGATCGGCCGCATCAAGGCGATCGCGCCGCAGTAAGCTGAGGTCCAGCCGGAGACCGGAAAGATGCTCGAACGCTCGAAACTCGCCGAAAATGCGCTGCAGGCGCTGCATGACGAGGATTACGATCTTCCGTTCAACACGCAGTCCCTGAACCACAATGGCCTGATTTTCATGGGCGGGCGGGCATCTGAAAGTCTCAACGGCAATTGGAACTTCTGCGTGGATCTCCTGGACACGGGCCTTCGGCAGAAATGGTTTGCCATGCTGCCGGAGGCACCGGAGGACCGGACTGAGCCCTGGGACTATGACCCTTATATGGGTGAGACGGTGCCGGTTCCCTCCAACTGGGCCATGCTGAAGGAAAAATGGTATTTCTTTGAGGGCAGCGCCTGGTACACCCGCCCGCTCGACATGGAGAGTGTCGATGACGGCAAGCGCCAATTTGTTCGTTTCGGCGCGGCCAGCTATGACTGCAAGATCTTTCTGAACGGAGAGTTCGTCGGCAATCACTATGGCGCGTCGACGCCGTTTTGCGTGGAACTGACGGGCCTGCTGCGACCCGGACGCAATTGGCTCATGGCCTGTGTCAACAACACCCGCACCCGTGACCGGGTGCCGATGCGCAACACGGATTGGTTCAACTATGGCGGCCTTTACCGCGACATAAGCTTCTTTGAAACACCGCGTTCCCTGATCAAGGATTTCTTTCTTTATCTGGTGCCCGACGGCACCTTCTCGAAAGTCTGCGCGGAGATCGAAATCTCTGGCGCATCGTCGGGTGCTGCCGAGCTGTCCATTCCGGGCCTGTCCGTTGACACAACGATACCTGTGAGTGACGGCAAGGGCAGGATTGCGTTATCCGTGACGCCGGAGCTCTGGAGCCCGGACAATCCTGTTCTTTACGACGCCGACCTTTCCTTTGGCGAGGATCGCGTTTCGGACCGGGTCGGTTTCCGCCAGATCGAGCGGGACGGCACGGATATCGTGCTGAACGGCACCCCTCTGTTCTTGCGCGGAATATCCGTGCACGAGGATGACGCCGTGCTGGGCAAGGTTACAAACGAAGCCGATTTGCGGCGCCGATTCGAACATGCGCGGGAGCTTGGCTGCAACTTTCTGCGTCTTGCGCATTACCCGCATGATGATCTCGCGGCGCGTCTGGCGGACGAACTGGGTTTTCTTCTGTGGGAGGAGATCCCGGTCTATTGGGCAATTGACTTTGCCAATCCGGCGACGTTCCTGGACGCGGAGAACCAGCTTGCCGAGCTGATCAAGCGGGACCGGAACCGGGCCAGTGTGATCATCTGGTCCGTCGGCAACGAAAACCCGGATACGGACGCGAGGCTGGACTTCATGCGCGCGCTTGCCGTGACCGCCAGAAAGCTCGATCCCACGCGGCTGACATCGGCCGCCTGTCTCGTCAACCACGCGGCGAACCGGATCGAGGACCGGCTGGCAGACCACATCGATATCATCGGCCTGAATGAATATTACGGCTGGTACGAAGAGAATTTCGATGACCTCGCTGCGATCGGCCGAAACTCCGATCCGGGCAAACCTGTGGTCATTACGGAGACCGGAGCCGACGGGGTCATCGGCGAACACGGACCGGCGCGCGGTCTTTTCAGCGAAGACTACATGGCCGAGGTATACCGCAAACAGATCGCGGTTTTGCGGGAACTGGACTACGTCAAGGGCATGTCCCCGTGGATCCTTTATGATTTTCGCGTTGAACGCCGGCGAAACATCTTCCAGAATGGCTATAACCATAAGGGGCTGATTGCCGCGAACAAGAAAACCAAAAAAAAAGCGTTCCATATTCTGGCGGACTACTATCGCGAGATTGCCGCCGCAGAGAAGAACGCAGGGAAGGCTTCATGACCGGCGAGGATGGAAAACGTCGCTACCAGGAAATAGCCGAGCTGCTTGCACGAAGGATTACCAATGAAGGCTATCGGCCGGGAGACAAGTTTCCGACCGAGCGCCAGATTTCGCTCGAACTGGGCATCAGCAGGTCTCTCGTGCGTGAGGCCTTTATCGTTCTGGAGATCGAGGGCTATCTGGATGTGCGCAAGGGGTCGGGCAGCTACGTCGCGTCCGGAGAGAAGATTTCCCTGAATGTGCACAAAGCGGATTTCGGTCCGTTTGAATTGCTGCAGGCCCGCCAGCTGCTGGAAAGCAGCATCGCCGGCTTCGCAGCGTCCACGATCACCAAGCACGACATCCTGAAGCTGCGCGAAACCCTCGAACTTGAGCGCAAGGCGATCGAAAACGGGGTCGAGGATTATTTCGCCGACAAACAGTTTCACCTGCTCATTGCCGAAGCCACCCAGAACAGCGTCCTGGTCGACCAGGTTGCCGACCTGTGGACCAAGCGGGAAAACAGCTCCATGTGGGCGCGGCTGCATGACCGGATTTTCGATATCAGCTACAGGACCAGGTGGCTCGACGACCACGCCGTGATCCTGGAGGCGCTGCGGCACCGCAATGCCGAACAGGCACGAAGCGCAATGTGGCAGCATCTCGAAAACGTGCGCCTGACGCTGCTCGAGCTCTCCGATGTGGGAGATCCGGAATTCGACGGTTACCTCTATACGCCCGCGGTGGCGTCTCCTTGAGAACAACAAGAAAAGCAAAGGCAAGGCGATGATCGAAAGCTGGCGTTGGTTCGGGCCCCAGGATCCGGTATCGCTCAAGGATGTCCGCCAGACAGGCGCTACCGGTATCGTCACGGCGCTCCATGAAATTCCCAACGGGACCTTCTGGCCGGAAGAGGAGATTGCCGCACGCAAACGCATGATCGAGGCGGCGGGTTTGAGCTGGGTGGTTGCCGAGAGCATCCCGGTTCATGAAGACATCAAGACCGGAGCGCCCGGTTGGGAACAGTGGGCCCGCAACTGGGCAGAGACGGCACGCGCGCTCGCGCATCAGGGCGTGAAGACCATCTGCTACAATTTCATGCCGGTTCTGGACTGGACACGGACCGATCTGGACTTTGAGCTTGACGACGGCGCGACTGCGCTCCGGTTTGAGTTTTCTGCCTACGCGGCCTTCGACCTCTTTATTCTTGAAAGAGAGAATGCCGCGGCGGACTACGGCGCCGGCGACATCGCGGCGGCGGAAGCCTATCTGGCGTCCGCATCCAAGGAGGACCGCGACCGGCTGACAGCCAACATCATCGCGGGATTGCCGGGGTCTGAGGAAAGTTACACGCTCGAGACGTTCCGGGAGCGGCTTGCAGCCTATCGCGGTGTTGGCCGGCAGGAGCTCTTTCAGAACCTTCGAAATTTCCTCGACATCGTTGTCCCGGTTGCCGAGGAAGCGGGCGCGGTCCTGGCGATCCACCCGGACGATCCACCCCGGTCCCTGTTCGGACTGCCGCGCATTGCAGGCACGCTCGCGGATCTTGAACAAATTGCCTCCATGAATGCGTCGCCTTCGAACGGCTTCACGCTTTGCACCGGGTCGCTTGGCGTTCACCCGGACAATGACCTGCCTGCGATCGCGCGCGCCTTGGGCGATCGCATCCACTTCGCCCATCTTCGGGCAACGCGGCGCGAGGCCGATCCCCGCAGTTTCTATGAAGACGCCCATCTGGCCGGCGACATCGACATGGTGTCGATTGTGCGCGAACTGCGTCGCATGGAAACCGGTTCGGAGAAACAGATCCCCATGCGCCCCGATCACGGACACCGGATCCTGAATGATCTGACCGGAACGTCCACACCCGGATACCCGGCCATCGGACGTTTGAGGGGGCTTTCGGAGCTTCGCGGCGTGCTCAGGGCCGTCGACTATTTTGACGGTCATTGAACGCGGCCGGGCTTCACGTCACCTGACCTCACTTGACCTTGTCCAGCTTCCGGCTACATCCATGTCCTGAAACAGATTCTGAAGGACGAAATGTTTGATGAGCGAAACGACGGACGCTACGCGCACCCTGGTTGAAGACGGCCCTGACACGATCCTGATTGAAAATCTGCTGTTACCTGCCGAAATCGGCATTCTCGACAGTGAAAAGGGCCGGCGCCAGTCTGTCTGTTTCAGCGTTGAAATCGAAACGATTGCCGGATATCGCGAAACGGTCCAGAAAACGGGCACGTTCGTTTCCTATGCAGACACCGTTTTCTTTATCCAGGAAAAGGCCGGCTCCGGCGGCCACGTTGACCTTGTCGAAGACTGGGCAGAGGCCATTGCCGAGTTCGTTCTGTCCAATCCGCTTGCGGCGAGGGTCACGGTGAAGGTAACGAAGCCCGACATCTTTGACGACGCCGGCGCGGTCGGCATCCGGATCACGCGCAGACGTGCCTGACGATCCCGCGTTTCTCGGCAGTTTCCTCGCAGTCACGCCGTTCCTCTCCCTCAGCCTCCCAAATACCTGGAGCCTTTCTCATGATTTCCGCTGATCGTATCCTGCCGCTGTGGTTGAAGTACAGGGAGGCCCTCGAAACCCCGGTCAGAACGTTCGCGTTTCCAAAATTCGGCCGCAGCTTCGAGGACAGGACATACCAGATGGGAGTGCTCAACCTGTCATCGGACAGCACCTACCGGGAAACCGTTTGCCACACGTTCGAGGCCGCGCTCTACCGCGGCCGGCGGATGACGCTCGAAGGGGCGGCGATGGTTGATATCGGAGCGGAGTCGACCGGAGATACGGCGGACATCGTCTCCATCGAGAGACAGATCGACCGCATGCGGCCGGTCGTCACGGCGCTCGCGGAGGAGAACATCCTGGTCTCTGTCGAAACCTATCACCCTGAAGTCGGCGTCGCGCTGCTGGAAGCCGGTGCCGGTGTGATCAATCTGACCGGACGTGTCGATGACAGCGCTTTTTACGAGGCAATCGCGTCGCACCAGGCCGGCATCATCCTGTGCTACACGCCCGGAGAAAACTCGCGCTCGGCAGACTACCTGCCACCGGCCGAAGACATTTTCGATCATCAGTTGACCTTCTTCAGGGAGCGTGTCGATCTTGCGACCAATGCAGGCGTGGAGCGTCTCTGGGTCGATCCAGGGTTCGGTTTTGCATTGCATTTGCCGGATGGTCCCGACAGGATCCGGTACCAGACCGACAGCATCCTGCAATCGTTCCG
>NZ_CP134616.1:2270000-6538415 GCF_051016195.1 Roseibium sp.
GAAACCGGATGCCTACAAACAGTTGGAGGGCTTTGTGCCTGACAGCGTACCTTTTGTATAATGGGTCAGCGACTTAATTTAACGAGCAAGCTTAAGCCGATAGGTGTAGGCGCAGCGAAAGCGAGTCTGAATAGGGCGATGAGTTCGTTGGATTAGACCCGAAACCGAGTGATCTAGCCATGGCCAGGTTGAAGGTGCGGTAACACGCACTGGAGGACCGAACCCACGCCTGTTGAAAAAGTCGGGGATGAGCTGTGGCTAGGGGTGAAAGGCCAATCAAACTCGGAAATAGCTGGTTCTCCGCGAAATCTATTTAGGTAGAGCGTCGGATGAATACTCTCGGGGGTAGAGCACTGGATGGGCTATGGGGGCTTACCGCCTTACTGATCCTAACCAAACTCCGAATACCGAGAAGTACTATCCGGCAGACACACAGTGGGTGCTAACGTCCATTGTGGAGAGGGAAACAACCCTGACCGCCAGTTAAGGTCCCTAAGTTATGGCTAAGTGGGAAAGGATGTAGGACTCCCAAAACAACCAGGATGTTGGCTTAGAAGCAGCCATCATTTAAAGAAAGCGTAACAGCTCACTGGTCTAAATAAGGGGTCCCGCGCCGAAAATGTACCGGGGCTCAAGCCATACACCGAAACTGCGGGTGTGCGTAAGCACGCGGTAGCGGAGCGTTCTGTAAGTCTGCGAAGGGATACCTGTGAGGGGTCCTGGAGATATCAGAAGTGCGAATGCTGACATGAGTAACGATAAAGCGGGTGAGAGACCCGCTCGCCGAAAGTCCAAGGGTTCCTGCGCAACGCTAATCGGCGCAGGGTTAGCCGGCCCCTAAGGCGAGGCCGAAAGGCGTAGTCGATGGGAATGCAGTTAATATTCTGCAGCTTGGTGGTAGTGACGGATGCAGTGTGTTGTATCTCCTTATTGGATTGGGGGTGCAGCGAATGTGTTCCAGGAAATAGCTCCACCTTATAAACCGTACCCGAAACCGACACAGGTGGACTGGTAGAGAATACCAAGGCGCTTGAGAGAACTATGCTGAAGGAACTCGGCAAAATGCTCCCGTAAGTTCGCGAGAAGGGAGACCTCTTTGTGGGCAACCACGAGGGGGTGGCACAGACCAGGGGGTGGCGACTGTTTATCAAAAACACAGGGCTCTGCGAAGCCGCAAGGCGACGTATAGGGTCTGACGCCTGCCCGGTGCTGGAAGGTTAAGAGGAGGTGTGAGAGCACCGAATTGAAGCCCCAGTAAACGGCGGCCGTAACTATAACGGTCCTAAGGTAGCGAAATTCCTTGTCGGGTAAGTTCCGACCTGCACGAATGGCGTAACGACTTCCCCGCTGTCTCCAGCATAGACTCAGTGAAATTGAATTCCCCGTGAAGATGCGGGGTTCCTGCGGTCAGACGGAAAGACCCCGTGCACCTTTACTACAGCTTCACACTGGTATTCGTCACGACATGTGTAGGATAGGTGGTAGACGTTGAAGCCTTGGCGCCAGCTGAGGTGGAGTCACCCTTGAAATACCACCCTTGTCGTCATGGATATCTAACCGCGGTACAACAATATCCGGGACCGTGTGTGGCGGGTAGTTTGACTGGGGCGGTCGCCTCCCAAATGGTAACGGAGGCGCGCGAAGGTGGGCTCAGAGCGGTCGGAAATCGCTCGTTGAGTGCAATGGCATAAGCCTGCCTGACTGCGAGACTGACAAGTCGAGCAGAGACGAAAGTCGGCCATAGTGATCCGGTGGTCCCTCGTGGAAGGGCCATCGCTCAACGGATAAAAGGTACGCCGGGGATAACAGGCTGATGATGCCCAAGAGTCCATATCGACGGCATTGTTTGGCACCTCGATGTCGACTCATCACATCCTGGGGCTGGAGCAGGTCCCAAGGGTTTGGCTGTTCGCCAATTAAAGTGGTACGTGAGTTGGGTTCAGAACGTCGCGAGACAGTTCGGTCCCTATCTGCCGTGGGTGTAGGAGAATTGAGAGGATCTGTCCCTAGTACGAGAGGACCGGGATGGACGTACCTCTGGTGGACCTGTTGTGGCGCCAGCCGCATTGCAGGGTAGCTATGTACGGAAGGGATAACCGCTGAAAGCATCTAAGCGGGAAACCCACCTCAAAACCAGTTCTCCCTGAAGAGCCGTGGAAGACCACCACGTCGATAGGAAGCGTGTGGAAGTGTGGCAACACATGAAGCTTAGCTTTACTAATAGCTCGTTCGGCTTGATCGCTCTCATTAATCAATGCTCATCTTTGCCAAAGCGCCTTGGCGCTTTGGAAAGACTGGTTTTTATGTCCTCACGCGCGTACGTCCTTCGGACTGCGCTCCAGACGGGGCGCCAAACGATTGGCGGCCCACGGTCGTGGGCTTGGAAGCTGAAGCTTCCTCGTCATGTCCCTGGCAACGCTCTGGAAGAGAAGACGAAACCAATCTGAAAACCGATAATTAAGAAAAGACCAGTTCTCATGAAGGCCTCAGGTTCCGATCCCGCAAGGGAAAAGAGCCCGAACCGTCAGGTTCGCAAGGCCGACCGGCCGCCGCGCACGTTTGCGCGCCCCGTCCGGAGGTTAGGGCGAAGCCCGATCAACCGTGAGGACAGATCCAACCAGTTCACGACAAAACTGCGCTTCGCCGGCCTGGTGGCCTCAGCGGGGAGCCCCCACCCGATCCCATCCCGAACTCGGCCGTGAAACTCCCCAGCGCCAATGGTACTGCATCTTAAGGTGTGGGAGAGTAGGTCGCCGCCAGGCCTGCTAAACGCAGTGAAATCTCTTCAACCGATCCTCGACCTTCACGCGGGATGGAGCAGTCCGGTAGCTCGTCAGGCTCATAACCTGAAGGTCGCAGGTTCAAATCCTGCTCCCGCAACCAAATTCGACAACAGCCTCATCCCGTAAGGGGTGGGGCTGTTGTCGTATTCGGGTGGGGGATACAGGCGAGAACCTCCCCCGGCCCCTTCAAGGAGGGCTAAGCCCGACGCACAAGGGCAAAAAAACACCAAATCCTGCTCCCGCAACCAACAAAAACAGCCGCCCAACTCGGGCGGCTTTTTTGTAGGTTAGGGGGCGCCGATTTAAAACTGACGGGGGCCCTTCAAGGACGGCAAAGGTCAGCACATTGTTTCGCGTGAAAGGTTCACCGTTCCCCTTGGTGGTTTTGCTTCGATGCAGGATCGGATCGAGTCGATGACGCCAAAACGCGAATAGTCTTTTCTCGATATCGCTCCCAGTTCGCGCAAGCTGCCATTCCCGCCGAACGGGATGAATGTCAGTCCCAGGTTGTCCCTTTTGAACTGCTCGGCCGCGATGCCGTTCACGATCGTGCAGGCGTCACTATGGGCCAGGTGGCGGCACAAGGTTTCGAAGCGGACGGACCTCACATCGATGCCAAGCCGCTCGGCCGCTCCGGAGGACGAATCCGGCAGCTCCTTTTCCAGATCATATCCGAATGGTGTGTCGAAGCGGACGATGAACTCGGCCGGGACCTCAGATGCCTTTATTTCATTTCTTTGCGACAACACATGCCCGTGCCGCATACCAAGAAAAAGCGGCTCCAGCCAGAGCGGTGTGAAGGTGGGAAGGTCAATGGTTTCGCCGCCGAAAATCATGTCGTAGCTGTTGCGGGAAATCAAAGCGGCGTCGAGTTGCATCTCGCCTACCATTTGCGACAGTGCTCTGGGTTTTTCCTCGACGATTACCAGACGAAGGCCACTGTGGATGCTGCTCAGCATATCGAGAAAATAGCCGGACAGGTAGGCGGCCAGCGTCGGTGTCATGCCAAGTCTGAAGGGCGTGGCATCCAGTTTCCGGTAGTTCTGAGCGGTATTGGAGATATGGTCGACGATGGTATTGATCTTGGTAGCACATGCGACGATGTGCTCACCAAACTCCGTCAGCAATACTTCGTTTTTTGTCCGCTTGAAGATCGTGACGCCAAGCTCCAGCTCCAGTTTCTTGACCTGATTTGAAAGCGCGGGTTGGCTGACGTTTGACGCACGTGCTGCATGCGTAAAGTTTTTGTGCCGTGCGACGGCGACGACATACTGTAAATCGCGGAGGTTCATCCGAAACTCTGATACCTGTTGCTGGCATCGGCAAATCTAGGCGCGAACCGGCGACGGCGAAATACAAGTCTCTTCACAAATTGTTGGAAATGTTCGAGGAAGTGGTGATCAACCACCCCTTTCACACGTCAGATGCAAATGAGGACAAACATCCTCTTTTCGATCACGTTTTTTCCATCCGGAGTGAAAGAATAGTTTTCCAGGTCCAAGGTGAACGCGCGCAAGTATCTGAAACAATGCAGGAAAGCTAAATTAATTTGATAAAACAAGCCGTGATTATTTCAAAAGATTATGGCCTGTATTGGCAATTTGAATTTCAACAACGGAGGCGTTCACAACAGATCCATGAGTGCCGGGCGCCGTCATGCAGAGGGCGTACCCGGGCCACAAAACTCATGGAGATTTCCAAATGCTATCTGGGATGCTTGCCGGTCTTCGGGCGCGATTGCTCACGACGTCCACACTGGCTCAAGAAACCGTCCGCGACGGCCAGTCGCTGACGAATGGCGTGTTCAACAACGTTGTCGTTGACAACACGCCAGCCTTCGTTCTCGACAACGACTTCGCACGCTTACTGAATTTCGGCAAGGTCACGACCAACAATGCTGCCGCTGCGGTTTCGGTCGGCGGTGAAGACGCGCAGGTCTTCAATTTCCGCAATGCGCGCATTGAAGCAAATAGCGGTCCTGACGCGCTTGCGGCCGGTATCCAGGTCAGCGGCAGCGCCGACATACGGAACTTCGGCATCGTTGACGGTGACTTCAACGGCGTTCAATTCGCCGGCGCACAGTCTTCCGGCCGGCTGGACAATTTCCGCGGCGGCGTGATTTCCTCCGACAGCCGCGCGGTCGATATCCAGGGTGAGGGTGTCAGTGTCCGCAACTTCGGAGATATCGTCGGCACGGGCGACCAGCGCAACGGCACCATCTACACCAACAGCACCGCGGAAGACTTTTCGATCAGCAACTTCACGGGCGGCACCATCGATGCCGGTGAAGGCAATCAGGGCGCCGGTATCTCGCTCCAGGTTGGGGACGTGCTGAACGATGTCGTTCAGGGCACGATCTTCAACGGCTTCGGCGCCGTCATCCAGGGCCGTGGCGACGCAGCAGCCTCCAACATCCCGCTTGCTGGCGACGGTATCCGGATTGACGATGGCGCGGAGGGTGCCGTCCTTGAGACCGATATCTTCAACAGCGGTCTCATCAGCACGGAAAGCAGCCAGGGCACGACGGCCGGCATTCGGATTGCCGATGGCGTTGCGGCCGAGGGCCGTATTTTCAACTCCAGTACAGGCACGATCGAAGGCCCGCGCAACGGGCTCTACATCGGGGATGCCGAGCATGATCTCAGCGTTCAGAATTTCGGCACGATCCAGTCCGGGAGCCGGGCGGTCAACATCGATGGTTCCGGCGTCGATCTCATCAACGGCGGCGATATTCTCGGTACAGGCGATCAGCGCAACGGCACGATCTACGCCGACGACACCGCGCGCGACTTTTCGATCACCAACCTGCCGACCGGTGTCATTGACGCCGGCGAACACAATGACGGAGCCGGCATCTCGCTGTCGCTTGCAGAAAACGGCAATGGCGATGTTGAAATCGAAAACGCCGGAACGATCAACGGCCGCGGCCAGGCTTCTGCCGCTGCAGGAACGGCCGGTGACGGTATCCGGCTGGAAGGGGTTCGGCTGAACGAAGGCGGTTTTGCCGCTGCACTCTTCACCGGTGCAATCACCAACTCCGGGGAGGTCATCGCGGAAAGCCAGCAGGGGACCGTCGGTGCATTCCGCTCGGTCAACGGCGTGAATTTCCAGGGTGCCCTGGTGAACGAGGCGGGCGGTGTTTTTGCCGGCGCACAAAACGGCGTCTATTTCGGAACCGGTGACCATTCCGGCGGTTCCTTCGTCAACCAGGGAACCGTGTCATCCGACAGCCGGGCGTTGAACATCGACGGCGACGGTCTCGACGTTGTCAACCAGGGCGCAATCCTGGCGACCGGCGCGCAGCGCAACGGCACCGTCTACGCAGACGGCACCGCCGACAACTACACTTTCACGAACCAGGGAACGGTCGACGCAAACGGCAACAACGCCTCGGGCGTTTCGCTCCAGACAGGTGATGTCGACGGGGATATCGTCTCGGCATCGGTCATCAACCAGGGTGCCATCCTCGGCGGCGGAGATGCGACGGACGGAAACACGGTTGGCGACGGCCTGCGCCTCTTCTCCAACGTGGAAGATGCCGGGTTTGCCGGCCTCGTTGAAAACGAAGGCGTCATCGCCGGTTCCGAAAGTTCAGACGCAGCTGCCGGTATCCGGATCGACGGAGGCCTGGATATCTTGGGTGCGATCATCAACGAAGGAGAAATCTCGGGCAAGATCAACGCGATCGATGCCCGCGAGGCAGGCGACGTCACAATCGTCAACGATGGCGGTGTTATCGACGGCAATGTCCTGCTCGGGAACGGCGATGACATTTTCGTCGACCTCGGCCTCGTGGACGGCGTTCTCGACGGCGGAGCCGGCCGCGACGTGCTGATTGCGGGTGAGGGTGACAACATCCTTGTCGGCGGTCTCGGCAACGATTTCCTGGACGGCGGGGAAGGCACCGACACGGCAGACTTCTCGGACCTGGATGTCGCGGTCAATGTAAATCTCGGCGCAAACGGCAACGGAACCGCAACCCGGGATACCGGCTTTACCGTCCGCGTCGACAACGCCGTTGTTGCAGCTCCCACCCAGTTCGGGTCTGCGATTGCCGATGGCGCGGCGTTCGTTGATCAGGCCGTTGACGGCAACCTCTACTACAACATCCACACATCGGACTTCCCCGGCGGTGAGATCAGGGGGCAGTTGCTCGTCGACAGCGACGTCACCGAGCAGGGCATCCGCACGATCGAGCTCTCAGGGGGGCTTGACGCCGCTCAGGAGCCGGGACCGCTATCGGATAGCGAGGCAACCGGCGAGGCGAGTGTGACCATTGTTCAGAATCTGGTCACAGGCGAGGTCATCTATTCGAGCGTGCTTGACGTGTCCGGCCTCAACGAAGCCGACCTGCAGACGCCGATCCCCGGCGTTGTGTCCGCCATCCATTTGCACAACGCACCTGCCGGTCAAAACGGTCCGGTGGTCCAGGACACGCTTGTGGATGCCGGAGCAACGCTCGATGTAGCGGCAGAGGTCACCAATACCGGCGTCGTCGGCGAGGACGTCATCGAAAACCGTGTTGAGACCGATGTGCTCAACTCGATCGAAAACGTCATCGGGTCCAACGATGGCGATGTCATCACCGGGAGCAATTTCGACAATGTCCTGAACGGTGCCGGTGGTGACGACCTGCTTGAGGGTGGCGATGGCTCCGACATCTTTGTTGCCAGCCTGGGCGCCGACACCGTCAGTGACTTCGAACTTGGCTCGGATCTGATTTCAGGTGGCGATTTCGCACCTGATTTCGATGTCGCCGAGGTTCTAACCGGCGCGGTCCAAGATGGCTCGGATGCAGTCCTGTCCTTCGGGTCGGACAGCACGCTGCGCCTGGTCAACGTTGACGCGTCGCAACTGAGCGAAGACGACTTCGTCGTCTAAGCCGGTTGCTCAGGGTGGCGGTGACCGCTGTCGCCACCCTGTGTCTTTCCAAATGATCGGACCCGAACCCCCTAGTTATGGAGCAAGCAAATGTTCCGCAAAGTCTCTCCTGTCCGGCACGCCTGGTCTTCGCTCCGCGCCGGTTTCGTTGCAATTGCGCTTTTCAGCATGGCGCTCAACATTCTGGCGCTCGCAGCCCCGCTTTACATGCTTCAGGTCTATGACCGCGTTCTGACCAGCCAGAACATGGATACTCTCATCGCACTCACGTTGCTGCTCGGTGGTGTCCTCGTTGTCACGGGCCTGCTCGACTGGATACGGCAGCGGATGCTGAACCGGTTAGGTGCAAGATTTGAACTCAAGGTCGGTATCCCCGTATTGAACGCGGCGATGCGCGGGAAGGTCCATGGCGACCGGTCGGCAGGTGACAACACCGTTGAAGATGTCAACGGATTCAGGGACTTCGTCTCCGGAAGCGCGCTGCTGGCGTTTTTCGATGCTCCCTGGATCCCGGTCTATATCTGTGTGCTTTACCTTCTTCACCCGTATCTGGGGCATCTGGGTCTGGCAGGCGCGATCGTCCTCACCGTGCTTGCCCTGATCAACAATGCGCGCAGTCATGATACAATGACCGAGGCTGCCGAAGCCCGCAGGAGAAGCGACACGCTGTACCGGGCAGGCGAGGCGAATGCCGAAATCGTCCATGCCATGGGCATGCGCGGCGATCTTGCCCTCAGATGGCATGACCTTCAGGTCGAGGCCCATCAGTTGAAAACCAGGGTCAACGATCGTCTTTCAACCTTTTCCGTTTTCTCCAAGACGATTCGGGCGGCACTCCAGTCCGGCATTCTCGGCCTCGGTGGAGCGCTTGCCATTTCCGGTGAAAGCACAGCCGGTGTCATGATCGCGGCGACGATCGTGCTCGGGAGGGCGCTTGCACCGATCGATCAGTTGATCGGCCAGTGGCGCAGCTTTCTGGCAGCGAGCGGATCCTACGCCAAGCTCCGGAAACTCGTGCATGCGTATCCGGCTGACCAGAAACGTCTGCAATTGCCCAAACCGCAGGTCTCCGTGAGCGTGGCGATCCAGAGGGCGGGGCCTCCGGCTGCGCAGACCGCGACCCTGTCGGACATCCGGATGAACCTTCAGGCGGGGGATGCGGTTGCGGTGATCGGACCGAGCGCGTCGGGCAAAACCACACTCGCCAAGATGATTGCCGGTGTCTGGACACCGCAGCGCGGTTCGATCCGGCTCGACGGCAACCCGACAGCCAAGTGGGACCCGGAAGAGCTTGGTGCCAATATTGGCTATTTGCCCCAGGAAATTGCCTTGTTCGATGGAACGGTCAGGGAGAACATCGCCCGGTTTGCAGCGAATATCGACGATGCTCTCGTGCTGGAGGCGGCCCTTGCAGCCGACGTGCATGACCTCGTCTCCAGTCTGCCGGACGGCTACGAGACCCGCATTGGCAACGGCTATTTCTTGTCCGGCGGGCAACGGCAGCGGATCGCTCTCGCCCGGGCTCTTTACGGCAATCCGTTTCTCCTGGTGCTCGACGAGCCCAACTCAGACCTCGATTCTACCGGAGAGGCAGCGCTGCAAAAAGCAGTGCGCACCACCCAGGAACGCGGCGGGGTGGTGGTGATGATGACCCATCGCCCAAGCAGTCTGCAGGTTGTCGACAAGGTGCTCGTACTCAATCAGGGCGTCCAGACCGCATTTGGAGCCAGGGATGAAGTTCTGCGCGACATGAAGCGGAACGTACTGCCTGTAAGCCGGCAGAAACGGAATGAAATCAGCGAAGATACCCAGGAAAGGGCCGTCCAATGAAAGACCTGACACTTTCACCCCAAAGCCGCGCCGTCTCCCCCCTCGGGCATGCGGAAAGCCCCAAGCTGTACTCCGCAGAACCAAGGATCGGGGCACTTGTCTTGTTCGGCGTCTTGGTCATGGCGGCCTTTTTCGGCGGCACAGCCTATTGGGCACACCGGGCAAAGCTTGATGGCGCCGTGGTTGCCCAGGCGTCTTTCGTCGTCGACGGAAACCGCAAGACCGTTCAACATCTGGACGGCGGCATTGTTCGCGATCTTCTGGTCAAGGATGGTGATTTCGTCGAAGCCGGACAGCCGCTTGTTGCTTTCGACAGCACTGAAGCCGATGTCGACCTGACGGTGCTCAGCAGTCAGATCGGCGAACTGTCCGCACGGCGCGCAAGGCTGTTTGCCCAGATCAATCAGGCAACCGCCTTTCGCAAAAGCGATGTCGCGGCTCTGATCGGGGGACGCATTCCGGAGGTGCTCTGGGAAAACGCATACCTGACGCAAAAGCGTGTTTTTGAATCTGAAGCCAGAGCGCGGGCCAGCGAGAAGAGGGTACTCGAGCGCCGGCTTACCGCTCTGGAAGACCAGATCCGGGGCCTTGAAGAGCAGCGCCAATCCAATGCGCGGCAGATCGAGATCTCCAATGGGGAACTGGAAACGCTGCGGCCGCTTTTCGACAAGGGCCTGGTGACGGCGATCAGGATGAATTCCATCCGCCTTGATATCGAGCGTCTTGTCGGACTGGATGCCGGTCTCAGGACGGACCAGGCTCGCGCCAGAAACGAAATCGGTGAGTTGGAGCTCGATGATTTCAGTGCAAAGCAGCAGAGGCTGGAGTCTGTTTCGGAAAATCTTGCTGCCGTGGAGGCACAGATCGCCGCGGTCGAACCTCAGTTCAAGGGTGCTGCGGAGCGTCAAAAACGCGTGGTCGTGAACGCACCCGTGAGTGGCACGGTGGTCAATATGGCACTGCACACGCTTGGCGGCGTCGTTCGTCCCGGCGAGGACATCCTGGAACTCGTTCCGAAAAGTGAGGAACTGATCATCGAGGCTCGCATCAACACCTCCGATGTCGAGAAGCTTTGGATTGGACAGCCGTCCAGGGTCAGGCTGAGCGCGTTTGATCTGGAGGATGTGCCGGAAGCGAATGGAAAGGTTTTCGATGTTTCAGCCGACGCGGTGACCGATGAGAAAACCGGCAACGCCTACTATGTCGCCAGGGTCAGACTCGACGAACAGCAGCCCTCCGAGGTGGCCGGGCTGGATCTGGTTCCGGGAATGCCGGCCGACCTGTTCATAACGACCGGTGAGCGCACCGTGCTGAGTTACCTGGCCCAACCGCTCAGCAACAGACTTGCAAGGACGTTTACGGAGTAGAAGACAACGAAGGACGCAAGCCGGTGTATGGGCAGCGTCCTTCGGCGCTCGCCCGGGGCCCGGCACTTGCAACGGACGAAGCCCCGGAAATCCGCCGGTGTCCTTCAGGCCGGGTTCGGTCAGCCGGGGTTTTGCCGGAGCAGGTCCTCAATTTCCGACCGGGCGGGCATCGACGGGGCCGTCCCCTGCCGTGTGACGGATATGGACGCCGTTGCCGTTGCGAACCGGATCGCCTCGATTGGCGGCATGCCCTGCGCAAGGCCGGCTGCGAAGCCGCCGTTGAATGCATCGCCGGCACCGGTGGTCTCAAGGATGGGCCCGGCGGACATGGCGGGAACATGTTTTGCTTCGGCGCCGTCGTGAAACAGGCACCCGTTTTCGCCGAGCGTGATGATCGCGGCCCTTGCGCCGCGCCTGATCAGCTCTTCGGCGGCCTTCGTGGCGTCTTCGACGGTGCGTACGCTCAGCCCGGTAATGGCTTCGGTCTCCGATTCGTTGGGCGTGACATAGTCGCAAAGCGCGAGCATGGAATCGGGAAGTTCGGCGGCCGGAGCCGGGTTCAGGATCGTTGTCGCCCCGGCATTCCTGGCCACGTCCAGGGCATATTCGGCGGTCTCAAGCGGTTGTTCGAGCTGCGTGAGGAAAACCTTGCAGGTCTTGAGAGCATCCTGCCGGGCATCAATGTCGGACGGGCCCAGACTGGCGGCAATGCCGGGGCACACGATGATGGCATTATCGCCGGTGGCATCGTCGATAAAGATATAGGCGGCCCCTGTGTATCCTTCCGCGTGCTGCGAAGCCAGCGACGTTACCCCGGCCTTCGACCAGGTTGACAGGGCCATGTCGGCGAAAGGATCCATCCCGAGTTTGGTCAGCATGCCGACCCTGGCGCCGGCCATGCCGGCCGCAACCGCCTGGTTGGACCCCTTCCCACCCGGTCCCAGCGCAAAGGATTTCCCCAGGATGGTCTCACCCATCTTCGGTGGCCGCGACGCGCGATATGCGGTGTCCGCGACAAAGACACCCAGAATGACGATGTCCAAACTCATTGTTCCGGTCCTATGACACCTTTGCGAAGCACAAAACACCCGTAAAAGCGCCGTTCCCCGGTCTGGATCACGGCGTAGCTCTGGCGCGCCAGATCATAGAACGCGAAGCGTTCGACCCCGATCATGGGACGGGAACCACCCTCGGCCGTGTCAATCTTTTCCTGGACTTCGCGCTGCACGTCCGGGATCTCGTCCGGTGTGCCGACAATTTCCATCCGCATCGCGAAGTCGTCGACAAAGGTGTCGAGCGGGAGCACCGACAGGATCGCCTCGATCGCTTCAGCGGCAGTGAGATTTTCCATCCGCAACAGCGATCCGCAGACGGTGCTTCTGGCAACGCTGTCTGACGGGAAATTCGTGTCGGAGATGACGATCGCGTCTCCATGACCCATGGCCCGCAGACAGTGCAAGACATCGGCGTTCAGTCTCGGATCAATCCCTTTCAGCATTCTTGGCTCCTCTCTGCAGATACCGACTTCCGCAGCTTCGCGGATTAAGTCTGAACCATCGTCTGGTCCGGAGTCGACCTTTCGTCACGGCTCGATCCGCAATCCGTCATCGGCCCCGAACAGGTGGAAGTGGTCTGTGTCTATCCCGAGATGGACCTGATCTCCCGTGGACAGGGCGTGCCGTTCCCTGAAAACCGCGGTCATTTCCCCGTCGCCGAACTGGAACACGACGTGGATTTCCGGACCGGTCGGCTCGACGACCCGGACCGTTGCGGGCAGACCCTTGTCCGACAGTTGCAAGTGCTCCGGACGCACACCCAGTCTGACATCGCGGCCAGGTTCCAGACCACCGAATCCGGGCAAGTCAAGCACGGTTCCGCCAACTGAAATCTGAACGCTGTCCGCCCCGGCCCCTTCGATCTTTCCGTCGATGAGATTCATTGACGGTGATCCGATGAAGCTGGCAACAAAACTGTTTTTGGGCCGGTCGTACAAATCGAGCGGGCTTCCAATCTGCTCGACATTCCCGCCATTCAGTACCACGATCTTGTCTGCCATCGTCATGGCTTCAATCTGGTCGTGGGTGACATAGATGGTGGTGGTCTGCAAACGCTGATGCAGTTCCCTGATCTCCGTGCGCATCTGCACGCGCAGCTTTGCGTCCAGGTTCGACAGCGGTTCGTCGAAGAGAAAGACCTGCGGGTCACGGACGATCGCGCGGCCCATTGCAACCCGCTGGCGCTGTCCTCCCGAAAGGGCACGTGGATAACGCCCGAGATAGGGTGTCAGACCAAGGATTTCCGCCGCGTCCGCCACGCGTTTCTTGATCGCCGCCTTGTCCATCTTTTTCAGCTTCAGCGAGAACCCCATGTTCGCCTCGACCGTCTTGTGCGGGTAAAGGGCGTAGGACTGAAACACCATCGCAATGTCGCGTTCGTTAGGCGGCAAATGATTGACCCGGCGTTCCCCGATGTTAATGTCACCGGATGTAATTTCCTCAAGGCCCGCGATCATGCGCAGGAGGGTCGATTTCCCGCATCCTGACGGCCCAACCAGAACCACGAACTCGCCGTCCGTAATGTCCACGTCGATACCGTGAATTACTTCGGTGTCGCCATAACTTTTGCGCACTTGCTTGACAGCAACTTCAGCCATTGAGCCTCACAAAGCCGTTCCTACCCCCTTCACCGGGTAGCTTATTGGTAAGAATTTGTCCACCTCTGACCCTACTAACATGTTAGCTACTTGACAGCACGTACGCGAATTGGGACGTTACCCGTCGGAAGTCTGCTCCGATTGGATAAGATCTCTCTGCTTTGGAGGAGAACACCCGTCAAAAAGGGTGTCTTTGCAGGGGTTGGCCAACTTGACGTGTAATGGGAGGAATTGACGTGAAAGTTAGCGATTACAATACGATAATGCATCGTCAGCTAAGCCGGCGCGGTTTGCTCAAGGGCGCTGCGAGCGTAGGCGCGATTGCCGCCGTGAGCTCGGTTGCGACCGGTATCCCTTTCAGTTCGGCCAGGGCGCAGTCGGATCTGCGCGCCGAAATTCTGAAAATCCCGGGCGTCGGTCAAGGGTCGCCAACGGACGCCGACTGGCAGAAAGTCGGCGAAATGTGCCTCGGCCCGACAAAGGAGCGCGTCGCGGAAGGTGAGTTCGAAGGCGTTGAGCTGACCTTCATGGGGCTGAACAACCAGAACCTCCACAATTTCCTGTTTCGCGGTTTCCTGAAACCTTGGGAAGCCTATACCGGTGCGAAGATCAACTGGGTTGACCTTGCCCAGGCCGACTACAATCCGCGTCTGCAACAGGCTATCGCGACCGGAACCGTCGACTTCGACATCATCGAGATGGGTGCGCCTTTCGAGGGTGACACGGCCGGCAAGGGTCTTCTCGACGAGATGCCGGACTGGGTCGAAGAGCAGATTGATGCAGAAGATCTCGTGAGTTATCTCAAGCCGCCGGTTGGCACGTGGGATGGCAAGAAGTACCGGGTCACCATCGACGGTGACTGTCACACCTTCGCCTACCGGACCGACTACTTCGGCGACGGTGCGATCGGCGGTGCATCCGTTCCCAGAACCTGGCAGGACGTGAACACCGTCACCAAGGCGCTGATCGGCAAGGAAGACCCGCTGACCGGCCTGCCGGCACACGGGTATCTCGACCCGCTCAAGGGCTGGGGCGGCTTCGGGTTCTACTTCCTCGAAAACCGGGCTGCGGTCTATGCCAAGCATCCCGATGATCCGGCCTGGCTGTTCGATCCGGACACAATGAAGCCGCGCGTCAACAACCCGGCCTGGGTGCAGGCGATCCAGGACGTGCTCGACCTGATTGAGGCCGGCGCCTACCCGGCTGACCAGATCAACGCTGATCCGGGCACAACCGGCTTCCAGCAGTTCCTCGCAGGAACGGGGTCCATGCTGATGTGGTGGGGCGATATCGGCTCAAGCGCGCGCACATCCGACACTTCTGTTGTCGGCGACGTTGTCGGCTTCGGCATCAATCCCGGCTCCGATCGCGTCTACAACAGCAAGTCAGGTGCCTGGGAAGAGACCTACAATGAAGCGCCGAACATGGCCTATCTCGGCTGGGGCATCTATGTGACCAAGCGGGTCTCAGGTGACGAGAAGAAGCGCAAGGCAGCCTGGAGCGCTGCGGCGCATCTTGGCGGCAAGGACATCAGCCTCTGGATGTCGGCCTATCCGTCCGGTTTCCAGCCTTACCGCAACTCCCACTTCCAGTTCGATGAATGGGAAGCTGCCGGGTATGATCGTGCCTATATCGAAGATTATCTGGGCTCGAACGCGGATAGCTACAATCATCCGAATGCGGCCATCGAGCCCCGGATCCCGGGTATCTTCCAGTACTATTCGGTGGCAGAGGACGAGCTGGCCAAAGGCTATGCCGGACAGTACGGATCGGCTCAGGAAATCGGCGACGCGATCGCCGCTGCCTGGGAGAAGATCACCGACCAGATCGGCCGGGAGAACCAGATCAAGCTTTACAAGGCTTCGCTTGGACTGTGATTTGAACCTGCGGGCAGGCGCTTCGTGCCTGCCCGCAAACCTGGGGAAGGCGGGGCAAGACTGGAATGAGTTCCGAAGGTGATCGGCTTCATGTTGTAACCGCCGACGATATCTCCGAACAGCGCAAGCGTTTCGGCAAGATCCTGGTCTGGGGGTCAGCGGGCCTGCTGGCACTTATCGCAATTCTCCAGGTGGCTGATCAAGGCGGCTGGATCGACCTGGGGTTCGCGAACTGGCGGCCGACACTCTATGCCTACATTTTTTGGGGCATTTGCCTGTGCGCGTCGCAAGTGATCACGCGCGGAGAGCATGGCAAGCGAACGCTGTTCGTGCTTCCAGCCACGTTGTTCGTGGTCTCGATGGTCGTGTTTCCGCTTCTTTTCGGATTGGTCATTGCCTTCTCCGACTGGAACCTCGCGTCTCCCGACGGGCGAAAATTCAACGGCATAGACAATCTGCTGCAAATGTGGAGCGACCCGTTCTACTGGAACGCGCTGCGCAACATGGTCTGGTATACGCTCGCGATCATCGTGGAATATGCCATCGCGTTCGGTCTCGCCCTGCTGCTCAACGCGGAAATCAGGGCGCGTAAATTCTTTCGGGTGGCATTCCTGTTGCCGCTCATGCTGTCGCCTGTCGCGGTTTCCTGGATGATCGGGAAATCCATGCTGGAAAACCGGTTCGGTCCGGTGGCCAGATTGTTGCGGGAACTGGGGGTGGAAAATCCTTCCTTCTTTTCGTCGCCCGAAATCGCCCAGCTGATGATCATGCTGATGGATGCCTGGACATATATTCCCTTCATGATGATCATGATACTGGCAGGCCTGCAGGCGATCCCGCGTGAGCTCAACGAAGCCGCGCGCGTTGACGGCGCGGGCGCGTGGACGCAGTTTTGGGAAGTCACTTTCCCGCTCATGCTCCCGGTCTCCATAACCGCGATCCTGATCCGGATCATCTTCAAGCTGAAGCTCGCGGACATCATCATCAACGTCACGTCCGGTGGGCCCGGCGGGGCGACGGACAGCGTGACGAGTTTCATTTTCCGGGAATATCGCGACCGGTCAAATGTCGGCTACGGAACACTTCTTGCCATTGTCTATCTGGTCATCATCGTCATCGCCATGACCCTTCTGATCAAGGCGGCCGACCGTTGGATGCGCCCGAGGTACTGAGATGACGACCCAGATTTTCCACGACACAGAGGCGGACCGGACCTTCAGGGCGAAACGGATATCGGGACGAATCCTGATCTACGGTATCCTGATCGTCTGGGCGTTCATTTCGATCTTTCCGATCTACTGGACGATCACGACAAGCTTCAAGATGGCGCCCGATGTCATGAAGGGGAACATGGTGCCGTGGTGGGATTACATCCCGAAATGGCTTGGATGGCGCTCGCTCGGACTATCGCCCGACACCATCGCGAACGAGAGCACGGTTCGCGAAGAATTCCTGAAAAGGTTCTGGAACTCGACCGTTGTTGCGGTCTCTGCCTCCACGCTCGCCGTCATGCTGGGCAGCATGACGGCGTATGGCCTGTCCCGGTTCAACTACCGTTTCGGTTTCATGCGGAACCCGGATATTTCGTTCTTCTTCCTGAGCCAGCTCATTTTGCCGCCGGTCGTGCTCGCGCTTCCCTTTCTGGTCCTCTACAAGTCGCTCGCAATGCTGGATACGCGGATAGGCCTCATTCTGCTCTATACGCTGACCGTTCTGCCCATCGTGATCTGGATCATGCGGGATCAGTTCGGCTCCATTCCAACCGAGCTTGAAGAGGCAGCGCTCGTCGACGGCCTCTCGATCTGGGGGGCGTTCCTGACCATCATTCTGCCGATTGCGGCACCCGGTATGGTCGCCTCGTTTATCCTGTCGCTCGTTCTGACCTGGAACGAGTATTTCTTCGCCGCTCTGTTGACTTCAAGCCACGCCACCACCTTGCCGGTGATGGTCGCCAGTCAGACCGGATCACAGGGCATCAGCTGGTGGTCGATGGCGGCCCTCAGTTTTGCGGCCATTCTCCCGTTGATCATCATCGGGATCGCGCTGGAGCGTTTCATCATCAAGGGCATGGCTGCCGGCGCGGTGAAATGATCGGCAGCGTCAGAACGCACCGCGTGAGCTTCTATCCGAGTTCGGCGGCAATATCCTTGGTCTGCTCGTAGAGCCTGCGGAAGAGCGGATAGGCCTTGCGGTAAGCTGCAATATCGTTCGGATGGACCGTCTGTGCGGCAGAGTTCCACGTGGCTATGTCGTCAATCTGCGCTTCGCCGATCGCCAACCGGGCCAGAAACGCGTCACCATAGCTCGCACCGACCGTCTTCTGACAGACGATCTGGCTCAGTCCGGACGTGTCCGATGTGCCCTGCAGCCACACGGTGTTTTTTGTCCCGCCACCGACTGCGAGGATACGTGCCGGTTCGACACCGGCCTCGCGATACGTCTCGACAACATGGGCCGTGCCGAACGTGATCCCCTCAAGGAGCGCCCTGTACATGTGTCCGCGCGTGTGAGTCAGGTTCAGCCCGAAAAAGGTCCCTTTCGCCTGCGGGTCATGCAAGGGTGTCCGCTCGCCAGAGAAATAGGGCAGGAAGAGCAGTCCGTCCGCACCGGGTGGAATTGACTCGGCTTCCTGGGCGAGGGTCGCAAACGCGGTTTCCTTCGGCAGTTCGCGGGCGAACTGATCGCGAAACCAGTGGGTCAGCGTACCGGAGGTCGCGAGGCCCGCCATGGACGCGTGCTGACCCGGAAGCAGCCAGGGTGCGTACCAGAGCCGCCCGTCCTGAACGCGGTCTTCGGTCAGCGTGATGATGAAAATGGTCGATCCGTACATCATCATCATATCGCCGTTTGACCGGACGCCCACGCTGAGTGCCTCCGCGGCTGCGTCTATTGTTCCCGATGTGACAGGCGTGCCTTCGGCAAGACCTGTTTTTGCGGCAGCTTCGGCTGTCACGTGGCCGGCGATCTCGGACGACCACAGCAATCGCGGCAACTTGTCCGCCTGCAGGATCTCCGGGGCCAGATCGAAGCACCAGTCTTGCGTGGTCACATCATAGAGGGGGGATAAATTCGCCGCCGTGTAGTGATCGATCACGTATTCGCCGGTCAGCCGGTGAACGATGAAGCTGGTCGAGGTCAGGATCTTGTGCGCCTGCTCATAGATCTCCGGGCGATTGTTTTTCAGCCACAGGATCTTTGGGCCGACCGACTGGGATGTGAGCGCGTTGCCGCAACGCTGAAGCAGAACATCGTTGCCGATCCGGTCGGTGAGTTCCGAGACTTCGCTCATGGCTCTGGTGTCGACCCCGTAAAGCACACCGTTCATCAGAGGGGAGCCGTCCCCGTCGACCGGGAGCATGCAGGGGCCGATCGCCGAACAGGCAACGCATTTGATCTCATCACCGGTGATGCCGGACTGCCGGATAAGGTCCCTTGTCACCGTGACGAAGTCCCCCCACCAGTCTTCCTCCGGCCGGTGCTCCGCCCATCCCGGCTGCGGCACGGTCATTTCATGGGCGTGGCGCGCGGTGGCAGCGACGTTACCCGTCGCGTCGACCAGAACGCCTTTGGTTTCATAAGTGCCGATGTCAACGCCAAGGGTGTAGCTCATGAGCCGCGCTCCAACTTGATTTCCGGTGTTACGTGCCCGAGCGCGGCGCAAAGAAGTGCGGCGAGGTCCTCAAGGTCGCTGATCTGGCACACTTCCAGCGAGGAGTGGCTGTATCGCATGGGAAAGCCGACATCGATCGACGCGACGCCTTCTCCGACCAGCTGCACGTAACTGAGGTCGGTCAGGACGCCGACCTGCGCAGATCGTTGCAGCGGCATTTGAAGTTTAGCGGCGGCGGTTTCAAAAAGGGTAACGAGCGCGGGGTGCGGCAGGACGCCGTTGAGCGTTCCGCGTCCGTGAAAACTGTAGAGACTGATACCGGGTCCGCCACCAAGGCGCATCTCGCCCGCATCGGACATGTCCGGAGTGTCACACGCCAGCATGAGATCGATCTGTATGGCGATATCGGGTTTCAGGCTCTGGGCGGCGACCACCGCGCCGCGCAGATTGAATTCTTCCTGCGTGGAAAACACGACATGGACGGTCGGACCGTCCTGCCGCGTGGCGAGTGACCTGGCGACGTCCAGAAGCACGGCGCATCCGGCCCTGTCGTCTATTGCCGTGCCGGCAACGCGACCCTCGGCAAGATGCATGAAATTGGGTGCGTAGGTAACCGGTGTCCCGATCTGGATACCGTCGGCCTCCGCGGACGCCTTGCTGGTGTAGCCGGCATCGATGTAAAGGTCGGCGGCCTTGGGAACGACGTATTTTTCATCGGGTTGGGTTGCGTGGTGGCTCTTGTTTGCAATGACGCCTGGAATGTCCCTGCCGGTCCTGGCGGATATGACGACGGCTTGCGACAGAAGGGCGCGCTCGGGCACGCCGCCCAGCCTTTGAACCCTGATCAGGCCGGTCTCGTCGACCTTCCTGACCACAAACCCCAACTGGTCCATATGCGTGAAAAGCATCACCGAAGGCCCGGTTCCGGGGAACGTCGCAATCAGGTTACCGAGACGGTCCGTTCTGCACGGGACCGGCATTCTTGCGGCGATCTCGCTTGCGACGCGGTCTTCATGTCCGGAAAGCCCCGGGATCATGACGAGCGCCTGCAGGTCTTCGCCGATCATCGGGCGGCCCTCGCACGATCCATGAACTGCTTGGCGCGATCCGGGTCGACCGGGTTCCACGTGTTGCCGTCCACTTTCAGGCTTGAGCCGACAACGCATCCGTCTGAAATGCGCAGAACATCGGCAACCGTGTGAAGCTTCACACCCGTGTTGGCCAGAACGGGCGTATCGGGGAGAGTAGCCTTCACGGCTTCGAGATCTTCCATGCACGCCGCTTCACCTGTGATCTGGCCTGATACGAGAATGGCGTCCGGGATTGAGGAAAACACTGCGGATCGGGCGCGATCGGCAAGCGGCCGCCGATCGAGACTGTCGGCAAACTCCGCGCAAACGTTATAGAGCATCAGAAGGTCGTTTTTTTCCAGGCGCTTTCGATAGCGCAGGGCCTCACCGGCGTCAGGTGCCCAGTGTCCCATGTCGCTGGCATAGGCGCCGGTGAAGATCTCACGGCAGAATGTTGCGCCACAGGCGGCAGCGAGCGCAATCGTACTCTTTGGATCCCACAGAACGTTGACCCCGAACGGGACCGTGATCTGGTCGCGCAGTCGGCCAATTACATAAGCCATCGTGGCCGTGCTTGCCGGGTCCACAGCGAACTCATAGGGGCGGTCATTTTCATTTCCGAACATTACCGCGTCGACGCCCGCCGCCTGCAGGGCGCGAAGGTCAGCTTCGGCGTCGCTCAAGAGACCGGACAGGCCGCGTTCCGTGTCATAGAGCGGCGTTCCGGGCAACGCCCCGAAATGAACCATGGCGATAACGGGTTTGGGGGTTCCAAAAACAGTTTCGAAATTCGCCACCAGGTTTCCTCCACGCATTCCTGTCAACAAAATTGAAGGTGCAGTCTAACTCATTTGATACTAGCATGTCAGTTAAAAGGAGGCATGGTATGGCGTTACAGACACGACATTGGGACAGGCTCGGGAACGGCGGCGTTACCGTTACGAAACTTGGTTTCGGAACCGCGCCGCTCGGAAATCTGTACCGGGCAGTCCCGGACGAGGATGCCCAGAAGATCCTGACGGCTTCCTGGGACGCCGGTGTGCGCTACTTCGATACCGCTCCCCTCTATGGACTTGGTCTCTCGGAGACCCGGCTCAATCCACTCTTGCGCGGCAAGGACCGGGACAGTTATGTCCTGTCGACAAAGATCGGCAGAATCCTGCAGGTGACACATCCCGACCAGCGTGACGGGTTCGGAAAGTGGTTCGACGTGCCCGCAAGGCGCGAGGTCTACGACTACACCTACGATGGAGTGCTGCGCTCAATCGAATTCAGTCTGGAACGGCTGGGAATTGACCGGATCGACATCCTGTTTGCCCATGATCTGGATCTTTTCAATCACGGCACGCAAGACGCACTCGACGCCAAGCTGAGCGAGTTCATGAATGGCGGATACAAGGCGCTGCTCTCGTTGAGGGATCAGGGTACGATCAAGGCATTCGGTGCCGGAGTGAACGAATGGCAACCCTGCCAATGGATGGCCGAACGCGGCGACTTTGACATCTTTCTTCTGGCGGGCAGATACACACTGCTCGAGCAGGAGGCCCTCAACAGTTTCCTGCCGCTCTGCGAGGCGCGCGATATCGGCGTCGTCATCGGTGGTCCCTATAACTCCGGCATCCTGGCAACAGGTCCCAAACCGGGCGCTTTCTACAACTACGAGCCGGCTCCCGAAGACGTGCTCGAGAGAGTGCGCGCGATCCAGGACATCTGTGACCGGCACGGTGTTCGCATGGTGGATGCCGCGTTCCAGTTTCCACTCCGTCACCCATCGGTTGTTTCGGTCATTCCGGGAGGGCAGGGCGTTGCCGAAATGGAAAGCAATATTCGCGCAGAAAACGCTGACATCCCCGAAGCTCTCTGGACCGATCTGAAGACTGTGGGTCTTGTGCGGGAGGACGCCCCATGATCGCACACAAGGATGTCCGCCAGCACAGCTGACCGGTTCTACCGGTTTCCGGACACGTGATCGGCTGCTGCTAGCTGTGCGCTTTCGATGGCTGTATCGAAAGGTGCGCCGTCTACACATGCCGCGGCAAATGTGCCGACAAAGACGTCACCGGCACCGTGGGTGGAACGGACAGCCGTTTTCCTGGCGGGCTGATGGCGCGGTGTCTCACCGCTGCGTGCGTAGCACACGCCGTCGCCTCCGAGCGTCACCATGATATCCGATCCGGGGACGAGACCCTGAAGCGTTTGAACACTCTCGGCCGGATCGAGATCCGCCGGATCCCGGCCCAGCAGATCTGATGCCTCCACGCGGTTCACGATCAGCACATTCACGCTCTGAAGGTCCGCGACGGTGAGCCCGAGGGCGGGCGCCGCGTTGAGCACGACCGGAATACCGGCCTGATGCGCCTTTTGCTTGATCTCAAGCAGCGCGTTATGCGTCAGCTCGTTCTGCATGAGCACCATCCGGCAAGTGCCTGGGATGTTCAACAAGCCGGTATCGAACTTGTGGTTCTCCGCAGAAACGATAACGGCGCCGTAGTTGCCGTCAGCGTCGACAATGGCGGCGCTCATGCCCGAAGCGTCCGGCCCAACCTGCAGGGCTGAGACGTCGATCCCGGCATCAGTCAATCGGCGTTTCATTTCGATGCCGGCCTGATCCGATCCGATCCGCCCTGCGAAGGCGACATCTGCCCCTGCAAGAGCCGCCGCGACGGCCTGGTTTCCGCCCTTGCCGCCGAATTGATAGGCGACGGAAGAACCGCGCAAGGTTTCATCGATATACGGCAGCCTGGGTGCCTGCACCACGACATCCCAGTGCAAGGCGCCTGTGACCAGGATCGTCATGACCCGTACAACTTGCGGGCAACGATCCTCTGAGAGATCGCGGCGTCCTGGCGGCTGATCGCTCCGGCGAGTTCAGGATCGTCCGACAGGCTCTCGGCCACGTCCAGGAGCCGATCGGTCATGATAATATTGGTGCGCGCCTCCTCGATCGGGTTCAGCCCGCCCATGTCGGGAAACGTATCGAAGTAGATCACATCCGTCTGGTTCGCGCGCAGCGTCGCGATCAGAAGTTCGACCGTCTGGATGGCGTGTACGGACCCCACCATCAGGCCGTCATCGCGCTTGCCGTAGCCGTCGTTCAGGTGCAGGCCGATCATCCGGGAATGGCGCGCGATCAGAGCGGCCGAACAGGCCGGCATTTCATCGGCATAAAGGACATGCGCGAAATCGAGCGTCACGCCAAGATTGGCGGCATTCACTTCCCTGCAGGCGAGCAACGTCGTGCCGATGTCCGGCATCAGGGCAAACGCCCGCGGCTCGTTCGGCTTGTACTCTATGGCGATATCAAGCGCGGGATTGTGAGCACAAACCTCCTGGATCGCATGTACCGTGTGATCCCAGGCTTCGGCATAGTCCATCTGAAATGCGTAGTCGAACCCGTCCTGTCCCATCCAGAGCGTAACGACCCTGCCTCCCATACGGGCACAAGCATCCAGTCCTCTTTTGGTGATGTCGATGGCGGTCTGGCGGACCGCCGGGTCAGGATTGGTAAAGGCCCCGAGTTTAAACGCCGGTTCCGAATAGTAGCGCATGGCAACGCCGTTCAGATCCAGTTCCGCCTTGCTCAACACGCTTGCGACGCTGTCTTCGCCGTGTTTGGAAAAATGATCCGGATAGTTCAGGTCCGCGGCGCCAAGGCCCTCCACCTGTCCGGCAGCGGCGATCCAGTCGAGCACGTCGGACCCTGGCGAGAGTTGTTTGAAGGCATTCAGGCGGGCCGCGTAGCGGGGACGATTGGGACGTGTCATGGTCGTGAAAAAAGCTCCGGCCGATCGCGTTCTACCGCCTCAAGGTGGCGGATGAGCTGGCCCAGGTGAGACTCCGTTGCGGCTCTGGCGGCGAGTGGGTCCCGCGCTGCAAGCGCATCGACGATTGCGGTATGTTCTTCGAGCGTGTCTGAAACCCGTCTCGGGTTGGGCAAGACGAGTTGGCGGGCGCGGTTGACATGCAGCCAACTGGTCTCGGCGATGGATGCCAGGCGTTTGAAGCGCGTGAAGCCCATGATCAGATTGTGCATCGCGGTGTCGGACTTGTAAAATCCCTGAATATCCTGATCCTCCACAAGTCCTTGCTGTACCTTCAGGTTTCGCCGCAAGAGCGTGATCTGGTCGTCGGTTATGATCTGGGCCACATATTCCACAGCAGCCAGCTCAAAAGCCTCCCTTATAAACGCCCCTTCGCGAACCTCGTCCATTGACAGTTGAGCCACGTATGTTCCCGACTGCGGCATGACCCTGAGCAATCCCTCCGAGGCGAGCCGGGCCACGGCTTCGGAAACGGGGCTCCGGGAGATGCCCAGCTGATCGCAGATCTCAGCTTTGCGCAGGACTTCTCCGGGCTCGTAAGTCAGGGTCAGAATCGCGTCTTTCAGGCTCATGTAAACGCGAGACGACAGACTGCCTTCGTATTCTGACAAAGGTGTCAGCCGAACGGTGCCGGAGGTCTCCATTTCTTTCGCCGTCATTTCGCTCGTTGGTATACTAACATGCTACCTTTCACTCGAAACCCGGACAAGAGTGTTTGTCGACTGATTGCCGCATCCTTGTGAATTCGCAGCCTCCTGGCACAGAATTGGAGGCGATTGCTTTGCCGGCGTGAACAAGCGTCTCCCGGCGGGAGGCATGCGTTGAGATGAAATCGGGAGTGTGACAGGCTCGAAGGACGCGCGGGAAGGCGCCGGTTCGACAGGGAATATCGCGAGTGAGACACATCGCAGTCATAGACATCGGCAAAACCAACGCCAAGGTCGGCGTGGTCGACGCGGTCCTGGGCACCGAAATCGACATGGCGACGCAGCCGAATGCCGTACTCGCGGAACCGCCCTATCCGCACTATGATATTGAAGGGCTCTGGAGCTTCATCGCCGGTGCTCTTGCCAGGCAAAACGGGACATACGGTATCGATGCGATATCGATCGCGACGCACGGCGCCAGCATCGTTCTCCTGGATGGGGACGGAAACCTGGCAGCACCCATGCTGGATTACGAGTTTGCCGGACCCGATGACCTGTCGGCAGATTATGATGCCATGCGCCCGGATTTTCAGGAAACGGGGTCACCCCGTCTCTCGCTCGGCCTGAATGTGGGCGCTCAGATCCATTGGCAACTTCGCCGGGATGCCAGACTGCTTGACCGGGTCGCCAGCGTTGTCACGTATCCCCAGTACTGGTCCTTCAGGCTGACGGGAGCAACGCATACGGAAGTGACGTCACTCGGTGCCCATACGGATCTGTGGAACCCGCAGGCGCGCCGCTTCTCGTCTCTGGTCGGGCGGTTGGGCATCGCGGACAAGATGGCGCCCGCACAAGTCGCGGCAAAATGCATCAATCAACTGAAACCGGAGATCGCCGCTCTTACCGGCCTGCAGGCGGGAATACCGGTTGCCAGCGGCATTCACGACTCCAATGCGTCGCTCTATCCGTACCTTCTCGCGCTCAAAAGTGCTTTTTCGGTCGTGTCGACCGGCACATGGGTGATTTCGTTTGCCGTCGGCGGGCAAAAGACGACCCTGTCTCCGGAACGCGATACCCTTCTGAATGTGAATGCATTCGGAGACCCCGTCCCGTCGGCACGGTTCATGGGCGGCAGAGAGTTCGACATGGTGATGAAGGAGGGGGAGCGTCACGCCTCCGTGGAGGATGTCTCCCGCGTTCTGTCGAACCAGATCCAGCTTTACCCGGCACTTGACCCGCTATCGGGGCCGTTTCAGGGCAAGCGGGCGGGCTGGAGCGTGGATGAAACCACGCTGTCTGACGGAGAACGCTATGCAGCCGCCTCCTTCTACCTTGCTCTGGTGACGAGCCAGTGCCTGGACCTGATCGGTGCCGACGGGCCCACAATCGTCGAAGGCCCATTTGCAAGGAATGGTCTTTTCATGAGAATGCTCGAGGCAGCGACCGGGCGGATTGCCCAAGGCTCGAAAGTCTCGACAACCGGCACCGGCCTTGGCGCCGCCCTGCTCGTCTCGGACACTCTGAAAAACCCCGTGGAACAACCAGACAAACACGCCGTTTGCGAGCCGAATCCCTCGTATCTGGCGTATGCCCGGAGCTGGTTCGACCGGGTCGGCACAAGACAGTCATGACGTAAAACGCGGTGTGGTGTGTACCGGTGCCATGGGAAACTCCCATCCTGAAGGGCTCCAGCCCGTGCAGAGGGGCAAAAAACATCAATTTCCGTTCACGCAACCCACGAAAAATCCGGCCGCGCACCGGGTATATTGCAGGCCCGGGGCCGTCTCGTTCTAAACCAGCAAATTGACGTCAATCCATTTCATATCAGCGGCTTTCGCGGCTTCGATGCCCTGGGGACTGTCTTCGAAGACAAGGCATTGCTGCGGTTTCGTTTGGAGACGTGCCGCAGCTTCCAGGAAGAGGTCGGGTGCGGGCTTTGCCTTGCCCGCGTCGTCGATGGTGACAACTGCATCGAACAGATGCAGGAGGCCGGACGCCTGAAGAGAGGCAAGCACGATTTCGCGCGAGCCGCCGGATGCGACCGCCATGGGTATTCGGGTGTGGTTGGCGCGGGCGATTGTGGCGATCTCGGGTATTTCCTCAACAGAACCAATATTCGTCAGAATGAAGTGCCTCAGATCGCGAACGGCGCGCCCCCGGTCGACGAGGACGCCTTTTTCCCCTTCGAATGCATCCAGCAACACGTGCTCGGACATGCCGGCCCGCTCATGATACCAGCCGAGGTCCATCTGAAGACCTGCATTTGCAAAGGCCGATTGCCACGCGGTCGCGTAAAGGTCCGGCGTTTTCAAAAGCGTGCCGTCGCAGTCGAAAATCAGGGCATGGGCCTCGCTTACCAGCCCTTCAACGTCCGTTTGCCGTGCGGGAACTGGCGCATGGCCGGCTTGGCTGGTCCCGGAAGACGGGTACTGCGCGTCCGTCATCCATCGAATCCGATGCTCGACTGGCGTTCGATCAGCTCAACGTCATAATGTCTGACATCGGGTGGGCGCTTGCCGTCCACGATCCAGGCCAGCATCGATTGCGCGGAACTCTGGCCGAAATGTTTGGTGTCGCACCTGATGGAACTCAGGCGTGGATAGACCAGCGAGCTTTCTTCAATGTCGTCGAATCCGATCAGGCGTATGTCCTTGCCGACGCGCACACCTGCTTCGGCAAAGCCTGAAATCATCCCGAGCGCGACAAGATCGCTGAAACAGACTGCCGCCTCGATTCCTGGATGTTGCCTGGCGATTTGAAGCGCCAGATCCCGGCCGAAAGCCCTTGAGGGCCGCCCGTGAAATGTTCGTGGCGGCAGACCCTGCGCCTGCATGAAACATCTGTAGCCGGACATGCGCTCTTCGGTGATGGGACGATCCTCCAGACCGCCGACAAACGCGATGTTGCGGCAACCAAGGTCAAACAGATGCCGCGTGGCCAGCTCTCCCCCGGCGGAATAATTGTGCGTGGCAAATGGAAAGATATCGGTGCGGTCATCGAGTTGCCGGAGCACCTGCATCGTGGGAATGCCCGCGCGTTCGATCCGCGCGAAAGCGTCTTCGTCACCGCCATAGGCCGGCGAAATCACGAAGGCGGAGACGTCATGTTCGATCATGGATGCGATCACCTGCGCCTGGATGGCAGGATCTTCATCCGTGTTGGCAACGACTGTCGAATAGCCCTTCCGGGCGAACTCCATCTGGGCGCTTGCGGCGAATTCGGTGAAGAACGGGTTGCGCAGGTCGTTGATGATCAGGCCGATCAGTCCGGACGCGGCGCCCCGGAGGCCGGCAGCAGACCGGTTATAGACATATCCGAGCTTCGTGATAGCCGCATCGACTGCGCTGCGTGTTGCCGGTTTGACAAGCGGTGAGTTCTGAAGAACCAGAGACACGGTCGATTTCGACACCCCGGCCTCTTGCGCGACATCCAGAATTGTCGGTCTTTTCTTCATGCGCGCCCGGTTTCCCCCGTCTAGTCGACGCCGTGAAGCCTCAACAGGAGCTTCATGCGTTCGACCGCCTTGTCAGGCTTTGACAGCAAACGGGCCTGATCCGCAAGCCTGAAGACCTCCGCATAGTGGGTTATTTCGCGTGAGGACTGGAAGCCGCCGGGCATGATGAAGTGGCTTTGCGCATCGTTCAGCCAGGCGAGAAAGGCGATCCCGGCCTTGTAGAACTGGGTTGGCGCCTTGAAGATCTCGCGGCTGAGCGGGACCGTCGGTTCAAGCAGACCGTGATAGGTTTTCGCGTCATTGCGGGCCAGAGCCTCAAGCGCCTGGCTTGCCGCCGGGGCGATTGCGGCGAAGGCACCGAGCAGAGCATGCGAATAGCGGGTTCCGTCTCCCTCGATCAGTTCCGCATAGTTGAAATCGTCACCGGTGTATAGATGGACGCCTTCGGGAAGACGGGCCCTGAGGTCCTCCTCGTAGGACTTTTCGAGCAGCGAGATCTTGATGCCGTCAACCTTGTCCTTGTGGGCGTTGATGATGTCCAGAACGGTCTGCATCGCCGTTGCCACGTCGCTGGATCCCCAATAGCCGGTCAGTTTCGGATCGAACATGTCGCCGAGCCAGTGAAGTATGACGGGCGACGCGGCCTGCCGCAGCAGTGTTCCGTAAACAGTTTTGTAGTCATCCGCTCCCGCATTGATAGCCGGGAAGGCCTGGGAGGCCATGAGGATAACCTGGCCGCCGGCCGCCTCGATTGCCTCCATTTGTTCCGTGTAGGCCGCGAGGATATCGTCCGTTGTCCGGTACGATTCACGTGGTTTCTGATCCGTTCCGGCTCCGCAGGCGACACGTGGTTTCATGGGATGCGACTTTGCTTCCTGCATCGTCTTTTCGATCAGTTCCTTTGCCGTCGGCCAGTCGACACCCATCCCGCGCTGCGCGGTGTCCATCGCCTCGGCAAGGCCGAGACCCTGATCCCAGAGCCAGTGCCGGAACCTAAGCGTGTTGTCCCAGTCGACGGCGGGTGATCCGACCCACGGATTGCGTTCGGCGAGCGGCGAGGAGACGACATGTGCGGCGGCGAATGCGATCCTGGTCAGGGGCACGGCCGGTGCGCGCGGGATCAGGGGATCGCCCTTGAGCGCATAGTCTTCCAAACGGTTATCGAGCGTGGGGAGGGTCAGCATCGGCTACTCCTGAAACGTTGGCCGCCGGTGGTCAGGCCGCAGTGGGGATGTCGAGAACGAGGATGCCGTCCAGACCGCCGATTGCATGTGCAACCAGCTTGGCGCCGAGCGCCTTGTGATCCGGATGGGTCTGGTAGCGCTCCAGCGCATCCCAGTCCTCGAAGTCGACAACGAAGCCGTGCATGTAGCCACGCTCGATCTTTTCCGGGCTTTCGCTTCGGCCCGACGTGATGTCGACAATGCCGGGCACCTGGTCCCGGATCGTGCGCAGTTCCTGGAAAAGATCGCGAATGGTGTCTTCGCTGACAGTCGGCTGAAACTTGATAAGGACGATGTGTGTGATCATGAGAGGTTACCCGTGGTCCTGCTTGATCATGTCGGCTCCTTTTTCGCCGATCATGATGGCTGCAGCGTTGGTATTGGAAGAAACGACGGTCGGCATCACGGACGCATCAATGACGCGCAGCCGGTCGATCCCGTTGAAACGAAGTCTTGGATCGAGCACGGCCTTTTCGTCCGATCCCATCCGGCAGGTTCCTGCCGGGTGGTGGGAGGTCTTGGAGTGCTCGCAGATGAAGTTGAAATAGTCCTCGTCCGTCCTGACGCCTGGACCGGGCAGGCGCTCCGCCTTGATGTATTTCCTGAGCGGTCCCTGGGCGAGAATCTCCTGGGTCAGTTTCAGCCCGCGGATGGACATTTCCCGGTCCTGCGGGTCTCCCAGGTAGTTCGGATCGATCAGTGGCGCGTCGTTCGGATTGTCGCTCTGCAGGCGGACGCTTCCGCGCGATCGGGGCCTGAGATAACAGGAATTCAGCGTCACGCCACCGTCCGGCATCGCCGCGACGCCGGATTCAATGCCCGTGCCAAGGCCGAGGTGGAACTGCAGGTCCGGCGATCTGGCTTCGGGGTCCGCGTACCAGAACCCGCCTGTTTCAAACAGGCTGGAGGAGACCGGTCCGCGTTTGGTGAAGAGATATTGCAGGCCGGCAATCGCCGACCAGTGCAGCTTTGCGTAGCGATCATATGTGTGGGGACCGCTTACTTCACAGATGCAATAGAGATCGAGATGGTCCTGAAGATTGGCGCCGACTTCGGGTTGATCGCAGACGACATCGATGCCGAGGCTTTTCAGATGATCCGCTGGCCCGATGCCGGACAGCTGCAGCAGCCTCGGTGATCCGATCGATCCGGAGGACAGGATCACCTCGTTGCCGGCCTTCAGGAACGTTCCGTCAACAAGATCCACGCCCGTGGCGATGCCGTTCTCCACGACGATGCGGCGCACCTGGGTGTCCGTCCTGATGTGAAGGTTCGGGCGGTGCCGGTTGGGTGCGAGATAGGCCATGGCCGCTGACGACCTGCGGGCATTTCGCTGTGTCAGCTGGTAATAGGCGGCACCGTCCTGTTTCTCACCGGTGACATCTTCGTTGCGCGGGATGCCGAGTTCGGCCGCCGCCTCGAAATAGGCTTCGCAGATCGGCAGCGGTGCGCACGGCTTTGAAACGCCGAGAGGACCGCCCTTGCCGTGATAGCGGTTGTCGTACGTGTCGTTGTCCTCGGCCTTGCGGTAATAGGGCAGGACGTCTTCGTAGCCCCAGCCTTCGCAGCCCATCTGACGCCACTCGTCGTAGTCCAGGGCGTTGCCGCGTGTATAGATCTGGGCATTGATGGCCGACCCGCCGCCGATCACCTTGGCCTGGGTGTAGCGGAACACCCGGTCCTGCATGTGACGCTGTGGGACGGTGTGCCAGCCCCAGGAGCCGATGCCCTTGGTCATTTTCGCGAAGCCGGCCGGGACGTGAAAGAACGGATGCCAGTCGCGGCCTCCCGCCTCCAAGAGCAGAACACTGACGTCCGGATTTTCCGTCAGCCGTGCGGCCAGAACGGAACCTGCACTGCCGCCGCCGATGATGATGAAATCGTAGCCTTTTTCCATGATGGTCTCTCAAAGGCGTGGAATGGAGAGCCCGCCATCCACGTTGATGACGGAGCCGGTGGCAAAGGCCATACGGCCCTCGACAAGCGGGAGAATGGTCGAGGCGATATCGGCGGGGTAACCCCAGCGGGCCGACGGGACGAGACCGTCCTTGATCCGGGCCGTGTACTTGTCCTTGACGCCTGCGGTAAGCGCGGTTTCGATGACGCCCGGGCGGATCTCGAAGACACCGATATCATGCGGTGCCAGGCGGACCGCGAAAAGTTGCGCCATCATCGATGCGCCCGCCTTGGACACGCAATATTCCGCGCGCTCGATGGAGATCATCTCGGCGCTGACAGAGGTGATGAAAGACATCGACCGGTAGTCTTCGCTGGTCCGGTCCAGCATGCGCCGGGCAACTTCCTGGGCGAGGAAAAACGCCCCTTTCAGATTGACGCCCAAGACGAAATCGAAGCTTTCCGTCGTGATGTCCAGCATGTCGCCGCGAACCTTTGCCGGCACACCGGCGTTGGAAACGAATGTGGTGATCGGGCCGAGGTCTGCTTCCACCTGACCGACGACGCCGCCGTGGCCGTCAACATTCAGAAGATCATGGGAATAGAACGCGGCATTCGGTCCGAGCGGCTCCAGGGCGGCCGCGACCTCGCTGTCGCCGGGATCGCATTGTGCAAGCAAGGCCACCTTGTAGCCTGCCTCGACGAGTGCCGCTGAGACCGCAAGGCCGATACCGCGCTGTCCTCCGGTAATCAGGGCAACCTTGCTCATGCTGCCAGCTCCCGTCTGATCGTTTTGGCGGTTCTCAGCGCAAGGGCGGCGACCGTAAGTGCAGGATTGACAGCCGCGGATGTCGGGAGTGCCGCCGCATCGGTCACAAAGAGGTTCGGATGGTCCCAGGAGCGGCAGTCGGGATCAAGAACACTTGTTTTCGGATCGTTGCCGAGCTGCGCCGTGCCGCATTGATGTGATGGCACGCGACCGTCAAAAAGCCTCGACAGCAACACCGGAAATCCAGCCTTGCGCAGCGTTGTCTTTGTGCGGTCCACCAGCTTCCTGTGCGCCTTCATGTTGGATCTGCGCCAGATCAGCTGGATCTTGCCGTCCTTTAGAACAACCCGGCTTTCGGGATCGGGAAGGTCCTCCGAGATCAGGTAAAGATCGAGCGCGTGGCCGGAGATCCACCTGGCGGCAAAGGAGGGGAGCTGGGGAACCTGGATTTTCAGGATATCGGGCGTCACCCGTCCGAGCAGTTGCACATTGCCGAGCGGTTTGTTCTCGTCGCCGTCCGAGAGGTACCAGTCGTTGATGCCGAAGGTCTTCTGATAGACGGCATCGTTGTGGAACCTGGGATCTATGGCGATCATGGCCGTTGCATTGTGATTCATGAAGCAGCGGCCGACATGATCGGAACTGTTGGCAACGCCGGACCTGAGCAGAAGGGCCGCCGTCTGGACCGCGCCGGCGCAAACGGCAACGATGGCAGGCGTCAGGGTGGTTTCCTCACCCTCTTTCAGGAAGGTCACGGAACTGATCTTCCCTGTTTCCGGGTCGGCCTTGAGGCTTGTGACTTCCGCGCCGGTGATCAGTTTCACGTTGTCATGGGCGAGGGCTTCGGCAAGGCCGCAGGTTTCGGCGTCCATTTTGCCGCATCTGAGGTCCGGATACCCGTCCCAGCCGGTTTTTCCGGCAGCGAGCCATTTCTCGATATCCACCCCGAGCGGCAGTGAAAACGGTTTGACGCCGGCTTTCACAAGCCTGTCGCGGGCGATCCGGATTGCGGATTCGTCAGCCACAGGCGGAAACGGATACGGCCCCTCGTGGTCCGGTTCGGTCGCGTCGCCGTCAACGTCGCCGCGGACCTGATAAAGCTTCTCGGCTGCTTCGTACCATGGCGCAATGTCTTCATATCGATACGGCCATGCCGGAGATACACCCTCGTAGTGCTCCATCTCGTCAAAGTCCTGCGCGCGATACCGGATCAGAACCGCACCGTAGAGCTTCGAGTTTCCACCAACGTTGTAATAGTTCCCCGGTTCGAATGGATTGTCCTTCTCGTCAAGCCAGGTCTCGGGTGAGCGAAAGGCGCTGTTGGTGTAGATGCGCCATGGATCGCGTGCCGGTGCATCGTCGGGAATGCGATGCCCGCGTTCCAGGATCGTGATCCTGGCACCGGACGGCGCAAGACCTGCCGCAAGGGTTGCTCCGCCCATGCCGCTGCCGACAATGACAATGTCCGGCGCGTTGCTCATCGCGTCAGGCGATCCTGTTTTCGCTTTGCGGATCGAAGGCGACGGCCTTTTCCATGTTGAAGGCAAACGGGAACGTTTCGCCGGCATTGACGGCAACATCGGCGCGGAAACGGCCGGTCACGTCCTTGCCGCCGATCTGGCTGACGACAAACGTATCCGAACCGGCCGGCTCGGTGACTTCAACCGGTGCGTCAAGGATGTGAACAGCCTGCGAGTTCCTGTCGGCACCGTCCCTGTCGGTGATCGCCTCCGGGCGGATGCCGAGAATGATGTCACGCCCGACATCCGAGGCCAGCTTGTCCGTCGCAAACGGGATGGACGCCCTGGTGCCGTCCGCGAGCGAGACTTCTGCGGCAGGCTGACCGTTTTCCGAAACCACTTTGGCCGGAAAGAGGTTCATGGACGGCGAGCCCATGAAGCCGGCAACGAACATGTTGGCAGGATTGTCGTAGATTTCCTTGGGCGTGCCGAGCTGCTGCACGTAGCCGCCGAACATGACTGCAATGCGCGTTGACAATGTCAGTGCTTCGATCTGGTCGTGGGTCACGTAGACAATGGTCGTGCCGAGCTTCTGGTGCAGCTTTTTGATTTCCGTGCGCATGTCGACGCGCAGTTTCGCATCCAGGTTCGAAAGCGGTTCATCAAACAGGAACACGTCGGGTTCGCGCACGAGGGCGCGTCCCATCGCGACGCGCTGGCGCTGACCACCGGAAAGCTGGCCGGGCTTGCGGTCGAGCAGATGCTTGATCTGCAGAAGATCGGAGACTTGCGCGATGCGCTTCGCGCGCTCCGACTTCTCGATGCCGTGCATTTCCATGCCGAAGGAGATGTTTCCGCTCACCGTCATGTTCGGGTAAAGGGCGTAGGACTGGAACACCATTGCAATGTTGCGGTCGGCGGGTTTCACGCCGTTCATGCTCTTGCCGCGAATGGCGATCTCTCCCGACGTGATGTCTTCGAGACCTGCGATCATGTTCAGCAGGGTGGACTTGCCGCAGCCGGATGGTCCGACCAGGACGAGGAACTCGCCCTCTTCGATCGAGATGTCGGTTTCTTGCAGAACCTGCACCGCTCCGTAAGACTTGGTCGCCTGTTTGATGTCGAGAAAGCCCATTGTCTTATCCTTTAACTGAGCCGGCCATCAGGCCACGGACGAAGTACCGGCCCGCGACGATGTAGACGAAGAGAGTTGGCAGCGCGGCCATGATCGCGCCTGCAAAATGGACGTTGTATTCCTTAACCCCGGTAGATGACTGAACGAGGTTGTTCAATGCAACGGTCATCGGCTGGCTGTCGAAGTCGGAGAAGGACGCGCCGAACAGGAAGTCGTTCCAGATGTTGGTGAACTGCCAGATGATGCAGACCACCGCGATCGGTCCGGACGACGGCAGCAGGATGCGCCAGAAGATGCGGAAGAACCCGGCGCCGTCGATCTGTGCCGCGCGCACCAGCTCGGTCGGGAAGGCGGCATAGTAGTTCCGGAAATAGAGCGTCGAGAAGCCGATGCCGTAGACGAAGTGCACGAAGATCAGGCCCGGAACAGAGCCGGCGAGGCCCATCAGCCCGAGCATGCGCGCCATCGGGATAAGCACCATCTGGAAGGGGATGAAGCATCCGAAGAGCAGCAGACCGAACAGGATCGTGGCGCCTGGGAATGTCCATTTCGTCAGGACGTAACCGTTAAGCGCGCCGACCATGGTCGACAGGGCAACAGCCGGAACGACCATGATGATGGAGTTGAGGAAATAGGGCTTCAGGCCCGTTGCCTCGACGCCGACCTGGGCGCTCGACCAGGCGCTGAGCCAGGGTGCGAGCGTCCACTCCTGGGGCAGCGCCATCATGCCGCCTGCGGTGATCTCCGCCAGGGGTTTCAGCGAGTTGACCACCATCACGTAAAGCGGCAGCAGATAGTAGATGCAGAAGACAACCAGCAGCGTGTAGAGAATGAACCGGCCGAGGTTGAAGGAGCTTTTTGCGGAAGCAGAGGCCATTACTTCTTCTCCCTCAGTTCGGACCACAGATACGGCACGATGATCGCGGCGATCGTCATGAGCATGATCACGGCTGAAGCCGCACCGATCCCCATCTGGTTTCGCGTGAAGGTGTAGGAATACATGAAGGTCGCGGGCAATTCGGTTGCCGTTCCCGGACCACCGCCGGTCAGGGCGATGACAAGGTCGTAGGACTTGATCGCCATGTGTGCGAGCACAACGAAGGCCGACATGAAGGCCGGGCGCAACTGCGGGATCACGATGCGGCGGTAAAGGGCTAAAGTGGATGCGCCGTCGATCTGTGCCGCCTTCATCATTTCGCTGTCGATCCCGCGAAGACCCGCCAGGAACATGGCCATGACGAAGCCGGATGTCTGCCAGACAGCTGCTATGACAATCGTATAGATCGCCATGTCGCTGTCCTTGATCCAGTTGAACTCGAAGGTTGTCCAGCCCCAGCCGCGCACGACGGCCTCCACCCCGATTCCAGGATCGAGGAACCATTTCCAGGCAACGCCGGTCACGATGAAACTGAGCGCCATCGGGTAGAGATAAACCGTGCGGATGAAACCCTCCGCGCGGATACGCTGATCGAGCAGGATCGCCAGCAGCAATCCGAGCGCGCAGCAGATGACGATGTAGAGGACGCCGAAAATGACAAGGTTCGTGACGGCCGTGTCCCACGCCCTGATGCGGAACAGGTTCTCGTAGTTCTTCCAACCGACCCATCCGAAGGTGGGCAGGATCCGGCTGTCGGTAAAGGACAGGTACAGCGTGAACAGGATGAAGCCGTAGACGAAGATCGCGACAATGGCGACGGTCGGGCTCAACACGATTTTTGGTACAGCGTCACGCAGTCTGTCAACAACGGAACCCCGCGGGTTCGCCGCTTCAGAAATAGACATCTCAGGCCCCCAGTTGCCGGAAAGCAGTGCGGGTGCACCGCTTTCCGTTGGGTATTTTACTTGTTGATTTGAACGGCGGTCACGAGTTCATCGACAGCGGCTGCGCTGTCATACTCGCCGTTGAAATGCGCCGTGATCACATCATACATGGCGTTCTTGACCGCAGCCGGGTTGGCGTGGCCGTGGGCCATGGAGCCGTAGAGGTTGCCGCTGTCGGCAGCCTTTTTCAGGTCGGCCATGCCTTTCTTGCCGCAGGCGTCGAAGGCTTCGTTAGACACGTCCGTACGGGCCGGCACAGAGCCCTTGACCACATTAAACGCGGACTGGAAGCTCGGCGACAGGATCGCGGTTGCAAGCGCAGCCTGTTCCTTGCCGACTTCAGAACCCTGGGCGAACATTGCGAACTGGTCGGCGTTGAACGTGACCTGGTCCTGCGTGCCCGGGAAACGGAAGCACAGGAAATCCGCATCAGGCTGTTTGCCGGCGTTCAGGAATTCACCCTTCGCCCAGTCACCCATCATCTGGAAGGCAGCGTCGCCATTGATGACCATCGCGGTCGCCAGGTTCCAGTCGCGGCCGGAGAAGTTGTCGTCGACATAGGACCGGATCACGGCCATGCGGTCGAAGGTTTCCTTCATCGTGTCGGAGCCGAGGGTTTCCTCGTCAAGGTCGATGAATGCCTTCTTGTAGAAGTCCGGACCGCCGGTCGACATTGCAACGGCGTCAAAAACGGTCGCGTCCTGCCACGGCTGTCCGCCATGTGCGATCGCGGTCTTGCCGGAGGCCTTCACCTTCTCAAGCGCAGCCACGAACTCGTCCCATGTGGTCGGAACCGCGATGCCGAGTTCGTCGAGAACGGCCTTGTTTGCCCACACCCAGTTGGTGGAGTGAACGTTCACCGGTGCGGACACCCATTTGCCGTCATGCTTGGCGAACTGCTGCAGGGCTTCGGGAACAACGTCGTCCCAGCCTTCGAGGCCGGCCTGGATGTTCAGGTCTGCAAGAGCGCCTTCGTTGGCCCAGTCGAGAATGTCGAAGCCGAGCATCTGGACCGCGGTCGGCGGGTTGCCGGATGTCACGCGGGCGCGCAGCACGGTCATGGCCTGGGAGCCGCCGCCGCCGGCGACCGGCATGTCCTGCCAGCCGATGCCCTGACCTTCAAGGTCCTGCTTCAGGACGTTCAGTGCGGCGGCTTCACCGCCGGATGTCCACCAGTGCAGAACTTCAACGTCTTCTGCTTTCACGACGGTGCTTGCTGCCATAAGAGCGGCTGCCGCCGTCATCATCGTCAATTTACGCATGGATTTCCTCCCTTTGCGTGCCTGTCGTCGTCAAGAGCGCCGAACATTCGCGCTCGCTCGTCACGCAACGTCTATTGTAACGTTGCAAACCCCTGGAATGTCAATCTTTAATTCTTTTCGGCTTTGGAATGAATTATTTGTTTTTTTACATGCAGTTAATTGATTGTCTGAGATTTTGCGTTGCAACATCTTTCTTTGTTGCAACGTTTTAAATTCCCTGATTAGACTTGGCGAACCGTATGAGCTACAAGCCTCTGGTTGAGGGGAACGGGCATGTCGCAGAAAAACGCTGGAACAACGATGGACGGTGCTGCCGACGCGCGCACGCGCCCGACGTTGCGCACGGTTGCGGCCGAAGCAGGCGTTGCCGTGACCACCGTGTCGCGTGCGCTCGCGGATGATCCCAGGATTGCCGAGGCCACCCGGAAACGCATCTCGCAAATTGCAGACAAACTCGGGTATGTGCCAAACCGGGCCGCGCAGAGATTGCGCACGGGGCGCACCAAGGTCATCAGCCTTTTGCTCAATCCGAGGCACGAGTTCCTGAGCTTCACCTCCGAGTTTCTCGGCGGCATGTATGAGGGGCTCAACGGAACGGGCTACTCGATCAACATCACGGCGGACAGCCTTGGCGATGACCGGCTCGAGACCATCCGAAACATCCGCCGGCACTCGCTGGCCGATGCGATCGTTTTCACCAGAACCGAGTGTTTCGACGACCGCGCGCGCTACCTTCTTGAACACGATTTTCCGTTCGTCACGCACGGACGGACCGATTTCATGACGCCGCATCCCTTTGTCGATTTCGACAACGAAGCCTTCGTGCGCATGGCGATCGCGCACCTCGTCGAGAAGGGGCGCAAGCATATCTGCATCGTCATGCCGAACGAGAAATACACGTTCGGGCAGCATTTGCGCTTTGGCGCGCGGCAGGCGGCCACCGATCACGGCATGAAGCTGACGATCCCGACCGAGGTCGACCTGGACAGTGAGCCCGACGACATTGCCGCGACGCTGCGCAGCCTGCATACCGCCCCGGACGCGCCGGACGGTTATGTCTGTGTTGGCGAGGTCAGCGCGCTGATCACGCTTGCGTTTCTCAACGACATGGGATTGGCGGAAGGACAGGATGTCGACGTTGTCGCCAAACGGGCGTCGCCGATATCCAACCATTTCCGGCCGCGCATCGAGACGATTGACGAGGATCTGCGCGCGACGGGCCGGGCGATGGCCAAGGTGCTGCTTGGCCGGATTTCCGGTGCGCCAGTCGAAGACCTGCAGGTTCTGCTGCAGCCCGAAGGACCTTTCTCGATTTCGAGATAAAGCCGTCATTGAGGCACCCACGGATCGCGCGACCTGCCGATTTTCATGGTGACCGTCTTTGCCTCCAGGAACTCGTCCAGGCCATATTTGCCAAGCTCGCGTCCCTGTCCGCTCTCCTTGTAGCCACCGAAGGGAAGTTCCGCGAAACCATCCATCCACGTGTTCGTCCACACGGTGCCGGCATTGGCGCGGCGGGCAAACTCAAGACACGTGTGAACGTTTTCGCTCCAGACACCTGCCGACAGGCCATAGTCGGCATCGTTCACGAGGTCGATGGCTTCATCCAGCGTCCTGAAGGTCAGAACCGAGAGAACCGGGCCGAACACTTCCTCGCGCGCGATTGCCATGGTACCGGCTACCTTGGTGACAACCGTCGGCTGGTAGAACTGGCCGTTCAGCCCCGGAACATCGAGCGCGCCTCCGCCGAGCGGTACATCGGCGCCGGCGGCCCTGGCGTCCTGAACGTATGTGTCGATCTTTTGCTGATGCTCGGGCGTAATGATCGCGCCGACCTTGGTCGCCGGATCCAGGGGATCGCCGAACGGAACCTTGCGAGACAGGGCGATTGTCCGCGCGACGAACTCGTCGGCAATATCCTCGTGCACGATGATGCGGGAACCGGAATTGCAGCATTCGCCGGCATTGAAATAGACGCCGAACGCGACTGCGTCGGCAGCATTTTCAAGATCGGCGTCGGGAAAGATCACCTGAGGGTTCTTGCCACCCAGTTCGAGCGATACCTTCTTGAGCGTGCCTGCAGCCGCCTTGACGATCGCCTTGCCGACCCCTGTCGATCCGGTGAAGGTCACCATGTCGACACGCTTGTCCTGGGTCATGGCTGTTCCGACCGGATCGCCGAAGCCCAGAACGATGTTCACCACGCCTGCGGGAATGCCGGCTTCAATCAGCAATTCGCCCATGATGAACGTTGTAGCGGGTGTCATCTCGGAGGGTTTGATGACCGCCGTACAGCCGGCGGCGAGCGCGAATGGAAGCTTCTGGGACACGATCAGGAACGGAAAGTTCCACGGTGTGATGATGGAAACGACACCGATCGGCTCCTTGAGCACAAGGCCGAGAAAATCGCTTCCGAGCGAGTTGTGGCTTTCGCCGTGCATGGTCCGTGCGAGCGAGGCGGCAAAGCGCCAGATGTCGGCGGCCCCTTCGATCTCGGCTTTGGCCTGGCTGATCGGCTTGCCGGATTCCAGTGTTTCCATGAGAGCGATCCGCTCTCTCTCACGATCGATCAGATCGGCAACCTTGAGCAAAAGCGTGGCGCGGTCCTTGCCGCTTGTGCGTGACCAGCGTCCCTTGTCGAATGCCGTTCTGGCAGCGGCGATCGCGGCGTCCGCGTCGACCTTACCGCCCCTGCTGGCAATTGTCACGACGGATCCGTGCGACGGCGATGTCCTTTCGAAGGTCGCCGCGTCCGCGCTGACGCGCCACGCGCCATCGATCAGGTGGCGGGCGACGAAAGGCTCAGCTGGTATCTTTGCTTCGCTGATGGAGACAACGTTCAGATCACTCATATCTAGCTTCCAGGAAATTCCGGTTTGCGTTTTTCGCGGAAGGCGGTGACACCCTCTTCGCGGTCAGCCGTCGGGCCGATCATGCCGGCACCGAGCGCTTCGATCATGGCGCTGCGGTCTTCTCCGGCAGCCGCGTGGATCATGTATTTGGCAACTTCGATCGAACAGGGCGACTTGCCGGCGAGGCCTTCCGCCAGTTCAAAGGCCTTGGCGCGCGGGTCATCGGCCAGCTCGGCGGCAAAGCCCAGAGAATGGGCGCGCTCGGCGGAAATCCTGCGGCCGAACAAGGCCATTTCCTTCACGACCGGCTCGCCCAAAAGCCGGATCAGGCGCTGTGTTCCCGACCATCCCGGGACAATACCGACCGATGCTTCAGGCAGGGCAAGGGTTGCATTCGAGGCCATGACGCGGATGTCCGCGGTCGCGGCGAATTCCAGACCGCCACCAAAGGCATGACCGCCGATGGCAGCGACCGTCGGCTTGGAGAGGCGCGCGACACGGTCGAACAGCCGGTGGCCTTCCCGTACCCAGTGCCGGGCGAAGTCCCAGGGGCCGAGTTCCGACCAGGCAATGATATCCGCGCCCGCGCAAAACGCTTTCGCATCTTCGGCGCTGATGACGACGGCGCGAATGGCGGGATCTTTCTCGATGGCTGCGCAATGAGGTTCGATTGCCGCCAGCATGTCCGTCGTGAAGGCGTTGAGCTTCGCTGGATTGTCGAGCCTCAGTTCGGCGATCGGGCCGTCAATGATGAGATGAAGCGCGCTCACAGATGCAGCTCCATCGCTTCACGCCGAAGGAGCGCCTTCGGCATTTGCTTCAGGTCGTTTGCAAGCCGCACCCGGCCCGCAGAGGCGTCGACGATGTCGCGCTGCGCGTCGATGCCGGGCATGATCTCGGTCGCAAGCAGCCCGCTCTCTGTCAGCTGGATGACGCAGCGTTCGGTGATGTAGAGCACCTCTTGCCCGAGTTCCCGCGCGCGCCGGCCGGAGAAAGTGACGTGTTCAACTTCGTCCACCATCTTTGTGAATTTGCCCGGTGACTTCACCGTTAGGCCTTCATCGGAAAGGTCGAGGTCGGCGCCGGCTTCGAAGAGGCCGGAGAAAACGATCTTTCCGGCATTTGCGGTTATGTCGACAAAACCGCCGCATCCGGCTGTCAGGTAAGGCTTCTTTCCGAGCTTGGAGACGTTGACGTTGCCTTCAAGATCGATTTCCAGGAAGGACAGGAACGAGACGTCGAAGCCGCCGCCCTGGAAATAGGTGAACTGCTGCGGCGAAGGCATGTAGGCGTCTGCGTTGGAGGCGCAGCCGAAGGCGAAACCCGTCAGGGGCATGCCGCCCGTGGCGCCCTGCTCGATCGCCCAGGTAACCGCCTGCTCCTGTCCGGCTTCGAGAAGAACACGCGGGACCATCGCGGAAATGCCAAAGCCGAGATTGGCTGTCTGACCTCTGGCGAGCTCCATCGCGGCACGCCTTGCAACGACCTTCTCAATGCCGTGTTCAGCGAGGGAAAAACTCGACCAGGGGCGCATGATCTCGCCGGAGATTGCCGGATCGTAGTCGGTCTCGGTGGTCTGGCGCTGATCCGGGTCCACGACCACCAGATCAACGAGGTGTCCGGGCACGCGGACGTCGTGAGGGCGCAGGGAACCGGACGCGGTCACACGCTTGACCTGGGCAATGACAAGGCCGCCATGGTTGCGCACGGCAATCGCCTGCTCCAGTCCGCCGAGATACGCCCCTTCGTGCTCGTAAGTCAGGTTGCCGCGCTCGTCGGATGTGGTCGCCCGGATGATGGCGACATCCGGAACGATGTTGGGAAAGTGCAGCCAGGTCTCACTGCCGAGTTCAATTCTGGAGACAATCGGTTTTCCGGCCGCAACGTCATTCATGGCGCAGCCCTGGCGGACAGGGTCGACGAATGTGTCCAGACCGACCTTTGTCATGACACCCGGACGGCGCGCTGCGACGTCCCGGTGCATGTCGAAGAGAATGCCGGAGGGGACGTTGTATGCGGCGACCCGGTTGTCGACCAGCATTTGCCAGATGTCCGGCATGGGCAGCGAAGACGGGCCGGAAGGATAGGAGCCCGCGATGATCGTCGACAGGAGGCCGTCCTTGGCAATGTGATCGATCCCCTTGATCCCGTACATGTCACCGGCCGCGATCGGATGGATCGTGGTGAGGTTCCTCGGGTGCCCTTCCGTGTCGAACCTCTCGCCGATGGCTTGAAGAACCTTGTCGGGGCACCCGAGGCCGGAGGAAGAGGAAACCGTGACCACGGCATTGTCAGAGATTTTCGCGACAGCTGCTTCAACAGAGACAATCTTGGAAGACATGGATCAGAACCCTCCGTAGTCGACGCGTTCGGTTTTGCCGCTTTGCGCGGCGAGGCGAACAGCATGGGCAACGGCCAGGGACTTGATGCCATCGACACCGTCGGCGGACGGCGCGCCGTTTCCGCGGACGGCATTTGTGAAGAGGCCGAGAGCGCGGTGATAGAGATTGTGGGTCTGGAAGGAGATTTCGCTTTCGCCGCTGTCGCCGACGAGCCTGATTTCACCAACCGGCTGCTGGGTCATGACATTGCGGGCAAAAATCGACCCTTGCGTACCGTGAAACTCGATGCCGGTGCCTGCGAAGGCGTGGGTGAAGCTTTCGTGGGTCTGCACCATGGTGCCGGACGGCATCGACCAGACCGACATGACGCTGTCTTCGACCCCGTCGCCCATTCCGGATGTGCCGGCTTTGGCCACCACATCCACCGGGTCCTCGGAGAGGTGGAAACGGATGGTGTCGGCATCATGCACAACGATGTCAGGAATGACGCCACCGCCGGCAGCTGCATCATTGATGCGCCAGCCGCGCAGGTGCTCGGGCAGATTGACCGCATGAAAGACGCGGGCGCTCAGAACCTTGCCGATCCGGCCGGAAGAAATGAGATCCCTTATGGCCAGGTGCGAGCCGGCATTGCGCAGGTGATGGTTGGTTGCGAACACAACGCCCCGGTCGCGCGCTGCTTTCACCATCTCGACCGCATCTTCAAGCGTCATCGCCAGGGGTTTTTCGCACAGGACATGCTTGCCCGCCGCAATCGCGGCCAATGCCTGCGGGTGATGTTTCTCATTGGTCGTTGAGATGTAGACGGCGTCGATCGTGTCGTCCGCAAGCTGAGCGTCCAGATCGGTGAAGCTTTCGGGTATTTCGTTTTCCCGTGCGAAGGAGGCGCCTCTTTCCGCGTTCGAGCTCAGAACCGAGCTGACCTCGGCCCCGTCCTGGGTCCGGATCGCATCGATGACATATCCGGATGCAATTCGGCTCGCACCGATCAGGGCCCAACGCATACATACCTCCCGAGAGACTAGATTTGGAACGTTCCAATTTGTTTTCAGCATAAAACTTGGAACGTTCCAATTTGTCAAGTCAGAACGTCGAAAAATTGTCGTTTCGTCTTGCTGCTAAGCGGCAGGTTCGGTGGGGCAGGTGTTCGGAAGCGCGATCATGCGCCCGGTCCGGGATGTGTGGTCCTGGATGTCTGGTGCGGGGTTCAGATCGAGGCGACGGCTTTCAGCGGCAACGTCGGTGACCCTCCGTCCTCGTCCGGAACTGCCTTGGACAAGAGCCCTCTGGAAACAACGATCGCAATCGCGTGTTCTCTTGTCTTTGCACCAAGCTTTCGTCTCGCGTTGCGGATGTGAAACTCGACCGTGATGGGCGCAATGCCGAGGATCGCCGCGATCCTCTGAGGCCGCTCACCGACCGCAAGCTGCTTCAGGCACTGGACCTCGCGGAGGGTGAGGTGTTCCGGTTCAAAATCAACTGTGTCAACGTCGAACACTTTCAGTCTCTCCCGCATCGCCCGATCTGCATAGCCCGTTATCGCTAGCAGGACGCTTCCCCAAAGGCATGACCAATTTTGGGTATGGCGTTGATTGCAGCTGCCCGGGCGCTACATTCGACATGGCTATTGGGGAAATTTTCATCGTCAATTTATGAAGACAAGGGGCATCGACGCAGCTTGAGCGAAACAGAAAAAGGACCGAATCCGGCACGGCTCGATGACATGATTGCGCATGCGTACGGCGCAATACTCGATCAGGACAAATTTGATGAATTGATTTACCTCGCCGAAGGCAGCCTATCGGATCCAAGTGCGCGCAAGGAACTTCTTCGCCGCAAGCGTGACATTGAAGCGCATTTCGAAACAGCGGAACAATTGCTTTCGAACCTGCCCAAACCGGTCGTCGAGGCTGATCGTCCGGAGCTGGCCATCGGCCCGGATTTGAAAGTCATAAAAGCAAACGATCTTGCCGAGAGCGTTTTGGGAGTCGTCTCAGGCGCATCGCTTGAAGATCTCCAGATTGATGATGACGCACTGCAACTGCTTCGCGATGCTGTTGCCGGCCGTTTGTCCGACTGGCCCGTCGTCCGCATTCCGAAGCGGGAGACCGGGAAGCACGTTCTGTTGGCTCTGACAATGACCGAAACGAGGTCCTCCGATACGCAATGGAACCTTTCCGGTGTTGAAAGCCTCTGGCGGCCGGGCGCAAGTCTTGCCATGCAGAGCCTCTACGGACTGACCCCTTCTGAAACGGATGTCCTGTCACTCCTGGTCGGCGGGCATGCGCCGTTGGAAATTGCCGAGGCGCGGAGCCGGTCGGTCGAGACGGTCCGCCAGCAGATCAAGTCGATGATCATGAAGACGCGGTCGCGTGGCACCGGTGAACTGACCGACCTTGCGAAAGCCGTCGCGGCGTCATCGAACAGACGATCCTCGGGTGTGCAAAACGCCGCGAGTTCCGCGCGGTATCAACTGCAGCTTGCTGACGGGCGAAAGCTGGACTACCTCGAGCAGGGCGCGTCCGAAGGCCGAACAGTTCTTTTCCTGCACGGATGTCTTTGCGGCAATCGCATGCCGAATTCCGCGGCGCGCCATTTTGCGCAAAATGGCATTCGCTTTCTGTCTCCGGCGCGTCCCTGGCACGGGCAAAGCGACGGCCATGACATCCTGCTTCTGGATCCGAAGCGATACGCTCATGACCTGCGTGAGCTTCTCGATCAGCTCAACGTGGACAAGGTGTCCCTGGTCGCCTTTGATGTGGGCAGCATTTTCGCGCTCCTGTGTCTGCCGCAGCTGGAAGACCGGGTGTCGGAGCTCTTGTGCGTTTCGGCGCAGCCGCCGATGCGGTCGTTCCAGGACTTTGCCAGCGCACCTCCGCAACAGAAACTGTTTGCGATCCTGCCACGCGTTTCGGTGTCCTTGTTGAGCTACATGGCGAAGATCGGCGACAAGCGTCTCAAGCGGGACGGGCCGGGAGGCTTTGCGCAAACGGTTTTCGGGGGCGCGCCCGCGGATCTGGATGCGTGTCAGGATCCGCACACTCTGGACCTCTTCTGGCAGGGTCACCTGTTCCACGTGGAAACCGGGTCCGACAGCTTCATCAACGATTGCCGGTTCGTGGCATCTGACTGGGAACGCACGTTGCAGCCGGCAAATGTTCCTGTTCATTTCGTACACGGAACACAGAACAGGTCCATTCGCCCGGAGCGCATCCTGGCCTTTGCCGAACGGTTGGATGCGCGCGTTTCACTGGTGGAAAACGCGGGGCACAGCCTGCCATTCAGTCACTGGAAGGACTGGGTCAGGTATCTCGACAGCACCGCCTGAGCCCCGACCTAATGAAATCGATAGGTGTCTTTGCACACGACCTCGTGCTTTCCTTGGATATTGGCCGATCCAAGGATGATTGTGGATGTATGCGCTTTTTCCCAAGCTGTTTTTTCTATGTTTTTTAACGTCTTGCGCCCTGACGCCGCTGAACGCCCAGGAGCAATCACCCGGGCGGGCGATGTTCGTTTTCGACGGGTCGGGGTCCATGTGGGGGCAGATAGACGGGCAGGCCAAGATCGTTACCGCTCGCGAGACGCTCGCACGTGTTGCGACACAATTGCCTCCGGACCTTGAAGTTGGCCTTGTTGCCTATGGCCACAACCGCAAGGGCGACTGCAACGACATCGAGACGCTTGTGCCGATCGGGCCGGCTGCGACCCGATCAGGCGCGCTGGTTTCGTCCGTGCAGTCGCTCAACCCAAAAGGCAAGACCCCGCTGACAAGGGCCGTCAGGCGCGCAGCAGACGCGTTGCGTTATCAGGAAGACAAGGCGACGGTGATCCTGATCACCGACGGTATTGAAACCTGCGAGGCCGATCCCTGCGCCGTTGCATCGGAGCTGGAAGCGCTGGGGATCGATTTCACAGCGCATGTCATCGGTTTCGGCCTCACCGCCGAAGAAAGCGGCCAGGTCGCCTGTCTTGCCGAAAACACCGGGGGACTGTTCCTGAACGCCGACGACGCGGCAAGCCTCGGGGAGGCGCTTCAACAGACTGTTGCGCTCGCTCCGGTCGCCGCACCGGCACCGCCGGCCGCCTCACTCGACAAGAACCTTTCTGTTTCGCTCAGCCTGGACGACGGTGCGCCGGCGCTCACCGAAGCCGACGGTGTCCGGGTTTTCTGGAGTGCCGCGCCGGAGGGCGGCGGCGAGGAAATCAATCTGCTCGCACTGCCGCGCTTCAGTGCACGGCTGGAACCGGGTTCCTACCTGCTGACGGCGCGCACCGACAGGGGCAGTTCTGCGACAGAACGCATAACCGTTTCCGACACCGAGCTGACGGAGGTCAATCTTGTTCTGGGGGCAGGACAGCTCGACCTCGCGGCGATCATGGCGAACCAGGACATCAAGCTGTCCGATGTGGATTATCGCTGGGACATCGAAAACTGGGTCACGGGCGAGACATTTTCCGCCTATACGCAAAACCTCGTCAAGGTCGTTCCCAGTGGCCAGTACCGGGCAAGCCTTGTCATCACGCGGCTCGACAAGATGTCACCCGGCAGTGTCGAGATCGACGTCGTGACCGGACAAACCGTTCAGGCCGAGATCATTGCAGCAACCTCGAAAGTTCTGTTTCGCGCCCTCAACCGGGACGGCAGTGAGTTGATGACATTCGACGTCAGATTTCAGATCTACAAGGGGGAAAGCACCGAGGACAACGACGAATTTGTTGCCATGCGGATCGGCGGTGATCCGATCCTGCTGCTGCCGGGCCGATACGCCGTGCGTGTGGAGGCGTGGGACAAGAGCAAACGGGATCCAATCGTCGACGTGGTCGATGTCGCACCGGCCGCGGATCAGACGATCGAACTGGTTTTTCCATGAGGGCCCAGAACACGTTCTGGGATCCGTTTGAAGCCCGTATTCAGCCCGCCATCGAGGCCCGGCTGGAGCGTGGAAAGCCCGTGCTGCCGGCGTTGTTCAAGAAGCTTGAGGTCCCGCTTTTCCTGCTGTCGGTTCCGGGGTTCCTGCTCGCCATTTTCAGTGACAGCCTGCGGCCCCTCGGGTTCGTTCTCGTGACGATCGGAATGGCAGGCGGATTTGCCGTCGATCATCTGACGGGTGCGTCCAGGGACAGGCTGAGCCGTCTTCACGCTGCCGCCGAAGGACTCGGGTTCCGGTTCCGGGCGAAGATTCCGGACATCCGGATGCAGAAGATCCGGCAGCAGATTCCTGAAGTGTTCAAGTTGCGGGTCGGGGGATCGATCCCGCTCGTGATCGAAAGCGAGATGTGGGGCACGGCAGAGAACGGGACTCCCTTGTGGGTCGGCCTCGGAGCGCATTCTTCAACCGCGTTGTTCGGAGGACCGAAACAGAACACCGTTTCGCCGGGCGCGGGTGCACAGGGCAATGTCCTGATGATGGTCGCCGCGTACCGGCTGGATCGCGACACGTCGGTCCGGCTCGTCCTGATGCCCGAAAACCTGAGTGCAGTCGGACCGCTTGACCGGGATCTGAAAACCGAAAGCATTGCCTTCAACAACGCCTTCAATATCCGGGTGACGGAACGCGAAGACCGGGGCAGGCTCGACCGGATTTCGGTCGAAACGCTCCAGATCCTCACACCCGCACTGCAGACGAGCCTTCTGGATCTTGCGGACAGGTATGCGGCGCGGGTCATCATCGACAGGGACAGCGTTTTCTTTGCGGGTTTCCGGAACCTGCAAACCCTGGACGATGCGACCTTGCGCGGCTTCGTGCAGGAGGCCGTCTGCGATTTTTCCGAAGCGTCCGTTTCCTTCAAGCACTACGCGGAGTGATCTCACCATGACGTTTGTCCTGATCTTGATACTTCTGGTGGCCGTTGTCGTCGGGACCTATGTGCTTTGCTACAATTCGCTGATGGCGGCGAGCTTTCGCGTGGATGAAGCCTGGTCGGGCATCACCGTCCAGCTCAAGCGGCGGCACGCGCTTGTGCCCAACATCGTTCAGGCGGCCCGGACGGCCCTTGGTCACGAACAGGCAATCGTCGACAAGATCGTCTCTGCGAGGACCGCTGCTCTCGAAGCAATGGCAACAGACCGTCACGACGACATCGCAAAAGCCGAGGCCGGACTGGGCCAGGCGCTCGGGCAGCTGTTTGCCTATACAGAAGACAATCCGGAGATCACGGCAAACGAGAACCTCGCCCTGTTGCAAAAGCAGTTGGAGGAAACCGAGGATCAGGTTGCGGCCGCGCGGCGGATCTACAATGGCAATGTCCAGGCCTACAACACGCGGGTCGCCTCCATTCCCTGGAACTTCGTCGCCGGCATCAACGGGCTGAAACCTTCAGACATGTTCAAGCTGGACGAGGCGGAGATGAAACGTGTGGCCCAGGATCCTTCGATCGAAGATCTGCAACTGGCTGTGCCATCTCAAACCGAAAGGACATGATCGGATGAAGCAGGTTTTCCTTTCCGCCGCCATTTTGCTGGCGTCTGTTTCCGCGGCGTTTGCTTCGCCGGAGACCTGTGTCGCGTCGGCTCCCAGCGGAAACTCCCTGCGGGTCTATGATGCGCCGACAACGAACGGACCGGTTCTGGGTGGCATCGGGGTCGGAACCTGCGGCATAAACGTGACCAACCAGTGCGAAGGCACCATGTGCGTCATTGCGTTTCCCGGTCTCAACGGCTGGGTGGACATGCGGCACATATCCAACAGCCCGGTTCAGGCACCGGGGCTCATGACATCGGCGGACGTGCTCGGGACCTACATTTATGGCGTGACCGGAGGCAGCGGCAAGGTGACGGCTGCCGGGGTGACCCAACCAACGCCTGTTGACGCGTCCGGGACCGTCAGGCTCGAAAAGTCATCTCCGACGTCGGCCACCCTGATTCTGCCGCGCGAAGTCACCGATGCACCGATTGCCCTGTCGGGAAGCGGCTCGGGCCCCTGGACGGGAGGTTTCGGCAGCTGGGGCGGGATGCCCATGAACGTCTCTGTTCGTTTCGATGGGCTCGGCAGACAGACGGCGAGCCTTGTCCTGGTGGGGCAAAACCAGATTGCATCCATGGAGATCAGCCTGAACCTAGCTGCCCAGACCCTGCCGTCAGGGCCGAAGCCTTCGGCATCTGGCCCCGGTCCGGTTCCTGCCCCGCAGCCTTCTGTTGCCGGTGGCGGCAATCCTTGCGTGGAACTTGCGCGGATCACCGAAATCATCAACCGTCAGGCCGGCACCCGGCAGGTTCAGGATCTGCGTGGTATCTATGTCATTGCGGGTGTGAAGAGTACAGAGGCGACGGGGGATACCGCTGCTTGCAGGAGAGCGCTGGATCTGATTGCCCAGAATGAAGGTCTCTGGAAGCTTGCCGAAAGTGGTGGCGCAGGCAGTACCGCAGCGAATGCCGGCGCAGGCGTGCCGGTGCCCCGGCCAAGCCCGAAGGAAGCACCGTCTGCCTCCGGTTCCCAATCCGCAAAGGTCATCGCACCATCTTCAGGTGCAGGGGCCAGCGGTTCGGGCATCGGCGGCACCGCACAGGGTGCTCTGCTCGACGAGGCCTGCGTGATCCTGCAGCCCGCGGTCAGTCCCCTGCTGCGCGGAGCTTCGCGCGAGACCCGTTCCACCGTTTTGAGGATACTGGCGGTTCAGGGCATCGTCAGCGTTGCGTCGGCGCGGCCGCGGCAGTGCGCTTTCGTCATGGCAGAACTGATCGCAGCCGGACTGATCGCCAACGACAACCGCCCCAGGGCGACGCTCGCGCAACAAGGAGCGGTTCCGGCTATCCAGCAAGGCGAGGATCCGGCGACGATGATCGCCGGGGGACGCGAAATCGGGATTGATCCGAGCGATTTCATTCCTGAGTTCAATCCGGAAGGCCAAGGTGTTCAAAACCCTCCGACCGGAACTCCCGGAAGCGCGGGTCCGGTTGCGGGCAATCCATGCATTGAACTTGGAAACGCGATGATCGTCACGATACGACTCGGCTTTGCCTCCGATATCGACGGTTTCGCCGCCATACTGAAAAAACACCGTGTCGAGACGCTGGACCCGGGCGCAGCGCAAGTCTGCCGGAATGCATTGGCCGATGCTCGCCAGACCGGCCTGGTTCGATAACAATCTGCAGTGAACCGACTGATGACCAAACCGTTTGCAAAGTTTCCTCTTCTGCTTGTCTGCCTGTTGCTGATTGGCTTGGAAGTCCCGCCGGTTTCCGCCCAGGCCGATGCCTCCGATCCCGCCGAAACCGCCGACCTGCCGGGTTTCGGTGTCTGGGGACCCGCCTACCGGCTTCGCAATGTCCCGGAAGGCATGCGTCTTGTCGTTCGTGCGTCAGGCGATCGCAGCGCGGCAACGGTGGGGAGCCTGACACGGTCCGCCAGCGACGTCCTCGTGCTGAACTGTTTCCCCGAGATCGTGCCGCTCGATTTTGAAGATGCAAGTTCTGAAGCCAAGCGAGAAATGCTCGGGGGCGTCTGGTGCCGGATCGACCACTATGGAATGACGGGGTTCGTACCGGGCATTTATCTCGATCCGATACTGGACCGCTGATGTCAACAATCAGGTGGACAAGAGGCTGATCTTCGTCAGCCGCGTTCCGTTGGCCAGTTGGCGTGAAGGCTGTCGATGACAAAGGTATGAGCATGGCGCTTTCCGGAGGCGTCGCGCAAATGCGGATGATCTGCCGGAAGCTCGGGATGTTCGTGCATCAGGATCGTGCTGTCTGTCGATGGCCACAGCTTCAACGCCACCAGCACCCCGAAGCTTGCGAGAACAGCATGCGCGATCATGGTCGCCGGAAGGCCGGCGCTGGTGCCGAGCCAGCCTGCAAGCGGATAGGTGATGAGCCAGCAGCCATGAGAGAGGGCGAACTGCGCAGCGAACACCATGGGCCTGTCCTCGGTATGCGCCGAGTTCCGCAGCAAACGGCCAGAGGGCACCATGATTGCCGAACTTGCGACCCCCATGATGAACCAGGTCCCGAACAGAAAGGGCCACAGGTCTTGCGTTTGCAAACGCATCGAAACGGCGGCAAATGCGAGCAGGGCGCACGTCAGGACAAAGGCGCCTGACAGCATGACGCGCCTGTCGCTCACTCTGAGCAGCAGGCGCGGAAGGGCAATTGCTGCGACCATCGAGCCGCCGCCAAATGCCGCCATGACGAGAGCGAGATCCGCATCGCTGCCGCCGAGCAGGCCCTTGACAATGACCACGGAGTTCACGATCACGATAGCACCTGCTGCGGCAACCGTCAGATTGAGCGCGAGCAGGCCCTGTAGCCGCGGTGTCTGCAGGTAGATGCGCATGCCCTGCGAGATCCGCTGCCAGGGGGATGTGCCGCCGGTGGCGGTCAGGCTTGGCAGCGTGACGGTCAGGATAAGCGCCGCAGAGATCAGAAACCCGGCAACGGTGCCGCTGAAAAGCCAATGATATCCGACCAGGCCGATCAGTACGGCCGCGACGGCGGGGCTGAGAAGGTTTTCAAGGTCATAGGCCATGCGTGACAGGGACAAGGCGTTGGTATAGTCCCGCTCGTCCTTGAGAATGTCCGGGATCGTGGCCTGAAAAGCCGGGGTGAAGGCCGCAGACGCGGACTGAAGAACAGCGATCAGGACATAGATCTGCCAGACCGCATCCACGAAGGGCAGTGCGATGGCCGTTCCCGCGCGCACCAGATCAAGGCTCACCAGCAACGCCCGGCGCGGAAAGCGGGATGCGAACCCTGCAGCGAGCGGGGACAGGGTCACGTAGACGATCATCTTGATCGCAAGCGCGGTCCCAAGCACGGCACCTGCTTCTGAACCCGCAAGGTCATAAGCCAGAAGCGCCAGCGCAACCGTCATCAGACCCGTGCCGAACAGGGCGATCACCTGGGCGGTGAAAAGATGCCGGTATGTGCGATTGGCCAGAACGGTGAACATTTTTGTAGAGAAGCGCCGGTTCGAGCTGGTTCCGATTTGATGGATACCATGCATCACCGCGTTTCTCCATGGCGCTTGCCCTTCAAATCCCGTGCCGCAGATAGGGTGAAGTATGATGGTCCGCTTAGTCGGACGAAAGGCTTTGGAGAGAGGCGACGTGGCAAACGACCACGATCATTCGAGCGTGGAGGTTCAGAGCTGCTCTCAGTTGGGGCGCTGGCTGACGGAAAATCACGCATCCTCCAGACCCATCTGGCTCGTGACCACCAAAAAGGCAAAAGCGGATTGACGAAACCGCCCGCCTTGCAGCCGAGAACAGGCGCGCAAAACAGTTCCGATAAGGTTATCGAACCGCGACGCCGAAGGGTGCTTTTTCGCGCGCGGCGCGGTACCAGTCCACGATCTTGCGGCGTTCGTCCTCTTCCATGTAGGAGACATTGGCCGGCGGCATGGCATTGGTGACGCCGGACTGCAGATAGATTTCGCGTGCGGTGCGCAGGATATCGGCATCCGTTTCCAGAACGACGCCTTTCGGGGCCCAGTGAATGCCCTCGTAGACGGGTTCGCGTGCATGGCACATGGCGCAGCGGCCCGGAACGATGGATCTGATCTCGTCAAAGCCCGGCGCGCTTGCAAAGACCTGTTCTGTTTTCGTGAGGGGGCGGGTTTCGGAGGCCTCGTAGCTGCCGTCCTTCCACAAGGGCGCCATGCTCAGGTGAATGATAAAGATGAAGAGGATCGCCGTCGCGAGCCAGGTCCACATGGGGGCCTTGCCACCCGCATGCTTGGTGTTGAAATAGTGACGGATTGTGACGCCCATCAGGAACACCAGTGCGGCGATCACCCAGTTATATTCAGACGCAAATGCGAGCGGGTAATGATTGCTCAGCATGAGGAAGACCACCGGCAGCGTCAGGTAGTTGTTGTGCATCGACCGCAGCTTGGCGATCTTGCCGTATTTGGCATCCGGGGTGCGCCCTGCTTTCAGGTCGGCCACCACGATCTTCTGGTTCGGGATGATGATGAAGAACACATTCGCGGTCATGATCGTCGCCGTAAAGGCGCCGAGATGCAGCAATGTGGCGCGTCCGGTGAAGATCTGGTCATAGCCCCAGCCCATCGCGACCAGCAGGATGAACAGCAGGATCATGAGGATCGTCGGATGATTCCCCAGCGGCGACTTGCAGAGAAAATCATAGACAAGCCATCCGATCGAAAGAGATGCCGCTGAGATCAGGACGCCCTGCCAGAGGGCAAGATCCGCCTTTTCCGGATCGATCAGGTAAAGCTCGCCGCCGACCCAGTAGACGATCATCAGGAGAGCGGCACCGGACAGCCAGGTGGCATAGCTTTCCCATTTGAACCAGGTCAGATGTTCCGGCATGTTTTCCGGCGCGACGAGGTACTTCTGGATGTGGTAGAAACCGCCGCCATGGACCTGCCATTCCTCGCCGAAGGCACCTGCAGGTAAGTGCGGCGACTTGCGCAGGCCCAGATCCAAGGCGATGAAATAGAAGGAAGAGCCGATCCAGGCGATGGCCGTCACGACGTGCAGCCACCTGACGGCGAATGCGAGCCATTCCCAGATGATGGCGATATCCAGCATGCTGTCCCTCCAGCCCCTTTCAGGCAGCCTCATTTATGAGCCCGTAACCTACTCTAACTTGATATTTTCTGGTATCTCGACATAATTCCGATCAGTTTCAAAAAAAACGGATAAATCGGGGCGTGGCCTACCTGGAGAATATTCGGACTTTCCTGCGCGTCTACGAGCTTGGGAACATGTCCGCCGCTGCGCGCGATCTCAGGATTTCCTCTGCCGTCGCGTCCTCCCGGGTTTCGCAGCTCGAAGATCACCTGAATGTCCGCCTGTTCCAGCGCACGACCCGGGCGCTCAGCCCGACCGAACACGGCAACCTGTTCTATCGCGGGGCCACCAAGATCGTCGAAGCCGTCGAGGAAGCCGAGGCGGAGATCAGCAATGTGACGCGGTCGCCTCGGGGCACACTCTTCATTGCGGCTCCGATCGGGATGGGCCAGCGGTTGATTGCACCGGCCATCCCTGCGTTCAAGTCGGCGAACCCGCTGATCGAGATCCGCCTTCGGTTGTCTGACCGGAAGGTTGATCTGACCGGCGAAGGTCTCGACGCCGCCTTCTTTCTCGGCTTGCCGGAGGATTCAACGCTGAAGATGCGCAAGATTGCAGATTGCGAGCGCGTGTTGTGTGCCGCGCCTGATTATCTTGCTCAAAAGGGGGTGCCGCACGGCTTCGAGCAGCTTCAATCCGGTGAGCATGACTGCCTGAACATGCGCTATCCCGGCGCACCGGAATTCCAGTGGCCGCTTCAGACAAAGGCCGGGCTGAAAAGAGTCGCGGTGCGTGGCCCGTTCGAGTCCGACCATGGCGATGTCCTGACCGAATGGGCGCTGGCCGGGCACGGGATCATCTTGAAACCCAGGTTCGAGATTGCCGATCACCTTGCATCGGGAAGGCTCGTCGCGGTGCTTGATCATGAGCCACCGCTGCCGGTGCAGATGGGCTGCCTCTATCCGCACCGAAAGCATCAGGACCCGAAGGTGCGGCTGTTTCTTGACTTCATGGTCGGGCATATCCAGGCGTCTATCGGATGAAATATGTCCGTCCACGGGCCATTCTTGAGAACACTTTCAATAAATTCCGGAAAGCCATTGCCGGTCTTCTATTCTATAACGTCTTGAAAACAGGAGGCATGTCTTGAACCGCTACGCGCGCAATCTAAGGGGCTATGGCCCCTTTCCGCCCCATCCCCAATGGCCCGGAAACGCCAGGGTCGCCGTTCAGTTCGTCCTGAACTACGAAGAGGGCGGGGAGAACAACGTATTGCACGGCGATGCCGCCTCCGAAGCGTTCCTCTCCGACATTCCCGGGGCGGCGCAGTGGCCCGGGCAGCGGCATTGGAACATGGAATCCATGTATGAGTATGGCGCACGCGCCGGGTTCTGGCGCCTGCACCGCCTGTTCACCCGCACCGGGATCCCGCTGACGATCTATGGCGTGGCCTCTGCGCTAGCGCGCAATCCCGAACAGGTTGAAGCCATGAAGGAGGCCGGCTGGGAAATCGCTAGCCACGGTCTCAAGTGGATCGAACACAAGGACATGCCGGACGAAGAGGAACGGGCTGCGATCGCCGAGGCGATCCGGCTGCACACGGAAGTCGTGGGCGAGCGTCCGCGCGGCTGGTACACGGGCCGCTGTTCGGAGAACACCGTCCGGCTGGTCGCCGAAGAAGGCGGGTTCGATTACATCTCCGATACCTATGACGATGATTTGCCCTACTGGCTGGAGATTGCCGGACGCAACCAGCTGATCATCCCCTATACGCTCGAGGCCAACGACATGCGCTTTTCCGTGTCACCGGGATGGAGCGATGGTGATGATTTCTTCAACTACCTGAAAAACGCGTTTGACGCGCTTTATGCCGAGGGCGAGACGGATACGCCGAAAATGATGTCGATCGGCCTGCACTGCCGCCTGGCGGGGCGGCCCGGAAAGATCATGGCGCTCCGGAAATTCATCGACCACATCCAGTCCCGTGAAGGTGTCTGGTGCCCGCGCCGGATCGAGATTGCCGAGCACTGGGCAAAGCACCAGCCGCCACAGCAGGCAATGCGGCCGAGCCGCATGCAACGTGACGAATTCATCGGCCGATTCGGCGGCATCTTCGAGCATTCCCCGTGGATTGCGGAGCGGGCATTCGATCTGGAACTCGGACCGGCGCATGACTGCGCAGCGGGTATTCACAATGCGCTTTGCCGCATGTTCCGGTCCGCCAGCAGCGACGAGCGTCTTGGTGTGCTGAAAGCGCATCCGGATCTTGCCGGAAAACTGGCGCAAGCCGGGCGTCTCACGGCTGAGAGCACATCGGAACAGGCAAGTGCGGGTTTGGATCTCCTGACTGACGAAGAACGGGTCACCTTCACGGGTTTGAACGCCGCCTATGTCGACAAGCACGGGTTTCCCTTCATCATCGCGGTTCGGGATCACGACAAGGCGACGATCCTGGCAGCGTTCCAGCAGCGCATCGACCATGACGGGAAGACGGAGTTCGCCGAGGCCTGCCGGCAGGTTGAACGCATCGCCCGCCATCGCCTCAAGGATCTGTTCTCGTGAGCGCCACGACAATCACCGCAAGGGTCCTGACGGCAGAGGCATTCGCGCCGTTCGGGGACGTGATCGAGCCTGATGGGTCGCCCGACAAGATCATCAATCAGGGCATGTGCGGCCGGTTCCACGATCTCGCCCGCCTGGATTTCGGATCGGGCCGCGCCGGGATAAGCCTGTTCGACGCCAAGGCGAGAACATTGCCTTACACCGTGGACATGGTCGAGCGGCACCCGGATGGCAGTCAGGCGTTCGTGCCGGTGGACGGAGTGCCGATGCTGGTTGTCGTGGCAGAAGACCAAGCCGGTCAGCCGGTCAATCTGAAGGCATTCGTGAGCCAGCCGGGGCAATCCATTAATCTTCACCGGGGAACATGGCATGGCGTGCTGGCGCCCCTTGGAAAACCGGGGCGGTTCGTGGTGGTCGACCGGATCGGAGACGGCGACAACCTGGAGGAGTTCTGGTTTCCGGCGCCTCATGTCGTGGAAACGATTGAGAGCTGAGAGGCGCGCGCAACCGGGTTGACGTCAAGGTGTTTCAGCGCTCGGACATGAGCCGCGCCATGTCGATCATCCGGCGCGAAAAACCCCATTCATTGTCGTACCAGCCGAAAATGCGGGCCTGCCGGTCACTGGCCGACAGGGTTTCGGGCAGTGCGATCACGAGCGATTCCGGCCGCGTGCGCATATCGGTCGACACGACGCGATCTCCGGTAAAGCCGATGACGGGACTGCCGGCAAAGATCTGCTGCAGCAGGTCGTTGACCGCATCGCTGACCGCTCTTTTCCAGGTAACGGTCAAATCGACGGCCGACACGCTGATGGTTGGCACCCTCACGGCTGCGCCTGTGATGCGCCCGTCTATCTGGGGCACGACCTTTCCGACAAGCTTCGTTGCACTCGTGGTGGTCGGGACCATCGAGACGCCGCCGGCGCGGCTCCGCTCCAACGGACCACGCGGTGCGTCCACCATCGGCTGGCTGCCTGTGTAGCAATGGATCGTGGTCATGTGTCCGGATTCAATGCCGATCGCATCATCCAGGCCGCGCAGCAACGGGGCGAGGGCGTTGGTCGTGCACGAGCCGTTGGAGATAATCCGATGCTCGCCGAGATCTTCTTCGTTGGCGCCCAGAACAAGCGTTCTCTCAGCGGCGCGCGAGGGGCCGGAGATCAGAATGTTTCTCGCCCCGGCCTCAAGCCCGCGGCGGGCGATCTCGTCCGTATCCGCCTTGCCGGTGCACTCCATCACCACGTCGACGCCCTCAAGGTCCCGTGTCGACAGGTCCGGTTCCTGCGTAAACGGAATTTCCAGATCGCCGACTGTCAGCGAGGCTTCACCGGCGTCGACAGGGCCCGGGTAGGGACCGAAGACGCTGTCGTACTTGAAAAGATAAGCGCAAGTTTCAAGCGGAGCGATATCGTTGATCGCAGCGACGGTAACGCCCAAACGGTCGGGCTGGGTCAGGATCTGACGCAAGACGGTCCGGCCGATCCGGCCGAACCCGTTGATGACAATCCGCATGATGACGACCTGTCTTGATGTTCTCCATAGCCGGGATGCCATCGGATATCCGGCATCCCGAAAGACTGCGTATCATGCTTTAAGCTATTGATCTCATTTATATTGTCCCTAGGGACAATTGCATTTGTCACCGGCCGGCATCAAAGCGGCCGGCGGGTCGGAGGGGCATGTGCCGGTTGACGTCCTTGTAAAGAAGATACCGGAAGAGGCCCGGTCCGCCCGCGTAGCAGGCCTGCGGGCAAAAGGCACGCAGCCACATGTAGTCGCCCGCTTCGACTTCGACCCAGTCCTGGTTGAGACGGTAGACGGCCTTGCCCTGAAGAACGTAGAGACCATGCTCCATAACATGGGTTTCGGCAAACGGGATGACGGCTCCGGGTTCGAAGGTAACGATGTTGACATGCATGTCGTGGCGAAGATCGGTGGGTTCCACGAAACGCGTGGTTGACCATTTGCCTTCGGTTCCGGGCATCGCCACGGGAGCGTTGTCGCTTTCATGGGTTACAAAAAACTCGGGCGCGTCGAGACCTTCAACAGGTTCGTAGGCCTTGCGGATCCAGTGAAAGCATACGTTTTCCGAGCTGTTGTTCCGGAATGTCCAGTCCGTCGCCGGTGGAAGGAAAACGTAGCTTCCAGCGCGAAGCTCGAATGCCTGGCCGTTCACGGTCAAGGCCGCTTCGCCTTCAACAACAAAGAGAACGCTCTCCGCGGCGCTGTCGGTTTCCGGTTTTTCTGAGCCACCGCCCGGGGCAACTTCCATGATGTATTGCGAGAAGGTTTCGGCAAAGCCGGACAGGGGCCGGGACAGCACCCAGAGCCTGGTTTCGTCCCAGAATGGAAGATAGCTGGTGACGATATCGCGCATCGTTCCCCTGGGAATGACGGCATAGGCATCTGTGAAAACGGCGCGGTCCGTCAGAAGGGTATCCTGTCCGGGGTGACCGCCTTTCGGCGCGAAGAGTGTTTCTGACACGGCTTGTTGGTCCCATTGATTGTGACCGTCAGACTATGCCGGTCCCGGAGCGCAAGCGCCAGACGGCTTGCACCATCAAAAGCTGATTGAATTTCAAGAAAATGATCAACACGCCATGCCGCCTCGATACCGCGCACAGATGGTGCGGTCAGTTGCTTTTCTTGACCATCGCAGTGCGCATCTTGGACATTTCGGCACTCAGGAAATCACAAAAATCCTTCGCCACGATCGATATCGGCCTGTGCGTCGGGGTGAGAATGGACAGGCCATTCTGGATACGGGGCCGGAACGGACGGAACACGATCATCGGCGGGCCCAGCCCGTTCCGCCCTTCCTCCTGGGCCTTGTAGGCTGTCAGCATGTCGCAAATGAGCGCGCACAGTCCCGTCTCCACGAACCGCAATCCGGGCAAGGCCGTCTGCAGCTCGAAACGCTGGTTGAAGCGAACGCCGGCATCGCGGAACCTGGCAAGCGTCTGCTTGTGGCTCCTGTGCTCGGAGTGAAGAAGCGCCAAGGGATACCCGTCGAGTTCTTCCGGAGTGATCACTTCTCTCGCCGCAAGGGGATCGGTCGCAGGGACAGCGCACATGCATTCAAGGTCGAAATCGATCTGATCGAAGGAATTCCGCGCCCGCGGTGTTTCGGAAAAGCCGATGTCGAATTGCTGCGCAGCGATGAGTTCCTCGATTTCAGACGACGACCGGCTTGCAAGCGCAACTTTCACGCTGGGCTTGTCGGCAACGAATTTCGAGAGGCTGTTGGGAAGAAAGTCTGCAACCGCTTCGGGTATGCCGGCGATCCGCAGCTGGCCATGTTCCTTGTTGGCGAGACCGCGCAGTGTCCGCTTGGAGGTCTCCAGCCGCTTCAGGATGGCTTCGGCTTCCTCGAGGAAAAATTCCGCCTCGGGCGTCGGTACGAGGCGACCCTGCTCGCGCATGAAAAGCTTGAGTTCAAGCTCGGTTTCGAGACCTGCGATTGTCGAGCTGACAGCGGGCTGCGTCCGGCCAAGCGTGCGGGCCGCTTCCGAAATGGAACCACTCCGCATGACCTCTCGAAAGGTCGCCAATTGCCGGATCGACAGGTTCATTGATGCTCGAAAAACGCCCCTTTGATGATCATCTGAATAATGTGTCGCCCAAGGCGAGAAGGTCAACTGTCGCCGCCAGGCACCTGCCAATTTGACATGTATAACCCCATTTGTTCAGGGCGTTTTTTCTGAAAAACTTAGTTCTGCGACTATTCAACTTTTAAGTGTTTTGAGGTTGTTGTGACTGTGCCGGCTTTGTCTTGGCGGATGCAGCAGGGCGGACGTAGGGTCAGGTTTCGCTGTTCCAGAGCCTTGCAAGGTCGAACGCATCGACGTCCTGCAGCAGCTCGACGAACCCAATTGCCGCATGATCAAGGGCCAGCCGTCCCTTTTCAGCGGTTGCCGCACGCGCGTTGCCGAGGGCGCCAAGAGGATTGAGATCCTGGACCTTCCAGCCGTACTGCGCCTTGCCGTGTCCGCGAAGGTGCTTGAACTCGTTCAGGTAGGACTGCTGTTGGGAGGTGAAGTCCTGCGCCCTCTCCATGCGCACCAGGTCCGGATGCAAATGCAGCATCAGGGACGTTTCAATGTCGCCGCCATGAATTCCGTAAGTGAATTCAGCCTCCGGGAACAGACCCTCCGGCTGGCCGAAGCGCAACCAGTTGGTCGCGGTGACGAACATGTCGTGTTTCACGCGCAATTCACGGGCAACGATATCCATGATCGGCACGTTGCCGCCGTGCGAGTTGATCAGGACCAGTTTGCGTACACCCGCCCGGGCGACGCTTTCGCCAATTTCCATCCAGCATTTCGTCACTGTTTCCCAGGAGAGTGTCAGCGTCCCCGGCGACGAAATGTGCTCGTCCGACTTGCCGATGGTCTGGACCGGAAGGAAGGTGGCCGGCAGGTTGTCAGGCAAGAGTTCGAGGACGCGCCTTATTTGCCCTTCTGCGATCGCCGTGTCGGTGACAAGCGGCAGGTGCGGGCCATGCTGTTCAATCGCGGCAATCGGCAGGACCGCGATCCATGTGTCGCGGGAAGGCGTGTTGAAGTCCTCCGTTGTCATGTGGTGCCAGTGGCGCGGGGGTTGCATGTAGATGTCCTGCCTTTGGTGTGTCTGATGTCTCATTTGCACAGCGCGCCGCGCCAGGCAAGTGCGGGCCGAAAGGGACAACAATCCGTTAAGCGTTCACGAACAAATGATCGAGGTAACTTAACCCCCGTTTAGAATTTGCTGACTCCTCTTTGCGAACATCGTGCCCATGATCGGCGCCTTGTTGTCCAACACGCCGGCGAACCTTTTGAGAGGCAATGGTGTCGCAGGCGAACTTGAGCCTGGTCTGGGGACAGGTGTTTCCGGCCGGGAACGGGAAAATGTGCGCGACAGCCTGGCGAGTGCTTCCGTCCAATCCGCCCGGCGCAATTCCGGACCGATCCTTTCGTCGCAGGCGGTTCTTGCCTTGCAAAGCACAGAGCAGACCGACGGCCAAAATCGTGGAGCCACATCGTCCGAAGCGGAAGCTGACGAAGACGCGGCAAACAGTTCTACCGGTCAACAGACTGCGGCGGGTGGTACCGGCACCGCCGCTTCAGCGCAAGGTGGTGCAAATCCTGCGCAGGGTCAGGGCGGAACCGGTGAGAAAGATGATCCGGACGGAGACGGGCTGAACGAGGCCGAAGAAAAGCAGGTTCAGGAACTTGCCCAGCGGGACCGCGAGGTGCGGGCGCATGAACAGGCGCACGCCCGCGTCGGCGGACCCTATGCCGGGGCGCCGAGCTACACCTTCCAGCAGGGACCGGACGGAAAGCGCTATGCGATCGGCGGTGAGGTGCAGATCGATACCGGCAAGGAAAAGACACCCCAGGAGACGATCCGCAAGATGCAGATCGTGATCCGTGCAGCCCTTGCCCCTGCAGAGCCGTCATCACAGGACCTTAAAGTAGCGCAGCTGGCACGGTCCCAATTGTCAGAAGCGCAGGCGGAAGCCCGCCAGGCGAAAGCGGAAGAACTCCAGGGCACTGACGGAGGCGGCGAGACAGCACGTGCGAGCGGTTCAGAAGCAAACTCAGGTGGTGATGGTGCGCCCTCCAACAGATCCGGCAACGATCCGTCAAGTGCGGATGCGCGTGGCCGTGAAGCTGCCTCGGCCTATCAGTCCGCGCTTCAAAGAGCGAGTGACGCCGAGGCTCTGCTGGCGTCCCTCGTGGCCTGAGCCGTCCTCCCGCTTCGATTTGCGTTGAAAGGTCTGTCGGGAAAGGATAGAGCCGACAGACGGCACTTTCTTTTCGAGACATTTCAGGTCCCGGGTATCAGGTCACATCATGCAGGCGGTCGCAGCGCGCCGGGTTGTCTCGGCGGTCTTTTTCATGTGTGGAACCTTCATCGGTCTTTGGGCGTCCCGTATTCCCGATATCAAGGCGGCGACGGGCTTGAGCGAGGGCTGGTTCGGTGTGCTCCTGCTGGTCCTGGCGCTTGGGGCATTTGCCGCGTTTCCGATCGCAGGTGCGTTCATCGACAAGAAGGGACCCGCGGCCGTCACCAAGGTTTCGGCTGTTGCAACGGTTGTCACCTTCACGCTTGTCGGCGTCTCACCTTCCGTCACGTTGCTGGCGTTGGCCCTCTTCCTGGCAGGTTTTGCCTTTGGTTCTCTTGACGTGTCGATGAACGGGTGGGGCGCGGAAGTCGAGACGGTGCTCGGCAGGCCTGTGATGTCGTCATTTCATGGCCTGTTCAGTCTGGGAGCGGGCGCCGCCGCGGCGGCAGGAGGACTTGCCATCCAGCTGGAGTTGAGCGTTGCCCAGCACTTTTGTTTTTGGGCGGTGCTTTCGATCCCCATTCTTTTCTGGGGCCTGCGTCAAGGCTGGCCGCAGCAGCCCGGTCCGGCGGAAGAGCGGGGCAAAGCACCGCTGTTTGCAATCCCGAGGGGCGCGCTGCTCCTTGCGGGGCTGATTGCATTGATCGCCGCGCTGGGCGAGGCGGCGGTGACCGACTGGGCTGCGCTCTACCAGATCACCGATCTCGGGTATTCGGAAGCAATTGCGCCCACGGCATTCACCGTCTTCTCGATCGCGATGGTGATCATGAGACTTGCCGGGGACCGGGTCATTGCGCGCTACGGCCCCGTGCCGGTCGCACGTGTCAGCGGCTTTGTCGCTTTCATCGGCGGTCTCCTGCTGGTGTCCGGATGGAACATCGGAGTCGTCTGGGCGGGATGTTTCATCATGGGGATCGGCTACGCGGTGCTGTTTCCGCTTGCCATGTCACGTGCGGCGGCCGACAGGCAGATCTCGAAGGGACAGGCACTGGCCTCGGTTGCAACGCTCGGATACGGCGCGTTTCTGTTCGGTCCGCCGATCCTCGGGTTCATCGGACAGATCTTTTCCCTCGGCGCTTCTTTCGCCGTCGTGGCCGTTCTGACACTCGCGATCCCGTTCCTGGCCGGATCCTTGATAGCGGATGCCTGATTTGTTTAGCCGGCGAGAGAACATCTGTTGTGGCGGCTTTGAAAAAAATTTCTCCATCTTGATAATGTCATTCGACGGTTAAATTCTCCGGCTAGGTTTCTGCCGCGTTGCAGCGTCGATTGATTCGGGCTGATCTTGGAATGGGGACAGGCAATGGCCTTCAACTACAAAAAGAGCATCACGTTTCGGCTGGTCCAGGCGGCAAAAGCCCAAAGAGCCAGATCCGGAGCACATCTCATGCGTATCGGACTGCACCCGGGACAGGAGCTTGTCCTGAAAGTCCTGGCTGACGCCGACGGACGCACCATGAGCCAGCTGGCACTGGCACTGGGCGTTCAGCCGCCGACCGTTACCAAGATGGTGACCCGCCTGTCCGCGCAAGGTTATGTGCGCAGGCAAGTGTCCGATACAGACGGCCGCCTGGCGCGGGTCTTTCTGACGGACGAAGGCCGGGAACTGGTCGCCTCGGTCGACAAGGCCTGGAAACGCCTTGAACGGGAAGCGATGTCGGGTCTGGATGACAAGGACCGGAAGAAGTTGCGGAAACTGCTTCGCCAGGTGGAAAAGAATCTTTCGATCGCCGTCGACGATGATCCTGAGCACGAGAACGACTTCGACACGGATGGCGAGGAAACGCCGGAGGCCGAAAAGAAGGCGGGTTCCGGCAAGGGTAAGGCGCTGACCGCCGCCTGAGTTCGGGCGCCTGATCTTCAGAAAGCGGCTCCGCACCGGCGATGCCATGATGGTTCTGGTGAAAGCCCCGTCAGGCAAAAACCAGTCTTGCCAGAAGGCCCATCATCGCGGTGACGGCCAGAACCGTGGCAATGCCCCTCTTCAGAAGAAAGACGAGACACGCAGCGATCAGGGCAATTCCTGCAAGGACCGGGTCGAGAGAGCCGGGGTCAGGCCAGGTCATTTCGAAAGGGCCGACTACCCGGGTTCCGGTTTCAGAAAACAGGACGTTCAAGGCGAACCAGACCGCAAGATTCAGGATCGTGCCCGCGACCGCTGCCGTGATCGCCGACAATGCCCGTGCAAGCTTTCTGTTACCGCGCAGTTTTTCCATCCAGGGCGCCCCTGCAAGCACGAACAGAAAACTCGGCGCGAACGTGACCCATGTGGTCATCGCGGCAGCCAGCAGGGCGCCCGCGAGAGGTGAAAAGGGAGCAGGGTCGCGCCAGCCGCCGAGAAAACCGACAAATTGCGTGACCAGAATGAGCGGGCCGGGCGTCGTTTCGGCGAGGCCGAGGCCGTCGAGCATTTCGCCTGCCGTGATCCAGGATTTCGTCTCTACGGCAACCTGCGCCATGTAGCTCAAGAGCGCGTAGGCACCTCCGAAACTGACCACCGCGAGCAGCGAGAAAAATTCCGCGATCTCCAGGAAAACATTTCCCGGGGCAAGAAACATCATCGCGGCAATTGGTGGCACAATCCAGATCAGCACCCCGACCAGGACCGTTCTTGCCGTCTTGAGAAGCGTCGTCGTGGCGACGCCAGGATCGCTTTCAGGCGGCTCATCGGTTTCGCGGCCAAGCAGAAGACCAATGGCCGCGGCGCCGAGGATTACGAAAGGGAAGGGAATGGCGGCGAAGAACAGCGCGCAGAAGGATGCGGCGCAGAGGAACCAGGACAGACGGGTCTTCAATGCCTTTTTTCCGATCTTCATCAGGGCCTGAAGGACGATGGCAAGCACACCTGCCTTGATCCCGTAGAACAGCGCCGAAATGAACGAAATCTCGCCAAATGCTGCGTAAATGTAGCTGACAATCGCCATTGCGATGGCACCGGGAAGAATGAACAGCACTCCGGAGATCAGGCCCCCGAGCATGCGTCCGCTCAGCCAGCCGCAATAGGTCGCGAGCTGCTGCGCCTCAGGTCCGGGCAACAGCATGCAGTAGTTGAGTGCATGCAGAAAGCGTTCCTCGGAGAGCCATTTACGGTTCTCGACGAATTCCTGGTGCATGACGGAAATCTGCGCCGCCGGGCCGCCGAACGAGAGCAGGCCGACCTTGAGCGAAACCGAAGTGATTTCCGAAAGTGTCGGACCCGCACCCGCAGTCAGAGCGCTGGTGTTGCCAGTGGAAGAGTCGGAGGAGGGGTTCGTGCGCATTCTGCAATCAACTTGGTCAGGGCTTCCAGTTCCTACGAGGTCTGTGTGACAGCCGCAAGTACACCGCTGTTCACCGGGAGATTACAAAACGCTCATTTGCAATGATCCGGCCTTCAACCCATTTCAATGGTCAAGCAGAATTGGTCTTTGAAGAGATCGGAGTAACCATGACCTATCAGACGATCAACGAGGAAAGGGGGGCCCGGAAGGCGGCGGATTTGCGTCGCCGTTTTCAAAAGGCCTCGGGACGTTCAGGCCGTATGTCCGGGTTCGGGCCCGTGAAATTTGATGCTTTGAAAAGCGGTTTCGGTTCGCGCCGGGAGTATTTCAACGCGTTCTTGATCTGGATCACGATGGCCGCCGTGATCGTCTTCTTCGGGTTCATGCTGTTCTGAACCGCATGAATTGGTGGAGGGGTGCCGTCAGGCTCCTCCGCCGCCTTGAACGAGACCCTGCCTGAGCGCGGTGGCAATTGCCCCGGTGATCTCGGGCGGAGCGTCTGGTGACACCATCAGGGACTGGGTCATTGCGGGCAGTTGCGGGAGATCCCGCTCAGGTCGTGCAACACGCATTCCCGATTGAACCGCGCGCGCAGGCAACACACCGATTGCGAGCCCCGCGCGGATGGCACAGCGCAGGTTTGAAAAGCTCTCGCTCTTGAACTTGACGTTGAAGGCACGCTCCTGCTTCGACAGGAGAGCAACAGGCAATCTGCTCCACCAACAGCCCCTGTCGAGAACCGCGAGCGGAACCGGTTCCCCCGGATCGTGGTCGAAGGTGTCACTCTCCACCCAGAGATTTGCCTCTATCTCGAGAAGCTCGCTTGCACCCGGCTCTGGTGTGGCGACGACGGCAACATCAAGCTGGCCGCCCTCAATCGCGGCGGGAAAGCCGGCGGAACAGCCCGACTGCACGAATATGTCCAGAAGCGGGTAGGATCGGCCGAAGTCCGAAAGAACGGTTTCAAAGATCATGTCGTCATAGTGGTCGGGGATGCCGACGCGCACCTTGCCCCGCAATGGGTGTTCGAACAACGACTGGGCGCGGAAAAGATCAGCCAGAACACTTTGCGCGATCGGCAGGAGCTTCTCGCCGTCCGGTGTCAGTTTCATGCCCTTGGGACGACGCTCGAAGAGTTTTGCGTTCAGCCCGGTTTCAAGTTTCTTGAGCTGTACGCTCAAGGCCGACTGCGTCCGGTTCAATCGTTCGGACGCAAGTGTCAGATGCCCTTGCTCGGCAATCGTCACGAAAGCGCGCAAGAGGTCGCTGTTCAAGGAAAGCTGTTCGATTTTTTTCATAGTTAGCTTTAATTCAATTCATTTTATTTATGAAAATAGCTCGCCTAGCCTTGCTGTCAATTGATGAGGCTGGGACATGGATTTCACGGATCTTGCAATATTGCTAGGCGTCGGACTTGTCGGGGGTGCGTGGAACGCGATTGCGGGTGGTGCCACCTTGTTCACGTTTCCGGCGCTCATGGTCCCCGGACTGCCGCCGGTGGTTGCCAACGCCACGAACTTTCTCGGGCTGCTTCCTTCCAATGCGGCCGCTCTGATGGCCTACAGAGAAGAGCTTCGCAACGGTGGCGCCTTGCTCGTCAAACTGAGCATTGTCTCGGGCGCGGGTGCGGCGACCGGCTCGGTCTTGTTGCTTGTCTCCGACCCGCAGACCTTTCTCTTCCTGGTTCCGTTCCTGCTTCTGGCAGCGACCTTGCTGTTCGCGCTCGGAGAGCCGATGCGCCGGGCATTTGTCCGACTGGCGGGAGAATCACAGACTTCCATTGCCGTATATGGCGTGCTTTTTCTGGTTTCGATCTATGGCGGCTATTTTGGTGCCGGTCTCGGGATCATCCTGCTTGCCATTGCGCAGATCATCGGGCATTCGGACTTCCACGCAGCCAACAGCATGAAAAACCTGCTCGCGACGAACTTTACGATTATCAGTATCGTCATTTTCGGGATTGGCGGACTGATCGACTGGACCGCGGCAATCACGATGATGGCGGGCAGCACCGTTGGCGGGTATGCCGGAGGACAATGGGCGCGGTCCGTGAACCAGCGCTTTCTGCGCATCCTGGTCGTCGGTTTCGGCGGACTGCTGTCGCTTGTCTATTTCTGGCGTATCTTCGGCGCTCATGTATTTTGACAAGCCTCCGCTGAAAGGTGAATCGAACGGGTGGACAGATGGAACCGACTTTCTGGGAAAGCCGCTGGCGCGAGGGCAAGACCGCGTTTCACGAAGGCGACGTCAATCTGCATCTGGAGCGGCATTTTCCTGTCCTGAAACTCGCGCGGGGCGCACATGTGTTTCTGCCACTCTGCGGCAAGACCGTGGATATCGACTGGCTGCTCGCGCAGGGCTGCCGCGTCAGCGGGAGCGAGCTGAATGCAGGAGCAATCGAAGCCGTGTTCGAGCGGCTGGGGATCACTCCGAACATAGAGCAGGTGCGCGGTCTTCGCCGATACTCCGGTCCGGGGCTGGCCCTGTGGCAGGGCGATTTTTTCGAGCTCCGTACCCTAGACCTTGGTCCGGCCGATGCTGTCTATGATCGCGCGGCGTTGGTCGCAATGCCGCCCAGCATGCGTGCCGGCTACGCCGAACACCTGCGCCGGCTGTGCGGTGGCCTGCCGCAACTGCTCGTCACCTATGACTATGACCAGACGCACATGGAAGGGCCCCCGTTTGCCGTTCCCGAAACCGATATTCGTGCGCTCTACGATGACGACTTCGAGATCAACCCGCTATCGAGCGTCGACATATACGGGTCGTTGGCAGACCGGTGTTCCGGTCAGGAACAATCCTGGTTTCTGCGGCCCGCAATCGGTTGACCGGCTGATACAAACGGTTTTCCGGTTTGGCCCTGCAATCAGTGTTCGCCGGCTTCTTCCGGCTTTTTCCGGACGGCGTTCCATACCGGCAGGATGATCCTGGCGACGATCGGGATCAGGATCAGCCCGAGGATCAGGCCCAGAATTCCGTCGAGGGTGGCGGTCATCGCCCAGGCGACGAAGCCCTCGAACTGACCAACCGAGTGGGCGACTGCATGAGCGATGTCATGGATCGTGTTGTGGATGCCCTTGACCCCAAGCTCTTTCAGGCCGTGGATGACGATGGAGCCGCCGACCCAAAGCATCGCGGCAGTGCCGACGACCATCAGGACTTTCAGGAAGCCGGGCATCGCCTTGACGATGCCCCGGCCCATCGCACGCACGAGCGACAGCCGTCCCTTGTTGGACATCATCAGGCCGACATCGTCGGCCTTGACGATCAGCGCAACGGATCCATAGACCATCACCGTTATGCCGATGGCGACAACCGCAAGCGTCGCGGCCTCCATCCAGATATTGCTTTCCGGAATTTCCGACAGGGCGATCGTCATGATTTCGGCGGACAGAATGAAGTCGGTCTTGATCGCGCCGGATACTTTCTGTTCCTCAAGGTGGACCGCATCAACGGCTTCCTCCAGAGGAAGGTCCGCGTGGCTTTCCTTGTGCGAGAAAAGGTGATGGATCTTCTCCGCCCCCTCGAAACACAGATAAGCTCCGCCAAGCATGAGCAGGGGCGTGATCGTCCAGGGGGCAAACTCGTTCAGCGCTAGACCGACCGGCAGGAGGAAGAGCAGTTTGTTCTTGAGCGAACCCTTGGCAATGCGCCAGACAATCGGCAATTCGCGTGCGGGTTTGAAACCGGTCACGTATTTCGGTGTTACCGCAGCGTCGTCGATCACTGCGCCTGCGGCCTTGGAACCTGCCTTGGCGGCCTGCCCGATCACGTCATCGAGCGAGGCGGCTGCAACTTTCGCAATGGCCGCGACATCATCGAGTAAGGCAAGTAGTCCGCTCATGGCTGCTCCCGGGCCGGTATGATCTGCTCGACGCGACGATAGTCTGACTGCGCGACAGCAACAATGCGTTTCAGGGCGGCTGCGTCCCGCCGGAAATTCAATCGCGGTATAGTCTCAGGCATTGAAAATATTCTCAACACGGTCGCGAAAAACGTCCACAAGGTGCGCGTTTGCCCTCAGACCAGAAAAGGATATCCGCCCTCAAGCTTCAACAACGCGATCTTGGTGTCGAGCCCGCCCGCGCCGGAGTAACCGCCGAGACCGTTGGCGGACAATATGGGGTGACAGGGAATGATGATCGGGATCGGATTGGCGCCGCAGGCCTGACCGACCGGCTGACCATAGGTTCCGAGTTCCTTTGCAACATCGCCATAGGTGCGGGTGCGTCCATAGGGGATGGCAAGCATCGCCTGGAAAACGGTCTGGTGCAGGTCACCGCCTTTCGGAGCCAGCGGCAGGTCGAATGTCTCAAGTTTTCCGTCCAGATAGGCGTTCACCTGCGCTGCCGCCTCGCGAAGCAGTGGCGTTTCATCCTGGCCCGCGGGGCCGTTCCAGTGCACCTCGGTAATGGCCTCCTGGCTTTCGCAGATGGACATTCTTCCAAGCCAGGTCTCAATTTCCGTTACCGGCATCCCGTTTCCCGCTTCACCCAATTTTGTCGGCCTCACGTTCTCACAAAACGCGTGCCGAAAGCGACAGGCTTTTGGACGAATATTCACACTCCCGGTTTGTAAGTTACAGAACAGCACTGTCGCCGGAACGATGATTGTTGCCGGCTCCCGGCTCTACAGTCTATGTCAGGAGAGCGTACGCGGTATCTGAACGGGGTCGTCATAATTGCCGATAGGTGTGTTTCGCCGTCCCCGTGGATGCGGACAATGTTTGCTAGGCGGTTGACGGGTCGCGTGAGTTTCCGTCTTAATGGCCACTGGCGTGGACCCCGGGTGACAACTGGTCACCAACCTGTTTAGGAGGAATGGGATGGCAATGGATCGCCGAACTTTTCTAGGAGGTGCCGCAGCTGTTGCGGGAACCTTCGCACTGCCGCAGCTGGCGCAGGCCAACGCTGCCGCCAATGCTTATTTCAACGGTTATGAGCAGGACAACGGCTTTCAGTACCGCCGGACGAACCTTAACCGGATCGACCCGGTCTGGCGCCGCCAGATGGTCAAGTATTTCAGCGACGAACCTCCGGGAACGGTCGTGGTCGATACCCAGAACCACTTTCTCTACTGGGTCTGGGAAAACAACACGGCACTGAGATACGGCGTGGGCGTCGGGCGCGAAGGCTTTAAATGGTACGGCCGCGCGCGGATCGACCGCAAGGCGCTCTGGCCGCGCTGGGTGCCGCCGCCCGAAATGCTCAAGCGTCAGCCGGAATTGCCGCGCAGAGTGGAGGGCGGTGCGCCGAACAATCCGCTCGGTCCGCGGGCGCTCTATCTCTACAACAACGGCAGCGACACCGGCTACCGGCTGCACGGTACCCTGGAACCGTGGAGTATCGGGCATGACGTCTCCAGTGGTTGCATCCGCATGCTGCCGGAAGACATCATCGATCTTTACCAGAGATGTCCGAAAGGCACGGGTGTGCTGGTTCTGGAACATCTTGGTGCAAGTGCCGGCTAACGCCGGCACGTTTGGGGAATAGGTTAGTCTTGGGGGGCGTTCTTGTTTAATTGGTTTGGCCAATGGGGCCGGAGTTTCATGATCATTGTTTTTTGCGGAGCGGGGCTTGCCGCCTGTAATTCCGCAGGGGGCATTTCGTCGCCGAACGTCACGAATGCACCGGCAGCCGGGTTCGGTCAGATCTCCACCGGTTCCGAAGAAGAATTCATCATCAATGTCGGACGCCGTGTCTATTTCGACAGGGGTTCTGCGGTCGTGACCGAAGAAGCCAAGATGACAATCAAGAACCAGGCCGACTGGTTGAAACAAAACAACAAGTGGCTGGTGAAAGTGCAGGGGCACGCCGATGATCCGGGCAGCGAGGCGGCCCAGAAAACGCTGTCCGCCCAGAGAGCCGATGCCGTCATGGCGGAATTGGTCAGTCTTGGCGTGAGCCCGAAACGTGTGTGGTCCAAGGGCTATGGTGTCGAGCGGCCGGTGACGGACTGCTCCTCGATCGAGTGTCAGTCTCAAAACAGGCGCGTTGTCGTGAACCTGAGAGAAGAGTTTGACGAATCGGCGCCGCAGGCACGTTGACGCGACGCACTTGCAGGACGTCCTTCCTATTTTGCAAGGCGGGACGGCCTCAAGGTTTCGTTGACGGGTCGCTACTATTGTTCTGTTTACCGCAGCGGCCGGGGGCGTTATCGCTCGTTGACGCCGCTGATGCGGGAATAGAGACCACTGAATGTCCGAAGACAAAGACGCCAAGCCCTCCTCCGGAGACCTTCCGCCCAAGCCAGGCAAACGACTAACGCTCGGTCATATTGCCGACGCGCTCGGCATTTCGACCGCGACCGTTTCGCTCGCCCTGCGGGACAGTCCGCTCGTGGCCGAGGATACCCGGGAGAAGGTCAAACAGACCGCTGAAGAGATCGGCTACATCTACAACCGGTCCGCGGCTTCCCTGCGCACCTCGCGCAGTCAGATCGTCGGCGTTGCCGTGCATGATATCCTGAATCCGTATTTCGCCGAGGTGTTTTCCGCTCTTGAGGATGTGCTCGAAGAGCAGGGACAAATGATCTTCATCTGCAATCACCGCGATGACGCCAAAAGACAGCGTGGTTTCGTCAACACGCTGCTGCAGCACCGCGCGGATGGTCTGATCCTGTGTCCCTCGGTCGGCACGACGGCGGAAGAAATCAACCGGCTTGTCGACCAGGGTATTCCGGTCACGCTGGTCGCGCGCGAAGTACCCGGAGTGTGGGCGCCGTGCGTGCGCGGGGACGATGTTGCCGGGACCTACCAGATCACCAAGCACCTGCTGACACAGGGACATAGCAAGATCGGCATGGTCGGCGGACGCAGGGACAGCTCCACCGGCAAGCTCCGTCACGAGGGGTGGAAAAAAGCCCTGGAGGAGGCGGGGATCGATCCGGCCGGCCAGGTCGATCTGCCGGAGCTGATGACGCAGGCGGACGGACGGTCTGCGGTTCCACGGATTCTCGAAGCGGAGGAAAGGCCGACGGCAATTGTCGGCTTCAATGACCTTGTCGCGTTCGGCATGATGACAACGCTGCGCCGGGCCGGCGTAGAGCCGGGTCCCGACATGGCCATTACCGGCTATGACGATATCGACGGCGCCGATGCAAGAACGCCGGCGCTTACAACCGTTGCAAACCAGCCGGAGAAAATCGGCCGGCTCGCCGCGCTGACGCTGCTGCGGCAGATCGCAGGCGACCGGGTTCCCAACAAACCGATCGTGATAGAACCGGAACTCCGAATTCGCGAGAGTTCACCTCCGCCGGGTGTGCGCCTGGCACAGCGGCTCGCCGATTAGATCAAGCTCTAGTCAGCTGAATCTGAAGTTCGACTCATTTTGCAGCGTGTTTCGAACGAACTTCAGATTCAAGAAGGTGACTAGCAAGTCTATGTTTCGAGTGCGGTTTACGAATTTGAAGTTCGCTTCGCAGTCTGCAGAAGCAATGATGCGAACTTCAAATTCACCGCACTAGACGGCGATTGAATCGGGTGACGTGTCGTGCATGACACACTTGTTGCGTCCGGTTGATTTTGCCTGGTAGAGCGCCGTATCAGCCTTCTGCATGAGCGAGGAAAACTCGACATCCTCGCGCCCGGAGACCGCCAGTCCCATGCTGCAGGTCACCACCTGGGAAAGCCTCGGGTCCTGACAGGACCGGGCGATTTTCTTGCGCAAACGCTCGCAGACCGTGAACGCGTCTTCCAGACCCGTGCCGCTAAGGATCAGGCAGAATTCCTCTCCACCGACCCGCCCGAATATGTCGACGGATCGCAATTCCTTGCTGATCGTGCGTGTGAACAGCTTCAGGATATCGTCGCCGGCTGCGTGGCCATGCTGATCGTTGATACTCTTGAAGTGGTCGATATCCATCATGACGGCGGTGAATACCTGCTTCGTCCGGCGGAACCTCTGGATCTCGGTATTTGCTTTTTCAAGAAAGGCGCGCCGGTTGAGGATCTGTGTCAGATCGTCAATGCTCGCAATACGCTCCATGCGGATCTTCGCATCCATCAGGGCCTGGTGGTCGCGCTGGCGCGCGATTTCGTGGCCGATCCAGTCGGCGAACTGACGAATGATCTGTATGTCCGCGGACGTGAACGACCGCTTGCGGATATCCCTGCCCGTGAAGTTTATCGTTCCGTGGATGATCCCGTCCACCAGCAGGGGGGCACCGATATAGGTTTCGATGTCGAACAGCCGGTAACAGGGATGACCGGCGAATTCCGATTGCCCCGCGTGACCCGTCGCGACGGGTTCGTCCGCCTGCAGCGTTAGGGTGCAGAAGGTATCCTTCAATTCGAATGACTGGCCGGGCTGGACCGTGTTGCCCGGGCTCTGGGCGTGGGTGATCGTGTAGTTTTCGCCTATCACATGACTGATGATGCCGATCGGCAGATCGAAGTGGTCGCACCCGAGCCGGAGAATTTCGGCGATCTTGTCCTCGTGACCCAGTTCCCTCGTCGACGTGATGGCGTAGAGTTCCGCAAGCGTCCTTTCCGTTTTCTTGCGGTCCGTGATGTCCGAGATCACGACCACAAGACCGTCAACCTCACCCTCGTCGTTGAAACGCGGATTGCAGTCCATCAGGCACTCGCGGTTGACGCCATCGGGAAAATGCATGCCGATCTCGGCGGAGGCTTTCTCGCCGTTCATCGCTTCCATGAACAGGGACCGGACGCTGTCGCGTTCCTTCCAGGGCAGCCGTTCTCTAAGACGGGTTCCCAAAAGCTCCTGTGGAGTTCCGTTGAACCAGGCACAGCCTGTCTTGTTCAGGAACAGGCACTTGCCTTCAAGATCGACTTCGCCGACGCAGGCGGACATGCTGTCCGCCATGAGATGGAGATTGCGATAAGCTTTCTCCGCCAGCGCCTTGGCGTCTTTCAGTTCCGTGATGTCCGCCCGGATGCCGACAATCCCGCCGGTGCTCGTCCGGGTTTCGGAAATCCGGAGCCAGCGGCCCGTCTCAAGCTGCTGCTCAATCACCGACCCGTCGGCTGCATGGTGCTGTTGCAGCCTGTTGGCGAGCCAGGTTTCGTCATCCAGACCGCCGGTGTTGTACTGAGCCTTTCGCAGCCCGAAGCGAAGGATGTCCTCAAATCGGTTTCCGGGGAACATTGCCGGAGCCGATTCGGCATAGATTTCGCGGTACATGTCGTTGCAGATGATCAGCCTGTCTTCGGCATCATAGATCGCGAAGCCTTCGAAGATCGCATCAAGGGCGTCCTCCAGCGTGAGCGCAAGGTCACTCAACCGGGATTCGAGCTGTTTGCGGTCGCTGACATCCCGCGAGATGAACAGGAGACCAGCCAGATTCTGGGAGGCGTCGAACAGCGGTGCACTGACCACTTCCAGCTGTTTGCGGGAGCCATCGCCGAGAACCGCTTCGATGGCATACATCCTGCGGTTCTTCTGGTCCGAGGGTCTTTGATAAAGCTCTGCCATCCGGTCGAACTGCGCCGGGTCGGCGAAGAAAGGCTTTGTCGTATTGCCGATCAGATCGTCGTGGCTGACGCGCAGGAGCTTTTCCATGGCGGCGTTTGCGAACACAATGATCCTGTCCGGATTCGTGACCAGAACAGCCTCGTTCAATCCGCCGAAAGACTGCTGCAGATCGAGTGTGACATTTTCCACCGGACTTCCTCCCGTCATCCCGGCACTCGTTGATGCCCTTACGTAATTTTTGACAGGGAAAGACTTAATAAAATCGGTACATTCATTTGTTATTTCAGCCAGTTTTGAGTGTTTTTAATAGTAAAATACCGCCAATTTTCCTAAATTGCAGTAATCGCTGGTTTTTTTCTATTGATCCAGAAACGCGCCGATCCGATCAAGTGCGGAAATAATGTTTTCTGTGGAGTTCGCATAAGAAAGACGGATGTATCCTTCCCCTAGAATCCCGAAGTCGGGCCCTCCGATAGTTGCAACACCGGTTTCTTCCAACAGGGCTGAGGCAAGTTCCTTGGCCTTCCAGCCTGTGTCCTTGATGTTCGGAAACGCGTAGAAGGCCCCGAGCGGCGTGCGGCAGGAGATGCCGGAAAGCGCGTTGAGCCCGTCGACGATCACGCGCCTGCGGGCGTCGAATTCCGCGACCATCGCTTCAACCGCCGTCTGCGGACCCGTCAGTGCGGCGAGGCCGGCGAACTGGGCCGGTGCGTTGACGCAGGACCAGGCGTTTACGGCAAGTTTGCGCGCCTTGTCCGCAAGGCTGTCCGGCCAGAGGGAAAAACCCATGCGCCAGCCGGTCATGGCGTAGGTCTTTGACCAGCCGTCCAACAGGATCAAACGGTCCCGGATTGACTCGAAGCCGAGAAGCGACACGTGCTCCATGCCGTCATAGGTCATCTGCGAATAGATCTCGTCTGACATCACCGCGACATCCGGATGGTCCTCGAGCCCCTTGACCAGCGCTTCGATTTCGGACCTCGGCGTCACGCCGCCAGTGGGGTTCGCGGGTGAATTGAGAATGAGCAGACGGGTCTTGTCCGTGATCAGCGACAGCGTCTCCTCGGCGGAAAACGCAAAGTCGTTTTCCTCGCGTATCGGGACGGGAACCGGCTGTGCCCCGGTAAACTCGATCATCGACCGGTAGATCGGAAAACCGGGGTCGGGGTAGAGAATCTCGGTTCCCGGTTCGCCGAACATCAGGATCGCCATGAACATGGTCACCTTGCCGCCCGGTACGATGAGCACATTGCGGGGGTCGGTTTCAACGCCGTGGCGCTTGAGAAGGTCTGCCGAAACGGCCTCTCTTAAGGGTGCAATTCCGGTGGCGGGGGTATAGCCGTGCTGGCCATCCCTGAGCGCCTTGATTGCTGCTTCGACGATGTGTTCCGGCGTTCTGAAATCAGGTTGGCCGATGCCGAGATTGATGATGTCGCGGCCCTGGCCGGCCAGTTCAGTCGCGCGCGCGAGAACGGCGAATGCGTTTTCCTCGCCGATGCGGTCAAATCCGCTGATTGTTTTCAACATCCGCTGCTCGCTTTCGTTCGTCTTCTCAGGCCGTTGATTTTTGCGTCAACCTAGCGTCCGGTCCGCTGCGTGAAAAGCCCGGAACGCCGCAGAGGCGTTCGCTGTTGCAAGGTCTGCCCCTAACGATTACAGGAATTTTCCCGCAGTCTCTCCAAATTGCCGCGCGATGTGCTTATATTCGCGGCCAACGCACCTGTTTCCCGACAGGCAGAGCAAATCAACAAGGCCAGGAACCCTCGCAATGACCGCGACCCAGGACGCCCAGGCACAGATTCCGGTCACCGTTCTGACCGGATATCTCGGCGCCGGAAAAACCACGCTCCTCAACCGGATACTTACCGAAAACCACGGGCAGAAATACGCCGTGATCGTCAACGAATTCGGCGAGGTCGGCATCGACAACGATCTGCTGGTCGAATCCGACGAAGAAATCTTCGAGATGAATAACGGCTGTATCTGCTGCACCGTGCGCGGTGATCTGATCCGGACTGTTCAGAACCTGATGAAACGGAAAGGAGCCTTCGACGCCATCATCGTGGAGACAACGGGCGTGGCCGACCCGGCACCCGTTGCCCAAACCTTCTTCATGGATGACGATGTGCGCGCCTCCGCGAGACTCGATGCGGTTGTTGCCGTCGTCGATGCGCGCCACGTTCTGCAGCGGCTGGAAGATACCGAGGAAGCCGAGGACCAGGTCGCCTTCGCCGACGTGATCCTGATCAACAAGACCGATCTCGTCACGCCCGAAGAGCTGGCAACGGTCGAGGCGCGCATCCGTTCAATTAATCCCTACGCTGTGCTGCACCGGAGCGAGCGATGCGGCATCGAGATTGCCAAGGTCCTGGACCGGGGCGCGTTTGATCTGGATCGGATCCTGTCGCTGGATCCCCATTTTCTGGAGCACGGCCATGCCGCCCATGAATGCGGTCCGGACTGCGATCACGATCACGACCATGATCACCACCACCATGATCACGGCCACGATCATCACCATCACCATCACCATCACCATCACGACGAGGCGCCCCATTCGGTGAAGAGCATTTCGCTCACCGCCGGTGATCTCGATCCCGATATGTTCTTTCCCTGGATCAGCCAGGTCACGCAGGTGCAGGGCCCGAACATCCTGCGCCTCAAGGGCATTCTGGCGTTCAAGGACGATCCCCAGCGATATGTCATCCAGGGTGTTCACATGATCGTCGAAGGCGATCATCAGCGCGACTGGAAAGAGGGTGAGCCGCGCGAAAGCCGGCTCGTCTTCATCGGACGGGATCTCAACTGGGACGTCCTGAAGCAGAGTTTCCAGGCCTGCGCGGCATAACAAGGAAGAACGAACGCGTGCCGACAATTGCACCTGTGGACGTGGACGGCTTCGTGGTCCGCGCCGGATTTTTGAAATCATCCGCCTTCTTCGCTTCCGGAGAGGGCGACGTCACCCTTTCCGGCGAGGGTTTGAAAAAGCTGCGGCCCCACAAGGCCGGTCTGCTGGCGGCCGAACCTTTCAAGGACGGGACCGGCCTGCTCACGTCCGGGGATGACGGATGTATCTACCGTTGCGGCTCCGATGCCACCACCGAGCTTGTGGCTGAGCGGCCGCGCAAGTGGATCGACTTGATCGCGACAGGTCCATCCGGGGCGATCGCCTTTGCGAGCGGGCGTGTTGCCTGGGTGTGTCTCAGTGACGGGCGCGAAAAGGAGTTCGCGCATGAACGCGCGGTCGGCGGGCTGGCGTTTGCGCCGAAAGGTACGCGCCTGGCCGTTTCGCGGTACGACGGCGCTTCTTTGTGGTGGGCCGGAACCGACGGACCACCGACCGAGCTTTCCTGGAAAGGTGCGCATCTGGGGATCAGCTTTTCACCCGACGGACGATTCCTTGTCACGGCAATGCAGGAAAATGCCCTGCACGGCTGGCGGCTGTCGGACGCCCAGGACATGCGCATGTCCGGTTATCCGGCCAAGGTCAAATCGTTCAGCTGGTCCTTCAAGGGCAGGTACCTGGCAACGTCGGGTGCCAACGCGGCGATCCTGTGGCCCTTTCACGGGAAAACCGGCCCCATGGGGCAGACACCGCTTCAATTGGGTGCCCGGACCGAACTTCTGGTGTCTGCCGTGGCCTGTCATCCCAAGGAGGATGTTGTTGCCATCGGGTACCAGGACGGCTCGGTGTCAATGTGCAGGTTCGAAGACAAGGCAGAGGTGCAATTGCGCCGGCCCGGAAAAAGCCCGGTTTCTGCGATGGACTGGGATTCGGACGGCGCGCGGCTGGTCTTCGGAACCGAAACCGGCGAAGCAGGCATCATCAGCCTGCAGGACTGACTGCCGTCCGGCAGACCGGGCGCGGAGACCGTGATGTTCAGGATCCTGATTGTGTTTGTCATGCTGGTGAGCGGAACGGCGACGTCACAGCTTCCTGAGTTTTCGCAGCAGTATCGGCAGCGCCTCGGAGGGGCGATCGATGCGCTTGAGGGCATCCTTGCCGATTTCAGACGCGACGCGTCGGCATTCGGTCTGACCGTTCCTGAAGCGATTGAGCGACAAAAGTCTTCTGACGATCCCTTTGTCAGGGCACGTGGCGACAGCATGGCGATAGCGGACATGCGGCTTGAGGGGCTCAAACGGCAGCGGGCCGCACTTGAAACAGCCGGACCGGTCGGGCGCATGTTCGTGGTTGCGCGGGGATTTGATCCCCAGCTTGCACAGGCAACGGCGGAAGACTACGAGCCGGCCATTCCGGTAACGGCTGCCGGATTTCTCAGTGCGGGTATCGGCGCACTGGCGGGTTTCCTGCTCTTAAGACTGCTAGCGGGTCTCGCGCGGCTCGGCCGCCGGAAAACGGCCTCTCAACGCTAGGTGATGGACGTTCCCGTTGGACCGTTGGCTTTGACCGTTGCGGGACAAATCGGGTAATCACGTCTCAATGCGTTGCCCTAGCTGGAAGGATGCCGAATGGACGCAATCACGCGGATGCGCTGCTTCATTCAAGTGGTCGACTCGAATGGTTTTTCCGCCGCAGCCCGGGAGATGGGCCGGTCCAAGGCGCTTGTCTCGAAATATGTCGGAGAGCTTGAAGACGAACTCGGCGTCCGATTGCTGAACCGCACGACGCGGCAGGTCTCCCTGACAGAGGTGGGAGAGGCGTATTACAAGGAAGCGGCGGAAATCCTGCAACGCATCGACGATCTCCAGGCGTCCGTGCAGTCCTCTCACCAGGAGGTGCGCGGCCGTTTGCGCGTGTCGGCACCCCGGTCGATGGGTGACGACATGCTCAACAGGCCAATGCTGCAGTTTCTTGCCCAGTATCCCGACATCCGGCTTGATCTGCGCCTGGAAGACAGGTTCGTGGATCTTGTCGAGGAAGGTTTCGATCTTGCGATCCGCGTGACACAGCTGGAAGACTCAAGCCTGATTGCCAGGAAAATTGCTCCCTTCCGCACCGTTGTGTGCGCAACAGCCGATGTGTTCGAGAAACACGGTGCACCGAAAGTTCCGTCGGATCTCGCGACCCGGCCCTGCATCATCGACACGAATTACCGCTACAAGCAGAACTGGGCATTCCAGTCGAACGGCGAGCGCTTGTCCGTTACCGTGAATGGGCCACTTGAAGTCAACAGTGCCACTGCCGCCCGCGAAGCCGCACTGGCCAATCTGGGTTTCCTGCGGACGCCGCTTTTCTTTGTCTCCAAGGATGTGAGCGAAGGTAATCTCGTGGTTGTCCTGGAGGAGTACGAAGAGCCGGAGCGCGGTATCTACGCGGTATACCCGCATCGGCGTCATCTCAGCGCGAAGGTCCGGGCGTTCGTGGATTTCCTGGTGGACTGGTCTTCGAAAGCCCCGGGTTGCTAGAGCGGTTCACGCCGGGAGAAACGTGATCCGGTAGAGGACAGATTTTTGTTGCAAATGCAACGTGCACGTTTCAGTCTGCTTTCATGAACGATGCTCAAAAACAGATTGCAGCCGGCCTGGAAAAGGTTTTCTGGAGTCGTGGATTTGCAGACCCCAGCGTTCCGGAGCTGCGTGCGGGTGTCGGCGTGAGCATGCGTACGCTCTACCGGTATTTCCCCTCGCGGGAAGCCATGATCCTGGGTGCGCTGGAGTTTCGTCACCAGAGGTATCTCGCCTATGTGCGCGAGGGGGTGAGTGAACCCGGACTGGCGGCGGCAGAACAATTGTTCGACAAGCTGGGCGGATGGATGCGTGTGACCCAGGGCAAGGAGTGTTTTTTCCGCCAGGCCCTTGCCGCCAACCCGGACAGTTCGCAGATCAAGGACACGGTTACACGGCACAAGGGCGAATTGCTTGAATTTTTTGGTGTCCTGAGCGGAGACGACCAATTCGCGTCAACGCTCTATCTGCTGCATGAAGGCGTCACCGCCTGCTATGCGGAGATGGGCGAGCGTGCTGTCGAAGACGCCAAACATCAGGTGCGGCTCATTTTCAAGTCGGCCTCCGAAAAACGGTACTCCTGACCTGACATCATGATTTCCCCGCGAGGCGGGCCCTCCGGCGGCGTGCGCCGCCGGGCTGCACCAGGCGCGGTCTGTGTCCGCTGCCTTATTGTGCCAGTCTCTCCTCGGCGATCATGTCAGCGACCCTTTCGGGTGTGGTTTCCTCGCGTGCGGCGCGTTCGAAGATACGTGTGAGCGTTTCGCCGATCGCCAGCGTTTTCGCCCGGACCCTGCCATCGTCTTCGCCTGGTTTCGCCAGGGCAATCGAGATCACGCCACCGGCGTTGATCGCGTAGTCGGGTGCGTAGAGAATGCCGCGCTTCTTGAGAGCGACACCGTCGGCAGGCGTTTGAAGCTGGTTGTTTGCCGCGCCAGCGACGATGCGCGCCCCGATCTGGGGGATCGTGCGGGCATTCAATCCAGCCCCAAGCGCGCAGGGAACGAAAATGTCTGCCTCCACGCAATGCGCCTGATCGGCCTGAACGGACGCTGCGCCGAACGCATCAAGCGCCCTGTCGACAGCGGGTGCATGAATATCGGAGACAATCAGGTTCGCACCGGCCTCAGCGAGTTGTCGGGCAACGTCGAAACCGACATGGCCAAGTCCCTGCACCGATACCGTCCTGCCTTCCAGATCGGCGCTTCCGAAAACATGCCTGGCCGAAGCCCTGATCCCTTCGAATACCCCGAGCGCCGTATAAGGAGACGGATCGCCCAGCCCGGTTGCGCGGATGCCGCGCACGTGATCGGTGCGGCGGGAAACGGCTTCCATGTCCTCAGGTGAGACGCCGACATCTTCGGCCGTTATGTAGGTGCCCGACAGCCGTTCGACATGACTGCCGAAAGCCTCCATCATGTCTTGTGACTTGTCCTTCCTGGGACAGGCAATGATGACGGCCTTGCCACCTCCCAGATTCAGTCCCGCAAGGGCGTTCTTGTAAGTCATGCCGCGTGATAGCCGCAGCGCATCCGTAAGCGCATCGGCCGGCTTCTCGTACGGCCAGACACGGCAGCCTCCCAGCGCTGGGCCGAGCGTGGTGTCGTGGACTGCGATGATTGCGTTCAGTCCGCTGTCACGGTCCCTGACGAAAACAATGTTTTCGTGTTCGCCCATTTCCGGATGGTCGAACACGGCGCTGTGCGGGATGGAAGGGTTCAAAGCGTTCATGATTGGCTCTACATGTCGTTGTCTTTACAAATAATTTAGTTGAAAACCGAAGAATTTTGTCTCTTTTCTTCCAATCTTTGCCATCGAAGCGAAACACACGTTCTTTATTTCAGGTGATCTTGTGAAAATATTTTCATCTTGGTTTTGCGCTGCGGCAACATGTTCAGTCATTATGCTGCCGTGTTCTGTGTTCACAGAGGACAAATCGTGCCATGTGAGTACGTCCGTTCGTCAAAATAGGTGACCCGTTGCGCTGTTTTTCCAACTGCTTGCGAGAGGCCTGCCGTCTGGTCTCCAGCTGTTTTGCAGCAGTATTGATCCTCGCGATTGTCAGCGTGACAGGCGCCGTGGCGCATCCTCATGTGTTTGTCGAAGCCAGATCCAAACTCATCTTCGACGACGAGGGCAATGCCGTTGCGGTCGAGCATATCTTCCGCTTCGATGATGCTTTTTCCGCCTTCGCGATCCAGGGTTTCGACACGAATCAGGACGGTGTCTATTCGCGTGAAGAGCTTGCCGAACTCGCCAAGGTCAATGTCGAGAGCATGGCGGATTTTGGCTATTTCACGTTTGGCGACAACACGCGCGTCGAGCTCGATTTTGCCGCTCCGACGGACTACTGGCTCGAGGTCGCAACACTTCCCGTCGACGACTACTGGATGATGAAGCCGGAGGATTTCGAGGCGATCGAAGAGGATATCCGTTTGAATGGCGGCACGGCGATCGAGGAAGTGGATCTCCTTGAGCTTCATTTTGTGCTGCCGCTCAAGGATCCCAGCGATGCGACGGCGCCGATAACGCTCGATGTCTATGACCCGACCTACTACGTGGATTTCAGGTTCGGACAGGAGGCGGACGCGGTCGGCACGGTCAATGCGCCCGGAACATGCCAGGTGACGCGCAAGGAGCCGCCGCCTCTCGACGCCGCAACCGCTTACGCGCTGGCGCAGATCGGACCGGACCAGCGCGATTTGCCACCTGAACTGCAGTCTGCGGCCGCCACGCAGATCAACCAGATGATCGTCAACTGCGCGAGCGCAGCTGCCGGAATTTCGGCGTCCGGCGTGAGCGGGCAGACCGAAGCGCAGACCGCATCGCTCGATCCTGATGCCGGTACCGGCGGGGCAAACGAAGCGCTTCCGGAAAGCGGTACTGAGCCGCTCGCCTCCGCTCGCTCGGACGAGGTGGTTGCCTCGACACAGGTCGCCGTCATCAATAGCCCGGAAGCGGCTGTTGTCGGCATCGGTGTTCTTGATCGCTTCTTTGGCACGATCGCGATCAAGCAGAAGGAGTTCTATCAGCGGCTGGTGGCCAGTCTGCGCGCGTTCCGCAACAATCCGGGCGCCGGCTGGTTGCTGATCGGTCTGTCCTTTGCCTATGGCGTGTTTCATGCCGCCGGGCCGGGTCATGGCAAAGCGATCATCACCTCTTATGTCGTTGCCAACAATGAGACCTTGAAAAAGGGGGTCCTGCTGTCATTCGCGTCCGCGTTCGCGCAGGCCGTCACTGCGATCGTGCTTGTCGGGGGCCTTGCGGTTGTCTTCAATCTGACGAGCCTGGCAATCCAGGATACGGCGCGCTGGTTTGAAATCGGATCCTACATCCTGATCACGGGGCTGGGCGCATGGCTGCTCTGGCAAAAGGCCGGAAAGCCGCTTGCGTTGAGCATTGCCGACCGTCTTTCCGGGGGCAATCTCGCCCTCGCCGGCGCGCACGGGCATGATCACGCTCACCATCATCATGGACACGATCACGGGCATCACCACCACCACCACCATCATGAATTCGGAGCTGACGGCGTGTGCACCACCTGCGGTCACGCGCACGCGCCGACGCCAGAGATGGTTCAGGGGGAGATAACATTCGGCCGCGCCATATCCATTGTACTGGCAGTCGGTCTTCGGCCTTGCACCGGGGCCCTGGTGGTTCTGGTGTTTGCGCTGTCGCAAGGCATGATCGTCGCCGGGGTGGCCTCAACACTGGCAATGGCTGTCGGCACCGGCATCACGGTTTCGCTGCTGGCCGCCCTTGCCGTCGGTGCAAAGGATCTTGCCGTGCGCCTCTTTGGGGAAGGCAGTCCGATGGCGATCCGTGTGCACCGGTCGATCGAGATTTTTGGCGCCGCAATTGTGTTCCTGCTCGGAATAACGCTTCTGATTGCCGCGCTCGGCTGGGGCTGATTTTTCGCGGCAATGCCGGAACCTAGAGCCCGAGCCGTTTTTCCCGATAAGCGCGAACTGCGTCCCCGAATGCAGAAAACAGTTTTTGCGAGGGGCCATCCGTGGAGACCCAGTACTCGGGATGCCATTGAGTGGCGAGGACGTATCCTGCGCTGTCCTTCACGGACATGGCCTCGATCGTTCCGTCCTCTGCGCGTGCCTCCATCACAAGACCGCTGCCGAGATCGCCCACGGCCTGGCGGTGCAGCGAATTGACGTCGAATGGTTCCGAACCGATCACGTCTTCGAGCGTACCGCCTTCGGCGACATCAACGGGGTGCGCGATCCGGAAGCGTTCATCCTGCTGTTCGGAGACCGGGGCCCTGTGATCCTTCCGGCCGCTGAGTTCCTGTACCTCTGTCAGGAGCGTGCCGCCCATGGCCACGTTGAGTTCCTGCATGCCGCGGCATATGGCGAACACGGGGATGCCGCGTTCCACGGCTCTTTTCAACAAGGGCAAGGTCGTCGCATCCCGGTCGGGGTCGTAAGGGCCGTTGGCTTCCGTCGGTTCCTGACCGTAAAGCACGGGATTCACGTTTGAACGCGATCCGGTCGCGACCACGCCGTCGACCTGATCAAGGGCTGCATCCAGATCCAGTTCCGGGCCGAGAGACGGCAGGATCATCGGAATCGCGTCGGACCCTTTCAGGACGGCATGAAGATAAGTTGCGTTGACGGCGTGCCAGTTGAATCCGTCGATGGGCTTAACGTCGGCTGTTACCAGGACAAGCGGTTTTGTCATTTTGAACCTTGCAGGGAAACGGAATGCGCGCGGGGGTGGCCCCATGCGCAGATGTAGCTGAAAGACACCTAGTCCAGCAATCCCAATTCCTGCGCGACCTTGTAAAGCTGGGCCGCGTTACGCGTGCCCACTTTTTCGCGAAGGTTGAGCCGGTGCGATTCCACCGTGCGAACGCTGATCCCGAGCGCCTTGGCGACTTCCTTGTTCGGCTGCCCTTTTGCGATCGCGGTCAGCACCTGCCGTTCACGCTCGGTCAGACCATAGGGATCTTCAACGGGAGCGGATGCGCTTGCGCCCACGAGGGTTGGGCCGATGGCGGACGAGAAGAAATATCCGCCGGAGGCAACGCTGGTGATCGCGGTGATCATCTCCTGTGCCGAGATGTCCTTCAGGATGTATCCGCGCGCACCGGCCTGGACGACGCCGCGCACATATTCGGGATTGTCGTAGACCGACAGGATCAACACGCCGACGGAGGGTTCGGTTCTGCGGATTTCCATTGCCGCCTCCAGACCGTTCATGACCGGCATGGAAACGTCCATCAGAAGCACATCGGGCTTCAGGCTGCGGGTCATCCGCACGGCCTCGCGTCCGTTGGTGGCCTCGCCGACGATCTCCAGCTCCGGGACCTTTTGAAGCCGCGCCCGAATACCGTCGCGGACGAGTTCATGGTCGTCGGCGAGCAGGACGCGAATGGGTCTTTCAAGTGACGGGGAAGACTTGGAACTCGATGTCATGTTCAAATCACGCGGCCTTTGCCGCCATGTTATCGAGCGGCATCTGCACCTTGATCCTTGTCCCCCCGGAGGACCGCCGGCTCAAAATCAACTTGCCGCCATAGGTCTCGATCCGCTCGCGCATGTTTCGAAACCCGAGACCTCCGGTCTTGGGCAGCGGCCTTGGCAGGCCGACGCCGTTGTCCTCCACACACAATGTCAGGTCGTGGACACCGACTTTCAGATCGATGTTGACCTTGCTCGCGTGAGAGTGTCTTGCAACATTGGTCATGCATTCCTGGACAACCCGGTAAAGCGCTGTCTTGGCACCGTCCGACAACCGGCTGTGGCACTGCTGCGCATCGACGTTGACCGATATGCCCGACTGGCTCTGGATCTCGTTGCCGAGGCTTCCCAGCGCTGCCGCCAGGCCCATGTCATCCAGGACACTCGGCCTGAGGTCCCGCGAAATTCGGCGGACTTCGGCGATGGTTCCGTCCAGGGTCTTGAGGCACTTCGCCGCCTGGACCTGAAGATCGAGATCGCGGGTGGCCTCGCTGTGGATCATCTCGATGCCGTAGCGAACGGAAACGAGAAGCTGGGATATACTGTCGTGCAGCTCGGTCGAGACGCGTTTGCGTTCCTGTTCCTGGACCTGGAAAATCCGGTTCGTCAGTTCCTTCAGCTTGCTGTCGGCAAACCGTTGCTCTGAAAAGCGGACGCCTGCGATCAGCGTTCCTGCAACGGCGATGCCCGCCAGCGTAATCAGGAAGGTCACAAGCAGCGTCTGGCGGATGTTCTGCGCAAATTCGGCCCTTATCGTGGCGACTTCCTTTTGAATATCGTCGGTGTAAAGGCCGGTGCCGAGCATCCAGCCCCACTTGTTCAGCAAAATGGCGTAGCCGAGTTTTTCCTCGACCGATCCGGTGGAGGGCTTGTGCCAGACATATTGGTGGAACCCTCCGCCGGACTTGGCCTGGGTGATCAGGTTCCGGATCACGTAGTCGCCATTGTCGTCCTGCAGGTCCCACCAGTTTTCGCCGACAAGATGCGGCAGTTTGGGGTGAACGACATTGGTGCCATCAAGCGTGTAAACGAAGAAGTAGCCGTCATGATCGAAGGTGAGGTTGGTCAGAATTTCCTTCACCTCTTCCTGGGCGGCTTTCCGTCCGCCCGGCTCTTTCTTGTAGAGCTGTTCGATCGATGTGAGCGCCAGGCTTACATAGTTGCGGATCTCCTGCCGTTTCGCCGCAAGGATCCTTTGCTCGACGGATTGTGTTTCCGCGTCAATGAGCTTTCGCGACTGGTAGTAGGTGGTGCCGCCGATCAGAACGGATACCGCGATGAGCGGCAGGATCGTGATAAGTAGCAATTTAGTCTTGAAGGTCACGAAAGTTGCTTTCCCATTAGGCAGGTGTCCATTAAGCCATCATCTATTGCGAAATTCTCGGTAGTACTACTGAGAAAGTGCGCAGAACCACGAATAGCTTTCCGTCCGTCACGTCAACTAGACATACGGCGAGATCGGTGCAAGGTTGCAGACCGATCCGGAATTATTTGGTCCGATTAGGGAGGAAACTAATGGATCGTCGTTCGTTTATCAAAAAAGCTGGTCTTGGCGCCGGTGGTATCGCCGCTGGTTCCGCTCTCGCCGCACCGGCGATTGCGCAGGGCACCACCGATCTGGTGATCGTGTCCACATGGCCGCGTGACTTCCCGGGTCTCGGGATTTCGGCTCAGCGCCTGGCAGCCCGCATCGGCGAATTGACCGATGGCCGCATCAATGTTCAGTACTTCGCGGCCGGCGAACGCGTCGGGGCTTTCGACTCTTTCGACGAAGTCGCATCCGGCAACGCGCAGGCTTACATCGCTGCCGACTACTACTGGAAGGGCAAGCACCCGGCCTGGGCTTACTTCACGGCTGTTCCGTTCGGCCTGACCTATGCCGAGATCGATGCCTGGATCAAGTATGGCGGCGGCCAGGAGCTTTGGGACGAAGTCGGTGACGAGTTCGGCCTGAAAAACTTCGCATGCGGTAACACCGGCGTTCAGATGGGCGGCTGGTTCAACAAGGAAATCGAAACCGCGGACGACCTCAAGGGTCTGAAGATGCGTATTCCGGGCCTCGGCGGCGACGTCATGGCGAAACTGGGCGCGTCTCCTGTTTCCCTGCCGGGCGGCCAGATCTACGAAAACCTTGTTTCCGGTGCTGTCGACGCGACCGAGTGGGTTGGCCCGTACAACGACTACTTCATGAAGTTCTACGAAGCAGCCAAGTACTACTACTATCCGGGCATGCACGAGCCGGGTTCCCAGCTCGCCTTCGGCATGAACAAGTCCTGGTGGAGCCAGCTGTCGCCGACAGACCAGGCCATCATCCAGGCGGCTTGTAACGAAGAAAACGCCCGCCAGATGGCTGAAACCAATGCTAACAACGGTGTCTATCTCGACCGGCTCATCAACGAGCACGGTGTTGAGCTGAAACAGTTCAACGACGAGGTTTACGACGCGTTCGGTGAAGCTGCCGAAGAGGTCTTCGAGGAAACGATTTCTCACTCCGACCTGGCAGCGCGGACCCATGAAAGCTTCGCGAAAGCACGGTCCGAAATCGGTCGCTGGATGCTGCTCGCCGACACAGGCTATACGCAGCAGCGCAACCGCGTGCTCGGCATCGAAGTTTAAGTCCTTCGGCAAAGCTAAGGGGGGGCGGGAGAAGTCCCGCCCCCGTTTTCTTGTTTGACAAAAAAATAGGGCACATTCGCCATGGCGGCTGTAGGCGGGGTTGGAGACGACGTGTCGGCAGGTGGGGACATTCCTGCAGGGAAACACCAGAGCGCGGTATCATACAGGACATTCGGCTGGCTGATCCTCATGATCATGGCAGCGTTTCTGATCAACAACTATCTGACCTTCTGGCAGGACCTTCCCGGAATTGCCCCGATTTTCGGCGGGCCGGCGAACGGATCGATGTCGATCGCCTGGTCCTGGGCGCAACTGGCAATTTACGGCGGTGCGATCATCTGGGCAGTGCTGCTGGTTCAGCGCACCAAGGACAGGTCGCTGCGCGAAGACAGCAAAAAAATCAGTGATATCAACGCCTATTTGATCAGGGCGATGTTTTTTGCCGTTCTGATCGTCGGCCTCGTGGATGCCGTGATTTCCTTCCTGCGCGTCGAAGGCCTGCTTGAGGCTGTGGTCGGCCCGGACATGGCCGCCAGTCTCGGCCGGTCCCAGTTCCGCGGCGGATACGTGCACATGCCGCTCATCGGACTGTCATTCGTGATCGCCGCCTTTACGCGCACGCTCGGGTTCATCTGGTTGGCGCTGCTGGTGGTCGTTGCCGAATTGCTGATCGTGGTGGGCCGGTTCATCCTTTCCTACGAGCAGGCCTTCATGGCCGACCTCGTCCGGTTCTGGTACGCGGCGCTGTTCCTGTTCGCGAGTGCCTATACCCTGCTTGAAGAAGGGCACGTGAGGGTCGACGTCTTCTATGCCGGAATGTCCGCCAAGACCAAGGGCTACGTGAACGCCGTCGGCTCCGTCATCCTGGGGATGTCCCTGTGCGCCGTCATCATCCTCATCGGCATGGCAGGGAAGCAGAACGTGATCAACGCGCCGATCCTGTCCTACGAGACAACGCAGGCCGGGTTCGGGCTCTATGTCAAATACCTCATGGCAGGGTTCCTGGGCGTGTTCGCCGTCACCATGATGATCCAGTTCGTGTCCTATTTCCTGGACGCGATTGCGGACATTCGTGGTGAGCCGGGCGGCCGGGACCATGAAAACCATCCAGTCAACTAACGCCTGACGAGATCTTCTGACATGGAACTTTTCTTTCTAGCTCTTCTCGTTGTCCTGATGGCGTTTGCACTGGGATCCGGTTTCCCGGTCGCGTTCGCCCTTCCGGGAGCGGCGATCCTGACAATCGGACTTGCGGCCGGCGCCGGCTACCTGTTTTCGACCGGCACCGATGCCTTCTTTGATTCCGGCGGGCCCGGGCAATGGCTGAGCGCGGGTGTTACCAATTTCCGGGGCATCTACTGGGAAGCCGAACGCGATACGCTGATCGCAATCCCGCTGTTCGTCTTCATGGGCATCATGCTTCAGCGGTCGAAGATCGCCGAAGACCTCCTGGTAACAATGGCCCGTCTTTTCGGTCCGGTCCCCGGCGGTCTCGGCATCTCCGTCGTGTTCGTGGGCGCTCTTTTGGCCGCGACAACCGGAATTGTCGGTGCAACCGTTGTGGCAATGGGTCTGATCTCGCTGCCGGCGATGCTTCGCAACAATTATTCGGTTCCGCTCGCGACTGGAACGATTGCCGCGTCCGGCACGCTCGGCCAGATCATCCCGCCCTCCATCGTTCTCATCATTCTTGCCGACCAGCTTGCTAGTGCCGTCGATCAGGCGGGCTCGCTCCGTCAGACGCTGTTCAAGGACAGCACGGGCGAACTCTCCATGCCGTCGGATTTTTCCGTGGTCTCGACCAGCGCCGGAGAGATGTTCCTGGGAGCCTTCCTGCCGGGCCTTGTCCTTGTTGGTCTCTACATGCTGTTCATTCTCGGCTTCGCGCTGATGAACCCCAAGGCCGCGCCGGCCGTCCACGAAGAGGGCACCTTCACGCGCAAGTTCGCGGTCAAGGTCGTGATCACGCTGGTACCGCCCCTGGCCCTGATTTTCCTCGTGCTGGGTTCGATCATCGGCGGCATTGCAACGGTCAACCAGGCGGGCGCAATCGGTGCGGTCGGAGCGATGGTCATGGCGGGCTACCGCCTCAAGGAAGGCGAAAAGGGGGCCTATTCGCCTGCTATTCTCGCAATCCTCGCACTGCTCGGTCTCGCGGTCGTGATCAGTTTCTTCGGCGAAGTGAATATCAAGCGCATCGATAATTCGCAGGATGTGCTGAGCCTGATCCTGGCGCTGATCGCGGTGTCACTCGTGCTTTTGGCGATCTTCTGGTCGGGCTGGCGGACGCTGAAGCTGGACGATACACTGCGCGGCGTCATGGTCGAAACGGCCAAGACCACGTCGCTGGTTTTCATCATCCTGCTCGGCGCGGCGATGCTGACCTCGGCGTTCCGCGCATTTGGTGGCGAGCACCTCGTCAAGGAATTCCTGCAGGGCCTGCCCGGCGGTTTCTGGGCCCAGTTCCTGATCGTCATGCTGGTGATCTTCATCCTCGGGTTCTTCCTCGATTTCATCGAGATCGCGGTGGTTGTCGTGCCGATCGTGGCGCCGATCCTGCTTTCCGATCCCGGAGCGAATGTCACTGCCGTCTGGCTCGGTGTCATGATCGGCCTGAACATCCAGACTTCGTTCCTGACGCCGCCCTTCGGGTTCGCGCTGTTCTACCTGCGCGGTGTGGCACCTGCGGTGGTCAAGACCATCGACATGTACAAGGGCGTGATCGCGTTCATTGCGCTGCAGCTGTTCGCACTCGGCATCGTCGGGTTCTATCCGCAGCTGGTGAATTACCTGCCAAACCGGTCTTCGCTGCTGTCCGAGACGGCGCCGCCGCCCAAGAACCCGCGCCTGCAATACTGCATGGAAACGCTCGTCTACGAGGATTTCCGTCAAAACGGCGACAGCATCCTGGCCGCGATCGACAAGGTCGAAGGCGTCGACATGAGCTATCTGCCGGAAGACCTGCAGGACGATCTTGCCGAGGGTTTTGAAAAGGCGAAGGAAGCATTGCCCATGATGACGGCGATCCGCGACGCGGAAGACGCTGTCGCAGAGGCTTCGGGTGATTTCAAACCCATCCACACGGAAGTCAGGGCCCTGGAGCGTGATGCCCGCCGGATCGACGCGCGTATCGAAGAACTTAAGGTGATTGTCAACCGGTCCGGCGACGGTGCGGTCTACTCCACGGCGCAGGGCGAGCGCGCGCAGTCGCAGATTGATGCGCTCCAACAGGAACACGATGCGATCCTCGCCAAGATCCCGGACAACTGGGAAGAGGTCTACGGGGAGTTTTCAAAGATCCAGAAAGCGGAGACCACCGCGCGGCAGATGTACCGCCGCACGGTTGATCAGGCCTACGAGCCGATCCTGGAGGTGAAGGCCATTCTTGCGGACGCGGATACGGTCGCGGCCTTCGGTCCGGAGCTTGAAGAGCTCAAGGCGCAGGTTCCGCAGCTTGAGCCGGAGGCAGCTGTCGAGGCCATTGCCGCCATGCGCTCGAAAGTGGGTGAAGCAGAGGGCACAAGCGATATCCGCAAGGGCCTGACCGAAGCGCGCAAGATCATGCGCAGCCGCGAACCGAATGCCGAAGAGGCCGTGGCCGAGATCGACAAGTCGATCGCGGCGCTCCAGGCCGATCTTGCGTGGCGCGAAAGAGCCGCACAGGAACTGCTGCCGGCGCTGCAGGAATATGATGCCGCGGTCGTCAACAATATCGGTCTGAGGCAGCAGGAAAGACTGCCGACCCATATGGCCCTGGACGTTGCGGCATGCCTGTCCAGCCACAGGGACGTGTCCCTGAGCTTCTAAGGAAGGCCGGGTTTGAATTGAAAAAGGCGGGGGGAGCGATCTTCCCGCCTTTTTTGATTTTGCGTTTCAGAAGATCTACCGTTCCAGGCAGGTCGCGATCCTCAAGCGGCAAAAGCGAAAGGTGGCAGACATGACCCGGACCGGCAGCTGTTTATGCGGAAGCGTGACCCTCTCGGCCGACGCTCTACCGCGCCTGCAGGCTTGTCACTGTTCGATGTGCCGGAAATGGGTGGGCGGTCCATTCATGGCTGTGCCTTGCACCGGTGCAGTTTTTGAAGGTCCGGTCAAACGCTACCAGTCATCCGATGGGTTCGAACGTGGTTTTTGTTCCGAATGCGGCTCCAGTCTCTTCTTCCATCCGAAAGGCAGCGATCTTCACGGCATTCCGCTGGGTCTGTTTGACGATCAATCGGAACTGCCGTTCAAGGCTGAATTCTTCATTGAACAGAAACCGGCCTGTTACTCGTTTTCAAACGAAACGCGGAAGATGACAGGTGAGGAATTCGAGACGAAGTTCCGGTCCGGCTAAGCTGGACGTAACCTCAACTCCATGTCACCGCCGTTGCGAACATGTAGCCCGAGCCGTAGATCGTCCTGATATGAGCGGCTTCGTTCTTGCGGTTCAGTTTCTTGCGGAGCCGTGAAATGCGGACATCGATCGACCGGTCGAGACTCTCGTCCCGTCCGCCGTGTTCGAGCAGGTAGTCACGGGTGAGAACCCGTTTTGGAGCGCGCAGCAGCGCTTCGAGCAAGGTGGCTTCCCCGGTCGACAGGAAGGTTTCTTCCCCCTCCGGTGAGGTCAGGCAATGGGAGGAAGGGCGGTATGACCAGTCCTCGAATCTGGCCAGATCCACTTCGCCGTGAGCCGGCGTCCGGTCCGAGGATCTTCTGAGGATCGAGCGAATGCGTGCGACGACCTCGCGCGGGTCAAACGGTTTGACGACATAGTCATCCGCGCCCAGTTCAAGACCCATGACCCGGTCCGTCGAATGGCCCCGCGCGGACAGCACAATGATCGGCACCGAGGATATCCTGCGGATCTCGTTGATCAGGGCCATGCCCTCCATGTCCGGCAGTCCGAGGTCGACTATGCAGGCGTCCGGACTTTCGTTGGCAAGTGCTGCCAGCATGGAGGTGCCGGTGGAAAATGTTTCGCCGGTCATATCGAAATGCGACATGGCTTCGCGCAAGAGCTGACCGATCTCCGGTTCGTCATCAACGATGAAGACGGTCAGTTTCGCCGATGGTGCGAAGCTCTTCTGCAAGGCAATCACTCACTTGCTCGACCGGATCAGATCCGATCAACTTCTGGCCGGTCAATCGGTCCCGATTGACTGGCTGTTGAACTCTGGAGGATCTTCTGGAGCGTTTGCGCCAGTTGATCGTCGGTGAAGGGTTTCGCAAGGACGGGGAACTGGCAGTCCCGCTCGTTGCCGGCAAGATCTGACCAGTCTGCATAGCCCGACATAAGGGCAATTCCGAGATCCTTGCGCGCCCGCCGGATTTCCCTGGCAAGCATGAGGCCGTTCATCTGACCGGGCATGATGATATCGCTGAGGACACCCCTGAGTTCCGGCAGATCAAGCGCCAGGGAGCGGGCGTCGTCCGCACTTTCGGCCCGCAGAACGGCGTAGCCCAGGCTTTGCAACTGATCGGTGACGGCGTTGGCGACATCCGGGTCGTCCTCAACCAGCAGCAAAAGCTCACCGCGACCCCGTTTCAGATCGGTGCCGTCGCATGTAGCGCCATTTCTATCGGCGGACAAGGCAACCCGGCGGTAGGGCAGGTAGAACGTCAGGCACGTGCCGCTGCCCGGTTTGCTGTCGACCGTGACGGCGCCTCCGGACTGGCGAATGAAGCCATAGACCATGGAAAGGCCCAGGCCGCTGCCGGTGCCGAAAGTCTTCGTCGTGAAAAAGGGTTCGAACACCTTGAGGCGGGTTTCTTCGTCCATGCCGCAGCCGGTGTCCGCGACGGTGATTTTAGAGAAGCGTCCGGAGGGAACACCGAGGTCGTCCGCCTCCCGCTTTTCGATGGAAATCTCGCTGAGGGCGATGCGCAGCGTTCCGCCATCCGGCATGGCATCGCGGGCGTTGAAAGCCAGATTTATCAGGGCGGTTTCCATCTGAGTCGGGTCGATGCAGGCCCCGATGCTCCGGTCGGCCACTTCAGTCTCCAGCCGGATGGAGGAGGGCAGGGAGCCCGTAAGAAGGCTTTCGGTATTGCGCACAAGCGTGGCCAGGGACACTGCCTGCGGGTCGACCGCCTTGCCACGGCTGAAAGCGAGGAGCCGCTGGATGAGGTCTGAGCCCCGCTTTGTGGCTTCCAGCACCGGTTCGAGCTTCCGGTCGAGGTCCCTCTTGTCCAGCGGGGCTTCCATGCGGCTGATGGAGAGCAGATTGCCCATAAGAATTGCCAGCAGGTTGTTGAAGTCGTGAGCAAGGCCGCCCGTCAGCTTGCCGACCGCATCCATGCGCTGGGACTGAACCAAAGTGGCTTCCGCCTGCTTCTGATCCGTCGCGTCCAGCGACAGGACAAAAATACCGAGCGTGCGTCCATCCGCGGTCATATCGGGAATGAGCGTGGACCGCATATAGGCCCTGGTTCCGTCGGGCCGCTTGCGCTCGTACTCGTAGCTGACCGCGTTCCCCTTGAAGGCGTGGTCGATATGCGGCTCGAGCTCGGCAAAGAGGTCGGTCCCCACGACATCGGCGGCAGCGCGGCCGGCGATCGATGCGACCGAGTGTCCAAACCAGTCCGCATAGCGGCGGTTGGCGAAGCGGAATACCGGGCCGGGAGACAAATAGGCGATCAGGGCCGGGATGTTGTCGGTGACCAGACGCAGCCAGTCTTCACTTTGCTGAAGCGCCCGCGTGCGTTCCTCGACTGTCCGCTCCAGCTTTTCCTGCCTCCGCCGTTCTTCGGTCACGTCGGAGTAGATCGTGACAAACCCTCCCTGGGGAAGCGGGGTGCCGGAGACGGCAATGATCTGGCCGTTGGGGCGCACGCGCTCGAAATAGTGCGGTTCGAACAGCTTGGCGCGTTCGATCCGGCGCGCGATCTTGCCCTCGATATTACCGGGCCCGTATTCGCCGCGCTCCGCGTTCACCCGGATGAAAGCTTCCAGATGCGATCCGCGCTGGATGATGTTCTCCGGCATGTCGAGCATGTCGGAAAGTCCGCGGTTCCAGGCGACCAGCCTGAGGTCGCTGTCAAACACGGTGAAACCCTGATTGATGTGATCGAGTGCAGCCTGCATCAGATCCAGCTGCGCCTTCAAGTGTTGTGTCTCCTCCATGGGGCGAGAGTATACCAACCATTGCAATTTAGAACCTGCCTTATCGGGTTACCGGCGTTTTGCCGCAATCAGGCAGGGCGCGTTGTCGTTTCATTTTGGCTTGCCAGACGCGACTACTCCTATCATTCTATCAATCCATTGAATGAAAGAATGATATGATGACGGATCATGCCGATCTACCCGGTTGCAACACCGACAGTCACGGGGACTGCCCACGTCATCCCCTTCCGGCTGAAGCGACCATTGAAAGCGCGGCCTTGATGCTGCGTGCAGCCGGAGACGCGGCGCGCCTGCGCATTCTGCTGTTGCTGGCCGGCGGCGAACGGTGTGTCACCGAGCTTTCGGACGAGGAGGGGGAAAAGGTCGCGACGGTTTCCGCGCGTCTCAAGCTTCTTCATTCCGCCCGGCTCGTGAAACGGCGCCGGGAGGCCAAACACATCTACTACGCACTTGCAGACCATCACGTGGCCGGTCTGTTGCGGGACATTCTTGAACACGCCGCAGAAGACGGCACAACCCATCCGGAAAACGAAGGAGAGATTGCGTGAGCAGCGATACCAACGACCCGAAACACAGTCACGTTCACGGACCCAATTGCGGCCATACAGCGATCCGCCATGGAGATCATGTCGACTATCTTCATGATGGCCACTTGCATCACCAGGAAGGCGAGCGCATCGAGGAACACGTGCTCGAGGTTTCGTCAAAGAACCCCGGAGGCTGCGTTCCTGTCGATGCACATGTGCTCGGCCACGATCCGGATCACGTCCACGGACCTGGCTGCGGACATGAAGCCGTCCCGCATGGTGATCACATCTGCTATCTGGTGGATGGCCGCCTGCACCATCCACATGATGGTCATTGTGATGATCACGGACCGGTGGATATCGTCTGATACCCTGCTTTGGTGCGAATACGCCGGTTTTTGAGCCGCGTGGGCCGGGAGATGGACACGCGTTGGGTAAATGCGTGCCCGTCTTCAAAGACGTCCCGCGTCAGAGTTGCGTCGGGTTCGGCGCGTCACCGTAGATCTCGACCGGGTCAAACGCCTTTTCGCTTTCGGTGAAGCTGAGTTCGATCCGGCCATCTTTCGCGCCTAAGGGAACCGCGCGATAAAAGCAGGAGCGGTAGCCGACGTGGCAACTTGCCCCTCCAGTAACGGCAACACGCAGCCAGACAGCGTCCTGATCGTCGTCGATCCGCATTTCGACGACTTTCTGGATGAGCCCGCTGGTCGCACCCTTGTGCCACAGGCATTTGCGGCTTCGGCTCCAGTAGTGGGCCTCGCCCGTCTCGATTGTCCGCAGCAGGGCTTCTTCGTTCATCACGCCCATCATCAGCACGTCGCCGGTTTCCGCATCTGTCGTCACCACCGGCAGGAGGCCATTTGTGTCGAATTTCGGCGCGAGCAACTTGCCCTCTTCAACCTGTTCAACAGTCTCACGGAGTGCAAAAGGTTTCCGGTTAGCCATCATGCAAATCCTTCTTTTGAGACATCGAGCGAGGACAGGAAGTCTCTTCTGAGTTCCGTGTCCGTCTGAAACTCACCGAGAAGCTTCCGTGTCAACATGGAGACGCCCGGCTTCCTTATGCCCCTGGTGGTCATGCACATGTGCGAGGCTTCAATGACAACGGCGACGCCCCGGGGCTGAAGCACGTCTTGAATCGTGTTGGCGATCTGGGATGTTAGCGTTTCCTGGATCTGGAGGCGCCGGGCATAGACGTCCACCAAACGCGCGAGCTTGCTTATACCGACAACGCGATTTTCAGGAAGATAGGCCACATTGACCTTGCCGATAATCGGCACGATGTGATGTTCGCAGTGGGACTCCAGCCGCATGTTCCGCAGCACGATCAGATCGTCATAGTCATTCGTTTCCTCGAATGTGCGGGCGAGCAGCTCCGAGGGGTCGATGCCGTATCCTTCAAAAAATTCCTCGTAGGCGCGCGCAACGCGGGCAGGTGTGTCAACGAGCCCTTCGCGATCGGGGTCATCGCCGCTCCATTCCAGCAGAACACGGACGGCCGCCTCGGCGTCCTCGCGGGAAGGCCGCAACCCGTGTTCCTTGCGATACTCTGCCATGGCCGCAACACTCGCAGCATAAGTCATACTATTCGAAACCTCTGTCGTTGATTTTCAAGCGGAAATGCATGGTCATTGCACGGGCCCCCGGACGGTTTGATTGCCTGCACTTCGAACACGGCGGCCGATCTGTGCGTCAACAATCCGTTCCGGTTCGCGACGCCGTTCGCCTGTCTGAAAAACAAAACCCGACGTCCTTGATTTGGACATGATACGATATAACATAACAAATCAAGATCGAAATGGATTTGAAAAGATTGTCGGCTGACGCGTGTCCGAGTTGGAGACCGTGTAGCCGATGCTGAACTTCGCAAGCCGAAAACAGGACGGGATCGGAGCAGACATTGGAACACAGTCTGGCTGAACACACACACAGGTTTGAAGCGCATCCAGATGGCGCCGCTCGTGCGACGCTCACACGATGGACAGAAGCGGTTGCCTCAGGCCGGATCGAAGCGATCCTTGAACTGTATGCGCCGGATGCGATCCTTGTGCCGACGCTGTCTAACGAGATTGCCGTTACCGCGGATGGCCGCCGCAAATACTTCGAGTTCTTTCTGTCCGATGGCGGCCCGGATTGCACGCTCAAGAGTGTCGTCAGCCGCACAGACAGAAAGCTCGGAACGTCGACGGTTGCCGGCATCTACGCGTTTCGCTTTCGAAGGCCGACGGGTGCGGAGACCGTTCCGGCCCGCTTCCTGTTCACTCTCGAGGAGATCGGCTCCCGCTGGATGATCACCGGGCATCATTCTTCACGCTGTGTGTGAAGCCGCATGAAACATCAAACCCCTGTCAGGCAGCAAAGAGAGAGTAATCCGTCAGTCATGGGTTCCCCGGACCGCATACCCGTCTTCCTGTTGAGTGGCTTTCTGGGCTGCGGAAAGTCGACCCTTTTGAATGCGTTTCTCAACGATCCCGATGTCCGGGACACAGCAGTGATCATCAACGAATTCGGGGATGTGCCCGTCGATCACCTGCTCGTCCGGCGCGGCGAAACGACTGTGAGCCAGGTTTCCACCGGTTGTCTGTGCTGCTCAGACACGACCGACATCAAAGAGATACTCCACGGTCTTCAAAGCGCCGCGCGGGAAGGGCTGACCGGCAGATTCACGCGCGTGATTGTCGAGATGAGCGGGCTCGGTGACCCGGCCCCGTTGGTCAACGCTCTGGCCGTGAGCGAGACCGGAACGGGGCAACACACAGCCAGCGCCGGGGAACCGCCTTTTTACCTGGCCGGCGTGGTGACCCTGTTCGATACGATTGAGGGAGCCAGGTCCGTCGAGAACCATTTCGAGGCGCTGAAACAGATTGCCTTCGCGGATCGCATCGTTCTTACGAAAACGGATATTCAGCAGAGCCCGGAAGAGCCGCGCGATATCAGTCTGTTGTCGGAGGACCTGCGGGAACTCAACGCAAGTGCCGACATTGTCGATCGGCAAGCGGTCGATTTCTCATCTCTGTTTGCACCACGCCCCTATACGGCCGTCGACCGTGGAGAGGATGTCGCCGGCTGGTTGGCGCTTGAAACCGCGCTGGCTCTCGAAGGCCGCCATAATGGTCGGCCAGCCGGCGGCGGAGGACCGCTCAGGCACGGTGCCGGCATTCGCACGTTCAGCATCGTGCACGACACGCCTTTGTCTGTGGAACGCTTCAACCGGTTCCTCGATCTTCTCCAGAAATCCGCCGGGCAGCGGCTGCTGCGGGTCAAGGGGATCGTCGCGAGCCAAGAACGACCCGAAGAACCGCTGATTGTGCATGCGGTGCAGCACAGTGTTTCCGATCCTGTCCAGCTTTCCGCATGGCCCGATGATGATCGGCGAACGCGGCTCGTGTTCATCACGAACGATGTCGATCCCGAACCGGTGCGTGCGCTGTTCGCGGCCGTGATCGACGCCGCACCGTTTTCTCTTAAAGGGTCACTCAGAATCGCGGGAGAGGCCCTCGCAGGGTCAATCTTCCGCATTTTTTCAAACCTCACCCGTCTGTCTCGGAGGTCACAATGAATGATTTGCAGAGGACACCGGTCACCGTTCTGACCGGCTATCTGGGCGCTGGAAAAACCACGCTGCTCAACCGCATTCTCTCGGAAAACCACGGCAAGCGATACGCCGTGATCGTCAATGAATTCGGAGATGTCAGCATCGACAACGATCTCGTTGTCGATGCTGACGAAGAAGTCTTCGAAATGAACAACGGGTGCATCTGCTGCACGGTGCGGGGCGATCTGATCCGGATCATCGAAGGGCTGATGAAACGGCAAAACCACTTTGATGCGATCCTGATTGAAACGACAGGTCTCGCTGACCCGGCCCCGGTTGCCCAGACATTCTTCGTTGACGAAGACGTCCAGTCGAAGACCAAGCTGGACGCGATCGTCACCGTCGTCGATGCCAGGCACCTGCTTGAGGAGATAGACAGGGCGCATGAAGCCCAGGAGCAGCTCGCCTTTGCGGATATCGTGCTGTTGAACAAAGTCGATCTTGTGAGCGAACAGCAACGCGCCGAAGTCGAAAAGAGGATCCGGAGGATCAACCCGACCGCGGTCATTCACCACAGCGAACGTTGCCAGGTCGATCTTGAGACCATTCTCGGGCGCAACGCCTTTGACCTTGATCGGGTGCTCGAGATCGAACCGGAGTTCCTGAAACACTTCCATGACCACGACCATGATGACCACGTCACAAGTTTCTCGCTGCTGAGCGATGCGCCACTCGATCCGCAACGTTTCTTTCCGTGGATGCAGACCATCGCGCAGGACTTTGGTCCGGACATGTTGCGGATGAAAGGGATCATCGCTTTTGCGGATGACGACGACCGCTTCGTGATGCAAGGCGTCCACATGCTGCTGGAAGGCGATCATCAGCGTCCATGGAAACCGGACGAGCGGCGCACGACACGGATTGTGTTCATCGGGCGCGACCTGCCACGCGACACGATCGAAGCGGGCTTCCGGAGCTGCGTCTATCCGCAGGGTGTTGCTGCGGAATGACCAGGTTCACCAATCCGCTCGCGCCACGGTTCGGCAGATTGAAGGCCAAGTCATCAGAGATAAAGACCTGGACCCGGGACGTGATGAGCCTGCCCGATGATACCCCGGTAACCGTTGCCGAACTGGCGTGCCGGGATGAGGGGTGTCCTGATATCGAAACGGTGATCGGCGTGCTCGAACCGGGCAAACCCATTGTAACGCTGCGGGTCCACACAAGGATGGTCGAGGTGACGCGGGCGCGTGTCGCGGAAGCTGCGGGTGTAAAGCATTAGCCGGTAAAGGTCGGGCAGCGAGCGGTTACAAAAACCAAGCTCGCTGCCCTTCCACCGTCTTTCGTCAGCCGCTATGGGCTGCCTTACCCGGTGACAATTTTTCCCGGAAGCGAGTTGACCGTGAGCGTTTCGCTTGGCTGGAAGTGGATGACCGAGCGGATCGACTCGCCCGCCTTCAGAAGATCGAACGCGGTGTTGATCTGCTCATGGTTCATGTGATGCGTGATATAGGGATCGACGCTGAAGTCGCCGCGCAACCATTCGTCGACCATTCCCGGCAACTGGCTGCGGCCGAGGACGCCGCCGAATGCAGTTCCGCGCCAGACACGACCGGTCACAAGCTGGAAAGGCCGCGTCGCGATTTCCTGTCCGGCACCGGCAACTCCGATCACCGTGCATTCTCCCCAGCCCTTGTGGCAGGCCTCGAGCGCGGAGCGCATCAGGTCCACATTCCCGACCGCCTCGAACGTGTAATCCAGTCCACCGTTGGTCATCTCGACCAGAACGTCCTGAATCGGACCGTCAAAATCCTTCGGGTTGATGCATTCCGTTGCACCAAGCGCCTTGGCGAGCGGGAATTTCGACGTGTTGATGTCGATCCCGATAATCCTAGAAGCACCTTGCAGGACCGCGCCCTGAATGACGGCCATGCCGACAGCGCCGAGACCGAACACGCCAACCGTTGACCCGGGCTCGACCTTGGCGGTGTTGCGCACGGCGCCGATGCCGGTCGGAACCGCGCAGCCCATGACCGAGGCTTTGGAAAGAGGTGCGTCCTTGGTGATCTTGGCCACGGAGATTTCCGGCAGCACGGTGTATTCGCTGAACGTGCTCGTGCCCATGTAGTGGAGGATCTGCTTGCCCTTGTAGGAAAAGCGGGACGTGCCATCCGGCATCAGTCCGGCGCCCTGGGTCTTGCGGATGGTCTGGCAGAGGTTGGTTTTGCCCGACTTGATATAGGGGCAGTCGGGATCTTCCGGGATATAGAGCGGGATCACGTGATCGCCCGGAGCAACCGATGTGACGCCCTTGCCGACTTCCTCGACAATGCCGCAGCCCTCATGGCCGAGAATACAAGGGAACAGGCCTTCCGGATCTTCGCCGGAAAGGGTGAAGACGTCCGTGTGGCAAAGACTTGTCGTGACGATCCGGACGAGGACTTCGCCCTCTTTCGGACCCTCCAGATCAATCTCCTCGATCTCGAGGGGCTGATTCGGCGCCCAGGCGATGGCGGCACGTGTTTTCATTCAGGTCTCCCTTAACTCGTTGCCTTGAACTCATGTGCTGAGCAGCACGCCGCGATGCTTTCGCACGAGCGGGACTGCCCCGAAAACGAAAGTTGTCCACGTGTGCGTTTCACGCGGCATGCCCTTTTTGCATTCCTGCAATCAGGCTCCTGTTCATTAGTAACTGTATAACATTACAAAGCAAGCGAGCTGAAAGTATGAATTCCGGGACATATCCCGGTATTTCACGGACGGGATGCCGCAACCTTTTTGGACAGAGCAAACCGCACATCGTCTTCCTCTTCAGCGGCTATGTTTGCGTCCTTGTGCCGATGGGCTCCGGACATTGAAGCGTGGTCGGGCGGCGCAGGACAATAGTCCTTGTGTGGCCAGTCATACGATTTACCCGTCAAAAGTATCCAGCACGGCGTGATTGTTGAGTGGCTTTCTTATGTCCTGCGGTAGAAAATACTGAGCAAATATTCTTCGGAGTTGTCTTAAGGCCTGTCTATGACCCGGATTGATATTGCATAAGTGCCCTCGCGTCATATTCTGATTGAGCAAAACAAAAACAGGGGGAAAGAAGAATGGCTGTCTATCGGATTACTGAGTTTTCATCGCCGGACATGCCTGCAGCCATGGTTGCAGCCGAGGACTTGCGGAGTGACCTGGCAGCAGCCGGTGCACTTTTCATCGATATCGTGGACTTTGGCGACGGAACCGGCCTGGTCGTTGCGAAGTATGGTGGTGAGGCAGCCATGGACGCGTCCGCCGGACTTGCGAAAGCGTCTTTCGGCAAGATGGTTCAGGCCGGAGTCATCAATGGCGCCTCAATCAAACCCAGATCGGGCGCGGTCGCTATCTCCTACTAGATGATGCCACGGCAGGTTCGCTGGCTCTCCTGAAGGACAACGCACAGATTGTTGTCCTTGAGGGCGGCGTATGCCGGTGCCGACCTGCCGGGCTGGAAAGGTGCGCCTAGGCGGGTGGATGTTCGCTGGTCGCGCTGTAGTGCGACAGGAACATCGCCACGCAGTCTTTCATGATGCCTTCCGTTTCGGTTTTTTCGCCCATCAGGAATTCCGGCCAGAAGAAGAAATTCTTCACCAGAGCAAGAAGCTGGCTGGCGGCGAAAGCCGGATCCGCCTTTCTCAAGGCACCTGCTTCCATCGCATCGGCGATCAGCTTCGTGACCGGATAATCATGCGCGGCTGCCTCCGCCAGAAACGCACGTGAGCGGTCAAGGTCGCGGAGGAACTCGGATATGATCATGCGGTTTACCCCGATTGCCTCCCGGTCCGTGATCACAGTCACGTAGCGCTCCAGCGCCACAGTCAGCTGATCCGCCAGCGGACGATCCGGATCGTAGTCGACCGGTGCCATCGCGCAATTCCGGGCGAGCATGATGTCCGTGATCGCATCAAAAAGTTCTTCCTTGCTTTCGAAATGATTGTAGAGCGTGCGGCTCGAAACGCCGGCGCGCTTGGCAATCCGCGTCGTGTTCGCGCCAAGAAAGCCCTGTTCGCGAAATTCTGCGATCGCCGCCTCGATAATATTTTCTCTTTTCTTTTCAGTTAGTTTCACGGCTTTTTGTCGCTTTTTCTCTCAAAAGTAAAATTTTATGTTTACATTTTTGCAAGGCTGCTTAAATGTAAACTTACAATTTTACTTTTGCAACATCGACCCAGGAGACAATCATGTCCAACAAAACCCCTTTCGGCCCGGAAGGATGGATGCCTGCGCGTATCGGCGACCTGACGGGCAAGACATATATCATCACGGGCGCTAATGGGGGCGCTGGTTTCGAAGCTGCACGGATCCTTATTTCCAAAGGCGCACGGGTGGTGATGATGAACCGCAGCGCCGAGAGATCAACCGCCGCCGTTGAAACGCTCAAAAAGGAGTTCGGACCGGACACCAATGTGAGCTTCGTGCGGATGGACCTTGCCGAGATGGCCAGCGTCCGTGAAGCCGCGGCGGACCTTCTGGAGAGCGAACCCCGCATAGATGCGCTCATCTGCAATGCCGCGATCGCGCAGGTCGCAACACAACAGTTCACCGTGGACGGCTTTGAAAGCCAGCTCGGCGTCAACCACTTCGGCCACTTCCTGCTGTCAGCCCTGCTCTTCGAGCGGATCGAGGCGTCTTCGGGCCGCATCGTCATGGTCGGCAGCAACGGCTACAAGATGGGCGACAACCGGATCCGGTTCGAAGACCTGAACTATGATCAGAACTATTCTGCTTGGAACGCCTATGCCCAGAGCAAGCTGGCGCAGATGGTGTTTGGCTACGAACTGCAGCGCCGGGTGCGGGCAGCGGGCAGGAGCGTGGAGGTCCATGTCTGTCATCCGGGCGCATCGCGAACGGGTCTGATCCGCGACACCGCAGGCATCGTTACACGGCTTCTGGCCGTGATGCTTTCACCTCTGGCGCAGTCTGCCGAGCGGGGCGCGTGGCCAGAAGTCATGTGCGCGACTGAAGAAGGACTGGAACTCGCGACCTATTACGGTCCGACTCGTTTTGAGATGGTCGGCCCAGTCGGCGCCTGTCCGCTGAAGGCATTTGTTCTCGATCCGCAGCAGGCGAAGGACCTGTGGGAGGTTTCGGAAGAAAAGACGGGCGCAACGTTGACTGTCTAGGTGATTGATCATGGTCCGGAACCGCGTGCGGGCCGGTCCTCCGGCAGCAGATCAGATCGAGCCGGCCTCGACCATGTAGTTGTTGGCCGAACACATGGCGGCATCGTCGGAGGCCAGAAAGAGAACCATTCGTGCGACATAGACAGGGTCGATCAAATCCGGAAGGCATTGACGCCTGCGGTGCGCTTCCAGCGCTTCGGGGGTCGCCCAAAGTTCCTTCTGGCGGTCCGTCATGATCCAGCCGGGCACGACTGTGTTGACCCGGATGCGGTGGTCTCCAAGGTCCCGTGCCATGGTGCGCGTCAACCCGTGAACGGCAGCCTTGGCCGTCGTATAGGCGGGGAAACCGCCGCCGGCCTCCCACCAGGAATTAGAACCCATGTTGATGATCGAGCCGCCACCATTCGCGATCATGTCCGGTGCAATGGCCTGGATCGCAAAGAACATGTGGCGGATGTTGGTGGCCTGGCGTTCGTCCCAGTATTCGGGCGTCACGTCTTTCCAGTCGTGACGGTCGTCACGGGCGGCATTGTTCACCAGAACCTGGCAGGATCCGATCCGTCCGGTCAGTTTCGCGAGGGCAGCCTGCATCGCGGAGATGTCCCGGAGGTCGCAGACCTCGTACTCGATGTTGTCTGCCGTGCCGGCCAATGCGGCACTTGCCGCCTCATCAAGATCAAGAAATCCGACCCGGGCGCCCTGTTCGGCGAAGGCCTTGACCATTTCAGCACCGATCCCCTGCGCCCCGCCGGAAACGACCACACTCTTGTTTTTCAGGCTTGGGTATATGGCGAAATCCGGCATCGTGTTTCCTGTCCAGTTTTGCGAGTGCTCAGCGTGTCGCGCCCAAAGATCACAAGAAACGTGTTCCGCGCAAGTTCACCTATCCACGATCAACGATGATTTGATCCCTTTGATCAGACATGCCGCACACGGAGACCCCAGCCGATCGAAGGAAACGACGGCCGGGAGGTCCACGAGCGTGCTGAGTTCAAGTTTGCGGCGCGGTTCCACAAACTACTGTTTTGCGTAAGAAAGGCCGTTCCGGCCGTGCCTGTTGGTCCAGGTGAAGGAGCGCGGGCCTGTAATGAAGATCTGGTGTCCGGACGGCGTATTGTATGTGTTCTGACCGCTTCGTATAAAGACCGCCGTCCTCCCCTGAACATCGCCACCGGCCACTCGCGTCTTGTAGATCTGGTTGCCGCTGACCTCGACGCGGTCCATCATCGCGCGTCCGTCTTTCCAGTAGCCAAGATACATCCCGTTCTGGAGCGGTTGAAAGAAACCCTGCTGTGCTTCGGCACTGTGAGGTGCCAGAACGGCACTGGTGGCCAGGCCGCCGAGCAAGGCAAGAAACTGCCTCCTGTTGCGGCATGGTTCCGCGGATTCTCTGACACGGGTTTCAGAATTCTGAAGGGCTTGGTTCTGCATCGCTTATCCTCAAATTGTCCCGGGCTCTGTATCGAGCCCATTTTCCGTTGACCGTTATGAGGAAGAGATAAGCGGTGCCTTGCAGCCGCCCCATGGGGTCATTCTCCCATTCAGAATCAGCATAGATCCAACGCGTTGTGCGATTGTTAAGTCTGCCTATTCCGCTTTTCACACCGCGCAGGCTGGATGGACCCCTAATGCTCGGCACTGTTTGCGTGCGTTGTATCAGTAAAAGTAGCAGCTTTTATTTGACCGTTGTGTGGAAAATAATCTGAAATCTCATTAGATTCAATATAGTAACGTATAGTCAAGTTTAAATTCCAGAATTCAATCCAATCTTAAAATATTCGCGTTAGCTTGCTGAGGAAAAGGAGGCGAAAATCTTGTCCAGCTCAAGCACACCGATTTCCGGAGTTCGTCTGTGCGAATCAGCGCTCCCAGAAACACTGTTCCAGAAAGTTGACGGAGCCGTCCGGTCTGCCTTCAGAGAGAAGGAGCGCGGCAAGTCGAGTTATTCGACCACGTTCTGGTACCCGCGAGACACCGCACCGGCAAACGTCGCGGAAGAGGCGATTGCCGCACTGATGCAAAAGGTCGAATTGCCGCAAAATTGCATCGGTACCGAATGGTGGCTGGGGCGGCTCAGGTATCGCAAGAAACTGAACTTCCATTTTGATCGCGACCTGGTGCTCAGCCGCGAAACCGGAGAGAGCGTCTTTCCCCTGCTCGGAAGCGTCTTTTATCTGAACGATTATCCGTCAAGCCCGACGGTTCTGACCGATCAGGTGCCAGGTCCGGATGGCAAGTCGAAAATGCCTGCTGAACCCAATCTGACACTTGCGGTCGCCGCGATCCGGAATAACTACGTTGTCTTTCCGGGAAATCTTTATCATGGCGTCGTGCCGGATCCTGCGATCTCGCACACAGATGCCATAACGGGCGAAGAGCCGCAGGAAAAACGGCTCACGCTGCTGGTCAATTACTGGCATCGCCGGCCGTCCGCGCCGATTTGCCAGGACTTCGACGGGTCCGTTTACCCATCTCTGCTTTCACCGGTTGCAGCATGAGGCCCGCCGAAACAAAACGGGTTGGTCAAGAAATTGTCTGAGGCCTGACATGCGATATCGGCAACTGGGGGCCAGTTCTCTCACTGTTTCGGAAATCTCGCTCGGCTCATGGCGGACGATTGGAACAGCGGTCGACACCGAGACGGCTGCGCGATGCGTTCGCAAGGCGTTCGATTGCGGCATCAATTTCTTCGACACGGCGAACATGTACGGGAAGGGGGCTGCGGAACAGCTGCTTGGCGATCTGCTGAGTGCCTATCGGCGGGATGACTACGTGCTTGCGACGAAGCTCTTTTACCCGATGTCGGAAACCGACCGGGGACTGTCCCGCACGCAGGTGTTCAAGCAGATCGACGCGTCTCTCACGCGGCTAGGGGTCGATCATGTCGACCTCTATCAGTGTCATCGTTTTGACTCGGACACGCCACTGGAGGAAACCATGGAGGCGCTGACGGATGTCGTCCGCGCCGGCAAGGCGCGTTACGTCGGCTTCAGTGAATGGCCGGTCTCCGGGATCAAGCACGCGCGCGATCTTGACGGCGTGGTTCCATTCGTTTCCAGCCAGCCCCGTTATTCCATGCTGTATCGCAAGAACGAGCGCCGGATCTTTCCGCTTTGCCGGGAGCTTGGCATTGGCCAGATCGTCTGGTCGCCGCTCGCACAGGGCATCCTGACCGGGAAGTACAAACCGGGCATGGCACCGCCGCCCGGGTCTCGCAGTGAACGAAAGAGCCTCGGCCGTTTTTTCAAACCGCCGGTTTTGCGGGCCATTGAGAAACTGAAGCCGATCGCGAGCGATCTGTCGCTGACCTTGCCGCAGCTGTCGCTTGCGTGGGTTCTCAGGGGGGACTTGATCAGTTCCGCGATTATCGGCGCAAGCCGGCCGGAGCAGATCGAAACAAATTGCGGGGCATCCGGTGTCGATCTGGAGCTGTCGGTGCTTGAACGGATCGATGAGGTTCTGGCACAGGTCATGCGGCGATGACCGGTTCTGCCCGGACCGATCAAGACAAGGGAGCGAAAACCCGATGACGGTAGAAATCGTCCAGGACCTTGAAGGCTTTGTTGGACTGCGCAATGACTGGGAGCGCGTTCATGAACTTGACCCCGAAGCGGGATACTTCCTGTCCTGGCGTTGGTTCGCCCAGGTGTTCCGGTCCAACCCCGGACGCTGGAAGGTTCTTGCGATCAGGGGAGGGGGACCTGGAAAAGAGTACACATGTTTCCTGCCCCTTAGCCACCACACACATTGGAGCGAAAGCGGCCAGCGTTTCAAGACGGAGCTCAAACCGGCGGGTAAACTGGCGTGGGCCCAATATACCGGGTTCGTCTGCGATCCGGCCGTGGAAGAAGAGGCTATCGGCGAGGTCGCCGCGTATCTGTCCGCCACACCGTGGGCACGGATCAGCTTCAAGCACGACGGCTGCCGACGAAGGCTCGAATTCCTGCTCCGGGCGTTTTCCGATCCGCAATCCTACCGGGTCAGTTTCCGCTCGATGCTCATCAATGACGGGTCGGTCGATAACCTTGTCTGTCCGAGGCTCAGCCTTCCGGATGACTTCGACACCTACGTCCAGTCACAACTCAGTTCGAAAACGCGGCAGAAGATGCGGCGGTTCTGGCGCCGCTATGAGCGGAGTGAAGACCTTCGCATTGTCGACAGCACGAGCGACACGTTTGCTTCGGATCTTGATGCACTTCTCGAAATGTGGCTGGTGCGCTGGATGCCGGAGCGTGGAGAAAAATCCGCTCTCCGGGTTGCGGCAAAGTACCGGGAATTTCTGGACTTGAGTAACCGGATCGGTGCGATCCGGCTCAGCACGCTTTGGGAAGGTGAGAGACGCCTCGGGGCAATATGCTGCATTGTCGACCAGGATGAGAAGTATCTGTATTTCATCGTCTCCGGCCGTGACGAGTCTGCATCTGAACCGAATATCGGCCTGTTGCTCCACACCGATGCGATCAAATGGGCGATCGGCAACGGCATGAGGACATACGACTTCTGCCACGGCAACGAAGCTTACAAAATCAGCTACGGGGCGGCGGAACATGTTCTGTCGAATGTTGAAATCGTCCGCCGCAGTGCCTGCGATGTCTCGCAGCTGGACCCATGCCGCGTGGGGGATGCAATGCGCAAGACCATCGACATGATCGAGGGAAACCGGATAGGTGCGGCTTCCAGCGCCTGCCGGCAGCTGCTGCCTCTGATTGCGTAGATGATGGACTGTCCATCATCTAGTCACCTGAATCTGAAGTTCGACTCATTTTGCAGCGGTCTTCGAACGAACTTCAGATTCAAGAAGGTGACTAGCAAGTCTATGTTTCTAATGCGGTTTACGAATTTGAAGTTCGCTTCGGAGTCTGCAGAAGCAATGATGCGAACTTCAAATTCACCGCACTAGGGTCCTGACCCCAAGTCTTCCGCGCTCACCCGGCCTTGCGTTGTGACGCCGCTCCCTGGTCCGGCAGAGCGAGGTCCAGTTTTTCCATCAGATTCTCGCACCAGGGTGCCAGCGTGTGCAGCGGTGCAAACCGGAGCGACCAGCGGCGCGCACGATCGCACATCAGCCCGACTTCCGTCGGAGTGACGCCGATCTTGTCATTGTGCAGGCATTTTTCCCGGCTCCACCACTCGCCGTCCCGATAGCGATAGCGTATCGCACGGTGCATCCGGGCCATCATGTGGAAGACGCTGAAAGCCATGAGATAGTCAAACGCCTCCACTTGAGACCGGCTTCGGCTGAACCTGGCAAGATGCCTTTCAATCAGGCGGTCTTCCGTTTCAGGATCAATTGCGGTCCATTCGTCCGACAGCACGAAAGCCAGATCGTCCAGGGCATGCCGCCGGCCACAGCCTTCCCAGTCAAACCACACGATCCGGTCGTCGCAGACAAGAGCGTTGCCGGGCCGGGCGTCGGCCTTGACGAAATCGCGCGGGTTGAGCTTGAACAGGGATTCAAGTCTGCCGTAGTCGAGCAACGGCGGTGCGATGTCAACGATTTCGGCAATTTTTCTGGGGCGCATGAGGTTGCCGTCCGACCAGTCCCGGTCGGGTCCAACCCGGGGGACGCGGTGATGCAGGTTTTCCGCATGCGCGAATTCCTGCAGGTCCGCCAATGCCGACAGGGACTTGTCAAGAATTGCTTCCCGCTCGCCGATATCCTGAAGGCCATCCAAAAAGACCGGAAGCCGAATTCCGTCAACGAGTTCCTGAACAACCCATTCGTCGACGACCCTGACCACGCGCGGCACAAGGCCGGTCTGGGAAAGAGCCTTCATGACGATGCCCTCGATCGCGGCATCGCCCGCAGAGTCGCGTTTGGCCAGAACGAACCGCTCGTCACCGATTTCGGCCATGAATGCGGATCGTGACCGTCCGCCGGGAAACGCGACGCGCGTCGGAATGCGTCCGAAGGCCCGTTTGCAGAGAATCTCGATTTCCTCGCGACGGGCCGTTTTCAGGAAAGAACTCGCGTCGGAAGACTTGCTTTTGGCCATCTGAATATCCTTGTCCTTATTACCAGTGTCTTTTTTGATCGTGATCGCCGATCAAGGTCTCTTTTCCGCTACCCGTCTTGAAGGGACTGCGGGCGGCGGATGATGACCCACCGGCACCTTGGCGAGCTTTCGATCCCGCTGCGCCGCCGCGGCGAAGAAATGCCCGATACCGGTGTTTGAAACCAGGCAATGTACCGGATCGTCACGGTTCATGGTTCGGCAAATGCCCTGTCAAAACCCAGAAGCAGCGGACTGAGCAGGTACACCAGGAAGGGTTGCTTGCCGGCATTGATATGTGCGTTGACAATCATTCCGGGCCTCAACATGCCGGTGATTGCCGCATTCGACGCAACGTCTTCCGGCCGCGCGTGGACGACGTAGTAAGGCTCGGCTGTCGGTGACTGCCTGACTGCATCAGCGGAAACGTAAGTCAGAACGGCGGCCAGCGGCGCATATTTGCGGCTGTCGAGCGCGGTGATCACGACCGTTGTCGATTGACGCTGACGGACGTCCGCAATGTCCTGCGGGCGGACCCGTGCCTGGATCGTCAACGGTGCCTCGTCCGGCACGATTTCGCCAATAACGTCGCCTGCGAGAACAACACCTCCAACCGTGTTCGCGGAAAACGAAACGAGCGTTCCGCTTACCGGCGCCCTGATTTCGGTATTGGACAGAGCGCGCTCGGCCGAAATCAGGCGATCCCGGATTTCCGCAAGTTCACCCAGAACCTTCGTCATTTCCCCGGCAACCCTCTGGCGCTGGCCCGACACATAGGCTTCGACGCGGTTGCTTGCCTCGTTCTGTCGCTCGTCAATGCGGGCGATTTCGCTGTTCAGAAACGCGATCTCCGCTACCAGCTCACTTTCTTCGCGCTCGTTTTTCCAGGCCCGGGCCTTCGACACGTAACCATCGCGAACCAGCGGCTGGATCGCGGCGATTTCCTTCCTCAAGAAGCGGAGCTTGTCGGTGAGACCGGTTCGCCGGGCAACAAGACCTGACCGCTCGTGGGTCAGACTGTTGCTCCGGTTGCGAAGAGCCTCAATTTCTGCATCGACAGCGCGGTCTGCGAATTGCTGCTCAAGCTGCTGACTGGCGAATATCGCCTTGATAGGGTCATGTTCGCGGTCTGGAGCAGGCTCTGCAGAAACGAAATGCGGGGCGGTACGCGCCTCGACCTCGAATGTTTGCGTGCGCAGCACCCATCCGGCTTCTGTAACGTGCTGGAAACCGGCACCGGTCCGCAGCGATTCAAGATGTGTCTTGGTGGCGAGCAGAACCGCCTGCCGCGCCTGCAATTCCGACAACTCGGCGCGTTTGAGCTCCGTGTCGAGGATCATGATCAGTTCGCCTTCAGCGACCTTCGTGCCTTCGACGACTTCGATGGATCTGATGCGCCCGCCCTCTTCGTGTTGCAGGAGCTTGTTTCTGCCTGCAGCCGCTATCACGCCTTCTGCGACGATCGACGATTGAAGTGGAACGAACAGGCCCCATGCCAGAAAGACGGCGAGAAACGTGTAGACGATTTTCTTGCCCCGGGAGACGATCCCGTCAATCTCCGTGTGCGACATGTCACCCGACTTCCGGCGGGATTTTTCTTGAGCACCGTTCATCGTCACATCACCCGCGATTGCCGTGAAGGAGTTTCCAGATCCGCATCAAGCTTCTTTATGACGATCCGGGTGTCCTTCTCCAATCTACCGGCAATGTCCCGGCGTCTGATGTTGCGGATCTCGGCAAGTGCGGTCGCCGCGCCGGCGGTGTCTTTCGAAGGAGCCGGCTGGACCGGCTTGCTTTCCAGCGGCTTGTTCGAAGCGGAAAACGCGCCGGACCTTTTGTCCTTGATCGCGCGGAGCTGACCGGAGGCGAGTTCAAACACCCTATCTGCGGCCGCCTGCATCCTTGAGCGGCGCGATATGACCAGTATTGCCATGCCGGCGTCTTTCAGCTTTTCAAGCGCAGCGATGAGCTCCTTCTGGCCGTCCCGGTCGAGTTCGGCATCGGGCTCATCGAGAACGAGAAACCGCGGTCTTCCGAAGCACGCCCGGGCGAGCGCGAGTTTAATCTTTTGCCGGTCGGTGAGTCTTGTCATTCCGCGCTCCAGAACCGTCGCATAGCCCTCGGGAAACGACTGGATCATCTCGTGCGCATTGGCGATTTTCGCCGCGCGGACAAGACGATCGGAAACGTCACGTCTTGAGAGACGGGTAATGTTCTCCGAAATCGTTACCGGAAAGAACTTTATGTCCTGGGCGACGTAGCCAACAGTCTGACCCCATTCCTCGTCGCTCCAGTTCTGGCGCGGAAGATCATTCATCTTCAGGAAGCCGGCCTGCGGATCGATCGCTCCGCACATAATGCGTGCCAAAGTGGTTTTGCCGCTGCCTGGCTGCCCGGTCACGACAGTCAGGGTGCCGGAATTGATCGCCAGTGACACGCCGTCCAGTACGCGAACATGCGGTTGCCGGCTTGTGCTGCAATAGTGGATGTTGTCCGCGCTGACACGGTTGCCGGATGTGCGGGCGGCCTGTTCTGCGGGCGCGCTCTCAGCGGTTTCCATCAGATTGCCGAGGCTGAGGTGGGCGTCATAGCTTCTTGTGATCGCTGACCAACCGCCGATCGTCAGATCCACTGGAGACAGCATTCTGTTCGTGATCAGGATTGCCGCGAAAATCACGACACTCGGCATTGATGAAGACAAGACGATCAATGCTCCGACGGAGACGATCATGACCTGAATGATCTGTTTCAGGAATGTGCCGGCTGCCGCATAACCGGCGGTGATCTGGGAGAGATCGTCGGCGGCCTCCGAATTTGACCGCAGCTTCTTTCTCCACCTGTTTTGAAGTTTTCCAGTCATTCCCATGGCGCGCACTTCGTCGGTGCCGCGCAGCGTTGCTGATGCGAAATCAAAGGCGTCCGCTTCCCGGTTCTCCGCAGCTGACTGAGCTGCCGAAACGGACCGGTTGCTGAGAACCGCGAGGCTGACCATCGCGGCGAGACCGACGGTCGCGACGAGCCCGAGCCAGACGTTGAGCAAAAACAGCGCGACGAGGAACAATAGAGAAAATGGCAGGTCGTGAAGTCCGATAAACAGCCGGCTGTTCAGGAAGTTTGCCACCGTGCGCAGTTTGCTGATCGTTCTGGATGTGCTCAGGGTTTCATCGCCGGTGCGCACCATGCATTGCACGAGCTTTTCATGATGGTCCATGAGGTATCTGTTCGCCAATCGGCGGGCGATCCTGCGGCGTGAATAGTCTGCAAACGCGCTGACCGCGAGCATGGTCACGACAATCAGCGTCAGGAAAACAAGCGTCGATATGCTGCCTGATTTCAGGACGCGGCTATAGACTTGCAGAATGTGCAGTGGAAGCGCCAGCAACAGGATGTTGGTCGCAACTGAAAAAACGAGCATCCAGCGCATGTACGGGAAGTAAGTTCCGCTTATTTTCAGATCCTTGAACACGAAATCACTTTCCCCTGACTGATCTTCTTCCGAGACGGGTCCTGACCCTAAAGTCCTGGTCCCCGCCGACGTCCGGCGAGGACCTTTTTTGGTAATAGACCTACTCGACTGGCCAACTAGGAGTAGTCACCGTCATCGTGGCCGCCATGATCGCCGCCACCTCCGTGCCAACCGCCATGGTCATAGTGTTTGTGGCTATCGTGATAGGAGCCGTGGTCATTGGACCCGCCGCCGGAGCCTTTTGATCCGCTGCCCCCCGATCCGGAGCCTGAGCCTGAGCCCTTCGATCCGGAACCCGAGCCTGAGCCTTTCGACCCGGAGCCAGAGCCTGAGCCCTTCGACCCGGAGCCGGAGCCTGAGCCTTTCGACCCGGAGCCGGAGCCTGAGCCTTTCGACCCGGAGCCAGAGCCTGAGCCCTTCGATCCGGAGCCAGAGCCTGAGCCCTTCGATCCGGAGCCAGAGCCTGAGCCCTTCGATCCGGAGCCAGAGCCTGAGCCCTTCGATCCAGAGCCCGAGCCTGAGCCCTTCGACCCGGAGCCTGAGCCTGAGCCCTTCGATCCGGAACCGGAGCCTGAGCCCTTCGACCCGGAGCCGGAGCCTGAGCCTTTCGATCCTGAGCCGGAGCCTGAGCCTTTCGACCCGGAGCCAGAGCCTGAGCCCTTCGATCCTGAGCCAGAGCCTGAGCCCTTCGATCCTGAGCCAGAGCCTGAGCCCTTAGATCCGGAACCTGAGCCTGAGCCCTTCGACCCGGAGCCTGAGCCTGAGCCCTTAGATCCGGAACCTGAGCCTGAGCCCTTAGATCCGGAACCTGAGCCTGAGCCTTTCGACCCGGAGCCTGAGCCCTTCGTGCCTGTACCTTTCGAGCCGGTTCCCGAACCTTTTGATCCCGTGCCGGATCCTTTTGAAGCGGTACCTGAACCCTTCGAACCCGTACCGGAGCCCTTCGACCCTGAGCCATCAGAGCGGGAGCCATGGTTGTCTTCCCGATCGTCATCATCGTGACGACCCCACGAATACCATTGATAGTGTTTTGATTGTGATCGTGCCATCGAATGCTTCCCTTGTTGTTTGAAGCATTCTTATGTTTTAAATAAAATTAAGTAAAAGCATTGTTTAATCTACAGTTAACTTTAAGCTTTTTTTATATAAATATTAAGTGCGCCTCATTTTTCTTTTTCAGATCTTGCGCGTTGATTTTGCTGGTTCCTTTTGTGATCTTAACCAACAGGTCGATCAACATTCCGTTTTTCCGTCAATCCTTCTCGCAGGCTTCCAATCCTGGGTGTTATGCTGGTCCGTAGCAGGGGTGTGGGTTCGGAGATCGACATGATCATTTGCATTTTCGGCGTGCGGTATCGTGACGATATCGATCGGGATCTGCACAAGAAGCTGAACGACGACATGGCGCATGCCGTCGCCGGAATGCCAGGCTTCATCTCCATCAAGTTCTACAAGGCGGAAGACGGCGATCAGATCGGCATAATCCGGTTCCAGACGCGCGACGACCTGAAGAACTGGCGTGACGATATTGCCCATAGGGGTGCCTGGAGATATGCCCCGAAGCTCTATCATGAGTTCTGGGTCCAGAACGCGGAAACCTTCGAGGACTATGTCTGGATCGATGGCGTACATCATGACCGTGATCAGACCGACAGGTTTCAGATGACAGAAACCGATGTTCTGAACGCTCTTGCGACGGACAGGCCATGAGCCTTCGCCCGATTCTGGCTGAAACGAACGGTGCGGGATGATTTCCCGCTGATGGGCTTGTCGTTCCTGCCGCAGCGCCACGGGCGGCCGGGTGACAAATGCGCAAGACAACACCGAAGGCGTCCCAACCCTCCGAGATAGCGCTGGTGTTCTTTCTCACGATGAGGATCTCGCTCACTACCGTCATCCCGGCCAAGCGCAGCGCGCGCCGGGATCGGGGAGGCAATGGTCTGAGGGTTCTTGCGGTGGCCGTTCCGCTCGACTGTGGCACCCCGGCCCCGGGTCTCACTTCGTTCGCCCGGGGTGACGAAGGAGGAACCTGTGCATTTGTTGCCAGCATGGCGAAGTTGATTTTGAGGCCTCGCCAATCCTCAGCCTCGTCCCAATCCTTCGAGAGAGCGCTGGTATTCTTTCTCACGATGAGGATCTCGCTCACTACCGTCATCCCGGCCAAGCGCAGCGCGCGCCGGGATCGGGGAGGCAATGGTTTGAGGGTTCTTGCGGTGGATGTTCCGGTCGACTGTGGCACCCCGGCCCCGGGTCTTACTTCGTTCGCCCGGGGTGACGAAGGAGGAGCTCTTGCATTTACTGCCAGCATGCCGCAGCTGATTTTGAGGCCTTTCTAATCCTCAAACTCGTCCCAAATCTTCGAGGCAGCGCTGGTGTCCTTTCTCACGATGAGGGTCTCTCCTATTACCGTCATCGCGGCCAAGCGCAGCGCGAGCCGGGATCGGGGAGGCAATGGTCTGAGGGTCCTTGCGGTGGATGTTCCGGTCGACTGTGGCACCCCGGCCCCGGGTCTCACTTCGCTCGCCCGGGGTGACGAAGGAGGAGCTCTTGCATTTGCTGCCAGCATGACGAAGCGGTTTTCGCAACCTCGCTAGTCCTCAACCTCATGCTGAGGAAGCGCGTGAGCTCAATCCCGAAGGATGGGCGGCAAGGCCCGAATGCGTGGCCTATCCTTCGAGGCTTCGCTTTGCTGCGCACCTCAGGATTAGGCAGGATTGCGAGACACTCGCGCGCATTCTCATTCGCTCGTTTCATAACGCCCGCGGTTCAAATGCGGTTGACTTGGACAGGAAGGTTGCCGCTCGGCAATCAGAGGTGCGATCATAATGGTAGATTGTTGACAATCTACCATAGAGGCGCTTTTATGATGTCAGACGAGCGCTTTTCAAGCGGCGCCGATCGCAAAAAGGGGAACCACGAGATGAAACTGAACCGTCGAACAGTTCTGACCCTCACGGGAGCCACGGTGGCTTCGGCGCTGGTCGCAAGCGGAATGCCGGCGCTCGCCGCCGGATCCCTGGATGACATCAAGGAACGCGGCAAGCTCCGCGTGGGCGTGACCCAGGCGCCGCCCTGGTATTCGAAGGACCCGGCGACAGGCGAGTGGTCTTCGGGCGTCGGAGTGTCCGCCGGCAAGGCCATGGCGGAAGCGCTCGGTGTCGAATTCGAACCCGTCGAAGTTACCTGGGGAACAGCGGTTGCCGCGCTGCAGAGCAACAAGATCGACGTCATGTTTGTTTTGGATGCGACGGAAGAACGGAAGAAGGCCGCAAGCTTCCCGGACAACCCGCTGCTTTATTATTCGCTTGCAGTGCTGGCCAAGGACGATGTTCCGGTCACGTCCTGGGAAGATCTCAACAAGCCGGAGATCAAGATTGCCGTGCCGCAGGCGACCAGCATGGACAAGTTCCTGTCGGAAAATGTCGGCAATGCGGATATCCAGCGGTTTCCGGGCAACACGGAAGCGATCGCAGCGTTCCAGTCCGGACGTGTTGACGCGGTCTGTCTGTTTCACCCGCCGCTGATCGCGGCGCGACAGAAGCTTGGTCGCGGCAAGATCGTCGTGCCATCGCCGGTCAAGTCGAACCCGACCAGTGCGGCCGTACGCAAGGGTGATACCGACTTCGTCACCTTTGTGGATGCCCAATTGGCTGATTATTACCAGTCGGGTCAGATCCAGACCTGGTACGAGGAATTCCTGAGCGGCTTCGGGCTCGATCCGAAATCCGCTCCACCAATCATCAAGGAACTGCTCTGAACCGCGCGGACCGACCATGTACGAGTGGGACTTTTCACCGGTACTTGCGGAAGGCGGCTTTCTCCTCGTCGGCTTCCGCAACACGCTGCTCCTGACAGCGACAGCGCTCTCGGGCGGGCTGGTCGTCGGTCTCCTGCTGGCGTTTGCGCGCCTGTCCCACAGGCGCTGGCTCAACGTGCCGGCGGGAGTGATCATCGAGGTGTTCCGGACAACGCCTCCACTCGTGCAGCTGTTCTGGTTCTATTTCGGCCTGCCGATCGTGTTGTCGATTGAGATGACACCGTTCCTTGCCGCCTCGCTGACTTTCATGATTCAGAGCGGTGCCTTCTTCGCTGAAATTTTCCGCGCGGGCATCGTGTCGATCGAGCGCGGGCAATGGGAGGCCGCCAAGGCGATCGGCATGACCCACAATCAATGCATGGGCAGGATTATCCTGCCCCAGGCCGTCAAGCGAATGTTTCCGTCGATGATGGAACGGTCCATCGAACTGATGAAAACCACGACGCTGGTGGCCACGGTGTCTTATGCAGATCTCCTGTTCCAGGCCAACGAGCTGGCGCAGAAAACCTTCCGACCGCTGGAAGTCTTCACGGTCGTCGCGCTGATCTATTTCGTGTCGATCTCCTTCATCAGCTTTGTCGCATCGCGCATGGAGCGCCGCTTCGCCAGGAGTGGTGAGATCACGCCATGACCTACATCTGGAACTTTCAGGATGTTTTCGACAACTGGTATGCGCTTGCCATCGGCGCGGCCGGAACGCTGCGGCTGTTCGTTGTCTGTCTCGTGCTCGGCATGGGACTGGGGCTGATCATCGCTCTCGGCAAACGCTCGAAAAACCGGCCGATCCGCTGGCTCTCGACCGCATTCGTCGAGTTCTTCAGAAATACGCCTGTGCTCGTCCAGATCCTCTGGTTCTACTACGCGCTGCCGATCATCGTGCCAATCGAGATCGGCCCGTTTCTGGCGGCAATTCTCGGGATTTCGCTGAATTCGGCTGCGTATTCAGCGGAAATCTACCGGGGAGGCATCCAGTCCATTGAACCGGGGCAATGGGAGGCCGCGCGTGCCATCGGCATGAACGGGCTGCAGACCTTGCGGCGCGTGATCCTGCCGCAGGCGATCCGGCGCATCATTCCCGCTCTGACCAACCGGGGCGTCGAAATCTTCAAGATGACCACCCTGGCGTCGGTTGTCGCCTATGTGGAGTTGCTGCAGCAGGGCAAGCTGATCGCTTCGCTCAGCTTCAATCCGCTTGAGGTCTACACCGTGATCGCGGCGATTTTCCTCATCATTCTCTACCCGATCGTGCGCCTGACCTATGCGCTCGAACGCCATCTTGCACGGAGTGACTGAACGTGAACGCACCTGTTCTCAGATTGTCCGGTTTCGGCAAACATTTCGGGTCGCTGCGCGTCTTTTCAGACATCGATCTTGACGTCATGCCAGGCGACCGGATTGCCATTCTGGGCGCGTCGGGTTCCGGAAAAAGCACGCTGCTTCGTTGCATCAACGTCTTGGAAACACCGAGCGAGGGACGCCTCGAACTGGATGGAGACACGGTGGGGCAACCTTCGAAATCCGGAGACATGCGCTTTTCGGAGCGCGAACTGTGCGCCTTGCGCCAGCGCGTCGGCATGGTGTTTCAGCAGTTCAATCTCTTTCCGCACATGACGGTCGCCGGCAATGTCGCCGAAGGATTGAAGACAGTGTGCGGCGTTCCGGCACAAAAGGCCCTGGAAAGGGCGGTCACAGAACTTGAGCGCGTCGGCCTTGCGGACAAGGCGGACACATTCCCGTCACGGCTGTCCGGCGGGCAGAAGCAGCGGGTCGCGATTGCACGTGCGCTCGCGATGGACCCGGAGATCCTGCTCTTCGACGAGCCGACATCCGCGCTTGATCCGGCGCTGGTCGGCGAGGTGCTCGGCGTTATCGAACAGCTGGCGACCGAGGGGCGCACCATGCTTCTGGTGACGCACGAAATCGGATTTGCCTATCACTTCGCCACACGGGTCCTGTACCTGGCCGAAGGCGGCATCTACGAGAGCGGGACGCCCGACGACGTATTGAAAAACCCGAAACGCCCACTGACGCAGCAATTCCTCGCAGAACACCGGCGATTTCAGTTTTAGACCTTTTCTGGAGAGCATACTTCGATGAACACGTCTGCAAGCGCGCAAGGTTATGTCGCGGATCCGCGGAACGAAACCGTCCTGGTCTACGTTGATGGACAACTGGTTCCACGACGGGAGGCTGTTGTCTCTGTCTTTGACAGCGGGTTCGTTCTGGGAGACGGCGTCTGGGAGGGGTTGCGGGTCGTGGACGGGCGCATTCTCCAGTTGGATGCGCATCTCGACCGCATGTTCGAAGGCGCAAATTCCATCGCGCTCGATGTCGGTGTGACCCGGGACGATCTCAAGACCGCCATTCGCCGGACGCTTGATGCCAATGGCATGACCGACGGGGTTCACATCCGGCTGATGGTGTCGCGCGGGCTCAAGAGTACACCGAACCAGGATCCGAGATTCGTCATCGGCAACGCAACCGTCGTGATCGTAGCCGAATACAAGTCACCGCGGTCCGACACGAAGACGAAGGGGCTTGGGCTGTTCACCTCCACGTTCCGCACCAGCGGGCCCGATGTTTTCGATCTGCGTCTCAATTCCCACAGCCGGCTCAACCTGATCCAGGCGCTGATCCAGGCGATCAATGCAGGTGCGGACGAGGCGCTGATGCTGGATCCGCGCGGCTTTGTCGCCAGCTGCAATTCGACGAACTTCTTCATTGTCCGGGGCCGGGAACTCTGGACGTCCACAGGAGCATTTTCCTTCAAGGGATTGACGCAAAAAGCGGTGATCGATAGCTGGCTAAGCAAAGGCAACGTTGTCCGTGAAAAAGACTTCACGCTTGCAGAAACCTATTCGGCCGACGAGGCTTTCATCACCGGAACACTTGGGGGTGTAACTCCTGTCGTGCGCATCGATGGACGCACCATCGGGCCCGGAGTGCCGGGACCGGTGACGTTGGAAGCTGAAAAGGCTTACAAGGATTGGGTCTTGCGCTAGAACGTTGGGAACGCTACCAGCGGCGAAAAGCCAGCCGAATACGAACAAGTGCACGGGACCATGAACAAACCGCAACTGATGTCGCAAAACCGGGTCAAACCCGTCAAGCGTGAGACGTTCAGCAACCAGATTGCGGGCAATCTGCGCCGGGCGATCATCAGCGGTGAGATCGAATCCGGCAGCCAGATCACCGAATCGGATCTCGCCGCCAGGTTCGGGGTGAGCCGGGGGCCTCTGCGCGAAGCCATGGGGCAGGTCGCGGCTGAAGGTCTGATCGAGACCATTCCCTACACGGGCACGCGCGTTCTCAAGCTCTCACCCGAGGATGTCAGGGAGATCTATTCTCTCAGGACAGCGCTTGAAACACTCGCCTTCCGTGAGGTTTGGGACCGCCGGAACGACGCCTTCGCATGCGAACTGGAAGCGCGCCACAAGGATCTTCTGGCAACGCTGGAACTTGATGATCACGTGGCATCAAGCGAGGCGGAAGTGCGGTTTCATTCGCTCGTCTACGAGATGAGCGGGCACAAGCTGCTCCTGGAAAGCTGGCGCCGGATCGCCGGGCGGCTGCAGCTTTATCTTGCGGAGCACCAGAGGGCGCATGGCCGCAAGGGTCCGATCGAGGATGCACATGAACGCTATCTGCAGCTCGCGCTCGGTGAACGGCTGGATCTCATGCTCAAGGAAATCGACGCCCACATGCAGCGCGGGGTCAAGCAGATCGAACAGTATCTGGGGGTCGCGGAGTAGTTCTTTTGCGGCCGCTATCCGTTCGCGGCGGCAATCTGTTCCCAAACCTCCTTCGGATCGGTTGCGCCGGACGGTTTTTCCGCACGTTTGAACCAGTAAGCCGCGTTTCCCAGATCGCCTTCGATCAGGTGGCAGAGTGCATGGATCCAGTCATGGATCTTTTCGCCTTCCGCGTCCTGGCAGATCATGTGCGCCCGTTCCCATTCCGGACCGAGGCCCAGCTCACCTTTCCTGAGCCACCAAAGCGCCTTTTGCGGAGGCGTGAAATCCGCGGGAGGTTCGTCGGACGATACGTCCGTCAGTCGTTCGTCGGGCATAAGTCGCTCCTGAGATCGCCAATCCATGTGCAAGCATTGCCTTTCCGGGCCGATATTTGAAGAATAAATCGCCAGATCAGATTTTTGTCGGTTAAGAACGAAGGAATGAGCGAGTCGAACGTCAGAAAAGCCAATCCAACCGTGCAGGACGTCGCGCGTGCGGCCAAGGTCTCCACGGCAACCGTCAGCCGCGCGCTTTCCGCGCCCGAGCGCGTGTCGGTCAAGACACGCGACAAGGTGGCCAAGGCGGTTGAGGAGACGGGATATGTTCTCAATCACGCCGCCAGAAACCTCCGCCGGCGCGATACGGGCACTATCGTGGCGCTGGTTCCCGATATTGGAAACTCTCATTTTTCCAACATCCTTCAAGGGATAGAGACAGTATGTGCGGCAAAGAACCTGAAGGTTCTGATTGCCGATACGCGCAAGCCGTCCATGTCGCGTTCAACCGTCAGTGATTTCTTCAGCAAGAACAATTGCGACGGGATCGTCATCCTCGACGGACATTTCTCGATTTCCGATATCCGCGCGATGAACCCGAAGCTGCCGCCGATCGTGGCCTGCGGGGAATGGAGCGATGACCCGGCCGTGCCGATCGCCGTGGTGGACAATCTGCTCGGTGCGCGCCTGGCGGTCTCCCATCTTCTGGAATGCGGGCACACGAAAATCGGGCATGTTACCGGGTCGCTGACCCACAAGCCGGGCAGGGACCGGCTCGACGGGTACCTGTCGACGTTGGCCAGCGTCGGGCTTGATCCGGAGAAGAACTGGCTATTCGAGGGCGATTACACGCTGGATGCCGGCGAAAAGGCAGCCGAACAGTGGCTCCGGATGAAGGACCGCCCGACGGCGGTCTTCTGCGCCGCCGACCGAATGGCCTTCGGCTTCATATGTGCCCTGAACGAAGCCGGTGTGCGGGTTCCCCGGGACGTCTCGGTCGTAGGGTTCGATGACATCGACATTGCCGGCCATTTCGTGCCGCCTCTCACAACGGTCCATCAGCCGCGCAGGGCGGTCGGGGAACAGGCAGCAAGGCTGCTGCTCGACCTTCTTGAAGGCGCGCCGCCCGAACAGGGCAACATTCAGCTGAAGCCCTGGCTCGTTGCGAGAAAAAGCACTGCGGCGCCTTCTCAGAAAGGCTGAACGGCTCCATCACCTAGTACCCAGTCATGTCTTCCGGCTGGAAGCCCTGGGCTGGAGACGGTTTCTTGCCGAGAATGCTCTTCAGAATGTTGTTCATTGTCGCCCGGTCGTTGTCGAAGCCGCCATGGACCTTGCTGTCCGTGATCGTGTCGCCGCGTCCTGCATAATGGAGTTTGTGCGCGGGTTTCAGGGCGAGGTCCTTGCTGAAGTTTTCCATACCCAGAAGCGGCATCTTGCGCTTGTCTTCAAAGGCGTTGGACACGAGGTAAAGAAGTGACTTCCTGTAGGGGCCGACGGAATCGTCCTGTTCGCGCTGGTCGATCAGATTGTACTGAACCAGCTGCGCGATATCGGATGCGGCATTCTTTCCGCCAATCCGGGGGTGATAGAACTTGTTGAAGAAATCGATCGTGCAGGCTGGTGCCATCAGCGAACAGGACTGAACCGGTTCGGAGAGCGGGTTGACGGAGTTGAGCCGGTCAAGCAGATGACCCAGAAAAATCCCGCCGGCACTGTGCCCGACCAGATGGATCTTGAGCGGCTGCTGGCGCTTGGCATTGCCCTTGAGCAGTATGTTGAGCGCCTTGCTTCCGCCGCCTGACGCCAGGAAGGACTGGCCGGCATCGCGTTTCATGTCGCGCCAGATGGCCCTTCCGGGAAGGCGCACTGCCGTTTCGAAAACGCGATCGAAAAAGTCCGATACGCTGCCGACACGTGCGGCCGCCTTGGCGTTCGATGCAAAGATGATGTCTCCAAGCGTCTCGAAGAACCCCGTCTCCCACATGAAGTGTATCGGATAGATGCCGTTGCGCTTGAACACTTCCTTCATTTTGCGGACGCGGTTCGCCGAGGCGTTCTGGTTGTTCAGGCCGCCATGGGCGTAAAAGAGGAGGTGTTTGTAGTCGCGTCCTGCGGTCGCCTCTTCATCTGCGAGGAAGTTCGCGGTTTCCTGGAGGCTGGAAACAGGGGTCGGGTATTTGCCGGTCTCAACGAGATTGCCGTCGTCGAGATGGATGATGTGCCCGACGATCTCCTCGTGACGGGGACCGCGCGCGGTTGGCGAATCCAGGAGATTGCGACTGGTGTCTTCCTGTGACCGAACCGTGAGATCGAACGAGTCGGGTGTCGGGACATTCAGGCGCAGGACCCAGGCATCCATGATGTTTGCCGACCAGTCCTCGTAACGCCAGCGCGCGATCCCGGGATTTCCGTCGAAACCGCCCCAGCCTTCTCCCCAGGAGTTCTGAATCAGGAAGCCCTTGTCGTCATATCCGACGATGATGAACGCATGACCGCCCTCCGTCACGTTCGAGGGCGCGATGTCTCCGCGGCGCGGACGCTGCCAGCCGCGGTGAACCATCGCGGAGGCGTATATGACGCCTGTTTCATTCAGGGCCGCATGGTAGTCAATGATCTGGGGGCGCAGGCGGTAATAGGCACCCAGGCCGACCATTCTGGCATCCTCGGCCTGGTGTTTTTTCAGATACCAGTTCCGCTCTCCCTCAACGTAAGGTGCCAGGTCCTCGCTGCAGACGCCATTGTTGAAGAACCCCTTGAGAGCCGCCCTTATGCTCGATCCTTCGTAGTCTTCGCCCGGCCATTCGTCGTTCAGTTTCGCCATTTCGTAGAGCATGCGCGCACTCGCGGGAGATATCTCCTCCGGGTCTGAAAACCGGCTGTGCCGCGTGCGGTTGAGCAACGTGATTGCGCTGGAAAGTGCAAAGCCGGTGCACGACCCTTCGCCTCCCTGGTCGCGGATCGGGCTCAGTTTCGGAGCAGGAGACTGCATCGAAAGAGCAAGGCCAAGAAGAGAAGGCTCGTACATGCGGTCGCGCAGGTCGGTCGCATCCCGCGGAACATTCAAGACACGTTGGCCAAGAGAGGGGCCGGCGACAGGTTGCGACGCCTTGACCGCGGGTGCCTTCTTTTTCGCCGCCCGGGATTTTGTTTTCTTGCCCTGTTTCGGCTTGGCAGAACGCTTGGCCATGTTGTCTCCCCCTCATGAATATGTCTGGTTGCAAATAGGTTGTATTATTTTTTCATGTACGTCTACCGAGTATAGGCGCGAACGTGAGGTGGCGCAATTACCCTACGTAAGTTTTGGCTTGGCGACAGGAGTTGCGACACGCCTTTTGATCGCTGGTGCGGCGGCACTGGTCGACCTCCCCGCGCCGATCTGTTGATTTTGCTTGGATTTGCGGTCTAGTCTTTATGACTAAGGAGACAGGTACAGGATCGAGTGGGGCTGCGTATGAGACAGATCGTTTGCGTGCTTGCACTTGTTTTCCTTGTCGTCTTCAGCCATCCGGCGATGGCGAAACGCGTCGCGCTGGTGGTTGGCAATGGTGCGTATGAGTACGCCCCCTTGCTTGCAAATCCCGAGAACGACGCAACCGCGGTTGCAACGGTTTTGAGGCGTCTCGATTTCGAGGTGATTGAAGGCATCGATCTGACGCGCCTGGAATTCGAGGCGAAGATCAGACAGTTCGCTCGCGCTATTCGCGGGGCCGACATCGCCCTGTTTTATTTTGCCGGTCACGGCTTGCAGGTTGCCGGGAAAAACTATCTTGCCCCGATCGAAACCCGGCTGCTTGACGAAGCCGATCTCGAGTTCGAGGCAATCGGATTGCAGGTTGTCCTCAGGCAGATGAACCGAGAGCCGCGGACAAATCTGGTCATCCTCGATGCATGCCGCAACAATCCGCTGCTGCGTAACCTTGCGGCGACGATGGGCTCACGTTCGGCAAGTGTCGGGCAAGGACTTGCAGCCGTCGAGACGGGCATCGGCACACTGATTGCCTATTCCACCCAGCCTGGAAATGTCGCGCTGGACGGTGCGGGTGAAAACAGCCCCTTTACCGGGGCGCTCGTCCGGCATATCGAGACGCCCGGCGAAGATATCGGCGTTGTCATGCGCCGTGTCCGTCAGGACGTTATCCAGGAAACGGACGGACGGCAGGTGCCATGGGACAATTCTTCCCTGATCGGATCAGTCATTTTGAAGGCACCTGAACCGGTCGCGGAACGTGCGGAACCTGTTCAACAGGCAGCGATTGCGCCAAATTCTCTTCATGACGAGCTGGCTTTGTACGGTGCGGCGGACAAGCTGAATACACCGAGGTCCTGGGCGCTCTATTTCCGGTCTTATCCCGAAGGATCGCTTTCGAAAAGCGCCGAGACGCTGGAAGAAGAAGCCTTGCAGTCAGAAGTGAGGTATCGTGTTTTCGGACGATACCGCACACCCCTGGAAGGGACGGAGATCAGCGGTGACATGCGCCGCGTGGCGCTGGACATGATCCGGTTGCCGCAAGACAAGGTCAAGGCTGTTCAGACAGCGCTTGCCACGCGCGGCAATGACGTCGGCACGGTGGACGGACAGGCCGGAAGCAGAACGCTCAACGCCCTGCGCGTTTTCCAGCGCTATAACGGCCTTCCCGATACCGGCTATCTCGGGCGTGCGACCGTATCCGCCCTAGGTGTCCTTGATGAAAGTCTGGACTACGTCGACGTCTTTGCGACGTCCGGTGCCACCGCGCGTCTCATTGACGAAGCCTCAACGCGCCTCCTGGAAACGGATCCCAGGCTGCACAAGCTGATCGGTGCCGTCCCCGGCCGCGAGATGATCTACGGCTATTTCCAGGGGAGGCTCTACGCGGCCATCTACATGGGATCGACTTTCGGAAGACCGGATATCGAGCAACTGCTCGACCGGTTTGACGGCAAGCTCGTCGAAATCAATTCGGCAGAAGAACACGCGTTCGTGGTCGAGATGGTGCGGTTTGATCGCAAACTGTGGACGCGCGGAACTCGTGGGCTGTTCAATGACTATGGCCCGACAATTGGTCTTGAGACCGTCGATGGGCGTGCGCAATGGCAATCCGGTGCGAAACTGACTTTCACGAACTGGGCGGGCGGCCAGGCCCGGCGCAGTGGCCGGCAACAGTTCGGAATGCTGGTGCCCGCCGGGCGCGTGCAGGCGGACGCACAGGTTGTCGAGCGCGCGGCGTGGGCGCTGGCGGAAACCGCATCGCATTCCATCATTGTCGAGATCGACTGACCTCAAGATCCACAGCTTGTCTGCCCGGGCCCTTGAACCCTCGGCCAGCGATGCCCTTCGCATGACGGCTTCGACCAGCGCGGTCTTCGCAGCCGCAGCGCAATTGCAACAATTGGAAACAATTGGATCATATTGCTGCAAATCAGCCGGTCTAGCGTCCCCATGCAGGCGACGGGACACGATGCCTGTCCGTCTTCGACAAAATACAGGTTGAAGGTTGGGACAGCAGGCTGTTTCATAGTCGTTGAAAGAATGACCCCGGAACCGGGGCGCCTTCCAGACCGGTGGTTTCGCTCATAGTGCCGCCGGTTGAACAAGAACGGATCGGCGAAGGACGTGTGCAGACAAGTCCGGGCAAGGCGGTCCAAGGGGAAGAAACGAATAATGGCAGGGTCGAGCGGCGCGTCGCCGAGCGGGGAAGATACCTTTCCGAAAATTCTCTTGCGCAACGCACGGGAGTTTGGAAACCGGACGGCGTTCCGGGAGAAGGACTACGGGATCTGGCAGAGCTGGACGTGGTCACAGGTATGCGAGGAAATCCGCGCTCTTTCAATCGGGCTAAAATCACTTGGACTGGAAAAGGGCGACAAGATCGCCATTGTCGGTGCGAACCGTCCGAGGCTTTACTGGTCCATGGTCGCAGCCCAGGCGCTTGGTGCCGTACCGGTGCCCGTCTATTCCGATTCCGTTGCCGAAGAGATGGCTTATGTTCTGGGTCATGCGGAGGTAAAGTTCGCGGTCGTCGAAGACCAGGAGCAGGTCGACAAGCTGCTGTCGATGTCCGACGAAGTTCCCACCCTCAAGGATGTGATCTACGACGAGATCCGCGGCCTGCGCGACTACGATCACACGCATTTGCACGCCTATGAAACCGTGCAGGACAAGGGCCGCGCCCTGCAGGCGGAGAACGCAGCGCTTGCCGGCGATTGGGAGCAGGGATTTGCCGGGGGCAAAGGATCGGACATTGCCGTGATGCTCTATACGTCCGGAACGACCGGACGTCCCAAAGGTGTGATGCTGTCTTTCGACAATCTGGCGATTTCGGCCCGGAACGCGAATGTTTTCGATCATCTCGATGAAACCGAGGAAGTGCTCGCCTACCTGCCGATGGCCTGGATCGGCGACCACGTGTTCTCGCTGGCGCAGGCTTTCACGGCCGCCTATTGCGTCAACTGCCCGGAAGGCATGGACACGATCGATGTCGATCGCCGGGAAATCGCACCGACTTACTTCTTTGCGCCACCAAGGGTGTTTGAAACCCTGCTGACAGAGATCATGGTGCGCATGGAGGATGCCGGCAAAACCAAGCGTTCCATGTTCACCTACTTCATGGATGTTGCGCGCAAGTCCGGTGAGAAGATCCTCAACGGCGAAACCGTCGGGTTCAAGGACCGGCTGCTTTACCGGCTCGGTGAGTTTTTCGTCTACGGGCCCTTGAAGAACCGGATGGGGCTGACGCGGATGAAGGTCGGCTACACCGCCGGTGAAGCCATCGGACCCGAGATCTTCCAGTTCTACCGTTCGCTCGGCCTCAACCTGAAGCAGCTCTACGGGCAGACGGAAGCCAGCGTTTACATCACCCTGCAGCCGGACGGCGAGATCTTCGGCGACACGGTCGGCAAACCGGCGCCCGATGTCGAGCTGAAAATCGCCGACAACGGCGAGGTCATGTACCGGTCCCCGGGCGTGTTTGTCGGTTATTTCAAGAATGACGAGGCAACGGAAAAGACCAAGACGCCGGACGGCTGGGTGCATACGGGTGATGCGGGCATCATTGCCGAAAACGGGCACCTGAAAATCATCGACCGGGCCAAGGATGTCGGCAAGCTCAATGACGGTGCCCTGTTTGCTCCCAAATACGTCGAGAACAAGCTGAAGTTCTTTCCGAACATCAAGGAAGCAGTTGCCTTTGGCCACGAACGCGACATGGTCGCGGTGTTCCTCAACATCGATCTGACTGCCGTCGGATCCTGGGCGGAACGCAACAACGTCAACTACGCCTCCTATCAGGAACTCGCGGCCCATTCGGACGTCTACGCGATGGTTGAAAGCCATGTCGACCAGGTCAACCGGGACCTTTCGCGCGAACCGATGATGGCGGGTGCCCAGATCAAGCGCTTCCTGATCCTGCACAAGGAACTGGATGCCGACGACGGGGAGCTGACACGGACCCAGAAAGTGCGGCGGAGCTTCATCGCGGAACGGTATGCACCGTTGATCGAGGCGCTCTACGACGGCTCAACCTCCAAGCATATCCGCACGGAAGTCACCTTCGAGGATGGCCGCAAGGGGGCGATCGAAGCGACCGTCGAGATCCGCGACATGGAAACACATGATCCCGGCAAGGGCTATCAGGAGGCCGCCGAATGAATGCCTTTGCAACGGACATGGCAACGGCTCCGGCCGGAGCTGCCGAAACGTCGGCGCGCGAGGAATTGCTGCGGGTCGACAACGTGTCGCTTTCCTTCGGCGGCGTGAAGGCCATCACGGACATTTCCTTCGATATCCTGAAAGGTGAGATCAGGGCGATCATCGGTCCGAACGGGGCCGGCAAGACCTCGATGCTCAATGTCATCAACGGATTTTATCATCCGCAGGAAGGCACGATCACCTGGCAGGGCAAGGAGCGGCGCAAGATGAAGCCGTACGAAGCCGCCAGCCAGGGGATTGCGCGCACGTTCCAGAACGTGGCGCTCTTCAAGGGCATGACCACGCTCGACAACATCATGTCCGGGCGTTCCTTGAAGATGAACCGCAATTTCTTCTGGCAGGTGATCTGGCGCGGACCGGCGGAACGCGAAGAGATCGAACACCGCCGGAAAGTCGAGGACATCATTGACTTCCTGGAGATCCAGGCAATCCGCAAGACGCCTGTCGGGCGCCTGCCCTACGGCCTGCAGAAGCGGGTCGAGCTTGGCCGTGCCCTGGCGATGGAACCGGACCTGCTCCTGCTGGACGAACCGATGGCCGGGATGAACCTGGAAGAGAAAGAAGACATGAGCCGCTTCATCCTCGACGTCAACCAGGAATTCGGTACCACGATCGCGCTTATCGAGCATGACATGGGCGTGGTCATGGACCTGTCCGACCGGGTGGTCGTTCTCGACTACGGCAAGAAAATCGCCGACGGCCCGCCCGAAGAAGTGCAGGCCGACCAGAACGTCATCGACGCCTATCTCGGCGTAAGTCACTAGGGGAAAGTGAAACGATGCTCTACGACATTTTCATCGATCCCTTCGTGCAGATGTACGACATGCCGGATTTCTTCCTTCAGGTGCTCTGGGAAGGTTTCGTGGCGGGGATCCTCTACGCGCTGATCGCGCTCGGTTTCGTGCTGATCTTCAAGGCATCGGGCGTTTTCAACTTCGCGCAGGGCATCATGGTGGTGTTCGCCGGGCTGACCCTGGTCGGCCTCAACGAGAACGGCGTTCCCGCCTACCTAGCCCTTGCCCTGACGATCGGCGCCATGGGTATTCTCGCCTACGGCGTGGAACGCGTGGTCATGCGGCCGCTGGTCAACCAGCCCGACATCATCCTGCTCATGGCGACCATCGGGCTGACCTATTTCCTGATCGGGTTCGGCGAGTTCGTCTTTGGTGGCGAGCCGAAGCAGATGATCACCGAGGAACTCGGACTTCCGACCGGCTCGACAGCCATCGAATTCGGGGAACGCGGCCTGATCATCCTGCAGCATATCGATATCGCGGCCGCAGTGATCGCGGTGCTGATGGTGGCGGCGCTCGGCATCTTCTTCAACAAGACGCGGATCGGCCGGGCACTCCGGGCTGTTGCCGATGATCACCAGGCCGCGCTATCGGTCGGCATCTCGCTCAACCAGATCTGGGCGATCGTCTGGTTTGCGGCCGGGCTCGTGGCCCTTGCGACCGGGATCATGTGGGGCGCGCGTTCCGATGTCTCGTTCGCGCTTGAAATCGTCGCCTTCAAGGCGTTGCCGGTGCTCATCCTCGGCGGCTTCACCTCCATTCCCGGCGCGATTGTCGGCGGCCTGATCATCGGGTTCGGCGAGAAGATCGGAGAGCTCTACTGGGGCGGTCTCGTCGGCGGGGGCATCGAGTCCTGGCTGGCCTACATCATCGCCCTGATTTTCCTGCTGTTCCGGCCGCAAGGTCTCTTCGGCGAACGCATCATCGAGCGGGTATAAAGAATGTTCTATCGCGAAGCAGGCCAATTCAAGACGAGCTACAAGGCGGACCAGGCGCTCATGCCGATCCTGCAGGACCGGGTCGGTCTCATGGTCATCCTGGCCATCGCCTTTGTAGTGATACCGGTCTTTGCCAACGACTTCTTCCTGACGTCGATCATGATTCCGTTCCTGGTGTTTTCGCTGGCGGCAATCGGGCTGAACGTGCTGACGGGTTTCTGCGGGCAGCTTTCCCTGGGGACCGGTGCCTTCATGGGCGTCGGCGCTTATGCGGCCTACAAGCTCACGACGATTTTCCCGGACGCCAACGTTATCCTGATGGTGCTGCTTTCAGGCGTGTTCTCGGCGGCAATCGGTGCGGTGTTCGGATTGCCGAGCCTGCGCATCAAGGGGCTATACCTCGCGGTGACGACGCTTGCGGCGCAGTTCTTCCTGGAGTGGTGCTTCATCCGGATCCGGTGGCTCTACAACGACAACGCCTCCGGAGCGATCGAGATCCCGCATCGTGAAGCCTTCGGCCTGGTGGTCTCCGGCGCGGAGGCAACCCCGATCGTGCGGTACTTCATCGTGCTCAGCATCACCGCGCTGATCGCCTACCTGATGGCAAACGTGCTGCGCGGACGGATCGGGCGCTCCTGGATGATGATCCGCGACATGGACATTGCCGCCGAACTGATGGGCATCCGCCCGCTGCAGACCAAACTCATGGCGTTTGCCGTGTCGTCCTATATCTGCGGCGTTGCCGGCGCGATGATGGTTTTCTTCTGGCTGAACGCCGCGGAACCGTCATCCTATTCGATCGCGCTGTCCTTCCAGATCCTGTTCATGGTGATCCTTGGCGGCCTCGGCAGCCTGAGCGGATCGTTCATGGGGGCGGCGTTCATCTGGATCCTGCCTGTGTTCCTGAAATTCATTCCCGGTACCATCGGGATCAACCTGGCTGCCGAAACGGTCGAACATGTCACGTTCATGATCGTCGGCGCCCTCATCATCTTCTTCCTGATCGTGGAGCCGCACGGGTTTGCCCGGCTCTGGCAGATCGCGAAGCAGAAGCTCAGGGTCTGGCCCTTCCCCTACTAGGAGGCCAGTCATTTTGAACGTCATCCGGATTTGGACCGGTCCGGAGAGGAATGGCGCAACAGGTCTGGCGGTGCCGGATGGTCCGGAGCCGCATGGGAGGAGAAACATGAAACGCATCAAGCAAATTGCGCTGGGAACCGCTGTTGCGCTCGGGGTCGGAATTTCCGGCCTGGCCACACCGACGGTCGCCCAGGCTGAAGACAGCAACTACGTGCCGCTGCTGACCTACCGCACCGGTCCGTTTGCCGCTTCCGGCATTCACATTGCCAACGGCATGCACGACTACCTGAAAATGCTGAACGAGCGCGACGGCGGTATCGGCGGCGTGAAGCTGGAGCTCGAGGAATGCGAGACCGGCTACAACGCCCAGAAGGGCGTCGAGTGCTACGAGGCGACGAAGGGCAAGGGTGCGCTGGTCTACAATCCGTATTCCACAGGCATCACGCTGCAGCTGATCCCGAAAGCGGGCGTGGACAAGATCCCGGTCCTGTCGATGGGTTACGGCCTGTCCGCCGCCGCGGACGGCTCCACGTTCCCGTGGGTCTTCAACGTGCCGGATACCTACTGGGACGGTGCGTCCGTCGTCATCAAGTATATTGGCGAGCAGGAAGGCGGTCTCGACAACCTCAAGGGCAAGAAGATCGGTTACATCTTCCTGGATGCTGGCTACGGCCGCGAGCCGATTCCGCTTCTGGAGCAGTTGGCCGAGAAGTACGGCTTCGAGCTGCTGCAGTACCCGGTCGGCGTCAAGGAAATGCAGAACCAGTCATCACAGTGGCTGAACGTGCGCCGTGACCGTCCCGACTACATGGTCATGTGGGGCTGGGGTGCGATGAACCCGACCGCCATCAAGGAAGCCGTGAAGATCCGCTTCCCGATGGACAAGTTCATCGGTGTCTGGTGGTCCGCAGGCGATGATGACGCCGCTGCGGGCGGCGAAGGCGCCAAGGGCTACAAGGCCATGAACTTCTCCGGTGTCGGCAGTGATTTCCCGGCTCTTGATGACATCAAGAAGCACGTGATCGATGCAGGCCTCAGCTCGACCGATGCCAGCTCGATCGGCGGCACACTCTATAACCGCGGTGTCCTGAACTCGGTCATCATCGCGGAGGGTATCCGCACGGCACAGGAACTGACCGGCAAGAAAGTCATCACCGGTGCGGACATGCGGATGGGACTGGAAGCGCTCGATCTCGACGAAGCCCGTCTGAAGGAACTCGGTCTTGCCGGTTTCGCGCATCCGATGAAAGTCACCTGTGACGACCACGCCGGCAGCCATCCGGTCTTCATTCAGGAGTGGGACGGCCAGCAATGGCGTCAGGCATCCGGCTGGATCGAGCCGATGACCGACATTGTTCGCCCGCTTCTTGAAGCAGCTGCTGCCGAATACGCGCAAAAGAATGCGCCGTGGCCGGAGCGCACCGAGCCCTGCCCGAACTGATAAGGCAGTCCGTTCCGCCGCGCACCAGGCGCGGCGGAACATCCCAGGAGAGAGTGGAATGGCATTGCTGGATGTAGAACAGAACGGTTCGGATGGGGCGGCGGACGCTGCGGAGACGATCCTTTCGGTCAACAATATCGAGGTCATCTATGACCACGTGATCCTTGTCCTGAAAGGCGTGTCGCTGACAGTTCCAAAAGGGGGCATCGTGGCGCTTCTGGGCGCGAATGGTGCGGGCAAGACAACGACCCTGAAGGCGATCTCCAATCTCCTGAGCGCCGAACGCGGCGAAGTCACAAAGGGATCCATCCTGTTCGATCAGGACGAGGTTCAGGCCCTGTCGCCGAACGAACTCGTCCGGCGCGGCTGTATCCAGGTCATGGAGGGGCGCCACTGTTTCGGCCACCTGTCCATCGAGGAGAACCTTTTGACCGGCGCTTACACCCGCAAGGACGGGCATGCCGCGGTCAAGGCCGACCTTGAGATGGTCTATAACTATTTCCCGCGGCTGAGAGAGCGCCGCCAGAGCCAGGCAGGCTACACCTCCGGGGGCGAACAGCAGATGTGCGCAATCGGACGCGCGCTGATGAGCCGGCCGAAGATGATCCTGCTGGACGAGCCCAGCATGGGTCTTGCGCCCCAACTCGTGGAAGAGATTTTCGAGATCGTCCGGCAGCTCAACGAAAACGAAGGCGTGTCCTTCCTGCTGGCGGAACAGAACACCAATGTCGCGCTGAAATACGCGACGTACGGATACATCCTGGAATCCGGTCGTATCGTGCTCGACGGAGATGCAAAGGCACTTCGGGAAAACGAGGATGTGAAGGAATTCTACCTGGGCGTTGGCGGCGAGGGACGCCGCTCGTTCCGGAATGTCAAACATTACAAGCGAAGGAAGCGCTGGCTGGCCTAAAGGGTGAGTGACCTTGAAGCCATAGACGCGGAGACGACCATGAGCGACCAACAGTTTGATGCGCGCGAGCGGCAGGACCCCGCTCTGCGCGAACGGGATCTCTTTGTCCGATTGCCGGAACTCATGGCACATGCCATGCGCCGTGCGCCCAGTTGGGCCGAGCATCTGGAAGGGTACGATCTTGCGGGCATCGTCGACCGCATATCGCTGGCCGCCCTTCCGATCCTTCGCAAGTCTGACCTGATGGAACGGCAGAAAGCCAATCCGCCGTTCGGCGGATTTCTGGCGGGCGAACTGTCCGAAGCCGCGCGCGTCTTTATGTCTCCCGGACCGATCTGGGAGCCACAGGCGCCGGGCGTCGATCCCTGGAATGGCGCACGCAGCCTGTTCGCTGCCGGCTTCCGCAAGGGCGATACGGTGCTGAATGCGTTCTCCTATCACCTGACGCCGGGGGGCTTCATTCTCGATCAGGGTGCGATTGCCCTCGGATGCACGGTGTTTCCGGCCGGTGTCGGGAATACGGACACACAGGTCGAGGCTATCGAAGTTCTGCAGCCATCGGGTTTTGTCGGCACACCCGACTACCTGAAGGTGCTGCTCGACCGGGGACGGGAACAGGGCCGTGATGTTTCCTCCATCAAAAAGGCGCTTGTCTCCGGCGGCGCCCTGTTCCCGTCCCTGAGGCAGGAATACGAGGATCAGGGCATTCAGGTCGCCCAGTGTTACGCGACCGCCGACCTCGGCGTCATCGCCTACGAAACCGAAGCCCGGACCGGCATGGTCGTCAACGAGGATTTCATTGTCGAGATCGTGCGTCCGGGAACCGGCGAACCGGTGGAAGACGGGGAAGTCGGCGAACTGGTCGTGACCAATTTCAACACGCTCTATCCCTTGATCCGGTTCGGAACCGGTGATCTGTCCAAGGTGATTCCGGGGCGGTCGGCATGCGGACGCACGAACATGCAGCTTGCCGGCTGGATGGGCCGTGCGGACCAGCGCACAAAGGTCAAGGGCATGTTTGTCGACCCCGCGCAGATTGCTCAGATCGTTGCGGCGCATCCGGAGGTCAGCAAGGCCCGCCTCGCCGTCAGCCGAGCGGGCGAAAGCGACACGATGACCCTGTCGGTGGAAACGGACATAAGCGCTGATGGCCTGACGGACCGGGTTGCCGTGACGCTCAAGGAAGTGACACGGCTGAAGGGTGACGTTGAAATCGTTCCGCCGGGCGCCCTGCCCAACGACGGCAAGGTCATCGCCGACGAGCGCGAATACGGCTGAGGGAGTTTCCCGGAACCTCAGAACTTGCACAAACGAGACGGATTGGATGCCATGGTCACGCAATAACGTCTCTGTCGGTCATTGCCAGACTTGATCTGGCAATCCATGCCGCTTTTCTTCGTCAAGCAGCGACGCGCTTCTTAAGGAGACGAAACGGAATGGATGCCATGGTCGAGCCATGGCATGACCCGGAGTGTGTGAGAGTCGCGCGACGGCCGGTCTGTCAGGCACCATGCCTCCCGGCATGCCGGGCTCTCCGGCCCCGGGTCTTACTTCGTCCGCCCGGGGTGACGAAGGAGAGGTCGATGCGCATGAAAACGTCATTCGAGAGAAATGAGACGAGGCCGAACGCTGATCTTGCAATCCAGCAACATTCCCTCGCCACGGGCGCGCTTACACACGGGTATGTTCACGCAATAACCTCTCTGTCCGTCCTTGCCAGACTTGATCTGGCAATCCGTGCCGCTCTGCTTCGTCAAGCCGCGACGCCCTCCTTACACAGACGAAACGGCATCCAAGACGTATCGGACTGTTCTTTGCATGTGATCCGGCGCGATTCTCTCACGTAAGCGCTATGCCGCATTGGCCTTGACCGAAGGTTGGCCTATGTATGGCATGAGAGGATACGCCGCTGAGGGACTTGCCGAGCCGATGAACGTTCAACCGACCACCCCGCTGACCGCCGACGAGGGGGCTGACAAAGCGGCCGAATTCCGCAAACTGCACCTGCCGGGAGATCATCCGCCCGTCAAGAGCGGCAAGGTCGGCGTGTTGCTGGTCAATCTTGGCACTCCCGATGCGACGGACTACTGGCCGATGCGCCGATACCTGCGCGAGTTCCTGTCCGACAAACGCGTGATCGAATGGCCGCGGGCAATCTGGTATCCTATCCTCTACGGCATTGTGCTGATGACCCGGCCGGGAAAGTCCGGCAAGGCCTATGACGAGATCTGGAACCACGAGAAAGACGAGTCTCCGCTCAGAACCATCACGCGCAGCCAGTCCGACAAGCTGGCCGAGGTCCTGGGGACAGAAGGCGACCGGCTGAAGGTGGACTGGGCGATGCGCTACGGGCAGCCGTCGATCCCCGACAAACTGAAAGCGCTCAAGGACGAAGGCTGCGACAGGATCCTGGTGTTCCCGCTCTATCCGCAGTATTCGGCAACGACCACGGCAACGGTGAACGATGTCGTCTGCAAGACGCTGATCGACATGCGCTGGCAGCCTGCCATCCGCACCGTGCCGCCCTACCATGACGACCCGGTCTACGTGACCGCGCTCGCGAACTCTGTCAAGGAACACCTTGCCACGCTCGATTTCGAACCCGACGTCATCCTGACGTCCTACCACGGCATTCCGCAATCCTATTTCAAGCGCGGAGACCCGTATCACTGCCACTGCATGAAGACGACACGGCTGATGCGAGAAGTGCTTGGATGGGACGACCAGAAACTTCGGGTGACGTTCCAATCCCGGTTCGGGCCCGAGGAATGGCTGCAGCCCTATACGGACAAGACCGTTGAACAACTCGCCAAGGACGGCGTTTCCAAGGTCGCGGTCATGAACCCGGGGTTTGTGGCTGATTGCCTGGAGACGCTCGAGGAAATCGCAGGGGAAGTCGGCGAAATCTTCGAGGAAGCCGGTGGTGAAAATTTCACGCATATTCCCTGCCTCAACGACACTGGACTGGGCATGGACGTGATAGAACACATTGTCAGGCGCGAACTCGGCGGCTGGCTCTGACGCGATCCGTCTCCTTCTGCAGACCCTTTTGAAACCAACGCTGCCGGTTTGCCGGCAGCGTTGGTTCTGTTTTTCACACACCTCTTGAAAAAGGGGTGGGAAGCGCGGTGGTCCTGCCGTGCCGAACCTGTAAATGCGCTGGAACGACTCACGCAAAAAGAGCATAGTGGCCGCGGAAATTCAGACGTCTACAGGAGACATTCATGCCAATCGATATCGATGGAGCCAGTATTGTCCTGATCGCTCTCGTGGTCCTGGTCATCCTGGTGTTCTTCGCCGGGGTCAAGACCGTTCCCCAAGGCTACAACTACACGATCGAACGGTTCGGCAAGTACCGCAAGACACTGTTGCCGGGCCTGAATTTCATCATTCCGTTCATCGATACGGTCGGCCACAAGCTGAACATGATGGAACAGGTTCTCGATGTTCCGTCCCAGGAGGTGATCACGCGGGACAATGCGACTGTGACCGCCGATGGTGTCACATTCTACCAGGTGCTCGATGCTGCACGTGCCGCCTACGAGGTCCTCGGGCTGCAGAACGCGATCCTTAACCTGACGATGACGAATATCCGCTCGGTCATGGGATCGATGGATCTCGACAGCCTCTTGTCCAACCGTGACGAAATCAACGCAAAGGTGCTGCGCGTCGTTGATGCTGCAGCCGAGCCCTGGGGCGTCAAGATCACGCGTATCGAAATCAAGGACATCAACCCGCCGCGGGATCTGGTCGACGCCATGGCGCGCCAGATGAAGGCCGAGCGAGACAAGCGTGCCTCCATTCTCGAAGCGGAAGGCAAGCGGCAGTCTGAAATCCTGCAGGCGGAAGGTGAAAAGCAGTCGCTCATCCTGGAGGCCGAAGGCCGGCGCGAATCGGCTTTCCGGGATGCGGAGGCGCGCGAGAGAGAAGCGGAAGCGGAGGCCAAGGCAACGCAGATGGTCAGTGCCGCGATTGCTTCCGGTGATGTCCAGGCGATCAACTATTTCGTCGCGAACAAGTATGTCGAGGCGTTCAAGGCGCTGGCGACGTCCCGCAACCAGAAAACGCTGATCCTGCCCATGGAAGCGACCTCGCTCCTCGGCTCCCTGAGCGGGATCGGCGAGATTGCCAAGGAAGCCTTCGGGGACAAGACGCAGGAAGACCGCACATCGTCGCGTGTTCCGAATACCGGCCGTCCCGAAGGAGACCCCACTTGACGCTCATTGAAAACACGATCAGTGCACTTGGGCCCTGGACCTGGTTCGTGCTGGGACTGCTTCTGCTCGGCCTGGAGATCGTTGCTCCGGGCAGCATCTTCCTCTGGTTCGGGCTGTCTGCGCTCGCCGTCGGTGTCGTTGCCCTCATCTTCGATCCGAGCTGGCAGGTGCTTGTCAGCCTGTTCCTAGTTCTGTCGATCGTCAGCCTTCTGGTCGGCCGGCGGATGATGCGCAGATTGGCATCCGAAACCGGAGATCCCGGTCTCAATCAGCGCGGCAGCCGTTACATCGGACGGGAATTCACCTTGCAGAAACCACTCAGCGAAGGCTCGGGAAATCTTTCCGTCGACGACACGATCTGGCGAATCACCGGCCCGGACCTTCCGGCGGGAACAAAGGTGCGGGTTGATGCGATCGACGGGGCCAGGCTGGTGGTTTCCCAGGTTGAGTGATTGCGATCCAGAGGGTGATCCAGCGGCCGCCGCCCTGGGCCGGGGCCTCCTGCATGGGGTTGCTCTGGTCCCGGATCAGGTCCGGGACGGCGCGGACAATTGGTCTTGACCCAGGGCTCTGCGTAGGCGTGAAGACAGTGTCCGCACTCTCCCTGTTTCCCGCTCCCTTGGGGGAGAGGGTCAGGGTGAGGGGATAAACGTCCGTGGAGAATTGACAGTTCTGATCCCTCACCCGGCCTTTCAGGCCGACCTCTCCCACCGGGAGAGGTGACTGGGCCGGCGACCGGTTCAGGGCATGACGCAAATCCCCCTCTTTCGAGACGCACGCAAGCGTGCTCCTCAGGATGAGGCCGAGGATTTGGATAGCCATGTTTGACTGATTGTGTTGTGCGGTTGCTGCGATCAGGCTGACCCTGAAAGACGTCCGCAACGTAAAAAACCTCATCCTGAGGAAGGCCGCAGGCCTGTCTCGAAGGATGGGCCAGATGGCAAAGTACTTGGCCGATCCTTCGAGACGCACGCAAGCGTGCTCCTCAGGATGAAGCGGAGCATCGGAGTGAGCATAGTCCTGATGAACGCGTGAGATTCGGGGACGGTGAGGCTGGGTCTGTCCATATGGCATCCGGGAACCTTTAGCACCGTGCCTCCCCGATCCCGGCTCGCGCACGGCCCGGATTATGAAGACTTGAAGTTCCCTTATTCCGGATCAGCTGCGCTTGTCCGGAAAAGCCTCAGGAACTTCAGAGTTTGTGACCTGGCGGGACCGGGGGTTCTTCGGCTTTCAGAAGGATGCCGATGCGCCTGTTCGCAGCAAGATACGGGTCGTTCGGAAACAGCGGTTCGGTGTCCGCTTTTCCGACAACGGCGAAGAACTGGTCCTCGGGGACGCCGTACTCCGCAAGGATCTGGCGCGCGACGTTTGCGCGTTCGCTTGACAGATCCCAACCGGTGTAACTCGGATCGTTGGTCTGCTGGCCCGCCGTCGTATGGCCGGTGATCTCGACGCGATTGGGCATGCGCGCCAGTACCGGTGCCATCTTCGCGATCAGCCGCCTTGTTGTCTCATAAGGGTACTTGGAGCCCTCGCGGAACATCGACCGGCCATCCTGGTCGACCAGCATGATGTTGAGGCCTTCTTCGGATTCTTCGAGAATGATGTTGCTCGAGACTTCCGTGATTTCCGGCATTTCCTGCCAGGCCTGGCGCAAGGAGGCGGCCGCGGTCGCGAATTGGCGCGGCTTCTCGATATCGGCTTCCAGCGTGTCGTGGGTATTGGCTTCCGGGCCCTGCTTGCGGCGCTTCTCGTGCCGCTCCTGTGAGAAGTCCGAATCGTTTTCCTGTTCGACCTGGCTGATGTCCTTCATGTATTCCCGGATGGGAATGCCTTCGACCTCGATAATGCCCGTGCGGCGCGAGGTTTCCTTGACACCGAAAGCTTCGCGCATCGACCCGGCGACGACCTGAAGTTTCTCCTTGTCCTGAATGGAAAAAGAGATGATCAGAACGAAGAAACACACCAGCAGCGACATAAGGTCGGCAAAGGTGACCAGCCAGTCCGGAGCGCCGCCACCACCTTGCTGCTTTTTCCTTGCCATGTGCTCCTGCCCGTCCGGTTAGCCTGTTAAGCCGCCTCTGCCAGTTCGGCGCGAATTTTCTCCGGCAGGTACGCCACCAGCATTTCCTTGATGAGCGCAGGGCTCTTGGATTCGCGGATCTGGCAGACACCGTCGATGATCAGTGTCTGGTTGAGTTCGTCCACGTCGAATTTCGCATCGAGCTTGTCGACGAGCGGCAGGCAGATGATGTTCGAGATAAGGGCGCCGTAAAGCGTCGTCAGAAGGGCGACGGCCATCGAGGGACCGATCGCGGCCGGATCGTCCATGTTGGCAAGCATCTGGACGAGACCGACCAGCGTTCCGATCATACCGAAGGCCGGCGCGGAATCGCCGAGCGCTTTCATGACACGTTTGCCTTCGGACAGACGCGACAGCTGCAAGTCCCGCTCGCGCTCCATCGCTTCCTTGATGAACTCAAGCTCATAACCGTCGGCGATGTATTGGACACCCTTTGCCAGGACCGGATCCGAGACGTCGACGTTTTCCAGCCCCAGCGGGCCGGACTTGCGGACGATTTCGCCGAGATTTGTGATCTCCGAGATCAAATCGCGCGGGCTGTTGCCCTTGCCTGAAAGAGCGACCTTGAATCCGGTCACGAACGCGGCCGCGATATCCGACAGCTGAAACCGGACAAGGGTGGCGGCCAGGCCGCCACCGATCACGATCAGCATCGAGGGTACGTCGACAAACTGCGTGAAGCTGCCGCCAAGGAAAATAGCGGTCAACACGATGCCAAACGCACCCAGGATTCCGATAAGGGTCGCCAGATCCATTCTGATCACACACCAAGGTCTATGGCATCAAAGCCAGTTAAACTTGGGAGCAGTCTAAGACCGTTATGGCTAATCAAATCCTAATGCGCTTCGACGAAGTGCATGGAATACGAGTTTTTTTGGCTCTGCTGACGGATTTGTGACCGGTCGCTGCCGGTGCATCTCCGGCAAAAAATCAGGCGGCGCCGATCCGCAGCAGATCATGAAGGTGCACGATACCGACGGGCCGGCCGTCTTCAATCACGAACACGGACGTGATCGACAGGCTGTTCACCAGTTCAAGGATCGAGGCGGACAAGGTGTCCGGGGCAACCGTTTTCGGTGACGGCGTCATGATATCGCCTGCGGATTTTTCCAGGAGGTTCGTGGCAACATGCCGCCGCAAGTCACCGTCGGTGATGATGCCGATCAACTGGTTCAACTCGTCCGTTACGCCCAGAACCCCGAAACCGCGCTGGGTCATCAGCACGATGCCTTCGCTCATGGACATGCCTGCGGACACCAGCGGCAGTCTTTCCCCGGAATGCATGATGTCCCTGGCCGTTTTCAGGCTGGCACCGAGCCGGCCACCGGGATGAAAGACGCGGAAATCCTGCGCGGTGAACCCGCGCCCTTCCAGGAGCGCGACAGCAAGGGCATCTCCGATGGCGAGCTGGATAAGGGCGGAAGTCGTCGGCGCCAATCCGTGCGGACAGGCTTCTGCAACGCTCGGCAGCTTCAGAACGATGTCCGATGCCCGCCCGAGTGCGCTGTCTTCGCGGGACGTGATGCCGACCAGCGGCACCTTGAAGCGCCGGGTGTAATTCACGATGCTGGCAAGTTCCTGCGTCTCCCCGGACCAGGACAGGGCCAGGACCACATCCCCGTTGCCAATCATGCCCAGGTCGCCGTGGCTTGCTTCCGATGCATGAACGAAGAACGACGGCGTTCCCGTTGACGCAAGACTGGCGGCGATTTTCGTGCCGATGTGCCCGCTTTTGCCAATACCCGTGACAATGACGCGGCCGGCGCTTTTGCTGATCAGTTCAAACGTGCGTTGAAACGGACCTGACAGTCCGTTTTTCAAGGCGGCGCGGACAGCGCTCAATCCAGCGATTTCTGTCTCCAGGGTCCGTTCCGCTGACACGACACTTTGGGCGAGGAGGTCGGCGGCCTGATCAGAAGGGGAATCGGGAGATGGATTTGCCATATGATCTTTCTTTTTCAAGGTTGAGTAGCACTAGGATACTCGTTCGCTCGGATCAAGAAGAAGCGACCGCGAAATTGCTCGGGAATCCCGTCTTTCACACTCTGTCGGTCCAGATTGCGCCAAATCTATGAAAAAGAGCGCATTTGACCGGTTCGCAACCTGGTTTTGGGGACGTTTTGCGCATGCGGACGGTTTCTGTGTGAAAGCTGTGACTGCAGGGCGTTTGCACTTTGTCATTTTGCAAAAAAGAAACGAAGGATTAACCAACTTTCGTCAGTTTGAATCCGATCACGACATCGACCGGTTTTTAGCTGAATGCGCCGCCTACTGCCCCTGTTTGCCACTTTGACCGTTTTTGCGGCGGCGCCGTCCCATGCGCAAACGGCGCCTCCTGATCTGCGCGGGACCGATGTTCCCGGCGGCCGTGAAGGCGCGGCCGACCCGGCCGAAGTGAACGCGCAGGCCAACCCTGCCCAGTCCGAAGTCTATGCCTTGCGCCGCACGCTCAATGGTGCGGAAGCGGAAGACGGCTCGAGCGGCCTCGGCACGAACGGCCAGGTTGCGCCGGTGCGGCCATTTTCGGACCGGATCGCATCGGTGGACCGCTCGGTGCCGTTGTCCGACAGTCTCGTTGACGACAGCGTCTTCGGCGGCGACACGACTTTTGACCGGCCGAGCGGAATTCGCCTCGGTTCGTTCACCTTCACGCCGCAGATTACCCTTGCAACCGGCTGGACCGACAACACCGCCCGCTCGTCTTCCGGCACGGCAGGCGCGCTCTACCGGATTTCTCCGGACTTTGCGCTTACCTCGAACTGGTCACGGCATGAATTCGGCGCATCCCTTCGCGGAAGCTATACCGGATATCCGGAAAACACCGACGACAATGACGGCAATGTATCGGCCGCAGCCGACCTGAGGCTCGATCTCAACGACGTTACCCGGATCGATACGGGGGCGTCCTACACCTATACCCGGGAAGAAGACGGGAGTGCCGAATCAACGGCTTCCGGGGCCGATCACGTCCAGACATTTACCGCTGATCTCGGCGCCACGCGCGCCGTCGGTCTTGTTGCGGCGACCGTCTTCGGCGGGCTCGACCGCAGCGTCTACACCTCTGATGACGACATCGACAGCGGGCGCGACAACACTCTTTATTCTGCCAATCTCAGGCTCGACATGGACACGGGAAGCGTGTTCACGCCGTTCGTTGAAGGGTCTTTGCTGCTGCGCCGCTTCGACGAAGCCTGCAGCGACAGTCTGTGTGAAAAGCGCGATGCCAACGGCTATCAGCTGCGCGGCGGACTCAGCATCGCCTCGGGGCCGAAAGTGACCGGGAACATCGGCGTCGGTTGGCGGATCGAGGATATCGAGGATGATCGGCTGGACGATCTTTCGGGCCTTGTCGTCGACGGGTCTCTGGTCTGGTCTCCGTCCCGCCTGACGACCGTTACGGCCGGGCTGGGAACGAACTTTGTCGCAACGGATATTGACACTTCCAGCGGCTCGATCATTTACTCGGGGGATTTGAGGGTGGCGCACGCTTTCAGTGACCGGTTGGTTGCGGAAACAGGTGTCGGATACAGTTACAGAACGTACGAAGGCGTTTCGATTGAAGAAAAGACACTGACCGGATTTGGAGGCGTGACGTTTGCGCTGACGCGCAACACGGCCCTGATCGTCGACTATACGCACCGCAGGTTCGACAGTTCCGAGGACGGCAGCGACTATACGGAAAATGCAATCGAAGCCGGGGTCAGGTTCCGTCATTAACGGTACAGTAACCACTCGAAGATCATTCATGGGGCGGGGGCAGAAGCGAACACGAATGAGGGTTGCGGACCCTTGGGCTTAAGGAGGCCCTGATGCGGAGCTTTGATTGGCGAACTGCGAGCGTGGCGGCTTTGATGCACGGATTGACTTTCGTGACATCCCGACTTCGGCGGCTGGCCGGCTGTGCCGTCCTGGCAACCGGTCTCGCGGCGTTGAGTGCGCCTGCGCAGGCGGATCCGGGTTTCGACCGTTTCGTGCGTGATTTCTGGCCGACGGCGAAGGCCGCCGGGATTTCCTCACAGACCTACAATTCGGTCTTCACCGGGATGAAGCCCGACGACGACACGATTCGCCTGATGGGCAAACAGTCGGAGTTCGTGAAGCCGATCTGGGATTACCTGGACAGTGCCGTTTCCGATACGCGTGTTGAAAAGGGACGCGAACTCCTGGAGGAGTACGCGATTGTCCTGCAGCAGATCGAGGGCAGATATGGCGTCGACCGGGAAGCGGTTCTGGCCATCTGGGGCATGGAGACCAACTATGGCGGCTTCATGGGCCGTCATAACGTGATCCAGGCGCTCGCCACGCTTGCCTACGCCGCGCCGCGCCGGAAAAGCTTCTGGAACAAGGAACTCGTGACGGCGCTCGCCATCGTTCAGGCGGGTCACGTCCGGTTTCAGGACATGGAAGGTTCCTGGGCCGGTGCGATGGGCCACACGCAGTTCATGCCGTCAAGCTGGAAGGCCTACGCCTCGGACTATGACGGCGATGGCCGCCGCGACATCTGGACATCCATTCCCGATGCGCTCGCCTCCACTGCCAACTACCTCAAGAAACACGGATGGCAGACCGGAAAGACCTGGGGCTACGAAGTCAAGTTGCCGTCCGGCTTCGACTATCACCTGGCCGATGGCGAGAAGACGCTGACGATCGGCGAGTGGAGCAAATATGGCATCGGCCGGTCCAACGGCAGGGCCTTTCCCCGGCCGTCCGACAAGGCGGTTCTGGTGCTTCCGGCCGGTGCGAGCGGACCGGCCTTCCTGATGCTGCGCAATTTCTATGTCATCAAGCGGTACAACAACGCGACGGCCTACGCGCTTGCGGTCGGCCACCTGGCGGACCGGTTGATCGGCGGCGGACCGCTTGCGGGTGACTGGTCGCGGGATCACAAACCGCTCAGCCGTTCGGAAACCGCCGAGCTGCAGAACCTCCTGAACAGCCGCGGGTTTTCCGTTGGCACCGCGGACGGCAAGGTCGGGCCGGCAACGCGACGGGGCATCCGCGCCTTCCAGCAATCGCGCGGCCTCGTGCCCGACGGGTACGCCTCGGTGATGTTGCTGAGGCAGGTCAAGCAGGGCGGCTGATAGCCGCCTCGCACAAATCGACAAGCATCTGGTGGCTTCCCCTGCGGCGCTGTTGGGTTTATCTGTGTTAGGGTCAGGATCCATCCGATATTATGAGTCCTGACCTTAGAAAGACCGACACGAGTTAGCGGTGGCATTGATGGCCGGAACGGCAAAGCTCAGCACGAAAGCGGTGATGCATCTTTTCAGGATTGCATTGGTGGCCGCGCTGTGCCTGTCATTCGGACCATCCCCGGACGCCTTTGCACAGCAAGCTGAAGACAAAGAGATCGTCGTTGCGCAAAGCGGTCTTTTGCGCGGCTTCAATCCGTTTTCGCCTCTGCAAAAACTCTTTGGCAACAAGGAGCGGCGCCGGAGCCCGCAGCCCCAGCAGCAGACCAAGAAGCGCTCGGCGCCAGCGCGGGCAGCCGGCACACCGCCCAAATTCGAACCCGCGGCAAAGGACGAGAACGCAGGCGTGATCCTTGTTGTCGGCGACCGAATGGCGCGCGGTGTTGCCGATGGGCTTGATTTCATTTTTGCCGAAAAACCGCAGATTCGCGTCGAGCGGATCACGGATGACAAGTCGGGTTTTGCGGGGGAAGGCGCGCCTGACTGGAGTACCAGGGCGCTTGCAAAGATCCGGGGAGACGACGTCAAGGCCGTTGTGGTCATGATCGGCCGTCAGGACCTCGGAAAACCCTTCCCAGGAGACGTTCCGGTCGAATTCATGACCCAGGAATGGATCGACGCCTACCGCAACAAGGTCGAAGGGTTTGTGCGTGTCGTACGCCAGGAAAAGAAACCTATCGTCTGGGCCGGGCTGCCGCCCACGAATACGGAAACCGTCAACGCGGATTTCACGCAGCTGAACTCGATTTTCCAGTCGCTGACCGAAGACCGCCGGGTCCGGTACGTGGACATCTGGGACATATTCCTGGCCGAGGACGGCAGCTACTCTTCATTCGGTCCCGACGTAGACGGCAAGAACGCCCGGCTGCGCACAAGGGACCGGATCGGCTTCACGTGGCCCGGGTATCAGAAGGTCGCCTTTTTCGTCGATCGCGAGCTGCTGCGGCTGCTCGGCGGCTACGGGGGGCTCGCGTTCGAGGGCATTGAGGACGATCCGAACTTCATCGTCCTGACCGGGCGGACAACCTCGCCCGAAGCGCTTCTGCTGGGAGGTGAAGACGACGAGGGCGCGGTGGACAGGGACAGTGCCGCCTTCCGTTTCTTCGTCAAGGGCGATCCGCTGCCGCCCATGCCCGGACGCGTAGACGACCCGCGCATGGCCGTTGAAGGCACGTCCGTTCTGGAAGACGCGGTTCCAAGCGGCTCATAGCTTATACCCCGGCGACCCGGTTCTGCTGCGGCATGGCGTTCTGTCTGCCAGATGCCGCCTGATTACCTCGGAAGATCAGAAGAGCCGGTCAGGAACTCGTCGACGGCCCGTGCGGCCTGGCGGCCTTCACGGATGGCCCAGACCACGAGAGACTGACCCTTGCGCACATCCCCGGCGGCAAAGACCTTGTCCATGCTGGTTTTGTAGTCTTCGGTGTTGGCCTTGACGTTGGTGCGGCCATCGAGTTCCAGTTGCTCGCCCGCTTCGGCAATATAGGTGTCCAGCAAGGGGCCGGAAAAGCCGATGGCTGCCAAAACGAGGTCCGCGCGCAGGATGAATTCCGTGCCCTCGATCGGGTGGCGCTTTTCATCCACGCGGGCACATTTCACGCCGGTCACCACTCCGTCTTCGCCGACAAGCGCGAGCGTCGCGGCGGAGAATTCACGCTCGGCCCCTTCGGCCTGCGAGGACGAGGTACGGAACTTGGTCGGCCAATAGGGCCAGACCGTCATCTTGTCTTCCTTCAGCGGCGGGATCGGGCGGATGTCGAGCTGCGTGACGGAAAGCGCACCCTGGCGGAAGGCCGTGCCGACGCAGTCCGAAGCGGTATCGCCGCCACCGATGACGACGACGTGCTTGCCGCCAGCCCAGATCGGCAGTTCGTCACCTTCCGGCTCACCGCCGACCCGGCGGTTCTGCTGCACGAGATACTTCATCGCCCAGTGGCAGCCTTCCAGTTCCATTCCGGAGACGCCCGGATCGCGCGGGCGTTCCGCGCCGGCGCACAGGATGACAGCATCGTGCCGTTCGGCAAGTTCTTCCAGCGCGGTGTCGACGCCGACATTCACACCGTAGTGGAACGTGACCCCTTCGCCTTCCATCTGCTCGACGCGGCGGTCGATATAGTGCTTTTCCATCTTGAAGTCGGGGATGCCGTAGCGCAGCAAGCCGCCCGCGCTGGGCTCACGCTCGTAAATGTGGACCGTGTGTCCGGCGCGGGCGAGCTGCTGTGCGGCCGCCATCCCGGCAGGTCCGGAACCAATGATCGCAACAGCCTTGCCGGTCTTGCGGGCAGCGGGTTCGGGTACGATCCAGCCTTCTTCCCACCCCTTGTCGGCAATCGCCTGTTCGACGGTCTTGATATTGACCGGAATGTCTTCGAGGTTCAGCGTGCAGGCTTCCTCGCACGGGGCCGGGCAGATGCGTCCGGTGAATTCGGGGAAGTTGTTGGTCGAATGCAGGTTGCGCAGGGCAATGTCCCAGTCACCCTGGTAGACGAGGTCGTTCCAGTCCGGGATCTGGTTGTTGACCGGACAGCCGTCGGGACCATGACAGAAAGGGATGCCGCAATCCATGCAGCGAGCCGCCTGGCTGGCGACTTCCTGGTCGTTCAGCGGGATCGTGAACTCGCGGAAATGGCGGATGCGGTCAGAAGCCGGCTGGTACTTCTGCTCCTGACGGTCGATTTCCATAAAACCGGTAACCTTGCCCAAGGTAACCTCCTCAAATTTGCTTCTTCCCAAAGTGGCTTCTATCGGCCGCTGACTGCGGCCGAGAGCCATTTCTTTCTGTTTACTGATTACTCTGCAGCAACCATGCCGAGGCGCTGTTCTTCCATTTCGCGCAGCGCCCGGCGGTATTCTACCGGCATGACTTTGACGAATTTCGGCCGGTAGGTCGCCCAGTCGTCGAGGATCGCCGATGCCTTTGCCGAGCCGGTCAGCTCGACATGTTTGGTCAGCATCTGGCGCAGGCGCTCGTCATCGTGCCGACTCATGTCGGATGACAGGTCGACACGGCCCTTGTGTTCGATGTCGCCGCCATGATGGTGCAGTTTCTCCAGAAGATCATCTTCTTCCGTGACCGGCTCCAGATCGACCATCGCCAGGTTGCAACGGGTTCCGAATGACCCGTCCTCATCGAGAACGTAGGCAATTCCGCCCGACATGCCGGCTGCAAAGTTGCGGCCGGTCTGGCCGATCACGACAACAACGCCACCGGTCATGTATTCGCAGCCATGGTCTCCGACACCTTCGACAACGGCGATCGCACCGGAGTTGCGGACCGCGAAGCGCTCACCGGCCACGCCGCGGAAATAGCACTCGCCCTCGGTGGCACCGTAAAGAACGGTGTTGCCGACGATGATGCTGTTCTCCGCGACAATGCGCGTGTTCTCCGGTGGGCGCACGATCAGCTTGCCTCCGGCCAGGCCCTTGCCGACATAATCGTTGGCGTCGCCGACCAGATCAATGGTGACGCCCCTTGCGACAAACGCTCCGAACGCCTGTCCGGCGGTCCCTTTCAGGTTGATCCTGAGCGTATCGGGTTTCTTGAGCCCCTTGTTGCCGTACCTCTTGGCGATCTCGCCGGACAGCATCGCTCCGACCGACCGGTCGACCGAGCAGATGGTCTCGCTGATGACCGTCGGTTCCTTGCTTTCCAGCGCGGGCTGGGCCGCAGCAATCAGGCGGCGGTCGAGAATGTCGACGATCGGGTGTTCCTGGGTCTGCGTCCAACGGGTTTCTTCCGGTTCGGCGTCCGGCTGGAAGAATATGCGGGAGAAATCGAGGCCCTGGGCTTTCCAGTGCTCGATCGCTGCATTCTTGTCCAGGAAGTCCGATCGGCCGATCAGGTCGTCAAGCTTGCTGATGCCGAGCCCGGCCATGATCTCGCGCACTTCCTCGGCAACGTAGAAGAAGTAATTGATCACGTGCTCCGGCGTTCCCTTGAAGCGCTTGCGCAGCACCGGATCCTGGGTTGCGATGCCGACCGGGCAGGTGTTGAGATGACACTTGCGCATCATCAGGCAGCCGGCCGCAATCAGCGGTGCCGTCGAGAAGCCGAACTCGTCCGCGCCGAGAAGCGCGCCGACGATCACGTCGCGCCCGGTGCGCAGACCGCCGTCCACCTGGAGCGCAACGCGTGAGCGCAGACCGTTCAGAACGAGTGTCTGCTGGGTTTCGGCCAGGCCGATTTCCCAGGGGCTGCCGGCATGTTTGATAGAGGTAAGCGGGGAGGCACCGGTGCCGCCGTCGAACCCGGAAATGGTGATGTGGTCCGCGCGTGCCTTGGCAACGCCCGCCGCAACCGTTCCGACACCGACTTCCGATACCAGCTTGACGGAAATGTCCGCCTCCGGGTTGACGTTTTTCAGGTCGTAGATGAGTTGCGCCAGATCCTCGATCGAATAGATGTCGTGGTGCGGTGGCGGCGAGATCAGGCCGACACCCGGGGTGGAGTGACGGACCTTTGCAATTACCGCGTCGACCTTGTGCCCGGGCAACTGGCCGCCTTCGCCGGGCTTCGCGCCCTGGGCGACCTTAATCTGGATCATGTCGGAATTGACCAGGTATTCGGTGGTCACGCCGAAGCGGCCGGAAGCAACCTGCTTGATCGCAGACCGGCGCGGGTTGCTCGACCCGTCCGGAAGCGGATTGAAGCGCTCGGGTTCCTCGCCGCCTTCACCGGTGTTCGACTTGCCGCCGATCTGGTTCATGGCGATGGCAAGGGTCGTATGAGCCTCGCGCGAAATGGACCCGAACGACATGGCGCCGGTGACGAAACGCTTGACGATGCTCTCCGCGGATTCCACCTGATTGATGTCGATCCCGGAACGGCCGATCTCGTCGGCGCCCTTGATGCGGAAGAGGCCACGGATCGCGTAGCGCCCGCTCTTTTCATTCACTTCCTGCGCAAAGGCCCGGTACATGTCGGGAAGCTTTGACCGCACGGCATGTTGAAGCTGCGCGATCGATTCGGGCGTCCACATGTGGTTTTCGCCGCGTGTGCGGTAGGCGTATTCACCGCCGATATCCAGCGAACGGCGCAGGATTGCAACATCGCCAAAGGCTTCCGAGTGGCGCAGGACGGTTTCCTCGGCCACCTCGCCGAGACCGATGCCTTCGATCATGGTCGCCGTGCCGAAGAAATACTTTTCAACGAAAGCCGACCCGAGGCCGACGGCGTCGAAGATCTGGGCGCCGCAATAGGACTGATACGTCGAGATGCCCATCTTGGACATGACCTTCAGGATGCCCTTGTCGATCGACTTGATGTAGCGTTCAACGACCTCGAACTGGTCCACCTCTTCCGGGAAGTCCATTTCCATATGCATGGAAAGAAGCGTCTCGAAAGCGAGATAGGGATTGATCGCCTCGGCGCCAAAGCCGGCAAGAACGCAGAAGTGATGAACTTCGCGCGCTTCGCCGGTCTCCACCACGAGACCGACGGATGTGCGCAGGCCCTTGCGGATCAGGTGATGGTGGACCGCAGCGGTCGCAAGCAGCGCCGGAATGGCGATGCGGGACCGGCTGATCAGGCGGTCGGACAGGATGATGATGTTGTAGCCGTCGCGCACCGCTTTTTCCGCACGCTGGCACAGTTCATCCAGCGCACCCTCCATGCCGCTCGCGCCCTTCTCGGCATTATAGGTTATGTCGAGTGTCTTGGCGGAGAACTGGTTGTCGGCGATGTCGCCGATGGCGCGGATCTTCTCAAGGTCTTCGTTGGTCAGGATCGGCTGACGCACTTCGAGGCGCTTGGACGAGGACAGCCCCTTCAGATCGAAGATGTTGGGACGCGGTCCGATGAAGGAGACCAGGCTCATCACCAGTTCCTCGCGGATCGGATCGATCGGCGGGTTGGTGACCTGTGCGAAGTTCTGTTTGAAATAGGTGTAAAGCAGCTTCGACTTGTCGGAGAGCGCTGAGATCGGTGTGTCGGTTCCCATGGAGCCGATGGCTTCCTGGCCGACGGTGGCCATCGGGGTCATCAGAAGCTTGATGTCTTCCTGGGTGTATCCGAAGGCCTGCTGGCGATCGAGCAGGCTTTCGCCGGCGACAGGCGCGCGCTGGCGAACGCCCGGCAGGTCCTCAAGAACGATCTGGGTCCGGTGGAGCCAGTCCTTGTAGGGATTTGCCGTCGACAGTTCGCGCTTGATCTCGTCGTCCGAGACGATGCGGCCCTCGTCGAGATCGATCAGCAGCATCTTGCCCGGCTGCAGGCGCCACTTCTGGACGATCCGTTCTTCTTCGACCGGCAGAACACCCACTTCGGAAGACATTATCACGTAGTCGTCGTCGGTCACGATGTAGCGCGCCGGACGCAGGCCGTTGCGGTCCAGTGTCGCGCCGATTTGCTGGCCATCGGTAAATGCAACGGCGGCGGGGCCGTCCCATGGCTCCATAAGGGCGGCATGATATTCGTAGAACGCACGGCGGTTGTCGTCCATCAGCGGATTGCCGGCCCAGGCTTCCGGGATCAGCATCATCGCCGCATGCGCGAGCGAGTACCCGCCCATGACGAGGAATTCCAGTGCATTGTCGAAACACGCCGTGTCGGACTGACCTTCATAGGAAATCGGCCAGAGCTTGGAAATGTCGTCGCCCAGCAGTGCAGATGAAACAGACGCCTGACGGGCGGCCATCCAGTTGACGTTGCCGCGCAGGGTGTTGATTTCGCCGTTGTGGGCGACCATCCGATAGGGATGCGACAGGTCCCAGGAGGGGAACGTATTGGTCGAAAAACGCTGGTGAACGAGGGCCAGCGCCGATGTGAAACGTTCGTCCTTCAGATCGGCATAGTAGGCGCCGAGCTGGTAAGCCAGGAACATGCCCTTGTAAACGATTGTCCGGCTCGACAGGGAAACGATGTAGAAACCCTTGCTGACAGCATCGGTTTCCGCACGCACGGTGTTGGAGATCACCTTGCGCAGCACGTAAAGACGGCGTTCGAAGGCGTCCTGGTCCTCGCTGCGCTCGCGCCTGATGAAGACCTGGCGGGAGACCGGTTCCGTCGCCGCGATGTCGGGCGCCTTGGAGAGCGATGCGTTGTCGACAGGCACGTCGCGCCAGCCGACCAGATCTTCGCCTTCGGCAGCAATGACCCGCTCGACGATTTCCTCGCAGGTTGCGCGCAACGCATCGTCCTGCGGCATGAATATGAAACCGACACCGTAGTGGCCTGCCTCGGGAAGTGGTGTCCCTGCCTTTTCCATTTCTTCGGCAAAGAAGGCATGCGGGATCTGGACGAGCATACCGGCACCGTCGCCCATGAGCGGATCTGCGCCGACAGCGCCACGGTGCGTCAGGTTTTCCAGAACCTGGAGTCCATCGGAAATGATCTTGTGGGATTTCGCGCCCTTCATGTGGGCAATGAAACCGACACCGCAGGCATCGTGTTCGCGCGACGGATCGTAGAGCCCTTTGTCGGCGGCCGTGCCCAGTCGTTCGGCAAGTGTCGCGGCTGTGGCGGATTTCATTTCCGCGTTGCCTGCTTGCATGGCTGTGCTGGTCGTCAGCTCTGTTCTCGTCATGTGCGCCCTCACTGTTAACCCCAGTGCTGCCGTGGTTTGAAGCGTCCGGTTCCGTTCGGGTCGCATCCCATCAAGAATGCGGCTCGGCGAACCCTGGCCTCAATGCCCCGGCTCTGTCGATGTATTACCGCGCCGGCCTGTCAAAACAAACCGTCGCATTGACGCAGCGGCTATGCCGCTGCCGAAACATCCCGTTTCGTCTTGCCGCGAATCCTCCCCGGATCCGTCGACTGGTCAGCCTACTTGCTGCTTATTTCCCGCCATCCGGCATGTGCCGCCAGCGTCGCATTAATTGGGACAGCATACCTGTCCTATTCTAGGCGCGCGGAACATGACAGATTTCACTGCCGGGAGCAAGTGTGTTTCTGTGGGGCGGCATTATAATTGTTTCATCGAAAAAGTTCCAATTGTCTCGAAAGGTCATTTTTGCCAGAGTTTGGGCAAGAATATTTCGTCTGTGAAAATCTCGTCTCGAGGTGCTCTCAAAGCGGTCACACGCGTTTGATTTCCTATTTATCGGAGATAGGCTCATTTCTGTCTTGCGCCTGCGCCACACGAGGAGCGCGTTGGCCCCAATTGGAATTTGGTTCGACCAGAGGAGTTCGAAATGAAAAACAAGGCTATGTCCGCAGCAATCCTTGCCGGTGCCGTTGCAACTGCCGTCGCCGGTCTTTCCGCTACTGCCCCTGCGCATGCGCAGGCCAAGGAAAAGTGCTACGGTATTTCGCTCAAAGGCCAGAATGACTGCAAGGCCGGTGCCGGAACGACATGCGCAGGCACATCCACCGTGGACTACCAGGGCAATGCCTGGACGCTCGTTCCGAAAGGCACATGTGTTTCCATGGAACTGCCGGATGGCCGCAAGGGTTCACTCACCGAGCTTGACCGCGATCTTCCGGAAGCCTGATTTCCGATCAGTCTGCGGCCGGATAACCGGCCGCCTCTTCGGGCAGGCGGATCAGAGCCGTCTGCCTGACCGTTTTTTCTCCCCCCGGAGCCAGACATGTTCGCCGAGCACACACGTCCACACCGCATAGACGCAGCCATTCCGGCGCGGGCCGGCGCGGGACTGAAGGCGGAACATGTCAACGACATTCTCCATGCAAACGCCGATATCGGGTTTTTCGAGGTCCACGCGGAAAACTACATGGGCGAAGGCGGAATGCCGCACCGCCAGCTCGAGATGATCCGCGAAAGATACCCCCTTTCGCTGCACGGTGTCGGTCTCTCGATCGGCGGCGAAACACCTCTCGACAAGGATCATCTGCAGCGGCTTGCGCTTCTCAACAGGAGATATGAGCCCGGTCTGTTTTCCGAGCATCTCGCGTGGTCGACCCACGACACCACCTATTTCAACGACCTTCTGCCAGTTCCCTATGACCAGGCAACACTGGATCGTGTCTGTGAACACATCGACGAAGTGCAGACGGCGGTCGGGCGAAAGATGCTTCTGGAAAATCCGTCCACTTATGTTGCCTTTGAGCAAAGTACGATGAGCGAGCTTGAGTTCCTCAAGGAAATCACGCGCCGGACCGGCTGCGGTTTGCTGCTTGACGTCAATAACGTCCATGTCTCCTGTACCAACCACGAAAGATCGGCTGAGGACTATCTGGCGGCGTTTCCCGTCGGCGACGTCGGTGAGATTCATCTGGGAGGCCATGCTCCGGATATTGATGATGCGGGGCGGCCACTGCTGATCGACGCGCATGACCGTGAAGTGGATGACGCTGTCTGGGCCCTTTACGAGACGGTCATACGCCAAAACGGACCGATCCCCACACTGATCGAATGGGATAATGATGTTCCCGCGTGGGACGTGCTTCAGGCTGAGGCTCGGGCAGCCGAGACAATCCTCTCCAGCGCACAGGCAACGGCCCTGCAACGTGCGGTCTGAAATGAATGCTCCCGAGTTTCCTCCCAAAGTGAGCGCCGGCGCATTCGGCGAAGCGCTCTGGGATCCGTCCGCGGAGACGCCCGCCGGCCTTGTCGGTCCGGACGGCAAGACCGCACCCAGGCGTTTCAACGTCTATCGCAACAATGTCATTGCCAGTCTGTGCGAAGCTCTTGAACAGTCGTTTCCGGCAGTCGAGACCCTTCTTGGCGAAGACTATTTCAAGGCGCTCGCACGCGCCTTTGTGGCTGCGCACCCGCCAGGCTCTCCGGTGCTGATGTGGTACGGCGCGGAGTTCGGCGATTTCATCGAGAAGTTTCCGCCGCTGCAGGCCTATCCCTATCTTGCGGATGTGGCGCGGGTCGAATGGGCCTGGCTCGAGGCGTATCATGCTGCAGACGCCGTGCCGCTCGATCCGGCCGGGATCGGCGCTGTCGCGCCTGATGACGTCGGCAATCTCCGGTTTAAAAGTCACCCGGCTTCCCGAGTTTTTCGATCTGCCTGGCCGGTCTGGGATCTTGCGCGTGCAAACAGGTTCGATCCGCAGGCGGACATCGCAATAGATCTTGAGCAGCCGCAATCCGTCCTGATCACACGTCCGGAATTCGACGTTCAGCTGCTGCTGCTTCGCCCCGGCGGCGATGTATTCGTGACCTCTCTTTTCGATGGGGCAACGCTTGCGGAAGCCGCTGGAGCGGCGAGCGGGCAATTCGAAGAGTTTTCACTGTCCGACACTCTGTCGGATTGTCTTGCAAATGGTGTTTTCACAACTCTCGTAAAGGCTTAAACACAACAAGAGCCTGAGGTTGTCGCATGGAAAGGGAAGGGGGACTTTATGGGCGCTCTCATCGGATTTTTTGTCAGATTGTACACTGCCGTGTTCGGCGGAATTGAACGCATTACCAATGGCTGGCTGCTGGGACTGGCGGCGCGTCTGGCCTTTGCTTCGGTGCTTTTGCTGTTCTTCTGGAAATCCGCGATGACAAAGATCGGCGGTGACGACTGGAGCCTCACCAACCTGTTTGTCCCGACCGACGGTGCCTATATCCAGATCTTGCCGACCGTGTTCGAAGCTGCCGGGTACGACTCCAGCGGTATCGCCTTCTTTCCCTACGGACTGATTGTCCTCTTGGGCACCTGGGCGGAATTCATCCTGCCTGCGCTCGTCGTGGTCGGTCTCTTCACGAGAGCTGCCAGCCTCGGCATGATCGTCTTCATCATCGTCATGACCTACGTGGACATCAACGGGCACGGTGTCGATGCCGCCACGATCGGTGCGATGTTCGACGGCGATCCCTATTCGAAGATTGCCGATGACCGCCTGCTCTGGATCTTCCTGCTTCTGGTTCCGACGCTGAAGGGGCCCGGCGTGATCTCACTCGACTGGCTGTTCGGGCGCATGTATCGCAAGCGGGAAATGTACTACTGACAAAATCCTGTTGCCGGTTGAAGGGCGAGCTGCTTAAACCGGCACATGAATTTTGCAAGTGACAATTGGGCGGGTGCGGCTCCGGCGGTGATGTCGGCGCTCACCCGCCACAGTTCCGGGTTCGCACCCGGGTATGGTGCGGACCCGCTGACGGCAAGCGTCAGCCGGTCTTTCAACGACATTTTCGAGCGAGAGGTCGCGGTCTTCTTCGTGGCGACGGGGACGGCTGCAAACGCGCTGGCGCTCACCACGTTCGGAAAGCCGGGTGGTGCCGTCTTCTGTCATCGCTACAGTCATATCAATATCGACGAGTGCAACTGCCCGGAATTCATGACAAGCGGCAACAAGCTCGTCGGCATTCCCGGCGGCGGTTGCAAGATTTCGCCCGACGATCTGCGTGCGGCGATGTCCAGGTTCCCGGACGGGGTGGTGATGCATGGCCAGGCCGCGTCGGTTTCCATCAGCCAGGCGACCGAGAGCGGCACGGTTTACTCCGTAGGAGAGATCGAGGCGATTGCGGAAGCTGCCCGCTCCCGGTCGCTGCCATTGCACATGGACGGTGCACGGTTCACCAACGCCCTGGTCACGCTTGGATGCACGCCGGCGGAGATGACCTGGAAGGCCGGCGTCGACGTCCTGTCATTCGGCGGCACGAAGAACGGGTGCTGGTGCGCCGAGGCTGTTGTCTTCTTCGACCCGGAACAGGCGAAAGAGTTTGAATATTTCCGCAAGCGCGCCGGACATCTCTTTTCCAAGAGCCGGTTCGTGGCGGCCCAGTTTGATGGTTTTTTCGAAAATGACAGCTGGCTGGGGACGGCGCGGCACGCCAATGCCATGGCGCTGAGGCTGGCGGAGGGCATCAGGTCACTCGGCGCACGGACGGCGTGGGCTGTTGAAGCCAACGAGCTGTTTCCGATCGTCAGGCGGACCCAGTTCGAAACGCTCACAAAGGCCGGAGCAAATATCTACGAGTGGCCGGCCAATGACCTTTCGGACAACGTGGCCCCGGCAGAAGACGAGGTGTGTTTCAGGATGGTGACGAGCTTTGCCACAACAGATGAGCACGTGAAAACATTCCTGGAAACGCTCGCCGGGACGGTCTGAAGAGGCTGACGTAACAGCGGAAATGAAACGAGGGCGCCCGGTTTCCCAGGCGCCCAACATCATTGAGCCGCTCGAAGCGGACCCGAGGATTAGTGGGTCTTGGCTTCGATCTGCTTCGACGCGCCGGATGCGATCTCGATCTTGCGCGGTTTCATGGCTTCGGGGATCTCGCGCACGAGATCGACATGGAGCAGACCGTTTTCGAGGCTTGCGCCATCGACACGGACATGCTCGGCGATCTGGAAACGGCGCTCGAATGTGCGCGAGGCGATGCCGCGATACAGGATTTCCTTGTCGGAATCCTCGTCCGCTTTTTCACCCTTGATCGTCAGGACGTGTTCCTTGGCTTCGACGGAAAGTTCAGCGTCGGTAAAGCCGGCCACGGCCATCGTGATCCGGTAAGCGTTCTCACCGGTGCGTTCGATGTTGTAGGGCGGGTAGCTCGGGGTGTCGTTGCCGGCGGTATCCAGCATCGAGAAAAGCCGGTCAAAGCCGACTGTGGAGCGGTAAAGGGGGGAGAAGTCCAAGTGACGCATTAAAGTGTCCTCCTTTGAGCAACAGATACTTCACTGATTTTCATGTTTTCCTGTCCCCCATGATGGCGGGACGGGAGGTGATTGCAGACCCGTTTGGCGCCTGCACGGTTGAGGTGGGAATTGCCCGGTTCGATTTCAAGACCGTGGATGGGCAGCCAACATGCGACATGAACGCCCGATGAATGACGCCTTCCGGTTTGGTTCAAGCCGGATCGGGCATCTTCCGGTCAACGTCAGCAAATCGCTGGCGATCAGACCAGGAGAATTGAAATGTCATCCATTGCTTCAAAACTTTCCGCTCCGATCGCCGGAGCCATCTTGCTGGCAAGCATCGGCTTTGCACCTGCAGCAGCTGCGTCCCCCCTGTCGGCCGTCAAGCCGGTCCAGGCGTCGCAGGATGCACCCGTCATCCAGATCCACCACAAGAAAAAGGGGTATGGCAAGCGCAACGGAAGAGGCCACGGCTGGCAGGGCGGGTATGGCCGGGGGCACTATTCCCTCGGACCGCGCCAGATCCGCCGCAGCCTGCGTCATCGCGGATTTCACCGGATCCGGATCATCGACCGCCGCGGACCTATGTATATCGTCAAGGCGGTCGGCTGGCGCGGCATGCCGATGAGACTTGTGGTTGATTCGCGCAATGCGCATATCGTGCGCAGCCGCCCGGCCGGCCATGGCGTCCACTGGCAATACCGCTGGTAAGAATTGCCAAGCATAATTGCGACTTCAGGCCGGTGCGCTGCAGCGCCGGCCTGAAGTCTGTTGTCGGGCTGCCCGAAGGCGGGTATCAAAAAGAACCATGGACCTGATCGATCATCCCGACAATCCCGTGCCGGACGGGGCAAAAGCCGGATTTGTAACCACATCCGACGGATTGCGCATCCGCTTTGCCCACTGGGCCGGAACAGGCCAGCACAGGCGCGGAACAGTGACATTGCTGCAGGGACGTGCCGAGTTCATCGAGAAGTATTTCGAGGTGGTCGAAGATCTGCGCAGGCGCGGGTTCGACGTGGTTGCCTTCGACTGGCGCGGGCAGGGCGGTTCCCAGCGCGTGACGCGCAGTCTGCGGCGCGGCCACATTTCCAACTTCCGCAAGTTCCGCATTGACCTGCGCACCATCCTGAAGGAAATCTCGCTCGCTCACTATGCGGGTCCGCATTTTGCGCTTGCGCATTCCACCGGCGGCCTTGTCCTTTTGAGCGATACGGCACGCCTTCGAACGATGCTGGACCGCGCGGTCATCACAAGCCCTCTGCTTGGTCTGCCATCAGGCAGTCATGCTCTGGGGATCGGCGATGCGCGCCGCCGGTTCTTGAGAATGCTCACCTCTGGACTTCTGGGCAAACCGCCCCTGCGTGCGAGCGCGCCGAAAACATCGGCCATCGTGGAGAAGGTCGGGTATCCGCTTGCGCGCCTTATGTCGATCATCGGTCTGGGCCGGCTCTACGTGCCGGGGGGAAACAGCAAGCTGATGGTGCTGTTCGAAAACAACCGCCAGACATCGGACAAGACGCGTTTCGAGCGGTGCAAAAAGGTGCTGGACAAGGCGCCCGAACTTGGGATCGGGTCGGCGACGTTCGGATGGCTGAACGCCGCCGCGCGTACCATGATGCCGCTTCGCAAGCGCACCGCAGGCCCTGGTATCAAGCTGCCCTGCCTGATGCTCGGGGCCGGTGAAGACCGAATCGTCTCGACACCCGCGGTCGAGGATTTCGTCTCCCGCACGCGCTCGGCTGCCTATGTCGAAATCCCGGGCGCTGCTCATGAGATCATGATGGAGCGCGATGTCTACCGCGACCAGTTCTGGGCGGCATTCGATGCCTTCATCCCCGGTTTCGAAGCGGAGCAGGAATTGGCCGAAGCGCGGCTGAAATCAACTGCCACAGTCGTGCGTGATGCCGGCAAGCCGGGTCTTGCCGATGTCAGTCAGCTCTAGAAAGCTCTCCAAGGAGCCTCTCGTGGAGACGGGGGTCTCCGGTGGCGAGAATCTGGCCGCCTTCGGAGGGTGACCCGCCTGTCCAGGTCGTCACGACGCCGCCGGCACCCTCAATGATCGGGACAAGCGCCACGATGTCATAAGCCTGAAGGCCGGATTCGATCACGGCATCGCCCTGGCCGGCCGCAACCATGCAATAGGCATAGCAATCCGTTCCATATCTCGACAGGCGCGCCGACGCTTCCACTCTGTCGAAGGCCGAGCGTTCGGTTTCACCGAAGAGCGCCGGCGTTGTCGTGAAGATAGCCGCGTCTTCCAGACGGCTGCACTGCCTGGCGTTCAGCGTCTTTGTTCCCTGGGGACCGCGATACCAGGCTTTTTGGCGGTCTCCGGCGAAGCGCTCGCCGATGAACGGCTGAACCATCATGCCGAGACTTGGCGTGCCGGCGGTCCGAAGCCCGATCAGCGTGCCCCATGTCGGCAGGCCGGTGATAAAGGCGCGGGTGCCATCGATCGGGTCAAGCACCCAGACATGTTCCGCATCCAGTTTTTCCGGCCCGTGCTCCTCACCCAGGATACCGTGATCCGGATAGGAGGAATTGATAAGGGCGCGCATTGCGGTCTCGCCATTCCGGTCCGCGATGGTGACGGGATCAAAACCCGCGTCGAGTTTGTTGTCGACCGTAAAGCTTTGGCGGAAAAACGGCATGATCGCCGCAGCCGAGGCGTCTGCCAGGTCTTCCAGAAAAGGGGCAAACCGATTCATGCTTGGGGCGGGTTCGGTCATTCAAATGTCCTGATGCAACGTGTGCGCACACACCGAATATCACTCGATTTGCCGCTTGTATAATCTCTTGTGCTGAAAATTGAATCTCAAAAATAGGGTATTTTGCCTATAGTTTGTACAGGATACTACCTATTTTCGACTTGACCTTTGTGCACTGCAATGCGATTTTATTGCAGTGCGATATCTTTTATCGCATCGCCCTCCTTGGGCGTTTCCTCCCTAGACTCGGGCCGCCTCTTTTGAGTGCGGCCTCTTTTTTTGGGGGTTGGGAACAGCTATTCGGCTGCAATCGGGTCCGCAGGCAGTGCGGCATCCGGCATCGAAATCAGTTCCTGCGCGAATTGCTTCAGATTGTGAAAGAGGTCGTCGAAGCCGGAGGAGTGCTCATGTGTGGCCTCGTTCATGTATAGGCCACGGTTGATTTCAACCTGCAGCGCATGCAGCCCGCTGGCGGGACGGCCGTAGTGCTCCGTGATGAAACCGCCGGCATAGGGTTTGTTCCGGCTGACGCTGTAACCCATGTCGCGCAGGATTGAGCAGGCAAACTCCGTGAGTTCACTGTTGCAGCTTGTTCCGTAGCGGTCTCCGAGGATGAAATCGGGGCGCGCGTCGGTGGTCTGGCATTTGACGCTCGAGGGCATCGAGTGGCAGTCGATCAGTACCGCGTATCCGAATGTGACATGTGTCTGGGCGAGCAACCGGCGCAACGTTGAGTGATACGGTTTGTAGATCTCTTCAATTCGGCTCAGGGCCTCTTCGACCGGCAGCCTGTGCCGGTAGATTTCGTGGTTCTCGCTGACAATGCGGGCGACCGTTCCCAGCCCGCCGGCGACCCGGATTGAACGGACATTGGCATAGGATGGCAATCTGCCGTCGAACATCTTGGGATCAAGTTCATAGGGTTCCCGGTTCACATCCAGGTAGGCGCGCGGAAAATGCGCACGCAGCAGCGGTGCGCCGAGCGGGACGACATGCGCGAACAGATCATCCACGAAAGCGTCTTCCGAGCGCCGTATCGCGCTTTCATCCAATCTGGAGGACTCCAGAAATTGACGGGAATACTGCCTGCCGGAGTGCGGTGAGTTGAAAACGAACGGAATCCGCTGGTCAGCGGGACAAAGAACATCAAATGCTGGCAAGCCGTTGAAGTCGGCTGCGAATGGCGTATTGAACGAGGGCTTTGTGTCGTCCGTCAAATTGTCCGTCCTACCGTTTCTCTTTTGGGCGAGGCCTGTGCAGTCGCTGCCGGTCGCCGCTGTCTATGGTGCCAAGGAATCAACACACAGTCCACAGTCGGCTGATCAAAAGCTTTGAAGAACTATTTCTCCCTATCATTCTGTGGAATTCGGGCTATAACCGGCAAAAGGTGAGATCCCACTGCCGCCAAACCGAAAATAAAACGATGGTTGTTTACAATGTCGCGTATCCTGCTTGCTGAAGATGATAACGATATGCGCCGGTTTCTTGCGAAAGCGCTGGAAAACGCCGGGCATGATGTCGTTTCTTTCGATAACGGCAGGAGCGCATATGAACGATTGCGCGAAGAGCCGTTTTCCCTGCTGCTGACAGATATCGTCATGCCGGAGATGGACGGTATCGAACTGGCGCGTCGGGCGACCGAACTGGATCCCGACCTCAAAGTCATGTTTATCACGGGGTTCGCCGCGGTCGCGCTCAATCCCGAATCCGATGCGCCAAAGGATGCAAAAGTCCTTTCCAAGCCATTCCATCTAAAGGATCTTGTGCAGGAAGTGGAACGCATGCTGGCCGCCTGATGCATCGCGTTTCGGGCGGGCAATCGGGATAGGGAAAATTTGACGGTTCGATGAAGAACAGGGTTGCGCTGACTGCCGATCCCCGTTATATCGCACCCCACTAAGGCGCTTGGCGCCGGACTACCGAGACATTCGGGCGTGTAGCTCAGCGGGAGAGCACTTCGTTGACATCGAAGGGGTCACAGGTTCAATCCCTGTCACGCCCACCATTATTGCGCTGATTGAGGGTTTCAGGATGCGCGGGTTGATCTGGAGATCGGCGCAGTGTTTGCAGCTCGCTCGAAGGCAACCGAACAGAACGTGAGCGCCGCGGGCGCTCATTTGGTTTAAAGTAACGGGACCCCGAAAGGGGACAGTGACATGAAGATCAAGAACTCGCTCAAGGCGTTGATGACCCGCCATCGGGACAACCGCATGGTGCGCCGCAAAGGCCGCGTATACATCATCAACAAGAAAAATCCGCGCTTCAAGGCGCGTCAGGGCTAAGTCCCGTTTTTCGGGCGCGTCCCGGGAGTTTCGAAAACTCCTGATGTGCGAAGCGTTTATTCGCCTTGCGATAATCGCTTCCGGCATCGAGACAGCGGCGCGCACGAAGAAGTGTCAAATTCCCGGATTGACCGCCGCATTCAACGACCCATAATCGTTGGATGCGGATTTTTGTGTTTACATGCCTGTTTTCAATGATGCCCTTCCTCGCGGGAGCGCAGCCTGTTCCCGATCTCGGACCCGAGGTCGACCCGCCCTCTGCCGAAGACTTCAATCCACTTCCGGAAGATCTGCCTGAAAGCGGCGGTCAGGTTGTTGTCGAAGAAACGGATCCGGAAGAGGAGACATCCCGGCTGGACCAATTGTTCGATGACCTTGCCCGGTCCGATGAGTCGTCCGATACGGAGCGCGCCGCACGTGAGATCCAGATGATCTGGATGGAATCGGGCAGCGACACGGTCGATATCCTGATGTCGCGGGCGGGAAAGGCAATCCAGGCGGATGATCACGCGCTTGCGCTCGACCTTCTGGACGTTGTTGTTGTCCTGAAGCCGTCGTTTGCAGAAGGGTGGAACCGGCGGGCTACCGTGCATTACATGCGCGAAGACTTCGGAAAGTCGCTGGTCGACATCGAGCGGACACTTGCGCTTGAACCGCGCCACTGGGGCGCCCTGTCCGGGCTCGCGATCATTCAGCGCCGGCTGGGCTTCGACGACGACGCGCTCGTGACATTCAAGCGGGCGCTCGAGGTCAATCCCGGGCTTGAGAACGCTGTTGAAGCAATCGAGGACCTTGAAAAGAAAGCAGAGGGCGCTCCGGCATAGGCCTCATGTGCAGCAGCCCTTGATCGGACAGCGGCGCAAACTATGTTCCCGCCATGGTCTTGATCGCATTTCTATTCGTCGCTGCCCTGTTCCTGGGCGCCTTCCTCTACACGCTGTTGCAGGTCAGGGTTATCAAGCGCCGCTATCAGCCTGATGGCAGCTTCTTCGAAGCTGACAGCAACAAACTCCACTACCATTTTTACCGGCATCCGGGACAGGACGAAACGGCTCCTGTGCTGGTTTTCCTGCATGGCGCGAGCGGCAATGCCTATGACATGAAGCTGGCGTTCCTGGAGGCACTCAAAGGCCATCATTCGCTATTGTTCGTTGACAGGCCCGGCCTCGGTTTTTCCGTCAGTTCCAAGAGCGGTTCGGACCTGCCGGACGGACAAGCTTCCGCCCTTGGACGGCTGTTGGAGGCGCTGGAGATCAAAACGGCGATCGTCGTGGGGCATTCCCTCGGCAGCGCCGTGACGGCAGCGCTTGGTCTTGCCGCGCCCGAGAGGGTGAAGGGCCTGGCGTTTCTCGCACCCGTCAGCCATGAATGGCCCGGCGGTGTGAACTGGTACTACAACCTGGCCGCCTTGCCCGTGATCGGTGCACTATTCAGCTGGACCCTGACGCTTCCCGTTGGCGGTCTGCTCGTGCCGAGCGCCATGACGAACGTGTTTCTTCCCGACCGCGCACCGCAGGATTACTTCGCCGGGATCAGGCTGCCGCTCTTGTTCAGGCCGGCATCCTTCCGCGCCAATTCGCGCCAGATCGCTTTGCTCAAGCCGGCACTCATCCGTCAGTCCCGGTCTTATTCCAAGCTGCAGCAGCCCACGCTTGTCGTCAGCGGAACTGAGGATACGGTGGTTTGGCCTTCGATCCATTGCGAAGGCCTCTTGCGGGATTTGCCGAACGCGCAGCTGCTGATGCTGGACCAGGCCGGTCACATGCCCCACCACACACATACCGATGACATTGCCAAAGCCCTTTTGAAACTCGTTCGCAGGGTCGAAGGCAAAGGAGAGGCGGCGGTGCCGGGGAATGCCAGAGGCGATATCGGCAGCCACGTCTGAACGGGCAGCAAGAAGCCGCCCGGTATCCGTTTCAAACAATTAATGTGTCAAATTCCGCCCTGGCCGTCGTTGCCGACAAAGGCGATCCGCAGCATGTTGGTGGAACCGGGCGTGCCGAACGGGACACCTGCGGTCACGATCAGGCGCTGGCCCGGTTTGGCGAATCCTTCGGAATAGGAGATGCGGCAGGCACGGTCGATCATGTCCTCTTCGTTGGAGGCGTCTTCGCTGACAACGCAATGAAGGCCCCAGCCGAGAGACAGGCGGCGAGCCGTCGCCAGGACGGGGGACAGAACGATTACAGGCGAGGATGGGCGCTCGCGTGACGCCCGCAGCCCGGTGGCGCCGGATGTCGTGTAGCAGACGACCGCCGCGAGATTGAGCGTTTCCGCGATCTGCCTGGCCGCTGCGGAAATCGCATCCGCTCCTGTTGCTTCAGGTTCCGCCCGCTGAGCATCGATGATCGTGCGGTAATTGTTGTCCTGTTCGACCTGATGCGCGATCTTGTCCATGGTCGAGACAGCCTCGACCGGGAAGTCCCCGGCGGCCGATTCTGCCGACAGCATCACGGCATCCGCGCCTTCAAAGACCGCGGTCGCAACATCCGAGACTTCGGCTCGGGTGGGAACCGGTGACGAAATCATGGATTCAAGCATCTGCGTTGCGATCACGACCGGCTTGCCGGCGCGTCTGCAGGCGCGCGTGATCCGTTTCTGCAGACCTGGAACCTGTTCCAGCGGCATTTCGACCCCAAGGTCACCGCGTGCAACCATAATCGCGTCCGACAGTTCGATGATCTCGTCCAGGCGGCCGATGGCCTGCGGTTTCTCGATCTTGGCCAGAACGCCGGCGCGTCCGCGCGTTATCTTGCGGACTTCGGCGAGATCGTCAGGCCGCTGCACGAACGAAAGCGCGACCCAATCGACCTTCTGGTCGAGCGCCGCGATCAGGTCCTTGTGATCCTTTTCCGTCATCGCGCTTGTCGCGATTTCGGAGTCCGGGACGCTCACGCCCTTGCGGTCGGACAGCTTTCCGCCAACGACCACTTCGGTCACAGCTTTCGTCGCGCTGGCCTCTTTCACGTTCAGCTGGATCTTTCCGTCGTCCAGCAGCAGCCGGTGACCGGGTTCCAGTGCTTCCAGGATTTCCGGATGCGGAAGATGCACGCGGTTGATGTCCCCGCCCGATGAGTCAGCATCAAGCGTGAAGGCTGCCCCGTTTTCCAACATCACGGGGCCGTCGGAAAACGTGCCGACACGCAGTTTCGGACCTTGCAGATCGGCCAGAATGCCGATCGGTCTCCCAATCTTTTCCTCAGCAGAACGGATTCGCTCAACGAGCAGTGCCAAACGATCATGGTTTGTATGGCTCATGTTGATACGGAACACGTCCGCTCCAGAGCGATACAGGTTTTCTATGATGTCTTGTTCTGAGGAAGAGGGGCCGAGAGTTGCTAGTATTTTCACTCGCCGGTTTCGCCTCATCGCCCACCTGTTCCTTGTTGCACGGGTTCGGTCAGTTGGACCGTCCAACTGCTTTGCTCACCCGTGTCGATTTCAAAAAAGCCTGTCCGCTCAAAGCCACGAGCCACACAGTCTTCAATTCCGCGAATGGTGAATTCCTTTTCGCGGGTGCACATGAATGCACGGCCGCCCCATTCGCCGAACTGGTCGTAATCAACTGCGTAGATGTAATAGTATCGTGACACCAGGGAGCCCGGTACCAGCGTCTCGCAAGAATTCGAGGCGAGGTTCCACCAACCTTCGGTGACCCAGTCGCTCTTGTCCTTGTAGCCGATCGCCACGCCAACCTGACTGTCCGTCTTGTTGCAGAGCCGCAAATCGGCATGTGCGTCGTCACTGGATATTGAGAAAAACAGCAATGTAAAGACAGCGACCATGACTGCCCTCAAAGGCGCGTTGACGCGCGCCCGAGACCATCCTTGGTATCGTTCCCCAACCTCATACATATGCAGTCGTTCACTTTGCTGCTTTACTGACATTCGCTTTTTGCGTCGACAACAGGGTCTTGTCAACGTCGTTAACAGGTTAATGTGCAGGCACCCACCCAACCGTGTTTACAGAAACCGTTCAACAAAATCTGCCCGCGGGAACGATAAGGACACCTATGTGGCCAGAAATGGGGCGGGAACATGGCGGTTTCCCCGCTGATAGATGTTAGCCGTCAATAAAGCGTATACAAATGCGCTTCGGCGCTGCGAAAGCGCCGTGAATTCACAGAGTTTTCCAAAGTTTGCATGAAATCGGGCACAGGTGGCAAAGGGACGGAAGGATCTTCTGGCTTTTGCGGATTCTGACTTGGTTCTTCCCCCGGTTTGACGTAAAGCTGTCGTCGACCGCATTCTGCGCTCACCAATTTTCCACGTAGCGAGACATGACACAGACAGCAGCGATAGCGAGTGAGATTTTTCGGCCGACGGAATATGTGACTGGCGACCTGAAGTCCGGACTCCTGCTTCTGTGCGACCACGCCCGCAACGCCGTGCCGCCAGGCTACGGAAATCTCGGCGTGGCGCCGGAGCAGTTCGAGCGCCACATCGGCTACGATATCGGCGCGCGTGCGGTCACGCTCGAACTTGCAAAGCAGCTGAGCGCACCGGCCTGCCTTTCGACCTTCTCCCGGTTGCTGATCGATCCGAACAGGGGCGAGGACGACCCGACGCTGATCATGCGCCTGTCCGATGGCGCCGTCGTGCCCGGCAATGCCCGTGTGGACCAAGCCGAGCGTGCGTTCCGCATCGAACAGTTCCACAAGCCGTATCACGATCTGATCGACCAGACCCTGGATGCGATGATCGACGTCGCAGCGCCCCCCGTCATCGTATCCATCCACAGCTTTACGCCGATCTGGCGGGGCGCACCCAGGCCCTGGCACGCAACCGTCCTTTGGGACCTGGACGCGCGCGCCGTCGAACCCATGTTGACCGGTTTGAGAGCGCAGGACGATCTTGTCATCGGCGACAACGAGCCCTATGACGGCGCTCTCAAGAACGACACGATGTACCGGCATGGTACGTGTCGCGGATTGGCTCATGTTCTGCTGGAACTGAGGCAGGACCTGATTGAGGATCACGCCGGCCAGATGGAATGGGCCGGACGGCTGGCGCCGATCCTGCGCGACATTGCGAACCGGAGTGCATGCAGGGAAATCAGGCACTTCAGTTCCCGAAGCGACGCGCACTGACTGTCAGAGACTCACAGCGAAGGAACCCGTTGCGATGGACGATCAAACGAAACAGGAATTGGAGGCCGCGGTTTTCCAGCGTCTTGTGGACCACCTGCGGAACCGGACCGATGTCCAGAACATCGACATGATGAACCTTGCCGGCTTCTGCCGCAATTGCCTGTCGAACTGGTACCAGGACGCGGCGCAGGAAAAAGGCATTTCGCTGGAGAAGGCGGACGCCCGTGAAATTGTCTACGGCATGCCGTATGGCGAGTGGAAAGACAAGTACCAGACCGAGGCGACGGCAGACCAGCAAGCGGCATTCGACAAGAACAAGCCGCAGCACTGAATGGTCATGCTTTGAGTGTCTGACTGCAGCGGTGCGTTGCGACCGCATTTATCAAGTTATCCGGGTGGGCAGTTTCGCCCGGAACGGGCTCGTTGAGCCATCAAGAAGAATGAAAAAGGAGACCAGAATACATGTCCGATCCGGGTGGTGTTGCAGCTGATCAGCTGCGGGCATTTGTTGAGCGCATCGAGCGTTTGGAAGAAGAAAAGAAGGTCATCGCCGACGACATCAAGGATGTTTACGCGGAAGCGAAGGGCAACGGCTACGACGTGAAGATCCTGCGCAAAGTGGTGTCGCTGCGCAAGAAGCAACCGCATGAGCGCGAAGAGGAAGAGGCCGTTCTCGATCTCTACATGCACGCTCTCGGCATGGCCGGTACAGCGGAACCGGAGAGCTGAGCCTTACCGGCCAAAACGGCACTCCGAAAAACAAAAGAGCGGTCTCGAACCGCTCTTTTTTTATTGAAACAGCGATTTTGGAGCCGGCTATCGCGCGTAGCGCACCGGCAGGACCACGATTGCCGGACCGTCGAACCTGTCGGTACGAAGCGCCCCGTAGGGTGCCTGTTCGAAGCTTGCCGAAACAAAGCGGTTGCCCGGCGTCATCACGTTCTTCAGCTGGCGCTGGTTCGGATGGCTGAGCAGCGCGAATTTCTGGTGCCTCGTGGTTCCTGCTCCCGACAAGAGGGCCGGTTCGGATTTGTCCGGCAAGCTTGCAAAACCGGCCATCGGATCGACGATCTGGCTTCGGGGGATGCGGCCCGAAAGTGACGGCTGGGCCCGGGCCGGGCGATCGCCCGCCGTTGCCGCTTCAGGCTGAGTGGCGTCAGCCTGCCGCTGCAATCCCGGATTTGCGCGAAGCGACCTGTTCAGGACAGGCGGCGTGGCGGTTGCAGATGCATAGGCAAGCGTTGCCTCCGGGCGTGGCGCGGGCGCCGGGAATGGTGCCGCGGTTCCGGTGGCGGCAGCGATTGCGGCAACGGGATCGTCTGTCTGTGGCGCTGCGGTCGGCGCCGCTCCCTCGTCTATGCCAAGTTGTGCCGCGGCTATCTTCGCTGCTTCGCTCAGACCCCTGTCAGGTTTCTGGCCGGGCAGGGCAGCGACCTGGAACCTGGAATCGATCGCCTCGTTGGCGGCAACTGTCTGCCCGCTCTCAAGCGCAAATCGTTGCGCGTCCAGCGTGTTCGGTGCAGGGGGTGTGCCGATTGATTGCGGCGGGACCGGGCCTGCGGGCGCCGGCTTGGCTCCGGGCGACGCGCTGGCAAGAACAACTTCCGGAGCCGCGTCCGCTGGAGGTGTTGCCCGGAACTTGGGTGCCGGGACCGGCGGATTCTTGATAACCGGCGAAACACGCGCGGTGGTGGTCCGGTTGCTGGTCGTACCGCCCCGGTTCGCCTCATCCTCGTTTCTGGAACCGCCCCTGAAGAGGCCCGCAAAGAGGCTGCCGCCGCTGCTTTCCGCATTTGCCGGCTTTTCGTTGCTGCCTGAAGCAGCCGTCTGTATCGGTTTGCCGGGAGCTGTCAGGTTCTGATCGCGCGTATTGAGGCCGCGATTGTTCGCATTTTCGTTTCGGCTGGAAGCGACGATGGTCGGCTTGGTGATTGACCGGCGTTTTCCAGACTTGGATTCCGCGAGCGCCAGCTTGTAGCCCTTCATGGGTTTGCCGTCCGAGGGAATATGAAGCGTCTTGCCATTCGGGAAGACTTTCGCCAGTTGCGACCTGCTCATCTTCGGCCAGTGGCGGACGCGGCCGGTATCCATATGCACGAAGGGAGAGCCGGAGCGCGGATAGTAACCGACACCGCCGACCTCCTTGCGCAGTCCGGCTGCGCGCAGCTTTGCAAGGTTTACGCCCGGGATATAGAAATCCATGGCCTTGCCGAGCGTGTGCTGGCTGTTTTTCGCGACACCCCTTGAGCGCTTGCGCAACATGTTGTTGGTCGCTGGCGAACGATAGCTGGAGACGACGTAGATGTGATCCCTGGCGCGGACTTCGCGGTACACTTCCCAGATCAGGTCGAGAAGCTCCGGGTCGATCTTAGTGATCTCGTTGCGGCGCCAGTCGCGCAGAAAGCGGTTGATCTCGCGCAAGCCGCCCGGAATGTAGCGACCGTTCTTCTTGAACGTGATCGAGACACGCTCCTTGGTATGGGTGTTGTAAAGCTTCAGCGTACGGGTCTGCGCGTGTGCAATTGTCGTGATGCAGGCAAGCGTGATCACGCATGCAACTGCAACCCCCGCTGCTCGCATCAGCCAATCGACGGCGCCGAAATCAAAAAATCGGTTACGCAATCTCTATCTCGCCGTTTTTTGAGGGCTCGCGCCCATCCCTTGCTCCCCAGCAGGAGCCAAATACTATCCGCTGCAAGTTAAGAAGTTTTTACCCTAAATTCGCTTGCCTTGAAATCGTAGCACAAATGCAACGACATGCCCGCAAACCGGAAAAAACCCTGCAACAAGGCTGGATAAGGGCAGAATGCGTCAAAAAATCGTCCATTTGACGGATGGTGCCTGAATCGTGACCCGATTCAGGCTGCGGCATTCTTGTCGTCGTCCTCCAGACCGTATTCCTTCAGCTTTCGATAAAGTGTGGACCGGCCAATTCCAAGGCGTTTGGCCACTTCGGTCATGCGGCCGGAATAGTGATTTATGGCGGCGCGAATCAACTCTTCCTCAATGTCGGCGAGCTTTCTGACATGACCCTCGTGGTCAAGATTGCGCATGAAGCCGAAAGGAGCCGCGAACTCGAACCCGGCAGGAGAGGCCGCCGCCCCCGGGGTCTCGGCCGGATGAGGTTCCGGTGGTAGGTTTACCGCTGCATGACCTGGGACCTGGCCGCTCACAACGGCTGCGGATTGCGGCGGCGCCACCGGTTCTGTTACGGGCTGGTCGATGGCGGCCGCGACCTGCGGAAAATCGTTGATGGTAAGCTGCGCGCCGTCGCACAGGACAACAGCCCTGAACACTGCGTTCTCCAACTGGCGGATGTTGCCGGGCCAGTGGTAGTCCTGCAGCATTGCCACGGTGTCGCTTCTCACTGCGGCGACGTGCGGTTTGCCCTCCTCGGCAGCAAAACGCGCCAGGAAATGACGGGTCAGTGCCGGGATGTCCTCGCGCCGGTCGCGCAGCGGCGGAATCCAGATCGGGAACACATTCAGCCGGTAGTAAAGGTCCTCGCGGAAGACCCCTTCCTTGACCTGATCGATCAGGCGGCGATTGGTCGCCGAAATCAGGCGGAAATCCACCTTGACCGGCCGGCGCGCGCCGATCGGGTCGATTTCGTTTTCCTGCAACGCGCGCAAGAGTTTGACCTGCACATCCTGCGGCAGTTCACCGACCTCGTCCAGAAACAGGGTGCCGCCATGGGCTTCCTGGAACTTGCCGACATGTTTGTCGACGGCACCTGTGAAGGCACCCTTTTCGTGCCCGAACAGGATCGATTCCACGAGGTTTTCGGCAATGGCGCCGCAATTGACGGCGATGAGAGGCTTGGACCTGCGGTCGCTGGATCCCTGGATCGCGCTCGCGATCATCTCCTTGCCGACACCGCTCTCGCCTTCGATCAGGATCGGAATGTTGGAGGCGGCAGCGCGCTTTCCGAGGCTGATAACGCGTTCCATGGCCGCAGAGTGCGTGATGATATCCGCAAAGGTCAGCGTGCCGGATGCCTGTTTCCTGAAGCGCGTGATCTCGTCTTCAAGCGCGGACGTTTTCAGAAGGTTCCGGATCGAGACATTCAGCCGTTCGGGCGCGACGGGTTTGACAACGAAGTCCTGCGCACCCGCATTCATGACGCTGACGACGGTGTCTATACCGCCGTGACCTGTCTGAACGATAACCGGTGTCGCATTCTTGTTGCCGCGCAACTGTTCCAGAACGCCCATGCCATCCAGTTCCGGCATGACCATGTCCAGGATGATGAGGTCGATCTCGCTCGCCTCCGGACCGTTCATGATCTGCATCGCCTCGACGCCGTTTTCCGCCGTTTTCGAGCGATAGCCGAATTTCTTCACCGCTTCTTCAAGAAGCCGGCGTTGGATCGGGTCGTCGTCGACAATGAGAATTTTACCACTGGTTGCTTGCATGGGCCGGTTCAGTTCACTTGAAATTGTCTCGTTTCGATCCATTGTGGTCGCAATCGGGTAAATAAATCGTCCCTGACAAATGAAAAATTTCGGTTTTCTGAATTGCACGGCGATGCTTGGCCGTCCTACATATCGGGAAACCACGTGCCAGCTGCCCATTCGGGCAGGTTCTCACCGGAGTTCAACATGCCTCTTCCGCACCCTGTCCATGCTCCTCAGTCCGCAGGTTCCTCCGATCTTGGTGCCTTGCCGGAGTGGGATCTGACAGATCTCTATGCCGCCATGGATGCCCCTGAGATCGAGCGTGACCTCAAGGAAAGCCTTGAACGCGCCAAGACGTTCGAGGCCTCCTACAAGGGCCGCCTGGCGGAACTGGCGAAGGACAACGTGCCGGCTCTCGTGACGGCGATCCGCGCGTATGAGGACCTGGAAGACCTCATGGGGCGGCTAATCTCTTTCGCGGGCCTGGTTTATGCCGGCAACACCATCGATCCGGCAGCGCAGAAATTTTATGGCGACGTGCAGGAGCAGATTACCACGGCCAGTTCCCATCTTCTGTTCTTCGGTCTTGAACTGAACACCGTCGACGACGCGGCCGTAGATGCCGCACTCGGTGACAGCCAGCTTGAACACTACCGGCCCTGGATCGAGGATCTGCGCAAGGGCAAACCGTATCAGCTGGAAGATCGTGTCGAACAGCTGTTTCACGAAAAGTCGGTGACGGGAAGCAACGCCTGGAACCGGCTGTTTGATGAGACGATGGCCGCGCTCACCTTCAATGTCGAAGGCGAAAAACTTGCGATCGAACCGACGTTGAATCTTCTGGTCGACCCGTCGGCAGACAAACGCCGTCAGGCCTTTCAGGCGTTGAACGAGACCTTTTCGGGAAACCTTCGAACCTTTGCGCTGATCACGAACACGCTGGCGAAGGACAAGGAAATCTCCGACCGCTGGAGAAACTTCAAGGATATTGCCGACAGCCGGCACCTGGCCAACCGGGTGGAGCGGGATGTCGTTGACGCGCTTGTCGCCGCCGTCCGCGATGCCTATCCGCGGCTTTCCCACCGGTACTACAAGCTGAAGGCAGGCTGGCTCGGGACGGATCAACTCAACAGCTGGGACCGGAACGCGCCGCTTCCGGAAGCGGACACCAGGGTGATCCCGTGGGATGAAGCGCGGCAGACGGTGCTGTCCGCCTATGACGCCTTCTCGCCTCAGATGTCGGAAATTGCCGGCAGGTTCTTCGACAAGGGCTGGATCGACGCACCGGCCCGGTCGGGCAAAGCTCCGGGTGCTTTTGCCCATCCGACCGTTCCGAGCGCCCATCCCTATGTCCTGGTCAACTACCAGGGCAAGATCCGCGACGTGATGACACTCGCACATGAGCTTGGACATGGTGTGCATCAGGTTCTGGCCGGGCATAACGGGCCGCTGATGGCACCGACGCCCCTGACGCTTGCGGAGACAGCCAGTGTCTTCGGCGAAATGCTGACCTTCAAGTCACTGCTGGCAAAGGCGGACAATCCACAGACCCGCAAGATCATGCTGGCGTCCAAGGCCGAGGACATGATCAACACGGTGGTCAGGCAGATCGCCTTCTACAGCTTCGAGCGCAAGGTCCATACGGAGCGGCGCAACGGAGAGCTCACCGCGGACAAGATCGGTGAATTGTGGATGTCCGTTCAGGGTGAGAGTCTCGGACCGGCGATCAAGCTGAACGAGGGTTATGAAACCTTCTGGACCTATATTCCGCATTTCATCCACTCGCCGTTCTATGTCTATGCATACGCGTTCGGCGACTGCCTCGTGAACTCGCTTTTTGCGGTTTACGAAGATGCCGAAACAGGATTTCAGGAGAAGTATTTCGAGCTTCTGAAGGCGGGCGGCACCAAGCACCATTCCGAGCTTCTTGCACCGTTCGGCCTCAGTGCCACGGATCCCGACTTCTGGAAAAAGGGCCTTTCCGTCATCGAACGGATCATCGATGAGCTGGAAGAGCTGGACAAGAGTTGAGGCAGACGGACCGCGCGCCCGATGCCAATGCCGCCAGAGCCACCGTTCCAGCATCGTCCCTATGACGGGTCAACCCGGCCCTTCACCGTCGGTCTGAAGCCCATCGGAGAAGAGACCTGGCTGGAACCGGATCAGTTCCTGGATGCGCATCTGGCGGAAAAGGAAAGGCTTTTTGCGCAAGACCTGCGGGCCGTGTTCCGCGCCGAAGAGGACACGTGTGCAGCTCAGCGCGAAGTGCTGGATCTTGTCACCGACAACCTGATGCGGTTTCATCCCCTGACGCACCGGGTCGAGGCAGGTTCGGCGACGGTCATCGGGACCGGGCGCAGGATTGCATTTGGGCAGGAGCCGGCACTTCTGACGGCGTCCAAACTCGTCCAGGAAGACCTGGTGATCATGCGCGAAGGACCGGACGGATACAGGCTCGTCGCTGCGTCGGTCTGTTTTCCCTCGTCATGGCGGCTTTCGGAAAAAATCGGACGCTCCATGTCCGGGATCCATGAGGGTGTGCCGGACTTCAACGGTGCGCGCATGGGACAGGTCGTCGGGCGGCTGTTTGAAAACCTTGCGACGGACCAGCTGGTGTGCCGATTCAACTGGTCCATCTATCCGGATGACAACCTCCATCACCCGATACCGGAAGGCATTGCGTTCGCGGTCACGGAAGAATCACTGGCGAGGCTGTTTCTAAGGGTCGAGCGTCAGACGTTGCGCAGGCTTCCCAAGAGCGGAGATATCGTTTTCACGATCCGGATCCATCATGACCCTCTGGCGAAACTGGCAGAGCAGGAGGATCGCAAACGCATCGCATCGGACCTCAGATCCCAGCTGATGGACCTGACAGCGGACCAGCTCGACTACAAGGGAATGATCAGGGCCCGCGACGAAATTGCCGAGACGCTTGAGCGCATGTAAGTTTCAGAGGCGGCGTTCCATCGACTGGTCCAGCTGGATTTCTTTGCCGTAGGTCATATGTGTTGGACTATCGATTTCCGGCCGAATGGCGCAAATCAGATCAGCCGTAGGGAGTAGCTTGCCGAATGGCACAGTCAAAAGACCGCGAGAGCAACCGGTTCACTGCCCGCATGGGGCGCTATGCGAAGGTCGGCACGAACATGAGCGGCATCGCCGCGAAATTCGCCGGGGCTCGGTTCTTCGGGATGAATCTCGACAACGCCAAGAATGCGGCTGAACTTGCCGAGGCGCTGGGCGGGCTCAAGGGCCCCCTGATGAAAGTGGCCCAGCTCCTGTCCACGATCCCCGACGCCTTGCCGCCCGAATACACAACCGAACTGGCGAAGCTCCAGGCGAGTGCGCCGCCGATGGGATGGGCCTTTGTCAAGCGCCGGATGCGCGCGGAACTCGGTGCGGACTGGCAAAGCCGGTTTGCCGAATTCGGCCGCGAGCCCGCGGCGGCGGCGTCGCTTGGACAGGTGCACAGGGCCACCGCCCATGACGGGCGCGTGCTGGCCTGCAAGCTCCAGTATCCGGATATGGCCTCTGCCGTCGAAGCCGACCTTTCGCAGCTGCAAATGCTGTTTTCGCTGCACAGGCGCATGAGCCCTGCGATCGACACGCGCGAAATCGCCAAGGAAATCAGCGCAAGGGTTCGTGAGGAACTCGACTACGCGCGCGAGGCGGCGCATATCGCGATGTATCAGGAGATCCTGTCAGATTACGAAAGGGTGCGCGTTCCCTCCGTTGTCGACGAATTGTCAACGCGACGTCTCCTGACCATGGGCTGGCTGACGGGCAAGCCGCTCCTGGATTACAAGGAACACGATCAGGAAGACCGAAATCTCCTTGCGAAAACCATGTTCCACGCGTGGTGGCACCCTTTCAGCCATTATGGCGTCATCCATGGCGACCCGCATCTTGGCAATTACACCGTTTTCGAACAGGAAGGACGTCCAGCCGGCATCAACCTGCTCGATTACGGATGTATCCGCGTGTTTCCGGAATCCTTTGTCGAAGGCGTGGTGAATCTCTATCTCGGCCTGCTTGAGGAAGACAACGACCGGGTCGTGTCGGCCTATGAGCGCTGGGGTTTCAAGAACCTCAAGAAAGACGTCATCGAGGTTCTGAATATCTGGGCTCGATTCATCTACGGCCCGCTGTTGAGCGACCGCGTGCGCTCGATCGCGGACGGTGTCTCCGCCGCCGAGTACGGCCGCAAAGAAGCGTTCAAGGTGCATTCAGCGCTCAAGGAGCTCGGCCCGGTCACGGTGCCGCAAGAGTTCGTCTTCATGGATCGCGCGGCAATCGGGCTTGGTGGCGTTTTCCTGCATCTGCGTGCCCAGCTGAACTTCTTCCAGCTGTTCAATGAGCAAATCGAAGGGTTCGAGGCGGCAAAGGTGCGGCGGCGTCAGGATGACGTGCTGCGCGCGGCTGGCCTCGCTGGAACTTCGAACGCCGCCTGACCCGTATGCCGGGGCCATAACCTACCTCGGCGCGCCCGTTTGTGACGCCTAGGCCAAAAAGTCGCGTCAAACCCGTCGGATTATGTGTTCACCGACATTGCGGACCGGGAAGTCTTTATTGTAAGAAGTCTTCCAACTGTTGTTTTTCTTGGGGATCAGAATGTCTGACGATAACGCACCCGCGATGGACTATGACGAGCACGAGCGGACTTACGAAGGCTTCATCAACTTTTCCAAAGTTGGCACCATCGCCGTCATCAACATCGTCATTTGCCTTATCATGTTCGGCTTCGGCGGTACCACTGCCGTCGTGTTCGGATGGCTGATGCTGATTGCCACTATGGTCGCTTCCGCCATCGGTCTCGCCCTTGGCGATTCCGGCTGGATCCCGCCGACCGCCGTGACCGTTCTCACGATTGTCCTGGCGATCCTTACGGTCTGAACGGGCTTCGAATTCCGGGCGTCTCGACGCCCACTTTTTGCAAAGGCGCAGTTCGGAACTGCGCCTTTCGTGTATCGGGAAAGCGCGCAAAACGGCCATGACGACCGCGATGCCTCAATTCTTCGACTACAAACCTCCCTTGGATCCTTTCCTGTCAGTGATCCATGCGGATGCTGACCTTCTCGTCGTCGACAAGCCGAGCGGCCTTTTGAGTGTGCCGGGCAAGGCACCCGAACACGCGGACTGCGTGGAAAGCCGGTGCCGCGGTGTTCACGCCAATTCCCGCATCGTGCATCGCCTCGACATGGATACGTCCGGTGTCATGGTGCTGGCGATGAACCCGGCTGCACACCGCCATCTCGGGCTGCAGTTCGAGCGGCGCAAGACCCGCAAGACCTACATCGCCGACGTCTGGGGGCAACTGGACACAGACACTGGTGAGGTTGACTTGCCACTGATCTGCGACTGGCCCAATCGCCCGAAACAGATGGTGTGCCATGAAAACGGCAAGGCGGCGCTCACGAAATGGCAGGTTATCGACCGGTCCGACAGGACCACACGCGTCCGGCTCTTCCCCCACACCGGCCGCTCGCATCAATTGAGGGTGCATATGCTGGCGCTCGGGCATCCGATCCTGGGCGACCGCTTTTATGCCGAGGGAGATGCGCTGACCGCATCAGGCCGCCTGGCGCTTCATGCGGAGAGCCTGGAGCTTCATCACCCGACCGGCGGCGAACGGGTCACGTTCCACTCGCCGTGTCCGTTCTAGACGGCTTTCTGCCCCAAGATTTCCATCTTCTTCAGCCAGCAACCGACCTTGGCAGGTTCGGCGTGTTCCACCATGCCGAAGACCGTTGATCTGACCGGACTGAATCCGACGAAGCCGAGGATGTTCCGCTTCAGGCTCTTCAGGCTATGTGCGCCGTACCAGATCCTGTAGGCGAGGGCCGGCATCCCGGCTGTCAGGACGATCCTTGCCGACTTTCCGCGCATCTTGCCCTTCGGCCACCGGTCGTCCGGAGAGCGTTCGAACGCGGTGTCATAGTGGAGAAGCTGTTCCAGAAAGCCCTTGGTATGGGCCGGCAGAGTTCCCAGCCACAGGGGATAGATCAGCACGAGGTGATCCGCTGCAAGCAGGGTGTCACGCACCGGTCTGACGGTTTCCGGGCTCGGCCGGTCGGTGAAATCCGATGGTTTGCGCAGAAGAGGAAAATCGAGATCCGCGATGCGGACGAGGTTCGAGCTGTGTCCGGCCCGATCCGCGCCGGTCGCATATGCCTTCGCGAGCGCATGACATAAATGTCCGTCGTCCGGATCCGGATGGCCGTCCAGTATCAGGATGGTTTTCATGGGACCTTCCATCGGTTTCAGAACGGATGCAGGCAGGTCTCAATGATAGCGTGAGGGCACGATTTCGCGTTGATCTGGATCAGGTACGCTGCGCGTTTGAAGCGATCGTCAGCCCTGACCGACGCGGCCGAGGCCTTCGCGCGCAATCTTGTTGGAATTGTCCAGCGACATGGCGCGGGAGTAGTTGCGGCGGGCGTCTTTCGGCTTGCCGAGAAGTTCCAGCGCAAGGCCGCGATTTGCCCAGGCAACAGCCGATTCCCTGTCGAGGTTCACCGCCATGGACAGATCCTCGAACGCTGCATTCGGGTCGTTGACGGCGAGATAGGAAATGCCCCTCGCGATATAGGGCGCGCTCGCCTTGGGGTTCAGGCCGATCGCGGTTGCGAAATCCTCGATGGCGAGGCTGTCCTGCTTTTGTGCCTGGTAGATCAGGCCCCGGTTGTAGAACGCGCGCGCATCGCTGCTGTCGCGGGCAATCACGGAATTGAAGTCGGCAAGGGCTGCGTTGTAATTGCCCTGCTGGCGATAGATGTTGCCGCGGCCGACATAGGCGACGTCGTAGTCGGGCTTGATATTAATGGCGCGCGTGTAGTCGGACACGGCAAGATCGTTCTTGCCCTGGCGGCGGTAGACGAGCGCCCTGTTGGCATATGTCTGGTAGGATTGCGGATTGAGCTGCAGGGCGCGGTCGAAGTCTTCGATCGCCTGATCGAGCTTGCCGGCCTGGCCATAGGCGATGCCGCGCGTGCTGTAAGCTGTTGCGTCAGAAGGGTTCGACTCAATCACCGCGGTCAGCGAAGCGATGTTGGTCGAGGAGCCGGCAGACTTGTTGACAGGCACGCCGTCATAAACGCCGGCAGTGTTGCACGCGGCCAAGAGCGTTGCGAAGGCGAACAGGGTCGCGTGTGGCAGGAATTTGCGCATGCGGCACATATGCTCTCTGACAATCAAGCGTTTGGACATGCCGTTCATCGACCTCCAATAGGGCGGGAATGTGGCTGCCGTTTTCATACGGTGTTTCCGCCCGTCAAATTCTTTGTAAAACGCCAAAAGCCGACCGTGAACCCGGTCGGCTTTACGGCAGATCTGCAGAAAAGAAGAGGCCTTTCAGCCAAGTGCGCTCGAGCCGCTATCAGCGGCGAGCGGACTTGCCCGGCAGCAGACCTTCGCGCTGAGCACGCTTGCGGGCCAGCTTGCGCGCACGGCGCACGGCTTCGGCCTTTTCACGGGCTTTTTTCTCGGACGGCTTTTCGAAGTGGCCGCGAAGTTTCATTTCACGGAAGATGCCTTCGCGTTGCATCTTTTTCTTCAGCGCCTTGAGCGCCTGATCGACATTGTTGTCGCGAACCAAAACCTGCACGCGTTTTTTCCTGTTCTCGATGCCCTGCGGCCAACCCGCGGACAAATTAAAACCTTGATTAAAGACGCCTTGCCAGCCCTTCAATCGATCGTTCCGAAATCACATCGTGAAGCGCCGATGCAGCGACGGGCTGCCATGCATTCACTTGTGTACAGAGACCTGATCGCCGCTGACGCGTCGCTCACATGAGGGCGGTACATACCAGAGGGCGCACCACCTGTCCACAGCCATTCGCAAATAATAAGGGCGAATTCGGAGCTCACAACACGTGCCGGCGCAGAAGAATGATGGACAGGAGGACGATTGAAGACTAGAGGTGATTTTCTCACCAGAACCCAAATGCCTCATTCAAGAAGGCGGTTCATCGCCCCGTTTGTTGGAGGAAGCAATGGCGCATCACGCGTCAAGGGAGCCCGATTCGGCGCAGTCAAAGTCGTTGTGGCAGAGTGACATCCTGCCGACGCTTTCGCTCGGCATGCCGCTAGCCGGCGCGCAACTGGCGCAGATCGCGATCAACACGACCGATGTCCTGATGATCGGCCGTCTCGGTGCCGTGGAACTTGCGGCCTCCGTGCTCGCGTTCAATTTCTACATGCTCCTGTGGTTCTTTGGCATGGGGATCCTCCAGGCGGTCATTCCGCTCGCCGCGAGGGCGCGCGGTCAACGCAGGCCACGGGACCTCAGGCGCGCTGTGCGGATGGGGTTCTGGATCTCCGTGATTTTCTGTGTTCCGGTCTGGATCATCCTGTTCTTCACCGAATCGATTCTTCTGCTGCTCGGCCAGGAACCGGAGCTGGCGCGGCTTGCCGGCATTTACATGCGGGTTCTGCAATGGACCATGCTGCCGGCCCTGCTGATCATGGCCATCCGCGGGTTCCTGACTGTCATGGAGCGTACCCAGGTCGTGCTTTGGGCAACGATCGCCGGCGCGGTGGCCAATGCCATCCTGGATTACCTGCTCATCTTCGGGCATTTCGGATTTCCTAGGATGGAGCTTGTCGGTGCAGGTTTCGCGTCTGTCTTGAGTGCGACCACCACCTTCCTGTTCCTGCTCGGTTACGCGCTGCTTCATCCGAAACTTCGCCGCTACAATCTGCTCGGCCGTATCTGGCGGTCCGACTGGCCGGTCTTTTTCCAGATCCTGCGTCTCGGCACACCGATCGGGCTGACGATCGTGGCGGAAGGATCGCTTTTCACCGCCTCGGCCATCATGATCGGCTGGCTTGGCACGGTGCCTCTGGCTGCGCACGGTATCGCGCTTCAGATCGCATCGATTACTTTCATGGTCCCCGTCGGGCTTTCGATGGCGGCGATGACGCGTGTCAGCCTTGCGGCAGGCCGCGGTGACCGGGCCGGCATCGGACGGGCCGGGTGGACATCGCTCTGGGTCACCACATTCTTCATGGTGTGCTTCGCGATCGTTTTCTGGACGATCCCCGAGACACTGATCGGACTTTATCTCGATTTCGCAGATCCGGAAGCGCTCGACGTTCTTGCCTACGGCGTTTCTTTCCTGCTGGTCGCGGCGCTGTTTCAGCTTGCCGACGGCGGGCAGATCATCGGTGTCAACAATCTGCGCGGTCTCGGCGACACAACCATCCCGTTGTTCTACGCGCTTTTCGGCTACTGGGTCGTCGGCATCAGCCTGTCGCTGGGGCTCGGCTTCCTGGCCGGGTGGGGCGGCGTCGGTGTGTGGCTCGGACTTGCCGGGGGTCTGGCGAGCGTCGCCCTTCTCGCCAATCTCCGATTTGCGCGCCGGGAAGAGCTTGGTCTGGTCCGGATCTGAGCATCAATCCGCGATTGGAGTGATGCGATTGACGTGGCCCATCTTGCGCCCTTCGCGGGTGTCGGACTTGCCGTAAAGGTGCAGCCGCGCGGCCGGGTCCTTCAAGACGTCGGACCATGCGTCAACACCATATCCGATCAGGTTTTCCATGACAGCATCCGAGTGCCGTTCCGCCGAGCCGAGCGGCCAGCCCGCCACGGCGCGGACATGCTGGTCGAATTGCGAGGCAAGGCAGGCATCCTGCGTCCAGTGGCCGGAATTGTGAACCCGCGGCGCGACTTCGTTGACGAGCAGTTTTTCTCCGGTTTCGTCCCTGACGAGGAACATCTCGACACCCATGACACCGACGTAATCCAGGCCGTGAACAATCTGCTCGGCCATGACACGGGCATTCTCGGCGGTCGCGGCGGACACGCCAGCCGGCACCGTGGAGGTCTTGAGGATGTGGTTTTCGTGGTGATTGCGCGCAATGTCGAAGCTGCGGGACGTGCCGTCAAGATCACGGGCAACGATGACCGAGACCTCGCACTCGAAGGGGATCAGGGCTTCCAGGACGGCAGGCACTGCACCGATCCGGTCAAAGGCACCGTCAGCGTCTCCGGGCTCGCGGATCATCAGCTGGCCCTTGCCGTCATAGCCGAAACGACGGGTTTTCAGAACGCCCTTGCCGCCGAACTCCTTCAGGGCACTTTCCAGGTCCTGCTGCGAACTGATGTCCGCGAAACCGGCAATTGCAATGCCGGTCTCCGACAGGAACCGTTTTTCATAGAGGCGGTCCTGGGACACTTCCAGCGCGCGCACGCCCGGACGCACGGGAACCTTCGCATCCAGATGCGCGGCGGTTGGCCCGGGCACGTTCTCGAATTCATAGGTGACAACCGAAACGGCGTCCGCGAACCGGTTCAGCGCATCAATGTCCTCATAGGGCGCAATGGTGAAGGTTGCGCTGACATCGAAGGCGGGGCTGTGCGGATCAGGGCAGAAGATGTGTGTCTTCAGACCGAGACTGGCGGCGGACTGGGCAAGCATGCGGCCAAGCTGGCCTCCGCCAAGAATGCCAACCGTGTCGCCCGGGCTAAGCCGTTTGTCGCTCATCTTCTAAGTCTCGCGTTCCTGGTTTCAGTTGTCGTCTGCCGGAAACTCGGCCACGGCGGCCGTGCGTTCAGCACGGTAGGTGTCAAGCGCGGTCTCGATTGCGGGGTCGCCGAGGGCGAGGACCGCGGCGGCGAGAAGTCCGGCATTTGTGGCTCCGGCCTTGCCAATTGCAAGCGTGCCGACCGGAATGCCGCCTGGCATCTGCACGATCGAAAGCAGACTGTCTTCGCCTGACAGCGTGCGGCTTTCAACCGGGACGCCGAACACGGGCAGCGGAGTCAGCGCGGCGGTCATGCCTGGAAGATGAGCAGCGCCGCCAGCCCCGGCAATGATCACCTTGAAACCCTCGGCCTTCGCACCTCTCGCGAAATCATACATGCGTTGAGGCGTGCGATGTGCCGAGACGATGCGGGCCTCGTAGCTCACACCAAGCTGGTCCAGCGTGTCCGCCGCGTGTTTCATCGTCGGCCAGTCCGACTGGCTTCCCATAATGATCGCGACATCCGCATTTGCCATTGCTTGCTCCACATGCCCGGGGCTCAGAAAGGCGCGGAGTATAGGCAGAGCGTCCAGCATCGCAACCCCGGAAAGCCGCGGATACCGACAAAAACGCCCGCAGCCGTTTCAGGAAGGCCGCACTAGGCGATGATATCCGGAAAAAGCTGATCTTCGAGTGCCGAGATGCGATCCTTGATCAGCAGTTTTTTCTTCTTCAGGCGCTGAAGCTGCAGGACGTCATGGTTCGATGTTGCCGCAAGCGCCTGCACGGCGACGTCCAGGTCCCTGTGTTCCTGACGAAGCTGCGCAAGCTCCATTCGCAAAGCATCCGTGTCCATGTGGCCCTCTATTCCCCAACGCCCAGGAATCAAGTCCTAGTCCATTTTGCCCGTCGCGGGCAAGATGGCATCTTTCGCGGTCGCCTACCTGCCTTTGCGTTCGATGCAGATCGGGAAAGCTCCGCAATTGTCCAATAATTGTTCACAGCGTGATTTCTTCAGCCGGCGAAGAAAACAGACGCAAAAATCGTGCGATATTAGACAGTTAATCGATGGGCGTTCTTTAGGGTTTTCTAAGGATAGCTGCATGAATGCGTATTTCGTCGGCGAAATGGTCCAGATATGCGGAATCTGCAATCGACAAATCCAGATTTCATGTGGCACGATGGTAATGTTGAGCCAACAGACAGGAGGTTTATCCATGTCAATGCAGTCGCATCTCGAAGAACTTGAGCGCCGTCACGCGGAAATGAAGCGCAAAATCGAAGACGCTCTGATGCACCCGAGTACAGACTCACTGGAATTGGCCGACATGAAAAGACAAAAGCTCAAGATCAAGGACGAGATTGAGCGAATAAGGCATGACAAGACGCTTCACTAGACAGTTTATAACTGTTTGGAAGATTTGGATCGCCGCACCATGTGCGGCGATTTTGTTTTATGTCAGAGTTGTTTCGCCTGTTCGCGCAGGGCAAATTTCTGGATCTTGCCGGTGGATGTTTTGGGCAACTCGCAAAAGACGACCGTCCTTGGTGCCTTGAAATTTGCCATGTGTTCCCGGCAGAACGCGATCAGGTCCGTTTCCGAAACGGTAGATCCCGCCGCCAGTTCGACAAAAGCGCAGGGCGTTTCGCCCCATTTCTCGTCGGGCCGGGCGACAACTGCTGCGGCCTGCACAGCCGGGTGCTTGTAGAGCACATCTTCAACCTCGATGGACGAGATGTTCTCACCGCCGGAAATGATGATGTCCTTGGACCGGTCCTTGAGCTGGATATAACCATCGGGGTGCATGACGCCGAGATCCCCGGAATGAAACCAGCCGCCCTCAAATGCACTTGAAGTGGCATCCGGGTTTTTCAGATAGCCTTTCATGACCACATTGCCGCGGAACATCACCTCGCCGAGTGTTGTGCCGTCTGCTGGAACAGGCGCAAGCGTTTCCGGGTCAAGAACCCTCAGGTCCTCCAGCGCGACATAGCGGACCCCCTGACGGGCCTTTTTCTGAGCCTGCTGCTCGAGCGGCAGGGCGTCCCAGTCGGACTTCCAGTCATTGACGACAGCCGGACCGTAGACCTCGGTCAGTCCGTAAAGGTGCGTGACGTTGAATCCGGCCGTCTTCATGGCCGCAAGCACGCTTTCGGGAGGTGGCGCGGCAGCGGTGAAGAACTCCACCTCGCGTTCCAGATCCCGCTTCTGGTCCGGCGAAGCGTTCAGGAGCGTGGACATGATGATCGGCGCACCGCACAGATGGGTGACGTTTTCATCGGCGATCAGGTCCCACATAGCCTGCGGTCGGACCCAGCGCAGGCAGACATGTGTTCCGGCAACGATGGAGATTGACCAGGGAAAGCACCAGCCGTTGCAATGAAACATCGGCAGCGTCCACAGATAGACGGGGTGTTTCGCCATCGACGCCGTGATCACGTTGGCCTGCGCGAGCAGATAGGCACCCCTGTGGTGATACACGACACCTTTCGGATTGCCGGTCGTTCCGGAGGTATAGTTCAGGGTGATCGCGTCCCATTCATCGTCCGGCAGCGACCAGCTGAAACCCGGATCTCCCGATTGCACAAAGTCTTCATAGTCGATCGATCCGAGGCGTTCGCCGTCCTGCGGAAATTCCGGATCGGAATAGTCGATGATGACTGGCTTGACCGAGGCGATCGACAGGGCTTCCTGCATGACGGGAGCATATTCCCGGTCCGTGATCAGAACCTTGCAATCTGCATGGTCGAGCTGAAACGCGATGATGGCGGCATCCAGACGCGTGTTCATTGAATGCAGAACCGCCTTGGTCATCGGAACGCCGTAATGGGCCTCGAGCATTGGCGGGACGTTGGAAAGCATCACGCTGACCGTGTCGTTCTTGCCGATGCCGAGCCCCGTCAGAGCCGAGGCAAGCTGGCGGGAGCGGCGGTAGAAGTTCCGGTAATCCGTCCGCTGCCTGCCATGAACGATGGCGATCTTTTCCGGAAAGACGTCGGCCGCCCGCGCCAGAAAGCTGAGCGGACTCAGAGCGGCGAAGTTTGCGGTGTTCTTGTCGAGCCCCTGTTCAAAGGGGCTGAGACCGGCATCCATAACTTTCCTCCCAGTTATTGCCCTGTTCTGAATATCAAATCCGGAAACGCCGTCCCGCGCAATCGCCCGTGCGAATCTGACCCTAGTGCGGTGAACTTGAAGTTCGCTTCAGAGACTGCAGAAGCAATGATGCGAACTTCAAATTCACCTCACCAGGCAAGCAGGTTCGTGAGACCGTCATAGGTGAGTTTGGCACCGATCAGGCCCATGAAGACGTAAATGAGCTTGTAGAAGGTTTCCGCGTTGATGACCCTGATCAGCCGCACACCGGCAAGGACTGGTCTCGGTGACTGGATCGGAGGCCGGAAATAAGCACTCCAGAGAGATTACGTAAAGACCCGACCACCTAATTGCTTACGCCAGCCCACTTGCATTTCCGTCTTGTCTTACAGCAGTGTAGTCACAAATTGCCGAGGCGGCTGTTTGGGAGGATTTGACATGGCAAGCCGGTATCACGAGGTCTACCAGGGCTGGAAAGACGATCCCCAGGGTTTCTGGAAGGCGGCGGCAGCCGAAATCGACTGGATATCGACGACAGACACGGTGTTCGATCCGGACCAGGGGCAATACGGCCGCTGGTATCCGGATTGGGAGTGCAACACCTGTTACAATTGTCTCGACAGGCACGTGGAACGCGGACGCCCGGGTCAGCCTGCGCTGATCTACGACAGTCCGATCACCGGCAGACAGGCGACCTACACTTTCGAGGAACTGCTCGATGAGGTCGAGGCCTTTGCGGCTGTCCTCGCCGACAAGGGGCTCACGAAGGGCGACCGGGCGATCATCTACATGCCCATGATCCCCCAAGCGGTGATGGCCATGCTTGCGTGTGCGCGTCTCGGCGTCATTCATTCCGTCGTTTTCGGAGGGTTTGCGGCCAACGAACTGGCGACCCGGATCGATGACGCCTCGCCCAAGGCGATAATCGCAGCCTCGTGCGGCATCGAACCCGGGCGCGTTATCGCCTACAAGCCGCTTGTCGACCAGGCGATCGAGCTGTCCGCGCACAAGCCGGAATCCTGTTTCGTGTTCCAGCGCGAGGAACTGGAAGCAGAAATGACCGAAGGCCGCGACCATAATCTCGGACAGCTGATGGATGAAGCCAGGGCGGCAGGGCGGAGCGTCGCTCCGGTGCCCGTCAAGGCGACGGACCCGCTTTACATCCTCTATACATCCGGAACGACGGGGCAGCCGAAGGGTGTTGTCCGCGACAATGGCGGACACATGGTCGCCCTGAAGTGGTCCATGAACAATCTCTACGACATCCAGCCGGGCGAGGTGTTCTGGGCGGCGTCGGATGTGGGCTGGGTCGTCGGCCACTCCTACATCTGTTATGCACCGCTGCTTCACGGCTGCACGACGGTTCTGTTCGAAGGCAAACCCGTAGGCACGCCGGACGCAGGTGTCTTCTGGCGCGTCATATCCGAACACAACGTGGTGTCGCTCTTCACCGCACCCACCGCCTTCCGCGCAATCCGCAAGGAAGATCCCGAAGGAGAGCTCATTAAGAAATACGATCTTTCGCAGTACAGATCGCTGTTTCTTGCAGGTGAGCGCGCCGACCCGGAAACGGTCAACTGGGCGATCGATCAGCTGCAGATCCCGGTGATCGACCACTGGTGGCAGACCGAAACCGGATGGTGCATCGTCGGCAATCCGCTCGGCCTCGGTCAACTACCGGTCAAACCGGGATCCCCAACGGTGCCGATGCCCGGCTACGATGTCCAGGTGCTCGACGATGCCGGTCATCCGCTGGGGGCGAACACGCTGGGCAACATCGTGGTAAAACTGCCGCTCCCGCCGAGCGTGCTGCCGACGCTCTGGAATGCAGACCAGCGCTTCTTCGATGCCTACCTTGCCGAGTTCCCCGGCTTCTACAAGACGTCCGATGCCGGCATTATCGACGAGGACGGCTACCTCTCGATCATGGCGCGGACCGATGACATCATCAATGTTGCCGGACACCGTCTGTCTACCGGCGGAATGGAAGAGGTTCTGGCGACGCATCCCGATGTTGCCGAATGCGCGGTTATCGGGATTGCGGACAAACTCAAAGGGCAGTTGCCTTGCGGTTTCGTGGTTCTGAAATCGGGAGTCGACCGGGATCATGCCGACATCGAGCGTGAACTGGTCAAACTGGTGCGCGAAAAAATCGGCCCGGTTGCAGCCTTCAAGATCGCTATAACGGTTGAAAGGTTGCCGAAGACGCGGTCGGGCAAGATCCTGCGCGGAACCATGCGTCAGATTGCTGATGGCGAAAGCTACAAGATGCCGGCGACGATCGATGATCCGGCGATCCTTGATGAGATCACTGACGCATTGAAATCACACGGGATTTCCGCCTGAAACACGAAACTTCCGTTACTGGAGCAACGGATCGGGCATCGACAGCGCCGGCTTTGAGACTTATGGTCGGGCCGGCGTGCGCGTGTTTCGGCGCCACTTTTTGGTCAGTAAACCGTGAGGTTTTTCGTGTCTTTGGAAAATAAGGTTGCGATCGTTACCGGAGGAGCCAGAGGGATCGGTTTCGCCATCGCCAAACGCTTTGTGAGCGACGGGGCCAAGGTGGTTGTCGCGGATATCGACGACGCGGTGGGAGAGGAAGCGGTCGAAGATCTCGGCAGCCTTGGCGATGCGACATACATCCACTGCAATGTCGGCGAGCGTCTTGATGTTCGCAACATGGTGGCGGAAACGCTCAACGGCTATGGCGATATCGACATCCTGGTCAACAACGCCGGCATTGTCGGCGGAGCCGACTTTCTGGAACTGGAGGAAGAAGACTTCGACCGGATCCTTTCGGTCAATCTGAAAGGCGCATTCCTTTGTTCGCAGGCCGTCGCCCGGCATATGGTTGAAAAGGTTGAAAATGGCGGCGAACCCGGCTGCATCATCAACATGTCGTCCATCAACTCGGTGCTCGCGATTCCAAACCAGATTCCGTACTGCGTTTCCAAGGGCGGGGTGTCACAGCTGACCAAGGTAACCGCGCTGGCGCTGGCGCCCCATGGCATCCGCGTCAATGCCATCGGACCGGGGTCGATCATGACGGACATGCTTGCGGCGGTGAACAGTGATCCGGCCGCGAAGAAACGCGTGATGTCACGAACACCGCTCCAGCGCATCGGCGAACCTTCCGAAATTGCCGGGGTTGCCGCGTTTCTCGCGTCGCGGGATGCGAGTTATGTCACCGGCCAGACGATCATGGCCGACGGCGGCAGGATGCCGCTCAATTATACCGTTGCGGTTCCTGACGAGGACTGATGGGTAACATTCGCCTTTGAAATTGCACAGGTGACCGGACGATGGCCGCCGGCGACTGCCTGCGGCCATCTTCATTTTCAGGGGCCCGTTTCGGACCTCACCCGACCGGTCAGTTGATTTCCTGGACCTTCATGACCAGTTCGGGCCAGATTCGCTGGTTCTCAATGTCGTGTTCGAGACCCTGTTCGTCGGCGATCGTGAACCGCTTGACGGCGGGTGTCTTGCTGGTTGCCTGGTAGAGCCAATAGGCCTCCGCCTTGAGCGCATCCTGGATCGGCCGGTCGATTGATTCGTAGACCATCTGCTTGCAGGCATTGATGGACTCGGCCGGGAACTGGGCAATGCGCTTTGCCAGGTTGTCGACATATGCACCGATCTCGTCGGGCTCCAGCGCCTTGTTGATCGTTCCCATGGCTTCCGCTTCGTCGGCGTCGAAGTCACGGGCGCTGAGGATGATTTCCAGGGCCCGGCCGAGGCCGGTCTGGCGGGCCATGCGTGACGCTCCGCCGCCGCAGGGCAGGATCCCCATGCCGACTTCCATCTGCATGAACTTGAACTTGCCGCGCGCGGCAAAGCGCATGTCCAGGGCAAGCGCCAGCTCATGACCGCCGCCACGCGCGAAGCCTTCCAGCTTCGCGATCGTCGCCTGCGGAACCTTGCTGATGCGTTCGCAGACCGCCTGAAGGTCGAGAAGCACGGCCTCATCGCGGGAAACCGCTTCGGTGGACATGTCCTTCAGGAGCTCCGTGTCGTAGTGGCAGACCCAGATCTCGGGGTTGGCCGACTGGAAGACGACGACCTTGGTTTCCCGGTCCCGTTCGAGCCGCATGGCCAGGCTGTTCAGGTCGGCCAGCATTTCCTGACCCTGAACGTTCACGGTGCCGAAATCGAAGGTTACCGTTGCGATTGCATCTTCCACCTTCACGTCGAAGGTTGTGAAATTGTCGTATTTCATCGAGACGTTCCTTGTCCAAAAAGCGATGCTTGGGTTCGTTCCCGGCAGTCTGATCCAGGACGGCTCAGCGCCGGGGAGGCTTGGCGCTTCACACAGCAACAGGTAATTCAATCTGGATTTGTATTTAATCCGGCAATATCTGGTTTCAGAAATCCGGTTTTGCTATGAATAGGGCACTGAGTGATCCTGGTGAGGCACATGCTGGCCACAGCAAACAGGCCCAACCCGGGTAACGGGACGCAGACGCCTGCTTCATTCACCGGGTTCTCGGGAAGATGCCTTTGGGAACCGCCCAACCAAATCGAAAGGAAGCCGAACTGATGGATACGGATTGCATAAGGCTTTTCGTCCTGGCGGCCGACATGCTGAACATCAGTGCGGCAGGGCGTGAGCTCGGGCTCGCGCAGGCGGTGGCAAGTGCCCGCTTGTCCAAGCTGGAAAAGCAGGTCGGTTCCGATTTGCTGCACCGCTCGACGCGCAAGGTGTCCCTGTCGCTGGAAGGGGCGGAGTTTCTTCCCTTTGCCCGTGAAATTCTGGCTCAGGAAGACGCCTTCCTTGCTGCCCAGGGACATCACGCCAAGGAGGTCAAGGGGACCTTGCGCTTTGCGGCACCGAGTTCATTCGCGCAACTCTTCATTGCGCCGGTTCTGGGCGAGTTTCTCGACCGCCATCCGAAGATCGACCTTCAGCTCAGGCTATCCGACACGCAGATGGACCTGATCGAGGGGGCGTTTGACCTCGCACTGCGCAACTACGCGATCGAGGACAGCAGCCTGAGAGCGCGCAAGCTGGCCGACGACAGGCGTATCCTTTGCGCGTCTCCGGACTATCTTTCTCATCATGCGCCGGTGGCAGCGCCTGCAGACCTGCGCAGCCACCGGCTGCTGGTCTTCAGGGATGGTCCCCCCAGAAAGCTCGAGACGCAGGGGACCGCCGCTACGGCGATGTTCCCCCCGGCGGGTTCTGAAAACCGGCTGGTTTTCGACGACGGCACCTGTATGCGGGTTGCGACGGTGAACGGGGCCGGCATCTCCATGAATTCATTCTGGAGCGTCCACCACGATATCAAGAAGGGTAACCTAGTTCGTGTTCTGCCGGACTACGAAGTCCGGGACGGCTCGGCCATCTGGCTGGTCTACCCGCGCTCGAACGTGCTGACCGCCAAGGTCCGCGTCTTCATCGACTTCCTGATCGAGAAAATCGGCCGGCCCCCGGTCTGGGAATCCTGATGCTGGCTCTGACCGAAAACGGATCTCAGGCCGGTTGCTTTTGCGTTTCCGCACCAAACTGGAGGCGTGCGAGCTTGGCGTAAAGTCCGCCGGCGGCACTCAGTTCCGCATGGGTGCCCGATTCCACGATCCGTCCGTCTTCCATGACCACAATCCGGTCTGCCTTCAACACCGTGGCCAGACGGTGGGCAATAACGAGTGTCGTGCGGCCTTCCATCAACCGTTCGAGGGCCTTTTGAACGAGGCTCTCGCTCTCGGCATCAAGTGCGCTGGTTGCCTCGTCCAGCAGCAGCACCGGAGCATTCCTGAGTACGGCGCGGGCGATGGCGATCCGCTGACGCTGACCGCCGGACAGCGTGATCCCGCGCTCACCGACAAGCGTGTCGTAGCCGTCGGTCATGTTGTCGATGAACGGGGCGGCCAGTGCGGCTTCGGCAGCGGCGACGATCTCGTCGCGGGAGGCGTCCGGGCGGCCATAGGCGATGTTTTCAGCAACTGACGCGCCGAAGATCGCGGTGTCCTGCGGAACGAGCGCGATGTGGCTGCGCAGGTCGACCGGATCCAGTTCCTTGAGTTCGACGCCGTTCAGGCGAATGACGCCCGATGTCGGATCGTAATACCGCATGAGCAGGCTGAAGAGGGTCGATTTGCCGGCGCCGGAGGGGCCGACGACCGCAACGGTTTCTCCCGGTGTGACCTCAAGGGTGAGATCCCGGACCACGGGCATGGTCTCGCTGCTGCGATAGGCAAAGGAGACGTCCTGGAAGGCGATGGCGCCCCGTTTGGTTTCCGGCAGTTTTACCGGCACCGGCGGCGCCTTAATCTCGGGTTCGATTTCAAGCAGTTCGGAAAGTCTTTCCGCTGCGCCTGCCGCCTGGGACAGTTCCCCCCAGACTTCGGAAAGGGCGGCAAGTGAGCCTGCGGCCAGGATGGAGTACAGCAGGAACTGGCTGAGTTCGCCACCTGTGATCCGGCCGGCAAAGACATCGCTGGCGCCGATCCACAACACGGCAACGATGCTGGAGCCGATGACGAAGATGGCAAAACCGGTGAGAGCAGCCCGCGCCACGATCGCCTGTCGCGCTGCGGTGAAGGCCGCTTCGATGGCGGACGTATACCGGTTAGCGCTGCGCTGTTCGTGGGTGAAGGCTTGTATCGTGCGAACGGAGCCAAGCATTTCACTGGCATAGGCCGACGCGTCGGCGAGTGTGTCCTGGGCGAAGCGGGACCTTTTGCGCACCTTTCTGCCGAATCCGAGCACGGGAACCAGAATGACGGGTATGGCGGCCAGAACAAAAATCGAAAGGCGCGGGCTGGTGACCACCATCATGACCGACGCACCGGCAAACATGATCAGGTTGCGCATGGCAAGCGATGCGCTCGATCCGAAGGCGGCCTTGATCTGGGTCGTGTCCGCCGTCAGCCGCGACAGGATTTCGCCGGACTTTGCGCTGTCGTAAAAGGACGGGCTGAGGCGAGTCATGTGGTCGAAGACGTCCGACCTGACTTCGGCAACGACACGCTCGCCGAGCCACATGACCAGAAAATACCGGATCGAACTGGCCATCGCCAGCGCGCAGACCACTCCGATCAGGACGGCAAAGTAGGAGTTGACCAGGGCAGGATCGTCCGCCCCGAAACCGTAGTCGATCATCCGGCGCACGGCTGCAGGCAGGACGAGCGTGATCACGGCAGCCGAGAAGAGTGCCGCAATGGCTGCCGACACCATTCCCCGATGCTTGGTGAGATAGGGCAAGAGGCGCGTAAGCGGTTTCAGCGAGCGCCGCGTTCTTTTCTCGTTGTCTTCAAGCTCTGATGCAATCGCGTCCGCCAACCGGGCTCTCCTCCTTGTCCGCGCCATCCGGCCCGGCCATACTCGTCTTTATCATGTTCTTTCGCGCGCACAATGCCTGTTGCATTGATGTTCGCCGCGCAATTTGCCGCAAAACCGAACGGCTTGCCTTGATCGATGCCAAAGCCCGATTGCAGGAATTTGCCCCTTGTCTTGCCCGCCGCCTTGGGGTATATCCCCGCCTCAGTTTCTGAGGGCGGCGTCCGCATCCGGATCGGCGGCCCTTTATCTCGTTTTGCGCCGCAAGGTGAAGCTTTCCATGAGAAGCCGACCCGGGCGCCTGAAAGGACCGGTCATGAAAGCGGATATTCATCCCGACTATCACACCATCAAGGTCGTCATGACCGATGGTACCGAATTTACCACCCGCTCCACCTATGGCGCGGAAGGCGACACGCTTCAGCTCGACATCGACCCGACGTCCCATCCGGCATGGACTGGCGGTGACCGTCAGCTGATGGACCGCGGCGGCCGCGTGTCCCGCTTCAAGAACAAGTTTGCAGGTTTCCTCGGTTCCTAAGTTCCGCAGCAACTGCCTTGAACGCGAAAACCCGGCCAGCGGCCGGGTTTTTTGTTGCGCGCTGCCACCCGGCTGCCGGCAGTGTCCGTGAACATGAAAAAAGCCGCCTGGCGGCGGCTTTTGACGCATTCGAACGGAAGAGCGTATCACCCCAGCTTGGCGAATGCCGCGTGGAGCTGATTAAGCTGAGAAGCAACCGGATTGTCGTTGATGGCTTTCTCTTCAGCCATTTCTTCCTCACCCTTGCGGTAAAGCATCTTGTCGAGATGGACCACGCGCTCCTGCAAACGTGTGGAGCGTTCGATCAGGTCGCGCAGGGTATGCGGGAGTTCGTCCCAGGAGGGGCCGCCGGTTGCGCTGCTGAGTTTGTCGAGGCGAACCTTGTTCTTTTCGCTCCCGGCCTGCTCATGGGACATCTCGCCTTCATTCACCGCACGCTGGAGCAGAAGCCAGGACGCGAGCTGCATAAGGCGCGTCGTCAGGCGCATGGACTCGGTCGCATAAGCAAGAGATGCGGGGCGGGGCAGCTGCTTGGCTTCTTCCCGGCCCTCGCCGTCGAGATACATGGCGGTCTCCTCGACGAGAGACATGCCTTCCTGAAACAGGTTCTGGAAGTTGTCCGAATTGGCCAGGTGGTGGGCAATGTGCACCGCACTTGCAGGACCTTCGGCTTTTTTCTTGTCTTCCGTCATGGGATTACTTCGCCTCATCTACTCTTCCGGTTCCAAGCGCATCCGCCTTGTCTGTCCCGGGTCGAAACATCTTGCCTAAGATGTCCCGTATCGGAACGGAACGCGCCGTCTTGCCGTCTACCGAGCAAGCGCCATGCCAGACTGCTGCAGGATCAGCGGTTAACCAGAACCGTTTGAGGATACTATGCGTGCGGAGCAAAAAAAAGAGCCGCACGGTTGCGGCTCTGAGTCTTTAACAGGGAGGCGTCAAACAGAGTGGACAGGAGCCACTCAAATCCAGATGACTGGATGGCTTTTTTTATACTTTGGAAAGATTAATGAGTGGTAAACGCGTAAAAATTTACCTAGCTCATTTACCAGAAATGCGGCAAAGAGCGGATTTAATTCGAATTTATTGCCAAAATTATCGAGCTAGTCAGCGAAATACAGAGTCGGCAGCATCGCGAATAGTGCTGCGTTGTTCCAATTCCTGCTGTGTACGGTTAATTTCTTCAGTAAGTGCTGTTATGCGCTCGGAGAGCTCATCCTCCGACAATCGCGCCAAATCCTCCCCAACCGTAATCTTGCCGCTCTGCGGCTTTTTGGGGATATCTTCGTCAAAAAGGCCCATCGCTTCGTTCCTCGAACCGTTCCGCACAACAAACCGCATCCGGATTTTTTGAACCGTCTTTTCTTTCAGCGGGCTGACGGCATATTTACCATAGGCTACACACGTAACCGCCCGCCAGTCCCAAAATGAACCAACAGGAATGGTTTCGATGCAGAATTTGCCGGACGAAATGAAAGCCATTGCAATTTCGGAACCCGGAGACGCGGATGTTCTGATTTTGGAAAAGCGCCCGTTGCCGGAACCCGGTCCCGGCGACATCCTCATCAAGGTGCACGCCGCAGGCGTCAATCGTCCGGATGTCCTCCAGCGCAAGGGCGCTTATCCTCCTCCGAAAGGTGCTTCCGACCTCCCGGGGCTCGAAGTCGCCGGTGAGATCGTTGCCAGCGGTGCGGACGTCACGCGCTTCAATGTCGGAGATCGTGTGACTGCACTGGCACCCGGAGGCGGGTATGCAGCCTATTGCAGGGTGAATGCCGGTCATGCGCTTCCCATCCCGAACGGCATGGATATGATCGAGGCCGCGGCCCTTCCCGAGACCTTCTTCACGGTCTGGACGAATGTGTTTGATCGGTGCGGTCTTGTTTCGGGCGAGCGGTTTCTGGTTCATGGCGGCACATCCGGCATCGGCACCACGGCGATCCAACTGGCAAAGGCATTCGGCGCCGAGGTTTTCACGACAGTCGGGTCCGAAGAAAAGGCGGAGGCCGTGCGGGCACTCGGTGCCGATCATGTGATCAACTACCGTGATGCAGCGTTCGAAAAGGTCATCCTGGAAATCACGGGAGGCGAGGGCGTCAACGTCATACTCGACATGGTCGGCGGTGATTATGTCGAGCGGAACTGGAAGGCCGCTGCGGTCGAGGGCCGCATCTGCCAGATCGCGACGCTCAATGGTGTCGCCGAAAGCGTCAATTTCTCGCGGCTCATGGTGAAGCGGTTGACGCATACCGGTTCCACGCTGCGCCCGCGCAGCGACGCCTTCAAGACCGCGATAGCTGAAAGCCTGGAATCAAGGGTATGGCCTTTGATCGAGGCCGGAAAAGTGAAGCCGGTTATGGATTCCACGTTCCCGCTCGAGCAGGCATCAGATGCGCATCGGCGGATGGAAAGCTCTGGACATATTGGCAAAATCGTCCTGACGGTCGATGTGTGAACCGGGGTGTCGGCACCTTGAAAAGGCCCGTCGCGGAACCCATTTGCGTTTCCGCGACGTTCGGCATATATTCGCGCCACTTTCCATGAAATAGAACCAGAATACCGCTTTTTCGCCCTGCCGGGCGGGGGAGCACACGAGAGGAATTTATCCGATGGCGAACACGCCGCTAATGCCGAAGGCCACCGCCGTCTGGCTCGTGGACAACACGGCCCTGAGCTTCACGCAGATCGCGACTTTCTGCAAACTGCACCCGCTTGAAGTCAAGGCGATTGCCGATGGTGAAGCGGCCCAGGGTATCAAGGGTCTGGATCCGATCCTGACCGGCCAGTTGACGCGTGAAGAAGTCGAAAAGGCACAGAATGATCCCAAGTATCAGCTCAAGCTTCAGGGATCGAAGGTTGTCGTGCCTGAGTCCAAGCGCAAGGGACCGCGCTACACACCGGTGTCGCGCCGCCAGGACCGCCCGAACGCGATCCTCTGGCTCGTGCGCAATCATCCGGAAATGAAGGACGCGCAGATCATGCGTCTTGTCGGCACCACCAAGCCGACGATTGCGGCCATCCGCGACCGGACCCACTGGAACTCGGCCAACCTGACACCATCGGATCCGGTCACTCTCGGTCTGTGCAGCCAGCTCGAGCTGGACATGGAAGTGGAAAAGGCCGCGAAGAATGCACCGCAGCCCGTCGCCGGCGAGCCCGTCGAAACGCTGATGCCGGTTGAAGACAGCACCAGCGAAGACGCGATCGCCGCCGCCTTCTCGCTCGATGCGAGCCAGCCGGTCCGGCGCGAAGAAGAAGAGGAAATCGACGCGGACGCCGTCTTTGCCAAGCTGAACTCGCTGAAGGGCGACGATGATGCTGATGCTGATGCTGCCGAAGCAGCTTCCGAAGCGGAGGTTTCCGGCGAAGAGGAAGCCAAGTAAGGCACTAAGGACCTTGACCAGACCTGAAACCGCCGGCTGGAGACAGCCGGCGGTTTTGTTTTGACTGCCGCCGGGATGCGGGCGTGATCGTTCTCAAAGTTATCAATCTTGACAATTAATCAAGCGGAGTTTAATTGATTATCAAGGTTGATAATTTAATTGGAGATGTGCATTGGCGCGACCTGAGATCAAGGACGATCGCCGGGAACAGATCCTGGATGCATTCGAACAGTGTGTCGCGCGCTATGGTCTGGAAGGGGCGACGCTGGGCAAGACGGCCGAGTGCGCCGGTCTTGCAAGGCCGCTCATCCGGCACAATGTCGGCAACAAGGAAGACCTTCAGGACGCCCTTGTGCAAAGGTTCCTGCTGCGCAGCAAAACGGCCATGGAGGAGCTGGTATCATCGCTTCCGGCAGAGAACCGGCTCGATGCGCTTCTGGATGTCCTGTTCGAACCGCGTGGTGCGAACCCGCAGCTTGTTCTGGTCTTCAACGCATTGAGCGCAGCAGCTCCAGGTGATCCGGCGCTCGCAAAACAGTTGCAGCAGTGGCTTACCGACTTTATCGAGCATCTGGAGGCTGAGGTCCAGCGCAGCTTTCCGCGCGCACCTGCCGACAGGATAGAAGCCGTCGCTGTAGGGCTGTCCGGTATCTATTTCAACGTCGAAGCGCTTTACCCGATCGGGATCAACGCACGGTTCACCGCCTCTTCCAAAGCTGCCGCTAAGCTGCTGTTGTCTGTATTGGAGACCCGCAATGACTGATACCGAGCGTCTGCGTCCCGACGCCTATTTCAGCCAGGAGCGGTTCACGCTCGAACGCAAGACGCTGTTTTGCGATGCCTGGGCGTTTGCCGGAACGACCCGGGACCTCAAGGAGCCCGGAGACTACCGGCTTACAGAAGTCGGGGCGTCCACGCTCATCGTCGTTCTGGACAAGACCGGCCGCCTCAACGCCTTTCAAAACTTTTGCCGTCACCGCGGTTCGACCTTGCTGGACGATCCGACAGGGAATGTCGGCGGTACGATCGTGTGCCCGTATCATCGTTGGACCTATGGTCTTGATGGCGCCTTGCGCGGCGTCCCCGACATGCGGACCTGTTTCGCTGATCTCGAGCGGACAAAGTTTGGTCTGAAATCGGCGGCGGTGGGTGTTTTCAAGGACCTTGTTTTCGTCAATCCGGATCCCGACGCGCTTTTCGACGACTGGATCGGCCCGATCAGCGACCTTGCCTGGCCGCACGATCTTTTTGCCCGTGATGTCAAGGAGGCGGTTCCGCTGGTCTATGATCTCAAGTGCAACTGGAAGGTCTTTGCCGAAAACGCCGTTGACGGGTTTCACCTGGCCTATCTTCACGAAAACACGCTCGGCGGGCCGACGCCGGACAAGAATGTCTGGGAGCGCGCGGGCGATCACATGATCTGGTATGCGAACGAGAACGGAGTGCAGCACCGCTTGCCCCAGAAAATCCGCGAGGAGGCGGGTTTATCAGGCCTCATCGCAAGCGCATCCGAACCGGGTTACGGTGGCGTCTATTTTCTCTTTCCCCTCACCCTGATCGTGCCGACACCCTATGGCTTTTCGATCACTTCGATGAAGCCCTGTGCTCCGACGAGAACGCGGCTGGAAATCCGTCAGTGGATCGGCCCGTGGCAATGGTCGGACGAACGCGGCTCCATTCCCGGCTACGACAAGAAAACGGGTGTCATTTCCTCCGACAACTGGACAAAGCCGGCGCTGGAAACCGGTGACTTTCAGACCGAGGACATCTGGATCTGCGAAAAGACCCAACGTGGTCTGGAGATGCCCGGCTTCGAGTTCGGACCGCTGTCTCGTGGCCCCGGCGCGGAAAACCCGATCCGCTGGTTTCATGAAAGCCTCACCAGAGACATGAATCACAGGGGTCAGGATCTCTTGTTTTCGCGGAACGAGAGATTGCTCTCGGATCCGAGCCCGTAGCGGATGCAGCAGAAGATCGCAGCAAGGCTCAACAGAAGCCAGAGCCCGCCCCAGAACAGGGTCGTTCCGCCGAACTCCTCGGCGAGCATGTAGGCATCGGAGCGCGCACCGGAGCGGCGGATCGTGTCGTCGAAAATATCGTAGGGTACGTAGATGATGCTCGACAGCCCGATCACGCGCAGCACCATGTCATTGACCGGCCGGCTCAGATAGCGCGCGATCGCGAGAATGCCAATGCCGGTCGCTCCGCAGAACAAAAGTGCGAACCAGTCGCGAACGTAAAGAACGGTCACAAGAAGGGTCAGGCAACCGAAGATCGCCAGGACGGCGCGGTCGGCATGCGTACGAAGGGCGATAACCAGCAGCACGATGCCGATCACAAGCGACCCGAGATAGCCTGCCGACAGGGTGATGAAGCGATTGCCGCCCCGGGAAATCACATGTCCGCCCTGGTTGGGTGACACGGAGAGGTCAACTACCGATCCGCCGGTCAGCACGGTGGCGATTGCATGGGCCAGTTCATGCAGAAACACGATGAGGATTTTCAGCGGGATGACGACCGGCGTGTTCCACAACAGGAACAGCACACCCGTGATCGCAATGAGTTGCCAGTGGCCTTTGAGAAGCTGCATGGGTGTGATTGGACCTGGGCAAGGCGATAAGTCAAGAGCACCGGTTTCGCGGTATCTGCCGGCCGCTTCCGTGAAACGGAGACGGGAAGTCACAGTCCGCGTTCGATCCACCAGGTCTCGTCGAAATAGTCGCCACTGAGACGTTCGCGGGCTTCATCGGTTGACCAGTCGTCTGTCCCCATCAACTCCTCTATCAAGTCAAACCATTTGTCCGCGAGATCGGCCGGCAGTTTCCGGCCGCTCCAGGGACAATGACTGATGGTGCGCATGGCGGGCCCCCAAGTCTCCTTGAGTCCGAAGCGGCGGATCGACGGATCGTAGAGGATCGGGGTCTGCGGGTTGCACGCCTGGGTGAGCAGCTCAGGAAATGGTTCGAAAAGAACGGATTTTCTCGGGTCAAGCCCAAGTTGCTCCAGCACATGCCGGTTGTCGATCGCAATCCCGGTCAGGGCGCGATCATGATAGGCGTCCCATGCCTTTTCTTCTTCCGTCTCGACAAAGGGCTGTTTCTCGCCGCGCGCGGCGGCTTCCTTTTCGGCCAACTCGCGCTCGGCCTCCTGCGTGTCCGCCGCCTTGCAGAGATGTTCGTGCAGATCCAACCCGCGCCGCAGAAGGACCGTATCGCGTTCAATGGTCCGTTCCCAGCGCTCTTCTGCTATCTTCGGATCGGGGATTTCAGAGTCGGAGCCTGACATGATCTCTCCTGTTCCTGTGATGGGAAGCGGGACCGGATGTTAAGCGCGTGTGCATTACGGGTCCCTGTCCTTCGCATCGCCCTCGCGCGCACCTTAGCAGGAATGAGGCGCGGTATGTCACGCGGGTACGTTCAAGCCCGCGTCGGAGCGGATTGATTTTTCTGGCCCTTTATATGCAGAATTGGCCATGTCCATTGACCAGACCGACCCCGTCCGGATTGTCATCCTCGTGACGCCGCACTTCAACGTATCGGCGACGACCTCGTTTATCGATCCCTTTCGTGTCGCAAACTATCTGACGGGAACTGCCCGGTTTTCGTGGATCGTTGTATCCGAGCGGGGCGGATCGGTTCCTTCGAGCAGCGGCTTGAGTGTCGACACCAAAGCCATTGCTGATCTGAAGGGCGAAAAGCCGGACCTGGTCCTTGTCAGCACGAGTTGGACCCCCGAACGCCATTACACGGATCTGATTCTGGGACCGTTGAAGAAATGGGCGCGGGGAGGTGCGGTTACTGGCGGTCTCGACACCGGAGCTTTCGTGCTCGCAAAGGCCGGACTGCTTACGGGCAAGGCCGCCACCGTGCACTACGAACACATAGACGCGCTGATCGAAGTCGCCCCGGATACCGGCGTTTCGGAGGACCTCTTCGTCATCGATGACAGGGTCTTCACCTGTTGCGGCGGCTCGGCGTCAACCGATGTCGCCCTGCACTTCCTTCAAAGCTATGCTGGCGCCAGCGTTGCAAACGCCGCGTCGCGATACCTGTTTCATCATCGCATCAGGGGCGAAGGACACTCGCAAAACCCGAAGGGAGCAGAACCCTCCGGGCACGCGACCCCGGGTGCTGTAAGGCGCGCGGTCGATCTGATGGAGCAGAACCTCGAGGACCCGCTTTCCATTCCGGACATCTGTTCTCAGCTTGGTGTATCTCAGCGCCAGCTCAGCCGCCTCTTCGGACACTATGTCCGCCGGTCACCGGTCGAATATTACCGAGATATCCGGCTCGACCGGGCGCGTGGGCTGGTGACGCAAACGGAAATGAAGCTCAGCGAAATCGCGGCAGCATCCGGTTTCAACAGCCAGGTTCATTTCAGCCGGTCCTACAAGGAGCGTTTCGGGCTGTCGCCGGGGAGCGACCGGATCGAAGGCCGTGTGCCCTTCGAGTTCCGGGCCTGGCCGATGTATAGCCCCGGGCCGTACCCTAAACCGGAATAGCCCGCAAAAAGGCGATCTCCGAAGTGGTGCGAAGCGAAGGGTGATGCTTACGTCGCGCACTACCGGGGATCGGCAGCCTTCCTGTTGCGCTGATAATGCCGCGCGGCCTTTGCCCTGTTGCCGCAGCTTTCCATGCTGCACCAGGTTCGCCTGCTGTTTTTGGTTTCATCAATGAACAGCCAGCCACAGTTGTCACCAGGACACATCTTGAGGCGGCCGCGCTCTCTGGGATCGGCCAGGATCGAGATTGCAGACGCGGCCAACAGTCCTTCCAGCACCGGCGGAGCCCCCTCTTTTGCGCCAAATTCCAACTCTCTGACCGCATTCAAGGTGCCGGAGACTTTCGTCTCCAGCAGCATGGACCGAAGATCGGACCTGAGAAGCTTGAGCTGGTCGAACGTGCCGGCACAGTGAGCCTTTATTTCCAGTGTTCGCAGCCACACGTCCAAGTCATCCGGGCTTTTCAGTTTTTCGTGCGCCACATGATCAGTCGACGTCCAATCGGCCGTGTTGACAAAATCAAGTACCAGGCGTCCGCCGACAGGCCGAACGGGATGTCCCTCAGAATAGCTCATGTCATTTTCTAACCCCTGCACCGGTTGACAGGCAAGCTGCAAAGTTATCTAACCCTTGTTATGGTTAGAAGATCCCAAGACGTAACAGTCTCGTTTGCCGGCGCAGTGCGCGGAATGACGCGGCTGCTGCCGATTTGCCTTTTTGTCGCTCCGTTCGGCATGGCTTTTGGTATTGCCGCGACAGACGGCGGGATCGGCGCGTTTCAGGCCACGGCGATGAGTGCCCTGGTTTTTACGGCAACGGCGCAGTTTGCTGCGCTGGACTTCCTCCAGGATCCTGTTGCCTACCTGTCTCTCGGTCTGGTTGCACTGGCGCTGAGCGGCCGGCACCTGATCATGGGAGCCGCTCTGGCCCAATGGGTGAACCGGCTTCCTGCGGGCAAGCGTTTCCTGACGCTGATGTTTCTGAGCGACGCAAATTTTGCTGACACGCAAACCCTATTGCATCGCGGTGAAACAGATTTGGGACCGCTTTTCGGCGGCGGTCTGATGCTCTGGATCACATGGGTCGGCAGCACGGCTGCCGGAGCGTTCGGGGGAGATCTGATCGGCGATACGGACGCCTTAGGGTTCGGCGTCGTGATGCTCTGTTTCTTTGCCGCGACAGCGTTTGGGATGGTGCGCGCAACGCCATCCCTCCTGTTGCCTGTCTTTGCCGCAATCTGTGCTTCGGTGGTTACGCTGCCCTATCTTCCAAATGGCTGGAACATCTTTCTGGCCGCACTGGTTGGCGGCAGCGTTGCCGCGGTGCGTCATGCTGAGTGACTTGTCCTACATCACTGCCGTTGCTGTGCTTACACTGGTGGCGCTTGGCACGCGGCTGTCCGGCGCCGTTCTGATGGCCTGGGTCACGCCAACGCCGCGCGTCGAAAAATTCCTTCAGGGAATGTCGGTTTCAGTCATCGCAGCCCTGGTGGCATCATCTCTGGTCTCGTTGGACCTGAAGGCATTTGCGGCAACCTGTGGCGCTATTTTGGTTGCTGCCCTTTCCCGGAGTGTCATCTGGGCGATGCTTGCCGGGATGATCGTCGCGGCTCTCTATCCGCAGGTCATTTAGCCAGGCAGCATCGCCACGAGGCCCGCAAAGAAGGCCGGCCAGATTACCGGCACTCGTCAATCCACGTCCTGGTCCCGGACGGACCGGGCCGCAGCCTGGAGGGCGACGAGCATCCGGTCCCTCTCATCAGAAAGTTCCCGGGGGCTGCGGCCGCGTGCCTGCTCGTTCATCCCGGCAACCAGTTTACCGATTACGGCCTCGTCCAGGCGCGGGTCGCCGAGGCCGTCCCACCAGCCGTTGAACGTGTCCTTGAAATGGTCGCAAAAGGCCTGAAGGCCGCCATCGCCCGCACCCAGATGAAACAGCATCGTCGGCCCCATCGCCGCCCATCTGAGACCCGGTCCGGCCCACATCGCCTTGTCGATATCCTCGACGCTTGCAACGCCTTCGATGGCCATGAAGACCGCTTCACGCCAGACAGCGGCCTGCAGTCGATTGGCGACGTGTCCAGGCATGCCTTTTTTGATGCGGATCGTGATCTTGCCGATTGCCTCGTAGAAGGCTTCCGTCGCATCAAGCGCCGCCGGGTCAGTCCTTTCGTTGGCCGTCATCTCGACCAGCGGGATGAGATGTGGCGGGTTGAACGGATGTCCCAGAACGAAATTTGCCGGGTTCTGCCACCCTTCCTGCAACGCTTCCAGCGTCAGGCCGGATGTGGAACTGGATACAATTGCGGTCTTTGAAAGCACCGGTTCGATTTCGCCGTAGATTGCGTGTTTGATCGGCAACCGTTCAGGAACGTTCTCCTGGATGAAGTCCGCTTGTGACGACGCCTCCGCGGCGGTTTTTTCAAACGAAACCTCGCCGGGCGCGGTGCTTCCCGTAAGGCCGAGCGCCCTGAGAGACGGCCAGGCGGCCTCGATGTAGTTTCTCACCTTGGTCTCGGCATCCGGCGCCGGATCATAGACAGCGACGTCGCGCCCGGAGGCAAGGAACAAGGCAGTCCAGCTTGCGCCGATGACACCGGCCCCCAGAACCGCAACACGTGATATTTCGCCCATCAGAACAGTCCCGGATTAAGCGGCGAGGCAGCGGTCATACCGCCGTCGACCGTAAAGAGTTGACCCGTGGCGAAGCCGGCCTCGTCGGAGGCGAGCCAGACCGCCATGGCGGCAATGTCGCGCGGTTGACCGAAGCGCCGCACCGCATGACGCTGAAGCGCATCCGCCTTCGCCTTTGCCGGTTCGCGAGCGAGGTCGAAGCCCGCGTCGAGCATTCCCGTTTCGATCCAGCCTGGACAAATCGCATTGCAGCGGATCCCGGGGCCGTGATCGATTGCGATGGATCGTGTCAGCCCATGGACGAATGCCTTCGACGCATTGTAGAGCGCCATCGACGGGTCGGCGACGGTTCCTGATATCGATCCGATATTGATGATCGATCCGCCATCGCGCATCAGCGGAATGAAGGCGCGGCAGGCGTTGAACACGCCGCGCGCATTGGTGTCCATCACGTGGTTCCAGTCCGCGTCGGTGCTTTCGACCACGGTTTTCTCCACCTGCACACCGGCATTGTTGACCAGGATATCGAGCGTTTCGATGGATGCGGCCGCAGCCGTGACAGCCTCAGGGTCCGCAACATCCAGGGTCAGCCATTCTGCCGGGTATCCAGCGGGCCTTTCGCCCCGGCCGCAGGCGGTGACAAGGGCGCCTTCTTCAAGAAACGCGTCGACGATGCCCTTGCCGATGCCTTGCCGGCCACCGGTCACGAAGGCTCTCTTTCCGGAAAGGCGCATCAGTGGGCAACCATGACGTGGCGGATAGACGTATACGCGTCGAGCGCAAAGACGGACATGTCACACCCGGTGCCCGATCCCTTCATCGCCGCCCAGGGCATTTCCGGTGTTGCCATGCCGTGGGTGTTCACCCAGGTGAAGCCGTAGCGCAGTTTTGAGGTCATGCGCATGGCAAGGCCGACATCGCGGGTCCAGACGGAAGACGCCAGGCCATAAGATCCGGCGTTGGCGATCCTCAGTGCTTCCTCCGCATCGGAAAACCGCGAGACGGTGACGACCGGGCCGAAGACCTCGTTGCAGGCGACCTCGGATGCATTGTCGACATTGGTAATAACAGTCGGGTCGAAGAAGAAACCCGGCCCACTGCCCGCGTTGCCGCCCAGCACAATCTCGGCGCTTGATCCGGCGCGATCAACGAAACCCGCAACCCTGTCCCTTTGTGCCGCTGATACGAGCGGGCCCATTTCGGTTCCCTCTCCCTTCGGAGCACCAATCCTGATCTGGCCGACCTGATCGGTGATCGCGGCGACGAGGCGGTCATAGGCTTTGTCGGCAACCAGTACGCGGCAGGGCTGGGCGCAATCCTGACCGGCGTTGAAATAGCTGCCATAGCGGATGGTTTCCGCCACTGCGTCCAGATCCGCATCGTCAAAGACGATGACCGGGGCCTTTCCGCCGAGTTCCAGATGAACGTGCCGGATCCGACTGGATGCTGCCCGCATCGCGGCCATGCCCGTCGCGGGTGACCCCGTGACACTGATCGCTTCCATCTCAGGGCTGTTCATCAGCGTGCTGCCGATGGTTGGTCCGCGTCCATGGATGATGTTCACGACGCCTTTCGGCACCACGTCCTGCAGCAGTTCGCCGAGCTTCAGCGTCGACAGGGGCGTGAGTTCGGACGGCTTCAGAACCACGGAGCAGCCGGCCGCTATCGGGGCGGCCAGCTTCCAGCTCGCCATCATCAGCGGATAGTTCCACGGGGCAATCGCGGCGACCGGTCCGACCGGGTCGCGCCGGATCATCGACGTGTGCCCGGCGATGTACTCACCCGCCGCCGATCCGGTCATCGTCCGGGCAGCACCTGCAAAAAACCGGAACACATCGATCGTCAGCGGCATCTCGTCGTCATGGGCGGAGGGCCAGGGCTTGCCGACATCGAGGCTCTCCAGCTCGGCCAGTTCATGGCTGTTCTTTTCAATCACGTCGGCGATCTGCAGAAGGAGCGCTGAGCGTTCGGCGGGCGTTGTTGCCGAAAACATTTCGAAGGCTTCGGCAGCACCGCGCACCGCCGCGTCGATCTGGTCTTCGCCTGCTTCCTTCACAACGGCGATGGTCGTTTCATCGGCGGGGTTCAGGACCGTGAGCCCTTCGCCGGTCCCCTCGACCAGTTCGCCGTTTATCAACATGCGCGTGTGCATATCCGATCCTCCGTGTCGTCCAATGGGTCCTGACCCTAGAAACCGACCTTGTCGCCACCCTTGAGGGCCAGCCTTTGACGGGCTTCCGCCGGTGTCGCAATGGTCAGTCCGAGATTTTCCAAAATGCTGCGAATGCGGGAGACCTGCTGTGCGTTGGAAGTCGCAAGCTCGCCCTTGCCGATGAAAAGACTGTCTTCCAAACCAACACGCAGGTTGCCGCCGAGCATTGCGCTTTGGGTCGCAAACGACATCTGGTGCCGCCCTGCGGCGAGCACAGACCATTCGTAGTTTTCCGGGCCGAAGAGTTCGTCCGCCTTCTTGTGAAGATGCAGAAGGTTGTCCGCGTCCGCACCCATTCCACCGAGGATGCCGAAGACCAGCTGAATGAAGAACGGAGGCTTGATCAGGCCCTGGTCGACAAACCATTTGACGTTGTAGAGGTGGCCGAGGTCGTAGCATTCGAACTCGAACTTGGTTCCGTGGTCACCTCCGAGTTTTTCGATCGCGTAGCGGATCGTGCGGAAGGTGTTGGGAAAAATGAAGTCCTCCGTCATTTCCAGGAACGGACGTTCCCAGTCATGCTTGAACTCGGTGTATTTCTGCAGCATCGGAAAGATGCCGAAATTCATCGAGCCCATGTTGAGGGAGGCCATTTCCGGGCTGGCCTTGGTCGCGGCCAGAAGCCGTTCGTCCATCGTCATGCCAAGACCGCCACCGGTCGAGACATTGATGACCGCGTCTGTCGATTGCTTGATCACTGGAAGAAACCGGTTGAACGTTTCCGGCCTCGGATCGGGTTTGCCGGTCTCCGGATCGCGCGCATGAAGGTGGATGATGGACGCCCCTGCTTCCGCGGCCTCGATACTGGCAGTTGCGATTTCCGCAGGTGTGACGGGCAGGTGAGGCGACATGGACGGTGTGTGAATGCCGCCGGTCGGTGCGCAGGTGATGATAACGGATCGGGTCATCAGAGCCTCATTTGCTGAACTTGGGCAGACAAACCGCCATCAAGGACCCAGAGCTGTCCGGAGGCATAGCGCGCTTCGTCCGATGCGAGCCAGTTGACCAGATTGGCGATGTCCTCAGGCGTGCCGTAGGTCCGCATAGGATGGACGTCCCGGACCGCCTGCTGCAGGGTCTCGATGTTGCCGCCACCGCCGCCCGAGCCGTCGCCGTTGAAGAAGCTCTGCAGCATGGGCGTATCGATGTAACCTGGGCAGATCGCATTGACGCGGATGCCTTCCGGGCCGTGGTCGCAGGCCATGGCCCGGGTCAGAGCATGCACCGCACCCTTGGTTGCGCAATAGGCGGCAAGTCCGGGATCGGCAATGAAGCCGTCGTAGGACCCGAAATTGATCAGGCTGGCGCTTGCGCCCGCTTGGGCGGCGCGGCGCAGGAGCGGAAGCGCATATTTCGATGTCAGGAAGGTGCCGGTCACATTGACCGCGAACGACCGGTTCCACTCTTCAAGGGACGTCTCTTCAATCGTCTTTTCGATCTCGATGCCGGCGGCATTGACGAGAATATCGAGCTTGCCGTCTTTCTCCCTGACGTGCGCCATCGCAGCAATCGCATCGGCTTCGCTGGTCACGTCCAGATTGAGAAACCGGCTGCCATCGTCTTCAGGAATGTTGAGGGAGCCCTCTGGGCTGAGATCGGCAGCAAAGACCTTTGCGCCTTCCTTCAGGAAGCGCGTCACGATCGCGCGGCCGATACCGCCCCTTGCGCCCGTCACGAGGGCAACCTTGCCATCAAGCATCATTCTTCGTGTTCCTTAAGTGGCGGATAGCGGTACCGGTTGGCGGCGGCCGTCCAGTCCATGTGGTTCCGGACATATTGCTGACTGGCATCGGACGGCGGGTTGTAGTCCCAGGCTTCACCTGCACCGGCTTCCATGGCTGCATGCAGCGCGCGGCGTGATTTCTGGGTGGCGATGACCTTGTGGCGCAGCTCCGTTTCGTCCCAGCGGAGGGCAACTTCATCCGCAAAACGCGCAGCAACATCCCTGAATTGCGGGTCGCTCGCGAGGTTTGTTCTTTCTTCGGGATCGCGCTCAAGATCGTAAAGCTGCGGCGGATCGCTGTCGCAGTGAATGTACTTCAAGGTACCGCGGCGGATCATGATTACCGGGTGGGCCGTCATTTCCGCACAGTATTCGCCGATCGCCTCGTCGACCGGATCATGCTCACCGCGGGCAAGCGGCAGCAGGCTGCGGCCATCGACGGGCTCGCCAAGCATGTCCGGCGTGCCGCCCGCAATTTCCAGGAAAGTTGGCAGCAGATCGATCAGCGAGCAGGCGTTCGCAGCGTCTCCCTTGGCGATGTCGGGTCCTGCCATGACAAGCGGCACCCGCGCGGAATACTCGAAGAAGTTCATCTTGTACCAGAGACCACGCTCGCCAAGCATGTCGCCGTGATCGGCCGTCACGATCACGATCGTGTTGTCCAGCTCGTTGATCTCATCGAGGGTGTTCACGATCTCACCGATCTTGCTGTCGAAATAGCTGACATTTGCGAAATAGGCGTGGCGCGCTCTGCGGACTTCCTCCTCGTTCAGGGGGATATAGGAGGCTTCGATCCCGTTCATAAGCCTGCGCGAGAACGGGTCCTGGTCTTCTAGATGCGGAATGTCGGCAGGAAGCGGGATCTCCCCATCTTCATAGAGGTCCCACCATTCCGGACGGGCAACATAGGGATCGTGGGGGTGAATGAAGCTTGCGACCAGCGCGAAGGCTGATGTTTCCCCGAGTGTCCTGTCGCGCGCCCGGTCGAACAGCCAGCGACGGGCGGCGAAACCGACCTCGTCGTCATAGTCGATCTGGAAGGTGGCTTTCGCAACACCGCTTTCCTTTACGGTCTGCATGTTGTGATACCACTTGTCGATCCGCTCGTCGGCCGCTTCCCAGTCCGGGGTCCAGGCAAAATCGGACGGGTAGATGTCGGTTGTCACCCGATCCTGGAAGCCGTGCATCTGGTCCGGCCCGACGAAGTGCATCTTGCCGGACAGGCAGGTCCGGTACCCCAGCGCCTTCAGATAATGAGCGAAAGTCGGGATGGAGGCCCTGAACTCCGATGCGTTGTCGTATGCGGCGATACGGCTGATGAGCTGACCGGACATGAAGGCAAAGCGCGAGGGTGCGCAAAGCGGTGAATTGCAGTAGGCGGCATCAAAGCGCATGCCGCGTTCTGAAAGCGCATCAAGGTGCGGCGTTTTCGCCACGGGATGCCCGTAGGCGCCGGTGAAATGCGGTGCAAGCTGGTCCGCCATCACCACCACGATGTTGGGCGGCGTCACGCGGTGCCTCTTGCATAGGCGTCCAGAACCAGGCCATGAAAATGGTGGACCGCGTGTTCGGATTTGCCCGACCCGTCGGGGTCGTGAACGATGCGGCCCTGCGTGAAAGCCGGTGTGTTCATGCCGCGCTGGACACTTTCAACGAGCGCGATATCCTCCACCTGCAGGACCTCGTCGAGATAGCGGATTGCGTCGCGTTCCATGTCGTCGGGCTCGGGCGTTTCCAGGAAGAAGTCATATGTCTCCAGCGTGCGGTCCGGCCCGACCGGGATGATATTGAGCACGATCATGCTGGAGCGGCCCGGATAGCGCATCAGGCACGTAGTCGGCCACAGCCACCAGACGGCATGTGTCCTGACACTGGCATTGGAGACATCATAAGCGCTGTTGGCGGCATTGCCGGCATCTGCCATGTGACTGGAATAGATGCCGTGCGTCGTTACCTTGTAGGTATCCATGTCGACAAGATCGCAGAAGTCCTTGTGAGCCGTCGGGCAGTGGTAGCACTCAAGGAAATTGTCGACGACGTTCTTCCAGTTCGACCTGATATCGTAGGTGAGACGATGGGCGAATGTCAGCTGGTCGATGTCCGGAGCCCAGTGCGTTATCTCGGTTTCCAGATCGCCCGACAATTCGGAAAGGGAGGCTGCCTGCCGGTCCAGGTTGACGAAAACGAAGCCGCAAAACTCCTCGACCCTGACTTCGTCGAGGCAGATGTCTGCCGTGTTGAAGTCCTGCAGTGACTCCGTGTGCGGCGCCCGGGCAAGCTGCCCGTCAAGCCTGTAGACCCAGGCATGGTAGGGACACATGATGCGCGTCGTGGTGCCTTCGCCGGACAACAGTTCATGCGCCCGGTGCTTGCAGACATTGTAGAAGGCGCGCAGAACACCGTCTTTTGCACGCACGACCGCAATCGGGTGGCCTGCGATTTCAACGGTTACGTAGGAACCCGGTTCCCGCGTCTTCTCGACATGGCACACCCATTGCCATGTTCTGGCGATGATTGTGTTCAAGTCGGATCTGTACCAGTCCGGTTCCACGTATGCCGCGGCTTGCAGTGAACTGGAGCGTGACGGATCGGAGTCGTAACCGGATGCGATTTCTGTTGTCTCGGACACGCCGTTTCCCTCCCAAATGCTCACCTTCAGCTTGCCTGCTGCACTATCGCGGCATCAAACATTTCTGGCCGTCGTTTTAGCTTTTTTCGCCATGTGTCGCACCGCGCAGATCCACATGGCCGGCAACGGAGGGTCTCTACAGATCAAATGTCTGCCGCGTTTTTGCGGCTTCGTCGCAAATCCACGACAGGAACGCCTTCGCCTGGGGATCTAGCAGAGCACCGGACAGATACAGGATATGATACTCCTCGACCCCGCGCAGGTCGAAGCCCGGCAGACAGGGCACAAGGCCATATCTCGCGACGAGGTCGTCGCTTGCCGGCGGGCGGGCGAGTGCGATGCCGCCGTTGGCCCCTGCAAGTGCGAGTGCGTTGAGCGTGGTGTCGACATAGGTGACGCGCGCACCACTTGGGAGCACGTCGCCACCAAAGATCTGCGCCCAGTTGCGCCGGTGATCGGCAACTTCGATCAGGGGATGCGCGAGGGCATCTTCAAGCGTGCGGATTTTTGCGGCAACATCCGGATGGGCAACCGGTTCGAGCCGTTCGCCAAAAAGGGCCGCTCCCTCTGTCCCCGGCGGAGGAGGTCCAAAAGCGATCCAGAGTGTTGCAGTTCTGGGTGGTGTTTCCGGCCGGCCGAGCAGGGAATAGAGCTCGAGCGTCACGTTCGGGTGTGCCGAGTTGAAGCCGGGCAGGCGCGGGATCAGCCAGCCGACGGAAAACGCCATCGAGACGCCGACGACCAGCGGTGGTCCGCCAGGGGCGGCAAGAGAAGCTGCAGCCATTTCCATCCGTCCAAGCGCATCACCGACAACACCCAGAAGGCTGCGTCCGGCTTCGGTCAGCGAGACGCCCGCTGCTGCCCGTTCAAAAAGGGGGCGGCCCAGATGCGCCTCAAGGGCGCGGATCTGCTGGCTTACTGCCGGCGGCGACATGGCAAGGCTCTCGGCAGCGCGTGCAAAACTGCCCGAGCGCGCGGCGGCCTCGAACACCCGCAGCCAGTTCAACGAGGGAATTCGCTTGATCATGTGACAGCATAAGCTGAGCTTATCCTGATGGGCAAGAGATCTGTCTTCTCAATGTGAATGGACGCTGTAGCTTCAGGCGAGATGGAGGAGACCATGATGCTTGATTTCACACCAAGTCATCTCAGTGATTATCGCCAGAACGGGTTTGTGGCCGGCCGTCCGGTTTTTTCGGCCTCAGAAGTTGCGCGGTTGCGCCAGCGGATCGAAGCGCTCGAGGCCGATCACTCAGAGGGCGCCGGCGGGCATGATCTTGCGCAGTTTTTCCGGGTTAACGGACACGTTGTTATTCCGATGCTTGCCGAAGCCGCACGCACGCCCGCCATTCTCGATGCGGTCGAGAGCGTGCTCGGACCGGATCTGCTTGCCTGGTCGGTGGAACTCTTCATCAAGGAGCCGGGCAGCAGGAAAACCGTTTCCTGGCATCAGGACATCACCTATTGGGGCATGGGTGAAACAGATGACGAGGTGACGGCCTGGGTCGCGCTGTCGGACGTCTCCGTTGAGGCCGGCTGCATGCGGTTTATTCCGGGCAGCCACAAGGGCCGTATCGCAGATCACGAAGACACGTTCGACGCAGACAATCTACTGTCGCGCGGGCAATCGATCGCGGGTGTCGATGAGGCCGTTGCCGTGCACGGCCCCTTGCGGCCTGGTGAAATGTCGCTGCATCACGGACGCTGTTTTCATGCATCGGGTGCCAACAACAGCAATGACCGGCGGATCGGGCTGGCCATCCGCTATGTGACGCCCGCCGTGCGCAACCATGCGCCAGGGCGCGACTGGGCCATGCCTGTGCTTGGTGAAACACCCCGGGGCGGCTGGGACTGCATTGCCGGTCCGCGCGGGCTCTTTCATCCTGCGGACCTTGCGCTTTATGATCGGATTCTCGCCGGCCAGGCTGATACCCTTTCCGCAGGGGCTGAACAAACCGTCGAGTTGTATTTACAAGGAGGAGAAGCCTCATGAGCCAGACCGTCAGTTTCACGGCCATGAAAGACGGCACGAAGGAAGATTACGAGCTTCTGGAAGAACTGGAGAAACCGTTTCTGGCCCTGACGGCTGATCGTGTGCTGGACGAGCTGCACCGGGCGGGAGAGGCGACGCTTGAGGGCTACAAGATCACCCGCCTCGAACATGGCCTGCAGTCGGGGACGCGGGCGCTCCGGGACGGTGCGGACATTGACTGGGTCGTCGGAGCCTTGCTGCACGATGTCGGTGACGGGCTCGCGCCTCAGAACCACGACAAGATGTCCGCGGAAGTGATCCGCCCGTTCGTCAGGTGGGAAGTCGCCTGGACGGTTGAGCATCACGGCATCTTCCAGACGCTCTATTTCGGTCATCACTACGGCTGGGACAGGAATGCCCGCGACCGCTATCGCGATCACCCGCTGTTCGACACTTGCGCTGCATTCTGTGAGCACTGGGACCAGTCCAGCTTCGACCCGGACTATGTGAGCGAACCGCTCGAGACGTTTGAGCCGATGGTGCGCGAGGTCTTTTCCCGCAAGGCCTATGACCCTGCCGTGATCCGCGAAAATGAAATCACCGGACTGCCGGGAAAGCTTTCGAGCGCCTGACCGGCCCGGAAAGGACCCGACCACATGAAGCGGATCTATGACTTCAGCCGGAACCCGGCGAAGCGAAACTACACCGTCGCCGACCTGCGGGCGCTGAAGGGTTCCGGACGCACGCTGTCGATGGCCAACCCGGCGAACACTGATGAACTGAAGGCCTGCGTCGAGGCAGGCATCGATCTGTTCGTGGTCGGTGCCGACCAGATGGAGGATGTCCGGCGCATTGCGCCGCATCACTTCACCGGTGCCGGATCCACCTGGGCACAGTTCGGCTCGGATGACGAGATCATCGCCCATGCCTACGAGACCATGCGAAACGGTGCGGACATGTATTATACGCTTCGCTCCTTCGACGTGATGGAGCGGATGGCGCGCGATGGCATCCCCGTGCAAAGCCATATCGGACTGATCCCGACCTTCAGTCATCACTGTGGCGGTTTGCGCGCCTGGGGCCGGACGGCGGACGAGGCCATGAAGATCTTCGAAACGCTCAAGCGCATGGAAGACGCCGGTGTCTTTGCCGTGGAAGCGGAGTGCATCGCGGAAGAGGTTCTGGCCGCGATCAACAACAAGACGTCGGTCGTCACCTTTTCGCTCGGGTCGGGAAAGGCGGGCGATGCCATCTTTTCCTTTGTTGCCGACATCTGCGGCGAGGCCAGCGAAGAGGAGACGCCGCCGAAGCATGCGCACGCATTTGGCAATGTCGGGCGATTGCACAAACAGATCCATGAAGAACGTGTGGCGGCGCTCGGCCAGTTCCACGCTGAAGTCGCAGCCCGGAATTTTCCCTACAGACAGACGACCATCGGCATGCGCGAGGGTGAGCATGAAAAGATGCTCGAAGCGCTGGACAAATGGACGCCGACGCATCGGTGAGGGGTGTGATCAGCGCTCGGTGAGTTTCAGCTCAATGCGGCGGTTCCGCGCGAGGACCTCGGGCGCTTCGCCCTCTTCCAGGGGCTGGAATTCCCCGAACCCGGCGGCAACCAGACGCTCCGGGTCGACGCCTTTTTCAATGAGATAGCGCACGACGGAAATCGCGCGCGCTGCTGACAGTTCCCAGTTGTTGCGCAGGCGTCCGGTGCCGGAGAGCGGGCGTGCGTCGGTGTGCCCGTCGACCCTGAGCACCCAGTTGATTTCGTCGGGGATCTGGGCGCTGAGTTCCTGAATGGCTTCGGCCAGCTTTTCCAGTTCCTGTTCACCGGCAGGATTGATGTCCTCGGACCCGGAATCGAACAGAACCTCTGACTGGAACACGAAGCGGTCACCGACCACGGAGATGTCGGATCGTTGCGACAGGATTTCGCGCAGACGTCCGAAGAAGTCCGACCGGTAGCGTGACAGTTCCTGCACGCGCTGGACAAGCGCAGCGTTCAGCCGGCGCCCGAGACTTGCGATCTTGGCCTGGCTGTCCGCCTCCTTGGCTTCGGATGCTTCGAGGGCCGCATTGGCGGCAGCGATCTGGCGCCGCAGCGCGGCGATCTGCTGGTTGAGCAATTCGACTTGGGCAAGGGCTTCCTGGCTGACCTGGCGTTCGTCGTCGAGAAGGTTTTCGAGCTGTGCTGCGCGACCGCCGGCGGCATCGGCGGCACCGGAACTGCTTTCCAGAAGTCCCAGCAACCGGCTTTGCTCCGACTCGGCATCGGAAAGGCTCGCCTGCAGACCGAGGATCGTGTCTTCCAATTCGCCGGAGGCAGCCCGCTCCATTGCGAGCAATTCCGTCAGTTCGCTGATCTGGGCATTCAGCCTGTTGAGCACCGTGTCGCGCCCGGACAGCTGCTGCGACAGGAAGAACTGCGCAATCATGAATATCGACAGGAGGAAGATGATGACAAGCAGGAGTGTCGCCATCGCGTCGACGAACCCGGGCCAGTAGTCTGTTGTCTGGGCGCGTCGCCGGGCGCGCAGTCCTGCGGCCATCGGGTGCTACTCCTTCGCGCGATCGAACGCTGCCGAGATAGAAGTCAGCAGCCCTTCGATGCGTTTTTGCTGTTCGCCCTGCGCTTCCGCCCAGTCCCGCATCATCTGTTGCTCGGACCGGACATGCTTCACCAGTCCCTGGATGCCTTCGGCGAGATTGGCCATTGCTTGCGAGGCATTTTTGCCGCCACCGTCGTCGACGCTTTTCTGAAGCGACTGAATCGAGGCCTGTATCTGCTCGACGCCCGGTGCATCCGGTGCATTGAAGAGACCGTCCTCCGGGTCGATATCCGTGACGGTCGAGAGCCAGTCTTCCAACTCGTTGTAGAAGCGGTTCTGGGCCTGCCCAGCCTGCAGGTCGAGAAAACCCAGAACGAGCGAGCCGGTGAGGCCGAAGAGCGAGGATGAAAATGCGGTGCCCATGCCGGAGAGAGGCGCTTCCAGTCCGGCCTTGAGATCCTCGAAGATCACGTTGGCGTCGCCCGAACCGACATCAAGCGACTGGATGGTGGCGCCAACCGAACTCACGGTCTGGAGCAGGCCCCAGAAGGTGCCAAGCAGGCCAAGGAAGACGAGCAGGCCCGTCAGGTACCTCGACATCTCACGGGATTCCTCCAGGCGCATGCCGATGGAATCGAGGATCGAGCGCGCCGTCGTCGGCGTCAGAGCCATGTCTCCGGCCTTGTTGCCGAGGAGAGCCGCCATTGGTGCGAGCAGCACAGGCGAACGGGTGTCGAGCGCAGGATCGCCCATCCTGAAGCTGTTCACCCAGGAGATTTCCGGAAACAGCCGGATGACCCTGCCGAACAGAAGCAACACGCCGAACACGCCCACCAGCACGATCAGCCCGTTGAGGCCCGGATTGCTCATGAAGGCGACGGAAATCTGCGGAAACAGGATGAAGGCGATGAAAGCGACGATCACCAGGAAGATGATCATGAAGGTCAGATATGCCCTCGGGCTGGACAGACTGTACGGATCAAATTCACGGGCCATATTGCGCAATCAATCGCCTGTTTCGAAGGTAACTAATTGATAGCGTGATTTTTAACACCTTGGAAACCTCTTATCGCGGTCGAAGGGCAATAATGTCTGGAAAGCTTGGAATAGCTCGCTTTCGGCGCGAGGACCTGCCGCCTGCCGGGGAGGGCCACCGATGTTCGAATCGAAACTTTGCGCAGAGGCCTCAGCGAAGGATCAGTTGGAACAGCCGTTCTGGAATCCCAGGTCGCAATGGGCCTTGAGCCGATCCGTGTCTGCATCGGTCCAGCCTTCTGGAGCAGTCACCTGGACCCAGGGTTCGATGTAATCCTGGGCGTAGTAGGCGTGGCCGTGTCCCGGTGGAGCGCCGAACGCAAGCGCCATGTCGAGCGCGAGCTGGAACTGGGTGACGACCGGTATGAAGGTCAGGTGTTCCGACGCGTCCGGGGCCGGCGGATCGTTCATCCAGGGTGGCGCCCGCCAGAGGGAGAGGGGATCATAGAAGACAATCGGATCGCTTGAATACTGCAGGAAGACGATGCGCATTCCGCCCCAGTCGGCCGGCGCTTCCGACGCATCGGCGTAGTGTGACGCGTAGCGCACGAGCGAGCCGTCTCCGATCTTCGGCAGGACCCACGGGCTACCCGGATTGCGGGCGTTTTGAACGTAGTTCCAAAGATCGGACGGAAACGGGGGACCCGCCCAGAATGCACCGTTGATCGGATCACCAACCATGCGGAACAGGTTTGTGCCGTACATGGATGACCAGGCACCGAGACTGAGCCCATGGGCGTAAAGTTTCGGGCGGCTGTCCTTCGGCAAGGTTTTCCAATGGTCGTGAACGACCTCCAGAAGTGCGGTTGCCTGGTCGAGCCCGGTGCGCGTTTCCAGGATCAGGGCAAGAGGGGATTGTAGATAGGAATACTGGGCGCTGACCGTCGCGATATTGCCGTTGTGCATGTATTCGAGCGGATCATGCGAGCCCGGGTCCATCCAGCCGGTTCCTGTCGGGCTGGTGACGATCAGAACGTCGCGTTCGAACGCGTTCAGGCGCTTGAGTTCCTCAAGTGCAAGCTTTGCCCGATCCTCAGGTGTTTCCCCGTTGGCCCGGCCGACATAGACCCGGATCGGATCGAGGGCAGGCCTGCCGGTGAAGGCGGAGATCGCTTCCCTGTCCGGTCCGGACTGCACGAAATCGCGGCCAGGCTTGCCCATCGCGGCCCAGTCTATGAGCGATTCTGCAGATCCCGACTGACGTGGATCGTCCGGCGACGGCGGGGCGGCATCGAAGAGCTGCTGTGCCGTCTCGTAGCTCTCGTCGAGCCCGGTCACGACGCGATCGAGAATGCCGTCGCGCGTCACCACGAACAGGATCAGGATCACCGCCACGACACCGAGTACGTTGGCTCTCCGTGCCGGCATGAAGCGATAGAAGCGCGACCGGATCCAGTGGAACAGGGCAACTACAAGAGCCCCGATCAGATAAGCGACGACAAAGGTAAGCGTTGCGCTGATCAGGATGGTGACGAGGTGCTGCGCTTCCGCGGGTTCAAGGCCCATCTTCACCCGCAGTTCGTTCTGCCACTTCAGACTGGAGGTTGCGGTCCAGAAAATGAACAAAAGTGTGGCGGCGGCCAGCACGAGATTGGCGGTCAGTGCGGCCTTGCCGCGCAGGCGGGGCAGATCCGCTGCCCGCCAGATCAAATCGACGATCCTCCCGAGCAGGTACCCGAGCGCGATGACGATACCACCGAGAATGCCCTGGACCAGCGGACCGCGCGGTATCAGGGACGGGGTCAGCGAAGCCGCAAAGAACAGAAGCCCGAGCATGAGGCAGGGAACCGACAATCCCGTCACAAGAGAGCGAACCCAACCCATCAAACGCTTCCCCGCAAGTGTTGCTGCGCACCGAAACGCCTGCCGTGTCAGAAGAACGGCCCGATCGACGGCAACCTTTGTGTCGTTGGCTTGCTCGCGCACTGCAGCAATAACGCCGTTCCGGCAAGCTTATCGAAAGCCATCTGAAAGTTAAGAGAAATCTCGGCCGTCTTGGCCAGGAGCGCAGTCATTTGGCTGCAGGCCCGATCTGGGCCTTCGAAGAAATACGGAGCCGCAAACGGGGATCCAGGACCTTCGAAAGGGGTCGTTTGCGCGAACGGCATCGGAAATTGTGACAATTGTTAGGATTTATTTTCATCCCGTTTTAATTGAAATGCGCCACAAGACCGCGAACTGTTTTTGTTTGACGGGATTCCCTCTATTGCCCGCGACCGACAAGACCTATCGATACGCGACGGCTTCCGGATTTCAGGCGAATGCGGAGAGAACCCGGCTTTTCCTTGCCGCTGACCGCGCGGCGTCACCGTCGAACTCCGGGAAACTCTTGAGTGCCCGGGCACTTTGTCCAGACATCACCGCCAAGGGGCTGCGCGCAGTCTCCGAAACGGTTGCCGCACGCTATTACGTTCCCCCTGCGATGTTGGCAAAGATCCTGCGCGAGGCCGATCCGGTGGTGACCGTCAGTCCCGGCGCGGTTCGCTTCGAGGGTTTCTCGGAATGCTGCAGTGCCTATGCGCGGATGGACCTGAGGCCGGAGGCGCTTGAGATTTCATTGAGCCGGAACGGAACCACGAATGTCGATTTCGGGGCTGAGCTTCGTGGCGCGCTGGCGAATGTCGGCAAGGATGCGGAGTTCCATCTCGACGTTGAAGAAAATGCCGTCGGTATCACGCGTGACGACAAGACCGTCATTGAGAGGAAGGTGCCGCTGCCTCTGCGCTGGATCAAGGGATTTGCCGAAGTGCAGGTAATCCAGGCGCAGATGAAGCCTGCCTTTCACCTGCCGCGTGTTGCAGCACACCGTTTCCTTCGTGCCTTGCCGCGCGGAAAGGACGACAGTTCCAAGTGGGTGAGCGTGCGCGGTGGTGTCGCCAGACTGTCGTCGCGCCCGGTCGACGGCGCCGTTTTTTTGCGCGGCAGTCACCGGCTGCGCATCCTGGAAGCGATGGTTGGCCGCGCCAATGGCATGGATGTCTTCAGCGCGGAGGCGACCGGTGCAAGTGCCTGGTCGCTTGATTTCGGCGATCAGCGTTTCTGGCTGGTGCTGAACGCAGAACCCTGGCGCGGTTTTTCGGGTGATGGCGGTACTTTGTCGGGCATGGCGTCGTCTTCCGGCGACACGGTTGCTGCCGTCCGCGCGCAGCTCAACTGGCAGGACAGGATCGATGTCGGAACGCTGGCGGCGGCGACCAGCCTGGAACCGTGCGTGGTCGAGGGCGCGCTTGCCGACCTTGCCGCCAGAGGCCTTGTCGGTTTCGATCTCGGCCAGGACGGCTATTTCCACCGGGTACTCCCGTTTGATCTTGCGCCGCTGGATGGCCTCAATCCGCGGCTGAAAGCAGCGCAAGAGCTTTGCGACAACGGTGCGGTCAAGCTGACAGCTTCCGGAGCGGCGGTTTCGAGCAGGGACGTGGTTCACACGGTTGAGCGGGACGGACAGGGCTGGCGCTGCACCTGCCCGTGGTTTTCCAGGCATGGCCGCCAACGAGGGCCTTGCAAGCATATCCTGGCGGTTGAACTGCATCTTGAGAGGTCGGCGTGAGCGAAGAAAAACTGATTTCGATCATCACGAAAAAGAAAGCGCGCTCCGCGCTTGAGGCCCTTGCCGCGATCCCGCAGGCCGACAGGCGTCCGCATGCAAAAGCTGTCGCGAAGCTCTATTCAGACCATGTTCTGTTCGGGTTCGAGCAGCGTGGCGACAAATCCACAAGACCGCGCGACCGCGATGCTGTCATTGTCGGGCTCTACGCAACGGCGACGCTTTCGGAACTGAAGAAACTCGGCTTCGTTCCCATGCCGGCATCGGTGCCGATCCAGGATGTCTTCAGGGTGCTCAACCTGGATTTCGCGCAGGGTCTTGTCGACCATCTCGTGGACCACAACCCGCATGCCATCGGCAACGCGGCCCCGCTCTGGCAGGACGGACTGGCCAGCAGACCGGAAAGCGATGGCATCATTCTCGGCTATTACGGGATCTGGCACGAGCGGTGGGGCGTCGATGAAGAGGTTCTTCTTTCCAGAGATGTCTGGCGCTTCTTTGAAGTCGAAGGCGGGGGTGAGTTCAGTCTTGCCAATCACGACAAGTTCGCCAAACAGGGGACGCCGACCTGGTCCGACCGGCTGATCGGGTATGCGGAGGAAGGCAAGCTTGACCGTCAGAAGCTCCTTGACGCTTCGCTCGATGCCCTCGATCGTGATTTCGGCCAGTATCGTGCCGGCTGGTATTCCCGCTTTCACGCAGCGCTTTCTCCAACGAAAACGGAAATTGAAGCGCGGGCCGACCGCTACCTCGGACTTCTCTCCTCCTCCATTCCGCCGACTGTCTCCTTCGCGCTGAAGTTCGTTCAGGCTGCGGACAAGTCGTCTCCGCTGGACGGTGTGAAGCTGATTGCCGGCCTGGAACCGGCCCTTCAGTCGCGATCCAAGGGATCGGTTCTTGCCGCACTCAAGCTCGTTGATCGGGCGGCCGCGCGCGACGAACGGGTTCGCTCAGCGGCTGTGAAAGCGGTCACGGAGGCGCTTGTGTCGGAAGATGCGAGCGTTCAGAAAGCTGCGCTTGATCTCATCGACAAGCTGGGCGGAGGCGACGTGAACGACGTGCGCTCGATTCTCTCCGATTACGTCGATCTTGTCGTACCGTCCCTTCGCAGCCGGATCGCCGAGATGACCGGAAGCGCCGCTCAGCCAAGCGCTGAAGTGGACGCCGTATCTGCCGAGCCGATGAAAGCGGTGGCGATGTCGCCGGTTGAAACCCCGGATGAAGCACTATCGCTTTATCTTTCGGTGCTTGAAACGCCACGGGACCCGTTCGACGTCGAGCGTGCCATCGACGGAATTTCGCGGTTCGGGGCCGAATTACGACGGAACGAGACCACCCTTTCACCGTTGAAGAAACGGGCGGGACAGGTCCTTGCGAGACCGGGTGATGTCGGGGTCCGGGCCGTTCTTGCACTGACCGGGCGCGGCTTGTGCGAAGGCAAGTCAGTCAAAGCGGTGGCAGGAGACGAGAGCGAAGCGAGCAGCGGGTTCCATTCCAGTGACGACAGACTGCAGTCTCTTCATCTTGCGCGAAACAGCGACATGCTCGACCGGGTTCTGACCGGTGCGTCGCTCCCGCTGCTGTCGCTGCCGAGCGACAGCAGCGGCATGATTACGGGTGAAGACCTTTCTGAAAGATTGCAATGCTATGCGGCTGAGGGACGTTCTCTAGGGGCGGACGACCTTTGTCTTGCGCTCATGCGCCTCAATCCGGAAACGCCGGTTCGGAGCGAAAACCTGTCCCAGGGCTCGGAGGCTGAACGGGCGTTCGCTTATGCCATGGGCCGGGAAGTGGAAGTCGGGCCGACGCCAGAACTATGGGCGGCAGCGTGGCGTGCACGCCGGCCGGTCCGCGACGACAGCCGCATTGCCATTCTTTTCGGAAAAGCCTTTCCGGAGTGTGGTGTCCCGGCAAAGATGACGCTTGATGTCATTCGCAAGGACAGCAAGTGCGGCGCTTACTACTGGGTGGACGTGGCGGTTCCAATCACGCCGGAGATTGATGGAGAAGACGGCGGTTGGCGGTCGCTCCTTTCCCGAAACGACAGCAAAACGCCCTACATGCTTCGTCACTGTGGCAGCACTTTTTCAGATGTTGCCTGGGCGTCCCTCTGCCGGCCAAGTGCGCCTGATCTCTTATTCAGGCATGCGCTTCTCCATCAGGATGTCTGGCAGAAGCTCACCGACAATCATACGCGCGCCTATCTCGAACCGTTTTTCCGTCCGGGTCCCGATGTCAGTCCGCTCGGTGCTGGTGTTCTGGCCTACTACATGGCGGTTGAGGACAAGTCAGTGACGTTGCTTGCGGCAGAAGCTGCAGCAGTGTCCCTGTTGAACGGACGCCTGGCGACAAGCGATTTCGCAGCTGCCGTAAAGTCGTTCCTGCTCTCCGGAGCCTTGCCGACCGCCCGCTGGACAAAGGGATTTGCGTCCATGGCCGAGTCCGGTGCGGCGGTTCATGTCCGACAAGCGATCGGTCTGATCCTTGATTTCGAACCCGAATTGTGTCCGCGGGATCTCGGGGGCATGCTGGAACTCTACTACGAGCTTCATGTCGATACGGGAACATCTCCCGACCGTCCGGAAACGCTGGCCTGTCTTGCGTCCTTGCCCGGTGGCGGAAAGACCGCGAAATTCTCAAAGAAACTGCTGGCGCTCGCAAAAAAGGCGGCATGACCGGCGAGGACCCCGCCCTTCAATATCAACGCTGATCCCTGATTTCGAGCGCGACACGACCGAGCCGGATGATCTCCGCCTGCAGCTGTTCCGGAGACTTGTCGGCGAGACCTTCGAGCCGGAAGTTCTTTCGCATCAACGCAACACCAAACAGCACGGCAAGCAGCAGGGCAGCACGCTCTCGCGCTTCGGGTCCGTCGATCTTCCCGGTCAAAGGGTCGGCCAGTTCCGTCTGCACCAACTCGCGGATCATGCCGCCCATTTCCGGATCGATGACGTTGGTGAGAAGCATCGTGAAAACGTTCGTGACATCGGCCTCGGGATCAAACGGGTGCGCAAAGCTCTCGGCAGCCTTTTTCAGAAGCTCACCCGGTTCCGCCGTCAGAGCGTCCCAGGGCGGGATCTCGGCCAGGGTCGCTTCGAAGAGTCCCTGCTTGCCGCCGAAGTAGCGGGACACAAGTGCTGCGTCCACGCCGGCGCTGCCCGTGATGTCGCGGACCGAGACGTTCGAATAACCGCGTGTCCAGAACAGCTCCCGGGCAGAGGCGACGAGTTTTTCCTTTGTGGAACCGGATTTGCTCATGGGTCTCAACTAGAGGGGAAACGCTTTTTTGTCAACAAGTGTTGACTTTTCTTTTTCCTTGCCTTATTTGTCTCGTCAACAGTTGTTGACTTTTTAAGGAGCACGTCATGTCGAAAACTGCATTGATTACGGGAGCGTCTTCCGGCATCGGGATGGAATTTGCGCGTTACCACGCCAAACGCGGCGGAGATCTTGTTATCGTTGCAAGACGGCAGGATCCGCTGGAGGCCCTGAAGAGCGAGCTTGAAAGCGCTCGCGGCGTAAAGGTCACGGTGATTGCGCAAGACGTCGGGTCGCCGGCGCAGGCAACCGCGCTTTACGAGGCGGTGAAAGCGCAGGGCATCGACGTTGACATCCTGATCAACAATGCAGGGTTTGGCGGGCATGGCGCCTTTCTTGACCGTGACCTTGCCAGGGATCAGGCCATGATCGATCTGAACATTTCAGCGCTGGTCACGCTCAGCCATCATTTCGGCAATGACATGAAAAGCCGGAACGGCGGTCGCATGCTGCATGTTTCCTCGACGGCCAGCTTCATTCCCGGCCCCTATCAGGCGGTCTATTTCGCAACCAAAGCCTTCGTGACGTCCTTCAGTCAGGCGATCGATCAGGAAATGCGCAGGGACGGGATTACGTCCACCGCACTTTGTCCCGGACTGGTCAACACGGAGTTCGTCGCCACGGCGGATCTGGACGGCACCGGTCTTTCGAAGCAGAAGGGCGCGACCCCGGCTTCCGTTGCCAAGTGCGGTTATGATGCAATGATGAAAGGCGACCTGATTGCCGTCAACGAACCGCGGCTGTCTCTCATGCTGAACTGGATAACGCCGCTCATGCCGCGCCGGCAGGTCCTGAAAATGATCGCAGGCATGCAGACAAAGTGACAGGAAGCCTAGTCCGATAGCCCTCGCCATCGCGGAACGTCGCGGGCAAGCTTGTCGAGAAGCGCTTCGAGCGTGTTGACCTCTTCGGGGGTCAGCGTTTCAAGCATGACCTTCTCCGCTTCGCAAAATCGCGTCAGCAAACGGTCATGAACAGCTTGCCCCTCCGGCGTGATGTTGAGAACCCGCCGCCGTGTATCCACCTGGTCCGGCACGCGCGAGATCAATCCCTTTTCCGTCAGCGACGTCACCGCACGACTGACCGTGTTGGAAGGCTGTTCCGTGATCTCGCAAATATCGCGCGCGTTCAGATCCTTCTGGAAACTGAGGCACATCAGCACCGTCAGTTCGGGCCTGATGAGCCCGGTCTCGCGCTCCATCCATCGCAACAGCGGCTCTCGCCAGAAATTCGTGAGAAAGGAGATCCGATACCCGATCGGGATTTTTGTCGCGTCGAGAATGCCAAGGAGTTTCATGGCCATTACGATAATCGGAAAATAAAGATTGCTCCAGATGGAAATATATAGTTCCATTTGGAGCTAAAGGGAGGACACAGTGAAAGCCGTCAAGGAAGCGAGCCTAAAGGTGCTGGCTATCGGGGTTGTCGTGCTGATGGGCGCGATCGTCCTTCAGGTCATCTGCAGCGCCCTGGATATTAATCCTCTGGCCTCATTTCCCGCGGCACTGCCTTTCCTCGGCAAGGCTGTGACCTTGAATTCCCTGCTGGACTTTCAGTGGCACCTTCTGGTCATCATCGGGCTTCTGCCGGCTGGGATCGTCTGGCTGACGGGCACGCATGTCAGGGTGGATTTTCTCTACAACCCGATGCCCTCCCGCTGGAAAGCACGTATTGACCTTGTCGGCAATCTCCTGTTTGCCGCTCCCTTCTTCGTCCTCATGATCCCGGCGGCTGTCAATTTCATGTTGCGCGCCTGGAACTCGGGCGAAGCCTCGCGCAATGGCGGCCTCAATGATCTTTGGCTGATCAAGTCGGTTCTGCCGCTCGGGCTTCTTTTGCTGGCGCTTGCGGTTCTGATCGAATCCATTCGGCTGATAAGGGCCGCAAGATGAGCGAGACCATCCTGCCTCTGGCCATGGCTGGCCTCACGCTCGGCGCAATCTTGCTGGGGTATCGGGTTGGCATGGTACTCGCCGGATCTGCGGCCCTGTTCATTCTCATTTCCGATCTGCCCATCGCATTTTTCAATCTTCTGACCAGCCGTATCTACGCTAACGTCCTCTCCAACTGGCTTCTGGTTGCTATCCCCATGTTCATTTTCATGGGCCTGATCCTGGAAGTCTCGGGTGTTGCTGAACGTTCGCTGCGCGCCGCCCAGAAGGCGCTCGGCGGCAGTGCCGCCGGAATGGGCGTTTCAGTGCTGGTGGTCGGTGTGATGCTGGCCGCATCGTCAGGGATAGTAGGTGCATCCGTCGTTCTTCTGTCCCTTTTGGCACTGCCGCGCCTGTTGGAGGCCGGCTACGATAAACCGACATCCGCAGGCCTGGTAACCGCATCCGGTACACTCGCGATCCTGATCCCGCCGTCGGTGATGCTGATCATCCTCGGTGACCAGCTGCAAACCCCTGTCCCGTCAATGTTTGCCGGCGCGATCGGCCCGGGTCTGCTGCTGGTCCTGGTCTACGCGGCCTTCGTGATCTGGCGCTCGCGAGGGCTTCCGAGGATCACAGGATACGAACGCGCCGCTCCCCTAAAAATTCTGCTGGATCTCGGCCCGCTCATCGGACTGGTGATCGCTGTTCTCGGCTCTATCATCGCGGGGATTGCCACACCAACTGAGGCCAGCGGCCTGGGTGCCTTCGGCGCGGTGCTGATGACGGCCCTATATGGCCGGTTCAGCCTTGCCACACTGATGGAGGCGGCCCGCAAGACGGTCGTCACAACCTCCACCGTACTCTTCCTGATGATCGGTGCGACTTGCTTCTCGGCTGTTTTCAAGGCGGTTGGCGGGGATGATCTGGTCGAGGCAGGCATCATGGCGTTCGGTGACGGGCCCTACATCGTTCTCGCCGTTGTCATGATCTCAATTTTCCTGCTCGGCTTCGTTCTGGATTGGCTTGAGATCACACTGATCCTCATGCCGATTTTCGCACCCGTGATTTCCGGTCTCGACTTCGGAAACGGTCTGTCCGGCGACGCGTTGCTGATCTGGTTCGGAATTCTGGTCGCGGTCAATCTGCAGACATCTTTTCTGACGCCACCGTTCGGCTTCTCGCTGTTTTATCTGCGCGGTGCAGTCGGCGACCGTCTGTCGACGCCGGAGATCTATGGCGGCGTCGTCCCCTTCATTGCACTGCAGCTTCTTGTGCTGGCGCTTTTGATCCTGTTTCCCGGACTGATCACCGGGTTGACTTAACCAAGGGAGGAATAGTCATGAAACGAGTGATGTTTGCCGCCGCGCTGTTTGCGGCCACCGCATCAGGTACACAAGCCGAAACCTTCACGCTACAAAGCGCCTTTGGGGCTCTGCCGGTTCTGAACCCCGCAGCCGAGCGCTTTGTCGGTAACGTCAAAACCCTGACCGGCGGCGAAGTGGAATTCGACTACCTGCTGGCAGGAGAGCTTTCGCCTCCTTTCGAGATCTTCGACAATGTCAGTGTCGGTGCCATCGATGCGGCCTGGTCATACGCAGCCTATGCCTCCGGCAAGGAGCCCGCTGCAGCCCTGTTCGGGTCCGTTCCCTTCGGCGGAGACCCGCTGTCCTACATCTCCTGGCTGCATCATGGTGGCGGGATCGAGCTTTGGCGGGACATTTACGAACCCTATAACCTGGTTCCCATGGCTTGCGGCGTGATCCTCTCCGAAGCTGGTGGTTGGTATACCAAACCAATCGAAAGTCCTGAGGATCTGCAGGGGCTGAACATCCGTATCGGCGGCCTTGGCGGAGCAATCCTGGCCAAACTCGGCGCCAATGCCATGTCGCTTCCCGCCGGAGAAATCTCAACCTCGCTGGAAACCGGACGCCTGGATGCAACCGAGCTCAGCTTTCCGCTGGTCGACAAGCTGCTCGGTTTCGACAAGGTGGCCAAGAACTACTATTTCCCGGGTTGGCACCAACCTGCCGGATTCATCGAATTCTACATGAACAAGGACAAGTGGGACGGGCTGACCGACGCCCAGCGCACGGCAATCGAGGTCTCCTGTGCAGATGCTAATCTCTACGCAATGGGTGTCGCAGCAGGTGCGCAAAGCCCCATTCTTGAGGAATTCAGAGCGAACGGTGTCGAAGTCAAGCGTTTCCCAGACAGCGTCATGGATGCCTTGCGCGTAGCGGCGGACGAGGTTTACGCCGAAAAGTCAGCGGAAGATGAGACGTTCAAGAAAGTAATCGACAGCTACCGCGCCTATTCGGCGAACTACAACGAGTACCAGAACCTGTCCGATCTGAACTAAAGTCATGCTGCAGCCGGGTTCGGCCGCAGAGACCGGGCCCGGCAGCGCTGACGGACGCACCCCGGAATTCGGAGGAGCCAAACAATTGAGTTACGCACTGTCGGACTTCGGCAGCTATACCGTTGCAGGCCGCGTTCACGAGGTGACGACGGGTGAACCGTCGCGCATCAACTTCACCCGGTCTGCAAGCTATGTCTACGATCCGAAGGGCCACTTCCCGGTTGAACATGCCTACGTCCAGTATTTTGTGCCGGCAAACCGCAACGACACCCCTCCAGTGGTACTGGTTCACGGTGGCGGCATGCATGGAAGCACATGGGAATCGACACCGGATGGGCGCCCCGGATGGCTGAACCATCTGGTTCGCCTCGGATACGAGACGCACGTGCTGGACAATGTCGAACGCGGCCGGTCCGGATTTGCCATCGACATTTGGGAGGGGGATCCAATTGGCCGGTCCCAGCAAGAGGCTTGGGCTCTCTTCAGGATCGGTCCCAGAGACGGCTTCGCGACCCGCACACCATTTCCTGACGGACAATTTCCAACGGAACATTTCGACACGTTCAGCCGCATGCTGGTGCCGCGCTGGCTGACGACAACACCTCTCCACGTCGCGGCGCTGGTTGCCGTGCTCAAACGCGTTGGTCCGGCCATTGTCGTCTGCCACAGCCAGGGTGGGGAGATTGCCATGGACGCCATGCGCCAAGTTCCCGACCTGTTCGCCGGCCTTGTCGGGATCGAACCGTCGACGCGGCTGAACGACCCAAAAACCGCTGCAGCCGTTCCAACAGTGATTTTCGCCGGCGACCACCTGGACATTGACCCACATTGGCGGGAACGACAGCAAATTTGGAACGACTGGGTGTCAGACCTTTCCAAACTCGGCGGCGCGGCTCGTCTGCTGCGATCTGGTCACGATGTGCGTTCCGGACACACTCATATGCCGATGCTCGACCATGGCAGTGAAGACTGCCTGAAAGCCTGCCTTGAAGCTTTGCCTTAAGGGGCTCTGATACATTAGGAGGCATAAAAGCGCTCCACGAAGTCTGGGGATGGACCCCTAAATGAGGCTGAAATGGCATGCGAAATGGCGAAATCCCGTCAGGAAGGGTGTGCGGAGCGGGCTTTTTGCCCGGTCAAGCACGCTGACGCCACGGGGTGACGCCATTTCCATGTCCTTCGGATTTGACCGGGTTGCTTCTCCTCGGCGTTGCAAAAGGCTTGAAAATGTGGGACATTTCTTGCGCTTTCGCTTCTCGCAGTTGGTCAAAACGATCCAAACCAAATCGGCTTCATTTATGAGACCGTACCCTAAGGCGAAGGGCGTTGTGCATGCGGATGGCGCCACGGCTTTTCAGGTCAATACCCGCTAAGTGCGATCTGACCTAAGGTTGAAAGCGAGAGCCGCCGGACTGCCTCTGCAACACGCGCTAGTCCGGGGTTTCCGCCTGCTTCAGGAGGCGGAGCAGAAGACGGTGGGCATATTCGTTGCCGACCAGGACGTCGCCGGTTTCCAGCATCTTGTTCTTGCCCTGAAGGTCACTCACGAATCCACCTGCCTCGCGCACCATGAGGATGCCGGCGGCGATGTCCCAGGAATTCAGATTGTGTTCCCAATAGGCGTCGAGCCGTCCGGATGCGGTCCAGGCGAGATCGAGCGAGGCTGCGCCGGCGCGTCGGACACCGGAAACCTCCGGCATGACGTGGCGCAGCTCACGCAGGGCGCGGCCATGGTCGCCCTTGCCGATGAAGGGAAGGCCCATGCCGATCAGCATTTCCGGCAGTTCCGTACGTCCGGCCACCCTGAGGCGCCGGTCGTTGAGAAAAGCACCGCGTCCGCGTTCCGCGGTGTAGAGCTCGTCCATGACCGGATTGAAGATGACGCCGGCGACAATCTCCCCTGCGCGTTCCAGGGCAATCGACACCGAGAAGATCGGAATGCCGTGGAGAAAATTCGTGGTGCCGTCAAGAGGGTCGATGTGCCAGCGATGCTGTCCGTCGGTGCCTTCCACGATACCGCTCTCTTCCATCACGAGACCATAAGTCGGGCGTGCCTTGGTCAGCTCTCCCCGCAGGATCTCCTCCGCGCGGCGGTCGGCGGCGGACACGAAATCCCCGGGTCCCTTGCGTGACACCTGGAGGTTTTCGACTTCGCCGAAGTCACGGACCAGACTGCGTCCGGCCTTGATTGCGGCTTGTACCATCACGTTGAGGATTGCTGTGCGGGCCATGGATTGTCACTTGTTGTTGGGCCGCGCCCGAATACGCCCGGGCGCGCCAGAATTGGTGTTTGCAAAAAGTGCGCGTCGTGCGCCTACTCGGCGCGGCGAACGTATTCCAGCGTGCCCGTGTCGACTATGATTTTCTCACCTGCGGTGATGAAGGGGGGAACCATGACGCGAACGCCGTTTTCCATCAGCGCGGGCTTGTAGGATGAAGACTGGGTCTGGCCTTTCACGACAGCGTCGGCTTCGCTGATCTCGAGCGTTACGTGCTGCGGCAGAGTGATCCCGATCGGGCGCTCCTCGTGCAGCTCAACCGTGACCATCATGCCGTCCTGCAGAAAGGCGGCGCGATCACCGACGAACTCCGACTGCAGTTCCAGCTGTTCGTAGGTCTCGGTGTCCATGAAGATCAGCATGTCGTCCTGTGTGTAAAGGTACTGAAAGTCCTTTTGCTCCAGACGTACGCGTTCGACCTTGTCTTCCGAGCGGAAGCGTTCGTTGAGTTTGCGACCGTCGATCAGGTTTTTCATCTCAACCTGTGCGAAGGCACCGCCCTTGCCCGGTTTCACGTGCTGGACCTTGACGACCGCCCAAAGCGTGTCCTGATGCTGAAGCACATTGCCGGGCTTGATTTCGTTACCGTTGATTTTCATGGAACGACCGATTTTATGAATTGGTAGGATCTGGAGCTGTGCTGTCTCCGACCGAGCGCCGGAGTGCCAGAAAATGCTCGCGACTGTCCACCACAAAAGCGGTGAGGATTCAAGGAAAAAAGGCAATTTCTCCTAGGTTTGACCCACTCTGGGACGATTTTAGGGGGATTCCGCCGCCGGATCTTCGCTCGGCGCAAGCAGCGTCGTCGTGTGCTGTTCAGCAAGAACGCGCGCACCTTCGATCGTCTTTTCATCGAGCGTTTCGACGATCCTGTCCAGATTGAAATCGGGCACGCCGTTCGAGCGCGCCGCCAGATGCCAGCCTGCAGCTGCCGTGAAATCCTGTTCCCGTCCGCGGCCGTAGGCATATATCCTGGCCAGACGGTTCATCGCAACGGGATTGCCGGCGATGGCGGCTCTTTCGAACCAGTCGGCAGCTTCCTCTTCATTCGGATCGACACCCTTGCCCTGATGCCTGAGAATTCCATAGTAGACCTGCGCGGACGTATGCCCCCGGCGGGCCGCGCGTCCGAGCCAAAACGCTCCCTGGCCCGGATCATTCAAACCCGTTTGTGATTCCAGATACGACAAGCCGAGCGCATATTGCGCTTCCGGATCGTTCTTGCGGGCCGCTTCCTCGAGCAGTTCACGGGCCTTGTCCTCGTTAAAGGGCCGTCCTTCGCCCTCCTGGTAGAGGACAGCCAGATTGTAGAGCGCCGAGGCGTTCCCGGCATCCGCCGCCTGTTCGAACAGGTCTGCCGCCCTCGCCTTGTCGGCCTCAACCCCTGTTCCAAGGAGATAGAACTGCGCCAGTTGCAACGCGGACCCATTGTCCCCGGCAGCGGCAGCCAGCGAGTACCAGTCTGCCGCCTTGGATTTGTCCAGCCTGATGCCAAGCCCTTTTTCGTGAAGAACGCCCAGGAGCGCCTGCGCCGCCTTGTCCCCTTGCTCGGCAAGCGGCGTTGCCAGCCCGAGCGCGGTCAGAAACCATCCACGCTGAAAGGCGGAATAGGCCATTTCGGCGGTGACCTCGGTCGTATCGTCGAGTTCGGGCGGTCCGGCGTCAATGATGCCGAAGAGCGTCTTTTCGCGTGTGGTGATGTCTATGACGGCGGGTTCGGTGACAACGATCAGTTCCTGTTCCGCCTCCGGGCTTTTTTCCTGAGCCTGGGAATACGTGACAAGAACCAAGGGCAGGAGCGCTCCTGCGAGCGCGGACCTGGCCATCTGAATACGGCAGGGACGGGCGCTTTCCTTCAGCATCGTTGCAACTCCGTGTTCAGCAGACGGCGGCGCGCCGTCTATTGCACCTCCGGGAACGGGTGCGCTTCCAGAATGTCATTGGCCTTGGCGACAACCTCGGATATGGCCGTTTCCGATGTCCAGACGGCATCCTTCAGTGCGACAAAATCCGCGCCGGTCGCGGCAACTTCCGGCAAGGTGTCGAGCGCATTGCCCGCCATGGCGACACAAGGCGTTTCGAACAGCTCGGCCCACCAGGCGGCACCGGCGATGGTTTTCTCGTGCGCCTTGACGCGTTCGTCCAGATCGAGCTTGCCGAAAAACAGGTAGTCGACGCCGGTCTCCGCCCATTCCATGGCGTCATGCTTGAGCTTGGTGCCCCCCGTGCCGACGATCCGCTCCGGCTGGAAACTCTCCACCGCAAGCTTGACGTCTTCCAGGGAAGCGTCGACGTGAACGCCGTCTGCATTGCTGCGCCCGGCGGCCTGGGTGTCCCGATAGACGAGGGCGGCAGCACCGCCTGCCTGTATGACCGGAACCAGCTTATCCGCCGTGTCCTGCACGGCCTTGGTGCTTGCGCCAGGCATATAGATCAGGACGCATGCGACATCGCCGCCGGTAAACGCCTGTTCGATCTTCGATGCCATGTCGTCGGCATCGAACTGGGGTGGCGTTACGAGAAAAAGGCGCGGTCGGTTCACGTGTCGGATCCTGAAGGAACGGTTCTTGTCATTCGGGTTCTTGTCCCTAAAGACGGCGAAAGAGGGACGCAAGGCCCCTCTTTCAAGAAAACACTGATCTCAGTGGCGAAAACCGGTGCGTTATCCGATTTTCGGGTCGAGACTTCCGTCCGCGTAGCGTGCTGCCATCTCGGAGAGCGTGACGATCTTGGTGATCTTGGAAGCCTGCCCGGCCGTGTTGAAGGCTTCCAGACGTTCCACGCAGAGCTTCTGCATGGCTTCGCGGGCCGGCTTCAGATATTTGCGCGGGTCGAACTCTCCAGGATTTTCGCTCAGGACGCGGCGAATCTGGCCGGTCAGCGCCATGCGGTTGTCGGTGTCGATGTTGATCTTGCGGACACCGTTTTTGATGCCGCGCTGGATTTCTTCGACCGGCACGCCCCAGGTCTGGGGCATTTCGCCGCCATACCGGTTGATGATGTCCTGAAGATCCTGCGGCACGGACGAAGAGCCGTGCATCACGAGATGGGTATCCGGCAGGCGTCGGTGAATTTCCTCGATCACATGCATGGCCAGGATCTCGCCGTCCGGCTGGCGCGTGAACTTGTAGGCACCGTGGCTGGTGCCCATGGCGATCGCCAGTGCATCCACCTTGGTTTCCTGGACAAACTTGACGGCTTCGGCCGGATCGGTCAGCAGCTGGTCATGGCTGAGCTTGCCCTCGGCGCCGTGTCCGTCTTCCTTGTCACCCATGCCGGTCTCCAGCGATCCGAGCACGCCGAGTTCGCCTTCGACGGAGATGCCGCCGAGATGGGCCATGTCGGTGACCGTCTTGGTGACGCCGACATTGTAATCCCAGTTGGCCGGGGTCTTGCCGTCCGCTTCCAGGGAGCCGTCCATCATCACCGATGTGAAACCGGCCTGAATGGCGGTCATGCAGGTCTGCGGCGCGTTGCCGTGGTCCAGGTGGACACAGACCGGAATGTGCGGGTAGATCTCGACAACCGCGTCCATCATGTGCTTCAGCATCACGTCGTGGGCGTAGGCACGTGCGCCGCGGGATGCCTGGATGATGACGGGCGAATCTGTCTCATCTGCCGCCGCCATGATCGCAAGCGCCTGCTCCATGTTGTTGATGTTGAATGCGGGAACGCCGTAGTCATTTTCAGCAGCGTGATCAAGCAACTGGCGAAGGGTAATTCGAGCCATCAATTGTCTCCCGATGTCGGTGTCCCGCCTGCCGCGGACAATGGAAGTCTGAAATATATAGCGGCAGCGCGTCAATCTGTGGTCGTTCTAGCAAGATTCTCAAGCTTGGAAAGAGCCGCGCGACCGCTTAAATCAATTTAAATACAAGCGCATGGTAAAAATTTGCGAGCACAATTAATTCGGCTCACGAATTAATTTCAGGCGTACGACCTTCGAACAACGCGGCATCACGCGAGCGAACTGATGTCGACGAACGTGCCCGCGGGATCTCTCAAGATCATGCGGCGCTGCCCGTAGGGCATTTCGCGGGGCGGCTCGACGATCACGGCTTTGGCCGCCCGTGCCTTCTCATAGACGGCGTCGCAATCGTCCACGACGAATGTCAGCATGATCCCGGCCGGTGCCTTCTGGGCCCTGGCCGGAACGATCTCGCTGGTCTGTTTCAAAACGCCGAGTTCGATGGCTTCGTTGTCCGGGTCCGCAAGATTGACGAACCAGTCGGAAGAGAATTTCGGCGTCATGCCGAGCAGCGTCTCGTAGAAGGCCGCGGTTGCCGCGACTTCCTCTGTCAGAATGTTTGCAAAACAACGCTGCATCTTTTCCTCCGCTCGATCTCTCAGGCTTCCAGAGCCTTGACTCCCGGCAGTTCCTTGCCTTCCAGCCATTCCAGAAATGCACCGCCCGCGGTGGAAACATAGGAGAAACTTGCCGCCGCGCCAGCATGATTGAGCGCTGCGACCGTATCGCCGCCACCGGCCACTGAGTTCAGTTTCCCGGCCCTGGTGTTTTCGGCCGCATGCCGCGCTGCTGCCACCGTTGCCTTGTCGAACGGTTCGATCTCGAATGCGCCGAGGGGGCCGTTCCAAACGAGAGTCTTTGCCGCATCGATCTTCGATGCGACAGTTTTCATGGAGGCCGCACCGACATCCAGGATCATGGCGTCGGCGGGTATGGCGTCGAGCGTAACCGTTTCATTGTCCGCGCCGGCCTTGAATTCCCTGGCGACGACGGCATCGTCAGGCAGAACGATTTCGCAATTGGCAGCATCGGCTGCGGCCATGATCTTCTTCGCCGTGTCCGCAAGATCGTGTTCGCACAGCGACTTACCGACATCGGTGCCCTTGGCCGCCAGAAAGGTGTTGGCCATGCCGCCACCGATCACCAGCATGTCGACCCTGGACACAAGGTTTTCCAGAAGATCGATCTTGGAGGAAACCTTCGCGCCGCCGACAACGGCCAGCACCGGGCGGACCGGTTCACCGAGCGCGGAGCCGAGGGCTTCGAGTTCGGCCTGCATGGTGCGGCCGGCATAGGCTGGAAGCAACCTTGCAATGCCTTCGGTCGACCCATGCGCGCGGTGAGCGGCGGAAAAGGCATCGTTGACATAAATGTCGCCGTTTGCAGCGAGCGCACTGGCAAACTCCGGATCGTTCTTTTCCTCGCCCTTGTGGTAGCGGGTGTTTTCGAGCAGCAACACATCGCCACCCGCCATTGACGCAACAGCGGCGGCGGCCGGATCGCCAATGCAATCGTCGGCAAAGGCGACCGGCTTTCCGAGCAGGTCCGCGACAGCCGGGGCAACAGGCGCGAGTGACATGTCCGCAACGCGCTCGCCCTTCGGGCGGCCGAAATGGGCCAGCAAGATGACCTTTGCGCCTTTATCGGAAAGTTCGCGAATGGTCGGCAGTACACGTTCGATGCGCGTTGTGTCGGTGACACGGCTGCCATCCATCGGAACGTTCAGATCGACACGCACGAGCACACGTTTGCCGGTGATGTCGGACAGGTCATCGAGAGTTTTGAAAGCCATCAGTTTTTCCTGGGGTCGGGCGCGGGACGGACAAAAAAGGCGGATGCGGTCGATCCGCATCCGCCGTCAGCGCTATTTCGAATACTGAGCCATCCGCTCTGCGGCTCAGATCAGCTTCGCCATGGCGATGGCCGTGTCGGCCATGCGGTTGGAGAAGCCCCACTCGTTGTCGTACCAGGACAGGATGCGGACGAAGGTGCCGTCAAGAACCTTGGTCTGGTCCATGTGGAAGACCGAGGAGTGGCTGTCATGGTTGAAGTCCATCGAGACCAGCTTGTCGTCCGTGTAGCCGAGGATGCCCTTCAGCTTGCCGTCGGCCGCTTCACGGATCGCGCCGTTGATTTCCTCGACTGTCGTCGCGCGCGAGGCGATGAAGTTGAGATCGACAACGGAGACGTTCGGGGTCGGAACACGGATCGCGACGCCGTCCAGCTTGCCGTTGAGTTCCGGCAGCACCAGACCGACCGCCTTGGCCGCACCGGTCGATGTCGGGATCATGGACATGGCCGCAGCGCGTGCGCGGTAGAGATCCTTGTGCATGGTGTCCAGTGTCGGCTGGTCGCCGGTGTAGGAGTGGATCGTGGTCATGAAACCGTGCTCAATGCCGACGGCCTCGTTGAGCACATAAGCGACCGGAGACAGGCAGTTGGTGGTGCAGGACGCGTTTGAAACAACCAGGTCGTCTGCTGTCAGGGCGTTGTCGTTGACACCGTAGACGATGGTCTTATCGGCACCAGCGGCCGGAGCGGATACCAGGACGCGCTTGGCGCCGGCTTCCAGATGCAACGATGCTTTTTCCTTGGCAGTGAAGATGCCGGTGCATTCCAGGGCAACTTCGATGCCGAGCTCGCCCCATGGCAGCTCTTTCGGGTCGCGGATCGCAGTGACCTTGATCGGCTTGCCACCGCCGACCGCAATGGTTTCGCCGTCGACCACGACCTCGGCCGGGAAGCGGCCATGTACCGAATCATAACGCAGCAGGTGCGCATTGGTTTCGACGGGTCCCAGATCGTTGATGCCGACAACTTCAATATCGGTGCGGCCGCTTTCCACGATGGCCCGCAGAACATTCCGGCCGATGCGGCCAAAGCCGTTGATTGCTACCTTGGTTACCATTTTCCACTCCCGCAATCTTGAGCGTCCTTCAAGGGTCCGAACGCCGATTGGTGAACCACCCGGAGGTGATTGTGATTGAGAGCACTCACGTGCTCAGGTCCCGGCATCTAATGGAGGAAAAGCCACCGGGCATTGAATTCACTCAGGCTTCGAGCTTTTCCTTGACCGAGGCGACCACCGCGTCGGAGGTGATGCCGAAGTGCTCGTATAGGGCCTTGTAGGGACCGCTTGCACCGAAGCCGGTCATGCCGACGAAGATACCGTCGTTGCCGATGAAGCGGTCCCAGCCCATGCGGATGCCCGCTTCGACGGCGACCTTGACGGCGCTGTTGCCGATCACGTCTGCCTTGTAGTCGTCGGACTGGGCCTCGAACAGTTCGAAGGAGGGTACGGAAACAACCCTCGCCGCGATGCCGGCCTCGGCAAGTTCCTTCTGTGCGTCAACGGCGATTTCCACTTCGGACCCGGAGGCGAAGAGGGTCACTGCGGCGTCGTCGTCCGTGTCCACGAGCACGTAGGCGCCCTTTGTGCACAGGTTGCTTTCCTCGTAGGTCTTGCGGACGGATGGCAGGTTCTGGCGTGTAAGCGCCAGAACGGACGGTCCGTCCCGGTCTTCAAGCGCGAGCTGCCAGCACTCCAAAGTTTCTGTAATGTCTGCGGGCCGGTACAGCTTGAGGTCCGGGATCGCGCGCAGCGCCGCGAAATGCTCGACCGGCTGGTGCGTCGGTCCGTCTTCACCCAGGCCGATGGAATCGTGGGTCATGACATGAATGACGCGCTGTTTCATCAGGGCGGCGAGGCGGATGGACGGTCGGCAGTAGTCGGAGAAAATCAGGAAGCCGCCGGAATAGGGGATAAGCCCGCCGTGAAGTGCCATGCCATTCATGGCGGCGGCCATGCCGTGTTCGCGGATGCCGTAGTGAATATAGCGGCCCGAGAAATCGTCGGGCGTCACCGGCTCGGTCTGCGGCGTCTTGGTGTTGTTGGAGCCTGTCAGGTCAGCGGAGCCGCCGATCGTCTCGGGCACCACTTCGTTGATGACGGTCAGAACGGCTTCGGACGCCTTGCGGGTGGCCATGGTCGGCTGGTCGGCGGCAAGCTGCTTCTTGTAGTCGAGCACGGTCTGGGTGAACGTGGACGGCAGGTCACCGCGGTTGCGGCGTTCGAATTCGGCCCGGGCCTCCGTGTCGGCTTCCGCAAACCGCTTCTGCCAATCCTTGTGCGCATGGGCCGACCTCAGACCGGCAATGCGCCAGGCGTCCAGAATGTCGCTGGGAACCTCGAAGGGCTCGTGCGGCCAGTTGAGCGCTTCGCGCGTCAGTGCGATTTCGTCGGCGCCGAGCGGCGCGCCGTGCGCTTTTGCGGTGCCTGCCTTGTTGGGAGCACCGAAACCGATCGTCGTCTTGGCGGCAATCAGGGTCGGGCTGTCGCTTTCCTGCGCCTGCCGGATGACGGCCGCGATTGCTTCCGGATCATGACCGTCGACGCTCAGGGTATTCCATCCGGAGGCTTCAAACCGCTCCAACTGATTGGTGCTGTCGGTGATTTCGACCTTGCCGTCGATCGAAATGCCGTTGTCGTCCCAGAAGACGATCAGCTTGTTCAGCTTCAGATGACCGGCAAGCGTCAAGGCTTCCTGGCTGATGCCTTCCATCAGGCAGCCGTCACCGGCAAGCACATAAGTGTAGTGATCGACAAGCGATTTTCCGAACCGGTCAGCCTGGAGCCGCTCCGCGATCGCCATGCCGACAGCATTGCCGAAACCCTGGCCGAGCGGACCGGTGGTGGTTTCGATGCCGGCGCCGTGGCCATATTCAGGGTGCCCGGCCGTGCGCGAGCCGAGCTGGCGGAAATTCTTCAGTTCGTCCAGCGTGAAATCTTCATATCCGAGGAGATAGAGCAGGCTGTATAGCAGCATCGAACCGTGCCCGGCGGACAGAACGAACCGGTCACGATCGATCCAGTCCGGGGTTGTCGGGTCGAACTTCAGGAATTCGGTAAACAGCACCGTCGCGATATCCGCCGCACCCATGGGCAGTCCGGGGTGACCGGATTTCGCCTGTTCCACCGCATCAATTGCAAGAAAGCGGATCGCGTTTGCCATGCGATGGTGTTTTTCAAGATCGGTCATCACTATCCCGTTGCTGCTGTGAAGCCTCCGGCGCCAGGCTGCCGCCGGGCGCGGTAAATTGACGTGCAAACGGAAACGGCAGCTGCCAGTTCCGTTCAGGCGCCAGACAAATATCAGGAACGCGCACCGAGTCAATAAAGCCGCGGAACACACACGCAGTTATGAAAACGGGATGTCAGGTCATACTGAGTTGAGGATTCTGCCAATGGTGCCATTGACTGGGACAAGTCTGGTTGCCTAATCTCGACAATCTGACAAGGATTTGCTTTTTCGTCATGGCATGCGAGCTCTGACGCGCCGGGCAGCGCGGGTCTGGGCAGGTGATCGCTGACTGAGGTGAAAACATCAAAACTCCTTAAAAAAGGACGGGGAAATTTAAGCGGGCCGCCGCAAAAAAAAGATCAGGACGGCTTAAAATAATGGCGGAAATCGACTGCGTTGAAAAAACCAGCCTGGCCGATGCGGTAAAGCGGCTTGATGCGGCCGTTGGACATTTGGAAACAGCTGTTCAACGACGCATGGATGCCGACAGATCCCTCAATTCGCTTCAGGACGATCTGCAGAGGCTGGGTGAAGACAGGTCCCAGCTGGCCGCGTCGCTGGACGAGAGTGAAGCAAGGGCCTCGCGGCTCGAGGAAGCCAACAAGGATGTGTCCAGACGGCTTGTATCCGCCATGGAAACAATCCGCAGCGTGCTGGATGCGCACGGGGGCTGACCCACGGGAGACCGACAACGAATGGCGCAGATAACGGTCACGATCAACGGCAAGTCGTTCCGGATGGCTTGCGACGACGGCGAGGAAGACCGGCTGATGGGACTGGCCGCCCGCTTCGATGGCTGGATCAATGAACTCAAGGGCGCCTTCGGAGAAATCGGCGATCAGCGGCTGACGGTGATGGCGGGCATCATGGCAACGGATCAGTTGTCCGAGCTCGAACGCAAACTGGCAGACCTTGAAACACAGCTTGCCGAAGCGCGGCAGCAGCAGGTCGCCGCGCTCGACAACATGAGCCAGAACGAAGAAGAGCTTTCCCGCGCGGTCAATACCGCCGCCGCACGCATCGAAAGCCTTGCTGAAGGCCTGACCAACAGTCTGCGGCCGCAGGAACCTTCCTGATGCGGACAGTGTTCGCGGCAAAGTCACATTCCTCTTACTGAAGTTGAAGCTGCACTGGTAATTGCACCGGAGCGGGGCTATATGCGGTAACTGCGGCTGCCCGATACGTCAGGAAATTTTCCCCGGGGCCTTACGCATTCCCTCGGGAGCTGTCCCTGCTCCGGGCCGTGGTCCGTTGCACACGGCGCCCACCTACATTGTAGGTTTCCCGGGATCGCACTTCCAACGGTCGGACGGCTGCGCTCAATCCAATTTGACTCCAGACTCTTTTGAATACCGGGATCCCGTAAGGCGCATGAACGACGTTTCAATTCCCGAAGCCGCAAAGGCGGGCCTCAGAAAAGAGGTTCTGTCCCGGCGAAAAAACATGGATGCGCTGGAGCGGATCGAAAAAAGCCTTCAATTGGTCGATCACGGCCATGCCCTCCCGTTGCCTGCAGGCGCCGTCGTTGCCGGTTTCTGGCCCATACGCGACGAAATAGACCCCAGGCCCCTGTTGGATCTGCTGCGCCAGAAGGGCCACAAGCTGAGCTTGCCGGTGATGAGTGGACCTGGCCTGATATTCAGACACCTGGAACGGGAGACGGAGCTGGTCGAAGCCGGCTTCGGGTGCCGCGAGCCGAGCGAGGCGGCGGAAGAAGTGAGGCCGGACGTTCTGCTGATGCCGCTGGCCGGGTTCGATGGCCATGGAAACCGCATCGGCTACGGCAGGGCGTTTTATGACACGGCCATTGCTGCGCTTGAGAAATCCGGTCCCGTGCTGTGCATCGGCGTCGCGTTTTCGATTCAGGAGGTTGACCGCGTGCCCGCGGAAGCGCATGACAAGCCTTTGAACGGAATTCTGACCGAGCGGGGCTACCGGCCGTTCGGCTGATCTGGCGAGGTTTTATGCGTATTTTGTTTCTTGGCGATTTGGTCGGCCGGACCGGCCGTGCCGCGGCCATCGATTGCCTGCCCGGTCTGGTCGAAGACAATCAGCTCGATTTCGTGATCGTCAACGGTGAAAACGCGGCTGCGGGGTTCGGCATCACCGAAGCGATCCTGAGGGATGTTCTCGATGCGGGTGCCGATGTCGTCACCACCGGCAATCACGTCTGGGACCAGCGCGATACGCTCGTCTATATCGAGCGCCACGACAGGTTGCTGCGACCGGTCAATTACCCCAACGGCACACCCGGACGGGGCGCGCATCTTTTCACTGCGCGCAACGGGGCCCAGGTGATGGTTGCGAACGTCATGGGGCGGGTCTTCATGGATGCTATGGACGACCCTTTCGCCGCGATTGACAGGGTGGTGAACGACTGTCCGCTTGGCGATGTCGCCGATGCGATCATTATTGACATGCATGCCGAGGCGACCAGCGAAAAACAGGCCATGGGGCATTTTCTGGATGGCCGTGTCAGCCTCGTTGTCGGCACTCATACCCACGTTCCGACGGCCGATCACCAGATCCTGGAACACGGCACCGCCTATATGTCTGATGCGGGCATGTGCGGGTCCTATGACAGTGTGCTGGGAATGGAAAAGGAAGAGCCGGTCAACCGGTTCCAGCGCAAGATCCCGGGCTCGCGTTTCGCGCCCGCGTCAGGGGTTGCCACGGTTTGCGGCGTGGCGATCGAGACCGATGAACGGACCGGGCTCGCGGAACGGATTGCGCCGGTGCGCATCGGCGGTCTTCTGGAGCCGGTGCTGCCAGATTTCTGGACGGGCGCAAGCTGAACGATCCGGTTAGCGCGTGGGTGCTGGATTTTCAGCGCCAATTTGCCTATAAGCGGCGCAGTTTTCGTCAAGATCAGATCCAAAGAGCCGGGAAGAGCCATGGCAGGCCATTCAAAATTCAAGAACATCATGCACCGCAAGGGCCGCCAGGACGCGGCACGGTCCAAGATGTTCTCCAAGCTTTCCAAGGAAATCACAGTCGCCGCGAAAATGGGCGATCCGGACCCGGATTCGAATCCGCGCCTGCGCCTGGCCGTACAGAACGCCAAGGCACAGTCCATGCCCAAGGACAACATTCAGCGGGCGATCAACAAGTCCCAGTCCGGCGACGGAGACAGTTACGAAGAGATCCGCTACGAGGGCTACGGGCCTGCGGGCGTTGCCGTTGTCGTGGAAGCGCTGACCGACAATCGCAACCGTTCTGCTTCGAATATCCGGTCCTATTTCACCAAGTGCGGCGGTTCGCTCGGCGAAACCGGTTCCGTTTCCTTCATGTTCGACCGCGTAGGCGAGGTCATCTACAAGCCCGAGGCGGGAGAGGCTGAAGCCGTGCTTGAAGCCGCCATCGAGGCCGGTGCGGAAGATGTCCAGTCCGACGAAGGCGGTCACACGATCTATGCCGCTTTTGAAGATCTTAACGATGTCGCCAAGGCGCTTGAAGAAGCACTCGGTGAAGCTGACTCCACGAAGATCATCTGGAAGCCGCAGAACCTGACACCGGTCGATGCGGACAAGGCACAGACCCTGATGAAGCTGATCGACATGCTCGAAGACGATGACGACGTGCAGAACGTCTATTCGAATTTCGATGTCGACGAGGAAACCATGGCAGCGCTTGCCTCCTGAGGGCGGTTGTTTCCGGTTTGAAAGCCCCGGCTCCGCCGGGGTTTTTTTGTGACCATGCGCGGCACTTTCGGCTGCGTGCTGCCAACAGCAAGGAAGAACTCTTAAGGTAAGTCCATGTACGACATCTACGATCTGACAATGGCCGACCCGAAATCGCTTCAGGAGCGCGCGCTGAAACTGTCGGAAGAGGCGGGAGAACTGGCGCAAGCGGTCCTGTCGGTGACCAAGGCACCTGGAAGTGCCTACAAGAAGCATTCGCTTGCCGATGTGCGCGAGGAAGCCGTTGATGCCGCGATCGTTTCGCTGAGCCTTCTGGCGCACGCTTCCGCCAGCCGGGAGGAGTTCGAAGCCGAACTCGACAGGCTCATGATGCTCAAATGCGCGAAATGGAGCAAAAAGGTCGAGAGCCAGAAGGCGTCATCGTAACAGGCTGTCGAGGGCCGGCATGCTGGTCAATGCGGCCAGCGCGATCAGGACATAGGCAGCCTTTCTATAGAAACCCGGTCTTGCCTTGCCGAAGCCCCTGGCCCCGAGGAAGATCGCCAATCCATAGACCGGAACGGCGATGACAAGCAGACGCGCCACGTCGGCCGTGAAAAAGCCGTGCAGCGCATAGGCGGCGATTGTTCCGATGCTCGCAAGGGCGAAGAAGACGATCAGGTTGGCCCTGACAACCTGCGGATCGCTCGAACTCGACAGCCACATGGCGACAACAGGCGGCGCGGAAACCTGAGAGATGCCCCCCAAAACGCCTGATACGCCGCCCGTTGCAAACGACACCGCCGGATGAGGCGGATGCTGATACCGCCAGCCGGACATGAGCAACGCGAGAAGGCACACCACGATCGCGAAGATGGTCCAGCGCAAGACCAGAACATTCGCGGTCGCGAGCAGCCATGCACCGAGATGAACGAAAAGGATCGCACCAAGAACGGCGGGCAGAACTGTCTGCCAGATGCAGTTCTTAACCGCACGAACCAGCAGCGGCAGCGTGACGATACTGTCGATGAACAGAAAGGTTGCTGCGGCAACGGACGGTGGTATGACGCTGGTCGCGAGCGGGATGAATATCATGCCGGCACCGAACCCGGTAAAACCGCGCACGCAACCGGCCACAAACAGCACCAGCGCAAGGAACAGAAGCAGATCTGGGGGAAACGCGTCGAACAGTGCGGACATCAAGGCTCACAGGGGATCGGAATCAACGTGATGACCACACCATCATTGATCGCTTTTCACACGATTGCGACCAATTCCGGAGAAAGTCTGCCGATCGGTCGCGGCCCGGCCGGTTTTGGACAGTCTTTCAGATCGTCCCGCCCGCTTTCGCTGGCGTCGGTGCTCAAGTTTTGTTACCGCTTTGTTCCATGACACATGCGATTCGATTGCTCGGCATTGATCCGGGATTGCGGCGCACCGGCTGGGGCATGATCGAAACATCCGGAAACCGGTTGTCTTTCATAGCGTCCGGAACGGTTACGTCCGACAACAGGAAAAGTCTGGCAGAGCGCCTCGTTGAACTGCATGACGGACTGTCGTGCATTGTCAGCCAGCACGATCCGATGGAAGCGGCCGTGGAACATACATTCGTCAACAAGGATGCAGGGGCGACGCTGAAACTCGGGCAGGCGCGCGGCATCGCGCTGCTCGTGCCTTCACTCGCAGGCCTGCCGGTCGCCGAATATGCACCGAACCTTGTCAAGAAAACCGTCGTCGGCACGGGCCACGCGGAAAAGGAACAGATCCGTGCCATGGTGAAGATCCTCATGCCCAAGGCAACCTTCAATTCCGACGATGCCGCCGATGCGCTGGCCATTGCCATTTGCCATGCACAGCATCGCGGCAGTGGTTCGGCGCGCCTGATGGCACAGGGGGCAGCATGATCGGCAAACTGAAGGGCACGATTGACAGCTACGGCGAAGACCACGTCATTCTCGATGTTCATGGCGTCGGCTACCAGGTCCATTGCCCTTCGCGCATCCTGCAGGGGCTGCCGAGGCCGGGTGAAGCAGCCGTGCTGTTCATCGAGACGATCGTGCGCGAAGACATGATCCGCCTCTTCGGTTTCGGTCACGAGGCGGAGCGGGAATGGTTCCGTATCCTGATGACCGTGCAGGGCGTTGGCGCGAAGGTCGCGCTCGGTATCCTGGGTATCCTAAAGGCAAGTGAAGTGGCCAACGCAATCGCGCTTGGCGACAAGGCGACCATTTCACGGGCGCCAGGTGTCGGCAAACGTGTTGCCGAACGTATCTTGAGTGAACTCAAGGACAAGGCGCCCGCACTTGCGAGCGTCGACCAGGGCACGATCGCGGTCTCGCAGAGCGTTTCAGACAACGTCGCTGCCCGTCCGGTGGCCGAAGCCGTGTCGGCGCTGGTCAACCTTGGCTACGCTCAGGCGCAGGCGAGTGCCGCTGTTGCCAAGGCCATGCAATCTGCAGGGGAGGAGGCCCCGACGGAAACGCTGATCCGCCTCGGCTTGAAGGAGCTTGCCGGATGATCGCTCTTGCCTATGCCGTGATTGCGGTTGTCTTCGTCGTTCTCGGCATCGGCGGGATCATGTATCTCGACCACAAGTTTTCCCAGACGGTCGGGGACCGGCAATTTGCGATCAAGGGGCGGCGCATCGAAACAGACGATCCCTTTGTGCGCAGCCAGTTCCGGAAATTCTACGCACTCAGGGTCGCTTGGTCGATCCTGCTCATCGTGCTCCTGTTTGTTGTGGTTAGCCATGTCGGATGAAACCCGGATCGTCACGCCCGAAATTCGCGGCGACGAAATTGACAGCACCATGCGTCCGCAGGTGCTTGATGATTTTGTCGGGCAGGCGCAGGCGCGCGCAAATCTCAAGGTGTTCATCGGGGCGGCCAAGGCGCGGGGCGAGGCGCTCGACCATGTGCTGTTTGTCGGTCCTCCCGGTCTTGGCAAAACGACGCTCGCCCAGATCATGGCGCGGGAACTCGGCGTCAATTTCCGGGCGACATCCGGTCCCGTCATTGCCAAGGCCGGGGACCTGGCCGCATTGCTGACCAACCTGGAAGAACGGGACGTGCTCTTCATCGATGAAATCCATCGCCTCAACCCGGCGGTCGAGGAGGTTCTCTATCCGGCGATGGAGGATTACCAGCTCGATCTGATTATCGGCGAGGGGCCGGCGGCGCGCTCGGTCAAGATTGATCTCGCCAAGTTCACCCTGGTCGCGGCGACCACACGTCTCGGACTGCTCACCACGCCGTTGCGCGACCGCTTCGGGATACCGGTTCGTCTCCAGTTCTACACCGTCGAGGAACTGGAACACATCGTCAAGCGGGGGGCTTCGATCCTGGGTATCGGCATTGCCGAGGACGGCGCGCGCGAGATCGCGAAGCGCTCGCGCGGGACACCGCGCATTGCGGGGCGGCTGCTGCGCAGGGTGCGGGATTTCGCCGTCGTGGAGGGCATCGAGCGCGTCGACATGGCGCTTGCGGACCGGGCGCTTCTGCAGCTCGAAGTCGACAGCGCCGGCCTGGACGGGCTGGACCGCAGATACCTCAAACAAATCGCCGTCAATTTTGGCGGAGGCCCGGTCGGGATCGAAACAATCGCGGCCGCGCTCTCAGAACCGCGGGACGCGATCGAGGAAATCGTTGAACCCTATCTCATTCAGAACGGGTTCCTTCAACGCTCTCCAAGGGGGCGTCTGCTGACGCCTATGGCGTTTGCGCATCTCGGTCTTGCCGCACCGGAGAGATCCGAGGTTTCTCAGTTCGGTCTCTTCACTGATCCGGAGTGACCGGTCCACCTAAACCAATCGCCTTATCCTGCCGTTAGGTCACTCGGATAAGTAGTATGGTTAAGCATTTGTTGGCGAATTTATTCTAATTATCCTCGTAATTATTCGGGGGACACGATGCGCAAACGCCTTTCATCAAAACTGGCTCTCATGTTCTTGGCCGGTGCGCTCACCATGTGTGTGGCGATCGTAACGGTGACATCCACCTTGTCGCGGGATGTCGCGAACGGGCAGGCAGACAACAGCCTGCAGAGTGCGACCAAGGCCAAACAGAAAGTTCTCGAACTGGCGCTCGACCAGATTCTCTACAGTGCCAAGTTCTTTGTCTCGCTTGAAGAGGCCAAGGACAGCCTCATGAAGACAATGGTCGGCTGGAAGAACCTGAAAGAGGGGCAGAAAGAGACGCTCCGCAAGATCTTCGTGGCAGACAATCCGCATCCTCCCCACGAACGCCACCTTCTGACCGAACCGGCGGAGTCCAATTACTATGTGAACAACCACAAGGTTGTTCACCCGGTGTACCAGGACGTCATCTCCCAGGGTCTGTTTTCCGATGCGGCGCTCGCCAACCCGGACGGCTTTATCACCTACACCTACAAGAAGGGTCCCGAGTTCGCCTTCCATGTCGATGATGCAGACATAAAGGACAGCCCGGTCCAACTGGCAATGGGCAGCCTTTACGCGGCGGCCAAGGCGGAGACCCTCGCAGCCGGGCAAATCTATTCTTCGGGCTTTGTTGCCGGTGCCGACGGGTCGGTATCACTCGTCCTTGCCGCGCCGGTCTTTTATCTCGACCGTTTCTTCGGCGCTGTCGCGTTCACTGCCGACATGCAAAAGCTGGCCGCGCTCCTGAACGAACCGACCGGTATCGGCGAGAGCGAACAGATTTTCCTGGTCGATGCCTTCGGCAAACTGGTCAAGCTCGATGGCGCAGGAAACGCTGCCATTGTTCACAATATGGGGGATATTTCTTCGGGCGATCGCCTGATCAGTCTGGATGGCAGCGATTACCGCTTCGCCGAAGCCGCCAACACCTTTGAAAACACGCCTTACGGCGTTGTCCAGGCGGTCAAGCAAACGGAGCTTTCGGCCGCGGCAGACCGGATCACCTTTGGTGCCGTGATCTCCGGCTTCCTGTGCCTTGTGCCGATCGTCGGCCTGATCTGGTGGGTCACGAGGCGGATGTTCGCACCGCTTGAGAACCTTGCGGTGGCAGCGAGCAAGATTGCCGACGGCGATCTTGAGGTCGCTGTCGAGGCGACGGAACGGCAGGACGAGATCGGCCGGATGGCACGCTGTATCGATGTCTTCAAGGACAATTCCCTCGAACGGGAGCGTCTTGCGGCCGAGCGCAAGGTGGGTCATATCGCCCGGGAGAAGCGCGAGAATCTGATCGATTCCCTGATCGCGGATTTCCGCGCCGAATCGCAGTCCGTGCTGGAACTGGTGGAAACCAACATCGCGCGTGTCGAGGACGTGTCTTCCGCACTCAATGAACGTTCCGCCTCAGCGTCCGAGCAGGGGGAGACGGCCGTCACAACGTCGGAAAACGCGTCTTCGAACGTTCAGGCGGTTGCCTCGGCAACAGAAGAACTGAACGCCTCCATTTCGGAGATCTCACGGCAAGTCGAGACCACGGCGTCGATCGTCGAGCAGACGACAATGGCGGCGCAAAGCTCGAACTCCAAGATTTCCGGTCTCGCGGAAGCTGCCAACAAGATCGGCGACGTGCTTTCGCTCATCTCCGAAATTGCGGAACAGACCAACCTGCTTGCGCTGAATGCGACCATCGAGGCGGCGCGGGCGGGCGATGCGGGCAAGGGCTTTGCCGTTGTCGCGTCCGAGGTGAAGTCTCTTGCCGGCCAGACGGCCAAGGCGACGGAAGAAATTTCCGCTCAGATCTCCGCGATCCAGGCGTCGACGTCGGAAGCGGTCGAGGAGATTGCCCGTGTCTCGGAATCGGTCGAGGAGGTCAACTCCTACACCACGACGATTTCGGATGCCGTGCAGCAGCAGGGCTCAGCGACGGGCGAGATTTCCCGAAACGTCGCAGAGGCGGCAGACGGAACGCGCAGCGTCGCCACGACCGTTGTCTCCCTCAACCAGGGCGTTGCGGAGAACTCGGCCGCCGTGGGCGATATGCTGCAGGCCACGATCGAAATGAAGCAGCAGGCGGAGCACCTGCGCGCCTCGGTCGAGAAATTCCTTTCCGAGGTTGCAGCGGCATAGAACAGTTCCTAGGTAACGTGAGGCCGCCCGGTTCTCCGACCGGGCGGCCTTTGCCTGTTTGAACAAGAGGACAGCGACGCAATGCAATGGCCGGACTTGTCTGGACGCCTTGAAGACGGCGGTCACGTGCTTCCCGTTCGTGTCTATTACGAAGACACCGATTTCACCGGGATTGTCTATCACGGCGCCTATGTCCGCTTTTTCGAGAGAGCGCGTTCGGATTTCCTGCGCCTCATCGGGATCCATCACAAGGCGCTCGCCGACGGAAAGCACGGTCCCGCGCTTGCCTTTGCCGTCCGCGGAATGACGCTCGACTTTCAAAAACCGGCCCGCATCGACGATATGCTGGAAATCCACACCAGCCTCTCGGAGTACAGAGGGGCGAGAATCAAGCTGGATCAGCTGGCCTATCGGGGTGAGGAACTTCTGGTTTCCGCCGCGGTGACAGTCGCCGTGATCACCGGCGAGGGACGGCCAACCCGCTTGCCCGTGTCGCTGTCGGAAAAACTGGCTGCGCACGCTCCCAGCGATTTTCCCGAAGAATGAATGATTTCGCCGAGAGTTACGGCCTGCCGGTCAAAAGATCTCGGTAAAATGTTGTAAAACAGATCGCCGCGTTAATCTTGCAGTAACCTTAATTGATTCCTTTTAAGAAGGGCGCGCTTTACGCGGCAAAGTCCCAGTTTTGACAAATTCAAACGTCACAGAGGCGGCTGGCGATCGAATGCTGGCGTTTTGAGTCCGGCCTGTTGCGGCAGAGCCCGGAGACCTAGGAAAAGACAACGTCAGACGGCCAAGGGGTCATTGAATTTATGGAAACACTTGTCCAATCGACATTGGCAACGCCGGAAGGCGATCTTTCTTTTTTCTCGCTGTTCTGGCAGGCGCATTTCGTCGTCAAGGTCGTGATGATCGGCCTCCTGGCGGCATCCGTCTGGTGCTGGGCGATCATCGTCGACAAGGTCCTGCTGATGGGCCGCACACGGCGACAAATGACGCGGTTCGAAACAGTGTTCTGGTCGGGCCAGTCCCTTGAAGAGCTCTACGGGACACTTCACAACCGGGTAAACCACTCCATGGCTGCGCTGTTCGTTGCTGCGATGCGCGAGTGGAAACGCAGTCACGAGGGCGCCAAGCCGGCGATCGGGTCCTTGCAGCAGCGCATCGACCGGGTCATGGACGTGACCATCCAGCGCGAGGCGGAGCGGCTGGAGAGCCGTCTGCTGATCCTCGCAACCGTCGGGTCCGCCGCGCCCTTCATCGGCCTGTTCGGAACGGTCTGGGGCATCATGACCGCGTTTCAGGCGATCGCTGCTTCGGATAGCACGAACCTTGCCGTTGTCGCCCCGGGCATCGCCGAAGCGCTGTTTGCAACCGCGCTGGGGCTCCTGGCGGCGATCCCTGCCGTTATTGCCTACAATAAGTTCGCTTCAGATGTCGGCAAGGCCGTCGCCCGCATGGAAGGATTCGCGGACGAGTTCTCCGCAATCCTGTCCAGACAAATCGACGAAAGGGGCTGATGGATGGCCATGCAGGTCGGTAGCGGGCAGGCTGGAGGCGGGCGTCGAGGACGCCGCCGCAGACGAGCGGTTCTGATGACAGAAATCAACGTGACGCCCTTCGTGGACGTCATGCTGGTGCTTCTGATCATTTTCATGGTGGCGGCACCGCTGCTGACGGTCGGCGTGCCGATCGACCTGCCCGAAACGCAGGCCAAGGCACTTGAGGGGGACACGGAACCGATAACCATCTCCGTGAATTCCGCCGGAGAGATTTTCATTCAGGACACACCAATCGTCATCGACGAGGTGGTGCCGAAACTCGAGGCCATCGCGGCCAATGGATACGAGGAGCGTATCTATGTGCGCGGTGACCAGGATGCCGATTACGGAACAGTGATGAAACTCATGGGCCGCATCAATGCGGCCGGTTTCAAACGCTTGGGCCTTGTCACTCTGGAAGAACGGGACTCGTAACGCGTCATGCGCGCAGGTCTCATCGCGTCATTAACCGGTCATACGGTTATTTTGGTCTGGGGCCTGGTGGCCTTGCCGGGCGCGGAGAGCTTTCCGGAACCGGTTGTCGATGCCCTGCCGGTTGAACTCGTGTCGCTCAGCGAACTGACGGAAATCCAGATCGGCGAAACCGACGGCGATATCGAAGCCGCTCCGGCGCCCAAGCCCGTAGAGAATCCGCAGCCCGAGCCACCCGAACCTGCTGAAACCGTTGCGCCTGAGCCTGCGCCAGTCGCGGCCACGCCGCCACCGCCAACACCGGCTCCCGCACCGGCACCGGCACCGGAACCCGTCACCGCGCCCGATCCCGAACCTGAGCCGGCACCGGCTCCTGTTGCAGAACCCGTACCCGAACCCGAGCCCGCGGAAGAGCCGCTGGCACCACCCGAGCCACAGCCGATCGTGACAAGCGCGGTTCCGCGATCCAAACCCGCGCCGCCGACTCGGACCGAAGACAAGCCTGAAGAAATCCAGGTCGCCGACAATCCGGATCTTCTGAACAAGGTCAACCAGGCGCTTGAGAACACCTCCACTTCCCAGGCACCGGCATCGGCGGGGACACGCAACGGCGTTCAGCATTCCGGGCTGTCGGCGAACGAAAAGGACGTGATTGCACAGATGATCCGCGAGAAGTGGAGCCGTCTGCCGGACCAGTATCCGTCGGACCTGAAGGTGATCGTCCGGTTCAAACTGTCGCCGCAAGGAAAGCTGTCCGGTGCGCCGACGGTCGAAAATTCTCATCCCGACCCGCGATTCCAGGCGCTTGCATCGGCGGCGCTCAGAGCGGTCTACAGGGTCGATGCGGAAGGCGGCTTCGAAATTCTTCCGCGCGAAAAATACGACGGACCGAACGGTTGGAACACAATGCAGCCAACATTGTATCCAAATGGCTAGAGTACGGCCTCATTCATGAGATCGTACCATAGGACGCGCATGTGGCACGGAACGCGCTTGATTGGCAGGAGGCCAGGCTTGACTATGAAGACCAACAGCTTTGATCGAATTGGTGCAAGAATGATTGCGGCATCAAGGACCCTCGCCATTGCTCTGGGCATCGTTCTGCTCGCGCTTCAATCGGCCCATGCACTCGTGGAAATCGACATCCGCGGCGGGAACATCGAACCGCTGCCGATCGCGCTTCCCGATTTTTCCGCAGAAGGCGGCGACAGCAAACTGGCGGCCGACATGACCGGCGTGATTGCCGCGGATCTCAAGCGCTCCGGCCTTTTCAACCCGCTGGACCCGGCAAGCTTCATTCAGAAAAACATGAGCGTGAATTCGACACCGCGCTTTGGCGACTGGCGTCAGATCAGCGCACAGGCGCTGGTGACCGGCACCGTGATCAAGCAGCCCGACGGCCGCCTGCGGGCGGAATTCCGCCTGTGGGATGTCTTTGCGCAGGAGCAGATGCTTGGTCAGCAGTTCTACACGACGCCGGAGAACTGGCGGCGTCTGGCACATATCATATCGGACGCCATCTACGAGCGCCTGACCGGTGAAAAGGGCTACTTCGACACGCGTATCGTCTTTGTCGACGAGACCGGAACCAAGGACAAGCGGGTCAAGAGGCTTGCGATCATGGACCAGGACGGCGCCAATGTGCGTTATCTGACACGGGGCGATGATCTCGTGCTGACGCCGCGCTTTTCGCCGACAAGCCAGGAAATCACCTACATGTCCTATGGGGGTGCCGATCCGAGTGTCTATCTGCTCAACATCGAAACCGGGCAAAGGGAAATCGTCGGCAACTTTCCGGGCATGACCTTCGCACCCCGTTTCTCGCCTGACGGCCAGAGCGTTGTGATGAGTCTTCAGCAAGGCGGAAATGCAAACATCTTCATGATGGACCTCAGGTCGCGCAGGACAACCCGCCTGACCAACACCGCCGCCATCGACACGAGTCCGTCCTTTTCACCCGACGGACGCCAGATCGTGTTTGAATCGGACCGTGGCGGGACCCAGCAGCTCTACGTCATGAATGCGGGCGGCGGCGAAGCACGGCGCATTTCCTTTGGGCCGGGGCGCTACTCGACACCGGTCTGGTCGCCTCGCGGAGATTTGATCGCCTTTACCAAGCAGCATCAGGGGCGCTTCATGATCGGCGTGATGAAACCGGACGGCAAGGGTGAGCGGATCCTGACCGAGGGCTATCACAACGAAGGGCCAGCCTGGTCTCCCAATGGCCGGGTTCTGGTGTTTTTCCGCGATACGCCCGGCGCTAACGGCGGGCCGCAGGTCTGGACGGTCGACCTCACGGGATACAACGAGCAGCGCGTGGACACCCCGGCCTTTGCGTCGGATCCGTCCTGGTCGCCGCTGATCAACTGAAATCAAGCCATGACATCCGCGCAGAAAAGCGTGCGTCATGTTCTGTTAACCATGTTTGAAAAGACGCCCTTAACCAGGTTTCGCTAGAAAGCGTTTACCTAAAACCGGATGGAATCGAAGTCGGGTTGGCGGGCTGGGGATGTAGGAGACGGGAATGTTGAATAGAGAATATGCCGGCCAGGGAGCAAGATGGCTTGTCGTCTGCTTTGCGCTCCTGTTTGCGGCAGCATGTACCCAGACAAAGCCGGATGGGCTTTCCAGTAACGTGAAGCCGGGTACGGGCCAGGACTTCGTCGTCAATGTCGGTGACCGGGTTTTCTTTGAAGAAGACCAGTCGGTGCTGAATGCCCAGGGCCAGTCGACCCTTTCGGGCCAGGCCAAGTGGCTCAACAAGTACTCGCAGTACACGATCACGGTCGAAGGGCACGCGGACGAGCGCGGAACCCGCCAGTACAACATCGCCCTGGGTGCGCGCCGCGCACAGGCGGCACGTGATTATCTCGTTGCACAGGGCGTGAGCGCGTCGCGCATCAAGACGATTTCGTACGGCAAGGAACGTCCGGTCGCCGTGTGCAACGACAGCAGCTGCTGGTCGCAGAACCGGCGCGCAGTCACGGTGCTCAACAACGCCACCAACTGATACGCGCACCGCAAAGAGTTATGATGGGGGCCGGCATTCACAGCCGGCCCCTTTGCTTTCCGGTGGGCAAATCGCCGCTTTCTGCGGCTCAGACCGCATATCGTCAAAATTTGGCCGAAGTCCGGGCGCTCTGTCCCTTGAGTGCAGAGCCGGGCATGGCTAAGACTTGGTTGTGCGAGACTGTTGCTTGATCGTGGGATCGAAACCTGCGGCAAAGCCAAGTCTTTATCGATGCATCTGTGACCCGGAGGACCGAATGCAGAAATTCAAGGCACTGGCAGGCATGTTCGTGATGCTTGCCCTGGTTGTCTCGGCGAGCCCGTCTGAAGCCCAGCTGTTCGGACGGAAGAAGGACGATTCCTCGGTAAGGATCGGCCAACTGGAAGAGCGTATCCGCACGCTGACCGGACAAATTGAACAATTGTCCTTCCAGATGCGCGAGATGCAGGACCAGATGCGGCGCATGCAGGAAGACAACGAGTACCGTTTCCAGCAACTGGAAGGGGGGACACCCGGCAAGCGGTCCGAGTTCTCGCCAACGGGTGCGCCTGGCAGCACTGCGCCCGGTCTGGCAGCCGACGGAACACCGCAGACCGGTACACTGGTTGCCCCGAATGGCGGTGTTGCAACGCTGCCCGCCAACGGGTCCGGCGACGGCTCGTGGGATCAGAGCGGAGGTTATCAGGAGGAGCCCGGGCTGCCGACCGACGGACCGATCGATCTGTCCGCGCTCGCCAACGGATTGGAAACGATCCCGGGAACCGGACAAGAGCTCGTTCCCGGTCCCTCGATCGGAACGGAAGACGACTCGATTGCCAGTATTATCGGAAGCGGTGATCCGAATTCCGATTATGACGCAGCCTATTCCATGGCAGTCAATGGTGACTATGTGGGCGCAGAGCGTGGGTTTCGGACTTTTCTCGAGACCTATCCGGACAGCGGCCTTGTCGCGAACGCACAGTACTGGCTTGGCGAAAGTCTCCTCGCGCAGCAGGATTATCGCGGCGCTGCCGATGCCTTCCTCAAGACCTACACGGATTACCCCGGCAATGACAAAAGCCCGGACAGCCTGCTGAAGCTCGGTGTTTCGCTGCGCGGTCTTGGCGAGTCCGATGCAGCCTGCGCGACCTTTTCGGAACTGTTGAACAAGTTTCCCAACGCGGCACCGGCTGTTCTGTCTCAGGCACGGGATGAACGCGTCCGTGCACAATGTTCCTGACATCGGCAGTGACGGCGGCGGTCTTTCCGCTGACGAGGTCGATGCGCTTTTTTCAAGACTGAATTCGTTTTCAAATCTCTCGCTGGCTGTCTCCGGCGGATCGGATTCCCTTTGTCTGCTGGTTCTCTTCAGCGAGTGGCGTCAGCGCAGTTGCTGGGACGGCAGCGTGGAAGTTCTCGTGGTCGATCACGGTCTGCGTCCTGAAAGTGCAGCGGAAGCCAGGTTTGTCTGCGGCATGGCCCATGAGCATGGCCTCGCCGCAAGGGCGCTGTCCTGGGAGGGAAACAAGCCGGACAGCAACATACAAGACGAAGCGCGGCGCGCGCGCTACAGGCTCATGGCGGAGCGGATCGCCGAAACCGGCGCACAGGCACTTGTTCTTGCGCATCACTTGGACGATCAGGCCGAAACCTTCCTGGATCGGCTGACACGCGGCAGCGGCGTGAGCGGACTGAGCGCCATGTCGGCCGACGAAACCCGCGGACCCGAGGGACTGCGTTTGCAGCGGCCGTTTCTCGGCGTGCGCAAGAACCGGCTTGAAGCCAGTTTACGTGAACGCGGCCTCCGCTGGTACCAGGACCCATCCAACGACGACGCCAAATACAAGAGAAGCAGACTGCGGCGGATCATGGGTCTGCTTGCGGAAGAAGGCCTGACGGCAGAGCGTCTTTCGGAAACGGCACGCCGGATGCGCCGGTCCCGTGAGGCGCTTGATGCCGTGGTGCACGACATTTCCGCCAGAGTCCTGGAAAATCATCCTGCGGGCCCGTCGCGCATGAACCGCGGCTCCTACCGGGAAGTACCGGAAGATCTGCGCCTGCGGCTGCTCAACCACATGGTTCAGGCCGTGACCGGCCGCCGGCCGGAGCCACGCCTCAAGCAGATCGAAGCCCTTGACGCTCTCTTTTGTTCGCCTTTGCCGGGTCGTCAGACGCTGTGCGGTGCGGTGTTTGAGGCAGGCGGCACGTTTGTGTGGTGCTGGCGCGAATCCGGGCGGTTCCCGCCGGAAACGCTGTCGGACGTCGACGGTACCGGGGTGTGGGATCATCGATATCGCTACAACGCGCCTGATCCCTGTCTCTTGGATGTGCGCGGCAAGGGATTGCGGCTCGGACCGCTGATGCATGCGCCGGTGACGTCAAAAGACATTATCTGGCCACAGGGATGGCCTAAACCCGCCTTCGAGTGTTCGCCCGCCGTATGGAATGCGCAAGGACAGGTCCTGGCACACCCGGTCTGCCTAAAAACGGCTACTGGCGAAAATAACCATAGCTGCAGCTTGGATTTGGAGCGTGTCCCGATCCGGGGTAAATTATTGGACGGCAGGGACGATGAAGGGGACGTTTGAAGGGATTCTGCGGTTTTCCTCTTCGCGAACTTCTGATAGAGGTCCGAGCTTAACAAATTAGTCAGCGCATATGCGCATTATGGCGCACCGCCTTGGCAGCGGGCCTTGGGCGACCTATCTTCGCTCTAAGAGAAATGTAACCGCGTGCAGTAAGTCGCGTTGGGCGGTTAAGGGAACGAAATGAACGCACATTTTCGCAACTTTGCTCTTTGGGTCATCATTGCCCTTTTGTTGATCGCATTGTTCCAGCTGTTTCAAAGCCCTGCGCAGCAGGGTGCAACGAACGACATCGCTTATTCCGACTTCATGAGGCAGGTCGATAACGGCGAAGTCAGGTCGGTGACGATCCAGGAACAGAAAATCACCGGACTGTATAACAGCGGTGGTGCGTTCCAGACCTATGCGCCTGACGGCGCGCAGTACGTGGACGAGCTGCGCGGCAAAGGCGTTCTGATCAAGGCCAACCCGCCTTCAGAGAATTCACCGCTTCTCAGCGCCCTGTTCTCGTGGCTACCAATGCTGATCATCCTCGGCATCTGGATTTTTGTCATGCGCCAGATGCAGGGCTCCGGCGGCAAGGCGATGGGTTTCGGCAAATCCAAGGCCAAGCTCCTGACCGAAGCGCACGGGCGTGTCACTTTCGAAGACGTTGCGGGCATTGACGAGGCCAAGGAAGACCTGCAGGAGATCGTCGAGTTTCTGCGCGACCCGCAGAAATTTCAGCGCCTTGGCGGCCGTATCCCGCGTGGTGTGCTGCTTGTCGGTCCTCCGGGAACCGGTAAGACCCTGACCGCGCGTGCCGTGGCAGGTGAGGCAAACGTTCCGTTCTTCACGATCTCGGGTTCTGACTTCGTCGAAATGTTCGTCGGTGTCGGTGCATCGCGTGTGCGCGACATGTTCGAGCAGGCGAAGAAAAACGCGCCATGCATCATCTTCATCGACGAAATTGATGCGGTCGGACGCCATCGTGGCGCCGGACTTGGCGGCGGCAACGATGAGCGCGAACAGACGCTCAACCAGTTGCTGGTCGAAATGGACGGCTTCGAGCCGAACGAAGGCATCATCATCATCGCGGCGACCAACCGTCCGGACGTTCTCGACCCGGCCCTGCTGCGCCCGGGCCGCTTCGACCGTCAGATTGTCGTTCCGAACCCGGATATCACGGGCCGCGAGAAGATCCTCAAGGTCCACATGCGCAAGGTTCCGCTTGCACCCGATGTTGACGTCAGGACGCTTGCGCGCGGTACGCCCGGCTTCTCAGGCGCGGATCTCATGAACCTGGTGAACGAGGCCGCACTTCTGGCCGCCCGCCGCTCCAAACGCCTTGTGACCATGGCGGAGTTCGAAGATGCCAAGGACAAGGTAATGATGGGTGCCGAACGCCGCACGCTCGTCATGACGGAGGAAGAGAAGAAGCTGACAGCCTACCACGAGGCAGGCCATGCTCTGGTCGCGCTGCACCAGGAAGCATCGGACCCGATCCACAAGGCGACCATTATTCCGCGCGGACGTGCGCTCGGCATGGTGATGCGGTTGCCTGAAAAGGATCAGGTTTCTCTGACACGTGCGAAGTGCAAGGCCGATCTTGCCGTGGCAATGGGCGGACGCGTCGCTGAAGAAATGATCTTCGGCTACGAAAAGGTTACATCCGGCGCCTCGGGCGATATCCAGATGGCGACCAAGCTCGCCCGCGCCATGGCTACCCAGTTCGGGATGTCGGACAAGCTCGGGCCGCTGCTCTACGGCGAAAACCAGGAAGAAGTCTTCCTCGGACATTCCGTCGCCAAGAACCAGAACGTGTCCGACGAGACCCAGAAGATCGTTGACGCGGAGATCAAGTCCTTCGTCAACCAGGGCTATGAAACCGCGAACAAGATCCTGCGGGATCATGAAGACCAGCTTCACACGATCGCCAAGGGCCTCCTGGAATATGAGACGCTGTCCGGCGATGAGATCAAGGATCTTCTCGACGGAAAGCCGCCGGTCCGCGACACGGATGACGACCAACCGATCGGCCGCTCCTCGGCGGTTCCGACCGCTGGGGCGAAGCGCGGCGGCGACGAACCGAGCGGCGGCATGGAGCCTCAGCCTTCCTGAGGACGTTCGGCTTCACAAGCATTGTCTGAGACTGCCCGGCTCTGCCGGGCAGTTTTGTTTCGGGAACGCTTGTGGATCGTCAGTGAATAGTAATAATTGCTCACATATTTTGAAGAACGCCCCGGTATAATTGCGATACAAGGGCGCAGACGACGATTTCAGATAGGCATGATAGATGCGCAAGTTTTTCGGTACCGACGGCATTCGCGGACAAGCCAACTCCTACCCCATGACCGCCGAAATGGCTCTCAAGGTCGGCATGGCCGCAGGACTTGTGTTCAAGAACGGACGCCACCGGCACCGGGTTGTCATCGGCAAGGATACCCGCCTGTCCGGATATATGCTCGAAACCGCCCTGGTTGCCGGTTTCACATCGGTTGGCATGGATGTCTTCCTGCTGGGCCCGATGCCGACGCCAGCCGTTGCAATGCTGACCCGGTCGCTCCGCACCGACCTCGGAGTGATGATCTCCGCGTCGCACAATGCTTACCATGACAACGGGATCAAGTTTTTCGGTCCGGACGGCTTCAAGCTGAGTGACGCGATAGAACGGAAGATCGAAGACCTCATCGAAGGCGATCTCACGTCGGTCCTCGCCGGTCCGGGTGAACTCGGGCGGGCAAGACGGATCGACGGCGCGCAGCAGCGCTATATCGAATTTGCCAAGAGAACCCTGCCTCGGGAAATGAGTCTTGAGGGTCTTCGGGTCGTGATCGACTGTGCCAACGGGGCAGCTTACAAGGTGGCGCCTGAAGCCTTGTGGGAACTTGGTGCCGATGTCATTTCCATGGGCGTGACACCGGATGGGTTCAACATCAACAAGGAGTGCGGCTCCACGTCCACCGACGCGCTTTCAAAGAAGGTTCACGAGGTGCGTGCCGATATCGGCATTGCGCTCGACGGTGACGCGGACCGTGTCATCATCGTTGATGAAAACGGTCAGGAAGTGGATGGCGATCAGCTTATGGCGGTCGTTGCGCAATCCTGGCAGGCCAATGAGCGGCTGTCCGGTTCGGGAATCGTCGCCACGGTGATGTCCAATCTCGGACTGGAACGGTACCTGGGAAGCATTGGCCTTGACCTTGCGCGCACCAGGGTCGGTGACAGATACGTTGTCGAACACATGCGTGCCAACGGCTTCAACGTCGGCGGCGAACAGTCTGGTCACATTGTCCTTTCGGATTTCGCAACCACGGGCGACGGCCTGATTGCTGCGCTTCAGGTGCTGGCCTGCGTCAAGGATCAGGACAAACCCGTCTCCCAGGTATGCCGCCGTTTCGAACCTGTTCCGCAGATCCTCAAAAACGTCCGCTACAGCAGCGGCAAGCCTCTGGAGCAGGAACGTGTCCGTACGGCCATTGAGGATGGCGAAGCACGGCTCGGCACCTCGGGCCGTCTCGTGATCCGTGCCTCGGGAACGGAACCTCTTATCCGTGTCATGGCGGAAGGGGACGACGCTGAGCTTGTGAAACAGGTCGTAAATGACATTGCGGGCGTTGTCGCGACCGTCGCTGCCTGAAGATAAAACTCCAGTCTTTTCAAGTTGATCCACGATTGCGATCCCGAACTTCGCAGCGTGCAATCGTGTTGTCTTTTGGCGTTAAGACTTTGTTAAGGTAAAAAAACACGGTTAAAGAACAGAGTTAAGCCACCCTTAATGAATTCACGTCAGTATGCTTTCAAGTTTGATGTGTCCGGCAATCATAAAGCGGACGCTCACTGGAAGAGGACGAGGACATGAAATCATTTTTCAAACGGTTGTCTTTGACCGGCTTTGCAGTCGCGCTTTCCACAACGGGCTTTGCCGCGGATCTGCCGACCCCGGTCATCGAGCATATCCCGGAAGTGCCTGCTGTCGGTGGCTGGTACCTGCGCGGCGATATCGGCTACAAATTCTACAATTCTCCGAATGGCAGCTTCAACGACCCTGTCATTGGCGACCTGCGCTTCCAGCGCGAGTCGATGGACGATGCCTGGATGATCGGCGCCGGTGTCGGTTACAAGTGGAACCGGTATCTGCGGACAGACCTGACCATCGACTACGAGACACCGGCAAGCGTCAAAGGCTATGCCGTCTGCGGCACCTGTACAGGCGGTTTCTCGGAAGAATTCACCGATATCGATGTCTGGACGTTCATGGTCAACGGTTATGTCGACCTGGGAACGTGGAACAGGATCACGCCATATGTTGGCGCGGGTATCGGTGCGGCATACGTGCGGACAGACAGCACCTATTCCATCAACCCGGGCGGAACCGGCCGGTCGAACTATGACGGTCAGAACAGCGAGTGGAACTTTGCATGGGCGCTGATGGCCGGCGCGTCCTACGCGATCACCGACAACTGGGCCATCGATGCCGGCTACCAGTATCGCGACCTTGGCGATGCCAAAACTGTCGTGTTGCATGATGCCGGGACAGGCGAGACCCGGATTGAATGGGATGACCTCACCGCTCACGAACTCCGCCTCGGTGTGCGCTATACCTTCAACTCGACGCATGCAGCGGCACCGGTCTATTACGACAAGGCTCCGATCAGCAGCAACTTCTGATCAGGGTTGCATCGAACTTCCAATGGCCGGTCTCAATGACCGGCCATTTTGCGTTTTACCGGGAAGTGAATTGACCCGGACGCCTTAACGTTCTATTCCCGCAGGTGGGACACCCCTCCCCAACGAGGGGCAACTATCTGCGAGGGTAGACAGATATGACTGAGCTTGCCGCAAAGCCGGACGTGCGTCCGGCCAATCCCCATTTTTCATCCGGACCCTGCTCCAAACGACCCGGCTGGTCGCTGGAGGGTCTTGCTGATGCGCCACTGGGCCGTTCGCACCGTGCGAAGCCCGGCAAGGCAAAACTGGCCGAGGCGATCGACCTCACCAGGAAGGTGCTCGAGGTTCCAGAAGACTACAGGATCGGCATCGTGCCTGCATCCGACACGGGCGCGGTCGAAATGGCGCTCTGGTCGATGCTCGGCGCGCGAGGCGTCGAGATGCTGGCCTGGGAAAGCTTCGGCAAGGGCTGGGTCACGGATGTGGTGAAACAGCTGAGACTTGAAGACGCAAGGGTTCTGGAGGCTGCCTATGGCGAACTGCCCGACCTTGCGACCGTCGACTTCTCCAAGGATGTCGTGTTCACCTGGAACGGGACGACCTCGGGCGTTCGCGTTCCGAGCGGCGACTGGATCCCTGCCGACAGGCAAGGCCTGACAATATGTGATGCCACCTCCGCCGCCTTCGCCCAGGATCTGCCCTTCGACAAGCTCGATGTGGTGACCTTCTCCTGGCAGAAGGTACTCGGCGGGGAAGCGGCGCATGGCGTGCTGATCCTGAGCCCGAAGGCCGTGGAACGTCTTGAAACCTACACGCCTGCCTGGCCGTTGCCGAAAATCTTCCGCCTGACAAAAGGCGGAAAGCTGATCGAGGGCGTATTCAGGGGCGAGACGATCAACACGCCGTCCATGCTCTGCGTCGAGGATTACATCGATGCATTGAACTGGGCCGGACGGATCGGTGGCCTCGCCGGCTTGAAAGCACGCGCGGACGCCAATCTTCGGGTTATCGCCGACTGGGTGGAAACGTCCGGCTGGGCCGACTTCCTGGCTTCCGATCCGGCCACACTTTCGAACACCTCGGTCTGTCTGAAGATAACCGATCCCGACATCCTTGCCCTTGACGATGCCGGGCAAGCCGCGTTTGCAAAGGCGGTTGCGGCCTGTCTCGACCGGGAAGGAGTCGCGTTTGATATCGGTGCGTATCGCGATGCCCCGTCGGGCCTCAGGATCTGGGCTGGCGCGACGATCGAAGCCACTGATCTGAAAGCGCTGACTGCATGGCTCGACTGGGCCCATGCCAGCGAAAAAGCGAACCTGTCACAGGCCGCCTGAACACGTCTCCGTACATGACACCCACCTCCGGGCGGCAAGCTGCCCGGCCGTTACTTGCATTCAAGGAGACGTCAACATGGCTCCCAAGGTACTTATTTCAGACAAGCTCTCGCCCGCTGCCGTACAGATCTTCAAGGATCGCGGCCTGGATGTCGATTTCCTGCCGGACGTTGGTAAGGACAAGGAAAAGCTGCTCGAGATCATCGGACAGTATGACGGACTGGCGATCCGCTCCGCGACCAAGGTGACCGAAAAGATCATCGCAGCTGCGGACAACCTCAAGGTCATCGGCCGCGCCGGTATCGGCGTCGACAATGTCGACATACCCAAGGCAACGGCGCGCGGCATTATCGTGATGAACACGCCGTTCGGCAACGCGATCACGACGGCCGAACATGCGATCTCGATGATGATGGCCGTGGCCCGCCAGATCCCTGCAGCCGATGCATCCACACAGGCTGGAAAGTGGGAAAAGTCGCGCTTCATGGGGCGCGAACTAACGGGCAAGACGCTTGGTCTCGTCGGCTGTGGCAATATCGGTTCGATCGTTGCGGACCGGGCGATCGGCCTGAGAATGAAGGTCGTGGCCTACGATCCGTTCCTGACGCCGGAACGGGCCGTTTCTCTCGGAGTGGAAAAAGTGGAGCTGGATGATCTCTTCGCCCGTTCCGACTTCATCACGCTGCATACGCCGCTCACCGACAAGACGCGGAACATCATCGATGCCGGTGCGATTTCGAAGATGCGCACCGGAGCCTACCTGATCAACTGCGCCCGCGGCGGTCTGGCGGATGAAACGGCTGTCAGACAGGCACTGGACGAAGGTAAGCTGGCCGGCGCCGCTTTCGATGTTTTCGTGGATGAGCCCGCGCGCGAAAACATCCTGTTCGGGGCGCCGAATTTCGTTTCGACCCCGCATCTTGGCGCGTCCACGTCAGAAGCACAGGAAAACGTGGCGCTGCAGGTTGCCGAGCAGATGTGCGACTACCTGGTGGACGGGGCCGTGCGCAACGCGCTCAACATGCCCTCGATCAGCGCAGAGGAAGCACCCAAGCTTGCGCCTTTCGTGCGCCTTGCCGAACAGCTCGGTTCCTTTGCAGGGCAGTTGACCGAAACCGGTATCGAAGGCGTCAAGATCGAGTACGCAGGGGCGGTTGGCGAGATGAATGTCCAGGCGCTGACGGCTGCGGCAATCACCGGTCTTCTGACACCGCTGCTACAGACGGTGAACATGGTCTCGGCTCCGATCCTGGCAAAGGACCGCGGCATCAAGGTTGAAGAGATCCGCAGGGACAAGCAGGGCGCCTACGAGACCTATATCCGCCTGACGGTCATCACCGAACGGCAGGAACGCTCGGTGGCCGGAACCGTTTTCGCAGACGGAAAACCGCGCATTATCCAGGTGAAAGGCATCAACATGGAAGCTGAACTCGGCGAACACATGCTTTACATCACCAATGAGGACAAGCCGGGCTTCATCGGCCAACTCGGCATGGAACTCGGAAACAGCGGCGTCAACATCGCCACCTTCAATCTCGGCAGACAGGCCCCGGGCGCTGACGCCATCTGCCTTGTGGAAGTGGATGGAAAGGTTGACGCCGGGGTGATGAAACGCCTGGAGGCGGTCTCCCACGTCAAGCAGGTGAAAGATCTCAGGTTCTAAGCACTGACTGCGTTTACACGCTGCAGACGATGACAAGGCCCGGGTCCGGGCCTTGTCGCTTCTGGTTTTGCGGTGCGTGTTGCCGGCCAGTGACGGACGGCACGCGTGGAGGACACTCTAGGTCCGCTCTCCCTTGGCGGATGCCGGGTTCGTTCGCCGGAAAACTCTTCCGTCCAGTGCGACGAGGCCAATCAGAAGGACCGCGAAGCCGGCCAGTTGCAGCGCGCTGAGGTTTTCCCCCAGGATCAGCCATCCGAACAGGAGGGCACTGGCCGGCACGATCAGGGTGACCAGCGAGGCGTTGGTAGCGCCGGCATCCGCCAAAAGCTGGAAATAGATCAGGTAGGCGAGAGCCGTTGCGATGATGCCGAGAGCTGCGACATTCGCCCAGGCGGTCATGCTTGTTCCGGAAACACTCCAGCCGGTTCCAGAGTAAAGCGCGATTGGCAACATGATCAGGCTTGATCCGAGCAACTGTCCGGTTGCCGAAACCTGGGGGCGGACGCCTTTGAAGCGGCGTGCGTATGTGGCTGCGCAGGCGTAGGACACGGCAGCGCCGAGACAGCTGAGCTGTGCCCAGACAGGATCGTTCGCAACACCGGACAGGCTGCTGGACAACATGATCGCGACGCCTGCGACACCGAGAAGAACACCGGCGATCTTGTTCATCTGCAGGCTTTCCTGCCCGGTGAGGAGCCCGGCGACGATCACCGTGAAGATGGGGGTGGTTGCGTTCAGGATCGAGGCAAGCCCTGCGCCGATTTCCGTCTGTCCCAGAAATAGAAGCGAAAAGGGCACGGCATTGTTGAGGAGGCCCATGACAAGGAAGGGCAGGGCAAGTCCCGGTTTCAACTGGCCGAGCAGCTTCTGATGCCAGAGGACGATGAGCAGCACGGCACACGCGCTGGAAACGCGCAGGAAAACAAGAACAAATGGCGGAATTTCAGCGACGGCAACTTTCGCGAAGAGGAAAGATCCGCCCCAGATGGCGCCCAGCACTGCCAGCATGATCCAGTTTCGAAGTGACATTGATCTATCGTTCCCTCTTGCATTGCAGACCGGTTATCACGGCGGTGCGCCGACAAACACCCGAAAAACGAGCGGTTCGCAGCTGAGTGGCTTGCGCCACGGTTCCAGTTCGGCAATGTAGGCAGATGTCTTCTGCCGTATCCGGCAGCCTCAGGAACGATCTTTCCGATGACGCAGACCGACACACCCACCGATACCCCGCCCCAAGCCGGGCGGCTTTATCCATTGCTGATCGCGGCAGCCTGCCTTTTGGGGGCCAACGGTCTGTCGATGACGATGATTGCCGTACGTGCCCGTGTCGAAGGGCTTCCGGACACAAGCATCGGTCTTCTGGGATCGCTCTATTTTGCAGGGCTCATTTCCGGCGTTCTTCTTGCCCCGTTCCTGATTGCCCGGGCGGGCCACATCCGGGTTTTCGCCGCCCTTGCATCCATCAGCGCAATTGCCGTGCTTGCGCTTGCCTTCGCACCTGCCGGCTGGCCATGGATGATCGCGAGGTTCGTCAGCGGGGCTGCCTTCTGCGGCACGGCCATGGTGCTGGAAAGCTGGCTCAACTCGATCGCGTCGAATACGTCGCGCGGACGAATTCTGTCAATCTACAGGATCGTGGATCTGGGTGCGGTCATGGGCGGGCAATTCATACTTCCTGTGTTCGGGGCAACCGGTCCGGACATCCTGATGGTGCTCGCCGTCCTGTTCTGTTTTGCTGTTGTGCCGATTTCGCTTGCGCGCGGCGGCAATCCGCCTGCGCCGCCTGCAAGGCTCGTCAACCCGTTGATGCTGTGGAGGGTCTCGCCGGTTGCCATCGTCGGCATCTTCACCATCGGCCTCACAAACGGCGCTTTCCGCATGATCGGACCGATCTACGCTGAAAGTATCGGTCTCGGGCTCGAGACAGTCGCGGCCTTCATCGCAATCTGGGTCTTTGCGGGCGCAATCTTTCAGTATCCGGCCGGTTGGGTGTCGGACCGGGTTGACCGCAGGTTCGTTCTGATCGCCTTCACGATCGGTGCAGGTGCCGCCTGTCTCTTCATCGCGCGGTCAATGACCCAAACCGAGCTGTTCATCGGCGTCTTTTTCTTCGGCGGATTTGCGCTGCCGCTCTACTCGCTTTCGGCTGCGCACGGTAACGATCACGCGAAGCCCGGTCAGTTCATCGATGTTGCCGCCGGGATCATGCTCGCCTTCGGCACAGGGGCGATGATCGGACCTTTTGTAGCCTCCCTGCTCATGGGAGCGTTCGGTCCGGCATCCTTTTTCGTCTACACCGCGACACTGCATCTCATGCTGGTTCTTTTTGTCATTGTCCGCATGTTCAGCCGTGATGCAGTCCCCGCCGATCAAAGGCGCCGTTTCGTGTGGTTGCTCAGAACGTCGCCGATGATGAACAGGCTTGCACGGGGCGAAAAGCCCGACGAAAACGGGTCTGCGCCCAAATAACGCCAAAGATGCGTTTATAAGCGATGTTTGAATACACGTTGGCACGGTAGAAACTGCCTGCGCGGACTCGCATGCGCGAACAAACCTGTCTATAGTCCGCGCCGTTTGCCCCGGTCTGTTTGCCGGGGCTTGTCGTGTTGGCACGCCGGACAGGCTCCGGTGGTAAAAAATCTGCTTTCAGGAGAGCAAAAAATAGATGGCGAATGTGGTTGTTGTCGGTTCGCAATGGGGTGATGAAGGCAAAGGCAAGATTGTCGACTGGCTGTCGGAGCAGGCTGATGTCATCGTAAGGTTCCAGGGCGGACACAATGCCGGGCACACGCTCGTCATTGACGGCGTGAGCTACAAGCTGTCGCTGTTGCCATCAGGTGTTGCGCGGCCCGACAAACTGTCCGTCATTGGAAACGGTGTCGTGCTGGATCCGCATGCGCTTGCCGAAGAAGTCGAACGACTGGCCGGTCAGGGTGTTGTCGTGACGCCCGAAACTCTGCGGGTTGCTGAAAACGCGACACTCATTTTGTCGCTCCACAGGGAGCTGGACGCGCTGCGAGAAAACTCCAACACCGGCACCCGGATCGGAACGACCAAGCGCGGGATCGGTCCCGCCTACGAGGACAAGGTTGGACGCCGCGCGATCCGGCTGATGGATCTGAAGAATTTGACGACGCTGCCGGCGAAAATCGACCGTCTCTTGACCCATCACAACGCGCTGCGCCGCGGGCTTGGTCAGGACGAAGTCTCGGCCCAGGCGATATACGATGAACTTGCGAGCGTGGCAGACAAGGTCCTGCCCTATATGGACAAGGTCTGGTATCTGCTTGACGACCTGCGCCGCAAAGGGAAGCGTATCCTGTTTGAAGGAGCGCAGGGAGCGCTGCTGGACATTGATCACGGCACGTATCCCTTTGTCACGTCTTCAAACACCGTCGCGGGCCAGGCCGCGACCGGCTGCGGCCTCGGGCCGGGTTCCGTCGACTTTGTGCTCGGGATCACCAAGGCGTATACGACGCGTGTTGGTGAGGGTCCTTTCCCGACGGAACAGGAGAACGAGGTCGGCGAGTTTCTCGGGACCCGGGGCCATGAATTCGGGACCGTGACCGGCCGCCGCCGCCGGTGCGGCTGGTTCGACGCGGTTCTCGTCCGACAGACCGTGTGCACGTCCGGCATCAATGGCATCGCCCTGACGAAACTTGACGTTCTTGACGGACTTGATGAGATCAAGATCTGCATCGGCTATGAGCTTGACGGCGAACGGATCGACTATCTGCCCGCTTCGCAGGGCGCACAGGAAAGGGTCGTTCCGATTTACGAATCGCTGCCGGGCTGGAAAGAATCCACGGAAGGTGCCAGGACATGGGGTGAGTTGCCGGCACAGGCGATCAAGTATGTACGACACGTCGAGGAACTGATCGGTGCACCGGTCGCCTTGCTGTCCACCAGCCCTGAGAGAGATGACACAATTCTTGTGCAGAATCCTTTCCAGGATTGAGATCTGTGGCTGAACGCGGTCAATATCAATTGGCTGAAACAAAACTGCGAATCACCGTTCGCAACAAATGAGTGCCCGGACGCATCGTCAAAATGCGTCCTGCAGACTGTGATAGAATAAAGCCGAGCATGGTTTTCAGTTCGTGCAAGTATGAAGAATTGGCATTGGTCTTCAAAAACTTGCTATAAGCCTGAAGTGAATGGGCCAGCGGAAATGAATCATGCAAGTGGCCTGTAGGCAGGAAGATGGCTGATTACTATTCAATACTGAAGAAAACGATCGCGTCTTTGCCGGAAAGCAACGGTGCCGCGCGCCGGAGTGTTTACAGCCGGGCACGCAATGCTATCGTCAATCAGCTTAAAGCCTACGAACCACCCCTGTCACCATCCGAGATCACGGCCGAACAACTCCGGCTGGAAGAAGCGATCCGTAAAGTTGAAGCGGAAGCCGCACGGGAAAGCCTCGGCCTGACGCCCGCGGCCGTCGCCGCTACTCCAGCGACACCGCCGCCGCCTCCTGTCGAAACGCCCGAGAACGCGCCCGCTGAACCTGCGCCGGTGGAAGTCGAACCGCCTGCACCCGCAGAAGCGGAAGCCGAGATGCGGCCCGAGCCGGAAACCGGCGATCACAAGCCCGCGGCAGACAGGGCTGATGCGGAAGACATCCCCTCTCCCCTGAAGGAGACATTGTCGGAAGCCGAATCCCTCGGCTCCGCCGCCAATCAGGCTGTCCAGAACGCGAAGGAAGCCGTCGAGACGACGGAGGCAAGCGCAGCGCCGCCCGCTCCCGAGCCGCGACAGGAGCCGGTTTTTGCGGATGAGCCACCAGCAGAGAAGGTGCCGTCCGAAAACGCCGCTGACGCTGTGAACTCCGACGAACCGCCGCTCTATGCCGATGAGCCGGATGCGGCGCCGGAACCCAAGGCCCGCGCAAAACGCGAACGTCCCCGTGCATCTGACGCCTTGAAGGGTGGTTCGTCGTCCAGCCGCATTATGCCGATATCGCTCGCGGTTGTTGCATTGATTGTCCTTCTGGGAGCCGGCGCATATTTCTTCCTGCCGCTCGACAACCTGATTTCGGCCAACCGGGAGCAGGCCAGCCCGAGCGAAGCGCAATCAACCGACGCGTCACAGACCGACGCTGCATCTTCCGAACCGGCTCCGGCAACGAATTCAGATGCGGATTCGGCGGCCAAGAACACCGATCGACTGTTTGACGCCGGCGACGATGAAGTTATTGCACCCGATGCCAGAACGGTAACGACGACGACAATCAATCCAGAATCCAACGAACCCGTGCCCGCGCCGGCCGAACCGGCGATAACCGCTGGTAACCAGCAGGTTCCGGCACTTGTCCAACCCGTTCCCGTGCAGCCGGAAGCCGCAGCGCCTGCCAGCCCGGGAACCGAGGCTCCGCAAGCTGCCCAACAGAGCGATGTTGCGGCGGTCGATTCGCAACAGCAGGCGTCTCCGGCCGGCGATGGCGCGCAGCGTTCGATCCTCTACGAAGAAGGCGAAGATGCAGGCGGCGCAGGAACCGCTTCTCAGGGTGCCGTGGTCTGGGGCGTGGCCGAAGAGACGGATCTCGACGGACAGCAGCAATCCGTTCTGACCGCATCGATCGATATTCCCGAGCGGGATGTGAAAGTCGACATTCGCATCAAGCCGAATGAAGACACGTCGCTTCCTGCGAGTCATCTCGTGGAAATCAAGTATGATTTCCCGGAGAGCTTTGCCGCCGGTGACGTCGTGAATGTTCCAGGTCTCGTCATGAAGCCGACGGAGGAAGCGCGGGGCGACGCCCTGATTGGTGCATCCGTCAAGGTTCAGCCGGGCTTTTTCTGGATTGCCTTGTCGAACCTGCCAAACGAGCAGCTGCGCAATCTGAACCTGCTGCGTGAGCGCGGCTGGATCGATATCCCCATGCTCTACGAAAACGGCAAGCGCGGCATTCTGACCCTTGAAAAGGGCTCAGATGGTTCGGACGCCGTTGAACGGGCCGTCGCCGCCTGGCAGGCGGGGTAGGGTCTGCCTCCACAAAAGCTGTATTGACGGCTTGCCTTTTCCAATCCGGCAAGGCATGTTCCGTCTTGGTCCGAGGGGTGTTCCGGTTTCCGGAACTGAGATGGTCTAGCGCCGAACCCTTAGAACCTGATCCGGGTCATGCCGGCGAAGGGACGGAATCCTTAGCCTATTCCCGGATCTCCAATGTCAGTTTCGGCTGTGTCGGCAGACGCATGATCGCATCAGATCTGTTGCCTGCCTGACACCGCTCAGGGACAGGAACGTCTCGTGCCACGTGGGTTGCGAGAGGTGCCGGTTCCGAGACGGGAGATCCTTTGATGTGTTCAGATCTGGCTTTTTGTCAGTGCCGTGCTGTTGATACTGCCGCCACCGCAAGAGCTCTCTCACGAGGAGCATGCGCGTGAAGGCTGTCCTGTTCAAGAGCGGCAAGGCTGCAATCGGCTTGATCGTCTGCGTCTTGCTATGGGCGATGCTTGTCCGGGCGCTGGACATAGAGCCCTATATGCTGCCCGGCCCGGAAAGGGTCTGGACGGCCTTTGCGTCAAAGCCCGGTTTCTTTCTGCACCACGCCGGTATCACCGCCTATGAGACGGTGCTGGGCCTCGTACTCGGTGTCCTTGCCGGCGCGTCGAGTGCGATCCTTTTATGGACATTTCCCGTCACACGGCCCGCGCTCCTGCCGCTGATCCTGGTGACGCAGTCTCTGCCGGTGTTCGCGATCGCACCGATCCTCGTGCTTTGGCTTGGATGGGGCCTGGCCTCGAAGATCGTGATGGCAGTTCTCGTCATCTTCTTCGCGGTGACGTCAACCATGTATGACGGTCTGCGCAGGATGGATCCGGGCCTGGTCGATCTTGCCCGCCTTTACCGCTTGCCCCGATTTTCCGAGCTTTGGATGTTGCGCCTTCCCGCGGCCCTGCCCGCGCTTGCCTCAGGCATTCGCATCGCGGCGGTGTTCGCGCCGATCGGCGCGATTGTCGGCGAATGGGTCGGCGCAAAGGGAGGGTTGGCGTTTGTCATGCTGCACAGCAATGCGCGCGTGAAGACCGATGAAACCTTCGCAGCCCTCATTCTGCTGGCCGTGATGGTTTTGCTCCTGCGGGCCGCGGCCGATGCGTTTGCCCGAATGATTGTCCCATGGCAGGTCGAAAATTGACTGCCTTTTCCTGGATGGAGGAATGAATGAAAAACAAAGTCCTGTCATTGGCTCTTGCAGCCGGTCTGCTTGCAAGCGCACCGGTCCAGGCCGCGGACAAATTGACCGTCCTGCTCGACTGGTTCACCAATCCGGACCACGCGCCGGTGATCACCGCGCAAACGAAGGGCTTTTTTGAAGCAGAAGGCCTTGAGGTCGAGTTGATCGAACCGGCAGACCCGGCCATGCCGCCCAAATTGGTTGCGGCCGGGCAGGGCGATATCGCGATTTCCTATCAGCCCACACTGCATGCGCAGATCGAGGAAGGCCTCCCGGTCGCCTGGATCGGGACACTGGTGGAAACACCCCTCAATTCCCTGATCGTGCTGGAGGACGGGCCGATCAAGAAGCTCGAAGACCTGAAAGGAAAAACGATCGGGTATTCGGTTTCAGGGTTCGAGGACGCCATGCTCGGGCAAATGCTGAAATCCGTTGGTCTGGGCGTTGATGATGTCGAGTTGATCAACGTGAATTTCTCGTTGTCACCCGCGCTCATGTCAGGCCAGGTGGATGCGGTTATCGGCGCCTACCGCAATTTCGAGCTCACGCAGCTTGAAATCGAGGGCAAGAAGGGCATTGCCTTCTATCCCGAAGAAAACGGCGTGCCGATTTTTGATGAACTCATCTATGTCGTGAACAAGGACAAGACGGGCGATCCGCGTTTCGCGAGGTTCCTGGCAGCCATCGAGGCGGCCACCGTCTATCTCACCAATCATCCCGATGATGCCTGGGATGCCTTTATCGAGGCCTATCCGGAGCTGAATGACGAACTGAACAAACGGGCCTGGGCAGACACGCTGCCGCGTTTTGCCAAGCGTCCTGCAAGTCTTGACGAAGGGCGGTATCAGCGCTTTGCGGAATTCATGGCGGAGGCCGGGCTGATCAGCAAGGTGGTTCCGGTCGAGACTTACGCCGTCGAGATCAGATAGCAAGAAAGCGGGACCGGTTCAGTCCCCAACCGGACCGCTCGTAAAAAGCAAAAACGCCGGAGCTCTGCCCCGGCGTTTTTTGTCAGTTCAGCTATTCGCTCCGTCAGGCGACGGGCTGTTGGTGTTCCTGCGCCCGCGCGTTGTTGCGCACCGCCTTTTGAACCTTTTCGAAGGCGCGGACCTCGATCTGGCGCACGCGTTCGCGGCTGACACCAAATTCACCGGAAAGATCTTCCAGCGTCATCGGGTCTTCCGCCAGGCGGCGGGCTTCGAAGATGCGGCGTTCGCGCTCGTTGAGCACGTCCATTGCGTCGCTCAGAAGCTTGCGGCGCATGTCCAGTTCTTCCTGGTTGGCCAGCAGGGTCTCCTGACTGTCGCTTTCGTCAACGAGCCAGTCCTGCCACTCGCCGGCGTCTGCTTCAGCGCGAACAGGCGCGTTGAGGCTGGCATCGCCGCCAAGTCGGCGGTTCATGGACACCACTTCTTCCTCGGATACACCAAGGCGGGTTGCGATCTCCTTGACCTGATCCGGCTTCAGATCGCCTTCATCGAGAGCCTGGATCTTGCCTTTCAGCCGGCGCAGGTTGAAGAACAGGCGCTTCTGGTTGGCTGTCGTACCCATCTTGACCAGCGACCACGATCTCAGGATGTATTCCTGGATGGCTGCCTTGATCCACCACATGGCGTAAGTTGCCAGGCGGAACCCTTTGTCGGGTTCGAAACGCTTGACTGCCTGCATCAGGCCGACATTGCCTTCCGACACGACTTCGCCGATCGGCAAGCCATAGCCGCGATAGCCCATGGCTATCTTCGCGACCAGTCGAAGGTGGGAATTTACGAGGCGTTCTGCAGCTGCGGGGTCTTCATGCTCCTTGTAGCGCTTGGCGAGCATGTACTCTTCCTGCGGCTGCAGCATGGGAAACTTACGAATCTCATCCAGGTAGCGGCTGAGGCCACCTTCCCCGGCTGTGAGAGTAGGTACGTTCTGGGCCATATCATGCACCCCCTTTCGTCATGTCGCATCCTCCCCTCCTCCCGCTGCTCCGGTTTACGCAAGCACTCCATGTCAGAGGAAAGGCGGACGCGGAATCGTGTCCGTTAAAGGCACACAAGAGATTCTAATATAGGTTGGAAATTGCCGATTGCATGGCAAGTTTGCGCAAATGCGTCCTAAAATTTTTGTAACGAAGATAAAAGCTTTTCAAAATCAGCAGGATACTTGCTTTCGAAGCGCAGCGTAGCGCCGCTTGCAGGATGCTCGAATGCCAGCAAACCGGCATGAAGCGCCTGCCTGCCGAACCCGGATACGACGGATTTGAGAGGGTCCTGCAGGCGATTTATCTTTGTTTTGAAGCCTGAGCCGTAATCCTCGTCCCCGATAAGGGGATGTCCGATATGGGCCATGTGAACGCGGATCTGATGCGTTCGGCCGGTTTCCAGGCGGCATTCCATCAACGACGCCAGATCCGCCTGTTCCGCCGGACCAAAACGTTCCCTGACCTGCCAGTGCGTGACCGCATGCCGGCCGCTGGTCTTGACGACCGCCATTTTCTGCCGGTTACTCTGAGAGCGGGCGAGATTGGCGTCGATCGTGCCTTTCAGGCTGGAGGGGGCTCCCCAGACAATCGCGGAATAGGCACGTTCGAGCGGTCCGCTGCGGCCATGATCCGCGAACTGGGCTGCCAGCCCCTGATGGGCCTGATCGGTTTTCGCCACGACCAGCAGACCGGAGGTGTCCTTGTCGATCCGGTGCACGATCCCCGGGCGCCTGACACCTCCAATGCCGGACAGGCTGTCGCCGCAATGATGGATCAGGGCGTTTACGAGCGTGCCGGTCCAGTTTCCTGCGCCCGGATGGACGACAAGCCCTGCCGGTTTGTCGACGACAATCAGATGTTCGTCCTCATGGACGACACTAATGGGAATGTTCTCGCCCTTCGGTTCGGGATCTTCTGGTTCGGGGAGCGTCAATGCGAGCGCATCTCCTTCATTGACCCGGAATTTCGGTTCCACTACTTTCGCGCCGCCGACGGTGACGTCTCCGGATTTGATGAGGGACTGGATCCTGTTGCGGCTTAGCGCGTCAAGATGCGCTGCCAGAACCGCATCCAGCCGTCCCCCGGCATCGGCTGCATCTACTGTCAATCTGAAATCCGTGTCGGGATCGACCGGATCTTCATGGGAAACATCTGTCATGTCACACCCTGATTTTCGGGACGAGGACCAGAATGAACCGCCACTCGATCCGGCTGCTGAACGCATCCAGGCAAGACTGAAGCGTTTGCTTTTCGGTTCGTCCCTGATCATGTTCGCTGGCTTGTTCGCTGTCTTTGCAGCAATTCTCTACAAGATCAACACCGACGAGACCGATATTTCGCAAGATCCGTTCGCGTCGACGATCGTTGTTGGTCCGGACGCAGACGTGCTTCAGGCAACGGTTTCCGACGGTGTCATCTTCGTTCTGATCCGCGAGGGAAGCAAAACGGCGCTGCTTCGCATGGATCCGGTGAGCGGCAAACAGATCGGCCGCACGGACTTTGTCGCGCGATAAACAACCGAAAGCAAAGGCAGGGTGATCGTCATTCATGGCGAATGCCGGAAAAACCGGGACGTGCAACAGCAAAGCGAAAAAAGGGGTTGCGTCTTTGGACGCACCGCCTTATACGCACGGACCTTGGTTTGATGCAGACACGTTTCGAGCCATTGCGCGCCCATCGTCTAGCGGTCTAGGACGCCGCCCTTTCACGGCGGAAACACGGGTTCGAGTCCCGTTGGGCGTGCCACTTTCTTCCCCAGGAGCAGTTTCATCCGTCTGGTGCGGTGCACCAGGAACTGCCGGTTTCATAGCCCAGTTCGATCAGCTCACGTCCCGCGATTTCATGAAACATTTCACGGGTCACCCTCGGCCACCTGCGCCAGCGGCCGACGGGATTGAAGTTGTCCGGACGCGCAATGGTTACCTTGGTGAAGCCACCGGTTTCGCCGTGTCCGAACTCGGATGACCCAAATACCGGCAGGCTTGATGCATCCACATCAATGGAGGCGTCGCGTCGCGTTTCCAGATAGGCGGAGATCCGGTCCAATTCGCTGTCCGGTGATTTAACGGCATCCTCGTAGCGGACCCAGAAGCGTTCGCTCGCGCCGCCGCGTTTCTGGAGCCGGTCGCAGTGATGCAGCATATGCCTTGTTCTTGCGGCCCAGAGGCGGGCGCTTTCTTCCAGGTGCCTGTCATAGCCGGCCCTGATCCTTGAAAAACACGTGTCCCTGCCGTCGCGGATGAGAAAGATTACTTTCGCGCCGGGAAACATGATTTCGAGATTTTCAAGGTTCTCCGTGCTGGGCGTTTTTAGAATGGTTGGCTTGTCGTCCCCGGTCGCCACGAGCCGGGCGAGAGCCTCGCCGAACCCCCGAAGAATTTCGGCCTTGGTTGCATCTATCTCTCCTGATTGGGAACCGTCACTTGCGTTCGTCCAGTGGTGCGCAAGCGATGATACGTAGCTTTGAAGATGGTCGGATCCGTGAAGAAACCAGTCTTCCCGTCTTAGGACGGGATGCGCCGGGGGAACACATAGCCCGGCCGAGACGATAAGGTTGCGAATGTAGTTGGATCCGGACATGCCGACCGGCGACAGCAGGAAAACGATTTGGCCGGCAGCCGAGGCTGCATGTACCGAAGGGTTGTCTTCCTGGGTCAGCGTTTCCTCCGACAGTTTCTACTTTGCCGCCCGCTCAAGCCGACACGAAGCGCCGCGATTTCAATCGCCCGGCAAGCGTCACGTCTGCGGAGGCTGTTGTCCCGTTTCGATCAGCTTGACTTCGGCGTCGCGCGCGATCCTAGCGAAATTCGGATCCGGGCAATAGTCGGTCACGAACGTCGTGACCTGAGAAAGATGCCCGACACGCACCGGGGCCGTCCGCTCGAATTTTGTGCTGTCGGCTGCGAGAATCACGTGGCGCGCGTTGTCCATGATGATCTTGGTGACCTTGACCTCGCGGTAATCGTAGTCGAGCAGAGATCCGTCCGGATCGACGGCCGATGCGCCGATAACCGCAAAATCGACCTTGAACTGGCGCATGAAGTCGACCGCCGCCTCACCGACGATGCCGCCGTCCGAATGGCGCAGCACACCGCCCGCAATGACCACTTCGATCTGGGAATAGCCGCGCATCAGACTGGCAACATTGATGTTGTTCGTGATCACCATCAGCCCGCGGTGTTGCAGCAGGGCCTGGGCGACGGCTTCCGTGGTCGTGCCGATATTGATGAAGATGGACGTGTTGTCCGGGATGAGCGCGGCGACGCTTTCTCCAATATCCGCCTTTTCCTTGCTGGAAATGATCCTTCTGGCTTCATAGCCGACATTTTCGATGCCAGAGGACAGAAGCGCGCCGCCATGCGTTCTGGCAAGCAGGCGCCGTTCGCAGAGTTCGTTCAGGTCCTTGCGAATGGTTTGGGGGCTGACGTCGAACCGTTGTGCCAGATCGTCAACACTCACGCGCCCCATCTGCCGCGCAAGTTCAAGGATTGCATTGTGACGTTCAATCAGCATTCAAGGAAGGCTTTCAGAGGAAGGATCGGAGCGCCGCGCAACCCCGCGCTCGCGAGGGTCAGGCAACGTCTTTCTTGTTTTGCTTGGTAGGTTTGTCTTCCGGATCGGTTTCCGGCGCGGCATCGGCTTTGTTGTCGGCGTCTGCCTGCGCGCCGGCGACCGCGGTCTCTTCTTCCGGTCCGTTCTTGCGGTTGGACGCAACGATCCTGCTCACAAGCGCTTCGGCGGCCGTCGCAATCTCGGAGGATTTGGCCGAGGCTTCGGCCTCTTCCTTCTTGTGCGTAATTTTTGTCGCTCTGACCTTGATCGATTGCGGTTTGGCAGACTTGCCGCCAGGCACGACCACCTGTCGTGTCTTGGGTTTCTCCGCAGCGTCGGTTGCAGCTGCGTTTTCGCCCGGTATGTCCCGTTGCACAGCGCCGGCAGCCGCCGGCTTCCCGGTTCCGGCGAGTTTCGCAGCGAGTGCCTTGAATTCCTGCCTGAGCTCTATCAGGCCGGGCGCCTGCAATAGATCGCTCCGCAGTTTTTCCAGCTGACCGTTCATCCTGTCCAGGGTGCGGTTCTTGGCAATGAGTTCGGCTTTCTGCTGGACGTTTTCACGTTTCAGCTCGTCGAGCGCTTCGGACGCCCGGTCGTCATGCTGCTGCTCGTCACGTGCCTCAATGCCGGTACCGGCATCCAGAAGCAGCGACAGCCTCGCCACTTCCGCCTGCGCAGTCACGTATTTTGATTCCGTGTCGACGAGTTGTGCCTCCATCTCCGCGAGCTTCGAGATTGCCGGATCCCTCTGTGCTGTTACAGGCGGCATGTCCTCGACCGGCTCATGTTTCGACAAACGTGATTTCAGCGTTGCGACTTCTGCTTCCAGACCCGTGATCTTGGCGAGTGTCATTGTGTCAGCCGCCGGCAGCCAGTCGCTGTTGTCTTGCGGATTGTCTTCCGGTTTTTGCGACGCATCCCCCTGTGCCGGTGTCTTCCAGCTTTCGGCGAGCGCGGTTTCCGCTTCTGCAAGTTTCTCCTTGAGTGCGGTTACTTCGGAGGACAGGAGATCAACGGCCTTCTGGTCGCCATGCAGGGCACCCAGCTTGGTTTCCAGCCCGGACACCTGGGCCTTGTGCCCCCGGTTCAGCGCTTCGATTTCCGTTCGCAGCCGCGAAACCTCCAGGTGATGTTTGGCCGCTTTCGTGCGTTCATCGTCATGCTGGCGTTCGACGCGCCGCAGTTCGATGGCATGCCTTGCCCTGGCCTGATCCTGTGCTGCCCGGACTTCCGCGTAGCTGGAAGGATTGACGGCACGCAGCGCTTCCTCGGTCAATCGAGCGGCCCTTCGATAGAAGGCAGGAAGTATCGCAAGACCGATCAGGCCGGCCGCACAAAACCCCAGTGCAATATACATAACCGCTTCAATCACATCGGGTTCCCGGTGGTTCTCCCGTTTTCATATCTAATCATTAGACGACACAAGCCGTTTCGCCAAGAGCAGACGGATGTTGGCAAGACCAAAGCCCGCCCTGTGTATGCCAACGGGGCCTGCCGGTCAGAACGGATTCCAGGTCGGCTTGGGTGTAAATTTCAGATAACCCATATTGAGTCCGAGGCGTGCGCCGACCCCAGCTTTCACCGGAACAAGGATCGTCTCATTTCTCAGGAGCACGGTCATTCCCGCGCCGCCGACGAGATAGGCCGACCCGTTGACACCTGCAAAGCGGTCGTAAATCGAGTTGACCGTTGGCAGTTTGTAGACAAGCATCATTACCCGCGCGCCGTCAGCACCGAAATCCCAGCCGACGGAGGGACCCTGCCAGAAGATCTTGTGGTTGCCGGCGTTGCGCGTATAGAGGTGCCCTTCGCCATAGCGGGCACCTGCCACGAAAGCACCGGAGCCTTCTTCACCCAGAATGTATCCGTTCGGTTCGCCGTACCTGGAAAAGGCGCGCTCAATGACGGAAGCAAGGCCACCCGAAACGGAACCGAAGAACTCGTGGCCGGTTTTCAGGATCTCGTCTTCATCGTAGGTCTGGGCGCTGTCGATCGGTTCCGCACCCGACGTTTGGGCCATGGCGAAGGTCGGTGCGGCAATCAGGCAAAAGCACAAAAACGCAGCCTTCAACAGGGATGCCACTTGCCGGTATCTTTTTGCCATTAATTGGGACTCCTCATCATCTGCCGGATGAGGCGCATTGTTTTCACGTGCCTCAGCCCGTACGCTGGATCGCAATAGAATCAAACTGATTCGCGCAAGCCTCGGTACCCTACATAGCCGAATCGATGAAAAGCTGGCCTGAAAAAAAGACATGGATATGTCTTTCCATTTCGATGAGCGCTCTTCTGGGTGCTTTTGTGTATGAAGTTGCCGCGCGTCCCCAGCTTTTCGTTCCCGATCCGATCTCGGGATACGCCATCGGAGGCCATGATCCGGTCAGTTACTTTGTTGACGGGCGGCCCCGAAAGGGTGACAGGCGCAACGAAATCGCCTGGGGAGGCGCGGAATGGGTCTTCGTCAACGAGGGCAACATGGCCGCATTTGAACGCAATCCGGAAACCTATGCGCCCATGTTTGCAGGCTGCGGCGGCTATGCACTGTCCGAGGGTTTTGCCACTGCGGGAAATCCCTTCATTTACGCAATGGTGGAAGGGCGTCTCGTCTTTTTCCATTCCGTCGTAAATCGCTTCCTGTTTGTGATCAACGGTGCCCAGTTGGCCAAGGACGCGCAATCCAACGCGCGCAGCGCGGGCTGCGTGCCCGTGCTTTAGGGTACGGTCCCATAAATGAAGCGGATTTGGCGGCAGAAATGACTTCACCCCGTGGCATCAGCGTGCTTGACCGGGCAAAAAGCCCGCTCCGCACACCCTTGCTTACGGGATTTCGCCAATACGGATGCCATTTCAGTCTCATTTATGGGTCCATCACCTAGTCACCTGAAGCTGAAGTTCGTTCGAAGACTGCAGAAACAAGGATGCGAACTTCAAACTCACCGCACCAGGTCAATGAGGGGAGCTGACGGGCTTTCTGAGCGGGTTTTTCCGCCGAAATCCGGGAAACGAACAACTTTCATCTGGATGATCGGGATTGCGCAACGGCGTTGCCTTGGCAGCGGCTTTGCGGATGTGTAACGCTTACGCAAAGCAACGCGAATCAGACTTTCGCTTAGACCCTTTCAGAAGAGCCTTACAACGTCATGTCAGCACTTAAAGAGCTTTCCTCTCTGGACCTAGCCGCTTTGGTCGCCAGCCGCGTCTGTCACGACATCATCAGCCCGGTGGGCGCGATAACGAACGGTCTCGAAGTCCTCGATGAAGAAGGCTCCGAAGACATGCGCGATTTTGCGATGGATCTCATTCGAAAGAGCGCGCGTCAGGCTTCGGCAAAACTGCAATTCGCGCGCCTTGCTTTCGGCGCGGCCGGTTCCGCCGGTGCCGAGATCGACCTGGGTGATGCCCAAGTCGTTGCCACAGGCTTTATGGAAAACGAAAAATCCGATCTAGTTTGGCAAGTTTCCCGGCACCTGATGCCGAAAAATTACGTCAAGCTTCTGCTTAACCTTATTCTTATCGCCAATCAGTGCGTCCCGCGCGGGGGTGAGATCAAGGTTGAAATGGAGGGCGATCCGCAATCGCCGTCCTTCACGTTGCATGCCAGTGGACTCAATCCGCGTATTCCGCTGGGAATGAAGGAAACACTTGACGGAGAAGAGCCGGAACGGATCGACGCGCATTCGGTGCAGCCTATCTACACTTTGCTTCTGGCGCGTGAATCCAAAATGGTATTAACAATAGATAAACAAGAAGAATTGGTAAAAATCACGGCCCTGCCAAAGGTCTGATCCACATCGACAAAAGTGTCCGCCCGTTTCAGCGTATCTTAACTCTTTGCCGTCAACCTACTCTCATGGACTTTTCGGTCCAGACATCCGTTTAAGGATGCGGAACCAGTAACAAGTCGGGTGAGAGCAGGCCATGGACGACCTCCTCAGGGAATTTATTACCGAGACGAACGAGAGTCTCGATGTTGTTGACGTAGAGCTCGTTAAGTTCGAGCAGGAACCGAACAACGCGACTATTTTGGATAACATTTTCCGTCTGGTGCATACCATCAAGGGCACTTGCGGATTTCTGGGCCTTCCCCGGCTTGAAGGTATTGCGCATGCGGCAGAAACGCTCATGGGCAAGTTTCGCGACGGCGCGCCGGTTACGCAGGAAGCCGTTTCGCTGATCCTGATCTCGATTGACCAGATCAAGGACATACTCGGTGAGCTGGAGGCCGCCGAGGGCGAGGAGCCGGAAGGCGACGACAGCGAACTCATCGGCAATCTTGAGGACATGTCGGCCAAGGCGGATACCGCCATGGCTGGCGAAACCGTAGAGGAAGCCGAAGCGGCGCCGGCGGAAGCAGAAGCTGAGGAGCCGGCTGCAGAAGATTCTTCCGATCAGACACTTGAACGCCCGCTGAGGCCTGGTGAAGTCTCTCTCGACGAACTGGAACGTGCTTTCCAGGAAACCGAGATCGAGGTTGAGGTTGCCGATGCGGAAGTCGTTGAGGTCGAGGAAGAGGCAGAAGAGCCTGCTCCTGCCCCTGTCGCCGCGAAGGCTGAATCCAAGGAACAACCGAAAAAGGCAGCTGCCGCGAAAAAGGCCGGTGGCGAAGCCGGCGAGAAAAAAGCTGCCGGCGGCGGGGTCTCCAACCAGAGCATCCGCGTTGCGGTCGATACGCTCGAGCATCTGATGACGATGGTCTCGGAACTCGTGTTGACCCGTAACCAGCTTCTTGAAATCGTGCGCCGGCACGAAGACAGTGAATTCAAGGTTCCGCTGCAGCGCTTGTCCAACGTAACCGCCGAGCTGCAGGAAGGTGTCATGGCGACACGGATGCAGCCGATCGGCAACGCCTGGCAGAAACTGCCGCGCATTGTCCGCGATCTGAGCCAGGAACTGGAAAAACCGATCGATCTTGAAATGATCGGTGCCGACACCGAACTTGACCGTCAGGTCCTTGAAATGATCAAGGATCCCCTGACCCACATGGTTCGCAACTCGGCTGACCACGGTCTTGAGCGTCCCGAGGAACGCCGCGCAGCCGGCAAACCCGAGAAGGGCATCATCACGCTGGCCGCCTATCATGAAGGCGGGCATATCATCATCGAAGTCCGCGACGACGGCAAGGGCATCGACGTTGATCGCGTGAAAGCCAAGGTTCTGGAGCGGGGCCTGGCCTCGGAATCCGAAGTCGAAAAGATGACGGACTCCCAGATCCACAAGTTCATCTTCCATGCAGGCTTCTCCACCGCAGCCGAAGTCACCAGCGTTTCCGGACGCGGTGTCGGCATGGATGTGGTGCGCAACAACATCGAACTGATCGGTGGTACCGTCGATCTGCGGTCGGCGACCGGCAAGGGCTCCAGCTTCATCATCAAGATCCCGCTGACGCTCGCGATCGTCTCCACGCTGATCGTCGAGGCGGGCGGTGACCGATTTGCCATCCCGCAGCTCTCGGTCGTGGAACTCGTGCGTGTCCAGACCAATTCGGAGCACCGGATAGAGCGGATCAAGGACACACCCGTCCTTCGCTTGCGCAACAAGCTGCTGCCGCTGGTGCATCTGTCTCAGCTTCTCGGCATCTATGAAGGCGAGGACGTCGACAAGGCGATCGACGAGGACAATGGCTTCATCGTCGTCATGCAGGTCGGCAGTCAGACATTCGGCGTGGTCGTGGACGGGGTCTTCCATACGGAGGAAATCGTCGTCAAGCCGATGTCGACCATGCTCCGCAACCTCAACATGTTCTCCGGAAACACGATACTGGGCGATGGATCCGTGATCATGATCATCGATCCGAACGGCATCGCCGGTGCGATGGCAAGCCACGCGTCGAGCTCGGTTGCCGAGTCCGAAGAAGAGGAGCGGGACGACCTGCGCAGCAAGGCGATGACGGGACAGAATTCGATTTCGCTGCTCCTGTTCCGTGCGGGGGCTCCGGAGCCCAAGGCGGTTCCGCTGTCGCTGGTCACGCGGCTGGAAGAGTTCGAGGTCTCGAAGATCGAGCGTTCCAATGGCCGCGACCTCGTGCAGTACCGCGGTGCGCTGATGCCGCTGGTTTATGTCAATGACGGCGACTGCCACAAGACGGAAGGAACGCAGCCGATGCTGGTGTTCTCCGATGCAGGCAGGTCCATGGGCCTGGTTGTCGACGAGATCGTCGACATCGTCGAAGACCGCATGAACATCGAGGTCGGATCGGAACGCCCCGGTATCCTCGGATCGGCGGTCGTGAAGGAACGTGCGACCGAGATCATCGACCTGGGCTACTACCTGCCGCAGGCCTTCGAAGACTGGTTCATGCGCAAGGAGATGGACATCGAGGCGTTGACGAAGAAAGTGCTCTTCGTGGACGACAGCTCCTTCTTCCGCAACATGCTCACACCGGTTCTCAAAGCGGCCGGATACGACGTGACAACCTGCAACGGGCCACAGCAGGCGTTCGAGCTTCTTGAAAACGGTGACAAGTTCCACGCGATCGTCAGCGATATCGAGATGCCCGAAATCAACGGCTTCGAGTTCTGCGAGTCCCTGCGGCGTGATCCGCGGTTCCGCGACATCCCGATGCTCGCCCTGTCGTCGCTGGTGACACCGGCCTCGATCGAGCGCGGCCGCCAGGCCGGGTTCGATGACTATGTCGCGAAATTCGACCGGCCAGGCCTGATCGCCGCGCTGAAAGATGTCTTCTCCAATGAATTGGGAGTAGCAGCATGAGTGTGCTGGAACACAAACTCAATGCGGATACGGATGCGAACGCCGCAAGCGACATGATCCAGTATGTGACCGTGGTTATCGGCGGGCAACTGTTCGGGTTGCCGATCTCCCAGGTGCACGACGTCTTCGTGCCCGAGAGCGTGACGCGCGTTCCCATGTCGGCCCCGGAAGTGCAGGGCGTTCTGAACCTGCGCGGACGGATTGTCACCGCAATCAACATGCGCCGCCGGCTTCATCTGCCCCCGCTTGAAGACGAGCAGATGATGGCGGTCGGCATCGAGTACAAGCAGGAAAGCTACGGCCTCGTGATCGATACGGTCGGAGAAGTCCTGAACCTCCCGGCGGCGTCGGCGGAGTCGAACCCGTCGAACCTCGATCGCCGGTGGGCGGAAATCTCTGGCGGCGTTCACCGTCTCGATGGTCAGTTGATGGTCATTCTGGATGTCGACCGACTGCTTGGAGCAATGTTTACCGAACCGATGGCAGCAGCGTAACGGGCCGACGGCCCACGAGTGGAGTAACAGGTGATGAAACAGTGCCTCGTCGTTGATGACTCGAGTGTCATCCGTAAAGTGGCCCGCCGGATTCTCGAAGACATGAACTTCGAAATCGAAGAAGCGGAAGACGGGCAACAAGCGCTCGACGCCTGCCGTAAGACTATGCCGGACGCCATTCTTCTGGACTGGAACATGCCTGTCATGGACGGGCTGGAGTTCCTGACCAGTCTTCGGACCGAAGAGGGTGGCGAAAGCCCGGTGGTCGTTTTCTGCACAACCGAAAATGACGTCGCACATATTGCCCGCGCAATTCGCGCAGGGGCAAACGAGTACATCATGAAGCCGTTCGACAGGGAAATTGTCGAAGCCAAGTTTCAGGAAGTCGGTCTTATCTAGTTTTGAGTTTGGGCAGTCTTTATGGCATTAGCGCAGAGAAGTGCTCCTGTGGGCGCTAACCCCGGCAGTGACCCTATCAAAGTCATGGTCGTCGACGATGCTGTCGTCATTCGCGGTCTTCTGACCCGATGGCTCGGTGACGACAAGGGTCTGAAAGTCGTCAGTTCTCACCGGAACGGCAAGCTTGCCGTTGACGACATTGAAAAAAGCAATCCGGACGTTGTCGTTCTGGACATTGAAATGCCGGAGATGGACGGCATGACCGCGCTGCCGCTCATGCTGGCGAAGAAGCGCGACCTCGTCGTCATCATGGCTTCGACGCTTACAAGGCGGAATGCCGAGATCAGCCTGAAGGCCCTGTCGCTCGGTGCTGCGGACTACGTTCCCAAGCCTGAATCGAATTCCGAAGTCACCACTTCGGTCGACTTCCGTCGCGAACTGATCGAGAAGGTCAAGGCACTTGGTGCGCGCGCGATCCGCATGCGCGGTCCGGCAAGGACGATGCGGGCTGAAACACGCGCCGGGAAGACCACTCAGCCGGTCAGACCTGTCTCCGCCCGTCCCGCTACCGACACACGGGCCAGCTTCCGCGGAGCTTCGCAACCGGCTGCCGCCGCTGCTGCGCCGAAGTTCAAGACAAGACCTTATTCTTCCGCGCGACCTCGCATTCTGGCGATCGGGTCGTCGACCGGCGGTCCGCAGGCGCTTCAAGAAATGATGAAGGAAGTCGGCACCGCGATGAACGACGTTCCCGTCGTCATCACCCAGCACATGCCGCCGACCTTTACCTCGATCCTTGCGGAACATCTCAGCAAAGCCGCTCTTCGCCCGTCCAAGGAGGGCGAAGACGGTGAGATCCTCAAGCCGGGCAACGTCTATGTCGCCCCGGGCGGCAAACACATGATCCTTGAAAAGGATGCAGGTGCAGTCAAGATCCGCCTGACGGACGGTCCCCCGGTGAACTTCTGCAAGCCGGCGGTTGATCCGCTCTTCGACAGCGTCGCCAAGGTTTACGGATCTGCGAGCCTTGCCGTGATCCTGACAGGGATGGGGCATGACGGCGCGGACGGCGTGAAAACCATCGCGTCTGGCGGGGGCAGCATCATCACGCAGGACGAAGCGACAAGTGTCGTATGGGGAATGCCGGGCGCTGCCGCCGCGACAGGAATGTGCTGCGAAATTCTGCCTTTGAACCAGATCGGCCCGAAGGTTTCACGCGTATTGAAGGGGAATACACGATGACTCCCGGTGAGTTCGATTTCCTCAAGACGTTTCTCAAGACGCGTTCCGGCCTGGTGTTGTCCAACGACAAGCAGTATCTGGTCGAAAGCCGGTTGCAGCCAATCGCCAGAAGTTCGAAGCTTGAGACACTGAGTGCGGTCATTCAGACCTTGCAGCGCGGTGGCAACAGAGCGCTTGAAACGGAAGTCATCGAAGCGATGACGACGAACGAGTCTTTTTTCTTTCGGGACAAGACACCGTTTGACCACTTCAAGGAGACGATGTTGCCAGCCCTCCTGGAGGCGCGCAGCACACGCAGGCAGATCAAGGTCTGGTGCGCGGCTGCTTCGACCGGCCAGGAACCCTACTCGCTAGGGATCTGCCTCAAGGAAGAGGCAGCAAAGATGCCCGGATGGCGGACGCGTGTGCTGGGAACAGACCTTTCCCAGGAAGTGCTCGAAAAGGCCAAGACGGGTCTGTACAGCCAGTTCGAGGTCCAGCGCGGCCTGCCGATCCAGATGCTTTTGAAGTATTTCGACCAGAAGGGCGACATGTGGCAGATCAATGCCGCAATGCGCGCGATGATCGAATGGAAACAGTTGAACCTGCTTGAGAACTTCACCCATCTCGGCGAATTCGACATCGTGTTCTGCCGCAACGTCCTTATCTATTTCGATCAGACGACCAAGTCCGAGATCCTCGGCCGGCTTTCCAAGACGCTTCCGGATGACGGTTATCTCGTTCTCGGGGCCGCGGAAACCGTGGTCGGACTTACGGACGCCTTCAAGCCGGTTCCCGGAAAACGCGGTCTCTTCCAGAAGAAACAGGCGTTTCAGGCAGCGACCGGAACCCCGGCCGGGCCAAGACTGGCGGTCGGTGGCGGTGCCGGTTTCCGGAGATAAAGAACAAGAGGCGGTCAGTTGGCCGCCCTTTTTCCTTCCTGCGGCAGGGTATCGACCTTCGCACGCACGTCTTCTGCATATTTCCGGCTGACCGGGATTCGTTCACCGTCCGTAAGCTCCAGCCAGAGACGTCCATCTTCCCTGACCAGGCGGGCCATGGTTTCAAACGCCACCCAATGACTTCGGTGCACCTGCATTCCGGTATCGCCGGGCAGTTCCGCCACGATGTCGTTGAAGCGGTAGAGAACCATCCGGTTTTCCGTGGCTGTGGTCAGACGGACGTAGTGTTCCTGCGCTTCGGCGCGCAGAACCGGGTTGGCCAGAGGCGGTTCGAGATGGCGTTGATACCCGCTTTCGCGATCATGCTTTTCAGTGGGCACGGGATCGACCTGTTCCAGGACATCAACGAGTGGCGCGGTCTCCGGGGCCGTGTCTCTGGCGCCCAGTTTCATCGATTGAAAAAACAGCGGGATCGACAACAGGGCGCAGAGGACAAGATGGTTGTCGGAGAGATAGACGATTTCCAGCAGGAAAGAACCGATATGGGTCTGACCGCCTGGTTGCGCGCTTCCCGCCGCCGCTCCGGATGCACTGGTTCTGACAAGTTCGTTGAGTTCGGGAAGTCCAAGGATGAGATCGAGAGCGGTCACCGCGAGCGCAAACGGCACAAGGCTGACCAGGGCAGCCAGAACCACCGACCACCGGATCTGCCCCCAGGCACCAGGCAACCTTGCGAACAATTCAAGGAAGGCGACAAACAGGCCCGCTTCCAGCAATATGCGGACGCTCCAATAAAGATAAAGCCCTGCGAGTGGCCAGTTGTCCGGACGCTGGATCTGTGTCGACGCCAGCAACCATGCTGATGCCAGAGCCAGACAGAAAGCCTGAATTGTATAGGTTCGGTTCATGAAACGACTTCTTATTTCGGGTGCCGAAGTATGGCGAAATCGTCGCGTCATTCAAGAAGCATGAATTTCGTTTCGCATATATCATTGAAAAATATAAAACATTTAGAATCTCATGTCAGTTAAAGAAGTCGCGAAATAACAAGTCTTTGAAGAAGAAGCGGGTTTCCTTTCGGCCTTATTGCGCCAATTTGACCGCAGGGGCGACGCGCATCGCAAGACACGATCCTGAATTTGAACTGGCCTCGGGTTGTGTCTTTTCGGTCGTCCAGGTTGAAATTGTCGAGGCTGCCGGAGAAACTGAAATGGGACTGAAAGTTGAACTGACGCGCCGCGCCGCTCTTTTGGGAGCCGGCGGAGCGATCGCCGGCGCAAGCCTGACGACAACCGGTATTGCACATGCCGCAGCAGAGAAGCAGGGCGCAATGACGGCTCCTGTTGCCCGATACAGTGTCGGTGACTTCGAAGTGAACACGCTCCTGGATGGAGCGGTCACTGTCGGCGAACCGCAGAAAACCTTCGGGATGAATGTCGAACCGGATGCGTTTGTCGCCCATTCCGACGACAACTTCATTCCCTCAGATACATTCAGGGCCTATTTCACCCCGACACTGGTAAACACGGGCAGCGAACTCGTTCTGTTCGATACAGGCGTCGGTGAAGGCGGCCGCCCCGCGCGCGGCAATATGCGCGCGGCACTGGAAAGCGCCGGCTACACGCCTGAGCAGGTCGATGTGGTTGTCATCACCCACATGCACCCGGACCATATCGGTGGCCTCATGGAAGGCGGCGCACCCGCGTTCCCAAATGCGCGTTACGTGATTGCGCAAAAGGAATACGACTTCTGGGCCGCGATGGACCCGGAAGCCAATGGCGTGACCAAGCTGATGACAAAGAATGTGAAACCGCTTGCGGAAAAGATGACGTTCCTCAACGGCGGTGGGTCCGTCGCATCCGGCATCACCGCCATGGATGCCCATGGCCATACACCAGGGCACACGGTCTACATGCTTGAAAGCGGCGGAGCCCAGCTCCTCCTGGCAGCTGACCTTGCCAACCACTATGTCTGGTCGCTTGCGCGTCCGGAATGGGAAGTGCGCTTCGACATGGACAAGGAAGCGGCCGCGGCAACCCGCAGGTCCGTTCTGGACATGCTTGCTGCTGACCGGATTCCTTTCGTCGGCTACCACATGCCGTTCCCGGCGGTTGGTTACGTCGCCGTGGACGGCAGCGGTTACCGCTACGTTCCGGCTTCCTACCAGATGCATCTCTGAGACGCCGCGTTTCACGGAAGGGCCGGCCCCACCGGCCTTTTCAAACGGCGTGCGATGCATGCCCGAACAAAAAAAGCCCCGGATGATCCATCCGGGGCTTCTTGCTGAAATTCAGTTCGGTGTTGACGGTTACGCCGCCGCTTCGACTTCCGGTTCGCGCAGAACGTATCCGCGGCCCCAGACCGTTTCGATGTAGTTCTTTCCCGATGTTGCCGACGCGAGCTTCTTGCGCAGCTTACAGATGAACACGTCGATGATCTTCAATTCCGGCTCATCCATCCCGCCGTAGAGATGGTTCAGGAACATTTCCTTGGTGAGCGTCGTACCCTTGCGGAGCGAAAGAAGCTCCAGCATCTGGTATTCTTTTCCGGTCAGGTGAACACGCTGTCCACCGACTTCAACCGTCTTCGTGTCCAGGTTCACCTTCAGGTCGCCGGTGACGATGACCGACTGTGCATGACCCTTGGAGCGGCGAACGATCGCATGAATGCGGGCAACCAGCTCATCCTTGTGGAACGGCTTGGTCATATAATCGTCAGCGCCGAAGCCCAGACCGCGAACCTTGTCTTCGATGCCGGCATTTCCGGACAGGATCAAGATCGGTGTCTTGACCTTCGACACGCGAAGTGTCCGGAGAACTTCATATCCGGACATGTCCGGCAAGTTCAAATCCAACATGATAATGTCGTAATCGTACAGTTTGCCGAGGTCGATGCCTTCCTCGCCAAGATCTGTCGTGTAGACGTTGAAGTTCTCGGACTTCAGCATCAACTCGATGCTCTGCGCTGTGGCGCTATCATCCTCAATCAACAATACACGCATGCCAATCCCCTTGTTCTGCCTTTCCTGGGCAAGTCGCAACGGCTCTGTCGGTACGCTACGAAGGACTGTTGTTAACCCCGACTCAAAGCTACCGGTTAATGGTTAACAAAATATGATTCGCAGCGGCAAGCTCCGAAGAAATGAATCTGTGAACAACGGACAACTTGTTGAATCCCCAAAAAAAACACGAATTCACAAAGCTTAATGTTGAACATTAAGAAACAGATCTAACCGATTCCGTTCAGATTCCTTTCGACAACGCCGGTCTGACTTCGAAATGGCTATCGCTTGTCAGCCTTCCAAAGGTTAAGATTAACCAGACTCGTAAACGATCGGTTACCAAAACGGTTAACAGTGAAAGGAATTTCGTTTGAAGGCGCTTTTTGCCGAGATTGATTCGCTTTTGCCGACCGAAATTTACGGTCGGGTCACGGCGGTTCAGGGCCTGCTGGTGGAAATCGCCGGCCCGATCCACGAAATGAGCGTCGGTTCGCGTCTCCTGATCGACAACGGTGAGGACAATCCGAAAGTTCCGGCCGAAGTTGTCGGTTTCCGGGAAGACAAGGCGCTATGCATGCCGTTTTCCGGGCTCGAGGGTGTGCGCATGGGATGCCGGGCGGTGATCAACTCCCGCGAGAGCGTCGTTCACCCGGGAGACGCCTGGCTCGGCCGTGTCGTCAACGCCCAAGGTGAACCTATTGACGGCAAGGGCGCGATCTCCAACGGTGCGGTGCCCCGAAAGCTGCGAAGTGCACCGCCTCCGGCGTCCGAACGGCAGAGGGTGGGCGCACCCGTCGATCTCGGCGTCCGGGCATTGAACACCTTCGTTACCTGCTGCGAAGGGCAGCGCATGGGCATTTTCGCCGGCTCCGGCGTCGGCAAGTCGGTTCTGATGTCGATGCTGGCGCGCAACACCGACTGCGATGTTGCCGTCATCGGTCTGATCGGAGAGCGCGGCCGCGAGGTTCAGGAATTCATAGAAGACGACCTGGGCGAGGATGGCCTGGCGCGGTCCGTTGTTGTCGTCGCGACATCGGATGAAAGCGTGCTGATGCGCCGTCAGGCAGCCTACCTTGCCATGACCGTCAGCGAACATTTTCGCGACGAAGGCAAAAACGTCCTGTGCATGATGGATTCCGTCACCCGCTTCGCCATGGCACAGCGAGAAATCGGCCTGTCCGTCGGTGAGCCGCCGACATCCAAGGGGTATACGCCGACCGTGTTCACCGAATTGCCACGCCTCCTGGAACGGGCCGGTCCGGGTAAGGCGGGCACGGGGTCGATCACGGGTCTTTTCACGGTACTTGTGGAAGGCGACAACCTCAATGAACCGGTTGCCGATGCGGTGCGCGGAATCCTCGACGGCCATATCGTCATGGAGCGCGCGATCGCCGAGCGAGGCCGCTATCCCGCAATTAACGTGTTGAAATCCGTTTCCCGGACAATGCCGCGTTGCGTGCCGCCCGAACACCAGCCCGTTCTGCGAAAGGCGAGGCAGTTGCTATCGACTTACACGGATATGGAAGAGCTCATTCGTCTGGGCGCCTACCGGAAGGGATCCGACCCCACGGTCGACGAGGCGATCCACAGGTTCGAGCTGATTGACGACTTCCTGAATCAGGGAAAGGATGAGGCGACGTCACTTTCTGAAGGTTATTTGCATCTTGCCAACCTTTTGGAAATGACTCCGGGGTAGACTGCCCATGTTAGGGGAGTATTGAGTTATGAAAACCCGCGACAGTTTGATCCGTTTGAAGCGGTTTCATGTTGATGAAAAACGGCGCCAACTCGCTCAGATCGAGAGCATGATTGCCGAGTTTAATCGCATGGCAGATGAACTGGACGATCAGATCCGGACCGAGCAGGAACGTGTCGGCATCACGGATGTCACACATTTTGCCTATCCGACCTTTGCCAAGGCCGCAGCCGACCGGCGCGATAATCTGCGCAACTCCGCGCATGAGCTCGACGATCAGCTACAGCGTGCGCAGGACGAGTTGAGCGCCGCGATCGAAGAGTTGAAGAAGTTCGAACAGTTGGAAGAACGCGACCATCAGCGCGAGCGCACGGCCCAGGAAATGGCCGAGCAGGAACAGCTCGACGAAGTCGCAGCCAGAGCGCGCCTGCGGTAACACGCGCAGTCTTTCCTCCCCAGGCCGGGCGTCTCGATCGTGCCCGGCGGCACTCGTGCCCAGGTGCTGATCGCATGCTTCGCGATCGCCCATTTGTCGTACAAATCTCATCTTATCAGGGTTTTAGCGGCGTTGCGCGTTGCAATCCCGGCACTGCGTGGACAATTGTCAGTGATTGAGATTTTACGCATGCCACGGAGTGCGCTTGTCCGATGAAACTGTTTCTGGCCCTGTTGCTGCCATTGTCCACATTTTCGTTTGCTCTCGGGCTGACCCAGCCGCTCATGCGGTTTGAAAAGCTCTATTTTCTTGAAGAGCGCCCCAGTCTTATTGAGCTGATCCTGGAACTTTGGAAGCAAGGAGACGTTGCGCTTGCGTCCGTTGTCGGGTTGTTCTCGGTCGGCTTTCCAGCCGTGAAGATCGGGCTTATCCACGTAGCCGCATTTACCGGGGGGTCGTCCCGTTCCCTTGCGCTGCTTTCCACGGTCGGCAAGTGGTCGATGCTGGATGTGATGCTCGTCGCGCTGGTTCTGTTCGCGGCAAAGACAAGTGGATTGGCTGCGGCGACAATTTTGCCCGGTCTGTGGTTCTACGCGGGCGCAACCCTCACGACGGCCGCGGCAGCGAGCCTGTGCAAGCGGTTATAGAAGAGAGGATATCAGTCAGCTGGAGTTGAGGTGCCAGTTCAGGTCTTTTCGCGCCGCCGGGCCTGAAAATCGTCGCAGCGGCCTTCCCTTGCCTTTGCGGCATCCGCGATCTGCTTGGCGTAGGCCGTCGTCCACTCGCCGCCCTGCGCCGCCGGGAGCTTGAGGTGCGCGCAACGGGCTTTGGCAAGCAGCGCAAACGCCGGAACGTCCAGCCCGGCCTTGGCTGCCGTTCGTATGACAACGTCGCGTTTGCCGTTGAACATGGCGTCCTTGAGGGCGGACTGGGCGATCCTGCCTCTTGCACCCAAAAGTTCGATCGCGTGATGAAATCGCCCATCCTGCAAAAGCAGGATCATGAGTTCGTCCAGCGTCACTGCCGAGCGCTCGGCTTCGCGCCAAAGGCCACCGGTATCCTGGTTTCCCAGTGCTTCACCGAATGTCTTGCGCAGCACCTTGAGCCGGGCAATCTGGTCTAGCTGTTCCTTGGACAGCGATCCCTCGATGGCAGTCCGCAGCCGCTTCTTTGCCTCATCATCGACAAGAGGAAGCAATTCCTGGCAAGCGGCAGGCGTCAGGTCGTCTCGCATTGCAAGTCCGTCCCGCAGCGTGCTGTCTTCTGCGGCAAGTTTCACCAGACCACTCATGGTCTCGCGCGACAGCTTTATGTTCTTGTTGGCAGCCAGTATCCGGAGCACGGCTGCACTGCCTTTCGCGGCAAGAGCGTCGGAAACCTCGACCGGCAAATCCTTGCGGCGTGCCAGCACCAGAATGTGCTCTTCGCCAACCTGATCGATAAGATCCAGGAGGTCCTGTCTTGTCAGCGTCTGGCTTTCAGCCAAGACAGGCATTGCGATTTTCACTTCATCCCGAGCGATCCTGCGGAGCAGGTCGGCGGGGCTTTGCGTACTGGGAGCGAGCTTCTGGGCCAGTTGCAGCCGGTCGTCGGTCGCGCTGCTGCCATAGAGCTTCAGCATCACTTCAGCGAAGAGCTCAAGCTCGGAGTCGGACCTGTCTTCCAGATCCGTCGCGACAAGCCTGCTGACCTCGGCAAACAGTTTCTGCCTCGCCTCTGCAGTCTCATCTTCAGCAAGCCTGATGAGTGATCTGGGCATCTTTCCTCCGTAGGGGGAATGATGAGTCAATATTGTTATTTTTACGTTACCGAAAAGTGAGACGGCAGTAGTTTGCATGAGCAGTCTTCAACGAGGCGTCGAAAAGAACGAATAGTGCCCCAATTGTTTGAACAGACAAAAGAATCTGCCGAAAAGCCCCGGTTTCAAATTCTTGATCTTCGAAAACCGTTGAATGTAAAGGCAAATGGCTTTCCTTTTTGGAGGGTTCCTTTCTATTGTTCGGACATGAAAGAATGCGCACCTTGCGCGTCAACAAAGCGAATTCGACATGAAAATCATGCGCCTGTGCCTTGCTGTGTTATTCGGGTTCTTTCTGTTGTCGGCGGTTCCTGTCGCCGGACAGAGCGAAGGTGCGGCCTCCGCCGAAGGGAATGCTTCAACCGATGCGCCTGATGTCAAGCAGGCGAGCGAGGCTCTCATCGAGATCCTCAACGATCCGAAGAGCCGCGACGAGTTGATCGAGCTTCTCAAGAAGAACGCAGGACCCGAACAGGCCGGGTCCGGGACGGGCACAGATGAAGGCAGTCCGGCACCGCCCCCGGATGCGAGCGCCGGCGACGCGGTGTCGGCCGGGCAGAGTTTCGTCATTCGCGTCGGCGAATATACGCGCGCCCTTGCCGATGAAATCGGTGTCGTTCTGGATCGATCGCGTCATTCCCTCAGAGGGTTGTTGCTCGTTCTGCGAGGCGATATCCCGATCAAGTGGGACCGGGTGCAGGAGGTTCTTCTGCAGGTCGCCATCGTGCTGGTGGCAGCCTATGCGGCATTCCTGGCTGCACAGTTCGTGGCACGGCTGATCTATCCGAAAATGTCGGTACGCGCTCGCTATGGCGGCGGGTTGATGCGCGCCGGCATCCTGATGGTCACCACCACAATCGATGCCATAACCGTGGCGATCGGGCTCGGCGTCGGCTACCTGGTCGCCCTGACGGGGTTCGGCGGACTTGATACCGGTGTGACGATCCAGGAGAGCCTTGCGCTCAACGCCTTCTTCATTACCGGCATGTCGAATGTCGCCTTGCGCTTCGTATTCGCGCCCAAGCGGCCCGAATTGCGCCTGCTGCCGTTTTCCGACGTCGGCGCGGATTACTGGTACTCGCGTCTGCGGATCTACATGTACTGGAACAACTTCGGTGTCTTTCTGGCGGTGCCGGCCGCGAATCTCGCCGTTTCGTTCGTCCTAGGCAACGCGCTCCGGTTCATCATCGTACTCACCGGCATGATCTATCTGATGGTTCTGATCAAGCGGAACCGGGTCAGCGTCCGCGAAGGCGCGAAAGCCTATGCAGAAACCATCCACACCACCCTTGCGCAAAGGGCGCTCGCCAATCTGGGCAACCTCTGGCACGTGGGTGCATACGGCTACATCATTGCGGTGTTTCTTGTCTGGGTCACACGCCCCTTCGATGCGACAACGATCATCCTGCGCGCCACCGCGCTTTCCATCGTGACCATCATGGCCGGCATGCTGCTGTCGCTGGTGATGACGCGGGCCATCAAGGGCGGCATCCGGCTGCCGGACGACCTGCACCAGAAACTTCCCGCGCTGCAATACAGGCTCAACGCCTTCGTGCCGCGCCTGCTGAAGATCATCCGCTTCGTGGTGTTCCTCGGAACGATCCTGCTGCTGCTCGACATCTGGGGTCTTCTGGCGGTCATCGACTGGTTCTACAGCGAGACCGGGTCCGCGCTCGTAAGCAGCTACGGGGCGGCGATCATGGTGCTGCTGGTGGCCTTCCTGATCTGGCTTGCGGTGATGTCCTGGGTGGATCTTCGCCTGCAATCGCGGGCAGGTTACATCGTCAGCGCGCGCGAACGGACCCTGTTCCAGCTGTTCCGCAACGCATTCACGATCATCATCATGGTGATGGCCGCGCTTCTGGCGCTGTCGGAAATCGGAGTTAATATCGGACCGCTGATCGCCGGTGCCGGTGTGGTCGGTCTGGCGATTTCCTTCGGTGCGCAGACGCTGGTGAAGGACATCATCACCGGCGCCTTCATCCAGATCGAAAATGCCATCAATGAGGGTGACGTGGTGACCGTTGCCGGCATCACCGGTACGGTGGAAGGCATCACCATCCGCTCGGTCCGCATCCGGGATCTGGACGGTACGACGCACATCATTCCGTTCTCCTCGGTCGACATGGTGTCCAACTTCATGCGCGGTTTTTCCTATCACGTCGCGCTTATCGGTGTGTCCTACGACACCGACATCGCCTATGCCAAGGAGGCGATGGTCGAGGCGTTCAAGCGCCTGCAGGAGACCGATTTCAAGTCCAAGATCTTCGGCGATCTGGAAATGCATGGCGTGACCATGTTCGGCGCAAGTTCGATCGATATCCGGGCCCGTATCAAGACAACACCGGGTGACCAGTGGAGCATAGGGCGGGCCTACAACGAATACATCAAGCAGGTGTTCGACGAGCGGAACATCGAAATCCCGTTCCCGCAGGTGACCTATCATGCCGCGACGCCGCCCTTCGCGGCCGAAGACGCGCTTCCGAAAGCAAGCGGCAAGAAAAAAGGCAAGACACCCGAGCCGACCGACGATGCGCCGCCGGAAGAAGATGGGCGTTGAGGAGCCGCATTCTTAAATCCGACATCCCGGCGGGAATGATCGGCCTGCGCTGATCTCTTTGTCAGCAACGGTTTGCGTGCGCGAGCGCTCGCGTGACCGAGATCGTCGATGTTCCCATTACAGTTTCATTTATGGATCTATCACCTAGACCGTGCCTAGCGGACGCCCGTTCGGATCGGTGCAGAAGAAATTCTGATTGTTGATTGAATTTCGCAAAGTTTCGCTTTATTTTCGTTTCAGGATGATTGCGCATATCAATTCGAGCCGGAGACGAGGCTATGACGGCTGACTACGACCTGTTGGTTATCGGGGGTGGCATTAACGGAACCGGGATCGCCCGGGACGCGGTTGGACGGGGGGCGTCCGTCCTTCTGGCCGAAATGGGGGACCTCGCCGGAGCAACGTCTTCGGCATCGACCAAGCTGATCCACGGCGGATTGCGCTACCTGGAGTATTACGAGTTCGACCTGGTTCGCAAAGCCCTGAAGGAACGCGAGGTCCTCTGGGGGATCGCGCCGCATATCGCCTGGCCGCTGCGGTTCATCCTGCCGCATCACAAGGACCTTCGCCCGGCCTGGCTGCTGCGCCTCGGGCTGTTCATGTATGACCATCTGGGCGGACGCAAGCGTCTGCCCGCGACCAAGACGGTGCGGCTGGATCAGGCGCCTTTTTCGCAAGGCCTGAAGAAGCTGTTCCACAAGGGTTTTGAATACTCCGATTGCTGGGTCGACGATGCCCGTCTCGTCATGCTGAATGCGCGCGACGCGGCTGATCGGGGCGCGGAGATCCTGACACGGACAAAATGCGTCAGTGCGCGCCGCGACGGCGACAAATGGACTGTCACCTTAAAGGACCTTGCAACCGGAAACGAGCGAACGGTGACCGCCGGCACGCTGGTCAATGCTGCCGGTCCTTGGGTTGCCGATTTTCTTCATGGCGTCGTCGGTGAAAACGACACTTCCGGCATCCGTCTGGTCAAGGGAAGCCACATCATCGTGCCGCGCCAGTTCGATCACGACCGCTGTTTCATTTTCCAGAACGGCGACGGTCGGATTGTCTTTGCGATTCCCTATGAGCAGGATTTCACCCTGATCGGGACAACGGATGTCGACTACCAGGACGATCTCAGCGATGTGCGCATCTCGGAGGACGAAGTGTCTTACCTATGCGCCGCTGCGAGTGAATATCTGGACAAGAAGATCACGCCTGAAGACGTGGTGCACACCTATTCCGGCGTCCGGCCGCTCTACGACGACGGTGCCAAGGACGCGAAAGCAGCGACCCGCGACTACGTTCTTGAAGTGGACGGAGACCGCGAACGGCCGGTTGTTCTGTCCGTCTTTGGTGGCAAGATCACGACCTATCGGAAACTGGCCGAGCAAGTGCTGGCCAAGCTCGAGGATTTCGTTCCGTTCAAGAGCGGGGTCTGGACGGACAAGAAACCACTCCCCGGAGGCAATTTCCAGGTCGATGCGTTTGATGCTGAAGTTGCCGCACTGGAGCGTGACTATCCGTTCCTCGAGACCGGTTTTGCGACACGGCTGGTCCGGCTCTACGGCACGGATGGGCGGCGGATCCTAGGTGAGGCGGCATCGCTGAACGATCTGGGCAAGGCCTTCGGTTTCAATCTCTATGAGGCGGAAGTCAAATGGCTGATGGAACGGGAGTGGGCGCGAACGGCAGAGGACGTCCTGTGGCGGCGAACGAAACTCGGGCTGCGCCTCGGCAAGCAGGAAGCGGACGCGCTTGATGCCTACATGTCCGGCCATCTTGCAGACCGGACCGGGGCTGCTGCATAGTCGGAAAGACATCAGGCTGCCGGGCGCGCCGGCAGTTCTTTTAAACAAGCAAAAAAGTGGGAGGTGCGCCATGACCGGATGTGTTTTGGCGATAGACCAGGGCACAACGTCAAGCCGTGCGATCGTCTTCGATGACGGCTTCAGCCCCATCAGTGTGGGACAGCAGGAGTTTCCGCAGCATTTTCCGAAGTCCGGATGGGTGGAACACTCTCCCTCCGATATCTGGACCAGCACGCTGCGGGTCTGCCGGGAAGCCATGGAAAAGGCTCCGGACCAGGGCGCGGGTGTCGAGGCGATCGGGATCACCAACCAGCGCGAAACGACGCTGATCTGGGACAGGTCGACCGGCGAACCGGTCTACAATGCCATTGTATGGCAGGACCGCCGGACCTCAGAATTCTGCGCGAGTTTGCGGGAACAGGGGCTTGAGGAAACGTTTACCGCCAAGACCGGCCTGCTGCTGGATCCCTATTTCTCCGGGACGAAGATCGCCTGGCTGCTCGACAATGTCGATGGGGTTCGAGCCCGCGCCGAACGGGGCGAACTTGCCTTCGGAACCGTCGACACCTGGCTGATCTGGCAGTTGACCGGCGGCACTGTGCATGTGACCGACGCGACCAACGCGGCGCGCACGCTGATTTACAACATTCACGAGAACCGTTGGGATGAGGACCTTTGCAAGGTGCTCAACATCCCGATGAGCCTGTTGCCCGAAGTCAAGGACAGCGCCGACGAGTTCGGTGCGACCGATGCCGAGTTGTTCGGCAGACCGATCCCGATCCTCGGGGTCGCCGGCGATCAGCAGGCCGCGACGGTCGGACAGGCGTGTTTCAAGCCGGGCATGGTGAAATCGACCTACGGCACGGGCTGTTTTGCACTGATGAACACGGGTGAGACAGCGGTCCGTTCCAACAACCGGATGCTGACGACGATCGCCTACCGGCTGAACGGCAAGACAACCTACGCTCTTGAAGGGTCGATCTTCGTTGCAGGCGCGGCGGTGCAATGGTTGCGCGACGGGCTCGGTCTGATCAACAGCGCGGAGCAGACACAGTCACTTGCCGAGCAGGCAGACCCGAACCATGATGTCTTCCTTGTGCCGGCATTCGTCGGACTGGGCGCACCTTACTGGGATGCGGATGCGCGCGGTGCGATGTTCGGCCTGACGCGCAACACGGGCCCCAAGGAAATCGCGCGCGCGGTCCTGCAAAGTGTCGGATACCAGACCAGTGACCTGGTCGATGCCATGCGGGCCGACTGGTCGGATGCGGAAAAGCCGGTACTGCGCGTGGATGGCGGCATGACGGCATCCGACTGGACCATGCAGTTCCTTGCCGACATTCTGGGTGCGCCAGTCGACCGTCCGACGGTCGCCGAAACGACGGCGCTCGGGTCCGCCTGGCTGGCCGGTTCGAAGGCGGGTATCTGGCCTGGCGAGGAAGCGTTTTCCGCGCAGTGGCAGCTTGAGCGGCGTTTTGAACCCAAGTTGCCGGAGGCCGACCGGTCCCGGCTTCTGGCCGGGTGGCAGGACGCGGTCACGCGCACCCGAACAAGCGCTGATTGATCATACAAGGGCTCCCGTCGAGGCGGGGGCCTTTTTCCGAGGGTGACTGCCCCGACGGGTCCGCCCAACCTTCTTCCTTGTTTCCTCACGACTTTTCCGCCACCCTTCAGCCTTGTTCACGGAGGACGACCCCTGTGCGAACGGGGTGGTGTGGGGCGCCATGCAGTTGATCGATGAGTCGAATCGGAAGTGGTGGCTGCTCGGGGCCGTCAGCTGCGTACTCGGCCTGGTGCTGCTGGACGAGACCGTCGTCGGAATCGCGCTGCCGTCTATCCAGGAAACGTTTTCGCTCTCCAGCAATGCCGCGCACTGGATCGTCAATGCCTATCTGCTGACCCTTGCCTGTTTCGTCGCCGTCGGCGGCAAGCTCGGGGATCTGTTCGGCATCCTGCGCATGTTTCTTCTCGGGCTCGCAATGTTCGGCATCTTCTCGATCGTCTGCGGCTTCGCGCCGTCCGGCGAGGTGCTGATCATTGCGCGTGCCTTTCAGGGGCTCGGGTCCGCGGTGATGTTCCCGCTGTTCATGGCCATGGTGACCATGACCTTCCCGAAGGAACAGCACGGGATGGCCCTGGCGGTCACCGGGTCTGTCGGGACCATTTTCCTCTCCCTTGGCCCGCTGGTTGGTGGCGCGTTCACCGAGTTCTTGAGCTGGCGATGGATCTTCTGGATCAATCCGTTCCTGGTGATCGGGATCGCGATCGTCGTGACGCTCAGCTGGCGCGATGTGGACCGGCCGCCCGGACGGCGCATCGACTGGACCGGATTGGTGCTGATCGCGGGCGGCATGTTCTGCATCGTGTTCGCACTCATGGAGGCCGATGACTTGGGTTGGGAAAGCCCGCTGATCTGGTTTCTGCTCTTGTGTGGCGCTGCCATGATGGGTGTGTTCTGCTGGTTCGAAACACAACAAGAAGCGCCGCTCATCGAGGTGGATCTTTTCACCAACCCTGTGTTTTCGGCGAGTAATGTGAACCTGTTCATGGCGCAATACGCCAAGATGCCGATCTTTGTTTTCGTTGCGCTTTATGCGCAGACGGAGCTGAAGCTCAGCGCACTCGCAGCCGGATTGCTTGTCATGCTGACTCCGATCCCGCAGCCATTCGTTGCCGCTTATTGCGGCCGGCTCGTCGGCAAGACGCATCCACGCAAACTCGCCTTTGTCGGTCACCTGCTTCTGCTTGCCTGCCTGCTCTGGCTGTTTTTCACAGAGCCCATGAAGAACACGCTTTTGTTCGCGCCGGGACTGCTTGTTGCAGGGGTCGCCTTTCCGTTTCTCTTTCTGCCGAGCCGGGCCGCCATCATGGGCTCGCTCCCGGAATACAAACATGGACAGGGCGGCGGTATCGCGATGGCCTCGCAGATGATCGGCGGCACGGTGGGGCTGTCTGCCTCCAGTGCCGCGTTTGCGCTGGGCGGCTACCAGGCTGTGCTGGGACTTGCTGCGGCGCTGGTTGCTCTTGCATTTGTCTACGCGGTGTTCGCCTACAGAAAGGTCTGACAACAGCAGCGTGTAACAGGCGTTATCGGGAAAAATCAATTGATTAATTCGTTAATTCGAGTATTCTCGAATTATGGAAAAAGAAGACGCCCTGAATGCGCTGGCCGCCCTTGGTCAGGAAACACGCCTCGACGTTTTTCGCCTGTTGGTGAAGGCGGGAAAAGACGGCATGAGCGCCGGCGCCATTTCAGACGCACTCAACGTTCGTCCCAACACCCTGTCGACCCATCTCGGCGCCCTGTCGCGTTCCGCTCTTGTGCGGGCTGAACGCGAAGGGCGTTCCATTCACTACAGTGCGGACCTGGCAACCATGCAGCATCTGGTGACGTATCTTCTGCAGGACTGCTGCGGCGGAAACCCGGATCTATGTGCGCCGATCGCCAATCTGTTCACATCCGTTTCGTGCTCAGAACCAGAGCGTCTCTGAAGCCAAGTTCCAGGCGGGCAATCCGACAATGCGCAATGCTTTGATTTTATGTACGGCGAACTCCGCCCGCTCGGTTCTGGGCGAGGCCTTGCTGCGTCATCTCGGGAAGGGCAGGTTCGCGACTTTCTCGGCCGGCTCGACACCACGCGGCACGGTCAATCCCGATGCGCTCACCTGTCTCGAAAGGCACGGGCTTTCCTCAGAAGGATTCCGATCCAAGAGCTGGGAAGAATTTGCAGGCGCCGACGCGCCGAAGATGGATCTGATCATCACCGTTTGTGACAACGCGGCGGGCGAGGCCTGTCCGGTCTGGCCCGGTCATCCGATGGTCGTTCATTGGGGTATCCCCGATCCTGCCTCGGTGGAAGGCGACGCTGATGCGCGTGGTGCGGCGTTCGATCGGGCTTACGAGAGACTTGAGCGGCGGATCAACGACATGCTTGCCCTCGGCGACGATGTCTTTGAGGCCGAGGACGGCAAGAGCAGACTGGCGTCAATCGGCGCCATATCCGACTAAACGGGGTTTCCTTCATGTCAGAATTCAGTTTGAACCGGCGCCTGACCGCCGAGGCGCTTGGCACCGCGATGCTCGTCGGCACGGTTGTCGGTTCGGGGATCATGGCCGACCGGCTCTCCGACGATGTTGCTGTTTCCCTTCTCGGGAATACCATTCCCACGGGCGCTATTCTGGTGGTGCTGATCACGATCCTCGGGCCGATTTCGGGTGCCCATTTCAATCCGGCCGTGACCTTCGTCTTCTGGCTGAAGCGCAACCTGAGCCTGACAACCGGCCTGAGTTACATCGCGGCCCAGATCGTCGGTGGAATTTGCGGCACGCTGATCGCCCACGTGATGTTCGAAGAAGCGGTGCTTCAGGCTTCCACCACGGCCCGAACCGGGCCTGCGCAGTGGGTGGCTGAAATCGTCGCGACGTTCGGGCTGCTCGCCAGCATTTTGGCCGGTATCCGTTTCCGTGAAGCGGCGGTGCCCTGGCTTGTCGGGCTCTACATCACGGCGGCCTACTGGTTTACCGCGTCGACCTCCTTCGCCAATCCGGCCGTCGCGATCTCACGCGCGTTTACCGACACGTTCGCAGGAATTCGCCCCATCGATCTTCCGGGATTCATCGTTGCAGAGTTCGTCGGGGCCGCTCTGGCGCTTGCCCTGTTTTCCTGGCTGTTGACCCCGGAAAAGAGGACCGGAGCAGAAACAGTCCGCCCGTGACGCCGCGGTGGATCACAGATCCTTTTTCATGAACCAGCGCCTGTGATCGGGCAGTGGCTGACCGCGCAGGTTGCCCAAGAGACCGAAATCCTCGTAGCCGAGCTTCAGATAGAACCGGTGTGCGGCTTCGTTCGAGGTATCAAGCCAGGCGGCATGACAGCCAAGCCGCCGCGCTTCATGTTCGGCAAGCTCCACGAGACGGGCGCCCAGTCCGGCGCCGCGGACGCCCTCATCCACCCAGAGCGTCTTGATCAGGAGCCAGTGATAGGATGTGCTCGCAGTCAGTCCGCCAAGAAGCTTGCCCTGGTCATCGGTTGCCTTGAGCACGAACGCGTCGTTGTCCGACTGCTCGTTTTCCTCGGCCAGTGCGTGAAGCAATCGGTCTTCGACAGTTGCCGCGATTGCCGATTTTTCCTTTTCGTCTGCAAATGCAATTTCGACGTAGCTCATTCGTCCGCCACCAAACTGACCGGTCCGCTCCAGTTTCAACCGGTCACCCGAGCCGCGTCAACTTCTGAGCATCGTTGGATATGATGTCCGCGCCCAGTCAGATCGCCTGCATGGGCGACTTGCGCTTCTTGCGGTAGCGCTTGTCGAGGCGCAGCGTGACGATGGCAAAGACGATCCAGCTGGTGTGGAAGACCACCCCGGCAAGAAAGACGAGATAGCCGGGCAGGGGCCCGATGGCGGCGCGCTCGAAGGCTTCGGAAAGCTCGGTCAGGGGCACGGGGTGAATTGCGAGCTTGCCGAAATAAGCAACCGCCTGGATGGCAAGGATCCAGGAGTAGTTGCTGCGCAGCCGTCTGCCGGCGGCGCGGACAAGGCTGATGTGATAGTGCGGTGTTTCGTAGTCGTCTGCGAGAAGCTTTGCCCATTCGCCATTCCACGGAACCTTTCGGCCGTAAAGTATCGGGGCATAGAAGTCGGACTCCATCAGCCGCGCGCGGGCACGGAACATGTTGTAGTAGCGATAGCGCCGCGCCTCGAAAATCAGGAAGACGGTCACCAGCAGGCCGACGAGAACCATCGGCAGGGGGGACGCCTCGCGATTGGCAAAGGTCGCGGAGAGGGCAATGCCTGTCGTGACGACGGCCCAGTTGGTGGTGTTGTCGAGACGCGTGCGCCAATGGGTGCTGCGGAAAACCTCGGCCCGGTAAAGATGGGCAAGCGCACCGATGGTGCCGGACTCAATGTCCTGCTTCGGCCAGTCCTTCCCGGCATCTTCCTTCGGCTCCCCCGGCATGCCGTAACCCTCGCATCACGCTTTGGACGGAAAGCTTAGACCCAAAGTTTTCGCTGGTCGAGGGCTGGCAAGGCGTGCGCGTTTGTGGAATGCGCACGGTTGTATCACCGCGAACAATCATCAAATACGGGAGATAACAGACCTATCGAAGCGCTGAATTCAGACACGCCTTGGGTTTGGGCGATACGAGAATGTGGGTAGCAAATGATTTCAACGGTCAAGAAAACACTACTGTTGCTTGTCTCGGTCAGCATTTTGTTTGCGGGTGCCGCTTTGCCATATGGGACCGACGCAGAAGCCGCCAGTTGCGAACGTCGCTCTGCGGTCGAGCACCTCAATGATTCTGATCTGGTTTTCTATGGCTATCCGATACGTGGTGCGGGCGGTGCCCGAGACGACATGGATCGTGTCCTTGAGTTCAAGGTATTGCGCGCGTTTAAGGGCGTTGAAAGCGATACTGTCTCAATCGTCTACGTCAATGACGATGGCGGCAGTGCCGGCTGGCCATTTCGTGACCGCGAAGCAACGCTTGTTTTTGCCTACTACTGGCCGCCCGATACGAAGGCTTACGGTGTGGCCCGCGTCCATTTCTGTTCCATGTTGCCCTACCACAAGGGCTACAACAAACCTGAATACTGGGATGTTTTAACTGGAATGACGCCTTAGTGTAAATTCGCGAGGCGGGATCGAACGCGCCTTGCCGAGCCGAGTTGCGCAGACTCCGCCTTTCGAGGGCGCTGCATCTCGCAGATCCCCGTCTACTGGAGCGAGTGCCATGCCGCGCTATTCCACCCTGTTCTGGTTTGCCGCCTTTTTCTCCGCCATCTGGAATGGCTGGATGTTTTTCAATGTTTCCTTGAGCGCGGCTTACCACCCCATGTCGGCAAAGGGCGACATGCTGCGGCTGGTCAAGGAAACTGCTCTCCTCGCACCGATCCCGATCGCGGTCTCGATGTTTCTTTTTTGGCTTTGGCGCCGGCCGCTCGCCGACCGGTTTTATGTCATCGGTCTGGTCTTGCTGGTGTTAGCGACGGTTCTGCCGTTTTTGCCGCGCGTTGAGGGGACCTATCGTGAGACCTACTGGCTGGGTGACACGCGGCACCAAATTCCCTGGACCTACGCACCTTACAACGGCAGCAACGCGCCGGGCGGCAAGCTGTTCTGGGTCAGCGTTTCCTTTCCGGGCCTTGAGCCTCGCTACAGGACCCGTGATCGTTTGATCACGATCGGGAAAGCCGTGGATTTCAACGACGGCAATGGCGGCGACGCACCCGCGGAACCCTGCACAAGATACCAGACTTACATAAAGTGCGAGTGGCAGCGCGGGGACTTCGTTTACATGGTGAGCACCATCCCGGAGGACTTTCCCTCCGACCTTCCAGCGTTCATGGCCGAAGTCGCGGACCTGCTGGACGGTTTCGATGTATCCAAGGCCGAGTGATTTTCGATTGCCGGGATTGAAACAAATTGACATGCGGGTGGCTTGATGCGGGCGAAGGCGGCGTGCTGAAACCGATGTTGTTGAAGTGCAGCCCTGCCGGCTCTATCCGCAGCGCCAATTTGGGGTTGCAGTTTATGACAGGCTGTTGATTGTCGAAAAGACAAGCGTGTTTGAGATTCTGTCCGTAGATTGGACATGACGCGACAATGGCAACGGTTATCAGCGTTGAAGTTGCTTCCAGTCTGTGGTTTGAAGGAGCCGTGTTTCACAATTTAAAGGTGTGTCTTGAAACCTGAGCTGAATATTTTCATGCAAGCATTTGCGGCAATTACAGAGAGCTGGAGATATTTTTTCGGCTTTGTTGCGGCGATCTGGGTGCTTGAAACCGTGGCCATTCTCTACGATCTCGGAACTGCGCTGACAATCGGGCGGGCGCTCGTGGAGTCCGGCATCGTCTTTTACCTGTGCGCGAGCATGATGGGGCTCGATCTGAAGGACAAGGAAATCAACAAGAAGTACGGCGGTTTCATGTTTCGCTACATAATGCTGCTCTATCTGCCGGTTCTCGTGATCTCGCTGCTCGTTGTTTTCAGCGCCATGTCCGTGTCTCCTGCCGACTCGCAGGGTCAGGGGGGCGTCCTTGCCGTTACGGTTCTGGCTGCCGGTGCTGTTGCCTTTATGACCACGTTCTTGTTTGGGACGGTTTTTCCCGCGCATTTGAGGCGTGTCGGTACGGGGATTGGAGCAGCTGTTGTCAGGTCATTCCGCCAAGCCGCATACCTTCTGCCAAGGCTTCTGTTCGGGTCGGGAGCCTTGACTGGCCTCGGCATGTTCATCCTGATCTTCTCTGAAAATGTCGGCATCGGCTCCAACGCGATCACAGCTCAGGGGTCACCAAACGTCCCAGGGGGAGTTGTATTGTTGCTCGCCAAGTTGGTATCCGGCTACAGCCTTGCCGTTTTCTCAGTCATTGTCTGCAGGGCCTATCTGAAGGACCTTGAAGAACGCGGCGAGTCGCCCGTCGCAGAAGCGGACGTCTTCGCCTGAGACTTACTTCCGTTTCTTGTTCATCGCGGCTGCCAGAGCAGCAGCCATCGCGTTGTTGCCGCCGCCGCCGCTACCAGGATCCTTCTGCGTGCCGCCTTTGCCGCCGCCGCCACGCGGACCACCACCGCCGCCTCCGGGGCCCTGTCCGCCCGGGCCGCGATGGTTCTGATTGCGCTGACCCTGGTTCCGATTGCCCGGCGCGGACCGATCCCGGTCCGAACGGTCCCGCTGGCCCTGATAGTCGGCCTGGGATTTCATGGTCATGGAAATCCGTTTGCGTGGAACGTCCACGTCGAGGATCGTCACCTTGACGATGTCACCGGCCTTGACCACCTGGTGCGGATCGTCGACGAATCGGTCGGCAAGCTGCGAGACGTGAACCAGGCCGTCCTGATGAACACCCACGTCGACGAAAGCGCCGAAATTGGTGACATTGGTAACCGTGCCTTCCAGCTTCATGCCGGGCTTCAGGTCGGAGATTTCCTCAACGCCGTCCTGAAGCGCCGCCGTCTTGAACTCGGGGCGGGGGTCGCGGCCGGGTTTTTCAAGTTCGGCGAGAATGTCCCGCACGGTGGGCAGGCCGAATTTTTCGTCGGTGAAATCCGACGGGTCGAGTGCCTTCAGTACAGATCCATCGCCCATGAGTTGACGCACGTCCCGGCCACAGGCTTTCACGATCCTCTTTGCAAGCGGATAGGCCTCCGGATGCACCGAGGAGGCGTCAAGCGGCTCCTTGCCGCCGGTGATGCGCAGGAAACCGGCGCATAACTCATAGGCCTTGGCTCCAAGTCGCGGAACGTCTTTCAATTGCGATCGCTTGTCAAAACGTCCGATGGCGTCGCGATGGTCGACAACGGCTTTTGCCAGACTGTCCGAAAGGCCGGAGATTCTGGAAAGCAGGGCGGGCGAAGCGGTGTTGAGATCGACACCAACCGCGTTCACCGCATCCTCGACAACGGCGTCCAATGCGCGGGCAAGCCGCGTCTGGTTGACGTCATGCTGATACTGGCCGACACCGATGGATTTCGGTTCGATCTTGACCAGTTCGGCGAGCGGATCCTGGAGGCGTCGCGCAATGGAGGCGGCACCGCGCAGCGAGACGTCGATGTCTGGCATTTCCTTCGCGGCGAGTTCGGATGCCGAGTAAACGGATGCCCCGGCCTCGTTGACGATCACCTTTATGGGGCGCTGCGCGGCGGGAATGTCGGCGAGCACGTCACCGGTCAGTTTGTCGGTCTCGCGGCTCGCCGTGCCATTGCCGATGGCGATCAGGCCGACCTTGTGTTTTGCGATCAGTGCCAGCAGGGCGGCGCGGGAGCCGGAGATGTCGTTGCGCGGCTGGAACGGATAGATGGTCGCCGTGTCGACCAGCTTTCCCGTATCGTCCACGACCGCCACCTTGACACCGGTGCGAATGCCCGGGTCGAGGCCGAGCGTCGATTTTGCGCCCGCAGGCGCCGCCAGGAGCAGATCCTTCAGGTTCTTGGCAAAGACCTGGATTGCTTCTTCCTCCGCTTTTTCGCGCAGGACACCCATCAGGTCGAGTTCAAGATGAAGCGCCAGCTTCACCTTCCAGGCGAAACGGGCGACATCCATGAGCCACTTGTCCGCAGGACGGCCCCTGTCCGCAATCGCGTAGGTGTCGGCAACCATCTTCACTGCCGGAAGCACCGGGGAGACATCGTCGGCATCGACGGTCAGGTCAACAGAAAGAATGCCTTCGTTCCGGCCCCTGAAGAGTGCCAGCGCCCGGTGACTCGGGATCTTCGACCATTTCTCGAAATAGTCGAAATAGTCGGCAAACTTGGCGCCTTTTTCGGCCATGCCGTCAACCAGTTTCGATTGCACGACGCCCCTGTCTTCCACATGGCGGCGCAGACGGCCAACCAGTTCGGCGTTTTCGGCGAAACGTTCCATGAGGATCTGGCGGGCGCCGTCGAGCGCGGCCTTGGTGTCGGCGATGCCTTTGGCGTCATCAACGAAGGCAGAAGCTTCGGTTTCCGGCGTTCTTGCCGGATCACCGAGCAGCAGATCGGCGAGCGGTTCCAGTCCGGCCTCTCGTGCGATCTGAGCTTTCGTCCGACGCTTCTTCTTGAAGGGCAGATAGATGTCTTCCAGCTGGGACTTGGTTTCCGCCGCCTGGATTCCGGCGGTGAGTTCACCGGTGAGCTTGCCCTGTTCCTCGATCGAACGCGTGATCGCGACGCGCCTGTCCTCAAGCTCGCGCAGATAGATCAGCCGCTCCTCCAGCTTGCGGAGCTGGCTATCGTCCAGACCCCCTGTCGCTTCCTTGCGGTAGCGCGCGATAAAGGGAACGGTTGATCCTTCGTCGAGCATCTGGACGGTGGACGTCACCTGGCCCGCCTTGCACCCGATCTCGTCTGCGATGCGGTGAGCGATGCGAAGGGCAACGTCCGCGGTCGCTGTCTGTCCGCCGTTCACTTGTGCGCTGCCACTGGAAGAAATACTGGTCATGGTTGCTGGGTCTCATGCATGGTCGAATTCGGACGGTGCAAGATATTCCGCCTTGATGCGGCGGGAAAGAGATCCGGTTTCACCGTCCACCGGCAATTTTGTGACAAGTAGAACGGTCATTATCATCCCGCGCCGAGACCTTCCCCAATACTATTCAGTCCTGAACCAAATCTAGAAGAGTTGCGCAATCCGGGCACACTTGCTGATTGGTTTTTGATGTTTGCCGAACGAATTGCAACAAAATGCGTATTCCACAGGATCTCATTGACGTTATTCTTTTGCCTAAATGTCGTAATTGACTTTAGATTGTGCAACGTAGTGACGTGTGCTGGGGGACATGGACGGCTTTCGGGTTGATGTTTCAATCGACCTCTGGCTGGACGGGAAAAGGGGAAGAGAACGATGCCACGTGGACGGCCTAGAAAGATACTGGCCAAAGATGCGCTGCAATCCGTGATGGTCGCGTTCTGGCAGAACGGGTACTCAGGCACGTCCATGAACGATCTCGCGGACGCCTCTGGCATGGCGAAACCCGGGCTGTACGCAGCTTTTGGTGACAAGGAAGCCCTGTTCGAAAAAGCACTGCTCCACTATTTCGAGACCTATGGAGGTCCGGTGTTCGCAAGGCTTCAGGAAGCCAGGAAACATGTGATCGACGACTTCCGGGATTTCCTGGGGGCGATTGCAGACCTGACGCTCGACAGGAACACTCCCTCCGGTTGCTTTCTCGTCAATGCGATTGTCGATTGCACCTACGGAGCGGAGCGCCACCGCGAAGTCGTGAATGGATTGCGGGAATCCCGATACACAGCCATTCGGGAGCGTCTCCTGAAGGCAGCCGCTGCCGGCGAAATGGCACCCGACGCCGACATCGACAGCGCGACGACGTTTCTTGACGGCCAGTTTTCGGCCATCGCGATGCTGGGGCGGAGCGGCATCAGCGAACCCGACCTCAAGACCTTCGTCGAGACAGGATTGCGTGCGTTGCCGATCCGTGATCCGGAGACCGTTTTCAACAGCGACAGGTTCAGTCTGCCTACTTTACGACAGTGATGCGCTCGGCCGCCCGTGTAACGGCAGTGTAGAGCCAGCGGCTCTTGTGCTCACGAAATGCCCAGCTTTCATCAAACAGGATCACGTCGTCCCATTGTGAGCCCTGCGCCTTGTGCACCGTCAGCGCATAGCCGTAATCGAATTCGTCGGCTTTGCGCCGGATCGCGTAGGGGATGCTTTCTGCGCCGTCCTCGAACATGGCTGGCAGGACCTTGACCTTTACCGTTGTCCTGGCGATGTCCTCTTCGGACACAACATCAAAGCGGAGCGTGTTGCCGCGCGGCTGACGAAGCCGCTTGACCGCCCAGAGACCCCCGTTCAGAAGGCCCTTGGTCTTGTCGTTACGCAGGCACACCAGCTTGTCGCCGACCGCGGGCATCGGCGTGTTGAAATCCTTCAGTTCGCGAATACGGCCATTATAGAGCCGCCGTGTCTTGTTGGTGCCGACCAGGACCTGATCGGAGGAAAGGATCTGGTCCTTGTCGATCTCGGTGCGGTGGATGACCTTGCTTTCACCGTAGGTGCCGTAGTCCAGCTTGCCGCCGTCCCTGATCGTCATCGACATGCGCACGATCGGATTGTCCTGGGCCTGCCTGTGGACCTCGGTCAGCATGACATCCGGCTCGGCTTCGGTGAAAAACCCGCCTCCCTTCACAGGCGGCAACTGAGCAGGGTCGCCAAGCACTAGAACCGGGGTGCCGAATGACAGGAGGTCCTTGCCGAGTTCTTCATCGACCATGGAACACTCATCGATGACGATCAGTTTCGCGGTCGCAGCGGCGCTGTCCCTCTTGATGGCGAATTGCGGGCCGCTGTCCTCCTCATCGTCGTCCACGTCCTCTTCTTCCTTTGCAGAGCGTGGACGATAGATGAGTGAATGGATCGTACCGGCATCATCACAGCCCTTTTGACGCAGCACGTGGGCGGCCTTGCCGGTGAAAGCGCCAAAGCAGACATCCCCGTCGATGTCCTCGGCAAGGTGCCGCGCCAGGGTTGTCTTGCCAGTCCCGGCGTATCCGAACAGCCGGAAAACCTGCCGGTCGCCGCGCTTGAGCCAGGCGGCAGCTTCGTTGAGTGCGTCGTCTTGTTGCGGGGACCAGGCCACGGATGTGCTCCCGAGAATTGCGGACCCGGTTGCTTAACCCGATTTGTCCGATTCCGCCAAGTGTGAATTCCGGTCGGCAGGTGGCGCGCCGGTCCATCACCTAGCCAAGAACCGAGAACGAGCTTTCCTTCGTCAGTTCGCGTTTGCGGGAGAATGTCGCGGTATTCAGCGTGTGATCAATGTGCTTCAGGCGGAACCGGAGCGGCTCGCGATCATGATCGTTGCCGTCTTCGCAATAGGCGACCAGCCTGGCCATGAGGCGCCCGGCGACAATGGCATTCTTGAACTGGTTGCCGCTGGTGCCAATGGCAAGATAGTAGCCGTCGACGTCGCTCCGGTCATAGACCGGCAGCCAGTCGTCGGTTGCGTCATAGAGGTCCGCGACACCAAGAGGATGCTGCGAGACGCCGAGCGCTGGAAGGCGCTGCGAAAACCGGTAGGCGTAGGTCAGCGCGCGGTCTGTCAGATCCCTGCGAAAGTCATCCGGGTCTTCCTCGAGATGGGCATCGCAGGGCGGGTTCAGACTGCCGATCATCAATTGCCCGCCGCTGCCGGGCTTGATGTAGACGCCTATGTCATTGTCGGCGATCAGCATGCCTTCGCGCGAGTATCGAAGCGTTTCGGGCGGCTTGATCTGCACGACCTCCTGGCGCAGCGGTCTGTGACCGATCCTGACGCCCGGATCGCCGTCCAGCAGGCCGTTGACCTTGCCCGAGTGGGGGCCGCCCGCATTGATCACCACAGGCGCGCGCAAGAGACTGCCGTCTTCACAGATCACCCCGGTCACGCGGTTGTCCTCCATGGGGATCCGGCTGACCCGGGTGTTGAAGCGAAACTCCGCTCCGAGAGCCGAAGCGGCATCTTTCAGGTTTCTTGCCGCGATCTGCGGGTCGTCAACGTAACCGCCCGCGTGAAAGAAGATGCCACCCTCGATCCGTCCACCCGTCGGCATGCCAAAGGACTCATCCTCCATTATCTTGACCGGGGAAAAGCAGTCCAGATTGTAACCGGGCATGCTGTCGATGATCTGTTCCGGTGACCAGATCTCGTAAGTGATCCCGAGCGTGTCGGAGTGCTGGAGAACATGGTTCAGATTGTTGGACGCCGTCTTCATGATCAGCGTTCCGGTCTGAATAAACCTTGCCAGACCTTCGTCAGACGATGCGCCAAGGGTTTCCGGCCAGTGTTTCCAGTCGTGATAGCCGTCATAGGCCATCGCCGTGCCGTCGAGCGTGGAGTAATAGGTGCGGATCACGGCCGCTGAGCTGGATGTTGACCCATAGCCGGCCGCGGGAAGCGTGTCGACGTTCAGTGTCTTCAGTCCCTCCCGCGCCATGTTGTAAGCGATCGCACAGCCGATCACGCCCGCCCCGATGATGATTGCGTCATAGGTCTGCGGTGTCATGTTCGGGTCGGTCGAAGCAGTTGCCATGTTTTCGATTTCCATTGGTCGTCTGGCTTGCGGAAGGCCGTGAAGAGTGATCCCATGTGAATTGGCGGCGCGGCCTCAGTTGCAATCCAGGCCGGTCGTAGGGCATGCCCATGTGGATATTGTCTTCAGGTCAGGCGATGACGCATGGTTTGTCCAGAATAAAATCCGCCATTCAGTGTCTTGAAACAGGCAAGCGTGATGAAAAACGGCACAAATTGTGATTTTGAATAACAAAATTAGATTTTAATCACCATAATGCTGACTTTGCGAAATCATGCGGATTTTGTTCTAAACTCTCAAATTGAAGCCGCTCTTGTCTTTGGGCATGCTGATCTCGGGCTCCGGATTTGCCGGTTCTTTCAACAATTTGGAGTAACAAGTGACGCGGGCAAGCTTTCGCGAATGGCCGACGCTGGCCTTGATTCTGGGCGCTGCAACAGCGTGGATGCTGCTGATCGGGAACTACGCTGCATTGGGTGGATGGATCGTATGTCCGCTTGCAGTCCTGGTCGTCACCTTGCAATCGTCCCTGCAGCATGAGGTTCTGCACGGCCACCCGACACGCAATCCGGCAGTGAACGAAGCGCTGGTCTATTGCTCGCTCGGGCTCTTCATTCCGTATCGCCGCTTCAAGTCGCTGCATCTGCGCCACCACAACAATGACCGGCTGACAGACCCCTATGATGATCCCGAAACCTTCTACATGGCGTGGTCTGACTGGCAGAAGCTGCCCGCGTTCATCCAGGCGGTGCTGACCGTCAACAATACCCTGCTTGGACGTCTGCTGATCGGACCTCTGGTATCGGTCATCGGTTTTCTCGGCTCCGAGCTGCGGATGATACGGTCGGGCGACACGGTCGTTCTGCGCGCCTGGCTGCATCATTTTGCGGGAGCTGTTCCGGTTGTGCTTTTCATCACCCTTGTCGGCAAGATGCCGATCTGGCTCTATGTCTGCTGCATTTCCTATCCGGCAATGAGCCTCCTGATGCTGAGGACCTATGCCGAGCACCGCGCTCATGCGAGTGCCGAAGCCCGGTCGATCATCGTTGAATTCTGCCCGCTGTTTTCTCTGCTCTTCCTGAACAATAATCTTCACGTTGTTCATCACGCTCATCCGCGTGCAGCATGGTTTGACCTGCCGGCGATGTACCGCACCAACAAACAGAACTGGCAGCAGCGCAACGAGGGTTACGTGTTCGCAAATTATCAGCAGCTTGCCGCGGCCTTCCTCTTCAAGGTCAAGGAACCGGTGGCGCACCCGTTGAGACACCGGCAGTCGGATGAGGCCGGCACTTGAGCGGACGGGACTATCATTCTGTCCGGCTGCCCATGTATGACTGGCCGGAGGTCCGGGTCGCGACCGAGCGTCTGGAAAACGCGTTGCAGATCGCGCTTGTCAACGCTCTCGGGCTTCAGCCCTCCGATTTCGTGCCGTGGCCGGAAGACCGCGGCCTGGAGGTCAACTGGCTACGGCCCGGTTTGCTTCTGAGCCAGACCTGTGGCTATCCGCTGACGCACGCGCTCAAAGGCCAAGTCCGGCTCATCGGGGTTCCGAGCTACGCTGCCGACGGCTGCGAAGGCAGAAACTATTGTTCGCACCTGGTTGTGGCGAGGGACAGCAATCATGCGACCCTGGCCGATTTGCGCGGCAAACGCGCCATCTACAACGGACCTGACAGCCAGTCCGGCATGAATGCATTCCGCTATGAAGTCGCCAAGATCGCAAGCGGTGCGCCGTTCTTTTCAAGTGTGAGAGAGAGCGGCGGCCATCTGGCGTCCCTTCGCGCCGTCGCAGACGGCGAGGCCGACATTGCAAGCGTCGATGCCGTTTGCTGGGCGCTCGCCTGTCAGGAATTGCCGGACCTTGTCTCAAAACTCCGTTCGATCGGGCGCACGGCATCCGTCCCGGGGCTTCCGCTCGTGACATCGCTCGCGTTCCAGGAAACCGATGCCGAAACGATCGCGCGCGCCGTAAAGTCCGTCTTTGAGGATGCCTCGCTCGCAGAAGACCGGTCGCGCCTCCTGATATGCGGGTTTTCGACCCTGTTGGACGCCGACTACGCGCCGGTCCTGGAGATGGAGCGCTTCGCTGCCGCGCACGGGTATCCCAAGCTGGCCTGACCATGCACCCGGTCACTCGGTAAACAGATGCTCGTATTTCGCAAAATACTCGATCGCAAAGTCGACGAATGCGCGCACCCTTGCGACGCGGCGCAAGTCCCGGTGATACAGCAGCCAGACGGGGTAGCCCGGCTGCAGCGGCACGCCCGGCACGCGCACGATACGTGGATCGGCGTCGCCGGTGAAAGCCGGGATCTTGATCAGACCGAGATGTTTTGCTGCTGCCTCGATCTGCATGGAGACTTCGGGAAGCACATGGCGGACTGCCGCGTCCGGAAACGGGCTGTCGGCAATCCAGTCCTGCAATTCGCTCCAGGCAATCCAGTGAGCGCCTTTGCCGTTGGTGGCGAGCAGATCCTTGTGTGTCTTGAGATATTCGGGCGAGGCGTAAACGGCCTGCACGAATGTCAGCAGCTTTCGTCCGAGCACATCCTCGTCCACGTTTCGCGCGACCCTCAAGGAGATGTCGGTCTCCAGCCTCTGCAAGTCGGAGACGCGGTTGGTTGAGATCGTGCGTACCGAGATTTCAGGAAAGCGCTCGGAAAACTCGCACAGCATGTCCGCCAGCAGTCCGTGAGACAGCGCAGGAGGCAGGCTGAGGCGAACGGTTCCCGTCGGTTCCAGATCCAGACCCGACAGCCTCCGGGTGATCGTGTTGGCCTGGGTTTCCATCTCTTCTGCCGGTTCGAGCAGAGCCTCGCCCGATTGCGTCAGTTGAAGGCCGCTTGTCGTGCGGTCGAAGACACGTGTTCCCAGACTGGTTTCCAGCGCGGAAACGGCCCTGTGGACGGTGCCGTGATTGACGCCGAGTTTTTCGGCCGCCTGTCTGAAGCTGCCGGTGCGCACTGCCACGAGAAAGGTGCGCACGTGATCCCAGTCAAGTTCGCGTTTCATGCGGCGTCCCCACTTGCTGCGTCGCGGATCGTTTTTGATCCACTCCGGTGAATTTGGGTGTATTCCAATTAAAAATCAATCCGCCACATTCAAACCCGGACGCGCTGCAGGCGCGCTTTCCGGCAATTGAGAGAGGTGGATCGAGCATGACTAATGGACCCAAAACCAGCATTGGACGGCGGACGCTGTTGAAAGGCGCGGCAACCGGCGGGGCGGCGCTGGCGCTGTTGCCCGCTGTTCCGGCACGCGCACAGCAACCGGAAAAAACACTCGGGTCCGATCCGGCGGCGCCCTACGGAGTACAGATCGGTTCCGCGTTTCCTTTCGAGAAGAAAAACGTGCCGGTTCTCGACTCAAACATTGCTTATGTCGATGAAGGCGAGGGCCGCCCGGTGATCTTTCTCCACGGCAATCCGACCTCGTCCTACCTGTGGCGCAACATCATTCCGCATGTACCGGACGGGTATCGCGCCATTGCGCCGGACCTGATTGGCATGGGTGACAGCGGAAAGCCGGACAGTGCGTACAGCTTTGCGGATCATGCTCGGTATCTGGACACGTTTCTGGATCAACTGGACCTGAGCGATGCGATCCTGGTGGTCCACGACTGGGGATCTGCGCTCGGGATGCGCTATGCGCGTTTGAACCCGGAGCGCATATCCGGTCTGGTTTTTCTGGAAGCCATCGTGCCACCCGTGCTGCCGGTCGCATCGTTCGACGACATGCCGGGACCGCTCGCCGATTTCTTTCGTCTGATGCACAGCGACAAGGGTGCCGACATGGTGCTCAACCAGAATTTCTTCGTCGAATTCGTGTTGCCGCAAATGGGTGTCGTGCGCACCATGTCCGAGGCGGAGATGGATCACTACCGCAAACCGTTCCCGACGCCCGAAAGCCGCAAGCCCGTTCTTGCCTGGCCGCGGGAAGTGCCGATCGAAGGCAAGCCTGCCGACGTGGTCGAAGAGGTCAGGCTGAACGGTGAATGGCTCCTGTCAAGTCAGATACCCAAACTGATGTTCTATGCGGAACCGGGGGCCTTGATGCCAAAACCGGTCGCGGATTTCCTGACGGCGAACGTACCCAATATCGAATCTCGATTTGTCGGAGCCGGATCGCATTTCCTCCAGGAAGATCATCCGCATGTCATCGGGCAGGGCATTGCCGACTGGCTGCGGCGGATCTGATCTCATTCCAAATCAAGGAGGACAAGATGGCGGAAATTGTCGTCAGCCAAGACGTGAATGCCCCGCTGGCCGATCTCTGGCGCAGCTGGGACAAATTCGACGAGATCTACAGGTTCAACCCGGTCATCAAACAGTCGCCGCTCCTTCCCAAGAGCGCGCCGACCGGGATGGGAGCGGAACGTGTCTGCAAGCACATCGACGGGAAAACCTATCTGAAGGAAAGGATCATCGGGTATCAGCCGCAAGAGCATATTGTCGTCGATATCTTCGACGCCAACCTGCCGCTCAAGAAGGCCATCGTCACTCTGGATTTCGAGGCGCTCTCACCCGAGCAGAGCCGCGTGACGATGCGGATTGCCTTCACGCCGAAGTTCGGGCCGGTCGGATGGCTGATGGCTCCGCTGATGAAGTCGCAGTTCAGAAAGGGTCTGTCGGATCTCCTGTCGGCAAATGCCAGGTTCGTTGAGCGAGGCGATGAGGTGCACCCAAAAGCCGCAGCCTGAGTATTGAAGTGTGTCATTTTAAGACATTCGTTAACGATGTTCTTTTTTGGTGACACACTTTTCTGGTGAATTCGGCTGAAATGCTGGCGCAAAAGTTAACAAGGCGTTACGATTCTCGGTAACTCAATAGTTAACAGTGAGTGCGTCATGAAAATGGTTTTCAAATCAGGTGTTGCTGCGGCAGGTCTTCTTGCGGTTGTTTCAACCGCTGCATTTGCCGAAAGCGGCACGACCCGGATCGTGCACGACGAACCTTACGGAGCGATCGTTACAAAGGAAGCAGGTGTGCTGGTTTTCCGCGGTTTGCCGCCGACCCGCAAGGTGATCGTCAACCCGGAAGGGAAAACACCGCTTGACCTGAAGATGACCGAAGTTCGCGAGACGAATGTCGTTGTCTTCACCCGCGACGATTATGTCCGCGGGCTGGGATCGAAGGTCCTGCGCCTGAAGTAACCGGATCAGATTGCCGGGCTGTTTTTCTCAGCGGCCCAGCAATCGTTCGTCGCAGGGATAGGTGCTGAGGCGCTCGTATCCCGTTTCGGTGATCAGAAGCTGTTCTTCGAGCTTCACGCCCTCGTGGCCCCCATGACGGCCGACATAGCTCTCCACGCAAACGACCATTCCGGGCTCAAGGCTGCCGTCATAGCCACCGCTTTCCCAGTCCGACGGGTAGGGAACGGCCGGATATTCGTCGCACAGGCCGACACCGTGAAAGAGCACGGAATACCGGTTCGCAAGGTAATCGTCGGGCAGGCTCAAAGCATTGTGTGACAGTTCACGGAAGCCGCGCCCGGGCGCAAGCATGCCGATATTGGCCTCGATCTGGTCATAGGCCATCTGGTAGAGGCTCCGCTGCTCGTTGGACGGCATGCCATCGCCGCAGAGCCATGTTCTGGAAATATCGCAGCACATGCCGTACGGCCCGACGAGGTCCGTATCGAAGGCAACCAGATCACCATCATCGATCACGCGGGACGATGCCTCCTGGAACCAGGGATTGGTGCGCGGGCCAGACGCAAGGAGCTGGGTCTCGATCCACTCGCCGCCCCTTCTGATGTTTCCTGCGTGAAGCAGTGCCCAAAGATCCCATTCCGTCATGCCGGGCACGAGCGCGTCTTCCATTTCCCGCATGGCGGCTTCGCAGGATACAATCGAGCGGCGCATTGCCTTGATCTCGTCAGTGCTTTTGACAGAGCGTGCCAGTTCCATGACTTCTTCGCCGTCGTGAAACTCCAGGCCATGTGCCTGCAACGCGGCGACCCCTTCACGGCGGGCCTTGTCCAGGGCGATGCGGTGGTTGCCTCCGCCATAGGTCTTCACAAGGTCTGCGAGTTCGTCCGCCCATTTCAGCGCCAGTTCTGCAGAGCGGGAACCGGCTTCGAAATAGAACCAGGGAATGCCGTGACGGACCTCGTCGACCAGCAGGTTGTGTCCGGACAGGTGTTCGCAGTGATGGAAGTCGAACGCAACGACCGGCCCGTCCAACGCGACAAAGGTGTAGCGAACTGCATTGTGCGTCGACCAGACCTGCATGTTGGTTGCGTCCGTCGCGTAGCGGACATTCAGCGGGTCGCACAGGATCGCTGCGCTCAGATCGTATCTTTCCAACTGCTGCCGGATGCGCGCAAGGCGATAGGCGCGCATGGCGTCGAGGTCGGGGGCTTCCATGCCGAGAGCGGCCCATTCCGTTTCGGCGAGGTCGCCATATCCAAGGACATGCCTGTTGAGTGCCGTTGCCTTTTCATTGGCATAGGCGGCAAGGGCCTCGTAGCCTGCCGCATCGCCTGGATGAAGCGGCAGCTCGGCCGGCATGATCTTCCGCCTGTGGCGGCCAAAATGTTCCGTGTTCATGGCGCTGACACCTCCTCCCTGTGTAGCTGGCCCTTGTCGTGAGTTACATGCGCATACGCTCTGCCTTCGGATCGAACGGCGGATCTGGAAGGATGGTCGCCTTGCACATTTCGCCCAGAATTTCGATTTCGAACGCACCATCGCCGGTGTCGTCGGCAAGCTCGGCGGGGATGTATCCCTGGGCCAGGGACTTCTCGACCCAGTGGGCGTAGCCGCCGGAGGTTATCCAGCCGATGACCTTGCCGCCGTGCCAGACCGGTTCATCGCCCATAACATCTGCATCGGATGCGCTGACGGCAAAGCTGACGCGGCGTTTCTTGGGGCCTCGTTCGAATTCGGTGCGGGCCGCTTCCTGACCGATGAAGCGGTTTTTCGACAGTTTGACGAACCGGCCCAGATCGGCCTCGAAGGGCCCGTAGATTGGCCTGAACTCGCGGAACCAGGTGCCAAAGTTCTTTTCCAGGCGCAGGGAGAGAAGTGCGCGCATGCCGAAATTCCGGATACCGAATTCGCCTCCGGCCTCCATCAGGGCCTCATAGACCTGGCGTTCATATTCCGGCGTCATCCAGATCTCGTATCCAAGGTCGCCGGTATAGGTGATCCGGTTGACCTTGCACGGCGCGTTGGCGACGTCCATTTCGCGGAAGTCCATGAAGCGGAACGCCTCGCCCGACACGTCTTCACCGGTGACTTTCTGCAAAACCTTGCGGGCGTTGGGACCGGCGATGGAAAGACCCACCCAGCCGAGATTGATCGCCTTCAGGGTCACGGAGCCGTCTTTAGGCAGGTGCTTTTCGAACCAGCGCATGTGATAGACCTCGGCCTGCGAGGATCCGAACATGTAGAACGTTTCATTGGACGCGCGTGCGATGGTGAAGTCGCCGATCAGCTTGCCGTTTTCGTTGAGCATGGGCGTCAGCACGATCCGGCCGACCTTCGGCAAGGTGTTGGTCATCAGCAGCGACAGGTAGTCTTCTGCCCCCGGTCCGCTGATTTCGTATTTTGCAAAATTGGCGATTTCCGTGATGCCGACGCTTTCGCGCACTGCGCGGCATTCGGCACCGACGTGCTCAAAGTCGTTGGATCGGTGGAAGGAGAAGATGTCCTTCGCCTCCACACCCTCCGGCGCGAACCAGAGCGGTGTTTCAAGCGCCCAGCTGTCCCCCATGACAGCCCCCTGCGCGCGCATGCGGTCGTAAAGCGGCGTTGTCTGGTGCGGCCTGCCGGCCGGGAGTTCCTCGTTCGGGAAACGGATGCGGAACCGGCGGCGGTAGTTTTCCTGCACTTTCGCATTGGTATAGGAGAGCGTCGCCCAGTCGCCGTAGCGGGCAACATCCATGCCCCAGATGTCGTATCCCGGATCGCCGTTGATCATCCAGTTCGCAAGCGTGAGACCGACACCGCCGCCCTGGCTGAAGCCGGCCATCACGCCGCAGGCGACCCAGTAGTTCTGAAGGCCGCGAACCGGTCCGACAAGCGGGTTGCCGTCGGGTGCGAAGGTGAAGGGGCCGTTGATGATCTGCTTGATCCCTGCCGTCTGCAGCGCCGGGAAATGCTCGAAGCCGACTTCCAGTTCCGGCGCGATACGGTCGAGATCCGGGGCAAGCAGTTCGTGGCCGAAGTCCCACGGGGTTTCGCGCGGGCTCCACGGACGGCAGTTCTGCTCGTAAGTTCCGAGCAGCATGCCCTTGCCTTCCTGACGTGTGTAGATCTCGCCGCCGAAATCAAGGATGCCGATCAGCTCCTTGCCGGTCGCTTCGTTGTGGGCAACGACTTCCGGCATTTCGTCGGTCAGGAGATACATGTGCTCCATGGCGAGCACGGGCAGTTCGAGACCGACCATGCGGCCACATTCTCGCGCCCACAGGCCGCCCGCATTGACGACATGTTCCGCCCGGATGGTGCCCTTGTTCGTGACGACATCCCACGTTCCGTCGGGGGTTTGCACAAGTTCCTCTACCTTGGTGTGCCGGTAGACGGTGGCACCGTTCACGCGCGCGGCCTTGGCATAGGCTTGGGTCGTGCCGGACGGGTCGAGGTGGCCTTCGACCGGGTCCCAGAGAGCGCCGATGAAGTGTTTTTCATCGAGCATCGGGAACATCGCCTTGGCTTCGAGGACCGAAATCAGCTCCAGTTCCATGCCCAGATACCGGCCCTTGGCCTGGGCGAGGCGCAGAAAGTCCATGCGCTCGGGCGTGTCTGCCAGCATCACGCCTCCGGTCAGGTGCAGGCTGCAGGACTGGCCTGAGATCTCCTCCAGTTCCTTGTAGAGATCGACCGTGTAGCTTTGCAGCTGCGCGACGTTGGGATCGCCGTTAAGTGTGTGAAAGCCGCCGGCCGCGTGCCAGGACGATCCCGACGTCAGCTCGTCGCGCTCGACCAGGACGACATCCTTCCAGCCAAGCTTGGTGAGGTGATAGAGAACACTGCAGCCGACAACGCCGCCACCTATGACAACGACCTGAGTGTGAGTTTTCATGCGTCTGCTCCGGACTGACCGCCTGGGTGCGGCGGGGTCTTCAAGGGAATGATCTAAAAATCGGTGGGGACACCGCCTTCGGCCTTGCGCCGGTCGACGAAGGCGCTGATCTCCTCGTCGATCGCGGGATCAAGCGCCGGCTGCTCATAGGCCTCAAGGGCTTTCTTGTAGAGCATGTTGGCCTTGTCGTAGGCGATCGGGCTGCCGGCTTCGGACCACGTCTCGTAATTGCGCCAATCGGACACGATCGGCGGGTAGAATGCATCCTTGTAGCGGGCCTGCGTGTGTTCGGTTCCGAAGAAATGCCCCGCAGGTCCCACATCCTTGATCGCATCGATGGCAAGCGAGGCCTCGGACACATCCAGGGGGGTGAGGTATTCGGCGATCTTCTGCAGAAGGTCGATATCGGCAATGAATTTCTCGAAGCCGGCGCTGAGACCGCCTTCAAGCCAGCCGGCGGCGTGCTTGATCAGGTTGCCGCCGCCGTTGATCGCACCCCATTCGGAGAGCGTGGTTTCGAGTGCGGCCTGATAGTCGACGGTGTTCGCCGCGCAGACGCCCGAAGACCGGAAGGGGAGCTTGTACCGTCTCGCCAATTGTCCGCTGACAAGCGCGGCCTTCATGTATTCCGGGGTGCCGAAGGCGGGTGCGCCGGACTTCATGTCAACATTCGAAGTGAAGCCGCCATAAACCACCGGCGCGCCCGGACGAACCAGCTGCGCGAAAGCAATGCCTGCAAGCGCTTCCGCGTTTTGAAGTGTCAGCGCCCCGGCGACAGTAACCGGCGCCATCGCGCCGGCAAGGGTGAACGGCGTGACGACAGATACCTGTCCCGCCTTGGCCATTTCGATGATGCCCTGAAGCATGGGCGTATCGAGGCGCAGCGGCGACGATGTGTTGATAACCGTCAGCGTGCACGGGGTGTCGATCAGTTCCTCGTGCGTCAGCCCATTGGCAATGCGGGCAAGTTCGATGCCGTCGTGATTGCGTTCCTTGCCGAGCGAATAAAGATGGAGGGCCTTGTCGGTCAGGCGGATCGCATCGGCGATGCAGTCCAGGTGGCGAATGGAGGCGTGCAGATCCACGGGTTCGACCGGATATCCGAGCGGCGCGTGGATGATGTTGAAGAACTGGCCGAGCTTCAGGAGTTTCTGGAAATCTTCCCTGTTGCCGGGCCTGCGGCCGCCGTCCCGATCGACGACATTGGGTGTGCTGGCAACGCATGAGAACACGATTGCGTCGCCGCCGATCTGAAGATCGTGGTTCCGGTTCCGGGCGCGCAGCGTGAATTCGGCAGGTGCCTTGGCGACCAGTTCCGCGATCATGGCACGATCCATCCGCACGCGGTCTTCACCCGGTTTGACGTCGGCTCCGGCCGCCTTGAGCATCGCCTTTGCTTCCTCATGGAGGAAGTCCATGCCGATCTCTTCCAGGACCCGCATGGAGGCATCGTGGATCGATTCAAGCTCATCTGCCGAAATGGCTTCGATCGGCTTGAAGATGTGCCGCGGCTGTTTGAAGGGCTTTTGCGGGAACAGGTCCGGTCCTGACTTTTCCCCTCCTCCCCTGCGGCGCCGTCCGCGCCGAGCGGGTGCTGTTTCATTCAAGGCAACAGTGCCAAGGTCCTCTGTCATCCGATCCGCCATTGTTTCGCGATTTGCAGGTCTTGCGTCGCCTTGAGGCTTGACCGGCAAGATCGCAGGATGAGACGACTTTAGCGGAGAGCCTTGTTTTTGCGGGCAGTCTCAGAGCGACGGTCTCTGCTTCAACTCCGACATGCCGGGCGGGCGGCAAGACCCATCAACAGGCTTTCATGAAACTTCAGCTTGACGAATTGCAGCTTCGAAGCGATCAGAGATCAGTCAAATCGAATGTGGATCCAACTGGCGTGAACGAACGGCTCACCGATTCAGATCTTTTGGCCTTCCTGAAAGGCCTGCTGCCGGTCAAGGACTGGGGCAGCGCGCGGCTGCGTCCGTTGCCGGTCAACTATACCAGCCGCTTCTGGCGTCTCGACACGCCGGAGCGGATCTTCGTGGTGAAAGAGTTCTTTCCCGGTGCCGAAGTCAATCCGCTTTACCCGACATTGCCCGACCAGGAAGCCGAGGCACTGAGTTTTCTGGCCAGATACGATCTTGCACCTGCGCTTGAAAGCTACACACAAAGTCCGTCCGGGACGCCGCTTCTGGTCTATGGTTACGGGCCGCCGGTCGCCGACCAGATCGATGTTGGCGAAGCTGCGGACCTTATCGGCCGGATCGCGGAACTCAGGGAACCCGTACCCGGGCATCAGGAAGTGCCGGCCGGGTATCATGACGTTCTGGAGAACGGTGACGCGATGCTCGCCGCGATTCCGGACAGCCGAAAGGCCGTGAACCTCAAACGGCTGAGGCCAAGCGACGAGGCGGTACCCCGACGAAAAATCGAACGCGTGCTGGTTCATCGCAGCTTCTGCCTCGGAACGATCCAGTCGACCGCTGACGGTGCCCGCATGATCGATTGGCAATTCGCCGGGTATGGTGACCCGGTCGAGGACATTGCCGGGTTCGTTTCGCCGGGCCTTTTGAAGCTTTACGGCTTGCACCCCCTGGTCGCCTATGCGGAAGAGATGTTCCTGAAGCACTATCCGAACCGGGAGACCGCCGAAAGGTTCCTGGAGGAGCGGGCCGCATATCACTGGCGGCTCGCGGCCTATTGCCTGTTCCGGCACGAGACGCTAGGCCAGACCAACGCACCGGCAGCGCGGGCCTATGGCCGTGCGCTGGAAGAAGAAGTCGATCTGCTGCTCAGGCTCAGAAGCAAATAGCATCTCCAAAGGTTTGCCGTGTAATCTCCCTGTCATGGACAGGAGCTAACGCAAGGCATGTCCATTTCGGTTTCTGCCGTTTCAAAGTCATTCGGCCCGCACAAAGCACTCAACGGCGTTTCCCTGTCCATCGAGAGCGGGACGTTCTTTGTCGTCCTGGGGCCGTCGGGCTGCGGCAAGTCGACCCTTTTGCGCGCCATTGCAGGGTTGGAACCGATCGATACAGGCCGTATTTCACTTGGCGGCAGCGACGTCGCATTTGACGGGTTCCACATGGCGCCCGAGCATCGGCGCGCTGGTGTCGTGTTCCAATCCTACGCACTCTGGCCGCACATGAGTGTTGCTGGAAATGTCGCCTTTCCATTGGAAACGGCGGGACAAAAACGAGGTGAGGTGTCTGCCCGGGTTTCGGAGTGTCTCGATACCGTATCGCTTTCGGCGTTCGCCGACAGAAAGCCCGCAGAGCTTTCCGGTGGTCAGCGTCAACGGGTGGCTCTTGCCCGCTGTCTCGCCCAGGGCGCAAAAACCGTCTTGATGGATGAACCGCTCGCCAACCTGGATCCGCACCTGCGCAGTGTCATGGAGGAGGAACTTGCGGCCTTTCATGCCGCGAGCGGTGCCACGACCCTGTTCATCACCCATGACCAGCGCGAGGCAATGGCGCTCGCCGACAAGGTTGCCGTGATGTGGGACGGGGAGATCCTGCAGGTCGACGAGCCAGACGCGATCTATCGCCGTCCAAACTCGCGGCGTGTCGCCGGGTTTATCGGACGCAGCACACTGGTGCCTGTCCGGATCGATCAGGTAACGGGTGATCAGGCGAAGGTTTCGCTCGGGACCAGCTCAATCATATCGGATTGCATCGCGGGAACCGGCCCCGGACCTGCAACCCTTCTCATCCGCCCGGAGCATCTCATTCCTGAAGCCGAACGGCCCGATCTTGAGGGGACGGTCGCACGCACCGTTTACCGGGGTGGAGCCTGGGACGTTTTCGTGACTGTCGATGGGCTGGAAAATCCCGTTCTTGTATCGCTGCACAACAAGGCAGAGAAGGGCGAAGTCCTGCGCCTCGCCATCAGCCGAAGCTGGGTTCTTTCCGGCTAGTCACCTGATTCTGAAGTTCGGCCTATTTTTCAGCGGGCTTCGAACGAACTTCAAATTCATCGCACCGGTGCCGATACGGCGCTGCCGTCAGTCTTTCCAGGGGATCGTCCCGGCCGGAACCCGGTTTGAAAGCGCGTTCATGGCCAGCATGATCACCAGCGTTGCCGCGACCACGACCACGGACATGGCTGCGGCCAGCGTGGTGTATCCGCCGTCTTCATAATTGAAGATGGTCGTTCCGATGGTTTCGTTTCCCGTCGACCATAGAAGCGCGGAGACCGTGACTTCATTATAGGCCGTCAGGAAGACCAAAATGGCGCCTGACGCGGCCGAAGGGGCCGCGAGCGGTGCAAATATGCGCCTCACCCGGGTGAAGAAACCTGCGCCGGACACACGTGCCGCGTCCTCCAGCGATCCGTCCATCTGGAGAAAGGCCGCGAGAACCGGCTTCAGGCCAACGGCCAGGAAAACCGAGACATAGGCGATCAGGATGATCCACAGGGTGCCGTAAAGCGAGATGTTGAGAAGCGGCAGAGGGCGGATGAAGGCCAGGATGAAGGCAATCGACATGACCAGCCCCGGCACCGCGAACGCGATTTCGGACTGGGTCAGCGCAAGTCCCGCCCATCGGCGGTGTGTCCCGTTTCTGTGGGTCAGAAAGTAGCCGAGCAACAGGCTTGCTGCGGCGATGACGAGCGCTGCAATCCCGGCAATCAGCGTGGAGTTTGCAAAGGCCCTCAAGGTGACCGACTGACGCCAGATGACTTCGACGACGTTCTCCAGCGTCAACGTGTCTAGCCCAAGCGGCACTCCATAAGTCTTGACCAGGGCGGTCGCGATCAGGGACGCCGCCGGCAGTAGCAGCACCAGGGCAACGAAACTCCACAAGAGCACTTCCACGTATGGTCTTTTCGTCCCAAGAGAAATGGCGAGCGGATCCTGGGGCAGTCCGATCAGGCTGGCGCGCATGCGCCTTTGCAAGAGGCTCTGGACCGCAATGGCGGCCAAGGCGATGAGCGCGAGGATGACGGATATCACCGCGACATTCGGCAGAATGTCCGGGCCGAAGCTTGCCAGACGTCGCCAGACCAGGACCGGCAACGTCGTGTAGCGCGCGGGGATGCCGATGAGCGCGTTGATGCCGAAATTTCCGAGTGCCGCGACAAAGGCAAGGGCAAACCCGGCGAGAAGTGACGGGCCAAGGAGAGGCAGCGTGATCCGGCGCAGGAGGGTCCAGGTTCCGGCGCCGGATATGCGGGCCGCGTCCGACAGTTCGCGCGGAAACGATCTGAGCGCTGCCCGGACCAGCAGGAAGACGAGCGGGCTGTGCTGGAGCGAAAGCAGAAGCACGAGGCCCTCACGCGAATATAGCGGATGCGTGGAACCGAGTTCGGGCGCGAGGCCGAGCCAGCGCAGAACAGGGCTCGCCGGTCCGAGCGCCTGGATCCAGGCAATCGCCGTCACGTGGGGCGGGATCATCATCGGAAGCAGCAGGAGGAAAACCAGCAGTCCCTTTGAGCGGATGTCGGTGAGGCCGACGAGAAGTGCAAGCAAGGTGCCCAGCACTGTTGCGGCAAGTGCCGACAGGAAACTGCTTTCGATCGAATTCCAGAGGGCGCGTTGCACCGAGCGGTTCTGGATCGCGTCAAGCAAGGGTGTCAGGTCGAGCCCGGCGTCACCTGTCAGACCGGTTCTGAAAAGCAGGAGCAGCGGCAAGCCGCAGATCACCGTCGCGCCGGCGACGAGCGCAATCAGGGTTGCTTTTTCTGAAGGAGATGACGTTTGCAAAAGGACTGGCTGGAAGTCTCGTGGAATGAAAGAACGTCAGCGCGGCTCTGGCCGCACTGACGCATGCGTTTTCGGGCAGGCGAGAATTAACCGCCGAAGATTTCAGTGAACTTGATCTTGTTCGCCTGATCCTGCTCCAACGCCTCGGACGGATCGAAGTCCATCAGCTTGATTTCCGCGCGTGCCGGGAAGCCTTCCGGTGCAGCGACCGCAGGGTGCGCCGGCAGGTAGCCCTGCGACGAGGCAAGCTTCTGGCCTTCCTCGGAAATCAGGAAATCGACAAAAGCCTTTGCAGCATCCGGGTTCTGAGCCGTGGACAGGATCGCAACCGGTTCGGTAACCGCGGAAACGCCTTCCTCCGGGAAAACGAACTCAACGGGTGCGCCTTTCAGTTTTTCGCGGATCGGCAGGAAGTCAACAACGAAACCGTAGAGTTTCTCACCGCCTGCAATGGCCTTGTAGGTGCCGCCATTGCCGCCTTTCGGGTTGGCGCCCTGATCGGCAAGGCCCTCATAGTAGGCCCAGCCGAGATCCGGACTCGACGTCAGGGCCGCCATGTGGATGGTCGCTGCACCGGATGTGAGCGGCGACGGCATTGCCAGCTTGTCTTTTGCCTCGGCCTTCAGGAGATCCTTGTAGGACGCCGGCTTCATGGGCGCGTTGGTGTTGTAAACGATGCCGCTGGTGATCAGCTTGGTGGAAAAGTAGGTCTTGTCGCCGTCCATGATGGCGGGGTCGTAGGCGGAGACATCGGCGCCTTCATGCGCCATCAGGCGGCCTTCCTTCTTGAGACCTTCCATTGTGACCATGTCGGCGATCAGGAGGACATCCGGTTTCGGTGCGCCGGCCTCGAACTCCGCGCGCAGCTTTGCCATCATCTTGGTGGTGCCGTCACGGACCCACTCGACTTCGACGCCCGGATGCTTTGCCGTGAACGCGTCAACAGTCGCCTGTGCATCGGCATTCGGCTGCGATGTGTAGAGTACCAGTTTTCCGGAGACATCGTCTGCGAAAGCTGGCGTGGATGCCATGGCCAGAAGGCCGGCTGCGATCAACATGTTCTTCATCTGACTAATCCTTTGAGCAAAGCCGCGAGAGGATGCGGGTGCTCAGGTGGTTAGCAGGCTTATGTGACAGTCTTTTTCGATCGCCAGGGAGAATCGCAGAACCGGGTCACTTTCTGAATTCCGGTTTCAGCTTTGCGTGATCCGGGGCGATATGAAGTGTAAGTGCGCCTCAATCCGCCGTGGCAGCCATTGCCCGGAGGAGGCGGGTCGGCTATCACCTCGTAACGGCAACTTAAATCGATCTGAGAAAGGCTTTCTTGATGAGTTCAAACGGCGCTGTTGCGGAAATCGGCCTGATCGGCCTGGGCACGATGGGCGGAAACCTTGCCCTCAACATTGCCGAGAACGGATTCCAGATCGCGGTCTACAACAGGACCACGGAAAAGACCGACCAGTTCATGGCAAAGGCGGGGGAACTGGCCGGCAGACTTGTTCCCACCAAAACGCTCGAAGAGTTTGTTGCCTCTATCAAACCGCCGCGCGCCGTCATCCTGATGGTGCCGGCCGGGGAGGCCGTGGATGCACAGATCGAGGCGCTGCGCCCCTTGCTGGATGCACAGGACCTCATCATCGATGCGGGCAACGCCAACTACCATGATACCAACCGCCGCGCCGCCGCGTCGCTTGAAAACGGACCCCGCTTCATGGGCATCGGCGTTTCCGGCGGTGAAGAAGGGGCGCGCTTCGGACCCTCCATCATGGGCGGCGGTGCAAGTGATGCCTGGGACCAGGTCGGCCACATTCTTGAAGCCATATCAGCAAAACACGAAGGCGAACCCTGCGCGGCCCATCTCGGCGAAGCCGGTGCGGGGCATCTGGTCAAGACGGTTCACAACGGCATCGAATATGCGGACATGCAGATGATCGCCGAGGTTTACGGTGTCATGCGTGACGGCTTTGGAATGCCGGCTGCGGAGATCGGAAGCGTTTTCGATACGTGGAACCGGGGCATTCTTCAGTCCTACCTGATCGAGATCTCGGGAAAGGTCGCCACCGCATCGGATCCGGAAACCGGCCGGCCGATGCTCGACATCATCCTTGACCGCGCAGGGCAGAAGGGGACCGGCCGCTGGACGGCCATCGAGGCCCTGATGCTGGGCACACCTGCCAGCACAATCGAGGCCGCGGTTGCCGTGCGCAACATGTCGTCGCGTCTTGACGAACGGAAGGTAGGAGAGGCCGAGTTCGGCTCTGCGCCGGCCACCCTGGGACAGGATCTGATCGCCATCGACGCGCTGGAAGCCGCGCTCGTGGCCGGCAAGATCGTCTGTTACGCGCAAGGCTTCGGTCTTATCCTGGAGGCGGCCCGTCAATATGGCTGGGCGATGCCCCTGCCGAAAATCGCGAAGATCTGGCGCAACGGCTGTATCATTCGCTCTGCCATGCTCAACGACATGTCGGCCGCGCTTGCCGAGGATGCCGAACGCAACCTGATGCTGGCGCCATTCTTTTCGGCCAAGCTGAAGGAAACCGAGGCCCAGTTGCGGCAGGTGGTGGCGCAGGCGGCTCTTCACGGACTGCCGGTTCCGGCCCTGTCCGCGGCGCTGTCCTATTTCGACATCATGCGCACGGCCCGCTCGACGGCAAACATGCTGCAGGGCCAGCGGGACTTCTTCGGCGCGCACGGCTTCGAGCGCACCGACAATGACGGCGGCGGTTACCACGGGCCCTGGGCGATGGGCTGATCAACAAACAAAAACCTCCGCGGCTATCCGCGGAGGTTTTTTTCAACATCGCATTGCGACCAAGAACGTCGGGACCAACTTTCGGCCGCATTCGGAAAAAGCGCATCAGCGCTGTCTCGTATAATGGGCCGCCTGCAACGGTACATGCCGCCTGCGCTTCGAGACGGCCCTACCGGCGGTCCTCGGGATGAGGCTTCAGTGTTGGCGCCGTCAGCTGCCGGCCTGCAAACCGGTATCCAGCAAGGCTTTGATCTGTTGTTCGCTGGTTCCGGCAACGATGCGGCCGAGCTCCTGATCGCCTTTTAGCACGAGCAATGTGGACCGGCGCGGGATCTTGCGCGACGTGGTGACCTCGTGACCGCCGTAGGCATCCCAGTCGACGCGCACGAAGACCATCGTCTGATCATAGGCCGGGTTGGCCTGGCGCAGGGCGGATATCACCCGTTCCTGGCGCGCACAGGTGCTGCACCAGGAGGCGGCGTAGTCGACGAAAACGGTCTTGCCGGCGGCCAGATGCTTCTGGATGAGCCCGGGCGAATAGTCGACCATTCCGTTTGCAAACGCGGTTGCGGGCAGCAGGGTTGCCGTGAGTGCGGCGCCTGCAGTTGTCATAAGAAAGCGACGGCGGTTCATGTTCGTTCCTTTCCCTTCAAGATCAAAACCGGACTGAAAGATCCTGCAGCCAGATCGGCATTACGCTCAGAGCCCACGCATCAAACATCTTGTGGACGTTGAGCAGCAGCAGCACGCCGACTGCGATGAATACGACCCCCATCAGGGGTTTGGATTTCTCCGCCAGGCCGCGCAATCTGTCGGCCCTGCGGCGGATGGTTTCTCCCGCGCCGAGCCCGAGACCGACGATGAACGTTGATACGCCAAGCGCGAAGAAAGACATGATGGCAGCGGCCCAGAGCAGGCTCTGCCCCTGGGAGGCAAGGGCGATCGCTCCGCCGAGCGTCGGGCCTATGCAGGGAGACCAGACCGCACCGAGCAGCGCTCCTCCCAGAAACTGGCCTCGAAGACCGCTTGTGTCGGTGCTGTGAAGCCTTTGTCCGGCCGAACCGGAGAAGCCGGCCGTGGCAAGTTCGAATCGCTGGCTGAACGCCGGCACCAGCAGCACGAGGCCGAAGACAATCATCAGCGTCGCCCCGACCCTTGCCATGACGTCCTCGGTCAGGCCGATGGCGTATCCGACCGTTGACACCAGCATTCCGACGGTGACGAAGGAAACGCTCATACCTGCAGCAAGCGCAATCGGTGCGCGTTTGTCCGCGTTGAGTGCCGATGCGAGCACGATCGGCAGAACCGGCAAAACACAAGGGTTTATCAGGGTCAGAAGACCGGCAATATACGCAAGCGGCAGTTCAAGCATGTTTACCAGCACACCTTTGCAAGAGCTCGTTCCGGTCGAGGAATGACGCGGCACACCTCGATTCCGCAATGTAAGTAGGGAAAGGCTGCCGGTCTGTCCTCTAACGCCTCTTCACAAATTTGTGGGGTCGGGCTTGCGGGCCGGTTTCCGGCGTCATTGTGCCAGGCCGAGCTCAGCCATGTTCGCGATCGAAACGGGAATGTCGGCGTGATCGCGAACCTCGATAATGAGGCGCGGATCGCTTTGCAATTTCGACAGTGCCGCAAAGACCGAAGGCCAGCAGATCGTTCCCTCGCCAAGTGCCCAGTGGCGGTCGGCATAACCATCGGCATCCTGAAGGTGAACGTGGCGCAGGTCGTTCCCGGCCGCTTTCACGTAATAGTCGACCGGCGGAGCGCCCGTTGACCCGTGGGCATAGTGCGCATGCCCGGTGTCGATCGAGACCTTCACCCACCGAGACCCGAAACTCTCGGCAAGTGTCTTCCTGAGGTGCGGATCCTTGTCCTCGATGTTTTCGATGACGAGCTCACAGCCGATATCCTCAGCGCGTTTGACGGCGTCCTTCATGGTCAGGTGACAAAGTTCGATCTTGCGTGCGCGGGCGCCCTCGTAATTGTCGAGATTGTTGTGATCCCACGTGGAATAGGGGCTGTGCACGACCATGTGGGTCGCGCCGAACGCTTCACAGACTTCAAGACCTTGCAGGAGCCGTTTTTTGACGACTGCGCGCACATCCACATCGACGGCATCGATGGTGAAGCCCCAGAAGGGCCCATGGATGCCGAGACGGCCTTCGTGGCCGTCAAGCAAAGCCTTTGCGCGCTCCACCAACGGCATCCAGTCTCCGTTGAGAACCTCTCCGGGCCAGAAATCCTGAAGTTCAAGGTCTCTCGGCTTTTCGAGCATGAGCTTGCGGTGGGTTTCCAGGCTGTTGACATTGAGCGCTGCGCCCAGGATCGGGAGGGTCGGCATGATTGTCCTTCATCGGATGTGAAACCAGCTGCCTGATACGGTGCAATCCTTGACAGTATTGCGACGCCCCGGCACCGAAAGGTCAGTATCCCCGTTTACGGTCGACATGGTCCGGCACGGTGCCCGTTTCCAGGAATGTCTCAAGGTTGCGCGCGACCAGCCTTGAAGCCGTGCTGATGATTGTCGGTGCGGATATGTGCGGAAGCACCGTTATTTTCTTATGGCGCCAGAGTGGACTGTCTGTCGGCAGGGGTTCCTGGTCGAAGACATCGAGGACAGCGTGGGAGAGATGTTCTGCGTCGAGCGCGCCGATAAGCGCACCGGTCTCGATCACCGGGCCGCGCGCGAAATTGATGATCGCGGCGTTTTCCTTGCACGCATTGAATTCGTCCTTGCCCAGCAGACCGCGAGTCCCGTCAGTCAACGGAACCAGAACAACCACGACATCGGCCTCGCCGAGGAGCTGTTTCAATCCCTCTGCGCCGTGGAAACAGCGAACACCGTCGAGGGCTTTTTCCGATCGGCTCCAGCCCGTCACCGTGAAGCCGTTGGCACGCAGGCGTTGCGCCGAGGCAGTGCCGAGATTTCCCAGTCCAAGGACACCCACCGTCCGTTCTGCCGGGGTTTTCAGAAAGTGTTCCTGCCAGACGCCCTGACGCTGCTGGTGCATGTAGCGCGGCATGTCGCGATGCAGGTAGAGCGTCCATGCCAGAACCGCTTCGGACATGGTTTCAGCCATTTGGGGGTCGGCAAGCCTGACAATGAGAGGACCGTCTTCCGGCAACTCTGACATCAGCCGCTCGACCCCTGCCCAAAGGCTCTGGACCCAGACGAGGCTCGGCAAGGCTGCGACCTTGGCCGGATCCGGATTTGCAACGATGGCAACCCTTGCAGCGAGACGCTCTTCTTCACTCAGCGATTCGAACGGCTTGAGTTCGGCCAGATCGCTGAGCGATCTCGACAATTCCTGTTGCCAGGCGTCCCGCTCATGGGAGTGGGCTTCTGGGATGAAGGGAACAACTGGCTTCATGAGTGGCGGCTCCGGAAAACGCATCGGTTCGCCGTCTTGAACCTCGCGCATGAAAAGGAAAGTGTTGACCTTAGATCTAGAGCAGGATCAATGCCCGGCACAAGAGCAAGTCAGCGCGCCGGGAGGAGTGCGGATACCAAGTGTTGCAAGTCAATTAGGTGGTTCGTTCCTTCGTTTTGCAGGCACGATTGGTTACTGCCGGCGCCAGTTGCAGACCCCGGGGCGTGATGTCAGGCGCGACGCGAGGGGTCTGGTCAGGGCGCGGAGTATGCATAAACAGTTAAGACCCGAGCAGGCGCACTCGTTCATATCCGCAGTTCGAAATCGTATTTGCACCAGAAAAAATCAGTAATTTTTACGATATAGCTCTGAGGCTCATCGCTTTTTACTCAGCTCAATCAACATGTTGAGTGATGTTGAGGTGCGATTGTGCCGCATCTTTTCCGATTTTGATCCACTTTGAGTAAAATTTTATTGTTATTATTATCAATGCTGAATGGGTTTGTTTGCAAGAACTTCAACGCCCGGCGAGGTCGCTTCCGGTGAGCGGTCCGGGCACGCCGTGCTATTCGAAATTGTGTTCTGAAAGCCTCCGCAATGTTAGCGAAAGTCAAGTCCACGCGAGTCGACAGTGCCTATGACCGTCTGAAAGACGAGATCCTGCAAGGTGTTCTGCCGCCCGGATATCAAGCGCCGGAACCTGATATCGCAAGCCGTCTCGGCATGAGCAGGACGCCGGTCCGGGAGGCCCTGATCCGGCTTGAGGCGGAAGGCCTGATCGATCTGATCCCTCGCAGGGGCGCGCGCGTGGTCGCGATCTCGCAAAAGGACTTTCGCGAAATTTTCGAGATACTTGCCGTGCTTGAAGGCCTTGCTGCAAATGCGGCCGCCCGCGTCGATGTTCCAAGCGATCCGCTTCATGATATTCGCCAGGTTCTGGAAGAAGGTGAAACGGCGCTTCGGGCCAAGGACATTTCGGCCTGGGCGCAACTGGATGACACGTTTCACCGTCTTGTAGCGGGCCTGTCCGGCAATGACAGACTGCACTCCGAGATCTGTGGCCTTCTGGACCAGGTGTTCAGGGCGAATTCCGTGCTGCTGCGGCTGAACAATGCGCCCGCGGCACGCGATACCACGCATTACAAGATCGTCGACGCGATTGTTGCCGGCGAGGCCGAGCGAGCTGCGGAACTTGCCAATGCGCACCGCCTCAGCGGTCTGAAAACCATGGACAACCTTTTGGCAAACAGCGGCCTGTCGCACGTTTGAAGCGGTTCATCAGCGCTCAGGCGCAGGCCCGGTCGATTGGCCGACAATCAATTCCGCGTCGAGATGCAGCGACGAGACTTCGCGCTCCGGATCGGCGATATGGTCCAGAAGCAATTCTGCGGCGCGCTGGCCGGCATACCGGACGGACGAGCGCGTGCATGTGAAAATCGGCACTTCACCGCTGTTCGGCAGGAAGGAGAGGGCATCGTCATGGGTGATAATCGATACGTCCTTTCCGGTTTCCAGACCGCACTGACCGATGGCGCGCGCGACGCCGATGGCTGAAATCATCGAGGACACCAGAAAAGCGGTTGGCGGGTTATCGGACCTGAGCATCTCCATTGCGTTGTCGCAACCGTAGGGCTCCGTCATGTCGGAACTGCGCATGATCCCGGTGTCGGGAACAAGGCCCCTGGCAGCCAGGGCGTCTTCGAATCCCTTTCGCCGCCGGCGCGCAAAATCCATGTGTTCAAGGCCATTGAGAAGCGCGATCCGCTTGTGGCCGAGATCGAGAAGCAGGTTCGTTGCCCGCTCGAACGCGCGGCGATTGTTCATGTCGACCCAGGAGGTTTCCTGTTCGGCTCCGGGTATGCGGCCGTGAACGACGAAGGGAAGGTTTATTTCGCGCAAAAGCCTGTGCCGGCTTTCATCTGCCGCCGGGCCATGAATGATCACGCCGTCGGCTTTCTTGCGCGAGGCAATCTGGCGGTAGGCGTCTTCCTCGTGATCGTCCTCGACCACGGAAATGATCATGTCATAGCCGTGCTTGGAGTAGGTTTCGCCCGCCCCGGCGATGAACTCCAGGAAGATCGGGTTCATCATCTCGTGGATCGAACGAGGGATGACATGGCCGATCGCCATCGACCGTCCCGTGGCAAGCCGCCTGGCCTGACTGTTGGGTGCGTATCCGAGCTTCTCCGCCATTTCGGCAACCCGGCGCCGCGTTTCTGCACTGACCTCCGGATAACCGTTCAATGCACGGCTGACGGTCGTCTGCGAAAGTTGCAGGCGATTCGACAATTCCTTCAGATTCACACCCTTGCTCATTCTTGCCCAAAACGCTTTGAAAGCGCCCTCCCATCAGGCTGTTATTGAAATACCACATTAATTCGTGAGTTGTTCGCTTGACAAGTCCGAAGCGTGGCGACATGTTTAGGACAAATCCAAAGCGGTTTGGATGCCGAGTTCCGGTTGGTTTGCTGCATGAGGGAGGAGCCTCGGTATTGCTGCCGGCGGGTAAGGTGTGCCACTTTAGATGGAATGTCCCGCCAAAGGGACAATCTGGGAGGACTGACATGAAATCACGTTTGATGGCCTGCGCGGCCGGTTTGGCGCTGAGCGTTTCGCTGGGACTTGGAAGTGCCTCGGCTGAGCTGAAATTCCCTCCGGGCGAGGGACCTTTCAACTGGGACAGCTACAATGCCTGGGCGGAAAGCGCGCCTGATCTTTCGGGTCAGACTGTGACGATCGCAGGCCCTTGGCTGCAGCCGGAAGACGGCTATTTCCGGAGCGTGCTGGCCTATTTCACCGAGGCGACCGGTGCCGAGGTCATCTATACAGGTTCCGATTCCTTCGAACAGCAGATCGTGATCGACGCCGAAGCGGGTGCCGCTCCGAATATTGCCGTCTTTCCGCAGCCGGGTCTTGCATCGGACATGGCGTCCCGAGGTCTACTCCAGCCGATGCCCGAGGGTATGGCGAGCTGGGTTGGCGACAATTACGGCGCTGGTGAAAGCTGGGTGAACCTCGGCACCTACAAGGACGGCGATGGCAACGACCAGCTTTTCGGTTTCTTCTACAATGTCAACGTCAAGAGCCTCGTCTGGTACGTGCCGGAAAACTTCGAGGATGCCGGTTACGAAGTGCCGGAGTCCATGGAGGACCTGAAGGCGCTGACAGAGCAGATCGTTGCTGACGGCGAAACGCCCTGGTGCATCGGCCTCGGTTCGGGCGCTGCGACCGGGTGGCCGGCGACCGACTGGGTGGAAGACATGATGCTGCGCACGCAGCCGGCTGATGTCTACGACCAGTGGGTCACGAACGAAATTCCGTTCGACGATGAGCGCGTTGTCGCGGCCATCGAGGAATTCGGATGGTTCGCCCGCGACGACGACAAGGTTGCCGGCGGTGCCGATGCGGTTGCGTCAACCGACTTCCGCGACAGCCCGAAGGGCCTGTTCTCCTCGCCGCCGCAGTGTTACCTGCACCGCCAGGCCTCCTTCGTTCCCGCCTTCTTCCCGGACGGCGTCGAGTTCGGCGCGGATGTGGACTTCTTCTACTTCCCCGCCTACGCGGAAAAAGACCTCGGCAACCCGGTGCTGGGCGGCGGTACGCTTATGGCGATTACCAAGGCGTCCGATGCGACCACGGAGCTGATGAAATTCTTCCAACTGCCGCTGTCTCATGAAATCATGATGGCCCAGACCGGCTTCCTGACGCCGCACAAGGGTGTCAATCTCGACGCGTATCTGAATGACACGCTGCGGGGCCAGGGCGAGATCCTGGTCAATGCGACGACCTTCCGCTTCGACGGGTCCGACCTGATGCCGGGCGGTGTCGGTGCCGGCACTTTCTGGACGGGCATGGTCGACTACACCGGTGGTAAGGACGCTGCCGCAGTCACCAAAGAGATCCAGGAAAGCTGGGACGCTCTGAAGTAACGCCTTGCCGGCCGTCTGTCCGCGTGGCAGACGGCCGGATGTTTCAGGCGAGCGGACGCCCGCATGGCGCAACTGCCTGAACACACAAGTGTTGTCCGGCTCGACCGGAAAACCTCCATAATGACATATGGGATGGAACGGCCATGTTTGCGGATAACCCGGCACTCCTCGGGTTGGCGACCATCGTTATCGGCGTCGGTGCCTGCCTCGGTTACTTTTTCTTGTCGAACGTAGTTCTGGACAAGGTTATCTTTCCGGCATCCGGACCGAACGCGGGCCGGAACATCAACCGGGCCAATATGGTGCGGCCATGGCTGTTTCTGTTTCCGGCTCTTTTTGCACTGCTGCTCTACCTGGCCTATCCCGTCTTCGAAACCCTGCGTCTGTCGCTGACGGACCGGGATCAGGGCGGAGCATTCGTCGGATTTGCCAATTACAGCCAGATGATGGCTGAACCGAAGTTCTGGGAAGCCGTGCGCAATAACATGCTCTGGCTGATCGTCGTTCCGGCCATCTCAACGGCATTCGGTCTGCTGGTGGCGCAGCTTACCGACCGGATCAGATGGGGCAATCTCGCAAAGTCCCTCATCTTCATGCCGATGGCGATTTCCTTCGTCGGCGCGTCGGTCATCTTCAAGCTGATCTATGACACACGGCCCGAGGATCAGAATCAGATCGGTATCCTCAATGCCGTCTGGCTGAAGTTCGACGGCGGCATCGGATCGGTGCTCATGCTGCAGGTGCTACCCTCGATGCTGCTCATCGGTTTCGTGGTCATCGTTGCCTCCGTGGCCTGGTCTTTCGCGCGCGGCATCATCGCCAAGGGCGAGGACAAATCCGTCTGGCTTCTGCCGCTCCGCCTGCTCGTTGCCGGTGGCGCCCTGTGGCTTATCTGGGTGTCCGTCGGCTCGCTCGTCGGCCTCTGGATCGGTGAATTGCCCTACGGCGAAGCGCAGACATGGCTGACCTTGCCGCTGTGGAACAACTTCTTCCTCATGATTGTGCTGGTCTGGATCCAGACCGGGTTCGCAATGGTGATCCTGAGCGCCGCCCTGCGCGGCATTCCGGAAGAAACCGTCGAAGCGGCCATTATCGACGGGGCCAACCCGTTCCAGATTTTCTTCAAAATCAAGGTGCCCCAGATCATGGGGACGATCGTAGTCGTCTGGACGACGATCACACTCACGGTTCTCAAGGTCTTCGATATCGTCTTCGCGATGACCAACGGTCAGTGGGAGACGCAGGTCCTGGCGAATTACATGTACGACAAGCTGTTTCGCGCCAACGACTGGGGGGTCGGTTCGGCAAGCGCGATTGTGATCATGCTGCTGGTGACGCCGATCCTCGTCTGGAACGTTTACAACGCGCGCAAGGAGATGAGATAATGGCCACGATCGCCGGCAAAAAATCCGGACTGGTTTGGGCAGTCCATCTTTCCGTCGTCTTCCTTGTTCTCCTGTGGCTGTTTCCGACGATCGGCCTGTTCGTGTCGTCGTTCCGGACTGCGGACCAGATTTCCAGTTCCGGCTGGTGGGCCGCGCTGTTCGAATCCGAACAGAACGAGGTCTACCGCGCCGCCGATCCGGACGACAACCGGGTTGCGGACGGTGACGTGTTCGTGGTGAGAGGCAATATCTTCGAAGGCGAGCCGCGCGAAATCCGGGCCTGGGGCATTTCATCCAGAGACGTCTCGGCGTTTCAACCCGGCGAAACCGCGGAGATGAAGGACGGTGAGAGCGTTACGCTCGACGCAGATGGTAACTATGTCTGGCGCGGCAACGACAAGCAGTTGTCCGGGCGCGGGCAGCGCATCTTCATTACCGCGACGGTTCCGCCGGAGTTCACTTTCGACAATTACCGGACGATCCTGTTCTCTGGTTCCGGCCAGGACAACATGGCCAAGGCCTTTTTCAACACGCTGACCGTAACGATTCCGGCGACGATCATACCGATCGTGGTGGCGGCTTTTGCGGCCTACGCGCTTGCCTGGATGGAGTTTCCGGGCCGAGCATTGCTGATCGCGGCCGTCGTCGGGTTGCTCGTCGTTCCGTTGCAACTGGCGCTCATACCGCTATTGCGGCTTCATCTGGGCATCGGGATCGGCAAGGGATACCTCGGTGTCTGGCTTGCGCATACGGCCTTCGGCATGCCGCTGGCCGTCTATCTCTTGCGAAACTACATGGTCGGTCTTCCCCGGGACATCATCGAGAACGCCAAGGTCGACGGCGCGACCGATTTCCAGATCTTTACCCGGATCATCCTTCCGCTCAGTTTTCCGGCGCTCGCGTCCTTTGCGATCTTCCAGTTCCTGTGGACATGGAACGACCTTCTGGTCGCCAAGGTGTTCCTGATCGACGCAACGGGTTCGACGACGGTCATGACCAACCAGATCGTCGAATTGCTCGGCACGCGCGGCGGCAACTGGGAAATCCTGGCGACCGCAGCCTTTGTCTCGATCGCCGTTCCGCTCGCGGTCTTCTTCGCGATGCAACGGTATCTGGTCCGTGGCCTCCTGGCAGGATCGGTCAAGTAACATGAACAAGAAACATATTGGGGAGCAGCCGGCATGACCTCCTTGTCCTTGAAAGATGTCAGCAAGTCTTATGGCGAAGTCGAGGTTCTGCGGAACATCGACCTTGAAATCGAGCAAGGCGAACTGATCGTGTTCGTCGGACCCTCCGGCTGCGGAAAATCAACGCTGCTTCGCATGATCGCCGGGCTTGAGAAGATCACGGGCGGTACGCTCGAGATTGATGATGTGATCGTGAATGACGTACCGCCGGCCCAGCGCGGAATCGCGATGGTGTTCCAGTCCTATGCGCTCTACCCGCACATGACGGTCTACGACAACATGGCCTTCGCCCTGAGACTTGCGCACAAGTCGAAGGAAGAGATCGATGCCGCCGTCAAGAGCGCAGCCGAAACGCTTCAGCTGACGCAGTATCTCGACCGGTTGCCGAAAGCGCTTTCGGGCGGGCAGCGGCAGAGGGTTGCCATCGGGCGCTCGATTGTGCGTGACCCCAAGGTATTCCTGTTCGACGAGCCGCTCTCCAATCTTGATGCGGCACTGCGGGTGGCCACCAGGATCGAGATCGCGCAGCTCAAGGAAAGCATGCCGGAAAGCACGATGATCTACGTCACCCACGACCAGGTGGAAGCGATGACGCTTGCAAGCCGGATCGTGGTGCTGCACGGCGGCGATGTCGAACAGTTCGGTGCGCCGCTTGACCTCTACGAACGTCCCGCCAACACCTTCGTGGCACAGTTCATCGGGTCGCCGGCCATGAACCTGATCACGGCTGAGGTAACGGCAACCGGCAAGGTGACTTCCGTCAAGATGGCCGATGGCGGTCACGCGGATGTTCCCATTGAATCGCGAGACGGCGACATTGCAACTGCCGTCAAGCTCGGCGTGCGCCCCGAGGATCTGACGGTGACTGAAAGCGACGACTATCTCGTTTCCGCACAAGTCGAGATTGTTGAAGCGCTCGGAGAAACGACCGTGCTCTATTTCAAGTCGCAGAACGGAGAAGAAGCTCTCATCGCCAAGCTTCCCGGCATTCACAAGATCGACAAAGGCACGACCATCCGACTTACGGCAGTACCGGAAAAGCTGCACCTTTTCGACAGCGAAGGCAGATCGTTCCTGTACCGCTAAAATTGTCGCGCCGGCTTCGGTCTGTCACAGGCGGCGCGCGCACCGCGTCCACGCATGCATCACGGGATGGTGGCCAGTGAAGGAAATCCCGTTTGCCGGCCATTTCCCGTTCATCTTTCCTTGATCCGCAGACTGCCGAAGCACGCTTGTTGCCGGCACACTGTGACCTGACCGAAGGCTGGTTTCACGGGATTGCGGTACCGCGCCGCTTCCGTCCCCTGCCATTGAGCGCCGTTTTCCGCGATTTTCACGTCTGATCGTTCTTGTCATATCATTTTCATATGAACGTCGAATTATGTTCATATGAAAATGGTGTATGATGTTTCGGGAACGGTTCACCTCGCCGCCGTTCAAGTGACGTCTAACGAAATCTGGCCGGTTCCGGCCGGTTTGGGCAATGGGCACGGACACAGATGCACACCTTGGGGCAAATAGACATTTCCAAACGCCAGGCCGAGATTGCCGATCTCGTGCAGAAAGCCGGGTTTGCCTCCGTGGAGGAGTTGGCCGAGCGTTTCGACGTGACAACGCAGACCATCCGCCGCGACGTCAACGGCCTTTGCGAACTCGGTATGCTTCGCCGGACGCATGGCGGCGTCGAACCGCCCGCCCCAGCCTCCAACATCCACTATTCGACAAGGCAAATCCTCAATCTGCGCGAAAAGCAGCAGATTGCGAGGCTGGTTTCAGACCGGATAAAGAACCACCAGTCGCTGGCATTTTCCATCGGGACAACACCGGAGATCGTGATGCAGGCACTGGCGGGCCACGAAGGGCTCGCGGTTTTCACGAACAACCTGAATGTCGCCTTCACCGCGTCCAGCAATCCGTCGTTCCAGGTGACCATCGCGGGCGGTCGCCTCAGGCATGGCGACCGCGATATCCTGGGGTCGGCGGCGCAGGACTTCTTTTCCAACTACAAGGTGGATGTCGGCGTATTCGGTGTTGCCGGCGTCGACGAGGACGGGACCCTGCTCGATTTTCACGAAGACGAAGTTGCCGCACGCCAATCCATTTTGAAGAATTGCCGCACGTCATGCCTGGTACTGGATCACAGCAAATTCGGGCGTACCGCGCATGTCCGGGGCGGACATCTCAAGGATGTCGACGCCGTTTTCTGCGATCGTCCTGTTCCCGGCGCCTTCCTTGAAAGTCTCAGGGGTTCCGGGACGGATGTCTATGTAGCGGATCAGGAGGGCGCGGACTGATGGCGAAACCTGCCCTTGAGATCTCCGGCAAACCGATCACGCTTGAACATGTCTCGCGGTCCTGGGGAGAGTCGGTCGCCGTCGATGACTTGTCGATCGAGGTGCCGGCCGGATCGTTCACGGCATTGCTCGGTCCGTCGGGCTGCGGCAAGTCAACCACGCTGCGCATGATCGCAGGCCTGGAAATCGTCAGCGCAGGCCGGATCCTGATCGGCGGGGATGACGTGACCGGGAAGCCGTCCTCCAAGCGCGATCTTTCGATGGTGTTTCAGTCCTATGCCCTGTTTCCACATCTCAGTGTTGCCGAAAACATTATCTTTGGACTGAAGGTGCGCCGTGTGAGCCGCGGCGAACGCGATGAACGCCTGAAGCGGGTCGCCGATCTCCTGGGCCTGTCACTGCTGCTTGAGCGCAAGCCGGGGCAGCTCTCGGGCGGACAGCAGCAGCGTGTTGCGCTGGGCCGAGCGATCATCGGCGAGAAACCGATCTGCCTGATGGATGAGCCGCTTTCCAACCTTGATGCCAAGCTCAGGCACGAAATGCGTCTTGAGATCAGGTCACTTCAGCAACAGCTCGGTTTCACCATGGTCTATGTCACGCATGATCAGGTGGAGGCGATCACCATGGCCGACCAGGTCGTGCTTCTGAACGAGGGCCAGCTGGAACAGGCCGCGGAGCCGCGTGAGCTCTACGAGAGGCCGGCAAGCCCTTTCGCCGCCAAGTTCATCGGAACGCCGCCGATGAACCTTTTCCCGGCCAACGCCTTCAAGAAACTGTCGACTGCGCCGGATTTCCAGCTCGGCATCCGGCCCGAAGCGATGCATCTCGCAGAAGATGGTCCCGTCACGGCCGATATCCGGGCCGTGGAGTATCTGGGTGCCGACATTCTGGCGGATTGTGTCGTTGCAGAAACCTCCTTTCAGGTGCGGCTGCCGACAAACCGGCGGGTTGCACCGGGGCAATCGATACAGCTCGGATTTGAACCCGATGCCCTTCACGTTTTCGACGCCGATACAGGCCGTCGGCGGGACGACCTTGTGACCGAATTCGGAACGCTGCTGCGTTCCTGACCGACTGCGCGCGCCTGCGTAGATCAGCCGCAATGTTGCGGATGTTCAAACCTTAGGAAGTATTGAGATGTTGAAGTCCACTTTCCTGAAAGCCGTTGCGGCAACGGCTCTTACGTTCAGCACCTGGGCGTCCGCTCAGGCTGTTGACCTGCAGTTCTATTTCCCGGTCGCCGTTGGCGGCACGGCCGCTGAAACCATCCAGGAGCTGACGAATGAATATGTCGCTCAGAATCCGGATGTGAACATCGACGCTGTCTACGCCGGCTCCTACCAGGACACGGTTGCCAAGGCGATCACGGCATCGCGCGGCGGCAACCCGCCCCAGCTTTCCGTGATCCTGTCTGTCGACATGTTCACGCTGATCGACGAAGACCTGATCGTGCCGTTCGACGACTATCTCTCGGGCGACGAAGGCAAGACATGGATCGAGGGTTTCTACCCTGCTTTCATGGAGAACAGCCAGACCGGTGGCAAGACCTATGGCATTCCGTTCCAGCGCTCCACGCCGGTGCTCTACTGGAACAAGGAAGCTTTCAAGGAAGCCGGTCTCGATCCGGATGTCGCTCCTGAAACATGGGACGAAATGGTCGAATTCGGCAAGAAGCTGACCAAGAAGGACGCCAGCGGCAAGGTCACCCAGTGGGGCGTCCGCATTCCCTCGTCCGGTTTTCCGTACTGGCTGTTCCAGGGCCTGGCCATCCAGAATGGTGCGATCCTGGCCAATGCGGATGGAAACAAGACCAACTTTGACGATCCGAAAGTGGTCGAAGCGCTTCAGTACCTGGTTGATCTGAGCACGAAAGACGAAGTCATGGCGCCCGGTATCATCGAGTGGGGCGCGACGCCGAAAGCCTTCTTCGAAGGTCAGACGGCCATGATGTGGACGTCCACCGGCAACCTGACAAATGTGCGCAACAACGCACCGTTCGACTTCGGCGTCGCCATGCTGCCGGCCAAGGCAACCCGCGGCGCACCGACGGGCGGCGGAAACTTCTACCTGTTCAAGGGTGCTTCCGATGAGCAGTCCAAGGCCGCGGTTGAATTCGTCAAGTGGATCACTGCGCCGGAACAGGCCGCGAAGTGGACCATCGCGACCGGCTATGTCGCTCCGCGTGCAGAGACCTGGGACACGGAAACGATGAAAGCCTATACGGCCGACTTCGCTCCGGCCCTGGTTGCCCGCGACCAGCTGGAATTTGCGAAGGCGGAACTGTCCACCTTCCAGAACCAGCGCATTACCGGCATTTTCAACGACGCCCTGGCATCCGCGATCACCGGACAGAAGGACCCTGCCACCGCGCTGAAGGAAGCGCAGGAACAGGCGGACAAGATTCTGGCCGAGTATCGCTAGGAACCTTTCAAGGCGGAGCGCCACCTCACTGAGGCGCTCCGCTAGCAAGTGACTGATTTCAACGTTCGGACTGGGACGACGATGCGGGACATGAAACTGAAGCGGGACTGGATCCATGGCTGGCTGCTGCTGCTGCCGGCGCTGGTGTTTCTGTTCGCCTTCACCCACATCCCCGCGGTCACGACCCTGATCAACAGTTTCTTTTCAACGCCGCGCGGTCGCCGGTCGGCGAAATTCATCGGCCTCGACAATTACGACCGCATGATCAACGACCCTGTGTTCTGGAAAGTGCTGTGGAACAATCTCTGGTTCGCGCTCGGCACGATCCCGGCTTCCGTCGCGCTGGCGATCGTCATGGCGCTGTGGGTCAACGACAAGCTGGCGGGGCGCAGCTTCGTGCGCATGGCCTATTTCACCCCAACTGTCCTGCCACTGATCGCCGTCGCCAATATCTGGCTGTTCTTCTATACACCCGGTTTCGGGCTGTTCGACCAGATCACCGGGTTCCTGTTCGGATGGCCTGCAAGCAACTATCTGGGCAATCCCGAAACAGCGCTCAATGCGATCATCGTGGTGACCGTTTGGAAGGAAGCCGGCTTCTTCATGATTTTCTATCTGGCGGCCCTGCAGGCGATCCCTGTCTCCTTGAAGGAGGCGGCGCAGATCGAAGGGGCAGGGCGTTGGACGATTTTCTGGCGCATCACGTTCCCCCTGCTGATGCCGACGACGCTGTTTGTCTGCGTGAATGCCGTCATCAACTCGTTCCGGCTTGTGGATCATATCTTCATCCTGACGGATGGCGGTCCGGACAATGCCTCGGCGCTGCTGCTCTTCTACATTTATGAAGTCGCGTTCCGCTTCTGGGAGACGGCTTACGGTGCGACGCTGACGGTCGCCCTCCTGATCCTGTTGTCTCTGCTTGCGATCGGCCAGTTCTTCTTCTTCGACCGGAAGGTGCACTACAAATGAACGGCCCTTCCGACATGTTCGACCGCCTGCTCAACACGGTTGCCGCCTGGGCCCTGGCGCTGCTCTGGGTCCTGCCGCTCGCCTATGCGGTCTGGACCGCGTTTCATCCGGCGGCATATGAGGCGCGTTTTGAACTGTTTGCACCCCTGACACTTGAGAATTTTGCAAAGGCCTGGGATGCGGCACCCTTTGCCCGCTACTTTCTGAATACGTTCATTCTGGTGACCATGATCCTGGCGGGACAGTTCTTCCTGTGCACATTGGCGGCCTTTGCGTTTGCCCGGTTCGAGTTTCCGGGACGCAACGTCCTGTTCGCACTGGTGCTGCTTCAGCTGCTGGTGATGCCGGACATCCTGATGGTCGAGAACTACAAGACCATGCGGCTCCTCGATCTTGTTGACACCATTCCCGCGATTGCCTTGCCCTACGTCGCCTCGGGTTTCGGTATCTTCCTCTTGCGGCAAACCTTCATGACGATCCCGAAGGAACTGGATGAGGCGGCCCGCATTGAAGGTGCCTCCGTCCTGGGTGTGCTCTGGAAAGTGTACATCCCGCTCGCCAAGCCGACCTATCTCGCCTATGGGCTGGTGTCTGTCAGCCACCACTGGAACAATTTCCTGTGGCCACTGATCGTGACCAATTCGGTCGAGACCCGACCCGTCACGGTTGGCCTGAGCATCTTCTCGGCCATCGACAGCGGCATTGAGTGGTCCGTGATCAACGCGGCGACGCTGATGACCTCCGGACCGCTTCTGATCGCGTTTCTTTTGTTCCAGAGGCAGTTTGTCCAGAGCTTCATGCGCGCAGGCATCAAATAGAAATTCCTGGCGTCAATCGGCCGGATCTTCGGAAATTTTTGCGCGAAGGCGGGTTTTGAATGCGGGTGGTGCCACCGGCCAGCTGACGAATTCAATCGATAGGATGATTGACGGGCGCAGCATTCATGCTATTAACTAAAAGCGAATTTAAATGGATTTAAATTGCAGAAAACAGCGGCTTTTGGCATTGCTGTCCCCTGCAGTTTTCTGGGAGGAAACCTGTGTCCAAAACATTTCTTGCGGCTGGCGAGTGCATGGTCGAGATGGCGCCGACCGGTCAAGGCACGTTTTCCATGGGTTTTGCCGGTGACACGCTGAATACGGCCTGGTATGCGCGCAAATGCCTGCCGTCGGACTGGAATGTCGGCTACTGCACGGCGGTTGGCCGCGACCAGGTTTCGGAGCAGATGCTGGATTTCCTGACGCAGTCCGGCATCGATGTCGGGCCGGTGCGGCGCCTGGACGACAGGACCGTCGGACTTTACATGATCCAGCTGAAGAACGGGGAGCGCAGCTTTGCCTATTGGCGGTCCCAGGCCGCTGCCCGGCAGCTCGCCGCCGACATCGATCACTTGCAGACGGCCGTCGCCGACGCCGCGCTGATCTATTTCAGCGGCATCACGCTTGCAATTCTGCCCGAACGGGACAGGGACACCTTCTTCAGTGCCCTGAAAGCGGCCCGTGCGCGCGGTGCGAAAACAGCGTTCGATCCAAATTTGCGTCCGCGTCTGTGGGAAACGGAAGACACGATGCGTGCCTGCGTTACCGAGGCTGCCGGTCTGTGCGACTTTGTCATGCCATCCTTTGAGGACGAACTGGCACATTTCGGGGATCCGACGGCAGACGCGAGTGCTGGCCGCTACCTTGCCGCCGGTGCGGACATGGTTGTGGTCAAGAACGGCCCGGAAGAAGTCATCTGCGCCTCCAGGGAAAACCGGGAGGCGTTTCAACCCAAGCCGGTCGCGAACATCGTCGACACGACCGCTGCCGGGGACAGTTTCAATGCCGCGTTTCTGGCAGAGTACCTTGTCAGCGGCAACATCGCGACAAGCGTCGATGCGGGCGCCCGGCTCGCCGGAACGGTGATCCAGAATCGCGGCGCACTGGTGGACTGCTTCGAACCGGCCTGACGCTTGTCAGTGGGCAGGGGTGTCTGCCGGGGTGACAGAGACCTCCTCCAGATTGAGGCCTTCGAATTCCTTGACCGTGCTGAGGCTTAGGAGCGTTTTCATCTGCGCGACGGACGGAATCTGTGACAGCCGGCCCCTGTAGAGCTTCTCGTAAGCCGCCGTGTTCTTGGTCATCAGCCGTATCAGATAGTCGAATTCACCCGAAATCAGGTGACATTCCAGAACCTCCGGCATGCGCGCGATCTCGTCTTCGAACGCCAGCGCGTCCTCCTTTCGCGGACTGGTCAGTTTCACCTCGATGAAGACCTGCATTTCCAGGTTCAGCGAAGCCCGGTCCAGGCGAACCGTATAGGCCTCGATAATCCCGCTCGATTCCAGAAGTTTGACCCGCCGGTGGCACGCCGACAGGGACAACCCGACCTGTTCGGACAGACGCGCCATCGAAATGCGGCTGTTTTTCTGCAAAATCGAAAGTATTTTCTGATCAAGCCTATCCATCGTAATAATTCCGAAAAATTTATGATTTTTCGATAATTATTGAGAAAATTTCTGAATTCAATTGAAAAATGAGAACCTTTCCTTTGCAACGTGGGATAACGTTTCCTCTGCGGCATGGGGCCGTTGAAAAGGGGAACCTATATGAACAAGAAAATAGTCGTCGGTTACGACGGCAGCGGCGCATCGGACAACGCGGTCGATTTCGCTGTCAACTTGGCAAAGGCCAGTCAAGCGGGGCTTGTGATTGCACATGTACTTGAATGGTCGCCCTACACATTCCTGACGCCCAACGAAATCGAAGAGCGGCACGCGCGCAGGACCGAAGAGCTTGAGCGTGCGCACAAGGCCGTGCTCGATCCCGTGATGCAAAAGCTTTCCAAGGACGGCATGGAAGCCACATCCGAACTTCGTTACGGGCACATCGCCGAAACGCTGATCAAGATTGCCGACTCGGACGGTGTCGAGCAGATCGTGATTGGCCGGACCGGGCATTCGCAGCTTTCCACCCGGGTCTTTGGATCCGTCGCGGGCAGCCTTGCGCAGGCTTCACCGGTGCCGGTGACCATCGTTCCATAAGATTTCCAGGGGCTCAGAAAAATGAAAAAATCCTTCTCGGCGGCTCTTGCCGCATCCATTGTCCTTGCCTGCACGGTGCCGGCAATGGCGCAATCCATCGACGAACAGGTCAACACGCTGTTCGCAAATTCAACAGGCTGGTTCGTCAGCTTCATCTTCAGCCCGTTTCCGGGAACGTCGTTTCCATGGATCGTCGGCTGGCTGGTCGTTGCGGCGACCGTCTTCACGATCTATTTCGGCTTCATCCAGTTTCGTGCGTTTCCGCATTCCATCGCGCTCGTTCGCGGTGACTATTCGGATCCGGAAGACGCCGGTGAGGTCAGCCATTTTCAGGCACTTGCAACAGCCCTTTCGGGTACCGTCGGCCTCGGCAACATTGCCGGCGTGGCGGTTGCCGTGGGCATCGGCGGACCGGGCGCGACCTTCTGGATGATCCTTGCCGGGCTCATGGGCATGGCCTCCAAGTTTACCGAGTGTACCCTTGGCGTGAAATACCGGAACGAATATCCGGACGGCACGGTTTCCGGTGGTCCGATGTACTACATGACCAAGGGGTTCGAGGAGCGCGGGCTGCCCGCCGGCAAGATCCTTGCGGTGATGTTCGCGATATTCTGCATCCTGGGCGCGCTTGGCGGCGGTAACATGTTCCAGGCCAACCAGGCGCATGCGCAGATCGCCAATGTGGTCGGCGACTATCCGGGCTGGATCACCGGTCTCATCTTCGCGGCCATCGTGTTTGCGGTGATCGTCGGTGGTCTGAAATCGATCGCTTCGGTCACGGAAAAGGTCGTTCCGTTCATGGGTGTTCTTTATGTCCTGACAGCTCTCGTCATCCTGCTGATGCATGCGGACAAGATCGGCTGGGCTTTCGGCCAGATCTTCGAAGGCGCCTTCACCGGTCTCGGAGTTGCCGGCGGTTTTGTCGGTGCGCTTATCCAGGGCTTCAAGCGGGCGGCATTCTCCAACGAGGCCGGTGTCGGTTCAGCCGCGATCGCGCACTCGGCCGTGCGGACGAAGGAACCGATCACAGAAGGTTTCGTGTCGCTTCTGGAGCCGTTCATCGACACAGTCGTGATCTGCACCATGACCGCGCTTGTCATCATCATCACGGGGCAGCTCGTTTCAGATCCGGAAACCGGACTCTACCTGCTCAACGAGGGTGGTTCCGCGATCCAGACGGTTGACGGGAATTCAGGTGTCGCCCTGACGTCCGCGGCCTTCTCGTCGGCGTTCGGATGGTTCCAGTACGTGCTGGCCATCGCGGTGGTGCTGTTTGCCTTCTCCACGATGATCAGCTGGTCCTATTACGGCCTGAAGGCGTGGACCTTCCTGTTCGGCGAGGGCAAGACCAAGGAACTGATCTTCAAGGTCATCTTCTGCATCTTCGTCGTGATCGGCGCAGCCGCCAGCCTTGGACCGGTGATTGACTTCTCCGACGCGGCGATCTTTGCCATGGCGGTTGTCAACATCGTGGCGCTCTACGCGCTCATGCCGATCGTCAAGCGGGAGCTGGAAAGCTACCTGTCCCGGCTGAAGAGCAACGAAATCAAGAAGTTCACCTGATTTCTACACGACTTCGCGGATAGGAATACCTGTCCGCGAAGCTTTCAAACACGAACCAGTCCGGTTTCCGGACTGGTTCGACCTGTTTGTGCCGGTTGAGAAAAAACCACGCATCCCAGGGCGCTCCGCAAGTATTGTCTCCCCGGTCTTCAGAATTCCCTTAAGCAAAATACGATGTTGTTCACGAGATTAGCGAGAGTCTGCATTCGCAGATTCGGCGCTTATTCCTTTTCGACCTTAGTATAATGGCCAACTTCATTTGGGTCAGTTTGTAAAGAAATTGTCGCAAAATGTCATGCTTGAGCCGTGTCCGGAAAAATTCATTAACCATTCCTTCCAACTGACACCGGATAATAGTTTCAGGTAATTGAATTAAGAAGTCTCCAGACCTGTAAGTTTCCGCCGCTGCGCGCACCGTATTGTGGGCTTCTGTTTCCTTGCGAGGTTTTTATGCTCTCCCATATGCGTCTTTCGAAGAAAATTCCTGCGCTCCTGGTTGGGGCTGCCGCCGTTGTGGGCATTGGCATCGGGGTCGCCAGCTACTTCACGTCGGTGAGCAGCATCGAAGAGTTGACCATACAGCGCCTTCGGGCGGCTGCGGAAATCGGGTCTCACGAGATTCATGCCTATCTCGAGACAATCGAGCATCAGCTTGTTCTGATAGCCGAGAACCCTGGAACGGCTTCAGCCGTCTCCGAGTTTGCGGATGCCTGGCAGGAGATGGCGCAAGACGGCGCGGACATGCAGGCAAGTCTCCAGAAAGCCTACATAACCGACAATCCGCACCCGACCGGTGAAAAGGACAAGCTCTATCATGCCGAGACCGGTACGGCATACGACGCGGTCCACGGCAAGTACCATCCCTGGTTTCACAAGCTGCAGCAGGATGAGGGCTACTACGATGTGTTCCTATTCGACACGGAAGGCAACCTGATCTATTCGGTTTTCAAGGAACTGGACTACGCGACCAATTTTCGCGCGGGCGGAGGTGAATGGGCGTCTTCCGATCTTGGAGAGGTATATCGCAAGGCGATGGCCATAACCTCGCACAGCGAAGTTGCGTTCGAAGATTTTGCCCCCTACGGACCGAGTTTTGATGCGCCCGCCAGTTTCATGGCCCATCCCGTCATCGACGGAGAAAACAACACGCTCGGTGTTCTTGCGTTCCAGATGCCTGTCGACAAGATCAACCAGTTGATGAAGAACGATCTCGGTCTTGGCGAAACCGGTGAACTTGTGCTTATCGGCGACGACGGCCTGATGCGCAATGACACTGACAGCACCCCGGGGGTGAACGACATTCTGGCGACCAGGATCGAGGCGCCGGTCGTCGAAGAAGCCAAGACTGCCGGAAGTGCGTTTGGATATGCCGACCTGCATCGGGGTGAACTGATGGACGTCGAGGCCCTGAAGTTCGACTATCAGGGCAATGACTTCATTCTCCTGGCCATGCAATCCTACGCGGAAGCCAACGCTCCGGTGGTTGCCATGCGTAACCGGATGCTGCTGGTAGGTGTGGTCCTGCTGGCGATTGCGGCCATTGCCGGATTTTTCGCCGCGCGCATGATCACGTCTCCGATTGAACGCCTTGTCTCATCCATGAACCGTCTGGCTGCAGGAGACGTCAACGTGGATGTGGAAGGCGCAGAGCGGAGCGATGAGATCGGCGACATGAGCAGAGCCGTCGCCGTTTTCAAGACAAATGCAATCCAGCGGTCCGAGCTTGAGGAGCAGGCACAGGGAGACCAACTGAGAGAACGTGACCGGCAAGTGCTGCTGGACGGCCTGATCAGCGACTTCAAGGTCGCGATTTCGGAGCGGCTGGCAACCGTGTCCGACCAGATGCACCTGATGCAGCGGTCGGCAACAACGCTCGATGGATTGGCCAACAGTGCCTCCACGGAGACGCATGCGGCAGGCAGCGCATCAAAGAATGCATCTGAAAATGTTGCCGCGGTTGCCGCGGCAACGGAAGAAATGACCGCATCCGTACAGGAAATAGCAAACCAGACGGAAGCCACCACCCGGATTGTCACCGAGACCGTGGAAGCGGCGGAGGTGACCAACCAGTATGTCCAGACATTGTCCGAAACAGCCGAACATATTGGCAGTGTCGTCAACCTGATCCGTGACATCGCCGAGCAGACCAACCTGCTCGCACTCAACGCGACCATCGAGGCTGCCCGGGCAGGGGAAGCTGGCAGGGGGTTTGCGGTTGTCGCCTCGGAGGTCAAGCAACTGGCGGAACAGACGTCCAAGGCAACGGACGAGATTTCGGGGCGGGTCTCAGGAATTCAAACCTCCGTCAAGGATGCTGCCAACGCGATCGGCAACATCTCGACCAAGGTGTCCGACGTCATGGATCTCACCAATTCGGTTGCCAGCGCGATCGAGGAACAGCGGTCCGCCAACGAGGAAATCGCGCGCTCGGCCAAGTCCGCCAGCGACAGCACCAGCGAAGCGGAAACCAGCATGACGTCCGTTGCCAGCGTCGTTCAGAAAACCTCGGCCGAAGCGAGTTCGGTGAACTCCGCGTCCGATCTCGTTTCGGAGGCGAGCGCCAAGCTTACCGAAGAAGTCGAGAAGTTCCTGAGCGACGTGACCCGGAACGCGGAAAGCCGACATGAGGATGCCGCCTGATCGTTCGAGAAACCGCGGCAAGGTCGCGTTCGGTTGGACGTGACGCCAACAGGCGGTGAAATGCGACGGATACGGGCCGCGTTGCAGGAAAGCACCCGGCCCGAAATCGTTCACGCATCCCGTTGCGCGATCCAGTCGTGGTCCGGGTGGTTCCTGAAGCGCCATTTGCGCAAGGGGCCGGCCATGACGTTGAGATAGTACATCTCATAACCATAGGGCGCGCCGCAGGGATGGTGTCCCCTGGGGACGAGAACCACGTCGTGGCTGTTCATGGAAATGGTCTCATCGAGTGAACCGTCCTCGGTGAAGACGCGCTGATGACCGTAGCCCTGATCCGGATTGAGCCGGTGATAGTAGGTCTCTTCCAGATAGGTCATGTCCGGGAAGTTGTCCTCGTCATGCCGGTGCGGCGGATAGGACGACCAGTTTCCCTGCGGCGTGAACACTTCCGTCACGAGCAGGCTGTCGGCAACGTCCGTCTCTTCCATGGCGATCGGGAAAATGTAACGGGTGTTCGCACCCTTGCCGCGGGTGACCTTCTCCGGAACGGGCAGGACACGCGCTTCATGCCCTCCTCTGCCGGGAGCCGTGCAGACACCGATCGTACAGTCGGTCGTTGCCGTCGCCGTCCAGTCCGTACCGTTCGGGACATAGACGCTGTGCGGTGGCAATTGCTCGAACACGTTCATGCGCTCGCCCTGCTCACCGAAATCCTTGCCACCGGCGGCGACAGTTGCCTTGCCTTCGACCATCACCAGGATGACTTCGAGATCACCGGTTGCTTCCGAAACGCTTTCACCGGCGCGCAGCCGGTAAAGACCAAAGCCGGCATATCCCCAGCCAGGGGACTTGGGGCCCCTGGCGCTCTCAACGGTGATGTCGTGAACCTTGCCGGCGCTTCCCGACGGTTTGCGCAGAAGATCGCTCATCTCAAATCCAACTCGCTTGCGATAGCCTTGAGCGTTTTCAGCCCCATGCTCTGATATTTGAACGGATTGTGGACTTCAGGGTCCTGTTCGGCCTCAATGACGATCCAGCCCTTGTAGTCCGCATCCTTGAGGATCCGAAGCAGGGGCGCAAAGTCGATGCCGCCTTCCTCGTCACCCGGAACGGTGAAGACACCGGCCCTGACACCATCCATGAAGGATTTTCCGTTCGTGCGAATGTCGTTCATCACGGTGGGGCGCACATTCTTGGCATGAAAGTGGCCAACCCTGCCGATGTGTTTCCTCAAGACCGGTGCCGGGTCTTCACCTTTGGTGCCGAAGTAACAATGCCCGGCGTCGAAAAGCAGCTTGGTCGCTGGCCCGGTCGCCGCCATGAAGGCATCGATTTCTTTGAGCGTTTCGACCACCGTGCCCATGTGATGGTGATAGACGAGATCAATGCCCTGATCTGCGCAGAAGACTGCCAGTTCCTCGACCTTTTCACCAAAGGCCTTCATCTCTTTGTCGCTCAGTACCGGGCTGGTGGAGATGTCGACATCCGATCCCTGGATGGTGTTGGAGGTTTCGCAGGCAATGCAGACCTTGCAGCCGTTGTGCTTCAGCTTGTCGAGATGCGGCTGGATCGCCTTCTTCTCCTCCTCGACCGGCTGCGCCAGCAGATTGAGTGAGTACCAGCCGGAAATGAATTTCAGACCGTGACTTCCAAGAAGCTGCCTAAGGTCCTCCGGATCGTCCGGCCAGCGGTGACCGTTCTCGATGCCGTCAAAGCCGATTTCCGCTGCCTCGGACAGGATCTGTCCGGTCGGGATGTGCGCCCCGAGCGTCTGATCGTCGTCATTGGCCCAGGCTATGGGGTTTGCGCCGAAGTGGATCATGGCATTCGTCCTGTCACGTTCCTTGTAAGGTTTTCTTGTCTGGTCTGTTCCCGTCATTGCCGGGCTGGACATTCCGTGGGTCAAGAACGTTCAATCCGCCGCCCGTTGGTTCTTCAAAGCCGCGACGTAATCCTCGCGGGCAACCTGCACCTGTTCCCTTGCAGAGACTTCCGGCACGGCGACATCCCACCAATGGCCGCCTCCGGCCTCGCCCGGACCATGCATCGGGTCGGTGTCGATCACGATTACCGAGGGGATTTCGCGGTCGCGCGCCGCCAGGATCTCGGCTTCGAGGCCGGCAATGTCCTTCGCCTTGACCGCATGAGCGCCCATCGCCGCAGCGTGGGCGACGAAGTCGATGTCCGGCTGGACCTCGACATTGCTGCTCCGGTAGAGATTGTTGAACTCGGCCCCGCCGGTGCCCATCTGCAGCCGGTTGATGCAGCCGAAGCCGCGGTTGTCGGTCAGGACCACCGTGAAGGGAACGCGCCGCATGACCGCGGTTGCCAGCTCGGAATTGGCCATCATGTAGGAGCCGTCGCCGACGAAGCAGACCACGTCCCGATCCGGCTGGGCAAGCTTGATGCCCATGGCGCCGGCGATTTCGTAACCCATGCAGGAATAGCCGTATTCCATGTGATAGCCGCCCTGCGGCGCCTGCCACAGAAGTTTCAATGCACCGGGCATGGTGCCGGCTGCGCACATCGCGATTGTCTTGTCCGTCGCGGTGCGTTGGACGGCCCCAATCACCTCTGCGTCAAGCGGCAGATAGCCCTCAGGGGCGTCCGTTCTGACGCTGCAATGCGCGTCGACCTTGGCAAGCCAGTCAAGGCGGGATTGCGGATCGAAAGCGCCGCCTTGGTAGTCTTCAAGTGAAGCTGACAGTTGCTCCAGGCACACCTTTGCGTCGCCGACAACGCCGATCGCGCCGTGCTTGTCCGCGTCGTAGCCCTGAACGTTGATGGAGACCAGCTTCCGGTCCGGATTCTTGAAAAGGGCCCACGATCCGGTGGTGAAGTCCTGAAAGCGCGTGCCGATGCCGATCACGAGATCGGCGGCTTCCGCCAGCTTGTTCGCGCTTTCCGCTCCGTCGACACCGGCCGCGCCGAAATTCATCGAGTGCGCCTGGGCAAGGGCGGACTTGCCCGCCTGCGTTTCGATAATCGGGATGCCGTGACGGGTGGCGAAAGCGGCAAGCGTTTCCTCCGCCCCGGAATAAACAACGCCGCCGCCGCAGACGAGGACGGGCGCAGTAGAGGACCTGATCAGCGAAGCAACATCGGTGATGTCGCGGCTGTCGGGTTCGGGTCGGCGGATACGCCAGACCCTCGGATCGAAAAAGCTTTCCGGGTAGTCGAAGGCCTCGGCCTGGGTGTCCTGGCAGAAGGACAGGGTCGCGGGACCGCAGGCGGCCGGGTCGGTCAGGACGCGGAAGGCGCGCGGCAGCGCGGTCAGCAGTTGCTCGGGCCTGGCAATCCGGTCGAAGTAGCGCGACACCGGCCGGATGCAGTCGTTCGCCGAGACAGTGCCATCGTCGAAATCCTCCACCTGCTGCAAGACCGGGTCGGGGGCGCGGTTGGCAAAGACATCGCCCGGGATCAGGAGTACGGGCAGGCGGTTCACATGGGCAAGCGCCGCGGCCGTCACCATGTTGGTGGCGCCCGGACCGATGGACGATGTCACCGCCATGGCGCGCCGGCGCTTTTTTGCCTTTGCGTAGGCGATGGCCGTGTGGGCCATGGTCTGCTCGTTCTGGCCGCGCCACGTCGGCAGCTGATTGCCGGCCTGTTCCAGCGCCTCGCCGAGACCGGCAACATTGCCATGGCCGAAAATCGCCCACACTCCGTCAATGAAACGCTCTCCGTCTTCGCTCATCTGGGCCGCGATGTAGCGGACCAACGCCTGAGCGGCCGTGAGGCGGATCGTCTTCATGCCGGTTCTCCCTGCTGGGCGTTGTGTTGCGCGTTTGCGCGGGCATTGTCCCAGATCCGGCACAGGCGTTCGAAACGGCTCGACATGTCTTCAACCGCTTCTTCATTGCCGATTTTTCCGGACAGCCAGCCACGCGCCGCGTCGCCAAAAATCGTCCGGCCGATGGCAAATCCCTTGACCAGAGGGAACTGCGCAGCCTGGGCGAAGCTGCCGGCCAGTTGCTCTTCCGGCGCGTCAAGACCAAGAACCACGATGCCGCGCGTGTAAGGATCGTTTTCCGAAATGGCATCACAGGCCTTCGACCAGGCTTCCTGCGAGGTCATCGGTTCCAGCTTCCACCAGTCCGGGTAGATGCCGATCTCGTAGATGCGCCGGATGATCCGGGTCGTGGTGTCGTCATTGACCGGGCCGACCTTGGATGGAATGACCTCGAGCAGCAGTTCCAGGCGGTTGCGGCGGCAGGCTGCGAATAGCCGCGTCAGGACGTCTTCCTGTTGCGCTCTCATGTGGTCGTCATCGTCGGGGTGGCAGAAACACAGCACCTTGACCACATGCTCCGCCGGCCATTCACCGAGGCCGCCGAAATCCGGACCGATTTCCGGTTCCAGGGTCAGCGGGCGCGAGGCGGGCCACTCAACCGGATGCCCGATCCAGAGCCCGGTTCCGGCCGCCCGAAACAGCGCGTCCTGGCCAAGACGGCTGTCGCAGAGGATGCCGTATCCGGACTTGCCGCCGGCCACCTTCTGCGCAGCATCGAGGCACAGGTTCTTGAAAAAGCCGATGTGCTCATGCGTGACGCCGGCCTCATCGGCCATCTGTTCGAGCTGGATGCGGTGGTCGAAGGCAAACACCCGCATCGTCGACCAATCGCCGCCGTGGATGTAGTGACGGTTTGTCGACCAGTGGATCTGCTCCAGCTCCGGATCCTTGCGCAAAGCCTTTGTCCTGACGCCGCGCTTGAGGAAAAACTGGAGTTCTTCCCAGCTCGGATAGGCCGGCGTGCACCCGTGCCGGGACACGGCGAAGGCACCGCAGGCGTTTGCGTAGGTGAGACTGGTCACCCAGTTCTCACCGGTGATCCAGCCCTTGAGCAGGCCGGACATGAAACCGTCGCCCGCGCCGAGGACATTGAAGACCTCGATCGGGAAGCCCGGACCGGAGATACCATCATCAAGACTGCCGGGGATCTCGCCTTCGAATGCGGATGCGCCCATGGGACCGCGTTTGCAGACCAGCGTTGCGCCGGACACCTTGCGCACATTCCTGAGTGCTTCGACGGTGTCTGTCGACCCGCCCGCTATATGAAATTCCTCTTCCGTTCCGACGATGAGATCGAACAGGTTCAGGGTCGACTGCAGCTTCTCAGTAACCTTTGCCGATGCGATGAACCGGTTTTCGCCGTCGCCGTGGCCGGACAGTCCCCAGAGGTTGGGACGGTAGTCGATATCAAGCGCAGTGCGGTCGCCATTTGCACGCGCCAGCTTCAGAGCCTTGATCACGGCTGCTTCCGTCTGCGGATGGCTCAGGTGCGTTCCGGTCGCAACGACGGCCTTCGCGGTGGCAATGAAGTCCGGATCGATATCGTCTTCACTGAGCGCCATGTCGGCGCAGTTCTCACGGTAGAAAATCAGCGGAAACTGTTCCTGGTCACGAATGCCGAGGAGGACGAGGGCGGTAAGCCGCTCCTTGTCGGTGACGACACCACGTGTCTCCACACCGTGGCGTTCCAGCTCCTCGAGTATGAAGCGCCCCATGTGTTCGTCGCCGACACGGGTGATCACGGCGGATTTCAATCCAAGGCGCGCGGTTCCGGTCGCCATGTTGGTCGGCGAGCCGCCGATGTATTTGTTGAAGGACGACATGTCCTCGAGCCGGCCGCCCACCTGTGCGCCGTAAAGGTCGACCGAAGACCGGCCGATGGTGATGACATCGAGCTTTTTCACGTCACTCTTCCAGTTTTGGAGGGCCGTGGACGGTGCCGCGGCCCCTTGTCGAAACGGATGCGGGAGGCGTTCCTATACGGTTCCTCCGAGGGATCCTTCGAGTTGCGCCATTTCCTGTCCGCCGGCCATGAGTTCCTGGAGCTGTTCGGGTGTTATCTCGCCGCGTTTTGCGGTCCCGAGTGTCTTTCCGCGGTTGAGGACGGTGAAGCGGTCGCCGACGGCCAGGGCATGGCGGACGTTGTGGCTGATGAAGACGACGCCGACGCCCTGCTTGCGGACCTTGTCGATGGTGGCCAGCACGTTGGAGGTCTGGCGCACGCCGAGGGCGGAGGTTGGCTCGTCGAGGATGAGGACCCTTGCCCCGAAATAAACCGCGCGGGCGATGGCGACCGTCTGGCGCTCGCCGCCCGACAGGGTTCCGACCGCCTGGTCGGGGCCACGCAGGTTGATGCCCATCTTGCGCATCTCCTCCATGGTGACCTCGTTGGCACGGGTGACGTCGAAGCGCTTGGCCAGGCCGCGGCCCTTGGTCGGCTCGCGCCCCATGAAGAAGTTGCGGGTCACGCTCATCAGCGGGATCATGGCCAGATCCTGGAACACGGTGGCAATGCCGGCCTCCATGGCATCGCGCGGGGTGGCGAAGCTGAGCGGCTTGCCCTCGAAGTAGATCTCGCCCTTGGTGGGCCGGTGCACGCCGGACATGGTCTTGATGAAGGTCGACTTGCCCGCGCCGTTGTCGCCGAGCAGGCAGTGGCACTCGCCGGGCCTGACGTCGAAGCTGACGCCGGCCAGGGCGATGATGTTGCCGAAGTGCTTCTCGATGTCGACCATGTGAATGATGGGTTCTAACTCCGGCGCATCGCCGTGATGGAACTTGCTGTCCTGGGTCATGTCAGCGCTCCCCCGTGACGCGCTTGCGGATCGCGTTGTTGAATAGAACGGCGATGAGCAGCATGGAGCCGAGGAAGACCTGGAACCAGTCCTGGTCGAAATCGGTGTAGGTCAGGCCGATGACGACCATGCCGAAAATGATGGAGCCGAAGAAGGCGCCGATGGCCGAGCCGTAGCCCCCGGTCAGGAGACAGCCGCCGATCACGGCCGCGATGATGGCCTCGAACTCCTTCTGGAAGCCGCGGCGGGCGTCGGTGGAACCGGCGTCCATGACGGTGATGATGGCCACCATGGCGGCGCAGCAGGCGGTCAGCATGAACAGGGAGATCTTGACCCGGTTCACCGGAACACCGGAATTGGAGGCCGCGGTCTTGTCGCCGCCGGCAGCGAAGATCCAGTTGCCGACAGGCGTGCGCAGAAGAACATAGGTCGCGATCAGCGCGATGAGGATGAACCAGAGGATCTCGACCGGAATGCCGGGAACCTTGGGCGCGCCGCTCTTGAAGGTGTCGACGAAGCCGTTGGTGGCGAGCCAGTTGAAGAGGCCGCCGAAGGCGTCGCCGGAAAAGAACGGGGCAAGCCAGTCGCCCTCGACCGCATCGCGGACACCGCGCAGCTGGGTGGCCCCGCCGGTGACCCACTTCAGGCCGACGAGAGACAGCCCGCGCAGGATGAACAGGAAGGCCAGGGTGACGATGAAGGAGGGCAGGCCCGAGCGGATCACGATGGTGCCGTTGATGGCGCCGACACAGGCGGAAAAGACAAAGGTGAGGGGAATGGCCAGAACCAGGGGCAGCCCCCAGGTGACGACGCAGGCGGCGAAGAACAGGCCGGCAAAGGCGACCATGGAGCCGATGGACAGGTCGAACTCGCCGCCGATCATCAGCATGGCGGCGCCGATGGCCAGAATGCCGAGCTGGGCGGCAGGCGTCATGAAGTTCATGATGCCGGACAGGCTGAACATGGCCTCGTCCGCGGTTGCCAGGAAAAACAGGGTGACGAGGATCACGCCCGCAATCGCGCCGAGTTCCGGCTTCTTCATGAGTTTGGAGAAGAACGATTCCTTCTTGACCCGTTCGTCTGTATCTGTCGGAGCGGCGTCGCTCATTGTTGCCTCCCTGTTATGGAGGGACGGCGCACGGGCGCGCCGCCCCCTTGTTCGGTGGTGCTATTGGCCGTGCGGCAAGCGCCTAGCGGATGCCCTTGGCGGACAGATCGATCACCTGGGCCGCCTTGTCCTTGGTGACGAGGTTCGGACCGGAGGGAACGTTGCCGCCCGGCATCAGGCCGTAGGCGGCATTGTTGGCCAGGAACACAACCGGGAGATAACCCTGCAGGAACTGCTGCTGGTCGATCGCAAAGGCGGCATCGCCGTCGACGATGGACTGCAGGAAGTTCGCGGACAGGTCGAAGGAGGCCACGTTGAGGTCACGGCCCGAAGCCTTGGCAGCGGCAACGGTCGGCTCGCCGGCAGTGCTGGCACCCAGCGCCATGACCGTGTCGACATCTTCATCGGACGACAGGGCCGCAGACACCTTGGCTTCGATCTCTGCCGGATCGTTGGAGGTCGGCAGAACGGAAACCTCGCCGCCGAAGCCCTTGGTGAAGCCTTCGCAGCGCAGGTCAAGGGCGACGTTGCCGACTTCGTGGTTCACGCACACGGCCTTCTTGCCGCCCATCTCGGCGAGCTTCTTGCCGGCCGCCTCGCCCGCGTCATACTCGGACTGGCCAACGTGAAGGGTCACGCCAAGACCCGGGGCGACATCGGACCCGGAGTTCATCGAGATCACCGGAATGCCGGCCTCGACCGCACGCTGGATCGACGGCCCGAGCGCATCCCCGTCCGGAATGGACACAACCAGCCCGTCCGGCTCCTGGTTCACCGCAGCATCGATCAACTGGCTCATGGCGACCATGTCGAAGGTCTCCGGAGCCCGGTAATCCACATTCGCACCCGTGTGCTCGGCCGCAAGGGAAACGCCGTTCTTCACAACAGACCAGAACGCATCATTCGCCTGACCATGCGAAACAACAATGATGTCCGTCGCAAATGCGGGGGTTGTCAGAGCCATCGCACCGGCAACGACCACACCTTTTACAAAATTTTTCATTTACTCACTCCTCCCGAGCGTTTCTTTAACAAACCAACCGCGGGATCGCGGTTTACTATCGGCCTTTGGCCGAATTCTATGCCGCCAGTCTCCTGATTTCGGTGCCGGATGCCGACAGCTGAGCCTCGACGATCTCCCTGAAACCGCTGCTTTTTTCCGGTGTGAAGGGATTTGGCCCAGGCGCGTTTGTCTCCAGGATGACCGGTCCGCCATAGCCGATATCGCGCAAGGCGCGGAGCTGTGCGGCGAAGTCGGTATGTCCCTGACCGATGCCGCAGCGATTGCTGTCGGCAGCGTGGTAAAGGCCGATCCGGCCGGCACCCGCCTTTATTGCGGCAACCGGATCTTCCTCCTCGATATTCATGTGGTAGGCGTCCGGCAGCAGCTTGAGATTGTCCGCCCGGACGGCATCAAGCAGCGACAGTCCTTGCGCCACCGTCCGGACCTGATGGGTCTCATACCGGTTGAGGATCTCGAACACGACTTGCAGGCCACGCGCCCTTGCCATTGCGCAAATCCGGTCCACGGAGGCGATCAGCAGATCGTCCTCTTCCTGCTGGCTCGTTACGGGTTTGATCCGGCCGACCTGGCCATGGCAGGAGATCAACGGTTCTCCCAGACCGGCGGCCCAGTCCATGAGCCTGTCATAGTAGTCGATGCCAGCATTGCGGATGGAAGCATCCGGATGAGAGATATCCGCGTCTCCCGGGGTGATCGAGAAGACGTCCAGTCCCTCGCCGTCGAGAATCCTGCGGGCACTGGCGGGATCGAGTTCGTCAACATCGCCAAACAGCTCGACCCCATCCAGCCCGCTGCGCCTGACGCGCTGCGCGATATCGGGAAGCGGGGCGTCGCCAAAGATCCAGGTGCAGCAGCCGATTCTTGCTGTCATCGGCCGCACCCCAAGGCGCTTTGCCGCCGAATTGCGGCCATTTCGGTCATCTGAACTTACACTCCCAGAAATCCTAGACGGGCTCTTGCGTTCTATCAGCCGGCACGTTCCGAATTTTCATTTTTGGAATTAATATTCTGTTTTTCTCTGTTTGCAACAGAATTTTTCTGAAAACTCATTTTCCATTTCGCTGCGCCCCCACCGAAACGGCCAGTGCGATTGCAAGACAGAGGCTGGCCGACAAGGCGCGGAAGGCACCCACATCCAGCTCGGCGACAAGCAGCTGTATGGCTTTCAGCCGCGCAAGGGGACTGGTCACCACGTCGGTGATCGCGACGATGTCGGCACCGGTCTCGCGGGCCTTCGCAGCAATGTCGAGCGTCAGTTCCGTGTAAGGTGCGAAGGTTGCCGCAATTACGGCATCGTTGGGCCGGATCAGGTGGTCCATGTTCATGTTGGCGAGCCCGGAATGCAGAATGGCGGGCACTTCCATTTTTTCGAAGGCATAAGCAAGATAGGACGTGACAGGAAAGGCGCGCCGGAAGCCGACAAGGTGGATTGTTTCCGCCCGCGCCAATACGTCGACGGCTTGCTGCAGCGCACGCGGATCCACCGTGTTCATCAGATTTTCCAGCGAAGACCGGCCGACATCGACGAATTCCGCCAGGAGCGCCGACGGCGTATCGGACCCGTGTTCGCGGAGTTGCTCCAACCTTGTTGCATAGTCGGGCCATTTGTCGGAATAATCGGTCCGGAACAATTTCTGCATATGGGAGAAACCGGAAAAACCCATTTCCTGGCAGAAGCGCATGACGGCGGACGGCTGGACCGCTGCCCCTTCGGCCAGTTCGGCGATTGTCGAAACGGCGACCTTGTCCGGGTTGGCGGCGATGTATTCCGCGAATTGCTTCAACCGCTTGGGGAGCTTTTCCGTGGCGCTTCCAAGACGCCGGAAAAAGGCGTCCATCGACTCCGGTGCAGGGTTGGCGGATCCCGGGTCGGGGCTTGGCTCACTCATGTCCGTCTTCTTTTCTTACTTGACACTTTCCGATGAAAGTGATTTTGGAATTTTTATTCTAAAATGGCAAGGTGACGGTTGAGGCCGCGCGAGCACCGGAACTTCGGGAGAGATACATGACTGTCAGAACAGGGTTGCTCGGAGCCGGGCGTATCGGCAAGGCACATGCCAAGGCGCTGTCCGCCACCGAAGGGGCGGTCCTCGTGTCCGTTGCAGATGTTTTCGCGGAAGCCGCAGAAGCGCTCGCCGGCGCTCATGGCGCGCGGGTGAATACGATTGATGAGATCGCCGCGGCGGATGACATTGACGCTGTGGTGATCTGCACGCCAACCGACACGCATGCCGATCTGATCGAACAGTTTGCCAGGGTCGGCAAGGCGGTCTTCTGCGAAAAGCCGATCGATCTTTCCGTGGAGAGGGTCAAAGCCTGCCTGGCGACTGTCGAAGAGCTTGGTGCAACGCTGATGATCGGCTTCAACCGGCGCTTCGATCCGCATTTCCGGGCGGTTCGCGAAGCAATAGACGACGGCCTTGTCGGCGATGTGGAGATGGTGCACATCACGTCACGCGATCCCGGTCCGCCTCCCGGAACCTATATTCAGGTTTCCGGCGGCATCTTCCGGGACATGACCATTCACGATTTCGACATGGCGCGGTTTCTGCTCGGTGAAGAAGTGTCGACGGTCTACGCGACGGGGTCAGTCCTTGTCGATCCGGAGATCGGCAAGCTCGGAGACTATGACAGCGCGACGGTCGTTTTGACGACCGCCTCCGGCAAGCAGTGTTCCATCTCGAATTCACGCCGGGCCACCTATGGATACGATCAGCGTATCGAGGTGCATGGGTCGAAAGGGGCTGTCGCTGCGGAAAACCAACGGCCGGTCGGCATTGAAGTCGCCACGGAGGCGGGTTTTGTGCGCCCGCCGCTGCATGATTTCTTCATGACAAGATATATCGACGCCTACGCAGCCGAGATTGCGGCTTTCGTCAAGGCGATCAACAACAACACGCCGCCGCACCCGTCCGGCGATGACGGCTTGAAGGCGCTGCTGCTCGCCGAGGCCGCGCTCAAGTCGGTGGCTGAACGCCGCTCTGTCGGAGCCGACGAAATCTGAGCCTCGGTGTGTGCCTTCTGTCCTTTGAAAGGACCCGAGACCGTTCCCGGAATGAATGTGCAGATCTCCCGGATCGCAAAAAGGATTGCAGCAAATGGAAAGCCTCGGCATTGGACTGATCGGCACGGGCTTCATGGGCAAGTGTCATGCCTTGGCCTATGGCTCGGTACGCGCCGTTTTCGGTGACGTTCCCGAGACCCGCCTGGAAGTTCTGTGCGATGTTCCGGCCGACAAGGCGGCGAGTTTTGCAGACCAGTTCGGTTTTGCGCGCGGAACCGATGACTGGCAGGATCTCGTTGCCGACCCGAAGGTCGACATTGTCTGCATCACGACGCCAAACAAGGTGCACAAGGACATGGCCATGGCCGCACTTGCCGCCGGCAAGCATGTGCATCTGGAAAAGCCGATGGCGCTCACGCTCGACGATGCAAAGTCGATGCTGGCGATGGCGGAAGAAACCGGTGCCCGGACGATCGTAGGCTACAATTATCTGCAGAATCCCGCGTTCCGGCACGCGCAGAAACTCATTGCGGATGGCGCGATCGGGCAGATCGTGCATTTTCGCGGAACGGTCGATGAAGACTACCAGGCGGACCCGGAGCTTGCCTGGACGTGGCGGGCAACGAAAGCCGATGCAGGTCTTGGCACCCTCGGCGATCTCGGCTGTCATCTGATCTCACTGGCAACCGGTCTGGTCGGACCGGTCGAAAGCCTGTTTGCCGAAACCAGGACCGTCCATGTCACGCGGCCGTTGGGGGACGGGTCGAGCGAGCGCCGTAGCGTTGAAAATGAGGACATCGCGTCCGCATTGCTGACCTTTGAAAACGGTGTGCATGGCGTTGTTTCAACGTCGCGCAGCGCGTGGGGGCGCAAGAGCTATATCGGTTTCGAAGTGCACGGAACCGAAGGCATGATCACCTTCGACCAGGAACGGATGAACGAGCTCCGCCTTTACCAGAACCGGGGCCCGCTTTCAGAACAGGGGTTCAAGACACTGCTGACGGGACCTGCCCATCCGCCCTACGGACAATTTGTACCGGCCGCCGGGCACCAGCTCGGGTTCAACGATCTGAAGGTTATCGAAGTCCACGAATTCCTGCGGGCGATCACCGAGGACCGGGACGCGCTGCCGTCCTTCAGGGAGGCCCTGCATTTCGAGGCCGTCATTCACGCGATCGCGGAGAGCGGAGAGACCGGCAACCGGGTTCAGGTCCGGTCCATCTGATCTTCGGGGAGTGTCTCGCTCCAGATCCTGAGTTCGTCCAGAAATTTCAGGGCCGACCTGCCGAATTCGGTAATTTCATACTCCACCGATATGGGCGCCGTCCGGAGCACGTTTCGTGTCACCAGACGGCGCGCCTCCAGCTGTTTCAGGCGCTCGGCGATCATTTTCTTGCTGGCACCGCCCAGCATTCGCGACAGGTCATTGAAGCGGACAGGGCCGTCTTTCAGGTGCCACAAGAGGGAACCGGTCCATTTGCCGCCGAGAATGCGCATACCGCGTTCGATCGGGCACGGTTCGGTGCATGCCTGAAGAACAATTCTGTTCCTGCCGACAGTCGCAAGACGTCCCGTCATCACGGATCTCCAATGTTTTTGTAAGTTACAAAAAGTATACTGGTTGATTTTTGTTACCTTGTCTCTCATCTGTGTGCGGAAATCAACATGAAGCTGCTGCGGCGGCAGGCAAGCCGGGAGGCTGAGCACACCATGACGAATATTCTGATCATAAACGGGCAGCAGCCCATCCGTTCTCGGAAGGAAAGTTGAATGCCGCAGCCTGATATCCACCTTTACACCGCCGCCACCATGAACGGCTATAAGCCGGTGATCTTCCTGGAGGAAGCCGGAGTTCCCTATGACCTGACCTTCATCGACTTTGCCAAGAAGGAGCAGAAAGCGCCGGACTATATGAAGCTCAATCCGAATGGCCGCATCCCGACGATCGTCGATCGCGGCAACGATGACTTCGCGGTTTTCGAAAGCGGCGCAATCCTCTGGTACCTTGCCGAGAAGTACGGCCGGTTCTTGCCGAACCACCCAAAGGCAAAATCCGAAACGCTTCAATGGCTGATGTTCCAGATGGGCGGCATCGGCCCGATGATGGGACAGGCAATGTATTTCCAGAGGATAGCTGCACCGAATGGGCAGGAAGAACCTTTCTCGATCAAGCGCTACGTCGACGAGACGCGCCGCCTGCTGGAAGTGCTGAACACCCGGCTTGAGGGCCGCGAATGGCTCGCAGGCGATGAGTATACGATCGCGGACATGGCGACCTATCCCTGGGCACGGGCCTATGTCTGGGCAAAGGTGTCGGTCGAGGGGCTCGATCATCTTCAGGCCTGGTTCGACCGTATAGATGCCCGACCAGCGGTCCAGAAGGCGCTGACGATACCCAAGGCGCAGCCGGCTTTCTGGGGGCAGGCGGACGAGGCCGAATTTCTAAAGGAAAATGCGGCGCGTTTTGCCAGTGACGTGAAGGACGCTTAACCTCTTTCGAAGAGCGACCGGCTCCACTAACCTGAACCGAACGGCCGGTGATGGAGCGGGCAAGATATCAGACCCTCATCCTTCGGGGCAGCCACAAAGGTGCTCCGGTGGGTGAGGATCATTTTTTGGTTCCGGGCGGCAGTGCCGCCTGGTCTTAATTGGGCGGACGGGGGAACTCTTGGCCAAGGTACTGGTACTGTTTGCGCACCCGAGACCGGACAGGTCGGAGGTCAATTACCCGATGTTCGAGACGGCGAAGGCTGTTCAGGGCGTGACTGCTGTCGACCTGTATGCCCGGTACCCGGATTTCAACATCGATGTCGATGCCGAGCAGGCGCAGCTCGCCGCTCATGACGCCGTCATTTTTCAGCACCCGCTCTACTGGTACTCGGCGCCCTCGATCATGAAGGAATGGCAGGATCTCGTCCTGGAATACGGGTTCGCCTACGGTCAGCACGGGCATGCACTTGACGACAAGGTTTTCCTCAATGCGGTGACGACAGGTGCAAAATCGGCGGCCTACTCGGAAGAGGGCATGAACCATGCCGACCTGCGCAGCCTGCTGGCTCCGTTTGAAAAGACCGCCGATCTCTGCCGGATGAGATATCTTGCGCCATTCGTTCTGTTCGGCGCCGGGCGCGCACTGGAAGAAGGACGTCTCGATGTGCATCGCAACGCCTATGACGACTTGCTGAAAGCGCTCGTGGCCGAGCGGCTGGATCTTGAAAAGGCGGCGCGGGCCGACGTGCTGAGCGAAGACCTTTACGATTTTGTTCTCAAAGGGGAGCCTGTCTGATGGAGCTTCTCAGCGACGCTTTTGTCTATCTCTGCGCGGCTGTGATCGCGGTACCGATTGCCAACCGGCTCGGTCTCGGTTCGGTCCTGGGATATCTGATTGCCGGTGTCGTCATCGGACCGGTGCTCGGGATCGTCGGTTCCGAGACGACGGAAGTACAGCATTTTGCCGAGTTCGGCGTGGTGATGATGCTGTTCCTGGTCGGTCTCGAGTTGCAGCCCGCCGTGCTGTGGAAGATGCGCAAGCAGTTGATCGGTCTCGGCGGCCTGCAGGTTGTCGGCACCACCGCCGTCTTTGCGGGGATCGCCCTTGCCTTCGGCCTTGCCTGGCAGGCAGCGCTCGCACTCGGCATGATCCTCGCTCTGTCCTCGACCGCAATCGTGTTGCAGACGCTCAACGAAAAAGGCTGGCTCAAGACCCAGGGCGGACAGAGTTCCTTCTCCGTGCTTCTGACCCAGGATATTGCCGTCATTCCGATGCTGGCGATCCTGCCGCTTCTTGCCGTCGGTCACGCTGCCGGCGGGAGCGCGGCGCATTCGGACGGACATGGCGGACACGAAGGCGGCGGGGCGCATGGCGGTGAAGCGCTCGCTGCTCTGCCAGGTTGGGCGCAGGCGCTGGTGATCATCGCCGTCATCATTGCGATCATCTTCGCCGGCCGGCATCTGCTGCGGCCCGTGTTCCGGTTCATTGCCGAAGCGCATCTGCGCGAAATCTTTACCGCGACCGCGCTCCTGCTCGTGATCGGGATCGCACTCCTGATGGATTTCGTCGGTCTCTCCCCGGCGCTCGGAACCTTCCTTGCCGGCGTGGTTCTGTCCGACAGTGATTACCGGCACGAGCTGGAAAGCGACATCGAGCCGTTCAAGGGACTGCTCCTCGGTCTCTTCTTCCTGACAGTCGGGGCAGGCATCGATTTCAATCTCCTGTTCGGGGCTCCCATCACCATCTTCGGGCTGGCGCTCGGACTGATGGCGGTGAAGTTTGCCCTGTTGTTTGCACTTGGCACGCTGTTCCGCCTGGACGGGCCGGACCGATGGCTGTTTGCGCTTGGGCTGGCGCAGGCCGGTGAATTCGCGTTCGTGCTCTTCGGTTTCGCAAGCAGCTCCGGCGCGCTTGAGCAAAGTCTGCTGCAGACCATGACGCTTGTCGTCGCCATATCGATGTTGCTGACACCGGCCCTGTTCATTCTCTATGAGAAAGTGATTGCGCCACGCGCAGCGTCCAGGTCGGACCGCGAGCCGGACGTCGTCGACAGCAAGGGCCGGGTGGTGATTGTCGGCATGGGACGCTTCGGCCAGATCGTCGGGCGGCTCCTGCTGACGAGCGGTTATGACGTCGTCATTCTGGATCACGATCCGCAGACGGTTGAAAATCTCAGCAAGGTGGGTATTCGGACGTTTTACGGCGATGCCACACGGCCGGATCTTCTTCACGGGGCAGGTGTCGGGGAGGCGGATCTCTTCATTGCCGCGATCGATGACCGCGACAAGCAGACGCTCGTGGTCGAACATGTTGCCAAGACCTATCCCAAGGTGAAGATCCTGGCGCGCGCGCGGGACCGCCACCACGTCTACGAGCTTGAAAATGTCGGTGCGCATGTCGCCGAACGCGAAGTCTTCGAAGGGGCGCTGGCGCTTGGAAAGCAGGCGCTTGTGGAGCTTGGGAGCCATCCGTTCCGGGCGCAGACCAAAGCGAAGGAATTCCGCAATCACGACTTCGCGATGCTCGATGATCTTCGTGAGAACTACAATGACGGCGGGGTCGACAAATCCTATATCGATGCCATGCGCGCGCATGCGGAAACGCTGTTCGACATCATGAAGGTCGACCGTGGCGAGGAACGCCACGAACGCACGGAACGGGGCTGGAACCCGCCTCCGAAGAGCGATGCGACCCTTGGACTGACGCCGGAAGGAGAAGAGACCCGTGGCTGACCTATCCGATCTCGACATGGAAAACGTTCTGCAGATCGACATCGTGTCCGATGTTGTCTGTCCCTGGTGCATTGTCGGCTTCAAGCAGCTGGAAGCCGCGATTGCGCAAACGGGCGTGTCGGCGGCCGTCAAATGGCATCCGTTCGAACTCAATCCGGATATGCCGGACGAAGGCGAGAACCTGCGCGAGCACATCATGCGCAAATACGGCACGAGCCGGGAGCAGTCCCAGGAAGCGCGCGAGCGCCTGAGCGAGATTGGATCCGGCCTCGGTTTCGAATTCCTGTTCACGGACGACATGCGCATGGTGAACACGTTCAAGGCGCATCAGCTCCTTCATTGGGCGGCGTCAGAAGGCAACGAACATGTGCTGAAGATGGCGCTGTTCGAGGCCTATTTTCAGGAGCGAAAGAACCTCAACGAGGATGACATTCTGGCCGACGTTGCCGATAGCGTGGGTCTCGACCGTACCGAAGCGCTGAAGGTGCTGGCGGATGGCCGTTATGCGGATCAGGTGCGCCAGGAGGAAACCTTCTGGACGCAGAACGGCATTCACGGGGTGCCCGCCGTCATCTTCGACCGCCGCCATCTCGTCTCGGGGGCTCAGGGCGTCGACAACTACGCAGCGATCATCAGGCAGCTTACAAAAGGAGAGGCGGCCTGAGATGCACAGGTTTCAAACTTCTTCAAACAGAACCCCGGCTGCCTCGATCGGCCCGGCCGGGGTGTTCGCCGGTTCAGCGCCGTAGTTCGTCCAGATCCGGAGATCACCGGCCTCGCGGCAGCGCACGCCGCCGGCAAGGTCCATCGTCGGGACACGGGCTTTGCGGCACAGCTCCTTGAAAAGGCGTGTCCATGCGGCATCATCGCACGAGCCGCCGACATAGGTCAGATTTTCTGAAGACATCACGGCGGCCTGGCCGTCTTCCAGTTCGAACATGACATCGGCAGAGCCTTCCAGCTCTTCCCGGTAGCCGATGAAATGACCACCGCCCCTGAGAGGCATCGGCATGTCGGGGCGCGTGCTTTCAACGCGCGAGACGGTCACGTCGAGTTCCGGCATGTCCGGCGGCAGCGGTACGGGAATGACCATGTCTGCATTGCGGGCGGCGGTGCGCGGTCCGAGCACGATTTCGGCATCTGCCTCGGCAAGCGCGCGTTTCAGGTCATGCGGCACGTAGATCATGCCGGGTAGGGCGACGATCTCGTACCCGGAAAAATCGCGCGTCTGCGCCCGCAGGATATCGACCGAGAGCCCCAGTTTGCGAAGTGCCCGGTAGGCATCGAAAACGACCTGAAAATAGTTCAACCCTGCTCCATGCGGCTGCGTTGCCCAGGCGAAGTCCGCGTCATAGTCGAAGATGAGAGCGACCGGAGCCTTCTTGATCGTGACATCGCTCGCGCCCCGGAGTTCATCTGCAACCTGGCGGGCCTCCAGGAGAGCGGGCGCGTCGGCATTGTCCGGTCGAAGCATGCCGGCATGCATCTGCTCCTGTGCGAAGGGTGCCTGCCGCCAGCGGAAATAGCAGACCGCTTCGGCGCCATGGGCATAGGCCTCCCAGGCCCAGAGACGCATCATGCCGGGCAGGGGCGCGGGATTGTAGGGAGCCCAGTTGACCGGGCCCGGCTGCTGCTCCATCACCCACCAGCGCCCCTTGCCGACTGACCGGTAGAGATCGTGGTGAAACGCCTGAAAGTCGGGATCTCCCTGGCGCGCATAGGCGCGCTGATGCGCGGCATCCGCGCCGACGCGATCTTCCAGAAACCCGAGCGGATAGCTGTCCCAGGTCGCGATATCCAGGTCGTCACCGACCTTGAAGTGGTCGAATTCGGTAATCCGGCCCATGAAATTGTGGCTGACCGGTGCGTCGGAATGTGCCCGGATGATCTCGACCTGGCGCCTGTTGAAACTTGCCACCTGATCGGAAGAAAACCGCCGGAAGGCGAGCATGTGGGAGGGGTTCGGTTCGGTCACGGTCAGGTTCGGCAGACCGATGTCCTCAAACGAGCCGTAGTCCATGGACCAGAAGACATTGCCCCAGGCCCGGTTGAGCGCCTCGATCGAGCCATACCGGTTTTCAAGCCAGTTCCTGAAAGCGGAAAGTGCGGCGGCGGAATAGGAAAGCGTCGTGTCGTGACACCCGAATTCGTTGTCGGTCTGCCAGGCGCCAACATGGGTGTTCTTGCCGTAACGCTCGGCGAACAGCCCGATGATGCGGTCGCTCTCTTCGCGGTACCCCTCATGAGAAAAACAGTAGTGGCGCCGGGATCCGAAACCGCGTTCCTTGCCGTCCGCATCGAGGGCGAGCATGTCGGGGTGTTTTGCAACGACCCATCTCGGCGGTGTTGCCGTCGGCGTGCCAAGGACAACCTTCAGGCCGGCCTTCCCCAGCACATCAATTGCGCGGTCCAGCCACTCGAAGCGAAGGTCTCCGGGGGAGGGTTCCAGCCGCGACCAGGCGAATTCACCGATCCGGACCCAGGTCAGGCCAGCATCCACCATGCGCCGGGCGTCCGCTTCCCACATTTCCTCCGGCCAATGTTCCGGGTAGTAGCAGGTTCCAAGCGTGCGCTTCATGTTCGTTCTCGTCTTGCCCGATGTGTCGAGCCTGGGATTTGCACCCGGACTGCAGATTGGTTTGTCCGGTTGGTTGGCATCCAAATGTATTCAAAGAATGACACGGTGTTCCGGCTGACCGACAGCGGATGTCTGCGCGAAATAGGTCTTGCCCTCGAAGCCGCCGTCCAGCCCCTCGGCCGCCGTGGTGGCAAAGAGGGTGCCAAGATCCGCCCCGCCGAAAGCCGGACAGGACACCTGTTGCGCGGTAAAGCTGATCTCCTCGACAAAGCTGCCGTTCGGCGCGTATCTGGCAACCCGGTGTTCACCCCATTGCGCGTTCCAAAGATAGCCTTCGGTGTCGACCACGGCCCCGTCGGGATTGAGATCCTCGTTCGAGAAGTCGACAAAAAGCGTTGGTGTACCGCTTGGCCAGCCTTCAGCATCGAGGGGCACCTGCTGAATGCACTTGGTCACGGTATCGGCGAAATAGGCCGTCTGTCCGTCCGGAGAAAAGCAGATTGCGTTGGAGATCGTGATGCCGCTGTAAAGCCGCCGCAGCTCGCCCTTATGGAAGCGATAGATCGATCCCTTGCCCGGTTCGGCGTTGAAACCCATGGTGCCGATCCAGAAACCGCCCTTGGGGTCGGCGCGTCCGTCATTCGATCGCGTTGAAGGGTCGTCGGCTTCAAGGTCGCAGAGTTTTGTCCTTGCCCCGGTGTCGAGATTGAACAGAAAGATCCGGCTCGCGCTTGCGATGATCATTTCGGACTTGCTGACCCAGCCTGCGGCCGAAACACATTCATCGAATTGCCAGCTTCCGGCGTTGCCGTTTTCGCGGGTCATCAGCTGTTTGCTCAGGATGTCGAACCAGAACAGTTGCTGCCGCTCGGGGTGCCAGAGCGGCCCTTCACCAAGGACACAGCGGCGCTCATCAAACACGTTGCTCATGTCAATCTATCCATCCGCACCCTTGGCGGCGTCGTAGGCCTGGACGATCCGGTCGGCGCGGTCCCTGATTTCCGGGACGGTGAGACCCGGTTTGTAAAGCGCGGTTCCGATGCCGAAACCGGTCGCGCCCGCGTCAAGCCAGGAGCCGAAATTGTCCGGACCGGCACCGCCGACGGCATAGGTTGCGGTGCCCTTCGGGAGAACGGCGAGCATGGCTTTCAAACCGTCAGGCCCGATGAGGGAAGCCGGAAAAAATTTCAATCCGTCGGCACCGTTGCGCAGCGCCGTGAAGCATTCGCTCGGCGTCATGACGCCAGGGAAAGACTGCATGTCTTCCGCCTTTGTTGCCAGGATCACGTCCGGGTTGCAGTCGGGCGACACCACAAGGGTGCCTCCGGCAGCCTTCACCTGAAGCACCTGCTCCGGAGACAGAACCGTGCCTGCGCCAATTTCAGCGCGGCCGGCGAAGGTTTTCGCCATGGATTCGATGCTCTTCAGCGGCTCGGGTGAGTTGAGAGGCACTTCGATCCGGGTGATGCCTGCTTCAATGAGGCACTCGGTGACGGGCAAGGCCTCCTGCGGGGTCACACCCCTTAGGATGGCAATCAGGCTACGGCTCATGTTGAAACCTTTGAGTAATTTGAATGTGCCAGAGCGAGACCGTTCAGGGTCGTGGATGCCGCGTCCAGCATCAATGCGGTGTGCCCGAGTTTGCCCAGGGCTGTGTGATAGGCCTTTGCGATGTGATCGCTGCCGAGAAGAGACACGGACACCAGGTCAAAATCGTCCCTGACCGCTGCGATTTCCGCGCCGATCAAGAAACCCGAAAGACGGCCCCTTGCGGTATCGGCCGGCATATCCGAGACGAGCCCTGATGCACGAATGCCGAACAGGCTTGCGGCAAAGATATGCGGGTGCTGTGTGATTTCCTGAATGGCGTCTTCAAATGCGGTTTCGTCCATCTCGGAGGAGCCGACACTGTGGCGCAGAACGGATTGCCGGGTCAGAAGCCCGAAGAGCTCTCCGCTCATGCAGGTTCTGAAACGCTCGACGACGCCGTCTTTCAAGGACACCCATTTGGTGTGCGTGCCTGGAAGGCAGAGGGTTCCCGAGTGACCGGGGTTTGCCGCCAGGAACCCGGCGATCTGTGTTTCTTCCCCCCTCATGACGTCGTCAGGATCGCTCTGCTTGATGCCGGGAAGTATGCGGACGTCCAAGCGGCGATCAGCGGTCTTCACAACAGTCGCGTCCCTGAGTTCCGGAGGCGCGCAGGGTGTGGATTTGTAGGGCGCTTCCGCCCAGCCCTGGCGCGAGCCCGCCATACCGCAGATGATCACCGGTGTTCTGATGCCCGGAGCGAGAACATCATCGACAAGCGTCAGCAGCGTCGGTTCGAATTCGTCGCGGGCAAGACTGCTCATGCCTTTGCCGGATGTGCGGTGGGCCAGAATTTGATCGCGAGAATCAAGCGCCCAGATGCGCAGATTGGTTGTACCCCAATCCACTGCGATCCAGTCCGCTTTTGCCTGAGGGCTCATCCCGTCACCACTACTCCACCATCAACAACGAGCGACTGCCCGGTCATTCCATGGCTGGTCTTTGCCGCAAGGAACAGCACCGGGTCAACCATATCTTCCGGCGACAGTTCGAATTTGAGGCACTGACGGTCAATATGGGCCGCGAGCGCTTCGGGCGTGACCCAGAGATCTTTCTGTCTTTGTGTCAGAACCCAGCCGGGCGCGATCGCGTTGACACGGATGTTGTCCGGGCCGAATTCCCGCGCCAGGCTTCGCGTCATGCCGTTGATGCCGGAATTGGCGGTCGTGTAGGCCGCGTAGCCGGCATTTCCCATCATGTATGAAATCGACGTGAAATTGACGATCGATCCGCCGCCGGCCGCGCGCATGCCTGCAATGACATGCTGGCAGGCGAAGAAATACGCCTTGAGATTGATCGACTGGGACCAGTCCCAGAACTCCTCATCGACTTCCTCGGTGGCGTGGCGCTTGTCATTGGCCGCGTTGTTGACAAGGACCGTGATCGGGCCGTGCGCCTCCGCGGCCTTGTCCATGGCGCCCTTCAGCTCGCCGATACTCGATATGTCACATGGCAGATAAAGGGGACGGTTGCTGTGCTGGCGTTCCATTTCGGCGCAGAACTCGCTTGCATCCGAGCGCTGGACGAAGGCGACCCGGGCACCTTGCGCCAGGAAACCGCTCGTAAGCGCAGCACCGATCCCCGATCCGCCACCGGTAATGAAGACCGACCTTCCCTTGAGGTCCGGATAGTTTGCGTGCATCAGACGCTTCCTCTTTTCGTGCCGCGGCAGATCCAATCCCGGTATCTGGCGACGTCTTTCCGTGTTACTGCCGGTGTCCTTCGATGACCCAGATCGTTTCCGGGAACCGCCAGGGCAGAACGAGACCGTGCGACATCAGGTACTGTCCGCTTGCCACGAGGTCCTTTTCTTTCAGGAGCGGTGCGCCGCGGGACAACCCGGGCGCATCGTCGCGATTGACAAGGCTGACCCGGTAGCGCGCATGCGCGTCGAGACCTGTCAGGCGCAGCGGTTGCTGGAGGATCGGGTCCGACGTGCGCAAAAGCGCGGCGAAGACCGCAAATCTCTCGCCATCCTGGGCCAGCTGCTGTTCCGCGATCACGGCCGGGTCAGACGCATCAAGCCTTAGAATATCGGCGCGCATCATCCAGTTCCGGTTCGCCTTCCACCAGCTTGTGACTTCCTTCAAAGTCGCGATTTCCTCGTCGGAGAGTTCGCGCGGGTCCATCTCGAAGCCCAGGTGCCGTTGTGCCGCCGTCCATGCGCGCAGCGCCATGTTGAGCGTGCGCCCGGACGTATGGCTGACGCGCGGTCCCACATGCGAACCTGTGACGAATGCCGGCAGGAACAGCGCGGCCTCATGCTGAATGCGCTGGCGTTCGAGTGCGTCGTTGCTGTCCGAAAGCCAGACCCTCTGGGTTCGTTCCAGGATGCCGAAATCGATCCGGCCGCCACCGGACGCGCAGCTTTCGATCTCCACATGCGGAAAATCGGCGCGCAGCCGGTCGATCAGGGCATAAACGCCTTCGGTCTGGGCCGCGTCGACCACGGGCAGAACCCTGTTGTGGTCCCACTTGATGTATTCGATATCGTTCTCTGCCAGGACCGCCGCGATGCAGTCATAAAGATACGAGCGCACGTCTTCCCGCGCCATGTCGAGAACGAGCTGCTGGCGTCCCCTGACCTGGTCCAGTGATCCGAGAACCCAGTCCGGGCGCGTCCGGAACAGTTCGCTGTCCTCGTTGATCATTTCGGGCTCGAACCAGATCCCGAATTCGAGGCCGAGCGCTTTGACATGGTCGATCAACGGCGTCAGTCCGTCCGGGTATTTCCGTTTGTCGATAGCCCAGTCACCGAGGGAAGACGTGTCATCGTCCCTCAAACCGAACCAGCCGTCATCCAGCACAAAACGCTCGGCCCCCAGGCCCGCCGCCCTGGTTGCAATTGCTTTCAGTTCTTCCAGATCGTGATCGAAGTAAACCGCTTCCCAGCAGTTGTAGTGAACAGGCCGGGGCTCTTTTGCCCCGGTCACGACATGCTTGCGCAGATGCCTTTGGAAGCGCACGGCCGCGCCGTTGAAGCCCGTCCCGGAATAGGTGGCATAGAGAGGCGCGGTGCTGAAGGAACGGCCCTTTTTCAAGCTTGCGGACGCGTGCCCGAACTGAACATGACGCCTGCCGTCGGCAAGCTCTTCGGCGACCATCCGGTGCCCGCCCGACCAGCCATAATGAAAGGCGTAGGCTTCGCCTGTGGTGTTGTTTGTGCCTCCGGAACAGGCAATCAGCCCTGGGAAATGCGCGTGGTCCGAGCGGCCGTTCCGGTTGTCGCGCATCCTTGCGCCCGGAGCGAAAGGCAGTCTGCGGGTCTGGAACTCCGCGCACCAGCGGCCCGAGAACTCGATCATGTCACCGACATGGGCCGGTATCTGGAGAACGGGCGCGGCAAACCAGTCGACCGTTATCTCCTGCGCACTTTCAAGGCGCGTCTGCATCCGCAGGAGCGATGTGTCCGGTGTCAGTGACAAGTCGAGAATGAGGCTGAGGTCGAGCGTCTTGTCGGCATAGGCAAGGGTCAGTCCGTGCTCCGACGAGACTTCGCTTTCGAAACGGAACCTGGGCAACAGTGCCCTGCCATCCGCGTCGCGTCCGGTCAGACCAACCTGCCCGGGAAACGTCTGCGAGGCTTCCGGGCTGAGGCTGATCGGAGCGTTCCTGTCCACCATGCCACCGGTCACATCCGTGGCCGAGGCCGCCGCAAGCGCCTGCAGGTCCTCGGTTTCGGGAAGCGGCGGGCCCCAGTAAACCGCTTCGGGCAGAGTGTCACCGAAGCTGGCGAGAACCAGGCTCTGATGACAATCGCCAAGATGCCAGGTCTTCACCTGCATTCCCAACACTCCCGCACTCTCTCTTGTGTCCAGACCGGCCTTTCGAAGGCCGATCATTTCACAGCCCCGAGTGTCAGACCGGCGATGAAGTGCCGTTGCATCAGAAAGAACATTGCGACCGGCGGCAGAGCCGCAACGATGGAACCGGCGCTCATCAGGTGATAGGCGGCACGGTACTGCGCGTTGAAGGAGGTGATCCCTGCAGTCACCGGCTGGCTTTCGACACCTTGTGTCAGCACGATTGCCCAGAAGTAGTCGTTCCAGATGAAGGTGAACATGAGCACGGCCAGTGCCGCGATCGCCGGTTTCATCAGCGGCAGGACAACGAACCAGAAAATCCGCCACTCCGAGATGCCTTCAACACGCGCCGCCTCGATAAGCTCGAACGGGAGCGCGCGGATGAAGTTGCGCATGAACAAGGTGCAGAACCCGGTCTGGAACGCGACATGGAACAGGACGAGGCCGGTGATCGTGTTGTAGAGACCAAGTTGAAGCGTCAGGTCGCGAACCGGTACCATGAGGATCTGGAACGGCACGAAATTGCCGGCGACGAACATGAAGAAGATCCAGATATTCGCCTTGAACTTGTAGATCCCGAGTGCGAAGCCGGTCATGCAGGACAGCGCCACGGCGCCGATCACCGTCGGGATCGTGATCTTGAAGGAGTTCAGGAGATATTGCGGCATGTCGGATGCCGTGAACACAAGCCAGTAATTGGTGAAGCCCTTGAACTCGGAAGGCCAACCCCAATAGTTCGCGTTGGCGAAATCGGAGTCCGGCTTGACGGAGAAGATGGCGACTGCGATGAGGGGCAGCAGCCAAAGGATCAGCGCCAGCGGCAGGAACGCCTGGTACGTGACCTGCCAGGAGCGCGGTGTGCGTTCGATCGGTGTCGGAAACATCTCAGCGCGCCTTTTCTTCTTTGTACATCGACCACAGGAAGTAGGCGATGAAAGCCAGCATGATCAGGAACAGTACGACCGCGATGGCGGCGCCGTAGCCCATGCGGAACCCGTATTCGGAAAGGGCGACTTCGAACATGTAGAAGCTGAGAACGCGGCTTGCACCGAACGGGCCACCATTGGTCATGACCGAGATCAGGTCGAAGGAACGCAGCGCACCGATGATGGTGACAACGAAAGCGATGAAGGTGGCGGGGCGCAGCTGCGGCACGATGATGTACCAGAGCATCTTCCAGCCCTTGGCACCATCGAGACGACCGGCTTCGATCTGCTCCGGATCGACCGCATTCAAACCCGTGAGGTAGAGGATCATGCAATAGGCGGTCTGCGGCCAGAGACCCGCAACGATAATACCGACCGTCACCCAGTTCTCGTCACCGAGGACATTCACCGGGGGCAGGCCGACGGAGCCAAGCAGGACATTGAGAATGCCGAATGTCGGATCGTAGAACCATGTGAACACGAGACCGACGACCACCTGGGAGATGACGAACGGAAAAAAGAACAGCGATTTGTAGAGCCGTATTCCGGTGACCGTCTGGTTGAGGAACAGGGCAATGAACAGGCCGGCCGGGATCGCGAGAAGATAGAGCAGCAGCCAGATAACGTTGTTTTTCAAGGACGTGTAAAACGCCTCGTCCCAATAGAGCTCTTCGTAGTTGTAGAGACCGACATATTCCGCCTTGCCGAGCCCGTCCCACTCGTAGAGCGACAGGTTGAAGGACTGGAAGATCGGGAAGATCACGTAAAACAGGAAGAACAGGATTCCTGGAGCCAGAAACAGCCAAGGTGTCAGCTGCTGCTGGTTTCTGTGCCACCACGAGCTCTGGTGGTCTTGGGCAACGGACTCTTGGGCCATGTTTGCCTCTTCAGGATGTAGCTATCGGGACCTTTTGAAAGGGGACAGGGTGCACAGGCACCCTGTCCGGTTCCGAGACGCGGAACTTACTTGTAGATGCGCTCACGGGCGCGATCCAGACGGGCCAGGATCTTGTCCAGGTTGTCCGGCTTGACCATGAATTCCTGCAGGCCTTCCATGGCGACCTTCGCCATTTCAGCTGGTGCGTCACGGTCGAAGAACTGGGCAACGCCACCAGGAGAGTTGGTGGAGAGCATCTCGAAGCCCTCGACGAGGAACTTGTCATCGTCAACCGAAGACTGGGCGTTGACCGGCAACTGGCCGAGGTTCTTGCCGTTGTTGATCTCGGTCTGAACGTCGGGAGACACGATGAAGCGCAGGAACTCGCGCGCTGCTTCCTTGTTCTGGGCATTTGCCGGAATGTGGAATGTGTCGGTCGGAGCGTCTTCCGCCTTTTCGATGCCCGGCGTGATTTCGACGAACTGGTAGAAGTCCAGCTGGTCGTCGGACAAGCCGGCGTCACGCAGCGGAGCAACCGCGAAGTTGCCCATGAGGTAGGCGGCCGCATCGCCCTGGACCATGAACGGCAGTGCTTCCTGCCAGCTGTAGGTCTGGTGGTTGTCGATGAACGCGCCCATGTCGATGAGTTCGCGCCAGTTGGCGAATGTCTTGCGGACTTCGTCAGACTGCCAGGACGCCTCGCCGGTCAGAAGATCCATGTGGAAATCGAAGCCGTTGGTGCGCATGTTCAGGTAGTCGAACCAGCCGCCTGCGGTCCAGAGGAACTTGGTGCCGATGGTGTAGCATTTCTTGCCGGCATCGATGATCTTCTGGCAGTTTGCCTTTTCTTCTTCCCACGTCGTCGGCTCGCTCAGTCCGAGTTCGTCGAAGATGTCTTTGCGGTAGTAAACGCCCCACTGGTAGTAGGTATAGGGCACGCCCCACTGCTTGCCGTCGATGGTCATCGCGCCCTTGGTCGACGCCAGATTGTCGGCGATTGCGGGCTCTGCCCACAGATCGGAAACATCTTCGAAAAGGCCAGCCTCGACATAGGGGCGCATGCGGTTGGCTGCGTACCAGGTCGCGACATCAGGCGCATTCGCGGTCAGAAAGTTGCGGATCTGGGTCTTGTAGGCCTCACGATCGATTACGGTTGTCTCGATGTTGAGGTCGGGGTTCTTTGCCTGGAACTGCTCGATCATCGTTTCCATCGTGGCCCGCGGCGCCGGGTTGGATGTGTCGAGGAAAATCTTCAGGTCGCCAGTCAGGCCGTCAGCAGAAACAGCGCCCATCGTGCCTGCCAGAATGGCAAAAGCAGCCGCGGACGTCTTCAACATGGAACGCATGGTGTCCTCCCTTTAGGTTCCATTATGTGAAACTTAGTTTTGTATATTGATACTTTGATGCGATCAGGTTAAGTTGTCAACAGGTCCGGCGAAAAGAAACGGGCCTATGGAGGAAAACATGAACAAGCAGGCCACTGGCGACGGAACTGTCGGCAAAGCGCTCGATGTGCTCGACAGGGTCGCTGCCGTCGGACGTCCGGTCCGCTTCACCGAGCTGCTCTCCGACAGCGTTCATCCGAAAGCGACGCTGTACCGCTTGCTGCAGACGCTGGTGAGCCAGGGCATGCTGGCCTATGACGAAGGACAGCAGACCTATTCTCTCGGCATACGCCTTGTGCGCCTTGCGCATGCCGCCTGGCGGCAGAGCTCGATTGCGCCGATCGCGCGTCCGTTCGTCCGGAAGTTGTCTGAGGAGGTCGGAGAGACCGTCCATCTTGCGCAACTCGACGGCGGCCAGGTGCTCTACGTCGACAAGAGAAACGCCATCAATCCCATCGATATGTACTCGCAAGCCGGAAAGATCGGGCCCGGATATTGCACCGGTGTGGGTAAGGCGCTTCTGGCGTTTCTGGAACCCTCCGAGCTTGAAGAGGCCATCAAGAAGCAGTCCTTTTACCGCTATACGCCGGCAACGCTCAGTTCAGAGGCCGAGCTGAAAGCCGATCTGGAAGAGATCAGGCGGCAGGGCGTCGCGTTCGACCGGGAGGAGCACGAACCCGGTATCGTTTGCATCGCTGCCCCGGTGCTATCGTCGAAGGGGCGCCCGATCGGGGCGCTGTCCGTCACAACGTCAACCACACGAAAGGGTCTGGAAGAGCTCTCGAAAGTACAGCCTGTCCTTTTGAAGACCGCTTCCGAAATCGCTGCAGCCGTTGAAGACTGGCAGTTCCCCGCATAAGAAATTCCCAGGGAGAAGAAAGCAAATGTCTGGCGTCACGCTGACCAAAGCAGTCAAGAAATATGCCGAGTTGCAAGTCATCCACGGTGTGGATCTTCAGATCGAACACGGCGAATTCTGTGTGTTCGTCGGCCCGTCCGGCTGCGGCAAGTCCACCTTGCTGCGCATGATCGCGGGTCTGGAAGAGACCAGCGACGGCACCATCCAAATCGGTGGCCGTGACGTGACCAAGCTCGACCCGTCCGAACGCGGCGTTGCGATGGTGTTCCAGACTTATGCGCTCTACCCGCACATGTCGGTCGAGGAGAACATGGGGTTCGGCCTGAAGATGAACGGCCACCCAAAGGCGGAGATCGCCGAAAAGGTCGGCGAGGCGAGCCGCATTCTCAAACTTGACCCATACCTGAAACGCAAACCGAAAGCCCTGTCGGGCGGTCAGCGTCAGCGTGTTGCCATCGGCCGCGCGATCGTTCGCGGACCGGAAGTGTTTCTGTTCGACGAACCGCTCTCCAACCTTGATGCCGAGCTTCGTGTCGACATGCGTGTGGAGATCGCGCGGCTGCACAAGGATATCGGCGCGACCATGATCTACGTGACGCACGATCAGGTCGAGGCGATGACCTTGGCGGACAAGATCGTTGTTCTGCGTGCAGGCAGGATCGAACAGGTCGGTTCGCCGATGAAGCTCTATTCGGATCCCGACAACAAGTTCGTTGCGGGTTTCATCGGCTCTCCGAGCATGAACTTCGTGGAGGGCGTGGCCGAGGAAGGCGCCGTTTCGGTGCCTGCATTCGGCGGTGTGAGCGTACCGACACCGGTTGCGCTCCCGGAAAAAGGCAAAAAGGTCCTCGTCGGTGTCCGTCCGCAGCATCTGAAGATTGCCGAAAGCACCGAAGGGGCGACGGTCGATCTCTGCGAGCAACTCGGCGGTGTTGCCTATTCCTACCTGATCTGCCCGACCGGTGAACGCATCATCGTGGAAACCAAGGGCGAGGAGGCTCCTGTCGCGGAAGGGCATGTCGAGATTTCGTTCGACCCGTCGTCGGCGTTCTTCTTCGACCCTGAAACAGAGCAGCGGCTGCGGTAAATCCGGGGCGATGCAGGGCTTGAGTACCTTCATCCCGAGGAAGCGCTAAAGCGCTGTCTTGAAGGATGGGCAATTCGGCTCCGAAGCTGCCGCCCATTCTTCGAGATGCACGCGACCGTGCTCCTCAGGATGAGGTTGGGGCTTGGGACGGCAGCCGACCGTAAGGCCCCGTCTTTCCGGACAAGTGCTGCGCAAGCTGTGCGCCGATCCGGATACCAGATGTCTGCGTGAGCGGAGCGAACTCGAAAACTCTTTCCTGAAAGATGACGCGCCTTCGGCGCGAGTTGATCTCTGGATTCCAGATCGGCGTTCGGCCTTGCCTCACTTGTCTGGAATGACGGTGGGGGCTTTGCCACTCTCCATTGCACGGCGCCCGGACCGCCGGTGCTAGTCCGTATCTGCGCGCGCGCTCACACAAGGCGGTGTCAGACAGGCAGCACGGCGGCAGATGCCCTTGCTTGCTCTTGACATGAATACTGATTCAGGTTTCATATATGCGCAAGCGTCGGGCGATGTTTCAGTTTCATCCGGGTGTCAGACAAACATTCGAAGGTTCTCAAACGCCCGTTCGCGCACTGGGAGGAAACATGATGACCAAACGCCTTCACCGCTGGTCCCTGACGCTGGCTGCAAGTGTCGGTCTGCTCGCCGCCGGCGCTGCCGGAGCCCTGGCTGAAGACATCAAGATCGCACATGTCTATGGCAAGACCGGTCCGTTCGAGGCCTATGCGAAACAGTCGCATACCGGGCTGATGATGGGGCTCGAATACGCAACCGACGGCTCGATGGAAATCGACGGTCGCAAGATCGTGGTGATCGAAAAGGATACGCAGCTGAAGCCGGATATCGGCAAGGCGGCCCTTGCCGAAGCTTACGGTGACGACGAAGTCGATATTGCGGTCGGGCCGGTTTCTTCCGGTGTTGCGCTCGCGATGCTGCCGGTTGCCGAGGAGTATGAAAAACTGCTGATCGTGGAGCCGGCGGTGGCAGATTCCATCACGGGCAGCAACTGGAACCGTTATGTGTTCCGCACGTCGCGCAACTCGTCGCAGGACGCGATCGCCAACGCCGTTGCGCTTGGGCAGGAAGGTGTTTCGATCGCAACGCTTGCACAGGACTACGCGTTCGGACGCGACGGCGTCGCCGCGTTCAAGGAAGCTCTTGCCGGCACCGGCGCCAAGCTTGTCTTCGAGGAATATGCGCCCACCGATACCAAGGACTTCACGGCGAATGCGCAGCGAATCTTTGACGCGCTGAAGGACGAACCGGGCCGGAAATTCCTGTTCGTGATCTGGGCCGGCGGCGGCAATCCGATCAGCAAGATCCAGGCAATGGAGCCGGACAGGTTCGGCGTGGAGATCGCGACGGGCGGCAACATCCTGGCGGCGATGAAGGCCTACAAGGAACTTCCCGGAATGGAAGGCGCTACCTACTATTATTACGAAATCCCGAAGAACCCGGTGAACGACTGGCTGGTCTCCGAACATCAGAAGCGTTTCGACGCGCCGCCTGACTTCTTCACCGCTGGAGGCATGTCCGCAGGGATCGCGATTGTCGAGGCCATTCGCAAGGCGGGATCAACCGAAACGGAAGAGCTGATCAGCGCAATGGAAGGCATGGAATTCGAGACGCCGAAGGGCAAGATGATGTTCCGTGCGGAAGATCATCAGGCATTGCAGCCGATGTACCACTTCAAAATCAGGGTGGATCCCGATGTCGAATGGGGCATTCCGGAGCTTGTCCGCGAATTGAAGATCGAGGATATGAACATCCCGGTTCGCAATCAGTAAGGAAGCCGGCGCGTATCACCCCATCGACCGCGCGCTCATTTCCGAAAACCTGTAGAGTTGCCCGGCCGCATGAGGATGCCGACCGGCCGGGCCCTCGCCGGCAGTGCCTTCGAAATCACAGGATGCAATCCCGTGGCGACTGAAAATCCCGTTCTCGAAACCCGCGACCTCACGATCCGTTTTGGCGGTCACGTTGCCGTTGACCGCGTCTCGTGCAGGTTTGACCGCGGAACGCTGACAGCCATTGTCGGGCCGAACGGGGCCGGCAAGACAACCTATTTCAATCTCATTTCGGGGCAATTGAAGGCAACGAGCGGGATCGTGACGCTGAACGGTGAAGACATCACCAGGCAATCCGTCCCCCAGCGCACCGATCGCGGCATCGGCCGGGCCTTTCAGCTGACGAACCTGTTTCCCACCCTGAGCGTTCGCGAAAACGTGCGTCTGGTCGCCCAATCGAAAGCGCGCAAGGGGTTTGACCTGTTTTCGATCGCGGAAAGCCACGTGGAACTTCTGGAGCGCGCAGATCACGTTCTGGCGGAAGTGCGGCTCATTGATCAGGCCGACCAGATCGTCTCCGCGCTTCCTCATGGCGACCAGCGCAAGCTCGAAGTCGCGCTTTTGATTGCGCTGGGTCCACAGGTTCTGATGTTTGACGAACCAACCGCCGGCATGAGCGTCGACGAGGTTCCGGTCGTTTTGGAACTGATCCGGAAACTGAAGGCCGATATGGACCGGACGATACTGCTGGTGGAACACAAGATGGACGTTATCCGGTCCCTGGCCGACCGGATCGTTGTTCTGCATAACGGCGAACTTGTTGCGGATGGCGACCCTGCCGAGGTCATCGCGCTGCCTGTGGTGCAGGAGGCGTATCTCGGCAAGGCTCCGGAGGCGGCCTGATGTCCGGCACCCTGCTTTCGCTTTCCGGCGTGCACACGATGATCGGGCCGTATCACATCCTTCAGGGCGTCGACCTGATCGTGCCGGAAGGCGGCGTGACCGTTCTCCTCGGGCGCAACGGTGCCGGAAAGACCACGACGCTCAGGACCATCATGGGGCTTTGGACCGCCAGTCAGGGTGAGATCCGCTTCGATGATCACCTGATCACCAAGCTGGATACGCCCGACATATCCCGCCGCGGGGTGGCCTATGTACCGGAAGACATGGGCATCTTCACGGATCTGACGGTTGCCGAGAACATGGCACTTGCGGCCTCAAGCGGTCCCATCGACGGGAAACGTCTCACCTGGATCAAGGAACTGTTTCCCCCGATAGGTACCTTCTGGGACGCGTCTGCCGGAACGCTCTCCGGTGGCCAGAAACAGATGCTCTCCGTTGCCCGCGCCATTATCGAGCCTCGCCGGCTGATCCTGATCGACGAGCCGACCAAGGGGCTTGCGCCGGCGATCATCAATGCGATGACCGAAGCCCTGCGCGAACTGAAGCAGACCGACACAACGATCCTGCTCGTGGAACAGAACTTCGCGATGGCGTCCGCGATCGGAGACACCGTGGCCGTCATGGACGACGGCCGGATCATTCATTCCGGGCATATGAGCGAACTGGTCGAGGATGAGAGTTTGCAGGAAAGACTCATGGGGCTGAGCCTGGAGGCGCATCAATGAGCGAAACCGCTATCAAGCCGCGCATCGAGAAAATCCCTTTCCGGGAACAGGTGCTTCAGAAACTGCCCGTGCTGCTGGTGCCGGTGCTCGCGCTGCTGGGACTGGTCGCCATCGGCAATCCGGCGAGCTGGCTGACGCTCACGGTGGCGGGCCTTGCCATGGGTATGATGATCTTCATCATGGCCTCCGGGCTGACGGTGGTGTTCGGACTGATGGACGTCATCAATTTCGGCCAGGGGGCCTTTGTTGCCGTGGGTGCCTTCGTCGGGTTCACGGTGCTGGCCTGGCTCGCCGGCTGGACGGCCTCGCCGAGCGTCCTGCTCAATCTTGCCGCTGTTCTGATTGCCATCCTTGCGGCAATGGTCGTAACGGGGCTGCTGGGATATGCCTTCGAACGGGTTATCGTGATGCCCGTCTACGGCGAGCATCTGAAGCAGATCCTCGTCACGATGGGCGGTCTGATCGTTGCCCAGCAGATGATCTACGTTGTCTGGGGGCCGGATGAACTGCATCTCTCGCGCCCCGAGGCGTTTCAGGGATCGGTGGTTTTCGGAGAGGCGGCCATCGAGAAATACAGGCTTGTCGCGGTCGCCATAGGGCTCGCTCTGTTTCTTGCGATGCGTCATGTCCTGAAAAACACGAAGGTCGGATTGCTCGTCAGGGCCGGGGTGGAGAACGGTGAGATGGTCGAAGCTCTCGGCTACAGGATCCGCCGGCTGTTCCTGATTGTCTTCATGACCGGTTCGGCACTCGCCGGGCTCGGCGGTGTGATGTGGGGGCTCTATCAGGAGACGATTACCGCGCATATGGGATCGGAGATCATGGTGCTGGTCTTCATCGTGGTGATTATCGGCGGGCTCGGTTCCGTTGAGGGCTGCTTCATCGGGGCGCTGCTGGTCGGTCTGCTTGCCAACTACACGGCCTTTCTCGCGCCGAAAGTGGCGTTGATCTCGACGATCGCCCTGATGGTGGTGATCCTGATGTGGCGACCACAGGGTCTTTATCCCGTCGTCAAGGCGAAGTGAGGAACGCGGCATGCTCACCCGACTCCTATCCGGCGACACACCGCGCAGCGGTCTTTTGACTCTCCTTCTCGTGGCGGTTCTTATCTCGCTCGCCTTCGCACCCTTCCTGTTCCCGGGGACGAAGTCGCTGGAGACCGCGGCGCGGATCTGCATCTTCATCGTGCTGGTGGCAAGTTACGATCTCCTGCTCGGTTACTCGGGGATCGTCTCTTTCGCGCACACCATGTTCTTCGGCATTGGCGCTTACGGGACGGCCCTTGCGCTCAGCACCTCGGGTCCGAGCTACTGGTCTCTTGCCTGGGGCACCCTTGCCGGGGCGTTCGTCGCCGCCGTCTTTGCCCTGGCCATCGGACTGTTTTCGCTGCGCGTCAAGGCGATCTTCTTCGCCATGGTGACGCTGGCCGTTGCGAGCGCCTTTGCGGTTTTCGTTTCGCAAATGTCCTGGCTGACGGGCGGCGAGGACGGGCTCAACTACAAGATCCCGCGCGAACTGACACCGGCTTTCAAGCTGGTCAAGGAGAAGGTCTTTGGGGTCCGCATCAACGGCAAGCTCTTGGCGTACTACCTCGTTTTCTTTGCATCGCTGACGCTGTTCCTGGCCATGCTCAGGGTCGTGAACTCGCCGTTCGGGCGAACGCTCAAGGCTGTCCGCGACAATGCGTTCCGGGCCGAGGCGATCGGCTACAAGGTCGTCTGGTACCGCACCACGGCAACGGTTCTCTCCGCCGTCATGGCGGCGCTGGCCGGGTCGCTGCTGGCGATCTGGCTGCGCTATACCGGGCCGGCGACGACGCTCTCCATGGAGATCATGATCGACATTCTGCTGATGGTCGTCATCGGGGGCATGGGCACGCTCTACGGGGCCGTGCTTGGAGCGACCCTGTTCATTCTCGCGCAGACCTATCTGCAGAACCTGATGGGCGTTGCGGCAGAGGCGACAAGTGCCGTGCCCCTTGTCTCCACACTCGTTGCGCCTGAGCGCTGGCTGCTCTGGCTCGGCGTCCTATTTATCCTCTCGGTTTACTTCTTTCCGAGCGGGATTGTCGGAAGACTGCGGGTGGGGCGTGCTTGAGCAACAACGGACTTTATATTCGCGACACCGGGGCAGGGCGCGCCGTGGTGCTCATTCACGGCTGGTCCTGTCCCGGACAGTTCTTTCAGAATCAGATTGACGGCCTGCAGGCCCACGCGCGGTGCCTCGTGCCCGATCTTCCCGGTCACGGTCAGACCGGCAATCGCCTGCCGCTGACAATCGAGGCCGCCGCAGAGGCCGTGCACTGTGCGCTGGTGCAACGGGGTATTTCCGATGCCATCGTCTGCGGCTGGTCCATGGGAGCCCTGGTTGCCTATTCGATGATCGAGCGGTTTGGCGCGGACCGGCTGTCCGCCTTCGTCGCAATCGACATGACGCCAAAGGTTCTCAACACATCCACCTGGCAGAACGGAACGTTGAACGGGCTCAATTCGGAGCTCAACCAGGTGTTTCTCGATGCGATTGTTCCCGACTGGCCGAAGCTTCCGGGACGGATTGCAAGCCGGCTTTTTGCAGACGGTCTGCCCGTCGGGCAGGAGCAGAAGGAACGGGCGGCGCAGGAAATCGCGAAAGCGGATCCTACCCTCCTGAAACCGATGTGGGCTTCACTGACCGCCCAGGACTTCCGGCCTCTGTTAGAAGATTTTCCCGTACCGTTTCATATGGTGGCAGGGCGCAGGAGCCAGCTCTACGGGCATCATGTTCATCGCTGGCATAAAGAGCATGTGCCCGATTTTCAGATGCATCTGTTCGACCGCTCGGGTCATGCCCCTCACCTGGAAGAGGCCGCCCGTTTCAACACGTTGCTGCTGGACCTGATCGGGCAGGTCTGAATGCGTCTCAGTGTCCGCCGCCGAGTTTCGATTTCACGAATTCGATGATCTTGTCGAGGAAGGTCAGCACAACGAAGACCGCCAGCAGCCCGACAAAGAACCGGAGGTCTGTTGCCACGCTGTTCTTGGTCACATCCCACTGGCGGGCCCCGATATTGGCGTAGATCCAGGCATAGTAGGCGATCGCCGTCAGGGCAGCCGTCAGGACAAGCGAGATCAAAATCGTTTGCCAGGCCGGTCTCGGGGTTTGGTCTTCGCTCATTTCAGGATCCTCGCCTTTGCAAGGTCGACCTTGAAGACCATCAGGTCATCAAGGCGCTCAACGTCTCCCTCAAGCTCGACATAAAGCGCGAGCAGCGGCTTGATTTCATCGCCGAGCAGATTGCCGTCCTTGTCCGCCATCAGGAAAAAGTTGCGGTTTTCGACCGATCCCGATGAAACGAAGACGGGCGGGATGCCCCCGGTCAGGCAGAGGTCGGCGCAAGCCTTGTGCGCAAGACCGCGGCCCGGCCGCATCGCCCCGGCGTAGCATTTGCCATCGCAGATTTCGCCGGTCAGCTTCCAGCGACCGAGCGGCACCGGCTCGGACGGAGTGAAGGGCGTCCCAGCATCTTCCGCAGCTTCAACCCTGCCGACCTGGATCATGGTCAGATCGCCGCGATTGACCGGAACGCCGCGCAAAGTCACCGGCGTGCTGCCGTGTTGTTCAGCCTGGTTGAAGGCACCGCGTTTGCCCTGTCCGGCGAGCATGTAGGTGCGCGCCTCGGTCGCTCCGTCCGCCGCGACCCTCAGGACCGGATAGGGGCGCAGCTCCAGGATGCCGACATTCTCAAAGCGGTTACCCCACTGGAAACCGCCGCTCCCGGGATCATTCTGCGTCGAGGACAGGGCGAGAGCCGCCAGCCCGAGGCCGGCGGTGAAGCAGATTGCGAAGACTGCCAGAAAGGTGACGAGCGGTTTCGGCACGGCGTTGAGATAACCGACATAAAAGGGCGCGTCTTTTGTCTGTTTCCAGCTCATGCGGCTTCTCCGATCTCGACGGGGTCAACATGGGTGCCGGGTGGCAACGCCTTCGGGTCGAGCAGGATCGTCGACCCGATCAGCTGCAGCCGGTACGTGGAAATTTTCTCGGTGAAGGGTGCCGGGGCACGCCCGTCGCTCAGATTGTACTGATAGCCGTGCCAGGGGCAGGTGATGCAGCCCCAAAGGACCTTGCCCTCTCCCAGGGGACCGTTCTGGTGCGCGCAGGCATTGGTGATGGCCGACAGCTTGCCGTCATACTTGAAGATGGCAACGCGCTCATCGTCCGAAAGCGTCACAACCTTGGCACAGTCGTCGTCGATCTCGTCGAGGTCACCGGCGACCAGCCAGCCCTTTTCCTGCAGAGATGCCTTGGCAGTCTCTTCTCCGCGGTCGCGGCGTGCTTCCATGCGCCCGGTGGTGAAGTGAAGGGCACAGACCAGAACGACACTGGCGGCAACGACACTGGTGAAGACCGGATCGCCCGCACCCTGCAGCGCGCCAAGCGCGACATGCAGCACGACAAAGACGTATGCCGCATAGATGAACATGTGCAGCGCTTTCCAGATGGGCGCACCCAGGAAACTCAGCCAGAAATCGTGGCTGGTCGCTGCAAGCACGAACAGGATCAGAAGCGCTGCAATGCCGAATGTCTCGAACGGGAACCCGAGGATCTGTCCGTAGTTGGTGTTGGAAGACAGAAGAGCGACATATTTGTCCGTCGGCGAGAAGTTGTAATACCACCCGAGGACGTAATTGGCGTGCACGGCGGCGATCCCGGCGGTCATGACACCGAAATGCCGGCGGTTGTAGAGCAGCGGCAGGAAACGTCGATCAAGCCGGGCAAGCGGCCCGATACAAAGAATCACCGTCAGCATCAGGAAGGCGCAACTTCCAAAGGCGCGCATGCGCAGGGTCGCGCCGTCAATCGGCTTGGTCACATCCTCGAAGCCTGGAGCAACGCGCATGTAAACATAGAGATAGAGCGCGACCGCGATCAGCAGGACAGCGTCATAGAAGATCTTGTTCCGGTTCCAGATGACGGGTGTGTACTGAACGCTCATTGCCCGGCCTCCGTTCCGTTTGCACCGCCTGCCGGTGCTTCGATCAGAATGGCGGGCCGGTCAGCAGGCGGCGTCTGACGCAGGGCCAGGACCGTGAAGAAGGCGAGTGGCAGCAAGATGCCGAGGATCGTCCAGATCCGCGCATGGGCTGTGCGATGAGCGCGTTTCACCGGGCGTCTTCTCCGTGTTTTTCAAGGGTGATCCAGCGATACAGGACCAGCGGCCAGATCAGGCAGATGCCCGGTATCAGCAAGGGACGGAACGCGTAGGACCCGCGTGCGGACGGTTCCACACGATCAATGCCGATGACCAGAAACAGCGCGGCAACGATGCCGCCGGTGATCAGATAGATGCGGCCCAGGTCAAGAAGTAGTTCTGCGGTCTGCAACGGCTATCCTCCGGGGTCTTCCATTTGTCGTGCCGGCTGGAGCGAAGCGCAAGGCCGGGAGCCAGTATTCCTCAACACAGGATTTTCGCAACTCTTCACTTTCGGTGTCTGCCGGATCCCTGCCTTCGCAGGGATGACAAGGTCTGTGGTTCTTCTTCACACCAGATCCGCATCGGTGATGATTTCCACGAGCGAGGGTCCATCATGGGCAATCGCCTTGGCAATCGCGTCGGAAAGTTCGGACGCTTCCGTCACCCGGTGTCCGTGACCTCCGCAGAGACGGGCGAAGGCGGCGAAGGACGGATTGGTGAGATTGGTCTCCCAGACGGGCCATTCCCCGGAGCGCTGTTCCTTGGAGATTTTTCCAAGTTCGGAATTGTTGAGCAGGATGTGGGTGATGTTCATTCCGTATTTGACAGCGGTGGTGAATTCCATCGCGTATTGACCGAAGCCGCCGTCACCGGAAATCGAGATGACCTTGCGGCCCCGGTATTCCTCGAAGTCCTGTGTCGCGCACCACGCCCCGAGCGCGGCGGGCAGGCTGAAGCCGATGGACCCGAGATAGCCGGACATCAGGATACGCTGGCCGCGCGGTTCGAAATAGCGGCCGAACGAATAGGTGTTGTTGCCGACATCGACGGGGATGATGGCATCGTCCGGGCAGAGCTCAGTCAGTGCCTTGAATACGGCTGCGGAATGAATGCCGCCGCCATGATCTTCCGACAGGCGCGTTTCCTTTTCCTCGCGCCAGATGGTCCATCGTTCGACGAGTTCCGCCCTTTGGTCGGCGGCATCGGCAGCTTTGGAAACGGAGCCTGCGACCGCGTCGCAGAAGGAGCCGATTTCGCCCCAGACCGGCAGCGTTACCGGATGGAACTTGCCGAGCTGCATGCGTTCGAAATCCACCTGGATAATCGGCTTGTAGGGCGCGATCCCGGTGTGATTGGCAAACGACGAACCGAGCGAAATGATCAGATCCGCCTCGTTCATGAACCAGCTGGCGATCGGCGTGCCGGACCGGCCGAGCACGCCCGCCGCCAGCGGGTGCGTGTCCGGGATCAATCCCTTGCCCTTGAAGGTCGTCAATACCGGCGCGCCGATCTTTTCAGCCAGCGCAATGACCTTGTCGCGGACATCCTTGGCACCGTAGCCGAGCACGATCGTTGGCCGTTCGGCGCCGTTGATCATTTCCGCAGCCCTGGCGAGATCGTCCGGTGAAGACGAGATCTGCGTTCCGCCAAGACGGCCTTCGGGATGTCCGGCAGGCTTTTCGCTCGGGATCGTCTGGACATCGTCCGGGAAAATCAGATTGGCGACATCACGCTCGACAATAGCTGTCTTGAGTGCGAGCGACATGAGTTCGGCGTGGTTGGACGTGCTCAGGACAGGCTGGGAGAACCTGGAGACCGACTCGAAGGCCGATTTCAGATCGATGTCCTGAAACGCGCCGGGCCCGAAGACCTGGGTCTGAACCTGGCCCGTGAGCGCCAGCACCGGCGCACGATCGACCTTGGCATCCCAGAGGCCGGTCAGGAGATTGGTCGCACCCGGACCGGCGATCGTCAGGCAACCGGCCGGCTTGCCCGTAAGCTTGCCGTAGGCCGAGGCGGCAAACGCGGCAGCGCCTTCATGACGGATGCCGACATAGCCGAGATTGCCCTTGTTGACCTGCAGCCGGATCGCATCGGCCAGGCCGAGATTGGAATGACCGACCATGCCGAAGACGCGCTTCACACCCCAGTTGACCATGGTTTCGGCCATGACATCGGTTGCGGTGCGTTCGTGCTCCGGTTCCGGCTCGAGGCCGACGAAGATCTCGTTGTTTTCGATCTTGAGCGGGTAGATCTGCTGGCCGCTGTCCTCGTGTCCGCCGGGAGGCTTGCCGGTGAGCGGATCGAAATCCCAGCCGTGCCATGGGCAGCGGATCCAGCACTTGCCGTCGGTTCCCTTTTCGATCGACCCTTCCCCGAGCGGGCCGCGCTGGTGCGGGCAGTGGTTTTCCATTGCTGCCCACTGGCCGTCGAAATGAGACAGGCAGATCGAGGTCGTGCGCGCGGTCACGGTCTTCACGCGGCCTTCCGGCAGATCGTCGGTGTGGCCGACCCTGATCCAGTCAAGCGATTGCGTGTTCATGTTCGTCTCCCTCATAACTTTCTGACCGGATCAGGCAACACCACCATAGGCGACGCCGGACAAGTCGGACATTTCCCGCTTCCAGGTGGTCAGGTCGTCCGGGTTGAATTCGTTCAGATGCGAATAGCCGCAGGCGCGCGCCATCACCTGCATCAGTTCCACCGACGCCTCGAAGAAATTGGTCAGCTGGCGGGCGGATTTTTCGACCTGGAGCCGGCTGACCAGATGCGGCTTCTGGGTCGCGATACCGACCGGGCAGTTGTTGGTGTGGCAGGCGCGCATGGCGATGCAGCCAATCGCCTGCATGGCTGCGTTGGAAACAGCGATGGCGTCCGCGCCGAGTGCCATGGCCTTCACGAAGTCGGCCGGTTTGCGCAGACCGCCGGTAATCACCAGGCTGACATCAGACCGGCCGGATGCGTCCAGATGGCGCCGCGCCCGGGCAAGGGAAGGGATGGTCGGAACGGAGATGTTGTCGCGGAATATGATGGGGGCCGCTCCGGTGCCGCCGCCGCGCCCGTCGAGGATGATGTAGTCGACACCGATTTCCAGCGCTGCATTGATGTCCTTCTCGATGTGCTGCGCCGACAGTTTGTAGCCGATCGGAATCCCGCCCGTCCGCGTGCGCACTTCATCGGCGAATTCCTTGATCTGCACGCTATCGGTCCAGTCCGGAAAGCGGGGCGGTGAAATCGCATCGGTGCCTTCCTCCAGCCCGCGCACCTCAGCGATCTTTCCCTTGACCTTGGACCCCGGCAGGTGCCCTCCGGTCCCCGTTTTCGCGCCTTGGCCACCCTTGAAGTGGAACGCCTGAACCCGGTCGAGCTTTGCCCAGTCGAAGCCGAAACGGGCCGAGGCGAGTTCGTAGAAATAGCGGGAATTGGCTTCCTGTTCTTCCGGCAGCATGCCGCCTTCGCCGGAACAGATGCCGGTGCCGGCAAGCTCCGCACCACGGGCAAGCGCCACCTTCGCCGGCTCAGAGAGCGCGCCGAAGCTCATGTCGGATACGAAGAGCGGGATCTGCAGGCGGAGCGGCTTTTGTGCGTTCGGGCCGATGACGACGTCGGTGCCGACCGGATCATCGTCCAGAAGCGGGAACCGCTGCAGCTGTGCGGTGAGGATCTGGATGTCGTCCCAGTCGGGCAACTGGGTGCGGGGCACACCCATCGCGTCGACCCGGCCATGGTGACCGGTCTTACTCAGGCCGTCACGCGCATATTGCTGGATCAGGCCGTTGTAAGGTTCCTCCTCCGTGCCGTGGCTGGTGTCGGCATAAAGACCCAGATACTGATCGCGCTGGAACGGCTGCGGGTTTTCCTCTGCCCAGGCCGCGATCTCGTCCTCATCGACCAGAACCTCGTCGCCTTCGATCCAGCTTTTGAACTTGGGCAGGGCTTCGGAATTGTTGTATTCGGAAACGCCGCTGTCGACGCGGTAATCCCAATAGTGCACGCCGCAGATGAGATTGTCTCCCTGCACGTAGCCGTCGGACATCAGCGCACCGCGGTGAAGACACCTGCCGTAAAAGACGGAGACCTCCTCGTCGAAGCGGACGACCACAAGGTCGACATCCGCGACCAGGGCGTATTGCGGGTCGCGGTCCGGCAGGGTGCTCAAGGCGGCTACAGCGTGTTTTTTCATTTCTTCCCCCGGCTAACGGCTTCTCACTGATCTGGAAACCTTGGCTGAAATTCTGGTTGTTTGTTGGGCTCACTAGTGATCCGCTGCCCCTTCCGGGCGCATCGGCGGAACCGCGGCCATCTCTGCGGCGCCTTGCTGATCCGACATTCGGGCACCGTACCACCTGGCGAATGGAACGGCGGTGACGCCGTGCAGCACGGCACTGATCCAGACAGTGTTGACGGCAAGGTTCAAAAGGTATTCGCCGATTTCATGATCGATCTGGTCGACCACGAGCAGCGCGAACAGGGCGGTGGCAAGACCTCTTGGACCGAACCATCCGAAAAACAGTTTTGTTAGCGGGGCCGCATCCGTTCCCGACAGCGACAGCCAGACCGCGAGCGGGCGGACGACAAACAGACTGATCAGGATGATCGCCAGCATGCTGCCGTCAAGGTGCGCGAGGGCACCTGGCAGCAGGGCAAGGCCGATCAGGAAGAACGCACCCCAGGCGAGCATCTGGCCTTCGTTTTCGGTGAACTCGTAGATGAACGCGCACTGGCCCTTGATGACATTGCCGAAAGCTAGGCCCGCGACGAAAGCAGAGATAAAGCCGTTGCCGTCCACCAGGCTGGCTGCAAGATAGGCGGCGCCCGCCATTGCGATGGCACCGATGCCCTCGATCGTCACGGAGGTCATCTTGCGGCGCTTGGCAGCGAGGAACAGATAGCCGCCGACAAGCCCCATGACGCCGCCGACAAGCGGTCCGAAGACCAGCTGTTTCGCGCCGAAGACCAGCCAGTTGGTGGCATCCTGATGCATCACCTCGGCCGTCAGGCTGGCGAAGAGCAGTATGACCGGCAGGGCGAGGCCGTCATTCAGACCGCTTTCAAGCGTGAGCGCGCGCCGGACCCTCTCCGGTACGGCTTCATGGGTCACGACGGCCTGGCCGAGGGCCGCGTCTGTCGGCGCAAGCAGCGCCGCTGCAAGCGCGGCAACAATCAGCGGATAGGTTGTCATGAACGGTGCCGCTGCAGCTGTTCCGATCACCACCGCAAGCGGCAGGCCGATCAGCAGCATCCGGAGCGGCCACTGATGGCGTTCGCGAAGCGCACGCAGATTGATCTGGGCAGCGTCCAGGAACAGCAGAATGATCAACGCGAGCTCGGCGACGATATGCAGAAGATGTTCCGCCTCGGTGAAGGGCATCAGGCCTGTCTGGGCCATCAGGTAACCGAAGCCGATAAAGAGGATCGGTGCGGTAAGAATTCCATTCGACAGTGTCTTCGCCAGCAACGTGTAGCAGACCGTAAACATCGCCAGCATCAAAAGACCGGTGGCCATTACGTTCTCTCTCCCAAAGCCCACGCGATACAAATGCCGACGACTGCTCCCTGATTCAAATCATAAGCAGATGACACTGCCGTGTGGCAATCGTGAATTTACCCTGGGAGAGAATTGTGATTGGCGCCGGTTTTTGGGGCAGCTCTGTTGATTGCCGCCAAGCGTTACTCTGCGCGGGCAAGGCGCAGCAGAATGCGCTCCGCGTCCTCCGGCTTGGCGGCAATCTCGAGAATGAGTTTCTTGCGGACAGCGTCTGCGAAGGTTGCCGCGCTGTCGGCGGTGACGACGAAGGCCGCCGGACCGCCGATGATCTCATCGTAAAATCTTTGTTCCAGGTCGTAGGAGACCGGACGTCCCGAGCAATGCCGGCACAGGACGGCGAGGCCGTTGATGACGATGCCCGAGCCGACGACAATGTCCCTCGCTTCGCGGATCGGCGGGCCATTCCAGTTATTGGCGCTATCCGCCGAAAGATCGATTACGCGGCGCAGGCCGGTATAGGCGTTTGTGTCGATCAGTTCCTTGCCTTTGAGCAGTGCCGCGCCTATCGCGTTGCGTCCATAGGCCTGCCGCGGTGCTTCCATAAGCCTTGCGGCAAAGTCGTCTGCCGAGGCTTTGCCGTCGATCACAGTCCAGTCGACGACGACGTCCTGCGAGAACATGTCTGCCCATTCGACATAGGTAACGACGATCTTGCCGTAGGCATTGCCTGCGATCGCGTTGAGAACCGACGGATCCGTGACCGCTGCCGCGTAACCGGCGCGCTGAAAGCGGATTTCAGCTTCGTCGATCGAACCGGTGGCATCTGCGAGGAGAACAAGTTCAAGGTCGAGTTCTTCGGAAGCCGACGGTGATACCAGGAGCAAAAGCCAGGCAACAACAATGCACGCGATTCTCATATTTCCGCTCCCCGCCTAACAGGTCTCCGGTTAAAAGCTAGGGCAGCGGCAAGAAAAGAAAAAGACCATTGGCGGCACCAAACAGGCGGCAGGCCTGTTGTTCATCGGACGCTGCTTGCCTCCGCGCAAAAAGAAACCCGCCCTTGAAGGGCGGGCAGGATGTACCTTCGGGAGGAGAAGGAACCGGTCAGGCGACCGCGCGGGCAAGCGCGCATTGCGACCACAGGTCGTTGATGGAATCGGCGAGATGCTCGATATCGGCGGCCGTGTGAAGGGGCGTCGGCGTGAAACGCAGGCGTTCGGTGCCGACCGGTACGGTCGGGTAGTTGATCGGTTGCACGTAAACGCCATAGGTCTCCAGGAGAATGTCGGAGATCCATTTGCACTTCTTGGCGTCACCCACCATCACCGGAACGATGTGGCTCGGGTTTTCCATGTGCGGAATGCCGCGCTTGTCGAGCGCCGCGCGAAGCTGTTCGACCCGGTCCTTGTGTGCCTTGCGCTCGAACGGGCTTTCCTTCAGGTGCTTGATGGACGCGGTCGCGCCTGCAGCAAGTGCGGGCGGCAATGCCGTGGTGAAGATGAAGCCGGATGCAAACGAGCGGACAAAATCGACAACTGTCCTGCTGCCGGTGATGTAACCGCCCATGACACCAAATGCCTTGCCAAGCGTACCCTCGATGATGGTCAGCCGGTCCATCAGGCCTTCGCGCTCGGCGACACCACCGCCGCGCGGGCCGTACATGCCGACGGCGTGAACCTCATCCAGATAGGTGATCGCACCGAACTTGTCCGCGACGTCGCAGATTTCCCTGATCGGCGCGATATCGCCATCCATGGAATAGACGCTTTCGAAGGCGACCATCTTGGGTGCGTCCGGATCGTCGGCCGCCATGAGCCGCTCCAGGTCCTCATAGTCGTTGTGCTTGAAAATCCGTTTTTCGCAGCGCGCGTGGCGGATGCCTTCGATCATCGAGGCATGGTTCAGCGAGTCGGAATAGACGATCATGCCCGGTACCTGGGACGCCAGCGTTCCGAGCGCTGCCCAGTTGGAAACGTAGCCTGATGTGAAGATCAGCGCGGCTTCCTTGGCATGCAGGTCTGCAAGCTCCCGCTCCAGAAGGACATGGTAATGGTTCGTGCCGGAAATGTTTCGCGTTCCGCCGGCGCCGGCGCCGCATTTGGCGATGACATCCTGCATCGCGTCCACGACCTTGGCGTGCTGGCCCATGCCGAGATAGTCGTTGGAACACCAGACTGCAACGTCCTGAACGGAACCGTCCTCACGGTACCGCGTCGCGCGGGGAAAGTTTCCGGATTGACGTTCGAGATCTGCGAAGACCCGATAGTTACCATTGTCATGAAGCTTGCCAAGGCGCTCTTCAAGATAGGCGTTCACGTCCATAATACCGGTCCTCTGCTCCGCCCGCTTCGGCCAGCGCGCGCCTCTCGTACAAATACCCCAGCCGTTTTTCGCGTCACGGTGGTTGAGCGTCAGGTCCCGCAACGCGTCGCGCTCCCGGGTACCTTTAAGATATTCTAAACTGCATAATTAGACAAATCGCCTTGATCAAGGTCAAAGAGTGGCGATGCGTCCAAAAGTCATAGAACGTCGCTTCCGCAGGTCGGGTCGCGCGACGATTCCGGGTCAGGGCCGTTCCAAGCAAAAATCCAGCGGTGATGCCGCTTGCCTTGCAAGAAGAGTGTTGCTTTCGAGTTCGAAACATGAATACTGATTCATGTTTCATTTTTCAGGAGCGCGGGTGTGAACAATCCGGCCGGCAATGCAGCCATGTCCCAGCGGACGCCTTTCAATCAACCGAAGACGGCACGTGGAGAGGCGACCAAGAAGGCGATTCTATCCGCTGCAGAGCGCGTCATCGGCGCGCGTGGCTACAACGATGCCTCCATTGGTCAGATTACCAGCGAAGCCGGGGTCGCCCAAGGCACTTTCTATATTTATTTCAAGACCAAGGAAGAGGTCTTCTCGGAGCTGGTTCTGGAAATGGGCCGGCTTGTGCGCCACACGATCTCAGACGCGACGCAGGCCATTTCCAACAGGCTCGAAGCGGAGCAGGCCGGTCTGAAGGCCTTTCTCGAATTCGTTCAGGCCCATCCGGACCTTTACCGCATCGTCCAGGAAGCCCAGTTCGTCGACCCGGCTGCCTACCGCGAATACTACGGGGCGTTTGCCGAAGGATACCGGAGCGGGCTGAGCGAGGCAGCAAAGGCCGGTCAGATATCGGAAGGTGATGCCGACACCCGCGCCTGGGCGCTGATGGGGATTGCGCGTGCGCTTGGCGAGCAAATTGTCGTGTTCGGAAACAGGACGCCCATTCCCGACCTCGTCGACACGGCCTATGACCTGATCGCCAACGGGCTCAAGCCGTGACAACCGGGACCCGACAGGTCGTCACTGAAGAGACTGATGGTGCGCTCTGGATCCGGTTGGATCGTCCAACCCGTCACAATGCACTTGTCCCAGAATTGATCGACGATCTTGAGGCGGCCCTGGATCATGCTGCCGGAAGGGGACCTGCCGCGCTTGTCCTTACAGGCAACGGTGCGAGCTTTTCGACCGGCGGCGACATTGCCGGCTTTCTCGCGCATGCCGGGTCGCCCAACGCGCTTCTGGGCTATGCCGAAAAGCTCGTCGGCGGACTGCACGCTGCCATCTTGAAGCTGCTCTCGTTTCCTGCACCCGTTCTAGCGGCTGTGAACGGGCCGGTCACCGGCGGGGCAACCGGGCTCGTCCTTGCTGCCGACATGGTCGCGATGGCAGAGCAGTCATTCCTTCAGCCTTACTATTCTGCCGTCGGGTTCGCGCCCGACGGCGGGTGGACGGCGCTCATGCCAGAACGCATCGGAACCGCAAAGACGCTCCAGATCCAGTATCTCAATGAGCGCATCTGTGCCGAGGAAGCGCTCGCGCTCGGTCTTGCCACACACGTTTGCCCGCGCTCGCAGCTCGACAACGTCGTTGCACAGTGGCTGGGCATGCTGGGGGCCGGGTTCCATTCAACGCACCGCGTTACGCGAAAGAATGTCTGGGACGCGGAACGCCTTGCAACCGTGCGTGCGCGGCTTGATCAGGAAAAATCCAGATTTCTTGAACTGGTGATCCAGCCGGAAACGCTCGACGGCATGAAGGCGTTCCTGCAACAGCGTGCATGAGACTTTCAATTTTTCCGAACACCAGGTGCCAGGAGGACACATGGAGTTTCTGACGGACATGGCCGCGAAGCGGGCCGAACTGACACCCGATGCCGTCGCCTTCTCAGACCGGGATAGCGGCCGGTCCTATTCGTTTCATGACATGAACGAGCGGGCAAATCGGCTCGGCAATCTCCTGCTGGAAAAGGGACTGAAGACAGGCGACCGTTTTGCCGTGCTCTGTCTCAATCATCCCGATTTCTTCGTGTTGCTGTTTGCGGCCCAGAAGACCGGGATCCTGATGGTGCCGCTGAACTGGCGGCAACCGGTTGCCGAACTCAAGCCGATCCTTGCAGCGTCGAATGCCCGCGTGTTGTTCGCCGACGATGCTCAGATGACAACGGCCCTTGAGCTTGCAGGTGACAGCGAGATCGACCTGCTGCCGATGGGTGCCGCCACCGGAAGCACGCGTGCACTGGATGGCCTTCTGGCTGCGGCCGACCCGTCGCCGGCCGGCAATGGGCGGATCGAGGCGAATGCTCCATGGTATCTGCTCTTTACGTCCGGCACGACGGGTCTGCCAAAGGCGGTCATTCAAACGGCGGGCATGGCCTATGCCAACATGGTCAACTACTGCCAGGCAACCGGGCTCGGCGTTGGCGAAAAGGGTGTCAATTTCCTGCCCCTCTTCCATACCGCGGGCATCAACCTGCCGACGCTGCCGATCTTCCTGAATGGCGGCTGCTCGACAATCCTGCGCAAATTCGATCCGGATGAGGTGCTCGACCTGATCGACGGTGGGGAGGTGACCGCATTCTTCGGTGTGCCGGCGATCTATCAGGCGCTGGCGCTGTCCTCGAAGATCGATACGACAGACTTTTCCAATGTCCGGTCTCTGGGATGCGGCGGGGCGCCCGTTCCCAAACATCTGCTTGTCGAATTTCAGGCGCGGGGCGTCACAATCTGCAACGGCATGGGCATGACGGAAACCGGGCCCACCGTGTTCCTGATGGACAGGGCGCATGCCGCGGAAAAAATCGGTTCGGTCGGAAAGCCGCAGATCCTGACCGATGTCCGGCTGGCGAGACCTGCCGGAAACATCGTGGACGGCGCAGGGGAGGGCGAGGTCCAGTTCCGTGGTCCGAACATCACACCCGGATACATGGACAACAGCCGGGCAACCTCCGAAACATTCACTCCGGACGGCTGGCTGAAATCGGGTGACATCGCGCGGCGCGATGCGGACGGCTATTACTTCATCGTCGACCGGATCAAGGACATGTACATCTCAGGTGGCGAAAACGTCTATCCCGCCGAGGTGGAGAAGGTTCTTGACGGCCATCCGGCGATCCTTGAAGCGGTCGTCATCGGCGTTCCCGATGACAAATGGGGGGAGGTCGGTGCCGCATTTCTGGTGCCGCACCCGGGCGAAACTCTTGATGTCGCCGGGCTGCCCGACTGGTGCCGGGCGCAGTTGGCTCCCTACAAGATTCCGAAAAGTTTCACCGTGACGGATGACCTGCCGCGCACCGCCGCTGGCAAGGTCAGAAAAAACGTTCTGAAAGACGCGTTGTCAGCAACATCAGTTCAGGAGGATGCGTGAGCGATGAGTCATGCCTTTAATAGACCATCTGCAACCGTCTTTACGTGGACGCCAACTCAACAGGACTTCGACGCCTTTGCCAGACTGTCCGGTGATGACAATCCGATCCATGTCGACCCGGTATTCTCCGCGCGCACGCGGTTTGGCCGCACGGTGTCGCACGGCATGCTTCTCTATACGCGCGTTCATGCCTGTCTGGAGCAGCTCTACCCGGGCAGGCAGCATGATCTTCAGACTCTGATGTTTCCAAATCCTTCCTACGCTGACGAAGAGCTTTCATTGTCCTTTGCCGAGGATCCGGATCAGCCGGATCTGGTGCTTGTTGAAATCAGCAGGACCGCCGACCGTGCCGTGACGCTTTCGGGAACCTGCAGGCTTGGAGGTCGGTCTTGACGCTGGAAATCGGGCAAAGCAAAGAGATCACCCGTACCTTTACCCTGGAGGACATGCGGGATTTCGCTGCGCTGGCAGGTGAGACGGCCAATGTCCCGGAGGCGGTTCCGGGGCCGCTGCTCGGCGGGTTGTTTTCCTACCTGCTTGGCGTGGAACTGCCGGGCCGGGGAACCAACTATCTGAAACAGAGCCTGGAGTTTCTTGCACCGGCCCCCATAGGCCAAGCGCTCACGGCGTCCGTGACGGTTTCACGGCTGCGCCCCGAAAAACACCTGGTTGATCTTGAGACCGTGTGCACGACGCCGGACGGAACCCGGATTTGCCAGGGCCGGGCTCTGGTCTATGTCGAGGATGTGGGAAAAGCCTAGGTGATGGACCCATAAATGAGACTGAAATGGCATGCGAAATGGTGAAATCCCGTTAGGAAGGGGTGTGCGGAGCGGGCTTCCTGCCCGGTCAAGCACGCTGACGCCACGGAGTGAAGCCAATTCGATGTCCTTCGGATTTGACCGGCTTGCTTCTCCTCCGCGTTGCGAAAGGCTTGAAAATGAGGCGCATTTCCTGCGCTTCCGCGAATTGACGAGAAGCAAGCCGCCTCAAACCACTTCGGCCTCATTTATGGGCCCATCACCTAGGCAGTCCGAACCCTGCTACTCTCCCTCGACAAGCCGGGTTTTCGACGGCCAGAAGGCGTGATGCCCCTTGAGCTGCCGGGTCATCGGGATCGGGTCCTTGTAGACCCAGCCGATTTCCTCGTTTGCCAACGCCATGTAGCTGGCATCACCCTTGATCGGGCAATGGGTGGATTTTTCAACCGCGTTCAAGGTGGCAACGACATCTTCTTCCGGGAAGTAAATCACCGGATCATAAACCGACTTGCCCAGTTCCATCACCCTGAGCGCGCTCAAGCTGTCGGCAAGCAGGGTGTCCCCCGCATAAACGCGCATGCGGCGCGGCGTGGTCTTGATGACCATCATGTGGTTCGGGTCGTTTGGATTTTTGAGTGCATCCCTGAGGGCTGCAATGGATGTGTCTGACATGTGGGCACTCCTTTCCGGTCAAAGGTGTGGTCGGATATCCGGCTTCGCAATCCCGATTCATGAAACGGGCCGGTGCGAAAATGCACGAATAACGCCCGTTTGGGAGGTGCCGGAACAACTTCACGCGAATTCAGCCTTGAAAATTTCGCCAAAAAAGGTCTCTAACCTTGCGAAACCTGAGAGGTGCATTCGAGATGAGTGAACAGCCGGAAGAGATCCTGCGCAACCTGTTTCAGCGGGCTGTCGAGGTCGCCGATCCGATGAAAAGCCTCGCGGCCTTCCTGCCGGAGAAACCGGAAGGGCGGGTCACCGTGATCGGTGCCGGCAAGGCCTCGGCGCGCATGGCCGAGGCGGTTGAAGCGGCGTGGGGTCCATGCAGCGGCCTTGTCATCACCCGGTACGGGTATGGACGCCCGTGCCAGGGGATCGAGATCGTCGAGGCAGCCCATCCGGTTCCGGATGAAGCAGGTCTTGCCGCGACACGCCGCATGCTCGACCTTGTCGAAAGCCTGGGCGAAGACGATTTCGTGCTGGCGCTGATCTCGGGCGGAGCGTCCGCATTGCTGACCGCGCCGGCAGGCGACATCACGCTTTTGGAAAAACAACAGGTCAACCAGGCGCTCTTGAGTTCCGGCGCGCCGATCGGACAGATGAACACGGTGCGCAAGCACCTGAGTGCGGTCAAGGGCGGCCAGCTTGCGGCGGCCGCCCATCCGGCAAGGATGCTGGCGCTGCTGCTGTCGGACGTGCCCGGCGACGATCCCGCCGAAATCGGTTCCGGGCCGACCGTTGGCGATGACAGCTCTTCCGAAAACGCCGCCGCGATCCTTGAGCGCTGGCAGATCGACGTGCCTGCCTCGGTCAAGACCGTTCTGTCTGAAACGTCCGGCGTCCTGCCTTCAGGCCATGACACGCTTTCCCGTGTGACCAACACGATCTTTGCCGCGCCTTCCCAATCGCTTGAGGCGGCGAAGGACCTCGCCGAAGGCCTCGGCTGCGATGTCGAAATTCTCGGGGACGCGCTTGAAGGGGAGGCGCGGGACGTTGCGCATTCGCAGGCTGACCTTGCGCTCGAGCGGCAAAGGCAGCGCGCGGGCTCCGGGCGGCCATTGCTGCTTTTGTCGGGCGGCGAACTTACCGTCACACGCAACGGCAACGGTGTCGGCGGACCGAATGCGGAATATGCGCTGGCCCTGGCGCTCGCGCTGCAAGGAGCTTCGGGTATTCACGCGATCGCCTGCGACACGGATGGCGTTGACGGAGCCGCCGAGGTAGCCGGCGCGGTCACCGGTCCTGAAACCCTTGCCAAAGCCGACGCGCTCGGTGTTTCGGCGTCCGGCGCACTGGCTGACAATGATGCCCACAGCTTCTTTGAAAAGATCGGAGACCAGGTCGTCACCGGGCCTACATTGACAAATGTGAACGATTTCCGTGCGATATGGATCGGGGAGTGACCTGACTGCTGGCAAGTCCGGTTACATATAGCGGATTGCCAAGCGGGTTTTCGATGGGGGTTGGAATGTCCGAGGTGACCATCACACGTGCCGTACGCATGCCGGACCCGTTCCGCATCGAACGGTTTCTGTCCAATCCGAAGCTCGGCCCGCGTCTTCTGTTTTTCAGTGGCGGCTCCGCGCTCAACGGTGTTGCGCAATGCCTGAAACGCTACACGCACAACTCCATACACCTGGTCACGCCGTTCGACTCCGGCGGCAGTTCGCAAGGTCTACGTGTTGCCTTCGATATGCCGGCCATCGGCGACCTCAGAAGCCGTTTGATGGCACTTGCCGACGAGACCGTTCTCGGTCATCCGGACGTCTTCCGGCTGTTTACCCACCGTTTCGCCAAGTCGGCCAGAGACGCGGACCTGCAGGGTGAACTGGAAAGCATGATTGCCGGAACGCACACGCTGGTCCAGGCCATCGAACAGCCGATGCGCATTCTTATCCAGAACCAGCTGGGCATGTTCCGCGCCGCTTGCCCCGGATCCTTCGACCTTCGCGGGGCAAGCATCGGCAATCTCATTCTGGCGGGCGGTTACCTCAACCAGAACCAGCAGCTCGAGCCGATCATCTTCCTCGTTTCCAAGCTTGTGGGCGTGCAGGGCACGGTGCGCGCGGTTACCGACGACAATCTGCACCTGGGTGCTGAACTGGCGAATGGAAACACCGTCATCGGCCAGCATCTCCTGACAGGCAAGGAGCACCCGGAACTGACGTCGCCGATCAGGGATCTGTTCCTGAACCAGGGCCTCGCGGGCAAGGCAACGGCAGAGAGCCGGTTTCCCAATCGCAATCGCACGCTTGTGCATTCCGCCGACCTGATCTGCTTCGCCCCCGGGAGTTTTTACACGAGCCTGGTCGCCAATCTTCTGCCGAAGGGGGTCGGCAAAGCGATCGCGTCACGCACCGTCCCGAAGATCTACGTGCCGAGCCTCGGCCGGGACCCGGAAACCGCGGACCTGACGCTCGCCGACAAGGTCCATGCAATGCTGACCTATCTTCAAGCCGACGCCGGTCCGGATTGTCCGGTGTACAGGCTGCTCAATTTCGTGATCGTCGACAAAAGCGTACCTGAAAACGAGACCGCGGAGGTCAGCGCAAGGGGCATTACGGTTCTCAGGCTTGACCTCGTAAGCGAAACATCGGCACCCTTTTACGACCCGGCGCCACTCTGCGAGGCTTTGGTCTCCCTGGCGTGAGGACAGGTGGAGGATCGCAGATGAGTCAGTCCGCGAAAGTCGACGGCATCGGTGGTGTGTTTTTCAAGAGCGCTGACCCGGAGCGGCAGGCCGCGTTCTACAAGAAACATTTCGATATCAATATGGGAACCTGGCTGCACCAGAATGCAGGGCCTTCGGTCTTCGCTGCGTTCAAGGAGGATACCTCCTATTTCGGACCTGCCGAAAACCGGTTCATGATCAACCTCCGTGTCAACGACATCGACGCCATGATGGCAAGCCTCCGCGCCGATGGTGTGACCGAACTCGGCTACGATGACGAGGAATATGGCCGCTTCTTCCGCTTCCTGGACCCGGAGGGCAATGCGGTCGAACTCTGGCAGCCGCCAGAGGGTGAGCTGCCTGAAGAATAAGTCCGGTCTGACACTTGGATTGAGAGATGACGCGCCTTTGGCGCGAGCTTATGTCTGGATTCCAGATCGGCGCTCGGCTATGCCTCCCTTGTCTGGAATGACGGCGGGTGAAGGCACGCATACGAGATCAGATAGGCTCAATGAGTTGATGACGTGTCCGCCAACGCGAAGACGCATCGAGAGACCGCCGCAATTCAACCGGTCATGCCATGGCCTGACCCACTGCTTTCCGGTTTAGAATTTGCTATCGAGCTAATATCATTGAGAAAGCGGCAGTGCTCCGTCCGGCGCCAAGTTGGGACAAGGACTTGTTTTGCGGATTTGTCGTCCCGGTTTGGCGCGTGCGCGGCAAGACCGGGATCTAGTACGCTGTGTGACTTCAGGTTAGAAGAAGCGGGAGAAACAAGGGGTTACTGGTTCCCTGCCTTCCGCTGCGCTTCAGCAGGGATGACAAGTCTGCATACGCAAACGCGCCCTACGGGACCCATTTCGTCATAAACCGGACAGGAGTGGGTCAAGCCATGGCATCCATGCCGTTTCGCTTCCACTTTGCGCATGATTTCTACGCGGCGGCGTCAGGCCTTTGAGTGTCAGACGGGGTCCGCTGCTGTCCGGTTTCGTCCGCAACAGATCTCGAAAGATATGCGCTTCTCAATAGAATTGTCATTCCGGCTGAAGCGCAGCGGAAGGCCGGAACCTAGTAAACCCTTGCTTCTCCGAATTCAATCAAACTACAGGCGCACGGATTACTGGTTCCCGGTCTTGCTGCGAGTGCAGCAAACCGGGATGACAAATCCGGGAAAAGTCTGCAGGCTTTTCTCGAAGGATAGGGGGCAAGGGTTGAGCGCGCCGTTTTTCTAAACACTTTGCCATTACTGTCGTCTAATTTCAGTGCCGTTCCGGAAGCAGCTGAGCGGAGACCCGGGATCCACTCGGTTCCAGAGGCTTGTTTGGATTTGCTCGCTGCTGTGTCCCAAACCGAGCACTTACCGCTTCGTCTTGTGGCAACATGGACCGTATCCCGGATCAGGTCCGGGATGAGGGAGCAGTAATCGGAGGTCTTGTGCTCCGGAACACCTGATCACCCAGGGTTCACGCGTGGCATGCCACAACTTCTCCGAAACCTTCAAGCGCAGTGTTTTGCTTTAACACCAACGTGTTCCCGCATTGCGCAATAAAACTTTTTCGTTTCCGAAACCGATTTTGTTGACTTCCGAAACCGGTTTTGGAACACTTTACGTCAATAAACTGCGCCTAATCCCATTGGCAGCGGAAAGTCTGGGGCCACGTGCCCCGTGGGAGGAATGATGTCGCGACTCCGTGGTTCCGTGACCATTGACGACGTGGCCCGCCATGTCGGCGTTGCCAAGGGAACCGTTTCGCGCGTCCTCAACAATTACACCGACATTTCCGAAGATACCCGTAAGCGCATCCTGAAGGCGGTGCAGGATCTCGGCTATCAGCCCTCGGCGACGGCGCGGAACCTCAAACGCGGGCGGCAGGATACGCTCGGGATCATCATTCCCGTCGGTCATGGCAATGGCGCCGATCCGTTTCTCGCCGAATTCATCGACGGTATAGCGCGTGCTCTCGACGAGTTGGGGCTCGATCTTCTTGTCACGACCGCGCACTCGCGCGATCACGTGATTGCAACGCTCAAGCGCCTGATCGCGCGCCGCAAGGTCGACGGTTTCATCGTCACGCGGACGGAAGTCGAAGACCCTCGGATCGCCTATCTACTGGAACAGAATTTTCCGTTTGTGGCGCATGGGCGTACCCGTGATCCGTCCGGCTATGCCTGGTTCGACATCGACAATGAAGAAACCTTCGCCACCGGTGCACGGCACCTCTACAGCCTCGGTCACGAGCGCATCGGTTTCATTGGCGGGCCGCTGGAACTGAATTTCGCCCGGCAGCGGCTTGAAGGATACCGGCAGGGTCTCGAAGCGCTTGGGGTTGCCCATGACGGCGAACTGGAAACCCTGCAGCCGATCGGTGAAAAGGGCGGCATTGCAGGTGCGAGGGCTCTCTTGGCCACCAAGGCGCCGCCGACGGCCATCTTGTGTGCGACGGATGCGCTCGCGATCGGCGCCGTGCAGTTCTGCAGGACCCTCGGTTTGAAACCGGGCGCCGATGTCACGGTGATCGGATATGACGGCCTGCCGGCGGGCGAATATGTGGACCCGCCGCTGACCACATTCACACAGAGCGCACAGGAAGCAGGCGGACGGGTCGCCCGCATGCTGATTGATGTTCTCGACGGCAAGCCGCCGCACCAGTTGCAGGCGCTGGCCAAGGCAAAACTCATCCGGCGTGCCTCCGACGGCGCGCCGACCATGACGTCGGAGGCGCTGGCAGGCGTGCTCCGTGACCGGCTGAACGAACAGCCACTTTCCGGCAGTAAGGGAGAATGAAATGCTTGGGAGGAGTAGATTCCTGGCCTCGACCATTGCGGGCGTACTCGCACTCGGTCTGACCACGGCACAGGCAGACACGCTGCGTTTCTGGACAACGGAAGAGCAGCCTGAGCGTCTGGCGAAGCAGGAAGAAATGGCCGCCGCCTTCAAGGAAAAGACCGGCATCGAAGTGGAAGTCATCCCCGTTTCGGAATCGGATCTCGGCACGCGCGCAACCGCCGCTTTCGCCGCCGGCGACCTGCCGGATGTGATCTATCATACGCTTCAATACGCGCTGCCCTGGGCAGAAGCCGGTATCCTGGATACGGAAGCGGCAACCGAGGTGGTCGACAACCTCGGCAAGGACACGTTCGCACCGGGCGCAGTAGCAATGGCAGCCGTTGACGGCGGTGTCGCGTCCGTTCCGGTCGATGGCTGGACGCAGATGGTTGTCTACCGCAAAGACCTGTTCGACGAGAACGGACTTGCGGCACCGGACAGCTACGAAAACATCCTGGCCGCTGTTGAAAAGCTGCATAATCCGCCGGAGATGTTCGCGTTCGTCGCTGCGACCAAGATCGACGAAAACTTCATGAGCCAGGTGCTGGAGCACGTGCTTCTGGCCAATGGCGTGACCCCGGTTGACGGAGAAGGCTTCAAGGCACTTGATGAAAAGAAGACCATCGAGGCACTTGATTTCTACAAGGCGATTGCCAAGGCGTCTCCTCCGGGAGATCTTTTCTGGAAGCAGTCCCGCGAACTTTACTTTGCCGGCAAAGCGGCGATGATCATCTGGTCACCGTTCATTCTGGACGAGCTTGCAGGTCTGCGCGACAGCGCCCCGCCGACACTCACCGATGACCCGACCTCCAAGGAACTGGCGTCCAAGACCGGTATCGTGACCACCTTGAGCGGTCCGTCCAACCCGGATGGCGCTGCCTGGGGTGACGTGCGTTACTTCGGCATCACCAACGACGCCGATACGGAATCGGCCATGCAGTTCGTCGAGTTCTCCATGGATGACGGTTACATGTCGACCCTGTCGATCGCGCCGGAAGGCAAGTTCCCGATCCGCCGCGGCAACGCCGACAACCCGACCGCATTCGTTGACGGCTGGTCGAAACTGCCGGTTGGCGTCGACCGCAAAGCGCCGCTGACCGATCTCTATGATGCGGATACGATCAACACGATTGTCTCCGGTCTCGACACCGCCGCCCGCTGGGGCGTGACGGAAGGCCAGCTGTCGCTGGCGTCCAAGATTATCAACAGCCAGGTGATCAACCGTCTGGTGCGTGAATATATCGACGACGAGCGCGATGCGGCGGCAACGGTCGCAAAGCTCAACGAAGAACTGGCAAAAGTTCAGTAACGACTGACGCACGTGGTTCCATCGGCTGACCGGTGGAACCCACCCCTCCAGAACATCCGGACCGGACGCAGGTACGCCGCGCGCCCGGTCCCCACCAATCGCTTCTTCCCGCGCCTGCCGCGGGAGGGTAGGGACCGCTTGTCCTACAGCACCTCTCTTCGGGGCGCTGCCCAAGGGCCGAAACGCAGAGCTGGAACCATGAGCGCACAGAACCAAAACCCGGAAGCCCTCGGTCCGCCCAAAGGGGTCGGACCCATGCAGCGCCGCGAGATGTGGCTCGCCTATCTCATGCTGGCGCCGACTTTCGCAATTATCCTCATGATCGTCGCCGGGCCGCTGCTCGCCAACTTCTGGATCAGTGTGAAACCGGTGCAACTCGCGGATCTTCGTCCGCCGACCGTGCTGGTCAATGAACGTGTGCGCGGAGGTCCCGAGGCCGCGGGCGACAGCGCCGAACTGGAATACCGGCTGCGCAATTCCTCGCAGGAAGAGGAAGTTCGCGATGTCGTTCTGACCGATGCCATCCCGGCCGGCTTCAATGTTTCGGTTCTGCCGGATGTTTGTGCCCTCAACGGGAGTGCGCTGACCTGCACCATCGGCACGGTGGAGCCGGGCTGGCGCGAACGGCTCAAGATCGAGGGCACGGTCACGGATGCTTTTCTAGCGGCCAACAGGCCGGAACGTGCCAGCAAACCGGTGATTGCGGGCGACGCAAACAACATACTGACGAGTTTTGACTTCACCCTGGACAACTTCCGGCGGATCTTCAGTGCCGAAGAATTCTGGTCGGTGCTGCGGATCACCTTCTACTACACGATCTTCGGAACGGGCGGCGCGCTGGTGCTGGGCCTCTTCGCCGCACAGTTGCTCAACACGGTCTTCAAAGGGCGCGGTATCGTGCGCGGGCTATTCCTGTTTCCCTATGTGTCCCCGGTGATCGCCGTCGCTTTCACCTGGGTTGTGCTATTCGATCCGTTTTCGGGGACCGTGAATGCGCTCCTGACGAAAATGGGCGTGGTGTCGGATCCGATCAATTTCTTCGGACAGCGGGCCATCGAATATTCCCTGTTCGGGATTCCGATGGAATTTCCGTTGGCGCTGACGACTGTTATCGCCTTCGAGGCCTGGCGGTATTTTCCGCTCTCGTTCCTGTTCATCCTTGCCCGCATGCAGTCCATCAACACGGACATGTACGAAGCCGCGGAGATGGACGGAGCCACGCCGCTGCAGCAGTTCTGGTACCTGTCGCTACCCCAGCTCATGGGCATCCTGTCGGTGCTGTTCCTGCTCAGGTTCATCTGGACGTTCAACAAGTTCGACGACATCTTCCTGCTGACCGGCGGCAATGCCGGGACGCGGACGCTCACCGTCGATGTCTATGAACAGGGTTTTGCGCTTTCCAATCTCGGAGCCGGTGCCGCGGTCGCGGTCGTGGTCTTCGTCGTGCTGGTTACGTTCGCCACCCTGTTCATCCGCTTCTCACCGAAGGAGGAAGGGCTATGAGACCGGGAAGCATCCTGCTTGCAGCCGTCACCGGCCTGATCTGGGGCGTGACCTCTATCGTTGTCGTCGCCGTAACGCTGACGCTGATCACGGGCGAAGTGGCCCTGCCGCAGGCAACCGCCGCCGGCATTGCCGGGCTCGTCAGTGCGCTCGTCTTCGTATGGCGTCAGTCCTCGGAGGCCGAAGGCGGCTTGCCCGCCTGGGCGCTCGCCGCGATCATCATGTTCGTGCTTTTGATGATCGGGTCGTTCGCAGCGCCCTTCAACCTGTCGCTCGGCACCGTGCCGGTCTGGCAGGGGCTGGCCCTCATCGTGACCGTCCTCGGTGCGACCTGGGCAACCACCGTGTGCCTCAACGGTGCCCGGCTGGGCGCGATGAGCCGCTACGAGCGCGAGGTGATCTATATCCGCATTGCCAAGGGCGTCGGCTTCGTCATCTTCACGATCATCGTGGCACTGCCGTTCTACGTCATGGTGATGACGTCGCTGAAGAGCCAGCAGACGCTTCTGGCAAATCCGCTGGATCTGTCCATCGACCTGTCGCAAGGGCTAGACGGGCTGTTCCGTTCCTACGTTGAGCTGTTCACCCAGTTCAACTTCGGGCGCTACCTGCTGGTCTCGGCCTATGTCAGTGTCGCGACCGTCATCCTGACGCTGCTGTTCTCGGTGCCGGGTGCCTATGCGGTCTCGCGGCTGCGCTTTCCCGGACAGGCGTTCCTGTCACGCTCGGTCCTTCTGATCTACATGGTACCGGCGATCGTGCTGGTGATCCCGCTCTATGCCGTGTTCTCGCAGCTCGGGCTACGCAACACGCTGACGGGTCTTCTGATCGTTTATCCGGCAACGACAATTCCGGTCGCCCTCTACATGCTTCAGGGCTATTTCCGCGGCATCCCCTCTGAGCTGGAAGAAGCCGGCCTGATGGACGGGCTGACGCGCATCGGCGTTATCCTGAAGATAACCCTGCCGCTGTCGCTGCCGGCACTGGCGTCGGTGTCGCTCTATGTCTTCATGATCGCCTGGAACGAGTTCCTGTTCGCCTTCATGTTCCTCGACAATCCGGACATCTTCACGCTGTCGCGCGGTGTCGTGTCCCTGAATTCCTCCGAGGTGCCTCGTCAGCATCTCATGGCGGGCGCGGTGATTGCGACCGTGCCCGTCCTCGTCATTTTCCTCTGGTTCGAACGCTTCCTTGTGCAAGGCCTGACGGCCGGCAGCGTCAAGGGCTAGGGCAACGCTTGAAACGGCCGTGATGGCCAAGGAGACTTCTGTGTCAAACGCAGACTTGGATAAAACAGCGAGGACCATCCTGATCGAGAACGATCAGGGTGGGTACACGGTGCCGACAAAGGGGCTCTATCCCTATCAGTGGAACTGGGACTCGGTTTTTGTCGCGCTCGGCTTCGCAACCTTCGACCAGGATCGCGCCTGGCGTGAGATCGAAATGCTGTTCGAGGGCCAATGGCGGGACGGCATGGTTCCCCACATCCTCTTCAGAAAGGACGACCCGAGCTACTTCCCGGGTCCGAAGGTCTGGGGAACAGATGGAGGCCCGATCCCGAGTTCGGGCCATTCGCAGCCACCCGTGGCGGCGACGGTGATCCGGGACCTCGTCGACACCGATACGAGCGGAAGGGCGCTTGAACGCGCCGGCGCGCTGTTCCCGCAGCTGATGAACTGGCACCGCTGGTACCTGGCCTACAGGGACCCGGACAATGTCGGTGTCCTGGCAATCATCCATCCCTGGGAATCGGGACGGGACAATCTTCCCGACTGGGATGACGCCCTGCGCGCCGTCGAAGTCAAGGACATTGAGCCCTACGAGCGCAAGGATACCTCGCATGTCGACCCGGCGATGCGTCCGCACAAGGAAGACTATGACCGGTATCTCAGCATCATGGCTGCGTGCCGGAGCGTCGGCTGGGATCCTGCGGAGGTCGCCCGGACCTGTCCGTTCTTCGTCGCTGATCCGGGGGTCACATTCATATTCCTGAGGGCGTCGCGGGACCTTCTCGTTCTTGCCGAGAGGCTCGGCAAGACAGCGGAAGCGGCCGAGATCAGGGGCTGGATCGCGCATATGGAAAAAGGCGCGAAGACTCTCTGGGACGGCGACCTGAAGGCGCATGTCGCGTTCGATCGCAGATCCGGAAAACACACGGACGGCATATCGAGTATGTCGTTCCTGGCCCCCTATGCCGGGCTGGCCGACGAGACGACGCTGAGTTCGCTGCAAGGCCATTTCGACCGCATTGCTGCAAAGGTGCGTTACACGATGCCGTCTTATGATCCCGAACACCCCAGTTTCGAACCGCTCAGATACTGGCGCGGCCCGGTCTGGGCGATGGTCAATTACATGATCGCCCGGGGCTTTGCCGAGGCCGGCGACGCCCTCCGCGCCGAAAAGCTGAGAAGCGACACGGCGCAACTGGTCGAAACGAGCGGCTTTGCCGAATATTTCAGCCCGGAAACCGCGGCAGGTGCAGGCGGTGGCACCTTCTCCTGGACCGCAGCCATCTGGCTGACCTGGGCATCCCCAACACACGTGAAACAAGCAGCGTAGAAAGCCGGAGGACTGAGGACATGGGAGCAATACAGCTCAACAAAGTCGAAAAATGGTTCGGCGAACTCCAGGTAATCAAGGGCATTGACCTGGATATTCAGGACGGTGAGTTCGTCATTTTCGTCGGACCTTCCGGCTGCGGAAAATCGACCCTGCTGCGTTTGATCTCGGGGCTGGAGGAAACGAGCCGCGGCTCGATCGAGATCGACGCCAAGGACGTGACGGCTCTGCCGCCGTCCGGACGCGGGCTGTCCATGGTGTTCCAGTCCTATGCGCTTTATCCGCACATGTCTGTGCGCGAGAATGTCGGGTTCGGACTGAAGACAGCAGGTGTTCCCAAGCCGGAAATCGAGAGCAAGGTGAACGCGGCGGCGGAAGTGCTCAAGCTGGATGATTATCTGGACCGCAGGCCGAAAGCGCTCTCTGGCGGCCAGCGCCAGCGCGTTGCCATCGGCCGTGCGATCGTGCGCGAACCGAGCGCGTTCCTGTTTGACGAACCCTTGTCGAACCTCGATGCGGCGCTCCGCGTTGAGATGCGGTTCGAGGTCGCGCGTCTGCACAAGAGCCTCGGGACGACCATGATCTACGTGACCCATGACCAGGTCGAGGCGATGACGCTTGCCGACAAGATCGTGGTGCTGCAGGCCGGACAGATCGAGCAGGTCGGGTCACCGCGTGAGCTTTATGAGCGACCCGACAATCTGTTTGTCGCGCAATTCATCGGGTCGCCGAAAATGAACGTGCTGCCCTGTTCCGTCGAGGTGGACCAGTTCTCGCTCCAGGGGCACGGCGGCGGCCACTATCCGCATGCGGATCAGCCGCAGAAGCCGCGCAAGCTCGGCATCCGGCCCGAGCACATGACGATCGTGAGCGAAGGCGAAGGCCATTGCAGCGGAACGGTCGAGGTCGCCGAATATCTGGGCGCCGACATCTTCCTCTATGTGGCGCTGGACGGGCTTGAAACCATTCTCGTCAGGATCAGCGGCAGCGATTCAATCGAGGAAGGCGCGCGGATCGGCCTGAAGTTCGACGAGACGCGGATGCATTTCTTCGATGGCGAAGACAAGGCGATCCGGTGACCAGCCTTGCTCCTTGCTGTCCGGTTCTGACCCGGAATGGATTTTGTGAGGCGCGTTCCTGTCCATGGACTTGTCACTCCGGCTGAAGCGCAGCGAGGGACTTAGGGCAGATGGCGATTTCCCTCACGAAGAGGCCGGATCGGAAACGAGTTCGCGACTACGTAGAGTTACATCGGCGGTCATTGCCAGACTTGATCTGGCAATCCATACCCTTGCTTCTCAGCGATGCAAGGCCGTGCAATTGGAGGTGCAACGGCATGGATGCCATGGTCAAGCCATGGCATGACCAGAAAAATTGATCAGAGATAACTCTGTTTCACCGTCTTCCTTTGTTCGCTGGCCTCACGGCAAACCGGGATAATAAATCCGGGACAAAACTCCGGATCCTGGCGTCGCGATCTGTTAAGCGATCCTATCTTGGAATGACGTCGACCTTGTGGTCCGTGGTCTGGGTACCGGCGGTGCGCAGAACACCTTTGACGGGCGCCGTGTCGCCGTAGTCCCGGCCGCGGGCGACGACGATGTGATCCTGGCCGACGCGCAGTGCGTTGGTGGGATCGTATTCGATCCAGCCGCTTTCGATGCCGCACCAGGCGCGGACCCATGCGTGCATGGCATCCGCCCCTTCGAGGCGTTGCTGACCTTCCGGCGGGATTGTCCTCAGGAAACCGCTGACATATCCGGCCGGGATACCGATGCTTCGGAGGCAGGCGATCATGATATGCGAGAAGTCCTGGCAGACGCCGTGGCGGCGTTCAAACGCGTCGATGGCGGGCGTGTCGACAGTGGTGGCGTCCGCATCGAAATCCATGTCCTGATGCAAGGCGCTGCCAATTGCCTCGACGGCTGCCACCGCGCTCATCTGCGGGGTGGTGTGTTCCTGTGCGTAGACAGCAAAGGCCGGCGCCAAAGGCAGGCGCGGCGAAGCGGTCAGAAAATGAACAGGTTCGTCGGGTCCCATGGACTGGATGCCGGCCAGTTCCCTTCTCAGGAGAGATAGTGGCGGAGAGATGTCGAGTTCATGCGGTACCGACGTGCGATCGATCCGGGCGGTCAGCCTGAAGGCAAGCTCGCTATGAGCGCGGCGGAAAACCACATCGGTCACGGCATTGCCGAAAAAGTCGGTTCTGTTGCGCCGTTCCGTCGGTCCCGGAGACAGCCGGACGCTTGACGACAGAAGCTTTTGCTCGCCGTGGATCGACGCCGGAACGAGACGCAGTGAATGCCGGCCCGAATTCGCGGGGCTGGCATAGTCATAGGTGATTTCGAGGTTCACGTCGTAAAGCACGGTGCATACTCACATCTGCGTTTTGGCCCGCTGTTCCACGTCCTAGCGGATATAGGCATCTGACAGCTCTACCGACAGGAATGCTATCTGGTCCCTGAGTTCCCCCAGGGCTTCCTGCGTCAAGGTCTCGGGCGTCGCCACGGCAAGGCTTGTGTGAACCTGCAAGACCGCGCGGGCGAGGTCGGAGAGATAGCCGTTTTCCGAGGCGCCGGGCAAGACGTCGATATGTTCCTTCATGTCCGAGAGTTGGTACATCACCGAACGCGGGTTTTTCGGATCCATGGCAAGCAGATCAAGCACTGTTGCGTGGCTCAGCGACACCGCATAGCGCCGGCTCATGGACATGGCGCTGTCCCCAACCTCCAGCAGGAGTTCCAGGGCACCGTCGGGTGCATCCGGGCCGGTGAAGACGGAAAGGAGATCTGCCATCCTGTTGGCGCGCTCAAGCGCGCGGCCGATGCTCAGGAACCGCCAGCCGGTGAAGCGGTACATGTTTTCGTGGACCAGTCCGGAAAAGCCGGTGATCTTGCGCAAAAGGAGGCTCATTGCCTGCGGCACGTCCGCATCGTCCTTCATGACACGTCGCGCACCGTTGGCCGTCTGCGCAAGGTCATTGAGCGCCAGCCAGCCGTCTACGGAAAACCGGTCCCGGACCTTGCCGGCGCTGTTCACGGCCGACTGCAGCATGGAACAGAGCCCCTCGGGAATCGGACTTTCCGGAGCGACGCCGATGTCGTCGAGATATTCCGCAGTTCGCGCGACCAGCGGCGCTTCGGGGTCCGCTGTTTCGAGAAGCCGTGCGTGGTATGCGCGCAGGAGGCGCACGGCGCCTTCGGCGCGCTCGACGTAGCGGCCGAGCCAGAACAGATTGTCCGCTGCGCGCGAGGGCAGGGCTCCGGATTGCGACTTGAAGAAGGGCGACTCGCTCTGGTGCAGCAAGGTGTCCATCTTCAGCTTGCGCGTGCCGACGATCCAGACATCAGCCGCCGAGCCGCCCGACTGCATGGCGATGGCACTTGCGCTCGGTTCCTTGCCGATCCTTGCGAATCCGCCGGACATGACTTCCCAGCCATTATGCGTGCGCGCGAGAAAGACACGCAGGCTCATCGGACGCGGAACGAGCGAGCCTTCATGGTAGGCCGGCGTGGTGGACAGGGTGACGGCTTCCTGCGCAACCAGTTTGCCCTTTTCCGTATCGATCCAGTTTTCCAGGATGCCTTTGTGGAACTTCTCGGAGTCCTTGCCGATGAAATCGGTATGTCCGGACGTGAAGGGCAGGGCGGTCGACAAGGCCGGACTGAACATCATCGCCGCGGCGTTGTCCTTGACATAGGAACGGGTCGCCTCCTCGCCGCACCACCAGGTGGCGACGTTGGGCAGTTTCAGGGAGGTTCCCAGGAAATGCTCGCAAATGCGCGGCAGGAAGGCGAGCAGAGCCCGGGTTTCAAGGATGCCGGTGCCGAGCGCGTTGATCATGGTGACGGTGTTCTCGCGAACCGCTTCCACCATGCCCGGTGTGCCGATATGCGATTCCTCGTTCAGCTCCACAGGATCGATCCAGGCTGAATCGAGCCGCCGCCACAAGACGCTGATCGGCTTCAGACCGGCAACGGTCCGGACCATCAGCCGACCGTTTTCAACCGTCAGATCCTCTCCTTCGAGCAACATGAAGCCCAGATAGCGGGCGATATAGGCATGCTCGAAATAGGTATCGTTGAGAGGACCCGGGGTCAGGATTGAGACGCGGCTGTCCTGTTCGCCGCGAAGGTCAAGCAGGTGATCGCGAAACCGGCGGAAAAAGCCGGCAAGCCTGTGCACGTTCGCCTTGGCGAAGAATTCGTTGAAGATGCGCCCTGTCGCCACCCGGTTCTCAAGGGCGAAGCCTGCACCTGAAGGCGCCTGCGCGCGGTCCGACAGCACCCACCAGGTTCCGTCGGGCCCACGGCCGATTTCAAAGGCAAGGAAATGCAGGAAATAGCCAGACCGCGGTGTGACGCCAACCAGAGGGCGCTGCCATTCGGGGCTTTCCGCAATCAGACTGGCCGGCAGATAGCCGTCGGACACGAGGCGGTTCTCGCCATAGATGTCACCGACCACCTTTTCCAGGAGTTCAGCCCTTTGAACCAACCCGTCCGCGATCGCCTGCCAGTCGCTTTCGCCGATGACGACGGGAATGTGGCTGAGCGGCCATTCCCGCTCAAGCGCGCCGTCCTGGCCATACTGGCGGAAATAGACGCCGGCGTCGTTGAGATACTGGTTGCCGCGCGCGAACCGGTCGTTGATGTCTTCCGTGCTCAGCGACGAGAGGTGATCAAGGAAGGGCTGCCAGACGGGGCGGACATTGCCGGCTGGATCAAGAAGCTCGTCCGACACGCCCGGAAACGGCCGGTAGGATTTCAACAAACCGTATCCCCGACCGCTGCTTTCTGCCGTTTCGTCCAAACTCATTCCATGATTCCCGTGCCGGGCCCTTCAAAGCCGAAAGAGCCTTATACACCCACAGGGCGCCTGAGGTCCAAGGTCAATGGAAACTCCGGGTGCGGGTGCTCGGTCTGGGGCGTGTAGAGTCCGGGCGTGTGGCCATGCGGCTCGAAGCGCGACAGCCGGCGGGCCTCCGCTTCGTTGCCGTTGACAGGGAAGGTGTCGTAGCTGCGGCCACCCGGATGCGCTACGTGATAGACGCAGCCGCCGATGGCGCGCCCGCTCCAGCGATCGAAAATATCGAAGGTCAGCGGCGCATCGACCGGATGAACGGGATGGAGCGCCATGGCCGGTTGCCACGCCTTGTAGCGGACACCGGCAACAGAAACGCCGTTGGTTTCCGTTTTCTTCAGGGGGATCAGTCTCTGATTGCAGGTCACCGCATAGCGTTCCTGATCGCCCGCAGACAGCTTAACCTGAAGCCGCTCCGTGGAGCTGTCCGTATAGCGAACGGTGCCCCCGATCGCGCCGGTTTCGCCAAGAACGTGCCAGGGCTCGAGGGCCTGACGAAGTTCCAGCTGGACGCCTTCGACCTCGATTTCCCCGCAGAAGGGAAAGCGGAATTCGCATTGGGCCTCATACCATTCCGGACGCATCGCAAAACCGTGGTGCTCAAGATCACGGAGCACATCCATGAAATCCGCCCACACGAAATGCGGCAGCATGAACCGGTCGTGCAGCGTGGTGCCCCAGCGTGTGAGGTTGCCCGAAAGCGGATGTTGCCAGAGCCGGGCGACAAGCGCGCGCAAGAGCAGTTGCTGCGCCAGGCTCATGCGCGGATCCGGGGGCATTTCAAACCCTCTGAACTCGACGAGACCGAGGCGGCCCGTCGGGCCATCCGGGGAGTAAAGCTTGTCAATGCAGATTTCGGCGCGGTGCGTGTTGCCGGTGACGTCGACCAAGAGGTTCCGTAACAGCCGGTCAAGTATCCACGGGAACGGAGCTTCGCCTTCGCCGGGGCGGTGGATCTGGGATAGGGCGACTTCGAGCTCGTATAGCCCGTCATGCCGTGCCTCGTCCACGCGCGGAGCCTGGGAGGTCGGCCCGATGAAGAGGCCGGAAAAGAGATAGGACAGGCTCGGATGGCGCTGCCAGTGCAGCACGAGGCTTCTGAGCAGGTCCGGGCGCCTCAGGAACGGGCTGTCGAGTGGTGTCGCGCCGCCGATAACCACGTGGTTGCCGCCACCGGTTCCGGTGTGCTTGCCGTCAATCATGAACTTGTCGGCCCCAAGGCGGCTCTGCCTTGCTTCTTCATAAACGCCTTCGGTGATCTCAGCGCAGTCTTTCCAGCTGCCGGCCGGATGAATATTGACCTCGATGACACCGGGGTCCGGTGCAACCCGGATGACGTTCATGCGCGGATCGGTGGGGGGCGGGTAGCCTTCGATATGGATGGGCAGGCTCAAATCCGCTGCAGCCGCCTCGGCAACGGCAATCAGTTCCAGATAGTCTTCGAGGCGTTCTACCGGCGGCATGAACACGCATAGCCGCCCGTCGCGGGGTTCGACGGACAGGGCCGTCCTGACGGTGGCGTCGCCGAGTTCACCTTCCCCTTGACCCTGCTCGCGCCTGTCCTGTGTTGGTCCGCCGGCCGTGAAGCTGGCAACGGCCTGCTGTCTTTCCGCACGCGGTTCGGCTGAAAACTCCGGCAGCGGCTCGCGCGGGACGGTCGGGTCGGCGATATTGGTATAGGGATACTGCGCAGGTGGAACATGGGGCAGGGCTTCAAGCGGCAGACGATACCCGACCGGGCTGTCGCCCGGAACAAGGAACAGGGCGTCGCGCCGCACCTTCCATTGCTCCGACCGCCATCTTTGTTCGGTTGATTTCGATTGCCAGCGCTGCACGGGCAAAATGTAGCCTGCCGGTTTCGTCAGGCCACGATCGAAGACGCGCGCGATCCGGTGCCGTGCTTCGGCGTCTTCCAGTTCCGAATTGTCGGGTGTCACGTTTTCCGGAAGGTTGGCTTCCTTGATCAGCCAGACCGAAGGATCCTCGAAAGCCGGCACGACGTAGTCTGCGTCGAGTTCCAGACGGTCGGCGATTTTCTGCAGAAGCGCTTCGGCCTGCCCGGCGTCTGCACCCGTATCCGAGCCTTCGGCGGCGATCAGCTCCGGATCACGCCATATCGGTTTTTCATCCTGCCGCCAGTAGAGCGAAAAGGTCCAGCGCGGCAGGGTTTCGCCAGGATACCATTTGCCCTGCCCGTAGTGCAGGAAGCCGCCTGGCGCGAAACGCGTCCTGAGGCGGCGGATCAGCTTGTCGGCAAAATCGCGCTTCGTCGGGCCCACGGCGTCGGTGTTCCATTCGTCAGCTTCGAAGTCGTCAATGGAGACGAATGTGGGTTCGCCGCCCATGGTCAACCGGACGTCTTCCTGCTTCAGGATCCGGTCGACCTCCTCTCCGAGACGGTTGAGATCCGTCCAGGCCTCTTCGGAAAACGGCTTGGTGATGCGCGGGTGCTCCGCAATCCGGGAGACCTGCATGTCGAAGGAGAAGTCGATATCGGCCGCACTGGCCATGCCCACGATGGGCGCTGCGTTGCTGTAGTGCGGGGTCGCTGCCAGCGGAATATGGCTCTCACCGGTCAGGAGCCCCGAGGTCGGGTCGAGCCCGATCCAGCCCGCACCGGGAAGATAGACTTCTGCCCATGCGTGCAGATCGGTGAAATCGTGGTCCGTGCCCGAAGGTCCGTCGAGAGCTTCCAGGTCCGGTTTCAGCTGGATCAGGTAGCCCGACACGAAACGTGCGGCGAAGCCGAGATGCCGCAACGCCTGAACGAGCAGCCAGCTTGAGTCGCGGCAGGAACCGGTTCCGCGCTCAAAGGTTTCTTCAGGTGTCTGCACACCCGGTTCCATGCGGATGACGTAATCGACTTCGCCGGAAACGCGCGCGTTCAGGGCGACGATGAAATCGATGGTCTTCTGTCTTTCCCTCGGAACGGCATCCAGGAAACGCTTGAGGTGCGGTCCCGGTGTTTCGACGCCCTGGTAGATGCGGAGATCGTCGCGGAGCTCTTCCGGGTAGTCGAACGGCCAATATTCGGCGGTTTCTTCCACGAAAAAGTCGAAGGGATTGTAGACGGACATGTCCGCTGTGAGGTCGACCTCGATCTTGAATTCACGTACCGGTTCGGGAAAGACGAACCGGGCCAGCCAGTTGCCGTAGGGATCTTGCTGATGATTGACGAAATGGCCGCCCGGAGCGACCTTGAGCGAGTGCGACAGGACACGCGTCCGGCTGTGTGGAGCCGGTCTCAACCTGATGATCTGCGGCCCGAGCGTAACCGGCCGGTCGTATCGGTAATGCGTGAGATGATAGATACTTGCTCTTATGGACATCAGATGACCCTGATCACCTTGGCTGGAAAAACGGGGTGTAGCGTTTCACACTTTGACGCACCGCACCACGTGTTTCTTTGCCAATTCAGACATATGGTTGCGGTGGCATGTCCGTGGTCAGAAGTTCCCGGCACCCTTTCGTGACGGGTCTCTTGCCGTTATGAGTTTTCCATCCGAGTCGGAATTGCGTTTGAACGGAAACGCCCGGCCCGCTGGTGCGCAAATCCCTTCGCTGTCTTGAGTGAGACCTCCCGATGACCGACAAAACCGACCCGAACGAGGCCTACAATCCGGCGGATGACGGCGCGGAGATGGCCTTCGCCGACAAGATGTCCTATGGCGACTATCTCGGCCTTTCGAAAATCCTGACCGCCCAAAAGGCGCTTTCCGATGCGCCGGACGAACTGCTGTTCATCATTCAGCACCAGACTTCGGAGCTCTGGATGAAGCTCATGCTGCATGAGCTCCACGCGGCGCGCGATGCGATCGACAATGACCGGATGCCGGAAGCGATGAAACTGCTCGCCAGGGTCAGCCGGATCATGGAACAGCTCAACTCGGCCTGGGATGTGCTGCGCACCATGACGCCGAGCGACTACACCCGGTTCCGCGACGCCCTCGGCCAGTCATCCGGATTCCAGTCGCTCCAGTACAGGCTGATCGAATATGTGCTGGGCAATCGCAACATCGCGATGACCAGGCCGCATGCCCACGATCCGGACGGAACTGCACTGCTCGAAAGCGAACTGGAGAACCCAACCCTCTACCAGGTCGTTCTGAAGTTTGCCTGCCGTCAGGGATTCGCGCTGCCGGAGGAATGCATCCGCGTGTCTTCGTCCGCGCCTCATGCCCCTGTGGATGCGGTCAGGGACCTTTGGCAAACGGTTTATCGGGATCCCTCCCGGTATTGGGGACTTTATGAGGTCGGTGAGAAACTGGTTGATCTGGAGGACTATTTCCGGCGCTGGCGCTTCAACCACGTGACAACCGTCGAACGGGTCATCGGCTTCAAACGCGGAACCGGGGGGACTGGCGGCGTCTCCTATCTCAAGCGCATGCTCGAGGTCGAACTCTTTCCCGAGCTCTGGCATGTCAGGACCGTGCTCTGACAGGTCAGCAGGCCGGTGTGTCGCCGCACTGGTTTTCGTCTTGCCGATCACCGGGACGGACCCGTGGGATCTCGTCGGACATTTTTGCCAAACACTGTTTCAAATGGAATGCCGCGTTGCGATATTCAGTTTCCTTTTTTCGTTTGCACTGCAAAATGAAGCTCGAATGAAGCCAATTCGATGATGAAGCGAAAGAAGCGAAATCGAAAATTGCGCTATGTGAAATGTCAAAATTGTGCCACACTACGTTTGTGAGCGCCAAGAAATGGCTGCATAAACTGGCTCTCTGAACTAAATGCCGCCCAAAATAAATTATTAAATTCAATGTCTTATTTTTTTACATCCCCGAAAAAAATACCTACTAAATATTTAGTTTGACATCATGGCAACGGTGTGACCAAGTATCACGAGCCGGTTAAAACGGCTTTCATACTCACATGGGAGGAGATGAAGATGCGCAAGTATCTACTCTCCGCAGTTGCAGCCGGTGCTGTACTTGCGGGAGCAGGATCTGCTTATGCCGATGAAGCAGCGGCACAGAAGTGGATCGACCAGGAATTCCAGCCGTCCGTTCTGACCAAGGACGAGCAGCTTGCCGAGATGCAGTGGTTCATCAAGGCGGCTGAACCGTTCGACGGCATGGAAATCAACGTCCTGTCCGAAGGCATTCCGACACACTCGTACGAGTCGGAAGTTCTCGCAAAGGCATTCGAGGAAATCACCGGCATCAAGGTCAATCACCAGATCCTTGGTGAGGGCGAGGTCGTCCAGGCCGTCCAGACCCAGATGCAAACCGGCCGGAACCTTTATGACGCCTATGTCAACGACTCCGACCTGATCGGAACGCACTCCCGTCTGCAGCTTGCCTACAACCTGACCGACTGGATGGCAGGCAACGGCAAGGACGTGACCAACCCGGGCCTCGACCTCGAGGACTTCATGGGCACCCAGTTCACGACGGGCCCCGACGGCGACCTCTACCAGTTGCCCGACCAGCAGTTCGCGAACCTTTACTGGTTCCGGAAGGACTGGTTCGACCGCGAAGACCTCAAGACGGCCTTCAAGGACAAGTACGGCTACGATCTCGGTGTGCCGGTCAACTGGTCGGCCTATGAAGACATCGCGGAGTTCTTCTCCAAGGATGTGAAGGAAATCGACGGCGTCACGATCTATGGTCACATGGACTACGGCAAGCGTGCTCCCGACCTCGGCTGGCGCATGACCGATGCCTGGCTATCCATGGCCGGCGCGGGTGACAAGGGTGAGCCGAACGGTATCCCGGTCGATGAATGGGGCATCCGCATGGAAGCGGGGACCTGTAATCCGGTCGGTGCGTCCGTGTCGCGCGGTGGTGCAGCCAACGGTCCTGCGGCCGTCTACGCGATCCGCAAGTGGGACGAGTGGCTGCGCAACTACGCGCCTCCAGGTGCTGCCAGCTTCGACTTCTACCAGTCCCTGCCGGCGCTCAGCCAGGGCAACGTTGCCCAGCAGATCTTCTGGTACACGGCGTTCACAGCCGACATGGTGAAGCCGAAGTCGGAAGGCAACAACACGGTCGACGATGAAGGCACGCCGCTGTGGCGCATGGCGCCGAGCCCGCATGGTCCCTATTGGGAAGAAGGCCAGAAGGTCGGTTATCAGGACGTGGGTTCCTGGACCATCCTGAAGTCCACCCCGGAAGATCGTGCAAAGGCAGCCTGGCTCTACGCACAGTTCGTCGTGTCCAAGACCGTCGATACCAAGAAGAGCCAAGTGGGTCTGACGTTCATCCGCGACAGCACCATCAACCACGAATCCTTCACCGAGCGTGCACCTAAGCTGGGTGGTCTGGTCGAATTCTACCGTTCGCCCGACCGTGTGGCCTGGTCGCCGACCGGCGTCAACGTTCCGGACTATCCGAAACTGGCGCAGATCTGGTGGCAGCAGATCGGTGACGTGAACTCCGGCGCCTTCACGCCGCAGGAAGCGATGGATCGTCTCGCCGAGGAAATGGACATCGTTATGGCCCGCATGCAGCAGGCTGACGAACGCGCCAACGTCTACGGCGGTTGCGGACCGCGTCTCAACGAGCCGCAGGACCCGCAGGTCTGGCTGTCCAAGCCGGGTGCCCCGAAAGCCAAGCTCGAAAACGAGAAGCCGCAGGGTGTCACCGTCAACTACGACGAGCTTGTTGCCCGCTGGGGTCAATAAGCAAAAGTGTAACACTTGACTCGTCTGGGCCGGGGCTCGTCCCCGGTCCATCACCGATCCGACTGTGACGGGCACGAAGCGCAACGCTTCCAAGGATTGCCCTGTCCGGACGCGGGCTAGATTACATGTCTCTTGAACTCAAAAACGTCATCAAGCAGGTCCAGGGTATCACCCATATCAAGGACACGAGCCTGACGCTTCAGCCCGGCCAATTCAACGTTCTCCTCGGTGAGACCGGAGCCGGCAAAACATCGCTCATCAAGCTCATGGCCGGACTGGACAGCCTTGCATCCGGTCAGATCATTCTGAACGGCAAGGACGTTTCGAAGCTGTCGGCCCAAAAGCGCAATATCAGCCTTGTGCACCAGTTCTTCGTCAACTACCCGCACATGTCGGTCTACGACAACATCGCCTCGCCGCTGAAAGTGGCCGGTGTTGCCAAGTCGGAGATCCAGGGCAGGGTGGAAGAAGCTGCGGATCTGCTCCGGCTGAAACCCTATCTGAACCGCAAGCCGCACGAGCTTTCCGGTGGTCAGCAACAGCGCACGGCGCTTGCGCGCGCCATCGTCAAGACAAGCGACGCAGTGTTTCTCGACGAACCGCTCGCCAATCTCGATTACAAGCTGCGCGAGGAACTACGCGACCAACTGCCTGATCTGTTTGCCGGCCGCGGCGCGGTCGTGGTCTATGCGACCTCCGAGCCCGAAGAAGCCCTGCTGCTCGGCGGCAAGACGGCCCTGATGACGGACGGAAACGTCGTCCAGTTCGGACCGACGTCAGAAATCTACCGCAAGCCCAAAGATCTCGACGCCGCCAAGGTATTTTCTAATCCGCCGATCAACACCGCTTCCGTCACCAAGCGGGGCGACATGGTTGTCCTGACGGAAGACATCCGCTGGCAGGCGTCGGCAAATGTCGCCGCTCTCCAGGACGGTCCCTACACCCTCGCGATCAGGCCGAACCACGTGATGCCGGTGGAAACCGCCAATCATTCCGTCCGCCTTGAAGGACACATCCAGGTCACGGAACTGAGCGGCTCGGAAAGCAGCGCCCACTTCGATCTTCAAGGCCAGTCGTGGGTCTCGCTGTCGCCGGGCGTGCATCCCTACTTCGTTGGCGAGATCCACGCGTTCTACCTGGATCCAAGCCACTGTTTCTTCTTTGCGCCCGACGGCGCGCTGGTCGCCTGAGGAGAGAATGTCATGGCACAAATAACGCTCTCCAACCTGCGGCACAGTTACCACCCAAATCCATCGGGCGATGCCGACTATGCCTTGAAAAAAATCGATCTGACCTGGGATGACGGCGGAGCCTACGCACTGCTCGGACCATCCGGTTGCGGCAAGTCCACGCTCCTCAACATCATCTCCGGACTGCTGGTGCCTTCCGAAGGCAAGATCCTGTTCGACGATCGGGACGTGACGTCGTTGCCGCCGGCACAGCGCAACATCGCGCAGGTGTTCCAGTTCCCGGTCATCTACGACACGATGACGGTTTACGACAATCTGGCATTCCCGCTGCGCAACCGCGGCCGGGACGAGGCGACCGTCAAGGAACGCGTGACCGCGATCGCGGAAATGCTCGAGGTCACCGACATGCTGAAGACGCGTGCCGCGAACCTGTCTCCCGACAACAAGCAGAAGATTTCCATGGGCCGCGGCCTGGTGCGCCAGGACGTCAATGTCGTGATGTTCGATGAACCTCTCACCGTGATTGATCCGCATCTGAAGTGGAAGCTGCGGTCCAAACTCAAGGAACTGCACCAGCGGGTCAAGGCGACCATGATCTACGTCACCCACGACCAGACGGAAGCCCTGACCTTTGCCGATCAGGTCGTCGTCATGCAGGACGGCGAGATCGTGCAGATCGGAACACCGGTCGAACTGTTCGAGCGCCCCGCACACACATTTGTCGGCCATTTCATCGGTTCGCCGGGCATGAATGTGCTGCCGTGCGACGTACGGGACGGAGGGGCGTTCTTCGGCGATGAGCTGATCAGTCTCGAAGGTCCTTTGGAAGGACCCGCCGAGGGCGCGGCCGAAATCGGCATTCGTCCGGAATTCGTTTCGGTATCCGGAAACGGAACGGGCCTTGAGGCCAAGGTGCGCAAGGTCGCCGATATCGGACGGCACAAGGTGGTCGAAGCCATGGCCGGCGACAGCCGCGTTCACGCGATCCTGGAAGGCGACGCGCCGAATGCCGGCGATACGATCAAGCTCGCGTTCAAGCAATCCCAGACCCGGCTTTACAAAGACGGATGGCTGGCAAGCACGCCTGGGGAGGGTGTCCAGTGAAAACCCAGAATCAACGCGCATGGTGGTTCGTGACACCGGTCCTCCTGCTGGTCGCGTTCAATGCGCTCATTCCGATGATGACGGTGGTGAATTATTCCGTCCAGGAGACCTTTGGCGACAACCTGTTCTTCTGGCAGGGACTGGACTGGTTTGAACAGGTCCTGACTTCGGAACGCTTTCACAATGCGCTCGGGCGGCAATTCCTGTTCACGTTCCTGATCCTGATCATCGAGGTTCCACTCGGCATCGCGATCGCGCTTTCCATGCCGAAAAAAGGGCCATGGGTACCGTTCTGTCTCGTGACAATGGCTCTGCCCATGCTGATCCCGTGGAACGTTGTCGGCGCGATGTGGAACATCTTTACGCTGCCCGATATCGGCCTGCTCGGCTACTTCATGAACCACACGCTGGGTCTTTCCTACGACATGACGCAGGACCCGTTTGCTGCCTGGGTCACCATCATCGTCATGGATGTCTGGCACTGGACGTCGCTCGTGGTGCTGCTCGCCTATGCGGGGCTGGTGTCGATCCCGAACGCCTATTATCAGGCCGCGGAAATCGACGGGGCGTCGAACTGGGCCGTGTTCCGGTTCATTCAGCTGCCAAAGATGAAGACGGTTCTGACCATCGCGATTCTCTTGCGGTTCATGGACAGCTTCAACATCTACACCGAGCCGTTCGTCCTGACCGGTGGCGGACCGGGCAATTCCACCACGCTGCTTTCCATCGATCTGGTGAAGATTGCTCTCGGTCAGTTCGACCTCGGACCGGCAGCCGCCATGTCGCTCATCTACTTTGCCATCACGCTGTTTGTCTCCTGGCTGTTCTACACGCTGATGACATTGAACGATAACAAGAACTGAGGAGACCGATCATGCGTCTGAAAAGCCTGGTTCCCGCGCTCTACATTCTCTTCCTGATGCTGCCGATCTACTGGCTCGTCGCGATGAGTTTCAAGACCACAAACGAGATCCTTGCCGGGTTCTCCCTGTTCCCGCAAACTTGGACATTTGCCAACTACATCGAGATCCTGACCGATCCGACATGGTACTGGGGGTACATCAATTCGATCATTTACGTGACCCTGAACACCGTGATCTCGGTCATGGTCGCGCTGCCGGCGGCTTACGCCTTTTCCCGGTATTCGTTCGTCGGCGACAAGCAGCTGTTCTTCTGGCTGCTGACGAACAGGATGGCGCCTGCCGCCGTGTTCGCGTTGCCGTTCTTCCAGCTGTATTCGGCGGTCGGTCTGTTCGACACGCACCTTGCCGTCGCGCTCGCGCACTGCCTTTTCAATATCCCGCTCGCCGTCTGGATCCTCGAGGGTTTCATGAGCGGCGTGCCGAAGGAACTGGACGAGACAGCCTATGTGGACGGATATTCGTTCCCGCGTTTCTTCGTCACCATCTTCCTGCCCGCCATCAAGTCGGGCGTCGGTGTGGCCGCCTTCTTCTGCTTCATGTTCTCGTGGGTGGAAATGCTGCTGTCCAAGACGCTGACCGCTGTCGAGGCCAAACCCATTGCCGCCGTGATGACCCGGACCGCTTCCTCCGCGGGCTACGAACTCGGGCTGCTGGCGGCCGCCGGGACCCTGACTATCATTCCCGGCGCCATCGTCATCTATTTCGTTCGCAACTACATAGCCAAGGGCTTTGCCCTGGGGAGGGTCTGATGCTCGGCTGGATGGCCTGGACCTGGCCGACGGCGCTGCTATTCGTCGGCATATTTTCCGCAATCGGTTTGTTGACCGTGCTCGAAATAAAGTATCCCGGCGGCGCTGCCCGCCGTGGTGTCCTGGGCCTGACGACGACGCGGGGCGATCGTCTCTTCATCACCCTGCTCGGCACGGCCTACATCTTCCTGGCCTGGCTCGGGCTGATGGGCAACCCACTGTGGTGGCCGCTCGCGCTGAGCATTGGCTGGGGGGTGTTCTGTTTCTGGAAAGTCTGACGGGCGAGCGGATGCGCGGCCCCTGCCAGCAGAAGAAAACGGACGGGACCGGCCAAAGCGATAGTAATTTCGAAGCAATCGTGCATGAATAGGCGCAGGGGCATGCAATCAAATCATCATAAAGATCTTTTGGGGCATGGCCTGAGCCACATCCAATCCTCAATCGGCACAGGGCTGTAATGAGAAAGCGTAAAAGCAACGAGTTTCTGACCGAAGTTGAACTGGAGTTCATGACCGAACTCTGGAAGCTCGGCGAAGGCTCCGTGCGGGATATTCTCGCGTCGCTGCCTTCGGACAGACAACTTGCCTATACGTCCTGTGCAACCATCATGCGGATCCTGGATGAAAAAGGCTTCGTGGACAGCCGGAAAGAAGGCAAAACATTCATCTATACCCCCCGGCTGACCAAGGACACCTACCAGTCCCGTTCCCTGAGAAATCTTTCTGAAAAACTGTTCGACGGCACGCCTGCGTCACTCGTGGCCCGGCTGGTCGACGAATACGAACTCTCGGACGACGATCTGGAGGAAATGAGAGCGTTACTGGACAGGAGGAGGACAGATGACGCTACTTAACCAGATATTCGATATTTATGTCGATCTGAACATAACGCTGGCCCTTACGGCCATCATCTGGCTCGCCGCAAAGTTGGCATTGAACCGGTTCGGCAGAAAACTGGCCTTCAACTATCAGCTGGCAATTCTGAATGGCCTGTTTGCGGTCATGGTGCTGTCACCGCTCGTGGTGGCGGTCTATCAACACATGCAGGTAGCAAAGGTCGTCCCGGTCGCCGGGACGCTCAACCTGGCGGACTATGCCGTATCGCAATACCTGCGCGGCGGCATTGCAATCCCGGCGGAAGACTTTCAATCGCTGCTCGGTCTTCGAAGTCGCGTAACGGAAAACATCGTTTCCCTCGCACCTGGTGCCGGGTTGGCGGTCGGTATGTTCCTGTTGGCGGGTTTTGCGTTTTTCGGCGCGCGTCTGGGCATCAGCGTCGTGCGTCTCAAGCGGATGCTGTCCGGGTGCCACTCGTGGCGCCGGTCCGGCCGCCTGCACTTGCTCTTGTCCGATCATGCGCTCGTGCCGTTTTCCGCAAGAGGTCTGACACGTCACTACGTGGTGATCCCGTCGGAGCTTCTTGCGAAGCCGGATGACCTGAAATTCGTTCTCAAGCACGAGTTTCAGCATCTGCGCCAGGGCGACGTCACCTGGGAAATCGGACTGGAATTCCTCAGGCCGTTCTTCTTCTGGAACCCGTTCTTCTATATCTGGAAGTCGGAGGTCGAGCGCCTTCGCGAGCTTGCCTGCGACCAGAAGGTGACCGACGCGGCGGGTGTCGATCTGAGATCCTACTGCATGTGCCTGCTGCGCGCGGCACAGGCCGGGCTGAGACGCCGTCAGAGCCTTGCGGCCAAGGACAAGGTCGGCAACGTCGCCGCTGTTGCGCTGATCGAGGTGCAGGACCGGTTCCTGCGCAGATCGCCCGCGCAGAAACTCCGGCGCCGGGTCGAGGCCTTGTTGGAAAAGGACCGGATGCAACCGCATTGGAGTTTGGTCTGCCTGGCCGTCCTGCCGATGGTCGCGATCGTGTTCCTGTCCGCGTTATCCATCCAGAAGCCCGCGGACTGGAGCCAGGACCGGATCATGCTGTCGACGATCATCAATCTGGACCGTATGGACCGCTCGACGCCCTCATTCGGGCAACGCCCCTTGAGGTAAGAATTGTCGGGCGGGTGCAACTACCCGCCCTTCACCTTGAGTTTGCCGCCGTCTTTCTTCTCCTGGATGTCGTTCGTCCAGCTTATACGCATGTCCAGCCGGGACTGACCGTCCTCGTTCGTGGCGGTGACGCGCAGGTTCATCAGGCCGTGCGGTTCCAGGGTGATGTCGCCCGTATCGTCGCCAAACTCGATCTCGCCCTTGGAAATGCCGCGTTTCAGCGCGTCCAGCATTTTCAGGATGGACTTTTTGTCCTGCAGGGATTGATGCCGGAAACGGCCCTTTCGTTCCATCATCAGGTCAGTCCGTGTTGCTTGAGGAACCGGTGCGGGTCGAAAAGCTTGGCATGCGGGTAATCACAGCTGATGCCGATGATGTTGCCATCCGGATGAATGATCGTTGCTCCCGTTCCAATACCGTGCAGACCTTCTGACCTTCTTGAATGCCGGTCAAGGGTAACGTCGGCTTCCAGATGCAGCAGGCCTTGCTTTGTCTTGAGTTCCTGACCCCGGTGACGGTTGACGTGTCCGTGGACCAGCATCTTCACCCCGGCAAGGTGAAGGTTCTCAACACCCCGTTCCGTCAGCGGATGATCGATGTCCCGGTACTTGGTGCGCATCAGGTTGGCGACCGTTCCGGAATAGAAAACAAACGGATCCTTCCTGCTTTCCCTGCGAAAGCGCCGGTTCACATGCGCGATGCCTTTCCCGGAAATCAGGGCCGCCATGCTGTCGTCTATCCCGGCGTGCACGAAGAGCAGGGACCCGCTTTGATGGACCGCTTTCATGCTCTGAAAAAACCAGGCGTAAGGACCGGCCGGATCAATGAAAAGATCGCGGCATGTCAGGGCGGCAGCGTAGAGCTGGCGGATTGAGAGGCCGGCTTCCCCGGCGTGGTCGGCGAATTTCTCGGTCTTTTTCTTCAAGCGGCGCATTTCCTTGCGGACTGCTGCCTCGTTCAGATAGCGACCGGCCATCGCGGGAAAGTTCTTCGTCCACTTCTTGCCCGGGATCATGAGCCGAAGGCACGTCCTCTCGTCCGGCAACCCGGGTTCCAGCCTCTCCCAGTCGACATGCCTGTCAAAGACCTCCCGCAACAGCGGCAGAACCTTCTTGCCCATGCGCACGAACATGTGGGCGTTGAGCGAACCCCGTTTGACCGTGAGGGATTGCAGCCCGAGGTAAAGGCGGAGATCGTGATTGCCGGCCAGCAGCACGACGTCCGGCCCGGCTTTTATCAGCGCTGCAAGGCAGTCCAGCAGTTCAAGATTGCTCGGCCCCTTGTCGAGACAGTCACCACCGATGATGATCTGACAGCTTCTGCCGAAAGTCGTCAATTTGAAGTCATTCAGGTTCGGGCCGCTGCGCAAAATCACGCGCGCGGCGACAAGGGATCTGAGCAGGCTTTCCGCGTCGGCGTGCAGGTCCGATATGAACACGACCGGCTTGTCCGGCCAGTCCCAGGGACCAAGCGCGTTCACCTTCGTGAGGCTGTTGGCAAGATCAGGATTGCGGCCGTCTGCAACCACGCGGCCCGGATTGGCATCCAGGGGCCAGGGAATGCAGCTTTCCGGGATGCCGAGATCTACGGCCGTGCCAGGCGCGATCGGCGGGAGGAGCGGTATCGGAGGACTGTTGGTCATATCTGGTGTCCAGCGTTCACGTCAGTCGAGAGCGGTATCAAGCAGCTGGCGTTGTTTCCAGCTGCCGCAGTGGTGATGCCAGGTTCCCTCTTGGGTGCGTTTCAGCACAACGGGTCTGGCGTGATGCATGCTGAGGCGGCGAATATCCTCAAATTCCAGAACGCCGAGATGATGTGCAGCGTGCCGCAGGGATGCACCGTGCCCGACAAAGATCCGGGCATTCGGTCCGGACGCTTCGGATAACCTGTCCATGTGCAACGACAGGCAATCGGCAACGCGAGCCCCAGCCTCCATCAGGCTTTCCGCACCTTGCGCCGGTAGAGTGTAGTGGCTGTCGGATTTCCAGTTTTCCGGCGGCCTTCCATATCTGGGGTCCTGCGCCAGGATGTCCTCGATCTCGGAAGCCGTCAGGTTGGCAAAGGCACCGACACTGCGCTCTGCGAGCGTTTCATCTTCAAGAGTTTGGAAGGGATGGCCGGCGGCAGCAGCCAGTTCGGCCGCCAGAGTTGCCGCCGTCTGCCAGGCCCGTTGCTGGCGCGAGCAAACAATCACCGGATCAAAGCGCCAACCTTCGGCTTCAGCCAAACCGGCGAGCTCCTTTGCAGTTGCCGCTGCCTGCCTCAATCCCGTTTCCGTCAGGCCATAGGGCTGGAGGGCGCTCGGCGCACCGGGCTTTTGATGATAGGCGCCGTGGCGCAGCAGGATGGCAAAGCGTTCGCTCATTTATGACCGCCCAGAAGCTCTGTGCCGGCGTCAAACAGCACGTCGAAATCGATCTGTCCGGTGATCTCCCAGGTCTGGACACCGTCCAGTGCCGCGATGTATGCGCTCGCGTCCAGAGGCGTTTTGTCGGTCCAGAACGGGCCTTCCTTCGTTTGATAAAACGGTCCCGGGCTCTTCATGATGGCGGAAAGAAGGTCCCTTCTCTCCGGGAGGTCGACCTTGTCAACCGCGGTCGGTTTGTGGCTGTCGCGCGACCAGTTCAGGACCCAGAAATCGGTGATCCGCGCATCGTGTGAAATGCGGCCCGGCCCGTATATGTCATCGATGAAGAGGTCGTATTTTTCCTCCAGATGCCAGAGTTCGTCCCGCTCCATGTTCCTGAGTTCTTCTTCGCGCTCCTCGTCGATGAGCCCTGCGAGGCGGGAATTGGTGACGATCGTGCCCGGATTGATGCGCGGTAGCTTCGGGATGCCGAGCGCCTGGGTGCCGGTTTCCGCTCTGCGAACGAGCAGCCGGTCATTGGTCACGTATTGGGTGCCTGCCACTTCCATCAGCCGCAGCATTGTCGTCGACTTGCCGCCGCCGGACAGGCCCGAAATCGCCAAACCTTTGCCGGCTGTCCGGACAGCGGCAGCGTGACAGGCAACCCAGTCCTCGCGCTGAAACCTGTTGAGGATCTGGGTGTTGATGAAGTTGATGACCTGGTTGGGATAATCCCCGGTCGGCCCGAAAGCGACCGCCCAGGCGAGCGATTGAAGGAACTGCACGCCGGTGCGGATTTTGAGGACCAGGCGTCCATCGGCGAGATCGGCAATCGCGTCCTTGCGCCCCGTCTTGCCGGGCTCGCGCGCCCAGTCGGCAAACTCGACGTCAAAAGGAAGCTCCGCCTCACTCAGGACATGGATCGTAAGGTCCGGATCCGCCGGCTCGGTGATGACGTGCTGAAAGTACCTGAGGAGTTCAGCCAGAAGTGCCGGTGAGGTACACCGGACTTCGATCACAAACCCACCGACACTGAGGCAGACGGGATCTGACGCCCTTGTCGCAAGCTCGGGCTTGAGCGCATCAACGACATCTTGCACCGAGATCCCGCTCATCGGAGCACCTTCGCAATCACGTGTTCGGCGTAAAGGCTTGCTGCATCAATCGATGCACCTTCAAGCGCGCCCCTGAAGCCGCCGAACGCGGAGACCTCGAAGACGATGGGGCCGTTGTCCGTCAGACCGATATCGACTGTGGTGAAGTCGAGCCCGAAAGGAGCCTGGGCACGCCTGGCGAGGCCGATCAGATCTTCATCCGCGTGGAAGGGTTCGTATTTTCCGCCGTGAAGGATTGTCGTGTTCCAGCTATCCGTCTGGGCGACCCGGGCGTAGGTGCCGAGGTATTTCCCGCCCAGGAACACCATGCCCAGGTCCCGCCCGGAAAGGTTGACCTTTTCCTGGAGATACATCACCGGGTTTTCGGCCCTGAAAGCCGAGATGCTGCTCTTGAGCGCGTCTTCTCCCGAAGCGGCGTCCATCAGCGTCATGCCGCGTGCCTTTGTCGAGAACAGCGGCTTGAACACGGCACTGCCAAAACGCTGAACCGCCGCGAAGGCCTCCGTTTCGCTTTCCGTCACGCAGGTGGCCGGCATCCGGATGCCCGCATTGGCCAGGGTGACGGTGCAGCTCAGGCGGTTGACCAGCCTCAGGATCGAAGTGGTTCTGGAAAACACCCTGACACCCGCGCTTTCGGCAATGCGCAACATTTCAATCCGGTCGAGGGTGGCCGGACTATACTCCTGGCTGATCTTCTTGATCACCAGTCCATCGAGATCGCAAAGGTTCCGGTCTGCAGCCTTCAGGGTCCGCGTCTCCAGATCGAGCGAAACATCCCCCATGTCGATCACGGCCCGAAAGCCGGTTCTTTCCTCCAGTGCATCTGCGAGCACTTCGGTCGACCACTTTCCGGGGATCCCGATGACGCCGATTTTCAGGTCAGTCAATGAAGATCTCCTTCACGGGAAGCCGGAACCTGGCTTCTTCACCCGGCGGACATGCGATGGTTCGTTCGATCAGATAGCGCGCCCTGAGCCACATGCGCCGCGCGTGCTGCTTGTCAAAGATGAAACGGGTGGAACTGGCGAAGGATCGTGCCAGCCCGAGCGAAAGGCGAAACTCGAACGTGTCGTCACCCTGCTTGCGGGCAAAGGCCTTCGCCGATTTGTACAATGCCAACGATGCCTGCATGATCCGATGACGGGTTTCGCGGTCGACGACCTTCAACCTGTAATTCGACACCATGAACACCGAGACGTCCTGGACGTAGTCCATGTAGCGCGACCGGTGCAGGTCGATGAAGTGGACACGGTTCTCGCCCTGGTCGTAGATGATGTTGTCGACGTTGAAATCGCCGTGGATATAGACGGAAAAGGGCGCGGAAACCGCAACTTCCCGCCGAGCGGCTTCTTCGACGATACTGTCCAGCGAAAGAAGTTTCTGCCCGGCAAACCGGATCGGCGTGTCCTTGAATTCCGGATGTACCCGGTGGACCGCCGGCAGACGCTTGCCGAGCTGCTGCATGCTGCCGAGTTCGGCCGGCTTGTTCGTTTTCGTCTGTTTCCAGACATCCTTCAATGTCCGGGAGAGACAGGCGAGCGCCCTTTCGCAGTGTTCGGCCGGCTCGTTCAGGAAGATGTGCTCAAAGGTCATGCCCGGCAGATGTTCGATCAACAAGGCGGCCGATTGGTCGCGCTTCTCATAGGACAGGATCTTCGGCGCCAGCCCCGGGTAAATTGCATGCCAGCTTTTGACGCCTTCGCGTTCTTCCTTCACCTTGCTCTTTTCGCCGTCCTTGAACACTGCGGCAACTTCTTCCGTTTTCCTGTCCTTGATCGCGGAAATGGAGCTGCCCGACCGGGTTTCGGCCATCGTTTCGATCTTTAGTCCGCTGCCGTTGGTGTTCAGATCAGACGTCAGGCTCTGCAGCGCAAAGTACCGTTCAAGATTGACGGCCTGGCCGATATTGGCGGAAATCACGGCTTCGCCGATCGACTTCAATGACTCGCCCATTCTCTGAAATTCATTGGCGACCAGAAGGCTGTTCGCAATGTCCGCAGGCCGGAGCTTGGGATCACGCATGTTCCGCGTATAAATCTTGAACAGTTTCCGGTATTCGCCCTCGATCTTCTTCTGCAGTTCGCCGATCTCGATCGCCTGTTCACTGTCATTGCCAAGAAGTGCCGCTTCAATCTTGCCGACACCCTTGCGGACAAGCCGGATCATGGCCGGATAACGTTCCGGCACCAGCGTCTCGAACGTATCGATCTGTTCCACGTGGCTCAGCGACAGACGCGCGAGATTAGCAATGCGTTGGAGATCGGTCGCTATGAATTCCATGCTGCGAAGCGTCAGGTGCTTCCGATTGCCCGTCTTTGTATTCGACAGATGCTGGATGCAGGCGGCGTGGATGCGAGACTTGAGATTATGCGCATAGCCCGCGCGGTCCATAATGCGCCTGGCATGCGTGAGGGTCGGCGTCTTGAAGAACGCTTCAAGCTGTAGCAGTTGGCCGTCAATCTCCGCGCACAGAAAATGGAGATTTTCCCGGATGGTTTTGGGCACGTTAGTCATTGAATGGTCCGAGATAGACTTCGGCGTCCCGCGTACAGCCAAGTGAAAACAGTTTTGTGACATATACCGGACGCAGATGCCGCGCGTCCTCATCGGTTATCCAGCGCGTCGCTATCTGGTGCGGATCAGGCGCGGGTCCAAGTGCGGGAACATATGCTTCCGGAACACTGCATTCGAACACGAAGTCGAGCTGGTGCTGGCGCTCCGCACCGGCCGACTTTTCCCGATATATTTCAGCGATATGCAGCAGTTTCAACACAGAGACATCCGCCCCGATCTCTTCCCTGCACTCCCGTTTCAGGGCCGTGACGAGATCCTCGCCCGGCTCCTGCTTTCCACCTGGCAGGGTAAAGTACCTTCCTTTCACAGGGTGTTGTTTTTCCTGAACCAATAAATTTTGCCCGCTCAGGATAAAGGCCCGCGGCGTAGACCGGATACCTGGTCTGAAAACGGGGTGATTCGGGTTGTCTTGAGCAGCTATCGCTCCATCCCCCTCTTGCCGCATCGAGGTTCCGGGAGCGTCGAAGCGGCGGTTCGATGCCGCAATCGGCGCTGATCGCCGAGCGTGCAGGCCGAGTATATGTGAATCGCGCCTGAAGGGTCGCGTCAGCCCATCGAATGTTGTGAAAAACCGCTCCCGGGTGACAACTTTTGCTGAAGCCGCGGTCCACGCCGGGCGTCAGATATCGGGCCCCGACGACCGGCTCTCCGTTGTCGGGTCGACCTCGTTTCTCAACGTTTCCAGTGCGCGCATCCGTTCCTGGGCGCGCTGTTGGTTCTCGCGGGTGACACCGGCGATCAGGATTTCGGAGATCGCCATCAGCGCAAGCGAGGAGTCCCAGGGGGAGGGCACCGCAACCCGTGCAGGCAGTACGAAGCTGGCGATGCGGCCAACGGGCGACATCCAGCTGTCGGTCACCAGCGCCACGGTTGCCCCCTGCCTGGCGGCGGCCTCGGCAAACTGGATGATCCCGGTCTGGTAGCGGCGAATGTCGAAAATCAGGACCACGTCGCGCGGTCCCATACCCAGCAGCTGATCCAGCCAGTTTCCCTGTTGGCCGGCAATGTGATTGACGCCTGAGCGCACGATCCTGAGATGTGCAGCCGTGTAGCGGGCGAGCCCGTCGGTGAAGCGGCCACCGATCAGATGGATCGTTCGCTTCTCGTCCGACAGAAGCCTGATCAGCCCATCCAGTTCACCCTTGGGGAGATTTTCGAAGGTTTCCCGAACGTTCTCAAGGAGCTGAGAAACATGGGGGTCGCCGTCTTGCGCAGCTTCAAGCGTCGCACTGCGGGCAAGCGGTGAGTTCAACTGGCTTTCCAGTTCGCTGCGAAGCTTTTTCTGGAATTCCGAAAAGCCTGGAAATCCGAGACGGCCGATGAAACGGAGAATGGTCGGTGAGCTGACGCCTGCGGCTTCCGCAAACTGCGCAACGGTCCCCAGACCCTGGACGGGATAGTTTGCCATCAGCGCGTGCGCCGCCTTTTTTTCGGTAGCCGTGAATTCGTCGAGACGGTCTCGAATGTCTTCCAGGAGTGGGCGTTCCATGGGTCTGGCCTGCTTTTGTCCGCTTATGGTTATTTTCATTTGACAGCGGCACCAATCTTCGTATCAAATATTACAGAAATTAGTTTAGGCGGCAATCCTGTAATAAACATTACAAACCTGATCAGCAGGTTTTCAAGGGGAACGGGGAATGGGTGCAAGCCCTGACAACGGCGTGAATATGGGGGCCGTGGCAATTGAAAACGCCGAAGGCGAAGGCGCGTTCGTCTTCGTTTGCGACCATGCCTCGAATTATTTCCCACCTCCCTACGACCGGTGCCTTGGAGTTTCGGAAACGGAAAAGTCCGCACATATCTCCTGGGATCCGGGTGCGCTGGGTGTTGCGAAAGGGCTGTCTGACAGGCTCGACTCACCACTGGTGCACACCACGATTTCGCGTCTGATCATTGATTGCAATCGCGACGAGGACCGGGATGACCTCATTCCAAGCTTGAGCGAGACCACGGAGATTTCCGGGAACCGGAATTTGCCGGAAACCGAAAGGTCCTTCCGTCTTGATCTTGTCCACCGCCCGTTTCACAAGGCGATCGACGAGGTGATAGGGGCGCGGCGAGAGCGCGGACTCGCCACCGCCGTGGTGTCCGTCCATTCTTTCACACCCGTCTACAAGGGGCAGGCCCGGCCCTGGGAGATCGGGCTGATTTCAGACAAGGACAGAAGTCTTGCAGAGCCGGTTCTGGCCGGTCTGGAAACGCACGGCGACCTGACGGTCGGTGACAACGAGCCCTATGCGCCTTCTGACGGTGTCTATTACACGATCCACCGGCATGGTGAAGACCGGCAACTGCCCTGTCTGATGATCGAGATCCGGAACGATGAGATCACGACACCGGACGAGGAAACGCATTGGGCGGATCTCCTGGCGCCTCTGCTGGCCGAGGCGGTGCACGCCGGCGCGCCTGCAGACGCATGCGTTGCAACGGGAGGCGCCGATGCTTAAGGCGGCGCGCGTCTATGTCCGTATCGTCGACGGGTTCAATCGCGGCCTGGGCAAGGTCATCATGTGGGGCGTCTTCGTGATGGCCGCAATTCTGCTCTGGTCCTCCATGTCCAAGACCTTCTTCTCGCCGTCTCTGTGGACCCTGGAAGTCGCTCAGTTCGCAATGGTCGCTTACTACGTCCTGGGCGGGCCCTATTCGATCCAGCTGGGATCGAATGTCCGGATGGATCTCCTGTATGCGGAGTGGAGCGACAAGAAAAAAGCCTGGTTCGATGCCTTCACCGTTTTGCTTCTGCTGTTCTATCTCGGTGTACTTCTTTACGGCGCGTTGAATTCCTTTGCCTATTCACTGGGCCACTTCACGCAGGAACCGTTCACTTTCTACAAGGACCTGATCCTGGCTTTCCTGACGGGCGGCCCCGGTGCTGCAAACGAGGTGCTCGGGTTCGTTGAACGGAGCCCGACCGCGTGGCGGCCTTATATCTGGCCTGTCAAACTGATCATGATCATCGGGTTCTTCCTGATGCTTCTTCAGGTGTTTGCCGAGTTCCTCAAGGATATCGCCCGCATCAAGGGAGAGACGATCTGATGTCGTATGAGATGATCGCTCTTCTCATGTTCTCGTCGATGATGCTGATGCTGCTGACAGGTCAGCGGGTGTTCGGCGCGATTGGTGGAATCGCTTCCATCGCTGCGATCCTCCTGTGGGGGACCGGCGGCGGCGACATACCTTTTTCGGCGGCGATGAAGCTGATGAAATGGTATCCGCTGCTGACCCTGCCGATGTTCATATTCATGGGCTACGTGCTGTCGGAAACCAAGATCGCCGACGATCTCTACAAGATGTTCCATGTCTGGATGGGACCGGTCAACGGTGGCCTCGCGATCGGGACGATCTTGCTGATGGTGCTGATCTCGGCCATGAACGGTCTGTCCGTTGCCGGGATGGCTATCGGGGCGACCATCGCGCTGCCGGAACTGCTCAAACGAAAATACGACAAGCGCATGGTCACGGGGGTGATCCAGGCCGGGTCGTCGCTGGGGATCCTTGTGCCGCCCTCGGTCGTGCTCGTGCTTTACGCCATGATCGCGAGGGCGCCCGTCGGGCAGCTTTGGCTTGCGGGCGCCGTGCCCGGACTGATGATGGCAGCTCTGTTTGTTATCTACATCGCGATCAGATGCCGCATCCAGCCGGAGCTCGGTCCGGCAATATCGGAAGAAGAACGCGACGCGTCCGGGGAAAACAAATACGTCCTTCTGCTTGCCGGTCTTTTGCCGCTCTTCATCTTTGCCGTCATGATGGTGCCCTTCGTGATGGGAAAGACCAGCCTTGTTGAAGCTTCGGCGGTCGGTGCTCTCACCGCGTTGCTCGCGTCGATCATCAAACGGCGGATGACGTGGGATATCCTGATCCTGTGCCTGAGGAATACGCTCGGGATATCCTGCATGTTCATGTGGATCATCCTGGCAGCGCTCGGGTTCGGTGCTGTCTTCGACGGGCTCGGTGCGGTGAAAGCCATCGAGAACCTGTTCACCGAACAGCTTGGCCTGTCACCCTGGATGATTCTGATCCTGATGCAGCTGTCGTTCCTGGTCATGGGTACATTCCTGGACGATACGGCAATGCTGGTCATCGTGGCCCCGCTCTATGTGCCGCTTGTGGGCTCTCTGGATCTCGGCATGCCGCGCGGAGACATTCTGATCTGGTATGGCGTGCTCTACACGATCACGACCCAGATCGCCTACATGACACCGCCGTTCGGTTACAATCTCTTCCTGATGCGGGCAATGGCGCCAAAGGATATCACTCTGCGGGACATTTACGGCTCGATCACTCCATTCGTCCTGGTGATGGTTCTGGCGCTGGCACTGGTCATGCTTTTCCCGCAGATCGCGCTTTGGTTGCCAAACCTGGTCTACGGAAAATGAAAACGGGAAACTGGACAATAAGGATAAGATCCGGAGGAAACGGATTGTTGGCAGCGGTATCAAGCGGATCTGAAAGGTCCGGCCGCATGGATTGTAAACTCAAAAAGGGGAACATGAGATGACTAACAGACGTAATTTTCTGAAGAATGCAGGTTTGGGAACAGCAGCTGCTGCGGGAGCCACGACGCTGGCTGCGCCTGCGGTGCTGGCGCAGGAGCCGATCAAGTGGCGTCTGCAGACCTATGCGGGCGGTGCGCTTGGTGAGCACGTGACGAAGCCAATGGTCGACTACGTCAACAACGCCTCCAATGGCGAGTTGCAGATCGAACTGTTCTATGCTGACCAGATCGTTCCGACGGGCGAATTGTTCCAGGCCCTCCAGCGCGGCACCATCGATGCCGTTCACTCCGATGACGATTCCATGGCATCGCCCACCCCGTTGCGTCAATTCGGCGGGTACTTCCCGTTCGCGACGAAGCACATCCTGGACGTGCCTGTGCTGTTCAACCAGTACGGTCTCGCCGACATCTGGCGGTCGGAATACGAAAAGGTTGGCGTTTCGTGGATTTCCGCTGCGGGTCAGGATCCCTGCAACTTCAACACCAAGAAGGAAATCAAGTCGGTCGCGGATCTCGAGGGGCTCAAGCTCTATACCTTCCCGACGGCTGGCCGCTTCCTGTCCAAGTTCGGCGTTGTGCCGGTTTCCATCCCCTATGAGGATGCCGAGGTTGCAGTCCAGACCGGCGAACTCGACGGGATGGCATGGTCCGGTATCACGGAAGACTACACGGTCGGTTGGGCAGACGTGACGGACTACTTCCTGACCAACAACATTTCCGGTGCCTGGATCGGTTCCTGGTTCGTCAACCAGAAGCGCTGGGCTGACCTGCCGGACCACTTGAAGCAGCTGGTGCTGGCAGCCACCGAAGCCGGTCACACATACCGGAACCAGTGGTACTGGGGTGGTGAAGCCCGTCTTCGTGCAACAGGTGACAAGCTGCAACTTCGCACCGTTCCGGCGGCCGAATGGGCCGAGGTTGAAAACGCCGCGAAGGATTTCTGGAAAGAGATCGCAGCAGAAGGCGAGTTGCAGGCCAAGATCATCTCGATCTTTGAGGAATACAACTCCGTGATCAACCAGGCTGGACCTCCTTACAACTTCGGTTGAGGTCCCAAACGATCAGTCCCGGGGATAGGTTCCCCGGGACTGTCAAATTCATTGCCGATGACCTGAAAACATGAACTTGCGGAACACCAAACATGCCTGGCAACCTGACCTTTGACGCACTGAAGACGCTGGTCTCATCCGGCGAGATCGACACGGTGCTTGCGTGTATTGTCGACATGCAGGGACGGTTGATGGGCAAGCGCTTCCACGCCCAGCATTTCGTCGACACCGCCTATGACGAGACACATTGCTGCAACTACCTGCTGGCAACCGATATCGAGATGTACACGGTCGAGGGCTATGCGTCGACGAGCTGGTCGGGCGGCTATGGCGACTACGTGATGAAGCCGGACCTGTCGAGCATCCGCAGGGTTCCCTGGCTCGAAGCCACCGCCATGGTGATGTGCGATGTCCAGGATCATCACACGCACGAGGACGTGCCGCATTCGCCGCGCGCGATGCTGAAGGCCCAGGTTGCCCGGCTTGCCGACATGGGGCTGACGCCGATCATGGCAACCGAGCTGGAATTCTTTCTGTTCGAGAAGAGTTTCGATGAGATCCGCAAGGAAGGCTTCCGCGATCTCGAGCCGATTTCCGGCTACAATGAGGACTATCACATCCTGCAGACAACCAAGGAGGAGGACGTGTTGCGTCCGGTTCGCAACGGTCTCTTCGGCGCGGGAATCCCGGTGGAGAACACCAAGGGAGAAGCTGAAACCGGGCAGGAAGAGCTCAACATCAAATATGCACCGGCGCTCGACACGGCCGAGTATCACACCATCGCCAAACATGCGGTCAAGGAGATAGCCTGGGCGAAGGGACGGTCCGTGTCCTTCCTTGCCAAGTGGCGCAGCGACAAGGTCGGCTCGTCATCTCACGTGCACCACTCGCTGTTCGACAAGAAAGGCAACAATGTCTTCTGCGACGACAAGGCGGAACTCGGCATGTCGGACATGATGCGCCACTATCTTGCAGGCCTGATCAAATACGCTCCGGATTACACCTATTTCCTCGCGCCCTACATCAACAGTTACAAGCGGTTCCAGAAGGGTACGTTCGCGCCGACCAAGACAGTCTGGTCGGTGGACAACCGGACGGCCGGTTTCCGTTTATGCGGTGAAGGCACAAAGGCGCTCCGGGTCGAGTGCCGGATCGGCGGATCGGACCTCAATCCCCATCTCGCGCTCGCCGCACTGATCGCAGCGGGTATCAAGGGACTGGAAGAAAAACTCCCGCTCGATCCGCCGACCACAGGCGACGTCTACGAGAACCGCAGGGCCAAGGAGATCCCGCATACCCTGCGGGATGCGCGCGAAACGCTGCGCAAGTCGAAGTTCCTGCGCGAGGCTTTTTCCGATGGAGTGATCGACCACTATGCGCGCGCGGCGGAATGGGAAATCGAGGAGTTCGACCGGGCCGTCACGGACTACGAAATCGCCCGGGGTTTCGAACGGGCCTAGGAATACGGAGGGTGCCCTGCGCTACCACCCTTCATCCTGAGGAAGCGCGCAAGCGCTGTCTCGAAGGATGGGAGGCAGGGTCCGGACAAGAGACCCGTCCTTCGAGACGAACCTGCAGGTTCGCCTCGGGATGAGGGCGCTTTCAAAAGCAACGTAATCGGAGAAACCTCGCAAAGAGGATGTAGTGAGGCAACAATGTCAGATGTGATCAAGCTGGTCTCGCCCGTTGACGGGTCGGTTTATGCAGAGCGTCCTGCGCTGGACGAGGTCGCCGTTGAAAAGGTCGTGTCGGCTGCCCGAAGCGCTCAGGCCGGTTGGGCGGCAACCCCGATTGCCGAACGCGTTGCCCTGTGCTTGAAGGCACTCGATGCGCTGAAGGCGATGAACGACGAGGTCGTTCCGGAACTTGCCCGGCAAATGGGCCGGCCCGTCCGCTATGGCGGTGAACTCGGCGGCACGATCGAGCGCACCGAATATTGCGCCTCCATCGCAGCGGATGCGCTGGCTGATATCGAGCGGACCGACAAACCGGGCTTCAAGCGTTACCTGCGGCGGGTGCCGCTCGGCATCGTCATGGTGATCGCGCCCTGGAACTATCCGTTCATGACGGCCATCAACACGATCATGCCCGCCCTGATGGCAGGAAATGCCGTGGTGCTCAAGCATGCCGCACAGACGCTGCTGGTCGGTGAGCGCCTTGCACAGGCCTTTGAAACGGCGGGTCTGCCCAAGGGGGTTTTTCAGAATATCGTGCTGACGCATTCAGGCACCGAAAAACTGCTCGGGTCCGGTCTGATCGATCATGTCAATTTCACCGGTTCCGTTGCCGGTGGCCGGGCAATCGAAAAGGCGCTGGCGGGGACGTTCGCAACGCTTGGTCTTGAGCTTGGCGGCAAGGACCCGGCCTATGTGCGCGCCGACGCCGATCTGGATTATGCCATCGGAAATCTCGTCGACGGCGCATTCTACAATGCCGGGCAGTGCTGCTGCGGTATCGAACGCGTTTACGTGCACGAGAGCCAGTTCGACAGGTTCGTGGACGGGTTTGTCGATCTGACGAAGCAGTATCAGCTCGGCAACCCGCTGGATGAGGCGACGACGCTGGGCCCGATGGCGCAGGCCCGGTTCGCGGCCTGGGTGCGCGAGCAGACCGATGAAGCGCTGCGCAAGGGCGCAAAGGCACACATCGACGTGACCGCGTTTTCGGAAAACAAGGACGGCACGCCCTATCTGGCACCGCAGGTGCTGACCGATGTGAACCACCAGATGTCGGTCATGCGCGAAGAGAGCTTCGGGCCTGTCGTCGGCATCATGAAGGTGAAGGACGACGAGGAAGCGCTGCAGTTCATGAACGACAGCCCTTACGGCCTGACCGCGTCGATCTGGACCGAGGATGTTGCCGCTGCCGCGCAGATCGGCGACAGGATCGAGACCGGCACGGTTTTCATGAACCGCTGCGACTATCTTGACCCGGCCCTGGTCTGGACCGGCGTCAAGGAAACCGGCAAGGGCGCCGCGCTTTCGGAGATCGGCTTCCACAATCTGACACGGCCGAAGTCGTTCCATTTCCGCGTGGAGCATTGAGGCAAGAGCAAAGATACAGTCACATTTAAATTCTCCGAAATGCCCTCCCGGTCGTGCCACAGTGGACGGCCGGGATCCAGTGGCCGGAAACGGCTCATGCAACGACGATGGCTTAGACCGAAGCACGCTGGATCCCTGCCTGCGCAGGGATGACAAACCGGAGGAAAGGGAACCGCTCCGTGCAACCGCGCGAACAGCCGGTTTGATGAACGTCATTCAATTCGCAAACACGAGATCCCCATGAGTACACTTCCCAACGTCAACTGGTCCTATCCAACGTCCGTCCGTTTCGGCGTCGGACGCATCAAGGAGTTGCCGGATGCCGTAAAGGCTGTCGGCATGACCAATCCCCTGCTTGTGACAGACCCTGGCCTCGCGAGACTGCCGATGGTCGCCGATGCCATTGCGGGTCTTGAGGCCGCGGGTCTGTCGGCAGCCGTCTTCTCCGACGTCAAGCCGAACCCGGTCGACAGCAACATCTCCGCCGGTGTCACGGCCTTCAAGGCCGGTGGGCATGACGGGGTCATTGCCTTCGGCGGCGGTTCGGGGCTCGATGCAGGCAAGCTGATCGCGTTCATGTCCGGCCAGACGCGACCGATATGGGACTTCGAGGATATCGGCGACTGGTGGACCCGGGCGGATTCCAACGGGATTGCCCCGATCATCGCGGTACCGACAACCGCCGGAACCGGATCCGAAGTCGGCCGGGCGGGCGTTGTGACGAACGAGGCGACCCACACCAAGAAGGTGATTTTCCATCCGAAGATGTTGCCGGAAATCGTCATCTGTGATCCGGAACTTACCGTCGGGATGCCCCGCTTCATCACCATCGGAACCGGCATGGATGCGCTGGCGCATTGCCTGGAAGCCTATTCGGCGCCCATGTACCATCCGATGTCGGAAGGCATTGCCCTGGAGGGCATGCGGCTCGTGTTTGAAAACCTGCCGAAAGTTGCCGCAGACGGTTCCGACCTTGAAGCGCGCGGCCACCTGATGAGCGCTGCCGCCATGGGCGCCGTCGCGTTCCAGAAGGGGCTCGGCGCGATCCATTCGCTGTCCCATCCGGTCGGTGCGCTCTACGACACCCACCACGGCATGACCAACGCGGTTTTCATGCCTTACGTGCTGCAGTTCAACAGGCCGGCGATCGAGCAGAAATTCGAACGGCTTGCCGGATTCCTGGGGATCGCGGGCGGTTATCAGGGCGTGCTCGATGCCGTGCTGAAACTGCGTGATGATCTCGATGTGCCGCACACGCTTTCTGGTCTGAATGTCGACGACGGCAAGCGCGACCTGATCGCCGAGATGGCCATCGTCGATCCGACGGCGGGTGGCAATCCGGTCCAACTTACGAAAGACGGTGCACTCGGGATCTTTGACAAGGCACAGCTAGGCACGGTCTGACCGCTTACTAAGAGCGCGTGGAAAAGTCCCCTTTCTTCGCGCAATTCCGCACATAAGATCGCCGGTCACTTGTGCGGAACATTGCATTGAGCCTTTGGCGTTGTAAGACTAACGTAACGAATACGCCCTTAGGGTAGCGCCGACGCCAGATTGAAGTGAGGGGACCTGATCATGACGGTTGCGCGGGTTGTTTTGTCATTCCTGTGTGTGGCCTGTCTTGCGTTCTCTGTACAGACAGCGACCGCGCAGGGCAGCATTTTCGAACCGGGCTGGACGCTCCAGCCTGACGCTTCGACCGTTCGCTTTCAGTCCGTGAAGAACCTCACCAAAGTCGAGAGTAGCGGGTTCGTTCAGTTTCAGGGAAAGATTGATCCGGATGGCGCCGCCGAAATCCGGATCTTCCTGGATTCCGTCGATACCAAGATCGACCTCAGGAACGTGCGGATGCGTTTCCTGTTTTTCGAAACCTTCGAGTTTCCGGAAGCTGTGATTTCCACCACAATCGATCCGGCTGCGCTGGCCGATCTTTCCAAACTCAGGCGGAAGATCATTCCGCTCACCTTCGATCTCCAGCTGCATGGCGTGACCAAGTCGCTTGAAACAGAAGTGGCGGTGACATTGGTGGGCGAGGACATTGTGGCGGTTTCTTCGACTGCGCCCATTTCAATCGCAACCACCGACTTCAATCTGGATGGCGGCATCAAGAAGCTCGAAGAAGCGGCGAATGTCGCCATTGTCCCGTCCGCGACGGTGACCTTCGACTTCCTGTTCTCCAAGAATGCAGGCGCGCAGGTCGTGGCAGAAGCGAAACCTGAGGTGACGGAGGCCGCAGCCACGGCCATCGAACCGGAAGGCAACCTGAACGAGGAAGCCTGCAAAGGGCGTTTCGAGATCCTGTCGCGCACGGACAATATCTATTTTGCCAGCGGCAGTGCCCGGCTTGATGCCAGGAGCGCGCCGCTTCTCGACAGCCTGGTCGATATCATTCAGCGTTGCCCTGATCTCAGGATCGAGGTCGGCGGTCATACGGATAGCGACGGCAGTTCTGCGGGTAACCAGCGTTTGTCCGAACGCCGCGCCGCGGCAGTTGAAGACTATATCTCCGCGAAGAACGTTTCCGCGCTGCGCATTTCCAGCGTCGGATATGGCGAAACCAGACCGGTTGCCTCCAACGACACACCTGACGGCAAGCGCCGCAACCGCCGTATCGAGTTTAACGTTGTCGAATAAGACCAAAATTCGCTGGGCCCTGCTTTTTCTTCTTCCTCTGCTGTTCCTGTTTTCCCAGGCGCAGGCGGACGACGACGACAGCGATGATCCTCGTCTGGCGCTGGTCGTCGGCAACTCGGCTTACACGCATGTGACACCGCTCGATAATCCGAAGAACGATGCTGTGCTCATGGCTGAATCGCTCGAGGCGGTCGGGTTCGACGTCATGCTTGTAACGGATGCTTCGCGGGATGAACTCACGCGGGCCATTGCCGACTTCGGACGAAAACTGCGCGATGCGGACGACGACGCGACAGGTCTCTTCTACTACGCAGGGCACGGCGTGCAGTCCTTCGGCGCGAACTTCCTGCTTCCGGTTGATGTCAATCTGTCCGACGCTGCCGATCTCAGCCTGGTCGCCGTGCCGGCACAGGCGTTGCTTCGGCAGATGTTCTCGGCAAGGAACCAGACCAACATCGTGATCCTCGATGCCTGCCGCGACAATCCATTCGAAGCCATTCCGGACCTCAACGAGAACGGTCTTGCGGAAATGAAAGCGCCGCGCGGCACCTTCCTGGCCTATTCGACGGGACCGGGCGAAGTCGCCCTTGACGGCGTGGGTGCCAACAGTCCCTTCACCGGTTCGCTTGCGCGCCGGATGTCGGCCCCCGGCGTTCCTATCGAGACCCTGTTCAAGAATGTGCGCCGCGATGTCCTGGAAGCAACCAATGGGGTCCAGACCCCTTGGGACACGTCCTCGATGACCGCGAACTTCCAGTTCGTGCCGGCCGTCATGCCGTCGCCCGCGGAAATCCAGGAGCGCCAGCTCTGGGAAACGGTCAAACTGAGCAAGGACCCTATCCAGGTGATGCTATACCTGCGCGCCAATCCTGAAAGCCGTTTTGCCGGCGAGGCGCGCTCGCTGCTGCAGGATCTCGTCTCCAGCGAAATGCAGGAAACCGCGTCAACCAGTGAACCCGAAGTCCCGGCGCAGGCACCGGTTTCCGTTGATCCCAGCGATACGGAACGTGAGCTGATCGAGGCTGCCCGGCAGGCGGGCACAGCCGAGGCCTACAAGGACTACCTGGACACCTTTCCGGACGGCCATTTTTCCGAACTCGCGCGCCTGGAACTTCAGACGATCGAGCAGAACGAGCCACGGACAGATCCTATATCGGAGCCGGTCGTTCCGGTCGCTCCGGAACCCGAGGTGACGGCGGGAGATGCTTCCGGCGCGCTCCCGGACGTCGTCGCCTTCAACACCCCGCTCGGGACGGGTGATCCGGATCTCGCGACGCGGAGCATTTCCGATCTGATTTCCGCGAGCCCCCGCTTTCCTCCGATCGAGGGGTTGCCCGAGGCCGCCTGGAAAGACAAGACATGTGCATCCTGTCACCAGTGGGAGCAGGCGAACCTGTGCACCCAGGCCCAGACCTACATGAACGACCAGACGCGGGCCCTGACGAAGGAACATCCGTTCGGCGGTGTCTTCAAGCAGTTGCTTCGGATCTGGGCCGAAGGCGGATGCCAGTAGGACGCCTGGCGGGCCTTGCGCAGATCGTCCGGATGAAAGCCACCCTGATTGCCGACCCTCTCAGCGCGTACGCAAAGCAGCCAGCTTCCGGGGTGAAACAATCTCGCGCGCGCGGCCCGTCTCGACGTCATAGAGCAGTGCGGAGACCTTGAGCCCGTCGGGGATCCCCGGCGCATCTGCCAGCCTGTCGATGTCACGTTCAAGGTCCGTCTCCTGGTCGAAGATCGCGGAATTCGATACGTCGATCCCGAGCTTGCCCTGAAGCGCATGGCGGAACTCCGGATTGGCAAAATTCTGGGCGCCGCATTGGGTGTGCTGCATCAGCACAACATTGAATTCCGGGTCCGGGTTCCCGGTCATTTTGCCAACCATGAAGGCGAGGGTTGCGATTTCATCGATCACTGCCGGTGTGACCCGACCGCCATTGTTGCGCAGGACAACGGCGTCCCCCAGTTCGAGACCCAGAACATGGGCCGGGTCAACCCTGGCGTCGATACAGGTGAGGATCAAAGTGCCGAGCTTCGGCAAGATGGGGAGATCTGCGGCTTCAAAACGATCCGCGAAGCGGTTGTTTCGCTCCAGTATGGCTGTGTTGTCGGTCATGGTTCCGTGTTCCTCCGGTTTCCTAAAATCAGGCGACTTTTGCAGGTGCTGAAACGGGCATCGCCGGCACATGGGTTGCCGTCCACTCAGGCGTGTCCTGGCTGAACGTCGGGTTCATGAGCCGGACATGGTCCCGCTGTGACTGAATGCGTTCGAGGTCGAGCGCCGGCGTCAGAAGGATCTTGAGAAAACCGGTGAAGGCACGCACCGTGGCCGGGACACTTTTCCTGAGGTCCGGGCGGGTTGCGACTGTCCGGCGCACGATATTCTCGAAACTTTCCGGAGCCTCGCCTGTCAGCTTCAGGACGTCGCCGGTCGGCGCGTTGACTGCGAAAGTGCCGCGCCGGTATTCCTCCGCATAGATCGCGAGTTGCGATACAGCGGCTTCAGAATAGTTTGACGGCGGCAGGGCGCGCAGCGCTTTGGTCATCATCTTCTCTGATATGTCCATGTACCTGACGCGCCGCCCGAGTGCGCGTCCCATTGCAGCGGCAATGTCATTCGGAGACAGCAGCTCCGGGCCGGTCGGGCGATAGCTCCTGCCCGCATGCGCCTCCGGATCGGTCAGCGCCGCCACGGCGACAGCGGCGATGTCCTCGTTCGATGGCGGTGCGTTTTTCTTTTCATTGCCCGGTCCGAGCGGCATTGTGAACAGCCCCAGATGGGCCGCCATGTCGATGACCATCAGATAGTTGTCGGCAAACCATCCCGGATCGACCGAGGTGACACTCATGCGCGGAGACAGGCGGATCAAGGCGTTGGAGAGATACACCTCTCGTGTAAACAGCGACGGGTGGTCGGAGGAGGTGAGCCATTGACCGAGCGTGACCACATGCTCGAGCCCCGCCTCGTTTGCGGCAACCGTGAAAACTGCATTGAAATGCAATCCGTTGGGAGCCGTCGGTGCACACTGGTAAGCACGCTGCACCCCGTCCATCGCCTCGCGCATATCCGACAGGGAATATTGATTGCCGACGAAGATATCCGCGCCCGCGCGCTCCAGCAAGGCCGAGCGGCTGTCACGCCTCCTCACAAATGCCCTGACCGGATAACCCTTTTCGCGGAGTTGCAGAGCGGTTGGGAGCCCGGTCTTGCCGGCTGCGCTGGTAACAAGGATCTTCGGTTTCACGAGGAGACTTCCTTTATAGATGATGATTGTAATCTAAAAATATAGATGATAGATGAAATCTATATTGTCAAGTCCCGTGGAGAACCGCGCCTATGCCGAGAATGTCGGAAGCCGAAAAGCGTAAGTCACACAAAAGGATATTGGAGAAGGCTGGCGAGATTTTCCGTCAGCGCGGTGTCGAGACGACCAGCGTGTCCGACGTCATGCAGGCCGCAGGACTGACGCATGGCGGGTTCTATCGGCATTTCAAGTCGAAGGACGAACTTGTGGCAGCAGCGTTCAAGACGGCGGTGGATGATGTCTTGAACGGGATGGAGGCAGCTGACAGTGAGGAGCAGAAGGCGGCCGCCCGGCGCGACTACATCGCCACCTACCTGTCGCTATGCCACGTCGGCAGCAGGAAGGACGGGTGTCCCCTGGCAGCGCTGGCAGGGGACCTGAACAGAGGGGCTCCTGACGCCCGCCGCGAAGGACATGACGCCCTCCGGAGAACAGCGACGCAACTCACGCCCGGGGACGACCCGGCCCAGGGAGTTGCAACGCTGGCCCTGATGCTGGGAACCGTTACGCTCGCGCGGCTGGCGGACGAGGACAGCAACGCGCAAGCCTTGCTCGATGCGGGGCAGAGGGGCGTGGAACTGATCCAGAACGACTGGCCTGAGTGAGGGGTACGGCGGACGTGGAGAAACGGATGATCTTTGGTGATCTCTCGTTTTGTTGGCGTGCAGTCTTCATCCTTCGAGACCGGCGCTCTCTGCGGGATAAGAATATTTTGTAAGTGTGAGGTTCAGTTCAGCGAGTAATCCGAGTTTGTCGTCCCGGTTTGCCGCATAAGCGGTAAGACCGGGATCCAGTATTCCATGTGGCAGGCAAATGACATCGTTGGTGAGGCTGGAGGTTACTGGATCCCTGCCTTCGCAGGGATGACAAGAAAAAGATCAGGCGTTGGTTCCTGAAAGGTCCAGAATTTACCTCGCAGCCCTTGCAACAACAGTTGTTGCCCATCGCTTCGTTTTCCGCGCATTTCACGGGCACTTCGAACCAGGCCCCTAAACGAAAAAGCGCGCCACCAGGTGGCGCGTTCTTTTCAGGTGGGCGTAGGCCGCCCTTATAGTTGGACTTCCTCTTCTTGTTATTCAGGCGTTCTGTTGTTTTTCGATCAGGTGCAGCATGGCGACCATGACGATGCCGTAGAGAACGTGACCGATCAGGGCAACCCAGACGATGCCGGAGAAGTTCAGGAAGAACGGCAGACCTGCGAGAGAGGTGATGCCGCCGATGGCGAAGACCCAGAGACCGAAGCCGTAGATCGCGGACGGGATGAACCAGTGGGTGTTGCCGACGGCGCGCTGCCACAGCGGCGCGAAGATGAACATCCAGCCGATCGGGTAGCCGATCAGTCCGACGACATAGAAGTGAACGAAGTATCCGGCGAATGCATTGTTGGGGAGCCCGAGGCTGCCGAGCAGGCTCTGTGCCAGGCCATGCGGGGAGAGCTTGGCAAAACCGAGTGCCGGGCTGATCACCTGACCCCAGAGGTCGAATGCGACCGTGGCGAAGAAACCCGAGACAAACATCAGTCCGAGCGTTGCGAAGTTGATGGTTGGCAATGCGCCGACCAACCTGTTTTCAGAAGTAAGTGTCATCATGTTCATTAGCCTTCCAGGTTACAGATCTTGTTGCGCCCTTGATTTAGGAAGGCCGTCGGTAACTTGCATTCAACTGCGTGTTCCCCGTTCTGACGTTTATTTCAACGTCCGCTCGCGCGTTTTCACGCGGACGCGATCTCGCCGTTACGCACTCTGCGATGATTGAGGCTCTAACTTTCTTGTGCTGTTACATCGGCCCAGGTCAGGCCGAACCGGTCGAGATATTTCTTGAGGCGGTCGGCGTCGTTGCGGCTGGTTCGTGTTGCGCGCGAGGCCGCGAACAGCGTTCGGCCTGCCGCACTCAAGGTCGGGCTCTTGCGACACACACGGATGACGTAGGCCAGTTGCACCTTGTCGAAGGCGTCGATTTCCGTGATCCTGTCGCCGACGAGATCCTGCAGCAGAACGTCGTCGGGGTTCACTTCGGCGCTTGCCCACTGGCGCTCCAGCGCCTCGACCTCCTGCTGCACAAGCGACAGCGTGATACGCCCGCGCGGTGCCAGTGTGCACAAGCGCTGGACCGAAGCGCCGAGGTCGCGGAAATTGCCGGGCCATGGCGTTGCCGGGGACGCGGCAAAATCCAGGTACCGGGAGCGTGCGTCAGCATTGAAGCCGACCCGGTTGCCGAGCAGTTTCTCGGACCTGTCGAGTTCAAACTCTATGTTTGGTTCGATGTCCTCGCGCCTTTCGGTCAGTGACGGCAGCCGGAAAGTCCAGAGATTCAGTCTTGCGTATAGATCCGGCCGGAACCTTCCTTCCGAGACGAGTTGCCCGAGATTGCGGTTGGTTCCCGCGATCAGCTGGAAGCGGCTGGTAATCTCGTGATCGGAGCCGACCGGCAGAAAGCGGCCGGTCTCGACGGCGTGCAGGATCATCGCCTGCTCGTCGAGGCCAAGTTCGTTGATTTCGTCCAGAAACAGGACCCCGCCGTCCGCTTCGCGCAGCAGCCCGCGCCGGTCCGGGCTGCCGGTGCCCATCGACCCGCGGCGATGACCAAAGAGACTGGACATGGCCCGCTCGCCTTTCAGGGTGGCGCAATTCACGTGAACGAGCCGGCCCTTGACCCTGCGCCGCTGGAGCTTCAGTTCGTAAATGCGTTCGGCCAGTTCGCTTTTGCCCGTGCCTGTATCGCCGAGCAGCAGAAGTGGGGCGTCGGTGTTGGTGGCGACCAGTTCGATCCGTTCGATCAGGCCGTTGAAGGCCGCGTTCCGTGTTTCTATGCCCGCCTTCAAAAGCGCGTTGTATTCCTCGGCAACGAGATCAAAGCGCTGCTGAAGGGCGTCGTAGCGGGAAAGATCCAGATCAACGATGTTGTACTGGCCGGCGATGTCGCTGTCCTCGCCGCGCGGTGGAGAGGTCTGCACCAGCTTGGCCGGAACGTGGCGGGACTCGGTCAGAAGGAACCAGCAGATCTGGGCAACGTGCGTGCCCGTCGTCAGGTGGACGAAATAGTCCTCGCGGTCCTCGTCGAAACCGTAGTCCCGCGCGAAGTCGAACAGGGCACCATAGACCTCCTGAAAATCCCAGGGGTCGCGCATGTCCACCTGTTGCAGCAGCACTTCGGTTGCAGGGCTGGCGTCCTCGATCTCGCGTTTGACGTTTTGAGCCAGGCGATGATGGGCCCTGTCATACAGCAACTCCAGGCGATGCACCGGAAAGCGGCCATGCTGCGTCACGGCGATCGATGGCCGCCACCGGCGCTTCTTGCCTGCGTCCAGTTGGGTACCCAGAAAGCCGATAACGACGTTCTTTTTCAACTTGCCTATCCAATTGTATAAAGCACTATTCTCTCATATAAGATTATTTCTGCCTAGAAATGTCAATATCTTTGAAAACTTATATTTTTCAGATACTTATGACTATTTTTTTTTTGTTTTGCGATGCGCCGGGTGCGGTCATTCTCTGTCTCGACACAGACATCAACCCAAACGCCTTGAAAGGCGCGGATTTGAGGAGAGAGAAAATGGCGAACAAATCCCTGTTTGCATCTCGGCGCGGGCGCTTTTCCGGCAAAGCCGACGCCAGGAACCTGGCGGGTGGCAAGGCCTATACTTACGAGGACCGTCACAAGCTGGCTCAACTGGCAGCGACAGGATCCATCGGCAATACGTTTTATCAGTCCGCCGATCTCGAACTGGAGGCGGTTCTGAAAACAGCCGATAAGGTTCCGGATGACTTCCTGGCAAGGACGGCCGTCTATGCCCGTCAGAAAGGCAGGATGAAAGATCTGCCGGCCCTGTTGCTGGCGATGCTGGCATCGCGCGATGTGGGCCTGCTTGCCAAGGCGTTTCCGCATGTGGTCACCGACGGCAGGATGCTGCGAAACTTCGTTCAGATCATGCGTTCCGGGCAGACCGGACGAAAGTCGCTCGGCACACGGCCGAAGGCGCTCGTTCGCGGATGGCTGAATGCGGCAACAGTATATCAGCTGCTGCAGGCCTCGATCGGCAACGATCCGTCGCTGGCTGACGTCATCAAGATGGTGCACCCGAAGCCGCGTGATGCAGAGCGAGATGCGCTGTTCGCATGGCTGATCGGAAAGCCGTGTGACGTCGAAAGGCTGCCGGAACAGGTCCGTGCCTATGTGGCGTTCAAGGAGAACCCGAAAGGCCAGGCACTGCCGGATGTCCCGTTCCAGATGCTGACGCATCTGCCTCTTTCCAGGGAAGACTGGACGCAGATGGCGGAGCGCGGGACCTGGAACATGGTGCGGATGAACCTGAACACCTTCCTGCGCCACGGTGTCTTTGACGGTGCGCGGTTCGAAAAGACGCCGGCTGTGCGTCTGGTGGCGGATATCCTGAAGGATCCGAAGCGGATCAGGAAGGCACGTGCCTTCCCGTATCAGCTGTTGACGGGTTTTCAGGCCCTGTCGGACGAAATGCCTGCCGAGATCCGCGAGGCAATGCATGAAGCCATGGAGATCTCGGTCGCCAATGTCCCGGCCCTGAAGGGCCAAGTGGTCGTGTGCCCGGATGTCTCCGGTTCCATGGCGTCGCCGGTGACCGGTTACCGAAAGGGTGCGACGACCGCAACGCGCTGCGTTGATGTCGCTGCCCTGGTCGCTGCGGCGGTGCTGCGCCGAAACCGCGGGGCCACGGTCCTGCCGTTCGAAGTCAAGGTGCGGCCGGTCAAGCTGACCGGGCGAGACACTGTGATGACCAACGCCCGAAAGCTCACCGAGCAGTGGGGCGGCGGAACGAACTGTGCAGCACCTCTGGCGTGCCTGAACGCCAAGTGCCGTGCCCCGGATCTGGTCATCCTGGTTTCGGATAACCAGTCCTGGGCCGGGATCCAGGCGGGCCATCAGACCGGCGTGATGCGTGAATGGGAAACGCTGAAAAGGCGTAACCCGGACGCAAAGATGGTGTGCATCGATATCGCGCCTTACGGGACGACCCAGGCCAAGTCGCGGCCGGATATCCTCAACATCGGGGGCTTCTCCGATGCGGTGTTCGACCAGATCGCGGCCTTTGCCAAGGGCACCATGAATGCCGACCAGTGGGTTGGCGAGATCGAAGCGATCGATCTCGATTGACACCAGGATGCGCGGCGGACGGACCGTCTGCCGCGCTCGCAAAGAGACTTGGCGGATGCCGAAGGAACTACATTGCTCCACAAAGGGAACACGTCCGAGCGGGTTCGACTCCCCTCCGGATCAGCGGAGATTCAATCGGCACCGATGGAATCTCCGCAAGCTGATCGGTCTCAAGGGGACGATCAGTTTGCCTGGGCTCCTTCGAGCGCAGGATGATCGATGCACGCGCTCTCGGGCTTGAGCGGGACTCCCGGGGTTTCTTCATTCTTGCCGCCGCATCTCACCAAGGAATTGAACCGGTCAGGGCGAATGCCTGCAGAACTACATCGACTATGAATCGCCAGGTTGCGGGTTCGAATCCCGCCGCTGCAACCAACTGATGCAGCGTAGCTCAACGGATAGAGCAGGAGTGTTTTGCACCCACCTTGTCGCCCTGACCGGGCCGACTTTTTCAGCCGGACACGGACCGGCGCAAAAACGAGAGGACGAATTGACGATCAATCGCGGCGGATGCCGGCAGGACTACATTCTTGACCATGAGTGTCCTGTCATCTCTCGCCGCCGCACCGGAAAATACGGTCAGGGCGAATGCCCGCAGAACTACATCGACTCATAATCGCCGGGTTGCGGGTTCGAGTCCCGCCGCTGCAACCAAGTGAGGCAGCGTAGCTCAATTGGTAGAGCAGGAACGTTTTGCACCTTGTTGTCGCCCTAACCGGCAACTGATTTAAAATTGGCAACTGAACGCGGTGCTGCCGCGATATCGGGGATGCCGGCAGGAATACAGGTAGACGCCTTCCGGCACGGCCGGGAGGGGAGGCGCGATAGCGTTTCCCGTGCCAGTTCAAGTCTGGCCCGGAGCAGTCCGGTGGCGGAATGAAGATCTTGCCTGACCTTGCCCCGCACAGCCTGGCGGATGCCGGCAGAAGTGTTGTTCAATGCAACGCGTCCTGCCGCCGCTTGCCGCCAGGCGGGTATGAAGGAAGAAGACGATGACGATTGAAACGGAAACAACGACCCTGACCAGCGCGATGCTGAGTGCATGGGGTCACGAAGAAGGCAAGGCCTTCGGTGCCGCCCTCAGGGACGGCCAGGCCGCGCTTGACGAAGGCACGTCGCTGGAGACCGTGCGGCAGATGCTGGAAAGCTACAAGCCGGATCCGGTCCTGCCGCTGGCTGCCTCGGGAGCAAAGCCGTTTCACGTCAACCTGGACGCGGAAGGCGAAGACGAAGAGGAGAACCTGAAGGCGGTCAAGCATCACATGACCGAGCTGATGCGCACACCGACGGTTGAAGCGGGTGCGATCATGCCGGATGCCTGTCCGGCCGGTCCGCTTGGAACCATTCCGGTTGGCGGTGTGGTGGCAGCGCGCGGTGCGATCCATCCGGGGATGCACAGTGCCGATATCTGCTGCTCGGTGATGATGACCGAGTTCGAGGATGCCGACCCGAAGGCGGTTCTGGATGCGGCGCATTCGGTGACCCATTTCGGCGGCGGCGGGCGTGCCAACGGCAAGCGTTTCACCATGTCGATGAGCGTTTATGACCAGTTCCGTGAGAACCGGTTCCTGAATAACCCGAAGATCCTGCGTTCGGCGCAGGAGCACCTGGGAACCCAAGGCGACGGCAACCATTTCCTGTTTGTCGGCGTCTCCAGGAAGACCGGCAAGACCGCGATGGTGACCCATCACGGATCTCGCGGACCGGGCGCACTGCTTTACAGGATCGGCATGAGCATTGCGGAAAAATACCGCAGGAAGCTGTCGCCGAAGACGCTGAAGCAGAATGCCTGGATCCCGTCGGAGAGCGAGGAAGGGAAGGCCTATTGGGACGCGCTGCAGTTGATCCGCAAGTGGACCAAGGCCAACCACAACGCGCTGCACCAGGCAACGGTCGAGGCGAGCGGTGCGAGCCACTCGGACCGTTTCTGGAACGAGCATAACTTCGTGTTTGAACGCGATGGCTTGTTCTACCACGGCAAGGGGGCAACGCCCGCCTGGGACGGATATGCGTCCGACGCGACCGGCCTGACGCTGATCCCGCTGAACATGGCGGAACCGGTTCTGGTCGTGCGCGGCAAGGATGCCGGTCATGCGCTTGGGTTCTCCCCGCATGGTGCGGGGCGCAACTTCTCGCGCTCCGAGCACAAGCGCCGTTCGCTCGGCAAGACGCCGGAAGCGATGCTGAGGGAAGAAACGGAAGGTCTCGACATCCGCTTCTTCGAGGAGAAGATCGACGTCTCCGAACTGCCGTCCGGCTACAAAAAGGCGGACGCGGTCGTCGCTCAGATCAAGAAATACGGTCTGGCCGAAATCGAGGACTACATCGATCCGTTCGGCTGCATCATGGCCGGCGATATCGAGCCGTTCTGGAAAAAGAAGAAAGGGGCAAGGCGGTAAGCCGCCTTGCCCGGGCATTGCACTAGTGCGATGCCTGAGGCCCGGTCCCGGCGCTTCGCTCCAGGAGCAGGGCTGCGAAGGCCGCCGCCAGCCCGACAGCGGAACTCGCCAGCATTAGTGCAAGCACGGTAACCGGCTGATCGCCGGTGCCGACGGCAATGCCCGCAAGGCTCGTCAGCGCTGCACCGCCGGCCAGCGCCAAAGCGCCGACGAGCCCGGCGGCGCTCCCGGCAAGATCCGGCCTGACCGACATTGCCCCGGTGTTGCTGCCCGGCATGGTGATGCCGTTGCCGATGCCGACGAAAATCGTGCCTGCGAAAAAAGCGAACGGGGACGATCCGCCGACAAGAAAGACCAATAATCCGATCGAGAGTCCGGTGCACGCGGTCAGCCGGCCGATCAGCATCATTGCCGGCAACGAAATCCGCGACGAAAACTTGCCCGCAAGAAAACCGCCCGCCGAAAACCCGACCGTGATGCTGCCGATCAGAAACCCGAGTTCTGCAGTGGTCACTCCAAAGGAGGTGGTCGCAACCAGCGGCGCGCCTGCCAGAAAAATGTAGAAGGCGCCCACCGTGAAGGTCGAACAGACGGCATAGGCGCAAAAGCGTGGATCCTGGATGAGCGCGAGGATCGCGCGCGTCATCGGCTGATCGCTTTCCTGCCGCTCCGGCCTGGTTTCGCCCAGGTCGACCCAGCACAAGGCAAGGATCAGCACCCCGCAGGTGGCGTAAAGGTAGAAGTTCGAGCGCCAGCCGAAAGCGGTGTCAAGCAAGCCACCAAAGACGGGACCGAGCATTGGGGCGATGGCCATGCACATGCTGATGTAGCCGATGAGGCCCGCGGCCTGCTGCGGCGGGTGCGTATCGCGCACGATCGCCATCGACAGCGTGTACCCTGCCGTGATGCTTCCCTGGAGCATGCGGAAAAACAGGAAGACCCAGATGTTTTCCGCCATCGCGCAAACAAAAGACGAAATGCAGAAAATCACGAGCGCGACCAGCAGGACCGGGCGGCGGCCGAACCGGTCCGCAAGGGGGCCTGCGATCAACTGGATGACTGCGGTGGTCGCGAGATACCCGGCGATTGCCACGCTCACCAGCGCGTAGTCCGTCTGAAGATCCTCGGCGATGTGTCCAAGGGACGGCAGGAACATGTTCAGCGACAGCGGCGAAAACGCGGTCAGCAGAATGATCGTGATGAGATGCGGCGGTGTACGGGCCAAGGGTTTCTCTGGTCTGGTCGGGTCAAAAAAAATGCCCCCGTACAAGGCCGGGGGCACATGGAAAACGGCAGGGACAGCCGCTATTGCTCCATGCGCTCATGTCTCACCACTGTTTGAATATGACGTGTCATCCGGTGCCTCCGAACAAGAGACTAGTCGGCCACAGCGCCGGCGGCAAGGCAGTCGTTCGGGCTGATCCGGCGTTCAGTTGCGGCTGCCGGGCTGTCTGGAACCTATTGCATGTCCCCATGCATGGCGACGAGATCCAGTTCCGCTGCCGGGGCCTCAATGGCGCTGTAGCTTTCCTTCACGCCTTCTTCGGAAAGCTCCCGGTGGACGGCGAGCAGCATGTTCTCGTCGTGTTCGGAACACAAGTCGGCCATGTAGCGGAGTTCGTCCTCGGCAACGCCTCTTGCCGCATCGACCGAGGGCGCTCCATAGACCTCGACGAAATGGCGCGCCAAATTGTCGACCAGTGTGGAGAATTCGTCTTCGCTGACCGGCGTGATGGCGACGAAAGTGACGCGTCCGAAGGTCTCCAGACCCAGCCAGCCGTTGGAAAAGGCCTGCCGGGCCTTGCCGACAAGGTCGGCTTCGGTCCAGTCGGAAAACTCGAAGCCTCCCGAAAGACACCATTCACCGGTTCTGGCCGGGGAAAAGTAGACGTTGCGGTCGCTGTCATCCATATGGATCGCACGGGCCAGTTTCATGAGGTCAGGTCTCCAGTCGGCTCGAAAGCGGGATCAGGGTTGTCTCGTCCCCGGTTCTGAGCAGCATTCCGAAATTCTCGTCCACCCCGACGAATGTTCCGGACTTTCCATCGATCTCTATCGGTTCCCCGAGGGTTGGCACAAGGCCGCGCCAGTCGGCATGAACGGGGCGCAGCCCCTCGTCGAGCCAGCGATTGATCCAGTAAAGGCTGTGACGTACCCAGGCTTCCAGAAGACCGTCCGGGGTGACTTCAGCGCAGCCTTCCTCCGAGAGATAGGTCGTGTCGGCATCGGTGCCCGGGTTTTCGGTTGAACTGGTCATGTTGAGTTCGAGGCCGAGAACCAGCCAGTCCGGAGTTTCCTCAGGGTTTGCGGTGGACGCCTTGAGGCGCATGCGTCCGCAGACAGCGCCGTTTACGCGGATCGTGCCGTCCCATTCCAGATGGACGGCGACCTCCGGCGGGGCGAGCGCGCCGAGGGCTGCCTGAAACCCGAGGCCGCAGACGGGCAGGGTCGCCATGGCTTCTTCCAGTGGCACTTCCGGGGTAAAGATCAGGCTGGCTTTCAGCGAGTCGCCCGAAATATTGTAGACGACCGTGCCCGCATCCGTACCGGTGATCGCAAGAGCCAGCGCCCGATCAAACGGATCGGCAGGACCGGTCAGAGCTTCTCCCTGAAACATCGGCGGGAACTGCAGATCGCTCACGCGTGCCCCTCCGCAACGAGATTTTTCGCCAGCGTTCTGAACACGCCCGCTTCGGGTGCGTCCGGATTTTCAACCGCGATCGGCGTGCCGCCGTCTCCCGCGAGACGGATGTTCAGATGCAGCGGAACTTCGGCAAGGAGCGGCACGCCCAGCTTTTCCGCTTCAGCGGCAACACCACCATGTCCGAAAACATGTTCCTCGTGACCGCATTTGGAGCAGATATGCGTCGACATGTTCTCGATCATGCCGATGATCGGCACCTGCATCTGCTGAAACATGTCTATGCCCTTGCGGGCGTCCAGAAGCGCAACATCCTGTGGCGTCGACACGATGATCGCTCCATCGACGATGAATTTCTGCGACAGCGTCATCTGGACATCACCGGTTCCGGGCGGCAGGTCGACGATGAGAATGTCGAGCGCGCCCCACTGAACCTGGCTCATCATCTGCTGAAGCGCGCCCATCAGCATCGGGCCGCGCCAGACGACTGCCTGGTCCCCGGATGTCATCAGTCCGATCGAAATCAGCGTAACGCCGTGATTGCGCAGCGGCAGGATCATCTGGCCATCGGGCGACGTCGGACGCCCGGAGATGCCGAGCATTTTCGGCTGCGAAGGGCCATAGACATCCGCGTCGAGTAGACCGACCTTGCGCCCATCCGCCGCGAGCGCACAGGCAAGGTTTGCCGCCACTGTCGACTTGCCGACGCCGCCTTTGCCGGAGGCAACGGCAACGATCCTGTCTATCCCGGGGACACGCTGCGGTCCTGACGTTCCGGGAGGCGCGGGACGCGGCTTGATGGGCGTTGGTTCGCTGGGTTTGGGCGCCTCGGCAGCCTTTTCCGAGTGGGCCGTCATGATGATCTGGACGTTGCCGGCACCCTCGAGTTGCGAGAGGCACGATTCGGCCTCGCTCTTCAAGGCCTCCATCTCGTTCATGCGGCCGGCGTCGATTTCCATGACAAAACGAATTGTGCCTTCACCGATCTGGAGCGCGCGCACCATCCCGGACGCGACGATGTTTTCGCCGGTTGCCGGGTCCTTGACGGACTTGAGTGAATTTAGGACCGTTTCCCGCGTCAGTGACACGACGTGTTTACCCCTCGATCTCGCCATTTACCTCGTGCTCAAGGCCGATTTCCTCAATCGTGACGACAGCCTTGACCTTGTATTTCTTGCCTTCCGAAGCACCGGCTTTCCTGACCGCATCCTCGATAGCCTGCTGGGATGTCACGCCGACCTGTTTCAGGAATTTGCGCATGGACATGTTGAATTCGTCGCTCATCTTAACCTCTCTATAAGCAGCGTGTGAATTGACGGCTGAATGATTTCCCCCCTAACCTAACGTGTTTTGTCAGCAACGTGAGGGAGGAGCGCGTGTGCTGCCGTTTTTTGATTGCAGTCCTGTTCGGACTGTTTCTAGTCGCAGGGCCGGGCGCGACGGGCGAGGCATCTGCAAAGACATTCCGCCTGGGTGCACCGGACGATCTTGTGGCGTCCGGTTTCCTGAAGCACCTGTTGCCGCGATTTTCGCTCAAGACCGGTATCCGGATTGAAATCGTACCGGAGAGCGGGCCCGCGGAGGCTGCCTTTTCGACCTCGAACGCGGGGACGCCTGCCTTTTCGGGCATCGGCAAAGACTGGTTCCTGGTGATCGCGGATGACGGCAATGAGCATGTTGCCCGCTTTGAGGAGTGGCTGACCAGCGACGTCGGCAAGAACACGATCACGTCATACAAGCCGGCGGATGGCCAAGTTTTCGCGGCCGCGGTTGCCAAACCGAAAGAGGCTGTTTCGGAGGCGATTGCAGGCGACGTGGTGTCCGGCGAGAAACTCGCCGTCGTCCATTGCGGTCGCTGCCACATGGTGAACGAGGCGACGCGGCTGACCACGATCGGGTCTTCGCCGTCCTTTGCCGTCATGCGGAGCTTTTCAGACTGGCGCGCGCGTTTCGAGGCGTTCTTTGCCCTCAATCCGCACCCATCGTTTACGCAGGTGGATGGGGTGACTGAACCATTTGACATCAGCCGGCCGTCTCCGATCGCCCCGGTGGAGATCACGCTGGACGATCTGGATGCGATCCTTGCATTCGTCTCGCGGATACCGCCCGCTGATCTGGGCGCGCCGATCCAGTACCAGTGATCACGTCTCGGCTTGGTCAATGGTCGCGCCGCTTGCTGATATAGTCGTCAGTGGTGCGCACCTTCGGCCGTTCTCCCATGGCGAAGGGATTGTTTTCCGAATGGTAGACCGCGTTCACGCGGCAATCGTCGCACATCTGAATGAGCTTGGCGGCCTTGTTGTCCTTGAACATGCCGTGCTTGCCGGCGAGCTTCTCGGTCATCCGCTCCACCATTGAGCGCACGCCGAACGGCTTGCCGCACTCGATGCATTCAAAGGGTTCTTCTTCTTTCAGAACGATCGGCGTGAGCGCTTCGTCCGCAAGGTTCAGGCGCGGGTTCAGCGAAAGCGCGCTCTCCGGGCAGATATTGGTGCAGATACCGCATTGAAGGCACGCATCCTCCTGGAAACGCAGTTGCGGCATATCCGGGTTTTCCTTCAAGGCGCCGGAGGGGCAAAGCGAAACGCAGGACAGGCAGAGCGTGCAGCTGTCCAGGTTGATGTCGAGCGCGCCATAGGGGGCTCCGGCAGGAAGCGTGATCGGCTCTTCGCCGGTGTTGAGCGCCTTGGCAGCGAGCCGCGTGACCTGCCGCCGCGAGCCCACGGGCAGGATGGGCTGAACCTGAGCCGCCGCAGATGCGTCCTGGCGCAACAGCTCATCGAGCTGATCGGGATCCGTCGGCTCGATCAGGCTGATCCGATCGCCGCCGGCGATGGCGGCACCCAGTTCAGCCTGGAAGGGCAGGCCGTCCTTTTCGGTGCCGGGCGACAAGAGCAGGATCACCGAGTTGAACCCGCTGGCCAGTGCGGCCAGCATCTCGGCATGGCCGAAGCCCGCCAAGGCTGCAGTTTCGAGCGGAATGACGTCGCTCGGAAGGCCTTTGCCGTAGCGCGCGCTCAAGCGGATCATGTCCAGGCCATGGCTTGCATCGTGGACCAGAAGGCGCGGGCTGCCTGTGCCGAGCTTGCGCCAGGTCGATGCGAGTGTCTGAATGCGCTTGAAGACATGGTCCGCCGGCGGCGCGTCGTAGGAAATCGCGCCTGAGGGACAGACGGCGGAACAGCTGCCGCATCCGGCGCAAGTCATGGCGTCCACGGCGACGTGATCGCCGGCCGGGGTGATCGCCCCTGTCGGACACAGGTTCAAACAGCGGGAGCAGCCAGGCTTTTGCGCGCGCGAGTGTGCGCACAGGTCTTCATTGACTTTGACATAGATCGGCTTCTCGAACGTTCCGATCAGTTGCGAGGCTTCCATGAGAACCCTGGCGCGCGCTACAGCGCTGCCGGGGTCTGCGCGCAGATAGCCTTCGCGCTTTTCGGGTGCCGGGACCAGCGGCTGGGATCCACGGCGCAGATCCACAATGATGTCGCATTCGGTTCTGCCGCCGTCGCGGGGCTCCGTCCAGTTGAACGCGCCGCGGCCGCCGGGAATGCGCTCCTGGAGGGCATCGAACGAGAGTTTGAATTCGCCAAGTGCGCCGGTGGCACCCTTGATCCGACCACGGACGATGTCGAATCTTCGGTCGTTGGAGATCGGCAGCTCAGCCTCGGGAGCAAGAAGCACGGTGACGCTCAGTGTCTCGCACAGGAGATCTGCCGCCTCGACGGCATCCTCCGTGTCACCGAGAATGATACATGTTCCAGCAGAGGAGATATCCACGACCTTTTCGCCCGGGTGCGGCAGGAGCGAATCGGCAATCAGGGCCGCCATCTTCGCGCTGGCATCGCTGCCGTCGTTCCATCCGGCGCGGTCACGCAGGTCGACGAACAGCGGTTCGTCGGCCTCGATGTCTGCGGCGATTTCCTGAAAGATGCTTTGTTCCTGTCCGCAGGCGATCATCGCATTTCCGGAGCGGATCGCGTCCTCGGCAATGCCGGCCTCGGCCCTGCAGAGTTCCGAGTATACTCTCGAACAGGAAACGCCGGACGCTTCCTCCAATTGTTCCGCGTCGATCGCCTGGCTCTTGCGGCAATCGCACAGCAGAAGCTTCAAATCTGTCATTCTTGTTGCGTCCTCTCCCAGGACCGCCGCTTCCGGATTCTCCCCTCCGGATTCGCGCATGTCCGGTACCATAACAAGGGCGGATGTCGCATCAGGTCAAGTTCGACTTCCGCCGGACTTGAAATTTCTCAAAGTTGCTACAGCATGTAAGGAAGAAATGCGGTTGATGAACCGCGGGTGGGAGGAAGTCCGCAGTGACAGTTGAAAAAACGCGATCGATGCCGGTTGGCGTCGTCGTCAGACGGTTGCCGGGCGTGACAAGGTGGCAGAAGTGGAGCTGGCGTCCAGTCTCGCTGCTGCCGGGTGCAAAAGCCGCCGACTGGGAAGTGATGCGCCAGGAAGGCGATGCCGTGGAATACCACGCGGCGACGCTGAATCTGGAGCTCTACCGGACCGATACCGAAGCCTATCTCACCGCTCTTTCGGACAAGGTGCCATCGATTTACGTGATCATGCGCCCCGCAGAGGAAGTCGATCGCGATGTGCCGATGGACGTCATGCTGCTCACGGCGTCCGCCTACGAGGGACAGGACTACGCCGATACCAGCGACGTCATGGTCGAAAAGGTTCCAATGCCCCCCGGGCTGATCGCCTGGATACGCGATTTCGTCGAACTGCACCACGAGGACGAGATCTTCATTAAGCGCAAGCGCGACAAGAAACGGATCGACCTGAAAGAAGACGGGATCGGGGATGCCCGCATCCGCCAGATCAGCGACGTTTACCGCGCGCCCAGCCGCAAGCCGAAGGATACCCTGCAATGAGTGGCGGCAGTCAGGACGAGACCGGCGGTGATTTCTGGTCGCGCCGGAAAGCGGCTGTCCGCAAGGCGGAGGAAGCCGAACAGGTCAAGGAGGAGGCCGCGCTGGCGGCAGAGGAACAGGCTGCACTCGCAGAAAAGAGCGACGAGGACATCCTGGAGGAACTCGGGTTGCCCGATCCGGAGACCCTGACGAAGGGAGACGACTTTTCCGGGTTCCTGTCGGCAACCGTGCCCGATCGGATCCGGCGGCGCGCGCTCCGCAGGCTCTGGGGCCTCAATCCGGTTCTGGCGAATCTCGATGGCCTCGTCGATTACGCCGAAGACTATACCGATGCGGCGACCGTCGTGGATAACCTCCAGACCGTCTACAAGATCGGAAAGGGCATGCTGGAGCAGTTCAAGGAGGTTGAAGAGAAAATCTCCGAAACGCCAGGGTTGAAGCCTGAAAATCTTCCCGAAAAAGAAAACCTTTCAGAAGAAAACGAAAATCCCGAAGAAAATGTTGCGGCGCACAATGATTCTGTTGAAAATGAAGAAACATCTGTGCAATTGACGCAAGCAGACAACGTCCTGCAATCTCGTGAAAAGCATGAGAGCGCTGCAGAATCGCAAGAAATGGAAGCCGAAAAAGTTGAGTTCGACTTTCAAGTAACGCGACGGCGCTTGCGGTTCGACTACAGTTGATACTAAAGTTGAATGTAAGAGGCGCGCCAAAAAGGTGACACTGGCCAGCGCACGAGGGAGGAAGATCGCGGATGTCCGCAGCGGTCACGGAATACGTCATCGATCCTGAAGATCAGGCTCGATCAGAACTCTATGATTTTATTGGACTGTTGCTGGTGAAGCCAGCAGACACCTCCCTTTTGAAGCAGGTCTCGGGTCTCACGTCTGATGACACAACGCTTGGCAACGCGCTCGGCGTGCTGGCCAAGGTCGCTTCCGTTACTTCGGCAGAAACCGCAGAACGCGAGTTCAATGCCCTGTTCGTGGGGCTCGGGCGCGGCGAACTTCTTCCCTATGCAAGTCACTACCTGACCGGTTTTTTGAACGAGAAGCCACTGGCCAACCTGCGCGCGGACATGGCGAAACGCGGGATCGGACGCTCCGACGGCACGCACGAGCCGGAAGACAACATCGCCTCGCTCATGGAAATGATGGCGGGCATGATTGTCGGCCGCTTCGGCAAGGTCACATCCGTGGCGGAGCAGAAGCAGTTCTTCCAGGATCACATCGAGCCCTGGGCAATACACTTTTTCGCAGATCTTGAAGCATCGAAGACCTCCGTGTTCTACGGGGCCGTCGGTGCCTTGGGACGGCAGTTTATGGAGATAGAGGCCGAGGCCTTCGGTATGCTGCCGAACTAAAGTTCACGTTGGCAATTTAAGCGGCCGTCGGCCGCTGCAAGGAGAGGAGGATTGCAACGATGAAAAAGCCCGATCAAGCGGTGCCCCGTGAGGGTTCTGGCCGCCGGGACTTCCTGAAACTGGCGGCCCTGTCGGCCCCTGTAGCCGTGGCCGCAACAGCGGTTTCCGGCACCGCTCAAGCAGCGGAAGTGGATCTCACATCCGAAAAAATGCAGGACACAGCGCACACACGCGCCTACTTCGACAGCGCCCGGTTCTGACCGGACCCTGAACTTCACACCCGGCCTATGGTTGCGTGACGCCCGCTGGCCGGTTCGCTGAAAAACCAACCCAGCAGTATCGATTCCGATACAAGCAAGGTAGGGCAATATGCTTAGGAAAAAGACCAATGGGGTTGCGCGACGCCCCCAGGGTGCAAGTATCCTTAGAGACGCTGCACACAAATCGGTAGACCGCCGGACATTCCTGAAAGGATCCGGTGTCGCCGCAGGAGGCCTGGCCGCCATCACCGCAACAGGCGGTACCGTTACACAGGCACAGGCCCAGTCGTCCGACGAGGCCGTCAATCTCGTAAAATCCGTCTGCACACACTGCTCCGTCGGCTGCACCGTCATCGCCGAAGTGAAGAACGGCGTGTGGACCGGCCAGGAGCCGGGATGGGACAGCCCCTTCAACCTGGGTGCGCATTGCGCCAAGGGCGCCGCAGTCCGGGAGCACGCACACGGCGAGCGCCGGCTGAAGTACCCGATGAAAAAAGAAGGCGGCGAGTGGAAGCGCGTCAGCTGGGACGAGGCAATCAATGCCATCGGCGACCAGATGATGCAGATCCGCGAAGAAAGCGGACCGGACAGCGTCTACTGGCTCGGCTCGGCGAAGCACAACAACGAACAGGCCTACCTGTTCCGCAAGTTCGCGGCCTACTGGGGCACGAACAACGTCGATCACCAGGCACGTATCTGCCACTCGACGACGGTTGCCGGCGTAGCCAACACATGGGGCTACGGCGCCATGACCAACAGCTACAACGACATCCACAATTCCAAGGCCATCTTCATCATCGGCGGCAACCCGGCTGAAGCACACCCGGTGTCCCTGCTGCACGTGCTGCGGGCCAAGGAGCAGAACAACGCTCCGGTAATCGTGTGCGATCCGCGTTTCACGCGCACCGCCGCCCATGCCGACGAATATGTGCGCTTCCGTCCCGGCACGGACGTGGCCCTGATCTGGGGCATTCTCTGGCACATCTTCGACAACGGCTGGGAAGACAAGGAATTCATCCGTACCCGTGTCTGGGGCATGGACCAGATCCGCGAAGAAGTCGCCAGGTGGACGCCTGACGAAGTCGAACGTGTGACCGGTACTCCGGAAAGCCAGCTGAAGCGTGTCGCGCGGACGCTTGCCAACAACCGTCCGGGCACCGTGATCTGGTGCATGGGCGGCACCCAGCATACCAACGGCAACAACAACACGCGTGCTTACTGCGTGCTGCAGCTTGCCCTTGGCAACATGGGTACCACCGGTGGCGGAACCAACATCTTCCGCGGCCACGACAACGTTCAGGGCGCAACAGACCTTGGCGTTCTCAGCCACACCCTTCCCGGCTACTATGGCCTGAGCGCAGGTGCGTGGGGTCACTGGGCCCGTGTATGGGATGAAGATCCGGACTGGCTGAAAGCACAGTTCGCGACGGTCAAGGGCTCGGACGGCAAGGAAAAGAGCCTCCAGAACCTCACCGGTATCCCGGTCAGCCGCTGGATCGACGGTGTTCTGGAAGACCCGGCAAACACCGATCAGCCGAACGCCGTGCGTGCGATGGTTCTCTGGGGTCACGCCCCGAACTCGCAAACCCGCATGACGGAAATGAAAACCGCGATGGAAAAGCTGGATATGCTGGTCGTGATCGACCCCTATCCGACGGTTTCCGCCGTGCTTCATGACCGGACCGACGGTGTCTACCTGCTGCCGGCGTGTACGCAGTTCGAAACACGTGGTTCCGTGACCGCGTCGAACCGCTCGCTGCAGTGGCGCGACAAGGTTGTCGAGCCTCTGTTCGAAAGCCTGCCGGACGAAGTCATCATGGCCAAGTTCGCAAACAAGTTCGGCTGGGGCGACAGGCTCTTCCGCAACATCGAAATGGACGATCCGGAAACTCCGAACGTCGAAAGCATCACCCGCGAGTTCAACAGCGGGCTGTGGACGATCGGTTATACCGGGCAGTCGCCGGAGCGCATCAAGTCGCACATGGCAAACCAGCACACGTTCGACCGCACGACGCTTCAGGCTGTCGGTGGACCGAATGACGGCGAATACTACGGTATGCCGTGGCCGTGCTGGGGCACCGCCGACATGAAGCACCCGGGCACACCCAACCTTTACGACATGTCCAAACCTGTCGCTGAAGGCGGTCTGTGTTTCCGCGCACGCTTCGGCGTCGAGCGGGACGGCGACAACCTGCTTGCCGATGGTGTCTCGAACCCCGGTTCGGAAATTCAGGACGGTTATCCCGAGTTCACGATGCAGATGCTCATGGACCTTGGCTGGGATGGCGACCTGACCGACGAGGAGCGGGCATCGATCGAAGCGGTCGCAGGGCCGAAGACGAACTGGAAGACCGACCTTTCCGGCGGCATCCAGCGCGTCGCGATCAAGCATGGCTGTGCACCTTTCGGCAACGCGAAGGCTCGCGCCGTCGTCTGGACGTTCCCGGATCCGGTGCCGCTGCACCGCGAGCCGCTTTACACCAACCGCCGCGACCTGGTGGCTGACTATCCGACCTACGAGGACCGGAAGTTCTACCGCCTGCCAACGCTCTATGCCTCTATCCAGAAGCAGGACTTCTCGAAGGATTATCCAATCATCCTGACGTCCGGCCGCCTGGTGGAATATGAGGGCGGTGGTGACGAGACACGGTCCAACCCGTGGCTCGCCGAGCTTCAGCAGGATATGTTCGTTGAGATCAATCCTCGCGATGCCAACAACCTGGGTGTGCGCGACGGTGCGCAGGTCTGGGTCGAAGGCCCTGAAGGCGGCAAGGTGAAAGTCATGGCAATGGTGACCGAGCGGGTCGGAGAAGGCGTCGCCTTCATGCCGTTCCACTTCGGTGGTCATTACCAGGGTGAGGATCTCAGGTCCAAGTATCCAAAAGGTGCTGACCCTTATGTCCTCGGCGAAAGCTGTAACACCGCTCAGACGTATGGCTATGACTCAGTGACCCAGATGCAGGAGACGAAAGCGACTCTCTGCAAGATCTCGGCCGCGTAAGGAGGAGACGCAATGGCTGCAAGAGCAAAATTCCTTTGTGACGCTGAGCGATGCATTGAGTGCAATGCCTGTGTCACGGCTTGCAAGAATGAAAATGAAGTGCCGTGGGGGATCAATCGCCGCCGGGTCGTGACCATCAATGATGGCAGCCCGGGCGAACGGTCGATCTCCGTGGCCTGTATGCACTGTTCGGACGCACCCTGCATGGCGGTGTGCCCGGTCGATTGTTTCTACCAGAACGAAGAAGGTGTGGTTCTTCACTCGAAGGATCTTTGCATTGGCTGCGGCTACTGCTTCTACGCCTGTCCGTTCGGCGCCCCGCAGTTCCCGCAGGCCGGGAACTTCGGATCGCGCGGCAAGATGGACAAGTGCACCTTCTGTGCAGGCGGTCCGGAAGAAAACAACTCGACTGCCGAACGCGCAAAATATGGTGCAAACCGTATTGCGGAAGGCAAGCTGCCGCTTTGCGCGGAGATGTGCTCCACCAAGGCCCTGCTTGCCGGTGATGGCGACGTCGTGTCCGCCATCTACCGCGAGCGTGTGGTTGCCCGTGGCTTCGGCTCCGGCGCCTGGGGCTGGGGCTCCGCCTACGGTCAAAGGGGCGGGTAAACCGGTCTGTGTCCGGCGGCGGCAGAGGGGGTCTGTCGCCGGACCATTCCGTTCCCTCCTTAAAAAATCTGAACGGGGCGGCAAACATGCCGCCCTCTTCATCTCTGCAAAGCTGAAACGCTGCACAAGGAATGAGGATCCGGCTATGAAACGCTTGGCTTTGGCCGTTGTTGTTCTTCTGGCAATACTGTCCCCGGCATTTGCCCAGGAGCAGCCACAGGAACCGCCGCAGGCAGATCGGAGCGCGACCGGAGGTGCGCAGACGCTTGAAGACATCATGAAGCGTCAGCGCGGCGAGAAGGTTGAAAACGAATTCAGGAGCAACGCGACTGGCGATCCGAATTCGGCTGCCGGCATGACCAATCAGCTGGGAACGCTTGGCGGGGTGTCTGATCCCGAATTGTGGCGCGCTCTGCGCTTCGGCTCCGCCGATATCACGGTCTCGTCCGGCGGCAAGGAAGCGACCGTTCTGATGCAGGATGGCGGCATGCGCTGGCTCGAAATCAGAAACGGGCCATTGAAGCTTTACGGTGCCTATCTCCTCGCGGGCACGCTTGCCTTTCTTGTCCTTTTTTATCTGCTTCGCGGCCGGATCCGGATCGACGGCGAAAAGACCGGCCAAACCATTACGCGTTTCAAAGTGATCGAACGGTTCGGACACTGGCTGCTCGCCGGCAGCTTCGTATTGCTTGCCGTTACAGGTCTGATCGTCCTTTTCGGGCGGGTCGCCATCATCCCGCTGCTCGGAAAGGATGCTTACGCGCCGATCGCGCTGGCGTCCAAATGGGTCCACAACAACGTGTCCTGGGCGTTCATGCTCGGCCTTGTGATGGTTTTCTTCATGTGGGTGGTTCACAACATTCCGAACAAGACGGATCTGAAATGGATCGCGGTCGGTGGCGGGCTGCTGAAAAAGGGCGTGCACCCTCCGGCAAAGAAATTCAACTTCGGCCAGAAGATGATTTTCTGGGGTGTGATCGTTCTGGGGGCATCGATTTCCGCCTCGGGCATCTCGCTGCTGTTCCCCTTCGATTTCCCGATGTTCGCCAAGACCTTCGAATTCCTGAACAATCTCGGTCTGCCGCAGCTGGTCGGGCTCGGTACCCTGCCGACCGAACTCGCGCCGCATGAGGAAATGCAATACGCCCAGCTCTGGCACACGATCGTCGCCTTCCTGATGATCGCCATGATCCTCGCTCACATCTATATCGGTTCGGTCGGCATGGAAGGCGCCTACGATGCCATGGGGTCCGGCGAGGTCGAGCTGCAGTGGGCGCGTGAGCACCACGGCCTGTGGGTCAAGGAAGTCGAAGAGGCTGAACGCACGGCGAAAGCTCCGGGCAAGAACGCGGTTCCTGCTGAGTAGGGTTGTCGGCGATGCGGATCGTGAGCCTAGCCGACCCCTATCTTGCGTGCAGGGATGTGCTTCTGCGCCTGCTCTGTCTCATGATGATGGTGCCGGGCGGGGCTGCCAACGCTGCTGATTTCGAGACGCTCAAGGGGCATGGCGGACCTGTCATGGACATCACCGTGTCCCGGGACAGCGGGCGCGTTGCAACGGCAAGTTTCGACAATGCGGTCGGGGTCTGGTCCGGGCGGAAACCGGACTGGCTGGACGGACACGAGGCTGCGGTCAAGGTGGTGCGCTTCGTCAATGACGATCTCGTAGTGTCGGCCGGTGATGACAACGCGCTGATCCTGTGGAACCTTGAAGACGGGTCCCAACGGAGGCGAGAGGGCCACACGGCGAAGGTCATGGGTCTGGCGGTGTCTCCCGACGGCAAGATGATCGCCAGCGCAAGCTGGGACGCGAAAATCGGACTGTGGCCCGTGGAGGGCGGTGAGCCGGTCTTCCTGAGCGGTCATAGTGCAGGCGTGAACAAGGTCGCATTTTCGGCGGACGGGGCCTGGCTTTATTCAGCGTCCGTTGATGGCTCCATCATACTCTGGGATGTCGCGGCCAAGGCAGAAAAGCGGGTGATTGTCCGAAACGGGTTCGGTGTGAACGTGCTGGCGCTTGGCGGCAAAAACAGCAACGAAACCTGGGTGGCCTATGGATCGCAGGATGGTGTCACACGCATCGTTGACATTGAGAGCGGGGACCGGCTTCACGACTTCACGCTGGAACGGCGGCCGATACTCGCCATGTCTCTCAGCGAGGACGGCAAGCGGCTGGCGACCGGGGACGGGCATGGCTACATAACCGTTTTCGATACGGAAACCTGGACGATCGAATCCGACTTCAAGGCGGCCTTGAAGGGACCGATCTGGGCGCTCGCCTTTTCAAAGGACGGCGAGGTTCTGCACGCCGGCGGGATAGAGGACATCGTCTATTCCTGGCCCGTTGCCGGACTTGGGAAATTCGATCCGATGGCGAAGGAAACGCCGAAATTCCTGCGAAAGCCGGAGCAGATGTCGAATGGTGAACGCCAGTTTGCGCGCAAGTGTTCCATATGCCACGCCCTGACAGAGGGCAGCGCACGCAAGGCGGGGCCAAGCCTCTATGAGGTTTTCGGAAGGCGCGCGGGTACTTTGCCGGACTATCCCTATTCGGAAACCCTGACCGGGTCTGATATCATCTGGACGGAAGAAACGATTGATCAGCTTTTTCTGGATGGCCCGGATCACTTCATCCCCGGCTCGAAAATGCCAATGCAGGTGATTGCGAAGCCTGAGGACCGGAGTGACCTGGTCAACTATCTGAAAGCGGCTGCGAGTTCGCAGAACAAGAACGGAGAAACACAATGAGAGCTATGCTCGCGGCCTTTGCCGCAATCGTGGTCATTTCGATCGGTGCCAGCCAGGTCCTCGATCGCGCAGGCTTCTCCAGCGCCGAACAGGGCAGCAGTTCCTCCGTGAGACTGGGGGAGTAGCGCTTCAGGTCGCAGGGGAGGCCGACTGCTCGCGCTCTTGCCGGGAAGCTTTTCAGGCCGCTTCTTTCTGCCGATCGTGAGATCGCTCCCAACCCGTCCGCCGATTGTTTCCGTGCCTGTTTCAATTCCACGTTCGCCACTCGACCTTGACGCAGAATGGCTGTCCGATGTGCTTTCAAGGCATGGCGGCCATGGTTCGGTCCAGGTCAAGGAGTTCTCGGTCTCCTCCTGCACAAAATGGAACGTTGCAGACACTGCTTTTGTCAAAGCCGAATTCGCCGACCCGACGATTGAATTGCCGACGGAGCTTTTTCTGAAAATCAGGCAGGATCCGGATCCGCTTTCAAATCTCTTTCCGGGCGAACAGGTCTTCTATGCGGCAGCACCTGTTTCCGGTTTGCCGCTGGCGGCCTGCCTGGCTTCGTTGGTCAACCCGTCCAGCGGTGCGACCTGCGTCCTGTTGGAAGATCTTTCGGCGACCCATGTCGCAACACCGTGGCCGATGCCTCCGACACTGTCCCGTTGCCATTTGGCGGTACGCTCTCTTGCCACGTTGCACGCACATTGGGCCCAGTCCGCAACAGCGGATCTCAACAGTCGCGAACGCGTCCTGGGCCAACACGTTTGCGAATTGCTGCCGGGGTTCCTGGAAAAGCTCGGCGATCGCCTGTCGGCGGATCGCGCCGCGCTTCTGGTGCAGGTTTGTGAGCGCATTCCGGCTTTGAAAGCAGATCGTTACAAGAGCGGGAGACCCGTCACCCGTATTCACGGGGACGCACACTTCTGGAACGTTTTATACCCAAGGGACGGGGAAAATGGCAGTGCCATCCTGATCGACTGGGAAGACTGGAGGGTCGATTTTCCCGGTCTGGATCTTTCCCTGATGATCGCCATGCACTGGTATCCCCAAAGGCGTGCCCTCCATGAAGTCAATCTGCTGAAGAGTTACCTTCAGGCCTACAATGCCGGTGCGAGTTCGCTCGTGTCATGGGAAGAACTTTGGCATGATTACCGGCTCGGCCATATGTGCAACGTGGTTGTTCCGATTTTTCTGCACAGCACTGACAACACGCATGCAAGCTGGTGGTCGCACCTGGAACGATGGTTTCTCGCATTCGAGGATCTGGACTGCCGCAAGTTGCTTGGATAATTGGCGAACGCGATTGTCGATTGGCCTTCAGATGTGCAATCGCAGGGTTTGGTGAAACCGGGAAACGCGTCCCGTGTCACATCATCGCGCCAAGCGATTTTTCCGTGAAGACCCGGATATAGTCACCGGGTGAAGAACCGGCCCAGAAGACCCACAGGCGATTGGGGTTCTGACCGTCGACCCAGACCCGGTCACCCGGCTCCAGCCCGCGCAGTTCCGTACTGATGTAGTTCACATCATTGTTAGCAAGGAAATCGGTCGCCGCCATCGTGTCCTGAAACGCAGCGATCCCCAGGACGGGTGCATCGAAATCCACGTAGCCGTAGTGGACGCCTGCAAAACTGTCGAAGAAGACATAGTGGCTTGCGATGGTTTCGCCTTGCCGGATGATGCCGTTGTCTCCTCCGAAATCGACACGTATCGGTTCGGTGAGAACAATGTTCTGATCTTCATCGAACGCATAAAGGTTGTCTGTGTTGAAGTTGTCGGCACCGACGCTGAAGGGCGTACCCGTATTCAGCAGGACAAATTTGCCGTTGCCGCGCTGATCGACAATTTCGCCACCGAGAACGACGGCCATTGCGGGGCTCGTACATGTAAGTGCAAGAACTGCCGGGATGAGTTTCTTCAGCATGCCGTCTCCAGGTTCGTTGGAAACACCATGCCGCATTCACGCGGACGTCAACAATCACGGACGGGTCACAGTCCCGTGTGCGATGCCCGGCATGCTCGGCATATTCGCGTCCATTGAACCGCGGTCAGCTGGAGCCATCATTGGCGTTGGGAAAGAAAAGCTGCTGCCCGTCGACCTTGTAATCCGCGATCGCGCCCTGGCCTTCTTTCGACAGGAGCCAGTCAATGAAGACCTGGCCGAGATCGGCTTTGACATGCGGATGTTTCATGGCATTCACCAGGATCACGCCATACTGGTTGAACATGCGCGGATCGCCCTCAACCATGATTTCGTGCGTGCCCTTGTTGCCGAACGCGATCCAGGTCGCCCGGTCCGTCATGACGTAGGCATCCATGCCGATGGCGGTGTTCAAGGTGGAGCCCATGCCCGAGCCGGTTTCCCGGTACCAGGTTCCTGATGCCGCTGCTGCATCAATGTCTGCAGCCTGCCAAAGGCGAAGCTCTGCCTTGTGTGTGCCGCTGTCATCACCACGCGAGGCGAAGGGCGTCTCGCTCTCCGCGATCTTCGGCAGAGCGTCGACCGCGTCGCGGCTGCCCTTGATACCTGCCGGGTCGGACGCAGGGCCGACGATCACGAAGTCATTATACATGACATCGGCGCGGGAGACGCCGAACCCGTCTGCGACGAATTTTTCTTCTGACGGCTTTGAATGCACGAGAAGCACGTCACCGTCGCCATTGACGGCGTTGCGGATCGCCTGTCCCGTGCCGACGGCAACAACCCGGACTTCGATCCCGGTCTTGTCACGGAAGGTGGGAAGAATAGTGTCGAACAGGCCCGAATTCTGGGTGGAGGTTGTCGATTGAACGATGATGAATTTCTCGTCGGCAAATGCGGAAGAGACAGTCGCTGCACCGAAAACAAATGTTGCAAGCGCAAGGCTCAACAGGCGTCTGATCAAGATGTCCTCCTTAAGGTTTGCGCCAGAGACCGGGTGTTGGGGCCAAGGTAAAGCCGGCCGTCGCGCCATGCGCGCGCCGGTTCGCTTTGAGGGTTGTTCAGGACCTGCTGGGCAGACCCTGTTTCGGCGACTACGCCATCCTGGAGAAAGATGACGTCCTCGCCGAGGCGGTGCGCCTGACCGGTATCATGGGTGACAAGAACGATGGTGACGCCTCGGGAACTCGCTTCAAGCACGAGGTTTTCGATCGCAGCCGTCGAGGCCGGATCAAGATTTGCCGTCGGCTCGTCCAGAAACAGGAGGTCCGGTTCACAGGCGAGTGCCCTGACGACGGCCAGGCGCTGCTGTTCACCGCCGGAAAGCACGCGTGCCGGGCGTTTCGCGAGGTGGGCAAGACCGGCTGAGGCGAGGGCCGCGTCGATTTTCCTCGCACGCTCCGAACCACGCAGGCCGCGCACAGAAAGCGCAAATCTCAGATTGGCAAGAACGGACCGGCGCAACAGGACCGGGCGCTGAAACACCATGGCCTGTGCCTGACGGGCCTGTTTCGTGAGCGGATGTCCCTGCCACGAAAGCGAACCCTGCTGCGGCTGAATCAGACCGTGCAGCAAGCGCAGGAGCAGGCTCTTGCCCGCGCCGTTCGGTCCCATGACCAGGGTCCGTGATCCCTTTCGGATTGACACATCGACACCGTCCAGAAGCCGCTGTCCACCGGCTTCGAAGACAAGGCCGCGCGCGTCCAGAAGCGGCTCGGGCGCAAGCGACTGGAGCGAGGCGGAGGGTGCGGCAGGCATATCGAAACCGGCGTCACGCATAGGCGGCCCTCACGGCAGAGGCCTTCAGGGCCATGACGCATGCCGTCACCGAGAAGGCGATTGCCAGAAGAACAACACCGAGCGCGAGTGCAAGCTGCAGATTTCCCTTTGAGGTTTCCAACGCGATTGTCGTGGTCATCACGCGGGTCACGTGATTGATGTTGCCACCGACGATCAGGACGGCACCAACCTCGGCAACTGCCCGGCCAAACCCGGCCAGGGCGACGGTCAACAGGCTGTAGCGGGCGTCCCAGAGCAGGGACAGCAACCGGTCCAATGCACCGACACCAAGCGATGCGAACTGTTCAGCGTATTCGCGATTGAGGTCCTCGACCACCTGGCGCGTCAGCGCGGCAACGATGGGTGTGACAATGATCATCTGCGCGATGATCATCGCGCTCGGCGTGTAAAGAAGGCGGAGCGGGCCGAACGGACCGGACGCCGACAGCATCAGGTAGACAACGAGTCCGACCACGACCGGCGGCAGTCCCATGAGTGCATTGAGTGAAATGGCGAGGAATGTCCTTCCGGGAAACCGGAAGACCCCGACGGCAGCGCCAAGCGGAAATCCGATCAGACAGGCAAAAAAGACAGCCGTCAGTGTGACCCGCAAGGACAGGCCGATGATTTCCAGAAGATTCGGATCAAGTGCAAAGACGAGGGCAAATGCCCCGCCCAGGACGCTCCAGAATCCGTCCATTTATGCATTTCCTCCCAGGCTTTGGGAAAAAATAGCGTAAAATGCACAAAAATCCAACTCAAACTTGGCCTGAGAGGAGCGCTATCCGCAGCCCGCGTGCGATTGCCGCATCCGCGCTGCGATGACGCTATGCGGCTTCCTGTTCTTCAAGCACTTTCCTGGCGACGCGGAAGCATTCCAGGGCCTGCGGCACACCGCAATAGATCCCCACCACGTGGATGATGGCCTGGATCTCCTTCCTGGTGACACCGTTGTTGATGGCGCCCCGGCAGTGGATTTCCCACTCGGTCATCTTGCCGAGCGCGCCGATCATCGCAAGGTTCATCATGGACCGCGTCTTTGCGTCGATGGTGTCGTCGCCCCAGCCGAAACCCCAGCACCAGGCTGTCATTGCCTCCTGGAAGGGCAGGGTGAAGTCATCCGCCTTGGCCAGGTTGTTTTCGACATATTCAGCGCCAAGTGTTGCCTTGCGCTGTTCCAGTCCCTTTTCGAACAGATCCTGATCCATCTCTTACCTCAGCTTGATCGCGACATTTTTTGTTTGAACGTAGTTGAGCAGCGCTTCGCGGCCCTTTTCGCGACCGTAGCCGGATTTGCCGAAACCACCAAAGGGGGTTTCGACACCCCCCGCGTACCATTCGTTGACGAAGACCTGACCGGCGCGCAGACCTTTTGTTGCGCGCATTGCGCGATCGATGTCGGAGGTGAAGACACCGGCGACAAGACCATACGGTGTCCCGTTGGCGATCCGGATGGCTTCTTCCTCGGTGCGGAATTTCAGGACGGACAGAACCGGCCCGAACACTTCGTCATTGGCAATCGTCATGTTGGGCGTCACGCCGGTGAGCACCGTCGGTTCGAGAAAGTAGCCGGGCCGGTTCATCCGCCGCCCGCCCGTTGCCGCACGCGCACCGTCGCGCTCGGCGTTCGAGACCATGCCGGCCGCGCGCTGGCATTGTGCTTCGGAGATCATCGGGCCCATGTTTGCGCCGAAGTCCGGAAACCCGAGGCCGTCGCCGACGTCAAGGTCCTCCGCCATGGCGACGATGCCGTCGACCAGCCTGTCGTGTATCCGCTCATGGGCGACGACGCGGGACATGGCGGAACAAACCTGGCCGGCATTGAAATAGATGCCCCAGCGGACGTCGGACAAAAACGCATCCAGATCGGCATCGTCGTGGACGATGGCGGCGGACTTGCCGCCCAGTTCGAGAACGCAGGGCACGACGTTCCGCGCCGCCGCAGTCGCGATGGCCGTTCCGGTCTGAACCGAGCCGGTGAAGACGATCTGATTGACGCCGGGATGGGCGGTCAGGGCCGCGCCGGTGTCCTTGCCGAGCCCGCAGAGGATGTTGAGAGCACCATTGGGCAGGCCGCAGGCAAGCGCTGCATCGGCAAAATAGCGGTTGGTGAGCGGATCGAGTTCAGGTGTCTTCACGACAACGGAACAGCCGGCCGCAAGCGCGGCCGACAACGAACGCGCCGTCATTTCCATGGGGTAGTTCCAGGGGATGATCTGGGCAGAGACGCCGAAGGGTTCGTGGGTGGTGAAATCGAAATAGCCGCCGCCGAGAGGAATGGAGCGGCCTTCCATGGTCTCCGCCTGGTTGCCGTAGTACTCGAAGTAGCGTGCTGCCCCTTCAAGCTCGAGTCGGGCTTCCCAAAGCGGCTTGCCGGCTTCGCGTGTCAGGACCGGAGCGATCTCGCCGATCCGGTCGAGGATATACTCTCCCATCTTTCGAACGACGCGACCGCGCTCCACCGGACGCAGGTCCGACCAGGCGCCGCTTGCACTCAGGGTCTCAGCTGCGGAGACCGCGCGGTCGACATCACTTTCGTCCGCAAGCGCCTGGTCCGCAACCCGCTCACCGGTCGAGGGATCGAGAACCTCGATATGTCCGGCGCCACCCTCGCAGTAGTCGCCGTCGATAAAGTTGTGCCAATAGGCCGGAATATCCGTCACTGCACCCTGATCCTGTAAGAATGAAGTCTGTCGTAATGCGGTTTCATGCGCCGGTGGACGTGCCGCACACGTTCAGGCGCATCGTCCAGTTCGACATAGCGCCGCCTTTGCGGCCGAAGCCCCGTCGAGTTCTTGAGATTGGCGTGGAAGGAACCACCGTCCCACCAGCTGTATTGTGCGGTGTCAGCCCCTGGTTCCCAGGTGAGCGCGTCGGCAATGAACGGTATGCCAACGGCGTCGCAAAAGGCCTTCACCGTGCCTTCCGGATTTTCCAGAAGGTCGTCACTGTCAATCACGGGCGGGGCCTTGCCGTCCAGGGCATGTAGCAGGTCGAACAGCGCCCGCTGCTCCGGAAAGCCGACCTCCGCGCTGTCGAAGTCGGGCCATTTATCGTACATCGATGTGATCGTGAGCGCCGGATCGCGGATCAGGAACGCATGGGTGAAATTGCCCAGGAACTCTCGATCCCACATGTGGCTGACATAATGCGGGAAGTTCTTGATGAAGACCGGTCCTGCCGCAGCCCGCGCCCGAATATCCTCCCAGACGCTTTCCAGGGTCAGACCCGGTGTTGTCCTGTCGCCTGGCTGCCATCTCGGCCACAGCGGTTCTGCGCCCTGATACCACGCTTCGCCGAAGGGTTCGTGCAGGCAATCCAGATCGCCGCGTTGGCGCATCATCCATTCAAAGGCGGTGGACGTTGACCGGGGTACGGCCCAAAGAGCAACGATCTTATGCATGGAGTCTTTCCAGCAATTGCCCGTGGCTGCCTTCCGGCGCCAACTTGAGCGAGCGGAAGATGCGCCAGTAGAGGGCGGTGTCGTGGGCGATGACCGGTTTGCCGAGCTGGTCTTCGAGCTCAGGTGTCAGGTGCAGCATGCGCTGCGGCTGGCCATTCTGCCCGGTCCGGAAGTTGACCATGCCGTTGGCAAGATAGGCATCGGCTTCCGGGGCCTGTTCGGCGACATACTCGAAGCTGCGCCGGGCAAGATCGCCCTCGAAGATCCATCTTTGCCGGTTCACATCCTCCTGGGTTTTGAACCAGCCCTGATCGACAAAATTCCCGGCCCACAGCACGTCGAAGCCCGCTTCTTTCAGGAAACTCACCGTTCCCTGCCACCACTCCGGCCAGTGGTAAACCGCGTTGAGGGCGACCTTTTCCACGTTCATTTCGCGCAGTGCCTCGACCATCGCGTAGCCGGCCATGTGAAAGGCGAGGCCATGGGTATCGCTGAGCCGCGCGCAGAAGTCTCCAATTCCCTGAACACCCATGCCCGAGGCGTGTACCCAGTTTGATCCGACCTGCGCACAGACATCAGCGCCATTGTTGGCCATGACCGACGCGAAGTCCTCGAGCATGGCAAAATTCTGCGTGCGCTGATCGAGCCGGTGCCGGTAGTCGGGCACATGAAGCATCCAGCCGTGGACACCCACGCTTCCCGGGGCAATGCGCAGGAAGTCGGTCGGGGCGGCATCCCAGTCATGGGGAGGGCAGGTGAACCCGACCTGGTGCGGAAACAGCTTCTGGTCCTCGGTCCATTCCAGCGGCATGCCTTGGACTTCGGACCCGGGCGCAGACATCAGGCTTCCCGCATCCAGTTCTGAAGGGTTTGAACGGAATGTTCCGAATTCACGCCGCTAGCCGGGTCTAACACCAGTGGGCCGGGTTTGTAGCCGCGGCTGCGCAGGCCCTTCTGAACCGCTTCCACGAGGTAGATGTCCTCTTCGACTGTCGTGGAGCGGTCCTGCACGGCGAGCCGCCGGATGGTTTCGCTGTCGACACCGTCCACGGTGTACCAGCCGCGCCAGACGATCACATGATCAACGTCGACCGCGCGCCAGTGATAAGTGTTCAGGATGTTGCCCGGATAGACCTGGAACGAGAACAGCGGCCACAGGAACCAGGAGGAATAGTCACCTGCGTGTTCATTGGCATCCAGATCGATATCGTAGGTCATCCTGTCGAGGTTCTGGCATTCGGTCGTGTGACGGAGACAGTATCCTTGTGGCTGGATATCATAGGTCTCGGGCTTGACCACGCCGGTTGCGAATGTGGGATGGTTGATGGGGCAGTGATAGCATTCCGAATAGTTTTCGACCGAGACTTTCCAGTTGCAGTTCTCGGCAATTTCCACCCATTCGAGAGGCTTCAGACGATCTATCTGCGGTACGAAGGCGCGCAATTCCTCACGCACGTTCGGAAACCAGTCGTTCATCGGTTTTGCATCCGGGTCGAGATTGACGAACAGGAAGCCGCAGAAGTCTTCGATGCGCACGGAGGTCAGGCATATCTTGCTGCGGTCGAAACCTGGAACAGCGCGCACATTTGGGCCGGAACGCAGGCCACCGGTCAGTTCGTAGGTCCAGCTGTGATAGGGGCAAACCAGGAGCTTGGTGTTGCCTTCGCCCTGTACCAGCTGGTGTGCCCGGTGCTGGCAGACGTTGTAGTAGGCCCGGAGCACACCGTCCCGGTCGCGCAGGCAGATGATGCTTTCGTCTGCGATATCCACCGTGAAATAGTCACCCGGTTTCTCGAGCTGCGAGATGTGCCCGGCGAATTGCCACGTTCGTGCCAGCAACCCGTCTTTTTCCCGTTTGAAATGATCCGGGTCCGTGTAGTAGCGGGCTTCGAGCGAATGGGTCAGCTGGCTGTGAACATTCATGAGCGGTCCTTCCACTCTTCCTGGTAGAGCCCCATCGTGTGGCGGCGGGTGTGAAAGCGTTCGATGCTGGAAATGACGTCCTCGGGCGCATCGGCGATGACGAAGGCCAGCAGTGTTTCCAGCAAGGCGATTGTCGAGACGGACGAGGGAAAGAACTGAGGTGTTTCGGCATCGACGACGAACGCATGGTCGCTTCCGACGACAATTGGCGAGGCCGGGCTGTCGGAGATGGCGACGATCGTGAGCCCCTGTTCGCGCGCCGTCTCCACGGCCGCGATGACATCGGTCCGATAGGGTTTGCAGGTCATGGCAACGAGCACGTCCCGCTTATCCGCCCGCGCCAGATCGTCCGTTGCAACAGAGCCCATCCTCGGAATGGTCCAGATCGTGTCGACCGCCATATCAGCGAGATAGGAGAAATTGCGTGCGTTGGAGTTGTTCACGCCGACGCCAAGCACGTAGGTGTGGCGGGCATTCACGATGGCATCGGCCGCCGCCTTCATCGCGTTGGCATCGGTTGCGGCGAACGTGTTCTCGACGTTCGAGATCGCGCAGGCAGCCATTTCCGCAAACAATGCGCCGAGCTGCCCTTCCTTGGCCAGCGATTGCAGCCAGCGCGCCCGGTCTGGAAAGTCTGTACCACGGCTGCGGATCGCTTCGCGGAACGGATGACGAAAATCCTCGTAACCGTCGAAACCGACCGAGCGCGCCATGCGCACGAAAGTGTTCGGCTTGACCCCGGCTGCATCTGCAATCTCGCGAATAGAGCTCACACCGACATCATTCGGGTTTTCAAGGACATAGCTGGCGGCCTTGCGCAGCTCAGGTGTCAGTTCCTCGAGCTCGGATGCGAGGTCTTCAAGCACCGTCTGCGGGGCTTTCAATCCGGTTTTTGATACATTCATATCATTCATGATTGACGAGAGTACATTTGTACAATTACGATGTCCATCGAAAAATCACCGGCCTGGGAGATCACACGTGTCGGAAACCGGAACCTCCAAACTGCCGTCTTCGGCCCGCGTCGTCATTGTCGGCGGCGGCATCATGGGCTGCGGCCTTGCCTATCATCTGGCCCATGAGGGCTGCACCGACGTCGTTCTCCTGGAAAAGGCGGAACTGACCTCCGGCTCCACCTGGCACGCGGCCGGGCAGATCACGCATTCCACGTCCAGCTTCGGTCTTGGAAAATGTGTCGGCTACAATATTGATCTCTATTCCGGGCTGCTTGAGGAAGAGACGGGTCAATCGGTCACCTGGCACGGCTGCGGCTCTTTCCGGCTGGCCTATACGGAAGACGAGATGGACTGGCTTCGCCACACCATGAGTGTCGGCCGTGCGCTTCAGTTCCCGATGGAACTGGTCGGACCGGACCGGATCCGGGAGTTGCACCCTTTCTACAATCTCGACGGCGTTCTGGGCGCACTGCACACGCCTGATGACGGTCACGCGGACCCGTCCGGCGTGACACAGGCGCTGGCGATCGGCGCACGCAAGCTCGGCGTCAAGATCATCCGCCGCTGCCGCACGACCGATATCAAGCAGCAGGCGAATGGCGAGTGGAAGGTCTCAACCGAACTCGGTGACATTACCTGCGAGCACGTTGTCAACGCGGGCGGAACCTACGCGCGGCAAATGGGTGAATGGAGCGGGCTGCAACTGCCCATGACGTCGATGACGCATCATTACATCGTCACGGACACCGTGCCGGAATTCAAGGATCTGGACGAGGAGCTTCCCGTCATTCGCGATGACAAACTGGTTTCCGGTTACATCCGCATGGAGCAGAAGTCGGGCCTCATCGGGATCTACGAGAAAGAGAACCCGAACACGGTCTGGGAAGACTTCTGCCCGTGGGAGGCGGAGAACGAGCTGTTCGAAGCTGACTATGACCGGATCATGCCTTGGCTGGAAAATGCCATGGACCGCATGCCGATCTTCGCCGAACTCGGCATCAAGCGTGAAGTTCACGGAGCGATCTCGCATCCGCCGGACGGCAATCCGCTGATCGGTCCTGCGCCGGGTGTTAAGAACTACTGGTGCTGCTGCGGCACCCAGATCGGCATCGGCTGGGGGCCGGGCCTGACCCGTGAGCTTGCCCGCTGGGTCGTGCACGGATCGGCGGATATCTCGATGCGCGAATTCGACCCGCGCAGGTTCGGCAGCTATGCCGATCAGGACTGGCAGGTCGTCAAGGCCAAGGAAGACTATTGCCTGCGCCACGAGATTCCGTTCCCGCATTTCAATCGGCAGGAAGGACGCCCGATCAAACCCAGTCCGCTTTACGAACGGCTGAAGGACAAGGGTGCGGTCTACGAAGAGGTCTATGGGCACGAACGCCCGCGCTGGTTCGCCACCGGTGATCTGGAGCAGCGGGATTACTACTCGTTCCGGCGGGCGGCCTGGCACGAGGCGGTTGCAAAGGAAATGCAGGCCGTCAGGACAACGGCAGGGATCATGGATATCTCGGCCTTCACCAAGATCGAGCTGTCCGGGCCTGATGCCGAAGCTTATCTGGACCGGCTGGTCGCCAATCGCCTGCCGAAAAAAGTCGGCGGTATCGTCCTGACACATATGCTCAACCGGCGCGGCCGGATTGAGCTCGAACTGACGGTCGTCCGCCTGGCCGAAGACCGGTTCTATCTGGTCTGTGCCGCCTTCTTCGAGCAAAGGCTGCTCGATCACCTGGCCCAGAACGGCGATGGCGAAGACATCCGCGTCCGCAACCTTTCCACCGAGTGGGGCGCGATGACGCTCAACGGTCCGCTTGCGCGCGGCATTCTTGCTCCCAATACTCCGACGGCTCTCGACAATGCGTCGTTCCGATGGCTGACGGCGCAGGAAATCGAGGTCGCCGGACACAAGGTCTGGGCATTCCGCATGTCCTATGCCGGCGAACTCGGCTGGGAATTCCACATTCCGCGTGAGCACATGCTGGAGGTCTATGACGCGCTCTGGGAAACCGGCAGGCATCTCGGGCTTGTGGACTACGGCTCCTTCGCAATGAACGCGCTTCGCCTTGAAAAAGGCTTCAAGGGCGCCGGAGAACTGACCAACGAAGTGACGTTGCCCGAAGCGGACGTGATGCGTTTCGTCAAACTCGATAAGGGAGAGTTCATCGGCAGGGAAGAGACCGAAGCGAGTGCGGCGTCTTCTCAATTGCCCTGGATTTGCGTTTACCTGGAGATCGAACCGGACGGCGTGGAAGACGGGCATGGCGGCGAGGCTGTGCTTTTGAATGGACAGCCGGTCGGCGCGACCAGTTCGGTTGCCTATGCGCATACGGTCGGGAAAATCCTCGCCTTTGCTTATGTCAAACCGGAAGCGGCCGCGCCGGGTCGGGAACTGGAAGTCGTGATCATGAACGGGGTTCGCAAGGCAAGGGTGCTTGACGCCCCTGCCTATGATCCGGACAGCCTGCTGCCGAGAACGGACGCCCCTGTGGGAGTTGCCGCAGAATGACGATACCGTCCACCATGAAGGCCATCGTCCTTGAAGGACATGGCGGGCTCGACAAGCTGGTCTGGCACGAGGACTGGCCGACACCGCGACCCGGTCCCGGAGAGGTGCTTATCAAGGTCGGCGCATGCGGGATGAACAACACGGATGTGAACACGAGATCCGGCTGGTACTCCAAGACCGTTTCGGATGCGACAACCGGGGGAGCCTATGCCGAGGTCGGGGAAGAGGACCCGACCTGGGGCGGCGCGCCGATCACGTTTCCCCGCATCCAGGGGGCGGATGCGGTTGGCGAGGTTGTCGCGCTGGGTGACGGCGCGCCGGAAACGCTGCTTGGCAAACGAGTCATGGTGGACGGCTGGCTCCGCGACTGGTCCGACCCGTTCAACAAGGACAAGGTCGGCTATTTCGGCTCCGAGTGCAACGGCGGATATGCTGAATATACGGTCGCCAATGCCAACAACGTCGGCGCGGTGCAGTCGGATCTGAGCGATGCGGAACTCGCAACATTCTCGTGTTCCTACACCACGGCGGAAGGCATGCTCAGCCGCGCACATGTGGGGGAGGCAGACACGGTTCTGGTCACAGGTGCGTCCGGCGGGGTTGGCTCCGCGGTCGTGCAGCTTGCCCGGCGGCGCGGTGCGACGATCGTTGCGCTCGCTTCCGCGTCCAAGCATGAGGCTGTCAAAGCTCTCGGCGCGGATGTTCTGCTGGATCGCGCGCCCGAGGACCTTGCCGCGGCCCTGAAGGAAGCGACCGGACAGGAGACCGTCTCCGTCGTTGCCGATATTGTCGGCGGACCGTACTGGGGCAACCTGATTGCGGTTCTGGAGCGCGGGGGACGCTACACCTGTTCCGGCGCGATCGCGGGTCCTATCGTCGCGTTTGATCTCAGAACCTTCTATCTGAACGATCTGACCCTGATCGGCTCCACCGTCGTCGAGCCGCATATCTTCAAGGACCTGGTCGGATACATCGAGCGCAGTGAGATCAAGCCGGCGCTTGCAGCGACCTATCCGCTCAAGGATTTTCACGCGGCGCAGACGGCCTTCATTGAGAAAAAGCATACGGGAAACATCGTGGTGATCCCATGAAGATAACCCGCATCCGGATCTTCAAGACGGATCTGCCCTATGTCGACGGTGCCTATGGCTGGGGAGCGGGGAACGCGATCACCACGGCGAGGGCATCCGTGGTGGTCATCGATACCGATGCCGGTCTTTCCGGATGCGGGGAGTTCACGCCCTGCGGCGAGAACTACATGGTTGCCCATTCGGAGGGCGTGGAGGCGCTGGCCCGTCTTGTGGCGCCCGCGCTCATTGGCGAGGACCCGCGCCAGGTCGCGCATATCGAACACCTGCTCGACCACCTCGTCCAGGGACATGGCTATGCCAAGGCCCCGTTTGATGCTGCCTGCTGGGACATTGCCGGCAAGGCGCTGAACGCGCCGGTCTGGATGCTGCTCGGCGGCAAGCTGACCGACGGTGCGCCGATGTACCGGGTCGCCCCGCACCGCTCTACAGAGGATACCGTTGCCGAACTGGAGCGTCATCGCGCGAACGGCTACCGGCAATTTCAGATCAAGGTCGGAGCGGACTGGGTTCAGGACATCGACCGGATCCGCGCGACCGTGCCGCTGCTCAATCCGGGCGAAAAGGCGATGGCGGACGCCAACCAGGGCTGGCGCGTGGACAATGCGCTCCGGGTCGCGCGGGCGACACGCGACCTCGATTTCATCTTCGAACAGCCCTGCCGCACCTACGAAGAATGCCTGCAGGTTCGCCAGCGCATCGATCTGCCGATGAAGCTGGACGAGTGCGTGACCGGTCTCGCAGCCGCGCAGCGGATCGTGGCCGACAGGGCCGCCGATCTCGTCTGTCTGAAGATCTCCAACCTTGGCGGTCTGTCCAAGGCGCGACGGGTCCGGGACTTTTTCGTCGACAACCGCATTCCCGTTGTTTCGGAAGACACCTGGGGCGGAGAGATCGCAACGGCGACGCTTGCCCATTTCGCGGCCTCGACGCCGGATGAGTTTCTTCAGAACACCACGGATCTGCACAACTACAACACACGATCCACCGGGTCTCCGGCTCCCAGAACCGAGAACGGAAAGCTCTATGCCTCCGATGCAGCCGGTCTCGGCGTGGAGCCGGATTTTGACAGTCTTGGCGCGCCGGTCGCTGTCTACGGAGAGGCGGCATGAGGATCTCGCGGATCAGCGTCTGGCAAATCGATCTCCCGCTTGCCAAACCCTACTGGCTGTCCGGCGGCCGGCTGAAGTTTGAAAAACTGGACTCAACGTTCGTGCGGATCGATACCGACGAAGGTGTATCCGGCTGGGGGGAGGGGTGCCCTTGGGGCCACACCTATCTTCCTGCTCATGGGGCTGGTCTCAGATCATCCCTTGAGCTTCTTGCGCCAGCTCTCCTTGGCCATGACCCGCGTGCACGCGACGAAATCAACCGGATCATGGACGTGCAGCTGCCGGGGCACGCCTACGCCAAGGCACCGCTCGACATCGCCTGCTGGGACCTTGCCGGGAGGGCGACGGGGCAGCCGCTCTGGCGCATGCTGGGGGTGGAGGAACCCGCGCCGGTCGCCATCAATTCCTCGATCTCGACGGGAACACCGGATGAAATGATCGCGCTGATCCGTGACGCGAGCGCAAAGGGATATCGCACCCATTCCGCAAAGGTCGGCGGTCAGGACGCAGCAGCCGATATTGCCCGGATCGAAGCCATATCGGCGGCGCTGCCGAAGGGCGAGCAGGTGACGTTCGACGTCAACCGGGCCTGGACGCCGGGCGTCGCGCTCCAGGTGCTGAATGCGGTGTCTGCGCGGGACTGGATCGAACAGCCCTGCGAAACCCTCGACCAGTGCGCGTTTGTCGCTGCAAACGTGCAGCAGCCGATCATGCTGGATGAGTGCCTGACAACGTTTCAGGACCATCTGGAGGCCTGGAGGCAGGGTGCATGCCAAGGCGTGAAGGTGAAGCCGAACCGGGTCGGGGGGCTGACGCGGGCGCGGCAGATCCGCGATTTCGGGCTCGCCGTCGGCTGGCAAATGCATATCGAAGACACCGGCGGCAGCGCGTTCGCGGATGCGGTGGCGCTTCAGTTGGCCGCATCGACTCCCGATGCCAACCGGCTCGCCAGTTGGCTTTGCCATGCTCACCTTGCCGTCGACCCTGTGCCCGGTCAGGGCGCGCGCAACCACGATGGGTTCGTGCGGTTCGGCGATGCTCCCGGTGTTGGTATCACGCCCGACGAGGATGCTCTTGGAGAGCCAGTTGCGGTTTACGAGGAGCCCTTATGAGCAACTACCCCGCTTACAGGATAACAGGCCTGACACTTTGGAAAGTGCCGCTTACGAGCCATGAAACCTACTACATGGCCGAGGGCAAGACCTGTGCGACCGTCGACAGCATGGTGCTCCGGATCGATACCGATCAGGATGTCAGCGGTTGGGGCGAAGTGTGTCCCATACCGCATTACCTGCCATCCTACGCGAGAGGTGTCGCGCCTGCGATCGAAGAGCTTGCGCCCGTTCTGTTGGGGGGCGATCCGATCGGTGTTGATGCGATTGCACGCAAGTGCCGTTCCTGGCTGCTGGGGCACCCTTACGTCCAGTCGGTGATCGATATTGCGCTCTGGGACCTGACGGGCAAGGCCTGCGGACTGCCGGTTTTTACGCTCCTTGGCGGGCGGCAGTCGGAGGACTTCCCGCTTTATCATTCGATCACCTGCATCGCCCCGGAAGACATGGCGGCTATCGCGGCCGATGCGGTTGCGGGTGGCATGCGCCAGATCCAGGTGAAACTGGGCGCAGACGCCAACTGGGAAGCCGATGTCGCGCGGCTGAGAAAGGTCCGCGAAGCTGTTGGTCCGGGACCTGTCGTCTACGGCGACTGGAATTGCGGCGCCAGCCGGCTGGATGCGACGCGGGTTGGACGGGCCGTCCGCGATCTCGATATCATGCTTGAACAGCCCTGTGCGACGCTTGAGGAGTGCGCAGCCGTCCGCTCGGCGACCGGGTTGCCGATGAAACTGGACGAGACCGCGCATGATACGGCGAGCCTCATGAAAGCCTATGAGCTTGGCTGCATGGATGCCGTGGCGCTGAAGCTGTCGAAATTCGGCGGCATTTCAGACCTCAGGCGCGCAAGGGATCTGTGCCTCCATTTCGGGGCAAAGATGTGCATCGAGGACACCTGGGGGTCGGACATAGCAACGGCAGCCGCGCTGCATGTTGCGGCATCGACGCCGCCACAGGCGATCCTTAACGTATGCGATCTCTCCGGCTATGTTTATCCAAGACTTGACCCGGATGCGCCAGCTCGCGTCAACGGCAGGATCCATCCGCCTGAAGGCCCCGGCCTCGGCATTGCGCCGGATCCGAATGTCCTGGGCGAACCTGTCCTTTCTCTCGCTGCATGAAGGAGCTTGCAGATGAAAACATCGATTTCACAAGGCGACTGGAAGACACGTGCAGCAGCGGTCCTGCCGGCTGCCGGTTTCGGCAATTTCGATCCGGGCGTCGTGATCCGTAATGGCAAGGGCTCCCGGGTCTGGGATGAGGATGGCAAAGAGTTCATCGACTACCTGATCGGTTCGGGGCCGATGATCCTTGGCCACGGGCATCCGGAAGTGCTTGAAGCCGTGCAGGAACAGCTTACCGACGGCATGACGTTTTTCGCCAATAATGCGCGCGGCATCGAACTCGCCGAAGTGCTGGTCGAGGCGGTGCCCTGCGCGGACCAGGTACGTTACGTGTCAACGGGAGGCGAGGCTGACATGTATGCCATGCGTCTTGCCCGGGCCTTTACAGGACGCGACAAGATCCTCAAGTTCGAGGGCGGCTATCACGGCATGTCCGGCGAAGCGCTGATGAGCCTGTCGCCAAGCAAGCTGATCAATTTCCCTCAGGCCGTGCCGGATTCTGCCGGCATCCCTGAAAGCGTGCGCGACAAAATGCTGATCGCGCCGTTCAACGATGCAGAGTTCGTCAGTTCCCTGATCGAGGAACACGCCGACGAGATTGCCTGCGTGATCGTCGAGCCGCTCCAGCGACTGATCCCACCCGAGCCGGGGTTCCTGCAGGCGCTCAGGGACCTGACCAGCAAACATGGCATCGTCCTCATCTTCGACGAGGTCGTGACCGGCTTCCGCTTCGCCTATGGCGGCGCGCAGGAATATTACCGGGTCACGCCGGACCTTTGCACACTGGGCAAGATCATTGGTGGCGGTTTCCCGCTGGCAGCAATTGCCGGCAAGAAAGAGATCATGGACCATTTCGACAAGTCCATCGCCGGTGCCGAAGGGTTCACGTTCCAGATCGGAACCCTGAGCGGCAACCCGGTCGCGAGCGTTGCCGGCCTGAAGACCCTCGAGATCCTGAGGCGACCGGGTGCTTATGACACCATCCGGAAGAACGGCGAGCGCCTGATGGCAGCTTACCGGACCCATCTGGATGCCGCGGGTATCGCACACCAGATCGTTGGCGAACCGTTCCTGTTCGATGTCGTTTTCACCGATCAGCCGGTCAAGAACTACCGCGACATGTTCCGGAACGATGCCGACAGGGCAAAGACCCTCAATCGCAGTCTGCGTGCCAGCGGCATCCTGAAACCGGACAGCAAACTCTATGCGCATCTGGCGCTGACGGAAGCAGACCTGGCCCAGACCGAAGCGGCTCTGGAAACCGGAGCGGGGGAACTGGCGGGCTGAACTTCGGACACCTGACGTGAAAACCGGCGCGAATGACCTACCTTATAGCGGAGGCTGTTAGTCGAACGTTCGGTGTGGAATCCAAAAAGGTTGTTCACTCGCATTGAAGATCTGAGACCGGTATGAGGGCCTGCTTCAGGATCCTGGCGATCGCTGTTCCTGTGTGTGCGTCGGTCGTAATCGCGCATAACCCTGTGCGGCCCGCGAGTGCGGCTGAAGTCTCGGTTGGGACCGCGGTGCCCCTGGAAGCGGTCCCGGTCAGACAGAAGATCGGCCAGATGATCCTTGTCGGGTTCGTCGGAAACTCGCCTTCCAGAACCGGTGTCAGACGGGTTCTGGAGCAACTTGAGGCCGGCGAAATCGGCGGCGTTCTTTATCTCGGGCGTAACCTCAAGAACAAGCAGACCGTTCAACGTATGAATGCGGCTTTCCGGGAGGCCGCGCCCGCTGCGTTGCCGCCGCTGATTGCCATCGATCAGGAAGGTGGGCGGGTGCAGCGTCTGAGAGGCCGGGACGGGTTTCCGGAAACGCCGTCGGCAAAGCAAATTGCGCGAAAGGGAAGCCCGAACGACGCGGAGAGCACCTATCGTGTTCTTGCCAAAAATCTTGCAGACTGGGGCTTCACCCTCACCCTCGGTCCGGTCGTGGATGTCGATGCAAACCCGCGCAATCCGATCATCGGCAGGCTGGGCCGGTCCTATTCGTCCGATCCGAAACGGGTCGCAGCTTTCGGCGCGGCCTTTGTGTCCGCGCACAGGGCGCAAGGTATTCTGACCGCGCTCAAGCATTTTCCGGGGCACGGATCAAGCCTGAGAGACAGTCACAAGGGCGCGGTCGATATCACGAGGACGTGGTCGCAAGACGAACTGATCCCGTTCCGGGAACTCATCGCCGACGGCATGGTCGACCTCGTCATGACGGCGCATGTCATCAACCGCACGATTGAGCAGACAGGCAAGAATGTCCCCATGTCTCTTTCGAGAGATGCGCTTGCCGGAATGCTGCGCGGTGACCTCGGTTTCACCGGCGTTATCATCTCAGACGACATACAGATGGATGCAATCCGATGGAATTTTTCCTTGCGGCAAGCCGTTCTGAAGGCGGTCATGGCGGAGACCGATATTCTGCTCTTTGCCAATGACAAGCGTCCGGACCCCGGGATACCTCGAAAGGTTGCCGACATTCTTGAGACGGCAGCGAAGAATGATCCGGACCTGGCGCGCAAGATCGACGCCGCCTATAGCCGGATTGTGACCCTCAAGAGCCGTCTGCTTGCTTCAGCAGAAATCAGCCTTGATGCCTCACAACTTCTGACCGGCACGCACACCGCGATCGTCGAAGGTGAACATTTATGCGCGCTTGAACCGGCTCAGTAGAGCGAACGAGGCAGCCAGGTGGCAAGGATCGGGAACAGCCACAAGATCGCGACGGCGACTGCCTGCAAGGCGATGAAAGGCACGACGCCGCGATAGATCTGGCCGGTCGTGATTTCCTTCGGCGCGGCACCCCTCAGATAGAACAGCGAAAAGCCGAATGGCGGGGTCAGGAACGAAGTCTGCAGGTTGATCGCGATCAGGACGGTCAGCCAGATGGGATCGATCCCCATCAGGATGAGCGGCGGGATCAGAACCGGCAGCAGAATGACGGAGATCTCGACGAAATCGAGGAAGAATCCGAGCACGAACACGAACAGCATCGCGAAAATCAGCGCCCCTGTCGGACCGCCGGGCATTTCGTTGAGGATCGCATGCACCCGGTCTTCCCCGCCGAGGCCGACAAAGACCAGGGAGAAGAAACTTGCCATCAGGATGGTGGCAAAGATCATCGACGTGACGGTCAGCGTCGACAGCAGCGAAGCTTTCAGGAGCCCGTCGCGGAAGGCGGCCCACAGGATGCGGAGCACGACAACAAGCGCAAAGACGGCAAGTCCCGCATAAAGCGCGGCAAGCAGGTAACCGGTGAAAGTGACATCGGAACGCTGCAGGCGCACCGGCAAAAATGTGGCGGCAACGGCCAGGACGAGAAGGGCCAGCGTCGCAAGTATGATCAGATTTGTCGACACACCCAGACGCCGGCCTGCGAGCAGGATCGCGCCGATCGCGCCAACCGAGGCGGCCTCGTTCGGAGAGGCGATGCCGCCGAGGATTGAGCCGAGTACGGCAAAGATCAGGAGAATGGGCGGAACAATCGCGGCGATGATTTCCCGGACCGACGGCTGGTCGACGTCTTCGCGCATCGCCGGTGCATCGCCGGGAAAAAGCCTGGCGCGCCCGAGAATGTAGACACAGTACACCACCACCAGCAGCAAGCCGGGCACCATCGCCGCGGCAAAGGTCTGGCCGACGGAAATGGTTTCTATGGTGAACTTTCCCTGTGCATATTGTGCCTGCTGGAAGGCGTTCGACATGACGTCGGCCAGGATGATCAGAAGCGTCGAAGGCGGTATGATCTGGCCGAGCGTTCCTGCCGTGCAGACCATGCCGGAGGCGAGCTTCGGGTCATAGCCGTTGCGCAGCATGGTGGGCAGGGCGATCAGACCCATCGCGACAACGGTTGCGCCGACAATGCCTGTCGATGCTGCCAGAAGCGCGCCGACAAGCACAACCGAGACGCCGAGACCCCCGTTCATGCGGCCGAACAGGCGTCCCATGGTTTCCAGAAGTTCTTCCGCGATCCGGCTTTTTTCCAGAATGACACCCATCAGCACAAACAGCGGGATTGCTGTCAGGACAGGATTGATCAGGACGCCGAAAAACCGCTGACCCATCGCGCCCATAAGCTGGATGTTGAAGTCACCCAGCATCCAGCCGAGCAGCGCGAAGCCCGTCGCGACGCCCGCAATCGTGAAGGCAACCGGGTAGCCGAGCAGGATGAAGGCAATCAGCGCACCGAACATGATGAGGTCGAGTGGCAGGGTCATGCCTCCGTCCCCTTCAGCTTGACGACATCGCGGATGAAGGCCGCGGCGCCCTGAATGAGAAGCAGGACGCAATAGGCGGGGATTAGTGTTTTCAGGAGATAGGACGCGGGAATGCCGCCGACCGAGATCGGTCCTTCCATGATCGCCCAGCTGCCGCGCACATAGGGCCAGGAAAACCAGATCAGCAGAATGAGCGCCGGCGTGGGCAGAAACAGGTGCCCGAAAAGATCAATCCAGGCCTGGGTCCGTTCGGTGCACTCTGCGTAAAAGATGTCGACGCGCACATGCGCATTGACGAGGAAAGTGTAGCCCGCACCGAGCATGAACAGGCTCGCATGCAGATAGAGCACACCCTCGTCCAGAAAGATGTAGCTGTAGCCGAAGACGTAGCGCAGCAGAACGATCACGAATTGCAGAAGCAGCATGGCGAGTGCCGCCCAGCACAGTATGTTGCCTATCAATGAATTGACGCGCTCCAGCGCACCCGCCAGTCGTTCCATTGCGGTTGAACCTGCCTTTTGTTGCCTGATCCGTTCCTGTGTCGTCGTTCCAGGGCTGGGCCCTGCAATCCATTCCGTCACCATGCCGCGATTCTGAAGCGGAGAGAAAGCGGCTTGGATCCCTGCCTTGGCAGGGATGACAAAAGGCACTCAGAGGGACCCGTGGGTCCCTCGCTCTTTCGAAATCAGCCTTCTGAACATCACGCTAGTCGTACTTGTAATCGAGCAGACGCGCGTTCATCTGGCCGTTGTCGGCGTAAGGCATGTATTCGTGCATCAGCTTGCGATAGGCGAGGAAGCTCTCGGTGATGCGCTTGATCAACTCGTCATCGCTGGCACGCAGGTCGGCGATGACTTCGCCTGCCGCGTTGCCCATCGCGACGATGACCTCGTCGGGCAACTTGCGCACCATCACGTCATGCTCGTTGACGAGCTGGGTGAGCGCCTGCGCGTGCTTGGTGTTGTACTCGGTGAGAACATCGTTGTAGAGGCTCGCACATGCATGGGAGACGGCCGCCTTGAGGTCGTCGGGCAGGTCGTTATAGGCGTCCAGATTGACGGCGCATTCTTCGGCGGAAGACGGTTCGCCGACACCCGGCCAATAGTAGTTCTTGGCTATCTGGTAGTAGCCGAGCGCGCTGTCTGTCCACGGGCCGATGAACTCGCCCGCATCGAGCGCGCCGGACTGCAGTGCCTGGAACATGGCCGGCCCGCTCATCGCCTGAACCGCCATGCCGAGCTTGGAGCACATTTCCGATGCGAGGCCCGTCGAACGGAACTTCAGGCCTTTCAGATCATCGACGCTGCTGATCTCGGTGCGGAACCAGCCGGCCCATTGCGGGCCGGAGTTGCCGCAAAGGAATGGCTTGAGATTGAAGCCGCCATAGATCTCGTCATAGAGCGCCTGGCCACCGCCATGGATGAGCCAGCCGGCCTGTTCCGGTGCCGTCAAGCCGAAAGGCTGCGAGCCGAACAGCAGAATGCCCTTGGATTTCGATCCCCAGTAGGCCGGAACTGCGTGATAGAGTTCCGCCGTTCCCTGGCCAACCGCGTCGAAGACGCCGTTTCCGGGGACGATTTCGCCTGCAGCAAACAGCTTGACCTCGATGCGTCCGCCGGAAAGTGCCGTGATGCGGTCGGCAAGCATTTGCGCGGCGACGCCGGGTCCCGGCAGGTTTTTCGGCCACGCGGTGACCATGCGCCACTGGCGGATGTCCTGCGCAACGGCGGGTGCAGCCAGTGTCGTGGCCGCAACGGCGGCGGTACCGGTCGCACCGGCTTTCAGAAAATCACGTCTTTTCATCGTTCTACCCCTCGATTCGAATTTGGGTTCGGAGTGTCCTGCCGTGGTTTTTATTCCTCCAAGATTCCCGGCAGGTTAAGCCCCTGTTCTTTCGCGCAGTCGAGCGCGATTTCGTATCCGGCATCGGCATGACGCATCACGCCGGTGGCCGGGTCGTTCCAAAGCACGCGTTCGATCCGGCGTGCAGCATCTTCGCTGCCGTCACAGCAGATGACCATGCCTGAATGCTGTGAAAAGCCCATGCCGACGCCGCCGCCATGATGCAGCGACACCCAGGTCGCGCCGGAGGCGGTGTTGAGCAACGCGTTGAGAAGCGGCCAGTCGGAAACGGCGTCCGAGCCGTCCCGCATCGCCTCCGTTTCGCGGTTGGGCGAAGCAACGGAACCGGAATCAAGATGATCGCGGCCAATGACGACGGGCGCTTTCAATTCCCCCGTTCTGACCATCTCGTTGAAGGCGAGGCCGAGCCGATGGCGCTGACCGAGGCCGACCCAGCAAATCCGCGCGGGCAGTCCTTGAAACGAAATGCGGTCCCGTGCCATGTCCAGCCAGTTATGAAGGTGCGTATCGTCCGGGATCAGTTCCTTGACCTTTGCGTCGGTGCGGTAAATGTCCTCCGGGTCGCCCGACAGGGCACACCAGCGGAAGGGGCCTATGCCGCGGCAGAACAGCGGGCGGATGTAAGCCGGTACGAAACCGGGGAAGGCGAAGGCGTTTTCAAGTCCTTCTTCCAGCGCGACCTGGCGGATGTTGTTGCCATAGTCCAGCGTCGGCACACCCTGGTTCCAGAAGTCGACCATGGCGGCAACATGAACCTTCATCGACGCCCGTGCGGCTTTCTCCACGGCCTTGGGGTCCGCTTCGGCCTTCGCACGCCATTCGGCGACGGTCCAGCCTTGCGGCAGGTAGCCGTTGACCGGATCGTGCGCGGAGGTCTGGTCGGTCACGATGTCCGGCTTGACGCCGCGCCTGACCAGTTCGGGAAAGACATCTGCCGCGTTGCCGATCAGGGCAACGGATTTGGCCTCACCTGCCTTCGTCCAGCGCTCGATCAGCGCGAGGGCTTCGTCGAGAGAATGTGTCTTTTCATCCACGTAGCGCGTGCGCAGCCGGAAATCGGCGCTTTTCTCGTCGCATTCGACGGCCAGGCAACAGGCACCGGCCATGACCGCTGCCAAGGGCTGTGCACCGCCCATGCCGCCGAGGCCGCCCGTCAGGATCCATCGGCCTTTCAGATCGCCGCCATAGTGCTGACGGCCCGCTTCCATGAAGGTTTCATAGGTGCCCTGAACGATGCCCTGCGTGCCGATATAGATCCACGAACCGGCCGTCATCTGGCCGTACATCGCAAGACCTTTCTTGTCGAGTTCGTGGAAATGGTCCCAGTTGGCCCAGTTCGGCACAAGGTTCGAATTGGCGATCAGAACACGCGGAGCGTCCTTGTGGGTTTTGAACACGCCAACCGGCTTGCCAGACTGGACCAACAGGGTTTCGTCCTCTTCGAGCTGCTTGAGACTTGAAACGATCCTGTCGAAATCGTCCCAGGTCCTGGCCGCGCGGCCGATGCCGCCGTAAACCACAAGTTCATGCGGGTTTTCAGCGACATCCGGATGGAGATTGTTCATCAGCATGCGCAAGGGTGCTTCGGTCAGCCAGGACTTGGTGTTCAGCTCCGTGCCCGTCGGGGGATAGACGTCGCGGGCATTGTGTCGGCGATCGTTCATGATGCGCTCCCTGGATGGTCTTTGGTTTTTCGGGCAAGCGCCGGCGCGAGGGCTGCAAGTGCTTCGAGGATGTCCCCGAGGTGCGACCGGAGCCGCTCCGCCTTGCCTTCGTCGTAGTCGAAGGGCGTGTCTTCGCTTGACAGATGCGTCTTCTGGGCAAGTTCCATCTGGATGGCGTGGATGCCCTGATCCGGTTTGCCGTAGTGGCGCGTTGTCCAGCCACCCTTGAAGCGACCGTTCAGAACAGATGTGTACCCGGCGGCATTTTGGGTCCGCTCAAACACAGCGGTCTCTATCTGCGACGCGCAGGTCGCGCCGCTGTTTGTTCCGGTGTTGAAATCGGGCAGCGTGCCTTCGAACAGATACGGCACGAGCGAGCGGATCGAATGGCAGTCGTAAAGGATCGCGACGCCGTGTCTGGCACGGACGCGCTCAAGTTCGCTTTGCAGTGCGGAATGGTAGGGAGCATGCCAGGCGAGACGCCGGGCTTCGATCTCCTGATCCCCGGGAGCTTCACCCTCCTTGTAGATCGGTCTGCCGTCGAAGTCCGTTGTCGGGCAGAGCGTTGTCGTGTTCTGGCCGGGGTAGAGACTGACACCTTCCGGGTCGCGGTTGGCGTCGATGACATAGCGATGGAAGTTGGCCCGCACCATCGTTACGCCGGGCAGCAAACCCGTGTAGAGCTTGTCCACGTGCCAGTCGGTGTCGGCAAGTTTCTGTCCAAGAAGGGTGAGGCGCTGCCAGATATCTTCAGGAACGAAGGTGCCCGAGTGCGGCACACCCAGAACAACAGGTCCATCGCCTCTTGTTACCTCAAACGGGGTCATGCGCCGCTCCCAGTCTCCAGTCTGATGATGTGTTCGTTTGAGACGGCGGAAACGAGGCTGCGGGTGCGCACAAGATCCGCCGCCGTCTCGAGGTCGGGGGCGAGATACCGGTCCGCGTCGAGATGCGGAACCTTCGGCCGCAGTTCGCCGATTACGGACTGCAAGGCAGGGCTGGTCTTCAGTGGGGCCCGGTGTTCGATCCCCTCAACCGCGCACAGAAGTTCCACACCCAGAATGTGTGCCAGGTTCGCGTTCATGCGGCCGAGCCGTCGCGCCCCATGCGCGGCCATGGAGACGTGATCCTCCTGGTTTGCGCTGGTAGGTGTGGAGTCCGTCGAACAGGGATTGGCCAGGTGCTTGTTTTCACTCATGAGCGCCGCCGTCGTGACCTCCGCAATCATCAGGCCCGAGTTGAGCCCCGGATCCCTGGCGAGGAAGGGCGGCAGATCGAAGGATAGTGTCGGATCGACCATCAGGGCGATCCTGCGCTGGGCAATTGCCCCGAGTTCGGCAACGGCGAGCGCTATCTGATCGGCAGCAAATGCGACCGGTTCCGCATGGAAATTGCCGCCCGACACGATCCTGTCCGCATCAATCAGGACAAGCGGATTGTCCGTTGCCGCGTTGGCTTCGATTTCAAGGGTCGTCGCCGCCATGCGCAAAAGGTCGACACACGCACCGGCAACCTGTGGCTGGCACCTTATGCAATAAGGATCCTGAACGCGGGTGTCACCGTCGCGATGGCTTTCACGGATTTCCGACCCGGTCATGATCTGCCGCATGGCCCTTGCCACTTCGATCTGACCGCGGTGGCCGCGCAACTCGTGGATTTCCGGCAGCAACGGGGCAGTCGATCCCATGATGGCGTCGGTGGAGAGGCTTGCGGTAATCAGCGTTGCTTCCGCGAGGCGCCAGCTGTCGAACAGGGCGACAAGTGCGCAGGCGGTGGAAAACTGGGTTCCGTTGATCAGGCCCAGCCCCTCCTTGGGGCCAAGGACAACGGGATTCAGGCCGGCCTTTTCAAGGGCGTCCCTGCCCGCAAGCCGCTCGCCCGCGAACGTGGCTTCGCCTTCGCCGATGAGAACGGCGGTCATATGCGCAAGCGGGGCAAGGTCGCCCGAGGCTCCGACCGACCCTTGCGAGGGCACGACGGGCGTCACGCCCTTTGTGAGGCATTCCTCGATCAGTTCCAGAACCTCGAAGCGCACACCCGAGGCTCCGCGCCCGAGGGACAGCAGCTTGAGTGCCATCATCAGCCGGGTCGTGGTTTCGTCCAGCGATTCACCGACGCCGCAGCAATGGGACAGGATCAGGTTGCGCTGGAGGGTTGCGGTGTCGCCGGCCGCGATCTTGACGCTGGCCAGTTTTCCGAAGCCGGTGTTGACGCCGTAGACGGCCTCGTCGCCACCCGCTGCACGCGCAACACGTTCCGAGGCCTGACGAATGGCTGCTTCCGATGCCCGGTTGATGCGGACCGGAAGAAGTTCCCTGTAGACGCGCTCCAGTTCGGCGAGCGTGACACGGCCGGGATCCAGAGTGAGGCTGGTCATTGTGAGCCTCCGAAAATACGTTCTTTCAACGGATTGAAACCAATGCGGTAAGCGAGTTCCGCCGGATGTGAGACGTTCCAGATGGCCAGATCAGCCCGCTTTCCGGCTTCAAGCGTACCGCGATCGGAGAGACCCAGGGCTTTCGCTGCCTCCCGGGTGACACCGGCGAGGGCCTCTTCTGGCGTCATGTGAAACAGGGTGCAGCCCATGTTGAGGGTCAGGAGCAGGGAGGCGAGTGGGGAAGAGCCGGGATTGCAATCTGTCGCGAGCGCGATCGGCACCTTGTGTTCGCGCAGGAGTTCGACCGGGGGCATCTGCGTTTCGCGCAGGGTGTAGAACGCACCCGGCAACAGCACCGCCACACTTCTGCTCCCTGCGAGTGCTTCGACGCCCGTTTCGGAGAGATATTCCAGATGGTCGGCTGAAAGCGCTCCATAGGACGCCGCCAGTTCGGCGCCGCCGAGATCGGACAGTTGCTCGGCATGGAGTTTGACAGGCAGGTTCAAATTCCGTGCCTTGTCGAAGACGCGGGCAATCTGTGTGGGTGAAAACGCGATGCCTTCGCAGAACCCGTCAACGGCGTCCACAAGGCCGGCATCATGCGCCGCTGCGAGCGCCGGAAGGCAGATCTCGTCCAGGTAGGCGTCCGCGTGGCCCTTGTATTCCGGCGGCACCGCATGGGCGCCCAGGAAACTCGTGCGGATCTCGACGGGTCTGAGGTCTGCGATTTTCCGCGCGGTGCGCAGCATGCGCAATTCGGTTTCCTGATCGAGCCCGTATCCGGACTTGATTTCCAGGGTGGTGATCCCCTCGGCAATGAGCGCGTCAATACGCACAAGTGCCTGTTCCAGCAGGGCGTCTTCAGTTGCAGCGCGCGTAGACCTGACCGTTGAAACGATCCCTCCACCGGCACGGGCAACCTCTTCGTATGTCGCTCCCTCGAGCCGCATCTCGAACTCGCGTGCCCGGTTGCCCCCGAAAACGACATGGGTGTGGCAGTCGATCAGTCCGGGCGTCACAACGCATCCGCCAAGGTCTTCCTTTGGCCAATCCGCAAATTCCGGCGCAAGGTCCGCTTCGGCGCCGACCCAGGTGATCACGCCATCCTCAAGCGCCAGCACGCCGTCCTCGACAAGGCCGTAGGGCGCATCAATGTCGGCAAATGTCGCCAGGCCGGCATTGGTCAGAAGGCGTCGGGTCAAGAATGATCTCCGGCTTGATTAGATTGCGTTATAAGATAATATGCATGCACATATTAACGTGTCAACGAGGGAAACGCGGTATGTCGACACGCGCCGGAACCAAAGTTTTTGCGGAGAAAGCGCTCCTGCCTCACGGGTGGGTGGAAAATGTCCTCGTTTCCATTTCCGAAAACGGATCGATCTCCGCGGTTGAGCAGGGGCAGGCACCGAGTGGAAAGCGGGTCGGCATACTTCTTCCGGCGCCGGTCAACCTGCACAGCCACGCCTTTCAGCGCGCGATGGCGGGCATGAGCGAACGGCGCGGTGAGGAAGTACGTGACAGTTTCTGGACCTGGCGACAGATCATGTTCAGGTTTCTCGATGCACTCGATCCGGACGACGTCGAGGCGATCGCAGCCTTCGTGCAGATGGAGATGCTGGAGGCCGGCTATGCGGGTGTTGGCGAGTTCCACTACCTGCACCACCAGCCGGGCGGTGTGCCCTACGACAATCTTGCCGAACTGTCGGTGCGGATTGTCGCCGCTGCCTCCGAAACCGGGATCGGTCTGACGCATCTTCCGGTGTTCTATCAGTATGGCGGGGTTGATCTACGCGCGCTCGGACCAGGTCAGATCCGCTTTGGCAACGATCCCGACCGGTTCGCAAGGCTGCATGAACAGGCGGCGGGTTCCTTGAAGGCGCTGGAGGCTGATGCTGTTCTCGGCGTTGCGCCGCATTCGCTTCGGGCCGTCTGCGAGGAGGGGCTTGCCGGAGTTGTTGCGCTTGCGGGCGAACGCCCTGTGCACATGCACCTTGCCGAACAGGTCGGCGAGGTGGAGGAACTGGTCGGCGCAAGAGGACAGCGTCCGGTCGCGTGGCTTCTGGAAAACCACGACGTTTCCTCGAACTGGTGCCTGATCCACTGTACCCAGATGATGCCGGAAGAGACGCTTGGCCTTGCCAAGTCAGGGGCGGTCGCAGGGCTTTGCCCGATCACGGAATCAAGCCTTGGCGACGGTATCTTTGATGGTGTTCGTTATCTTCAGGCCGGCGGAAGGTTCGGTATCGGCTCCGACTCCAATATCCGCATTTCGCTCTCCGAAGAATTGAGAACACTGGAATATTCGCAGCGGCTTCGGGACAAAAACCGGGCTGCCGTTGCGACACCGGAAAGGTCGACGGGACGCGTGCTTTTCGACGGGGCCGTTTCGGGGGGTGCCCAGGCGGCAGGGCGAAATGCGGGCAGGATCGCACAAGGGTGTTTCGCGGATCTCCTGGCGCTCGATGGCACGGCGATCGACCTGGAAGGGCGCGATGGCGATGACATTCTGGATGCGTATGTGTTTGCAGGCGATGACCGGATGGTAAGCGATGTCTGGTCCGCGGGCAGGCATGTTGTTTGCGGCGGAAAACATGTAAAAGGCGACGCGATCCGTGCGGCATACCGCGCAACGATGAAAAGGCTCAGAAACAGGCTATAAGGACGTGACTTGACGCTGACCGACACCAATTCCTGGACAGGTATCCGAGAGGTTCTCTTGCGCCGGATACACGACCGGATCTGGCAACCCGGGGAACAGATTCCCCATGAGGCCGATCTGGCGGAGGAATTCGGCTGTGCCCGCACCACCGTCAATCGCGCGCTTCGTGATCTCGCTGAAAGCGGTCTCGTGGTGCGTAAACGCAGGGCCGGCACGCGTGTCGCCGTCAATCCGCCGCAACGGGCAACGCTGACAATCCCCATTCTGCGAGAGGAGGTCGAGTCACTCGGACAGCCCTATCGCCACCTGATCCTGGAGCGGGACCTGCGGCCGCTGCCTCCGAAGCTGCACGGTGCGTTTCAGGTGTCTCTGGGAGACGATGTGCTGTTCCTGAAGACGCTTCACTTCGCGAATGAACGCCCTTATGCATTCGAAGAGCGCTACATCAATCTGGAGGCAGCTCCGGAGGCTCGCGACATGTCATTCAACGACATCAGCGCCAACGAATGGCTGGTGCACAATGCACCTTACAGCCATGGGGACCTGTCGTTTTTCGCAGTCAGTGCCGATCAGACCCTTTCCGGCAAGCTGGATGCGGAAGTGGGTGCAGCACTCTTCGCGATGGAGCGCATCACCTGGGCCGGGGAGCAGCCGATCACCCACGTCCGTCTGATCTTCGCGTCCGGATACCGGATGCGGACGGAGATTTAGAAGCGGCGCACCAGTGATCGAAGCCGTGCTCAAGACGTCTGACCGACGGACTTGATCCCGGCAATCATTTCAGGCGAATCCCAGACGCGTTCGCCGATCGCACCGAGCGCAACCTTGCCGTTTGCGTCCACGATATAGGTCACCGGCAAACCGCGCAGGAACCACTTTGACGGCATGTCCTTCTTGTTGTCGAGCAGGATCGCCATGCCTTCATGGTCGATCTGCTCAAGGAAGGCTTCGATCTTGTCCTGCCTGTCGCCGACATTGACGGCAAGGACCGCGTAGTCGTCAGTGCCGAGTTCGCGCCCGAGGCGCGCAAGCGTTGGCATTTCCTTGCGACAGGGCGGACACCAGGTTGCCCAGAACGAGACCACGACGGTCTTGCCGCGATAATCCTCAAGCTGATGGACCGCGCCAGTCAGATCCGGAATATTGAGCTCCGCATCAACGTTGAAGGCAGGTTCGGCCAGGCCGAGCGCTCTCAAATCCGTTTCCTGGGCAAATGAGGGTGTTCCCGTGACCGCGATGGCGGCGCTCCCAACCAGAATTTCACGACGGCTCAACCTGATCATTTCGGTACCCTGTTTCTGTCTGAATGATACCCGGCGCATCGCGCCAGCCAGACATCAGGTAATGTGTCGCCGCAAAAACGTCCCTACACGGTTATTCAATTTCCGGCGATCAGGTGCCGATGCTCACGTGGCTGGCCGGTCAGGCTGAACGCGGATGCGAGCCGCTTGTTGTTTCATTTGTCGGTGCGACATAGTCTGACAGCGTTGCCGCAACCCCCAAGGCGCGTATCCGGCCGGCAGCATCGTTGAACGCCGCCAGGAAAACCGGATCGTCTCCCAGTTGTCCGAAAAGATCCGGCATCTTTGCCGTCGTTGCACCGGAAAAGACGTCCTGCGCCCAGGCCTGCAGGACATCGGCATGCTCGTCCTCGACGCTATACCTTTGTCCGTTTTCGTCGTGTCCAAGGCAATACCGGCACCAAAGGGCGGTCTCGAGTGCCAGCCCGCCGACCGGCTGCCCTTGCTGCAACCGATCCTGGATCGACGGCAGGATGAATTTCGGCTGGCGGTTTGATCCGTCGAGGCAAAGCCGCGGGATGGTGTCGCCAACAGCCGAATTCGAAAAGCGTTCCATCACCGTTTCAAGATAGTCATGGAAACTGACACCGGGTATTGCGGGTACGGTCGGCAGGATCTCGTCCGTTTCCAGCTTCATAAGGTAGGAGCGGATGAGCGGGTCTGCCATGGCATCGTGAACGAAATGGTGACCAAGCAGGGCGCCCGGATAAGCAATCGCGGCGTGACCGCCGTTCAGGATGCGCAATTTCATGAGTTCGTAAGGCGCAACGTCCGAGACGAACTCGACGCCAACCTTCTCAAGCGCCGGGCGTCCGGCGGGGAATTTGTCCTCCAGCACCCATTGTCTGAAGGGTTCGCAGACGACCGGGGCGGCATCCTCCACGTCGAATGTTTCGCGGATGAGCGTGCGTTCGCGGTCCCCGGTGGCAGGCGTGATGCAGTCGACCATCCCATTCGGGAACGCGACGTTTTCCTCGATCCATCCGGCCACATCCGATGACATGGCGCGGGCATAGCCGACAACGGTCTGCTTCGCCATGTGGCCGTTCTCGGGCAGGTTGTCACAGGACATGACGGTGAAGGGGGAGACGCCTGCCGCTCTTCTTTTCATAAGGGCGGCAACCAGCACGCCGAAGACGGTCGACGGCGCTTCGGGGTTTTCGAGATCGGCCAGGATCTCCGGATGCGACACGTCGAAACCGCCGGAATTCGGATCGACGAAATAGCCCCCCTCGGTGATCGTGAGGGAGACAATCCTGATATCCGGCTGGCAGAGCCTGCCGATCAGAACGCCCGGATCGATGTCGATGAAGTCGATCATCGAGGCGCACACGTGGGCGCTGAGACCGTCCGGATCGAGTTCAACGATCGTGGTGAGCCAGTCCTGCGCCTGCAGTCTTTCCCGCATGGCCTTGTCGTAAGGCATGAGGCCCGCTCCCACGATTGCCCAATCATGACCTTCACCTGCTTCGAACAGCTTGTTCAGGTAAACCGCCTGGTGCGCCCGATGAAAATTGCCGACGCCGATATGAAGAATTCCGGCGGAAAGGGCAGATCTGTCGTAGGCCGGTTTCGCTATGGCGTCCGGAAGCAGGGAGAGCGCTGTCATGTTAAGCTTTGTTGTCATGGGTCAACTCATCCAGTTGCCACCGTCCACGTTGTAAGTCTGGGCCACGATGTAGTCGGCATCGGCTGACGCGAGAAAGACGGCCATGCCGCTCAGGTCTTCCGCCGTGCCCATCCGGCCGAAGGGCACGGATTTGCCGACGGCAGCCTTTTTCTCGCCTGGCGCGAGGCCCTCGTGTTTTGCGAAGAGCGCATCGACACCGTCCCAGTGCTCCCCGTCGACCACACCCGGTGCGATGGCGTTCACGTTGATGCCGTGCTCGATCAGATTGAGACCTGCCGACTGCGTGAGGCTGATGACGGCGGCCTTTGTCGCACAGTAGACGCCGACGAGAGGTTCGCCCCTTCGTCCCGCCTGGCTTGCCATGTTGATGATCTTGCCGCCCTGGCCGCGTTCTATCATCGATTTCGCAGCCGCCTGCATGGTGAAGAGCGTGCCGGCGACATTGATGTTGAACAGGCGGTCGTAGCTTTCCCGTGTGATCTCGACGATGGGTGCAAGGTCAAACAGGGCTGCATTGTTGATGAGGATATCGAGCCCGCCTGTTTTCTGCTCGACCGAGGCAACCGCGCTTTCAATGGCACTCTGGTCCGTGACATCGAGGTAGACGGCATAGGCCTGGGCTCCGATTTCAGCGGCACTTTCCCTTGCCCGGTCCATGTCGATATCACCAATCGCGACCGTTGCGCCTTCGCGGACATAGCGTTCCGCGAAGGCCTTGCCGATGCCGCGTGCGGCACCGGTGATCAGAGCTGACTTGCCCTCAAGACGCATCACGCAATCCTCAGCCCCTGATTGTCGAAGCGATGGATTTTGTCGGCCTCGGGTGTCAGGTGGACCGTGTCTCCGTGCCGGAAGGCGACCTCGCCGGTGGAGCGGACGGTGACAGGATCTTCAAGACCCTCCACATCGACGTAAAGGAACGTGTCAGAGCCCAGATGTTCCGAAACACCGACCTTGCCCGACCATTTGCCCTCGGTATGCGAAACCGAGATGTGCTCGGGACGGATGCCGATCGTCGCCGCATTGTATTCGGCGGAGAAGGCTTCCATCATGAAGTTCATCTTGGGCGATCCGATGAAGCCGGCGACAAAGCGGTTGCGTGGCGTGTGGTACAACTCGAGCGGTGACCCCACCTGCTCGATAACACCGGCCTGCAGAACGACAATCTTGTCGGCCATGGTCATGGCCTCGACCTGGTCGTGGGTGACGTAGATCATCGTCGTCTTGAGGGTCTGGTGCAGCTCGGAAATTTCCAGACGCATGTTGACACGCAAAGCCGCATCGAGGTTCGAGAGCGGTTCGTCGAAGAGGAAGGCGGCGGGTTCGCGCACGATCGCCCGGCCGATGGCCACACGCTGACGCTGACCGCCCGACAGCTGGCCGGGTCGCCGTTCCAGGTAATCCGTCAGGTTCAGCACCTTGGCGGCCGCATTCACCTTCTTGTCCTGTTCGGCCTTTTCGAGACCGGCCATCCTGAGCGGAAAAGCGATGTTCTTGCGCACCGACATATGCGGATAGAGCGCGTAGGACTGGAACACCATGGCAAGGCCGCGTTTGGCCGGCGGGACTTCGGTGGCATCCCTGCCGTCAATGTCGATAACGCCGCTGGAGATGTCTTCAAGACCGGCGATCAGGCGCAGCAAAGTGGACTTGCCGCATCCGGACGGTCCGACGAAGACAACGAACTCGCCATCGTCGATACGCAGGTCCAACGGAGGGATCACCTGGACGTCGCCGAAGCTCTTGGTGATCTGATTGAGAGTGATCTGACCCATGTCGGGAACTCCTATTTGACCGCGCCGAATGTCAGGCCGCGTACGAGTTGTTTCTGGCTGAACCAACCAAGAATGAGGATCGGTGCGATCGCCATGGTCGATGCTGCGCTCAGTTTTGCGTAGAACAGGCCTTCAGGACTGGAATAGCTGGCGATGAAGGCCGTGAGCGGTGCCGCCTTCGCTGCCGTGAGGTTCAACGTCCAGAAGGCTTCGTTCCATGCCAGGATGACGTTGAGCAGCAGCGTGGAGGCGATCCCAGGTATGGCCATTGGCGTCAGGATATAGAGGATCTCTTCCTTCAGCGTTGCGCCGTCCATACGGGCTGCTTCGAGGATCTCCCCCGGGATTTCCTTGAAGTAGGTGTAGAGCATCCAGACGATGATCGGCAGGTTGATCAGCATGAGCACGATCGTCAGACCGATGCGGGTATCCAGCAGACCCAGCTCAATGAAGAGCAGGTAGATCGGATACAGCACCCCGACTGCGGGCAGCATCTTCGTGGAGAGCATCCACATCAGGATGTCCTTGGTGCGCTTGGAGGGCACGAAGGCCATGGACCAGGCAGCGGGGACGGCGATGATGAGGCCGAGGACCGTTGATCCGCCGGCAATGATCACCGAGTTCCACAGGAAGCGCATGTAGTCGGAGCGCTCCTGAACGACCGCGTAGTTTTCCAGAGTCCAGTCGAAGAACAGGAACAGGGGCGGATCGTTGATTGCCTGGGCTTCGGTCTTGAAGCTGGTCAGGATGGTCCAGAGGATCGGGAAGAAGATCAGCAAACCGATTGCCCAGGCGGCGACCGTGTTGATCGTCTTCCGGCGGGTGGTTACAGCACGTGACATGTCGTTCCCTCCTCAGGTGTCCAGGTTCTTGCCGACGATGCGCATCAGGAAGATGGCAACGATGTTGGCCAGGATGATTGCGTAGACGCCGCCAGCGGATCCAAGGCCGACATTCTGACTTTCCAGCACGCGCTGGTAGATCAGGTAAGTCAGCGTCCGTGTACCGAACGCGCCACTGGTGGTCACGAAGATTTCCGCAAAGATCGCGAGCAGGAAGATCGTCTGGATAAGAAGCACGATGGTGATGGCGCGCGACAGGTGCGGCAGGGTGATATAGGCGAAGCGGGAGAGCGGCGGTGCGCCATCCATCTCGGCAGCCTCAAGCTGTTCGCTGTCGAGCGACTGGATCGCCGTCAGAAGGATCAGCGTTGCAAAGGGCAGCCACTGCCAAGAGACGATCAGGATAATCGAGAACAGCGACGCATCGCTGAGCCATTCGACCGGCTGCGCCCCGAAGGCTTTCCACAGATGTGCGAACAGCCCATTCACCGGATCCATGAACATGTTCTTCCAGACGAGGGCCGAAACCGTCGGCATCACGAAGAACGGTGCGATTACGAGGATGCGGACGACACCCTGGCCCCACATCGGCTGATCGAGAAGGATCGACAGCAGAATTCCGAAAATGATGGTGATGGCCAGGACGCCACCGACGATGATCAGTGTTGTCTGCACGCTTGGCCAGAAGGCGCTCGATGAAACGAAGCGTACATAGTTTTCGAAACCGACCCATCCGAGATCACCACCACGCAGTGGCAGGTATCTCTTGAAGGAAAAGACCAGGGTCATCGTGAGGGGGATGAGCATCCAGCCGAGCAGTAGGATGACCGCAGGAGCCATCATGATGCGCGCGGCGGAGCGTGAATGCTGCGTAGCCATGGATACACCTTCTCTGTTGACGGCAGCAAGACTACCGTGTCGAGCGGAGCGATGAGATGTAGGGGCTTAATTAAAAAGGGAGGGCGGAATATCTTCCGCCCTCCCAAGTGGGGAGGAAAAACTTAGTAGCCGGCGGCTTCCATTTCCTCGGCGGTGTTCGCCTGAGCTTTCGACAGGGCTTCTTCCACGGTCTGCTGACCAGCGACCATTGCAGAGAACTCCTGTCCGGCAGCCGTGCCGATGCCTGCCCATTCCGGAATTGCGACATACTGGATGCCGACATAGGGAACCGGCTGAACGGTCGGGCTGTCAGGATTGGCGGCGTTGATGCTTTCGAGCGTCATCGCAGCAAACGGGACCTTCTGGTACTCCGGATTTTCGTAGAGCGACGTCCGCGCACCCGGAGGAACGTTGGCCCAGCCTTCCTTGGACGCAACCAGCTCGATGTATTCCTTCGAGGTCGCCCATTCGATGAACTGCTTGGCAGCAGCTTCCTTCTGGGTACCGGCCGGAATTGCGAGCGCCCACGCCCAGAGCCAGTTTGCACGCTTGTCGACACCTTCCTTGTTCGGCGCCAGCGCGAAGCCGACACTGTCAGCAACGGTGGAGTCGTTCGGGTTGGTCACGAAGGATGCCGCGACCGTCGCGTCGATCCACATGCCGCACTTGCCCTGCTGGAACAGCGCGAGGTTTTCGTTGAAACCGTTGGTCGATGCGCCCGGAGGCCCATAGTTGTTCAGAAGGTCGTTGTAGAAGGTAACAGCGTCCTTCCACTCCGGTGTGTCGAGCTGAGGCTTCCAGTTCTCGTCGAACCAGCGTGCACCGAAGGAGTTGGCAACGGTGGTGATGAACGCCATGTTCTCACCCCAACCGGCCTTGCCGCGCAGGCAGACGCCGTAAATCTCGTTGTCCTTGTCGGTCATGGCCTTGGCAGCGGCTTCAACGTCGCTCCAGGTCGGTGCATCGGGCATCGTCAGACCGGCTTTTTCCATCAGGTCCGTGCGATACATGATCATCGAGGATTCGCCGTAGAACGGTGCAGCATAGAGTGTGCCGTCATGGCTGAGACCGGCGCGCATTGCCGGCAGAATGTCATCCGCGTCGTAACTTGCCGGCAGATCCGCCAGAGACACGAGCCACTCGTTGGCCGCCCAGATCGGCGTTTCGTACATGCCGATGGTCATGATGTCGAACTGACCGCCCTTGGCGGCAACGTCCTGTGTGACGCGCTGGCGCAGCACGTTCTCTTCGAGTGTGACCCACTCGACCTCATGTCCGGTTTTCTTGGTGAAGTCGTCCGCCAGACCCTGCATGCGGATCATGTCACCGTTGTTCACGGTGGCGATGGTGATCGTGTCTGCGAAAGCGCTGGTAGTCGTGATCAAAGTAAGTGCGGTGACCGCACGTAATGCGTTCTTCAAATACATCCTATGTCCTCCCTGGCTTGGATGTTGAAGAGAGCCTGAGGCATAAATTGGCTGGCGTCAAGAAAAAATTTGCGCGCGTAAAATTTTAGGCAGACGCGCGTAGAATAAGTCGTGCTGTGAAAAGGGTTTCCTGGCGATCGCTGAATGCCCCGCCGGCCTCGATCAGGTCCATCAGGGTGCTGAATGCATGGTTTGCGACCGAGTCATAATCATGCGCGGCTGTGGTCAAGGAAGGGCAGGTAAAGCGGGAAAACGGATGGTCGTCATGCGATGCAACGCGAAGCGCGCAGCCTTCTCCGCGGCCGACCCTGAGGCCTTTTTCGTAACACGCCGACAAAAGTCCGATCGCCAGACGGTCGTTGCTGCACAGGACGGTATCGGTCGGGAAGCCGCTCACTTCCAGAATGCGCATGGCGCCCTCGTGTCCGATCTCCTCAAATGCCCAGCCTTCGCCGTCGACCCGGACGACGTGGGGTTCAAGCCCCAGCTTTTCCATGGCCTCGATATAGGCGATCCTGCGCTTGTTGGCATTCGGGTTCGCCGGTGTCTTCATCTCAAAAAAGCAGGGCGGCTCGCCGGACCGCGTGAGATATTCCACGGTTTGTGACACAAAACTGAAATTGTCCGAGCCCACAAAGGCCTCACCGATGCCATCCAGATTACTGTCGAACAGAACGGTCGGTACGTCCTTGCAGAACTTTTCGATGGAGCTCCGGTCGGACGCGCGACCCAGCGGAGCCAGCAGCACACCGGCCGGTTTCAGCGACCGCAGGCTGTTGAGGATGTCATTTTCCAGGGATTGCTGACCGTGCGCACTGAACAGGATCGGCCAGTAGCCGGCGTCCAGGCAGCGGTGCTCGATGTTTCGCGCAATCTCGGCAAAAAACGGGTCGGCAAGATAGGGCACGACAATGCCGACATTCTTGGTCAGGCGCCGATTCTGGTTGATTGCGAATATGTTGGGGCGGAAGTCGTAGCGCTCAAGCGCCTGCTCGATGCGGTCCCTTGTTGATTGCCGCACGCTCTCCGGGTCGTTGAAATACTTCGAAACGGTCGGCCTTGAAATGCCGCTGACGGAAGCAAATTCTTCCATATTTCTGATTTTGCGTTCCGTCATATGTCCGCCCTGACACTCCGCCCTAGATTTCCGATTCCAGGTTGCTGCCTATTACATCATCGGCGCATCTGAAACTTTCCGCGTGTAAAATTTTTTATGAACAGTGAAACTTTCCACCGGATTGGTCAAGTCACATCGATCCGGAGCGGCAAAATCGCACCGGTTGCTCACGTCAATCGCCTTGACGCGAGTGGTCCGCGCGATTTGCGGTCAGCCGAACCAGCGTTTGAACCAGCGGCGGAATCCGGAAGTGGCTGCGGTCGCGTGTTTTCCCGCCTGGGCGCGCGCCTGCTCCGCGTTTTCACCGACATCATCCATGAAGCCATCGATGTTTTCGACAACCGGGTCGATGCGGTTGCGCTTGAAGGCCTGGACGACACGGAAGACCATGTAGGCAATGGCGGCCAGAACCAGAAAGAAGATGATGTTGAACCAGGGTATCAGGAAAGCGCTCGGCCCTGACACTTCCTGTATGCTGATGATGTTCGGAAAAATCGTGAAAAGCTGGATCCGCCAGCCATAGTGCGTGACCGCGACCCAGACTTCCCCATCCTTCTTTGCAAGATCCTGTGCCTGTGCAGTGACGTTTGAACTGTTGAACTTGAGGTAGGGCGGCCAGCGCCATTCGGTGTCTTCGTTGCGGTAGACCCTGGGCTCACCGTTCGGCCACACCGCATTTATGAACCGGACGTCGCGCGTCCAGTTCGGGTTCGTTCCCGCGTCCGGAGCGGCCCAGAAAAGCGAAGACGACCCGATATCCATGCGCTTGACGTCTGTCCCGACGATGCGCACGACATCACGGCCTGGAAGCGTGTAATGCGCGAACAGGACGATGATCAGCACCAGGGGAATACCGACGATCCATTTAATGTATTTCATCAGTCGTCGTCGTCCTCGTCGTCGTCATCATCATCGTCGTCATCGTCTCGATGCCTTGGAACGGCGCCCCAGGGGCCCATGCCCTTGCCGAAACCGTAATCCGATGGATCGGTGTCTTCGTTCATGCCGGGTTCCGGGCCGAACAGTTCGGTTCGCGTCCCGACCTTGTCGACAACATACTCCTCGGCAAGGAACTGGGCTGCATAGGTTTTCTTGGCGTCACTCCAGCCCTGGTAGTGAGCATAGAACGCATCCTTGTGACAGATAAAGAGCTGACGGAAATCAAGCGGCGTCAGCTGCGCCAGCAGCATGTTGACGAGCTGCTTGTCGCGGTGACCGGCTGAGCGCAGAAGGTAGAAATAGGCGGGATCGTCGTAGCTGAGCTGAGGCGGTCGACCTCCCTTCGACAAGGCGCGGACATAGCGCTCAAGGGTGTGATAGGCGTCGGGCAGATCCTTGTGATGGCGGCGCTTGAGGGCGCGAAGGTCGCGCCGCGAGACGTCGGACAGGTCCTCGCCGTTATTTGCCGCCGTATCGATAACGATGAAATCGAGCTTCTGCCTCAAGATGCTTTCGGCGCGAGACTTGCCTGCACTTGCGATCGGTTCTGCAAGTTTGTTCTTCGACAGGAACGAGGCAATCTCACGCCGATCCTGGAGAGTCAGAACGTACCTGACCGGCAGGTCGGCAACGATGTCGAGTTTTTTTGCCGAGATGCAGGCTGTGCGTTTCACAGAGCGGAAAATATACAGACCGCCATAGTGGCTGGTGTAAAAGTTGCCTTGCTCGAAGCTCTGCGTTTCGAGCGCAATCGGTGTCCGGATAATGTCGCCGGCGTGCTTGGAGAGTTCGACCATCTCGGCAATCAGGACGTCATCCCACCACCCGTCCGGTTCGCTCATGAAGCGGTTGATCTTGTCCGTGAGCTCGTCGCCTGCCTCGACATGCCCGCCAACCGTGTCCGCTTCCACGTCGATCGAGCGGATGTCGAACAGATCGAGCGGGGAGCCGATAGAAAACACCGTGTTGACCAGTTCGCCGACGACCGCATCGCGAATGGAAAGCGCGAACAGCTGGTCTTCATTCTCGTCGATGAACCGCCGGAGGATCGATCGGGATGTCGAGAAATGGGCGTTGAGAAGCGGGGCGGTCTTCTGGGCGACGTTCAGGAGAATGAACTGGCGATTGCATCCGTTCGGGTTGAGATACAGGGGATCATTCAGTTCTTCCCCGATCTCCGGTGAAAAGCCTGAAATGTCGATATGGAATTCCGGCAAGGACGTCCGCTTGCCGGTCAGGTGCTCCAGCGCGCGATTGTAGCGGTTCACCATGGAGGGGGACGTCACCTCCACAAGGTTGCCGTACATCAGCCCGTGTTTCACAAGCCTCATCATGTGCGCGACTGTTCCATGTAACGGCGTTTGGCTTCTTCCATGCGCTGCATCTCGCGGACAGCGTTGTCGATCGCGACTTCGTCCGATTTGTCGGCGTAGCGGAACTCACTGTCGGCGTAGCGGTTGATTTCCTGGATCACCATGTCGATCGTGATCGGCTGCGCCAGATCGGCGATCATGCTCTTCTTGGTCTCATAGTTCTTGAAAAGGAACAGATCCGGGTTTTCCATCCATTCGTCGGGCAGCTCGAAATCCATCGCCCGGACCTTGACGGCATCGGTGATGTTCTTGATGGCCCGGCCCGTGAAGCGTTCGTCGGCCTCCTGGATCGCCTTAAGGTAGGCGCCGATCTTTGCGATCGTGTCAAAGTCTCCGATGCCGCTGCTGATCTTCTCATAAACCCTGATCAGCGCGTCTTCCTTGGGTCTTGAGTGACTTTCATAGGACGCGGCGACGGCCTTCTGGATCACCTGCGCCTCGAAGAGATCGTGATCGCCGACGGGGATCGCGTGGTTCTTGCCCATCAGGAGGTAGAGAATGTCGATATAGTCTTCGCGGGTCTGGGGGCCGTCGACGAGGAACCGGGCACCTGCCCGCTGGCGCAGGGCGTCATCCACGTTTTCCGGGTAGTTGGAAAACATTCCGAAGGTGCAGTTGCCGCGCACGACGGTGTTGGCACCGGCGAAACTTTCCATGAGAACAGCGGTGATTTCCAGTTGGCCCGCCGAGGACTGACGGTCACCGCGCTTACCGGCGAGCTGATCGATATCGTCGATCGTGCCGAAGCCGATGACATTCGGATCCGTCACGTTCCTGATGAAGGCTTTGGCGTTCTGAGCGGACTTGCCCTGGTAGCTGTCGATGCTGTCCGTCGACAGGTTCTGATAGCGGAATGCGTATCCGGCGTTGGTGCAGTAATCGTTGATCAACCCCGCCATCATCTGGATGAGGGTGGTCTTGCCGGTGCCTGGCTTGCCGTCGCCCATGAAAGTGAAGATGAACCCGCCGAGTTCCGCGAACGGATTGAGTTTCCGGTCGAAATCATAGGCCATCAGCATCTTGGCGAGTTTCATGGCCTGATACTTGGCGATGTGATTGCCGACGACCTCTTCCGGCTTCTTGAAGGCCATGGCCAGCGTTGTCGACCGGGCGCGGGCAGCCGGCGTGAAGCCGGTGATTTCGAAATTGTCGGCCTCCACCCGGTAGCGTGCATCGGAAAAGGACTGCAGCAGCTCCGCGCCTTCGGCCCGGAGCGTGACCTTCTCCATAAGCTGTTCGCAGTAGGACATGATCAGGCTGACCAGTTGCGCGTCGGTATCGATGGAGGCAGACGCGATCTCCTGGTCGAGTTCCCACAGCGCGCCGTGCAACGCGAGCTGGTCATTGTCGAGCAGTATTTCCTCGACCTCGCCGCACTGGACTTCGCTCGCCTCCGTGTCAGCGGCAAGACCGGACAGCAGGAAATCCATCATGTTGGCGAAGACGTGCAGCGAAATCAGGGCCGACGCCGAGAGCAACTGCTGGAACCGGTCTTTCTGGGACGCGTCCAGCGTCCCGGCCAGATTGGCCCGCTTCTGGTCGGACAGCCCGGTCTGTTCGGCATACTGGTCCGACATCACCTGGGCAACGGACAGGGACCGTCGCAGGGCGCGCAGCACGCTTGCCTGCAAGGGTGTCGTCAGGGCGTCGTCGTCGCTCTCCAAAACCCGTTCGGCAAGCTGCACGCCTTCCGGCCGTGCCGTGGAGCGTGTGACAAGACCCGGTGTCGTTGAACGAAACCTGCGCCGCGTACCCAGATCCGGCGAGCGTTCCCGGACAACATCCGGTTCCCGTTTCGCGGCGATGCGCGGCGTGTGGTCGAACCCCGAGATCAGTGCTTCGGCAGCAGCGTATTTCTCGAGGATCTTTTCTTCCTTCAGTTCCATAAGGTCGTTGGAAACGGTCACGATGGAAACCTATTTGTAGCTGAGAATTTTGCCGCTTGGACTGACGGCGTATTTGCGAATGTTGTTGAAGCCCGACGGGTTCAACTCTTCCAGAACCTGGTAGGGGCGCTGGGGGAGTATGAGGGAACGCCGCCTGCTGGTGTGCCCGGCAGCATCCTGGGCGCCATCCCCCGTGGCCGAAAACGGATCCAGATCGTAGACCTGACGTTCGACGGAAGAAAAGAAGCCGGTGGATTCCATTTCGGTGCCCGAGGCGATCAGCGTCTCGGTGGTCCAGGCAAGCGCCCAGTCCTCCCCCGGTTTCTGACCGGCCTGCGCCAGGACGTCCCGGAGCGGACCGGATTGCTGCGTGAACGTGTGGCTGTACATCGGCCCGACATAGAAGCGGCGCAGCCGCTTGGGATGCAGATCATCGAAGTCGTGGTCAAAACCGCGCGCAATCGTCAGGAGCTTCAGGCCCGCCGACGACTGGGACGTCAAGTGTCCCTGGACGCGGGGCCAGCGCCGTTCGTCCTTTGCCAGGGGTCGTCTGCCGCTGTCCTCAAGATCCATGACATAGATCAGCGGTATGTTCTGCTGACTGTCGTAAACCCCCCAGTGGACACGGTACTTCCGGCGCTTTTCGCTGACATTGCCAGTCCATGCGATCCGCGGATCGTTGCGAGCCCAGAAGAGGGGGGAGCCCGTCAGCTGCTCGTAGTACTGTCGCTCGGATGCGGCAAACTGGAGATTGACCGGCGACGACTGCTCCCGAAGGATATGGTTCACCATCGCGATCTTGAGATCGCGCATCGCCGGCAGGGACCTCAGATGATTGTCCGCCTGCATGGCGTCATTGGCCATCTCCAGCAGTTCCTGGTAAATCGGGAAGCCGCTGTCCTGCCGGTCTATGCTCAGGAGATTGGGCAACTTGTCCGAAACCCGCCCGGCAAGCAGATACTTGTAGGAGAGCGCCGTGAAGGTGCCCGCAAGTGCCTGAAGATATTCCTTGAGGATCGGGATTTCGGAGTAGAGTGCCGTGTCTTCCGACACGACGCTGTCCGCAACGCCCTGCAAGTGCGAGATGATGCGCTCGAACTTGGCGAAGTAGCGCCGTGTTTCATGCGCCTCTTCCAGGGTTCTGTGATCGAGGGTCAGATCCAACGTTCAGCCCTCAGGCTCCGTAGGCGTTCTTGTCGTGCTTGTCGACAATCTGCTGGAAGCGGCGGGCGAAACGCTCATCCGATTTCGCTTTCTCTTCCAGAACCTTGCGCGCGAAGACCATATGATCTTCATGAGCTTCCATCATGTCGGCCATGCGCTGGTTCGTCGCCGATCCGATGGCCGCCATCGCGGATTGCGCTTCCTTGTCCGTCGCAACGCCGATCTCGTTGATCTTGTGCGCAACGTCCTGCTGCTGTGCCGTCTTCAGAGATTTCACCAGTGCGTCATAGAGCACGACGCGCTGTTTGGTGTCCGTCTGTAGCTTGTTGATCAACACCATCTGGGTTGCGGCCTGGTTCTGCAGGCTATCGACCCAGGTCTTGCCTTTCTCGATGTAGCGCTCGAGCGTCTGGCTTTCGGCAAGCTTGACCTGCTCTTCCTGGGCCAGCCGGTTGTACTCGGAGTTCAGCTCCGCAAGCTCGGATTCAAGCTTGGTACGCGCCGCTGCATCGGTTTCGACCGAAATCTTGTTCTCAAGGGCGATGATCTTCGGATCCATCGCCACGAGTTGCTCCTTGATGCTTTCAAGGCCGGAAACGGTCTGTTCGCGCTGGCTGAGCGTTTCACTGAGATTGCCTTCAACGCGCTTGCTGTGTTCGTTCAGCGTGTTGAGCTGATCCTGCAGCAACTGGCCGATGACATTCGACTTGGAGATCAGGTCCTGCAGCTTGTCATCGATGCTGGCGCTGCGCATGCGTTCCTGGCGAATGCTGTCGGACCGCGCCTTGGAGAAGATGCCGATGAAGCTTTCCCAACCGGTTTTCGAGCGCATGGCGTCGAAATCCTTGGAGAAGTTCGCGGTCACGTCATCAAGACCCATGATGAGCTCGGCGATATTCGCGCCCATGAGTTCGGTATGAGAATGCACATCGTCCAGCGTCGCGTTCTCGATGTCGATTGAAATATCCTGGCCGGAATCCAGCTTGGATCTTGCCGTTTCGATCTTGGAAGTCAGTTCGCTGATCTTTGCCTTTGCCGCAGCGACTTCCTGTTTGGATTTTTCAATTTTCGCGCTGAAATCCGCCATGTGCCCCTTCCCGAATATCAAACAATGTAACGGCCTCTATGTAGCGACTGTTTGTAGAAATACAATTACAAAGCACGGTGTAATGACAAGTACACGCGGAAGATATTGTTTACCAAATCTGCCGGTTTTCGGCAGAAATCCACGTGAACCCGACCGGACAGCCTGCTCCATCAAGCCTTGCGAAAAATAGCAGGTCCCGGCAGCCGGTTTCAACGGTTTCACACAAAAATGGGGTATTGACCCCATACCGCGCCAAATCCGAGCAAGCCACCTTTCCCGGGTCGATCGACGCATGCCTGCGGGCAAAACGCAGCACAGGAAAGGAAGGTCCGTAACCACGCTAGATCAAGACGCACCTGCGCATCCGGCGCTCTGTGGCTGCCGGAACGCAATTTGCAGTGAAAAACGGCACATCAGCTGTGCCGGTATCGCCAAAACCATGGTGTTCATGGGCTGGGGGGCGGTGCATCCGTCAATTTTGTTTTCTCCAATCAACCGGCGGGAGGACTGCGTTTTTCGCAGCAGGCCTTTACCCGCCCGAGGAACTGCTCCCATGACACGTAACAGACATCTCCCCAAGGCCGTTCTGATCGGTTCGGCATCGATCATCACACTGGCCCTGATCGCCCTGGCCAGCCAATCGGTCGACGTGAAAGATTTTTTCGGCGAACGGACCAAGCCGGTCGTGACCGGACTGAACCCGGCTGAAGTGGTTCAACCGGGCCCTGGCCGGTCTGAAACAGCCGCGCAACTGAACGATAGCGAAAACAGGATACCTGAACCGACACCTGCACCGGTTTCCAAGCCCGCCGAGATCAGGACACTGGCGCCTCAACCAAACGGGAAGCTGCTGACCCAGAGCTACTCAGGTCAGGGCAATGTTCGCATGAACCAACAGGCTGCCGTCGCGCATGAAGCGCCCGGTCAACGGGCTCTCATGTCTCATGACAGGTCCCGGCCCGTCCTTCAGCTGCCGGACCGGGAGCGGTTCGCGAGCGCGGAATCGAATCCGCTGAAGTGGGTCGGTGAAGATCCGGTGTCGACGTTTTCGATTGACGTTGACACGGCTTCCTATTCCTTTGTCAGGTCCAGTTTGAACGGCGGCCGCCTGCCGATCCCGGATGCGGTTCGTGTCGAGGAGATGATCAACTATTTCAGCTATGATTATGCGGTTCCCGAAAGCCGCGAGGTTCCCTTCCAGACGAGCGTCTCCGTGGTGGAGACACCCTGGAACGAACACACCAGGCTGATGCAGATCGGCATCCAGGGATACAAGGTGCCCCTGTCTGATCTTCCGCCTCAGAACCTGGTTTTTTTGATCGATACATCCGGCTCCATGGCGGATGCCAACAAGCTGCCGCTGCTGCAACAGTCCTTCCGCCTGCTGTTGTCGTCCCTGCGCGATCAGGACGAGGTCGCGATCGTGACTTATGCGGGCAGCGCGGGGGTTCTTCTGGAGCCGACAAAGGCCTCCAACAAGTCGCTGATCCTGCAAAAGATCAATGCATTGACATCCCGCGGCTCGACTGCCGGTCACGAGGGGCTGAAAGGTGCCTATGCGCTTGCGGAACAGATGAGCGGCGATGGGGAACAGACACGCGTCATTCTTGCCACCGACGGGGATTTCAATGTCGGTCTTGCCGATACGCAGAGCCTGAAACGCTACATTTCCGAGCAACGCAAAAAAGGAACGGCGCTCTCGGTGCTCGGTTTCGGACGCGGCAACTACAATGACGAACTGATGCAGGCGCTTGCGCAAAACGGCCAGGGCGTGGCCGCCTATATCGACACGTTGTCAGAGGCACGCAAGGTGCTCGTGGACCAGGTGGTCAGTTCCATCTCGATGATCGCGCAGGACGTCAAAATCCAGGTCGAATTCAATCCGGCGACTGTCAGCGAATACCGTCTGATCGGCTATGAAACCCGCGCCCTGAACACCGAGGATTTCAGGAACGACAAGGTCGACGCCGGTGACATCGGAGCCGGGCATCGTGTAACCGCGCTTTACGAGGTCACACCGGTCGGGTCACCTGCGCGAAAATTCGCAGACCGGCGCTACGGCAACGAAGTGCCCTCTGCAAAGCCCGTTTCCCAGTCCCTTGATGGTGAGCTCGCTTTTGTGAAATTGCGCTACAAAGCGCCGGGAGCGGAGAGAAGCAAACTGGTGACGACGCCTGTCACGACCGAGACGCAGGACATTCCCGAAGCGGAAACGCTTTTTGCCGCATCGGTTGCCGGGTTCGGTCAATTGCTCAAGGGCAGCGACCATCTGGAAGACTGGACATTTGACGATGTCGAGCAGTTGGCCCGGGACAATCGTGGCGCAGACCCGTTCGGTTACAGGTCAGAATTTCTGAGCCTGGTCCGGCTCGCGGATGTGGCGCAACGCTGAAAAGTAACTTGAAATCCTGCCTGGCGGATTGCCTGATCCGCCGGGTATTTTGTTGGCAAATTACTGGTCCCGCAGCCAGTCCAGGGTCACCTGGGTGCCGTCCTCGCCGTTCAGGTCCAGCCGGTTGGAGACGATCAGCGAAAGCGCGCCGATGTCGTTTGTCTTCCAGAGATAGAGCGTATGCCGCGTCGGTTCGAACCGTGCACAGGCCGAGGCTCCGATACCAGCCACATAGCGCGGAGGTCCTTCCCGGCGGATGTCGAAGGCCTTGGCACCATTGGCATCGTCCGGGTTGTTCAGGCAAATGGTGACGAGGCGCGCGCTGACCGCGTCCGGCAGGACTGGCTGCGGCTCGGCAACCTCCCGAGGTGCCGCGCGGACTGTGTTCGCATAGGATCTGCTCTCCACTTCCCGGTCGCTCGACGGCGCCAGTCCCGATACATCCGGTGCGGCGTGGTCGAAAAGGGGCGCCGACGATCCCACCTCGACTGAGCTCTGCCGGGTCCGGCCGGGTGCGGGAAGCGGTTTTGGTGCCGGCGCAGCGGGCTGACCGGTTGCCTCCGGTTCTGCAACAACACCTGACGGTGGCGCCACAGCAAGTGTCCTGACGGTCTCGGTTGACGATCTGTCAGCGCGCTTGGCCAACTCGGCGCGGCGGTGCGCCTTTGCCTGCAATCCTTGCCGGGCAACGCCTTCTTCTTTCAAGGCCTCCGGTGCCGCAGCCGGACTGATCACGGGAACAGCCTCGTTGACGGTGGTTGATGGCGCGCGCGTACCCGCAAGAGAGGGGTTCGGCACACCGCCCATCTGGAAGCGGATAAGGTCGTTGTCGCCACTTTCAAGGAAAGTCGGTTTGGGAGCCTCCTGTGCGAAGGCAAGGCATGCGGAGACAAAGACCACAAGGCTTCCGGCCAGAAGACCTGGAGAAAAGAAACCGGTCGTTTGCGAGCCTCTTTGGGACATCAGGCGGACTGTCGTTCTCGTTTCATTGAATTCAGATAAGACCCGGCAGCACCATAGACTAGTCGGGCGCGCCAAGATAACGGGTATTTGTCCATCCGGACACCTGGCCCCACCTGACCTGGCACCAGTTGCCCTCACAGATGTCAAATAGTTCGACCGAGCAATTGCCGCTCGCAATCGCGCCGATGACGCGGTGGCGCGTTCCAGGTCCTGCCCGCAGATTGAGTGTGTCATCGTTGGCGACGTTCACGCACATCTTCGGTCCGACGGGGGCGACGTCCGGTGCCAGGATGCGTTGATTTGCGGGCGTGCTGCCGCAATAACCGTCAGTAATCTGCCCCCGTGCGCAAAGCGGCTTGACGGACATGGCCGCAAGTTCCCAGCGGTCATTCGGGAGGGGGATGATGAACCCGCGATAATGCTCACCGTAAAGGCTGTCATCGAGGTAGCCCGTCAGCACGATATTGACGAGATAGCCGCCATCCTCCTTGCGGATGCCGAGTTGCATGCCGCCTCCGCCCTCGTCCCGTTCAGGATGCCCCTTTAGAAATGGCAGGACCACGTTGATCATGTCATCCGCAACGGCGACGCCGGGCGCGACCCGAATGTCCCGGAAGCCATCACCTTCGTCCGCCAGTGCCTCTCGCATCGACAGGAGAGTAAAAAGCAATGCGATGAGCACAGCGCTGCCGGCAATCGACAAGGTCATTCGGTTCGTGTGCGGCATGGCGATTATCCTTTGTCCGTCGGTTTCAGGAACGATCCCGCATTCCGGCCTCCGGAACCATGGGGTCCATACCCTAAAGTTCCCTGGATGGGTCGATCAGCCCTTCCTTGAGTGCCCGGGCAATGAGTTGCGGCACGGAGTGGACCTTCAGCTTCTGCATCAGGCTGGTGCGGTGCTTGTCGACGGTCTTGATGCTGATGCCGAACCCTTCGGCGATTTCCTTGTTGGATCTGCCAGCAAGGATCATGTTCAGCGTCTGGCGCTCCCTGTCCGTCAGGACCGGCGGCTTCGGCGTCTCCTGCAGAATTTGCAGGAAATACTCCGAAATGTGTCTTTGACCGCGCAAAATCCCGGGCAGTTTCTCGTAAAACTCCGTGTTGTCGGACGCCTTGGAGAAGAGGCCATCGACACCGGCCTCGACGAGGTCGGAGACCAGCCCAACCCCGGAGATGCCGGTGAGCACGACAACTCTTGTCTCTTTCGACCAGCGCCGGGCTTCCACAAGAACCTCCACGCCGCCTGCCATGGGCATGGAGACGTCCAGCAGCAGCAGGTCAGGTCGGTGTTTTCGGACTTCCGCGATGGCGCTGAGACCGTCTCCCGCCTCTGCGACGACACGAATACCGTCCGGTTCGATCAATCCCGGCTTTTCGAGAGCATCTTTAAGTCCGGCCCGAACAATTGCATGATCATCAGCGATGATGGCGTTGTATTTTTGTTCGTTCACGGCCCAATATCCTTTTAGAAACACGGATAACCCTGACATGCCTTTCCGGAAATGACCAGTTTGCTCCGCATTGTTTTGTCACTGTTTTTTGCTCTTTCCGCGCTTGGCCTTGCGCGCGCGGAGACCGTATTTCTCGCGCCGGGACAAGGTGTTGCCGATCTCAAGGAACAGCTCACCTATTACAGCGATCCGTCGAAATCGCTCGGCGACGTCCTGAAGCTCTACCGTGCGGGGGCGTTCGACCCGGATTTGCAGACAACCATGCTGGAGTGGAACTACGCGCCGGAGGCGTGGGCCGGCGTGGAGATCTTCAACGACACGATCGACGACGGTCGCGGTTCCGATCCGTACGTGCTCGTGGTCGACCTTCCGCTCGTCAGTGAAGTCGGCGTCTACGTGATCCGGGAGAGCGGGTTCACCGAAGCTCTGATCGACTATTCGATCTTCGAACCGTTCAAGGCAGACGATCACTCCGTAACCCGTTTGCGGACGCCGGTCCTGGAGATCGCACCGCAGGAGCAGGTGACCCTTTTGGTGAACTTCAAATTCGGTCCGTTCCAGTCGTTCCGGATGGCGCTCGAAACCCCGTCCGAACTGGAAGCCTCGGCGTTTGCCTCGGGGATCACCCACACGGCGTTTTATGCCTTCTGCATTTCCAGCCTCGTGTTCTTTTTCGGCTTTCACCTGGCGATGAAGAACGGGATCGGCATGCTCTACGCGATCCAGTTTACCGTCGGCCTTGCCCTGATCGCCTATATAGACGGCCTGTGGTTTCGCTTCTTCTATCCCGACCGGCCGGACCTTCAATCCGCGATCGGCTTTTTCCTCCTTTATGCGCTGTCGGGTACGGGTTTCCTGATTTCGGGACGATCGCTGAGGGGAGAAAACGGAGAAACCCGATTGTCTGTGGGACTCTCCGCTCTGAGCCTCCTTTCTGTGGCGGGCTTTATTGCCTCGCTCTATTCGCCCGGGCCCTATTCGGCGCTGTTCAGCTATGTGCTTCTGGTCCTGATGTTCGTGGCGATGGTGGTTTCCAGCGGTGTCTGGCGCAGAAATCAGGGAGAGATCCATCTGGCCGGCACCCTGATCGCCTTGACCGGATTTGTGCTTGGTGCCGGGCTTGTCGCTTTGCTGGTGGCAGGGAGCCGGGCGGAGATCATCCCGGTATCGACAGCCGTGAAGGGTGTATTCTCCGTTCTGCTGGTCGCGACCATGACCGGGCTCACCGCGCATATCATCAATCTGCGCCGGCAGCATTCCAAGGCGGTGCAGGCGGAACTGTCCGCGCTTGAGGCCGAAGCCAGGCGCAGCCAGGAACTGCTGGTCGCCGAACGTAACTATTCGCGGGCGCGCGAACTGGCCAGCCTGCGGCAAAGACAGCTCGCCACCGCTTCCCACGATCTGAAGCAGCCGATCATGTCGTTGCGGATGAATGTCGACAGTCTGGCCGCAGACCTCGAACCGGAAGTCAGAAGCCGCCTGAAGGAAGCCTTCGACTATATCGAGGCGCTCTCCAACGATTATCTTCGCCAGACGACACCCGGCGATACCCAGGCACCGACAGGGGAAGAGCCGGAAGACACCACAGAAACCGGAGAGGGGAACAGCGAACCGGCCACTGACGCCGAGGCGGAAATCTACGAATTGTCGCTTGTGCTCGACACGGTCTATCAGATGTTCCAGGAAGAGGCCGTTTCCAAGGGGATCGAACTCAGGCGGGTTCTGTCGAGCAAAAACGTCTCGGTTCCGCCCCTGATCATCATGCGCATTGTCAGCAATCTTGTGTCGAACGCGGTCAAATACACCAATGAAGGAAAGGTGCTCTTCGGTGTCCTGTCACGCGGAGATCAGCTCAAGCTTTGCGTCCTTGATACGGGTGCGGGCATGAGTGCAGAGGAAATCGCCGACTTTGCCGAAGCCTATCGTAAGGGCGCGCAATCCGATGGTCATGGTCTCGGACTTTCGGTCTGTTATGAGCTCGCCCGCGAAAACGGCCTGGAGCTTTCCTGTGCGTCAAAGAGGGGAGAAGGCACGGTATTCATCCTGTCCATTCCCGTGCTGGAACACCTCGAAGCCGCGTAAGACCTGTTCCGATCAGCTGGAACGCCGGATGCAGGTATGGCCTGGACCCGCGCGCATCCAGCTTGATCAAAACGGATACTCTACACGGTTCCTCCGAGGGATCCTTCGAGTTGCGCCATTTCCTGTCCGCCGGCCATGAGTTCCTGGAGCTGTTCGGGTGTTATCTCGCCGCGTTTTGCGGTCCCGAGTGTCTTTCCGCGGTTGAGGACGGTGAAGCGGTCGCCGACGGCCAGGGCATGGCGGACGTTGTGGCTGATGAAGACGACGCCGACGCCCTGCTTGCGGACCTTGTCGATGGTGGCCAGCACGTTGGAGGTCTGGCGCACGCCGAGGGCGGAGGTTGGCTCGTCGAGGATGAGGACCCTTGCCCCGAAATAAACCGCGCGGGCGATGGCGACCGTCTGGCGCTCGCCGCCCGACAGGGTTCCGACCGCCTGGTCGGGGCCACGCAGGTTGATGCCCATCTTGCGCATCTCCTCCATGGTGACCTCGTTGGCACGGGTGACGTCGAAGCGCTTGGCCAGGCCGCGGCCCTTGGTCGGCTCGCGCCCCATGAAGAAGTTGCGGGTCACGCTCATCAGCGGGATCATGGCCAGATCCTGGAACACGGTGGCAATGCCGGCCTCCATGGCATCGCGCGGGGTGGCGAAGCTGAGCGGCTTGCCCTCGAAGTAGATCTCGCCCTTGGTGGGCCGGTGCACGCCGGACATGGTCTTGATGAAGGTCGACTTGCCCGCGCCGTTGTCGCCGAGCAGGCAGTGGCACTCGCCGGGCCTGACGTCGAAGCTGACGCCGGCCAGGGCGATGATGTTGCCGAAGTGCTTCTCGATGTCGACCATGTGAATGATGGGTTCTAACTCCGGCGCATCGCCGTGATGGAACTTGCTGTCCTGGGTCATGTCAGCGCTCCCCCGTGACGCGCTTGCGGATCGCGTTGTTGAATAGAACGGCGATGAGCAGCATGGAGCCGAGGAAGACCTGGAACCAGTCCTGGTCGAAATCGGTGTAGGTCAGGCCGATGACGACCATGCCGAAAATGATGGAGCCGAAGAAGGCGCCGATGGCCGAGCCGTAGCCCCCGGTCAGGAGACAGCCGCCGATCACGGCCGCGATGATGGCCTCGAACTCCTTCTGGAAGCCGCGGCGGGCGTCGGTGGAACCGGCGTCCATGACGGTGATGATGGCCACCATGGCGGCGCAGCAGGCGGTCAGCATGAACAGGGAGATCTTGACCCGGTTCACCGGAACACCGGAATTGGAGGCCGCGGTCTTGTCGCCGCCGGCAGCGAAGATCCAGTTGCCGACAGGCGTGCGCAGAAGAACATAGGTCGCGATCAGCGCGATGAGGATGAACCAGAGGATCTCGACCGGAATGCCGGGAACCTTGGGCGCGCCGCTCTTGAAGGTGTCGACGAAGCCGTTGGTGGCGAGCCAGTTGAAGAGGCCGCCGAAGGCGTCGCCGGAAAAGAACGGGGCAAGCCAGTCGCCCTCGACCGCATCGCGGACACCGCGCAGCTGGGTGGCCCCGCCGGTGACCCACTTCAGGCCGACGAGAGACAGCCCGCGCAGGATGAACAGGAAGGCCAGGGTGACGATGAAGGAGGGCAGGCCCGAGCGGATCACGATGGTGCCGTTGATGGCGCCGACACAGGCGGAAAAGACAAAGGTGAGGGGAATGGCCAGAACCAGGGGCAGCCCCCAGGTGACGACGCAGGCGGCGAAGAACAGGCCGGCAAAGGCGACCATGGAGCCGATGGACAGGTCGAACTCGCCGCCGATCATCAGCATGGCGGCGCCGATGGCCAGAATGCCGAGCTGGGCGGCAGGCGTCATGAAGTTCATGATGCCGGACAGGCTGAACATGGCCTCGTCCGCGGTTGCCAGGAAAAACAGGGTGACGAGGATCACGCCCGCAATCGCGCCGAGTTCCGGCTTCTTCATGAGTTTGGAGAAGAACGATTCCTTCTTGACCCGTTCGTCTGTATCTGTCGGAGCGGCGTCGCTCATTGTTGCCTCCCTGTTATGGAGGGACGGCGCACGGGCGCGCCGCCCCCTTGTTCGGTGGTGCTATTGGCCGTGCGGCAAGCGCCTAGCGGATGCCCTTGGCGGACAGATCGATCACCTGGGCCGCCTTGTCCTTGGTGACGAGGTTCGGACCGGAGGGAACGTTGCCGCCCGGCATCAGGCCGTAGGCGGCATTGTTGGCCAGGAACACAACCGGGAGATAACCCTGCAGGAACTGCTGCTGGTCGATCGCAAAGGCGGCATCGCCGTCGACGATGGACTGCAGGAAGTTCGCGGACAGGTCGAAGGAGGCCACGTTGAGGTCACGGCCCGAAGCCTTGGCAGCGGCAACGGTCGGCTCGCCGGCAGTGCTGGCACCCAGCGCCATGACCGTGTCGACATCTTCATCGGACGACAGGGCCGCAGACACCTTGGCTTCGATCTCTGCCGGATCGTTGGAGGTCGGCAGAACGGAAACCTCGCCGCCGAAGCCCTTGGTGAAGCCTTCGCAGCGCAGGTCAAGGGCGACGTTGCCGACTTCGTGGTTCACGCACACGGCCTTCTTGCCGCCCATCTCGGCGAGCTTCTTGCCGGCCGCCTCGCCCGCGTCATACTCGGACTGGCCAACGTGAAGGGTCACGCCAAGACCCGGGGCGACATCGGACCCGGAGTTCATCGAGATCACCGGAATGCCGGCCTCGACCGCACGCTGGATCGACGGCCCGAGCGCATCCCCGTCCGGAATGGACACAACCAGCCCGTCCGGCTCCTGGTTCACCGCAGCATCGATCAACTGGCTCATGGCGACCATGTCGAAGGTCTCCGGAGCCCGGTAATCCACATTCGCACCCGTGTGCTCGGCCGCAAGGGAAACGCCGTTCTTCACAACAGACCAGAACGCATCATTCGCCTGACCATGCGAAACAACAATGATGTCCGTCGCAAATGCGGGCGAAGACACTGCCAGTGCACCTGCCACGAGGACACTTTTCACGATATTCTTCATGTAATTCCTCCCAAGTTTTCGGCTCGACATCACACTTTCTTCAAAGTGAGACGTGCCTGTTGTCAAACAATCACAATCTCAAAAACTTTGCAACCGGTTGCAAAAAAATTGACGCGTAAGGACATTCGTGTAGGTTCGATGCCCAGATGAACGATCTGGTTGGACAAAGGGCTTGGCGGTAACACTCAAGGAAGTCGCGGAACTGGCGGGGGTTTCCCGTTCTGCTGTATCGCGAACGTTTACGGACGGCGCCAGCGTGTCGGCGCGAACACGGGAGAAAGTGGAGAAGGCGGCAAAGACACTTGGCTACAAACCGTCCCTGATTGCCCGAAGCCTTGCGACGAACAGGACCAAGCTGATCGGCCTCGTTGCGAATAACTTTCAGAACCCCGCCTTCCTTGACGTATTTGACCTTTTTACAAGCGAGTTGCAGAAACGCGAGCTCAGGCCGCTGCTCGTCAACCTGTCGGCAGAGACCTCGCCGAAAAAGGTCGTCGAACTGCTGCGGCAATACAGCGTCGACGGCGTTATTGTCGCCACGTCCACCCTGCCGACCAGTTTCGCAATCGCGTTTCAGATGGCCGGCATTCCCGTCATCCACACGTTCGGCAAGTTCCAGGCGAATGCCAACGTCCATGTTGTCGGTATCGACAATGATTATTGCGGAGCCATGGCGGCGCGGACGTTTTCAGAGCGCGGATACCGAACCGTCGCCTTGCTCGGCGGGCCTGAGACGGCCACGTCGACGCAGGACCGTGCCGCCGGGTTCCAGCGCACCGCCTGCGAACTCGGCCTGAATGTCGCCAAGGTCTGTTTCGCGGAGAACTACACCTACAAGGCCGGCCGTGACGCGATGCGAAACGTGCTTGAAGACCCGGATATCGAGGCGGTTTTCTGCGGTGACGATCTCATTTGCATGGGCGCCATGGATGCCGCGCGCGATGCGGGCAAATCCATACCGGAGGATATCGGCTTCCTGGGCTTCAACGATATCGGCATGGCCGGCTGGGATGCCTACGCGCTTACCACCATCCGGCAGCCGATCCGCGACATCATCATGAGTTCGGTCGAGCTTGTTGTCGGCATGGTGGAAAATCCGGACCGGAGCCCGGAAATCCGTCTCTTTCCCTGCTCTGTCGTTGAGCGCGACTCCTTGCGGCCGATCCCGGAAACCGGCTAGCCGCACCAAAACAGCCCGGTCACAGTCCGACCCAGGCCCCCTTCGACCTTGCTGACTGTGCGGCGGCTTCGATCGCCCGCATCGACCACAATCCGTCTGTCGCCGTCGGGAAATCCAGTGCGAGCGGGTCCGGGTCCAGGCCGCGTTTTTCCGCGCGCAAGACATCGGCGAGATCGTGATAGATGTTGGCGAACGCCACCGGCATGCCTTCCGCGTGTCCGATCGGGATCCGGGAGGCGCGGACGGCCTGGGGCGACAGGGAAGCGTCCCCGCGTTCCAGAACCTGGGTGCGGCCGTTGAGCGGGGTCCAGTGCAACTGCTCGGGATGCTGCTGCTGCCAGGAGAGGCCGCCCTTTTCGCCAAACACCTGGATGGTCAGGCCGTGCATGCGCCCGACCGCGATCGCGCTCGTCCAAAGGCGGCAGAGCGCGCCGTCGGACAGACGTATGTTGATCATGGCGTCGTCTTCCAGTTGCCTGTCCCCGACCATGGAAGCGAAATCCGCCGAAAGCTCAGCCGGTGTCTGTCCTGAGACGAAGCAGGCCATGTGGAAGGCGTGAATTCCGGCATCCGCGAACACGGCCGATGTTCCGGCCTGCTCCGGGTCGTAACGCCAGCGGATCCGCGGATTGTCGGCCTCGTCCGCATCGGCGTGAAAGCCATGGGCGAACTCCGCCTTGATGAGCCTAACCTTGCCGAGTTCGCCACCGGCGATCATGGCCTTCATCTGGCGCACGAGCGGATAGCCGCTGTAACCGTAATTGACCGCGCAGAACTTGCCGGTTTCCTTCGACACCGCGACGATGTGTTCGGCTTCTGCGGCGGTCATTGTCAGCGGTTTTTCACACAAGACGTGAAATCCGGCTTCCAGAAAGGCGCGCGAGATTTCGTAGTGCGTTGCATTGGGCGTTGCAACCGTGACCAGATCGAGCCGATCCGGCCGTGCGCTTTCGGCTTCAAGCATTTCCTGCCAGTTGCCGTAAGCCCGATCCTCGGCAATGCCCAGTTCCGTCGCGAATGCCTTGCCGCGTGCCGGATCGATGTCCAGAGCACCGGCCGTCAGGTGAAAATGCCCGTCGAGCGCTGCGCTGATGCGGTGTGCCGGGCCGATCTGCGAGCCCTGGCCGCCGCCGATCATGCCCCATCCGAGTTTGCTCATGCTGCGACCTCAAATCCTATGGACTGCAGGAACGTACGGTTTTCACGGGCGTCGTCCAGCGGCGATTGGGCTTTTTCCGGATCGCAGTCCTGTTCCACCGTGCACCAGCCTTCGAACCCGGCTGCTTCCAGCCTGGCCTTGACCGCAGGAAAATCGACTGACCCCTGGCCGAGGTTGCAGAAGATGCCATCGCCGCAGGCTTCGTAGAAATCCGTTCGGTTGGCGACGGTTCGTGCCCGGACTTCGGGGTCAATATCCTTGAAATGCATATAGGAAATCCGGTCCATGTGGCGATCCATGAAGGTCAGCGGATCGAAGTCGGCATAAATGCTGTGGCCGGTGTCGAGGCAGATCTTCAACAGGCTTTCGTCGACTTCTTCAAGCAGGCGCTCGACCTCGTCCTCGAAGTCCATGAAGCCACCGGCATGCGGATGAATGGCCGTGATCAGGCCGTATTCTTCCGTGCCCATCTTGGCGATGTCCCTGATCTTGGCGCAGTAGCCACTCCATTCGGAGGCGGACATCTGCTCGGCTTCGGCAGGACGGCCCGCGGTCGGTGCGCGGCGCGGCGAGATGCTGTCAATCAGCACCAGGTGCCTGGCGCCATGGGCTTTCAGCGCCTCGCAGGTGCGCACGGAGCCGTCCTTCACGCCGTCCCATTTGGCGGGGTCGTGGAAAGGGCGGAAAACAACGCCGCCGATCAGTTCCAGATCACGCCCGGCAAGCGCGTCTCCAAGTTCGGCGGGGTCTTCGGGCATGAAGCCGACCGGGCCGAGTTCGATTCCCTTGTATCCGGCGTCCCGGCACTGATCGAGCACCGTCAGCCAGGACGGATTGCGCGGATCATCTGCGAATTCTACGCCCCAGGAACAGGGCGCGTTTCCGATCTTGATTGTCATGTGATGCATCCAGAAATGACAGTCCGGTCTTGTGACCTAGACGTTGTCGAGTTTGATCCAGCTCTTGGATTCGTGCGATTGCCAGGCTGCCTCAACAACCTGATTTACATAAAGACCGTCCTCGAAGGAGGGCCAGATTTTCTGTCCTGTTTCAATGGCCGACAGGAAATCCTTGGCCTCGATGATGATCTGGTCCTGATAGCCGGTTCCGTGTCCGGCTCCCAGGCAGAAATTGACATAGTCGGGATGATGCGGACCGGTCAGGATCTTGCGGAACCCTTCCCGGGACGGGTTCTGGCCGCCTTCATAGAGCCAAAGCGCGTTCTGATCTTCCTGGTCGAAGCGGATCGCACCTCTGGTTCCGAAAATCTCGTAGGCATATCCCATCTTGCGTCCCCAGGCGGTGCGGCTGATATAGAGCGAGCCGAGCGCACCGGAAGCGAAGCGGCACATGATCTGGGCCTGATCGTCATTGGTAACCGGCACCATGCCGCTCTCCGATGGACGCTCCTTCACCACGGTGTCGATCTCGGCGAGCAGGCGATCCATCGGACCGGCAAGGGCCTGGGAGCCGTTGATGATGTGGGGCGCGAGATCGCCCATGTTGCCGTTGGCGCGTCCTTGTGCACGCCAGGTCCCCGGCAGATCCGGGTCGGCGAAGAAGTCTTCCGTGTGTTCACCGCGAAGATAGGTGACGTCGCCGATCTCACCGGCTTCGATGATCTCGCGCGCAAGCTGAGAGGCCGGGGTTCTGATATAGTTGAAGCCGACCATGTTGACGCAGCCCGACACCCTGGCAGCAGCCGTCATGTCGCGGCTCTGCTGCAGGTTTTCACCCAGCGGTTTTTCGCAAAAGACCGGCTTGCCAAGCTCGAACGCCGCCGTTGCGATCTCAAGATGCGTTTTCTGCGGAGAGGCGATCACGATCGCTTCGACCTTCGGGTCCTGAACCAGCGCACGCCAATCGGCAGTCGATCGTTTGAACCCCAGTTCGCGCGCCTTGTCGGCAGCGCCGTCCGGCGTGGTCGTGCAGACCATTTCAAGGACGGGCCGCAGCCGCGTGTCGAACACGGCGCCGACGGCATGCATGGCGACGGCATGGGCTTTCCCCATGTAACCGCCCCCGATGATGCCAATGCCAATCTCGCGCGTTTCCATTCGTTTTTGATCCATTTTTGCAACCGCTTGCAAAACAGCTAAACACCCATTAGCTTTCACAGTCAAGAGCCCCTCGGGGCGCAGACAAAAAATCCGTTTCGGGAGGTTAAAGAGGCCCATGGTCCAGAAAACGGTGCGCCTGACGATGGCGCAGGCCCTTGTTCGCTATCTGGCAGCCCAATATGTCGAAATCGACGGGCAAAAGCTGCGGTTCTGTGCCGGGGGGTTCGGAATTTTCGGGCACGGCAACGTGACCTGCCTCGGCGAAGCCCTTTACGAACACAAGGCTGAATTGCCGCTGTGGCGCGGCCAGAACGAGCAATCCATGGCGATGGCCGCGGTCGGGTATGCCAAGCAGCAGTTGCGCCGCCGTTTCATGTTCGCAACCTCCTCGGCCGGGCCGGGAACCACCAACCTTTTGACCTCCGCCGGGATCGCGCATACCAACCGCCTGCCGCTGCTGATGCTGGCCGGAGATGCGTTTTTAACGCGCCTGCCGGACCCGGTGCTGCAACAGGTGGAGCATCCGTCCAATCCGGGCCTGTCGGTCAACGATGCCTTCAAGAGCGTTACCCGTTTCTGGGACCGGATCACGCATCCGGCGCAGCTGATGCAGTCACTTCCGGCGGCGATCAACACGCTCATCGACCCGGCCGATTGCGGTCCGGTTTTCCTCGGGTTGCCGCAGGATGTTCAGGGCTGGGCCTATGACTACCCGGAAAAGTTCTTCGAGGAAAAGATACACCATCTCAGACGGCAGCTTCCCGACACACGGGAACTCAACGCCGCGGCAGAGCTGCTCAAGACCGCTGAGCGACCGCTGATCATTGCAGGTGGCGGCGTGCAGTATTCCCTGGCAACGGCGGAAATGCAGGACTTTGCGCGCAAGCACCAAATTCCGGTCGTGGAGACCATCGCCGGACGGGCCAACTTCGTTCATGACGACGCGCTGAACTGCGGCCCGGTCGGCGTCACCGGGTCAAATTCCGCCAACAATCTTGCCAAGGAAGCCGATGTCATCCTTGCCGTCGGCACGCGCCTGCAGGACTTCACCACTGGTTCGTGGACGGCGTTTGCCGAAGACGCCCGGATCATTTCGGTCAATGTCGGACGGCATGATGCGGCCAAACACATGTCACTGCCCGTGGTGGGTGACGCGAAGCTGACGCTTCCGGTCCTCTCCAACGCGCTCGGTTCCTTCGCGGCACCAGGCGCGTGGGTCGAGCGGGCCGCTAGAGAGCGGTCGGACTGGGCGGCCTATGTCGATGAAAATACCTCGCCGGTGACAAAGGACGGCAGCAACCGGCCGATGTCCTATGCCCAGGTGATCGGCGCGGTCAATGACGTTTGCGATCCGGACGACCGCGTTGTCGCGGCGGCAGGCGGACTGCCCGCGGAAGTCACCGCCAACTGGCGCACCAAGTCGATCGGCAGCGTCGACGTCGAATTCGGGTTCTCCTGCATGGGCTACGAGATCTCCGGCGGCTGGGGGGCAAGGCTCGGTCACATGGAAGACCACCCTGACAAGGATACGATCATCTTTGTCGGCGACGGGTCCTACATGCTGCTCAATTCCGACATCTATTCCTCGGTCCTGTCCGGTGCGAAGATGATCGTTGTCGTCTGCGACAATGGCGGCTTTGCAGTGATCAACAAGCTGCAGAACAACACCGGCAACGAGTCCTACAACAACCTCATTGCCGACTGTAAACTGGCGGTCGAACCGTTTGCCGTCGACTTCGAGGCGCATGCGCGCGCGATGGGAGCGAATGCTGAAACGGTTCATTCGATCGGTGAACTCAAGGAAGCCTTCGGTCGGGCCAAGCAATCGAACCGGACCTACGTCATCTCGCTGAAGGTCGACGCCTTCGAGGGCTGGACGCAGGAAGGTCATACCTGGTGGGAGGTCGGCACGCCCGAAGTCTCCAACAGTGAACGGGTACGCAAGGCACACGAGGACTGGGAAGCGGGGCGCGCGCCACAGAGAAAAGGCGTCTGACCGTGTCTGCGTACCTGAACTTGAAGTCAAGATTTCTGGTGCTCGGGCGCGCGGGTATGGATTTTTATGCCGATCCGCCGGGCACGGAAGCCGAGAATGCCACGCAGTTCACCACTGCGCTTGGCGGTTCGTCCGGCAACATTGCCGCCGGGATCGCGCGTCATGGACTTTCTGTCGATCTGCTGACTTGTGTTTCCGACGATTCCGTCGGACGGTTTGTTCTGAACCAGCTGCGGCATTACGGCATCGGAACAGATCATGTGCGTGTCCTGAGCGGCGAGTCGCGAACCTCTCTGGCGGTTACCGAAACCCGGATCGAAAACACGCAGAACACGCTCTACCGCAACAATGCGTCCGACCTTCTGATGAGCGTCGATCAGGTGCTTGCCGTTCCCTTCGCCGATTATGAAGCGCTGATCGTGACAGGCACGGCACTTGCCGGCAATCCGTCGCGCGAGGCGACCTTGCGGGCGATGGAACATGCACGCCGGGTCGGCGCGCTTGTCGTGATCGATCTCGACTACAGACCTTACTCCTGGCCGAGCGCGCTTGAGGCCGCCGAGATCTATCGTGCCGCGATCGAAACCGCGGATTTTGTTGTCGGAAACGATGACGAGTTTGCAGTGGTTGCCAACGGCACCCATGAGGACGGACACAGGCTCGCGAAAGAGCTCGGATCGGGCGACAAGGTGATTATCTACAAGCTCGGCGAACGCGGTTCCATGGTCTACTCCACTGAGGGGAGCTTCGAGACGGGCATTTTTCCCGTGGAGGCCATCAAGCCGATGGGTGCGGGCGATGCCTTCATGGCCTCGCTCATGGCCTCGCTTGCCACCGGGCATTCGCTGAATGAGTCCGTTCTGAGAGGCTCGGCCGCCGCAGCGATGGTCGTGTCGAAATTCGGCTGCGCGCCCGCCATGCCGACGCCCTCCGAGCTCGAAACCTTTCTTTCCCATCACTCAGCCCCACAGTCCTGAGGAGATAACTCCATGCACTTTCCTCCCTATGACAATGAGAACAAGGCCATTATCGATGTCGCTGACAGCCGGGTTCCGCTCAACTACTTCAACATCGTCAAGCTGAGCCGGGGGCAGGCTTTTGAATATGCCGTGCCCGGTTACGAGACTGCGATCGTACCGGCGACCGGCAGTGTCGACGTCGATGTCGAGGGCGTTGCCTTTGCCGCGCTCGGAAACCGGGGCGAAGACGTCTGGGACGGGGAGCCGGAAGGTGCCTATGTGCCAAGCGGCGCCAAGGCACGCATGGTGTGCGTGAGCGATGAAGCGGAAGTGTTCATTGCCGGCGCCAAATACGACAAGGTGCTGGATCCCTTCGACGTGCGCGCAAGCGATATCGACCTGGTCCAGTACGGATCGGACGACACCAAGACGCACCGCAAGATCAAGCACATCCTCGGAACCAAGTATCACGACAGGGTTGGACGCCTTCTGGTTTCCGAGCTGTTCACGGTCGGGCAGGGCGGATGGTCCGGTTTTCCGCCGCATAAGCACGACACGGACCGGATACCGGAAGAGAGCCGGCACGATGAGACCTACAATTTCCGCTTCCGACCGAAAAAAGGCTTCGGTATGCAGCTCGTTCAGCGCGAGGACGGGGAAGTGGGCGATGCCTACCACATTGTCGACGGTTCGACGATCGTGCTCGACAAGGGTTACCACCCCTGCGTCGTCGCACCGGGCTACGAGATGTATTACTTCACCATTCTCGGCGGTCTGTCGCAGCGCTCCCTGATTCAGTTCTTCCAGCCCGATCACGCCTGGCAGATCGAGACGATTCCCGGCATCAAGGACATGATCGCGAAGTTCAAATGACAGCCGCGACGCTTGGCGAGGTCCTGGAACCTGCACTCAGCGAGGGTTACGCGCTTGCCGGGCTCGTCGTGCTTGGATGGGAAGACGCAGTCGCCTTTGTCGAAGCCGCCGAAGAGGCCGGATCTCCGGTTATTCTGCAGGCAGGTCCCGGATGCCGCGCACATACGCCGGTACCGGTGATCGGCAAGATGATGCGCCACCTTGCCGATCAGGCGAGCGTTCCGGTGGTTTGCCACCTCGATCACGGATACACGGTCGACGAATGCCGGGCGGGGATTGATCACGGGTTTACCTCCGTGATGTTCGACGGGTCCAAGCTGCCGATTTCGGAAAATATCGAGCTGACGGCATCGCTCGTTCGCGAAGCGCATGCGGCCAACGTGTCGGTCGAAGGCGAAGTCGGCTATGTCGGGTATGCGCATGGCGCGGCGTCGGCTTTCACCGATCCGGCGGAAGCGGCGCGGTTCGACCGGGAGAGCGGTGCGGACGCCATTGCCGTCTCGGTCGGCAATGTGCATTTGCAGACTGAGAAAACCGACGGGATCGACTTTGACGCCGTCGAGGCGATTGAAGACGTGACGTCGAAACCGCTTGTCCTGCATGGCGGAAGTGGAATTCCGCCCGAGATCCGACAGCGGCTCGCGCACGGGACACGGGTCTGCAAGTTCAATCTGGGAACCGAACTGCGGCAGACCTTCGGCCGGACGCTTCGTCAGACGCTTGCGGAACAGCCGGAGATGTTCGACCGGCTGGCAATCCTGAAATCAACCATGCCGGCACTGCGGGAGAGTGTTTCCGATATTCTGAAAACGATCACGCTCAAGGATTGAGCATCGGCTCCATTCAGTCGAGCTGGGCGGTCGCCTCGATCTCGATCAGGGCGTCATCCTCGATCAGACCCGCGACAATCACGACGGACATAGCCGGAAAGTGCCGTCCGAAAACACGCCTGTAGGCCTGGCCGACTTCTTTCTGGCGCGCCAGGTATTCGCGCTTGTCGGTGATGAACCATGTCAGGCGCACTATGTCCGTCACTTCGCCGCCTGCCTCGGTGACGATATCCGCGATGTTTGTCAGCGTCTGCTCCATCTGTCCGATGAAATCATGGGACTCGAACACCTGGTCCTTGTTCCAGCCGATCTGACCGCCGATATGCAACGTCCGGCCCTTGGTCAGCATACCATTTGCGTATCCCTTGGCAGGTGCCCAACCCTCTGGCTGAATGTGTTTCGATGGCATGGCTTCAGACTTTCCTTGGATGTTTCAGACGCCGATATAGGTTGTTGTTATGTCGTCGGTGAGTTCACTGATCGTGCCGGCCCAGACGGACTTGCCCCGTTCCAGTATGGTTGCGCTGTCGCAGACGTCGCGCAGTTCGCGGATCGACTTGTCGATGACGAGGATCGAAAGACCGGTTTCCGCCTTGAGCTTGCGGATCACGGACCAGATTTCCTGCCGGATGATCGGGGCCAGTCCCTCTGTTGCCTCGTCCAGGATGAGCAGTTTCGGATTGGTCATCAGGGCCCGGCCGATGGCGAGCATCTGCTGTTCGCCGCCGGAAAGCGAGGAAGCGTTCTGGTTGCGCCGCTCGCCAAGCCTCGGAAACATGTCCACGACCCGTTCGAAGGTCCAGTCGCCCGGCCGGGCGGCCGCAATCAGGTTTTCATGAACCGACAGGTTTCCGAAGCAGCGGCGGCCTTCGGGAACGAGGCCGAGCCCCAGGCGGGCGGCGCGATGGCTCGGAAGCCGTGTCAGATCCGCGCCGTTGAAGGTGAGCGTGCCGCTCGCCGCAAGCATGCGGCAGATGCACTTCACCGTGGTGCTCTTGCCCATGCCGTTCCGTCCGAGGAGCGCGCGGACTTCGCCTTCGTCGATCGTCAGGTCGACGCCGAAAAGAGCCTGGCTGGCGCCATAGGAGGCGGTGACGTTGGAAGCGGTCAAAAGGCTCATGCGTCTTCTCCGAGATAGGCTTCCCGAACGGCGGCATCAGCCCGTATGTCGTCGACTGTCCCCGTCGCGATGACTTCGCCATAGACGAGCACGCTGATCCTGTCGGCGAGGGCGAAAACCGCATCCATGTCGTGTTCGACCAGAAGGATGGGCGCTTCGGCGCGCAGCTCATCCAGAAATCCGGTCAGTCGTTTTGATCCTTCCGAGCCCATGCCGGCCATCGGTTCGTCCATGACAAAGGCCCTTGGCTGTTTCGTGAAGGCCACGGCGACTTCCAGCTGCCGTCGCTGGCCATGACTGAGCTCGGCTGTGCGGGTGAGCGCATGATCCTGCAGGCCGACACGATGCAGCGCCTCCTCGGCCCTGTCGCGCAGGTCTTTGTCCTTCAGGACATCGCCCCAGAAGCGCCAGGGATTTCCTGTTGCGCCAAGCGCGCCGAGAACCGCGTTCTGCAGCACCGTGTCTTCCATCGCCAGCGCGGAAATCTGGAACGTCCTGCCGAGACCCCTTTGCGCGCGCTCCCGGGTCGCCAGTCCGGTGACATCTTCACCAAGCAGGCGAACAGCGCCGGAATCCGGTTTCAGCGTTCCGCAGATCTGACCGATCAGGGTGGTTTTGCCGGCCCCGTTCGGGCCGATGATGGCGTGGATTTCGCCCGCTTTCAGGTCAAGCGATATGTTTTTGCTGGCGCGCAGGGCGCCGAAGCTCTTGGAGATATCGCGGGTTTCGAGAACGAGGTCAGTCATGAACCGCCTCCTTGCCCGATGCGAGCCCGATGAGACCGCCCCGGCCGAAGAGCACGATAAGCAGCAGCAGGATGCCGAGATAGATGTGCCAGTAGTCGCTGAGCCCGCCGAGCCAGTGTTCGAGCGCGACGAAGGCAAGTGCACCGACGACCGGCCCGTAGAGACGGCCGACACCGCCCAGGATCAGGAAGATCATGATTTCGCCGCTGGTCTGCCAGCTGAACATGGTCGGACTGACGAATCGGTTGAGATCGGCGAAAAGGGCGCCGGCGAGGCCAGTGATGGCACCGGATAGGACGAACGCAACGAGTTTAAGCCGGGTCGGATCGAGCCCCACCGTTTCCACGCGGACAGGGGCCTGCCGAGCGGCATTGAGCGCAAGCCCGAACGGGGATTTCGACAATCTCCAGGTAAACAGCAGCACGAGGCACAGAATGCCAAAACAAAGACCGTAGAACTGGATCGGCGCGAGCGTGTTCAGGCCCGGGAAGCCGTTACGGACATAGATCGACAACCCGTCTTCGCCGCCATATTCCGCCCAGGAGATGGTGAAGAAGAAGAACATCTGCCCGAAGGCCAGCGTGATCATGATGAAATAGACGCCGGCCGTTCTGAGCGACAGGGCACCGATCACCAGGGCCGCGAGCGAGGAGACAAGGATCGCGACCAGCCAGATGACCGGCATGGATTTCGTACCGTCGATCATGAACGGCCATTCGCTCAAGGGGGTGTAGGTCTGCGCATGGTAGGCGAGAATACCCATCGCGTAGCCGCCGATACCAAAGAATACCGCATGACCAAGGCTGACGAGGCCACCGATACCAAGCGCAATATTGAGCCCGATCGCGGCGATCGCGAAGATCGCGGCGCGGGTCATAAGCGTGATGGTGAAGGGCTCGTCGGCAAACAGCGCCCATGCGGGGATGAGAATAAAGAGCCCGAGCGTCAGGGCGTTCAGATAGGTTTCCCGGATCATGCGCGCGCTCCGAACAGGCCTGCAGGGCGCAGGATCAGGACCGCCGCCATGAGAATGTAGATCGCCATGGAGGCAAGAGATGAACCAACGGATGTCGCCGTCGAGGGATCGAGAAAGAGTTTCAGCGCTTCGGGCAGGAAAATCCCTCCGAGCGTATCGGTCAGACCGACCAGAATGGCTCCGACGAGCGCGCCCTTGATCGAACCGATGCCGCCGATGACGATGACGACGAAGGCGAGGATGAGCACCGGCTCGCCCATGCCCACCTGCACCGACTGGATGGCGCCGACCAGCGCTCCGGCGAGCCCAGCCAGCGCCGCGCCGAGCGCGAAGACGATGGTGTAGAGCTTGGCGATATCGATGCCGAGCGCGGCGATCATTTCCCGGTCGTTTTCGCCTGCCCTGATCTGGATGCCGAGACGCGTCCGGGAAATCAGCATGTAAAGACCGAGCGCAACAAGCAGGCCGATGACGATCAGAGTCAGCCGGTACAGCGGATACTCGATGCCGCCCGGCAGTGTCACAGGGCCGGAGAGAAAGTCCGGCACATCGAGGAACAGGGGGAACGATCCGAAGATCCATCTCGTGCCTTCGGAAAAAATCAGGATCAGGGCGAAGGTTGCGAGCACCTGGTCGAGATGGTCCTTGTCGTAAAGTCTTCGAATGACCACAAGCTCCACCAGCGCGCCGGCGGCGGCGGCACCGGCCAGCGCGGCAACGAGACCGAGCAGAAACGACCCGGTTGCGGCGGCGACGGCTGCGGCACAGAAGGCGCCGATCATGTAGAGCGAGCCATGCGCAAGATTGATCAGGCCCATGACACCGAAGATCAGGGTCAGGCCGGCAGCCATCAAAAAGAGCATGATGCCGAATTGCAGGCCGTTGAGAACCTGCTCTATGAGCAATAGAAATGACATGAAAATTCAGCCCCCATACCGCCCCGGCGATCGGCCGGGACGGCATTGTTGGAGATCACTTACATACTGCAATCGCCTGCATAGGCGTCGGCATGATCGGTGAGTGCGGCTGCGAGGATCTTGTTGGTGAAGACGTCGCCTTCCTTGATGACCTCGCGGACATAAATGTCCTGGACCGGGTGGTGGTTCGGTCCGAACTTGAAGTCGCCACGTGTGGAATCGAAGTCGGCTTCCTTCAGTGCTGCACGGAAGGCGTCCGCGTCCTTGACGTCAGCCTTGGCCATGGCCGAGAGCAACAGGTTCGCCGTGTCGAAGCCTTGAGAGGCGTAGAGGGACGGCAGGCGGCCATACTCGGCCTGGAACGCCTCGACGAACGCCTTGTTGGTCGGGTTATCGATGTCCTTGTTCCACTGGCTGGTGTTCTTCACGCCAAGCGCGGCGTCACCGACGGCCTGAAGAATGCCCTGGTCAAACGAGAATGCCGGGCCGACGACCGGAAGGTCGATGCCGCTGTCCGCATATTGCTTGAGGAAGGAGATCCCCATGCCGCCGGGCAGGAAGAAGAAGACGCTGTCCGCACCGGACGCCCGGATCTGGGCCAGTTCTGCTGCATAGTCGGTCTGGCCGAGCTTGGTGTAGAGTTCACCGGCAAGTTCGCCATCGTAGAAGCGCTTGTAACCAGTCAGTGCATCCTTGCCCGCCGGATAGTTGGGCGCGAGAATGAAGCTGTTCTTGTAGCCCGTGTCCTTGGCGTAGGCACCGGCTGCCTCGTGCAGGTTGTCGTTCTGCCAGGCGACATTGAAATAGTTCGGATGACATCCCTTGCCGGCGAGCGCGGACGGTCCAGCATTGGGTGAGAGGTAGAACTTGCCCTGGGCGGTTACGGACGGGACAACGGCCATGGCGAGGTTCGACCAGATGATGCCGGTAAGAACGTCAACCTTTTCCGACTGAACCATCTTGTCTGCGAGCTGGACGGCAATGTCCGGTTTGCGCTGGTCATCCTCGACGATGACCTCGAGATCCGGATTGCCGGCCTGTTTCACCGCGAGCAGGAAGCCGTCGCGAACGTCGATGCCAAGCCCGGCACCACCCCCGGACAGGGTTGTGATCATGCCGACCTTTACCGGCTCGGCCTGAGCCGCGGTCATTCCGATGGCGAGAGCGGCGGCGGCCGCCAAAGTTACCATTTTCATTGCTTGCTCCTGTTGGTCTTTCGACTTCTGTTACCCTTAGTTTCTGGTTCTTCGATCACTTTTCGATAGGGCGTCGAAGGTTGGGGCATTTTTTGTTTTTTGTTTCGTCCGCGCACCCCATTGGCGGATGAACAGTTGCACCTACGGTTCCTGCCGCAAGCGGAAGCGCTGAATTTTTCCCGTTTCCGTTTTCGGCAACGTGTCGGTGAAGACGACCGAGCGCGGATACTTGTAAGGCGCGATCGTTGCCTTTACGTGGTCCTGCAGGGATTTCCTCGTCGTATCGTCCGGATCCGTCCCTGCGGTCAACACGACATGAGCCTCGACAATGGCACCGCGTTCGGAATCCGGCACACCGATGACGGCGCATTCCTGAACCTGCGGGTGCGCGAGCAATGCGGCCTCCACTTCCGGACCGGCGATGTTGTAACCGGATGAAATGATCATGTCGTCGTTGCGGGCGGCGAAATGCAGGTGGCCGTCTCCGCTCATGGTGAAGCTGTCCCCGGTGATGTTCCAGCCGTCCTGGACATAGTCGCGCTGGCGGTCATCGGCCAGGTAACGGCAGCCGGTCGGGCCGCGCACGGCGAGGCGTCCGACGTCGCCGGGAGCGACCGGTTCGCCGTCCGCCCCGATCACCTTGACTTCGTACCCCGTGACTGGCTTGCCGGTGCAGGCGGGCTTGTGATCGTCGAAGCGATTTGAGACGAATATGTGCAGCATTTCCGTTGCGCCGATCCCGTCCAGCATCGGCTTGCCGGTCTTTTGCATCCAGGCGTCATAGACGGGTGCCGGGAGTGTCTCGCCCGCTGACACCGCCGCGCGAAGCGAGGACAGGTCCGCGCCTTCCTCCATCGCCTGAAGCATGACGCGGTAGGCTGTTGGCGCGGTGAAACAGACCGTTGCTTTGTATTTCTGGATGATCTCGATCATGTTCGGCGGCGTTGCGCTTTCCAGGAGCGTCGCCGCCGCGCCGAACCTGAGCGGGAACACCGCCAGCCCGCCAAGGCCGAATGTGAAAGCAAGCGGCGGCGAGCCGACGAAGATATCGTCGGGCGTCACACCGAGCACTTCGCTGGCATAACCGTCGGCAATGATCAGCAGATCCCGGTGGAAATGCATCGTTGCTTTCGGTGTCCCGGTGGAGCCGGAGGTGAAGCCGAGCAGGGCGACGTCGTCACGTCCAGTCTCAACCGCGTCGTACAGCACCGGTTTTTCGAGGGCGAGCCTGTCCAGTTCGGCGTCATGGTTGGAGGTGCCGTCAAAGCCGATCACCTTCTTCAGAAAGGCGGACGTTTTGGCACAGGCGACAAGCTCGTCCATCAGCCGCGTGTCACATAGTGCGAACTCGACTTCGGCCTTGTCGACGATCTTGGAAAGCTCGCCCGCGCGCAGCATCGGCATGGTGTTTACAACAACAGCGCCTGCCTTGGTTGCAGCCAGCCAGCAGGCGACCATCGCCGGGTTGTTGGCGGAGCGGATCAGGACCCGGTTGCCGGGTTTCACGCCGAGATCCTCCGTCAGCGCATGGGCAAGACGATTGGTCCAGTCGGCAAGTTCCTTGTAGGTCCGGCGGCGGCCGTTTCCGATCAGGGCGATGTGGTCTCCTAACCCTTTCTCAACCATCCTGTCCGTCAGTTCGACAGCGGCGTTGAGGGTCTGCGGATAGTCGAACCCGTCCAGCAGGAAGTCCGGCCACTGGTCCGCAGGCGGAAGATTGTCGCGTGCAAAGGTGTCCACATGCGCAGAGGGCGAGAGTGTACCGGCCATGATCGACATCTTCCCCATTTCGTTAAACGGACCGCAGAGCATTCCGACGTCTTTGTGTTGCAGTCAAGATTCTCTAACGCTCTTGAAAAAAATAGTTATTTGCCGTCAGGCCTATTCATTTGCTTCCGGCGGCAGGAAATCGACATCGTGCTCCGCCGAGACGCGCACCACCGCTTCCACGTCGGTCATCTCGTGCAGTTCGTCGAACAGTTCCTTGAGTTTTCCGGCAGGTGACACCCAGAAGAGCGCACGGCAGGGACTGTCTGATTTGTTGAAATAGCCGTGGGGGACGCCCATGGGCATCCGCACGAGATCGCCGGCCTTTGCCTTGACCCATTCGCCATCCAGCTTGAGGTCGAGTTCGCCTTCTTGCACCAGAATGAATTCGTCCTGGGTCGGATGAACATGCACGGGAACAAACTGTCCCGGCTCGGAATTGGTCTCGAAAGCAAATGTCGATTCGCACCAGGCCTTGGGATAGTAGGTCTGCCCCAGAATGTTGAGTTCCACGCCGTCAAAGCCTTTGCCGCTCCGGGTGATGCCGCCGTCAAGGTCCTTGGTCATGCTCATTCCTTCCCTTCTGATTGGCCGTCAGAGGCTTTGCAGCGTCTGGCGTGCGATGATGATTTTCTGAACGTCGGATGCCCCTTCATAGATGCGCAAGGCACGGATTTCGCGGTAGAGTTTTTCAACCGTCGTGCCGCTGCGCACACCGTCGCCGCCGTGAAGCTGCACGGCCTTGTCGATCACCTGCTGCGCCTGATCCGTGGAGAACAGTTTGGCCATGGCGGCTTCGCGCGTGACACGAGGGGCTCCGCTGTCTTTCGCCCAGGCGGCGCGATAGATGAGAAGCGCGGCTGCGTCGATGTCGAGGGCCATGTCGGCAATGTGACCCTGCACCAGTTGCAGGTCGAACAGGGGCGCACCCTGGATCTTCCGTGTCGTGACCCGTTGCAAGGCCTCGTCGAGCGCGCGCCTTGCAAAGCCCAGAGCGGCCGCGGCGACTGTCGAGCGGAAGATATCGAGCACCGACATGGCAACCTTGAAGCCCGTACCCGGGGCACCGATCATGCTGGATTTCGGCACCCTGCAATCTGTGAAGCGCAGCGTTGCCAGCGGATGCGGAGCGATCGTTTCCAGGCGCTCGACAACTTCGAAGCCACCCGCATCCGGGGTTACGATGAACGCGGACAGACCCTTCGCGCCGGGCGCTTCGCCGGTCCTGGCAAAGAGCGTATAGACATCGGCGATCCCCCCGTTGGAGATCCAGGTCTTTTCCCCGTTGAGAACATAGTCGTTTCCGTCTGCCGTCGCTGTCATCGTCGAGTTGGCGACGTCCGAGCCCGACTGCGGCTCCGTCAATGCGAAGGCGGAAATCGCCTTGCCACCGCGCGATTGCGGCAGCCAGTGTGCTTTTTGCGCATCGGTGCCAAACAGCGAAATCGCACCCGTGCCGAGCCCTTGCATCGCGAAAGCGAAATCAGCCAGCCCGTCATGGCGAGCAAGCGTTTCGCGGATCAGGCAGAGGCTGCGCACATCAAGCAAGCCTTCAGGCGATCCCGTGTGCCTCAGGAATCCCGCTTCGCCCAGATCGGCGACCAGTTTCCGGCAGACGGCGTCCGTGTCGTGGTGATCGAGTTCACCGAGATTGGCAGCGGCCCACGTTTCCAGCTCTTCGGCCAAGGCACGGTGGCGATCATCAAAGAAGGGCCAGGTGAGGAATGTCCGGTCTGCCATCAGTCGCCCTCAAACACCGGTTTTTCCCTGGCCGCAAATGCCTCGTAGGCCCTGCGGAAATCGTTGCCCTGCATGCAGATGGCCTGCGCCTGGGCTTCGGCCTCGATCGCCTGATCCAGGCTCATCGACCACTCCTGCGCGAGCATCGTCTTGGTCATGGCATTGGCAAAAGTCGGGCCGGCGGCGATCCGCGCCGCGAGATCGATGGCAGTGCCCTCAAGCTCTTCGGGCTCGACAACCGAATTGAAGAACCCCCAGGCATGTCCTTCTTCCGCTTTCATGGAACGTCCAAGGTACAACAGTTCCGCTGCGCGGCCCTGGCCGATGATCCTCGGCAGCATGGCGCATGCACCCATGTCGCAGCCGGCCAGGCCAACCCGGTTGAACAGGAAAGCCACCTTCGCTTCGGGCGTTGCAATGCGCAGGTCGGAGGCCATCGCCATGATGGCGCCCGCACCGGCGCAGCTTCCGTCGACAGCGGCAATGACAGGTTTGCCGCATCCGAGCATCGCCTTGACCAGATCGCCTGTCATGCGCGTGAACGCCAGGAGTTCCTTCATGTTCATGCGGGTGAGTGGACCGATAATGTCATGGACGTCGCCGCCCGAGCTGAAATTGCCGCCTTTGGGCAGGATGACGACTGCGTGGACATCGTCTGCATAGTGCAAGTCCCGGAACCAGTCGCGCAGTTCGGCATAGCTTTCGAATGTGAGCGGGTTCTTCCGCTCCGGGCGGTCCAGCGCGATCCTTGCGATACCGTCCGCAATCTCGCATCGGAAATGTTGCACGTCGCTACGCATCCGCTCGCTCCTGTTCGCTGCTTTGGGCCAGCACCCTTTCCAATTTGTCGGAGAGCGTTTCCAGGTCCTCGTTCGTCAAACCGTCGAGCATCGAATTTATCCAGCTTTCGTGGCGGTTGGCGAGGCTTTCAAATTCCGCCTCGCCTTTTTTCGTCAGTCGCGCAACCTGGGCGCGCTTGTCTCCTGGAACCGCAACACGCTGTGCCAGGCCCTCTTCGGTGAGCTTGTCGACGATGCCGGTCACGTTGCCGTTGGACACCCTGAGGAACGTGGAGAGCTCGCTCATCTTCAAGCCCTCTGGAAACCTTGCCAGCGCCGACATGACGTCAAAGCGCGGCAGCGTCGTGTTATGTCCATCGCGCAGCCTGCGCCTGATTTCGGCCTCTATCCCGTTTGAAGCTTTCAGAAGCTTCAGCCAGACACGCAGGCGCGCCTTGGACAATGTCTCGGACTGACCGGTCATAACTCGCCTCCCGACAGGCTCAGGGCCTGGCCGTTGACCGACCGTGCACCTTCGGAACAGAGCCAGAATGCCATTTCCGCAATTTCGTCGGGCTGGATGAAACGGCCTTGAGGATTGTCGGCCTTCAATGTCGCTTCCGCCTGTTCGCGGTCGAGCCCGGTCTTTTCCATGATGTTGCCGACCGAACGCTCAAGCATCGGCGTTTCGACGAAACCCGGACAGATCGCGTTGACCGTGATGCCGGTTCGGGCGAGTTCTTTCGCAAGAGAACGCGTCAGACCGACAACTGCATGTTTTGCCGCGCAATAGGCGCTCACATATGGGTAGCCCCTGAGCCCGGCCGTTGAGGCGACTGCAATCATCCGTCCCCATCCGGAAGCTTTCATGTCGGCCAGTGCCGCTTGCCAGACATTGGCGACACCGATCAGGTTGACGGAGAGCATGTTTTGCAGAAGGTCCGGAGTGGTCCTTGAAAACGGCATGCTTTCAGCAGCCCCGGCATTGGCGATGACGACGTCCACCGGTCCAGCTTTGTTCCTTGCCCTTTCGAAGGCAGCTTGCACAGCGCGGGGATCGGTGACATCGCAAACCTGGTAGGGAAGCGATTGCGCTGCGAGGGTCGCCTCTGTCCGTCCGAATATGGTGACGGTTGCCCCCTTTTGCGCCAGGAGCATGGCGCAGGCAGCGCCGACACCGCTGCCGCCGCCAGTGATGACGATATGGCGGCCGGTCACGCTCATGCCCGCAGGGTCTCCGCGTCGCGGTCGGCCAGCCTCCATGACTGGTCACGGCCTGCCAGATAGGGCAGGGGCCAGTCGGTGGCATGCCTGTCGCCGATGCGGCTGGCCTCATGCAGGGTCCAGTAGGGATCAGCGAGGTGCGGGCGCCCCACGGCGACAAGATCCGCGCGCCCCGCCATCAGGATGGAGTTGGCGTGATCGGCCTCGTAGATATTGCCCACGGCCATGGTCTGGAGACCGCCCTCGTTCTTGATCTGGTCGGAAAACGGTGTCTGGAACATGCGGCCATAGACCGGCTTGGCGTCCGGGGTCGTCTGACCGGCGGAAACGTCGATCAGGTCCGCGCCGGCAGCACGGAACATCCTGGCGATTTCGACCGCATCTTCGGGCGTCACGCCTTCGCTGCCAATCCAGTCATTTGCGGAGATGCGCACAGACATGGGTTTTTCCTCGGGCCAAACCGCCCGCATGGCCCTGAAGACCTCCAGAGGCCAGCGCATGCGGTTTTCCAGCGAACCGCCATATTCATCCGTGCGGACGTTCGACACCGGTGAGATGAAGGAGGACAGCAGATACCCGTGCGCGGTGTGTAGCTCGATCATGTCGAAGCCCGCACGATCGGCCATCTCGGCGGCGCGGACGAACTCGTTTTTGATTTCCGCCATTTCAGCCTGGGTGATCTCGCGCGGCACTGCGTTGTTCGCAGACCAGGGGATCGCCGAGGCGGAGACCAGGTCCCAGTTGCCATCGGAAAGTGGAGCGTCCATTTCCTGCCAGCCGAGCTGGGTCGACCCCTTGCGCCCGGAGTGACCGATCTGACAGCAGATCTTCGCGTCCGTCTCGTCATGGACGAAATCGGTCAGGCGTTTCCAGGCGGTTTCGTGCTCGGGCGCGTAGAGACCCGGACAGCCGGGCGTGATGCGGCCCTCTGCGCTGACGCAGGTCATTTCGACATAGACCAGACCTGCTCCGCCTTTCGCCCGCTCGCCATAGTGGATCAGGTGCCAGTCTGTCGGGGCACCGTCGACCGCTTTATACTGTGCCATCGGCGAGACCACGATCCGGTTCTTCAACGGCATGTCGCGAAGCTTGAACGGTGCGAACATGGGCGCGCGCACGGGCGCGTTCGGCGAAGCGCCGGACCGGTCCATGAACCATCTTTCCGCTGTTTCAAGCCACTTGGGGTCGCGCAGGCGAAGGTTCTCATGGCTGATGCGCTGAGACCGGGTGAGCAGGTTGTAGTTGAACTGGACGGGATCCTGATCGAGATAGCGTTCCACGTTCTCGAACCATTCAAGGGAGTTCCTCGCTGCCGATTGCAGCCTCAGAACCTCCAGCCGCCGTTCTTCCTGATATCGCTCGAAGGCCGTTTCCATGTCCGCTTCGCTATGAAGATAGTCGGCAAGCGCGATCGCGCTGTCGAATGCAAGCCGTGACCCGGAGCCGATCGAAAAGTGTCCGGTCGCGGCGGCGTCGCCCATCAGGACGATGTTCTTGTGATACCACTTCTCGCAGATCACACGCGGGAAGTTCATCCAGACAGCGGAACCGCGCAAATGGGCAGCGTTGGACATGAGATCATGGCCACCGAGATATTTCTCGAAGATCCTGCGGCAGGTTTCAACCGTCTCTTCCTTCGACATGTCGGCAAAGCCCCAACCGTCCCAGGTCGGCTGAAGACACTCCACGATGAAGGTCGCCGTGTTGTCGTCGAACTGGTAGACATGCGCCCAGATCCAGCCGTGTTCGGTCTTTTCGAAGATGAAGGTGAAGGCGTCGTCGAATTTCTGGTGCGTACCCAGCCAGATGAATTTGCAAAGTCGCGTGTCGATGTCCGGTTTGAAGACATCCTCGTATTCATTGCGGACCCTGGAGTTGATGCCGTCGCAGGCGACAACGAGATCATAGTCCTGCCGAAAGGTTTCCGCGTCTTCGAATTCCGTTTCGAAACGCATCTCCACGCCGAGTTCGCGGGCCCGTTCCTGGAGCAGAATGAGCATCTGCTTGCGGCCTATCCCGGCAAAGCCATGGCCGCCGGAGACGGTGCGAACGCCGTTGTGTTCCACGGCGATATCGTCCCAGTAGGCGAAGTGATCGCGGATCGCCTGTGTGCTGACGGGGTCGTTTCCTTCCATCCGGCTGAGGGCATCGTCGGATAGTACGACACCCCATCCGAATGTATCGTTCGCGCGGTTCCGCTCCAGCACGACGACGTCGTGCGACGGATCGCGCAGTTTCATGGATATCGCGAAATAGAGACCGGCCGGCCCACCGCCCAAACACGCAATCTTCATCAGATCCTCCACATGACGCGAGCCCCATCAGTTCCCCCAGCGAACCACGTTTCGAAATTTACTTCAAGTCTAAAATTTCAAACTTAAAATATATTGATTTCCGTCTGACCTCGTTATGGGTCCGACTTGCAGTTGCGGTTCAGACGGGTTTGACCCTGCGGCTCACCTGGCCCCGGATCCAGGTCAGGAACTCGGCGGTGGGCGGGCTTATCCTTCCCGGAGGGGTTGCCAGATAGTAATTGTGTTCGGAATTGTCCTTTACCGATGCCAGGTTCATGAGCGCTCCCGACGCAAGCTCGGCCTCTATCAGGTAGGTTGGGAGGATCGCCGCGCCCATACCGCTCGCAGCGGCGGCAATCACCAGTGAGAACCTGTCGAAATAGCTGCCGACCTGGACATGGGCAGCGGTGCCGGGAACTGACTGCTGAAATACTTTCCACAGATGCGAGCGCGATGTCATGTGCAGGAGCGGAAGGTTCAAGATGTCGGATCTCTGCCTGACGGGATTGCTCTCGAGCAGCGCCGGAGCCGCCACCACGATCAGATCTTCCGGACACAGGGGACTGAGTTTGGCGCCGGGCCAGTCATTGGCACCGAAGTGGATTGCAACGTCGATGCCTTCCTCGACAAGGTCGAAGGGTTCGGAGCGGCTGTGGACCATCAGGTCGAGGTTCGGGCGCAGTTCCTTGAAGTGCTTCAACCGGGGCACAAGCCAGCGTGTTGCGAATGACGGCAGCGCCGCGATGGTCAAAAGTTCTTGGGTTCCTCCCGCTGCGACGGCCTGACTTATGGTCCGCCTGAGCCGCGACAGGTCTGAAAAGACACCCTCGGCAAGCGATTTGCCCGCCTGGGTCAGCCGGATGCCGCGTCCTTCCCTGCGAAAAAGCGGTGCGCCGATCTGGTCCTCCAGTTCCTTGACCTGACGGCTGACACCGCTTTGCGTGAGGCCAAGCTCTTCTGCTGCGGCCGTGAAACTCTGATGCTTTGCCGCAGACTCGAAGCAGCGCAGAACCGAGATGCTGGGGATGGGAAAGTCGCGTTCCATGGCGCTGCCAATCTATGAGTTATAGTCATGAATATAACTATTTTTCAGGTGTTATTGTGCAGGTCAAGGACGGGTATCCTCTGACTCGTCACTCTCGGGGGAATTTGCAGATGGACAAGATAGCTGTTCTGGGCCTGGGCAAGGTCGGCGCGCTGGCAGGTGAGCTTCTTCATGACAGCGGTTTCGACGTGACCGGCTTTGATACACACGCCAATCCCGATCTGCCGTTCGCGACCCGGCATGTCGACGTCAGCAACCTCGATGCGCTTCGTGAAGCCCTTTTCGGGTCGCATGCCGTGCTTTCCTGTCTGCCCTATTTCCTGAATGTCGGCGTTGCCAGCACGGCCCACGAACTCGGTCTTCATTACTTCGACCTGACCGAAGATGTTCCAACGACAAAGGCGATCATGGAACTCGCCAAGTCCTCGAAAGGGCTCATGGCGCCGCAATGCGGATTGGCACCCGGTTTCGTCGGGATCGTCGGTGCCAGCCTGATCGAGGAATTCGACACCTGCCGGTCCTGCCGGATGCGTGTCGGTGCGCTGCCGCAGAACCCGACCGGGCTGATGGGGTATTCCTTCAACTGGTCGCCGGAAGGCGTGGTCAACGAGTATCTCAACGATTGCGAGGTTCTGGAGGACGGCGAGATCAAATGGGTTTCGCCGATGGAATGGATCGAGAAGATCGTCATTGGCGGCATCGAACTGGAGGCCTTCACCACGTCCGGAGGCCTTGGAACCATGTGCGAGACCTACAAGTCGCGCGTGCCGAACATGGACTACAAGACCATGCGCTATCCGGGCCACGTGCAGCTGATGAACTTCTTCTTCCACGAACTTCTGATGCGCGACCGTCGCAAGGAGGCAGGCGAGATCCTGGTGAATGCAAAACCGCCGGTGAGTGATGACATCGTCTATATCCACGTTGCCGCTGAAGGCGAGCAGAATGGACGAACCCGGCGGGAGGAGTTCGTCAGGAGCTTGAAGCCGATGGAAATCGCAGGCCGGGAGAGGACCGCCATCGCGTGGACAACGGCGTCTTCCGTCGTTGCCATCATCGAGATGGTGAGAGAGGGCGCACTGCCTTCAAAGGGCTTCCTCAAACAGGAAGACATCCCGCTGGATGCTTTCCTCAAAACAAAGAATGGTGCGCGCTACAGCAGCTAGCGCCGAATAGGAGAAACAGTCATGGAGCACGCAGAGGTTCTGCGCGCGCTCGGCTTTGCCGAGCGTGATCTCGCGGGCGGCAGCCTGACGGTCACCTCACCCATCGATGGTGCCCTTGTTGCCGCGATTGTGGAAACGCCGGTTGAAGACATGGACGCGGTGATCTCACGGTCGCAATCCGCTTTCAAAATCTGGCGGGCTCTTCCGGCACCGCGCCGCGGCGAACTGGTGCGCCTTCTGGGCGAGGAACTGCGCGCGTCGAAAGAAGATCTCGGCGCGCTGGTCACCCTGGAAGCAGGCAAGATCAAGTCCGAAGGTCTCGGTGAAGTACAGGAGATGATCGACATCTGCGATTTCGCTGTCGGTCTGTCGCGTCAGCTGTACGGCCTTACAATTGCGTCGGAAAGACCGGGTCACAAGATGTCGGAAACCTGGCATCCGATGGGGCCGTGCGGGGTGATCACAGCGTTTAACTTCCCCGTCGCCGTCTGGTCATGGAACACGGCGCTAGCACTCATTTGCGGCAATCCGGTCATCTGGAAACCTTCCGAAAAGTCGCCGCTGACGGCGCTCGCCTGCAAGCGCATCTTCGAAAGGGCGGTCGCCAGGTTCGGCGACGATGCGCCGGAAGATCTGATGCAGGTTGTCATCGGCGGGTCCGCCATCGGCGAAGCGCTCGTGACGTCAAGGGATGTGCCGATCCTGTCCGCCACGGGCTCCACGCGGATGGGCAGTATTGTCGGGCCGAAGGTCGCCGCGCGCTGGGGCCGTCCCATCCTTGAACTGGGCGGCAACAACGCCATGATCGTTGCGCCGTCGGCGGACCTGGAAATGGCTGTCCGCGCCATCGTCTTTTCGGCAGTCGGCACCGCCGGTCAGCGCTGCACGTCGCTGCGCCGCCTGATCGTGCACACATCGATCAAGGACGATCTCGTCGCAAGGCTCGTGAAGGCCTATGGCAGCCTGCCGATTGGAGATCCGCGTGTTGAGGGAACGCTCATCGGTCCCCTGATCGATGGGGCTTCGCTTGAGGCAATGCAGGCAGCGCTTGACCAGGCACGCGCGGAAGGCGGCAAGGTGCATGGCGGAGCGCCGGTTTCCGCAGGCGTGCCGGGCGGTGCTTACGCCGCGCCCGCGCTGGTGGAAATGCCGGGCCAGACCGAGACAGTGAAAACAGAGACCTTCGCGCCGATCCTTTATGTGATGGAGTACGAGAATCTGGAAGACGCGATCGCGCTGCAAAATGATGTCCCGCAGGGTCTTTCCTCGTGCATATTCACGCTCAACATGCGGGAAGCCGAGACCTTCCTGTCGGCAACCGGTTCGGACTGTGGCATTGCCAATGTCAATATCGGTCCGTCAGGGGCCGAGATCGGCGGCGCATTCGGCGGCGAGAAGGAAACGGGCGGCGGGCGCGAGTCCGGGTCGGATGCCTGGAAGGGATACATGCGCCGCCAGACCTCGACGGTAAACTACTCCGCAGAGTTGCCGCTGGCGCAGGGCGTGAAGTTCGATTTTTGAGAAGAGACAGGCCCGCCAAAAGGCGGGCCTGAACGGTTTCATTGAACTGGGGGAAAAGTCTTCAAAACAGACCTGCTGGTGCTAGTAGTAGTAGCACTTCACCAGGACCTTTCCGCCGGCAACCGTTCCGTCTTTTTCCGGGTCGAGTTCGATCGCCAGTATCAGGTTGCCCTTGATTTCGATAGGCGATTCAAGCTTGCAAATGGCGGTGTACTTGTCGCCATCCAACTCCAGCTTCAGATCGTCCACGACTTTTCGGCTGTGTGCGTTGTCGTCAAAAACCGTGAAATGTTCGACTTCCACATAGGTGCAGCTGCTGTCCTGGACCTCGGGAATATAGTCAAATTCCAAGAAAGCGGCTTCAATCTGGGGAACGACAGCATTTCCAGTCTGATCCTCATTCATGGCGGCGATCGGAATTTCCGAGAAAATGGGCGGTTTACCGGTGTCTGCTTGGGGAACTTTCTCACACATTGGTGCGCTTTCCTGCTGTGGTTCGGTCATCGTTCTCTACCCTGCCGGTGCTCAGGACTGCCCCTGAGCAAACACAAAGCTTCAGGACATTCGACGAGCCTTCGTTGACGGTTGCCATCAGGCGATGGCGCTAGGAATTCAATCTTCCCGACCTGTGCGCCATTTGCATATTCGCCGCATAGGAGTTCGGTGAGCGCCGGCCCGGCAAATTGGCTTCAAGAATAAGCGTTTCGAGCAAGCCGTCTTCAACCGAAATCTCCGTTGTGCGATCCAGTTTGTTCATGCGCCAGTACTGCAAGGCGTCCGATTTTCCAGGCACAGGTTTCGCGGCCCCGGAAACGACCATTATCTTCGGTTTCGGAAGTTCGTAGTAGCTTCCTTCGAATATGTAGGCCTGGATCAACGCGATGGATTTGTTCGTTGTGTGAACCAGCTGAATATTGATCTTGGGTTTCACACCGCTCTTGGGGACACATTTTTGGCCACCGCTTCCATCGTCCACGACCTCGGTTGCAACTTCCTGCCCCTTGATCGCAACGTCGGCAGCCGTCGATACACCGGCATATTCCGAGATATACATCCCTATCAGAATGATCTCGGCAGGATCATATGGTGCTTGAGGCAGAATGGCCGGCAAATCGCCGCCTGAAGGATGGTCTGTCATTTGTAGTTCCCCCGTTTGAATTGGAGTTTCACGCAATTAACGTCGAAAGACGATTTCGCGCCATTCCAGGTTTTCCATAAGGATGTCACCGGCTTCCGGTGCGCCCATCTCATCGAATTGATCTGCAATCGCCGCGCCTGCGACCGCATAATTCAGCGTGTTCGGGTCCAGGGTGCCCCAGGATCTTGCGATCGCCGAGCCCAGAAGGTCACGTGCGTTTTCCAGTGTCGACTTCAAAAGGAAGGACCGGGCGGCGTAGGCTTCCGCGAAGCGGCTGCCGATCAGTTCTATTTCGTGATGATCAAGCTCAAAGAGCCGGTCATGACTGACTTCCCGTGGAAGGTCGACCAGGCCCCGCTCCACCGCATCGCGGTGATAAAGCTCCACAAGCGTATCGAAGATCGCTCCGGTGAACGGCTTTGAAAGATCGTGCACCGCGTCGCTGACAGTGCTCATCTTGCGGTCATTGCTGGCCGTGCGGATCTGTTTGTCGCCCGCCAGTTCCGCGATCCGGTTGAGTTCGTTCATCGTCAGGAGGTTGCCGTTCGTCGATCTGAGAAGGCGATCCAGAACGCTGTCGAAATGCAGCAGAGAGATCAGGGCGATCAGATCGGAGACGCTCTCATGATAGCCGAAATATTGCCTGCTGGCCGCGCTTGTCGGCGTGCCCATTTCGGCGAAGATGAGAGCATGGCCGAACTCATGAGCAATCACATCGAAGTTTAGGGCATAGGGGTAGGCGCTTTCCCGGTCGCCGCGCTCGATACCCAACTCGATGTAGCCGTATCCGGACTGGGCGTTGTGCCAGTTGACCTGCGGAATGATCTCCAGGCGCTCGTAGGTCTGGGCGAAATGCCAGATGATCTCGTGACCGAGATAGCTCTCCCAGATGTCGAGCACACGCCTGAGCGTGGCAAAGACATGTGCACAGATGAATTGACGGCTTTGCGGATCGAGATGATCGAAATGGCCGTCAGGTCCTGCCTCGGCCGGTGGGAAACTGTCGCCGACAAAGGGTGGCTGGTAGGGATACTCATAGACGGGCTTTTCGAAAAGCGGATCGACGACATACATGCGCCGGTCGGCGGGCCCGGCCTTGATCTCGCCCGGCGGTGTGCTGATCCAGACCGTTTCGGGTTTTTCGTAGCCGGTGACGTGTGGCACCTGAGGATAGATCAGAAACCGCGTTCCCAGACTTCCCGTCTTGGGCGAGACTGACTGCTGGTCCACATAGATACTCAAATCGACCTCGATATGACGGTTGTAAACCCATCCGGTTGCAGCGGTGCAATCAGGTGCGAATTGCGTAGGGTGTTGCTTTTATTTCCTTGGAACGACAGGACTATTTTCGATTTCACGTCAGCGACGACTTTTTACTCTAGGTAATTTTTATAGGCTGTCAATGAACGTCGAGCGTGTGTACCGGAAATCCGCTTTCTGCCAGATCATGGAGGAACGCGTCCGTGCAGATAAATCCTGCAGACGCCGGCGGCGCAGGCCAGTTGTCATGCAGCTGGCGCGCGCGTAACTCACGGAGCAGGTTAAACGCGTCCTTTTTCTTTTGAGACCAGCCAGGACGGCGAACGCTCGCAAGGACAGCCGGGCGGTCTTGCGGCGGGAGATCTGCGGTCAGGTTCGCGAAAGTGCGGTCGGTGTAGTGAAGCTGCTGGGCTCTTTGCAGCAATGCAGCCGCCGCTTCCTGAGAAAGAAGGCCTTGCCGGCGGGCGCGTTTGATCCCCTGCCTGAGATCGACAAGCGCTTCGGTGAGCGACCCGGCACCAAGTTCCGGTGGCGCGTGAAGGACGGCGACCGCGTCGTCCGGAAGAAGGGGAAAGCGTCGAAGCCAGCGATAGATCAATCCACGGCCCTGCATGCCGCAGCTCCAGAGCTCCGCAGCCCTCAGGGCCCCCATGCTTGCAGCGCCAAAGACGATTGCACCCCGGGACATGGCCCAGAGAATTTCCTTGTGCCGGACGGCCGGCACGCCCTGAAAGAGCCCGTCAATCAGAGCGATGACACAGGGTCCGTGCTGCTCTACCGCTGCGACGATGTCCCCCTGTGACGCGGGTCCTGACAGATGTGCCCTGAAATCTTCGGGAATATCAGCCGGATCGACACTCGGTCCGGCAAAGACGATCACAGGCAGCGTCGAGCGGCTCATGCGTCTGCCTCCTTGCGGGCAAGCGTGACGATGCGGGCGATATGAAGCGGGATGTCGGCGTCGGCAAGAAGGGGTATCGCAATCGCCTGGAAACCTTCAATCCGCAGTCGTCTGGCAAGCTCTTCCGGGTTTGCCTCCGGCGGCGTATCGATTTCAGGCGCGGCCATGCCGGGCACCTTCCGCAATTGCGCGCGTTCAAAGTCAACCAGTTCCTGGTCAATCCGCCTCGGATAAAACTGCCGCGTGATATCTTCGCGGCCTCCCGCGATAACAGACGCTCTCGTCTGGATGGCCTCCAGAAGCGCCGCGATGGCGGCCTCGGCATAGGTTGTGCGGCATGCAAAGCCGTCCGCGTGAAACGGCAGCGACGTCGATGAGTTCCCTTCATCCAGCAACCGTGCCCAGATAACCGGCAAGCCGCCGGCGCGCGGGCAATCGTAAATCGCACAGAGGAGGCCGGAGGCCTGCAACTGGTCGAGAAGGCCGTTCAGTTTCCCGTTCGCCAGCGTTTCGGCAGCCAGCCGGTGTTTTTCAAAGAAGCCGTGAATTGTCATCGCCCGGGACGTGCCCAGTCTTTCCAGTGTCTCGAGCAGACCCTGAACGAGCGCTTCCTGGCGCGTTGCGCCGCCTCCGAGCCCGGTCGTCGTTCTGATGAACGGGGAGGCTGCGTGGGGTGAGCCGGGCGTGAAGTCGGTGCTGACAAGAGCTGCGGGAACGCGCGCAGTTTCACCCGTGGCGGGGTCTGTTCCGGTGAGAAAGGGAAGGGGTGTTTCAGTCCAGCCCTGCCGCGCATCCGGCAAGAGATGGTGAGCGAGTTTTTCCACCGCCTCAGACCCGTAGACCGCTGCGGGAGAGACAAGCTCTTCAGCCTCTGACGGCACCGTTTCTGCTGCTGCCGTTTCGAGCGCCTCCACGGCTGCAGAAACTGCGGCTTCCTCGATTGTCAGACCTTTCCCCTGATTGACGGCGTTCGATCTCGCCAGGGGGCGTATGGCCTGAACAACGGGAATGCCGAGCCGATCGAGCCCGGTTATGTCGGCCAGCCGGGTAATGCCGAAGGACGCCAGATGTCCCTGCAAACGGGTCAGATAGGTATCGGCCCGGTAGAGACGGACTGAATTTTCAGCATGAGCACCCAAAGAATTCCGGGAATGAGAGACCGTCGGATCGGTCACTTCAGCAGGCCTGCGAGCAAGCTGAGTGCACGGTCCCGCTCAAGTCCACTTTCCAGGTCGGCCAGAAGATCGCCGAGCCGGTTTCCAAGTTCCGGTCCCTTGCCATGATCGGGAAGCAGCACGGCCCGATCGGTCAGGGTCCTAAGCAGCAGCACGGTTGCGTTCTGCTGGCCAGCGATTTCTTCCGCCCTTGCGAGATCAAGTCCAACCTGCTGTTCCTTGAAATCGGACGCGCTGCGCAGCCTTGCCCGGCGCCGATAGAGTTCGGCCAGCCAGAACGCATGTCCGGCGGTCTCGGCGCGTTCGATTGCGGAACTGACAAGGGCGATGCCGTCGGCATGGCGCCCGAGCTGGCCATCGAGTTCGGCGGCCATTTCCAGGTAAACGGGAAAGTCTTCCTCCGTGCCGATTTCCTGCTGGATCGAAAGACCCTGAGCGAGGATTTCCCTGCCCTTGGCCGGATCGCCCGCCATGCCGTTTGCCCAGCCACCGAAAATCAGGCTTTTCGCTTCCAGGGACTTGAGATCGTGCTCGGTGGCTGTATCGCGCATATTGCGCGCGAACCGTGCGACCTGGTCGATGTCCCCCCTGTAGCGATGCAGCATGATGCCGATATCGAGCGCATGGCAGGTGCTGCCTACGTGATCGATGTGCCTTGCCCAGTCTTCCGCCGCATCCATGTGCTGAAGCGCGGTTTCGGTCTGGCCCATGAACCAGGAGGACAGGGCTTTTTCGCCAAGCCCGCACACCTTGGCGTCGTGGCCGCCATAGCGGGTGCGGTGATCGAGCGCCTCGTCCTCGCTATAGAGCTCGAGACCCTTGGTAATTGCGTGTATGCAGTCGGCATGCTGACCCGTGTTGAAGGCCGTTGCCCACCGGCAGTGAAGGGCCTGCAGTTCGACTTCCTTGTTGTTGGAACCGGCCAGGTCCGCAAGCAGCAGTTCAGCGCGTTCCCGCTGCGCCTGGAAATTCGGCGCTGTGAACCACCAGCCCCAATAGAGCGGAAAACCGCTGGACCTGTCTGTGTCCGGATTGTCATGCAAAAGCTCTACACCGCGCTGATAGAGCTTGGAGGCTTCCGGCGAACCGGCGCCGTCCAGCATCGCGACGACCGGTCCCAGCAGCTTCACGATCTCGAGTTCAAGCGTGCTGGCCGCCGACTTGTCCTTCAAGTCGGCCGTGAGTTCACCGGCGCGAGTCAGGAGCGTGCGGGCTTCCTTGATGGCCGATTTCGAAGACGCCGACCGTGCTGCGTCGATGTAGTGGCCGACCGCCTCGGTGCGCAATTGAGCCTGCTCGGCATGGGCTGCAAGCTCCGCACTCGTGAATGTCTCACCGAGCTCCGTGTCCTCGGTGACGATCTTGTAAAGCGCAGAGTGAAGCGTGCGTTTGTTTGAACGCAGCAGGCCGGAATAGGCGGCCTGCTGCACCAGGACATGCCGGAAGCGGTACGACGTTTCGAATTCGCTTGCCTGCTGTTCGATGAAGCCGCCGGCAACAAGCTCGTCCAGGCTTTCCTCGGCACTGGCCGGGTTGCCCGTTGTCGACAGAAGCGCGACAAGCGTGAGAACGTTGAAACTGCGGCCGATCACGCTTGCGGCCTGGGCAACAAACTTCGAGGGGCCAAGCGCTGCGAGACGGGCCGCGAGCAGGTCCTGCAGACTGGCGGTTTCGTCGGACTCGAACAGTTTCTCCCAGAGGCCTTCGTCGAGTGCGTCATCCGCGTTCCGGTCCAGGACAAAACGGGTCAGTTCCTCGGCAAAGAGCGGGACGCCGTCACAGCGGGCAACAATGGCGTCGATAAGCTTTTTCGGCAGATGCGTTGCGCCGGCGAGATTTTCGATCAGTTCAACGATGCTTTCGGAGCCGAGGCGGGTCAGTCCCAGGGCGCAAAAGTTGCCTGCAGCCATCCAGTCGTCAGCGGGTGCATTTCGCGACGTAACGATGACGAAGATGGACGCATCCCTTATCCGCTCGACCAATTGTGCAACGACCTCGAGCGTCTGGCTGTCTGCCCAGTGCAGGTCCTCGATTTTCATCACGCACGGTTTTGCGCTCGCGATCGCCATGACCGCATTCACAAGCGTTTCAACGGCGGAATGCGCGTCGCCGGGACCTTCTGCTTCCCGGTTCTGCTGCCCCGGTGAGAAGGGCGCGATCAGAAACGCAAGCTCTTCAAAGAACGCGTCGGGATGATCGCCCGGAAGCGACAGGGCGCTTTTGATTGCCGTGGCCGACGGCGCGTCGAAGTCGAATGCAGCGTCATGTTTTTGCAGGACGGCGCGCAGGCTTCGCACGATCGGGTAGTAGGGCGTCTCCTGGCTCGTCGGCTCGCATTGAAAATCAAGCACGTGGACCTGATCCGCCCGGCCGGTTTCAACGACCTGGTGGCACAGCCGCGACTTGCCGATGCCTGGCTCGCCGTGGATGAAGAGGAACTGGCCGTTTCCCCCCAGCGCCTGCTGCCATTGCTCCTGTGCTCCGGCAAGCTCCTTCCGCCGCGCCACGAACGGCTGTTCGTTGTTGCGCAAGGTCTCGAAGCGGTCGACCGTCTTGCGGCGGCCAAGCGGCTGCCAGAGGGCGTGCGGTTCGTTGAATCCCTTCAGTTCGTGGGCGCCGAGACTTTCATAGTGAAACAGTCTGCGCGTGGCCTTGTAGGTCGCGTTCGAGACGGCCACCGTGCCGACATTCGCTTGACCCTGGATCCTGGCGGCCAGCGTCGGTGCAATGCCGATGATCTCGTCCCGCGTGGCCAGTGCGCCGCTGCCGGCCTGACCGGCAACCGCAGAACCGGTGGCAATCCCGACCCTGATCCTGACCGGTTCGTCAAAGTCTTCCGCGGCCTTGGCGCATTCAGTCAGGATCGCCAGTCCGGCCAGAACGGCCTGCAACGGTGCGTCCTCGCTGGCCACGGGATAACCGAAATAGGCGGATCCGCCGTCGCCCATCAGAAGGTCAAGATGACCGCCATTGGCGGCAATCGCGCGGTGCGCCGCCTGGTGAACCGCCTGCTGGATTTCCCGGAAATCCTCCACATCCATGTTGTTGACCATGGTTGTCGAGCCGACCATGTCGTAAAACAGCGCCGTGATCTGGCGGCGTTCACCTTTCTCGATATCGCGGTCTATCGGCATGTCCCGTGTCATTCCCAACTTCGATCCGGGTCACCTTTGCGGTGCGTTTCAGCCTGTATTCCCGATACTTCACACACCAGTATCGGCTGAGCCAAGCCCGACCCCGGTCGCAAAGTATAAAAAGATGCCCTAACGGACAGTTTAGCAGACGGATCTGAAACCAAAACATAACACTTTGTTAGATATGCGATTATCGTTGATTTGAGCCCAGTTCCGCTACGGCGTGTCCAAGACCATGCGCGCGCTGCCGCACTTCGCGGCGAGAGGGCTTCGTAAAAATGTCAGGTTGGAATTGTGTGTGCAGCCGAGCGGCGGCGGTTTCGCGATGATCATTTCCGGCGCATAGGCGACATTGCAAAAACGCGCAGCAAACGTCGGCTCCGAGCCCGTAATTGCGGAATTCGGCATCGCAGCGAGTGACGGCTTAGAGTCGAATAGCCGAGACCTACATGTCTTTCAGACTTTAAATCCAACCGATATCAAAGTGCCTCGGTTTGATTCTTTTGCTGCCACTCGACAATCAAGGGTGTCGCTGAATCCACGCTCCATGTCGCTAATTCATAGGCGTCGAAACCTGTTCAATTGTCTCTGGAAGCCAAAGGCAGGGGACAAGAAATGCAAGAAAACACTCAACGAACCAGTCGTTCCGGCGGACGAAGCGCCCGCCGCGCCACGCGAGAAGCAACTGACTTTAGCATGTTGCCTGGGCTCACCCGGTCCTTGCCGGTCTGTGAGGTCATGGACGAAGAGCAGGTACGCCGGATTGATGACGCCTCGATGTCGATTCTCGAAAACGTAGGCATTGTCTTTCGTGACCCCATAGCGCTTGAGGACTGGCGCAAGGCGGGCGCGGATGTCGACGGTGAATTGGTGCGCCTGGATCGCGGACTTGTGCGTGAGTTGATCAAGACCATCCCAAGCGATTTCACCTATCATGCCCGCAACCCCAGCCGGAACGTTCGGTTGGGCGGCAAGCATTCCATGTTCGTCCCGATGACGGGCGCGCCGTATCTGCGTGACCTTGATGATGTTCGCCGAAACCCGACGCTGGACGATCTGGCGATGTTTCACAAGCTGGCGCATATGATGCCCGCGCTGCATTCCTCGGCGCATCATATCGTTGAACCCTATGATCATGCGATCAGTCATCGCCATCTGCGCATCACCTATTCGTCGATGAAATATTCCGACAAGACGTTCATGGGCATGACCACCAGCCCCAAGAATGCCGAAGACGTGCTGGATATGTGTGCGATCCTGTTCGGGGCGGAGTTTATCGACCGGAACCCGGTTGTCACGGGCAACTGCAACGCCAACTCTCCTTTACTCTGGGACGAAACGATGTTGGGCGCCATGCGGGCGTTCAACAGGCGCAACCAACCGGTCCTGTGCTCGCCCTTCGTTCTGGGCGGTGCCAACACGCCTGCGTCCGTCGCGCCGACGGTGGCGCAGTTGAACGCAGAGGCGCTCAGCGCGCTGGCCTATACCCAAGTCATCCGCAAAGGCTGCCCTGCGATCTATGGTCACTATCTGGCAACCGTTTCGATGAAATCCGGTGCCCCGATGGCGGGCACGCCGGAAATCAGCCTGATGAACTTCATGATCGGTCAGATGGCGCGGTTTTATGATGTGCCGTGGCGGACATCGAACACTCTTGGGGGCGCGAAGACCTTTGACGCGCAGGCGGGATATGAAAGTGCGACGACACTGTCTGCGGTAATGCATTCGGGGGCGAATTACATCTGGCATTCGGCGGGTTGGAACGAGGCCGGGATGCATTGTTCTACGGCCAAGTTCATCGTGGATGCTGAGCAATGTGCGATGGCCTATCGCATGGCGGAAGGGCCACGATGGGACGATTTCGACGAAGGCATCGCGGCGATTTCGGAAGTTGGGCCCGGCGGGCATTATCTGGGGCACCCGCACACGTTGGAGAATTTCCAACGTGCGTTCTTTATGCCAGACATGTTCGATAACAATTCGATCGAACAATGGCAGGCCGAAGGTAGCGTTGAAATCACCGAACGGGCCTTGAAACGTGCGCGCAAATTGCTGAGCGAATACCAGGAACCCAAGTTGGATGAAGCAACCGATGAGGCCTTGCTTGCCTATATCGCGAAACGTGAACGTGAAATTCCGGAAGCCGAAGCTTTGAACCAAGACTATTGAGCCCGCCATGAAGAACGACCCGCTGCTTGCGCCCTTTCAATTGCGTCACCTGACACTGCCCAACCGCATCATGAGCACTGCGCATGCCCCGTCCTACGAAGAAGGGGGGCACCCGCGTGATCGCTACCGTTTGTATCACGAGGAGAAGGCAAAGGGCGGGGTTGGCCTGACGATCATCGGCGGGTCTACCAATATTGCGCCTGACAGCCCGTCGGTGTTCGGGCAGCTTTATGCCGGCGACGACAGCATCATCCCGTGGTTCGAAAAGCTGACCGACGGGGTCCGCTCACACGGTGCCGCTGTCATGTGCCAGATCACCCATATGGGGCGGCGCACGGCGTGGGATGACGGGCACTGGCTGCCTGTTGCCGGGCCGAGCGGGACGCGCGAAAGGGCGCACCGCTCGTTCCCCAAGGCCATGGAAATCGAGGACATCAACCGCATCATCGCACAATTCGCCGATGCCGCGCGGCGCTGCCAACAGGGCGGATTTGACGGGATCGAGCTATTGTCGCATTCGCATCTGCTGGGGCAATTTCTGTCGCCGCTGATCAACAAGCGCGACGACAGCTATGGAGGCTCGCTCGATAACCGGTTCCGTCTCAGCATGCAGGTGCTTGAGGCCGTGCGCGAGGCCGTGGGGCCAGATCTGGTCCTCGGTATGCGGGTGACGGGGGACGAACTGACAAAGGGCGGATTGGACGCGGATGAATGCGTAGAGATCGCGCAAAAGATCGCTGCAACCGGAGCGGTGGATTTTCTCAACATTCTTGCGGGCGCCCCCTATGACGATCTTGGTCTTGCGGGCTGGGTGCCGCCGATGGGGATGCCCTCTGCTCCGCACCTGACCGTTGCGGGGCGCATTCGCGCCGCGGTAGACCTACCTGTCTTTCACGCGGGCGGCGTGGCTGATATCGCCACAGCCCGTCATGCAGTGGCAGAGGGGCATGTTGATCTGATCGGGATGACACGGGCACAGATTGCGGACCCATATTTGGTCGCCAAGCTCGCGCGTGGGGAAGAGGACCGTATCCGCCCCTGTGTCGGCCTGGGCTATTGTGTGGATCGTGTGAACCAGGGCAAGGCGGCGGTCTGCGGCCACAATGTGGCGACGGGGCGTGAAGCGACGATGCCGCACCTGTTCACCAGGGCGAAGATCGCCAAGAAAGTAGTCGTTGTCGGCGGCGGGCCCGCCGGTTTGGAAGCTGCCCGGATCAGTGCTGAACGCGGGCACGACGTCATCTTGTTCGAAGCCAGCGACAAGCTCGGCGGGCAGTTGAAATTGGCAAGCGTCGCCATGACCCGCCGCCAGATTTGGGGCGTCGCAGATTGGCTGATCGGCGAAGTCACCCGCCTTGGCGTCGATATCCGTCTGAACAGCTATGTCGAAGCCGATGAAGTGCTGGGTGAAACGCCCGATCTGGTGATCGTCGCAACCGGGGGCTGGCCCGCCCCGCCTTCGATTGACGGCGCCGGTTTGACAATTTCCAGCTGGGATGTCCTGTCAGGCGAGGCGCGCGTTAAGGGCGATGTTCTGCTCTTTGACGAAGTGGGGGATCATGCAGCACTTGTTTGCGCCGATGCGCTGGCGCGTGCGGGATGCGGCGTCACTCATGTCACGCCGGATCGCGCCACGGCACAGGATCTTGGCCCCACGAACTCGGCCGTGGTGCTGCGCGATCTGGCAAGACAGGCTGTTACCTTCGAGTGTTTTCAGGAGATCGAAACCGTAGCGCAAGCCGGCAACCGCAAAGAGGTCACGCTCCGCCATGTCCTGACCGGAGCATCCCGCAAGCACATTGTCGATCACGTCGTGATCGAGCATGGCATTACACCGATGGATGCGCTTTATCACGATCTTAAGGCAGGCGCACATAACCGCGGGCAGATCGATCAGGCATCAATGGTCGCGGGGCAAAACCCGTTGCAGGCCTCGGGGGACGGCGGGACGTATTTGCTCGCAAGGCTCGGGGATGCGGTTGCGGGGCGAAACATTCACGCAGCCCTTTATGATGCGCTGAGGATCTGCAAGGATTTCTAATCTGAACACACAAAATCAGGGAAGTCGTGTGAACGGCACTCACCACTCTACGCCGGAACACTTCCAGTTCCTGCTGGTCGAGAACTTTTCCCATCTTGCGTTTTCCTGCGCTGTCGAACCGCTGCGCATCGCCAACCTAGTGTCCAAACAAGAGTTGTACCGTTGGTGCTTTGCTTCCGAAAACGGAGAGTTTGCGCGCGCCTCGAACGGATCCGAGACCAGGGTTGCGCATACGTTTGCGGATGCATGCGATGCGGATACGATTTTCGTCCTTTCTGGCCTGGGTGTTCAATCTGCCGCAACGTCCAATCTGCTTGCCGCCATCCGGCGGGGTCGCGCGCACGGGGCCCGGATCGGAGCCTTGTGTTCCGGTGCCTATATTCTGGCCGAGGCCGGAATGCTCGACGGCCAAAAGGCAGCGATCCATTGGGATTACCACGACAGCTTCATGGAGGAGTTTCCGCAGGTTGGCCTCAGCCGCAGCGTTTTCGTCGCCGAGGCGCCGATCATCACCGCGTCCGGAGGAACTGCAACGGCGGACCTGATGCTGTTCTTGATCGGCCAAACCCACGGGCAAGAGCTGGCCACCGAAGTCGCGGATCAGATGGTCTACAACGCGGTGCGAAATGCCGATGCGTCGCAGCGTGTTTCGCTGCAATCACGTCATGGAATCCGTAACGAACACCTGGCCCGCGCAATCCAATGGATGAAAGACAACATCGACGACCCATCGCCACCCTCGGTAATAGCACATGAAATAGGAGTATCGGGAAGACAGTTGGAGCGATTGTTCGGGCGATACCTGAGTTGCTCACCCAAGAAGTTCTACCTTGATCTACGATTGCAAAAGGCTCAACGACTCCTTGTGCAGACGGACATGTCGGTAACCGAAATCGCTTTCGCGACCGGGTTTAACTCGCCAACACATTTCTCAAAGACCTACCGAGCTCACTTCGGCGTTTCGCCGAAGGACCAAAAGAACAAGATCGAGTAGTCGTACAAAGCGCAAAGCGGCCATTTGGTTGATGAACGCTTTGTCCGCCATGCGGCCATTCGTTCGATCTGCAGCGAACGTCCGCTCTACGCTAAAAATAGGCCTTCTCCCACACTGGACATTGACTTGAAAGTTTACGCGCGGCAAGTTGTGTTTTCAGGACGAGGATCCCAAAGGGTGTGCAACCATGAAGTATGTTCTCGCAGGCGCCCTTTTGGCGACGGTCTCAATCGGAGCATCAGCCCAAGAGGCCACTTTCACAACCGGGCTTGCCACAGAAATCAATCCGGGTCTGTTTGATTGCGGCCCCAAATCGCGCACGAGTGCGGTTGGGGAAATCACATCCGACGACGGCACGGTCTGGACGGTGCCCGCCGCAACGAACTACGGACTGGTTCCATTTGCCTCCGATCTCTTCAATGAATGCGGAGGTAACCAGCTTGGGTCCCTGGAAGAGCTGGATCTGAACAGCGTACCCGTGCTGGATGCGGGTGGGGATGAGGAATTCATCGCGTATATCTTCGCCGACAACTACTTCGAACTACATGTGAATGGCAGACTGATTGCCGTGGATGAGGTCCCGTTTACTAAGTTCAACTCGAACGTGGTTCGCTTCAAGGCGGCGCGGCCGGTGACGCTGGCGGTGATGATGGTCGACTGGGAAGAGAACCTCGGTCTTGGTTCAGAAGACAATCGTGGAAAAGCCTTCCATCCGGGCGATGGCGGCTTGGTCGCGCACATTCAGGATGCCAACGGTGCGACTGTTGCAATCACGGATGACAGTTGGCGCGCGCAAACATTTTACACGTCCCCTTTGAACGATCGTGGTTGCATCGTTTTCAGTGGGCAGTCCCGTGACAGTTCCGCGTGCAGCGTGGAAGGCGTAGATGATGCACGGGGCTATTCAGCAGCGCATTGGGTTGTTCCATCAGACTGGATGATGCCGGCTTTCGATGATACCGACTGGCCAAATGCCGTGACATTCACCAACGACACGGTTGGCGTGAAAAACAAAAAAGCCTTTACGAATTTCGAAGATGTCTTCGATACGCCGGGTGCGGATGCAGATTTTATCTGGTCCTCAAACCTCGTCCTCGACAATCTTGTTCTGTTGCGCAAGACGATAGAATAACCTTCCCCCCGTGATCTCGTTTCATTGCGGCACGCAACCAGAACTTTCGGTTACAGGTTTGATCTGTCGTTACCTGAATGCGTCCACTTGAATTCCGGAGCGTAGCCGCAGATTCCTAAGGCGGGAAATTCGTTTAATCCGCAGCGCTGACTTTGGCGCTCGACGCACCGTAATTCAGCTTTCCGCCCAAGCAAGACATGCCGGCTTCCGGCCGGTAGGTGCCAAAAAAACACTCAGAAGCGAAGGGTCGTGTTCAGCCTCGTCTTTTGCGAAGCGGTGCCTTTGCTTCCAGCGCAAGCCTCTGAGCCCTGAGTTTCTCGGTCTTGATACGACGTTGTTCGGCTTCAGTATGTGCGATCTCCGATGAAATTCGTCTGGTCACCTCGGCCTTGGACTCAGCGTTCATCCGCTGCGTCTTGCCAAGTTTGCCGGGTTTGTGCGTGGAGGTCATCAGCTTCGCTTCCTCGGGAGTTCAGAACGCAAAAAAGGCCGGGAAGTTCCCGGCCTTTCCACTGGTCTTTAACGGTCCGTGCCAGTACATCCGTGGTCAAGGACCGGGGACAAGAATCAGGCGTCCTGCAGATTGTCTGCGGAAGATTTGCCTGAGCGGCTGTCCTGAACCACGTCGAAGCTTACTTTCTGGCCTTCGACAAGCGGCGGCATGCCGGCGCGTTCAACAGCTGAAATGTGCACAAAAACGTCCGAAGCGCCGTCTTCCGGCTGGATAAATCCATAGCCTTTGGTTGTGTTAAAGAATTTCACGGTTCCGATGGTCATTACGACTTCCTTTCAATCGGTCATGAGAACTTGCGCGGCACTCATTGATGTGCACCGCTGCGAATAGGTCGACGTTGAGAGGGAAGATCGTTCGAGGCGCCGTGTGCGCATAGACAAAGTTCGTCAAGCAAAATCGATGAGCATTACATAGTCGGAAACGGGTCTCAAAACAAGACAGAACGAACATAATAAATTGGTCGGAAGAAGCTCCAGATCGTTAATCCGTCGCGATGTGGGACAACAAGGCGTCAGATCCCCAGCCGGTCCCTGAAGCGATAAACCAGAACCGAGGGGGCCAGGAACCAGGGATTTCCGGAGTAAAGCGGTCGCGTCGGGTAGGGGATGCGTTCGAATGCAGAGAGTGACGTTTCAAGACCGGCGGCCTTGCGGCCCATTCGCATGCCGAGATAGCTGGCCATGCCGACGCCTGACCCGCAATAGCCGGCCGCGAAGTAAAGACCGTTGTCTTCCCCACAGTGAGCAAGCGTGTCGAACGTGTATCCGACAAAGCCCATCCACGCGTGGCTGACACGGATCGGTGCCAGCTCCGGGAAAAGGTCGGCCATATCCCGATGCAGCTTTGCGGCGCTCTGCAGCGGATCGGTTTCGCTCAAGGAGACCCGTCCGCCGAAAATCACGCGTTTGCGGTCCGGTGACAGGCGGTAGTAATAGACGAGCTTGCGCGTGTCGGAGAGTATCCGGTCTGTTGGAAACAGCCGGTCGACCAAGTCCGCCGGGATTTCTTCCGTCGCGATGACATAGGACCCGATCGGGATCACCCTGCGCTGATGCCAGGGGGACAGTGGCCCCGAGTAGCCGTTTGTCGCCAGGATGACCTTGCCGGCCTTGTAGACCCCTTCAGAGGTTGTGACCCTGAACCCGTTGCCGTCCCGCTCCAGCGACAGTGCGCGGCATCCGCCTTTGACACCGGCACCTGCAGCCACAACCTTCCGCAAAAGCGATGGCAGATACGTCGAAACGTCGATGCTGCAATGCCGGGGAAGAACCATGCCACCGTGATAGGCATCGGTTCCGAGTTCGGACGCCAGTTCTTTTTCGGGCACCATGAACGCATCGGTTTTCCAGACCGGGTGCCCCGCTTCGCAATCGCGCGCAAGTGCCTCATAAAGGTGAGGCTTGTGCGCCCCGTGAAAGCGGCCGACTTCCTTCAGGCCCAGGTCAAGTTCGCTATCCGCCGACAGTTCGTGCATATAGTCGAGCGACGCCTGCCCTTCCCGGCAAAGGGCCGTCGCGAGGTCACGGCCGTATTTTTTCGAAAGGGCGGAGAAAGACGGTTTGAGGCTCGTCGACAGCTGGCCGCCATTGCGCATGGAACAACCCCAGCCAGGCTGTTCGGCATCAATCACAACAGTGCCAAGTCCCTCCCTGGCGGTTTGTAGCGCAGCGTTGAGACCGGTGTAACCCGCGCCAACCACGAGAACGTCCACTTCGCCCGGCAACCGGATCTCAGGAAGCTCGACCTGCGGCGCAATATCCTGCCAGTACGGTGTCGTCTTGTAGTCGTCCGTGAAGAGGTCTGATCGCATCTTGCCCCGCTATGCCACCTGCGTGTCTTCCAGGATCATGTCCGATCCCTTTTCACCGACCATGATCGCGGGCGCATTGGTGTTGCCGGAGGTGACGGTCGGAAAGATCGAGGCATCGACAATGCGGAGGCCGTCGATGCCGTAGACCTTAAGCCTGTGATCGACCACGTTTTGAGTTTCGTCAGAACCCATGCGGCAGGTGCTGACCGGATGGAAAACCGTGGAGCAACGATTGCGGACATCTTCGAGCATTTCCGCGTCCGACTGAACACCGGGACCCGGGCTGATCTCCTCTTCGATGATTTCTCGCAAAGCGGGACTTTCCGCAATCTGACGCATGAGCCTGCACCCTTCGATCATTTCGGTAAGATCGTGGTTGGTGCTGAGGGAATTCGGGTGAATTTCCGGTGCGTCGAAGGGATCGCCGGAGCGAAGCGTGATATGGCCCCGGCTTGTGGGCCGGGTTGGCTGCATGCCGAGCAGAAAGCCCGGAAACGGGTCCGGGTTCATCAGCGGGCGCTTGCCCTTCGGGGCCTTGGTGTAGCTTACCGGCGAGAAGTAAAGCTGCATGTTCGGGCGGAGCGTATCCGCGTTGCTTTTCACGAAACCGCCTGCCTGGTTGACGCTGAGCGACAGCGGGCCGCGCCTGGTCAGAACGTAGCGGATGCCCTGCAACAGCTTGCCCCACCAGGGATGGAGCTGCTGGTTGAGGGTCGGGAGTTTGGACCGGTAGAGATAGTCGTGTCCGAGATGGTCCTGAAGGTTTTTTCCGACGGCAGGCCGGTGCAGCAGCGTTTCGATGCCTTTCGACTGCAACTCGGCTCCGTCACCGATCCCGGACAGCATCAGGATTTGCGGCGAATTGACCGCGCCCGCGCTGAGGATGACCTCGCGCCGCGCCTTCACGGTGACATCAGAACCGTTATGGTCATAGACGACACCCGTCACTCTGCCGTCGGCTACAAGGAGCCGCTTGGTATGGGCTCGGGTGATGACTTCAACATTCGGGCGCTTGCGTGCCGGCGACAGGAAGGCGCGCGCGGTCGACATCCGAAACCCGTCCTTCGCCGTTATCTGGTAAAGCCCGATCCCCTCCTGGTCGGCACCGTTGAAATCGGGATTGCGATTGAACCCGGCTTCTTCGGCTGCGGCGAGAAAGTTCGCGCAAAGGGGATGGACATCCCGGGCCGTACTGGAAACATGGAGGGGCCCATCGCCGCCGCGATAATCACAGGCGCCTGCGTCATTGGTCTCGGAGCGCCGGAAAAGGGGGAGCACATCATCCCAGCCCCAGCCGGGATTGCCCATCGCCTTCCAGTCCTCGAAATCGGCATGTTGACCACGGATGTAGACCATCGCGTTGATGGAACTGGAGCCGCCGAGGACCTTGCCCCGGGGCCAGTAGCCAGAACGATCGTTCAGGCCCGGATCGGCCTCCGTCCGGTACATCCAGTTAATGTGCCGGTTATAGAACGCCTTGCCGTAGCCGATCGGCATCCAGATCCAGAAGTTCAGGTCGGACCCGCCTGCCTCCAGGACGCAGACGGAGTATTTTCCGTTGGCCGAAAGACGGTTCGCAACGACCGATCCCCCAGACCCTGCTCCAACAATGACAAAGTCGAATTCGCTCATGTCTGTGCTCAAACCAGTTCCGGGACCCTACCGGGCCGACTTGTCGCGCTGAACCACGATCGACAGGAGGGCCAGCAATCCGGAGCCCACCATCAGGAAGAAGGACACCGCGTTCAGCACCGGCGTCGAACCGACCTTTGCCATCCGGTCATACATGGTGATGGTCAGCGGCGCTTCGGAGCCCACGAGAAACAGCGTGGTGTTGAAGTTCTCGAACGACACAAGGAAAGCGACGATCCCGGCGGCGATCATCGCCGGACGCAGGAACGGCAGCGTGATGGTGCGCAGGACGCGGGCGCGGGAGGCCCCCAGGTTGAAGGCGGCTTCCTCCATCGTGTCGTCGAACTTCTTCAGCCTCGCGGTAATGACCAGGGAGGTGATCGTGGCAATGAAGGAGAATTGCCCGAGAACCACGAGCAGAAGTCCGGGCCGCAGGAACTCCAGTTCCAGATCAAAGCGATCCTCGAATAGATTGGCGGTGTCGCTGGCCAGAACGAGAATGGAAATGCCGAGGATAACGCCCGGGATCACCAGGGGCACGACCATCATGATGTAGAAGAAGTTCTTGCCCGGAAACTCTCCCCTGACGAACAGGAAGGCGTTGGTCGTGCCGACGAAAACGGAGAGTGCGGCAACGAAGATCGCGATCACGAAGGAATAATAGAGCCCCTGCAGGAGACGCCTGTCGTGGAACATGCCCAGTTTAGGTTCCGTGTCGCCGAAGAACCAATCGAGCGTGAAGCCCTGCCAGGGCAGGGCCGGGAACAGGCTGTCATTGAAGGCGAACGCGCCGGCGGAGATCAGCGGCGCTGCAAGAAAAATGAAGAAGGCGACGACATAAAGCCGGTAACCGAGCAGGAAGGGCGTGGTCTTGTTCTGCGCAAGCATGATCGTCCTCCTCAGCTCTTGGCAACGGTGTTGGCCAGTGTCTGCCCGCTGAGTTTCAGGCCGAGCCAGATGACGAAAGACGTGAACAGCAGGAGCAGCATGCCGAAGGCGGCACCGCCTTCCCAGTTGAAGCGGGTGATGAACTGGTTGTAGATCTGCTCGGTGAACCAGCTCGAATTCTTGCCGCCGAGCAGGATGGGCGTCAGGTACGACCCGGCCGTGAGCATGAAGGTCACGATGCAGCCCGCAACGATGCCCGGCATGGCGTAGGGAATGATGATCCGGCGCAGCACCGTGAAGCCGTTGCCGCCGAGATTGTAACCCGCCTCGATCATCGAATTGTCCATGCCGTCCAGCGTGGAGACCAGCGGCACGATCATGAACAGGATCACCGTGTAGGTCAGGCCGATAATGACCGCGACATCGTTGTAGAGAAACTCGACCGGGGCGCCGACAAGGCCTGTCCAGAGCAGGAAATTCGAAATGACGCCCGTCTCGCGCAGGAGAAGGATCCAGCCGAAGGCACGGATCAGGTCGCTGACCCACAGCGGAATGAGGCAGAGGAGAAACAGGCCGCCGCGAGACCGCGGCCCGGCGATCTTTGCGATGTAGTAGGCGATCGGGAAACCGATAATCAGAGCCAGCGCCGTCACCAGCAACGACATCGAGCCGGTCCGCAGAAGCGTGTTCCAGTAGATCGGCTCGTTGATGAATTCCAGGTAGTTGGCAAAGCTGTACTGATAGACACGCGGTGCCACTTTTTCCTTCAGCGACAGGATGACCATGCCGATATGCGGCAGCATGATCAATAGGATGATCCAGAGTGCGAAGGGGGCAAACAGCAGGATCAGCGACAGCCGCTTGATGTCCTTGTTCTGCATCATGCGCTCTCCTGCTCAGCAAAGCACATTGCCTGCTTCGCGGACCAGACCAGGTGGACATCTTCTCCCGGTTTCAGATCATTGTCGCCGGTCAGGGTCACGTCCGCCTCGACCAGTTCTCCCGTTCCCGTCCGCACCAGGATGCGGCTGTTGGCGCCATTGAAGAGCAGGCTGTCGACAATGCCGTCCATCCTGTTGTCACCGCTCTCCGCCTGCTGACCGGCAGCGCCTGCGCGAACCGTCTTGATGAACTCCGGCCGTACGAAGATGTTGACCTTCGAGCCTTCCTGAATGGCGGCTTCGCCGGCGGACGAAAAGCTCATCGGCAGACCCTGTTCGGTTTCCACTTTGCCGCCGGTCCCGTCGCTTGCCTTAACGACGCCGGACCACCGGTTGCTGTCGCCGACAAAGCCTGCAACAAACGCGGTCTTCGGGTGGTGATAGAGCTCCTGCGGCGTGCCGATCTGTTCGAACTCGCCCTGGTTCATGATGGCGACATTGTCCGACATCACCAGGGCCTCGGACTGGTCGTGCGTGATGTAGACGAATGTGGTGTTGAACTGGTGCTGCAGCAGTTTCAGTTCGATCTTCATGGCCTCGCGCAGCTTCAGGTCGAGCGCGCCGAGAGGCTCGTCGAGCAAGAGAACGTCGGGGTCGAGAACCATGCAGCGCGCGATGGCGATGCGCTGCTTCTGGCCGCCTGACAGCTGGTGTATTTCGCGCTCGCCGACATCGGGCAGCGCGATGCGTTCCAGGACGTCGTGAACCTTGCGCTTGATCTCGGCAGCACCCACCCCGTTGCACCTGAGGCCGTAGGCGATGTTCTCGTAGACATTCATCATCGGAAACAGAGCGAGGTGCTGAAACACCATCTTGACGTTGCGCCTGTTCGGCGGTGTGCCCAGAACCGATTTGCCCTTGATCCTGATGTCGCCACCACTCGGATCCTCGAAGCCTGCGATCATCCGCATGAGGGTTGTCTTGCCGCAGCCGGACGGCCCCAGGATGGAAAAGAAAGATCCGCTCGGAATGTCGAACGAGACCTCCTTCACCGCAGTGAAAAAGCCGAAGTTCTTGGAGACGCCGAGGGCTTCAAGATCGTAAGGGGGAGTATCTGTCATCAGGGCACGCCAGCTGCAAAGTCAGAAAGCAGGGGGATACCGGTTTTGCGCGATATCCCCCTTTTGTGTTGAGCCTTTAGGGTCAGGACCCATTAATTTGGATGAATTGGTAGGGATGAATTTGTTCGGATACGAGGCGCAAAGCTGCAGGAAACCGTCCGGTTTCCAAAGATTTGCAACGACGTTGCCGGGCAAACTCACTCTATCCCTGCGGGACGCATAAACGGCTTCGGTCTGCTTCGTCAAACCGCTCAACCGGGCAGGAAGCCCGCTTGTCGCGCTTTTCCTTGCAGCTCATTGCCGTTTGCTGCGCCAATTCAACCAAATTAGTGAGTCCTGACCCTAGCTCATTTTCATTGACGGGCAGACGGGACCGCCCTTCGATCATCAGCCGCCTGTTGCCGCCTTGATCTTTTCAAGCGTCTTGCCTTCCATGTCTTCCACTCCCGGAGGAATGTTGGCGAAGAATTTCAGGTTGTCGATGTCTTCTTTGGTGAAGGCCGCGTTCACGGCTGCCTTCTTGTCTTCCGGCAAAAGGTCCTGGCCGCCTTGGACGGCAGCGATGGCACCAGTGCTGGCGGACATCAGCGTGACGTTTTCCGGGCGAAGCACGAAATTGATCCACTTGTAGGCGGCATCATCCGCCTTGGCCTTGCGCGGCAGCGCGAAGGTGTCGATCCAGGCAAGAGCGCCTTCCGCGGGCGGCACGAAAACGATGTTTTCGTTCTGGTCGAACAGCTTGTACGCGGTGGAATCCCAGGTTTCCGATCCGACGATTTCACCCGACAGCATCATTGCGGAAAGGTCGTCGCCACCTTTCCAGTAAGCCTTGATGTTATCCTTGCACTCGATCAGCTTGTCCGCGACCTTGTCGAGAATGCCCTGGTACTTTTCGAGATCGGAATAGGCCGCAAACGGATCTTCACCCATGGAGAAGGCCGTGCCGAGCAGGATCGTGCGCTTCAGGCGCATGGAGGTCTTGCCCTTGTATTCCGGATTGCAGAGATCCGCCCAGCTCTTCAGGCCGGGAGCCTTGGTCTTGTCTGCCATGAGGCCCGACGTGCCCCACTGGTGCGGCACAGCGTAGACTTCGCCCTCGATCGTGGTGTTTTCCTTCACGCCGTCCAGGAGCTTTGCCTCCATCACGGATGTGTCGATCTTGGAAAGGTCGAGCGGCTTGTAGATGTCGTATTCCAGCTGAGCGGCATAAATGCGGTCGTGGCTCGGCTGAGCAAGGTCGAAACCGGCACCGCCGGTGGCGCGCAGCTTGGCGATCATTTCCTCGTTGTTGGAAAAGGTCACCTCGACGTCGATATCCGGATATTCCGCCTCGAACTTTTCAATCAGTTCGTCCGGCGCATAGGAGCCCCAGGTCAAAAGGCGTAGTGTCTCGGCCTGCGCCGAACCGGCACCGGCAAGCATGGTTGCCGCCAAAAGGCCTGCTAGAGTTGATTTGAAATGCATGACTTCCTCCATGACTGCGCACAGCAAAAAAAGCGGAAACAAACGTTAAAAGTGGATTGGCCTGTTAAATATAGCCATTACGGATAATTTAGCAGTCCAATTGATCAAGCCGACAGTCTTTCACAATGGCCGGTCGCGACAATTTTCTCAAGTATGTCGATGCCTTTTCGGATTTCGTCCGGATTGGTGCTGCCGAAGCCGAGCACAAGACCACGTTGTGATATCGGGGCAAGGGCGTAGCGGGAGAGCGGCACCGTGGTGATTCCCTCTTCCGCAGCCTTTGCGACGATCAGGTTTTCATCGAGGGCGGGGTTCACGAGCCCGACCGCGTGAAATCCGCTCCTTGTCGGCTGAAGGTCGATCCGACCCGCCAGCCTTCGGGCTTCCTCCATCAGGGCATCGTGACGCGCCCGGTAGAGTTGACGCATGGTTCGGATATGCGTGGCGAACATGCCCTCGTCCATGAAGTCGGCAACGATCGCCTGGGTGACGGTCGGGACACCGGCGAGCCAGGTCTGGCAGACGCGCTCGAAGCTCTCCACGAGAGATTCGGGAACGAGTACGAAGCCGAGCCTGAGTGCGGGAAACAGCGATTTGGAGAAGGTGCCGACATAGATGACCCGCCCGTGCGTGTCGATACTCTTGAGCGTCGGCGGCGGCTGATCGCCGTAGTAGAATTCGCCGTCATAGTCGTCTTCCACGATCATCGCGTCGGCATCGTTCGCAGCCTTCAACAGCGCGAGCCTGCGAGACAGGCTCATGACATGACCGAGCGGCTGCTGGTGGGACGGGGTAACGAAAGCGAGACGGAAGTGCGGCGCTTTTGACAAGCCGTCGTCTATGCACAGACCGTTCTCGTCGACCTTGACCGGAACCGGCGACGCGCCAATCGCGACGAAGGCGTTGCGCGCGCCGATCGCACCCGGATTCTCGAACCAGATCGGTTCGCCCGGATTGACGAGCATGCCGCCGACAAGTGAAAAGGCGCGCTGGGCACCGTTGGTGATGAAGATCTGTTCCGGTGTGCATTTGATGCCGCGTGACGCATTGAGCTGGCGCGCGATCGCGTTCCTGAGGCCGGGATACCCGGATGGTTCACCGTAGCCGGTCACGTGATCGCGATCCTTGCGCCAGTGGCGCGCCGACAGCTTCGCCCATTGAGCCATGGGAAAGGCGTCGAGCGCCGGAAGGGCCGTCACGAAGGCTTCGGATCTGTGTGGCAGGCGCGCGCGCGGCGCGAAATCGGGGATCGCATGCCGGGATGCATGTGACAGGTGCGGGACGACTGGCACGATGTTGTCGGCAATGGTGCTCGGTTTGGGCGCAAGCCGGGCATTGAGCGCTTCGCTGACAAACGTTCCTGACCCGACCCGCGCCTCCAGAAGGCCTTCCGATATCAGCCTGTCGATGGCGTCGATCACGGTGGTGCGCGAGACACCGATCTCCTGGGCCAGTGTGCGTGTGGCCGGCAATCGTTCGCCCGGTGTGAGGGCCCCGGCAAGAAGCAAGTCGCGCAGGGACATGTAGAGTTGGATCGAGATTTTCTTTTCCGCAGACTTGTCGATCTTGATCGATGACAGGACCGCGCCCGCGTGCCGTTTCATGCTTTCCTCCCAATTGGTATGAGACTTTCAGCAAAACGGACCTTAAATCAAGTCCAATTATACGTAGGTTAGCTTGACGAGACCCAATTTTTTCCCGCGGAGACATCTTCCGCAAGAGCCTGATACGACTATGAAAATCCAATCGATAGAAACGTTTACAGACGAATTCGTCTGTTTTGTCCGGGTGACAGCGGACAGTGGTGCCACCGGGTGGGGGCAGGTCGCACCGTACTATGCCGATATCACCGCCGAGGTGGTGCATCGCCAGGTCGCTCCATATGCGCTGGGTGAAGATGCGTTCGACATCGCGCATCTGATGGACATCATTCCGGACAGGGAGCACAAGTTTCCGGGCTCCTATCTGCGCCGTGCCATGGGCGGGCTCGACACCGCCCTGTTCGACCTCAAAGGCAAACTGGAAGACAAACCGGTGTGCGCGCTTCTCGGCGGCACGCCGGGCAGGGTACGGGCCTATGGCTCGTCAATGAAACGGGACATCTCCGCGCAGGACGAGGCCGACCGGTTGAAGAGACAGCAGGACGAATTCGGTTTCACGGCCTTCAAGTTCCGGATCGGTGCGGAGTGCGGCCGGGATCAGGACGAGTGGCCGGGCCGGACCGAAGAGATCGTTCCGACAATGCGCGGGGCCTTTTCCGATGACACGGCGCTTCTGGTCGATGCCAATTCCTGCTACTCGCCGCAAAAGGCGATTGAGATCGGGCATTTCCTGCAGGACAACGGAATTTCGCATTACGAGGAACCGTGCCCGTACTGGCATTACGACCAGACGAAACAGGTAACCGAAGCACTGGATATTGACGTTACCGGCGGGGAGCAGGATTGCTCGCTGGTCGATTGGCAACGGATGATCGATCAGCGGGTCGTCGACATCATCCAGCCGGATGTCTGTTATCTCGGTGGCATGCTGCGCACCATGCAGGTGGCCGAGATGGCTGATCAGGCGGGCATCCCGTGCACGCCGCATGCAGCCAACCTGTCGCTTGTGACCCTCTTCACAATGCACTTGCTCAGGGCCATCCCGAACGCCGGCAAGTATCTCGAATTCTCGATCGAGCAGGAAGACTATTATCCCTGGCAGACCGATCTCTACGTATCGTCGCCCTACTCGATCAAGGACGGCCACGCCACGGTGACGGACGCGCCCGGTTGGGGTGTCGAGATCAATCCGGAGTGGCTTGCGAAGTCCACCTACAAGATCAGTTCCCGGGAGCACTGAGATGGCCAATGCAAACGAGCTGATCGCCGAATACCGCAACACCGGGACACTTGGTGTGCTGCCGGCCGGGCACTTCATTGACGGGGCTTTCTCGCAGCCGGCGCATAACCGGACCATGGAGAGTTTCGACCCGGGCTCGGGAATGCCTTTCGCCCGTTTCACGGCGGGCACGACCGCGGACGTCGACTTGGCCATTGCCTCGTCGCGCCGGGCTTTCGACACGACGTGGCGCGATATGTCCCCCGTTGAACGCGCAAGGATCCTGCAGCGGGCATCCGCGCTTATCCTTGAAAACCTGGATCTGCTCGCCGTGGTGGAAACACTCGACAGCGGCAAGGCCTTGCAGGAAGCGATGGGGGATGTCCGTGGTGCGGCCAGGGCGTTCGAATATTATGCCGGGGCCTGCGACAAGCTGCAGGGCGACAGCTTCCCACTCGGCCCGGACTATGTCGGTTACACGATCCATGAGCCGGTCGGTGTGACCGCCCACATCATTCCATGGAATTTTCCGATTTCAACGGCCGCACGCGGCTTTGCGCCCGCACTTGCGGCCGGATGCACCGTCGTTGCCAAACCGGCGGAGCAGACGCCGTTTACCGCGTTGCTGCTGGCGGATCTCCTCTTCAAGGCCGGGTTGCCGGCGGGCGTCTGCAATGTTGTCACCGGTACGGGAGCGGAAACCGGCACGCCGCTGACTGCGCATCCCGACGTCGATCACATCACCTTCACCGGTTCGGTTCAGACCGGCCGCACCGTGATGAAGGCGGCAGCAGAAGATATCACCCGCGTGGTTCTGGAACTCGGCGGCAAGTCTCCCGTGGTCGTCCTTGCCGATTGCGACCGCGAGCAGGCGCTTTCCGGAGTACTCGGCGCGATTTACGAGAATGCGGGACAGATCTGTTCCGCGGGGTCACGCCTGGTGATCGAAAAGAGCATTCACGACGCGTTTGTCGGAGAATTGGTGGCGCGGACCAAAGCCTTGAAACTGGGGCATGGCCTCGGCAATCCGGATGTGGGTCCGGTGAATTCGTCCGAACATCTTGCCAAGATCGCCGGTTTTCTCGACCGGGCCAAGGCCGACGGGGCGCGGATTGTCGCCGGTGGTTCGGTTGCCGAGGATCCGGAAACGGGGCGGGGCTGGTTTTTCGAACCGACCATCGTCGATGCGGTCGCCGCGGACAATGAACTGGCGCGCGAGGAAATCTTCGGGCCGGTGTTGACCGTGCAGATCGCCGACGACGCAGACCACGCTTTGGCGCTTGCCAATGACTGTCAGTACGGTCTGGTCGCCGGCATCTACACCTCGGATTTTGCCAAGGCGCATCAGCTCGCCCGCAAGATCGATGCCGGGCAAATCTACATCAACGAGTATTTCGCCGGCGGCATCGAAGTGCCGTTCGGAGGAAACAAGAAATCCGGCTTCGGCCGCGAGAAGGGCCTGGAAGGCCTGATCAGCTACTGCAAGACAAAGAGCATCGCAGCCAGGATCAGCTGACGTCCCACATCAGCTCGTTCTGCTTGCCCTGGCCGGCTTCAGGGTCCCCGGAAGCCGGCCTTTTTTCGTTCGCATGCGGCAGCCGACTCCGTTTTCCGGACATCAGCGTAAGTGACGAGAACGCGGAACTGTGGTGCTGGCGGCCCATCCTTCGAGACGCCGCAGATGCGGCTCCTCAGGATGAAGTCATCATATTGAAGACCTGGTCGGTTACTCTGCGCTTATACCGCCACCGCGTGTTCCCGTCATCCTGCGAGACGCCGCAGATGCGGCTCCTCAGGATGAGGTCGTTGTATGGAACTTCTTGTCAGTTCCTCCTTGCCTCGGTCTTCAAGGCTTGATCCCTCATCCTGAGGAAGCGCGACGCGCTGTCTCGAAGGATGGGCGGGCGGCACGGCACGGAACTTTTCACCCCCTGTTCGCATCTGCGATCAAATTACGCGTACCGGCGCATCTTTTAAGGCGTGCGGGCGATACCCGATTTCACACGCCGCAGCGGGATCGAACTTTCGATGTTGGCGACGCCCGGAACCCGGGTGAGTTTCCCTGTCAGAAAGGTTTCGAAGGCCGCGAGCCCGGTTGTCGCGACGCGCAGCAGATAGTCGCGGTTGCCGGTCATCAGCCAGCAGTCCACGACTTCGGGAAAGGTCTGGATCGCGTTTTCGAACTGGTCCAGGTTGACATCAACCTGCTTGTCCAGCTGTACCGAAACGAAGACGGAGACTTCATAGCCAAGCGCGACCTCGTCGATGAGGGCGCAGTAGCCGGTCACGATCCCGCCATCCTCCAACTGACGCAGCCGGCGCGCGACCGGCGTCGCGCTGAGGCCGACGCGTTCCGACAGGTCCTGGAGGGAGATTCTGCCGTCCCGACGAAGTTCGCGCAGAATCTGGATATCGAATGCGTCCAGATTGGTGGATTTCGCCACAAGATCTCTCCTTTTTGGCGAATAATGCCAATATCTAGCCGAAGGAGTTATGAAATAGCAAGAATCCCGCCGCGCGCCGACGCTAGAGTGACGCGAATTCCAATCCTGTCGGGAACCGGGCAATGCACATCGAGCATCTCAAGACCATCGAACGGCGGCTGCTGTGGCTGTCACACTGGATGATCCACCACGCGAACCACATCCGGCCGAAGGTGGACGGGATCAAGGTGGGCGGTCACCAGGCGAGTTCGGCTTCGATGGTGTCGATCATGACGGCGCTCTATTTTTCCGCGCTCAGGCCCGAGGACCGCGTTGCCGTCAAACCGCATGCGTCGCCCGTCTTTCACGCGATCCAGTATCTGATGGGCAACCAGAGCCGCAAGAAGATGGAAAATTTCCGCGGTTTCGGAGGCGTGCAATCCTACCCCTCGCGTACCAAGGACATCGACGACGTGGATTTCTCCACGGGCTCGGTCGGTCTTGGCGTTGCGATCACGTCCTTTGCCTCACTGGTGCAGGACTACATCAACGCCAAGTCCTGGTCACCGGACCGCCCGCCTGGCCGGATGATTGCGCTTGTCGGGGATGCGGAACTTGATGAGGGCAATGTCTATGAAGCCCTTCAGGAAGGCTGGAAAAACGACCTCAGAAACTGCTGGTGGATCATCGACTATAACCGGCAGTCGCTGGACGGCATCGTTCGCGAGGGCCTGTTCGACAGGGTCGAGAAAACGTTCGATGCTTTCGGATGGGATGTCGTGCGGGTGAAATACGGGGCATTGCAGCGGGCTGCCTTTGCCGAGCCGGGTGGTGCGCGGTTGCGGGAATGGATCGATGCCTGTTCCAACCAGGACTACTCGGCATTGACCTTCATGGGCGGTGCGGTCTGGCGTCAGAGGCTGATGGACGATCTCGGCGATCAGGGCGACGTCACCGCGCTGATCGACCGGCGCAGCGATGCGGAGCTTGCCGACCTGATGGAAAACCTGGGCGGCAACTGCACACAGACGATGGCCGAGGCGTTTGCTGCGATCGACCACGACAGACCGACCTGCTTTCTTGCCTATACGGTCAAGGGATGGGGCACCCCCATTGCCGGTCACAAGGACAACCATGGCGGCTTGATGAACAAGGCCCAGATGCGCGACTGGCAGGCGCATATGGGTGTGCCCGAGGGAGAGGAATGGGACCCGTTTGCAACAGTGGCGGACGTTCCGGCCCTGACCGCTTTTCTCGATGAGGTTCCGTTCTTTGCAAAGGGGATGCGGCGGTATTCCGATAGCCGGATCGACGTTCCGCAAATCGCGCTGCAGCCGGGAGGAGAGATCTCCACGCAGATGGCTTTCGGCAAGGTGCTCGATGATCTTTCCAAGGGAGAAAGCAAACTTGCCGAACGGATCGTCACGACTTCGCCCGATGTGACTGGGACGACCAATCTCGGTCCGTGGGTCAACAGACGAAAGCTGTTCGCCCGCCATGTCATGGCCGATGCTTTCATCGAACATCGCATTCCGTCGACGGCAAAATGGGAATTCACGCCGGACGGTCAGCACATCGAGTTGGGGATTGCGGAAATGAACCTGTTTCTGCTGCTCGGGGCAGCCGGGTTGTCGCACTCGCTTTTCGGCCGGCGTCTCATCCCGATCGGGACGGTCTACGATCCCTTTGTCTGTCGCGGCCTCGATGCGCTCAACTATGCCTGTTATCAGGATGCCAGGTTCATGATCGTCGGGACGCCGTCCGGGGCGACGCTCGCGCCTGAAGGCGGGGCGCACCAGTCTGTCGGAACACCGCTGATCGGCATGAGCCAGGATGGTCTTGCGGCCTTCGAGCCCGCCTTCGCCGACGAGCTTGCCGTCATCATGGAATGGTCTTTCGACTATCTCCAACGGGAAGGGGAAGGCGATCAGGACGAGCGGACCTGGTTGCGTGACGAGACCGGCGGCTCGGTGTATCTGCGCCTGTCAACCAACCCGATCGAGCAACCCGTCAAGCGCGTCGACGAGGACTTCCGGCAGGGCGCCATTGACGGCGCCTACTGGCTGCGAAAGCCGGGGCCGAACTGCGAGGTCGTGATCGCCTATCAGGGTGTTGTCGCGCCCGAAGCGATAAAGGCAGCCGGCCTGCTTGCCGGGAACCGGCGCGATGTCGGCGTTCTGGCGGTCACTTCCGCCGACCGGCTGAATGCCGGCTGGACCGCTGCGCAGCGGGCAAGATCACGCGGACATGCAGCGGCAAGATCGCATATCGAACGGCTGACGGAGACGCTGCCGCAGCATTGCAAACTGATCACCGTCATCGACGGGCATCCAGCGACGCTTGCCTGGCTCGGCAGTGTCGCCGGTCATCAGACGATCCCGCTCGGCGTCGAGCATTTCGGACAGACCGGTACGATCGGCAACCTCTACCGGCATTTCGGGATCGATGCGGCTTCCATCATCGAGAAGGTCAACGGACTGACCGCGGGCCGCCGGATCTGAGGCGGTGCAATGGTGACCCGGGCGGCGCTTGAAATTGCCGCCCGGGCATCGCGCAAAAACAGATGCAGCAATCAATCCGCTGCATCTGCGTGGATCACCCATGACGAACTGTCCATCCAAAGTCCGCTTTCATCTTTGGGAACAGCGTCAAAGAGATGATGAAGATCCTTTTCTATCGCGGCTCTCTTTGCCTGCGCTTCGCCGCCTGCCAACCTGAAAATTTCCCCTGCCGGTCCAAGGGCGAGCTGGAAGGCGATCGCCTCCTCCGCGGTCCGGCCAACAAGAACCTTCGCATCGATCCTACCAAAGCGTATGTTCCTGAAACCGGCCGCTTCCATGATCGCGCGCGTCGCGGTTTTATCGGCCATGGAAAACGGACCCGGACCGCAGGAAGGTGCGGTTGCATCCGGCCGGGGCAGATGGGTCAAGAGGACTTCCCGTGCAGCGGAAAGCCAGGGGTTTGCTTCCCGGTCACGCCAAACGACATGCGTCATGCGGCCTCCGGGCTTCAGTGCCTTGCGCATGTTGCGCAAGCCCGCAACGGGATTGGAAAAGAACATCGTTCCGAAACGTGCGAACACGTAGTCGAACTCGCCTCTGGGCAGGGACCTTTCGGCGTCGCGGCACGCGAAGCTGACATTGTCGATCAACATCTGCTCGGCGGCGTGCCAGGATTGTGCGACAAAGGCCGGAACACAATCGATGCCCAGAACCGAGCCCCTGTCTCCTGTGCGACCCGCCAGTGCAATGGCGGTATCGCCGAAACCGCAGCCAACATCCAGCGCCCGGTCTCCCCTGCGGATGGGTAGCCCGGGGATGATCGCCGCGCTGTGGTGGCGCAGGCCGCCCACAAGGATGTGCCTGTATTTCAGAAACTTCGGAGCCATGACGTCAATCCAGAAATCCACGATTGGTGACGTCTCGGTGTCGGGCGTCATGTGAGGGGTCTGCAAGGCGGGTGCGGTCATGGTTTTTCCTTTGGAAGATAAGCGCGCTTCGTCCCTGTTCCGGGCCTGGACGCAGTCTTTCGGGACGGGGAAGGGGATACTTGAAGGTCAGGCAGACTGCGCGCGCCGCGGCAGCATGCGGAAGGGGTTTGGACACAGCATCGGCACACGCCTTTGATAGTCCCGGTAGGTCGCTCCGAACTCGCGCACCAGAGAGCGTTCCTCGAAATACAGGCCGATGAGGACATAGGCCGTCATCGAGGCAGCGAAAAACAAGTGCCCGGCGGTCATGACTGGTGTTGCGAAGAAGACCAGGATCACGCCCAGTTGCATTGGATGACGCACGATCCTGTAAAGCATCGGTGTCTTGAAAACGGGTCGCGGTACCGCTGCGCCGACATTGTTTGCCCAGATCTGGCGCAAGCCGAAAAGTTCCCAGTGATCGATCAGGAAGGTGGACAGAAGCACCATGGCGAGGCCGGCGAGAAAAACGGCGTAGACCACCAGAGCCCAAACACCGTCGACCGACCAGATCGCGGAAGGCATAGGTTTCCAGAACAGCATGAGAAGTGAAAGGAAGGTGGCTGCCTGAAGCACATAGGTACTGCGTTCCGCCTCAACGGAGATGAGCCTTGTCCACCGGTCCTTGAACCATTGGCGGGCCATCAGGGAGTGAAAAAGGCCGAACAGGAAGACAAGCAAGGCGTTGATTGCGAGTGATACCGGCACGTTGGCCGGAGCGCCGTCGTTGATCGCCTTCGGGACCGCGATGTCGAGCAGGAATCCGGCCATGTAAAGGAATGTGATGTTGAAAAAAATATAGCAAAGAATGCCGTAGAGCATCAGTCCGGGGCGTCTCATCGAAAGTCTCCATCTGCCTTGTGCCGCCGTTGCGGCAACCGCTTCTTGATGAGACTTCAGTTACGGACTGGCCGTGCTGCGCGATACTTCTGCAGGCGTAGCAACGAACTACGTATTGCGTAGTTGGCCCACGTGTTCTAGAGCGTATTCAGGAGGGTCTGCATGAAAAAATATGGCCAGTTCTGTCCCGTGGCAAAGGCGAGCGAGATACTGGGTGACCCCTGGTCGATGCTGATCGTCCGCGAACTCCTGCTCGGATCCAGCCGGTTTTCCAGCCTGCAGCGCGGCCTGCCCCGGATTTCTCCGACCATCCTGAACAAGCGCCTGAAGGAACTGGAGGCTTCCGGTGTCATCGTGAAGCGTCCGATCAGCGGGCAGCGTGGACATGACTATCGATTGACGCCTTCGGGCAAGGAGCTGTCCTCCGTTATTCAGGCCCTGGCCGTGTGGGGAATGCGCTGGGCCCGGGACGAAATGGATGATGACGATCTCGATGTCACCTTCCTGATGTTCGACATTCAGCGGAATCTCGCGCTCGACCAGCTGCCGGACGGCGAAACGGTCATCTGTTTCCAGTTTCCCGATTTGAATGAGTTCGGGACCTGGTGGCTGATTTGCACCAGGAGCGACGTCGATCTTTGCTACCAGGATCCGGGCAAGGACGTGAATGCGTACGTCACCTCGCGGTCCCGGACCATGATGGAGGTCTGGATGGGAGACCGTCCTCTTCCCGCAGCCCTAAAAGCTGACGAAATAAGCCTGGTGGGCGAAAGCGCCGTTTGCGCGCGGTTCGCAAAGTGGTTTCCGCTTTCGGAGGCCGCGGCGATACCGCGACCGACCGAAACGGAACGCTTCTAGCCGGACGCGCGATCTGGCTATGCCTCCGAGGGCAAAGGACAATCGGGACGTACCAGCTTTTCGGCCTTCAGGTCCGACCAGAGGCCTGGAGGGATCGCAGTTTCCAGAACTTCGACATTGGCTTTGACCTCCGCAGCACTTACGGCACCGGGGATGACCGTCTTGACGCAGGGGTGGCCGAGCACGAATTGAAGCGCGGCAGCGATCAGTGGCGTACCGTGCGATTTGCACACGGCCTCTATCCTGTGCACGCGCTCGAGGATCTCCGGTGGCGCTTCCGCGTAATTGTACTTGGCGCCCTCGACGGGGCCCGTTGCCAGAATGCCGGAATTATACGGGCCGCCCAGGATAATGCCGACATCGCGCTTTTCGCAGAGCGGCAGAAAACTCTCCAGCGCTTCCTGTTCCAGCAGCGTGTAGCGGCCGGCCAGGAGAAACCCGTCAAAATCGCCGAGGCCGAGCAATTTCTCGCAGACCTGCCACTCGTTCACGCCCGCACCGATGGCTGCAACGTCTCCGGCGTCCTTCAGTTCGCACAGGGCTCTGTAGCCGCCACCGTCGAACAGCTCTCTGACCTTGGCGTCGCTCTGCTCCTGCGACCCTTGCGAAAAGACACAGACGTCGTGCACAAGCAGGATGTCGGCATTGGCGACCGCCAACCGTTCGCGGCTGGCTTCGTAGCTGCGCATGACACCATCGTAGGTGTAGTCGAACACGATCCGCTTCTGCGGCACGTTGACGAAGGCTTCCGGGGTAACTTCATGGGGTTCGCAATCCAGAAGAAGCCGGCCGATTTTCGTGGAAAGCTGGACGTTATCCCTGCCGAACCTTGCCAGAGCCTTGCCGAACCTTTGTTCCGAAATCCCGAGACCGTATTGAGGAGCCGTGTCGAAATAGCGGATCCCGGCGTCGAAGGCCGCCTGCAGCGCCGCCTGTGCATTTTCTTCGGATACTTCCCGATAGAGATTGCCGAGAGGGGCGCCACCAAAGCCCATATTTGTTAACGGAACAGGCCTGTTCGTGCGGCCGCTCAACAAGGTGGTGTCGGTTACTTTCATGCGCGGGTCCTGTATCAGCGGGACTGGAAAAGTTCAGGGCGGGTTTCTGCGAGCGCTTCGATGCGCGGCATCAATTGTCCGAGATGGTGACGCAGCGCGGCCTGCGCGGCGTCCGCGTCGCGGTTCTGGATGGCGTCGACGACGGCCTTGTGTTCCTCCAGCGTCTCGACTGCCCTGCCAGGGGTGGGAAGGAGCAGCATACGTGCGCGCGTCACCTGCAAGGACACCAGCCGCGCGACTGCCTTCAGCCTCGGGTAGCCTGTAAACAGCATGAAGAGCTCGTGAAACTCTTCATCGGCCTGATAAAATCCAAGGATGTCGTCGTCCTCGATGAGAAGTGTCTGGAGCCGCATGTTCCGGTTGATCTGGGCAAACTGGTCCTCGGTCCGGTCAACCGCGACCTTTGCGATGCTTGCCAGTTCCAGCGCCTGCCGCAGGAACGAGCCCTCACGAATGTCATCCATGGAAAAATAGGCGACGCGCGTTCCGGACTGCGGAATGACATCGACAAGGCCCTCGTTTGCAAGCCGTGCGATCGCTTCCGCCACGGGAGAACGGGAAACGCCGAGTTTTTCGCAGATCGGTGCCTTGCGTAACACCTCTCCCGGTCTGAACTGAAGCGAAAGTATCGCTTCCTGAAGGGCCAGGTAGACCTTCTGGGCAAGCGAGCCCTCGAACGCGCTGATGTCCTGAAGCCGTGCCGCATCGATGTCGGTGTTCGTCATAATCGCCTCTTGCTGACTAACATGTTAGTTGACAAGGTTGGCAAGTCAAGATAGGTCGAGGGAAGAATATTGACCACAATCTTGAAGACGATTGATGCGGGAGAGGCGCGGTATGATCGGAAGCGGATTCATCAAGCTCAGATCGGACGACAATGTCGTTATCGCCTTGCGACCGCTTCCTGCAGGCACGGAACTTGATGGTGTGTCCCGGGCGTTAAGCGGCCAGATCCAGCCGGGCCACAAGATCGCCTCTTCGGCAATCTCCAGGGGCGACAATGTTTATCGTTACGGCCAGGTCATCGGGCAGGCGAAAACGGACATCCAGCCCGGAGAACATGTGCATTCGCATAATCTGGGTATGCAGGACCACAGCCTGCAGGATCATGAGTTCGCGTCTCACAACACGCCGTTGCCCGAGATTGATCACTCGAGAACCTTCCTTGGATACAGGCGCGCCGACGGGCGTACCGGCACACGCAACTATCTCGGCATACTCACATCGGTGAATTGCTCAGGGTCGGTCGCCCAGTTCATCGCCGAGGCAGCGGAGAGGAACGGGCTGCTCTACCGGTTCCCGAACGTGGATGGCGTCGTGCCGATCGTGCACGGCACCGGCTGTGGCATGTCAGGCGAAAACGAAGGATACGCGGCGCTTTTCCGGACGCTGTCAGGCTACGCGCAGCACCCGAATTTCGGCGGCATCCTTCTCATCGGCCTGGGCTGCGAGGTGATGCAGATTTCCGACCTTGTCGGTGGCCGCCCGATCAGGGCGGACGGAGCCCTGCGCTACATGACCATCCAACATGAGGGCGGCACGCGCAGGACCATTGAAAAAGGGCTTGAGGAGCTTGAGGGCATTGCGCATATCGCAAACGAGGTCGCGCGAAGCCCGGCCCCGATCAGCGACATCACCATAGGCATGCAATGCGGCGGCTCCGACGGCTATTCGGGCATCACGGCAAATCCCGCGCTTGGATATGCCTCGGACCTCATCGTGCGTCACGGCGGAACCACAATCCTGTCCGAGACGCCCGAGATCTACGGTGCGGAGCACCTGTTGACCCGCCGGGCGCAATCCAGGGACATCGGCGAAAAACTGCTGGAGCGTATCCGCTGGTGGGAGGAGTACACAACCCGGCATGGCGGTGAGATGGACAACAATCCGAGCCCGGGGAACAAGCGCGGCGGTTTGACGACGATCCTGGAAAAATCCCTGGGAGCTGTCGCCAAGGGCGGGACCGCGCCGCTCGCCGGTGTTTATGAGTTTGCGGAACAAGTCGACCGCAAGGGCTTTGTGTTCATGGACAGCCCCGGTTTCGACCCGTGTTCGGTGACGGGGCAGGTGGCCTCAGGGTCAAACCTGGTCGTGTTCACCACCGGCCGGGGATCCGTCTCCGGCTACAAGCCGACCCCGTGCATCAAGCTGGCGACGAACTCGGAAATGTACCGGCGCATGTCAGAAGACATGGATCTCAACTGCGGCGACATCGTCACGGACGGTGTCACCATCGAGCAAAAGGGCGAGGAGCTGTTTGAACTGCTGCTCCGCGTCGCATCTGGCGAACATACGAAAAGCGAAGAACTGGGCTTTGGCGGTGTCGAGTTCGTTCCCTGGCAGATTGGAGCGGTGATGTGAGGCGTCTTGAAGGGAAAACCATCCTGATCACGGCAGCGGGTCAGGGCATGGGGCGGGCAAGCGCGATTGCCTGTGCAGCGGAAGGTGCGAAAGTCATTGCGACCGACAAGAACACTGACCTTCTGGACGGCCTCGAGGGGATCGAGACCCACGGGCTCGATGTGACCGACGGCACGGCAATCAGCCAATTCGTCGCCTCGCTGCCCGATCTTGACGGCCTGTTCAATGTCGCTGGCATGGTGCATCACGGAACCTTGCTGGATGTGACCGACGAGGACTGGGAACGCGGGTTTGATCTGAATGTGACATCGATGATGAAACTGACGCGCGCCTGCCTGCCGGGCATGCTGCGGCAGGCGGAAAAGACCGGATCGGTCTCGATCGTCAACATGTCGTCCATGGCGAGTTCCACAAAGGGTTTTCCGAACAGGACACTTTACGGGGCTTCGAAAGCCGCCGTGATCGGTCTGACCAAGGGCATTGCCGCAGATTTCGTCACCAGAGGCATCCGCTGCAATGCGATTTGCCCGGGAACGGTCGATACACCGTCTCTTCGCGGACGCATTGCCTCCGCTCCGGATCCGGTGCAGGCGAAAAAGGACTTTGTCGCCAGGCAGCCGATGCGGCGTCTGGCGCAAGTTGCGGACATCACGCCCATGGCGGTCTATCTTCTGTCCGACGAAAGCCAATTCATTACCGGACAGGCGCTTGCGGTTGACGGCGGCGTCACGATCTGACGGCATCGTCCGTCAAGATGCAGAGCCGCTCCGGTGCAGGGACGTACCGAATTCCGGCGATGCGGGCTTCTTCTGAAAAGGCGCATCCCATATGAATGACCCAGCGCTTACAGCCGACCGTTGCGGTTGATCGGCAGACCACTGGCTAAACGAGAGAACTGACACATGAAATTGCTGCGTTACGGCCCGGCAGGGCAAGAAAAACCCGGACTGCTCGATGACAATGGGCGTGTGCGCGATCTGTCCGCACATGTGTCCGACATATCCGGCGACAGCCTGCTTCCGGAAAAGGTGGCGCAGCTGCAGGGCCTGGATGCGAGCAGCCTTCCCGTCGTTCCGGGCCAGCCTCAGGAGGATCTCAGGCTGGGTCCGTGTGTCGGCAATGTCGGCAAGTTCATCTGCATCGGCCTCAACTATGCCGACCATGCTGCTGAATCCGGATTGGATGTTCCGCCGGAACCCGTGGTCTTCGGAAAATGGACGTCCGCGATTGTCGGACCGGATGATGATGTCGAAATCCCGCGCGGTTCGGAAAAAACGGACTGGGAAGTCGAGCTTGGCGTCGTGATCGGCAAGGGCGGCAAATACATCGAGGAAGCAGACGCGCTTCAGCATGTTGCCGGTTTCTGCGTCATCAACGACGTGTCCGAACGGGATTTTCAGCTGAACCGTGCAGGAACCTGGGACAAGGGCAAGGGGAGCGACACCTTCGGACCGCTCGGGCCCTGGCTGGTGACACCGGATGAGGTCGGGGATTTCGATCAGCTTGCCATGTGGCTCGAAGTTGATGGCCATCGCTATCAGAACGGCTCGACATCGACCATGGTTTACAAGGTCCCCCACCTGATCAGCTATTGCAGCCGCTTCATGAGCCTGCAGCCGGGCGATGTGATTTCCACCGGAACGCCTCCGGGCGTCGGCATGGGACAGAAGCCACCGGTTTATCTGAAGGGCGGCGAGGTCATGCGCCTTGGCATCGAAAAACTCGGCATCCAGACACAGAACGTGAAAAACGCCTGATTTCGGATCTCAGCACTACTTCGTCTCGGCAACATAGACGCCGTCCCAGTTCGCAGGGGGCGGCGTTTTCTTGAAAGTTTCGATCCTCGCACGAAACGTCGCGGCGAGCTTTACCAGTTCGCCGTATTCGGTCTCGGCTATGTCCATGCAACGCGCCAGTGCAACATCCCAGTCCTGATTGCGGTAGTGGCGCAGCATGTCGTCATATGCCGCCTTGCTGGCCACAAAAGTCCTGTTCAGTGCCAGGTCGACATCTCCCAGCAGACAGAAAATGCGTTCAGGTTCCTGCTTTCCCTTGACCCGGATGAGATCGACTTCAACGCCGCCAACCACGACCGAGTCGATTCCCGCTTCGTTGCTTTTCACCGCAAAAGCATTTTGTCCGGTCGCGACGCGCAGCAGTGCTGATGGCTGCCGGATACAGCGATGAAGAGGTGCCGCTTCTTGTCCTGGAAACGCCGGAAGGAGAAGGCCACATGACGCTCCTGGTTGCCCAATCAGATCAAGCGCTGGTTCTCGACAACCGCTTTCGTGCCGCAGTGCCTCTCAGTTCTCTGAAAAACGACAAGGTTGTCGCGGTCGCTTCAAGAGCGGGTTATTTCGTCGCCCGATAAGTGTGCGCGATCAGTTGCCGAGGAACAGCATGTCGGCAACGCTGTCTCCAACCCTTTGCGCAAACGCCTCTCGGTTCTCAGGCAGCGAGACGGGTGATATCGCGCCGGATTGAATCATTCCGATAAGCGTGGGTGAATTGGCGAATGTGGCGTGCGAAGCGCCGTCCTGGCCATCGTCAATTTCGGAAAGGTCGAGAACCGTGATGCCGAGCTCCTGAAGAGATTCGATATCGCCTCCCTGACCGACGCGCGCTGTGCCGCCGCGCAAGTCGCGCGAAATCTTCAGTGCCTTGTCCTTGCGCGATGCAAGAACCAGAAACGGATCGGGCTTGGGATCAATCACTGCGACTTGCGAGGCAAACACGTCCTCATCGATATCGGGGGATGCCAAGACAAGCGGGCTGATCTTCCTGAGAACGGATTTCTTGTTGGCAAGGGAGAGCTGGCGCACGGCCTCCATCGTCAGCAAGGTTCCCATGGAGTGGGCAACAACGGCCACCGACTTCGCCTCGCTCCTGGCCGCCAGTTCGATGGTTCTCTGAAGACCATCCCTCGCAAACTGGACACTGTCGCGATCATAAAGGTAGGCGCTGGTCTTGCCCGCCGATGGCCACGAGTAGTGGATGCCGACCACCGGCTGGTTGAAGTCGTGGATGAGCTGGGCCTGCCGATAGATCCCGGAGACATAAGACACGTTGTAGCCGTGGATGAAAATCATCACGATCCGGTCCGATGGCTTCAGACGGCGCAATTGTGCGTTGATCAGCGCCAGCTGTTCCGCCGCAGACCCGGTTTCGCGCATTCCCGTGACCCCGAACTCGGTTGCGGGATCGGGATTGCGCGACGGGACTTTTATCGTACCCGGCTTCCGGTCTTCCGGCACCCAGACATCGATTTCGGCGTAGGAAAGTTCCGAGCTTCGTCCACCGCCAAACCTGATTTTCGGATCATCGATGGGTTTGCGGGGCGTCACGGCGAAGATCGGAACGGTCGTTCCTTCGGACTGCAGATCATCGATGAGTTCGAACTGGGCGGGTGTCCCGGCGCACCCTGCCAGAAAGAGGGCCATTCCGAACGCAAGACAACGGCTCGTGATCTTGGCAAACCGTGCGCTCAAGCAGTCGCGCCCGTCGGTTTCAGCTGAACCGGGCGTCATGAGCCGGACGGTTGCTTTTGATTGATCAAGTCGACTGCCTGCCTGTTGCTGACTTCGTGCTTGCAGGATTTTACAAGGCGTGCCTTGTGCGTAAATGTTCCCAAATGCACATGGCATGCGCGAAAATGCGACCGTGACAGATTTTCCCGCTCGACTAGATACGGTGCTCAAAAAAACGAAGGAAGCCATGGAAAACTGGAATGAGATCCGCACGGCCTACGAGCTTCTCAGATGCGGAACCGTGAGCGGGACGGCGGATGTCCTGAACATTCACCGGGCAACAGTCATTCGACACATCGATGCCCTTGAGGCGCTCCTGGGTGAAAAGCTCTTCATTCGAAGCGCAAAAGGATACGTAGCGACGGAAGTCGGCGTGGAGCTGCTGGACGTCGCGGCTCAGGCCGATGAGCGGTTCAGGCAGTTTGCAACGCGTGCCAAGTCCGGCGAGGCGGGGCTGACCGGGGACATCATCCTGACGGCGGACGGGCCTCTTTTGATGTTTCTGCTGCCGACAATCCGGGAGTTTCAGAAGAGCCATCCTCAAATCACGGTCCGGTTCATCGCAGAACGCCGCGTGCTGCGGCTGGACTATGGTGAAGCGCATGTCGCCATCAGGCTGGGCAAGGAACCAGATGAGCCGGACAACGTGGTTCAGCCTTTCAAGACAATCCGGTTCGGACTTTATTGCAGCCAGACGTACGTTCAGAACCACGGCGATGTGGTGAAGGAAGATCTCTTTGCCGCGAACAGATGGGCGCTTGCGGACAATCAGGTCTACCTGCCGGAGTTTTATGCCTGGCTGCGCGATCAGGTGCCGGAAGAAAACGTCGCCTTCCTGAGCAACGATCCGGTTGGTGTGTTTCATGCCATCGAGGCGGGTGTCGGACTGGGGTTTCTGCCACGCGAGCGGGCGGCGCGTCAGCCGCGTCTCAAACAGATTGCACGGTCGGACCCGGACTGGTGTCTGAAGCTCTGGCTGGTGACCCATGTCGACCGGCACAGAAGTGCCAAGGTCCAGACCTTTCTGGAGTATCTGAAGGAACATCCCGTCGACACCGTGGACTATTAGGGTCCATCGCCTAGGTCACTTCATGCCGGGACAGATGCTCCGGCAGCCGGCTTCTCGTTTCGCATGAGGAGGTAACAGACGCTTGGAACGAAGATCAGGGTCAGTGGCGAGGCGACGATCAGTCCGCCTATCATGATTGTTGCCATCGGTTCAAACAGCGCACCGCCGCTGATTGCCATCGGTATCAGACCGCCGACCGTTGTCAGAGACGTCAGGATAACGGGTTTTGCCCGCTGCTCGGACGCCCTGACGATGGCGTCTGCCACATTCATCGTTTCCAGGTTGATGTCGATCTGGTTGATGAGAACGATCGCATTGTTGATGATGATCCCCATCAGCGACATGAGACCGAGCATGGCGAAGAAGGACATCGGCCGGTCGGTCAGCATCAGGGCGAATGGAGCACCGATCAGGATGATCGGGATCGTCATGAAAGTAATCAGTGTGCGGCGGATCGAATTGAACTGGAAGACAAGTGCCAGGATCATGACGCCGAGCGCATAGGGCAGGTTTCCACCCAACTGGCTGTTCACGTCGGCCGTGTCCTCGAGCTCGCCGCCAATCCTGATCGAATAGTCCGCGTCCAGATCCAGGTTGTCGAGGGTTGGCTGTATCCGTTCCAGGAGCTGATCCGCCGCCAGGCTGTCACTTTTTGCAGAGATGATGATCTGCCGGACCTGATTTTCTCGTCGGATTTCCGAATACTCAAGCTGCGGACGGAAATCGGCAACCTGGTCGATCGAAATCAGTTCCCCGTTGGCCGAGATGGACAGGTTCGCGAGGTCTTCGACACTGTCGCGATTGTTCCTGGATGCCCTCAGCACGATGGGGATCTGTTCGTCACCTTCGCGGAATGTCGAATAGACTGTTCCGGAGAAATAGGACGCCATCACGCCGGAAATTTCCTTCGATGTCACTCCGAACTCGCGCGCCTTGTCCTGGGCGATATCGACAACGACTTTCAGAACCTTGTTGCCCCAGTCGGTTTCATTCTTGATCATATCGGGCGCTGCGGCAAAGGCAGCCTGGACGTCCGCACCGGCGGCCAGGAGCGTGTCCGCGTCGGGGCCGCTGATCTCGACGTCCACGAGGCCGGCTTCGCCGCCGCCATTGGACAGCCGCGTCACCCGAAACCGGGCGGCGGGAAACTGTTCGATGAAAACACGGCGCGCACGTTCCGAGACCTCCTTGGCCTCTTCGAATGTCGACGTGTTGACGACAAAAAACGCGCTGGCCGGATCCGGGTCGGCCGGGTTCAGGGAGAGATAGAATCTCGGACCGCCTTCGCCCACGAAAGTCGTCGTTGAGACGACCCCGGGGTTGATCGTCTCGTTCATGAGCCAGCGGTTCACGGCAAGCGCCTGGCGTTCGGTTTCGGAAATGGCTGCCTCCTTGGGCATATCCATGTAGATGAGAAAATCCGCGCGTTCTGTCAGCGGAAACATTTCAGACTTCACCAGGGAGAACTGACTGGCGCTGAAGCCGACGGCCGCATAGGTCAGGACGATGATCGGGATGCCGAAGGGCAGAAGACGCTGTGTCAGGCCGCCATAGAGGCGCAGCAGCGCCGATTTTTCGGCCTTCTTCTTTTTCTGCCGTTTCAGCAGACGCACGCTCAGGAAGGGAAGAATGTAGAGTGCCGTCAGCCAGGAGCCGAGCAGCATCGAGGAAACAACGGCGCCGAGCGAAAAGGCGAATTCCCCCTCGATGCCGTCCATCAGCAGCATCGGAATGAAAGCCGAAACCGTTGTGATCGAGGCGGCTGCGAGCGGAATGACATATTGGCCGCCGGCGTCGATCGCGGCTTCGGTCGGGCTCTCACCGGCATTGATGCGTCCTTCTATGTCCTCGACCACGACCAGACCGTTGTCGACCAGAAGGCCAAGCGAAATGATGACGGCGGCGATCGAGACCTGTTCCACGTCAACGCCGATCAGACCCATTCCTGTCAAGGCGAAACCGATGGTGAAGGGTACGATGCTCGCGATGACAACGGCTGCGCGAAACCCAAGGAACAGGAGCATGGCCAGGAAGACGACAGCGAATGTCTGGGCGACATTCGACAGCGCATTTGACACTGCCGCGGTGACATTGGTTTCCTGAAAGGTGGAGACATTGACCGATATCCCGATCGGCTGCGTCGCCTCGAAGTCCGCAAGGCGCTGCGCCAGTTCCGCGCCGAGGATCTGAATGTCCGTGGCATCCGCCATTTCAAGGCTCAGCAGAACCGCGGGAACACCGTTGAAGAAAACCGGTGCTTCCTTCGGATCGGCATATCCGCGCCTGACGTCGACAAGGTCGGCAAGGCGGACATAGCCAGAAAGACCGCTGACCTTGGTGAGAACGCCCCGGATTTCGTCAACCGAACTCAGGTCGCCGTTGGCTTCAAGAACAATGCTTGTGCCGCCTGCATCGATTTCACCGGCCGGCAAGATGACATTCTGCGCCTGCAGGTCCTCAAGCAGCTGGTTCAGCTGAACGCCGATCGAGGCGAGTTTGCGCGTGTCGAGATCCAGCCAGATGCGCTCGTCCTGCTCGCCGTAAAACGTGACCTTGGTGATGCCGGGGACGCGGTAGAGGTCCTTTCTCAGATCCTCGGCAACGTCCTCCAGATAGGCCAGTTCGAAGCCGTCGCCTGTCAGCGCGACGGTCGCAATGGCAACGTCGCCATAGTCGGTGTTGACGAACGGGCCGCTGGTTCCGTCCGGCAGGTCGGCGGTGACGTCGTCCATCTTGTTGCGCAGATCTTCCCAGGCACCTTCGATTTCTCCGCCGTCGACCGTGTCATAGAGCGTTGCGTAGAAGAGCACCTGACCGTTGGTGATGATGGTCTCGATGTCTTCGACCTCTCCGATTTCACGGATCTTGCGCTCGATCGGAATCGCAATCAGGTCTTCGATCCGTGTCGGTGCCATGCCTTCGAAAGTTGCCTGGATTGCGGCTGTGCGGATCGTGATGGCGGGATCGGCGCGTTTGGGCAGGTTGAGATAGGAGGTCGCGCCCATGATCAGGATGAGGGTCATGACCAGATAGGTCATGCGCGATTTTTCCAGTCCGAAGCGGGTCAGGAAATCCATTCAGTCCTCCGCTTCGATCAGCTTGACCTTCATGCCTTCGCGCAGGAAGGAAACACCGGCAATCGCGATACGCTCGCCGGGTTCGAGCCCATCGATGATCAGCAGCTTGTTCTCCCTGATGCCGGCCATGAGGACTTCGCGCTTCCGGACCGTTTCGGTGCCGGGGTCAAAGACGAAGACGGGCACCGGGACGACGCTGCCCGGACCGGCGTCTTCCGGTATCTGGCCTTCGTTGATCGCGGCGGTCATCGGGATCAGGTAGCCCTGGTCCGCGGGAAGGGCGAATTCGAAGGACACCTCGACGGCCATGCCGGCCCGGATCAGGTCATGGCTGCCGCGCAGTTCGACGATCACCGGGAATGACGACACGGTGTCGGCACGCTCGCCAAGTTCGTTGACCACCGCGTCCAGGACAATGGACGGATCATCCGCCAGCCGGACCTTTGCGGGTGTTCCGACGACTAGCTGCGCGACCGTGTCGAAATTGACCGAGAAGGAAACCTCGTAGCTTGTTGCATCATAGAGCGAGGTGATCACGGTTCCGGACGCCACGGTAGCAAAGGAATCCGCGTCGACGCTGTTGATGATGCCGTCAAACGGGGCGACGATGATCGTATCGGCCAGATCCTCTTCCGCGGACCTCAGGCTCTTTTGTGCCTGAACGAGCTGGGCCTGGCGGGTCTGCACGTCGGTTCGCGCGTCATCGACCGTCACCTTGGAGACGACACCGCGTTCAAACAACGTTTCCTGCCGGCCAAGATCGTCCTCGGCCTGCTTCAGCAGTGCCTCGGCCTCGTTGACGGACGCCTGGGCGTTTTCGATCGAAACAACGAACTGCGTGTCGTCGAGAACTGCAAGCTGCTCGTCTTTGTCGACACGCTGCCCGACGGCCAGGTCGACAGTGCTCAGCTTGCCGCCGACCTCAAAGGACAGGGAGGTGATTTCGGAGGGTTCAAGGACGCCGGGATACTTGCGCTCCGTGCTCTCTGATGTCTCCTCGATCAATTGGGTGAGCAGTCCCCTGACAGGCGGGTCGGCTGGAGTGATTTCCTGCTCTTCGGGAGTGCAGGCGGTGAGTCCCGCCAGGGCAAACACCGACAGCATGAAAACGCGCATGAATTGACCTCATTGACCCGGTTTGGCTGGAACGCATGTGCACGGAGCTTCCGCAGCTAGACGTTTGCATTCCACCGGGCCGAAGAGAATGCCTCATGGTCGTACACCCGGTGCGCATCAGAGCGCACATGCCGGGCTTTTTGCCCGGCAGCGGGTTCATCGGCGGGAGCGACGAAGATAATTAACTTGATTAATTATCATTGTTAACTGTATGATTTAAGCTTGTTCAGTTCTGACCGGCTGTCGCTGGCAGGGAGGGCGAGGGTGGAGACATATCGACTGCATGGCCGGATCGGGTTCAAAGTGACGCGGCTCGCGCGGATCATGGAGGCGCGCCTGGAAAAGGGGCTCTCCAGGCACGGCATTACGCGGCTGATGTGGTGTGTGCTGAGCGGGATCGGGCTGGAGGACGTCAAGACGCCATCCACGCTGGCTGAGCATATCGGCATTGCCCGTCCGGCAATCTCCCGTCTCCTGAAGACCATGGAAGAGAAGGGCCTTGTCGCGCGTACCTCGCCCGATGACGACAAGCGCTATACCGAACTTGCGTTGACGGCGCTTGGCCTTGAAAAGCTGAAGACATGCCACGTGCTCGTGCACGATCTCAACAACCATTTTGCCGGCAAAATAGATCAGGGTCTTTATGAGAATTTCCTGGAGACCATCGACGCGCTGACAGAAGGCGAAAAGGTTCAACTGATGCGCCTGTGAGCGCGCAAGGCAAGGGGGCACGTGCCGTGAAGCTGTTTTCCGACAAGTCGCGTCCCGCGCATCTGGGGCCTTTCCCGCTGGAGCGCTTTGCGCGTCGCGCGAGCCTGCCGGACTTTGCCGCCGTTCCGGTCTTCAGGCAAATGACGTTCGAGCATACCAATCCGGAAAACATCATCAATGCGATGAGCGAGTCGCAGGCGATGCTCGACGCGATCCGCGATGGTATCGTCAATCCGGCACGGGCCGACATTCCGGCAGACCCGGAGGAGCGCGCGAACCACCTGAAGGGCTTTGGCTATTTCTCCGACGCTGCCATGATCGGAACCTGCGCGCTTACGTCTGAAGCGATGCTGGCGGACCCGTTCCGGAACCCGGACATAGACCGGCTCGCGGAAAAGCTGCGCACGACCCAGACCAAGACACTGGCCTCGGGGATCGACATGATCATGGCCGATCTGCGTGATGCCATGAACGCGCCGCCCAAGGGCATAGAAGGCCACCGGCATGCGCTGGTGTTCGCCGTTGAGAGCCCGCGCACTGTCCGGCTCGGAGAGCCGGGAGAGGACTGGCTGACAGGAGCGGGTGCTCATCGCTCTGCCCTGCGCGCGATGGAGATCGCCGTCGTCATTGCGCAGTATATCCGTCTGCTCGGGTACGACGCCCGCGCACACGGTCATTCCTCCTCCGATGTCGACCTGAACCGTCTCGCGGCGGCCGCCGGACTTGCGACGGCCGAGGAAGGGGGGCTGACCAATCCTTACATCGGAACCGGATTTTCGCTGGCCACGATTACGACGGAATTCGAGATCTCCCATGACCGGCCCCTTGTGCCGCTTGCCGAACAGCCGCGCTCCGTTACGCACGGCCTTGCCTGGCGTTTCGGCTACCGCACGGCCAAGAGTGCGCAAACCCTCGATCCGTATCAGAACCGACGTTTCGTCGATGGACCGCACCCTTTCGAGAAATTGAAACGGGTCGAGACGCCGACCACCTATTTCGACGAAGAGCGAATTGCCCGCGTTCCCAAACGCACCGACATGTTCGCCCGTTCGCAGTTCGGCGACATGGGCAAAAAGAACCAGCAGGCGGCCACGAACGGCTACTATGCGCGCAAATCCGCCCCGTCGATGGCGCAGCGGCGCGCGCTCGGGGCCTTCGTCCTCTTACAGGACGGTGAGCCGGAACCGGAAATAGCCGCCACGACCTCCGACCCGCAGCGAAATGCGGACAACCTCAAGGCCATGTCCTATTTCCTCGGCATCGATGCTGCCGGCATGTCGCGCTGCCCGGACTGGGCCTGGTATTCCCACGATGCCACCGGCGCACCGCTCGACCCGCCGCATGACCAGGCGATTTCCATGGTGGTTGACCAGGGCTTCGAGACCATGGAAGGGGCTTCCGGCGATGACTGGATCGCCGTCTCGCAGTCGATGCGGGCTTATCTGCGCTTTGCCATTCTGGGCAGCATCGTCGCGAAACAGATCCGCAACCTCGGCTACCGGGCAAAGGCACATACGGTTCTGGATGGTGAGGTGCTGCAGCCACCGCTGCTGCTGCTTTCCGGTCTCGGCGAGGTCAGCCGTATCGGCGAGGTGATCCTCAACCCGTTTCTGGGCCCGCGCCTCAAGTCCGGCGCCGTTACGACGACGATACCGCTTGCCCACGACAAACCGATTTCCTTCGGCCTGCAAGCCTTCTGCGAAGCCTGCAACAAGTGCGCGCGCGAATGTCCGGCCGGGGCCATCACAGCCGGACCGAAGCTGATGTTCAACGGCTACGAGATCTGGAAATCGGACAGCCAGAAATGCACGACCTACCGGATCACCAACGAGGGCGGCGCCATGTGCGGGCGCTGCATGAAGACCTGCCCCTGGAACCTTGAAGGCATCTTCGCCGAGGCGCCCTTCCGCTGGACGGCGATGCATGTGCCGAAGGCCGCGCCACTCCTGGCGAAGCTCGACGACATGGCGGGGCACGGCGAGCGCAACCCGGTCAAGAAATGGTGGTGGGACATTGAGCTTGACGCGGACGGCGCCTACCGGGCGGCGAAACAGCCGGTCAACGAGCGCGGTCTTCAAAAGGATCTCGACCTGAAATACGAGGACCAGACACTGGCCGTTTACCCGGCGAACCTTGCGCCGCATCCCTGGCCGTTTCCGTTCCCGATGGACCGGGAAAAGGGCATCGAGGCCTACCAGGCGCTGATCACGGCGAAGGAATACAAGGCGCGGCTTGAACGGGGCGAGACCGAGGGGCTGGCCCATGAATACACCATCTCGGGCGATGCCCCTGTCATCCGGGTGGAGATCGTCAAGGCCGAGCAGATGAGCGGCGGCATCACCAAGTACGAGTTCGCCGCGCTGGACGATGCACCGTTGCCGGAGTGGCAGGCAGGTGCGCATCTCGACATCGTGGTGGCGCCGGAGTTCCTGCGCCAGTATTCGCTTTCCGGCGACCCAGCCGACTGCAGCCGCTACCAGATCGCGGTTTTGCGAGAAGACGAGGGCCGGGGCGGTTCGAAGCTGCTCCACCGGATTTTCACGCAAGGCCGCAAGATCTTCATCTCCAAACCGATCAACCATTTCCCGCTCGCCACTGGCGCGACAAAAACCTTCCTGATGGGCGGCGGTATCGGCGTCACGCCGATGATCGCGATGGCACATGAGCTTCACAGGCAAGGCGCGGACTTCGAGCTGCATTACTCCTGCAGCCGCAAGGCGGATGCCGGGTTCCTTGACGATCTGGCAGCGTTCGCCTGGCAGGACCGCGTGCAGCTCTACTTCAGCGATCAGGGAACACGCGCCGATCTCGACGTTGTTCTCGGCGGATACAACAAAGGCAGCCACGTCTATGCCTGCGGCCCGGACCGCTACATGACCTCCGTCATGGAGGCGGCGGAACGCGCCGGTTTCACCGAGGACGAACGCCATGTCGAATATTTCAACGTGCCGGAGGTTCCCGACTACGTGAACCACCCCTTCACGCTCAAGCTCGCACGCTCCGGGCGCAACCTGGAGATACCGGCAGAAAAATCCGCCACTGATGTCCTGACCGAAAACGGCATTGCCATTGATATCAAATGCTCCGACGGCATCTGCGGGGTCTGCAAATGCGGACTTGTCTCGGGCGAGGTCGAACACCGGGACTTCGTGCTGTCGAAGAAGCAGCGGAAAGATGCGGTGATCCTGTGCCAGTCACGGGCTGCGGAGGCCGGAGGCGTGGTGGTGGTGGATTTGTGAGACAGGTGAGGCGGAATTTCAGCTTGCAGTGGTCTGGCTTAGTGATCGGTTTCATTCGACCCCACGCTTTACTATCCTGCGTTTGGTTTGACAGGAGTGGGATCATCGACTTCTCAAACCGCGTCTGCTCAAACACAACGAACCGTCAATGAAACGCAGGACATTCCTGAGAACTGCACTCTCTGCCATGGCAGCCGGTTTCATTCCGGTGTCCGGTTCCGCGCAAGGCAAGCGCGGTCCGACAGGGTATCTCAGGACGAACTGGAGCCGCGATCCTTTTTGTCTCGGCTCCTATTCCTTTGTGGCCGCAGGTGCGCAGCGGCGCGATCACGCGGCCCTCGGAAAACCAGTCGGGGATCGGCTCTTCTTTGCGGGTGAGGCAACGCATCCGGATTACAACAGCACGGTTCATGCAGCCTTTGAGTCCGGGTTGATTGCCGCAGAGGCCGTTTATGACAACACGGATGCGGGGGCGGTCGCCGTCGTCGGTGCAGGCATGAGTGGCCTCGCGGCAGCGGCCTGGTTGACGGATGAAGGTTATGACGTCTCCGTCCTGGAGGCGCGCCAGCGTGCCGGGGGACGGATCCTGACGGATCGGAGCCTCGGGTTGCCGCTTGATCTTGGAGCCAGTTGGATCCATGGCATCGATGGCAATCCGCTGTCGGATCTTGCCGTGACAAAGGGCCTCGGCACGCGAGCCACTGACGAAACCTATGTCATTCGCGGCGGTGATGGCCGGGACATGTCCGATGCCGAAACGCCGGCCTGGCTGGAAAATGTCCTGGAGGTGCAGCACAGCCTGGGAGCCGATTCAAAAGAGGTGAACGGTTCGGCTTATCGGGCGGATACCGATTATGGCGGCGAAGAGGTGATCCTGCCCGGCGGCTATGACCAGCTTCTGACCGGGATGCCGGCTGGCCTGGACATCCGGTTCGGACATGTTGTGACACGTGTCGGCATCGACGAAGATGGTGTTCATTTGCGGGACAGCGAAGGCACGGAAGCCTCGTTTGATGCTGTCATTATCACCGTCCCGCTGGGTGTCCTGAAAAAAGGTTCCATCACCTTTTTTCCCCGCCTGCCGCGCTGGAAAACGGATGCCATTGCGAGACTGGGTATGGGCACGCTCGACAAAGTTTACCTGCGTTATGCTGATGCCTTCTGGGATGCGGATGTCACGTGGATTGCAACGCCGGAAAACGGCCTGCCGACAGGTCAGTTCAATCAGTGGCTAAACCTTCATCGCTATACCGGTGAGCCGGTGATCGTGGCCTTCAACGGGGCTGAACCTGCCCGGGACCTGGCCGCACTGCCCGATGCTGAACTCGTGCGACGGGCGCGTCAGGCACTGGAGGGTGCCTACCCCAGGTGATGGACCCACAAATGAGGCCGGAATGGTTTGAAGCGGCTTGCTTCTCATCAAGGCGCGGAAGCGCAGGAAATGTCCCTCATATTCAAGCCTTTCGCAACGCGGAGGAGGCGCAAGCCGGTCAAATCCGAAGGACATGGAAATGGCGTCACCCCGTGGCGTCAGCGTGCTTGACCGGGCGGGGAGCCCGCTCCGCACACCCTTCCTAACGGGATTTCGCCATTTCGCATGCCATTTCAGTCTCATTTATGGGTCCATCACCTAGCTGTCATTCGCACGGATTGCGGTAGCGGTCATTCGCGGCTATCCGCTGCGCGTCAGCTGGAATGACAAGTCCATGGACAGGAAATCGCCTTGCAAGATCGATTGCAGATCAAACCGGTCAGCAGCGCGCTCTGGCCGGGCCGCTGCGTGCCGATTTCCAGACCATGGCACCGCTCCTGAGACCGGGTTTCCTGCCCCTGGAACGCGGCGGGCAACTCTTCCTGCAATTTCAATCGATTAAGCTTCGAACGGCCACTGGACATCGGCTTTGTACAGGCGCTAGACAGCGGGCGCGGGCCGGGGCCCTGACCCCGGAGACCTGCCGAACACTTGCTGGAACTGCGCTGAGGACATCATTCGACATGGCGACGACGGATCATCACTTCGACAACTGGAAAGAACAACAATACGCCGCCGAGCAGATGATCCCGCTGGTCGGTCACCTCTACCGCGACTATGGCATCAACATCCGGATCTTCGGGCGCCGGCTCCTGAACAACTCGGCCATCGAGATCATCAAGGCGCACCGCTATGCGCTGCAGATTACCGGGCAGGAGCTGGAAGTCTCCAAGAGCCTTGAGATCGTCAAGGCCATGCTGGAGATGGACCTTGCCGCGTCCCGCGTCGATCTCGGCAAGCTGTGCCACCGTTTCATGGCGGAGGGTGGCGATGCCTCGACATTCGTCAAAGAACAGCTCGCCAGCATCAACACCGGCCGAACCTCGATCCTGCAGGAGCCTCAGGATGTTGTTCTTTACGGCTTCGGGCGGATCGGCCGACTGCTTGCGCGCATGCTGATCGAGCGTGTCGGTGCGGGCAACAAGATGCGCCTGCGGGCCATCGTCGTGCGCGGAGGCAAGGGCGAAGACCTGAAAAAACGCTCCAGTCTCCTGCGGCGGGACTCCGTTCACGGCGCGTTCAGCGGTTCGATCACCGTTGACGAGGAACGGAACGCCATCATCGCCAACGGCAACACCATCCAGGTGATCTACGCCAATTCGCCCGCCGAGGTCGACTACACCAAATACGGCATTCACAACGCACTGGTGGTCGACAACACCGGCATCTGGCGCGACGAGGACGGGCTTGGCCAGCACCTGAATTGTCCGGGTGCGTCAAAGGTCATCCTGACCGCACCGGGCAAGGGCTCGATCAAGAACGTTGTCTATGGCGTGAACCATGGCGACATCACCGAAGACGACACCATCCTGAGCGCGGCCTCGTGCACCACCAACGCGATCACGCCAGTGCTGAAGGTGATTAATGACGAATTCGGCATCGACAATGGCCATGTCGAAACCATCCATGCCTTCACCAATGACCAGAATCTGATCGACAACTACCACAAGGGCGACCGCCGCGGCCGCGCCGCACCGCTCAACATGGTGCTGACGAGCACGGGCGCGGCCAGCGCCGTCGCAAAATGCCTGCCTGAAATGAAGGGCAAGCTGACCGGCAACGCGGTTCGCGTACCGGTTCCCAATGTCTCCATGGCGATCCTGAATTTGAATCTCGGGCGCGAAACGATAGACGCGGAGATGAACGACTACCTACGCGGCGTCTCCGTCCAGTCCTCCCTTCAAGACCAGATCGACTACACGGCGTCCACGGAACTGGTCTCCTCGGATCTCGTCGGCTCAACCCATGCCGGCGTCGTCGACAGCCAGGCCACCATCGTCGACGGCAACCGTCTCGTTCTCTATGTCTGGTACGACAACGAGGCCGGCTACAGCACCCAGGTGATCCGCCTGATGCAGGAAGTCGCGGGCATGAAATATCCGTCGGTGCCTGAGTGAGGGGGGGGGAAAGCGTGGCTGAGCGGCTGACGGTGCGTGGTGGAGATTACTGATCCGCGCCGTGACCCGCCAGAGTGGCTGGAAAGGGCCGGGAGGGGACTGGCGGGTTTGGGCGCCGAGAGTGAGTTAGCAGCCATTGAGCATGAGCCTATCTCAAGGACGACTTAACCCAGCACCCACCTAAAAATTGCTAAGGGATATCAACCCGAATAAACAGCTCGCCGCCTAATTGTCCACATTTGAAATCTCGAAAAGAAATGCTTCAACTCTCGGTTGTGTTTTCGATTGTTACCTCGTTTAATGTATGAGCGATTCTCATCAGCAAAGAACTCGAAATAGTTGGAAACCCAACAACAAAGAGATGCCGTATTCATTAGTCACGCAACCCCTGGTGACAATGCGTTCTCCGTCTGGCTGGCCTCAAGGCTGGCGCTTGCCGGTTATAATGTCTGGTGTGATCAGGAGAAGCTGCTTGGGGGCGAAGATTTCTGGAAAGACATCGAAAGGGTCATCAGAAACCAAGCTGCAAAGATGATTCTTGTCGTTTCAAAAAATGCCTTTGACGCAGAAGGGCTTTTGAGAGACGGGATTGCTAAAGAAGTTGCCTTGGCAGACATTATGAAAAAGAGTCTTTCAGACCAATATTTTCTGGTCCCGGTTCGAATCGATCAAACCAGCTTCAGCAATTTTCCCATCGATTTTATCCGCCTGAATGGCATCGATTGCCAGCATAACTGGGCGGATGGTCTGCACAGGATCATCAAGGTTCTGGAGCGCGATGATGTGGCCCGAAGCCGCGACCCCCACCCATCCATTTCAGGTTGGCGAGATGTTCATCAGGAACTTTCCAAAACTATCTCAAGCGTCCGCGAGAAGCTCCAGACAAACTGGCTTGCGGTCACAGCAGTTCCCGAAACACTCCGCTTTTATGAAGTTCAGCGCGAGCTAAAGCAAAACGAATTGCGGTCCATTGCATCTGAGTGCGCGTTGCCGTGCTCTGATCATGGCCGGTTGCTCGTATCATTTGTAGATTTGACCGAACTTCAAACCGCACTGGGGCCGTCTGTCCCGATATCATCACGGGGCACCCTGAAAACCGATGACTTTCTTATCGGCGAAACCGGCGACATTCTTGGCATTGCACCCCGGGACGCGAAGAACAAAATCTCTTCATTGTTCAGGCAGGCATGGGATAACACATTGCGGGCAAAAGGCCTGACACCCTACGAAATGGCGAACCAGAAACTTGCTTGGTGGTTTCCTGAGGGCTTGGTCGAAGATGAGCAGCTTCGTTACACGGATTTCAACGGTAAGCCCCGTAAACGTGCCGTTCGCGGAACACGGGGAAAGAAAGATGGCCCAGACGATACCGTTATCCCGAGATATTATTGGCATTTGGGTTTCACGGCCAAACCCTACTCCACCGAGGTACCATATATTGCCATCCAGCCCCGGATAATTATTTCCGAAGACGGGCAAGCACCTCTTGCAAACAAGACACGCCTGAATTCAGTAAGGCGCTCAGTCACCAGCATGTGGTTCAACGAAAGATGGCGCGGACTAATATTGGGCTTCGCGAACTGGCTTGCCGACTCCGAAGATGAAATCAAACTGGCCGTATCTGCCAGCGAAGCCATCAGGCTCAGAAAAGTCCCGATGACTTTCGATGCCGATTTCGGGATTACTGCTGATCCTGTCAATCTGGAAACCGACGATGAAGAGCTTGCCAGCTTTGAAGCCTCTGAAACGCATGAACGTCTTAACGACCCGGCGTTCCGTTCCCTCGATGAAAATGAGGACAACGATGTCGACGGCTGAAAAGAAAATAAAGCTTCTCCCGGAGCCGCTGCTGCAATTTGCCAACAACCAGTGCGAAGAGCACCCCAAGGACGGATTGATGCTGTACGGGCCTGCTGATGCGGCGTCAAAAAAAGGCTCCCTTAGTTTCGGCGTTATCGGCACGAAGACTGGTATTGCGCTATTTGACAGCTGGGTCGAGACAGTCCGGGGATACATTCCACCGTTCCGTGAAAATGTCGCGCACCATTCAGGCTTTCCGGGCTTTGAAGCGGCTTTTGGCCTCGAATGGCCCGACAGTCCGATTGCCTGTGTGGAAGTTAAATCCGTGGATATCGATAAGGCCATTCGGCTTCAAAACCGCCATGAGGCAATCAAGGCCACAACAGACATATTTGCGGACGCGATTTCCAAATATCTGCGGGAAGAAAGCGATGTTACCCCTGACTTCTGGTATGTCGTGATACCGGACGAGGTGTATTTGTGGGGGCGTCCAAAGAAGGCACCGCCGGTTTCAGAGCGCGTGGCGGGCAAAGCCGATATGAGCAAAAAGGATGCGCGACAGTTCCTGAATGCACCCTCATTTTTTGAGGGTGACAACTGGCAGGCCGAGTTGCAGCTCTATGACTTGAATTTTCACAATCAACTTAAAGCAAGACTGCTCAGCAAAGCGGTCATTCAGATTGTGAAGGAAACGACGCTCCGGGAAGCCTCCGACCTTGATATGGATAATGTCAGGAGGAAGACACAGGATCCCGCCACTATCGCGTGGAATTTGTGCACTACATCCTACTATAAGTGCGCGGGTCCGCCTTGGAGGCTGAAGGATATCCGGCCAGGTGTTTGCTACATAGGCATTGTTTTCAAATTGGATCCGTCAGATCCCAACTCCGGAAATGCCTGTTGCGGTGCACAGCTGTTTTTACGTTCCGGGGAGGGGCTGGTTTTCAGGGGTGCGGTTGGCCCGTGGTACTCGAAGGAACTCAAACAGTTTCACCTTTCGCAGGAAAAGGCTGCGGAACTGATGCAGCTTGCTGTCAAAGCCTATGAAGACATTCATGGAGCACCGCCTGATGAAGTGTTCATTCACGGACGAACGCGCTTTGAAAAAAGTGAATGGGACGGCTTTCTGTCAGCGGTCACCAATCAAACCAATGTGGTTGCGATCCGGATCAGGCCGACTGATGAACTAAAGCTTTACCGACTTGCAAAGCAGCCTCCTATTCGCGGTTCCTATCTCGAGATTCATGAACGCATGGCCTATTTGTGGACGAAAGGATATGTTCCGCGCTTTGGCACATATCCGGGATTCGAAGTTCCCAATCCGCTTGCGATTAATCTTGATTGGGGCAATGCGCCGATTGAGCAGGTACTCGCTGACATAATGGCGCTGACCAAGGTGAATTTTAACGGATGCAGTTTTTCAGATGGACTGCCTGTGACTTTGAAATTCGCGAATGCGATTGGCGAAATTTTGACCGCAGCACCCGAACTTGAAGACGCGCCACAACCCTTCAAGTACTATATCTGATTATCCACAGAAGCGATTTAGCTCAAGTCCATGCGCAAGGCGCGATATCTTAGCCTGTGTTGAAAATAGTGATTTCTGCCATCGCAAACATCAAAAGCCGACATTCTGCTTTCGGGCACAGTCTTCAATGCGGTGAACGACCAATATGGCTAAGGTTTTCGGGTGCCGTTAGGCGTACGAAAACCTCTCATGCAGGAACCCGCGGTCCGCGCATTGCAGGCTATGGGGTTTTGTTTTTTTCGGCAGGTCTGGGGCAGTTACGATCAGCAACAATTGGTGGGCAGATCGGGGTGCGCAATGGCCTTTCCGGCGTTAGAGCAGCGCTTGTCGCATTGGCCTGTTGCGGGTTTGCGCGGCTGAGAGCCGTCCTGTTTTCGCAGAGCGCAAGCCGTCTCATCGGCTGATGCCGTTGCAGGGCGGCCGGTTGATCGAACAGGCCATGCCGGGTCATGGCGCAGTCTCCCGGGTTGACGCGGCACAGTGCGGGGGTGCGCGGGGCTGTTGCCAGCGGGCGAAGGTCTCGATGATGATCATGCGTCCACCACAGCAAGGGCATGGTGGCCGAGTATCGGACACCTCTGGCGCGTCGTCTTCGGGTACTGTAGCGACGCTCAGCAATGCGCGTGCACGATCGAGACTGGCCTTGCGAGAGGTGCCGGCAAGGAGGCCGTAATGGCGAATACGGTGGAAGCCGCGCGGCAGGACATGGAGCAGGAAGCGTCGGATGAACTCGTCGGTGGCGAGGGTCATGACCTGCTGCCGGTCGGTGCCGCCACGGCGGTAATCCTTGTAGCGGAAGGTGACCTTGTTCTCGTCGAAGCCGATGAGGCGGCGGTTCGAGATGGCGACCCTGTGGGTGTAGCGCGCCAGATAGGCGAGTACCGCTTCCGGTCCGGCGAAGGGCGGCTTGGCGTAGACGATCCAGCGTTTGCTGCGCACAGGCTTCAGGTGACGCAGAAAGACGCCGCGGTCCGCCAAATGGGCCATAGATCCGAAGAAGGCGAGCCGGCCGGCATCGTGGAGCGCGATCAGCCGGGTCAGGAACAGGCGACGGAACAACTTGCCCAGGGCGCGCACCGGCAGGAGGAATGCGGGGCGTGACGATATCCAGCGCGTTCCGTCGAGGGAGATGCCGCCGCCCGGCACAATCATGTGCACATGGGGATGGTGGGTCATCGCCGATCCCCAAGTGTGGAGCACCGCTGTGATGCCGATGCGGGCGCTGAGGTGCTTCGGGTCGGCGGCGATTGTCAGCATCGTCTCTGAGGCAGCCCGGAACAACAGGTCGTAGACCAACGCCTTGTTCTGGAAGGCGATGGAGGCGATCTCGGCGGGCAACGTGAAGACGACGTGGAAGTAGCCGACCGGCAAGAGGTCGGCCTCCCGCTCGGCGAGCCAAGCGCGCGCGGTGGCACCCTGGCACTTGGGGCAGTGCCGGTTGCGGCAGCTGTTATAGGCGATGCGCCAATGCCCGCAGTCCTCGCAGGCCTCGACATGTCCGCCCAAGGCAGCTGTGCGGCACTGTTCGACCGCCGACATCACCTTGAGCTGGGCAAGGCTCAGGTGTCCTTCATGGGTTGCCCGGTAGGCGGGACCGGCAGCGCGGAAGATGTCAGCGACCTCGATTGAGGTGCGCACTTGTTCACTCGGGCGGCGTCTTGCCTTCCATCAGCGCCATCAGCCGATCGAGAGGCCCCGCAACCGCGTGGATCGTTCGGGTCGAGACCTTGGCGTAAAGGGCGGTTGTCTCAAGCTTGCTGTGTCCAAGCAGAACCTGGATGACCCTGATATCGGTGCCGTCCTCCAGAAGGTGTGTGGCGAAGCTGTGCCGTAATGTATGCGGGCTGACACGTTTGCGGAGGCCGGCGACCTCGGCCGCTTCCTGCACTGCGCGATGCAATTGCCGTGACGAGATCGGATCGGTGCAACTGCGTCCCGGAAACAGCCAGCCATGGGGCAGCATCACGCCGCGCCGCTTTCCTTCGCGCCACCATACACGCAAAAGCTCCAGGAGTTGCGGTGAGAGCATGGCGTTGCGGTCCTTGCGTCCCTTGCCCTGTTCGACGCGGATCAGCATGCGGGTCGAGTCGATATCGTCGACCTTGAGATGCGCGACCTCGGAGACGCGCAGGCCCGCGCCATAGGCAACACCGAGCGCTGCCTTGTATTTGATGCCCGGTGCCGCCTCGAGCAGTTGAGCGGCTTCCTCCACACTCAACACCTCGGGCAGCTTGCGCGGGTTGCGGGTGATCACCAGAGTTCGCGACAGATCCCGTCGGTTCAGCGTTACTGTGAACAGGAAGCGCAGCGCCGAAACCGTGCTGTTGATCGTCGCCGGACCTACGCCGGTCTCATGCTGGTGCAACTGGTAGTGCCGGATGTCCTCCGTGGTCGCGGTGTCGGGAGGACGCCCGAGGAAAGCGGCGAAGTTCCGGACGTGGCGAACGTAATCCTGCTGTGTATGGGAGCCCAGGCCCCGCATCACCATGTCTTGCTGCATGCGCTGGCGTAGCTGTGTGATCGGGGCTTCGGTCTGAAAGGTCGTCATGTTGAGTTCCTCCGGTTGAAAGGAACTCCATGCTCGGACCTTTGCCTCTACCTGCCCAGAGCCTCAGAGAAATCCACCAAACCGCGCCACGTGCACCCTCCCGCGAAGCGGGTTCGTGCTCGAGGGCGCAAAGCGGAAGAACATTCTGATTTCATTACTGGTGTCAACGAGGGAGAACACCCGCGCCACAAACGCAAGAACGCCAATCAGCACCGCACATCCCAACCCAAACTTCCCGCCCCCCTAAGGATTTCCATAACTATCCGCTTTGCTGCCTCTGTGGTTTTCTCGCGCAGTCCGGCCTTCGACCGGCGATGCATTGACTGAGTTCATTTTTGCCGCCTCCGCCGGGTCTGCGCGGCTTTCAGATTTTTCAAAACCGGAGCAAGTCCCGTGTTCACGCGCATCAGATTTCCTCTTTTTCTTGTGCTGGCGCTCGGGCTGGCGGGGTGTAACGGCGAGGACGCGGGGAGCGGGCAGGGTGAGGCCGTCAAGGGCTTGAAAATCGTGCCGGTATTCGGGACCGGGCGCACCGATGTCAGCGCGGATGTCGAATGGGCTTTCAGCAAGGTCGGCAAGGTGGAGAGTGTTGACAGGGGCACGGACGGGTCGATCTTCTGGATCAACTGGGCGGAGCGGTTCGACCCTCTTGGCGTTGACGGCGTTTACCCGCTCAGTGACGGCGAGATCGGCGTTGAACTGACGTTCAAGGGGCATGATCACCGCGAAATCGTCGCGCTGCCAGCTGCCGAGGACGGCAACCAGTTGCTCGAACTGGAGATCACCGGCCAGGGCCGGCTGGTTCTGGAAGCCGAGGGGCTGGCGGATGATGCTCTGATGGAACTCGGCTTTCACGGCAAGGGCGGCGGTGCCGGCGGCAGCGAGATCGGCCGGACCGGCTGGCGCAACCAGAGAGGTGCCAATTACGTGACGCCGGGCATCTACGACGTGACACTGAAGAACGAGGACACGGGCGAGACCCACACGCAGTCCGTGACCATCGGCGAAGGCCAATCGAGCACGCTTACCTTCACGTTCACGCAGTAGAAAGGAGCGCTTCATGAGCCTCCTGTTCAGTACGGCGGGAAAGATCGGGCGCGGCCGGTTCTGGGTCGGGTTCGGGGTCTTGTTCGTTGCCGGTGTTCTGTTATCCCTGTTGGTCACGGGGCTTGTACTTGCCATGGGACAACTGGGTCAGTGGATCGGGTTCGGGATCCTGCTGCTGTTCCTTTACCCGGCCGTCGCGCTTTCCATGAAACGGCTCCGGGATCGCGGGCGCGCGAACATCAGGCTGTGGCTCCTTGCCTATTTCGCACCGGGCACGCTGGTGAATTTCGCGCAGACGGCCGGCATCGGCTTTACCCGCGAAGAGATCGGCGGGCTGACGGTTTCAAGCCCGACCGCGCTCGGCGGCACGCTGGTCTTTCTGGCCTTTTTCGCCTTCGTTGTGGCGATTGTCGATCTGGGTTTTCTGAGGGCACGGACTCATAACTGAAGCCGATTTGGCGGCAGCGTGCTTGACCGGGCAGGAAGCTCGCTCCGCACACCCTTCCTAACGGCATTCCGCCATTTCGCATGCCATTGCGGCCTCATTTGTGGGTCCAACACCCAGTGCGGTTTACGAGTTTGAAGTTCGCTTCGGAGTTTGCTGAAACACTGATGCGAACTACAAATTCACCGCACTAGAGGCCGAGCTCAAGGGCCCTGAGCAGGCGGAACCGGGTCTTTCCCGTCTTGCCGCCGAGCGAGATCACGAAGGGCACCAGGCCGTGTTTGGTGGTGTTCACGTATCCTGCCAAGGCCCTGGGTCGAGAAGCGGTTCCGGGTGCTGATGCCCGAGCCCTCCTTGAGGTCGATGCCCTCGGTGATGCCATGTTAGGCAAGTCTTCCGCAGACAATTTGCGAGAAGCCTGATTCTTGTCCCCGGTCCCTGACCACGGATGTACTGGCACGAACTGTGAAGGATAGGTGGAAAGGCCGGGCAAATCCCGGCCTTTTTTGCATTCCGAACACTTGAAGAAGCGAAAACAATGACCTCCGCGAACAAACGCAGCAAACTTGGCAAGACGCAGCGAATGAACGCTGACACCAAAGCCGAATTGACCAGACGAATTTCATCAGAGATCGCACAATCAGAGGTCGAACAGCGACGTCTCAAGACCGAGAGGCTCAAGGCTGCCCGACTTGCGTTGGAAAAAAATTCGCTGCTTGCCAAAACAGGGAACACGCGGAAGAAGAGGACGGATAGCAACTCGAGGGTCAAATACTGACTTTATGATTCTTGTACTCGAGCGGCCTAAGCCGCCATGTCTCCGCAACGCCCATTCCGGCATAGACTTTCTTTCAATGATAGAAAGTCACCTCGGCAACACACGTCTTCCGACAAGTTTCGCCAAACGTTGTGCCGGTTTCCGCTTGCCTCAACGCAAACGCGATCTTCTCATCTGAAACCCCTTACTTCGGCATCGGGAAGCTCTTCTTTCATCAGAAATGTGACGAAAACTCGCTTTCAATTCGGACCCTTTCAAAGGGTGAGGACCAATGTGCTGTGGCGCTTCTGGCAGATGTCTTCCGACGCTGGTGGGCGGTGGCCCGAAGCGACGTGTGGGCGTAATTGATACGTTCCTTGCTGTTCGCTGTTCAAATTTTCTTTTTTCGAAGCAATTCTTAAAATGTTTGTTGGGGAATTGCTCGCCGAGTGGCAATTAATATTGGAATTATTTAGTCTTTTGATTCTGCCGAACTCAAAAATACTGACTGTTCTATCTGTTGATCTGGTTTCTATACTCCCACAATTTCCTTGCATATTCAGGGGGAAGGTCCACAATGGGTTTGGCCTTAAAGGGGATCTCGTTTCGTTCCCAGTCATGCGGCGAGATCGTTTGAGGAATCGGAAGTCAATCCGTCAGTTCCAGAAGCGCGTGGATGACGCTGCGGATAACAATCCTGTCGGAGTCCATTTCCGAGCGGCCGGTGAATAAGGAAAATTGAATTTGGCTGTAAGCACTATCGCCGACCTCGGCCTGTCCGGGCGGCAGCTGCGCGCTTTGCGTGAGGCAAACTACACCATACCAACGCTAAATCAGGCCATAGCCATTCCCGAATCGCTTGATGGTGCAGATCCGCAGAGCATTGGTCGGATGGAAACCGCCAGGATCACGGCTTTCCCTCTGCCGTTCTCGGACAATCTGGAAGGAAGGCGATCGGTTCTGGGCACAGCTCTTGGCGCTGACGCGCGAGCTGGTGATCCCGATTTCTGAGAGAGCCCAAACCCACCTATGGCCGGTGTGTCAAGTTCCGCGTCGCGATCGTTAAAAGGTGCCGCTAGAGATTGTGCAAGCATGCTTCGCAAGTTCACGCGAGAGCAAAACCAGAAAACCCTCGGGTAAGAGGGCAAAAGGATAGGTCAATCATGCCACGGAAGCCCAACTACAGTTTTGAGCGGTCCGAGCGGGTCAAGTTGAAAGCCGCCAAGAAGGCAGAACGCCTTAAAGCCAAAACTGAAAAAGCGGAGGCTCGCAAGACTGGACCGCAGGATGAGGGAGAAGTTGAAAGCCCCGCGAAGGGCGAATAGCAAACCTTTATTGAGTATTTGAAGAACATGAGATGGCAGTCGCGAGAACCAAACGAATCCACCAGTAAGAATTGGAAATCAATTGCAAGTTTTTGTACGTAACAATGACGTGGACAAAGCGCTTCGGGTCCTTAAAAAGAAGCTACAACGGGAAGGACTTTTTCGGGAAATGAAGGCCAAACGGGCCTATGAAAAGCCATCTGAAAAACGCGCTCGCGAAAAGGGTGAAGCCATCCGTCGAAACCGCAAGGCGGCGCGCAAGCTCGCTCAGCGCGAAGGTCTGCTTCCGATGAAGAAACGGGAAGCCCCTGCTGGTCGCGGACGAGGCTGACAGCTATCTCGCGTCACGAAGCTTACGGAGTGTTGGCGGATCTGGAACGCTTGCGAGAAGTTGGCTTACGCAATGTCGAGCATGGACTTACCATTGCGCAGGTAAAGCATGTACGGGAGGCAGGCGACAGTCATCTGATCGGTGACAGCTGGAAGCACAATATCACCCAAGGAACTTAGATGACATGCGCACCAAAGAGCTGCTCAGATCTTAAGACCATACCTTCGCCATTGATAACTGAGACCCGCACTATCTCCCAAAAGCCGGGGGGCCTTGTGTCCATAGAATCAAATAAATCCCGGTCGTTGACGGAGCAGAAACGATGGCATTGAGCTTTCCCAATCAAAGCAGAAGCTACGACCCGGGGAGACAATCAATTCGGTTCACTGGATACGACGGGGTGTTTGAAGTTTCCGTTTTTGTTGATGTCGCAATTCTCAAGGCAGCAACGAAAGAGAGGATATCGGACGAAGCTCAGTATCTCGCCGTGTTCGATCGAATGCGAACCGAAATGACCTGCTCCCCTGATTGTCCGCATTCATAAGTTAGCGCTGTTCACGTTGTGATCCGTCATGGACTGTTTTGCAAATTCGTATGGTGTGAGCCCGTCGAGGCTCGTATGCGGTCGGTTCAGATTGTAGTCTATCCTCCAGTTTTCGATGATCTCACGAGCATAACGATAGCTTTGGAACAGGTGCTCGTTGAGACATTCGTCTCTCAAGCGTCCATTGAAGCTCTCGACAAAGCCGTTCTGCATGGGTTTGCGTGGGGCGATGTAGTGCCATTCCACGCTGCGATCCTGTTGCCATTTGAGCATGGCGTTTGACGTCAGCTCAGTACCGTTGTCGCTGACCACCATCAAGGGATAGCGACCACGGCGCTCCGCGATCATGTCCAGTTCCCGCGATACCCGGGTTCCGGAGATCGAGTTGTCGACGACAGTTGCCAGACATTCCCGGCTGAAGTCGTCTATGACACACAGGATACGGAACCGGCGTCCGTCAATCAGGGCATCGGAGACAAAGTCAAGCGACCACCGCTGATTGGCGGCTTGCGGCACAGCCATCGGCACCCGCGTTCCAAGGGCTCGTTTCCGGCCTCCACGCTTGCGCACCGTGAGACGCTCTTCCCGGTAGATCCGGTAGACCTTCTTCCAGTTGGCCTCGATGCCTTCGCGCTTCAGCAGCATGTGCAGCCGACGATAACCAAACCGCCTGCGCTCTGATGCCAGTTCCCTGAGCCTTTGGCGCAGGTCAGCATCGTCGGATCTCGTGGACCGATAGCGGTACACGCGCGGGTCGATACCGACCAGCCCGCAGGCGCGGCGTTGCGAATATCCCTTGGTCTCGATTGCCCAGCTCACGGCATTCCTCCTCAAGCCAGGCGTCAGAAGTTTTTTCCGAGCATCTCACGAAGCGTCGATACATCCATCATCGACTCCGCGAGCAGCTTCTTAAGTTTCGTGTTCTCTTCTTCGAGGGTCTTCAGACGTTTGGCCTCAGACACCTCCATGCCGCCGTACTTTGAGCGCCACTTGTAAAACGTCGCATCGCTGACGCCATACTTGCGGCATAGCTCGGCGGCTGAGATACCCGCCTGATGCTCTTTCAAAATGCCAATGATCTGTTCTTCAGAGAACCTGGATCGCTTCATCGTCTGTTTCCTTCAATTGGGAACAGACTAACCTCAAAACGAGGAAATTTCAGGGGAGCAGGTCAGAAATTGAACAATCAACCCGTAAGACTTACTCCCGCAAGCCGAGAGCCACCGTTGTGCTCACAACGACCGATGTCAAATAGGTTCCAGACTACCCGTAGCAGAAATTCGCGTTGTTCATGGTGCATGACCTGGGCAGTCGGAGGTGCGATAAATACATAAGAGTTTGATGTCCAATGCGTTCAGATTCTGCGCATATAGGCCTTCGCCGTGTCCTAATTTTGTCCACGCGATGGTTCTGCTGCTTCCTCGATCTTGTCTATCCAGACTTCAAACCCACACAGCTCATGGTGCCCAAAGCTGTGTGTTAACGGAACGTCTGCGGCGTCACGGCCGCGGGCAATAAGCACCCGTCCGAAACGGGTGTCGTTGTTGCGCGGGTCAAAAACCCACCATTTGCCGCCAAGATAAACTTCCATCCAGGCAGCGAAATCCATCGGAGCATAAGGTGGCTGCTGCCCGATATCGCTGACATAACCGGTGCTGTATCTCGCTGGTATGTTGAGACATCGGCACAAAGCAATCGCCAGATGAGTGTAGTCTCGGCAAACTCCAATTCCTTCGTTCAACGTTTCAACCGCAGTTCGGGTTGCCCGCGAATGCTCGTATCCGAAACGCACATGCTTATGAACGAAGTCGCAGACAGCCTGTGCCCGCTGCCAGCCTGGAGGGACCTCGCTAAAGTGTTTCCACGCGAAGTCGGAGAGCACATCGCTCTCGCAATAGCGGCTTGGAAGGAGGTAAGTGAGCACGTTGCCTGGCAACTGCTCGACCGGGTGCTGTTCAGCGGCTTCATCGACAGGGTCTGAGAGACCGGTGTCTCGAATCAAACCTTCTGTGGAAACGACAAAACGGCCGACAGGCGCTTTGACACGGTTGCACCAATTTCCAAAATCGTCACGGTATGCCTCGATTGCAACCGATGGATCCGTCACCAGAAGATCAGGCTGTTCGAGATCGCTTGCTCGCGAATAGTGCACATTGAGCAACAGGATCATTGGTGTCGGTGCGGGGAGTTGGAAAGTAAGCCGGCATCCAAGTCGCATACGCATTACTCTGTACCTGACTTTCGCAACATTTCATCGACCAAGGGGCCAAGAAAAAATCTGTGGGAGCATGCCCGATCCTTAGATCAAATCACGAATCTGCGTGAAACGATAGGTGAAAGAAACCTCTCAGCGTGCAGTCACGTTTTGGATTAACCTTCGACCGATCACCCCCCGCGTGTGGTCCATGATGATTGTCAGTGAATGGCCGGGATTGAATTCACCCAGATTCTGGTCTGGGTTTCATGCAACTTTTCGGGCTTCAGTCAGTTGGCTGCAAAGTCGCTCGGCTTCAAAGTTCCGAGCGATGAATGCGCCTGTTTCGATTTCAGTTCTCCATCCAGGCGCTCAATTTTACTGTTTGACTTCGCTCCGGATGCGTCGGCCTTGCCAAGGCACTCTCCAAGGTCAACGCCGCGTCATGACAACTTCACGACCGGATGGCAAAAGCTCACCCCGAAACTTGTCCCGGCTGACCCGATAGACAGCCGCGACTGGACGATCGTCACCCAAACGGAAGAACTCTACCGTGCCCCGTTCCCGTTTCCACTTGTTGACCATCAAAAATTCGTCGAGCCCTATACACCCGAAGCCTGTCGCGTTTCCTTCTCGGTTATCGTTCTTGCCGGAAACTTTAAGTCGGCATGACAACACGCTGTCTGTCGCCTTGAAGTTCCATTCTCCTACGATGCCGCGCTCCACGGCTGGGGGCCCGTCGCTGCCCAAAGGAGCGCCGCCCGGCGATGTCGAAGTCGTGTTGCACGCGGCTAGCATGCAGGAGATGGCGATTAGGGCAAAATGAACTTGTTTCACGCGGACTACCATATTGGGAACAAGATGACCGCAAACAGTGTCACCGAAAGACAGCACAAGCCGCAACCAAAAAAGTTGTGCCGGTCGTGTACTCTGGCATCTCTTGGAGAGACTTGTTGACCGGTTCAACTGACCTTCTCCCTAGTGCGGTGAATTTGAAGTTCGCATCATTGCTTCTGCAGACTCCGAAGCGAACTTCAAATTCGTAAACCGCACTAGAAACATAGACTTGCTCGTCACCTTCTTGAATCTGAAGTTCGTTTGAAGACCGCTGCAAAATGAGTCGAACTTCAGATTCAGGTGACTAGATTGTCCGCATTGATGACTTAGCTCTGGTCGCGGTGTGGTTTTCGTCGGACTTGCTTGCAAATTCATGAGCTGTGAGCCCGTCGAGCCTCGCAAGCGGTTGGTTCACATCGCAGTCGACCCTCGAGGTGTTATCTTTCGCAGCCTGCTTGGTCCGGATTTCAAAACGGTACTTGGGTGTGGGATGAACCCCGAATTTAACGAATGGCAAGCCAACTCGGCATATGCGAAACACGCTGAAATGACTCAGTCACTTTGGGATTTGAAATTTGGTTTACAACGGTCAGGCTCCGGACCATGAACAGCGACACCACAAAGACAGAATCCGACCAGATGTTCTACGCTGCCGAGCAGGCGGGATTGAAGCTGGCCATCAAGGGCAGGATCATTACGGTCGTGTTCGTTGTGGCCTTTATGGCACTCACCCGTGGTGCTGAACGAGCGCCGGACTTCATCCTGGGCGGTTCGCTATTCATAGCGCTCGGGCTGCTTCATTTCCGCATCATCGGATCGTCCATTGACCGGCCCTGGGTGAAATACGCCTTCATCACCATCGACATTTTCTTGCTGAGTGCGGCAGTGGCATTCCTGCCCGCCGAGCCGGTAAGTCAGGTTCCGCAGGTGATGATCTTCCGGTTTCAGGTGTTTCTCTTCTACTTTCTCATACTGGCCGTTGCCGCTTTCAGTTTCTCACCGGGCCTTGTTTTCTGGTCGGGTGTGGCGGGCGCGGCCGGATGGATGGCGGCCTTTCTCTACATTCGCTCGGGTATGGAGCGGATTCTGGAATGGGGTGATGTCCCGGTGAACCCAACGCCGGAAGAGTTTCTCGCCGTCTTTCTGGACGTCGATTTCGCGGCCTCGGGCACGCGGATGCAGGAGGCTACGATCTATTTCGTCGTTGCAACGCTCATTGCCATCGTCATGCGACGGGCACGTGATGTTGTTCGTCGCCAATTGGAGGCGGACCGGGCCGTTGCGTCGATTTCGCAGTTGTTCGGCCGTTTTGTCCCCAAAGCGGTTGCCGATTCCATGATCCGGCATGAAGGAGCACTAGCCCCGGTGGAACGGGAAGCAACTGTCCTGGTTGCGGACGTGGTGGATTTCACGGCGCTGACCGAGACCAAAGGAGCGCAGGCAATTGTTGATACTTTCAACGCCTACTTTGAAGCCGCCTCAGAAATAATCGGCACACACAACGGGGTTGTGACCCAGTTTATCGGCGATGCCGTGCTTGCCACCTTCAACGTACCAGCAGAAGACCCGGAGCACAGGCAACGTGGAATCGATGCTGCGACCGATCTATTGAAACTGGTGCAATCGACCACCTTTGCAGGCGAGAAGTTGGAGATCCGGGTGGGTGTAAGCACGGGTCCCGTGATTGCTGGCAATGTCGGTGGTGGAGGGCGGGCTGTCTATACAGTTTATGGGGAACCGGTCAATCTCGCATCGCGCCTTGAGGCGTTAAACAAGGAGCAAGGAACGTCGATCCTGGTTTCCGGGACAACAGCTGAAGGGGCCAATGTGAGTGATCTCTCAAAAGTCAGCCAGGTCGATGTACGGGGCATCAGCGAGCCTGTAGACATCTACAGCTTGGCATAGATGACGTCACGCACGGGCTTGGATCATAAGTCCGTTTGGGGGCAAAATCAGTCCAATTCCGCAGCAAGGTTGAATGTCCGTTTCGAGTCGCGGTTGCCATTCGGCCAAGGTCCAAAAGGTCCGCATTCCTGCCATTTGCTCTGATCCCGCCGAATGGCCGCTTTCGGCAAAATCGGGATCGCAATCGAACGGCCGAATAGGGGCGCGAAGCGGGCTCTTTCCTTCATCGCGATGAAAAGCCACTCGATCCAGACAAAGGACAGTTTTCTGGCAGAAGCGATGTTTGAGCAGCCGCTTTAAGGTTCAGGTTGCAAATGAAGCTCTGATTTCCAACTGTGTAGGAGAGAAATTCTTCTGAAGCCGCAGAACAAAGCAGAGGTTTGATGTTCACAATTCTTCCTCCTGCCCGGGGCCTTGCCACGCTCGTTCAGGGCTACTGGTTTGTCGAAGATCTGCCCGGAGAACATGCTGGGTCCGATATCCGAACCAGCCCAGTTCCCTATGCCGTTTTGTCAGTCAACTTAGGGAGACCCAACGCGGAGGAAAACGGACGACTGGTTCCGGGCGTATCATTGCTGGGACTGCAATCTCAAAACCGTGTTTGGCGCTCATGGTCAGACACGTACTTCGTCATGGTAATGCTGACCATGCCGGGCCTTGTACGGTTGTTTCCGCATACGGGGCCGTCCAGTGCCGACAGGTTGCTTGAACTTGGCGCGGTCACGGGTGATGCTCCGGCGATATCCCTGAAAAACAATGTTGGCTCCGCCCTCGAGCCTCGCCGGATCGCTGAGGTTCTGGATCTGTGGTTAATGTCCCGACTTGGGAACTCGCAAGCTGTTCCAGAGAGCAAGCAGATGGCCATCGCCCTCCACACTTTGCAGCGCGGGGACACTGTCGAGACGGCAGCAAAGCTCGCCGGAACAGATCGCAGGCACCTCAACCGCCTCTTCCGGAGACATCTCGGAATTGGTCCAAAGGAATTCGCGAGCCTGGAACGGCTGCATTCAAGCTTGCAGAGTGTTCAGGCCGGAATGGGCGATTCCGAAAAGGGATATAGTGACCAGGCTCATCAGATAAGAAGTTGGCGAGAGCGGTTGGGCGTGACGCCGGGAGCCTATTCGCGGGCGGCCCGAACACAGCTGACCGAACATTTCGGCACCAAAAATCCGTTGTCTGGCATCGCCTATTATTTTTGACGTCATTTGTCCCATTTCTTCAATACGGACGTAGCCACTTGAGGCAAAGCTCGCATTTCTGGAATGGAAATGGGTTCAATATGCGTCTTTATTTTCTTCATCTCGGCACCATGCAGCCTGGTGACATACCTGTGCCAGGTTATCTCATTCAAACAGATGACGGCACAAATATCCTGGTCGATACAGGATGGCCTTTGTCTGCCGTTGACGATCCACAAAACCCGCCGGGTCTGTCGATCGAGATCCGACCGGAAGACACCGTGCTTGCCCGTCTCAAGGAAATTGGCCTCCAACCGTCAGACATTCGCTACCTTGTGTGCACTCATCTTGATGACGATCATTCGGGTAACCACGATTTGTTCCCGAACGCCGAAGTTGTCATCCAACGGCAACACTATGAACTGGCGAAAAGCGGCCATCCCCGGTTTGCTGCAAATCGAGCTTCCTGGGACCACCCCTCGCTCAAGTATCAGCTCATTGACGGCGATTATGAGTTGGTTCCTGGCGTGGAGTTGCTGGAAACCAGCGGGCATGTCCCTGGCCATCAATCCGTGCTTTTGCGTCTTCCAGTTTCGGGCAATGTTTTGCTCGCCGCAGATGCCGTCATGCACAGTTCGATGTCTGATGCTGAAACACGCATTATTTTCGTCACTGATATGGACGACGAGCCGACCATTCGCTTAAGTACTCGGAAGATATCGGATGTTGCACACAGGGAAGACGCGCTCGTTGTGTACGGGCATGACCCCCAGCAATGGCCAACGCTGCGCCACTCTCCATCTTTCTATGAATAGTCGTTTGCCAATGCCCCGGTCGACCAACTCGTAAAGAGCTGCCACTTTGGGGTACGGACTCATAAATGAAGCCGATTTGGTTTGGAATCGGGCGGCGATGCGACGAATGACCGACCTGGGAGCTGACCGGACTTTGTTTCCAACGTCAGCAGGGTTTCGTTTAAACTTTCGCAAAGCCGCGTCGTTTTCGTCGATGGCAACAAAGGCCCGTTTGAAATTCCGAATAAGCTTTCTAGTGGCTCGACGGCAACTACATCCCGGGAGAAATCACTCTCGTCGAGTGACAAAGCGAATGAGCGGGGTCTGAAATGCCCCGCTCTTGCCATGAGAGGACGGTCGTCATTTCCGCAGCAAATGCACCCTTGTCGCCCAACTTACAATTTCACAACATTTGCGACGAATGTCAGCTTTGGAGTGTCAAACGAAAACCGGCAGACGACCGAAATGGCTAAGGTTTTCGGGTGCCGTTAGGCGTACGAAAACCTCTCATGCAGGAACCCGCGGTCCGCGCATTGCAGGCTATGGGGTTTTGTTTTTTTCGGCAGGTCTGGGGCAGTTACGATCAGCAACAATTGGTGGGCAGATCGGGGTGCGCAATGGCCTTTCCGGCGTTAGAGCAGCGCTTGTCGCATTGGCCTGTTGCGGGTTTGCGCGGCTGAGAGCCGTCCTGTTTTCGCAGAGCGCAAGCCGTCTCATCGGCTGATGCCGTTGCAGGGCGGCCGGTTGATCGAACAGGCCATGCCGGGTCATGGCGCAGTCTCCCGGGTTGACGCGGCACAGTGCGGGGGTGCGCGGGGCTGTTGCCAGCGGGCGAAGGTCTCGATGATGATCATGCGTCCACCACAGCAAGGGCATGGTGGCCGAGTATCGGACACCTCTGGCGCGTCGTCTTCGGGTACTGTAGCGACGCTCAGCAATGCGCGTGCACGATCGAGACTGGCCTTGCGAGAGGTGCCGGCAAGGAGGCCGTAATGGCGAATACGGTGGAAGCCGCGCGGCAGGACATGGAGCAGGAAGCGTCGGATGAACTCGTCGGTGGCGAGGGTCATGACCTGCTGCCGGTCGGTGCCGCCACGGCGGTAATCCTTGTAGCGGAAGGTGACCTTGTTCTCGTCGAAGCCGATGAGGCGGCGGTTCGAGATGGCGACCCTGTGGGTGTAGCGCGCCAGATAGGCGAGTACCGCTTCCGGTCCGGCGAAGGGCGGCTTGGCGTAGACGATCCAGCGTTTGCTGCGCACAGGCTTCAGGTGACGCAGAAAGACGCCGCGGTCCGCCAAATGGGCCATAGATCCGAAGAAGGCGAGCCGGCCGGCATCGTGGAGCGCGATCAGCCGGGTCAGGAACAGGCGACGGAACAACTTGCCCAGGGCGCGCACCGGCAGGAGGAATGCGGGGCGTGACGATATCCAGCGCGTTCCGTCGAGGGAGATGCCGCCGCCCGGCACAATCATGTGCACATGGGGATGGTGGGTCATCGCCGATCCCCAAGTGTGGAGCACCGCTGTGATGCCGATGCGGGCGCTGAGGTGCTTCGGGTCGGCGGCGATTGTCAGCATCGTCTCTGAGGCAGCCCGGAACAACAGGTCGTAGACCAACGCCTTGTTCTGGAAGGCGATGGAGGCGATCTCGGCGGGCAACGTGAAGACGACGTGGAAGTAGCCGACCGGCAAGAGGTCGGCCTCCCGCTCGGCGAGCCAAGCGCGCGCGGTGGCACCCTGGCACTTGGGGCAGTGCCGGTTGCGGCAGCTGTTATAGGCGATGCGCCAATGCCCGCAGTCCTCGCAGGCCTCGACATGTCCGCCCAAGGCAGCTGTGCGGCACTGTTCGACCGCCGACATCACCTTGAGCTGGGCAAGGCTCAGGTGTCCTTCATGGGTTGCCCGGTAGGCGGGACCGGCAGCGCGGAAGATGTCAGCGACCTCGATTGAGGTGCGCACTTGTTCACTCGGGCGGCGTCTTGCCTTCCATCAGCGCCATCAGCCGATCGAGAGGCCCCGCAACCGCGTGGATCGTTCGGGTCGAGACCTTGGCGTAAAGGGCGGTTGTCTCAAGCTTGCTGTGTCCAAGCAGAACCTGGATGACCCTGATATCGGTGCCGTCCTCCAGAAGGTGTGTGGCGAAGCTGTGCCGTAATGTATGCGGGCTGACACGTTTGCGGAGGCCGGCGACCTCGGCCGCTTCCTGCACTGCGCGATGCAATTGCCGTGACGAGATCGGATCGGTGCAACTGCGTCCCGGAAACAGCCAGCCATGGGGCAGCATCACGCCGCGCCGCTTTCCTTCGCGCCACCATACACGCAAAAGCTCCAGGAGTTGCGGTGAGAGCATGGCGTTGCGGTCCTTGCGTCCCTTGCCCTGTTCGACGCGGATCAGCATGCGGGTCGAGTCGATATCGTCGACCTTGAGATGCGCGACCTCGGAGACGCGCAGGCCCGCGCCATAGGCAACACCGAGCGCTGCCTTGTATTTGATGCCCGGTGCCGCCTCGAGCAGTTGAGCGGCTTCCTCCACACTCAACACCTCGGGCAGCTTGCGCGGGTTGCGGGTGATCACCAGAGTTCGCGACAGATCCCGTCGGTTCAGCGTTACTGTGAACAGGAAGCGCAGCGCCGAAACCGTGCTGTTGATCGTCGCCGGACCTACGCCGGTCTCATGCTGGTGCAACTGGTAGTGCCGGATGTCCTCCGTGGTCGCGGTGTCGGGAGGACGCCCGAGGAAAGCGGCGAAGTTCCGGACGTGGCGAACGTAATCCTGCTGTGTATGGGAGCCCAGGCCCCGCATCACCATGTCTTGCTGCATGCGCTGGCGTAGCTGTGTGATCGGGGCTTCGGTCTGAAAGGTCGTCATGTTGAGTTCCTCCGGTTGAAAGGAACTCCATGCTCGGACCTTTGCCTCTACCTGCCCAGAGCCTCAGAGAAATCCACCAAACCGCGCCACGTGCACCCTCCCGCGAAGCGGGTTCGTGCTTGGCGGCGCGAAGCGGAAATTTCTCGACAGAAGCTTCAATGGCAGCATTGGGCCGGTAGCCGCACTTCGCTGCGGCGTGAGCGAACATCCCGCTGTCCCTGATCCCGGCAAGAACGTGACAAGGAAGGCAAGCGGTGCCGGGCCGCGCTCGCTTCCGGATTGTTGAGTGCGTAGCGGATCTTGCGCATCAGGGAGTCGTGCGTCTCCTCAAAAACTTTCGGCCCGCTGGCTGCTGGTGCTGCCGGGCACCGGGTGAAGCGAAAGCGATAAAACATGTGTTTGTCAAAAAAAATCGATAAAAGCTTCCATTTGCTCAAATGTCCGTTATTTATGGAGAGGTAAAATGGGAGGTTCACCATGAAGTTAAATCTGACTCATCTGAGGGCGACCGCTGTTGCATTTGCTGCGACTCTCGCGGTTTCAACCTCGCCCGTGCAGGCCGCAGATCTGCCGTGCTCGACCGCCAAGCTGATCGTGCCCTGGGGTCCAGGTGGCGGTACTGCCGTGATTTTCGGTATTTTCGAGAAGGCGATCGAGGCCTCCGCTTCACCCGTCAAAATCAAGGTAGTGACAATTCCGGGCCAGGGTGGGGGAGCCGGCGCCAAGGAAGCGCACGCGGCCAAGCCGGACGGATGCACCCTGTTTGCGATCCACCAGCACCTGGTGGTCAACTACATCAACGGGGTGACCGATTTCAGCTGGGACGGGTTCGAGCCGGTCGCCATGCTAACCGATACGCCGGAGATCATCGGGGCGGGCGGACACGTCGAGTACGACAGCCTTGAAGACATGCTGGCTGCGGCAAAAGCAAATCCGGGCGGCATTCCGACAGGTGTGTCCATGGGTGCGACAAGCCATTTCCTCTGGATCATGCTCGGTTCGAAGACCGGCACGGACTATCAGTACGTCCCGTTCCAGGGCGGCACCGCCGGCCGTATCACCGGTCTCTTGAACGGATCGATCGACCTGGGCGGCATTAACATGGCCGCCGCGCGCACCCAGCGCGATGACGGCGCGCTGAAAGCCTTCGCCATTGCCGCCGACGAACGCAGCGACCTGATCCCGGACGTGCCGACGCTGAAGGAACTGGGCGTTGACATGACCTACTCCCTGACGCGGGGTATCATGCTGCCGAAAGGCACCCCGCAGGAGTTCGTCGACTACTGGGCCGGAGTGTTCAAGGGACCGACCGAGGACGCGGATTTCGTGGCCGAGCAAGCTGCCAAGGGAACAGAGGTTCTGTATCTCGGTCCGGAGGAATACGCCGCCTGGTGGAAAGACACGGAAGGCGAATTTCTTGACGCGGCAAAAGAGCTGAAAGTCGGACGCTTTCAATAGAACCGGTCAACGCCCGCGCCGTCACGGCGCGGGCACTCTTCCTGGCGTTGGGGGCTTTCATGACCTTGAATCGCGATTTTTTCGTTGCGGTTTTTTTCCTCGTGCTTGTCGTCGTGATGTATGCGGCGAGCTACTCGCTGCCTGAACCGATGTTCAATCAGTTGGCTTCCTGGACCTGGCCGAGGGTGATCCTGATACCGCTCGGGATTCTGTCGCTTGTGTTGCTGATCCAGTCTCAGACGTCCGGTCTCGAAGCAGCGACGTTTTCAGACCTCAAAGGCTGGCTCAGGGACAACACCAACCCTTTTCTTTGCTTCGTGCTGTTCTTCGGGTTCCTTTATCTGATGCCGCTTCTCGGCATGCTGTTGGGCGGGTTGCTCTATGTATTCCTGACGTTGTGCGTCCTGGGAGGATGGCAACCGCGCCAGATGGTGTTGCATATCGCGATCTCCGCCGTTTTCGTGGTTGGCATGTGGTCGATATTCTCACTTGCGCTGGGTGTTGTTCTGCCCGAGGGCACCATCCTTAGGGTCTACTGATCATGTTCGAGAACATTGCACTCGCGGCTCCCGAGCTGTTCACGCTGACAACGATGATGCTGATGATGGCGGGCACGTTCGCCGGTCTTCTTGCAGGTGCCGTCCCCGGTTTCACGATTGCCATGGCCGTCGTCTTGGTGCTGCCCTTCACGTTTTCCATGTCACCCGTACAAGGTCTTGCGACCATGATCGCGGTCTATGTCGGCGGCCTGTCGGGCGGTCTGATGTCCGGGATCCTGACGGGAATACCCGGCACGCCGTCTTCCGTTGCCACGACCTTTGACGGGTATCCGCTTGCCCGATCGGGCAAACCGGGCCTGGCTCTCGGTATCGGCATCTGGTCCAGTTTTTTCGGGGGTGTGTTCGCGGCGATCGTTCTCATGCTGGTGGCCCCGCAGTTGGCGCTCATCGGACTTGAGTTTCAGCCGGTCGACTACTTTTCGCTGATCATTTTTGCACTGACCGTGACGGCAAGCCTGGCAGGCGACCAGATGGTCAAGGGACTGATGTCCGGTCTCCTGGGCCTGCTTGTCGCGACCGTCGGTTCGGACGTCGTGTTCGGTCAGCCCCGGTTTACCTTCGGAATTGATGCCGCTGAGCAGGGTTTCGCCTTCTTGCCGGTGCTGGTTGGCATTTTTGCGTTCGGACGCCTTCTGGGGGACGTGAAGAGCCGTGAAAAGGCGCACCAGCCACTGGGCGGTGAAGCGCATGCGGTCCATATCGACTACCTCGGCGCGGCGCGCGAAGTCCTGCGCCGATGGGGCAACGTGCTTCGTTCGTCGGCCATAGGTGTCTTCGTCGGAGTGCTTCCGGCGGCGGGGAGCACGATCTCTAATGTCCTTGCCTACGACCAGTCCAAGAAGACGTCAAAGGAACACGACCAGTTCGGCAAGGGAGCGATCGACGGTATCATCGCGCCCGAAGCTGCAAATAACGCGACGGCCGGCGGTGCCCTGATCGTGATGATGGCCCTCGGACTGCCGGGCGATATTATGACGGCGATCATGCTGGGAGCGCTGTTGATCCACGATGTCATCCCCAGCCCGTCCTTCATCACCGACGAACCGACAATCGCATACGCGATTTTCCTGGCGTTTTTTGTCGCCAATTTCATGATGCTTGCGCTGCAATCGGTAACCGTACGCGGCTTCGTCTTGATTACAAAGGTCAAGCTCTACATGCTGTCGGCAGTGATCCTGTTCTACTGCGCCCTCGGCATGTTCGCCTTGAACAACGTCACTTGGGACATGTGGACGCTCTTCTTTTTCGGCATTGTCGGCTTCCTGATGCGCGCACTCGGATTTCCGATCGTTCCGCTGGTGCTTGGCGTGGTACTCGGCGGGATCGCCGAAGCCAGGCTTTCGCAGGTTTTCGCGCGCTCCGATGACGTAATGGTGTTTCTGAGCCGGCCCTGGTCGCTGTTTTTCCTTTTGCTCGCCTGTTTCTCGGTTTTCTTTCCGCTCTATCAGAAGCATCGCGGTAAGGCGGCATGGACCCGGTATTACCCGTCGCTGCTGCTCGTGATCATGGCCTACCCGGTCTTCTTGATGCCGGGCACAATCCGGCCAGTGCTTGCCGTCGGGATGATCTTGGCCGGAATTGGACTGGCCGTTCTTCAACTGCGTCGCGGCCGCGCGCCGCAAACAACCAAATAGGAATTCAATGGATCTTGGTATCAAAGGGAAGACAGCCCTTGTGCTGGGCGCCTCCCAGGGATTGGGAGAAGCCATCGCACGGAAACTCGCTGAAGAGGGCGCAGATCTCGTTCTGGCGGCCAGAAACGAGGAGGCACTCCAGGCCAACGCCCAAAACCTGTCGCGAGAGTTCGGAACCAAAGCCACCGCCGTTTCCGTCGATCTTTCCGATCCCGCTGCCGTTGCGACGTTTGCCGCGCGTGTGCGCAATGAATTCCAGCCGGACATGCACGTCGCCAATGCGGGCGGTCCGCCCCCGTCCGTGTCGACAGGCGTCGCTCCGGAGGTGTGGCAAAAGTCTGCCCAGATGCTGCTCTTTTCGATCATCCAGGTCATTGAGGCTGCCGCGGAGCCCATGAAAGCGAAAGGTTGGGGGCGGATCCTCGCGATCGGATCGAGCGGTGTGATCCAGCCCATTCCGAACCTTGCCGTTTCCAACACCATTCGCGGAGCGGTCGCAGGGTTCTGCAAGACCCTGTCCGCCGAGGTCGCGGGCAGCGGCATCACGGTCAACATGATCCTGCCTGGAAAGATCGACACCGCACGCGTTGGCCAGTTGGACACGGCGCGCGCAGGGCGTGAAGGAAAGACACTGGAACAGGTCCGCTCAGAGATCGCGGCCTCGCTACCGATAAAGCGCTATGGCAAACCGGAAGAATTCGCCGCAGTTGCCGCTTTCCTTCTTTCCGAACCGGCTGGCTACGTAACCGGCCAGATGACCCGCGTTGACGGCGGAATGATCCGGAGCATCTGAACCATGTCGAACCACGATCCGAAATCAGGCGTTGCGTCTCCCCGGGAGCGGCATGGCGGCCGCATCCTGGCGGACCAGCTTGCGATACTGGGTGCGGAAAAACTCTTTTGTGTTCCGGGCGAGAGCTTTCTGGAGCTTCTGGATGGATTGTATGATCATCGGGACCAGATCGAGGTGATCACCTGCCGTCATGAAAGCGGCGCATCCAACATGGCCGATGCCTACGCGAAGCTGACCGGCAGGCCCGGCATTTGCGCGGTGACGCGTGGCCCGGGCGCGACAAATGCCTGCAATGGCGTGCACACGGCATTTCAGGACAGCTCTCCGATGATCGTACTCATCGGGCAGGTTGCCCGCACGATGATGGACCGAGAAGCTTTTCAGGAAATGGACTACCGGCGCATGTTCGGAGAAATGGCAAAATGGGTTGCCCAGATCGAAGATGCTTCCCGGATCCCCGAATATCTGTCGCGGGCATGGCATGTGGCGACCTCGGGAAGACCCGGCCCCGTCGTTCTTGCACTTCCCGAAGATGTTCTGTCCGATCATGCCAGCGTCCGTGATGCCCGCCCGGCGCAACCAGTCCGCAGCGCGCCGAATGCTGCTGAAATGGCCCAATTCGGAGAACTGCTTGAACAGGCGCACCGTCCGCTGCTGGTTCTGGGTGGTCCGGGCTGGAGCGCGGACGCCGCCGCACTGGCTGCACGGGTATCCTCGCAGCTTGACTTGCCGGTTGTCACGTCGTTCCGCTGCCAGGACTACATCGACAACTCACATCCCAATTACGGGGGTGTCGTTGGAATCGCTCCCAATCCTGCCTTGCGCAAGAAGATAAGGGAGGACGTCGATCTCCTGATCACGATCGGCAGCCGGTTCGGGGAGATGACAACCCAGGGCTATTCGCTGATCGACGCCCCAGTCCCGCAGATGGCATTTGTTCATGTCCATCCCGGTCCGGACGAACTGGGGCACGTTTATGCGCCGGATCTTCCGATCGTCTCGGATCCGGAGACATTTTTGCAGGCAATGCTGCAACTTCCTGCCGGGAAAGGCCGGTGGTCAGACTGGACAGCAGGTTTCCGGGCCGACTATGAGGACTTTCTCGTTCCGACGGATGTGCCCGGTGAACTGAACATGGCGGAAATCATCCGCCATGCTTCGACGGCATTGCCGGTCGATACGATCTACACCAACGGGGCGGGCAACTACACGGTCTGGCTGCACCGGTTCCATAATCACCTCAAGTACCGCACTCAGTTGGCACCGACAAGCGGATCCATGGGCTATGCAGTACCTGCGGCAATCGCCGCCAAACTGGTGCACCGGGACCGCACTGTTGTGTGCCTCGCCGGTGACGGATGTTTTCTGATGACGGCACAGGAAATGGCGACGGCGGCACGCTATGGCCTGCGCATCATTTATCTGGTGGTCAATAACGGGATGTATGGCACGATCCGCATGCACCAGGAGCGCACGCACCCTGGACGGGTGATGTCGACCGATCTGACCAATCCCGATTTCGTCACCTATGCCAAGGCATTCGGCGTTCCCGGCGAGGTCATCACGCGCACGGACCAGTTTGGTGAGGCGCTCGGCCGTGCCCGTCAGTCCGAAACCGGATATCTGATCGAGCTCAAGGTCGATCCGGAAGCCTTGACACCCACCCAGTCCCTGTCTGCTGCTCGCAAACAGGGTGAAGCGACACCCAAAGGCTGACATACCATGATCATTGAACAACGCACCTACTCACTGCAGATCGGCGCAGTGCCCGAGTATCTGAAACTCTATGAAGAAGAAGGACTCGCGATCCAGCGTCCGATCCTCGGTCGCATGGTCGGCTATTTTTCGACCGAAATCGGCGCCCTGCACCAGATTGTTCACATGTGGGCCTACAAGGACATGAGCGAGCGAACAGACCGGCGCGCGCGCCTGACAGCCGACCCGCGCTGGAAGGAATACGTCAAGAAGACGCGTCCGCTCCAGATCAGCCAGGAAAACAAGATCCTGATACCTGCCCCCTTCAGCCCCTGGGCGACGGACGACCCTTCGCTCGATCTTGCCGCAAAAACATAACGGACCCTGCAATCATGATAGATCTTTACACATGGACAACGCCCAACGGGCGCAAGGTTTCCATTCTCCTTGAAGAGTTGGGTGTCGACTATGAAGTTCACCCGATCAACATTGGACAGGGCGACCAGAAAGCGCCCGACTTTCTGAAAATCAGCCCAAACAACAAGATCCCCGCGATTGTGGATCGCGAGACCGGCGTGTCCCTGATGGAATCCGGTGCGATCATGTGGTACCTCGCTGAAAAATATGGAAAATTTCTCCCGTCAGAGCCTCTGGAGAAGATCAAGGTCATGGAATGGCTGATGTGGCAGATGGGTGGCCTCGGACCGATGGCGGGTCAGGCTCACCACTTCCTTCATTTCAATCAGGGCAAGGCGGAATATGCCGAAGAGCGGTATGCAGCCGAAGTCCAGCGGCTTTATGGCGTGCTCGACAACCAGTTGGCCGGTCAGGACTATATCGTCGGCGACTATTCGATTGCGGACATGGCCTGCTGGCCCTGGATTTCCAGATACGAATGGCAGCAGGTCGATCTGACGAAGTATCCCAACGTCAGATCCTGGTACCAGCGCCTGTTGGCGCGCGACGCCGTGCAAAAAGGCTATCATGTTCCCAAAGTCATGGGCGAGATTCCGGCAGGTTGAGCCTGTTTGGGGATGTCCTGGAACTTACGACATCAACGTCCCGGGTCCTGCCGGTCCGGCGGACCCCGACAAAGGATCGGTGACCGGACATTCCGCACCCGTTGCAATCATCTGATCGGAGGAAATCAAGCTGGAAATTGTGGTGTTGGGCCGAACCGGACTTGAAGTCGGCGTGGCGGGTCTCGGCTGCGGCGGACACTCCCGTCTGGGCCAGTCCTATGGTCAGAGTTTCGATCAGTCGGTCGCCCTGGTCAGGACAGCGATCGATGCGGGTGTGACCCTGATCGACACAGCGGCAGCCTATGGCACGGAGGAGATCGTCGGCGAGGCCGTTTCCAGCTGCCGTGACGAGATTGTCCTGTCGACCAAACTCGGGATCGTGACCCCGGGCACGTCTCCCTTGGGAACAGACTATCTCGGAGGGGAAGACTTTGTCCGGCTGGTTGAAAACTGCTTGAGACGACTGAAGACAGACCGCATCGATATCCTGCACCTGCACGGCGTTATGCCGGGTCAGTACGCCTATTGCAGATCGGAACTGGTACCTGCTCTTTTGAAGCTCCGGGAGCAGGGCAAGATACGTTTTCTGGGTCTCACGGAGCGGTTCATTCACGACACGCGCCACGAGATGCTGCAGACCGCGCTTCAGGACGATCACTGGGACGTCGTGATGACCGGTTTCAATTTCCTCAACCCATCAGCCCGCAAATCTGTTTTGCCGATGGCCCAGGAAAAGCGGGTTGGCACGCTGGTGATGTTCGCCGTCCGTCGCGCGCTTGGCAGTCATGCTGCCGCTGAAGAAATTGTGCGCGCGTTGATAGCGACCGGTGAAATCGACCCGGACACTGTGGATCTCGAAAATCCGCTGGGGTTTCTGCTGACCCCTGCTGTTTCTTCAACCATTATCGAGGCTGCTTACCGGTTCTGCCGCCATGAACCCGGTTTGGACGTCGTCCTGACCGGAACAGGATCCCGAGACCATCTCCGCGAAAACCTTGACGCGCTGGCGCAGCCTGCCCTGCCCTCCAGCGTGCTGGAGCGACTGGAGGGCATTTTCGGGAACGTCGACAGCGTTTCGGGAAACTAGTCACCTGAATCTGAAGTTCGACTCATTTTGCAGCGGTCTTCGAACGAACTTCAAATTCACCGCATTAGGGTCAGGGCCCATCAATTTGGTTGAATTGGTGCAGCGAACGGCGATGAGTTGCAAGGAAAAGCGCGACAAGCGGGCTTACTGCCCGGTTGAGTGGTTTGACGAAGCAGACCGAAGCCGTTTTGCGGCCCGTAGGGATAGGGTGGATTTGCCCGGCAACGTCGTTGCAAAACTTTGGAAACCGGACGGTTTCCCGCAGCTTTGCGCCTCGTATCCGAACAAATTCATCCCTACCAATTCATCTAAATTATTGGGTCCATACCCTAGGGCGCAAGGAGACACAGGACTGAGGCACGCACGGAAACCTGAAAGCAGGTGTGAACCGTGCGCGTCTGATCTTCCTGAGCCCAGTGAAACGGAATTCACAGGTGCTGATCGCGGGCAATCTTCTGTTTCAGCACCTTCAGGAACCGGTCCTCGATCGGGCTGGACTTTGCGTTCGTCCGGCGGATCGCCCCGAGGGGGCGGTGAAATTGTGGGTGGTCGAAGGGCAGAAACACCAGGCGGTTCTCCAGATAGGAAGCGGTGGTGGCCTTCGGCATGGTCGTGATCAGGTCGGTTTCGGAAACGATCTCCAGAACCGAGCGGATGGAATCCGTCTCGCAACCGATCTGCATTGAGCGGACGCCGGACGCGATCATGGCGGCTTCGGTCTGCTGACGCAGAAGGCTGCCGCGGGAATGGGCAAGCCAGACCTGCGCTTCCAGATCCGACGCCATGATGCGCTTGCGCGTGGCCAGCGGATGGCTCGACCGGCACATCACGCCGACGCCGTCGTCGATCAGTTCTTCGAACACCAGCCCGTCGACCGGTTCGGCCAGACTTTCCGGGCCGAAGACGAGATCGACCTGTCCGCGTTCCAGCATGGTCCTGAGTTCATGAACCAGCCCGGTGCGGATTTCGACACTGCAATTGGGATTGGCCTTGATGAACTGCGTCAGTGCGTTGCTCAGGAACCGGCCCGAGACGATCGGCGGTGCGCCGATGCGCAGTTCTCCGACCGAGCCCTTTGCCGACTGGTCGGCAACGATCCCGGCCTGTTCCTCGGCCAGCCGGATGGCCAGACCGTTCCGCGCCAGTCGCAGGGCCAGGTTGTTGGGGATCGACCGGCGCCCCTCGCGCTGGAACAGGGGTGCTCCCAGCCGTGCCTCCAGGGCCTTCATGTTCCGGCTGAGCGCAGGCTGTGTCGTGCCGAGCCGATTGGCGGCGGACTGGAAGGAGCCCGCTTCGACAACAACCGAGAGTTGGGCCAGATGCTTGGGATCGAGTTTCATAACTGACTGGTATGTATAAGCCCAAAAGTTTGATTATTCCATATCAATCGGACTTGGTAACGTCAGCGAAACGTCTATGGGAGGATAGCATGTTTCATTTCAAGTCACTCGGCCGGGCAATCCTGGGCGCAACCCTTGTGCTGGCGATGCAAGGGGCCGTGTCCGCGCAGATCTTCAAGGGAGAAACCGCCGGTGTCGGCGACCCGGTCCACACCATGTTCGTGGCGTTCGCCAACCAGGCGGGCAAGTCGGGCGTGGAGATCCAGGTCAATGCGGGTCAGACCCTGACCAAGTCCATGCTCAAGGGTGCGAAGGGTGACATTGATTTCTTTTCGACGGTGCCGTCGCTGGTCAACCTGATGGCTGGCCAGAAGCGGATGTACGAAAAAATCGAAGGCGCACCGGAACTCGCCAAGAATATCCGCGCCATTCTCGGTTTCAAGGCCGGTGCCTATCACCCGGTGACGCTGGCCGGGTCCGGGATCGAAAGCTGGGAAGACATCAAGGGCAAGACCGTGTTCACCGGACCGCCCGCCGGGTCGGCCTCCGCCACGTCGGAAGCGCTGATCAAGATCATCACCGGCTACGTGGCCGGAGAGGACTACACTGCCGTTCGGCTGAGCTGGGGTGAGGGCTACGCTGCGCTTGCCGACGGCAAGATCGACATGATGGTGCGTCCTGCCGAAATCGGCTCGGCCAATATCGAACGGTTTGGCCTCAGCGGTGAGTTCCGGGTGCTGTCGATCCCCGAAGACAAGGTTGAAAGCGAAGAGATGCAGGCCCTGTTCGGCCGGCCGGGCCGCGGCATGCTGCAGTTCGAGGGTGACGTCTACAAGGGCCAGCTGACCGAAGGCGAGATCACGGCGCTCGGCTTCACACAATTCGTCGGTACCCATGCCGGTGTCGACGATGACGTCGTCTACGAAGCAACGAAGGCGTTCTGGGAGAACCTGAACGAGGTCCACAACACCGCGTTCTTCCTCAAGGACGTGACCAAGGACACCGCCTTCACGTCTGTCAATGTGCCGCTGCATCCAGGTGCCGTCCGTTATTATGACGAGGCAGGCATCGCGATACCGGATGCCTTGCGCCCTTGACCGCTCGTGACTGCCGGGCGGCGGGTCACCTGTTACCCGGCAGCACCTCCGAACTCCATTGAAAAGCGATGCTTCGCCATGACCGATGCGGCTCCCTTTGCCGGCGTCACGACCCGCCTGTTCGGCTTTGCAGCGGCCCTGTCCTGCTGCGCCCTGGGTCTGATTACGCTCTACAGTTCAGGTGTCGGCCTGATCGACCCCAAGCTGCACCGGGCCGCCGGTTTCGGGCTTGCGCTGATCGTCGCCGTCTCGGTTTCGCAGAAGCGGCGAGGGGGGACCACACCCCTTCACCTCGTTCTTGACGTCGGGCTGATCGTCGCCGGGCTCTGGTCGATCTGGTCGTTCTATTTCGTCCAGACCGAAATGGAGACTGCGCTCTATGACGTGACCAACCGCGATGCCTGGCCCGCGCTGGCCGGTCTGGTCGTGTTCCTGGAACTCTGCCGCCGGCTGTGGGGATGGGGCCTCTTCTGTGTCGGCACGTTCGGAGTGGTCTATCTTCTCTTCGGGCAGGACCTGCCCGGCATCCTGGCCCATTCGGGCTTTTCGCTGAAGGAGGTCGCCGAGGCGCTCTGGTACAACACCAACAAGGGTGTGTTCGGCTCGATCACCAACATCGTGCTCAGCACGGTTTTCATTTTCATCATCTTCGGTGTGCTGCTGGAAGGCACCGGGGCGGGCGACACCCTGCTGAAATTCGCCTTCCTCGCCACCCGCCGCACCCGGGGCGGTCCGGCACATGCCGCCATCCTGGCCTCGTCCATGTTTGGCACCATGTCGGGTTCGACCGTGGCCAATATCGTCGGCACCGGCACTTTCACCATCCCGATGATCAAGAAGCGCGGCTTTTCACCCACCTTCGCCGCCGGGATCGAGGCAACGGCATCATCCGGCGGTCAAATCATGCCACCGATCATGGGGGCCGCGGCCCTGGTCATGGCCGACCTCACGGGTGCCGGGTATCTCAACATCATTGTCGCTGCCCTGCTTCCTGCTCTGTTCTACTATTTCAGCCTGTTCGCCGCCGTGACGGTCGAGGCCCGCCGCCAGGGTATCGAGGTTCAGGAAATGACCGTCGACGATGAGATCACCCGGACCGATCTGGTCAACTCCGTGCTTTTCATCGGGCCGATCCTCGTGGTCATCGGATCGCTGGTGGCCGGGCTCTCCACCTCCGCCGCCGGCTTCTACGCCGTCGTGGTGCTGCTGGTGCTGTCGGTCATCAACCCGGAAGTGCGCAGCGATCCGGCCCGTCTCTGGAAGTCCTTTCTGAAGGGGGCCGAATCCGGGGCGACACTGCTGATCGCGATTGCCGCCATCGGCATCCTCGTGGGCTCACTCGACAGCACCGGCCTCGGACTGAAACTCGCCAATGTCATCGCCAGTATCCGGGGCGAAAGCCTGTTTTCCGCACTGCTCGTCGCCATGGCCGGGGCGCTGATCCTCGGCATGGGCATGCCGACGCTGCCCGCCTACCTGATCATCATCCTGGTGATGGGGCCGGCCATTCAGGAACTCGGCGTCTCGATGCTGACCGCGCACATGTTTGTCTTCTACTACGGTGTCGCCTCGTCGCTCACCCCACCGGTTGCGATTGCCGCGTATGCGGCGGCCCCGATCGCCCGGGCCAACCCGCTGCTGACCGCGTTCATGTCGTTCCGGCTGGGTATGGCGAAATTCATCATTCCGTTCATCTTCGCCTTCTACCCGACAATCCTGATCATCGAGGAATTCAGCCTGTTGCCGTTCTTGTGGATCGTGGCCCGCACCTGCTTCTGCATCTGGCTGTTCTCCTCGGCCCTGTCCGGCTTCGACCGGCGCAGGCTGACAGTGCCGGAGATCGTTGTCCGCTTCGTGGCGGCTTTCGCCTGCCTTGCCACCGATCCGATGATCCACCTGCCCGCCATCGCCATCGGACTTGCGCTGATCGCGTTCGATATCCATGCCGGCCGGGCGAAAGCCGCGACTTCCGAGGCGTCCGAATGACCAAGAGACCCAATTTCCTGTTCATCATCACCGATCAGCATCGGGCTGATCACCTCGGCTGTTACGGCAACAAGGTGGTGAAAACGCCCAATATCGACAGCATCGCGGCCGGCGGCACAAGGTGGGAGCGCTTTTACGTCGCCAACCCGATCTGCATGCCCAACCGGGCCTCGATCATGACCGGGCGCATGTGCTCGGTGCATGGCGCGCGCCACAACGGCATTCCCCTGTCGAAGGATCACACCACCTTTGTCGAGCTCCTCCGCGATGCCGGATACAGCACCGGCCTGATCGGGAAATCCCACCTGCAGAGCTTTACCGGTCTGCCCGCCACCAACCGTTTCGAGGCGCGGGAAGGCTTGACCTCCCCGTCGGCACATCTGCGCGATGCTTACAAGAACAACCGCCATTCACCCGACTACGATCTCGAGGTCGCGCCCAACTGGGACACGCCCCTGGCCGAGCGGCTGAAAGGGGACTTCTACGGCTTCGGCCACGTCGAGGTCGCCGCCGACCATGGTGATCAGGCCTCGGGCGACTACCTGTTGTGGGCGCGTGCGCAGACCCCGGATTTCGACGCTCTGACCGGCCCGGAAAACGCGCTGCCCGATAATCGCATCACAGCACCGCAGGCCTGGCGCACGGCCGTGCCCGAGGAACTATACTCCACCTCCTGGATCGCCGACCGGTCGGAAGCCTGGCTCAAGGCGCAGGCCGGAGCGGACGCGCCGTTCTTCCTGCAGATGTCCTTCCCGGACCCGCATCACCCGTTCACGCCGCCGGGGCGCTACTGGGACATGTATGATCCCGCCGGAATGGAGTTGCCGGTCTCGTTCGGAAAGGGCGATCTGCCGCCGATCCGGGCGATGCAGGAGGCAATGGAGAAGGGCACCGACCCGAGAGACAACCAGAACCCGTTCGCCGTGACCGAGGACGAGGCGCGGGCGATCATCGCTCTCACCTACGGCATGATCACCATGATCGACGACGCCATCGGGCGGGTGCTAAAGCGCCTCGAAACCTTGGGGCTGGCAGAGGATACGGTGGTCGTCTTCACCTCCGATCACGGCGACTACATGGGCGATCATGGCCTGATGCTGAAACTGCTGCTGCACTACCAGGGGATCATCCGGGTGCCGTTCCTCTGGTACGATCCGGCAAGCCCGGCCCATCGCCCGGTCGACACGGGGCTGGCCTCGTCCATCGACATTGCCGCCACCATCCTGGCCCGGGCCGGCATCCAGCCCTTCAATGGCCTCCAGGGCCGGGATCTGATCACCACGCAGGCGCCGGAGGCGATCGTGGTGGAAGAAGACAGCCAGCGCACCATGACCGGCTTCGATCGCCCCCAGCGCGTGCGCACGGTCGTCACGGACCGCTACCGTATGTCGCTGCGCGAAGGCGAGGACTGGAACGAGCTCTACGACCTTGAGAGCGACCCGCACGAACTCACCAATCTCTACGAAGCCCCCACCGCCGCCGCTATCCGCCACTCGGTCACGGAAACCATGCTGCGCCGGATGATCGACCTCCAGGACCGGGCGCCTTTGCCGGCGTACCGGGCTTGATTGGAAGGTGTGCTTGTCTGGGCTTGGGTGGGGACGGGCGATCGTTTGGGCCTGATCAACTGACAGTAGTGCTCTGGTGATTTCAGGAGCTGGAGCAGTGGCTATCGTTTTGTCCATCGACACACCGGTGCCGCAGGCGAACGCAGATCTTTATCGTCGGTGAAGAGCTCGAAGACCGGGAGAATATTGGTACCCACTGACACTTGCCCGAGTAACTGGAAAGAGACCGGGAGGAGAATGTTTGCCAATGCCGGAAAACGGCGATAGTGGACATTCGATTGAACGACGTGTTTGGCGACTCGCGACCATTGGCGGTCATTGGAACGGAGTGCCGTCAAGGCCCGGGCAGAGCACCAAGCGACAAATGCCTGGCCGCCGCGGAGTTGAAAAGAGCGGGCAAAGCGGCGACCGTCTCGCATGGCACTGGAAGGAGTTAACTGGATGTCGGCTACGATGGAACATGCCACGATTGAGGCCTTTGCCGCCAAACTGCTTGAGGCCTATGACACGGGCCGCCAGATTACGCCTTTTACCGTTCGCGACCCGGCTTTTGACGCGGAAACGGCGTATTGCATCGCCCACAGGGTCACCGCACTGCGCGAGGCCCGGGGAGAGCGGAGGGTGGGCCGCAAGATCGGTTTCACAAACCGCACGATCTGGCCGCTCTACGACGTCACGGGCCCGATGTGGGGGCCGGTTTGGGATACGACCCTGCATGATATCGGTGAAGGGCCGCACAGATTACCAATACTGCCTGAGCCGCGGCTTGAGCCCGAGATTGTCTTTGGCCTGAAGTCCGCGCCCCGGGCGGGGATGAGCGAGACCGAGCTTGCCGGGTGCATCGACTGGGTGTCACACGGGTTTGAGGTCGTATTTTCATCTTTCCCCGGCTGGCGCTTTTCCGACGCAGACTGTGCCGCCGCTTTTGGCTTGCATGGCGCGCTCTATCTCGGCCCGAGACTGCCGCTGACGCGACCAGTTATCGAACAACTGCCGCGCTTTCGCGTGGTGCTTGAGGGGTCGCGCGGCGAGCGGCTTACGGGCTGCGGCGCGGACGTTCTGGACAGTCCGCTCACGGCGCTTGGTCATCTCCTGGACACACTGGCAGCAGACACCGATGCACCGCAGCTGAGCGCGGGAGAAATCGTTACCACCGGCACCCTGACTGATGCCGCGCCGATCTTGCCAGGTGACCACTGGACCACCCGGCTCGACGGCATCGATCTGCCGGGCGCAACGATCAGCTTTATCTAGGGTGCATCTTCCAAACAACGCATCATTTGATGACGAAAGTGGTTCATTCGGCATGCTGCCCGACTATTTGCCGGCCCTGGCGGCAGCCCGTTCCCGCTGCGCAACATAAAGGCCAGAGCAGAATATCACCGCAGCTCCGATAAATGTCATCTCGTCGGGGATTTCTCCCAGGAACCAGAACGCCAGCAGCGCCGCCCAGATCAGCTTCAGGAAGTCGAAGGGCATGACTGCGGTTGGCTCCGTTTCCTTCAAGGCCTGGCTCAGGCAGACCTGCGCGACCGATCCGGCAAAACCGATGAACAGCAGCCAGCCCCAAGCCCAAAGGGTCGGGTCCTTCCAGACCCAAAGGGCCGGACCGACCGAAAAAACCGACAGGAAGATCCCCATCCAGGCGACAATGGCGACGCTGCTCTCCGTGCGCGACAGGCTCTTGACGATGATCAGGGCAAGCGACCACAGCAGCGCCGCGGCGATGACCAGCAGGGATCCGGTTTCCACGACGGCCAGGCCCGGCCGCAGGATGATCAGCATGCCGACGAAGCCGAGGCCGATCGCGGTCCATCTTCTCAGCCGGATCTTTTCCTTGAAGATCAGGACGCTCAGGACCGAGGTAAAGATCGGAGCTGTGAAACCAAGCGCGGTGACCTTTGCGAGCGGCGTTATGGCCAATGCAGTGAAAAACAGGAACATCGCCGCTATGTTCACGACCCCGCGCAGCGCATGAAGGCCGAACCGGCTTGTCCGCATCTGCACAAATCCCGGCCCGATCAGCAAGGGCACAAGAAAGGCGAGGCCGAACAGGTTGCGAAAGAAGGCGATCTGAAAGGGATGAAGTTCGCTGGACGCGACCCGGACAGAAAAGTGCATGACCGCAAAGGCGACGGTCGAGGCACACATCATCACCACACCCCGAATGACCGGCGACTGGCTCTTCCAGGAGGCGCCAAGCCCCGCAAAGCCTCCAGGATGGAAGGGGTTCACAGTTGACTACTCTCGTCCTATACCTGCCGGAACTCAACCGGCCTGAAGATGACGCTGGTTTCCGGGTACATGGCAATCGGCCTCGCGCAGACCGCGTTGCAACTGTTTGCGTGGCGGTGCCTCTTCAACAGACCCGGACCGACGGCATGAACCTGGATACCATCAACGCACCGTGCACGACATGACTTTGTTTTCAGGAGGATATGCATAGGGTAGGACGCCGTACCCTAGAGGCCGAGCTCGAGGGCCCTGAGCAGGCGGAACCGGGTCTTTCCCGTCTTGCCGCCGAGCGAGATCACGAAGGGCACCAGGCCGTATTTGGTGGTGTTCACGTATCCTGCCAAGGCTTTCACACCGGGGATCGTGCCTGTCTTGTAGCGCGATCCGGCCTTAGTCCTGGGGAGCAACTCGGCGTTCGGCGCAAACTCTGCCAGCACCCTTGCAAGGCCCTGGGTCGAGAAGCGGTTCCGGGTGCTGATGCCCGAGCCCTCCTTGAGGTCGATGCCCTCGGTGATGCCATGTTCGGCAAGGATCGCCTGCGCGACTTTATGCGACTTTGCAAGGCTGACCGGTCCGCCGAGACGGTGTGCGCCCACCTCCAGGAATATCTGGTTGGCGACATAGTTGTTCGACCCCAGCAGCATCTGGGTCAGGATCTCCGGCAGGGCACGGGACTGGCGGTGCACGTAGACGGGCTCAAGTCCCTCGGGGATGGATCCGATCGATATTTCGCCTTCAACGCTGCCGCCGGCTTTTTCGATAAAGACGGCGAGAAGCTCGCCGGCGTAGCGCACGCCGACGGAAGGGTCTTCCTGGGCAAGGCTGATGCGGCCGCGTCCCTTTGGACCGCGTTTCAGGAACTGGCTCACCGCCAGGGGCGTGATCGGGGTTTGCTGTTCCGCGGAGCGGACGGACTTTCCCTTCTTTACCGCATGGATCGTGTTGAAGTTGACCGCAAGCGCCGAGTTGAGGGCGTCATACGCCCTGCCGGTGTCCTCGATGCCGGGGATGCGCAGCTCTTGAGGGTAATAACTTGCGTCAAGAACCATACCTGTGAATGGCTCCTTGCCGGTTGCCGCGACTAGCTCGGGCGCGAGCAGCGCAAGCTCTTCGGAGACAAGGAAGGGATCACCGCCGCCACGCACGTAAAGCACCCTGTCGCTGTCCAGGTAAAACCGGGTCTGGAACCGGTGGTCTCTGCCCAGAACCTCCATCGCCAGCCATGCGGTGACGATCTTGGCGACGGACGCAGGGACAAAGGACTTCCCCGCGTTTTGCGCCACCAGTTCATTGCCCCCGCCATCCAGCACCAGCACGACACCCGACGGTGCAACGCCGGCGACCTTTTCCTTGATGCCGGCCAAGGCGGGCGCACAAAGAAGGGCAACGGAAACGGAGAAGGCAAGAAGGCGCATGAAGGCTCCAGTCAGCCGCTGTTCCAGCGGCTGGTAGACGAGGGGACGGTGCCGCAATTCAACCGGAACTTCGTCGGCTTGTGAATACTCCATGCAAAACATGTCGAATCTGAGCGGTTTGTGATGACTGCGGCGAATGCCCTCTTCCCGTACATCCAGCGTATTTGCCGCATCCGGAACAAATGTCAGCTTCGGAACAGGCTTCCGGATTGTTGAACGACCGGAATGGGCGCGCAAAGCGGTTGCTGGTACCATGAGCAGCGAAGTTCCGCTCAGAGCCCGGAATAACCGATGCTGCGTTGCGACCGAACGACTGCTGTCAAGGTTCAGGTCGAGAATACTCCGTCTTCGTCACGTTGGTGACTGGTTTGTTTCCATCATTTGGATCAATTGAACCAGGTTTCCACAGGTGTCATCGAAAACAGCCATGCGGACAGGCCCTGCATCCACGGGCTCCACAGAAAACTCAACGCCCAAATCGCCTAACCGTTTCCGCTCCGCATCAAGGTCCTGGACCTGAAAGGAGTGCGCGGGAATGCCGTCAGCGACGAGTGCATCTTTGTAGGGCTTCACTGCCGGATGGTCGCTTGGCTCAAGTAACAACTCTGTACCTCCGGGTTCTTCGGGAGACACAACCGTAAGCCAACGACTTTCGCCAAGGGAGATGTTGTTCTTCACCGCGAAGCCGAGCACGTCGGTATAAAACTTTTCTGCTTTGTCCTGGTTATCGACAAAGATGTTTGTCACATAGATTTTCATGTTTCTCCTCCGTTCTGTTTGTATCGTGTGAGCCATGACGCAGCCACGATGTGCCATTCTTGGATGCTCAACGAATGTGCTTTCGTCCGCCCTTTCCAAGAAGTCTTGATTAGTCCAGCCCTCTCCAAAACAGCGAGGTGCTGGGAAACTGTTTGACGGGACAAGGCGATACCATCTTCGGCAACCGACGCGGCGCACACTTCGAACAATGATTGAGCAGGTTGTTTGCTCAGATGCTCGATGATGCGGCGACGCGTGCTGTCAGAAAGAGCCTTAAAAACAAGGTCGAGTTGGTCATCCGTCATCAGAAGCAGATATGCAGCAAAATTACAGCATGTAAAGTGCAGTAAATTTACTGCATATCAATCCTCGTACGAAAACGGACCTCCCCAATGGAGGAACGACCGGCTGCTTGGTCCGTATCCCGGTCATTTGCCTCCAGCGTTTTGAAGGTCTGTTTTTAACGGCAGGAGTTGAAGCAGCGACCGACCAAAACGGCTGCGCAAAATTGTCGTTCAGAACACCCGCAGCATAAAAGCCGACCCCGGCCAACGTAAAGTCAGTTCAGTCCGTTCAAAAAACCTGACGCAGACCCGCTTCCGGACATGGAGAAAAAGACGCCGCTATCGCGCTCGGTGCTGTTTGGCTGCTTCCGGACCCTGTTCCTCAAGGCCTCCGCTGTAATGGAGGCCCCAACCTCAAGATTTGAATGGTGTTCTCCAAGGCTCGGGTCAATCAGGCCATGCTGGTAGCGGTCGACAAGTCCTTCGGGGAGATCAACCAGCCAGAAGTTTTCGTCAGAATGGAAGGACAGAAGGATCGCATAGGGGTCAATCCCGTGTTCTTTGATCATCGCCTCAATCAGGAACATGCGGTTATCAGATGAAAGGCCCAGCGCCTCGCGAACGGGCTTGGGTGCTTCCGTGTATCTGTAGGCGGGAGGTGCCCTGCGCGGCAGTCGAAAGAACAAGGGCGGCTTTTCCAGCAGGCTGGGGCAGAGAGCCCCAATTTTCTCGATGAAGACTTTTCCGACGCCGAAATCGTCACCGTGAAAGGCAATCATGTGTTCAACGGATTTGTAGGCAATGTGCTCGTGCCCGGCGAACTCGGCCGAATTCGCATCACCGACCCAAACGTCGTTCTGGTAATCGACATCCAAAAGCGTGAATTCACATCCGGTGATGCCAATGCTGAAATTCCATTGGTGCTCAAAAAGACGATTTATCTCCCCCGGATTGCGCGTTAGGACCTTGATCCCAATGACACCAAAGGGCGCTTCGCGCGAGATCATCTTTTGAACGGCGCCGTCCTGAATATCAAAGACCGTGGAGGTGTTCCACAAGTCGATGAGATGAGACTGGAACTCTGCGCCGATCGCATCAATCAGTCTTTCAACGCGGTTCTTGCCTGGTGACACATCAGTCTCCGGTCTCGTTATGATCACTCGTCCTTCCAAAGCAATATATGTCATCTGCGCATTGGCGGTAACTCCCTGCCGTTTAAAAAAAGCGCTGCCCATAGAACTTCGCATTGCGGAGGACGGAGCATGCGTGACCGAGATCAAGGCGGTGCGATCATTCCGATGCCACAGTGCCGGAATTGCCGGGTTTGACAACGTAGGGATCATCTCGACATCTCCGCCTGATCGAGCCGGTTTCGGCGACGCCCGTCGGACCGGAACTGGTCGTCGTCCAGTCCCGCAACACCCTGACACTGGAGGAGAGGGCTATCACGGTGGACGTCGTGGTCGTGTGGCGTGTCGTGGCGGGCCGGATCCGGGAGGTGTGGGACATCGTTCCCGGTCAACCGACGGTGGTTCGCCCTGCCGGCATCTGAAGGGCATCCGGGATGCCATCGCTTCGCTGTGACAAGGATAACCGCGCACATTCGACGGCTCGCACCCATCGCCGCGGCCTGATGGGCCGAAGCGGACGGAACAGCCTGCCCACTGGCACGCACATCTCAGGCTCCAAGCGCCGAAGTTCGTCAGAGCCAGAGTTTTGGGTCTGTGCGATATTATTTGTTTTTTCGGAATAGTGTTTCCGCCTGTTCTTGGATTATCCAGACGAAAAGAAATATTATCTGGTGCGCGAACCAGTCTTTTGGGCGTGCGGCCCGACGATGCAGGATGATAACCTGCGCGGCTCGTATCGCCCTTGAAAGGACGACGGTGTTTCCGCCTTTCAATCCACCCTTCCGGAGCGCGCGCAGAGTATGGATTCGCTGACACAGTTTACACTCGGTGCAGCCATTTCCGCTGCGTGTCTCGGGTCAAAAATGGGACCGCGGAAAGCAGTGCTGGTCGGGGGACTGATCGCGACGCTGCCTGACCTGGATGTGCTGATCCCGTTCGAGACGCGGATTGACCAATTTGTCTATCATCGGGGCTGGTCGCACTCTTTCTTCATTCACATCATTGCAACGCCGGTCATCGGTGAGCTGCTCGTCCGGTGTTTCAAATCCCTGAGGAATCACCGCAAACGAGTCTGGGCGACCGTCTTCCTGTGTCTGACAACCCATGCGCTCCTTGATTCAATGAATGCCTACGGCGCGCGTGTTTTCTGGCCCTTTCATCCCGATCCGGTCGGGACAGGGTCCATCTTCATTATTGATCCCGTTTTTACCGTTCCGTTGCTTGCCGCCGTCGCGTGGGCAATCGCCAGCTCGAAATGGTCTGATGGTCTCAAGAAGGTTCTGGCCGTGACGCTCACATTCAGCTTCGGCTACCTGATCTGGGGCCTCGCCGTCCAGCATCACATCCACGCCCGGGGAAAAGCCGTTTTTGCCAAGAAAGGCATAGACGTCAACAACGTGCAGACCGTGGTCACGCCCTTCAACACGCTCCTGTGGCGCGTGATCGGTCAGGCGGACGGTCAATACCACAATCTCTATGTGTCGCTGTTCGACAACGACGAAGATGCGGTTGTCTATACGCACAGCTATGACGCTTCGCTTGTCTCGTGCGTTGAAGATGATCCGGAGTATCAGAAGATGATCTGGTTCAGTGACGGCTTCGTCAGAACCGATCTGATCGACGGCAGAATCGTCGCCTCGGACTATCGCCTCGGCCTGTCCCCAACCTACATCTTCCGGTTTGCAATTGCAGAATACGAAAATGGCGTCTCCAGGAAGATCCCACCCGAACCGATCGTGCCCAGCATAGAAAACGCGGGCACAGAGTTCGGCTGGCTTGGAAGCCGGATGTCAGGTCAGCCAATGATAAGGGTGTCTGAGCAAGAGCTTCTGGAAGGACAGGATGCGACCAATGCTGAGGGCTGCTAGTCGCCTGAATTTGAAGTTCGCTTGGGAGTCTGCAGAAGCAATGATGCGAACTTCAAATTCACCGCACTAGGTTATCCGGATTCAATTGTGCGCAATGGTGCCGCGACGGTTTTCCGCCGACGTGCATGTTCCTGGCAGGGGCCTTGCCGGTCAGACCGGCCGTTCGCCCTTGACGGTGACACGCCGGCCCTTGCGCTCCTCCGGCCAATAGTCCCAGATCGCGCGATGCATGCAGCAGCGATTGTCCCAGAAGGCCATGTCATTGAGGGACCAGCGGAAGCGGATCTGGTAGTTGATGTGTTCCGCGTGCTCGAAGAGCATTTCCAGGATTGCGTCGCTTTCCTGGTCCGAGAGGCCCATGATCCGGGTGGTGAAGGTTCTGTTGACGAAGAGCGACTTGCGGCCCGTCTCCGGGTGCGTGCGCACGATCGGATGGACTGCTTCAGGGCATTCGATGTCGGCGTCCTTGCGGCCCCGATCGCTGTAGCGGCCTTTGTAAATGTGCTCGGAACTGTGAAGTGCGGAGAGCCCGCCGAGCATCTTTTTCATGGGCTCGGACAGATCGTCGTAGGCGGCGTACATATCGCTGAACATGGTGTCACCGCCGCAGGGCGGCAGGATGTTGATTTGCAGCATGGTGCCGAGCGGAGGCGTCTCGTCGCAGGAAACGTCGGAGTGCCAGAACTCTCCGTTCGCCACCTTGGAGTCCTTTGTGGCGTGGATTTCGAAGATTTCCGGATACCCTTCCATAGTCGGCGCGGCCGGGTGCGCGTGCAGCGGGCCGAAGCGCTTGCCGAATGCGATGTGCCGTGCGGGCGGGATTTCCTTCTGTTCCTTGAAGAACAGAACCTGGTAGCGGAAGAAGGCATCACGGATTTCATTGAACTGGTCGTCCGGCACAGGCTCGCTCAGATCCACCCCGTAGATCTCTGCACCGAGGTTCGGTGCAAATGGTTTTGCGGTGATCAGTCGATAATCGTTTGTCCTTGGAGCGACCATTGGGAGCCTCGTCAATATCCGGCATGTTTGTGAGTGGCTGTGACCATAATCATAAAATCAAGTTGATAAAAACGAGTATTTCTTTATCAAAACACGAGAAAATTTTAACCAAGGCAAGGCAGTCCGTCCGCTGGGAGACCGTTCATGAGCATTCGCGCCCTGCGCACGCTTCTTTCGATCCATCGGCTTGGCAGCTTCCGGGCCGCGGCAGAAGCGGAGAACCTGACGCCGTCTGCGGTCAGCCTGCAGATGCGCACTCTGGAAGAGAGCTGGGACCTGACCTTGTTCGAACGGTCCCAGCGGACACCGAAGCTGACGGAGACCGGACTTGCGCTGGTTGGCGAAGCGGAAGCTGTCATCGCCGCCTATGACAGCCTTGCCGACCGGGTGGCGCCGAAAGACGAAATCTCCGGAGAGCTTATCCTGGGTGCCGTTCCAACAACCCTCACCGGACTTGTGCCGCTTGCGCTGTCGGAACTGAAGAAACGTCATCCAGGCATACGTGTGCGGATTGTCCCCGGGCTGTCGAACCAACTGCTTTCCGGGATTGATCGCGGCCAGATACATGCGGCCGTGATCTCGCGCCCGGACATGCTCTCCAGAACCACGCGCTTTTCAAGGCTTGCCGAGGAAGTGCTGGTTCTTCTGGTCTCGCAGAATACGCAGTATCTCGCCCCGGTGGAGCTTTTGCGGTCCCGCCCGTTCATCCGCTTCAACCGGGACGCGGTTGTCGGCAGGCAGATCGAGACCTGGCTGCAGAACAACGGCATCCCGGTCAACGATGCTATGGAGCTGGAAAGCCTTGAAGCGATCTCCAGCATGGTCGCCGCAGAACTCGGGATATCCATCGTGCCGCAGCGCTGCATTCGCGAAAGCGGCCGCCTGCCATTGAAGATGCTGTCTCTTGGCGATAACAGCCCGAGCCGGGTTCTGGGCCTTGCGAGCCGGGAAGGATCGCCCAGGACAAGCCTCGTCAGCGCTGCGGAAGCTGCTCTTCTGGAGGCCGTTGCGATCGGTGAATTCTCGATCCCGACGGCCCGGTGACGGAGTTCCCGGATCTGTCATCAGCTCACTGATTGGGTAGCGCGAACCGGCGCGCAGCCCGCTGATTTTTCCTCATGCTACGGACGCGCGTCAGCGTTGTCCCGAAAGATGGGTCGCACGGTATTGCCCGGTTGTCCATCCTTCGAGACAGGCCTGTGGCCTCCCTCAGGATGTGGTTGTCTCTTTCATCGCGCTTTCCGATCCGGACGGCAGCGGATCAGGCACGCGCCTCGGGATCGGACAGGAACTCCAGCAGCTTTGCCGTCAACGCATCGGGCGCTTCCTCGGGGATGGCGTGGCCGCAGGGGAGGGGGCAGCCGGTCACGTTGGGGGCCTTTTCTTTCCAGGTTGCCAGGACGTCGTAAAGGTCGCCGACGACGCTTTTTGCGCCCCAGAGTGCAAGAAGCGGTGCGGAAACGCGCCGGTGGGCGTCGGCTTCATCGTGTTCCAGGTCGATCCCCGCCGAGGCGCGGTAGTCCTCGCAGATTGCGTGGATTGTCTCCGGGTTGCGATAGGTTCTGAGATATTCGGCAATGGCGTCCTCGCCAACCGCGCCCTCGGTCCTGACCTGGCCGGAAATGTGCCTCCGCAGGAAGTATTCCGGGTCGGCACCGATCATCCTTTCCGGAAAGTCAAACGGCTGGATCAGGAAGAACCACCAGAAGTACCGTGTTGCGAATTCCTTGTTTGTCTGCGCGTACATCGTGCGCGTCGGTGCGATGTCGAGGACGGCGAGGCGCTCCACCGCGTCCGGAAAATCCAGCGCCAGACGGTGCGCCACACGGCCGCCGCGATCATGGCCGACGACGGAAAACCGGTCGTGGCCGAGCTTCGCCATCAGGGCGATCTGGTCCCGAGCCATCACCCGCTTGGAATAGGGCCGATTCTCGGTATCGCTCTCCGGCTTACCGCTGTCGCCATATCCGCGCAGGTCGGGTGCGACCACCGTGTATCCGGCGGAGGTGAGTTGGGGTGCGACCTTGCGCCAGACGATATGCGTCTGCGGGTGACCGTGAAGCAGCAGGACAGGCGGTCCCTCGCCAGCACGGGCATAATTGATGTCGACGCCGGACACGGCCGCCGTTTCAAGCGTGAAGCCCTGCATGAATGGCGACAAGGCCATCTAGGAAGTCTCCAGGACCGCGTCGGCAATCGCCGCCCCGCAGGTCTTCGTGTCCGCAGCGCCACCGAGATCGGGTGTCCTGAGGGCCTGTTCGGACAGGACCTGCTCGATCGCGGTGACAATCGCCCGGCTTGCCTCCGCCGCTCCCAGATGATCGAGCATCATCGCTGCCGCCCAGATCTGGCCAACCGGGTTGGCGATCCCCTTGCCGGCAATGTCGGGAGCGGAGCCGTGAACCGGTTCGAAGAGCGAGGGATATTTACCTTCCGGGTTGATGTTGCCCGACGGCGCGATACCGATCGTGCCCGTGCAGGCAGGGCCGAGGTCGGACAGGATGTCTCCGAAGAGATTCGAGGCGACCACGACGTCGAACCAGTCCGGATGCAGCACGAACTGGGCGGTCAGGATGTCGATGTGATACTTGTCCACCTTCACATCCGGATAGTGTGTCGCCATTTCTGCGACCCGCTCGTCCCAATAGGGCATGGTGATCGAAATGCCGTTCGATTTGGTCGCCGATGTCAGATGCCCGCCGCGCTGTGCTGCCAGGTCGAAGGCATATTTCAGGATCCTGTCGACGCCGGTGCGGCTCATCACGGTTTCCTGCATGACGATCTCGCGCTCGGTGCCGGGGAACATCTTGCCGCCGATCGAGGAATATTCGCCCTCGGTGTTCTCGCGCACGATCATCATGTCGATGTCACCGGGCTCGCGGTTGGCCAGCGGCAGCGGCACGCCGGGCATGGCACGGGCCGGGCGCAGGCTGACATACTGATCGAACTCCCGCCTGAACTGGATCAGCGAGCCCCAGAGCGAAACATGGTCGGGAACGATGTCCGGCCATCCGACCGCTCCGAAGAAGAGTGCGTCGCTCGCCCCCAGTCGCTCCTTCCAGTCGGGTGGCATCATCTCACCATGCTTCACGTAATAGTCGGCGGAGGCGAAATCATGCCCGGTGAACTCAAACCCGAGGTCGAAGCGCTTCTGTGCCGCGTTCAGGACACGCAGGCCCTCGGGAACGGTTTCCTTGCCGATGCCGTCGCCGGGAATGACCGCGATGTTCCAGCTGTTCTGCACCATTTTCTTTTGCTTCCTGTCTGTTTGATTGACGGTCAGCGTCGCACTTCGCGCAAACGGTGCGCAAGGAAAAACGGGTTGCCGGGTCTTGGGAAAAACTCGCTTGCAAGTGAGGCGCGCGCTTCCTCATTCCAGACCGATCAGGTTTCTGCGAAAGGGCGCGCAAGGTCCGTTCAACGCCCTGGTTCACGCCTTGTTTCCATCAAATCAAATTACAGCGAGTGATCCAGAATTTAATAACATTCACAATAGCTTGAGGGAAGTCGGGTCTCGCGCGAATGTGTGCGGGACGTGTAGCGAAGTGAGCTGAAACGGGGATCTGTTCCCGTAAGGTCTGCCTGCACCCAATCGCGGGTGCCTTTCCAACGGGTTGACCAGGAGGGCAACATGAAAACATTGAAAACGCTGCTTGGGGCAGGCGTGATGGGCCTGCTCATGGCAGGCACGGCGCAGGCCGCCACGATTGACATTACTTTCAACAATTCCAACGGGTTCGGATTTTTGGTGACGCCTGTTTACACGGGTCTCCATTCCGGTAGTTTCGACGCGTTCGATGCAGGTTCTGCGGCAAGCGCCGGCATTGAACAAATCGCGGAAGTGCCGGTTCCACCCAATCCGCCAAACCTTATCGCCGGCGAGCGCCTTGCCGTTGAGCCCAATTCGCAGGGTGGTTTCATCTTCGGTCCGGGCGGACCGATCCAGGATGGGGAATCAGGCACGCTGACCATCGATGTCGCCGATCCGACGACGAACCGCTACGCGACGTTCCTGTCGATGTTCGTGCCGTCGAATGATACGTTTTTCGGCAATGACGATCCATTCGCCTACGAAATCTTCGATGGCGCGGGCAACCTGATCGAACAGACGATCGAGATCACGGGAAGCTCCATCTGGGATGCCGGAACCGAGGTGAACCAGTTGCTCGGCGCGGCCTTTCCCGGCCAGGATATCCAGGACGGTGTCGCTGAAGGCGGTGTCATCCAGCGTCTCCTCGACATTGACGACGGTCAGGGTGGCAACGGTTTCAGTGCGCTTGAAGCCCTGTTCGGGGTCGCCGATGCGGGTCTGATCACATCGGATACCGTTCTCTTTACGATCGATATCGAAGCGTCACCGACGCCGGTGCCGCTGCCGGCAGGTGGTGCACTGCTGCTTGGCGGTCTTGGTGCCATGGGTTTCATCGCCCGCCGCCGCGCCAAAAAGGCCTGAGCAGATTGCCATCCGGGCGTGCAAATGCGCCCGGATGATCCCCGCAGAGCCAGACCGTCCTTCAACGGCCTTTGCCATTCAATTCACTGGACCCGCCTGTTGCCGGAGACCTGTGGCATAGGTCCAGAAACTGAGTGCGACAGCGGCGGTGGACACGATCGTCATGACCGTGCCCGGCACGAAGTGCACGTAGCCACCAAGGTCCATGAAAATGAAATAACCGACATCGGTCACCCAGCCGACAATGGCGGTCATGAAGATTGCGGTAACCGACCCGCGCCAGACAAAGACACCGCCAACCACCGTAAAGGCCCCGATCCACAGCAGGTTGAAACCGTGCTGGTTTATGAGTGCGCCGACGGCTGCGTGATAATCGCTTGCCAGCAGCGCAGGATCGACAGCATCAGCAACTCCCGCCACGGCTGCGGATGTCTCCTGACCGATTGTCATGATACCAGCGAACATGTGAACAAGTCCCCAGATGACCCAGAGGATTGCCGCCGCCTTGAGTGCATGCCTATGATTGCCGGTCATTGAACATCTCCTGATCCGAGTCGGTCTGACCGCCGAAGCGGAGTTAAATAAGTGGACTTTATCCACTATTCTGACTTAGTGGATAAAGTCAACATTATTGTGGCTATGCAAAACACTGAACTGGCACTTCTTATCGACCGCTTCATGCGGAAAATTCACTTCGGCCTTCAATCCAAGTCGCATGCGTTTGACAGGGAACGGGTTGGCCCGGGAGGTGGCATTGTTCTCTTGACGCTCGCCGACATGGGCTGTCCCGGACTGAACGAGCTGACGCGCCGCGTCGCGCGCGACAAGTCACAGATGACACGCACGATCCGCTCGCTGGAAACGAAAGGCCTGGTTGCGCGCAAGGCGTCCCCGGAAGACGCGCGCGTGAGCCTGGTTTATCTCACGAGGGAGGGGGAAACAGTGGTCGATGAACTCCGCAAAGCTGTCGCGGAAACGATCGGAGAGATCCTTGCGCCGATTTCCAAACAGGAAGAAGAGGTGCTGCGAGGATTGCTTGAACGTGCCTTGATGGAACAGTCCGGCTGATGCGCGGGCCGCACTTGAGTTGTCTCATCCACGAGACGTTGTCGGCTTGAGACGTCTCGCCATTCAAGCACTTCAATACGGATTACGTAGCGAAATATGTGATGAATGTGCTGCTGTCAGATTTGTCAATAATACTTATTGAAGACATTTAATATAAAACTTTTGCGCGTGATAAATTGATTTCGAAAAAATAATAGTATTTTTACATGATGAATATAATTTGCCCGATCATGCCCGTATTGGGCATAGTTATGCTTTGATCTAACTTAGAGAAACTTACGTTTCGCCAGTTCCGGCAGAGGTTCAAAGGAACAGCAGGCGGTCACACAGCGGTCAACCGGGTCGAGATGTCGGCGGATGCGATTTTGAGAACGAAATTCTTCCGGGCTGCATCGCCGGACGTCCGTTTGATACCGCGCTTTCGAAGCCGGAACCCGCGCGCAGTCGCAATCAGTGTGGATGGGACATGAAGAGCTTCAGGAACTCGGTCGGGATTGGATACTTCGCAATCGCGCTCGGGTTCGTGCTTGTTGCCGTCGTCGGTCCCTACATGGCTTCGAATTTCGTTACAAAGTCCCTGAAATCCGCCTCCGAGCTGACTGCTCTGCAATGGGCCAGCTATCTGACGGAGTCGACGCCGGAGCTGGATGTGATCCTGGGCGGCGGACAAGCGTCACCGCACAGCTATCACATGCTTGATGTGAGGAAGTCCGACGGGGACGGTGTTTTCAGGACCAAGCTTTATGACAAAGAGCTGGAGCTGCTTTACGATTCGAATGGCGTTTCCGCCCGAACAGGAGCGGCGCAGCCCGATGATGCGGGTCATGCGCACGCACACCACAATCACCAGCATTCCAACGCCGAAGATGAAGAGGTTTCGGCTGGAGGCAGCCCACAGCATGCTCAGCTCTCCGGCATGCAAGATGATGCGAGCCGTCAAGGTAAAAACGATGTAACGATGTCGCAGGGGTTGGTCGCGCCCATCCTCAACGGACAAACGGGCATCGTTCTTATGCTGGATGACGGGAACACGTCCACAACCGGCGCGCATCACTCAAAGGCCGTCGTCCCGATCGAACTTGACGGTGATCTAAAGGGATTTCTCTACCTCGAAATCGACCATACAGCCCAGTTTCAGCAGCTGGAAAAATCGCTGGACCACATGATGTATGTCTTGCTGACCTTCGCGCTGGCTGCCCTCGTCCTGCCGTCGGCGGTCATCATCCACGCCTTGAAGAAGGAAAAGGACACTGTTTCTTCAACGCTCGGTCACGTCCGCACACATGATGCCCTGACCGGGCTCCTGAATCGCGAGTCCTTCGGAAACGAGGTGACCTCGCTTATCAGGTCAGGTGCGACAGTGTCGGTGCTGTTCGTTGATCTCGACAAGTTCAAGAACATCAACGATCTTCTGGGGCATGAAGTCGGCGATGATCTTCTCGTCGCCGTTGCAGAGCGATTGAGCGAAATCGCCGGGCAAAGCGGGTTGGTATGCCGGTATGGCGGCGACGAGTTTCTCGTCGCCATTCGCAACTTCAGCGAAAAACGTGTTCAGCGGCTGGGTGACCGGATCGTCGCGGACCTGTCCCGGCCATTCCAGGTTTCCGGCCACGACCTGAATATCGGGGCATGTGTCGGTTATGCGATTTCCGGCAGGGACGGCAACGGTCTTGACGAACTCGTGCGCAGCGCGGACATGGCGATGTATGTCGCCAAGAACCGCGGCAGACGCCTCACCGTCGGATTTTGTCCGTCGATGCGGGAGGCCCGCCGCGAAAGGCTCAAACTCGAGGAGGAATTGCGCTACGCGCTTGCGCGCAAGGACAGGTTCGAGCTCCACTATCAGCCCATCTATCAGACCAAAGACCGTACACTGGTAGGATTTGAAGCGCTTTTGCGCCTGCTGTCCCGAAACGGGCAGTTCCTTCCTCCTGACGTCTTCATTCCGATCGCCGAAGAGATGGGCATGATGGATGAGATCGGCGAGTGGATCCTGAAGGAAGCCTGTCTGGAAGCGGCGAACTGGCCACATGATCTGATCGTCTCGGTGAATCTCTCGACTGTTCAGTTCGCCAGCGGACGTCTTCACACCATCGTTGCAGACGCTCTTGAGCGCGGGGATCTGGCGACCGGAAAACTGCAGCTGGAAGTAACCGAAAGCGTTCTGGTTGACATTCCCGAAAGCGTGCTGACCCAGTTGCAAGACTTGCATACTGCCGGCGTGAGACTGTCGCTGGACGATTTCGGGACCGGATTCTCGAGTTTGAACTATCTCTGGCGCTTTCCGTTCGACAACCTGAAAATCGACCGTTCGTTCGTAAGCGAAACCGGACAGAAAACCCGGAAATCACAAGCTATCTTGAACTCGATCGTCAGCCTGAGCGCGACACTGGGCATTACGACAACTGCCGAAGGCGTGGAAACGGATGAACAGATGGCTGTCATCAAGGAGCTGAACTGCGACTTCGTGCAAGGGTTTCTGCTGAGCCATCCAATCCCCCGCGGCGACTTGCAGGCCCTCATTGAAGAGTATACGGGGACTGCGGTAGTCTTGGCCGCTTCCAAAACAGTGGCTTGAAACCATTGTCAAACGCCTGGTCCATCGGTTACGGAGCCAGCCTCGGTTGATCTGCAAGTGCTCTCTCCTTCCTCCTCAAAACACGCTGCGGAAAACGAACCAGTTGAAGGCCGCATAGGCGAGCGGGAAGACGAAGCGGCAGGCCTTGTCGAGGATCTTCGCACTCTCGCGGAACTGGATCGTGTTCAGATACGTCGTCGTGAGCGAGACGAGAAGCGCCAGAAACACGAATATGGTCGCGCCGCCGATGAAGAAATCCATCAGCGTGAAGTATCCGAGCGGCGGCAGCATGTTGGTTGCCGCAAAGATGAACGCGATGATCGTCAGCATGGAGGTCGCCGACAGGCCGATTTGAGGGCCGTATTGCGCCGGGTCGATCCAGAAAACGCTCCATGACATGAAGACGATGAGCGAGATCGGCAAAATGATCTTCCAGACATAGAACGCGCGGATGCGTTCGGCCTCGATCGTCAGATCCAGTTTCGTCCGGACTTCGTCGAATGCATCAGCGACGAAGCCGTTATCGATCTGCGCCGCCACGCCCTTGATGCGCCAGTCGGAAATGTTGAGAATGTCGTAGATCCCGACGAACTCCGCATCGAGTTCTATGAGGGCTTCCTCCGGTTCATAGTCCAGTAGAATGAAGCTCAGATCGATCGCCTGAGAATCGAACGGGAAGTCGCGCAGCGCGTGATAACTGGCAAGGGTGCCTGAAATACGCTGAAGATATGTGACCGCTCCACCCGGACCGATCGTCACCGTTTCCGGCCAGCGTTCGAATAGCCGTCCCGAGTTCAGCAGAACCAACTCCGGGAACCAGACGGATGCAACATCCAGTTTGCAGCCTTCCAGGCCCGCGAGCCGGTCGTCCTGCCACATGCGGCGGATCGCAAGATCGATCGTGATCGTCTGGTCGACATCGTTGATTTCGCGAATGTCGATGACCCGGACACCCGTCAATATGACGGTTGGCACGCCCTCCGGATCAGGTCTGATATGCGTGCGCAAGTCCGGGACGGCGCAGGTGCGGTGGTCTGATGCAGATGCAGTTTCCTGCCGGGTCTGGGAGTGTGCGATTGACGTAAGAGCAAGTAAAAAGAGCAGAGCGAAAATACGCATCATCGGTTCGACCAATAGCTTCCGGGTAGTATTGCCGCTCCGAGGGCGAAATGAATACCAGTTATTTCTTATGTCAGTGACCGCATCATACGAAAAAAAGCTATGGGTACAATCTGGAAAACGCCTGTTTCAGCCAAGAAATTATCGAATGCTGGTCCTTTGTGACAATGCAGGCGAGATTTTACTGGGTTGCGTAGAAAGAAGGCGCAAGCATAGCGCGGGCCGAACAAGGCCCGCGCCCGTTGCGTGTCAACCGATTGTCGTCGGCAGATCCGGATCGCTTCCCCATTCGGCCCACGAGCGGTGATAGACCTGTACCCTCGGAAAGCCGAGCAGCCGAAGTGCCGCGTAGCTGTGGGACGAGGCCAGACCCGTCTGGCAATGCATGATGATCTTCCGGTCCTCCGTCACGCCGAATGCCGCGAAGTGGGATCTCAGATCAGAAGCCGGCAGGAACTTCCCGTCCGGGTCCAGATTGCGCGCCCAGGGAATGTTCATCGCCCAGGGGATATGACCCTTGAAGTAGAGTTTTTCCGGCCGGACATCGATCAGGATGCTTCCCGGATCCGAGCGGCGCTGCAGCACGTCTTCCGCCGTGGCGATGCGCCGGGGGCTGAGGGCAGCCGCGAAAACCGTTTCCGGGTTGGTTGCCGGTTCGGTGGACAGCGGGAGACCTGCCTCGCGCCAGGCCTTGAGACCACCGTTAAGAACGGCGACATTGCGATGCCCCAGATACTCGAGGAGCCAGAACATGCGCGCCGCGTGGAAACCGCCACGGTCGTCATAAAAGACGACACGTTTTGCGGCCGTGACCCCAAACCTGCCCAGAAGCTGCTCGATCTCGGTGACCTGCCTGAGGGCACCCGTCACCGGACTGTGGCCGGATGCGACGGCATCGGGGTCCAGTTGCATGGCGCCAGGAATGTGTCCGCTTGCGTACTCTTCGGACTTGCGCACGTCGATCAGGACAAGATCGTCCCGACCTTCAATATCTTCCGGGCCAACCAGCAGACCGGGATTTGCATAGCCGGGTTTGGCTGCAAGTCCGGTGCCCGGCAAAGCCAGGAGGCTCAAGGACAGGCTCATGAGGCTGAAGCCGCGGCGTGTGAATTCAAGTGACATGTCTTGCGTCTCCAAAGTCGGCGTCAGGATGGCATCCCGACCAGTCTCAGGTAGGGAACCGGGCTTTCCCAGCCACGCGGGAAGCGTTCCCTGGCGACATCGTCGCTAACGGATGGAACGATCACGACGTCTTCACCCGCCATCCAGTTTGCCGGGGTGGCGAGCTGATGTCTGGCGGTGAGTTGCAGACTGTCGATGACACGAAGCACTTCGTCGAAGTTCCGGCCGGTTGTCATCGGGTAGGAGACCGTCAGCTTGATCTTCTTGTCCGGCCCGATAATGAACAGGGTTCGTGCCGTTGCGTTGTCCATGGCGGTGCGGGAAGAGCTGTCACCTGCTGCGTCTTCCGGCAGCATCTTGAACAGCTTTGCGATGCGAAGATCCGGGTCGCCGATCATCGGGAAGTTCGGGCTCTGGCCGGTGGCCGTGAGAATGTCCCCGGCCCAACGCATATGTTCTGAAACCGGATCGACGGAGAGCCCGATGAGCTTCACACCGCGGCGGTCGAATTCGTCCTTCACCTTTGCGACGGCCCCGATCTCGGTCGTGCAAACCGGGGTGAAGTCTTTCGGATGGGAAAACAGGACGCACCAGCTGTCGCCGAGCCAGTCGTGAAACTGGATCATTCCCTCGGTCGTGTGGGCCTTGAAATCCGGTGCCGCTGAATTGATGGAAAGTGGCATATCGCAATCCTTTGCTGGATGTCACGCCGTCATGGCGCGCTCAATGCCGTTTTCCTAACTCCTGTCTCCGGTGCGATCCTGAACGACTTGTGAAAGATTTCTGAAAGTGGCGTCAGGCCGCGGCCAGGGCATGCCGCATGCGGCGGAACCGCCGGTCCTGCCTCAGTCCTGTGAGGCCGGGATCGGCGTCAAGCCAGAATACATCACGCCAGCCATGGTCGAACAACTCCTCCAGCAACAGGATCGCCTCGTCGCTCTCACCGATCAGGGCCATGGCGGAGGCGTGATAGATCGCCTGGCTGCTTCCGCGCACATCAATATCGTCCATCGAGGCATAAGCCGCCTGGCGTTCGCCCAGCAGGGCCATCAGGACGGCCGCGGCGGTGAGCGCACGCGGATCTGTCGGATCTTCCTCTATGCGCGCCCGCGCTCGCTTCAGGGCGCGTTCCGCATTGCGGCGGGACCGGGACGGATCGTCAGACGACGACAGCTGTGCAGCAATCAGGTAGCCCTTGATATTGTGCGGCTCCAGGTCTCCAACCTGTTCAAAATAGGATAGCGCAGCGCGCCGCTTGCCGCAGGACATGAGGTGCCAGGCCGCGTTATGCAGGATCAAAGGGTCGCGCGGGTTTCCCGAGAGGGCGAGCGCATGTCCACGTTCGGCAGCCTGCCAGCGGCCGAACAGGGCATGCACGTATCCCAACGCCGACTGTGCCAGTGCCGAGCCGGGGTCAAGCGAAACCGCAAGTTCGGCCTCCGCACATGCCTCGTTCAGAATGTGTCTGCCTTCCGACCAGTAGGTATGTGCGCGTGCGAGCGCGATCGAGCGTTCCGCGCGAACGGAAGAGCAATCAGGTGCGATCTCGACGGCTTCTGCGGTCAGGTATTCAGCGCGTTCAAGTGAGCCTTCGCCACACCGGACCATTTCACTCCGGGCTTCGAGGCAAAGTGCGTGCGCTTCCAGATTGAAGTCACCCTCGCAGATCGCCGCTGCTGCCGGAACCCCGATCTCGAGCGGGCGCATCACGGGTCTCGTGAGCCGGTAGCCGGTCCTTGCAATTGTCTCAATCAGGCCCCTGTCGCGGAGCTTCCGGCGAAGCTCCGAAATGACCTGCGAAAGGCTTTCGTCACTTACGGTAACATTCGGCCAGACAAGATCGAGGAGATTTCCCCGCTGCAAGACCCGCCCCTCTGCTTCTGCAAGTACAAGCAAAAGCCTGAGTGCGCGCGGTGACAAGGACGCAACAGTGCCTTCCTTTGTTGCCTGACGCGTATCGCTGTCGATACACCAGCCGTCGATGATAATTTTCATGTGCGCAAACCAGGAGAAAAAAATTCCGGCGACACTAAACGCGACCTGAAATTGTTTCCATGCAGAATCTGCAAGCGCACGTGAATGTGAACGTTTGTGTGGACGTCACCGACCGGCTTTTGGAACAAACAGCATCGGCTCACAATTGCCGCGCCGGAGGTTGTCTGCATGCACTTCGCAAGCCGCAATCAGTGCAGGCTCAGCAGCACTTCGATGTCGCGCTGGCTGAGCGGGGCGAGCAGCGCTTTTTCCTCGGCAGTGAGCTTCGCATCGCCAGCGGCGTAATTCCTGATCTGCAACGCAATCTGGCTCGTCGGCTGGTAATAGAGATCGCCGCCAAGCCGGCTCAACTCGGCAACAAGCCGCTGCACCAGCTGCTTGCGCTTCTCGGCGTCCAGATCGTGACGTTTTTCCTGCAGCATCGACACGCGTCCCGTTTTCATCGCTCGGTCTTGAAGATGAAAGTAGTGCAGATGGCAGCGGGGTCCATCCCCTAGACCATCGCGAGGTCTTCCTTGCGGCGGTTGTCCTGCGCGGTGCCGGTGTTGATGGTGGTGGCGGGTTCCAGAAGAATGACTTCGCAAGTCTCCGTCAGCGCGACGGGACAATGTTCGACCCCGTGGGGCACCACGATGAATTCGCCTTCCTGGATGATCTCCTCCCGGTCCCGGAAGCGCATCAGGAGCCGCCCGCGATGGACCAGAAAGAGTTCGTCCTCCGTCTCGTGAAAGTGCCAGGTGAAGTCTCCCTCGAACTTGGCGAGCTTGATCAGCATGTTGTTGATCCGCCCGGCAACGCGCGGGGCCCAGTGGTCGTCAAAGGTGCTGAAGGCACGGTCAAGATTCTTCTTTGCGAAGGGAGACAGATGACCGTTGAGTTCGGCCACATCGCGAATGATTGCCGAGAGCTGGGCTTCCAGACCTTCGCCGTCGCTTGGGTAGTCGCCATCGAGTGCGGCGGTTCCGATGGTAAAGCCGGCGGCCCCGGCCTCCTTCACTGCCGCGATCCGTTCCGGATCGGCGATTGAGCCGGCAACAATCACCGGCTTTTGGGCCGCTTCGCAGACAGCGGCTATCAACCCGGATATGTCGTCCAGCGGCGAGCGGTAGGCCAGAAGGTCAAGGCCGTGAACTCCTTCGCGGGCCGCCATTTCCCGGGCGCTTTCGACGATGTCGTCCCGGCTGCCTTCCAGAACGCTCGGGTGTCCGACGATCTCGCCGGGGAACGGGTAATATTCGATGGGGGTGCCTTTCACGACCGGCAGGACATCGTCCACTCGCGTGCCTCCCAGCAGGATATCGACGCCGATCCGAACGGCAGCCTGCGCCGAGGCCACTTCACTGTCGCGGTCGAGGCTGACCACTTCCAGGTAGGACGTCGCGCCCTTGGCCCTTATCTTGGAATTGAGCGCCTTCAATTCTTCAATCGGCAGGCCGACATCCTTGAAGCCGATATGGCGGACGCCCAGTGAAAGAGCGATTTCAAGATGCTCTGCGGCCTCGGCCACCGTGCGGTCGTTCCGGGTGAGCATGAAGATGAAACGCAGCCCCATCAGGCGGCCTCCTCGTTGTGTTGGCGCGTTGCGGAGAGCCGACGCGCATATTCAATAGCCGTGACAAGACTTCCCGTGTCCGCGATGCCCTTGCCGGCAATGTCGAAAGCTGTGCCATGATCGGGCGATGTGCGCACAAAGGGCAAGCCCAGGGTGACGTTGACCCCTTTTTCCACTCCCAGATATTTCACCGGAATAAGGCCCTGATCGTGATACTGCGCGACAACGACATCGTATTCGCCCTTGCGTGCGGCCATGAAGACGGTGTCGCCGGGCCAGGGCCCCGATACGTCAATCGCCTCCTTCCGTGCCGCCCTGATCGCAGGTGCAATGACGTCGATTTCCTCGCGGCCAAAGAGACCTCCTTCGCCCGCATGTGGGTTCAGACCGGCAACGGCAACGCGCGGCCTGGAAATGCCAAGATCAAGGCAGGCCTGGTTCGCCAAGCGGATCGCCGCCATCTGTGCCTCGAAATCCGCCCTTTCGATGGCGTCCCGCAGACTCAGGTGGATCGTCACGAGGACGGTTCGGATATCGTCATTCGCGAGCATCATCGCGACGTGGCCGGCACCGCCCAGGTCAGCCAGGATTTCCGTGTGGCCCGGGTAATCGATACCCGCCCTGGCAAGAGCCTCCTTGTGAACCGGCGCCGTGACGAGGCCGGATGCCCGGCCCGACTTTGACAGCCTGATACCTTCAGCGATCGCCTCGAAGGCGGCACGTCCGCTTGCGGACGAGACAGTTCCCGTTGGAAAGGCCTGTTCATGCGATGTGCGAAGAACGTCGATGATCCCGACAGTTGGGGCAGCCTCCTCGATCGCGGCGATTTCCCGGACACGGACGTCGAAGCCAAGTGCTTTGGCGGTGCCTTGAAGGACGCTTGGGCACCCTGTCACGACACAGTGGCCCGCTTTACCGTTCGCGAACGCCTTGACGATGATTTCCGGACCAATGCCGGACGGATCGCCCATGGAAATGACAAGCGGTAAAACGATCTCGGTCACGAAGTACGCCCCTTGGAACAATGAATGATATTGTGATCGGCTGGGCTTTTCGAATGCGGCGAGCCCTTCGATGCACATGTTGATTTCATGAGCCTGAATCTGGCGCGTTTCCTGTCAATGACAAGCAATGGTATTTCACCGGTATTGGTGATAATAAGTTACCAATGAAGCGATCCGATTTGCCGTATCTGGACGATCTGCGTGCCTTTGAGGCAACCGCGCGAAGGGGCTCTGTGCGCGCAGCTGCGGACGAGCTTGCGCTTACCCACGCAGCGGTGAGCCGGCGGCTTTCGCGCCTGGCGGACGCGGTTGGTGTCCCGCTGTTTCGGAAGGCCGGGCGCGGTCTTGCACTCACGCGCGCAGGGGAGAGCCTGCGCGATGCGTGCCGGCGCAGTTTTGATGATCTGCTGCGTACGATTACAACCGTTCGCAACGCACAAGGTCTGGCAGATCGCGCTGTTGTTCTCTCCTGCGAGCGCTCTGTCGCCATGCGCTGGCTGATCCCGCGCCTGAGCCGGTTTCAGGATGAGCATCCGGATGTGAAGGTTCATCTCTCGGTTGGCGGCGGGCCCATCGAGGAGCAGGGCAACGGAGCGTTTCTTGCGCTTCGCAGGCTGGATTTTGCGCTGGACGAAACGTGGACGATCCTACCCCTGTTTCCTGAACGCGTGGGGCCCGTCATGGCCGATGGCATGCGGGTGCGTTTCGAGGCTGGTGATTATGTCGCTCTTGTCACCAAAACCCGGCCGGAAGCCTGGGATCGGTGGCTCGCCTCAAACCCCGATGCGCCACGGCCGCGGGAGCGCCGAGGGATGGATCATCATTTTCTGATGACGGAGGCGGCGTGCGCCGGTCTCGGCGTGGGCTTGTCTCCGTTTGTCATCGCAGCTGACGATGTCGCCGGCAAGCGTCTTGTCTCCCCGTTTGGCTTTTCACCCGACGGATCCGATTATGGCCTTGTGCACCGCTCCGGCATGGCATTGTCTTCGGAGGCGCAGCTGTTGGCGGACTGGATGCAGTCCGCCTGCAACCCTCTCCGGGATCAATCTGGCTGAGGCCAAGTCAACTACTGTTCATCGCCACGAGCGGTGAAACGGTGGATGTCGACGGCTTCGATATCCACCTGGATCAAGACCTCCTGCTTGATGTCGCGCGAGAGTTGGGCCACGAACCGGTCTAGACCGGCCTGAGCGCTTTCGAGCTCTGCACGGTCCGCCGTCATGACAACGGAGACAAGGACCCGGCCGTGACGATAGTCCACACTGACGGAATGGATCCGGCCAACCTTGTGGTCTTCATTCATGGCCTTGTCGAGATCGAGGTTCTTGTTGACGATCCTGAGCAGGCGGTTCTTCACGTAGATTTCGTAAAGTGCGGTCTGCAGGGGCGGCATAAGCGCATAGCTTCCGAGCATCATCACCATCAGCGTGGCGAGGCCCTTTTTCCAATCGCCATAATTCTGGACGATGAAGACGAGGCCCGCGATGATGACGATGCCGACGAAGTTGGTCAGGAACAGCAGGAACCCGCCGGCGGCAATATCAAGACCTGCATCGCTGAGCCCCAGGTCTTCCATGCCGACCCCGAGCGCCGAACTCGCCTTGTCGCCAAGGGCGAGCCCGATCCCGGTCACTGCAAGCGGTGGGACAAGGGCAACGGCGATCGCGACGCCGGCGATTGAATCGGCAATGCGTGGCCGCGTTTGTGCATAGGCCCCGGCGCAGCCGGCGGCAAGTGCAACAACGAGATCAAGCATGGACGGACTGGTGCGCGCCAGGATTTCCGGGCCGACGACGCGCGCGCCAACCAGGAGAACGCCACAATAGCCGACTGCCACCACGCAACATGACCCCAGAACCGCTGTCGCGAGCGCGCGCGCGACAAGTCTTATGTCGAAGGTCGCGATCCCGAAAGCCGTGCTCATGATCGGTGACATCAGCGGAGCCACGATCATGGCGCCGATCACTGTCGCCGTGCTGTTGGCGATGAGACCAAGCGTCGCCAGTACGGCGCTGAGCGAGAGCATCAGAAAAAACGGGACCGTTGCCCGCGAAGTGCGGTCCATGCGATCGGCGAGATCTTCCCTGCTTGTCAGCTCGTTATGGAGCCGGTTGTCGAACAGCCTGGCCCGGAAAGGGTCCCACCAGCGCTTCATAGCGCGATCCGTCCGCGAAGCCCGAATATGGCGAGGCTGTCTTCAGCCGGGTTCAAAGCCGGGTTCGCGATCAGCTGGACGCTCGGCGTGATCGCCAGGTTCGGCGAAACGGTCAGGCGATAGAATATTTCCGCCGTGTACTGGTCCTCATCAAACGCGTCACCCGGATCGGACCAGTTCAGCCCGACGCCGAGGAGGTCGGTCTGGCGCGTGTAAAGCCCGAGGCCGGCGGAAACTGTTGTCTTGTAGAGGGCTGCTTCGCCTTGAGAAAACCCGGCACGCAGGAATGGCATCCAGCGATTGTCGAAGAACCAGGCCGCCGACCCCGCAACACCCCAGTCATCCCGGCGCGAGCCGTCGTCCGCGCCGTCGCTTTGCCAGAACGTCAAGTGGATGTTGTCGAAATAGATCCGGTCCTGGCTGCTCATGTAGCCGATTTCGAAACTCTTGAAGGTTTCGCCGGTCTTGAACACATCGAAGTTCGGTTCGGCGGGATTGCCGTTGGCATCGGCGATGCTGGCGATCGCGTAGATGTTTTCGTGCAGGCGGACACCGCCGGCAATGGCGAGACCGGGGTTGGGGGCGTTGATCGTCGGGTTGGTGTTGAAGGCCAGGTTCTGGAAAGCGCTATAGGGGCTGACGAGACCGTAAACATCGACAAAGTCGGTTACGTCGATCTGGCCAGCCTGCAGCGTCCAGGCACGATTTTCCGCGCGCTGCGTCCAGAACAGATTTGTCAGGGCCAGTTGGATGTCGTTGAAGGCGGTTCCGGTGATCGACTGGGCGCCGCTGTCAAACCCGAAAAACTGCGGCGCGACATTGGTATAGGCGGTTCTGTGCTCCACCTTGGCGGTGAGGCCGCCATTCTCAAAAGCCTGCCAGGTGCCGTAGATCCTGGCGATGCCGCCGGCGGCGTGACCCTGGCCGACATCCGCGTTCGACCATTGCCCAAGGCTGAGATAGTCGATCTTGAAGTCGATATTCGCGTTTTCCCTCAGAGCGTCCTTGAAGGCGAACCATGCGGGCAGGTTTGCCTGCAGGAAACGGGACCTGAACTGCGGGTCCGTCAATCCGTCGCCGCCGGTAAGCTCTGCGCGGACGGAACTTGGTCCGCCGAGGCCCGGCGCCTCAATGGTTTCTGCCCATGCGGACCCTGCCGCCGCTGCCATGCCGGTGACAGGACAGAGTGAAAGCACCGATGTCGGGGAGCAAACAGTCATTTGCGATCCGCCTGCCCGCCCTTTCCAGTGGACGGAGGCCGGAGTGGCCATCGTTTCACGGCATTCCCGGGCACCAGCGCTTCCACGCTGGCGACATCAATGGTGAAAGTTGAGGCCATCTTCACCGGACCGTCCACCACGCGCATGACCCTTTGGGAAGGGTCGATTTCAAGACGGCCGCTGACCCTGACCGGTTCATAGATGAACTGGGGGTACCATGCCTCCTCGAACACCAGCCTCAGAAGCTGATTGGGCGGTGGCGGCGGCACATGGCTGCACATGCCGCGCTCCGGCACGAGATATGCCGTGAACCGGCCCTCGGCGTCCGGCGGTGCCGGGATGACGAAGCCCGACAGCGTTGCCTGTGACCCGTCGAGGGCGGGATTACCTGCGGTTGCCGCGCGCTCGCGCCGTTCGGCAACGACCCAGCGCTGCGATATGAGCCAGTCCGGTTCGATGCCGGCTCGCTCCAGTTCATCAACCGCGTCGGCGAGGTTTTGCTCCAGTTCAGAGCGCAGGTTACCGGCAAGGTCCGGGTCTTCCAGCTGCTCACGCATGCGCACAACCCTCAGAAGCGCATCGAGTTGCGCCGTGCTCAGGTTGCGGTAGGGATCCTCGAAGGTCTGGGCAGCGCGGTCGGGAAGGTCGCTCCAGGTGACCTCCGATGCATCTGCAGAACCCACTTGAGCGAGTGCAAACAGAAAGCTTGCGGCTAATCCCGCGAGGACGCACGTCTTCGCTGATCGAAGCGAGAGGAAAGTCATCATTTCCGGCTCCGGATCAGTTCAGCGTGTTCTTGTAGATCACGCCGTCCTTCATGATCAGGCGGATCGTTTCGGGACTTTCGGGACGCGGATCGGCTCCGAACCATTGATCACCGGTTCCAACCACGCTGAAGTCCTCCAGCGGATTGCCGTCGATCAGGAGAATGTCCGCGTAGGCGCCTTCCTCGATCACGCCCAACTTGCCGTCCAGATACGGGTTCATGAAGTCTCCCGAAAGGGCAACAATCTCTCCGCCGGTCGAGGTCAGCGTGACCATCGAGGTGTAGGGGCCGAAGAAATCATTGTTCAGATGTTTCTCATAGGCGATCTGGATGTTGCAGGCTTCCACCGACCCGACACAATCCGTCTGGAAGCCGCGTTTCACCGGGCATTTTTTCATGTTGTCGATGTAGCCAGCGAACGTCGCCGAGGCCGACTTCGCCTTGGCGAGACTCGACGGCACGCTGGCGACTGCGGGAATATCGAGCAGGCCCGGGTCGAAGGCCGTTAGGTTCGTGGTGATATAGGCTCCCTTCTCGGTCATCACCTCGGCGATTTCGCAGTCGAACGAGAACCCGTGTTCGATTGATTTCACGCCTGCCTCGAGCGCGTTCAGGATGGCTTCCTTGCGATAGGAATGCGCCATCACGTAGCTGCCGTATTCGTTCGCGACCTGGACAGCCGCCTCGATTTCCGCCTTCGATCCGGCAAGCAGTTGCCACGGGTCGAAAGCGGACACAACACCTCCGGATTGCATGTATTTGAGCTGGGTGGCACCCATTCGAAAATTATTGCGCCCGTATTTGTGAACATCGGCGACGCTGTCGACTTCCTGGGCCATGTTGAGACGGCTGAAGTTGGTTTCCGATCCCGGAGGTGCGGTGAAATTGGCGAAATCGGCGTGGCCGCCGCGGGTGCCGAGAAAGGCTGCCGACGGGTAGTATCGCGGACCGGGGATCTTGCCCGCATCGATGGCCCGGCGCAGGCCACCGTTGCCGCCGCCGGCATCGCGCACGGTGGTGAAACCCTGCATCAGATACATTTCGGCCATTCTGGTTCCATGAATGCCGAAGTCTTCCCAGGTGGTATTGGATTCCATCAGCGGCAGGCTTGGTCCCATGAGCATGAGGTGGGCGTGGGTCTCGATGAACCCGGGCGTCAGCGTTCGGCCGCCACCGTCTATGGATTCGGCGTCCGGCGCATTGATTGCTTCGGTGGAAACCGACTTGATCAAGTTTCCTTCGACCAGCACGCTGGCATTCTCGATACGCTGTTCGTTGACCCCGTCGAAAACATGGACATTCGTGAACAGGATCTGTTTCGGTGGAGCGTTCTCCTGGGCAATGCCACTGCTGCTTTGTAAGCAAACAAGACCGGTCATGATCAGTGATAAACTGGTTAAGCTTGAAATCTGCGGCATTCGAATCCCACCCTGTTCTTACGTCGTTTTTCACCTGTACTGTTCAGATTCAGCGCAGGCGTTTTTTCAGGTGATTTTATTGCAAACAATTTATGTTGTTCTGTCAAACGTGAAGTAATATGTTATTTTATTACTTTGCTAATCTGACAATGGGATATTTGAGTAACTTTGTGATCTTTGACTTGCACCACGTTACGCCGTGCCAACCGGCGTATTGTGAGGCTGGAGGTCGTCCGGACGGGTGGCGATGTAACCCTCCAGTTTCCGGCGTGTTCCGGCCACTGCCGGATCGTCGAAGAGATTGTTTTGTTCAAACGGATCCGCCGTCAGGTCGTAGAGTTCGCCTGCGCCTGAGTTTTCATCGATCGTCAGCTTGTGCGTGCGCGTGCGCACGGTGCGCAGTTCGAGCGCAACTCCGACCCGTCCGGGAAGCAGGCCCCATTCGTTGAGTGCGAAGTCGCGGGTTGCGTCTGCCGTTTCCAGGAGCGGGCGCAGACTTTGTCCATGCTGGGTCAGTAGTGGGTCAGCGCTTCCGTAGTCGAAAAAGGTCGGGCCGAGATCAAGCGTCGAGACGGGCTGGTCGACCGCTGCACCGGCCCGGATGCCTGGGCCCCTTGCGATCATGGGAACACGCAGCAGACCCTCGTAGTGCATCGGACCTTTCAGGATCAGGCCGTGATCGCCCAGCCAGTCGCCATGATCGGAGATATAGATCACGATGGTGTTGTCAGCGATGCCGGCTTCCTGCAATGCAATCATCAGGCGACCAACCTGGTGGTCGATGAAAGCCAGCTGACCGTAGGTGTTGGCGATGATCTCACGCAACTGCTCGTCCGTCTGGGGGGCGATGCGGCTGTACTGCTTGCGGATATCCGCGAATTTGGGATCCGCCGGATCATTTTCCATAGCGGCCCTGTGCCACCAGGGTTTGCCGTCGTAATGGCGGGTGCGGTTTTCGGGTAGATCGACTTCCTCCGGCTTATGAAGCCAGGACCAGGGCTCGGGGCAGTCGAAGGGGTGATGCGGATCGGGGAAGCTGATCCAGGTGCTGAAGGGCTTTTCCGTGTCGCGTCCATGCTTGAGCCATTCAATGGCCCTGTCGGCGGTCCACGGGGTGTTGTGCCAGGCGGTTGGCAGTTTCGAATGCCAGGTCTGCGCTGCATCCTTGGTGTCGCCGGCATTTTCCCACATCAGCCTGATCTTCTCGTCACCCCTTCCGTCCATGTGAAAGTAGCGTTCGTAATGCTGTCCGGCGGGCGGCTTTTCCGGTGCCCACCAATTGTGCCCGACAAGCATCAATTCAAGATGCTGAAAGCCCATATAGGGACCGTTCCAGTCTGCCGGGTAGTTTGCGGAAGAGCGCAGGCACTCCGGTGAACCGGTCGGCTCATAGGTGTGGTAGGTCGAGAAATGGGCCTTGCCGAAATAGCTGGTCTGGTAACCGGCGGCAGCCATGGTGCCGGCCCAGCCTTTTTCGCCGATCTCCCGGTCAAGGTCGATGCCGTTGTCGTGGACACCATGAGTCCGGCAGAGCTGACCCGTGAGGATCGAGGCCCGCGCGGGCTGGCATACCACGGACGGTGTGATGCAGGCCGTGAAATGCGTGCCTTCGCTTGCAAGCTGGTCGAGATGAGGGGTCTTGACCTTGCGCCCCATGAAGCCGAAGCAGTCGGCGCGTTGCTGGTCAGCTGAAATCAGCAGGATGTTGGGACGGGTCATTTGCCTGAAACCTTAGGGCTGCGAATGGAGAAAAAGACGATTGCCACCGCGGCCAGGATGAAGACGGCGGCGACGGGGCTTTTCAGAAGAAAGAAAGGGTCGCCGCCGGTTGCGGAAAAGGCCTGACGCGCGGTTTCCTCAAGGCGGCTCCCCAGAACAAAGGCGATCACGAAGGGGAGCGGAGAAATTCCGAAGCGCCGCATGAAATAGCCAAGGACACCGAAACCGAAGGCGAACCAGACCGCGCTCATTGCCGTTTCCTGAACGTAGAGCGAGGCGAGTGTGAGCAGGAAGACGACCGGCAGAAGCAGCTGTTTCGGGATCTGCGACAGCACGCCGAGCGAACGCATGAAAACGCCGCCGACGGTCCAGTTCAGGATGTTGGCGATGATCATCGTCGTGAAGAGGCCGAAGACGATCACGAGTTCCGGGTTGAGATCGGTCGAGAACTTGAAGACGGCCGGGCCGGGATTGAAGCCGCCGATGCTCTCGGCCGCCAGGATCAGGAACACCGCCGCCGTGTTGCCGGGGATGCCGAGTGACAGCACCGGAATCAGATTGGCGCCGGAGACGGAGGAATTGGCGGCTTCGGTTGACGCAATCCCCTCAGGCGCACCTTCGCCGAATTCGGGATCCTCGGTGCCTTTGCGCTTGTTATAGAATCGTTGCCCGGTGGCATAACCGATTGTCGCTGCCAGCGTGGAGCCGATCCCCGGAAGCGCTCCGATCGCCGTTCCGATAACCGAAGACCGCGCGACGAACGGCAGGATACGCTTGATGTCCTTCCAGTGCAGGCGCTGGTCGCCTTCGTCCTTGACCATCTCGATCGCACCGCTGCGGCGGGACTGGTGCCAAAGGGTTTCGAGTTCGGTGAAGATCGCCCCCAGAACCAGAATGCCGATGACGGCTGCCGTGATCGGAATGCCGTCCGACAGGGCGTAGGTTCCGAAGCTGAGGCGCGGGTAGAAGTCCTCGCCGGTGCCGATGAACACGGCCAGCAGACCGAGGCCGCAGCTCAGCAGGCCCTTGGCCGGGGAACCGCCGACAACGGCCGCGATGAAGCTGAGCGACAAAATGATGAGCGCGGTCTTTTCCGGAAGATCCAGGTAGGCCTCGACCAGGATCGCCAGAAAGGGGGCGCAAACGATCAAGACAAGATCGGAAAACGTGTCGCCCGAAGCGGAGGAGAAATGCGAGATTTTCAGAGCTTTCCGGGCTTTTCCGGACCGGGCCATCGGGTAGCCGTCAAGCGTGGTCATGAAGGCGTCCGGTGTTCCGGGCGTGTTGAAAAGGATCGCAGGCACGGCGCCGCCCACCGTTGAGCCTTTCATGACACCGATCAGAAAGCCCATGACCGGGAGCAGGGCGTCCGCGTTGAAACCGAAGACGGAAATCAGGATCGGCAGGGAGATTGCCATTGCAATGACACCGCCGAGCCCGGGTGTTGCGCCGACCACGATCCCGAGGATCAGGCCGAAAGTGACCATCGCCAGCGTGACGGAGATGGTGAGGCCGAACACCGAAAACAGTTCCGGCCCCTGGAAAACCGCCAGTGCTCCCATCCAGATATAGTCGAGCGCGCCGAGGTCCGACATCAGACGTCTCCGTTTGGAGGCAGAAGAACGTCGTCAAACGGCAGGTCGTACAGCATGATGATCCCGGCGACCGCGATGATCGCGATCAGCCCCGCGCGCAGCGAGGGTTTGCCTTCCACAAAGGCGATCATCGAAAAGACCATGAGACTGCCGCCAAGCGCAAAACCGATATACTTCCAGGGCGCTGAGTCGCGCAGGAGCCTGTACTCGTTGCCGTCCTGAAAAAGGGCAACCGCGGCGGGACCTGCCCAACGCATGACAAGGATCGAAACGATCCCCAAGGCAATCATCGCGCCAATGAACTTCAGATTATCCAGGCCCGGGCGCTGGTCTTCCGTTCGCTTTTCGATCAGCAGCATCAGGCCGGCAATGAGAATGAACGCTGCCGCCAGCGCGGGTGCGAGGCTGTCGCCGACGATGTATTTTCCGCGCGAGCGTTCAACCAGCCAGGTATCCGTATCGAGGGGGATCCAGACAAAGACAACAAAAAGCGCGATGACAATGCAGGTAAGGCCCAGAACAAGATTGGTCGAAAGTTTCTGCATGTTCCGGCCCCCGGGGTAAGGGTCGCCGCGGGCAGGGGAAATCTGCCCGCGACAAGGGGTAACGGCTTATTCGTTGACCGCGGAGATCAATGCTCCGGACGCGTCGAAGCTTTGCTGGAGACTGGCTTCCAGATCCTCGCCCGAAATGACAACCGGGCCACCGAAGCCCTTGGTAATGAAGGCATTGGCCTTGCCGCCATCGCTGGTGACGATTTCGCCGATCGCCTTTGCAATCGCGTCGCGGGCCGCCGGGTCCACGTCGGGCGGACCGGCAAAAAGGAAGGTGGTTTCGTTGACAAATTCAACGCCGAAATCCTTGAGAAGCGGCGCATCCGGCGAATTGATCAGCGGTTCACCCCTTGCAGAAGCAAGCTCGACCATGTCGCCGGCCGCGACAGCCTTTGCCTGGATGCCGGCGCCGAAACCGATATCCATGTCACCGGCGTTGAGTCCATTCATGACTGCCTTGCCACCGCGGACCGAGATGATGTTGAAATCGACGCCGTTTCTCTTGCCGGCAAGGTAGGCGATGTCGCCCAGCAGTCCCGTCATGACGCCGAAGCGGATTTCCTCGCCGCCCTTAGCCGCTTCGATAACGTCGGCAAAGGACTTGTAGCCCTTGGATGTCAGTGCGACGACGGCCATCTGAGTGCCGGCTGTCGTCGTGATTGGCGTGACATCGGTTGGTTTGCCTGCTTTCGCAGACGCCATGTTGTAGCCGAGCGTTTCGGAGACGATCATGCCGATCGTGGTGCCGTCGGCGGGGGCATCTTTCAGTGCCTTGACCGCGTTCAGCCCACCTTTGCCGGTGACTTGCTCCGGTATGACTTTCCAGCCATGACGGGCTTCCAGTTCCTCGGCGATGAGCCGCGCCTGGGTGTCGGCTCCGCCGCCTGCGGCGAAGGCTATGATCATTTTGATGGGGCCAGGCGGTGTCCAATCGGCAGCGTAGGCAGATCCTCCCGTAGCGGTGAGGAATGCGGCTGCCATTACGGCTTTGAGCATTCTTTTCATTTTGTCCTCCCTGTTTCATCAAGAGAGCCATAAATTAGTTGACTGGTCAACATTAAAGTTGACGGGTCAACCAATGCAGGCGAAACTGATGCCATGATCAAGAGCCCAAACCAGCAGGCGGAAGACAGCGACACGTTCTTTGCCCAGCCGCTGCACCAGTTTCTGACCTACCGCCTGTCGCGCGTTCAGGCGAAGCTGAACACCCAGGCGCAGAGGATACTGTCCGAGGCGGCCGATATCTCACTGATCCAGTGGCGCATCATCGCGTTGATCGGCTCGTCCGGGGACAGTCATGCGGGCGAGCTCACGCGGCGCGCAGCGCTCGACAAGGGCCTGTTCAGCCGCAACCTCAAAACCCTGATGAAGCGGGGGATGGTCACGAGCCGGGAGGACAAGGCAGACCATCGCATCGCCATCCTGTCCCTGACCGGAGACGGGCATGCGCTTTACCAGAAAGTCCTGCCGATCATGCGTGCACGGCAGCGCGCCCTGCGGTCCAGCATGACAAAATCGGAACTCGATACCTTGCACAGTGCTCTCGACAAACTCGAGATCGCAGCAGAAAGGGATGACCTGGACATATGACGCAGCCGAATCTCCTCGTCATCATGTCGGACGAACACCAGGCCCGCGCCATGGGCTGTGCCGGTCATCCGTTTGTTCAAACGCCGCATCTCGATGCCCTTGCGGCAAGGGGTATCCGTTTCACCGATGCCTATACACCGTCGCCGATCTGCGTTCCGGCGCGCGCGGCCTTCGCGACCGGAAGACATGTTCATCAGAACCGGCTCTGGGATAATGCCATGCCCTATACCGGGTCGCCGTCCGGATGGGGGCACGCATTGCAGCGGACCGGCGTCCCCGTCGAGAGCATCGGCAAGCTGCATTACCGGCATGACGAAGATCCCGCGGGTTTCGACACAGAACACATCGCGATGCAGGTTGCCGGGGGCGTCGGCATGGTCTGGGCGTCGATCCGGCAGGAGGAGGAGCGGGTGCATATGCCGGGCAGAATGCTCGGTGATTACATTGGTCCGGGGACCAGCAATTACACCGACTACGACGAAGCCGTTGTTGAGAGATCGCAACGCTGGTTCAAAGAAAGAGCGCTTTTGAAGGACGCGCGTCCCTGGTGTCTTTATGTTGGCCTTGTCGCACCGCATTTTCCCTTCGTGGTTCCGGAGGACTATCTCGGCCTTTATCCTGCCGATCGCTTGCCGGAGGTGAAGCTCCATCCGAGGACAGGCTACGTGCGCCATCCCTGGGTGGAGAAGCAGAACGCGATGGCAGACTCGGAGAGTAAGTTCCGGGACGAGGCCGAGCGTCTGTGCGCAATGTCGGCCTATTATGGGCTCACCACGTGGATGGACCACAATGTCGGCCGGATCCTGAACGGTCTCGAGGCGGCCGGTTTTGGAGACGACACTCTGGTCGTCTATACCTCCGATCACGGTGACAATGTCGGTGCACGTGGTTTGTGGGGCAAGTCGAACCTGTATCAGGAAAGCGTCTCGATTCCGATGATCATGGCCGGGCCCGGCATTGCTCCGGCGACCTGTGACACACCTGTCAGCCTTCTGGATCTTTCGGCGTCGATCCCCGCGCATTTCGGCTCCGAGTTTGATTGCGAGGGGCAGCCGCTTCAGGAGATTGCTGCAAGGCCGGCTGATCCGGAGCGTCCCATTCTCAGCCAGTATCACGCAGTCGGTGCGGTTTCGGGCGCGTTCATGCTCCGCAAGGGGCGCTGGAAGCTGAACTGGTATGTGGATTATCCACCCGAATTGTTCGATCTGAAGTCCGACCCGGAGGAACTGACCGACCTTGCCTCCGATCCCGCTTACAGGGAAACGGTAAGGTATCTGGAGGGTGAACTGCGCGGTCTCATGGATGTTGATGCTGCGAACGAACAAGCCTTTGCCGACCAGGCTGCAATGGTCGAGGGATACGGTGGCAGGGAGAAAGCGATGAAGCTCGGTGCGCCCGCCGCAACACCGCCGCCTGAGCTGCCGGGATGAAACTGACGGTTCTCGGGTCCGGTTCGCCAGAACCTTACGCGCGGCGCGCTTCGTCCGGGTACCTGGTTGAAGCTGGTGGCGAAAAAATCCTGTTCGATTGCGGCGGCGGGGTGGTGAGCCGGTTGATCGAGGCGGGGCACAGTCCGGCCGATATCGACTGGGTCTTTTTCAGCCATCTGCATTCCGATCACATGATGGACTATGCCCGGCTTGTGCACGCGGCCTGGGAGATCGGCGGAAAGCGTCTCAAGGTGTTTGGACCGCGTCCCTTGCAGCATATTCATGACCGCCTGTTCGGACCGGACGGCGCGTTTGCGCATGACCTGCATGCCCGGATCGACTTTGCCCCCAGCCAGGAAGTCTGGCGTGCGCGTGGCGGCGAGGTGCCGCGTCCCTGGCCGTCGCCCGAGATAACCGAGATTGAACCAGGCTTCGAGCTTGATGCCGGGCGGTGGTGTCTTTCATCCTGTAGCGTTCCGCATGCGCAGCCGCATCTGACCTGCATGGCGTTTCGTCTTGAGTGCGGGCAGAAGACGTTTGTCTATTCGGGAGACGCCGGTCTGTGCGATGACCTGAGTGCGCTTGTCCGCGATGCGGATCTCTTGTTGCACTGGTGCTATCGGCTGGACGGAGAACCCGCGCAGCCCTTGATGGCGCGAATGACCCCGACGCCCACCGAAATAGCGGAGTTCGCGAAATCGGCGGGGGTGAGGCGACTGCTTCTGACCCATTTCAGGGTACACATGGACAGCCCGGACAAGATGGCGTCCGCTCAGAACGCCTTGCGCTCGCTATTTCATGACAAGGCAACAGTCGTCGAGGATCTGGACACATACGAGATCTGAGGTCACGCCGGATTGCGGTGACGTGATCGATGGCCGTCTTTGCGTGCCGATAGATCTGACGCATCCTCGCTGTATGGACAAACAACCACCGCTTCTTCTTCTCCTGATGGCACTGTTCGTCAGTCCGGCCAATGCGGGTGACCATGACCGGTTCCTCGGCACGTGGGGAACGGCGGAACAATGTGCCCGCGCGCCAATCAAACCGGGCGGGACCGTGCTTGCCGCGCCTTTCGAGATTGGACGGGTCTGGATGAAACAGGGACAGCTCTGGTGCAGCCTCGACTGGGGTCCCGTCGAGACAATGGACGATGGGGCCTTCACGGCTGCGACGGCTCAATGCGGCGAGGACAGTGTGCGCGGGTATTTCCTCGGGCTGCGGCTGACCGGTGACGAACTGACGCTGCGTTGGGATTTTCCCCATTCCAACGGCCCCCTGAGGCGTTGCCCGGCATCATGAAGCCGGATCCGGATTGTCGCAACAAGTCCGTTCGCGATGAATTGAAACCGCTCTTCCTCCAGGCCCGGTTCCGCTGCATTCCGGCGTCCGCAAGCTCTCGGGCAAGTATTCGAAAGTCAAATATCTTCTCCGATCTGATGGTGTAGTCTTTACACGGGTGATTACGGCACGCTTTAATTTGAAGCAGCCATATGTCTTGGACTCATGGGAGGGGGAAAAGGACGTGCGAGCCACCGATACGACGAATCCTGAATATTTTCACAAGGTCGTCGACTGCCAGTATGCCTGCCCGGCGCACACGCCGGTGCCTGCCTATATTCGCCTGATCGCGCAGCAACGGTATACCGATGCCTACCTGATCAACTGGGAAAGCAACGTGTTTCCCGGCGTGCTCGGTCGTACATGCGACCGGCCGTGTGAGCCTGCCTGCAGGCGTGGCCGCGTCGAGGAGGAACCCGTAGCGATCTGCCGGCTGAAGCGTGTCGCCGCCGACTTCAAGGACGAAGTGGCGGGCCTTTTGCCGAAGGCAGGGCCGCCCAACGGCAAGAAGGTTGCCCTCATCGGGGCCGGTCCGGCATCGCTGACGGTTGCACGTGATCTTGCGCCGCTTGGTTACGAGTTGCACCTTTATGACGAACAGGCCAAGGGCGGCGGCTTCATGCGCAGCCAGATCCCTTCGTTCCGATTGCCGGAAAGCGTACTTGATGAGGAAATCGGCTATATCCTCGATATGGGCATCACGACGGTGTTCAACACCTATGTCGACAGCATGGCCGACATGCTCACCAAGGGCTATGACGCGGTCTTTGTCGGGTCCGGGGCTCCCAAGGGGCGCGACCTGCCGAAGCTCCCGGGCCGCAAGGAAGCCGATGCGAACATTCATATCGGCATCAACTGGCTCGCGAACGTCGCCTTCGAACACATCAAGGAAATCGGCAAGCGCGTGATCGTGCTTGGCGGCGGCAACACTGCCATGGATTGCTGCCGTACGTCGCGCCGTCTTGGCGGCGAGGACGTGAAGGTGATTGTCCGCAGCCCCTTCGAGGACATGAAGGCGTCTCCCTGGGAAAAGGAAGACGCCATGCACGAAGGCATCCCCATCATCGACAACCACGTGCCGCGCGAATTCGTGGTCGAGGACGGCAAGCTCGTCGGCATGACCTTCGGAAAGGTCAAAGCGGTCTATCACAGGGATGGCCGCCGCGAACTCGTTCCGACCGGCGAAGAACCCGAATTCTTTCCGTGCGATGACGTGCTTGTCGCCATCGGCCAGGAGAACGCCTTTCCCTGGATTGAAAAGGAGACGGGCATCCGCTTCACCAGCTGGGGCACACCGATCATCAATGATGACGAGACGTTCCAGTCCACGCGCAAGGAAGTCTTTTTCGGCGGCGATTCCGCCTTCGGACCATCGAACATCATCACTGCGGTGGCACATGGCCACAAGGCGGCCGTCTCCATCGACCTCTACTGCCACGGGAAGGACCTTTCCAAGCGGCCGCCGCCGGATGTCACCCTGGTGGGGCAAAAGATGGGCATCCATGAATGGAGCTACGATTCCATTCCGATCACCGACGAGCGCAAAATCGTTCCGCTGGAAGATCTCAAGAAATCCCTGAGCGACCGCATGGTGGAAGTGGAGCTGGGTTTCGATCCGGAAACGGCGTTCATCGAGGCGGAGCGGTGTCTGAACTGTGATGCGCAGACGGTGTTCACCGATTCCAACTGTATCGAGTGCGACGCCTGCGCGGACATCTGTCCCACGAGTTGCATCACCTTCACCCAGAATGCACCCGAAAAGGAATTGCGTGGCAAGCTCATGGTCCCGGCGGAGAACGCCGAGCAGGACCTTTATGTCTCCGGAAAGCTCACGACGGGGCGGGTCATGGTGAAGGACGAAGATGTCTGCCTGCACTGCGGCCTGTGCGCCGAGCGGTGTCCGACGGCTGCATGGGACATGCAGATGTTCTTTTACAATGTTGCGAAAGCGTCGCCCAACCTGGTGGATGTCAAATGAAACAGCTCGAGGGCGTCAACGATTTCGTGGTCAAGTTCGCCAATGTGAACGGGACCGGGTCCGCATCGGCCAACCATCTGTTTGCCAAGGCAATCTTCCGGATGGGCGTGCCGGTCAGTCCGCGCAACATCTTTCCGTCGAATATCCAGGGTCTGCCGACCTGGTACGAGGTGCGGGTCAGTGCCAAGGGCTATCTCGGCCGGCGGGGCGGCGTGGACCTGATGCTTTGCGTCAACCCGCAGACGATGGAGGATGATATCGCCAGCGTCGGCCCTGGCGGGTACTTCGTCTACGATTCCACCCGGCCTCTGGCACCGCATCTCAAGCGCGACGACATCAGCTATTTCGGTATTCCTCTGACAGAGATGTGCATGCGCGAATTCAAGGTTGCGCGGCTGCAGCAACTCCTGAAGAACGTGGTCTATGTGGGTGCGCTCGCGGCCTTGCTCGATATCGACTTTTCGATCCTCAAGGACCTTTTGAGCGATCAGTTCAAGGGCAAGGAAAAGCTGATTTCGCCCAACGTTCATGCGCTCGAAATGGGGTATCAGTTCGCCAAGGAGAACTTTTCCTGTCCTCTGCCGATCCGCCTGGACTCGAGTGTCATCGACGCGCCGCATATCCGCGAGAGCCAGCATATCCTGATGAACGGCAACACGGCTGCAGCTCTCGGCGCCATCTATGGCGGTGCGACAGTCGCGGCCTGGTACCCGATCACGCCGTCAACATCGGTGGTCGATGCCTTTTCCAAATATGCGGAGCGGATGCGGATCGACGCGGGCACGGGCAAACGGAACTTTGCGATCCTGCAGGCGGAGGATGAACTGGCGGCCATGGGCATTGTTGTCGGGGCCAGCTGGAATGGTGCCCGTGCGTTCACGGCAACATCCGGCCCTGGGCTGTCGCTGATGAGTGAGTTTTTGGGCTTGGCCTATTTCGCCGAGGTGCCTGTCGTGCTGATCGACGTGCAACGATCCGGGCCGTCAACAGGGATGCCAACCCGAAGCCAGCAGTCGGATATTCTGGCAGCGGCCTATGCCAGTCACGGCGATACCAAGCATGTCCTTCTGTTCCCGGCGACGCCGCGGGAGTGTTTCGACATGACCGTGCAGGCCTTCGATCTTGCGGAGCAGCTCCAAACCCCGGTGATCATGATGTCGGACCTCGATCTGGGCATGAATGACTGGATGTCACCGCCGTTGGAGTGGGACGACGACTACGAGATGAACCGGGGCAAGGTGCTGGACAAGGACGCGCTGGACGAGGCGGAGACCTGGGGGCGCTACGTCGACGTGGACGGCGACGGCATCTGCTACCGCACCCTGCCGGGTACGCATCCCGACAAGGGGGCGTTCTTTACCCGGGGGTCGTCGAAAAACGACATGGCGATCTACTCCGAGAAGGGCGACGACTACGTGGAGAACGTCGACCGGCTCCTGCGCAAGTTCGAGACCGCCAAATCCTACGTTCCTGTTCCCAAGGTGCATGATCCGATCCCGGTCAAGAAACCGAAAACCAAGCAGAAGCTCGGCGCGCTGTTTTTCGGGACCTCCGCCTCACCATCATACGAGGCGGTCGAGATCCTGGCCGAGGAAGGTTACCCGATCGATGTCATGCGCATTCGGGCCTTCCCCTTTCACGAAAGTCTCGATGCCTTCGTGCACGAGCACGACATTGTCTTCGTCATCGAACAGAACCGTGACGGGCAAATGCGTCAGTTGATCATGAACGAGTGCCATATCGCGCCGGACAAGCTGACCTCGGTCCTGAACTATTCCGGCACGCCGATCACCGCGCGGACGATCGCCCGTCAAATCCGGCGCGCGCTCAACGCCACCAGTGCCGACGTCGTCAAGCTGCATCCGGAGACTGCCTGATGTCCTACTACAAGCCGAAATTCCAGCACCCGAAGCTGCCGAAAAACGCCCTCGGATACACGGTTGCCGACTATGACGGATCGATTTCGACGCTGTGCGCGGGATGCGGGCATGACAGTATTTCGGCGGCGATCCGCAACGCCTGTTTCCTGTCATCCATTCCGCCGCACCGCATCGCCAAGCTTTCGGGCATCGGCTGCTCCTCGAAAATGCCGACCTATTTTCTCGGACGAAGCCACGGCTTCAATTCCGTGCACGGCCGGATGCCGTCCGTTGCGACCGGGGCAAGCGTCGCCAATCGGGATCTGATCTACCTGGGTGTCTCCGGCGATGGCGACACCGCCTCCATCGGCATGGGTCAGTTCGTTCACCTGATCCGGCGGAACGTCAACATGACCTATATCGTCGCGAATAACGGCTGCTACGGCCTGACGAAGGGCCAGGACAGCGCGACCGCCGATCTCGGCTCGGTGGGCAAGTACGGAACTCAAAACCCCTTCGAGGGCATCGACCTGGCAAGCCTGTCGGTGCTTCAGGGCGCAAGTTTCGTTGCGCGCAGTTTTTCCGGTGACAAAGAGCAGCTGGAGCCGCTGATCCGCGCAGCCATGGCCCACAGGGGTTTTGCCTTCATCGATGTGGTGTCGCCCTGCGTGACCTTTGCCAACAACGCCGGGTCAACCAAGAGCTACGCGGCCACGCGCGACAACCTGGAAGCCATGCCTGTCGACTTTGTCCCGATGCGCGAGGAAATCCGGACGCAGTACAAGGAAGGCTCGAGCCAGACCGTCACGCTGCATGACGGGTCGATCATTCATCTGCACAAGGCCAGCAAGGACTACAAGGCAGACAACCGCGAAGATGCCCTGATGGCCCTTCAGGCCGCGGATCGCTCAGGAAAGGTTCTGACCGGGCTGCTCTATCTCGATCCGACGTCACAGGATCTCAATCATACGATGGAGCTTGCCAGCCAACCGCTGAACAGTATGGGCAAGGACGAACTCTGTCCGGGAAGCCGCGTGCTGAAGAGCATCAACGAGGGTTTGCGGTAGCGGCGCTCGATCTGGCCGATTTGATTGCCGGCACCGACGTGATCAGATGTTGTCTTCTGACAGCTAGCCATCGGCCTCGGTTTCGACCCAGGTCGCATTTCGCTCATCGAGAAAATCCATGGAATGGATAACCGTGCTGCGCGCGTCCAGAAACGCAACGTTGTAGTTCTGGGCCATGCCGCCATATCCGACCCGATCCCTGTTGCCGGAAAAGTCCGGCCAGTTCGGGTGGCTGGTCGAGCGCGGGGCTGAGAGCGGAATTCCGCAGACGGACCCGGACAGGCTGAAGTGGCAATGACCGAAAAAGATATGCCGGATGATGGTTTTGTAGTCTTCCAGAATATCCTGAAACGCGTCCGCCTGGACGATCCCGATCTGGTCCGCGTTGGCGACGTGGACGGTCATCGGGTTGTGGTGCAGGAAGACATAGGCGCTTGAGTCCCGGCGGACGACTTCGTCGAGTGCGGAGCGCAGCCAGGCCTGGCGTTTGTCGCAATAGTGGCCTGCATGGGTGCCGGGTTCGTTTGTGTCCAGGAACAGAATATGCCCGCGAGGTGTCTCCTCCATCCACTGGACGAAGCCGTTTTCGTCGACAGGTGTCTGCGGGAATGCAGCGAGAAAGACCGCCCGGTCGTCGTGATTGCCGATCATCAGGCGCGGGTTCATCGAAATAAGTTTGGTTTCCTGCAAGAGCGCAGTCAGAAACGCGTAATTGTCCGCTGTGCCGTGATGCGCCAGGTCTCCGGAAATGACAACCATGTCCGCATCGGAGCAGTGGTCCAATACGTGTTCGACGCAGGCCCGGAAGTTGTCCGCGGGGACCGATCCCATGATGGGATCATCCTGAATATGGGTGTCCGAGATGTGAACGATCTTCAAGGCGAGGGCTCCGCGTCAGGTGTGATCGATGACTGATTTCGCAGTTTGCGCCCAAAGTCAATCGGCGAAATGTGCGGTGGAGCAGCGCCAACATTTGCGTCGGCTGTCTGGCACGGAGGATCGTTTGTTTTTGATATGCCGAGAGGATATAAACATCACAGTTTTTGAAAATGTTTCCGGTTTTCGTGCTATGATCATCGCATACCGTTTGTGAGACCTGCATGACCACAAAAGAAATCGGCACACTCATCTCGTCCCCGCGTAGCACAGACATTCCGCGTGCTCCGGCTTTCATTGTCACGCTTTACGGCGATGCGATCGAGCCGCGCGGCGGGACGTTGTGGATGGGAGATCTCGTCACTTGCTGCGCAGAGCAGGGGATCAGCGAAAGCCTGGTCAGGACCGCGGTGTCCAGGCTTGTCGCGGCCGGCAAGCTTCTGGGCGAACGGATCGGGCGACGAAGTTTCTACAGACTGACTGAACAGGCGCAGGCGGAATTCAGGTTGGCGTCCAAGGTGCTCTACACGCCCCCGCCCGTGGCGCGCGGCTGGTTGCTCTCCTTGAAGACCCGTGAAACGCTTCCGGACGGTTGGGTTTCGCTGGGGAGTGGTGTCGCTCTTGCGCCAAATCGCTCCGATATTGTCCGGCCTTCCGGCGCTCTTGTCACCGGCGAGGCGATCGGCGAGCGCAAGGACTGGCCGGAACTTGCCGCTGATCTGTGGGATCTGGACGTTGTCGGTGAGAGGTACCGGTCGTTTCTGGAACGCTATGATGCGCTTGAAGAGATGCTGCGTGTCCGGAGCCTGAACGATGTTGACGGAAAAACTGCTCTGACGTTGCGCTTGCAGCTCATTCATCACTACCGGCTGGCCGCACTCAAAGATCCGCGTTTGCCGCGCGAAGCGTGGCCCGAAGACTGGCCGGGGCCTGAAGCGCGGCGGCTGTTTGTCAATGCCTACATGGCGCTCGCGTCAGTGGCGGACGGGTTCATCGGGCAATCCTTCAGCGATTCCCTGGGTTTGCTGCCATCTGCGACAGAGGCAACGGCGCTGAGGCTGGACAGGCTGGGGCGCGAGGCGGTCTCGTTCACAGGCTAAGCGCGTCAACTTCCGAGAGGTTCGTATCAAAGGATCACACTTTCTTTTGATTTAGGGTTTCATGTGTGATGTTTTGATGTTATAACGTTGACCGTTCGGTCGATGAATTTAGTTGGCCTCAGATTTCCAGCGGGAGAGAGCAATGCCGGAAGCCTATGTCTGCGATGCAGTCCGTACTCCGATCGGGCGGTATGGCGGCGCCCTGTCATCGGTGCGCGCAGACGATCTGGCTGCGATTCCACTTGCGGCCCTGAAGGAGCGTAATCCGGACGTCGACTGGGACGCGGTCGACGATGTTATCCTGGGATGTGCCAATCAGGCCGGGGAAGACAACCGGAATGTCGCGCGCATGGCCGTTCTCCTGTCCGGTCTGCCCGTCTCCGTTCCAGGGACGACCGTCAACCGGCTGTGCGGGTCCGGTATGGATGCGATCGGACTGGCTGCCCGCACGATCCGCGCTGGTGACGCAAATCTGATGCTTGCCGGCGGTGTAGAAAGCATGAGCCGGGCGCCATTTGTCGTCGCCAAGGCAGGTGCCGCCTTCTCCCGCAACGCGGAAATGTACGATACGACCATCGGCTGGCGCTTCAAGAACAAGAGCCTGGAGAGTGCGTTCGGTACACACTCCATGCCCGAAACGGCCGACAATGTCGCCGAGGACTTTGCGATTTCTCGGGCCGACCAGGACAGGTTTGCGGCTGAGAGCCAGCGCCGCTGGGAGGCTGCGCAAAGGGCAGGCGTGTTCAAGGACGAGATCGTTCCCGTCACAATCCCGCAGCGCAAGGGAAAGCCGGTCGTCGTCGATGCCGACGAGCATCCACGCCCGGGGACCAGCGCGGAGGCGCTGGCAAAACTGCGCGGCGTCAACGGGCCGGACCTAACCGTGACGGCGGGGAACGCCTCCGGTGTCAATGATGGGGCGGCCGGGGTGATCGTTGCCTCGGAAGCGGCAGTGAATGCAAACGGACTTGTTCCGAAGGCGCGGGTCGTGGCCATGGCGGCAGCGGGCGTGCCGCCGCGGATCATGGGGATCGGGCCGGGGCCAGCGACCCGAAAGGTTCTCGATATCGCGAGCCTTACCCTTGAAGAGATGGATGTGATCGAACTCAACGAAGCGTTCGCTTCGCAGTCGCTGGCTGTTCTGAGGGAGCTTGGGCTGCCGGACGATGCCGGGCATGTCAATGCAAACGGCGGAGCGATTGCGCTTGGCCATCCGCTCGGCATGTCCGGAGCACGGCTGGTTCTGCACGCGGCCTATCAATTGCAGCGCACCGGAGGCACCTACGCGCTGTGCACGATGTGCGTGGGTGTGGGACAAGGCATCGCACTGGTGCTGGAGCGGGTGTAGAATTGGAATGCACAAGGCCTGAACAGGTGTTTTTGGAGGAATTGCGATGTATGCGCAGCTCGTGAAATCAGAAGGTCTCAAGGCACGTGAAGACATGTCGCCTGAAGAGCGAGACTTCCAGGACCGGGTCGACAACGGCGAGAAGATCGAACCGAAGGACTGGATGCCGGATGGCTATCGCAAGACGCTGATCCGCCAGATCGGCCAGCACGCTCATTCGGAAATCGTCGGCCAGCTGCCTGAGGGCAACTGGATCACCCGTGCGCCGACCCTGGAACGCAAGGCGATCCTGCTGGCAAAGGTCCAGGATGAAGCCGGGCACGGCCTTTATCTGTATTCTGCGGCCGAAACTCTCGGTGTTTCCCGGGACGAGCTTCTGGAAAAACTGCACTCGGGCAAGATGAAATACAGCTCGATCTTCAATTATCCCACACTCAACTGGGCAGATATCGGTGCGGTCGGCTGGCTTGTCGACGGAGCGGCGATCATGAACCAGGTGCCGCTGCAGCGGACATCCTACGGACCCTACAGCCGGGCCATGATCCGCATCTGCAAGGAAGAGAGCTTCCACCAGCGCCAGGGCTACGCGATCATGATGAAAATGGCCACCGGGACACCGGAACAGAAGCACATGGCCCAGGATGCGCTGAACCGGTTCTGGTTTCCCTCGCTGATGATGTTCGGGCCGTCCGACAAGGACTCCGTTCATTCGGCGCAATCGATGGCCTGGAAGATCAAGATGAACACCAATGACGAACTGCGCCAGAAGTTCGTCAATGAAACCGTGCCACAGGCCGACTATCTCGGCCTCAAGGTGCCGGACGAAAAGCTTGCCTGGAACGAGGACAAGCAAGGCTATGACTTCTCCGAGCCGGACTGGTCCGAGTTCTTTGAAGTCATCAAGGGCAATGGTCCGTGCAACCGCGAGCGCCTCGAGGCCCGGGTCAAGGCCTGGGACGACGGCGCTTGGTTCCGTGACGGTCTGAATGCCTATGCCGAGAAGGCCGCCGACCGCCGCAAGGCGGCGGCGGTCGCGGCGGAATAGTCGAGACGAGGGGAGGGAAGAACTGCCATGTCCAAGAAAGAATGGCCTCTCTGGGAAGTATTCATCAGGGGGCAACACGGCCTGAACCACCGGCACGTCGGCAGCCTTCACGCACCGGATGCCGAAATGGCGATCAACCACGCACGCGACGTTTATACGCGCCGCCGCGAAGGGGTCTCGATCTGGGTGGTGCCGTCAAAGGAAATCACTGCATCGAGCCCGTCGGAGAAGGGCCCGCTGTTTGACCCTGCCGAGAGCAAGACCTACCGCCATCCGACCTTTTTCGACATTCCCGACGAAGTGGGGAAAATGTGATGTCCGCAGCAGAGACGACCGCGGCAGATGGGAAGGCGGACCCTTTTCTGTATGACGATGCCATCCGGTCCGCGTTTTTCGAGTGGCTCTGCCGAATGGGCGACAACGCACTCATTCTGGGACACAGGACATCCGAGTGGTGCGGTCACGGACCGGTCCTGGAAGAAGACATCGCGCTTGCCAACACGGCGCTCGACCTGATCGGGCACACGCAGATGTGGCTGGGGCTTGCTGGTGAAGTTGAAGGTAAAGGCCGTGATGCGGATGACCTTGCCTACCTGCGCGATGCCATGAAGTTCCACAACCTCTTGCTGGTGGAGTTGCCGAAGGGCGACATGGCGGTGACGATCATGCGTGAATTCCTGTTTGACGCCTATCATCACCTCCTGCTGGGGTGGCTCGCCGAACATTCGAAAAGCCCGCGCGTCGCGGAGATCGCGGCAAAGGCGCTCAAGGAAGTCAGCTACCATGTTGATCGCGCGTCGGACATCGTGGTTCGGCTTGGCGACGGAACGCAGGAGAGCCATCGGCGGATGCAGGAGGCCCTCGATCTGCTGTGGCCATACACGGGCGAAATGTTCGCTGGTGACGATGTCGATGCGGCGTTGAGTGAAGCCGGCATCGCACCCGAGCTCGCCGGTTTGCAAGGGCTTTGGGATAAAAATGTCCGGTCCATCCTGGAAGAGGCGACGCTCAAGGCGCCGGAACCCGGCGGCTATGCACATCTGGGTGGCAAACAGGGACGGCATACGGAACATCTTGGTTTCATACTTGCCGAAATGCAGTTTCTGCAGCGCGCCTATCCGGGCGCGAGTTGGTGAGGCGCTGCCATGTCGACAACGCTCCTTCCCGCAATCGACGAGATCTGGGCCTGGCTCGCGGAGGTTCCCGACCCTGAAATTCCCGTGGTTTCGGTCACGGAACTTGGCATCATCCGGGACGTTGCATACGAGGGCGACCAACTCGTCGTTGCGGTCACACCGACCTATTCGGGATGTCCGGCAACGGCTGTGATCGACCTGATGATCGAAGAAAAGCTTCGCGAAAAGGGGGTCGGGAATCTGCGCCTGGAACGGCGGCTTTCTCCGCCGTGGACCACGGACTGGGTGACGCAGGATGCGAGGGACAAACTGAAATCCTTCGGGATTGCACCGCCCGTCGACGGCACCGCAAGCGACGGGATGACCTCACGGGCAGCGCGGCTGTCGGGGTCCAGCGGGCCGGACGTTGCCTGCCCGCGCTGCGGCAGCACCGATACGGAGCGGGTCAGTCAGTATGGCTCGACACCCTGCAAGGCCGCATGGCGCTGCCGGGCCTGCCTGGAACCGTTCGATTATTTCAAATGTATCTAGAGACAGGAAAAGGGCTGCGCCAATGGCACGATTCCATTCGCTCGAAGTGATCGACATTCGCCGCGACACCCGCGATGCCGTTGTGGTCACGCTGAAACCGGATGAGCCTGATGCGGATGCGTTCAGCTTTATCCAGGGACAGTACCTGACATTTCGCCGCGACTTTGACGGAGAGGAACTGCGACGGTCCTATTCGATCTGCGCAGGCCTCGACGAGGGATGTCTGAGGGTAGGCATCAAGCGAGTGGATGGCGGTGCCTTTTCGACCTGGGCGAACGAGGAACTGAAGGTGGGTGACCATCTCGATGCGATGACGCCGATGGGACGGTTCCATACCGAGCTGGAGCCGGCGGCGGCAAAAGGCTATCTCGGCTTTGCCGGCGGGTCCGGCATTACACCGGTGCTGTCCATCATCAAGACAGTTCTTGCGCGGGAACCGGAAAGCACGTTCACACTGATCTATGCCAACAGGCAGACCAGTTCGATCATGTTCCGCGAGGAACTTGAGGATCTGAAAAACCAGTATCTCGGGCGGTTGTCGCTGATCCATATCCTGGAAACGGAAACCCAGGAGATCGATCTGTTCACCGGACGGATCGATGCGGAGAAAATGGATCTCCTGTTCAAGCTCTGGATCGACGCCGACGAGGTTGACACGGCCTTTATCTGCGGTCCTGAGCCGATGATGCTGACGATTGCCGAAAGCCTGCGCAAGCACGGTCTGAGCGATGAGCAGATCCGGTTCGAGCTTTTTGCCTCTTCGCAGCCGGGACGGGCAAAGGCAAGACCGGCATCGAAAGCCGCAGGCGCCGCCGCGGGCACATGCGAACTCTCAGTTACGCTCGACGGAACGACGCGAAACATCCAGATGCCAAAGGACGGAACATCCGTTCTGGAGGCGGCGGTTGCCAATTCGATGGACGCGCCATTTTCCTGCAAGGCCGGGGTCTGCTCCACATGCCGAGCCAAGGTGCTGGAAGGCGAGGTGGAAATGGAAGTGAACCATGCGCTTGAAGACTACGAGGTCCGCGCCGGCTACGTCCTTTCCTGCCAGTGCATTCCCGTTTCCGACAAGGTGGTGATCAGCTATGACGAATGAGGCAATGCTTCCCGATGAGGACGCGATGACGCTTTCCGATTATCTGGAAAAAGGCGGCAAGCTGACGTCGCCGGAAAATGTGCCGCCGCGCTACCGGGGCGAGTTGCTGCGGCTAATGTCGTCCTTTGTCGACAGCGAGCTTGCCGGATCCGCCGGCTTCGCCGATGCGATCAACTGGGCACCCGGACTTAAAGAGCGCATTGCCGCGTGCCGGATCACGCTGGAAAAGGTGGATCATGCCGAACGCATCCTCGACCTGATGGGCGATTTCGGAACCGACAAGGCGCTCTACAACAAGTCGCATTCCTGGTCGTCTCGCCGGGACCGGGATGCGCAGGTCGATCCGAAACGGCAAGGCGGAGACATGCGCCTGTCCGTGTTCCACTATCCGCTGCAAGGCTGGACTGATGCAGTTGTCATGAATTTCCTCATGGGGCTTGCGACGGTGCACCAGCTCCAGGAACAGGTGCGGACATCCTATCAGCCGCTCAGCGAAGAATTCCGGGCGATCCTTCCGAAGGAAAACCGGCACATGGAACTGGGGCAGGAGGGGCTTGCGCAGGTGTCGAAAACACCGGCCTTGCGCGCCGATGCTCTTGCATCGATTGCCTACTGGATGCCGAAAGTCGCCGAGACATTCGGTCCGGCGCACTCCACGCGATTCGACCGGCTGAAGAAGATGGGCCTGCGGCACACCGACAACGAGACCTTGCGGCGCGCGTGGACAGAAGATGCCGAGGCACGCCTGGCAAATCTCGAACTTGCCTGAACATTCTAGAAAGGACGATCCATGACCGGGACAGGGACGGCTGCGCGCCGACTGAAGAGCTATGTCGAGGGGGCGTGGCGTGCGGGCGAAGGTGACGGCGTACCGGTCCTGAACGCGGCCACGGGCGAGATCCACGCGCTGATCGGGACTGCCGGGCTGGATTTCAAGGCGGCGCTTGAGTGGGCGCGCGCGGTCGGAGGTCCGGCGCTGCGGGCCATGACCATTCACGAGCGCGCCCTGATGCTCAAGGCCGTCGGCTTGAGCCTCATGGACCAGAAAGAAGAGTTCTACCTGGAAAACTTCGCGACCGGTGCAACGCGCGCCGACGGCTGGATCGACATCGAAGGCGGGATCGGCACGCTGCTCACCTTCGCCTCCAAGGCAAGGCGCGAGTTGCCGAACACCAAGGTTCTCACCGAAGGCCCGGTCGAACCGCTGTCGCGTGACGGGACCTTTTCCGCGCAGCACATTCTGACGCCGCTGCAGGGCGTTGCCGTTCATATCAACGCGTTCAACTTTCCCGTCTGGGGCATGCTTGAGAAAATCGCACCAACGCTGATCGCCGGTATGCCTTGCGTGGTGAAACCAGCCTCCCAAACCGCCTACCTGGCCGAACTGGTGGTGCGCCGGATCCTCGAAACGGGGATCCTGCCCGACGGCGCGCTTCAGATCGTGACCGGATCGGCGGGCGATCTTCTTGACCATGTCAACGAACAGGACGTCGTGACCTTCACCGGTTCCGCATCCACCGGGCAGAAACTGAAATCCGGTACGGCGATCCTTCAGAATTCCGTGCGGTTCACTATGGAGGCCGACAGCCTGAACGCGTCGATCCTCGGCAGCGATGCCGGACCAGGCACCGACGAATTCAGCCTTTTCATCAAGGAGGTCGCGCGTGAAATGACCGTCAAGGCCGGGCAGAAATGCACGGCGATCCGGCGTGTCATCGTGCCGCAAAAACACGAAGATGCGGTTGTCGAGGCGCTGTCGGCACGTCTGGCGTCAACTGCGATCGGATTGCCCAACGCCGAAAACACCCGCATGGGTGCGCTGGTCTCGCTGAAGGACCGGGAGGATGTGAAAACCAAGGTCGGCCTTCTGGCGAAAGAAGCTGAGATCGTCTCCGGTTCGCTCGACGACGTCGCGCTTTCGTCCGGCGATGCCGAAAAGGGTGCTTTCCTGTCGCCGATATTGCTTCGCTGCGCTGATCCTGCGGGCGCGGATGCGGTTCATTCCGTTGAAGCATTCGGCCCCGTGGCGACAGTCATGGCCTATACGGACAATGACGAAGCGGTCGCGCTGTCGCAAAAAGGACGTGGCTCTCTGGTCTCCTCCCTCTTTACAGATGACAGCACGGTCGCCCGCGAGATCGTCACGGGTCTTGCGCCTTTCCATGGACGCGTCCTGATCGGAAACCGCCGGTCTGCCAAAAGCTCGACAGGGCACGGATCACCGCTGGCGCCCCTGGTGCATGGCGGTCCGGGCCGGGCAGGTGGCGGTGAAGAAATGGGCGGCATGCGCGGTGTGAAGCACTTCATGCAGCGCAGCGCGATCCAGGGAACACCCGAGCTTCTGTCCGCTGTCACGGGGCAATGGACCGAAGGGGCCGATGCGCATAGCGATATCCATCCGTTCCGCAAATCCCTGGCCCACCTGAGGATCGGCGATCAGATCATCACCAAGGCGCGTGAAGTCACGCTGGAAGATGTCGAACACTTTGCCGAGTTCACCGGCGACACGTTCTACGCTCACATGGACAGCGCGGCTGCGAAAGCAAACCCGTTCTTTGACGATCGCGTGGCGCACGGATACCTGATCGCTTCCTTTGCCGCCGGATTGTTCGTCGATCCTGAACCCGGTCCGGTGCTGGCCAACTACGGCGTCGACAACCTGCGATTCCTCACCCCGGTCTATTTCGGTGACAGTCTGAAGGTCCGGCTCACGTGCAAGGAGATCAATCCGCGGGAAAACACCGAGCACGGCGAGGTTCGCTGGGACTGCCAGGTGACCAATCAGAAGGACGAGATCGTTGCGCAATATGACGTCCTGACGATGGTCGCCAAGGAGTGGCCTGCCGCTGCCTGACCCAACGTCTCGAACTGGCAGGCGGTCCGTGCCTGATCGGCGCGCTGGCATGAACGACCGATTGAGGCGCATGTCCCAAAATGCATGTGCTAGGCTGTCGATCCGTTGCCGCGTGCCGAACCAGGGGGGGAGCGAATTGATCGCCCACACACATCTTCATGTCAGTGACTACGAAAGGTCGAAGGCGTTCTATTTGAAGGTGCTTGCGCCGCTGGGCTACTCGATTTCCATGGAGGTCGGGGATGCTGCCGGATTCTTCGACGGAAAGAACACGGATCTCTGGGTGGTGAACGATCCCGTCGTGCCGACCCATATCGCCTTTGAAGCCAAAAGCAGGGAAGACGTGCATGCCTTTTACGAGGTGGCGCTGCAGGAAGGGGCGACCGATAATGGTGGTCCAGGCTATCGCCCGCACTACTGGCCCGGCTACTACGCGGCGTTCGTTCTGGACCCCGACGGCCACAATATCGAGGCCGTCTGGTACGACCACAGCAAGGTTGATTGACCGGAACGGACTTTTGCCGGCGCCTTCCAGGTCCACAGGCGAAACCGGCAGTCGCGCAAAAGAACCGGCCGGTCAGGGACCGGCCGATCTGATTTTCAAGACTTGCCGCGTTTAGCCGACGAGACCGCCGTCTTCACGGGTCACCGCGATGATTGCGGACCGCGGAACGCTCTCGCCGCCTCCCGGCCAGTGGCTGTTGCCGCGTTCGCCCGGGTGCTGGATGCCAACAAACATCGTGCGGCGATCCGGGCTCCAGGTCAGGCCGGTGATCTCGCACTCGTTCGGACCAACCATGAACCGGCGGATCTCACCCGTGACCGGATCGCCCGCAAGCATCTGGTTGTTACCCTGACCGGCAAAATCGCCTTCGTTCTTGTAACTGCCGTCCGTCTGGATCCAGACAAGCCCGTTGGAATCGAAGGCCAGTCCGTCCGGCGAGTTGAACATGTTGTCGGCGTTGACGTTCGAGGATCCGGCATAGGCGTCGGAGTGAACCGTCGGATTGCCGGCGAGAACGTAGAGGTCCCAGGTGAAGCCCGGTGCCGTGTGGTCGCCGCTATCCGGGCGCCAGCGAACGATCTGACCGTAGTTGTTCTCCTCGCGCGGGTTCGGCCCATTGACGGCGGTGTCGTCACCCCCGGCATTCGGCTTTACGCCGCGGTTCTTGTTGTTGGTCAGGCAGCAATAGACTTCCGGTGCTTTCGGATTGGCCGCAACCCATTCCGGGCGGTCCATCGTGGTCGCCCCGACAGCGGAAGCAGCCTGGCGCGTGTGGATGTGGATGTCGGCGTGATCCATGCCGGTCGTCTCAGGTGTCAGAGCCACCCAAGCACCAGTGCCGTTGTCGGAGAACTTGGCGACATAGAGAACGCCGTCGCTCAGCAGGTTATCGGTCGGAGCGCCTGGTGCGTAAACACCGTTGGAGACGTAACGGTAAACGAATTCACCGCGCTCGTCGTCACCCATGTAAACCACAACGCGGCCATCATTGTTGACAACGGTTGCGGCGTTTTCGTGCTTGAAGCGTCCGAGAGAAGTGCGCTTCTTTGGCGTCGAGGCCGGGTCAGTCGGATCGATTTCGACAACGTATCCGGCACGGTTCGGCTCATTCGGGTGCTTTGCAACGTCGAAACGCTCGTCGATTTCGGCCCAGCCATAGCCCCAGTCTTCCGTGTTGACGCCGTAGCGCTTCATGGCCGGGGTGATCGACTTCGGATTGTCGTCCTTGACGTCTTCGCTGGAGGAGAAGTACCCGTTGAAGTTTTCCTCGCAGGCAAGATAGGTGCCCCAGGGTGTGGTGCCGTTGCCGCAGTTGTTCCAGGTGCCGAGCGTTTTTGTGCCCGTCGGATCCGCATCGGTCTTGAGCAGGTCGTGGCCGGCAGCCGGACCGGTCAGGTCCATTTCGGTATTCGGCGTGATGCGGCGGTTGTAGGGGCTGTCCTTGACCATTTGCCACTTGCCGTTGACGAAGGCAATTTCGACGACGGAAACGCCGTGCGCCATCATGCCCTTGGCGATGTCGTCCTCGCCGACAAGACGGCCGTCTTCCGCATTGGCCGAAATAATCGAGCGGTTGGTGTATTCGTTATTGACGACGAGCAGAAGCTTGCCGTCATGCGGGAACACGTCCATGCCGTCCGTGTTGTCGCCGAATGCGCGTTCCTGGCTCGCTGCCGTGCCGCGCGTCGCATCGTCGAACTCTGCTCCGTCGGACCACATGGGGTCGCCCCAGCGCATCATCACGTCAACCTTGTAACCGCTGGGTACGATGACTTCATCGGCCGTGGACGTGCCGATCTGGTCGAACGCGAAGCGGCCGGATGCTGCTTCTGCGGATGTCAGGCTGCCGCCAAGGGCTGCAAAGCTGCCGAAGGCCATGACGCCACCGAGGAAGCCGCGGCGGCTAAGGGCCGACTCGACGATCCTGTCAAAGTCACACTCTTCCGGGCGCGGGTTTACCATCTCGTCGAACTCGTCGAAGGTAAGTGTGTGATTCTCGTTATCTTTCATGAGTTTATCCTACTGGCTCGCATAAACACTAGCTGGCTCTTGCAATGTCGCAACACCGTTTCCAGACCCCGTCAAAAGCGCAAATACCGTCCCGAAATCTCGCAACAACATAACCCCGCGCCCGTCCGGCAGATGAAACGTATCACAGAGGTGATAGGGTCTTACGTGTCTTTTTTTTAACTTTAATGACGCCGCCGGAATTTCAATATTTGTCTTTATTTTTCCGGCTAAGTTAATCACCTTTTTTCGCGTGACACCAGAACCTGTCTGAATGGAGCCAATTCTTGCGTTCTTTCAAATAGTTCTTTTGAACGGATGGTAAAAGTGGAACTCATCTTCTCGTTCCGGCTGTTGTCCGGGTTGTGGAGGGTGTCCTAAAGTGCACTGGCCGCACACCAGGCTCGCATCTAAAATGACGGGCTATGGTGTGACCTGGAGGCATGTGCCGCCTCAACCGCCGGGGGCTCGATGAAAGGACTTCGTTTTTTCTGGTTGTTGCCGGCTGTCGTGTTTACCGCAGCCGACGCACACGCTTTCGCCCTGGAGGGAAAGAAGACGGTCAGCCTTGTGGACCAGCAGGGTGGTCTTCACCCCGTCGCAACAGTGGTCTTCGCCCCGGCGGAAACCGGAAGTAACTACACGATCGAGTGGCGGGACGATGTCTTCACCGACCACTTTCTGTCAATGCGTCCGTTCAAATGCCTGGAGGGCGCGGACAAACACTGGTGCCGGGTGCCTTACCCTTATGAAATCAGGCGGGTGGTTTCCGAAGACGATTTGACCGACCTTGAGTATGATCTTCTGTTTGTCTGGAAGGGAGCCACCGAATACGGCATAAACCTCTGGAATGGCGTTTACTACGAGCTTGAGAGTGAAGACGGCAAGCTGGTTGGAACTCTGCATGAGATGGATATGGACAAGCTGGGTGTGCCGCCTGAAGCCGGCAATCTCCGGCCCATTCGCGGCGTTGATCTTGAAGAGGGATACCCGGAGAGCCACTGGCTACCGGGCCTTGTGATCGAGTGACCGGTTGGGGGCGGCTGGTAAGACCGTCCCCGTCCGATCCGGATTGGAGCGCCTGCCGGTTCAGGTTTTCGCGACGGCGGTTTCCGCCCCTGGTGCATCGGCGGAAGATTTCGACTTCGCACCGGTGATTTTTTGCAACATGGGTCCGATCTCGGCATGCCGGAATTCAAATCCGTGATCGGTGAGCTTCTTCGGAATGACGCGCTGGCTGACCAGCATGGTTTCGCGCGCCATGTCACCAAGGACCCATGTCAGTGCCCACGCCGGAATGCGCAGGATTGCCGGTCTCTTCAGGGCCCTTCCGAGCGCCTGCGTGAAGGTGTCATTGCGCACCGGGCACGGAGTTGTCGCGTTGACCGGTCCGCGCAGGGTATCATCCGCAATCGCATGCGCGATGATGCGAATGAGGTCGTCCCGTTCGATCCAGGACATCCATTGGCGCCCACTACCCAGTTTGGTACCACCGCCGAATTCGAACGGTGCCAGCAGTTGCGCCAGCATACCGCCGTCCACTCCGAGCACCAGACCCATGCGCAGCCGGACGACACGGATGCTGAACCGTTCGATTTTTGCAGCCGCCTGCTCCCAGCGCGCGCAGACCTCTTGTGTGAAGGCTGCTGCCGGGTCCGATTGTTCCGTGAGCACCTCATCGCCGCGCGGGCCGTACCAGCCGATGGCAGACCCGCTGATTAGGCAGTCCGGTTTGTGCTCGAGGCGCGTGACCAGAGCCTCCAGTGCCGCGGTCGTTTCAACGCGCGACTGGATGATCCGTGCCCGTTTCTTCGCGGTCCAAAGACCATTTGCGATTGGATCACCGGCGAGGTTCACGAGCGCATCAAAGCGTTCGTGGTTCCTGATCTGGTCCAGATTGGTGATCACGCGTACCGGATGACGGAGGCTGTCCGCTTTCCGCGCGTCACGTGTCAGCACGGTCATGTAGTGGCCCGCCGAAACGAGAGCGTCGACCAGGCGTGATCCCACAAACCCGGTGCCACCGGTTACAAGAACATGGCGGTGCGGCGGTAATGCCGTAACGAGTTCGGCCGGATTTCCACCCGACAGCCTTTCACTGCGTGCTGCCGCCAGCAGATCCCGCGCTGCGAAAACCGCGACGCCGAATGCGGCGATGCTCGCCATCACGCTCCACCAACCGTAATCGACAAGGCTTGCCGACGTTGGCTGCTGGATCCATTGCCACAGGATCGGAGCCAGAAGAGCCAGGATCGCACCATAGTTCAGAGTAAGCAGCGTGTGATTGATCCGCTCGGTCCAGGGCAGTTTGCGGGAAAGGTCTTCTTCAACGAAGTCCCAGAGCGTGATCATGACCTCAAACACGAGCACGAGGGCCAGGGCTGCCGCAAAAAGACCGTGCGGCTCAACCCAGGCAAAGGACAGGAAAATCAGCCCGTAAAAGAAATTACGGATGCCGTGCAAACGCAGTTCGAGTTTCTGAGAGGCACGCCATGCAAGACGTTCAGTCAGTTCATGATGAAACAGCGTATCGAACAGACCCATGGCGATCTGAACGGAAATCAGTGTCCAGAGAAAGGGATCGGTCATGGTTGAACCTCCATGTCATGAAACAGTGCGTCCTGGTGGACGAGTTCGCCGAAGAAACGGCTTTCAAGGGTGAGGGAGAACAGGAACCGGGTTCCGCCGAGGTCCCGGTGGGTGATGGTGAGTGCGCCGGGACTGCACCAGCCGGGCAACCGCAGCCGCCATGACCCGAATTGCAGGAAGTAGTGGTCGCTCCTGAAGCTCAGGCCGTCGTCTTCAACACCGACGCGAAGCGCCATGCCGATCCCGGACCCGATGTATTCCTCGATGCCGGTCGGACCGGCAAAGCGTTTCGAGCTGTGGATCACCTGAGGAAAGCCGGCTTCCCGGCCGTATTGCCGTATCCAGAACTGTCCGTCCCCCGCGCAGTCTTCCGTCACAGTGACCACGGCCGGCTGGTGCACGGATGTCATGTCGTAGGGCAGCGGTGCGCCCACGAGCCGTGCCAGATGTGAAAAAATGTATCCGGCAATATTCCGGCGCATCGCGACCACGATGCCCTGATAAACCACGCTTGAGCCGCCTTTCAGGCGCTTGCCAAAACGGCGGCGAACGGGTGGAGGCAGAGCCTTCCAGGCCGACTCGCCGAGCAATCGGTGGAACCGGTGATCGGGGAGCGTGGCGCCGTGAAGGCCGTCAGTCTGATCCAGCATTTCCACTCCTTCCTGTTTTATTCGTTGTTTCTGTAAAAAGAGAAATTACTTGGCAAAAAATTTTGACTATCTGGCCTTCTTGCCTCCGCCGATCTTCAGAAGCGTGAGCACCTTGTTGCCCATCTTCATCAAGGCGGCGAGATTGGACTTCGGCACACTCAGCATCTGGGCCGACCAGTTGTCGGCCGTGGCCAGGAAATCCTGCATGGCATGCATGCGCCCGAGCACTTCGGGATCGAGGCGGGTCTCGCTCTCCGCCTGGGTCACGCACATGTCGATCGCCCGGATCGCCGGGTCGATCTCGCGCTCCTTGCGGCCCCTGGCGATAAGCAACGCCATTTCCCAGACATCGGTCTCGGCAACGAAATGTTCACGCCGGTCACCAGCGACGGGAACACGTTGAATGAGCTTCCAGCCGACAAGCTCCTTCAGGGAGTTGGAGACGTTCGAGCGCGCGATCCCAAGTTCCTCGGAGATCTGCTCCGCGTTGAGCGGACTTGTGCTGAGATACAAGAGGGCATGGATCTGCGCGACGGACCTGTTCACACCCCATTGGCTTCCCATGTCCCCCCAATAGAGGATGAACTGCGATTTCGAGGATGCTTTATCTTTGTCGGTAATTTCTGTCATGACAGAAACATCTGTCAATTGTGAGCGAGAGTCAATAGCCGTCTGTCAGCGCGTTGAGTCCGGATGCGCGCGACAGTGTGCCAGGCCGATTGCCTTTGCATTGTTGACCTTGTCAGCGATTTAGAACAAAATAAGAACTTCCGACATCTTCAAAGCGGAGTTTCAATTGCATCTGGATGGCTACACGGCGAAATCGGGCACCTTCGTGCCGGTCTGGACCCTAGAGATACAGACCTTGCCGGAGGACACCGACCGTATTCTCGACGAAGTGCTGAAGGTCCACCCCCTGAGTTTCGGCCGCTATCAGCGCAACGCGAGCATATCCGCTGTCGGCAAGGAAACCGCCCAACCGGAGCCGGGCTCCACGACCACGACACATGTGGAAGGATTCGAGGCCGGATCGACGGAAACCTATCCGATGGTCGAGCTCAAGATCTCCATCGAACGGGACCCAGGCGTCCTCGAAAAGGTGATGGATGCGATCCTTCACGTCCATCATTACGAAGAGCCGGTGATCTTCTTGCGTGAAGACTGGGCCAGCAGGGCCGCCTACGATCCTAAAAGCGACAATCCGCACCGGTGGTGGAACAACGGGCGCGGCCTTCCGGACCGGATCACCTGAGCCGGCTGGGCCGCGGCTTCTGCTCAGGCCGGCGCCGGGGCATAGATCTCAAGCGGAGCAGCAACACCTTTCAGCTCATGGTGTCCAACAGACCGCCAGCGCTTGTTCGACTTTGCCGCAAAGTCGCCGGACGCCAGAACGGTTTCGCCAAGCACACCGCAAAGACCTTCGATGCGGCTGGCGATGTTGACGGAAGAGCCGATGACGGTGAAATCGAGCCGGTTGCCGCCACCGACATTTCCATAAAAGACGGAGCCGGGGTGCAGGCCGATGCCAAAGGAGTAGTCGTGCTGCGACCTGTCTTCTCCGATGACCTGAAACGCCGCAGCTTCGGCCCTTGCAATTGCTGTTCCGACATCATTCTGGTGCGGAAAAACCGCCAGCAATGCGTCCCCGATGAATTTGAGGACTTCACCGGAATTTGCCTCGATCGCGTCCGTCAGCGTCCCAAAATAATCGTTCAGAAGTTTCAGCAGATCGTCTTCGCTGCGCGATTGCGCGAGGGAGGTGAAGCCGCGCAGATCGGAAAACCAGATCACAGCGTCAATGGTACTGCCGTCCCCGCGGGCAATCTCGCCATCCAGCACCCGGAGCCCGGCCCTGGTGCCGACATAAGTCTCCATGAGCGTCCTTGCTGTGTTGCGCGCGATAAAACCCTCGAACACGAGCGTCAGTGCAGGCAGCGTCGCATCGATCAAGGCCCTGTCAGTCTCGGCGAAACCGTCGGGCGACTGCGTTGCAAGGGTCAGGACCTTGAAGGTGCCGTCGGCAAACTCCAGGGGTATGGCTTCGTACTGATGGTAACCTTCTGCCCAAAGATCATCCCCGATCGGGTAGCGGGCCCTGTCGGCCGGGCGATCGAGCCGCAGAGACGTCGGCTCTCCGCGCGTGTAGATCCTGTGGATCGGGCTTGCCTTGAGGATTTCCAGCTGATCCGGCGTATAGACGAACCAGCGTTGTTCGGGGCCGGTTTTCCGGTCCCAGAAGACAAAGGAAGACTTTGCGATCGGGTGGAGGATCGGGGCACCGAGTGTTGACCGGTCCACTTGGAGACCGGCTTCGCGCAGTTTCAGGCTGTAGCCGTTCAAGAGCGACGAGGGGGCTTCCAGGCGGGGCCCTTCGATCATCAGCCAGCGGATGATCTCATCACTCGATATCGTCCCGTCTTTGGTCATCGCTCAATCTGATCGCATCGAATGAATCCGGAGAGGTTCCAGCTGGAACAATAAAACCGTTTTCGCCTTGCGCGCAAAAATGCAGCTGAAAAACTGATTTTCACGAAAAGAAAAAGACTTAGGGCATCGCAAACCCGCTTTATACGAAAGCCGGGGATTAACACTTTTGGCTGACTGCGCTAAGTAGGTTGCGTACGTTTCTTTTTCCAAAGGACCGGTCAAGGTCCACAAAAAACCCAGGGGGAAACATATGACGATCCGTACTCTCGCCATTGCTGCGGCGACTAGCCTTGCATTGACGGCACCGGCTGCCGCTCAGGAAGCCTTCGAAATGACCTCGGCATTCGGCAAAAACCTGCCGATCCTTGGCACGGCCGCCGTCGGCTTTACCGAAAAAATCAATTCCATTTCCAACGACGTCGAATTCGAACACTTCGATCCGGGCGAGCTGGTTCCCGCGCTTGAAGCGCTCGACGCCGTTTCCAGCGGGTCGGTGGACGCCGCCTACACGACATCCGGGTACTGGCAGGGCAAGATCCCGGCCGCCTCCCTGTTTGCCGCCGTGCCGTTCGGTCCGGAAGCCGGTGAGTTCCTTGCATGGATGCTCTATGGCGACGGTGCCGAGCTGTTCCAGCGCATGTATGACGAAAACGGCTACAACGTTCACGTCATTCCCTGCGGCATCATTGCCCCGGAAACCTCCGGCTGGTTCAAGAACGAGATCAACGGCCTTGAGGATCTGGAAGGTCTGAACATGCGTTTCTTCGGCCTCGGTGCTGAAGTGATGCAGAAACTCGGCGTGTCCACGTCACTGCTTGCCGGCGGCGACATCTTCCCGGCACTGGAGCGCGGTGCGATCGATGCGACCGAATTCTCTATGCCGCGGATCGATGCGCGTCTCGGGTTCCACAACATCGCGAAGTACAACTACTTCCCGGGCTGGCACCAGCCGGCAACGATGTTCGAACTCCTGATCAACAAGGACCGCTGGGACGATCTCGACGAAGTTGCCCAGAACCAGATCCAGATCGCCTGCATGGCGAACATCACCGACAACTTCGCTGAAGGTGAAGCAACCAACTTCGATGCGATGCAGGAAAACGTCGAGAAGAACGGTGTGACCATCAAGCAATGGTCCCCGGAGATGCTTGCTGCTTTCGAGACGGCGTGGGTCGAAGTTGCCGCTGAACTGGCTGCTGAAGATGCGTTCTTCAAGGAAGTCTGGGACAATCTCCAGGAGTTCCGTGCCGGCTACAAGGTCTGGAACGACAACATCTACCTGCCGCGTCCGCGCAACTAAGCGGGCTCTACTGATCCGTCCGAAATCTCGGGCGACACAATGAATACCGGGGCGTCATCGCCCCGGTATTCTGCTGGGTGTGGAGGCGTCCGGCACATCGCAGGCAAGGCGGGGAGCATATGGACAAGCCTGAAGAAGTCATTTCAGCCGACGGCAGTGTCGCGATCACGGATCCAGGCGCTGTCGGGGCCGAGGAACAAAATCGCGGCGACCGGTTCGTCGTCTTCATTTCCAATATCTTTGCATGGCTATTCCCGTTCCTGATGGTCGCCATCTGCGCCCAGGTGCTTCTGCGCGGTGCCGGTATGAACCAGGCCTGGCTCGATGATTTCCAGTGGTGGCTCTACGGGTCGGCGGTGCTGGTCGGCATCGCCTATGCTGTAACCACGAACAGCCACGTGCGCGTTGATATCCTTTATGACGGCTTCTCCAGAGAGAAGAAGCTCAGGACGGACATCATCGCCCTGACCTGGCTTTTCCTGCCCTTCATCATCCTGAGCTGGGACGTCACGCTTCATTACACGCTGTCTTCCATCAAGGCCGACGAAGGCTCGGACAGTCCGAACGGGCTGCATAACCTCTGGATCCTCAAGACGCTGATGAACCTGTCCTTCATCCTGATGGCGTTGGCGGCCTGGTCGATCTATGTGCGTCTCCTGTCCAAGATGACAAGACCTGTCCTCTGGAAGCAACTGCTCTATGCGTTTCCCTCGACAATGTTCGCGGTGAACCTCGCTACGTACTACGCGCTCTGGTGGATCGTATGGATCATCAGTCCGCCGGACGCAACGGCGCGCGATATCAGTCGGCACGTGATTTTCGACGAGGTCGAGGTCGGCAACTACGACATCAAATACACGATCATGATCACCCTGGTTCTAACCTTCTTGGTGATCGGCGCAGCCAGGCTCTTCAGCCGCAACAAGACGGCGTGAGACAGATAGATGCTTGAATTCATTGGCCAGTTTCTCACGCTGAACGAAATCGCAGTGATGGTGATGTTCATCACCTTCATCTGGATGCTGTTTCGCGGCATTCCGGTTGCCATGGCACTTGTCGGGGTCAGTCTTGTCTTCGTGCTGCTCGCAGAGTTCCTGCTTGACCCGAACCGCTCGTTTTTTCGCGATATCATCGAATTCGACCGGACCGGCATAAGCTATCAGCGCATGCAGGCGCTTTCCGGCCGCTTGTTCGGCGGCATCGTCAAGAACCCGGTTCTTGTCGCCCTGCCGATGTTCATCTTCATGGGACTGATGCTGGATCAGTCGGGTGTCGCGCAGCGCATGATGCACTCGATGCAGAAGCTGTTCGGCTCGCTGCGCGGCGGCCTGTCCCTGACCGTCATGCTGATCGGCATCATCCTGGCAGCTTCCACGGGCGTCATCGGCGCATCGGTCACGCTCCTGGGCGTCATGGCGCTCCCGGCGATGATGAAGCAGGATTATTCGAAACCTATCGCAACGGGAACGATCGCATCCGCCGGAACGCTCGGGATCCTGATCCCGCCGTCGATCATGCTGGTCATCATGTCGGATCAGCTTGCGATCAGCCTTGGCGATCTCTTCATGGGTGCGCTGTTTCCGGGCCTGATCCTTGGCGCGCTGTACATTGTCTTCATCGTCATCTACGGGCTGATCAATCCGAACGCGATGCCGGCGCCCGAAAAACCCGAAAAAGTCCAATGGCAAGATGTGAAAGAAGTTCTCCTCGCGGTCGTGCCGCCCATGTTCCTGATCCTGCTCGTGCTGGGGTCGATCTTTGCCGGTATCGCGACGCCGACCGAAGCCTCCGGTCTCGGGGCGATGGGAGCGACGCTTCTGGCGCTGGCCAACCGAAAGCTCAACTGGAAAGTGTTGAGGGATGTGAGCCGGTCGACGCTGAACACGACCGGCTATATTGTCGGGATCTTCCTTGCCGCCAACTTCTTCGCGTTCGTACTCAGGCGCTACGGCGGCGACGAGATCGTTCAGCACCTGGTTCTCTCGGTGTTCGAAGACCCTTATCTGACTGTCGGGTTCATCCTGCTGATTGTCTTCCTCCTGGGTTTCCTGCTCGATTGGATCGAGATCACGATCATCATCATGCCCCTGATGCTGCCGATCATCGTCGGGCTTGAGTTGGCCGTGCCGGGCTTCGACCAGGTCCGGGATCCGTCGGTCGTCTGGTTCGCGATCCTGGTGGCGGTGACGCTGCAGACCTCGTTCCTGACGCCGCCCGTCGGGTTTGCGCTGTTCTATCTGAAAGGTGTCTGTCCGCCCGGCGTAACGCTTGGGCATATCTACCGGGGTGTGGTGCCTTTCGTGATCCTGCAGCTGATCGGATTGCTGATCGTGTTCTATTTCCCGGCGCTCACGACCTGGTTGCCGTCGGTCGCCTACGGAAATTAGCGGGGCTAAGCGGAACAAACAGACCGGCTGACACCATCTGCCTTGCGCGCACAACGGAAGTGCGGGCAGGGCTGCGATATTCGGATCAAAAACCAGTGACGTATCTACTCCCGGCGCATCATCGCGGAAGGCCGGAACGCGGAGGCATCCATGAGTGAAAACCAGGCTTTACTCAAGCTGAGTGCGGTTGAGCTGCGCGACCGGCTCGCCAATGGCAGCCTCGCCGCCGTTGACCTGACGAAGGCCTGCATCGCGCGGATCGAGGCGCGCGAGGACGAGGTGCGGGCCTGGACATGGTTCGATCCGGTGGCGGTCCTGGCCGAGGCGGAGCGTCTGGATGCGCTCAAGGCAAGCGGCGCGCCGCTGGGCGCCCTTCACGGTTTGCCCATTGGCGTCAAGGACGTGATCGACACGGCTGGCATTCCGACCGAAAACGGCTGTCCCGTCGATGCCGGTCGTGTGCCGCAGGAGGATGCAGAGGCGGTAAAACGGCTCAAACAGGCCGGGGCCATCATGTTCGGCAAGACGGTCACGACCGAACTTGCCTTTCTTCACCCCAACAAGACGCGCAATCCGATTAACCAGGGCCACACGCCGGGCGGTTCCTCGTCGGGTTCGGCTGCGGCAGTGGCCGACGCAATGGTGCCGCTTGCCATCGGCACGCAGACCGGCGGTTCCGTCGTGCGCCCAGCCTCCTTTTGCGGCATTGTCGGGCTGAAACCCAGTTTCAACGCGATCCCGCGAAAGGGCACTTTGCTTCAGTCCCATTCGCTGGACACGCTCGGCGTCTTTGCAAATGATCCGGCCGGAGCCGTACTCCTGGCTGATGTTCTGAGCGGCAACGCGGGGGATGTTCCGGAACCTGCCGGTGCGCCCGTTCTCGGTTTCGTTGCGCCTCCCGGCTGGGATCAGGCGGACCCGGCGCTGCACGCCGCTTTTGACCGCTTGCTTGCGGCGCTTGGAGACAAGGTCATCGACCTTTCCCTGCCGGAGGCGTTCAACGATGCGGTTCGCCTGCGGGCCGTGATCAACACTGTGGAGATGGGGCACTATTTCGAGCACTATCTGGATCGCGGTGCAGACAAGCTTGGTCCGCCGACGCGCGACACGATCGAGGCGGGCCTGCAACTAAAGGCGGTCGATTACCTCGCCGCCAAGGCATTCCAGGATGATATGGACGTGCTGCTGGCGCCGCTGTTCGAGCGCTGCGATGCGATCCTGTGCCCGGCAGCGCCGGGACCTGCTCCTGCCGGATTGACCTCGACGGGCGACTCGATCTTCAACGGGCTCTGGACGATGGCAGGCACGCCGGCAATCACCCTGCCGTTGCTGGAGACACCCGGCGGCCTGCCCATGGGTGCTCAGCTCGTCGCGGCGCGTGGGGACGACAAAGCGCTTGTCTCGGTTGCGCATTGGTTCTGGGACTGGAGCAAGGAAAACGAACGCTAAAGGCGGCGCAGTGCGCCGCCCTTCGGACGTTTCCGGTCAGCCGGCTCTCTGACGTCAATCCACGCCGGTGCCGCGCTCTTGTTCAGCGATGGCGGTTCGTCGGCACAAATCCGGTTTCTTCCGCAGGTCTCATGTCGCGAACCCATACCTCGCGGTTCGGATGCAATCCGCCGCCGCGCACCGCCGGAACCGCCGTGTGGCGCGCCCGATGAAGAAGCCGGGTGTCTGCGACCCCGCAATTCGGATGCATACCGCCATTGTCGGCAACGGCCTTGTCCCAAATCGCTTTCCGTGCGGCCAAGGTCGCCGGATCATCCAGCGCCGGGCAATTCAGAGTGTTTGTGTTGAGGTCGACGATGATCTCGTCACCGTCCTCAACAAATGCGATCGGACCGCCAAGAGCCGCCTCGGGGCCGACATGACCAATGACCAGACCGACCGAGCCGCCGGAGAAGCGTGCGTCGGTCATGAGCGCGACCACGATATCCCGTTCCCGGCAGAGCGTCGTGATGCGTGACGTTGGATCAAGCATTTCCGGCATGCCCGGACCGCCGCTTGGACCGTCGTAACGGACAATGACCATATCCTGGTCCTGAAAGCTGTCCGGAGCCTCGTCAAGCGCCTTGATCAGGCCGGCTTCGCCCTCAAACACCCGGGCACGGCCCTTGAAGAGATTGTCTTCCAGGCCGCCTTCGACACCGGCAAGCTTCAGGATCGCCGAGAAGTCCGGTGACAGGTTGCCGCCGAGCATCCGGAGACCACCAGTCGGCTTGAACGGTTCCGCAACCGAGCGGATCACGTCCCCGTCCGGTGCGGCCGCATTGAGATCCGCGACCTGTTCGGCAAGCGTGCGGCCGGTACAGGTCATCATGTCACCATTGAGGAGACCGGCATCCAGAAGTTCCTTCACGATGACCTGGACGCCGCCGACACGATCGATATCCAGCATCGAATACTTGCCGTATGGCCGGGCATTTGTCAGGACGGGAACAACATCGCGGGAGAGGTGGTTGAATTCCTCCGGCGTCATAACATCCCGCCAGAAATGCTCGTAACCGGCTGCGCGGGCAATTTCGGGAACGTGCAACACGGCGTTTGTCGAACCGCCGATCGCCATGGCGACGATCACGGCGTTGCGAATGGAATCGCGCTTGACGATATCGCGGGGCTTCAGGCCCTTTTCCATCATGGCTGCGAGATAGGACACAAGCTGCTGCGGGAATTCCTCGAGGCGGCGCGGGTCGTCCGAGGGCGGAGCGACCATATGCAACGGCTGAAGACCGACCACACCGATAAATGTCTGCATGGTGTTGTAGGTGAACATGCCGCCGCAACTTCCGATGCCCGGGCATGCGTGGCAGGCAATACGGTGGCGAACGGCCGCGTCCTGGTGACCGGCGACCTGGTAGGCGCTGACAATGTCCAGCATCTCGCCCGTTTCCGGATCCTTGCCGGGCCTGATGGTTCCGTCAGACATGATGATGGCCGGTTCGTTGTGTTCCAGAACCGCGGCCATTGTCCCCACCGGAGGCTTGTCGCATGCGACCACGGCAATGGTTCCGGCCAGTCCGGACGCTTCCAGATGTTCACACAGTGCATCATGGGTGACTTCGCGGCCGATCAGTGAATAACGCATTTCACGCGTGCCGTTGCGAATGCCATCCGACGTGGCGATGGTGTATTCCGGCTGCACAAGCCGGTATTTCAGTTGGTCCTCGCCTTTGCCGATGCGCGATTTCAGGTGCTCGTGAATGGCATCGACCTTGCGCGCAACGCCCAGGTAACACTGGCTGTCGCCCTTGGTTCCGACGACGCCGACAGAGGGCTCGTGGATAAGCTCCGGATCGGTGCCAAGTTCATTGGCCATGCCAATCGTTTGTGCGGACCGGCCGGGGTGGCGGTCAATCAGGACAATTCTGGATTTCGTCATGTGTCACTTCTTGTTCAGCTGTGCATGCCGCGCGCGTTTCCCGGTCATGGTCCCGATCCCTGGAAAGCCGCGGGGTTGATAAGCTTGTAATCGACGTGGGCGCAATTTCAACCGGCGATTCGGCGATTCCAGTACGGTTTGAACGTTTGACGCAGACCCGGAGATGACAGGCGCCGACGGGAAGCTTCAAGCGGTGCCTGCGTCACGAAGAAATGTGTACCGGATGCATCATGCCACATCGATCTGGCGGAATTGGGTTCTCCTGATGCCGGTTCCTGGTGGAATACCCCGTTCCTGCGGCGAAATACATTGATCCCGCGCAAGGAATTCTGTTGGGATGACAGTCACAGGATAGGAACAATTGCGAGTGATGCGTCCCAGACAGGTTTCCAAACGTCGCTGATTTGCCGCCGGGCACGAGAGAGTGGGTGAGACCAGAATGCATTTTGAAGTCTTTGCTATCGGAACTGCCTTCGTGTTCGGACTTTTGGTGCGGCAAATCGGCCTGCCGCCCCTGGTCGGATTCCTTGCTGCCGGTTTTTTTATCAATTTCATCGGGCCGGGCTTCGGAATGCCGGTCGAAACAGGGCCAATTCTGGAATATATCGCGGAACTTGGCGTTCTGATCCTGCTTTTCACCATCGGGCTGAAGCTGAAGCTGCGCCAAATTGCCGAACCCCAGGTGATTGGCGGCGCGCTGATCCACTTCGCTGTTTCCGTCGCATTGTTCACACCCATCGTGCGGCTGCTGTTCACGTCCGACTGGTTGAGTGCCGTACTCATCGGCATCGCCCTTGCCTTTTCGTCCACGGTGCTTTCGGCAAAGATCCTGGAAGCGAAACGGGAACTGGGCACGTTTCACGGCAGGACGGCCATCGGCATCCTGATCGTTCAGGACATCATCGCGCTTGTCGTGCTGGCAATCTTCGCCGGCAAACTGCCCGGTCCGTGGGCGCTGCTGATCTTCGCCACACCCCTGCTCAGGCCGCTGCTGTTCCGCCTGCTGGACCTGGCCGGACACGACGAGGTCCTGTTGCTGACAGGCATGATGCTCAGCCTCGTCATCGGCGGAGTCGGTTTTGAACTCATCGGTCTGAAGGGCGAGATCGGCGCGCTTGTGATGGGGCTCCTGCTGTCCGGTCATCCGCGCGCCGGTGAATTGTCAAATTCGCTCTGGGCTCTCAAGGAAGTCTTCCTGATCGGTTTCTTCCTGTCGATCGGAATGTCCGGTCTACCCGATTGGAACGCTCTCATGTTTGCGCTTGTGCTGGGGCTTCTGCTGCCGCTCAAGGGCATTCTGTTTTTCTTGATATTGCTTGCGTTCAAGCTGAGGGCGCGCACGTCTTTCGTGACCGCCCTGTCGTTGACCGCCTACAGCGAATTCGGTCTGATCGTGGCTGCCGGCATTCCCGCCGCGCAGGAATATCTCGTGCCGCTGGCCATTGCCGTGTCGGTATCGTTCCTGATCGCGGCGCCGCTCAACCGGTTTGCGCATTCGATCTTCGAGCGTTTCGAGACGCAATTGCAACGGTTCGAGTTGACGACCCGGCACCCGGACGAGCAACCGACAGATCTCGGCGACGCAGATGTCATGGTCTTCGGCATGGGCAGAACCGGTACCGCTGCCTATGCGGCTCTGATCGGCAAGGGGCATCGCCCGGTTGGGCTGGATGCGGATATGTACAAGGTGGAGGGGCACGCGGAAGCCGGACGCAACGTGATTTTCGCCGATGCGGAAGACAGCAATTTCTGGCGCGGCGTGGAGTTGACCGGCATTTCGGCCGCCGTCCTGGCAATGGACGATCTCGAAGCCAAGCTGATTGCCGCGAGGATGCTGCGCGCAAACGGTTTTTCAGGAACGATCGTCAGTCATGCGCTGCATGCGGACCATGTGGAGCAGATCGCCGAAGCCGGTGCTGACCAGACCTATCTGACCATGCAGGAGGCCGGCGAAAGCCTGGCGACACACGCCGTCGAGCCGGTTGTTGCGCGGGAGGCATAGCAATGGCGTTTGAAGGCTCTTTCAGGTCCTGACCCTAGTCGAATTCAAAAACAAAACCGCTGATCCGTGCATAGAGCCCCCGCTGGGCACCGACAGAAACGTCATTCCAGTATTTCGGCCCTGATTGCCCCGATGTCTGGCGCCCGGCGGCGAAGTATTCGCCATAGTGTTCTTCGCCGTTTTCGTTGTTCGGTTGCCCCGGAGCCCAGTTGGTGAAACTCAACTCTTCCCCGTTGATCCAGCTCCATCCGCCAAACGGCTCGGAGGAGCGAGTGATCTGAATGAGGCCAAACCCCGGGCCGTGCACATTGCCTTGCCTCTCCCGAACGAACTTCGGGTCCGTGCTAAACAGCCCGTATATGAAGTCGTTTTCTTCAGAAGTCGACACAGTTGCCAAATAGCCGCCGGCTGCCTGGGCCAACTGGCTCGCCATCTCCCAGCTCATCTTGAGCGAGGGCGAGCTGTTGTCGTTGCGCACCACGACATACAAGCGACCTTCGAAGTATCCGAATACGTAGTGATAACGCGATAGCGTTTCCATGACGCGTTTGAGCCTGGGTTCCAAACCTTCGGGGATATTGCGGGGCGTGTACTGTCGACTGACATCGGACTGCAATTGCAATACCGGACGCGGGTCGACGAGCGAGCGCAAGAGCTTTTCGTCAATCGAGTCACCGATTGACAACCCGTAGCGAGCTCTTGCCGCAAAGACGGCGCGACGTGTCCTCGGTCCAAGACTGCCATCCGAGGGTCCTGGGTCGAAGCCGGAAAAGACCAGAGATGCCTGAAGCAATTCGGTTTGCTCTGCGGTCAGGATCGCTTCCCCGGAATCGTCATAGGTTGTCTCGAGCCACGGGCCTGATTCCTGACGATTGGCATTTTTGCGCAGCAGTTCTAGTCTACGTTGCGCCGATTTCAATAGCACGTTGTCAGCATGTTCATCTGCGTGCTTGTTGATGAAGTTTTCCCAGTTGATGACGGTGTTTAGCCGATCAGCGCGGACAAAAGCAGCGCTCAGTTTCGTAACGTTGTCCCGGTCATGAGAGGTTTCTGCTTCGGGATCGTCCAAGGCAGGGACGAGAAAAATGTCTGTGCTTGGCAACGAGCCATAGGTAAACGGCTGCTGTGCTCCCTGCGTCTGTTTGAATACGCTGTCTCGCACTTTTCGGAAGAGTTTGCCGATTTCCAGGCCCGGTTCTTCCATGTGTTGAAGGAGCCCGTTGGCATAGGGACTGTTTCTTCCCAATCCGTCAAACGCCACGGTTCCTTCCTTCGCGGCGTAACCGATGAGCACACCGTCAGGCAATGCGCCGCCGCGCGGGTCGACGCGAACCAGCCCTGTTCCAATGGATCGGGTTGGTTGGTTTTGCCTGAGCCGTTCGGCGAACGGATTGGTCCGGCATGCGTCGATAAGAACCAGTTTGATGCCCCGCATTTCGGCGACGGAAGCCATCAGACTATCGAGGGCCACCGTCTCGTCTTCCGCGTCATTGTCTTTTTCGAGTTTCGCGTCGACAGGGATCAGAAAATTGGTCTGGTCGAGTTCGATGCCGTGACCCGCAAAATAAATCAGGGACAGGTCCGCATTCTTGGCCGTGTTGGCGAAATCGGCGATTGCGCTCTGCAATTGTTCGCGATTCAGATCCAGTCCCAGACGAACCTCAAACCCGATTTTTGTAAGCGTCGCGGCCAAGTCAGTGGCGTCATGGATCGGGTTCTCAAGCGTTGCGACATTTTCGTATGTCGCATTTCCGATCACGAGTGCGAAGCGTCTTTCATCGTCGGCTTGGGCTGACAATGTAACAAGCATGAACAATGCGCAAAGCAATGACCTAAGCATTCTTTTCTCCTCGCTGTTGCGAGAAGCAGTGCATCGCTTCAACGTTCAAAATGCGCGTTGTCGAGCACTGCTCGACAAAGACTAACCTAACGACAAGTCCTTTCGCAACAAACGGTCCTGCGCGTTGATTGGCGATCCGACGCATGTGTCGAATGCATCCTGCAGAAACGCGCATCATCGCGGAGCGCCAGCTTCTTGCCACCCGCCACCTGCTTACCGCTTGTCCCTATCGAACCTTCTTGATGCCTTCCAGGATCAGCGTCGTGGCGACGTTGGCGTAGTCCTCGCGGGAGATCGGGCCGCCTTCCTTGAACCACATGTAGACCCAGTTCATCATGCCGAAGAGGGACATGGTGACGGGCATCAGAAGTGGCCGGTCCGGGTTCGCGAGATCCGGATGGATGTCCTTCAGCACACTGGAGAAGTGCCGCACGATCCGGCGCTCGATGGCAACGATTTCCGCCTTCTGTTCGTCGGAAAGGGCAGGTCCGGCATTCAGCTGAACCTTGTGCTGATCATCAGCGCCGCGATAGCTGTCGAGAACCGTCAGGACAAGCTTGCGCAGCCTCTTTTCCGCGGGCAGCGACGGGTCGTCGGCCTCTTCCAGCGCAGCGTCCAGAATAGCCAGATGCGACTGAATGATCGCGAAAATCAGCACGCCCTTGGACGGGTAGTAGTGGTAAAGCAGCGACTTGGAGACACCTGCCTCCTGCGCGATCTGCGACATGGACGCCTTTTCCATGCCCTGGGTCGCAAACACATTGGCTGCCGTCAGCAACAGACCGTGCTGTTTTTCTTCAAAGTCACTGGCGCGGGTTCTCGCCATGTGTTCCGGCCTCCATTTTCGAAACCAGGTCTTGCCCTCACAAAACTGACGGCACTGGTATGACCTAAGGTTGCGCCTTCATTGGGGTTTTAGCCTGCGTTGCCTGGATTGACCAGCCGGTCCGTCAATTAACGGTGGACCGGCTGACCGTCTGGTCAGACCCGGCTCGCCGCATGTCGCTCAAAGCCGGGACGATCCGCTCATTCCTTCGGACGGTTGTCGACCACGCGCTGTGCCTTGCCTTGCGAGCGGGCAACGCCGTGCGGCTCGTGGATTTGAACCTTCGAGGAGACCCCGATTGTCGACTTCACATGGTGGGCCAGTTCCTTGGCCGACGCTTCACGCGCGTCGCTGCTGCTTTGTGCAGGGGTCGCCTCGGCATGAATGATCATCGCGTCCATGCGTCCCTCGCGGATCAGTTCGATCTGGAAATGCGCGGTCAGGCCGTCGCATTTCAGGATCTGTTCCTCGACCTGGGTGGGGAAGACGTTAACGCCACGCAGGATGATCATGTCGTCGCTGCGCCCGGTGATCTTTTCGATCCGCCGCATGGAGCGGGCCGTGCCGGGAAGGATGCGGGTGAGGTCGCGCGTGCGGTAGCGCACCATTGGCAGGCCTTCCTTCGTGAGCGTGGTGAAAACCAGTTCGCCGGTCTGACCGTCCGGCAGGACTTCCTCGCTGACCGGATCTATGATTTCCGGATAGAAATGATCTTCCCAGACGTGCAGACCGTCCTTGGTCTCCACGCATTCCTGGGCAACGCCGGGGCCCATGATCTCCGACAGTCCGTAGATGTCGACGGCGTGCATGACGAACGCCTCCTCGATTTCCGAACGCATGGCGTTCGTCCACGGCTCGGCCCCGAAGATGCCGACCTTCAGCGAAGACAGGCGCGGGTCGAGGCCGAGGCGGCGGTATTCGTCCAGGATCGACAGCATGTAGGACGGCGTCACGGTGATCACGTCCGGGCGGAAATCCTCGATCAGCGTGACCTGGCGTTCGGTCATGCCTCCGGAGATCGGGACAACCGTGCAGCCGAGCTTTTCGGCGCCGTAGTGGGCGCCAAGACCTCCGGTGAAGAGGCCGTAGCCATAAGCGTTGTGGAGAATGTCACCCTTGCGCCCGCCGGCCGCGCGGATCGACCGTGCGACGAGGTCGGCCCAGTTGGAAATGTCGTTTGCCGTATAGCCGACCACTGTGGGTTTGCCTGTCGTGCCGGAGGAGCCATGAATGCGGACGAGCTCTTCCCTCGGTGTCGCGAACATGCCGAACGGATAGGTGTCGCGCAGGTCCTGCTTCACCGTGAACGGGAATTTGGCAAGGTCGTCCAGCGATTTGAAATCGTCCGGATGGACACCGTGCTTATCGAATTGCTGCTTGAAGAACGGTGAGTTCCGGTAAGCGTGGCCAAGTGTCCAGGCGAGGCGTTTTTGCTGCAGCTCCGAAATCTCGTCGCGGCTGGCGATCTCGATCGGGTCGAGACTGTCACGCTCAGGGGTAAGATCGATCATCGAGTGTCCTCCCGGGACGCTGAGTGCGCCGTTTCTGGTTATTCGGTCAAGAAAGTGCGGTTGATGGTGCGGGAATGGCCGCGAAACTCCGCGATCACCGTGCCGTCTTCACGTGTGAGCCTGATGTCATAAATGCCCGATCGTCCCTCCCTGGAGACCTCGCGGGCCCGGGCGGTCAAAACGTCGCCGAGCGCACCCGGTTTGACATAGGTGATCGTGCAGTGCTGCGCGACAGTCACCTGGTTATAGGTGTTGCAGGCAAAGGCGAAGGCGCTGTCCGCGAGGGTGAAAAGATAGCCGCCATGCATGTTGCCATGACCGTTCGTCATGGCCTTCGTCACTGTCATGCGGATGTCCGCTTCGCCCGGGGCAACGCGCAACAGTTCCATGCCGAGTTCCTGCGAGGCATTGTCGTCGTCCCACATGATCCTTGCGCAGGTTTCAGCCAGTTCCTGAGCGGTCATTTCGGAGGAGGTATTCATGCTAGCGCCCCTTGAAAACGGCCGGGCGTTTTTCGAGGAATGCGGTCACGCCCTCCGCATAGTCGTCCGTAAATCCGGCTGTTCGCTGGCAGTCCCGTTCCATGTCCAGGTGGGTGTCAAGGTCCTGCGTTGGTGCTGCCTGTATCAGCCGTTTCGTGAGACCCAGGCCAACGGTCGGTCCGGCGGCAAGCCGCTCCGCGATCGCGCCTGCCTCTTCCAGCAGGATTTCGTCGTCGACGGCCTTCCAGATGAGACCCCAATCCTGCGCCTGTTCGGCCATTAACGGTTCCGCGAGGAGGGCAAGCGCCTTGGCACGGGGTTCTCCCAAAATCCGGGTCAAGGACCAGCTGCCGCCGGCATCGGGAATAAGACCGATCCTGGAAAAGGCCTGGATGAACTTTGCCGAACGTGCCGCCAGAACAATGTCGCAGGCAAGCGCGATATTCGCCCCCGCGCCCGCAGCAACACCGTTGACTGCGCAAATGATGGGTTTTTCCAGCGACCTCATCAAACGCAGCGTCGGATTGTAGAAGGTGTCGAGCGTGTGGCCGAGATCGGGTTTTTCAGTGCTCTTGCGCGGGTCGCGGTCGCCAAGGTCCTGGCCAGCACTAAACCCCCGGCCGGCTCCGGTCAGGAGAACCGCACGGACTGCGTCCACTTTCGTCGCCTGCTCAAAGGCTGCGCGCAGAGCAAGATGCATGTCCTCGTTGAACGCGTTGAGCTTGTCCGGACGGTTCAGCGTTACTTTCAGAACGCCGTTCTCAAGGGTCGAGACAACGGTTTGGCTTTGCGTCATGTTTCACTCCCTGGACCGCTCGCTCCCCGGGTCCGCAATTCCCTTATTGCATAAACCGTCCGGTCGATCAATTATAGTATTGCTTGTATCTTGTATGTGATGCGTGTGCGGAGCGATGCCGAACCCCCTTGTTTCGCATGGTGCCCACTTGAGCCGGGTGTCGCAAGAGGCGGTTCGGACTGATTGCCCAATGGGGAGGTGCCAATGGTCGAATCGCATGAATCCGTTCCGCCGCCGGGACCGGCGGGTGGCATCGCCAGGGACGGATTCCAGGATGCGCATATCTCTCCTGCAAGCGATGTCCCGTCTTCCCTTTACCAGGGAGCGCCGCTCGGTCTACTGTTGAATGATCGAGAGCGTGCCCACTCCACATCTCCTGCAGCGAACAGGTTGATCGAATGATACCTGACAACATCGATCTTGCCATAACCCCGTTGGCACCAACGCGTGCCCGTTCGCAACCGGTCGAGGAATTGACCGGAAATATCCGTAACGTGTGCGGCGATTTTGAAATCGAACCGCCGGATCCCGCAAGCGGGCGCGTGAAGGGCGACGTTTCCACCATGAGCGTTTCTCGGTTCGAAACGGCGATCGTGTCCCTGAATGCGAAGCGGGTCCTCAGGGACAAGCGCATGATCAAGAGAGATCCGGGCGAGCATCTTTTTCTCGTGATCCAGGACAAGGGGAACTGCTGGATCCACCAGAACGACACATCCGTTCATCTTGCGCCGGGCGATATGTACCTCGTCGACAGCGCGCACTGTTCGGAGTTTGTCTATAACGGTGTCGATGCGCGGCAGGTGTCGATCCATCTTCCCCGGTCGGAAATGCTGCACCGGTTCGGCGCGATCTGCACCGGAGGTATCGCAATTGACCGCTCAGACCCCCTCTTTGTTGCAATGCGTGCGGTTCTGACGAAAATCTTTTCCGACGACGCGAGCGTTGCACCGCATCACGGAGAAGCCTTCCTCAGCATTCTGGGTGCTTACTTCCGCAGTGTGGAGCACCAGGAAGCGCTGCAGGACCGCACGTCGAAGGGCGTGTTGTCGCGCGCATTGTCGCTGATCGACAGGCATGCGATGGACCCGGATTTCGGGCCGCAGAAACTGGCCGAACTTCTCCAGGTTTCGCCGCGCACACTGCAGAGGCAATTCGGGGTGCTCGGCGAACCTGTCGGCAAGCGATTGCTCGCGGTTCGTCTCGAAACAGCGCGGGCGCGGCTGAACGCAGGGAACGACGGTCCGGGGCGCAACACAATCGCGGATGTCGCCTATGAAAGCGGCTTCAACGATCTCTCCTATTTCTACCGGGCATTCCGCGACAGGTTCGGGATGCCGCCCGGAGATCTCAGGAAGAAAGTGTCGCTCTGAACCAAAGCCTTTGGCGTCCTCGCCCAAGACTGTTGCGTTTGCCCGGGTATCGTTATCGTGAGGGAGCCGGTCCAAGAGAGCACGCATTGGATCATGAGCCGGGAGGACGCTCTTGATCCGAGCCTTGTGCGATGTTCGACGTTCCGGTTCCGGTCTCAATTGAGAAACCGGAGAGGGTTCATGAAAATCAAGCAGATCCTGGCCTCAAGCGCGGTTCTGGCCGGCATGGCCACAAGCGCGCTGGCGCATCCGCTGGACGGACTGACAGCTGAAGAATATCAGAAGATCAACCAGATCCTGAAAGACAGCGGGACCGTTACGGATCAAACCCTGTTTCCGTTGATCGAACTGAAAGAACCGCCAAAGGCGGATGTCCTCGCGTGGAGCGAAGGCGACGCGCTCGACCGCAAGGCCATGGTCCAGTTCACGACCGCGGACGGGTTCAGCGAAGCCGTCGTCAACATCACGCAAGGCACCGTGGAGAGCAACGCGGCGATCCCGGACTCAGGACAGCCCATGATCCTGTTTGCCGAGTTCATGACCGCGCTCGAAGGCGGGCTGACGCATCCGGACATGATTGCCGGTCTGGAAGCGCGCGGATTGACGCCCGAAGACGCCTTTTGCCTGCCATTGACGGCCGGCAATTTCTTCACGCCGGAGTTCGAGAACTCGCGCCTGATGAAGATCCCCTGCTACCAGAACCCGACCGGCTCGAATTTCTATGCCAAACCCATCGAGGGACTGTTCACGCTGTTCGACGTCGGCAAGAAGGAAGTCATCGAGGTGGTCGATACCGGCGTGGTGCCGATACCCCAGGATCCGTGGGGCTACACCGAAGAGGAAATCGCCGAACGCGCACCGCTTCGCCCGGAGACCAACCGGGTCCTTTTGAAGCAGGAGGGCGGCCCGAACTACAAGATCGACAGCAGCCATGTGGAGTGGGACATCTGGCGCTTCAACTACCGTGTGGACAAGCGGCCCGGACTGGTCATATCCAATCTCGACGCAAATGATCAGGGCACGTGGCGATCCGTGATCTACCAGATGCATCTGTCCGAGGTGTTCGTGCCTTACATGGATCCGACCGAGGGCTGGTACTGGCGGACTTACATGGACAGCGGCGAATACGGGTTCGGTCTTTTTCTGACGCCGTTGCGGGCCGGCATCGACTGCCCCGATTATGCAACATTCCTGCCCGCCCTGATCACGGATGACAGCGGTGCTCCGCTGGAGATACCGGACGCGATCTGCATTTTCGAGCGCAACATTGGCGACCCGGCCTGGCGCCATTTCGAAATCTTCGCGCAGGGACCCGACCAGTTCACGCCGGCCGAAGGGCGTCCGGAAACCGAACTCGTTGTGCGTACCGCATCGGAAGTCGGCAACTATGACTACCTGATCGACTACCGCCTGAAACAGGATGGGCAGATCTTCATCAAGATCGGGGCGACCGGCCTTGACGCCGTCAAGGGAGTTGCGTCCACGTCGATGAACGATGCAACGGCGGCAGAGGATACGAAATACGGAACGCTGATCGCGCCGAACCTGGTGGCCGCCAATCACGATCACTATTTCAACTTCCGCATCGATTTCGACATCGATCAGCCGGTCAACCACATGGGCACCATGGAGATCGTGCCCGCAGAACTGGATCCGAAGCATCCGCGCAAATCCATGTGGACCTGGAAGCACGAGATGCCTGACAGTGAACTGGACGCGCGCTATCGCTTCAGCGCTTCAAAGCCGAAACACGTGCACATCACCAATCCGGCACGAGAGGGATATCTGGGCCAGACGCCAGGCTGGATGATCCATCACGGGTCGATCGCGTACGGGCCGTTCGATTTCGAGAACGATCCGCCGTTCAAGCGGAACGCCTATATCGAGTACTCCTCCTGGACAACAGTCCATGACCCTGAGCAACGGTATGCCGGCGGAAAATACGCCATGCAGAGCGACGGTACGGATACGCTCGCCGAATGGGTCAAGGCGGACAGGCCGCTCATGGGTCAGGATGTGGTGTCATGGTTCACGGCCGGCTTCCATCACGTTCCGCGAATGGAGGACTGGCCGGTCATGTCGACAGAATGGAAGACTGTTCACATTATGCCGTTCAATTTCTTCGCGCATAATCCGGCAATGACACTGCGGAAATAGGGCTGTAGCCGGGGCCGTCAGCGCCCCGGTCACTTCCTGGCAGCAGGAAACGCCGCCTCAAAGACGCAAGAGCAGCGTGGACAGGAAGACGTCCTTCGTCTCTTCCAGTTTGCCGTGCCCCCAGATCGCTTCGAGCGTGGGCTCGGACATGGCAAAATAGCTGACCGCACCGATAAGCTGATAAGCCGCTGCTGTGCGTTCAGCCTCGGAGCGGTAGCGCCATTTCGGCAGGTCGGTGAGAAGATCGACGCTCTTGTCCAAAAATGTTTTCAGGTACCACTTCCGGCTGGTTTCCACGCGGTCCAGATTGTCGAGCAGTTCCCTCGCAATCAGCCGGCCGTCATTCGGCGCGTCTCGTGCATGCTCCATCAGTCTTTCAAGAAAGAAGCGAAGCTTTTTCTCCGCACCCTGATCCCGCGCCGTGACGTCCTCGATGATCGCGTCGAAGCGGCGGGAGACGTCTGCCAGAACTGCGCCATACAGTGCTTCCTTTGTCTTGAAGTGATAGAGGATCGACTGCTTTGTCAGGCCCAGTTCGTCCGCGACATCAGCCAGGGAGGCGCCGTAAAAGCCACGTTCCGAGAACAGGCGCAGCGCTGTGTCGATGAACTTCTTCTTCGGAGAATCGATTTGACCGGTCATGGGGCAATCATAGCACTCGATTGACAACTTACCAGTTGTAAAGTAAAACTTACCAATTGGTAAGTTGCATGACATGCGTAGAGAACGAAGATGAACCGAGAGCTGGAAATCTCGCTGCTGCAGGAACTCAAGGGATTGAAGGAAAACGGTCTTCTCTTCCTTGATGACGGCGTTCAGTTCTCTCCGGTCGCACGTTACCTGTCCGCCGAAAGGTTCGAGCGCGAGAGCGACAGGATTTTCCGGTCTCTTCCCCTGATCGCAGCGCATGCAAGTGAATTGCCGGAAAAGGGATGCTTCTTGACACGGCAGCTTGGGGGTCTTCCGGTTTTGCTCACGCGGGATCGGAGCGGCACGGTGCATGCGTTCGTCAATGTATGCCGCCACCGCGGCGCGCGTCTCGTCGGCGACGAAAAAGGCTGCAGGCACAGCTTCAGTTGTCCCTACCATGCCTGGACATGGAACAGTTCAGGCGAGCTTCGCGGTGTTCCTCACGAAAAGCCCGGTTTTCCGGATCTCGACCGGGACGCCTTTGCCCTGAAGCGCTTGCCCGCAACGGAACGTTTCGGGCTTGTCTGGATGGTGACCGATCCGGACGCGAGGCCTGACTTCGATGCGTTTCTCGACCCGATCGCCGAGGATCTTGTGTGGGTTGGGATGGACAGGCTCAGGATCGCTGCCAGCGATACGTTCACTCTGTCCGCGAACTGGAAGCTGCTCGTTGAAGGCGGGCTTGAGGCATATCATTTCAAGGTTGCGCACAAGGAGACGATCGGTCCGCATTTTGTGGACAATCTCTCAAGCTACGAGATGCTCGGATCGCACATCCGGTCGATCCTGCCGCGTACATCGATTGCGGCGATGCCGGCCGTGGGTGAAGAGGGTTGGTCCATTCGTGATCATGCCAATGTCCTCTACAGCGTGTTTCCGTCGAGCCAGTTCCTGCTCATGCAGGATCATGTCGCATGGGTGAAGCTCCATCCGCTCTCAGCCGGCCGGACAGAGGTTCAAGTCACGACTCTCGCGCCGGCATCGGCCATAACGGACCGGCAGACGGACCACTGGCATCGAAACCACAAGATCACGTCGCTGACACTTGCGGAGGATTTCGCTCTCAATGAAGCGGTTCAGAGCGGGCTGGAGAGTGGCGCCAACACGGCCTTGACCTTCGGGCGCTACGAAGGTGCGCTTCACAGATTCAATGAAGAGATCGAGAAATACCTGGTGTGACGATCTGAACAGCGGCTCAAGCTCAGACAAAAAGCAAAGATTTTTCCCGCCTCCAAGGCTCTTAGACTGCCTTTTCAGGTTCAACCTTGGTTTGCAGTCATTTGCATTTCAGACGCTCTGGCGCGTCTCGATAAGCGATTATTGGCATTTATACTGATAAACGAAACGAAGAATAGTTGCGATATTATACTTATGGTTGAATCGCGAATTCTTCGCTCTTAAGTCAAAAAGGCACTCTTACGAGTCCAAAAGCATTTTGGATCAATATTTTTTTTACCTACCAGTGCGTAACTCAGCGTTAATGGAAACTTTGAGTCCGAAGGGACACACCATGACGTTTGTTTTCGGGAACGCCGCAAAGGCAACAATCGAAGCCTTCAGCCGCTCGCAGGCGATGATCGAATTCACGCCAGATGGACACATCCTGCACGCCAATCCGAATTTCCTTGGTGCAATGGGCTACACGCTTGATGAGATCAAGGGCCAGCACCACCGGATGTTCGTCGATCCGGACTACGGCGATAGCCAGGAATACAACGAGTTCTGGCAGGAGCTTGCGTCCGGCGAATTCAAGGCTGAAGAGTTCCTGCGGTTCGACAAGGCCGGAAACGAGGTGTGGATCCAGGCCTCCTACAATCCGGTCGTGAATGCAGCCGGCAAGGTGGTCAAGGTCGTCAAGATCGCGTCGGACATTACTGCGCAGAAGATACGCAGCGCCGATTTCGAGGGGCAGGTTGATGCGCTCAATCGCTCGCAGGCGGTGATTCACTTCGAGCTCGATGGCACGATTCTCGACGCCAACGAAAACTTTCTCGGCGCCATGGGGTACTCGATCGACGAGATCCGTGGTCAGCACCATAGAATGTTCGTGGAGGCGGATTACGGTCAAAGCGACGCATATCGACGGTTCTGGGAAGAACTCGCAGACGGCCACTTCAAGGCGGATGAATTCAAACGCGTTGCCAGGGGCGGGCGAGAAATCTGGATCCAGGCCACCTACAATCCGATCATGGATGCCTCGGGCCGTCCGTTCAAGGTCGTGAAATTCGCATCCGACATTACCGAGCAGGTTCTGGAGCGCCAGCGCCGCAGGTCGGTGCAGCAACAGATCGATGCGGACCTCTCGGAGATGTCTCAGTCGATTTCAGAAACGGCACATCAGGCCAGCGAATCCGCGTCTGCTGCGGAACAGACGTCTTCAAGCGTGCAAACGGTGGCGGCTGCTTCGGAGGAGCTTGTTGCCTCCATTCAGGAAATCAGCCGGCAGGTACAGGTGGCGCTGGAGGTCTCCGGAAATGCTCAGGGCGAGGCTGAGCGGTCCAGCGAGATCATGTCCGGTCTATCCGAAGATGCGAAGACGATCGGATCGGTGATCGAGCTTATCGACGGGATCGCCGACCAGACCAATCTGTTGGCGCTCAACGCGACCATCGAAGCGGCGCGCGCGGGCGAGGCAGGCAAGGGTTTTGCGGTGGTTGCCTCCGAGGTGAAAAGTCTCGCCTCCCAGACGAGCAAGGCGACGGAGGAAATCTCCACGCAGGTAAATTCCGTCCAGGAAACAACCGAGCGGGCGGTGGAAGCCATTGAGTCCATCATGGGCGTGATCAAGAACATCGCCGAGATCGCCACCAGCATCTCGACGGCGGTGGAGGAACAGACCGCTGTCACCAACGACATTTCCTCCAACATGCAATCGGCGGCGCAGGGCGTCGAACTGGTGACATCCAATCTTCAGACGATTTCGTCCGCCGCCACGCAGCTGGAAGGGTCTACAAGCACCGTTCGCGAGGCCTCGCAGTCCCTCATGTAGCTTTGGTGGATTTTGGCGGACCACCAATTGACGCGCCGCTTGCCGGCTCGGGCCGTCAGGCGTTGACCGGCAAGGCTGGTTCCGGACGGCCTAGTTGCGACCTGTCATAGGTGGTTGCCACTTGAGTGATGAACCGGTGAAGCCGTGCGCTGCAATCATTGAGGTCATAGCGCGAGACGATTGTTCGTCTCGCCTCGGCCCGCATTGCACGGAACGCGTCAGGAGCTGACAGGGCTTCTGCAATTGCGTCCGCGAAAGCATCTGTATCGAAGAAATCCACCAGCCGGCCATTCACGCCGTCGCTGACCACCTCGCGCACCGGCGGCGTGGCGGATGCAATGACCGGTGCCCCGCATGACATTGCTTCAAGGAATGACCAGGAGAGTACGAAGGGATACGTGAGGTAGACGTGAGCAGCAGATACCTGGAACAGACGCAGGAGATCGCGATGGGGGATTTGCCCCAGAAAATGAACCCTGTCCGGTGAAAGCCCGGTTTCGTCCAGAAGCTGTTTGCGCCAGCTGTCGCCACCCTGGGGCCCGCTTCCATAGCTGATGCCGTCTCCGCCTGCGATCACGAAGCGAACGTCCCGGTTTCGCGTGCCGACTGCTGCAGCGGCGCGCATGAATTGCGGAAAGCCGCGATAGGGTTCGAGATCGCGGGCCGCGAAGGTGACAACCGGGTCACCCGCGCTCAGAAGCGTTCCATCCGGCAATCGGAAGGAGGCAAGCGGATCCGGCCTCGCGCGGGATGTATCGATGCCCTCGTGCTGGGCGACGATTTTGTTGCGGTAAACTGCGGGGTATCTGCTTTTTTGCCATTTCGTCGGGCTGAGCCCGTAGTCCATCTGGTCGAGCGTTGCCAATTGCACGGCATTGCGCAGACGCATCGTCTGCTTCCGCTCCAGGCTGACCTTGTCCGAAGGGGCAAATCCGGCATCCCCGCCCTCGGTTTGGAAGTAGTACTCGCAAAACCCGACCACGGGTGTGTCCGGGAGCGCATCCTTGACGAACATCATTCCGCCCCAGGCGATGTGCCCGACAACAAGATCCGGAGCCCTGCCATGATGTGACAGCCGGCTCAGAATATCGGCCACACGCCGCCCGGCCTCAATATAGGGAACAGATGCTTCCTCCGACGCCCGACCCGCGGGTGCGCCGGTCTGCGCGTTTCCGTATCGCAACACGCGAAGCCCGGGAACGGGCCTGTCGGTGCTTTCGCACACCAGCGTGACCGTCCACCCGTCAAGGATAAGACGCCGGGCAATGTGTACAAATTGCCCGGGGCCGTGCCGGTGCACAAAAACAACATGCATTGGCAGCGCCTTTGATCAGAACCCGCTGACGCCCATCCGGCCGTTGCGCTGCTGGAGGTCGGTCGCCCATATGACTTCGAGTTTCCGCAGCAGGGCGAAGGTCTCTTCCAGTGCCATCCGGTCGCGCTCATTGCGCACGATCTGCTCCTGGTTCACCTCGTCTGCCGATTTTATGGCCTGACAGAGAGTCCTGCCCTTCTCCGTCAATCGGATCCTGGCCGAGCGCCTGTCGCGTGCAGATGCGGTGCGGTCGACATAACCGGACTGAACCAGTTGCTTCAGGCTGTAGGAGGCATTGGATCCAAGATAGTGCCCTCTGTCCATCAGGTCGCGAACCGACAGGTCGTCGTCGCCGATCGTGAACAGAAGCATTGCATGGGACGGCGAGATGTCATCCGCCCCGATGCGGATCAGATCGACGCGAAGACGATCCAGGTAACGCCGGTACATTCTCTCGATAACGCGAACTAGCTCGAAGTGGTTCGCGTGAGAGTAGGGGTTCATTTCGGCCCTCATGTCCGACTCCGCTATTTTGTATGTATTTTCTTCAACCTGTGGTTTTGGGATGTTGATCCGGCCATTTATCTGTTGTGGTGCATCAGTGAATATTTTGTGCATGCGCCCCTAACTCCCACCAAATTTCGAACTAAAGTCGAAATAATTTCATTACCGTGTTGCTCCTCGTCTTCGCAGTTATTGGTCGTTTTTATTTATAATTTTATCTTTTGCATGAGAATCAATTGCGTGCCACAATTAAATCCCAAATTTCTCTCAAGTTAGTCTACAACCTTTCATCATTTATAGGGAAAAGATGTGTCGATTTCTAGGCAAATACTGAATTTTTTCGCACGTGCGAACTCGTCTTTGAGTTGAATGTTTGGAGATTTGTGAATGGCTGAGCAGGTGAAACCAGCGGCAAACGACCCGTCCTTGCTGGTTCGAGAGGCCCGGAAGACTTTTGCAACTGGATTAATCGCTGCCGCTTTTTTGAGCGGCTTCATCACGCTCCTGCAGCTCACGGCGCCGCTCTTCATGCTGCAGGTTCACGATCGGGTTCTGAACAGCCAGAGCCTCGACACGCTTGGAATGCTCGTTGTTATCGCAGCCGGTGCACTGACCCTTTACGGGATCCTGGAGTTCATCCGAAGCCAGATATTCCAGGTGATGGGGACCGAATTGGTGCGGCGGCTGAACCACACTGCCATCGAAGCAGGTGTGAAATCGTCTCTGGAAAAGGGGGGCAGTCTTGCCTCCGAAGTGCTCCGCGATTTGAGTGACCTCAGGAGCTTCATCACCAGCAATGCCATCAGCGCCCCGCTCGAGGCTCTCTGGGTGCCCATGTTCCTGGCGGTCCTGTTCATCTTGCACCCCCTATACGGTCTGCTGGCCATCATATCCGCCTTCGTTCTGATCGGCCTCAATCTCATTTCGGACATGGCGACCCGATCCTTGCTGAACGAGGCCAACTCGGCAAATGTCGAAAACGTTGCGAAGATGGGCTCCACGTTGCGTCATGCGGAGACCATCGAAGCAATGGGACTGATGCCGGCGCTCGCGCGGCGCTGGCAAAAGAGACAGCTGCATGCGAGCGAGCTGATGGCCTACGGCAGCAGGCGCGGCAAGGCGATCCATGCAATGACACGGAGCCTGCGCATGGGCATGCAGATCGGCGTGCTCGCGCTTGGTGCCGATCTGGTTATCAAGGGTGAGGTGACGGCCGGGACGATGATTGCCGCCAGCATCATCACCGGACGCCTGCTGATGCCTTTCGACAACATGACCGAGAACTGGAGACAGTGGGTCTTCGCGTTTACCGCCTGGGGCAGGGTTCGCGACGTTCTCGAAAACCACGCATCCATCCGGCAAACCATCGCAACGCCGCCCAGCCAGGGTCCGCTCAAAGTCGACAAGCTTGTCTTTGTCGCACCGAACACGCCCGTTCCGGTGATCAAGGGCATTTCCTTCACGCTTGAGCCGGGCGATGTCCTAGGTGTCGTCGGACCGTCCGCGGCCGGCAAATCCACCCTGGCGCGTCTTCTTGTCGGGGCGCTCCAGCCAACGACAGGCGGCGTGTTTCTTGACGGGCACAATGTCTATCTTTGGGAGCGGGCATCATTTGGCGCGATGATCGGCTATTTGCCCCAGTCGGTTTCTCTTCTGGACGGTACCGTGCGCGAAAACATCTCGCGCATGTATGAGGCGGACCCGCAGATGGTCATCGATGCGGCACGCTCTGCGGGCGTTCATGAAATGATTGGCCGCATGCCGCTCGGCTACGATACGCCCGTCGGTGACAACAAGTACACATTGTCCGGGGGGCAGAAACAGCGTGTTGCACTCGCACGTGCCCTCTTCGGGCAGCCCCGGCTGCTCGTTCTGGATGAGCCCAACGCGAACCTCGATACCGAAGGAGAGGTCGCGCTCTTGCGGGCGATTTCGAGCGCCAAGGAGGATGGCGCCATCGTGGTGGTGATTGCGCACCGTCCGGCCATCATGGAAGCCGCGGACAAGATCCTGGTGCTCGAAGACGGCCGGATCAGCCAGTTTGGTGACAGGACCGAGGTCGTGAGCAATATCTCCCAGCGCCTACCTGCACCAAAACCGACACCCGCTCTTCCGCCGAATGGAGAGGTCGCATGAAAACGGACCCGGAAAACCAGGTCGCCAAAACGGCTCAGCAGTTACCCGACACCCCGCAGAAACCGTTCTGGCAGCCAGCCGATAGCCTGGACGCCGAAAAACCCACAAGCCTTCGCGGCCCGCTGATTGCCTCGTCCATTGCCGTCATCATCGGCTTTGGAGGTTTTCTGCTGTGGGGATTCACGGCGGATCTCGACAGTGCGGCCGTCGCGACAGGAAAGGTTGTCGTCGACAGCCAGCGGAAGACAATCACGCATCTTGAAGGGGGAATTCTCCGCCGGCTGCTCGTTCAGGAAGGGGATTTCGTGAAGGCAGGCCAGCCGCTGGTCGAACTGGACGACACCCGCGCGCGCGCGGAACTCGCCCAGTTGCGTGCCAAACGGATAAGCCTCATGGCGACGCTTGCGCGCCTGCGCGCGGAACGGGATTTGAAAAACGACATAGAGATGCCTCCCGAACTGACGAAAAGCGACGCTATCGCGGTTGCGGACGTGATTGCGGCAGAGCAGCGTTTCTTCGAAAAACGGCGCAAGGTCTATGAAGGCAAGGTTGCCTTCCAGCAGAAGGAGATCGAGCAGTTCGAGGCCCAGATCAAAGCAACGGAAGCGCAGATCGAAGCGAACACGAACCGGCAGGTCTTGCTGCAGGAAAGGGTCGAAGCCCTTACCTTGCTCGAAAAGAAGGGTTTTGCATCGAAGGCGATCCTGAGCGATGAGCAGCTTGAACTCAGCGAGCTGATCGGCGATGGCGGTCAATTTGCGGCAGACAAGGCAAAACTGGAAAAGGCCCGGCAGGGGGCGGAGGTTGCGCTTCTGCAGGCTGAGCAGGAACTGCAGAGCGAAATCGCGAGTGAAATCCTGACAGCGCAGCTGGAGCTCAACACCACGAACGAGCAGATCATATCGTCCAAGGACATTCTGGACCGGCTGGTGGTTCATGCGCCGCAAAGCGGTATCGTCTATGACATTGAAATGCGCACGCCCGGCAGTGTTGTCGAACCCAGCAAGGCAATCATGGATATTGTCCCGCAGGACGAGAAAATGCTCGTCGAAGTGCGCATGAACCTGAAGGACATCGATCATGTCCGGGTCGGTTCGGAGGCACGGATCAGGCTGACGGCTTATGACCGGCGGAACGTACGCCCACTGGAGGGAGCGGTGTCGTTTGTGGCAGCTGACCAGAGTGTCGACCAGCAGACGCAGGAGGCATTCTACGTGGTGCGTGCGGAAGTCGACCAGACGGAGCTTGCCAACAATCCCGTCGTCGCTCTTTATCCTGGCATGCCTGCCGAAGTGCTGATCGTGCGCCGTGCGCGCAAGGCGATAGAATATCTCGTGGAGCCGATTTCGGACAGTTGGAACCGTGCTTTCCGCGAAGACTGATCGCAGTCAATCCTCGTGAAAATTAATGATGACGGCAGCTCATTGTTGAGCTGCCGTTTGTTTTTGCGCTGCAGCATAGATTCGTGTCGTGCGAACGGCGTTTCAGAGATTTTTCTTTAGTTCTACTAACCGATGCGTGTATGCGGGTTTAGTTCGAAAATTTATTTTTCCTGATTTAAGTTTCTGAAAAACAAACAGGAAAATTGATTACAGCCGAAAGTCAGGCTTTGAATCGACTCAAATAATTTTGAAAGTCGATGTAATAAACTCATATTAGTCTGGTAAAATTGACGTATCCTTCGAGTAATATTGTATAAAATACTCCACATTCAAAATATTGCCTTACTTTTTTCACTATTCATCTCTTTGCTTATAGTTATAAATGTGTATTGTGATTTCGTGCCGCAAGAAAACAAGTTTTGTGCGGTGCGGGATGTCACGGGTTCCGGGGCATTGTGTAAGTGAGGTAAACTTCAGGAGTAAGCTATGGCCACAATTGAAGGCAGTGCTTTCCAGGATTTCCTATCGGGTACAAGTGCCCAGGATTTCATTTTCGGGCTGGGCGAAGCGGATGTTGTCGTGGGCAATGAAGGCGATGACTTTCTGTTCGGTGGCAAAGGCGGCGATCTGATCGTCGGCGGCGAAGGCGCCGACAAGATTTTCGGCGAAAGCGGCAACGACGTCATTCTTGGCGGCGCTGATGCTGATACCATTTTCGGTGGTTCCGGTTCCGACTACATCGAAGGCGGCGATGGTGGCGACATCATCCTCGGCGGAGAGGGAACCGACATCATCGACGGTGGTGCCGGAAACGATCTGATGTTCGGTGGCGGAAACCACGATGTGTTCGTTTTCACCGGTGGTGGTGGCAACGACATCATCATGGACTTCCAGGTTGGCGATCTCGTCCAGATTTCCGCGAACATCAACAACACCGGTATTGGCTCTGCGGCGGATGTCGCGGATCGCGCGACCCAGGTCGGCAACAATACGGTCATCGATCTGGGCAACGGCGACACCGTCACGCTCAACAACATCGATGCAGACGACCTGAAGGATAACCCTGAAGGCTTCGTCGTCGTGACATAACGTGACTGTCCCGGGTGTTCGATCTTCGGACACCCCGGGGCCGTTATCTTCCGTCAGCCGGATCGGCGTATCGATACGTATTGAAGTCAAAAGATGCTCGAAACTCTCGGCACATACGCGGAATCGCCTTTCGATGCCCCGCAGTTTCTGCAGTTAACGCCTGAAGTTTATCTGGTCGCCTGGGACCCAGCCCACACGGTCAACGCGCCGCCACAGCTTGAGGAGGCGTCCGGCAGGAAATTCTCCGCTCTTGCAAGTGTCCGCCTTGCGCTGCTCGACGGCCGCTCACGGATCGTCTGGGCGCTTGGGGTCAAGGAGCAGACACCACTGCAATTGAAGCTTACCGCCGGAACCGTCGGGTCCGGTGCCGATGTGATTTTCAATCCTGAGAAAGGCGCGGCTGCTGCGGACCCATTCGCGCTTACCAACGGACTGACACAGAACGCTTGTGCCGTTCTCGTCACGACAATCCTCAATACATGGTCGGGAATGTTCCGGCTTTCGCGTTCGCGAAGCTTTCTCGGATTTTCGAAAAAGCTGCTTCATTCCGTGAATGATACCCCGCCTGTCGGCGAGTGTGTCGCATGCGTCGGTGAAACCCGGATTGTCGAAACGCTGCTGAACAGCGAGTGTGCGGACGTCTCCTCCGCGGTGCTGATCGGCGGCGACGGGATCAGGCGGCTCGACCCCGAGCCATTCAACGCAATTTACAAACGCGGCAAGAACCGGCTGTTTGTCGGAACGGTCTCCTGCACCAAGCCGCCGTCGAAGAGCTTCCTTATGCTGTCCGGCCCCTGGGGGCTTGCCATCCGGCGGATCGAAGCGGGTGCAGAACCACGCTCGCTCGGCACCTGGTGGGCCGCCTATGCACGCAAACTGCCGGAACTGCGCGATCATCTCATAACCAGGTTCGGTGGCAAGAGCGCGGAAACACGGGCGGCGGTGCGGGATCTTCAACTGGCTGAACCGATGCCTGCCAGGCGCCATGGCGCGCTCGGCGAAACGGCCGCATTCTGTGCCGTGGAAACGGCTTTGACCGTCGAGAGCGGTGTGCTTGCAGGCGGCTGGATGCGTGATCCCGGCAGATCCTATGCGGGTCTCGATCTTCTTGTGCCCGGACTTGAGCCGCAATCTCTCGAACTGCACACGTTTGACGGTGTCCTCCCGGAATCCCAGGGCGGGTACGCGATCCGGAAATTCGTTGCGTTTGCGCCGGCGGGCGCGAAGATGCAGCATCACATCCAGCCGCGATTTGAACTCAGGCTCGCATCCGGTGAACGCGCTCCTCTCGTGCCCCCGCCGCAGCCGAGCGACGCGGCGGACAGCAGGGCGAGCGCGCTCGGCGTCGTGCCGCCCAGGCACGCGACGGACGAGGTGATCTCGCAATGCCTGGCGCAACCGTTCGCCGATTTGCAGGACCAATTCAGAAATCAAGTCGGATCCCCGAGCGAAATCTCGATCGGGACCCGGGTCAAGTCGCCGACCGTTTCCATCGTTGTTCCCCTTTACAAGGTTTACGAATTCATCAAACCGCAACTCGCCGCGTTTGCAGCCGACAAGTGGCTGGCCGAAAATGCTGAAATCATCTTCGTGCTCGATTCCCCGGAGCAGGCGACGCATGTCGAGGATCTGATGATCGGATTTCATCTTCTTTACGGCCTGCCGCTTCGGCTCGTCGTCATGGAGCAGAATGGCGGCTACGCACTGGCCTGTAATGCCGGGGCGGCGCGTGCGCAAGGCCGTTATCTCGCCATGATCAATTCCGACGTCGTGCCCACGGAAAGCGGCTGGCTTGAGCAGCTCTGTGCCTGCCTGATGATGGATGAACAGGTGGGCGCGGTCGGCGCGAAACTGCTTTATGCGGACAACGCCATTCAGCATGCCGGCCTGAAGTTCATTCACGATGAAAAAAAGCGCTGGTTCAACCATCACTACTTCAAAGGCTTTCCACGAAACTATGCCCAGGCCAGCCTGTCGCGGGAGGTCCCGGGCGTAACCGGTGCCTGCCTTGTCATATCTCGGTCCGACTTCGAACAGGCCGGTGGATACACCACTGATTTCATCATCGGAGACTACGAAGACAGCGACCTTTGCCTCAAGTTGAGGGCCAGTAACAAGAAGATCTACTACTTGGGCGATGTCGAGCTCTATCACTTCGAGCGTATCTCAATAAAGAAAAACGGCGATTACACAAGGGGAGTTGCGTCTCAGTACAATCGATGGCTTCAGCAACTCAGATGGGAACAAGAGATTATGGATGTAATGTCGTCAATCGGGGCAAGGGACGGGGTGCTGGCCGGATGAACTCACCCGTCGTCATCCAGGACCATGTCCGTTTGAAGTCAGCACCGCTCAGCGGCGACAGACTGGCCCTGCTTCAGAAAACGATCGAACGGAACCGTTTTCTGCCCGTGCCGCCACAGGAAGAAAACTTTGTCGGCGATGGTGACTACCTCGCGATCGGAACGGAGTTTCTGGGGCATTTCGTTGAACTCGGCGGATTGCGTGAAGATGAGCGTGTCCTTGATATCGGATGCGGCATCGGGCGGATGGCGGTGCCGTTGACGCAATATCTCGATCCCGATGAAGGCCAGTATACCGGGCTCGATCCGGCACCTGCCGGCATACGCTGGAGCACGCAGCATATCGGATCCGCCTATCCCAATTTCCGCTTCATGCACCTGGATATCGCGAACGAGCTCTACAATCCGAACGGCAGCATCAGGGGCACCAACCTGTCGCTTCCCTTCGAGAGCAACGCGTTTGACTTTGCGATCATGACGTCTGTCGTCACGCATTTGCCGGCTAACGAGATCGAACCCTACTTTCGTGAAATCTCCAGGTTTCTTGAACCCGGCGGGAGGCTTTTCCTGTCCGCCTTCGTCATGGGCCCCGAAAGCCAGCGCGGCACGGTGGAACCGGGCCCCAGGATACGGTTTCACCGAACTTCCGAAGGACCGTCCTGGCATGCGGACAAAACGGCGCTGCTGGCCGCCGTCGCCTTCGACGACGGGTTCCTGGACACCATGCTGCATGCAACCGGTTTTGACATCGCCCTGAAAAAGCTCGGCCACTGGCGTGGGCAGACGGGCAGCCAGCACTACCAGGACTTTTTTGTCGCTGTTAAGTCGTCGCGGGGACAGGGTTCATGAGGATCCTGGTTTTTGCGCACAATCATCCGGATCTCCATCCCGGGGGCACGGAGACAGTTGCGCTTGAACTGTCCCGGGCCTACCGGGAAGCCGGACATCAGTCGCTGTTTGTCGGTGCTACCAACCAGTTGCATCGTGAACCACACCCGGGCACCAGCTTTCAGGCGATCAGCGACAGCGGCGATGAATTGCTGATGTGGGCGGGTCACTTCGACCGCTTCAACATGAGCCAAATCGACTTGCGAGCGTTCGTCCCCGATATGACGGCCTTGCTGGAGAGTTTCCGGCCGGACATCGTCCATATTCACCATCTGATCCTGTTTGGCGTCGAACTGCCGCTTCTGATCCGCCGCATTCTCCCTAACGTTCGCATCGTCATGACCCTGCATGACTACTACGCGATCTGTGCAAATGACGGCGTCCTGATGCAAAGTCCCGATGAACCTTGCGCAGCGCTCGGACCGGGCGGGTTGTGCCGCTGCGTCGAGGCAGCAAAGCCGAATGATATGCGGCTGCGCGAGCGTTTCATCAAATCCCATCTTCAAGCCGTCGATCAGTTCGTCTCACCAAGCGCCTTCCTTCGGGATGTCTATATCCGCTGGGGGCTGCCGGCAGACAAGATTTCAGTCATCCGGAATGGCCGGCCCGAGACAGAGCCGGCCGAAAGCAGAGCCGGGAATGAAGATCCAAAACCTGTTTTCGGGTTCTTTGGAAACATGACGCCCTGGAAAGGAATCGAGGTTCTGCTCCAGGCGGCAAGGCTTCTGATCGAACGCGAGGTCGATTTTGAATTGCGCGTGCATGGCGGCTCGCCTTTTCAGGACCCAAACTTCGTCGAGCGGATCGAAACGCTCTTTGAAGACACCAGCCCGCATGTCATACGGCTCGGCCCCTACAAGCCGCATGATGTTGCAGAGCTCATCGAACCGGTCGATTGGGTGATCGTACCTTCGCTCTGGTGGGAAAACGCGCCGTTGGTGATTGCCGAAGCGCAGCAGCACAGGCGTCCCGTGATCACTACCGGCGTCGGTGGCATGGCGGAAGCTGTTCAAAACGGCGTCGACGGACTGCACGTGCGCAGGAACGATCCATCGGGTTTGGCAACCGTGATGGCAAAAGCAGCCGCGGATCCGAAAAGGTATCGGGAACTGGCGGAGAACACGCAACAGCCCCCAACCGTTTCCAGTGTCGCGGAGCAGTATATCCAGCTGTTTGAAGACCAAAGCCGGTTCGCAGACGACCCCGCAGCCTGACGAGAGCACAATGACTGCAGCAAAACTTGAAGAAAAAGCAGAAGCCGTGGATGAGGACAAACGCGAAGTCCCGAAGATCCAGGGGCGCGTCGATGCTTTCGAAAACGGGCGCCTTCTCGGGTGGGCCTGGGATGCTGCCAACCCCGATGACCGCATGACGATACACGTTCTTCACGACGGCGATCGCGTGATGAGCAAGCTGGCGGATACGAAACGGATCGATCTGCAGCGCAACGGGATTGGTGATGGCGCCTATGCCTTTGACCTGCAGCTTCCGCAGGCCGCCGCATCGGCGCCTGAGGGGTTGTCCGTGATCGCCGAATCCCCGCGGGACGGGGTGCAAACCAAGCTGCCTCGGCCGAGCGCCGAAGAACGCGCCGCGGAAGCCGCCATTGCGCTGCCGCTCTCGATCGTCATGAAAAAACTGGACCGGGTGATTGCGATACAGGGGCAGAGCACTCTCGGACAGCGGGATGCGACAGAGCTTCTGAAAGAGACGACCAGCCGGATCGATACGCTCGCATCGACGGAGGGAGAGCTTGGCGAGGCGCTGGCTATCCTGAAAAACGGGCAGGGCGATCTTGCGCAGCGGATCAAGGAACTTGAAGTGTTTCTCCTGCGCTTCGACACGACGCTGAAAAGCTTTGACGACCGGTTGGTGGCCCTTGGCGACCGCAACCGCAACAGCCTCAAGGTTCACATGCTGTTGCTTGCGATTCTGGTCGGGTTTGTCGGTGGGATGGTCTTTGCCGCCGCTGGTGGTTTGTGGAGTTGATCGCGATGGAGCCGGTGGTCACGCTTGAAGGCGCAAAAAGGCTGTCGGATACGTCTGCCGAGCACAAGGCGCTTACGGGCGAGGCAAAAGACCCGCCCGATGCGGTTCTGCCAGTCGACGGCCGCAGCGTCCTTTGCTCCGTGGTGGACCGTGACACGATCCTGATTGCAGGTGTCGGAGAAAACTTCGCACGCAATCTTCAGGCCGTGCTCAACGAAGATCCTAAAACCGCGGTTCCCTGCATGATCGTGTCGCTTTTGTCCAAGTCCAACCGGGATCGAACGCGCACGCCCTTCATTGCGATCCTGTCGCTGGATTCCGTCGCGGTGCCAAGGCTTCAAAGGGTGTCGATCCGCAGCAAGGGACACTCTCATCCCTACGCGGTCAAATATGGGCCGGTTGCGTTCGATCTTTTCGTGCGTCTTGTCGGCGACGCCGTTTCGCAGAAGGAAGCGAGTGTTGTCGAGGTGCTGATCGACGCGCTGATCGCCGCGAACTCGGAGGTCAAGAGCCAGGCGGTTGCCGCCAAACTTGTCATGCATGTCGCGCGCAGGGACGGGTATGTCGAAATGCTCGGGCAGTTCGATGAGGGTGACTACTACATTCAGGGCTGGTCGAAAGAACCCCCGGTCGGCCGCAACCGGGTGTTTGTTTTTGACGGGTCGCTCCGTGTCGCGGATCTTTCCTGTTGTGTGTTCGAAAGAAAGGACACGGGCGGCAAGGCCCCCGGTTTCGCCGGTATTCTGGACAATGCGGAAGGTGTCGACGCGCCTGCGATCCGGAGTCTGTTCTTTCGCGGCCGCAGCGGGTGGAACAAGGTCGATGTCCACGAGAAAAGCACGGTTTCACCCGCGCGGGCGCTGCCGGGACACCTGAGAGCACTTTTGCCGCGGCTCAACATGTCCGGCGGAGCCCGTGAGAAACTTGAACGGGCCTCGCTGCGGTTTGACGGGCGGGAGTCGGTCAGCGAACTGGATGTGCCGGTGCGGATCGGCGTCGACTTTTGTGCTGCGACGCATTGCGGAAGCGTTGTGATTTCCGGTTGGCTCCTCGACCCGGAAGATCATGCCGAGGCTGTCTTTCTGCGCGCCGGGGAGCGTTCGTCGAGGCTGGACAAGACCTGGACAACACAGGAAAGGCCGGACGTCACAGAGACTTTTGAAGACCTGTCACCCTTCCTGGGCGCGGCAAGGGGAAGTAACCGGCACGGCTTTCTCGCGTTTATTCCCGAGATCGGCGGTTGTCTCGAAGACAAACCCTATCTCGAGGTCATACTCAGAGACGGACGGTCGGCCTATGCGCCGATTGCCCTGGGGCGTACGTCATTGCGGTCCGCATTGCGCCGTCTTGTTGCCGGACTTGATCCGACGATTGCTTCGGCCACCGACATTATCGAGCGGCAGTTTCTTCCTTTGCTCGCCGGCGCTCCCCTGTCGCAACCGACCGTGGAGGACATAAAGGACATCGGTCCTATGCCGGATGCAGCGCAGAGATCCATCGTGATCGGGTCTGATGGCTCTATCAACACGCTCAGAACTCTCTTGCCGGTTCTGGCGCTTGATCCGTTCCTGAGGGGGACGCCGATTGTCGTTTCAGCGTCCGAGAACGCGATCGACGAGCAGTTTCAGGAGATAGCTCGTCTGGGATCATTCTACGGCCTTTCTCTCAGGATCGTGCGGGCTGGGGGAGTGGAAGACACACTCGATGCGATTCAGGCCGGTCTTCAGGCTGCGCCATCCGAAACGGTGGTCTGCCTTGGCGCAGGCGTGTTGCCTCTCGGTTCCGGGTGGCTGGACACGCTGGTGGCGGAGTTCCAGAAGCACAACGAGGCATGCCTGGTGATGCCAACCGTGCTCTACGAAGACGATACGATCCGCTGGGCCGGTACATGGATCGACCGGGACGGTGATGCGCATGTTCTGAAGCAGCATTATGTCGGGTATCCGCGGCGAACGCTCATGGGTGCTGAAACCAGCGAGATCGTGGCAGCCACATTCGACTGCTGCGTGTTGCCGAAAACCGTATTCCTGACATCCGGAGGCTTTGCCCGGAATTACCTCGGCACCGACGAGAAGGGGCTCGATGCGACCCTGAAACTCAGGGCGGCAGGGTTGAAGTCCTTCTGGGTGCCGCAAGTCGAGGTGGTTCATCCCGAAAGCGGGCAGGGAAGCGAACGCCTCTGGCACAAGCTTGTGGGTCAGCACGATCGGCAACAGTTCAACCATTCGTGGGGCGGGCGGCTTGGTGCGCTGAAGGAGGGATTGCAATGACGGGCACGTCACCGGCAAAGCGGGATGCAGCCACAGATGAAACCCTTCGTGTGCTGGTCATTTCCCACGGCCACCCCGTGCTGTCACTCGGCGGTGCCGAAGTCGCGTCCTACAATCTTCACCTAGGTCTGAAGTCGGCGACGGGATCGCAGTCGTTCTTTCTTGCACGCGTCGGCGACGACTATCCAAGGCACGGCCGGTCGGCGCTGATGGGCGTTTCGAATGCCGAAGACGAGTTGCTCTATCACGCGGACGAATACGATCATTTCCTGATTTCCAACCGCAACACGGGCGATCTGCAGTCCGACCTGCGGCGCTTCGTTCGCTCCCTCAATCCGGATGTGGTTCATTTCCATCATTTTATCGGGCTTGGTCTCGAGGCGCTGCACGTCGTGCGCAGCGCGCTTCCCAATGCATCCATCATCGTCACGTTGCACGAGTTCCTCGCGATTTGTCACCACCACGGGCAGATGGTGAAGACGGGGACGCACGCGCTTTGCCGGATGTCGTCTCCGATCGCCTGTCACGGTTGCTTTCCAGAGATTTCACCCGGAGAGTTCCTGCGCCGGAGACACTTCGTCCAATCGATGCTGGGTCTTGCGGATGGTTTCGTCGCACCCAGCAGGTTTCTTGCCGAAAGATATGAACAGTGGGGTCTTCCCGGCGAGCGTGTTTCGGTGATCGAAAACGGTCTGAACGTTCCCGAAAAGGCCGACGCGAGACGGCTCAGGGATGCCGGCGACAGACGCTCGCGATTTGCATTCTTCGGGCAGATGACACCTTACAAGGGCGTCGATGTCTTGCTGGATGCGGTGCAACGCATCCCCGACAGCATCTGGAAAGACGATGCGTCCCTGACGATTTTCGGCGGCAACCTGGACAGGCAACCGGAAGCGTTCCGGACCAAGATCGCCGGCCTGATCGAGAAAACCGAAAACCGTGTCCGTTTTGCCGGTTCCTATCAGAACCGGGACATGCCTTCGCTGATGCGCCAGGTCGACTGGGTTCTTCTGCCATCTGTCTGGTGGGAGAACTCACCCGTCATCATCCAGGAAGCGTTCCATCACGGAAGGCCGCTGATCTGCAGTGGCATCGGCGGAATGGCCGAAAAGGTGAAGGACCGGGTTGACGGACTGCATTTTCTTGCCGGCAGTCCTGAAGACCTCGCCGACACGATGAGCGAGGCGCTGCAGAACAAGGATCTGTGGCATTCACTTCGGGCGGGAATCATGGAACCGAACACCTACCAGGACTGTGCGAGGGAGCATCTCAATTTCTATCGATCGGTCCTTGCGGAGCGCCACAAAGGAGCACCAGCGATAACCGGCAACCTGAAGCAAAGTGCGTAGGAGGTTTTTCCGTCGGACCGGTGCGCAACATGACCAATCAACCGCAAGTCCGGCACTGCGTGATGAAAATTTTCAGCCTCGGAGCGGGTTGCTTTGAAGAGACGGGTTAGTTTGCGTTGCACAATCAATTCATGATGTAAGTAAACAAGGAAAAAGGTCCGTAAATTCGCACCTGGCGTTGAATCGAAGGTTGCGGATGATGTCGCAAATTTACAATATTAATTCGAGTTTCGAATTACATTTCAGAATATTATCTGTTTATTTCTGAGGTAATTTCAATAAAAATTCTCTAGAAGTAATTAAATACATAAAAAAACAGTAATTTTACTATGCTGCGCCGCATTATCGTCATAAACTGACGCAAATTTCTGATAGTGTACTTGATGATCGAGTATGGGCTTTTTGTGGAAAAATGCCCGTAGTGTGCGAAGTTTGGGGGCTCCAATGACAGTCGTGGCCACGCAAGAGGCATTTCCAGTTGAGAAACCGGCAATCGAGGAAAGGCTCCTCAAAGATCTAACCCTCATGGTGGTCGGCGTCGGGCGGCAAGAGTTGCCAAATGCCCTTTTGGGTGCGGTGCAAACCGTCTGGTTTGAGGGAATTGCAGACGGTCAGGTCCTGTTTTCCGATCAAAACGGAGCGGTGTTCCAGGTCATCGAAGCGCCGGCCATGGCATTCGCGGTTCTGGCTGAGCCGGGGACTTCGGCGGATGTCGACACCCTCTTCAAATGGCTGCAAAGGCACGGTGTCGTGCAGCTGCCTTCCGTCGTCGGCTGGAGCCGGGGTCAGGAAAACGAAGCGATTTCATCGGTCCTGGCTCTCGTGGCAGAACACGTGAAATCGGCCGCCCGGCGGCTGGTTTTGTCGAACCGGGAACTCAGAACCCTTCGCAGCATGAATGACGACCTGCAGAACAGGTTCGCCGCGATCGAATCTTTCCTGAACCGGAACGGCCTGCAACCGCTCGATCTGGTTTTCAGCAATGAACCTGCCGAGAACCCGCTCAATGCCAATGTGCTTGCCAGCGCATCGCAGGACGGGATCAGCCAGATCCTGCCCGTACCGAGTTCAGGGGTCAGCGGCGTGTCCGTGCACGTGGATCAGCCCGGCGCGCGCCAGGATCTGAAACTGCGCGCGCAACTGGTCACGCTCGAGGACTTGCGCATTGTCGACAGCTGGCAGATTTCCAGCGGAGACCTGGCCAGCGGCTGGAACATCTTCGGCCTGTCCAAATCGACCGCCGGGCTCAACCGCACGCTGGAGTTCCGGCTTCAGATCGAAGAGGCGGACGAGGATACGCCGCGCCTGTCACTCGGCAGCCTGCAGCCGATCGAAATGTTCCAGGTGAGGGACGCCTCCAACGGTATGCCGGTCCTCAAGAACAGCCTGGCGCTGCAGGTCTGGGGCGGTATTCCCGGTGTCTCCATGCCGTCTTCTGCCAACTACATTCCGGCCCAGTCCCAACAGCTCTCTCAGGGCGAAGGGTTCCGGGACATGCCGATCGCACCGGGCATTCTGGAACTCGCGAGTCTTGCGAACTCCGATGAAGTCGAATTCGATTTCGAGGCGATCATGCCGTTGCCCGCAGAACGGGCGATCGGGTGTCACCCGCCTGCCGAAGGCATGACAATCGGCGAACTACCCGCCGCGTGTCCGCCACAGATCATTCGCATGTCTGCTAAGGCCTTCATCGACAACAGCCGCGCCGCCGACATCGACTTTGCGATCGCGGTTGCGGGCAATCTTGACGCAGCACGCGCCCTCTTCCGGGAAGAAAGGGAACAAACGGTTGGCGAGGCCTATTCGGGCTGGAAGCCCGTTTCCTTCGGCGAAAGCGCCCATTTGAGCGCCTTTGCCAGCGAACAGGTCGGTGCCTGGCAGAACGTCTATTTCGCAACGCGGATGAGCGAACAGGGCAGCAACGATTTCGCCTGGGCGAAGTTCACGAATTTCCGCGCAGTCGTGAGCGGATAACCGGATGTTGCGTCAAACTGCAAACGAGCAGGATCATCCGAATGTGCGCTACGCACAGTTCGGCGGTTGCGAAAAACCTTCGGCGACCATCGCCATTCTCATCCCGGTCTACAAGCACTCCGTTCTGTTGACGGAAGCGGTGGATGCTGCGCTCTGTCAGGAAGCGCCGTTCAACATCGCGGTGGTAATCGTCGACGACGGCTGCCCCTATCCCGAAACGGCGCAGGTCGGTCAGGCCTACGCGCTGGCGAACGAAAACGTCTACTACCTGAGGAAGCCGAATGGCGGTCTGAGTTCGGCCCGCAATTACGGTATCGATTTCGCCCTTCGCACCTTCAGCGACCTTGAGGCGGTCTATTTCCTGGACGCGGACAATCGCATCACCCCGACGGCAATGCGGGTGCTTCTGGACTACATGCGGGCGAACAAGGGGATCGACTGGATATACCCGAATATCGACAAGTTCGGGATCGAGTGGAACGGTAACTATACCGCCCAGTATTCCAGGCTTCTGCATGTCGTCTTCGACAATATCTGCGAAGCCGGGAGCCTGGTCTCAAGGAACATCCTTGATGCCGGCGTGCGTTTCGATGAAACCATGAAATCCGGCTTTGAAGACTGGGAGTTCTGGCTGCAGGCGCTTTCCCTTGGGTTCAAGGGCGCCAACCATCCGTTTTTCGGTTTCGAATACCGCCAACGTGCCGAAAGCATGCTGCGCGATTCCAACCGGACGCGGGAGAGCATTCTCGGATACATCAGGACCAAGCACAAAAAGCTGTTTTCCGCAGATACGCTTCTGCGTTGGGAGCACGAGGAAACTCCCCGCTATGTTTCTTTCGGGACCGATTCCTTTCTCGTCGACCTGTTCACGGATCCGATCGTTGCACATGAAAGGCGGGGCTTCGAGGAATTCGTCAAGATGTTCTGGGCTGCACGCACGGAACCCGAGACATTCGGCGTTCCGCCCTTCTGGCTCTGGATGTCGCCGGCCCATCGCGACGCCCTCAACGGTTTCGGGCTGCTGCACAATGTGCTCTGGCTTGGCGAACGCATGTCGCAGTCGCACAATTTTGTCGCCATCCGCTTCGAAAGCGACAAGGACAGGCTGGGCGTCGAAGTCACGACGCTCGGGGAGGGCAGGGAACTGACCAAGCGGCCGCTTGGCTGGATGTGTTCGCTCGGTATTGTTCAGCAATGCGTTGAGGACAAATCGGACGACTGGGTGCGCACACTCAGAAAAACCCAGCCGTCACCCAAAATTGCCGAGATTGTCGTCAGGGGACCGTTCTCCGCCGACGATATTCAGGGAACGGCCCTGTCCGCGACCAACTCTTTGCTGGCGACGCTCGGGGCGCTGCGGGATTCCGGTTACAGGAACGGCCCGAACAAGAGGTGGATCTGGAGATCCGCCTATTTCCCGGACAGAAGCAAGTATCACGAGTTGCTTCGTCACTCGCTCGGGGCCGCGCCTTTGATGCCGAGACTGGCCACAGAGGACGGTCCGCTGCGCGTCGGCCTGCTGTTGCCGATCGCCACTTTCGGCGGCGTTGAAAAAGTCGCCTATGCAGCCGCGCACGTCCTGAAGAAAGCGGGATGCGAAGTGCATCTGTTTGTGTTCGGGAAACCGGTTTACCATCGGATTCCAGACAATGACGGCCTGTTCGACAGCATCAACTTTCTCGCCGACGACTACCCGCTCTGGGGCGGTCCGAACATGTTCTCCGGACATGATATCCTCATGGGACATGACGAGAATGCGAAGGCCCGGGAAATTATCGGTTTCCTGTCCGGCCTTGATGTCGTCGTGAACAATCAGCTCGCACCCGCCAATGCGGTCTTTGGTGAACTCAGGCGCCGTGGCGTGAAAATCGTCAACTACATTCATGTGCTGGATTCATCGGAGATGGGCCGCGCGGCGGGTCATCCCTATCTGGCTCTTGCCTATGAGCACATCTACGACAGCATCCTGACCTGTTCGCGCGATATGGCCGAGTGGCTGCATGGCATGGGCGTCCCAAGCGCGAAGCTGCTGCATATTCCCAATGCTGCAGGGTACCCGCTTTCGAACGAGAACGTGGCACGGCTGACAGCAGCCAGAAGCCAGACGCACGAGGGACCGCTCAAGGCGCTCTTTCTGGGGCGCCTGGACCGGCAGAAGGGAATTGAACGCATCTATGCGGCGGCACGCACGCTCAAGAGACGCGGTATTCCGATCGACTGGCGCATTGTCGGGTCCGACGTCATGGACAGTGGTGCGGGCGGTTCCTGGCGTGAACGGTTTGCAGACGTGGGCATTCGCGTCGAACCACCGGTTTATGACAGCCGTCTTCTGAGCAAGCTGCTCGCCTGGGCCGATGTCTTCGTGCTCCCGTCCCGCTGGGAAGGCGCACCGCTTACGATCATCGAGGCGCAGCGTCTCGGCTGTGTTCCCATCGCCACAAATGTGGGAGCCGTGTCGGAACTCATCGAACACAAGAAGGACGGGATCCTGTTGCGGTCGACCGACGATGGCGTGGTTACCCATGATCTGACAGTCGCGCTTGAAGCCATTGCGAAATCGCCTCAGGTTTTGACCGGGCTTTCTGCGCGTGCCGCTCAGCAGGCGGCCGACCGGAACTGGGACAAGAGCCTGCAGCCTTTTCTGAGGCAATTGCACACCTGGTTCCCAGAACGCTTTAAGAGTATCCGGCGCACCAAGGTCGCGCTCCCGCAGTCCGAAAACTCACAGGAAACACCCGAAGTCAGGAAAGACGGCGGCGATGATGCCGTTTGGAAAAATTCAGTCCGTCAATCCTCCGCACAATAACTGAAGGGCGCATTTGGCCCGAACACTGGAAGGTGCAGATCGCATGAAAAAGCTCTTCGTTTTAAATGGCGGCGCTGCCGTCAAGCCAGGCAACAAATCGGCATTTTTAAAAATCGATGACCCGCTGTCGGCCTTTGCGCGCGGCGGCATCAATACTGGCGACGTGCTCGTTTACGACGCCATGCTGAAGGCGCTGGCGTATGACCAGATCAAGAATCTCCAGTTCGCCCATGCGGGCGACGAGAAACTCTGGCCGAAAGAGGAGTACGATGCGACCGTCATCCGGGGCTCGAACTACCTCACCGAGACCGTCGATATCGGCAATGTCGTTCCCCTGCTGAAGAAACTGAAAGGTCCAATCGTACCGATCGGCGTTGGTGCCCAGGCTGCCAAGTACAAGAAGCTGGAACTGCCGAAAGGCAGCGTCGAGGCCTGGAAAATCATTGCCGACAAATGCGAAACGATCGGCGTGCGCGGTGTCTACAGCGCCGAGGTCTTCAACGACATAGGCATCAAGAATATCCGGATCATCGGCTGTCCGAGTTTCTACCGGAACCTGCGTCCCTCCATCGAAATCAAGCCGATTGACCCGGCCAATGCACGTGTCGGCCTGACGCTCAACAGGTACCTGTCGGCCGATTATGCGTCCAATGCGACCAAAACCAACCGGATGCAGCGCGCTCTCATCCAGGCCGTTGCCAAGCGCTCCGAAAATCGCCTCTACTCACAGGGTGAGCGCGAGGAAACGCTTGCCATCTTCGAGGAGGGTGAGGCCAAGCAGAAACACATCCGCTCCATCCTCGAAAAGTACAGTCTTCAGGGCGACAAGGATGTGGAGACGCTGGTCAGCGACCGCATGCAGGCCTTTTTCGATGTTGACGAGTGGGCTGCGGATGCGAAGAAGAATGTCGACGTTCTTGTCGGGTTCAGGCTGCACGGCAACGTGATCGGCCTTCACCAGGGTATTCCGGCGGTCTTCTTCACCTACGATTCCCGCATTCGGGAGCTGTCGACACTGTTCGCCATTCCTTCGGTCGAAGTCGAAGACTACATGCCGATCAATCTCTCGAATATTTTCGAGAAGGCGGATTTCTCAAAGGTCCAGCATGTCTACCGGCTGAACTATGCAGAGTATCACCGCTTCCTGACAGAGAACGGGCTGAACCATGTGCTGGTCCAACCGGTGGCGGCGCCGCCCAAGAAAGCGCTCGAAAAGCCCAACCTGGTGCAGACAGACCAGAACCTGGGTGAAGTGACCGAGTGGTTCCAGGACGAAGTCGGCTACATGACGGGCGAAATCCAGACCTTGCGTGACCGGGCCTGGAAGCTGGAACTGGCGCTTCGTGAGGTCAGAACTCCGGACCCCAAGGCCAAGCTGGCAAGCTGACGCCGAAGATGACCTACATGCGGGAACTCCCTTCACCGGATCGCCGCCGTTTTTTGAAAGCGGCGGCAGGCGGGATCGCAGCGCTGAGCGTTGCGGCGGTGCCGAAGCCAGCAGCAGCCCTTTCCGGTGGAGGCCTGCCGGCTCCGCTTGCGCGGGCCAAGGGCGACTGGAAGCTCACGTTCGAGGACGATTTCGACGATCCGGTTGCGTTTCAGTCCACCTGGGAATCGCTGAAACGGGGCGGCCACAAGCATTTGACCATGCGCTACCCGCGCAACGTTCTGGTCGAGGACGGTGAGCTCGACCTGGAACTGGGCCATCAGGACGATCCGAAACGTCCCTTCACGGGAGGATACATCCGTACTCGTTCCTTCAGGCAGACCTACGGCTACTTCGAGTGCGAAATGCGCATTGCGAGCGAACCGGGGGTCAACAATGCGTTCTGGATGGTATCCGACCGGTCCTTGCAGGGTGACACGCAGTTCGAACTCGACGTCGCCGAAGTGAAGTACCCGAACATAGTCCAGGTCTCTGCCAGGAGGTGGAAACCGGAGAAGATTGTTTTGGCAGCAACCTATCGCACGGATCTGCAATTGGACCAGTCCTTCCACCACTACGCGATGCTCTGGACGGAAGACGAATTCCGTTTCTTCGTTGATGATGTCGATGTCTTCGACGTTGAAAACAGGTTTGCCCATACGCCGGCGATGCTGCTGTTCAGCAATGCCGTGGCCCCCTTCGCAGGCAAGAATGACGGCGATGTCGAAGGCGCAGCCACGACGATCCAGAACGTGCGCGTCTTCAAGGATATCAGCGCATAGTGCTCACGCTGGTGTCAATCTCGGGGAAGCAGCAACCCACCGCGTTCAATCGCAGTCCGGTTTCAAGTCAGATTTTTTCACTTGGCGGGAATCGTTCCGCTTCGTGTGGTTTCGAGGACACGATTTTCAATCAGCGTGACGCCCGGATGAGCCTGGTTGAACGGTGAACCGGCGCCCCCAAGCCAAGGTTGGGTTACGTTCCTTTCAACAGAGCTGTTCTCGGCCTGCCTTCCGTCCTTGTGAGCCATGATGGTGACGGATGGCGCACCTGGCTTTCCAGGCCGGAAATCCGTGACGAAGTTGTCCGAAACAACGACGTTTCGTGCGCCCATGACCGTAATGCCGTGCCAATGATCCACGGTGATCGTGTTGCCGCTGATGACCCAGTTCTCGTAGATCCCGTCGAAGAGGCCAATGCCCTGCAAGTGGCAGGTAAAGCGATGGTCGCCGTTTGAAATCCGATTGCGTTCGACGCGGACATTCCGGACAACGCCCTTGCCGGGTCGCCCATCCTCATCCAGGGACCAGGATTGAAAACCGTCGTCGTGGTTGTCATCAATATCGATGCAGGTGTCGATGGTGTTCTCGACATAGCTGGAGTTGTCACCAATTCCACGAATGCCGTCACCGGCAAAATTCTCGATGATGTTCCTTTCGATTTTGGCTCCGTCCGCGACGGTGGAAATACCGTGCCGGACATTGAAGACAAGGCTGTCTGTCAAGGAGATATCCTGCCCGGACAGGAAAACGCCATTGCGCACGTTCTCACGCCATTGTGGCGCGGACCAGTCTTGTGAACTGAATGCGGAGGCCACCGTCAGGTGTTCCAGTTCGATTGCCTTGCTTTCGTCAACGCTCACGAGGGCTTCGTCCGGCGCCGGCTTTGATACCGGAATGACGGAGATTTTTCGGATCCGGATTCCAGAGCTGGCGTCCACAATCAGTTGATCCAGATTTGGTGCACCACCGCCTGCCGCGGTGATGGTGAGTGGTTCTTCGAATTGAAGCCCCCTGATGACAAGCGTGCCATGATAGCCCGGCGCCAGAACCAAACGGTCACCGCCTGTCAGGCTGACTGAATCAATCAGTTTCTGGAGATTGCCCGGTGTCGCCGGAACCTGGTACTCGGTCGCAAGAGCGGCGCTGAAGCCGGAAAGGAAAAACGCCAACGCAATTATCAAAGTGTGTCGCACACATGCCTCGTCTGCACATTTGGGTAACGGTGTCTGCTGCAGCAGGATGCGCGCCAGACACAGAACATGAAACCTTGCCGGTTCGCATTTTTCGCCGTCCAGTCGCGTGAGGCTCGAGCGGACCTCATACCGGTAAAAGTCATGCCTTGCGCAGAGCTTCAGGATGTCGGCGCTTCGTATCCGCGCGGGTTCTTGCAGACCCAGTTCCATGTATCGCGGCACATGGCGTCAAGATCGCGTTCCGCCTTCCAATCCAGGACCTTTTCCGCAAGTTCCGTATTGGCGTAGCACTCCGCAACATCGCCATCGCGGCGGGGCGCGAATGCGTAACGGATCTCCTTGTTGGAGGCCCGCTCGAACGCACGCACCATCTCAAGAACGCTATAGCCGTTGCCAGTGCCGAGATTGACGGCGAAGCAGTTTGATGGCGCGGAGCCGGAGGCCAGAACTTCATGCGCGCGCAAGTGACCTTCGACAAGGTCGGTGACGTGGATGTAATCGCGCACGCCCGTGCCGTCGCGGGTGTCATAGTCGTTGCCGAAAACGGACAATTGCTCCCGGCGGCCATCAGCGACCTGGGTGATGAACGGCATGAGATTGTTCGGAATGCCGAGCGGGTTTTCGCCGATCTGTCCGCTGAGATGCGCGCCAACGGGATTGAAATAGCGCAAGATGCCGAACCGCCAGGCCGGATCGCTGGCGGCAACGTCGCTCAGCATTTCTTCGATCATGAGCTTGGTGCGGCCATAGGGGTTGACGGCGCTTGTCGGGTGATCCTCGGTCAGCGGGAGAAACTGCGGTTCGCCATAGACCGTCGCCGACGACGAGAAGATTAGCTGTTTCACGCCGCAGTTTGACATCGCAGAAAGCAGCCTGTGGGTGCCGACCACATTGTTCTCGTAATACGCCAGCGGCATCTTGGCCGACTCGCCGACCGCCTTCAGTCCGGCAAAATGGACCACGGCATGACACTTGTGCTTTTCAAGTATTTCTTCAAGCTTGTTCTGGTCTCGAATATCGGCAATTTCACTTACAACCTTGCGACCCGTGATCGCCTCTATCCGTTGCAGGCTGACGTCGCTCGCATTCGACAAATTATCAACAACGACAATGTCGTAACCGGCTTCCAGAAATGCGACGCTGCAGTGCGAACCGATGTAGCCGGCGCCGCCGGTAATGAGTACTGTCATATGATCCCCGTATGGTCACTGAATCAGTTATATACCGTAAAACTGATGAAGGTTTTTTAAAATCGGTCCTTTGTCTAAAATATGATGCGTAAATATTTAAATGCTTCAATTTTATACTTAATTTCGTTGTTTGAATCTGTTTCTTGATTTCTTGGCGGACGCCGACCTTTGCCGTCCGGTCTGGGCACGGCAAAGCATGGTGCGGCCGGCACAAGGCGGGGCGAATGGCACATTACGTTTGGAATATCAGCTGCTCACGTCCATTTCCGGCAAGGGAACGATCGCGCGCCGGATGGCTTCGATTGCAGCGTCCGGTGTGGAGCGCGTGTGAATGACAAACCAGTCGAACCGGATTTTGTCGGAGCCGAATTCAGCAATATCAATGTGTGAAGAAAAGGCAGATGCCTCAACACACGCACTGGGAAGAATGGACGCCCCCATTCCGCGTGCCACCATCTGACAGATCAGTTCCGTGGATTCGATCTTGACTGCTTCGCCGGGAAAAGATTTGCCGCGTTCAAAGAACAGATCATACTCCCAACCCGGTTCCGGCCTGAGCCCGTAGGTTAGAAATGTTTTGCCGGCAAAGTGATGGGTTGTCACCGTTGCGCCTGCCGGTGGGCCATTTCCCTCCGCAAAGACGGCGACCAGCCTGTCCCTGACCGCCAGGCGGCGAGGGACGTCAGGATTGGCGGGTGCACCGGGGATGAACGCAAGATCAGCGCTTCCGCCGGCGACCGCAGCGACCATGTGTTCATTCGGTACCCTTGCCCATTGAACCGAAACGTCCGGCAAAGCTTCTTGACACTCAGTGATTACGCGCATCGAAAGCCTTGCCGGATCGAACAGACCGAGCGCAAGGGTAAGCTGTCGGGCATTGCGCTTGCCGTGCCAAATGGCATCGCTCTCTGCCAGGCGCAGCACGGGCAGGGTTGCCTGTCCTGCTGTCGCGACCGTCCGTCCGGCCTCCGTCAATTCCAGACTGCGCCCGGTCTTGCGGGCAAGCGCGACGCCGAGGCGCCTCTCGGCTTCGCGGAGCCTCTGCGTCGCCGCAGACTGGGTGATCCCCAAGGACGCGGCTGCCGCAGACAGTGTCTCCCGGTCCTTGAGCGCGCAGATCAGAGACCAGTGGGCGATATCCAGTAATTGCATAAGCAGCTCTAATGTATTTGGCTCGAGAACCCATTTTACTCGCGCGTTTCGTGCTGTCATCTATTTTCAAGTCTGATTTTTGAGCGGGAAGCACAGATGAAGCACGACAACACCACGGTGGCTCTCGGCGCACTGGCCTGCGTCGATCTGGACGCCTGGCCGATCCACGAACCTGACGGTCGGAACTATGCCCTCAAGCTCGCCGAAGTGCGCAAGGATCTGCAGGAGGTCGGATGCGCGCGGATTGACGGCTTCATCCGGTCAGACTGCCGGCAGGCCTTTGGCGAAGAGGTGAAGGACGTTGCGCCAAGCGCACATTTTTCGACCTCGTCAATCAATCCCTATTTCGCGCCGGACGATCCGGATCTGCCGGCTAGTCATCCGCGGCGGCGCTATTCGGAAAATACCAATGGTTTCGTTGCAATGGACCGCCTTCCGCCCAACGGACTGAGCCTGTCACTCTACAGAAGTCCGGCGTTTCAACGTTTCATCGCCGATTGTCTGGAAGAAGAGACGCTGTTCACCTTTGACGATCCGCTCGCAGGCGTCGTTGTCAATGTCATGAAGGAGGGGCAGCAGCTTGCCTGGCATTACGACACCAACGAGTTCATCGTCAGTCTGCTGACCCGGAAACCGCATGAGGGCGGCGCATTTGAGTATGTGCCGGACCTCCGCCAACCCAGCGATGAGTGTTACGACGAGGTTGAAAAGGTGTTGGACGGCAAGTCCGATCGCGTGCGCAGGCTCTCGCTCGAACTGGGCGATCTTCAGATTTTCAAGGGCCGGTTTTCCCTGCACCGGGTCGTCAAGGGAAAGGGCGAGCGCCATACCGTCATTTTCGGCTATGCAAAGGAACCCGGATTCATCGGGCGGGTCGAGCGAACCCGGAAGGTCCACAATCGTGTCACCCAGGCCCATATCGATGCAGAAAAGCAAGCGCGCAATGACGGGCTCGCGGACTGACCTTGATGGCGACCGGTTCTGCCTGTCACGGAGCCGGTGCCGGATGAGTGGTTGTCAATCGTGAAAACGACTGCTGCCGGAAACGGTGTCCCGGTTCCGGCAGATCAGTCGACGTTTTGTGTCGTTTGTTGTTATGGATTTACAACAATGTAGACCGTCGTTCCGTCTTGCGTGACGGCCTGATAGTAGACGCCGCCGCAATTGTAGTAGGCATTGTAGGGCGTGCAGCCGGAGATGTTGTGGCGGCGGTTCACCCGACGGGATGTTCTGCGGGCTGTCCGGCGGGCCGCATTCTGTGACGCTGTTTGGGCACTTGCTTCGCCGACCTTGAACGAGAGGGACCCGGTGGATTGGGGGGTCGGCAGATCGACGTTGCCGACGTAACCGATGGAAAAGGCGGCTGCTGCGAGTGTGAGTGCTTTCGCGTTCATTTCAATTTTCCTTTGATCTGGGTGCCGCGCCGTTCTTCACTTTTCCGGCTGCAGCTGATTGGTGTTTGTTTCTTGTTGGCTTGGTGAATCTCGAAATCAGTTGTTTTCGTAGGCGTCTTCTGCTGCCTCGTGCCGGCGGTTCACGCGTCTTGAGGTGCGCCGGGATGTGCGGCGTGCCGCATTCTGCGAGGCGGTCTGTGCATTGGCTTCGCTCATCTGCAGCGTGACCGGTCCACCGGTCGCGATGGAGGACATGTTGACTTCGCTGACGTAACCGATCGAGAAGGCGATCGCTGCGAGGGTGAGTGCTTTCAGTTTCATATTCCTGCTCCTTGGCTGTTAAACCGCCCCCCAAAAGGGCAGTTCGTTTGTTGACAAGCCGAATATGGTTGAAAGAACGGGGTGCTTCTTTAGGCGTCTGGCCATGTGTTTATTCGTTCTGGCCAAACTGCGCGCTGCTTTTCCAAAATGAATGGAACATCGTGAGTGCAGGCCGGAAAGAAGACAAAGAAATTAATACTTTCAGATCTTTACTACGTTCTTCCGGGTCGTGATCTGCCTGGCAGCGTGACGCTGCACGCACAAACGAACAAAGGCGCCCGGCAATTGACGGGCGCCTTTGTTCGACTTTGAAATGGCTTGGACTTGATCAGTGGCCGGAGCCGGCAAGACCGATGCCGGATGCCAGGCCGAGCCAGGCCCTGATGCGCAAACCGACCGCCTTGATGATGCCGAGGGCTTCGATCACGTGAGCCGTGACGCTGCCCTCAAGCGGACCTTCCAGGTGCGTTGTATAGGTCTGGACAAGGCAGCCGCTGCCAGGGACAAGCAGGTCCCGGTGCTCCGGGTGGACAAGGTCAAGATGGGCCACGATCTGACCGCGCTTGACCCGTTCGGCCGGTTCCATCAGGCGGTTGGCCGGTGCCATCTGGCCCGACGCAATCGGTTCCTGTATCCGTGTGATGCGAGCCGGAAGAACAGTGTTGGTCATCGCGATGTTGAAATTGCTTTCACAGGCGATTTCAGCAGCCATGCCTTCATAGAGCTCGGTGCGGGAAACTTGCGAGAAGCCGGCAACGATCCGTCCCTTCTGCCTGGACGTGCGGTCCGGAACGATCATCATGGCGGGGCTGATGGCGGCCTGCGCTGCACGGGCACCGACACTCAAGGTCAGCTGTTCCACGGTGCCATCGACAAAGCTGTATACACGCGTCTTGTTCAGGTCCACTTCAGCCTGCTTCAGGGACGCCTTCGCGCTTTCCAGCTGTGCCGGCAGGATGTTGTTCGCATGGATCTTTGCCGTGGCCAGTTTGCTTTCGGCCGCATCGACTTCCGCTTTGCGCGTATCGCGTTGCGATGTCGCACGCTCCATCTGGCTGTGCTGGTAAGCTGCGGACCCGCGCGCCTGGAGTTCGAGGTGATCGGCAAGGGTCAGTTCGGCCTGTTTCAGTGCGGATCTTGTTGCGGCGAGCGATGCCTCGGCGGTTTCCACATCCATGTGTGCTGCCACAATGGCTGCTTCGACTTCCTCCACCTTGCGTCGGCTGTATTCCACTTTCGCGAGCTCAGAGCTGTTTTCGATGGAAAAGAGAGGGTCACCGACCTTCACATGATCACCACCCTTTACGAAGACCTCGGTGACTGTCCCCCCTGTTTCGGCGACGACCGGAACCGTGCGGTAGGGGACCAGACCCGTGTAGGATTTGGGGTAGTAGTAGAAGACCGCAAAAAAAACGATCAGGGCCATGACGAACCAAAGAAACAGGGCCCGGTGGACGTTGTAAAGCGTGACGGGCATGCCGCGCCAGCGCAGATACATGACTCGAAGGACGAACGGGAATGACGTGACGAGAATCTCGATCATTTTGCTGTCTCCTCAACGGCTGCTTCTTCTTCAGGACGCCACCAGAGCATGAAGTCCCGCGCGATCGCTGTCATGATGAGGGTTGCGGGAAGCAGGATGCTGAAATGGTCGAGCGCCGGCATGATTTCGTAGGCGAGAGCAACCGTCAGCATTGTCGGTATGGTTGTGCGCAAAGGCGTTCCCTTGGCGCGATGCTCAGCGTAGTGATCGAACTGCGAGTAAAGGTGTATCAGCAGAAAGATCGCGAGCAGGAAGACGATCAGTCCGACCCAGGTGTAGGTGTCTGTTTCTCCCGGCGGCACCCACCATCTCGGTTCGCCGCTGGCGGCAGCGGCGGATGTTGTCATTGCGCCGAGGGCAAGAAGCGCCGGCAGTACGAGCTTTTTCACGATATGTGTCCTTTGCTTTTTCGGTTAAAAGCCACCCCCCAAGGGCAGCATGTTCCGTTCACGTTGCTCAGATGGTGAAAAGCCGTGGGTCGTTCTTTTGTCCTCTGGCCACGTGTTTCCTTTTTCTGGACAATCGGGCAGCATCCGAATGCCAGCGAAACAGCACGAACAAAGAGAAGGGTGTTTCGGTACGATGCCGAAGTTAAGCGCATACCGGCTCAAGCACGTGGCCCGGGTCTATTCGCAGGAACCTGGAACCTCGAGGCCTTTCGAGGACCTGTTGACTGACCTGGGTGTTGACCCCGCGATCCTGACTGATCCGGAAGCCAGGGTGGAACTCTCGGTCGAGGCGGCGGTTGTAACTCTTGCGTGCAATGCACACGGGGATCAGACCTTTGCCGCACGGACCGGACTTGCGACACCGGGAGCCAAGACGCTTCTGGCCTATCTGGCGAATGCGAGCGCGACCGTCGGGCAAGTGCTCGAATTCGCTCAGAAGTATTATGCACTTGAAGACCCGCACCTGACATTCCGGCTGGTCAGCAGCGAGACCGGGCCGATTGTTGCGCTCGAAACCGCGGTGCTTTCCGGGCATCAGGCGCCTCGTCACCGCGAACTTCTGGTGTTCGGAATGTACAAGAGGATCACCCAGATCGCCGGTCCGGATTTCGGTCCGCTGACGATTTACCTGGACAGCAATGACGCGGAGCATTGCCGCAAGTTGTCGGAACTTGTCGATTGCGAGGTTGTTCATGGGCAGCCCATGAGCGGCGTGCAACTGCCCGCCGGAGGGCTGCAACACCCGATCCCGACCTTCGATTCCGCCCTGCTCAATCACCTGCAGGCCCATGGTGATGCACGGCTGGAGCAGATGCCGAAGGAAAATGCCAGCCTTTCGGAAAAGGTCGTCGCACTGGTGCGCCGGCAGTTGCCCGGCCACCTGCCGAGCGGAGACGAGGTCGCCGAACAGCTGTTCATGACACGGCGTACGCTCACACGCCGCCTTGGCGCGGAAGGAACCAGCTACAAGGCGCTTGCGGAAGCTGCGAGGTGCGATCTGGCAAAAAGCCTCCTGAAAGGCCAGAGCAGCATTGCGCAAGTCGCTTTTCTGCTCGACTTCTCGGACCAGGCGGCTTTCTCGGTTGCGTTCAAACGCTGGACGGGAACTACGCCCGCGCAGTTCAAACGCGCGAGCATGTGATCAATTCAGCTCGGAAAGCCGCTGCGTTTCTTCCTGCGCTTCAAGTGGTGCGCCGAAGCCTGATGTGCCGAGCCAGGTTTCAAGCGCGTCCAGCGAAGAGGCCGGAGCAAAGGTGCCTGCCTGATCGTGGCGTGCGGCGATCGCGATCTTCGGACGCCAGGTGTCGTTCACGCGGCAGGCAACCGAAACGATGGACGCGCCGTTCACTGCCTCATAATCGAACTCCCGGCAAAGTGTGTTGTCCGCGTCGACAAAAGAGGCGATCACGTTCAGCGTCGCACCCGAGCCGAGCACCGAACTGCTGCCGGACGCGGCACTGGAAAGGGTAACGGCAATGTCCGGGTCTGCCAGAGCCACCAGCCCGAAAGGCGGGTTGGTTTCCGGTGCACCGAACGGTCCGAGCGCCGCACCGGCGGCAACTCCGATTGCGAGTGTGATGGATGCCGCGAGTGCCGCCGGCCAATGGCTCACCCAGCTTCTTCGAGGGAGCGGCACAACATTGTCCCGGTCCTGTTGATCTGATCGTCCGGCGTCCTGTTCCAGGATCGTGGATACCCTCTGCGCCAGCGCATCGGGCACCGCTGGCAGTTCCGTCGCAGCAGTCTTGAGCTGCCGTGCGGTTTCCTGGAACACACGGATCTTGTCCCGTATCGCCGGGTCCGCCCGTGCCGCCTCTTCAACCTTGAGCGCTTCGGTTTCCGGCAGGTGGCCGTCCGCATAGGCCATGATGATTTCGTCGGTCATCTTCGTTTCATCCATCATTTTTTTCGTCCTGTGCGGGAAACGTTGCAAAGCTCATTTTATTCCGGTCCTTGCCGCAATCGCCGTGCGTGCCCGGGACAGGCGGCTCATGATCGTGCCTTTCGGAATGCCCAATATGTCAGCCGCTTCCGCGTAGCTCAGCTCCTCGAAGCAGACCAGAACAATCACTTCCCGCTGTTCGAGCGGGAGGTGTTCCACGGCCTCAAGAACGTTGGCGATCATGAGCCGGGTTTCGCCCATGTGGTTGTCCGTGCCGCCAAGATCAGGCGCATCGTGTATGTCCAGTTCCTGTCCGCGCACCTTCTGTTTCCGGGTCATGTCGATCCAGGCGTTCCTGAGGATTCGGAAGAGCCAGAACTCGATACGGGATGACGGGTTAAAGCTATTTCTCGCAACCAACGCCCGCTCAACCGTGATCTGAACAAGATCATCGGCCACATGTGCCGACCGGCAAAGCGATAAGGCAAATCGTCTCAAGTTGGGCAATTTCTCGGTCAGGGCAGTATGAAAACAATCCGGCATTCGATGACCTTTTCGGAAATCAGGCACCCGATGGAATTTTCAGGCGGCTGAAACGTAATTGAAACGAATACGATTGACGCACCGGATTATTCCCGAAAAAAGTGCGTGCCTGAAAGGACCTGACATGATCCGACTGATCACCCTTGGTTTCGCCCTTTTTCTTGTTCTGCCGTCGGTTGTTCAATGGCCGCCGGACGGACCGTCTCCAATCGCGGCATACGCAGACGATGAGGATGGTGACGGTGACAGTGACAGCGACAATGACGGGTCCGACGACAGCGATGACGACGACAATGACAGCGATCCGGGAGGCCGACAAGGTGGCGGCCCTGGCACGCAAGGCCGTTCCGGGTCCAACGCAGCCGGGTCGAGCGGTGCTGGCGCAGGGCGTATCTTCGCTCCTCTCAGGCGTTTGTTCGGTGAACGGGAGCAGCCGACACGCACACCGGCAAGACCAGCTGCGCCGCCGGTTCTGTTTGTTGCCGGCGAGATCATCGTTCTGAACATCACTTCCACGGATCTGCAAAGTCTTCTGAACGAGGGATATCGTGTGCTTGAACAGCGATCGGCAGCGGGTGGACAAACCTACTATCGTCTCGCTGTTCCTGAAGGTCTTGCGCTGCCCGATGCACGCGACGCCGTCCGGGCCTTGCCATCGGGTCAGAATACAGACTTCAACCATTACTACAGGCCGGAACGGGGAGAGGCCGGGTGTGAGGGTGAATCCTGTCCCGCCTTCGAGCTTGTGGGCTGGCCAAGCACTTCCCTGCAAATGGAAAAGACGTGCCCGAATGCCGGCGCCATTGGCGTAATCGATACCGGCATCAATGACCGCCACCCGGTTTTCAGCGGATCGGACATGACGGTTCTGCGTCTGGCGGACGAAGCGCTTCCAGCTTCGAAAGCCAGCCACGGAACCGCCGTTGCCGCGTTGCTGGTCGGACAGCCGGAGACGCGTGTGCGCGGCCTGCTGCCCGGTGCCCGGCTGGTCGCGGTCGACGCCTTCCACAGGGCCGGCCGCGATGAACGCGCCGACGCATTCACGCTTGTCGAAGCACTCTATGCGTTGTCGGCAGAGAACGTGACGGTGATCAATCTCAGTCTCGCAGGGCCTCAGAACAGTGTGGTTGAAGCGGCGATCCAGGATCTCTTCGGCAATCAGGGAATTGCGTTTGCCGCAGCTGCCGGCAATGGAGGTCCTGCCGCGGATCCGGTTTATCCCGCTGCTTATGACGCGGTTCTCGCGGTGACCGCCGTGGACCGTAACAAGCGCGTTTACCGCCGGGCCAATCGCGGTGACTACGTCGATCTGGCTGCTCCGGGGGTCAACATATGGACCGCAGCGTCGATAAAGGGGGCCAAGTGGAGGAGCGGCACTTCGTTCGCGGTACCCTTCGTTTCGGCCGCCGCGGCAATCGCGCGGGCTGAACATCCGCAAAGGACACCCGGGGAGATCTATGACCTGCTGCGCAGCAATGCGTTAGATCTGGGGGATGCGGGCCACGATCCTGTCTATGGCCATGGTTTGCTGCAGGCAGATGGTTTGTGCTGAGGGTTCCGCGGGCAGGTGCTTTGGTCCGGTTCTGACGAAGTCCTGCCTTTCGCCCTGACGGTTTCAGGCAGCTTCAACTTGATGTTTGAGTGCAATCAGGACCAGCGTCGTGCCGCGCGCCGCCGCCTGTTCCTGAAGGTTCGCAAGCAGATCCTTTTGGCCGATCAAACCGTCGTCCTGGACCACGATGACGCGCGGCCGTCTGAGGAGGGCGCGCGCGATCCGGAGGCGGATCTGGTCCCTGTCGGACTGAACCCGCGAAACGTCGGCGGTGTTTGCCGGAACAAGCCCCGGAAACTCTCCGAAAATGTCAGCTTCCTCGCTCGCGCTTTTGGTCCGGGAGCCAAGCACGACGGCCGGCCTGTCTTTCTGATAGACGGGAATGCCGTTGACGGGTGAAACAAGCGTTATGTTGCGCCAGAGCGCCTTTCTACCGATGTCTGCGAAGGAGCAATCATCTAACCTGATGGCTTCCTGTGACTGTGCCTGCGCCAGGCCGCACAGGCTCAAGGCGACGTGGTGCCGGTCGCGAGGCTCTTCCAGCATCAGCCACGTGCAGGCAGCGGGCCTGATCGCAATCGACAACAGATCGCCTGACGGGAGTTTCAGACCCGAGATTTCAATCGGCTTGCCCCAATCGGGGCCTTTTGCCTGGCCTGCCTCCAGCGGGCCAAGAGGCGTGGTGCTGAACACCCGGTTCAGCTTCTCACGCGCGACCCTGTTGGCCTCAAGGTATTCCAGACCGGCCGCTCCGGTTTCGAGCTGAGTTGCCAGGAAGGCAAAAATCAAAAGGAACTGAGCAATCGTGTCTGCGTCAATGCTCCCGGACAGGGCGTAAGCGGTCACTGCGGCGGGAAACGTTACCCGACTGATGGCCCGCATCGTTCCGGACCACGTCGCGCGGTCAACGAGCAGAGAACAGACGTCCTGGCTCTTTCTGGAGAGCTTTCCGAGAACCGGCGCCAGTTTTCCGTGAAGCAGAAGAGGCAGGCGCTCGGGCAGGACTTTGCCGAGAAGTATTGCAATATCACCACGCCGTTGCCGCGATTTCCGGATGCTCTTGCGCAGACCGGGCATTGCCACTGCGGTCCCCACACCCCAAACACCGAGGCACATGGCCAATGGAACCAAGTAGGAGGGGCTGGCCGCCACAATCCAGCCTGCAAGCGTGATCAATGTTGCCGCCAGCGTCACCAGCGCGAGCAATCCTTTCGAGAGCCACAGCTTCACGGCGCCCAGATCATTGACAAGCCTGGTCAGGGACAGGCCGGTCGCAGGCGACTTGGCGTCAAAGGGTACCAGGAGAACGTGGCGGGCATAGGCCAGTCTCACGTCGTGTACATATGAGAGCGCAAACCGTTCTGCCCCACGGGTCTGGAGAACGAAAGCACCAAGTGCGACCAGCGCGGACGCAAGAAGAACCACCAGAACCGGGAAACCGTGGACGTCGGGCCGGCCGGCCAGAAGAGCTGCCGAACCGGTCGACAATGCAATGGCGCCCAACGTCTGCGCGAACCCGGTCAGGACCAGCCAGGCACAGACGAGGCCGCGCCGGGCGTTCCAGATTGCTGGAAGGCCCGGCTTCGAGGGCCGGTGGCTCATGTCACTGTGCCACCGCGAGTTGCCCGGAGAGTACTTCGTCCATGATGCAGGAGACCGTGGCCGGGTTTTGCAGGTCAGCCAGGGAAAATGCCGGGACGTCGACATTCGTGATGACTTCGCGCACCGCCAGCGGTGACTGCATGACCGCGCCGGACACTCCGAGAACCCGATAGTCGAGACGTTCCAGGCTGTTTACGCCGGCAACGGCACCGAGGGCATCTCCCGCCGCGAAAACGACACCGTCAAAAAGCGAATGCATCAAGGGGCTGGCCGCGATCTGACGGGTCTCCTCCTGGAACAGTCCGTCGGCGATTTCGACGATCGCGACATCGCAATTTGATCTGTAGAGCGTCCGCAGCAGGTTCCGGGTGGTGCCCACGATCTTGTCGAGTGGGGTTCTGAATGTTGTTGCAAGGCCGCCATCGGTGAAGTCAAGGACTTCCGCCGCGCCGGAGTCGTGCATCAGCCAGGGATCGCCGCCTGCGGCTGTGCCGGTGACCTTCAGCGCCCCGACCTTGTAACCGCTTTTTGCAAAGCCTCGGACCAGAGAGGCCGCGGTGGCAGTCTTGCCGGCATTCATGGACGTGCCGAACACGCCGAATACCGTTGATGGCATCGAACAGGCGACGGTCGGAAGCGCGTAGTCGGACAGGTTCACGGCCCGGCCGTCATGCCTGCACAAGACGCCAACCGGTTCGATGATCGTGGGTCCGGACAGTTTGTCGTGCCAGGAGGCTGCCTTTGCCGCAATGCCGCCTGCGGCCACCATGTGGCACGGACCAAGGTTTTCAGGGACATAGGCCTCGTACTGGTCGGGAGCATATCTGTTTCCGAAGGCGAGAAGAACTTCGTCGCCTCTGTGCAGGGCGGCCTTCCGGCCGTTCGGCAGCTCGATCCGCTTGTGTGAGCCAAGCGTCTGAATGCGCGCCAGAACAATGTCTCCGGGTTCCGGTTTGAAGGCTTTCGTTGCAAGGTGGCTGCATTCGGCAAAATTCATGCGGCGCACCGCGTAAGACTGTTTGGCGGCTGTCAGCCGGGTGGGAGCAATCGGTTCCATGTCTGTCTCTCTCAACGTTTGCTGCGACCGCAACGCCGCGGTCAGTGAAGAAACGGACCTGCATCGGAAAAATTCCGGGGAACTTGAATTTTTTGAAAGGGATAAATTCCGGCATGATGCGCGCGCTGTTGCACACGGCCGGAAAAAATGCTTGAGCCATGAATTCGGTCTATTGTCCGGGACCCTTGCAAGCCGGGGACCCGGAAAAGGCGAATATGCGGTGATTTGCACCGAGTTGTGATATCGAGGTCCAGCGGGAGCGCCCGTGGGCTTTTGAAATGAAAAAGACGTCGGGAAACCGGAAGCTGTTCAGGATCGAAGGCGCTTCCAAAAACCGGTAAGGAAAGCGAGACCAAGTTGACGAAGACGATTGCCTCTGAAGATCTGCAATTCAACATTTTGCGCCATCTGAAGAAGTCGCTCGGCAAGGATACGGCAAATGCGACCCTGTATGATTGGCGCACGTCCCTGTCTCTGGCCTTGCGCGACCTCGTCGTCGATCCGTGGTTTCAGTCCACGAGGGAAACTTACGAAGCTGCCGGAAAGCGGGTCTATTACCTTTCCATGGAATTCCTGATCGGCCGTCTGCTTGAAGATGTCGCTGTCAATCTCGGCGCCGAAAGCGCATCGCGCGCGGCCCTGGAGAGCCTTGGTCTCGATTATGACGAAGTCGTCCATGACGAACCGGATGCCGCGCTCGGCAACGGTGGTCTGGGGCGGCTCGCCGCCTGCTTTCTCGACAGTCTTTCAACACTTGGCATTCCGGCCTACGGTTACGGTATCCGGTACGAGCACGGTCTGTTCGAACAGCATTTCGAGAACGGGCGTCAGATCGAGGTGGCAGAGGGGTGGCTGTCACAGCGCCATACCTGGGAGTTCGAGCGGCCGGAGGTCAACTATCCGGTCGGCTTCGGCGGGCATGCCAACGGAACCTGGGACCCCGCCGAAACGGTCATTGCCAATGCATATGACACGCCCATCCTTGGCTGGAAGGCGCGGTGGGCCAACACGCTGCGGCTTTGGTCCGCAAAACCCACCGTTCTGTTCGATCTGGGCAGCTTCAACCGTGGTGACCTCGTGGGTGCCGTGGTTCCTGAAGCGCTTGCCCGTGCGATTTCAAGGGTTCTTTATCCCGATGACACCACTGAAGCCGGCAAGGAACTGCGCCTGAAGCAGGAGTATTTTTTCACCTCCGCTTCGCTGCAGGACATTGTCCGCCGCTTCAAGTCGGAAGGGTTTGATATCGAGACCCTTCCCGATCATGTCGCCATCCAGCTCAATGACACGCACCCGGCAATAGCCGGGCCCGAACTCGTGCGGCTGCTGGTGGACGAGAGTGGCGTCGAGATGAAGAAGGCCATCGAAATCGCGAAGGCCTGTCTTGCCTACACCAACCACACCTTGCTGCCGGAAGCGCTTGAACGTTGGGATCTGGGCCTTTTTGCGCGAACCTTGCCACGGCACCTTCAGATCATCGAGGTGATCGAGGAAGAGCATCTTGCCGCCACCAGCAGTCATGTTCGGATCATTGAGGACCACGCGGTCAAGATGGGCGAGCTTGCCTTCGTGATGGCGCACCGGGTCAACGGCGTGTCTGCCCTGCATTCGGAGCTGGTGAAGAAAACCGTGTTTCACGATCTGAACCAGACCTATCCGGACCGGATCATCAACCAGACCAATGGTGTTACGCCGCGCCGCTGGCTCTACAGCTGCAATCCGCCGCTGCGCACCCTGATCAGCAAGACGATCGGCGAAGGCTGGGTCGACGATCTGGAGCAGCTCAGCCAGCTGGAACCCCACATTGCCGACACCGGTTTTCTGGATGCGTTCATGGCCGCGAAACGGGCGAACAAGGAGCGGCTTTCCAGGTGGTTCGCCGAGAAGAGCGATCTGCAGATCGATCCGTCCGCCATGTTCGACGTGCAGATCAAGCGGATCCATGAATACAAGCGCCAGTTCATGAATATTCTGGAGACCATCGCGCACTGGAACGAGATCAGGGAAAATCCCAACGGCGACTGGACCCCAAGACTGAAGATTTTCGGCGGAAAGGCGGCACCGGGATATGTGGTTGCAAAGGAGATCATTCACCTGATCAACGATGTTGCAAGGGTGATCAATGTCGATCCGGTCACCCGGGATCGGCTCAAGGTCGTCTACCCGCCGAATTACAACGTGTCCATGGCGGAGATCCTCATACCGGCTGCCGACCTGTCCGAGCAGATCTCCACGGCCGGAAAGGAAGCGTCCGGCACGGGCAACATGAAGTTTGCACTCAACGGGGCGCTGACGATCGGGACGCTCGATGGCGCGAATGTGGAAATCCGCGAGCGGGTTGGAACGGAAAATTTCTTCCTGTTCGGGCTGACGGCCGAAGAGGTGGTCGAGCGCCGGAACCAGCATGACTATTCGCGTGCCGCCATCGCCGCGAGCCCGCGTCTGACACGAGTGCTCAACCAAATTGCCGACGGACTGTTTTCACCCGGCGATCCCGGGCGTTATCATGGCCTTGTACGTTTGTTGCATGAGCACGACTATTTTCTCGTGACCTGTGACTTCGACGACTATTTCGATACTCAGCGTCAGGTCGACACCGCCTTTGTCGACCATACGCGCTGGGCGAGAATGGCTGCCCTGAACACGGCCCGCTCGGGATGGTTCTCTTCGGACCGGACCATAAGGGGGTATGCTGAGGATATCTGGAATACATCGTCCCTTCTGGACAGAACGTGAGGTAGGACATGAGCGTGGCCGGTCACAGCCCCTTTGAGCAGATCAGCGAAGGCCGCTTTGACGATCCCTTCTCTGTTCTGGGATTGCATGAGACCGGCGGCAAGCAGAGCCTGACCGTCTTCCACCCGGATGCCGATGAAGTCGAGGCGATCGATGCCGACACCGGTGCGCGCATTGCCGTTCTTGCTCCCCACGGGGCAGCCGGGGTTTTTCAAGCAGTCACCGACAGCTCGGACCGCTTTGACTACCGTCTCCGCTTCAAACGCGGCGGCGATACCTGGGAAGCGGGTGATGCCTACCGGTTCGGTCCGGTTCTCGGGGAGCTTGATGAATACCTGATCGGCGAAGGTTCGCATTTGCGCCTTTGGGAAAAACTGGGTGCGCACGTGATGGAGCATGAGGGCGTTCGCGGCACGCATTTCGCCGTGTGGGCTCCCAATGCCAGGCGCGTTTCGCTCGTCGGTAATTTCAACGCCTGGGATGGCCGCCGGAATGTCATGCGCAAATGTGGCGGCACGGGCGTTTGGGAAATCTTTATGCCGGAGCTGGAGGACGGAACCGTCTACAAGTTCGAACTGACGGATGGCGGCGGCACTCTTCTTCCAGAAAAAGCCGACCCGTTCGGGTTTGGTGCGGAACATCCTCCGAAGACGGCGTCGGTGGTGCGGGACCTTGACCGCTACACCTGGAATGATGACCGCTGGATGTCGGTGCGTGGCGAAAAACAGCGTATCGATCAGCCAATCTCGATCTACGAGGTGCATCTCGGGTCCTGGCGGCGGATCCCGGAAGACGGGAACCGGCCACTCTCCTATCTGGAGCACGCCCGCGAACTCGTTGCCTATGCAAGGGACATGGGATTCACTCATATCGAACTGCTGCCGATCTCGGAACACCCCTTCGACGGGTCATGGGGCTATCAGCCCATCGGCCTGTTCGCCCCGACGATCCGCTATGGCACGCTCGACGAGTTCCGAGCCTTCGTGGATGCGTGCCACGAAGCTGAACTGGGTCTGATCATCGACTGGGTTCCCGGACATTTTCCCGAAGACGAGCACGGTCTTGGACGGTTTGACGGCACGCCGCTTTATGAACATGCCGATCCCAAGGAAGGCTGGCATCCCGACTGGCGAACCTACATTTACAACTACGGCCGAACGGAAGTTCAGAACTTCCTGATCGCCAATGCGCTCTACTGGATGCGTGAACACCATGTCGACGGGCTCAGGGTCGATGCGGTCGCGTCGATGCTCTACCGGGATTACTCGCGCAACGAGGGTGAATGGGTTCCGAACGCCTTCGGCGGTCGCGAGAACCTTGAGGCGATCGACTTTCTGAAACGCGCCAACACGCTTGTCTATGCCGACACGGATGGGGTGATGACGATCGCCGAGGAAAGCACCGCTTTTCCGGGTGTCAGCGCGCCCGTGGATGCCGGGGGGCTGGGGTTCGGCTTCAAGTGGAACATGGGGTGGATGAACGACACGCTCTCCTACATGCAGCAGGATCCGGTTCATCGGAAGTACCATCACAACAAGATCGAGTTCGGGCTGCATTATGCTTTTTCGGAGAATTTCGTTCTTCCCCTGAGCCACGATGAAGTGGTGCACGGCAAGGGATCGATTCTCGACCGGATGCCAGGCGACGGCCCCGACAAGTTCGCAAACCTTCGGGCCTATTACGGGTTCATGTGGGGACACCCCGGCAAGAAGCTGCTCTTCATGGGATGTGAGTTCGGGCAAGGATGGGAGTGGAACCACAACGAAAGCCTCGGCTGGCATCTTCTGGACAACGATCTGCACAAAGGCGTCCAGAACCTTGTGCGCGATCTCAACCGGCTCTATGCGCAAACACCTGCGCTTTACGAACTCGACAGCAAGGCGGAAGGGTTTGAGTGGATGGAATCGAATGCCGATGATTCCGTCTTCGCCTGGGTGAGGCGCGGCAAGCCCGGCACGCCGACTGTGCTCGTGGTGAGCAATTTCACGCCTGTGATGCGCACAGGCCGCCGTATCGGCGTTCCGCAACGGGGAAAGTGGGTGGAACGCGTCAATACGGATGCCGAAGTTTATGGCGGAGGCGGGGCCGGAAACCTGGGGGGCGTGTCTGCCGACGAAGTTGCCTGGTCCGGACAGCCATTTTCGCTTTGCCTTACGCTTCCGCCTTTATGTACTCTGTTCTTCGAATGTGAAGCACCGGCAACATGACCGGGCTGGCAACAGGGGAGGAACTGGGATGTCGATGCAGGATCAACGCAGTCTCGCGCGGCAGGCGATGGCATTTGTCCTTGCGGGCGGACGGGGCAGCCGGCTGAAGGAACTGACCGACCGGCGCGCGAAACCGGCCGTCTTTTTCGGCGGCAAGACGCGCATCATCGATTTCGCTCTCTCCAACTCCATCAACTCCGGGATCCGGCGCATCAGTGTGGCCACGCAGTACAAGGCGCACAGCCTTATTCGCCATCTGCATCGCGGCTGGGGGTTCTTCCGTCCGGAACGAAATGAATCCATGGATATCCTGCCGGCGTCCCAAAGGGTCAACGAAGAGAGCTGGTATCTGGGAACCGCGGATGCCGTCTACCAGAACATCGACATCATCGAAAGCTATGCGCCCAAATACATGATCGTGCTGGCCGGAGATCACATTTACAAGCAGGACTACTCCAAGATGCTGGAGCAGCATGTGAATTCCGGTGCGGAGGTCACGGTTGGCTGCATCGAGGCGACTCTGGAAGAGGCCAAAGGCTTCGGTGTCATGGCCGTCGACGAAAACGACCTGATCACCGACTTTGTCGAGAAACCAGCCGACCCGCCGTCAATGCCGGGCAATCCGGACCTGGCGCTTTGCAGCATGGGCATCTACGTTTTCGAGACAAAGTTCCTGTTCGATATCCTGCGGGAAGACGCTGCGGATCCAAAATCCAGCCACGATTTCGGCAAGGACATCATTCCGAAACTGGTCAAGAACGGGAAGGCGTTCGCGCATCCCTTCAGCCGCTCCTGTGTTCAGAGCGGCCTTGAAAAAGAACCGTACTGGCGCGATGTGGGAACAATCGATGCCTTCTGGCAGGCGAACCTGGACCTGACCGATTTCACGCCCAGCCTCGACATCTACGATACCGAGTGGCCGATCTGGACGTATCAGGAACTGAACCCGCCGGCGAAATTCATACACAACGAGGAAGGCCGGCGCGGCCAGGCCATTTCCTCCATGGTGTCCGGCGGCTGTATCATTTCCGGTTCCAGCCTGCTCAGATGCCTGATGTTCACGGGCGTGCGCTGCAACTCCTATTCGCGCCTGGAAGGCGTGGTGGCGATGCCGCATGTCGATATCGGCCGGAACGCCAGGCTCACAAATGTCGTCATTGACAGGGGTGTCCAGATCCCTCAGGACCTCGTTGTGGGCGAAGATCCGGAAATGGACGCCAAGCGGTTTCGCCGGACCGAAAACGGTATCTGCCTGATCACGCAGAACATGATCGACAAACTAGAGGCCTGAAGATGAACGTCCTCCTTGTTGCTTCCGAATGCGCGCCATTCGTAAAAACCGGAGGACTGGCCGATGTCGTCGGCGCGTTGCCGAAAGCGCTTGAACCGCACGGGATCAAGAGCCGGGTAATCCTGCCGCTTTACCCGGCATTGAAAGGCCTTGCCGGCAAGGCCAAGGTCGAGCATGACCTTGGCGTTCTGCAGGGCAGTCCCGCGCGTCTCGTTTGTGTCGAAGCGGAAGGGATCTCGCTCATCCTGCTGGATGCACCCGGTCTGTTCGATCGGGGCGCGGGCATCTATCTCGATGAGAGCGGGGAAGACTGGCCCGACAACGCGCAGCGCTTCGCAGCGCTGTGCGAAGCCGCCGTTCATGTCGCGCTCAACGGGATCGCGGGCTGGCGGCCCGATATCCTGCACGCTCATGACTGGCAGGCAGGACTTGCTCCCTGGCACCTGCGCCAGCAAGGGTCTGACATTTCCTGCGTGCTGACCATTCACAACATCGCCTTCCAGGGTCTGTTTCCTTCAGACTTGATGGACGAACTCAACCTCGATGCGGACGGTTTTTCTCCCGAAGGCTACGAATATTACGGACAGATAAGTTTCCTGAAAGCGGGCGTTGTCGCCTCACGGCGTATCACCACGGTGAGCCCGACTTACGCGCGCGAATTAATGTCGCCGGAATTCGGCATGGGCTTTGAGGGATTGTTGCAGGCGCGCAAGGCCGACCTTGCCGGGATTCTCAACGGGATCGATCTTGAGGTCTGGGACCCGGAGACGGATCCGGCGATTGCCGAGAACTACACGGCGCGAGCGCTCAAGCGGAAGACGGTCAATCGGACGGCGCTCGAAAAGCGGTTCAGTCTTTCCAGCAATCCGGACGCTCCGCTCTTTTGCGTCATCAGCCGGCTAACCGAACAGAAAGGTCTCGACCTGCTGCTGGATGCCTTGCCGACGCTGGTGGGCAGGGGCGGCCGGCTGGCGCTGCTTGGCAGTGGCGGCAGTCAGCTTGAGGGCGCCTTTCGCAAGGCTGCTGTCGAGCATGCCGGAAGCGTCGGTGCGATCATCGGTTACGACGAAAAGCTCTCCCATCTGATGCAGGCCGGCGCGGACGCGATCCTGATCCCGTCGCGTTTCGAACCCTGCGGTCTCACGCAACTCTACGGACTTCGCTACGGGACCCTGCCGGTCGTGTCGCGCACCGGCGGTCTTGCGGACACGGTGATTGATGCCAGTGATGCCGCGCTCAAGGCCGGATGCGCGACCGGTTTTCAGTTTGCGCCCGTGACCGCAAATGCTCTCACCGATGCCATCGACCGCGCCTGCACGCTGTTTTCGGACCGCAAGCGCTGGACATCGCTCATGCGCAACGCGATGCGTCACCCGGTCGGCTGGGACAGCTCGGCCACCGATTACAAGGCCCTGTTTCAGTCCCTTTTCGACAGCCGTAGCGAGGGTGCTGGATGAGCACAATCATGCTGCCGGGTTCACCAAACCGGCTGGGTGCCCTCTTCGATGGCGAAGGTGCGAATTTTGCGCTCTTTTCGGCCAATGCGCAGAAGGTGGACCTGTGTCTCTTTTCCGACGACGGCGTCAGCGAAACGGCACGTATCACCCTGCCGGAGCGCAGCGGCCCGGTCTGGCATGGCTATCTGCAGGGCATTCAACCCGGATCCCTCTACGGGTACCGGGTGCACGGACCTTATGCCCCCGAGCACGGACACCGGTTCAATCCGAACAAGCTGCTTCTTGATCCCTATGCACGCGAATTGAGGGGGGCGTTTGGTCAACACGAGGCCTTGCTCGGTTTCACCCCTTCAGACCCTGCCGGCGATCTCTCCTTCAGCACGCTTGACAGTGCGCCATATGTTCCGAAATCCGTGGTGAGCGCGCCGGAGGCACTTGTCCCGGAGGTGGAACGGCCGCATTGCCGGTCGGACGAGATGCTGATCTACGAGACCCATGTGAAGGGACTGACGAAACAATTCACGGACGTTCCGGAAGAACTGCGCGGGACCTATGAAGGACTTGCATCGGGGCCGGTGCTGGAACATCTGCAAAAGCTTGGTGTCACGTCCATCGAGCTTCTTCCTGTTCATGCCTTTGTCGATGATGCCTTTCTGGCCAGGAAAGGTCTTCGGAACTACTGGGGTTACAACACGATCGGATTTTTCGTGCCGGAACCGCGATATCACGGTCCGGCAGGACGAGCCGGGTTCCGCGCCATGGTGCAGCGGTTCCACGCAGCGGGTATCGAGGTCATCCTGGACGTGGTCTATAATCACACTGCGGAAGGAGATCACAGGGGGCCGACACTCGGTTTCCGCGGGATCGACAATGCGTCGTACTACCGGCTGATACAGGGGCAGTCCCGCTACTATGTCAACGATACGGGGACCGGCAACACCGTCAATGCGTCGCATCCCTTCGTGCTGCGCATGATCCTCGACAGCCTGCGCTACTGGGTCGAGGTCATGGGCGTCGACGGCTTCCGGTTCGACCTGGCAACAACACTCGGCCGCGAAGCGCATGGCTTCGACCCGAATGGCGGTTTTTTCGACGCTCTGCGGCAGGACCCGGTGCTTGCCGATGTGCATCTCATCGCAGAGCCCTGGGATATCGGTCCGGGCGGCTATCAACTCGGCCAGTTCCCGCCTGAATTCGGCGAGTGGAACGACCGTTTCCGCGACACCAGCCGGCGTTACTGGCGCGGTGATGATCACAGCACACAGGAACTGGCGGGCTGTGTACTGGGTTCGGCAAGCCAATTCGACCGTGACAGCCGCCGGGCCTCGTCGTCGGTCAACCTGATCACCGCGCATGACGGCTTCACGCTGGCCGATGTTACCCGCTATTCGCGGCGCCATAACCTGGCCAACGGCGAAGATGGCAGGGACGGCCACAACGCAAATTTCAGCGACAATTTCGGTGTCGAGGGCGACAGCGACGATCCAGTGATTAAAGCAAACAGATCACGCCGTCAGCGCAATCTGCTTGCGACGCTTTTCCTGTCGCAGGGCACGCCGATGCTGCTTGCAGGGGATGAAATCGGCAACAGTCAGAGCGGCAACAACAATGCCTATTGCCAGGACAACCCGATCGGGTGGATCGACTGGGAAAACCGGGACGATGCGCTTGCCGATTTCGTCGCAGGGCTTGCGGCGCTCCGGAAAGACCATTCCAGCCTGAGGCAAACCCGGTTTCTGCACGGTGCGACGCGGGCGCTGGACGAATTGCCCGATGTCGAGTGGCTCGACTTCAACTGCAGGCCGCTCGACTGGCGGGATCCGGGGCTGTCGTCTTTCGCCCTGATCCTCAGGGGATCGGGCGAGTGTCCGAGAGAAGCCCAGGTTCACGACACGCTGCTGCTCTTGTTCAACCGCGACAATGACGATCTTGAGGCGCGACTGCCGGATTGTCCCAAAGGCTTCTTCTGGTGCTTGGAACTCGACACCTCGGCCGAAGACGCCTTTCCGAAATCCGATGCAGGTAAAGAGATCGTTTTCGTCCACGGGCAATCGGTCGTGGTGCTTGCTCTCACGGCTTCGGGTGAACGCATATGAGCGGGACAAGGTTACACGAACTTGCACAGCTCTGCGGCGTGCTCCCGGCCTTTCATGATCTTGACGGCAACGAGCACCGGACGAGCGACGACACAAAGCGCGCGATGCTCCGCGCGATGCGCATCGACGCTGAAACCGACAGCGACGCGGAACACTCCCTGGACCTTCTGAGATCGGAGCAGGATGCCCGCATCGTGCCGCCCGAATACGTTGTGACGGCCGGACATGGTGCACTCATTCCAGTCAGGCAGTCCTGTGACTGGTCGCTGTGCGATGAAAGCGGCCGGAAGATCGCGGAGGGCTTCGCCGAGCATCATGTGGATCTGCCCGCGTTGGAGGTGGCGGTCTATCACCTGACCGTCGCCGCCGGTGACCGCACTCAGGATGCCTTCGTTCCAGCCGCACCCGAACGGACGCCGTCCCTTGCGTCTATCCTCGGAACCGAGCGGATCTGGGGCGTCACCGCTGCTTTCTACGGTTTGACGTCCGGGCGCAATCTTGGTCTTGGCGACTATTCCGATGTCGCAACCCTTGCCGGCACGCTTGGGGAAAGGGGTGCCGGTTTTCTAGGCATCAATCCGATCCATGACTGGGGCTGGTCGACAACCGACATTGCCAGTCCCTATTCGCCGTCGCACCGCGGATTTCTGAATACGCTGCATATCGCTGCTGACGGCATTCCCGGCCTTGAAGATCACGAACGGGCGCGCGAGCTTGTGGGCCTGGTCCGCGACGCTGCCGACCGGGACGCTCGCGCGATAGACTACCAGAAATACCGTGCGCGGCTGCAGCCCTTGTTGAGAGACCTTTTCGCCCTGTTCACGCAGGATGCGGACGAAGGCGCACGGTCACAGTTCCGAGATTTCGTTGCGGCCGGCGGGGATGATCTGCAGCTGTTTGCCGTTTACGAAACGCTTGCCGTCACGCATGGTGAAAACTGGCAGCTCTGGCCCGAGAGGATCAAGGACCCGAAAACGGCGTCGCAATCGAACGCAGATCCACAGGAGACAGACTTTCACAAGTGGCTGCAATGGATAGCGAATGTGCAACTGGAGCGTATCTCGAGTGCGCATGCCATGCCGCTCGGACTTTACCTGGATCTTGCCGTGGGCGCGCGCCGTGACGGGGCCGAGGCCTGGATGGGCCAGGACAGTCTGGCTCAGGGGGTCTCGCTCGGTGCACCGCCCGATCATCTCAGCCCCGAAGGCCAGAACTGGCAGCTGGCCGCCTTCGCACCCTCGCTGAGCGCAAAAGCGCACCATCACAATCTGCGCAGTGTGCTCCGGCAGACCATGCGGTCCGCAGGTGTCATCCGCATCGATCACGTGCTCGGCCTCAATCGGAGTTTCTGGATCCCTGATGACGGCAGTCCCGGAGCCTATATCCAGCAGCCCTTCGAGACACTGCTAGCACTGGTCGGGATCGAGGCGCATCAAGCGGGCTGCATTGTGGTCGGTGAGGACCTCGGACTGGTTCCTGACGGGTTTCGCGATGCTCTCGGTGCACGCGGCTTCTACAGTTATTCCGTTCTGCAATACGAAAGGGAAGCCGACGGGTCTTTCCGCGACCCGGCGCATTTGCGCCCCGACAGTCTGGCGTGTTTTGCAACGCATGATACGCCGACGCTTTATGGCTACTGTGCGGGACGCGACATCGACTGGTGGCAAAGGCTCGGCTGGGTCGATGCAGAAGGCGCAGCACACTTGCGCGAAGACCGCCGATCTGCGGTTGCGGCCCTTGTTCCGGAAGGCGTCGAGCCCGGCACGGCCATTCATGCGCGGCTGGCTCACGCGCCCGTTGCCATGGCTTCGGTTCAGCTCGACGACATACTCAAGGAGGAAGAGGCGCAGAATTTGCCGGGGACGATCGACGAACATTCAAACTGGCGTCGCATCTATGTGGCACCGCTGGAAACGCTTGGCACGGTTCCAGAGCTCAACGATACGGCGGCGCTCATGCACGCTGCCGGACGCGCGAATACTTATCCGGACGGAGACGACTGACATGGATATCAAAGTGGTTGCAACAAAACCGATCGACGGACAGAAGCCCGGAACGTCCGGTTTGCGCAAAAAGACCCGTGTCTTCATGGAACCGCACTATCTTGAGAATTTCGTCCAGTCCGTGTTCGAGGCGATCGGCGGCGCGGCAGGCAAGACGTTCGTGGTCGGCGGCGATGGCCGGTACTTCAACGCCGAAGCGATCCAGACAATCCTGCGCATGGCGGCCGCGAACGGCGCGGAAAGGGTCATTGCCGGGCGGGGCGGGCTTTTGTCGACGCCGGCCGCGTCTCATCTGATCCGCAAAAACTCGACGGATGGCGGACTGATCCTTTCCGCGAGCCACAATCCCGGCGGCATCGACGAGGATTTCGGCCTCAAGTTCAATATCCCCAACGGGGGGCCGGCGCCCGAGGGTGTGACCGAAGCCATTTTCGAGGCGACGAAGACGATCTCGCAATATGTCACGGCAGAGACGCCCGATGCAGATCTTGAACGCCTTGGAAACCAGAATATCGGCGGCATGATCCTCACGATCGTCGATCCGGTGACGGACTACGAGGCACTCATGAAGGAGCTCTTCGATTTCGACGCAATCCGCACGCTGATCGGGTGCGGGTTCCGCGTCCGTTTCGACGCGATGCACGCGATCACGGGCCCCTATGCAAAGGCGATCCTCGAAGGCTCTCTCGGTGCTCCGGAAGGAAGCGCGATCAACGCCGTGCCGTCGGTCGATTTCGGCGGAGGACATCCGGACCCGAATCCGGCCTGGGCCAAGGAACTGATGGCTGAACTGATGAGCGATGCGGGCCCCGATTTCGGTGCGGCCTCGGACGGCGACGGCGACCGGAACATGATCCTTGGCCGGAACTTCTATGTCTCGCCTTCCGACAGCCTTGCCGTCCTGACGGCGAATGCGCACCTGGCGCCCGGATATGCGAAAGGCATTGCCGGTGTCGCCCGATCCATGCCGACGAGCGGCGCTGCGGACCGGGTCGCCGAGGATCTCGGCATCGAATGCTTCGAAACGCCGACCGGGTGGAAATTCTTCGGCAATCTGCTTGATGCCGGGCGGGCGACGATCTGCGGTGAGGAAAGCTTTGGAACCGGATCCAATCACGTGCGCGAAAAGGATGGTCTCTGGGCGGTGCTGTTGTGGCTGAACATCCTGGCAGCCAGGAAGTGCTCCGTTGCCGAACTGGTTCAGGATCACTGGAAAAAATTTGGCCGGAACTATTACTCCCGGCATGATTTCGAAGCGCTCCCGACGGCGGATGCGTCTGCATTGATGGACCGTGTGACCGGTCAATTGACCTCTCTCGCCGGGCAATCGATTGCGGGACTGACTGTCGAAGCCGCCGACAGCTTCGCTTATGAAGACCCGATTGACGGATCTAAAAGCATCAATCAGGGACTGCGTATCCGCTTTACCAACGGCGCACGGGCCGTCTTCAGGCTTTCGGGAACGGGAACCGAGGGAGCAACCTTGCGGCTCTATATCGAACAACTGGAGACCGATCCGGACAAGCTGGACCAGGACGTCCAGACGGCGCTCGCGCCGGTGATCGCCGCTGCACATGAAATCGCCGGAATTGATCAACTCAACCGGCCGGGTCCCGACGTCATTACCTGACGGCCTCCATGTTTTCACATCCAAGGGACGTTTTGGTCGTCCCTTGAGCCTGCCCCAAACCGGGGCGGGCGCGCTGCCCTGTTGATTGCGAGCCCGAAATTCTTTTGCAGTGCAACAAAATTATTGCACAAAAAATGGCTCTGCGCATAATGCGGGCATGAGTAGCGGAATTTCGATCCTCGTCATCGATGATAACAAGATCCGGGCGTCCATCATCGAAGAGGGGCTGCGCGATGCCGGACATGATGAGGTCATTCTCGTTCACAACATGGACGGGCTTGTCCGACAGATCTCGGAAATCAATCCGGACGTGATCGTAATCGATCTGGAAAATCCCAATCGCGATCAACTGGAGCACATGTTTCAGGTCTCCAGGGCGGTCAGAAGACCGGTGGCCATGTTCGTGGACAAGGCGGACAGCCAATCGATCGAAGCAGCCGTGGACGCGGGTGTGTCTGCTTATGTGGTCGACGGTCTCAAACGTGAACGTGTCAAACCCATCCTGGATATGGCCGTCAGCCGCTTCAACGCGTTTTCCAAGCTTTCCAAAGAGCTTGAGGATGCGCGCACAGAGCTGGCAGACCGGAAAACCATCGACCGCGCGAAAGGTATTCTCATGAAATCGAAAGGGCTGTCCGAACAGGCGGCTTACGATCTTCTGCGGCGCACCGCGATGAACCAGAGCCGGAAGATCATCGATGTGGCGCAAAGCCTCGTCATCGCCAGCGGCTTGCTGGGAGACTGAACATGTCAAAACAGAATTTCTGCCGGGGAGAGGCGGCCAAATCGGAAATCGGAGGAACGTCGTGGGGCAGCTGACACCCGTATTTGCAGGCTTTATTCCGCTTCTGGACAGCGCAGTTCTTGTCGCTGCCAGGGAGATGGGTTTCGCCGAGGAAGAAGGCATAGCCCTTAAGCTCGTGCGCGAATCCTCCTGGGCAAACATTCGTGACCGTGTCGCCGTCGGTCACTTCGACGTCGCACACATGCTTGCGCCCATGCCGATCGCAGCGAGCTTGAACCTGACCAGCCTCGCGGTGCCCATGCTCGCCCCGATGATCCTGGGGCTCGGCGGCAATGCCATAACCGTATCAACTGCGTTGTGGCGGGAAATGGCGGATGTCGGTTCCGACAGGAACGGCGATCCGGCCTCGACGGGTAAGGCCCTTGCGAAAGCGGTTGTTCGGCGCGGCGAGCGTGCCGAACCCTCTTTGCGGTTCGGGGTCGTGCACCCGTTTTCCGGTCACGCTTATGAATTGCGCTACTGGCTTGCCGCAGCGGATATCGACCCGGACGCGGATGTCGAGATCACGGTTCTGCCACCGCAACTGATGGCAGATGCGCTCGCCGCCGGGCAACTGGACGGGTACTGCGTCGGCGAACCCTGGAACACGGCCGCCGTCGTCGCCGGGACCGGCCGCATTGTCACTTACAAGCAGGCCATCTGGCCGGACAGCCCCGAGAAGGTGCTGGGCGTAACGCGCAAATGGGCGCAATCAAGTCCCGAGACTCTGGCGGCCCTGATGCGCGCGATGTCACGCGCGGCCGACTGGTGTGCCGATCCGGCGAATGTGGATCATCTGACGGACTTGCTTTCAGGGCCGGACTATCTGGCTTGTGCGCCCGATCTCTGCCGGCCGGCACTTAGCGGCAATGTGCGCTTCGGAGCCACCACATCGGTTGCGCGTCCCGATTTCCTGAAGTTTTCCGGCGGTTTGGCTGCAGCTCCGTCTCCGGTGCATGGCAAATGGTTTTACGATCAGATGGTCAGATGGGGACAGGCGGACTATTCCGCGTCAGGCGAAGCCGATGTCCTGAACATATTTTCCCCCGCGCTCTACCGGGAAGCCCTGCAGATTGGCGCGGTGCCGGCGGAACAATCGATCCTGCTTTTCGATAGTGCCCCGGCATGACAGGCGCATGCGGACTGCTTCCGATGAGGGCGCTTTCAGGTGTGTGCGCTGCACAAAAAACCGTCACTTGCCTCAAATCGCAGCCAACAATTCGTGCATCTGGTGCCGTGATGCAAATTTGGGCGGATGCGTAACGTGCTTAAAAACAAGAAGGAATGGTGTTTCGGCTGAGTTGGCACGGTTCGTGCTATCAATGTCCCGTGGCCGACGCTGGCCTAAATCATATTGCGTCCATAGACGGACGCTCAGGCAAAGCCGCCGTTCTGGTCTGCACCTCTCCTCCCTTTCGCAGACCAAGACGGCGGCTTTTTCATTTTGAGCCAGCGTCCGCAAAAGGGCGCAGAAGACAAGAGGGAACAGGACGTGACAAACACGAAGAAATTCCAGATGACCCGCCGGTTGGCGTTGGGGGCCCTGATGGCCGCAACGGCCTGCGTTCCGGCATCGTCTGCGTTCGCGGAAATGCTCGATGTCGAGAAAGACGAACTGACTTTCGGCTTCATCAAGCTGACCGACATGGCACCGCTGGCAGTCGCCTACGAGCTTGGCTATTTCGAGGAAGAAGGTCTGTTCGTTACGCTTGAGCCTCAAGCCAACTGGAAAGTGCTCCTGGACCGGGTCATCACCGGTGAGCTGGACGGCGCCCACATGCTTGCGGGACAGCCGCTTGCCGCGACGATCGGTTTCGGCACCAAGGCTCACATCGTGACGCCGTTTTCCATGGACCTCAACGGCAATGGCATCACCGTTTCCAACGAAATCTGGGAAATGATGAAGCCGCATATCGAAATGCAGGATGACGGCAAGCCCGTCCACCCGATCAAGGCATCGGCCCTGAAGCCGGTGGTCGATCAGTTTATCGACGAAGGCAAGCCTTTCAACATGGGCATGGTTTTCCCGGTCTCGACCCACAATTACGAGCTGCGCTACTGGCTGGCTTCCGGGGACATTCACCCAGGCTTTTACTCCAAGACCGATATTTCAGGTCAGATTCAAGGCGAAGCCCTGCTTTCCGTGACGCCGCCACCGCAAATGCCGGCAACGCTCGAAGCGGGCACGATCTATGGTTATTGCGTCGGTGAACCGTGGAACCAGCAGGCGGTCTTCAAGGGGATCGGGGTGCCGGTCATCACGGACTACCAGATCTGGAAGAACAATCCGGAGAAGGTTTTCGGTCTGACCAAGGAGTTTACCGAAGAGAACCCGAACACCACGCTTGCCATAACCAAAGCGCTGATCCGCGCCGCCAAGTGGCTCGATGAAAACGACAATGCAAACCGCATGGAAGCCGTGGAAATGCTTGCACGGTCCGAATATGTCGGCGCCGATGCCGAGGTGATCGCGAACTCCATGACCGGGACGTTCGAATTCGAAAAAGGCGACAAGCGCGAGATCCCGGACTTCAACGTTTTCTACCGCTACTACGCAACCTACCCTTACTACTCCGACGCGGTCTGGTATCTGACGCAGATGCGCCGCTGGGGCCAGATCACGGAGCACAAGCCGGACAGCTGGTATGACGAAGTCGCCAAGTCCGTCTATCTGCCGGAAACCTATCTGAAAGCCGCGCGCCTTCTCGTCGAGGAAGGACATGTGGCGGAAGCGGACTTCCCGTGGGATTCCGACGGCTACCGCGCACCGACCCCGGCAGCCGACATCATCGACGGCATTCCCTACGACGGCAAGCAGCCGAACGCCTATATCGACAGCCTGCCGATCGGCCTGAAAGGCAAGCAGATCGTCGACGGCAGCGAAGTCGTCGGCGGCTAAACCTGACACAGGAAGCAGCGGGCATCCGTCCGCTGCTTCGCTTCTGAAATTTCAATTCAAAATAATGGACGCACCCCATGGCCAATGCCGACACCGCCGGATCTCAGGATCTCGCCCGGGCCGCCCGGAAAGAAAAACTGTTCACCTGGATCAACAAGACCGGCGGATGGCTGGATGCGCTCGGGTTCTCCTGGCTCGTGCCGCTGATGAAAATCGCAGCAGGCGACAGCCCGAAGGAACAGCTGGGTGAACTCAAGCGTGTTCTCCTGATCCCGCTTCTCGGCATCGCGGCTTTCCTTGTTCTGTGGGGGACGCTCGCACCGCAGGTGCAGACTTCCCTTGGTGCCGTGCCCGGACCTGCAGCGGTCTGGAGCCAGGCGGTCAACCTGTGGGACGACCACGTGCGTGAACGCGAGAAAGCGGACGCCTTCTACGAGCGGCAGGACACGCGCAACGCCAAATTCGAGGTGGAAGGCAAGACGGACAAGATCAAGTGGCGGAATTACACCGGCAAGCCGACCTATATCGACCAGATCGGTACGTCGCTCAAGACCGTCGGCCTGGGCTTCCTGATCGCGACGATTATCGCTGTGCCGCTTGGGATCGCCTCCGGCCTGTCCAGATCGTTCAACGGTGCAATCAATCCGCTTATCCAGATATTCAAGCCGGTCTCTCCGCTCGCGTGGCTGCCGATCGTCACGATGATCGTGTCGGCCACCTACGCAAACCCTTACGACTGGCTGTCGAAGTCGCTGCTGATTTCGGCCGTGACCGTGACGCTGTGCTCCATGTGGCCGACTCTGATCAACACCGCGCTGGGTGTGGCCTCGGTGGACAAGGACCTGATGAATGTCGGACGCGTTCTCCAGCTGCCGACCTGGAAAACCATCACCAAACTCGTTCTGCCATCGTCCCTGCCGCTGATCTTCACCGGTCTGCGCCTGTCGCTCGGTGTGGGCTGGATGGTGCTGATCGCAGCGGAAATGCTGGCGCAGAACCCGGGCCTCGGCAAGTTCGTCTGGGATGAATTCCAGAATGGCTCTTCCCAGTCGCTCGCCAAGATCATGGTTGCCGTCCTGACAATCGGTCTCATCGGTTTCATGCTCGACCGCCTGATGTTCGCCCTGCAGCGCGCATTCACGTTCAGCGCCAACCGCTAAGGAGACATTTATGTCCTTTCTGGAAATATCCGGTGTCTCCAAGTCCTACGGCGAAGGTGCGAACCGTACGGATGTGCTGGACGACATCAATCTGAAGGTCGAAGAGGGCGAGTTCATTGCCATTGTCGGGTTCTCCGGCACGGGCAAGACCACGCTGATTTCCCTGCTGGCCGGCCTGATCGAGGCCGATCAGGGTGGGGTGATCTTCAAGGGAAAAGAGATCGACGGACCGAGCCCTGACCGGGGCGTCGTGTTCCAGTCCTATTCCCTGATGCCCTGGCTTTCCGTGACCGGCAACGTCGCGCTTGCCGTCGACACGGTCTTCAAGAAGAAGTCCGCCAAGGAACGCAAGGCCATCTGCGACAAGTATATCGAGATGGTCGGCCTTGCCCATGCAAGGGACCGCAAACCGGCGGAACTCTCCGGTGGCATGCGGCAGCGCGTCGCCGTTGCGCGCGCTCTTGCCATGCAGCCTGAACTTCTCCTGCTCGACGAACCGCTGTCCGCTCTCGATGCACTTACACGATCCAAGCTTCAGGACGAATTTGCGGCGATCTGCGAACAGGAAAAGAAGACGATTGTCCTGATCACCAACGATGTCGATGAGGCCATCCTGCTTGCCGACCGCATCATCCCGTTGAAGCCCGGCACCAAGGCGACGCTCGGACCGGAATTCGCAGTGCCGTTCAAGCGTCCGCGGGACCGCGGCGAACTCAACCACGATGACGACTTCATCAAGCTGAGAGCCGATATCACGGAATATCTGATGGCTGTCGGTGCGGAGCGCGGCGCGGATATGGAACGTGACATTGTCCTGCCGAACATCGTGCCGATCACGCAGCGGATGCCCAAGGGCGACAAGCTGCCGTCCGCATATGAACGCGCCGCCGAAAGCGTCAAAGACGATCGTTTCCTCGAGTTCTCGCAGCTCAAGAAGGTCTATCCGACCCCGAAGGGGCCGCTCACGGTTGTCGACGGTTTCGACCTGAAAATGAACAAGGGCGAGTTCATCACGCTGATCGGCCACTCCGGCTGCGGCAAGTCGACGGTTCTTTCCATGGTCGCGGGACTCAATCCGATCACGGAAGGTGCGATCATCCTCGACGGAACGCATATCACCCAGGCAGGACCAGACCGGGCGGTCGTGTTCCAGGCCCCCAGCCTCATGCCCTGGCTGACCGCTTACGAGAATGTCGCGCTCGGTGTCGACAAGGTCTATCCCGATGCGTCGAAGTCCGAAAAGCGGGACGTCATCGAATACTACCTGTCGAAGGTGGGTCTCGCCGATGCCATGCAAAAGGCGGCGGCAGACCTGTCCAACGGCATGAAACAGCGCGTCGGCATCGCGCGTGCGTTCGCGCTCTCGCCGAAGCTCCTGCTTCTGGACGAACCTTTCGGGATGCTCGACAGCCTGACGCGCTGGGAGCTTCAGGACGTCCTGATGGATGTCTGGAAGCGGACACAGGTAACGGCCATCTGCGTCACCCATGATGTCGACGAGGCGATCCTGCTCGCAGACCGGGTTGTCATGATGTCGAACGGGCCGAATGCGCGGATCGGCAACATCATGGATGTCGATCTGCCGCGTCCGCGCTCGCGCAAGGAACTGCTCGCTCACCCGGACTATTACGCTTATCGCGAAGAGTTGCTGGACTTCCTGGAAGCCTATGAAGGCGGCGCGGACCCCAGTGAAGAGCAACTCAAGTCCATCCAGGAAAAACGCGCAGCGCGCATGGCCCGCCAGAAGGCGGCTGTCGAAGCAGCCGAGTGAATGCAGGAGTGAAAGCAACCATGACGCCAGATCAGATCCAGCTCGTGCAGGCCTCGTTCCAGAAGGTCGTTCCGATATCCGACAAGGCGGCCGAGCTTTTCTACGGCAGGCTTTTCGAGATTGCTCCGGGAATCCGGTCGCTCTTCAAATCCGACATCGAGGAACAGGGCCGCAAGCTGATGACCACCCTGGGCGTGGTCGTGAACGGGCTGTCCGACTTCGATGCGGTCCTGCCGGCTGCGAAGACACTTGCGGTCAGACATGTGGAATACGGCGTGGAACCTTCCCACTATCCGCCGGTTGGCGCGGCCCTGATCTGGACCCTCGAACAGGGTCTCGGAGACGCCTTCGACGATGCAACTCGGACCGCTTGGAGCGCGGCGTACGCCGCGCTCTCGAACGTGATGATCGAAGCAGCCTATTCAAACGCGGAGGCTGCGGAGTAGAGCGATGGAAAAGAAAAAACTTGTCATCATCGGAAACGGGATGGCCCCCGGCCGGATGCTGGAATACCTGTTCGAAAAGGGCAGGGACGCTTATCACGTCACCATCTTCAACGCCGAACCGAGGGTGAACTACAACCGGCTCATGTTGTCGCCGGTGCTTTCCGGCGAGAAGGCCTATGAAGATATCATCACCCATGGCGATGACTGGTATGGCGAGAACGGGGTCACTCTGCACAAGTCTGCCCGGGTTTCGGAAATCGACCGAACTGCCAGGACGGTGACTGCCGAAAACGGTGTCAGTGCACACTACGACAAGCTGGTGATCGCGACGGGATCGAATCCGTTCATCATCCCGCTTCCGGGCAATGACCTTGACGGGGTTCTGACCTACCGGGATCTGGACGACGTGGAAAAGATGCTGGAAGCGGCCAAGGGCGGCGGACGCGCGATCGTGATCGGTGGCGGCCTTCTCGGGCTGGAAGCGGCTGCCGGTCTGAAGATGCAGGGCATGGATGTCACCGTGCTGCACCTGATGCCCACCTTGATGGAACGTCAGCTTGACCCGGCCGCCGGTTTTCTTCTGGAAGAGGAATTCAAGCGCCGCGGAATCGAGGTTCGCACAAAGGCGAACAGCCACGAGATCCTCGATGACGGGGCCGGGCGGGTGAAGGGCATCCGCCTTGACGACGGCACTGAGATCGATGCGTCGATTGTCGTCATGGCGGTCGGCATCCGTCCGTCCTCCGACCTTGCCAAATCTGTCGAGCTCGACGTCGGGCGCGGTGTTCAGGTCGGCGACGACATGCGTACCAGCGACCCGGACATTTTTGCCCTCGGCGAATGCGTCGAACATCGCGGCATGTGTTACGGACTGGTTGCCCCGCTCTATGAAATGGCGGAAATCATTGCGGACAATCTGCTGGGGGGTACGTCTGAATATACCGGGTCCGTGACCGCGACCAAGCTGAAGGTGACCGGTGTCGATCTTTATTCCGCCGGTGATTTTGCCGAGGGCGAGGATCGCGAGGAAATTGTTCTGCGCGATGCTTCTGCCGGGGTCTACAAGCGGCTCGTCCTGAAGGACAACAGGATCATCGGTGCCGTTCTCTATGGCGAAACCTCCGACGGTCCCTGGTTCTTCGATCTGTTGAAAAAACAGTCCGATGTCTCCGAGATGCGAGAGACACTGATCTTCGGCCAGGCGTATCAGGGGGGCGCCCCCCTGGACCCTACGGCGGCCGTTGCAGCCTTGCCGGATGATGCGGAAATCTGCGGCTGCAACGGCGTATGCAAGGGCAAGATCGTCGGCTCGATCACCGAGAAGGGACTGACATCGCTCGACGATGTGAGGGCGCACACCAAGGCGTCCGCGTCCTGCGGTACCTGCACGGGACTTGTCGAACAACTGATGCAGGTGACGCTCGGCGACGCCTACAACCCGGCAGCGGTGACGCCCATGTGCGGCTGTACCCATCTCGGGCACAGCGAGGTGCGCCGGCTGATCAAGTCCAAACAACTGAAAACCATTCCCGCAGTCATGCAGGAACTGGAATGGACGTCCTCCGGCGGCTGCGCGAAATGCCGTCCGGCACTCAACTACTACCTGGTCAGCGATTGGCCGGACGAATACGCCGATGACTACCAGTCCAGGTTCATCAACGAACGTGTTCACGCCAACATCCAGAAGGACGGGACCTATTCCGTCGTGCCGCGCATGTGGGGCGGCATGACCTCGTCCAAGGAACTGCGGGCGATCGCCGACGTGGTCGACAAGTTCAATATTCCGGCCGTGAAGTGCACCGGCGGTCAGCGTATCGACATGCTCGGGATCAAGAAGGAAGACCTGCCGGCCGTGTGGGCGGATCTTGGCAAGGCCGGTTTCGTTTCTGGCCAGGCTTATGCAAAAGGCTTGCGGACGGTGAAGACCTGCGTTGGAACGGACTGGTGCCGTTTCGGTACACAGGATTCCACCGGTCTCGGCATCAAGATCGAAAAGTTCATGTGGGGGTCCTGGACGCCCGCCAAGCTCAAGCTTGCCGTCTCCGGATGTCCCCGGAACTGCGCGGAAGCCACCTGCAAGGATATCGGTGTCGTCTGCGTCGACAGCGGCTACGAGATCCATTTCGCCGGTGCGGCCGGCCTCGACATCAAGGGTACCGAGGTTCTCGGCCTTGTCGAGACCGAGGAAGAGGCGCTCGAGCATATCGTTGCTCTTACCCAGATGTACCGCGAGCAGGGGCACTATCTGGAACGGATCTACAAGTGGGCGAAACGCATCGGCTACGACGAAATCCGAAGCCAGATCATGGACGACGAAGACAAGCGGAAGGCCTATTTCGAGCGTTTTGTCTTCAGCCAGAAATTCGCCCAGGTCGATCCGTGGTCGGAGCGCGTGTCCGGCAAGGACAAGCATGAATTCAAACCGATGGCGATCCTGCAGGCGGAGGCGGCCGAATGAACGCGGAAACGAGAAACTGGGTGGCGATCGGGGATCTTGCCGACATTCCGCGGGAAGGGGCACGCGTGGTGAAGACCGACCGCGGATGCATTGCCGTGTTCCGCACCGTGGATGATGAGGTCTTTGCTCTCGATGACCGCTGTCCGCACAAGGGTGGTCCCCTCAGCCAGGGCATCGTGCACGGCTCCTCCGTTACCTGTCCGCTGCACAACTGGGTATTCGATCTTGCCACCGGCCTCGCACGCGGCGCTGACGAAGGCTCCGTTCCGGTGACCGCCGCACGTGTGGAGAACGGCAAAGTGCTGCTTGCCGCCGATGATCTGGCGCGACGGGCCGGATGAATGAAAGACCGGAAGATGGCGTTTGAGCAAAACAACGAGACGTCCGGGTCTGGAGAGGAAAGAACGGGGAGGGCAGGGTGACCGCTTTCACAAACACAAAAACGGTCAAGACCACCTGCCCCTATTGCGGTGTCGGCTGCGGTGTCCTTGCGACACCTCAAGCTGACGGATCCGTTGAAATCAAGGGGGATCCGGAGCATCCGGCAAACTTCGGCCGGCTCTGTTCCAAGGGCTCGGCTCTCGGTGAAACGTTGTCGCTGGACGACAGGATCCTTCATCCGCAAGTCGGAGGGAAAACAGCGGATTGGCCAGCCGCGCTTGATCTTGTGGCTGAAACGTTCTCGCGCGCCATCCGGGATCATGGTCCAGACAGCGTCGCCTTTTATGTTTCAGGCCAGATCCTCACGGAAGACTACTATGTCGCCAACAAACTGATGAAAGGGTTCATCGGTTCGGCGAATATCGACACGAATTCACGCCTTTGCATGGCGTCTTCGGTTGCCGGACACAGGCGCGCATTCGGCAGTGATACCGTGCCCGGAACCTACGAAGACCTTGAGACCTGCGACCTGCTCGTCCTGGTCGGGTCCAATCTGGCCTGGTGTCATCCGGTGCTGTTTCAAAGGGTTGAGGCGGCCAAGGCGGAGAATCCGCAAATGCGGGTGGTCGTGGTTGATCCTCGCGAAACCGCGACCTGCGCCATCGCCGACCTTCACCTTGCGCTGAAACCGGATACGGATGTTTCGCTCTTCAATGGCCTGCTGGCCTTTCTAGCAGATACGGACGCGCTTGACCGGTCCTACATCGAAAGGCACACAAACGGCTTCGACGCCGCGCTGGCCGCGGCCGGGCCGTGTGAAATCAACCGGATAGCGGACGAAACCGGCCTTTCCCCGCACGATCTGGCCACGTTCTACACGATGGTGGCCCGCACGCCGAAAACGGTCACCGTCTATAGCCAGGGCGTCAATCAGTCGGTCAACGGAACGGACAAGGTCAACGCGATCATCAACACCCATCTGGCGACGGGGCGCATCGGCTGTCCCGGTATGGGGCCGTTCTCGGCAACGGGACAGCCCAATGCCATGGGTGGACGAGAGGTCGGCGGGCTTGCCAACATGCTGGCGGCTCATATGGCCATCGAAAATCCGGACCATCGCGCGCTTGTGCAATCCTTCTGGAAGAGCCCTGTGATCGCCGAGAATCAGGGGCTGAAAGCCGTCGATATGTTCAAGGCGGTACGGGACGGCAGGATCAAGGCGATCTGGATCATGTCGACCAACCCGGTGGACAGCCTGCCGGATGCGGATGCGGTCGCCGCAGCGCTCGAGGCCTGTCCCTTCGTGGTTGTTTCGGATGTTACCCACGCCGCCGACACGGTCACCTACGCCGACGTGCTTCTTCCCGCAGCTGCATGGGGTGAAAAGGACGGCACGGTCACCAATTCGGAGCGCAGGATATCCAGGCAGACATCCTTCCTGGCACCGCCCGGCGATGCCAAACCGGATTGGTGGCAGATCTGCGAAGTCGCGCGCCGGATGGGATTCGAGCGGGCGTTTGACTATGACGGTCCGGCATCGATTTTCCGCGAGCATGCGGCGCTCTCAGGCTATCAAAATGGCGGTTCCCGAGACTTTGATATCAGCGCCCGCAGCGACCTGTCCCAACGCGAGTTCGACATGATGCTGCCGTTTCAATGGCCGCAAAGACAAGGCGAGGGGAACAGGACAACACGTTTCTTCGCGACAGGCGGGTTCTTTACTGCCGACCGCAAGGCCGCCTTTGTTTCGGTCAGACAGGCCGCTCCGGCTGTTCTCGCAAGGCGCTATCCCTTTGTTCTGAATACCGGCAGGGTCCGCGATCATTGGCACACAATGACACGCACAGGCAAAACACCGCGGCTTTCGTCTCATATTGCAGAGCCGTTCGCAGAACTGCATCCCGAGGATGCGGCCACAACCGGTATCTCGGCTGCGGATCTCGTGGAAGTGAAAAGCTCGCATGGTGCTGTCGTTGTCCGCGCCCAGGTGAGCGACCGCGCCCGCAAGGGTTCGGTTTTCGTACCCATGCACTGGACAGACCAGTTCGCGTCCGACGGACGGATCGATACGGTGGTTTCGTCCGATGTTGATCCGCTTTCCGGCCAGCCGGGCTCGAAATTCACTCCGGTCGCTCTGCGCAAACTTCGTTTCGACTGGTACGGTTTTGCCGTCCTGCGCGAAAAGCGGGCCGGTTTTCAAACCGGGTACTGGGCGATCGCACCCGCACTTGGCGGATGGCGCGTGGAACTCGCCGGCTGGAAACAGGAAGACATCGGCGGCCTCGTTCAGTCACTGTTGGGCGACGACGCTGAGTTGCTCCGTTTCGAAGATGCTGGCCTCGGGCTTCAGCGCATTGCCGGTTGGACCGGTGACACGCTTGCCGGTGCTTTTTTCTTCGGGACGGAACCTGTTTCCGTCTCGCGGCAATGGGCCTGCGGGCTTTTGGATGCCCCCGTCACCGAGCGCCACAAGCGGCTTGATGTCCTCGCCGGGCGTCCTCCCGCCGACATGCCAGACAAGGGCGCCATCGTCTGCTCGTGCTTTCAGGTTGGATGCCAGGAAATCGCAGCCGCGGCCGCAGAGGGTGCAACGACCGTCAGGGCTGTCGGCGAATGCCTGAAAGCGGGCACCAATTGCGGGTCCTGCCGATCCGAAATCCAGTCCATTCTCGACCAGAATTTCAAGGAGACCTCCGATGCGGCCCAAATTGCACGCGCCGGTTAAGGCCCCCAAACGCCGGCGTTCGGCTCGTGTGGAAGCGCTCGCGAGCCTGCCGCTGTTCTTTCCATTGAAGGGGCGCAAAGTCGTGCTCGCGGGTGGCACGGACGCTGCCGCCTGGAAGGCGGAACTTCTCGGTGCTGCCGGAGCAGAGGTACACGTGTACGCGACAAGCCTCGATGAAACTTTTGCTGTCCTTTTGTCGAGTGGCAGCGTCAAGGGGAGCTTCGTGTATCATCAGCGGATCTGGAGCGCGAATTCATTTGACGGCGCTGCGCTGGCTATCTGCGACGCAGCAAGTGAGGGTGAGGCGCAGGCTTTTTTCTGTGCCGTCCGGGCTGCCGGAGTGCCCGTCAACGTGATCGACAGGCCGGCCTTTTGCGAATTTCAGTTCGGCTCGATCGTCAATCGCTCTCCCGTGGTGATCGGGATTTCGACCAACGGTGTTGCGCCCATACTCGGGCAAGCCATTCGCCGCCGTGTCGAAACCCTTCTGCCGATCAGTCTGCGTGACTGGGCCGCGCTCGCCGGACGTGTGCGTGCAAATGTGCTGGCCACGCTCTCAGCCGGACCCGAACGCCGCAGGTTCTGGGAAGGATTCACCGATCTGGCCTTCTCCGCGCGGTCCGTTCCGGACGAAGAGAACGCAGGTGCGATCGACGCGCTGCTGGACAAGGCAGGGGCTGCCTCGCCGGGGCGCGTGACGATTGTCGGCGCTGGGCCGGGAGACGCGGAACACCTGACATTGAAGGCCATGAGAACGCTTCAATCTGCCGATGTCATTCTGTTCGATGATCGGGTTGACGACACTGTTCTGGAGCTGGCACGCCGGGAGGCCAAGCGCATGCTTGTCGGTCGCGATTCAGAGCCCGGGACCACCGACGAAAATGTCAGGGACCGCATGGTAATGCTTGCACGGCAGGGAAAGCATGTCGTGCGCCTCAAGTCCGGCGACCCGGTCTCGTGTGAAGATACGCAAAACGACCTGAAGCGTCTTGACGATGCCGGTATCCCGGTGAGCCTGGTACCAGGTGTTTCCGGCGCGCCGCGAGCGTCCAAGGATGAACAGGCCGCTCAAACACGGGCACAGTCCGCGCTCGGCTGATCGCCTTGAGTTTCACAGGGATGGACTGCTTAGCGGTGTGAAATCGAGCGCGCCGAAAGCCGGGATCGAGATTCTCGCCGCGGCCGGATTGATCCCGGCGACGAGACCCAGGAAGTTGAGCTCCAGTCCGACCTTGCTGCCGATGACAAGCCCGAAATAGCCACCCGCCGTCGCAAAGAAGGCACCGTCATCCCGGTATCCGACCCATCTCCCATCTGCCGGGAAGTCCCGTCCGATTGCGGTACTGGGCGTTGACGCGGCAAGAGCCGGGACCTGCTGGAGGACAGTTTCGACAAACGTATTCGAATTGGGGCCCGGCCAGATCGTGTAGTCACCGCGCTCGCGCCATCTATACCCCTCGATAGCGGTTTCAATTCTTGGCAACAGCTCTTCCGCCCTGGCTCCAACCAGACGGTAGTTGATGACCGGCCTGTTGGAATACCAGTGTCCGTCGGCGTCATAGGCATTCTTCCTGACGGGTGTGCCCCAGCCGACGACATCATACCGGTCATATCGCTCCGCGCCCCTGGGTTTGAGCACCAGCCAGGAGTGCGTCGCGAATGCCCCCTTCATCCCTCCCGTGCGCGCGGTCAGAACGTATATTTCCGCCTGATCAACGGGTGGTTTTTCCGGCAAGATTCCAGCGCTCGCCCAAGTCGCATAGCGCCAGCCCTGCGGGCGGTCCTTCAGGCTCCAGACGCCAAGGTGCAAAAGTGCAGGAAGAATGAATACCGCAAACAGGAAGAGAAAGGTTCTTCTGGCATATCGCAGCGTCAGACTTGCAGTTTTCGACATTGCAGACCCTTCACCTTGCAGGCGCTCACACCAGACCGTTGCGTCTTTCCTCTCGATACAGGCCGACGTTTCGGCCAACTGACGCAAGGAAATCTAACACAATGAATGTGTGAACTTTTTGGCAATGAGAGGGAGGACGTTCAACCGCCTTCAAAAATTCGTTTTCGAGCGTTTTCGACATGGTCGCGCATTGCCTGCCGTGCTGATTCCCGGTCGCGCGCTTCGATCGCATTGAAGATATCGTAATGCTCGGATTGCACCAGCTTCATCCGATCCTGGGGCTTTGTCAGCGACAGGTTGCGGGTCAGGTTCATGCCGGTCAGGATATTGGACTTCATCGACGAGCGCGCGGCGACGAAATACTTGTTGTCCGCCGCGTTGCAGACGGCGACATGAAAGATTTCATCCGCTGCAACGCCGAGTTCTCCTTCCGCGATGCAGCGGTCGAGTTCCTTCAGCGAGTCCTGCAGTGCCTTAAGGTCGGCATCGGTTCGCCGCTCGGCGGCAAGGTAGGCGGCCTCGCCCTCCACTGCCGCCCTGAATTCAAATGTCCGCTGGATGTCGGCAATGGACCCTACCGGAGCGAAGTCGAGCACTGCCCCTTCAGGCCGCCGCTTGACGTAGGAGCCGGACCCCTGGCGCGAAACGACCACGTCGTCTTCCCGCAGTTGCTTGAGCGCCTGACGCAGAATCGGCCGCGAAACTCCGAACTCGTCGGACAACACCTGTTCGGTCGGCAGTTTCCCGCCGACCGGAATGTCCCCGTCCATGATCTTGGCCAAGATGCTCTCGTAAACCTTGTCGGAGAGCGTTCTGTCCCGGACCTGACGGTCCGGCGCCAAGGTTTCCCTTATCTGCCGTTTTCCTGTCGCCACGATTTGAACCTGTTCAGAGTAGACGGATCGGTCGGGGGGTAGAGCCCGAAAGTCGATGCGCCCTGTTTGACCATCTCCATCACGAAGTCTTCGAACACCGTCATTTCGGTAGCCTCGTCCGCAACTTCATTTGCCATATGTCGCGGCACGCAAACAACACCTTCGTTGTCGCCGACAACGATATCGCCGGGGAAAACAGAAACACCGCCGCAGGCAATCGGGTCATTCACGGCGACTGCGTGGTGTTTTGTCAGGTTCGTCGGTGCGCTTGGCCGGGCGTGATAGCCGGGCATCTCCAGTTGCGCGATCTCGGGCGTGTCCCGGAATCCTCCGTCCGTCACGATGCCCCGGCAGCCGCGCGCCTGCAGGCGGGCCGCCAGGATGCAACCGGCAGAGGCCGCAGATGCATCGCCACGGGAATCGATCATGAAAACGGCTCCGGAAGGACACTCTTCAACCCCCTTGCGCTGGGCGTTGGCCGGATCTGCAAATGATTCCAGATGGTCAAGATCTTCCCGGGCCGGGATGTATCTCAGCGTGTAGGCGATCCCGACCATGTTCGGACCGGGACGCAGCCGATGGATGCCTTGCAGGAAAATGTTACGCAAACCCCGCTTGAACATCACCGTTGTGAGCGTTGCCGTGCTGACATTCATGAACTTCAATTTCGTCTGATCGTCCAGACCCGCCATCGGTTCTCCCCACCGCTTCAGTGCAAACAAGCACGCGTTCCGTCTTGGAGATGATTAAGCCCGCGAGCAAAACTTGTCAATTATTTGTAAAATACAAATTCGGAAATTTTCACTGCGAACGGATGCACAAGGAGCACTCTTGCATAAGCGTCTGAAGTAAATCCCTTTTTGAGACAGTCTGCAGAATCGCACGCTACTTGGTGCAAATTCATGCCCCAGCCGGGAGTGGAATTTTTCGTGCCTTCGCACCGAATTGCGGGCCTGAAATTTGTCTATTCGGATTATTTGTAAAAATTTGTGTTGATTTGTTCCAGTTGTTTAAGATACCGATTGCAGTTGGTGAAGAACCCAAGTTTGAGACGTGAATCCACGCTCTAAAGGTTCAAGTGGAATGGATGAGCGGAACAAAGATCCAGCCTGCGAAAAGGATGCAAAATCGGCCGATTTCAGAATGTCCGGCCCCCTGGAGTGCTTGTGGCCGAAGTTGCGCTTTCTCCATTCGCCGGGAAAATTGATCTGATTTGTAAACACGGCCTACTCCCATTGTTGCGATGGTTGACGGCTCGTGTGGGGCGATGTCCCAAGCTTGTGACCGGAGACGAGGGATGAATCACACCTGGCAAAGCGCATGCAATCAATGAGCGCTCTGGCGCATATCCCAATTTTGAACGCCTTGCCCGATCGATTGGAGCCTCGGCAGCTGAACAGTCTGTAACAGACGACTTTCAATGACACTACAGGAGCGAATGAAGATGGATTTAACTGGAAAAACAGCAATCGTCACAGGTGGTGGACGTGACATCGGGCGGGCTTGCGTTCTCGCCCTTGCCGAGGCGGGGGCAAACGTTGCCATCAACTACTTCAGCAGTAGCAGCGGTGCGGACAGCGCGGTTGATGAAATCACCGCCAAGGGCGGTAAGGCTTTCGCTTTGAGGGGCGACATGACAAAGCCGGATGAAATTCAGGCGCTTGTCGAAAAAACGGTCAGTGAATTCGGTGGGTTAGATATCGTCATGCCGGTTTCGGGCGGTTTGATCGCACGAAAGAAAGTGTCTGAAATTACTGCGGAGCATTGGCAGAACGTCTTTGATCTCAACGTCTCGTCCGCTTTTCTGCTGGTGCAGGCGTCCCTGCCGCACATGAAGCCCGGCGGCGCGATCGTGACAATGGCATCGCAGGCTGCCCGTGACGGCGGCGGACCTGGCGCGCTTGCCTACGCAGCGGCCAAGGGTGCCGTTCTGACCATGACCCGTGGGCTCGCCAAGGAGCTTGCTCCTGATATCCGGGTCAATTCCCTTTGCCCGGGCATGATCGACACCGACTTCCACAATGTCTTCACCAAGCCGGATGTGCGCAAGCACGTCGCCGGCGTCACGCCCCTGAAGCGCGAAGGAACCTCGCAAGAAGTTGCCAATCTGGCCGTCTTCCTGGCGTCGGACCAGGCCGCGTTCATGACCGGTGCCTGTGTCGATATCAATGGCGGACTCCTGTTCTCCTGACACTGTCCTCAGACCGGCGCGCCCCGCCTTCAGGTAACTCGAGGCGGGGTTTTTGCGACAGATTTCGGACAGGTCTTACAAATCGATATCTCGTTTTCTTTATAAATTTCAGACAGTTGAAATGAAAAAAATCAAAAATTTGTTTAATTGATTTTTGTACTTGTAAAAATTTGTAAAATAAATATCGTGAAACCAGATCAACAGGGAGGTACCAATGATCCGTTTCAAGTCAATCAAAGCAGGTCTCACGCGCGGCTCCGTTCTGGCGGCCGTTCTTGCAGTGACCGCCGTTACCGCAGAGGCGCGTGATCTTCGTGGATGGAACATTCACGTCGAGGACTATCCCGTGTCGCACGGCATGGAATCGTTTCTGAAGGAAGTCAGTGAGAAGACCGGCGGCGAGATTTCCGGCAAGGTCTATCACAGTGGCGTTCTCGGCTCGCAGCCGGACGCAATCGAGCAGACGCGTCTTGGCGTCATCGATTTCGGCGTTTTCAGCCTTGGCCCGATGGGGCAGGTCGTGCCGGAGGCAAACGTTGTCTCGCTTCCGTTCATCTTCAAGAGCATCCCGCAGATGTACGAACTGATGGACGGCGAAGCCGGTGCCGCCCTGAGCAAGGGGCTGGAAGCAAAGGGCCTCGTGGCGCTCGGTTTCTATGACGCCGGCGCACGTTCGTTCTACACGTCCGTCAAGGCGATCAACGAGCCTGCCGATGTCGGCGGCATGAAGATCCGCGTCATGAACAACGACCTGTTCGTCGGAATGGTCGATTCTCTCGGAGGCAATGCGACCCCGATGGCATTTGCCGAGGTTTACCAGGCGATCAAGACCGGTGTTGTCGATGGCGCGGAGAACAACCCGCCGAGCTACGAGTCCACCAACCACTTCGAAGTCGCGCAATACTACTCGCTGACACAGCACCTGATCATTCCAGAGTGCCTGTGCATGAGCAAGAAGACCTTCGATAGCCTCACGCCCGAACAACAGGCGATCGTGAAGGAAGCCGGCCGCAACAGCACCGAGCTGCAGCGCAAGCTCTGGCAGGAGCGTGAAGCGGCCAGCATGGCCAAGGTTGCCGAGGGCGGCGTGACTGTGAACGAGATCGCCGACAAGGCCGCTTTCCAGGAAGCTATGGCACCGGTCTACGATCAGTTCCTGTCGCAGAACCCTGAGCTGAGCGAACTCGTCGAAATCTTCAGAAACGCAAACTAACAACGCTGTGCACTGCGGGCCGCGCCACGCGCGGCCCGCAAAATCCCGGGGGGAAACAATGCCGCAGGGCGAGAAATTTCTGGCGCGGCTGGAGCTGTCTCTGTTCTGGTTGAAGCGCCTCTGCGTGCTTGTGGGTTCGCTCGCACTCGTGGTCCTCGTGGCCACTTTCGGCTGGCTGGTGTTCGGACGCTACGTCCTGAACGAAACACCCACATGGGTGGAGCAGCTTGCGCTGGTTCTGATCTGTTACATCACCTTTCTCGGCGCAGCCGTCGGCATCCACGAGCAAACCCATCTCGGTGTCACACTGGTGCGCGATGCCCTGCCGCCGAAACTGCGCCAGCTGCTTCTGCTCATGACAGATCTCTGCCTTGCCGTATTCGGCGGTGTGATGCTGGTGGCCAGTCTGGAACTCTTCCAGTTCGGCTGGTCGACGCTGCTGCCGATGCTCAACATCCCCGAAAGCATTCGCACCGCTTCCGCCGTCGCCTGCGGCGGACTGATGGTCATATTTGCAGGCGCAAGATTCATCTTGCGGGGGCGCTCGGCCCTGCGCGGCGAGATCTATGAAAACGAAAAGGTAATCTGAGATGGGTCTTGCAATCCTGCTGGGGGTCTTCGGCGTCAGCGTTCTTCTGGGTGTTCCCGTTGCCTTTGCAATGGGTATTTCCGCAGCCGCCGCCTTCTGGTACGAAGGCTTTCCCCTGCTGATCACGTTTCAGCGCACGATCTCCGGCATCACGCCGTTTTCCCTTCTTGCCATTCCCTTCTTCGTGTTTGCCGGTGAGTTGATGCTGCATGGAGGTATTGCCGTCCGCCTCGTGCGCTTTGCGTCCTCCCTTGTCGGGCATGTCCGGGGAGGTCTTGCCTCGGTCAACATCTTCTCCAGCATGCTTTTCGGCGGGATATCCGGTTCGGCCATCGCCGACATTTCCGCGCTGGGGTCGCTGCTGATCCCGGTCATGAAGGAAAAGGGCTACCGGCCGGACTATGCCGTCAACGTGACCGTGACATCGTCCATCGCGGGCATCGTCATTCCGCCAAGCCACAACATGATCATCTTCGTGGTGGCAGCAGGGGGCGGAATTTCGATCTCGAAGCTGTTCCTGGCGGGCGTCATTCCCGGAATACTGATGTGCCTGTGCCTTGCGGTCGCGGCCTATTTCGTGGCTTTGAAACACAATTACGGATCAGAACCCTTTCCCGGCTGGAGCGTGGTCGTTCAAACGGCCGTCGGCGCAATCCCCGGGCTGATCACGGCCGTGATTATTGTCGGCGGTGTACTGTCGGGCGTGTTCACAGTGACGGAATCGGGTGCTTTCGGAGCGATCTATGCGCTGGTTCTGACCGCGGTGGCCTACCGGACGCTTGGCTGGAACGAATTCGTTGTCTCCGTCACCTCCGCCTTGCGGACCACGGCCATGGTAATGATCCTGATCGGGTTCGCCAGTTCGTTCGCTTACCTTCTGGCGCTCTATCAGGTCCCGACCAAACTTAGCGATTTCCTGCTCGGCATCTCGGAACAGAAGATCGTCATTCTTCTCATGATCAACCTGATGCTGCTCGCACTCGGCATGATCATGGACATGGCCGCACTGATCCTGATCTGTACGCCGATCTTCCTGCCGATCGCACGCGAACTCGGAATGGACCCCGTGCAGTTCGGCATCATGCTGCTGGTCAATCTCGGCCTCGGTTTATGCACGCCACCGGTCGGGACATGCCTCTTTGTCGGGTGCGCGGTTGGCAAGATCAGGATCGAGGAAGCCCTCAAGTCGATCTGGCCCTTCTATCTCGCGCTTCTGGCAGCGCTGGTGCTGGTCACCTACGTGCCGGCGATCTCCATGTTCCTGCCGTCGTTGTTCGAGTAGAGACGGCCTAAACGCGAGCTTCGACATGTCAATGCCGGAGTCTTGAGGTCAATCTTCCCGAGCGTTCAAGCGGTTGACCTGTGCGCCTAGTCGGCGCACAGGTGACAGGCGACCCTGGCTTTTTCGATACCGAATTCCCTGACTTCCGGGCGGTCCCGACGGCAGATATCTTCCGTCAACGTGCATCGGGGATGGAAGCTGCAGCCGCTCGGCTTGTTGATTGGGTCGGGGATCTCGCCTTTCACGATCTCGGCGGTGCGGCCGAACGCGTCGATATGGGGTGCGGCATCCATGAGCATGCGCGTATAGGGGTGGCGGGGCTTGTCAAAAAGCGTATCCCTGTCGGCCACCTCGACGAGGCGTCCAAGGTAGAGCACGCCGATTTCGTCCGCCATGTAGCGGATGACAGAGAGGTCGTGACTGATGAACAGGTATGTGAGCCCAAGTTCGCGCTGCAGGGCCTTCATCAGGTTCAGCACCTGGCTCTGCACGGACACATCAAGTGCCGAAGTCGGTTCGTCGCAGACAATGAATTCCGGATTGGAGGCGAGGGCGCGCGCAATCGCGATACGCTGGCGCTGGCCGCCGGAAAATTCGTGCGGGAATTTTTCGCCATCCGACTTTGCAAGGCCAACCTGATCGAGCAGTTCCGTGACACGCCCGTCCACATCGGATGCCGGCATCAGGTCGAATGCGCGGATCGGTTCGCCGATGATATGCCTGACGCGCCAGCGCGGGTTCAGCGATGCATAGGGGCTCTGGAAGATCATCTGGATGCGCCGGCGCATCGCCATTTTCTTCTTTTCGCTGGAGATGGCGAAAAAATCCTCGCCGTCGATCAGCACCTGGCCGCTTGTCGGCTTCTGCAGACCGACGATCATGCGTCCGATGGTGGACTTTCCAGAGCCGCTTTCGCCCACGAGCGCGAAGGTCTTGCCTTTCGGAATGTCGAAGTCGACCGTGTCGACGGCCGTCAGGTATTGCTTCGCCTCAAGCGCAAGCACCCTGTTGAGCCACGGCCTGGACACGTCAAAAACCGCGCCGAGCTGCCGTGCGCTGATCAAGGGTGTTTCACCGGTCATTCGGAAACTCCGGAAATCTCTTTTGTTTCTGGATTGACGGCCGGGTCGTAGAGCCAGCAGGCGACCTCGCTGCCATCGACCGGTTCAAGGATCGGGATATCCTTGAAGCACACGGAGAAGGCCTTTTCGCACCGGGGATTGAAGGCACAGCCTTTAGGGATCGCGCGCAGGTTCGGCATAGATCCGGGGATCTGGCTGAGCGCGTGCATGGTGCCTGTCGTTGAGGGCGTGGATGCCATGAGCCCCTTGGTATAGGGATGCGACGGGGTGCTCAGCACGTTGCGCGTCGGCCCGATTTCGGCAATCCGTCCAGCGTAGAGAACAGCGACACGATCCGTCGCTTCCGCGATGACGCCCATGTCGTGGGTGATCAGGATGACGGCCGTCCCGCGTTCACGGCAGAGCTTCTTGAGCAAAGCCATGATCTGGGCCTGAACGGACACATCGAGCGCGGTGGTCGGTTCGTCTGCGATGATCAGTTCAGGCTCGGCCGCAAGCGCAAGGGAAATGACGACGCGCTGACGCATCCCTCCGGAGAACTGGTGCGGGTAGGCGTCGATGCGGGTCGCGGCTGCGGGTATTCCGACTTCTTCCAGCAGCGCAATGGCACGATCGCGCGCTTCTCCGGTTGACACGGGAAGGTGTGTCCGGATCGTCTGGATCAGCTGCTGTCCGACGGTCATGAGCGGGTTGAGGCTGGTGAGCGGATCCTGAAAGACCATGGCGATCCGCTTGCCGCGGATCCGGCGCAAGCGGTCTTCGGGAAGATTGTCGATCCGTTCGCCGTCGAGGGCAACTTCGCCGCCGCTGATGCGCCCCGGGCGATCGATCAGGCCGATGATCGCGGATCCGCACATGGACTTGCCGGCACCGGATTCACCGACCAGGCCGAGAATTTCGCCGGCCCGGACTTCAAACCCGACCCGGTCCACGGGCCGGAGCATGCCACTGCGGGTCGGAAACTCGACAATCAGATCTGAAACTTTGAGAAGGGGAGTATCGGACACGGGTCTATCGCAGTTTTGGGTTCAGGATGTCACGCAGCCAGTCGCCGAAGAGGTTGACGGACAGAGCCAGTGCCAGAAGGGTGAGCGAGGGAAACAGCAGGATCCACCATTCGCCGGACAGGATGTACTGACGGCCGACATTGATCAGCGTGCCGAGAGACGGTTCGGTCTTTGGTGCGCCCACACCCAGGAAACTGAGTGTAGCTTCCGCGATGATGGCCAGCGCAAGACTGATCGTGGCGATCACGAGGATCGGGCCGGTCACGTTCGGCAGAATGTGGCGGAGCATGATGCTCCAGCGGGTCAGTCCGATCAGGTTGCCTGCCTGCACGTATTCCTTCTGGCGCTCGACCATGGTTGCGCCGCGTACGGTACGCGCGAACTGGACCCATTCGGACAGGCCGATCGAGATGATCAGCACCCAGATAGCCATTTCATCCCGGAGGTCGGGCGGTATCAGGCCCTTGCCGATCCCGTAGAGCAGCATCGCCACCATGATGGACGGGAAGGTCATCTGGATGTCGGCGATGCGCATGATGATGCCGTCCAGCCAGCCGCCGGCATACCCGGACAGGAGACCCAGAACCACGCCGAGGGTCATGGCGAACAGGACGGCAACGACCCCGACGAACAGGGAGATGCGCAGACCGAACAGGATCGTCGAGAGCACGTCACGGCCCTGGTCGTCGGTCCCCAGGAGAAAATAGTCCCCGGTGAACTCGTTCGCCGACATGGGCTTGGTGAACCCGTTCATCAGGTTGAGACTGGCCGGGTCGAAGGGCGTGTAGGGTGAGATGAGTGGAGAGAGAACCGCGCCCAGCACGAGCAGCAGAAAGGTCAGCGACGACACGATGATGACCGGCGAGGATTTGTAGGAATGCCAAATGTCCGAGTTCATCCAGCGCTGCCACGTGGATGTGGCGGCCGCTTCGTTGAATTCGGGCCGGGCCGAGGCTCCTTTGGGGGTCTGGATGTCCATGAGCGTCTTGTCCTCAGTTCTTGCTCACGCTCAGGCGCGGATCGATCGTGAAATAGAGCAGGTCGACGATTAGATTGATGGTCACGAAGATCACGGCGACGAGAAGCAGATAGGCCGACATGACCGGAATATCGACGAAGCTGACGGCGTTGATGAACAGGAGCCCGACGCCAGGCCACTGGAACACGCTTTCGGTGATGATCGCGAAGGCGACGATCGATCCGAATTGCAGGCCCGTTACCGTGATCACGGGGACGAGCGTGTTTTTCATGGCGTGGCCGAAATTGACGGTTTTCTGACTGAGGCCACGGGCCCGCGCGAAGCGGATGTAGTCCGTTCTGAGGACCTCGAGCATTTCCGACCGCACGAGACGCATGATCAGCGTCATCTGGTAAAGCCCGAGCGTGACGGCGGGCAGGATCATCGACTTGAAGCCGTTCCAGGTCAGGATAGCCAAATCAACGCCAAAAAGACTTCGTGTTTCGCCGCGCCCGAACGCGGGCAACCAGCCGAGATTGACCGCAAAGAGCCAGATCAGAAAAACGCCGATCAGGAATGTCGGCAGGGACACTCCGACCAAAGATGCCGTCATGATGAAGTTGGCGACGACCCCGTCCCGCCGGATCGCGGTGTAGACGCCCAGCACAAATCCGAGGGATATGGCGATCACGCCGGACAGGAGCGCCAGTTCAAGGGTAGCCGGCAGACGGTCGAGGATCAGCTCTCCAACCGGAAGTCCAGCCCGGTAGGACACGCCGAAGTCTCCGGAAAGCGCACGCTGCAAAAAACGGAAATACTGAACGATGATCGGATCGTTCAAGCCAAGCCGCTCTTCCAGTTCGGCCTTGTCGGCAAGGGTCGCTTCCTGCCCCAGCATGTTCTCGACAGGGTCGCCCATGAATTTGAACATGGCGAATGAAATGAAACCAACTGCCATCAGGACAAGCAGGGCCTGTCCAAGGCGACGGATAATGAAAGCGAGCATTTTCTAAGCCAGGTGTGTGACAGCGCCGTCAGCGGCAGTCTACCAGAAACCGCCGCCGGTGGACGCGTTTAACTAAGCGACCGGCCATTTGGTTTTCAGGTATGAGCGCGTTTTCCGACATCATTGGCGTCAACGGCACCGATAGAAACCGGTGACCGAGACCTTCGACCGGCACCGCAGATGTGCCGGCTGACGTTTCAGCCGGCACAATTGCGAGTGTCAGTCGACCTAGTTGCTGAATGTCAGGAACTTGAAGTGCGGCTGATCTTCCGGCTGCACCGGGAAGTCAACGTTGTCCTTCATGCCCCAGTTCAGCACCTGGTTATGGATCGGCAGGTAAAGGGTTTCCGCCTTCGCGGTATCCCAGATTTCGCCGATCGTGGCGTTGCGGACTTCCGCATCCGTTTCCGAGGCCAGGCTTTGGATCTTGGCGTCTATGCCGGCATCGGAATAGCCCGTCCCGTTCCACGAGCCGTACTTGTCGGTGGTCGTGTGGACCAGGAAGTTGAAGATGTATTCGGAGTCGAATGTCGGAACGCCCCAACCGAGCATGTAGAAGTCGGTTTCCCGGTTCGTGATCAGCGGGAAGTGCTGCGCTTTCGGCTTGGCGTCAAGGTTCACCTTGATGCCGATCTGACCGAGCATGCCGACAGCGGCCTGACAGATCGCCTCATCGTTGATGTAGCGGTCATTCGGGCAATTCAGCGTCAGACCGAAACCATCGCCGTAACCGGCTTCTTCCATCAGGGCCTTTGCCTTCGCAACGTCATAGTCCGGATAAGCGTCGAGCGCTTCGGTCCAGCCGTTGACGAAGGGAGGCATGATCACGCCTGTCGGAGCAGATTGCTCGCGCATCACCACCTTCTTGATGGCATCGCGGTTGATGGCGATGTTCATCGCTTCACGCACGCGCTTGTCGGCGAGCGGGTTCTTGCCGTCCACGTTATCGCTTGCCAGGTCATCGGCACCGAGATTCATGCCGAAAAAGATCGTCCGGTTCTGCGGCGCCGTGTTCAGCTTGAGGCCGTCGGTTTCTCCAACGCGCGCCAGGTCCTGCACGGGAACGTCCTGAATGAGATCAACTTCACCGGACAGCAGTGCCGCCACGCGGGTCGCGCCTTCCTGGATGGGCGTATAAACGATTTCGGTGACTTCCATCGGGAACTCACCCTTGCCCCAGTAGTTTTCGTTCTGTTTCAGGACCGTTTTGGAATCCTGCTTGCGGCTCTCCAGCACGAAGGCACCGGTACCGTTGACGGTGCGCACGCACGGATTGTCGCCGCCATTGGCAATATCCTGCGGTGCTTCGCAACCGTTTTCGACCGTCCAGTCCGAATCCATGATGAAGAGGTTGGTCAGGTTGTTCGGCAGCAGAGGGTTCGGACCGGTGGTCTCGATCTGCACCGTGAGGTCGTCAACCTTGCGCACGTCCTTGACGGACGCCAGCAGCTCTTTCATCGCGGAGGTCGGCATCATCGCACGCTTGAGCGAGAAGACGACATCATCGGCGGTGAAGTCCTGACCGCCATGGAACTTGACGCCCTCACGCAGCTTGAATTCCCAGACATTCGGGTCTTCGGTCGGCTCCCAGCTCGTGGCGAGTGCCGGGATGATCTTCGCTTCCATGTCGCGCTGCAGGAGCGGCTCGTACATCTGGTGCGCAAGTGCGTGGGTCGGACCTTCATTCTGGGCGTGCGGATCGAGCGTCAGAGAGTCGCCCGCGCGCGCCCAGCGAAGTGTTTCAGCATTTGCTGCGCTGAGGCCGGCGCATAGCGCCAGGCTTGCAGCCGTCAGCTTCAGGAATGTTTTTGTCATAATGTTCCCCTTTGTTGAACCGGGGCCGGTTGTCCGGCGCGATCTTATCGTGATCCCCAGCTAGATCTTAAGGACATATGCGCAGCCGCACCTGCTGGAGTGAAGCAGAATGCAACCCAAGCTACGCCATCCCGACCGGTAACAGACCGCTCCGGCCTACCGGAGTCAAGGGGTATCTGGAAAACCCGCTCCGGTTCCAAAAAGGTGTCGTTACGGCAGCAATTCCGGTACTTTGGCGCGGATTGAGCCACCGCCTGCGGGTTCAGGTTTTGGGTGACTTCGCGTTCACAAAGGCGTTCAACGATTGGACGGCTTTTCCGGATGTACCGAATCCGACCCGAAAACGAGCACGCCCGCTTCTCGCCAGTGAACGAAAGCGGAGAAAAAAACTGGTGAATTTTCGTTTTTATTTAGGTGGTTACGTACAAACAGATGCACCCCGGCGGCATCCAATTTAGGCAAGGCTGCCAGGTTCGCTGATGTGCTGTCGCGTTCATTCGGCCTGACTTTCCCTCAGACACTGTCGAATTCGGAAAACGGGATCGGATCTTCAGGCGGGGTTGCCGGCTCCTGCAGCGCAAGATGCCACCAGCCGACATCGCACCATTGACCGTTCTTGAAACCGACACGTTCGTAGATACCAACCGGACGGAAACCCATCGCTTCGTGGATACCGACGCTGGCTTCGTTCGGGAGCGTTATTCCGGCATATGCGGTGATAAAACCCTGCCGTACGAGGATGCCGAAGAGGGCTTTGTAGAGGCGGCGTCCGATGCCGCGGCGCTTTGCTCCGGGCGCAAGGTATATTGTCACGTCACAGGACCATTGATAGGCCGCACGCTGCCGGTGTTTGCTGGCATAGGCATATCCCAGTATTTCTCCGTCTTCCTCGTAGACAAGCCAGGGGAACGTTTCCAGGGTCGTCGTGATCCGGCGGGCCATTTCCTCAGCCGTCGGGCATTCCGTCTCGAAGGAGATGAAGGTGTCCCTGACATAGGGCGCATAGATTTCAGCGAGGACTTGACCATCGTCTGGAGTTGCAGTGCGAATTGGCATGTTGAGGCTGTCTCGACCTTCAGATTCAGGTGACTAGGTGATGGACCCATAAATGAGACTGAAATGGCATGCGAAATGGCGAAATCCCGTTAGGAAGGGTGTGCGGAGCGGGCTTTTTGCCCGGTCAAGCACGCTGACGCCACGGGGTGAAGCCATTTCCATGTCCTTCGGATTTGACCGGCTTGCTCCTCCTCGGCGTTGCGAAAGGCTTGAAAATGAGGGACATTTCCTGCGCTTCCGCGCCTTGATGAGAAGCAAGCCGCCTCAAACCATTACGGCCTCATTTATGGGTCCATCACCTAGACTTATTCTTCAGACGCTGAGAACGGAACCTCTTTCTATGATCTGTCCTTCAAGCAGGGTCGGTTCGAGGTCTTTGTTTATGTCCAGAAGATCCATGAGCTGCAGCGCGACCGAGCGCCCCATTTTCCTGGCGGGCAGATTTGTGGTCGTCAGCGGAGGCACGATCTCGGTCGACCAGTCCAGATTGTCGAACCCCATCACCGACATATCATCGGGAACGGAAAGGCCGGCAGCGGCGAGGCCGAAATAGACACCGAGTGCCAAGACGTCGCTCAGGCAGAGGATTGCGGTGACGTTTGTCGCCCGTTCCAGAAGCGCCTGAACGGCATGTTTGCCTCCGGAGGCGTCAAGACTGGTCTCGAAGAACGTGACATTCATGGTTTTGCCGCAAGCCTGGCGGGCACCCGCGACGCGCGCTGAGATCCTGTCGCTCGAATCGACCGGACCATGGACTACCGCAATCTCGGAGTGCCCCTTCGATTTCAGATAGGTCAGCGCGGCGCGGGCGAGTCCTGAATTGTCGTAGCCGATCATGGGCGTAGGTAATGCGGGGTCCCAGACGGACGTGAACACGTAAGGGATGTTTCTGCCTTCAAGAAGGTCATAAAGCTCCGGACTGTGCCTGGCGCCGCTGAGAATGAAGGCTTCGGATCCCATCCCGAGGAGCTTGCGCGCCTCCTTGAATTCTATCTCCTCGTCACCATTCGAAATTGCAAGAACGAGAGAGTATTGTCTCTCAGACAGTGTCTGTTCGATTGCCGATATGAATTTGGCGTAGATCGAGTGCTCGATGTTCGGAATGATCGTCGCGATCGTTTTCGTCTTGTTTGTCGAAAGAGAGCGCGCCGCTGCATTCGGAAAGTAGTTCAGTTTCTTGCAGGCGGCTTCAACGCGGTGGCGGGTTTCTTCGGTGACCTTCGCCGACCCGTTCATCACTCTGGAAATGGTCGCGATCGAAAGCCCGGTTTCCCGCGCAACATCCCGTATCTTGCCGATTCTCTTTTCCAAGCGCAGCTCCACCCCGTCACGTGATGAAAAGTTAGCCTTGACAATATCTGGATTCAAGTTGTTTGATGTAACCGGTTTCATTGAGATCTGCGGGGCGAAGGCCTCTTTTTGATTGGCTGCGATGAAACCGGTTACACTGTTGTGCCGGGACCGGACGACTTCGAGGGAGAAGGTCGCAGGGAATGAGAGCCGAAACTGACCATAGCGCTATCCGCCAGGTCTACCGTGGCCTGAAAGAGCCGGCGTTTTTCCAGCTTCAAGTTGACTGGGGCGGTGTCGGGACCGTCGATGTTCCGTCAGGGGCCCTGATTTCCGTGACCAATGTGGATGGCGGCGGACGGCTGCTTCTTACAGCGCGCGGACCTGAAGACAGGCACTTCACCACCCGGCCACTCGACGTGCCCGCCCCGGACGATGCTCCGGAAGATCCGGGTCTGTTTGACCGTGACATGCTGTCGTCGCTGGCCGCCGCGCGAGGCAGCAGTCTCGATCTTGCCAGGTACCATTCGATCTTCGACGGCAACTCGCAGCCCGGCGACCAGTTCGTGACCCGCGCGCTGGAAGACACGAGCCTCTACGTCATTGCTCCCATGGACGCGGGGTATGTCGCCGGAGGAGGCGGTTCCAGTTTCACGGTGAGGATCAAACCGCCAGAAGGACGTTCGACGGACAGTTGGCTGCCACCGCCGCTGGGCAAGGTCCGCGACGAGTGGCGTGTGGGAAGAGGCTCCGCGAAGGCCTATGAAGTCAAGAAGGGCCAGTTCATCCAGATCATAGATGTCGAGGGCCAGCAGTGCTCCGACTTCATGGCCATGTGTAGCAGAAATCTCGAGGCCGGCCGGGAGCGCTATATCGATTCAACGGTGTCGCGCACGAAAACGCACAGCGCCTATCCGCTTCCGGGCCTGTTCGACAAATTCTACGATCAGGACATCAATCCGCTCCTGTCCGTTCGTCAGGACACCGTTGGCAGGCACGACACATTCGCGCTTGCCTGCACGGCCAACGGCTACGAAGAGCGGGGCTTTCCCGGTCACCTGAACTGTTCGGACAACATCAGCGCTGTCTTTTCTCCCTTCGGGATCGGCAAACGCGCGGCCTGGCCGGCGATCAATTTTTTCTTCAACTCCTGGATCAACTGGTCGGAGCACGGACTCGTCAGCGACGAGGCCTGGTCGCGGCCCGGCGACCATGTGGCCATGCAGGCGTTGACCGATCTTGTCTGTGTTTCAACGGCCTGTCCGGATGACATCGATCCGATCAACGGCTGGAACCCGACGGATGTTCACGTCAGGATTTACGAGGAGGATACCTCGATCTCACACTCGGTATCATGGCGCTCTCAGCCCGAGGACAGCGGGAAACTCACCCGTCAGTCCGCCTTTCATCCGCGCACGTCGGCACTGACCAGCCGCTTTGTTGCCTCCAGGGACCTCTGGATGCCCGCGCGGTTCGATGGTTCCGGTGCTGTGGAAGAGTACTGGGCCTGCAAGAACGCGGCGACGCTCCAGGACATGTCGGGTCTTTACAAGTTCGACATTGTCGGACCCGACGCGGAGGCGCTGCTGCAGGCCTGTCTGACCCGCGACGTGTCAAAACTGTCTCTGCATCGCGGCTTCTACGCCCTTGTCTGTGATGAACGCGGCAGCGTTCTGGATGACGGCACGCTGTTCCGCATTGAGCAGCACGCTTTCCGCTGGTGTTGCGGTTCGGAAAACTCCGCGCTGCATCTGCGCGAGCAAGCTGAAGCCTTGTCGCTGAATGCAAGGGTGCTGTCGCCGGGCAACAGGCTCGTCAATCTCGCGATCCAGGGGCCCAAATCCCGGGACATCCTGCGCGACCTTGTGGTAACGCAAGCCACACGCCCAGCCCTTGACGTCCTGAAATGGTTCGGCTTCACCATCGGACGTCTTTCGGAGCCAAACGGTCCGTCGGTCATGGTGAGCCGATCCGGTTTTACCGGGGAGCTCGGGTACGAAATCTTCTGCGACCAGGATGACGCGCTAACGGTCTGGGACCTCGTGATGGAGGCCGGCGCGCCGCATGGGCTGGTGCCGATGGGCTCCGAAGCGCTGGCCATGCTGCGGATCGAGGCCGGTCTCATGGTTGCCGGGGCGGAATTCGGCCCGGACAGTGACGCGTTTGAATCCGGCCTGGGTTTCGCCGTCGATTTCAAGAAGAAGGACTTCATCGGCCGGGCCGCGCTTGAGCGCAATGCCACGGCCCCGCGCCGCAAGCTGGTCGGTCTGACATTCCCGGGAAGCGAGGCGCCGCATCATGGCGACCGGATCTTTGCCGGCCGGGAACAGGTTGGGGTCGTCACAAGCGGAACCTATTCGCCGGAGCTGGGATACGCGATCGCCATGGCCAGGATAGCGGTCGAAAACGCTGTGGCCGGTGACACTCTTGAGGCAGGCAAACTTGACGGGCACATGAAGCGGTTGCCGTGCACCGTGGTCGACCTGCCGTTCCTTGATCCGAAACGGGAGAAGGCGCGCGCGTGACTGGTACAGCTAAAGAAGGCGTGGTCGTCACGCAGAATGTCTGGAAGATCTTCGGCCCGCGCGCCCAGGACGCGATGGAAGCCGTCAGACGCGAAAACCTGTCGAAAGCCGAGGTCCTGGAACGGTATCAGGCCGTCGTCGGCGTCAAGGATGTGTCCATTTCGGTCGGCGAAGGCGAGATCTTCTGCATCATGGGGCTTTCCGGGTCGGGAAAGTCCACGCTGGTGCGCCATATCAACCGGCTGATCGAGCCCACCGGCGGCGATATCCTGATCAACGGCGTCAATGTCGGCGACCTCAACGCGGAAGATCTGCGGATCATGCGGGCGGACAAGATCGGCATGGTGTTCCAGAACATGGCGCTGCTTCCGCACCGGTCGGTGCGCGACAACATCGCCTTTGCCCTTGAACTCAGGAATGTCGATGCGTTCACACGCCGTCAGGTTGCGGATCGGGTCATCGAGCTGGTCAGTCTCCAGGGCTACGGCGACCGGATGCCGAGTGAATTGTCCGGCGGCATGCAGCAGCGCGTCGGGCTTGCACGTGCCATGGCAGCCGATCCGGATATCCTGTTGATGGATGAGCCGTTTTCCGCCCTCGATCCACTCATCCGTCGCGGGCTCCAGGACGAGTTTCTGGATCTCTCCAGGACGATGAAGAAAACCACTCTCTTCATCACCCACGACCTGGACGAGGCGATCAGGATGGGGAACCGGATCGCGATCATGAAGGATGGCGAGATTGTCCAGACCGGAACGCCGGAGGAAATCGTCACCAAGCCCGCCGACGACTACGTCGCCGACTTTGTGGCGGGCATTTCCAAGCTGAAGCTGATTTTCGCGCACACGGTCATGCGGCCGGTTGCGCAATACGAGGCGAGCGGAGCGCCGTTGCCCGGTCTCGATGCCTGTCCGCAGGCGACCCCGGACGACGATCTGGACGTCCTCATCGCGCGATCAGTCGGCCAGGACAATCCGATCGTCATCATCAGCGACGACAAACCGGTGGGCGTCGTCACCAAGGACGACTTGCTTCGCGGCATGCAGGGGGAGGTCTGAGACGCCATGACCGATGAAACAGATTTCCGAAAGCCGATCACCGAGTTTGCCGGGCCGAATGGCGACTATTACGCAGACGTCTTCCTGGAAATCCAGAAAGCGAAACTGCCGAGGTTTCACATAAACCGGGCGGCGCTCGTGGGCAGCTTCATCTGGGCTGCGCTGCGGGGCAACTGGCTGTTGTTCACAATCGGGTTTGTCGTCGATCTCGTTGCGCTCATCAATCTTGCGCTGGTCTACAAATACACTCAGGCCGCCGCCGACAATGCGGACAAGGCCTATCTCGTGGAGCGGTATGAAGGCTGGTCGCAGACCCATCTGATCGGGGCGATCGTCGTCTTCGTTCTCGGACGGCTTTTCTTCGGCTGGCTGGCTGACCGGCTCTATGCCAGGCAATACGACAGATGGCGCGTATCGCACGCGGTCAATAGCAACTTCCTGCCGTCCCGGCTGATGATCGCGCTTCTGATTTCCGTGCTCGTCCTGCCGATCATGCTTTACCGGAGCACGCAGTTCGCACCGGACGAACGCGCTTGCATCCGGCAGGACCGGGCGATCGCGCAAGGTGAAGAGGTCGGCTTCAAGCAGAAATTCGACTGCCTGATTATCGGTGAATTCCCGACGCTTTTCTGGATCCAGCGGCCTGACGAAGTTTCGTATCCGCGGGACGACAACGGCAACCGGATTGTGTTGCGAACACCGCCTGCCGAGGATGCGCCCCCGGTCAATCTCAATACCTATACATCCCAGACCATTGATGACGGGATCGGTTACCTGACCGTTTTCCACGGCGCGTTTTTCGACGGGATCACGCGGTTCCTGCGAGGCATGCTGAGTGCGATCACGTCCGTCTTCGTCGGCACACCCTGGCCGGTGACGATGTGCGTTCTTCTCTTCGTCGCCTACAAGATGGCAGGAACACGAACGGCAATATTCGTCGGAGCCTCGCTGATCTACCTGGCGCTGTTCGGGTTCTGGCAGACCGCCATGGACACGTTGTCCCTGGTGGTGGCGGCCTCGATCATCTGCGTCGTTGTCGGGCTGCCGCTCGGGATCTGGGTCGGCAAATCGAGCCGGGGACAGACCATCATTACGCCGATCCTCGATGTCATGCAGACGATCCCGTCCTTCGTCTACCTGCTTCCAGCGATCGCCTTTTTCTCGATCGGCAAACCGCCCGCGATCCTTGCGACCGTGATCTTTGCCATGCCGCCGATGGTGCGGCTGACGGCGCTCGGGCTCCGGCAGGTGGCGGAGAATACCCGGGAAGCCGCACTCGCATTCGGCGCAAACCCAAGGCAACTGCTTCTCAAGGTCGAGTTGCCGCTGGCGCTTCCATCCATCATGGCCGGGATCAACCAGGTCGTGATGATGAGCCTCTCGATGGTCGTCATTGCCGCGCTTATCGGCGCGGGCGGCATGGGCTACGTGGTCACCGAGGCGCTTGAAAATACCGAGACCGGACGCGGCGTTCTCGCCGGCGTGGGAATTGCCCTGTTGGCCATGATGATCGACCGGGTGGTGCAAAAGGCGAATGCAAATCGCCAATAAAAGCATAAGCCGGGGCCACGGGCCCTGTAACCTTCTTGAAGGGGACCAACATGAAACTTGCTAGGAATCTTCTGTTTGGAACGGCGTTTTCCCTCATCGCCGCAAACTCCGCACTGGCCGCCGACGATGCGACGGTAAAGATCGGCGACCTGACCTGGACCGGTGCAAAGGCCATTGGCCATGTCATTCAGGCCGTGATCAACGGCCCGCTCGACTCCGAGGCGGTCATCGTCGAAGGGCTTTCCGACGGGTCGATCATTGCCGCCGGCATGGACAAGGGCGATGGATCCGCGGACGTCTATACGGATCTGTGGATGCCGAACCGCGCCGCCATCTGGGACAAGTATATCGACGGCGCCAAGACCGTCGGTCACAACGAACCCTACAAGGGCACCCAGAAAATGTACGTCCCGTCCTTCATGGCGGACAAGGTCAGTTCTGTTGAAGATCTCAAGGATCCCGAGATCGCGGCCATGTTCGACAAGGACGGCAACGGCAAGGGCGAATACTGGTCCGGCGACGCCGGCTGGAAATCGACCCGGATGTGGCAGGTCAAGTTCAAGAGCTACGGCCTCGACGAACTCTGGGAGCCGGAAATTCTTCCGGATGCAACTTTCAAGGCGCAGCTGAAAACCGCGATGCAGCGCGAACAGCCCATCCTGTTCTACTACTGGACGCCGGAGTGGGTGCACGCTGCCTACGACATCACGCCACTTGACGAGCCGGCGCGCACGGAAGGCTGCGAGAATGTCAATCTCGACAAGGAAGACTGGCTCGAGGCCTCGTCCTTTGCCTGCGCCAGTGAAGATGCAAGCATCTACGTCGCCTATTCCAAGTCGCTGGAAACGCGCAATCCTCCGGTTGCCAAGTTCCTGAGCCAGATGGCACTGGACCCGGCCGTGGTCAATGAATGGATCCTGAAGATCGGCCGCGACAAAATGGATCCGCGCGACGTTGCCGAAGACTGGGTCGCCAACAACATGGATGTCGTCAATTCCTGGATCGAATGAACCGGACTTGAGATAACATCAGGCGAAGCGGCGAGTGACGCCGCTTCGTGACCTGCCACGATCAGGCGAGTGGCCTGATCAGACTTCCTTCAGTGCCAGTACGCGCAAGGGGCTGCCTGTTCCGTTCCTGATTTTCAGGGGAGGGGTCACCAGCATTGCGCCGGTGGCAGGAAGCCTGTTGAGATTGCAAAGGCACTGCAATCCGTATTTGCCTGCGCCATGCAGGTAAAAGTGCGCCGGATAGGGCGGCGTGTAGTGTGACCCCTGGCCGGCATCCGTGCCGATCGTCTCCGTACCGAAACCGAGAATGTCGCGTTCATCGACCAGGAAGCGGACTGCTTCCGGTGTTGGGCCCGGTGAATGGGGGCCATCGTCGCGCATGTTCAGGTAGGCCGCCCCGCTGCGGTGGGACCAGTCGGTTCGCATGAGGACCCAGCAGCCTTCCGGGATGCGGCCATGGGTGCGCTCCCACTCGATGAGAATGTCCGGCGTGAGCTCGAAGTCGTCGTTTTCAGCAGCCCCAGCGGAGCAATCGATCACGACGGCCGGTGCCATCAGGTTTCCGGCAGGAATTTCATCGACGGAGCCGTTGGCAACATCGCGGCCACTGACCCAATGGCTGGGCGCATCAAAATGCGTTCCGGTGTGCTCCGACATGGAAATGTTATGCCACTTCCATGCGGGCCCCCTGTGGTCGTAACGGCTGACTTCTTCCATACGAAAGCGCGCGCATTGTCCGAATTCGGGCGGCAGTACGATCACGGGGAAGTCCGGATCAAGGGTGTGGGTCAGATCGACAATCTCGATCGATCCGCCAGCAAGGGCATTCGCCAGGCTCTCCAGTAGCGTCATGAGCGGAATCCCGTCATTTCCCGTTCCTGTACTTTCGGCGACGCGCGGAAGCGCTCGATCATGTCCTTGGCGACGTCGCCGCAATAAACGTCCTCCAGACCGTCGACGAGGCCCTGCACGACGCTTCCGGCAAGCGTCTTTGCAGGCACTTTCGGCGGCGGCAGTTCCTGGTGCCAGTCGTCCTCCGTCGGGCCGACAAACACATTCAGGACGCGGAGCCCGGATGTCCGGAAGTCGGCACGCATGTTCTGGCTGAGCGAAAGCGCTGCTGCATTCGAGGCCGAGAAGCAGCCATAATCCGGGAAATTCGCGATGGCATATGCGGAGAGAATGTTCACCCAGGCGACTGCAGAGTTGGTGCCGTCGGCGGTGCGTGCGCACATGGCCGGACCGAAAGACTGCGCAAGGCGCATCAGGCCCAGGTAGTTCACGTCCATCTCGCTCTGCGCAAAAACGGTATCGCTCCGCGTCATCAGACCGCCGGGCCGCACGTATCTGGCGTTGTTGATCAGGATGTCCGTCTTGCCGCCGAGTTCCGCCGCCAATTCTTCAACCGACTTGCCGTCGGTGACATCGAGGGGGAGCATCTCGACCCCGGAGATCGCCATGATATCGTCGTGGTAGCGATTTGGCCGCCAGTCTTCCGAGAGGCCGACGAAGACTTTTTCCGCACCTGCCGACTTCAAGGCGTTCACGATCGCTGGTGCGTTCGGGTTACGGGCGTCGGTCAAAAGGACCCGGCGGTGTTTGGGCGTACAGCTCATTTCACGGAGCCGCGGATCATCTTGCATAAAAGGTGTCTCCTCTACCGGCAGTGCCATCATGACACCCTGGCCCGCCCGATCCAGTTTGATCACCATCCTGACATTCTCGCCGGCACCGGCATCGCCGTGTACGTGACATATGACGGATGGGCCGACGTCGAGTTTTACCGTTCCGACGCGCACCGGGATCTGTTCGCGAAAATAGAGATCCGTCGTTGCGCGCACTTGCGTCTCTGCGATCAGCTTTCCGGCCGGAGAAATATCCCGCCAATTGAGATCGACGGACAGACATCTGGAACAGGCATCACGCGGCGGATACTGAACAGCGCCGCAGTCACCGCAGATCTGCAGCATGAAACGTCCTTCCGCAGCGGCTGCGGCCAGGCCCAGTGCCGCCCTGCTGCGCTGCTGCGGCGGGGTCTTGGGTATGTCGGTCCGCCGTTGCGGGTTCTTCTTTTCCGGAGGGGCGATCGGTTCGCTCACGCGTGTCCTCCCTCGATGATTGCCGCGCCGGAACAGACGCCGCGGTCATAGTTGATGACGCCGAAGCCGGAGACCATGGCGCGGGCTGCGCTCTTCACCTGTGTCGATCCCGCAGTGCCTGTCACCTGCCGTATGGCCTCGACAAGGCCGATGTAGCCGCCCGCGGCCCCGGCCTGTCCGGCGGAAAGCTGACCACCGGAGGTGTTATGCGGGAAATCCCCCGTAATCGTCAGGTCGCGGTCCCGCACGAGCCGGCTGCCTTCGCCCTTGCCGCAGAACCCCAGGTCCTCGAACTGCATCATCGAAATGACCGGATAATCGTCATAGGTCTGCAACAGGTCGATATCGGAGGGACCACAGTGCGCCATGTCGTAAAGCTCGTCGATATCCATAGCCCAGCCACCGCGAAGCTGGATCGGGTCGTCGGCGAAGGCGTTGTGCCGTTCGATCGTGCCCGCGATCACCGCGAATGGCAGATCCCGCCGCTTTGCTTCCTCGACCGTCATGACGAGGAAGGCCTCCGAACCGGCGCAGGGCATGACACAGTCAAACAGCGCAATCGGATCGGAGATCAGCCGGGCGTCCAGATACTGCTGCAGCGTGAGCGGCTTTTTCATGAGCGCATCGGGGTTGCGCAGGGCGTTCTCGCGCTGCGCGACACAGATCCGGCCGAAATCCTCCCGGGTTGCCCCGTAGTCCTTCATGTAGCGGTCCGTCAGGAGCGCGAAATTGGCATTGGGTCCGCCAAACCCATAGGGATAAGAGGCGTCCTGCGAAAACCGGCTGAAGCTCGACAGAAGATTGCGGAACGAGTCGATGTGGTTGGTGTCACCGGCAACACAGGCGACGATATCGGCATCTCCTGCCTGAACAGCTCTTGCTGCACGCCGAAGCGCCACGATGCCGGAGGCGCCTCCCATAGGAATGTGATCGAGCCACCGGGGACAAAGACCCAGATGCTGCGTCAGCCCGACCGCATTGTCGGGAAACAGGGTAAAACTGGAGACAGCGAACCCGTCGATATCAACCGGTCTCAGTCCTGCCTGATCGAGGCTTTTCTTGAGCGCGCGCGCGATCCACCAATGCGCTGTTTCAACGGAAAAGCGCTGGTAGGGAACGCTCGCGGGGGAGACGATGGCAACCCCTTCGTAGCCAAGGCGCGTCCGGCTCATGAAACCTGTCTTTTCTTGAGATGCACCAGACTGATTGTCGATGATTTTTCCAGGTGATGCAAAGCAAGCGCCTTCAGCTCCGCGCGCTGGATCTTCTGTGTTGACGTCAAAGGCAGACTGTCCACGAAGGCAACATACCCTGGCACCTTGTAATACGCCATGTTGTCGAGCGCCCAACGGGCTATCTTTTCCGCCTTTTCTGGTGTCGGGTCAGAGACCGTCAGACAGGCAAAAACCTCGTCACCGCGAAGGGGATCAGGCACAGGCGCGACGCCTGCGGCCGTGACCTCAGGATGCAGCATGAGGACGCTCTCGACCTCTAAGGCGGCGATGTTTTCGCCGGATCGGCGGATGACGTTCTTTCGGCGGTCGACGAAGAAAAGGAAGCCGTTCCTCTCCTGGCGAACGACATCGCCGGTATGAAACCAGCCGTCCTTCCAGGCGGCTTCGGTTGCAGCCGGATCCTTGTAATACTCGCGGAAGAACCCGAGCCTTGGTTCAGGTCCCGATCGCCGCACCAGCAACTCACCCGGTTCGCCTTCCGGCACATCCTCTCCAGTCTCGTCAAGAAGACGGATTTCAAGCCAGTCCGGCAGACGGCCGAGCGCAGCCTTGCCGATCAGCCGGTCCGGCTGGTTGTTCGCGATGACGGCTCCGGCGCCGGTTTCCGTCATCGCCCAACCTTCGCTCAAGGGGAAACCGAAACGGTCTTCAAACGGAGCATGAAGCTTGGGATCAACACCTGCGCCAAAACCGAAGCGCACCTTGTGGGCCCTGTCGTTTTCGCCCGGCCGCAGTTCCATCAGGATGGACGGCATCACGCCGAGGTAGTGCAGGCACGTCGCGCCGCTGTCGTGAACACTCTGCCACCAGGTCCTGGGGTGGAACCGGTCCAGGGCCGTCAGGCATCCGCCAACGCGCAGCATTGCCATGAAGGAATAGGCCATCGCGTTCATATGAAAGATCGGCAGGGGTGTAATCATGCGCTCACCCTCTTCGGATAGCTTCGCGATCCCTCCCAGCCCCGCGTAAAACTCCGCGACTTCCGAGAAATAGGAATTGTCGAGGACGCAACCCTTCGGCTTGCCCGTGGTGCCGGATGTATAAAGAACCGCCGCTTCCCGGGCATCGCCTTTTTCAGAAAGGCGTGCCGTGACGGCGTCCCTGCGCGGGGTGGGAAATACCCCGTCCACAGCGACGACACCCGCCTCAACGCCGCTCGCCTCGACCGCGGACCAGAGTGCGTCGATCCGACCTGGTATCGTGATGATGAGTGCCGGCTCCGCGTGGCCGATCAGGTATTCAAGTTCGCTGGCGCGCAGATCGGGATTGATCGGCACCACGGATGCTCTGAGCTGGTTGAGCGCGAGCCAGACAAGAAAGTAATCAGGACGGTTTTCCAGAAGCAAGGCAACGCGCATGCCTTCGCCTATCCCGGCCTTCTGAAAGCGGTTGGCGAAATCGTCCACACGGCCCATCGCCTCGGCGTAGCTGATGTCGCCGGCCGGGATCGCATAAGCCTCTGCCGTCTCTGGCAGCACGTTCAACATTGGACGGTCGGGCCAGCGCGCGTGAGCCCTTGCGAAGTAGTCGTATACGGTCGTCAAACCACTTCCCAAAGTCTCGTCCTCCCTCGAAAGCAACCGCAGATCGCGGCGCGATATTTATATGAAAAAACATATTAATTGTCTTCTTTTGTGTCAAAGAGAATTTCCCGGGGACCCGGGGATTGCCATTTGAAAGCATGCAGTCACCCTGCTTAGTATCTGATTATTGGGCTTATTTGTCTCGTGCGCAGAACAGGTATCCTTTCTCATTGTCCAATTCGGAGTGACTATGATTTAGATGAATTTTCATATATTTTGATTTCCGGCCGATCGAGTGCCAAACAGGAACGGGTTGTTCGGGCAGTGCTGTCAAAGCCTGCTCAAAAGGGAGAAGAGCATGAGCGGATACGACGATCGGACGGCACTCGTCACCGGAGCAAGCACGGGGATCGGAAAGGCGATTGCCGAACATCTACTGCAGCGTGGCTGCAAGGTGATATCCGTTTCGAGACGGCCCTTGGAGCTTGCATCTGACAGGGTGACGTCTGTCTGCGCCGATCTCAGCGATTCGCAGGCGGTCCGGGACTGCGCAGATCTCATCCGCGAGAAGCACAAGGTCGACATCCTCGTCAACAATGCAGGGGTGGTGCGCAACACGCCGGTGGAAGACATCACTGACGAAGAGTTCGACACACTTCAAAACCTTCACCTTCGGTCCGCGATTGCACTTGTACAGGCTGTCCTGCCACACATGAAGGCGCAGAATTTCGGACGCATCGTCAACATGTCGTCGCGTGCAGTTGTTGGTCTGTCGAAACGGACGGTTTATGCCGGTACGAAGGCGGCCCTGATCTCGATGACGCGGACATGGGCGCTTGAGCTCGGAAGCCACGGCATCACCGTGAACGCCGTCGCGCCCGGACCGGTCGTGACCGACATGCTGACCGCCGATATTCCCGAAGAAAGCGAGATGTTCAAAAAGCTGGCCGCGTCCCTGCCCACGGGACGTCTCGGGACTGCCGACGATGTCGCGCGTGCGACGCTGTTTTTCACCGATCCGGACAACAGCTGGGTAACGGGACAGACGCTCTTCGTTTGTGGCGGCGCCAGCCTCGGATCCCTGACAGCGCTCTAGGCCTGGTCCCTGGCCCGGCAGGTGTTCGATCAGGAATCGAGGCGAAGCTGCCTGAGGGATTTTGAAAGGATGCGGCACAGGGCGTTTTCAACCGGTGTCTGGTTGCTCCTTGACGGGATCAGCAGACCGATCCGCAGATCCTTGAGAAAACTGGACTTCAGAGAAATATAGCGCAACTTTCCGGCTTCGATTTCCTCCAGGAAACCGATTTTCGAATAGAGCCCGATGCCGCGGCCGCTCATGATCATCGAACGGGCGAGCGGCAGCGAGTTGGTGAAGCAGGCGGTCTTCAGCGGGATGTTGTTGTCGGCAAGGGCAAGGTTGACGAGGGAGCGCTCGGCGAGCGCGTCGTAGGACCTGATGAGCGGAAACGGCGTCAGGTCCTCGATGTCCAGCGCGTCCCGTTCCGCCAGCGGATGGCTCTCCGTCAGGATCGCGCCGATGGGTGCGGATTTTTCCGTGCGCACGCGCACGCCGGGGTGGAGGTCGTTGCAAAAGGAAATTCCGATCCCGGCCTCACCTTCGGCAACGGCTCTTACAATGTCATCCGGCTGTGCGGTCTGTATCGAGTAGGTGATATCAGGGTATTCGCGGGCAAACTGATCAATCGCCGATGGCAGAAGGCTCAGTGCGACGGAGTCGAGTGACGCGATGTCGATGTGTCCTGCGCGCAATTCCCTGATATCTGCAACAAGATGAAGGATCTTCTCGTAGTCGAAGATTGTCTTGCGGCAGTGTTCCAGGACAACCGCTCCTGCTGCTGTGAGCTCCACACCTTCCGCATGCCGGTCGAATAGCTTTACACCGAGACGCTGCTCGATATCGAGAATCTTCCTATTCACGGAAGACGACGATACGTGCAAGACAGCTGCAGCGCGGCGAATGGAGCCCTGCCGAGCGACCTCGTCAAAGTAGTTCAGAAACTTGCTGTGCATGTGATCTCACCCTCAGGCGATGCAAAAAAGGCATCGCTATGCGCCAAACTAAATTCTATCGGCAACGCCAGGCAGGCGTCTACTCTAAAGAAAAAAGGGAGACACGGACAAAACACCTACCAGGAGATCGTTCAGATGACACACAGGGGACTCAATCGCCGGCACGTTCTGCAAGGGCTCGGAGCGGCGGCCGGATTGGCGACAACCGGAACTTTCCTTTCCGTCGGACCCTCGGCGGCCGCAGATTTCAAGATCAGGATGCAGCTTGGCTGGCTGGCGTCCAACGGTATCCTCGGCGAGGTCATGGCCGACAAGCTCGGCTATTTCGCCGAAGAGGGTCTGGAACTGGACATCATCCCTGGCGGACCGAACATTGACGGGGTGGCATCCGTTGCTTCAGGTGCCAACAATTTCGGGTCTATCTCGTCCTCTCCCTCGCTGATGCTGGCCCGCTCCGCGGGACTGCCGATCAAGTGTATCGCAGCCGGGTATCAGCAACACCCGTTCACCTATTTTTCCATGGAAGCCAACCCGGTGCGCAAACCGGAGGATCTCGTCGGCAAGAAAGTTGCGACGCAGGGAACAGCACGGATCCTGCTGCGCGCGCTCCTTGCAAAGAACGGCATCGATGAAAGCCAGGTCGAGGTTTCGGTCATGGGCGGGGACATGGCGCCACTCAAAGTGGGGCAGGTTGATGTCGCGACCGGCTGGCAGACCAATGTCGGCGCGCTTTCGGTGCTTGGCGACGAGCGGGTCGACATGAAGCTGTGGGATGCAGGCATCCAGCTCTATGCCAATCCCTATTACACGACGGACGATGTGCTTCAGGAAAACAGTGACAAGATCACCGCTGCGATCCGCGCGATCTCGCGTGGCTGGGGCGCTGTCTACGAAAATCCGGAGGCCGGCGTCGACGCGCTTGTCGAGCGCTACCCGAACCTGGACAAGGACAGCGAGATGAAAGCGGTCGATCTGGTTCTCGGTTTCTCGTTCAACGACAAGACCAAGGCCGGCGGCTGGGGCATCATGACAGCCGACAACTGGCAGGAACAGATCGACACGTATAACAGTCTCGAGCAGTTCACCAACGGCGCGCCGAACGTGGCCGACATCATGACGCTGGACATTCTCGAAGCCACCAAAGATGTCCGTCCAACCTTTGGCTGATTTCGCGGACGAGAGTCCCGATCAGGAACCGGCAGGCCGCAAGGTTGCGGCCCGCCTGTCCGGAGCTTCGGTGAAATTCGGTCGCTTCACCGCTCTTGAAAATATCAGCCTGGAGATTGGCGAAGGTGAATTCTGGACCATCCTTGGTCCGTCGGGCTGCGGCAAGTCGACCATGCTGCGGCTGGTGTCCGACCTCGTTCCCGCAGCGGAGGGAGATGTCACTATCCTCGACAAGTCGACCGAAGCAGCGCGGCTTGCACGCGAGTTCGCGTTCGTTTTCCAGGACGCGACCCTGTTGCCATGGCGCAGCGCTTTGAAGAACGTGGAACTTCCTCTGGAGATGGGACGCAAGCGAGGCCTGCAAATCCCGGCCTCAGATCGAAGTCCGCAGGAACTCCTGGAACTCGTGGGACTGAAGGGACGTGAGAACGCCTTGCCGCATGAACTTTCCGGCGGCATGCGCCAGCGGGTTGCGATCGCACGAGCGCTGGTGTGCAAGCCGAAGCTGCTGCTGATGGATGAACCGTTCGGAGCACTTGACGAAATGAAACGTGACCTTCTGAACCTGAAGCTGCGCGAGATCTGGCAGGAAACGGGCGTCACGATCCTGTTCGTCACTCATTCGATTTCCGAAGCGGTGTTCCTCGGCCAGAAGGTGCTCATGCTGCGCGCCAATCCGGGACGGGTGAAGGACGTGGTCGATATTGACCTGCCGCCGCACCGGAAAATCGCCCTGAGGGAAACGCCGGAGTTCAACCGGTATTGCGGTCGGCTCCGACAGTTGCTGGAGGAATGCTGATGTCTCTGACCCAGGTTTCACCCGACGTCGATAACGCCAAACCGGGCGTGTTCGAGCAGGCAAGGCTCAGGGCCGGGCACATTGCGATCCCTCTCGGAACGGCCATCTCGCTATTGCTGATCTGGCAGATCGGTGTGCGGCTTTTCGAAGTACCGACCTACATCGCGCCCGCGCCGACCGATGTTCTCGCCGTTTTCGCGAATGATTACGCGCTGCTGCTCAGGAACTTCTGGCCCACTCTGATCGAAAGTCTTTCAGGCTTTGCCGTCGGCAATCTGGCCGCGATCCTGATCGCAGTCGCATTCGTGCATAGCCGGACGGTCGAAAAGGCGTTCTTTCCGATCGCGGTCTTCATCAACACGATCCCGATCCTGGCCATCGCTCCGATCCTCGTCCTGATTTTCGGTGCCGGAATGACGGCTAAAGTGGTGATCGCCGCGCTTATATGTTTCTTCCCGACCCTTGTGAACATGGTGCGGGGGCTCCAATCGGTGTCGCCGCAAACCTTGGAACTGGCACGCATACTGTCGGCCTCCAAGTCGGAAATCTTCTGGAAGATCCGCCTGCCGTCTTCGCTGCCGTTCCTGTTCTCGGCGCTGAAGATCGCGGCAACCACCTGCGTGATCGGCGCGATTGTCGGCGAATGGATCGGTGCTGATGTCGGGCTTGGGGCGCTGATTATCGACAGCACATTCAATTTCCGCTCACCGCTTCTCTACGCGACCGTTTTCGTCTCCTCCGGCCTGTCTGTTCTCCTGTTCACGGCCGTTTCGGTTGCCGAAAGGCTTGTTGTGCGCTGGTAGCGCTGCCGCCAGCTTCTGAATTTTAGGAAAAGGATCAAGGACAATGGCAGAACGTCACACGACAATTGTTCAGGTCGAAGGGGCACAGGTTCCCGTTGTTGCGGACTGTGATGTGGTCGTGATCGGCGCAGGACCTGCCGGTCACGCCGCCGCGGTATCGGCCGCGCGCAACGGCGCCTCGGTGACGTTGCTCGAGCGCTATCATCACCTCGGCGGCATGGCGTCCGGCGGGATGGTGCTCGTCCTCGACGACATGGTCAATGAAGGCAACGAGATCGTCACCACCGGGATCGTCAGCGAGTTCGTCGACCGTCTGGAGCGGCAGGATGCCGCCGTCTATCCGCCGCCCGAGGATTGCCAGACCAACTGGCAGATGTGGCAGAAATGGTCGCGCTGGGGATGCATCGATTTCCACAAGGCGATGATGCCGCAGCCGATCATTCATGCGGTTGCCTTCGATCCGGACGGCTGGAAGCGGGTCAGCCTTGACATGGTGGTTGAAGCCAAGGTGAACCTGCGCACGCATAGCTGGTTTTCGGATGTCCTGATGGAGAACGGCCGGATCAGCGGCGTCATTGCCCAGACCAAGCTGGGGCGGCAGGCCATTCGTGCACGCTATGTCGTCGACGCCACCGGCGATCTCGATGTCGGTGTCGCGGCGGGTGCGGACTATATTGACGGCCAGTATATCGTCACGACCGTTTTCCGGCTTGCGAACGTGGATACCGACAAGGCCGTCGCCTTCGAGTTCGCGGAGCCGGAGCAATACAAGAAACTCGACCGGGAAGCGCGTCGCAGGATCGGCGGCGCCTGGGGCATGTGGTGGCTCAAGACGCCGATCCCGGGCGTGGTCTGGTGCAATTGCCCGCATATGCCGGGGTATGATGGGCTGTCCGTTGAAGACATGGTCGCCTCGGAAATCGAGGGCCGCGAGCGCATGATGAAACTGCACGCGTTTGCGAAGGAAAACATTCCGGGCTTCGAAAACGCCACGATGCTGGGGGCTGCGGAGCAAATGGGCATCCGCCAGACGCGGTTGTTGAAGGGGGAATATGTCGTCAACAAGGACGACGTGAAGTCCCGGCGTTACTTCGCCGATACCGTTTGCCGGGGCCGGGATTACTACACCCCGTATCGTGCGTTGCTTCCCAAGGGTATCGATAACCTGATCGTGGCCGGACGCCACTATTCGGTGGAAAGCGATGCGCAGAAATTGTCACGCGAAATCCCGCCCTGCATGGCGCAGGGCGAGGCCGCGGGCGTTGCGGCCGCCCTGGCGCTCGACGGAAATCAGCCGCTCCGCATGGTCGACTACAAGGCCATCCAGAAACAAATGCGCGCTCAGGGCGCTGATCCGGGAGACAAACCGTCGCCGAATGCTCTCATCGAAGACCACATCGCGGCGGAATAGCAGAGGCACACATGTCAGAGAAAATCATGCCACTCGATGGCATTCGGGTGATTGACTTCACGCAAGTCATGCTGGGGCCCTGCGCGACCCAGATGCTGGGTGACTTCGGCGCCGACGTGATCAAGATCGAACGGCCGGGTTCAGGGGATCTCAGCCGAGGGTTTTACGGTGAGCGCACCGAAGAAGCGCTGAACAATGCCGTCTTTGCGTCGCTGAACCGAAACAAGCGGTCGATCGAGATCGACACCAAGTCCGAGACGGGACGCCAGCAGGTGCTCGACCTGGTGAAAACGGCCGACATAGTCGTCGACAATTTCCGGGCCGGGGTCATGGATCGGCTGGGTTTCGGCTATGACGCGCTTTCGAAAATCAATCCGAGGGTCATCTGCGCGTCCGGCACCGGGTTCGGCTCGTCCGGCCCTTACGCCCACAAAGGCGGTCAGGATGTGCTGGCCCAGGCGATGACCGGGGTGATGGAGAAGACACAGGATCCATCCATTCCAAAATCGATCTATCCGACAACGCTTTGCGACTATTCGGCCGGAATGCATCTGGTGCAGGGCATCCTGGCGGCTCTCCTGATGCGCGACAAGACGGGCCGGGGCCAGAAAGTCGAAGTCTCGCTCTATGACAGCATGATCGCGATGCAGATGCAGGAAGCAGCGCAATGGTCCAGGCACAGGGAAGTGCTGAACTGGGCTGCCATGCCCCTGACCGGCGTCTTCGATACCACCGACGGGGCGATCGTGATCGTCGGTGCCTTTAAGGCGAACCCTTTGCAGGATATCTGCAACGCGCTGGAGATTGAGGACCTGTCGCCCGATTATCCGACACTTGACGTTCAGCGCAAGCACAAGCCGTTCCTGCAGCAGCGTTTCAGGGAGGCGATTTCAGGGAACACGTCCGCCTATTGGCTGGAGCGGCTGGAAGCTCAGGATCTTCTGTGCGCACCTGTCAGATCGCTCGGGGAAGCGCTGGCGGATCCGCAGACACAGATAAACGGCATGCTTCAAGCCATCGACCATCCGGTTCTCGGTGACATCACGCTTGCGGGATCGCCCGTTCATCTGAGCGATGCGCCGCTGGTGGTCCGTCATGTCCCCCCGAGGCTGGGTGAACATACTGAAGACGTGCTGCAGGAACTGGCCGCGCTCCTGAGCAACGAGGCGGCCGAATGAGCGTTGACTTTGACATTTCCGGTCACTTCGCGCGTGTCACCATCAACAGGCCCGACCGCCTGAACGCGGTTGATACGGCGGCGCATTTGCGGCTGGCCGAGATCTGGAAAGAAGTCGAAGAGAACCCGGGCATAAGATGCGCCGTTCTCACAGGTGCGGGAGCGAAAGCCTTTTGTGCGGGCGCGGATCTGAAGGAAGACTCCGGACTGAGCGGAGTGGACTACTGGAAAAACATCAGCGAGTCCGGCTTCACGGGCATCGCCATGCGGCAAATGTCGACCCCCGTGATCGCGCGCGTCAACGGGCTTGCCCTTGGCGGCGGGCTTGAAATGGTTCTCGGATGCGACATTGTCATCGCGTCTGAAACCGCGCGCTTCGGGCTTCCGGAAGCAAAGGTCGGGCGGGTGCCGCTCGACGGCGGCATGGTGCTGCTTCCCCGTCTGGTTCCCAGAAACATCGCGATGGGCATGATGATGACCGGACGGCTGCTGGCGGCGTCAGAACTCGAGCGTCATGGACTGATCAACGCAATCGTTCCGCCTGACGATCTGGACGATGAAACGGACCGCTGGGTCGCGGACCTTCTGAGTTGCGCTCCGCTCAGCCTGCGGGCGATCAAGGCCATTTCCCGTCAGACTGCGCATCTGCCCGTGCAAGAGGCGTTTCAGTATCCGGCAGATGAACTCGAAGCAGCGCTGTGCTCGCAGGATGCCGACGAAGGTGTTGCCGCCTTCCGGGAAAAAAGGGCTCCGGTCTGGACGGGGCGCTGATCCGATGACACTCGTCATTACGAGCACCTGTATTGACGTCAAGGACGGCATATGCACAACGGTGTGTCCGGTCGACTGTATTTATGAGGGCGAGCGGATGTTCTACATCCACCCGACCGAATGCATCGAATGCGGCATGTGCGAGAGCATTTGCCCGGTTGATGCGATACGGTATGCCGACGAGGTCGAGGAGGCGCAGCACGCCTTTCTTGCCATAAACGATGCGGCGTTTCGTGACGATGCCAATACCCTTCTGGAACCGGGCGGGTGGACGAAAGGCGACGAACCGCTCAAGGACCCACCCGGCCTGACGAAGCTGGCCGAACGATATCTCAGAAAGGGCACGCGCTGATGAAAGGCGTCATTGCAGCCGTTCCAACCCCGGTCGACCGGTCTTACACTCCCATCAAGGATCTTTTCCTTGAGCACAGCGACTGGGTGCTGACAAATGGCTGTGACGGGATCAATGTCCTGGGCTCGACCGGTGAAGCCAATTCCCTTGATTCCGCGGCCCGGCGGGATGTGATGACCTGGGCGGCGACGTCTTTTCCTAAAGAAAAACTGATGGTCGGGACCGGGACGCCGTCGCTCAAGGAAACGATTGCGCTGACCGAACACGCGGATGATCTGGGTTACCCGGTCGCGCTCGTGCTGCCGCCCTACTACTACAAGCCCGCGACGCCTTCCGGCCTGAAAAGCTGGTATCTTGCGCTGCACGATGCCCTGGGGACGCGCGGCATCAAGATCTATTTCTACAACTTCCCGCAGATGACCGGGATCACCATCCCGGTCGAGGTGATTTCCGACCTCGCTTCCATCGCGCCTGACCGTTTCGTCGGGATCAAGGATTCCTCAGGTGATCTGGACTATTGCAGATCGATTGTTGCCGCGTCTCCGGCGCTCAGCGTTTTTCCGAGTTCTGAAACCGCTTTGCAAACGGCTGCGAAGGACGGGTTCGCCGGTTGTATTTCCGCCACTTTGAACCTCACCGCGTCGCTCGCTGCCGAGATCTGGTCCAACCGTGATGCGCCGCCGAAGGCCGCGTGTGAGGAAATAGCGCGGCAGCGCGGCATTCTGGCGGGACCGGCTTTGATCTCGGGCATCAAGTTTCTTGTCGGAGAAAGATCGGGAAACACCGAATGGCGACGCGTGTTGCCGCCTTTCCTTTCGCTTCCCGAAGACGCCGGTTCGGTCTTGAAGCAGAAGCTGGCGCAGGACTGACCCAATGGCGGAAGAAGCGATCTGGACCAAACGTTTCATGGCGCTGTGCGACCATATCTCTTCGTGGTCCGAGGATCGCGACTTCCAGGTTGGTTGCGTCATCGTCTCGCCTGAGGGGCACGAGATCAGATCGACGGGGTACAATGGGCTGGCGCGGGGCGTGTCCGCTTCCGACCCGGCGCGGTTCGACCGGCCCAGTGGTGAAAAGTTCTTCTGGTTCGAGCACGCGGAACGCAATGCGATCTTCAACGCCGCGCGCGCCGGGGTGCAACTGGAAGGGTGCACGCTTTACGTCAACCGGTTTCCGTGCGCCGATTGCGGGCGTGCCATCATTCAATCCGGTATCCGGAAACTCATCGCGCCACCGATACCCGAAGCGGACGGGGCGCTTGACTACAGTTTCAAGGTCTCCCGGCAGATGCTGCGTGAGGCCGGTGTCTCGGTGGACGAGTTCAAGTAGGTTTTCGCCGATGATGTGACAGGCCCTCAAACGGACTCCTTGGACAGAGTGCCGTTTCATCGACCGTCATGCGCGCAACCAACATCCGATTACTCCCTGCACAACAAAAAAACCGCGACTCGGCGCAAGTCTTTGATGCCGTAAGTGTGGATCCGTGTGTCGTGATCATTTGACCGCAGACCCAGACCTGTTTCCGGTCGTCTCTTTCCTGGCCGGTGCTTTTGAACGCTTGACCTGCTGTTCTCATTCTGCAATATTTTTCATCAACGCATTTTTTTGCAGTCTTCGAGTGGTGGAATGGCGATCGACGCAAAAACCAATCCGGATGTCGCGGCACGTGCAGCGTGGCTGCATTTCGTTGGCGGGCTCACACAAGGTGAGGTCGCGCGCCATCTGAATGTCACGAACACCCGGGCGCACCGGTTGATCGCGCGGGCGCAGGCCGACGGATTGGTGCAGATTTTCGTCGACGTTGAAGCGACCGAATGCGTGATGCTGGAACGGCAGCTGATGGAGCGCTTCGGGCTGAAGTTCTGCCGGGTGGCGATGGAAATTCCCGAAAGCGGACCCATGCCGCTGCGCTCGCTCGCGACCGTCGGCGCGCAGTACCTGATGGAGGTGTCCGGCGGCAGCCGGCACAAGACGATCGGGCTCGGCAATGGCCGGACACTTACGGCTTCGGTCAATGCAATGGGCCGGGATCCGGTCGTCGGAAAGCAATTCGTTTCCGTCCTCGGCGGGCTCACCCGCTCATTTGCCGCCAATCCCTACGATGTCATTTATCGCCTGGCTCAGAAAACCGGCGCAGAGGCTCACCTGCTGCCAGCGCCGCTCTACGCGAACACGGCGGAGGACAAGGCCGTGATGATGAAGCAGTTCGGGATCGCCGACACGATGTCCCTGATCGACGAAGCGTCGCTCGTTGTGCTCGGAGTCGGAAGTCTCGATCCGGGTTCTGGGAGCATCATCGATACGGCGATCGACGATCCCAACAGGACGAGAGAACTTCGCGAAAGCGGAGCCGTCGCGGAACTGCTCGGCCAGTTCTTCGACATTGACGGGCAGCCGATCGAAACGGAGTTCGACCAACGGGTCATGGCGCCGCCGATCGAAAGCCTGAAAGGACGCGAGGTGACCGCGATTGCCGGAGGAGCAAACAAGGTCAAAGCGATCACGGCTGCACTCAAGAACGGTCATCTGACCGGTCTTTTAACTGACGAGGATACAGCAAAGGCGCTTGTAGAAGATCACGAATGACACGACGAGCCTGAATTCACTAGGGAGGAAATACAGATGTACGATAAGGAAAAAGATGCCATAGGAGCGTTCCTTCGCGGCGAGATGGATCGCAGAGCGCTTATTCGACGTCTAGGCGGACTTGGCATGACCGCAGCCTCTGCGGGCACGCTCTACAACATGATGGCGACCAGCGCGCTCGCCGCCGATTTCGATTGGCAGAAGCACAAGGGCAAGAGCGTCAAGCTGCTTTTGAACAAGCACCCGTATACGGATGCGATGATCGCGAACCTGCCTGCTTTCAAGGACCTGACCGGCATGGATGTCTCCTATGACATCTTCCCGGAGGACGTCTACTTCGACAAGGTCACGGCGGCGCTGTCTTCGCGTTCCACCGAGTATGACGCGTTCATGACCGGCGCCTACATGACATGGACATACGGTCCCGCGGGCTGGATCGTCGATCACAACGAGTGGCTGAACGACGCTTCGAAAACCAATCCCAACTACAATTGGGCCGACATGCTGGAAGGCGTGCGCAAGTCCTGTGCCTGGAACGGTGTTCCCGGCGGTGAACTCGGCTCCGCCGACGCCAAGCAATGGTGCATCCCCTGGGGGTATGAGCAGAACAACCTCACGTTCAATGCGGCCATGTTCGAGAAGGCCGGCGTCAAGGTGCCGACCAATCTCGACGAAATGCTGGAAGCAGCCGCCGCGGTTCAGGCCGGCAACGATGGCGTATACGGCGTCGGTGTGCGCGGATCACGGTCCTGGGCGACCATTCACCCGGGCTTCCTGTCCGCCTATGCCAACTTCGGCGAGGCCGATCTGAGCAATGACGGCGGCAAGCTGAGCGCTGCGATGAACACGGCCGGGTCGAAGGAATTCCATGCCAAGTGGGTCAAGATGATCCAGGAAAGCGGTGCAAGCGACTGGTCGACACATACCTGGTACCAGGTCGGAACCGATCTGGGCGCCGGCAAGTCCGCGATGATCTTCGACGCGGATATTCTCGGCTACTTCATGAACGGCGGCGAGAATGCAATGGCAGGCCAACTGGCCTTCGCACCTTTCGCGGCGAACCCGGAAGCATCGGCCCCGACACCCAACATCTGGATCTGGTCGCTGGCGATGTCGAAGTTCTCCAAGGACCTCGATGCCACCTGGTACTTCATGCAGTGGGCATCCGGACCGGAGCACGGGCTGTTTGGTGCAACGGAAATGGACTTCGTCAATCCAGTCCGCAAGTCGGTCTGGGACAGCGACGTCTTCCGCGAGCGGCTGAACAAGAACTATCCGGGATACGTGGAAATGCACGATGTGTCCGCACCCGGCGCATCGATCAAGTTCACGGCGCAGCCCCTGTTCTTCGACCTGACCACGGAATGGGCAGCCACACTGCAGCGCATGGTTGCCAAAGAGGTTCCGGTCGATGAAGGCCTAGATCAGCTCGCTGAGAGCATGAACTCCCAGCTCACTGAAGCTGGCTTGAGATAGGCCGCAGCCTGCGGCATGTGCGGTTCCCAACGCCGCACATGCCGTCCCTTGAGCCAATCAAAGAAGAAATCCCAGACCCGGTGTTTCCATGACCGACACCTTGACGACCCGGCGGCGTCAGCTGATTTCGCCCAGGGCACTCCCCTATGTGCTGAGCCTTCCAGCGCTCCTCGTCTGCATCGGGATCCTGATCCCTTTCGTGACGGCGATCTACTATTCGCTGCAGCGCTACCGGATGTCCCAGCCCTGGAACCGGGGCATGAACTGGGGCGAGAACTACGTCAAGTTTCTCACCGACTCCGATTTCTGGAACACGTTGAAAGTGTCGCTGGTCTATGCCGGCTCCACGGTGGTCCTGGAGCTTCTGCTCGGTCTTGCGATCGCGTTGCTTCTGAAGAAGCGAAGCACCGTCAACAATTTCATTTCCATCATGCTGCTGCTGCCGCTCATGACCGCGCCGGCGCTCGCAGCCTTGATGTTCAAGCTGATGACCAATCCCAATTTCGGGATCCTGAGCTATTTCATGCAGGTGATCGGCTTCGAGGACTTCCGCTGGGGTTCCTCGCCCGACACGGCCCTGTTCACGGTGATCCTGGTCGACATCTGGGTCTATACGCCCTTCATGATGATCCTGCTGCTTGCCGGGTTGCGATCCTTGCCGACCCAGCCGTTTGAGGCGGCGGCCCTGGACGGCGTGCCGCAGCTGGAACAGTTCTGGCGGATCACGCTGCCTATGCTAATGCCCTACATTCTGACGGCAGCCCTGTTCCGCCTGCTCGATTCCATCCAGCAGTTCGATATCATCTATGCCATGACCCAGGGCGGACCGGGGGACACCCTCATGGTGTTCCAGGTCGAGGCCTATCTGAATTTCTTCCAGTCGACGAATGTCGGAAGATCGGCGGCGCTGCTTCTGATCCTGTGGGCAATCACCTACGTGCTGTCCAACATATTCGTCAAGAACTGGCTCCGCTTGCGTGAGCGCGCGAAAGGGGGCGCGTGAGATGGATCATACTTCTTTCCTGGAACGCTGGTTCCGGCGCGTGGCGCTCACCGTCATCATCATTTTCTTCATGTTCCCGATCTTCTGGATCGTGCTCATGAGCCTGCAGACGAACGAAACGATCCTGAGGTCGCCGCCGTCCATGTCGTTCGCGCCGACGCTCGACAACTACATGGCGATCCTGGCCGGGCGGCTGGATTCAAACGTTGCCAGCATGGGCATCGACTTCGTCAACAACCTCATGAATTCGATCATCCTGTCCGTCTGCTCGGTGGCGGTCGCACTGGCGCTGGGGGTTCCTGCGGCCTACGCCTTTGCGCGGCACAAGTTCAAAGGGTCGGAGGACATCGCCTTCACCCTGCTGTCCTTCCGCTTCGCCCCGCCGCTGCTGGTTCTGCTGCCGCTCACCCTCTATTTCCAGGAGATCGGTCTTGCCGACACCTATCTCGGGCTTGTCTGGGTCTATCAGCTGATCTGTCTTCCGCTGATTCTCTGGATCGTGAGGGGGTATTTCGAGGACATTTCCCCGGACATCGAATACGCCTACCGGATCGCGGGTCACAGCTGGTTTTCGACCTTCCGGAAGATCGCGCTGCCGCTTGCCGGTCCGGGCATCGCAGCGGCCGGACTGCTTGCTTTCATCTTTGCGTGGAACAATTTCATCTTCGCGCTGGTTCTTGCCTCGGCAGACAAGCAGCCGGTGACGGTCGGCGCCCTTGCATTCGTGACGGCGTCGGGTATCCAGTACGGACAGATTGCGGCTGCCATCGTGCTGTCGATTGCGCCAACCCTGGCCCTGGCTCTCTGGGCACAGCGGTATCTTGTCGAAGGGCTTTCCCTCGGCGCGGTGAAGGGCTGATCTGAATGGGATTTCTTGAACTCACATCACTGACAAAAGCCTTCGGCACGGAAACCGTTCTCGACGGCGTGTCGCTCAGCGTGCCGGAAGGCGGGACGCTGGTGCTGTTCGGCAAGTCGGGCGCCGGCAAGACCGTGTTGCTGCGCAGCGTCGCCGGGGCGATCGAACCGGACAGCGGTACCATCCTCATCGGAGGTGAGGATGTCACGGAGGTTCCTCCCGAATACCGCGGGATCGGCATGGCGTTTCAGAACTTTGCCCTGTTTCCCCATATGAGCGCGTATGACAACATCGCCAGTTCACTGACCTCCAAGCGCATGTCCGCATCCCAAATCCGAACGAAGGTGGACGCGGTTGCGCAGCTTCTGAAAATCGAGCACGTACTCTCGCATGCGCCCAGGGCGCTCTCAAATGGTCAGAAGCAACGCACCGCCCTGGCCCGTGCACTCGTTTCCGAACCCAGGGTCCTTTTGCTCGACGATCCGTTGCGCAATGTGGATGCAAAGCTTCGTTTCGAGATGCGGCTGGAGTTGCCCCGCCTTCTGGCAGATCGCGGCGCGACGATCATCTACGTTACACAGGATTACAAGGAAGCCATGGCCCTCGGCGACCGGATCGCAGTTCTCGATCAGGGCAAGATCGTCCAGATCGGGTCGCCGGCCGACATCTACCGGCGGCCTGCCAACACGCAGATCGCCCAGCTTTTCGGCGATCCCACGATCAATCTTCTCGATATTGTTCCCAAGGAGGACGAGCGGGGCCTGCATGCGTTCATATCCGACGAAAGGGTCGACTTTCACGGCCGCTTTCCGGGCGTCGCGGGCCGGGACTGCATCGTGGGTTTGAGACCCGAGGCCCTTTCCTTCACCGAAACGGGCGGTTTTCCGGTCACGATCGAAGCGGTGACCCCGTTCAACGAAAAGACGGTCACCCTGGCCACGACCTTGCGCGGCCGGGAAATTCTTCTGTCGCAACCGGCACAGGATGCGGTTCCGACGGGGCCTGAAGTCAACTTAAGGATCGCGGCGCAGGACGCGATCCTGTTTGATCGCGCCACCGGAGACAGGATTGCCCCTGAACCGGACGGAAACCGTGTGGAGGAAGCAGCATGAGCGGGCAACTCCATCTGAAATCCGTCAACAAGAAGTACAATCCGGGCACCGCGCACGAAGTGCACGCCGTGCAGGATCTCGATCTGGAGGTCCGGCGCGGTGAGATTGTCGCCCTGCTGGGATCGTCGGGCTGCGGCAAGACATCGACGCTGCGCATGATTGCGGGATTCGAGGAGGTGACGTCCGGCGAGGTCGAAATCGATGGACGCAGGATCGACCGCCTCGCGCCCGCCAAACGCGGGGTTGCGATGGCCTTCGAGGGCTATTCGCTCTATCCGCCGCTTTCGATCCGCGAAAACATCGCGTTTGCGCTCAAGTCTGAGAAACTGCCCCAGGCGGAAGTCAACATGCGGGTCGAGCAGATTGCCGCACTCCTGGAAATTGATGACATCCTCGACAAGTATCCCAATGCGATCTCCGGCGGACAGCAGCAAAGGGTCAGTCTCGGGCGGGCGCTCATACGCCGTGCGGATCTGCACGTCCTGGATGAGCCGATGGGGCAGCTCGAACCGCAACTCCGGGCAATCCTGCGCGGCCGCATCAAGCACTACATCAAGGAACACGAGCTGACGGCAATCCTTGTCACCCACGACCAGACGGAGGCCAACGCGCTCGCCGACCGCATTGCCGTAATGGAAGGTGGCGTGCTGCAGCAGTTCGATACGCCCGAGAACCTCAAGAACCGGCCGGCGAACATCTTTACCGGTGCTTTCATAGGCGAACCGCCCATGAACCTGTTTGAAGCTGTCGCGGAAGTGGGCTCCGGCAGTGTTGAGCTGCGCTTGTCGCCGGATGTCAGTTTGTCCTACCCGTCTTCGTCCTTCTCCGAAGACCTTCAGAACCGCATCCAGCAGGATCACGGGGTCATGATCGGCATCCGGCCGCATTCTGTTCAGCTGACCGAGGAAGGACTGCCCGCCGAAGTGTTCGCAAACCAGTGGCTTGGCGACCAGACCCACATCGCCGCGCGTTTCGCGGGCGGAAGCATCGTTTCGGTCGTGCACGATCTGGCACTTCCGAAACCTGGTGATCACATCAAGATCGCGATATCTGCGGATGATCTGCACATCTTCGATACCAGGTCCGGCGAGGCACTCAGTCACGGAGGTCAGCTGGCATGAGCGAGCGGGATCTCCTCATCGGGATCGATGCCGGAACGTCCGTGATCAAGGCCGTCGCCTTTGGACTGGACGGGCAGCAGATTGCACTGGCCAGCCGCAGAAATGAATACGTGAGCCTGCCGGACGGAGGGGTGGAGCAGGACATGAACCGCACCTGGGCCGACACCGCTCAAGTGCTTGCACACCTCGTCGAGCAAATCCCGAATTGCGCGGAACGTTGCGCGGCTATCGGCGTCACCGGGCAAGGCGACGGCACCTGGCTCTTAGACCGGGATGGCGAACCGGCTCATGACGGCTGGCTCTGGCTCGATGCCCGCGCGGCGGATACGTCGCGACGGCTGGCCGAAATGCCCGAAAGCCGCGTGATTTACGAGCGTACGGCGACCGGTATCAACGTCTGCCAGATGCGCACGCATCTGTGCTGGATGAAGGAACATGCACCCGAACTCCTGAGGAAAAGCGCCAGTGCCCTCCATTGCAAGGACTGGCTCTATTTTAAGCTCACCGGCGAGTTGGCGTCCGATATCTCTGAGGGCGTCTTCACGTTCGGTGACTACAGGACGCGTGACTATTCGCCTGAGGTGATTGAAAGCCTGGGTCTGGCTGAGCATAAGGATCTGCTGCCGCCGATTATTGATGGAACGGCCGTCTCACACGGGCTGACCATGGAGGCAGCGGAGCAATGCGGACTGAATGCCGGAACACCGGTCTCACTCGGACTGGTCGATGTCATGTGCAGCGCGCTCGGGGCTGGTCTCTACGATCCGGCGGTCTCTCCAGGGCTCACGATCCTCGGATCCACCGGCATGCACATGCGTTTCGTGCGCGATGCCGACGCGGTGGTTCTGAACGATGACATGTGCGGTTACACGATGCCGTTTCCCGGCGGCGCCTTCGCGCAAATGCAGACGAACATGGCGGCCACCTTGAACATAGACTGGGCACTTGGTCTTGCCGTGCAGGTGTTTCAATCACAGAACCTGAGCGTAGATCCGGAACAGTTTCTGGTTTCCATGGACGACCTTGTTCTTGGCGCAACGCCGGGCGTAGCGTTCTTTCACCCTTACATCTCCTCTGCCGGTGAGCGCGGGCCGTTCACCAATCCCGATGCACGGGCGAGCTGGACCGGTCTCGACCAGGGGACGACGTGGGCGGACATGCTGAGGGCCGTGTTCGACGGTCTCGTTCTTGCGGCCAGGGATTGCTACCAGACCATGGGCCAGGTACCCGGTGAGATCCGCATGACGGGAGGTGCCGCCAAGTCAAAAGCCTGCCGGTCGCTTCTGTCCGCCTGTCTGAACGCGCCCGTCCGCACCATCGCGCAGCCGGAGGCAGGGGCCGCAGGCGCGGCCATGATCGCTGCAGTTCAGCAGGGACTGTTCAAAGACGTTGCCGGTGCGGTGGACAGCTGGGTCACCCCGTTGCTGCACGACGCGATTCTTCCCGATGACGAACTGGCCGATCTCTACAACACCCTTTTCGAAAGCTATCTGGAAACAAGGCTTGTCCTGCCGAAAGTCTGGGACAGGCAGGCTCAGACGAGACGGGAGCTGACACGATGACGACTGTGGCTATCATAGGCGACCGGTTCATGGAGTCCGCGGTCTTCGAGAAGGAAATCCTGGCGTTGTGCGGTGACCGCGTCAGCTGCAAGTGCCTCGATTTGGCATGGCCGGACGAGCCCATGGAACACGGATATGAGTCTCCCGGCCTGGAAGGACTGAAGGAATACATGGGAACACCGGAAATGGTCCTTGAGCATGTGCAGGACGCGCAGGTTCTGGTCACGCATCTGGCCCCCGTGTCCGCAGGCGTGCTGGAAGCAGCGCCCAACCTCAAGCTTGTCGGGGTTTCCCGGGGCGGCCCGGTCAACATCGCCATGGACGACGCGCGTGAAAGAGGCGTTCTTGTCGTCAACACGCCGGGGCGGAACGCCTCTGCCGTGGCCGAGTTCACCATCGGCGCGATCATCACCGAAACGCGCAACATCACCAAGGGCCACGATGCCTTGCGCAAGGGTGACTACCGGGGCGATCTCTACCGTGCGGACATCGCCGGAAACGAATTGTCCGATATGTGCGTCGGCGTCATCGGCTACGGCAATGTCGGCACCCGCGTGGTGAAGCTGCTGCGCGCGTTCGGAACCCGCGTGCTCGTTGCCGATCCTTACGTGCAACTGTCTGTCGAGGACAGCCGGGACGGTGTCGAACAGGTCTCCCTTGAAACGCTTTTGCAAGAATCCGATGTCGTGACGCTGCACCCGCGCGTGACAAAAGAAACCACGGGAATGATAGGTGCAGAGGCGTTCGCGGCGATGAAACCGGGGGCAGTCATTGTCAATACGGCCCGGGGTCCGCTGATGGACTATGACGCGCTGTTCGCGGCCCTGTCGAGCGGGCATCTGGGCGGTGCGATGCTGGAGACGTTTTCAGTGGAACCGACCCGCCCCGATGATCCGCTGTTGCAACTGCCCAACGTGACGCTGACACCGCATATTGCGGGTGCGTCCCGCAAGACCGTGAAGATTGCCGCGCAGAGGATTGCCGAAGAAGTGCGGCGCTGGATTTCAAACGAGCCGCCGCTCAGTCCGTGTTGAGGTCTGAATGAACCTTGTGACGCCTGACCATGCCAGATACGAGCCACAGGGACGATCCGCGGATCGTCCCGTGGACCTGCTGGTCGTCGGCGGGGGGATCAACGGTGTGGGGGTTGCGCGGGATGCCGCGGGGCGCGGCTTGTCCGTCATCCTGTGCGAAAAGGGTGATCTTGGCGAGGGCACATCCTCCAGATCCGGAAAGTACATACACGGTGGTTTGCGCTACCTTGAATATTACGAATTCAGGCTCGTGCGCGAGGCGCTCAACGAACGTGAAGTCGTGCTGGAAGCCGCACCGCATCTTTCCTGGCCATTGCAGCTCGTGTTGCCGCACAGCCCGGAGCAGCGGCCGCGATGGCTTATTCACCTCGGACTGTTTCTCTATGACAACCTGGGAGGCCGGAAGAGGGTTCCGCGCTCCTCAGCTCTCGATCTCAGGCACGACATTGCCGGCGAAAGGCTAAAGGACAGGTACAAGAAGGGGTTCAGCTACTGGGACGTCTGGATCGATGATGCGCGCCTGGTTGTTCTGAATGCGGTCGATGCCGCCCGCCGCGGTGCCGAAGTGTTCACCAGAACCCCGTGCGTATCCGCCAGGAGGGAAGGGGATGTCTGGCGCGCGGAACTCAAGGGCCAGTCCGGCTCGCCGTCTACCGTCTACGCGAAAGCCATTTTCAACGCAGCCGGCCCCTGGGTCGAAAAGGTCATCGGCGAGGTCGCGGGCGTGAATTCGCGCATGCGCGTGCGCCTGGTCAAGGGCAGCCACATCGTTCTGCCCAAGTGGTGGCAGGGCGATCACGGCTATGTCCTGCAGGCGCCCGACAAACGCCTGATCTTCGTCAATCCCTATTTTGACGACATGGCGCTGATCGGAACAACGGACATTCCCTTCGACGGCAAGGCGGAAGACGTTGCGATCGACAAGTCGGAAGTCGACTATCTGCTCGGGATTCTCGGAAACTACTTCGATCATGCGTTCCAGGCCGAGGATGTTCTGTTCGACTATTCGGGCGTCCGGCCGCTCTTTGACGATGATGCCAGCAAAAGCGCCTCTGCCGTCACGCGCGACTATCAGTTCGAACTCGACGGATCACTGGAGCCAGAGGCAAAATCGCCGCCGCTTCTTTCCGCTTTCGGCGGCAAGTTGACGACCTACCGGAAGCTTTCCGAGCACGCATTGCAGATGCTGTCTCCCTACTTTCCCGATATGGCAGGACCGTGGACAGCGGACACCCCACTTCCGGGCGGGGACTTGCCGGACAAGCAGTTCGAGGCCTGGTTCGCCGGGTTCACCAGGCGGTACGGGTTCCTGCCCGAGGTGTTGTTGCGCCATCTGGGGCATTGTTACGGAACCGATGCCGTGCGACTGCTTGATGGCGTCAACGCCTTGTCCGATCTCGGGCACCATTTCGGGCACTGTTTCTTTGAGCGTGAAGCGGTCTGGCTGATCGAGAACGAATGGGCGGTGAGTGCTGAAGACATATTGCTGCGCCGCACGAAGCACGGGCTGTTCCTGACGCGGGAGGAAAAGTCGGATTTTGAAACCTGGTTGCAAAAGAGGCCGACGATAGATGAACCCGTTTCTAGACTTGCGGAATGATGCCGAGTTCGAAAAACTTCGATCGATCTCAGCCGAACTGGGCAAAGATCCGTTGCAGGTTCAGGGACCGGGCGGCAACACCTCGCTCAAGCGGGACGGACAGATGTGGATCAAGGCCTCGGGCACCTGGCTGGCCGAGGCGGAAACGCGCGACATCATGGTGCCGGTGTATTCCGGCCGCTTTGTCGAGGCGTTGAAATCCGGAGATGAGCGTGCGGGCGAAACGGCCCGGTTCCTTGCCGACGTGGACGGCGCACCGGAACTTCATTCGTCAATCGAGACATCTGTTCATGCGCTGCTCGACAGTCCGGTCGTGCTGCACACCCATTGTGTCGCGACGATCGCGATTGCCATCCGCTCCGATGCCGAAGACATCGTCCGGCACAGGCTCGCCGGTCTCGATGCGGTGTTCATCCCTTATGCCAAACCCGGTCTTGATCTCGCGCGCGCCATCATGGCGCGGGCGAGCGGGAGCACCAAGGTTCTGATCCTCGGCAATCACGGCCTTGTCGCCACCGGGCAGAGCGCGGACGAGGCCATGAAACGGCTGTTCGAGGTCTCCCGGCGGTTGGAGCCTGCTGCCGTTGAATATGCCGGCGAAGCCCAGGCGGCATGGGCGCGGTCGCTGGAAGGAACAGGATGGGTGCCGGCTCCTTTCGAAACAACGCAGGCGGTCGCGTTCGACGACGGAATGCTAGAGATCGCGGATGGAAACTCGCTCTATCCGGATCATGTTGTGTTTCTCGGTCCCGGCTGCGTGGTCGCGAGGGAAGGGGAAACGATTGTCGAAGCGGCGCGGCGCGGTTCGGAGGGGCGGTCTGACCGCAAGCTCGTGATTAGTCCGGGCAATGGCGTCGCCATCCCCGAAGACGCGAACGCTGCAACACTGACATTGGTGCGCGCCTTTGGCGACGTGCTGGTGCGCGTTGCGCCGGGTTCCGATGTGACGCGCCTCACCGATCAACAGGAGGACGAGTTGATCAATTGGGATGCAGAAAAGCTGCGCCAGGCCCTCAACACGAGTGAAGACGCAACGTCATGACACACCGTCTTGCTCTGGGGATCGATGTCGGCACATCGGGTGTTCGGGCGGCCGCGCTCAAAGAGGACTTCACGGTCATCTCGGTGACGAAAGCGTCCATGGATCTTTCCAGGGGACCCAGAAATGATCCCTCCGTCTGGCTTGGCGCGCTGTCAGAAGCGCTTTCCGGGATTGTTCAAGCCGTGGATACAAGCGGTATAGAGGCAATCTGCGTCGACGGAACTTCCGGCACGGTGCTCGCGCTCGATGCAGCCGCAGAGCCTGTCGGGCACGCGCTGATGTATAACGATGCTGTCGACGATCCGGCAATCGCCGAGGCCATCGCGTCCGTCGCACCGCGTCAGAGCGCGGCGCACGGGGCCAGTTCCGCGCTCGCACGCTCAATCCGCCTGCAGACCAGATCCGGCGTTGCAAGGATTGCCCACCAGGCGGACTGGATCGCGGAACAGCTGGCCGGGAAACCCGTGCCGAGCGATGAGAGCAACGCGCTCAAGACAGGCTACGACCCGGTTGCGAGACACTGGCCGGACTGGATGTCCCAGACTGGGATGGACACCAGGCTATTGCCGGATGTCGTCGCCACGGGGACCATGACCGGCGTCACGAGCGGAGCATTCGGACTGCCTAAGGGCATCCCTATCGTCGCCGGTGTATCTGACGGCTGCGCGTCCTTTCTGGCCACCGGTGCCTCGACGCCCGGAGATGGTGTGACCGCGCTTGGAACAACAGTCACGTTGAAACTGCTCTCAGACAAACCGATTTTTGCGCCGGAATACGGGATCTACAGTCACCGCATCGGTGACCAGTGGCTTGCGGGCGGCGCCTCCAACAGTGGCGGCGAGGCGCTTGCAGCGCATTTTGCACCCGATGAGATCGTTGCTTTGAGCAAGTTGATCGACCCCGAGATATCCACCGGTCTCGATTACTACCCGCTGCCACGGGTTGGCGAGCGGTTCCCGGTCAACGATCCGGATCTTCAGTCGCGCGTTGATCCGCGTCCCGAAACACGGGAAGAGTTCCTGAAAGGCCTCCTGGAAGGCATTGCGGCAATCGAGAGACTCGGGTTTGAACGGCTGGCCGACCTGGGCGGCCCGAAACTGACATCCATCCGGACCGTCGGCGGCGGTGCGGGCAACCCGACATGGACGCGCATGCGCACCCGACTGCTCAAGACATCCGAAGCCCCGGTCGCTTCCGGTGAGGCGGCTGCCGGCTCGGCTCGCATTGCCTGGGGCTTTCTAAAGGATCGCGCATGACCAAACACATTTCGGGATTGGGAGAGATCATCGATCACTTCGTTGGCATCCTTATCGATCAGTTCGGTGTGCTCCACGACGGCAAAACGGTTTTCGCAGAGGCCTTGCCCTGTCTTCGGAAGATCGCCGGGGTCGGACTGCCGGTCGTCGCGATTACAAATTCTGGACGGATGAAGGGCCCGAACAGACAGCGTTTGAACCGGTTCGGCTTCACGGAAGACCTGATCGGGGAGGTGATCACCTCCGGCATGGTTGCCCGCGCCCGGATCACGGACATGCTTGCGGCCGGGGATCTTGTGCCCGGAGACAAGGTGCTGAATCTCACCCGCGAGAACGACACGACCGTGCTGGACGGATCTGGACTTTTGCCATCTGACGATCCCGCCGACTCGATCCGTCTTGTGCTTATTTCGGGTTTGAGCCCGGAAGAGATTACGCGTGAAACCTATCGCCAGATGCTGAGCCCGCTGGCAAGAGCCGGTATCCCCGCGATCTGCGCCAACCCGGATCACGTGGTCTATGCCGACGGTAAAGCGGCATTCGGTCCGGGACGTGTGGCACAGGACTATGAAGACGAAGGCGGCGGCGTCACCTATGCCGGAAAGCCGGGGCCGGAGATTTTTCGAAGGTCACTGGCGGTCCTCGGTGATCCCGATCCCGGGCGCGTGCTCATGATCGGCGACAGCCATCACCATGATATTGCAGGTGCTGCCGCGCTCGGCTGCCGGACGCTGCTGATTGCCGGCGGTGTCCAGGCGCTGTCTGCAGCGGAGGGTGTCCTGCCCGATTATTCCCTCGAAACGCTTCGCTTTTGAAATAACGATCAAGCGCCTGTGTATTCGGGCCGATAACTTGCAAATTGCCGTGCAGAAAGGGCGCGCCAGGCATCCCGCGCTGACGGATCGGGAATGACTGTTTCCCCTTCCTCGCTCATGGCCGCCGCTGCGGCGTCCAGCGTTTCGTACCATCCCGCGCCATAGGCCGCGCTCATGGCTGCCCCGAGCGAGGACGCTTCCAGGCTTTGCGAGATGTGGACCGGCAGTCCGGTTGCATCGGCAAACATCCGTGTCCACAAAGGACTGTTGCCGCCGCCGCCGACAGCGATGATTTTTTCGATCTTCAGGCCGTTTTCGTTCATGGCCGTGATGGCGCGCGCGCTTTCCAGCGTCATGGCTTCCAGGACCGCCCGGTAGAGATGGCCAAGACCATGGTTTGACGACAGGCCGTTGAAACTGGCGCGTGCACCTGTGTCCCAGTGAGGGTCCATGCTGCCGGTGAGATAGGGGCAAACCGTGACACCTTCGGAGCCGACCGGAATACCCTCGGCTTCCGCTTCCAGTTTTGAGAAGACAGACGGGTCGTCGCGCCCACCCGCGAAGGTGTCGACGAACCAGTTGATCAGGAAGGCACCGGCACGCTGACATCCTTCCAGGAAGTAGCCGTTCCCGGTCGGCGAGGTCATGGTGCGCCAATTGAGGCTGATCATCGGATCGGGTGCCCAGGCACCGGTGATGAGTGCGGTTCCGAGATTGAGATAGACGACACCCTCCCTGGCCGCGTTGACGCCGAGCCCCGCGCATTGACCATCGCCGCCCGCGGCGACCAGGGGCAGACCTTCCGGCAGACCGGTGCTGGCTGAAGCTTCAGCCGTGACGGTTCCGGTCACCGTGCCAGGACGTGCGAGCAATCCCAGTTGATCGGCGTGGATGCCCAGGTGAGCGAGAAACTCCTTGGACCATGTCATGGTTTCGATATCGAGTAGGCCGAACGGGTCGGCACTCGTCCAACTGGATGCCCAATTGCCGGTGATGCGCCCGGTCAGGAAACTGTGAACATCGGTTATCTTCGCAGCCCGTTCCAGAATGTCCGGCTGGTTCCGGCGGAACCATGACAGCGTGTAGATCACGGGCGTGATGTCGATCGGCTTGCCGGAAACGCGATGAAGTCTCTCGGCTCCGATCTCGCGACTCAGAAGCTCGACCTCGTCGCGGGCGCGTTCATCCAGCCACAACACGGCGGGGCGGACCGCTTGTCCGTCAGCATCGAGAAAGGCAACCGTTTCCCGCTGGTTGGAGATCGCAAGCGCGGCGACGCGGGACATGTCTATTTTTCCCGCAAGGTCCTGCAATGCCATGCACGCGGCAGACCACCAGTCCTCGACATCCTGTTCCACCCAGCCGGGCTGCGGCTGGGACAGGGGGATGGAGGCACGGCCTTCGGCCACCGGCGTTCCGTTTCCTGTCCAGGCGACGGCCTTTGTCGATTGCGTGGAGCTGTCGAGCCCGATCACCAGGTCTTTCGTCATGTGTTCTCCCTCAGCAACGCTTCGGCCGTTGACCTGTCCGTCACAAGGTCGGTGACGTATCCGCCGGTCAGGCAGGCATGCAGCGCCTGCAGTTTTTCATTGCCACCGGCAACGCAGATGCGCTCGGGAACGGCTTTCAGATCCTGGAGTTCCATTCCAATCTGACGTCCTGACAGCGGCCCTTCCAGCGCTTTGCCCTGCGCATCGATGAACCGGCCGATGACGATACCTGCCGCGCCGGCCTTCATGTAGTCCTCGGCGGAGGGCTGGATGAGATTGTTGCCGTCCGCCCACCTGGTCTCGTCATTGAGTTCACCGACGCCGAAAACCACTGTGGTGCAGCTGTGAACCCGTTCGAAATGCCGTTTCAGGGACGGTTCGCGTAACAGCGCGGTGCGCAGGTCCGAGGTGGTGACGACGGCGGGTGCATGGAAGTTGTGGCACTTTGCTCCGAGACGGTTTGCGATGAAGAGGGTACAGGCTTCCGGCGAGGTGACGTCGTCCCCAAGCGAGCTGCCCGATACTTGAACAACGCGCAGGCTTTCCTGGCTTCTCTCCGGCAACGCGTTTGCCAGCTCCAGCATCGTGCGGCCCCATGCGACGCCGATTGTCATGTCACTGCGCAAGCGCGACAGGAGTATCTGTGCTCCGGCTATGCCAAGGCGTTTTCGAAGCTGGGTCGGATCGCTGTCTTCTTCGCTGATTTCCGGAGCGATGAAAGCGCCTTTCAACTTGAAACGGGCGGCAAGGCGCTTGCTGAGTTCGGCCTGTTCGAGGAGACCGGGCGCAAGGCTGATCGTGACAAGCCCGCGCCTGCGCGCATCCGCGAGATAGTTGGCGACCGATGCGCGCGACACGCCCAAAGCCTTGGCGACCTCAGCCTGGGTGCGTGACTCCGCGTAGTAGAGCCATGTTGCCCAGGCCGTCGTGTCCTCGACAAACCTGACATTCTCCCCGCCTGAACCGTCGCTTTGCTTGTCTGACATTGTTTCGCTTTCGCCTTTGCGATCCGTGAAGTTTGAAATTCGATTTGACAAATGTCAATAGATGCTGTCATTTGTCATTCATGAGCTGAAAGGTTTTGTATGCCCTCAATAAGTCAACAGACTCCCTCTTTACCAGAGCGGCCGGAAAACGGTTGGATGGAGCATATTGAGGACGTGTATCTGGGTCGGTGGGTCAACCCGGACACCGGCGAGACCGGACCCAGGGCCCCGGTCGACAAAATCCTGATTTCCGAATCGATTGACGGAGCCGAGGCAGACCTCGTGAGCTCCGTGGGCATCGGCGATTCAACCGCGATGGTCGCCGATGCCAACACTTGGGATGCCGCAGGTTCACGGATCGCGAGCAATCTGAAAAGCGCGGGCATGACGGTCAGCGAAATCCTGCTTGAGGGTAAACCGCACGCGACGGTCCACGCCGCCGATGAGCTGGCGGCGCGGTTGCAGGACTTTTCATCCGTTATCGCGGTGGGGTCCGGCACAGTGAACGACCTGACCAAATACGTCACAGCGAAGGATGGCCGTCCCTACTGTGTCTTCGGCACGGCGGCCTCGATGGACGGGTATGCATCGACGACGGCGTCGATGGGATTGCCGAGCGGATTGAAGATCTCGCTGCCGGCTCACGCGCCCAAAGGCGTTTTCCTTGATCTCGGGGTCATATCGGCCGCACCGAGCCGGATGGCCGCGGCGGGTTTCGGTGATTGTCTGTGCAACAGCGTTGCACGGATCGACTGGTGGATGTCGCACAAGCTGCTCGGAAGCCGCTTCTGGATGGAGCCCTATCTGATCAGCGAACCCGATGAGGGCATGCTGGAGACGCATGCGGCCGGTCTGAAGGAAGGAGAGGTCACGGCGGTCGGCTATCTTGTCCGGGCGCTGGTCCTGTCCGGCCTCGGAGTTGCCTTTACCAAGGTCTCGAACCACGGCTCGATGGGCGAGCATCAGATTTCCCACTACATCGACTGTTTCGCGGGCGACCGGCACGCGGGAACGCTGCATGGCGAGCAGGTTGGGGTCGCGACCTTGACCATGGGCCGCATTCAAGATTGGTTCCTGGATCAGGAACGGCCGCCGGAGATCCGGCCGACCCGCGTAGACGGGGAGGATATGGCACGCCGCATGGGACCGGAGATTGCCACCCAGTGCGAAGCGGAGTACCGGAAGAAAGCGCTTGATGAGGATGGTGCGGCGCGGCTGAACGAACGCCTGCAGGAGATCTGGCCGCAATTGCGCGCCGATTGCCGCAAGCTGGTTGACCCCGTCGACAGCATGATTTCGAAGCTGAAAGAGGTCGGTGGCGCCACGAGCGGACGGGAGCTCGGTTTGCCGTCCGACTTCTACCGCGAAGCCGTTCGGCACGCGCACGAGATGCGGAACCGGTTTTCCTTTGCGGATCTTGCCTGCGACGCGGGCCTGCTTGACGATTTTGCAAGCAGGGAGGTGTGACTGTGATGAAACCGCTCGCCTCCATGCCCCGGGATACCGCAGCTTCGATCCACACTGTGATGGCCGATATCGATGACACGCTGACAAGCGACGGCCGTCTTCCCGCGAGTGCCTACTCCGCTCTGGAGAGCCTCAGGGAGGCGGGCTTCAGGGTCGCCGCGATCACGGGCCGGCCTGCGGGATGGTGCGACATGATCGCCCGTTTCTGGCCGGTCGACGGCGTGGTCGGTGAGAACGGTGCGTTCTACTACGCCTATGACAACGCTGCGCGAAAGATGCGTCGGGTCTTTTCGGCAAATGATGTCGTCAGGCGGAACAACAAGCTGCGCTACGAGCAGATCGCGGCGCGTATCCTGAGCGAAGTGCCTGGCGCGGCGGTGTCGGCGGATCAGGCGTTTCGAGAGGCGGATCTTGCCATCGATTTCTGTGAAGATGTGCCTGCGCTTGAACGCGCGGAGGTTGATCGCATCAAGGCGATTTTCGAGGAGGAGGGCGCGGTTGCAAAAGTGTCCTCGATCCACGTGAACGGGTGGTACGGCAGCTACGACAAGCTTACCATGACACGCAGGTTCGCGACCGAGGTTCTGGACCTGGACCTGGACGGTGAGAAGGACCGGATCGTCTTTTGCGGCGACAGTCCCAATGACGCGCCGATGTTCGGTTTCTTCCCGAATGCCTGCGGGGTGGCGAACGTCCTGGATTTCAAGGGCAGGATCGACGCGGAACCCGGCTGGATTACAACCGCGCGGGGCGGTGAAGGATTTGCAGAGCTTGCGAAGGCTCTGATTGCGGCAAAAAACATTTCAGACAGGAGAATGAGCGCATGAAGAAGGCCGAACTGGCACTGCGCGAGGAGATCATTACCCGTTGCCGGGAGATGAATTCCAGCGGCATCAACCAGGGAACCTCCGGGAACATCTCGGTCCGGTTTGAAGACAGGATGCTGATCTCTCCATCGGCAACGCCCTATGACCAGATGACGCCTGAGATGGTCGCATCGGTCGGTCTAGAAGACACCAGCGGGCGCTATCAAGGCCCGCTGAAACCGTCGACCGAATGGCGCTTTCACCAGAAGCTGTTGCGCGGCCGCCCTGATGCGGGCGCGGTGGTTCACGCGCATCCGACCTACTGCACGACGCTCGCCATTGCGCGCAAGGAGATCCCCTCCTGCCACTACATGATTGCGGCGTTCGGGGGAAACAACGTGCGGTGCGCCGGCTATGCGACGTTCGGCTCGGAAGAACTGTCCGAACTCGCTATCGACGCGATGACCGACAGGACGGCGTGCCTGCTTGCAAACCACGGCATGATCACCATCGGCGAGAACCTGGCCAAGGCGATGTGGCGTGCGATCGAGCTGGAGACGATCGCAAAGCAGTACTACCTCAGCCTTGCGATCGGCGGTCCGGTGCTTTTGAGCGACGCAGCCATCGATGACACGCATCGCGGGTTTGCCGGCTACGGCCTTCAGGACGATGCCGGAAAAGAGAAGCCCAAGCCTCGTGCTGCCAAAAAACCGGCAGCAAAGACAGCAGCAGCAAAGAAGCCCGCATCAAAGGCGACGGCGACCAGGAAACCTGCGGCGAAGACTGCGGCGGCTTCAAAACCGGCTGCAAAGGCAGCGACAGCGAAGAAACCTGCGGCAAAGACTGCAGCGGCCAGAAAGCCTGCGGCAAAGTCGGCGGCGGCAAAGAAGCCACCGGCCAGAAAGAAATAGCAGGGCCATGTTCACGGGAGGATCGGCATGGCGTTCGTAAGAACCAGAGGATTGCAAGGTTGCATCACCGGTGACAGCCCGGTGCCGTGGCTTGCGCCGCTGGTCGCCATGCTCGTGGTCTTCACGATCTATCCGCTTTTCTACAACATCTGGCTTTCGTTCCACGAATATGCGCCGTTCAAGCGCCAACTCGTCTACGTGGGCACGGAGAACTGGAGCACCCTGGTCAACGATCCGCGTTTCTGGGAAGCGCTGTCCGTGACCTTCACCTATTTCTTCGTGCTGCTTGCGATCCAGGTCGTGCTCGGAATGATCATCGCGCTGCTCTTGGATTCCGACGAACCGGGCTTCGGATTGCTGCGCGGCCTTCTCACCCTCACGCTGGTGATCCCGCCTGCAATCACGGGCATGATGTTCCTTCTCATGGAAGATCCGGAGTTCGGCGTTCTGACCTACCTTCTGGAATCCATGGGGATCCTGAGCGGTCAGGACCCGATCCTTGCAACAAGTTCGACGGCGCTGGCGGGTGTAATGCTTGCCGACATCTGGCAGTGGACGCCGTTCATGGTGCTGATCTTCCTGGCCGGCTTGAGATCGCTGCCCCAGGAACCCTATGAAGCTGCCATGCTGGACGGCGCGTCCGCATTCCAGACGTTCCGCCGGATCACGCTTCCCATGATGTCCAAGGTTATCGCGGTTGCCGTTCTGATCCGGGGCATCGATCTGTTCCGGGCCTTCGACTACATGTTCGTGATGACCTCCGGCGGCCCCGGAACGTCAACCTACACGCTGTCGCTCTATGCCTGGCAGCAGACCTTCAGCTTCATCAAGTGGGGGTACGGCGCAACGCTGAGTCTAGTCAGCCTCGTGCTGATCCTCGTGATCGCCAACCTGTTTATCTGGATTGCGAAGGTGCGCTGGTGATTGTCGAGAGCAAATATCGGCGCTATTCGCGCATGGCTGCCGCGTGGTTCATTACCGCGCTGTTCGTGTTCCCGCTCTATTACTGGGGCACGACGGCCTTCAAGCAAGCCAAGGAGATCTTTTCGGTTCCGCCGACGGTTTGGTCGTTCACACCAACGCTCCGGAACTTCGAGGAGGTGTTCGGCATTTCCTTCGGCTTCCTGCGCCAGCAGGAAGTTCTGCCCGGCGGCGGCAATTTCTACATGGCGCCGCGCCTTTGGGACTCCATCGTTGTTGCCGTATTCTCCACGGCGCTTGCGATCGCGATTTCAACTTTCGCCGCCTATGCGCTCAGCCGGATGGATTTCCGGGGCCGGCACCACTTTGTCGCCTGGGTCCTGTCGACCCGGATGATGCCGCCGGTCGCTGTCGCGATCCCGATGTTCTTCATCTACAAGGATATCGGCCTGATGGATTCTTACACCGGGATCATCCTGATCCACGCGCTGATGAACCTGCCGCTTGCAGTGCTTCTGCTGAAGAGTTTCTTCGACGACATTCCAAGGGAGATCGACGAGAGCGCCATTGTCGACGGCGCGAGCCGCTGGAAGATCTTCCGCCGCATCATCCTGCCGATGGCCAAGGGCGGCATCGCGGCGACCGCGGTCCTGTGTTTCATCTTTTCCTGGACGGAGTTCATTTTCGTTCTGACCCTGACGCAGACCGGGCTGAAAACCGTGCCGGTCGTGTCGTCGAGCTTCGTCACATCCACAGGCACCGCCTGGGGCAACATGGCGGCCTTGGGAGTGGCTGCGATGGCTCCGGCGTTCCTTTTCATCCTGCTGGTCCAGAAGCAACTGGTCCGCGGGCTGACACTCGGTTCCCTCAAGCAATAGGAGCAACACAGTCTTTAGGAGACCATCTTTCACGTACCACGGGAGGAGTTAGTCATGAGAGATACAGACAGGAAACAATATCGCGCCAATCTGGTGGACGCCTTCGTCAACCGGCGCATGGGGCGACGGGATTTCATGCGGAATGCCGGCTTGCTCGGATTGGGCGCGGCCGCCTTCGGCGCTGGCATGCGCCGGCCCTTCGGTCTGGGTTCGATGCCACTGGCCAATGCCGCAGACGACCTTCGGCCATCCGACGAGGTTCTGAAATGGGTGAAGGATGTGTCTGGACCGTTCAAGGGAACGACACTCAAGCTCGCGACCGAATCCACACCGCCGTCAAACGCGATCAACAGCCAGCTCAAGCAGTATTTCGAAGAAGCGTCGGGCATGACCGTCGAAATCGAGGTACTGCCGCTTGAGCAGGTGCTTCAGAAAATGACCCTGGACATCGCTTCGCAGCTCGGCACTTACGATCTCTACTACATCGATCAGAGCTGGGCCGCGTCGGTGAGCCAGGATGTCTTCGATCCGCGCGAGCAGATCGAGAACAAGCCCGACCTCGCGATGCCGGACTACAATATCGACGACTTCCTGCCGGCGCTTGTCGATGGCATCGCCAAGTACGAGGACCGCTGGGTTGGTGTGCCTTACGACATTCCGATCTTCATCATGATGTACCGGAAGGACATCTGGGAGGAAATGGGCTTTAAAGCACCGTCGTCCCTGGAAGAGTACTACCAGCAGGCCAAGGCGATCACTGACGCCAAGGGGCCGGACCTCTACGGTTCCACCGGCCAGATGAAATCCGGTCACTACAGTCTTGAGTGCGATTGGACAGCATGGCTCTGGGGCCATGGCGGGTCGATCTTCAACGCGGACGGAAAGTTCGCGGGCAATGACGAATACGGCCTGGAAGCCATGGACTACTGGACCAAGCTCTGGAAAACCATGCCTCCGGGCGTAACGGGCTGGACCTGGGACGGCCAGGGTCAATCCGTCGCCCAGGGCGTTGCCGCGTCGATGATGAGCTGGGGCGAGTTCTTCCCCTATTTCGACGATCCGTCGGCGACGAAGGTATCCGGTCTCATGGAAGCCGTCCGCTGTCCGCCGCCGATGCGGGCGCTGCGCACGGTCGATCAGACCGGTTTCGGCGAGATCCCGGGTGTCGGACACCAGGGCGGATCCTCGCTCGCGGTCTCGAAGAACTCCAAGAACCCGGATGCTGCCTGGATCTTCATGCAGTGGGCGACGAGTTACGACACGCAGGTCCTGATCACGGCTCTGGGCGGCGGCACCGGACCGACACGCCAAAGCGTCTACGACGATCCGCGCATCATTGCCAACAACCGCGTCGGTCCGGGCACAACCCGGCACCTCAACGTTGTTCGCGACACGATCGCGATGGACATGGGATCGGAGCCGGATCTGCCGCAATGGGCAGAACTTTCCAACGATACGATCCCGGTTCGTCTCGGCAAGTACTTTGCCGGTGACTACGGCTCGCCGAAGGAAGCAATGGACGACATTGCGGTTTCCGTCGACAAGATCGTGTCGGGCTGAGCGATCTTCGCAAACCAGAACCGGGGAGGGTGGCAACACCCTTCCCGGCACTCAGGTCAGGGAGGACCCAAGTGGAGACCAAACCTCTTGTCGCAATCACCGGCGCCAGCTCCGGGATCGGGGAAGCAACCGCGCGCGCCTTCTCGGCCGCCGGACATCCGGTGCTGCTGATGGCCCGCCGGATGGACCGCATGGAAGCCCTTGGACTGCCGAATGCCGTTCTCAGGCAAGTGGATGTGCGCGACCGGGATGCGATCGCATCTGCCGTTCGGGACGCGGAGGAGCGTTACGGGCCGGTCGACATGATGTTCGCCAATGCGGGCATTGCGCGCCTTGCCGATATCGGCCGTCAGCCACCTGAAGAATGGGACGAGATGATCGACATCAACACCAAGGGTGTGATGAATACGGTCCATGCGGTAATGAACGGAATGATGGAGCGCAAGTGCGGGACACTCGTGATGATGAGTTCCATTGCGGGCCGCAAGGTCTACCCCGATCACACGGTCTATTGCGGCACGAAATACTTCGTGCACGCTGTCTCCGAAAGTCTGCGCGAATATCTCTCCGCGTATGATGTGCGCGTGATCGTTCTGTCTCCCGGCGTGATCGAGACGGAAGTGCTCTCCGGTGTGCTGGATGAAGAAACGCTTGCAAACTACAAGAACAACAAAGTCAAGATGGGCGGAGGCATCGGTGCGGACATTGTCGGCGACCTGATCCTCAATGCCTATCAGTTGCCGCAAAAGGCCCTGGTCCAGGAAATCTGCCTGACGCCGACGCGGCAAACCTACTGAGGAAATCAGCTTTTATGGCAGAAGTCGCCTATCATAATATCTGCAAGTCATACGGATCTTTCGAGGTCATGCGCGACCTGTCGCTGTCCATCCATGACGGCGAGTTCGCGGTGTTGCTCGGAGCATCCGGTTGCGGCAAGACAACGCTGCTCCGGATGACGGCAGGCCTTGAAAACATTTCCGGCGGCGAACTGACCATCGACGGCAAGGTGATGAACGAGGTGCATCCGCGTGATCGCGACATCGCCATGGTCTTCCAGAATTATGCGCTCTATCCGACGATGAAGGTGTTTGACAACATTGCCTTCAGCCTGGAAGTGAAGCGGCTCAGCAAGGACGAGATCAAGCGGAAGGTGAACGAGGCGGCGGCCGTTCTGAACCTGACCGAATATCTCGATCGCTATCCGAGGGAACTGTCAGGCGGACAGAGACAGCGCGTGGCGATGGGCCGGGCCATGGTTCGAGACGCAAAGGTTTTCCTGTTCGATGAGCCCCTTTCCAATCTCGATGCGAAGCTTCGGGCGCACATGCGCGTTGAAATCCGTCAGCTGCACGAGCGCCTCAAGGCGACCACGATCTACGTGACCCACGACCAGATCGAGGCAATGACAATGGCCGACAAGATCGTCCTGATGAAAGGTGGCAAGATCGAACAGGTGGGAACGCCGGACGATCTCTATGACCGGCCGGCAACACGCTTCGCGGCCGATTTCATCGGGTCGCCTTCGATGAATTTCATTGAGGGCGAAATCACGGCTCAGAACGGAAGCCCGCACTTCGTCGGACCTCACATTCATCTGCTTCTCGATGCCGGACTGAAAGCCGAGCCGGGCCAAAAGGTGATTTGCGGGTTGAGGCCTTCAGATCTGATCACCACCGGGAACGGTGAAATAACCGGTACCGTCAAGCTGGTGGAGAAGACCGGAGCCGATGTGAACATCCACGTTGACCTGAGTGAGACGGCAAGTCTCGTTGCGACGATGGCGAGGGACAATGGTGCAGCGGCCGGTGATCCCATCGAGTTGACGATCCCGCCAAGGGCCGTGCATCTGTTTGACGCAAAGACCGAAAACCGGATTGAAACGGTCCCGGTCGAAGAGCAAAGTCTGCCAAAGGTGGAGAGCCTTTAGCTTCCCGTGCCCGGTGGGCGTTCCCTTGATCAGAAGACAATGCGCTGCACTTTGATTTCAGGCTGCCCCTGAGCGCAGGTGCTTGATACAATTGTGTCTGTTTCCACCGTGGTCATTTCATTGGAACGCGCAAGATGATTTCAAGTGTGAAAGTTCTTCTGGCCTTCATGGCCGTCTTCAGCTTCGTTTCCGGCGCGGCCTTGTCGGAACAGTTCGGTTATGTCGGCGACAATCACAGCTGGTCGCTCAGCTGCAACGCTTCCGGGTATGTCCTGAAATCCCAATATCCTGTGACCCGTTTTTTCGAAGCGGGTGCAGCGTCATCGGTCACGCGCGAAAGGGAAACGCTTTATCTCGGACGCTCGTGTGATGCCTCCAGCACAACGATGGGCGAGGGCAAATGGTGCTGGGCAAATGGCGGCTTCTTCGCGGAGTTCGAGCGTCACCGGATCGGTTTTCCGCGGCAGGAACTGATCTGCCCCGGTGGAGGAGACGATTCCCTCGCCTGCGGCTGCTGACGCACAAGCCTGCGACCCACGGTGAGCAGCACTCAGACGATACCGCCGCCCGCACCGGAAACAACGGGACGGGTCCTGGCAATCGTCTCCCGATACCGGGACGTTCTGTAAGCTGAAACCGGATCAATTGCTCCGCCCTTTTCGGCACGTGCCAACGCCAGGATCGGTTCCACATCGGTGCGGTAGGCCTGTTTGAGTGTTGATGTCGCCATCAGTGCATCGTTGCTTTCCTGACATGCTTCCAGCGTGCTCCGGTCCACGATCAGGGCCTGCGCATAAGCGCGCTGAACTTCCATCGCCGACACCATCAGGCTCTCGATTGGGTCGGTGACATTGTGCGACTGGTCCAGCATGTGAGCCGGGTCGAAACCGGGCGCCTTGCGGGCCTCTGCGTCCACCAGTTCATTGAAGACCAGAAACAGGCGATAGGGGTCGATGCTTCCGGTATCCAGATCGTCGTCGCCGTACTTGCTGTCGTTGAAGTGGAACCCGCCGAGCTTGCCGAACTGGATCAGCCTGGCGACGATCATCTCGATATTCACGTTCGGAGCGTGGTGGCCGAGATCGACCAGGCAGTATGCCCGTTCGCCGAGTTCCTTGGCGATCAGGTAATTCGTGCCCCAGTCCTGAACGACCGTGGAGTAGAAGGCGGGCTCGAAGATCTTGTGTTCGGTAAAGAGCCGCCAGTCGCCCGGGAGCCGGGCGTAGATCGTTTTCGCGCTTTCCAGATACCGTTCCAGCTGACGGGTAAAGTGGGTCTGTCCCGGAAAGTTCGACCCGTCGCCGACCCAAACGGTCAGGGCTTTCGAGCCGATCGCAGCACCGATCTCGATACATTCCAGATTGTGTTCGATGGCCTGTTGCCGAACAGCCGGGTCTGTGTGCGAGAGAGAGCCGAACTTGTAGGACTGCCGCTGGTCTTCCTGATCCTGAAACGTATTGGAGTTCATTGCGTCGAAGGTCAGGCCGAGTTCGTCCGCCCTGTTCCTCAGCAATGACGGTTCCGCCTTGTCCCAGGGTATGTGCAGGGAAACGCTCGGCGTTGCCCCGGTCAGTTCGTGGATGACCGAGCAGTCCTCGAGCTTGTCGAAAATGTTGCGGGGCTCTCCCGGTCCTGGAAACCTTGCGAACCGAGTTCCACCGGTTCCAACGCCCCAGGACGGAATGGCGACGCCATAGGCGGACACTTTTTCCCTGATCCCGTCAATGGCGACACCGCGCCGTTCAAGCTGCTCGCCAAGGGCGTCGTAATCGCGGCGAAGGTTCGTGGTGAGCTTCTCGTTTTCCTGCGCGATCACCGCGCGTTCGATCATGGGCATGATCCGTCTCCCCTAGGTGATGGACCCATAAATGAGGCCGTAATGGTTTGAGGCGGCTTGCTTCTCGTCAAGGCGCGGAAGCGCAGGAAATGTCCTTCATTTTCAAGCCTTTCGCAACGCCGAGGAGGAGCAAGCCGGTCAAATCCGAAGGACATGGAAATGGCGTCACCCCGTGGCGTCAGCGTGCTTGACCGGGCAGGAAGCCCGCTCCGCACACCCTTCCTAACGGGATTTCGCCATTTCGCATGCCATTTCAGTCTCATTTATGGGTCCATCACCTAGCGCGTGAAGGCCTGAACGTTGCCGGCATCGACATTGAGAATGTTGCCGGTCGATTTGGATGAAACGTCGGAGGCGAAGAAGTAGGCGGCCTCTGCGATGTCTTCCGGGAGGACGGATCGTTTCAGCAAGGAGCGCTGCCGGTAGTGTTCTTCAAGGTCCGCCGTGTCCTTGCCATAGGCTTCCGCGCGTTCCTTGAGCCAGTCGCCCGACCATATCTTCGATCCGCGCAGGACGGCGTCCGGATTGACCACGTTGACCCGGATACCATCCGGCGCGCCTTCGAGCGCCAGGCAGCGGGCGAGATGAAGTTCGGAGGCCTTGGCTGTGCAATAGGCGCTGGCTCCCGGAGATGCGGCAAGGCCGTTCTTCGATCCGATAAAGACAATCGCTCCGCCCTTTCCCTGGGTCTTCATAAGCTGGAACGCGGACCTGGACACCAGAAAATAGCCCGTCGAGAGGATCGACATATTGTGGTTCCAAAGGTCCAGCGTGGTCTCTTCGATCGGTGCCGAGGAGGCGATTCCCGCATTGGAAACCAGAACATCGACGCCACCGAATTCCAGCGACGCCCGCGCGAAACTGTCGGCAACAGCATCCTCGCTGGTGACATCCATAACCACCGAGCGAACCAGATCTCCAGAGTGCCGCTTTGAGAGCACATCCACGGTCTTTGACAAGGCGTCTTCGTCAATGTCGGCCAGGACCACACAGGCTCCTTCGCGCAGGAACCGTTCCGCAGTCGCCGAGCCGATGCCCCCGGCGCCGCCGGTGACCAATGCGATCTTTCCCGCCAGACTTTTCGGTTTGGGCATCCGCTGAAGCTTGGCTTCTTCAAGGAGCCAGTATTCGATATCGAATGCCTCCTGCTCATCAAGGCCCCGGTAGGTCGAGACACTCGACGCACCGCGCATGACGTTGATGGCGTTGGTGTAAAATTCCGCCGAGATCCGGGCGGTCGCCTTGTCCTTGGCGAAGGTGATCATTCCGACACCGGGAACGAGATAGACGACAGCATTCGGATTTCTGAGCGCCGGGCTGTCCGGACGGCGGCACCGTTCGTAATAGGCCGCGTAGTTGTCGCGATATTGCGCAACCGCGCCACTCAGTCCGGCAATCGTCCTTTCGATCTCCGGGTTCTGAGGATTGAAGTCCACGACGAGTGGACGGATCTTTGTGCGCAGGAAATGGTCAGGACAACTTGTTCCGAGTTCGGCCAGCGCTTCCAACTCGTTGGAGCACACAAACTCCAGAACCGTGTCGCTGTCATCGAAATGACCGACCATATGCTGGTCGCCGCTGATCATGCCACGAATGACCGGCATCAGAGCGGCAGCGGTCTTCCGGCGGTCCGATGGTGGCAGAGCGATGCATTTCGCGCCGCCGAATGCGCTGTGGCCGAGTGTCTTCTGCTCGAACCAGTCGATCGCCTTGTTGATTGTGTCGATCGTGATCTCGTAGCAGGTTTTGGCGTCGTCGGCCCATGTGAACAGGCCGTGACTTTCCAGTACCACACCTTTTGCCCGGGGGTTCTCCATGCAGAACTTTTCGAGCCACAGGCCGAGCTCGTAGCCGGGGCGCTTCCATGGCAGCCAGCCGATATCGTCACCGAATATGTCCGCCGTCATCGCCTTGCTGTCGGCTGCTGCGGCGATTGCAATGATCGCGTCCGGGTGCATGTGGTCGACATGGGTGGCGGGAACGTAGGCGTGAAGAGGGGTATCGATGGAGGCCGCGCGCGGGTTGAGGTTGAAAGTGCAATGCGGCAGGTAGCCCACCATCTCGTCTTCGTGTTCGACGCCGCGATAGAGACCCTTCAAGGCGCGCAGCTTGTCCATGTAAAGCGTTGCGAACCCATCCATTTTGATGGTGCCGACATCGCCGCCCGAACCCTTGACCCAGAGGACTTCGGTCTGTTCGCCCGTTAGCGGATCTGTTTCCATCGCCTTGACCGATGTGTTTCCGCCGCCATAGTTGGTGATGCGTTTGTCCGAGCCTAGGAGATTTGACCGGTAGAGCAGCAGTTCAGCTTCCGTCATCGGCTGCGCGGTTCCATCATCCCATAAGTTTTGCAGCCGTGATCCCGCAGCAGAGTTCAGCATCGATACCTCCCGAAAATGTGCCTGACAGAGCAAGCCTCTTTGATTAGAAACTCGCTCGATTGCATCCACATGTCAATCAAAAACAATCAAATTCAATCATATTGCACTGCGGTATGATCATTTATGACATTTATTGATTGACAATGACGGATTTTGATGAAAACGTTTGAGTAACGGGAGGACGGAATGCACGAGAAAGAACGCCAGAGGATTATCCTGTCCGCAGTTCAGGACCGGCCCGTTGTGACGGTCCAGGAACTGGTTGCGTTGACTGGGTCGTCCGAGGCGACCATTCGCAGGGATATCGCGACCCTGCACGTGCAGAAGAAGCTGCGCCGGGTGCGCGGCGGTGCGGAATCGATCCATCCGCCGCAGTTCGTGGGCCTCGCCGGCCGGCCGTTTTCGGTCAATGAAACAATCAACATCGCTCAAAAGCGTGCAATCGCGCAAAAGGCGGTCGAATTGTGCGAGGACGGCGACCCGATCATCATCAATGGCGGCACGACAACGTTTCAGATGGTGCACCCGCTGGCGACAAAGCGCATGCAGGTTTTCACCAATTCATTTCCGATCGCCGAGCATCTGCTCAAGAATTCCAAGAACACGATCATGCTTTCCGGCGGTGCGATTTACCGTGAGCAGAACATCATTCTCAGTCCGTTCGACAATGACGTCACGCGGAACTTCTATGCCAAGCGCATGTTCATGGGCGCGCAGGGTCTCGGAGCACTCGGGCTCATGGAGGCCGATCCACTCCTGATCCAGGCCGAGCAGAAGCTGATCGGACAAGCTGACGAGCTCGTCGTTTTGGCGGATTCGTCCAAATTCAGCGCCCGGTCTTCGTTGATCCTGTGTCCGCTTGAGCGCATTTCCACCGTCGTGACGGACGAAGGAATTCCCGACCATGCGGCCAACATGCTGGAGCAGGCGGATGTGAGATTAATCGTGGCGCAAACAAGTGCCGCTCAAGCAAAGGCAACCTCGAGCGGGTAGCCGGTGTTCTGCCGGAACCTGGGAGGACCGGCAGCTATCTAGGGAGGAATAACATGAAACTCTTGAAGTCACTGTTGGCAGCAACAGCCGTTGCCGCGATGTGCATAGCTGTGCCGGCGCAGGCGGAAACAAAGCGGATCGCCCTGGTCGTCAAGGCTCTCGGTATCGGCTTCTTTGAAGCAGCCGCAAAGGGCGCTGAAGAAGCCGCCAAGGAACTCGGCGATGTCGAAATCATCTACACCGGTCCGACAGACACGACTGCGGAGGGCCAGATCGAAGTCATCAATGCGCTGATCGCGCAGAAGGTTGACGCGATCGCCGTCTCCGCCAATGACCAGGATGCGCTCGTTCCGGCCCTGAAAAAGGCGATGCAGCGCGGGATCACCGTGATTTCATGGGATTCCGGTGTTGCGCCGGAAGGCCGGCAATTGCACCTCAACCCCTCTTCCAATGCGCTGATCGGCAACATGATCATCAAGCTTGCTGCGGATCATCTGCCCGACGGCGGTGATGTCGCGGTCTTGTCCGCATCGGCGACCGCGACGAACCAGAACACCTGGATCGAGGAGATGAACAAGGTCAAGGACAACTATCCGGGCATCAATGTCGTCGCGACGGTCTATGGCGACGACCTTGCCGACAAGTCCTATCGCGAAGCGCAGGGCCTCATGCAGAGCTACCCTGACCTGAAGGCGATCATCGCGCCGACCTCCGTCGGCATCGTTGCCGCAGCGCAGGCTGTCTCCGATGCTGAAAAAGCCGGTCAGGTGAACGTCACCGGTCTCGGACTGCCGTCTGAGATGGCCGGCCATATCGACTCCGGCGCGTCCAAGTCCTTCGCGATCTGGAACCCGATCGATCTCGGCTACTCGGCCACGATGCTCGCCTACAATCTTGCCGCCGGCAATGCGGAAGCCAAGCCAGGCGCTGAAATCCCCATGGGGCGCATGGGCTCCTTGACCTTGAATGATAACAGCGAAGGCGCGATGGCCGACCCGTTCGTGTACGACAGCTCGAACATCGACGATTTCAAGGATATCTTCTAAGCTTCGCTAACCAGGCAAAAGCCGGCCCGGATAACCGGGCCGGCCCATGACCCAAGAACAATTCCAAATTCCGGGGGACTGGGAATGCTTGCGAACACGCAGGGCATCGGCAACGTGCATCCGTCTGTTACCACTGATCAGAAGCCGGTCCTGTCGCTGAAGGGCATTTCAAAGTCTTTTCCCGGCGTCAAAGCTCTCTCCGGAGTTTCGCTTGAACTCTTTCCGGGCCAGGTGACGGCCCTTGTCGGTGAAAACGGTGCGGGCAAGTCAACCATCGTCAAGGTTCTGACCGGGATCTACCAGCCGGACGCGGGTGAGATTTCCATCAACGGCGCTGCCGTTTCCTTCCCGACAGCCCAGGCCGCGGGCGCGGCGGGCGTGACGGCGATCCACCAGGAAACGGTGCTCTTCGATGACCTGTCGGTCGCCGAGAACATTTTCATAGGCCACGCCCCCAAGACGCGCTTCGGTCTGATCGACAAGACATCGATGCTCCGGCAGGCGAAGGATCTGCTTGGACGGATCGGTGCCCAGATAGACCCTTCGGTCCTCTTGAAGGAACTCGGCATCGCGAACAAGCATCTGGTTGCCATCGCGCGGGCGCTGTCGATCGATGCCGGTATCGTCATCATGGATGAACCGACGGCGTCCCTGTCACACAAGGAGATCGAGGAAACCTATGAACTGGTCGAGAGGCTCAAGGCAGAGGGCAAGGCGATCCTCTTCATCAGCCACAAGTTCGACGAGATTTTTCGCATCGCCGACCGCTACACGGTCTTCCGGGACGGGGAGATGGTTGGCGAGGGCAGGATAACGGATGTCTCGGAACCCGATCTCGTCCGGCTCATGGTCGGGCGTTCCGTCGATCAGGTGTTCCCGAAAAGACAACCCGAACTCGGTCCAGAGATCCTGCGGGTGGTCGGATACAGCCATCCAACCGAGTTCGAGGATATCGGCTTCACGCTGAGACGCGGTGAGATTCTGGGCTTTTACGGGCTGGTCGGGGCCGGGCGCAGCGAATTGATGCAGGCGCTTTTCGGAATAACCAAGCCCTCAAAGGGGGCGATAAGGATCGATGACACCGTTGCCGTAATCCGTACGCCCAATGAGGCGATCAACCGTGGCATCGTCTATGTGCCGGAAGACCGCGGCAAACAGGGGGCCATCAAAGGACTGCCGATTTTCCAGAACGTGTCCCTGCCGTCTCTGAAATCGACATCGCGCAATGGCTTCTTGCGCCTCGCACAGGAATTCGCGCTGACACGCGACTATACCCGGCGGCTTGATTTGCGCGCCGCAGCGCTCGATCAGGATATCGGCGAACTGTCCGGCGGTAACCAGCAGAAGGTGATCATCGCGAAATGGCTGGCGACTCAGCCGAGGGTCATCATCCTGGACGAGCCGACCAAGGGCATCGATATAGGTTCCAAGGCAGCCGTTCATGAATTCATGGCGGAGCTTGCTGCACAGGGCCTCGCGGTGATCATGGTGTCGTCCGAAATCCCGGAAATACTGGGCATGTCCGACCGTGTCATCGTCATGCGGGAAGGGCGTATCGCTGCCGAATTCGAGGGAGAAGCCCTGACACCGGAACGCCTTGTGCGGGCCGCGGCCGGTCTTACCGGAGGCGCGTCATGACGATGTCGTTTCTGAAATCTCGCGAACTGGTCCTTGGAGCGGCGATCCTCGCCTTGCTCCTGGCCATTGCGAGCCGATTTCCGGCCTTCATCCAGCCGTCTAACCTCGCCAACGTATTCAACGATACAGCACCGCTGATCATGCTTGCGCTCGGACAGATGGCCGTGATCCTGACGCGCTGCATCGACCTTTCGGTTGCGGCGAACCTCGCGTTGACCGGAATGGTCGTTGCGATGCTGAACACGTTTTATCCGGGCCTTCCAATCCCCATCATCCTGATGATTTCCATCGCGCTCGGGGCCATCATGGGTCTGGCAAACGGACTGCTGGTCTGGAAACTCGACATACCACCGATTGTCGTGACGCTCGGCACGATGACTGTCTACAGGGGCATCATCTTCCTGATTTCCGACGGAGCCTGGATCAATGCCCACGAAATGAGCGACAGTTTCAAGGCCTTCCCGCGCGCGGTTGTTCTGGGGCTTCCCGTGCTGTCCTGGATCGCCATCCTTGCTGTTCTCGGCTTTGCCGTTCTGATCGGACGGACTGCGCTCGGCCGCGCGTTTTATGCCGTCGGCGGAAATCCGCACGCGGCTGTCTATACAGGGATCAACGTGGGCCGAACCCAATGCGCCGCCTTTGTTCTGTCCGGCGCGCTCGCCGGCCTGACCGGCTATCTCTGGGTTGCCCGGTATGCAGTGGCTTATGTCGATATCGCCGGCGGTTTCGAGCTTGAGGTGGTCGCGGCCTGTGTCATCGGCGGCATCTCAATTGCCGGCGGGATCGGGTCTGTCGGCGGCGCCCTGCTTGGAGCGTTGTTTCTCGGCATCGTCAAGAACGCCCTTCCGGTCATCAACATTTCTCCGTTCTGGCAGCTGGCGATTTCCGGCAGCGCGATCATCATCGCGGTCGCCTTCAACGCGACATCGAACAGAAGCAAGGGCCGGGTGATCCTCAAGAAAGCGGAGCACGCGCAATGAGCGTATTCCAGGCAGACGAAAAAGCCCCCCTCCGGCAGGTTCCGGACCGGTTGCGCAGCCCCGTGCAGCGGCTTGTGGTGAGTTGGGAGGTCCTGCTTCTGGGCGTGGCCGTCGTGGTATTCATCCTGAACAGCTTTGCCTCGCCTTACTTCCTGGATCCCTGGAACCTGTCGGACGCAACCTTCAACTTCACCGAGAAGGCTCTGATCGCCTTTGCAATGGCGCTGCTGATTGTGTCTGGCGAAATCGACCTGTCTGTCGCCTCGATCATCGCCCTCGCGTCAACCGCCATGGGATTCGCCGTGCAGCTTGGTGCCGATACCCCGACCCTGGTCTTGGTCGGGCTCGGCGTTGGCCTGTTGTGCGGTGCCTTCAACGGTGCGCTGGTGACCGGTCTCGGCCTGCCGTCGATTGTCGTGACCATCGGCACGATGAGCCTGTTCCGCGGAATTTCCTACATCGTTCTGGGCGACAAGGCCTATACCGGCTACCCGGCAGATTTCGCCTTCTTCGGGCAAGGGTATGTCTGGTGGGTGATTTCCTTCGAGTTCGTGCTCTTCGCGCTGATGGCGGTGGTATTCGGCGTCCTGTTGCATAAGACCAGTTTCGGCCGTGCCGTCTATGTCATCGGCAACAACCCCGTTGGTGCCCTGTTTTCGGGTATTCGCGTTCCGCGGGTCAAATTCGCCCTGTTTCTCCTGACCGGCGTCATGTCCGGGGTCGCAGCAATCTGCCTGACCTCCAGGCTTGGAGCGACAAGGCCTTCAATCGCGTTCGGCTGGGAGCTTGAGGTGGTGACGATGGTGGTCCTCGGAGGTGTCAACATTCTGGGCGGATCGGGGACAATACCCGGGGTTGTCATCGCCGCCTTCGTCATGGGCATGGTCACGTTCGGCTTCGGTCTGCTGAACGTTCCGGGGATCGTCATGTCGATCTTCATCGGCCTGCTCCTCATCGGGGTGATTGCGCTGCCGCGGATTGCCAGGCGCATGCTCGCCGCAAGAAGAGGGTGAGACCATGGAAAAGTTTGCCTTCAAGATGAAGCTCCATCCGGGGATGGAGGCGGAATACAAAAAACGCCATGACGAGATCTGGCCGGAGCTGGCAGACCTCCTGAAAGAGGCAGGTATCCGGGATTACTCAATTCATCTGGATCGTGAAACCGGAACGCTTTTCGGTGTTCTGTGGCGGGACGATGCGCATCGCATGGACGATCTGCCCAAACATGCGGTGATGCAGCGCTGGTGGGCCCATATGGCCGACATCATGGAAACAAGGCGGGACAACGAACCCGTCGCGACGGCACTTGAAACCGTCTTTCACATGGACTGACCCATGCACGGCGGACGATATGCCGGTGTCCTGGATATCGGTAAAACCGATGCCAAGGTGGCCATCGTTGATCTTCAGGCAGAGTGCGAAGTCGATGTCCTGACGTCTCCCAACGTTGTCTTGCCCGGTCCATCCTATCCGCATTTCGATACCGCAGCGCTCTGGGACTTCATCTGCAATGCACTGCGGCAGCTTAACGCGTCCCATCCCATCGACGCGCTTTGTGTAACGGCGCACGGCGCTTCCGGCGTGCTTCTGGACGCCTGCGGTGACTTTGCCGCTCCGGTTATGGACTACGAGTTCTCCGGTCCGGACGAACTGGCATCCGAGTACGATGACATGCGTCCGGACTTTGCCGAAACAGGTTCGCCGCGGCTGGGCATGGGGCTCAATATCGGGGCGCAACTGTTCTGGCAATTCAGGTCGGATCCCGGCCTTGCAGACCGGGCCGCCGCGTTCCTGACCTATCCTCAGTATTGGGTCTTTCGGCTCACGGGTGTCCAGGCCAACGAGGTCTCCTCCCTGGGCTGTCATACCGACCTCTGGAAACCTCGTCAGCAACGGTATTCCAGTCTTGTCGGCGAACTGGGATTGTCGGGAAAGATGGCACCGGTCCGGCGAGCGAATGACTGCCTCGGTACCGTGACGACCGAGGTTGCGCAGCGGACGGGTCTGTCGCCTCGAACGGCTGTCTTTTGCGGTATTCATGACTCCAATGCGTCGCTTCTGCCCCATCTCTTGCGCAGGGAGCCTCCCTTCTCGGTGATTTCCACCGGTACCTGGGTCATTGCCTTTGCAATCGGCGGGCGCCGGGTCGAACTCGATCCTGGCCGGGATACGCTGATGAACGTGAATGCGCTCGGTGACCCGGTCCCTTCTGCCCGGTTCATGGGTGGCCGCGAGTATGAAGAGGTCATGGCCAGTCGGGCGCCTGGATGCGAGCCAGGTGAGGCCGAAACGGTGCTTGCCGGAAACATCATGCTGTTTCCAGCGGTGGAAACGCGGTCAGGTCCCTTTCAGGGACGACAGGCATGCTGGAGCGTGGACGACAGTCAGCTCAGCGATGGGGAGCGTTTTGCTGCGGTCTCCTACTACCTTGCGCTTGTCACCGCCGAAATGCTGACCGAAATCGGCGCGCAAGGCCCGACGATCGTCGAAGGCCCCTTCGCGCAAAATGACTGTTTCCGTGTGATGCTGCGGGCCGCGTCCGGGCGGCAGGTCGAAGTCCAGGAAGCTGCGGCGACCGGGACCGCCATCGGGGCGGCGTTGCTCGTGCGGAGTGAAAGCGCCGGCCGTGGCAGGACGAAGAGACATTCGCAAAAAACGCCGGTCCTTGATCCGGCTCTGGACGCGTATGCGCAGACGTGGCGCCAGACGGTCCGGCGGCGCTGATTGCTGCATGGTGCGCATGGATTTCGGGCCTGTCGTGCCGATCAGAAACCCTTGATGAACTGGTTTGCACTGAAGGCGATGTTGTAGAAACGCGCCATGAGCGGCGCAGAGGCGACCGCGGCGGGTTCTGTCACCGGCAGCGGCAGGTCTTCCTGTTTCATGCCTTTCAGCAGACCGGCAATGGCTTCACCGAATATGGTGCCGGTGGTTATTCCGCGGCCATTGTAACCGATGGGCGTGTAAAGGCCGTCAGCGAGGACATGAATGCGCGGGATGTGGTCCGGGGTCATGGCGATCTTGCCATGCCAGGCCTCCTCGAAGCGGACACGGCCAAGGTCGGGAAACATGCGGGACAAACGTTTCTGCGCCCAACGGTGGGACAAACCATTTGATTTCGTTCCGATCAGTTTGCCCATGGACCCGATGACCAACCGGCCCTCGCGGTCCTTGCGCAGCGAGGACATGATCGGGGCCGTGTCCCAGATCCCCTGTCTTTGCGGGAGGATCGCGTCCGCCTTGTCTCCCAGAGGTTCCGTCGCAAGCTGAAAGTAGTGGATTGCAGTATATGTCTTTGCGAGACCGGGCCAGAGTGCGTCCGTGTAAGCGTTTGTTCCAAGAACAACCGTTGCCGCGCTCAGGGAGCCTTCGCCGGTTTGAACCGACCAGCCGCTCCGGTCCTTTCTGAGTGTCTCGGCCTTTACTCCCGTGCAGATCCTGGCACCTGCCGCCTTTGCTGCGCGGGCAAGACCGCGGCAATAGGCCATCGGGTTTATCGTGCCGGCGCGATGGTCCCACAGGCCACCGTGGAACATGTGCGTTCCGGTCTTGGCCGCGACGTCCGATCGAGACAACAACTCGACCGGTTCGCCAAGCGCGTTCCACTCCTGGCATCGCGCTTCCAGATCCCTGAGGCCTGAGGGCGCGTGCGCCGCATGTATCGTTCCCTCGCGTGCCGCTTCGCAGCGGATCTGGTGCTTTTCAATCAGGTCGAAGACAGTCGCTGGCCCGTCGCCGAAGCGCTTGAGAAAGCGCGGGCCGTAGTTCTCTCCGAGTTTTGCGCGAACTTGTTTGGGAGGCAGCCAGATGCCTGCGTTCACAAGGCCGACGTTGCGTCCCGACCCTCCAAAACCGATCTGGCCGGCCTCCAGGACGCAGGCCGAAAGACCCGCTTCCGCGCAGTGAAGGGCGGTTGAAAGTCCGGTGAAGCCGCCGCCCACGATCACAACGTCAAAGCTTTCGCCTACGGGTAACCTGCCTTGAAGGTCTATTTCTTCGGCTGTCGTATCCCATATGGAAATCGGCAGTGTTCGATCCACGCCGGGGTCTCCTGTCCCTGATCAGTCACACAAATGCTCAGGCAGTGTTACTTGCAAGTATCGTCGACGCCGGTCAACATGGAAATGAAGCACCCCTCATCGAAACACCAGGTATCATGAAGAAGCTCAAAAAGAATGCGGCAACACTGGTTGCCGAGGCCAGGAGCCGTATCGAAGAAGTCGAGATCGAGGATCTGATCCGACAACTGGACGACGAGTCAGTCGTGGTCGTTGACATCCGCGATATTCGCGAACGTCAACGCTCCGGGTTCATTCCGGGGAGTATCCACGCCCCCAGAGGGATGGTGGAATTCTGGGTGGATCCCGAAAGCCCGTATTTCAAAGAGGTTTTCGGGCAAGACAAGAAATTCGTCTTTCACTGCGCCTCGGGATGGCGCTCTGCTCTAACCGTTGCCGCCTTGCAGGATATGGGATTTGAAGCCGCACACCTGCGCGAAGGTTTCTCCAAATGGGCCGACAACGGCGGCCCCGTAGAGATGCCTGAAGGCAGCGAATGACCGGTCTCGACCGGAGGGTCTAGGAGACAAACATCAAGATCTTGCCGCGTTACGATGCAAGTAAGTGAAATGAAGACTTGAGCCGACAGGATATATTGCATGCCCGCAATGCGCGAGTTGGTCGGTGATGCGGCCAAGATTAAACCCTTTTTTAACAAAAAGTACAAAAAACCAGCTGGTTTCGGGTCTTGGTCACACGTGTGTTCAAGCATCTATAAGTAAAAGAGATGTTTTGGGGTGTTGCAAATTTTTTTCAGATTTGTCATTTCATATAATATCTTGCGTTTTTATTCCATCGCGCCACGTTCAGCAAAATAAGATTTCTGCGAGAAGATATCCTAGAGTAACAATTTACTTTACATTCATACATCTCAGTTATATGGAATAACATGTGTGGGGGACGTCCGAACCGAGACGTCCGAAGATGCCGAATTCCAGTGTTCAGCCCCAGCTGAAAAATGCGTCGGTATACGCGTGCAATTTTACGCGCCCCATACGTTTTTCCAAACGTGCAACTCACACGCGAACCGGTGTCTGGTCCGACGCCACCAATCTCGTTTGCCACCCTCTGCAATCCCGTCACGCGCTGTCCCCGTGCGCCTGCGCAGTCATGCTTGCCGCGTTGCCCGGATGGGTGGGGGCAAGTTCCGGACGCGGAGCAGCCGCTCCCATAATTGGGGGCGAGAGATCGGTTGCAACCAGTATTGAGACTGGCAAGGGAAAAGAAAATGAAAACAAACCCGCCTAGTCCGGGCCATGACCTGGCAGCCGATATGTTTCCCCGTGTGCCTGCCGATAAACTCAGCCGCCTTGCCGCGGTCAGTGACCCAACCGGATTTGTGAATTCCGGAACGGTTACAGAGGAAGCGCGTCATCAACTCAACGTCGACCGCCTGAGCGTTTGGCTGTTCCCGCCAGACAAGACAGGTCTTGCTTGTGCGGTGTGCCACCCGCACAGCTCCCTGGAGCACTTTGTGGAGCGCAGGATTCGCGCAACGGATTGCCCGCGCTTTTTCGAAGCCGTTCTGGCCGAACGTGTCGTCGGAACCGTTGATGCCGCCCGAGACGAACGTACGTCCGAGTTTTCATCTTCCTGCAGCACATCGCGTCCCGCCGTTTCGATGCTGGTCGCCAAGATCGGATCAGCCATTGAACCCATCGGCATCGTCTGCGCCGAAACCCTGGAGGCAAAGAGGTCCTGGTCCTCGGGTGAAATTGCGTTCATTGTTTCGATAGCCGAACTTCTCGGCGCTTCGATTGACCGGCAGACAGATCTGCCGTTCGTTGCCCATGGAGCGCATGCAAAGACCGACTTGATGGCACCCGTCCATTGTGCATCGAGCTCGAACGAGCGGTATGATCTTGCCATCAAGGCGGCTTATGACGGTGTCTGGGACCTCGACTACAAAACCGGGCAAGTTTATTTCTCGGATCAGAATTTCGACCTGCTGGGAGAAAGCTACGACAATCCGCCGACGGAATTCGACTGGTGGCAGCAACGCGTACACCCGGAAGATATCGATGGTGTCCGGGCGTACTACCAAGACCTGCTTCAGAAGGACAGTCCATACGACGTAACCTATCGCATGCGGCACAAGGATGGCTCCTGGCGCTGGTGGCGTTCGCGCGGCATGGTCATCCGAAACACCCACTACGAGCCGGTTCGAATTGTGGGAACCAACTCCGATGTAACCGACCTGATCGAAACAAAGCTCGAGCTTGAAAAACGAAACCAGGAACTGCTGCTCGCCAAAAGGAAGGTTGAACACGCTGCTCTGCATGACAGCCTGACCGATCTTCCAAATCGCCGGTTCATGGAACTTGTTTCGGCCAGGAAGGCGCGCGGTGAGCCAGGCGGAAACAGGGCGCTTTCGTTCCTGCATATTGACCTCGACAATTTCAAAGAAGTGAACGATCTGCTTGGTCATGCTGCTGGTGACGAGGTGTTGTGCCGGGTCGCAGAGTGTCTGAAGGGATTGTCCGTCGAAGGGGATTTCATCGCCCGCAGTGGCGGGGATGAGTTCATTGCGATCCTTCAGGACGAGAGCAGCGCGGAAAGGTCCATAAGGTTCAGCGAACAACTCATCGGGAAGCTGGAAAAACCGATGTTTATCGAGGGCCGTTCGATCACCGTGGGAGCCAGCGTTGGGATCGCGCTGTCGGAAAGCCCTACAAACGATGCATCCGATCTGCTGAGAAATGCCGATCAGGCCCTGTACAAGGCAAAACGCGCCGGGAAGAATACCTACAAGGTCTATGACCATCAAATGAGCCTGCAGGCAGCGTACATTCGGAAAACAAAGGAAGAAATCCAGTTTGCGCTCGAAGACGGCGGTTCATTCGTTCCCTTTTTCCAGGCGCAGTTTTATGCCGGCAGTCTGGAACTGGCGGGTGCGGAAGCATTGGTCCGCTGGCACCATCCGAAGCGTGGGATCTTGTCGCCTGGTGAGTTTCTGCACTATGCGGAGGAAATGAACTGCGTTGCCGAAATCGACCGGCAGGTGCTTCTGAAATCGCTTGCGACTGTCAACGAGTGGCACGAAACCGGGCTTGCCCTGCCGCGCCTGGCGGTGAATGTTTCATCCGACCGCCTGGCCGACCCAAGTCTCCTGTTTTCGCTTGAAAACTTTGAAGACAACGTCCCAAGCCTTTCTTTCGAATTGATCGAATCCACGTTCCTCGATGATACGAGCGAGCAGGTCAAAAAAACGCTAAGCCAGTTGCAGGATCTCGGCATCGAGATGGAGATCGACGACTTCGGGAGCGGTTATGCCTCCATTGCCAGCCTGGTGAACATCCGGCCCAAGCGCTTGAAGATCGACAAGACCCTTGTGTCGAATGTTGACACCGACATGGCCATGACGAGCCTGGTGCAATCGATTATCGACATCGCGCGCACCCTGGAAGTGGAGGTGATTGCGGAAGGTGCCGAGACACCGTCGCAAATCAAGACCCTGACCGCAATTGGCTGCGACATCCTGCAGGGCTATGGTCTGGCGCGTCCCATGTCGGCCGATGTGTTCTACGAAACCTTTGCGCAGAAGCAGGCGCCCAGTGGTGCCGGGCACGGCCCGAGGGCGGTCAACGGAGCCGTGGCACAACGGCCGTGATGCTTCTCAGTCCAGGCGGGCTTCCGCTTCCCTGCGTTCGAATGCGTAGCTTCTCCCTTCAGCCGAAAGCTGGAGGATCCGTGTCGGCGCGCCCTGGTCGTCCAGTTCCACAACGCCGATACCAGCTGCGTTCAAAATTCTTCTTCCTCCTGGCGTTCCTTGCGGTTTTCTCGGCACGATCCGCATGCCTCGGCGCTTTGTGAGCCAATTGAGCGGCGATCTGGGTGAAAAGGCCCAGCGATTTCCGTGATCGAGTGCCGCAATCAGCCTGTCGGGCCACCTGTTCTTGATGCCGCTGGAACAGATCTGCCAGATTTTTGGGTCAATCTGCGTCGTGCGATGACGCGCAGAGTGACCGTTGCGCAGCTCCACGTCATACACGAAGGAATAATGAACGTCGCCGGACAGGATCACGAAATGTCTTGGCGTGTCGCGATGCTGAAAGATATTCAGAATGGCGCTCGCTGTTCCCGGATGCGCCATCCAGTATTCCGCGTCGACCATGAGGGGTTTGCCGATCAGCGTGAAGAACCTCTGCACCACTTCGATCAGCTTGACGCCGAAGATCGGTGCCGCTGACACCAGCAGCACGGCGTCCTGTCCCCTCAGCTTCGTCTGCAGGTCGGTTGCCGCTTCCCAGTCAAGAAGGCCGGATGGGTAGCGAGCGTTCTTTTCCGATCGCCAGCGACGCGTGCGCGTGTCCAAAGCGATGAGGGGCGGCTGCGTCGGCCAAATGAAGTCCCAGCTTTCGTAGCCGAGGATGTGGTCGATCGCCTCATCGTGCGCATCCGTTCCGGTTTGTGCGAGCGCGGTCTGAAACAGGCTGCCGAGGTCCTTGCGGATCTTTGCCGGCCGGTTTCCCCAGCCTTGATTTATGCCGTATGCGATCAGTGCGTTGCCGATGACACGACGAGACAGCGGATGTGCATATGCGGCGTCTTCCCAGGCAAGGGACAGGTTCCAGTCATCCGTGACGTCGTGATCGTCGAAGATCATTGCCGTCGGAATGTGAGCGAGGAGCCGGCGCACATTGCCAAGGCCTTTGACAAAGTCGCGGAGGGTGTCCTGCTCCCGGGCATACATGGCCCTGTCCTCGTCATCGAGGCTTTCGGGTGCGGTTAATTCGGGGAGCATGCTCCAGGCCGCCGGCGACCATACCAGAAGATACATGGACAGCATTTCGCCAAGCGTGATCAGGTGATTGCGCGCATGCGCCGACGTGAAGACGGGCTTGTTGGTGCCCCCGAACAGTACGTCGAATACGGTGCTCTTCTGGTCAATTTTCGGCAACAGCCGATCCCGGTGATAGAGGCATCCGCCGGTTTCGCGGAGCTGGGCGCCCGTGTGGGGTAAACCCTGGTCGGGTCCCTCGAAGCTTTCGTCGGGCAATCCGAGGGCTCCGGCAAGAAACATGATCGCCTGTAACATCGGGCCGGCAACGTCGTCGACGTAGACCTGGTCGCCGCTCAGAACGAGCATTTCGGGCAGGGTGTTGGCAATGCGGTCCCCACCGTCCGGGGCGGTCAGGCATTCGGCAACGAGACGGTCCGCCGCAACCAGGCCATCTCTGCATTGGCTGTGGGGCTTCCGACACGAACCGTGCATGACCGAAGACACCTTGTCGGGAACGCGCAGAAAGGGTGTTTCCCATCCCGGATAACAGAAATCTTCTGCCCAGCTCTCGTGATCCTGCCAGGCGCCGGAGGGGTCGTCGCTGAGCTGAAGGCTCAGCCGGTACCCGATGAGCGTTTCCTTCTGCAACTCCGTCCGCAGACGCAGATCGATCATGAGGTAAAAGAGTTGCTCGCCGGCCCTGAGGCAGGCGAGTTCTTCCGTGTGAGGCCGCAATTCGTAGGACTGCACCGGAGCGTCAGACGGGAAAAACTCCAGCCGGACACTTGCAGGTGCGCGCACCGCGAGCCAGAAGCACAAACGGTCGGACAGGGTCTTGCGCAAGATCGGCCCCGCCAGAACGGCCGGGACCTGCCGTTCAGCCGAGGTCGCAAATTGCATCGAGGGTGCAGTCCTTGTTCAATCGTTGTTGAGACTTATGTGCGTGCGCCTTCCTTTCAAGTCCCTGAACTGTCGCAAATGTCGTCTCCCGTTACAGTCGGTCCCGACGGACAGGTTCAAAGGCAGCCGCCATGACCCACCCGGGGCGGCAGGGTGTGGCTCCAGGTCTCACAACCGCCGGTCAAAGCCCGTCAGCCGTTTCTAACTGCCCGTCTTGAACCGCGTCCAGCTTCTGGTCAGCATGCTCAGCGTCTTGTGATCGCGGGGCAGGTTGGGGAACAGCTTCTGCATGAGTTCTTCCGGCGGGTAGACATTGGGATCGTTCCTGACTTCGTCGGCAACGTATTCAAACGCAGCCTTGTTGCCGTTTGGATAGAAATACTGATTGGTGACCTCGGCTATGGCTGCAGGTTCCATCAAGAAATCAATGAACCTGTGCGCGTTGTCAGGGTTGGGCGCGTCCACCGGGATTGAAAGGAAATCGAAGAAGACTTCGGTTCCTTCTTCAGGAATTGCGTAGGCGACTTCAATGCCGTTGCCGGCTTCCTCAGCGCGCACATAGGCCAAACCGGCATCGCCGCTCCATCCCAGGACAAGGCACAGGTCGCCGTCAGCCAGACCATTGATGATTGCACCGGTTCTGAAATGCCGGATGTGCGGTCTGACGGACGACAAGAGGGCTTCCGCCTTTTCCAGGTCAGCGGCACTGTCGGTAACCTGCCTGCGCGTCGGCGGTCGTCTGCGGACGCAAATTGTTGTAAACAATGTGTTGGACAACGGTATTAATGTGGCAACCACTGCAGGTTGGCAGGATCGAGACGCTGAAGGGTACACATGGCTGACACGAGGTTATGCTTACCTGGATGCCCGCACCGCAACCGAGTTTGGCACTTTGCGCGCCTATGTGGCCCTGCGCATGCAGATCGAGAATGGTGCGAGTGGCTACAAGCTTGATGCCGGCTATATCCAGTGGGGCGGGCTGACAGCTGGTTATCTCGCGTCCAACTTCAATATCTATACCGGTCAGGTGGCCGTTGGTGTTGTTACGCGTGACTGGTCTGACGCTTCCATGAACCAAGTTGCCTAAACTGCGGCCTTCGGCGAAGGCTTCTCCGCCACGATTGCGCTTGAAGATCGCAGCGGTCGCGAGGTAGGCGACTATGGTGGTACGCGGGTGCCGGACCTCGTTGGTGCGCTTGGTATCTCCCAGGGCTGGGGTTCCGCTCAAATTTCGGGCGAATTGCATCAGGTCTATCCCGATATTGCCAATAACGATCCGTTCGGAGGTGAAGATAATATTGGCTGGGCAGTCGGTGCTGGCGTCAACATCAACCTGCCGTTCGCAAACTCAGGGTCCAATGTCTACTTCCAGGCCTTTTATGCAGACGGAGCTCTGTCCTACATCGGTAACGGCATAACGGGTCTTTCGATCAACGATGTGGACATTGTTTCTGACTACTACGGTGATGACACCAATACCGGATACTCACTGTCAGCTGGTGCTTACATCCAAGCAACGCCTACTGTCGGGTTGGCGCTGGACGGATCTTATGCACACACAGATCAGACCGCGTACGAGATCGACCGCTGGGCAATCGATGGTTCTGTTCAATGGGAGCCGGTGTCCGGTTTTGTCCTAGCAGCGGATGCAGGTTACTCGAATGCGAGCATAGAGGACGAAGATGTGGACTGGCTCCTCTTCGGCGTTCGTATGCAGCGGACCTTCTAAGATCCGCATCACAAGTTCTGGCTGAGACCTCCAAAAATTTCAGTCAGTCAGCGGCCCGGCTTTCTCCAAGTTGCCGGGCCGTCCCCCTTTTTCAGGACTTGTTGCGCAAATTGATATAACGGCGTGTTCGAGACTTGTGTTTTTTATGCCGCTGCGGTTGGGAGCGGCTAAATTCTCAATCCATGTCAACAAACTGCTCGGCACAGATCGTCACAGGTTTAGCCGGCTAAAGACTTGCCTTGCTGATCGAACGCTGAGCGGTATGGCTGACAGTTTTCGATGAGGCTGACGATTGTTGTGCGCCCGAGTGATGTGCGCCTTGGTGGTGTGCAATCCTGGCCTGATCGTATTTGTCAGATGAGTCTTGACCCTAGTCACCTGAATCTGAAGTTCGACTCATTTTGCAGCGGTCTTCGAACGAACTTCAGATTCAAGAAGGTGACTAGCAAGTCTATGTTTCGAGTGCGGTTTACGAATTTGAAGTTCGCTTCGGAGACTGCTGAAACAATGATGCGAACTTCAAATTCACCGCACTAGAGCATGCGCGTCTGATCCGAGGCCCTAAACCGCAGTCTCATCTGTCGAAATCTCATCGGCCAAAATCTCAGATGCGGTGGACACTTGATCCGGGCAAAAGGGTGAAGCCGGCTTTCGGGCTGCGATGCGGTTCAAGCTTCGCAAACCGGACGGGCGACCCCGACAAGCCCGCTGCCGAAATCCGCACGTTTCCAGCAAATTCCAGAACCGTTTTTGTCCGGATTTTGTTGGTGTGTTGCGCTAAACGTGCATTTAAGTCCCCGAATCTTCGTTTTTGCACCGTAGGGGAAGCAGAAAGGAAACTGAAATGCATTCGGTTTCTGCATAACACCCCGATCCTTAAACTTTGTATCAATTAGGTGTTGCTCAGATACCATTGCCTTGACGCGAACGCATCAGTGATTTGAGCGCGGACATGAAATGTCCGGGATGCATGAAGAGCTGGTGGTGGACAACAAGCATGGAACCGTCGTCCCCTAATCGGAAACGGACATATCGCTCGGCTACCTAACACACTCTGCGCCGAGACAACTGCAGTCAGCATTGCTTCAACCCACAATGCTGACTGCATTTTTCTTTTTTCAGATCCGAGAACGCACCAGACCTCCATGACAGTGCCGTTTTTTGTCTTTCCAGCACAGATGACTGAAATCCGATTTGCCCTGCCGGTAAGCGTTTTGGGTACCGGCGTAGACACGTCCGTGATCTTGCGACGGAAGGCGTTTACGGATCTTCGGACCTCATTCCCTTTTGCGCGAGGTGCGCACTTTCTTGCGTTTGTGCTTAGCTTGCTGCTTCTCGTTCCGGCGATGCCATTGGCCGGCACCTGGAAGAAAACGGAGGTGCCGTCCTACGCTGCATCGGTACCGATCCTGGCGGTCAGCGGCGATGGCGTGTTCTATTCCGCAAGCTCGAACCGGCACGGGTATTTCTTTCAATCCGTCCTCGACGCCTACAGGTTTGAAGCCGAGGCCGGTACGGACCGGGCCGGTCAGCTCGTGGCGCGCCGAAACATCGTCTTCCTGGCCGACACATGCGATGCCTACACGCCCGATACTGCCGGTGTCTGGTCGCGTGCCAACTCGTCAAAGACCTTCAGGCGGAGGGCCGCCGGTGGTCAGGTGATTGTTTTACACCTGCTTTCAGACAGCCTCGAACCGCGTCACGCCTGCTAGAGCTTTTTCCCACCCATGTGGATCATTTGATGAGGATATCCGGTTCACTCGGCCAAGCGGGTCACGAAGCGCGATGCGGTGCATGGTGCATGTGGCGCAACGCAGCCGATGGGCTGGATATTCTCACCCGTTGTGGAACGCGTTCAAGCGCCAAACATCAAGATTGACCGAGCCCCTTTTTCGCTCTGGCATCTCTGGTCCACCCTTTTGGTGAGAAACATCACGGCGGGTGAACCGTTTCGCCTGTGCGAAAAAGGGGCTCGGTCAAATGATCCAAATTGGTCGGAAACTGCTCCAATCATGTGTGAAAGCCATGTGCGCCAAATCAGCCGAGCGTTGATTTACAAGCTCTCCCGTCGACCCGGCGCATCATTGTCGCTGTACGATGGCCTTTGTGACGGTTGCGACCGTTTCCTCTTGCTCTCGTGATGCTGAGCTCGAAGCCGTTGACGCATCCCCGGTCACCCGCGAACTGACAACTTGTTTGAACAGCAGCGATTGAATGGTTTGTGTGCCACGTCAACGCGTGCCATTCGAATAAAATCTTAAAGGACCGGTGTCGGCCGGCAGTCGACGCTCTGCACTACCTCTCTGCGATCGCGACTTAATGCGCCTGTCTCTTTTTTCTGCGAACAAGCGCCATTGCGGCCAGGCCAGTCGCTAACAGGGGAAGCGAAGCAGGGAGAGGGACCACTGTTGTGGTATCGGTATCATGTTGGGCAACGCCAACCGTGTAGTCAAAGCCGGATTGAGAACCCTGGTAGCCGTTGGCCAGCTCTCCTCCATTTGTGTCGAATACGGTTGATCCTATCAGGCGCAGGCTGTTGAACGCGTCTGCTCCGAGCAAGCATGAGCCGGTTTTGTTAAAGAAGTTGCCGGTATGCATCGAGCCGCATGTTGCCTCGGAATACAGACTGACATGCAGGTCGAGCGAGCCGCCTGTGAAACCAATATCCACGAAACCGGTACCGGTTGAACCGAAGTCATCTGTAAACAGCAAGGCAGCCTGTCCATTGCTGCCGTTTTGATATTCATGGCGACTTTGATAGACAATGTCGTTTTGAACGCGGACCGAGAAAACGTTCCTTCCTGCCGGGAACGAACTGCCGCCAAAAGAGCCGGTCACCGTTTCGATGATGTCCACTGCTATGTCTGTGAACAAACGGAATGTGCCGCTGTCGATCGAGAACGACAGCGTATCGTTCATGGCCGCACCTCCACGCCAGAAGTCATTGTTTTCTGGAATTGTTGAATCCAGACTTGCTGACGGCCCCGCAGCCTTGGTCCTTATTCCGATATCACCAAAGCTTGCGCGTGCATCAATACCGTCACCAGCGCCGTAATTCCCGCAAGAAGACGAAACACCTCCGGTGCCGGCGCTGTTGAAGCTGCATGTGGAACCAAGTGTGTATTGCGTATAGGTCGTAACCGATGGAGCTGCGAGCGCCCCAGCAGAAGAAAGTGACAGCGCTCCGGCCAAAAGAATGGGTCGAAATAAAGTACGCATTTTTAGCTCCCCCCAAAGCAAAAATAAATAAATGGTTAACGCAATAAAAACAGGTTTAGTGAATTTATGCAAATCTTTCTGAGTGGTCAGGAGCGATTTGAATACTTTGGGCAACATGAAGAGGTCCGTGTAACCATCATTCTTACCCTAGGTGATGAGCCCATAAATGAGACTGAAATGGCATGAGAAATGGCGAAATCCCGTCAGGAAGGGTGTGCGGAGCGGGCTTCCTGCCAGGTCAAGCACGCTGACGCCACGGGGTGACGCCATTTCCATGTCCTTCGGACTTGACCGGCTTGCTCCTCCTCGGCGTTGCGACAGGCTTGAAAATGAGGGACATATCCTGCGCTTCCGCGCCTTGACGAAGAGCACGCCGCCTCAAACCATTACGGCCTCATTTATGAGTCCGTCACCTAGTCACCTGAATCTGAAGTTCGACTCATTTTGCAGCGGTCTTCGAACGAACTTCAGATTCAAGAAGGTGACTAGCAAGTCGATGTTTCTAGTGCGGTTTACGAATTTGAAGTTCGCTTCGGAGACTGCGGGAGCAATGATGCGAACTTCAAATTCACCGCACTAGTTCAAGCGACAACCTGGATGAGACAGCTGGCGCGGGCGGGAAGGTAACGATCGCCAGGTCAAACCAGCACATCCAGATCAGGGGGCTCGCGGCCTTCGTCAAGTGCGCGAAGATTTCGGATCATTCTCGTCACGGTCGGTTCGAACGTATCGGCCGAAACGGCGGCAATGTGCGGGGTGTTGACCGCCGTCTCCAGTCCGAGCAGCGGATTGTCCGCCGTGACCGGCTCCTCCATGTAAACATCGCTCGCCGCCCCGCGCAGATGACCCGACTTGAGCGCTTCTGCAAGATCGGCTTCCACGACAATGCCCCCGCGCGCGACATTGACCAGCAGCGCGCCTCGTTTCATCAGGGCAAGCGTGCGCGCGTTGATCATCGCGCGTGTGTCCTCGTTGAGCGAACAGTTCAGGCTGACGACATCCGCGCGGGCCAGAAGCTCTTCCAGCGATGCAAAACGGACATCCAGCGCTGCTTCGGCCTCCGCGTCCAGACGCGTGCGCCCGGTGTAAAGAATGTCGCAGCCGAAGCCGCGGAGCAGACCCGCAAGCGCCTTTCCGACATATCCGAGCCCGATAATCCCGACCGTCTTTCCGGACAGGCGCTGTGATGTGGTACCAAGCTCGGATTTTGGCCAGCGTCCCGCCAGAACGGCAGTGTGGCCGCGGACGAGGTTCCTGTTGAGGGCGAGAATCAGGCCAAGAGCCGATTCTGCAACCGATAGCGCGTTGGAACCCGTGGTGCGCAGGACACGCACGCCGTGGGCCTTTGCCGCTTCGCAGTCGATATTGTCATAACCGACGCCCCATTTGTGGATGGCGCGCAGGCCTGGTACGGCCATCATGTCCGCCGTCACCGGAACATCCGCTGTGATGGCAAAGTCCGTACCTTCAAGGGCCGCGAACTGATCCTCGCGTGCGCGCGACGCGGCATTTTCCAGGTTCCAGCCCTCTGGCAGATAGCCGGCAAAGCGTTCAAGCCGGTCCTCGGAAACGGGGTCGAGAATGACAAGCTGGATCAAAGCTTTGCCTCGTTCCTGCTGCCTGTACCTTCGTCACCTTCAGGTGCCTTGTCCGGCCAGAACCGGACACCTGGACGAGCAAGGCCGCCGCCAATCCCCATTGCAGTTCCGTCCGCGCGCCAACAGGCGGCACCGGTGAGAGTGGTCTCATCGAACTTGATGGCATTCATGCCGCCGCCGATGTGCGGGACCACCTTCACCTCATGTCCCTTTTGCGAGAGGCCTTCGGCAACCGGAGCAAGGGGTTTTTCGATCTCCACTTCCTGCCCCTGGGTCCAGATACGCGGTGCCTCGACGGCTTCCTGCAGGCTCATGCCATGATCGATCAGGTTGACGATGGCCTGCATCGCGGATGGGAAGATCCTGAGCCCTCCTGGGAGACCCAGTGCAAACCGGGGCGTGCCGTTCTTGCTGACGATCATCGGCGCCATGGAGGTCGGTACCCGTTTGCCGGGTTCGATGGAGAGGGCACGGCCCGGGTGCGGGTCATAGTTCATCATGTAGTTGTTGGGAATGATCCCTGTGCCCGGCACCATGATGCGGGCGCCGAACAGACCGTTGATCGTGTGCGTGGCGGTGACAATGTTGCCGTCGCTATCGGCAACGGTGACATGCGTCGTGTCCGCGCTCTCCGTATGAGGCGCCGATCGTAGGCCTGCCCCCAGGCGTTCGCGGCAATCGGTTGCATAGTCCTTGGATGTCAGGCGTGCGACCGGCACGTCGACAAAGTCCGGATCTCCCGAGGCGGCCCGCCTGTCCTCGAAAGCGATTGCGATCGTGCGCGCCAGAAGGTCCAGCGCCTCAATGCTGCCAAACCCGAGCCCTGAAATGTCAAATGCCTCCAGAATGTTGAGCATCTGGACGATGTGCACACCTGACGAGGCGGGCGGTGGCGGACCGACAATTTCAAAACCGCGATAGTTCCCGACGATGACGTTCCGCTCAACCGGGCTGTAGGTCCTCAGATCTTCCTGCGTCACCCATCCGGTATTCGGTCCGCCGGTTGCGAGGCGGTCGGCCAGTGCAGCGCCGAGCGCACCGCCATGCAGCGCGGCAGCGCCTTCCCTGGCGATCAGTCGGAGGCTGTCGGCATAGTCATGCATGAAGATCCGCTCACCAAAACGCGGTGGCCGGCCTTCGGGCATCAGAACCCTGGCGCATTCGGGATCTTTGCCGAGATCTTCCCTGAATTCATTGACCGCGCCACTGAGATAGTGGGTGGACACAAAACCCTTGCTTGCCGCACGAATGGCAGGCTCCACGAGGTCGGCAAACGGCAGCTTGCCGTACTTCTCATGAAGACGGCACCAGCCTGCCAGATTGCCGGGAACCGCCACGGCTGAGGGCCCGACCGTGTTGCGCTTGTCCTTGACGTCCATATGGTGCGGAGGGGTATCGGAAAGAGGTTCGTAAATCCCGGCATGCATGGACTTCGCCGCACAGGAAAGCGCGTCCATGACCACATGTGTGCCGTCCTGAAGGCGGACGTGAGAGAGCCCGCCTCCCGCAATGCCGACCATCATCGGTTCGACCACCGTCAGGGTCAGCAGCGCTGAAACGGCGGCATCGATTGCATTGCCACCTGCACTGAGCATCTCGGTTCCCGCAGCGCTTCCGAGCGGATGATTGGTGACAACCATGCCGATCGAACCGGTCGCCGGCCGTTTTTCGCAAGAGAAAGGGAGGGGACGTGACATCAAGGTTCCAATCGCCGGACGTGTGCAGCAAGGTTAGCCGCAGGTGGCGGGATTCGCCACACGGGAAATAACCTTTGATCCGAGCACACCTTGTCCGGCTCCCGGACAAAGAATGACTGTTCTGCCGTCTGGCTCAGGGGACGAACTCTTCCTACCCTCCGGTGTGTTCCCGCGTCTGCCAATCGCGCGACATCAGGTTTCGCAACACGTCGACGGCCTGGTCTGTCACGGGCGCATGCGCGTGTGCGGCCAGGCTACTGCAGTCGTCACGATTGCGATGTCTTCGTCCAGAGGAACAACCCGCACGTTTTCGGCCTGGCTGCCGTACGCAGAACGTCTTCGATCGCGCCGATCACGAGCGACGCCGGAAAACTGTTAAAACTTTAAACAATTCCTCAAGCCGTCTTAAACACGCTCAAAATAAATTAACACTTGAGACCGTAATTTTACCGGTGACGCAAGACGTGTGGGAGGCGGCACCAGTCCGGAAAATGCCGGATATTCCCGCTCCCACTCTTGCAGTCACAGTCTGGCATAACAGATACGATAGATTTTTCAGTGGGGTTACATAAGATCGATGTGTGATCTTTGCATGGCGACCGGCCGCGAAAATGATTTTAAGGTTGTTGCAGGGTTCAGCTGCAGCGAAGTCGCCAATACAGGCGAAACCGGGTCGTCGACGACGTCAAATTCAACGCCGTTTTTCTCTGCGGACCAGATCGCCGATCAGCTGACGAACGGCTACTGGGGCGGCAGCGCGCGCGCGTTCAACGTGAGTGTCGGCGGAACGATATCGGTCAACATCACGGGGCTGACGTCAGACGGCCAGTCCCTGGCACGCAACGCGCTGGAATTGTGGTCCGACGCGACGGGACTGAGTTTTTCCTTCACCTCGGGAAGCTCGAATATCAGCTTCGATGATACGGAAGCCTACAGCGCCTACAACTACTCCTACAGAAGCGGATCCAACCTGACCGCGAGCTTCGTCAACGTCGGCACGGGATGGGTCGACTACTACGGTTCCAACATCAATTCCTACGCGCTTCAGACCTACATTCACGAGATTGGGCATGCACTTGGTCTCGGGCATGCGGGAAATTACAACGGCTCTGCAAACTACGGGACGAGCAACCACTATGCCAACGACTCCTGGCAGGCGTCGGTCATGTCCTATTTCAGCCAGTACGAAAACACCGCCATCAACGCCAGTTATGCGTATGCGCTGACGCCTCAAGTCGCGGACGTCATCGCGATCCGGAACCTTTACGGCACCACCGGAACAACCCGGACCGGCGACACGACCTATGGCGACAACGCCGATTCAGGCGACCTGATGCAGCAGATAAGCAGCCTGGACCAGCGTATCAGCTTCACGATCATAGATGACGGCGGCGACGACACGATCGATTTTTCGTCTGAAAATTCCGACCAGCGCATCGACTTGAACGAAGAAGCGATCTCGGATGTGCGTGGACATACAGGCAATCTCCAGATAGCCCGCGGTACGGTGATCGAGAATGCGATCGGGGGTCGCGGAGACGACACGCTTATCGGAAATGCTGCTGCCAATACATTCATCGGCAATGACGGCAGGGATACGTTTTTCGGTGAGGGCGGGAATGATACCGTGTCCTATGCCAACTCGTTGTCGGGGGTTGCCGTCAGCTTGGCAAACACTGAATTGAACACCGGTGACGCCTTCGGCGATCAATTCAACAGCATCGAGGGTGTCATTGGGTCGAGCTACGCAGATCGTCTTTGGGGTAATTCCAACTCCAACCATATCTCGGGGGGAACTGGGAATGATACCATTCGGGGCGGTGATGGTGACGATGACATCGATGGTGGTGAGGGTGCCGACGTTCTGTTTGGCGGGGAAGGTGCGGACACGCTGATCGGCGGCGCGGGAGGCGACCGCGTTCAGTATTCGGATGCGACGTCCTGGGTGACCGCGGATCTGTCAAACGCGGCCAACAATACCGGTGAAGCAGCCGGTGACACATACGACAGCATTGAACATCTGTATGGCAGCAACCACTCCGACAGCCTGAGGGGCAATTCCATCGGGAACTGGATCTGGGGTGATTCAGGCAACGACACGCTGCGGGGCTGGGGCGGAAACGACCGGCTGGACGGCGGCGACGGGGCTGATGTGCTGTTTGGCGGGGAAGGTGCGGACACGCTGATCGGCGGCGCGGGAGGCGATCGCGTTCAGTATTCCGACGCGACGTCCTGGGTGACTGCGGATTTGTCAAACGCGGCCAACAATACCGGTGAAGCAGCCGGTGACACATACGACAGCATTGAACATTTGTACGGCAGCATCCACTCCGACAGCCTGCGGGGAAACTCGGTCGGGAACTGGATCTGGGGTGGTTCCGGCAACGACACGCTGCGGGGCTGGGGCGGAAACGACCGGCTGGACGGTGGCGAGGGCGCGGATGTCCTGATTGGCGGTGAGGGCGCGGACACGCTGATCGGCGGCGCGGGAGGCGATCGCGCCCAGTACTCCGACGCAACGTCCGGGGTGACCGCGGACCTGGCCAACTCGGCCAACAATACCGGTGAAGCAGCCGGCGACACATACGACAGCATTGAACATCTGTATGGCACCAGCTACTCCGACAGCCTGCGGGGAGATTCCGGCGGGAACTGGCTCTGGGGCGCTTCCGGCGACGATCATATTGTTGGCCGCGAAGGAAACGATCTGTTGTCAGGCGGTGAAGGCGCCGACACATTCGAGTTTGGGTCAGGTGACGGTCGCGACGTGATCAGCGACTTCAGCGTTGGAGAGGACGAACTGTATTTCACGTCCGGCCTTTCCGTGTCGAGCTCTCACGAAGCGAATGTATTTGGCGGCTCTGAACTCGATACCATTCTTACGCTGAACAGCGGGGATGTGATTGTTCTCTCGGACCTCAGTGGAATTTCCGTGGTGGACTTGTTTGGGTAAACTGGCCTGAGATCCCCGAACCTCGGCAGTTTAGGTGACGGACCTCTAAACGAGACTGAAATGGTTTGAGGCGACTTGCTTCTCGTCAAGGCGCGGAAGCGCAGGAAATGTCCCTCATTTTCAAGCCTTTCGCAACGCCGAGGAGGAGCAAGCCGGTCAAATCCGAAGGACATGGAAATGGCGTCACCCCGTGGCGTCAGCGTGCTTGACCGGGCAGGAAGCCCGCTCCGCACACCCTTCCTAACGGGATTTCGCCATTTCGCATGCCATTTCAGTCTCATTTATGGGTCCATCACCTGGTGTCAGGTCCGTCCGAATGAACCAGAAAACCGAGGCACCTCTATCGCGAGGCGAAGCTGCAAGTCCATGTTCCGGCAGTGCTAGGGAACCGAATTGAACAGCATCGCCGTTCTCAAATAGTGTCGGTCCCAGAAGACTGGTGTCGACTGGCACTACATCCAACCCGCAAAGTCCCTCGCAACGATGCTGCGCATCGCCCCTCGGCATTGGATGCCGAGCGGTTTCGTTGAAAGTTTCGACGTTAGCTTCAGGGATACATGCATCAACGAAACACCGTTTCGTCGCCCGCCGAGGCGAGAACCATCATCGAGAACCGGAGGAAGGACTACAACACAACAAGACCACACACATCCCTGGATGGGATTGCCCCGGCCGACTATGCAAGGCATCTCACTACAAGCCGGCCTGCTTCGCGTGAGCGACGCAATTGCCCCGCTCAACAGGTCTTGACCGCCAAACCAAACATCAGAAAGAAACATGAACGGATCCTACGCTTGAATGGCCCGGATCAGGCAACTGGGTCAGCCTCGCTTTTTCCGCCTTTGCTTCTCGTCGTGTCCGCGTTTTGCACGGTATTTTTGCTGCATGCGAAAAATACTGAGGGAAATTTGAATGTTTCGCGTTTTTCCCAAGCGTTAAAACACCTGGTTGAAATCGATGGCAATTTATTGAAAACGCGGGCGAATCCCTGGAGGATGCGGAATGCAGTGAAGAGGTTGCTCCTACGGTTACGCAAATGGATAAAATTTGCATAAACAATGACGTTAACTTTAAACCCGCACTCAACAGCGGCTTGCTAGTTTCCTATCAACTTGGCGGTTTTGAGAGGAAATTTATGTCTACAACTGCTATCGCCGTTTCGAACAGCTCTGAGCTAAAAAACGCTCTTTCGAATGCGTCAGGCGGGGAAACGATAGTCCTCAAAGACGGCTACTATGGCGACTTGTACATCTCTAACGAGAAGTACAACAGTACCGTTACGATAGTTGCAGAGAACACCCTGGGTGCGGACTTCGGTAAAATCAATATTACCAACGGAGAGAATATCAGCATTCAGGGCGTAGATGCCAACGATTTCAAGGTCTACGATTCAAGCCACATCGCGATCAAGGATTCGCACACAAAGATTTATTTCAGCAACGTCTACCACGCGGATATCGACAACAACGAAGTAGACGGCGGCTACAACGGCATCACGCTGAATGATGTCCGCCACTTTTCGGTGACCAACAACTATGTGCATCACGTGCAGTCGGATCTGCTCCGCGTCACCGGCGACAGCTACGACGGCCTGATCGACAACAACATTCTGTTTGATGCGATGCCGGTGCGTTACAGCGACGGCTCGGTCGACCATGCGGATGCGATCCAGTTCTTCGCCTATGGCGGCTCGACACCCCACGACATCGTGATAAGCCGGAACCTGATCGTTGACGACAGGGATACCGGTGCCATCTACACGCAAGGTATCTTTCTCTCCGACCCCAGCAGCGGCGGTTACCAGAATATCCTGATCGAAGACAATCTCATCAGCGTCGGATCACCGAACTCAATCTACATAAATGGCGGTCAGAAAAACGTCGTTGTCCGGAATAACTCGCTGATCCCAAATGAAGACGGCGGCGGCAGTATCATTCTGGCCGAGAAATCCGGAAACAACAACTCTGGCACAACGGTTACCGGCAATATCGCGAAGATCCTTACCGACGAAACCAAGTCATCCAATATCGGTGACAACTATTTCTACGGCCGCGATTACGACATAAGCAAACTCTTCCAGGGGGATGGGGATACCTGGCAGGATTATCTTCCGGTCGAAGGATCCCTGGCCAAGCATTACGGCGCGCTGGATTACCTCAACGACCTTCTCTCCGGGAATGTGGAGACCAGAACCCTTTCGGGAACGAGCACTCCTGACTCGCCCGGTCAGCCAGACCCGCAGCCTCAACCTGAGCCTGAGACGGACACTTCAGACGGTAGTTCGAGTTACACTCCTGCGGACGGAACCGTGGTGTTTGCTCTTGAAGGCGAAACAAACTTCAACGGGAACAGTAACAGCGTCGTAAATGTCGCCCACAGCAGTGACTGGGAGGTCGGCAACGGTATCATTTCGTTTGGCTTTTCGGCGAACGATCTGAATGGTCGCCAAGGACTGTTCTCCAAGGACGCCAATCAGTTCAGCGGCGGCGGGAACCATATCGCCGTGTGGCTGGAAGGGAGCGTGCTGTATGCCCGTTTCCAAAGCGATAGTGAAGAGGCAAAGTTTTCGCTTGGCAACATCAAGACTGGCCAACTCTATGCTGTGGAACTGCAGTTTGGGGACAATGGTGTCGCGGCCTACGTGAACGGCACGCTGATTGGCTCCAAAGATCTCAATATCAACTTCGAAGACAACAACGAGTATGCTCAGATAGGCGGGCTTGGCTGGAGCAGTAATGCGGGTTCGTCTGCATACGGCAACGCATTTAATGGGAAGATCTACGATCTGGAAATCAGCCAACTTTCCGATGGTTCCAACCGTTTTTGGGGTAATTCCAATTCCAACCATATCTCGGGGGGAACTGGGAATGATACCATTCGGGGCGGTGATGGCGACGATGACATCGATGGTGGTGAGGGTGCCGACGTTCTGTTTGGCGGGGAAGGTGCGGACACGCTGATCGGCGGCGCGGGAGGCGACCGCGTTCAGTATTCGGATGCGACGTCCTGGGTGACCGCGGATCTGTCAAACGCGGCCAACAATACCGGTGAAGCAGCCGGTGACACATACGACAGCATTGAACATCTGTATGGCAGCAACCACTCCGACAGCCTGAGGGGCAATTCCATCGGGAACTGGATCTGGGGTGATTCAGGCAACGACACGCTGCGGGGCTGGGGCGGAAACGACCGGCTGGACGGCGGCGACGGGGCTGATGTGCTGTTTGGCGGGGAAGGTGCGGACACGCTGATCGGCGGCGCGGGAGGCGATCGCGTTCAGTATTCCGACGCGACGTCCTGGGTGACCGCGGATCTGTCAAACGCGGCCAACAATACCGGTGAAGCAGCCGGCGACACATACGACAGCATTGAACATTTGTACGGCAGCATCCACTCCGACAGCCTGCGGGGAAACTCGGTCGGGAACTGGATCTGGGGTGGTTCCGGCAACGACACGCTGCGGGGCTGGGGCGGAAACGACCGGCTGGACGGTGGCGAGGGCGCGGATGTCCTGATTGGCGGTGAGGGCGCGGACACGCTGATCGGCGGCGCGGGAGGCGATCGCGCCCAGTACTCCGACGCAACGTCCGGGGTGACCGCGGACCTGGCCAACTCGGCCAACAATACCGGTGAAGCAGCCGGCGACACATACGACAGCATTGAACATCTGTATGGCACCAGCTACTCCGACAGCCTGCGGGGAGATTCCGGCGGGAACTGGCTCTGGGGCGCTTCCGGCGACGATCATATTGTTGGCCGCGAAGGAAACGATCTGTTGTCAGGCGGTGAAGGCGCCGACACATTCGAGTTTGGGTCAGGTGACGGTCGCGACGTGATCAGCGACTTCAGCGTTGGAGAGGACGAACTGTATTTCACGTCCGGCCTTTCCGTGTCGAGCTCTCACGAAGCGAATGTATTTGGCGGCTCTGAGCTCGATACCATTCTTACGCTGAACAGCGGGGATGTGATTGTTCTCTCGGACCTCAGTGGAATTTCCGTGGTGGACTTGTTTGGGTAAACTGGCCTGAGATCCCCGAACCTCGGCAGTTTAGGTGACGGATCCCTAAACGAGACTGAAAAGTCATGCGAAATGGCGAAATCCCGTCAGGACGGGTGTGCGGAGCGGGCTTTTTGCCCGCTCAAGCACGCTGACGCCACGGGGTGACGCCATTTCCATGTCCTTCGGATTTGACCGGCTTGCTCCTCCTCGGCGTTGCGAAAGGCTTGAAAACGAACCACATTTGCTGCGCTTTCGCTTCTCGCAGTTGGTCAAAACGATCCAAACCAAATTGACTTCAGTTATGAGTTCATCACCGGGGTCGAGACCGTCCGAATGAACCAGAATACCGAGAACACCTCTATTGCAAGGCGAAGCTGCAAGTCCATCTTCCGGCAGTGCTAGGGAACCGAATTGAACAGCATCGCTGTTCTCAAATAGTGTCGGTCCCAGAAGACTGGTGTCGACTGGCACTACATCCAACCCGCAAAGCCCCTCGCAACGATGCTGCGCATCGCCCCTCGGCATTGGATGCCGAAATAATTCGGACGAGCATCGGCTTTTAAGTCAGACGGACTTTGTCGTCTTGCGAAGCAAGTGTCCGGGACCAGCTTAAGCGCGATCCAAAAACACTGTCTCCGTTTCAGCTTTGGCTCGTTCCGGCTGACGTTTGACTTTGGCCGCAATCAGACATTGCGCTAACGGCATAACGCCTTCTTGCTCATTGTGGCAATCCGTTTGCAGAGCCTTGGTCATTCTGACGATGCCGCTCACGGAAACAGCTTCCGCCGGATGCGCAGCGTATCGCCCCGGCACTCAGGTTCCGGCGGTGCGAAGGACCATGACCAGGCTGTGTGCACAAGACTTCAGATCCACGCTGCTCTGCAAGTTTGCTCAACAGATTGACCCTTCGGGCGTGACTGGCTCTGAGGAAAACTTTGGTGGTTCGGAACCGATGAACGATCGACATATAGAGTTCGGATTTTGCGCCTGTCCCATTTGCAGTGGTGACTCCAACGGTGACTTTGTCGCCGAACCGGTGGATGCAGAAGCGATTGCGGACAAGCCCGTCCTGGACAATGACGAGGTCATTGATCAGATGGATACCGGCCGATACTGGTCCACAACGATCATCTCTTTCGGTTTCTTACTGTCGGGCCCAGATTGGGACATTGGCTACGAGACAGAAGGGTTCTCGGAATTCACGGATACCCAGAAGGCCGTCGCAAGGCTGACCCTTGCGCTCTGGGATGATCTGATTGCCCCGTCCCTGGTCGAAGACACCGAGGATCCGGAATATGCCGACATCAACTTCGGTAACACGACGAGCAATATCGGCTATGCCCACGCCTACTATCCCGGGACATTTCCTTATGCTGGAGAAACCTGGTACAACGCCGAAAATGATCCGGAACTTTATGATCCCGATCCCGGCGAATATGACCGGACAACCTACCTGCACGAGATAGGTCACGCGCTCGGCCTCAGTCATCCCGGTGCCTACAATGCCGGCGACGGTGACGAAAAGATCACTTATGAAACCCACGCCGAATATGCACGGGATACCGAGCAATGGACGGTCATGTCCTATTTCGACGCTTCTTACACAGGCGCGGACTGGGACGGCGGAGCCGGCTGGCGGTATTCGCAGACGCCGATGGTGCACGACATCCTCGCCATTCAGTCCATCTATGGCGCCGATACCACGACCCGGACCGGTAACACCGTCTACGGTTTCAATTCCAATGCCGGAAACGATCTGTTTGATTTCAGCCTGAACCGGTATCCGGTGCTTACAATCTACGATGCCGGCGGCATGGATACGCTCAACCTATCAGGCTTTGCACTGCGGTCGATCATTGATCTCACACCCGGAAACTATTCATCGGCCGGCGGTACCACCAGCACGATGACCTTCAATATCGGGATCGCGATCGATACCTGGATCGAAAATGCGATTGCCGGCAGCGGGAACGATACGCTGATCGGGAATGCCCTCGCCAATACCATGCGTGGCGGTGATGGCGCTGATGTAATCAACGGAGGTGAGGGTGCCGACGTTCTGTTTGGCGGAGAGGGTGCGGACACGCTGATCGGCGGCGCGGGAGACGATCGAGCTCAGTACTCCGACGCGACGTCCTGGGTGACCGCGGATCTGACAAACTCGGCCAACAATACCGGTGAAGCAGCCGGTGACACATACGACAGCATCGAACATCTGTACGGCAGCAACTACTCCGACAGCCTGCGGGGAAACTCGGTCGGAAACTGGATCTGGGGTGCTTTTGGCAACGACACGCTGCGGGGCTGGGGCGGAAACGACCGTCTGGACGGTGGCGAGGGCGCGGATGTCCTGATTGGCGGGGAAGGTGCCGACACTCTGATCGGCGGCGCGGGAGACGACCGCGCCCAGTACTCCGACGCAACGTCCGGGGTGACTGCGGATCTGGCAAACTCGGCCAACAATACGGGTGAAGCAGCCGGCGACACATACGACAGCATTGAGCATCTGTACGGCACCCGTTACTCTGACAGCCTGCGGGGAGATTCCGGTCGGAACTGGATCTGGGGTGATTCAGGCAACGATCACATTTATGGCCGCGAAGGAAACGATCGGCTGGACGGCGGTGCAGGCGCGGATGTCCTGAATGGCGGTGAAGGCGCGGACACGCTGATCGGCGGCGCGGGAGACGACCGCGCTGAGTATTCGGACGCGACGTCCTGGGTGACCGCGGATCTGTCAAACTCGGCCAACAATACCGGTGAAGCAGCCGGCGACACATACGACAGCATTGAAAATCTGTACGGCAGCAACTACTCCGACAGCCTGCGGGGAAACTCGGTCGAGAACTCGATCTGGGGTGGTTCTGGCAACGACACGCTGCGGGGCTGGGGCGGAAACGACCGGCTGGAGGGCGGCGAAGGTGCGGATGTCCTGATTGGCGGGGAAGGCGCGGACACGCTGATCGGCGGCGCGGGAGACGACCGCGCCCAGTATTCGGATGCAACGTCCGGGGTGACTGCGGATCTGGCCCACTCGGCAAACAACACGGGTGAAGCAGCCGGTGACACATACGACAGCATCGAACATCTGTACGGCAGCAACTACTCCGACAGCCTGAGGGGAGATTCCGGTCGGAACTGGCTCTGGGGAGCTGCCGGCGACGATCACATTGTTGGCGGCGAAGGAAACGATCTGTTGTCAGGCGGTGCAGGCGCCGACACATTCGAGTTTCGGTTCGGCGACGGCGACGACGTGATAAGTGACTTCAGCGTTGGAGAGGACGAACTGTATTTCGCGTCCGGCCTTTCCGTGGTGAGCTCTCACGAAGCGAATGTATTTGGCGGCTCTGAGCTCGATACGATCCTGACTTTGAACAGCGGTGATACAATCGTTCTTTCGGACCTTAGCGGAATTTCGATAGTAGACTTGTTTGGTTAAACGCAAGAAGACTGAATGTAGATTGAGCGCACACTTTGAGTGATTGCAGTTCAATGCCTTTTGAGGTGAACGATAAACTCATGCCCAAACACTTGTGGCACTCCCTCGATTTTGTAATCGAGATATTTGAGCCGGTTTAAATCTTCGATGATTGATCTGAATGACTCAATGGTGAAAACCCAGCAATGCGTATCGATGTATTCGCCGGTATGGTAACGTTCAATGAAGGTTGAGAGCTGATTGACATCCGAAATCAACGGTTCAAGCTCTTCCGGTTTTGCTTCGTGCTGCCAGAAATTCAGACCGTTTATCCTTCCGCCGTACCGACGATGATCGATGACCTGTCTGAGCGACGGTTCTTTTCGCTTTGCGTAAAAGGCCTCCAGTACGTCTCCAAGGGTCGACGGCGCACGGGCAAGATCGAATATTCTTGTTTTTTCCGGAATTGCGAGTGAAATACGACCCGTTTCCGACATGATTTTTCCGAGTTCTCGCAACCACCCGACGATGTCTGGCACGTGTTCGATCACATGTGAAGCTGCAATTAGGTCGACGTCTGACCAGTCGGTCAGTACTTGGTCGATCGGGCCACTCACCCAAACGTAGTCAACATCTACCAAGTTTTCGCAAATATTTTTACTAACTCCAGCGTACTTTTTTCTTAGTTCTTCAGTTGTACAATGGTCAATGTATCTGACGCGGGCCCCGAGATCGCGCAGCACGGGAGACGCAAGCGCGCCTATCTCCAAAGCACGATTTGCGTCGTGCGCAAATCGGCGCAACTCTTGATTCCTTGTGGTCACGGTCAAATTTTCCTAACATTTGCATTGCTTATGCAAAGCACACTTTGTCGAGTTTCACGAAGCAGAAGTTGTTGACTACACATCGTAAGGCGCAATCTACGTTCCTTCATACCTGATCGTTAGAGCGACATTGGTATATTACTTTGCTTCGCAAATGAACGTATTAAATTGACCATTTTTTCGTCTCTGAACGCACTGGTCTGCGTCCGCTCGCTGCTTCTGTGCACCATCCACAAAATCATAAACGTCTTGTCCGCCCCAATCCAGAAGGTCCAGGCGAAATTCGGCGACGAGAGACCGTACTTCTGAATGCGTGAAGTGCTTAACGTGGTGCCGGTGCAAATCCGGTTGGAAAGGGAATAGTTCTTCATTTGGCGTTGAGAGAACTAACGTCCCACCCTTCTTCAAGGCCTTGCGGATGCACTCCAAAAAATCAGTATAATTGGCGATGTGCTCAATGCTCTCCAGGCAGAACACAAAATCGAATGCATTCTCTGGAAAGGCGAAGGGCCAAACCTTGTGCGAAAAGAAAGTCGCATCCGTCGCATAGGTCTGATTCGCAAACGTGATCGCTTCAGCGGAGCCGTCGATTCCAAGGACCTGGTTACCTTGTTCGGCAATCATGTATGTGCCATAACCATTGCCGCAAAAAACGTCCAGCCCAAAGCCGGTTTGGGCCAGTGCGTTAATGCCAAATTCATAGCGGTTGCGATGATCTGCCCTGATACCACAAAGAGTGCCGGACGTTTGACGTTCACCAGATCGGAATGAAAAGTCATGTTCTGGAGCAGTTTCTGTGTTTCGGGTTTCCAACGACTTTATTATCCCGGGATGAGCGAAAAGGCAGGTATTAGAGTAACATGTGGTGGTCAAGGATAAACCCTTGATTCTCATCGTACAAGTAACGCGTTGATAGGGTGCTTACAACTGCACATTCTCCGCTTGCACAGCAAGCAACAGTGGCTTAATCGCTAACACGAGGCAGCAGTCACTAGGGACGACACAATGACGGCGATCGAACTTGATCTCAACAGAAAATTCGATGAAATCGAAACTGCGGCAAAATCCAGCGAAACTGTGACGTTCGCGACAAGTTCGGGGTTTAGGCGAAGCCTTTTCGAACTGGTCGCAACTTCGCCCGAGAACGGGCCCGTTGTCGAAGTGGGCTGCTACACCGGCGGCAGTTCGATATTCTTGGCAAAAGCATGTGAGCTGAGTGGCAGAAAACTATTCGTTGTAGATATTTCAGAAGAGTTTTTGCAAATCACGAAGCGAAACATTGGTCGCGTTTGTCGTGTCGACCCGACGACCTACTTCCGGGGAACAGCCCGGGATTTTTTCTCGGGGAATGATCTTGCCGAACCGCCGTTGCTCATCTTCATAGACGCAGATCACTCCTACCGTGCGGTTCGCGAAGATATCCAGGCTGCGAAACTCTGCAATCCCGAAACGCGCTACTGGGCATTTCATGACTATAGTCTGCGCGGTACAGCTCCGGAGAGAAGCAACATCGCAGTTGACCGCGCGATTCATGATGAATTCGGTCAGGTTGATCCTCTTCAACGAATTGGCATTCAGATCGGTCCCAAGTCCGAACCCAACGCGGGTGGAGACTACTTTGCCGAGAATGGGACCGAGGGTGTTCTGTTTAGTTCGAAGGATGTTCAAGTTGCGATCGGAGGAGACGACGCCGACACGTCACACCGACCGTCGACCGTGCATGCAACACGCGCGCCGCTTCCTTTGGAAAATATGAACTGGGCCGACTATTTGCTAACTGACGCTTCAGCGTTCGACATTGCACTTCAGAACTACTTTGGTGGCTTGGAGATTCCTAACCCACATATCCGGCAATTCTTAACGCGCTGGTATGAAGGCGGCGTTCCGTCCAGAATAAAGCTTGCCGAAATACTTAGTACGCCAAGCCTGCGGCAGTTTTATTTTGCCGATTTCGGCTCAATGATCAGGTCTCTGGACGAAAAAGCACAACGCGAAGTGTTTTCAACGTGCCAGTCCTACAATGTTATGAGTGTGCTGAACGACCAGCTTCTGAACGCGATCGGGTTGTCTGCTTTTCGGGCGGACTACATTGATGGGCAAATTAGGGAAAATCGCCGCAAGTCCGTTTCGCAGATTTTGAACACCGGCTTGGGTCCTCAAACCTCGGCAGATACGAAACGATTCTTCGACAACCTCGAAAGTTTTGAACAAAACGGGTTTGTTGCTCTTTCGGTTGAACCCAAAACGTCGAAAGACGCCCTTTTTCACGAATTGTCTGACTCCATGCTTATGACAAAGGAACACCTGGCAAAAGTGGATGGAGATACGCTTCTGTATCGAAAGGGTCTGAACAGCAAGGAAACGCCAGAGGCAATCTCGATATTGAACAGCCGAAAGTTCCTGCCGCTGTTTTCCCTCATTTGTGGTCATCCCATAAAACCAATTCCAGCCTATGCTGAGTTTGTTCACCAAGGCGGGGGCGATCCGAACGCGACGGACTCAAACAAGCTCTGGCACATGGATACGTTTCATCCAACGTTCAAGTGGTGGAGTTTTTTCAAGGGCGTGAAAAAAGAGCTTGGTCCCTTTATGTATTACCCGGGAAGCAACGTCTTGACCGCGAAGAAATTGCTTTGGCTGAGTCTCTACGCTTTTCACAAGTCCATGAACGTGAAAATGGGAGATGTTGCGCTCTCACCGCGGATTGAGGATACGGACCTTGATTTCCTTGAAGCCGGAGCACCCAGGGCATTTGACGTTCCCGAACTGACACTCGTTATTGCCGATACCGGGGGTATACATCGCAGATCAGAACCGTCGGAACCGGGGCTGGTTAGAAGAAGTCTATTCGGTTGGGCACGGCACGAACTCGTCTGAATTTACCCGCACCTGAGAGCGAAAACGACAACACTCCGTTCCCTTGCACCTTATCGATACCCGACCTTCACCGCCAAAAGTCTGGATAGACCTCGCGAGAACCAACGCAGGAAAGCAAACGATCTCTCTTTTTGAAATTGCATATGCGCATACTTCTTGCCTTAGTTGTAGGTATCAAGGGCGGATTTGCTCAATACTGTGGATGTCGTGAACTGATTGGCGTGTTACTGGACCGTGAAATAAACGATCGGTCATCAGGTTCGGTTTTCTGAGTGCCGTTACTGATGATTTTTGTTGAAAATTACCAATCAGCTGATAGACAAGAGACCGGAAACAGAAGAAAGAGGTGATTTCTTGGCATACTTTTACTTAGGCGACAAGAAGGCGCTTCATGTTCGGAGTTCTGGATTAAGGATCCTGCTCGATGTTGAAGACATAGGGATCATAAATTTCGTCTCAACCGATGTTTATGAACCCGACGTGTCGTTCGCAATCGAGGCGCTCCTTGAAAAGGATGGTGTCTTCGTTGATGTGGGCGCAAACCTGGGCATCCATTCGCTTTCGGCCGCTATGAAACTTGCTAAGCCCGAATGCGTGATAGCCGTGGAGCCGAACCCCGAACTTTTCGGCTTGATGACCAAATCGATTATCATCAACGGTTATCAGCAGCGCATCTCAACCCACAATATCGCGGCCTGGAACCAGGATGTCGAGTTGGAGCTGTCTTTCCCAAGCGACGCTCATAGAGTTGGCGCAATAAAACTCCAAGGCTCACAAAGCCCAGCCGGAAATTCTTCTGGAACGACGTCGTTCCCCGTAAAGGGAAGAAGGATTGACGATGTAATCAAGGACAAAGAACGGGTATGCCTTATAAAAATTGATGTAGAAGGACGAGAGCCGTATGTGATAGAGGGGCTCAAGGAGACGATCACCAAGTCTAATTGCGCGATAATTGCCGAGTTTGTTGGTCATGACATCGAAAGACTATACGGCTTGGAGAAGTTCTTGCAGATGATGGATCATCTTGGACTTAAGCCGCACAGAGTCGATGCCAAGAACAAAACATTTGAGGCAATAGAAACGCTGCCGTCTTCGCATGCGAACCTGGTCTGGAAGAGGCGCTAGAACCAGATCTTTTTTCGCGGAATTGTGGAGATGGCTATGTGCGGCGCGCGACAACGCTTCCCAACACTTAGCCAGGGTCAAAGTGCGGAGCGCAGACAAACTGTGTGCCAAATCCTGTTGTGGGAAGACACCGGCTTGCTTGTATTGCTGCCTTTTGGTGACGGCATATGCAACTAAGTCACGCTACCAAGATATTTGAAAGTTGAGCTTCTGATGGACTATAAGAATAAGAGGCATATTCAAAATAAAATTATGGCAGTTATATTTTCCTTCAAATTAAAACACTTTCAATTATGCGCATGAAGGCCAAAATGCATCAAGAGAATCAAGAAAAAAAATCACGTGAATACCTGAAATCAGTAGCTCTGCTGAATTCACCTCACTCTGGATAAACAAAATGGCGACTCATCGAAAGAGGATTTGTTTTATTTCTGAAACACGACGAGTCGAGAGGCCTATCCTTGACCCGTCGGTGCGATACAGGTGCTTTCACCCAGCCGAACAGCTGTCTGCAAAGGGACATTTTTGTTCAGTCACTTCGGCCGCTGAATTTCACGAAAATCCAAATTTCGAATTTGATTTGTATGTGTTTCACAGACCCAACACAATGCGTTCCATGTTCAAGGATCATTTGGACTTCTTAAAGCAACACCGCAAAATAATTATAGCAAATTATGACGACCTAATCTTCGGAAACACCGAAATCGCGATGGAGTCTTCCGCCGTCAAAAACAAAACGATGATGGTTGATGAAGCAATTAAGGCGTTCCAGTCGAATCTGGAAGCGTTGCAACTTTTCGATCGGGTTGTGGTTTCCACAGAGCCTTTGGCATCCATGGTGCGTCTGTTTAATCCGGATGCCGACGTGCAGGTGTCACCGAATTTCTTGCCGAATTCGATGATTGCATTGCACAAGGAACTCTCCTTTCACGAGAGGTTTCGGTACAACAATACGATTGGGTATTTTGCTGGAACCCTCAGCCACAACCGCGATTTCCCGATTGTGGAACCTGTTCTGCATCGAATTTTGATGGAAAATCCCGAATTGAATCTGATTGTCGTTGGACCCGTAAAGTTGCCGCGCTCGCTGTCCGCGCTACCCAACGTGACGGTGACCGGCGTCAGGCCGTTTCAGCAATTGCCGGGCTTGATGGCTGCGTGCTCGACAGCAATCGCGCCCCTTGAGAATTCGACATTCAACAGATGCAAGTCGAGGGTCAAGTTTTTGGAGGCGGCACTCACGGGCGTTCGACTGGTCTCCAGTCCCATTCCGGATATGCAAGCGATTGGCGAACCGCACCTGATTTTAGCGGACACGCACGATGACTGGTATTCGGCGCTTTCCGAGCCTCCGGTTTTTGCAGCTTTTCGGCCTCAAGCGAAAACGAACTTTGATAGAATTGCGATGGGTCAGGATGTTTCGGGATTTGAGATTTTGGGAAATCTAGCATGAGAATTCTCATTTACGTCGAGCCCCATCCCATACGGAGGACGATGACCCACTTCGTGGACGTGGCGAAGGAGTATTTTCCGTTATTGGCTGGAAATGACGAATACGATGTCAGAATGTTCCTTACCCAGGAAGCTGCCCAGGCTGCGCAGATCCAGGAGCCTCGGATCCGCAGGAGGATAATCCTGCCGACCGACAACGAAGCGCTTTTCATAAGGAGCCATTTTGTCGATTGGGATGCCGACAGCTTGTCGAAATGGAAAGAGCTCATGGAAGGTGGCCCGATAGCTGCGGGCTACGAGCGAATTCTTGCTAGAATCTATGCCGAATACCCGTTTGATTTAATTGTCCATTGGGGTGAAAACGGGGCGGTCACGAGGTTTGCCAGAGATCGTAACTTGACGAAGATTTCAATGGAGCTTGGCCCTACAAGACCTCCGTTCCTGAGCAGCCTGGTTTTGGATCCATTTGGCACAAACGGCGCAGCGTCGGTTCCGAGAATGTCGGTTGAAGACATTAGGGAAATCGTTGATGGCAACGGTATGCCGGCAAGCGTTGCATCGTTGCTGTTTGCCAAAGACTTTGATTCAGAAGCGGCTGAATTTTATTTCGAGAATATTTCCGCCGACAATTTGCTCAAACTGCGCTCGGATCGAAAATATGTGTTCTTTCCGTTGCAGTTGTATGATGATGCAAATCTGATCAGATTCTCGAGCTACGATTCCATCAGCGAACTCTTGCTGGAAGTTGTGCCGAGACTGGTGGAACACGGGTTTTGTCCGATAATAAAGCCGCATCCGGCGGCCAAGTACAGACAGAACGGCATCTCGGAAAACGCGAAGGCACGGCACGCAATTCGGCAGTGGTCCGAGGATGTCGTTTGGCTTGAAGACGAAGCAAACAACGTTGGTAACAGCCAACTCATATCGCTATCTGAATTCGTTGTAACCGTGAACAGTTCGGTTGGTTTTGAAGCGCTGTACCAGGACAAGGTTGTATGTGTGTTGGGCGACGCCATATACAAACCCAAGAACTTGTTCCCAACGCTCGATGAAATAACATCAGATCAGTTTGACAGAGAAGAATACCTTGAGAACATTTCGTACTTAAGGAGATTTTTCTTTTCATCTTTGCTATTTCCACGCGATACACTAAGCAGTTTTTCAAGATTCACCAGGATCTGTGATACTTTTGAAGTTTTGTGGAAGAACTATCCAGAAGATGCTTGCTCATTCTGGAAGGAATATTTCAAGCGCAATAGTGAAAACTCGCAGTATCGGGCGATGCGAGGCTTTAGCGATGGCAAGCTACAAGAGGTGGCGGTTTTTGAGCGGCCAACAAAGGCGTCCCGATCTCTCGAAAACCTTAAGATGCAACCGCCGACTGAAGCGTTCCCAATTGACGTGGCGAAAGAGCTTTATTTGTATTCGGGTTGCGCTGATGTAAGTGCTTTCCGCGGCTGGTTGAAAAACCTGTGGCCCACACAAAAGGGTGCACTTGAAATAATGATCGCCGGAAATGTCGTGGACAGCGAATTCTATCTCAAAGAGTATCCCGATGTTGCTGCGGTAAACTTTAACCCAATTCGTCATTTCACCTATTTTGGCTTGAATGAAAACCGCAAGCCATCAAGAGATTTTGGCTCTTTTTCTGCACACGAGTTTTTCAGAAAACTCTTGGTCTGCTTAGAAGACAAAGAGTTTCTCGCGTTTGTTGAAAAGGGCTCTCTCGCCAAGTCGACTGCAGAAACTACAGAACTCCGGTCAAGAATCAAAGAGCAGGTAGACGAACTGAGGATCTCTGCTGTCAACTGGTGTTGGGAGGAGCATCCAGGCAAGAAACTGTTTATTCCGGGCGTGTTTAGTTCCCTACGAACGCCACAAGGCATTCGAGGCGTGCCACAACCCGAAGAACCCAAGCAGGAAAAACCGAGAATTGAGAATCCGGTCTGTGAGGCCCCCATATCTGAGGACTTCAAGTTCGTTTTTCGGAACATAATGAAACATCTGAATACGAACGAGAAGCTGAAGTTGCTCGAGTTCCTGAGAAAAGACTGGTCGAACAAGGAAAACTTACTGAGTTTTGTCGTCGCAGGCCGTGTCGTGGATCGGACATTCTATGCTCGCAATAACCCTGACGTCGTGGCTTCAGGGACGGACTTTAATCGGCATTTTGCGTTTCATGGCCTTCACGAAGGGCGGCAACCGTCGGCCCGGATACCCGGAATGAGCGCTGGAGAATTGCAAAACAGCTTGCTTACAGAAGCCGAGCAGATGTCGCCGCTCGACCTGGAGGGACGTTATCCCCTGGACGAAGCTGAACGACAACAACGCGAAGAACAGCTCGAAAATATTCGAAGATCGCTTGCGGATAGCAAAGCTGAGATCGCGGTAGTCGCGCATATGTTTTATGTAGATCTCGTCCCAGAAATGCTTGAGAGGTTGGAAGAGATACCAAGAGATTTCGATTTGTTGGTCACCTTGCCGACTTGGGGTGCCGGTCCAATTGAGAAGCTGGTGATTGCCAGGTTCCCGAGTGCTCAGTTCTACCGTGCGCCAAACAGAGGGAGGGACATCGGCCCGTTCGTCGGCCTCTTACCTATCGTTATGCAAAAGGGCTACAAATCCCTTCTGAAAATCCAGTCAAAGAAGGGCTACTTCAGGTCTGGCCGGTTCCTCCCTGAATACGGAGATCTGTGGCGAAAGATCGCGTTCGATTGCCTTCTGGGAAATGGAGACAAGATCGAAAAAATCATTAAGGCGCTGGATTGTGCCGACGGGCCGCTGATGATCGGGCCTACACCCCTGTTGGCGTCTCAAGATCGTTATCCGTACCATGATCACGGACAGTTGGCTGAATTTGTGATTGGCGACCAAAGGGACGTGACCGAGAAGGTCTTTTTCGCCGGCTCAATGTTTTGGGCAAACCCAAGTTGTTTGGCCCCTCTTGTCCAGGGGAGAATTTCTTCGTTGGAAGCGTTCCCTCCTGAAACCGGGGCGAGCCACGGTGAGGTTGCGCATCTGGTCGAAAGGCTCTTTGGCGAATTGGGAAGTGGAAGCAACACCGGTCTTGCCGCAATAGGGCAGGAGAGCGACGCGAGTGTCACTCTTTCCCCTCAAGCGTCGGATGATTCGTTGGATGAGATCTTCACCAAAGGGTTGCAGGCAGGTCTTCCAGGATAGTGACCTGCTCCCCTGAAAGTTCCTCGTTTTGAGGTTAGTCCGCACCCTGGCCGGCTAAATTGCTGCAAGCCAGCTTAGGTTTTGCTCGCGAACCACCTTCTGCCGGAGGCCAGATTCTTGCCACCAAATACGTTTGCCTCATTCCCGTAGAGCCGTTCAAACGGATTAGTGGCAGGGTCGACAAAGTTCTGTGTCGAGTGCAGCTGTCTAAGGTTCTGCTTCTCTCTTTGAAAACGTACCTGGTTTTTTGCGAGTTTGTCAGATCCCCGCGAGACGGATTCGTGATGATAGAGGCACGCGAATGGGGTCCAGACGATTCGAAAATTGGCCGCGTGGGCTCGAATGCAAAAGTCGACGTCGTTATAGGCAATCGCGAAATTTGCTTCGTCGAAGTCTCCTACTTTTTCTTTGCATTCCTTGCTAATCAGCATAACTGCGCCAGTAACACAAACCATACCGTTGCGCACAAGAAGGCGTTTCAAAGGGCCTTTGAACATAGACGGTTTCTTGTAGTACCAATGGCCTGCAAGACCGGACGCTCCGACGATTACGCCTGCGTGCTGGATGGTATCATCGGGGTATAAGAGTTTTGCTCCAACGATCCCCGCGTTCTGGTAGTTGAGGCACGACACCATCTCTTTGAGCCAATCCTCGGCGATCACTTCGATGTCGTTGTTCAAAAGCAAGTAGTGCGCTCCTTTCGCGAGCTTGAAACCGCGATTGACGGCGCGGGAAAAGTTGAAGGGTTCATTTTCGATATTGGCGACGAAATTCGGGTACCGAGCTCCATATGCTTCGTAGAGAGACAGTACCTTCGGATCCGTTGTTCCGTTGTCAACCACAATCACTTCAAAGTTTGGGTAGTCTGTCTTTGTGTAAATGTCACTCAGGATCCTGCTGATCAACTGATAGGAGTCCCGACTTGGGATTATCATCGAAATGAACGGGAGATTTTCATCCCCCGGTTTGAAGTCCACGCGATGCAGGTCTTTGTGCAGTCCCTCAACAACATCCGTACCATATCGAATACCGAGAGCTTTTCGGGCGCTTGTGGTAGCCCTTTCGAGTTGCGATTTCGAATAGCTGCCTTTTGTATTGCGCCACCAATAGCCGGGATATGGAAGGTGCAGCACTTCGGCATCGGACAATCCGTTCAGATATCTCAGAAGAAGCTCGTAATCTTGCGAGCCGTCGTAGTTGCTATTGAACAAGCCAAATTCATCAAGTCGGGCACGCCGGTAAACTGAAAAATGATTAATGTAGTTTACGCCGGACAGGAGGATCGGATCGTAGGCAGGCTTAGCCATGTGCCAAAGAGGCTTCAAGCTCTCTGAGACAACAACTTCGTCGGTATACAGGAATTGTGTTTGCGGATTTTGCAGCAGCGTGTTGTGAATTATCTTCAGCGTGTGAGGTGCAATGACATCATCGTGGTCTAAGGGTGCAATCCATGTTCCCACGGCTGCCCTGATCGCGGAGTTTGTGGCCGCTGATATTCCGCGATTGTTCTCATTCCAAACCACTTTCACATTTGGTACGTCGACATGGTTTCGTAACCAATCAACGGTCTGTTTTGAATCGGAAGCATCATCGCTGAAAATCAACTCTACGCCAGCGGTGTTTTGTTCGCGAAACGAGGTCAAAAGGTCGTCCAGGTAGCGAGGCAAAGTATTGTAGACCGGTGTTACGAGACTCAACCAGACCTCATCCTGAGAATTTCGCGAGCGGACTGGTTCTGCATTTGAAGCCAAGCTGTAAACACGCTCTAGGCGACGAGACAGTTTTAAGCTGGGATTGAATTTTTCCAGCAAAAAACCCAGTGAAAACAGATTTGTTCGCGGTACTTTCACGACGTTTGGCAACCCGGAATCGTTTTCCTGGCTGAATTTCTTGAGATGAGCTTCGACGTCTTCGATGCTGTCGAAGAAGCTGAACCGCGTTGTCAGCGCGCCTTGTTGCTCCGCGGGATCAATCCGGATTTTGCGTTCAAATCGAATGTTCCGCAGGTCGAGAGCAATAAAATGCGCTTTTGCCGTTTCGAGTTGCAATGTGTGATCTTCGTGAAACTTACCAAGAACAGGGAAGTAGATCGTTGGATCCAGGGGGGCTCCCAAGGACTTTATCTCCACCGACACGAACCGAGGCCGGACAAATGGAAACCGAATGATAATTTGAGGGTCTTCGCCCTTCATTTCCCACGTTTGAAGCCTAGAGAAACCATCGTGTGTTGTGGGGCCTAATCCGACGGGAATGCAATCAGCATTGCCCAATACAGAAAGTTGCTCCATTGCATTCTCCAGATTTTGGTTAGTCGATCGTTTCCCGGAAGTTTTGCAAGTTCTATGCGATGGGTTTTGAAATGCAAACAGTCGATGCCTTTCGGCCGTTTTTTGGCGTGATGGTTCAAGCCAATTGATCGACTCATGTGACTTACTATTGAAACGCACCAATTCAGTTGTTGGTGGAAAGAAATGTGCGGTTTGACAAATGCCGGCGCCGGTTTGAATGATACGGAGGCATTTGCTGGAACCAATCCAGCTCATATCCAAAGCATGGAGCGATGGTATGTATCGGTTAGGATTCGCAAGGCCCTGGTCGGGCTGAATTGGTCGACCAAATACCCGGTTTTCGGGTGCTCCGGACACCGTTGCGCGTTGTTCTCGGACTACCGCGCAGAACGCAGACAAGAAACAAACCCGTAGTCCGGGCCAGATGCCCCGGACCACGCGATAGGGCCTCTAAACGCTGGCAGGGATTTTTGGGTCCGAACGCTTCCAGTCTTGGACAGTCGGTGAGGTGAGCACGAACTCGCGCGCTGTTTTCCTTTTGAGCCCCAATGATTGTATGCGGGTTGACCGACCGAGCGCGCAGAAGCCAGTATCTTGTCAGGCTGTGTTGAAATGTGTATGCGGTGTCTCCGAGAGCAAGGTCAATTCTTCAAAAGACAGCTCAGAAGTCTATGTTTTCGCAGTTGTCTGTAGCATCGCACGTTCAATGAAAAAAAAGCCTCCAATATTTTTTGTTCATATCCCCAAAACTGGCGGGACGAGTTTTCGAAAAGCTGCAGAGAAATATTACTCAAGTAAAAAGACTATTTATGATTACGAAGCTAACTCTGTTGAGACCTCGAAAATTGTAAAAAAACTAATCTATCAAAAAAATAGCATTTTCGATTTTAAGAAACATATTTCGAATACAGATGTCAGGTTCTTTGGCGGTCACGTCAATTCCTCAAAGTTCCTGCCTGTGTTTGGACTCCGCCATACTGTAACCTTTGTGCGTGACCCGTCTGAGCAGCTGATTTCGCACTTTCGTCACTTCAAGCGTGAGTATGGTTTTACGGGAACGTTCGAATCCTTCGCAACAAATAGTGTCTTCAACTCGATGCAGTCTCGCATGTTGCGCTGTGTGCCACTTGAGGCTTATGGGCTTGTTGGAATTACTGAGAGATATGACGCAAGTATTGAGTTGTTCAACTCGACTTACAGTACATCGGTAAATTCAACCAGAATGAACGTGGCAGAGCAGCAGGAAAATGAAGACACCATCGTAACGACTGAAATGACTGAGCTTGCAAAAAAATGTACTGTGGAAGACCAGATTGTCTACGATCGAGCCCTGCAGTTGCTCAATTCGAGAATTGCGATTCGCAACAAATCGCTTCCATTTGTTCACGGCACAATTTTGAACAATGACGAGAATCTGTTGAGTGGATTTGCCTTCTACGAGGGCTCGGAAGCTCCGGTTTCCGTAATCCTTCGGGTCAATGGAACAGTCATAACCGATGCGAAGGAGGCGCAGGATTTCAGGCCTATCTTGGCTGCTTTCAATTCGCCTCGGGCCGGCTTTGTTGGTTTTCAGTTCAGGACGCCCCATCTGGTGTCCGGTGATTTGCTGGAATGCGTTGTTGCGAAGACAGGTCAGGTCCTTTGGGAAAAATCCGGCTGACTCCGGACCAATCAGAGCTTCAGCACGGATTGCCAAAACCGCAGTTGCTTCTCCATGTTTTGTTGATTTTGCGATTTTGCAAAGTCCGAAACCGATCTTAGAAATCCGGTTTCAATCAGGTTTTTGTGTTCCATGATCGTATCTGTCCACAAATCGGCATCATTCGTTCGTACAACTCCTGCCGCATTATCCCTGATTTCCTCCGCGCAGAACCAGGAATCGCTGTAGATACCGACGCCTCCGACAATTGCGTGCTCGATGACCTTGTTGATCGAACGTGACTGGTTGAACATCGAGGGAAGTATCGGATAGAGCAAGAAGTGGAAGCGAAGTTTTGCTAGACGCTTGCGGTAAAGGGGCCAACGCAGGTTTTTGAGCGATCTAAAACGCGCGTCGTTCACGATCCGGTCCGGAACACCCCTTGTTCCAATCATGGTCAGCCGGGCGTCTAACCCTTGGGCCGAAAGCTTCTCAAATACACTGACAACGAAGGCTCGATCTGCTGCATGGGTGCCGCTGCCAAGGTAGCCGATTTCAAGGCGTGCGCCTGTGTTCAAGTCTTCGAAATGGCTGTGGTCAGCGATTGGGTCTGACCAGTAGGGGCTTAGCTGCACGACCTTGTGACCCTGAGCGGTGTAGATATCAGCCAACGGTTTGGTCGAGACAATAATTGTATCGGCTCGTTTGCAAAGCGCCCGGTGTTGACCGTCGCGCAACTCGATCAAACGGCGTCGATAGTCTTCGGGAAGTGTCGCGTCTTCTTCCGCTGCCCAAAGATTGTCGTCAATAATGTAAAAGAGGCGCCTGTCCTTTCTCCGCAGCAATTTATCAACAATGGCTTTCCTTTCTTTGCGGCTGACAATGGTCACGTCACCGCTGACGAACGAATTCGCTCCAATCCTTCTTATCGGCCCGGATTTGAAGGGGGAGTTGTCGAGCCAGTGATGGCATGCATTCAGGAAATAGAGGTCGGTTGTCGGAAGCGTTCGCGAAGCCGGTCCCAACCAGTCGTGAATGGAAAACTCTCTCAACCGCATCATTTTGTTGGCAGCGCAGGACCTGAAGGTGACTAATCCAATGACGTGATGTGCCATTTGGAAATCTTGATTTCAGAATTACCGCAACTATGCAAGTCAAGCGGATGTAAGCACGGCGCAGTCGGCGTGCTACGATTAGCGAAGCAGTGTTCCAAGACCACTTCTTTTGCACATTTTCCGGTTTTGACAAATGCTGGATATACTCCGGCAAAGTCGGGCACTGCATGTAGAAACTCGAGTTAGAGCGATCATCTGGTCTTCATGAACGTTGAAGCCAGACACCTAGAGTATCCGTTTTGGTCAAGCAGGATAGAAAATGGAGACAAATTCCTGCTTGACCAAAACGGATACTCTAGCCGCGATACGGGATCTCGCCTCCTGCCGCGATTGCCCGCTCATCACTGAGGTTCTTTATGTCAATCGACCGAAGCGAGAGTGTCTTACGTCGCTTGCGCTTTGCGGCCGCATATAGACAGGCCGGTCGACAATGAAGCTCTTGGCCAGATCCTGGTGTCCAATCCCCCGGCCTTCGTCGTCGGCGTGAAGATAATGCACTCCGTTTTTGTCCAGGATCTGCCGGCCCAGATTCAAAGCATGCTGTTGAGCTGTCGTGCCGGTCTTCCCGTATCCGATGTGGAGGTAGACTGTCTTCATTTGTCGCGTCGAAGGTTTGGATTTTTCACAAGGAAGCCCGTGAAGATGGTGTAAACTGTAAAGCTGGCCGGATGTTAACACTAACAAAAAACAATGAGTTTTTTCAATGTGGTACATTTTCGGCACGGCGAACTGAATTGTTTGGATTTTCTGCGGGCGTGAACAACGATTGTAAGTTTTTGGGATGATCTACTTATCGAAAAAACGTTTTCTCTATGCTGATTGGGGCCCTGGAGCTGATTGATGCCGGTACATTCTTGTTGTTCGACTTGTTGAAAGCTGGCATCTGCCGGAAATGAATTGCTTGTGAGGGGTTGTACTCCATGCATATAAACTCTAGTGAGGCGTGGGGGATCTTGTCCGGAGAATTACGGAACAAATCATTGATTGAATTGGTTGGATTGGGAATACGCGTCCCCGGGGCATCAACTCAGGAAGAGTTTTGGTCGGTTCTTCGTCAGAAGAGGTGCACTGTATCCCAAATTCCCGAGGAACGTTGGTCTCGTTCGCGGTTCTGGCATCCGCGCGTTACGGAGCCCGGGAAAAGTTATACGTTTGCGGCTGGTGTTCTGGACGATCTTTGGGGGTTTGACCCGGCTGCATTCGGGATTTCCCCGCGCGAAGCGGAGCAGCTCGATCCACAGCAACGCTTGCTTCTGCAGGTCACATGGGAAGCGATCGAGGACGCAGGTATTGCTCCTTCGTCGCTTGCCGGGCAAGCAGTCGGCGTCTATGTGGGAGCCTCGACCCTCGACTATTCGATAGAAAGTTTCTTTGACCCAGGCATTGTCACCGGCCACTTCATGACCGGCAACACGCTTTCGGTGATCTCAAATCGGCTTTCCTACATTTTTGATCTGAACGGTCCGAGTTTCACGGTCGACACCGCCTGCTCTTCATCGCTCGTTGCCATGAATGAAGCCGTAAGGGCACTAAGGTCCGGCGAGATCGATACCGCAATCGTCGCTGGCGTGAATGCGCTCATAAGCCCTTTTCCCTTCATAGGATTTGCCCAAGCGACGATGCTCTCGCCGGAGGGCCTGTGCCGGGCGTTCGATGCCCGCGGACTTGGCTATGTCCGCTCGGAAGGCTGCCTTGCATTTGTGTTGCGCCGAAAGGAAGCCGCCGCATGGCCCGGGCAGGAGGCGATTGCCGACATTGTCGACATCGGCATCAACGCCGATGGAAAAACGGTTGGCATGTCGCTCCCATCGCAAACGCATCAGGCCCGCCTGCTGGGTGAGATTTACGAGCGCGCCGGCATCGATCTGGATGATCTCGCCTTCATTGAAGCACATGGGACCGGCACCCGCGTCGGTGATCCTGCGGAAGCGCGATCGGTGGGACTGACGCTTGCGAAGTCACGCAACAGCGCGTTGCCGATCGGATCCGTCAAGACCAACATCGGCCATCTCGAACCGGCGTCCGGCCTCGCCGGCATTGCGAAGGCATGCCTTGCGTTGAAGCACGACCTCTTGCCTGCAAGCCTGCACTGCGAAGAACCAAATCCGGACATAGATTTCGACGGCCTCAATCTGAAACTCGCGAATGATGCCGTGCCACTGGAAAGAACCGGTGCGCCAAGATATGCGGGCGTCAATTCATTTGGTTTTGGCGGCACAAATGCGCATGTGCTCTTGAGTGACCCAAGTGGCTCTCGTGCGAGCATGGACGATGCTCAGGCGAAACATGAGACCGCCGGTCTTCTCGTTCTCTCTGCGAAATCGAAAGAAGCGCTTGCAGAACTGGCGCGCACATATTCACTGACACTTGAGGGCCTTGATGCCGACGATCTCAAAGTTGTCCAGTCTGCCGCTTGGTATCGCAAGAACCTTTTCGACGAGAAGCTGGTTGTCAAAGGCCACGATCCGGTCGCAGTCGCCGAGGCACTCGAGGCATTTGCCGGAGGAGAGAAACCCGAAGCTGTTGTCGCCGGCAAACAGTCCCAGGTCGATGGACGGTGCGCGTTCGTTTTCTCCGGCAACGGAGCGCAATGGCCGGGAATGGGTCGAGCCGCGCACCTGAACAACGCTCAATTCAGGGACAAATTCGAGGAGATAGACCGCGAATTCGCAGCGCTGAGCGGCGTCTCTCTGACGACACTTCTGTTTTCGGATGCGCTTGCAGACGATCTGCATCTGACCAGCACCGCACAGCCGCTCCTCTTTGCGATCCAGGTGTCCTTGTGTGTCGCTTTGGCGGAGCTTGGCCTGCGTCCGGACGTTGTCATAGGGCACAGCATCGGCGAGGCGGCTGCCGCCGTTGTCAGCGGAAAAATGACACTGGCTGAAGGAGTGAAGCTGGTCTACCACCGGTCCAGAGAGCAGGAAGCGGTCGCCGGTGCAGGGTCCATGGCGGCACTTGTCCTTCCGCGGGACGAAGCCCTGGAGGTTATTCAGAAGGCGGATTGCGGCCAAATCGAACTTGCTGCGGTGAACAGCCCGAAGTCGGTTACCTTGTCGGGACGCAAAGAGGACCTGTCGGAATTCGGCAAATTCGCGCGCCAATCCCATCTTGCCTTTCGGAAAATCGACCTGAACTACCCGTTTCACAGTTCAATGGTGGAAACCGTGGAACGCCCGTTTAAGGAAGCACTCGGAGAGATTGAGGGCAGGGACAGTGAAACGGTCTTCATCTCCACCGTGTCGGGCGAGGAGATGCGCGGTTCCGATCTGGATACAGGATACTGGTGGCGCAATCTGCGCGAACCTGTGCAGTTTGATGCCGCCATCGGCAGCGCGATAGCACAAGGCGTGCGAAGCTTCATCGAAATCGGACCCAAACCCATATTGCAAAGCTACATCCGGCAATGTGCTCTTGGGCAGGATACGGACGTCGCGATCCTGGGGTCGCTGCTGACCAAGCAGGAAATGGATGCGGACCCGATTGTCGAAATCGTCGCCGATGCGCTTGTGCACGGCGTTCGTGTGGATGAGGCCGCGGTTTTCGGTCTCAATCCGGCAGTTGCGCTCAAGTTGCCATCCTATCCCTGGCAGAACCAGGCCTTCCGGTTCCAGAATACCTCCGAGAGCAACTCCGGCTTGCTGCGCGGAAACGAACATCCACTCCTGGGGTGGCGCTCAGAGGACACGTTGAACCAGTGGACCGCGCATGTGGATACCCAGGTTCTTCCGTTTCTTGCGGATCATGAGATTGACGGTCAGATTATTTTCCCCGGGTCGGCATACATAGAGATCGCCCTTGCCGCCGCTCAGACGGTGCTGGGTGCCGACAAGGTTGAAATACGCGATCTGGATATCGTTCAAGCGATATTCCTGAGCGACAGCTATCTGACGGAAATACAGACGCGTTTCTTTGCCGAAACCGGAACATTCGAAATATCGAGCAGGCGTCGATTGAGTGATGACGATTTCGCGCTGAATGCGCGGGGGCGCGTTTTCAAGGCGGTTTACAGGGATCTCCCAGTTGCCAATGGCGCGAAAGAAAACGTTGGCCACGGATATGTCGCATCAGACATATACAGGGCGGCGCGATCGTTTGGTCTGAATTACGGGGCAGAGTTCCGACGCGCAACGCACATCGACAAGACCGGGACCAATTCCTACCGCATCCATTTCGTGTCTGGAAATTCAAACCACGTCTACAGGCTGCACCCTGCGGAACTGGATGCCTGTTTTCACGGGATATTCGCCGTCCTCGCAGACAAGACCGAATTGCTCGCCCATGCCAAGGCATACGTTCCGGTGCACTTCGACAAGCTGCAGTTGATTGCGCCCGGGCAAACGCCTGCCTTCGCGGAAATTTCTGTGCGCCGGGTTTCCGAGTGGTCCGTGCTGGCGGACTTCGTGCTGTTTGACACATCCGGCGAAGTCATCGCGACGATCAGCGGCGGACGTTTTCGAGCGGTCAGTTTCGGTGCGCGGGAACGGTCCTCGGATCTCGTGTTTCATTTCAGGAGCGAGCCGCTCGATGGGCACGCATGCTTGAGTGACGAGACCTCGGCGGACCTTGCGGCGCCGGATCGATACCTTCCGGATCTCGCAGCGGGCGACTTCAGGGATCTTGTCGCGAGCGAAGAGATCGAAAGCCGCTTGTTGCTCGAAGCCGCTGCTCAACGCCTGGCAATAGATGTGCTGAGTGTTCTGAAGACCAGGCATGGTGCGATCCGGGAAACAGACTTTCCGGAAAGACTGAGGCTCTATCTCAATGCGCTGCTCAATTGGCTGGTGCATGTGGAAGCCGTCGTCGAAACGCATCCTGGCACATACGAACTCACGGACCTGGAGAGTTTTCCGGAGTTTGATATTCTGATCAATACCGTATTGAGAGAGAGCCCGGTGGAGATCGCCGCGGTGGCTTTTCTTGCGCGGTGCCGCAGCGTAGCGATGTCGATCGCGTCCGGTGGTGAAGAGGTCTATGAGCCGCCAAGCGCGATGCTCGATCAGTTCAGGTTTGCCTCTCCCGATGCGCTCGCACGACTTGAACTCTTGAAGGACTGGCTGGCTCCTTTCGTTGAAAACTGGCCAAACGACAGACCTTTGCGTGTTTTGGACCTGGCCGGATCGGGACTGGACATAGCCAGGCACGTTGTCGGCGCGCGGCCGTTCGGTGCCGCATTCGTCACGGTTCTGGACCCCGACCCTTCGAGTGCTTCGAGGCTTGTGACCGAAAACGACGCGCCGAGTTACATTGAAGTCCTGGACGCATCGAGTGACCGGGAAATACTTCGATCGAAGCCCTTTGACCTTGTTTTGTCATCCGGCCGTCTGCACGAGTTTTCAGGTGTCGGGGGGATGCTCAGGGATCTCGCGGAAGCGCGGCAGGGCAGCATGGTGTTTGCCGCGATCGAACCTGAACGGTCAATGCTGGCCGAAGCGATATTGGGCCTGCACGAAGGAAATCTCGTAGCGGCGATCGGTGAACAGTTTCCGATCTCCAATCTCAGATCAGGGGCAGAATGGGTATCCGCGATCAAGATTGATGCGGGTTTCGACAAGGTTGATGCCGAACGCGCCGTTGTTCGCGGCCACCCTGCAAGTCTCGTTCTTGGTTATCTTGCGGGAAGCGCACCCCAATTCGATGCACCGTCCAAAGAACAAGACAAGACGACCGCATGGGTTATCGCGTTTGGCGAAGGACAGCAGGAAAGGGAGAATGCGGAGGCGCTGGCAACGAAGATCTCCGAAAATGGGAATTATGCGGAGACTCTGTTTGCGGGTTCCAACATTGAGGAAGCGGGCTTTTCGGAAGCGTTCGCCCGCTTGTGCAAAAAGAGTGAGTTCTCTGAAGCGGCACAGCGCATCATTGTTTCCCTGCCCCGCCAACGGGATAAGGCACAAACAAGCGTTGGAGCGGTTTCCCTCCAGTGTTTGAACGCAGTTTCCATCGCCAAGGCGGCCGACGCAGGCAATTTCGCCCTTGCACTTGTCGCACCGTCCGGCTCCGGCGCGCGGGACCTTCTTTCACCAGACCATGCCGAACAGAGCGCATTGTGGTCCTTTTCCCGGGTGCTGCAAAACGAATTCCCGGATCTTGATGTCCGCCGGCTGGATGTCTCGCTGGATGAAGGACCCTCAGCCTTTGCGGAAGCGGTTCTGGAGGCACTTTCCGGTCATCCCGGGGAAAACGATGTCGTCGGGGAAAACGAAGCGACGAGAAACATGCGGGTCGTGCGTGGTTTCCGCAAGACGGCCACCGAAACGCCGTCTGCCGTAACCCTCGGTTTCGAGCAGCCCGGATCACTGAGTGCCCTCACCTGGCGGAGCACACAACGGCGAGACCCGGAACCGGATCAGGTTGAAATTGAGGTCGTCGCCACGGGTCTCAATTTCCGAGATGTCATGTGGTCTCTCGGTATGCTTCCGGAAGAGGCGCTGGAAGACGGATATGGTGGGCCTTCACTTGGTTTGGAGTGTTCTGGACGGGTTGTCCGCGCCGGAGCGAACGTCGAACATCTGAAGGCGGGTGATCCGGTTGTCGCTTTCTCCCGGGGCGGGTTCTCGTCTCACGTCACTGTTCCCGGCTACGCGGTGGCAAAGCTCGATGAAAACCAGGATCTGGTTGGAGCAGCCAGTGTGCCTGTTGCTTTTCTCACGGCATACTATTCCCTCATCAAACTGGGTGAATTGAAGCAGGATCAGTGGCTTTTGATCCACGGTGGCGCCGGTGGTGTCGGCCTCGCTGCGCTTCAGATTGCCAAGAGTGTCGGGGCCCGCGTCATTGCGACCGCAGGGTCTAAGGAAAAGCGGGATCTTCTCGGCCTGCTTGGCGCTGATCATGTGCTTGATTCCAGATCTCTCGAATTCTCTGTAGAGGTGTTGTCACTGACAGGTGGCGAGGGTGTCGACGCCGTGCTCAATTCGCTTGCCGGGGAGGCTATGGAGCGAAGCATAGAAGTCGTGCGGCCGTTCGGGCGTTTTCTTGAATTGGGCAAACGCGACTTCTACGAGAACACCAAGATTGGCCTTCGGCCGTTCAGAAAAAACGTCTCCTATTTCGGCATCGACGTGGATCAGCTTCTTTCCCACGATCTTGCAGGTGCGAACGACCTGATCAGGCAGGTGTTCGAGCACCTGCGCAGCGGCGAGTTTTCGCTACTGCCCTTCAGACTTTACAAGGGACAGAACGTTCGCGATGCATTTCGATTGATGCAGCGTTCCGGTCACATTGGAAAAATTCTGGTTGCGCCTCCTTCGCCAAAGGAGGTTCTGGAGCCTGTCAGTCCCGAGCCGCTTGCCTTCGACAAAGAAGGATTTCACGTGGTCGTCGGCGGTCTCGGCGGCTTTGGCGCCGAAGTCGCGCGATGGCTTGCAGACCACGGAGCTCAAAGGATCGCTCTGACAAGCCGTTCCGGCCTTGTGAGCGACCAGCACGCCGAATTGATAGATGAACTGGCCGGACGGGGTGTTGAGGTTCGCGCGTTCGCTTGTGATGTGACGGAGCGCAACAGCCTGGAGACAATCCTGAAGGATCTTCGTGCAGAAGCGCCCCTGAAGGGGATTATCCATGCCGCGATGGTTCTGGCCGATGGACGGATCACTTCGCAGGATGCAGGCAGCTTCAAAAAGGTGCTCGAACCCAAGATTGCCGGTGCAGTCCTGCTGGATGAGTTGACCGCGAATGACGCGCTTGACCACTTCATCCTGTTTTCGTCGATAGCGACACTTGTCGGGAACCCGGGCCAGGCGAACTACGTCGCAGCAAACGGTTTTCTCGAGGGTCTGGCGCGCGAGCGCAGGCAAAGAGGACTGCCGGGCCTGGCGGTCGGCTGGGGCGCCATCAAAGACGTCGGGTTCCTTGCGCGCAATACGGAGGTCTCCGACAAGATTTCCAAGGTTCTCGGAAGTGCCATGATCGAGGGAAGGGAAGGTCTCGACATTCTTGCCGAAGCCCTGAGGAGGGATCAGGGCGATGTCGAGGACGCGGTCCTTTTTATCGGGCGCATCGACTGGATGACGATGAGCCAGACATTGCCGCTGCTGAAGCAGGACACATTTGGGCATCTCGCCAAAGCGTCTTCTGGTTCCGCCGCACCTCAAGGTGTTCTTGACATCGCCGCGTTGATAGCCGGAAAGAGCGAGGCCGAAGCAAAACAGGTCATCTGCGGATTGCTCGCCCGGGAGCTCGGTGAAATTCTGCGGCTTCCCGCCGAGGAAATCGGGTTCAAGCGCCCCCTGGCGGAATTTGGCATGGATTCGCTCATGGGACTGGAGCTGCGCATGGGAATTCAGAAGAGGTTCAACCTGGAAATTCCACTGGTATCGTTGTCCGGAGGCACCTGCATAGAAGACTTCGCGGAACAGATTCTGAAAAGGCTCGGTCCGGAGATGGAAGACGCCGATCAGCTTTCAGGGACGGATCTCCTGAGAGATGATCTGGCAACGCAACACCTTGGAACCGACTTGACGGAAGACCAGAAAAAGGTTGTTAGTCGACTTATCGACAGCGAACAGAAAAAGATCGGCGGACTGCTACAATGACATCGTCCGGGGGAAAGGGGCATTTGGGTGCTCATGATCGGCAGACCGCCCTTCAGTGGGCGCGCCGCTCGAAGCAGCGAACGGATGAGTTTCCGAACCAGGCTGATCCGTCCCCGCCAAAAACTGCAGCGCCCTCCTTCACATCGCTGCCCGGCTTTCAGCAAATGCGGGTTCAGAAAGCTGCTGCGGATCTCCTACAGATCGAAAATCCTTTCTTCCGGGCCCATGAGAAACGTGCCGGTGCCAAGGCGGTCATCGATGGACGAGAGCTGCTGAACTTCGCATCCTACGATTACCTGGGGTTGAATGGACATCCGAATGTCTTGAACGCCGCACGGGACTCCATCGATCGTTACGGCCTGTCGGCCAGCGCCAGCAGGGTCGTGTCCGGCGAGCGGGTCATTCATCGCGAACTGGAACAAAAACTGGCAGCGCTTCATGGTGCTCAGGACGCTGTGGCCTTCGTGAGCGGGCATGCAACAAATGTTTCGACCATAGGCCATCTCCTCCAGTCCGACGACCTGATCGTTCACGACGCCTACATACACAACAGCGTCGTCACCGGTGCGAAGTTGTCGGGAGCCGTTCGCCAGGTCTTCCCGCACAACGATCTCGATGCACTCGAAACCATCTTGAAAAAGCGTGCAGATCGGCATGCGAAAACGCTGATCGTTGTCGAAGGTGTTTACTCGATGGACGGCGATACGGCCAATTTGCCCGCCATCATCGCCCTGAAAGAAAAATATGGCGCGTGGCTGATGGTGGACGAAGCCCATTCCATCGGAATACTGGGTGAAACCGGCGGCGGAATTGCGGAACATTTTGGAATTGATCCGCAAAGGGTCGATATCTGGATGGGCACATTGTCCAAAACGCTCGCAAGCTGCGGGGGGTACATCGCGGGAAAACGCGATCTTGTCGACTACCTCAAGTTCACGGCATCCGGTTTTGTCTACAGCGTGGGGCTTTCGCCGGTATTGGCCGCCTCAGCGAGTGCAGCGCTGGATGTTATGGCACAGGATCCCGAACGTGTCCGTCGCGTGCAAGGAAATGGCCGGTATTTTCTAGATGCAGCAAAGCGGGCCGGGATCGACACAGGCGTGAGCCAGGGCCATGCGATCGTGCCCGCGATGATCGGAGATTCGATCAAGGCGACCGTTATGGCAGCCCGTCTTGAACGGGAAGGCGTCAATGTCCTCCCGATCATATTTCCAGCGGTACCTGAAAAAGCGGCACGACTGCGCTACTTCATCACCTCGGAGCACACCGAAGAGCAATTTGATCTTGCAATAGAAGCTCTGGCGAAGGTGTCCAGGGAATATGACAGCGACCCGGTCTTGCTCGATCAGATTCCGTTGTGAGAGCGTGTTCATCGGTAAACCGGAGCGGCCCGCGTCCGCGTTAACGCTGGTAGTTGAATCCCTTTGTGGTGAGGCGCCGTAAACGCCAGGGGACCAGTCTCCCGAGCAGAATAACCGCGTATAGAGCAAGTGGGAATGCATAGAACGCGCGTTTCCTGGCGATTGCCCGCTTGATCCTGGCTGCCGCCTTGTCGGCTGTCATTTCAAGTGGCCGCCAACTGGCGTATTTCTCCGCCATCGGCGATTTTATGAAGCCCGGACAAATGACGCTCACGTCGATCCCGTCTGCATGAAGGAAGAAACTGATCGCTTCGCCGTATGCGTTCAGGCCGGCCTTTGAGGCGGCATATGCTGGCATGTCGGCAATCGGTTGCAGGCTGGAAAGCGAACTGATGAGTGCAATCTGTCCGCCTTTCTGCTTCTGCATGTGGGGAACAACGCTCGTCACGACGTTGACGCTTCCTCCAAGGTTGGTGGCAATCTGCAGTTGTGCCGTTTCCGTATCTTCAAAGCACCGTTCTTCGCCATGCGAGCCCAGAACGCCTGCATTCGCGATCACCAGATCAATACGGGTTTTCTCTGCAATCTGGTCAATCCAAGCCTTGACTGCCTCATTCTGTCTCACGTCAACCTGCGCGATTTCCACGTTTGCGCCCTCATTCCGGCACGCATCGCTGGTGTTCTGAAGTGCGGACAGATTCCGTGCGCACAAATACAAACTGACACCCGGCTCAGCGAACCGAATGGCGAGTGCGCGACCAATGCCGGAGCTTGCTCCCGTGATGAGAATGTTCGAGCCGGAATTTCTTTGCATTTGTTTCTTTTTTACCACCATCGCGGGGGATGTCTGAACTATTATCGGCACCGAATGAAAATTGCACCAGGACGACGGCAAACCCATTACCATGCGGCACCTAGGAAAATCGTCAAAATTGTCAGTCACGGGCCAGTTTTTTTTGTTCGATAGGTTGGGGTTCGGATATTGTAAACGGATGTTCGATAAGCTATCGGAATGTGAAAACACAGCAACTACAGCGGCTTGTTCTGGTACTCATTGATGGCGAAACCCCACGGGCAAAAAAATGCGATGCAGCGCGTAGTTGCTGCCTGCGCTTACCTGGTTCTGACGATTTGCGTGATGTCGGGATTGGCGGCTTGCTCGATTATTCCTGCATCCGGGCCGACGTCTGCGGAGATAGAGGCCCAGTCGGGTCCCAGGTCGAGCGGTCTGAGCTTTGAACTCATAACACTTGACGGTTCGTCAATCGCTGCGCTCAGAGGGTATCACCCAACCGGGTTCAGCAAGTATTTTCCGGGCAAACGATGGGCGCCGAGCCACATCATCGGGATTGGTGACACTGTCTCGGTGGTTGTCTGGGAACCGGGCGAAGAAGGATTGTTTTCGAGGGCTGAAAACGGTGGCCGGGCCGAATTGGGACCGTTTGTGGTCAACCAGAGCGGAACAATTACCGTGCCTTATGTCGGGAAGGTTCACGCTGCAGGCAAGTCGGTAGAGCGTCTCCAGGAGGCCATTCAGATTGCACTTGGAGGCAAGGCCGTTGATCCTCAGGTCGTCGTTACGCTCGCGGACAATGCAAGCAGTCTCGTGTTGGTAAGCGGGGCCGTGAACAGTCCTGGTCAATATCCCCTGGCCCTGCGCGGCGAGCGGCTTCTTGACGTGATAGCCAAGGCAGGCGGAAACGCGAAAAAGGCCAGTGAGACCTATGTGACCTTCATCAGGGGGTCTAAACAGGGCCGTCAGTTGCTGAAGACAGTGTTCGAGAACCAGGGAGAGAACATCTACGTTCAACCTGGTGATCAGGTCTATCTGGCACACACGCCTCAGACATTCACCGCGTTCGGTGCAGTTCCAAAGGTTGGTGAGTATCCGCTTCAAGCCGGTGAAGTCTCGCTGATTGAGGCGCTTGGCCGGGTTGGCGGCCTTGCGGACGGACGGGCGAATTCCGTCGGGTTGTATGTTTTCCGATACGAGAGTCCCAGTCTTGTCCGTAGCATGAAGCCCGATGCCAAGATCGCGTCATCAGGCCCGGTTCCGGTTATCTATCAGATTAACATGCGAGCAGCGCCATCCTATTTTTATGCGCAGTCGTTCAACGTTCGTGACAAAGATGTTATCTATGTTTCAAACGCTTACGGCGCAGAGCTAAACAAATTCACTCGAATCCTGATCAATGTCCTTGCCGTCGGACGATCTTCCACGAGCGTTGTCACATTTTGATCGTGATTACCTGAGAGGGGTAACCGTATAGAAATGGCGTTTGGATCGACTTCAGATTGTGCTATCGGTCTGAAAAGATCAAAAGTGCGGCGTGATGTGTGAATTAAATCCGTTTTTAGTTTTTCGACTGAAACTGGGTTCCCGGTGTCTGCGGGCGCAGTGTATGTCTGGCACGAGCGTGCCGGTTTTTGAAGGTGGCGAGTTGCGTGGCAGGTAGTGTTCAGGAAAATTCCGGAAACAGTGCCAAAAAACCGGCAAATGCTGAAATTGCTGGTGACGCGGCCGCTGAAAACCCGCAGTCCGACAGGACGGCAGCAGACAACTTGCCGGTTGCGCCTGGTCAACACACTGAAAAGCTGCCGGCTGTCAAACAGACGGAAATCGTGAAACAGGGTGCCAAAAAGCTTGCTGAGAAAGTAGGTAAGGTCGCCCCGGTTATTCCTTTGCCGGTGAAGGGCGCCACGCTTTCGAACCCGGCAGCGAACGTCAGAATACTCCGTCCGCAACAGGTCCGACGGAGACTGCTATTTGCTTCACTCTTTCTCGCTGTTCTGTTGCCTGGCTTCCTCGGGGGGTTGTACTTCGCGTTCATCGCGTCCGACCGGTATGTCGCCGGTGCCGGGTTTGCGGTTCGTGGTGTAGATGGTGTGGCGTCGGTCGGGGGGGATTTCCTTGGCGCCTTGACCGGTCTCGCCAGCACCGGAAGCACCACTACGGATGCCTATATTCTGCTGGAGTTTTTGCAGAGCCGGGAATTGGTCGAGCGCTTGATTGACGATTACGAATTCAGGTCGGCCTACGGCAGCGATTCGGTAGATTTCCTCTATCGGCTGGATGTTGATGCACCGATTGAAGATGTCGTCGACTATTGGGAATGGATGATTACTCCGAGCTTCGACAGCACTTCCGGCATAGTCACGTTTGAAGTCGAGGCGTTTGATCCGGACGACGCGCAGCGAATAGCCGCTCTGATATTGAAATACGCCGCAGAGCTGATTAACAGGCTGTCCGAAGAAGCCAGACGAGATGCGGTGAAGTTTTCAACGCAAGAGGTGTCGAAGGCAGAAGTTCGTCTCCGGGTCGTCAGGGATCAGCTGAGAAAGTTCCGTGAAGTGGAAAGCGCGATCGATCCGTCCAAGAACGCCGAAGTTCAGATCGAGCTGATGGCTGGACTGGAACGACAGTTGATCGAGGTCAGGTCACGCTTGTCTGTTCTGAAGGGAACGATTGATGACAATTCGCCAGCGGTTCAGCAGCTCAAGCGGCAAGAAGCGGCGCTGTTGGAACAGATCGTGGCAAAACAAAGCGAAATCGGCGGACCAGAGGCAGATGCTGGGGGCTCTGCAGCGCAGGCTGCGACAGCTGGCGTAAATGCTGGCACTCCCTTGTCGTCGCTGCTGGCGGACTACGAAGCGCTCCAAGTCGAAACAGAATTCGCGCAGCAAGCGTATGTAACGGCGTTGGCCTCGTTGGAACGCGCAAGAGCGGAAGCGGATCGTCAACAACGCTATCTTGCCGTTTTCAGCACACCATCTTATCCTGAGGACGCAATTTATCCGCGGCGAATTCTCAATATCTTCCTGTTTTTCATCGCTCTGCTTGTAGCTTGGAGTATAGGAACACTGATCGTTTATTCTGTCCGCGATCACCTTAGGTAAAGCTGGCCGTTTGGATACGATGGCTGAAGAGCGACTTGGTGCTAAAATGGAGCACGTTCTGATAACCCAGGGGCGCGTTATTGGCGCTCTGATTTTGCGCGAGACACGAACGACTTTTGGTGCATCGCAGCTTGGTTACCTTTGGGCGATTCTGAACCCGGCGATCGGGATCGCGGTTCTCACGGCTATTTTCACCACGATTGGCCACCCGCCTCCTTTCGGATCCAGCCTCGCGCTCTTCTTCGCAACGGGCTTCCTGACATTCGAGCTATACAAGAAGCTCTCCGGGTCGCTGATGCTGTCTTTCGATGCCAACAAGCCCTTGATGTTGTTTCCCCTTGTGCAAGCCACCGACGTTCTGATCGCGCGTGCTTTGCTGATAGTGGCAACTTACATCCTCGTCATGGTGTTGTTTTACACGGGCTTGATTATTCTGGATCTGGCAAGTCTGCCCGCACATCCGGACCAGGTGTTCCAGGCTATTGTCGCGACGTCATTGCTGGGGATCGGTATGGGAACGACAAACGCAGTGATATACAGCGTTTTCAAAACCTGGAAGCAGATCGAGGAAATCTACAGCCGTCCGCTGTTCTTCATGTCGGCAATTTTTTACATACCGGATAATTTTCCGACCGAGATCGTTTCGGTGCTTTCGTGGAACCCTGTGCTGCATCTGGTTGAATGGATGCGGGAGGGATACTACCCGAACTACAACAGCAGTGTCTTGAGCAAACCATATGTGCTTTCCGTGGCGTTCGTGTTGCTTCTGATCGGATTCGCGGGCGAGCGGCTCTATCGAAAGAAGCGCATCGGATGATCGAATTCATGGATGTTCACAAGGCGTATCGTTTGCGCGGCGTCAGAAAGGTCATCCTGGACGGCCTGTCCCTGAAACTGCCGCCCGACAAGAATGTCGCGATACTTGGTCAGAACGGTGCGGGCAAATCGACGGTCATGAGGCTGATCGCGGGTGCTGAACTCCCGGACCGGGGACGCATAAAGCGCAATGCCAAAGTATCCTGGCCGTTGGGTTTTTCCGGTGGTTTCAATGGACAGATGACCGGCATGGAGAACATTCGGTTCGTTGCCCGAATGTATGGTGAGGACACGGAGGAAATCATCGACTTCGTGCAAGACTTTTCCGAGTTAGGTGCATCCCTCAAGCTTCCGGTGAGCACTTATTCCAGCGGCATGAAGGCAAGGCTTGCGTTCGGCGTCAGCATGGCGATTGATTTCACCTACTACCTTATCGACGAGATCACCGCTGTGGGCGACACACGGTTTCGCCGGAAATGCGATGAAGTTTTTGAAAACAAGCTGGTGCACTCGAGAGTCATCATGATTTCACATGGAATTGGAACCATCAGAAAATTCTGTGATGCAGGATGTGTCTTAGACAACGGAAGGTTGACCTTGTATGACGACGTTGAAGACGCTATACGCCAACACGAAGAAAATCAGGCTGTCTGAGTGTGTAATGGCGAAACCGACGTGAGAATTTGAAACTAAGGCCGCATGAAATTTCTTTTCCTTCAGTCCCACCCCTCATTGTTTGGGCGACAAGTCATCCGGTACATGCGGGCGCAGGGCATTGACTGCAAGATAATCAATCTTTCTCTCGCAGACTGGGGGTATCGTCTCGGCCTCGGCGCCGACAACTACCGCGGGAAGCTTTCCGACTGGCCTCAATACCTGAGGTCCTATGTCGAAAAAGAACAGATCACCGACATCGTCTATTATTCCGATCAGCGTCCCTACAACCGGATTGCCTACAGCATTTCGCGGGAACTGAAGATCAACGCCTACGCCTACGAATTCGGCTATATCAGGCCGGACTGGATCACCCTGGAACGCGGCGCAATGGGTCCCTATTCCCATTTCCCGGACGATCCCGTTGTCATTCGGGAACTGGCTGCGCAACTCAAGGGCGCCATGCCCGGTGGACATTACCCCTACACGTTTCTGGCCGAGGCGACCAATGAAGTCGCATATAACTTTATTCCGGCCTGTTTCCCGTTCTTTTTCCGGCACTACCAACGAGACCGGTACTACCACCCGTTTATCGATTATCCCAGTTACGTGCCGCGGCTGTTGAGGCGGCGATTCAGTGAGACCAAGGCGCAAGCCACGGTCGAGACACTGACGGCAGGCACGAGACCCTATTTCGTCGTGCCGATGCAGATGCAAAACGATTATCAGGTTCGCAACCATGCCGGTTACGGGCACCTGAGCGAAATGGTCACCGAAGTGATCGGGTCGTTTGTGCGCTCATGCAAACCGGATCAGATGCTGGTTTTCAAGATCCATCCGTTGGACAACAACATCGAAAACTGGCCCAAGGTCATTCGCGAAACGGCACAGGCGTTCCAGTGCCCGGACAAGGTGGTGGTGATTGATGGCGGCGACCTTGGGAAATTGTTCAAGCACGCGGCCGGTGTCGTCGTCCTGAACAGCACCGCGGGACTGACGGCTCTCAGGATGGGCATCCCCGTAAAAGTTCTCGGCGTTTCCATTTACGACGTTGTACAGATGACCTGTCAGAAATCACTCGATGAGTTCTGGGCAGCGCCCTCAAAACCCGACCGTGCGCTGGTCGACGCCTTCGTGAAGCTTCTTGCTGCCAGCATCCAGGTGAAGGGCAACTTCTTTTCTCGCAAAGGCCGGAAAGTGGCGATCCCGGAATTCGTTCGCCGTCTTGTCGAAGGTGACGTGAACGGATGTGGCGCATTTCTCAACGAGCCGCCGCGCCTTGAAAAGGCTAGGCGGGTCGGCATATCGATCCCCGAAGACAGCTATTGGCACCGGGCGTCATGACCTCGGCCTCGAAGCGGGAAAGATGTTTTTTGTTCCTGCAAGGCCCGTTGTCTTCTTTCTATTCCGAAATTGCCGCTCAACTGAAGTCGCTTGGTTACCAGGTCCTGCGGGTCAATTTCTGCGGAAATGACGCCGTCGACTGGAAACACTCCGAAGCAATCAATTTTCGCGAACGGCCGGACCGATGGGAACCCTTCCTTCAGCGGCTGATAGAGACAAGGGGCGTAACCGACATCATCTTCCATGGCGACCGCCGATACTACCACGTTGTGGCCGCACGGGTTGCTCGAGCACACGGGGTCGATGTCGCCGCCACCGAACTGGGTTACCTCCGGCCGGACTGGATGACGCTGGAGCGGGGCGCATGCTCCACGCTTTCGCATTTTCCGATCGAACCGGACCGGATCAGGGCGGTCGCAGCACATTACGGTCCCCCGGATCTAGGTGTCAGGTTCCCGAGTGAAGGCTGGCGCCTCGTCGCGCAGGAGCTCCGTTTCACCCTCTTCAACGCACTGATGTGGCCGCTGTTTCCCCATTATCGCAATCACCGGCCGGAAAGCCGTGCTGAAGTCTATTGCGGGTGGCTATGGGCAAGGCTGACCCAGAAAAAACGGGAACGCCGTTCGGCGCGTCTCATCGATGAAGTGAGGCGCAGCGGTGCTGCCTACTACCTTGTGGCATTGCAGTTGGCGGGTGATTTTCAGCTTCGCGAACACTCCCCCTTCACGGACACGGGCGATGCGCTGCGCTTCATGGCGCGCTCTTTTTCGCGCAATGCGGACCGGAAAAGCCTGTTGGTGCTCAAGTCCCATCCGCTCGAATACCGGCATCGGCAACTGCGACAATGCGTGAGAGCGGTTGAAAAGGAATTTGATCTCGACGGACGAATTGTTCTCATCGACGCCGGCAATCTCACCGAATTGTCGAAGAGCGCCCTGGGCTTTGTCACGGTCAACAGTTCCGCCGGGTTTGACGCTCTTGCTGCAGGCTGCCCGTCTATCTCCGTCATGCCGACGATCTACGACATCGCTGGACTGACCTTCCAGGGGGACCTCGACGACTTCTGGGTCAATGCCCGGGCACCGGATGCGCACTTGTTCGAGGATCTCCGCCGCGCCCTGGCCGGTGCAATCCAGGTGCGCGGATCGCTCTACAATCCTGATGGCCTGAAATTCGCGGCAAGAGCGATGGCCGAACACCTTGCCGACAGGACCCTGAATGCCAATGGCGCTTTCGTTTCCGAGCCGCCGAGACTGGCAAAGGCGGCCCGCATGGGCGTTACCTATGCCACCGCTCATGGCTGAAAGGTTCCGCGAGCGCCCGGGAGACGTTTCTGCTATGGAAAGCGCCTGGTAATGGGTACGTGAACCGACAATGAATTCGGGGAGTTTCGGAAGATTGAAAGTTGTCGTCGTCGGCGCAGGTCTGGCCGGGCTTGCGGCCGGAACCTGGTTGAAGCGATCGGGCCATCAGGTCGAGGTATTCGAAGCGTCCGCACGCGTAGGCGGACGGGCGAAAACGATCCGCCGGCCCGGTACGGACGAACTTGTTGATGTTGGAACCCAGTATTTTCACAGCAATTACCGGCGTGCGCATGCACTGATGGATTCCGTCGGTCTGGCGCAGAACCTGCGCAAAATCAGAGGAAAGACGCGCTTCTTCGATGATCGTGTAAAACAAGGGTCCTTCGTCACGGGTCACCGGTTTCCCTACATCGCGTCCGGGTCGGTTGCCGCCAACGTGCGCATGAACCTCGCCGGTGCCTGGCGCTTGCTTCGGAACTGGATAGATCCGTTCGCGGTCCTGCAGGGCGTTTCGATTGACGACGTATCGGCGCGCGATGCCTTCAGCGATCCTTTTGAATGGGAGTACAACGCGCGCGCGCTCATCATGGCCGGAGCACTGGTTGAACCGGAGGACCGGCGGGAGTCTCTTCTCCATGTGGTCCGCCTCATGCGCATCATCGTGCTGACCGACTACCTGACCCTTGATGGCGGCATTGCCTCCCTTCATGAAAGGCTTGCCGAGGATCTGACCGTTCGACTTCAAACCGCTGCGGCGCGCGTTCTGGAGGACGGGTCCGGCATTTGCGGGATGATGCTGGAAGACGGGACCGAAGTGGATGCCGACCATGTCATTCTGGCGACACCGCCTGCCGCCAGCGCAATCCTCTTGCCGCAAGAGTGGGAGCATGAACGCGCCTTTCTTTCCGCAATTTGGCAGCCGCCGGCAATCGTCGTGACGCTCTTTCTTGACCGGCCACTCGAAGAGCGGATCTGGTCTTATGTTTTCCGGCCGGAACCCGGGCGGCTCGTGAGCTTCTGTGTCGATGCTTCGCAAAAAAATCCGGTTATGACCAAGAGCGGCGGCGGCGTGTTGCAGGCCTGGATCTGCCATCCCGCGAGCGCGGACCTGATCTCGTTGTCAGCAGCCGAAATCGTGGAGATGGTGACCGGGGAACTCACGCACACGTTCGGCCGCCTGGACGGCGACATTTTGCATACCCATGTCAACAAGGTTCCCCACGCGATTCCCCAGATGGGTTTGGGCCATAACGCAAGGGCGCGGGACTTTCTGGATCAGGTGGATCGCCGGCGCGGCATTGAATTTTGCGGAGACTACCTTTCCGGCGGATACATGGAATGTGCGCTCTGGAGCGCAGAAAGAGCCGTGAAGAACGTGCTATCGTCACGAAACGCCGGGCCGTGATGGAGCGGGGGTTGTGGCCAGCGTCTCCGGATCGCACGGGAAATATTTGGTAGCGGAGGAGGGACTTGAACCCCCGACACGCGGATTATGATTCCGCTGCTCTAACCACCTGAGCTACTCCGCCAACCGGGCGCGCGGCGTCAATCGAGGCCGGCGCGATGTGGGGTGCTTATAGTGAGGCTGCGGGCAGGCGTCAAGCGCAGAATGAGTGCCTCACCGCAAACACTTTTTTCACGCTTCAGGCCGCCGAAACCGGGGCCTCGGCTTGTGGAAAATCGACCGGTGCGGACACCGAACGCTCGGTCTTGTGGATCCATCCGCCGCCGAGCACGCGGGCGGTGTCGTTGTCGCTGTCGAAGAAGACGCAGGCCTGGCCCGGCGCGACGCCGGTTTCCCCGTTTGCGAGCTCGACAAAGCCCTTGCCGCCAAGCAGGCGCAGTGTTGCCGGAGCAGGCGGGCGCGTGGAGCGGACCTTGGCGAAGAGTTCGACTTCATCACCTTCATCGAGCGGCTGGTCGCCGATCCAGTTCATTTCGCGCAAGAGGATCGTTCGGGTTGCGAGCGCTTCGCGCGGGCCGACAATCACCTGGCGGCTGTCGGCATCCAGTCGGACAACGTAAAGCGGTTCGCCCGTCGCAACGCCGATGCCGCGGCGCTGGCCGATGGTGAAATGAATGATGCCGTCATGGGTGCCGAGCACACGCCCGTCCATGTGGACGATCTCGCCCGGTTCGGCCGCATTGGGCCGCAGCTTGCGGATCACCTCGGCATAGTCGCCATTGGGAACGAAGCAGATGTCCTGGCTGTCGGGCTTGCTCGCGACCGACAGGCCGAACTCGGTGGCAAGTTCGCGAACCTTCGACTTGGGCATGCCTCCGAGCGGGAACCGGATGAAATCCAGCTGCTCCTGCGTGGTCGCAAACAGGAAGTAACTCTGGTCCCGGTCAAGGTCCGCCGGCCTGAAGAGCGCGCGCTTGTTGCCGTTCTGTGCCGACCGCACGTAGTGACCCGTTGCCAGGGCATCCGCACCGAGGTCGCGTGCGGTCTTCAGCAGGTCGGTGAACTTGACGGTCTGGTTGCAGGACACACAGGGGATCGGGGTCTCGCCGGCGATGTAGCTGTCGGCGAACCGGTCCATGACCTGCTCCTTGAAACGGCTTTCATAGTCGAGCACGTAATGCGGAATGCCGATTTTTTCCGCCGCGCGGCGCGCGTCATGAATGTCGACGCCAGCGCAGCACGACTTGGCCTTGGCGACAGCTGCGCCGTGATCGTAGAGTTGCAGGGTGACGCCGATGACGTCGTACCCTTCCGCCTTCATGAGCGCCGCGACAACCGAGCTGTCAACACCGCCGGACATGGCGACGACAACCCGCGTATCCTCCGGGCGACCGGGCAGATCAAGACTGTTTCCCATTTTCCATACTTCCAGAAGCGTCGGCCTTGGCGGCGGCGGACCGTTCAACCAGGTCGCCGATCATTCAATGACGATCTGTGCGCGCCAACCCAGGGCCATTTCATCGTTGGCGGCACTATACAGATAGGATCAGGCGATGCCAATTGCAGGCAGAGCACAGCAGGCATGCTTTGCCGGATCGGCAACTCTTGCCGCCCTGCCACAACGCCGCAAAGCTTCGACTCCAAAAATTATTATTTTTAAACAATGCGTTACCTCGTTCAATGACTTGGCCTGCCGCTTGCTTTGTTTTTGCCGACGAAATGTGCCTTGCGTGCAGGGCGAAGACTTCGGGGGCGAATTTGCTGCCATTTGGACTGATGACCGATGTATCTGCCGGAGCTCTGGCTGCCGGTACGGGTGCGCTTCCTGGTTTGGCAAAACCGGCTGGCGGACCGATCGGGAAATCTGATTTCGAAACAGAGCTGAGCGCGTTCGCGGACATCACCACGAACGGTGTGCCCGCGCCGCAGGACGGTACCGAGTTCGCCGGTGGTGACTTGCCGCTCGTCTTTGCCGCCCTTTTCAATCCGGATGAAGCCGGGCCGGCCCCGGCGGCAGACGGTGCGGTGCCCGAGGTGGCCGTGCCGGACGGTTCGGTGCCTGCTCCGGCCCCCGCTCCGGCCCCCGGGGGCAATCAAAGTGCTGCTGAAGCGCCGCTGCCGACAGGTGCGGCCGCTCCCTCGCCTCGGCCTTTTGTTCCTTCTGCCGGCCAAGCGGCAGGTCAGCCTGCGGGCCAGCCTGAAACTGGTTTGCCGGACGCGCCGGACCTGCAGGATTTGCCGGTTCTGCCGGATGTTTTGCCGTCATCAGCCAGCGAGACAGCCCGGGTGCCGCTGCCGGTTGTGCCGCCCGGTGTTCTGCCTCGTGGACCAGAGGCACGGCCCGCGGACACCGCCGTGCAGCCCCTGCCTGCACAATCATCAGAGGCCGGCCGCACTGCCCAGGCGGTCAGCTTGCCAAACGCGGCTGCGGCACCTTTGCAAACCGTGGTGCCCGCGCCTCTGGCGCCCTTGCAAACCACAGTTTCCACGCCTGCAGCACCCTTGCAGGTCACGGCTCCCGCGCCAGCGGCATCCTTGAAAGCAACTGCTCCTTCGCCTGCACCTGCGCCATTGCAGAGCACAGCTCCGGCAACTCAGCCGGTTCCTCTGAAGACGGAGGCGTCTCCGCTGCCGAACGCGGAAGTGCCCGATCCAGCGCAGGCGACCAGCAGGCCGGTGCTTGCCGAGCCCCGGCAGCGGCCTCAGGGCGTGATACCGCTCGCACCCGAGACGCAGGCTGCATCTCCGCTTTCCAACGGACGCCGCTGGCAGAGTGAGCTTCCGAGCGAACTGCGCGCGCCGGTTCCGGCATTCCAAAGGACTGCGGAAATCGTTCTGCCGAGGCAAGCGCCTGCCGTTCCGGTGTCGGCCGGAGACCAGGTTCCGGTGCCAGCACCTGCAGGTTCACTGGCTGGACCCGGGGCGCAAACCCTGGGCGTACCGGCAACAGGCGCGGCTAATCCAATTGTCCTGCCCGAGAACGCGGCGGGGGTGAGGCAGCCTTTCGCGGATGACATTGCGGATGTGCCCGATCTGCCGCCTGCCGCAAGGCCCGCAAATGTGGCCACGCAATCGGAAAATGCTTCGCCGACACAGGTAACAGGGCCGGCGCCGCAACGTGCCGGTGCTGAGCCTTTGACAACGCAAGTCGCCAATGCGCCTTCCGCCGAAACTGCGCCCGATGGCTTTGAGCCGGTCTCCCTGAGACCGGAGGCCGGGGTGAAGGAGACCAAGACCCCGGCGCCGGGAGGTATCTCGGAAACCCCGGCTTCGAGCAGCAGTCCTCAAACCGGTGCGAGTTCCGCCCCGGCGACGGTGGAGAGCCCTGCTGACGCGCGTCCTCGAAGCGGGCCGTTGGCTGCTGCTGTGCCGGCGGCACAGCTTCCGCTTGCGGATCCGGAGGGCGTGATCATACCGTTTGAACTGTCTGCGACCGGCGATTTCACGGCGACCATACGCGGCGGCGAAACGCAGGGGGCTGTCAGAACCGAAAGCCTGCAGGCACCCAGTCAGGCCCAGTCCGGGCAGGTTGCGACGCAAGTTGCCGCGGAGATCGCCAGAAACCTCAAGAACGGTCAGACCCGCTTCCAGATGCGGTTCGATCCGCCGGAACTCGGCCGCGTTGATGTCAACATGCGCGTCGGCGCTGACGGCGGTGTGCATGCGCATCTTATCGTGGAGCGTCCGGAGACCCTGGACATGTTCCTGCGCGATCAACGCGGGCTGGAACGGGCCCTGGAAGCTGCGGGGCTCAGCACGAATTCCGAGAACCTGCAGTTTTCGCTGAGGCAGGATGGCGGACGTGATTTCGCGTCAGGTGAGGGTGGGGACGACCAGGCCGCACAGCTGACGGAAGATGCGGGCACGCCGGAGAGCGACGACATGGATCCGGAGGCCGAAGCGGTCATCCGGCTGACACTTGCCGAGAGCCGCGGCGGCCTCGACGTGAAGATTTGACGAACGGGATGACGGGTCATCCAAGGAGCATAGCGTGACAACCGTTTCTTCCAGTACGAGTACCACTTCGCAGGACACCAGCTCGGCCAGCCAATCGGGCCTCATGGCCAACTACGAGCTGTTCCTGAGTATTCTTACGACCCAGATCCAGAACCAGGACCCGCTCGATCCGATGGATTCCGCGGAATACACAAGCCAACTGGTGCAATACTCGAGTGTCGAACAGTCGATCCAGCAGAACAAGAACCTGGAAGAAATCATCGCCATGCTCGGCAGCAACATGAGCATGAGCTATGTCGGCTATATCGGAAACGAAGTCACGGCCGACGCGTCCACCACGACGCTGTCCGGTGGCCAGGCAACATGGAGCTACGATATCGGCGAGGACGCGACCGGAACCTATGAAGTCCGCAATTCCAGCGGGGTTGTGGTTTATACCGGAGACGCGGATCTCAGAGCCGGTTCGGGGACCGTAACCTGGAATGGCCAGTTGTCCGCAGGCGGCGAAGCTGCCGATGGTCTTTACACCATCGCCTTCGATGTGCGGGACGCCGCCAGCAACCGTGAAACGGTCAGAACGGAGACGAAAGGCATCGTCGACAGTGTTGATCTTTCCGGGTCGGAAGTCGTCCTGAATATCGGCGGGCAGAGCGTTCCCATTTCTTCGGTGACGTCCGTCTCGGCTCCCTCCTGATGCGCGGGTTCAGTGCGGTTTTTCGCCGGGCTGAGCCTCTTTTTCTGGAAAGTCGGCGAAAATATCCGGTTTGAGCCGCCGTCCGGCCGGCAAACCGGAAAGGCGGGCAGATTTTTTCCGGGCTGCCGATTTTCCACGCCGACCTCCGGTTATCCGTTTCCTTCGATATGCCTCGCAAAATGCACGCGCAGAAATTCATGGTTAACAGAACCATGCAATACAGTTAATAACTTTAGGTATTTTCTTTATCACTTCCTAAATATCATTCACTAAATTTAGATTTTATAGTTAATAAAAACAGAATTTTGCTTTAGGCGTTTGTTAAGCGTCGTCTTGTAGTCTCATCTCACCTTGGTCATGGTTAGTGTGAGAGTACAATGACCGAACAAATTCGTTCGCGTGTAAAATATGTCATCGGCCCCGATGGTAGCCCGCTCACAATTGCGGATCTGCCACCAACATCGACGAAGCGTTGGGTTATTCGTCGTAAGGCCGAAGTTGTCGCCGCAGTTCGCGGGGGTCTCCTGTCGCTCGAAGAGGCGTGCCAGAGATATACCCTGACAGTGGAGGAATTCCTCTCCTGGCAGAGTTCCATCGAAAAGCACGGGCTTGCAGGTTTGCGCGCCACGCGCATCCAGCAATACAGAGGCTGATCCTCCGCAATCAGCGTATTACGGGCCGTGTTACGGCTCGAATGAAGAGGTCGGGTTTCCCGGCCTTTTTTATTTGCCCTGTTTCATCCCGGTTTTATCCAAAGGTTAATGAAGTGGGCATTTTTTCCCCACCTCGCTCGCGATTTGCAATTCCCGAAATCCCGGAAAACCGGCGTTTCGCCAAATTGAGCCCGAAGCTGTTAACCAGTTGTTAACCGTCTGGGCGGCAAATTTTGCCCATCGAGGGTGTGGCGTGTCGAGCCGGCTCCAACAATAACGGCTTGGACATGTTTCAGATGCGGGCGGGCATTCGTGAACAGTATAATTGAATTCATAAAGACTTTGGGTCCTGCGCGGATTGCTGCCATGGGGGCGGTCGCGGCGATCCTTGTGGGTGTGTTCGCCTTTATCATTCTCCGGGTCACCGCTCCGCAGATGACGACCCTTTACAACGAGCTGACTCTCGAGGATTCCGCCGCAATCGTCAGTCAGCTTGAAAGCCAGGACATCCAGTTTCAACTCACCCGCCAGGGTGCGACCATTCTCGTTGCGAAAGATCAGGTTGCACGGCTGCGGATGCAGCTTGCCGCCGAGGGCCTGCCGACCGGTGGTTCCATCGGATATGAGATCTTTGACCGGAGCGACACGCTCGGTGCGACGAGCTTCGTGCAGAACATCAATCACTTAAGAGCGATGGAAGGCGAGCTCTCGCGGACGATCGGCTCGCTGGACCGGATCAAGGCCGCGCGCGTTCACCTGGTGATCCCCGAGCGCCAGCTGTTTCAGCGGGACCGCCGCCCGCCATCCGCGTCAATCGTTCTGAATGTGCGCGGCGCACTTGGCCCCGGCGAGATCCGCGCCGTTCAGCATCTCGTCGCAACGGCTGTCGATGGTCTGGACCCTGACAGGGTGTCGATTGTCGATGAAAGCGGCCGGCTGCTCGCATCCGGTGCCGGTGCCAGCGACGAAGACATGGTGTCCACATCGCTTCAGGAGCGGACCGTCGCGATCGAGGGCCGCTTGCGTAATCAGGTCGAGGAAATTCTGAACTCGATCGTCGGGCCCGGACGGGCGCGTGTGCGCGTCAACGCGGAAGTGGACTTCAACCGCTTGACGGAGACCACGGAGACTTTCGACCCGGAAGGGCAGGTCGTGCGGTCTACGCAGACCAAGGAAGAGGCAACCTCTTCGGTCAGCCGCAACGGTCAGGTTACCGTCGGAAACGAGCTGCCGAACGCGCAGGCGCAGCAGGAAGAAGGCGGGCGGGATACAGCCTCCTTGACGGAGGAAGTCGTCAATTACGAGATTTCGCGCTCGACGCGGACAGAGGTGGTGGAGGCCGGGCAGGTCAGGCGACTTTCCGTGGCTGTTCTTGTCGACGGCACCTATGAGCCGGACGGGAACGGCAACTCGGTTTACACCCCGCGCCCGCAGGAAACCCTCGACCGTATCTCGGTGCTGGTGCGCTCGGCAGTCGGTTTCGACGAAAACCGCGGTGATCTGGTCGAAGTCGTCAATTTGCAGTTCGCACTCCCGCCCCAGGACGACCTTCTGGCTGAAGGCGACGGATTGTTCGAGTTCACGCGGGACGACATCATCCGGTTCGCCGAACTCGGAGTTCTGTTCCTTATCACGATCCTGCTGCTGCTGTTCGTGGTGCGGCCGCTGCTCCGCCGCATCGTCACGCCGGAAGAAAAACAGCCGCAAGAACTCATGATCGGCCCTGACGGAACGCTTGTCGTCGAGACGGACGTGCCACAGGACGAGGATATGGAAGACGAGTTCGTGATTGAATGGCTCGAGCAGGCAAAGCAGGAAGGGGCGATGCAGGCGAGTTCGATCGCGAAAGTGGGTGACATGATCAAGGATCATCCGACCGAAGCCGTCACAATCGTACGCGGCTGGCTGGATGAGCAGGCGGCCTGATGGTAAGCGATCAACTTCAACAACACCTCACGATCAGCGCGGACGAGGAAGACCGTGAACTGAAAGGTGCGGAGCGGGCGGCGGTTCTGCTGCTTGCGCTGGGGGAATCGCACGGTTCGCCAATCTGGGAAAAGCTCGACGAAATCGAAGTGCGGCAGGTCTCGGCCGCGATGGCAAATCTTGGGCCGGTGACGCCGAACATGCTTGAGAACCTTTTCAAGGATTTTGTTCGCCGGGTCAGCTCAAGAGGCTCATTGACGGGCAACGTGGATGCAACCGAACGCCTTCTGGCCAACTTTCTTCCCGGAGAAAAAGTGTCCGTCATCATGGAGGAAATCCGCGGACCGGCCGGACGTAACATGTGGGAAAAGCTCTCCAACGTTCAGGAGAATGTCCTCGCGAACTATCTGAAGAACGAATACCCGCAGACCGTCGCGGTGGTTCTATCCAAGATCAATTCCGACCACGCTGCGCGCGTGCTGGGCATCCTGCCGGAAGAGCTCGCGCTTGAGGTGGTCAGCCGCATGCTTCGGATGGACGCGGTCCAGAAGGAAGTTCTTGAAAAGGTGGAGCAGACGCTCCGGGTGGAATTCATGTCCAATCTGACGAACACGTCGCGCCGGGACAGCCATGAGATGATGGCGGACATCTTCAACAATTTCGACAGGCAGACCGAGGCACGGTTCCTTGCGGCGCTCGAAGAGGACAATCGCGAGGCGGCGGACCGGATCAAGACGCTGATGTTCACCTTCGACGACCTGCTCAAGCTGGATGCGGCGAGCTGTCAGACGCTGCTGCGCCACGTGGAGAAGGACCAACTGGCGATCGCCCTGAAGGGTTCCACCGACACGGCGCGCGAATTCTTCTTCGGAAACATGTCTTCGCGCGCGGCGAAGCTGCTCGAAGACGACATGGATGCGCTTGGTCCCGTGCGGCTGCGCGACGTCGACGAGGCGCAGACCGGCATGGTGAACAAGGCAAAGGATCTGGCCGCGAAAGGCGAAATCATGATTTCCAAGTCGAAGGGCGATGAGGAAATTATCTACTGATGGCACTTGGGCGACCGGCAGGCACTGAAAACAGAATGGGCAGCATGACCAACCCGTCTAAATTTCTGTTCAACATGGACTTCTCCGAGCCGGAGGAGCCGGAGGTTGTTGCGCCGCCCGAACCGGAAATTCCGTCCATACCGCTTGCGGACCATGAGAAGCTGCTTGCCGATGCGAAGGCCCGGGCTTTTGAGGAAGGGCGCGTACAGGCACTCAGCGATCTTCAGACCAAGCAGGAAACGCTGCTGACGGCGGAAGTCAATCGGCTGGTTGATGCTGTCGGTCAGGCGATCGAGCAGATCGATGAAGGCCTTGCAGTGCAGGAAAAAGATGCCGTTGGCCTCGCATTTCTTGTGGCCAGGCGTCTTTGTGCACACCTCATTGCGCGCCAGCCGCTGGCGGAAACCGTTGCGCTGGTGTCAGAATGTCTTGGTCCGCTCAGGAAAGCACCGCACCTGGTCATCCGGATCGCGGAGAAAGATGTTGAAGGGCTCAAGTCCGAAGTGGATCCGATCGTGCACGAGAAAGGCTTCGACGGCCGCCTCGTGATCCTCGGTGAACCGGAAATCGGGCGGGGCGACTGCCATATCGAGTGGGCCGACGGCGGGATCAAGCGTGACCGGAAGGCGCTCGAAAACGAGATCGACACAAGCATTCGAGGCTATCTGCGTGCGCGCGGCGCGGGCACGAAAGGCATTTCATCCGCACCTTCGGCGGAAAAGGAAACTGACGCATGAGCGACGAGCAAGATACCAATATCCCGCTTGACGAACTGGAAGCTCCGCAACGCAGTCTTGAGGACGAAGACGTACCGTCACCGGAATCCGCTGCGGATCTGGAAGCCGTCTTCGATGTTCCTGTCAGGATATCGGCCGTTCTCGGACATTCGCGCATGCATGTGTCGGAACTCTTGAAACTCGCCTCCGGAACCGTTCTGGAACTTGACCGGAAGGTCGGGGAGGCAATCGATATCTACGTCAATGACCGTCTGGTCGCGCGCGGTGAAGTTGTTCTTGTTGAAGACAAGCTGGGCGTGACCATGACGGAAATCATCAAGACCGACCGATAGGAAAACTCAGATGCGTCTGCTCATTGTCGGAACACTTGGCGGTCAGCTCACAACGGCATCGAAGATCGCCATGCAGGGGGGCGCGCAGGTTACCCACGCCGATGACGTGGAAGGCGCGCTCAAGGTACTCAGGTCCGGCCGCGGCGCCGACCTGCTGATGGTCGAAGTGCATCTCGATATTGCCGGGCTGATCGGCAAGCTTCAGGACGAACGGGTCCACGTGCCCGTGGTGGCCTGTGGCGTGGAAACCGATGCACAGGCAGCGGTTTCGGCAATCAGGGCCGGGGCCAAGGAGTATATTCCTCTGCCACCCGATCCGGAGATGATCGCCGCCGTGCTTCATGCCGTGGCGCAGGAGCGGGGCGACCTCATCTACCGCGACGAGGCGATGGCAAATGTCGTCAAGCTGGCCGAGCAGGTCGCGCCGTCGGAAGCATCGGTCCTGATCACGGGCGAGTCGGGTACGGGCAAGGAAGTGATCGCGCGGCACGTGCACAAGTGCTCCAACCGTGCCTCGAAGCCCTTCATTTCAATCAACTGCGCCGCCATCCCCGAGCATCTGCTTGAATCGGAACTGTTCGGTCATGAGAAGGGCGCTTTTACCGGCGCGGTCGCACGGCGCATCGGCAAGTTCGAGGAAGCGGACGGCGGTACACTGCTTCTAGATGAAATCTCGGAGATGGATGTCCGTCTTCAGGCCAAGCTTCTGCGAGCACTCCAGGAGCGTGTCATCGACCGTGTCGGCGGCACGCGTCCGGTGCCAGTCAATATCAGGATCCTGGCGACCTCGAACCGGGATCTTGCCGAAAGCGTCCGACAGGGACAGTTCCGCGAGGATCTCCTGTTCCGGCTGAATGTCGTCAATCTCAAGCTTCCGGCCCTGCGTGAACGCCCGGCGGATATCATGGAACTCGCCCAGTTCTTCATCAAGCACTATGCCGAAGCCAACGGTGTGCCGCCGCGTCCGCTTTCCGTGGAGGCGCGCCAGGCCCTGATGTCCAATCCCTGGCAGGGCAACGTGCGCGAACTTGAAAACACCATGCACAGGGCCATTCTGCTGGCGTCCGGCCCGGAGATCGGCGTCGAGGCGATCCGCATGCCGGACGGATCGCCCCTGTCTGTTTCAAGGGGACCGGCGCAGCGGGCGGCCGAGACAGCCGAAGCCGTTACCAGATCCTTCGTCGGACGCACGGTGGCAGATGTGGAACGCGACCTCATTCTCGATACGCTTGATCATTGCCTGGGCAACCGGACGCATGCGGCGAAAATTCTGGGAATCTCCATTCGCACGCTGCGCAACAAGCTGAATCAGTATACCGATGAAGGGATTAGCGTGCCCGCTCCGGGCGAAGCGCGGCCCTGAAAGCAGCAGTTCAAGCAGTAGTTCAAGCATTTTACGGCGTGGTTGTTTTCTAGTCGATCGCCTGTCAGGAACCGGAAACAAGAATGTCGGATACGGCAGCAGGCGGACAGAGCGGGGCACCTGAACCCGCACCCGAACAACCGGCGGCGGCACCAAAGCAACCGGGTGGTGGCGTATCGGGTCTGCCGGGCGTTCAGGAAGTGATCGATACGCTGCGCAAGGGCGATGTCGGCCTTGCGACCGGCATCCTGGTCATCCTGACCCTGCTCATCCTGCCGATGCCACCGATGATGCTCGACACGTTTCTTGCCGTGTCGATCATCTTTTCCGTCATGATCCTGATGACGGGGCTGTTCATCCAGAAGCCGCTCGAATTTTCGTCCTTCCCGACGGTGCTCCTGATCGCGACCATGCTCCGCCTGGGTCTGAACATCGCCTCGACCCGGCTTATCCTGTCGAACGGTCACGAAGGTACCGCGGCGGCCGGTAACGTCATCCAGTCCTTCGGCAACCTGGTGATGGGCGGCAATTTCGTCATCGGGATCATCGTTTTCGCTATTCTGGTGATCGTCAACTTCGTCGTCATCACCAAAGGTTCGGGCCGCATCGCGGAGGTTGCCGCGCGCTTCACCCTGGATGCCATGCCCGGCAAGCAGATGGCCATCGATGCCGACCTTTCGGCAGGGCTGATCGATGAGGGCGAGGCGAAGGCGCGCCGGAAAGCGCTGGAGGACGAAAGCTCCTTCTTCGGTGCCATGGACGGTGCCTCGAAATTCGTTCGCGGCGATGCCATCGCCGGTCTTCTGATAACGTTCATCAACATTCTCGGCGGGATCTTCATCGGTGTCGCCCAGATGGGGCTCACCTTTTCCGAAGCCGCCAACAACTATACGCTTCTGACCATCGGTGACGGTCTGGTGTCGCAGATCCCTGCACTGATCGTGTCGACCGCCGCGGGTCTTCTTGTCTCCAAGGCCGGCGTACATGGTGCGGCCGACAAGGCGCTGTCCAGCCAGTTCACCGGCTATCCGAAAGCCCTCGGCATGTCGGCGGCCGTCATGGTCATCCTGGCGCTTCTGCCGGGCATGCCGATGGTGCCGTTTCTGGGGCTTGCCGGGATTGCCGGCTACCTCGCCTATCGGGTCGGTGCGAACAAGAAGAAGGAGGAGGTCAAGGTTGCCCAGGAGAAGGCGATCGAGGCCGCGCCGAAGCCGCCCCCCGAACCGCCGATCACCGACGCTCTCAAGATGGACGAACTCAGGATCGAACTCGGCTATGCACTGCTGCCGCTGATCAACGGCAAGGCCCAGGGCGACGGAGACATATTGACCGAGCAGATCAAGGCGCTGCGCCGCCAGGTTGCCGGCGACATGGGCGTCATCATGCCGCCCGTTCGTATCCTCGACAATATCCAGCTCGGCGCCAACGACTACGTTATCAAGGTTAAGGAAGTCGAGGCGGGCCGGGGTATCCTCTACCCGAACCACTACATGGTCATGGACCCGGCGGGCGGTCAGGTAAAACTGCCCGGCACGCACACGACGGAACCGACCTTCGGCCTTCCGGCAACCTGGGTGGAAGCGCAATACCGCGAGGATGCGTCCTTGCGCGGTTACACGGTCGTCGACCCGGCAACCGTGCTTTCGACCCATCTGACCGAGACGATCAAGACCAATGTCAGCGAACTCCTGACCTACGGCGATGTCCAGAAGCTGCTCAAGGAACTGAAAGGCGAGCAAGCCAAGCTGGTGGAGGACCTGGTTCCCTCCCAGATCACCGTTTCCGGTCTCCAGCGTGTCCTGCAGGCGCTTCTGGACGAGCGGATCTCCATTCGCGATCTCGGCACCATTCTGGAGGGTGTTTCCGAGGCGACGGGGATGACGCGGAACACCGACACGATCGCGGAACATGTGCGCTCCAGGCTCGGCCGGCAGATCTGCGCCTCCAACCTGTCTCCGGGCGGCTATCTGCCGCTGATCGCGCTGTCGCCTCAGTGGGAGCAGGCGTTCCTGGAATCGATTGTCGGCGAAGGCGACGACCGCCAGCTGGCCATGCAGCCGAGCAAGCTGCAGGACTTCGTCGGCAAGGTCCGCGATGCATTCGAGGAAGCCGCCCAGCAGGGCGAAGTTCCCGTGCTCCTGACGTCGCCCCAAACCCGGCCGTTCGTTCGCTCCATCGTTGAGCGCTTCCGCGCGCACACGACAATCATGAGCCAGGCCGAGGTTCATCCACGCATCAAGCTGAAGACGGTCGGGTCGATCTGACTGAAGTAGTTAAACCAGTACGTTCACACGCGCGGCGACCGCTGTCGCGTTGGCGTATGGGCCGGCCTGATTCCGGTTCTGGAATACGAAGGCGGTGTTGGCCTGGGAGGCCTGGGTGCCGATGACATTGAAGTTGCTGGCGAGGGCGCGCAGTTCCTGCATCTTCTGCGCGGATGCCTGGCGTCGCTTGGACCATGCCTGGTTGTAGTCGGACCAGGTTGACTTTCCCTGCGACCGGAATTTGCTGTGATAGTCTCTCTGGACGTAATTTCCGACCTTGGGCATCAGCGCATCTTTCCTGGATACGGTTTCAATCTCTCAGGACGTGGTTAATGAAGCGTTAAAGGCGTGCAAACCGCAACTGGCGCACTTGGTCAAAACCGGACCAGCTGATAAGCCGATCGGGCGCTTTTTCTTTTCTGATCCAGGATCGTCTCATGCCTGACCAAACGCTCAACCTGACCGGATACACGGACGTGCCTGACGGCAAGATCGCCTTTGTCGTCACCTTTCTGGAAATGCTGCAAGCGCCGGCGAAACCGCTTGCGACGGCGCGTGATGATCTCGAACTGGTCAGGTGGCACGAGCCGGATCTTGAGGCCTATCGGCGCCTGTTCCGGCAGGTGGGCGAGGACTGGATCTGGTTCGGCAGGTTGACCCATACGGACGAAGAACTTCGTCAAATGCTGGCCGACCCGGTGCGCGAAAACTACCTGCCCATGCAAGGCGATACGCCAATCGGAACGCTGGAACTGGAGTTTGGCAACCCTGAAGAACCCGAGCTTTCCTATTTCGGTCTTGTTCCGGACGCGATCGGCGGCGGTCTCGGGCGCTGGCTGATGGCGCAGGCTGTCGACATCGCCTGGTCGCGGCCGGAAACCAAGCGCCTTTGGCTGCATACCTGCACTGGTGACAGCCCGCAGGCGATGAGGTTCTATACGTCCTGCGGCTTCAAGCCCTACAAGCGGTCCATCGAGATCGACGACGACCCGAGACTTCTCGGGCTCTACCCGCACGAGACGGCTCCGCATGTACCTGTGATCAAGGGGTAGGCGGTACGCGGCAATGGCGCAAAGTGCCCAGCCTTCGAGACCGGCCTGTCGGCCCTCCTCGGGATGAAGCGGGATAAGTTCGCATCGTCCATTTCAGAGCAATTTCCGCGGTCATCCCCGACTTGATCGGGGATCCACTCGTATCCAGAGCCGAAGATGCGCGCCAGCAAGGCTCTGCAATCGATTCACCAATCTATCAAGCCGGTCGCTATCGAGATCTGGATTGGATCCCCGATCAAGTCGGGGATGACCTTGGTGTGAGAAATTGTGCCGATGGCGCGGTTTGAACCATTCCAGCTACGACCTGGGTTCGCTGCGCTCACGCTGATCTCTGGTTTCCGGATCGGCGTTCGGCAGTGCCTCACTTGTCCGGAATGACCGACGGAGAGCGGCGGTGCCGGAGGGTGAGGGCTTGACCAATGTTTGACGGCGCTGTCAGAGCGCTTTCTTTTGAAACAATTCACGCAAGCTTTGTGCAGAAAGACCAAAACAAAGGAAACACCGTCCTTCCAGACAAGCGCAGCTACGACATGGGTTCGCGGCGCTCACGTTGACCACTTTTTTCCGGATCAGCATTCGGCGGTGCCTCACTCGTCCTGACTGACTGGCGAGGATGACGTTGAGGCAAAAGATTAAGCGGATTTCGGCCTCAGGCGCTCATCTTGACCCGTTCAGGGAAGGCTTCGGCGATCGCCTGGCGGTTGGGTTTCAGAACGCCACGCTCAGTGATCAGGCCCGTCACGAGCCGGGCCGGGGTGACATCGAACGCCGGGTTGCCGACATCGGAACCCTCGGCGACGATGTTGATCGTCTGGATATCGCCGCGATCTGTCCGTCCCGTCATCTTGCTGACTTCGCTTCCCGCCCTTTCCTCGATCGGAATTTCGCGGACACCGTCGGACAGGGCAAAGTCGATTGTCGGCGAGGGCAGGGCGACATAGAAGGGGACGCCATTGTCCTTGGCGGCGAGTGCCTTCAGGTAGGTCCCGATCTTGTTGCAGACATCGCCGGTCGCCGTCGTCCGGTCGGTTCCGGTGATCACCATGTCGACCTGGCCATGCTGCATCAGGTGCCCGCCGGCGTTGTCGACGATAACCGTATGCGGCACACCGTGATGGCCGAGTTCCCATGCTGTCAGGAATGCGCCCTGGTTCCTGGGGCGGGTTTCATCCACCCAGACGTGAACCGGGATGCCGCCGTCGTGGGACATGTAGACCGGAGCAGTCGCCGTTCCCCAGTCGACCGTGGCGAGCCAGCCGGCGTTGCAATGAGTGAGGATGTTGACCGGCTCACCCTTGCGCTTGGTTTCGGAAATGGCGGCGATCAGTTCCATGCCATGCATGCCGATGGCCATGTTGATGCCGATGTCCTCGTCGCAGATTTCGTTGGCAAGCGTGAAGGCGGCCGCGGCGCGCAGGGCGGGAGCCACCTGGATGAGGCTCTTGCGGGCGCGATCCAGTGCCCAGTGAAGGTTCACGGCCGTCGGACGCGTTTGCAATAGAGCGGAGCAGGCGTCGTGCAGAGCTTCATCGGAGGAGTCTGCCCGCATCGCCAGGGCCACGCCGTAGGCGGCTGTCGCTCCGATCAGCGGTGCCCCGCGAACCTGCATCACCCGGATGGCATGGGCTGCGTCTTCCATCGTGTGCAGCTTGATGATTTCAAAAGCGTAGGGAAACTTGCTCTGGTCGATGATCTCGACGCTGCCTCCGTCCTGAGCGAGCCAGATCGTGCGGTATTTCTTGCCATCAACATTCATGACGCAGTCTCCCCGTGGCTGGTGGACGACAAACATTCTAACTTTGCATAACCCATGATTTGGAGTGAAGCCAGCGCCGCCTTGCTGGCGTTACAGTTAATTTTCCCCTAAGCTTTGTTAACCATTTTGAGATCATTGCCGGTGGATAGGCGGCAGGTGACGGCGGAGCGCCGTTCTGCCCCTGCGCGAGTCGGTTAAGACTCGGTGTCAGAGACGGCAGAAGAACGGAGCCAGGCGCCTTATGTCTGAAATGCAGGATAACGTTGTCCCACACACGCGTATTCGCTCCTTGCGCGATGCCATCCGCAAGGTGCAGCTGGGCGAAGTCGAAAGATCGGACGTGGTTGTCGAATTGCAGGACACGGAACGGGCGCGGCTCGACATGCTGGCCGACGAACTGAAGGACGTCTTCAAGGAGATACCGGAGGATGACGACCAGTTTTCCCTGCAGATCATTTCCGGGTCCACGCCGCGTCTGTGGATCGATGCGACCAGCCACGTCGCCGTAGGAGGGGATCGCAAGACCTATCGATTCCTCAAGGACACGCGCCTCGGCCGGGTCGTCATCCTGGAGACGGCGAATATCGACGACATGGCCGACTGTTTGACCGAATACATCGCGGAACGCGTGATCGAACGCGAAAAAGCGCTTGAAGGCGACTGGCTGAACAACCGTCTGAAAGAGGTTGCGCAGGATTCCAAGGTTGTCAGAGTGAGGGAGAGCAGAACCTCCTGGCTGGCGGTTGCCGGCGCGTTCGGCATCGGCATCGCTGCGGGCGTTGTCGGCCTCATCGCCTTTGCCTGGTTTGCCAACCCGATTTGACGCTCTGATGTCGTTCAGGTGTGACGTGCAAGCCGCAAGATCGGGCGCCAGTATTCTTTGTTCGCTGAGTTGAAAATAACCGGAAGGCTTTCGCCTGGGGTCGAGCGGACCATCTGGTCGCGCGGCACCGGTCACCTCTCCCAGCGGGAGAGGGAAAACTCGCTTCGGATTGTGCGCATCAGCTCTCCGCGTTCGCACGGGAGGTGGTCTTTGCCTTTCACTCTTTTCCGTCAAGCCTCGCAATGACCCCTGCGCAACATGCGCGGTCTGACACTATGAAGCCTCGATGCTTAGACCAGTTTGTGGAATGTCGACGTCTCTCTGCGCAAGCAGCTTAACCGGTGTATCCGGGGCGTCGAAGCCGCGTTCTTCCATGCGGCAGGTCCAGCCGTCATTGGTGTTTTCGATCCTGAACAGGTTGTAGCGCGCAGCCGGGTGCCGCCCGCCCGGTGCGCTGGTTGCCGACGGCACGCCGACAACGGGAACGGGGCCAAAGGGGCCTTCGATATCCTCGAAACTGTCGATATGCGTGTGTCCGTGGAGGATGAGTTCCGCACCCGCCTGTTTGATGGCAGCGCGCACGCGCGAAGCATCCGACAGCCGCTTGTGCCATTTCGTGGCGTGTCTGAAAGGCGGGTGATGCAGCATCACGACGCGGAAGTAGCCTTCCTTTCCGAGTTCTTCCAATACGTCCCGCAAACGTCGCGCCTGTTCGGCTCCGACCCTGCCGGTTGCGAACCAGGGGGCGGTGGCACGCCCGGTTGTCACACCCACCAGGGCGATGCCGTTGCGTATTCGGACGTAGGGAAAGGTCGCCTCCACGCGCGTGCCTTCGGGCGGTTTGGCAGCCGCGTCGTCAGGACACATGTAGGGCCACCACGCAGCCCGTGCCTTGTAGACGGCACCGGGAACATACGCGTCGTGATTGCCCGGGACGACGGACACGTTGCCGGGTTCTCCGATCTCTCCGAGCCAATCTCGGGCACCGGTGATTTCAAGCGGAAGGGCGATGTTCACAAGATCTCCCGTGACGGCGATGTGGTCGGGAGACTTTGCCTTCATGTCCTCGACGAGCTGGTCGAGATAGCTCGTACCCATGATCTTGGAGCGGTTTCGCTGCCAGTTGAGGTATCCCAGAATACGTTTTGAAACCAGCTGGATAAGCTTGGGATCGGGCAGGGGACCAAGATGAGGATCGGAGATATGCGCAAGCGTGAACATGGGGGCGCATCTTCAAAGCAAAAAGCGCCGCGTCAAGAAAATAACGCGGCGCTCCGGTTGCTGAGCATCAGTTTTTTAAAAAAGGGCATTCCACCCCGAGGCTGCTGCCTACTTGGCCGCAGCGGGCCTCGCAGTCTTGCCGGTGGACGTGTTTGCGGTGCGCGTCGTCTCGCGCAGCGTCGCGTTCACGACATTTACAAAACCGAGCATTTTTGCTGCCTCCGCAGGCTCGTCCGAAGCTTAGTTGCTCGGGAACGTGGTCAGGGCAGCAACAACACGCGGGTTGCTGAGGTCGAGAGCCGGTTTCCACTGGTAGTGGTTCTGGCGTGCGCGGCGTTTGCCGAAGATTGCGTTCAACATTGTCTGTTCCTTCGTAAGGTCACGGCAGTCTCACCTGCCTTCGAATTCATCACTGTGCACGGTATATAGGCATTCCGCTCACCCGGGAGGAGAGCTATTCCCGCGTACCAGCCCTGCAGCGGTTGCATGGGTCAATTGTGTTTACCTTTGGAGGACGGGGGTGCAAGCTGCCGGAATGTTGAAGCTGTTGTCCTTCCTGCCGAGCGGTGTGACCAAGCGCATCGTCCAGAGTGCTGTCCTTATCAGAAACCCCTACATTCTCGGCGTAAGGGTGATCGTCGAAGACGCAAGCAGACAGGTGCTGCTGGTGCGGCACACATATCTCGAAGGATGGTATCTGCCCGGTGGCGCCGTCGATCGCGGCGAAACGCTGGAACAGGCGGCAAGCCGGGAAGTGCTGGAGGAGGCCGGCATTGAGGCGGAAGGCGCTCCACGCCTTCTCGGCATGTATCTCAACCGCGAGGCAACCGGCCGGGATCATGTCGGACTGTTTCACCTGAGCGCGTGGAAAGAGGCCCCGGCCTACCTTGCGCCGAATTCGGAGATCGCGGAAGCGCGCTTCTTTCCGATCGACATGTTGCCGGACAATCTGAGCCCGGCAACGGCGCGGCGTCTCTCCGAATTCAGGGACAGGGCCTTTCCGTCAGGCGCCTACTGGTGAGCCGTCTTTCTGTTCGCGACCCGTTCAAGCTGCTGCCGGAAGCCGGTCCCTGTCGTGCGGCTTCAGGAAGTCGAGTGCCGGTCCGACCGGCACGATCCTGGTCGGATTGACGCTTTCGTGCGAGCCGTAATAGTGCTCCTTGATCGTAGTCATGTCGACGGTCCCGGCCACTCCGGGTACCTGGTAGAGTTCCAGAAGGTAGTTGGACAGGTTCGGATAATCGATGATCCGCCTGATGTTGCACTTGAAATGACCGACATAGACCGCGTCGAAGCGCACGAGCGTGGTGAACAGGCGCCAGTCGGCCTCCGTCAGCCGGTCTCCCGTCAGATAGCGGTTTTCACCGAGCACGCCTTCCAGGAAATCCAGCGTTTCAAACAGCGCCGCGACGGCTTCTTCATAGGCTTCCTGGCTGGTCGCGAAGCCGGACTTGTAAACGCCGTTGTTGAGTGTGTGGTAGATGCGCTCGTTGATGGCATCGATCTTTCCGCGCAGGTCCTGCGGGTAGAAATCGAGGTTGGAGCCGGTCAATCCGTCAAACTCGGAATTGAACATCCGGATGATTTCAGACGACTCGTTGCTGACAATGGTTTGCTGCTTCTTGTCCCACAGGATCGGCACCGTCGCCCGCCCGGTATACTCCGGATCGGCTTTGGCATAGATGTTCCAGGCGTATTTGGCACCGGTAAGCGGTTCCGTTTCGGCAAATTCCCAGCCGTTTTCCAGCATAAGCGGCTGGACGGCAGACAGCGTAATCGCGTCTTCGAGACCCTTCAGCTTGCGGAAGATCATCGTGCGGTGCGCCCAGGGGCAGGCATAGGAAACAAACAGGTGATAGCGCCCAGCTTCCGCCTTGAAACCACCCTGGCCGCTTGCTCCGGGCGATCCGTCAGCCGTAATCCAGTTGTGGAACGCCGCGTCCTTGCGGACGAAACGGCCGCCGCTCGACTTCGTGTCGTACCATTGATCCGTCCAGACCCCGTTCACCAGCAAACCCATTGCGCGCTCCTTCGTTTTCCTCGTGAAATAGGTTGTGCGCCTTTGCCGGAAATCAATCAACTGAATGCTGTGTTCGAGATCCATGAACAATCGCACACGGAACGATTTCCAAAAAACGCTGGACCGGGAGGATGTTGCGTGATAACCGCTTTCCCTCACGAAAAAACCGCCGGTGCACATTTTCACTGACGGGGTCTATCAAGAGACTGGGATCCATGACCGCAGGTCTGACACTCCGACGACGAACCGACCGACGAGACATGTCTCGTCCGTTCCGTCGCGGCTGACCTCATCCCGGACCACCAATCTTTTCATTTCGGGTTCATGGCAGGCGCGCTTGCTTTAAGATCGCTTGTTCAGGACCTCTCTCATGAAACAGACCACCTGGGTTATCCGGCCGGAAGACTCCGCCGACACCACAGCAATCGAAGACCTTCAGGCAAACGCGTTCGGACCGGGCCGGTTCGCGCGGACCGCGTTCCGTATCCGGGAAAATGTGGGCCCTCGGGCAGATCTTTCCTTTGTCGGTCTCGTGGGATCGCAGATCGCCGGGTCGATCCGGCTGTCGCCGATCCTTATCGGTGACACCGAGGCCTTGCTGCTCGGGCCGCTGACCGTGTCGCCGGACTTCAAGAACAGGGGCCTTGGCAAGGCGCTGATGCGGACCGCCATGAATGCGGCCGCGCAGGCCGGTGACAAGGTCGTTCTCCTCGTCGGCGACGCACCCTATTACAGTCCCTTCGGTTTTCAGCAAGTGCCGCTCGGGCGGATCACCCTGCCGGGCCCGGTCGATCCGGCAAGGCTTCTTGTTGCGCTGTTGAATGAGGCAGACATGCCTGAAGGGGCCGTTCAGGGCGGACACCAGGCGTGAGCGAGCCAATGCGATGCTTCTGCGCCCGGGTTTCAAGCAGTCCGTCTCCGTGACTGGCTGCCTGTCCGTGCTGCTCGAATTTGTGGCCGGTGTCCATTGATCCGATCGCACTCATGCGAACGCAGCGGAAAGTCCTCCTTATCGCGCCATTGATTATATTTCCTATTGTTGTTTTTGTTTCGGGTTAAGAGTTTCGACATATAAACTGCCTTGCGACAGCACCTGGCCAAGGCATTCCGGAACATGAAACTCAGATATTTTCTGCTGACGCTGTTTCTTTTCCTGTCGATGACACCGCTGTTGCTTTTTCAGGCGTGGCCGCATTCGGACGTATTGGAAGGTGAACTGGACGAAGTGCATGAGCGACACTTGCTGCTCGCTCGGAACCTCGCAGCGGCCCTGGAACGGTACTACCGCGACCTCGTGACAACGTTCGACCTCCTGCTTGACACGCCCGAGGTCTGGACCGAGACGAAGTCAATGGTCCGTGTGCTCGACAATCTGAGCTTTCGTCACGTCTGTATAGCCGACTGGGACACCGGAAAGGTGACATTGACGCTTGCATCGGCCTCAGCACCCTGTCCCGACGTGATCCCCGAAACTGAACTTGAACGGCTCAAGGCGCTCGCGATCCCGGGTGAAGTTACCTTCGGTCCTGTCGTGCAAACAGCAGACGGGGAAAACGTGCTTCACATGGTCCGCCCGCTGGAGGACGGGATTGCCGTCGGCGCCGTGCGGACGACCTATTTCCGCGAACTCGGCGAAGCGATTTCCTTCGGCGTTCGCGGCCACGCGGCGATTGTCGATCACACGGGCCGGGCCTTGTCGCATCCGCTTCCCGATTGGGTTGCCGCGCGCAAGGACATGTCGAAGATCTCGGCGGTGCAGCGCATGCTGGCCCGGCAGACAGGCGTCGAAAAGTTCTACTCCCCGGCGCTCAAGGGCGACATGATTGCCGGGTTCACCTTCGTTCATCCTGTCGGGTGGGGCGTGATGATCCCGCAGCCGATCGCAGAATTGCAGCAGAAGGCCGACATCGCGCGGCGATCCGGGGTCATAGTGCTTGCAATCGGGGTCGTCTCCGCCCTGGCACTCGCGCTTGTCGTGTCTCTGCGGGTGGTTCGTCCGATCGAGCAGATCTCGCGGGCGTCCTCCAAGATCGCGGGAGGGGAATTCGGCCTGCCGGACCTTCAGGCCTCCAGCCGTCTTTTGCCGGTCGAGTTCAATGAACTGAGCCGGCGGTTCCGGGACATGGTGCTGCGCCTGCGCGAAAACCTGTCGACCATCAATGCGCTTGCCTACCAGGATCTTGTCACTGGCCTGGGCAACAGGACCTACCTTCATCAGCAGTTGGACAATGCCATCGCGGACGAGCACGCCGGGGCGCTCATGCTGATTGATCTCGACGGGTTCAAGGCCGTGAACGACGTGCATGGACACGACGTGGGCGACAAGGTCCTTGAAGTCGTCGGATCGCGTTTGTGCAGGGTACTGGGTGTCATGAGGTTGCGTGACCTGGAGCCGGAGGAGACACGCCAGATCTCACCGGAGGCATACCGCGGCCCGCTGGTGACGCGGCTGGGCGGTGATGAATTTGCGATCTGGATCCCGTCCGAACACGCCAATCGTATCGAGGAATACGCCGGTGAGATCGTTGAGTGCATCAAGGAACCAATCGTGCTGGACGACGCGCAAATACGCATCGGTGTGAGCGTCGGTTTTGCCTGCTATCCCGAGCACGCCGGGAACCGCTCTGATCTGATGAAGGCTGCAGACCTTGCGATGTATGATGCCAAGAAAGCGGGCAAGGACCGGTTCGTTCTGTATTCGCCGGCGCTCAGGACGGCGATTCAGAATGAGCGCAAACTGACGGCCGAAATTCTCAGCGGGCTGGAGAATGGCGAGTTGCTGCCGTTTTTCCAGCCCCAGTTCCGGTTACCGGAGCGGACCGTCGCCGGCGTCGAAGCGCTTGTCAGATGGGAGCATCCTGAGCGCGGGCTCCTGTCACCGCATGATTTTCTGGGTGCTGCAAAGGACCTCAACCTTCTCGGCGATATCGATGCGTTGATGCTGGAACAGTCCGTGGGTCTTTTGAAAGAACTCAACACTCAAGGCATCAATGTTCCCGCGCTCGCCGTCAACCTTTCCGAAGAAAGGCTGATGTCACCAGATTTCCCGGACGCGCTTCGGCTTGTGCGTGACCTGCCGTTTGAACTGAGGTTCGAACTTGTGGAGACCATGGCGCTCGACAATCTCGATGCGTATACAGCCGGTGTTCTTGACCAGATCCGGGCGGCCGGGTGCCGGCTGGACCTCGATGATTTCGGTATTGCCAATGCATCCGTTCTGGGTCTGATGAATATCGAACCGTCCCATATCAAGATCGATCGCAACCTGGTTTCCGGCATCGAACCGGACAACGCATTCGAGCGGTTGGTGCGGTCGATTGTCGAGATGGGCCATTCATTGAATATTCCGGTTATTGCGGAAGGGGCCGACACACTGGACCTTGTCGAACGCCTGGCCAAATTGAATTGCGATTTCGCCCAGGGATTTGCGCTTGCCGAACCAATGAACGTGGAAGATCTGTCCGCATTCCTCAAAATGGAAACCTTGTCGACCCCGGTGCTTGAATCCGGATCATAGCTGCGGACTGCTTCGCTCAAAAACGGACGGATTTGAACCGGGATCGATTTTGCCCGGCAGCAACATGACAAGGGCAACGCTTCCGACGCGTTAAAGGTTTGTTTTCCAGATTCAAAGACATCCGGCGTGCGTTCTATCTGAAATCGTATAGCCTTGGGTGCAGTGCGGGCACTGGTGTGTTCTGCGCGGGCTTGGAGGCAAAGAATGCGACTTAGCTTACCGACTTTCCTGACATATTCCGACGTGATCGGGGTGACGAAAGGCCGTCCACGCTGGACAGTCTATTTTGCCAATGGAGCGCGCTTCACGCAGATTTATTCGAATCCGAACAACCTCGGATACCATTCTCCCCGACCACATTATTTCTTCGCCAATGTCGATGAAGACACGATCCTCGCAATCCAGGACAGAATTGGCGAAGAATACGGTTACGATGAGGTTGGTGCACAAAAATATGCCGAGGCGCTTTGCGAGACCTTCGGGGCCGAAAACAGCGCGCGAAGGAGAACCGTCAAACGTCGAGCGCCGAGGCCGGGGGAAAGCACCGAAGACAAGAGACTGGTAGAAGTCATGCAGGGATCCGGAACCCTGGTCGGTCACAGTTCCAGCAGCGCTTTGGAGCCGGTGACAATCGCAGAGGCGAAGGATGTGGTCGCAGAGATTCGCGGGCGTTCGCAGACCATCATTCAATATCCGGAGAACACCCGGTACTTCTGTTTTGAATAGTGCCGCGTTGATCCTGCCGGAACCTGTGCGCGCACAACGTCATCGCCCTTTGGCAGGGCAATGACCTTTCAGTTTTGAAGTTGTGCCCAATCATACCGGATCGCTGCTAAGTGGAACTGCGATCCGGGCGAGAACCTTGCAATTCGTCTGGTGCGGGCAGCCGGTCGGCTACCGCCCTTCGCGGTACCACGTCAGCGACAGCATGCCGAGCAGCAATGCAAGGCCAAGAAGCCCGATCATCAACGGATACCGGTCGACGCCGTTCAGGACACTGGCTTCCGTTGCTTTCAGGCCGATCCAGCCATTGCCGGCATAGCTTGCAGAGGGCTGCATGGAAACCACGCGCGGGATGTCGATATCGCCGCCAATGTCTCTCAGCCTCTGCGTGCTGCCGCCCGTCGCCTCGCTGATCGCAGACAACACTTCGGTCGTCGACAGAACGTCCGTGTATTCCTTCGGATTTTGCGGGCCGACATGGATGAGCGCGCTCAATGTGCCGTCCGTCACGGAGAACAGTCCGGTCTGGTCGGCCGCCATGTCGCCGCGCCAGAGGCCGGGTTCGCGCTCACTCATTTCAACCAGAGTCGTGTCGCCCGCAGGTGCGGTAACGGTCACTTCGCCAACGCTGTCTCCCAGGGTCTGGCGCTCCACGACAAGGTCGGATCCCCTGATTGATACGTTGAGCGCTTCTTCTTCAAGATCAGGTTCCTGCATCAGCCAGTGTGCCAGCCGCCGAAGCAGGGGGACATGGGGTCCACCGCCTTCAAAACCGCGTGCCCAAAGCCACACGTGATCGGACAGGAGCATCGCGACCCGGCCTTCGCCTTCGCGATTGAGCACCAGGAGCGGTGTGTCGCTCGGGCCGGACATCAGCTGCTGTCCCGCGTCAAGCTGGGTATCGACCGCACGGAACCAGCGGCTCCAGGCCGGGGGATCCTGTTCAGAACCAGGCAGGCCCCTGGTGACCGGATGCCGTTCTCCGAGGCTCGCAAGCGTTGCGTGAAACGGTTCTTCCAGAATGCCGCCGGTGGGGCTTGCCGGAAGGATCGGCGCGAGCGGGGTCCGGTAAAGGCTTCCCGCCTCGGCGTAGTCCGGACCGCCTGCAAGCAGAACCGCGCCGCCATCCTGAACGTAGCGGGCGATATTGTCGAAATAGAGCATCGGCAAGACGCCGCGGCGCACGTAGCGGTCGAAGATGATCAGGTCGAATTCATCGATCTTTACGGAGAAGAGTTCCCGCGTCGGGAAGGCGATCAGCGAAAGCTGGTTGATCGGTGTGCCGTCCTGCTTTTCCGGCGGGCGCAGGATGGTGAAGTGGACAAGGTCGACGGAGGCGTCGGACTTGAGCAGATTGCGCCAGGTGCGTTCGCCCGAGTGCGGCGAACCGGAGACAAGGAGAACCCGAAGGTTCTCGCGGATGCCGTCGATCGTGACGACGGCGCGGTTGTTCAAAGTCGTCAGTTCATCTTCAAGCGGCGCGGCCTCGAACTCGAAGATATTGTCGCCTCCGTGTGCGATTTCGACCGGAATGTCGACCTTCTCGCCGGTGCGCGCCGTGCGCTCGCTGACGACGCTCCCATCGCGTTTCACAGTTAGCTGAACCAGATCTCCCGGCCCGGTGCCCTGACCCTGGTCAACCACCGTCAGGCTGACGGTCTGTTCGGAGCCGACAAGACCGAATCTCGGGGCCTTGTCGAGAACGATGCGTCGGTCACGCTCCTCCGGAGCGCCCGTGATCACGCCATGGACGGGCGCATCAAAACCAAGAGCGCCGGCGTTTTCAGGGACATCATGAATCTGTCCATCGGATATGATGATGGCACCGCCCACGCGTTCCGGCGGTACGTCCGCCAAACCGTTGGAGAGTGTCTGGAAAAGTTCGGTGCCGTTGCCTGTTCCGGCATTGCGCGATTCCAGAACACGAAGATCGAAACCCTTGAGCGCGGCCACGCGTCGCTGGATTTCCGTGGCCGTTTCGTCGGTGGTCGTCTCGCGGTCGGCAAGCCGCTGGCTCTGGCTCTTGTCGACGACAAGTGCCACCACGCTGGAAAGCGGTTCCCGGTCCTCGCGCTCGACCGCCGGGTTGGCGAGTGCAAACAGCAAAAGGGCCATCGTGAGGGAGCGCAAAACCCAGCCGCGCAAACTCAGGTAACCGGACACGGCCGCAAGAAACAGGGCGATCACGCCCCCGGCGGTGAGGGCCCAGAGGGGTAGCAGCGGGTCGAAGGAAAGTGACCAGACCATCAGCGCTCCTATTGTCCAAGCCGCTCAAGCAGGGCGGGTATGTGAACCTGATCGGCCTTGTAGTTGCCCGTCAGGCTGTACATGACGATGTTGACGCCTGATCTGAAGGCGTAGTCGCGTTGCACGGGGCTGTTTGGCACCGTCGGATACATGAACTCACCTTCTTCCGTAATCGCCCAGGCCGACGCGAAATCGTTGCCTGTGATCATGATCGGCGAGACGCCGTCGCCTGCCCGCACCGGGCGGTCGCCGCGCGCGGCGATTTCCTCAAGACTTTCCACCCAGAGCGGGCTTCCGGCATACCGTCCCGGGAACGCGTCGAGCAGATAGAACGCCTTGGTCAGGACATGGTCGGGCGGGACCGGCTGCAAGGGGGGCACGTCCAGATCCTCAAGGATTTCCCGGAGCTTCAGGGTTGCCGGTGTCGACGAAAAGCCTGTCGCGGACGCATTGATATGATCGCGCGTGTCGAAAAGGATGGTGCCCCCGTTCCGCATGAAGGTGTCGATCCGGGCGATCGTCTGGTCATTCGGCTTGTCTGCGACCGGGTCGATCGGCCAGTACAGCAAGGAATAAAAGGCGAGTTCGTCACTTGCTATGTCGATCGCAACAGGTGCGCCCGGCTCCAACGCGGTTCTTTCGGCAAGAAAACGGGTCAGGCCTGCGAGCCCGGCGGCACTTGCGTCGTCAATCTCCGGGTTGCCCGTGATGACATAGGCAAGGCGGGTGTCCAGTGTTGACTCGAGTGCCTGCAATTCGTCGGACGTTGATTGCGCAAGGGCAGGCGACGGGGCGTGGTAGGCTGCGCTTGCGAGAGACACGGCCAGCAGGCCTGCGAGCCCGGCAGTACGGCTGCGCAGACCGATACGGCTGAGACCGCCGGCCAGCAGAAACACGGCGATTGCGTCGGCCATGAGCAACAGAAAGGCCAGCGTGAAGAAAAGGGCCCTGAGATCGATCGGATCCGAAGCCGGGTAAGCGGTTCTTGTCGCTCGGTCCCCCAGAAGGGTCAGGTCGAGCGTCGACAATGTGTCATCCGCACCCATGAGGTTCAGCGCACGGAAACCGTCTTCGGTTCCGTAAAGGCCCGGCGGCGTGCGGCGGCTGGCAGTCGCCTCCCTGAAGTCCGCCGCGCTGACGGGCGTCACCTCGACCGGGGGCGCGCCGAAGCGCCCATAACCGTCCAGCAGACGCAGGGGAGGAAGGACGCTGGACGCGGATGTGCTGTCATCCGTCGTCTCCGAAGCGGCGGCAACATTTGAAACAGCCAGGATCCTGCGCAGCATGTTCAGGAAGACACCGGAAAGCGGCAGGTTGGACCAGGCCGAATCCGCCGTCACGTGAAAGAGCACCACGCTGCCTGCGCCAATCGGCGCTGCGGTGACGAGGGGAGTGCCATCCTCGAGCATCGCCCAGGTCCTGTCCGGCAGGTCCGAGGTCGGCTCCGCCAGCACTTGCCGGTTGACCGTCACTTCTTCGGGCACTTTCAGGCCGAAAAAGGGAGAATCGTCGGGAAAGTCGGCAAGGTGTTGCGGCTGCTTCCAGGAAAGAGACCCGCCGAGCGACCGATCTCCGGCGCGCAGGCGCACAGGGATCAGGTCGTCGCTGCCGCCGGCCGTGCGCGGGCCGGCGAAACGTACGAGGGTGCCGCCATTCTCGATCCATTCTCTCAACTCGGCAGCCGTGGTGTCCGGCAGACGTCCGACATCGGCAAGAACGAGAACCGAGATCCCCTGGTCGATCAACTCGGGAACCGCCGAGGCGATGTCGCTGTCCTTCGAACGGCGGATGTCCGAAAATGGCAACAACGCGCGCTCAAGGTAGTAGACCGGCGACAACAGGGGCTGATCGAGGTCTCCGGACTGACCGGAAATGAGGCCGATCGTGCGGCGGCGCCAGCTGTCATCGACCAGTTGGACGGCGCCGGCAGCTGCTTCCCCGGAGATTTCAACGCGGGCGATGTCGTTGCGCAATTCGCTTGGCAATTCAAACCGTGCGGTCGTTTCGGTATTTCCGGAGTCAAAACTGGCTTGCACCTCGCCAAGGACCAGTCCCTTCAGATCCAGGGCTCTGACGTTGGCCGTCCCAAGGGTCTGTTCGTCGTGGCGGACCACGGTCACGGACAGCGCATCGGTATCATTTTGCAGGTCTTTCAGGCCCATTGGCGTGTCGAGACCAGTCAAGACCGTCACCGGCACATTCCCGGTCATCGCGGCAAGGTCGGTCATGAACGGGCCTTCCAGTTCCGTGTCGTCGGAAAGCCAGACAATCGCTCCGGGCAGGGCGTCCTGTACAGCCTTGCGCAGGCCAATGTTCAGGTCACTGCGTTGCGGCGGATAGGGGCGCGGCTCCAGTGCGCGCAGCTTTTCCAAGGCGGCGCTCGCAGCTTCCGGGGTGAAACTCTGGTTCGGGCCTTCTGCAGTCGCGACGAAGACAACCGGCTGTCCTGACTGTTCGGCTGTCGTGAGGATCTGTTCGGCAGCGCTCAACTGTGCGTCCCAACTCTTTGCGGAGGTCCAGCCATTGTCGACCAGCAACCAGAGAACACCGTCTCCCGTCGCAACAGGTTCGGACGTGCGCCAGACCGGTCCGGCAAGGGCAATGATCAGGATCGCGGCCAGCAGCAGGCGCAGCAGCGTAAGCCACCAAGGGCTGCGCTGAGGCGTTTCCTCGTGCTGGTCGATATCGAGGAGCAGGCGCGTGGGCGGAAACGCGATTTCCCGCGGACGCGGCGGTGTCAGGCGCAGCAGCCACCAGATGACCGGCAGGAGCGCGAGCGCGGCGAGGATCCAGGGCGCAGTGAAGGTAAGGGGAAGACCGGCAAACATCGGCTCAGATACCTCCCCTGTTCATCACATCAAGCGCACCGGAAAGCGCGCTGTGAAGGACCAGAAGCGGTTCTGCTGCCGGCCGGTCGGTATGGTGGAGCACATATGTCCAGCCGGCGCGGCGGGCCATGTCGCGGACTTCGGCCCGGTGCGCCTCCAGCTTGTTGTGGTAGTCTTCACGCCAGTTTTCCGCGCGGCCGGCCGTAAGCCGGGTCCCCCGCTCCGGATCGGTGAATTCGATCCGGCCATCAAAGGGAAACGTTTCCTCGATCGGATCGAGAACCTGCACCAGATGGCCCTTTGCGCCTGTGCTGGCAACCCGCGCCACCCACTCGGCAATGTCGTCCAGCGGGTCGAGAAAGTCGGAGACCAGAACAACGTCGGCAAAGCGTTTTACCGAGGTGGTATCGGGAAAGGCGACAGGCTTTGAAAGGTGAGCGAGGGCATCGGCGAGCCGCTCTGCCGCGCGTCGGTCGGAGAAGGGCCGGGTCAGGCCCGGAAGTCCGATCCGTTCACCGGTTTCGGCAAGCATATCGGCAAGTGCCAGCATCAGGACGATGGCCCGATCCCTTTTGCTGACCTCCGACAGGCGTGACTGGAACACCATCGAAGACGACAGGTCGGACCACAGCCAGACCGTATGGGCAGCTTCCCACTCCCGCTCGCGCACGTAGAGATGATCGTCACGCGCGGAGCGGCGCCAGTCTATGCGCTTGGCCGGTTCACCCATGTTGAACGGCCTGAACTGCCAGAAGCTTTCACCCGGTCCCGCTCTGCGCCGGCCGTGCCAGCCGGCGATGATCGAGCTGGCGACATGGCTCGCCTCGACCAGAAGATCCGGCAGCGCATCGGCGACGGATCTTGCCTCGCCAATAACGCTGGGCCATTTGTCCTGATCAATGCCTGCCTTGTTTGTCCGGGGGTCCATATGGTCTCGGGCTCCTGCGAAAGACGGGGTCTCAGGCGATTGTCTCTTTGACGCGCTGTATGACGTCTCTCACAGTATGACCATCGGCTCTGGCTGCAAAGGTCAGCGCCATCCGGTGTTGAAGAACGGGCTCTGCCAGAGCGAGCACATCGTCCACGGAAGGGGCCAGACGTCCATCGACCAGGGCTCTTGCACGCACGGTCAGCATCAGCGCCTGGCTTGCCCGCGGACCGGGTCCCCACGCAATCAGCTTGGTCACGTCGCTTTCGGCCGAACTCTCGTCCGGTCGCGCCGAGCGAACCAGCTTCAGTATGGCTTCGACAACCGATTCCCCGACCGGCATCCGGCGCACGAGTTGCTGATAGTCCATCAGTTCTTCAGCGTTCATGGCAACCTGGGCTTCCGCCTGGTCCGCGCCAGTTGTCTCCAGCAGGATCCGGCGCTCTGCATCGAGGTCGGGATAATGAACGTCAATCTGCATAAGGAACCGGTCGAGCTGTGCCTCAGGCAGCGGATAGGTGCCTTCCTGCTCAAGCGGGTTCTGCGTCGCCAGAACGTGGAAAGGTCTTGGCACATCATGCGGATGCCCGGCAACCGTCACATGATACTCCTGCATAGCCTGCAGCAGCGCAGACTGCGTGCGCGGGCTGGCCCGGTTGATTTCGTCGGCCATCAGCAGCTGCGAAAAAACGGGTCCCGGGATGAAGCGGAAGGAACGGCCGCCGTCGGCCGATTGCTCCATGACCTCGGCCCCGAGAATGTCGGAGGGCATCAGGTCCGGTGTGAACTGGATCCTGCGCGCGTCCAGGCCAAGAACGGTTCCGAGAGTTTCAACCAGCTTCGTTTTCGCAAGCCCGGGAACGCCCACGAGCAGACCGTGTCCTCCCGCCAGAATGGTCACGAGCGATTGCTCGACGACGGTTTCCTGACCGAAGATGATCCGGGCGATGTCAGTTTTCGCATCCGTGATGCGCGAAACGGCCCGCTCCGCGTTTTCCGCTACGGCGGCGAGATCTTCATCGCTGGGGTTCGAGGGGGAAACAACGCTCATGAATCACCTTTCCCGTCTTGTCTTTTCCCGGACCATGGCACGGCGCGGGGCATTGTCTTCGGTTGCTGCGACTCATGCAGTCTGACACCATATAAATGCGTAGATAAGGCGCAATTGTGCGCCATACAGTGGAAAGGACCAAGAATCTTTACAGGTGTTGGGGAAAAGGCTGTGCCTAACGGGGGCAATCATGGGCCTGCAATCGATAGGTAAGTTACTGTCTCGGCAATTTTCCGTAGGGACCGGAATTTCACTTTTAGGGCTGAAAAACACATGCGAGAAAATGACAATCTAGCCGCAGCAGGCATGCCGGAGGGGTTGAAAGCCCTGATGAGCAGAGCGGATGGAAAAGACAAGTCGCTTCCTCCTGTCGAGAACTGGAATCCTCCGTTTTGCGGGGATCTCGACATCAGAATTGCCCGGGACGGGACATGGTTTTACCTGGGGTCGCCCATCGGACGCCAGCCACTGGTGAAGTTGTTCGCATCGGTCCTGAGACGTGACGAAGACGGCAGGCATTACCTCGTCACTCCTGTTGAGAAAATTGGTATCACGGTCGATGACGCCCCGTTTCTGGCTGTCGAAATGGCCACAACGGGAGCCGGTGTGGAACAGCAGCTGACGCTCAGGACAAATCTCGGTGAACTGGTAAAAGTGGATGCCGAACACCCGCTGCGATTTGAAAAAGAAACGGACAGCGGCGGTCTGAAACCCTATGTTCTCGTACGTGGGCGCCTCGAAGCCCTCTTTACGCGTGCGCTCATGTATCAGTTGGCCGATCTGATCGAGGAACAGCCGGAAGACGGGATCAAGCACACAGGGATATGGAGCGGCGGACGTTTTTTTGCCATCGGTGAACACTTGTTGAAATGAACGGAACAACCATTTGAGTGTGCGGACAACAGCCAAATCAGAGCCCCTTGCCGGATGAGCGCTCCAGTCGTGGAAACCAGACTAGAATTGAACCGGTGGTCGCAGGACCTGCGGGACCGCCTGGATGTTGCCGCCCGACGGGGCGCGCAGCTGGAAACGGGCGATCATGTTCTCAATCCAGATCTTCCGCCTTATGCGCGGTGGCAGGGCCCGCCAAGAGATGCTGCGGTGCTAATCGGCATTCTGGAGCGCGACAGCGGGCTGAGCGTGGTCCTGACCCAACGCACGGGACATCTGAATTCACATGCGGGTCAGGTCGCGTTTCCCGGGGGCAAGATCGACCCTACCGATGCCGGGCCGGTCGATGCAGCGCTGCGCGAAGCAGACGAGGAAATCGGGCTTGTGCCGGACAAGGTCGAACCTCTCGGCACACTTGCTCCCTATCTTACCGGTTCGGGTTACAAGATCATTCCGGTTGTCGGCAGACTGCAGACCGTTGGGCCGTTTCAGCCCAATCCGGATGAAGTCGATGACGTATTCGAAGTTCCGCTCAACTTCCTGATGGATCCGGTGAACCACCAGAAACAAAGCCGGGACTGGCAGGGCAAACGGCGTTACTTCTATGCCATGCCATTCGGCGAACGCTATATCTGGGGCGTGACTGCCGGAATCATAAGATCCTTGTACGAGACGGTTTATCGCTGATGCTGCGTGTTGCACTGACCCACCTGCTCCTCTTCCTGCTGCCTTTCCTCTGCTATGCGATCTGGCTATGGCTCACGAAGAGAAGCAAAGATCCAGACCGCTGGGCGCGGGGACCGCTGGCATGGCTGACCGTATCGGGTCTGGTCCTGGTGATCGTGGGGTTCGTTGTGATGTCCACATTGAACCGCGGGCCAGACGGGACGGACTACCGCCCGACGCAAATGAAAGATGGCGTTTTCGTGCCTGGTGGTTTCGAATAGAGGCATGACCCTCGACGTGGACGAAAAGCTTGCAAAAGCGGACTGGCTTGCTGCGCGCGGCATCCAGGCCGTGTTCTCGGCTGTCGAGCGCGACGGAGACGAGGCACGGGTCGTCGGCGGGGCCGTGCGCAATACCTTGCTCGGTCATCCGGTGCCTGACGTCGATATTGCAACAACCGCAAGCCCGGACGTCGTGATGTCGCGTGCGCAAGACGCCGGCCTGAAAGCAATCGGAACCGGCCTAGAGCATGGGACGGTGACGGTTGTCGCCGATGATTTCCCTTACGAAGTCACAACCCTGAGAGAAGACGTCGAAACATTCGGCCGCCAGGCCCGCGTCGTCTTCGGCCGCGACTGGGAAAAGGACGCGCGGCGCCGGGACTTCACCATGAATGCGCTTTACGTGGATCGGAAAGGGCATCTTCACGATCCTCTTGGCGGCCTTGATGACTGCCTGGCACGCCGGGTGCGTTTCATTGGCGATGCGGATGGCCGCATCAAGGAAGATTATCTGCGCATTCTGAGGTTTTTCCGGATCTACGCGGCCTATGGGCAGGGCGACCTGGATCCTGAGGGCCTCGCGGCGTGCCTTCGGCAAAGAAACGGATTGCGGCAGCTGTCCGCGGAACGTATCGGGCACGAAATGCGCCGGCTGATGCGCGCACCGCGCGCAGCCTATGCACTGCGGATGATGAATGACTGCGGTCTTTGGGAAATCGCGACCGGCGGTCTTGCGCGTGTTGACGATTATGAGGCGCTGCGCTCGCTTGATGAACTCGCCCCGAACACGCGCGACCCGGAACTCGGGCTTGTGGTGCTCGCGGGTTTCGTCCGCGAGGACCTTGCCAGAATCTCCGAAAGGTTCCGGCTTTCGAACAGCGAACGCAAGCGCATGGAAACAGCCTGGGCTGCGAAGAAAATGCTGCTGAACCCGGAAGCACGCCCGAGCGCCGCAGCGATGACTTATGCATTCGGGCGGGAAGGCGCGACCGACGGTTTGCTGGCGGTCCGGTCTGCTCAAATCGCGGGGAAAACGGGCGACGACCAGCGTTTCACGCAGATGCTGGCCGATATCGGATCACAGGTCATTGCCGAGTTCCCGCTCAAGGGAGCCGATCTGATGACCTTAGGTCACAAGGCCGGGCCCGAACTCGGTGCGCTGCTCAAGCGGCTGGAAGTCGAGTGGATTGACAGCGAGTTCACGCTGACAAAAGAACAGCTTCTCAAACGGTGCGGCCCTGCGTCTTAGCGAAATTTTAAAAGTAATCTCTGCAAGATAATCGTTGCACTTCCCTTCGGGAAAACAGCTGTATTTCATGTCTCACATGTTGTGAGGGCGCGAACGAGACGATCGATGGAAATAGTTCTCATCTCAGACGGGCAACTGCCGATGGATTCCCCGGTCAGGAAACTTCCGTTTTTCTTTCCGGCCCGCCTCATAAACATGGATATGGTGTCACCGCATACTGTCGGTGAAGGCAAGGTCGCTGTTGTCGAGCTGCTCGGTGCAACCGATGCCGGGCTGACCGCTCTGAAATCTTCCTGGGACAGCATCGCCGCCATTCCTGTCATCTGCCTCGTGTCATTGAAAAACCGGAGGGAAGTGATGCAGGCGGGCGCTCTCGGCAAGACGGAGACGCTTGAGCGTGACGCACCGTTTGCGCTTCTTTTGAAGCGGCTGAAGACGCTCATGGAGAGCGACATCCTTGAAGCGCTTCCGAAAAAGACACCGGAAACCACCGCAAGAGCCTATAAATCGAGCAACACGTTCCTTGAAAGCCTTTGCCTGTCCACGGTCGAGGGCGCCAAGATCCGCATAGGCCTGATGAACGAGAGCGCCGAGGAAATGCTGACCGCGCTCAAGAAGGATGGTTTGTCGTGCTGGCTGAACGCGGTTGAATCCCATCACAGCGCCACATACAGCCATTCCCTGCAGGTGGCCGGCCTGGCCGGCATGCTTGCCAAACACATTGGCTGGAGCGAGGAAGACTGCAAGCAAGTCATTGCCGGCGGGCTCGTGCACGATATCGGCAAGATGCGCATTCCGCTGACAATCCTCGACAAGCCGGGAAAGCTCACGCCAAAAGAGCGCGACATCATTGACAAGCATCCAGTCTTCGGCAGGGACATTCTGAAGTCCAGGCTGGAGGTGTCGCCGGATGTGAAGCGCATGGCGATTCAGCACCATGAGTTGCTGGACGGATCCGGCTATCCGAAAGGATTGCGCGGTGAGCAGCTGGTCCCCAAGGTTCGCCTGATTACGGTCTGCGACATATTCGTGGCGCTTACGGAGCAGAGGTCGTATCGCGAAAGTGTGCCATCACGCACAGCCGTGGAGATGCTCAAGGACATGGGGCCGAAGCTGGATCAGAAGATCGTGACCAGTCTGTCGCAAATGCTCTTTGGCCGGGCCTTCGGTGCTGTCACCCGGGAAGCGCCTGCGGCCTGACCGGCTGGTCCCGTCTCAGGGCCATTTCACGACCGGCGGCATTGAAGACAGGATCGAGGCGACGTTGCCGCCTGTCTTCAGTCCGAAGATGGTTCCACGATCGTACAGCAGATTGTATTCCACATACCTGCCGCGCCTGACCAGTTGCTCTTCGCGCTCGCCATCGGTCCAACTCTTCTGGAAGTTCTTCCTCACGAGCTCGGGATAAATTCCCAGGAAAGCCTCGCCGACAGCTTTTGTGAACGCGAAGTCGGCATCCCAGTCGCCACTATGCAGATAGTCGTAGAAGATGCCGCCAATACCGCGTGCCTCATTCCGGTGCTTGAGAAAAAAGTAGTCGTCGCACCATGCCTTGTAGGCGTCATAGTCGGCGACGGTGTGGTCTGCGCAGGCCGCCCGCATGGCTTCGTGGAAGGCGATCGTGTCCGGATCGTCCTGCGTCCGGCGGGCGTCCAGCACCGGTGTCAGATCCGCGCCGCCGCCGAACCACTGGCGGGTCGTTACGACCATGCGCGTGTTCATGTGAACTGCGGGCACGTGGGGATTGTGCAAATGCGCGATCAGGCTGATCCCGGATGCCCAGAACCGCGGATCCTCCGATGCGCCCGGGATCTGTCCCCGGAACTCGGGGGAAAATTCTCCGTGCACCGTGGAGACGTGAACGCCGACTTTCTCGAAGACACGCCCGTGCATCATGGACATGACGCCGCCGCCGCCGCCTTTTTCGCCGCTGCTGTCGGTGCGTTCCCAGGGCGTCCGCTCGAACCGGCCCGCCGGCTGGTCGGACATGGGGCCGGCACGTGTGCCGATCTCGTCTTCAAGGTCTTCGAACGCCTTGCAGATCCTGTCACGCAGACTCTCGAACCAGACGGGCGCCGCCTCCTTCTTTTCCTCGATATTGCCGGGGATCGGACCACCGCGATTTTCAGGAGCAGGTGCATTCATGTGATGAGCCTTGAAGTCAACAGGAGCGCCGGAGTGGCTTTCAATCCGGAGTCTTAGGAAAAGTGTCGGTCTGCCGCAAGGCTTCACCAAGCGCCATGCCGGCGGATACGGCAACATTGATCGAGCGCAGGCCCTCCGCCATCGGAATTTTCAGCCGCGCATCCACCAGATTGTGCACGCTCTCCGGGACGCCGGTGCTCTCGCGGCCCATAACCAGAATGTCGTCCGTCCGAAACTCAAAATCGGCGTAGACCTGATCCGATTTGGTCGTCAGCAGGATCAAGCGGCGGTTCTGCGTCAGCCTGAACAGCTCGAAGTCGGCGAAGCTCCGGTGACGGCGCATCGAAGCGCGTTCCAGATAGTCCATGCCTGCCCGTTTGAGAGCACTATCGGAAATCGGGAAGCCTGCCGGCTCGATCAGGTGTACCGTCACATTCATGCAGGCGCACAGACGCAGGATCGTTCCCGCGTTCTGCGGAATGTCGGGTTGATAGAGAGCTAGGTCGGGCATTGCTTGGGGAACACTTTTCAATACGTTCTTTCAGGCTGGGCTGGATATCAGCTTGGCCGGTCAATGTCATTCCCGTTCGCAAGACCCAAAAGTTTATTTGTTGGCCCGGTGACACCTGCCACGCGTAGAATGGTCATCAGAATCGCACCAGTTCCGGAGGCGGCACGTGTCCCCAATCTTCCGCATGTTTGAAACATGGATCGATCCGTTCGGAGAACCGCCGAAAAAGGACATGCCGCGGAACGGGGTCGCTTTCCTGGCCTTTTTCGTGAGGCAGGTCCGCTGGCCGTTCGTGGCCATGCTGGTGCTTGGAGGCCTCTCGGCATTCGTTGAAGTCACGATTTTCAACTTCCTTGGCAGAATCGTGGACCTGCTGGAGACAGGCAAAAAGGACAGTTTCTTCACCGACCACGCCTGGACGCTTGCAGGCATGGCGTTCGTGGTTCTGGTCTTGCGGCTGATCGTCAATTCCCTCATGGCGCTCGTTGAAGAGCAGACAGTCGTTCCGGGTTTCTTCAACCTGGTCAGGTGGCAATGCCATCAGCGCGTGATGAAACAGAGCCTAAGCTATTTCCAGGACGATCTTGCCGGGCGTCTTGCGCAAAAGGTTCTGCAATCGGGACTGTCCGCAGGCGATTTCATGGTCAATCTGTTGCAGGTTGCCTGGTTCATCATCGTCTACGCGGTTACGACCCTCGTTCTGGTCACGCAACTCGATCTGCGGCTTGGGGCGATCGTTGCCGTGTGGCTGCTCTGTTTCACCGTTACCGCGACTTACTTTGTGCCGCGCATTCGGCTGGCGGCAAAGGACACTGCTAATACCTATTCCGGCGTGACCGGTCGCCTCGTCGACACCTACACAAACATTCAGTCGGTAAAGCTGTTCGGGTCTACCGAGGAGGAAAACAGCGGCGCGCGCGAAGCGGTGGAACGCTTCATTTTCAAACTGAGGCGCTTCACGCGTTACCTGACCTCCATCAGGATGATCATGTCGCTGATCAATGGCGTGATGATCGTATCGATCACGGCCGTATCGCTGCTTGTCTGGCAGGACGGCGGCATCAGCACGGGCCACGTTGCCTTTGCGCTGAGCCTCATCCTGCGGCTCAACATTCTCCTCAACCGGCTGTTCAATCAGCTCAATGGCCTGTTCAGGCACTTCGGATCGCTTCAGGACAGCATGGAGACGGTCGTGAGGCCCATAACACTCACCGACGCGCCAGGCGCAGCGGCCCTCAAGGTCGATGCAGGCGCGATCGCGTTCGAGAACATCCGCTTCCACTACGGCAAGGATGGCGGTGTGATCGACCATCTGAATCTTGCCATCCGGCCGGGTGAACGGGTCGGCCTCGTCGGACCGTCGGGAGCCGGGAAGACGACGCTGGTCAGCCTGCTGCTCCGCTTCTTCGATCTGGAGACCGGGCGCATTCTCATTGACGGTCAGGATGTGCGGCTTGTTGCCCAGGAAACACTGCGCCGATCGATCGGCATGGTGACGCAGGACACCTCTCTGCTGCACAGATCGATCCGCGAAAACATTCTCTACGGACGCACGCGTGCCAGCGAAGAAGACCTTGTCGAGGCCGCCCGCAAGGCACACGCGCTGGAGTTTATCGAACAGCTTGCAGACAAAAAGGGGCGGAGCGGGTTCGATGCCTTCGTCGGCGAACGCGGCGTCAAGCTTTCAGGCGGCCAGCGGCAGCGTATCGCGATTGCACGCGTCCTGCTGAAAGACGCGCCGATCCTTGTGCTCGACGAGGCGACGTCGGCGCTCGATTCGGAAGTCGAGGCCGCGATCCAGGACAATCTGCAAAGTCTGATGGCCGGAAAGACCGTGATCGCAATCGCGCACCGGCTGTCAACGATCGCGGCCATGGACCGGCTGATCGTGATGGACAAGGGGCAGATCGTGCAACAGGGAACACACGATGCGCTTCTGGCAGATGGTCGCGGGCTTTATGCGCAACTCTGGCAAAGGCAGTCGGGAGGTTTCCTGAAGCCGGACGTTCAAACGGCTTGAGCGAGCCAACAAAGCGGAAAGCCGGGTTGCAAAAACATGATCCGACCCAAACCGGGACACGTATCAGCCCTATCTTGTTTCCGAGGGTCTCATGGTTCAATACATCACTGCCTATTTCGCGACTGCACTGGTGTTTCTCGCGGTCGACTATGTCTGGCTGTCGCAGATTGCAACGCGGTTCTATTTCGACCGCATCGGACATCTGCTCATGGACAAACCGAATATGGGTGCGGCCGGCGCTTTCTACATCATCTATGTCGTCGGTATCGTGATATTCGCGGTTGCACCGGCCCTGAAGTCCGAAAGTCTCGCAATTGCGATCATATACGGAGCCATGTTCGGATTCTTCACCTATGCGACCTATGACGTGACGAACTATGCAACGCTGCGAAACTGGCCGGTGATCGTCACCGTTGTCGATGTTGCCTGGGGAACGGTTCTTTCGGCATTTTCGGCGGGGATGGGTTACGTGCTGACACGGATGGTCTCGTAGCCTTCGCTCAAATTTTCAACCCGATATACGGTGACTTCGAGGCCTTGCGGTAAGGTATGCTTGCATCGGGGCCAGTTACAGCTGATTTCCGCACGTCTTCTACAATCCTTCGTTGCGTCTATTGTCAATAATACGACTGCGTAGGCGCCGTCTGCTTAGCGTTTCCTTCAAATTATTCTGTCAGGATAGTCTTCAACGGGTGGAGCTATCGACGAACTGGCATGGAAACGCTTCCGGCCGATTGGCCTGCAATATTGCTGTTTGTTTGTGCCGGAGCGGGAGCCTTGTTCTTCTCCGCGGGATATGTTTTCGGCCGGCAGCGCACGGCTCGTCCGCACACTCCGGGAAATTCGGAATTCGGCAATGATGCCGCAATCCTCAAAACGGTGGTTGAGCATGCGCATGAAGGCCTCGTCCTGCAGGACGTTTACGGCCGGATCGAATGGTCCAATCCCGCCTATACCAGGATAACCGGCTACACTGCGGAGGAAATCCGGGGGCGACGCCCTCAGGAATTCGTGCTTCCGTCCAACAAACAGCTTCCGCAGGATGAACTGGAAAACTTCAAGTTCGATCTGGATAAGTTTTCTTCGGGCTTTAAGGAACTGATCCAGAACCGCCGAAAGAACGGCGAACTTTTCTGGAATCAGCTGACATTTGCACGGATCGAAGCCGAGACCGAAGACGATACCCGCATGATCATCCTGTGCCAGGATGTGACGCGCGAAGTCGAACGTTTCGCGGAACTGGAGGAAACCCGAAAGCGGCTCAAGTTCCAGGCGGAGCATGACGAGTTGACCGGTTTGGCGACCCGGGAGAAGATCACGGAATTCCTGCAGGAGCGTCTGTCGGCCGGCCGCGAAGACGCGCACCAGATCGGCCTGGTGCTGCTGGACCTGGATCATTTCAAGGATATCAACGACAGCCACGGTCACAGCACGGGCGATGCCGTGTTGCGGCATGTCGCAAGCGTCCTCAAAACCGTGTTGGGGGATCAGGGACTGGCCGCGAGAATCGGCGGCGATGAATTCATGGTTGCCTTTTATCGGCCGGTTGAACGGGTCTTCATTGAACAGCTGACCCGCCGCCTGCTTGACGAACTTCTCAAGCCGGTCCTGATCGAGCAGCAGAGGCACAAGATCGGAGGAAGCGTCGGCCTCGTGCTCGCCGATTGCGCAAAGGTGGGTCTCGAGGAACTCATCAACTGCGGCGACATCGCCCTTTACGCGGCGAAAAAGTCGGGACGTGGACGGTTCTCCTGGTATACCGAAGCGCTCGGAACGGCACACCGGCACCGGCGCATGAGCATGGCGCAGCTCGATCACGATCTGGAGAACGGCAATCTGACGCTGCTGATGCAACCGCAGTTCGATCTCAATGCACGGCGTATCACCGGGTACGAGGTATCCGCCCAATGGCTGCATCCTTCCGAAGGACTTGTCGACCCGAGGACGCTGTTGAGCAATCAGGATGACGTGAAACGCATTTCACAGGTCGAGAGATTTGCGCTGGAGCAAGGACTTGCAGAAATGAGCCGACTTCTCGAGGCGTCCGGGACAGAACTAAGGCTTACGGTCGACCTGACCGCTGCAAGCCTGAGCGACCCGGAATTCGGGGTGCTTCTTGTGCAGCTTTGCGAAGACGCGGGGTTTGCGCCGTCCGACCTGACCATCGAACTCGATCCGGAGATCATCCGCTTCGGGGAATGCGCCCGGTTGAAAGAGACCCTTGAGACCCTCAAGAAACACGGTTGCCGTATTGCGCTCGACAGTTTCGGCAGCCTTCAGAGCGGATTGGGACAACTCATCGAAAGCGGGGCGAACCTCTTGAAAATCAGCCCCTCGCTTATCGCTGACCTTGAAACAAGCATCGACAGGAGGCACCTCGTCGAAGCCATCGTCAACCTTGCACGGAAATTCGATTATCAGGTTGTTGCGCTTGGTGTTGACCGTCCCGAACAGGCCAAAATTCTGCGGGACATGAGGTGCGGGCACATTCAGGGCGGGTTGATTTCACCATGGGTTCCGCCCCGGGAAGCTGAAATCCACGTACGAGACTTTGTCTTTCAGGGGCACTGATGTTGCAACCCCGCCCGGTGGGCGCGCGCAATGTGTCCGATTGGCAACAGGTGTCAGTTTCCTCAAGGAATGGACAAGTTACCCCTTTCCATTTTCGCTCAAAACGGTTACCAACACGATCAGTCAACCTTACGTCGTTGGCTCTTGATTTTCCTTGTGGCCGTTGGCCGCGCAACCAGGAGGGCTTACATGATAGATCGTCATATGATCCAGGCATTTCCAGTCCCCACTGGCTGCACCAAGGTGGTCGTCAGGCAGCTATAGGCGCCAACACTTCCTTTCTCACATCCTAGTTCTGCGGTGACCGGCTTAAGCCGTCAGTGTGCTGCGCGTTTGTCTTCACGTGTCTGCCGTCACCATTGATCATTTTTCCGTTTTCGGAGCCGTTCCGATGAATTCGTTCTACCCACAGGACCCGTCCTTGCTGACGGTCCGTCCGGATGTCGAAGTGCCGCCGCCGCCTCCCGCTCAAAGAGGTGCGAAACGCCGGCTGGTGCGTGGATTGCTGCGCGCTGCCGCGTTTGCGGGCGTTACGATCGTTGTCGCCGTGGTCTTGTTCGTGCCCGTGCTTGCCTACAACCTGAGCCGTATCGAGGCTCTGGAGGTTTCCGGGCAACACATCCCCGTTTCCGTCTTCATTGACGATCTGGGCGCCCTTTTCTGGGGCACGGCGATCATTGCGCTCTCCTTTACAAGTTTAATGTCCGGCCTGTTCTTCATGACGGCCATGACAATCATTCGTCCGCGGTCCCAAACGATGAACAGTCAGGATGCCATGGCGCATCTGACCGTGTTACGTTTGAGCCGCTCTGAGAGGTAGTCATGTTTGACCGTTTCGAAAAGCTCGTGGATCCTTTCGAGAAGACCGAGCTCGACGTTCCGCCAAGCGGGTTCTGGGCGTTCTGCTGGTATTACACCAAGCCCGTCTGGCCGATCCTGCTCGTTGTCTCAATCCTGGGAGCGCTTATCGCTGTCCTGGAAGTCACCATCTTCACGTTTCTCGGCGAGCTGGTTACCTGGCTGAGCACAGAAAACTCGGAGACGTTCTTCCAGGACAACTGGGGGCAGCTTGTCTGGATGGGGCTCGTCGTGCTGGTTCTGCTGCCCGGTATTGCCGCCATTTGGGAGATGCTGTTTCACCAGGGCCTGATGGGCACATACCCGATGTCGGTGCGGTGGCGCGTCCACCGCTACCTTCTGCGGCAGAGTATTTCGTTCTACCAGAACGACTTCGCAGGCCGCATCGCCAACAAGCTGATGCAGACCGCTCTGGCGGTGCGTGAGGTGGTGACGCGGATCGCGGATATCCTTGTCTATGTGGTGGTGTACTTCGTCGCGGCGCTGTTCGTCGTTGCGGAGGCCAGCATTTATTTCGCGATCCCGTTCATGGCCTGGCTCGGCTGTTACCTGATCACAATGCGCATTTTCATTCCGCGGCTCAAGGACGTGTCACGGGAGCAGGCCGATGCGCGTTCCGTCATGACGGGTCACGTGGTGGATGCCTATACCAACATATCGACGGTAAAGCTGTTTTCCCACGCGGAGCGCGAAGAAGACTATGCCAGGTCTTCCATGACGTCGTTCCTGAAGACGGTGTTCCTGCAGATGCGCCTTGTGACCGGCATGAACATCACGCTGACGACCCTCAACATGGTGCTGCTGTTCGCCGTTGCAGCCATGTCCATCTTGCTCTGGCAGGCGGGCACGGTGACGACCGGCGAGATCGCCGTTGCGGTTGCGCTCGTCCTGCGGTTCCAGGGCATGTCGCAATGGATCCTGTGGGAAGTGTCGGGCCTGTTTGAAAACATCGGCACCGTGCAGGACGGTATCAACACGATCTCGCGTGAGCGGGATGTGGTGGACGTCCCCAATGCCCGGGCGCTTTCCGTGCCGAAGGGCGAGATCCGTTTCGACGGTATCGGCTTTCACTACGGCAAGAAATCCGGTGTGATCGAGGACCTGGACCTGACAATAGCGCCGGGAGAGAAAATCGGACTGATCGGCCGTTCTGGCGCCGGCAAGTCGACCATCGTCAACCTGCTGCTTCGCTTTTATGACCTGGAACGCGGGCGCATCGTGATTGATGGACAGGACATTGCAGGTGTGCACCAGGACGATATCAGGGCGAATGTCGGCGTCGTTTCGCAGGATACATCGCTTCTGCACCGGTCGATCTTCGAGAACGTCGCCTATGGCAAACCGGATGTCGAACGGGACGAAGTCGAGGCAGCGCTGGAAAAGGCTCACGCGATGGAGTTCGTCAGCGGCCTGACCGATCTCAATGGCCGCACCGGTCTTGATGCCCATGTCGGCGAACGCGGGGTCAAGCTCTCGGGCGGCCAGCGCCAGAGAATTGCGATTGCCCGGGTTCTGCTCAAGGATGCCCCCATCCTGGTTCTGGACGAGGCGACGTCCGCGCTGGATTCAGAAGTCGAGCTTGCCATCCAGGAGAGCCTCTTCGAGCTGATGAAGGGCAAGACGGTGATCGCGATCGCACACAGGCTGTCGACAATCGCGGCTCTCGACCGATTGATCGTCATGGATCAGGGCCGAATCATCGAGCAGGGCTCGCACCAGGAACTGCTCGATGCCAACGGCCTTTATGCTCAGCTCTGGCAGCATCAGTCGGGTGGCTTCCTGGCGCCGGTTCAGGCAGCATAATTCACAGCATGAGACAGCAAGATCGGGATTCATACGAATTCCGGTCTTGCGCTTTTTCGGTAAAAAAGGGCAGAAAAGCGGCATGGCTGTGTTTTTGCCTGCGACATATGCGTTTTGAGGCGTTTGTTTGTCTGGACAAGCGTATCGAAGGGTGCAAAAAGACAAGCCGCTTGGCCGGTGCGGAAAACTGCCGCACCTGTCCACCGTTGAGCCCGGCATGGTTCCCACTATCCTTCTTCCCAAGATAGCGGTGGAACATGATGCGGGCTATCGGTACAGGTAGAACTTTTGAGGGGACGCGACCTTGGCACACAACACGGATGCGGAAGAACCGAACCGCCGTGATTTTCTCTACATCGCGACCGGTGCAATGGGCGTTGTAGGCGCCGGTGCGCTGGTATGGCCGTTTATTGATCAGATGAACCCGGATGCGTCAGCGCTCGCGCTGGCATCGATCGAGGTGGACGTGTCCGCCGTGGAGGAAGGCCAGTCAATCACGGTCAAATGGCGCGGTAAGCCGGTGTTCATCCGAAACCGCACGGAAACCGAAGTGACCGAGGCCACGGATGTGCCGATCGCGGATCTGCCTGACAAGCTGGCCCGAAATGCAAACCTTCCGGTCGACGCCGAGGCAACCGATCCGAACCGCGGCGTAAAGGACAAGGAAAACTGGCTCGTTCAGATCGGCATCTGTACGCACCTTGGGTGTGTGCCGATCGGTGATGCCGGAGAGTTCGGCGGGTGGTTCTGCCCCTGCCACGGTTCGCACTATGATACGGCCGGCCGCATTCGTAAGGGCCCGGCTCCCGAGAATTTGCTCATCCCACCGCTCGAGTTTGTCGGCGATACGACAATCAAGATCGGTTAACGGCAGAAATTTTTAGGAGACAGCCATGGCTGGACATTCAAACTACGTACCGCAGAGCGCTGCGGCCAAGTGGCTGGAAAGCCGCCTGCCGGTCATTTCGCTCATGCGCGGTTCCTTCGTGGACTTCCCGACGCCGAAAAACCTGAACTACTGGTGGACCTTCGGCGGGATCCTGTTCTTCGTGCTGATCGCGCAGATCCTCACCGGGATCGTTCTGGTCATGCACTACACACCCAGCACCGACGCCGCATTCGACAGTGTCGAGCACATCATGCGCGACGTGAATTTCGGCTGGCTGCTGCGGTATCTCCATTCGAACGGCGCGTCGATGTTCTTCATCGCGGTCTATATCCATATTTTCCGCGGCCTCTACTACGGTTCCTACAAGGCTCCGCGCGAGATTTCGTGGATCCTCGGCGTGATCATCTTCCTGATCATGATGGGAACGGCCTTCATGGGTTACGTTCTGCCTTGGGGCCAGATGTCCTTCTGGGGCGCGACCGTTATCACCAACCTGTTCTCGGCGATCCCGCTCGTGGGCGAAGCGATCGTCACCTGGCTCTGGGGCGGATTTGCCGTCGATAACCCGACGCTGAACCGGTTCTTCTCGCTTCACTACCTGCTGCCGTTCATGATTTTCGGTGTTGTCATCCTGCACGTGTGGGCCTTCCACACCACGGGCAACAACAACCCGACAGGGGTGCAGCCGAAGACCAAGCAGGACACGCTGCCGTTCCACCCGTACTACACGGTGAAGGACCTTTTCGCGATTGTCGTTTTCATGATCTTCTTCTCCTGGTTCGCTTTCTATCTGCCGAACTATCTGGGTCATGCGGACAACTACATCGAGGCAAACCCGCTTGTCACACCGGCACATATCGTTCCCGAATGGTACTTCCTGCCGTTCTATGCGATCCTGCGTGCCGTTCCCGACAAGCTTGGCGGTGTCGTGCTGATGTTCGGTGCCATCGCGGTCCTGTTCATCCTGCCCTGGCTTGACACGTCGAAGGTCCGTTCCGGAACCTACCGTCCGCTGTTCAAGCAGTTCTTCTGGATCTTCGCGTTGACATGCGTTGCTCTCGGATACCTGGGCGCGATGCCGGCTGAAGGAATTTACGTGACGCTGTCGCGCATCTTCACCGCCTACTACTTCGCCCACTTCCTGATCGTCCTGCCGATGCTTGGTTTCCTGGAGAAGCCGCGTCCGTTGCCTGCATCGATTTCTGAATCGGTGCTGAAGGGTGGATCAGGGCAACCTGCCGGCGCAGCCGCCGCGCCGGAAACGAAATGACGCGAACCGGATCAGGAGTTATTTGAGACAATGAGCACCATGATCAAAATGGTTCGTTCCCTTGTGGCGGTGGCATCGCTTGCCATCGCGACACCCGCCCTTGGCGCGGGCGCCAATGTGGAAATCGACTACCAGAACTGGTCCTTTGCAGGTCCGTTCGGCTTTTATGACCGGGGTCAGTTGCAGCGCGGCTTCAAGGTCTATCGCGAGAACTGTTCCGCCTGTCACGGCCTGAGGCTTGTCGCCTTCAGAAACCTGGCGGAAAACGGCGGGCCGAGCTTCAGCGAAGACCAGGCCAAGGCAATCGCTTCCGAATACACCGTTGTCGACGGTCCGGACGATTTTGGCGACATGTACGACCGACCGGCTATCCTGGCCGACCGTTTCCCGTCGCCGTTCCCGAATGAGCAGGCAGCCCGTGCGGCGAACAACGGCGCTTACCCGCCCGATTTCTCGCTGCTGGCGAAGGCACGAGCAGCACAGCGCGGTTTCCCGGGCTTCGTGTTCGACATCTTCACGCAGTACCAGGAAAACGGCCCTGACTACATCTACTCGCTTCTGACCGGGTATGTGGATGCGCCGGAGGGTGTCGTCGTGCCGGATGGCCAGTACTACAACCACTCGTTCCTGGCCGGCGAGTTCATCTCGATGGCACCGCCGCTGTTCGAAGAGGCTGTCGAATACACCGACGGCACGCCGATGACGGTCGAGCAGTATGCGAAAGACGTTTCCGCATTCATGATGTGGGCCGCAGAGCCGCATCTGGAAGACCGCAAGAAGATCGGCTTTCGCGTGATGGTGTTCCTGATCGTGTTTGCAGGTCTGCTGTACTTCACGAAGAAGCAGCTCTGGCGCAACGCGGAACACTGATCCGGGACAACTCCGGCAGAACCTGGAAGGCGGGCCTTGAGCCCGCCTTTTTCGTCGACTTGCCTCCTGAGCCCGCTGCCCACTTGTTCTTGAGGCACGGAGCTTCGAAAAATGGGCAGTGAGGTCAGTGCGGCTGTGCCATCCTTCGAGACGGATCTGGCGATCCTCCTCAGGATGAGGCCGTTTTTGATGCGGCGCTGAAGAGCATTAGGCTCGGCATTTGCCGGTTCAGACGCTCCGCCACTACTCCCTCATCTTGAGGTGCGGAGCGTAGCGGAGCCTCGAAAGATGGGCGGCAGATTCTGAGACAGCCCTTGCGGTTCTCGCCAGGACGAGGCTCGGGTTGTTGCAGCGCGACAGGCATTCGGTCCGGCTTTTTTGCATTTTGACCTATTCAAGTCTCCTGCCGCTTGTTAATCAGCTGACAGGACTGGATTCTCGTTTCAACTGGAGACTTGGCAATGGCTGATGCGGTTCTTGGGATTATCGGCGGTTCGGGCATTTACGATCTCCCCGGGTTGGAAAATGCCGAATGGATTACCGTTGAAAGCCCCTGGGGAACGCCCTCCGATCAGGTCCGGATCGGCGAGATCGACGGCTTGAAAATCGTGTTTGTTCCCCGCCATGGCAGGGGGCACGTCTATTCGCCGACGACGATCAACTACCACGCGAACATCGATGTGATGAAACGCTGCGGGGTCACGGATCTGCTCTCCGTGTCTGCCTGCGGATCGCTGAAGGAAGAACATGCACCGGGCACCTTTGTTCTGGTGGACCAGTTCATAGACCGGACGATTGCGCGCGAGAAAAGCTTTTTCGGAACCGGGTGTGTCGCGCATGTGTCCATGGCAACACCGGTCAGCCCGAAGCTGATCGAAGCTGTTGCCGCGGCAGCGGAAGCCGAAGGCCTCGCCTATGCGAAGGGCGGAACCTATCTGGCGATGGAAGGGCCGCAGTTTTCCTCTCTCGCCGAGAGCCATCTCTACCGGTCCTGGGAATGCGATGTTATCGGCATGACCAACATGCCGGAAGCCAAGCTCGCGCGCGAAGCGGAGATCTGTTACGCGACAGTTGCAATGGTCACCGACTACGACAGCTGGCATCCCGATCACGGCGAAGTGGACATCCAGTCGATCATCAAGGTTCTGCACGACAATGCCGAAAACGCACAGCGTCTCGTCGCCCGGGTCGCGCGGGATCTGCCGAAGGAACATCAATCCTGCCCGGCGGGCTCAGACACGGCGCTCGAGTTCGCGTTCATGACGGCTCCCGAAAAACGGGACCCCGCGCTTGTGGCGAAACTCGACGCGGTGGCCGGACGTGTCCTGAACAAGGCCCGGTAGATCCAAGGCAGCCACTGCAGCAATCAATGCAACCCGATGAAATCGCTTCGATAAATCACGCAAACTTGTTATAAGCGTCCGTCGGGGCATGTGCCGGAACGATCAGCCGAAGAAAGAGAGCTCGATGACCGAACAGACGATCCATGATGAACTGGTCGACTCGATCCGCACGATCAAGGACTATCCGAAAGAAGGAATTCTGTTTCGCGACATCACGACGCTTCTGGGCAACGCGCGGGCGTTCCGGCGCGCCGTCGACGCGCTTGTACAGCCGTGGGCCGGCTCGAAAGTCGACCAGATTGCCGGGATCGAGGCCCGCGGCTTCATTCTCGGAGGGGCGGTGGCGCACCAGTTGTCGGCGGGCTTCGTTCCGATCCGCAAGAAGGGAAAGCTGCCGCACGAGACCGTCCGGATCGCCTATTCGCTGGAATACGGTCTCGATGAAATGGAAATGCACAAGGATGCCATCCAGCCAGGTGACCGGGTGATCCTGGTTGACGACCTGATCGCGACCGGCGGAACTGCGGAAGCGGCCTGCAAGCTGCTCAAGTCGATGGGCGCCAACATCGAGGCCGCCTGCTTTATCGTCGATCTGCCGGACCTCGGTGGACGCGCAAAGCTTGAAGCGCTGAATGTGCCTGTTCGCACGCTGGTGGAATTTCCCGGGCACTGACCTCATGCCTCCTCCAGCGGATGTGCCGCAGTTCTCCCACCAGTTCCGGCAAGATTTCGAAACCCTGCTGAAATGGCGGCGGGACGTCCGCCGTTTTCGCGCCGATCCGTTGCCGGACGGCATGCTCGACCATCTGCTACGCCTCGCAGATCTTGCGCCGTCTGTCGGCAACAGTCAGCCCTGGCGCATTGTCGTCGTTGAGAACCAGGAAAGACGTAACGGGATAACGGCCTGTTTCGAAACGGAAAACAATGCCGCAGCTGCCGGGTACGAAGATGACCAGGCAAGCCGGTACAGGCAGCTCAAGCTGGCCGGGCTGGAGGAGGCGCCGGTTCACCTGGCGGTTTTCAGCGACAAGGATCCGGAGCAGGGGCATGGTCTTGGCCGCGCGACCATGCCGGAAATGCTGGCCTATTCCACGGTCGGCATGGTGCATACTCTCTGGCTGGCCGCCAGATGCGAAGGAATAGGCGTCGGCTGGGTCTCGATCCTCGATCCGGCATCCGTCTGCGAAATCCTTCAGGTTGACGAGAACTGGCAGCTCGTGGCTTATCTATGTGTTGGTTATCCCGAAGAAGAACATGTTGACCCGGAACTGGAACGAGCGCGATGGCAGGCGCGCAGTCCACTTTCAAGCAGGGTTTCCCAGCGGTAGGAGCGTTCAAATGCCTGTAGTCATTCGCCAAACGGAGGAGGGGGATTATCCCGCGGTGCGTCAGCTCCTGACCGATCGCTGGACCGCACCGGAGATCATGCTGGACAACGAGATGGTCGATGCGTCACGGCTGCCTGGCTATGTCGCCTTCGACGGAAACGATCTGGTGGGTCTGGTCACGCTGATCAAGCGGGACGGGGAGTGGGAGATCCTGACGCTGGATTCGATCAATCGCTGGGGCGGTGTCGGCAGTCAGTTGCTGGATGCCGTCGTCACGGAGGCGCGCTCGCAGTCCGTACCGCGGCTGACCGTCAGGACATCCAATGACAATCTGGATGCCTTCCGGTTCTATCAAAGGCGCGGCTTCCGCTTCGAGCGGATCGGGCAGGGGGTCATTGACGAAGAGCGCGAACAGAAGCCCGGCATTCCGCTGCGGGGAGACTACGGGATCGAGATCCGCGACGAAATCCTGTTCGCGCGGACCCTTTAGGCGCATTCGACTTCGATCCTTTGCAGGCGACGTATTTCGTGTCCTGCGCTCTGATGAGATTTGTCACGCCAAATCCTGTATGCTTCAGGGCAGACGATGCCATTTGCGGAGGATCGAACGCGCATGGCCCAGCAGTTGAGACGGCAAGAAAACCTGGTCACCGTGGCGCGCGCGTACGGTCCGATGGAGTGGGCGCTGGCGGCATCGTTTCTGGAGAGTGCCAATATCCGCGTCTGGACCTTCGATCAGGCCATTGCGTCGGTCGCCTGGGACAAGATGATCGCCTGGGGTGGCGTTTCAATACGCGTACCGGCATCGCAGGCCGATACAGCCTCCGCGCTCCTGGACGGTTTCTCGCCCGTGCGAACCAAAGGCGCATTGGACAAGGTGCTGGTCGCGATCCTCGTGTTCTTTCTTTTTCAAGTGCCCCCGCCGCCCTCCGGCTACTTTCATCAGCGTGCCCTGGCGGTCTCCGGAGAGAAACGGGAAGACACGTCGCGCGATGTTTAGGCGGCCATAGTCATGGTCAGTCTGACCGGGCACCCAGCCGTTCGACAAAGACGGTTGCCTTGAAGGAGAATACGAGCGTTCCGTCCTGATTGTGCGCCAGCATGTCGGAGTGAAGGAGGCCCCATTCGGGCCTGCTTCGGCTTTCGGTCCTGCCGGTCACGATCCGGGTATAGGTCAGGGTGTCGCCGACGAACACCGGCTTGATCCATTTCAGATCCTCGAAACCGGGCGAGGGGCCGATCCGGGCGAACGGGGTACCGGCTTCGCGGGCCTCCGCCTGCATCGCCTTCATTTTTGCGACGAACAGCTTCATGAAGACGGAAGCCGTGTGCCAGCCCGACGCGCACAGGCGTCCGAAATGGGTTTTTGCCGCCCCTTCCTCGCTCAGGTGAAAGGGCTGAGGATCGTATTTCTCCGCAAAGCGGATGATGTCGTCCTTCCGGAATGTGTGACGTCCGAGCTCCAGCCTGTCGCCCTCACGGATATCTTCAAAGAAATCGATCATCGGGCAGGCTCCCGCCTTTCAAACAGGACGGGGTTCTCCCAGTCGATCACATCCTTGCCGTTCTGATTGGCAGCGCGGATGCGGATGAAAACGAGACCGAGGCCGGGTTTGGACCGCAGGGCTTTCGTTCCCAGGATTTCGGCATGCGCTGACAGGATGTCGCCGGCAAAGACAGGGTGTTTCCATCTCAGCTTGCTCACCCCTGGTGATCCGCGGCCCGTGCTCTTGTTGAAGAGGTTCAGCGCCAGGAGGCGCATGACGATGCTGGCCGTGTGCCAGCCGGACGCTGCCAGTCCTCCGAGCATCGACGCCTTGCCGCCTTCCTCGCTTATGTGAAAGTCCTGGGGGTCGAACTCGGTGGCGAACTCGATGATGTCGTCCCGGGTGACCTCGATCGACCCCAGCGGGATTTCCTGTCCGGGTGCGAAGTCTTCAAAAAATTGCGGATGTGTCATCTGGTTGGGCTGTGTTGTCTGGAACCGGAGCCGGTCACGGAGGCGGCGGGAGGGCGTTGATGTTTTCTGTCGTAGCACATGAGCGGAGGCAATTTCGATAGGCAGGACACAAAGACGCGCTCACAGAAGAGTACGTGCTCAAAAAAGGCCATGGCCCAAAGCTGACGTTCCTTCTGACCAAGTCAGCAAGATTTGTCAGATCGCCCGGTGCTAGGGTCTCCGAAATCAAGCAAAGGCCGTTTCCAATGACACAGCACGAAAAACCAAAGATATCGCCGAAGGATGATGGCTATCTCAGGCGCTTCACGCGGGTCATCGAATACATCTATGCGCATCTCGATGAAGATCCGGACCTGGCCATGCTTGCCGAAGTCGCAGCCCTGTCTCCGTGGCATTGGCACCGGGTGTGGCAGTCGGCCTATGGCGAATCCATCGTCGCGACCGTCAAGCGGCTGAGGCTGCACCGGGCCTCGGCGGACCTGACCTATTCCAAGATGCCAATTGCGGATATCGCTGCACGCGCCGGCTACAGCAGCCTGGAAGCGTTCAGCCGCAGTTTCAAGAAAGTCTACGGCCAGTCTCCCTCGACTTATCGGGAGGCCGGTGTCGAAGGCCGTCTCCAGCCCGCCAATGGCGGCGCTCCCATTCCAAAAACAAGAGGATCTCTTCTCATGCATCAGGTCGAAATCAAGTCCATTGCCACCGAAACGCTCGCCGTCATTCCGCACAAGGGCGCCTATATGGAGATCGGAAAGGCATTTGAAAAAGCCGTCGGGGTTCTTGCCAGCCGTAACCAGCTTGGACAGGTGGGCGCGATGAAAGGGCTCTACTATTCCGACCCGACATATGTCCCGGAAGACGAATTGCGGTCAGCCGCCGGAGTGGCAGTGTCCGACGGGTTCGACGTTGAAGCGCCATTCGAAGCGGTTGAAACTTATGGCGGTGACTATGCCATCCTGCACTACAAGGGGCCTTACGCGGACATGAAGTGGGCCTATGAATGGCTCTATGGCGAGTGGCTTACCCAGTCGGGCCGCGAGCCTGCGGATGCACCCTGCATGGAGGTCTACCTGAATAATCCGCGAGATACTGCGCCGGCGGATCTTCTGACCGATATCTGCCTGCCTCTGAAACCGGACGCCTGAGCGGTCAGGCAGACAGGGGCCAGAAGACCAGGATTGCCGGGATCGCTATCGCAAGCACAAGGAGCTCCAGAGGCAGGCCGATGCGCCAGTAGTCTCCGAAGCGGTAGCCGCCCGGCCCCATGATGATGGTGTTGTTCTTGTGGCCTATCGGCGTGAGGAAAGCGCAGGATGCGGCAACCGCAACGGCCATCAGAAACGGATCGGGATTGACGCCGAGGCTTCCGGCGATCTGCACCGAAATGGGCGCCGCGATCAGGCAGGTTGCGACATTGTTCAGAAAGTCGGACAGGGTCATGGTCACGATCATCAGCACCGTGAGCGTGACCCAGGCCGGCGCGCCCGCCGTCAGAGCGACAATACCGTCGGCGATTAGCTGTGCATTGCCCGAGTTCTCGAACGCCTGCCCAAGCGGTATCAGTGACCCGAGCAGCACGATCACTTTCCATTCGACAGCGTTGTAGACTTCAGAGCCGCTGACAAGGCCCGTCGCGGCATAGAGGACGACACAGGCAGCGAGCGCTACCGGAAGATAGGCAAAACCGGCCACGGCCACCGCGATGGCCAGTATGAAGCCGGCAATCGCCAGCCAGGCCTTGTTGCGCTGGATCATGTCTGTCCTGCGGCCTTCCAGAGGCAGTACGCCCAGCCAGCCAAACGCGTTTTCAAGCCTCTCCTGGGTCCCGATCATCAAAAGCACATCTCCAGGACGGATGATCTCGTGACGGACGCGTTTCTGAATACGGCGTCCCTCCCGGGAAATACCGAGCAGGGTGACGCCGTGACCGTAAAGAAGCCGCAGTTTGAAGGCGGTCGTGCCCGTGATGCGCGCGCTGTCGGGCGCTATTGCCTCGGTGAGCGACAGCGAGGAACCGCCAAGGCCGCCCTTGTGCTGTTCCGACCCTGCAAAGTCCAGCTTGGCGGCTCCCATGAAGCCTTCGATTGCTTTCGGGTCGCCCTCGACCACGAGAAAGTCTCCGCTCTTGATCGGTTCGCGGCGCGCAAAGCCCCTGATCCGCCGGCCGTTCCGGATCAGGCCGATTATGACGACATCCTTTTCTTCCGCGACCGGATAGAGATCGCCAACCGCGACCGGCTTGTCCTCCGAGACCTTGCTTATCTTCAACTCGGCTGAGTAGAGACTTTCGGCGAAATCCTCGTCCTTTGGCTTCTCCCTGAAATGAGCGGGCAGGAAGCGCCAGCCGAACAGGGCGACGAACGCGATGCCGAATACGGCCACTGTAAGCCCGACCGGTGCGAAATCGAACATGGCGAAAGGGCTGCCGAGCGCATCGGACCGGTATTCTGCGATGACGATATTGGGCGGTGTTCCGATCAGTGTGATCATGCCGCCGAGAATGGTCGCGAAAGACAGCGGCATCAGCGACAGGCCGGGCGAACGCCCTGCCTTTTTCGCAGCTTCCAGATCGAGAGGCATCAGCAAGGCAAGCGCCGCCACGTTGTTGATGATGCCGGAGAGGCCCGCGCCGACCACCGACATCAGCGTGATGTGGCGGGCAAGACCCCTCGATGCCGACAAAAGATGGTTCGCAATGAGCTCGACCGCACCCGAATTCATCAGCCCCTTGGAGACGATCAGGACCAGCGCAATGATGATGACTGCGGAATGTCCGAAGCCGGTGAAGATCTGATCTGAGGGAACAAGCCCGAGAAACGCGCCGACGATCAGCGCCGCAAAGGCAACGAGATCAAACCTGATCCGTCCCCAGACAAGCAGCGCAAACACAATTCCGAAAAGCACAAACAAAGCGATTTGGTCAAAGGTCACGAAAAACGACTCCGGAGAAAAACAGTGACAACGGGGCCAAGCTGAACATGGCCGAATGTTAATCTCAAGGCCACTCATCGGACATCTGCCATGGCCATATCTCTTTCAGACGCAAGGCAATGGTGCACTTGCAAGGAAGGGAGTGAGGAAAATGAAATACAGAGGTCAATCTTACGACAGTGTCGATGTCATGGCCCGCGCGGCGCAGAGCCAGCAGGCGTTTTTCGGATCCTTTTTCGGGTTTGGAAAAAACAAGGGCAAATGGCATGACAAAAAAGGTCCGAACCCGCTGACCATGCAGGGGCTGGACCGCAGCTGACAAAACCCCCGCTGGATGACCGGCGGGGGTTTTGTTGTCCGGGCCCCGGTTTTGCCAACATTTGACGGCGCGCTGGCCTTGCAACAGTGTGTTTTATCTAAATTTTCTTCTTTAAATCAATAATTTAGCATCTTGTGTTTTATCTGTAATGTGTGCTTCACATATTGGACATTTACGCTCCCCATATCTCTGACAGACGCAAGAACAAAGGGTTCTTGCACCGGGAAGGGAGTGAAACCATGGAATACAACATTCGTTCCAACTACCAAACGCACCGCCTGACACAGGAATACGGTGCACCGAAAACAGGCTGGAGTTCACGGTCCGGCCATCACAGGCGGCGCAAATGGCAGGACCAGCAGGGTCCGAACCCGCTGATGATGATGGGACTTGACCGAAGCTGAGAAAAAACCCCGTTGTCAAACCAACGGGGTTTTTCTTTGCTGCATTGGCCCGTTTCGACCGACCGTGATCGACAGGGCCGGAAAAGCATCGGCCGTGACTTCCACCCCGTAACTGCGTTGTACCGTACCGACACCGGGTGGCGTCCCGCTAAGGATGACGTCTCATGCGGCCAGTTCAACGCACTTACAGCGTTGCGGAGCTTATTCGATTGACCGCATCGCGCTGTGCCCCTCGCCCTGGATATAGGCTGAATTGGGTCTATCACCTAGACCTGCAGGCGGCCCGAGATCGGGTCGTCGGTATCCTTTGGATGCGTGACAAGCGCGGCAAGTGCAAGGCGCAGGCCTTCGGCCGCGGTTTCAACCGACATGCTGGGCGCGCCAAGATTGTTTTCCATTGCCGCGACCTCGGGAAGGTGAGGGAGGTGAACCCAGCCGGCCGCTACAGCGCTGCCAGCCCGCGCAAGGTGGTGTAGGATTCCGTAAAAGAGATGGTTGCAGCAGAACGTGCCCGCGGCATCCGAAATGTCTGCGGGAACACCGCCTTCGCGCATGGCCTTGACCATGGCCCGCAGAGGCAAAGTACTTTGATACGCCAGCGGTCCGTCCGGCGCTGTCGGTTCGCCCTGCAGCGAGACACCTGCGTTGTCCCTCAGTCCGTAGCGCGATGAATCGTTGAAATTCAGCGCGATCCGTTCAACCGTGATCGTGGCCCGGCCGCCAAACTCACCCATCATGACGACAGCGTCGGCCCGGGTTTCCACCATTGCCTGCTTCACTGCGTCAATGCAGACGAAGAACGTGTTGGGGATGACCCTGGAAACGATCCGCGCGCCTTCGACGGTTTCTCCGTCGAGGCGCCGGGCGACCATCTCGGCCGGATTTACCGGTGTCGTCCCGAAGGCTTCGAAACCGGTTAGCAGGATCGTTTTCATGCGGGTCTCGCTCTCCCCCGTGTTTTGCCGTTCACGCCACCAACGAAATCGCGGGGGCGAGTCCGCGATCACGTATTGAACTTGAAGAGCAGAATGTCGCCATCCTTGACGATGTATTCCTTGCCTTCGTCGCGAGCCTTGCCGGCCTCCTTCGCCGCGTTTTCTCCGCCAAGCGACACGTAATCATCATAGGCGATTGTCTGCGCGCGGATGAAGCCCCGTTCGAAGTCCGTGTGTATCACGCCTGCAGCCCCGGGCGCCTTCGTGCCTTCGGTGATTGTCCAGGCGCGTGTTTCCTTCGGACCGGCGGTGAAATAGGTGATCAGGCCGAGCAGGTCGTAGCCGGCGCGGATCATGCGGTCGAGACCGGGTTCTTCCAGGCCGATGGTCTCCAGGAACTCGTCTTGTTCTTCCTTGTCGAGCTGAGATATCTCCGCTTCGATCGCCGCAGAGATGACAACGGCAACAGCGCCTTCCTGTTCGGCTCTTTCGGCAACCTTCTGCGAAAGCGCGTTGCCTTCGGCAGCCGAAGCCTCGTCGACGTTGCAGACATAAAGAACGGGTTTCGATGACAGGAGATTCAATCCCTTCAGCATCTTCGCTTCTTCCGCGTCCGCAGTTTCAAGCACGCGGGCCGGTTTGCCCTCCTGAAGAAGGGCAAGAGCGGCTTCCATGATTGGAAGGACCGCCTTTGCTTCCTTGTCGCCACCGGTTGCCTTTTTCTTCAGCGGCGCGATGCGGCGTTCCAGGCTTTCCATGTCGGCGACCATGAGTTCGGTTTCAACCGTTTCGGCATCCGCAAGCGGATCAATCGTACCGTCGACATGGGTGATGTCGTCATCTTCGAAACACCGCAACACATGCGCGATGGCGTCGACTTCCCGGATATTGGCCAGGAACTGGTTGCCCAGACCTTCCCCCTTCGACGCGCCGCGCACCAGGCCGGCAATATCGACGAAGGTAATTCGCGTCGGAATGACTTCTTTCGACTGGGCGATCTCACGGATCGCATCGAGCCGCGTGTCCGGCACGGCGACCTCGCCAGTGTTCGGCTCGATGGTGCAGAATGGATAGTTGGCGGCCTGCGCCGCGGCGGTTTTTGTGAGCGCGTTGAAAAGCGTGGACTTGCCGACATTCGGCAGTCCGACAATGCCGCACTGGAATCCCATGGGAGATCGCTTTCGGTTCGTTTGTGAAACTGTCGCCGCGCTACATGCCCGAGCGGACCGGGCAGGTCAAGACTTGCCGCCCGGGACGGCTCTTTTTCCAGGCATTGCCAGGAGTTGACGCGGCAGAACCAGCCCTTCGCCTATTGCAGTCCGGCAGGATCGACAATGCCTCTCCTGCAGCCCATGCGCATCGGTTCCGCCGCGTGCATCACTTCGCCGGGGTTGGTCTTCCTGTTCTTGCTCTGAAAGGCTTCGCAAGTTTTCTCGGCGAGGAAGCACCCGTCGAGTTGCACGAATGCCAGCGCGGGGTTCAGACAAGCAAGTGACAGCAAGGAGAAAATCAACATTCTCAGCATGGCATCTCCCCGAGTCGCGCCAGTTAACTCACTGACTTTGAACGACTGTCGTGCCTATTTTGTGACGCGAGTCACATTTTTTGTTCTTGTTAAAGTTGTGTATTGAAGTGCTGAATTCGGCTCTTTGAAGCGGACATCAGCTGCCGCCAAGCAGCTTCTTGAGCATTTCAGCCATCGGTCCCGATTTCGGGAGTTCAACCTGCTTTCCCTGGCGGGCCTGTCTGATATGGCTTTGTCCCTTGGGCTTCGCGGACTTTGTGGGCGCCGCCGAGGATTTGCCGGACTTGTCCTTCCGCTGGGCTTTTGCCGGCTCCAGCGCCAGAGTGAGCTTGTTGGCGAACTGGCTGTCCTTGCCTTCGGCAAGAAGGTCCGCGTGGTCGGCGATGTTTGACAGGAGCGGTTCGAGCCAATCCTTGTCCGCCTTCGCGAAATCGCCGAGCACGTAGTTCGAAACGAGCTTCTTGTCGCCCGGGTGGCCAATGCCGAGCCGAAGCCTGCGATAGTCCGCGCCAATATGAGCGGTGAGGGACCTCAGACCGTTGTGGCCTCCATGGCCGCCGCCTTTCTTCATCCGGAATTTGGAAGGTGGCAGGTCGAGTTCGTCATAGAGGACGACAATGTCTTCCGGCTCGATCTTGTAGAAGCGCATGGCTTCGCCGATCGAGCGGCCGGACTCATTCATGTATGTCGACGGCTTCAGCAGCAGGACCTTTTCCGAGCCAAGGCGGCCCTCGGAAATCTGGCCTTGAAACCGCGCGCGCCAGGGCTGGAAGCCGGAATGGCGGCGATGGATCTCGTCAACGGCCATGAAACCGATATTGTGCCGGTGTCCGGCATATTTGGCTCCCGGATTTCCAAGTCCGACGATCAGTTTCATCTCGCACCTGCACCATCATGGCTGAAACGAAAAGGCAGCCGAAGACGGCTGCCGGGCAGGGAGGCGGAGGCCGCCTCCCGTCGTATCCGATCGAAGCGGAGGATTACTCGCTTGCTTCTTCTTCCGTTGCGGCTTCTTCTTCCGAAGCTTCGCCGTCGGTTTCTTCTTCTTCCTTTATGCCTGCCGGTGCAGCAATCGTCGCGATGGTGAAGTCGCGATCGGTGATTGTCGGCTGGCAGCCCTCGGGGAGAGTAACCGCGGAAATGTGCAGGCTGTCACCCGGCTCTGCATTGGCCAGGTCAAGTTCGAGCGCTTCCGGAATGGAGTCAGCCGGAACCGTCATTTCAACGGTGTGACGGACAACGTTCAGAACGCCGCCCTTCTTGAGGCCCGGGCAGATTTCTTCATTGAGGAACTGAACCGGAATTTCGACCGTGAGTGTCGCACCTTTTGCGACGCGCAGGAAATCGACGTGGAGGACATCGTCGCGCACCGGGTGCAACTGATAGTCCTTTGCGATGACCTGGTGCTTTTCACCGTCGACGTTGATGATACCGATCTGTGCGGTGAAACCGCCCTTATGAAGGGTGATGGTGGTTTCTTTCACCGCAATGGTGATCGGCATTGCAGGTTTCTTGTCGCCGTAGATTACGGCAGGTAGAAGGCCTTCGCGACGCAGCGCCCGTGCGGCCCCCTTGCCCACCCGGTCCCGTGCCGACGCCTTCAGCTCATAGCTGGCAGCCATGGCAAACTCCTTGAGTGTATGGTAGCGGACCGGCGAACCACCGTATCGACATGATATGAGTTGTTCGGGATCGGTCCAGATGCGCCTCCTCCAGGGGTGCAGGCGCGAGCGCGCGTATAGCGGAAAAGCATTCGCGATGCAACAGTTCGCACGAAATCAGTGCCGGCGGTGACCGATTCTCCGATGATGTCCGATTTGGCCAGCTTCGTACATTCACTTAGAGCGGTGCGGCTTCGCGTCATGCGGGTATTGGCTGTGGCGACTTTCGCCTCGTAAACGCGTAGTGGCCTGCTTTTGCATCGGAAATAGGCCTTTTCTTCGCCATGCTTAGCTTTCAAGTTCGTTCTAAGATTGTAATTTTCAATCAAAAATAGAGTAAAGTGAAAAATATATTCGTTTGGTATATTAGTATTTTTCTCGGGCCTCGACTTAATATTTTGTTATTTTAAGCATTAAGTTCTTCATATACTGAATTTTAATCTGCTGAGGTCATCCTTTTACCGGGTTGAAAACCTTGGGAGAGCAAAATGAAACACCTCGTCTACACTACAACCGCACTTTGCTTCTTGTTCGCCGGAACGGCGACTGCAAACGAATTCGAAAGCGAACTGAAAACGCTTGCCGCCGGAAAGATCGCTGAGATCGCCGCCTCCAGTGAAGTCATTGACGCAGTCCGCGCCCAGAACGGCGAAACGGGTGCATTCGATCAGACCAAGATCGATGAACTCGACAAGACCTGGCGTGCGGAAGCAGAGGCTGTCGACCAGCCCATGATCGATACCGTGCTGGAACGCCCGCTGTCGACCTTCCTGGCTGACGTCCAGGAAAGCAGCGACGGTCTCTTCACTGAAATCTTTGTCATGGATGGCAAAGGCCTGAATGTGGGCCAGAGCGACGTAACCTCCGACTACTGGCAGGGTGACGAAGCGAAGTGGCAGGACACCTATTCCAACGGCAAGGGTGCCGTTCACATCAGTGAATTGGAAGAAGATGATAGCACACAGACCCTTCAGAGCCAGGTCAGCGTCACCGTCGTCGATCCGGACAGCGGTGAAGCAATCGGCGCCGTGACGTTCGGTGTGAACGTAGAAAACCTCTGATCCTGAAATATGCGGGAAGGCACTGCCTTCCCGCGAGACTTTGGAGAATTCCGTGAAGGTTGCGGCAAAACTACCAGCGCTTGTCCTAGGGATAGCGCTTCTGTGTTCTGCGGGCGTGGGCATTGCAAGTTACGTTTCGAGTGCGAACACCGTCAAAGGACAGGCAGAACAAAGACTGATGGCCTTGGCGGAAAGCCGCCGAGACAGCCTGCTGGAACTCTATCACGGGAAACAGAGAACGATTGAAGGCCATGTCCAGGGCAAGACGCTCAGGGCGGCCTACAGTGCGTTTGATGCCGCCTGGGCCAAATACAAGGACAAGGCATCCGCAACGCTCACGAAGATCTACGTGACGGACAATCCGCACCCGATCGACGAGCGGGACCAGTTGGTCAAGGCCGGCCGCAAGCCCTATGACAAGGCGCATGCCAAGCATCACACACCGCTTCGCGACTTCGCGGACGCGAACAATTTTCCCGACCTTATGCTCGTCAACCTGAACGGCGACGTCATCTACAGCGCACGGAAGCTTGCTGACTTCGGTGTCAATGTTCAGGCGGACACGTGGAAGAATACGCCTCTGGCCGGCGCCTACAAGACGATCGTCGTCGATGGCAATCCGTCAGTGGTTGCCTATGACCCCGAGAGCTATCCGGGACGCGACAACGCGCCTGCCGGATTTCTCGCGGCCCCGATTTCGGTCGGTAGCAAGACCATCGGCATGGTGATCTACGAAGCGCCGACGAACGAAGTTACAGCATTGCTCGGAAAGTTCGCGGGCCTTGGGGACACCGGCGAAACCCTTCTTCTCAACGGGGACGGTCTGGCGATGAACGACAGCCTGCGGACCGCCGACGTTTCGGAACTGCTCAGCGATCAGTTCAACGCAACGGAAATCGCTGCATCGATGAGCGGCGGGAACACCTTCACGCGCATCGCGAACTTCGATGGCAAGGACGTTTTTGCAGCGATCGTTCCGGTCACCGCATTCGGACAGAACTACGCCGTTGTTGTCGTGCAGGCCGCCAGTGAGGTTCTGGCGCCCCTGACAACGCTGCAGATCTGGATTTTCGCAAGCGCGATCGTCTGTGCGCTTATTGCCGGCATTTTCGGTCTGATCATGGCCCGGGGACTGTCCGGGCGTATTTCCGGTCTCAGCGACATCATGAACAAGCTTGCCGGCGGGGACACGAGCGTCGACGTTCCGGCGCAATCCACACGTGATGAAATCGCCGAGATGGCTGCTTCTGTCCGCATTTTCCGCGAAAACGCCTTCGAGCGTGAGCGGTTGGAACAGGAGCAGAAGGAGACATCCTTCGAGCAGGCAAGGCAGTCCGACGCAGTCGCCAGCCTGATTTCCGATTTCAGATCTGAAGTCACGCAGATGCTCGACGCCGTCTACAGCAACAGCGAGCAGATGCGGACGGCAGCCGAAGAGCTTAACGGGGTTGCCGACGAAACGGCCGGTGAAGCCTCCAATGCTTCCAGCGCCTCGGAAGCCGCCTCAACCAACGTGCAGACTGTCGCGTCGGCTTCGGAAGAGCTTTCGGCATCCATCCAGGAAATTCGCCGCCAGGTCCAGTCGACGACCGATATCGTGCAGAGCGCAACACAGGCCGCGGTGCAGACAAACACCAAGATCGAAGGCCTTGCGGAGTCCGCGCAGCGGATCGGTGATGTGGTCAACCTGATTTCGGCGATTGCGGAACAGACCAACCTGCTTGCGCTCAACGCCACGATCGAGGCCGCGCGTGCCGGTGAAGCCGGGCGCGGGTTTGCAGTTGTCGCCTCCGAGGTGAAGGAGCTTGCCACTCAGACGGCCAAGGCCACCGAGGAGATCGAAGGACAGATCACGGAAGTCCAGGCGGCCACCAAGGAAGCCGTTTCCGCGATCGCGGGGATCACCGAAACAATGAGCCAGGTGGACGAATACACCGGCACGATCGCAGCGGCGGTCGAACAGCAGGGCGCTGCGACCAACGAGATCTCCGGCAATGTCCAGGATGCTGCCAAGGGAACGCAGGATGTTGCGCAGACCATCATCACGATCTCCGAAAAGGCCCAGGTGACCAGTTCATCTGCAGGTCAGGTGCTGAACGCATCAACCGATGTCAACGCAAGGACCACGGATCTGCGCGGGACCGTCGACCGTTTCCTCAAGGCGGTGGCGGCTGCTTAGCCACACCTGGTTGAAGCTTCTTGCCTCGACGTGTTGTCCCGGTTGGCCGCTTTGCGGCAAACCGGGACGATAAATCCGGCATGAGATCCGCATGCCGAATTGGTGACGGACGGAGTCAGGCCGCCTTCAGAGCGGCATAAGTTCGACAATGCTTCCTTTCGGCGTCATGCCATGGCTTGACCATGGCATCCATGCCGATGTGCCTCCAGTTGCAGGGCGCTTGACTGCAGGGGGAAGGGAACAATCGGCCGGTTACGTGGTGCCTCCGGCGTGCGCCCCCTTTTTCCGGCGCGGCTTCTCAGATCGATGTTCTGATTTCCGAGTTAGTCCTCATTCGGTGCGTAGCTACTCGGGTCGACCGTCGAGGGTCGGCCGGTGAGGAAGAGGTCGGCCGAGCGTTCCGGTGTCGCGGCAATGACCCTGCCGCCCTTGATCACTTTCAGCCTTGTCGCCTTGAGGCGGATCGCCTCGATCGTGTCGCGGGCCTGAAGAACAACGAAGTCGGCCTTGCAGCCCTTCTCAAGACCATATCCGTCGAGTCCCATCGCCTTTGCCGGGTGCGTGGTGACGCAGTCATAGGCGTAGCGGATGTCGTCGCGGCTGGTCATCTGGGCGACGTGAAGACCCATGGAGGCGACTTCGAGCATGTCTCCCGATCCCATGGAGTACCAGGGATCCATCACGCAGTCATGGCCGAAGGACACATTGACGCCGTAGGACCGCAGTTCCGGGACACGGGTCTGGCCGCGCCGCTTGGGATAGGTGTCGTGCCGGCCCTGCAGCGTGATGTTGATCAGCGGATTGGCGATTGCGTGCACCTCGGCCTCGGCAATTAAAGGAAGCAACTTGGAAACGTAGTAATTGTCCATGGAGTGCATGGAGGTCAGGTGAGATCCGGCAACGCGCCCCTGAAGTCCCAGCCGCTGTGTCTCGTATGCGAGCGTTTCGATGTGGCGCGACATCGGGTCGTCCGTCTCGTCGCAATGCATGTCGACCATCAGCCCGCGTTCGGCGGCGATTTCGAACAGTCTGGCGACCGATCTGGCGCCGTCGTCCATGGTGCGTTCGAAATGCGGAATGCCGCCGACGATGTCGACACCCATGTCGAGTGCTGTGAGCAGGTTCTTTTCCGCGTTCGGTGACCTGTAGAGCCCATCCTGCGGAAAGGCGACGAGCTGCAGATCGATATAGTCCCTGACCTGCTCCCTGACCTCCAGGAGGCCTTTGACGCCGGTCAGGCGGTCGTCGCAGACATCCACATGGGTGCGGATGGCCAGCAGTCCCTGCGACACGGCGAGATCGCAGTATTTCAGGGCCCGTTCAACAACGGCCTCGACTGTGAGGATCTCTTTCAGTTCCCCCCAGAGCGCGATCCCTTCCAGCAGCGTGCCGCTGCGGTTCATGCGCGGCAGACCGAGCGACAACGTTGCGTCCATGTGAAAGTGACTGTCGATGAAGGGTGGCGACACCAGTTTTCCGGCGGCGTCGATGGTCTCGCGGGCATCGGTGTCTATCCCGGCCTCGACAGCCTCGATGAAGCCATTGCTGCAGGCGATGTCGACGCCGGATCGACCGTCGGGCAGGTTTGCGTTCTTTACCAGAAAATCAAGTGTCATCGGCTCTTACCTCAGCGTTGGCCCCTGAAATACGGAACGAGCAGCGCGCGCGGATAGTCGGCCCGCCTCGCTACCACAATGAGGGCCGCAATCGACAGGATATAGGGCATCATCAGGAAGATCTGGCCGGGAATGAAACTGCCGACTTCGGTCTGCAGCCGCACCTGGAAGGCATCGAATGCACCGAACAGCAGGGCGCCGATCAACGCCTTGCCGGGACGCCATGACGCAAAGACCGTGAGCGCGATGCAGATCCAGCCGCGGCCATTGACCATGCCGAAGAAAAACGCATCGAATGCCGACATCGTCAGGAACGCGCCGCCAAGCGCCATGATCGCCGAGCCGGCAACCACGGTGCCCATGCGAATGGCATAGACGGAAAGCCCCTGGGATTCGACCGCCGCCGGGTTGTCACCAACCGCCTGGATCGCGAGACCAAGCGGGGTCCGGTAGAGCACGTAGGCGGTTGCAAGCACGAGGAACAACGCCAGGAAGGTCAGGGGCGTCTGCTGAAACAGGGCCGGACCGATGAAGGGCAACTCGCTCAGGACCGGAATGTCGAGCGGCTGGAAGGCGTCGATCCGGGGAGGGGAGGAGACATCCGGGAGTGCCGTCCGGTAGATGAAATAGCTCAATGACGTTGCAAAGAGCGTCACGCCGATGCCCGAGACATGCTGGGACAGCCCGAGCGGAACGGTCAGGATCGCGTGGAGCAGCCCGAAGACCGCACCGGCGCATGCAGCCACCAGCACACCGCCCCAGAGGCCGGCTCCGAGCCAGACCGCCATCCATCCGGCCATGGCGCCGGCCGTGAAGATCCCCTCGATCCCCAGGTTGAGCACGCCCGCGCGCTCACAGATCAGGGCGCCGATTACGCCGAAGATCAGCGGTGTGGCAATGCGCAGGGCCGCGGCCCAGAAGTTTGCGGAAAAGAGAATCTCAACGATTTCGATCATCGGCCAGCCTCCTTTGCCGTCGGAGCCGTGATGAATTTCACCCTGAAGCGCAGGAACAGGCCGGAGACGAGGACGCACAAAAGCGCCATGGCGACGATCAGGTCTGCCAGATAGTTGGAAACGCCGGTGGCGCGGGACATGGAATCCGCTCCGACAAAGATGCTGGCGATGAAAAGCGCCGCAAAGACGACGCCGATGGGCGACAGGCCTGCAAGCATGGCGACAACGATGCCGGAATAGCCGAAACCCGGCGATAGGTCCGCGGTGAGATAGCCTTTCAGCCCGGCCACCTCCCCGACGCCGGCAATGCCGGCAAGCGCGCCCGACAGGAGGCCGACGCGAATGAACGTCGCAGTAACGGGAATGCCAGCGTGGCGGGCCGCGGCGGCATTTTCGCCGACGGCACGGATTTCGAAACCCCAAACGGTTCGCTTGAGCAGGAAATAGACACCGAGCGAGGCTGCCAGTGCGAGAACAAGGCCCCAGTGTATGCGCATGCGGTCAAGCAGCTTGGGCAGGGCGGCTTCATCAAGGATCGGCTCCGATTGTGGCCAACCCATTCCCATCGGATCCTGCATGGGGCCTTCCAGCATCATCTGGACGAAAAGAAGGACAATGAAATTCAACAGGAGGGTCGTGACGACCTCGTCCACACCCAGACGGGTCTTCAAAAAGGTCGGGCCCAGCATGAGCAGACCGCCGGCAAGCGCGCCTGCGAGAACCACCATCGGAATGAGGACGAAGGCCGGCGCGGAAATGGCACCGGTGCCGACGGCAACGGCAGCCAGTGCTCCAATGTAGAGTTGACCTTCGGCACCGATGTTCCAGAGCTTGGCCCGGAAGGCGACGGCCGCGGCAAGCCCGGTCAGGATCAGCGGTGTTGCGCGTGTCAGCATTTCAGTGAAGGCGAAGAGGGAACCGAAGGCACCCTTGACCATGAGGCCATAGGCTCCGAAAACCGACAAACCCGCAAAAAGCATGGGTATGGCGGCCAGGACAAGCGCGGCCACAGCTGCAGCCAGGGAGACGCCAAGCATGCGGGATACGGATGCCGGCGGGCGGGGTTCAAACCGGATCATGCTGCTTCTCCACTCTGGCCGGCCATGCGCAGGCCGAGCGTTCCGCGGTCCAGGTATTCGGTCGGGTCTGCCGCCGACAGCCGGCCCCGGTGTATGACCGCGATCCGGTCAGACAGGCGCATCAGTTCGTCGAGATCCTCGGAGATGAGGATCACGCCTGCGCCCCGGTCGCGCGCGGCCAGAAGCCGCTTGTGGACGTCAGAGGTTGCGCCGACATCCAGGCCTCGGGAGGGCTGCGCTGCGAGCACCACCTGCGGTTCGGGGTCAAGTGTTCGCGCGAGCACGATTTTCTGGATGTTGCCACCTGACAGGAGCCGTGCCTGGCTGTCTTCTCCCTGGCAGCGGATGTCATAGGCCTCGATCAACCGCCTCGCGGTTTCCCGCATGGCCGAGAAGCGCAGCAGACCGAAGCGCTGGTTCTGCGGTTTGCGAATGGCTTCGATTGCCAGGTTCTCAGAAACGCTCATGGCGCCGACGATGCCGTCGTGATGGCGGTCTTCAGGGATGCGGGCAAGGCCTTGGTCGATCATCCTGCGGGCGCTTGCGCCGGTTTCGTCGGATCCCGCAAGGGTCATCGTCCCCGATGCCGGGACCTGCAGGCCGGAGATCACGCGTGCAAGCATGGTTTGACCGTTGCCCGAGACACCAGCGATCCCGAGGATCTCGCCGGAATGGAGCGCGAGATCAACTTCACGAAGAGCATCACGCCCGCCGCCGGCCGAGATGCTGTTCAAAACGAGCAGGGGGGCTCCCGGCGATCCCTTGCTGCGTATCGTCTCCACGATCTCGTGTCCGACCATCAGTTCGGCCAGTTTCCTGAGATCGCACTCGGCAGTTGCAAGATCGGCGACCTTGCGTCCGCCGCGCAACACGGCGACGCGATGGGACGAGGCGATCACCTCCGCAAGCTTGTGGGAGATGAATATGATCGCAAGCCCGTCCGCCGCGAGCTTTTTCAGCGTTGCGAACAGGGTGTCTGATTCCTGCGGCGTCAGCACGGCAGTGGGTTCGTCGAGAACAAGGACCCGGGCATCGCGGTAAAGGGCCTTCAGGATTTCGACGCGTTGTTTCTCGCCAACGGAAAGCTGTGAAATCCGGGCATCCAGCGGGACGCTCAAACCGGACCGTTCAATCAGGTCCATAAGTTTTTGGCGGGCGGTTTTGCGCGCGGAGGTCGGGGCGGACAGGCTTTCTGTTCCCAGAACAATATTGTCGAGCGCGCTCAGGTTCTCCGCGAGTGTAAAATGCTGGTGTACCATGCCGACGCCGGCTTCAAGTGCGGCGTGGGGCGACCCGGCTTCCAGTTCGCTGAGCCCGGCGCCTTGCGTGGCGACATAGACCCGACCCTCGTCAGCTACATAGTGCCCGAACAGGATATTCATCAGGGTCGTCTTGCCGGCACCGTTTTCGCCCAGCAGAGCCAGGATTTCGCCTCTTCTGAGATCGAGCGAAACGTCGCCGTTCGCCGTCAGGTCGCCAAAGCGCTTGGTGATGCCGTCCAGCCTGAGGACGGTCTCCGCCGCTTGCGTAGGTTCCGTCATGCGGAGCTCCGGAAATTGGTTTTCGGCCGTCCGTGCGGCTTGGGCAGGAGATGCCGGCGGCTTGGAGCCGCCGGCCGAGGACGTTACATCGTCGATTTGGGTTCGCTGTCGTTGACGTTGACGCGGAAGAGGCCGTCCAGGATTTCCTGTTCCTTCTCCTTCGCGGCCGCAACGGCGTCCGGATCTGCCAGGCTCTCATCCACGATGAAGCTGCCGCCACCGTAGGACATGAAGCTGAAGGGGCCGTAGTCAGCCGGTTCAAAGCTGCCGTCGACGACCGCCGTCACGGCGCGATCGATCGTCGGTTCCATGTGCCAGAGCGCAGAAGACAGGATCGTTCCGGGATAGTCTGCGGAGGTGTCGATCACGTTGCCGATTGCCAGGATCTCTTTTTCCTTGGCCGCGTCAGATACACCGAAGCGCTCGGCATAGAGAATGTCGGCACCCTTGTCGATCATGGCGAAGGCCGCTTCCTTGGCCTTGGGCGGGTCGTACCAGGAGTTGATGAAGGTCACGAGAAACTTCACATCCGGGTTGACCGAGGTCGCGCCATCCATGAAGGCGTGCATCAACCGGTTGACTTCCGGAATGGCATAGCCACCGACCATGCCGATCACATTCGATTTGGTGCTGGCGCCTGCAATCATGCCCGACAGGTAGCTCGGTTCATGGATCCAGTTGTCGAAGACGGCAAAATTCGGCTTGGCCGGTCCGAAAGAAGAGCCCATCAGGAAGGCTGTGTTCGGATACTCCGCGGCAACCTTGCGCGCGGCGCGCTCCACGGCAAAGGCCTCCCCGACCACGAGGTCCATGCCCTGTTCGGCATATTCGCGCATCACACGTTCATAATCGGTGTTGGCCACGTTTTCGGAGAAGGTGTAGGTGATTTCACCCCGTTCCTGCGCTGCCTTCAGCGCCTTGTCGATACGGCTGACCCACTGCTGTTCGACCGGAACCGTGTAAATCGCCGCCACCTTGATCGGATCGGTGGCCAACGCATCGGCGGATGGCAAGGCGACGGTGGCTGTGACGGCCAACGCAGCCGACAACAGGGCCCTGCGGACCCTGGAAAATTGTTTTGATACGAGCATCGGAATCCCCTGGAAGTATTATTAGCCTGAAAAGTTGATCACAAAATATGCGTGCTCACAAGCTGTGCACGCGATCTCGATGTGAATTTTTTGATCATTTGGGAAAATTTTTGAGCTCGTGCCCGGTAGACGCGAACTGCATTCCTTTGCGTGGCAGGCACAGAATGAAAAACGCCGGTGAGAGACCGGCGTTTCGAGTTTTGTTTGCTAGGTTTGAACTGCTCCAGGTGACGGACCCATAAATGAGACTGAAATGGCATGCGAAATGGCCAAATCCCGTTTGGAAGGGTGTGCGGAGCGGGCTTTTTGCCCGGTCAAGCACGCTGACGCCACGGGGTGACGCCATTTCCGTGTCCTTCGGATTTGACCGGCTTGCTTCTCCCCGGCGTTGCGAAAGGCTTGAAAATGAAACACATTTCCTGCTCTTCCGCGCCTTGATGAGAAGCAAGCCGCCTCAAGCCATTACGGCCTCATTTATGGGTCCATCTCCTAGATCCTAGCCGAAGAGGCTGGAGACCGATTTTTCCAGGGCCGTGCGATTGATCGCCTCGCCGATGAGCGGCGCGATTGAAATCGTGCGGATATTGGCCGCCGCGGTTATTGCGGCTGTCGGTTCGATCGAGTTGGTGATGACAAGCTCTTTCAGCTTCGAGGATGTCACCCGCGCCACCGCGCCGCCCGAAAGCACACCGTGCGTGATGTAGGCCGTTACCGATTCCGCGCCCTGTGACAGCAGTGCCTCGGCGGCATTGCACAGGGTCCCGCCACTGTCGACAATGTCATCGACGAGAATGCAGTCGTATCCCTTCACTTCCCCGATGATGTTCATGACTTCCGACTCCCCGGGCTTGTCGCGGCGCTTGTCCACGATGGAGAGCGGGGCGTCGATCCGTTTGGCGAGCGCGCGGGCGCGCACCACGCCGCCGACATCCGGAGATACGACCATCACGTTGTCGGTCGCGTAGCGCTCCTTGATGTCGCGCGTCATCACGGGGGCCGCGAACAGATTGTCCGTCGGGATATCGAAAAAACCCTGGATCTGTCCGGCGTGGAGATCCAGGGTCAAAACGCGGTCGGCACCGGCGTTTGTGATCAGATTGGCCACCAGCTTCGCCGAAATCGGTGTCCGGCCCGACGCGCGCCGATCCTGGCGTGCATAGCCAAAATACGGGATCACGGCAGTGATGCGCCTGGCAGAGGAGCGGCGGAGCGCATCGATGATGATGAGCAACTCCATCAGGTGGTCGTTTGCCGGGTAGCTTGTCGGCTGCACGACGAAAACATCTTCGCCGCGCACATTTTCCTGGATTTCTACGAAGATTTCCTGGTCGGCGAAGCGCCTGACCTGGCATTTGGCCAGCGGAACATCCAAATATTTGGAGATTTCCTCAGCCAGGGCTCGGTTCGAATTGCCCGCGACGATCTTCATGAGCCGCAAGTCCTTCTGGTGCGACGGCGCGATTGCGGGCGACTAAACCGTGCAAGCACGCTGAAAAGGCCTATGTCGTGTCGAGTGCCGGGTGCCGCAGGCCTGTGTTCAGGCGACCCCCGGCAGGCGGCGGCGTTGTAACAACCAAGCAACGGGACCACAACAGGAGATAGGCCTTCATTCGCTCTTTTTTTGAAATTTTGCGACGCAATGCCATACTTACCCGGCTAAGCGATCATTATCGGTTGAGCCAGGCCTCGATTTCCACCATCGAGCGCGTTGCGATTCGCGATAAAGTCGACGAGCTGACGGCCTGCCAGGGGTCGCCGGAAGCACCGCCTGTCGACTCGGTTCCCGAGATTCGCTTCAATCGGCTGCCGTTGGCGTCCACGATGTCGAAGACATAAAACACGGTCCCGTTGGAGGGCTGGCCCGTGGCGGCGAGGAAACCGTTCACACGATAGGTCGCGGCAGCTCCCACGCGCCTGACGAGCGTAATTCCCTGCCGGCGTGCTTCCCTCCCGATATATTCTGAAAGCTCATCGGCGATATTCCCGGGAGCGCCCGTGAACGGTTCGAAAGCAAAGGTTACGCCGTTTTCTTCATCGGACTGTCCGGCGATGGACGGGGCAGTAACCGGCCCCGAGATCGGGGTCGGCGGCTGAGGGGACGACTGGCACGCGGCGAGGAACCCGAGAAGCAGCAGACCCGCCGCCGCTCGCAATACGGAATGGGAGTTCAGGCTGGAAAATGAGAGCATGAAATGGTCCGGCTCTTGGTGTCTGCGTCAATCCGATGCGGGACCGTCCGAACAGGGGTGCTGCCAGGCCGGTCTTCGTGTCGCACTTGGTTTATCCTGACTTTACCGGCAGGTCGAGAGGCAGAGTGGATAAGCACTCCGGCGCGCCTTCGGTGGTGAGGTAGGTCCGGCCGAGCGTCATGGCGGTATCGGTGATGGAATCCATCAAAATCATGTGCATGAAGATCACCATGTTCGGCTTGACCTCGGCAGGGTTGGATCTGTAGGCCATGGGCGTGTCCATCCAACTTGGTGTAAAGCGGGCGCCAAGAGAGTAGCCGCACGCATTCAATCGATGCTGCATCATGCCGTGAGCGTCCACGCGTTCTGCATGGGCGTCGAATATGTCGCCAAAGGTCTTTCCGGGCACCATCTGCGTTTCGACGGCCGCCAGGGCTTCACGGGTTGCAAGATACATCTCCTGATGCCGGTCGGAAGGGGTGCCGACAATGATCGTTCGCATGGCGGCTGCATGATAGTGCCGGTAACTGCCGGCCCATTCGAGTGTAATCTGATCACGCTCGGCCAATACTCGGCGGCCGGATTTGTAGCGGCACAAAAGTGCGTCGTGACCGGAGCCTATGATGAACTCGTTGCCGGGGTAATCGCCGCCGCCTTCGAAAATCGCGCCCTGCATGGCCGCGAGGATCCTGCCTTCGTCCGCACCGGGGCGAATCTCATCCATGGCGGCATGAAATGCGTGGTCCGCCAGTTCCGCCGCCTTGCGGACATAGACGATCTCCTCCGGGCTCTTGACCGAACGCAGATCCGGTATCAGCGTCGACGCGTCGCGCAGATCGGCGAAACTCGTCAGCTCGGCGTTGATCTGCAGCGCAATCTTGCCCGTCATGCCGTGAGTGTCGTATTCGATCCCGATTCTGCTGCCGAGAAGATCCATGTCGAACAGCATTTCCTTCAGCTGCAGCACGGGGCTCGCGGAACCGCGGTCAATCCAGATCCGTATGTCTGATATGTTGGAGGTATGGCGCGCCTGACGCTGATCGGCCGAGCGGGTCAGCAGGACCTTTTCGCCGTCCTTGGTCACGACGAGGCACTGGAAGAAACAGAAGCCGAACGTGTCGTAACCGGTCAGCCAATACATGCTTTCCTGGGCGAAAAGGAGCATGGCGTCGAGTTTCTCGGCGTCCATGACGGCTTTCAGTTCGGTAAAGCGGCGCTCAAATTCGGCGTCTGAAAAGTGCAGTGCCATGCTCGTCCTCACATTCACTCGATTGGTCGTCAAGACTCCAGGGAAATCGCGCTGATCTGGCGGCCGTAGTCGGGCTCGCCGCGATGGGTTGTCCGTCTGTAGGAAAAGAAGCGGTCTTCGTCGCGGTAAGTGCACAATGCGAGATCCGCGACGGTGCCCACACCTGTCTTCCGAAGACGATCGGTGATGAATGCCGGCAGATCAAACATGTAGTGGCCATCGCGTTCGGACGGAGCGAAGTAAATTTCGTTGCCTGCCGCATCGTTGACGAAGCGGTCGTGGAATTCCGGTCCGACTTCATAAGAGTGGCGCGAAATCGTCGGGCCAAGAACCGCCACCGTGCTTTCGCGCTCTGCCCCGCGCGCCTCCATGGCCGCAACCGTGTTTTCAAGAACACCGGTCAGCGCGCCTTTCCAGCCCGAATGGGCCGCGCCGACAACGCCTGCGCCCGGGTCCGCAAAGAGGATCGGCCCGCAGTCAGCGGTCAAAATGCCGATCGCCAATCCCGGTCTGTCGGTGACGAGCGCATCCGCCTTCTTGTGATTGCCATCTTCCCAGGGTCCGTCGACAGTCAGGACATCAGGCGAGTGGATCTGGTAAGGCGACATGAGCCGATCCGTTGATACGCTCAGCGCATCGGCGACACGGCCCCGGTTTTGGAGCACCATGTCCCTCGCGTCTTCAGAGCCAAGGCCGACATTGAGGCTCCCGTAAATCCCTTTCGAAACGCCGCCCTCGCGCGTGAAAAAGCCGTGGCGGATCCCATCAAGGGTCAGTGCTTCTGCTTCGATCTTCATGAACTGCCCTGAAAAGACGCGTGCGGCTGCACCGCCCAAGCATTGGGCCCCTGTTGTGTTTCGATTCGTACCCGACCTCTGATCCTTGGTTGCTTCATGAGGCGCTGTCAAATGGAGGAAAGGGAACCGGAGTGCTTGCGAGCGCCAGAACCTTGAAAAGATCACCCATCTGATCCGGTGCCGCAAGGCGCTCGACCGCGTCGCGAATGGCTTCCTGTTCCTCGTGCGTCTTTCCGGCGCCAAGAGAGCCGGCCCGTTCCAGAAGGCCTGAACGCAACAGGAAATCGCCCTGCGTCAGGACAGCGGACGATGCCGCTCCGCCGCGCCGCGCCGCGCCTGCCAGTGCCTCGAAGTTCACATGGGCCGTCAGGTCGGCCTCGCCAGGGTGAGCCAGAACATCGTCATAGGCATGACGATAAAGCGCCTGCAATGTGTCGCCTGTCGCGGATTTCAGATAACCGTAGTCGACGATGATCGCAGCACCGCCTGCACGCCCCATCCTGCGCCCCAGTGCCTCGGCAATGGCATTGGCGGCAGGCTGCGTCTCAAGGATTGTTCCGGGTGGAGCGTTCCGGAAATCCTCCGGTATGTCGCCGTCAGGGATGCGCGCCGTTCCAGCGCCGAATGCCAGTTCACCGCCGGCATCCAGCCCGACGGCACGTTCATGCCAGCCCTCCGGGGTTCTGACAAACTGGTGGATCGGCAGTGCGTCGAAAAACTCGTTTGCAACGAGAATGACCGGTCCGTCCGGCATGTCTTCAACCGTGTCGTGGAAGGCGGGGCTCAGCGGAGCACCGGCGAGTGTCTCTTTCTGGATTTTCCTGAGGCGCCGGCTCGTCTCGACGAGATGCAGGTTCGCGGCGGCAACAAAGCCAGGACGAAGTGATGCGGCGCGCAGGAGATCGGCCATCAGCGTTCCACGTCCCGGACCCAATTCCACCAGACTGAATGCTGCCGGCTCGCCGAGATGTTTGAATGCGGCGACACAGGCTGCGCCGAGGAGTTCGCCGAACATCTGGCTGACTTCGGGAGCTGTTATGAAGTCTCCTTCTCTGCCAAACGGCTCGCGCGTCTGGTAGTAGCCAAACGCAGGGTCGCCGAGGCATTGCGCCATGTATCGCGCGACTGGAACCGGGCCTTCATTGGCGATGCCGGCCTTGATCTTTTCCTTGAGATCCGTCAAGCCGCTGCATCCCCGTCAGGGCGTCTCGCGGCCCAGATCATGAGTGCCAGCCCGGCGAGGATCATCGGCAACGACAGCAAGATCCCCATAGTCAGGAAACCGGACAAGTAGCCGATATGGGCGTCCGGAACCCGGTACAGTTCGGCGATCGAGCGGCCGATGCCATATCCGCAGGCAAACGCACCGGCAAGAAAACCGGGCTTTTTCAGCAACTGAAACCGATGGCTCAGAAGGCGCAGAACAAAAAACAGGAGAACGCCCTCAAGAGCGGCCTCGTAGAGCTGGCTGGGATGTCTTGGTTCCGGACCCGCGCCGGGAAACACCATTGCCCAGGGCACATCGGCTGGCCGTCCCCACAATTCGGCATTTATGAAATTGGCAGCACGGCCAAAGAAGAGGCCTATCGGCGCGGCGCAGCCGGCAAGGTCGAACAGCGTCCAGACCGGCAGCCCCCTGCGCCAGGCGAACAGGACCATTGCAATGACGGTGCCTGCAAATCCGCCGTGGAAGGACATGCCGCCGGACCAGATCGCCAGGGCTTCGCCCGGGTTGGAAAGATAGTAGCCCGGATTATAGAACAGCACGTAGCCGAGGCGCCCGCCAAGGATGATGCCAAGCGTTCCCCAAAGCACGAAATCGTCGAGTTCCACGGGGGTGGGTCTCCTCCCGCCGTTCCACAGCCGGTCGTTCAGGACGAGGCTGCGCATGTAACGCCAGGCGAGAATGATGCCGACAATATAGGCCAATGCATACCAGCGCAGTGCGAAGGGGCCGATCTCGATAATCACCGGGTCGATTGCCGGAAACGGCAGGACGAAAACAGCTGGCACGTGGGGTCCTTCCTGGCAGGTCGTCACATTGGCGCAATTCGGGCAAACGCTTGCGCTATCTTTCCCTCTCCGTCAAGCATGCAGACCGCAGGTCGATACGTGGTGCGACGCAAATGGTTCTTGAACTCGCCGCGTTTCACCCATACCTCTTTGACAGTCAACATTTCTTGTACAAGGAGGGTCTGATGACCCAGGGTCCAAACCGCCTTCTCGATGATTTTGCCAAACTGATGACAGACGCCGCCGGTGTCGCCCAAGGCGCCCGGCGCGAGGTGGAGACCGCTTTTCGGGCCCAGGCCGAGCGTTTCCTGTCGGATATGGACATGGTTTCGCGCGAAGAGCACGAGGCCGTCAAGGACATGGCGGTGCGCGCGCTCGACCGGATCGAGGAGCTCGAATCGCGGCTGGCCAAGCTGGAAGGTGGCGACGCAACGGGAAGTGGAGACGCCTGAGCAGGCCGGATGACGTCGAATTGAGCGGTTTCTGTTAATTTCCCATGACAGAATTGCGACCGGAAAAGTTGGCGGGAATGCAGAGATTTTGGGCAGTCTGATCAGAATTTCGCCAGATTCTTCCACAAGTTTCGGCTTTTTCGTCCAATTTGGTGTGTATCCATTAAATCATTCCTGATCCTATACTCGATGTAACAGGGATTCGTCGGAGCAAGACGGAACCGGTTCGATCGTAACGGGCCACAACAGGACGCGTTTTGCTCCTTCGGCATGGGACTTTTCCCGGCGGCCCGCCCGGTTATCCTGATCGGGTTCCCGGCCTCCGGCTCGGAAGGGGAGTAGGCATCATGAGCCTCATCGAGATCGAATTCGAGCGACCTGGCAATCCCGTTGATACCATCGAAACCGTTGCCGCGCTGAACGACTGGGCGTTCGAGCGCTCGGACGATGATGAAATCACAATCTCCCTTGGAGGTAGTTGGTGCGACTACCATGTCTCCTTTTCATGGATGGAGGAAGTTGAAGCACTGCATCTGGCCTGCGCGTTCGACCTCAAGGTGACCGAACCGCGCAAGATGGAAGTCTTGCGACTGCTTGCACTGGTCAATGAACAACTCTGGATGGGTCATTTCGATCTCTGGCACAAAGAGAACGTGATCATGTTCAGGCAATCGCTGCTGCTGAGCGGTGGCGCTGAGGCCTCGTCCGCACAGATCGAGGGGATGCTGACCAACGCGCTGGAGAATTGCGAGCGCTTTTATCAGGCATTCCAGTTTGTTGTCTGGGCCGGACACTCCGCAACCGAGGCAATGAGCTCGGCCTTGTTCGAGACCGCAGGAGAAGCATGAGTTTTTCAAAAGAGCGCCCCTTTCTTCTTGTCGGCGCCGGCAAGATGGGGGGGGCCATGTTATCCGGATGGATGGCGGAAGGGATCGATCCTTCTGCCATCGTCGTTTGCGACCCTGGCCTGTCCGACGAGATGGATGCCTTGCTGACGCGGCACGGTATCCGCCACGTCTCAGCGGTTCCGGACGATCTCAAGGCAGGTATCGTCCTCGTCGCGGTCAAACCGCAGATGATGGACACGGTGCTTCCGGGCATCAAGCCGGCGGTCCTTCCGGACACGCTGCTCATGTCGGTCGCCGCAGGGACACCGGTTTCAAAGTTTTTGTCGGTTTTCGGGGACATCCCGGTCTGCAGGTGCATGCCGAACACACCGGCGATGGTCAAACGCGGCATCACGGCCGTCTATCCGACCGGGCTGGTCAGCGAAAGCCAGAAACAAGCGGTCGCAGACCTGCTGTCAGCTGTCGGCAAAGTCGTCTGGCTCGATGCGGAAGACCAGATCGACCTCGTGACGGGCGTCAGCGGGTCGGGTCCGGCCTATGTCTTTTATCTCGCGGAAGCGATCAGCAGGGCCGGACAGGATGCGGGACTGCCAGAAGAGATCGCCCATCAACTGGCCGTCGCGACCGTGAGCGGCGCGGGGGAACTCATGCACCGGTCGGGCGAACATCCTTCGGTGTTGCGCCAGAACGTGACCAGTCCGAACGGAACGACTGCGGCAGCGCTTGAGGTTCTGATGCATGACAATGGGCTTCAGCCCGTTCTGACCGAAGCCGTCGCAGCCGCCGTGAAGAGGGCGCAGGAACTGGCTGGCTGAGGCAACATTCAACGTTGCCCGTCTCTGCAAGTGGCACACTTGCATGTCAGTCAAGCGCCGTCTGCACGCAAATTCCTGAACTGCGGCAGTGCGCCACCCTTTTCGGCGCAAGTTCGATCTCCTATGTTCTGAACCAGGAACCAAGGGAGTTTGCTCCATGACGACCGCCAAGACCAAGCAAAAGATCCTCCAGACATTTCTGGATCTTCTCTCAGATCATCCTTACGAGGACGTCTCCCTGCCGCTGGTTGCGGAAAAGGCGAAGGTCAAGCTTTCCGACATGCGGGGCGCGTACGGATCGAAACTGGATCTCGTTGCAGCCTTTGCCGAGAGTGTCGACAAAACGGTTCTGGATGAACGTGATGAGGATATGCATGACCAGCCTCCCCGGGACCGGCTGTTCGACATTCTCATGTCGCGCATCGACGCGCTGGACGGACACAAGGACGCGGTGAGAGCCCTTCACAGGGCAGCGCGCAAGGATCCGGCGCTTGCGCTGGATTTCAATCGTCTGGAGGTCCGGTCCCAGAAATGGATGCTGATCGCTGCGGGGATCGACGTCTCCGGATTGAAGGCCGGTATCGTTGCGCAGGGGCTCTCGGTCGCTTTCGCGCGGGTCGTCAGGGTCTGGCTGGATGAAGACGATGAGGGCATACCGCGGACCATGGCGCGGCTGGACAAGGAACTCGACAGCGGCTCATCGTTCATGAAGCGTCTGAACGGGATCGAGGGCATTGCCAAGGGCATGCGTTCATTCCTCAGGAAAGCATCCGCCGGACGGCGCGGGCGGCACAGACACAAGCAGGACGAGACCGATCACGAGCCGGACTACTCCGGAGAGGAAGCGGCGGGCGCCTAAAGCGTTTTGTGCTTGCGGCTCCGCCTGACAGCGGTCATGGTCGCCCGTGGAATCAAGGGGTAGACCATGAGTGATGAGATCAGTTTCGACGACTTTCTGAAGGTGGATGTCCGGGTTGGCCGGGTCGTCGAAGCCGAAGAGTTTCCGGAGGCCCGCAAGCCTGCCTACAAGATGCGGATCGACTTCGGACCGGACATCGGCATCAAGAAAACGTCGGCCCAGATCACCAAGCACTACTCACCGGAAACGCTGGTCGGAAAGCTTGTCATGGCGGTGGTCAATTTTCCACCACGCCAGATCGGGCCGGTCATGTCGGAAGTGCTGACGCTCGGCGTTCCGGACGCCGATGGCGAGGTCGTTCTTCTGGCGCCGGACAAGGATGTTCCGATCGGCGGACGGCTTTACTGAGGGAAGGGCAGCAGGCCTCAGGCCGGAACCCTGAGCCTTGCTCTCAGGCCGCCGAGCGGGCTGTCTTCAAGATAAAGGTCTCCCCCGTGCGACCGGGCGACGTCCCTGGCGATGGCAAGACCAAGACCGCTCCCTGATTCATCCTGGTTTCTTGCAAGGTCGAGACGGTGGAACGCACGAAACGCGAGTTCCCGGTCTCCCTCCGGTATGCCCGGTCCGTCGTCATCGACCGTGATCGTGAGCCAATCCCTTTCGATCGAGCCTGACACTTCGACCCGGTTTCCGTATTTGCAGCCATTGGTCACCAGATTCGACAGACAGCGTTTGAGGGAAAGCCGTTTGACCTGTGCATCTGTCGGTCCTTCGAAACGGGTGGCGACCAGAAGCCCGGAGATTTCAGCTTCTTCCTCAAGCTCCTCGAGCAGGAGGCTGATATCCGTCGTCTGTGCTTCTTCGTCTGCGTCGCCACTCGCGAAAGCGAGATAGTCTTCGAGCATGTGGCTCATCTCGTCGACGTCCTTGCGCATCGCTTCGCTTTCCGGCGATTCCGATAGGAAGGCGAGTTGCAGCCTCAGGCGCGTGAGGATGGTTCTCAGGTCGTGACTGACACCGGCCAGCATGGTCGTGCGCTGTTCTATCTGTCGCTCGATGCGTCTGCGCATGTCGATGAAGGCGACGCTTGCGCGGCGAACCTCGCGCGCACCGCTCGCCCGGAAATTCTCTACCGGGCGGCCTTTGCCGAAGGCTTCAGACGCGTCGGCCAGCCGGATGATCGGCCTGATCTGGTTCCGGAGGAACAGCAGCGCGATGATCAGAAGAACGAGCGAGGTTGAAAACATCCAGACCAGAAAGATGTGCGAGTTCGACGCAAAGGTCTGGCTGCGCCGTGTAAAGACACGCAGGATCGAATCCTTCAACTGGATGCGAATTTCAACGAAACGCGACCGGCCGACCGTGTCGATCCAGAACGGTTTTCTTATTTTCTGGCTGATCGCGAGACTGAGTTCCTTGTCGATGACGTCGAAGAACGGTTTGGGCGCGGGGGGCGGCAACGGTTCGAGCGGCAGGATCGTCGTTGACATGCCAAGCGCACTCGAAGCGAGCTGTTCGATCTTGGCGTGATCGGGGTCCTGCGGATAGTTCTCCAGGACATAGACGATTGCCGCGATTTCCCGGACGACGGCTTCCGACATGCGTCTGGAAACGAGCTGGTAATGCCGTTCCATGAAGACGAAGACCAGCACCGACTGCAAAATGACGATGGGCGCGACGATGATCAGAAAGGTACGTGTGTAAAGACCCTTCGGCATAAGCCGGTAAAGGAGACGGGACACCGACCTGTAGGCATGCAGAAACGGCTTGAAAAGTGACGATTTGGAAAGTTTGCGGAACAGGATTTCTGTGTTGGCCATTGGGACCTGTTCAATCGCAGGCCAGACGGTAGCCGATGCCGCGAACGGTCTGCAGGTAGATCGGGTTGCCGGGGTCCGCCTCTATCTTGCGCCGCAGCCTGTTTATCTGAACGTCCACCGTGCGCTCGCCGAGGCCGCTCTCCCCGCCGACGATCTTGTGGCGCGGAACGGTGGCTCCCGGCTGTTCGGCAAAGATCGAGAGGATCTGCTTTTCGCGGTCCGTCAGCCGGACGATTGCATCGCCATTCTTGAGTTCGCCGCGTGAACTGTTGAAACAGAACGGCCCGAAGCGGATCTCCTCGCTCACGACAACAGGCTGGCTGTTGCCGCGCCGCAGGATTGCGGCCATGCGCAGCATGAGTTCACGTGGTTCGAAGGGTTTCGGGAGATAGTCGTCAACGCCCGCTTCCAGCCCTGCGATGCGGTCTGTTGCCTCGGACCTGGCGGTCAGCATCAGGATCGGCACCTCCGACTCTTCGCGAAGAGATGCTGCAAGCTCAAGCCCGGTTTCCCCTGGCATCATCACATCAAGAATGATCAGGTCGAACTCCAGTCCGGACAGGCACCTTCTGGCATCGGCGGAATTGGCGGCCGTGGAGACGCGATAGCCGTTCTCTTTCAGCAGCCTGGAAAGCAGATCCCGGATGCGCTTGTCATCGTCTACAAGCAGGATGTGGTTGGCGTTGTCATCGGGCACCTGGACTTTCATGTCGGCAGCTGGTTCCTTCTGCTATCGGCGGCTTTCAGTCCTTGAGATGAAAAGGGCTTCTGACGAGTTTCAAAATGTCTGCATGGGCGTCGGGATCGATCATCTGCAACAGAAACCGCCGCACGACTTCCTCACTGCCATCAGGCAATCCAATTAGGGCGCGTTCAAGGCGCTCCTGCTGCAACCGGGCGAGTTTTTCCGCAAGAACATGGCCACGCTCGGTCGTATAAAGCAGGCGCTGACGGCGATCGTTCAAGCCTTCGCGCTGTTCGATGATCCCCGCATCGACAAGCTGCTTCAGAACGCGGCCGAGACTTTGCTTCGTGATGCGCAGGATCCCCAGCAGATCGGTGACCATGATGCCGGGATTGCGTTCGACGAAGTGAAGCACGCGGTGATGGGCACGGCCAAATTCGAACTTCGCCAGCACGTCGTCCGGATCGCCCGTGAAATCCTTATACGCAAAGAACAGCAGTTCAATCAGGTCGTAGGGCAACGTGCCTTCTTCCGGTCTGCGGTCCGGATCCGACATGGCTCCACCCGTGTCGCGCTGCGCAGGGGAAACGGCAGATTTGAAATTTACGTCAGTCATATTGACATAATTCTGGTCGATTGTTACTTGTCAGCAGCCGCGCGCGAAATGATCGGTCTCAAAGATGCATTTTTGGGCATCCGTCGACAAACGAATCCATTCAACGCCGCTGCGGTCATCAGGATACCGATAGTTCGCGTGCTGTGCAAAAGATACAGCAGCAAAACGGGCGCAAGTCTTTGGCGTTATTCGCGTCTGTTGAAAGAAATCAATAATCGCTCTTTGAGCGGCCGGGAGAAGAAACATGGCGGGAGCGCCTTTTGATCAGCTCAGTGGTGACATCTGGTATGATGGAGAGTTCGTACCCTGGTCGGATGCGAAACTCCATATTCTCAGTCACGGCCTGCACTACGGCAGCAGCGTCTTCGAAGGCGAGAGAGCCTATGGCGGGCGGATCTTCAAATCCGAAGAGCACACCGAACGCCTGCTTGAGTCCGCCCGTACGCTGGGTTTCGAAATCCCGTGGACAGCCGACCAGATCAACGCTGCCAAGGAAGAGACGCTGGCGCGCATGAAGCTGACCGACGCCTATATCCGTCCGGTTGCCTGGCGCGGCAGCGAAATGATGGGCATCTCCGCGCAGAACAACACGATCCATCTTGCAATCGCGGCCTGGGAATGGCCCAGCTATTTCAAACCTGAAGAGCGGCTCAAGGGTATCCGGCTCGATATGGCTCAATACCGGCGCCCCGATCCGGCAACGGCACCGTTCAAGGCGAAGGCCGCGGGGCTTTACATGATCTGCACGGTTTCAAAACATGCTGCCGAGGCAAAGGGCTATACCGACGCCCTGATGCTGGACTGGCGCGGACAGGTTGCGGAGTGCACCGGTGCGAACGTGTTCTTCATAAAGGACAGCAAGATCCATACGCCGATCCCTGACTGTTTCTTGGACGGGATCACGCGCCGCACCGTTATCGATCTGGCACGGGACCGCGGCATCGAAGTGATCGAACGCGTGATCATGCCGGAGGAAATTCCAGGGTTTGAACAGTGTTTTGTGACCGGAACAGCTGCGGAAGTCACACCGGTTTCCGAAATTGCCGGCACAACGTTCGAAGTTGGCGAAATCATCGAGACGCTGATGAAGGACTACGATGCGGCCGTGAGACCCGATGCTCCGGCGCTCCAGGCCGCGACCGGCTAAGCGAAACAGACATTGCAGCAAACAGCGAGGCGGGTTGTTCAGCCCGCCTTGTTCATTTTCTGCTGTCGTGAAGGGCGTGGAACATGCGGCCCTTTTCCGCAAACAGCACACAGGCGATGGCCGCCAGCCCATAGACAGCGAACGCCAGCCCGAGAGGCTCGGTCGTTCCGTCGAACAATTGCCCCATGACATGTCCCAGGAGCGCGCCGCCGAGCGTCGTGATGAAACCGATCACGGATGCGGCGGTGCCGGCAATCTTGCCGAGCGGCTCCATCGCCATTGCATTGAAATTGGCGCCGACAAAACCGAAGCACATCATGACGATTGTCGTCAGGATGAAAAACGAGGCAAGGCTTTCAAGGCCGAGTGCCGACACGGCGAAGATCGAGAAACCGAACAGCGTGTAGACAATAAGGGCCGCGTGCGAGAGGCGCCGCATTCCCATGGCCTCCACCAACTGCGCATTGGTGAACGAGGAGATGGCCATCGCGATTGCGATCGATGCGAAGACGACGGGAAACAAGTTTCCAAGCCCGAATATGTCCACAAAGATCTGCTGTGACATGGCAAGGAATGCGAAGAGACCGGCGAAGACGAACGCAGTTGCCGCTGCGTACCCGACACAGACGCGTGTCGTGATCGCCGTCCCATATGCATTGCCGATTTCAGACATCTCGATGGGGCGGCGGCGATCGGGTGCCAGCGTCTCGGGCATCCGCAGCATCGACCAGACCAGAACCGCGAGGCCGGAAAACAACAGAAACGCGAAAATCCAGTGCCAGCCTGCCAGAAGGAGGACCACCTGGCCAACGGAGGGCGCAATCACCGGAACGGCCATGAAGACCATCATGACCAGTGACATGACCTTGCCCATGCTGCGGCCGGTGTAGCAGTCCCGAACCACGGAAAGCGCAGCCACGCGGGCCCCCGCACAACCGACTCCCTGGAGCACTCGGGCGATCAGCAGAGTATCAAGGCTTGATGCGAAAATGGCCGCGACGCTTGCAAGGCTGTAGAGGGTGAGACCGCCAATGAGGACTTTGCGGCGGCCAAACGCGTCGGTCAGCGGTCCGAAGAAGAGCTGCGCGCCGCCAAAACCGGCCAGGTAGGTGGTCAGTATCAGCTGGCGATTGTTTTCCTCGATGATGTCGAGTGCGTCTCCGATTGCCGGAAGCGCCGGCAGCATGACATCAATCGCCATGGCGTTCAGCGCCATGATCATGGCGATGATCGCGACGAATTCGGCAAAGGGAATGCCGGGTTCCCGCAAGACCTCACTGGATGTCCGCGCAATGCCAGCGGACGAGTCGGCAACGGCAGCATCGGAATGCTCGATGTGGTGTTTCACTTTGTCGGAACCAGTTCAAAGAATTGGCCGCTGACAGGCCGCCGCGGAAAATCGAAACGGAGCGGCTGTCGGGCTGAGAGGCACTTAGGGTACGGACACATAAATGAAGCCGATTTGGCGGCAGAAATGGCAAGATCTCGGGAGGAAGCGTGTGCAGAGCGGGCTTTTTGCCCGGTCAAGCGCTGTGACGCTGCGAGGTACAGCCATTTTGCCGTCCTTCGGATTTGGCCGTTTTGGCCACCTGCCACGTCGCGAAAGGCTTGAAAATGAACCACATTTCCTGCGCTTTCGCTTCTCGCAGTTGGTCAATACGGTCCAAACCAAATTGACTTCAGTTCTGAATCCGTACCCTAGTTTAAGCCGTCGGAAGGCTCAGGTCCAGCGTGCAGCGTCCTGGTCGTCACAATCCCTGGCTTCAACCCAGTTGCTCGAACTGCCGGTGACGAGGTGTTCCTTTTTCCAGAATGGGGCACGAGTCTTGAGGTAATCCATGAGGAAGTCGGCCGCCTCGAAGGCCGCGCGGCGATGCGACGAGGCGGCAATCACGAGGACGATGTTTTCGCCGGGCGGTATCTTGCCGAAGCGGTGAATGACCGTCAGGCCGGTCAGGGGCCAGCGTTCAACGGCCTGTTCCGCAATGCGCGTAAGTTCGGCTTCCGCCATGCCGGGATAGTGCTCAAGCTCCAGGGCGCTCAGGGTTCCGGCCTCGTCGCGGCAAAGCCCGGTGAAGGTTACAAGGGCTCCGACGTCCTTGCGGCCTTCCGTGAGACGCCGGGCTTCGTCCTGGGCGCTGAAATCTTCCGCCTGTACCACAATCCTGGGCTTGACCTGCATGCTCATCCACCTGTCATCGGAGGGAAGAACGCGACTTCGCGGGCATTTCCGAGATCGGCATCCGTCTCTACATGTTCCTGGTCGAGCGCGACGCGGATCGCGTCTTCCTCTTCGAAGGCGGCCGCGTGGTACTCATCGATCCCCTTGAGATGCGAAATCAGGTCGGCAACCGTTTTCACGTCAGCGGGAAGTTCCAGGTTTTCTTCTTCCTTGCCGACACGTTCCCGCACCCAGGCAAAATAGCGAATGTTCATGAGACCTCTTGATGCATTGCCACCACGGCAAACGAAATCACCGGCCTATTCCGTGATGAGATGACCGATGCCGGCACGGAAATAGTCGTATCCGGTATATAGCGTAAGAATGGCGGCGATCCAAAGTGCGGTCAGTCCCGTCAGCGTCGTATACTGAAAAATGGTGTCGCCGGCAGGTCCGGCGAGAAGAACCGCAATGGCAATGAGCTGGACCGTCGTCTTCCACTTCGCGAGTTTTGTGACCGGAACGCTGACCTGCAGCTCGGCCAGGAATTCTCTCAGGCCCGAGACCAGGATTTCGCGGCACAAGATGATGATCGCCGCGACAAGAGACCAGCCGCCGATCGTGCCGTCCGCGGCCAGCATCAGAAGCGAGACGGATACGAGCAGCTTGTCGGCGATCGGATCGAGCATGCGCCCGAGAGCGGATTGCTGTTGCCATGCGCGGGCGAGATAGCCGTCGAAGAAATCCGTGATTGCCGCCACGATGAATATCCCGAGCGCGATCCAGCGTGGGGTCGTTCCTTCGAAATAGAAACAGAACGCGACCGCCGGCACAGCCAGAATGCGCCCATAGGTCAAAAGGTTGGGCAAACTTAGGGCTACGTTACGTTTCATGTCGGCTTTCAATTCGGGGACAGTCCGGTCCACCGGGAGGCACATGTCTGTTGAGGTGCCGGTCGGCCACTTTAGTCAGAACCGGATCGCACATTACCTTCGATTAGCATTTGTGGGCGGTGCGCCTCAATCGAATATTCGGTCACCTTGCTGATCGATCATCATTTTCGCCTTGCGGATCATCTCGTTGGCCGCGTCTGCTTCGCCCGGCAATACGTCGGCGCGTATGAACCGGTGCGACTTCGTCTCTTCGCCGATCTGCTTTTCGATCCGGCCGGAGACCTGCCATTGGCCGCCCGAGGACTGTGGCTCAGCGATGATCTGAAAGCCTTCGTGATCAACCACCGTTGCCTTTGTAGAGCTCTTGGCCTGCCCTTCTCCGGATGACCCGAAAAGGGATTTGAACATTTTGCCGAGCATGACGCCCACTCCTTACTGTTTGTTCCCTTTTAGGGGGAGCGGCAAAGGGCATCAAGGGGGACTGCTTTACGATTTCGTCATGCGCAGATCGTGGGAGGTCCGCTATTCGTCAAGGACAGAGATCGAGCCGTGGTGCGTGTTCAGCGGCAGACGGTTCACGACAGGTGCAAAGATCCGAAGATTATTGCCAGACCGGTTCCGCCCGAGAGTAATCGATAAACGGGATTCCGGAGCCCGATGATCGCGTAAGAAATCAGCGCCAGTCCGAAACCGATCTGGCATGCAGCCAGAAGTGCGCCAAGAGGATTGCCTTCAAGCCGGATAAGGGCCGGGTTGGCAATCATGGCAAGTGGAATGATGTAGAGGCCGATTCCGAGCGCCATCGCGGTGAGCGCAACTTTCAGCCAGTTTTCGTTGATCATGCCTGCGGCGATGAAGACCGCGCCGCAAACGGGTGGCGTGATTGTCGAAAGCAGGGCGAACCAGAAAACGAACAGGTGCGCCTGCAGGGGTTCCAGACCCAGTTGAATGAGGGCAGGGCCGGCGACGGATACGCAGATCACGTAGGCGGCGGTGGTCGGCACTTCCATGCCGAGAACCATGCAGGCAAGCGCTGTCAGGAACAGGGACGGCCAAAGCAGCCCGCCGGAACCCGACAGGATCAGTGACGTTATCTTCACGCCGAGGCCGGTGATCGAAAGAACGCCGATGATGATTGATGCACAGACGATGATGGCGGCGATCATCGACACCTGGCGCGCCGAGTTAACGAGGGCGCGTTCAACCCTGGCCAGGCCTTCCTTGAGGGTTCCGAGACCTCGCGCGTTGAAGAACAGGAGCAGGAAGCTCGCAAGGATCGCCATCGATGCGGAGTATTGAGGCGTGAACCGGATCCAGAACATGCCCACGAGCAGGACCGTGAACGGGATCAGGAAGAAGCAGGAGGTGATGACCACATCGCGGCCCGACGGCCGATCCTTTTCGTCCAGCCCGGCGAGATCGTGATGATTTGCGTAGGCGTTGACGCCGATCCAAACTGCGAGAAAGTACAAGATGGCGGGCAGGAGCGCCGCGGCCATGATGGACGTATAGGGCACGCCCGTCAGCTCGACCATCACAAAGGCACCGGCCCCCATCAAGGGCGGCATGATCTGGCCGCCGGAAGAGGCGACGGCCTCAACGGCGGCGGCAAGGCGCTTGGGATAGCCCAGCCGCGTCATTGCCGGCAGGGTGATCGCGCCTGTGGAGGCGACATTCGCGGAGGCCGATCCGGATATCGAACCGAACAGCGCTGAAGACAGGACCGAGACCTTGGCGGCCCCGCCTTTCAGTCTTCCCGCAGCTGCGGAGGCAATGTTCATGAAACCCTGACCGGCTTCGCCCGCGTTCAGCACCGCGCCGAAGATCACGAAGATCGCGACTACATTGACCGAAACACCGGTCAGACTGCCCCAGATGCCACCTTCAGCGATGGTGAGCGTTCCAAGAAAACTTGCAATCGGGGTGCCGGAATGGCCGAACTCTCCGGGTATATGCTGTCCAAACAGGCCGTAGAGCAGGGCGAGCAGCGCCACGAGCGGCAGCGGCCACCCGATCGCCCGCCGTGCGGCCTCAAGAACGACAACAAGCAGGAGAGCGGCAATTGCGAACTGGAAGTCTCCTTCCAGGAACCCGTATTGATCGGAGAGCCTGTCATGAGACACCGCTACCCAGAGACACGCGCCGACCCCCAGCACGCTCAGGACGATGCCGCTGACCCTTGAAAACATGCCTTGACTGGCTGCGATCAGGATCCAGGGAAGCGCAAAGGCAAGGTGGAGCGGGCGGCTTACGAGGTTGGGAACAAGGCCTGAAAAGATCAAGGCAAGGTGAAACGCAACAAGACCGAGCGCTGCTGCGATGATCAATGGTCTCAAGACAGTGTTCCCGGTAGAGGCAACGCGTACGCGCAGTGATCGGGCGCGGTTCGGAAGGCTGGAAAGAAAAGACTTCTGCGCGCGGGCGCGCAGAAGCCATGAGCGTATGAGGCCGGTTACTGCTGGTCGGGCGTCAGTTCAAAGCCCGCTTCCTGATAGTAACGCAGGGCACCCGGGTGAATTTTGCCGGTGATGTTGCCCATCAGGCCCTGGTCGACGCCGTTCCACCACGGGGCGGCATTGCCCATGTCGCCTTTCTGTTCCCAGAAGGTCTTGGTCAGTTCGTAGGCCGCGTCGTCATCCATCGCGGTGGTGGTGTAGGCCACGACCGGAAGCGACGTTGTGACGATGTCCTCCGTCTGACCGGCATAGGTGCCGGCTGGAATGACAAGCCGCGTGCGCTTGGTTTGCGCAATCTGGTCGTCGTTCAGCGACATTACCTTCACGCCTGTCGATGCCGCTGCCTCGATCACGTTCGGCGCAGGGAAAGACCCGGCGGTAACGAACCCGTCGATCTGGCCGTTTTTCAGCGCGGCAACGGCATTGGAAAGTTCAACTTCGGCAAGCTCTACCTTGCCTTCAAGGCCGAAGAGCTTGAGATATTTCTCTCCTTCGCGTGCGCCGAACGAGCCCTTGCCGAGAAGGATGGTCTTGCCTTCCATGCCGGCGAAATCGCTCACGCCGCTGCCCTCGGACATAACGAAATGCATGGTAAGCGAGGGTATCGGGAACAACGCCCGGATCTCATCAAACTTGGGATCCGACTTGCCCTCGAACATGGCCTTGCCACCCTGGGCCAGCTTCACGAGCACGGGCGGTGTCGTGAACACGTAATCGCCGCCGCGGGCTCTCACTTCCATCACGTTCTGAACGGATCCCTGGCTTTCCTCCACCGTGACGATGATGTCGCCATCGGTTCCGGCCTTCATCGCCTCGGCGATCTGCACGGCCATCTGATAGTAGGAAGACGTCGACTTGGCGGATTTGTAAGTGATGCGCGTCTCGGCTGACGCCAAGCCGGATGCCAGTCCCATCGAGGCTGTGAGCGCGAGTGACAATAAGGTCTTTTTCATGGGTTCCCTCCCTTAAAAGATTGTCTTTTATGTTGCCGGCCGGCAGGCGGCCGCTCTATTGAAAATAAGGATCGCGTGATTGAATCGCGTCCCGATCGTTTTATGCCTCCCCTTAGGTCGCATCAAGAGGCTGAGTGGGTGTGAGAGGGTCAAAACTTCTGCCGCTGTCCGATGCCGGTCGCGCGCACGCTCGTATCCGGCTGTTGCCGCCGCACGTTTTCAAGCTCCAAAATCCTGTGTGCCGCTTTGCGCTGAAACCCCACTCATCTGTTCCAGGTCAAGGCGGCATGGGAGGTATTGAAACATTCAGTTTAGTTCAACTTAACAAGTGTTCAGCGTTTGCTGTTTGAATCGTCGATGTCGTGCGACCTACAACTGTGGTTGGTCAAAGATCGTAAGTCTGTCTAAATTTCTGGGCTCTGTGCAGTCCTGGGCGGATTACAGGAACAGGAGGCAACATGCCGGGTCATCAGCAGTTATCCAATGTCAGCCTGGAGGAACGCGCATACCGTATCCGCCGGTACGCGCTTCGCATGGGAGAGGTCCAGGGACAGGGCTATATCGCCCAGGCCCTTGGTTTCGCCGACGTGCTTGCCGTACTCTATTTTCATGCGGCGACCTACAAGCCCGAGGATCCCGAATGGGAAGGCCGGGACCGTATCTATCTGTCGATCGGCCACTATGCGATCGCACTTTATGCCGCAATGATTGAAGCCGGTATCCTGCCGGAAAACGAGCTGGAAACATATGGTGGCGACGGCAGCCGGATGCCCATGTCCGGCATGGCTGCCTATACGCCCGGAATGGAAATCACCGGCGGGTCGCTGGGGCAAGGCCTCGGAATTGCGGTCGGGACTGCGCTGGGCCTGCGCCGCAAGGACTCGCAGCAGTTTGTTTACAATCTCCTGTCCGACGGTGAACTTGGAGAGGGTTCAACATGGGAAGCGGCCATGTCCGCAGCCCATCACAAGTTGTCGAACCTGATAGCCGTTGTTGATTTCAACAATCAGCAGGCGGACGGGCCGAGCCAGGAAATGCTCTGCTCCGAGCCGCTCACCAGCAAATGGGAGGCCTTCGGCTGGCACACCCAGCGCGTCGACGGTAACAGCATCGCCGCGCTCGCCGAGGCTTTCGACAGGGCGCGCAACTGTGAAGACGACAAGCCCCGCGTGATTATCTGCGACACCAAAATGGCAAAGGGCGTACCTTTTCTGGAACAACGCGACCGCAATCACTTCCTGAGAGTCGAAGCCGATGAGTGGGAGAAAGCCATCGAAATCCTTGACGGGGCGCAAGCAAAATGACCGCAAGACTTTCCAAATACGACCCCCGTCCGCCGGTCCCGAAAGGCCAAAGTCTCAAAACATCCGCGATGATCGCGTCCCTTGCGGATGAAGGAATGAGAACCCTCGCTGCCCCGTTCGGGCAGGCGCTGAACAAACTGGCTGAATCCAACGACAAGATCGTCGGGATTACGGCAGACCTTGCGAAATACACCGACATTCACGTCTTCCGGGACAAGTATCCGGACCGGTTCTACCAGATGGGCATGGCCGAACAGGTGATGATATCCGCCGCTGCCGGACTGGCACGGGAAGGGTTTACGCCATTCGCCACCACTTACGCAGTTTTTGCCTCCCGCCGTGCCTATGATTTCATCTGCATGGCGATCGCCGAGGAATCGCTCGACGTGAAGATCGTTTGTGCGCTGCCCGGGCTGACAACCGGCTATGGCCCGAGCCACCAGGCGACCGAGGACATCGCAATTTTCCGCGGTTTGCCGAACATGACCATCGTGGATCCGTGTTGCGCAACGGATATCATGCAGGCGACCCGCGCCATCGCTGACTATAAAGGGCCGGTTTACATGCGGCTCCTGCGCGGCAACGTGCCGGATGTGCTCGGCGAATACGGTTACGAGTTCGAGCTTGGCAAGGCCAAGATCGTGCGAGACGGAGCGGATGTCCTCTTTATCTCGACCGGTCTGATGACGATGCGCGTGCTTGAAGCTTCGAAGAAACTTGCTTCGGACAGGATCGATTGCGGTGTTTTGCACGTGCCGACCATCAAGCCTCTTGATGTTGAAACCATCCGCCGCGAAGCCGCGCGGGAAGGGCGCCTTGTCGTCGTCGCCGAAAACCACACCACAGTCGGCGGCCTTGGTGAGGCGGTGGCCGGGGAACTCATGCGCAACGGGATCTTCCCGCGCTTCCGCCAGATAGCGCTTCCGGACGCGTTTCTTGATGCCGGCGCATTGCCGACGCTGCATGACCGCTACGGCCTATCGGTCAAAGCGGTGCTGCGCCAGGTCAAAGACTGGCTGGGGGAATGAGATGGGTCAGCATGCGGTTGGTATAGTCGGCCTCGGGTCTATGGGATTGGGGATGGCCAGGAACATCCTCGGTGCCGGGATTTCGCTGAAGGGCTATGACATTTTCGAAGGTTCCCGTGCTGCGCTTGCCCAGTCGGGTGGGAATGTTGCGGAGAGCGTCGGTGCGACCGCCGAAGGCGTTGACGTTTTCATGCTGATGGTCGTGACTGCAGCACAGGCCGAGGATGTGATTTTCGGCGCCGGCAATGCGATCGCCAGTTTGAAGCCGGGTGCAGTTGTCATGCTGTGTTCCACAGTCGCACCGTCCGAGTCCAAGGCGTTGGGCGAGCGGGTAATTGCTGCGGGTTTCGAATATCTCGATGCGCCTGTCTCCGGCGGCAAGACCGGCGCTGATGCCGGATCCCTGACGCTGATGTGTTCAGGCTCCGACACCGCGTTCGAAACAGCGGAAGCTGTCTTGAAGGCGATTTCAAAAGTCGTGCATCGGCTTGGAAAGGAACCGGGTCTTGGTGCGACCTACAAGGTCGTGCACCAACTGGCCGCCGGTGTTCATCTGGTGGTGGCAGCAGAACTGATGGCTTTGGGGGCCAGGGCCGGGTGCGACGCGCACAAGCTCTACGAGATCGTCACCCAATCGGCCGGTTCAAGCTGGATGATGTCGGACCGGGTACCGCATATCCTGAACAATGACTACACACCGCGTTCGATGGTGGACATCTTCATCAAGGATCTGGGCCTTGTCCTGCAGACCGGCACCGAAAACGGCGTGCCACTGCCGCTTTCGGCGGTCGCACATCAGATGTTTCTGGCTGCGTCGGGAATGGGCTACGGCAAGCTGGACGATTCAGCCGTCGTGAAGGCCTATGAAGCCCTGACCGGCGAGCCGGTGGTTCCGGGAGATGCGTCTTGACCAGGATCGTCTTTCTGGATCGGGGCACGATTGGGCCTGCCGTTTCCATCACGCGGCCGAAAGCCAAGCACGAATGGGTGGAATTTGAACAGACGGACGAACATGAGGTTGTCCAGCGTTGTCAGAGTGCCAACGTTGTAATCACAAACAAGGTTCCGTTGCGCAGCGACATGCTGGACCGGTTGCCTGATCTCAAGATGATATCGGTCGCGGCGACCGGATACGATGTTATCGACATTGCCGCATGCCGGGAGATCGAGATCGCAGTTTCAAACGTACGCGGTTACGCAATCAATACCGTTCCAGAACATGCGTTTGCCCTGATTTTTGCACTCCGCCGGAACATCGTCGGCTACCGCCAGGACGTGATTGACGGCAAGTGGCACGATAGCGGCCAATTCTGCTTCTTCACACATGAGATCCGGGATCTTGCTGGATCACGGCTCGGGATCATCGGTGAAGGTATCATCGGCCAGGCGGTTGCAAGCATCGGGCGGGCGCTCAGCATGGAGGTCGTCTTTGCAGCTCACAAGGGCGTCCAAGGATTGGGCCCGCTCTACACGCCCTTCGATGAAGTCATCGAGACCAGTGACGTCCTGTCCCTTCATGCCCCGCTGTTCCCGTCCACTCGCAACATGATCTCGACACGAGAATTCGAACTGATGAAGAAACGCCCGATCCTGGTGAACACATCGCGCGGCGGTCTCGTCGATGAAGCGGCGCTGGTGACAGCGCTCGAGCGCGGTCAGATCGCCGGCGCCGGATTTGACGTTCTGACTAGTGAACCGCCGAAGGTGTGTAATCCGTTGTTGTCGGTCTTGGACCGGCCCAATGTGATCGTGACACCCCATGTCGCGTGGGCGTCCGAAGAGACACAGCAGACCCTATGGGATCAGTGTGTTGGCCACGTGGATAATTTCCTTGCCGGTGTTCCCACCAACACACTGACCTGATCCACTTCCGGCGGTGTCCGGTATCAGCCGGAACCTCAATCCGTGGCATAAGCGTTGTGCTGCACGCAGCCGAGCGATGCGAGCAGCCGAAGTTTCTCCTTCTCGTGAGCGGCGGCCTGGTCCTCGATCCAATCGGCGAAATTCTTGACCGCGCGCCTGTTCAAATGGCGCGGCGGGCAGCATAGCCAGTAAGTCGGAAAACAGAGTGTCCCGAGATCCGGGGCAAGCGGTACAAGATCGCCCGACTGCAGTTCCTTCATTGTCAGGGTCGCCGTCTCCAGAAGAACTCCAAGCTTGTCCTGGGCTGCCCGGATGGACATGGAGGAACGGTCAAACTTCAGGCCGTGCCCATCGTCCAAGGCATCGACACCATTCCGCAAAAGCCATTCGCGCCACGTAATCTGGGCCTTCACGGTGTGAAGCAATCGCATGTCGCGCAGGGCGTCCTTCAAACCGATCTGGTTGGCTTCCTGAGCCATGCGTGGATGGCAAATCGGCAAAACCCGGTCGGTTATCAGCGGTTTGGCGGCCAGTCCAGGCGGTGGCTCCAGGCCGTAGCGCAGTTCCAGGTCGACATTTTCCTTGTCAAAATCGGTCAATTCGGTCGTCGCATCTATCCGCAGGTCCAGATCCGGATGGGCTTCGACGAAACTGCCAATTCGCGGCGATAGCCAGCGTACCCCGAAACTGGGTGCAACCCTGATCACGAGCGAATAGTACTCACGTTTTCGCGACACACGTGACTGGGCATTTCGCAACAGCCCCAATGCCTCGGTTGCCGCAGCATAAAACCGTTCCCCTTCCTCCGTCAGAACCAGACGACGCTTGACGCGTCGAAACAATGCGATGCCGACGGACTCTTCCAAGCTTTTGATCTGCTGGCTGACCGCAGAAGGGGAAACCGTCAATTCTTCCGCCGCCAGGTTCACCCGTGACAACCGGGCCGCAGTCTCGAAGTACAAAATGGCGTTCAGGTTCGGAAGTCTTGCCATAGCAGTTTCTCCTGATTCAGGCTGGAATGAATTTGGCACGATTTCCCTAAGTTGTTAAGTTCAGCTTCACTTTCTGTCTTGTTTTCGCGTTTGAAAGGGAGCGTTCAAGCGGTTCTAATTCACTCATGCTTCATGATGTGAACAGGGAGGAAATCTCATGAAACGACTACCGCTTTGCCTTGCGCTGGCCGCCACAGTAGCGTTCGCAGCATCGGCCATGGCCGAGGAACTGGTGATCGGCACCAATGGCAAACCCGGCAATCCGCGTGTGACCGCGGCACAGCTTTTCGGATCGCTCGTCGAGCAATGGTCAGGTGGCAAATACACGGTCAAGGTTGCGCACTCGGCGACCCTGGGTGATGACCGCCAGATGTTGAAGTCGGTTCGCCTAGGGACAATGGAAATGACGGTCAACTCGGACGGTCCGGTCGCCGAAATCGTTGCCGATCTCAATGCGTTCGGTCTGCCTTATCTTTTCACCAGCCTGCCGCAGGCCTGGCAGGTGCTGGACGGTGAAATCGGGAAGAGCATCGCCGCACAGCTGGACGGCAAGGGTTATGTATTGCTTGCCTGGTGGGACAATGGCCTGCGCAAGATTACCCACGTCTCCAAGCCGATCACGTCGCCTGCGGATATCGAGGGAATGAAAATCCGCACGCCGCAGAGCCAGGTGACCATCGATGCCTTTCAGGCACTTGGCGCGAACCCGGCACCGCTTGCGTTCTCCGAACTTCCGGCCGCTTTGCAGTCCGGTGTGTTCGAAGGACAGGAAAATCCGCTGGCCAACATCTACTCGTCGAAGCTTCACGAGCTGACACCATATATCGCCAAGTCCAACCACAAGTACGAAATGGCGCCGATCCTTGCTTCCAAACGCTGGTGGGACAAGCTCAGCAAGGAAGACCAGGACTTGATCCAGCAGGCCATGGACGCTGCGACCTGGTACAATCGCGGCGTCTTCCTGATCTCCGATGCCGAGCTTGAACAAAAGCTCAAAGACGAAGGCGCCCAGTTTAGCGAGGTTGACACGCAGGCCTTCAAGGATGCCACTGCTGGCGTCTACGCGAAATGGGAAGAAGAGCTGGGAGATATCGTGCCCCGCATTCAGGAAGCCGCCTCCAACGCAGCACAGTGAGATCAGTCATGCGACAGCTGCTCACAGCATCGCCGGTGAAGGGGCCTCTCGGCCCCCTCGTCGCCCTACTGGACACGAGCGTTCGGTGGATTTGTGCCGCGACCTTGTGGCTTTGCTTTCTGGCCATGCTGCTTCCAACTTTTGCGAATGCCGTGCTGCGCTACGCGACCAACGAGAGCCTGGTCTGGTCCGTTGAAGTCGTTCAGCTGACGTTCCCGTGGTTCATCATGGCCGGTGCGGTCCTGGCTGCCCAACACTGTCGTCACATCAGCGTGGAATTGTTCCTGAACATGCTGCCCGACAGGTGGAGACTTTTGATCACGATCCCGGTCCAGATCCTGATTGTCGTGACCTGCGGTGCCGTGCTTTACGTCTATCTGGGCCTGGGAATGTTCGAGGGAGGAATGAATTTCGCGGCAGGCGATGTCAGCTTTACATCGCTGGGCATACCGCAGTTGTGGAGCTACCTGGCCATTTTCGCTGGCTATGCGCTGCTGGGAGTGACCGCCCTGACACGCATCTATCGGCAAGTTACCGGCGATCCGGGTCTCACGCACATCGGAACGCGGTCCATAAGTTGAACGCGTTCGCGCAAACACTGGCCGATAACCAGCCCGGTTCCATCGCAATCTCAAACGGAAAACCGGGGCCCATTTTTCCTGAGACTGACCAGGGAGGAAGTGATGTCTTCAATCGCGGCGATCGTCTTTGTGGCCCTGTTGCTGCTTGCCATGCCGGTAGCCCATTCACTTCTCTTGGCAAGTGGCCTGGCAATGGTGTCAGAAGACCCGATCTTCCTGTTTGAGGCGATCCTCAATCTCTACCAGCCGACATCCAGCTTCCCGATGCTCGCGATCCCGTTCTTCATTTTGGCGGGAGATCTGATGATGTCCGGCCGGTTCGGGGAATATCTGATCACATTCTCGAAAATTCTAGTCGGCCACCTGAAGGGCGGCCTTGCCCAGGTCAGCGTGGTCGGATCGCTTTTCTTCGGCGGTGTCTCGGGTTCGGCGGTGGCCGATGCGACGGCCATGGGCACGACCCTGATCCCGGTCCAGAAAAAACAAGGCTATCCGGAAGGCTTTTCCGCTGCCGTAAACGCGTCGTCCTCAACCATCTCTGTGCTGATTCCGCCTTCCATTCCGATGATCCTCTACGGTCTGGTCACGGAGACGTCCATACCGAAACTGTTCCTTGCCGGTATCGTGCCGGGTGTCATGCTGACGGTGATGATCTTCGTCGTCTGTTACGGTATCGCACAGATCCGGAACCTGCCGCGTTCACCCGTGGAAGCCCGCAATCGTCTATCTTTGCGGGCATTGTTCGATCTGCGCGACGCTCTCATGATTGTCGGCGCCTCCGGTGCGTTGATTGCACTCGCGGTTACCGGCATCGTGCCGGTCTGGGCTGCGTTCGTCACGGGTGCGGCCATCGCCTTGTTGCATACCAGCTTCCTGTCGCGGCGCTTTTCCTGGCGCAAGATGCCGGCCGATCTGGTCAAGGCTATTCCCGCCCTGCTGATGCCGGTGATGGTTGTCGTCCTGGCGCGGGGCGGTGTCGTCACGCCGACGGAAATCAGCGTCTTTGCCGTTGTCTATGCGCTGATCGTCGGCGTGTTCATCTACCGCGACCTGAGCACGGCCACAATCCTGCGCTGCGTCCTGACGACCGGCATGATGACGGGTGTGATCATGCTGGTGATCATGGGATCGAGCGTGCTGCAATGGATATTGTCATTTGAAAGCGTTCCGGAGAATCTGGCAAACTTGATGCTTGAAACCCTGAAGTCGCCATGGGCTGTCATTCTCGGTATGAACCTGCTCATGATCGTGATCGGTACGTTTCTAGATCTTCCTGCGGCCATACTGCTCCTGGCGCCTACCTTTATCGGAGTGGCGGCGCAGATTGGTCTGGAACCGGTTCAGCTCGGCGTGATGATGGTGGTGAATCTTGCGATCGGCCTTTATACGCCGCCAGTTGGCACGACTCTCTTCGTATCTGTGGCAATTGAACGCGTGCCAATGGGCAAGGTCGTTCTGCAGCTTCTGCCGTTCTACCTCGTTGCCCTGACAGTGCTTGCTCTGGTCAGTTTCGTGCCGGAACTGACGACCATTTTCCTGTAGGCAAGGTTCTTCAAAGGCTTGTCATGGCAGGCTACACCATCTGTCCGCTGGATGCAGACAGCGGCTTGCAGGAACGGTCCGGAGCATTTGGCAACGTGTTGAATACAGGACGCCCTATGCCAGTTCCCGGCGGCTCCAATGCTTGCGGCAGAGGGAGACATAGGTCTCGTTGCCGCCGATCACGACCTGTTCGCCTTCCTCGACAATACGGCCATTGCCGTCCAGACGGGCCACCATGGTTGCCTTGCGTCCGCACCAGCAGATCGTCTTGATTTCCTTGAGATTGTCCGCGACGGCCAGCAATGTGGCGCTGCCCGGAAAAAGTTTTCCCTGAAAGTCGGTGCGAAGTCCGAAACACATCACCGGTATGCGCAACTGGTCGGCAACATTTGCAAGCTGCCAGACCTGCTCTTCGGTCAGGAACTGTGCCTCATCGACGAGCACGGCGTCGACCGGGGTCTTTTCACGCGTTTGTTCCACGTGCCTGAAGACATTCTCATCCGCGGTGAAGATGTCAGCATCCGCGGCCAGACCGATCCGGGATGCGATCCGTCCCTTGCCGCCCCGGTCATCAAACGAGGCGATCATGAGCAGCGCATTCATGCCGCGTTCCCGGTAGTTGTAGGCAGCCTGCAGCAACACGGTGGATTTGCCGGCATTCATGGAAGAGTAGTTGAAATAAAGCTTGGCCATTCAGATCGTCTGAGAATCGGTTTGAAGATCTTCGCAGTGTTCCCAATCCGTGTGGCCGGCTCAAACACTTTTGCCCTGAAGTCACAGGGAATGAGCTGGATCAGTTTTTTGCAGGCAGTTCGATTTCAACAATGAGGGGCAGGTGATCGGAGCCGATATGCGGTCCGGTCGATACGCTCAGAACATTGATGTCTTGCGATACGGCAAACTGGTCCACGGGGGCTCCAAGGATCCAGTGAAGACGATGGTCGAAAAAGAACCGAGTGGTTCGTGGCCATCCTCCGGGATATGCGGTCTTGAGGTTGTTTTCGGTGAGCGTTTTCTGGAAGCGCGCGGACCAGGGCGCACTGTTCCAGTCGCCAACCACCAGCAGAGGACCCGCATCCCCTTCCTGAAGACCGTGAATTGTCTTGTCGGTCTCTTCAAAATACCGTCTCTTATTCTGCCATCTGACGTGATTGCGGGGACTGTCGGGGTGGACCAAAATCAGGTTCAGCCGCCGGTCTCCCGTGTCCAAGGTTGCCTTGAGAATTTCGCGATCGGCCTCGTGGGTGACGCTTGCACCCTCATGCAGATCACCCAGAACGATTTCCGACCTGGTCTGAAGAATTGGAAAACTGGAATAGATGACCAGGCTTTCGCCCGACCCGACGGAAAGGAATTCCGGGAAACCATTTTCCCCCTTGCTCCCGACCGGCAGCTCAAGCCGCTCCCAGCGCCGCTCCTGGAGCCACCACATCACCTCCTGAAGCACGACGATGTCAGGCTTTTCCCGCTCCAGAAATCGTGTCAGCCTCCGGTCACCCAGAAACAGACGTTCAACGTTGATGGAAATGATTTTCAGGCTGTGTCCGTTTGGAGCCGCCGCCCGGGTCTCTGCCGTGTTTTCCAGTGTCCGGGCTACGGATGCAGCGGCCAAGCCCAAGAACGCGGCCAGGGCCAGTGCGAATGTTGCCTTGTACAAACGGGATAAGCGGTGCGGCAACAAGAGACCGAGTGCTCCTGCAGCGCATCCCAGTAGCCCGGCGGCAAGAAACTGTCTCAAAAAGAAGCTCATGTTGTCCGCGAACCAGAAATCCGGGGCAACAAAGGCAGAGATGCCGAGTGTACAGAAGACCAGTGCCCCAAATGATCCGCACCAGCATATGAAAGACGCCAGCGAAGGAAGAATGCGCCACGGTCGTTTGGATTTGGTGGAAGACATTATGCGGTCGGGTCCTTGGCGCGCGCGGCCTGCAAATCGAAGCCCGGCCCCTTGGTCAGGACCGGAAACCTGTATTCACTCATGAAAATGATCGTAGACGAGTTTGGCGATCGCTTCCGAGATTCCAGGGACGGCCGCAAGATCGTCGACACCTGCCTTTGAAACGGCCTTGGCCGTGCCGAAATGCTGGAGAAGGGCCTTCTTGCGGGTGGGCCCGATCCCGGCAATCTCATCGAGCGGGTTCTTGGCAATGTCCTTTTTCCTCCGGGCGCGGTGGCTGCCGATGGCAAACCGGTGGGCTTCGTCGCGCAGGCGCTGCACGAAGTAGAGGACGGGATCGCGTTCCGGCAGCATGAAGGACTGTTTGCCGGGAATGAAAAACTTCTCACGCCCGGCATCGCGGTCCGGGCCCTTTGCGATGCCGACAAGAGGAACGTCGGTGATACCGAGTTCCTCAAGCGTCTCCCGGGCGGCGTTCAACTGACCCAGTCCGCCGTCGATCAAAACCAGATCGGGCCAGTCCGGCATGTCGGTCATGCTTTCCTGAGCGCTCGCCTCCGCCCCGGTTCCGTCAGTTGCGTGATCTTCTTCGGAGCGTTGGGGCTCCGTTCGGGCGCTTTCTTTCAACAGGCGCGAGAAACGGCGCGTCAGCACCTCGCGCATCATGCCGTAGTCGTCCCCGGGGACGAGGTCCTCAGACTTGATGTTGAACTTGCGGTACTGACCCTTTGCGAACCCTTCCGCGCCCGCGACGATCATGCCGCCAACCGCGTTGGTGCCCATGATGTGGGAGTTGTCGTAGACCTCGATGCGGCGCGGAGGGTGGCTCAGCCCGAAGGCTTCCGAGACGCCTTTCAGCAGGCGGGCCTGGCTGGACGTTTCCGCAAGACGCCGTCCAAGTGCCTCGCGCGCGTTCGTGAGCGCATGATCGACGAGTTCTTTCTTTTCACCGCGTTTCGGGACGGCGACATCCACCTTTCGGGCTGTCCGCTCGCTCAGCGCTTCGGCCAAAAGCTCCTGCTCGGCAAGCTCGTGTGACAGGAGGATCTGTTTCGGCGCGGGTTTGTCGTCATAGAATTGGGCGAGAAAACTCTCAAGCACTTCCGCTTCGCCGAGGGTCTTGTCAGCCTTCGGGAAATAGGCCCGGTTGCCCCAGTTCTGACCGGTCCTGAAGAAGAAGACCTGCACGCAGGACTGTCCGCCTTCGTGGTGAATGGCAAAAACGTCGGCTTCCTGAACAGACTGCGGGTTGATGCCCTGGTGTGCCTGGACATGGGACAAGGCGGACAGCCGGTCCCGGTAAATCGCCGCGCGCTCGAACTCCAGACCGGCGGAGGCGGCTTCCATCTGCTCGGCAAGCTGTTTCTTGATCAGCTGGCTGCGTCCGGAGAGGAAGGCCTTTGCTTCGGAGACGAGGCCCGCATAGTCCTCGGGATCGATCTCCCCGGTGCAGGGTCCGGCACAGCGCTTGATCTGATACTGCAGGCAGGGACGGGACCGGTTTTCGTAATAGCTGTCTGAGCAGGTGCGGATGAGGAAGGCCTTCTGAAGCGCGTTGATCGTCCTGTCCACCGCCCCGGCGGATGCAAACGGACCGAAATAGTCGCCCTTGCGCTTGCGCGCGCCCCGGTGCTTGACGATCGCGGCGGCCTCGTGGTCACCGGTCACCAGAATATAGGGAAACGACTTGTCGTCCCTGAGGAGGACATTGAACCTCGGCCGGAGCCGCTTGATCAGGTTGGCTTCCAGCAGCAGCGCTTCGGGTTCGGTCTTCGTGACGACGAACTCCATTGCCGCCGTCGACAGGATCATGCGCATGATCCGGTTGGACTGTCCCTGCAGGCGGGTGTAGCTGGTCACCCGTTTCTTCAGGCTTCTGGCCTTTCCGACGTAGAGAACTTCGCCGTTTTCGTCCAGCATCCGATAGACGCCGGGACCGTTCGGCAAACGCTTCACTTCGCCCGCGATGACCTCCACGCCCTTTTTCGCCGGGGCGGGTTCATCCGTGGCACCGTCGCCGTCAGTTTCTGAAGAATCGGATCTGTCCTGCATACCAGACATTTAAGCGCCATCGGCTCATTGGGAAAGAGGTATTCCCATCGGGTCCCTAGCGGTTGCTGCCTGATTTGTCAGCTGGCATGGCCGAACATGTACACCGTGGTGATGTAGAGCCCGTAGGCTGCCGTCATGGCAAGGCCGGAAATCTTGCCCAGACAAATGCGAAAGGCGGCGAGAACCGCCAGCAGCACCGCACAGGCGAGCATGACCCAGACATCGAGCTTGAGAACTTCGGGCGGGACGTCGATCGGAACGACGACAGCCGTAATGCCGATGATCGCAAGCAGATTGAAGATGTTCGAGCCGATGACGTTGCCGATCGCGACGGCGCCGTGTTGCCGGATCGCGGCCATGACGGTTGTTGCGAGTTCCGGAAGCGATGTTCCGAGCGCGATGACCGTGAGGCCGATCACAGCTTCGCTGACACCCCATTGGGACGCGATATCGGTGGCGCCGGTAATGGTGAAATGCGCGCCCAGAGGCAGCCCAACAAGACCGAGAACGATGTAGACCAGTGCAATCCAGACTGAGTCCGGCACGTCCTCGACGTCGTCCAGCGTATCGTCTTCGAGGACCTCCGCATCTGCGACGGCGGCTCCTGCCGACGCAGCGGAGATCGATTTCTGTTTCTTCCGGTGGCGGCGGGCGGTGATCGTGGACGCGGTCAGGAACATCGCGAGCAGAACCAGAAGCACGATCCCGGCAAGCAGCCCTATCGGTGTGAAGAAGCAGAGACCGATGAACACGACGGTGACGGCAACCATGAACATGGCATTCCGTGTTGCGCCGTCTTCCCCGCAAGGTGTCGCGGCAATGAGCGCGGGCATCCCGAGAACGAGCAGAACATTGGCAATGTTGGAGCCGACCACGTTGCCGATCGCGATGCCGCCGGCGTCTTCCATGGCCGCTTTGAGGGAAATGACGAGTTCCGGTGCGGACGTTCCGAAGGCCACGATGGTCAACCCGATGACCAGATTTGGGATTCCGAGCCGCTGAGCGATACCCACAGAGCCCCTGACCAAGACATCGCCGGCAATAATCAGCACAACCAATCCGCCTGCGAGGCTAATATAGTCAAACAGCATCTACGAATTCCGGTTCGGGTTTTTGCGGTCTGCGCGCACAGTTTCGGAAGGAGCGCGCAAATCAGTTGGGCGCCTTATACGCAATAGATTGGTACGGGGAAACCCGGGGACAAGCATCTTTGTTCCGGTTTCGTCGCAATTTGCAAATCGCTTAACGCTGCGTTCACCGTGACAGAATGTTGCCCTGATTTGTCATCAAAACTCCCAAATCTAAATCCTGATCCGCCACAAACGCTCCCCATATGTCGTTACCGGGGGAGTGAGGGCGCGGCATAACCGTCCCTTTTGCCTGGTCAAAGAACTTGGCCAGCTCAGTATGGATAGTTTGGATCTGGAGTATCATTCATGAAACGTCTTGCGCTTGCAGGCCTGGCAGTGACTGCCGCAACAGTGGGAACCGCCCCGGTTCTGGCTGCGGACCTTCCCCAGGCACCGGCTCCGGCCTATGAGGCGGTTCCGGCTCAGCAGCAGAGCATCGACTGGACCGGCATTTATGTTGGCGGCAATCTCGGCTGGTCATTCGGCAGTTTCGACAACCGGTTTGGCGGCATCAATCTTGATACCGACGCAAACGGTGTCGCGGGTGGTCTTTACACCGGCTATAACTATCAGGTAACGCCCAACGTCGTCGTCGGTGCGGAAGCGGACTTCACCCTGTCCGATCTGGAAGACACGAAATCCGCAGGTGGTGTGTCGCTCAAGTCCAAGTCTGACTGGAACTCGAATATCCGTGCCCGTATCGGTTACGCCTTCGACCGGTATCTGGTCTACGGGGCAGGTGGTCTTGCCCTGGCGGATCTTGAAGTGTCCGGCAATGGAGACAAGGACAGCAAGACCGCTGTCGGCTGGACCCTTGGTGTCGGCGGTGAAGCGGCCGTCACCAACAACGTCACTGCGCGTCTCGAGTATGCCTACCAGGATTTTGGCGACCAGGATTTCAACCTCAACGGGACTGGTGTCACGTCTGACTTCAGCAATCAGCTCGTGCGGTTTGGTGTCGGATACAAATTCTGATCTCCGCAGCACCTGATTTCAAAAAAAGACCGGTTCCGGAAGGAGCCGGTTTTTTTGTTACAAGTGGATACAAGCTTTTACGAAATTTGCCCCAAGTCCATGGTAAAACACGGGCTCGGCGCCATATTGGATGTCAGGTCGACGCTCCGGGCAGGGAAGCGTGGCGGTTTGAGTGGAGAGGTGCATGCGGTTTTTGATGCGCGGACTGGTCGGTCTGGCATTGATGGCGATTATGGTCGGCTTCGCAGGTTTCGGAGCCTACAGGTTGTATGGCGCCATGACGGTCGAGGAGACCGCGCGCGAGCGGCCAGCGCGTGAGCGCAGCTACACCGTCAACGTCGCGCAGCTTACGCCGCAGTCGATCAGCCCGGTCACGATTGCCTATGGCGAAATCGAAAGCTGGCGGACCCTCCAACTGAGAGCAAGTTCCGAAGGGCGCCTTGTGGATGTTGCAAGCAAGTTTCGCGATGGGGCCGCGGTGGCCGAGGGTGAACTCCTCCTGAGGATCGATCCGGCGAACGCGGAATTCCAGTTCCTCGATGCGGAAGCTGCTCTTGCAGATGCGGAAGCCCAGAAGTCCGAAGCGGAAGAAGCGATCGTCGTCGCGGAACAGGAACTGGAAGCGGCGCGCCGTCAGCTTGACCTTCGCAAACAGGCGCTGGAACGTCAATCGCAACTCAAGGACAAGGGCTATTCGACCGCCGTACAGGTTGAAACCGAGGAACTGGCCGTCGCTTCACTGGAGCAGTCCCTCAATAACCGGCTGCAATCGGTGATCGCTGCGCGCAGGCGCGTGGAGCGCATGGATCTCACGGTTCAACGGGCTCAGCTGGCCCTCGAGGACGCGGAGCGGGTCCTAGAAGAGACAACACTGACTGCCCCGTTCTACGGGTATCTTGCGGAGGTCGATGCCACGCTTGGCCGCCGTGTCAGTCCGTCCGAAACCCTGGCGATGCTGATCGATCCCACTGCGCTGGAAGTGAAATTTTCGCTTTCAACAGCGGAATTCTCGCGCCTTCTCGACCAAAGCGGAAGGCTGGTCAAGGCTCCGATCATTGTCACGCTTCAACTCGGCGGCAGATCTGTTGAAGTGCCCGGACGCATCGACAGGGCGGCTGCGATCGTGTCCGAAGGCGAGGCCGGCAGGACACTGTTTGCCACGCTGGAGATCGAGGCCGGAACCGTCTTGCGTCCCGGAGACTTCGTCAAGGTGGCAGTCGAGGAGCCGGAGCTTGCCAATGTCGTTGCCGTACCGGCCGCCGCTGTGACGGAGGACGGACGTCTTCTCGTTGTCACGGAGGACGAGCGCATCGACGAGATAAGGGCCCGCGTCCTGCGCCGCATGGGAAATGAAGTGCTGCTTGCAGACGTTCCGTTCGGCACCGATTACGTGCGTGAACGTCTTCCGCAGCTCGGCAAGGGCTTGAAGGTGTCGCCACGCCGCGGGCCGGGAGAAGAGCCTCAAGCCGACACACCCGTGACAGCGAGCGCGACGGATGGGGCCGGGCAACCTGCTGGCGACCTCGTCGCCCTGGAACCGGAAAGACGCGCGGCGCTGATCGCGCAGCTGACAAATTCCAACATGCCCGAAAACCGCAAGGCGCGGCTGCTCGCCTTGTTAAACGAGCCCATGGTGCCGAAGGATCTTGTCGACCGGCTGGAGCAGAGGCAAGGGCGCAAGGGATAGGTGATGGCTCATAAAGGAGACTGAAATGGCATGCGAAATGGCGAAATCCCGTCAGGACGGGTGTACGGAGCGGGCTTCCTGCACTTCCGCTTCTTGACGAGAAGCATGCCGCCTCAAACCGTTACAGCCTCATTAAAGGATCCATCACCTAGGGCAGGCCCAGCGGGCTCCCCTTTTGTGCCGAGACTGGAGTAATTGAATGCGTTCTCCCGGCGGACCCCGGTTTGCATCATTTCTGGACTACATGGTGCGCCATCGGACGGCGGCGAACCTGCTTCTGGCCTTGATGCTTCTGGCTGGCGTTGCAGCCGGATCGCAGATCAGGACGCAGTTCTTTCCCGATTTCGTGCGCGAGGAAGTCGATGTCGACGTTTCCTGGCCGGGTGCCGGCCCCGACGATCTCGACCGGTCCGTGGTCGAGATACTTGGAGCGCAGCTTCTGGCGATCAATGGTGTAGACGAGGCAACTTCGGTTTCGCGCGAGGGACGGGCTTCGATCAATCTCGAATTCGAAGACGGCTGGGACATGGGCCAGGCGACGGACGAGGTCAAGGCAGCCGTTGACCAGGCGCGTTCAAGCCTGCCTGAAGGGATTGAAGAACCGGTGGTCAGCCGGGGTGTCTACAGGGACCGAGTCACCGACGTCGTGATCTACGGACCGGTGGATATCGATCAACTGGCGCGGTTTGCCGAAGATCTGCAAACGGTGCTGTTCCGGGACGGTGTTACCCGCGTCTCCATTCAGGGGCTGGCAAATCCGATTATCCGGATCAACGTGGGCGAGGGGATGCTGGTGCGGCATGACCTGACCCTGAGCGAAGTTGCCGATGTCGTTGCCGCCGAGATGGAAACAACGCCCGCAGGAGATGTCAGTGGCAGCGGCGCGCGCCTGCGAACCGGGCAGACGCGCCGCAGCGAACAGGAATTGGGTGAAATCGTTCTGAAGGCGCCAAGTCAGGGTGAAAAGCTGCAACTGCGCTCTGTTGCCGACATCATGACCGAAGGCGTCGAGAGCGGCAGGGCCTATTACCACAAGGGCATGCCCGCCGTTGTGCTGCGTGTGGACCGAAGTGCCCAGGGCGACACGATTTCAATCCAGCGCGCCGTGGAGCGCATTACCGCCGAGTTCCAGAAGACGCTGCCGGAAGGTGTGGTGGTTCAGCTGACGCGCACGCGTTCGCAGAACATCATCGACCGGATGAACATCCTGATCGAAAACGGCCTGTTCGGGCTCGGGCTGGTTCTGGCCTTCCTGTTTCTGTTCCTGTCCGCGCGCACCGCCTTCTGGGTCGCAGCGGGCATTCCCGTCGCGATGTTTGCGACCATTGGCCTGATGTATGCCTTTGGTCTGACCCTCAACATGGTTTCGGTTTTCGCGCTGATCATCTGCCTCGGCATTGTCGTCGATGATGCCATTGTGGTCGGCGAGCATGCAGACTCGCTTCATCGCAAGGGCTACCCACCTGCGGAGGCCGCAAGCCTTGCGGCAAGGCGGATGACGGCGCCAGTCTTTACGGCGTCGATCACGACACTGATCGCGTTTGTCGGCCTGATCGCGATCGGCGGTCGTTTCGGAACGCTCATTGCAGACATACCGTTCACAGTGGCCGTTGTGCTGATCGCAAGCCTCGTGGAGTGTTTCCTGATCCTGCCGGCACACATGAACCATGCCCTGTCAGCCAGCAAGAAACAGCGCTGGTACGACATGCCGAACAGGGTTTTCAATCGCGGTTTCGTCTGGTTCAGGGAACGCGTCTTCCGGCGGTTTATCGACTGGATCCTGAAGGTCCGCTACCCGGCACTCGGATTCGCCGTCATGGTGCTGCTGCTCTCCGTATCGCTTTTTGTCGATGGCAGTGTTCGCTGGCGATTTTTCAACGCGCCCGAACGGTCGGTGGTGTCGGCAAGCATCGCCATGATGCCGGGCGCGGACCGGGACGACACCAAGGCGATGATCGCTGAAATGGAACGGGCGCTTGATGTCGTCAATCAGCGCTACGGCGAGGAATACGGCGATGCGCCCGTCCTGTTTGCCCTGTCGACGGTCGGCGGGACCGCCGGACGGGGCCTGAGCGGCGCAGACAGCAAGGATGTCGATCAACTCGGAGGGATCTCGATAGAACTGATCGATCCGGATCTGCGCCCCTATTCCGCATTCAAGTTCATTGGCGAATGGCGCAAGGAAATCAAACGGCCGCCCTTGCTTGAAACCCTTGCCTTGCGCGGCGAACGCTCGGGTCCGGGTGGCGATGCGATTGATGTCCGGCTTTACGGCACCTCGACAGAGAACCTGAAGGCGGCGGCTGAAAGCCTGAAGCAGGCACTCGCCCCGCTGCAGGGAGTGAGTGCACTGGAAGACACGCTGGCCTATGACAAGCCGGAACTCAGCCTGAGCCTGACGCCCAAGGGTGAAGCTCTCGGATTCAGCACGGACGATGTCGCGCGCATCCTGCGCAACCGCCTCGAGGGGATCGAGGTTGCCGAGTTTCCGGTCGGCCGCCGCACCGCCAAGGTGAAGGTTCTGATGCCGGACGAGGAGACCGATGCCTCGTTCCTCTACTCCACGCGCGTTCGGACCGAGGCAGGCACCTATGTTTCCTTGAGTGAGATCGTGCAGGCCGACAGCAGCTACGGATTTGCGTCCATCAGGCGCAGCGATGGCCTGCGGACACTCACGGTCAGCGGTGATGTTTCAGAAGACGACCCGGAAGCGGCGGCCAGAGTGACCGCCCTCCTGGAAAACGAACTGTTGCCGCAGCTGGCAGCCGAATTCGATGTCGAAAGTGAAATGGCGGGCCTTGCAGAGCAGGAAAGATCGTTCCTGTCGGATGCGATGGTGGGTTTCGCACTTTGTCTTGCCGGGATCTACCTCGTTCTGTGCTGGATTTTTGAATCCTGGACACGGCCGCTGATGATCATGATCATCATTCCGTTCGGATCGATCGGCATGCTCTGGGGGCATTACATCCACGGTGTGCCGTTATCGATGTTTTCGGTCGTCGGTTTTATCGGGATGTCCGGGATCATTATCAACGACAGCATCGTGCTTGTGACCACAATCGATGAATACGCGCGCAATCATCCGTTCCGGCAGGCGCTCATCAACGGGGTCTGCGACCGGCTGCGCGCCGTCGTCCTGACGACCGCGACGACGGTTTTCGGCCTGGCGCCATTGCTTTTCGAAACCAGCCGCCAGGCACAATTCCTGAAGCCGACCGTGATCACGCTTTCCTACGGGTTGGGGGTCGGTCTGTTCCTGGTGATCCTGCTCGTCCCGGCGCTGCTTGCGGTGCAAAGAGACTTCGGCCAGTCCGTCGCAAGCGGGCGCCGGCTGCTCAAAGCCAGAGGGCGTCGCCCGCTGCAGGGCAATCCGTCCAAGACGTCCTGACAGGTGTCTTGGGCAGGTGCTACTTGAGTTCGACCGCCGCGTTGTCCGGAACAGGCGCGGCCGGCTGGCGGGTGTCGGCAAAGGCCGGCACGGCGGCTTCAAATGCGTTCAGCCAGGCGACCAGTTCGGGATGGCCCTCCCGCCAACCGTCGCCGAACCGCATGTCAAGATAGCCGAGCGCGCAGGCAAGCGTCAGAGTGGCGGCGTCGACATCTTCGGCGGTTGCCGGTGCCGGCGGGGTGTTCTTTTCGAAATGTGCAAGACCGCGTTCCACCTTTGAACCCTGGTAGGCATCCCAGGCGGGGTCACGATAGTTGGGCTGCTTGAAGCGCTTTTCGTAAACACGCAGCAATGCTGCATCCATGATACCGTCGGCGAGGGCCTGATCGCGCAGGACGGCAAACCGGGCTTCTCCAACGGGAAACAGCCGGTTGCCGCCCGCGAGAAAATCCAGATACTCAAGGATGACGGCGCTGTCGTAGAGAACATCGCCGCTTTCGAGAACAAGGGCCGGGATCTTCCCGAGCGGGTTCTGTCCGCGAAGATTGTCAGCCGGATCAGCGGTGTTTGCGTCCACGACCTCGATCCGGTCCTTGAGGCCAAGCATCGCCGCGGCCACCTTCACCTTGCGCCCGAACGGGGACGGCGGCGATGAGCGAAGTTTCATCATGAGGTTTCTCCTGAAGCTGAGACAGGCCGACGCCGGATGGGTCTGACGCCCTTTGAAGGTACTTCCTAACGGCCCGGCGGCGGAACAGACAGGCTATCGGTCCGGCAGCCGCGGCGGTCGACATTGGGGCAGGATCTGAATTCCAGGTCCTTGGTCAGGCAAATCCGTATTTCGTCGAACTCCCCGCGGGAACAGGTGACCGCCATGGCGCTTTCGTCAAGCCCCGGGTTTGCCAGACGAAACGCTTTCTCCACGGTCTGCGGTGATGCCTTGCCCCGTTTCTGCAGTTTCGTGAACGCACCGGGGATGGAGATCTGCTCAAAGGCGCGACGGGTCAGGTCGAAATACTCCTCCGGATCCAATCCCGAGCAGGTTCCGTGTTTGCGCCACTGATGAAAGACAAGCCCGTGGCTGGGCATGATGTCTTCCATGCCGACCGCTATCTGCCGATCGATCCTCCTGGGGCCCCGGCATGACTCCGGATAGCCGCGTTCGTATTGGGGCCACAGACCGTGTACCACGAAGCGAAAGGGGTCACGCACGTTGCATTGGTGAGGGTTTGCGTCTGCGCCTTCCTGTTTGCAGTAGCTCGGCGACCACGACAGGGAAAGCACATAGAAATCGAAGTCGCCGGGCTCGTCTGCAAGACTTGCCGCCGATATCAGAACGCAAACCAGAAAAGCTGTCAGGCTGCACGCACGGCTCAGAGGGGCCATGGCAAGACCTGGTTCACTGCGGCTTTGTGGTTCGGCAATGAGAGCCGTAGACGCGCCACTTGTCGAGTTCAGACAGGCAGGTTTCAACGTTCCAACTGACACCCACGAAGCCGGCATGTTCCTCAATCAGATAATGCAGATGCTGATGGGAGCCGTCGGACATGTTCGCAGTGCCGGTGCAGTGACGCCGTGCAAGCGGACTGACCTCGTTCACCTTGAAGGCGATTTCGGTAATTTCCTCGATACCGACGATTTTCCTACCCGCGTAATAGTCCGCATAGGCGCGCGCCACAGATCTGCGGACCGCTCTCTGAACCGTGTTCGCCGTGCACTCCGGCAAACGGTTTTTGCCGCTCAAGGAAAGGTAGGCTCGGTTTTCTTCTGCTCCGGACGGAATGACAAGAAAAGCCCAAACGGCAAGGGTTGAGAGGATCAATCGGGCGAAACGGGCGATGTGCACGGCATGGTCTCCGAGAGGCAAATAATGTGACAGACGATGGGGGAGGGAAGCCCGAAGGTCAAGGACTTGGTGTCCCAAAACAGCCAGAATATGCAGTTATTCGCCAATCAGTTGGGTCACATCCCAGCCAGAGCCCGGACCCTGGTGCAAAATGGAGTTGAACCAGGGCAGGAGTGTCCGCATCTCGTCGGCAAGCGTAAAGGGTGGATTGATGAGCGTCATTCCGGATCCCAGCATTCTCGTATCGGGCCCGCTCTTGCCGGCCTTCAGTTCAAGTGACAGAAGGTCCCTGATACCCGCCGCGGCGAATGCGTCGTGCATGCGCCCGATCGATCTTGTGTCCTTCAAGGGGTACCAGATCGCATAGGTTCCACCGGCCCACCTCTTCCAGGCCTTCAGAACCGAAACGGTCATCCTGTCGAACTCGTCGGCGACTTCGAAAGCCGGGTCGATCAGCACAAAGCCTCGCTTTTCCTTGGGGGGAAGGAAACTGCCCATGGCCAGCCATCCGTCTAGATGAATGGTCTTGACCTGGAAATCCCCGGCAAAGAGATCCGACAGGGATTTGAAGTCTACCGGGTGAAGTTCCGTGAGTGTCAGCCTGTCGGACCTGCGCATCAGACGACGCGCCAACACGGGCGACCCGGGGTAGGTTTCCAGCGCACCATCGGGGTTCAGATCCCGGACAACCTCCAGCCAGGGCTGAAGCAACGCAGCGACCGCATTCGGTATGTCAGCGTCCAGCACCTTGGCGATGCCCTGCTGCCATTCACCTGTTTTCCGGGTTTCCTCCGACGTCAGATCGTATTGGCCGATGCCGGCATGCGTGTCCAATATCCGGAACGGCTTTTCCTTCCGCTGGAAATACACGATAAGGCGCGCCAGCACGGCGTGCTTGAGCACGTCGCCAATGTTGCCCGCGTGGTAGGCGTGTCTGTAGTTCATGTTTTCTTTCGGGGCGTGAAACCGGTCACCGCGCAGGTTCCGGATCGCGCTGCATGTAAATGACGGATGTCGCACCGTTATCCGCCCGGCCAATTTCCTGGAACCCCAATCTGCTGTGAAACCGCAATGAGCCGGGGTTCGGTGGACGTTCGTTGACCTCGCAGGCGAAACAGCGGCCGGTTCCGGCCTGATGCTCAAAGAGTGCAGCATAAAGCGCTTCGCCGATCTTCTTTCCGCGCTGGGTATCGTCAACGAATATCCGGTCGGTATAGGCGAATTGTTCAAACCTGTCGCTTAGCCACCGGTAGTTCGGACTGGTGTAACCGGCCCCTTCACCGAAACACAAAAGCATGCCGACAGGCGTGTCGTCCATGAGTGCGACGAGACACAGAAGTGACTGGTCCACCAGATCGAGCATCTCTTCGGCACCAAGTTCATTAACTGCCGGAACGGCCGCGTTGTTGAGCGAAAGCAAGGTGCTGAGATCGCCAGGCTCGAATGAACGGATCTTTGCGGGAGAGGTAGATTGGGTCATCGCAAACGCAGCCAAGGTGGTGGTGATCCGCTGGAATCGCGGTTCGGCGCTGAAAGGAGAGGTGTTAGTGCGGAAAAAAGAACGAGCGCAGCCAAGCTGCGCTCGATCATGTCGGTTATACCGTTGCCACCTGCGGGCCTATTCTTCTTCGTGCGGTCCTGCCTCGGGCGCAGCGTCTTCGGCATCTCCTGCTTCTGCGCCTTCTTCGATCACCTGCAGATTGACCGCTTTCGGACCTTTGCCGCGGCGATCCGGTTCGGTCTCGAACGAGATGCGCTGACCGCTGTCCAGTGAAGCAAGCCCCGAGCGTTCTACAGCCGAGATATGCACGAATACATCCGCTTCGCCTTCATCGGGGGTGATGAAGCCGAAACCCTTGTCCGTCTTGAAAAATTTCACGGTTCCGCGCTGGCGTGGGCCGCGTTCCACGGGCGGTCCGTCGCGCCGAGGAGGGCGTCCCTGACGGAACCCGTCACCATCTCCGCCGCCATAACCGCCACGGCCGCCACCGCCACCGTAGCCGCCATCACGTCCGCCGCCGCCACCGTAGCCGCCATCACGTCCGCCGCCGCCGCCGTAGCCACCACGTCCGCCACCGCCACCATAGCCGCCGTCACGTCCGCCGCCGCCACCGTAGCCGCCGTCGCGTCCGCCGCCGCCACCGTACCCGCCGTCGCGTCCGCCGCCGCCGTAGCCGCCGCCGTCACGTCCGCCGCCGCCGTAACCACCGCCGTCACGTCCGCCATAACCGCCGCGGCCGCCACCGCCGCCGTCCCGGCCGCCACCATAGCCGCCGTCCCTGTTGTCGTCGCGGCCGTAGCCGCCACCAAGATCATTGTCGCGTCCGCCACGGTAGCCGCCATCCCGGCCACCGCCAAAACCGCCGCCGTAGTTGCCGCCGCCAAAATCGCTGCCGAAGTCCTGCGGACCGCCAAACTCGCGCTTGCCGCCGCGTCGACCACGCGAACGCCGGTCCGAATCGCCATCGTGCATTACTGAATCACCTTAATTTCCGTGCCCCTCCGGCACATGCCAGCCTATTTCACCCGCCTTCACAGTCGAGTCACTTCACTGGACGCACCTAGTGCGTCTTTCCAACATTCTGGGATCGGGCTGAAACAAGTTTGCCACATCCCTCACCAGCCGCTGCGGCACCATCATAAGGGCGTGAGGCATGAAATCGCAAGAAATTCCTTGGTCGGCGGCCTAATCGGAGGCGTTTTTTAGAGGCCAGGTGCTTGACCAGTTGGACAAGTCAGGTTCCGTACCGTCACATGTCTTTCTCGTCGCCTCTTCCATCAAAACAAGTCCGGTGCCGTTCCAGAACCATCGGTTCCAGAGACCGCATTCTCCAACGCCGGACCCTTTGAAATAGCTGACAAGCTGCTGATCGGCCGGTATCCACCGTGCGTTGTAGATCAGGTCGGAGGCGATCGGACCTTTTTCCGACATGCGGGCGACATGTATCTGACGGGCCGCGCCATCCTTGCCGGAAAGGACGGCGACATAGGGGCTGTTGTAGGGCGTGGGCGCGCCGCACGGGACAATGTAAAGGGACGCATTTTCTGCAAGCGGTACCCGAACGGCATTCAGGCTGGCGAAAATCGCGGGATCGATGGCAGAGCAAAGCCGGTTGGCCGACCAGATCGCAGCCACTTCGGGCGGCAGCTGATCGGCGCTCAAAATCGGCAGGGCGTGCGGTGCGTCCTTGGCAGGATTGGTGCCGGGCGAGACAATAGCGGCTTCCGTGCCGGTGCGATCCTGTCTGTTGTCGAGCCAAAGCAGGCTTGATTTCAGGCCCTGAAGCGGTATCGGCACGGATATCGGATCCGCGTTGTCGCCTGCCGGCATGCGCACCGTCAGGACCTTTCCTTTCTGCATCGCGTCCAGGAGTGTAATTGATGCAGGGCCGGCCGGATACCAGAAGCCGTCTCCGCCCAACGGGCGAAACCCGGTCGGGGGCGTGATCGCCGACTGCATTTCGCGCAGTTGCTCAATCGGCAATTCCTCGATTGTCGTTCCGTCGACGTCGAAGAGAAGCGTTCCTTCCTGCGGCAGCTCCGTGTTGGTCGTCAGCCGAACCAGCGGCTGCGCCTCTGCCTGCCAGTCCCGTACGATCCTGACATCCACCCAGACGGACTGGCTGCGTGTGAATGCTGACGCAAAGCATGCTCCGGTGTTGCCGCAATCCACCGTCCATTCCTCGAAGCTGGGCGCGGTCCGGCCGGGCTGCGCCGAGCTTGCACCGGCACTTAGAATGGCAAGTGCCGCAATCGTCAGGAAAGTTTGCAATCTTCGCGTCATTCTATCCGGTTACCCGATTTTGATTGCCATCTTCTCAGAGGCTTTTACATCTTGTACGAAATGCAGGCCGCAAGGTGAAGCCGATAAGGTGGATTAAGTCGGCACGGGCTCCGATTGTCCCGCATTTGTTGCCGTGTCGTGCAAGGTTGTTTCAAAAGGAGACAGGTGTGTCGGAAGAAAACAATAACAGTGACATGGACGACATGCCGCCGATCCAGGTGATGGTCGTCCCGGTAACGCCCTTCCAGCAGAACTGTACCATCATCTGGGATCCGCAGAGCATGCGCGGAACAGTTGTCGATCCGGGCGGTGACGTCGAACATATCCAGGAAGCGATCCGCAAGCATGACGTGAATGTGGAGAAGATCGTCCTCACACACGGCCATATCGATCATATCGGCGGCGCCGCCGACCTGGCAGCGGCTCTGGGTGTTCCGGTTGAAGGCCCGCACGCGGCGGACAAGCCGCTCATAGAAGGCGTTGCGGATCAGGCCGCGCATTTTGGCGTCCCTGAAGCCAAACCCGTCTCACCGGACCGCTGGATGGAAGATGGCGAGGAGGTCGAGATCGCCGGCCGCATGTTCGAAGTGCTGCACTGTCCCGGACATTCTCCGGGTCATCTTGTTTTCTTCGACAAGGAATTGCGCTTCGCGATCTCGGGCGATGTTCTGTTCGCGGGCTCCATTGGCAGAACGGACCTGCCGCTTGCCGATCACGCAACCCTGATCAAGTCAATCCACGAGAAACTGCTCCCGCTCGGCGACGATGTTTCCTTCCTGCCCGGTCACGGTCAGGCCTCGACACTCGGCCATGAACGGCAGACGAACCCGTTTCTGACCTGAAGCGGTCCGTTAACCGGGTTGTTTTCGACAGAGACGGATGAAGACTGACGGGCTCAGAGAAGTGCGCGCAGATCGTCGATCCGGTCGTTGACCAGCCAGCCGTAGTAGTTCTCGCGCGGCCAGGACCGTCCGGTGCGGCGGAACTTGGCGGCGCGGCTCCAGGGGTCACCCAGATTGTAGAGGGTTGCTGTCAGGCCCGGGTTCTTGGAAATGTCCACCTTGCCGACAGATTTGTAGGCTGCGATCGAATCCTGGATGATCGCGGCCATGTAGTGCAGCGAGATGTTCGGATCCATCGTCGCCTTGTAGACGGCATCGGAATTGGATGCCTTGAGCTTGCGGAAATTGCTCTGGCGAGACACGCGGTCGGTCATCTTGAGAACGGTCAGCGGGCTGAGCTGGCCGAGCCCGAAGCTCTGGCCGGCATAGAGCGGCTGGAAAAAAGCCTCGTTGAAGTTCTTCTTCGGATAGCGCACGCCGTCAACGCGTTTGCCCCTGAACTTGCTGTTCCAGACATTTTCGTAACAGGACCAGCGACGGTCACTGCTTTTCTGGATGTGTTCCTTGCTGCAACGCTCGAACTGGGGCCGCTCGACGAAGGTATCGACGTGTTCGCCGTTGAGCTCGAAGTCGAAATTGATGCCGGCATAAGCGAGCGCCTTGACATAGTAGGATTGGGCGCTGTCGAGCGTGTCGTAATTGTACGTGTGCTCACCGACGATTGCGCCGATGATATGTATCGGATCGATGTTGTACTTGCGTGCGACGCGCTTGATCGATCCCATCAGACGCCGGTCGCGTTTCAGAACGGCCAGTACCTTGTCGAACTTGGCATCGTAGCTGGATTTTGCAGAGGAAGTGCGGCGCGCGGATGCATAAGGGATCTTCGGCTGGTTCTTGTAGCGGTTACCCTCGGGAACCGTGCGCACGGACTGGGCCTGGGCGGACTGTATCAAACTCAAGGTCGGCGGCACCGGACTGAGCAACAGGCCCAGAGCGAGAAAGCCGGTCAATAAATTCGGAAAAACGCTCAAGGGGCCAGTCTTTCTGCACATATTAATCGCTCTGCGCTTGGCATTCTTGTTAAATCGTGTGCCGGGCCAATATCCCCCGCACCAGTCAATCTGCATGAATTTACATAGTTCAAACTATGCGCCGGTAAATAACACACATATCGATAACCACCCGTAAAAAACATTGCTATGGCGCAGATGCAACATCTTCCTGTCGTAACGGCATTCCAATCAACAAAGAAGTGATCGCCGTCACGCGCAAGCTTTCGCGGTGCAACGGGTATTTCTTACCGTCAAATACGTTTTTTCATAATACTTGCTGGGCCCATGGAAAGCCGGACCGATTTCGGTACATTCAAATGATCGTTGAACTCCCGGTGACGCCGCAGGCCGCACAGTTCCCGCTGGATCGTGACGTGCCAGAGGGCTTCGCCTGCCTGGGCTAGCCGCTCGCGTCTCAGATCTTCGGTTGCGTCCGGGGCGTTGTCGGCTTCGCTCAACAGAACCAGCGCTTTCTCAAGCTTCTTGATCAGACGGTTGAGTGTCGATGCCTTTTCACTGAAAATTTCCTGTTCCAGTGCAGCCGCCAACGGATCCTTGTCCGCGGCATTTGTGAACTGAGGCGGTCGAACTGACAACATGGGTTCCCAAAATCGTCCGGAACGTGCTGGACTTTGTTCTTTGGCGCTGCGGGTCAGGCTGATCGCCGGGCCTTCAGATCGTTTTCAAAAAACAGCAAGCCACCGAGCGCCGCCAGTTTGAAGACACACGGCAAGCCAGCGTAGGTCACGCTTAGCACGAAATTCAACTGGGGTGTCATCGCAATGTTCGGATGATACCCGAACAATCCGAGCATCGGCAGCGCGAGCCCCGTTGCAACCGCGAGCGCGGATTTGGAGAGAAACGCCATGACCGAAAAAAGGCGCGAGGCTTGCTGCTGTTTTCCATCCGCCTCGATGTGATCGGCGAGGATGGCAGGGGGCAAAGCGAGATCCGCGCCAAGCGCAAGTCCCGAGAGGGCGCATACCATGGCGTAAGCCGCAAGGTCTCCCTGCTGGAGGAGCGCGGCCCAGCAGAATGTGAATATCGCCGCCGCGAGGGAAAACTGCCACGCGCGCAACTTGCCGAACTTGCGCGCCGCCGCGGTCCAGATAGGCATCGATAGCGCCCCGGACAGGAAGTAGGTCAGAAGGAAGAGCCCGGTATAGGTTTCCGCACCGAGACGGTCGCGAATGAAGAAAAGAACAAGCACTGCCGGAATGGCGCTCGCGAACGTGTTCAGGAAAACAAGACCGAAGAAGATCGCCCGCCAGCGATTTTTCATCAGGGAAAACCAGCTTTCCTGTTTGCCGCGTCCGGCGGGCAGGTCGAGCGATGTCGCATGCATCCAGCGCACCAGGAGCCAGAGCGCGACGCAGAGCAGCGGCAGATACCCGAGTGACAGCCAGTGAAAGGCTTGATATGGGCCGACGATCTGGGTGAGAACGGGCGGCGTGACGGCTGCGACGAGAAGCCCAACGAGACCGATGGCCTCTCTGCTCGCTGTCACACGGGTCCGCTGCGCCGAGGTCGTATGCCATAGTCCGCCGAGCGCCTGAAAGTTGATTGAGACGATCGAAAACCCTGTCGTGCAGATGAAGACCGACACGGCAAACCAGAGTACGGGAAAGCCTGCGGCAGGGTGAAACAACATCCAGAAACCGATGCCCAGCAACACCGCGCCGAGTGCCAGAATGTATGTTCGGGCGTTGTGGAACCTGTCGCTGAGATCACCAATGACGGGATCCTGGATCGCATCCACGAGCCTGAGCGCGAGCAGGACGGAACCGAGCGTTGCCAGAGGCAATTGCATCGTCACGGCGTAAAAATCCGGGGCGTGCAGATAGATCGGCAATCCGACAAAGGCCAGCGGAAAAGCCATGGTGCCATAAGCGGCGAGGCTTTTGACACTCAGGGGTGAAAGCGACTTTTCCGCGGCGTTTGGAATGCCATCGTCGAGGCGGTCCGAAGGCGCGTGTCTTTCGTCAACGGACATTACGATTTAGGTCCTGCTTATCAGGATTTCACGAGCCGGCCCCGACCAGCCGTGCACGCAGCTGCGGGTTGCGTGTCTTATTGCCGAGCCAGATGGAAAAAAACTTCTTCGTGAACGCGGGATCGCTGATCGTGCCGAGCTTGCGTCCGTCAAGGTAGAATAGAGTGCTGCCGTTGGCGGTTCTCACTCCGGTGATGGCCTGTCCTGCGGCAACATTCGGAAAAATTGCCGTCATCTGCTTTTCCCAGGACGCCAATTGCGCTGCGGACACACCGCCCTGGCGTTTTATTTCCTTCACGGAGCTTTCCGTGATCGTCTTGCCCTTGAAATTACGCAGATATTTCAGTTTGAGGGCGAAAGGGCCGGACGCGCTGTAGACACCGTTCGGCGCGTAGAGTTCGGCGTCAAACACCTTGAAACCGAGATAGGTCATGCGCCCCTTGCCGACGAGCTCGGCGGAGGGAACGGTTCGGGCAGCCGGACCCACGTCCGCTGCGGCTGGCGCCGCCACCATGCCGGCAAAAGCCATGAACAGGCAGAAAACAGAAAGAACGGGCCAGTTCGAGCCGGCCGACATTATGCGCGAAATCATGGAACAACCCTCCGGGTAGTTTCAGCACTTACCACGGCCTGCATACGCAGCCGAACGATGGACGGATTTCTGTTTCTTGCCGTAAAGTCGAATAACGTTGGAACGCACGCATTGGTGAGGGAAACCAGCCAGCGCCTAACGGAAATCCGCAACGGGCATGTTTCCTTTGATGGTGCGATGCATTATAATCTGTTCGAGACATCACGAAGTCAGAAGCCGGCGCCATTGATGGTCCCGGCCGCATATTTGTGATCGAACCCGCCGGGAGAGACCCGGCTCAGCTTCTAAGGTAGTCGGTGACTTGTTTCCGCTGTTCGGAAAAAGGCGCCAATTCTGTTTTCAGATGGTCGGCCGGAAGGGCCGGGCGCCTGAAGATCAGCAAATTTGATGACGCTCCGGTCGGCTGTCGGGGCGAGAGTTTGGACCAGTGTTATGAGCGATTCCGACCTGAAACCGAAATTGAAGCAGAAGACCAAGGCTCAGAAACCGAAGCTCTACAAGGTCATTCTCCTCAATGATGACTTCACGCCGCGTGAGTTCGTGGTGCTGATCCTGAAGGCCGAGTTCCGCCTCGATGTTTCCCAGGCCGAAGTCGTCATGATGACGGCGCACCAGAAAGGGGCCTGTGTCGTGTCCGTCTACCCGAAGGATGTCGCCGAGACCAAGGCAACACGGGCGATCGATGCGGCAAGCCAGTTGGGATACCCACTGCAATTTACCGTCGAGCCGGAATGAGCCTGTCTCAGAACCTGACACATCCGACTAATCGGTCGTAACCGTATTTACCGGGCTTATCCAGCGCCGGTGCATGTCCTGAATGACACCTGCCTTGCGCGACAGATCCATCCAGTAGTCGAAATAGGCTGCCAGACCAGGAGAGGATGGCGGCATCAGGTAGGCGAACAGAAAACGACTTGCCGTGTTTTCCGGAACAACTGCCGAATACCCTTCGAGCGATATGGCAAGGGCGCGGGCCTGCTCGCGGGTCCACAGGGCGGCATCAACGCCCTCAAGGTCTTGCAGCTTGCTGTAATCCGGCAGCACGCGCAGTTTTGCCGACGGAAAAGTTCTTCTGGCAAGCGGTATCAGGACCGGATCGTCGAAGACGGCGATCGTTAGATCCTTGTTCTGAGAAATCACAGATTTTGATTTGAACTCATCCACGCGATCGCTTTTGACGATCAGAGCGAGCGGACTTTCGAAATAGGGTTCACTGACCGTGAGCGTGTTGAGGCGTTCGTCGGTGATATAAAGACCTCCAACCGCAATATCGAATTTCTGCTGCTTGAGATCGTTCGCAAGATTTTGCCAGTCATAGGGTACGAATTCCAGACGGACATTCATGCTCTGCGCGAACCGGTACATCAATTCGACATCGTAGCCGACCAGCCTGCCGTCGTTGTTCCGGTAGGCAAACGGCATGACATTGGGATTGATGCCCACGCGCAGAACGCTTGTTGTCTCGATCCGGTCGATCGTGTTGCGTGCTGAAAGCTCATTTGTTTGCGGTGCTGACGTTTCCGATGAGGTGTCGACACCCGCAGCCGGTTCAGCGGCCGCAAGACGGTTTGCGTCGCTCAGTTCCTGAACGTAGTCGGGAAGGCCGGCGGCCTTGTAGCTGACTTCCGAATGCAGCGGGACGTGGGTGCCGCCGAGACTGCCGATGGCCCATATCCCGGAGAAGGCCGCACCGGAAACGGTCAACGTGACGACAAGCGCGCGCGGATTGAACCGGACCTTACCGTGAAAGAGGAACGTGATGGCCGTCGCGACAAAGGCGAACGCGGACACGGAGGTTATCACCTGACCGTACCTGGTGATGGCCATCGTCTCCACGTAAAGGTCCGTGCTTCCGGCCGGCAGGCCAAGCCATTCCGCCATGAAGGTCACGGCGCCGATGGAGGACGTCGGCGAGCCGATGCTGGAAATCAGCGTGACGAAGGGCAATTCGAGGAGCTGCTGTCTTTCGATGGGCAGGTAATAATAGTAGGCAGCGTAGACAAGAAAGACGAGAATGAAAAAGTTCCCGATCTGCGCCAGCGGGTAGCTGACGGACAGCGTCGTTTCGATGATTTCCTTCTGTTGCTGTTCCTCGCCTTCATTCTCGTTCAGTTTTTGCGCCAGTTTCTGGGTGGCCTGCTGGATCAGCGGCAGCGATGCCACCGACAAGGACGTGACAACGGCGACCATGAAGGCGTCGCGCAGACCGGACAGGATTTCGCGATAGGTGAGCGGCAGAAACACGGTCAACAGCATCGGGAAGACCCACAAGGCGAGCACCAGCGAGCTCAGCATCACGACTGCGATGTAAATCGACAGGGCGGCAAAGCCGGTCAGGCTGACGGAACTGATGGACTCAGCGAACAGCGCGCACACACCCACCGGTGCCAGGTAGACAATCCAGCCCCATATGCGCACGCAGGCGTTCCGGATGATCGTGAGGATGTCAAGCAGTGGTGTCGGCTTGACGCTGTGCTGGATCGCGATGCCGAAAATCACGCCCATCAGCACGACCGAGGGGATGTAGTTCTGGCTGAGGGCCTCGAAAAAGTTGTCCGGTATCAGCAGTTCGACGAGCGAGACCGCAGAGCCCTTCTCGTCCGGCAGGCTTGCTGAAAAATCGACAACCGTGGCCTTGCCGACCAACGGAACCGTCGATGCCGCCACGATCAGAAATGCAAAAGTGACGCCCCAGAGAAGCAGATAGACTGGCCAGCTCTTTCGAAAAAGCGTGAGCGCCGTCGCGGGGGACAAACGGCCCAGGCCGAGAAGCAGGGAAGAAATCAGATAAGGAAGCACCACCACTTCCATCAGGCGGATATAGGCATCGCCGAATGGCTGCAGGAATGCCGTCAGCGCCGGGCTCAAGGAGCCGATCGTAATCCCGAGTGCGCTACCGATCAGAACGAGGAGAGGCAGCAGCTTGCTATTCACAAAAAGCGCTCCTCACCCAGGATGGCTTGACGGCGTTTCGCGCAGGTCATCTCGAACGCGCTCTTGAAGGGAAGAGTGCACCCGAGTGTTTCCTGTCTATGATCTTGCAGGAAAATCAACCGAACGAAAAGTGGGCAGACCGTTCCAGCCGGTCTGCCAGCCAGCGGGTCAATCAATCGCGCAGTTTGACGATCTTGTCGTCGCCGCCGCCCGGGGCGTCGTCGTCCGGACTGTCCGTCTCCGCCGTCTCGGTTTCGTCGAAGTCGAAGTCGATCTCGACCGTCTCCGTCTCCGGCTCAAGCGGTTCGGTGATCCCCAGATCTGCGGCAGGATCATAGCTCTCCGTCAGGCCGAGTTCTTCGGCTGGCCCCTTGCCTTCCATGGCCATCTGGTAGTTCGCGATCACGGATTTCAGCTGGACGATCTGCTCGTTGGCCGTGTCCACCTGGATCTTGTAGCGCTGCAGCCGCTTGTTCTCGTCCACCAGATCTTCCAGGTTGTCAGCGAATTTCTGGTTCTGGCTGCGCTGGTGGTTCAGGTCGGTGAGCGCCGAATTGTAGCGCAGGTTGACTTCCCGCAGCTTGGCCGACGTTGCCATCAGCTCGTTGCGGTCTTTCTCGTGGTTTTTCTGCGCGCTGTCGAGAAGATGCTCAACCTCCTGCATCCGCTTCAGGATATCGCGTCCGCGCTCCTTCAGGGCGGAGTTCTCGCGGGCCATTTCCTGGAGTGACTGCGCACCGACGCGGCGCTGGGACGACAGGTTCTCGATTTCCGCGTTCAGCGCATAGACTTCGTTGTCATGCTTGCGCTGCTCCTCCTCCAGGCGCGTCTTCGCATAGACTAGTTCCTGGTTGGCGACATCCAGATGAGATTTCAGGTCGATGTTGTCGTTCCGGAATTCGATCAGTTCGCGCTTGGCGGCTTCCAGCTCGCTGGTCGCCTGGTTGTTCTTGCGGATCTCGTCCTCCAGAAGCTTTGCGCTTTCGGCAAGGTTCTGCTGGAGTTCCTTTTCCCGGTGCTTGACGGCTTCCAGGTCTTCCTTGAGGCTGTCGGCGTGACGCTCAAGCGTCTCGTGTTTCGCAAGCAGGTCGTTGTATTTGCCGCCGATGTCGGAAATCTCGGCATTCACCTCCACCAGCTTCGCGCTTTGCAGGCGGTATTCCTCGTTGATCTTCTTGTTGTTGTCGCGGATCGACACGATGTCGTTGCGGGCGGTCTCGAGCGCCGTGCGCGTTTCGGTGGCGCGCTTGCGTAGGGAATGCACTTCCGCCTGGGCGTCTTCAAGCTGGGTCGTCAGCGCCCGTACCTTGTGTTCGGCGTCCAGGAGATCGGTCGAGATCTTGGCGTTTTCGGATTTCAGCCGGACTTCGGTCTCCACGCTGTGCCGGGACGCTTCGATGTATTCCGACATCATTCGGATGCTGGTCTGGCTTTCGGAGGCGAAGGCCGCCATCTGGTCGAACATCTGGTTGAGCCCGCCGACACGCGACTTCAGGCCGTCCAGATGGTTCATCTTTTCCTGCATCTTGAGCGCGAAGGGAGACAGCTTTTCCACGTTGCCGGTCTGTTCGGGCGTGTCCGATGTCTCTGGTGTGACCGTTGCCTCATTCTGGCTCTCGGCCCGCTGCTCCTGCACGCTGCCCGGGCGCGGGGACTTCGAGAAAATGCCCATTCCTGTCTCCTGAATTTCCCGCCGGTGCCGCTTCGGCGGAATCTACGCACTCTTTACTCTTTCTTAACTCATGTGTCGTGGGCGTTTCAACGACTCAGACGATTTGACAAACAGAATATATCTGCAAGCGGAACCCCAAAAAGCAAAATGTCTCCGGCAACCGGCGGGGTTTAAACCTATGGTTAAAAATTCACCACTGCCGGGTTGTGTCATCGTCGAAGGGGCACTGCAAGAATTGCTGATGCAGATGACGATGAACCCTGGTTTGAGGCGGGTTTTCTGAGGTCTGCCTATTGGGTTTTGTCTTCGCTTTCGCTCAGGCTGAACTCTGGATTCCGGATCTGGCCCTGCAGCTGCGCTGCAGACCGTCCGGAATGACGAAGACCGAAAGACCGTCACTCCAAACCTATTTTTGCCGAAGGCAGTCAAATCCCCTTGAATGAGAGGGAAATGCTCGTAAAAGTAGCAATATGACTGCATACGACTACATTCTCGCTTCTGGTCGAAACGGCACTCTTTATCTGGGCGTCACTACAAATCTCGGCCGGAGACTCTACGAGCACCAGAACGGCTTGCTAGGTGGCTTCTCCAAGCGGTATGGCGTTACGCGGCTGGTTTATGTCGAAGAGCACCCAAGAGTGGACGACGCGATTATGCGCGAAAAGCAGCTCAAGGGCTGGCGGCGGGCCTGGAAGATCGAACTCATCGAGGCAAGCAATCCGGAATGGAGCGACTTGAGCGAGGGTGGTGTTTTCTGAGGCTCGCCTATCAGGATTGGTCTTCGCTGTCGCTCAGGCTGATATCTGGATTCCGGATCTTCGCGCAGTGGGACTGCGCTTGTCTGGAATGACGAACGAACGACAGCCACCGTCATTCCAGACAAGTGCAGCTGTGCTGCACGCTGATCTGGAATCCAGATGTAATCCTGCCAAAGGCAGTCCTTTTCAGAATTCCGGCTGATCGTTGGTGACGCAGTGAATGCCGCCGCCGCCGTCGGCGATCGACCAGGCGTCGACAAGGTAGACTTCGCGGCCGGGGAAATAGCGCCGGAGGTGCTGGCGGAGCGTGGCGTCAAGGTCCGCGTCAAGCTCGCTCATGGCAACGATGTAGCCGTCGCCGACCAGCCAGTTCACGTCGCCGGAATACCATTCGACATTGAAACCGAGGGTTTGGAGATCCTCGGCGAGCCGTATTTCGGTGTCCTCGCCGGTATCGGCAAGCGCGACCGTGGTCGGATTGATGAAGCGCGCGGAACCATCGATATGTCCGGTGGTGATGTCGTCGGGGTGATGGCCGTAGGACCAGATGATCTCGGTCAGGCCGAGGGCCTCTTTGAGGATCTGCTCATGCTCGGCTTTGCTGAGGCCCGGGTTGCGCTGCTCCTGGCAGTCCCAGTTGAGAAGGGCGATGCCGGCGCCGTTGACTTCGAGATTGCCCTTTTCAAGGACGTAATCCGTCAGGTCCTCGACCTCCATGTCGAGCAGCGTGCCGAGACGCAACGGAACCCGATCGTCCTTGCGATAGGTCGCCCCCGTGGTGCCGTCCCAGCCCGTGAAGGCCCAGTTCTGGATGCGGAGCGTTTCGCCGTCCGTGACGTAGATCGGACCGTTGTCACGCATCCAGGCATTGTCAATTGGGATGATATGCCATGTGACGTTGGCAACGCTGACGCCGCGGTTCATCAGGAATTCGGCGGCCGCTTGCTGCTCCTTTTCCGAGTTGGCGAGCAGGTGGATGCTTTCGTGTTTCTGCACCGCCTGGATGATGTCGGCAAAGGCGGGCCGCATTTCCTTTTCGTACCGGCCGGGCCATTGCATCCAGACTGCGGCCTGTGGCTCCCACTCCGCGGGCACGCGGCGTATTTCTGCCTTACTCACGGAAGCAACCAGCAGACCAGTCAGCGCGAGTCCGTAAAGAGGCAATCTGGCTATCGGCATTGGGTTCCCGTTTCCTGGCCTGCGGTCCGGTCAATTGCCCATCTCGTCGATGGTCCAACTCAGCGGCCAGCCCTCCGCCGGGCCGGTCACGCCGTCGCAATTCGACTTTTCCAGGTAGTCTACAAGCTCGTAATCGCCGCTTTCCGCCATCATTTCATGCCGCTCGAACGTGCCGCAGTCATAGTTCGGTGAATAGTAGGTCGTGCCCGTCACCTGGCCCGTGTCCGGATCGAAAAAGAGATTGTTGACCAGCGCATGGTTGGGCTGGTTGAAGTCCGGCGGCGTTTCGAACTCCTTCCATTCGTCGAGGGACGGATTGAAGGGAATGTGGATCGCCATGAAATAAGGAACGTTGGCGTCGGCCATGGAGCAGGGCACGACCCAGGTCTCCACGTCACCCTCGGCATAGAACTGCGCGCCGTAGGCCGGCAGCGTTTCGGCCAACTGGCAGTTCAGCGTGCGGTAGCCCATCATCTGGACCGACTCCGGCAATTCATCGACCGTGTAAACAAGCCCCCGCGCGCCGGACGACAGATCCTGCGAGGGCATGACCGGAGGCGGCAGATCGTTCGCCGGCTTTGGTGGGGCAGCAGCGGTTTCCGTTTGCTTCGGCGTGGCGGCGGGTTGTGCCGGCGCCGGTGCAAGGACGACCGAGCCGTCTGCCGGCAGGCCGCCCCAGGCGACAATCGCGTCCAACCGGCCGATCCGGCCCTGTTCGGTGTCCATCGCCAGCAGCGCATGGGTCAGGCCGGACAGCTTGACCCAATAGGTGAGGGTGCCGGTTGAGCCGCCATAGTCGATCTCGATGCGGGCGTCCTCGCCAAGGCGCAGCTTTTCAATGAGATCCCGGTCGGCATCGCCGCCGAAGGTCATCTCGTTGCCGGTATATATCTTCGACGCCGTGCCGAAATAGCCGTAATTGTCTTCGTCCAGGCTCTCGATCTCGATGCGGGCGCGCATGCCGACATCCAGTGTCGTCGTGGGCCGCAGGGTGACAAATACGTCGCTTCCCGGTTTCGCGCCGCGTTCCACTTTCAGCCGAAAGGCCTCGTCGTTGGAGCTTTCGCCTTTCGTCTCTGCGATGCAGTAATTCTTGTCGTTGCAGCGGATCGACCAGTCGCCGAATGGTGTGCGGGCCAGTTCGGCTGCAGCCGGGTCGGTCAGGGTGAGCACGGCAATGGCAGTGATGCAAAGTCTTGTCACGAAATCCCCCCAAGGACCGAAGCGTGTCGTTTCAGGCGTCCTGACAGCTACCACACAATGGTGTCGAAATTCCTTAAACCGGCCGGGATCTCCGATTGAGCATGCTTCAGGGGACGACGCGTGCGCATGCCCGTCCTATATGTTGCTTTCGAACCATTTGCCGTCAAAGGATGTGCCGCTCTTGACCTCGACCGCCACCGCGCAGCCTGCCGAAGCGTCCGTGCCAGGCGAAGACCGTCTGGAACGGGCGGAGCGGCAGGGGCTGCGGCTGGCGATCATCTGCCGCACGATTGCCGTTGGCGCTGCGTTTCTGTGGGTTGGCGGAACCTGGGCTTTTACCGGCTTTTATCCCAATCCCTGGATCTTCGTCGGGCTCGGCGCGTTCACGGCGATCGGCGTCTTTCATGCAAGCGTCATCGGCACGCGCTTCGACCGCTGGTGGATGAAATACGCGATCTATCTCTTTGACGCGATCGGGATCTGCATGACCTTCGCGTTTTTCCCGATCAGCCGGAGCGGCGACGTGCCCCAGATCCTCGCCTTCCGGGCCTACGGCATCTACTACCTGTTTCCGCTGGTCGCGATGGCGACCCTGTCCTTGTCGCCGCGCCTGGTTCTGTGGACGGGCGCTGCCGTCATCGCCGGCTGGTGGGCGGCCTTCCTGATTGTTGTTTCCGGCATGGAACGCACGCTCTCCTGGGGCGATCTCACACCTGGAGCCGGGTACGATGCCTATGTCGGGGTGTTCCTGTCACCGGACTTCATCGGAAACGGCAACCGGGTGGAGGAAACCGGGTTCCTGTTCATCGCGACCGGCATCCTTGCGCTTGCCGTTGTCCGGGCCCGGCGTGTGTTCCGCGCACAGGTGACCGCGCAGGCGGAGCGGGAACAGGTCGCGGCGACGCTCGGGCGCTACGTGCCGGAGGCGGTCGCCCGCCGGCTGATCGACGACCCGGACGCGCTGACGCCTCAGGAACGGCATGCCGCGATCCTGGTGATGGACATTACCGGCTTCACCGCCTATTCCGCCGGCCGCGCACCGGGCGACGTGATCGACCACCTGAACGGGTTTCTGGCGGGCTGCGCGGAGGTGATCTCCCGTCACGATGGTGTTGTGATCCAGTTCACCGGCGACGGCCTGATGGCCTCCTTCGGCACGCCGATCGACAGCGATGCGCCGGAAGGTGCGGCGGTCACGGCAAGCCGGGGTCTTCTCGGAGAGGCCGAGGCCTCCGGCTTTTCCATCCGCATCGGCCTTGCCGCCGGGATGGTCGCATCCGGCAGCATCGGCTCCTCCAGTCGCCAGGCCTTCACGGTCTATGGTGACACCGTCAATCGGGCTGCAAGGCTGGAGGCCCACGGCAAGGTGCTTGGCAGGGCGGTGCTGATGGACGAGGCGGTGGCAGGATACGCCGGCGAAAAGCTGGAGCAGTTCGGCGGTCAGGAACTGAAGGGGCTTGCGGGCAGAGTGGACGTGTTTGCGCCCGGATGAGGGCTGCCTCACACTCCGCGCCGCGCCGGCCCTGAGCCGATGTCCGTTTGCCCTGACTGCAGGCGGTCCCGGATCAGGTCCGGGACGGCGTTGGAGAAAACGATCGTCAATCCGGACAAGCGCAGCGACGGTGCGCGCCCACGGATGTCATTCCGGACCAGTGAGGCGCAGCCGAGCGCCGATCCGGAAACCAGACTTCTTTCGCGCCAAAGGCGCGTCTTTTGCGAATTGACAGCTTGTCACTGCGTCCGGAACTCGCTGCGCTCGCGCCGACAACTGGGTTCCGGATCGGCGCGCAGCTTTGCTGCGCTTGTCCGGAATGACTTTAGCGTGTCGGTGACGCGTTCTATCAGCTCACTTCAGCCGTCATCCCCGACTTGATCGGGGATCCATTACAGCCAACCGCACATAACAGACTACCGGTTCAGATCTTCATAGAGATCGCGCCAATTGGGGTTGTGTTTTTCTATTGCCTGTATCTTCCAGGCGCGAGGCCATCGCTTCAGACGTTTTTCGCGGGCGATGGCGGTGTCCGGGGTGTCGCAGGTTTCGTAGTAAACCAGCCGGCTCACACCATATTTCCGGGTGAAGGCACTACCGGCTTTCTCCCTGTGTTCGTGGACCCGTCGCGCCGGGTCATTGGTGACACCTGTGTAAAGCGTTCCGTGCTGGCGGCTGGCGAGGATGTAGACGTAAAACGCCATAGCCTGTTGTTGCGTGGATTGGATCCCCGATCAAGCCGGGGATGACCTCTTTCTGGACCTGAGCCTCATGGTTCAAGTCCAACTAATTGTTGAATTCGGTGTTCGCTGCGCCAGCGCTGACATCTGGGTTCCGGGTCAGCGCGCAGCTTTGCTACGCGACGGTTTGGGGGGCGTTGACGCATTCTGTCAGCTCACCTCAGCAGTCATCCCCGACTTGATCGGGGATCCACTTGTTTCCAGAGCGAACGAATGGACTACCGCCCCGGACGCCCACTCTTCTTCGGCCGGCCGCGCCGCTTTTTCTCCTCCACCGGGTCCTCATACGACCCGACCCCGATCTTGCCGCGTCTGACCGGTTTGACCGGATCATCGGAGCCGAGGGGCACTTCCGTGCGGCCGACGGTCATTTCGTCCAGCGTGTTCTTGCGGACCCTGGCGCTGGGGGCGGGGAGGGCGGATTTCTGTTTGGCGGCTCGCGCACGGTCCCTTGCGGTTTCCTTTTTCTTGCCGCTGGCGCCTTCCTTGGTGCCGCCAGCGCCGAATTTGCGGTCGCCCCTGAAACCGCCGGTGCGGTCGTCGACGTCGGACTGGCGGGCCATGGCGTCGTCGGCCACCGCCAGTTCGGTTTCCTGGAGGCGCTTGATCTCGTCGCGCAGGCGCGCGGCGGTCTCGAAGTCGAGATCGGCGGCGGCGTCGCGCATCTGCTTCTCCAGGTCCTCGATATGGGCGGCGAGGTTGTGGCCGACCAGTGAGCCTTCCTCGGCAAAGCCTGCATCCACTGTGACGTGGTCCTGCTCGTAGACGCTGTCGAGAATGTCGGCGATGTTACGCTTGACGCTTTCCGGGGTGATGCCGTGCTCTTCGTTGTAGCCGACTTGCTTCTCCCGGCGGCGGTTGGTTTCCGCGATCGCCCGCTCCATGGAACCGGTCATGTTGTCGGCATAAAGGATCACCTTGCCGTCGACATTGCGGGCCGCGCGGCCGATGGTCTGGATCAGCGAGGTCTCGGACCTGAGGAAGCCTTCCTTGTCCGCGTCCAGAATGGCGACCAGCGCACACTCGGGAATGTCGAGCCCCTCGCGCAGGAGGTTGATGCCGACCAGCACGTCGAAGGCGCCGAGGCGCAGGTCGCGGATGATCTCGATCCGCTCCAGAGTGTCGATGTCGGAATGCATGTAGCGCACGCGCACGCCGTTCTCGTGGAGATATTCGGTCAGGTCCTCGGCCATGCGCTTGGTGAGCGTCGTGACCAGCGTGCGGTAGCCCTTCTGGGCGACCTCGCGTACCTCGCCGAGGAGATCGTCCACCTGGGTGGAGGCCGGGCGGATGTCGATTGTCGGATCGACAAGGCCCGTCGGGCGGATCACCTGCTCGGCGAAGACCCCGCCGGACTGTTCCATTTCCCAGGAGCCGGGGGTGGCGGAAACGGCGACCGACTGTGGCCGCATGGCGTTCCATTCCTCGAAGCGGAGTGGGCGGTTGTCCATGCAGGACGGCAGGCGGAAGCCGTATTCGGCCAGGGTTGCCTTGCGGCGGAAATCGCCCCGGTACATGGCGCCGATCTGCGGAATGGTGACGTGGCTTTCATCAGTGAAGACGATGGCGTTGTCGGGCAGGTATTCGAACAGCGTGGGGGGCGGCTCGCCCGGCTTGCGGCCGGTCAGGTAGCGCGAATAGTTCTCGATGCCCGCGCAGGAGCCGGTCGCCTCGAGCATTTCCAGGTCGAACATGGTGCGCTGCTCAAGTCGCTGCGCCTCCAGCAGGCGGCCATGGGTATTAAGTTCCTCCAGCCGGTGCTTGAGCTCTTCCTTGATCGACTTGATCGCCTGGTTCAGCGTCGGCTTCGGCGTGACATAGTGCGAGTTGGCATAGATCTTGACGCTTTTCAGCTCGCCTGACTTCCTGCCGGTGAGCGGGTCGAACTCCGTGATCGACTCGATCTCGTCACCGAAGAGGGAAATGCGCCAGGCCCGGTCCTCGTAGTGGGCCGGGAACAGCTCGATCGTGTCGCCGCGTACCCGGAACGCGCCGCGCTGGAAGGCGGCGTCGTTGCGCTTGTATTGCAGGGCGACCAGATCAGCAATGAGCTGGCGCTGGTCGATGCGTTCGCCGACCTCGATGGCGAAGGTCATCGCCGTGTAGGTCTCGACCGATCCGATACCGTAGATGCAGGAGACCGAGGCGACGATGATGACGTCATCGCGTTCCAGAAGGGCGCGGGTGGCCGAGTGGCGCATCCGGTCGATCTGCTCGTTGATCGAGCTTTCCTTCTCGATATAGGTGTCCGTGCGCGGGACATAGGCTTCCGGCTGGTAGTAGTCGTAGTAGGAGACGAAATACTCGACCGCGTTGTCCGGAAAGAAGCTCTTGAACTCGCCGTAGAGCTGGGCGGCCAGGGTCTTGTTGGGCGCAAGAACGAGGGCGGGGCGCTGGGTGCGGGAAATCACCTGCGCCATGGTGTAGGTCTTGCCCGATCCGGTGACGCCAAGCAGCACCTGGGTCTGCTCGCCGGTTTCCATGCCCTCGACCAGTTCGGCAATCGCGGTCGGCTGGTCGCCCTGGGGTTGATATTCCGATTTCAGAACGATCTCGACGCCGCCCTCGGACTTGGCAGGCCGTTCCGGACGGTGCGGCACCCATAATTCGCCGTTCTTGTGCAAGGGGTTGCCGGATTCGATCAGAGCCGAAAGGGCCTCCACGGTCGCGGTTGCGCCCTGGTTGCCGCCTAGATCACCGTATCGGCCATCCGCCGCCGATTTCTTCTTGTTGTCCTTCTTGTGCTGCTTGAGCTTTTCCTCGAGCTGTTCGGCCTCTTCTAGCGATATGTCGAGACCGGCCACAGGGTTCAGGCCGCCCGCGGCCCTTTCACGCGCACTTTCGGCTTTTCCTATGGAGGTGCCTCGAGCCGATTTCGTCGGTTTCGGCGCTTTTCCGGTTGTGGACCTGCGCGCTTCATTTTCTTTTGCGGACTTGCCGGAGGCAAGGTCCATGGCGCTGCGGTCGGCTTTCCCTATCGAGGTGCCGTGCGCGGACTTGGTCGGCCTTTCGATCTTGCCCCTGGCCTTCGCGCCCTTGGGAGACAGCTTCGCCTTGCGGCCTTCCTGAACATCTCTGGCGACCGCGCCATCTCCGCCGGCGCGCTCACGCTCGCGCGACGAGGTGCGCGCGGTGCGGCTGATGGTGCCGGGCGCGCCGGGCGCGAGATCCTTTGGCGCTGCGGGGTCCTTGATCTTCGATCTGGATTTCGGTGCCGGCTTGTCTGCCTCCTCCGCGATTTCGGCGGCCCAGTCGCTGATGGAACCGGAGAGCGGTGCGCCGGAGAGCGGCTTCTGCGGAGTTTCGCCGAACCCTTCGGGCGCGGCGGTGTCTTCGGAACGGGATTTGGAGGAACGCTTCTGCATGGCAGCAATATGGTCCCGTTCCGCGCGCGAGGAAAGGGGGGTGGACCCGGCTTCAAGCAGGTTTTCCGAACTTCCTGTCAGTCTCCTGACACAAGGGTGTCAGGAGCTTTCAGACTCCCTTGCCCTTCCAGTTGGCCGGCGTGCCGCGAACATCGACATGGACAAACGTCTTGTAGAGCCCGATGCCGCCGCCGAAGACACCATCGGACCGGAGCTTGATCAATATCTTCTGCCAATCTCTCGGTGTGCCTGTACTGCAGATTATGTCGGCGGCCTTGAACTGAACATGCTGGCTGTTTTTCGCCGCACCCTTCAGCGTTTTGTTATAGGCAGGGCTTCGGTAAACGTTGGTCAGCTTCACCGGCGCACCGATTTCGTCCCGGAACGCCTGGAGTGTTTTTGCCAGTGTAACGACATTCGGCCAGAGCTCGGCTGGTGGATCGGTGTTCAGGCCAAATCCCTTCTTGGCCGGGTTGCTGTGCGAAGCGCCTTTGACCAGAAACTCATCCCAGCGGAAATTGGTCACGTTCGGAAGATTGGCTTCGAAAAACAGCTTGAAAGCATGTCCGACCGGCGGCGGCGGTGACGGCTCGTCCTCAATCGGATTTATCTCGGAGGAACCAGATTCCTCCGTTTCGGCATCGCCTGCATCAATGCCGGTGAGGTCCTCGGCCTCAATCGCTCCGATCTCCACCAGACCGCGCATGAAGGCTGCAGCGCCGCATTGTTTAGACACAAGGTTCGGGTCAAAAACACCGTCACTGGCGTATTTGCCTTTCGTATAGAGGCTGGTGAGTGACCAGAGGTATGGCGTCGGGATGCCTTTGCTGCGATAACCGAACCCGTTATAGGCTTCCAACCGGTACAGAGCCCGCGCGAGGGACCAATCTGTCCGTTTGTGGAAGTTTTTTAACTTCATTGCATCCGTCGCACTTTCTTCCCAGGTGAACGGCGGACTGCCCGCAACAGGCCGTCCTTTCGGAACATGGACGGTGCGCGCGGTCAACTTATCGCCATTGTGCATATGCCGCTTGAAATTCCGTCCAGACTCCAAAAGGTGGATTGCAGCAATAAACCACCAAGGGACACCCAGTGCGCTGCTGACAGTTTCGTATCTGTGCTTGTCATCGGCAGCCGAACGGCACAGACCGTGGACCTCGTCCTTTGCGGACTGGCTGCGATATCGTGCGCCGACAAAGAAACTTTTGTATTCGTTCTCCAGATCTGAAAACTTGGTCGAATTGGCAGGTTCCGGGTTGGTGATGATCGGGCCGTCTATACTGCCCGATGTGGAGGTGTCCGAGGGCTTCTCTGGAGTTGGCTTAACGTCTTCTTCGTCCTTTTTGGCTGCATTTTCGGCGGTTTCACCGTTGTTTTGGTTGATAACCACAGGCGGCGGAGATGGGTCCTTTGCGGGTTCGGTGAAATCGGCCTGCAGATCTCCCATTTTGGACAGTATTTTCTCAATCTTCTTTCGAAGGCTGGATGATGATATCGCTGCTGTTGCCTTTGTCAGCTTGCTGGTGATTTTATTGAATTTCGCAGTACCGAGCCGGAAATTACGAAGCGCATTTTTGAAAGCCTCATCCTTGATGGCTGCGGCGGCCTCAAGGACACCCTGGCGTTCGGAGCCTGTTAAAGCGGGATCGGAGAGCTGCGAGACCAGTTCGGAAAATAGATTGTCAATGTCGTTGGATAGATCTGTCATGGTACGCTCCTCGACAATTTCCAGATTTAATGCAATCGCTAGAGTTGGTTGGCCTTTCTGACCTCAGACCAGAAAGCATCCGCCGCTTTTCGGATTTCGATGGCGGTGCGGATGTTGGCTCTCACATCTGCCGTAGTGGCCGTACCGTTCTTCAGTGAAAAAACCAGTTGCCGGAAACTGGCTTCTGTCTGGTCCAGCAGTTTGACATACGCGGTCAGTTGATCATGAAACGCACCGATCTTGGCGAACTCCGCCCGGGCGGCCTTGTTGCCCGTTCCGCCAGCCAATTCGACCTCGACCGCGTACTTGCCTTGGGCAGCCTTGTACAGCTTGTACATAACTACGGTGTCATCGGTCAGGGCCTGGATCATTTCCAGAACGATCTCCTCATTTTCGATCAGCGATGCCTTAGCTTGCTGAACAGATGCAATGTTTTCCAGTTGCTTCACGAGGTTGCTGAGGAGCGCCACGCTTTGACCTCCGACAATGGCTGGCAGTGGACCAGTCGTAACCTGTCCAAGGATCAGCAAATCACCGGCAACGTCGCGAAGCTCGCCAATGCGCGCCGAAAGTGCGTCACCTTGTTTGCCCTCAAGAAGATCCACTATGGCGATATTGTAGTTTGCAACGGTAGCAAGTGCATCACGGCGCGCCTTGATTGAGGGTATATCTGCAACTTTCCCGTCTTCGCGGGCAACATTCGGGTCAAAACAAACAGGTGCGGTGTTCTTGCGTACGCAATTCGATCCTGGCGGCGCCATGCCGGCCCTAATGACCGCGGCCGACAGTTCATCGTAGAGGACGTCGCCGGCTCTTTTAGCTTCCAGATAGGCTTCCCGATAACTTGTAAGTTCTTGTTGCGGGAAGCTCGCGCATGCTGCGGTGACAAGCATTAGACCAATCGCAACCCAGCCGGAAAAACCTCTCGATATTTTTGAACAGTCTGAAGTCTTGAATAATGCAAGAAAAATCTGCATGCCCCACCCCGGCTTGCGCATGGCTTGAACGGAAATGATTTGTTAACTATTCGGGTTTGTCAACGAGGTTGAGAGATGAGGCAGTGCAATTTTATATTGGTTCTTCAATCGTCTTGGTTGTGAAGGAGATTGTTTCTGTCCGTTTCCTTGAATACCGGCCGTGCCTGTCCTGCAGAACCGGGAGGCTGGACAAAAGATACCCGATGAGGCTCAAGTTTATTTTGCCGCTGCAACATCCTTCAGGAAACGGTCACTTCGACTGGTGATGGCGTCATTGCATAATGCTGCGGTATGAGACGCTTTTTCAGGCTGAAATCTAGCGGTGCGCCTCGAAGTGCAGACTGCGCGGTACCGTAGATAATGTGTGGACATTTGCTGCTGGCGCGATGTTGCGGCTGCAATCCCGTCCGTTCCTTTGATTTACAATCAAGGAAAAACGCGAATCGTCAAGTTGTTCTGGGACTCGAGGACGTTTGGCTGGCGACACGTGCTCGTTTATTGCACACAAGTCCATAAACGTGGAAACCACGTGGTCAGCATCACGTGTATTCCAATAGCATTCACCGTTTGAATTTGTTCGACCGATGCCAAGCAAGATAATGAGGATGGGGCCTATGTGCCGGGTTCACAGGCACCTTTGCTTTCATGTCTCTGTGCAACAAGTGCGAGACGTCATAATTCAATTGACGCGACGCTAGAATATCAAAGTTATCAGAGAGGCTTAGCAAACCACGATCGAACATCCAGTGAACCGTGCCGGACAACGCTATGCCATTTTGGACTGAGTCGTTACCGCCGTCTTCAACAGGAATTATGTGAGCAGCCTCAACCTCCGGACGACCCTTACCATTGATAAGACGCAGACCTGTGAAGGCACAAGTTCGGTCATAAAGCTTACGAATGTTCTGGCGAAACTTAGCATCCCGAAATGGCTTGTTTACGATCAGCTGTTTGATTGGACGACCACCTAGCGCGCCCGCCAGAGGAACTTGCCGATCCTCCTCAAATCCTTCGAGTTGGGTGGCGTTTCCGATTTCGTCGATACGGGCTGGCCATTCTTCCTGCTCCGCAAATCCGGCGCTAACGATTGCGTGAAAATCAGCTTGGCTCAGAGGCCGAATAGCGTTGATAACGCGTCCACCGTTGGGCCTCCCGTCTGCCTTAAACAGGCCGGTCTCGTAACCACCGTTTGCCGCATAATCAAGTGGGGTCTCAAAATCTAAACACAGATCAAGAAATGCATAAAAATGATCCGCTTTCTCTGTGTCAGGAGCGACTCTAGTTGGCCTGGCAATCGAGGAATAGTAACGACTAGGCAAACCAGCAACAGGGCCATAGTAAACGATCCAGTCGCCGATGGCTTGTTCAACAGTCCGAAGGTATCTCTTTGGAAAATGGTGTCTTACACCTTTAACATCGTCATATGGACTGTCGGGCTTGTAGTAAAAGATAGCGTTTGACATCAAGCATATTCGGTTGAATGGACTGTGAGTTCAACCTATTCGGATAGAATTGTCAGTCAAACACAATATTCTGATTTGAAGGATGCACTTATAGGTATTACCCCCTCACCGCCCGACGCTCGCCACTGTGCATACCTGCCGCCACCGGCGTCTGCTTCTTGTAAAGATCCTCGATGCACACCGCCATGTTGCGTCCGTTTTCCTTGGCGAAATAAAGCGCCTGGTCGGCGAGGGCCAGCAGGTGGGAAGCGGTGTCGGCATGTTTGGGGGCCGATGCCCAGCCGATGCTGACGCCGATTTGCGCAAGACCGCCTGACACGGGTATGGGTTGGGCGATTGCCTCTATCAGTGTGTCGGAGAGCCAGCGCATCCGGTTGTCGTCGACCGGGCCGCGCAGGAGGGCCATGAATTCGTCGCCGCCGGTTCTGGCCACCAGCGCGTGGCCGGATAGAACCTTGCGCAGCCGATGGGCGACCTGGCGGATGACCATGTCACCGGCTTCGTGGCCATAGGTGTCGTTGACCGCCTTGAACCGGTCCAGATCGATGGCCATCACAGCGCAGGGCGTTTCATGGCAGGCCTCCATCGCGCGGTCGAATTCGCTATGGAAACGAGGCCGGTTGGCAAGGCCGGTCATAAGGTCGTGGGTCGCCATGCGCCGGTTGAGGGTTTCGCTGTCTTCCAACGCCTTGGACTTCTGTGCCAGCTTGCGCGCAAAGACGATGCCGATGGCAACGAACATCAACACCAGAAGAACCGCGATCGGGCCGATCGTGTTTCGGATCTTGCTGCCGGGTGCTGCACTCGTCCACTCGAAATAGCCGATCGGCCTGTGACCGTGCACGGCGACCGGCACGCTGGCCGCATGATGGTCGCTGCCGGCAACATAGGTGAAGTCCTCGAGCAGCAGCGTTTCACCGATTTCGCTTAGAAAGGCTTCCTCGATGAGGGCGACCGACACGATCACCCCCGGAGGGCCGTCGGGCAGAGACAGGTTTGCCGTCTCCGGCACGATGGCCATGGCGCTCACAAGGGCCGGTTTTCCGTCCACATCGCGCACATCGGTGGCGTAGATCGGCGCGAGTTCTCCCTTCTCGACATATTTCACCTTGAAGCCGTTGGCTGAAGGACGGCGGACGGTCTGATAGCCGATGCGCGCCTTGGCGATAAGGTCCCGCGTCGCGTCCAAAACCTCCTGGCCGGCGATGGGCGGGACAATCTCGTCCTCGGCGGCAACCAGGATCGCCTTGTTGCGGCCATCAACGATCAGTGTCCAGTCATGGTGAAAGTCGAGCCACATCTGGCGGGCGATTTCATGGGCGAACGCATCGTCGATGCGGTCGTCGATCTGCACTTCGCGCGCCGTCTTGTCGTTGACGGCAATGAAGGTCTGGTGCCGTGCTTCGAGCTCGAGACTGTGTTCCAGCGCCTCGGTCACCAAGGCGCGTTCGTGGCGCAGGGCCAGTTGGTCCGCACGGTGAGTGGTGCTGATGAAGAGATAAACCATGGCGAAGACACCGCCTGCCAGCAGCAAGGCAATCGACGCATAGGCGAAGTGGCGCAAGGTGACGCTCTGGACCGCCTCTCCTGTCGCCGCAGTCGTGGTGCCGTTTGCCGTCTTGTCCCGTTCCATGTCGCGCATGCCCCCACAATGCCGAAACCGTGTCTGTCGGGACAAAGCGTTGCACGGGACGGGTGAAAATCAGGTTTTCAAGCGGAAGAACGGGCGGGGGTTTTGAGAGACTGGGTTAACGTTCAGTGAGCAGGAAAAGGCCAATTTTCTCCAATCCGCCCAAGCTTTGCATCATGCCGCAACGTCGCATACGCTTGGTTGCAACCGCGCCGCATTCTGGAGATACCGTGCATGGAGCTCGACCGCAGACATTTTGTGAGCCTCGCCGCCGGCGGGATGGGACTGTTCCTGCCCGGCGCATCTTCATTGGCGCAGGGAGCAACACCTGGAGCATCGCCGTTTCTCGATCATTTTGGATCCGGCGGCGCTTCCGTGCTGGAGCCACTTCCCTTGATCACCGGCGTTGGGTTCAACGGCAGCCTCAGATATGATGATACGCGGGTGTCCTATCCCGACGGGGTTTCGGTCTGCGTCCAGCCGGCCTGCCGCGTCGAGGATGCCGGCAAGGCCGCTGACCCCGGCGTTCTCGCGCTCTTTCACATTGGTGTTCTCAACCTCCCGCTGAGCTCCGGGCCAGGCGAAGCGATCAATCGGTTGATGCGATTTGCCGTCGAGGTGGAAAAGCTCGATCCGGAGAAATTCGTTTTCGTCTCGACCGAGGTGTTCGAACCGCACTTCGCGAGCGATCCCCTGTTGCAGAAGGGACAGTTCGTGAAACGGGACCTTCAGGAAGCCCGGGCTGCAGGCGACGGGTCGGGGTTTTTCTCTCCGGACGGACATCCGGACACGGACGGGTTCAACTCCGTCAGCCTTCACTATCCGATCGCGGACGCATCTCAGGGAACGCTTGCTTATCCGCTCTCCGGGTTCCTGGAAATCGGTGAGATCAGTCTCGCAGATGCCGCGTCCGGATCGGCGGGCACCGTCGGCGGCGGTTTCGGCCTGGAGCGCCTGGCGCTCGTCTCGGGCAAGAAGTCGCCCGATTACGCGGAAAGCCGCACAATACTGTTTGACCTTGCCAAACAGGAAGCTGCAACAACCGGCGCGGCATTGCCCGAAGGGCTCAAGGCTTTTACGGACTAGGTGCCCGCGGGCTATTCCCCTCGCGGATACCTCTGCCCTTCCTCGACGTCGTTGAGATCCATGTGGTTGCGCATGTAGCGTTCTGAGGCCTTTTGCAGGGGCTGGTAGTCCCAGGGGAAATAGGCGCCGTTGCGCAGGGCCTCGTAGACGATCCAGCGCCGGGCCTGCGACTGGCGCACGTCCGCATCGAAGGCGGACATGTCCCAGCGGGCGCGAACGGCATCGGCGAAGCGCGAGCTTGCGTCTTCAAAGGCCGGATCTTCCGCAAGATTGGTCAGTTCGTAGGGGTCGTCGGCAAGGTTGAAGAGTTGCGGCGGATCGAGTTCGCAGTGAATGTATTTCCAGTCACCTTCGCGCATGCCGACCAGCGGCGCATAGGAGGCTTCTGCTGCATATTCCATGAGGACAGGCGATGTCCGGTCCGCGCCCGTTGCGAGCGGTACGAGGCTTTCGCCATCCGTCCAGGGCATGATCTCGCTCATGTCGATGCCGGCGAGATCGCACAGGGTCGGCAGCACGTCCAGCGTGCTCACCGGTGCGGTGATGCGGCGTGCGCCGAGGTCCCTGTCGGCGACCATCAGGGGTACGCGGGAGGAGCCTTCGAAAAAGGTCATCTTGAACCAGAGCCCGCGCTCACCGAGCATGTCGCCATGGTCGGAAACGAACAGGATGGTGGTGTCGTCCGTCAGATGCATGGCCTCAAGCGCGTGAAGAATTTCGCCGATCTTGTCATCGAGATAGGAAATGTTGGCGAAATAGGCGCGCCTCGACCTGCGGATATCGTCTTCGCCGATGTCGAAGCTGCGCCAGTCATTGGCATCGAAGATGCGCCTGGAATGCGGGTCGTGGTCTTCGTAGGCCCTGGCGGGAACCTGAGGGGACAGGTAGTCGCAGTCCTCATAGAGGTCCCAGTACTTCTTGCGGGCAACATAGGGATCGTGCGGATGGGTGAAGCTCACGGTCAGGCAGAAGGGCCGATCGTATTTGCCGCGGCCATAGTCATAGATCTTGCGGATGGCCTGGAAGGCGACATCGTCGTCATATTCCATCTGGTTGGAAATCTCGGCGACACCGGCACCGGTCACAGACCCCATGTTGTGATACCACCAGTCTATGCGTTCGCCCGGTTTGCGGTAGTCCGGTGTCCAGCCGAAATCGGCGGGATAAATGTCGGTGGTCAGGCGTTCCTCGAACCCGTGCATCTGGTCCGGTCCGACGAAATGCATCTTTCCGGAAAGGCATGTCGTATAGCCGGCCCGGCGCAGGTGATGGGCATAGGTCGGGATGTCGGAGGCAAATTCGGCCGCGTTGTCGTAGACGCCCGTGCGGCGGGGCAACTGGCCGGACATGAAACTCGCCCGGCCCGGGGCACAGAGGGGGGACGCCGTATAGGTGTTCTGGAACCGCACCGTGCGTTCGGCGAGTTTCTTCAGGTTGGGCGCATGCAGAAACCCGGCCGGACCGTCTGGAAACAGGGTGCCGTTCAACTGATCAACCATCAGGATCAGGATGTTCTTGCGGGAGGTCATGGCATTTCCCCTTGGCCGGATCTGGAGCTGCGGGGAGCGTAGCTTTTTCTTGATTGGGCGTTCAATCAAAAACGCGGTTGTTTGTTGCCGATTTCCGACATCCGGCTCTTGACCATTACAGTCCGGGCCGGAATGTCCTGTTGATTTCATTTCTTCGTGAAAACGGAACACGTTTGCCCACCGCCCGGTCCGGACCTGGATGTTCGCGCACTTTTCCTCCCGGGTTGAATGTAAGCCGCAAGACCAGGGTCCTGTGTGGCTGGAGGCTGCAGGAAAACGGAGACACAGGAGGTATTGGTTTCCGGCCTTCCGCTGCGCTTCAGCCGGAATGACAAGCAAACTTGCTGGAGATCTCCCCCGCAGACCCGTATCGCCGTAAACGGATATCGGGTCTTGACCTGGAGTGCGCTCCAGCCTGTAAGTGGATCAGATCGTTCTGTTCGGAGACAGTCATGCAGATTGGTGATCTTGCTGAAAAGTCGGGACTTTCCACCGACACCCTGCGCTACTACGAGAAGATTGGCCTTTTGCCGAAACCACTCCGCGATGCCGGTGGACGGCGTATCTATGACGAGACGATCCTTAGATGGGTCGACTTTCTCGCAAGGCTCAAATCAACGGGCATGGGGATTCGCAAGCGGCAGCAATATGCCGCGCTGCGCGCCAAGGGGGCCGCGTCCCTTACGGCACGCAGGATCATGCTGGAAGAGCACCGGCAAAAAGTGTCGGACGACATTGCCGCGCTCGCCGACATGCTGACTGTGCTGGACGAAAAAATCGATCTCTACAAAAGGATGGAAGCCGGCGAGCCTGTCGACCCCGCCTTTGAAAGCTGCGCCCGGACCGAACACGGCGCGCGGCCAGGCTTGAAAGGCCGGACTGATGACAACCGCGCTGGAGCAGGGTCGCGCACTGACCCGAAAACTTAATCCCGAACTGGAAACCGTCCTCAACGAAAGATACGACGATATTGTGCCCGGCTTTGCCGAAAGCCTGATCGAGTGGGCCTATGGCCGGCACTATGCACGCCCGGGGCTGGATCTGAAGACGCGGCAGCTGTGCACCATCGCCGCGCTGACCGTGCTGGGTGGCCAGACGGGACCGCAGCTGAAGGTCAATATCGAACATACGCTCGCTGCCGGGGCCGAGCGGCGGGAAATCATCGAGGCGATCTGGCAAATGGCCGTTTATGGCGGACTGCCCGCGGCCATCAACGGGCTCAACGCGGCAAGAGAAGTGTTCGAGGCCGAGGACAGGCCGCGCTGACGCTGGGCCAGACTGCCGTCTCTACCGCTTGACCGGCCGGCAAATGCCCGGATCAGGGTTTTTCCCGGTCGGCGTGTCCGAGGTCCCTGTCAGGCCACACGAGGTCACGCAGCCGCTTCTTGAGAAGCTTGGCCTCCGGGAAGCCACCGTCCCGCGCCCTGTCCCACACGGAGTGTCCATCACACGTAATCTGAAAGATGCCCCCGGTGCCCGGAACAAGCGTGACGGCACCGGTCTCTTCGGAAAATGTCGTCAGGATATCCTGTGCCATCCAGGCACTGCGCAGCAACCAATTGCATTGGCGGCAATAGGTGATGATGATATGCGGTGAGGGGACGTCCGTCATGGCGTCTGACTTTCGATATGAGCTAACGACATTCATCCGCTTTTGCCACAATCAGACCCTCCAGCACCAGACGTTCAGGACGCCCTTGCGGCCCATCCGGGGCTCCGGGAGACTTGCGGTACCGTTCTGCGCACGACGTCCCAGGCGGGATTGAGCAATCGGGTCTACCGTTTGGAGACGGATCGGGGAGCGTTTTTCCTTCGCCTTCCACGCGTCGAAACCGCCGGAATGGTGGACCGTTACGACGAGGCTGAGAACATCGGACATGCCGCCGATCTCGGCATTGCCCTCGGGCCGCTCTTTTGTGAGCCGGGAGAGGGGGTTCTGATGACCCGGGCGGTGGATACGGTCAGCGCCACGCCGGATGTCCTGGCCGCGCGTCTCGGAGATGTGCTGGGGAAGCTTCATGCCTCAAAGTGTGCATTTCGGGGAGAGCTCGATCCCGATCACGTGATCGAGGCCCAACTGGAGGCGCTGGGAACAGGGGGAACCACGGTGGGGGATGTTGCTCGATTGAAGTCCCTTCTTGTGGACCTGCAGCCTTTCGAGCCTGCTGAACGTGGATGCCGCCGGGTTCCAAGTCATGGCGATCCGTCGCCCGGAAACTGCCTCATGACGTCCGACCGGTTGTGGCTTATCGACTGGGAGTATTCCGCAATGGCCGAACCTGCCTGGGACATTGCCTATGCGAGCCTGGAACACGGATTTTCGCGTGCGCAGGAACGAGAACTCCTGGAGGCTTACCGGCAAAGAGCGGGTGATCGGCTGCGCCCGACGCCGCGCGAGTTGCAGATCATGAAGATAAAGTGCGACGTGGTTTCCGCACTTTGGGGACTGGAGCAACTGCGTCAGGGAAGCGACAAGACGGATTTTCATGTCTTCGCGCGTGCACGGCTGGACAGGGCAGTTGCCACCGCCCGAGCGATCACCGGCTGACCGGCGGGCGCAGTTCCGGGTCGGCAAGGCAAAGAAGATACTGATCGTTCATGCGGGTTCGCAGCGACTGGTCGGCTGGATCAACGACAAGCAGGTTCCAGGTACCGTCCGCTTTCAGGTGTTCGAGGGTACATGTGCAGGCGTCGGTGCAAACATCGGATGTGCCGAGCGTATCCTGGCACGCATTTGCGCAATTGCTGATGAAGGCATCGCCTGCGCGGTCAAGTTCCGGTCCGAAGGAAGCAACGAGCCAGACGAGACCGTAAAGCACGGGCTGGTGGATCAGGTAGATCGACAGGGAATGTCGTCCCAGGAACCGCGCACTGCGGCCGGCTTTTCCGGAGCAGGACGGCCCGCCCAATCGATCCCACGCGTTCCACTGCCGAAGCGCTCCTGAAAGGGCCAGTCCAGCCAGAGTGACGCCCGCCCAGGGTGCCAGCGGCACATAGTCCACGCTGCCGAATAGCGGCGTACCCAATCCGGTCCAGAGCCATGCCTGTCCGTCAAAGAAGGGGGACCCCGCCCAAATTGGCAGCGTAACAAGGAAGACAGCGCCGACGACGGCAAACCAGAACGGTCGCCCGATGAATGGCAGCGCAACAAGGCTGGCGGCGGCAATGCAGTGCAGGATGCCGAACCGGACGAAACTGCTGCCGAAAGTGAAATAGGTGACCAGCGTTACGCCTGCGGCCGCCGCGGCAATCAGAAAGAACCTGCGCCAGAAGGATGACCAGCGGATCGTTTCGTGATGCGCGAGGTCGAGGCTGACACCAGCCAGAAAAAGAAAACTTCCCGCGATCATGCCGGCAAAGGTTTTCCAGCCCGTCCCTTCCGCGACGGGCCAGTCAACAAAGGCGAACCAGTAGAGATCCCACGAGAAGTGGTAGATCACCATGGCGACGACCGCGAGGCCGCGGGCAACATCGAGCACGGCCAAGCGTTTGGTCGCCATCAAAAGGCTTTCCGAAAAAGGAGCGTCAGCATTCCCCGATCGCTACAGGATCGGGTGTCAATTCTCAAGCTTTCGGGATTATGCGCTGCTGAACGCAACAACCAGGGTTGTTATCAAAGCTGTCGCGGCGATCATTGCGCCGACATACGGCCACGGAGACGGGCGATGCACTGTAAATACATCGCGGTTCGCCGGGTCTTGCAGCATTGCCCTCAACTCCCATGTCCCACCATGAACTTGGGCGAGAGTGAGGCAATTCGGCCTTTGCGAAAAGCCCCGAAATGACTCTGGGGGCGTGTTTTCCCAAGAAAAACACGAGGGTGTGGAGACTATGCCTGAGCAGTTCTGCCTCTTGATGCCTTCAAGGTATTGAAATCAAGGGAGAAGGGTCGTTTCTGAAAAACTGTGAAGGCACCTTCAACCAAAAGGCGACCTTCCGGGGTGCGGCGGTAGCGTCCGGTTCAGGGGCGTAAAGCAACCATCGGCCATCCGGCAGATGAAATTGAGCCGCGAGACCATCTTCGCGTCCGCCATGCCAATTGCCGTGCTGTGGCTGGCGCGGAAGACAGTTCACAGGTCCAGCGCGTCGAGCCCCGCTTCGAGATAATCGGCCAGCAACGGCATTCCGAGCAGGTACTTCGCCGTCGATCCGACCGCGCGCTCCTTGGCCTCCTCGAGGGCCTGTTCAAAATCCTCGGCGTCGAAATCACCGCGTCCCACCCAGGCGATGGCGACAAGTCCGGCGGCCTCGTCGACGTTGAGGTCCTCGATCAGTTCGCGCAGCTCCGTGTCGGACAGGTCCGTGCTTTCCTCTTCCGCGAGACCGTCGTGGTTGTGGCCTTCTTCAAGCGTGTCCGCATCGAATTCCACTTCGCCGTCGTGTCCGTCCTCGAAGGTGTCGCGCATCGAAGACGCGGCGGCGCGTGCCTTCTGTACGAACATGCGGATCGTATCTGCTGAGAGCGTGAGGTTGATATCCATGGCTGCCTCCGACAAACCTGTCTTTTCTTTATCAATCCACTTTGTGTCGTTGGCAATGGTCATGTCACGCATTCCTTGTCTCACTCCCAGCCGGCTCAACGGATGTTACCCCCAGGGTTATCCACGTAATCCAAAGTTGGCTTAACAGCATCCCGGTTAAGTTGCCCGATCTTTGATTTGCAAGACCCAGTGCACTTGCCGTTGGTTTCCCTCTTGCTTTAGTTTGCAGGATCAGGCCTGTCCTTGACCGGGATCAAGGCATGCGGCGAAGCGTCCGAGGATTGCATTCCACGAACGCTCGAGCGTGGCAGAACAGGCGACAATTTTCCGGGGGCGGACCGGGCACGCGGTCCGGTTTCCAAACGAAGGTTTGGAACCGGACCGTTTTCCTTTCAAATTTCATTCCATATCAAGACGAGTTGCGGCTAATCCGTCCCCTTAGACGCACGTCCGCATCAAGCAATCCGCGCGCTTCGGTTGGCGAAATTCCCGCACCCGACGCGCCGGTGTCAGGCAGCCCTGGCACGGCTCCGGCAATAGCAGGACGCATGAACGGGGACCGTCGCGCGTGCCGCGGCCTTGTCCAGCAGCAGTTCCACGTGCCTGGCCTCCGTCAGCTCGCCGCGTCTTACCAGGCACTCATGCAGACCATGCAGGCTCCAGATGTTCTGGGGATGCTGGCAGGCCCTGGCGAGCGTGTTGTCGAGGCCGAGATCGGCACGGTAGACGCCTTCGGCTTCCTCGAAACGACCGTCCTCCAGCAAAAGCGCCCCAAGGGCGTGACGGGTTGGCTGCATCCAGCCCCAGGGCTCGTCATACATGAGATTGTCATCGAGCTCGACGGACCGGCGCAGATGATCAAGACCCGCCTCGCTGTTGCCCGACTTGAACGCAAGTTCGCCGTCCATCATCGCCTCGCCGATAGCAAGGACATCGTCTGCGGTGTTGTTGAAAACCATGCGGCTTTCCTGCACGGCGCGGCGGGCCGCAAGGGCTCGCTCACGTTCCGCCGCCGCGTCTTCAAGACGGCCCAGGTTCGCGAGCGCAACCACGCGTGCCTGCAGGATCGCCGCTGTCGTATAGCTGTAGAGCTCCGCATCTGCCGGGAGCGGTTCGTCGAGAATTTCCTGCCACTGACCGAACCGGACCATGACGTGAATCTTCTTGCCGTAGAAGGATTCAAACAGATCGGGAAAGAAACGGACGACCTCGTCGGGCAGCATGCGCATCAGTTCCTCCGATGCCGCCAGGGCCTTTTCCGGCTGCCCGAGGAACATGGCGCCGTACGCCTCGAAGTGCACATTGTGGATCCGGTAGAGCGTGTAGAAGTTCTGTGGCCCGGCAACCTCTTCGTATTTCCGGTCGACTTCGGCGGCCCGGTGGTTGCGCCAGACGACATTCTGGTAGTCACCGCACAGAACGTCGATGTGCGTTGCCATGTGGCAGAGATGCCCGCTGTCCGGAACGAGGTCCACAAGACGGTCGCCGTGTTTCAGCGCCTTTTCCGGGGTCGGCGACATTTCCATGAGATGGATGTACATGTGCAGGAGGCCCGGATGGTCCCAGGCGTCACCGCGGTTTTCAAAGACCTTTTCCAGCGCGGCCTGGGCTTCCAGCGTGGAGGCACCTGCAGCGGGCTTTCCTTCCTTGAGGTCCCAGAGTTGCCAGGGCGACCGGTTCATCAGGGCTTCGGCAAAGACCGTGACGACGTCGAGATCATCACCGTGCTCCGCATGGACGATCCGCATCGCATCTGAAAAGGCATCGTGCCAGGGGAGGTAGTCCTCGACCGCCGGGTCCTCCGGAAAGCGTTTGCCGATCGCTTCGATCAGCGCCGTTTCAACCGGGCGCAGCCTGTCTCTCAGCGCCAGTCCCGCGGCAACGGTCTCGTGCGCCTTTTCCAACATCGAAACGCGTTCGTCGGGTTCGAAGAACTCCCAGGGCTTGTTGTAGTTCGGCCCGATGGCATAGGCCAATCCCCAGTAGGCCATGCCACAGTCCGGGTCGCTGGCGAGCGCTTTTTCGAAACAGACCGCTGCCGCTTCGTGGTTATAGCCGTAAAGCCAGATCAGACCCTTGTCGAACTGGCGCTGGGCCTCCGCAGACTGTGTCGTGATCTTTCTTGAATAGGTCCCGAGATCAAAATCCATGTCGCTCCCCCCAAATACTCTCCGGTTTTGCTCGAATTCGAGCGGTGCCAGCTTGTTTCGAAGCTCTATTCAGACGCCATAATTCCGTAGGGTCAAGTTACGAATGTGAACTCGGGATCAGACCTGCGTTGAGCGGACTTTTCAGAAACTCTTGCCCGTCGATGCCGATCCGATGCAGCAGCTAAGCTGAGTGGAAACCGGCTGGTCTCCTCAGTCCGACTTCAACGCGTCCGCCAGAGACGACTTCGGCTCCTGCTTTTCGCGCAGGTCCAGCCCCGAATGCAGGTCGACGATGTGGCTTTTCTGAATCTCTTCAGCCGCCGGTCCGTCCTTTTCGGAAAAGGCCTTCATCAGGGCATGATGTGCGTGGCTTTCACAGGTCGTGTCGGCCCGGCGCCAGTAGAGCGCAATGATCAGCGAAGAGCGGGAAATCAGAGACCGGACCATCTGGGACAGCACCTGCTGATCGGCGATATCCGCAATTGCAATGTGAAAGGCGCCGGAGAGGGCGAGCGCCTTGCCCTTGTCACCTGAGGCGAGGGCGGCATGTTCGGCGTCCAGGTGTTTTTTGAGTTTCTTGAGATGAGATGCTTTCATTGCATCTGCCGCCAGGCGCGCAATTCGCGGTTCGATCAGAGCCCGCGCCTCAAAAACCTCCTGTGCCTCCCGGATGCCGGGGCGTGAAACGAAGGCTCCGCGGTTCCTGGCAATCGTAACAAGGCCGGAATGGGCGAGCGCCTGAAGAGCGGCCCGCACAACGGTGCGGCTGGCACCATAGATCTCGCCGACCTCATCTTCCGACAGCTTCATGCCTGGCGCGAGACGGTGTTCCAGGATCGCGTTATGCAGGTTCAGGCAGATGTCGAGCGTACGTCCGGGAGGCAGCTGAAAGGTCTCGTGCGTGGCGGTGGCGCCAAATCCGTCCGGCGCTGTTATCGATCGGGCCATGCTGTCGTCATCACGTCTCTGGTTTCGTATCCGTTTATATATCCAGATGTGCCCAATCGCAATTTAGATCGTATACAATTTTTCATCATGATGTATTTTTTTTGATCAGTTTTTGTGCACTTTAGCTGCCAGTCCCAGGCAGCCTAGCATCGAAAATCACCGAAATCAGCCGTTTCTTCTGTTTGGCACGTCTCGTGCAGATAAGGCATCGATTTCGTCGAATTCGCAAGTGTGCTGCATGAAAAATACCGAAGACCTCGAACTCGTCGCGACGACCAAACGCTATGGTGACACCATCGCGGTCGATGCGATCAATCACCGGTTTCAGGCTGCGACCTATTCCTGCCTGTTGGGCCCGTCCGGGTGTGGCAAGTCCTCGACCCTGCGCATGATTGCGGGCCACGAGCATGTCAGCGAAGGCGACATTCTCCTCGGTTCCAGCAACATAACGGATCTGCCGCCGGCCAAGCGCGGGACGGCGATGATGTTTCAGAACTATGCGCTGTTTCCGCATCTGAGCGTGGCCGACAATGTCGCGTTTTCGCTGAAGATGCGGGGCGTCGACAAGGCGGCGCGGCGGTCGCGGGCGCTGGAGCGTCTCGACCTGGTTGACATGGCCGACTACGCACAACGTCTGCCCTCCCAGCTTTCCGGTGGCCAGCAGCAGCGCGTCGCCCTGGCGCGCGCTCTGATCACCGAACCTTCCGTGTTGCTTCTCGATGAGCCGCTGTCCGCGCTCGATCCCTTTCTCAGGATCAGGATGCGGCTGGAACTCAAGAAGCTGCAGCGCGATCTCGGAATTTCCTTCATTCACGTGACCCATTCGCAGGACGAGGCCCTGGCGCTCGCAGACGAGATCATCGTCATGAATGGCGGCATTATCGAGCAGGCCGGCCCGCCCAAGGACGTTTTCAATGCGCCGCTGACTGAATTCGTTGCCCGCTTCATCGGCGGGCACAACGTGCTGCGTATGGAAAGCGGCCCGGTCGCGATCCGGGCCGATCGTCTGACGCTCAGCAAATCCGGCGCGGCGATTTCCGGCTACGAGGCCAGCGTGCGGGATGTCGAATATCTCGGGTCGTCCGTCAACGTCGCGCTCGCAGTTCCCGAGATCGGCGATCTGACGGCGGCGCTGCCGGACCAGGTCTTCTTCAGTGATCCGTTTGAAATTGGCGCAACTGTCTTCCTGTCCTGGAAGCCTGAGGACGCGCACAATCTGGCGGCCTAAGGCGCCGCTGCAACGCCCCGCTCAAGGGGCCAAAACCTCCAAGGGGATGAGGAGTAGCAGTCATGAAGAACACGACAGACAGGAAGGGCTTGAGCCGCCGCAGCGTATTGAAGGGCGGCGCGGCGGCTGCCGGCGCCGCGCTCGGATCGGGAGCCGTCACCGGTTTCCCGACAATCTGGGCGCAGAACATCAAGGACGTCACCCTGCGCCAGTTCGGTACAGGTGTTTCGAACCTGAACGAAGTTGCGGCCAAGGTGAAGGAAGACCTCGGTTTCACGCTCGAAATGACGGCACTGGACAGTGACAGCGTCACGCAGCGTGCGGCAACCCAGCCCAAGTCCTTCGACATCGCGGACATCGAGTACTGGATCTGCAAGAAGGTCTGGGGTGCGGGCAACCTGCAGCCGATGGACACGTCCAAGATCAAGAACTACGACAAGATCGTCGGTATCTTCAAAAGCGGCAAGCTGACGCCGGAATCCACCATCGCGCAGGGCACCGCGCCGCACACCGTCGGGTTCGTCGAAGGGCCGGATGCCAAGTCATTTGCAACCGGGGAAACGGGCTGGATGACCCTGATCCCGACGATCTACAACGCCGATACACTCGGCATCCGGCCCGACCTGATCGGCCGTCCGATCGAGAGCTGGACCGAACTGCTGAACCCGGAATTCAAGGGCAAGGCTTCCATTCTGGATATCTCCTCCATTGGCATCATGGATGCGGCGATGGTGTGCGAGGCGATGGGTGAGGTCAGCTATGGCGACAAGGGCAACATGACCAAGGAAGAGATCGACCAGACCATGGCGATCTTCACCGAGGCCAAGAAAAACGGCCAGTTCCGCGCCTTCTGGAAGAGCTTCGATGAAAGCGTTAACCTGATGGCATCCGGCGAAGTGGTCATCCAGTCCATGTGGTCTCCGGCCATCACGGCGGTCCGTTCGAAAGGTATCCCGTGCGTCTACCAGCCCCTGAAAGAGGGCTACCGCTCCTGGGGCGGCGGCATCGGCCTGTCGAAGAATCTCTCCGGCCTGGAACTGGATGCGGCCTATGAATACATCAACTGGTATCTCGATGGCTGGGTCGGCGGTTTCCTGATGCGTCAGGGTTACTATTCCGCTGTTCCGGAGACCTCGAAGAACTACATGAGCGACAACGAGTGGGGCTTCTGGTTCGAAGGCAAGCCGGCGACCGAGGACATCGTCAACCCGTTCGGGGACGTGATGGAAAAAGCCGGTTCGGTCCGCGATGGCGGCGCCTTCTTCGACCGCATGGGTGCGGTCGCCTGCTGGAACGCTGTCATGGACGAAAACCAGTACATGGTTCGCAAGTGGAACGAGTTCATCGCAGCATGATGACGTCGCAAGTTGCTCCCTGCCCGGCGGAAGGCCGGGCAGGGGCAGGTTCTTCCAGTGATACGCACACCCGCAAACCGGGCAGGTTTGACCCTTCAAGACAAGCCGAGAGGGTGAGCTGGCTGTTGTCCATCCCGCTTGTCTGCATTCTCGGCTTCTTTCTGCTGTTGCCGATCGCGATCATCGTTGTCGTCAGTTTCTGGAACTACAACGAGTGGTCGTTTTTTCCCGATTTTGTCCTGGACAATTATGCCTTTCACCTGACATCGCCGGTGACATGGGCGACCTATCTGAAGACTCTTAAATTCATGGCGCTGACATGGATCTTCTGCGTGGCCATCGGTTTCACGATCGCCTATTTCCTCGCCTTTCATGTCCATACGCTGCCGATGCAGGTGACGCTATTCCTGCTGTGCACGATCCCGTTCTGGACGTCCAATATCATTCGGATGATCTCGTGGATCCCGTTTCTGGGCCGGAACGGGATTGCCAATTCGACGCTGATAGAGATCGGCGTGATCGACGCGCCCCTGGAATGGCTGCTCTATTCGGATTTTGCCGTGGTGCTGGCCTTTGTTCATCTCTACGCACTTTTCATGGTGGTGCCGATCTTCAACACCATGATGCGGATCGACAAGTCGCTGATCGAGGCGGCACGCGATGCGGGTGCGAACGGCTTTCAGATCCTGACCAACGTCATCCTGCCGCTTGCCAAGCCGGGCATCATGATCGGGTCGATCTTCGTCGTCACCCTGGTGATGGGCGACTTCATCACCGTCCGGCACATGTCCGGCGGTCAGAGCGCGTCGGTCGGGCGGATCATTTCCAATGAGATATCGCTGCTTCAATACCCGGCCGCTGCTGCGTCTTCGGTGGTGCTGTTGTGCACGGTGCTTTTGATGATCGGCATCATGATGCGCTTCGTCGATATCAGAAAGGAACTTTGATCCATGGAAAGACGTGGCCGTTCCTTTTATTTCCTGGCAGCTTTTTTCGCGCTTTTCCTTTTGTTTCTCTATGGACCCGTTGTGACCATCGGCATCCTTTCCTTCCAGGGGCCGCAAGGCGGACTGACCTTCCCGATGAACGGTGTCTCGCTGCACTGGTTCTTCGATCTCTTCGAAGAACAGGCGGTCGGAGACATCTGGGGGTCGTTCCGCCGGTCCTTCGCGCTCGGCCTAATGGTCATGTGCGTGACGGTCGTGGTCGCGGTGATGGGCGGCATGGCCTTCCGGAACAGGTTCCGCGGATCGAGCCTTCTGTTCTATGTGATCGTTGCCAGCCTGATCATTCCGTCGATCCTCGTTTCGCTCGGTGTCGGCCTGATCTTCAATATTCTGGACTGGGAAGTGCATTGGTCGACTTCGGGTTTCGGATCCCAGCTCACCTGGACTCTGCCGTTCGGATTGCTGATCATGTTCGCGGTCTTCAACCGGTTTGACAAATCCTACGAGGAGGCCGCGCGGGACCTGGGTGCGAGCCCGTGGCAGACGGTCAGATTTGTCGTTCTGCCGATCATCGCACCGATGCTGATCGGGGTGGCACTGTTCGGCTTCACCCTGTCTTACGACGAGTTTGCCAGGACGCTGCTGACGGCGGGCTCCTATAACACGCTTCCGCTTGAAATCTACGGCATGACCACGAACGTGACGTCGCCTGTTCTTTACGCGCTCGGCACGCTGACGACCCTGTTTTCGCTTTTGATCATCGGCACGTTCCTGACCGTGCTGGCGCTGCTGCGCAGACGGCAGGAACGGCAGGGGTCGGATGCGGGCAAGGGGCTCGTGTGAGGCAGGCATGACCCCGACCGGCAGACATCTCCTGATCATCAACCCGAACACCACGGTCGCCATGACCGAAAAAATCGGGGAGGCCGCGCGCGCCGCTGCGGGCCCGGGCACACGGATTACGGCCATCAATCCGGTGCACGGTCCGGCAGCCATCCAGGGGGCGGATGACGGCGCCGCGGCACTCCCCGGCCTTTATTCCCTCGTCGAGGAGGTTCTGGAAAGCGGGGAACAGTATGACGCCCTGATCATCGCCTGTTTTGATGATACCGGTCTGTGGACACTGAAGGAAAAACTGGACATTCCAGTCATCGGCATCGGCGAAGCCGCCTATCACTCGGCAGCCCTGCTGGCCTCCCGCTTTTCCGTGGTCACGACCCTGTCGGTCTCCGTCCCGGTGCTTGAAGACAATCTCGAAAAAAACGGGCTGCTGAGCCGCTGCGGCAAGGTGCGCGCGTCGGAAGTGCCGGTTCTGGAACTCGAAGAGGCCAGCCCGGTCGCCGTCGACAAGATCCGCGCGGAGATCGGAGCTGCACTGGAAGAGGACCAGGCCGGGGCGATCGCGCTGGGGTGCGCCGGCATGGCGGATCTTGCGCATGCCTTGAGCGCCGAATTCGGCATACCCGTCGTAGATGGCGTTGCAGCCGCCGTGCGGCTCGCCGACGTCGCGCTCGACATTGGCCGGCAGGACGTGCGTGAAACGGGAAACCCGGATACCAAGCTGGATTTCGGTACCTGATCGCGGGTCACGGGCATGATGTTTTCGTTAGCGCCGCATCCCGCTTCACAAGAGTGTGAAGTCACGTGTCTAGGTTTCGTTAACCCGCTTCGGTAAATTGTTGTGCATGTTCCGGGTTTTACTCATCATTGGTCTTCTGGTCGCGGGCGTGCAGCAAGGTTTTGCGCGTGGCGCCGTCGATGTGTCCAAGGACGAGCTTCAAACTGTCGTGTCGATGGACGAGGCGGTGGCACAGCTCACAGCGGGCGAACCGGATGATGAGCAATCGGTCGCCGAGACTAAACCCTCCTTCTGCAAGAATTCCGAATGCAAAGCCGTCATGGCGTCCGCGTCCCCGGTTTCGCGCGCGGGGCAGGGTCATCCGGACTGGATAGCGCCGGGGCACCAGGCCTCCGTGCAGAAGAGGCTGGAACCCAAACCGCCCAATTCCTGATCAGCCGACTTTCCCGGCGGACGTTTGGTCCGCCCGAATGCTATTGGAAATCAGGAGATACCCTCGTGCTGAACAAACGAGATCTGTTGCTTGGCGGTGCCGCTTCCCTTGTGATGGCCATGCCGGGCGTCGCAAACGCGCATCACACCGCGAAATACAAGAACTTCAAACTGGACCCGCAATACGCACCACAACGCGTGTTCCTGTCGATGAGCTATGCACCGGGGACGATTGTCGTCGATCCGAAGAACCACTTCCTTTATCTGACGGAACGCTGGGGCCGGGCGCGCCGCTACGGCGTGGGTGTCGGCAAGGCCGGGCTGGCCTTCAAGGGCCGGGCAACGGTTGACCGCAAGGCCGAGTGGCCACGCTGGACCCCGACCAAGAACATGATCCGCCGCGAACCGCAAAAATATGCGCGCTACGCGAAGGGTGTGCCAGGCGGTGTCAACAATCCGCTCGGAGCGCGCGCGCTCTATCTCTACAAGAATGGGCGCGACACCTATTACCGGATCCACGGCACCACGCAGCCATGGTCCATCGGCCGCTCCGTCTCCAACGGATGTATCCGCATGATCAACGATCATGTCATCGATCTCTATGCCCGGGTTCCGCTCGGCACACAGGTCGTGGTTCTCTAGCGCGATCCGGACAAGACATCGATGACAAACCACGTGACACGGCGTCAGGTCCTGTCAGGCGGCCTTTGCATGGCCTCCCTGACGCTTGCCGGATGCTCGACAACGACAAGTCGGGCACCTGCACCAGTGCAGCCGCAGCCCCAGGTGGATGCGTCCTTCCTGCAGAACTACGGGCCGCGCCCGCAGGAGGAGTTCCCGCTTCCCGGGATCGATCCCAGGGTCCTTGCGCCTGAATTCAGGCGGCAACGGGTGGCTTACAGAACCGATGAGAAACCCGGCACGGTCGTGGTCGACACAAGCAGCTTCTACCTTTACCTGGTCGAGCCGAGCGGAACCGCGATGCGCTACGGCGTTGGTCTGGGCCGTCAGGGTTTCGAGTGGTCGGGACGGGCGCGGATTGCCTGGAAAAGGCCGTGGCCGACCTGGACGCCGCCGGAAGAGATGATCGCCCGTGAACCGCATCTGGCGCCTTACAGCGCGGAAAACGGCGGCATGCAGCCGGGCCTGGGCAACCCTCTCGGAGCGAGGGCTCTCTATATCTTCCAGGGAAATGTCGACACGCTTTACCGCCTGCACGGCACCAACGAGCCGGCTTCGATCGGCAAGGCGGTGTCCTCGGGCTGCGTACGCCTCATCAATCAGGATGTCATCGATCTCTACGACCGGGTCCGTTCGGGTGCGAACATCGTGGTGGTTTGAACGTGTCTCGCGCTGGCCACTTTCGTGTGCCCCGGCGCGGCAATCAATCAGGTGACTTATGAAGAAACAACGCAAATCCTCCAAGCCGAAGGACAGGAAGTCGCGGCAGAACATTGAGCAACAGCAGGTCGAAGGCGTCTCAGCGGGACGCCGGAATTTCCTGCGTCTTGGGCGGAACATCGGCATCGGGGCCGTGCTCCTGGGCGGCACCGGCTACGTGTTCGCACAGAACTTCGCCAGCATGCGTCACGAGCACGATCTCACGCGGGTCGGGAACGGGCGGCCAACGGTCGTCCAGATCCACGATCCGCAGTGTTCCCTCTGCCGCTCCCTGCAGGCCGACACCCGCAAAGCGCTCGACATGTTCGAGGACGGAGAGCTTGACTATGTCGTCGCCAATATCCGGACCGCAAAGGGCAAGACCTTTCAGAACCGGTATGGCGTGCCGCACGTCACGCTGCTGCTGTTCGACGGCAAGGGAGACCTGCAGGAGGTTCTGCAGGGACAGCGAGGAGCCTACGAGTTGCGCAACCATTTCCAGGCGCTGCTGAACGGGTGAGTCCTGGCGGTCAGGGCGCGGTCTGCGGTCATGGCATGCCCAGTGTGGTGACCAGCGACACGACCTTGCCGTCTGAAACGGTAAAGATGTTCGTGCCGCTGCCGCTTCCGCCCGGTATTGCCCGGGAATAACAGGTCCACTTGACCGTGATTGTGTTGCCTTCGATTTCAACGGCGACCAGATTGATCACGGCATCGTCGAAGTCTTCGCTCCGGCTGGCGGCAAACGCCGCCAGAATGGCGTCGCGTCCCCGGTGCGGCTCGCTCTGCCCTGAGAAGGGTTCGGAATAGATCGCGTCATCGGCAAAGATCGAGCCGAGCAGATCAGTACCCGAGGGCACGGCTTGCATTGCCAAAAAGAAGTTTGCAATGTTCAGGGGAAGATTGCTCATGCGAGGTCCTTTCCAATGACTGTCGATGCGGATGTGATTGAAGCCCTGGCCGTGGTGCTGGAGGATCTGCAGAAGGGCCCGCAATCTCCTATCCCGCCACGTACGATCGAGGCGCTTTCGGCGCTTGCGATGAACGGCAGAAAGCTGAGGGTTGATCTGGACGCCAGCCGCACACTCGGCGCACCCCTGGTCACGGTGTTCGAGAAGCCGTCGGATACGGAGTTCCTGGCGCCGCTCACGCTGCGCCAGAAGGACGTCGCACGGTTGCTGATCGATGGAAAGTCGAATCGGGACATTGCGGAGACCTGCGGCATAAGCGTTGCGACCGTGAAAGATCATGTGCACGCCGTTCTGCAACGGCTGAACCTGCCTTCGAGAGGTGCGGTCATGGCAGCGTCGAGAGCAGCCACAAGAGACTAGTCCCGGCTTTGCCGGCGCACAATCCATCCGAAGATGGATGGTGGGCAGCGTCACCCGGCGGCTTTTACGCGGTAGGGGACGATGCCGCGCTGTGCGGGATCGATCAGCGGTTCCTTGTCTATGGCCGGGAAGGCGCGCTGGTCGCAATCGTCGCGTGGGCAGATGCGGCAATTCACGCCGATTGGCTCGGGTGTCGAGACTTCATTCACGGCCAGTCCGTCCGCGTAGACGATCGCATCGGCGTATTTGAGCTCGCAGCCGATGCCGAGCGCGTATCTGCGTTCTCCCGTGCGGTAGTCGGCCTGATGCTTGGTTATGCTGGTTGCGATGCAAAGATACTCGATGCCGTCCGGCATCTGTGCGATCTGCGCTGTGAACTTGTTCGAGTTCTGCTCAAAGGCCTGATGAACATTCCAGCGCGGACACGATCCGCCGAAACGGGCGAACTGGAAACGGGTGGCGCTGTGCCGTTTGACGACGTTTCCGGCGCGATCGATCTTCACGAAGTAAAATGGCAGTCCATTCGCACCGGGACGTTGCAACGTCGACAGCCTGTGGCAGACCGTTTCAATGCTGGCATCCATCCGGTTCGACAGAAGCTGTATGTCATGCCGGCATTCCGTCGCGGTGCGCAAGAAGTCGTCATAGGGCAGGAGGAGGGCACCGGCAAAGTAATTGCGCAGGGCAAGCGTTGCGATCCCTTGCGCCGACCCCGTCCTGAAATTTGCGCGTTTGACCTCTTCGGCGATCAGGTCCTTCACGCACAGATCCGCGATCACCGTTCCCAAAAGGAAGCTCTTGGTCGACTGCGGAACGGCGCGGTAGATCAGGATCTTCCTGGTATAGTCCTGATGCCGGATGAGTGTGCCCTGATAGTCGGACACCTGCTCAACGGAGATGTCGAACCGTTTCTTGAGCCAGCCGGTCAATCGGTCCAGCTTGCTTTCGCAGGTGTGCAGGCTGATCTCGTAGGAGAGCTTTTCCGCGGCCCGGTCAATCGTGTCGACGTAGTTGTCCGTGTAGTGAAAGAAATCGCGTACCTCGTCATAGGCGGACTTGCGCACGCTTGTCGCCGTCTCGTCGGTGCCGCTCATGTGAACGAGGTCGTCTTCCAGGACGTCCCTGTCGTGATAGCTGCGCAGCGCACCGTAGAGGTCCATGATCGCCTGGGTCACCGCCGGCGCCCTGGAAACGAGTTCCTGGATCTCCTGCCTGCCGACGGTCGAATTGTGAAACTGGGTGTCGGCGAAAACCTCCTCGAGATCCTGGACGACGCGGTCCATGTCGTTCTTCTCGAAGGCGGCAAGGTCGACGCCGAAAATCCGGTTGATCGTCAGAAGGACCGAGGCGGTCACCGGCCTGTTGTTGTTCTCGATCTGATTGACGTAGGCGGTGGAGAGCCCGATTTTCCGGGCGAATTCGGTCTGCGACAGGCCAAAGTCGGACCTTATCTGCCGAAGCGTGTGACCTGAATAGAGCTTCTTGTTCATCGCAGGTTCCGTCAGTCAATTGCAAATTTTTAGCTTTATTCTGTATGCTCTTTAACATTTTACAATATAATCACTTTGGGGGAAAGTCTGTCCGACAAAACGGAAACGCACCAGGTTGGACCCTCGCCATGAACGCTCTTTTTTCCATCGACGCCCAGGATGCTCCTTCAGCTCATGTCTTGATCGAGCCCGTGCGCCGGCCCCTTAACCTTGCCGAAAAGCTGACCCGCCGGCAGCTGGAAATCCTGCTCATGCTTTGCGAGGGCAAGGTCAACAAGCAGATCGCCTATGATCTTGGAGTATCAACAGCAACGGTTAAGGTGCACATCCGCAACGCGATCACGCGGCTGGGTGCGAAGAACCGCATGAATGCCGTGGCAATCGTCGCCGCAAACAGCGCCCTGTTCAGGAACTCCGTCCTCGAGGTGGTGTGAACGCAGGAAGATCGAACGAAAGGCCGGGTTTCGTGGGCAGGGATCCGGCGAACCCGGTTCAAGACCAATCGCGTAGCTGGTGAGCTTCGGCGTCGTGCCGACTTGCCGAACCAGGCGTGCCGCGTATATGCAGACCCTGTCATGTACAGCAGTCTTTTCGGTCTTTTCGGCATCTCATTCCTCGCCGCCACCCTGTTTCCGGTTCAATCCGAACTCGGCCTTTCCGGCCTCATCTATCTGGAAACAGCACCGGTCGCCTTGCTCGTTTTCACGGCAAGCCTCGGCAACACGCTTGGTTCGGTCGTGAACTGGGCACTCGGGCGGGGCGCTGTCAGCTTCGCCGATGCCAAATGGTTTCCCGTCAAACCCGACAAACTGGAACGGGCAACGGCGTGGTATCGCCGATACGGCCGCTGGAGCCTGCTCATGAGTTGGGCGCCCATCATCGGGGATCCGTTGACCCTGGCTGCCGGTGTCCTGAAAGAGAAGTTCTGGGTGTTTCTGGGGTTGGTCGCCCTTGCCAAGACGGGCCGCTATATTCTCGTCGCGCTGCTTGCGACGCAGTTTTTGTGATACGCGAACCTATTTTTTTGCAGGTGACTTGCCGCTGTGCGGCAATGTCTGTTCGATTGCAGGCATTCCGGACTCGATTGCGTCCTCTGCGTCCGAATTGGCCATCGCCGCTGCAACAACAAGCCCCACGGCAAGCGCCATGCCGAGAAAAATCGCCTGCAGCAGCGGCTTTGCGTCACGCAGGTCACTTCGCCGGGAGCGATTGTCCCGACGGCTCAGTTGTTCCGTTTTGGCCATGATGAGTAAACCGGTTTTCTTGTTCTTGTTGCTGTTGTCTGTCTAACCGTCGCGTTCGATTGCCTGCCGCAGGTCTTCAAAAAGGCGCATCCCGAGAAGGTGGGTTACGGCCGCCATCGTAACGAATGCCGAAAGTGGAAGCAGCAGGGAGGGCGCAATCGCCAGTGACATCAGCATCAGCAAGGCAATTGCCAGCAGAAAAAGCACGACAGGCGAGAAACCTGTCGCTGGAACTCTTTTCGATGCGTCCGTTGAAGTCACGAAGGCCATGTGAACTCCTGTCATCTTCCGCGTTCCATATGTGTGGAACATTGGGCCGTGAGACGGACCGCAATCGGGCAATCAGTGTGTGTTTTCGTGACCACAATGCGGCAACGGAGTTTCGGTGGAGACGCACGCGGGACAGCAGCAAATTCGGAACGTTCCACAAATTCGCCAGTCCTGCCCGATTGTCCTGCGGCTTTAGTCTTTGTTTGCTTTTTTGTGTGATCCTCTGAGGCTGGTAACGCCGAGTAAACAGGTCGGGCACAGTATGACACTTAACGAAGCACAAAACGCTTTGCCTCAACAGTCGCAGGAGTCCGACGCGCCGCCAAAAGGGCAGGCGCAGCCGCAGCAGCAAGGGGAAGCGCCCGCGCTGTCGCTGTCCGGGCTTCAGTTTTTCATCGCCGACATCAACAAGAAAACGATCTTGTGGCACGAAATCGGATCGCAGAACTTCGACAGTAAAGTCAGGGATCTGCAGGAAGCTCCGTCCAACGACGCCCTGCGGCATCTGGCACCGGAAGACAAGAAGACCATCCTGAGGCTCGTGCAGGGCGCAATCAGGGAAGGACGCGCCGGTCCTTTCGACGTCGGCGGTGGGCCGGACCATCGCATTCCGGGCATTCCGATCGTTGCGTACCGCCACGAACTGTCGGACGGCCGGATCCTGGCGATCTGCTTTCCGTCGATCGGCGAATCCGACGACAACCCCGGCAAGATTGCGCTCGGCATTGCGCCGATCCTTCAGCATTTTGTCGCTTCGTCCTCCCGGATCGTTCTTCTGGTCGACAATTTCGGCTATGTCCGCTTTGCAAGCGACGGATTCCTCAGGAGTTTCCAGATCGAGGACGTGCGCCTGATCCTCGGACGAAACGTTGCCCACATCCAGAACCGGGTCGGTCGAACGATCGTATCACTGACGCTGGCGGCCCTGACACGGCGCGCGAGCGCAACGGGACGCGGCAAGTTCCTGCTCGCTGCCAGTGACAGCATCGACCTCAAATACGACGCGATGTATTTCCGCATGGGCGGAACCGTCGGCGGCGTTCTGTTCTCGGCCGGGCATATCGGTGGCGACGTCAATTTCGCCGAGGTCTTCGAGGTCTGCTCCGCACCCATGCTGGTCATTAACTCGCAGACACGGATGATCGTCGCGGCCAATCACGCTGCCATGAAAACCTACAGTCTGACGTCTGACAGTCTGGAAGACCGGGCCGTTACGGAATCCCTTTTCGAGGATGCCGACTTTCAGTCGATGCTCGGAGCGGCAAAGCAGGATTCCGATGTGCCTCTCGCGGTTGAGGTGAAGACAAAGTCCGGGACCAAGAAGAAACGCTTCAAGTGCAGTCTCATCGACAGCGAGACCGACGAGCCGAAACTCATTCTGGAAACGCGCAGCTGACCCAGCGCAGAGGTCTCCGGCCGGCAAAAAAATTGCTTTGCCGCCTTGGGTGATGCCGATTGACTCTTGTCTTCTGACACGCACGGTTCTACGGTCCGCGCGCTGTTAATCCCGTTTCCCCCTGGAGGACATTATGGGCTTTCTTGCTGACGCATTGGCGCGTGTACAACCTTCTGCGACCATCGCTGTCACCAACAAGGCGCGCGAGCTTAAAGCTGCTGGCCGCGATGTAATCGGTCTCGGCGCTGGCGAGCCGGATTTCGACACACCGGAAAACATCAAGACCGCTGCGGTCAAGGCCATCAACGAAGGCAAGACGAAATACACCGCCGTGGACGGTATTCCCGAACTGAAGGCAGCGATCGCCGAGAAGTTCAAGCGGGAAAACGGGCTGACATACGCGACAAACCAGATCACGGTCGGAACCGGTGGCAAGCAGGTGCTCTATAATGCCCTTATAGCAACCATCAATCCGGGCGACGAAGTCATCATCCCGACACCTTACTGGGTCAGTTATCCCGACATGGTGCTTCTGGCCGGTGGCGAACCGGTAATCGTCGAAGCGGACAAATCCACGTTCAAGATCACGCCCGAAGCGCTTGATGCCGCGATCACGTCGCGCACCAAGTGGCTGATCTTCAATTCGCCTTCCAACCCCTCCGGGGCTGCCTATACGGAAGCGGAACTGAAGGCGCTGACCGATGTGCTCATGAAGCATCCGCAGGTCTGGATCATGACCGACGACATGTACGAGCACCTGGTCTATGACGACTTCAAGTTCACGACGCCCGCACAGGTCGAACATGCGCTTTACGATCGCACGCTGACCGTCAACGGCGTCTCGAAGGCTTATGCGATGACCGGCTGGCGGATCGGATATGCCGGCGGGCCTGCCGATCTCATCAAGGCCATGGCCAAGGTGCAGTCGCAGTCGACGTCAAATCCCTGTTCGATTGCACAGTGGGCGGCCGTCGAAGCGCTTTCGGGCACGCAGGATTTCATTCCGAAGAACAACGAGATCTTCAAGGCGCGGCGCGACCTTGTGGTCTCCATGCTGAACCAGGCACATGGCATCACATGCCCTGTGCCGGAGGGCGCGTTCTACGTCTTCCCGTCCTGTGCCGGTACGATTGGCAAGACGGCCCCGTCCGGCAAGGTTCTTGAAAACGATGCCGATTTCGTGACTGAGCTTCTGGAAACGGAAGGCGTTGCGGTCGTGCACGGGTCGGCCTTCGGACTTGGTCCGAACTTCCGCATTTCCTATGCGACCTCGACCGAAGCGCTGGAAGAAGCCTGTCAGCGCATCCAGCGTTTCTGCGGCAATCTGAAATAGTCAAAGTCCCGGTTCATCCGAGGCAAGGAAGGGCGGCATGAGCCGCCCTTTTTCAGTTGTGCGGGGTCTCGCCGAGTGTGGCTCTTCGCGGCTCTTTCAACCAGCTTCCCAAAAACAGGAGCACGTCGCCGAGCGTGGTTACAACGCGGAACAGGGCGGTCGCGATCAGCACGGTGTCTTCCTGGTTCAGAAACGACAGCAGCGCGATCAGGGTCGCTTCGCGGGTGCCTATGCCCCCAGGTGCGCCTGGCGTCAGGTAGCCAACGAGCCACGCGACAATTCCAGCGCCGGCCAAAACGGCTGCCGGTGCCTCTGACAGAAGGTTGAAAACAGCAGCAAAGGTGCCGCCCAGACACAGCATGAACATCGCGGCGAGGCCGACAACCGGCAAGACCTTGTGAATTTGCCGCACCGTAATGCCCGGAACACGATCCGGAAAGAGAACTGCAAGGCCAATGGCGCAACACAGGATCACAGCCGAGCCGTACCATGCGATGCGGGGCAGCCAGGGGACAAGATCTGAGAGAAACCCGAGTGCCCCCAGGCAAACGATGGTCACCGCCGCGCCGAGAGGAATCACGGCGAGTTCGAGCAGCGTTGCCTTGACGATCCCGCCATCGCTGACAGCGTTACCGCGCAGATAGAGACCCCGGCCGATCAGGTGCGCGACGTTTCCAGGCAGGTATTTGGCGACCTGTGTGACGCAGAAAGAAGGGAAGGTTCTCGATCGGGGCTCTGAGGCGAAGAGGTTCACAATGCGGTGCCAGCCTTCCGCCAGCAGCAAGAGGGACAGTGCGTAGGGAACGGACAGGGCAAGGATCAGCGAGAGCTGGCTCGCGCCTGGCCGCCAGCCGGAGATGCCGTTCCAATGCCGCTGTATCTCGAAGGCGACAAAAACCAGCGCGACCAGAAGAATGAAGCGGCCGCCCCAGACAGCAACACCTTTCAATCGTGCCTCCACGCCGTCTTCACTCCTTGAGGTGTCCGGGCCGCCTTTTGAGAACGGTTGTCTCTTCGGAATAGGGCAGGGATGGCGTCAGGCCCCGGTGGATCTGCGCCTGCAGCCCGCAGGTGCCCATTGCTTCCTGATAGCGTTTTCTTTTTGAATTGTCGAAAACGACGATGCCGCCGGCGGACAGTTTTTCGATTGCATGACGCAGGCAGGCACCGCGTGCGCGTCCGTCGATGACGATCACGTCGAACTCCCCGTCTTCGTGCAGGATCGCCTTTGCGTAGTTCTCAAACGAGAATCCGGCATATCCAGGCTTTTTCGACAGATAGACGGGATCGGTGTCCGGTGTTGCCGGGGTGGCTTCGATGAGTGTGTAGCTGGTGTTTTCACCACACCCACCACAGCTCAGGCGCTGGCTTACCAGCGCATGCCAGGACTTGTCGTGTTCAACGCTTTTGACGACACCCGCCCGTTTGCTCAGCCAGACCGTGCTTGCACCCGAACCGTATTCGAACACGCGCGCGTCCGGGTGCGTGCGCAAAAATGCCTCGATCTCGTCGATTGCGCTGTAAGTCCACCAGGGCACGTCCAGCTCGATCAGCCCGTCAATGTCATGAATGGCAAACAGGCTTCTCAGGAAATGAGCCCAGCGTTTTTCTGCAGCCGCCTCATTCAGCCGGCTCAGGAGGCCGAGCCGCTGTGCGACGGGGCGCGCAAGACGCATGGTTCCGACATATGCCTGTTTGGCTCCTGGCAGCGGATTGAGGTGCATCGCGACACTCATCCGCCGATCCTGGGCGGCTGGCAAATTCTAAGCGTGTCTGTCTCCGAGAATCCTTTTCTCTCGGTGAGCAGCCGGCACTGATCCATGGTCCAGACCGGTTTCGTCTGTTCATTCACCTGGAAGAAGCGCAATTGTCCTGCGCTGTTGGCGGACATCAGCAGGCCCACCATGAAACAGGCACCGATACCCCATTTCCAGGCAGCCTTATCTGGCGAAGCCGAGAACCTGGGCACCAGAGCGGCAAGACCGACGAGGGCAAGAAGGCTCAAGGCCGGCCACATATCGATCCGGTAGCGGAGCGTAACACTGCCGTAGGAAAGCGTCAGCAGCGCGATTTTCAGACCGCCCGCCATCGGAATTGCCATTTTCCGCCAGGTGGCTCGCTTTGCCGACGGCGCGAAGAAGGCGAACGCGATCCAGAGCGGCCATAAGAACACGATCCCGGCATAGGGCTGTTCGACTTTTATGAAACCGAGATCGCCTGCCAGGACCTGCTTGGTGAAGGCATGAAACTTTTCCGAGACCGGATCAAGGTAGGTTTTGATCATCGGCGGGTCGAAAGCATAGAGCGTGAAATTGTGCGGAATGCGCTTGATGTTGAACTTGCCGTGCTTCTTGAAGGCTTCGGCCCGCTCGCTGTCGGTTTCTTCAAAGCCCCAGTAGACGAAGCCGTACTGGACTTCGGTCTTTGCGAAGCTGCCATGGGTCTGGGTGGCATCGCCGAACCGTGCCACGTTCAGCCCCAGATATCCCACGCCGCTCGCGCCTAGGATCGCAAGGGCGAGCCCGATACGCAGCCAGTGCTGCCTGAAGGAAGTGACCGCCAGAACGAACAGGCAAAGACTGCAGGCAAGGTAAAGCCCGATCGCGATGTTCGGCCGCGCGTGAAGAGTTGCGGCCGCCAATAGAGCGCATGGAATTGCGGTTCGCCAGAAGGGCCAGTTGCCGAAACCGACATGGGTCCAGATCAGCACGAAAGCGCCGGTCGTGGCATAAGCAAGCGCGATCGGCTCATGATAGAAGGACGTGTTTGCCGCCAGCAGGAAACCGGGACTGCTGAACCAGATGGCAATGCCGAGCAATCGGCTCAGAGACAATCCCCGGCTTCCGAGCTGCGCGAGGTCCTTCGCGCACACCTTGACGAACGCCGCATGGTAGCAAAGCGTTCCAAGGCAGGCCCAGGCCCAGATGGAGAGCTGGGCAAGGCCGACGCTTTGAAACGGCCAGAACCAGCCGAGAAGGAACCGCGTCAAGAGCGGTCCGACACCATGATAGAGGTAGGCCGTGCCGTCGGCTGTGTAATGCCCTTCGATCTGGACAACGCGTGCCGGCAGATCGAGGTGGCCGGAGAGGATCGCCAGATAGTATTCGTCGTAGATGTTCTGGCCGAGGGGAAAAGCGTCCGGCCCCTGCAGCAACCCGCTGGCCAGAATGCCGTAGAATACCGTGCCGATGGCAATCAGATCGATCGCCCGGAAAAGCGTGATGTTTTCGGCCGGGCCCGCAGCGGAACTAGACTGTGTCATGTGATTGACCAACAATACGAAGCGGTTCGTTCAGTTCCGACGGCTTCTCGGAAGAGGGGTGTTGTTCGAGGCGGCGCACACGCTCAAGAACGGCTTCGGTGAGACGCCGATTGGTAGCCAGCGCATCGCTCAAAAACGCGATCACGACCGTGATGTATCCGGCCAGCAGGAACATGCTGCCAAGAACGAGCGACTGTAGCCGCCCCTCCCCATCGCCGATCGAATAAAAGTAGAGGAACCGTAGAACAGGCAGCAAGCCAACCGCGATCATGATCATGCCGGCCCACAGGAACGCGTTCAGGGAGCGATACATGAAATAGCTGCGCAGAATGGTGACGATCTGCTTCTTCAGGAAACGGAAAGTGGATCCAGCGAGCCTCGACGGTCTCGTCGTCGGGTTGGTTTCAACCGGAACCGACAGAACAGTCAGCCCGTGCTGTCCGGCGTGGATGAGTGTTTCCGTGGTGTAGCTGAAACGGGTCATGACGTTGATGGTGAAGGCCGCCTCGCGCGTGTAGGCCCGGAAGCCTGAAACTGCGTCACCCACATCGACACCGGAGAGATTGCGCACGACGCGCGTTCCGAGTTTCTGCAACTGGCGTTTCAGCCAGGAGAATTCCCGATTGTCACCGGGGTTGCGATCGCCGACCACGATGTCTGCCTGTTTTTCCAGGATCGGTTTGACAAGGTCCGGAATGCTGCCGCCGGAATACTGGTTGTCGCCATCGGTGTTGACGATGATGTCGGCGCCGAGCGCGAGCGCGGATTCGATCCCCTTTTGAAAGCTTCTCGCAAGTCCCTTGTTGCGCCCGTTCTGAACGATGTGGTCAACGCCGCACAGACGGGCAATTTCAACGGTCCGGTCGGTCGATCCGTCATCGATGATCTGGATTTCGACCTTGCTGATCCCCGGGATCGATCTGGGAATACAGGCAACAACAAGGGCCAGCGTGGCTTCTTCGTTGTAGCAGGGGATTTGGACGATCAGTTTCATGGAAAGCGCAAGACTTCAGACTGGTTTACGTTTGTTCCGCCGATGACCAGGCTGTGCGTTTGAGGTGGGGAAGACTTGTCGCATGTTCTTCCGTTTCCGCAACCAGGGTCAGGACTCGTTAATTCGGTTGTCGAGACATAGCACTCACACTTTAAAAAAATGATAAGCCTTGACTGCCCGAAACCGGACAATAGTCTTGAATTTCAATGAAGTCGGGCGGTTGTATTTCGGGCGTTCGGCAACAAATGAGCGAGGTTCGTGAGCATGAAATCGCATCAGCAACAATGGCTTCAGGATATCCTCGAAGGACTGCCTTCGGTCGCTTTTCTGCTCGTATGGCGCCAGAGCGGAGATCTGGAACTTGCAGGCTGGTGCGGGGCTTTGCTCGCGCTGATTTCGTTTGTGCTGTTCTTCGCGGCCAGGTCCAGGATGAATCCGGTGCTGCTGGGGATCAATCTGCATCTCCTCATCGTGACGCCCCTGATCGTCGGGACTTATCGCCTCGGCTTCGCGGATCTTGGCGCATTCCTGGCGGCTTATGCCCACAGCGCTGTCCTGGTGAGTGTCTTTCTGGCAGGCGTTTTCCTCACCATCTTTTCCGAGCGCGGTTTCATCGGATCAAAGGGACTGCCACCAAAACGGAACAGACGCTATTCGTTCGCGATGCTTGCGGTCTCCGCACTCGGGATGATCTGGGCACTGTCGCAGCCGGATAGCAGCCTGGTGCCCGTCGTTGTCACGCTCACGGCGCTGATCGCCGGACGCAGGTTCGTGCTGGCGCGTCAGGCGGACAACTCCTCCTCCGCGCTGGCGCCGCTTGGTGTCTTGCCGGCTGGGGAGGTGTCCAGCCCAATGGCTGAGACCTGACCCTCGGGGTCAGCAAACTGACGCTGCAAGAGATCAACTAGCCGCGAAGGGTTCCAAGCGAATGACGGGCAAGCGTTTCAGGCCGGGCGTTTGCCCGTCCGGTTCTACCGTTGCTGGATGTCGCATGGCGCGCCCGGACCTGCGCAAGGGTTCGCCGGATTCTCGCGTCTGGAATTGAGGCGGTTGATCTGATCGGTCCGGTTCAGACGGTTCGCTCTTTCGATCTGCTGTTGGGTCGAGAAATTGTTCCTTTGATTGTTTAGGTTCTGATTGAGCATCTGCTCGGCGGACGGCAGCGTGCTCGAATTTGGCAGGCCACGGAGCTGCACGTTCTGCGCCGCCAGTGGCTGAATACAGAAGCAACAGAGGGAAGCCAGCAGCAGGCTTTTGCCAACACTCATCAAGGAAACTTTCGATTTCTCCTGTCATCTCACCAATGAGATGACCCTGACATCTGTCCGTACCCCAGGGTACGGACTCCTAATTGAAGTCAATTTGGTTTGGATCGTTTTGACCAGCTGCGAGAAGCGAAAGCGCAGGAAATGTGATTCATTTTCAAGCCTTTCGCGACGTTGCAGATGGCCAAAACGGCCAAATCCAGAGGACGGCAAAATGGCTGTACCTCGCAGCGTCACCGCGCTTGACCGGGCAATGAGCCCGCTCTGCACACGCTTCCTCCCGAGATTTTGCCATTTCTGCCGCCAAATCGACTTCATTTATGAGTCCGTACCCTAGCGCTTTCCCTATCCATTCGGCAACGGTGCATGCGGCTGCAGCGCCAGTGGGTGAACTCTTCTATCTTTGGTTTCAGCGACCAAGACGGCAAGACTTTGTATTCGGGTCTTGATTCCAATCGGAGGGCGGAATTGCTGCGCTGCGGCGCATTATTCCCTTGCCTTGAGGCCTCTTTCGGCGCGACGATATCTCTTCGCCCCAGATCGAGTGCCCGATTTGCAGGGCAAAGAGCCATGCAGCCGGACCGGGCAAAGATCCTTGAGGGGTGTGACGCGGCAGGCCCGCGTCCCTCGTCGGCCATGCCGCGTTGTTACGGGGATATCCTCGAACAAACGGGAGGCTCATTATGGCAAACACGATAAACGGAAAAGGATCAGCTGCCGGCAGTACGCCGCGCTGCATCGCCCTCGTCGGTCCTTTCGGCAGCGGAAAGACCAGTCTCTTGGAGGCGTTGCTTGCGCGAACCGACAAGCTGCAGCGGCAGGGCACGGTGACCGACGGAAACACCGTCGGCGATGCCTCCCCGGAAGCGCGTGCGCACGGGATGAGTGTCGAAGTGAACATCGCGGAAACGGACTATCTCGGTGACCGGTTTGTCTTCGTCGATTGTCCGGGTTCTGTTGAATTCCTGAGCGAAATGGACGGAGCTCTAAGTGGTGTCGATCTTGCCATCGTTGTCGCGGAGGACGACGAGCGCAAGGTTCCAGCCTTGCAGCTCATCCTGAAAGCTCTTGAAGCCCGCGCCATCCCGCGGGTTTTGTTTTTGAACAAGATCGACAAGAGCAACCGGCGCGTCCGTGATGTGCTGAGCGTGCTGCAACCGGCTTCCGCCGTACCGCTCGTGCTGCGGCAGATCCCGATCTGGGAGGACGGACAGGCGACCGGTTTCATTGATTTGGCGCTGGAACGCGCGCATGTCTATCACGAGAAGGAGGCCAGCACGCAGATCGACATGTCCGATGAGGACCACGCACGTGAACTGGAAGCCAGGTTCACGATGCTGGAGCTTTTGGCCGATCACGATGATGATCTCATGGAAGCGCTGCTGGAGGACATCGCCCCGGACCGCGACCTGGTTTTCTCCGATCTTGTCAAGGAAATGCGCGACGGTCTCATCTGTCCGGTGTTCTTCGGGTCCGCGGATCACGGCAACGGTGTCAGCCGTCTTCTCAAGGCGCTGCGCCACGAAGCACCGGGTGTCGATGTGCTCAAATACCGCACGACCGATCGCGAAACCGGGTCCGTGCTCCAGGTCATCAAGACCATGCACACCCAGCACGGCGGCAAGCTTTCCATTGCCCGCGTGCTTGAGGGTGAGGTTTCGGACGGCGACAGTCTTTTCCGCAACGGCCGCGATGAAGTGAAGGTGTCGGGCCTCTTCTCCATCTTCGGACAGCATGCCAGCAAGACGGCGACGGCCAGCAAGGGCGACCTTGTCGCACTCGGCCGCCTCGACGAGGTGGCGACCGGGGATCTTCTGAGCCATGACCAGGGCGACCTGGTCAGCATGGATGCCGGCGAACGCCGCGCTCCGGTGCTGGCAACCGCTGTTGCGGCCGCCCAGAGAAAGGACGAGGTTCGGCTTTCAACGGCGCTGGCGAAATTGGTGGAAGAGGATCCGTCCCTTTCGATCAGCCAGAACCAGGCGACGGCGGAAACGCTTCTGGAAGGCCAGGGTGAAATGCATCTCAGGGTCGCCCAGGAACGGCTTGCCGGAAAATACGGGCTTGATGTCGCGGTGCATACGCCGCACGTCCCCTACGCGGAGACGATCCGGGGCAAGACCAAGGTGCGCGGGCGCCACAAGAAACAGTCTGGCGGACACGGCCAGTTCGGAGACGCGGTTATTGAAATCTCGCCGCTTCCAAGAGGCGAAGGCATTCAGTTCACCGACACGATCACCGGCGGCGTCGTGCCCAAACAGTATATCCCTTCGGTGAAGGATGGCGTGATGGACGCGCTGACACGGGGCACGTTCGGCTTTCCCGTCGTGGATGTCGCCGTCTGCCTCACGGATGGCTCCTATCACTCTGTCGACAGCTCGGACCAGGCGTTCAAGATGGCCGGCATTCTGGCGATCCGCGAGGGACTTCCGGAGTGCAAGCCGGTGTTGCTGGAGCCGATCCACAAGGTCGTGGTTGCCTGCCCGAACGATGCAACGGCGCGGGTCAACGCCATTGTTTCGGCAAGGCGCGGTCAGTTGCTCGGCTTCGATGCCCGGCCGAATTGGCCGGGTTGGGACGAGGTGCAGGCGCTGATGCCGGAAGCGGAAATCGGCGACCTGATCGTCGAACTCAGATCCGCCACGGCGGGCGTCGCCAGCTACACGTCCGAATTCGACCACATGGCCGAACTTGCCGGCAAGGCCGCCGAGCAGGCGCTTCAGAAGTCCGGGAAGCAGCAGGCGGCCTGATTGGCCGAAATTGGCAAACCCGCACATTTCCAAAGAGGGGCTACTGGCTCCTCTTTGTGATTTGGGTTGACGAGTAGCTGCGGGCCGGGATGCGCCCCTTGTTTAAAGGGGCCACGCCAATTGGTTCCGTCTGCGGTCTTCGTATGCCTTCATGAGCGGCGTGTTGAAGGTCAGTGACCAGCGTAGACCGCGCGCTCAAACGCGTCGTAAGTCTCCATGAAAGGCGGTTCCACAAAGGGGAGGGACTGGGTCATGATCACGGCGGCCAGATCCTTGCCCGGGTCGACCCAGTAGTGGGTATTGCAAACGCCCGCCCAGCTTTGCGTTCCGGCAGACCGCTTGCCGGGAACATCCGATGTGTGCAGCGCTGCGATCATGCTGTGCGACGTGTCATCCGGCAGAACGACATCGGCCGTGATGGGAGCACAGGAAACCATCGTCTCAAACGTAAGGCCGTTCATCTGGTCGGCGAGCATTGTTTCCAGACCGCTCTCCGACAAAATCCGGTTGCCGTTCAATTGTCCCCCGTTCAAGATCATGCGCAGGAACCGCATGTAATCGTTCGGGGTGGAGTAAAGGGCATGCCCCATGCCGTAGACTTCCGGTAACGCCGGAGGCGCGATCTCCATCGGAGCGAACTTGCCGTCTTCACCGCGGATTTGGACGTCGGCGAGCCGCTCCTGAAGTCCGTCGGGCTCAAATGCCGTGCTGGTCATGGCGAGCGGCTCGAAGATTTCCTCCTGGCAGAAGACGTCGATGCGCCTGCCGTCGGCAGCCTCGATCATCTGACCCAGCCAATCGGTACTGGGGCCATAGCCCCAGCGTGTTCCAGGATCGGAGGTCAACGGATAATGAAGCGAACTCTTCAGCCCGGACAGGATCGTGGGATGGCCGGTCAGTTCCATGTAGCGCGGCACGTCCGTGTTCCAGAATTCGTATTCCATCCCGCTTGTGTGCGTCACAAGATGACGCAAGGTGGCGCGGGTTTTCGGCGCGCGCAATTGAGGAGTGTCGCCGTCGAAACCCTCCAGCACCTTCAGACCGTTCCAGGCGTCCAGGAGTTCTCCTACCGGTGTGTCGAGTGTCAGCTTGCCCCTGTCCACCAGGATAGCGGCGGCGAGGCCGCCGACGGCCTTGGTCATGGAGAAAATGCGGAATACGGTATCGGCATCGACAGGCTTCGACGCGGTGGCATTACCGGACGCATGTGTGGATGTGACACCATCGGAATTGCCGGTCATGCCTATAACGAATGGCACTTTCTCTTCATCGACGGCATTTCTCAGTACGCTCTCGATCGACATTTGTGTCCTCCCCGCTATTGTCATTTTTTTCAGTATCCAACAATAGACCCATAATCGCACTGGTTGCTATTCAATTCGCAATACCACCAAGACGCAGACTTCCGTCCGGAATGTGATCTCCGCAATGCAAGAGTTTTCGGATCAAGGTCCAACAGCAAACGGCGTCCGATATCTTTGAGCGCCGGCTTTTGGTGTGGCGACGTGGTTTTCTTCACGATCCTGTTGCTCCCGGTCACTAGGGCGTTATTTGCCTTTGAAGCCCGATTCCGGTTCTTTCTTTGGCAAACAGGAGCCATGACATGCATATCTTGAAGAAGCGCAGCTGGGAACTTCCAGAGCGTGAAGCCACACCGGAACATGTGTTTTTGAACCGCCGTCAGATCCTCGCGGGCCTTGCGGGTAGCGGCGTTCTCTTGGGGTCCGGTCTCGGCGTACGCCCGGCGTTCGCGGAGGACGATCCGAGTGCCGGCCTTTATCCGGTCACGCGCAATCCGGCCTTCAAGCTGGACCGCGACCTGACGTCCGAAGAGATTGCTTCGCAATACAACAACTTCTACGAATTCGGTTCCCACAAGCAGATCTGGCCTGCGGCACAGAAACTTCAGATCCGCCCCTGGACGGTGACGCTTGATGGTCTGGTCGACAATCCGCAGATCGTCGACATCGACGCGCTTCTCGCCAAAATGCCGCTCGAAGAACGGCTTTATCGGCATCGCTGCGTGGAAGCCTGGTCTATGGCCGTGCCCTGGTCCGGATTTCCCCTGGCCGAACTGGTAAAGCTGGCAGGGCCGCAGGCAGACGCGAAGTATCTCCGCTTTGAAACGTTCATGGATCCGTCCATTGCGAGCGGACAGAAACAAAGCTGGTATCCGTGGCCTTATGTCGAGGGTCTCACGCTGGAAGAAGCAACCAACGAGCTGGCGTTCATGGCGACCGGCATCTACGGCAAGCCGTTGGCCAAGCAGTTCGGTGCCCCGATCCGCCTGGTGACGCCGTGGAAATACGGCTTCAAGTGCATCAAGTCGGTGGTTCGGATCTCCTTCACAAAGGAACGTCCTGTCAGTTTCTGGGAAGAAATCCAGCCCAAGGAGTATGGTTTCTGGGCCAACGTGAATCCGGAGGTTCCGCACCGCCGCTGGTCGCAGGCGAGCGAAAAACTGCTCGGCACGGATGAGCGCAGAGATACGCTGCTTTATAATGGCTACGAAGAGCAGGTCGCAGGATTGTACAAGAATCTCGGCGGTGAAAGCCTGTTCATGTGAGTGGACAGTGCTCTAAATTGTGCGCCGCAATATCGGCTGGACAAAAAAAGAGCCGGGTCTTTAAGGACCCGGCAGTTTATTTTGATTCACTGAAAACAGTGGAATCACCTTCCAGAGGGGAACAGCTGGTCCGGGCATCACTGGGAGGAGGATGTGATCCCCGTGTGACCAACAGTGATGCTTATATGCGGTGCACAAGCTGCATAAACAAGTGGCAGGTGCGCAAATCTGCTATGCATTTTCTGCAAGGCTGGAAGGCGTGTGCATATCTCAGCGCGAAAAGTGTTTCTTTACAATCGTTTGTCTAGGCGTCTTGCTGCCAATCAGCTAAACTTATTCGGAAAAATCCGGATTCCATTCCTGAATGCATTCGTTGAGGGAGTGGAAAAATCGTCGATTGATGAAAATTTGGGCTGCACAATTTATTATCACGGCAGTGTTGCCGGCGATGCGAGGGCCGGATCAGTAGACCCACTTCTCGGCGCTGCTGAGCAGGAACTCGCGAAACGCCTTGACGCGTGCAGTGTTCTTCAACTCAGAAGGATAAACAAAATAGGTGTCGAATGACGGCACCTTATCCTCCTGTTCGGTCAGGACCGGCACCAGGTTCGTCGCCTGATCGATGATGTAATCGGGCAGGATGGCGATGCCGACGCCCGATTGCACCGCGCGCTTGATTGCCACGAGATTGTTGACCTTCAGGACTGAGCGCCGCGGCTCGTTTGCCGGCCGGCCGGCGGAGTCCAGCCAGTTCATGGAACGCAGATAGGCCGGTGCCTGTTCTCCGAACGTGATGATCCGGTGATTGTCGATGTCTTCGATTGAGGAGGGCGATCCGAAGCGCTGGATATATTCAGGTGCTGCATAAACGTGAAAATGCACCGTGAACAGCTTTCTCTGGATCAGATCGGGCTGGGTCGGCTGGCGCAGCCGAATGGCAACGTCGGCTTCGCGCATGCCGAGGTCAAGTTCGTCGTCGTCGAAGATCAGATGAAGATCGACCTCAGGGTATAGCTCGACAAAACTCTTGATGCGAGACGTCAACCATGTCGAGCCGAGGCCGACTGTCGTTGTCACACGCAGGATGCCGGAGGGTTTTTCCTTGCTGTCGGTGAGACTGGACTGGACCGCCTCCAGCTTCATCAGGACGTCGCTCGCCGTTCGATAGAGGAGTTCGCCCTGTTCTGTCAGCAAGAGACCGCGCGCATGGCGGTGAAACAGGGGAACGCCCAGATCGAGCTCCAGCGCGCTGACCTGGCGGCTGACGGCAGACTGGCTCATGTGCAGGGTGTCGCCTGCATGTGTGAAGCTGCCCGCTTGAGCGGCCGCATGAAAGATGCGCAGTTTGTCCCAATCCATGCGTGCCCCTCCGCTGGACGATCAGGCAGCCTTACTCGGCCGCCTGCTGAGTGGATGTGGCCTCATGTTCGGCCAGAAACTTCTCCGCTTCAAGGGCGGCCATGCAGCCCATGCCGGCGGCGGTGACCGCCTGGCGGTAAATGTCGTCGGTGACGTCACCTGCCGCGAATACACCGGGGATCGATGTGCGCGTGGAGTCCGGCGCGGTTTCCAGGTATCCGTTCGGTTTCAGCTCAAGCTGATCCTTGAATAGCTCGACGGACGGCGCGTGACCGATCGCGATGAACACGCCATCGGTCGCGATCTCCTGCAGATCGCCGGTCTTGGTGCTTTTCAAGCGGACACCTGTCACGGCCTTCGGCGTTCCACCGCCGAGGATCTCGTCGACCTGATGGTCCCAGATGACCTCGATCTTCGGGTTCTGGAAAAGACGGTCCTGCAGGATCTTCTCGGCTCTCAGGCTGTCGCGCCGGTGAACGAGCGTCACCTTCGAGGCCAGGTTGGACAGGTAAAGTGCTTCTTCAACGGCTGTATTGCCACCGCCGACAACAACGACTTCGCGATTGCGGTAGAAGAACCCGTCACAGGTGGCACAAGCGGAGACGCCGGCACCCATGTAGTCCTGCTCGGAAGAAAGGCCGAGCCAGCGCGCTTGCGCCCCGGTTGCGATCACCAGCGTATCGGCGGTGAAGACCGTGCCGCTGTCAGCTTCGAGCCGGAACGGCCGCTGCGACAGGTCGGCCTTGACGATGGTGTCGTAGATGATCTTCGTGCCGACATTCTCGGCCTGCTTCTGCATCTGCTCCATAAGCCACGGTCCCATGACAGGATCGGCAAACCCGGGATAGTTCTCCACATCCGTGGTGATCGTGAGCTGTCCGCCAGGCTGAATGCCTGCGACCAGTGTCGGTTCGATCATGGCGCGCGCCGCATAGATCGCTGCGGTGTAACCGGCAGGGCCGGATCCGACAATCAGGAGCTTGCTGTGTTCCGTGCTCATGAGACACCTTTTCCTGTCTTCTCGTTGTGCCTGCCCGCCGTGTCCGCTGGTCGTCAGGCCGCAGTCTCGCGCTTCCGGGAGGCGCTGAAGGCTGTCCTGATCTGCTCTGCGATTACGGGCGTGGCATCTATCGGCTCGTAGGTAGTTGTTTTTAGCGGGCCTGGGAAGGGGTGAATAACTCCCATGTGCTCCAAACGCGTCAAAAAGGCGGTGATTTTGTTGTGACCGCCCGTTGGATGGAAGACGTGAAGCGGTTTTCCGGTCGCCGTTGCCTCGCCGATCATGTTGGTCGAATCGGCGGTTGCCACGATTGCGTCAGCCTTGGCAAGAAAATGTCCGAGGGGATTTGGGTCTCCGCCTGTCCAGAAAAGGTGCCCTCCGGACTTGGCAAGGCTCGACAGGCCATAGGCCAGCGCGGGCGGTGTACGGCGCGAGGCCGTTATCATGAAACAGGCCCCGTCTTCCGACGCCATCATCCGCAATCCGTTCAAGAGGCGATGCTGGTCATTATCAGTGAACGTGTGATGCCGGCTGTCGCCCCCGATCAGAACAGCTACGCGCGGATGTGCAAGCTTGTCTATGTCGGGCGTCGTGTCGCTTCGCAGGCTCTCAAGCTTCGCGGCGGAAAAGCGATGCGGAGAGGTTGGAGTGGTCAGGACGTTGCGGCCCCGCAGCCGGTCATGCTCCGGTACCCAGATCAGGTCCGCCGAGTCCGGGCCGGTCCTCGGATCTTTCAAAAACACCGTGAACGTCCGGCCGCCGGACAGCCGTCTGATCCGGCGCAGATAGGCCACGGCGCGGCGCCCGGATGCAATGGCAATGTCCGGGTAGGGCGGTGCGATCGGGCTGCCGGGACGCGATTCCCATTCTCGAGGGTCTGTCGGACCGAACGGAAGCCACCAGGAGAAAGGCGGGCGTGGTGCGATTGTTCGCTCCGTGTAAGGAACCCCGAGCGCCTCGGCAATGCCGACGCATTGGGCGACATCACCGGCCTTGCCATCGGTAAGCACCCATACGGATCCGGGAGAGGTCTCCGGCTCATTGTGCATCTAAGGAGAACATCCGCTGTCGTAATCTTTCAGAATCGTGCGCAATTTTGTTATAGTCTTGCACAAACGCGCAAATAATCATAACTCGTCACTGGTCGACAAGTTAGCGTGGAGATCCGAACCCCGGCAAGGTGCCAGAGCGGGTCGGCAACACCTATTTGCAGGCGAGCCCGAGAGGCGAGACTCAAAGGAGACAGGTTTGAAAGCGCGGCTTGACGCCATTGATTGGCACATCCTGAAAGAATTGCAAGACGATGGCCGGATGACCAACGTCGAGCTGGCGCGCCGCGTCGGCATCTCCGCGCCACCGTGCCTGCGCCGCGTCCGCGCGCTGGAAGAGGCGGGCCTCATCCAGGGCTACCGGACGCTGCTGGATGAAAAGCAACTCGGCTACGATGTGACCGCCTTTGCGATGGTCGGTCTGCACAGCCAGACGGAGGCCGACCTGATTGCCTTTGAGGAAACCGTTCAGAACTGGCCGCTGGTCCGGGAGAGCTACATGCTCTCCGGCGAGGTCGATTTTCTGTTGAAATGCGTGTCGCCCGACCTGCAGACGTTCCAGAACTTTATCATCAGGGACCTGACTGCGGCAGCCAACGTGGACAGTGTGCGCACCGCGCTGACGATCCGGCGCACCAAGGACGAGCCCGTGGTGCCGATCGAGACATGATCTAATCCAAATTAACTTCAGTTATGAGTCCATAGCCTAGCTCAGGGCTTCCTGCCGTTCCTTCAGCCCGTCCAGCTTCCGGTTGAGGCGCGACATCAGAGAGACATCCCTGAGGGCTGTGGCGACGAGCGTGAACGCAACGCTCAAAAGCGCACAGGTGGTGATGATCGCGATGGGGAGCATCTGATCATAGTGATAGGCGTCCAACGCCTGATCGATCGGCTCGACGCCTGAATAGAGCCGGTTGCGCATGACATCCCGATAGGCACCGAATTCCAGCGAACCCTGCTTGATGTAGCGCAGCCCCATAACAAGCAGGATGACCGCGGCCGCAAGGGCAATCAGGTAACCGAACATCTGCAGCGCAAACGCATAGGCGTTTTCATGACGCCGCCTCACGATGCGCTTGAAAATCCTGCGCTCGCGCCCATCAAGCTTGGAAAAAACATACCAGCGATAGATCCAAAGCGGGATGGCGGCCGCCAAGAGCCACATCCCGATCGCATGAAAGACCATCACCTGACCTCCAACACATTCCGGTCTTCACCTTAACGGCTGACCGGGATGCGTCAAAGGGAAAACGGTGGCGTTCTTTCCAAACGTCAGACCATATCCAATTGGAATGTCACGGATTCAGAGGAATTTGACGTCGACGATCTCGTAGGACCGGGCCCCGCCGGGAGCAGCGACTTCGACGCTGTCGCCGATCGACTTGCCGATGAGCGCGCGCGCGATCGGAGACGAAATCGAGACCTTGTTCTGCTTAACATCGGATTCGACGTCGCCGACGATCATGTACTTCTTTTCTTCCTCCGTATCCTCATCGATCAGGGATACGGTCGCGCCGAACTTGACGATTTCACCGGACAGTTTGGACACGTCGATGATTTCGGCGCGCGAAAGCTTGTCCTCGAGTTCCGAAATGCGGCCTTCATTCAGGCTCTGCGCTTCCTTTGCCGCATGATACTCGGCGTTTTCCGACAGATCGCCGTGTGCACGTGCTTCCGCAATAGCATCGACGATGCGCGGACGCTCAACCGTGGTACGTTCCTTCAGTTCGTCCTGAAGCATTTTGTAACCGGCAGAGGTCATCGGAACTTTTTCCATTGGTCTCAGACCTTCAGCTTATTGGGTCCCATCGGCTTATCTTGCCCGTTTCAAGGACCGCGTATTTGCAAAAACAAACCAAGCCGGGAAAGGCGCGCTTTCCCGGCCGGTCAACGAGTATAATAGCCCTAGCCGAAGTAGGATTGTAAAGGTCTTACTTCAAGGCTCCCCGACTTGCGGGCGGCAATACCTTTGGCTGCTGCAACCGAGCCGGCAAGGGTCGTGTAGTACGGGACCTTGTTGAGCAGGGCTGCCCGTCGCATCGACCGGCTGTCGGCGATCGCCTGTGCGCCTTCCGTCGTGTTGAAGACGAGCTGAACTTCGCCGTTTTTCACAGCGTCGACGATATGCGGCCGGCCTTCAAGCACCTTGTTGATTTTCCTCACGGAAATACCCTGGTCCTCGAGATACTTCTGGGTGCCGCCCGTTGCGATGATATCAAACCCGGCCGCTTCCAGGCTCCTCACGGCGTCCACGACACCATCCTTGTCCGGGTCGCGCATGGAAACGAACACGGTGCCCTTGTCCGGAACGCCGGTTCCGCTGCCGATCTGTGCCTTGGCGAAGGCAGTCCCGAATGCGGTATCGAGGCCCATGACTTCTCCGGTCGAGCGCATTTCCGGTCCCAGGATCGTGTCGACGCCGGGGAATCGCGCGAACGGGAAAACCGCTTCCTTGACCGCGATGTGGTCGAAGTTCTTTTCGGTCAAGCCGAAGGAAGCCAGGCTCTCTCCGGCCATGACCCGGCTCGCGATTTTTGCGATCGGTGCGCCGATCGTCTTTGCCACGAAAGGGACAGTCCGGGATGCACGCGGGTTGACTTCCAGAACGTAGATTTCGCCATCCTTGATGGCATACTGAACGTTCATGAGGCCGCCGACTTCAAGCGCAAGCGCCAGCGCCTTCGTCTGGCGCTTGAGTTCGTCAATGAGCTCATCGGAAAGGGAGAAAGGCGGCAGGGAGCATGCGCTGTCTCCGGAGTGAATGCCGGCTTCCTCGATATGCTCCATGATGCCGCAGACAAAGACGTCCTTGCCGTCGCAAAGCGCATCCACGTCGACCTCGATCGCGCCTTCCAGATACCGATCGAACAGTAACGGGTTCGTTCCGAGAACCGTGTTGATCTGCCCGGTCTTGTCATTGGGGTACTTCGCGCGCACTTCGGCCGGTACCAGCTCCGGCAGCGTGCCGAGCAAGTAGGAATTCAGCGCTTCCTCGTCGCGAATGATCTGCATCGCACGCCCGCCCAGAACGTAGGAGGGGCGCACCACCAGAGGGAGGCCGAGCTGACCGGCGATCAGGCGGCCCTGTTCCACCGAATAGGCAATGCCGTTTTCCGGCTGCTCCAGTCCGAGTTTGATCAGGAGCTTCTGGAACCGGTCACGATCTTCTGCAAGGTCGATCATGTCCGGTGCGGTGCCCAGGATCGGTACGCCTGCCTTCACGAGAGCCTGCGCCAGCTTGAGCGGTGTCTGTCCGCCAAACTGAACGATCACCCCGTGGAGCGTTCCGTTCTCCTGTTCCTTGCGGATGATTTCCAGAACGTCTTCGGGCGTGAGCGGTTCGAAATAAAGCCGGTCAGACGTGTCGTAATCCGTCGAGACGGTCTCCGGGTTGCAGTTGACCATGATGGTCTCGTAGCCTGCATCGTCGAGCGCGAAAGCCGCGTGACAGCAGCAATAGTCAAACTCGATGCCCTGGCCGATCCTGTTCGGGCCGCCACCGAGGATGACCACCTTTTTCCGGTCAGAAGGCGCCGCTTCACACGCGGGCGCGCCCATGAAGGGGGCCTCGTAAGTGGAGTACATGTAAGCGGTCGGCGAGGCGAATTCGGCCGCGCAGGTATCAATGCGCTTGTAAACGGGATGAACGCCCAGTTCGTTGCGCAGCCTGACAACGTCCTTGGCGTCGAGGCCGGCGAGGCTTGCGAGCCGCGCATCCGAAAAGCCCATCGACTTCAGCTTGCGCAGATTTGCGGCATCCTGAGGCAGTCCGATATTCCGGACCTTGGCTTCCATCGCCAGAATGTCGGCGATCTGTTCCAGGAACCAGGTGTTGATACCGCTCGCCTGATAGATGTCCTCGATCGACATGCCTAGCCGCATGGCCTGCGCGACATTCAGGAGCCGTGTCGGTGTCGCCGTGGCCACGGCCGCGCGAAGGGCATTCCTGTCGTCGCCCTGGTCGAGGCCGGGAATGTCGGTTTCGTCAAAACCGTTCAGACCCGTTTCCAGGCCCCGCAATGCCTTCTGAAGGCTCTCGTTGAAGGTTCGGCCAATCGCCATGACTTCGCCGACCGATTTCATGGCCGTTGTCAGGGTTGCTTCCGAGCCCGGAAATTTTTCGAATGCGAAGCGGGGGATCTTGGTGACGACGTAGTCGATCGTCGGTTCGAAGGATGCCGGTGTCGCACCCCCGGTAATATCGTTTTCCAGTTCGTCGAGCGTGTAGCCGACGGCAAGCTTTGCCGCGATCTTTGCGATCGGGAAGCCCGTTGCCTTGGACGCGAGCGCCGAGGAACGCGACACGCGCGGATTCATTTCGATAACGACGAGCCTGCCGTTGTCCGGATTGACGGCAAACTGAACATTGGAGCCGCCCGTCTCCACGCCGATCTCACGAAGGACCGCAATCGATGCGTCCCGCATGATCTGGTATTCCTTGTCCGTCAGGGTCAGCGCCGGTGCCACGGTGATGCTGTCGCCGGTGTGAACACCCATCGGGTCGACGTTCTCGATCGAGCAGATGATGATGCAGTTGTCCGCCTTGTCGCGGACCACTTCCATCTCATACTCCTTCCAGCCGAGAAGGCTTTCGTCGATCAGAACCTGGCCGACCGGCGATGCGTCGATACCAGAGCGCACGATCGTTTCGTATTCTTCGCGGTTGTAGGCGACACCGCCGCCCGTGCCGCCAAGCGTGAAGGCAGGGCGGATGATGGCGGGAAGTCCGATTTCATCGAGTGCCCGCATGGCTTCAAGGTAACCCGTGTTGCGGTCGTAGCCCGTAATTCTGCCGTCTTCGCCCCGGATCGCGGGCGAGGAAGCGATGCAAGCGCGCGGATTTTCCAACCCGATTGCGTCCATTGCGGCGCGAAACTTCTCGCGATCCTCGGCTTTTTCGATCACGTCACCGCGCGCACCGATCATCTCCACGCCAAACTCTTCCAGAACGCCCATCTGTTCCAGGTCGAGCGCACAGTTGAGCGCCGTCTGCCCCCCCATTGTCGGCAGCAGCGCGTCTGGCCTTTCCTTCTCGATGATCCTGGCAACCAGTTCAGGGGTGATCGGTTCGATATAGGTCGCATCCGCAAGATCCGGGTCGGTCATGATGGTCGCAGGATTCGAATTGACCAGGATGATGCGGTAGCCTTCTTCGCGCAGTGCCTTGCAGGCCTGGGTGCCTGAATAGTCGAATTCACAGGCCTGTCCGATGACAATCGGACCGGCCCCAATAATCAGGATCGAAGAAATATCTGTGCGTTTGGGCATCTCGGCTCGCAGGTCGAAGCGGCCACCCCGATCAGCGCTGTCGCTTTCCGGTCTGGCTCGGTCTAACGGTAAGTATCAATGTTGGCTGAGCGCGTCTTATAGGGAAAAGAGCATCGCTAGGAAACCCCGGCACGGCCACATCTGGACGTTTTCCGGAATGAAAATACGCTTATTCAGTCGGCATCCAGCAGATCGGGACCGAGCGGTGTCGTTGACTGGCCGTCGAAATCGCCGATCCCTTCCGACAAGGCGTAGCATGCCAGACGTATCGATTTCGGTATTTCCACCGGCCGGCCGTCCCGGTTTCCCTTCTCGTAATACTGGATCATTCGCTTTTTGAGGCCCAATCGTTCCGCCGCGTCTTTCTGCTTCAGTCCGAGCGTGCGTCTCCAGTGGCGGAATTGCTGTGGTGTCATGCCCGACGGAGATGCTTTTGTTTTGTTTTCGGCCATATTTCGATTGTTCCAAAGGCGATAGTTTCGCGTGAGCGCATTGCAGGCGCACGCAGACCGAACTCAGAAAAATAACCTGGATTGCACTTTGTCAATCAAGAAGTGCACAATGTGCTCTTTTTTGTCACCCAAACAGACCGTTTGCCGCAAAACCGCTGAAATTTGTGCGCATTACCTTTGCGCAGCAGGTTTCGTCCGGCGCGGTGCACACCTCTTTCGGCGTCTCCTGAAACTGAACGAATTGGCCATGCAGTCGTATTCAAGGAAAGTTGTCCACAGGCGCAAATTGCACCAACGTAAATTCGTCAATGAATACCAAACTGTATTAAATTGCCTGAGTAATCGCGCTTAAGAAGAATTCCATCATAAGGTGTATTTCAGGTTGCTCTGGCGAATTGCTACTTCACTGTGCCGATTCGCCTAGATACCATCTAAAATTGATTTGGTGACCAAAACAAAAAAACTCGGAAAATCAAAGAAAACTAAGTAGTTTTTCCGCGTCTTCCTGCCGTGACGTAAATAAGCGCGAGCAGGAATTCGCTCACATAGAAAAGGTGATTTATTCATTTCAGATTATCGATAATTAATATTGGTGTAACTATCGAACTTTAGGGCTGTGTTTTATGTTTGGCGGGGTCCTAGTCTTTCTATAATTGGTCACGTTTTGTTTTTTTGTAATCTGAATTCTATGTTAAAAATAAACAATAATTCTGATTTTTACCTAGATTTTAACTATCGAACAGGTGTATTAGTCTAACCTGTAAGTCGTGGCCGACAAAAGGCTGAGGCTTCATGCCGTGTGCAATGGCAATAATCGAGCGACCCTTGGTAATGCGCTAGTGGGACCTGACGTGCCGGAGGTGGGACCGGTAAATCGGGGGCGTAGCAAGCAAAGGCCGAACTCGAAACAAAAGAAAAAGATCGGGCTAAATATTATGAACAATGTCGCTACCGCTATGGTCATTGTTCCGGACATAGCCGGTCCGGACAACGAACTGGTACTTGAAGATCGCTCCCTCGCGATCTCTGAAATGTCGGAGCGTTTCAACGTAACGCTCAGAACTCTGCGCTTTTATGAAGAAAAAGGGCTTTTGAACCCTGTTCGCAAAGGCGCGCGCCGCTTCTACGGCACTCGGGATGTCTCCAGGATGCGCGTAATTGCCCAGGCAAAAAAGATCGGTCTGACGCTCGCCGAGATCAGGCGCGTGATCAAACTGGTTGAGAGCAGCGCAAGCAAGCAGGATCAATTCCGCGAACTGCAGGAAATCTGCAAGGGGCAACAGGAGATTCTCGTTGAACAGAAGCAGATGCTCGATGAGCAGGTTGCCGAAGTCGAGCAGATCCTGACCGCTTTCGACGAACTGATCGCCTAAGTCTCAAAGTCTACCGCGGAACCCCGGTCCAACTCTAGGGCCGGGGTGTATGCGCGCGCGTCCGGGGCGTCGGCTCACCAACGGGTGCGAGGCGAACCGGTGGCCGCCCGTGTGCGACATCTGTGCGCGGCAATCGCGCCGCTGCAGCCGGGCGTTTGCCGCTCCGCAATGTCAGTTGGTATCAGGCCGACCTCGAAGACTGCATCAGATCCGTGAAACGTTCGAACAGGTAGTGGCTGTCGCGCGGTCCGGGCGACGCTTCGGGATGGTACTGGACAGAGAAAACAGGTTTGTCCTTGATCGCGAGCCCGCAGTTGGATCCGTCGAACAGCGATACGTGCGTTTGTTCCACGTTGTCCGGAAGGCTGTCGGCGTCCACCGCGAAGCCGTGGTTCATCGAGGTGATTTCCACCTTGCCTGTTGTGTGGTCGTACACCGGATGATTGGCTCCGTGATGCCCCTGGTGCATCTTGACCGTGTTGCCGCCAAGTGCCAGCGCCAGCATCTGGTGACCCAGGCAGATGCCGAATGTCGGGACACCCTTCTCAACGACTGCCCTTATCATTTCAACCGAGTATTCGCCTGTCGCTTCCGGATCACCTGGACCGTTTGACAGGAAAACGCCGTCAGGTTCGTGCGCAAGCACGTCGCTGGCGGTCGCGGTCGCCGGGAGAACGGTCACATCGCAGCCGGCTTCCGACAACAGGCGCAGGATGTTCCGCTTGATCCCGAAATCTATGGCGACAACCTTGAAGTCGCGGGACTTCGCCTCGCCGAAGCCTTCATCCCATTTCCATGTGGTCTGTGACCAGGGATGGGATTGCGTCGTCGACGCGTCCTTTGCGAGGTCCATGCCTACCAGTCCGGGCCACTCCGCCGCGGCCGTCTTGAGGGCAGGCAGGTCGAAGCGCGCGTCAGGCGCATGCGCAATCACTCCGTTGGGGACGCCTTTTTCGCGGATGAGGGCGGTCAAGGCGCGCGTGTCGACGCCACAAATACCGATCAGATCCCGCGATTTCAGCCAGGCGTCCAGGTGCCTTGCCGACCTGTAATTCGCCGGATCGGTGATCGACGCTGCGAGCACGACACCGCGAATTCCGCTCGATGCGGCCATGTTGACCGTTTCAATGTCCTCGTCATTTGCGCCCACATTTCCTATATGCGGAAATGTGAAGGTGATGATCTGGCCCGAATAGGACGGATCGGTGAGAATCTCCTGGTAGCCCGTCATCGCGGTATTAAAGCAAATCTCACCAACGGCTTGGCCGGTGGCGCCCAGACCCTGACCCTCAATTACGCTGCCGTCTGAAAGCACAAGCAGGGCGGTCGCCGGGGTCTCAGACCATGCGTCTGCAGTCGTCATGTCTTGTATCCAAAGTCTGTTGGTGACATCATGCGCTGCAGGATAGGCGTCTGTGGCAGGCAAAGTTGCATGCAAATAGCCGTCTGCATCAAGCGCGGGACTCTATGGGAAGCGACCGGGATCGTCAATATTGATCCTTTGAAAAAAGATCGTTAAAATTCAATGGCTTGACTGAGAGATGTGGAAGGGCGTCAATCCGCCCGAGGGCTCAGTGCGGCAGGGATAGGGTGAACCATGCGCGACGAATTGCGCGAAAGAATCGGTTCTGCGCTGAAATCGGCGCAGGAAGACGGCGACAAGCGCAGATGCGCGACGCTTCGCCTGATCCAGACAGCGGTGAAAGACAGGGAAGCGGCAGCCCGTGACAACGGCAAGGACGGCGTCGGGGAAACCGAAGTCATCGACATCCTTCAGAAGATGATCCGGCAACGGGAGACATCGGCCGATGAATTCGAGACAAGCGGTCAGCTCGATCTCGCCGAGCAGGAGCGGGTCGAGCAGGAAATCATTCGGGAATTTCTTCCGGTTCAATTGAGCGATGATGAAATCCGGTCCTTGTGCGAGGAAACCGTCAAGGATATCGACGCCCACGGTCTGCGCGATATCGGACGCTGCATGAGCGAACTCAAGAGCCGGTATCCCGGGAAAATGGACTTTGTCCAGGCGTCGTGTTTCGTGAAGGAAATGCTGCGAAGCGAAGCAAACGGATATCATGCCTCCAAAAGTGCGGATGATGTCGCGGAGAACTGAGGCGTTCACCGCTCGCGCGGCATCCGTTTTTCGACCCCTCGAAACCTGATGGTTTTCAAACAATCGTCAACAGGTTGTCCGAAAATGGGCGCCGCCGGGTCGAAGCACTGGCGCTGCCGGTCAACTCATTCTATCTTTGCTGGCCGGCCCGGCAGTGGTGTTGCGACTGCCGGAGGTCTCCAGGCAAACAGCTGATTGTTCGTTCTGCACATGCGTTTTGAACCGCGTTTACTCGATGAAATCCGTGCCCGGCTGACGCTGTCGGACATCGTTGCCCGGCGCGTCACGTGGGACCGGCGCAAAACGCAGCCGGGCAAGGGCGATTACTGGGCCTGCTGCCCGTTTCATCAGGAAAAGAGCCCCAGTTTTCACGTCGATGACCGGCGCAATCGCTACAAGTGTTTCGGCTGCGGAGCCTCGGGCGATCACTTTACGTTTCTGTGCGAAACCGAAGGCCTGAGCTTTCCGGAATCCGTCGAACGCCTGGCAGAGCAGGCCGGTGTTGCCCTGCCTGCACCGGACCCGCAGGCGGCGAAACGGGAAAAGAAGCGGGCCGGGCTGGCCGACATCTGCGAGATGGCGGCACAGTTTTTCCAGAACGAATACGCCGGGCCGCGCGGTGAACAGGCAAGAGCCTATACCGCAAAGCGGGGGCTGATGCCGCAGACGCTCAAGGAGTTTCGCTTCGGCTACGCACCTGACAGCAGGGATGCTCTGAAGTCGTATCTGGCGAGAAAGGACATTCCGGAAGCCGCGATGGTGGAAGCCGGGCTGGTCATCCGCCCGGATGACGGTCGTCCCGGCTACGACCGGTTTCGCGGACGCCTCATGATCCCGATCCAGGACGAGAGGGGCCGCGTGGTGGCGTTCGGGGGCAGAACCTTGTTGCCGGACGGCCAGCCGAAATATCTCAATTCCCCGGAAACCCCGCTGTTTCACAAGGGGGTCATGCTGTTCAATGCCCATCGTGCCCGCGAACCGGCCTTCAAGGCCGGGGAAGCGGTCGTGGTGGAGGGTTACCTGGATGCCATTGCGCTCTGGCAGGCAGGTATCCACCATGTCGTGGCATCTCTGGGGACGGCGTTCACGGAGGACCAGGTTGTCCGGCTGTGGAAATTTGCGCCTGAACCGGTGATCTGTTTCGATGGTGATGCGGCAGGTGTATCGGCTGCGCATCGCGCGATTGACCGGATATTTCCGGTCCTGCGCAGCGGGTATTCGTTTCAGTTCTGCTTTCTGCCCGACGGGATGGATCCAGACGACCTTGTCAACGAAAAGGGACTGGACGGCTTCCGGCAGGAGGTTGGCAAGGCCCAGACGCTTTTCGATGCGGTCTGGGAACGCGAGATTTCGGTCTCGCGGATTGACACGCCCGAACGCAAGGCCGCGCTGGAAAAACGATTTGACGATCTGATTGGCACCATCCGCGATGAACGGGTGCGGCGGCGCTATCAGCTCGACCTCAAGTTCAAGCTGTCCAACCTGTTTTTCGAACAGGCGCGTCAGAACCGGCGGGGCGGCAACAAGGCTCCGGATGCAGCCACCGGCCTTGGCTTTGCACGCGAGCGCGTGGCAACCAGCAATGCCTTCGGAACGGAACGCCTTGTCCTCGGCCTTTGCATGCGATTTCCGCATTTGCTTGACCGGAATTTTGAGCGGTTTTCCGGACTGCCCTTTACCAACGCTCTGCATCTCCAGCTGCGTGATATCCTTTGCCGCATCATTGATGACCTGGAAGCTGCGCCGATTGCACAGCTGACCAGTTCTTTCGACGAGCCTTTGCGCGAGATCATGAACGAGATGATGCTGGAGACGATTGGTCTTCAGGAACAGCGTATGGCGGAATTCTCCGCTCTGAATCACCGTTTTCCGCTTCTTAAATCCAATCCGCCCGAAGACTTCGTCGAGGCGGCCTATCTGCATTTCCTAGACCAGCTCGAACTGAATGCGCTTGAAGAGGAACTTTCCGGCGAACTGGCAAGCGCGGATGAGCAGTTGGACGAGCATTCATGGGCACGCATTCAGGCTCTGACACAGGACCTGAGCCGCCGGCGGGAAGAGTGCGCACGCGATGAGGCGGATCTCGCCGAACGGGCGAAGAAGATCAGAGCGGCACCACCTGTGGCCGCAGTGCAGTAGCGGCGCTCGCCGACGATACGAAATCCTGCCGCCAAGACGTGAAGACATATGTACAAGACATATGGAAGTGTCGGTTCGGAGGGGCTTGATAGGCCCCCAAACGTGTGCGAGACGCCAAAAAACTGCATTTTCCGATTGACCGATGACGAATCACACTTGCGAATCGTGCGCACCGAGCTAAATAGGGTTTTGCAGCATTCAAGCGCCGGAGCCCAAGCCTGCTCGCGGCAATAGTCTACAAAAGCTGCAGACCCGTTTGAAAACCGCTTCGGCATGCGCAATCGCGCGTGCCTCAATGAAAGGCTGTGTGCTGCATTGATCACAAGAAATATCAATGTCGAAACGCGCACGGTTAATTGGGACTTAAGGGACACGGCTTACAAACCGAACATGACTGATTCTTTCAGACGCGGCCGCAGACACTGCCGGCGCGCAGAGGGCAGGTTGGTTTGAAACCGGTAATAGAGCGCTGCGCGACCACGGCGGTCGCGAACTGGAGCACAATATGGTAGCCAAAGCGACGCAAGCAGACGAAACGCAGGAAGCAAGCACGGACGGCCCGGACGGCCCGCTTCTCGATTTGTCGGACGCCGCCGTCAAGAAGATGATCAAGGCCGCGAAAAAACGCGGCTATGTCACCTATGACGAGCTGAACGAGGTTCTGCCTTCCGAACAGGTTTCCTCCGAGAAGATCGAAGACACGATGTCGATGCTGTCCGATATGGGCATCAACGTGATCGATTCGGATGAAGCCGAGGACGGTCCGGAAGAAGTCGATGGCGGCGAAGTGGCCACGACGACCACGACAGCCGTCGCGAAAACAACCAACACCAAGGAGCCCGCGGACAGGACCGACGATCCGGTGCGCATGTATCTGCGCGAAATGGGGTCCGTCGAGCTGCTGTCGCGCGAAGGCGAGATTGCGATTGCCAAGCGCATCGAGGCTGGCCGCGAAGCGATGATTGCCGGTCTTTGCGAAAGCCCGCTGACGTTCCAGGCCATCATCATCTGGCGCGACGAGCTCAACGAGGCCCAAGTCCTCCTGCGCGACATTATCGATCTGGAAGCAACGTATGCAGGTCCGGATGCCAAGGCCGGACCTCAGGTGGCAAATGACGATGTTGCCCCGAGCGAGACCAGTGAGGAAAAGCCATCGGAAGGCGCATCCGAAGATACGGAAAACGAAAACGCGGAAGGTGAAGGCGAGGACGAGGACGACGACGAGTTCGAATCCAACGTTTCCCTGTCCGCGATGGAAGCCGAGCTGAAACCGGGCGTCCTGGAAACATTCGACAACATTGCCGACAACTACAAGAAACTGCGCCGGCTGCAGGATCAGCTTGTAGAGAACAAGCTGGCCAACAAGACCCTGTCGCCGAGCCAGGAGCGCCGTTACAAGAAGCTGAAAGAAGACATCATCGTCGATGTGAAGAGCCTGTCGCTCAATCAGAACCGTATCGATGCTCTGGTTGCCCAGCTTTACGACATCAACAAGCGTCTGATGGGCTACGAAGGCCGCCTGCTGCGCCTCGCCGACAGCTACAATGTCGATCGCACCGATTTCCTGAAACAGTACCAGGGCGCGGAACTGGACCCGAACTGGCTGCGCAAGGTTGCCAACCTGTCGACGCGCGGATGGAAGAACTTCATCGCCAAGGAAAAAGAGACCGTCCGCGAGCTGCGTCAGGAGATCCAGACGCTTGCAACCGAAACCGGTCTCGAGATCACCGAGTTTCGCCGCATCGTCGCGATGGTGCAAAAGGGCGAGCGCGAGGCACGCATCGCCAAGAAGGAAATGGTAGAGGCAAACCTGCGTCTCGTGATCTCGATCGCCAAGAAGTACACCAACCGCGGCCTGCAATTCCTGGATCTCATTCAGGAAGGCAATATCGGCCTGATGAAGGCGGTGGACAAATTCGAGTACCGGCGCGGTTACAAGTTCTCCACCTACGCAACTTGGTGGATCCGGCAGGCCATCACCCGGTCAATCGCGGACCAGGCGCGGACGATCCGTATTCCGGTGCACATGATCGAGACGATCAACAAGATCGTGCGTACATCGCGCCAGATGCTGCATGAGATCGGTCGCGAACCGACTCCGGAAGAGCTTGCCGAAAAGTTGCAGATGCCTCTGGAAAAGGTCCGCAAGGTTCTGAAAATCGCCAAGGAGCCGATCTCTCTCGAAACCCCGATCGGTGACGAGGAAGATTCCCATCTCGGAGATTTCATCGAGGACAAGAACGCGGTGCTGCCGATCGATGCGGCGATCCAGTCGAACCTGCGCGAAACCACGACACGTGTTCTGGCCTCGCTGACGCCGCGCGAGGAACGTGTCCTCAGAATGCGCTTCGGTATCGGCATGAACACGGACCACACACTGGAAGAAGTCGGTCAGCAGTTCTCGGTGACCCGCGAACGGATCCGCCAGATCGAGGCGAAAGCGCTGCGCAAGCTCAAGCACCCGAGCCGTTCGCGCAAACTGCGCTCCTTCTTGGACAGCTAAGACGCTGCCCAGTTGACGAGAATTGCGAAAAGCCCGGCTTTGATGCCGGGTTTTTTGTTTACGATCAGGACCCTTTTTGAAGAAATGGTGATCGCGAAATTTCGGTCGAGGGCGCTTTTTTGGCCATAATCGCAGATATGAACCGTCCGATGATCGAGACGGCCAAAGACGACCGGCAGACATTTACCTGGGGACTTGCGGCATCGCTCGTCTTTCACGGGGCGCTCGCTCTCGTGCTTCTGGGCAACATATCCGGCTATGTGACAGAGCCCGGCCAGGAACCGGTCGAGGTGGAAATCATCACATTGCCGGCCCCGGCAGAAGAGGAGGCCGCCGCGGAAACGCCCGCAGAAGACCAGCCCCAGAGCGAGGAACAACCGGAGGAACAAGACGAGCAGGAAGAAAACCTGCCGCCGGAACCGGCTCCCGAGCAAGAAGAAACGGAAGAAGAGGAAGCTCAAGAGCCGCCACCCGAACCGGCGCCCGCTCCTGAAGAGGAAGAGGTGAGGGAGGATCCGCCGCCTCCATCGATCCAGGAAGCGGTTCAGGAATTCGCCGAGGAAGAACCCGAACCGCAGGAAACGGAACTGCAGCCACTTCGAGAGCCCGTGGAGGAAGAGGTGGCAGAGGCCGAAGACGCACAGGAAACAGAAGAGACGGAGCCTTTGGACGAGGCAGAGCAGATCGCTGACGCCGGCACGGAGGACAGCGACGTTGCAGAGGACGTCGCCGAGGAAGCGGCGGAAGACGTGAGCGAAGAGGTGGTGACCTCCGAGCCGGCCGACGAACCGGCCACCGAAGAAGATGTTGCCGAGGCAGATGTTCCAGAAGAAGAGCTGCCAGAACAAGAGGCTTCTGAAGAAGAGATCGCGGAAGCAGAAGAAACCACACCAGACGCTCCCTCGGAAACCGAGGTCGCGGACGACTTCGACCCCCTTGCAGGTCCCGTCAGTGAAACGGAGACGGATGTCACGCCCGAACCGCAGCCGAAACCGGTGGAACTGGCGGAAGCCGGAACGGATGCCGCTGCGGATGTCGGCAACGCGGACGAGATTGCACCGGATGATTTTGGCACGGTGGGCCCGATCATCAGCGCAGCACCGCCTGCGCCAAAACCCGCGCGTCAGGTCGCCCGTGCGACGCCGCCGGCTTCGTCGGGGTCGTCCTCTGCCGGAACGGTGCGCCGTCCGGGCCACATTCAGGCGCGGCAGATCTATTCTGCCAACAATCCGCGCATCACATCCAGAATGCGTGGCCTCACGGAAGGGGAGCGGTTGAGCCTGCTCTGTATTACCGAGCTTGATGCGCAGCTGACCGCAGTCAGCCCTGTGCCGCCCGAAGCGCTGCCGCGTGCGCGTGCGCGCGGAGGAACGGTGCTCGAATACCAACGCGTGGCCTTTCGCAGTCTCGGGCGCTGGTTTGATATCGCTTTCAGATGTGAGACGAATGCAGGTGTAACGCGGGTCGAACGGTTCAGCTTCAAGATCGGGGAAGAGATCCCACGATCCCAATGGCTTGCCCGCGGACTGTCAAGCTTCTAGGGATTGTCGAGAGCCTTTCGCTCTGGCAGTGCGCCGACTTGTCCGTCCAACAGGCGGATGCGCGTCCTCAGAATTCCTCCGCAAAATTGAAAGACCCGGCAGGCATTGTTTCCACCGCGCTGGTGTTTTCAACCAGAAAAGGATCGATGGAACCGGTGAACTCGACGTCGACGATCGCACCGCGCCAGTCCATGACACGGGCTCTGGCGATCCACTGGTTGTCGCGCGTCATCAAGGTCGGCTGAACCTGGCAGACAGTGCGGAGTGTCTCTAGCGGCTGTCCGCCGGCAACGAGATAGGTTTGCAGTATCTTGTCAGACCAACCGGCAAACCCCGGTTCACAAAGAATGACGCGGGGATCAAACAGAAGTGCCGTAAGGCGTTGAGTGACGATCTCGGGCGTTTCGGGTGCAGCCAGATCCGGTTTGATCAGATCCCGGTTCAGCATGGCCGTATCGGGCGGCCGGTTCAATGGCTTCCAGACCCCGTTGCCGGCGCTTGCAAACACCCGGGATTCGCTTGAAGCCGGATCGACAACCCAGAAAAGCTTGCCCGGCTGATAGATCTCCACATTGCCTGTCCAGTCTCGAGCGAACAGATCGTTTGTAAAGGCGATATTGTACTTTTTGAGCTCCCCGATGAGTGTCGGTGGAAGATCTTGTGGGGACATGGCCGTCAATCCGATCAGAATCGCAAACAGGGACAAAAGGCGAAGGGCGGACATGGTCAGTCCGGGTCAATAACGATGGCATTCGGATTGTAGCGATTGTTGAAGTCACTTTCGCTCATCCGGCGTGGTTGGCCATTGTAGGAGGACGCGGGGTCCATAACAACAAATGTCCGGTCCCCGTTCGCATCGGTTTCCACACCCGACACAGCAACCCGGTGCCCGGGATTGCGGAAACCCACCATGACCGGGTCGCCATTCGATGTCAGGTTTTCGATGTCGTCGAGTGACTGGTTGTTACGGACAGTGCTTGGAACACCGTGGTTCTCAAGAAGCTGCTCCGCATGCGCCGGGTTGATAGGCTGGGTTTCAAAATTGTGGTTCGGCCTTCCCATGATCTGGCGCATTTCGTCACGCAGCTGGGATTCTGGAACATCCACACCGGTGTAATATCTGATCATGTTGCGCGATGTCGCCACGACGCAGGAATTCGATTGCTCCTGCGCACTGAAGTTGTCCAGTGCGCTTTGCTGATGTGTGGCCGGTGACGCCGGATTGCCTGCACCGCCAGCTGCTGCTGAGCCACCGGCTCCTGCAGACGGCGCGCCGCCCGAAGCACCAGCTCCGCCGCCGCCAGCGCCGCCGCCACCACCGCTGGCAGTTCCGATAAGTACGGTGGGAAAGCCGGTGATGATCATGCCGCCGTGGCTGGTCTTGTCGGTTATACGGGCCGCCGGCATCCCGCCCACAAGCACGGTCGGTGAACCCGTGATAATTTGTGCCGGCGGGCCGGCCGCACAGATTGCCATGTCCGTCACCCGGGCCTGGGGCAGACCGCCCGTGTGGACAGTGAGGCAGCACGGCGGGGCGATCGGACCGCCGACATGGGGTACCGGGATGACGGCCGGTGTCGCCATCGGGCAGGCGGTCATATCGGTCACGCGGGCGGCTGGCATTCCCATGGGTCAGATAGTCCTTTAAAAAAATACTGCCCTTACATTCGTGTCTCGCTGCGAATCCGTCAATGCCGCTACGTCACACTTTTGCGGATTGGGATATTCGGCTCAATTCGGAGCAAATGGGTTCGCGATCCGGTTCGCCTAAGCGGCGAGACGCGCGTTCCCGGCAGCTGCCGGTATGCTCCGCCGAGGGCGAGAAGGCATTGTAAACCCGAATGTTGTGTTTCCCTTGCACGACATTCGTGTCGCGTGCAAACTCGCCGTCCAGCTGCAATCCAATCTGTGCGAGACGTTATGCCAAACAAGCAATCCCGCTTTCTGATCGACACCTATTTCGCCGCCTTCAATGCCGGTGATACCAAGAAGATGGAGAGCCTCGTTGCCGAAGATCTCGTGCACGATGTCAATCAAGGGGAGCGTCGCATTGGCAAGGACAAGTTCTGGTCCTTCAACGTGCACATGACTCGCTGCTACAAGGAACGGCTTTCGGATATCGTCCTTTTCGTCAACGAGGAAGGAACCCGCGCGGCTGCGGAGTTCATCGTGCATGGCACCTATATCGGCACCGATGAGGGCCTGCCGCCCGCCAATGGGCAGACCTACGATCTTCCGGCAGGCAGTTTCTTTGAAATCCGGGACGGAAAGATCGCGCGCATCACCACCTACTACAATCTCCAGAACTGGATCGATCAGGTTCAGGTGCTTGATGAAATCAGCTCCGGCGACGTCTCCGGTGAAAGCTGAGCGCCTTTCAGTCCTTTCTCCCTGATTTCCAGGTTGAGGTCGGTCAACCCAGCCGGGCGCCAGACCCGATCATCATCGATCATGTCGATGGGTGCCTGGTAGCCGATCTCCCGGAGATGAAGGTAGCCCCAGTGCTGTCCCACGGCTTCAGCCGACCGATCGACGCGGGCTGAAAAGCCCCGGCCGGCTTCGAGCGGGTGCTTGTGCGACACAGTTTCTTCCGGCGAAGACAGCTGTCCGGAGGTCGAGGTATGAAATACACACGCTCTTTACTGGGCAAGTCCGGGTCCGATACCCAAGTAAAAGCTTGAGTTGGATACCAGGGGAAGGTTCATGACAAAGAGTGTGTTGATCGTCGGTGCGGGAGAGGGGCTGAGTGCTTCGCTCGCACGTTTCTTTTCTCAGGACGGCTATCGGGTCAATCTGGCGGCACGCAATCCGGACAAATTGGAAGATCTGTGCCGGGAAACCGGTGCGGGGGCTTATGGCTGCGACGCCTCCAGCCAGGCCAGTGTCGAGCGTCTGTTTCAGGCCCTCGACGATGACGGAGCGACCCCCGATGTGGTCGCCTATAACCCCAGTGGCCGGACAAAGGGACCGATCGAGCAGCTCGATCCGGACAAGGTCCGTGCTGCCCTGGATGTCACGGCCTGGGGTGCCTTTCTTGTCGCCCACGAAGCGGCGAAACGCATGGTTCCAAAGAGCGCCGGCACAATGCTGTTCACAGGAGCGTCCGCCGGGATCAAGGGGTTTCCGCAATCGGCGGCGTTCGCGATGGGCAAATTCGCCTTGCGGGGGCTTTGCCAGTCATTGGCCCGCGAGCTTCACCCGAAGAACATTCATGTGGTCCATTTTGTCATTGACGGCGCCATTCACAGCCCGGGGCGCGGTGCGCCCTATGACGACCCGGAGAAGACGCTGAATCCTGATGAAATCGCGCGGACATATCTTGAAATGACGCGTCAGCACCGGAGCGTCTGGACCAATGAAATTGAACTGCGCCCGCATGTTGAGCGTTTCTAGGCACGATGTCTGGCGGGTCAGCAGTTGCCGCCCGGCAGGCAACATGCCCTGACAGTCGCGTTGTTCTTGCAGCAGTCCTCCAGGAGGTAGCGCATCAAAGCTCCGATCGTCGCGAAGTCGATCCGGTAAGTGATCTGCCGGGCCTGCCTGCTTGAAGTCACCAGACCCGCGTCCGACATGTTGGACAGGTGAAACGACGTTCTTGACGGCGTCGCGCCGACACTGCCGGCGATTTCGCCTGCCGTCAGCCCGTTACTGCCTGCTTCGACCAGCCGTTTGAAAATGCGCAGACGTGTCGCGCTGGACATGGACGCAAATGCGACCAGGGCATCAGTTTCGTTCATATTTCAAACTTTCTTGAAATGTTTTCTGAATTGTGATTGAACTATATTTCAACAAAGTTTGAAATGAAAGGTTGCCGCCATGACACCACTGTCGCTTCTGGATGCACTGGAGAAAATGCCTGCCGAATTGCCCCTGATCTTCCGGACCGGGGACGGTGCAATCGGTGAGGGATACCATGTGACCGAACTGAAACTTGCCGAGGTCAACAGCATCGATTGTGGAGGCCGGCTTGCTTCGTGGACCGAAGCCGGATTGCAATTGCTTGACGGGCATGGCGGCAGCCATATGCAACTTGGAAAGTTCAACGCGATCCTTGCGCAGAGCATTGCCAGCCTGAAGGGACTCGGCGATAGCCCGCTACAGGTGGAGTTTGCCCATGAAAACAGGGGCATGCGGATCTATTGCCTGTCGGAGCCGGTACTCGGTGACGGTGCCGTGGCGATCCGCTTGAGCGAGGTGCGGGCCCATTGCAAACCGGCGCTGGATCTCACCAGCGCAGATGTGAGTGCGTGCTGCGGTGCGTCTCAATCCGCCTGTTGCAACTGACTGCAGTCCTGCATCAGTCGTCAATCCAGGCGGGGGCCTTGCCGATCTTTTCCAGGAGGAAGTCGATGAAGACCCTGACTTTCGCTGTCAGGACATTCGATTTCGGATAGACGAGCCAGAGCACTGACCGGTCGTCGACTGCGAAGTCCGGCAGGACCCTGATCAGCGTTCCGGCTTTCAACTCGGCATGCGTGTTCCAGAGGGAGTTCATCGAAATGCCGGCGCCGGCGATCGTGGCGAGTTTCAAGGACCGGCCGTCGTCCATGACCAGACGGCTCGCGGATGCGCGCGGATCGAAGTATTCCGCCGTGCGGCCCGGCCCGATCAATGGTTTTGGGGTCAGATCCTGAAAGGCGATGAGCTGGTGCTGCAGGAGATCGGCGGGAGCTTCGGGATAGCCGTGACGGTCCAGATAGCCCGGTGACGCACACAGAATGCGGGTATCGTCAGCGAGCTTGCGGAGTTTGAGGCTGCTGTCTTCGAGCGCGGAGTTTCGCAATGCCAGATCGTAACTTCCCTCGATCAAGTCAAATCTTGTGTCGGAGAGCTTGAGGTCGAGCTTGATTTCCGGGTATCGCGCCAGGAACTCCGGTATCAACGGAACGATATAGAGCTGCGCAAATGTGCTCGAGGCCGCAAATCGCAGGAGGCCGCTGACCTGTGGACTGGACAGGCCGAGCGCAGCTCTTGCGGCATCCTCCTGCGCAAGTATCTCCCGGGCGAAGGGCAAAAACTCCGAACCTTCGACAGACAGTGCCACCTTGCGCGTCGAGCGGTGCATCAGATCCGAGCCGAGGCTTTGTTCCAGTTTGGCCAGACGGTTGCTGGCGACGGCAGGCTGCATGCCGAGTTCGCGTCCGGCTGCGCTGATGTTCAGTTTTTCCGCGGCCCGAACGAAGAGCCGCAAGCTGTCGGTGTCCATGCAATTATATCCGAAATACGAATTATGTAATCTTAAATCTCCTATTTATACTGAAAATCAAGATCTTTATTTGTTCGTTGAGGCTGCAGGACGTGCAGTCAGAACAGATCGAGGATCAATTGAAATGGCGTATTATTCCGTGCTTGCCGTGACACCAACGGCGGAAGACTGGATTCCCGGCTATATCGGTCCGGCAAACAGGCTGGTTGCCCAGCATGGCGGCAAATACCTGGCGCGGACCGCGTCTCACGAGCAGGTGGAAGGCTCCGAAGACGCGGCCGCTCTGCGCATCGTGATCGAGTGGCCGTCCAGGGAAGCGGCATTGAATTTCATGAAGGACGCGGAATACGCTCCCTATCTGAAGGCCCGTACGGAAGGGTCGAACAGTTTTCATTTTCTGATCGAGGGAAAAGACGACCTGGCTTGAAGGCGCGGGAAAGTGAAACCGTCTTGCGACCCCGTGCGACGGTGAGATGACAGTCATGGTTCAGCTCGAAGCAAATCGATATACGTGAGGCTTCCAGCGCAGCGGGGGCAAGATGCTCAATCGTTTGGACAAGACCGGTTTTGAAGAGATAAACCGGGCTTACAATACCGTCTTCAAGCCCGGCCGGTTGTCGTTAGGACTGGTTGTGCCGCTTGAAAACTATGGCATGGGTGCGGTTCCCGAAATGAACCGGCATCTTGAACGCGTGCAGCTTGCGGAAGAACTCGGGTTCTCGTCTGTCTGGCTGCGCGACGTGCCTTTCAATGTTCCGTCTTTCGGAGATGCCGGTCAGATGTTCGATCCGTTCGTCTACCTGGGCTATCTTGCGGCTGGAACGGAGCGGATCGGCCTCGGTGTGGCCAGCATTATTCTGCCGCTGCGCCATCCGGCCCATGTCGCCAAGGCAGCCGCCAGCGCCGACGTTCTGTCAGGCGGCCGCCTGCTTCTCGGCGTTGCTTCCGGAGACAGGCCCGAAGAGTACCCGGCGCTCAACATGTCGTTCGCGGACAGAGGTGCGCGCTTCCGGGAGAGTTTTGACTATATCCGGAAGATGGCCGAGACCCGGCCGCAATTCTCGAATGCACATGGCGCACCGGAGCCGGGCATGGACATGCTGCCGAAACCGTCCGCAGGCAAGTTGCCGATGCTGATTACCGGTGGCAGTCAGCAAGCCCCGGACTGGATCGCGGCAAACGGCGACGGCTGGATGACCTATCCTCGCAACATGCAGGCCCAGGAGCAGGTCATCCGGGATTACCGTCGGAATGTTCAGACGCTTGACGCCTTCGACAAGCCGGTCATGCAACCGCTCTACGTCGATCTTGCTGAAGAAGCGGACGCTGCGCCGCGGCCCATCCATCTCGGGTTCCGGCTGGGCGTCAATCATCTGCGCGCGTATCTGAAGTCGCTCGAAGCGATCGGTCTCAATCACGTCGCCCTCAACCTGCGCTTCAACGAGGTGGATGTCGAGACAACCCTGAAACGGCTTTCCGACGCAATCGTCGCCGATTTCGCACAGTAAGGAAGAACATGATGAGCAAGACAATTCTGGTGACCGGATCGACCGACGGGATCGGGCTCGAGTTGGCCAAGGGGCTGCACGCACAGGGTCACACCGTGCTTCTGCACGGGCGCAACGCCCAAAAGCTTGCTGCGGCGAGAAAAACCGTGATGGCAACTACCGGCGGTGGCGACGTCGACACTTACCAGGCGGATTTTTCAAGGCTTGGCGATGTGGCAAAGCTCGCCGATGAGGTTACAGCCAAGCACTCGAAGCTCGATGCACTGATCAACAATGCAGGCATCCTCCGCACGGCAAACGAAGTTACGGAAGACGGCCTCGATATCCGGTTCGTGGTAAACCTCCTGGCACCTGTTTTGCTGACAAAACGGCTGTTGCCGCTGATGGATGCGTCAAGCCGTGTGGTCAACCTGTCGTCGGCGGCCCAGGCGCCAGTCAGCCTCGAAGCGCTCGCCGGCAAGGTGCGCCTGTCAGCCATGGACGCCTACGCCCAAAGCAAACTGGCCCTGACCATGTGGTCACGGCATCTTGCCGGGCAGCTTGGTACAAACGGACCCGTGATCGTCGCGGTCAATCCCGGCTCGCTGCTCGCCAGCAAGATGGTCAAGGAAGGCTTCGGTGTGGCCGGAAACGATCTGTCCATCGGCGTCGACATCCTGCTGCGGGCAGCACTCTCGGACGCGTTTGCATCTGCGAGCGGGAAGTATTTCGACAATGACAGCGGCCGTTTTTCTAACCCGCATCCCGATGGCCTGGATGAGCGAAAGAACGAAGAACTCGTGAAAGCGGTGGAGGGAATGATTGCCGGCTGAAACCAAGCCGCTTGGCGCGCGTATCGATGAAGCACGAAAACGGTCCTTCCGGGGCCGTTTTTTCGTTTTGGCTCCATGCCCGTGATCAATCTCCGGCCCAGGCCCAGTTTGCCGCAACAAGTTGCACCGCTCTAGAGACAAAAGGAGAGGGCGTATAGAATTCACAAGCAACCTTGGTCGAATTCATCAGTTTTTTGCATCAGTAAAAATGACGATAATCAAAATCTTGAGCGTACTTTCATTTCTTTGTTTGTTAAAAACGACAGTATTGATTAATTTAAGTCATATGAGATGCGTCGATAAGGGAGTGGAGCGCAGAGAATGGCGTGGTGGTTTCTGCCAGAGCAAGCAATAGAAACAAATTTCAATTTCTCGCTCTTCACGTCGAGCAGTATGGAAGACTGTATCGAATTCCTGGAAAAGCCCGGTGCGTCCATCAGTGTCTCTCAACTGGGCGACGGACACTGTAGATCCAAGGTGCAGATACTCGACTTTGGCCGTCTGCTCGTGATGATCGAAGACCACAGTCAGGTGATCGAAGTCGACGGTAACATTCCTCCCGGTTCTTTCCTTTTCTCTTTCGGTCTCAGGCCGCAGTCGTCGCTGATTGTCGACGGAACGGATTTGGGGGCCGACATCCTGCGGATTTCGCCATCCGGTTCCGATTGTTTCGAAGTGTTTCGGCCCGGTGGAGCAATTGCCTTGTTTGCAGTCGACGCAAGTGCGCTCTTGAGCCACGAAGCTCTGATGCCCGATGTTGCGGAATGGCTGGCGACCCGAGATCGCCGCAGCGAGTTCATAAGATCGGCAAATCTCACAGCACGCTTGAGACAGGACACGCAGGTGCTGATCGAGTGTGCCGCGGCATTGCGGGACAAGGGTGATCAACACGTGCTGGGCGATCTCGCAATCTCGAGCCTCGCGAATGCACTTTCTTTCGAATGGCTGTCCTCACAGTCACCGGACTTGCTCAGAAGTACACGGTCGTTCGAGAGGTTCGCTTCGGCGCGTGATGCGCTTCTGGTGAGCATGCAACCCGGCCTGGCACCGGAGACCTTCCAGACACTGGAATCCCTGAGTTCAAGGCGAACTCTCGAAAATGTTTTCAAGTCCAACGTGAACATGGGTCCCGCGACTTATGCGCGGATCATAAGGCTGAACAGCGCAAGACAGAAGCTCATCGACGGAAGCAGGATCAACGACAGTATCGGTGACATTGCAGCTGAAGAGGGGTTCTGGGAGTGGAGCCGGTTCAGCAAATATTATCACAAGCTGTTCGGCGAATTGCCGTCCGAAACGCGGGGAAACAGGTTTCGCAGGGGCACGAGACCGGTCTCCGCACGAAAATAGGCTTCGCCGGTGATCGCGCAGGCAGGTTGTGTCGATCTTAAATATGCAGCCTGCCTCGGTCGCCACACGGATGCGCCCCTTCTCGGCCCATGTGATCCGCGATGCGATCGTGATCGCAAAGACACCAGAAGAGCAGACGCATGCCTAGTTGATCTGAAATGCCGGCTGCACAGATTGCCGTTCAAAATTGACGTTTGTTTGAAAACAACCCTATTCTACGCGTGATTACTTCATGTGGGATTTTTCGAATTGCGCCTTTTGTTTGTTCTGTTCCTAATTCTGGCCACGCCTGCCTTAGCGGAAAAACGCGTCGCCTTTCTTGTCGGCAACTCGAATTACGAACATGCGCCGCCTCTCGCAAATCCGGTCCGCGACACCATCCTGATCGCCGAAACACTTTCTGACCTTGGCTTCGAGGTTACCCAACGAACGGACTTGAACCGCGAGCAAATCGGGCGGGAGCTGTCTGCTTTCCTGCGCGAGACAAGCGACGCTGATGTCACGCTTTTCTATTTCGCCGGACACGGCATGCAGTATGAGGGCAGGAATTACCTGATCGGCACGGACGCCGAATTGCAGACGGAATTCGATATCGAGGGCGAGGCACTGGAGCTCGACAAGATCGTGCGGCTTCTTGAGCGAAATTCCCGCGCGGCACTGGTCTTTGTCGATGCCTGCCGCAACAATCCCATCGCCAATCGGTTTTATACCGAGAATTTTTCTCAAACCCGGGCCATGGTCAGCCGAGGATTGGCTGCGCTGCAGAACTCGTTTCAGGGCAGCATGATCACGTTTTCCGCCAGCCCCGGACAAGTGGCCTATGACGGCAAAGGCGAAAACTCCCCGTTCGCATTGGCTCTTGCGCGGCACTTTCCAACCGAAAACCTTGAGGTGCTCAGCCTGATGAAGCGCGTGATCAGGGACGTGAAGGCGGACACCAAGGATCTGCAGGTCCCCATGGTCACGAATGATCTGACGGATGAGATCTACCTGAAACTGGGTGAGGGTGGCGCCGGCAACGCCTTGCTGATGCAGCAGGAGCAGGCCCTGTTTGCGGCCGCGTCCGACCTGAACAGCCTGCGCGCCTGGAACATTTTTCTGGAACGATACCCCAACGGCTTCATGCGGGAGATGGCGCTGACTGCGCGGGAAACCCTGCAAGCGGAGCAAATCGCCAGCCAGGCGGGTGTCGCGGTCGCGGAACTCGGTCCGCAGGCGGTCGAACAGACGACGGCCGACGATATAGAAACCCGGTTGGGCTTGTCAGCAGAAGACAAGAGAAAGGTTCAGGCCGCGCTCAACGGTCTCGGGTATGATGCCGGTCCCGTGGACGGCGTCATGGGCCGACGCACGCGGCTCGCCATTTCCAACTACCAGCAGGCACTCAGGATGCCTTCGACAGGCGTGGTGTCGCAAGCCACCGCCGAGGCGCTCGGTCTGTCACTTTCGGGAACAGAAAAGTCCGAAGGACCGGTGGTGTCGTCGCGCGATGCGCGCCGTTACGACCCCGACCTGATCGCCAAAGTCGAAAACGACAAGCGGTTGCTGAAAGCACTTGAAGAGCTTGCCGGCAAGGAGTTGATCTATGGGTTCTTCGAAGGCCGTATCTACATCGCCGTGTTGAGCTGGAGCTTCGTGACATGGGACGATGCGGTGGCGCTTTCTGAACGCGCCGGCGGACATCTGGTGACGATCACCTCGAGGCGGGAAAACGACTTTGTCTATGACCTCGTCCGGGGCGATGACCGCTTCTGGGTCAAGGCGCATGTCGACACCAGACTTACGGAAGCAATCGGTCCGAACATTGGACTGTACCAGAAACCCGGTTCGCGCGAGCCGGCAGGCGGTTGGGTCTGGGTTACGGGTGAGCCGCTCGAATACACGAACTGGAAGGGTTCAAACCCGGACAACTACGCGAACCGCGAGCATCACGCCATCTTCTATAACAATGCGCCTTATCGAGGAGCGTCTGGGAAAGTTCAACCGGCGCCGGTCTGGAACGACATAGGTCAAGGCGGCCGGGTGCGGTCGTTTATCATCGAAATCGAGTGAGACCGGCGCGGCGCCTGTTCTTGAATTCCGGTCCAAGATTCAGCGTCCGGATTGCAGTCTCTTGCCCGATGCCCTGGCAGAAGAGCCGTGGGTGTGCGGCTGCCCATATCGCGGCCGCAGGGCTTGACACGGCAATTAAAACTATATAACTAGAAATATAGTTATATTGGATGACGAAAATGGATCTGGAAGAAGTTGCACAGGGTTTTGCGGCGCTTGGCTCGGAGGCCCGGCTTCAGGTGGTGCTGACGCTTGTGAAGGCGGGGCGGAACGGATTGACCGTCGGGGATATCCAGACCCGGACCGGTATGGCCGCGTCGACGCTCGCGCACCATCTCAAGTTTCTGTCTTCCGCAGGTCTGGTTCTCCAGGAAAAGGATGGCCGGTCGGTGGTCAATCGTGCGGCGTTCGATCATCTGGAAGGGCTCGCCGGGTACATCCTCAAGGAATGCTGTGTAGACGAAGGCGTGCGCTAGCGCGGCGAATTTGAAGTTCGCTTCGGAGACTGCAGAAGCAATGATGCGAACTTCAAATTCGTAAACCGCACTAGAAACATAGACTTGCTAGTCACCTTCTTGAATCTGAAGTTCGTTCGAAGCGAGCTGCAAAATGAGTCGATTTTCAGATTCAGGTGACGAGCGCCTGCGACAAGGATTAAGGCAGATGTCGGATACGATTGATCGCATAGAGCTTGACCAGGACGGCGGGGCCACGGGCTGCTGCGGAGCGAAAGCCGAAAGCAGTGCGCCGCAGAAAGCGAAATGGAGCTGGAAGTCGTTTCCGGGCCGGGAGTACCTCCTTTCGACCTGGACAATCGTCGTCGGCGGCCCGCTGCTTGTTCTGCTGACGGACCAGGTGCAATTCGTTCCTTTCGTGAGTTTTGCGGTCAAGGCGTTCCTGGGCACGCTTCCCTATATTGCTTTCGCCGTCGCGCTGATCGCGTGGCTGAAGGCAGCGGGAGCCGAATCCTATGTCGCACGTGCCTTCGAGGGGCGCGAGACACAGGCCATCGTGCTGGCTGCCCTCTTTGGCGGGCTGGCACCCTTTTGTTCATGCGAGGTCATTCCCTTCATCGCAGGGTTGCTGGCCGTCGGTGCGCCGCTGTCCGCGATCATGGCCTTCTGGCTGTCTTCGCCGCTGATCGATCCGCCAACGCTGTTGATCACGGCCGGTGCGCTCGGCTGGTCATTTGCCATCGGCAAGGCGATTTTCGCGGTTGCTCTCGGGCTCTTCGGTGGTTTCCTCGTGTCCGTGCTTTTGAAAACGGGCGCTTTCTCCAACCCGGTCAAGATCGGCTCTTCGGCAAGCGGTTGCGGATGCGGCGCGTCACCGCTGACCGGCAAACCTGTCTGGAAATTCTGGAGCGAAACCGAGCGCAGCAAGAAATTCGTCAGCGAACTGAAGGTCAATGCGTTTTTCCTGGTGAAGTGGCTGGCGCTCGCCTATGTGCTTGAAGCCGCGCTTGTCACCTATGTTCCGGCCAACCTGATCGCGGGTGTTGTCGGTGGTGAGGGTATCGGGTCGATTGCCATATCCGCACTGGTCGGCATGCCGGCCTATCTCAACAGCTACGTCGCGCCGCCACTGCTCGCAGGTCTGATGGAACAGGGCATGAGCGCAGGCGCTGCCATGGCCTTCATGATCGCCGGAGCGGTCAGTTCGATCCCCGCCATGGCCGCTGTCTGGTCGCTGGTCAAGCCGCAGGTCTTTGCGACCTATCTGGGACTTGGTTTTGTCGGGGCGGTTCTGTCCGGCCTGATCTTCCAGCTCGCAATCTGAGGACCGCACGATGCAGACGCAGGTATCTGTTACCGTTGACCCGCACAAAGACGCAAGCCGCATGCTTCTTGTTCCGGTTGGCCTGCCAACCCCGCACCAGATGCCCGTTCACTTCGACGTCGCCGGGGGAGCGTTCTCCCTGACCGGTGAAACGACGACCGGACAGATCGTTGCGGTCGTTACACCGGAGCCGGGGCGGCAAGTAGAGGTGCGTTACAGCTACGTGGAAGGTGGCCCCGGTTACCCCAACAGCATCTTCGCGCCGCACAGGAACCGGTACACGCAGGCTGCCGAAGCGCTTGTCTTCGACGCGATCAACATTGCCGAGACGCAGCCGGACGGTCACGCCGCGATCCAAGCGCTTGTGAATTCCTGCGCCGAGAAATTTCGCTACGGGCATGCGGATGTGCGCTTCAACGACGGTTGTGACGAGGTGCCCTATCTTTCCTGCGGTCTCACCGAGGGGTCCTGTGTCGACATCAACACCTACCTGATCGCATCCCTGCGTGCAGCAGGCTACGAGGCGGGTTACCTGACCGGCTACTTCTTCCCGCAGGAGAAGGACGGGTGCTGCGAAGACGCGCATTGCTGGGTGGTCACGCGGCACAACGGTGTCGTGCTGGAATGGGACATTGCCCATCATCTGAAGATGGGGACGCGCGATGTCTGCTGCGGTCTCAATCCGAAACCCGGGGACCGGGTAGCGCTCGCCCATTCCATGGGACTGAGCTTTCCCGCTCTGGGGATCGCGTGCGAAAAACTTATCAGCGAACCAGGCTGGGTGTCGGACGATGGCCGTCTTCAGCCCGCCAAACTCACGATCAGCCGCGTGATTGAGAAAGGTGCGGCGGCCGCGTGACCGTGGCTTGCCTGCTCATTTGCGCTTGCGGCTGAACACCATTTTCTGGCTGGCGAGCTTGTCCTGCGGTCCCGTCCAGGCATAGGCGAGGAGCGCGGGCTCAAGCTTTGACACCGTGATCCGGTGGGTGTGTTCGGGCGGGTTGAAGATCATGGATCCGGGCGCATAGACGCCCTGATGGTTCTCCGAGACAGCGCCTGACAGGCAGATGTAGCTCTCCGAAATGCCGCTGTGGGCATGCGAAGGATAAACGCAGCCCGGCGCAAACAGCACAAGGCCGAGGATTACCTCGGTCGTCAGAACCGGTCCGTTCGGGCCGCACAGCTCCGCATAGGCGTAACTCTTGCTGAGCCCGCGCGGGACTTTTTCATATCCGTATTGCCAGGCAAGTTGTCCCTGAACGCTTTCGATTGCCCGGATCAGGGGCGCCGTCCGTTCAAGCCTGCCTTCATCCAGCGCCCGTTTCAGATGCGCCGTGACCGGTTTTTGGGCAGGCTCACCGAAGTCGATGACCGTCTTTGATCTGCTCACGCGGCTGATGGCTTCGCGCACGGACCGTTGATGGGACCGGATCTTGTCGCTGCCGCCGGAAGACAGAAACCGGTAGGCTTCATAGAATTCGCGCAGCAAATAGCCCCAGTCCGGGTAGTTGGACAGATAGTCCTCCGGCTGGCCGGTCTCGTCGGTCACCTTGTCTTCCTCAAGCACGCTTTCGCCTCTTTGCTGAACTCCGGATGCTGCGCGGGACATAGCACCGACGCAGCGGAAATCAACAAGCAGAATTCGCGCCAATCAAAAAATGGCAGCAACAAAGGCAGCAGGGTCTCAGGGGCGGGAGCAACGGCGGTACCCATGCTCTCGGGCACAAGCCGCGGTTGTCTGGCTCCGGGCCTTTACAGCGGCTTGTAGGCAACCACGTCGATTTCGATCTTGGCATCGACCATCAATTGCGATTTCACCGTGGAGCGCGCCGGAGCGCCGTTCGGAAAATAGCTGGCGTAGATCTTGTTGAAGATCCAGAAATCCCGCGTGTCGTCCAGCCAGACATTGACCTTGGCGACATCCTCGAGCGTGCAGCCGGCCTTTGCCAGAACGGCGACGACATTGTCCATCGTGCGCCGTGTCTGGGCTTCGATCCCGCCGGGCTCGATTTCGCCGTTTTCCTTCATGGCCACCTGGCCCGAGATGAACACGAAATCGCCGGCCCTGACGGCGGGAGAAAAGGGCAGGTTCTGTCCGCCGGCTCCGGTGCGTTCCACGCCGATGCGTTCGATAGGCATTTCATTCTCCAATATCGTGATGTTCGAAAGGACGGTTGATTTCAGAAGATAAACGGCGTCCGGACGTCACCAGACCTGTCCGCGCGCTGCGACAGGCATGGGTCCGGTGAGATCCGGGCCGCGCACGCTTTCGACCCTGTCAAGCATGTTGGCAACCACGCAGGCATGATTGGGCACGATCCGCAGTCTTTCGCCAACTCTCAGGTTGATCGGGCCATCGGAAACGATGCGCCCATGTTCCTCGCTGAGCTGATCAACTGAAAGATCGTCGCGGCCGAGCACATGCCCATGCCCCACCTGCCCGAAAAGATCCGTCGTCAGCACCTTCGACCCGGCGTCGACGATCGCATGGTTTGGGGAGGGAACGGAGACGACGGTCGCCAGGACCGTGAGCGCGCAATCCTCCCAGGTGCAGGCCCCGTGGGCCACAAGCGAACGGTCGTTGTAGACATAGGTGCCGATCCGGTGCTCCGTGACCGGCCCATCACCATGCGTGCGCCACATGTCGGGAGAGCCGCCGGATGAAACCACATTCACCTCGAGTCCTTCGGTCTCGATCAGGGTCTTGGCTTCGGTCAACCAGGCTTCGGCCTCCTGCATCCGTCCAACCGGAGGAAAGGTCATCAGGCCGCCGAACCTCAGCCCCGGCAGAGTGTTTATCAGCTTTGCAAGTGTGGCTGCGGCGGCGGGCGAGGGAACACCGCACCGGTCCGCGCCGGTGTTGCATTCAACCAGAACGGTCAGCGGGTCGGCAGCGTCCGAGAAGGCGCGGCTGAGACCGTTTGCCACCACGTCGTTGTCCGCAACGACGGAGAGCCGGACCTTTTCGGACAACGCGCGCAGGCGCGCCGTCTTTGTGTCTCCAAGGATGTTGTAGGTGATCAGGACGTCATCAATGCCACCCTCGGCCACCATGGCCTCGGCTTCGCTGACCTTCTGGCAGGTGATGCCGACGGCTCCCTGCGCGACCTGGTATTTCGCCAGGCCCGGCAGTTTGTGTGTCTTGATGTGTGGACGCAGTCTCAAGCCATTGCTGTCGCAATGGGCCTGGTATTTGCGAATATTGGCCTCGGCTATGTCCATGTCCACCAGGACGCAAGGTGTGTCGAGGGTCGGGAAAATCATACGAGTTCCTCGTGATGGGGATTGTCTACCATCGGCCATATCTCGCGTTGCAAACGGGTGTAGGCGGTCCGGCGCGGGTCGCTAGGATAGGGCCCATCAACGGCAGCATAAAGAATTTCTCCCGCGATAGGTGCAAATGCGCCGTGGAAATGATTGGTCGATTTGACGATCAGGATCCGTTTCGCGTCCAGATCGATACCGAGGTTCGTGAAGAGATCGGGCGAAAACGCCTGCGACCGGTTGGAATTAAGAACGATATCCAGATCCCCGATCCGGATTGCCGCGCTGTTTCCGAGTGGCACGACAGAGGCGCCGAAGCTTTGCACGGCGTTTTCCACCAGCCGGGTCACGCGAACCCGGGCATCTATCGGTTGCCCGGCATGGGCCGATGTCTTGCCGCCAAACCTGAGTTCGAATTCAGCGCCTTCACCGGCGGCAAAACACAGCCGCACCGCCATCGGATCCCAGATCGTGCCAAGCGCGACACCCTTCAGATCCCGGTCGAGCACATGCTGAAGCAGGATGGTCGAGTCACCAGCGACACCACCGCCGGGATTGTCCCAGACATCCGCGATGACCACCGGTGCACGCGCGCTTCTATCTGCGCGCATCAGGGCTTCGACGGGCGCTAGAAACTCCGGCGCTGCGCGGCCGCGGAAACCGAAGAGTTCCATCCCGAGATTCCGCGCCAACCGCTTGCCGCGCGCCATGTCTCCATTCGTGGTCAAAATGATCTTCGCGCCAAGATCGGGCGAGTCCCCGGCCATGAAACCGTGAATGACTGAAGCCGACAGAACTTCGCCGGAGCTTTCGAGCGACTTCAGCCTGTCGATAAAACCGCGCATCGGCTCAAGGCTGGTGGGCAGAACGTCGATCATGCGCACGTCGAAGACGTTGATCACAGGAGAGATTTCACCGCGTGCAGCCTTGAGCGTCAACTCCGCGCAGACTTCGCCCGTTTCGACGAAGTCCGTGTGGGGAAATTCCTTGAAGACGGTGATTATGTCGGCATTTCTGGTGCGCTTTTCGCTGAGGTGGCTATGCGGATCGAAGGTTGCTCCGATCCGGCAATCTGGGCCTGCAATTTGCCGCGCTGCCTCCAGGAGATCGCCCTCGCAATCGACACAGCCGTCGGCGATCATCGCGCCGTGCAGGCCGAAGATCACGGTGTCGAGCGGAAGCGCCGCTTTCAGCTGGCCGAGCACCTCGGCGCGCAGGCGCTGCCATGTCGGCCCGCTCACGAGACCACCGGGTTCGGCCCACGTTGCGGTCCCCTCGATCAGCTCGATCTCGCCGCGCGCGGCGCGTTTTCGCAAGGCAGGGAACACGGCACTGCACAGCGTCGGTGTTTCAGGATGTGCGCCGGGCGGTGCGTAGAAGCTTTGTTCAAAATCTGAAAAGTCCGTCCGCAAGGGAGAAAAAGTATTGGTCTCGGTCGCGACGGAAGCACAAAAAACGCGCATGAAAACCCCGGTCAAAATGAAAAGATGGCGAGGGGAGCTGAAGCTCCCCAAGCCAGTTATGAGTGCGTACCCTTTGTCAGTTCAGGTAGCTGCTGCCGTTGGCAGCTTCCACTTCGCTCTTGAACAGGGTCAGCAGTTCGGTCGCCTTGGCGTCGAGGTTCTCGGCGACATGGGTCTCGAAGGCCGGCTGCGTCGCGCCTGCCATGGCCTTGCGCTGATCGTTTGTCAGGGCTGTCACCTCGATCTTGTCCATCAGGCCTGCAAGACCACGGTCGGAGGCCTCGATGATGCGTGACAGGCCCCGGCTCGCGGCGACACAGTTTTCCGCCGCAACTCGTAACGTGTCCTGTTCCGCCTTGCTCAGGCCCTCGAAGAACGCGCGGTTGACCATGAAGGTATACGGCGAGAACAAATGGTTGGTCAGGGTCATGTATTTCTGGACTTCGGCGAAGTTCGCGAAGGAAATGATCGGGACCGGGTTCATCTGTCCGTCGATCACGCCGGTCTGCAGACCGGAATAGACCTCACCCCAGCTCAGCGGATAGGCTTCCGCACCCAGAGCCTGGACGATCTTCTGGTGCGAGGGCAGCGTCATTGTCCGAATCCGGATGCCGTCGAAATCGTCAAGGTCCGCGATCGGCCGCTGGGAGTTCGTGACGGCGAAGAAACCGCCCGTATCCGGAAAGCCGAGAACGACGACATCGCCCAGCGTTTCCTCGATGTCCGCCGCCAGCGCTTCACCGAAGGGACCGTCAAAGACGGAATAGGTGGACGCATTGTTGGCGAAGGCGAATGGAAGGTTCAGAACGTCGATGCGCGGGTAGTAACTGGCAAGCGCGCCCGTCGACGTCAGGGTCGCCTGGATGACGCCGTTCCGCACCTGGTCGACATGCTCCGCCGCAGAGCCGAGCTGGTTGGAACCGAACACCTCGACGGTCACGCTGCCATTGGTGTCGGCGGCGACGATGTTGGAGAACACCGCCGTGCAGGCATGCGCCGGGTTTTCGAACGGGTCGGTCTTGTTGTCATGTCCGAAACGAATGACACCGCCTTCGGCCAGTGCGGTTGTCGCGGTCAGCGCCAGAACAGCGCCTGCAACAAACCCCTTCTTGAAAGTCTTCATGATTACCTCCTCAGTTGAAGACGTGGTCTATTGGACAAATCCGAAGGCGCGCGGCAGAAACAGGGCCGCGTCCTCCCAGAATGCGAACAGGAACAGGATGGTGATTTCGGCGATCAGGAATGGCATGAGCTTGACCGCGATCCGTTCCAGCTTTTCCCCGGTGACCGAGGACAGCACGAACAGGCAGGCACCGACCGGCGGCGTCATCAGGGAGATGTTCAGCGCCAGCACGAAAATGATGCCCGCATGGATCGGTTCCAGGCCGATCTGCTCGGTGAGCGGAACAAGGACGGGTGCCAGAATGATCAGGATGGCGGTGATATCCATCACCATGCCCACGACAAGCAGGATCGCTATGATGATGGCAATGACCGCGTAGGGATTTTCTGAGATCCCCAGGACCGTTCCGGCCAGCATCTGTGGAATGCGCTCGAAACTCATCCACCAGCCGAGAATGCCCGCGAAAGCGATGATCACGAATATGACGCCGGTGATGCGCGCCGTGCGAACGAGCATGGAATAGAAATCCCGCACGTTCAGCGTCCGGTAGACGAAGATCCCGATGAAGAGGGCATAGGCAACGGCGATCGATGCCGCTTCCGTCGGTGTGACGACGCCACCCAGGATGCCGCCCAGAATGATGATCGGCATCAGAAGGGCGGTGAGCGACGACACGAACGTGTGCCAGACCTCGCGCAATGTGGCTCCGCGCGCGGCTTTGGGAAGGTTTTCGCGTTTTCCCCCAATGACGATGACGCCCATGCAGACGAGGCAGATGACGAGCCCCGGCAGGATGCCGGCCGCGAACAGGCCGCCGATGGATACGCCCATCAGCGATCCGTAGACGACCATAAGCCCTGACGGGGGAATGGTTGGGCCAATGATTGAGCCTGCAGCGGTGACGGCACAGGCATAGTCGCGTGAATAGCCTTCTTTTTCCATGGCCGGGACCAGTGTGCGGCCGAAGGCGGCGGCGTCGGCGGTCGCCGACCCGGTCAGGCCAGCGAAAAAGACGGAGGCGAGCATGTTGGTGTGGGCGAGGCCGCCGCGAAAGCGCCCGACCAGAACCTGCGCCAGTTTCACGAGACGGTCGGTAATGCCGATTCCGTTCATGATCTCGCCGGCCAGAATGAAGAACGGCATGGCGAGGAAAGGGAAGATGTTCAACCCATTGAAGATCTTGCTTGGTCCGATGGCCAGGAAGTTGGGGCCGCCACCCATGTCGATGAGCCCGACAACACCCGCAAGACCAATGGCAAAACCGATCGGCATGCCGAACAGGATCAGGAGAACGAAGGTAACGGCGACAATCATGCGCGCGCCTCCGCGGATGTTTCGAGCTGAAGTCCCTGGTCGCGCAACAGGACAAGGACAAGCTGGACGATTGCCAGGAAGGCCGAAGCGGGAACTGCCCAGAAGAATGGTTCGAGCGTTGCGCCGAAGATCATCGCCTGGCGCGACGCGCCGCTCTGGGCAAAGCCGACGCCGAACCAGAGCACATAGGCAAACAGCGCGATCGCCAGCAGGTCGATCACGATGAGCACACTTCGGCGGACAGGATAGGGCAGCTTCATCAGGAAGGATGTCAGGCCGATGTGCTCGCGGCGGGCGATCCCGGACGAGACCGCCAGAAGGGCTGCCCAGATCATCAGGTAGCGGGCAAGCGTTTCGGGCCAAGGCAATTGCCAGTGAAACCAGTAGCGATCTATGACGCCGATCCAGACATCGAAGACAAGAGCCAGCATCAGGAGTGCGACGACCGCTTCGATCAGCCGGTTCAGCGTTCCGCCGATTCTTTCCGCAAGGATTTTCACGTTTGCCCCTCCCGCATGAAACTCCGTTAGATAATTTCGTGGGAATGACAAGTGAGTCAAGGAATTTTTGTCATTTAATTACAAAAATTCCGACCTGATAGGCTAAATGGGTGTGTTTATTGACCTAATTTTGTAATCGAGTTACAAAATGGGGGTGAGGTATCATGCAAGCACGATTGAAAATAGACGAGGGACTGGGACACGCGGCTGTCGACGTGATTTCCAATCTGAGAAAATCCGATGGTCAGCTCTCCGCGAGGGAACAGAAGGTTGCCGACTTCGTCTCGGCCAACCTGGAGCGGATCAGCGCGATGACCATTGCCGAGGTGGCAAAGGCGTGCGACGTCAGCACACCGACGGTGGTGCGCTTCTGCCGGACGATGGGGTGCGACGGCTTCCGGGAATTCAAGATCCGGCTTGCGCAAAACCTTGCCGTGAGCCTGCAGTATCTCGATGTCGGTGACCGGCCCGCGTCGGCGTCGAGCTCCGGGTTTCTCGATCAGGTGATCGGGGCCCTTTCGGCATCCCTGAACGTCATGCGCAAGCAGGTCCAAGGGGAGGTGTTCGAGACCGCGAAAGACCATATTGCCGGCGCACGAAACCTGCTTGTCGGTGGTGTCGGCGGCGGTTCCTCCATGCTGGCGCAAGAGGCCTCCAACAGATTTTTCAGGCTCGGTATTTCCGCGGCGGCCGTGTCCGACAGCTACGTCCTTCAGATGCGGGCAGCGACCCTGTCAAAGTCTGATGTCATGCTGCTGATTTCTTCCAGCGGGGAGGCGGATGAAATCGTGAGCGCCGCCGAAATTGCGGCGGGATACGGAGCAGCTACCCTGGCAATCACCAAGTCGGGCAGCACGCTTGCGCGCGCTGTTGACTGCGCCCTGCAGATTGATCTTCCGGAAGATCCGGACATCTACAAACCAACGGCGTCCCGCTACGCCTATCTCGTCATCATCGACGCGCTGGCCATGGCGGTTGCCCAGATGAGGTCCGACCACACGACGGAGAACCTGCGCCGGATCCGGGCTTCCCTGACAGCCTATCATGGCCGGACGGGGCCGCAGCCGCTCGGGGACTAGGTGTGGATTTCAAAAAGGTTGTTCATTCCATCGATCCTGAAACTGATTGTGTTTGGTCAACAACCAGTCTCAAGAACTCAATGTGAGTGAACAACCTATTTAGAGTCCACAGCCAGGGCGCTAAGGATTTGATTCCGAACTGCGGGCTAACATGCTGATTTGCAGCAATAACTGACGAATTATTCGCTTAAAGAAACACTTCAGTTCGTGCTTCCGCTTCATGTGGTTTGTGAGCGGCTTAAACAAGAGATTCAATGCGTTCAAACGGGTATGGCGCTTTGCGGATCGAGCGGCATATTGCCCCTTGCTTCCACCCCGGTGCCGGGTAATCTGCGGGATCAAACCGCAGGAACTTCTTCATGACAATCCTTGTTGTCGGAGCCGGAATTTCCGGTCTTTCAACCGCCTGGGCCCTGACCAAGCGCGGTGTCCCTGTCACGCTGTTCGAGCAGGGCCCGATCCCCAATCCTCTCTCCGCCTCCGGTGACCAGCACCGGATCATCCGCAGGGCCTATGGCGGGCAGGGCGGCTATCAGCGCCGGATCGGAGATGCCTATTCGGCGTGGGACGAGATGTGGGAAGACCTGGGCACAAAACATCTCGTCGACACCGGCTTCATGGTGATGTCGCAGACTGAGGACGATGGCGGCGAAGACTACCGGCGCGGACTTGTCGAGGGTGGCTATCCTTTCGAAGACCTGACACCGGAAGAGACCGCCGCGCGGTTCCCTTTCGTCGCCCCGCAGACCATCCGCTATGGCCTTGTCAGCGATGAGGGCGGCGTTCTTCTTTGCCAGAAAATTGCTGCAGATCTTCGTGACTGGCTTCGGGCGCAGGGAACGGAGGTGCGCGAGAACGCGGAGGTCACCGCGGTCGATACCGCGGCCGGTTCACTGACGCTTGCCGATGGTCAGGTCCTCAAAGGCGATCATGTGATTGTCACCTCCGGTGCCTGGACCCTCGGACTGTTTCCGAAACTTGCAGCTAGCCTGACCACCTATCGCACGGCGGTTGTCTACCTGACACCTCCGCCTGATCTCGCGGAGGTCTGGGAACGTGCGCCTGCAATCCTGGATCCTGGCGGGCCTGTCGACGGCTACATTCTGCCTCCCGTTGCCGGAACAGGCCTCAAGTTCGGCGCCGGAATACACAAATACAAAGCCACCCCGGACCAGGACCGGACGCCGAAAACCGGGGAAGGGGAGGTTTTGCGCAACCACTTTTCACCACCGTTTTCACGGATCGAGGAGTATCGCGTCGACGGCGTGGTGACCTGCGCCTACACCTTTACGGCGGACGAGCATTTCTTCGCGGCAACCGAAGACAGGGCGACCATCGTGTCAGCCTGTTCCGGACATGGCTACAAGTTCGGGGCCGTGGTCGGGCAGAAGCTGGCAGACGGTATTGTCTCCAGCAATATGGCTTCGGCGCAGACGTGGCTGGAAGCGCGGGACTGACCCGTCCTGCAGATCAGGCGAGATGCGTGAAACAGGACTTAAGCACAAATACGTGTTGATTATTTCTGGTCGGCAAAATAGGTTCGCCTTTGATGGTTCTTGCAGAATGAAAACGGCTGCAAGATGAAAAGGGAACACGGTGAGGAAGAGCCGAAGGGCGCCAAATCCGTGACTGCCCCCGCAACTGTGAGCGGTGAGCGACCCCGATGATCGCCACTGGGCCTTGTTGAACAACGGCCCGGGAAGGATCGGGAAAGCTTGGACCCGCGAGTCAGGAGACCTGCCATCGCAATCTTAACTTGACCGGGCGGGGTGTCCCGGTGGGAGACGTCCATGTGCAAAGCGGTGCTGCCGTTCAAAAATATGGTTCTGCCAGATCCCCGTCCATTCGGAGGGGGCGATGCGCCAGATCACACGATCAATCCCATTGCGGGAAAGTCACGACAGACCTAGCTGCGGGTCCCTGCTGACGTCGTTCGCGGAACCAAGTCCGGATACGGACTGATGGCGCGGCATGCTCCCGGAAGTGAAATCCGGCAAAGCCGGCCTTCGTGCCTGACTGAGATGAGTGTCGTGACACTCGCCGCAGGCGCACTGGCGTCGTCAGCTCTTCTCTGGCTCATGATCTGGATGGTGCTGTGATGGCAGCCGTCCTGGAATTGCGAAATCTGTCTCTCGGCTATCCGAACCTCACGCTTTTCAAGCATTTGTCCCTGGATGTGGAGGCGGGAACGGCGCTGGCGGTCCTGGGTGCAAATGGCTCCGGCAAGAGCACCTTCGTCAAGATGCTTCTTGGCCTTAAGGAACCGCTTGCCGGTCGCCTGAACTGGCCGTCAGGACGGCCGGGCGAGATCGGCTACCTGGCACAATTGACGGAGTTCGACCGGCGCTTTCCCATTCGTGTGCGCGACCTCGCCGCGATGGGCGCATGGCGCGGGTTCGGGCTGTGGTCCGGTCTTGGACGAAGCGGCCGAGACCGGGTCGCGGCAGCGCTGGAAGAGGCAGGAATCCTGGATCTTGCAGACCGATCGCTTCACACGCTTTCCGGCGGGCAGCTTCAGCGCGCCCTGTTTGCTCGCGTCATACTTCAGGACGCACCCTTGATCCTGCTGGACGAGCCATTCGCGGCGGTCGACCAGAGTACCGAGGCTCACCTGCTGTCGATCATCGAGCGCTGGCGCGGGGAAGGCCGGGCAGTTGTCCTTGTGGTTCATGATCTTTCATCGGTCCTCGATCACTGCAGCCACGCGCTGCTGCTGGGCAACGGGATCGCGACGCATGGTCCCGTGGAAGAGGTTCTAACGCCGGAGCGCCTCGTGGCGCAGGGCTATCTCTCGCAAAGCCAGGCGTCCTGGATGTTCCGCGGCTCCCTTGAACGGGGAGAACCGGCCCATGTTTGAATTTGTCGCCGAGATGTGGAGTTTTGCGTTCATGCGACGCGCCTTCGTGGCGACCACCGTGCTGTCGGCTTCCGTTGCGCCCATTGGCGCATTTCTTGTCCTGCGGCGCCTGTCCCTTGCCGGCGAGGCAATGGCCCACGCAATCACACCCGGTATCGTCATCGGGTTCGTCGCCACGGGCCTGTCGGTGATGTCGCTGCTCGTTGGCGGGCTGGTGGCCGGGGTCGGTGTTGCCGTCCTCACGGCGCTGCTCGCGCGCAAGACGATCCTGCGCAGCGATGCGAGCCTTGCTTCGCTCTATCTCATTGCCCTGGCGGTCGGGATCTTCATCCTGTCCGCGGCCGGATCTGCGGTGCCGCTCAAAAGTTTCCTGTTCGGGTCGATCCTCGGGATCGACGATGCATCCATGATGCTGGTCGGCGGGGTCGCAACGGTGACGCTTGCTGCATTCGCCGTTCTTCTCAGGCCGTTGATCGTCAGCACCTGTGACCCGATTTTCTTTGAGTCACAGACACGGCGGCCCTGGCTCGTCGACCAGGGGTTCATGCTGCTTCTGGTTTTGAACCTGCTCGCCGCGTTCAAGACACTCGGGACGCTGATGGCTGTCGGCCTGATGATCCTGCCCGCGACGGCAGCCCGCTACTGGGCCAGTACCATTACCGGCCAGCTGGTGCTCGGCTTTCTGTTTGCCCTGGCAAGCTGCTGGATCGGCCTGACCTTGTCGTATGTCTTTCCAGAAACCCCGTCCGGCCCGGCGATCGTTCTGGTTGCCGGCGGCTTTTTTCTGATTTCCGCCCTGTTCGGGCCGCTCGGCTTTGGCGGCCGGTTCCGCAAACCGTCCGCAGAGAAAAAACCCTCTACTGAACACCCCTATGCTGAAGAGAGAATCCAATGACTATTTTGAAAACGCTGGCCACCGGTTTTGTGGCGACATCGCTCTTGGCAGCTGCCTTGCCGGCCAATGCGCATGACGACATCAAGGTCGTCGCCAGTTTCTCGATCCTCGGGGACATGATTGAGCAGGTCGTTGGTGATCATGCGGATGTCACGACCATCGTCGGTCCGGATGCCGACGCGCATGTCTATCTGCCCTCCGTTGCCGATGCGCGCGCAGTTGCCGAGGCAGACCTCATTTTCGTCAACGGGCTCGGATTCGAAACCTGGTCAGACACGCTGATTTCCGAATCCGGGACCGAAGCCACCGTCCACATTGCGACCGAAGGCGTGACGCCGGTCATGGTTGACGGCGAGACCGACCCACATGCCTGGAACTCCCTGTCGAACGGGGTGATTTACGTGCGCAACGTCGCCGACGCGATGTCGGAAGCGATGCCGGATCACGCCGACGATTTCAAAGCAAATGCTGAGGCTTACATTGCAAAGCTGGAGGCTCTTGACAAGGAGACCCGCACGCGGCTGGCCGCACTTCCGGCAGATCGCCGCACCGTTGTCACCGCGCATGATGCCTTTGGATATCTTGCTGATGCCTACGGTCTAACCTTCCTCGCGCCGGTCGGTATCGACACGGAAGCCGAACCGTCCGCACGTGACCTTGCCGTCCTCATTGCCCAACTCAAGGAGCAGGGTGCTGCCGCGCTTTTCGTTGAGAACATCACCAGCCCGGTGCTGGTGCAGCAGATCTCCGACGAAACAGGCATCGAGATCGGCGGCCGTCTGTTTTCGGATGCCCTTTCCGAACGGGGCGGGCCGGCGACAAGTTACCTCACCATGTTCCAGCATAATCTCGGCACGCTGCTGGATGCGCTTGGGAACAACAACAGCTGAGGCAACATAGCCCGTTGGAGTGGCGCTGTTTGCGCCCCTCCAGCAATCACCTGGACTGGCCCGGCCATCGAGACCGCCCGAACAAGATCGGCAGGTCAAGCATTCGCCCGCCGCCGGAGCGGGTGCCGGGTGGTTTGCTGCTGCCTCCCGGAGGGTCCATTGTCTCCGCAGCAGCGCGAACCTGTGGCGGGCCGGATGGCTTGCCCTGTGAGAGTTCACCGGCGATCCAGCGGGCGACCTGCGGCGCTGACACGCTGGTGCCCGGCATCGCGACAAACGATCCGCTCGCCGATCCGGCGCTCACGACACCATGCATGACGATACTGTCATCGCTCTGACCGGATGCATCCGGTCCGGTCTTGGCCGGATTGTTGGTTGGCCCAGAGGCTGAGTAGAGCGCAATCGGGCAGTGTTCCCGCGGATCCGTATTCACAAAGCCTGCAATGACAACCGTTCTGTCGCCGCTGGCAAAACCGCTCAACGTACCCTCGCGCCGAACCAGCGCCGGGGTCGCGACCGGGTCATAGCCAAGGCGCCCGCCAATCAGCGGGCGGTCGAGCGGATTGATCTGGAGCCCGGGCTCATAAAACTCTGCATAGAGCGGGTCATCGAAATAGGATTGCCGGCCAAAAACGGGATACCCGGGCAGCGTTTCGTCGCGTATCACCCAGGCTTTCGCCCGGACGTCGCCGGAGTGTTCCGGTGCTTGCAGATGCAGTTTCCAGAGCCCTGAGGGTGCAAAGGGCCCAACGTCTTCCGGGCTGTCCGTCGCGTAAAGAAAAACACCGAAGTGACCGCGCTTGAACGGACCGACGTTTGCACCGAGAAAATAGACCAGCCCCAGGCGCTCGTCCTGCTCATTGACCAGTTCCTGCCATGCGACGGGATGATGCGACGGCACGTCGACCGGTTCGATCCCTCCCGGCCCGTCAACGGTGAGAGTGACGTAGTCGTCAGGAACCTGTCCCTCCTCATCCAGCCAGATCTGCAAGGCCGACAGGCTTCGATCAGATGGCTGGACGCGCCAGTCCAGCGATTGCCGCCGGGGCGGATCACCGCAAATTTCGATACGCGCGTGGCAACGGCTTTCATTTCCGTTTCCGGCCGGCAAAACAAATTCGCACTTGATCGTCTGGTTCGCCGCCTTGATCAGGGCATTCCTGATTTTCTTTTCGATGGCCCCGGTGCCATCATGCGGTCCGGCATAATTCCCGAAACTGAAATTGATGACGAGGGGCGGGCGAACACCCGGTTGTCCCTCGATCCCGATGCGCTTGTGGCGGTCGAGGATGAAGAAGAGCGCCTGTTCCAGCCAGGACGCGAAAAGGCTGCCTGAAGGGTCTTGAACGTCCGACGTGCGCAGGTTGACTGCGATAATGGGGCGTTTTTCGGCGTCAGCAGATTCAGTTCCATGGGAAGGGAAACCTGCGGCAAGACCCATCACATGCGTGCCGTGCGACAGGCGATGCGCGATCGGCGTGTGCCGGCGGTTTGACCAGTCCGTCGCACCGATGGACTGATAGAACGCGGTATCGTCCAATATGCCGTTATGCATGTTTTCAGCGAGATGCTCCGTCAGCCCGTTTCCTGTCCATACATTCCCGACCGTCGCAGGTTCAATATGCACCGAGGCGGGCAAGTCGTCGGAGGCCACACCGTCCATGTTCCAGAAAAACTTCACGCGGGATGTCTCGGCTGCATCGGCGGAGCCGCGAAAGAGCTCGTGACCGACGGCGATGCCGTTGTCGATAACCGCCATGACGACGGAGCCTTCCTGCACCTCGAATTCCGCCGGCTTCTCTATGACAAAAGGATCCTTCTGGTTGACGATGTCGTCCGGCCGAAAGGCCGGGCCGACTTCGAACCAGGCAATCCCGGTTTCGTTTGCGTCCGGGTCGAGAACAAACCGGTTGACCGTGTTCAGGTAGTTTCGACGCGCATAGAACGAGACCGTTTCCGGAGCCGCACTCTTTCTGAAGTCCTGCGAGTACTCGGGCGGAATCAGAAGAAAGTCGCTCGTGTCGTCGCCCAATCCCAGATATCTGGCAAACTCCCGGATATCCAGAAGCGTATAATTTTCCTTTGTTCGCGGATCGATCGCCGGCTGCACAACCGTCAGCCACCAGATGTCGTCCGCATCGGTTTTCAGATCCACCGCGATTGCACGGCTCAGTGTGTATATGCGAAAATCCGCTTCCGGATTGAGGACAATGTCACCACTGTCGAATTCGTGCCAGGTAAAGACCACGACGGCCTCCCTCTCGTTCGGACAGGTTCAAAAAAGACTGCGTTACCATTCGGCCTTGGCCTTGTTCCAAAGCCAGCCCAGTGGCTGTGACGGGGCGTCTGGAGCAGAATTCAGGAAGTCTTCTTCGCTCACCCAGTCAGTTTCGGCCTTCAGGCCCGGTGGTGAGGTGGCGAAGTCGTAATATTGCCGCCAATCGAAATCCAGGCCTTCCGCGGAACCGGACGCGTCCTTGAACAATGTCCCGTCGAATTTCCAGCCCTTGTCCGGAGCATTTTGCATAGACCGTCTGACGAAATACTCGCCAAGGTTCAACCCGAGGACCGCCCCTGCTGCACTGTCGACCGGGAAGTGCACGCCGGCCACAGTGCGATTGATCGCGATACGCGCCGCCTGGCGCATCATCATCTCGCCCCAGAGGTCTCCGGAGTATGGTTCGGTTCCTGTCTCCTGCAGCAACCGCCAGAGCACCTGAGCCATGCAGAAGGCTTCGGTGGCATGTCCGCTCGGCAGGCTCCCATGGGTCGGTGTCCATATCATCGGCTGGATTTGCGGAGACCACTCGATGGGACGCTTGCAGGCCAGGGCATACTTGACGCGCATCTCGACGTAGTTTGCGAGCCAGAGAGACATGCCCAGAAGTTCGACCGTGAACGGTGTCCGGTCCGGATCGACAAAAGCAATGGATCGGAGGAATTCCAGGGGCGTTGCCAGCTGGGAGATGATTTCACCGGCCCTGTCCGCACGCAGGTCCGCATAGTTGGCGATCATTGTCAGCTGGTCTGAGAAAATCTCCTGTGTCGGCCGCTTCATGGCCATGAGCAGCTGATACTTGGTCTGCGACGTCCCGTATTCCGTTTGCAGATGATAGACATTGGCCTCGCCGCCAGTGAACTTGAAGCCGATGCGCGAGCCGAGTTCGAGCGAGAAAATGCTTGCGCGAACGCCGGGCGACAGCCGATCGAGATAGGCGGTGCTCTCCTGATTGTCCGCGTCGACATCACCGGCCGGCACCGGCTCGAAACTGCCGGCAATCCCGTCACGGTTGGTGATCAGGGCCTGAACCAGCAGCGGTGGATTTGCCGGTGCGGATCCGAGGCTTCCAAGGCTGCCCAAACTGCCAAGGCTTCCCAGACTGCCGAGGCTGCCCAAGCTCCCGAGACTTCCAAGGCTCCCGAGGCTTCCAAGACTTCCCAGGCTTCCTTCGGGTCCAAATCCTCCTGAATTCGCCATCCTGTGCTCCTTTCACCAATGTTGTTCAAGGCATGTCCGACCGGGAATCGAACCCTACTCGGGCACCCCCAGCTCCTTCAGCGAGCGGGCAAACGCCCGCCCCATCTCGAAATCTGCCGCCGGCGATGATTTCTGCCACCAGCTGATCGAAAAATTCGGTTGTTTTTTCAGTAGTTTGTCGAGTGTCTTTTTGGCCTCTTCATGCTTCCCCAAACGCCATTCGGCGACGGCCTTGACCCGCAGCGTGGACGTGTGGGAGCGGTTCAGGCGCAGAGAGCTGGCCGCAAGTTCCAGGGCGCGCGCATTGTCCCTGTTCGCCAGACTGGCGCCGGCCGCCATTGCCTGAAAGAAGAACCGGTTCGGGTCCAGGGGAGCAAGGTGCAGGGCGTGTTCGGCGTCCTGTGCTGCCTTGGCCCCTTCTCCTCGGAAGGTATAGAGACCTGCCCGCAATGCGCGCCCGGTCGCATCGTTCGGCGTCAGTTCGAGGGCACTGTCGAACAGTTCTTCGGCCTCGTCGAGATCATGCAGCAGGTTGTTTCGCACAAACCCCTCGGCCACCAGGGCGGCAGAGTTCTGCGGGTCTATGTCCAGCGCCCGTTCCGTGCAGTCCAGCGCAAGCCTGGCTTCGAGGCCGGGGTCGTCTGCCCAGCCCTGCTGGACCTTGAGCACGTGCCAGCGCGCCTTCCAGGCAAGAGCGGCAGGGGCATTCGGCACACGCTCGATCAATCCGTCGAGAAGTTCCCTTGCGAGCTCGAAATCCTGTCGCGACAACCGGTTCATCAGCGCGATGGCCCCAAACAGGATCGCGTAGCCTTCAAGCGTCGGAAGGGGAGCGGAGAGGGCTCTCTTCATTTGCCTGTTCAAAAGGGCGCCGTGCATCCTGTTGGCAAGATCACTGAATAGGGTGTTGCGCTGAAGAAGCTCAGAGGTATCGAATTCCAGACGCTCGGAGAGAACAACCAGACCGGTCCGGGTTTCGATCAGTTCCAGGTCCAGAATTGTCTGCTGGGGTGACTGGCGAAAGGAGCCGGACACAATAAAGTCCGCGCTCAGTCTGGACCGGATTTCCTCCAGTTCCAGCGTTTTTGTCCGGAAGCTTGCCGTTGACAGGTTCGAAATCACGCTGAGCGCAGGTGACTTTGCCAGCGCCCCGACCAGGTCTTCGGTGATCAGGTTCGACCACACCATCGTTTCCTGAGACACGGCGGGACACATGAGCGGCAGAACGGCGATCGTCGGCTGCAGATCCTTTGAAGCGATTCTCGGAGTGACGCTTTGCGCTTCATCGCGGTTGCGCAGCACGTAGGCGCTGACCGGCCGCGGGAGGTTCTTCAGATGCAGTTCCCCGATGTCTTCAAATTCCGCATCAGGATCGCTTGCCAGTTCATTGCGGATTGCCGCGCTGGTCACGATCTGACCTGCGCGCGATGCCGACGACAGGCGGGCGGCGGTGTTGACATGCTGGCCGTAGAGGTCCTGATCGGCGCTGTGAAGGATTTCGCCGATATCAATGCCGATCCGCAGTTCGATCCGGCGATCCGCGTCCAGGTTCTCGTTGAGTTTTTCAATCGAGGACTGAATGTCCAGCGCCGTGCGCGCCGCATAGCCTGCATCGTCGAATTCTGCCAGCAGGCCATCACCCATGCGCTTGACCAGGCGGCCTTGCCCGGACGCCTCCAGCCTGCGCTCGAGGTCATCCACGAACCCGACCCAGCGAAGAATGGTGCCTTCTTCGTCAACCTCGAAAAGACGTACTGAATCAACAACGTCGGCGAACAGAACCGCTCTGTTCACCCGCAAGAGCCCCGTACCGAGCGTGAAAATGTCCTTGTACGAGGTCGAAATCATTGCGAGTAGCCTCGCAGATCCTGTGTCGCGTAAAAACAGTAGTACATTGCTGAAACCTTTGGCTAAGCGCTAAGCCATGAGCGGATTTACAGCGTCCAACTTATATTTGATATGTAGCAGCTTAAGCGCGTAAAAATTTTCTGCAATAACAATAATATTAAATCTGAAATTACTGTCTATTTCTCAAAAATTCCTCTTCGGAACTCAATCTCATTTACTCATGTTTCGTTGTAAAAATCCATCCGCAATAATGCACATATTGTAACCAATGCTCTGATTGTCAAATCTGTCATCAGGGCAATCATGTCTGGCGGTGGCCTGCGGGCAGGACCGGCAGGAGCGCTTAAATCGGTTTCGCGATTGGCACGCCGGTAAGCATCACGGTCGGGCCGATCCAGGTGATGATTGAATTTTCCTCGAGCAAATAGCAAGCGAACCAGGCCGTGAGCTCATGACCTGCGATATCCGGTTTGAAGGGTGATGCGAGATTTGGCAGTCGATCCGTCAATTTCGCGAAAACAGCATAGCCGTCATCGGTCGGTTGTGCAGTACAGCTCTACTTCGAGCCCGAACCTTACAAATTCTGGTGAGCAGATCTTCGAGAGCTTCCCAAAAGCGCGCGGTTCAATCGTATTGATTTCGGTGTCGCTATTGGATGATGGTCTGAAACTTGTCGCTTGTTGCTGCTTTGGGTATGCATATCAAGTGAATTGTTCTGAACGGATCAATTGCCAGCAGGGTTGTAATGCTTCGATTTCTTATTCTTGCGTTTTTGTTTTCGCTCGCAACGTTTCCAGCTCTTGCCGAGAAACGCACAGCGTTCATCGTTGGCAACGCAGACTACGCCAATGCGGGGCCGCTCGCCAATCCGGTCAATGACGCACGCCTCGTGGCCGATACGCTCGAAGGACTTGGCTTCGATGTTGCGCTGGCGACCGACTTGACACGGGCAGGGCTGGCGGAAGAGTTTTCCGCCTTCCTCGACCGGACCGAGGGTGCCGACGTAACTCTTTTTTACTACGCCGGTCACGGCATGCAGTTCGAGGGACAAAACTATCTGTTGGGTGTGGATGCCGCGTTGCGAAGTGCTTTCGATGTGCAAAGCGAGGCGCTGCCGCTCAACCGTATCGTGCAGATGCTCGAAGAAAAAGCGCGCGCCGCTCTGGTCTTCATCGACGCCTGCCGCGACAATCCGCTGGCCACCGACTTCTATACACAGAACTTCTCGCCGACACGAGCGCTCACGACCCGGGGCCTTGCACCGATGGCAGGACGCTTCCAGGGCTCGATGCTCATGTTCGCAGCCTCGCCCGGACAGGTGGCCTATGACGGCGACTCGGAGAACTCGCCGTTCACACAGGCGCTGGCGAAGCACCTGCCGACCGAGAACATCGAAATCCTGACGTTGATGAAGCGGGTGATCCGCGATGTGAAGGCCGACACGGAAGACAAGCAGGTGCCAACGGTGACGAACGACTTGGCACTGGAGGTGTACCTGAATCTTGGCGAAGGAGGTGAGGGCGCGGCAATCGCCGCAGCGCAGGAGGAGGCGATCTTCGAGGCGGCGCTGGCCATCAACACCGAGCGGGCCTGGGACATCTACTTGAAGCGGTTTCCGACGGGATCGATGCGCGATCTGGCGCTTACAGCGCGCGAGGAGTTGACAGCGGCAGCGCTGGCAAGCGCGCCGGGAAGCGTTGTTGCCGAGAGCGGCCAGATCACGGTGGCTCGCGAGGCGGCGGCCTCGGCCGAGCAGTCGCTTGGGCTGTCGAAGGAAGACGCGCGGGCGGTGCAGGTGGCGCTGAACGCGCGCGGCTACGACGCAGGTCCAGAGGATAGCGTGATTGGGACGCGGACGCGCCGGGCGATCGCGGATTTCCAGGCAGCTGCGGGGTTGCCATCGACGGGCGTGGTGACCGCGGGAACGGCAGAGGCACTGAACGTTGAATTTGTTGTGGCTGAAACCAGTTCAGTCCCGATCGTGTCTTCTGTCAATGCGCGTCGATATGACCCAAAGACTTTGGCCCTGCTAGAGACGGATCCACGGCTTCTAAACGCAGCAAAGGTGCTTGCAGGCAAAGAATTTGTTTATGGCTATTTTGAAGATCGATTGTATATCGGTGTGCTGACATGGTGCTGTGGGCGACACGACGGGGTGAAAGCGCTCGCCGAGCGAAGTGGCGGACATCTGGCGACACTCACGACACCTGAGGAAAATGACTTCGCCTTTCGGTTGGTCAAGGACGACCAGAGATTCTGGCGGGACCATGGCGACAACTCCTATGTAGGTCCAACTTTCGGTTTGTATCAGACTGAGGGAGCGCGCGAACCTGATGGAGGTTGGGGCTGGGTGACTGGAGAACCCGCTGACTGGATACCGTGGTTCCCAAGCCAACCAAACAACAGTGGCGAGGGCCAAGCGGTAATGGCGGCGTTCTTCAACGAACCCCCGATCCCATACAACCGTTGGGCGGACGCACACGTGGTCCACACAGGCATTATCATAGAAATCGATTGAGTTTAGTTGCCCTCGGGACTTTGGTTGATCGGTAATCTCACTACGCAATCGGCGGTTCCGCAATAGCAAAATGCGGTTTACCGGGTTTGTCCGGGTCGTCATTTCGCGGACACGCCGTGAAAGGTGTCCTTTGCAAGTCGAAGTCGGCTGCCCTGTGGGTGTATTTTCCCGGACTCATTGGGTGGTGTGCCATTTTGCATAACGGCCTCTTGAGATGGCGTTGCGTCGGCCTGTGAGTTTGCTTGCAGGTTCACATCACGCATCGAAACAGTGCGCAGAGGCAGGAGGTCGATAGTGTACTCGTCCGAGCTCATCAGCACGCAACATGCATCAGACAAAGAGAGTTGAGGATTTCGGGCGCTTTCGCAGATGGCTGTAGGCAAGCATCCAAGCGATTGTCCAAACGAATGTCTTGCAGCTTAAGCTCGCGATTGCGCCCGGTGATGAAACCATCGACCGCGCGTGGACGAGGTGTGAATCCATAGGCCAGACGTTGGGTTGTTCCGGCCGACAAGGCACATCATTAGGGCGCATTCTGGTAGTCTGTCATGTGGCGTGAACCATGTGTTGATGTTCCGCGAAGACGTGACCGTTGAGAGCCGATCTATTTTGGGTCGCACCTTTTGCGTGCGTATGTGGTTGCAATTGCAATAGAATTTGAGACTTGGATCACACTTTTTCTGAATTACCGCCGCTCGTGACTTCCCGCTGTTTTATCAAAACACTTCGAACACATATCGAGTCATAGCCCGATTGGGCGTGCGTGGGGCGTGTATTCCGTAGCTCGCGCACGAGGCCGTTTTTCAGAATTCATACGATTCCAGATTTCGATGGGGATGTTGCAATGAGGGGCTATCTGTTTGTTGTCGTGGGTGCGTGGGTCATTTCAATCACCTATGGCGTCCGGTTTGCTTTCGGTCAGTTTCTGCCTTCCATCCAGAACGAATTCCGGCTCGATCATGACGATACCGCTCTGCTTGCCTGCAGCGTCTATGCCGGAACCTGTGCCGCATTGCTTGTCGCGGCCTATCTCACCGAAAGATGGGGTGCACGCGTCACTGTAACGGCCGCGATGGCATTTGCAGCTATGGGCGCACTGACTGTCAGTCTCGCGCAATCACAGGCCTATCTACTCGCCTCTCTTTCATTCATCGGCATCGGCTCCGGGCTCTCGATGCCCCCGCTCGTTTCCGGCGTCAGCATCGTCTGCAGCCGCTACAAGGAACGGGCGGTCAGCATCATCAACGCTGGAACAGGTGCAGGAATCGTGGCCGCAAGCATCACGGCATTGCGGTTCGCGGACACGTGGCGCACCTGTTTTCTCGTGTTTGCACTGATTTCCGTCGCGCTGTCGCTGGCCGCGTTTTTTGCGGTGCCGAAACGGCCCGTGGGTGCATCGAAGCCCGGCGCTTTCGGACAGATTTTCAGGTCGCCCGGCCTTCATCAGGCCGCATCGAGCGCCCTGCTCTTCGGAATGGTCAGTGCCGCGATCTGGACTGGTGGCGGCCTCAGTCTTGTCGGTCTCGCCGACTGGAGTGCGGCGGACATCAGCCTTTTCTGGATTGCGCTCGGCATTGCCGGTCTCCTCGGCGGACTGTGCGGAGATCTCGTTGCGAAGCTGTCGCTTGCCGAGATGCATTCGATCTCCTTTGTCGGACTTGGGGCGTCCGCGCTGCTGCTGACAATGGCTGAACATTCCGCAACGCTCGCCATGTTTGCCGCCTGCGTGTTCGGTGTCTTCTACATGACGGGAACAGCGATGTACCTGATCTGGGCCGGGCGGATCTCGCAGAGCCACGCGCCGACCGTCGTCGCGGTGCTCTTTTTCATGCTTCCCGTCGGTCAAATCATCGGATCGGCGATCTTCGGCCGGTTGGCCGGGCACTTCGATTTCGACCATGTGCTGGTCGTCTTCACGCTCATGTCGAGCTGCTTCATCCTGATCCAGGCGGTTTCCAAGATCGACTTGCCTGTGCAGTACGTATTGCAGGATGCACATCCTGTACGGGTCGATTCCGCAGTGTTGTCGAGTGCTAAGTCACACAAGCGTGCCGACACGCACCCTTGACGCTGTTTGCGACAACTTGCGCATGACTTTCAGAACGGCCCCATGGTGCCAAGTCAAGCTGCTTCCCAATAGCAAACTCGCACTTTCTCAAACCCCGGCGCGGCCTTCCTCTACTGCGTCGAGGATAAACCTGGGCAGCGCGAAGGACGCGGCGTGGACGTCGGGCGTGTAATACCTGGTCTTGAAACCGGCCGCTTTGAACCGCTCTTCGAGCACCTGTGCGGCTTGCCTGCGCAGGTCCGGATTGTCCGTCGCCCAGCCGAGCGTCATGTGACCGCCGAAATAGGTCGGGATTGCCGCGATATAGGCAGCCGCGTCCCTGAAGATACGGGAGAAGCGCGCGATGCTCGTCACCAGTTCGTCGCGCTGAAGGAACGGCACACCGTTCTGCGTCACCAGGACACCGCCAGGTGTCAGCATGCGGTGAACATTGCGGTAGAATTCTTCGGAAAACAGAACGGCACCCGGTCCATGAGGGTCGGTGCTGTCAACGATCACGACGTCGAACCTGCGTTCGGTTTCCGCCGCGAATTTCATGCCGTCGGCAATGACGAGTTCAAAGCGCGGGTCGTCAATGACGCCTTCGTTGAAGTCCGCGAAGTGTTCCTTCGAGAACTCCACGACGGAGGCGTCGATTTCCACCTGGACGAGCTTTTCAACCGTCCGGTGCTTCAGGACTTCCTCGGCAAGGCCGCAATCGCCGCCGCCGACAATGAGGACGTTCTTCGCCGCGCCATGGGCGATGATCGGCACATGGGACATCATCTCGTGATAGATGAACTCATCCGCGGTAGTGACCTGGGTCACCCCGTCCAGCATCAGGATCTTGCCGAAGACCGGGTTGGAAAAGAGCACCAGGTCCTGGTGCTCCGTTTTCTCCTGGTAGAGGATCCGGTCGCAGCCGTAACTGACCTGAACCCCCGGATACAGGGTTTCGTTGAAGACCAGGCCGTCGCTCATTCGGCTGCTTCCAGTGTGTGCGGTTTCGACAACTGGTTGGCGACCTCGCGCCCGCGCAGCAATTCGGAAACCGCCGTCTTGCCCGGATTGAAGGCGTTCCGCAGCACGTCGACGCATTTTTCAGGCTTGGCATCGCCGCACATGAAAACGTCGAACGCGGCATAGCCGGCCTCGGGCCAGGTGTGGACAGAGATGTGGCTTTCCGCAAGCACGGCAACCCCCGACACGCCGGTCGGTTCGAACGGATGCAGGTGAATGTGCAACAGGGTCGCGCCTGCTTCCTCGACACAGGCGCGCAGGGCCTGTTCGACATGAGGCAGATCGTCGAGCTTTTCGGCGTCGTAAAGATCAATAATCAAGTGCGCACCAGCGCAGTGGACCCCTTCCTTCTGAATGAAGTGATCCAGGCGGTCATCGGCATAAATGCCAGCAGCCGCGTTAGAAACGTTTTCTTCCTTCTGGGTGGTGCTTCTTGGCTCGGCAACGCTGATTGCGTCTTCTGCTACACGAGCCTCCAAGTCCATCCCCAGTTCGAAGAGGGCGTTGCTTTCCATATCGCTCTCCCAAACCAGCAGATGTCCCCGGTGATTTTCCGGAGCGCACTCCTTACAGAAAAGAGTGTTTAATCTCAATGGGAAATCTGCAAAATTCTCGTGCGGTTTTTGCACTGCAAACCCGGATAACCGGAACATGTGCTAAGGCTCCGGAAAATCATGCCGACATTTGAGAGGGTTAGCTGTGCCGGTCGACATAAAAACACTAACGGGCGAAGACCTGAAAAATGCACTCGGCGAGCTTGCGCGGCTGCGGATATCCGTTTTTCACGACTGGCCGTATCTTTACGACGGCTCCATGGAATACGAGGCGAGATACCTTCAGCGATACGCGGAGACGGAGGGCGCCCTGATCGTCGGCGCCTATGACGGGACCCAATTGGTGGGCGCGGCAACGGGGGAGCCGCTCGGCGACGAGTACGAAGCTTTCCAGTCGCCACTCCGCGCGCGCGGCTTTGATCCGGAGAAAGTCTTCTATCTGGCCGAATCCGTGCTCGATCCTGCCTATCGCGGGCAGGGCATCGGGCATCGGTTTTTTGACGAGCGCGAAGCCCATGCCAGGAGGCTGGGCTTCGGCGAAGCGGTGTTCTGCGGTGTCATCCGGCCGGATGACCATCCCATGCGGCCGGCGGACTACCGGACGCTGGACCCGTTCTGGATGAAGCGCGGCTATGAAAAGCTCGACGGGGTCATTGTCACCTTCCCGTGGCAGGATATCGGTGATGCCGGTGAGAGCGAAAAGCCGATGCAGGTCTGGTACCGTAAGCTCTGACCCGGTCCCGTGTGTGCGGGACCGGATAATCGGGCGCAGGAGTGTTACTTCAGCGCCCACATGATGGTGACGTTGGCACCGATGGTTTCCTCGCCGGCTTCGATCGGCACGGATTCCGGGCTCGCCGCCATCATGGCGCTCGCACGCATCATCTGCGGCCGCGGCATCTGGGTGCCGGTTTCCGCGATCGTCAGGATCTCTCCGAGTTCGACGCCGGCGGCGCTGGCAAAGATTTCCGCCTTGTGGCGCGCGGCCTCAACGGCCTTCTTGCGCGCTTCGTCGAGTTTCTCCGCCGGATCGCTCACGTCGAAGCGGATGCCGTCGACGGAATTCGCCCCGCTGTCAACGACCAGGCTCAGGATATCGCCGAGCTTGGCGATGTCGCGGATATTGACCTCGACGCCGTTGCGCACTTCGTAGCCGGTGATGTTGGGCTGGCGATCCGAGCCGTCGGTGATGCGCTCGTAGCGCGGATAAATGCCGAAGCCGCGCGTCTGGATGTCCTTCGCCTCGATGCCGGCGCCCTTGATGGCATCGATCACCTTTGAGATCGTCGCCGAGTTTTCCGACAGCGCTTCGGCTGCCGTCTTGCCGGTGGTCGCAACGTTGGTCGTGATCACCGCCATGTCGGGAGCAACGGTGACCGTGCCCCTGCCGTCCATGGTGATTGTGCCGGTCGACGGCAAAGTTTCCTGGGCAGATGAGGGAACGGTGGCGGACAGTGCCAGGGCAAGCCCGACCGCGAGGGCGAAGCCGTGCACGAAAGCCAGTCTTTTGCCGCGCAGGACGGCGATGAAACCTGTCATTGAAAAATCCTTTCAGGCTGTATTTCACATGTGCGTGAACATGGGTTGGCAATACGGCGCGGATAAGGCTTGCCGGTTCAGCTTCCGTTCATTTTCAAAGGCTTGGTTCATACGGCCGAAAGCGCCTGAACCCTATTTTGCCAGACCGACATCACCGGTCTCCGACAGGAGCACGGCAATCGGGCGGGAGCTTTCAAACCGGGCACAGACGATCACGATCATCACGGTGAGCGGGACGCACAGGACCATGCCGACAATGCCCCAGATCGCGCCCCAGAAAGCAAGCGAGAGCATGATGACAAGGCCGGACAGGTTGAGGTTGGAGCCCATCAGCTTCGGCTCGACAAGATTGCCGATGGCGAACTGAATGAGGCCGAGACCGGTGGCAATCGCGAAGAACGGGCCGAGCGTGTCGTAATAGACGACGGCGAGCAGGCTTGGAAAGATGACCCCGATCAGGGAGCCGATCGTCGGAATGTAGTTCAACAGGAAGGCGATGAAGCCGAAGAGGGCTGCATAAGGCAGGCCAATCAGGATCAGCACCAGGCTGGTGAGGGCACCGGTCGCAACCGATACGGCCGTCTTGATCGAAAAGTAATGCATGATCGAGCGGTTGATCTCCGCACGGATCGCGAAGGCGGACTGCGCGCGCTCGGGGGACGCGAACAGGCGCTCGAATTTGCGGTCGAAGGTGGACTGTTCCAGGACCAGAAAGAGCACATAGATGAAGACGAGGCTGGCGGAGCCGGCCAGCGTGGTGACGAGGCTGGCGCCTGCGGTCACCATGCGCGGGACGACGCTGTCCGGCAGGAGGTCCTTCAGCTCGATCGGGTCGTTCAGGTCGAAATGGGACGAGAACTGGTCGAAGATCTCCTCAAGGCGCCGCTGGTAGGTGGGCGCATCCTGGGCGAGTTGGGCAAGGTTGACGGTGACGATATCGAGCACGACCGTGCTGGCTGCAAATATCGCAAGCAAGGCGAAGGTGAAGGCGATGAAGCCGGGCAGGCGCCAGGGACCAAGGGGGATCTTCTGGAAGGCGTGGGCGAGCGAGTTGATCATGTACCAGACGATCAGCGCGATGACGAAGGGCAGCAGCAGCGAGCGCCCGACAACGAGCAGCCAGCCGATCATGCATATGAGAAGGACCGTCAGCGTTGCGGTCAAAAGGGGACTTCGCATGTCGGCTCCGGCTTTAGGTCCGTCGGCGGGGGTGTCAGATACGGCGCCAGTTTAGACCCCAAGCCTTAAGGGAACGGAACCTTTTTCTTCATCGCTTGCCTGGGCGCATGGCGGGGCAACGCCCGCACCTTTGCCGAAGCTGGCCGGAAGGTCTGCCTGCACATGACGGGCGTGTCCGCAATGTCTCGTCTTTCCAGGACCTTTTTCGGTTTGGCCGCGCAAAGCACTTGCCCCGCCGGTTTGCCATGGTATAGGGACTGTGTGCCCCGCAACCGGCTTGTCGCCCGCAGGGCCGTGGGCCTGTAGCTCAATTGGTTAGAGCCGTCCGCTCATAACGGATTGGTTGGGGGTTCGAGTCCCTCCGGGCCCACCACCTATCCACTAAGTCTTTGAATTTCCTAAAATCTAAATGATTTCAATTGACTAGACTGAGTAAAATTGAGTAAAAACTGAGTAAATTACTCAGTCTCTCAGGGGTCGGTGATGCCGAGCATCTATAAACGCGGGAACGTTTGGGGGTACCAGCGCGGAGTACCGAAAGACCTCCGGGCGATTGTCGGTAAGACCAAAATCCAACACAGCTTAAAGACCGATAGCCAAAGGCAGGCGACGGCAGCCGGTCAAAAGCTCGATATCTTCTACGACGATGAGTTTCGCCGCCTCCGTTCGTTGGATTCGGAAGCCGTCGCTAACGCTCAAATCCGCCTAGCTGATCTAGGAGTCGTTCTCGACGAGCCCGTTTATACCGCTTCCGGCTCTCAAGAGGCGATAACGGCTTTAGCCAGACTCGCGTCAAGGCTTATTGATACGCATGAGGATCGGGTACACAAACGCACTCAAAGGCGGGTTGATTGAAGAAAGCCCCTTTACGAGTATTTCAGCGCCAACCGTCAAAAAGACGGTAGATCGAAAGCCGTTTACAGCCGAGATGCTCCATAGGATCTTTACGACCGAGCCTCTTGATAGCGGTCCGGTCGACGGCTTCTATTGGACGGCGGCGCTAGCTCTCGCAAGCGGTATGCGACTCGGCGAGATCTGCCTTCTAACCCGAGATGATCTTTTCAAGAGCGAAGGCGGGGTCTGGTACTTCGACTTAACGACCAAGAAGCTCAAAACGGAAAGCTCACGCCGTCGCGTTCCGGTTCATAAGGATCTAGTCGCCTCTAACTTTACGACCTGGGCCTTGGCTCAAGCCTCGGAAACGATCATGGGCTTCAAACCGGACGTTAAAGGTTCGCCCTCCGGCCTTGCTTCGAAGAAGTTCAATAGATGGTTTAAGCGCGACGTAAAACTTACGGACGACGGGCTCGTTTTCCATTCCTTCCGCCATACATTCAAAGATCTTTGCCGCGAGGCGGGGATTCCGTCCGACGTTCACTCGAGGCTAGCGACAACGGTACGGAGTTAACGTCAAACGCCATGCTCAAATGGCAGCAGGATTGGCGCAAGGACTACAATGAATACAGACCTCATGGCGCCATCGGCAACAAGGTGCCGATGGACTTGATGAAATCAGAACACGCAGCCAGCCCGTGTTCCTGATTTGGTCCGGAAAACTCTAGCCCATCCCGGAGGCACGTTGGGTAGCACTCCAATCAACAGAAGGACTCCGCGCCGAAGTGGAAGAGGATCGGGTCTCAGGTCAGAAAGTCAATCATCCCCGATGGGCGATGCAGCTCCACCACTTTCTCCGGACGGCACTTTATTGATCAGAAACAGAGTTTTGAGATAGGTCGTCGTACTAACGCCGGGAAAGCTAGCAGCGTGTTCGTCTTGCACGCTATTGCTATGGAAAAGAGCATAAAGAGCAGCTGCAAATTTGTTCGGAAAGTCGGGGTAACGACCGGACGAGACAACGAATGCGTACGGTTCGTAGGTCCTCTGCTGTTCAGAAGCTTCTTCGTACTCGCATGCGGAGTTCGTATCTGATGCCACTAATAGCGTGGCGCGAATGATGTCTAGATCCCCGTAGTACCGGGAAAGATAACCGTCACAAAACCGAGCCGCAGCTTCTTCGTGTGTGTCGAAAACGTGAAGGCAAACAGTGGTTCTATCCTCATAGCTTTCCTGCTGGTCCGACAAAACCCTTTTTTCGATCGAAGCCCCTCTGACATACCCCCAAACCGATACATTTGTGACAGGAGTTTCAATTTTCTCATCAGGCTTGTGATATCTTAGCTGAATATTGTCGTTCAGCCACTTTTTGAGACGACTTTGGCTTGATTGGTCTTCTGATACACGTGCTTGACGGGCGTCCTGATCGATTTCCGACGGGGCCCAAACTTCCTTAATTGCATCAACGCAAGCATTTGTTTTCTGCAAATGCTCTGTCTCAATCTGAAAAGCTCCTTTGCCTATGATTTTGCTCTTGGCTTTCAACTCTACGTGGCCACCATTAGCAACAAAATAGATCGGAGAGAAATGAAGCGACCCCAAGCTTTTGTTACCACTTTTGGAATGATCCGCGAAGTGCATAGCCCGGCTTAGGGTCAGTGTTGTCGGGTCACATAATAAGTCATAATCGCCAGCACCAGTTTCGAGGAATTTTGTGCGAGCTATTGAGTCAACTTTAACAAATGCTGGCATGTAGCCAGTGTGCGTGACCGCTTTGAGACAAAGACTGTAGACAAAGCCATTAAATCCCTTTGTGCTTTCATCCCACCAAACAAAAGGTCTGGCATCAGTGCGCACTCCAACAACCACATGACCTGGCAGATCATCGATTTGCGCCAGCGTTGGGTTAACAAAAACAAAAAACGAAAGAAACGTGGCTATGATAGCTTTCATCAAACCCTCTCATCCAACGTCATTTTGCGGAAATCGGACTCACCTTCACGCCAGTCATGCAAGGCACGAACAAAGACATAAACTACAATCAGACCGATCAGTGCTGAGTAGAGTGTCGAGTAAAAAATCAGTCCCCCATCAATCGCGTCGAACGCAATCCGACTTTGTTCACGAGCGAAAACCGCTGACCTTAGGTATTGACCGGAGAATCCCAAAAATCCCATAGACACAAACGAAATTAACAACCACAGAACCATACGACAGCTTTGGTTAGCCTGCTTCTCTTGCGAGTTTAGCGGCTCGTCTGGTTTAAAATTTGTTCGCGTATCATTTGGATATTGCTGGTTAGTTTCTGGTAGTTGATCAGGCTTTTTCTTGGGGCTTTCTCGAACTTGGAAAGCATCAAGCAACATGATCACGAAGATTGCCAAAATAACACCGCGCAACTTCGATACGACCTCATACTCGAATACACTTGGGAGATCCCTTACAGCCAGCTCCCAACTATAGTTTGCTGCGGTAAGCCAAATAAAAATTCCAAGAACAATTAGCATGGTCAATATCCATGAAAAGACCATAACCAGAAGGTACTGGGGCAGTAAGCCCGTCAATTTAGTTGACCAAGTATCCTTCCATCGAAAACGATTTCGCAAATAAATATAGACCATCAAAGCAATGCCCAGTGGCATGCAGAAACTGAACAAGGCTTCTAAGAATTGAAACCAAACCGGATTTAACCAGTTTTCAATCTCTTGATTTGTTCTAAGTTCATATGAAAATTTCCCTAACGTTAAGCTCCACGCAATGGTTGCTAGAACTGTCGTTGTTGCAATCCAGGCATACACTCGCATGATTTCTTGAGTGTTCGCGTTCTGGATTTGGGAGGCTTTTATCGGGTTGGCGATGAACTCATCGAGCAGATGCACGGCTTTAACATATTGTCGCTCCCAATGCGATCGCTTAGGGTTTTCGTATGCGAGCAGTTGTTTTGAGCTTTGCTGAATTATCCCACGTTCCGCGTACAAAGCGATCAGCAGGCAACACCCGCGTGCCAACTCGTTTGCACTGTCAACAAAGCTCTCCCATTTCTTCGATCTTTCGGTATTGATTTCGCGGCTTTCAGTATCAGTTTGGCTGTCCGTTTCTGCTTTTGCTTTAGGGTCTGCAGTATTCTGTTCTGCCTGCAGAAAAAAGCGATTCAATTCATCTAAATCAGTCGTGAACTTTTTCCTTTGGACTGACAATCTATCTTCCAAATGAAGAAAGCGCTGCCTGTCTGAGGAACTATTAAGTTTGAGCTTTTTGTCCAATATCCAATTAGATGTCGAAAAAATTATCAGCAAGTCTCGATCAACACTCGGCGAATCCAAGCCCAGCTTTTTCAGATTGCGATTGCAGCATTCGATGCGCTTCCAATCGTTTTTATCGATGAGAAGGCCATCTACCTCGTAGTTATGACCTTCTGTTAGCGAAATGCCCCGGTGGAGAAGTGAATCCCGGATACCAATTACCCGTGTCGGTATACCCGCCAACCTGTGTGCCCAATTTCTTGCCTGCTCCTCCAGGCGTTTGAGTATTGGCACTGATGGTGCCAAGCCTACCATTACGAGAGCTACCGTAAGCGATACTTTCGGATTTATACCTAACGTTGTTTGTGTGGCTGTTCCGTCAGCATTGCTACCAACAGCCCCAGCACCGGCTCCCACTTGTGCCCCGGACAAGCCGCCAAAACCCAAAAGCGCAAATACATTAGAGAAACCGCAAACTAAGAAATACACGCTCAACAACATAAGAGTATATCCAAGATACGCGCGCATAACTACTGTGCGTGTTCGCAACTGGTCGGGCGCCAGCAACAATATCAGATCATCAAGATTGTAACGTTCCTCATAGTTCGCTCTATTGAAGCGTTCAAATGAATAAAATACGACCACTAATGCTCCGAAAAGCAGGCCAGCCCATTCAGATAATTCGGACATTTTTGTCTCCGCTTTTGAAGACTTTTAATCAAGTCGGTCAGCGGCACTGAGAAGGAGGACATGTTTGTGCTTCAACCAAAGCTGGAACCGTAAGCGTCAAGAAAAGGCACAAAAAAATGATACGCATGTGATGGCCCTCGCAAATAGATTGTCGAAGAATTTCCGTGTTACTCGTTACAAACTCGCATCATCTGATATTCAAGTAAAACGAAGTACTTAGGGTTGATTTACCAACCGTGCTTTCCATTTGAAATTGCATCGTACATCTAGATTGAACCCCGTGTCAAATTAGATGTATTTTGTATATATGCACTTTTATCGACAGTGCTTACGTAGCGTTTCCTTAAATAATCATCGCCCAATTCGACTTCATGCAATCAATCATGGCAATGACCTGCTCATCAATTAACTTTTGTTTCGGCGCTGCCTTGACTCCTTGGTGGGCCCAACTGATCCAACCCGACATTGAATAAGTCTTGGGTTTATCTGCGAAGCGGACAGTCATTCAAGCGAAACGTTACGACCAGGCGACGGAATAAAGTGTTGGATCTATATGCTCGGCAAAGTCCCTACTTCACCGTTCGACCCTGTACTGGAAATCCGTTCGGGTAACACAGACAGGGCTGATCCGCCGCACCCACACCGTAGGGACACACACCATACGCGGTAGCGCATCCACGAGGAGTCAGGGAATTCAAAACCCCGCCTACATCAATTGTCGTTCTGGAGGTCGCAGGTGAATAGTCACCTTCAGTGCTTGCACATGACCCAAGAAGAAGTGATAAAAATATTATGAGTCTCATGACGTAACTGCTAGTTCACTGTTACCGTTGGGTTTATTTCTCCTTGAACGCTAGCGTCGGAATTATCACCTTTTGTGCTAGCGCAAGAAGCCAAAACCAAAACCAGAAGCAAGTAAAAAAATCTCATAACAGCGCCTATATATCTATTTTTGATATACCTATTATTGATATGAATCTCTTAGTTGTAAATAGGTAAGGAAGACCAGACCGATTAATTGTGATTGCTCTATACCCCTTCTCTCCTGGCGGTGCGCCCGCCAGCGCAATATGCCTAGCAACAAGCATCGCGCTATTGGCCTGCTCGGCACGGTACTAGGCATTCCGGAGGCGATAAGGTTTCATCGGCCGATCTCAAACCCGGCACCGTGGACATGGAAGCGTGGTTCAAACCAGGCGAAGCAATGTACTGATCCGAAGCCTTCCAGTAGAACCTTTTGAAGATCGAAAACTCCTACTAGCACGCCAACTCAAAGCCTTTAAAACCTCCCGCGAATAGGTCCGTTTGGCTGCGCGGCATCAGCCGATTGAACGCGGTCGTGGCCGTCACGAGATGGGAGACAAACGTCAATGCAGGAAGCTGGTTGTCCGACGGATGTCTTAACCTTACGTCCAGTTCTAAATCGCTCTTTATATTATCATATTACTGACTTGAGACAAACAGACAGACTGAAACACAAAGAAATAGTGAAAAAAGAGAAGATTAAAAAGAGATATGAGAACTGCACCAAATACACAGTGTGTAGCGCATAGCTGCGAAACAGGTGTTCGTTGAGGCATTCATCTCGAAGCCGGCCATTGAAGCTTTCGACAAAACCGTTTTGCATGGGTTTGCCTAGGGCGATGTAGTGCCATTCGACGCCGCAATCCTCCAACTTTTCGGCAGCATCTGCAAGGCTCAGGAGCCAATGCGCGTTCAGGCACTCCGCCCTGAACCGCCCATTGAATGCCTCGATGAAGGCGTTGTCGGTCGGCTTGCCCGGGCGGGAGAAGTCCAGCGTGACGCCTTTCTGGTAAGAGCCACCGGAATTTGCTCACCAATTCATTGCGGAAATTTTCAAACGAGCAGTCAAAGAGATGCAAATTCCAGCAGCAAATCCGGATTTCGGCCCGCCCCCTTAAGTTCTTCACGCACATCGCTTAGCGCTTTGTACAGTCGAAGCAAATTTGGTCGGGATTCAGCCTGTCTCTTCAAGCGTGGCAGTGCGTAGTTTACGGCTTCTAGCATCATATCTGCGGCGGCATCACTGCCGGCGACGAGCGCCCAATTATCGACCACTCGCCATCGAAGAAGCCCTACCAATAAAAATGGCGGATAACCGGGCAGGAGGCTTTGTGAAACGTGGGCTTTGTGGAACGACAGCCCATGGAACCAACCGCCAGCGATCTCAACGCTGGGCGTGTCTTTGTTCAGCAGATGGATATTCGGACCAAGATTTCCGTGGGCACGGTGCTCCAGAAGGGCATCGTGGTTGCCACGGATCAGCACCGTAGGGATACGGGCGTCCGCAGCCCGCGTCAGTTGCGAGATCAGGAAGGCTCGGGATTTCAAGTCAGGCTGGTCGTTGTCAAAGATATCGCCAGCAAGCACCAGTGCGTCGACGTTTTCCGAGATGGCCAAGTCGACAATGTTGATGAACGCATCACGGCTTGCCAGTTTCAGTTGGTCTCCGAGTTCCGGATTGCGCATCGCGGCCGAGCGGATCGGCGAGCCCAGATGAATGTCAGCTGAAGCGAGAAGCCGCATAAAGTTCAAGTCCCTCCCATATGAAAACATGTATTAAATAAGTCAGCTAGTAAAACGATAGGTTGTGACGTTCACTTTGTCCAAGCTAATTAATGAAAAACTTGTGACGAAAGGAACCCCGGAACTTTCATTCCTTAGCTTGCGCGAGCGTTAATCAGACACGGACGACAAACGTTTGCATTAAACGATCTCGCTTCCGACTTGGCGAGCCGTGCAGTGGCAATGGCTCGCGAGGAATATCGGCAAGTGCACAATGGCAAACAGATTGCCATGATTGGCTTTGCCTACAGGAATGGCATGCGCTCCGATATGCCATCTTGGTATACAGCCTTTGCCCGTTCGGTATCGCCAACCAAGGAAATCGAATTTCACTACGAAAGTCTGCAGCCCGATTTGGCACCAAAGCATATGCAGCAAAAGACGAGGATGGTGACTGACGATCAATACAAGTCATTCTGCAAAATCTTCTGCGATGAGGTAAACCGCATTTGCGGCCAATCGTATTTCGAGCACGAAGATAGTGACGTCTTGGATGACAACACCCTTTATGAGGCCTACAGGCAAGGTGACGACCCACTGGTAGCAGCTGCGATGTATTGCCACGAAAACGGTCTGAACCACGAAACTTTTGCGAGTTACGAAAGCTACCGTGCCGCCTTTGCCAACGAGTTTGAACGGTTGGTATCAAATCCCTCAGAGGCCACCATTAGATTGTCCGCTGTTGATGATACGAAGGTCCATGCAAGTTTTTTGGCGGGAACTCATCCACGCCTCGCAGCCGCCGGATACCACGAGATAGTCAACTGACCGCATCGCTTGCGATGCGCCGCATATATTGTTGCATGCTTGCGATCTGGTTTGACCACTTCGTGGGCATCGCTAATCATTCGGTCCGTGCAGACGCTCCAGGGGTGTACTTTGAGCGGTGCGGCAAGGGAATACGGATTAACTGCATCGTCGACACGCTTTGGCATAAGAGCGTCAAGATCCGAATTGCAGAGATAGACGCACCAGAAATCAGTAGACCCCCACTGTGCGGCTGAAAGAGAGCTAGGTGAGGAGGCGACGCTACGGCCCTTGGATCTGGTCAATGCTGGTGCTTTCCAGATTAAGGTGTGGTCGGGCAGTGATGAAGACAGGTACGGACGCAAGCTGCGGTTACTTGTACGGGACGGCAAGTCCCTTGGCGACATTCTCGTGTCAGAGGGCTTGGCGCGGAGATGGACCGGGACCAAGCTGCGCTGGTGCTGATCGCGTTGAGGTGAAACCTTGCCGGATCGTCTTTCTGCTCCGAAATCCAAAAAAGGATTTTGAGGGGGGGCAGGAGGCCGACGAGCAATTTTGGGTAGGGTAGGAGCTCCTGGAGCGTGTTCGCGTGCTAGAGGTGCATTTCTGGCCGATCTAAAGCACGTTTACTGTGGGGATGGAGTTTTCTCTCGCTATTTTTCAAGGATTGTGAAGTTATCTTCAAAATCATCTAGCATTCATGCTGCGTGTAGAGTGCATTAGTAGTGAGTTACTTGTATTGAGAAAACGTAGAAATAATCTGTACCTGCGCTGGTTTCTTGAGGCGGATGCTTCTGCCGGTATTTTTACTGTGCTTTTTTCTCGTCTGTGCTCTGGCGTTGTTTTGTAGTTTTGTTCTCGTTTTTAATGCACATGAAGGTACGTTAGCGCCGTTGATTGGATAGTATAATCAAATAGCATTATAACTATAGACTCTAAGATCCATATATTTAGCTTGTTTATCTAACAGAGTATCTAGCTGTATATCTAATTGAGTATCTAGCTTAGTATCTATCTGGAAATCTAGCTGTATATATAGCCGTATATCTAACTTAATATCTAACTATACTACTAACTGTATTGTTATACTAGTATATTATCTTATTATATATTAATAAATCTAATAGTAGGCTAGCTGGTGTTCTAGCTTAATTGCTATCTATTATTCCTTATAGGGTCCGGATAGAAATAAGTTATTTAAGTCAATAAGTTAGCCAAAAATCCTAAGTACAGGGGTTATGTACAGGCGACTACTACTAAAATGTCCATGCAAATTTCAGATTTGATTCGTAAAGGTAGCAATGACTATTGGTTTCTAATCGGGTTGCTAACTATCAATGCCGGAGCACTAAGCAACCGGATCGTAATTCTCTAGTTATTGCGGATTATCCGCTGCTTTGGTTGCTCGCGGGATACGGATGCAAGCTACATTTCGCCTGCTAGCCTTTCGCAATTGCTAGATTCCCCATTTTCGCAATGCGGCTTCTGCTCCAGCTTGGTCCCCTTTGATCCTCAGTACAGTTTGACGGGTTAACCCCGTTGCCTTTGAGATTGCCGAAGCTCCAACGCCTTGGGCTAACAGGTCCAGGACTGCATTGAATCTTTCTCGGTCATAGCTAGGTTTTTTACCGCGATAGCGTGTCGTGTCGCCCTTTCTAGCTTCAATTCCGGCCCGCTGAGCGGCTTTCGTGGCTTCTGCTTGGGCCTGAGCCGTCGCAGCCATAAACGCTATCAGCGCGTCCCTGACGGCCTGCTGCATCGGATCTGTCGTCGCGCCGTCAAATGTCATCCCGTTGATGACGGTTTTGATTATTATGCCTTCCTTCATGAAGCGGCGAATGGTGTCGGTCACGTCTTCATAGTTTCGCCCGAGCCGATCCACCCAGCGTACGACGAGCGTGTCCCCTCTACGTAGCTTGTCGAAGAGGCGCTTGCCTTCTGACCTGTCCGTAAGTTTGGTGCTTACGCCTGACACTCCGTGATCTGCAACGACTTCGTCGATGATAAAGCCTGCAGCTTCAGCCTGCGTTGTTTGGTGGTCTAGCGTCTGGTCGACGGTTGACACACGAGCATAGAGAATTGTTTGGGACATAACAGCTATCCGTCCGTTAGAGTTATGTCCGTTAGAGTGCATGTACGTTGATTGATGTCAACCCTTACGTACATGGAGATGTCGATGCCGATGTATGTACGTTGAGGTATACCACTACGGACGCGTGCCTAAACCCCCATCTCCTTGTACCTTTTGGCTTGCATCTTAGGTTGACATTGAAAGATTGTACTCATTGGTAGAGTAAATTTATGGAGGCTAGAACACCAGAGCCCTGAGGGGGAAACGGCCATACGAAGCAGCTCTTATACCCACTCGTAAATTTTTTTAGTGTCGGGAATCGCGATCAGATTGCACCTTAAATTCGAACGCAATCTCAACTAAGCGTAGCAGTTGACGAGAGATTCTTTTAGTGGCGTAGTGCATTGAAATAGGGAGTGAAGTGTTATGAGCCAGAAGCGCAATTGGTCCACTTTTGAAGATCGTGTGCGCGAAATGGCAGGAGTTATGTGGGGCCGTCCTTGCACTCCGCAACGCGTAGGAGGGGTGAATATCGATGGCGTTACGGTACTTGACTCTGAAATTCAATGCTTCGTTGAGATAACTCAAGAGCGGTCTCTGGCGAAAGTTCGCGAGGACATCATTAAACTCCAAACAGCAAAAAATGCTATGTTTTTGAAAGGGGTGATGGCCAGATGCTTTTGCGTCGTAGATGGCGGAGTTACTCCTGCCATGCGGGATGCTGGCAAAGAGCAGCACATTCACGTGCTTTCATTTGATGAATTCAGCAAGCAATTCTTTGACTTTAATACATACGCTTCAGCGAGAAAAGTATCAACATTTGGTAGCTCGATTAATCCTATAACTGGTGATGCCGATGACACAAAATACGTTCGCGTTCAGTACAACGTTGAAGGCAAAAAACATGACATATCAACTAAAGAAATTGCCGAATACCTTCTAAGCGGAAAAAATGTAGTCCTTCTTGGGGAATACGGCAGCGGCAAAAGCAGGTGCATCCGAGAAGTATTTAATCTCCTCAGCGAAACTGCAATAGATAATTTTTGCTATCCAGTTGCGATAGACTTACGCAAATCTTGGGGGTTGCGTCAAAGTACGGAACTATTGCGCCGTCATTTTAGCGAGTTAGGATTAGACACCCTCGAAAGTAGCGCGATTAAAGCGTTTAACGCAAAATCACTTATTATTTTATTAGATGGGTTTGACGAAATTGGTTCTCAAGCCTGGAGTAATGACAGTAATCGTCTAAAGTTCATACGAGCAAAGTCATTGGAAGGGGTAAAAGACATAATCCAGAGCAACGGTGGAGGTTGCTTAGTCGCAGGACGGGAGCACTATTTTCCGAGCACAGAAGAAATGTTTAACGCTCTAGGAATGCAACGAAATAACACTGTAATAATTCGGTCTAAAAACGAGTTCAGTGAAAGTGAATTGCTTGAATACTTTCAAAATAGGGACATTGATGTTGAGGTTCCGACTTGGCTACCCAGACGTCCTCTTATTTGTCAAACCATCGGAGAACTCGCAGAAGATGATTTCGAAAAGATGTTTGGAGAAGAGGGAGATGAGATATCTTTCTGGAATCATTTCATAAATGTTCTCTGCCAACGCGACGCGAACATCCACGTTTCTTTTGATTCTCAAACCATAATGCAGATATTTGTACATCTGGCACGGTTGACGCGAACTAAGGCATCCAATGTAGGGCCAATATCTCTTGCCGAGCTGCAAAATGCATTTGAGGCTGCGACGGGATCTGCACCCGTTGAGGAAGCTTCCGTTATGCTGCAACGGTTGCCAAGTCTTGGTCGAGTAGGCGCCGAATCTAATGACCGTCAGTTCGTGGATATTTATATTCTTGATGGATTACGAGCAAAAGATATAGCTTCTATTAGCTTGTTCGATGATCAAGGAGCGGATAGCGCTACAACCCAAAAATGGCAGAATCCACTCGATGACTTGGGGCAGCGTGTTTTTGCTTCAGATACTTCCTTAGCTGAACAGACGAAACTACAACTCGCCCAGATGGCCGTCAAAAACGGAAATCTCGTGTTGGCGAGCGACATTGTTGCGGCGTTGATGCGCGCTAGTGATACCCTGATGGATTTCGAACATTTGGAGTTGCGAAACGGAGACTTTTTATTACTGCCACTTGATGAAAGGGCGCTTTCCAACCTTCGATTGCTTGATAGCTATATAGGCGAACTAGCTTTTCCGGTTAAATCTTGCAAGCAAGTCGCGATTGAGAATTGCATATCGCCAAAGGTTACGGGTGTTGCGTCTCAATCCGCACTACCTGCCTGGATTAAAGGCTTAGAAGTCGAAGAATTCGACTCTGTAGCAAGCGTTTCTCGTATTCGAAAAATTGGCTTAAAGCCTGCCCATGAAATTCTGACAACGATTATCCGGAAGACTTTCTTTCAAAAGGGAGCGGGCAGAAAGGAAGAAGCCCTACTACGCGGCCTCGGCATGATTTCCGGTAAGAATTATGCTACGCGCGTTTTGAATATTTTGATCAGAGAGGGCCTATTAACTACATTCAAGGGTAATGAAGGTACTGTATACTCGCCAGTGCGAGCTCATACACGCCGGATGCAAGCCATCCTAGATGAGCTCTCGGCAAGCACCGATCCGCTTTGGCTGGAAGTTGATGGGCTTTAACTAAAAGTTGGTTCGGCTGGTCGCGTTAGGTCATGCTAGCTTCAGAGAAATTGTTATACTGGTAGCGCACAGATACCACCACCGCGCGCGGTGTACAGGCTTGCCTAGGCACCCCGTACTGTTTTCTGAGGTGAGACATGAAAGGGAGACAGTCTCTCGAAGAAGCGTTGAATCCACCTGTTTCTCCCCTAGGCTTTTGGCAAGAAGCGTGCCTGCGATAATGAGGCCGTTCACGGCAATCAGTGCAACTAGAAATACGTTTCGATCACCCCGTCTATGATTGGCTTGGACGGTGTCTGTAGTTCTGCTAAGGGTGAGACACGCAGGTGGGACATTGTGTTCCACCTCTCGCCGCTGCATTCAGTGATTACAAGGTGTTAAAGCGGTGGTGGGCGCTCCCTCCGGGCCCACCATTTATCTTGCCGCCAGGACGAACTGTTGCGGCTGACCCATTCGTCGGCACCGTCGCAGTTCCGGACTTCCCACATGATCGACGTTGGTAAGCGCATGAGTTGCATTGCCGCTGCCTGGGTCTCCTGAAACAGGCTGGGGCAAGAGCTGGCCGAGGCCGAATCCCGGTTATTTTTCAGGTTGCACGGCAGGGGATTTGGTCACGTTAATAGTGTAATTCGCAACCGGATACAAAATCAGGATGCGCACAATATTTTTTTATTAAGTTATTGAAGTAAAATCGTTTTTTGTTGATCAATGTCTCTCTGAATCGCAGAAATACCACCGGAAATTTTAACCTTGCGTTAAGTCAGGTTGTTAGGTATGTTTAACAGTGGCCAGAATTTATGGTTAATTTAGGCGTATTTTTTGTAAGTGGAGGTTGTGGTGAGATTAGCTACATTAGCCGCTGCTATTGTCTTTTCAGTCAGTGCAACGGTAACTCAGGCGGCTCCGGTCTACTTCAGCGGGCCGACCGACACGAACGTCGACGGTAAGACCTACACCGATGGTGTGGTCAACGTGACTGTGGACGGCGGAACATTCAACGGTTCAGGCTCAATCTGTCTGAGCTGCGGCGTCGCCGGTCAATACTGGGGTGGTCTCGGTGTCTATAGTCATCGGGGCGACAGCCATCAGGTTGATGGACGCAACGAAAACGACATCGTCAAATTCACGTTCGATTACGAAGTCATTCTCGAGGCAGTGACGTTTACGTATGTGGACCGCAAAGACGAGTTTTCTTTCGCGACAATGGATGGTGGTCCGCTGGGTGTGATCGCGCGGAACGTCGACATCCCGGGCAGCGGGATTGCGACCTACACGTTCAACAGCATCTGGCAGGGCACGATGTTCGGCATCGGCGCCTGGGACAAGAACGACAACTTCAAGATCAAGGCGCTGCACTACAGCAAGGTGAACGTGGTTCCGCTTCCGGCATCCGTTCTGCTGCTTGGCTCCGCGATTGGTTTTGCAGGCTTCGTCAGCCGTCGCCGCAAAAAGGCCTCGTGAAGATGGCCGGCGGGAATCCCGCCGGACCGATACACAATCAGACGTTTCAGGGTTTTACGTGAATGTGCACCCTGAACAGCGTTCCAGCCCCGCCGATCTCTTCGGCGGGGTTTTTTGTTTCGCGGTGTTATCGTCACGACCTCGCGGCAGGCACGTCTTTGGCCGGCCGGCAGGATAAGGGCTGCGGTCGGGTCTTCCGCTTAAGTTCACCTAGCTGCACAAGGCGGGAACCTTTCTGAAACACCTTTCAAGAAAGTCGGTGAAGGCGCGCACGCGAGCGGAGGGCAGGCGAGAGGGCGGGCGGACGGCGAAGACCTGCCAGAAGGGCGAGACGGTATAGGTGTCCAGAACCGGCACCAGTGTTCCGGCAGCCAGATGGTCGGCAATCTCCCAGGTGCATTTGCGTGCGATTCCAAGTCCCGAAAGCGCGGCCTCGGTGATCGCCTCGGCGCTTGTGCTGGAAAAGTTGCCGCTGGTCCTGACATCATGGAGCGTGCCGTCGGATGCAGCCAGTGACCAGGTGCGCATGTCTTCGCGGGCAAGGCAATTGTGCCCTTTCAGATCGTCCAGCGTCGATGGAACCCCATGTTTGTCCAGATAGCCGGGCGCGGCGACCAGGCCCCGCGGGCTCACGGCCAGCTTGCGCGCCTTGAGCGTTGAGGGGGCCAATGCACCGATGCGGATCGCCATGTCGAACCCCTGTTCCACAATATCAATGACGCTGTCGCTCATGGCGAGCTGGAGCGAGACGCCGGGGTGACACTCGAGGAATTCCGTCACGTGCGGGGCAATGTGCAGGCGGCCGAAGGAAGCCGAACAGGCAATCCGCAGTTCGCCCTTGATGTCGTGCGGGTCGGGCCTGATATCCGCGAGCGCTTCCTCGACATCGCCCAGAATGCGCTTGGCATGGGCCAGGAAAATTTCGCCGTCCGTCGACAGAGACACGGCCCGGGTGGTCCGGTGAAACAGCTGTGTCCCGATCGTCGCTTCCAGCGTCTGCAGGCGCTGGGTCGCTGCCGTCGCGGAGAGCCCGAATTCCGCCCCGGCCTTGCCGATTGCACCGAGCGCGGCCACGCGCACAAACAGTTCGAGTGATTTCAGGTCGACAGACATTCTTTTGTTTTTCCAAATAGTAATTTTGAAAGCCTGCCGATTATTAGCGAAATGCGGACCATATTTAAAGGGCGAGACAAAACGCGCGCCATGCGCTGCGCCAGTATCCGGGAGTTTCAAGATGCGCCTCTTCAGCCTTGCCGTTGCCTCGTCCGTCATCGTTTCGCTTGTTGCAGTTGCGGCTGCGTCCCAGACCCTGCAATCGTCCAGGGCGGTGGAGGTGGTGCCGAGCGAGGAGGTGTCCTTCCAGCCCCTGAACCCCGCACGCGGGGATGCCAGCCCGCAGGCGGGCGTGCTGTGGGGCGATATCCGCGAGGATGTGCCGACCGGAACCATCATCCGGTTCCAGCCCGGCTTCAGTTCGCCGCCGCACATTCACAACATCACCTACCGTGCTGTCGTTATCAGCGGGGCTGTTCACAATGACGATCCGACCGCCGAACCCATGTGGATGGGGCCGGGCTCGTTCTGGACGCAGCCCGCCGGGGCAACCCACATCACGGCCGCGCGCGAAGATGCCGGATTGTCGACCGCCTTTCTGGAAATCCAGGAGGGGCCTTACCTTGTTCAGCCCAAGGACCGGGCCTTTGCCAATGGCGAATTTCCCGTGAATGTCGAGGCAGACAACATCGTCTGGATCGATGCGGCGGATGTCGCCTGGGTTGATGCGCCCGGGGCATCCTCCGGCGCGGACCAGCCGAAGATGGCATTCCTGTGGGGTGATCCGTCGGAGGCCGGGAAAAACGGAACCTTTCTGAAACTGCCCGCCGGTTTCGAAGGAAGGATTTCCGGCGGCGATGCCTGGCTGAAGGCCGTCGTCATCAGCGGCACCGCAACCCACCAATTGCCAGGCTCGTCCGAATCCACACCGCTCGACCCGGGCAGCTATTTCGGCTCGAAGACAAAAACGGTGCACAAGGTGACCTGCAGCGGGACGCAGGAATGTGTCTTTTACATGAGCGCAGAGGGCAAATACGACGTTTCGCGCTCCTGAGGGAGGCTGGGTCCATCACCTAGTCACGCGCGCTTCGTTCGTTTTCATTGCGATCATCGCAGCGGGCCGCGCGAGGGAGCAGAAAGATGCGGTTTTTGCCTATTGCCCGCGGGCCGATCACTTCCCGGTCGGTCAGCGACGCCATCGCGCGCGAGGAAGCCTCCGGTCTCGCCTACGTCTTTTGGGGACGAAGCGCGGTTCTTCTGATCCTGGCCGCCTGGGTGTCGCTCACGCTTCCCTTTGAGCGCTCCCAGCTATATCTCACCGCGGTTGCGGCCTTCGCGCTTCTCGGCATCGTTCCTTTTGCGCTTCGGCACAGGTATGCGGCGCACACGCGGCTGCTCTTTGGCTTCATCTTCCTCGATGCGGCGGCGCTCAGCTTTGTTCTGATTGTTCCGACTCCTTTCGACTTCGAGGGCTGGACGCAACAGATGAACCTCAGAACACCCGCCTTTCTTTATCTCGGGGTGTTCGTGGTCAGCATGGCGCTCAGCTACAAGCCCGCGCTGGTGATCTGGACCGGGTTGGCGGCAGCCAGCACCTGGACGCTTGGCTACCTTTGGGTCGCGACCCGCCCGGGCGCCATTCCGTTCACCTCCGGCGATGTGCTTGACGAAGGCATGGGGGCGGAAGCGGCGCTCGCCAAGGTGCTGGACCCGAACGCTGTCGGTCTTGCACGGCTTTCCAACCAGGTCGTGTTCCTGGTGCTGATCTCCGTCATTCTCACCATTGTGGTGGTGCGCTCGCGGGCGCTGGTGCGCCGCCAGGTGGCAGCCGAAGCGCAGCGGGCGATGCTGTCGCGCTACTTTTCTCCCAACATCGTGCGCGAATTTGCCGAAGGCCGCTGGCAGCCGGACGAGCCCGGCAACCGCCCCGTGGCGGTGCTGTTCGCGGACATGGTCGATTTCACGTCAATCTCCGAACGGCTGCCGCCGCAGGATCTGATCGCGCTTCTGCGCGCCTTTCACAGCCGCCTTGCCACAGTCGCCTTCGAGCAGGACGGAACGATCGACAAGTTCATCGGCGATGCGGTGATGGTGCATTTCGGCACCCCGCGCACCCGGCCCGATGACGCCGTGCGGGCGCTGACATGCGCGGCACGGATGGCCGATGCGATCCACGCATGGAACGCGGAGCGCGAGCAGGCCGGCGACCCGCCGATCGGCGTCGGCATCGGCGTTCACTACGGACGCGCGGTCGTCGGCAATATCGGTGATGCGCACAAGCTGGAATACACCGTTCTCGGCGACACGGTAAACGTCGCCAGCCGCCTGGAAAGCCTGACCCGCCAAACCGGCACCGATGTCGTCGTCAGCAACGAGCTGATCGAGGCGGTGAAAGCAAGCGGAGCGGACCCGCACGAGATTGCGCCGGGACTTCAGAACGCCGGAACGTTTGACATCCGCGGGCGGCGGGAGGCTGTTACGGTCTGGACGTTGGGGGGTGGGTGCCGGTCTGTACTCCTCTTTCCTTGAGCTCCGGGAAGAGGTCGACGGCTCGATCAGCGGCGGTGATGGCTGGCTGAGGGCGGTCGTCATCTACGAGGCCTCGACACATCAGGCATCTGGCGTTCTTTTCTTGAGCGCGGAAGGCAAATACTACGTTTCGCTATCCTACGGTGAGCGCAGAGCAATCAAAAAAAGACTTTATACCATGCCATTGGTGACATGCAGACGACGAGAGCAAGGCTGGGAAGCTCAGTTTTAGTCCCGGCACTTTTAAGCACGATGGCAGTCTGGTGTTTCAACTCAGCCTGAATTGCTCAAATCTACTAGCTTCATGCGATGAAATTTTGGTTGCAACTTGAGGTATATGACTCCTGCCGCGGATCTCGCGGATTCGATCAAGCGATACAGGCGATATTGCTTCAATATTGGTCATGCGTATTGCATAACCTGTACTGCAGCCTTCAAAATATTTGGAAAAAAGTTCTTTCGACACGGCCACGTCAAACCTGTATCTGTCCCACAGTTTGAACGTCTGATCATGTTCTATTGAGACAATTGTAGCTGTGGCGACGATTGCTCCGACGGGAAGCGTTGCGTAGATCCAAAGTCGCGAGCCACGAGGCATTGGTAAGAAGCGGCGCCGCAACTCAACTGTTTTGGAACCATCCACAATGTTCATAGCGTGCTGAGATTTTATTGAAATCATCGCTTGATCATTATTTTTCATTGGACCAACCTAAGTCAAAAATGCGCTGTGCAGCTTCCGTTGCTATCACAGTGGTTGTTTGCAAGTTTTGTGATCCTGTTGCCTTCAACCGCCGCATTTCGTTCAGAAAGACGGGGCGTGGAAACCGCAAAACAGAACTAAATCCAGTCAAAGTAACTTCTTCTCCCGCCGCAAACCGATCGACGCTGTCAAGCACCGTTTTTCTAAGGTCGCTGTCATTGGTCTCAGCCTTGTTTTGCGTAACAACGTTGTCGACACGTGCGGCAGCTACGATTGCTCCACGTCCACCTGTTCGTGAAGATTCATAGAACAAAACTAGTTGGTTGGGTTTGAACAAATTCTTAGTTCGTCCGCTGCTAACGTAAATTTTTTGCGAGCGAAATGCGCCGTCGAATTGATTTAGCAAGCTTGTTTGGTCTGAAGTTCCTAACAATTCAGCTGCATAAGCTTCAGCGATTGGTTGTATGCAAACCTGCCGATTGTTTGAAACTATCAAAGTAGGTGACAATGCTTTTTCAATTCGCACCAAGTCCCCTGGGCGTGAGCTTAGCAATTCATCAAAATTTTCGATCGTAGTCGGCAACTGCGTAACAAATTTCCTATCGACTAGTAGTCGTAGCCGGTCTAGATGCGCTTTGAAATTTTTGGGTGTTATCGGATATCCAAGTGCAATTTTAGTAAGTTGATTTTTGTCATGATCGTGAACAAATCCAGCCTGGAGCGCGGATTTATAAGTGAGAATTTGACCTGGAGTATTTTTAATTGAAATGAGGTTTAAGCTTGTTTGGTCTAGGTTATCAATTAATTGTGCAAGTAGTGTGTCTGCAATAATCTCTGCTCTCAAATGGTTGTGGTTTATTGAAAGTGTAATTTCATGTGGAAGCCCAAGGGTTGCAGGCGGTGTCGAGGCCAAGAGCCCTATCAAATTGCCATCATCGTCTAGTGCTGCTGTGAAATATTTAGAAGATCGTAGACTATCTTCTTGTAAGGCAGTTCTGAATAGTTCGGATTTAAATATTTGCGGCAAGAAGCCTTCTGCTGTCTTTGAATCTATTCTCTCAATTCTAAATCCATCTCCTTGGGTCGCTCTAGGTCCCTTTGGCGCCACGGTTGAGGATAGAGTTTCATGAAAGTCTTCCAAAGTGACTACTTCGAGCCCCCAATTATCACGAATAAACTTCCGGTTTTTTATTAAGACCCCGTCACTAGTTACAAATGCAGAGACGTTTCCAAAAACACACTCAGCCAAGTGTCTGCAATCGCTGTGGGCTTGCGGCGATCCAGCCTGAGAAGGTTTTTCAGTCTCAAAAATCTCCTTGTGTAGTGCTTTCTCTAGAGGAGCGATTTTGCCACTATCAACGGGCTTTAGCCGAGGTAGCGCTTTAGCCATCTCTAGAAGAGGGTCGATTTTTCCTATCGGTGTACTCCGCTCAAGTTCTTTCGAAAACTCGGAAGTTACTGCTATGCGCACGCGACCATCTAGCGCAGCGGCAAAAATATCGCTAGCTAATGGGTATTGCTGCCGTCCCGTTTTTACTAAGTCCAACAACACGTTAATGTCTATTATCCAGAGATTAGCCGATACCTCAGAGCGCGTTTGCGGAATTGGATAAGACTGCTTTTCGAAAGTACCGAAAAGGTGTGGGCTGTTGAGTAGCTTTTCTCTTACAACAATGTCTCGCTTTCTTGATTGCCCGCCTTTTTGGGTCCTTACGATTTCGAACTCGTTCCTTTGGTAAAATGATTGCGCAACAAGTAAGTCTCTTGCTGGTTTCGCAGATATTGCGAGAAAGCCTTCGGCCTCTAGTCTAGCTACGATCGTGTTTAGTAGTGTTTGTGCTATTCCAAGCCTGAGATGCTGCGGGTCAACTGCTATGGCCTGAATTCTAGCGTTGGGAAAAACGCCTCCAAAAATCAGAAATCCAGCTATCTTTCGATTGTCCGAAGATACTATTCTGGCTGCCATTAGTCGACCGCGTGAAATGGCTTGCTCTATACTACCCCGCGACCAAAACCCGATCTCAGACTTATATTTGTCAGCAATATAAGTCAGCTCATCTAGGTGGTTCTTCAAAGAACTAGGGTCGATAATAATCTCAACTGGGATCATATCTCTAGTCCAAATCTCAAAATTACACTCGGAAATGCAACTTATAAGAGTTTTTAAATGGTGTAGGCAAGGCTACTTTTTATGTGAGACACTTTTCGCCGGGTCCTAGGCATGAGTAACAGTTGGAAGCCTGGGGAAGAAATAGCCCTACCCATCTTCTCCCACCGACCTACCTACGGTTTCCAGACCGCCCCTTGCATCCGGGCTCCCTGTTCGGCACCGCCACATCGTTTCCGAAGTGGACCTGTGAACAGGTGAAAGTGGGTGTCGCGCTCTGTCGGGGCTGCGGTTAAGCTGCCTGGACGCGCCACGGGTGCGAAACGTGTGGCGACAGGGGTGGGGCCTGGAGGAGAGTGTGACGACAGAGGAGCGGCCCTGGACCGCGTTTTACGGGCCGGAGATGCGGGCGGATATCGAGGAGGCGTCCTACCGGACGATCCCCGACCTGATCCGCTCGGCCTCCGGTACGTTCGGCAAAGCGCCGGCGTTCACCACCGTGATGCATAACGGCATGAACGGCACGCTGACCTTCGAACAGGTGGACGAAATGTCCGATGCCTTTGCCGTCTACCTGCGCGAGGTCGCGGGGCTGGTGAAGGGAGACCGGGTGGCGGTGCAACTGCCCAACGGGCTGACCTTTCCGGTCGCGGCCTTCGGTATTCTGAAGGCCGGCTGCGTGCTGGTGAATGTCAATCCGCTCTATACCGCGGAGGAAATGGCGCGCCAGTTCCAGGATGCCGAACCGAAAGCACTGGTGATTGTCGACATGTTCGCCGACAAGATCCCGGCGGCGACGCGCGGACATCCGATCCCCAACATCATCGTCACGCGGGTCGCGGAGTTTCTTCCCGTTCTGCCGCGCGGGATCATCGGCCTGGTGCAGAGATACTGGGACCGGTCGGTCAAGCCGATCGACGTTTCGCATATCCGTTTTCCGGACGCGCTTGATGCCGGGCGGGCGCAGCTCGGCAGCAGGCGCATCGAGGTCGATGCCTATCACCAGCAGGTTGCGCCAGATGACACGGCGTGCCTGCAATACACCGGCGGGACGACAGGCATTGCCAAAGGGGCGATGCTCAGTCACCGGAACCTCATTCTCAACATGGAGCAGACGCTGGAGATGATCCCCGCTTTCGAGCGGAGCAAGGAGGTCGCGCTGACGGCGCTGCCGATGTATCACATCTTCGCCTTCACATTGAATTTGCTGGCGTTTTACTGGATCGGCGGGCGCAACATCCTGATCCCCAATCCGAGGCCGCTGAGCAACCTGAAGCGGGCGTTCGAGAATTACAGGATCACCTGGATGAGCGGGGTGAACACGCTTTTCAACGGGCTCAACAACGAGCTGTGGTTCCGCGACAGTCCGCCGAAATATCTGAAGTTTGCCTCCGCCGGGGGCATGGCGCTGCAGAGCGAGGTTGCGAAACGCTGGGAAGAGGTGACGCAAAGACCCGTCGTTCAGGGTTACGGGCTCACGGAGACCTCGCCGGTGCTGTCCTTCAATCCAATCGGCAAGGCAAGGGACGGGGCGATCGGCATCCCGCTGCCCTCGACGCTGATGCGCTGCGAGGATGATGACGGAAATGTCGTCGCCCAGGGCGAGCGCGGCGAGATCACGGTCAAGGGGCCGCAGGTCATGTCCGGCTACTGGAACAAGCCGGAGGAAACGGAAGGCGTCTTCCGCGACGGCTGGTTCCTGACGGGCGATATCGGCGTGATGGACGCGGACGGCTATTTCTCCATTGTCGACCGCAAGAAGGACATGGTCGTCGTCTCCGGCTTCAATGTCTATCCGAACGAGGTCGAGGACTGCCTGACGGCCCATCCGGGGATCTTCGAGGCGGCGGTGATCGGCGTTCCGGAGGAGACGACCGGGGAGGCGGTGAAGGCCTTCGTCGTCCTTACCGACAAGAGCCTGTCGCAAGCCGATATCCGCGCCTTCTGCAAGAAACACCTGACGGCCTACAAGGTGCCCAAGGAAGTGGCCGTTCGCGAGCAGTTGCCGAAGTCGATTGTCGGAAAGATCCTTCGAAAAGACCTGCGCGCCGAAGAAATGCGCACCAGCGAGGCGGAGTGAGCCATGGTCGGACCCCTGGAACAGGCCCTGCTGGCGGCGATGATCTTCGTCATCATGCTGGGCATGGGCGCGTCGCTGACGCCGCGCGATTTCGTGCTGGCGCTGCGCCGGCCCTACGGGCTCGGCATCGGGGTGGTGTCGCAATTCGGCTTCATGCCGCTGATCGGTTTCCTGATGACGATTGCCCTGGCGCTGCCGGCGCCGATCGCGATCGGCCTGCTGATCGTCTCCTGCATGCCGGGTGGGACCACGTCGAACATCTTCACCTATTTCTCCAAGGGCAACCTCGCGCTGTCGGTCCTGATGACGGTGACCTCGACCGTGTTCGGCGTGGTGCTGATCCCGCTGGTTCTGCTGATTTATGCTTCCGCGCTCGATCTCGAGATCCCGCGCGAGAACATCATCGCGACGCTGGTGATCCTGCTTGTGCCCGTTGCCATCGGCATGACCCTCAGGCGGTTCAATGCGAATGCAGGCGCGGTAACGGAGTTCTTCGGGTCGGTGCTGGCGCTGATCTTCATCGCGTTCATCGCGATTTCCTGGATCCCGCGCAACTGGCAGTTCCTGATGACGACCGCGCCCTCGACCTATTTCGTTGCGATCATGCTCGGGGTCTTCGGCATCACTATCGGCTACCTGTTCGCGCGGGCGCTCAAGCTGCATCCGCGCAATGCCCGGACCGTGGCGCTGGAAACCGGGATCCAGAACGCACCGCTCGGCGTTGCCATCATCGTGCTCACCTTTCCCGGCGAGCAACAGCAGCCGATCATGGCGGTCGCCGCACTCTATTCCCTCTTCATCGTGATCACGTCGACCTTGGTGACCCTGATCTTCCGCCGGGCGAACACGGCTGCCGAACAGAAGATGGCCGATAGCCTGCTTTAGGATCCTGCCCCAAGACTTCCTTACGAAAAGAAGAGCCACGCTGCACAGGCAGCGTGGCTTGGTGTCTGGTCCAATCTGGTTGCGGATCAGAGGAAGCTGAACTCGTCCGGAACTTCCGGGGTCTGGAAGGCGAAGACGCTCTCGGCGAGATCGCCCGCAGTGCCGATTGCACCGCCGACCAGCGGCAGGCTGGAGCCGGCATCGACGATGGTGTCCATCCAGCCGTCGAAGGCTGCCGCGAAGGCCTGTTCGGTCGAGCTTATGTCATTGAACGCGCCGAAATATCCGTCGAAATCGATCAGGCCGGCATTCGGGTCGTCGTAGCTGGTTTCGAAATCGTCGAGCGCCTCGATGCCGGTGTCGCCGGAGCGGTCGGCCCAGGTGAAGACGAACAGTCCGTCATCGAAGGCCGCGCCGATATCGATGTCCTGCGTGCCGTTTTCGCCAACAATGCGCAGGGTTTCCACCTTGGTGGCTTCCTCGTGCATGTTCTTGATCCGGACGCTGCCGCCGTCGCCTTCGATAACCAGGTCCTTGCCGCCTTCAACGAAGAACTTCAGGTTGCTGGCATCCATCTCACCGGCATTGCGCAGTTCCAGAACATCCGAGCCGCCGCCGCCGCCGGAGATGGCGTCCAGCTTGTCGCTGGCAAAGCCGACGAAGTCGCCGAGTTCGCGGGCTGCGTCGAGACCGGCCTCGTCGACATCCATTTCACCGGTGGAGCCGAATGTGAAGAGGTAGGTGTCGTCGCCCTTGCCGCCGACCGCGTCGCCGCCAGCTTCACCGCCGGTCAGGAAGTCGTTTCCGTCGCCGCCGAAGTACTGCGTGCTGGAATAATCGAGGATCGAGGTAATCGTGTCGTGGATGCCTTCGACAGCTTCCTTCGCTTCGTCAACGACCTCGCCGACCGCTTCAATGATATCGTCCAGCGGGTTCATCTCATCGAGGAAATCCTTGACGTCGTCGACCTTGCCGTTGATATCGGACAGCGTGTCACCGAACGACAGATCGAAGGGCAGCAGCGAAGAGGCATCGGAGCTGTCGCTCGATCCGAAATCCGGCAGCTGCGGGAAGACGGCCGACCAGAACAGGTCGGAGAACGCGCCCGTGTCGATCAGCCAATCGCCGCCGTCCTGACCGAAGACGAAGTTGGTCTTTTCGCCGGTCATCATCATCAGGTCGTCGCCGGTGCCGCCGAAGGAGAAGTTGAAGGAACCGCCGCCTAGGAAGATGTCGTTGCCTTCCTGGCCCATCTGGAAGCCGAGATCACCGCCGGTGTTGAAGAGGTCGCCGCCTTCACCGCCGAACTGCAGGTTCAGGGAGGGTGCGTTTTCCAGCATCTTGTCCTTGAGGCTCTGCTTCTTGGTATCGTCGTCTTGCTTGGTCTCGGTCTCGGTCTCGGTTGCGGTGGTTTCCGTGTCCGTGTTTTCCTCGCCCTGCTCGTCCTTGTTCTCGTTCACCTTGTCGGCGATCTTGTCCTTGAAGTGATCGACGAAAGCCTTGAACGGATCGGCTTCGCCGTCGCCGCCGCGGGTGATCATGAAGTCGGTCGCATCGCCGCCGAACTGCAGCTGCACGCCGGCATCCTTGCCACGCTCCAGAGCGATCATCACGTCGGTGTCGTCGCCGCCTTCCTGAACGTTGACCCGGCCGAGTCCGATCATCAGGTCGGTGCCGTCGCCGCCGGACTGCAGGTTGCCCTTGCCGCCGCCGAGAAGAACGTCGGTGCCGCCGCCACCGGCCTGGATGTTGCCCTTGCCCGCTCCGATGGCGATGTCGGTTTCCGAACCGCCGAGCTGGATGTTGAGCTCTCCGCCGGCAAGCATGACGTTCGTTCCGTCGGTGCCGGTGGAGTTAGCGTAGTCGGCCAGCTTGTCCTTGGCTGCATCGAGATCGAAGCCGGCGAGATCGACGCCGTCCGGGATTGTCGACCAGAGCTCCGCGCCGAACTGGACGTTGCCCTTGCCCGCGCCGATCAGCCAGTCGTTGCCGGTTCCGCCGATCTGAATGTTGGCGCCGCCGCCGGCGATGAGGATGTCGGCGTCGTTGCCGCCATACTGTACATTGGTGCTGCCGACTGCGACGGCCAGATCCTCATCATCACCACCGACCTGTACGTTCAGACTGCCGACGGCGAACATCTTGTCCTTGCCGTCCTGGCCAAGCTGGACGTTGGTCTGACCGGCTGCCAGCAGCAGGTCATCGCCGTTTCCACCGGACTGGATGTTGAGGTTGCCGATGCCGACCATGGTGTCGTTGCCGTCGCCGCCCCACTGGAGGTTGGCGTTACTGACGGCAACCATCGTGTCGTCGCCCGCTTCGCCGCTCTGGCTTGTTGCCAGCAGGGCGCTTGCGATCATCTTGTCGTTGCCGGTTCCGCCGAACATGACATTGACGCCGCCGGCGCTGACCATGTGATCGTCGCCTGAATCGCCGAAGACCGTGTTGACACCGCCGACCGCGGTGATCGTGTCGTTGCCTTCATTGCCTCTGAGGACGTTGGTGCCGCCGATGCCCTTGATGTTGTCGTCGCCGGTGCCGCCATGCACGTTGTTGACGCCGCCGATGGCCTCGATCGTGTCATTGCCGCTTTCGCCGTAGATGTTGTTGAGGGCGCCGCGGCCCTTGATCGTGTCGTTGCCGCTGCCGCCGCGCATGTTGTTGACCGCGCCCCAGCCTTCCATGTAGTCGTTGCCGCTGCCGCCATACATGTCGTTATGTGCGCCATAACCATAGAGCTTGTCGTTGTGGGCACCGCCGTCCATCTTGTTGGACGCGCCATAACCGTAGAGCTTGTCGTCATGGTTGCCGCCATACATTTCATTGCGGGCACCGTGGCCGTAGATGCGGTCGTTATGATCACCACCACTCATGTAGTTGTAAGCGCCGGTGCCTTTCATGTAGTCGTGGCCGGAGCCGCCCCACATCTTGTTCTTGGCTCCGTAGCCGTACATGGAATCGTTGCCTGATCCTCCGGACATGGAGTTGTAGGCGCCGTAGCCATACATCCGGTCATGTCCGGAACCACCATAGAGATAGTTGGAAGCACCCCATGCCTTGATGAGGTCATTGCCAGAGCCGCCGTCCAGCTTGTTCCAGGCACCGTAGCCATAGACCGTGTCGTTGCCGGAGCCACCAAGCAGGTGGTTTTTCGCTGCGTAACCGTAGAGCTTGTCGTTGCCGCTGCCGGCATTCTTGTAAACGCTGAAGCCGTAGAGCTTATAGGTCTGGTGGATTGATTTCTTCGAACTACCCATGGGTCAAATTCCTTGTCTAAGCTATTGTTAAGATACGTTTTTTGTGAATGTCAGGCTGCGATCCGGGAGGAGGGGGCAACCTTATGTCCGTCGGCGGTCAGACCGGCGAATTGCACGATGCGGCGAGTGTCGCCTTCCGGGTAACGGCGCACGGCCTTGAAGGCGATGCCGGGGAAGATCGTGCGAACCAGATCCCGCGATGCCGCGAAACCGTCGCCGAAGGGCGCGACGAGATCCATGACCACGGGCCGGTCTCCGCAGGCCCAGTCTTCGGGGCCCAGAGGTTCATCGCCTTCGAGGACCGCATGCTCCGTCTCTTCGTCGAGATAGGCCCATGTCGCAAGGGCGACCGCCACACCGTTCCGGCGCCAGATTCTGAACTGGCCCAATCGCATCGGCGGGAGGATCAATGCACCGAACTGGTCGATGCTGCGGGAGCGGTAGAGGTCGCAGTGAGCCATTAGCGCAAGGCTCTCACCAAGAAGGGTGAAATCCGGGAGGCCGAGGTCTTGTGTTACAACAGTCGCGTTCATTGTTCAGCTCGCTTTCCTGCACGCGGCGAGTATTAAGAAAAAGCCGCACATATCCATTCCGGCGGTCTTGAAGGACCGGCGGTTTTTGTTCCGGAGACGGGTTTTCGGAAGCCCGCATCCAACTCAAAACACACGCAAAACTGCAGCGACCAGCAGCCGCTGAAATTGTCTGTCGGACCGCAACAGCGGCCAGGAAGTCTGGTTGGGGGAATGCCGGACGATTGGTCCGATGTATTAACACTGAGCCCCCGTCATGTGCCGGTCAGCTCCAGGAGCGACCGCCTCGTGACAAGGTGACCTTGGGTTATTTTGGATTAACCTGTAGTGATGTGCGTCACTAAAGAATTATAATTGATAACTTTTATCGTGATTCAGGTCACAAAGTAATAATTTTATATACTTATTGTGATTTCGATCACTTTTAATTATTATTATTGTTAATTTGGCTTGTGATATCAATCACGGTTTCGAAAAATCTTATAATATTACTTTTTTGAATCACTATTGTTTGTCATGCTCGCTCGAATACCAGTATTCACTGGGTTCGCATCAGTTTCTATCAATTGCGATGCCCCAAGGGCGGGCAATGCGAGGACAGGGGTTACGGGCCTGGCGATCGGAGCTCAGTCCTGCGTCAGGAAATCCTCGACAAGTTCTGTCCAGAACGCTGCACCGATCGGCAGGGCATCGTCGTTGAAATCATATTTCGGGTGATGCAGCGGCGGGTCGTTTTCCGTTCTGGCGGTTCCGAGCAGGAAATAGCATCCGGGTCTTTGTTCCAGAAAGTATGAAAAGTCCTCGCTGCCCATGATCGGGTGCGGCATGTCGTGAACCTTTTCGGTGCCGGCAAACCGCTCTGCGAAGGCGCGGACATAACCCGTTTCGGCCTTTGGATTGATCAGCGGCGGATAGAAACGCTCATAATCGATCTCGACCTGCATGCCGTAACTTGCGGCCTGCCCCTCGGCGACGGTGCGGACACGGTCCTCAAGGTCGTTGCGGATGTCCGGATCAAGGGCGCGCACGGTCAGGCACATTTCGGCGCGCTCGGGAATGACGTTGCTGGCATTGCCGGCGTTGAATGTGCCGACGGTGATGACCGCCGGCTGAGATGCCTGCGTGTTGCGGGAAATGATGGTTTGAAGCGCCATGATGATGCTCGCGCCACATACGATCGGATCCGCGGCCAGATGAGGTTCGGCACCGTGCCCTCCCTTGCCGACAATGGTGATCCTGCACTCGTCGGCAGCCGCCATCATCTCCCCCTCCCTGAACGCAAAATTGCCGAGCGGCAGGGAGGGCTCGTTATGGAGCCCGAAGACGGCGTCGCAAGGAAACCGGTCAAAGAGGCCGTCCTCCATCATGAGTTTCGCGCCGCCGAAGTTTTCTTCTGCCGGTTGAAAGATCAGATGAACGGTGCCGTCGAACCGCCGCCTTTCGGCAAGCAACGCTGCGGCTCCGAGCAGCATCGCGGTATGGCCGTCGTGGCCGCAGGCATGCATGCAGCCCGGATGAGTGCTGGCATGGTCAGCCCCCGTCTGTTCCTCGATCGGCAAGGCATCGAAATCGGCCCTGATGCCGATGCTTTTTTCACCTTCCCCGTTGCTCAGGCTCGCGACGATCCCGGTCGTGGCAAGTCCCCGGGTTACGCGATAGCCGAGCCTTGTGAGTTCGTCCGCAACGACGTCAGAGGTCTTGTATTCCGACAGACCGATTTCCGGGATGGCATGGAGCCGGCGCCGCATCGCGACAAGACCGGGATCACTGTTCAGAGGCTGGAAGGTCATAACTCTCCGATGACTATTGGTCTCGATCCGACCGGTGAATGCCGGTAGGTCAACTCGGCACAGCAGGATCATTCGCGCAAAATGTGGCCGAAGTTTTGCACTTGTGCGCTTATTATTCAAGCGTATAATAACAGTATTCCAGACCGAATCCCTGCGACAATTCAAAAGGACTTTTTGCTCATGTTTTGCGACGGCCGGCACGCATATTGGAGCGCAGATGCGCTCTTGCCTTTCCGTGCGTGCGTCCATCACTCGACGTCTGTCCGCGGGCGAACACTTCGATGAGCCGCCGTGCGTTTCATCGTGCGAGCGAGGCTGACCGGCGCAGGGATCTCATTGCGGCGACCCTGGACTGTATCGCCGAAAGCGGGCTGGAAAATGCGACGGTTCGCGAGATTGCGGCCCGCGCCGGCGTCACGCAGGGGCTCATACGCCACTATTTCGTCAGTAAGGATCAGATGCTTCACGCCGCCTACCGGGACCTGATGGCCGGTCTGATCGGCGGCGTCATGGATTCAGCCGAGGGGGTTCATCCGACCGCGCGTGGAAGGTTGCGCGCATTTGTCGTCGCCAATCTGAGCGCACCTGTCGCTGATGCGAAACGGTTGTCTCTCTGGGCCGCCTTCATCAGCCGCGTCCGCGTCGACCCGGTCTTTGCCCAGATACACCTGGAAAGCTACACGGCGTTCCGGTCCGTGCTGGAAGATCTCGTTTCAGATGTCCTGACGGAGTCTGGCCGCAACGCCGACCCGGTCACCTGCCGGGAGCTTGCCATCGCCATCAACGGTCTGATCGACGGCCTTTGGCTCGAAGGCACCCTGGCGGGGGATCTTTTTGCCGATACGCCTTTATCCGACATTGCGATCCGTTCCGTCGAAGCCCTGCTGGGCGGGGTTACCCTGGACACAAACACCTCTCCTCCAATCCGAAAGACCTGACCATGCGATACGCGTCGATTACCGACCGTCTGGCCCACCTGGGTTCCGGCAAATGGGCCGTTCACCTGAAGGCGCGCGAGATGGCGTCTGAAGGAACTCCGGTTATCGAACTTACAATCGGCGAGCCGGATATCCGGCCCGACGAAGCCCTGCTCGATGAAGCCAACCGGGCAATGCGGGAAGGGCGCACGCGTTATTCGAACGGGCGCGGCGAACCGCGTGTCGTTGCCGCCCTTGTGGAAAAGTACGGTCGAAGACAAGCTGGCGTTGGTGAAGGCAACATCCTCTGTTTCCCGGGCACGCAGACCGCGCTCTTTGCGGTCATGCTCGGCCTCGTGGAAACCGGGGACTCGGTACTCGTGTGTGACCCGCTCTATGCGACCTATGAAGGCGTGATCGCGGCGGCCGGGGCGTCGATGGTGCCCGTGCCTTTGCGCGCGGAGAACGGATTTCATCTTCAGGCCGGCGATCTTGAAGAGGCCGTGACACCACAAAGCCGGGTTCTGCTGCTGAACACGCCGCACAATCCGACCGGGGCAACGCTCACGCGGGACGAACTCATGGCGATCGGCGAGGTGTGCATCCGGCACGATCTCTGGATTGTTTGCGACGAGGTCTATGAAGAACTGATCTTCGACGGCGAGTTTGCGTCTCCGTTCGATCTTCCGGAACTCGCCGAGCGCACGATTGTCGTGTCGTCCATTTCGAAATCCCATGCGGCGCCCGGCTTTCGCTCGGGCTGGGCGGTCGGACCGGAAGACTTCTGCACGCGACTTCTGGCCGTCTCCGAAACCATGCTTTTTGGCGGGCAGCCCTTCATTGCCGACATGACGGCCAAGGCGCTGACGGAAGAGTTCGATACCGCCGAGCGCATGCGCGCGCTCTATTCGCGGCGGGCGGCACTGATCATGGATCGTCTCGGTGAACACAACGCATTGCGGCCGATGATGCCGGAGGCGGGTATGTTCCTGCTGATCGATGTCGGTGCGACCGGTCTGGACGGAACCCTTTTTGCGGACCGGCTGCTTCAGGAGAAGGCGGTGGCCGTGATGCCCGGGGCTTCCTTCGGTGATCAGGCGGCAAACTACATTCGCCTCTCCCTGACCGTACAGGATGAGGTCCTTGCGGAAGCACTGGACCGGATCGCGGCATTTGCCGACAACCTGGACAAAGACAAGGGTACGCATAAATGGGCGTCGTGACAAAAACGGTCGGCGAGGCGCTGATCGACATTCTTGAGGACAATGGTGTTGACGTCGTTTTCGGTATTCCGGGCGTGCACACGGTGGAGCTTTACCGGGGGCTTGCGGCCTCCAGAATACGGCACATCACGCCGCGCCACGAACAGGGGGCCGGTTTCATGGCCGATGGCTATGCGCGCATGACCGGAAAACCGGGTGTCGCACTCCTGATCACCGGACCCGGCGTGACCAACGCGATTACCGCGATGGCGCAGGCCTATCAGGATTCCATACCGATGCTGGTGATCTCGGGCGTCAATGCACGGGCGAGCCTTGGCCACGGCGAAGGCTGGCTGCATGAATTGCCCGATCAGCGGGCGACGATGGCGAGCATTTCGCGGATGACGCATACGCTGCACGAACCGCGCGACCTGCCAGCAGTCATGGAACGCGCCTTTACAATGCTTCAAGGCCGCAGACCCGGGCCGGTGCATATCGAGATCCCGACCGATGTCATGGACACACCCATAGAACTGGAGGCAGCGGTGACAACGAAGCTGAGCGGACCGCGTGCAGCCTCGTCTGATGTTGCAGCGCTGAGCAAAAAATGCCGGCGCGCGAAGTTACCTGTGGTCCTGTGCGGCGGCGGAGCGGTCTCTTCCGCTGAAAAAGTCAGGGCGCTGGCCCAGCGCCTCGATGCACCGGTTGTGACCACCGTCAACGCCAGAGGTCTGCTTTCGGGCGACCCGCTTTCCGTTCCTGCAAGTCCGAGCCTTGCCGCGGTGCGCGAGCTTCTGGCGGCGTCCGACACCGTGATCGCGCTCGGAACACAGATGGGGCAGACGGACTATGACATGTATTGCGACGGGGGCTTTCCGGCGCTGAAAGATCTTGTGCGTGTCGACATCGATCCGGATCAGCTCACGCGCGGGCCGGCGGCGTCTCTTCGCATCCTTTCGAGCGTGGACTTGCTGCTGGACGACCTTCTGCCGGAACTCGCTGAGAGCAAAGGCGGCAGAAACGGTCCCGCGAGGGCGCAGGCATGCCGGGAGGCGGTCCTGTCCGGTCTCACGCCAAAGATGCGCACCGAAATCAGCGTGCTGGAATCAATCCGGGATACCCTGCCGGGCTGCGTCATCGTCGGGGATTCCACCCAGGCGATCTATTCGGGAAATCTTTTTTTCGAGGCAGGACGCCCGAAAGGCTGGTTCAACGCGGCAACCGGTTTCGGGGCGCTCGGGTACGGACCGCCTTCCGCTATCGGTGCCAGTCTTGGCGAACCTGATACGCCCGTGGTCTGTCTTGTCGGGGACGGCGGATTCCAGTTTTCACTTGCCGAAATCGGCTCCGCGAAAGACTGCGGGGCGAACGTCATTTTTCTTGTCTGGAACAATGATGGCTACGGCGAAATCGGCACCTACATGATCGAATGCGGGATCGAGCCGGAGGGCGTGACACCCTCCGCGCCCGATTTTCTGAAGATCGCCGAGGCCTACGGCGTCCCGTCGATGCGGCTGAACGACGTTGACGAGCTTGCTCCTGCGCTCAAGCAGTTCGCAGATCGGAACGGACCCGGCCTGATCGAAATCCACGAAACGAGCACGCGCGGCGCGACGGCGTAGTCACCTTAACCTGAGGTCTCACCTTGTAGCAGGCTTTGAACCAACGTCAGATTCACCGCGCCGGGCCGTGCTCTCACACGACCGTTCGCGCCGTGTCACGCGGCGTTGGCACGGATCAGGTCCGAAGCTTTTTCTCCGATCATGATCGCGGGCGCATTGGTGTTCCCCGAAACGATTTCGGGCATGATCGAACAGTCCGCGACCCGCAGACCATCGATGCCGTGCACTTTCAGCTGCGAGTCGACCACCGCACCGGCGCCCGTTCCCATCTTGCAGGTTCCGGTCGGATGATAAATCGAGACGCTGTTCTGGCGGGCCCAGTCGAGCGTCCCGTCGTAGTCGTCCATGTCGAGGGTCGCCGTCGGCCGGAACTCCTCGGCGATCTTGGAGGTGAGCGGTGCGTGGCGGGCTATCGTTCGTGCAATCTTGACGCCGTCGACAATGGTCCTGCAGTCGGTTTCCGTCGACAGGTATTTCGGAATGATCTTCGGGTAGCTGCGGGGGTCGGGACCGGATAGGCGGATCTCGCCGCGGCTTTCGGGCCGCAATTGACAGACCGACATGGTGAAGGCCGAGAAGGGATGCACGCCTTCGCCGGGCGAATCGGCCGACCAGGGCTGAACGTGGAACTGAATGTCCGGTGTCTCCAGCTCCGGCCTTGTCTTCAGGAACCCGGTTGCAAGACTTGCGGCCATGGTCATGGGGCCGGCCCGGAAGAGGGCGTATTTCAACGCGATCCGCGCCTGGTTATAGAGGCTCCGGACCTCATCGTTGAGAGTCGGTTCGTTGCACTTGAAGACAAGTCTTGCCTGCAAATGGTCCTGCAGACCCTGACCAACGCCGGAAAGTTCGTGCAGCGGTTCAATGCCGTTTTCGCGCAGCTGATCCGGATTGCCGATGCCGGACAGCATCAGGACCTGCGGCGAATTGATCGCGCCGCCCGAAAGAATGACTTCACGCCGGACCGTGATCAGTTGCTCTGTACCGGATTTGTCCCTGTAGGTGATCCCGGTGACTTTCCTGCCATCCAGGTTGATCCGGCTGACGAGTGCGTGGGTGATGATCTGCAGGTTCTCGCGTGAGCGTGCAGGCTTCAGGTAAGCGACTGCGGAACTGCAGCGGCGGCCGTTTTTCGTGGTCAGTTGAAAATAGCCGACGCCTTCCTGGGTCGCGCCGTTGTAATCCGGATTGAAAGGATATCCTGCCGTTTGCGCGGCCGCGACCCATGCGTCGCAGATCGGCCGCTGGATGCGCATGTTCGAAACGGAAAGCGGGCCACCCGTTCCGTGAAACTCGTCGGCGCCGCGCTCCTGGTCTTCCGAGCGCTTGAAGAGCGGCAGGACGTCGTCCCAGCTCCAGCCCTCATTGCCCATCTGGCGCCAGCGGTCATAGTCCTCCTTCTGTCCGCGCACGTAGAGCAGGCCGTTCAGCGAAGACGATCCGCCAAGCACTTTTCCGCGCGGCCAGTCGATCGAGCGGCCATTCAGGCCCGGATCGGGTTCCGTCTTGTAACACCAGTCCACCGTCGGATTGTGCATGGTCTTGAAATATCCGACAGGAATGTGGATCCACGGGTTTATGTCCCGGCCTCCTGCCTCCAGCAGAATGACCTTGTTGGAGGGATTTTCGCTAAGACGATTGGCGATAACGCAACCGGACGAGCCGGCCCCGATTACGACGAAATCTGCCTCCATTTTTGGTCTCCCAATTATTTCTTTGAAAAAAGCCTATGCAAAAAGGACAAAATAAACTAGCCTTTTTTGAAACAAAACGTCTCAAAAATTGCGAACTGGGAGGAAGCAATGAGTGTGGTAAATAAACTAAACAAGATTTCTCGGCGCGATTTGTTCCGCGTTGCAGGTACTTACGGGATGAGCTCGACGCTGCTTGCAGCGGGTACCTTCGGCGGTGCAATGAGCCTAGCCAACCTCGCGTCGGCGGCAGAATCAACCTACGACAAGCGCTTTTCCAAGCCGGCCAAGCATACGCTCAAGTTCGGTGCGGCGGGCTTCAATGCCCGGAACCTTCTTATCGAGCGGGCAGGTGCCCTTGAATTTGCGCGCGATCTCGAAGCACGGACGGACGGCGAGATCCGCATCGAATTTATCGGCGACAACCAGATCTGCGGACAGCTTTCCTGTGTGGAAAAGACTCAGCAGGGCATCATCGATATCTACGCCGCTTCGACGCAGAACTCTGCTGGCGGCGCACCGTACCTCAACGTTCTGGACTATGCGTTCATGTTCCCGGGACGGGCGTCCCAGTACTATTTCCTCTACAGCCCGGAATCGCAGAAGATCCTGCGTGATCCGCTCGAAAAGCGCCACGGCCTGAAGTTCCTGTTCAGCCACTGCGAACTGCGCGGTATCCAGTTGGGGCTTGGATGGGAAGACCGTCCGACGGTCACCAAACTCGAGCAGCTGTTCGGCACCAAGAACCGTGTGACCGGAACGCAGCTCGGCCGTATTGCGATGAAGGCGCTGAACCTGAACCCGGTTCCGGTTGCCTGGGAAGAAACCCTCGACGGCCTGAAACAGGGCCTGATCGATGGTGCCGAGACCTGGGCAAGTGCGGTGGCATACGCCAACATGTCGCCGGTCGTCAGCCAATCGGTCGACCTGAAGTTCTTCTGCGGCACCGAGCACACGTCGATGTCGGCGAGCGTCTTCGACAGCCTGGAAGGCAACCTGCAGGATGCGGTCATGGAGTCCGCCTATTGGGCGCAGGCGCACGTGCAGGCGGCCAACGAGGCTGCACTCGTGAAGACGGTCGGTTTCTCCGATCCTCAGCTGCCGGATACGATCTTCGTTGAAAACAACGTGCGTCCGGCCTTCCTGCCGGATAGCGAGATCAAGCTTGCGGAAGAAATGTGCTCGCCCGAGTTCCAGCCGCAGCTGTGGCAGGAATGGCGTGACCGTCTGAACGGCTGGGCCGGTGGCATCGACACCTACCAGGAAATCTACGACATCGCGCGCCGCATTCCGGCCGACATGAAGCCCGAAAACGTCGAGCCGCGGCGTTGGTGGAGAGGCTGATTACCCTTTAAGCTGACCGGGCTGGCGCGTTCACTCCGCGCCAGCCCTATTCGTCTTCAGATCGGGAAAACCGGCGGAACAGGGAGGGGCAGATGGCAATCTGGTCGGATCTTGGCGCGATCCTGAGCGCTTTAGCATCACAAGACAGTTGGGAAATCCGCAACGCATTGAAATCGGAGGCCGCCTGGATCATGGGTGCCTTTGTGACTTTGGTCGGCGGCTTGCTCATCGTCCTGATTTACCGGCTTGTGCCCTTTCTCGACCGGCATCTGGAGCGCACCATCATGGTGTGGAGCTACCTCGCGATCGCCTTCATCATCTTCTGGGGCGTGATCGACCGGTTCGTGTTTGCGAACCAGCAGCCGTGGTCCACCACCATCCCGCCGCTTCTGTTCATGATCATGACCTGGTTTGGCGCGGCCTTTAACGTGCGCCTGCGCACGCATCTGAGCTTTTCCGAATTCAGATCGATCATGCCGCGCTGGGGACAGATGGCCTGTCTCTGCCTGGATGCTCTGCTCTGGTTCATCTTCGCGGTGATCGTTCTCGTCACAACCTTGAGGCTGACGGCGCTTTCCGCCTCGAACTTCCAGATCGTCTTGGGGACCGACAACGTCATGCAGTGGTGGTTCCTGATCACCGCGCCGCTTTCCTTTCTGATGCTTGCGGCCAGGGTGCTTGAAAACCTGATGGATGACATACGGAACTGGCGCACCAACCAGCCGCTGATCAAGCAGGCCGTGATCGGGGAGGACACCTGATGACCGACGCAACCTGGGTTACCCTGATCTCAATCAGTGTCACGGTCCTGTTCATGATCGGCGTGCCGGTCCTGCTGGTCATTGCCTACTGGGTCATCGGATGCTCTTTCGTGCTTGGCCTGACGCTCGACAATCTCGGCGCGGAACTGCTGAACGTCTTCAACAAGGGCTTTGCTCTCCTGGCGATGCCGCTGTTCATCCTGACGGGAGACCTGATCAACCGCTCCGGCATCGCGCGGCGATTGTCGGACTTCGCCTATGCCGTTCTCGGCTGGCTGCGGGGCGGGCTGGCAATGGCCTCGCTCGGCGCCTGCGGTCTGTTCGCCGCGATCTCCGGATCGAATTCGGCCACGACCGCGACCATCGGGTCCATGCTTCATCCGGAAATGGTCAAGGGCGGCTACGACGAACGCTTCTCGGCGGCAACGGCCGCGGCCGGCGGTACGGTCGGGATCATCATTCCGCCGTCGATCATTTTCATCGTCTATGGCTTCCTGATGAACCTGCCGATCTCCGATCTGTTCGTCGCGGGCATCATCCCGGGATCGCTGATGGTCATCGGCATGCAGGTTGCCTGCTGGATAATCTGCCGCCTGAACGGGTGGGGGTTCCTGATCCCGTTCCAACTGAACCGTATCCTGAAAACCGCCTTCGGCGCGTGGCTCGGTTTCTTTGCCATCGGGCTGGTCCTGTGGGGCATCTACACGGGCAAGTTCTCGCCGACCGAAGCGGCCGGCGTGACCGTCGGCTTCTGCATGCTCGCCGGTTTCGTCAGCTACCCGCTCAACAAGATCCTCGGCAAACGCGGCGATCGGCCGGTTGTTGAAAAAAGCTATGCCGAAATGTTCGTGGTTCAGGGGTTCACCGTTACCGAGGTTCCGTCGATCGTGATCCGTTCGGCGCAGATCACCGGAATTCTCGCGCCGCTCATCGCGATCTCGGTCGTGATGCAGCAGATCCTGTCGCTTCTCGGCGCACAGGCGACCATCGGCGATTTTGTGACGTCGATGGGCGGCTACCATGCAGTTCTGTTCACGTCGATGATCATCGTGTTCGTTTCCGGCATGGTTCTGGAAAGCCTTCCGGTCACGATCATCCTGGCGCCGATCCTGGCTCCGATCGCGGCTTCGGTCGGTGTCGATCCCATCCACTTTTCCGTGATCTTCCTGGTCGGTGCATCCATCGGTTTCATTACGCCGCCTTACGGGCTCAACCTTTATGTGGCGTCCGGTGTCACGGGAGTTCCCTATTTCCGGTTACTTCGTTATACGGTGCCTTACCTAGTCGCCCTGATCAGTGTCTGGATCGTCGTGTCCCTGACCCCTGAACTGGCGTTGATGCTGCTGCCGAACCGATGATTGCCGAAGATGTCAGACGACCACGAAACAGAAGAAGCAGGAAAGATACCGACGAACCTGCGTTTGCTGGTCATTCTGGAGGAAGTCGCAAGAGCCGGGGTTCCGGTTGCTCCCTCAACGCTTTGCGAACTGGTCGGTTTGCCGAAACCGACCGTTCACCGTCTGCTGCATACCGCTGAAACCGAAGGGTTCCTGCAACGCAGCCTTGACGGAAGGTCCTATGGTCCCGGCAAGCGGATGCGGAAGCTCTCGACGAACACGCTGTCGTCGCAGCGGATAAGGACGGAACGCCTCCGGGTGATGCGGGATCTGGCCTCGGAGGTGGGCGAGACCTGCAACCTGGCGGCACCCGGGCGAGACGGCATGGTCTACCTGGACCGCGTCGAGACCCACTGGCCCCTGCGCATCCAGCTGCCGATCGGAACGCAGGTTCCGTTTCACAGCACCGCCAGCGGAAAGATGTATCTCTCAACACTGCCGGGGTCGGTTCTCGATCGCCTCCTCTCGTCCGTGGAGTTGGAGCGGCGGACCGAGCAGACGCTGGTCGAACCCGATGCACTGAAACGCGAACTCGCCGAGACGAAGACACGCGGGTTTTCGGTCGACAACGAGGAATTCATGGACGGAATGACAGCCGTCGCCGTCGCGATCCGCGACGACAGGGGCCGCCTGATGACGACGCTGTCCATCCATGCGCCAAGACAGCGGCATGACATTGACAGCCTGATAACCCAGTTGCCGAAACTTCAGGATGCGGCATCAAGGCTCGAGCAGATCGTCGTGGAGTGAAGGCTGCCGTAATCTGCAGACGCTGCACTTGGCCTTCGAAAACGAGACCGTTCTAGTCGGCCGCATACTTTTTCTCGAGAGCGTCGTAGAAGTCCTTGTGGACCGCGTTCTGGCGGACTTCGAAGCTGGCGACGAGGGCGCCTTCGTCCATGCGGCCTTCCGACTTCAGCGCTCCGAGTGCGTCATGCATTCCCTTGAGAGCTCCCTGAAGGGCAACGTTGGCGTACAGCACCAGTCCAAACCCCATGTCATCGAGGTCCGACAGGTCGAGGATCGGCGTTTTGCCGCCAACGACAAGGTTGATCAATTGCGGCGTCCCGCGGAGCCGGGCAGGGATGTCGCGGACGTTCTCAAGGCTGCGCGGTGCTTCGATGAAGGTGATGTCTGCTCCGTCTTCGATGAAGACTTCGGCGCGTTCTATGGCGGCATCGAAGCCATGTGTTGCGCAGGCATCCGTGCGTGCAACGATCTGGAAATTCGGGTCGATGCGCGCGTCGGCCGCAGCCTTGATCCGGCTGCGCGCTTCTGCAAGATCGACCACGTCCTTGCCTGAAAAGTGTCCGCACCTTTTCGGGTTGACCTGATCTTCCAGCTGAATGGCGCTGGCCCCGGCGCGCTCGAGCGTGCGCACTGTGTGGGTGACGTTGAGCGCGTTGCCGAAACCGGTATCCGCATCGACGACAATCGGAAGGTTGGTGACGTTGCGGATCGCCGAGGTGTGCTGCGCGATCTCCGGAAGCGAAACGAACCCGAGATCAGGCATGCCGAGATAGGTATTGGTGAGACCCGCACCGGAGATGTAGACCGCTTCGAAGCCGAGCCCGTCGATGACCCGTGCGGCCAGGGCATTGGCTGCGCCCGGCATCAGGACCGCGCCGCCACGCGCGAGGCGCTCCCGAAACGCCTTGTTGATTTCGTGGTTCATCATCTTCGCGAACTCCGGTTGGATTGCCTTGTGCTCTTGACTAGGCCCCGGTCCGCTAATTGGCAAGCTGTGGCGATGAGCGTTCTGTCAGACGAAACGCTCAGTCTGCGGTCATGAGGCTCTTCGCGAGGCTCTCCAGCAGGGGAATTGCATTCGCGCGCGCTTCTTCGTCGAACCGGGTGGCGAGACCGGAAACGGTGAGCGCTCCGGCAAGCTCGCCTGTGCTCTTGAAAACCGGTGTCGAGACAGAGGAGATGTTTGGATTGGTCTGCCCGACCGTGCTCACGGTTCCGTTCTTGTTGAAGTTGCCGAGATCGCCGACATCATCCCCTGAGAAGTGGCGCAGAACCAGCCCGGACGCACCGGTCGAGAGCTTCAGCCGCATGCCTTCCTCAACATGGAAGCGGAGGAGGTTTGGCGAGTTTTCCCTGTACAAACAAACACGTTCATTGCCGACGCGTACGTAGAACGACGCGGTTTCACCCGTTGCTTCGGCCAGTATCCTGAGCGAAGGGGCAACATGTTCCCGTTTGGTGAAGTCGCGCCGGAAGATCAGCCCGAGACGCCAGACACTCGGCCCGACACTGTAGCGGCCGTCATCGTCGCGCTGAATAAAACCGTAGATCTGCATGGAGTTGGTCAGACGCAGGATCGTGCTCTTGTGCAGACCTGTCTCCTCGGCGATTTCCGCGAGGGTCATGACCGGTTTCTGTGTCGAGAAAGAGCTCAGGATCGAGAGTGCCCTTTCGACGGATTCAGTACGATTGGTTGCCATTTGCGTTCTGTCAGGTGAAACGGTGCGAGAAGCACCTTGCTGCAATCCCCCTTGACTGTCTAGCGTTACACCAACTGAGGAGAGGCAAAGTGCGCACCCATCCGATCGCAAATTCATCATTTCAGGCGGCAGACTATCAGGCCATTCTGGGCGACAGATACCGGAGCCTGCCGTATTCCCTGCGGCTTCTGGCCGAAAACGCGGCGCGCCACTCGAGCGAAGGGGTGGCGGCACTCGACGTGCTCGCACGCAATGGCGAAGCTGTCCCCTTCCGGCCGGCAAGACTGCTGCTGCATGACATGCTGGGCATCCCGGCGCTGATCGACATCATGGCGATGCGCAACCTGCTCGAGGAACAGGGTGGCGATCCGCTCAGCGTTGACATGAGCCTGCCCGTCGATCTCGTGATCGATCACTCCATGTCGATCAATCATTGGGCGGACAGGTTCGCGTTGCAAAAGAACATGGACCGCGAATTCGAGGTCAACCGCGAGCGCTTCGCCTTCCTGAAAGCCTGTGAAACCCGGTTCCCGCGCCTGCGCGTCATGCCGCCTGGCGGCGGCATCTGCCACCAGGTGAACCTTGAATATCTCGGGCAAACCGTTTTGCCCTCGAATGAAGACCCGGGTCTCCTTATTCCCGATTCCTGCCTGGGAACCGACAGCCACACGCCGATGATCAACGCGCTCGGCATCATGGGATGGGGCGTCGGTGGACTGGAAGCTGAGGCCGTTTTGTTCGGCGAGACCACGCCCGTCAATGTTCCGCGTGTCATTGGTCTTGAAATCAGCGGTGCTCCGTCGGACGAGATCATGGCAACCGACATTGCACTGGTGATCGCGGAACAACTGCGTGCGCTCGGTGTCGTCGACACGTTCGTCGAACTCTTCGGTCCCGGATATGGCTCACTCAGCGTTGCGGATCGCGCGACGATTGCCAACATGGCGCCGGAATACGGGTCCACGATGGTGTTCTGTCCGGTCGATGAACGCACGACGGCATACCTGCGCGACACGGGACGCGCCGAGGCGGCAGGCACCACGGAAATATACTGCAAGGCGCAGGACCTTTGGGTCGCAGACGCTGATCCTGCAATCGAGTATGACGAGGTTGTCCGGCTTGATCTCAGCAGCATCGGCCGGTCGGTGTCCGGACCCTCGCGTCCCGAACAGCGTATCGATCTGGCAAATGCCAGCGACCGGTTGAAGCTGGAGGGCGAAACAGTGCGCCGCGTCAGCGTGCCGGACAAAGACCACGATATCGGCGACGGCGACGTGATCATCGCTGCGATCACAAGCTGCACCAACACGGCCAATCCGCGCAACATGGTCACGGCGGCCCTGATGGCGCGCAATGCTGTTGCCCGTGGCCTGGAGGTTCCGCCTCATGTGAAGACGTCTCTCGCGCCAGGTTCAAGGGTCGTTGCCGGATATCTCGAAAAGAGCGGGCTGCAGACTTCTCTTGATGCGCTCGGATTTGAAGTGGCTGCTTTTTCCTGTTCAACCTGCAACGGCATGTCGGGTCCCTTGGACCCCGCGCATGAGGCCGCGATCAAACACAACGATATCAAGGGCATCGCGGTTCTGTCGGGCAACAGGAACTTCGCCGGACGTATTCATCCGCTCGCGTCCCGCAACATGATTGCTTCGCCGCCGCTTGTGGTTGCCTATGCACTGATGGGAACGATCCTCAAGGACATTACATCGGAGCCCCTCGGCACCGACAAGGACGGCAACCCGGTGATGCTGTCGGATCTCTGGCCCAATGCGAATGAAGTGACGGACATCGTCAAGACTTTCGTGACGCCGGAGGAGTTCAGCACGAATTATGCGGCGATCAGCGATGTGAACACGCACTGGAACGCTCTTGAAGCCGGGCATGGAACCTATGAGTGGGTGGCTTCGAGCTATATCTCGTTTCCGCCGTTCGTGCGCGAGATTGACAGCAAGACACCGCCCCTGAGCAACCTGAAGGGATTGCGGCCGCTGGTCATACTCGGTGACAGCGTCACCACGGACCATATATCGCCGTCCGGCATCATCACGCCGGAATCGGAAGCGGGACAGTTCCTGCAGAAACTGGGCGTATCGCCGCGCGATTTCAATTCCTTCGGCACGCGGCGGGGCTGTTCCGATGTCGTGGTGCGCTCGACCTATGCCAATTACAGGCTTCGCAACGAGATGACGCCGGACAAGGAAGGCTCCTGGACCCGGATTGAACCGGAAGGGGAAGTCACCTCGATCTACAAGGCGATCGAGACCTATCTCGACCGGGGCCAGAAACTCGTGGTGATCGGCGGCAAGGAATATGGCTGCGGCTCATCGCGCGACACGGCGGCCAAGGCACCATGGCTCGCCGGGGTCCGGGCCGTGATCGTGGAAAGCTTCGAGCGCATCCACAGGTCCAATCTGGTCAATATGGGGATTGCTCCGCTCTGTTTCCCGAAAGGTGTCACGCGGCATACGCTCGGGCTGGACGGCAGCGAGACCTATGACATCGACTTCGATGGGGACCTGACAGGCGCGATGCTGACGGTGCATCGCAAGGACGGCAGCTACGACATGACACCCCTGGATCTGCGTCTTTACAATGACGGTGAGCGCGCGACTTTCGCCGAAGGTGGCCTCCTGCCGCGCGCGTTCCGCAACTTCCTTCAAGGAGCAGCCTGATGCCAAACCGCTTGCGTGCCGCCTTCTATCGTGGAGGAACATCCAAGGCGGTTGTCTTCAACGGCGCGGACCTGCCGGAAGGAAGGGGCGCGCGCGACCGGATCTTCCTGCATGTGCTTGGCAGCCCCGACGCCTATGGCCGTCAGTTGAACGGGATGGGCGGCGGACTGTCGTCGCTGTCAAAGGTCGTGATCGTCAAGCCGTCTGATCGTGACGACGCGGATGTCGACTACACGTTCGTGCAGATCGCCGTCGATGAGTCGCTCGCCGATTATGGATCGGCTTGCGGCAACATGGCGAGCTGTGTCGGACCCTTCGCCGTTGATGACGGCATGATCGACCTGGCGCCGGGACAGACCGATGCGCTTGTGCGGATCTATGACACCAACACCAACCGCATCTATCACAGCCGGTTTCCGGTCGAGGGCGGCAAGGCCGTTGAAGAGGGTTATGTTTCCATACCGGGCGTATCCGGAACCGGAGCGCCGATCGTGCTTGAATTCCTGGCTCCAGGCGGCGCGGCCACGGGAAAGCTCCTGCCGACAGGCAACGCGGTCGATGCGTTGACGGTCGAAGGGCTCGGCACGGTCAGGGCCTCTCTTGTCGATGCGGCCAATCCCGTTGTCTACGTCAGAGCGTCCGATCTCGGCAAGACGGCAACGGAACAGCCGGGGGACCTCGACGGTGACGTGGACCTGATGACACGCATCGAGGCTGTCCGCCGGGCGGGAGCGATCGCCATGGGTATGGCGGCAACGCCTGATGATGTGAAACGCTCCAATCCGAAGGTGGCCATGCTCGGACCGGCCTCACGTTTCAGGTCGCTTGACGGGGCAGGCCACGACACGGCGACCCACGACCTCAATGTGCGTCTTGTGTCCATGGGGAATTTCCACCGGGCCATCACGCTGACCGGCGGGATGTGCACGGCGGTCGCGGCGCAGGTGCCAGGTTCCCTGGTGCAGGAAATCGCCGGGATCGACGGCAAGGATCTTCGTGTCGGGACCCCGTCGGGTGTTCTGACGGTCACAGCCGATGTTCGTATAGGTGCCGACGGACCTGAGGCGCTGAGCGCCGGGACGTTCCGCACGCAGCGGCGCATGATGGAGGGAGCGGTGCTTTACCCCTCCAAGTTGCTCGAGGAGACGTCATGAGTCATTCAGTAACATTTCATCCGACCTGCGACCTCAACGATGCCCATCCGGACAAGGTGCGGCTTGTACAATTGCCGTTCCGGGACTTCGGCAGGCGGCGGGCGTTTGCGGGCAAGATCAGGACAGCGGTGATGGTGGAGGACACAAAACTGGTCCAGGAAGAGCTGTTCTCGGCCAAGGGCGATGGTGGTGTCATCGTACTGGACGGCGGCGGCTCGGTGCGAACAGCCCTTTTGGGCGACAGGATGGCCGAACGGCTCATCAACAACGGCTGGGCCGGGATCGTGATCAACGGAGCTGTCCGCGACGCGCAAATGCTGGCCGGTCTCGATCTTGGCATCAAGGCACTTGGAACGAGTCCCGTCAGATCCGCCAAAGCCGGAACGGGTGCCATTGACGTGCCCGTTGCCTTCGGAAGCGTGCTCATCGAACCGGGTATGTTCATCTATTGCGATGCGGACGGGGTGATCGTCACCGATCAGCCACTCAATCTATAGCTTTTACGGCTGCACCATGGCGTTCAGCCAGGCGCGGATGAAGGTCCTGCGCTTGAGCTGATCCAGGTAGACCAGCAACCCCGGACCGAGCCGGATCGGCCGGAAAGCGGCTTCGCGCTGCAGAACCGCGGGGTCGATGGCCGGCAAACCCGTCCGTTCCTCTATGAGCTCCCTGTTTTCCGCCGACACCAGGAAGTCAATGAACTGGCCGGCCAAATCCGTGTCCCGGGCGGTCTTGGGGATCAGGACCGTGCGCAGCATCACGGTCGTGAAATCCTTGAACTGGAGAATGTCGAGATCGGGGTGGTCTTCCAGATGCTGGGCCGCGTAGCTGCCGAGGACATTGTAGGCCAGCGCCAGTTGTCCATCGGCGACATCCCCGATCATCTGGCTAGAACAGCAATAAAGCCGGGCGTTCAGTCGTCCCATGACTTCAGCCATGCGCCAGAGCGATTCAGATTGCCGGGAATCCTGCGTCGCGAAAAGATATCCGGCGCCGCTCTCCCGAATGTCGTAGGTGCCGACGCGGCCATTGAACCTGTCGGGGTTTTCCCTCAGTAGTGCGATCAACTCGTCCCGGTTGGTGGGTTGCGGCAGACCTTCAAAGGCTTCCCTGGAATAGACCAGAACGGCTGGTTCCTGCGTGAAGGCAAACAGCCGATCCCGCCATTTTGCCCAGGCGGGCAGGGACCCGGTCTCGGCAGAGACATGCCGCTCCGCAAAGCCGTCATTGACGAGCTTGGTCTGCAAGTCCATGGCGGAAGAAATTGCGATGTCGAATTCAGCACCTTCCTCAAACAGAGCCTTCATGAGTTCGCTGCTTGACGCCGTCACGTAACGTACCCGGATTGTCGGATTGCGCTCCTGAAAGGCATCGACAAGGGGGGAGAAGATGTCGAGATCCGCAGTTGAAATGATGTTCAGCGTTGCCGATGGATTGTCGACGTCAAACAGGCGTTCCTCTTCGGCGACAAACGCATGTGCCGTCGACGCCAGGGCGGTCAGCCCTGCGATCAGGCAGAGGGCAAGGTGATGGAAGCGCACGTTCCTCTCCCTTCCGGATTGTCTGTCAATGCCAGTGCTCCGCCATGCGCGCGCACGACCTCGTCCACGATCGTCAGGCCGAGGCCCGATCCGATGATATCCTTCACGTTGTCTCCCCGTCCGAAGCGCTGCGTCAGATGTTGCCGGTCGCCGTCACCAAGACCCCTGCCTTCATCAAGCACATCGACCTGAATTGTGGCCGCAGCTTCCGATATCTCGACCTTGATGCGGCTGTCCTCGGGTGAATACTTCACTGCGTTGTCGAGCAGATTGCGCAGGGCATTCTGCAGAAGGATCGGGTCTCCTTCGACGGAGCTTGTGGTGTCGGAGCCGGAACAGGTGATGCGGATGTCCTTCAGGTCCGCCGTCGGGCTGATTGACCGGATCACGTCCTGGGCGAGATCCTTCATGTTCAGTCTTTCCTTTTCCAGATTGTCGGAGCGCAGCGCCACCATGGCGTGGTCGAGGAGTTGGCCTGCGGAGCGCGAGCTCTCGTCCGCAGCACGGATGACTTCACGCAGGATCTGCTTGTTCTCCGGCTTGCGCACGCTGCGCATGGCGATTTCGGATTGAGTCCGTACCGTCGCGAGCGGCGTGCGGACGTGATGGGCGGCTTCCGCGATGAAGTCCTCCGTTCGCGCCAGGGACGCGCTCAAACGGGCCATGAAGGTGTTGAGGGACTGGAGCAAGGGAACAAGTTCGGTCGGTGCGGACGTTTCCACGGGACTGAGATCCTGCGGGCCGCGGCGCTCGACGGACTGGGCAAGCCGGTTCAGCGGGCGCATGGCGTTGTTGGTGGCAAACCAGCTGAGCGCGCCCGACAGCAGAAAGAAACCGACACCGGCGGCCGCCGCTGCGATGGAGATCTGCAGCGAAACGGCGGCAAGGCCCAGCCGCGTCTGGGCGACGAGAACCGTCAGGATCACAGTCTCGTCGCCAACGGTGAGGCGCCTTGGTAGTGCTGCAACGCGGACTTCGTCACTCTTGTAGACCGTGGTGGAAAAGACCGCTGCACCGACTTCTGAGGCGGCAGGCGGCATTGGCAGGTCATCGTAACCGGTCACGGTCAGGTCGTCCGCCGTGACACGGTAGAACACCCGTTCCTCGGCGATTGACCCAAGCATGGAAAGGGCGGAATAGGGAACGTCCACCAGGATCTGGCCGCGTTCGGCCCGGGCCGCTTCCGAGATAGCCGTGGCGGAGGCAATGAGAATGTTGTCCTGGGTCGTCTCGGCGGCCTGCTGCGCCAGCGCGCGGACTGTGAAGTAAAGCGCGACGGAGAGAATTGCCGCGACCAGAAGAAGCTGAAGCAGAAGGCGTCTGCGAAGAGAACCACGCGCGTGGACGGTCGTCATGTGGCGGTCATCCGGTAGCCGACACCGCGCACGGTCTCTATCCTGACGCGGCCTCCCTGCAGTTTCTTGCGCACCCGGCCGACATAGACCTCGATCGCGTTTTCAGAAACGTCTTCGTCATAAGAAAAAAGCCGGTCGACCAGATGCGACTTTGAAAAGATCATGTCGGGTGCGGAAAAGAAAACCTCCAGCAGGCGCAGTTCGCGGTTCCTGAGATCTGATACCTCTCCCGCGACCGCGACGGTGCCTGCCAGAGGATCGAACACCACGTCCTCGAATGTCTTCTGATTGCGGGCCGCGCCCTGGCGGCGCCTGAGCACGGCGCGGCACCTGGCTTCCAGTTCGGAAAAGTCGAACGGCTTCGTGATGTAGTCGTCGGCACCTAGATCGAGCATACGAACCCGGTCCGAGACTTCCGAGCGCGCGGTCAGGACGATCACGGGCGTGTCGTTGTCGCCCGTGCGGTGTGTTTCAAGAAAGGTTCTGCCGTCGCCGTCGGGCAGCATGATATCGAGCAGAATCAGTTCGTATCCCGTGCTGGCCAAACAGTGCGCAGCGGTCTCCAGATCCGGCGCGTGATCGACCACATGCCCGTCCAGACTCAACCGATCGACAATGGCCTTTGCCAGTTTTTCGTTGTCCTCAATCAGCAGGAAGCGCATGTTTTCAGCCGTTTGCCAATGTTTTTGATGACGTGACAGGTTCCTGTCAGCTTTCCCACTTCTTTTGTGGTTTGCAAGAGGCTCGTGAAGCCTCTGCGTGTCTGGGAGGATATTATGACACTTATGAAGATGACCCGCCGGGTCGTTCTTGCGGCTGCTGCCGCGTCTCTTTCATTCGCAACACCGACCTTTGCTGACGAAGCCGTCGACAGCATTCACTTCCTGATCCCGGGTGGTGCCGGCGGCGGTTGGGACGGAACCGCGCGCGGAACGGGCGAAGCCCTGACCAAAGCCGGTCTTGTCGGATCCGCATCCTATGAAAACATGTCCGGTGGCGGTGGCGGCAAGGCCATCGGTTACCTGATCGAAAACGCCGACAGCAACCACGGCACGCTCATGGTCAACTCGACCCCGATCGTGATCCGTTCGCTGACAGGTGTGTTCCCGCAGAACTTCCGTGATCTGACCCTGGTTGCCGGCACGATCGGTGACTACGCAGCGCTTGTGGTGCCTGCTGACAGCGACATTCAGGATGTCAATGGTCTGATCGAAGCCTTCAAGGCAGATCCGGCAGGAACTGCTGTCGGCGGCGGTTCTGTTCCGGGCGGCATGGACCACCTCGTTGCCGCAATGGTTTTCCAGGCGGCTGGTGCTGATCCGGTTGCGCTGAAATACGTGCCTTATGATGGCGGTGGCAAGACGATGGCCGGCCTGCTTTCAGGCGAAGTCCAGGCTGTTTCCACCGGCTTCTCCGAGGCCGTTGAACTGGCGAAGGCCGGTGAAGTCCGCATCATCGGCGTGACCTCGCCTGAGCGCGTGGACGCCTATGCCGATGCACCGACCATGGTCGAGCAGGGCAATGACACGACCTTTGTCAACTGGCGCGGTTTCTTTGCTGCACCGGGCCTTCCAGCTGACAAGCTGGCTGCTTATCAGGGCGCGATCGCCAAGATGTACGACACCCCGGAGTGGGAAGAAGTGCGTGCACGCAACGGCTGGGTCAACATCCACAACCCGGGCGATGATTTCCGCACTTTCCTGGAACAGCAGGAACAGACGATTGGCGATCTTATGAAGCAGCTCGGCTTCCTCTAAGTCCCGGTTCACACCGATAAGACGATATGCGCGTCCGGGTTCGCCCGGACGCGTCAACCAATCACAAAATCCTGGGGGGGAACGATGGCGCTCGACCGCTGGCTGGCCCTAGTCATCCTGCTGATCTGTCTGGCCTATGGCTATGCAGCCTATTTCACCATGGACGCGCTGCTGCCGCCGATCATGAAGCGCAGTCCGATCTGGCCATCGAGCTTTCCGAAGGTTCTGGTGATCGGGGGGATCCTGCTGTCCCTGTCCGTTTTGCTGGGACTTGAGAAATCTCCCGAAAAGAAAGATGCAGCGGATATCAACCTGTCGCGTCTGCATGAATACAAGGTCGGCCAGGCAGTGCTCTTGCTCGCCCTGATGGTTGCCTATGCGCTGCTGCTGAGACCCCTTGGTTTTCTCGCTGCCACATTCCTGTTCCTGACAGTTGGCAGCTTTATCCTTGGAGAGCGACGCTACATCACAATGGGGCTTGTTGCCGCCATCGCGGCGGGGACGGTCTGGTACCTGGTGGATGTGGTACTCGGGATCTTCCTGAGTCCTTTCCCATTTTTCGTGAGCGGGGGCTGAGATGCTTGAAGGACTTCTGACCGGCCTCTCCACGGCCTTCACGTTTACAAACATCATGATGGTTGTCGGAGGTTGTCTGATCGGCACCTTCATCGGCATGCTGCCGGGCCTCGGTCCAATGTCGATCATCGCCATCATGATCCCGGTCGCGATCACGATCGGCGATCCGTCCGCCGCCCTGATCCTGCTGGCGGGTGTCTATTACGGTGCGGTTTTCGGCGGATCGACATCCTCTATCCTGATCAACGCACCGGGTGTTGCCTCCACCGTTGCAACGTCCTTCGACGGCTATCCGCTGGCGCGCAAGGGGCAGGCGGGCAAGGCCCTGACAGTTGCAGCCATTTCATCCTTTGCCGGCGGCACGATCGGCGCGGTCTTGCTCATGGTGTTTGCGCCTGCGCTTGCTTCCGTCGCGCTGTTGTTCCATTCATCCGAATATTTCGCGCTCATGGTTGTCGGCCTGTCGGCGATCGCCGCTTTTGCTGGAACCGGACAGGTGGGCAAGGCCCTGCTGATGACGTTCCTCGGCCTGATGATGGCAACGGTCGGGGAGGGCGTGCTCTTCAATGCGCCACGCTTCACCATGGGCGTCATGGACCTGCAGTCGGGCTTCGGCTTCATCACGCTGGCCATGGCCATGTTCGCGCTGCCGGAGGCCATCTTTCTGGTGCTTGACCCGAACCGCTCCAAGACCGGGGACGGCAGTGATAGCGGCAAGATCAAGAATCTGCGTATTACTGGCGAAGAAGCCCGCAGCATTACGCCGGTCATCGGGCGCCAATCGCTGCAGGGGTTCTTCATCGGTGTCCTGCCGGGTGCCGGTGCCACAATCGCGTCGTTCCTGGGCTATGCCGTTGAGCGCAACATCGCCTCAAAGGAAGAGCAGGAGCAGTTCGGCAAGGGCTCGGTCAAGGGCATCGCGGCGCCGGAAAGCGCCAACAATGCCGCCTGTACCGGATCTTTCGTGCCGCTTCTGACCCTCGGCATTCCAGGCTCCGGCACCACGGCAATCCTGTTGGGGGCCCTGATCGCGCTCAATGTCAGCCCGGGCCCGCGCCTGATGGTGGACGAACCGCAGATCTTCTGGGCCGTGATCATCTCCATGTATCTCGGCAACCTGGTTCTGCTGATCCTGAACCTGCCGTTGATCCCCTATATCGCAAAAGTTCTTGCAGTTCCGCGCAATTACCTGATCCCGTTCATCCTGTTCTTCACCTTGATGGGTGCGTATATCGGGCAGAACAACGCGACGGAACTTCTGATCCTTGTCGGGTTCGGGATCTGTGCGACGCTGTTCCGGTTTGCCGACTATCCGCTTGCACCGCTGCTGATCGGGTTCATTCTCGGGCCGTTGCTTGAAAACAACTTCTCCCGCGCGATGCAGCTCTATGACGGTGTTGGTTTCGTCTGGGAACGCCCGATGACGCTGGGACTGCTGATCCTCGCAGTTGTCCTGGTGGTTCTGCCGGGATACCGGGCCAGGCGCGCCCGGCTTCGCGCCGAAGGCGTTGCCGACGGGGATTGATTGACGGCCGGAACAAGGAACGCGCCAGGTGTCGAAACCGCTTGAAGGGATCAGGGTCCTTGACCTGACCAATGTGCTTGCCGGCCCCTTTTGCTGCCACCACCTGGCGCATCTGGGGGCGGACGTGATCAAGGTCGAGGCCGCCGGCCGCGGTGATTTGGCGCGCAAGCTCGGGGCAGACCCGGAGCTGAATGACAAGGGGATGGGTGTCTCGTTTCTCGCCCAGAATGCCGGCAAGAAATCGGTCACGGTCAACCTCAAGCATCCGAAGGGGAAGGCACTCTTTCTCAGGCTGATCAAGACAGCCGACGTCCTGGTGGAGAATTTCCGCCCTGGTGTCATGGACCGGCTCGGCGTCGGCTACGAGACGCTGAAACAGGAAAACCCGCAGCTCATCTATTGCGCCATATCCGGGTTCGGCCAGGACGGACCCTGGGTGCATCGTCCGGCCTATGACCAGATCATCCAGGGTGCGTCCGGGGTCATGTCAATCACCGGTGACAGTGACAGCGCACCGCTCAGGGTCGGCTACCCGGTTGCGGACACGGTCGGCGGGATCACGGCAGCGTTTGCCATTTCTGCGGCACTGAACGCCTCGCCAAGAGGCAGTTTCATCGATGTGTCAATGCTGGAGGCCGTTCTGGCAACGATGGGCTGGGTGGTGTCGAACTATCTCAACGCGGGCGTCGAACCGGCTGCCAACGGCAACGAGAATGTCACTTCCGCACCCTCCGGCGCGTTCGAGGCCGGCAACGGCCTGCTCAACATTGCCGCGAACAAGGACGAGCAGTGGGTGCTGCTGACGGATCACCTGGGTTTGAGCGAATTGCGTGAGCAGCCCGACTATGCGACCCGGGAAGACCGGAAACGGAACAGGTTGGCGCTCAAGGCGGACCTGGAAACTGTCTTGAAAACCCGGCCGGCGCGTGACTGGGCCAAGGAACTCAACTGCATCGGCGTGCCCTCGGGTGCCGTTCTGACGGTTCCAGAAGTGCTTGAGATGCCGCAGGTTGCTGATCGGGGCTTCCTGGGCACCTACGAGAATGTCCCCGGTGTCGGGCGCGACATCACGGTCACACGAACCGGGATCAAGCTCGATGGCAAGGCTCCGGAAGTCGACAACCCACCACCCCTGCTCGGCGAGCACAATGACGAAATCTGGCGCGACCTCGGCATTTCCGAAGAAGAGCTGGTCGCGTTGCAGAAAGACGGTGCGTTATGAGTTCATCGGGCAAGGACGTCTCCGACTGGTGGTCGACGGAGATCATCGACATGGTGCCGGGCCAGATCCGGTTTCGCGGCCATCCGATCGAAGAGCTGATCGGCAATGTTTCGTTTCCCCAAATGATCTGGCTGATGACACGCGGCAACCTCCCGGATGCCGGGCAGGCAAGGCTGCTCGAGTGTGCGCTGGTGGCGGCGGTTGACCACGGGCCGCAAGCGCCGTCGATCGCTGCCGCGCGCATGGCGGTCACGTGTGGGCTCGGCCTGAACGGCGCCATGGCGTCGGCCGTCAACATGCTCGACGATGTGCATGGCGGCGCCGGTGAGCAAGCCGTGGAACTCTACTGTTCGATCGACGAGGCGGCTGAAGGCGGGCTCACGCTTGAAGACGCGGCCGCACAGGAAATCGACCGCTGGCAGGCGGAGCGGAGCCGGTATGTTCCCGGGTTCGGGCACCGGTTCCACAAGCCCGAAGACCCGCGCGCGCCGAGGCTGCTTGGGCTTATCAATGCGGCTGCCGAGGAGGGGACGGTAAGCGGACGGTTCGCCGCCATCGGGAGAGCCGTTCAGGAGATTCTCAATAGCCGGAAAGGCAATCCGGTCCCGATGAACATCGACGGAGCGACCGCGGTTGTCTATGCGGAGCTCGGGTTTGCGCCACAGCTCGCCCGCGGTCTGTTCTGCCTGTCCCGCTCGGTCGGCGTGCTTGCCCATGCCTGGGAACAGATGCAACAGGGCGGACGGAACAAGGGACCGACACCTCCTGCCTATCGCTGGACCTACACGGGGCCGAACCCGATCGAGGACCGGGACTGACATCAGAAGACTGAAAACCAGCGCTTTGCCTAAGGCGTTTCACCGCGCCCTATGCCGCGATCGGACATGCATATCGCCTGCGTCGGCTAAGACTTCCTTGCGACGCCTGCATGTGGCGCCGGTCCCAGGGTGTTCCTGCGGCAGATCGTGGTCGGGAGTTCCACGCTTTCGGGACGTTCGCCGTTGATTGCACTCATGAGCGCACGCGCCGCACATTGACCCATGCGTCGATGGGGAACGTGAACGGTCGTCAGCGGCACCGGTGCAACGCTGGCCAGCTCAATGTCGTCGAAGCCTGTGATCGAGACATCGCCCGGAATGCTCATGTTCAAGGCGGTGGCAGCGCGGAGTGCGCCGACCGCAAGAACATCGTTGCCGCACATGACGGCGGTCGGACGAACCTCCCGCGACATGAGGCTGCGAAAGGCCATATCGCCCTTTTCAATCGAATACTGCGTTTCCTGGACGATCAGATCCGACGGGTCCAGACCTGCCGCGGCCATGGCATCGCGGATACCGCTGACGCGGTCACGTGCCCGGTCATTGGCGGTGGTGTCGGCCGAAACACAGCCGATGACGGTATGGCCGTTCTGCAAGACCAGATCGGCGAGCGAGCGCATGGCGAGACGGTTGTCGAAGCCGACCGACAGATGCCGTTTTTCCGGATTGGACGCCCAGGTCAGCACCGTGGGTATGTTGCGTTTTGCCAGATAATTGTAGATTTGCGGATTGCGCTGATAGCCGATCAGAAGCAGGGCATCCGCGCCCCGGACCGTCAACGTTTTTATCTGTTCTTCCTCAAGATCCTGCCGGTAGGAGGAAGAGGCGACGAGTAGTGTACAGCCGTTTTGCTGCAACTCTTCCTGGAAGGCCTGAATGCCACGGGCGAAGATTGCGTTTTCCATGGTGGGAATGATCGCACCGATCGTATTGGTGCGTCCCGCCGCAAGCGCGCGCGCGCTGTAATTCGGCGAATATCCCAACTGATCGACCGCATCCATGACGATCTTCAGTGTCTTCTTGGTGACCCTGTCCGGCGTGTTGAGACACCTGGACACCGTCGCCGTCGAGACACCTGCTGTTGCGGCAACATCAGCGAGCGTCGGAACTTCCCCGGTCAGTGAATTCGAGACTTCTTCCATCGGTCCAGTTGAGCGTTGAAACGCGACACGTGTCAAAGGTTCGGACTCCCTTACATGCATTTTCATTTTCAGAGAACGCTTTTTTCTGCTTGCAAATAAAAATGTAAGCGCTTACATTTTTGAAAGCCGGGTTATTTGATCGTTGGGAGGTGATCATGCTTTTGGCTCTTGCGGCCGTCCTATTTGCCGCTTTCGTAATCAATGTTTCGATCGGTTCAATTGGTGGAACGCCGTTGCTTGGCAACGTTGGCGAAATGATTTTGCTGCTCGCCATCTCGATTGCGTTCACCGCAGCTGTCCTGAAGAAAGAAGCAAAGAAAAGAACCGGCGAATAATGGACTTATTCGGATTTTTGGGAGGAAAACATGAAGAAAACAGATGATCTCGCCTCACACGAGCGCCGCAATTTCCTGAAGCTTGCCAGTGCCGGCGGTTTCACGGCGGCTGTCGTTGCAGGTGCAGCAGGTGTGCTTTGGTCCGACACGGCAGTGGCGCAGACCGCACAGGAAGAGCGGGCGCGCGAGCAGGCCGCTGATCACATCATGACGCTTGCCACAGCCTATGTGCTGGGTGCGTCGCGCAGCTATCCGATCATGCAGCTCGACCTGAAGGAAAACATCCAGAACGCGACCAACGGCAAGGTATACGTCAAGCTTGCACCGGGCGGACAACTGGGTGCCGGTGGCGCGCTGGCGCAGGCGGTTCAAGGTGGAACGATCCAGGCCGCACAGCATTCCCTGTCGAACTTCGCTCCGTTCGCATCGGCTGTCGACCTCATCAACATGCCGTATTTCTGCGGTTCCAACCAGCGCTTCACGAACCTCGTGACATCCGACGCCTGGAAAACGGAAGTTCACCCGAAAATTGAAGCCTCCGGTTTCAAGGCGCTGTTCTATGTCGTCATCGACCCGCGCGTCGTGGCCGTGCGCAAGGGCGGCAACAAGGTGCTCACACCGGCTGACCTTTCAGGCGTGAAATTCCGTGTTCCGGGATCTGCGATGCTGCAGCAGTATTACCGCATGGTCGGCGCAAACCCGACACCGGTTGCCTGGGGCGAGACGCCGTCGGCCATCAAGCAAGGTGTTGCCGATGCGCTTGATCCGTCGGTCGGCGCGCTCTACGTCTTTGGCTTCAAGGACATCCTGAGCCACGTCACTTTCACCCAGGCGGTGCCGGACAGTCAGGTGTATTCCATGAACCTGGAGTGGTTCAATTCACTGCCGGCCGATGTCCAGGAAGGCATCGAATTCGCAGGAGAGATCACCGCCCAGCAGAACTTGGCCAAGGTACCGGCTGCGCGCTCCTACGCCATGTCCGAACTGGTGAAGTCGGGTGTGGAATTCCACTCGCTTTCGGAGGACCAACTCGCTGAGTGGCAAGCTGCCGGCGGATACCAGCGCGAGGAATGGGATCAGTTCAAGGTAGAGCTTGCCGGGTCCATGGACGCCTTCGGACGCCTGGAAGAAGCAGCCAACACGATGGGACGCTACTACGTTCACGACGCTTAACTTGATGCGTTGACCGGCCAGCGCCGACGGGCGCTGGCCATACCCTTTTCAAACATCACCACGCCCGATGACCGCGTCAGACCTTTCTGATGGGAACGGCAGAGGAGTGCCCCATGTCGAATGTACTTCAAGCCCTGGACCGGAACGGTGAGCGCTGGCTCCTGCTGGTCTTCTACGTGATGCTTGTGCTGACCATGTTCATTGAAGTGGTCCGGCGTGAGGTCTTTGCCTACTCATCCATCTGGGGCGAGGAAATCGTCCGTTATTCCTTCATCTACCTCGCCTGGATCGGGGCTGCTGCGGCGGTCAAGGAGCGCGGGCACATTCGCATTGACGTGATCATGCAGTATGTCAGCCCGCGGGTGAAAGCGGTCCTTTACATCTTCGGCGATCTGGTCATGGCATTCGTTGCCGTCATTGCCTTCTACTGGTCGCTCGAAACGGTTCTCGTTTCCGCGAAATTCGGCTCCGTGACCCACGGCTTGAGGATATCCCAGGTCTGGTTCCTGTCCGCCGTTCCCTTCGGCTTCGCCCTGGTGCTGTTCCGTCTGGCACAGTCCCTTCTTCGTGACATCAAAGACTTTCGTGACGGCCGTCCCGTCTACGAGGGCGACAAACTGTTCGACTGAGGGAGACAGCCATGCTTTGGAATCAACTTCAGCAACAGACCGTCGAACTGGGATGGGACTTCTATGGCCCGGTTCTGATCTTCGTCGTACTGGTCGCGCTCGCCGTTCCGGTCTGGGCCGCGATCGGTGCTGCGGCGATCGCCATGCTCATGATCTCCGGTGCCCTGCCGCTTTCGCTGGTCGGTGAAAGCCTGTTTCACGGGATTGACCATTTCGCGCTGACCGCTGTCCCACTGTTTATCCTGACGGGTGACGTACTCGTGCGCACCGGTCTCAGCCGCAAGTTTCTCGATGTGGCCGAAGCACTCACCTGCTGGGCGAAGGGTGGTTTCGGGTCCGCGACGGTTCTGGTCTGCGGCATGTTCTCGGCCATTTCCGGGTCCGACGCCGCCGGTGCCGCAGCCGTTGGCCGGATGACCATTGAGCGGCTCGTGGAAAGCGGCTATCCGCGCCCCTATGCCTGTGCGCTGGTCGCCGCCGGTGCGTGTACCGGCATCCTGATCCCACCTTCTATTGCCTATATCATCATCGGCCTCGTGCTCGGAATCTCGGCTTCGACGCTGTTCTTGGCCGCGCTGATACCCGGCATCGCCATTCTGGTCTCGATCCTCGTGACCAATATTGTCATGAACCGCATCTATGCCTATGAGGGCGGCGGGCTGATGACCTTCGGCGAGTGGGCTGCAAACCTCGGCAAGGCGCTGAAGTCCGGCTGGTATGCCTTCATCGTTCCGGGCGTGATCTTCTACGGCATCTTTTCCGGCCGCCTGACGCCAACGGAGGCAGGAGCCGTGGCGGTCATGATCACGATCGGCATGGGGTTCCTTTTGGGGACGCTGAAGCTGTCGGACTTCCCGGCGATGCTTGTAAGTTCGGCAAAGGTGAACGGCGTCATCGTTCCGATCATCGCCTTTTCCCTGCCGCTCGCGCAGGCTCTCGCCATTCTCGGCGTTCCGCAGGGCTTCGTCTACGCGGTCACATCGCTGACCAACGAACCGGCGGTTCTGATCCTGTTGATGATCCTGATCCTGATCGCGGCCGGCTGCGTCATGGAGACAACTCCCAACATCGTGATCCTGGCGCCGATCCTGAAGCCACTTGCCGATAATATCGGCATGAACGAAATCCAGTTCTGTATCATGATGATCACTGCACTCGGTGTGGGCTTCATCACGCCGCCGCTCGGTCTCAACCTGTTCGTGGTGTCGGGCCTGACTGGCGAGTCGATCCTGAAGATCGCGGCGAAGGCTGTTCCGTTCGTCTTCTTCATGCTGCTCGTGACGCTGTTGATCGCCTATGTGCCGGCGCTCTCCACCACGCTGCTTCCAGACATTTACAAGTAGGTTCACCATGACTGTTGAGTATTTGAAAAAAGCGGTCCTGACGTCAAAGACCGACGCGTCCGAGACCACCAAGATCGTCCAGGAAATCCTGGATACGATCGAGGCTGGCGGAGATGCAGCGGCACTCGACTATGCGGCCAGGTTTGACAAGTATGAAGGCGACATCCTGCTCAGTGATGCGGCAATCGCGGAGGCGGCGGCCAAGGTCCCGGAGAAACTGAAACGGGATATCGAGTTTGCCCATGCCAATGTGAAGCGGTTCGCCGAGGCGCAGAAGGAGACCTGTCAGGATATCGAGGTCGAGGTGATCCCGGGCCTGATCGCCGGGCAGAAGAGCATCCCCGTGGAAACGGCGGGCTGCTACATTCCGGGCGGCCGCTACAGTCATATCGCCAGCGCGATCATGACGGTGACGACAGCCAAGGTTGCCGGCTGCAAGAACATCATCGCCTGCTCGCCGCCACGGCCCGGCATCGGCATCAACCCCGCCATCATCCATGCCGCAAAGGTGTGCGGGGCGGACAAGATCCTCGCGATGGGCGGGGTTCAGGGTGTCGCGGCCATGACATTCGGTCTCTTTGGGCTGCCCAAGGCAAATATTCTGGTCGGACCCGGTAACCAATTCGTGGCGGAAGCCAAGAGGATCCTCTTCGGCCGGGTCGGCATCGACATGATCGCCGGGCCGACCGACAGCCTGATCCTCGCCGATGGCAGCGCTGACGCAATGGTTGTTGCGGCAGATCTCGTCGGACAGGCGGAGCACGGCTACAACTCGCCTGTCTGGCTGGTGACCGACACCCGGTCGCTTGCGGAGGAGGTCATGTCGCTGGTTCCGAAGCTAATCGACGACCTGCCGGAGGTGAACCGGGACAATGCCACCGCTGCATGGCGCGACTATGCGGAGGTTATCGTCTGCGACACCCGCGAGGAAATGGCGGCAACGTCGGATGCCTATGCGCCCGAACACCTGACGGTCCAGGCCGAGGATCTCGACTGGTGGCTCGGCCGGCTGTCCTGCTACGGTTCACTCTTCCTTGGCGAAGAAACGACCGTTGCCTTCGGCGACAAGGCATCGGGCACAAACCATGTGCTGCCTACATCCGGCGCTGCGAGCTATACCGGCGGGCTTTCGGTCCACAAATACATGAAGATCGTGACCTGGCAGCGTGCGACGCGCGACGGTGCCAAGCCGATCGCGGAGGCGACGGCGCGGATCTCCCGACTTGAAGGGATGGAAGGCCACGCCCGCACGGCCGATATCCGGCTCAAGAAATACTTCCCGCAGGAAACGTTCGATCTGACAGCGGATCCGGGAGCCTGAGCGCATGTCGAACCTGTTCGATGTCTCCGGCAAGGTGGCCTGTGTCACCGGCGCAAGTTCCGGTCTTGGCCGACGCGCAGCAACCGCGCTTGCGCGGGCCGGTGCGTCCGTTGTCGGCGTTGCGAGACGATCTGCCGATCTGGAAGACTGGAGACGGGAAGCCGGCGGACAGACGGCAGCCGTTACGGCTGATCTTTCCGACCGTGAAAGCATTGCCAAAGTTGCCGGAAACATCGCCGGTCCGTTCGGACCACCGCAGATCCTGGTGCATGCTGCGGGCATCAATACGCGCGAGGCGGCCGATGATGTCACGCCCGAGGGCTGGGACATCACCCTGACGCTGAACCTGACCGTCCCGTTCTTCCTGTCAAAGGCCTTCGTGCCTGCGATGAAGGAAAAGCAATGGGGCCGGATCGTTACCTTTGCGTCCCTGCAGACAACGCGCGCGTTTCCCGGAGGCATTGCGTATGGCGCCTCGAAAGGAGGCATCGGCCAGCTCACCCGGGCCATGGCCGAGGCGTGGTCGAAGGATGGCATCAACGCCAATGCGATCGGTCCAGGGTTTTTCCCGACGGAGTTGACGGCGGCCGTCTTCGGCGACAACGAGCGTGCGAAGCGCAACGCCGCACAAACCTGTATCGGGCGCAATGGCGCGCTGGAGGATATGGACGGGCCGCTGCTGTTTCTTTGCTCGGACGCGTCTGCTTATGTGACCGGCCAGGTTCTGATGGTCGACGGAGGGTTCACCGCAAAATGAAAGCGCTTGTCTATACCGGTCCTGAAAGCCAGTCCTACATGGAGGTTGCCGATCCGGTTCCCTCGGAAGGTGAGGTGCTGATCCGGGTCGCCCATTCCGGCATCTGCGGGTCGGACATGCATGCCTTTCTCGGCCATGATGAACGCCGCCCGGCACCGCTTATCCTTGGTCACGAGGTGGCGGGGACGGTGGTGTCCGGTGCACAATCCGGACGGCGCGTCACTGTCAATCCGCTGGTGAGCTGCGGTGTCTGCGAAGCGTGTCTGGCCGGGCGGGACAACTTGTGCGCCAACCGTCAGATCATTTCCATGCCGCCGCGTGAAGGCGGCTTTGCTGATTTCCTCTCGATGCCCGAGAGCAATCTGGTAACCGTGCCGGATCACGTCACAGATGCGCAGGCCGCGCTTGCCGAACCGATCGCCTGCGGCTGGCATGCTGTTCGGCTGGCAAAACAGGCGCTTTCCGGAGACCCGGCGGACGCGTGCGCGCTTGCGATCGGCGGTGGTGCCATCGGACTGGGGGCGGCACTGTGCCTCAAGGCACAGGGCATCGAGAATGTCCGGCTGATTGAGCCGAACGCTGAACGGGCGCGCTTTCTGCGGACGACCTGCGGCATGGATGTTCTGAGCCCTGACCAAGCGGAAGCGAGCGGCCTTTATGACATCGTGGTGGACGGCGTTGGATATCCTGCCACGCGTGCCACGGCATCGGCCTGCGTCAAACCCGGTGGCGTCATCGCCCATATCGGGCTTGGTTCCGCCGAAGGCGGGCTTGACATAAGGCGGATCACCCTTCAGGAAATTCAGTTTATCGGCACGTACACCTACACCGCACAAGACTTCCGCGATACCGCAGCAGCCATGTTCGATGGCCGGCTCGGCGCACTCGACTGGGTTGAAAGCCGTCCGCTATCGGAGGGGCTGCGCGCCTTCACCGATCTGCGCGCGGGTCATGTCGCAGTTCCGAAGATTCTACTGACACCAGACGCTTAAGGAGACATTCATGTCTGAAATTCCCCACCTTCTCGTCCATGAACACGCCGACAATGTCGGTGTGGTCGTCGTGGAGGGCCTGACCGCCGGTACCGACATGCTGTGCTGTGTCACCCACGACAATTCCACGTTCCGGCTGACGGCGGGCGCAGACGTGCCGATCGGGCACAAGATCGCCCTGAAGGATTTGAACGACGGCGACACCGCCATCAAGTACGGCGAGGACATCGGCAAGATCATCGCCGAGATTCCGAAGGGCGGCCACGTCCACACGCATAATTGCAAAACCAAGCGCTGGTAAGGAGCCGTGTCCATGTCTTCCAAATACTCAAACATCACGGTCAAGGCGTTCCGGCGCGAAAATGGCAGGGTCGGCGTGCGTAACCACGTGGTCATTCTTCCGGTCGACGATATTTCAAATGCTGCCTGTGAAGCGGTTGCCAACAATGTGAAGGGCACGCTTGCGATCCCGCACGCCTATGGCCGCCTGCAGTTCGGCGAGGATCTGGAACTGCACTTCCGGACCATGATCGGAACCGGAGCGAACCCGAATGTGGCCGCCGTCGTCGTGATCGGCATCGAACCCGGCTGGACCAAGCGGATTGCCGACGGGATCAGGGAAACCGGCAAACCGGTGGCCGAGTTCTCGATCGAGCAGAACGGTGACTTCGAAACCATCCGGGCGGCGTCCTGGAAAGCGAAGGAATTCGTGCACTGGTCAACCGAGCTGCAGCGCGAGGAATGCTCCATCTCGGATATCTGGGTTTCCACGAAATGCGGCGAGAGCGACACAACCACGGGTCTCGGATCATGCCCGACCGTCGGCAACATGTACGACAAGCTGCTGCCGGAAGGTATCACCGGGTTCTTCGGCGAAACCTCCGAAATCACCGGTGCTGAACACATCTGCCAGAAACGTGCGATCAACGAGGAAGTCGGCGAGCGCTGGTACAAGATGTGGAAGGCCTATCAGGACGACGTGATTTTCGCGCATCAGACCGATGACCTTTCCGACAGCCAGCCGACCAAGGGTAACATCGAGGGCGGCCTGACCACGATCGAGGAAAAGGCGCTTGGCAACCTGGAGAAGATCGGCCGGACATCGCAGTACATCGATATTCTGGAACCCGCGGAAGCACCGAAGTCCGGCAAGGGGCTCTATTTCATGGATTCCTCGTCCGCAGCAGCGGAATGCGTGACCTTGATGGCGGCCGGCGGTGCGGTCATTCACACCTTCCCGACAGGGCAGGGGAACGTCGTCGGCAATCCGATCGTTCCCGTCATCAAGATCACGGCCAATCCGCGTACCGTCCGCACCATGAGCGAACATGTCGATGTGGATGTATCCGGCATTCTCCGTCGTGATATGACGATCGATGAAGCGGGTGATGAGCTGATCGACATGATCCGCCGCACCGCAAACGGCCGGAACACGGCCGCCGAAGCGCTGGGTCACAGGGAATTCTCCATGACCAAGCTCTACCGCAGCGCCTGATTGCAGTCCGCAGGCGGCCTGACAGATGGCCGCCTGCAAGACAGAGGAATGCCCGTGGAACCGAGCAAGCGACTAAGCCTTGATGAGGCAACCAGCCTGATACAATCAGCCTTCACCGGTGTTGGTGTCTCCGGCGACATTGCTCTTTGCGTTGCAAAGGCGCTCGTTGCCGCGGAAGCGGAAGGACAGGTGGGGCACGGCTTTTCCCGTGTCGAGGATTACGCCGCACAGGTTCGAACCGGCAAGATCAGGGCGGATGCGGTCGTCGAGATCCACCAGACAGGAACCGGCAGTCTTCTGGCGGATGCGGGCTTCGGTTTTGCTTATCCCGCACTGGACGAGATCATGCAAAAAGGCATCGAGTTGGCCCCGACCTGTGGCTGCGTCACGATGGGTGTCACGCGTTCGCATCATTGTGGCGCCCTTTCGGTGCAGGTCGAAAGGCTCGCGCGGGAGGGTCTTGTCGCCATCATGGTCGCCAACACGCCGGCTGCAATGGCGCCCTTTGGCGCGAAGGAGGCGGTGTTCGGCACCAACCCGATCGCATTCGCCGCACCGCGTGAGGGACGTGATCCGCTCGTCATGGACCTTTCCCTTTCCAGGGTTGCGCGCGGCAAGGTCATGAGCGCACACAAGGCCGGCAAGCCGATCCCTGAAGGCTGGGCGCTGGATGCAAACGGCAAGCCGACGACCGATCCGGAGAAAGCGCTCGGCGGGACGATGCTTCCCATTGGTGAGGCCAAGGGCACGGCCCTGGCACTCATGGTTGAAATCCTCGCATCCGTCATGACCGGAGCATCGTTCAGTTCGCAAGCAACTTCATTCTTCAAGGCCGATGGTCCGTCCCCGGGTGTCGGTCAGTTTCTGATCGCCATGAGACCGCAGGACGGTCAGTTCGCAGAACGGCTGGAACAGCTACTGGCGCTCATCGAAACGCAGGAAGGTGCACGCCTGCCCGGCAGCCGACGGTCTGACGCGATCCGTGAGGCAAAAACCAACGGGATCGATGTGCCGGTTCGCTATATTGACGCGCTGCGCAAACTGGCGGCCGGCGAGGCCTGACCGGGAACGCGTCTGCCGGCGCGCGCCGGAGCGATCCGGCCACAAGAGGAAAACGGAGGCACGATACTCGCATGTACAAACACATCCTCATTCCGGTCGCGCTCGATCATGAAACGCTTGTCGAACGGAAGCTTGAAATTGCGCGGCACCTTCTGGCCGAGGGAGGCCAGATCACTCTTTTGACCGTACTTGAGAACATTCCCGGCTTTGTCTCCGAGTTTGTCGATCTCAAGATCGACAACCATCTGACACAGAAAGTGGAAGAAAGGCTCAAGACCGCAGTTGACGGGGACGAACGCATCAATTGCAAGGTCGTCACCGGCAAACCGGGCGTGCAGATTGCCGCTCATGCCGAGACTTCGGGTATTGATCTGATCCTGGTCGGATCGCACCACCCGTCGGCACAGGATTATTTCCTTGGATCGACGGCTTCACGGGTCGTGCGCAGGGCGGGATGCTCGGTTTTTGTTGTCAGGGACGGCGACAGCGACAGTTAAGGCTTTCGGACAAAGGCCTAGGCGATGGACCCATAAATGAGACTGAAATGGCATGCGAAATGGCGAAATCCCGTTAGGAAGGGTGTGCGGAGCGGGCTTCCTGCCCGGTCAAGCACGCTGACGCCACGGGGTGAAGCCATTTCCATGTCCTTCGGATTTGACCGGCTTGCTTCTCCTCGGCGTTGCGAAAGGCTTGAAAATGAGGGACATTTCCTGCGCTTCCGCGCCTTGACGAGAAGCAAGCCGCCTCAAACCATTCCGGCCTCATTTATGGGTCCATCACCTAGACGGTCATTGTCATGCCGAATGCGCGTTGCAGGCGATATGTCGACTTGATGAAGCGGGAAGCTTCAGCGTTGAGATCGGCAATTTCCAGTGCCAGTTCCGCGTTCAGGCGCGCGCCGAGTTCCGCGACCGTGTCACGCCGCGTATCGGCGTCGTTCCATTTCGGAAAGACCTCCTGCCGCCAGAACGTTTCGATCCAGGCGTAGTCGGCAACGTGAATGTGGTCAAAGTCTTCAAGTGCCGTCATCACACAGCCCAGGCGCGCTCCGAGAATGGCCCAGTCGCCGTTGGGTGTATCCAGCCCGACGCTGCACCAGACCCTCAGGCGCTCATGGTTCGCAGCGCCTATGTGCCGCAAGAGCGCTTCGCTTTTCGGAAGATCAGGCCATGCCTCGTAGGCAAGAATGCCGCCGGCCAGATTGAATTTCACGCCCTCGCGGAATCCACCCCGGAATGCCTGGAACGGAGTTGCCGTCATGTGCACTTCGGAGAGGACGCGATTGATCTGGAAATAGGGAGTTGTCCAGCAGAAGTCGACGGCGGCTTCCCGGCGCTGAGCGTTTTCGTGAGAGCGAAGCGTTGTCAGAGTTTCGCGGGGCCAGATTTTTACGCCGCCGTTGCCATATTCCAGAGCGTTCAACACGTTACGGGCGCTGAAGGAAAAAACTGCGCCCCGGTCCCTTGGCGACACGTCAAATCTCCCGGTGAAGAACCGGTCGTCAACCAGAAGGTTGTCCGCGTCGATCGTGATGACGTGGTCGCTCGAAGCAACTTCGCCCGCCTGCCGGTGCGCTGCATCGAAGCCCTCAACGCCATGCACCCGTTTTGCATGCGGCAGAAGCTCGAGCACTCGCTTGTAATGCACATCGGCATTCGGCTCGTCAAAGCTCAGGAAAATGGCATCGCAGGTCGACAGGTCGAGCACAGTGTCACCAGTCCCGGTCGTCGCCGAGATGGACAATCGCCTCGGGCTGCCATTTTTCGATCAGCAGGTCCTTCCGCCTGACGAAATAGGCGCGCCAATCAAGTTCGGGCTGCATCAATGCACCTGCGGTGACATTAGGCAATGAATCATAAGCCATTCCGGCATTTTGAAGCGGTACAAGATCGGTCAGGTCCACAACAATCACCGGTACCATGCCCTGGTCTTCTGCCCCCTTGCCGGCTGCCGACAGAAGCGGCTCGATCTCTTCCCAATCGAGGCCGCACAGATTGACCAGCATGACCGACAACGCCTTGTCCGAGCGTGCAACGCCCTTGATGACGGGACTATCACTGTTGAACGGCCATGCGGCCTCGCGGGCATCCAGTTCCTGTGGTTCCTTCTTGCCGCCCCAGCTTATTTGAAAAGAGAAGTTTTTCATTCCGCCCCAAGCCTGCCGAAAGGTGACTTTGTAAGCGATGAGAGCACATCCTGCCAAGTGGCGGCGAGCATCTTCCGGTCGCGGGATGCAGCGGATGCGGCGGCGTGACGGCCACGGTCTGTCCACGTTCCGGGGTCTTCGTCCAGTGCACTTTTCAGAGCTTCCGCGAGCGCGCCATCTTCGTATATCAGGCCGGACTTCGGAGGATCGATCACGTCCCGAAGCCCCGGCGAGTCCGGTCCGAGAACCGCGCGAGCAAGGGTTGCGGCGAGTATGGCGGAACCGGATGTCAGCGAGGCGCGGTAGGGCAGCACAACGAAGTCGGCAGCGGCGTGAAGCCTGCCGACATCTTCCTGGGTTGCAAAGCCCTCCCGAAAAAGCAAACGCGCGTCGTCAGGCAGCTTTAAATCATAGTTTCTCGCCACTTCGCCGGCAAAGATCAAACGATCATCCGGATGCGCAAACGCCAGGAAGGCTTCTGCCAGTTCTTCGGGCTGCTTGTACGGCGCGATCCGCCCGGGAGACAGGACAATCCGACGCGCCGCCGAAAGGTTCAGATCGTCGCGTGCGGAATTGCGTGCATAGACCGGATACGCGCCTTCGTAGTTATGATGGGCGATGATCCGGGTCTTTTTTTCAGGCAGTGCCATTTCAGCCCGTGCGGCGGTCAGAGCGTGGAGCGAATGGAGATGGAGTATGTCGGCAAGCTCGCACAAGCCTGTCTGAAGATCTTCGTTCGCGGTGTTTTTTTGCGTGTCATGCGGTGCAAGATTGTGGATCGTCCAGACCACCTTGCCACCGGTTTCACGGAACCGGCCCAGGTCATTCAGAAACTCCTCCACGGATGTCGGTGTTCCAGCTCCCACGAGCACGGCGTGTTCCCAATGCAGATGGAACAGATTCGGTCCGTCTGATGCCAAGGCCTGCCGCTCCAACGCGTCGGTGATCGAACCCGGTTCGGCGCGGAAAGCCGGTTCCAGGGCTTCGTAGAGCAGCGTCTGATACGGGTTGGTTGCCCTGTAGTCCGGGAAAAACGTTATGTGCTGAGAAGTTAGGTACTGGGCGGTCATGATGGCGGCAATTCCGAGCGTCCGTGGTTGGCCGGCCAGGGGCCATCAGCCGATATCAAACTCATCGGTGTTTGACTTGACACGTTATCCGTCGTCGCTTCTAATCTTTTGCATATTTCTATTAATGTCAAAATCTCAGGTGAAGGCAGCATGCCACGTAGGGTTCTCGGAAAAGTCCTGGCCTTGCTGAGTGTTCTCGGCATTCCGCTGTGCAACGCTGCGGCGCAGAACGTCCGGCAATTCGATTCACCCGCTTCCGCGAGGGCATATCTGCGAGCGAATCCCGACGGGCCACAGGCCAATGCGGCGTTTCTGGCACTCGTCCAATTTCGGCTGATGAGCGAAAATCCCGGATTGTCACGCGACGAAATGATCGCGATATTCAACCAGAACACATCGGCTTCCACCGGACCGCGTCAGGCTCCGACTCCCGGCCTCTATTGAGAAAAACCATGTGGTGGGCATTTCGGGTATCTTTCAAATTGACCGGAGCCATTGCGATCGCTGCGGTGGTTCTGCTTGCGCCTGCGAAAGCGCAGACAACTGATGCACTTGCAGGTTCCACGTCCCGTGTCGCCCTGGTGATCGGAAATTCGGCCTATCGCTCGGTTGCGCCTCTGCCCAACCCTGTCAATGATGCCGAACTGGTGGCGGAAAAGCTCTGGGAAGCCGGGTTCGAGGTGATCGAAACGCTGGATGGCGACCGGGAGAAGATGCTCGCCGATCTCGCAACATTCCGCAGCCGCCTCCGGGAAGGCAGCGAGGCGTTGTTCTACTATGCCGGACATGGTGTTCAGATCGGCGGCCGCAACTACCTTCTGCCTGTTTCCGTCGCACCCAGGTCCGTTGAAGAACTGATCGAACAGTCGATCGATGCGCAGCTTTTCGTGGACATCATGTCCAACTCAGGAGCCAAACTGAACATCGTGCTTCTGGATGCGTGCCGCAACAATCCCTTCGGTGAGATAACAGATGCGGAATCGGAGACGATCGCCTCGCGCGCCATCAGCCTGGGCGCGTCGCGCGAAGAAGTCTCCAGAGGCCTGGAGCAGCTGTCCCAATCCAGCCGGGGAGGGCTGGCTGAAATGACGGCGGGTGGTACGGAAACCGTTATCAGTTTCGCGACGGCGCCGGGCTCCGTCGCCTATGACGGTGAAGGCCGGCATAGCCCCTATACGCAGGCGATTGCCGACAATATCAGCGAGCCCGGGCTCGAAATCATCGATCTTTTCCGCAGGATCCGCGGCAGTGTGCGCGAGAATACGGCCGGGGAACAGATCACCTGGACGACGAGCACTTTGGAGAGCCGGTTTTATTTCATTCCGCTTGTGGACGATCTGCGCGCCGCAACGACGGGCATGTCCATTGCGTCCGATACGCTGGGCGGTCTGCCACCGCGCCGTATCATCGACCGGACCTTTTGGCGATCCATTCGCGACAGCGAGCGGTCGGAAGCGTTTGCCTCCTATATCCGCACCATGCCGCGGGGCGCCTTCGTCGAGGACGCCAAGGAGCAGCTCAGGCAACTTGGAGGTGACCCCGACAGTATTCTGGTTTCCGACACGGCGCTGCCGGACGTCGCACCTGCCAGAACCGCGCCCGCGGGTGACAATGGCCGCAACGACATCATTGCAGCGCTCGACAGCGCACGTCTGAACGTTCCGATCGGGGTGGGCGAAAAGCAGCTGGAGACCAGTTCCGCTGATAATGGCTGGGTCTATGTCGAAAGCGCATCGCGTCTTGGCGTCGTGACAGAAGGTTCCGGCAAGGCACTTCACGGCGGCACGGTCCACTGGCTTTCGAATGACAATCAGCTGTCCTATACGCCGCAGGTCGGTTCCAACGGCGGCCGCGATTCCTTCCGCAGCCTTGCCCTGGAGGAAGAAGGGAATACTGCCCCGCTCGAGGCACAGCTCGACGTCTATGTCGACGCCTGCGATATCCTCGCCGGCAATCCCTATGACAGCCAGCGGGTCACTGCCGGCACGCGCCAGTTCATTATTGACCGCAATTTTGATGCCGCCATTGAAGTCTGCGAAATTGCCGTTGCGAATTACCCGGACGTGGAACGGTTCTGGGCACAGCTTGCCCGCGCCTATCGTTCGGCGGGAGACTATGAAAAGGCGATCGAATGGCAGCAAAAAGCGGTTGATGCCGACTATGCATCCGCCATGGTTTACCTGGGTCAGATGTACCTGGATGCCCAGGCCGTCCCGCGCGACTATCCGCGTGCCAAGGCGCTTTTCGAGGAGGCGGCCGACCGGGGCGAAACAGCCGCCTATACCGCTCTTGCCTGGATCTATCGTGCGGGCGTCGGTGTTCCGCAGGACTATGACCAGGCCCTGGAATTCTACCGGGAAGGGGCCGATCTTGGAAACGACTGGGCGATGACCAATATTGCCGAGTTCTACCAGAAGGGTTTTGGCGTCGAAAAGGACCCGGACGAGGCGGTTACCTGGTACACCGCTGCCGCGAAGAGCGGCGAGTTGACAGCGCAAACACGTCTTGCGCGGATGTATCAGGTCGGCGACGGCATCCCGAAGGATTTCGAACAGGCCCGTTTCTGGTTTGAAACCGCTGCGGGCCGCGGTGTGCCGAATGCTCTTACGCGGCTCGGGATCATGTACGAGAATGGTCAGGGTCTGGACAAGGACGTGGAAGCCGCCGTGCGGCTGTTTACGCGGGCTGCACGGGAAAACGACGCGGAAGCCTATTTCAGGCTGGGCCGTGTCTATGCCTCCGGGCATCCGCTGTTTGACGATCCGACGCGTGCAGCCGCGCTCTTCGAACGCGCGATGCAGGACGGGGTGTTCGGAGCAGAGCGTGGCCTGGCCCGGCTGCTTTTCGAAGGACGGGGTGTTGAAAAGGACGTGGACCGGGCGCGTGAACTTTTTGCTGCGGAGGCTGAAAAGAATCCCTGGGCCGCGCGCGATGCGGGGCGTGCCTGGGCTTCCGCAGACGGTGCCGAACCGGATTTGACGGAGGCGGCGCGCTGGTTCCGGATCGCGGCTGAGGGGGGTGTCCCCTGGGCGGCGCTCGATCTGGCGCGCCTGTCGGAAGCCGGGCGCGGGGTTCCCAAGGACAGGCGCGCTGCGCTGATCTGGTACGCCACGGCGCTCGGATTAAGCGACAATGCAAATCTGGCCGACACCGTTGCCAAGAACACATCTTCCTACGGTCGGGAAGAGTTTGTCGCGGCAGCCCAGACAATCCTGTCGGAGCTCGGAGTACTGTCCGGTCCGGCGGACGGGCAATTTGGGCCGGCAACGCGCCGTGCCGTCAATGAAGCTTTCGCGGAGCGCGGGCTGACACCGCCCGGAGATGACATCACCCTCGATGTTTTGTCGAGACTGACACAAATGGAATGAAAGACAGGCGGGAACCAATGATCAAGACCATTGCAGCTCTATTCGTCCTAACTGTGTTCCTGGCTGGGTGTGTCAGTTCCTCAGTCAGCCGTCCCGACGTGTCCATCGATGAAGAGGTTGCCCGTCTCAGTCAACTGGGGTTCCGGCAGGTGACACGGACATCAGACGGGACGCGCATTCTGCGCTATAGCGGGCGTGTCAATGCAGCCGTGGAATGCAAGCGCGGCTCTAACAGCTTCGCCCGCATTCCTGCGAGTCGGCGCACGGCAGATGGTCAGACGCAAACCATTACACTCGATGCCTATCTTCAACTCACGCCCCGATCAGACGGTATCTTGAGCAATTCGGGGCGTGACGGCATCTACATCGTAACCATTAAGACACGGGGCCGGGGCGCGAACACCAGCCTGACCGGGATCAAGTTCGGGCCTCGCAGCCAGGCTACCTTCCGCTCGGGATTGACATGCCGCGCAGCCTGACCGGACTGTCGTAGGTGACACGGTCATCCGTCTTGCGGCTTGATGTTTTCGTGCTTGCCGATATTCGCAGCGGCGATGTCGCAGCGCCCTGTCACGCAGCCATGCTCGAGGGACTGGCTGATGCCGGGTACCGGGTCGGCGTGCTTCCGCTCGCGCCCGCCGCAATAAAAGCGGACCCGTATTCGATTGACGCCACTTATCGCCGGCTTTTCACCAACGGCAGTGTAAAGAGGCTGGGACGAGGCGTCCGCGCTGAATGCGCGCTTGCGCTCGGGTTTGACGCGCGCCTGTTTGCGCTCCCGCTCTCCAAGGTGTGCTCCATCAAGGCTGATCATCGTATCGTCACGCTTGAACGGCCTGCGGATTTTGCGTCGATGAGTCCCGCGCAGCTTGAGCGGGTGGCGGAGAATGTCAGTGAGGTTCTCGGGGGACAGGTTCTCTGGGCACCGTCGACCCGGATCGCCAGGGATGCTCTGTCCTATTGCGTCCCGCACTGGCCGACAACCCGTGTCGAGTGGCTGCCGACGGCTCCTTCCGGAGGCGGTTCACGCCGCGATCGGATCGAACGCGCACGGCCGACGGTCGGCCTGGGCCGCCATGTACGGACACGGCAGGTGCCGTGGATCGTGTCCGCGGGTGCAGGGGCACGTGCTTTCCAGTCCGCCAATGTCCTCTGGCGGCTGTTGGCCGCGCCCGATGCGGAGCGTCCATCCTGGCCGCAAGGATCGCCAATCGAAATCTGGCCGGATGATCAGATCACCTTCCCGGATTTCCTTGGCAAGATCGACATTCTTGCGAATGCCGATCATGCCGCCGACGACCCTTGTCCAGTCGAAGTCCTTTGCGCGCTTCGAAACGGGGTTGTCCCTTTTCTTGAGCCTGACTACAGATCCGTTTTTGCCGGAACGGCGATCTACGGGCGTCCTTCGGAGGTCGCCCAGCGTGCGCTTGAGTTTCACGAGAAGCCCGGGCTCGCCAGCGATCTGCGGGCCAGCGGAACAGAACTCGTTGAAAAACTGTTTTCGGCCGAAGCCGCCGTTTCGAGGGTGCGGGACCTTATCGGCAAACCGCGAGACAATCCTCATGCACCGGCAGTGCACACGGCTACAGGGGGGAGGGTGCTCTTTTATTCGACAAACGGGATTGGTCTTGGGCACCTGACGCGCCAGCTTGCGATTGCCCGGCGCTTGCCTTCCCGCCTTACGCCCGTTTTTCTGAGCCACTCCAAGGCCGTCGATATCGTGCACGGCTATGGGTATGCAGGTGAACATCTGCCATATCACTCGGCTTACGGAGAACGCAAGGAGCATTGGGACGTTGCGCTTTCGGATGCCTTGACAGCGGCTCTGGACTTCTACGGCCCCAGTGCCCTGGTTTTCGATGGCAACGTTCCGTTTCTGGGGCTCATGAGAGCAATGGACACTTGCCCCGAGGTGGCTAGGGTCTGGATCCGGCGGGCTTTTTGGGGCCCGAACCGCGATCTCGACGCATTGGAACGCGGGGCATCTTTCGACCTCGTCGTTGAGCCTTTGGAACTCGCATGGGCGCGCGATGACGGACCGACCACGGACTACCGGCATCAAGTGCTTTTGGTGCCGCCTGTGCGGCTATTGGACGGGAACCAGTTGTTGGACAGGCAGGCCGCGTGCGCACAACTCGGCCTGGACCCGGGGCATGTCAATGTGCTTGTCGCACTCGGGTCGGGCAACAACACGGACACCGGACGCATCACGGCCCGGACGCTGGCGCACCTCCACGGGCGAACCGGGGTCGGAACGGCTGTCGCGGAATGGCGCATTGCCGGTGAAAAAAGCGATCTTCCGGCAGGCGTGAACCGACTTACCGAATATCCGTTCGGCAAGTACCTTGGGGCGTTCGATTTTGCCGTTGCCGCGGCGGGCTACAACACGTTCACGGAACATATGGCGGAAGGGCTTCCAACAGTTTGGGTGCCCAACGAACACGCGCAGCAGGATCGGCAAATTCTCAGGGGACGTTTTGCCGAAGCGAAAGGTTTCGGGCGTCTCGTCCGGCACAGGGCAGATTTCACGCTCAAGGATGCACTCGATCGGATGCTTGAGCCGGGAACCCGTGAGGCAATGCGTGCGGCTCATGCAGGTATCGGTCAAACTCTGGCCGAAAACGGTGCGGGCGAGGCGGCCGAGGCGATCGCCAGCCTGTGTGAAACGATAATGGTCCGGGAAGCTTCGGGCGGCAGCGCAGCCGGATACTTCCCCTCTTGAGAGTGCCGAGACGGATGCGGACGGATCGGACGGAACAAAACCGCTCTGACCAATACCTATGTCCGAATGCAACAAAAAACCGGGTCAGAAACTAACCCGGTTTTGTTTTTCAAAGTGATGTTACAGCTTCAGTGCCTTTGTCAGGCAGCCTTGCGTCTGCGCATCCGCATTCCGGCGAGAACGGCAAGACCGACCGGGAGAAGTGCAATGCCGGCGGGGACCGGTACGGGGATTGGTGTCAGCTTGAGATTGAAGTCGCAAGTCGATCCGCCGTTATTGTTAGCGTTCTTTTTGCAAGGATAACCAGTACCATTCGCATTGGTCCCGGCCGTATAAAACCACCCCGAGAGACCGAGCACATTAGCCTGTTTGTCATTTGCGCCGATTCCGTATTGGAAAGTGGCCGAGCCGTACGCAAGCGGTTTCATGATCAGGTTGTAGGTCGCTGAAATGCCGTTTAGGCCCATAAGTGTTGAGCTGGGGAGCAGATCCATATAGGTCCAATCCTGCACGTTGTTCCCACCACCTGTTTTTGCGCCGGATCCCAATGCCTGTTGCTCTGACCACGTTCTGAAGTCGGTGTATGTGTTGTTCAGGTTTCCAAAATCCAAACTCACCTTAAAACCTTCTGCGCCTGGATTGGCATTCTTGGTTGCGGTTCCGGTTAACTTACCGGTGCCGTCATCATAACGTTCGAAGACTGCGCCGCTTAAGAAATGGTACTTGTTGTTGTTCATGAAAAGACTGTGCTGGTTCATGTTGTAGCTCATCACGCTATATCTCTCGACAACGGTCAAAGCCGATGCAACCGGCACACTGAAAATCAGGGCAAAAGCACCCAGCAAAACGCTGCGTAGCATGGGGGGTCTCCTCTCATTGCAATATCTAAGCGCAATTTTTATTAGTATTAACAAAATATTTAGCAGTTTTTCGCTGACAGTCAATCCAAAAGTGCCGCTGGGGCAAACACCTTAACTACGCACAACCGGCACGCACTCATGGCGCGAAACAGTCACGCAATATGCCTTGAATGGCATTCCCTCAACGCGCCCAAGGGCCTTCGCAACGAGCGTTCTTCGCGGGGATCGTTCCAAAGAATGGCTTGATCCGGTTTCTCAAGGCCCGACAATATTGGACAACTGGTCCAGTGTTTCCTGACTGTCCCATTGAGCTGGTCCAACCATGCGGCCTATTTCGCGTCCTTCGGGGTCGATCAGAACCGTTGTCGGTATGCCGAAGACATTGAGGGTGCGCATCGTATTCTGGGACGGGTCCAGGTAAACGCGCAGGTCTGTCAGTTTGTGGAGCCGGTAGAAGCTTTCGATGTTTCCGGAACCGGTCGTATCGATGGAGATCGGCATCACGCGAATGTTCCGGTCATCCAGATTGCGTGCAAGCTGATCGAGGGCAGGCATTTCTTCGCGGCACGGCTCACACCATGTGGCCCAGACATTCACGATCAGGTAAGCCCCCTTGAAATCGCCCAGGTTCAGCGCTTCTCCCGATGCACTCGAGAACTCCGTTACGGGCAGGTCTTTTGGGGTGTCCAGCATGGTGAACCGGCCCGGGGGCAACTGCTTGCTGAACAGAAGCGGATAGACATTCGCGACAAGAACGAAGCTGCCGATCAGTACCAGGAACGTCGTGAGTGATGAACGCATGCAATAAGCTCAGGTCGAATTCGGCTTCAAGGCGGCTAAAGGAAAATTGGCGTGGGCCAAGATCCCACTTGAGTTATCAGGTTTGGTGTCCCCGTCGATGGTGGCGGCGATCAAAAACGTGTGTGCGATCACATCGCTGATTATGACCATTGCCTGGGCAGTACACCGCGCGCCGGTTACAGCGTTTCCTTTCCATGTAAATCGGCTTGCGGTCTTGATGATGAAATCCCCCTGCATGTACCGCCACCGCGAAGTGATGACACTGATATGCTGCAGTGCATTATCAATTGGTTGAATACGCGAATTGATGTTCGTTACGAAAACCCTGTTTTCGGAGTGTCCTTTGGTCGTGTGCAAGGCGCGTAGCCTTCCGCACCCGCTCAAAATGACGGATTTCTGCGGGCTGAGAGCAATCATACCTAAGTATTAATTCGTCGGAATGATAGTGTTCATACGTATGATTATACCTAAGTAGCGTAATTCGTAAGTAGTGTTGTAAACGAGATTTGCGCTGCTAGTGTCCCGAACTCAATTCTGATCACTTCAGTTTTGCTCTATCAAGTTGTTTTCGATTGTGGGTCCATGTGAGGCGGATTTCACGAAAATATCGAAGCAATTTTCGAGTAAAATTCCAAGTTTGTCTTGCTGGGGGCAGGCGCAGGTACAGTTCGTGTAACCGCTGTTCAGTCTCCACTCCAAACGGATCATGAATTTCAATGCCTCACCTTCTGGTTTCGCGTTCGCTTTGTGCGATGCGGGAGATTCTGGTCGAAGACGAAAGCAATTGCAGCAAATGCAGGGCGCCGCACATAGCCGTCGGCCGCTGCCTGCGGCAGGACGAAGTGGAGGAGACACCATGTCCGAAAACTCATCCAACAATGGATACTGGTCTGCGAACATGCGGATCATATCGATCAGCCTCGTGATATGGGCGCTGGTCTCTTTCGGGTTCGGCATTCTGCTGCGCCCGCTCTTGAGCGGGATTTCCGTTGGCGGGACGGATCTCGGCTTCTGGTTCGCGCAACAAGGTTCGATCCTTGTCTTTCTCGCGATCATCTTCTTTTACGCGTTCTGGATGAACAAGGTCGATCGCGACCACGGTGTCGACGAACAATAGGGGCCTGACAGATGGATCAGTTTACTATCAATCTGCTGTTTGTGGGCGGCTCCTTTGCGCTCTACATCGGCATCGCTATCTGGGCCCGGGCGGGCTCGACCTCCGAATTCTATGCAGCCGGCCGCGGTGTGCATCCGGTCACCAACGGCATGGCAACGGCGGCGGACTGGATGTCTGCGGCGTCGTTCATTTCGATGGCGGGCCTGATCGCGTTTACCGGTTATGACAACAGCTCCTTCCTGATGGGCTGGACCGGCGGCTACGTGCTCCTTGCGCTCTTGCTCGCGCCTTATCTGCGCAAGTTCGGCAAGTTCACTGTCTCCGAATTCATCGGCGACCGGTTTTACAGCCAGACCGCCCGGATCGTGGCCGTTGTCTGCCTGATCGTTGCCTCGACGACCTACGTTATCGGTCAGATGACCGGCGTTGGCGTTGCCTTCGGGCGTTTTCTGGAAGTCGATAACACCACCGGTCTGCTGATCGGGGCCTGTGTCGTGTTTGCCTATGCCGTCTTTGGCGGCATGAAGGGCGTGACCTATACCCAGGTGGCACAGTACGTGGTCCTGATCACGGCTTATACCATTCCGGCGATCTTCATCTCGCTCCAACTGACCGGCAATCCTATCCCGGGCCTTGGCCTGTTTGGAAATGATGTCGCCAGTGGTGTTCCTCTGCTGGAGAAGCTGGATCAGGTGGTGACGGAACTCGGGTTCAACTCCTACACCGCTCACCACTCCAACACGCTGAACATGGTTCTGTTCACGCTGTCGCTGATGATCGGCACCGCTGGCCTGCCGCACGTGATCATGCGGTTCTTCACGGTGCCGAAGGTCTCCGACGCGCGCTGGTCCGCCGGTTGGACGCTTGTGTTCATTGCGCTGCTTTACCTGACCGCTCCGGCCGTCGGTGCCATGGCGCGCCTCAACATCACGGAAATGATGTGGCCGAATGGCGGGATCAACGGCGGCGCGGTCGCGGTCGAGACGATCGCCGAAGATCCGAAGTATGACTGGATGGACACCTGGCAGAAGACGGGTCTTCTCGACTGGGAAGACAAGAACGGCGACGGCAAGATCCAGTACTACAACGACCAGAATGCCGAAATGCAGACCCTTGCCGCTGAAAAGGGCTGGGTTGGAAACGAGCTGACAAAGTTCAACCGTGACATTCTTGTTCTTGCAAACCCGGAGATTGCCAACCTTCCAAGCTGGGTGATCGGGCTTGTGGCAGCAGGGGGGCTTGCCGCCGCGCTTTCAACGGCTGCCGGGCTGTTGCTGGCAATCTCGTCAGCGGTCAGTCATGACCTGATCAAGGGGGCCTTCAATCCCCGGATTTCCGAAAAGGGGGAACTCTTGTCAGCGAGGGTCGCGATGGCGGTCGCCATCGTGGTGGCAACCTATCTGGGACTGAACCCGCCGGGCTTCGCCGCGCAAACGGTGGCGCTGGCCTTCGGACTGGCGGCGGCATCGATCTTCCCGGCGCTGATGATGGGGATCTTCTCGACCCGCATCAACAACACCGGCGCCGTTGCCGGCATGCTGGCCGGCCTGATCGTGACCCTTGTCTATATCTTCCTGCACAAGGGCTGGTTCTTCATCCCGGGCACCAACACCTTCACGGATGCCGATCCGTTGCTCGGACCGATCAAGTCGACCTCCTTCGGAGCAATCGGCGCGGCTGTGAACTTCCTGGTCGCCTATGTCGTTTCCGGCATGACCAAGGAGACACCGCAGGCGATCAAGGAACTGGTCGAAAGCGTGCGCATTCCGCGTGGTGCGGGCGTCGCGCAGGACCACTGATCACCCCGGCTGGCGGCTGGTTTCCAGCCGTCCAGCCCCGTATGATCCGGTCCTGCCCGGTCTTTGCCGGGCAGGACAATCTTTCAGTGCGAGGCGGTTTGAATGTCCTTAAGCGTCAGCCAGATTTTGGGGTTCCTGAAATCGCTTCATCCTTACGATGCGCTTTCGCATGATGTGCAGCAAAAGCTGGCCGAGCGTTTCCAGGTGCATCGCGTTGAACAGGATGCGCCTATCTACAAACTCGGCGACCCGTTGCCAGGCCTCTTCGTCATCTACGAGGGCGGGGTCAAGATCCGGGACGAAAACAGCGTCGTCGTCAGCCATCTGGTTCACAGGAACACGTTTGGCGAACGCGGCCTCTTGAAAGACGGGACGGCTGCGACGTCGGCACAGGCAGACGAGTCGTCCGTGCTCCTGGTTCTGCCACCCGCCGATTTCCGCAAACTCCTGGATGAACAGAAAATCGTGGCGCGCTTTTTCGACAGGGCGCGCAAGGCAAGCATCCGCAGCAGAGATCTCGCGACCACGCTTGCCGAAACGCTGATGGCGCGGAACCCGATCACATGTTCGCCCGATGCATCGGTTCAGGACGCCGCACGCATGATGCGCGACCGGCATATTTCCTCGCTTTGCGTAGCGGACCAGGAAGAAACACTGCTCGGTATCGTGACCACGCGGGACCTTTCAGGAAAGGTCCTTGCGGAAGGGTTGCCGGGTTCGACCGGCATAACCGAGATCATGACACCAAACCCGCTGGCGCTGGCTCCATCTGCGATCGGGACCGATATCCTGCACCTGATGATGGAAAAGCGGATCGGACATATTCCGATTGTCGAAGGCGGCCGCCTGGTCGGTATGGTGACGCAGACCGACCTGACCCGTTTCCAGGCAATCAGCTCGGCGGACATGGTCGGCCAGATCACCCGCGCAGCGACGGCCGAGAAGATGGCTGCGGTCACGGCCAACATTCCGCGACTTCTGCTGCAGCTCGTGGCTGCAGGCAGCCCGCACGAAGTGGTCACGCGGCTGATTACCGATATCGCCGATACCGTTACGCGCCGCCTTCTGGTTTTGGCGGAGGAAGCGCTCGGGCCGCCGCCCGTGCCGTATCTGTGGCTTGCCTGCGGCTCCCAGGGGCGGCAGGAGCAAACGGGCGTCAGTGATCAGGACAACTGCCTGTTCCTCGACGACGCAGTGACTGACGGTGACAGGGAAGGCTATTTCGCCGACCTTGCCCGCTTCGTGTGTGATGGTCTGAACACGAGCGGTTATGTCTATTGCCCGGGCGACATGATGGCGACCAACCCGCGCTGGTGTCAGCCCGTGCATGTGTGGAGAAGCTATTTCGAAGGCTGGATCCAGAAGCCGGATCCGGAAGCACAGATGTTGAGTTCGGTCATGTTCGATCTGCGGCCGATTGGCGGTGACAAGAAGCTTTTCGAAAATCTCCAGGAAGAAACGCTGAAGGCTGCTGCATCGAATTCCATCTTCGTTGCGCATATGGTCAGCAACTCGCTCAAGCACCATCCACCCCTCAACCTGCTCAGGGGACTGGCGACGATCCGCTCCGGCGAAAACAAGAATACGCTTGATACCAAGCTGAACGGCGTCGTGCCGATTGTCGACCTTGCGCGGATCTATGCGCTGCAGGGGCAGATTACCGCTGTCAACACCAAGGCACGCCTGGTGGAAGCACGTGCGAACGGGCGGCTCAGCCAATCCGGTGGCAGTGATTTGCTGGACGCTTATGACCTGATCGCCGAAACCCGGCTGTTGCACCAGGCGGGTCTCATCAAGCTCGGACAGAAGCCGGACAACTTTCTGCAGCCCTCGGCACTGTCGGATTTTGAGCGAAGTCATTTGCGGGATGCATTTGTCGTGGTCAAAACAATGCAGTCCTCGATAGGACATGGTCGCGGAATGCTGGGCTAAATCACTGCGGAAGTGGAATGGACGGGGCGGAAACAGGACCCTGTCCGGGAGGAAAGACATGTTTGTCGAGCTGATTGCAGCCTTTGTCGCCGGCATCGCGGCCGCAGGCGTTGTCATGCTGGTCAACCGCCTGCTGGGCGGACGGCTGCCGCGCTGGTTTGCTCCGGTTGCTGCCGGCGCTGCGATGATTGTCACCACGATTGCCAATGAATATGGCTGGTTTTCCCGGACCAAGGAGGCCTTGCCCGAGGGCATCGTGATCGCACAGACAATCGAAAACAGGGCGTTCTACAGGCCCTGGACATATATCCAACCTTTCGTGGAGCGTTTTGTCGCCGTTGATGTCGGCACCATAAAAACGCATCCGGACCGGCCGGGTGAACGTCTCGGAGAGACCTACTTTTTCGGCAGATGGTCGCCGGTGAACAAACTCACGGTGCTTGCGGACTGCGCCGGCAACCGGCGAGCCGCATTGGCAGATGCCATTGCGTTTGTTGAGGGTGGTGCCGTCTCCGGTGCGGACTGGATCCACGTTCCTGCCGATGACCCGATCGTTTCCACAATCTGCGGAGCGGAATGATGCTGATGTCGCTCAGTCTGAGAATGCGGACCTTCATGCTCTTTTCAGGTTCCGCGGCTCTGTGTTCCCTACTTGTCGTCCTGTCTCATTACTTTGCGTTCAACCGGCTGGACGAGGGCGGCGCGGTCTCCGCGTTCCTGATCTCAGGTTCGCTCTCGGCCTTCGCGATCCTTGCAGTGACCACGAGGGTCTGGCTGCTTTTCGATGAAAATGTCGCCAAGCCCATCGATCACCTGGCCGCCACGATCCGGACGCGCGCGCATGCTGGCGTCGATGCACTGGTGGATCTGCACGGATCCCGCTTTCTCGGTGACCTTGGACCGGCCATTCAGGCAGTGACGGGAAAGCTCTCGGAGGTATCTGCGGAAACCGATGACATGGTGGCGAACGAAACCGCGCGGCTCATGGCGGAAAAAGCACATCTTTCCATGCTGTTGACCGAAATTCCGGTCGCCATCATCCTGGTCAGTCCAAACCACCGGATCATGCTCTATGACGGGCAGGCCGCCGATGTTCTGGGCCAGGTCCATGTTCCGCGCCTCAGCGCGTCTGTTTTCGACTATTTCAATGAAGAGGAGTTGCGCGCGGCCCAGGCGAAACTTACCGAAGGGCGCTCCGAGGTTATTGCCAAAATCAGCGGCAGCAAGGGACAATTGAGTTTTGAGCTTCGCCTCAAGAAACTCAAGAAGGTCCCGGGCTATATGATCCTGGTTGATGGAACAAAAGCACAGATCGCACCGGAGGCAGAGCGCCCTCTGATCTATGATTTCGATCTCGATGAACAGGAAAGCGAACGCGCGCTGGAAAACAGGCCGTTGCAGGATCTGCAATTTGTCGTTTTCGACACGGAAACCACAGGCCTGATGCCGAACAAGGATGAAATTGTCCAGATCGGTGCGGTTCGTGTCGTAAGGGGCAGGATTGTACCCGGCGAAACCGTGGATCAACTGGTCAATCCCGGCCGCGACATACCCCCGGCTTCAACGAAGGTACACAGGATCACGGACGAAATGGTCGCCGGTGCCCCGGATGCGGGCGCTGCGGTGACGCGGTTCCACGGCTTCGCCCGCGACTGTGTCATGGTTGCGCACAATGCGCCTTTCGACATGGCCTTCCTGAACCGGCACGCCAGGGTTTGCGGCCTTTCCTGGGATCACCCGATGCTTGATACCGTGCTCTTGTCCGCTGTTCTCTTCGGCGAGACGGAAGAGCATTCTCTGGATGCCCTTTGCAAGCGGCTCGATATCACGATTGCGCCCGAGCACCGGCACACCGCGCTCGGAGACGCGCAGGCGACGGCCGAGGCGCTGTGCAAGATGCTGCCGATCCTGTCGTCACGCGGGTACAAGACATTCGGCGAGGTCATTCAGCAGACCCGCAAACACGGCAGGCTGTTGAAAGACCTGAACTGACAGGCAGTTTTGGTGCCCGAACTCCGGGTCCATACCCTAGGTGATGGACCCATAAATGAGACTGAAATGGCATGCGAAATGGCGAAATCCCGTTGGGAAGGGTGTGCGGAACGGGCTTTTTGCCCGGTCAAGCACGCTGACGCCACGGGGTGAAGCCATTTCCATGTCCTTCGGATTTGACCGGCTTGCTCCTCCTCAGCGTTGCGAAAGGCTTGAAAATGAGGGACATTTCCTGCGCTTCCGCGCCTTGATGAGAAGCAAGCCGCCTCAAACCATTACGGTCTTATTTATCGGTCCATCACCTAGTCGAACACGTGGCCGTGCTTATACCGTTCATCCTTGCCGGCAGCTTCGGTCAGGGCGGCGACGTTGGATTTGGTGAAGAAGCCGTCGAAGGCCTTGCAGCGTTCGATATACTCGGTGATAAGCAGGGTGTGTTTCGAGTGTTTGGAGAAAATTTGTTTCAGATCCGGTGAATCCTTGCACTCGCCGACGACATGCGCGAGGAACGGGATGCCCTGCTGCCCGAGCAGGCCGACAACATAGTCGACATTCTTCTGGTTCGAAGGATGGTCGCCGTCCAGGATTTCAACCGCCATGTGATGCATTCTTCGCCCGTAATTGCGCACGAAGTCTTCCGTCGGCATGGGCAGGTTCTCGAATGAATTGACGAAGGACGGCGTGTTGTTCGCCGTGAACACCTTGGCCGGTGACTGCTTGTCATCACCGACAATCGGACACCGGTTCACGTTGGTGGAGGAGTTCATGTCGGAGATGTTGTAGGCACCCCAGAAATAATAGGGAACCATTGTCTGGAATTCGAGGATCGCGTCTTCGCGCTCACCTGCCAGGATGCGCGTGGCCATGTGGTCATAGCCAAGCATCAGTTCGTTGAGACCGTGTTTTTCGGCAAAGGCGATGCCGTCCTGCAGCGATGTCTTTTCGGCCTCGGTCAACTCGACCCGTTCGCCCAGCGCGAGGCTCTCCGGATCGTTGAAATCATGGTTGGAATAGCCGATCCGGTTGCCGGTGAAATCCGAGGGTGTGGAGAACACCATGCCCTTCGACGTGTAGACATCGTTTTCGGTATCGCCGGGGTAATCAAAGCGGATGCTCTGCGCTTCCAGGGTTTTCTGGAGTTCTGCGGTATCGGAGCAATGAAATACCTCACCGACATAGCGGGTATTGGGCTTCTGGCGCGACAACGGGTAGAGCACGTTGAGGCGCCTGATGTAGTCTTCGTAACTGTCTGAAAGCGGCTCCATCAGAATGACCGCCGGAAATTCCGGCCTGTTGTGCAGCACATGAAACTTGTGCGTTCCGGAAATGTAGCTGGAGTGGTACCGGTTCGGCGTCATCCGGTGCAGTTCGGCCATTGTCGGAACGCCGTCGCCGGTCTCGACCTGAATAACGACCGCCTTCATCGCACCGACGAGATCGTTCACGCCGGTCTTCGCCCGGCGGTCATATATTTTCGGCAAATATTCCTCGAAGAATTCCGAATTCTTCTTGTCACCCTTGGGTTCGTAATCGGAATAGTCGAATGGCAGCGCGTCCATGATGCTCAGGTCCCCGGTGTGTCACGATCTTCGTGTTGGCGCTTCCATTAGGCCGGATCGCACTTTACCCGTCAATCGATTGCAGATGACCGTTTTGCAACGTGGCTGACGCAGACGTTTTTCCTGAGCCAGCCGAGCCAAGTTGCTCCTTTCCAAACAGAAAGGCCACGCGCGATGCGTGGCCCTTTCTTGTCGACAGGCTCCCGGTTCCGGGGCTGTCATTTGGTGTTCGGCTGATATCAGCGGATGCGGACAGTCAGTCCGTTCGCATCCTTTTCGGGATCAGCGCAGAGCCCGTGCGTTGTCGGCTTGCAGGCGACGGACGGAAACCGGCTGGTTGCCATTCAGATCACCGTAGGCCTGGTCGGCGAAGTCGGCAAAAATGCGGGCGTCAGGCTGCTTGGCGCGGTTCGTGGAACGGCTCAGCTGGCTGTTGTTGATGTTCTGCTGGTTGCTGGTGAAAAACACCGGCTCGGAACCGTTGGAGTCGCCATAGAGACCACCGAAGTCGATTGCGCTTGCCGTGCCGACGAATGCACCGGAAACAAAGACTGCTGCGATAACGGACGAAATGATTTTCTTGCTGGTACGCATTGGTATGTTCCTTTTCATATGCTTGTGTCTGTTTGAGGTGCGTGGCGATTGGCCTGCGTTTGCACCTCGGTTACAGCATATGAACGCCTGGGGTATGTAAAGGTTCCCAAAATCTTTTAATAAAACGCACTCATTATAATAGAGAGAAAAATTTCTTGTTTTCTTTTGGATTAAAATCATAATCTATACTATTTATTTTGTGATATAAATCACTCATCAACTTGTGTGTTAGTTATTGAAGCCGTTCATGGCGCGAGGTTTTTTCATGGCGCTGCTTCATTGAGGTGATGCGTCACTGAAAGTTTCGCTTACTCATCCGTACGTTAGACATCTTGGATTTTTCCGGATCACTACAAGTAACTTTTGCGTGGTTCGAAGTCTTGAGCCGATCTTGCGCACGGACTATCAACTCGTCATGAACTTCCTTTGAAAGATCTAAAACAAGTTCGTTTCCAACATTAGATGCTGGTCATCGCAACAGCCGCCAGGGAGGGCTAGATGACCCGTTTACAAGATCGCTTCTCAGCAGACCTGCAATCTGAAATTCCGCACTTGTGGCGTTTTGCCCGATCCATCTCAACTTCGTCCGAAGCAGCCGACGACCTGATGCAGACCGCCCTGGAGCGGGCCCTGCGCAACCGGGCTCAATATGCGGAAGGAACCAAGCTCAGAAGCTGGCTCTTTGCAATCGCCCGCAACGCGCAGCTGGATGAATTCCGAAAAGTGGAACGCAGGGGACACCATGTCCCGATCGAGGAATGGTATGAGCAGGTGACGGCTGCACCCGCGCAGGAAAAGCACGTCGAGCTCGGCGATGTTGCCAAGAGCCTGGAAAACCTTCGTCCGGAAGAGCGGGACGTCCTCGAACTCTGTGTTTTTTCGGGCCTGTCCCATGACCAGATTGCCAGCCAGATGGGCGTTGCCATCGGCACCGTGAAGAGCCGGCTGTCGCGTGCCCGCCAGGCGCTCGCCGCGTAACGACCCAAAGTGTTGGAATCCAAAAAAGGCTGTTCACCCGTATTGAAGATCTGAGACTGGTTGGTGACCAAATACAATCAGTTTCAGGATCGATGGAATGAACAACCTCTTTTAGAATCCACACCTAGAACGCGACGCGGTCTCCGCCCTTCAGGTCCAGCATCTCACGTGCTTCGTCCGGGGTTGCCACTTCGCAGCCGAGGTCCTCGACAATGCGCCGTATCTTGGTGACCTGTTCCGCATTGGATTTGGCAAGCTGGCCGCGGGCAATCATGAGACTGTCTTCCAGACCAACGCGCAGGTTGCCGCCCATCTGGCTGGCGGTCGTGGCGAAAGGCATCTGAGCGCCGCCCGCTCCCAGAACGGACCATTGATAATCGTCACCGAACAGGCGATCCGCCGTTCTTTTCATGAAGACAAGATTGTCGATGTCCGGGCCGATGCCGCCCAGAATGCCGAATATGAACTGAATAAAGACAGGTGCCTTGAAGAGGCCTGCATCCATGCAGAATTTCAGATTGTAGAGATGGCCGACGTCGTAGCATTCATGCTCGAATTTGACACCATGTGATCCACCAAGTTCGTTTGCGACAAAGCGAATATCCGCAAAAGTGTTCCTGAAAATGTAGCCTTCAGAGTTGCGGATGTAGTCTTCTTCCCAGTCGTATTTGAAGTCCTTGATCCGGTCGGCGATCGGGTGGAACGAAAAGTTCATCGATCCCATGTTCAACGAGCACATTTCGGGAGACGCCCATTTGGCCGGCGCGATCCGCTCTTCCATCGTGTTGACGAGGCTGCCGCCGGTCGAGACATTCACAACGGCGTCCGTTGCCTGCTTGATCACCGGCAGGAACGCCTTGAAGTGATCGGGTGCGATCGAGACGGATCCGTTTTCCGGATTGCGTGCATGCAGGTGGAGAATGGAAGCGCCCGCCTTGGCCGCTTCGATCGCCTGATCGGCAATGTCCTCGGCGGTGAAGGGAAGCGCATCCGACATGGTCGGCGTGTGGATGGCGCCCGTCACGGCGCAGGTAATGATTGTCTTTTTGCGTTTGCGAGCCATCTCTACTTCCCGTTTTTCTGATTTTGGTCCACGACCCGCCGCGACAGCGGGAAAAGTTCCAGACCGGTCCTGTCCTTGACGAAGCCCCAGATCCCCCTTGGGGCCTTCAGCATGACCACGATGGCAACGAGGCCGAGCAGCAGGAGATAGGTCGTGCCGAGATCCGCGAGCGTTTCGCGCAGCAGGAAGAAGACGATCACACCGATGATCGGGCCTTCGAGCGTGCCGATGCCGCCGATGACCACAATGAAAATCACGAACGCGGTCCAGTCGTTCACGCTGAAGGCGGCGTCCGGCGAAATCCGGAGTTTCTGGAGGAAGATCAGGGCGCCTGTCGATGCCGTAAGGCCAGCGGTCACGACATAGACGATGAACTTGTGGCGCCAGATGTCGATGCCGAAGCTGTTGGAGGCGACTTCGCTGTCCCGGATGGCGGTGAGAGCAAGTCCGTTTCGCGATCTGAGGAGAACATAGATCACGGCCAGGACGAGAACGGCCATGCCGAGGGCGAGCCAATAGGTCGTTGCCTCGCGCATGGACCGGCTCGAGGCCATGGAGCGGACGATGGCGACCGGCAGACTGGTGCCGGAGCCGCCGCCAAGCGCGGAAATCTGGGCAAAGCTGAGGCGGAACACTTCCGCGATCACCCATGTGCCGATGGCGAAGTAGGCCCCGCGAAGCCGGAAGATCAGGAAGGCGACGGGCACGGCGACGAGCGCACCGAGAAGCCCGGCAATCGGAATTGCTGCCAGCGGTGACAATCCTGCAAAGATGGCCAGCGCGAACAGCATGTAGCCTCCGAAGCCGACAAAGGCCTGCTGGCCGACCGAGACAAGCCCGGCATATCCGGCAAGCAGGTTCCAGAGACAGGCGAGGGAGAGGTAGAGAAAGATCTCGCTCAAAAGCCGCATATCGGCGCGGCCCGCCCACCAGGGAGCGGCAATAAGGGCCGCAAGGAAAAGGATGCCGACAAGCGCAGCGATGCGGCTTGCGGGCGACGATCTCGATATTGTGTAGGTTGCCGATGTCATCAGTCGATCCGTGGGAACAGGCCGCGCGGTCTCACCGCGAGAACGATCAGAAAGGCAATGTGACCGGCCAGGAGCTGCCAGCCGGGATTGATCTGTGCGCCGATATTCTGGCTGACGCCAAGAATGATGCCGCCGATCAGGGTGCCCCAGAGATTGCCCAGTCCGCCGATGATGACGGCTTCGAAGCCGAAGATGAGCCGGCCTGGACCGATCGACGGGTCGAAACTGGTGCGAATGCCGAGAAAGACCCCTGCTATGCCGACGACGGCGAGGGATAGAGCCATGGCGAGCCCGAAAACATGGGCCTTGTTGAGGCCCATCAACTGGGCAATGTCCTGCTTGTCCGATACCGCCCGGAAGGCCCGCCCGAGTGCCGAGCGGTAAAAAATCCACTGCAGAGCGGCAATGACGGCGACTGACACGAGAAACATGAGCAGCGGCAACACGCCGATGTTGAGATCACCCGGAAGCGCAAGGCTGGCGGTCTCAATCGCTCCCGCGTTCATCTTCTGCGGATCGGCGCTGTAAATCTCGAGAAGCCCGTTCTGGATGATCACGGAGAGGCCGAAGGTGACCAGGAGCGGTGGCAGGATATCGTCGCCGAGGGTCTGGTTGAGAATGCCGCGCTGGAGCACATAGCCAAGAAGGGCCATGAGCGGCACGACAAAAACCAGGGCGAGCAACGGGCTGACGCCCAAGGTGGTTGTCGTCGTCAGCGCGAGGAAGGCCGCAAGGACGATAAAGTCACCATGCGCGATGTTGACCAGGCGCATGACGCCGAATATGAGCGACAGGCCGGCTGCAAAAAGCGCATAAAGACCCCCCAGCAGCACGCCTTGCAAGATGGCGTTTACCCAATCCATCCAAGTGCCTTTCCGCGGTCCTTGAAACCGTCCGTTCCGATTTTTGGGAATGCGCGTTTCCAGCGCGGTCGTCTGGTTCGGCCGTTCATTGTCTACACCCCGAAATAGGCAGCACTGATCTGCTCGCGGGTCAGTTCGTCCGAACGCCCTTCAAGCGAGATCCTGCCTTCCTGCATGCAATAGACCCGGCCCGCGACACTCAGTGCCTTGGCGATATCCTGTTCCACAATGACGGCGCTCATGCCCTGGCCGATGATGCCGGGCAGGGCGTCGTAGATCGACTTGATAATGATCGGTGCAAGACCCAGACTGATCTCGTCGAACAGGATGAGTTCCGGGTTGGACATGAGCGCGCGTCCGATGGCGACCATCTGTTGCTGGCCGCCGGAAAGTGCGGTTGCCTGGACCAGACGTCTTTCCTTCAGGACCGGGAAGAGCGCATAGACCTTCTCCAGGTCCCATGCGCCCTTGCGTCCCATCTGTCCGCCGATGACCAGATTTTCCTCCACGGAGAGCGACTGAAAAAGCTGTCTGCCCTCCGGCACCATGGCGATGCCGGTTCTGGCCACCTGATCTGCGCGCATCGCACCAATCTCGGAACCGTTGAACGTGACCATGCCCGGCCCGTTGGTTAAAAGACCGGTGATGGACCGCATGAGTGTCGTCTTGCCCGCGCCGTTCGCGCCGATGATGGCAACGACTTCGCCGGGCCGAACGTTGATATCGACGTTGAACAGGGCCTGGAAGTCGCCGTAGTGCGCCGTGAGCGCATGCGTGGCAAGGAGGGCGTCAGGCATCGGCATCCACTCCCATGTAGATTTCCTGCACCTCCCGGCTTGCCATCGTCTCCTTCGGATCGCCCTCGGCGATTTTCCGGCCGAAATCGATCACGATCAGACGGTCAACAACCGACAGAAGTGCATGAACGATGTGCTCGATCCAGATGATCGAAATGCCAGTCGCCCGGATCGTGTTGATGGTTTCGACCAGCGAGTGACATTCGTTCTCGGTCAGGCCGCCGGCAATCTCATCCAGCAGCAGCAGTTTCGGCTGCGCGCACAGTGCACGGGCCAGTTCCAGGCGCTTGCGGCCGAGCAAGGTCAGGGAGCCTGACACATCGTTGGACTTGTCGATCAGTCCCGTGAGGTGAAGCATTTCAAGGCAATGCCGGTCGGCCTTTTGTGCAGGCAGTTTGGCGCCGTGCGTTGCCGCGACAAGGACGTTTTCGAATACGGTCATGCCTGAAAACGGCTGCGGGATCTGGAAAGAGCGGGCGATGCCCTGTCTGCATCTTCGTGCGGCCGAGTGCCGGGTTATGTCTTCTTCGCTGAAAAATATCTGCCCGCTGTCGGCCCGCACAGTTCCCGTGATCAGGTTGAACATGGAGGTCTTGCCGGCACCATTGGGCCCGATGACCCCAAGAGCTTCGCCTTGATCGAGCCGATAGGACAACTGATCGGCCACGGTGATTGCACCGTAGGATTTGGACAGGTCCTTGAGTTCGAGAACGGGGGCCATCGGCACCTCTTGCGGGGGGAGAAAACCTGGGCGCACGGCGGTGAAGCCGTGCGCCGATGGGGCATTACGCCAGCAGTTTCAGCTTGCCGGTTGTGGGGATCTCCGGCGCGCTGTGATTTGACGTAATGACCAGTTCCATGCCATTGGCGCCCTTCTGCCACTGGCCCGCGACCAGCGGTGTCTTGGAAACGTTCTTCACCGGGCCGAAACCCCAGTTGACGTGTCCAACCACCGTCGGAAGATCCGTCGCCTGAATGGCTTCGAGGATCGCATTCGGGTCTTCGAGGTCTGCGGTTCGCTTGATGACATCGGTTGTCACTTCGAAAAGCGCATGCTTGAAGCCGATAGGCTGGGTCCAGGGGCGCCCGGAAGAGGCGACGTATCCGTCTGCCAGCTGCCTGGCGCTTTCGCCGGTCAGCGAGGACGAGAACGGATGTTCCGGCGTCCACCAGATTTCAGAGGTCAGTCCGTCACCGCGATCACCGAGGGACTCAATGACCGACGGGAACAGGAGCGCCTTTCCGATGGTGACCACCTTGGGCTGGAAACCCTGCTGGGCCGACTGGGACCAGAAGGTTGCAAAGTCGGGCGGGATCATGTTGCCCGTGACAATCTCGCATCCGGCTTCCTTGAAGGCCGAGATCTGCGTGGAAAAATCGTCTGTCAGGGGCTGGTAACGGCCCGGATCGGTCAGTTCGAAACCGCTGCCGACAAGGGCAGGGGGGAAGCCGACCTTGTCGTCGCCCCAGGCGTTCCCATCCGCGTCGTTGGGAAACAGTCCGCCAACCTTTCGCTCGACCCCGGCTTCCTCCCAGAGTGCCAGAAAGGCCTTGATGACGTCTTCCAGTCCCCAGAAGAAGTGATAGGTGTAGTCGAAGCCCTGGGCCGGGTCGCCGTTGCGGCCGAAGAAGTAGGGCTGCCACGGGCAATCGGTGGTGATGCAGGGGACTTCGTTGAGCTCCGCCTGGTCGGAGATCGGGTTCGTGGTGTCGGGCGTGGACGCCCCGACCAGAATATCGACTTCGTCGCTCAGGATCAGTTCCGAAGCGACTTCGGCCGCCCGGTTCGGATTGGACTGGCTGTCCTTGGAGATGATCTCGACCTTGTAGGACCTGTTGTTGTTTTCAACGCCGCCTGCAAGGGCCTTTTGAATTCCGGCAAGCACATAATCGTCCGCTTCGGCGAACCCTGCCAGGGGACCGGTACGCGGACTCACGTGGCCGATTTTAATCACAGGATCGGCTGCATATGCCCGGGTCCTGGTCAGGATGGCAGGTGCTGCCAGTCCCGCTGTTGCACCGGCAATGAAGCCTCGGCGCGTAATGCCCAGTTTCTTTCCAATGAGCGTCATCATCTATCCTCCCGGATGCGCTTTACATGGTCGCAGGCTGCTTCACTCCAAGATGGTGTCCAGCTTGCGCAAGTGAGTTGAAACACGCAGGCGGAGCTGGTCCGCTTCCTCTGGTGTCCAACTCCGAAAACCTTCACCAGACTTCATTCCGAGCTTTCCTGCCTCCACAAGAGCGCGCAGATAAGGAGAAGGTGCGGGCCGATTGTCGAGATCGGCCAAAACGTTTTCATGGATGTCGAGGGTCAGGTCAGTGCCGACCAGATCCGCGTTCGCCAGCGGACCGAGCACCGACAGGCGTCGGCCAAAACTTGTATTCACCACAGTGTCGACGTCGGCGGCGGTGCAAACCCCCTTTTCAACGAGATTGATCGCCTCGCGCCACATCGCGTGCTGCAGCCGGTTGCCGATGAAACCGGCAACATCCTTTTCGACACGCACCGGTGTCTTGCCGACCGAGGCCAGGAGCTCCATCGCTGCATTCACGACCGCTTCGGAGGTCCATTCGGTCCGGATGACCTCGACCAGCGGGATCATATGCGGCGGGTTCCACCAATGGGTTCCGAGCGCCCGCGAACGTTCGCCCAGCTCCGACATGATTGTGGTGATCGGGATCACCGAGGTGTTTGATGCAAAGATGCAGTCTGCCGGAGCATGGCGTTCGGCTTCGGCAAAGAGGGCGCGCTTCAATTCCGGTTTTTCAGGGGCGGCCTCGAAGACGAAGTCGGCATCCCGAACGCTGTCGGGCAAGTCGGAGACCGGCGCGATACGGGCGACAGACAACGCGATTTCAGCGTCATCGGCGCCAAGCGATGCGAGGCTCGCGCGCACCCTTTCGTGCAAGGTGTCCAGACTGTTCTGAAAGGCATCGTAGACCCGGACCTGATGACCTGCCCGCGCGAATGACAGCGCGATACCGTGGCCCATCAGACCGGCTCCAAGGACTGCGATGTTTCTGGTCCCGTTCATCGCCTAACCTGCCGTGTAGCCGCCATCGGCGTAGAGAATGTGTCCGGTGTAGAAGTTGGACGCTTGCGAGGACAGGAACAGGAGCGGGCCGATCAGGTCTTCCGGCTCACCGAGCCGTCCTTTTGGCACCCGCGCCAAAAAGCCGTCCCGGAACCCCTTCGCGAGTTCGTCATCCTCGAACATCCACGCAGTCAGGGGAGACCGGAAAACCGTGGGTGCAATGGCATTGACGGTGATGTTGTCAGCTCCCAGTTCACAGCCGAGCGCCTTGGTAATGCCGTCGACCGCTGCCTTGGAGGCGCAATAGGCGGTGTAACCCGCCGGATGACCGAGAAGTCCCCGGGCCGATGACACCAGCACGATCTTTCCACCGAGAGGCTGCTTCATCATCTGCGCGGTTGCCGCGCGGGCGAGCAGCCAGGACTGGGTGACATTGGCTTCCATGACACTGGAGAAGTCTTCCGGTGCCATGTCATTGATCTTGGCGACCTTGTTCATGCCGGAGGCGACGACCAGGATGTCGAGAGAGCCGTGATGCCTGACACAGTTCTCAACCATCTCTTCGCAGGTTTCCGCATTTGACGGGCGCTTGTTGACCGTTTCGACGGCCGCGCCTTTCTCGCGGCATTGCTCGGCGATTTTCTCAAGCGCTTCGCTGTTTCCTGCGGCCAAGATGAGATCGCAGCCGGCGCCAGCGAGTGCATTTGCGGCGACAGCGCCGAATGCGCCGGTTGCTCCGGTGACAAGTGCGACCTTGCCCTTGATGTCGAACAGTTCGAGCGGATGGGTCCAGACGTCAGCCATCAGTTTGTCTCCGGCGGATAAGGAATGACGACAAGCATGGTGCAGGTGTGGTTTGACCGGTTTTCGATCGTGCGCAGCTCGTCGGGGGCGATCGTGCAGCTGTCGTATTTTTTCAAGACGGTGGTTGTCCCGCCGGTTTCTACGGTCATTTCGCCTTCGAGAACGACATATACCTTTTCGAACGGGGTCGAGTCCGGTCCGGCACCGCCTCCCGGAAGAAACTGGCTCAGGCCGATCCACTGGTTTTGAGGCCCGCCGTCTTCAAAGCCTTGCAGGCGCAGGCCGACCACGCCGCGGTGATTGGGTGCCTCGTAAGGCTGTGCGTCTTCAAAACGCTTCACATGCATCGCTTCCTCCCAGACGCTGCATACGGAACCGCCGCCGCGCGGCGGTTCGCATTTTCAAGGGATCAGAAGTCTTCACCCGGTTCGATGCGGTACTGCTGACCGCGGTCGATCATGGCAACGAGGCGAATGATGCAGCCGTCGCCGCGGTCCCAGTTCCAGGGAAAGAACGCGAAGGTGCAGCGTTTCCCGGTCACGGCATCAAGATCTCCACCGACGTTTTCAATCCCGAGGATGCCGTTGGAAAAGAGGGTGTTGTGGACCGGTTCCCACTCCGGGAAGTCGTCTTTCCAATCGCGCCCGCCGGACCATTCCAGATATTCCGCTTCCAGATGCGGCAGGATCGGACCGTTGCGCTGGGGCCCGATCGCGGTTGCCAGCGGGTGATCGTTTGCCTGGGTGTCGTGACCGACGACCTTGACACCCTTTTCAACCATCCAGTCAGCGGCAGACGGCACGAGGCCGGGGCAGTAGGCGAAATAATCGCCGTCTTCATACTGTTTGTGCCAGCCGGTGTTGATAATCAGGACGTCATTCTTGCGAATGGCGTGGCCGCAGGCCTTTTCGAGATCGTCGGCCGTGATCTGTTCCCATTTCTGTTTTGGAACGGAGACAACAAGACCAGATCCGAAGAAGTGGGGCAGAGGGACCTCGTCGATGAACGGCGTGCCCTGGACCACGTGAGCCGGCGCATCAATGTGCGTCGTGACATGCATCGTCGTCGTGATCGTCTGCGAGAGCACGCCGGACTTGGCCATGTAGTGCTTCCGGTCGATCTGGACGTCCTGGAAATAGGGCCAGTTCGGGCACTGGAAGCCGTAGCGGTGGGACAGGTTGTAGAATTCGACGCCCATATCGTTGTTCAGATTGTCCTGAAACTCGATGCCGCGAATAGTCACTGACATATGCGTTCCTCCCGTCAGTCAGCGTATCACTGTATTGCTAAACGGTACAGATGCATCGTAATGTGGTCAAGTCGAAATCTCGACACGGCAAAAATTTTGACCTATATGCTGCATTCAGCGCTGTGCAAAAAAGCGAATCCAGCGTCCGGTCAAAGAGGGCAAGCAATGGTTTTGGCGATGGAATCCGAGAAAAAAGCCCAATCAAATCAGGGCGTGCAAGTCATATCGCGCGCGGCTGAAATTCTGCGCGTTCTGAAAAACGACAACAGTGGTCTCAGTCTGGGGCAGATTGCAGAACGCGTACAACTGCCCCGTTCTACGGTACAGCGGATCGTCAACGCGCTTCTTTCCGAGCGTCTCGTCATGTCATCTTCGGCCGAAGGCGGGCTCCGCCTCGGTTCAGAAATTCAATCGCTGGCGGCAGCCGGGCGCGTGAACATGGCAGAACTGGTTCATCCGGTCCTGACAGATCTTGCAAGGCGCATGAAGGAGACCGTCGACCTTGCGGTTTTCCGCGACGATCACATGGTGTTTCTGGACCAGGTTGTGGGCACACATCGACTGCGGACGGTTTCGGCGGTCGGAGAGGTGTTTCCCATGACCGATACGGCAAACGGCAAAGCGGCCCTGTCGTTGTTTGAAGACGATCGCGTTGTCGCAATCGCCAGCCGGGAGCTGAAGAGTGGCGGAGAAAGTCAGCGACCCCTGTCCGACTTTCTGAGAGAGATTGAAGATATTCGGGAGGCGGGAATAGCGTGGGATCTTGATGAGCATACCCAGGGGATCTCGGCCGCGGGTTTTGCCTTTCAGGATCCGGTCGGACTGACTTATGCAATCTCGGTTCCGGTTCCTTCGCATCGATTTGGCACCTTGAAGGAAAGCCTGGCGGAGCAGCTTTCCGAAGCGCGCACGGCTGTGCTCAAGCTGGTCTGAAACGTCTTGAAGGCGCGATTGCCGGTGCGCGCCCTCCCTCAAGCCGGCCCAGTTTCACGCAGCCACACGTGCAGACACGCCTGCGCGCCGGTTCTCGATGCGTTCGGCGCGATAGTCGGACCAGTCTTCCCTGGTATCGGACCACAGGTCCTGCGGGTCCGGGAAGGCTTCGCTCATTACATCCTCGGTGATGTCGTTGCACCAACCCTCCACGGCGTTGAATTCCAGAACGGCCCTGACCCGTTCGAGTTGTCCGTTTCTGATGTCATCAACGAGTTTGTGTTTGCGCATGTCTGCCAGCTCAAGTTCCGGCGTGTACAGGCACGTCTCGATTTCGCAGATGACCGAGAACATTGTTCTATCCAGGTTGGGTCGCACGAAGTTCCTCCCTTACATTTCACATGAGATTATACGCAAAATGCGTACAAATCAAGAAGATTTGTTTTCCTTGTACGTTTATGCGTACAAAAAACATGCCGATGCGCGGGATTGAAACGTTGGTGCGATCTGCGAGTTACCATGCGGTTCAAGCGTCAGAGGGGTTTGAACACCATGACGATTTTTGCCTTGATCTTGACCTCGGTATGGTCGGCATCGCCCTCGCGATAGACAATGGTGTCCTGGAATCTCGGGTCGTCGGACTCCGGCATGAGTTCGGACTGGCCGTTCACGTTTATGAGGCGTTTGGCTGTGCGTTCGATGGTCATGCCCTCGTCCCTTGAGCGTTCGACGAGGACAAGGTCATTTTCCTTCAATTCAATACCGGCGGCGAGATAGTCGACGCACAAAAGCAGATCGCCGTTGCCCGCGATCCTGTTTAGGGATTCGCCGCGAACCCTGACAATGAACTGGGCTTGCGGAGGGAAGCGAACATCATAAGATATTGTTGATTCCGAAGCATTTTCAGTTTCGAAAAGCGCTGCCTCCATCCAAAGGCCGGCGGCAACTTCACCGACAATCGGGACGCCGGACTTCGGCAGATCCGGAACCTTTTTCTGGATTTCCGCAACTGAACCGTCTGCCAGGGCGAGGATGTCTTCGCGTGTAATGGCCGGATCGCCTTTTCCGGGCAGGGCTGCCAGGAGTTTGCTGATGAAATTCGCGGGAAGGCCTGTTTCCGGATAGTCGGCAGAGAAATAGCGCTGGATTGATGACGCCTGCGAATATCCCATTTCTCTGGCGATTGCCCGGAGAGACAGGCCTGATCTTTCCTTCAGTTGCTGGAGCTTGTCGCGCAGCGTTGTCTCGGACTGGTTCATGTCGTTGGTGCCGTGATCTCTAGAGGATTGGCTTCTCTTTTACCGTATGAAATTTGCGTTGACAAGTGTACGCTAAATACGTACAAACTTGAATTGCGTTTTGGCAACGCTGAAGTCAGTTGATTCAGAGCTGGAAAGGGTAGGCTTGGTGGATGGACTCAAGGATCAAATTGAAGAGGCAAGGGATCGCGTGGCTCATTTCCGTCTGCGCGCAGAAAGACCGAGTGCGCGCCTGGAAGATGCGTATGCACTGGAAAAGGCGAGGACACGATTGCTGACGCTCGAACTGAAAAACCTGAAGTCGCAGATGAGGTCGATTGATCACTCGGGAAAACAAGGTAGAGGCTGCGCCATAAAAGGCGGTGAACGCTCTTCCTGCAATCCGCGTGTGGGCGAGGTAATGAGAACAAAACATAAACATTTGAGCCTTGGCACCCGGGAAAGGGCAGAGGCTTCTTTCGCCGCACTTCAGGGGAAGAAGATCAAAACACCGGAGGGTTGCTGATGGCGTCAGGCGGTCTCCTGGACAGGCTCGCTGCCGAATTCGGCGTTCATTTCGTAGCTCCGGACAGGCGCATTGACGGGCGAAACCAGTGCAAGGCGCGCCGGACGTGCCAGACCTTGCTGAGAAAGCACGGACCGGGACATTTGCGCCTGGTTTTCGGCCTGATCAATACACCGGCCAACCGCGGCAACTGGTCTTCACAAGTTCTTTCCGCCGTCTCATGGCTGGTGTTGAACAAGCCCGATCTCGTTGGGCATCCGGCCTTTGTTGCGCAATTCGACCTGCTCAAGCTCGACGAAATGCTCGAACGCGCCAAGGAAATCAATCCGAGTGCGCCGACAATCACACTGGCGGTGCTTCTCGCGTATGAGTTGGATCTGTCCGTATCAACAATTTTAACGGGGAAAGTGGCGTGAGAGTGCTTGTTATGAGGGGAGGGTTGATTACACTTTCATCGGCAATCAGAAGATGTGTGGATGGAATGTGGCAAGGCGCACCAAACTTGGTGCGCGGATCCGGACGGGGACTCAGGCAGGGCGGTATAATCGGACAAAAGCCGCCGATCTTTGGTGGGGCAAATGAGTGTTTATCAGACAAAGGCGCAGGTCCATGCGTTCGAACGGGGCTTTCAGGCCTATGGAAAGGGAAAGTCGCAGACCGACAATCCCTATCCGCGCGAAGCGGATTATTTCACGTTCTGGATGCAGGGTTATCAGCAGGCACAGCAGAAGGACCGAAGCGCGGAGCAACGGCCACTTCCAGAGCACTAAACGATCTGCAGCGTTGCCTTCTTCGCGTGCCTGCGAGAGACCGGAAACCTGTCCTTTCCGCTTACGGGTTGTTGGAAAGGCAGCCGAGATGAGCGGGTCCTTTTCCCTGGATGCCGAGGAGATCATGTCGCGGCTGGTGGAAGCGATGGTCGTTGTTGCCTGCACGGCCAAGGGTGACGGTCCCAGGTCCATTTTGTCCGCGTGGCCTGAATACCAGCGCAAAATCGCCCGGCGCAAAAGGACCTTTGAGCCGCGGCAGATTTCGCTGGCGGAGGAGGCGCTTACCTGGTTTGCCCTCGTTGATGACCCGGACAGCCGGCGTGCATTGCAGTTCGAGGTTCTGTGCAAGGCAGGAGGTGGGCGCTTCAGCAGCATCTGCGACACATACGGATGGAAAAGATCCACCGTAACGAGCCGGAACCGCGTGGTCTTGAACGAACTTGCGCGGAAACTTGCGGTGACCGACTGACTTAGCCGGTTCTTGATTCTACCAGGAAGGTTTATGCGCTTTCCGGAAGAAGGTTCTGCGCTCAGTCGAAAGTGCCCGAAGTATCGGCCTTGGCGACAGATGCGACAATCCAGTCTCGGAACGCAACTGCCGCCTCGGTCTTCGATTTGATAGAGAGATAGTAACTTTCGTTTGCTGTTAGCGTGGCCTTGTGCGCGAATTCGATCAGGCCCTGCCGATGGGGCGCGATCGCCAGATGTTCATGGACAAGGCAGACACCGTTCCCGTGGATGGCCATTTGCAGCGCCGGTCCATAGGAATCCACAAAAAGGCTTGGCGATAGCGGTGAGACTCCGGCTGCCAGCGCCCAGGGTTTCCAGCCGTCCGAGGTTCCGACTGCCTCGATCAAAGGCATGTGTTCGAAGTCCCCTTGCAGAGCCGGAGATTTCAGGGCAACCAGTTTGTCTGTGCCCAGCAGTTCGGCGTCGGAACCGGCCTGTTTGCGGGATCCGAACCGAATTTCGACATCGGCTGCCGTCTGTGTGAATTCGTCCGGCCAGACAGCGCCGATCAGGCGAAGCGCGACATCAGGATGCTTTTCGGTGAAGTCCGGAAGCCTCGGGGCAATGACCCACTGAATAACGCTGATCGAAGCTGAAACCGTCAGAAGGTCGGAGGCCTGATCGGCGACGAAGGCGGCAGTGGCTCCGGTCAAGGTGGCCAGCGCACTGTCCACCTGGGGGAGCAGCCGGCGGCCGTGGTCGGTTAGGGCAAGGCCGCGCGCCTTGCGGTCGAAAAGCGGGACGCCGAGGCGCATTTCCAGCGATTTGACCTGCTGGCTCACGGCTGACTGTGTCATGCCGATTTCGCCGGCGGCTGACGTGAAACTGAGGTTTCTGGCAGCGGCCTCGAACGCGCGAAACCAATTCAGGGGTGGCAAAGCCGGCGCCATGATCAAGTTACCCATTAGTCTGACTAATACATGAGACTGAAAATCATTCGTTTGTTCGTAAAGTCAAGGCACTCGATACTGGCCTGAGACACCGGGAGGGGATTTCGGAGGACGGAATGGATCCTGAGATCAGGAAAATCGTGACCTTTGACGAGGAAGTCTTCATCGAAGGCTTTCGTAAGACGGATGTTCCATGGCGGATGTTTGCCGTGGCAGCCGTGGTGCAAAACCCGTGGGCTGGCCGCTACGTCGAGGACCTTCGTCCGGAAATCCGGAGTTTCGGTCCGGTCCTCGGCGAACTCATGACCGAGAGAATGATCAAGCAGGCAGGCAGCGGCGACGCGATCGAGGCCTATGGCAAGGCCGCCGTGGTCGGGCTGGACGGCGAGGTGGAACACGCATCCGGCCTGATCCACACCCTTCGGTTCGGCAACCACTACCGGCATGCGGTTGGCGCAAAGTCCTACCTGGCGTTCACCAACACGCGTGGCCCCGCCAATGCACCGATCATGGTGCCGTTGATGGACAAGAATGACGCCGGTCGCCGGTCTCACTATCTGACCATCCAGTTTGCCATTCCCGATGCTCCGCGCGCCGACGAAATCGTCGTGGTGCTTGGCGGGGCCACGAGCGGCCGGCCGTTTCACCGGATCGGCGACAGGTATCAGGATCTGGAAGAGATGGGCCATGACCTGGACAACCCGGCCGCGGTCTGACGTCAACGGCCTTGCCGTCGTAACCTCAGGCGCGGGTCCGCGCATTTTGCTCATTCATGGCGTCGGTCTGCGGGCGGAGGCGTGGAATGCGCAGATTGCCGACCTGAGCCTGCATTACGAAATTCTGGCACCTGACCTTCCGGGACATTCCGCCAGTGCTGCATTGCCTGGTTCTGCGGGTTTGCAGGATTTCGGTGACTGCATCGCGAAACTGCTTGATCGACCGGCCGTGGTCGTAGGGCACTCCATGGGCGCGATGATCGCGCTCGATCTCGCCAACCGCTATTCCGGCAAAGTGAAAGGGGTGGTGGCCCTCAATGCGATTTTCAAACGAAGCAGTGCCGCCCGTGCAGCGGTGAAAGAACGCGCTGCCGCACTCGATGGGAAAAGCGTTTCCGATCCGGCTGCGACGCTCGCACGATGGTTCGGCGACGCGCCGAGCCCGGAGCGGTCGGCCTGTCGCGACTGGCTGACATCCGTGGATCCACCCGGATACAAGGCAGCCTACTCCGTCTTTGCCGGCGAAGACGGGCCGGATGAGAACGCGCTGAGGACCCTGTCTTGCCCGGCACTTTTCATGACGGGTAGCAGGGAAGAGAACTCCACGCCTGAAATGAGCCGCGCCATGGCCGCGCTTGTGCCAAGCGGCAAGGCGATGGTTGTCGAAGACGCTGCGCACATGATGCCGATGACACATCCGGAAGAGGTCAACCGGGCCTTGCTCGCGTTTGCTAAGAGGTGCCAGGAATGAAAAAGATCGAGCCGCGCGCTCTCAGGGACGCCTTCGGGCAGTTCATGACCGGCGTTACAGTCGTCACATGCCTCGATGAAACGGGCCGGCCCGTCGGGTTCACAGCCAATTCGTTTTCATCCGTGTCCCTGACGCCGCCGCTGCTGCTTGTCTGTCCCGGAAAATTCCTCACGAGTTTCAAGGCTTTCAACGCGTGTGAGAGGTTTGCCGTCAGTGTGCTGAGCGAGGGACAGGAAGACATTGCCAACGTGTTCGCCGGTTACAAGGGCGACCGGTTTTCGCGTGTGGGCCACGCCATCGACGCCTCGGGTGTTCCGGTTATCGAAGGGGCCGTTGCGTCTTTCTCATGCCGGACCCACCAGGTCATGCCGGCGGGTGATCATGCGATCCTGATCGGTGAGGTTATGGACTTCTCGCAAAGTGAGGGACGCGGGCTGGGCTACGCGGGTGGACGGTTCTTCAGTCTCGGTCTGGAACACAAGGCGCGAGATCCCGGAGCCAGAACGAACATCTGTGGCGCCCTGGTCGAGGCCAATGGTGGCGTGCTGCTCAAGCCGTCGCCGGAGGGATACAGGTTGCCGGAATGCGTCGCCCCGGACAGGACATCGCTCAGGGACTGTCTTCGCGATGAGCTGCAGGGTTTGGGAATGGATGTTGAACTCGGGCCGGTCTACTCCGTCTTCGATGACCAGTCCCAGGGCATTCATTTTGCCTACCTGCGCGCACAGGCGACGAACGTTGCTTCAACGGCAGGTTATGAAAACATCCCGTTCTCAGAGCTATCGGGCCTGACATTCCGTTCGGCAGCAACCGCGCACATGCTGGAGCGGTTCGCCGAAGAAGCCCGGACACGCAATTTCAATCTCTATCTGGGCGATGCCGTCTCGGGCGAGACGCACCAGATCCAGGCAAGGGCCTGACCATGGAGTTTTCCCTTTTTGCGCATATGGAGCGGCTGTCTCCGGAGGAACCGCACGCCAAGCTTTACGAAGACTTCCTCTCGCTTTGCAAAATGGCGGATGAGGGCGGGATGCGCGCGATCTGGACCGGCGAACACCACGGCATGGAATTCACCATCGCCCCCAACCCGTTTCTGTCACTCGTGGATCTCGCACACCACACAAAGAATGTCCGCCTGGGCACCGGCACGATCGTTGCCCCGTTCTGGCACCCGATCAAGCTTGCAGGCGAGGCCGCAGCTGCCGATCTGATGACCGGCGGGCGGATCGAACTGGGAATTGCGCGGGGTGCCTATTCCTATGAGTACGAACGGATGATGCCCGGAATGGACGCGTGGGAGGCAGGGCAGAGAATGCGGGAAACGACGCCTCTCCTGCGGAAACTCTGGCAGGGCGATCACGCGCATGACGGCGAATTCTTCAACTTTCCCGATTCCACCTCTTCGCCAAAACCGGTCCAGGAAGATGGGCCCCCCATCTGGATTGCAGCCAGGGACCCGAACAGCCACGAGTTCGGTGTGCATCAAGGCTTCAATATCCAGGTCACCCCGCTCTGGCAGGGGCATGACGAGGTGGAGACGCTGATGGGGCGGTTCAACGATGCCTGTGCCACATATGATGGGCCGAGGCCAAAAATCATGCTTCTGCATCACACCTATGTCGGCGCCGACGGCGATGACGTGTATCTCGCCACCCAGGAGCTTTCCCGTTTCTATTGTTATTTCGGTGCCTGGTTCCAGAACAAGCGGCCCGTCTCGCAAGGGTTGATTGCCGAGCTTTCGGAAGAGGAAATCGCCGGAAACCGGATGATGGCGCCGGAGAACCTTGCAAGGGACCTCACGATCGGCACGGCCGATGAGGTGATCGACCGGATCAAACGCTACGAGGATCTGGGCTATGATGAGTTTTCATTCTGGATAGACAGCGGCATGAGCGCGGAGCGCAAGCGAGCGTCTCTCAGCCGGTTCATCGATGACGTCATGCCGGCTTTCAGCTGAGGGAATAAGATGCAGCATTATCAGCTTTTCATCGACGGCGTCTGGACCGAGGGCAGCAACGGTCAGGTGATGTCGTCGCAAAATCCGGCAACGGGAAAAGACTGGGCGACCTTTGCCTGCGCTTCTGCGGACGATGTCGACCGGGCGGTTGCCGCTGCCCGGCGGGTACTTGAGGACCCTTCATGGCGGGACATGACCCAGACCGCGCGTGGCAAATTGCTTTATCGGCTGGCGGAGTTGATCGAAGCAAATGCGGCGAAGCTTGGGGAGATCGAGACAACGGACAGCGGCAAACTGCTTGCCGAGACCGCCAGCCAGACCGGATATGTCGGCGATTACTATCGGTATTACGCAGGGCTGGCGGACAAGATCGAGGGCCAGGTTCTGCCGATCGACAAACCGGACATGCATGTCTTCACGCAGCGTGCGCCTATCGGCGTCGTTGCCGCGATCGTGCCGTGGAACGCGCAGATGTTCCTGACGGCAACGAAGCTTGGCCCTGCGCTGGCGGCGGGGTGTGCCGTTGTTCTGAAGGCCTCGGAGATCGCGCCGGCACCGATGCTGGAATTCGCCCGGCTTATCGAGGAAGCGGGGTTTCCGGCAGGTGTCGTCTCGGTGATCACAGGTGATGCAGAGAACTGCGCTATTCCGCTCACGCGGCACAGGCATGTCGACAGGATCGCGTTTACCGGCGGGCCGGAGACCGCGCGGCACGTGGTGCGCAATTCGGCAGAGAATTTCGCTGTGACCACGCTCGAACTTGGCGGTAAATCTCCGATCCTCGTGTTTGAGGATGCGGATCTTGAAGGGGCCGCAAATGGTCTGATCGCCGGGAATTTCGGCGCATCGGGGCAAAGCTGCGTCGCCGGGACGCGGGGCCTTGTTCAGCGGCCTGTCTTTGAAGAGCTGGCAAGGCGCATTGCTGAAAAATCCGAAGGCATCGTGGTGGGTGACCCGCTCGCGGCGGCGACACATGTCGGGCCGCTTTGCACGGGCGCGCAGGTCGAGCGGATCAAGGCAACGCTGGACACGGCGAGGGGCCAGGGGGCCCAAATCCGTTTTGGCGGCGAGCCGCTCGACCGGCCCGGCAACTACATGGCTCCGACGCTTGTGGAGTGCAGCACGCCGGAGACGGCGACACTTCATGTGGAGATGTTCGGACCGGTCATGTCGCTCCTGCCTTTTGACACGGAGGAAGAGGCCATCGCTCTTGCGAATGACACACCTTACGGCCTCGGTTCGGGCGTCTTCACGCAGAATGTCGCGCGTGCCCATCGCGTTTCGTCGCAATTGAAGGCCGGGATCTGTTGGGTGAACACTTATCGGGCCGTGTCTCCGATCGCGCCCTTCGGCGGGTTCAACCAGTCCGGCTATGGACGGGAAGCAGGGCTAGAGGCAATCCTCGACTACACACGCACGAAAACGACCTGGATCAACATGTCGGAAGCGCCCATGAGCAATCCGTTCGTCATGCGCTGAACCGGGCTCCATTCTGTCGAAACCTTAATTTGCATCGCGTGCGGCGACGGTGTCATGTGCTGGTGCACTTGACAGTGCTTTGTCGGTTATCGGAAAAATATCCAACTTTTTTCAAATCGAGGCACAAAATGCTTTTCGGTGGACGCGACAAGGATGACGAGACGGTTGTGGCGATGCTTGCCTCCGCGATCCGCCGCGACATCTCGTTCGGCGTTCTGCCGCCAGACGAGAAGCTCAAGATTGAGGCGCTTCGCCAGGCCTATGGCGGCTCCAATCATTCAATGCGCGAAACCTTGCGGATGCTGACGGCTGAAGGGTTGGTCGAAGCGACCAGCCAGCGCGGTTTCCGGGTCATGTCAGCGACACAGGAAGATCTGGAAGACATTCTGCTGATGCGGCTTCAAACCGAGAAACTGGGGTTGAAACGGGCGATGGAGCGGGGAGACGTTACCTGGGAGTCGCGGGTGGTCGCCGCGTTTCATGCGCTCAGCCGTGCGGAAGCTTCAGTCCTCGAGCGCCCGGATGACTTATCGGCTCTGGAGTGGGACGAGGCCTGCCGTGCGGTGTCCGAAACGCTTTTGTCCGCCTGCGGGTCGCGGCGGCTTATTCAAATGGCCGGAAAATTCTACAATCAGTCGCGGCGCTTCCGTCTTGCGCTTCTGCGGGAAGGACGGATCGACTTTACAGCGCGCGCAAGGCGGATGGAAAAGCTGCAAAATGCCGTGCTCGGAAGGGATGAAGAGACAGCGCTTGCGCTGCTTGAAGATGACATTCGCGCCGATCTCGGCGCAGGACAAAGAACAACTTGAATGAAACAGTATGGGAGGACCAGACCATGAGATTCAACAGACGCCAGACCCTTGGCCTGATCGGGGCCGCCGCAGCGACGACGCTGGCGGCACCGGCGATTGCGCAGAACAGGAAAATCGTCGTGGGCGCGCTGCGTTTCACATCGCATTCCGGCAGCTTCATTGCGGTTGAACGCGGTTATTTTGCCGATGCAGGCCTCGATGTGGAACTGAAGTTCTTTCAGGCGGCGCAGCCGATGGCCGTGGCGATTGCCTCCGGTGACGTGGATTACGCCGTAACGGCCGTTTCCGGTGGCCTGATTTCACTGGCGGACAAGGGCGCGATCAAGGTGATCGGTGGTGCTCTCAGCGAGGAGGACGGCATTGACGGGCAAAAAATCCTGGCGTCCGATGCGGCCCACAAGGCGGGATTGACGTCGCCGGCGCAGCTTGGTGGCAAGACATTCGGCATGTCGACGGCCGGGTCGTCCTTCCATTACATGGGCTCCAAAGTTGCACAGGCCGAGGGTGTCGACATGTCCTTCAAGCCGCTGCAGAAGGTCGGAGCGATCATCGGGGCGCTGAAGTCCGGCCAGATCGATGCCTGGTCGATCGTTCCCCATATCGCCAAGCCGCTCGCCGGGTCCGGCGCGGTGCGTATCATCGGCAACATCTCGGATTATCTGCCGGGTTACCAGGTGACGACCGTCTTTACGTCAGCCAAGAATGCCTCCGACGAACGCGGTCAGACGGAAGATTTCCTGGCGGGGTTCGGCAAGGGTGTCGGCGACTACAATTCCACGATGATCGACAAGGCAGGCGGCGATGCCGGCGTGAACGAGATGGTCGATCTGATCCACCAATACGTCTACACCGACCGTCCGCGCGAAAAGGCGGCCCCATCCATCATCAACGGAACGATGCGGATCAACGAAGGATCACGTCTGAACGTGGCCTCGCTCAAGGATCAACTGGAGTGGTTCCAGTCCGAAGACCTCGTCGGCAAGGACATCACGCTCGACACCCTTGTGGACGCCAGCTACGTGGAAACCTACGAAGGCTAGGCGCGAGGCGGAACGACGGAGGGGGCTGTCGCGGCATACCGTGGCGGCCGCCACCGTCATCAACGGAATGCGAACGGGCGGCGATCCCATGGGCATGGATATCAGGCTGGACGGCATTTGCCATTCCTATGGCGATACCGAAGTGTTGCGCGACATTTCGCTGGAGATCCCGACAGGGCAGATCGTTTGCCTTGTCGGTCCTTCGGGGTGCGGGAAGTCGACGCTTCTGCGGCTGATCGGAGGGCTCGAGCGGCCTAGTGGCGGGCGGGTGCTCCAGCTTGGCGCGCCCCCTGCCGACAGCCTCAATCCACTGACATTCGTGTTCCAGGATTTTGCCTTGCTGCCCTGGCGCTCCGTCAAGGGCAACATATCGCTGGTCCTGGAGGATCATGGCATTCGGGGCAAGCGGTCCAAGGCAATCATCGACGATGTCCTGAAGCGCACGAAACTCGCCGATTTCGCGGACGCGCTTCCGAAACAGCTGTCGGGCGGCATGAAGCAGAGGGTTGCGATCGCGCGCGCGCTGGCGGTCAACCCGGCGGTGATGCTGATGGACGAGCCCCTGTCGGCGCTCGATGCGCAGACGCGTGAATTGCTTATGGACGACCTTGTGGCGCTCTGGACCCGCCAGCCCTTCACCGCCGTCTACGTCACCCACAACCTGGCCGAAGCGGTGCGGCTCGGGCACACGATCGTGGTGCTGTCGCGCCGGCCAGGCCGGATCCGCGAGATTGTCAGGATCGATACGCCGATCGGCGAACGCCGAGCGGGCGACCCCGTCTGCCAGACCAAACACGACCTTCTCTGGGACCTCATGCGTGAGGAGGCGCGCGCAGCCGATGAGGAACTGATCGATGGCTGAAACGGAGACCGGGAAAAGCCGGGAGCAGGACACGCCGATCGAGGTCCGGTTCCGCGGCGGCGGCTTTGCACCGAGATCGCTCCGCTGGGTGGGCGTTGCCGTCTTCATTGTGCTGATCGGGCTGATCCAGTGGGGCACCGAGAGCGGCTGGATTTCCGCTCTGACACTCCCCAAGCCGACCGATGTGCTGGCAACTTTCGTCCAGCTTTGGGAGAGCGGTCTTCTCTTCAAACACCTCCAACCCTCCCTGACACGCCTCGTGATCGGCGCAGCTCTCGGCGCAAGCACCGGGATCGCGATCGGGGTTCTGATCGGACTGTTTTCCTATGTCCGCGCCGGACTGGTGCCTTTGGTCGCAGCGATTTTTCCGATCCCGAAGATCGCGCTTCTGCCGCTTTTCGTGATCTGGTTCGGGATCGACGAGGGCTCGAAATACGCTCTGATCGCCTTCGGCACCTTCACACCGACGGTGGTCGCGACCTATGGCGCGGTCGACAATGTCGACCGGTCACTGATCCGCATGGGCCAGAGCTTCGGTCTTTCCTGGTCCTCGATCGTGCGCAAGATCGTTTTGCCCGGCGCCATGCCAGGCATTCTCTCCGGCCTGCGCATCAGCCTCGCGATTGCCATCATCCTCTTGGTGGCAGCGGAGATGCTCGGTGCTGAATACGGCATCGGGGCGTATATCCTCGAGGCCGGCTCGCTTTATGATCTGGAACGTCTTTTCGCAGGGGTTGTGATCCTGTCGCTGCTGGGCGTTCTCGTCAGCGCTCTGATCGGTCTTCTGGAAAAGCGGCTGCTCGGATGGCGGGTATGACCTGGAATCCGCCTCAAAACGCCAAGCAGTCAACCCGAGATAAGGTGCTGACACAAAACGGACTTTAAGGGCACACTGTCTGAAACAGTGTTTGAGATCTGAGCCCTTCGTGGACAGTTCGTCAAAACGCGGCTAAAAGTGCCGCTATTCCAGTACATTGGGAAATTGCGCTTTAAGCCGCGTTGACGGCCGTGTGCGTGCGCGCGCTGCCTTGAAAGGCTTTCGCGCAAAGGTTGCGCTTCGGAACAATTCATGAACATAGTGCGGCGAATGAACAGGAACAAAAGCAATGGCAGATTTTGACGATATCACCGGCTGGCGGGAAGAGCTGGAGGCGTTTGAAAAGACGGAAGAGGGAAGGGCCTTTTTTGCCGGGAACAAGCGCTATCGCGGCGTGAAGATGCCTTATGAAAACGTGGTGCAGATGGTTGATCTGATCTTCGCCGACGAAGAACTGCATGAGGCACTGCGGAAAAAAATCTGGTTTCGTGACTACGCGGAAGAGCACGATCTGGAACCCCACCAGGATGAATTCTGGGAGCAAAATCCGATTGAGGCACACGACACATTTATTGCGTTTGAGCGGTGGTACCTGATGAAAGCACTGTTTCCCTTCGACGACAGCAACCTGATCGTTGCGATATGGTTGGCGATTCGCATGGAGGAAGGAAAGTTAACGTCTTTGAAAACCGAACAGGCCAAGGACTATATCAAGGAGCACTATCCACTTTATGTCGCCTTTTCAGGGGAGACGGAGTGATGGCGACGATTGTAGCCATAGATGCCTCTGAGATCGGCCCGATCATGAAAAACCTCGGGCTGGACGGATTGATCGCCATCGCAAAACGGGGCTGACCCGGCAGTCGCGGTCAGTTTCGTGCTCAAACTGTCGGCACTCGGGACTGGGGGCAAATCCTGGGTGGCTGAATTGAGCGGAAAGCGTGCCACGGCCGGTGCGCTTTACGGGTTCGGCCGGAAAAATCTCACTGAACGGATTGATCGTGTCCGCATCACTGGCGACGGCACAAATACCGGTGTCGCTGGCAATGCACATCTGAGGTACAGGTGATGGATTATCTCGCTATTGTTTCGGTTGAAAACAACCGCGTCACGAAGTTTATGGACTTCGACAATCAGGCCGACGCGGACGCGCATGTTGCGGCCCAAGGCGGGTTTTCGTTTCACAATGACCAAGGGTGGCTGATTGCCGACCTCTATATTGATGGTCAAACCGCGACGGAAAGCCCGCCGGCGGGGACGGTGGAAGGCGTCAAGGCGGCGGCTTCCCGGCTGATCCTGTCCCTTGCGCCGGACTGGCAACAGCGGAATTACATCGCGCGCGGCTCTGAACTCATCCGCAAGGTTCAAACTGGCGGCACGTTGACACCAGAAGAAGAAGCCGAAGAAACGGCCATGCAAGCGCTTTGGACCACGGTCAAGGCGATACGTGCCAAATCGGATGAACTGGAAGCCATAAGCCCGATACCGGCTGACTATGCCGCACAGTTGGAAGCTGTTGCGAGCACCTAAACAAACAAATCAACAGCAGAGTGTGACAAGTGAACCGCCCCTGAGGCGGTTTTTTTGTGCGCCTGAAAGGAATTCAAATGCAGACCAGTGAAAAGGGTGTGGCCTTCATCGAGGCGCACGAGGGGTTTGTTGCGCGCGCGTATTTTGACCCTGTGAACGTTCTGACGATTGGCACCGGCTTTACAAATCGAAGCGATGTCTTCCGGCAGTACTGGATCCGGAAGCACGGCCGTCCGCTGAAACCAGGCGACACGATCACACGCGAGCAAAACCGGAAGATCCTGAAAGCCGCGCTCGCAAACGAGTTTGAGCCGCCCGTTGCCGCGGGAATGCCGCCAGACGCATTGCAGCACGAGTTTGATGCGGCCGTCTCGGCGACCTTCAATCTCGGAGGACGGTTCATGAAGTGGAAAGCTGCCAGGCTCTGGAAGAGCGGACAACGCAAGGCGGCTGCTGCCTATTGGGCAAACAACTACAACACGGCTGGCGGGCGGAAACTGCCGGGCCTGGTCCGTCGCCGGAAAGAAGAGGCTCAGCTGTTTTCCACGGGTGAGTATGTCGGCATCAACGGGACCGCACAACATAGTGTCGCCGATCAAAAGCCTGTTGACCCGGACCCGATCCTGAAGGATGCGCAAGCGTCGTTGAAACGTCTTGGTTTCGATCCGGGTGAAATCGACGGTTGGATGGGCAGGAACACGAAAGCAGCGGTCACAGCCTATCAGAAGACGCATCCGCATCTTGAAAACGACGGCATCATTGGACCGGCCACGATGGCACAGCTTCGCCGGGACGGCCTCGCCCTCAAGACCGCAGCCGGGAAGGGCGGGGGACTGACGTTCCTGTCCGGTTTCGGTGCTTTCTTTTCCGGACTTCCCTGGGGCTGGGTTGCGGCCCTGGTGGCCGTTCTGGCATTGGTGTTTTTCGCCTGGAGCTATCGGGACGTGATCCAGCGGCGGTTCAATACAAAAACCGGCCGGGAGGTCACGTGATGCTGGCAAAAATTGCACAAATCTTTCTCGGAGGTCCGTTCAACCGGATCTTCGATACGGTGGATCATGCAATCGACAACGAAACACAGCGGCAAGGCATTCGAGCGAATGCGCTGAACAAGTACGCGGAAACGGCTGTCCTGGACCGCTCGGACGCGCGCAAGTACCGCATTTTCTGGGTTGCCTGGGGCCTGTTCGTGTTCCCGCTCGGGTTCTGGTGGTCCCTTGTGCTGATCGACACGTCCCTGACCGGCGTGTTTCACGTGCGGCTTGGCATTGCCGATCTGCCGGACAGTATCCAACCGAAGGCGAATCTCATCTTTGCATCCATCTTTGGTTCCGGCGGTGTCGCCCTTGCAAGCCAGGCAATCGCGAGCGCGATCAGGGGGCGGCGTTGAAAATTGCTATTGACTGGTTCGTCGCAATGCCGCTTACAAAGGTTGCCGTCATTGCCATTTTCGCCGTGATAGGGGCAGCTCTTCCAAAGGACCTGTCTCCTCGCGACCGGCTCATGACTTTCTTTGTCGGCTTCATGGCCGCGATGGTGTTCGGCGAACCGCTACGTGAAGTCCTGTCGATGTCTGACAGCTGGGCATTCGGAATGGCAGGTATTCTTGCCATGACGGGCCGCAACCTTGCCGTTTTCATCTTGAGGGTTTCCCGTGATCCCGTGGGCTCCGGAAAGGTGTTGCTGGAGCTATGGCGCCGGAAGCCCGGTGAATAACCGGTATCTGAGAACCTTCCACGCGTTGTGTCGACGGCTTCAGGAAAGCCGTCGTTTCCCTTCGGTTTCTTTTGCCGAACCCTGTCCGTGCAAGGCTCGATTGGAGCATCACCAATGCGTGGGAGACCCGCCGGCATTTATCTGAAAAACTGGTTCTTCAAAGTCAGCAGGTCTTCGTTTTCCGGGTTTTGAACCAAACCCTTCTGGAGAGCGAATTCTGCAGCCGCGAGGTTTTGCTGCGCAAGGTGTATCCGCACAAGAAACACCCAGGCCTCTGCGAGTTGCGGGTCCAGCCGGGTCACTTCCTCAAAGGCGGAAACTGCTGCGCGGGGATTTCGCATTGCCAAGGCGGTGCCGCCGAGGCTCATGTGGGTTTCCGGAAAATCGGATTTTGCCGCAAGCGACTGCTGCCATTCGCGCGTGGCAGACTGCGCCGGGTCCGAAGAGAGTGCGGACGATTGTCCGCGCGGAAGCGTCAATAGCTGGCGTGCCGCCGCGATACGCACGGCTTTCGCCGGATCATCGAGCGCGCGCGCAATGTTCCGGGCGGCCGTTTCAGGCAGTGCATTGCGCTGTGTCGCGACGGCTGCACTTCGCACCAAAGGGTCCGGATCACCCAGCAGGTTTCCCGCGCGCTCGGCAAGTGCCGGATCTGCATTGCGCATCAAGAGGTCGAGCGCCGTGGCACGGACGATTGCAGGATAGGTTGGCTGATTTGCAATCGCCAACAGGTTCTCGCCAATCCCGGCGGTCCCCTTGCGTGCGGAAGCAAACACCTCGCCGAAGTGTGGATCCCTATGCCGACTGTCGGGAAAACGGGCTTCAAGTTCTTCGGCCGCCCATTCGGCGGTCTTGTCCTGATGACAATCGGTGCAGGCGTTCGGGGTTCCGGCCTTGGATGAAACATCGGGCCTCGGAACTCTGAACGAGTGATCGCGCCGGCCATCGATACCCATATATGTGCGCTCGATCATGTGGCAGCTGACACACTGTGCAGCTTCGGATCCCGTTTCGTGGAAGTGATGCGCCGGGTCGTCATAGTTTTTCATCGTCAGGCTCGGAAACCCGCTGTTTCCGGCGGGCGAGTGACACTGCGTGCACATCGCGTTGCCCTCGGCCCTCAATTGACCGCTGTGCGGTTCGTGACAATCCGAACAGCGCACACCGCTCTGATGCATTTTTGACTGCAGAAAAGAGCCGTAGACATAGACCTCGTCCAGGATCTGACCGTCCGGGTGGTAGAGGCCTTCCCTCAGAAGTGCCAAGCGGTAGGCGTCGTGAAAAGGCGTTCCGGGAAGTGGGCTTGATGCTTGAAACGGCTCTCGTCGCGAGTGGCAAGCGGCGCATTGCTGTATCTCGGTTTGTGCGTTGTCGGGAGAAAATTCAACCAACAATCCTTTTTCATTGACACCCGGGAAAGGGCTCTCGCCGACTGTCTCCTGTTTTGCCCAGGCCAAATGCGCTTCACCCGGCCCGTGGCAGGCTTCACAACCCACACCGATTTCACTCCACGCGCTTTGATATTTCCTGTCGCGAAGGCTGTAGTTCTTCTGGAAATCCGTGGAGTGGCATTCTGCACAACGTGCATTCCAGTTCTTGTAGGGACCGCTCCAGTGAAAGCCGTCTTCCGGCGGTAATTCCTGAGACGGATACAGATGATACCATTCTTTCCTGATTTGATCCCAGACAACATCGAAAGACTGCAATCGCCCCGGTTCCGTCTCAATCAGATATTGCTGCAGCGGCGCGATGCCCCCGACGCCCATGACCTGGAATGTCGTGGTCCCATCCTTGAAGTCATCGGTCTCGATGTAAAATGCACCATCCTGGCGAAAGAACCTGCTCGTGCGGCCGAGCTGGACGAACTCGGAGCCGTCAAAATCACCGTCAACCGTTTCGTCGCTCGGTTCTGTCCAGGCCAGGGCGTGGTGCGACGATTGCCAGGACTTGACCTCGGATTCGTGGCATTGCGCGCATGATCCGGTGCCAACGAATTGGGGCGCATTGTCTTCTCGTGCTTGTGCTTGTGCTGAGCCAAAGAGCCCGGAGAGGGTCAGAAGAATTGCGACACTGCGCACGAATGCCAACATATTCGTTTATCCCGGTCTGACTGTTGTTCAATTCAGCACAAAGCGCGTGTCAATGAACGGTGCTTGACCAATACCCTGCCTGCTCGCTTAAGGGCATCGGGTATCGTCGCGGGAGTTTTGTCAAGGTGCGTTCCCGGGCATACGGGCCTATGAGTAGTCCGGGTCCGGCGCCGTTTCCTGGTTCGAGGGCAAAGTGATTTTTCACGATATGCGTCGGTAGTGTCCTGGTGGGTGCCCAAATTCCTGACGAAATGCCCTTATCATCGCACTCGTGTTCCGGTAACCACACCGTTCTGAGATTTCCGCGATGCTCAATCTTGTCAGTTCCACCTGGCGGCGAGCCTCACGCAATCGAATTCCCCGGTAAACAGAGAGCGGTGTGCTTTGCATTTCCTGCTGAAACCGCTTTTCCAGCGATCTTTGGTCGGAGCGGAGCTGTCTTGCCAGTTCGGGAATGGTCAAGGGCTGTTCCAGATTTCTCCGCATGAGCGCTGTCGCGCTGCGAACAAGCGCATCGGACGACCAGCGTTGCAGCGGGTCCTGCATGTCCAGCTTGTCTCCATGCATGAACAGAGCCGCAATCTCCAGCGCGAACATCGGGCTGTGTTCGCGGCGTATCAGTTCCAGGGTGAGTTCGAACGTGGTTGACGCGCCACCGCAGGTCGCAAAACCGTCTTCGATAACGAACCTGTCCTCAACCGCTCTGACATCCGGGAACGCTTCCATAAAGCTTGTAAATTCATCCCAGTGGATTGTTGCCCTGCAGCCGTCCAACAGCCCGGCCTTTGCCAGGAGCCAGGCGCCGGTATCCATCCCGACCATCATGCCATAACGACGACGCGCAGCACGCAGCAACTGGCTCGTCTTTGGATTTGACAATTCGCCATAACCGTAGCTCGGCATGACAAAAAAGTAGTCGCCGCGGTGTGCCTTACCGGCCATCGGACTGGTCTCGACCGGCAAGCCGCTTGAGGATGTGACCTTTCCACCTGGAAGGCTGAAATGTTCCCAAACATACAGTTCTTGACGCGCAATCGTATTGGCTGCTCGAAAGGGCTCAATTGCGTTTGCCAGACAGTGATTTGAGAAATTGTCGAACAGCAGAACATGGATCGACCGGCACTGAGACAATTTGTTTGATTTCTGCATATTATAGTACCAAAACTGCACATCATGTGCTTGCCTGTTGTCTCACTTTTCATCTCTGGTGGCAACAGGAGGACAAGATGCATTTTGGTTTGAGCGACGAGCAGGACATGATCGTTTCGACGGTGCGCTCGTTCGTCGAAAATGAAATCTATCCTCATGAAACCCTTGTCGAAAAAACAGGACAGGTTCCGGCGGATCTCGGGGAGGAGATCAAGCGCAAGTGCCTCGATCTCGGGTTCTATGCCTGCAACTTTCCAGAGGAAGTCGGCGGGGCCGGCTTGAGCCACCTGGACTTCACGCTCGTGGAGCGTGAACTCGGACGCGGCTCCATGGCTTTGACGCATTTTTTCGGCCGGCCGCAGAACATACTCATGGCCTGTACCGGCGAGCAACGCGAGCGCTACCTTCTGCCGGCTGTTCGCGGCGACAAGATGGATGCCCTGGCGATGACGGAGCCGGATGCGGGGTCCGATGTGAGGGGCATGAAGTGTCAGGCCGTCCGGGTTGGCGGCGACTGGGTGGTTTCCGGGTCGAAGCATTTCATTTCCGGGGCCGAACATGCAGATTTCTTCATTGTGTTCGTCGCAACCGGCGTCGATGAAACACCGAAGGGACCGAAGAAGCGGATCACCTGTTTTCTCGTGGATCGTGGCACGCCCGGTTTCGAAGTGCGTGAAGGCTACAACTCCGTCAGTCACCGGGGCTACAAGAACTACATTCTTTATTTCGACGGCTGCCGGCTTCCCGATGCACAGGTTCTTGGAGAGGTTGATGGCGGCTTTGCCGTGATGAACGAATGGCTGTATGCGACCCGTCTGACCGTTGCGGCAATGAGTGTCGGGCGGGCACGCAGGTGTCTCGACCATGCCGTTGCCTATGCGGCGGAGCGCAAGCAATTCGGCCAGGCCATTGCGAAATTCCAGGGTGTCAGCTTTCAGATTGCAGACATGATCACCGAAATCGATGCGGCCGATTGGCTTACGCTTGTGGGCGCATGGCGGCTCGATCAACAATTGCCTGCCAACAGGGAAATTGCCAGCGCCAAGCTCTATGCCACAGAAATGCTTGCGAGAGTGACAGATGCGACCTTGCAGATCCATGGCGGCATGGGCCTGATGGATGATTTTCCGATCGAACGGTTCTGGCGTGATGCACGCGTGGAACGGATCTGGGACGGAACCAGCGAAATCCAGCGCCATATCATCAGCCGCGATCTTTTCAGACCTCTCGGAGCCTAGTCCATGCAGGGCCTGCAAAAGCTCCTGTGTCCGAAATCCATCGCTGTGGTCGGTGGCGGATTCTGGTGTTCGAATGTGGTTGAAGAGTGCAGGAAGCTTGGCTTTGACGGTCAGGTGGGTGTTGTGCACCCCACCAGGAATGAGATCGGTGGATTCCCGGCCGTGCGCTCGATCGAAGCGCTTCCGTTTGTTCCCGATGCAACCTTTATCGGCGTCAACCGGCACGCGACGATCGAGATTGTACAAAGCCTGTCAAATATGGGTGCCGGTGGCGCAGTGTGCTTCGCATCCGGTTTTCGGGAAGCGGCTGCCGAACTCGAAGACGGCGAAATCCTGCAGGATGCCCTGATCGAAGCCGCCGGTGACATGCCGATCCTGGGGCCGAACTGCTATGGCTTCATCAATGCGCTTGACGGCGCAGCACTCTGGCCGGATCAGCATGGACTGAAGACCACAGAAAGTGGTGTTGCTATCCTGACGCAATCGTCCAACATTGCGCTGAACCTCACTATGCAAGCGCGCGGGCTGCCGGTTGCCTATCTTCTTACCGTGGGAAACCAGGCCCAACGCGGGCTGTCCGCCGTGGCAGATGCCTTGCTTGACGACGCGCGCGTGACGGCCATCGGTCTGCACATTGAGGGGCTGGATGACCTGTCCGAGTTTGTGCGGTTTGCGCATAGGGCGCACGAAGCCGGCAAACCCGTGGTGGTTCTGAAGATCGGCCGTTCGGAGCAGGCACGCGCTGCAGCGATTTCGCATACGGCATCGCTTGCCGGCAGCTCCGCCGGAGCAAGTGCCTTGCTTGCGAAGCTCGGCATTGTAGAAGTCAAGAGCCTTTCCGTTTTTCTGGAATCACTCAAACTGGTCCACGCGGTGGGAATGTTGTCAGACAACAAGATCGTCTCCATGTCCTGCTCCGGAGGAGAGGCAAGCCTCATTGCCGATACTGCCGTCGATCTTCCAGTTATTTTTCCGGTGCTCAATTCGTCACAGAAAAGCAAACTGCAAGGTTTGCTCGGTCCAAAAGTGGCTTTGGCCAATCCCTTGGACTACCACACCTATGTCTGGGGAGACGTGGAGGCGATGGGTTCCGTGTTTGTGGCGATGCTTGAAGGGGAGGCCTCCTTCGGCATCGTTGTTCTCGATTTCCCGCGCTTGGACAGATGTTCGGCCGGGGAATGGCTGAAGGTCATCGATGCGGTGGAAGCGGCGAAGTCCAGAAGCGGCAAACCCATGGGAATACTCAGCTCCCTGCCAGAGACCATGCCGGAGGATCTGGCGGCTGACTTGCTGGCGCGCAAAATCGTGCCGATGGTCGGCATGGATGATGGGCTCGCGGCCCTCGCAGCGGTCTCAATGGCAGGCCGGACCGGGAGTGCAGGCGCGGTGCATATTCCGCTTGAACCGCTCGCGCCCGCCGAGATCGGAGAGAAGAGGTCCAAGGAAATTCTCGAAAGACACGGTGTGCGCGTACCCAGAAGTGGTGCTGCAAACAACCTGGGAGAGGCGGTTGAGGCAGCAGAGGGCTTGGGGTTTCCGGTCGTTCTCAAGGGAACCGGCGTCGCGCACAAAACCGAGGCCGGTGCTGTCGCACTTGAACTGACATCCGGAAATCAGGTTTTAGAAGCAGGGTCACGTATGCCTGCGAAAGCCTTTCTGGTTGAAGAAATGGTCTGTGATGTTGTTGCTGAACTGCTGGTCGGTCTCGTTCGTGACGACGCCCACGGTTATGTGTTGACACTCGCTGCAGGAGGAGTGCTGGCAGAGCTTCTTCAGGATACGGCTTCGTTGATCTTGCCGGTTTCACGGCATGAGGTGAACGAAGCGCTGGGTGGTCTCAAGTTAGCGCGTCTTCTTGACGGCTATCGGGGTCAGCCTGCATGTGATCGTGAGGCGATCATTGACACTGTCATGGCCGTTCAATCCTTTGCATTGTCGGTGCCGGTTGCCGAAGTGGAAATCAATCCTTTGCTCTGCGGCGAGAATTTTGCCATCGCTGCAGACGCATTGATCAAAGGTGAGGAGACGTGCGATGGATAGTCCGCTGAAGGTTCGAAAGGAAGGCCAGATCCTCGAGGTGATCCTGGATCGACCCAAAGCCAACGCGATCGATCTCAAAACAAGCCGGCTGATGGGGGACGTCTTCACGGATTTTCGCGATGATCCGGACTTGCGCGTCGCGATCATCACCGGCGCAGGGGAAAAGTTCTTCTGCCCCGGTTGGGACCTGAAGGCAGCCGCAGACGGCGACGCGGTCGACGGAGACTACGGAAAAGGCGGGTTTGGAGGCCTGCAGGAATTGCGTGGGCTCAACAAGCCCGTCATTGCGGCAGTCAACGGCATTTGTTGCGGCGGCGGGCTGGAACTGGCGCTCTCGGCGGATATTATTCTGGCTGCCGAGCATGCCGAGTTTGCATTGCCCGAGATACGTTCCGGGACCGTGGCCGATGCCGCCAGCATCAAGTTGCCCAAACGCATCCCCTATCACATTGCGATGGAAATGCTGCTGACCGGGCGTTGGATCGACACGCAGGAAGCAGCGCGTTGGGGACTGATCAATCACGTCTATCCTGCCGATCGGCTCATGCAGGAGGCTTGGACCCTCGCCGAATTGTTGGCGTCTGGGCCGCCGCTCGTCTATGCCGCGATCAAGGAAGTCGTGAGGGAAGCAGAGGCGATGACCTTCCAGGATGCCATGAACCGCATCACCAAAAGCCAGTTCGAAACCGTCGAGACGCTTTATCGCTCTGAGGACCAGCTTGAGGGTGCCAAGGCCTTTGCAGAAAAACGAGATCCGGTCTGGAAGGGCCGCTAGGAGACGAACAATGCCGCTACAAATGAACCGCAACGTTTTCATCACCTGCGCTGTTACAGGTTCCGGATCGACACAGGACAAGTCACCGCATGTTCCACGCAGCCCGAAAGAGATAGCCGACAGCGCGATCGATGCTGCAAGGGCGGGTGCTGCCTTGGTTCACTGCCATGTGCGCGATCCGGAAACCGGCGTCCCCTCCAGACGCCTGGAGCTCTATCGGGAAGTGACTGACCGCATCCGGGCGGCCGACGTGGATGTGGTACTCAATCTGACCGCCGGCATGGGCGGCGATATTGTTTTCGGTTCAACGGAAGTACCCCTTCCGGTCAACGCAGCCGGGACGGATATGATCGGCGCAGCTGAACGCATGGCACACATTGCAGAGTGCCTTCCGGAAATCTGTACGCTCGACTGCGGGACCATGAACTTTGCCGAGGCAGACTATGTCATGACGAACACGCCCGGCATGTTGAGGGCGATGGGATCCATGATGACGGAACTCGGTGTCAAACCGGAAATCGAGGCGTTCGACACCGGGCATTTGTGGTTCGCCAAACAACTGGTGAGCGAAGGCACGCTTGCTTCTCCTGCGCTTGTTCAGCTGTGCATGGGCGTTCCCTGGGGCGCGCCGAACGACCTGAACACGCTGATGGCCATGGTGAATGCCATACCGAGAGACTGGGCCTGGTCAGCGTTCAGCTTGGGGCGGGATCAGATACCTTACGCCGCCGCAGCCGTTTTGGCCGGCGGGAATGTTCGCGTGGGTCTGGAAGACAATCTCTTCCTGGAAAAAGGTGTTCTTGCCACCAATGCGCAATTGGTCGAGAAGGCCGTAAACGTCGTCGAAGGAATGGGTGCGAAGATCATGGGTCCCGAGGACGTTCGTACTCTGCTCGGGCTGACCAAGAGGGCACCAAAATGAAGGCCTGCATCGTCGGCGGTGGGGTGATCGGTGGCGGCTGGGCGGCCCGTTTTCTGCTAAACGGCTGGGATGTGGCGGTTTACGATCCCGATCCGGAGGCCGAGCGCAAGATAAACGAAGTTCTGGGCAATGCGCGCAGAAGCCTTCCGTCCCTTTACGACTGGCTGTTGCCGCCGGAAGGAAAGCTGACGTTTCACGACAGCCTTGCAGGCGCTGTCGAGGATGCTGACTGGATACAGGAGAGCATCCCGGAAAGGCTTGAGTTGAAGCACAAGGTGCTTGGAGAGATTTGCGGCCTGGCCTCGGACGACGCGGTGCTCGGCTCGTCGACGTCCGGTTTCAAACCGTCTGAATTGAACAGTCAGGGTGCGCGGGCGATCGTTGCCCATCCCTTCAACCCGGTATACCTTTTGCCGCTCGTGGAACTGGTGGGCGATAGTGCAACAACGGCCAAGGCTGCCGGTATCTTGCGCGATCTGGGCATGTTTCCGCTTGTCCTGCGCAAGGAAATCGATGCGCATATCGCCGACCGTCTTTTGGAGGCGGTCTGGCGTGAAAGCCTCTGGCTCGTCAAGGACGGCGTTGCGACCACCGAAGAAGTCGATGAAGCCATCCGCATGGCGTTTGGCATCCGCTGGGCACAAATGGGAATGTTCGAGACCTACAGGATTGCCGGTGGAGAGGCCGGCATGAAGCACTTCATGGCCCAGTTCGGCCCTGCATTGAAGTGGCCCTGGACAAAACTGATGGATGTTCCCGAATTCACTGATGAACTGGTGGATCTGATCGCGGGACAGTCCGATGCCCAGTCGGGCCACATGTCCATTCGCGAGCTTGAACGCAAGCGCGACGACAACCTCGTCGGAATGATACGTGCCCTGAAAAAAACGGATAGTGGAGCCGGTGGTGTGATCAATCGGCACGAAGCCTCGTTGTCCGCGCACGAGGATCCCGTCCTGCCGGTGACCGGCAGCAGGCATGTTCCGCAAAGCTGGGTGGACTACAACGGCCATATGAATGAGACCCACTACCTGGAAGCGGGGGCGGCAGCTACCGACCGGTTCATGGAAATGATCGGTGCGGATGCAGACTATATTGCATCCGGCCGAAGCTATTTCACGGTGGAAACGCATATCCGCCACCTCGATGAGATGCTTGAAGGTGAACGCCTCATCGTAACGACCCAGGTATTGCAGGGTGAGGGGAAGAAGCTGCATCTGTTCCACTTCCTGAAAAAGGCAGATGGCCCACTGGTCGCAACCGTGGAAACGTTCCTGCTTCATGTTGATCTCAAAACGCGAGGAAGTTCCTTGCCGGGCGAGCACGTTGCCGAAAAGCTTCGGCAATACGCTGTGAAACATGCGCAAATGGAGATGCCGGAGGGTGCGCGGCGGTATGTCGGTCAGCGCGGCTAGGTGTGAATTCCAAAAGGTTGTTCCCTCACATTGAGCTCTTGAGACTGGTTGGTGACCAAACACAATCAGTTTCAGGATCGATGGAATGAACGACCTTTTTTTGATTCCACAACTAGGCTTCCGAAATATCTTGTGTTTCCGGAATGGTCGTTAGATTTGTGACCAGTGGTGCTCACGGTCAACAGACTGTTCACTTAAATTGGCCTAGTTATACGTTTTTTCTCTTATTATCTGTTTCTCAGGAACAAACCGCTTGGGCGGTCTTGAACAGGAGAACGAACGTGACGAACGATGCCAATACAATTCTTCATATCGACGCTTCCGCCCGCAAAACCAACTCGGTGACCCGGGAACTGACCAGCGCGCTGGTCGACCGCCTGACGCACAAGGATCCGAACGCCAGAGTCCTGATCCGTGACGTTTCGACGGGCCTGCCATTCCTGGATGAAGAATGGGTCGGAGCCAACTTCACCGATCCGTCCGAGCGGAATGAAGAGCAACAAGCGAAGTTGTCTCTTTCCGACGAACTGGTTGATGAACTGAAATCTGCCGACACGATCGTGATCGGAACGCCGATCTACAATTTTTCGGTTCCAGCCGCGCTGAAAGCCTGGATCGATCAAATCGCGCGTGCGCGCGAAACATTCAAGTACACTGAAAACGGCCCGGTCGGTCTGCTTGAGGGCAAGAAAGCCTACGTCCTTGTTGCGTCCGGTGGAACGAAAGTGGGGTCCGAGATCGATTTTGCAGTAACGTATCTGAAACACGTGCTTGGCTTTGTCGGGATCAAGGATGTCACGATCATTGCGGCAGACCAGCTCATGGCTGATCCGTCCAAAAAAGAGGACGCACTTGCACAAACGTTGGCGCTTGCCGCGTAAGCCGGCGACTGATTTGGCCGCTCATGTGGATAAAACGCGCACACTCGGTCTCACTGAGTGAGATTTTTGCACTCATTAATTGCAGCGTTCTGCTGATCCGGAGAGAATTCTTCGCAAACCTAGGAGCACGTCGCGTCGGGCATGGTGTCCGACGCGATCGTCACAAAAGAAAACAACGTGCCGACAATCGGTGCCGGCCGACACCTTCTGGTGCGGCGGGCTCGACTGTCCGGTACTGTCAAAATTGTCTATCAACACAATTCCGAGTTTCGCTCTAAGGCGTTGTTTTTATACTCGTTCCTGTTGCTGGATCAGATAATCCCAACAACAATTGCAGCTAGAAAAACAAATGCTGCGACAAAGGCAATCCTGTTCAGGTTCCGCGCTAGAGTCATCTGTCCGCTCCCGATTACCTCACGTTGACCAAGTGATACTAGGACAGTGAATCGACGAAGCGAAGCAAAAAAGTTGCTGCATTGCGGCGAGAAAAGAACACCAATAGATTGCATTTTCAGCTAACCCTCTCCTTAACGCGTTGATAACGAACGACTAGATGTCAAAAAAATGAGACAATGTTTGTGTGGGAGCGCCAGAACTTTTTTGATTTCGCCACTCGCCTTGACAGCCTGTTATCGATATCAAGCCGCGTTGCATGCTTCGCCGGGTCCGCTTTGGAGTACGGAAAAACCAGTAGCGTCCTGTTAAGAAGCTTCTGCTAGCCTCCGAGAAGGCGTGTCGTGCGCTTCGGAGAAGCAATGATCAATCTGTCGAAACTTGCGGAACTGGCAAAGGATTCCAGTGCTACCGGGCGCAAAGGCCTCATCGGTGCGCTGACGGACATGTTCGTCGGTGCCGGCAAGGAACGCGATGAGCAGATCAGCCTTCTCTTCGGCGATATCGTCCTGAAGGTTCTCGGGCAGCTTGAAGAAGAGACCCGCATGATCCTTGCCAAGCGAGTTTGCCATGAAGAAGACGCACCTCATGAACTGATGGTCAAATTGGGCAACGACTCCATTTCGGTGGCCGAACCGGTCCTCGAACATAGTCCGGCGCTGACCAGCGACGACCTTGTCGATATCGCGTCCAACGCTTCTATGTCGCATTTGGGTGCAATTGCCGGCAGGAAGACGGTCGACAAGGCTGTCACGACCGTTCTTGTCGATCGCGGTGACAGCAAGGTGCTCAAGAGGGTCGCGGAAAATGAAGGCGCGGAGTTTGCTGACTCATCGTTCCTGAAGCTCGTCGAGAAGGCGCGCTCCGACGAGTCCATTCAGTCAGCACTGGTCAATCGTCCGGATTTGCCTGAGGAAGCGGCGCACGCCTTGCTGCCCTTCCTCACCGACGCACTTAAGGAGCGGATCACCGCGCTAGGTGCCGACAACACGCTTGTGAATCTGCTTGCGCAACGTGCTGCAACAGAAGTGGCCGCTCGCGCGCACAAGCTTGATGATGCGCGCGAGGAATCAAATGCGCTCATCAACGACGTCCTCGGAAACAAGACCAGGATCGACGATGCAGTCACGTCCTTTGCGCGCGCCGACCGGACGGCCGAGTTGGGGATGCTGCTGGCCAAGGTCAGTGATTTGCCGCCGGCGGCGGTCTCGCAATTGCTATTCAGCGCAAGCGACAAACCGCTGATCATTCTATGCAGGGCCAATGGCGTGACGGCAGAGGCCTATAAGGACATTCTGACAATGCGCGCGCGCCGGCTGCGCATCGGCGGTCTGGAGTTGAACGCGGCGATACAGCGTTACGCGGCGCTCAGCGAGGAGGGGGCCAAGCGTTCCCTGGAAACACTGAAGAAGTCCGGTGCCTCTTTCGGCCTGAAGACCGAAGAAGAGACACGAAAACGGCCGAAGCCGAAGGTCAAGCGCGCAACGGCATTCGCGGCGAGCCGGTAGGGTAAGAACCCATAACTGAAGTCAATTTGGTTTGGATCGTTTTGACCAACTGCGAAGGACTGCAAAATGGCTTTACCTCGCAGCGTCACCGCGCTTGACAGGGCTAAAAGCCCGCTCTGCACACGCTTCCTCCCGAGATTTTGCCATTTCTGCCGCCAAATCGGCTTCATCTATGGGGCCGTACCCTAAGGCTGCACAGCACCTCTAACCGGTCGATCTTTGCAGTGTTGCCGTCATGGCAGCCGCTGAAATCAGAAAGCCGCCGCCAACCCTGTTGACCAGTCGAAGCAATGACGGGCTCCTGAGCTTCTGACCGATCGCCGCCGCAGCAAACGCATAGACGGCTGCGTTCAGGATACCCAGCACGACAAATGTGGTTCCGAGCAGGAAAAGCTGAGGCGCAACAGCTGCCTGCGGCGCGATGAAGTGTGGCAGAAACGCCATGAAGAATACGATGCCTTTCGGGTTCAGCGATGTCACGACATAGGCATGCCAGAAAATCTTCCGCGCGGAAATGTGCTCCATCTGCTGCACGTTCTGCACGGCGGGGCGGCTTCGCCACATCTTGATACCAAGCCACACCAGATAGGCAGCTCCGACCCATTTCAGAACCGAAAACGCTGTAGCGGAGGCTGCCAAAATCGCGCCCAGACCCAGCAGGGAGACCGCGGCGGCGGTTGCATCGCCGAGACCGACGCCGAGAACGCTGGCAAATGCCGATCGCCTTCCCTGGGTCAGGGCATAGCTGATCACGAGCATGATCGTGGGTCCGGGTATCGCCAGGACAATGAGGGTTGCCACAACATATGCGGAAAAGAGTTCAAGTGTCATTCGGGTGTCTCGACATTCGAAATGCGCTGGGGGATGCTCATCGGCAGTCAGCCACATATGAAACATGCCTGCAAGTCAAGAGGGGCGAATGAACAGGATGCTGCGCTTCGGGGTTCGGGCAACCGCCAGTGTGATCATGATGTCGGCACATGCATTTGCTGCCGAGCCTGTCCCCGCACCCAAGCCGCTTGCCGGGCAGACGGTTACCGGGAAAGCGACCGCCTCTCCACTTCCTAAGCCGAAGCCCGGCCAAACCCCTGATGCAGACAACTCGCCGGCGAAAAAATCCGCGTCCTGCGACCTTTCCGGCGTGGATTTTGAGAGCATTCCTCCGGTTCGTGGCGAATTCTCCGGAGATGCTGGCTGCGGCATCGAAAGCCCCGTCAGGCTGACAGGCATCCGGAGGGAAAGTTCTACGGTGGTCCTGAAAGGATCCGTCACAGTTTCCTGTCAGTTTGCAAAAACACTCTCGCAGTGGCTTCAGGACGATGTGCTGCCGGTTGCCGAAAAGCATTTCGATGGCGGCATCAAGTCGATTGCCACGGGTCCTGGCTACCAGTGCCGCCGGCGCAACAACCAGCCGGACGGCAAACTGTCTGAGCATGCGCTAGGCAAAGCGGTGGATATCTCGGGCTTTTCCATGCACGAGGGAGCATCTGTTTCAGTGGAGACTGACTGGGGAAAAGACACGCCGCAAGGCCGCTTTCTGAAGGACATTCACGAAAGCGCATGCGCGCGGTTCACGACCGTTCTCAGTCCGGAAGGCGATGAATTTCACAAATCGCACCTGCATGTCGACATCGGCTGCCACGGAAAGAGCTGCACTTATCTGATCTGTCAGTGAGTGGGATTGTGAACGGGGCGGTCACAGTGCCCGACTCGGGCCCATGCGGACTACTCATCCAAACGAACCCTGTGTGGTATCAGAGGCTTGGGCACCGTGACCAAAGGCGTGGCCTGATTTTCTGCCTTGCGGAAATTCAGGCGACGTTCCGGTTGACTGAAATCTTCAAAGAAGCGGCAGCAGGCGGAAGTCAGTTCGGCTGACGGGCTGCCTGCTGCCGGAAGGTGCGGGGCGAACTCGGAAAGTTACTGGCAGAAACGCTGCTCGCCCCGATAGGTGGTGTAGGTGCCGGTCGAGGGATTGAACGACCGGAATTTGGAAGAGCAGTATTGGTACCAAGCCGGGCTCCAGGGTTGATATCCAGCCGCACCGTGAACCTGTCCCGGGTAGGGCGCGGGCGGGTAGTAGGTCGCCGGAGGCGGCGGCGGACCGGCATATGCCGGGCGGTTGGCTGCGCCGAGCAGGATGGCGCCCGCAGCAAGACCGATGACACCAGCCGCGACTGCTGCGCCGACATTGTTGTTGTTTCTGTGGCGCTTGTGATTGTAGTGATAGCCACCGTGATGATGGCCCTTCCATCCCCGTTTCGGGCCGGCCTCGGCTGTTGCAATTGCCGGAACGAGAAGGGCGCCGGACAGGGCGACAGCAATCAGGCGTTTGCTCAAGGTTTTCATCGTTTTCTTCTCCAGATGCCTGCGCCTCTTTTGTCCGGCGCCGTGACTGATGAGGGGACATTCGCATACCGGCCCTGAACGGGTTCTGAGATGCCCGTTCATCTTGCGTTCAGGTTCGCGCTGTGGTGTTTCTTGCCTTGCGAAGGAACAGTTGGCCATCAGGAAACCCTCAGGAGACAGGTGTGAGCGCGGGCAACGAGAATACAAAGGAACCGATGTCGCCTATCCGCGAAACCAACGATCAGTCACGCCGCACGGCGAAGGACCTGATCCGGAAGGCGCGCTTCGGGGCTTTGGCAGCAATTGAAGCGGGCACCGGTCATCCGCTTGCCAGCCGCGTCGCCCTCGCCACAGATATCGACGGCACGCCCATCATCCTGACCAGCACCTTGTCCGGACATACGTCGGCAATTCTCGAGACGCCGAACTGCTCGCTGCTGGTCGGGGAGCCCGGGAAGGGCGATCCGCTGGCCCATGCCAGAATTTCCCTGTTCTGCTCGGCAGTACGCATCGAGCGGAAAAGCGAAACACACAAACGCCTGAGGCGGCGCTACTTGGCGCGTCATCCGAAAGCGGAGCTCTATGTTGATTTCGGTGATTTCGCTTTTTTCAGGCTGGAACTCAAGCGGGCGAGCCTGAACGGCGGCTTCGGCAAGGCGTTTGAACTGCAGCAGTCAGATCTCCTGACCACACTCGGCGATGCACAAGGCTGGCAGGTGATGGAAAAGGGCGCGGTGGAACACATGAACGACGACCACGCCGATGCGATTAAGCTCTACGCAGAAGTCCTGTGCAAGGGCGCGGCGGCCAACTGGCGTTTGTCCGGTCTTGACCCGGAAGGGCTGGATCTGGTCGCTGGAGACAGGATCGAGCGCTTGTGGTTCGAGAATGCACTGGAAAAACCCGCAGCCTTGCGGCCGGTCCTTGTCGAACTCGCCAAGAAGGCGCGTGGGAACTGATCTCCGGCCGCAGCGCGCCTTGTTCAGGCCGGCAGCTTCGGCTAGAACAAGACACCTTTTCAATCAGGACGATTATCTTGCCTACGCTCTGACCGGTCTTCGTATCCGCTTGTCGCTCTATCGAGCGACGTTCTGACGTGTTCGTCATGCGGCGGATCGGGACCGGTGTGGCTTGGCCCTGCCGTATTGCTTTTCCGATACGCCCAATCAACCTGATTCCCCCTGCGAGCCAGACCGATGTCTGCCGGTGTTCACGCCTGCGGATACCCGACTGACCGGTGACGGACTTCCTTCAAAGGGAAGACCGACGGAATGTCATTTCCTCTTTACGTTCAATGGAAGATCCTGGGCGCAAATACCCTTCAGATTGAACGCCGCTGTGCCCGTTGCGACAGCGTCACCTCTTTCGTGTCGACAGAAAAGTTCCGGCTGAATGCCAACGGAAACCGTCTCGATGCCTGGCTGATCTATGCCTGTCTTGCGTGCGGCAATCGCTGGAACCGCACACTGTTCGAACGCCGTCCGGTTCGCTCACTCCCGTCAGCCACGATCGACGCGCTTCAGGAAAACAATGCCAGACTTGCACGCGCCTTTGCGGCGCAACCGCCCACCCGAAGCGACGGTTTCAGGCCCGGCAGCGCAGATGCCTACAAGATCGAGAAGAAAATCCTGTCCAAGACAAAATCGGTCGAGAGCACCCTGGAGCTGGTTCTCGTGAACCCGGCAAACCTTCAAATTCGGCTCGATCGCGTCCTTGCCGAGGGATTGTCGGTCTCACGGGCGATGGTGCACAATTTGTTGGAAGCCGGTGCCATTCATGTGCGATCCGCGTCAAAAAGGGCATTCAGGCAGCCGATCCGGGAGAAAACCGTCATTGAAGTGAGCGACGCGGGGCAGAAAGTTATTCCCGACCTGCGAGCGCGATTGGTGCAGCAAGGCGATGCCGGGTGCGGCTGATCTTGCAAGGTGCAAATGGCCGGAACTCTGTTCCGGCCATTTGCACGAACAGAGGTCAGGCAGCGCGCAGATGGCCAAGGAAATCGGCAAGCCCGTTTCTGATGGTTGCGATCTGCTCCGAAACGTCATCGACTTTGTGGGATACTTCCTTTGCTCTTTTGCCTGAAAGTTGCGCGGCCTGGTTCACCTCGATGATGTTCCTTGAGATATCAGCACTGCCATGGGCAACCTCTGTGGCGTTTTTCGCGATCTCCGAGGTAACAGCGTTCTGTTCCTCAATCGCTGAGGCGATACCGGAGATCTGTTCCTGGATCGCGCTGACAGATGTGACCACCTTCGAGATGGCTTCCGAACAGGTCGAAGCGCCGGTTTGTACGCCGCTGAGTTGCGATCCGATCTGATCCGTCGCCTGACCCGTCTGGGTGGCCAGCGCCTTGACCTCGGAGGCAACCACCGCGAACCCCTTGCCGGCTTCCCCGGCGCGGGCTGCTTCTATTGTCGCGTTGAGCGCCAGCAGGTTCGTCTGGTCAGCGATGTAGCTGATGAGCTTAAGAACCTCGGTGATTTCCTCCGCGGCGGATGAGAGGTGGCCAACCGTTCCATTGGAGGTCACCGCCCGTTCGGTGGTTTGTGACGTAGAATCATTGGCAAGCGTGACTTGGCGGCTGATTTCCTGGATCGAACTTGCGAGTTCCTCGGAAGCGGAGGCGACGGATTGGACGCAGGCCGTTGATTCTTCGGCAGCCGCGGCCACGGTGTTGGAACGGTCTATGGTTTCGTCGCTGTTCCGCGTGAGTTCGTGTGCCCCTTCGGTCAGGTCATTAAGAACCAGCACCACAGCCTCGCAACTTTCCATCAATTGGCCTTCCAGTTCGTCGGCAAGCCGCAGCCGCGTGTCGCGCCTGTCTGCTTCAGCCTGAATCTCTTCCTCGCGGGCCTGTTCCTGCAGGCGCTTCATCTCGATCATGTTGATCCGGAAGGCCTCGAAAGCTTCTGCAACCTGGCCGATTTCGTCTCTTGAGCGGACGCGCACTTTGATGTCAGTGTTGCCTTTGGCGAGTTCGGAAAGTCCGCCCGACACGTCTTTCAACGGATTGGAAATCACGAGGCGCGCAAAGAGGATCGACCCCACCAGGCAAACAAGGAAAGTGATCGCAGACACGATCATGATCTGCTCAAGGGCCTGTTTTTCATGCGCTTCCGCCGCAAGCGCTGCGGCTTGTGTGAAGCTTTCAATCTCTTCCAGCAGTGCGATGAGTTCGTGGTCAAGACGCTCCTGTTCTGCTTCCAGGGTCGCGAGAAGCGTCTTGGCTGCGTCGTAGTCGTTGATCTCGACAAGGTGCATGATTTCATCGACATGGGACTTGTATTGAGCGTATTCCTTCTCGATCCGTTTCAACTGACGGACGGCCATGGAAAATTCTTTTTGCTCGGCTTCCGAGCTGCTGTTTGCCAACGCGTACTCAGCAAGTCTTTCAACTTTTAGGATTTCGTCTGCAACCTGAAGCTCAAGTTTCTGAAGGCGGGTCTTCATGGACCTGAAGCCGGTTTTTTCTGTCTCCGAACTCACACCGGCGACCCGCATCATGCGTTCAACCAATGCGGCCTGCTCCAGTTGATGATTGGTTACATGGCTGATCGCCTCAGTGAGGGGAATGTCCTTTTCCGCAATGTTGGCAAGTTCCTTGCCGATCAGGTTCATCTGGACAATCGAGACGGAGGAGACCACAACCATGCCGATACACAGAAATGCAACCAAGGAGAGAATTTTGGCTGCAGCCGACGTTTGGATCGGATTTGATAGTCGAACCATTACTGTCTCGCAATTCTTCTGAATTATCTGAAAACGCGACATAATTCATTTATTTTAGGCGATGGTCCGTTGAAGATTCGGTTAAATCTTTTCCCTCAGGACTTAGTTGTAAATTTCACGTACAGCTAGAAATAACGGTGTTTGGGTTGATCAAACAAAGAAAGCCGCTCTCCGGATGAGAGCGGCCTTTTGCATCAGGACAAAAAAGATGGTTGCGATCAGACTTGACCCCAGCCTCCCGCAGTCGGGGTGATCACCGTCACGGCTTCGCCGGGCTCGAGTACGGTCTGGTCACAGCCCTCCAGGACTTCAATCGCGCCATCGAAACGGCGCACTTCCGTACGTCCGAGCTCGCCGTCTTCTCCGCCATTCAGGCCCTTGGGCCTGATGCTTCTGTGCGATGAGAGAATTGCGCAGTCCATTTTTTCCAGGAAGCGCAATGTCCGCCGGGTGCCGTCACCTGCAGACCATGTTCCCTTGCCGCCTGAGCCTTTGCGGATGTGAAAATCCTCAAGCAGGACCGGGAAGCGGAATTCAAGCACTTCAGGGTCGGTCAGCCGCGAATTGGTCATGTGGGTATGGACGCCATCGGTTCCGTTGAAGCCGGGCCCGGCGGGAGAGCCTGAACAGATGGTTTCGTAGTACTGATAGGTGTCGTTGCCGAATGTCAGGTTGTTCATCGTTCCCTGTGCGTTGGACATGGCACCCAGCGCTGCAAAGACCGCGTTGGTAACATGCTGCGAGGTTTCCACGTTGCCTGCAACAACGGCGGCAGGATAGGAGGGTCGTAGCATGCAATCATCAGGGATGACGATATTGATCGGCTTGAGACAGCCCGCGTTCATCGGTATGTCACCGTCCACCATGACGCGGAAGCAATAGAGGATCGCAGCACGCGTCACCGGTTCGGGCGCATTGAAATTGTTCAGCTTCATGCCTGAGGTTCCGGTGAAGTCGACAGTTGCCTCGCGTCTTGCCTTGTCGACGGAGATCCTGACCTTGATCACGGATCCCTGGTCGGTTGGATACTCGTATTCTGAATCCTTCAGGGCCTCGATAACGCGGCGCACGCTTTCTTCTGCATTGTCCTGAACGTGGCCCATATAGGCCTGGACGACGTCCAGCCCGAAATGCGCGACCATCTTGCGCAGCTCCTGGATGCCTTTCTCGTTGGCGGCAATTTGTGCGGAAAGGTCGGCAACATTCTGATGCGGGTTCCGGGCCGGATAGGCGTGATTGGTGAGGAGTTCCACCAGTTCCGCTTCGCAGAAATGGCCCTCGTCGACGATCTTGAAGTTGTCGAACAGAACACCTTCTTCATCGACATTGGTTGCACGCGGGGTCATCGAGCCCGGCGCCGAACCGCCGACATCCGCATGGTGACCGCGCGAGGCGGACCAGAACAGGATCTCGTTGCCGTCGTCATCGAAGACCGGCGACACGACCGTTATGTCGGGCAAGTGCGTGCCGCCGTTGTAAGGAGCGTTCAGCGCAAACACGTCGCCTGGTTTGATTTTGCCCTTGTTCAGCTTGATGATCGTCTCGACCGACCGGTCCATTGAACCGAGGTGAACCGGCATGTGCGGGGCGTTCGCGACAAGGGCGCCGTCCGCATCGAAGACGGCACAGGAGAAATCCAGGCGCTCCTTGATGTTGACGGAATAAGCCGTGTTCTGAAGCGTGACGCCCATCTGTTCGGCAATGGACATGAACAGGTTGTTGAACACTTCCAGCATCACCGGGTCGGCATGGGTGCCGACGGCGCTTGCCCGTTTGAGCGGGACAACGCGTTTCAGGATGACATGATCCTTGGAATTGACTTCCGCCTGCCAGCCGTCCTCGACCGCGATTGTGGCATGCGGTTCTATGATAACGGCCGGCCCCGAGACGCGCGTGCCGGGCCTCAGGGCATCGCGTTTGTAGATGCCCGCGTCGTGCCATGACCCATCAGAGTAAAGACGGGCCGTTTCCGCAGCTGCAGGGCTTTCCGAAGACAGACTGAGATCCGGTTCGACAAGGCCGGCGCCGCCGCCCGCCGTTTCGACTTCTAGCGCTTCGACAACAATCGGCTTGTTGTCGTAGGCAAAACCGAACTGTTTCTTGTGGGCGTCTTCAAACGCCGCTCGCATTTCCGCAACGCCGTCAAGCAGAACAGGTAGTGGCGTGTCCGTGCCGTCGTAGCGCAAATGAGCCGTTGCCGTGGAGCGGCGGGCTGCAGCGGGGACAGCCTGCCGTTCGAGTTCGGCTTCCGTCTGACTTGCCAATTCGTTTCTGAGAGCCGCCAGCTCCGCTAACAGATCTTCCGTCAGCGTCTTGACGACCGCTTTCTGCCGGTCGGCGCGAATGTCAGCGAGACCCATGCCGTAGGCGGAAAGAATTCCGGAGAACGGGTGGAGGATAACCGTGGTCATGCCAAGGCTGTCGGCAACCCGGCACCCTGTTTGTCCGCCGGCTCCGCCGAAACAGGTAAGCGCATATTCGGTAACGTCATAACCGCGCTGGACCGAGATTTTCTTGATCGCATTCGCCATGTTTTCGACCGCGATCTTGAGGAACCCGTCGGCGACTTCTTCCGCCGTACGGCCATCTCCGATTTCAGCAGCCAGCGCTTCGAATTGCTCCCTGACCGTGTCCCCATCCAGCGGTTGATCCTGATTGGGGCCGAAGATCTTCGGGAAGAAGGCAGGTGCGAGTTTTCCCGTCATGAGATTGGCGTCGGTAACCGTCAGCGGTCCACCGCGCCGGTAACAGGCCGGGCCGGGGTTGGCGCCAGCCGAGTCCGGGCCGACCTGAAAGCGGCCGTCGGTGTAGTGGAGGATCGAGCCGCCTCCGGCCGCCACCGTGTGGATCATCATCATCGGTGCGCGCATGCGCACACCGGCGACCTCGGTTTCGAAAGCCCGTTCGTAGTCTCCCTCGAAGTGGCAGACATCCGTGGATGTGCCGCCCATATCGAAGCCGATGATCTTGTCGTACCCGGCCATGCGTGAGGTTTCGACCGCACCGACAACCCCGCCGGCCGGTCCGGACAGGATCGCATCCTTGCCCTGGAACAGGTCCGCAGCGGTCAGTCCGCCGGAAGACTGCATGAACATCAGCCGTGGACCTTCGCCGAGTTCCGCCTGAACCTGTTCGACATAACGGCGCAGGATCGGTGAGAGATACGCGTCCACGATCGTGGTGTCGCCGCGTCCGACAAGTTTCATCAGCGGCGAGACTTCGTGGGAAACAGAAATCTGCGGGAATCCGATCGCTTCCGCGACCTCCCTGAGTGTTTTTTCGTGCTGCGGATAGGCGTAGGCGTGCATCAGGACGATGGCGATTGAGCGTATCCCGGCGTTCCAGGCTGCCTGCATTTCGTTACGGGCCTGTCCTTCGTCAAGCGCCGTCTCGATGGTGCCGTCCGTGCGCACGCGTTCGGTGATTTCATGAACGCGCTCATAAAGCAATTCCGGCTTTATGATTTCCTTGGCGAAGATCTTGGGGCGGGCCTGGTAGCCGATCTCCAGCGCGTCGCGGAACCCGGCAGTGATGAACAGTGCCGTGCGTTCCCCTTTGCGCTCCAGGAGGGCATTGGTTGCCACCGTGGTGCCCATCTTGACTGTTGCGACCTTGTCGGACGGAATGGGCATGCCCTTGTCAACTCCGAGCAGTTCGCGGATGCCCTGGATCGCGGCATCACGATAAGCTTCCGGATTTTCCGACAGTACTTTGTGCGGGTGCAGTGTTCCGTCAGGCGAACGGCCGACGATATCCGTGAAGGTGCCGCCCCTGTCGATCCAAAAGTCCCACTTCGCTGTCATTTTCTTTCCTCTGATGTCTCAAACTGAAATTCTCAATGCGTTTCAGCTTCGGCCTGTTCAGGTTTGAACGTTTGTAGCGTTATGTTGACATTTTATCGATAAATTGTCGATGAGAAAATTCTGAATTCTACGGTAGAAATTTAGAAGCTCATCAAAATCAGTGTTTTAATCGCTTTTCTCAGGGATGGTCTCCACTTTGTTCTGTGCAGGTTTCCTGTAAAGAGACAGGCCGCTGGCACCCCAGCCAAAGGTGCGCGCCAAAGGTTCGGCTTCTACCGTGCCGAAGGCTTCTTTCGCATCCGCCAGTTCTTGCGGATTGGTGTGTACCACAAGCAACCAGTTATTGCCTGCGTCAGAGGCAGACTCAATCTTGGGGATGTCTTCGGGCGTCTCTGCCGTTGCGAAACCGCCTGGTGCCCTCAGGTAGTATGCCAATGCAGGCGCGGCGAACCCCTTGAACAGCATAAGCCGATCGCTCGCCGAGCGCTCCGAAAGATAAGCCTCGGTTATTCCGCGCCAGTCCGGCCGGATCTTCTCCGTCAGGGTGAACTTGAGCTCGGGAAATGTGAGGACGAGGGAGATCGCGACAAGTGCCGCGGGAACGAGTTTCGGGGAGAGGCGATGCGCGCCGGCGGAGGCCAGCAACAACAGACCAGGCCAGGACGCAATGAGGTAGCGATCGAACAGGATCGGTTGCACAAACAAGGAGTAGAGGTAGGCAAGTGCCACGGGGCCGAACGTATAGGCGATGCAAACTGCGAGCGCGTACGGGTTGGTGTGTGAGGGCTTTTCCTGCGACTGGCTCCGCCAATTGGCTGGAACCGTGCTGAGGACGGCAAGGCAGACAAGCAGCCAGAAGAGAACCAGGGAACCTGTTATGCCGAACACCATGGCATTCAGGAAGGGAAGATCCGGAAATGCGATCCAGAAACCGGCCTCGGCGACAGAATTCGCGCGTATCGCCAGAAGGTAGAGCCAGGGCAGAAAAGCGATGGTGCTGATGCCCATCGCCAGGCATGCGTGCAAGGCATGTAACTGGCCAAAAGACTTTCCGAGAGTGAGGTCCCGCAGGGCAAAGCACGCGCAAACGGTTCCGACTGCAGCGAAGGCAAGGAGCGCATAGACGTGGCTGTAGAGAAAGAGAGTTCCTGAGACCGCGAGCAAGGTGAGCCAGAGGGATGATGGGGTTCTCAGAACTTTCAGGGTCGAGAGAAGAAACGCGAGACCGCAGGCTGCCAGCAGCGCATACATGCGGGCCTCGGTCGAATACCAGATGTGGAACGGCGAAAGCGCGAGCAAGGCCGCTGCGGTCAGCCCGGTGATCCGTCCGGTAAGCAATTTGCCGATCAGAAAAGTCAGCAAGACCGCGAATACTCCCAGAACGGCGGAGGGCAGTCGAAGCGCCGTTTCGCTGTCACCGATGACCGGTATCGTCAGCCAGAGAAGAATGTTGTGCAAAGGCGGGTAGTTGTCGGTGGCGACCGAGGCAAGAAGAGCCGTCAAGGACCCGTTCGACTGGCTCCAACTGACCGCCTCATCGTACCAGATGCTTGTTCTGTCCAGGTCATGCAACCGAAGAGCAGCGGCCACGACAAGAACAACGACAAGAAGCAAAGTACTCACGATACTGGTAGAGCGGCCATCACCGGTCGTCTGCAGCACTTTTTTGTTCTCCTCCAATGAATTAGCGACGCTAGACAATTCACATCAAAGAAGAAAGTACGATCTGTTGTTGATTTTTCGATGATAAATTATCGATAAAATGTTGATGTTTTGAGTTTTTGAGTCTAGCTTTGCGGCAGATGCGCTTTTCCGAGCTGTTGAGAACAAGGCGCCGGAAACAGCATCAGGCCGGAATGAATCCGGCTTCCAAGAGGAGAATTTCATGCTGCATTCACGTATTTTGAACAAATCCGCTGTCCGTCTGGCGACCGCTGCCGTTTTCGGTCTTGCCGGTCTGACCGTTGCTTCGGCCGAAACCAAGTGGGACATGCCAACCCCCTATGGCGACAGCAACTTCCACACGCAGAACATTTCGGCGTTTGCCGATGACGTCAAAGCGAAGACCGATGGATCCCTGACCATTACGGTTCACTCCGCGGGCTCCCTGTTCAAGCATCCGGAAATCAAGAATTCGGTCCGAAAGGGTCTGGCGCCCATCGGTGAAGTCCTGGTTTCCCGTCTCGCGAACGAAGATGCCGTTTTTGGCGTGGATTCCGTACCTTTCCTGGCGCCGTCTTACGACGAGGCATGGAAACTCTATCAGGCTTCCAAGGCAGGTCTTGAAGAGAAGCTGAGCGAGCAGGGCCTGCACCTGTTGTTTGCCGTGCCGTGGCCGCCGCAGGGTATTTTTGCCAAGAAAGAAGTTGTTTCGGGAGACGACCTTAAGGGCCTCAAGTTCCGCGCATACAATGCCGCCACAGAGCGTCTCGCGCAGCTTGCCGGCGCCGTCCCGACCCAGGTCGAGGTGCCGGATATCGCGACGGCTTTCTCCACCGGGCGTGTGGAAGCCATGATCACATCGCCGTCCACCGGCGCGAACTCGAAGGCATGGGACTTCCTGACGCACTACCACGACACCCAGGCCTGGCTGCCAAAGAACATGGTGATTGTGAACAAGCGCGCGTTCGATGGTCTGAGTGACGAAGAAAAGACCGCGGTTCTGGAAGCTGCCGAGCTTGCCGAAAAGCGCGGCTGGGAAGCATCGAAGGTTGAAACCAAAACCAAGACCAACGTGCTAATCGAAAACGGCATCAAGGTGGTGCAGCCGAGCAAGCAATTGATCGAGGATCTTGCCACAATCGGTGAAACCATGGCCGCCGAATGGCAGGAAAACGCCGGCGAAGCCGGTGCGGCCGTCATCGAAGCTTACAAGAACTAAACAACAACAAGTACGAACGCCGGGCCCGAAGAGCCCGGCGTTTTCATCTGACAAGCTGCTTATCCGGTAGGGGAAACCGATGCGTAAGGCTTTGAATTCGCTTTATCAGGCGTCAACAGCACTGGCTGCCTGCTGCCTCGTGGTGATCGCCAGCCTCGTGGTCTTTCAGGTCTTGGGACGGCTGTTCGACGGCGCAAGGAAACTCTTCGGCATGGAGCCCCTGGGCATGCAGGTACCGTCACTTGCGGAGATCGCCGGGTTTCTGCTGGTTGGGGCCTCGTTTCTGGCACTGGCAGGAACATTTCGCAACGGCGATCACATCCGTGTCTCGATCCTGCTTCAGGCCGTCCCGTCCGCACTTGCCCGGTTTCTGAACGTCTGGGCCATTGCCGTTGCATCCGCGCTTGCGGGCTACTTCACCTGGCATGCTGGATGGCTGGCGTTTGACAGCTACAGCTACAACGAAACTTCCTACGGCATCATTCCCATTCCACTCGTCTATCCGCAGATCGTCATGACACTCGGGTTGCTCGTTTTCTCGATTTCCCTCTTCGACGATCTCGTGCAGATCCTTGCCGCTGGTCAACCGAGCTTTGAAGTCGTCGTCAAGGGCGACCCGATCGAGGGGAAAGAATAATGGACCTCTCGTTGATCGCACTGTTTCTCGGCCTGGGAATGCTCGCCGCCCTGGCGACAGGTGTCTGGGTTGCTGTTGCTCTTCTCGGTGTGGCGCTGGCTGCCATGATAGCGCTGGTCTCGGTTCCGGCCGGGCCGGTCATGGCAACGACCATCTGGGGAGCGGCGAACTCCTGGGACCTCACGGCGTTGCCGATGTTCATCTGGATGGGTGAGATCCTGTTCCGGTCCCGGCTCTCCGAAGACATGTTCGCCGGTCTTTCCCCCTGGATGCGCAATCTGCCGGGCCGGCTCCTGCACGTAAACATACTTGGCTGCGGTATTTTCGCTGCTGTTTCCGGGTCGTCCGCCGCAACCACGGCCACCATTGGCCGCATGTCTTTGCCCGAGTTGAAGCAGCGCGGCTACGACGAGCGGATCGCCATCGGTACGCTCGCCGGATCCGGAACACTTGGGCTTCTGATCCCGCCGTCGATCATCCTGATCGTCTATGGCGCCGCGACGGAGCAATCGATCGCCCGCCTGTTCATGGCAGGTGTTCTGCCGGGCGCGATGCTCTGCCTGCTCTTCATGGGTTATGTCGCTGTCTGGTCCTTGCTGAACCGGTCCAAAATGCCGTTAAAAGAAGCCGCCGTTCCGTTCTTCGAGCGCCTGAAGGCAACACGGCGCCTGTTCCCGGTGATTGGCCTGATTGCCGGGGTGATCGGTTCCATCTACGCGGGGCTGGCGTCTCCGACGGAGGCGGCCGCGATCGGTGTGACCCTGTCGCTGCTCTTGTCCTGGGGCTCTGGAACGCTTTCGCGCAGGAGCTTCGTGGATGCCCTGATGGGCGCGACGCGCACGTCCTGCATGATCGCCTTCATTCTGGCAGGTGCCGCGTTCCTGACGGTTGCCATGGGATACACCGGAATCCCGCGCGAACTTGCATCATGGATCGGAGCGATGGACTTGTCGCCCTATGCGCTGCTTATTGCACTGACGCTGTTCTTTGTAGTGCTGGGCTGTTTTCTGGATGGGATATCGGTCGTGGTGCTGACTACGTCTGTGATCCTGCCCATGGTGGAGCAGGCAGGGCTGGACCTCATCTGGTTCGGCATCTATCTGGTTCTGGTCGTTGAAATGAGCCAGATTACGCCGCCGGTCGGCTTCAATCTCTTTGTATTGCAGGGCATGACAGGTCGGAACATTTTCTCTGTCGCGCGCATGGCGTTGCCATTCTTCCTGTTGATGATTCTTGCCGTTGTGCTGATTGTTGCGTTCCCGGGCTTGGCTCTTTGGCTTCCGCAGTCGATGCTGAGCAACTGATTATGCCCTAAGGAGAGGTCAAGACAGTGTCGGGAAAGTCCGGAACCAAGAGTGACAGTCCAATCGGACCCGTCGTATCGGCTGCGCATCTTGCATCCGGGGCAATGCCGGCACTCTCGGAAATCGAATTTGCCGTCACCATGATGGTGAACGCCTATCATCGCTGGATGGTGCGTTGCATCGCGGCCAGCGGTTCGGAGGGGCTTGGTCCGCTCGATGTCCTGGTGCTGCATACGATCAATCACCGGGGACGGGCGAAAACGCTCTCTGATATCTGTCTCGTTCTGAATATCGAAGACACGCACACCGTGACTTACGCCATGAAGAAACTCCAAAAGGCAGGGCTGATCTCGTCCGGCCGCCGCGGCAAGGAGAAAACGGCGGAGATTACCACGGCGGGCGAAACCGCCTGTCTTGAATACAGGCGGCTGCGCGAAGCCTTGCTGGTCGAACCGATGAAGGCGCTGGGCCTCGATGAAAACGAATTATCCCGGCTGGCGGCGACGTTGCGGCTCGTGTCCGGAAACTACGACCAGGCCGCGCGTGCGGCGGCAGCCATGTAAATTTGAAACGTCTGCCACGCGTTTTTTGCTGTGGTATACTACAAAATTTCTTGTAGTATCGAAATATGAAACAGACAGCAGCCATATCCGCACTTGGAGCCCTCGCACAGGAAGACCGGCTCGCCGCATTCAGACTGCTGGTGAGCGCGGGACCGCACGGGCTGCCTTCAGGCACGATTGCGGCAAAGCTCGATGTACAGCCGACCCGAATGTCCTTTCACCTGACGACGCTCGAACGCGCAGGGCTGCTGAACGCGCATCGGGAAGGCCGCCTTATCCGCTATGCCGTCGACTATGGTCAGATGAGGGATCTTCTGGCTTTTCTTATGGAAGACTGCTGTGCGAACAACCCCGAGATTTGTGGGCTTGTCGACCTCAAGCCGCCTCATTCCAAATCCCTTTGACAGGACCAAACGATGACGATCACCATCTATCACAACCCGAAATGCGGGACGTCCAGAAACACGCTTGCCATGATCCGCGAGGCCGGTGTCGAGCCCGAGGTCGTAGAATATCTGAAAACGCCGCCAAGCCGTGAGACGCTCGTTGAGCTGATCTCGAAAATGGGCATTTCCGTCCGCGATCTCCTCCGGCAGAAGGGAACACCTTACGATGAACTTGGCCTCGATGAGGACAAATGGTCGGACGATGAACTGATCAATTTCATGATGGAGCACCCGATCCTCATCAACCGGCCCATCGTCGTGACTGAAAAGGGTGTCCGGCTTTGCCGTCCATCCGAAAAGGTGATGGATCTGCTGCCGACCGATATCGGAACATTCACCAAAGAGGACGGTCAGGTAGTCGGGCCCGGAGCGGCAAATGAGTAAGGCTGAGATGAAGCTGGATGACCTCCCTAACCTGAGTGCCGGAGATTTTCACCCGGTCCCGCATGGATTGCTTGAACAAACCGACACGCCGACCCATCCCGTTCGCGTTTTGCTGCTTTACGGCTCTTTGCGGGATCGCTCGTATAGCCGGTTTCTGGCACAGGAAGCAGAGCGGCTCCTGAATGCATTGGGGGCGGAGACGAGGATTTTCGATCCATCCGGGTTGCCTTTGCCGGACGATGCCGATCCCGATCACCCCAAGGTCCGGGAACTCAGGGATCTCAGCGTGTGGTCGGAAGCGCAGGTGTGGTGTTCGCCGGAGCGGCATGGCGCAATGACCGGCATTTTGAAAGCCCAGATCGACTGGATACCGCTCAGCACCGGCGCGGTTCGGCCAACCCAGGGAAAAACCCTTGCCCTGATGCAGGTCTCGGGTGGCTCGCAGTCCTTCAATGCGCTCAACCAGATGCGCGTTCTCGGGCGCTGGATGCGCATGGTGACAATCCCCAACCAGTCATCCGTGCCCAAGGCCTATCTCGAGTTTGACGATGACGGTCGGATGAAGCCATCCCCGCTTTATGACCGGGTGGTTGATGTGGTGGAAGAACTGATGAAGTTCACGCTGCTTGTTCGCGGCCGTTCCGACTATCTCGTCGACCGGTATTCGGAGCGGAAGGCAGAGCGTGCGGCGAATGACATGGTTGCGCGGGCCGCCGAGAGCGTGGTCCGCTGATCTTGAAGACGCTAAGCCGGACCTCTGATGCCGGCCTTAGCCGGTGACGCTCTCCTGTTCTTCGTCGGCGGAAGCGGTGTCAGATATCTTGGCATACTGGGCAAGGGACGGTGAAAGCGTGATTTTCGGCGGTTCAACAACTGCCTTGCGTTTTTGCGGGAACCAGAAGCCGCCCTCTTCGTTGTGCGGGAAAACCGGGTAGTCTGATTCATGACGTTTCACGCTGTCCGGTTTGCCGAACATATAGCCCTGCACAAGATCGCAGCCGGCGGCGCTCAAAAGGACAGCCTGTTCTTCGGTCTCGACCCCTTCAGCCGTGATCGTGACATTCAGCGAGCGGCCAAGTCCCACGATCGAGGTGACGATTGCGTCCGTGCTGGGATCCTTGCCAAGATTCTGGACAAAGGTCTGGTCGATCTTGATCTTGTCGAACGGGAAAAGGCTGAGATAGCTGAGCGAAGAATAGCCGGTGCCGAAGTCATCCATGGCGATGGACACGCCCATGTCGTGGATCTGCCGGAGCGTCTCGATCACGGCTTCCGTATTCGATATCAGTAGGCTTTCGGTGATCTCGATTTCCAGACGGCTCGGATCGAGACCGGAACTGTGGAGCGCCTGGGCGACCCGTTTCTGGGTTTCGCCTGCAACGAACTGGGCCGCCGATACGTTCACCGCAACGCGCCGGTTCAGGTCTTCCCACAGCATTGCTTCTCGGCATGCATTGTTGAGCACCCAAGTGCCTATCTCATCGATCAGACCGCAGTCTTCAGCGATTGGAATGAACAGATCGGGTCTGATTTCGCCCTTGCTCGGATGCTCCCAGCGAACCAGTGCCTCATAACCGCGCAAGGTTCCGTCGCGCAGCGCATACTGCGGCTGGTAGAGGAGCTTGAACTGATCAAGCTTCAGCGCCTTGACCAATCCGTTCTCGACTTCCTTGCGTTTCTGGGCTTCGGCATCGAGCCCGGGCGTATACCAGGAAAAAGTCGACCGGCCGCTGTGCTTGGCGTTGTAAAGCGCAAGGTCCGCGCAGTGCAGCAGACGCGAAACCCGCCAGGATCCGTCGGTCGCACGCGCGATCCCGATGGACAGGGACAGTTTGATTTCGTTTCCGTCAATGATGCAAGGGGCATTCGTTGCCGCGATCATGTCCGCGGCCAGCCGGGTCATGCGGGCCGGATCGGAGACCGAGGTCATCAGGACCGCAAACTCGTCACCGGACAAACGCGCGACAAGATGCTTGTGAAAGACGGTCTGCAGTCTTTCCCCGACAACCTGGAGGAACACATCCCCGATGCCGTGACCGTGGGTGTCGTTGATTTCCTTGAACTTGTCGACGTCGATCAGCATTACACCCACGTTGGATGCCTTAGCCTGGGCCAGGCGCAAGGCCTCTGCCAGCTTGGCATTGAACACGGCCCGGTTCGGTAGTCCCGTCAAGGTGTCATGATGGGCGAGATACTGGAAATTGCTGTTTGTGCGCACCTGGTCATAAAACCGCATCCAAAGGAGGATGGCCGCGAACGCGAAGGAAATCAGGCAAAGAACGCCGATCGCTGCGCTGATCGACCAGATCAGGCCGGACAGGCTCTTCAAGATACCGGACTGCGTCACGAGCAAGACCAGACTGGGGGACACACCGTCGGACTTGTCGGGATTGAAGACAACGATCGCGTTGGATCCGAAGGCCCCGAACCACGTCATGTCGGGCACGATCGTCAGCGGACGGTCAGAATTGAACGCTGCCCACGCGTGGTTCAATGTGCGGACCGACGTCAGCTTGTTTTCTGCCAGCCAGTCAATTTGCGCAAATTTCGGCAGGCCGGCACTGTCTTCAAGCTCCTGAGACGGATAAACCAGACTTGTGTCCAGGATGGTCGAGTCGACGTATTTGTGCTCCAGAACCTTCCGGATTTCCGCGATTGTCCGCGATGACACCGATGGCTTTGCAAGTGTTTCGTTCGACAGCGAAGGACGCAGGCCCTGCAATTCTTCCAGCGGGTGTTTTTGTGTCTCCACGGTATGAGAAGCAAGGATGCTCCGGATGTCCGTTTTTTGATGGATGTAGTCCTGCTCAAGCCCCCCGACGAGCAGCCAATGGGTCAGCAGACGATTGCTCACATAGACGCCAAGCGCCAGCGTCAAGACCAGCGTCATGGAGACGAAAAATATGACAATGTTGCTTCTAACGAGTGGAATTGCCATCCGGCGCAGTACCGTCAAACGAACACGTATAGGCCGAATCTAAGGGGAAATCCTTTAACCATCATGAATCCTTGGAAGAAGTCCTTAGTGTTTTGCAGCAAATTGTTTGACGCGTTGCCTGAGCGTATCTGAGGAATGTTCTTTTTCGCGCGATGTCACTCCTAGTCAAAGACGACGACTGCCGATAAGACTCGTGACCGGCATTGATTCCAAGCGAAGCAGGCATTCTGCCGCTTCGAGCTTTGAGCACATCAGGAGCTTTTGGTGAGCGTCTGGAGCAGCATCGGCACTATTGTGAGCGCTATCGGCACCGGCGGCGCGCAGGTTGTCGATCGGCTTGTTCAGCTTGTGCTGGCACGTCCGGAAGGGACCAGCAGTGTCGGCTTCACTGTTGCGATGATTGCTCTGTCAGCAAAGATGGCAAAGGCTGACGGTGTCGTCACGACCGACGAAATCATAGCTTTTCGCGAGCTCTTCGAGGTTCCTCCGAAAGAGGAACGCAATGTGACCCGCCTTTTCAATCTGGCACAGGAAGATGTCGCGGGATTTGAAGTCTACGCCAAGAAGCTCGCGGATCTGTTCCCGTATGACCGGAAAACCCTTGTCGACATTCTGGATGGGCTCTTTCACATCGCCAAGGCCGATGGTGTCGTTCATGAAAGCGAAGTCGGTTATCTGTCGCGGGTGGCCTCCGTCTTTGGTCTTGATGAACGGGAATTCTCGAAAGTTCTTGCCAGACACGTTCGCAAGGACGGGAATCCGTATGAAATTCTGGGGCTTGGGCCGGAGGCAAGCGATTCGGAACTGAAGGCGCATTACCGCCGCGAGGTGCAGGAAACCCATCCGGACAGGATAATGGCGCGAGGTGTTCCGGAGGAGTTTGTCAGGATCGCAAACGACCGGCTTGCGGCGCTCAACGACGCCTGGGCAAAAATCCGCGCGGAAAGAGGCATATGAGCGTTGCAACCGACACCGGCGTGACTGCACGCGTGCACCCTTCGCCCAATCACGGCGAGCGCGCACCAGGTGCTCCCATCGACATGCTCATTCTGCACTACACGGGGATGCAAAGTGGAGACGAGGCTTTGCAACGGCTGTGTGATCCGCGGGCGGAAGTATCAGCGCATTATCTGGTTCATGAAGACGGTGAAATTCTGCAATGCGTTCCCGAGGCAAGGCGTGCCTGGCATGCGGGCAAGAGCTTCTGGAAAGGGGAGACGGACGTAAACTCCCGCTCTATCGGGATTGAAATCGTCAATCCGGGTCACGAGTTCGGCTACCGCGCGTTTCCCGTGCGGCAGATTGATGCCGTTGCTGCCCTGGCGAAGGACATCTGCCGCAGGCATGACATCCTGCCCTGGATGGTGCTTGCCCATTCGGATATTTCACCCGAACGCAAGGAAGATCCCGGCGAACTTTTTCCCTGGAAGCGCCTGGCGGAAGCCGGGGTTGGTCTTTATGTCGAACCGCACCAGATCGTCGCCGGTCTGCTCATGCAGGAAGGGGATCAAGGCCAACCCGTGGAGGCCTTGCAGTCGATGCTGGGCCTTTACGGATACGATATCGACATAAACGGAACCTTCGATGCGAAGACGCGCCATGCGGTGACGGCATTCCAGCGCCACTTTCGCCCGGACAAGCTCGATGGTGTGGCCGATCATTCGACGATAGAAACGCTTACTTCGCTACTGCGAAAGCTCCCGTCATTTTCTGCCTAGTCTGTGGCGCGGCTGCAAAGCCGAGAGCGAAATCAGACGTTGTATTTGTTTACTTTTCACCCTTTCAGATTCAGATCCGTTTGGTTTGTTTGTGATTTTGCAGCGCAGCAAATCAGACGAAAAATTTTTCAGGTGTCACAGATTTTCTCTTCAGTGCCGGCAAATTGCCGGAAACCGGGCGTGATTTGGTCACAAACAGTGGGAACCGACAAATTCGAGCCAGTTTTCAGGTCAAATTTTGAAATAATTTGACATAAATCGTGATTTTTCTGCGCTCAATTTGGTCCAATCGGTCCGGCAATTCTCCGCCCCGAATTTAACCGCAACAAAAACCAAAAGGGCTGGACGAATGTTACGGTCATTTACGAAACTCACTGGGGCGCTTTGTCTTTTCGCCTTCGCAACGACCACCGCGACGCCGTTCGCGACGGCTGCAAGCTCGGGATCGGATCCCATTCTGCACGTGATCGATCCGGAGAAAATGAAAGAGAACTCGGAGAAGATCGCGGCACGGGAAGAAGTCGGATCGGGTTCCAAGCCCATCCTGCACGTGGTCAAACCGGAGAAGGACACCACGAAGAAGAAGGCCAAGACCTCGGCACCGAAAAAGGCGTCGACGGCAAAGGCAAAGACGGCTTCCAAGACCAACGTCAAGAAGGCCGCGCAGACCAAATCGAAAGCGCGGACCAAAAGCGCTCAAGCGAAAAACACATCTGCGAAGAAGGATGATTTTTCCAGGCTGATCCGCAAGGCCGCTACCAAGCACGGTGTTCCGGTCAAGATCGCGAAAGCCGTTGTGCAAGTTGAAAGCAACTTCAATCCGCGTGCACGCGGTCGGGCGGGCGAAGTCGGTCTCATGCAGATCAAGCCGGCAACGGCGCGGGGGATTGGCTATCGCGGCTCCGCCAAAGCGCTCTACGACCCGGAAACGAACATCGAATGGGGCATGAAGTATCTGGCTGGCGCGCATGAGAGAGCCAATGGCGATCTGTGCGGTACAATCCTGCGCTACAATGCCGGTCACTATGCCAAGCGCATGAACCCGGTCAGCCGCAAATATTGCAGCAAGGTCAAGCGCATCATGTCTTCCAGCTGATTGTGGCAGGGAGGTCACGATCGAAAAAGGGGGAAAGCCAGGCTTTCCCGTGGGCAAGACCAAGCCCCGCTGCATTGGCAGCGGGGTTTTTTCGTTCAGGCGAACTTGCTACGGGCTGCCGGGATCGAGGCCGGCACAGATGTGCCTTCAGGCACGTCATAGGCATCAAAGGGTTGACCCAGCGCTGTCGTCACGGGCACGACGCCCGCCCATAGATCGGTGCCGAGATCTTCCTTGTCGTCGACGGGGCCGCCTGTGCGCACCTTGGTGCTGACCTGTTCGATGTCCAATACCAGCACGCCGGTCGCCTTGTGTTCCTTTGCCGACATTACCCTGCATTCGTCCCAGCGGCCCGGGAGCATGTGATCGGTTATCGCGGCCAGCGCCCGCACCTGCTCTTCCTTGTCTTCCACCAAGCGCGCCGTGCCGTGCACGATCGCGCAGCGGTAGTTCATGGAATGGTGGAAGGCGGAGCGGGCCACGACGAGGCCGTCGAGCAGGGTCACGGTCAAGCTTGCCGGGACACCCTGCGCGTTGTTCTTGACGATGCGGGTCGTGCTTGCGCCGTGTATGTACAGATTGTCGTCGATCCTGGCATAGGCCATCGGGATCACCATCGGTCTGTTTTCGTGAATGAAACCGCAATGGGCGACGAGACCCGCATCGAGAATTTCATAAACGAGTTCCCGATCATAGCTTCCCCGGGTCATTTGCCGGATCTTTGCATAGCGCGGCTTGTCCTCGGCTTGCCGCCTTTCGAGTGTGGACATGGTTTGCTCCAAGTGGGGTGGATCTTGTAATCACCGGTTTCTCCGATAAACTGGATTTTCAAAAGATCCGGTTTTTGGAAAATGACAGAACCAGTTTTTCCCGAAGGCATCCTGTCGCTCGACCGGTCCGGGCCGGTGGCCCTGTCGGAGCAGATCTATCGCGGCTTTCGAGATGCGGTGCGCACCGGCCTGTTGACGAAGGGTGCGAAACTGCCGTCGACCCGGCGGCTGGCGGCATCGCTGGATGTAGCCCGCAACACCGTTAATGCGGCCTACGAGCTGCTGCAGGCCGAAGGTGTCATCACGTTGAGAGCCGGTGCGGCGCCCAGGATAAGCGACGATCTGCCGCTCGAAGGAAATTACGGACCCCGGAGCGACGCCGGCGTCCAGCTTGATCTGTCTGCACGCGGACGGCACATGTCGGCCAATGTGCGCGGCGACGGCTGGGCGACCCGGCATGGAGCGCTTCAACCTGGAGCCCCGGCGCTGGATTGTTTTCCCTACGAGGAGTGGGCGCGGCATTTGCGCCGCGCTGCGCGCATGGAACGTGGCCCGGATCTGCAATACAGCAACTACTCCGGCGTTCCGGCATTGAAGGAACAGCTGGCGCGGCACCTCGCGTCGGAGCGCGGCGTTCGCGCCAATCCGGACCAGATCCTCGTGACAAGCTCCATGCAGGCAAGCCTGTCGCTGTTGTCGCTCGCGCTTTCCGAGCCTGGTGACAATGCGTGGCTGGAAGAGCCCGGCTATCTGGGTGCCAGGACCGCGTTTCACGTGGCCGGGCTGAACGTGCACCCGCTGCCCGTCGATCATATGGGTGCTGACGTTGATCGCCTCCCGTCCACGGGCGCGCGGCCGAGACTAATCTACGTGACGCCGTCGCATCAGTACCCCCTTGGTACGCGCATGCCCCTCGGGCGGCGCTTGGCCCTGCTGGAGGCGACGCGATCCGCCGGTGCAGTTATTCTGGAAGATGACTATGACAGCGAGTTCCTGTTCGAGGGCAGACCCGTCGCGGCGCTCTATGGGCTCGCGGAAGAAGGTCAGGTCATTTATCTCGGAACGTTCTCCAAGAGTCTTCTGCCGGGCCTGCGGCTGGCCTATTGCGTCGTGCCTTCCAGTCTTGCGCAGCCGTTGCAGCAATTGATGCGCAACATGGGCTGTGCGGCAAGCGTTCAGGTCCAGGTCGCGCTGGCGCAGTTCATCGACAGCGGAGGCTTTCAGAAACACTTGAAGCTCATCCGCAAGGTCTACGAGGAACGCGGAACGCTGCTGGTCAAAACACTGCAGGAACGTCTCGGCAACCGGGTAGACGTTGGCGTTCCGAACGGCAACGTCCAGGTTGCGATGCTGTTCCGGGAACCGGTCGACGATGTCGCCTTTGCCCAGGCAATGCAGGAACGTGGATTTTCGGTCTCTCCCTTGAGCAATTGCTATCAGGGCGAAACCCGCAAGCCGGGCCTCATCATCGGTTTTGCCGACGCAACGCCGCGCCAGATAGCTGATGGCGTGAACACCATCGGCGATCTATTGGACGTGCTTCCTGTTTGACTGCGGCCGGGGTCATTCCTACGGTCACAGACGCATCTTGGGAACGTCGCCACGCACGATCAGGCTGGCTTCCGTCGCGGAGATTATGTCGTCGATGGTCACGTCGGGGCCCGTTTCCTTCAAAACCAGGCCATCTTCGGTCGGCTCAATCACGGCCATTTCGGTCACGATCAGGCTCACCCGGCGCTGGGCTGTGAGCGGAAGCGTGCATTCGTGCAGGATTTTCGGTTTGCCTTTTGCCGTGTGAACCATCGCCACGATCACGTGTTTCGCGCCTGCAACAAGGTCCATGGCTCCTCCCATTCCCGGAATCATCTTGCCCGGCACCATCCAGTTGGCAAGATAGCCGCGCTCGTCCACCTGGAGCCCGCCGAGAACCGTCATATCGAGGTGTCCGCCGCGGATCAGGCCGAAACTCATGGCACTGTCGATCGACGCGGCGCCTGGAACGGCTGTGACAAAGCCGCCGCCCGCGTCGGTCAGATCGGGATCCTCCATACCTTCAGGCGGTCTGGAGCCGAGGCCGATGACGCCGTTTTCGGCCTGGAAGAAGACATTGACTTCCTTGGGCAGATAATTGGCCACCATGGAGGGCAAGCCGATGCCGAGATTAACCAGGGAATCGGGTTCAATTTCCTGTGCCACGCGCCGCGCGATGATTTCCTTAGCTTCCATCGGGCTGTCTCTCCAGAAGATGATCCACGAGAATACCGGGTGTTTTCACACTGTCGGGCGAGATAACGCCAACAGGTACGATTGTCTGCGGTTCTGCAATCACGGTCTCTCCCGCCAGCGCCATGATCGGATTGAAATTGTGGGCAGTGAGCGAATACTCGAGATTGCCCACATAGTCGGCCTGGTGTGCCGCGATCAATGCAAAATCCGCGTGGATAGGCTCTTCCAGCAGAAACGGCCGTCCCCTGACGGTGACGATCTGCTTGCCTTCCTCGACCAGTGTCCCGAGCCCAGTGGGCGTCAGGATGCCGCCAAGACCAACGCCTGCCGCGCGGATCCGTTCAACCAGCGTGCCCTGCGGGACCAGGTCGACCTCAATTTCGCCCAAGATCATTTTCTGCTGGGTTTCCGGATTGAGCCCGATATGGGAGGCGACAACCCTGGAAAGAGCGCCTGCCGAGACAAGCTTTCCGATTCCCCGGCCGGGCATCGCGGTGTCGTTGGCGATTACGGTCAGGTTCCGGGTTCCCCTTGCGACGATCGCATCGATCAGCCGGTGAGGGGAGCCAACCCCCATGAAACCGCCGATCAACAAGGTCGATCCGTCCGGAATGAGCTCGGCGGCCTGGGCCGCCTTGATGGCCTGTTTCATTGAGCGCGTCCTTGCAGTTCGATCCGTCGAAAGAAGGTTAGCGCCTGCCGGGGCTCATGAGAAATGAATATTGTGCGACGCAGTATTTTTACGGAACGGATGCGCTTTGGGTCCTGCCGGTCAGGCCGCGCTGTTTTCGATGCTGTCGGCGGCATAGTTTGCCGCGGCGAGAATCTTGTCATGATCCTGGTCATTGCGGGCAAGTGCGTTCAGCCCGAGGAGGCAGGCAAGCGCAAATGCGGTCAGTTCCTGGGCCTTGGCTTCGTCCCGGATGCCGTTCTCTCTCGCAAGTACGCCGTAAATCCTGCGTTCAAGCATCTTCATGCGCTCGCGAACCGGCTTGTTTCCGTCACCGCGATCATTGAGCACCGCCCCTGAAGAGGTCAGCAACAGGCAGCCGCGCGGGGTATTTTGTGTCATGAAAACGCCGACATGGCGCACGAGCGCAGCAACGGCCTTAAGCGGCTCAGCTTCCGCATCCATCTGGTCCAGTCCCAGCCGGGTGGCCTCATTCCAGTACTTCTCGAGAACGCAATGGAAGACGTCGTCCTTGCAGCCGAACGCAGCATAGAAGCTGCCGCGCTTGATGCCTGCAGCGTCCTGCAGATCATCTACCGATGTTCCCTGGTAGCCCTTCGACCAGAATACGTCGACGAAGGCGTCCAGCGCTTTTTCGGTGTCGAATGTTTTGGGGCGTCCGGCCATCTTGTCTCTGTTTATGGGCGGGCTCCGGCAGTGCACTGCCGGAGCCGGTCATTCATTGTGCTGCGGCGACCGCCGGTTGCCATTCGAATTTCCTGAACGGCGCGTCAACCGGTGTGTCTGCCAGGTGGTTCACGTAATTTGACATGACTTTCTGGGCAACGCCAAGAATGATGTCGAGTACCTGACGCTTGGAATAGCCCGCCGACAGGAAAGTGTTGACGTCGGCATCGGAGACAACTCCACGCTGGCGGACGACTTTCAATGTGAACTGGCGCAGCGCCTCGAGCTTGTCGTCTTCGAGCGGCGCTGCATTTCTCAGGGCTTCGACGACACCGTCATTGACCTTCTGCATATGTGCGATCGCCGTGTGCGCCGGCACACAGTAGTGACAGGCGTGCTCCACGTTGATCGTCATCCAGACCACTGTCTGTTCGACGACGGACAGGCTCGTCTTTTGAAAAAGCTCATGAAGTTTCTGATAGGCCTCCAGGTGCTCGGGCGACTCTGCCATCACCGCGTGAAGGTTCGGGATCATGCCGAACGCCTTGAGCGAATTTTCCAGCAGCGGGCGGCTGGCTTCGGGGGCGGTTTCCTGGGTGTGCAGTGTGAATTCCGTCATGTCTGGTCTCCGATTCAGGGTGGTCGACACCCGTTATGCCAATCTCTTGCAAACGGCATATGGGTATTCTGTACTGAGTAGTCAAAAATAAAGCCAGATAGAAAAACCGCAGAAATCTGGGTGTGGCAGACATGTTCACCCAAACGTGAAAACGCACTGTCCTTGAGAAAGGCGCCATTCTTCAGCGCCGGGGTTTTGCAGGTGCTCCTGCTTGACCTTCAACCGAAAGACACTTAAGCCGCTAGCGCCAGTCGGCCGGACAGCCGCTGCCGCAAGCGCCGAAAGGCCGCGGGAGAGGAAAGTCCGGGCTCCATGGAAACACGGTGCCGGGTAACATCCGGCGAGGGCAACCTCAGGGAAAGTGCCACAGAAAGCAAACCGCCCCGGCCTGCCGGGGTAAGGGTGAAAGGGTGGGGTAAGAGCCCACCGCGCTTCTGGTAACAGCGGCGGCACGGTAAACCCCACCGGGAGCAAGACCGAATAGGGACAGCACGATCCGGGAGAAATCCCGGAGCAGGCCGGTTTCCAGGCCAGCTGTCCGGGTTGGTTGCGAGAGGTGCCCGGTAACGGGCATCCCAGATGAATGGCTGTCGCGTCCGTTTCGACGGGCCATACAGAACCCGGCTTACAGGCCGGCTGGCATTTCTTTCCTATCCGGCTGCGTATTGCGGTGCGCTTGCCAGAAATTCTCCGTAGGCGTCTGCGTCCGGATAGGAAAACTGTTCGGCAAACGGGTTGGACCGTTTCGTCTTCCGGGCCCCCATGTCTGACAACAATTCGTCAAAATGCCGGAAATGGAAAGGCGCGGAGCACAATCCGCCATAGACCTTGGCAGCCGGCCGTTCCTTGCGGCGCCACTCAAGCATATCCTCGATGTTCCGCGTCATTTCCGTAGCGCTCGGCTGCCGGACCAGTTTGCCGTCCGCGTAGCGCACAAGCCAGTTTGCGATCATCTCGGCGGAGAGGATGGTGCAAAAACTGGAATTGAAACCGACGAAGCCCATGTCGGGCAAATCGGGGTTCACGGCCAACCTGTAAACACGGTATTGACCGTCAGGCTCGATCAGCTTGTCCTGAAACGCCTGTGCGAGGTAGGGGACGCCGAGCTTCCAGCCGACGGCGAGGATCGACAGATCGCAGGGGACCTTGTCGCCATTCGTCGGGACAACGTGATCTTGCTCGTAGTGGTCGATGGTTGCTCTGACGGGTTTGATTGAGCCGTCCTTGAAACCTTCGAAAAGGCCCGGCGTGACGATGGGCAGTGAACAGGACGCCTCCTTCTCGATCGGTGCGTCGGGCACCATGTCCCATTTCTTCAGCCCGAGTTGCAGTTTGAGCAGGGTCTCAAGACCCCGGAAGTTGGCCCAGATCAACGGCTTGAACGCGGTAAAGAGCGCCTTGCCCACGGGTGAACCTCCCCACCCGTTGAACTGTTGTTCCTGCGCGCGCATGTAGAGAAGCCGCTTGAAATTAATGCCGCCGACGAAATAGGGGACCCGCCAGACCGGCTCCCGATAGACCAGAGTAACCGAGCGCGCGCCGCTTGCGGCGGCGTTAACGGCAATATCCGTTGCGGACTTGGAGCCTCCGAGAACCACGACGTTCTTGCCTTCTGCCGTCGCCGGGTCGGTGTATTCAGAGCTGTGAATGACCTTTCGCCCTGAAGCCTCGAAGGCGTCCTGACCGGGATGCGTGATGATGTTCTTGTCGGAAAACTGACCCGTGCAAACCGCGACAAAATCAAAGTCCTGCGTCTGAACATTGCCGCCGGCCTCGATGGTGAGGGTCCAGCCGAGCTCCCCGTCTTGCCGTCGATCCATGGAACGGACATTCGTGTTAAGCCGAAAGAGGCGTGCCAGCTTGTGCCTGTCGGCATAGGCATGAAGATAGGCATGGACCTGTGGTCCTTTCGGCCATTCGGGATAGTCATCCGGCATGGCAAGATCAGTGTACCGGTACAGATCCTTCGGAGACTGGGTCTGAACGCCAGGATAGGACCGGGACGGTTCCCACACACCACCGAAATCGTGGCTTCGCTCAAACCCGAAAACCCGGTGGCCGCGTTCATCGAAAGCCTTGGCAGCGGCAAGGCCGCTCACGCCGCCGCCGATGATGGCGACGTTCTTGCGCTTGGTCATGTCAAATCCCTCCTGAAACCTTGAGATCCGTTCAAGCCTGATCCGGTGGGGGGAGGAAGTCGACTTCGTGCAGCGCTGACAATCTGACGAGCTCCTGCGGATCGGTGACGCCGTTGAGGGCAACGAACAGGTCGAACAGCTTGCGCGCCGGGGCAACGCCGAAGACGCAGGTTGCTGTGTTGCCGGACCGATTGAAAATCCCGTGTGCTTCCCCCATCGGCATCCTCACGGTGTCGCCCGCTTTCGCCACATGGGTCTCGCCGCCCATTTCGACTTCCAACTCGCCTTCGCGCATGACAATCCATTCGTCCTGGGTCGGGTGGACATGCGGCGGGACAAAGCTCTCCGCCGGAACCACGGCGTGCCAGATGAAGACGTTGGCGCTGTGAACCTTGGGTTTGTAGGTCTGACCGACGACGTTCCAACTGATGTCGTCAAGGCCTGCGCCCGCGGATGTAATACCAGCTCCATTTTGCATTTCGTTCCCCTCCGAGAAGCAATCTATTGGCGGTAAAAATGCTAACTGCGGCTCCCGGAATGTTTTATCCAGATTGCGAAAAAATCTGACGAGATGCAGTAATTCGCCGCTTTGACCGGCCCAAATGCTTGAACGGACTGCAGGCGCGCGGCATGATTTGGCATGCTACGGTTCGCACACCAACCGCCGCTTGGCGACTTCAACTGCTTTGAAACGCTTGACGTTGACGAAGCACGCGACATCGTCGCGCGCAGTTTCTGCAGTCACAGGCTTGAGCGGATGTCTGCCGGCGATCACTTCAATGCCTGCCAGAACAGGGTCGACGGCAAGCGTGTTTCCCTGAATTACATCCGCTACGGGGCCGACGTAACCATCGATCCGGGCGAACTGTCCGACTTCTATCTGATCCAGATACCGATTGCCGGCAGGGCGGACGTGCGTAACGGCACCCGTTCTGTCTGCTCGACACCTTCCATGGGGGTGGTTCTGAACCCGGACCGGCATACCACGATGCGCTGGCGTGCAGGGTGTGAACAGGTGCTGGTGCAGATCGAAAGACCCTACGTCGCCGAAATTGCCACCCGCATGACAGGTCTTGGCGTAAGCGCGATCCGTTTCCATCCGGGTCTCGACATGAAACGGACTGCGGTCGCCGTTTGGGCAAAGCGACTGCGTGGCCTATTCGGAGCTGCGGCGGGTGGGCATGTATTCCGTGACCCGAAATGCCTTCAGCAAGGGCAACTGGAAGAGGCTCTGGTTACGTCGTTGCTGGAAGCGCAGCCCAACACGATGTCACATTTTGTCAATGAGACGCCAACAGGAGCTGCCCCTGCAGCCGTCAAGAGAGCGTTGACACTGATCAACGAAAGGTTCGATCAGGACATCAGCCTGCTGGATATCTGTGCGTTCGCAAGGACAACTCCGCGCAATCTGCAGATCCTGTTCAAGCGGGAGCTGGGATGCAGTCCGATGGAACATCTCCAGGACGTGCGTCTCAATTTCGCGCGGCACCTGTTGTTGGCGGACAACGGCAATCGCTCCGTATCGGAGATCGCCGAAAGGTCCGGGCATCGGCATGCTGGACGGTTCTCGCAGGCCTACAAGGCCCGTTTCGGGGAAGTGCCCCGGGAGACATTGCGCCGGCGCTTCTTCTGCTGATCTGGGACGCGTGTTTTGCGTAGAATTTCCAGATAAATTTTCGACCGGATGGAAGGAATTCTCATCTTAGGTGTTTTATGTAATCGTTTAATTTTTTAAATTAAAATTTGCAAAAATTGTGGCTCTTCGGTCACTTAATCACCTTGAATATTTAATCTTTTGTCCATGTTGCTATCTCTCTTACTGCCTAGCCTTGATTCGTTTCAATCAATACAGGTGGGAGAAAGATGGAAGGCACGTTTGAGGATTTTCTTGCTGTGCTGCTTGCCTTTGAATCGGGCTGGGACAGGGACCGCTACAATGCCGGGGTCATTCAGGACTGGCAGCTGGACCAGTGGGCCGGAGGCGGCGTCGAGACCCGGTTTCCGCAATATACCAGTTGGTCGCAACTAACGGACGCCGAATGGGAAACAATGGCGTACCAGTCGATGAACTCGCTCGGGTTCGTCGGTTTCCAGTTCGGCGAGGCTCTGCTGATTGATCTCGGTTATTACGATGACAGCGTCTTTTACGGGAACGGGGCGGCAACGAATACCTGGGACGGAACCTGGACCGGCAAGAATGGCGTGACCTCGCTCGAGGAATTCACGACCAAGGAAGCACAGACCGTCGCGATCCAGGAGGCCTTTGGTTACAATCTTCAGGTTCTGGAAACGCAGCTCGCCGGCAGCGGCCAGTCTCTGAGCGATTTCATCGGCCAGACGGCCAGCTATACCCAGACCGGTCAGACCGTCACCGTGGAGCTGACGCTGACCGGCATTCTGGCGGCGGCCCACCTGCGGGGCGCTTGGGGCACGGCGTCTCTCCTTCAGGGCGGAGCCGTCAGCACGGACGAATACGGGACATCGATCCTTCAGTACATCGATCAATTCGGCGGCTATTCCTCGCCTTCGATCGCTGAGATGATCTCCTTCTATGAAGACCGGCTCACCGGTGATGAAGGGCTCGGCACACCGGGTGAAATGCCGGGGGGAACACCTGGAACAGGTGACCCGGGCGGCAATGGCGATGCGGGCGTTTCGGAAAACGACGCCGATGTGGTCATCACCTGGACCTGGGGCCGGGACGAGGTCGTGACCGGTTTCGATCCGGCAAACGACACGATCTTCATTGATTGGATCGGCGCTGCGGATCTGGTCGTTTCGGAAACGGCCCAAGGTATCGTTTTTGCCGTTCCCTCCAACAACCAGACCACGACACTTGCCGGTGTCCAGCTGAGCGATTTGACCAGCGCGAATTTCACGATCCTCGATGCAACGGCGGCAGCTGAGGTTCTGGCTTTGGTCGGTGAGGATACGGGGGCACCTGACGAGCCGGACACACCTGACGAGCCTGCCGAACCGGAAATACCGGATGTGCCGGATGAGCCGGACAGCCCGGACGAACCGGACACTCCTGATACCCCGGCGCCACCGGCAACGCCCGACAGCTGGAACGGCACGGCGGGTGTGACGGCTGCGACGGCCAGCGTGGTGATCACCTGGTCCTGGGGAACGAACCGCAGCATCGCAGACTTCGATCCGCAAACCGACACGATCTTCATTGACTGGTTCGGTCCTGAGGCGATCGAGATGGCGGAAGAAGGTGGCAACACCGTCTTCACGATGGCGTCCAACAATCAGACTCTGACGCTGGAAGGTGTTGTTCCGGGAGACCTTTCTTCGAACAACTTCACGATCTTGAGCGAGGCGACCGGTCAGGAGATCCTGTCCCTCATCGGCGGCGGTACCTCGGGTCCCGCAGATCCGGATGATCCTGTCGATCCGGATCCGGCCGGTCCGGGAGATCCGGTCGCGCCTCAGATGATCATGATCATGCCGGGCAGCCCGTCTCGGGTGATCGAAACCTTCAATCCGGCCACGGACATGCTCCATCTGGAAGGTGGCATCATCGCGGAACGGCTCGAGTTCGCGGATTATCCGCAAACGATTGCAGATGTTTCCGCTGGCCTGACAGTGCGTGTTCTGACCCCGACGCGAGAGATTGCGAGTGAGACAGTTCTCGTCGGCGTTGATGCCGCGGACCTCACCATGAACAATTTCATGGTTGCCGAGGAATCCGCGTTGAATGAGGTCGCAACGCTGCTCGGGCAATCGGTTGAGACCCCCGACACGGGCGGCTTCGATGTTGTTTACGACACAGACGGGTCCAATCCGCCGGTTCCCTCCGGCGCAAGCGCGCTGGGCGGCGTGACATGGGCGGCTGAATTCGGCGCGGACGATATCATCGGCTTCAATCCTGCGGCGGACGAGATCGACTTCGGTAACGCGTCGGTTCATGGCCTGATCCTGACCATGACACCTGCGGGCGAGCCAGTGATCGACAATCCGTGGGGGCCGGGCATGCAGATCCTCCAGGGGGTACAGCTTTCCGAGCTGTCGATCGGGAGTTTCGGAGTTGTCGGCAACGAACATCTCAGGCAGGACCTTGGCGGAATTCTCTCCTGGGAGACCGGGATCGGGCCGCGTGATAGCGACACGGTCTACCTCCGCTCTCATGAATACGGCGAAAGCGAAGTCATAAACGGCTTTGACCCGGCGACGCAGAAGATCAGTTTCCTGTATTTCGGAACGCGGGAGCGTCTGAGCGTGGAGGATACGCATGAGGGCATGGTCATCAGCTCCCTGCCGAGTGGGCAGAGTTTTGTCTTCACCGGCGTTTCAAAATCCAACCTCATCCCGGGCAATGTCGAATTCCATCATGACCAGGTGATGGAAGACAATCTGGAAGCGCCGTTCGGTTTCGATCAGGATGATGTCACGCTGGTCTCGCGGAGTGCCCTCCTGACCCCCGAGGCACCTCCGGGTGAGACGACGGATGGTCATCAGGTGAGAGACGGCGTCGGTACCGGGTCGGAGCCCGTGCCGCCGGAAACACCTGATACCCCCGATACCCCGGATCAACCGGTCGTTCCACCGGTCACTGGCGGCGACATCGTGCTTCGGGATGGAGCAGACACTGTCCTGGTGACCTGGGACTGGGGGCGCAAGTTCGCCGTCAAGGCCTTCAACCCGGCAGAAGACAGTCTGAATTTCAGCAGTCTTGGAGCATCGGACATTTCCATCAAGGAGGCTTCCGAAGGCCTTCAGATCACGGTCGAAAACAATGGCGGTCACAGTCTGCTTCTGGAAGGGGTTCAGGCGGAGGACCTGTCTTTGGCCAATCTGAGGGCAGCCGGCTGGAACACAGTTGTTACGGATGCCGGCGGGGTTGCCGATCAACTGGAGAGTCTTGGAAATTCCGATTTGCTCGGCTGATCCGCACGAGCGCCATCGCATTGAAAACGCCGCGCATCTGCGCGGCGTTTTTGTTCTCCACAGGTCATTCACACAGGCCGTTTCGGGCGGCAGTTTTTGCCGGGTTGAGGCAGCGTGAAAGTCAAAACCTCCGTAATCCTGCGAATCTGATTCTTTAAATCTGTCAAGGCTTCATTAAGCATGTTTCAATTAACGTCATGCGATGGGGTCGTGAGCGATCAAATCCAGCCAGAATCCATGGGAATCCATTGACTGCCCATGTTTTCCCATGATATCCCATAATGACCCAGAACGGGGGATGCGGACCCATATTGACGCGGTCCGGGGCATAAATTGACGGCTCGGCAGGAGCTGGTTTTGCAAATTGCATGTCCTTGGTCGCGTTGACCGTTTCTTTCGAAGGGTGATTAGGGGATTTCGACAGGTGGGGACCTGTCTGAAGGGGATTTATGGCCGGATTTGTTTCTCACTTTACCAACCGGCTGGATGCCAAGGGTCGCGTGTCGATCCCGGCACCCTTCCGGTCGGTCTTGGCGAGAGATGGATTTGAAGGACTTTATTGCATCACATCTGCGCATTGCGACGCCGTCGACGCCGGCGGAAACGATCTGCTTGCGGAAATCAGCAAGCGCTCCGAAGCGTTTGCAAAGCTGTCTCCGGACCATGATGCCCTGGCGGTCGCCCTATTCGGCGCAAGCGAGAACCCGAAAATCGATGGGGATGGACGCGTGACCATTTCCGACATGATCAAAGAGCATACCGGGATTACCGATCAGGTCACCTTCGTCGGGTTGAATTACAAGTTTCAGATCTGGGAGCCGGAAAAGTTTCGCGAGTACCGCGCTGAGGCCCAAAGACGTGCGCTCGCGATGTTGTCGGGGCAAAGCCCCGCACCTTCACAGGGAGAGCCGTCATGATGGGGCTCGGCGACAGAAACGCTGCTTCTGCCGCTGGCGGACCCGAGCGCCACGTGCCGGTTCTCCTGAGTGAGGTCCTGGACTGGCTTGATCCTAAACCCGGTGAATTGATTGTCGATGGAACATTCGGCGCAGGTGGGTATACACGCGCCATATTGGCGAAGGGTGCGCGGGTGGTCGGCATCGATCGTGACCCTGACGCAATTTCCGCAGGGCGTGTTCTGGAGCAGGAAGCGCAAGGCGCGCTGATGCTCGTATCCGGCCAGTTTTCCGATCTTGAAGATCATGCGCGCAGCTGCGGTTTTGACGCTGTCGATGGTGTTGTTCTCGATCTCGGCGTTTCGTCGATGCAACTGGATGAAGCGGAACGCGGGTTCTCGTTCCTGCGCGATGGACCGCTGGACATGCGGATGGAGCGGGCAGGCCCGTCTGCCGCCGATGTCGTCAATGATCTGCCGGTCAGGGACCTGATCCGGGTCATCGGTTTACTCGGCGAGGAGAAGCGGGCGACCTCCGTCGCGCATGCCATTGATAACGCGCGCAAAGAGAAGCGGTTCGAAACAACGCTTCAACTTGCAGAGCTTGTCGAAAAGGTTCTCGGGCGGTCGCCCAAAAAAGCACAGATCCACCCCGCGACGCGCACGTTCCAGGCGCTGCGGATCTACGTGAACGGCGAACTGCACCAGGCCGCCGAAGCGCTGGGCGCAGCGGAACGTATTTTGCGCCCGGGCGGGCGTCTCGTGCTGGTGAGCTTCCATTCGCTGGAAGACCGGATCGTCAAGCGGTTCTTCCAGGACCGGACCAGAACACGCGGCGGCGGATCCCGCCACATGCCGGAGGAGGAGGTTCCTCCGGCGACGTTCGAGCTTCTGACCCGCAAGGCAGTTGAGGCAAAGGCAGGAGAGACGGCAGGCAATCCAAGGGCGCGCTCGGCAAAGCTGAGGGCGGGGCGGCGCACGAATGCGCCCGCGCGCGCCATGGATATTCACGCTGCCGGTGTTCCGCGGCTCGCGGAATTTCACGGGCTTGGGGGCTGACGATGGTACGCACGCTGAACATCCTGTTCATTCTCGCCGTCGTGATCGGTGCAGCGACCGTTTACGACATGAAACTGGCGGCGACAAAGTCTGCTGCCAAGGTCGCCGAACTTCAACGACAGATCGATGAAGAGCGTAACGCGATCCGGAACCTAAAGGCGGAATGGAGCCTCTTGAACAAGCCCGACCGGCTTCAGGGGCTTGTCGAACGGTACAACACCTATCTCGAACTGGATGCGCTCGACGTGAAGCAGATCGTTGTTCCCGAAGACCTTCCGGCGCGTCCTGTCATGCTTGAACCAATCGGCGGTTCCAACCAGATGGGCGGCTATGCCGGCTCATCGGCTGCGATCCAGTAGGGGGCCCCGATGACGATCGTCAGCGAACCGGCAAGCTTTCTTCAGGTCAAGCGCTCCAACCCGAGGATCGCGCGCGGCTCGGTCTCTTCGAGCGCGGTGAGGTCACGTGTCATCGTCGCGATGATGGCATTCGCCTGTGTCTATGCCGCAATAGCCGGGCGGCTCGTGCATCTGGCTCAGATGGAAGAAGCGCCGTCTCGCGCCTGGATCTCGGCACAAGATTCCGTCAACGCTTCCCGACCGGACCTGATTGACCGGAACGGCGAGATCCTCGCTACCGATATAAAGACCGCGTCGCTTTATGCGGAGCCGCGCCGGATCATTGATGTCGACGAAGCGGTCGAGGGGCTGACAAGGGCCTTGCCGGAGCTGGACGAAAAGCTGGTGCGTCGCCGCCTCGAAAGCGGTGCCGGGTTTGTCTGGCTGAAGCGCGAAATGACGCCACAGAAAGCGGACGAGGTCCACAATCTCGGCCTTCCGGGCATCGGTTTCCTGTCTGAAAACCAGAGGTTCTATCCGGGTGGTCCGACAGCGGGGCACATTGTCGGATCTGTGAATGTCGACAATCAGGGTCTTGCCGGGATTGAAAAGCACATTGACGACGAGTGGCTGGCGGATCTGCAGTCGCTGGGATTTGCGTCCGACAAGTCGATGGAGCCGGTCAGGCTTTCCGTGGACCTACGCGTTCAGCACGTGGTCCGCGACGAACTGGTCAAGGCAATGGAGCGCTACCGCGCAATTGCCGCCGCCGGCATCGTTCTGGACGCCAAAACAGGCGAAGTCGTCGCCATGTCGTCATTGCCGGATTACGACCCGAACGACCGGTCTCAGGCCCTTGAGCGCGACCGGTTGAACCGTGCGACCGGCGGTGTCTTCGAAATGGGCTCGGTGTTCAAGGCGTTCACAACTGCGATGGCCCTCGATTCCGGATCTGTCTCAATCAATGACAGCTTCGATGCAACGCGTCCGATTCGTGCTGCGGGGCGGACGATTTCGGATTTCCACGGGAAAAACCGCATCCTGTCCGTGCCCGAGATCTTCATCTACTCGTCCAATATCGGTACGGCCAAGATGATGCTGGCAACCGGGGTTGCACGACAGAAGGAGTTCCTGGAGCGGCTTCACCTGACGAAGCGGCTCACCACGGAACTGCCCGAAAACGCGGCCCCGCTTCTGCCTCCGAAGTGGAATGAGCTGGCCGCCATGACCATCTCCTTCGGCCATGGCCTGTCTGTTACCCCGATGCAGACGGCGGTTGCTGCCGCGGCTGTGGTGAATGGCGGCAAACTGCTTCCACCCACGTTCCTGCCCCGGTCTCAGGAACAGGCGCAAGTGGTTGGAAAACAAGTTATTTCTCCAGATGTCAGCCGCATGATGCGATACCTGTTCCGTTTGAATGTTCTGAACGGATCCGGTCGCCGCGCAGACGTGCCCGGGTACACGGTCGGCGGCAAGACCGGCACTGCGGAAAAGATTGAAAACGGCCGTTATGTCAGCAACAAGCGGCGCAATTCCTTCCTGTCAGCCTTTCCGATGGATGATCCGAGATACGTTGTTCTCGTGGTCATCGACGAACCCAAACCAGAGCGCAAGGGCATTGGTGCAACCGCGGGATTGAACGCGGCACCGACGGTCGCCGCAATCGTGAGACGCTCAGCCCCGATGCTCGGTGTGATGCCACGTTTCGGCAAGGGGGATGAACCGATCGAGATTTCCTATTAAGGAGACATAAGGAAGCAAGGCACCGGCGGGGTCGCAGCCGATTACCGGTGCTAGCGCATTCACAATGACGACGCACAAACCGAACGATCAGGTGCAATGGATCTTGAATACTTGGCCGACGGCATTCCCTTGCCGATTCAGGCGAAAGGTCTTGAAATAACGGGGCTCACCGCTGACAGCAGGTCCGTGCAACCCGGATACCTGTTTGCCGCCTTCAAGGGGTCAGCCGTAGACGGGACACGTTTCGTTCCGAATGCGGTTGCAGCCGGAGCGGTTGCGGTCCTGTGCGCCCGGGACGCTGCTGATGCCGTTACGGCACAGGTCCCCGGTAACGTTGCGGTCATCGCCGAGGACGAACCCCGCAGGGTCTTTGCCCGTTTTGCAGCCCGATACTACAGCCGGCAGCCGGACGTGATCGTCGCGGTCACGGGCACCGCCGGCAAGACCTCGGTCGCGCATTTTGTCCGGCAGATCTTTCAGGCGGCGGGTCATCCGGCTGCAAGCCTCGGCACACTCGGCATCGTCAAGGCCGATGGCGTCACCTACGGCGGTTTGACGACCCCCGATCCCGTGGCTCTCCACAAGGAACTGAGCGAGCTGGAGGCGGAAGGGATCAACCATGCAGCCCTTGAGGCCTCATCGCACGGATTGGACCAGTACAGGCTGGACGGCGTGCGCCTTACGGCGGCGGCCTTCACCAATCTGGGCCGCGATCATATGGACTACCATCCGACCATCGAGGATTACCTGCGCGCCAAGCTCCGCCTGTTCGATGCCTTGCTGCCCGAAGGCGGAACCGTCGTCGTAGATCCGGGTGAAAAATATGCGGACCGGGTTGTCGACATTGCCGGGAAGCGTGGTTTGCCGGTCTTCGAGGTCGGAGAAACCGGGCGGCATCTGAAATTGACGGGGCTCAGAACCGAAGGAGCTGGTCAGGAACTCGCGCTGCAGACGGAACGCGGCGAATACAGGGTCACGCTGCCTCTGATCGGGCGCTTTCAGGTTTCCAATGCATTGATTGCAGCCGGGCTTGCAATCGCCGCCGGTACGGATATGGGCCTTGTACTGCGCGCCCTTGAAAATCTCAAAGGCGCGCCAGGGCGGCTGGAACTGGCTGGCCGAACGGAAGCAGGCGGTCTTGTGTTCGTCGACTACGCGCACAAGCCGGACGCGCTGGACAACGCACTTGCCGCGCTGCGCCCCATTGCGACCGGAAAACTGGCGGTCGTTGTCGGCGCGGGCGGAGATCGCGACCCGGGCAAGCGCAAACTCATGGGAGAAGCCGCGGCCCGTCACGCGGATCTTGTCATCGTCACGGATGACAACCCGCGTTCGGAAGATCCTGCATCCATTCGCAGCGCCGTCATGTCGGGAGCACCCGGCGCGCTTGAGATCGGCGACCGGATGGAAGCCATCGCCGAGGGTGTTCGCGGGCTTCAGGCCGGCGATATCCTGTGCGTTGCCGGAAAGGGCCACGAAACCGGCCAGATTGTTGGCGACACAGTGATTCCCTTTTCCGATCACGACGCCGTGCAGCGCGCGATAAGCCTACAAGGAGAACCATGAGCGACCCTCTCTGGATACTGGATGCATTTGCCGAGGCAGCCGGCGGCCGCGTCATGGGTGAGGCCGATGCGGAGATCACGGGGATTTCGATCGACAGCCGGTCGCTTGAACCAGGCGATGCATTCATTGCCATCAAGGGAGACCGTTTCGACGGACATGACTATGTCGGCGCGGCGCTCGAAGCAGGCGCTGCCCTTGCTGTCGTAGCCGAAGGCAGGCTTTCCGAGCTTCCGGGAGACGGAAGATTTGTCGTTGTTGCAGATCCCCTGGAGGCGATGCGGCGGCTCGGGGTCGCAGCGCGTGCACGCACGAACGCCCGGATCATTGCCGTCACCGGATCGGTCGGCAAGACCGGCACGAAAGAAGCGCTCCGGATCACGCTGGAGCAGTCCGGCAAGGTGCACGCGTCCGTCGCGTCTTTCAACAATCACTGGGGCGTCCCGCTGACACTTGCGCGCATGCCCGCCGATACCGAATACGGTGTCTTTGAAATCGGGATGAACCACCATGGCGAGATCACGCCGCTGGTGAAAATGGTTCGGCCGCATGTCGCGATCATCACAACGGTTCAACCGGTTCACCTTGAGTTCTTCGATTCGGTTGAAAAGATTGCGCAGGCCAAGGCCGAGATTTTCGAGGGGCTGGAACCCGATGGCATTGCCATCCTCAACAAGGACAATCGCCAGTACGATCTCCTGCGCTTTCTTGCCACCACTGCAGGCGTCTCAAGGGTTCAGACGTTCGGCCTGGAGCCATCGGCGGACAGTCACGTGGAGAACGTCGTCAGCTATGCTGGCGGCTCGAGCGTGGACGCCTCCATTCTCGGCACGGAGATCACCTACAAGGTCGGCGCTCCCGGCAGGCACGTGGTGAAAAACAGTCTGGCGGTGCTGACTGCCGTGCTTGACGTTGGCGCGGACCTTGCGAAGGCCGGGCTTGCACTGGACAGCATGAAGCCGCCAAAGGGGCGTGGTGAAGTCAGCAGACTTGTGATGCCCGGTGGTGAATTCGACCTTATGGACGAGAGCTACAATGCCAACCCGGCTTCCATGCAGGCTGCCATTTCAGTGATCGGCGAGACCCCGGTCACGCGGCCAGGCCGCAGGATTGCGGTCATCGGCGACATGCGCGAACTGGGTCCGGAGGCAGACAGGTTGCATGCCGAACTGCTTGATCCGATCACGGAGGCCCAGATTGATGCTGTTTACTGTGCAGGCCCGCATATGCACGCACTCTGGCAAAGGCTGCCACAGCAATTGCGGTCGCATTACAGCGAGGACGCAAAAGATCTGGAAGACGTGATTTTGAGGGACGTCCGGCCCGGTGACGTCGTTATGATCAAGGGATCGCTCGGAACCCGCATGGGGCCGCTCGTGGAGGCCCTGAAAAAGGAATATCCGCCCGCGGACGATACCGCGGCGGAATAAGGGATAGCTGATGTTTTATTTTTTGGGGCAATTTGCGGATCAGATTTCAGCGTTGAACGTGTTCAGATACATCACGTTCCGCACGGGCGGTGCAATCATGACCGCTTTGTTCTTTGTTTTCCTGTTCGGGCCGAAGATCATCTCAAGCCTGCGTATCCGTCAGGGCCACGGCCAGCCAATCCGGGCCGATGGACCTGAAAGCCATTTGCTCACCAAGCAGGGCACACCCACGATGGGCGGGCTGATGATCATGTCGGGCGCCATGGTTGCAGCACTTCTTTGGTCGGACCTTTCCAACCCCTATGTCTGGGTTGTCATCGGCGTCACGCTCGGTTTCGGCGGGATCGGGTTTTATGACGACTATCTCAAGGTCACGAAATCCTCGCATACCGGTTTTGGCGGCAAGGCGCGGCTCGGGCTGGAATTCCTGATAGCGGCGGTGGCGGCCTATGCCGTAACGATCCTCGATACGTCCGAGTTTTCCGAGGCAATCACCTTCCCGTTTCTGAAGGACTTCACGCTCAATCTCGGGCTGATTTTCATTCCATTTGCCGCCTTTGTGATGGTGGGCGCGGGAAATGCCGTGAACCTTACCGACGGACTCGACGGGCTTGCGATCGTTCCGGTCATGATCGCCTGCGCGTCCTTCGGACTGATCGCGTATCTGTCGGGGAACGCGGTCTTCGCGAATTACCTTCAGATCCACCATGTGTCGGGAACCGGCGAACTCGCCGTGATCTGCGGTGCCGTGATCGGCGCCGGGCTCGGCTTTCTCTGGTTCAATGCGCCCCCGGCGGCGATCTTTATGGGCGACACCGGGTCTCTGGCTCTCGGCGGCATGATTGGCGCGATCGCCGTGGCCACCAAACACGAAATCGTTCTCGCGATCATCGGCGGCCTGTTCGTGCTTGAAGCGGTTTCGGTGATTGTGCAGGTGATCTCATTCAAGCTGACAGGAAAGAGGGTGTTCCGGATGGCCCCGATCCATCACCATTTTGAAATGATGGGATGGACGGAGAGCCAGGTGGTGATCCGGTTCTGGATCATCGCCGTTGTCCTTGCCCTTCTCGGTCTTGCCACGCTGAAGCTGAGGTAGGCCGCATGATCCCCGTCACGACATTTCAGGGCATGAAGGTAGCGCTGTTCGGGCTCGGCGGATCCGGCCTGGCGACGGCGCGTGCCCTGAAAGCGGGCGGTGCCGCGGTGCTGTGTCACGATGACAACGAGGCACGCGTCCGGCAGGCGGCTGACGAGGGCCTCGCAGCGCAGGATCTGCGCACGATTGATTGGAACGATGTTGCCGCGCTCGTGCTGTCCCCCGGTGTGCCGCTCACGCATCCGGTGCCGCACTGGACCGTCGACCTTGCGCGCGAAGCCGGTGTCGAGATTATTGGAGATGTGGAACTTTTCTGCCGGGAGCGGCGGAAACAGTGTCTGTCCGCTCCCTTCATCGCGATCACCGGGACGAACGGCAAATCGACGACAACCGCGCTCATCGCCCATCTTCTTGGCGACCTCGGACTTGATGTCCAGGTGGGCGGGAACATCGGAACGCCTGTTCTCGAACTGGAACCACCCGTGCCCGGACGCCACTATGTCGTCGAGTGTTCGTCATACCAGATCGATCTGTCTCCGACGCTCGACCCGAGCATCGGCGTGCACATGAACCTGTCGGCCGACCATCTCGACCGGCACGGAACCATGGAAAACTACGCCGCAATCAAGGAAAGGCTCGTTGCCGGTTCAAAAGTGGCGATAATCGGCGTTGATGATCGCCTGTCTTCCATGATTGCGGACCGGCTGGAACTTGCACACAAGCCGGTGTGCAGGATTGCCGGAGAGCGGGAGCTTACCGAAGGTATCTATGCGTCGCATGGTTTCCTGATCGAGGCACATAGCGGAACCCAGAAGCAGGTGGCACTGCTGGGCGGAGTCGACAGTCTGCGCGGCGACCATAATGGCCAGAACGCTGCTGCTGCTTTTGCGGCTCTTCGCGCTCTGGAACTGCCGTCGGAGAAGATCGCGGCCGCGCTGACCACGTTTCCGGGGCTTCATCATCGCATGGAGATTGTCGCAAAGCGCGGACGTATCCTGTTCGTCAATGATTCCAAGGCGACCAACGCCGACGCGGCCGCACGAGCGCTTTCCAGCTTCGATCGGATTTACTGGATTGCAGGCGGACGTGCCAAGGCAGGCGGGATCTCGTCGTTGGATGAGTATTTTCCGCGGATCGCGAAAACCTTCCTCATCGGGGAAGCCGCCGATGATTTCGCCCATGTGCTGGAAGGCCGCGTCCCCTACAAAATCAGCGGAACCCTGCCCCAGGCCGTCATTGACGCGGCCAGCGAGGCTGCGGAGGACGGCGCGGAGGAAATTGCAATCCTCTTGTCTCCGGCCTGTGCGAGCTTCGATCAATATCCGAATTTCGAACTGCGCGGCGCGGCATTTGTCGATGCGGTGCGTGCCTTGCCGGGCGCTGGAAACTCGCAGGAGGTCGCATAATGGTATCTCGCGCGGATCGCAGCAAATTCGCGGAATGGCTCTGGACCGTTGATCATTACCTCCTTGCCGCTTTCGGTCTGCTAATGGTGGGAGGTGTCGTTCTGTCCTTTGCCGCCAGCCCGCCTGTTGCCGAAAGGCTCGGGATCGACACACTCTATTTCGTCAAGCGGCAGGCGCTGTTTCTTATCCCGGCCATTGCCGTCATGCTGGCAGGGTCGCTCATGACGCCGCGCATGGTCAGGCGCGCTGCGCTGATTCTGTTCGTGGTCTCGCTCGTTCTTCTGATTGCGACGCTGTTCCTCGGCTTTGAAGCGAAGGGCGCGCGGCGCTGGATTTATATCGCGGGCTTCTCGATGCAGCCGTCGGAGTTTCTCAAGCCCGCCTTCGTTGTGCTGATTGCGTTTCTCCTCTCCGAGAGCGGCCGCCGGCGCGAAGTGCCCGGTGTTCTGTTCGCATTCGTGCTTTTTGCCGTATGTGCGGCGTTGCTGATTGCACAGCCGGACTTCGGCCAGACCATGCTTCTCGGACTGGTCTGGGCGGGACTGTTTTTCCTGAACGGGATTTCCTGGCTGATCATCGTGGCGCTTGGCCTGATCGGTGTGATTGGCCTTTTTGCGGCCTATGCGTTCCTCCCGCACGTGACCAATCGCGTCGACCGGTTCCTGGACCCGAGTTCCGGGGATACGTTCCAGGTCGATACCGCAATGGATTCCTTTCTTGCCGGTGGCTGGTTCGGACGTGGCCCCGGGGAGGGCACCGTGAAACGCATACTTCCCGACAGCCACACGGATTTCATCTTTGCCGTTGTCGGCGAAGAGTTCGGTGTGATTGTCTGCCTCCTTGTGGTTGCTGTATTCGCGTTCGTGGTTCTGCGCGGGCTGAGCCATGCAAGCCGCGACCAGGATGCGTTCAGCCGTCTTGCAACTGCCGGGCTTGTCGTGCTGTTCGGCCTGCAGGCGACGATCAACCTGGCTGTGAACCTGCACCTCATGCCGTCCAAGGGCATGACGCTTCCCTTCATCTCCTACGGTGGATCTTCGCTGCTGTCTTCGGCGATGACGGCCGGTGCCATTCTCGCTCTGACGCGCAGAAGGCCGCAGCCGTCGCGTTCGGAAGCGGTGACGGTCAGCCGGCTTTCGCCTTCATCATTGATGTAACTGAAGTTGCCGCGTGACATGAGCAAAACAGTCCTTCTTACCGCCGGTGGCACCGGCGGCCACCTGTTTCCGGCACAGGCTCTTGCCTCCGAGCTTGGACGGCGCGGGTGGATTGTCGAACTGGCGACGGACGAGCGGGCCGACAAGTACGGAACGGCATTCCCGGCGCGCGAAGTTCATATCATCGCGTCTGAAACGATCCGGGGCCGAAACCCGATCTCGCTCGCAAAGACCGCGCTCAGTCTGCTTCTGGGCACGCTGCAGGCGCGCTCGCTCATCAAGCAGCTCAAGCCGGACGTCGTAGCCGGGTTTGGGGGATATCCGACATTTCCGCCCATGTATGCGGCCCGCCTGACCGGTACACCCTCAATCCTGCATGAAGCCAACGGGGTCATGGGGCGTGCCAACAAAATGCTGGCCAAGGGAGTGACCGCAATCGCGACAAGCGTTCCGCTGGAAAATTTGCCGGGCGATCTCGCTGGCAAGCAGGTTGAGACCGGCAACCCGGTCCGTGATGCGGTTCTGGAGGCTGCGGGTCAGCCTTACGCTGCTCCCGCGCCAGACGGGAACTTCAAGCTGCTGGTCTTTGGCGGATCACAGGGCGCGCGGTTCTTCTCTGACCTTCTGCCTCCCGCCGTGGAGCAGTTGCCCGATGACCTTAAAAACCGACTGTCCATCGTGCAGCAGTGCCGCCCTGAGGACATAGGCCGTGTGCAGGAGGTCTACAGGAAGCTCGGTATCAGCGCGGAATGCGCGTCATTTTTTCAGGACATGCCGAAACGCATTGCAGACAGCCATCTTGTTCTGTGCCGGTCGGGCGCGTCTTCGGTCAGCGAACTCAGCGTTCTCGGACGTCCCTCAATCCTCGTGCCGTTGCCCGGTGCGATCGATCAGGATCAGGCTGCGAATGCCAAGGTGCTTGAGCAAGCCGGGGGTGCATGGCCGATCAGTCAAGCCGAGTTGAGCCCGGAGAGGCTTGCCGAAGAAATCACCAAACTGATGAATGCGCCGGACAAGCTTATTGAAGCTGCGGCGAACGCGTTGAAAGTGGCCAAACCCGACGCGGTCAGCCGGCTGGCGGACCTTGTCGAACAGGTGGCCACAAAAAAAGGAGAACGGCCATGAAGATGCCGCAGGATATCGGGCCGGTCCATTTTGTCGGGATCGGCGGCATCGGCATGAGCGGTATCGCCGAGGTCCTGAAGACTCTCGGATACCAAGTGCAGGGCTCGGATATGGCGGAAAACGCCAACGTCCAGCGTTTGCGCTCCCACGGCATTCAAGTCGAAGTTGGACACCGCGCCGAAAATATCGGCGACGCGGAAGTCCTCGTGGTGTCGTCTGCCATCAAGAAGGACAACCCGGAACTGATCGCTGCGCGCGAAAAACTTATTCCCGTGGTGCGCCGCGCCGAAATGCTGGCCGAACTGATGCGCTTCAAGCAGGCCATTGCGGTTGGCGGAACACATGGAAAAACGACAACCACGTCCATGGTCGCCGCGCTTCTGGACGCAGGCAATTTCGACCCGACGGTGATCAACGGCGGCATCATCAATGCCTACGGAACCAATGCGCGCATGGGCACCGGCGATTGGATGGTGGTCGAGGCAGACGAGAGTGACGGAACGTTCGTGAAATTACCTGCAGATGTTGCGATCGTGACCAATATCGATCCGGAACATCTCGACCACTACGGCGATTTCGACGGCGTTCGGGCAGCGTTCCGGCAATTTATCGATAATGTCCCGTTTTACGGTTTCGCCGTCATGTGCCTGGACCATCCAGAAGTCCAGACCATGATCGGGACGATCGAGGACAGGCGCGTCGTGACCTACGGCACCAACCCCCAGGCTGATGTGCGCTACACCGACGTCTCGATGGACGGCGGCAAGGCGACATTCTCCGTGTCCATCCGCGACCGGCGCACGGAGGAGGTTGTCGAACTGACAGACCTGGTCCTGCCAATGCCGGGCCTGCACAATGTCTCGAATGCGACGGCGGCCATCGCGGTTGCCTCGCAGCTCGGCGTCGGCGCGGAAGATCTCAAGAAAGGCATTTCGGAATTCGGCGGCGTCAAGCGCCGCTTCACGCACACCGGTACCGTCAATGGCGTGCAGATCTTCGATGATTACGGACACCATCCGGTCGAGATCAAGGCGGCCCTTCATGCCGCGCGCGAGTCTACCAGCGGCAAGGTGATCGCCGTCATGCAGCCTCACAGATTTACACGGCTGCAAAGTCTCTTCGACGATTTCTCCAACTGTTTCAACGACGCGGACGCGGTGATCATCACGCCGGTTTATGCCGCCGGAGAACAGCCCATAGACGGAGCCTCTCACACCGACCTTGTGTCGGGCATGAAGACCCGGGGACACCGCAACGTGCGCTCGATCGAAGGTCCTGAAGAGCTGCCCGCAGCAGTCAGGGAACTCGCGGAGCCGGGGGATTTCGTTGTTTGTCTCGGTGCGGGAAACATCACGCAGTGGGCCTACGCGCTGCCCAAGCAGCTTGAAGAGCTTTAGGGGATTGAAATGAGTTTTCCCGATCTTCTGGAGCTCCATCCGGGCCTTGACGAGGGCATACGCGGCAAACTCACACCCAATCAGCCGATGTCGGCGGTCACCTGGTTCCGGACGGGTGGCCCGGCGCAGCTTATGTTTCAGCCTGCGGACGAGGGAGATCTTGCCGTCTTCCTGGCCAGACTTCCCAAAGATATCCCGATCCTGCCTGTCGGGCTCGGCTCCAACCTCCTGATCCGCGACGGCGGCCTGGAGGGCGTCGTCATCCGCCTGAGCGCCAAGGGATTCGGCTCCATCGATCAGATCGGCGAAACCCGCCTCGAGGCCGGTGCCGCGGTGCCCGACAAACGACTGTCGGAAGCCGCTGCCAAGGCCGGCCTCGGCGGTTTTGCGTTTTACACGGGCATCCCCGGCGGTCTCGGGGGTGCCTTGCGCATGAATGCCGGTGCTCACGGAACGGAGACCCGCGAGCGCATGGTGGAACTCACGGCAATCGACCGCGAAGGCAAAAAGCGTGTGCTGACGAATGCCGAAATGGGATACGCCTACAGGCACTCTTCCGCCTCGAAGGATCTCATCTTCACCTCGGCTGTCTTTGAAGGCGTGCCCCGGGACGAGGCGTCCGTTCGTCAGGAAATGGCCGACGTTGTTGATCACAGGGAAAAGGCGCAGCCGATCCGGGAAAAGACAGGCGGGTCAACATTCAAGAACCCTCCCGGAACGTCCGCCTGGAAGGAAGTCGATGCGGCGGGCTGCAGGGGCTTGCGCGTCGGCGGTGCGCAGATGTCGGAAATGCACTGCAATTTCATGATCAACACGGGGTCTGCCACAGGTCACGACCTTGAATTGCTGGGCGAAACCGTCAGGGCGCGGGTGTTGAAGCACAGCGGTATCCGCCTTGAGTGGGAAATCAAGCGACTTGGCCGGTTCGGAGATACCGGGGCGGTCGAGCCGTTCTTAGGACTGGAAGGGGAGGCCGGGTAGATGGCCAAGAAGCACGTTGCCGTTCTCATGGGCGGCTGGGTCAACGAACGCCCGGTCAGTCTGACCAGCGGACGCGAGTGCGCCGATGCGCTCGAAGAGGCGGGCTACGGGGTAACCCGTCTGGATGTTGACCGGAACATTTCGGAAGTTCTCCAGAATCTGAAACCCGATGTGGCCTTCAATGCGCTTCACGGACCCTTCGGCGAAGACGGCTGCATCCAGGGAATTTTAGAGTTTCTTAATATTCCATACACGCACTCGGGAGTTATGGCATCGGCCCTTGCGATGCACAAGATCAAGGCGAAAGCGGTGATGCAGGCGGCTGGCGTGCCGGTTACGGAAGACATAATCGTCAACCGTCACAACATCTTGCGCGAACACCCTATGAAACCGCCTTACGTGCTTAAGCCGATCAATGAGGGGTCCAGCTTTGGAGTCCTGATTGTCAAGGAAGATCAAGAGTTTCCGCCTCAAGAGCTGAGCCGGCAGGACTGGCCGTACCCGGATGTACTCATGTGCGAAAAGTTCATCGAAGGCAGGGAACTGACCTGCGCGGTCATGGATGATACGGCCTTGGGTGTCATCGACATCGTGCCGATGGGTCACAGCTTCTACGATTATGATGCAAAATATGTTGAAGGCGGATCAAAACACATTCTTCCTGCAAAAATTTCACCGATTGTTTACCAAACCATAGAGACACTAGCGGTCAAGGCGCATCAGGCCCTGGGTTGCCGCGGTGTTTCGCGTGCCGATTTTCGATTCGACGAACGCGAAGACGGATCCGGGACCCTGATCTGCCTAGAAGTGAACACACAGCCAGGCATGACGCCCACCTCTCTTGTGCCGGAAATGGCCGCCCACAAGGGGATGAGTTTCAAGGATCTGGTCAGTTGGATGGTTGAGGACGCGAGTTGCTGTCGCTAGGTCGCAAATGGAATAGGGAAATGCTGACACCGCTGGAAGCCGAACTGGCTCCGCGGGGCCGTGGCGTTTCGCGTTTGCACAGGCAGCCGGTCTGGCGTTCGGCCGGTCGGCTGGCCGAGCTTCCGCGGTGGACGGGTTCTGCAGCTGCGCTCGGTTTCTTAACCTTAACAATTGGTTATGGAATAGTCATAGGTGGCCATGGCCGGGTTGTCTCCGACGCGCTCCTGTCTGCTGCCGGCTTCGGCATCGAAGCCGTGAAGCTCTCCGGGCAGCGCGAAATCAACGAATTCCAGATCCTCGAAGCACTCGAGATTCATGAAGGCACGTCGCTGGCTCTGTTTGATGCGGCCGGTGCGCGCACGCGATTGAACGAGATGGCATGGGTCAAGAACGCCTCTGTCATGAAGCTTTATCCGAGCACGCTTCAGATTAAAATCGAGGAAAGAGTGCCCTACGCGCTCTGGCAGCGCGGCGATCTCGTGTCCATCGTCAACCAGGCTGGCGACGTGATCACGGATGATGTCGATGGCAGATACGCCAATCTCCTTCTTGTCGTGAACCATGGGGCGCAGCGCAGGGCATCGGAAATCAATTCAGCGCTGGAAGCAGTGCCTGAACTGCGCCCGCGTGTCCGCGCCGCGTTTCTCGTCAGCGACAGGCGCTGGGATCTTCAGCTGGAAAACGGCATTTCAATCCGTCTGCCGGAACAGAAATACCAGGCCGCGCTGGCGGATCTGGTTGAAATGGACGAAGACAGCGGACTGCTCTCCCGGGATATCGTTGCGATCGACATGCGCCTTGCCGACAGGGTCACCGTCAGGCTGTCCGACGAAGCCGCCGAGCAGCGCAAGATCATGACGGGCGGCCGCAACCGCTCCGGCAAGAAGGAGCAGGACACATGAGCCGCTCCGACAAGAACCTTTACCTGCCCAAGATGCGCCCGTTGCCGACGCGGCGCTCGGTGATCATGTCGGTGCTGGATGTCGGATCGACCAAGATCTGCTGCCTGATCGCGAAGCTCGTGCCGCAGGATGAGAAATCCGTGCTGTCCAGCCGGTCCCACAAGGTCGAGGTTCTCGGCTACGGCTATCAGCGTTCGCGCGGGATCAAGTCCGGTGTCGTGGTCGACATGGACGCCGCCGAACAGGCAATCCGGCTCGCGGTCGACAGCGCTGAACGGATGGCGGGCGTGACGGTTGAATCTCTGATCGCCAACATCAGCTGCGGACGGCTTCAAAGCGAGGTCTATAGCGCAGGTGTGCCGCTGGCGGGCGAGAGCGTTTCGGAAGCCGATATTCAAAGGGTCCTGTCGGCGGGTTCCAGTCATTCGGTCACCGAGGGACGGGCGGTGACGCATGCGTTGCCGATTTCCTATTCCCTGGACGGCAGCCGCGGCATTCGCGATCCACGCGGCATGATGGGGCAAAAGCTCGGCGTCGACATGCAGGTCGTGACCGCGGAAGTCCCCCCGGTTCGCAATCTCGAACTGTGCATCAACCGTGGGCATCTACACGTGGAGACAATGGTTGCCACGCCGTTTGCCAGCGGCCTGTCGACGCTTGTCGACGATGAGGCCGAACTCGGTGTGGCCTGTATCGACATGGGCGGCGGTACGACCACCCTGTCCGTTTTTGTCGAGGGACACATGGTGCATCTCGATGCGATCGCGGTTGGCGGCAACCATGTCACGACCGATATCGCCCGGGCGTTCGCAACCCGGCTCCAGGACGCGGAGCGCCTGAAGACACTTTATGGGTCGCCGCTGGCGTCCAGTTCGGACGAGCGCGATCTTCTGACGGTGCCGCCGCTCGAAAGCGACAACGAACTGCCCAATCAAATCCCGCGCTCGGCGCTGACCCGTGTCATCCGGCCGCGCGTGGAAGAAATCCTTGAACTCGTGAGGGATCGGCTGACCGCATCCGGCTTTGCAGGCCGGGTCGGCAAACAGATCGTTCTGACAGGGGGTGCCAGTCAGCTCACGGGTCTTGGAGAGGTTGCGCGTCACATACTGGGGCGCAACGTCCGTCTTGGCCGGCCATTAGGCGTCGCCGGTCTTCCCGAGGCTGCCAAAGGTCCGGCGTTTGCCGCCGCTGTTGGCCTCTTGATTTATCCGCAGGTCGCCCAGATCGAACAGTTCGAGCACAAGAACCGTCGAACCGGGTGGAGCGGACAATCTGGTTACCTGGCTCGTGTGGGCCAGTGGATCAGGGAAAGCTTCTGACGACATGAGCCAAGAAGACGACAGCCACGAATTGGAGCTGCCAGGCATGGCAGCTGAAGTTAGGGAAGAAGAGGGGTCTCCCGTACCGGGGGAGCCAATGGGTCGCGAGGATAATATGACCATCAACCTTAAGATGCCCGACATTCAGGAGCTGAAACCGCGCATTACGGTTTTCGGCGTCGGCGGCGCGGGCGGAAACGCCGTCAACAACATGATCACAGCCGGCCTCCAGGGGTGCGACTTCGTCGTCGCCAACACGGATGCCCAGGCCCTGGCAATGAACCACTCGGACCGTCTGGTCCAGATGGGCGTGGCCGTTACCGAAGGTCTCGGTGCCGGTTCGCAGCCTGAAGTCGGTTCGGCAGCAGCCGAGGAGGTGATCGATGAAATCAACGATCACCTGTCCGGTTCGCACATGGTGTTCATCACCGCCGGCATGGGCGGCGGCACAGGCACCGGCGCGGCGCCGGTGATCGCACGGGCAGCGCGCGAGCAGGGTATACTAACCGTCGGCGTTGTCACCAAGCCGTTCCAGTTCGAGGGTGCGCGGCGCATGCGCATCGCCGATAGCGGCATTGACGAGTTGCAGCGCAATGTCGACACGCTCATCGTCATTCCGAACCAGAACCTGTTCCGGATCGCCAATGCGCAGACCACGTTTGCCGACGCATTCGCGATGGCCGACCAGGTCCTTTATTCAGGTGTTGCCTGCATAACGGATCTGATGGTCAAGGAAGGTCTCATCAACCTTGACTTCGCCGATGTCCGCTCCGTCATGCGCAGCATGGGCAAGGCGATGATGGGAACCGGCGAGGCAAGCGGCGAAAAACGTGCACAGCAGGCCGCCGAGGCTGCCATCGCGAACCCGCTGCTTGACGAGTCCTCCATGAAGGGCGCGAAGGGCCTGCTGATTTCGATCACCGGCGGTAACGACCTGACGCTGTTTGAAGTCGACGAAGCGGCAACGCGGATTCGCGAGGAAGTCGACTCCGACGCCAATATCATTCTCGGTGCGACGTTCGACGAAACGCTGGACGGCATCATTCGCGTTTCTGTCGTGGCAACGGGGATCGACAAGGAGGCGGGTTTTGAAGCCGCACCTTTTCCCTCTCCCGCTGAACAGGCCTTGAGCTCCGATATCCCTGCCGTTGTCCGCACCGCGGATGCGGCGCCGGCCAAGCTTGCCCCGGCCGCGGAAAAATCTGGCGCGCAGACGGCTGCCGCGCAGGCTGTCGCCAACCTGGAAAAAGAGCTTGCCATCCCCGAGCCGGCTTCGGTCGCCGTGGCAAGCGATCCGGATGTCCAGATCAAGCGGGTCAAGCCGACTGGTACTTCCATGACGGCGAAAAGCCCGATGATCGATATCGAGGAAGAAACTCCGACCTCGGTTGTTGAGGACGAACCGGTCAGCCAGCCGTACATTCCGCCCGTCGCAGAAGAGCACAGTCCCGCGCCGCGGATGCCACGCGTCGAGGACTTCCCGCCGATCGCTCAGCGTGAAATTCGCGCTCAGCACGCCCCGGCTACAGCCCCGCAATCCGAGCTTGCCACACAGCAGGCTGAACCGGCTGCCGCCGACCCGGCACCGGCTGCCCAGCATGATGCCGGCGAGGACTTCGGTGACGACGAGCGTCGCCCGATGGGTCTTCTTCGCCGTCTCGCCAGCGGTCTCGGCCGCCGGGAAGATGAGGAAGAGCAGGAGGTAGAGACGCCGGTTGTCCGCAAGGCTCCTCAGCTGCAGCCTGCTCCGATGGCCGCGCCGCGTGCACCGCAGGCACGGACCTCCGCATCCGGTGCGGCGGGGCAACTTGACGAAACCGGCCGTGCTGCACCCAAGCCGGTCAGTGCCGCGGATGACGATCAGTTGGAAATTCCGGCGTTCCTGCGCCGCCAGGCCAACTGATTCGTTCGCGATCTTCTTCCCTGATCGCAGCGGCCCGGAACACACGTTCCGGGCCGCTTCCGTAAGGTAAGAATTTTCTCTTTTAATTCAGTAATTTGCGAGCCTGTGAATCGTTACAAACCGTAATAAAGCTTTATTTCGCTCTGTGGGGGAACGCGACTATCTTCGCGGCCAACTGGTGATCGTTAAAAGTCCGTATGTGCATTTGGGCAAATTAAGGACTTCGCGTTCGCAAACCGGAAGGGTTGGGGTATATGACCACACATGTTGACCGACAGACGACGCTGGCCGAGCAGGTAACACTGACCGGTATCGGCGTTCATTCCGGCAAACCGGCGTCGATCACACTTGTGCCAGCCGATGCCGGGACCGGTATCGTGTTTTCGCGAACAGACCAGGAAGGTGCCACGGAAGTGCGCGCGCTCTGGGATCAAGTGACCGCTACGGCATTGTGCACGGTCCTTGGCGATCCTTCGCAGGACGGCATATCCACCGTTGAGCATCTCATGGCAGCGCTGTTCGGGATGGGCGTTGACAATGTCATCGTCGAGATCGACGGACCCGAAATGCCGATCATGGACGGCAGCAGCGCCATCTTCGTCGAAGCCATCGAGCAAGTCGGTCTCAAGAAGCTGGACCGTGGACGCCGTTACCTCAAGATCAACAAGAAAGTTCGTGTCGACAATGGCAGCGCGTGGTGCGAGCTGCACCCGCATGATGGAACCAAATTCGATATCACCATTGATTTCGAAACGCCCGTGATCGGACGACAGCAATATGTGTCCGAGATGACACCCTCCGTTTTCCGCGATGATCTGTCCCGCGCCCGGACTTTCGGTAACGTCAAGGATGTGGAGCAGCTCTGGAAAATGGGCTTTGCGCTCGGGTCTTCCCTGGACAATTCCGTTGCGATTTCCGAAGACAAGGTGCTCAATCCGGAAGGCACGCGCTGGCCGGATGAGTTCGCCCGTCACAAGGCGCTGGATGCCGTCGGAGACCTGGCACTTGCAGGCTTGCCTATTCTCGGCATGTACCGGTCCTACAAGGGCGGTCACAAGATGAACCATTCGATTCTGGTCAAGCTGTTTGAAGATCCGGGTGCTTTCGAAATCGTCGAAGCTCCGGCTTTCCGCCAGGTTGGTCAGGTCAGCAAGGGCGGGTTGGCAGCGGCTGCCGCCTTTGGACCGGACGTTTCCTGATCTTCCCGGTCAGTCGGTTCGGCAGGTTGGCGGATTCTTCGGAATTCACTGCAATTTGGGCATGTTGCCATAAAAAAGCTCAAAAAAACCGTCAGATGGCCATCGAGGGCGTGACGGGAACCGGTGAATTCCGGTAAACACTCCTGTCAGTTAATACAGGCCGGAAAATCTGACTGGCCGCATGGGCCGGAAACGGCTCGGGAGTTTGGGTGTGAACGGAATTGGAATTGTTTCTGGTTCGAGCAGGACCTTGAGCATGAAATCTCTTTTGACATTGGCCGTTCTCGCGACGCCTCTGCTGCTGGCTGCCTGCAGCGGCAAGGAGGATCTTGACGAGCTTGCTCTGAATGATACGCCGCCCGAAGTCCTTTTCAACGAGGGGCTGGCCCTGCGCGCGCAGGGCAAGCTGCGCGATTCCACGACCAAGTTCGAAGAGATTGACAAGCTCTATCCCTATTCCGAATATTCCAAGAAGTCTCTCGTCAATCTTGCTTTCCTGAATTATTCGCGCGGCAAGTACCCGGAGACCGTCACGGCGGCCCGGCGTTTCGTGACGCTTTATCCGGGAGACGAGGATTCGGCCTATATGCTGTACCTCGCCGGACAGAGCTATTTCCGGCAAATGCCTGACATCACGCGCGACCAGGCCGTGACGAGACGCGCTGCCGGTGCGTTCACGGAACTGATCCAGCGTTTCCCCGAATCCGAGTATGCACCGGATGCGGAAGAAAAGCTCCGTATCGTCGAGGACCAGCTTGCCGGCAAGGAAATGCAGGTCGGGCGGTACTATCTGAAGCGCCGCAACTATGTTGCTGCCATCAACCGCTTCCGGGCTGTGGTCGTGGAGTTCCAGACCACCCGGCATGTCGAAGAAGCGCTCTTCCGCCTGACCGAGGCGTATTACGCGCTCGGCGTTGTCAACGAATCCCAGACGGCAGCTGCGGTTCTCGGCCACAACTATCCTGACACACAGTGGTACAAGGACGCCTATTCTCTTCTGAACAAGGGCGGTTACGAGCCATCTGAAGATTCTGGCAGCTGGATTAGCCGCGCATTCAGGAGTATCTAACGGGTTCTGGAAAGACGACTCGGTCCTCCTATATGGTGGTCCGCAACTTAGTCTGGGGAGCTCGCCTTTATGCTGGTCACGCTGTCTATTCGTGACATCGTTCTCATTGACCGTCTCGATCTGGATTTTGCCTCCGGCATGTCGGTTCTGACCGGTGAAACAGGCGCCGGCAAATCCATTCTGCTTGACTCCCTGTCGCTTGCACTCGGTGCGCGCGGCGATGCTGATCTCGTACGCGAGGGAGCGCCACAGGGGCAGGTTACAGCCGTGTTCGACGTAGATGGGCAGCACCCCGTGAGAGCCTTCCTCCGCGAAAACGACGTCGACGATGACGGTGATGTAATTCTCAGGCGGATCCAGACCTCCGATGGCCGCACGCGCGCTTTCGTCAACGATCAGCCGGTGAGTGCCGGGCTTCTGCGGCAGGCAGGTGGCCTTCTGGTTGAAATCCACGGACAACATGACGATCGCGCACTTGTCGATCCGGAGAGCCACCGCGCGCTAATTGATGAATTCGGCGGATTGACCGGTGACGCGGAAAGACTCTCGTCCATGCACGGTGCGTTCAAAAGCGCAGAAAAGGCGGTGGTCGAACACGAGCGGCGGATCGAAGCCGCGCGCAAGGAAGCCGATTACCTGCGATCCTCGGCGGATGAACTCGGCACCTTGAAACCGCAACCGGGTGAAGAAGAAGACCTTGCAGCCCGGCGCACCGACATGATGCAGGTTGAAAAGATCGCCGGTGATCTCAACGAGGCGTTTGAAACGCTCAACGGGTCCGCGTCTCCGATTCCCGAACTCGCCAGTCTCTTGAGGCGGCTGGAGCGGAAGTCCGATCAGGTCCCCCAACTGCTTGCACAGCCGGTGAGAACGCTGGCAGAGGCGCTGGATCAGCTTGAGGAAACGCGCAGCGGACTGGAAAGCGCGTTGCGCGAGACGGAGTTCGACCCGCGCGAGCTTGAAAGCGTCGAGGAGAGGCTGTTTGCGCTCAGGGCGGCGTCGCGCAAATTTTCGGTCCCGGTCGACGAGCTTGAGGCGCTGTGTCAGCGCATGACGGCGGATCTTGCCGACCTCGATGCAGGTGAAGACAAACTGTCGGCACTTGTGGCGGCCGCCGAAAAGGCGAGGGCCGCTTACGACGCTGCAGCTGCAAAATTATCGGCCAAGCGTGCCAAGGCGGCAAAGGCATTGGAAAAAGCGGTCGAAGTCGAACTGCCGGATCTGAAGCTGGAGCGCGCGCGTTTCATCGTCGAAATGTCCAGCGACCCTGAAACCCGCGCACGCGCGGGCATCGATCAGCTGGAGTTTCACGTTCAGACAAACCCGGGAACGCGCCCCGGCCCGATGATGAAAGTGGCGTCAGGTGGCGAACTCTCCCGTTTCCTGCTGGCGCTCAAGGTGTCATTGGCGGACAAGGGGTCGGCGCCGACGCTTGTCTTCGATGAAATCGATACGGGCGTCGGCGGCGCTGTTGCAGAAGCAATCGGGGTGCGTCTTGCGCGGCTCGCAGGGAATGTACAGGTGCTCACCGTCACGCATGCGCCACAGGTCGCCGCGCGGGCGGATGGGCACTTTCTGATCGCCAAGGAAGCAACGCAGCCCGATCGGGTGGCGACCCGAGTCCAGCAGATTGACGACGATCATCGCAGCGAGGAAATTGCCCGTATGCTTGCGGGCAGCGTGATTACCGAGGAAGCCCGGGCTGCCGCCCGCAGGCTTCTGACCGTAGCCGAGTAGAGGCCCGCATGAGTGAAAACGCGACCGGCACCGAGGATGCGAAAGGCATCCGCGTCGAGGATCTGACAACCGAGCAGGCCCGGCAGGAACTGCGGCGTCTTGCCAGGGAGATTGCCGAAAACGACAGGCTCTATCACCAGGACGATGCTCCGGTGATTTCCGATGCCGACTACGATGGGCTCCGCCGCCGCAACCTGGCCATCGAGGAGCGATTTCCGGATCTTGTGCCGAGCGATGGCCCATCGGTGCAGGTCGGTGCGGCACCGGCTTCAGGGTTCGGCAAGATTTCGCATGTCGTGCCGATGCTGTCCCTGGACAATGCCTTCAACGACGAGGATGTGCGGGACTTTGTCGGGCGTGTGCGCCGCTTCCTGAAGTTCGATCCGCTGATGGGAGCCCTTGCGGTTACAGCCGAACCCAAGATCGACGGACTATCCCTGTCGCTTCGCTACGAAAACGGAGAGCTTGTCTATGCGGCAACTCGCGGCGATGGCACGACAGGTGAAAACGTGACGGCCAACGCCCGGACCATCAAGGACATTCCGGAAGTGCTCCGTGGAGACGTTCCGGCCGTCGTGGAAATCCGCGGGGAAGTCTACATGGCACACACGGACTTTCAGGACCTGAATGCGCGGATGGAGGCAAATGGCGGCAAGGTCTTCGCCAATCCGCGCAATGCGGCTGCAGGCTCGCTTCGGCAACTGAAGTCCGAAATCACCGCATCAAGGCCGCTCAGGTTCTTCGCCTATGCCTGGGGTGAGATGAGCGAGATGCCGTCCGAGACCCAGACAGGGATGGTCGAAAGCTTCAACTCCTGGGGTTTCAAGACCAATCCGCTGATGAAACGCTGCGAGACCGTAGATGAACTTCTGAAGGTCTATCACGGGATCGAGGAAAACCGGGCCGGGCTCGATTACGATATTGACGGTGTTGTCTACAAGGTTGACCGGCTGGATCTGCAGGAACGCCTCGGCTTCGTGTCAAGGTCGCCGCGTTGGGCAATCGCGCACAAATTTCCGGCCGAGCAGGCCTATACCATTCTCAACGACATCGAGATCCAGGTGGGACGGACCGGCGCCCTGACACCGGTGGCCAAGCTCGAACCGATCACGGTTGGCGGGGTGGTCGTCTCCAACGCGACGCTTCACAACGAAGATTACATCAAGGGGATTGGCCAAGACGGGGAACCGATCCGCGACGGCAAGGACATCCGTGTCGGCGACACGGTGAAGATCCAGCGGGCCGGAGACGTCATTCCCCAGATCGTCGATGTCGATCTCGAAAAACGCCCGGCGGATGCCGTGATGTTCGAGTTTCCGACCGTCTGTCCTGCCTGCGGCAGTCATGCCGTACGCGAGGAAAACGAAAAGACAGGCCGCCGGGATGCCGTACGCCGCTGCACGGGCGGGCTGATCTGTCCAGCGCAGGCGACTGAAAAGCTGAAGCACTTCGTTTCCCGCAATGCCTTCGATATCGAAGGCTTCGGAGACAAGCAGGTCGATGCTTTCTACAAGGACGGTCTGGTGATGGCTCCCGCCGATATCTTCACGCTCGAGGAGCGCGACAGACGTGCGCTGACCAAGCTGCGAAACCGGGAAGGGTGGGGGGCGCTCTCGGCGAAGAACCTGTTCGAGGCGATCACCGCGCGCCGCAACATCGAGCTTCACCGTTTCATCTTTGCCCTCGGGATCCGTCATGTTGGTGAAGGCAACGCCAAGCTGCTCGCTCGCGCCTATGGTTCCTGGGCCGCCTTTTACGATGCCATGACAGCCGCGCATGACCCTGAAAGCGATGCCTGGACGGATCTGAACGATATTGACGGGATCGGCCATATCGTGGCGGAGGCTCTGGTCGAATTCTTTGCCGAGGGGCACAATCGAGGACAGCTCGATGCGCTTCTGGCTGAGGTCTCGCCACAGGAAGCGGAGAAGGTCGATGCGTCCGGATCCCCCGTCGCCGGCAAGACGGTGGTCTTCACCGGTTCCCTGGAGAGGATGACACGCGACGAGGCCAAGGCGATGGCGGAGCGTCTCGGTGCCAAGGTCTCCGGTTCGGTGTCCAAGAAGACCGATCTTGTTGTTGCCGGTCCCGGAGCAGGGTCCAAACTGAAAAAGGCCCAGGATCTTCAGGTGGACGTGATTTCAGAGGATGGCTGGTTCGATCTGGTGGGCGCTTGAACCGGTTCTTTTAGCGCCTTGGCGCCTTTTCATCTGAGATATGGAAGATCAGGGACAGGTGCCGCATCGCACACCCGAGACAACAGTCAAATATGGTCGAATCTGTTATTTCTTCGCGGTTGGTCTTTGTGTGTCCGACGGCTTTACTTGGCAAAAGTGACAATTGGATAAAATTTAGCCTTGCTACCTGAAATTGATAAAGTTGGCATTTTACGAAATTAGTGTCGCAATCGGCCAAGTTTGTTTCTGACGTTAAGTAACAAGTAATTCCGCCCCGGCAGTTTGGAGGAAAGATCTCTGCTCCTGAGGGGACCAACAAATGAAACGTATCAAGCTGCAGATCGCTATGCTTGCGGGTGTGCCGATGCTAGCGGTTATCGGATTCGCGACCTTGAGTGTCTACGAAAAAGTCGTTGAACTTGAGCATCACGATTACATGCGGCCGTTGACCCGGATCGCAGAGGACAGCGGCAATCTCATCCACGAACTTCAAAAAGAACGCGGAATGAGCGTCAGTTACATCAAGTCGGGCTACGATTCTGAAGTTAAGGCCAAACTTGATGCGCAGCGGCCGAAATCCGATGCCGCATTGAAGGTTTTCGACGAGCATCTGGCGGCTATCAGCCTCAACGACGAAGACATGCTGAAAAATCTTCAGCACACGGCCGAACAGGTCCAAAAGACCGATGGGTTTCGCAAGGCGATCGATGCCAAGGAGTTTTCGGCTGGCGATGTCATTAAGGGTTACACGGCGGAAATACACGAGCTCGTCCATGTGATCGGGCTCACGACGGAATCCAGTCCGTCGCAGAAAATTACGGCTGAACTCCTGCCATACCTCACGATTGTCGAGGCGATGGAATCAGGCGGCTTGGAACGTGCCAACGGTGCTGCGTTGCTGAATGAGTTCAACCAGACAGGCGAGGTGAACCATTCGACCTTCAAGAAAGTCCTCACCCACTACGGCGGTGAAGCGGCATTCCTGAAGGAGTTCAAATCCGTTGCGCTTCCCGAGCACAAGGCCATGCTAAAGGAGATGGTAAAGGGACCAGAAGTCGAGCAGGCTCTTACCTGGCGCGAACTGATCCACACTCTGCCGGAAACCAAGGATTCCCAGGGGCTTGAAGGCGGTGTCTGGTTCGCCATGGCAACCAAGCGTCTCAATCTCATGAAAGGGCTTTCCGACAAGCTCATTCACAGGGCGGAAGCGGCAGCCGATGCCGATTCCGCGCAGCTCAGCTCCGAGATCTTCTGGTTGATCGTCGTAGCCGTTGTCCTGACCGGTCTTGCCCTTGCGCTCGCTGTCTTTCAGGTCTTTGCGATCAGCAAAATGCTTGGCCGCCAGCGCGACGCGATCTCCGCGCTCGCCGAGGGCGATCTCGATGTCACGGTCTCCGACACCGACCGTCCCGATGAAATCGGCGATATCGCCCGGGCATCAGAAGTCTTCCGCGACAAGCTGGTCCGCCAGAAGGAGCTGGAAGACGAAGCCGAGGCCGGACGTGTCCTGCGTGCGCAGCGCCGGGCCCAGTTGGAAAACGCCATTCATCATTTTGAATCATCGGTGTTGACCATTCAGACGCAACTCGCATCGGAAACCGAAGGCGTCAGCAGCAACGCCCAGGACATGGTGCAAATCGCACTCCACGCCGACGAAAGCGCACGGGCCGCGAATTCCGCGACGGAGGAAGCAACGACCAACGTCCAGACGGTTGCCTCTGCGGCGGCTGAGCTGTCGGCTTCCATCGGCGAGATTTCGCGACAGGCGGCCTCCGCAACCGAAATTTCCTCCGTTGCGGCGGAGACGGCTGTGGCCGCCGACAAGGACATTTCGCTTCTTGCGGAAACCGCCGACAAGATCGGCGAAGTCGTCGAAATCATCCGTGCCATTGCCGAACAGACCAACCTTCTCGCCCTGAACGCGACCATCGAGGCGGCGCGCGCCGGCGAGGCCGGCAAGGGATTTGCGGTTGTCGCGGCGGAGGTGAAGGAACTCTCCACCCAGACCGCCAAGGCAACCGACGAGATCGCCAGCCAGATTTCCGGTGTTCAGAGTTCAACCCAGAAATCCGTTGCCGCGATCCGTTCAATCGTGGAAAAGATCGAGGAAGTCCGGTCTGTCAGCGATACCATCGCGGTTTCGGTTGACGAACAGAACGCGGCCACAAGCGAGATCACCCAGAGCATCACCTTTGCCTCGGACGGCGCCAAGGCGGCTGCGACGAACGTCTCCGGCGTCTCCGGATCGATCGACCAGACTCGGCAGAAGTCCGAAACGCTGAGCGTTTCCGCCGAGCAACTCGGACAGGTGGCATCGAGCCTGTCCGAAGCGGTGAACACGTTCCTTGAAGAGGTCCGTGACGAAGACGAGCGCGGCGAAGAGGCCGCGTAAGTCTCCCACGGCCCCGACACTGATCTCGAGATCCCGGCTCGCTTCACGGCAAGCCGGGATTTCTTTTGCCGGGGCCTGGCTTTTTAGCAGGTGGAGCTCGGGCACGGGGGCCTCATCCTGAGGAAGCGATTGTCATCCCGGTTTGCCACGTAAGCGGCAAGACCGGGACCCTGGACCCCCGGTCGGGGTTGGACTGCAGGCGCTTGTGTTTACTGGGTCCCTGCCTTCGCAGGGATGACAAGTCGTGAGGTCTTTCGCTTGTCGACCACGCATGCCGGTTCGCGCATGTTTCTGGGTCGTCATCCCGGTTTGCCGCGGAGCGGCAAGACCGGGACCCAGTACCCCCGGTCGGGGTTGGACTGCAGGCGCTTGTGTTTACTGGGTCCCTGCCTTCGCAGGGATGACAAGTCGTGAGGTCTTTCGCTTGTCGACCACGCATGCCGGTTCGCGCATGTTTTGAATTTGTCATCCCAGCTTGTCGCGCGAGCGGCAACTTGATCATTGCCGGACTCAATGTTCGCTAAAGCGGACACAGGGATAATAAGTCCGTGAGATTGCGTTTATCATTTTCTGGTTGTAGAAATCAACAATGCACGTTGATTGTCAGTTCTATGTCTACATCCTTGCAAGCAAGTTAGGTGGCACTCTTTATGTCGGCGTCACCAACGATCTGATGGGGCGGGTCACTTTGCACCGAGAAGGATTGGGAAGCACATTCACCGCGAGACACGCTGTTCGCAGTCTCGTCTACTACGAAGTGCATGATGATATTGAACAGGCGATCAAGCGTGAAAAGCAGATCAAGCGCTGGAAGCGAGCCTGGAAAATTCGGCTGATTGAGGAGCTTAACCCGAATTGGGAAGACCTCTTTATCAGGCTCGCGTAACCAAATTTGTCATCCCGGTTTGCCGCGGAGCGGCAAGACCGGGACCCAGTACCCCCGGTCGGGTTAGACGGCAGGCGCTTGTGTTTACTGGGTCCCTGCCTTCGCAGGGATGACAAGTCATGAGGTCTTTCGCCTGTCGACCACGCATGCCATTTCGCGCTTGCTCCTTTGTTGTCATCCCGGTTTGCCGCGGAGCGGCAAGACCGGGACCCAGTACCCCCGGTCTGAGTTGGGCCGCAGGCGCTTGTGTTTACTGGATCCCTGCCTTCGCAGGAATGACAAGTTGGGAGATTGTTTGAAGACACAGAATCTGTTTCGGATGTTTGCCTTGTTTGTCATCGCGGCTCGCTACACAGTAAGATCGGGATTTCTTTTGCTGCGGGCTTGTCAGTGCGCGATATTATCGCGAAAGAGCCAGCAAGTTCCTTCACTCCAGCACCTTGCCTTGTCCCCATTTATTGATGTTTTCCTGCCTCGCCAGAAACATTTTGTTGCTATATTGTTCTTTAGGGCCGGGACAGGGTGTTCCTGCCGGCTCTTGTGGAACTGGACCAGCGCATCATGGCAGACCCGGGCGGGTACGACGATTCCTTTGACGATCCTTTTCAGCCGGCAGAGCCGCGTGGGGAAGCTGCGCCTGTCCCGCCACGCGCGGCTGGCGGGATCGCCGCCAGGGCAATGGCCGCGCGGAAAGCACCTGACTATTTCACCGGCTTGAATCCGGAGCAGAGGCTCGCCGTCGAAACAACCGAAGGTCCTGTTCTCGTTCTCGCCGGGGCCGGAACCGGCAAGACGAGGGTTCTGACGACACGCATCGCCCATATTCTGGCGACGGGACGTGCCCGCCAGTCGGAAATCCTCGCGGTCACTTTCACCAACAAGGCCGCGCGCGAGATGAAGGAGCGCATTTCCGGCTTTGTCGGCGGGAATGTGGAAGGCATGGCCTGGCTCGGCACGTTCCACTCGATCTGCGTGAAGATCCTGCGCAAGCATGCCGAACTCGTCGGACTGAAATCGAGCTTTTCCATTCTGGACACCGACGACCAGATCCGTCTGATCAAGCAGATCATTCAGGCGGAAGGCCTTGATGACAAGCGTTGGACGGCCAAGACGTTTGCCGGGATGCTGGATGGCTGGAAAAACCGGGCATTGACGCCCGATCAGGTTCCTGAAGGTGATGCACGGGCCTTTGCCAACGGGAAGGGACGCCGTCTTTACGAGGAATATCAGGAGCGGCTGTCGATCCTGAATGCCGCTGATTTCGGCGATCTGCTCCTGCACGTGATCACGCTTTTCAAGACGCAGCCGGATGTGCTGAAAGAATATCAGCGCCGGTTCCGCTACATGCTCGTCGACGAGTACCAGGACACAAATATCGCCCAGTATCTGTGGCTGCGCCTGCTTGCGCAGGGCAACCCGAATGTGTGCTGCGTGGGTGACGACGACCAGTCGATCTATGGCTGGCGGGGCGCGGAAGTCGACAACATCCTGCGGTTCGAGCACGACTTCAAGGGCGCGACGGTGGTCCGGCTGGAACGGAATTACCGCTCAACCAGTCACATTCTTGCCGCTGCCTCTCAGCTGATTTCCCACAATGAAGGCCGTCTCGGCAAAACACTGTTCACCGATTTTCACGAACCGGACCATGATCTGGTTTCCGTTGCCTCCGTCTGGGACTCCGAAGAAGAAGCGCGGACGATCGGGGACGAAATCGAGGCCCTGCAAAGCAAGGGGCACGGGCTCAACCAGATGGCGGTGCTTGTGCGTGCCTCGTTCCAGATGCGCGAATTCGAAGACCGGTTCATCACCCTTGGTCTCAACTACCGCGTCATCGGCGGTCCGCGCTTCTACGAGCGCATGGAAATCCGCGATGCACTAGCCTACTTCCGCTGCGTCACGCAGCCGGCGGACGATCTCGCCTTCGAACGGATCGTCAATACGCCGAAGCGGGGGCTCGGTAATGCCACGCTGAAGCTCGTGCACGGGCTGGCTCGCGCAGAGCGCATCCCCCTGATGCAGGCCGCGCAGCAGCTGATCGATACCGAGGAGCTGAAACCAAAGCCGCGCAATGCACTCAAGACCGTTCTTGACAATTTCGACCGCTGGCGGCGCCAGCTCGACCAGCTGAGGCACACCGAGCTTGCCGAGATCATTCTCGACGAAAGCGGTTACACGGAAATGTGGCGCCTCGACCGGTCCGCCGAAGCTCCGGGCAGGCTCGACAACCTGAAGGAACTGATCCGCTCGATGGAAGAGTTTGAATCCATGGCGGGTTTCCTGGAGCATATCTCGCTGGTGATGGACCGGGACAGCGCCGATGCCAGCGATGCCGTTTCGATCATGACGCTTCACTCGGCCAAGGGCCTGGAATTCGACACGGTCTTCCTGCCTGGATGGGAGGAGGGGCTTTTTCCGCATCAAAGGTCACTGGATGAAAGCGGCCGGGCCGGACTGGAGGAAGAGCGGCGGCTCGCCTATGTCGGCATCACGCGGGCAAAGCAGCGTGCGAAGCTCTATTTCGCCTCCAACCGGAGGATTCATGGTCTGTGGCAATCAACCGTTCCGTCAAGATTTCTTGATGAGTTGCCTCCGGATCATGTCGAGATAGCAGAACCCTCTTCGAGCTATGGCGGTTATGCCGGCGGCGGCTACGGTCCGTCACGCTTTGACAGCAACGATCCGTTCGAGCGCGGCAGCTACTCGACCCCCGGCTGGCAGCGCGCTCAGCGGGCCCGGCAGTCGGATGACGGCTTTTCTGAAGGAGGCAGGGGCTACAAGTCCGCCCGCATGAAGCGGCAGGGGCCCCTCACGATCGAGGGTGAGCTTGTCGCCAAGTCCGTCAGCGAGACCCCGTCCGAGTATTCTCTCGGCGAGCGCGTGTTCCACATCAAGTTCGGCTATGGCGCGATCACCTCGATCGAGGGCAACAAGCTCACGATCGATTTCGAGAAAGCCGGCGTCAAGAAGGTCATCGACAGCTTCGTCGAACGGCACTGACGCGCAGAAACCGGCCGGATATCAGAGATCCACACCCTTCGGTTTGATGAGCAGTGCGCGTTCCTTAAGGTAAGGATGCACATTGACGGCGTCGCGCAGCGTTTTCTGGGCGAGTTCCGCCCGCCCCTGCGTTATGTAGATCATCGCCTGGCCCGATAGCGCACCGAAGTGACGCGGTTCCAGTTCCAGAACCCGTTTTATGTCCTCCAGGCTGGCTTCGTAGTCGCCCTGAAGGAACAGGATGAAGGCCCGCTGGTTCCAGCCCTCGGGGTAATCGGGCGCCTCGGCCACGACCTTGTCCAGGACTTCGCGCGCACCTTGATAGTTGTATTCACCGCGCATGCGCATGGCGCTTTCAACTTGCTCGCGCAGTTCAGGGGTAGGGGCCGCGTCTATCCAGGCTTCCCAGATCTCGGTCTCGATGAGCCTTGCTTCTTTTTCGCTCGGCGCGCTTTTCAAGGCTTCAAACAGATCATCGGTGGATGTCTCCGCACGGACGCCGCTGGCGACGGCTGCGAGACAAAGAAGGAAAGCCGCCAACAGGTTCCTTGCCTGAAACGTCGAAATTTTCTGTCTGTTCCCGATCATCACACACCTCCGCTCTCCAGAATCATGGCGCAGTTCGCGAATTTGACCAGTCAATTGTTTTTGACGCTGGTGTGTTGCGGCTCGCAAGGCTATACCGCTCGCCTTGATCAAACCATCTGGGCAGACACCGGCATGAAAACCATCCGCGTTCGGATCGTGGCTGAGGAACTGGAAGCGAAACGGATTTCGGAGATCCTCTCGCAGGCTTTCGAAGAGGAGGGCAACCCGGTCTCGATTTATGAGGCATCGGAGGACGGCACGTTCTGGTCTGCCGAAATCCTTCTGTTCGACATGGACGCTGACGCGGCCAGGGAACTGGTTCTTGACCGTGTCGGCAGCGACGCCTTCGCGGCACCGGTCGAGGCAGAGGAGCTGCCCGATATCAACTGGGTTGAAAAAAGCCTGGAGGGGCTCCAGCCTGTACGCGCGGGCCGGTTTCTCGTGCATGGAAGCCATGACCGGGACAAGGTTCCGCCGGGCGCGATCGGCCTTGAAATCGAGGCAGCGCTTGCCTTCGGGACGGGCCACCACGGAACCACGGCCGGATGCCTTGAAGAAATCGACCGCTTGCTATCGCTGCGCGAATACGACCGTATCCTGGACCTCGGCACCGGGACGGGGGTGCTGGCGATTGCCGCCGCGCTCAAAGGCAAGCAGACCGTGCTGGCAACCGATATCGATCCGGTTGCAACCAGGACCGCTCTGGAGAATGCCAGGCTGAATGGTGCCGGTCACCTGGTGCGGGGTTTCACAGCGAACGGGGTCGAGGACAGGCAGTTCGGGGAATACGGACCGTTTGATCTCGTGATCGCCAACATCCTGGCGCGGCCGCTCATGAGAATGTCCAAGTCGATCGGGGCCCAGATGGCCCGGTCCGCGACCCTGGTCCTGTCCGGCCTGCGGATCGAGGACGGTTCGCGCATCCTGTCCGCATACCGCTGCCAGGGGTTCGTTCTGGATCGCAGGCGTGAGAAAGACGGCTGGCTGACGCTGACCCTTGTGCGCGGGCGCAATCAGGCCTGAACCGCTCGACACGCGACGAGACACAAAAAAAGGGTCTGCCGGGTTTCCGGCAGATCCTTTTTTTTTTGTGCACAGTGCTTTAACTTAGCGCCTGAGCCCCTCAGAACGGATTGGTCAGGGACCCTTCACGTTCCAGCTCTTTGCGGTCGTAGCCGTGAGCGGCCAGAGTCGCATCGTCGAGGGACAGGAGGTAGCCGTTCACGTAGCGGCGCGCCTGGTGAGACCGGGCCTGGACCATGCGGTCGAATGCGCGGCGGACAAAGCCGCTGCCGGTACGGGTCGAAGTCGTGGTTGCGATAGTCATCGTGATCATTCCCGTTTGAAGTTCAAGAGCTTCCCTAGGGAGAAACGTCTTTATTCGTTGTTGCTCTTTATATGCAGCCTGCGGGTTCGTTCAGGTAGGCCTCCAAATGCATGACAGGCTTGCATATTTCGCATATGCGAAATGAAATGCTGCATTGCAAACGTAGTTCGGCAGTGGATTGAACAAGCACGCGTTTTGAAAAATATCCGGGTTGATCCATGCTGATCCGCACACTACCGTGCCGGGCATGTTCCAGTCCTTCGATGATCTCAGTGATCCCTCCTGCGGAGCGCCGCATGCAGCGCTTCTCAGGGCCGAACTTGCCCGCCTCGGTCTCGACGGCCTTCTCATTCCGCGTGCCGATGCGCATCAGGGCGAATACGTGCCGCCGAACGATTGCCGTCTGCAATGGCTGACGGGGTTTACGGGTTCGGCCGGTGTTGCAGCGATCCTGGGCGACAAGGCCGCGATTTTTGTTGACGGACGCTACACCATCCAGGTGCGTGACCAGGTCGATCTCGATGTTTTTGCTGCACGGCATCTCATCAATGAACCGGTTTCCGAGTGGCTGAAGGAAAACCTCCAACCCGGACAAAAACTCGGTATCGACGCGATGCTTCATACGGTGCGCGAGGTGCGCCGGTTGCGGTCTGTCTGCGAGGAGGCGGGCGCCGAACTTGTCACCTTGAATGAAAATCCGGTCGATGCGGTCTGGGAAGACCGTCCTGCTGCACCGGTCGGGCAGGTTTCGCTTTATCCGCTGGAACTGGCCGGCAAAGCGTCCGCCGACAAGATCTCGGAAATTCAAGCCGTTCTGAGCGAGAAGAAAGCCGATGCCTGCGTTCTGACACAGCCTGATTCCATCGCGTGGCTGTTCAACATCCGGGGCTCCGACGTCGATCACACACCTTTGCCGCTTTCCTTTGCGACCGTGCCGGCATCCGGCAAGCCTTCCCTGTTCATCGACGGCCGGAAACTCTCCAATTCCGTCCGGGACGCGCTATCCGAGCTCACTGATCTCTCCGAACCCGCAGCCTTCAAGACAGGCCTGAGCGACCTCGGCAAGACAGGGGCGAAAGTCATGATCGATCCGGCTCTTGCCGGCATCGGGATCGCGGACGCAATCACGGAGGCCGGAGGGAACCTGATCGAGGCTCAGGATCCGGTCCTGCTTCCGAAAGCCGTCAAGAACGAAACGGAACTGCAGGGCGCACGCAATGCGCATCTTCGTGATGCCGCCGCTTATGTCGGATTTCTTTGCTGGTTCGACGAGGAAGCGCCGAAGGGCGGCCTCGACGAGATCCAGGTTGCCCAGAAACTGGAAGAGTTCCGGCGTGGAACCGGTGTTCTGAAGGATATTTCCTTCGACACGATTTCAGCGGCCGCTTCCAACGGCGCTATCTGTCACTACCGAGTCAGCCGCTCCAGCAATCTGGAAGTTCCCGTCGGCAGACCGTTCCTGATCGATTCAGGCGGTCAATATGAAGACGGAACTACCGACATTACCCGAACGCTTGCGGTCGGGGACGTGTCGGTGGAGATGAAACGGCATTTCACGCTGGTCCTGAAGGGGCATATTGCAATCTCGACGGCGCGTTTTCCGGAAGGAACAAGCGGTGCCCAGCTCGATACGCTTGCCAGGATCGACCTGTGGAAGGCCGGTCTTGATTTCGATCACGGAACCGGACACGGCGTCGGGGCCTATCTCGGCGTGCATGAGGGGCCGCAGCGCATCGCCAAGACCGGCACGGTTCCCTTGAAACCCGGCATGATCCTCTCCAACGAGCCTGGCTACTACCCGGCGGGCGAATATGGCATCCGGATCGAGAACCTTGAGATCGTCACCGAAGCCCGGGTTGTTGGCGGCGGTGAACGGCCGATGCTCGGGTTTGAAACGATCACGCTTGTGCCGATGGATCTCCGTCTGGTCGACGCGTCCCTTCTGACGAGTGCCGAGCGTGACTGGCTGAACCGCTATCATGCGCGCGTGCTTGAAGAAATCGGTCCGCTTGTCGGTGCGAAGGAACGTCTTTGGCTGGAAAAGGCGACGGAAGCGATATGAGGCGATTGCCCGCCAGCATCGTCTGCCGGGCCTCACACTGATCTGGAATCCGGATCTTTGTGCAGCTCGCGCTGCACCTGTCTGGAATGACGGAGATTGCTTGGATTCGTTACCACAGATTGGCATTGAGCAACTTGGGCTTAATGGTGCTCTTCCTTGGTCGCCTTGATCAGGGCGGCGTTGAAGTAGCGCAGACCCCGGACGTGTTTTGCCAGACCGATGACCTCGGTCGCGTCGCCGTGGCGCACGACGGGCAGGGTTGCCTTGCCGCAGGAATCGAAGCTCTTGAGTGCGCTTTCAAGTGTGTCCGTGTCATGAAGATAGGGGCCGTCCTCGCCCGGGTTGAAAACACGGTCCTCGTCCTTTTCCGGGGGTGGATCCATGAAATCGCGGACCTTCACCGTTTCGCTCAGGAACTGGTGCGCGCCTTCATTGACGAAACACCCGCGCATGCCGAGCTGCCAGTGGAAATAGGACTTGCCGTGGACAGCCTGTGTCAGTCCGGTCGCGATTGAAACGGCGAGCAGGAGAGCGATCGAAAGAGCATAGCCACCGGTGAGTTCAAAGACGATCACCGTTGTCGAAAACGGCGCGCCGAGGACAGCAGCCGCGACGGCGCCCATCCCCAGAATGGCGTAGAGGCCATGACTGGATGCCATTTCGGGAAAGACGGAGGCCGCGATCAGTCCGAATGCGCCGCCGGTCATGGCCCCAAGATAGAGCGATGGCGAGAAAATGCCGCCGCCGAACCGCGACGCCAGTGTGATCGCGGTGGCAGCTGTCTTCACGACCAGGAGCGTGAGCATGGTGTTGATGGTCAGTTCGTGTTTCAGGGCGAGGTCGGTCGCCTCGTATCCGACGCCGAGGATTTCGGGATAAAAAACTCCAATCGCGCCGACCGCGAGACCACCGATGACGGGTCTGAGCCACAAGGGCATGGTGATGTTGCGTGCCGTCCAGTCCGTGCCGATCAACGCGAACTGAAAGATGATGGCGACCGCCGCACAGGTCAGTCCAAGAAGCGCGAACGCGGGTATCTCCAGATAGGAGGTGATCTCGTATTGCGGGATTTCGAATGCCGCGACATTGCCGAACCAGAGCCGCGACAGCAGCGTGCCGACGACGGATGCCAGTACGATCGGAACGAAAGCGGAGACGGCGTAGTGCGCGAGAACAACCTCGTGCGCGAACAGGACACCTGCAATCGGCGCGTTGAAGGAGGCCGAAACCCCGCTTGCAACGGCACAGGCAAGCAGCATGCGGCGTGCAGAGTCGGGAAGGTTGAAGAACTGGCACACCGCCGTGCCGAGGGTCGCACCCAGATGTACGACCGGGCCTTCACGGCCCGCACTGGCGCCTCCGCCGAGCGAGATCGCGGTCACAAGGGCGGACCAGAGACCCGCCTTGAGCGGCAGACCGCGTCCACCATAGGCGCGTGCCTCGATCACGTCGGCAACGCCTCCTGCCCGCTGATAGGGGTGGTACTTGTGCAGGATCCAGCCGACCAGCAGTCCGGCAACGGCCGGTGCCAACATGATGATCCACCATGGTTGCTGAACGGCGGCCTGGATCGTGAGTTCGGTTGTCGTGCGTAACCAGGGCCATTGTATCAGCCCGATTGCCGTTCTGAAGGCAATTGCGGCGAGCGCAACCAAGGCCCCTACAAGGATCGCGAGGAGCCAGACAAGGGGCAATTTGTTTGCCCTGAACTGGCGCACGTTGGGCGTGATCCAACTGATAAGGATATCCGGTAGTTGACCCGCGGTTTCAAATATTTTGCGCATAAGTTAGGGCCGGGAAAACGATCACATTGCCTATTGCGATCCATTTTGCCCGAGTCGGCGTTAAAGAACAGGTTTACTTGCGCTTCTATCGTCGAAAATCACCCTAAAGTGTAGTCATGTCGCCTTTTTCGGGATCTCGATGCGTCTGCCGGCTGTTTCAGGTCTCGTAAGCGCGGCCTGGGCGCGGCCAAGTGCGGACAGATTGGCGCAGATGTCTTCCGGCCAGGGGACGACCTTGCGGGCAACCATATCCACGTGGAGGCTCATCTGCTCGGATGTTGCCGACAGCCAGTCTTCTTCGGCGTGGCGCAGTTCCTGGAAGAAGTGAGCGCGCTTGGAATCGAAATCGAGTAGCTGAAGGGTTCCGACAACCGGCATTCCGGCGCTCAGTTCGCGCAGGTAGCACACATGAACCTCGGCGGTGAAAAACGATGCCCCCCGTTCCTTGAGATATCCGGGCCCCATTCCCAATCTTTCGAAGACGTGGTCGACCGCAGTGTCGAAGAGCACGTTGTAATAGGCCATGTTGAGATGGCCGTTATAGTCGATCCAGTCATCCTTCACTGTCATCACGGCGCTTCTGACAGGCCCTTCATCCCAATCCGCTGTCATTCGGGTCTCCTTTGCAAATGCGCAACACCGCGCTGAGGCCAAGCCGGATTTGGCTTTGACCTTTTTGTGTTCCGCTAACATATTCACACCAGACACAGGGGGCCAAGGTTCGGCCCGCAGGAAGGATGACGGTCAGCGATGGCGATCGAAGCAAATGTAATGCATTCAGACGACCCGAGCGGAAGCGTTTCGGGTGTGATCGAAAGACTGAAAGCCCGGTTCGCAGACCGGTGCGCCACCTCGCAAGCTTTGAGGGAGCAGCACGGTCACACCACGACATGGCTGGAGAACCAGCCGCCTGACGCCGTGGTTTTTACGGAAACGACACAAGAGGTTGCCGAAGCGGTCAAGATCTGCGCGGAGGCGAATGTACCCGTCATACCTTTCGGGACGGGCACGTCGCTGGAAGGTCACGTAAATGCGCCTGAGGGTGGAATTTCCATTGATCTCAGTAGAATGAACAGTGTTCTTGAAGTAAATTCTGAGGATCTCGACTGCCGGGTTGAAGCCGGTGTGACGCGCAAGCAGCTCAATAGCTATATCCGGGATACCGGGCTTTTTTTCCCGATCGATCCGGGTGCCGATGCCAGCCTGGGCGGCATGGCCGCGACGCGCGCGTCTGGAACCAACGCGGTTCGATACGGGACCATGAAGGATGCCGTGCTCGGGCTCACGGTCGTGACGGCGGATGGGAATGTCATACGCACCGGAGGGCGCGCACGAAAATCGTCGGCAGGCTATGACCTGACCCGGCTCTTCGTCGGCAGCGAGGGAACGCTGGGGATCATTACCGAATTGACCCTGCGCCTGCATGGTCAGCCTGAAGCGATCTCCGGGGGAGTCTGCCCGTTTCCCGACGTTCAGTCTGCGTGCCAGGCTGTCATCTTGACAATCCAGATGGGATTGCCGGTCGCGCGGATCGAGTTGCTCGACAGCATGCAGGTGCGGGCCTGCAACGCGTATTCGAAGCTGGATCTGGCGGAAACCCCGACTCTCTTCCTTGAGTTTCACGGCTCGGAGGCAGGCGTCAAGGAGCAGTCGGAGACCTTTTCCGCCATCGCGGACGAATTCGGTGGCGGCCCCTTCGATTGGGCAACGGTTGCCGAAGACCGTTCGAAACTCTGGGCTGCCCGGCACGATGCCTACTGGTCGGGACGCGGGCTCAGGCCGGACGCGCAGGTTGTTGCGACGGATGTCTGCGTGCCGATATCAAGGCTGGCCGAATGTGTCACTCAGACGGCCGACGACATAGAAGCCGAGGGGCTTCTCGCACCGATTGTCGGGCATGTGGGCGATGGCAATTTCCACGTTCAGGTCCTCGTGGATCCGGACAATCCGGACGAAATGAAAACATGCGAGGCTTTCATAGAACGCCTGGCCATTCGTGCACTCGACATGGAAGGAACCTGCACGGGCGAACATGGTGTCGGACAGGGCAAGCAGAAATACATGAAGCGCGAACACGGGGAGGCGCTCGAACTCATGCAGTCCATCAAGGAGGCGTTGGATCCGCACAATTTGATGAACCCGGGCAAGATCCTGCCGCAGTCATGATATTGTATCGAATCAGTTCAATAAGCTCGTTTTAACCGCGATGGTTTATGTGTAAGGGGTCAATGCAACTTTCCGGCCAGCTGTTTGCGAAAGCGGAAAGATGCGCTAAGTGTCCCGCGCTGGGGCCGGTGACTTTGGTGAGCAAGGAGACAAGGCCTGAACTCCGTTTACATCACGTTGGGAATTTCCGTCATTCTGGTGCTTGTCGCAGCGCTGGTGGGGCCGTTCTTTATTGACTGGACTGTTTACCGTTCGACGTTCGAATCTTACGCAGAGCGTGCGCTCGGGCACAAGGTCACTGTGCTCGGGGAAGCGGATCTGCGGCTTTTGCCCGCGCCGTCGCTCAGTTTTTCCGATGTGCGCGTCGGGGAAGCCGAGGATCCGCTGCTCGTCGTGTCGCAATTCAACGTCCGCATCGAGTTGCCGCCTCTGCTGAAAGGGGAAATCCGGGTCATCGACATGGAGCTGGACCGGCCTCATCTGGCCCTTTCGCTTGATGAAAGCGGCAGGCTGGACTGGCTGACCGCCCGCACGTCCGATGGCGCTCTCGCCAATCTTCCACCCGAAGACGTTGCGTTTGAAAAGATCACCATACGCGACGGTGCGCTTTCCATCGTCGATGCCCGGTCCGGCGAGACCCACCGGATCGACGATGGCAATCTTGCCGTCAGTGCCCGTTCCCTTGCCGGGCCGTTCAAGGCTACCGGAAGTCTGACGCTTGAGGGTTCGACCTACAACCTGTCTATCGCCACAGGCCGCGCGCAAGAGGATCTCGGGATCCGGATCAAGGGCGAACTGACGCCGACAGACTGGGCGGTGAACTTCGCCTTCGACGGGATGCTGCAACAGACCGATGCAGCTCCGGCGTTCGACGGCACCTTCAACATCGCTTCCATTGTGCTCGATGAAGAGGCCGGCAGGAGCTGGTCGTCCGAAGGCCGCTTCACGGCTGACATCGCCGAGGTTGCGGTGCCGGAGTTCGAATTCAGGTACGGACCGGAGGACAGGCGCCTCAGTGTCAGCGGCAGTGCCGATCTGGTCTACGCCGGTGACAAGCGATTTGAAGTCCGGGCACGGTCAAAGCAGGTTGATCTTGACCGTCTTCTTGGCGGCGGTCCGCAGGCTCCTGTTGAGATCAATTCCGCAGGCGGGCAACTGATTTCCGCTCTGCGTGCCGTACCCTTGCCCCCCATAGACGGTGCGATTTCACTCGATGTGCCCGCGGTTGTTGCCGGTGGCGGGATAATCCAGAATGTCCGTCTCGACCTGGAAACGATGCTGGGTGGCTGGCGGGTTGCACGGCTTGCCGGCCGTTTGCCCGGGCGCACCCTGGTGGCGACCCAGGGCGATCTTGGGCTTGAACCGGCAATGAGCTACCGGGGTGCTCTGTCCGTCAGTTCCGATCAGCCAGGCTCGTTCCTGGGCTGGTGGCGGCAGAAAGACGGCAGTGCCTCCGCCATGGAGCCGATCGCGCTTGAAGGAAGGCTGAACCTTCTTCCGGAAGGCGCCGCGCTCAACAATCTGCGGCTTACGCTCGCCGGTTCGGAAGCGCGCGGTGGTCTGGCGTATCGCAGACCGCGCAGCGGCGCCGATGAGTTTTCGCTCAACCTGGAGGCGGATCGCCTGGATCTCGACGCGGTCGAGAGCATCGCCGCCCTGATGCGGCCCCAGGCGAGTGCCGACGGCGCGCCGGTTGAAACGCCCGAGCTCAACGTTTCGGTGCGCCTCAGGGCGAAGGAAGTCGTTGCGCGCGGTGTTGACGGCAAGGGATTGGCGCTTGAGGCAGACTATGCGGACGGCGGTGTCCGCATCGACCGGCTCTTTGCCGAGGATCTCGCGGGAGCACGCCTGGATGTGACGGGCGAGATCAAGAACCTCTTTTCCGCACCTGAAGGAGCCGTCGCCGGCGAATTGGAAGCGCGGGATTTGTCCGGCCTTGTTGCGCTGGCTGGAAGCGTGTTCCCGGAGAGTGCCTTCGCGGACCGGCTGGAGAAAGCGGCTGGGAGTCTGGTGCCGGCGAGCTTCCAGGGCGAGTTCAAGGCAGCGGCGGTCGGCGGCGAGACGGATATGACGCTCACGCTGGACGGGCTAGCCGGCGGAGCGGAAGCGGCTTTCAGCGCAGGGTTGAAAGGGCGCGTTGACGATTGGCACGACGCTGAAGTGCAGCTTTCTGTCGGGCTCAAGGGTCCTGACGGCGGCAAGCTTCTGCAGCAACTCGGCTTCGATATCATCCCCTTGAACGAAAACGATGGCGGGCGGCTTTACGTGATCGCTTCAGGTGTGCCGTCGAACAGGTTGGCGGTCCAGTTGGATGCCGCGATTGGAACGTCCGAGCTGACGGCGGATGGCGGTCTGGTGATCACGAAAGATGCCGACACAACATACGATGTCGCTGTTTCCGCGAAGACTGACGATCTGGCGCCGATCGCCCTGATGGCCGGTCGGGTGCTGCCTGTGATGACCGGGACACTCCCGGCTGAAATTTCGTTCGGTTTCAAGGGACAGGGAAGTGAAATAGAAATCAGTGATGCGGCGGGCAGCATCGGCAAGACGACGTTCCAGGGTGCGCTGGCCGGTGATCTTGAACCGGCTCCCGGCGAACGCAACCGCCGTTTCAGCGGGCGTCTCGTGTCACGCCAGGCGGATTTGCGTGGCCTCACAGAACTCGTTCTGGGACCTGATCAATGGTTCGCCGCCGGGGACGGTTCCAGCATCTGGCCGGCAGTTCCCTTCGGCGCACCACTTCTGGACCGGCTTGATGTCACGCTTGCGTTTGAAGCAGACCGCCTGATGCTGGATGATCAGACGGAGATTTCCAATCCGCGTGCGGAGATACGGCTCTCACCGACCCTGATGCGCCTCGATGGTTTGAGCGGTGCATTTGCAGGCGGCGGCTTGACGGGGAGCCTGTCCGTTCAGCGCTCGGACGCGGAAGCCGCGTTCTCCGGGCGCGTGAAGCTGGACCGTGCGGATGTTCGTCAACTGGCCTGGAGGCCGGGCAACCGGGCCGTTGCGTCGGGGACACTTGATCTGTTTCTTGAATTCGAAGGGGCCGGGCGGTCGATTTCCGCAATTGTTTCAGGGCTGAATGGAGGCGGGACATTCTCGCTGGAAGCGGGCGACTTCCGGGGCCTCAATCCGCAGGCTTTTCCTCTCGTGACGCGCGCGGCCGATGCCGGACTTGAACTCCAGGACGACCGGATCAGGGAGGTCTTCGTCAGCCACATGAGCGCGGGAAGTCTGCCTTTCGATCGGGTCGACGGCACGCTGACGCTCGTTGGCGGCCGGCTGAGTGCACGGAATGTCGTGGTGGATTCAGCCCGGGCGGAAATCTTCGGATCGGCCGAGCTTGATCTGAGATCCTACGATCTTGATGCCGATTTCTCGCTCAAGATCGATCCGGGTGAGGACGCGGTCACGGGGGCCGAACCCCAGGTTGGACTGCTGTTCGAAGGGCCGGTGGACACGCCCGTGCGCCGCGTCGATATCGCGCCGTTTACCGCCTATCTCACCCTTCGTGCCTTCGAGCAGGAAGTTGAGCGCGTTGAAAAACTGCAGGCGGAGATCCTTGAAAGAGACCGGCTTGTCCGCGAATTAAGACGTCAGCGACAAGCAAGGGAGCGGCGCGTGCGCGAGGCCGAGGCGGCCGCGCTTGCAGCGGAGGAACTGGAGCGGCTGAGGCTGGAGGAAGAGGCGCGGGCGCTTGAACAGCAATCGGAACAGCGGATCGAAGAGGAGGCTGCCCAGCCGGGCGAGCCGGCACCAGCTCCAGCTCCCTTGCCGAGACAGCAGAGCAACCTGCAGCAGGACGGGAACGACGAAGCTTTCGCGGAGCGGATTCGGGCCCTTCTGGGAGACGACGGCCCGCAGACGACCCAGTCGGTTCCCAGCTCCACACCGCCTTCCAAACCGGGCACCAATCTTCCGCCGCTCGACCCGCCGGTCTCGATAGAGGACCTGATCACTCAGGATGTGGGCGCTCCGCTGGTACTGCCCGGAGCGCAGTAGGCTGGAGAGCCTCCAGTCAGGTTGCCTTGACGTGGCGCAGCACCCACAGTCTGACTGCTGAAGACAATGGATCCTCTGTATCGCGGCTGTCGTCGATTTCGGCGATCAGGCTGGCGAGCGACCGTTTCTCGGATCTTACGTGGCCGTCGACAACATCCCAGAATTCAGGCTCGAGCGCGAGGCTCGTGCGGTGACCGTGAAGGGACAGGGACCTTTTGACAAGCGGCATCAGGATCAGGCTGTGTCGTCGTCGGAAGGGGACAGGCGGTGACCGTCGACCGTTTTCTCCAGCTCGTCTCGCCGTCTGCGCGCAGCGTCCCGCTCAGCCCTGGTCCGGCCGAATTTCCGACGGTTGTCTTGGGCTTGCTTTTCGCTGTCCTCGCGCTGCTTTCGCTTGCGCGCCTGGCGCAGATTGACGATCTCCGCGCTCATCCATGTCTCCGTTGATCACGTCTTCTTGCGGAATGCGTCGAGGGAAACAACTTCCCCGCCACCGTCACCATCGGATGCCTTGGCGGCGGGTTTCTCGGCGTCGTCCTTCTCCGGCGGCGAGGCATCGGCTTCCTTTATGTCACCGGTGTTCTCGGTCGAGTTTTCCAGCTGTTCCTGTTCGGCCTTGGCAAGTTCCTCAACCGCTTCAAGCAGTTCTTCAGGCAATTCCTCGGCGGTCTTGCCGGGATCGAACTCGAGAGCGAACTGAACGGAAGGGTCAAAGAAGCCCTTGATCGCCGAAAAGGGAACCAGAAGCTTCTCGGGAACGCCGCCAAACGACAATCCAACTTCAAACGCATGTTCGCCGATCGCCAGATCCCAGAACTGGTGCTGCAGCACGATGGTCATTTCCTGCGGATAACGTTCCTTTAGTCTCTGGGAGATGCGAACGCCCGGCGCATTCGTGTCGAAGGCGATGTAGAAATGATGTTCGCCCGGCAATCCGGTGCGGCCGACCTCGGCCAGGATCTTCTTGACTGCGCCCCGGAGTGCGTCCTGGATCAGAATATCGTATCGCAGAAGGTCTTCAGACATCAGTTCTCGTCGAATCTTGCTTTGATTTCGTGCCGTCTATCCCACCTTGACGGCCCTTCGGCAAAAAGAAAAGCCAATTTTCCAAGTGATACCAGAATAATGAGTCTTTCCTGAGAAGGCTAAGTCAATGCATGCATAACGCCGTGACTTGTGCCTTTGTCTCTGGTTTCTCGGGGATGGAAAAGTGAAGGCTTCTGTTGCCAGGTGCCTTCGAACCCCGCCTGCCGGTGCTAACCCAACAGGACTTTAAAGGACTACTGGCACTGCATTACGCAGCGACAGCGTTGTCCATAGCATAGTTGTCGTTTGCAACTATTAGAACAGCCCGATAACGGTGGTACAATGCCGAGCAAAAGCACAGTCTTTACGCCCTCGTCGATCCTATTTCGCCCCCGCCGAAACTCACGTTTCTTCCGGTGGAAAGCCCCGTGGGCTTGGGTGGAGGCGCCGGGTACCGCCCCCGGGTCCGATAGGTTTATTGCACTGACAGTTTATTGCCATAGCTGGCGAACCAGCACGTCTGATATAAGTGTTTCAGCCCTGAATTGAAAGTGGTTTTGCGTTTGCAGGCGTGTTTCGCAGCCAGCACAGGCTGCGTGGCATCCATAACCTCGGCCACCGGGATCTGGGGAAAGTGCCGGGCAGGGGATGCGTTTTCACGAGAATCTGCGAAGTTATCGTTATTCACTCAAACCCGCGTCCGAAAGGCATTGCCGTGCAGCAATATCTCGACCTCCTGACAAAAATTCTGGATGAGGGAGTGGACAGGGGCGATCGCACCGGCACCGGTACACGGTCGGTTTTCGGATACCAGATGCGGTTCGATCTGGCCCAGGGCTTTCCGGTGGTCACGACCAAGAAGCTGCATCTCAGATCCATCATTCATGAACTGCTCTGGTTCCTCGCGGGTGATACCAACATTCGTTATCTCAACGAGAACGGCGTGAAAATCTGGGATGACTGGGCGGATGAAAATGGGGAGCTCGGACCGGTATACGGCTATCAGTGGCGGTCGTGGCCGGCACCGGACGGCCGGTCCATCGACCAGATCGAAAAACTTCTTGAGATGATCCGCACCAGCCCGGAGAGCCGCCGGTTGATCGTGTCGGCCTGGAACCCGGCGCTGGTCGATGAGATGGCGCTGCCTCCGTGCCACTCCCTGTTCCAGTTTTATGTCGCGGACGGCAAACTTTCCTGCCAGCTCTATCAGCGCTCTGCCGACGTGTTCCTTGGCGTACCCTTCAACATCGCCTCCTACGCGCTCCTGACCATGATGGTGGCGCAGGTGACCGGGCTGAAGCCGGGCGACTTCGTGCACACGCTCGGCGATGCGCATCTTTACTCCAACCATTTCGATCAGGCGCGCGAACAGCTCACCCGCGCGGCACGCCCGCTGCCGGAGATGAGGATCAATCCGGACGTCACGGATCTGTTCGCGTTCAGGTTCGAGGATTTCGAACTGGTCGGCTACGACCCGCACCCGCATATTGCGGCACCAATCGCGGTGTAAACGCTTTTTCCCCCGGCTGCTCAAACCACCTCGAACCACGTCATCATGCCCGAGGCCGCGTGGCCGAGCATGTGGCAATGGATCAGCCACTTGCCGGGATTGTCGGCAACGAGGGCGATCTTGACCGTTTCCTGAGGCTGCGTGGTGAAAGTGTCGCGCCAGTCCTGGTGTTCGAGCGGCTCTCCGTCCCGTTCCAGGACGCGGAAGTGATGCCCGTGGATGTGCATCGCGTGTGCGAAGCTGGTGTCGTTACGGCTTTCCAGAACGACCGTCTCGCCGCGCCTGGCGTTGAACATCGGCTCGCCCTGCATGCCCGCTACGCCGTTGAAGGTCCAGAACCGGCCGTCCTGTACCATCTTGCGGACCTCGTCTTCCGTTCGCTCCTGCAGCAGCGCACGCATGCCGCCCATGGCGCCGCCCTGCATCACGAGGGGCAGTTCAAGAGCGTCGGCAAGATCCGGTTCCGGCAGCCTGTTGACCGGGGGAAGCCTCAAGGAACCGTCCAGACCATTGGCATCTGAGACCTGAAAATTGGCAAAGGCGAAGGGCTGTCCGGTCATCATTTCAAGCGGAAGGCTGCCTGATTCCATGGGCTTCAGGGCAAGATCCATCCGTTGTGCGGGGCCCAGTTGCACGATCCCGGAGACATCGCGCGGTTCGGGCAAGGTCTGGCCATCGAGCGCAATCACCTTCGCGCCCATGCGTTCCGGGGCGAGGTCGAGGATCCTGGAGGCGGACACGTTGATCAGGCGCAGTCGGTGCCAGCGGCCTTTCTGCAGGGGGATATCGGGCAGGGAGACACCGTTGACCGTCAGCCAGTTGCCGAGCCGGCCGGCATGAGAGAAATCATGACGTGCACCAAAGCTCGCCGTGTCGAGCACGCCGTTCTCATCGAGGCGCCAGTCACTCAGAACCAGGTTGATATCCGTATCACTGGAGAATATCTCGTCGAGGTCCTCGACGATCAGTGGTCCGGCGAGGCCGCGCGGCACCTGGTTCCAGCTCATGTTGTGCGCATGGTACCAGTAGGTACCCGCATCCGGTGCGCGGAAATCGTAGTCGAAACTTTCGCCGGGCTGGACTGCTTGTTGGGTGACGCCCGCAACCCCGTCCATCGCATTGTCGATGCGGATGCCGTGCCAGTGGACGGATGTCGGCTGGTCGAGTTCGTTGATGAATCGGACCTTGACACGGTCGCCCTGTTTGACGCGGATTTCCGGTCCCGGGAGACGGTTGTTGTAGAGCCAAAGGGGAGAGGCGCCGCCCTTCTCGCCATAAAGCTTTGCTTCACCGGCAGCTGCTCTCAATTCCAGAAAACCGTCCTGACCCTGCGCAAGTGTTACCTGCGGCAAAGCCGCCGCCGCGCATCCGGCGAGCGTGGTTTTCAAAAATGACCTGCGATCCAAATCCATCTCCGCTTCGTTTGAAGGCCTTGGCTTGTGCGGTCTTATGATGTTTCCAGCCGCTGGAAGGTCAAGTCCGGGATTGGGACACAGATATCGACGCAATATTGTTCAGATTGATTTGTAGCCTGTTGTCAGCAATTGCCAAAGCCGAACGATCAGGATGGAACCCATGACACCAACGACCGATGCGCTATCTCTGTCGCCGCACGCGATCGCTGCCGAGAATAACGGTTTCGATCCGATGATCGGCCGCAAGCTTATGGCTGGCGTGGAATCGGGCCTTCTCCGGCACCTCCATGTCGTGCTGGCCGAACGGGGAGGCGAGACCGTTCTTGAGAGCTACGGCAAGGGAGCCGACGAGGATTGGGGCCGGCCCATCGGCAATGTCGAATTCGGGCCCGAAACGCTCCATGACCTGCGCTCGATCACCAAGAGCATCGTTAGCCTGCTTTACGACATTGCGCTGGAAAGGGGCCTGGTCCCGCGCATCGACACGCCGCTAATGAGCGAATTTTCCGGCTATCCGGACCTTGGCGCAGACCCTGCGCGGATGGAGAGGACCATTGAGCACGCGCTGACCATGAGCCTCGGCATGGACTGGGACGAGACCAAGCCATACACGGACCCGGAAAACAGCGAGATCGCCATGGAACATGCCCCGGATCGTTACCGCTACATCCTGGAGCGCGATCTCGTCGCGGAGCCCGGAACACGCTGGATCTACAGCGGCGGGGCGACGGCGCTGGTTGGCAGGATCATCGAAATCGGCACCGGGCAAACGCTTCCGGAATTTGCGAAGAACGTCCTTTTCGACCCGCTTGGCATCGAGACGTTCAAATGGTCCGCGGGCAGGGATGGAACGCACTCGCCCGCCTCGGGCGTCCGGCTGACCGCACCCGATCTTCTGAAAATCGGCCGCCTGGTGCTCAACGACGGCGTCTGGGAGGGGCGCAGCGTCGTTCCGGAGGCCTGGCTCAGGGCGTCGCTCCGGCCCGTTCTGGCGACCGGTGAGGGCGTCGACTACGGTTATTTCTGGTTTTGCGGGAAGGCTCCGGTCGCAGCGCTTGGCGGGCCGGTGCCCTGGTTCGGTGGTTTCGGCAACGGCGGCCAGCGGCTGTTCGTCTGTCCGCAAGCCGATGTGGCGGCAGTCATCTATTCGGGCAACTACAACAACTGGATGGCCTGGATCCCGCCAACCAGGGTGTGGCTCGAAATCATCCTCGCCAACCTGCAGAAGGCTTGAAGGGCGGTTGGTGTCGTTAATCGGTGCTTGCGGCCGATCCTTCGAGACGCCGCTGGCGCGGCTCCTCAGGATGAGGCAAAGTTTGCGGCAGCTACAGCTGCTTTTGCTGAAAACACAACCTCATCCTGAGGAAGGCCGGAGGCCTGTCTCGAAGGATAGGCCACTTGTTGAGTTTCTCAATCTTTAGTAGATTTTTTTGAAAGCACAATTCAAACAAGAGGGCGAATGGCGGCAATCGTCTACATTCTAAGGTGTTCAAACGGCAGCTACTACACGGGTATTACGCAGAAAGACCTGGAAAGCCGGGTCAGTGAACACCAGCAAGGTGTCCACGACGGCTACACGGCGCGGCACAGACCGGTCACCCTTGTCTTCAATTGTGTTTTCGACCGGATTACCGATGCGATTGCTTGTGAACGCCAGATAAAGGGTTGGCGACGTGAGAAGAAGGAGGCTCTCATCCGGGGCGACTATGAACTGCTTCCTGAATTGGCGGCTCGGAGGGGAAAGAAGACATTGTGAGCCAACGGCCGATCCTTCGAGACGCCGCTGGCGCGGCTCCTCAGGATGAGGTTGTGTTTTGATAAGAATTTCAGTGATTGCAATAAACCAAAACCTCATCCTGAGGAGGGCCGTGAGGTCCGTCTAAACACAACTGGTCATGCCATGGCTTGACCATGGCATCCATGCCGATTCGCTTCTGTTTGGCACATGTTTTCCGCGCGGCAACGTCAGGGCATGGATTGCCAGATCAAGTCTGGCAATGACGACGAATAGATTTGTTGCCGACTCGCAACAAGCCTCCGCTTCGCCTCCCAGACCTCATCCTGATGAAGCGCGCGCGCGCTGTCTCGAAGGATGGGCTGCGCAATCGGTGGTGGCGAAAAGGCGTGAGTTGCTCATGGTCAGGACGTTTTGGAAAGGTTCACGAGCCAGGTCCAGAACGCCAGTGTGGGTTTCCAGGCGTCGACGAGGTAACTTGCCGCCCCGCCGCCTGAAACCGGACCCGTGTCCTTGATCGACATCCAGACGGCCAGTCCCTTGTGGCGGGCGAGATCCGCGTGTTGATGATCTTTCGGAAATCCGCGTGGCGGCTTGGAAAGATCCGCCGCCGACCGTTCGAAACCCCTTGCCTCCAGGTCCGACAGGAGAGCCGCGATTTCGTCCCCGTTGCCGTTTTCGAGGGTTTGGAGATACGACCCCAGGGCCGCTTTGGAAAACGCCATGCATCCGGTTCCGAGGCGGATGTGCTCGGGTTCGAAGGAGACAAAGAAACTTGGCGGCTGCGCATCTCTTCCTTCAAACGCCTTGCCCTTGGGCCAGAATGCCATTCTGACATGTGCGTTGTAGGGCGTTTTGTCTTTGGAAAATCTCAAATCCCGGTTGATCCGGAATTGCTTGGACACTGTTTCCTGACCCGTCAGTCCGGCCAGTTTCTCGGTGAGATCGGCGCGCAAGCCATCGGCAGGTTTCTTGACGACCCGTTGGTAGTCCGTCTTGTGAGCATCAAACCATTGCCTGGAGTTATTGGCCTTCAGGTTTGCAAGAAATGCAAATGTCTCAGCCGAAAAACCTTGTGATGGCATCAGGCGGTCCTCCTGGCCGGTTTCCCTCCCGGTCTCGGTGCTTTGGGAGGCAATGAGCATACATAATTGCGCGCCATGTCGACCCAGGCTTTGAGGTCTGCGTCGCTTTCAATACCTTCGGGCTCGATCCGGATGAAGCCGGGCATCGGCCGGCCAGCCGGCCTGCAGGGGGCGGCATTGGGCCTTGTCAGGGCCTCGGCTTCCTGCTCCTTGCCGACTCGCGCCATCAGTCCGCGTTTTGATGCGCACACAAGCATGTTGCCGTTGACCATGAAGCAGGTCGACCCGAACATCTTTTTCTGCTCGACGTTCGTTTCCGGGATCAGGGCCCGGGTGCGTTCGATCAACACGGTTTCCATCAAGTCTGACATTTTGAAGTTTCCTGTCCTGCCGGGTTCCTTGCCGAGGACGCGCACGGATCGGGAAATCCGACAGGCCCCTTGAAAAGAGCGCGCGAAAAGCTCTCCGCACATTGATTTTTATGCTAGGAGGCGCACTCGGAAAAGGAAACGGGATTCGGAGACCCTCTTGCCGGAACTTGTTCTCATAGCTGCCGTTGCCCGCAACGGTGTCATCGGTGCGGATAACGACATGCCCTGGAGGCTGTCGTCCGACATGAAGTATTTCAAGCGCCTCACACTCGGAAAACCGGTGATCATGGGACGCAAGACGTTTCTGTCATTTGGCGGGCGGCCGCTGCCGGGCCGTCCCCACATCGTTATATCGCGTGATCCCGACTATGCGCCCGCGGGTGTCGAGACAGCGACATCCTGGCCAATCGCGCGTGAAAAGGCCGAACGACTTGCCGAAGGCCTCGAGGTTGGTGAATTTTTCTGTATTGGTGGTGGCCAGATCTACGCTGAGGCAGTCGGCGATGCCTCCCGTCTGGAGATCACTGAGGTCGATGCGGAGCCGGATGGCGATACGCGTTTCCCGTTCATCGACCCGGGGGTGTGGGAAGAGGTGAACCGTGTGGCCGGAGAGCGGACGGAAAAAGACAGCGCCGGTTTCACCTTCGTGACCTATCGCCGCCTGTCCGGCGTGAACTGAGTATCAGAATGGAATTCGAAACTTCCCAGAGCGCTAAATGGTGCCGCCTGCAGCAAATGTCGCCGATCGATGTGCACGATCTTCTCAAGCTGCGGCAGGATGTCTTTGTCATCGAGCAAAACTCGCTCTATCAGGACATCGACGGAAAGGACCCCGAAGCACTGCACCTGCTCGTGCGTGACGCGGCGTCCGGGTCGCTGGTCGGAACCGTCCGCGTGACCGAAGACGTTTCGGCGGAAAAGGCAAGGATCGGACGGGTGGTGATTGCGCCGCGCGCGCGCGGAACGGGGCTCGGCCGGAAACTGATGCTTGCGGGGATCGAAAAGGTTGAGCAAATCCTGCCCTCGGGTACGATCGATCTGTCGGCGCAGGCCCATCTGGAGGGCTTCTACCGGTCTTTGGGGTTCGAGACTGTGTCGGACGAATATCTCGAAGATGGCATTGCGCATGTCGACATGACCCGAAGGTGCGGGGCGGGCAATTAACCCTTTGCCCAGATCTTTCGGTGGCGGCGACTTGACACCGCCACAATTGCCCACCACCTGCGGCACGGGAAAACACATGGGTTTTACGCGGAAAGTATGCCGGGCTTCGCATTGAAAGCTTCCGGTAACCTCCCTATAACCAACGGTGAGTCAGAACGGGTGAAAGCCCATGTCCGGCGGCTGACGCCGGAGTTCAAAGAAGGAAGTCTTGATGCCTTGGAGCAATCAGTCAGGCGGCGGCGGCCCCTGGAAGGGTGGCGGAAACAATGGCGGCCCATGGGGCGGCGGCGGCGGCGGTAACAACAACGGTCCCTGGGGCGGAGGCCCGAACCGGGGCGGGGGCGGCGGTGGCAACCCGCCGGATCTCGAAGAACTGCTGAAAAAGACCCAGGACCGCATGAAAACCGTGCTTCCTGGCGGCGGCGGTGGCGGCATCGGTTTCGCGGGAGTCCTGATTGTGGTCGGCATCGGCATTGTCGGCTGGCTGCTCACGGGCATCTACACGGTTGATGAAGGCGAGCGCGGTGTTGAGCTGGTTCTCGGCGACGTTGTCGGACTGACATCCCCGGGCCTGAACTACAATTTGCCTTACCCGATCGGTGAGGTTTACAAGCCTGCGGTCGAACTTCAGCGTGAAACGACGGTTGGTGTGGACGAGACCTTCTCCACTTCCGGGGCAGTGCGTGCACGCGACATTCCCGAGGAAAGCCTGATGCTGACGGGCGATGAAAACATCGTCGACGTTGGCTTCAAGGTGCTGTGGCGTATCAAGAACACGACTGACGGGGTCACCGACTACCTGTTCAACATCCAGGAACCGGCAGCCACGGTGAAAGCGGTCGCGGAAAGCGCGATGCGTGAAGTCGTTGGCGGTTCGAACATTGACTCCATCCTGACCGAGAACCGTGTTTCGATCCAGAATGACGTTGCCACGCTGATGCAGTCGACGCTCGATTCCTATCGTGCCGGTGTCGAGATTGCCGAAGTGCAGATGCAGCGAGTCGACCCGCCGGCACAGGTTATCGAATCGTTCCGTGACGTTCAGGCGGCCCGAGCCGACCAGGAGCGTATTCGCAATGAGGCGGAAGCTTACGCAAACAGGATCGTTCCTGAAGCCCGCGGTCAGGCTGCACGCGTTCTGGAACAGGCAAACGGTTACAAGGACCAGACGATTGCGGAAGCGACCGGTCAGTCGCAGCGTTTCAGCAAGATCTACGAACAGTACGAAAAAGCGCCCGACGTGACCCGGGAACGTCTCTATCTTGAGACGCTGGAAAAAGTTCTCGGATCCAACAACAAGATCATCATCGACAGCGACACTTCAGGCTCCGGCGTTCTGCCGTTCCTGCCGCTGAACGAGTTGAACAGAGGCGGCAGCGCGCCCGCCACGCGGACAGGAGGTAACTGATCATGCGTAGCGGTATTCTCGTAATTGTTCTCGCCGTCGTTGCCGTTGTCGGTTACTTGTCGGTCTACGTGGTTAATCCAACCCAGCAGGCGCTGGTTCTGCGCTTCGGTCAGATCACCGAAGCTCCGAAAACCGAGCCTGGACTCTATTTCAAGATCCCGTTCGTTCAGAACGTCGTCTTTCTGGACAAGCGCATCCTGAACCTCAACATGCCACCGCTTGAGCCGATTTCGTCGGACAAGAAGCGGCTGATCGTGGATGCGTTCGCGCGCTACCGGATCTCCGACCCGGTTCTCTTCTACCAGCGTGTTCAGAACGTTTTGACGGCCAACCGGCGTCTGTCGACACTGCTGCAGTCGACGCTGCGTTCGGAAGTCGGCCGGACAAGTTTCGTGGCACTGGTGCGTGACGACCGGTCCGGCGTGATGGAAAACATCCGCCGTGACGTCAGTGCCAATGCCGAGGAGCTCGGGATCGAGGTGATCGACGTGAAGATCCGCCGCGCGGACCTTCCGGACGCCAACTCCCAGGCGATTTATGCACGGATGCAGACGGAACGTCAGCGTGAAGCGACGGAAATCCGGGCACAGGGTGAAGAGCAATCCCGCCGTATCCGGTCCCGTGCGGATCGCGATGCGACGGTTATCGAAGCTGAGGCCAACCGGGATGCAGAAATCATCCGCGGTGACGGCGATGCGGAGCGGAACCGGATCTTTGCCGAAGCATTCGGTGCCGATCCGGAGTTTTTTGCCTTCTACCGGTCCATGCAGGCTTATGAATCTGGATTGCAATCAGGTGATACCAGCCTCGTGCTGTCTCCCGATTCCAGCTTCTTCCGGTTCTTCAAGGACCCGACCGGTGTGAATGCGCCGGCCGGGAGCGGTGATGACGGCGGGACGGGGATCTCGACCCGGTCGCCCTCTCTCGCCGCGCAATGAATGACTTTGTAACCGCGCTTGGGCTGGTTCTGGTCATCGAAGGGGTTCTTTATGCGCTCATGCCTGGCGGCATGAAAAGCATGATGCGGAGCGCCCTGGAAACATCGGACCAGACCTTGCGCGTTGCAGGTGTCGTCGTTGCCGTCGTGGGGCTTATATTTGTGTGGATCATACGCGGATAACGAAAAGTTTCCGGGCGGGAGGGGCAAAAATCTCCCGCCCGTTCTATATTCTGACTACAAGTCGTTAGAAGTTACCGGCTGTGTTCATTGTCGGACAGTCCTATCGGAAGGGATGAGGAGAAAGCCCTATGGCTCCAAATTTTGTTCGCCGTCGCATGTCCCGGATCGCGTTTGCCGCGGCGGGGCTCGTGCTTGGCGGAATGGTCGCATTTCAACCGGTCCAGATCGCGCAGGCGCAGGGTCCGGTGTCGGTCGCCGACCTCGCGGAAAACCTGGCGGATGCGGTCGTCAACATCTCGACCGCCCAGACCGTACAGGGGCGCAGGTCGGTCCCGATGCCCCAGGTGCCCGACGGATCTCCGTTCCAGGAGTTCTTCGAGGAATTTTTCAATCGCCAGAACCGGGACAACGAACAGGCTCCGCGCCGCGTTCAGTCGCTGGGCTCGGGTTTCGTCATTGACGGAACCGAAGGCATCATCATCACCAACAATCACGTGATTGAAGGTGCCGACGAGATCACCGCCAATTTCAACGACGGTACCGCGCTCCGTGCAGAGATCATCGGCACAGATGAGAAAACCGACCTGGCCGTTCTCAAGGTCGAGCCGGAAACTCCGCTGAAGGCAGTCGATTTCGGTAATTCCGAAACGATCCGTGTCGGTGACTGGGTGATGGCGATCGGCAATCCGTTCGGCCTCGGCGGCACGGTCACGGTCGGGATCGTTTCTGCCCGCAATCGCGACATCAATTCCGGCCCGTATGACAATTTCATCCAGACCGATGCGTCGATCAACCGGGGCAATTCGGGCGGTCCGCTGTTTGACATGCAGGGCAACGTGATCGGCATCAACACGGCGATCATTTCGCCGTCCGGCGGCTCGATCGGCATCGGCTTCGCCATTCCGGCAAAAACCGCCATGCGCGTTATCGATCAGTTGCGCGAATTCGGTGAAACCCGGCGCGGCTGGCTGGGTGTCCGCATTCAGGAAGTCACCGACGAGATCGCCGAGAGCCTTGCCATGAACGAGGCGATGGGCGCGCTGGTGGCCGGTGTCACCGAAAACGGCCCTGCAGCGAAAGCTAAGATCGAAGCCGGGGACGTCATCATCAAGTTCGATGGCAATGAAGTTGAGGAAATGCGCGAATTGCCGCGCATGGTCGCCGAAACCGCCATTGGCAAGGAAGTCGAGGTTGTCGTTCTGCGCAAGGGTGAGGAAGTCACCATAAGCGTTGTCCTTGAACGTCTGGAAGAAAGCACACCGACAGAGGCGAGTGTTACCGAAGACGAAGAACCGGCCGAGGAACCCGTCGCGAAAAGCGAAGTTCTCGGAATGATGCTGGCGGAACTGGACGATGAGTTGCGCGAGCAGTTCTCTATCGATGCCGACGTGACCGGTGTTGTGGTGACCGAGGTTCTGCCGGACACGTCTGCTGCAGAAAAGCGGATCACCGCCGGTGACGTGATCAAGGAAGTTGCCCAGGAGCCGGTGGAAACACCAGCCGAGGTGGCATCGGAAATCGACAAGCTGAAAGATGACGGACGCCGTTCTGCTCTGCTGCTTCTGTCAAATCCGACCGGTGATGTCCGGTTCGTTCCGGTCAGGATCGAAGACGAATAGATCCGGAGCAAACTCCGCAAAAACAAAGGGCGCCCGATATGGCGCCCTTTATGTTTTAGGCTCTCGCAGCCGATCAGCTCAGGACAAAATCCTTTTCCGAGTAACCCTGCAAGTACAAGAGAGCTGTCAAATCGCCGTGGTCGATCCGGAAGTCTGCAACTTCCGCGACGGCCAGCTTGGCGCGGTAGGCAACGCCGGCACCAGCGCGTTCGATCATTGCAAGATCATTTGCGCCGTCTCCGACCGCCAGTGTCTCACTGAAATCGAGAGCCCGTTCGGCAACCAACTCTTCCAGGCGTTCGCGCTTGGCGTCGCGACCGAGAATGGGTTCTGCGACCTTGCCGGTCAGCTTGCCGTCTTGCTCCAGAAGCGTATTCGCCCGGTTCTCGTCGAAACCGATCATGGCAGATACGGACTTTGTGAAATGCGTGAAGCCGCCTGAAACAAGTGCACAATAGGCACCGTTCGCCTTCATGGTCTGAACCAGCGTCCGGCCGCCGGGCATCAACACAATCCGGTTGCTGAGCACCGTACCAATCGCAGAGACCGGGAGTCCTGCGAGCAGGCCAACTCTCTCCCGCAAGGCAGGTTCGAATTCGATGTCACCGCGCATGGCGCGCTCGGTGATGTCGGATATCTTTTCTTTGAGCCCTAGTTCGGCTGCCAGTTCGTCAATGCATTCCTGGCGGATCATGGTGGAATCCATGTCGGCGATCAAAAGGCGCTTGCGGCGACCCTTCTCAGGTTGCACAAAGACGTCGACCGGTGCCGCGCCGATGATATCGCGAATGCGCGACGCAGTTGCTGCAGCGGTTTCGTCAGAGCCCTCAATTCGAACGTCGGCAGCAACTCCAGGGCTCAGGATCTTTGCGGCAGACTCTTGTCCCAGGGCCTGCGTGACCCGGTCGACAAGATCCTGATCGACGGCCGGAGACGTCGGGGTAGACACCAAAGTGGCAACAAAAGACATGGACGCATCCTTGGAACGCAAGAGCAAACAGCCTGACAACGGCCGCGTCATCCTGATAGCGGGACCGACCGCAAGCGGCAAGTCCGCTTTCGCTCTCAAAGTCGCTGCAGAATGCAATGGCGTGATTGTAAATGCGGATTCCATGCAGCTTTACGAGGATCTGCGAATTGTCAGTGCCCGTCCGAGCGCGGAAGAAGAAGAGCTGGTGCCGCATCGGCTCTACGGGATCCTGCCGGCGTCCACCGCTTTCTCGACCGGCGCCTGGCTGCGGCGCGCTTCCTCTGAGATTGCCGGATTGCGGGCGGACGGCAGGGCGCCCGTCGTTGTCGGCGGAACCGGGCTCTATTTCAAGGGACTGACCGACGGTTTCGCCGACATGCCGGAAATACCCGATGACGTTCGTCAGGCTGCACGTGATCTGAGCGACCGCGAGGGAGTGGATGGGTTACGTGCCGCGCTGGCACGGGAAGGGGACGCGGAGGCCTCGGTGGCTCTCAATGACCCTCAACGCCTTTCCAGGGCGCTTGAAGTGATTGTCGCGACCGGAAAACCGTTGAGATTCTGGCAGGCCTCGGCACAGACAGCTCCGTTCCTTTCCGCAGACGAGACGATCCGGATCGTACTGGCACCACCGCGTCACTGGCTGCATGCGCGGATCGAGCAGCGTGCCCGCCTCATGCTCGGCGAAGCGGGAATCGGCGAAGTCAGAGCGCTGCTGGACAAAGGACTATCTTCGGAATTGCCTGCCATGAGGGCGATCGGTGTCGCCGAGATTCGCGAATTCCTGTCCGGTGAGACGGGTTATGAAGAGACCGTCCACAGGCTCACTGTTGCGACGCGGCAGTACGCGAAACGTCAGGAGACCTGGTTCCGCAATCAAATGCCGCACTGGCAACGGATTGATCCATCGGAGGGAATCGGAGCAGATGAGATCGTTGCGCAGCTATAATTTAACTTAGTCAACTTAAAGGCGGTGCGCTGCAGCATGGTGTTTTAAGGTAACCTGTTGGTAATACGCATATATTTTTGCCTTTTTTGACATTATACTTTTGTATGCCTTCGAGTTGGCACAATTCAGGGTTAGGCGTCCGGCATCCGTTTCCGGATGTTTCTTGACCTTGGCAGGACACCGCCTGACAAGATCTGATTTCAGAGGAGGACCATGGTGCAGACGATTATTCTCGAATGCGGCTCAGTGCGGCTTGTTCCCTTCTCCCCGTCCGATATTAATCTCGTCAAAAACCTTCGCTCCGACCCATTTGGAAATCGATATACGGAATTCTCGACAGGTTCCATTTCCGCTGATGCCGCCGAGCTTGTCCGTTCCGCCCTTCAGAACCAGGCCGAACTCGGGTTTGCCAAGTGGAAAGCGGTTGCGGAAGACGGGCGATTTCTCGGATGGGCAGGCTTCACGCCGCTCAGTGAAACCTCGGAAATCAGCCTGAACTACTGCCTATCCAATGAAATTCTCGATCAGGACGACACCCTGGCCAAGCGGCTTTGCCTTGCGCTGACCGGCTGGTTTTTCGAAAACACCTATTTTTCGCATCTCGTGGCAGTCGTGCGGACCGACAACAGAAGCATGCGCGCCGTGGTGCAGAATGCCGGCTTCAGCCACCGCGAAAGCAAGAAGATCGAAGGCATGCAGGCTGACGTGTTCCAGCTCTTCAGTCCGTCGATGCAATCCTACCTCATGAGCGCCTGAAGGGTCCTAGAAAGCCTGCGAGCCTCAATCCCGCGGCTTGCATCCGCCACATCGCACTGTTTCCGCGTGCGCTCTCCCTCCTTCGGGGCCGGTTGCCTTGTCAGATACAATCCTAGAAACAAAACGCCTCCGGCTCGAGCCATTCGAGGAAACGGATTTTCCGTTTCTGCTGGAGCAACACTCCGATCCGGAAGTGAACCGCTATCACTCACCCGGTCCCAGGCCGATGACCGCCGACGAGGTGAAAGTCAGGCTGCTTGAGTTCATCGAACGCAATGACGGTTCAGGGTTTGGCCGCTGCAAGCTGACCACACATGGGGGCGACTATATCGGTCGTGCCGGCATAGACTGGATGACTGATCCTGACGGTTATGAGCTTGCCTACAGCCTGAAACGCACTGCCTGGGGCAAGGGCTACGCCTCGGAGATTGCAGAAGCGCTGACCCGATGGTTTTTCGAAACAACGGATAACACTTTCCTGATCGCTTATGCGCATGCAGAACACAACGCGTCGCAACACGTTATGAGAAAGACCGGTTTCAAACACTGGTTCGACCGGGAAAAGCACGGCGTCCCTTGCGCCTTCTACCGGATCGAACGGAGCGATTTGATCTGACCGGATCGGGTGCGGACCTGGAATCCTGCCGAAAGAAAGAACGCCCCGGGGGCGAGCCCGGGGCGTTTTCATTCAGTCAATTGCGAAATCGTTTCAAGGCAATCCTCAAACCGCCTGTAATGCACCGGGGTTGCCGGTCTGCTGGCGCAGGGCCAGCTTGTTCATGGCGGAGACATAGGCACGCGCGGACGCGACCAGCGTGTCGGTATCCGCGCCCTTGCCGGTCGCGATCCGGCCTTCGGCTTCCAGCCGCACCGACACTTCCGCCTGCGCGTCGGTTCCTTCGGTGACCGCATGCACCTGGTAGAGCGACAGGGTTGCCTCGTGGGGCACGATTGCCTTGATTGCGTTGAACGTCGCATCCACGGGGCCGTCTCCGGTCGCTTCCTTGGTGATGTGCTGACCGTTCACATCCATGGTCAGGATCGCCTTCTGCGGACCGCCGGTTCCGGCGATGACCGTCAGGGCAATGACCTTTGTGCTTTCGCCCAGGATGTTGATTTCGTCCTCGACCAGCGCTTCGATGTCTTCGTCATAGACATGTTTCTTGCGGTCGGCGAGATCCTTGAAGCGGCGGAACGCGTCCTGCAAGGCATTGTCGCCCAGTTCGAAGCCCAATTCGCGCAGCTTGTCGCGGAAGGCGTGGCGGCCTGAATGCTTGCCCATGACCAGCGAGGTCGCTTTGACGCCGACATCTTCAGGCCGCATGATCTCGTAGGTTTCGGCGTTTTTCAGCATGCCGTCCTGGTGAATGCCGCTTTCATGGGCAAACGCGTTCTTGCCGACGATCGCCTTGTTGTACTGAACGGCGAAGCCGGATGCACCGGCGACCATCTTCGACGCGCGCACCATGAATTGCGGGTCGATCTGGGTCGTGTATTGCAGGACGTCGCCGCGCGTGCGGATGGCCATGACGATCTCTTCCAGGGCCGCATTGCCGGCGCGCTCACCCAATCCGTTGATGGTGCATTCGATCTGACGGGCACCGCCCGCGACACCGGCCAGCGAATTGGCAACCGCCAAGCCCAGATCATCGTGGCAGTGAACGGAGAAAACAGCCTGATCGCTGTTGGGAACCCGCTCGCGGATCTCGACGAACATGGCCTTGTATTCTTCCGGGGTGGCGTAACCGACCGTGTCCGGCAGATTGATCGTGGTCGCGCCGCACCTGATCGCAGCTTCCACGCAGCGGCACAGGTAGTCGATCGGTGTCCGGGTGGCGTCCATGGCGGACCACTCGACATCATCAATCAGATTGCGGGACCGGGTCACCGTGTCCGTGATGATGTCCATCACTTCGTCCTGCGACTTGTTCATCTGGAACTTCAGATGGATAGGCGAGGTGGATACGAAGGTGTGGATGCGGCCCTTGGCGGCGTGCTTGACGGCTTCACCGCACCGGTCGATATCGGCGTGAATGGCACGGGCGAGGCCGGCGACAACAGAGTTCTTCGACCGCTTGGCGATTTCGCTGACGGCTTCAAAATCGCCGTTGGAGGCGATCGGAAACCCGGCTTCGATGATGTCCACGCCCATGTCGTCGAGGATCTCGGCTATCTGCAGCTTCTCTTCCAGCGTCATGGAGGCGCCGGGCGACTGCTCGCCGTCGCGCAAGGTGGTGTCGAAGATGCGGATATGGTCCGTCTCTTGGGTGGCAGTCATGTCGTTTCGTCCCTGGCTTGGATCGGCGGTTCTAGGGAATTCAGGCTGATGTCAACGCGGCGCGATCCGGAATTCGTAAGGTGTTTTCAAGTCTCTCCCCTAAGTGTCCGTTCCGCTCGTTCAAAACACGGATCAGCCGACGCTCAGGGGCATCTAAGAAGGAGGAGATCGCCAAGTAGAATGAGGCCGCCGCGCTCAATCAGCGCGTCGTAGCTAGAACCGTTGATGTCGCGTGTCGCGATCATGGGTCTTAACAGGGCCTTCGGTCATTACAGCGTTTCAGCCACCCAGCCTGACGGAAAAGCGTGAGCAGGTGGTTAACGGGATCGTTCTTACGGCAGGACGGGCCGGGTTGCAAGACGTTTAAGGATTCTGGAGGCTGCAGTCTGCATTTCATGTGTGGTTCAGCAACTTAGGAATTGGAATTTTCGTCACTGGCATTTATAACAGATTTCGTGTGGGGGACATTGAAAGGTGTCCTTATGAAACTTTCCCACGCCACGGCGGCGGCACTTGTTTGCGCGTGCGCCATCACCGACAATGCACCGGCTTCTGAAGGCGGCAGTGCGGCAGCTCCGAACGAAGTCGTCGCGCATCAGCGGCAGGTACTGGCAAAACAAACCAGCGGTGCCGGGTTCGGGCCCCAGTCGCCACGTGACATCGGCTCCGTTCACGGGGCCAATTCGCGCTTGTTTGGTGCAGCGCCTCCGCGGGTGCGAATGAACCTCTGCAACATCCACTTTCACGAAAGTGCGGAACACCGCGGCGGTGAATTCACGACATATGCCGGCAATGGCGACGGGCATGGCTACGGAACGGGATACAAATACAACGGCGCTCTGACCGATGCCGAACTCGCTCCGCTTGACTACAAGGTCGGCTCCAGCGACCACGGCGACCTTGAGCCGGGCGACACGATCGAGGTTCACTATGTCTTCACGACCGCGAAGGTCGATCCGGGCCCGACACTCGGTTCCTGTCTGAGTGAGGCGATCAACAACCCCCAGCTGCGTGTCGAGGCGCAGGTTTATGTCCTGGTGAATGATGATGAGGCGCTCGACTTCGTCAAGCTCACCCAGGTGGATCTCGTTGGCGGTTTTCATCAGGCGCCGAACATTCCGTCCGACACAGGCGCGCCCGTGCAATATGCCGGATCAACGACGGGACCGGGATACAACGAAAAGGGGTCTCCCTTCCACGTGACCTGGAGCGTCAGACCGAAAGTCGCAAAAGTCTCGATCGCGTCCGTGGACTACTGGCTGAGCGGCAACATCTTCAACGAAGAATATGCTCACGGTGTGCGAAATCTCGTGCGCAATCCGGAGCTGCTCAGCATCATCGTAAAATAGTCTGCAGTCTCAAGGCATTGTGGCTTCGCTTCCAGGAGCGAAGCCGTTTCCTTTTTAGCGCGACAGTCTCTGGTTCTACCGTCTTTTGCCGCGGCAAAACCGGATTTCTCCATCAAGAAACAGCAGGTTTTCGTTCATGAGCCGGTGGGCTTGTCCGTGCCGGCCGGAAAGCGCGCGATGGGCGGAAAACGGACCGCGTTGGTCTCCCGACATGCGCAGATCCAAAATGCCGGTCATAGACTCTCCAGTCCGGCAGTATTCCGCTGAGTAACAGTTTCTTCGACGGACTCATTGATAAAATTTAATGAATTTCATTAACCGTCAAACATTGAATTTCTTGCTTGGGTGCACTATGTGCGCTATTGTTGGACACAAGGAGGAATAAAATGAATTTACACACAGCCCATTGCCTGCTTGTCCGCGATGGCCTGACCTACAATCGGTCGCGCCTCAGCTGGCTCCCATCGAAGCTTTATCGTTCATTCCGAGACGCCAACAAGTACCTGCGCGGAGCGCGATAAGGTATTTCAGGCCACTCAAACCCGAGTATTGGCTCAGAAAAAAAAGCCCGCCGATCCGGCGGGCTTTTCTGTTTGGCCCGTCCCGCGACACGTGCACGGGAGCGTCGGAACCGGCTTCTGTGTCCGCGTGACCGGCTATGCCTGAATGTCGACGGTTTCGCCGAGACCTGGCGGGGGTGCCGCCGGGGTGCTGGACGCCGTAGGCGCCTTGCTTTCAGGTGTTTCGGTTTGACCCGGTGCGGTCGGGTTTGACGTATAAGCTTCCGATTTCAGTGCCTGTGTGCTTGCTGGTACTGCACCTGCTGGTCCAACATCCATGACCTTCTCCTTTTATCCATTCCTTACCATTGGATCGGGAGAAAGTGGCCGGGGAAGCTTAACGGGCACTGAAACCTTTCGCGCACATTACAAGACGTGAAGCCGAATTCATTTCATGTGATTGCGAGCGCTTCACGGCCGGATTCCCCTCTCGCCCGTTCCGGATGGGAGGGGTTTGCCGTCGCATGAGCCAATTGGAACGGTGCTCAAGGATCTATTGATCACAGGGGTGGGTGCTTTCGATCCGGCAAGATTTGAGCATCAGGACGTGATTGCCTCTCACACCTCCCCAACCATCGCCTGCGAATACGTGAACGCAGCGATCTGAGCTTGGTTCGATGTCCTTCAAGTCGTCGATTTCACATTCTACGGAAAGGACTCCCGTCCCGGTGCCCAGATCAAAGACATGGAGGCCGGGCTGCTCCGGCAGATCGGTCGAATTGGCATGAAAGCAGAAGCCCCGCGCTTCGCGGTTCATGATCGTTTCAACATCGTTCCAGCTGTTGTACTCCCGCAGGCACCGGAGATCGTGGCTTATGTCATCTGCAAGAATTTGAGTGGATGCCAGAAGTAGCAGTGGCGGAAACAAAAGAATAATTTTCATAATACGAGTTCAAAAAAACTGAAATTGACGGTTTCTTCGTTGAGCTGAATGAGTGCTGATGTTTAGAGTATTCCAGAGCTCAACGGATCGCTCAATACTATTCGACGTTTTGGTTTCAAAAAAAGCTGAATTGCAATCTCATCGACAACGTCACCGAAAGAAGCCCGAGCGCGTTCTGTTCCAAAGCCAGTTGCCGGAGTTTCGTTTCTCTCTGCCGGGCTGGATGGGATCAGCCCGGCTGATGGCGGTATTCACACGGAACGGCGGCCGCGATTGAACGCGGCACGCTTTGTGGGTCCGTACCCTAGTCACCTGAATCTGAAGTTCGACTCATTTTGCAGCGGTCTTCGAACGAACTTCAGATTCAAGAAGGTGACTAGCAAGTCTATGTTTCGAGTGCGGTTTACGAATTTGAAGTTCGCTTCGGAGTCTGCAGAAGCAATGATGCGAACTTCAAATTCACCGCACTAGTCACCTGAATCTGAAGTTCGACTCATTTGCAGCGGTCTTCGAACGAACTTCAGATTCAAGAAGGTGACTAGCAAGTCTATGTTTCTAGTGCGGTTTATGAATTTGAAGTTCGCTTCGGAGTCTGCTGAAACAATGATGCGAACTTCAAATTCACCGCACTAGAGGGCTTGAGCTTCACACCTCAGCGCCGGCGTCATAACTATCCCGCCGGCGGACCCAGGCCTGGGGGTAGGGCAGGTCGTCTTCTTGCCGTCCCATCGGGGTCAGGTCAAGAATATTGTAGGCCATGTTGAGAATGTCCAGGCCGCGGCCATAGGTGGAATAGCTGTGGCCGACACGGCCATCGTCGAGCTTCAGGAAGGTGCTGACACCGGGCAGTTCCTCGGAATGAACCGTGTCGTTGCCGCTGTAATTGTAGCCCCGGCCTGACGGGTCTTTCTTGTCGGGGAAGGTGACGCCGAAGTCGATCCCGAAGCCGTTTCCCGCCGTCGAGACCCAGTCAAAGCTCCAGCCCATGCGCGACTTGTAGGCCCGGAGTGTTTCCAGCGGCGCATTCGAGACGGCGATCAGCCGCGTGCCGCGTGCAGCCAGGTGCGTGTCGAGGCGGTCGTAGTTGTCGGCCCAGAAGGAGCAGCTCGGGCATCCCTCCTGCCAGTTCTCACCGAACATGAAATGATAGACGGCAAGCTGCGGGTGCGGTCCGAACAGCTCTGCGAGCGACCTCCGACCGTCCTCGGTGTCGAAGACATACTCCTTGTCCACCAGGACCAGCGGCAAGTCCCGGCGGGCGGCGGATAACGCGTCCCGTTCCCTTGTAAAGGTCTTTTCTTTCTCGAGCAGCGCCTTGCGGGCAAGCAGCCAGTCTTCGCGGCTGACAAATTGCGGGCGGGTCATGTCCTTCTCCTCGGCAATAAGTGTTAAGCGGAAATGATTTCGGCAAGACGCTTGAAGCAGCCGTCCCAGCCACCACCGACACCGCGGCGGGCATCTTCGGTCTTGATCGCCTCGTGGCGAAGCTTCACTTCGGTTGCCTTGCCGGCCTCCGTGAACGTGATCGCCACCTGGGAACTGTCGGTCGCCTCCCGCGTTCCGTCGGCGAATTCCTGAACGTGTCGCCAACTGAACTCAAGTCTGTTCGGTGCTTCTATGGCCAGGTATTCGCCTTCGAAGTGGATTTGTTTTTCCTGTGTTCTCTCAATGACAAAGCACCACTTGCCACCCACCTTGAGGTCGATATCGACCGAAACCAGACCGCCTGATTTCGGCACGAACCAGCTTTGCACTTCGTCGGGTTCCGTGAAGGCGCGGAACACGCGGGCCGGCGCAGCGCGAAACAGACCCTCCACGATGACGGGTTCCTGTCCCGGCTCCGACTTGAGAAATTGGTTTTCGATCTCCTGAACGCTCATGTGTCGCTCTCCTCTTTGGCAAGGTGACGGGCGAGGGCATCGAACCGGTCGATCCAGAAGGATTCGTACTTGCTCAACCAGTCGACGGCTTCCTTGATCGGTGCGCCGCGCAAACGGCAATGACGGGTGCGACCCCGTTTTTCGATGTCGACCAGGCCGGCATCGGACAGAACCCTGAGATGTTTGGACACCGCCGTCAGTGACATGTCGAAAGGGGCTGCGAGATCCGACAATGTCGTCTCGCCGTTCGCAAGGCGGGCGACGATCGCGCGCCGTGTCCCATCGCTCAGTGCCGAAAAAGTTGCGTCCAGTTGGGCCATTTGCTGCACACTCATAAGTGAACCTTTTGGTTGACTATCATCTAATTCCATTATAGTCAACTATATGGTTGAGTAAAGTCGCCCTGAGGTGAGGTGCTCAACAAGGCCGGGCGGGATACCCCTGAAACCGGCATGCACAGGAGCTGAAATCATGGAACTCTATTTGACCGACCTGTCTCCCAATTGCCGCCGCGTTCTGGCTGCGATCCATCATCTCGGGCTGGACGGCGAAACTGAAATCCGGAACTTCAATCTCTTCGCAGGGGAGCATCAGACCGAGGAATTCAGGGCCATCAACCCGAACGTGAAAGTGCCGGTTCTGGTGGATGGTGAGCTCAAGCTGTGGGAGGCCAATCCGATCATGATCTATCTGTCTGACCGGCAAAATGCGGAGGCATTCTGTCCGTCAGACAATGCGATGCGCATCGAGGTGCTGCGCTGGATGTCCTGGGAGGTGCAGCATTTCAACCGGGCGCTCGGCGAAATCGTCTGGGAAACCGTCGCCAAACAGGTGTTCGGTCTCGGTCCTGTGGATGAAGAAAAAGTTGCTTCGGGACAAGAGAATTTCCGCCGTTTCGTGACCATTCTTGAAGATCATCTGGCTGATCGGACCTTCATTCTGGGTAACACGCCAACGGTCGCTGATTTTGCCGTCGGCAGTCACTCGGCCCTGGCACTTCACCCGCAGTCTCAGGTTCCGCTGCTCGAGTTTCCGAAGGTGCTAGCCTGGCTGCAGCGTATGGAAGCGCTACCGGCGTGGGAAAAGACGGCACCCAAGGCTCCGGCAGAGGCCGCGGAGTAGGATTCGTCAGCCTCAAGGTCACTCGGACTGGCGGCCAGGGCACCTGTCGCCGCCAGCCGGCTGTAAAGACCGCGATGTCTCAGGAGCGGGCAGGGGGTGACGTTGCCGGGTTCTTTCCCAGGCGCTACCATGAGCCTTGATGACGAGACCTTATGCAATCGCCTTGAGCTTCGGCTTTGTTGCCGCCTTCCTGATGGGTGCCAACTCCGTGATCGTCAGGTATCTGACGGGCGATCTTCACGGACTTCAGATCGCGGTCTTCCGCCTCTGGATCGCCTGCTTCGTGATCTTCGTCATGTTGAAGCTGTCCGGCAGACGCCTCGGCCTATTCCAGCTTGACCGCCATACGCTGCTTGCCAGCACCGGGTTCACGCTGAACTACATCACCTTTCATATCGGCCTTGAGCTGACCAGCGCCACGAACGCGATGGTTCTGGAAAACACGGCACCGTTCTTCGTGCTGCTGTTCCTGGTCATCGCCGGTGTCGAACGGGTTCGATGGTTCGATGTTCTCGCGACATGCCTGGCGCTTGCCGGCGTCTACCTGACTGTGCGGCACGATTTCGACGCCGGCGCGGGTGGCAGTCTCGTCGGAGATTTCTGGGAGCTCGGTGCCGGCATTTCCTGGGCCGTATTCATTGTTGGAAGCGCACGTGCGGTCAAGCAGACACGCTCGACCATGGACCGCATGGAAGTTCTGTTGAAGATCCTTCTGCCGAGCGCTGTCGTGTTGACGCCCAGCCTGCTGCTTTATCCATTGGAAGCGACCGCGACGGACGCGTTCCTGGTGGTTTTGCTCGGCGTGCTGTCCACGGCGTTCGGGTACTATCTGTGGTACGAGGCGATGGCGACCGTATCGACGGTAACGGCAGCATTGCTCGCCGTTCTTTCGGTGGTCTTCACCTTCGTGATTGCCTATCTGGCGCTTGGCGAAGAAATGACCCCGGACATCCTGATTGGCGGCGCGCTCATCGTTGCCGCCGTCGTGCTGCCCGGTATCCTGAACGCGCGGTCGCAACCCAAGGCCGGGGAGGACGGCGCCGCCGCCGGCGAAAACAAGGACTGACCGGCCGTCAGACGAACAACTCACCCCTGGCAACGAGCGTTGCCTGACCGCCGATGCGAACCGCGTGCATGCCGCCGTGCTCGATGTCGATTTCCAGGTCGATCAGGGATGGCCGCCCCATTTCAAAGCCCTGTTCGATACGGATATGGTGGGTGCCTTCCGTGAGACCGTCATAAAAGTTCACGACGCCGGCAAAGGCAGCCGCTGCGGCACCCGTTGCCGGGTCTTCGTGACTGCCCATGTCCGGAGCAAACAGCCGTGCGTGAAAGGCGCTGTCGTGCGATCTGGTTTCACGGCAATAGATATAGGCGCGGCTGTGGCCCTCGTTGCCGAAACCGGCCTTCCACATCGCGGTCACCGGTTTTGCGCGTGACAGGGCATCGAGATCGCGCACCGGCACAAAGTTGAACGGGGGCCCGACCTGGAACCGCGAAGGCGCATGGTTTTCGAAACCGATGTCGGTCGGTTCGAGGTCCAGCGCGGCGGCTATAAGTTCGATGTTGTGGGTCGGTCCGGCGGGCTCGGGCAGGCTCGGCACGTCGAACTCGGCGAAGCCGGCGGCATTTTGTTTCAGGATGACGGCGCAGCGCACCGCCCCGATCTTCTGCTTCAGAACAACGACCGCATCCTGCTCGCTATCGACATCACCAAAGCGTTCCTTCGCCAGAAGAATGGCGGTGCCGATGGTCGGGTGACCCGCAAACGGAAGTTCCATTTTCGGAGTGAAGATCCGCATGTTGGCAGTCTGGCCAGGGTTCTCGGGCGGAAACACGAAGACCGTTTCGGAAAGGTTGAATTCCCCAGCGATCTTCTGCATCTGCTCATCGCTCAGATCTTCGCTATCCAAAACCACTGCAAGCGGATTTCCGGCGAGCAGTGTGTTTGTAAAGACATCCAAGATCGCGTAGCGGCGGCCCATATTCTGTTCTCCCTGGAGATTCTCCCGACCCTTGATACCGGGGTGAGCGGACTTTTGCATGTCTGGCCGGGTCCCGCCAGTCCCTACCGCGTGTTCTTGGTGAACAAACCATTGACGGTCCTCCAAGAGCCTCGGGTGCGGACCTTGCTACGGGCTCCAGGGCCAGGTTCAGGGCCAGCGTCAGCGCAACAGGTAATGTGCAATTTCACGCGCGAATGGCACGATTGCCGGGTCATCGAGATCATCGCGAGACCGTATGATATGAATATCGGAGAGTTCCTGCTCTTCCGATGCAGCCGAATGCTCCATGATGCTTCGTCGCAGATCTTCAGTTTCCGCATCGCTATCGAACACCCGCGCGATGGAAATTCGTGGTCCGTCGAAGGCAGCCAGCAATTCGGCCCTCCTCAAGTCGGCACCACGCAGTCCTGTCTCTTCTTCCAATTCCCGATCGATTGCCCGGATCACGTCCACCTTGCCCTCAGGCGTGACGTCGTTCAGGTCAAGGTTTCCCCCTGGCGGATAGATCATTCCCGCTGTTGCCGTGTGAGGACCCATGACACCGTAGAGCAGTGCGCCGCCCCGGCTCCGGATGATGGCTGATCCAAAGAGGTTGAAAGCGCTGGCGTCCGGCGCACCCCAGTCCCGCCACGCGAGATGCGCAGCATAAGAGCTTTCCGAACAAGATCCTTCAAAAATACCGTTTTGAAATGTGTAGTCCGTCAGCTTCAGCGTGCGCCGATTCCACAAAAGCGAAATCCGTTTCTTTGCCTCTTCGAAATGCGCGGCGATTTCGTTTGCGTATTCGATTTCAAAACGCCAGGGCCGGTTCGTGACACTTAACTCAGCACGCGAGAGTTCGTGCACACAGGCGGGAAGACTTTTCTCCATGAGGGGCATGTCGCTTCCAGGCGACATCTCGCTTGGACGGGTGTCAAAGGTTCGAAAGCCCTGCTTTGCGTAGAAGGTACCGGCATGGGTGTCCGACTCCAGGCAGAGGCGCGTGAGCTTTTTCTGCCGGGCAATGTCTTCGGCGCGTTTCAGCAACAGACCTCCGATTCCCCGTCCGTGCATTGTGGGGTCGACAAACAGGTAATCGACAAGCAGCGTCTCTTCGTCTTGCGGAACAACGCCCGAAAAGGCGATTGGTACCCCATCTTGTTCGGCAACCGTTATCTGCATCGACCGGATCGTGGTTTCTCGGATACCCCAGGCTTCGCGAAACGCCGCCATCTTGTCGTCCGGATACCCCCACGACGCCTTTGCGCGGTGAAGAATGCCGGTCAGGACGGGGGCGTCGGCGAGGGTGGCGGGTCTGAGTTTGAGAGGCATGAGGGTCCGGCCTTTTGCTTGCCGGAGACCCCTATCCAGAGAATGTGAACGTTACAAGGCGGCGGCATCTGCGAAGAGCTGTAAGTGCCGCCTCCGTCAGGCGGAGGATAATCGCCGTTCAACTTGCCGCGCCGGCCGATGCGTCACGGAAGGCCGGAAAACGATATGATGCTGTCCGACCGCCGTATTGAGCCACGGTTTTCCGGGAACCTGGTCCCGGGCTCGCCGTTGAGACAGTGACGGCCCGTATCTACCGGATGAACGTGCCGTTCTGCAGTTCCGTTACGGCCTGAACCAGTTCATCGCGTGTGTTCATGACAATCGGTCCATGCCAGGCGACCGGTTCCTTGATGGGCGCGCCGGATACCAGCAGGAAGCGGATGCCTTCGTCGCCTGCCTGCACCACGATTTCGTCGCCGGTTCCGAAAATGACGAGCGTGCGGTCGCCGGTCTGGTCGCGGATCTTCAGTTCTTCGCCGCCGAATTCCTTTTCGGTCAGAACACCGAACGGGTCGGATGCTCCTTCGAATGTGCCGGATCCTTCGAATACATAGGCGAATGTCTGCTTGTAGGTGTCGACCTTGAAGCGCTTTTTCCGTCCCGCCGGCACATGAAGGTCGAGATACTGGGGTTCTGCTGCAATTCCGTCGACCGGGCCGCGTTTGCCCCAGAATTCGCCGCAGATGATGCGGGCAGACGCGCCGTCATCGTCGGTGACGACCGGGATCTCGTTCGCGGTGACATCCTGGTAGCGCGGCTCGGTCATTTTCAGCGAGGAGGGCAGGTTGGCCCAGAGCTGAAAGCCGTGCATGCGGCCCTTGGCATCTCCCTTGGGCATTTCCTGGTGCATGATGCCTCGGCCGGCGGTCATCCATTGAACGTCCCCGGCACCGAGATCGCCCTTGTTGCCCAGGCTGTCACCGTGTTCCACGGTGCCTGCTAGGACGTAGGTGATCGTCTCTATGCCGCGATGCGGGTGCCATGGAAAGCCAGCCAGGTAGTCTTCTGGACGGTTGTTTCGAAAATCGTCCAGAAGCAGGAACGGATCCAGCATTTCAGGGTCCTGGAAGCCGAAGACCCTTTCGAGCTTGACGCCTGCGCCTTCGAGTGTCGGCTGAGTGGACCCAATATGTGTGACCGGACGGATGGACATGGATTTCGTTCCTGCTTGGTGCGGGCGTGCTGCGCGCCGGGCTCCCGATAGTTTGGTTCACGCTCAAGATAGCGCGGATCCGCGGGAAACCCAGCTGCAAGCGTCATGACGCAGTGTTTCCGGATCGGAAACAGTGTTGAAGCCGTCCTGCGCGATTGGCACCGCCTTGAACCGGTGACGAAAAGCAGGCCCGGCGCCAGGCCTCCGGTTCAAGTCGCTCGCGTTGACAGCGTATAGAGAGACGAGGTACGTACCTCATACATGTTTGCGAACCCAATCGATCTTGAACGAGCCGGGATAAGCGACGGCGCCAAACCAGTGCCTCACTCAAGACAAAACTGGTCATCCGATGGCGTCGATCTGGTTCTGCAGAGGCCTCAAAGCGGCGAGGTGAGGAAATGACAGCGTTCGAGCCAAAACCGGAATATGTGATCAAGGATGAGACTGCGCTGAGGGGCTTGTTCCCGCCGACCCATGAACTGGCCGCGAAAAAGTGCATGGCAACGCTCGATAAACATGCCCGGGACTTCATCGAACGCTCACCATTCCTGTGCCTTGGGACGCAAAACGCGGACGGCAAGGCGGATGTCAGTCCGCGCGGCGATCCGCCCGGTTTCGTCAAGATTCTCGACCCGCACACGCTTGCCATTCCCGACCGTCCCGGCAACAACCGCCTCGACAGTCTCGTCAACATCGTTTCCAACCCGAGCGTCGGACTGCTTTTCGTCGTGCCGGGCTTTGACGACACGCTGCGCGTCAACGGACAGGCGGCCCTTGTTGTCGATCCCGAGTTGCTCGACGCGATGAGCGTTAACGGGCGCAGTCCCAAAGTCGCAATTGTCGTTACGATAACAAGCATCTTCATGCATTGCGCGAAGGCCTTCCGGCGGTCGCATCTATGGGACACGGACAGGTTTCAGGACCGCAGCGGCATGCCGTCCCTTATGAAAATCATCACGGATCAAACAGCCGAGACGCCTGCGAGCGATGAGGAACTGACCGCAATGGACCAGAAGCTGGAAGAGAGCTACCGAAAGACACTGTACTAAGGTACAGCCATTTCTGCCGCCTTTTGGATTTGGCCGTTTTGGGGCGCGGGTTTGAAACCGGACACCAAAGGGAGTTCCGCCTGGGTTCCGGCTTTTCGAACCGACCCCATGCCGATACAACCACCCAACCTTGCATCTTGCAGGTTCCCGGCCCACATGTTGCAATACCCGCGCATTTGGCCGTCTGGTCAAAACTTCAATTATCTTGTCAGCTCAGGTCTTCATGGCGCCCATTCTTTCTGTCCGCGATCTGGAAAAGACCTATGAAGGCGGCTTCCAGGCTCTGAAATCCGTGTCGTTGGACATCCGGGAAGGCGAGGTGTTTGCGCTCCTTGGCCCCAACGGAGCAGGCAAAACCACCCTGATCAGCACGATTTGCGGTCTGGTGCGGCCGACTTCGGGACGCATCACTGTCGGCGGGCATGACGCAATTGCCGACTTTCGGGCTGCGCGGCGCATGATCGGTCTTGTACCCCAGGAAATGCCCACGGCACCGTTCGAGATTGTAGGTGACACGGTTTCCTTCAGCCGCGGATTGTTCGGCCTGCCGCCCGATCGGGCCTTCGTTGAACGCATCCTCAAGGATCTCACGCTGTGGGACAAACGCAAAAATCCCATCATGGCGCTCTCTGGCGGCATGAAGCGCAGGCTGCTCGTCGCCAAGGCGCTTGCGCATGAGCCGAAGGTGCTGTTCCTCGATGAACCGACGGCCGGCGTCGACGTCGAACTGCGCCATGACATGTGGCGCATCGTGACCGAGCTGAAGGAAAAAGGCGTCACCATCATCCTGACGACGCATTACATCGAGGAAGCCGAGGAAATGGCTGACAGGGTCGGTGTCATCAACAAGGGGGAGATTGTCCTGGTGGAGGACAAGGCGGAGCTGATGCGCAAACTCGGACGCAAACTCCTGACACTCAATCTTACAGAACCCCTGAATGCGGTGCCCGAAAGTCTTGCGCGGCACAATCTCCAGCTCTCCGACGCCGGGTGCAAGCTGGTCTATACCTACGATACACACGCTGAAAGAACCGGCATCACCGCGCTTTTGAAGGATCTCGCCGATGCCGGCGTCCGGTTTCAGGACTTGCAGACCGACCAGTCGTCTCTGGAAGACATTTTCGTGGACCTGGTGAAGAAGAGTTGAGCTGACATGACCAAGGACTTTTCCATTCGACAGGCAAGACTTTCAGACAAGGAGGCGCTGACGGAGCTTTGCTTGCGCTCAAAGCAATCGAACGGCTACGACGATGCCTTCATGGACGCTTGCGTGGACGAATTGCGCGTGCGCGAAAGCTGGATATCGGACGATGATTTCTGGGTCGCGGAGGCTCCCGACGGATCGCTGGCCGGTTGTATTCGGCTGTCTTCCGGCGAGACTGACGGCGGCGAGCTCGAGACGTGCTTCGTCGCGCCGGACTACAAGGGCAAGGGGGTTGGTCGCGCGCTGTTTCAAACGCTTGAAAGACGGGCCAAGACCATCGGGCTCAGCCACATCGAACTTGACGCCGACCCTTTTGCCGAAACGTTCTATGCGCGCATGGGGTTTACGACCAGGGGACGTTCGCCGTCCGGCTCTATTCCCGGCAGGACCTTGCCGCGCATGAGACTGGAACTCGTACGAGAACCGGATGTTTGAGAGGACAGCACTGTTGAAGAAGGTGGGCGCATGAATCTGGGTGCAGTCAAGTCGATCTACATCTCCGAGATGGCACGCACGAAACGCACGTTGATGCAAAGCGTGGTCTCGCCGGTCATTTCGACCGTGCTCTATTTCGTCGTGTTCGGTGCTGCGATCGGATCGCGGATCTCGGAAGTGGACGGGGTCAGCTACGGAGCTTTCATCGTGCCGGGGCTCATCATGCTCTCGCTGATGACGCAGAGCCTGTCGAACGCATCCTTCGGCATTTACTTCCCGCGTTTCACCGGCACGATTTTCGAGGTCCTGTCCGCGCCGGTTTCCTATCTTGAGATCACCATTGCCTATGTCGGGGCGGCGGCGACGAAGTCGGTGATCGTGGGCCTGATCATCCTGATTACGGCGAACTTCTTCGTCGATATCGAGATTCAGCATCCGGTCTGGATGGCGACCTTTTTCATATTGACGGCCGTCACCTTTGCGCTGCTCGGCTTCATCATCGGCATCTGGGCAGACAATTTCGAGAAGCTGCAATTCGTGCCGCTTCTGATCGTGACACCTCTGGCGTTTCTCGGCGGCAGCTTCTACTCCATCAACATGCTTCCGGAAATCTGGCAGAAAGTGACACTGGTCAATCCCGTGGTTTATCTGATATCGGGTTTCCGCTGGAGCTTTTACGGTCAGGCGGATGTCAGTCTGTGGTTGTCGCTTGTAGCGACCATGTTGTTTCTGTTCGTTTCGCTGGCGATCGTTCACTGGATTTTCAAAACCGGGTACCGGCTGAAGGCCTGAAGCCGGAGCCGGGACAAGAGTGAGACTAGTCATGTTTCAAGGCGTTAAGCTGACCAGAAAAGTCGGCGCGGTTTTCCTGGCCCTGCTGCTTGCTGCCTGCCAGACTGCACAAGCACCTTCGCCATCGGCCTCTTCTGCCTCTGCAGTTGCGAACGCACCCGTTCAAAGCACGTCTTTGCCGGTTGTCGGTTACGCTCCGGCGACCGCGGAGGAGCGCGGCTTTTCAGCGCTGGTACTGGACGCTTCGACCGGTCAACAGCTCTATGCGGTCGACGCGGATGCCGCGCGGTTCCCGGCATCGCTCACGAAGATGATGACGCTCTACCTTTTGTTCGAAGCGGTTGCGGAGGGGCGGTACAGCCTCTCGTCTCCGCTGACGGTCAGCGAGAATGCCGCATCGCAGCCGCCTGCAAAGATCGGATTGAAAGCCGGAACGACCATCACCGTTCAACAGGCCGCCCGTGCCCTTTCGGTAAGGTCCGCCAACGATGTCGGGGTTGCCGTTGCTGAAAACCTTGCCGGCAGCGAAACGGCCTTCGCCCGCCAGATGACCCAGCAGGCGCGCGCGCTCGGGCTCTCGCGGACACGTTTCGAAAACGCGACGGGATTGCCGGACCCCGGTCAGGTGACCACCGCCCGCGACATGGCAAAGCTCGGACTGGCGCTCAAGCGCCGTTTTCCGCAATACGCCAGTTACTACAGGGCGAAGTCCTTCACCTATAATGGCCGGACTTTCAAGGCGACCAACAATCTTCTGGGAAAGGTGTCGGGAGTGGATGGTCTGAAAACGGGCTATATCCGCATGTCCGGCTACAACCTCGTGGCAACAGCGCGGCGCGGGGGAAAGCAGGTGATCGTCGTGGTGATCGGTGGCAAGAGCGAAAGTGCTCGCGACAAAGAGGTCACCAGACTGATCGAGACATACTCATGATCGTCTTTAGCGATGACTGCCTTCAAGGAGTTGCCGTCAGTTCTCCTGCGAACGTGACACAATTGCGACCGTTTTTCTTCGACCGGTAGAGGCTCTCGTCAACGGCCTGCAGCAGGTCTTCCATCGCCAGTTCATTCCCGTTGCCATGGTAGATGCCGGTGGAGGCAGTGATCCTGAAATTCTCGGGTGCGAAATCGAATTCGATCCGGGATATCAACTGCCTGAGACGATCGGCGACCTTGGCCGCGTTTTCACGGGAGATGTCGGGCAGCAGCACGGCGAATTCCTCGCCGCCAAGACGCGCGAAACAATCGTCTTTCCTCAGCTGCGCCTTGACGGTCGTGACGATTTTCACCAGCGCCTGGTCGCCGGACAGGTGTCCGAAAGTGTCATTCACGAACTTGAAGTGGTCCAGGTCGAAATTGAGCAAGCCAAACGTCTTTTCCGACGGGGAGTGCAGCAGATCTTCCAGGCGCGCCTGAAATTCGCGGCGATTGAATGCGCCAGTCAAGGGATCCCGTCTTGCCGCCTCCCTGTGCCGCTGAGCCACCTGTTCGAAGGAGAGGGCGGTCGAGAATGCGCCCGTCAGGCTGACAAACAGCATTGCGCTCATCAGGTGCAGGCCCTGCATCGTGTCGTTGATCATGCCGGGCCCGGCGGGGCCCTCGCCAACGAGACCGTGGAAGACCCTCAGCCCGCCGACACCGGCCAGGAAGAAGAATGCGAGCACAAGGCCGATCACGGAGATCAGACCGTGGAAATTCTTCGACGTATAGGCAACGATGGTGGCGATGCAAAGGACCGTGAAGATGAAGTTGCCGCCGACATAGGCGAGCGTGGCATCCGACAGCAGGAAGGCAATCGCTCCCACGATCAGATAGGCCGCCGCCGGTGCGAATGCGTCGCTCAGCCTGTTTGGCAATTTTGCAAGAACGCGCGCGGCATAAAGGTGAAAGCCAAACCCCAGCAGCAGCAGGGCGTTCGGCAGGATATAGGCAACAAACCTCGGAAGAACGCTCTCAAAGGCAAAGCACACAAGGGCGAGGACAAGAACGCCGTTCGCGGCAGCCCAACTGCGCCAGTGCACGCTCGGCGTCACGCGAAGCGACATCGCCTGGAAAGATATGGCAAAAATCAGCAGCAAGAGCAGATTTGCCGAAAAAAGCGTCAATAAATCCATGCAGACGCACTCCACACGCTAATCGTCGAAAACGACCAATTGAGGCAGCCTACTTTGAAATGTTTTTAGATGCTGTTAGGGCCGGTTAATAGATTTTCATCAAATTGTAGGGTTGTGGATTTTAAAGAAAACATATCCACCGGAATGCGTGCAGACCCCCAATGAGACATGCCGGAATTAAGAATTTCTGAATTCAATCCCGGAAACTCGGCCTTTTCGCTCAGTTTGTGAAAATTTTTCGCAAAAATCGAAAAAAAACCTATCGAGTGAAAACAGTGCGGTGGCAAATCGCGAGTCAAACCAAGGGACTGTGCCGCCTTCTTGTGTCCTCACGTCATCTGTCAAGGTTCAGTCTTTGCAGCATAAAAAAAGCCGGGCATTGCTGCCCGGCCTTTCCGTATCGATGATCAGGCAATCGCCTAGTTCTTGGTCTTGTCGACCAGCGCGTTGGACTTGATCCACGGCATCATGCCGCGCAGCTTCTCGCCGACTTCCTCGATCTGGTGGCCGTCATTGAGGCGGCGGGTCGCCTTGAACTTGGCGGCACCCGCACGATACTCCTGCATCCACTCGGAGGTGAACTTGCCGGTCTGGATGTCTTTCAGGACACGCTTCATCTCCGCCTTGGTTTCGTCGGTGACGATGCGCGGGCCGGTGACGTATTCACCCCATTCAGCCGTGTTGGAAATGGAGTAGTTCATGTTGGCGATGCCGCCTTCGTAGATCAGGTCGACGATCAGCTTCACTTCGTGCAGGCACTCGAAATAGGCCATTTCCGGTGCATAGCCGGCTTCCACCAGGGTTTCGAAACCGGCGCGGATCAGTTCGACCAGGCCACCGCAGAGAACAGCCTGCTCACCGAAGAGGTCGGTTTCGCACTCTTCCTGGAACGTGGTTTCGATGATACCGGAGCGGCCGCCGCCAACACCGCTGGCATAGGACAGGCCAAGGTCGAGCGCGTTGCCGGAAGCGTCCTGGTGGACAGCGACAAGGCAAGGCACGCCGCCGCCTTTTTCGTATTCGCCGCGTACGGTGTGGCCCGGACCTTTCGGTGCAACCATCAGAACGTCGACAGAGGATTTCGGCTCGATCAGGCCGAAATGAACGTTGAGGCCGTGTGCGAAGGCAATCGCAGCACCATCGCGGATGTTGCCGGCGATGTGGTCCTTGTAGATATCCGACTGCAGTTCGTCCGGCGTTGCCATCATCATGAGATCGGCCCAGGCAGCAGCCTCGGCAACGGTCATGACCTTGAAGCCGTCGGCCTCGGCTTTCAGTGCCGTGGTGGAGCCCTCGCGCAGGGCAACGGCGATGTCCGGCACGCCGCTGTCCTTGAGGTTCATGGCATGGGCACGGCCCTGCGAGCCGTAACCGATGATGGCGACTTTCTTGGACTTGATCAGATTGATATCTGCGTCACGATCGTAATAAACGCGCATGGGTTCCTTTCTCCCGTTTGCATTCTCGTTGTTCATGTTTGGAGCCGGAGTTGATGTCCGGTCTTCGTTGGCTGGTGGTCTCCAGTCGGCCGGCAGCCGGGGTCAGGTCCCGAACAGCCGGTAAAAGCGGTCGACGGCGTTCTCCGCCTGGGATGTCAGATCCTGCTCGGCCGGGCTTGCGTTTTCGCCGAGAAGAAGCCGGATGTGAACGTCACGAATGGCAAGGCCGTAAAGCACCTGGTAAGCATCCTCGGCGTCGTCGAATTTCAGAAGGCCGTGCCGGCGTCCGCTTTCCAGCATGGTGCGTGCGCGTGCCGAAATCATGTGCTTGCCGCGTACAAGAAGCAGGTGGCCGAGCCGGTTGGAATTGGTGTTGGACTGACCGATGGACAGCCGGTTGAGGGCGAGCGATGTCTCCGAGAAGAGAACCCCGAGCAGGGCTTCCACAAAAGCGGTGACATGGGCACGGAAAGTCGCAGCATCGGCCGTCGCGCCGGTCTCGGAGGGAAACTGGACCTGGCTGGCCTGGTAGGCAACAACCGCGGCAAGCAGACCGTCACGGTCCCCGAACCATTTGTAGAGGCTTTCCTTGGAGCAACTCGCGGTACGTGCCAGCCCGGCGGTGGTCAGCGCTTTTTCACCGCCTTCCACCAGGAGCGTCAATGCATGCTGCAGAACCACCTGTTGGCGCGGCGAAAACTCGGGCGCAGCGTCCGGGCGAGAAGTGGCGATGTCATATGCGGCAGCGGGCATGTGCTTTGTCTTGGCTCGAAGAAAACTGAAATCAACGGAACCGTACGGTACGGTTCGGTGCGCGTTATGGCATCGTGGAAACAGCGGGTCAAGGGAGAAATGAGATATTTCGCAGGTCGGCGGCGTGGGAAAGTCTATCGGATGACTTCACCGGTCCCACCCGCCTGGATCGGGATCCAAAGCTCTCGTCCCTTTCCATGAAATGTCAGAAAAAGTGCCTGTAGTACCCGCCTAATACCCGTTTCATTCCTTTGCCTGCTAGCGTTCGCTCACATTGGTTTTCAAGGCTCCGGGAGGATATGAGATGAGTGCCAAGATCCTGATGATCACGGGTGATTTCACCGAGGACTACGAAACGATGGTGCCGTTCCAGGCGCTTCTGGCCATGGGGTACGAGGTGGACGCCGTGTGCCCGGGCAAAAAGGCAGGAGAGGCGGTCGCAACCTGCATCCACGATTTTGAAGGCGACCAGACCTATACCGAAAAGCGCGGCCATAACTTCACGCTGAATGCGACCTTCGGCGATATCGACGTCACTGCCTACGATGCGCTCGTGATCCCCGGCGGACGGGCTCCGGAATATCTCCGGCTCGATGCGGAGGTGATTGCCGCCGTCACCCATTTCATGCGCGCCGACAAGCCCGTTGCCGCGATCTGCCACGGCGCCCAGATCCTGACGGCAGCCAGGGTCATCGAGGGACGCACCGTGTCGGCCTATCCCGCCTGCCGCCCGGAAGTTGAACTTGCCGGTGCAACCTATGCCGATATCGCGGTCGACGCGGCGGTGACCGACGGCAAGCTCGTGACCGCCCCGGCCTGGCCTGCCCATCCGGCCTGGCTGGCCCAGTTCAATGCGGTGCTTGGAGGCGCGGCAACCGGTTCGCTCGCGGCCTGATCAGGTCGCGTTGGATGGGCGACACCGGGAAATTCGGCCCATCCTTCGAGACGGACCTGACGGTCCTCCTCAGGATGAAGTTGAGTTTGGGCGTAAGCCCCACGATGCAATTTCCAATCGACCTCATCCTGAGGAGCGCACCAGCGCGTCTCGAAGGATAGGCGTCGAGTTCGCAGCCTTGCCGTCTTTGAAGCAGGCGAGCGGCAGGCCTATACCGGGCCGGTTGGCCATCCGTCGAGAAGCCTTATATTGGAACATCAAGGCTGGCTGAACCTGGAAGCTAAGGGAGCACGCCATGTGCAAACTCTTTATCGAAGCTGATCCCGCACTCTGGGAGAGCAACACGAAGTCGTTGCGCATTGATGGCATGGTGACGAGCGTGCGGCTGGAAACCTTCTTCTGGAACGTGCTCGATGAGATCGCGGCGCGGGACGGCATGAATGTGGTTCAGTTGATCACCCGCCTGCATCACGAAAGCATAGACGCCGGGCATGATCTCGGCAATTTCACGAGTTTCCTGCGCGTTTGCTGCGGCCGCTACCTTGCGCTGCAGCTCTCAGGCGATGTCCCAACCGACACAAGGCTTCCGATTGCGGCGCTCGATGCGGACGAAATCCTGGAGGCGGAAAGCGCGCGGGTGCACTAGTTAAGCCTTTCCAGAACCTCATCCCCTATCGCCAGAGACGATGTCAGGCCCGGCGACTCGATGCCGTAGAGAGCGACGAGCCCCTCAAGTCCATGGGCTTCCGGTCCGTCGATGCGGAAGTCGGCGGCGGGTTCCCCGGGAGAGACGATCTTGGGGCGGATGCCGCAATAGTCGGGTACGAGGGAATTGTCCGGCAGACCGGGCCAGTAGCTCCGGATCGCCGCATAGAATTTCTCTCCGCGCGCCGGATCGACGTCGTAGTTGATCTTCTCGATCCATTCGACATCTGGCCCGAAACGGGCCTGGCCCTGGAGATCGAGGGTGATGTGGACGCCGGAGCCGCCGGGTTCGGGGACAGGATAGACCAACCGCGACAATGGCGCCTTGCCCTGCAGCTTGAAGTAATTGCCCTTGGCCAGATAGGCCCTTGGCGGGTTCGCGCCCGGCAAGTCCGCCATCAGGCCGGGGGCCGCATGTCCGGCCGAAACGATGAGTTCCCGGCAGGTGAGGGGCATGCTGTCACCGTCAGCGCTTGTCACGCGAAGCGCATAGCCCTGCGCTGCTTGTTCGATCCGGTCAACGGTGCTGCTCAGCACCACCTGACCTCCATGAGCTTCCAGATGCCCCTGCAGCGCCAGCATGTAGGAATGGCTGTCGATGATGCCTGTCGTCGGTGAGTAGAGCGCGCTGATGCAGTCAAGCGCCGGCTCGACTTCCTTCAGTTTCCTGGCGTCGTAGACTTCGAGATCGTGCAGGCCGGTCGCCTTGGCCTGGGCATGAAGGCGTTCCAGTTCCGGCAACTGGCTCTCGTTCGAGGCGACAATCAGCTTGCCGGTCTTCTTGTAGGCGATGCCGTTTTCGTCACAGAACCGATAGAGAAGATGTTTTCCGGGAAGGCACAGCTTCGCCTTCAGACTGCCCGGCGGATAATAGATCCCGGCGTGAATGACCTCGGAATTGCGGGCGCTCGTTTCCGACCCGATCAGCCCGTGGCGCTCCAGAACCATGACCTCGCGGCCAGCGATTGCCAGAGCCCGTGCGATCGCAAGGCCGACAACGCCGGCACCGATGACGACGGTTTCAATGTCATGCATTCAGGTCACCAATATTGAGTGCGATTGGGAGGGCACTCAAAATGCGCCTATCCCCATGCCGCCCCGGCCTCGAGCCGGGGTCTCGTTTGCAATCTGCGGTTTTCTGGTGCCGGACCAGCTCCGGGATTGCCAAAAGGATGTGACTTCCTTGAGCGTTCAGCCCCACCACTTTTGCGGTTCGAAGGACCCTGCGGCGTCTTCGATGACCTGTCCGATCTGGAAGAGCGTCGCTTCATCGAACGGCTTGCCGATTAGCTGCAGGCCGAGCGGCAGACCGTCCTTGTCGAGGCCGGCGGGAACCGAAATGCCCGGTAGACCGGCCATGTTGACGGTCACCGTGAAGATGTCGTTCAGGTACATCTTGACCGGATCTGCATGAAGCTCCTGATCCGCCACACCAAAGGCGGCAGACGGCGTTGCCGGGGTCAGGATCGCGTCGACGCCGTTTTCCCAGGCAAGATCGAAGTCGCGTTTGATGAGCGTGCGCACCTTCTGCGCTTTCAGGTAGTAGGCATCATAGTAACCGGCGGACAGCACATAGGTGCCGATCAGGACACGGCGCTTGACCTCGTCTCCAAAGCCCTCCGCCCGGGTGTTTTCATACATCTCGACAATGTCCTTGCCCGGGACGCGCAGGCCGTAGCGGACACCGTCATAGCGGGCGAGGTTGGAGGAGGCTTCTGCCGGGGCAACAATGTAATAGGCGGGCAGGGCGTATTTTGTGTGTGGCATGGAAATCTCGACGATTTCCGCGCCTGCTTCCTTCAGCCAGGCAATGCCCTTCTGCCAGAGCTCCTCGATCTCGACGGGCATGCCGTCCAGGCGGTATTCTGCGGGAATGCCGATCTTCAGCCCCTTCACCGACTTGCCGATGACGGCTTCGTAGTCAGGCACCTCGATATCGACGGAGGTCGTGTCCTTCGGGTCGATGGAGGCCATCGATTTCAGAAGGATCGCACTGTCGCGCACGGTGTGCGCAATTGGCCCGGCCTGATCGAGCGAGGAGGCAAAGGCAACGATGCCCCAGCGCGAGCAGCGGCCATAGGTCGGCTTGATGCCGACCGTGCCGGTGAAGGCGGCGGGCTGGCGGATCGAGCCGCCGGTGTCGGTGGCGGTTGCCCCCATGCACAGGCGCGCGGCGACGGCCGTTGCCGAGCCGCCGGACGACCCGCCCGGTACGAGGTCCTGGTTTGAGCCGGTCTTGCGCCAGGGGTTGATCACGTCGCCGTAGTAGGAGGTCTCGTTGGAGGAGCCCATGGCGAACTCGTCCATGTTGAGTTTGCCGAGCATGACGGCACCGTCGGTCCACAAGTTGGTGGTCACGGTGGATTCATAGGCGGGCTTGAAGCTGTCCAGGATGTGGCTGCAGGCCTGGGTGTGCACGCCTTTCGTCGCGAACAGGTCCTTGATGCCGAGTGGAATGCCTTCCAGCGTACCGCCTTCCCCCCTGGCGAGCTTTTCATCGGAGGCCCTCGCCATCTCGCGGGCCTTGTCCAGGGTGACCGCGACATAGGCGTTGAGCTGCGCGTTGGCCGCCTCGATGTTTGACAGGAACGCGTCCGTCAGTTCAAGCGACGTGTAGTCCTTGTTTTTCAAGCCTTCGCGTGCGTCGGCAATGGTCAGTTTGGTCAGGTCGGTCATGTGTGTCTCTTGGCTGGCCGCAAGCGGCCGGGAGTAGAATACGGAATAGGGGCTGTCCGGGTAGTCGAGCACCGGGCCGCAGCGGGTGAAGCCTGCGCGTTCGTAAATGCGCCACGCGGCGGGGTGTCTGTCACCGGTTTCAAGCACAAGCGAGGCATAGCCTTCGTGCTCGGCAAGACGCACGATCTCCTTAAGGATCCTGCCGCCGATGCCCAACCCCTGAAAAGCGGGGCGGGTGTACATGCGCTTGACCTCGGCGATGCCGCCGCCGTGACGGTGCAGCGCGCCGCAGGCCGCTGCCTTCCCATCGACGCGGGCGACAAACACTGTTGTCGCCTCTCCGGCCATGTCTTCCGGGCTCATGTGATAGCAGGCCTCGGGTGGCGACAGCGTCAGAAGCAGCGCGTTCAGTTCACCGATCATCGCACCCATGTCGTCCGACATGGGCGTTTCGACAGCAATGGTCGGTGCGGGCTGCGTCATCCGGTCAAAGTCCTTATTCGACGACTTTGGGCACCATGAAGAAACTGTCTTCAGAGGCCGGTGCGTTGAGGGTTATGTCGCCGGCCTTGTTGCCGTCGGTGATCCCGTCCGCGCGCTTTTTCATGGTCTGCTCGACGACCGACGTCATCGGCTCGACACCATCGATATTCACTTCATCGAGTTGCTCGACGAACCCCAGGATCGCATTGAGCTCGCCCGTCATTCGAGTGGCATCGTCTTCGCTCGCCTTGATGCGCGCCAGGCGCGCGACGCGTTTTACCGTTTCGGTATCTACTGACATGTGGTCCTCGTTTTGACTGGCGCTGCAGGCGCCGGAAACACGGCTTGGCATCGGCGGCATAACTGCCGCTCGGCCCGCTCCTTGTGACCTGCTTCTAGACGCTATTTCCCGCAAGTGGGGGAAAAACGCAAAGGCTCTGGCAAAAAAGATGGATTTCTGGTACCACTTGGAACCGTAATTAGTTGCCGGATATCGAGCCATGGTTTCAATGGCACATCAAAACGGGCGGGGGCGCCCCAGGGAGAGCCGCCTGAGCACCAAACTCCTTGCGGTCACTTTTACCGAAGTGGCGTCAAAGGGGATCGACGCGACGACGATCGCGGCAGTCGCCAACGCGGCCGGAACAAGCAAGCAGGCCATCTACAGACGATACCGGACGAAAGATCAGCTTGTCGCGGAAGCTGTCCGAAACCGGATCGCGCTCATCATACCCGTGGCACCGCTGCGCAGTTCCGTTGCCGACGACCTCAGGCGGTATCTCGGGCATCTGGCGGAAACATTCCGCAAAGATCCTTTCGCCGCGGTTTTCCGCGCGCTTCTTCCCTACCGGCAGAAGCCGGAATACGCGGCCGTTCTGGACAGCGCCGAAGCGGAGCAACGTCTTGCGTTGCGGCAGATACTCATTGCAACGCCGTTTGAATCCGACATGGAAATTCGGATCGACATGCTTCTGGGCTTTATCTATTTCAGGCTTGTTTTTGCCGATGCAGAGGTTTCGCAGAAGGACATCGACAGTGCGATTTTCCTGGCGCTCGGTCTTGTCGCACCGCGCGATCCCTTGCCACTCTCCGGTCAGCCGGGAACCTGAAGAGACGTCAAGTCACAAAATCTGGCGGCTTGCGCTCGTCTCTGTGATCAAAGGTTATTGGCCATTTACCGCGTCAAGCGACATCTTTGCACCAGCACGGTGCGAATACACGCCGCGCGCAATGCCTTCTCTTACACTTGTGGGGACGTCCATGCCGCTTTACACCTCCAAATCCGTCCTGCTGGGTCTGACAGCCCTGTTCTCGGCAGCCGCTTTCACGGCTTCCGCCGACGAAATCACCACCTTCACCAAGGGCGGCGCTGCCATCGGCGGCACCGATCCGGTCGCCTATTTCACCGAAGGCAAGCCCACTGCCGGTTCCGATCAGTACACGTTTGAATATGACGACGTGACCTGGAAGTTCTCTTCCGCCGAAAACCGCGACAAGTTTGCCGCTGAGCCTGCCAAATACGCCCCGCAATATGGTGGCTTCTGTGCGTTCGGTGCAGCCATGGGCTTCAAGGTTCCGGTTGTTCCGGAAGCCTGGTCGATCGTCGACGGCAAACTCTACCTGAACAACTCCATGAAGGTTCAGGAGCGTTTCGAACAGGATGTTCCAGGTCACATCAAGAATGCGACGCTCAACTGGGAAATCATCAAGGACAAGAAGCCGGAAGATCTGAAAGAGCCGATCATCCGGAACTGATTGTTCTCAAATCAACTTGCCATTATCTCCCAAAACCTTTCGGCCCGCCTCCCGGCGGGCTCTTTTTTCGCAGGAAATACGCGCGTTACGCTGTGTTTCACTTAGGCGAACAATGCCCCCCTTCAAAAACGGTTCCGGGTCGATTAAATCTTGAGTTCGTAATTCATGTTTGGAGAACAATCCGTGCTCAAGCGATTAAAGCGGCGTCCGCGCATTCTGACCGTTCAATCAACGCGGCAACTCAGCCCGCATTTGCTGCGCGTGACCTTTGCAGGTCCCGAGCTGGAGGGTTTTCCGCTCAAACATGAAGGCGCGAACTGCAAGCTTGTCCTCCCGCGTGATGGCGAGAGCCGCGCGGATTTCGAAGCTTATTTCGCACCGGACGGACCTGACGAAAAAGTCCATCCCGTGAGAACCTACACCGTCCGGTCCCACCGGCCAGACAAGCTGGAACTCGACATCGATTTCGTGGTTCACGGCGATGAAGGCCCTGCCACGTGCTGGGCTCAAGCGGCAGGACCCGGTTCCTATCTTGGTTTCTTCGGTCCGAGCCAGACAAAAATCGCCGAATTTTACGCAGACTGGTACCTTCTTGCAGCCGATCTTTCCGCCATACCGATTGTTGAGGCGACACTCGAGGCGATGCCGGGCGATGCACGGGGAGTTGCCGTGTTCGAGGTTCCTTCCAACGAAGACATCCGTGCCATTACGGCACCGGAAGGCATTGAAATCACGTGGCTCGTTCACGAAGATCCGCATGTTCCCTCGACCGCACAGGTCGACTTCATCAAGTCTCTCAACTGGCGCTCCGGCGTGTTGCAGACCTGTATCGCCGGAGAAAGCTCGGTCATCCGTTCGCTGCGGGGCTATCTTCACAATGAAAGGAAGGTGCCGAAGAAGGACACCTATATTTCCGGCTACTGGAAAATCGGCCTTGTCGAAGACGAGCATCAGAAAATGAAACGTTCAGAGGCGGCCTGATCCGGTTTTGTTTTATCCAATCCGGCGATTGACCTGATGCGTAAATTCTCCACCGCCGGAGGGTTGAAATGGCTCGCTATCATGTATCCGTCACAGGACTTCGCCTGAAAAGCTGGTTCCATGTTGTCTCGTTCTGGCGCCACGCCATGCCGAGCTACAATCAGGCCAGGGAAGCCGAAGGCAATGTGCTGACCGACGTGCTCAAGCGCAAAGGCGTTCATCATACGCTGACGGTCTGGGAGAGCGAGACGGCGATGAAGCGTTTTCTCTATCGTGGCGCGCACAGGAAGGCGATCAGGACCTTTCCCCGGATTGCGACCGGAACGACCTGGAGTTATCCGTCAGACGAAATTCCGTCATGGCCGGACGCATTGGCCGAGCTTGAAAAACACGGGCGAACTTATGCTTCGCCGAAATAACGCGGCGGTGGTGCCAGCCCCGTTGTTCGTCCGGCTTTGACTTCATGGAGGGCGCTTTCAGTATCGTATGTCATGACAATTGACCCCAAGACCAAGGATGCGATGATGCCGAACAACCGGAGGAGATCTGCAAATGCACCGCCTGCGATTCTGGGGAACCGTTTTCACCGCTGTCCTGTTTTCAACGGGCGTAGCCGTTGCTGCAGATCCTGCCTTTGATTGCGCAAAGGCGGAAAGTTCAGCGGAGCAACTGATCTGCTCCAATGACGACCTGGCAAAGCTCGACCGCACGCTGGCCGGTGTTTACGGCGAGGCGGTCAAGGCGATCGGGTCGTTTGCGGACAAGGACACAGCGCTTCAGGAATTCAAGGCGTACCAGCGCGGCTGGATCAAGGGCAGGGACGAGTGCTGGAAAGCGAATGACGAACTGGCCTGCATCAAGTCGGACTACGAACACCGGATCGCGGAAATCACGGCGAAATACGGGCTGATCGAGGGGCAGAAACCGGTCTTCTACATGTGCAACGACAATCCGGCGGACGAAATCGTTGCAACGTATTTTCCGACCACACCGCCGTCTGCACGCCTGGAACGTGGCGACAGCACGGAAATCGTCGTGGAAGGGCCAACCGGATCCGGGGCCCGCTATCAGGGCAACTTCGGGATCGTTTTCTGGATCAAGGGAGATGAGGCGATGGTCGAGTGGCCGCAGGGCACGTCAATCGACTGCAAGGTGCGCAGCTGAAAAGACCTTGATCACGGGATCGGTGACCGCGCCGGCCAAGCCCGGTCACCGTATGGTGCCGTCGGTTACTTGGCTTTCAATTGCCGGATCGCGGTAGCCCACTCTTCCACGTGGTATGACTTCACGATCTTTCCGTCTTCCACCGTGTGAATGTCGATCGACATGATGTCAAAGCTATTGCCCGTGGCCGGATCGATCCCGAAAAACGGGCCTTGCGGCGTCCCGGTTGCCTTGCCGCGCACGATGAAACGGTTGCCGTCCTGTAGGATTTCCTGGGGCTCCCACTTCAGGTCGGGAATGATGGCGCCAAAACCCTTCAGCGTCTTGTGAAACCCTTCTGCACCGGCGCCGCCGCGCGGTGTCGGAACAGAGACCCAGTCTTCAGAGACGACGGAGCGCACCTGTTCGGCGGTTACGTCGGCCGGCGTTGTCAGGAGTTCGGAGTAGAAAGACTTGACGACATCAAGGTCGCTGGCGGTTGCCGCGCCGGACAGGATCGCTAGAAACCCGGCAGCCAGCGCAGATTTCAAAGTAGTTTTGAGCATGTGGTGCATCCTTCAAGTGTGAGAATGCTTGCAATCTGGCTGCATTCTTTATTATTCGGTAGGTCAGTAAAGCAGAAAAGAATATTAGATTATGCCGAATAAAAGCGGATTGCCGTCTGCCCAGACTCTGCGCCGAATGACCTATTTCGCGGCCATCGCGGAAGCGGGGTCCATTCGCGGTGCGGCCGAGCAGCTTGGTCTTTCGGTTCCGGTTGTCTCCGAAGCACTGTCCAGCCTCGAAGAAGAACTCGGCGTGACGCTGGCGGTGCGCACAACGCGCAAGCTGGAACTGACCCAGACGGGCGCCGCGTTTCACGACGCGGTGACCAGGATGCTGTCGGCTGCACGCGAAGCGGTCGGCACCGTTGCGCAGGACCGGCCGGTCTCCGGGAAAATCTCCATAACGCTGCCGGTCGAACTGGCGGCGCATTGGCTGCCGGAGCGCATCGCCTCGTTTCAGCGGCAACACTCTGGTGTCGCGTTCAAGATCGAGGCCAACGATGAGGTGACCGAGCTGAAGGGAAGTGCCTTCGACATGGCTGTGCGCGCGGCCTACGTGACGCCGGCAAGAATCGAACAGGGCTTCGAGAACCTGCCACTGGTCGCGGTCGCAAGCAGCGTCCCGAAAATTCGCAGTGGAGCCGGTTGCAAACGCGTTATCGGTCTTCCGTTCCTCAAGGCCTACGGTGTTGAAAGAATCGATATCGCGGACGCAGAAAGCCGTCAGCTGTTTGAGCTCACCTACGAAAAAACCATCGAGATCAACAACCGCGATGCGGCCATTGCGATGGCACGCCAGGGAATGGGTTTTGCGCTCGTCACCGAAGCCGCTGTGCGCGACGATCTCAACGCCGGGAGATTGCATAATGTTCTGCCCGGCGCAGATTTCGGAAATGTTTCCCTGCGCTGCCTCTTGCGCGACCGCCTGCCGTCACCAGCGGCTGAAGCCTTCCGGGATTTTCTGACAGCGACGGCGTGAAGCGCCTATCGGCTGGCCGTTGCCAGTGCCGAACCGAAGCCGACAAACAGGCCGCCCGTGACCCGCCGCACCCACCTGGCGCGTTTCGCGGACGTCAGGAACCGGCGCAGGTGCCCACCGGCGAAGGCAATAAACGCGTGGTTGGCGAAACACAGGATTGCGTAGGTGAAGGACAGGATACTGATTTCCACCATGTCGATCCTGCCGGAGCGCATGAATTGCGGAAAGAGGGCGGTGATGACGAGGATCGCCTTGGGGTTGGTGACCGAGACGAGCAGGGCCTCCAGGAAGAGTTTCCAGCCGCTCTTGCCGGCTGCCGCGGTTGTGTCGGTCACGTGAAAGCCCGACTTGTCGCGCCAGATCTTCAGGCCCAGGTAGATCAGATAGGCCGCGCCAATGAATTTCAGCACGGTGAAGGCGAGCGCGGAGGTTGCCATCAGTGCGCCGAAGCCGAAGGCAACCGCGTACCCGATAATGACAAGGCCCGCGGCATTGCCGGTTGCCGATGCCAGCGTTGCATTTCTTCCGAAACGCAGCGTGTTGCTGATGGCGAGCATCACGCCCGGACCGGGACTGACGGCCGGCAGAAGAGAAACGGCAATGAATACAAGCCACAGTTCAAACGACATCGTGTAATTCCTCTTTCAGGGCGGGACCGCTGACAGCGGCAGTCGAGGAGTGGATCAAGGCAGCAGATGACCTGCCTTCGCAGCTTGATCCAGGAGGCGCTGGGCATACTCCCAGAGCTGGGGGAAGGGGCTAAGGCGGGCTTCCTTGGTTTCGCGCAGGTCAGCCACGGAAATCGGTGCATGGGTTGGGTCGTCAATGCCTGATGCGAACACCAGCACCATCGGATGCAGGGCATCCATGGCATTCGCAAACCGGGCTTCATCCGTTTCGTTGGCCTCGAATTCGAGCCAAAGTCGCTTGAATTCGGTCCCCTGAGGCTCCGGGAGCAGCGCAAACAGCCGCTCGGCTGCCGCCTGTTCCCGCGCCTTGACATCAGAGAAGTTGGTCTCGTCCACCCAGTGATCGCCGGCATCGATTTCGACGAGGTCGTGGACCGTCAGAAGCTTTATGACATGGTGAATGTCGGTTCCTGCCGGTGCATGGTCCGCGAAGGTCAGGGTCTGGAGGATCACGTGCCAGCAGTGCTCCGCCGTGCCTTCCCTTCTGGCGCCGCTCGCAAGCTGGTTGAGCCGAACGACTTCCTTCAGCTTGTCGGCCTCCAGCAGAAAAGCGACCTGACGATCAAGTGCATCGGGCATTCAGATTTCACCCATTGCCTTGCGGAATCTTTTGACACTTTCGGCAAATCCGAAAATCAGGGCATCGGCGGTAAACCCGTGTCCGATGGACATTTCCCGGATGAAGGGCGCCTTGGCGATGAGCGCGGGAATGTTGTCCACGGTCAGGTCGTGTCCGGCATTGACGCCGAGGCCGCATTCACGTGCGGCAGATGCGGTCAACGCAATCAGCTCGAGCTCCTTTTCCGCTGCAGCCTTGTCGTCGTAACAGGCACCATAGGGACCGGTGTAGATTTCGATCCGTTCGGCGCCAACGCGGGCGGCGTGCTCGGGTGCAGCCGGATCCGGGTCGCAGAACAGCGACACGCTGACCGTCCACTCCTTCGAGGCTGCGATCGCCGTCTCCAAAAGGCCGGTGTCTCCGGCGAAGTCCCATCCATGATCGGACGTTGTCTGCTCCGGGTCGTCCGGAACGAAAAGGACCTGTTCCGGACGGGCCTCTTCGACCAGGCGCATGAAGTCTTCCGAAGGATACCCCTCCAGACACAGTTCTTTGTTCGGGAACCTGTCTTCGATCAGTTCGGCCAATTCGAAAACGTCATCCTTGCGGATATGCCGCTCGTCGGGGCGCGGATGCACCGTGATGCCTTTCGCACCGGCTTCCATGGCCATTGCTGCGAGCCCCGTCACGCTTGGCCACGGCAGATCCCGACGGTTGCGCAGCATGGCGATGGCGTTGACGTTGACGGACAGGCGTGAGACGGCGGACATGGCTGGAGTTCCGGATGAAACGGTTCACATTCTGATTCAAGAAGTTGGGTCGAGCTTGCAGAATTGTTGCAAAACCTATTGAAGTCAAACGGGGAATTGTCTCTAGAGACAATGTAATTCGTGTGTCCGCCTGCGATCAGTCGTCAGACCGCACCGGATTCAGATGCCCCTGATAGCGCACCAGCATCCCGATGCCGGGCAGGGACACCTGGACGTCGAAATGAAAGCGGCCATCCATCTCGAATTCACCGGCCTCACTGACCGGAAGCAGCGCTCTTGGCAGTGAAACGCCCAGGATCCTGCCGCGCGCGACGGGAAACTGAAGCCGGTCATCTGCCAGCTGAAGATCAATATCGAAGGCCATGGCACCGAAACGTTCGGTGATATGCCCGCGCTCTTCGCCGTTCCGCAGGCACAGCACGGAAGCAAACATCTTGCCGCCGAAATCGCGGCGCCAGAGTTCCATGTCACCTCGGCGCTCGATTGTCACGGAAACAGGGATGTCCTCTGCTTCTTCGGGAAACCCGACGAGGCGGCAGATCAGGGCCCCGATCCTTGATTTTCCGCGTGTGACCCTGGCGCGGCCCTGCCATCCGCTCTCGCCTTTGACCGTGTGAAGATCTCGCACGGACCGGGGCAGGTCCTTGAAGCGTTCTCCGAGTGCGCGCTGAAACAGGCAGCATGCATCATCGGTGCCCGCACCGGTAACGATATCTGGCGCTGTGGCGGTCCTGTCAGTCAATCAATCGGTCCTTCAGTTCTCTGGACGGAAGCGGGCAGGATCTTTTGCCGAAGGCATACCGGTTCCGGGCAATCCGGTCGTAGATCCAGTTCGCGACAGAAACCGGCAGCAGGTTAACGACGGCAAGCAAGGACCAGGGCTTGCCAAGGCTTTTCATGGAAGCTGCGAATGACGCCATTTTCGTGTAGGCCCGGCCATCAAGGATCACGATGTTCGTTTCAAGCGCATCCGGGTCAAGGTCATGTTTTATATAGAGGGTCCGGCCCAGGTCGGATCGGGCACTGACGAACCGGAAATCCGCCTGCTTGTCATGGCTTGCCATGAAGCGTGCGAAGCCGGAGCAGAAGATGCAATCGGCATCGAAAACGATCAGGTTCGTGTCGTCCGAAACGTTTGCCAAGCGATGTGCTCCGGTTGCGATCCATTTCAGGTGTCTGTGACAGACTGGCGTATTCGGGAACCTGCATCCAGTTGCGTTTCGTCGCAGAAGGATACGGCTCTTTTCCCGCGGTTGCCAACGCAGTTTTCCACTCCCGGCAAACGTGACTTGTATGCGACCCAAATCTGGCTATGTTACCCGGTAATGTTATTACATTACTGATATCGAGCCAGGAGCCTCCATGCCAGATACCCGTTTGCCGGTCACCGTTCTCTCCGGATTTCTAGGAGCGGGGAAGACCACCTTGCTCAATCGTGTCCTGAACAACCGCGACAACCTTAAGGTCGCCGTCATCGTCAATGACATGTCCGAAGTCAATATCGATGCCGATCTTGTGCGTGCCGGTGGCGCGGAACTCAGCCACACGGACGAAACGCTGGTCGAAATGTCCAACGGCTGCATTTGCTGCACATTGCGGGACGATCTCCTGCAGGAGGTGCGCCGGCTGTCGCAGGAAGGCAAGTTCGACTACCTGTTGATCGAATCTACCGGGATCTCCGAACCGCTACCCGTTGCAGCAACTTTCGATTTCCGGGACGAAGATGGAGAGAGCCTCTCCGACGTGGCGCGTCTCGATACCATGGTCACGGTGGTCGACGCGGTTAATCTGCTCAAGGACTTCTCGAGCCACGACTTCCTGCATGATCGCGGAGAGACACTGGGCGAGGAAGATGAGCGCACGCTCGTCCATCTTCTGACCGACCAGATCGAGTTTTCCGACGTTGTCGTTCTCAACAAGGTCAGCGCGGCCGCGCCGAGCCAGGTGGACGCGGCCCGGAAGATCATCCGCAGCCTGAACGGGGATGCGAAAATTCTCGAGACTGACTACAGCGACATTGCGCCGACCGAAATTCTGAACACAGGTTTGTTCGACTTCGAAAAAGCCCATGGACATCCGATGTGGGCCAAGGAGCTTTATGGCTTCGCCGACCATGTTCCAGAAACTGAAGAATATGGTGTGGCCTCTTTCGTCTATCGGGCACGGCGGCCTTTCAATCCGGAGAAGATCCACGGGCTTCTGAACGGCGCCCTCCCGGGAGTGATCCGGGCCAAGGGTCATTTCTGGATCGGCAGCCGCCCGGAATGGGTCCTCGAATTCTCGCTTGCCGGCGCCCTGTCCGGTGTTGCACCGATCGGAACATGGTGGGCATCCGTACCCCCGAACCGCTGGCCTCAGGACGAACGTGCCATCGAATATGCCAGGTCGCACTGGGTTGAGCCGTTCGGCGACCGGCGGCAGGAGATCGTGTTTATCGGCGCGGGTATCGACTGGCCGGCGCTGAAGTGCCAACTCGATGAATGCCTGATCGCAGAAGATGAAGGCAATGATCTGAGCCAGTTCAAAAACCTGCCGGATCCCTTTCCCGTGTATCGCATGGCGGAGAGAGCGGCATGAGCCTGGCGCAAGCGAGCTATCAGCCGCAGATATTCGCGCGCGATGTGCTGATGGGCCGGGACCCGGAGATCCTGGAAGACATCAACAGACCCGGCGTCGCGGCGTCGATCTGGGCACGCAGATGCAGTCATGACTTCCGGGAATGGATCGACAGCCTGCCTATGGAGCAACTGCCGGAGTTGCGCACGGTCGTCCCCGTTCATCTTGCCGAGGCTGCAGCAATCGCGGCTTGCGAGCAGGTGAAGCTGCCGCCGTCTCCGGAACGGGAGATGCTGACCGGTGATGCCGGCGCACTGGCGCTGATCATCTCGAAGGTGCTTGATGTGCGGCAGGTCAGGATCAGGTTCGACGTTTCGGACGAGGTCATGTGTCCGAAGTTCCACGTCGACAATGTACCTGCGCGCCTTTTATGCACCTATCGCGGCGCTGGAACGGAGTATGTCCTGGCGGGAGCGGAAGAAAACCCTGAGCGCATAAGCAAGGTTCCGCGCGGGGCCGTCGGTCTGTTCCGCGGCGGCGCGTGGCACGGTGAAGAACGCACCGGGCTGCTGCACCGCTCACCGGATCCGGCCGCCGGCTCAGGGCCGCGCTTGCTCCTGGTGATCGACCCTGTCTCATAAGGGCCAGCCTTTGGGCGTGACGTGGCCGCCGGGCGCCTCTACTTGGTCATGCGGCCACCGCTCAGGGCCTCGGGGTCGGCGCAGCCTATGATCGCGTAGTCTCCGGCGGCAAGGCCCATGCGGGTACAGACGGCTTCGGACGGCGCATTGCCGGGTTCCACTCCGGTCATGAAATCACTGAAACCGAACTCTTCGTGCATCTCCAAAACCACGTGCGCGCCGAGTGTCAGCGAGAGGTGTCGTCCACGATGTGCCGGGTCCGTGGCCAGCATCCCCCACCAGGCCTGATGCGCAAGTGTCGGGTGGTCTTTGTGGGCAAATGCGCAGGACGCTGCGCAGGACACAACGTTTTGTTCCCGGTCAAGCGCCAGCAGGCAGATCGCGGGCCGCAGGCTGCCGCGCAAGACTTCGCCGCTTGGCGGCAGAACACCACAACTCAAAGCCAGTTCGGCCAATGAGGCCATTAGCGGTTCCGTTGTCGACGCATCGATCTTCAGTATGCTGAGATCATCCGGCAGAGGAAACGCATTCAAGACGGTCTGCGCGGCACTCAAGACGGAAGCCGCGCCTTCCCACTTTGCATAGTGCATCGGAATGAGCCCGCGGTTCTGCAAGGCGGTTTTGACGGCATCGGTATCTGCAAGGGGAACGGCGGCGTAATTTGAGTTGCCCTGAACCTTTGCCAGGGCGGCAAGCTGGTCGATGTCGCCATCATCCGGTGTGACAAGTCCGACCGTGCGTCCGTAATAGCTGTACCTGGGATCATTTCCGAGCAATTCCGCCAGCGCGCGCCCGCGTTTCAGAACGGCGCGTTGATCATCGTTTCCGAAAAACTCGTCCTTGGACATTTCGCACACCCATTTCCATGCCTTTGCGTTCCGGTTTCAGACTTGCCCGCTCCTGCCGGGAAGTCCAAGGCAAATTGGCGCGAATGGTCTGCTTGGTCCCACACAAGCAGCGCGGCCAAGTCCTTTGATCAATACCATCTGATGGTTATGAGCAGTGTTCCCGGCAGTCCATGATCAGCTAGTATACGGGGCCTTAAAACACTTTCATTTGCACGATATGCCTATGTTCAGCCGCGCAATATGCCTGTAAATCTCGTCGCAGAAAATATAAAAATATTTAATTCTTGCACCTCTCATGCTTTCATTGAAATTCATCGTGCCAATTCTCAACTTCGGTGTTGTGATCTCAAAATATACAGTCATAACATTGGAGAAAGTGATGAGAAAACTCGGCAAATTCGCGACCGCAACACTTGCGGCATCAGCTATTGGCATTGGTGGCGCACATGCACTGGAAGCCTGCAACGGGTTCACTGTGACGGCCCCAATGGACGATTCCCGCGTGGTTACGGTCCTGTCTGAAGACGGCAAGGGCCTCAAGGCAGGAGACCGCCGGATCGGGTTCAGTCCGCTACTCGACAAGATCGGCAATGCCGTCGGCACGGTTGACTGGCAAACCGAAGTGCTAGCCGGTTCCGTCGATGGCAAGGCGCGGCTGTCTTCAGATGTCGTGTTGAACTTCGAAGATGGCACGCTGTTCGCCCGGTCCGGAGTCTTTACCAGCGACGGCAAGGTTGTGAACGCCGGCACGCGAACCGTCTCGGATGATCACGTGCGCAATATTGTTGGCGGAACAGGCGCGTTTGCCGGTGCCCGTGGCGACATCACTTTCACGATGCAGGAAAACGGTGATGCGGTGTTCAATGTTCAGGTGACCTGTATCTAAGGCAACGCCCGAGGCGCCCGCATCATCAGCCCCAGATGAGGCGGGCCCTTTCGGGTTCTCTAAAAGTATGGCCATCAGGAATACGTGCCCACGCTGCGCTTGGTACAGGCTTGACCATCAGCGAAGCACACGATTCTTTTATTAAAGGTGATTTAATTAAAAAGTGTGCCTGTCGTAAACCCGTCTTACCTTTGGCTGGCACCAGTCCACCACCGGCCGCAGCACATTCTCCGTCTCCAAAGGTGGTGTTCGGGTGACGCAGAATGTCAAAAAACTGCATGGCGCTTTTCGGCGGCACAACACCCATAATCGCGACCTATCTGGTCAGCCGCACCGGTGACGACTTTTCACCGATCTACTATGCGGTGGCAACGGCGGTCCTGTCTCTGTTCGTGATCTGGCGTCTTCCCGCGCCCAGGGCTAGATGGGCCTGATGCCCGGGCGTGACACGTTTCTGGACTTTTCGTGCTGTGACCCTAAGTCAACCGTCATGCTGAACCAAATGATGCGCACCTTCGTCTTTCTTTTGCTGACCACCTCGTCCGCGTTTGCCTGGGAGGCAAAGCTGGGTCGGATCTGCGAGTTGATCCACGACGGTGACACCGCGTCCGTCCGTGTGACATTCGACCCGGCAATTCCGGAGTACGCCATTGCGATCACCCCAAAAGGGGCCTGGCAGCAGGGGCCGCTTTTTGCGATGCGGTTCGAAGGGCCGCGCGGGCTGACGATCACCACGGACCGGCACGTTCTCTCCGGGGGCGGTGCCACCCTGACCGTTACCGACAGGGGCTTTGGCAATGTTCTGAACGGACTGGAATTCAATCATACGGCGACAGCGCTTCTTGGCGGTCAGTCGGTTGCCGTGCCGCTTGCAGGTGCCGCGCCGGCGGTGCAGGAGTTCCGGGCGTGCGCTGCCGGCCTGAACGTTTGAACCCAAGCTGCACAGCACCGGCCTTTCGAGCAGAAACGCGTTGCGGTCTCAGGCAAGTTTCATCGTGACGATACCGGCAACGATCAGCAGGGCGGCAATGGCGCGCTGCAGGCTGACCGCTTCGCCCAGAAACCAGAACCCGACCACAAAAGCGCCGACGGCACCGATGCCGGTCCAGATCATGTAGCTGGTTCCAAGCGGGAGCGTCCGCATCGACAGGGATAGCAATCCAAACGAGGCCACCATCGCAGCCAACATGACGAGAGTTGGGCCCAAACGCGTGAACCCCTGGGATTCCTTCATTGCAAATGCCCAGACAATCTCAAGAAGACCGGCGGCAAACAGGAATATCCATGCCATGGTTATTCTCCATCCCGGGCCGTCCCGATTGAGTGAAATATCCTGAAGGTCGTCCTCTTTCCGTCAGATGGGGGTGTGATCAGCTGATGCAAATGAAAGATCGGTAAGCTTTGTCGCTCAGCCCCGGTGTTAACCGGGGCTTGCGCCGGAATTTCCAGATCCTACACCCGGTTGAGCAGCCTTGCGCGGATGGTGTTCGGCAGGGCGCGGATCTCCTCAAGGATCCGCACCGGGTCTTCGACAGGGCTGTCAACGTCAAGAACCACGTAGCCGATATCGAGATGTGACTGCATGAACTGGGCGTGGATATTCAGATTGTGCCGGGTGAACAGGTCGTTCAGGGTCCGCATCGCGCCGGGTGCATTGTGGTGCACCTGGATGAAGCGGGTCGCGTCGGTGCCCTTGGGCAGTTGTACCTGCGGAAACTCGACGGCGCCGACGGTGGAACCGACGTCGGAGTATTCGACCAGCCGCTTGGACACTTCCTCGCCGATACGGGCCTGCGCTTCTTCGGTCGAACCGCCGACATGCGGCGTCAGAATGACATTGTCGATGCCGCGCAGGGGCGAAGTAAACTCGTCCTTGTTGGATTTCGGCTCGACCGGGAAAACGTCGATCGCCGCACCAGCCAGATGACCGGACCTGAGCGCTTCCGCGAGTGCCTCGATGTCGATGACCTTGCCGCGGGCGTTGTTGATCAGAAACGCGCCTTTTTTCATCTTCGCAATCTGCTCGGCGCGGAACATGTTGCGGGTTTCCTTGGTGTCTGGAACGTGCAGCGACACGACGTCGGCTTGCGCGAGCAGAGCATCCAGGCTTTCTGCCGGCGAGACGTTGCCGTGCTGCAGCTTGTCGACCATGTCGAAATAGATGACGCGCATGCCCATGGCCTCGGCCAGGTTGGAAAGCTGCGTGCCGATATTGCCGTAGCCGACAATGCCAAGGGTCTTGCCGCGGATCTCGTGGGAGCCGGCGGCAGTTTTCAGCCAGCGTCCCTCGTGGGCGGCTGCCGATTTTGTGAAGACGCCGCGCAGCAGCATGACGATCTCGGCAATCGTCAGTTCCGCCACCGACCGCGTGTTGGAGAAGGGGGCGTTGAAAACCGGAATACCACGGTTCAAGGTGCCGTTCAGGTCGACCTGGTTGGTGCCGACGGAAAAACAGCCGACCGCGACAAGGCTCTTGGCAGCTTCCAGAACCTCTTCGCTCACCTGGGTGCGCGAACGGATGCCGAGGATCTGCACGTCCTGCAGCTTTTCGATCAAGGCGTCTTTTTCCAGCGCGCCGGGCAGTACCTCGACGTTGGTGTAGCCGGCCTTTTCAACAACGGCGCGGGCGGTTGGCGAAATCCCTTCCAGCAAAAGCCAGCGGATTTGGTTTTTCGGCCGGGACAGACCGTGGATCATGGGCTTGAAGCCTTATTCTGAAATCGGGACGCTTGTCGCGCCCATGGGGCGGGAAGCGCCGGTGTCGTATACGCGCTGATCCGTGTCGCGTCTAGGCTGACGACGCCAAGAATTGTTCCCGCTTTGCCGCGCAATTCGCGGGCTGGCTGGCATGGGCCCGTTGGCTGCCTCAATTCTGCGTTTTCTTTGATTGGGAGTGGGTAACCCTACGGAAAAGTTGCAACGAATCCGGTTGCGGTGTAGGGGTGATTCATTGTTGGGGGAGGCATGAAAGGTGCACTTCCGTATGTTACGTTTCGAACACTCCGCCTTTGACTACGAACCTTATCCGATCTGTTATTCCACCGACGTTCTCGATGCGAAAACCTATCAACGGCTCGTGGAAACCTATCCCGATCCGGAACTTTTCGAATACAAGCCCAACCTTGGACACAAATACTCACTCTCCGAGGTCAATAATCCAGCAAATTACCAGAAATTCCTGGATGGCAGCCCGGCCTGGAAAACCTTCTATGAGCACGTGAAATCCCCGGGGTTTGTCAGCTCCATTCTGGAAATGCTTGCCGCCAACAACATCGATCTCGGTTTGAGGCGCATTCGTGTTTTGTCGGGAAAAAGCAAGCGCAAGGCCAGTCTGCTGAGCCGTATCCGGCGGCAAACCGAATTGAACGCCAGGTTCGAGTTCTCAATGATGCCCGCCGACGGCGGCCAGATCGTTCCGCACACGGATTCACCGGACAAGCTCATCACATTGGTCATCTCGATGATGGAGCCTGGTGAATGGGACATGCGTTGGGGAGGAGGTACCTCGGTGTGCCTGCCGAGCGACAGAACCCGCGTTTTCAATCATCTCAACAAGGCATTGCCTTTCGATGAGGTGGACACATTGAAAACGTTTCCGTTCGAACCCAATCAATGTGTCCTGTTCGTCAAGACCTACAATTCCTGGCACCACGTTGCGCCAATGCACGGGCCCGAAGACGCACCCTTGCGGAAAACCCTGACGATCAACATAGAAAGCCGCACCTGAGCGCAATCCAGCTTACGGGTTCGCGTAATCCTCTCGTGTCCGCATTTTCAGTCTTCTTTCGGATGCGTGTCCCGGCGGGTGGTATGGGGACAAAGCTCATACGAGCGTCTTCAGCCGGTCCGCAATTGCCTGGATCGTCGGGTCATCGTATCCGAGTCTCAGATCGGTTCTCATGAAACGCTTCAACTCCGCTTCTTCCCGGATCTGCCATTCACGGCTTTCACCGCCCTCTACGCAGCGGGCGCGCCCGTTCAGAAAACTGTAGAAGCCCGACGGTGTGAGGCGGTAGAACTTCATGCTGCCGGCAAAGGATTGTGTCGGAGCGAACGCGCACAGGAAGTTGGCGGCCTCAATGTCGTCCTGTCTGACATCGACCCGGTCGAAGCCGTAGAGCGGAAACCAGCCGGCGTCTGCCTTTCTCTCCAGAACATGTTCGCCGGAATGGTCTTCGAAGCGGATGCGATAGACCTGATCGCGGATCGGCTGCTCCTCGTTTGGTGAAATCCTGACCGGCTCGGCCGGGGCCTGACCACCAAAGCCGGCATCAACCAGCCATTCGCTGCCATCAAGCGGAACAACAAAGGCCAGGTGCGTTCTGGCCCCACCTCGGGCCTCTCCCATGCGCACACGCGCCAGCACCTGGCGGTTGGGAAACCCGAGCGCATCGAGCGCCTGGCCGAGAAGCGTATTCACCTCGAAGCAATAGCCGCCGCATCCTTCGAGAACCAGCTTCTGCCAGAGACTCGCAGGGTCCAGGTCGGGCAGCTGTCCAAGAAAGGGCAGCACGTTTTCAAAGGGAATAGCGCCGATCTGGGCCGTCTGCAGTTGCTTGAGCCCATTGAGATCAGCCGGGCAGTTTTCCAGGCCGAGGCGGTCGAGATAGGTGGCAAGATCAAACGGCATGACAGGGTCCGGGCAAACGAAGAGGCCTGCCCGATGTAAGGATCCGGGTGGCGCAGGTAAAGGGGTCGCGTGCGACGACTGTCGGGTGAAGGGGTGGGTTCGGGTCCCGGATGGCGCAGTCGAACCACCTACGATCGTCACGCCGGGCGAGCGGAGAACGGGCCTCCTTGCAGATAGGCTTGTGCTATCGAGGGGCATGCCGGTGCCTCGATTTTTGCCCGGACACTCTGGAAACGCGAAACGCCGTCTTGCGGGAAGGGACGTTGCGGGAGAACGCACCGCCTGTACTCAATTTCAAATCGGTCGTCATTGCCAGACTTGATCCACTGCTGTCCGGTTTAACTCGAAATGAATCTCGTGAGGCGATCCTCAGTAAATGATCTTGTCATTCCGGCTGAAGCACAGCGGAAAGCCGGAACCCAGTAACCATCTGATTCTCAACATTCTTTTATCCTCCTGCCAAACGGGAGACTGGATCCCGGTCTTGCCGCTTAGGCGGCAAACCGGGACGACAAATCCGGGAATCTGTCCTGTATTCCGACCAGCGGTTCGGATCGCCGGAATGACGACAATGGGCGTTGAAACTCATCTCGGGGAGCGCGCATTTGGGGCGCCAAGGATGGGCTGCGTCTTCGACGTTTCTGCCGCCTGTCCCAAGCGACGGGCCTTTGGCCTTCTTCGCGATGAGGCCGATGCAGTCTTCGGGTTCACAAAAAAGACCCGCCGCCTGGCGGCGGCGGGTTCTGGACGGCGGAAACCGGCGGACCTTAAAGCCCTTCCGGTCCGCGCTGGACGGCGGCAACGCCGGTGCGGGAGACCTCGACGAGGCCGAGCGGTTTCATGATCGCGATGAACTGTTCGATCTTCGACGTTCGTCCGGTGATTTCAAAGACGAAATGCTCCGTCGTCGCATCGATCACCGTCGCGCGGAAGGCATCGCCCAGTCGGAGCGCCTCGAGGCGCTTGTCGCCGTCACCGGCCACCTTGATAAGGGCAAGCTCGCGCTCGAGCGGCTTGTCCTGACTGGCGCGGCGGGCGCGCACGGTCAGGTCGGTCACCCGGTGGACAGGGACCAGCCGGTCGAGCTGATGCCGGATCTGCTCGATGATCATCGGCGTTCCCGTGGTCACGATGGTGATCCGCGACAGGTGCCGTTCATGCTCGGTTTCCGACACCGTCAGGCTGTCGATGTTGTAACCCCGGCCGGAAAACAGCCCGATCACGCGGGCAAGCACGCCCGGTTCGTTGTCGACGAGGAGCGATAGGGTGTGGGTCTCGATTTCGTTGCTGACTTCGGCCAGGAAATAGGCGGAAGGCGCATCCACATTCTGTGCGTTCATTTTCAATATGTCCTTCTGGCCTGACGTTAAACGAGGGATTTGCCTTCGGCGCTGATCGCGTTGGCAACCGCTTCGTCATTGGCTTCGTCCGGCAGCAGCATTTCGTTGTGTGCCTTGCCCGATGGGATCATCGGGAAACAGTTGGCAAGGTTGGCCACCCGGCAATCGAACAGGACCGGTCTGTCGACGGAAATCATCTCCTCGATCGCCCCGTCCAGGTCTCCCGGCTTCTCGACGCGGATGCCGACGCCGCCATAGGCGTCTGCCAGCTTGACGAAGTCGGGCAGACTGTCGGTGTAGGAGTGGGAGAGGCGGTTGCCGTGCAGCAGCTGCTGCCACTGGCGCACCATGCCCATGTACTGATTGTTGAGGATGAAAACCTTGACCGGCAGGCCGAACTGGACCGCAGTTGACATCTCCTGGATGTTCATCAGGATGGACGCATCGCCGGCAATGTCGATGCAAAGCGCATCGCGGTGGGCAACCTGCGCGCCAATGGCCGCCGGCAGGCCGTAGCCCATTGTGCCGAGCCCGCCGGAAGTCAGCCAGCGGTTCGGTTCCTCGAAACCGTAGAACTGGGCCGCCCACATCTGGTGCTGACCGACTTCTGTCGAGACGAAGGTCTTGCGGTGCTTGGTCAGTTCGTAGAGCCGCTGGATCGCATATTGCGGCATGATGACGTCCTGGTTCGGCTTGTAGGCGAGCGAATTGCGCGCGCGCCAGGCGTCGATCTGCTGCCACCAGGCCTTCATTCCAGAGGCGTCGGTCTTCAGCGAGGAGGAACGCCAGATTCGGACCAGGTCTTCCAGAACATGACCGACATCGCCGATGATCGGCAGGTCGACATTGATGGTCTTGTTGATCGAAGAGGGATCGATGTCGATGTGGATCTTGCGCGAGTTTGGTGAAAACGCGTCCGTCCGGCCGGTGATGCGGTCGTCGAAGCGGGCACCGATATTGATCATGAGATCGCAGTCATGCATGGCCATGTTGGCTTCGAACGTGCCATGCATGCCCAGCATGCCCAGCCAGTTTTCGCCGGAAGCCGGATAGGCACCCAGTCCCATCAGCGTGGATGTGATCGGAAAACCGGTCAGGGAGACCAGTTCACGCAGCAGCTGGCACGCATGCGTGCCGGAGTTGATCACGCCGCCGCCGGTATAAAGGACGGGCTTCTTGGCCGCTGCCATCATTTCTGCGGCCTGGCGGATCGAGGCCGCGTCGCCCTTGACCTGGGGCCGGTAGCTTTTATGCGCGGCCGCCGGGTTGGGCGTCGGACCCTGATATGTGCCGGTCGCGAACTGGACATCTTTCGGGATGTCGACAACGACCGGACCCGGACGGCCAGAGGTCGCCACATAGAAGGCCTCATGCAGAACACGGGGCAGGTCCTCGACATCGCGTACCAGCCAGTTGTGCTTGGTGCAGGGGCGGGTGATGCCGACGGTGTCGCATTCCTGGAAGGCGTCATTGCCGATCAGGTGGGTCGGCACCTGGCCGGAAATGCAGACGAGCGGGATCGAATCGAGCATGGCGTCCGTCAGGGCGGTGACCATGTTGGTGGCACCGGGTCCGGACGTGACAAGGGCAACACCGGGCTTTCCGGTGGATCGTGCATATCCCTCGGCCGCATGGCCGGCACCCTGTTCGTGGCGCACGAGAATATGCTCCAGGCCTTCCTGCTGAATGATCTCGTCATAGATGGGAAGCACTGCACCACCCGGGTAGCCGAAGATCGTGTCAACTCCCTGGTCTTTCAGCGCCTGTATGACCATTTCGGCGCCGGTCATTTCCCGTGTCATTTTCTCGTCCTTGCATATCGCGGCCCGGTTTTGGGCCATGGCTCATTTACATATTCTGTCTGCATTCCGCCCTGCGGCATCGAAGATACGGGAGGAGGGCTGCGCTATGAGGAGGCGGGTACAAAAAAAGGCCCCTCGGGGAGCCTTGGTCGCGCGCCATCCTGTCCAAGCGGGTCTTATCCCGCCCTGGAGGCGCGCTTTCCTACCACTACTAGAATGAGCGACATCATCATGTCGTTCCAATCCCTCGATACTGCAGGTCCTGAAGACCTTTACTTGTTACCGCTTCAAAAGCAAGCAATTCCGGCCCGGTCTTGAAACGGTGCGCAAGACCATCCGGCCTTGACGCGCCGCACACTAGTGAGCCGGTTCGGACCGGTCAACCCTAAAATTCGATTATTGCGTGAAAGATGCGCAATGTTTTTGAATGTTTCCCGAATGTCAGCGCAGAACACCCATTTTAGCCGCCTGATCAAAGCCTTCGGCCCATCTTCAAAATCGCCGTGGCCAGAATGAGAGAAAAGTGTCACACTGATGGTTGCAAGCAGGAGCGCGGTCCTATATACCGCGCTCTCCGCACGCGCCGCCACTTTCGCGGCCGGCCTTGATGGGTGTGTAGCTCAGTTGGTAGAGCAGCTGACTCTTAATCAGCGGGTCTGGGGTTCGAGCCCCCACTCACCCACCAAATTTTTCAGTGACTTAGAGTGCTCACGCCGATGCGGTCAGCGGGGCGCGTAGTCCGCGAGGTGCATGACCTCCAGGGCCGAGCGTGCGATGACGTCGGCACCGGTGCTCTGGAACTCGTCGGGGCGGGTCACGACCGCCGCACCACCCAGCGCGATTTTGACATCTCGCGTTGCCGGTTCCGACCGGCAGCGCTCGATCGCGTCCTTGCAATCCGCTGTCTCCTCGATCTGTCCGATCGAGAGACCCAGAAGGTTATAGGGGCGCGAGGACAGACGCATATACAAGGTGTCGCCGATCTCCATATCGGCACCACCATCCACGATCCAGCCCATGTCGCGAAAACACATTCTGACCAGCGTGACGCCGAGCGTATGTTTGGTGCCGTGCGAGCGGGCGAGCAGAACTCTTTTGGCCGAGGGATGCGGGTTGACCAGTTGGGCACCGGCATGGGTCGCGTGATTGACGATGGTGTTCAATCTTGTTGATGCGACAGCGACCTGCATGAAGTCGGTCTCATCGTTGCACCAATAGGTGCCGAGCTGCGTTGCAACCGGGCAAAACAGATGGATCGCCAGGGTCTGCATCGGGATGTTTGCCTGGAGCAACTCTTCGATGATTTCCCTGTGATGTCTGGGGTCGGGGTCGATGAGCGACTTGAGAAATCTCTCACGAAACGATATCGCCTTGTCGGCCGCAGGAAGCTGGCGTGCCTTTTCGTCCAACTCGGGATGCAGGCGGAAATCGAGATCGGTCTCTGAAACCAGCGGCGTTGCTTGACCGTTTGAGCCAGGGTGCAGGTTGTTTACGAGGCCGGAAACGCGCTCGCGAATAGCGCGCTCCAGAATCGAGAGATCTCGGGAGTTCAGTTGGTTCTTTTTGTCTGCCGTTGACGGCTGGCCATTGTCGGCGATAAATGGCGACACGTCGTTTCTGGTCGCTGTGTTCTCACCGTTTTCTTTGTAGGCCAATTCCCCCCTCCCGAAAGCTCGGCCCAGGTGGTCAGGCGCTCCTCCACTCATTTCAATCGTACACCACGTGGCCGGACCATCATATTCCGTAGCGTACACTTGCCCGGAGAAACCGGGCCTTAATTATCAACGATCTTCAGCGCGATGTGCCAGTTGAACGTAGTTGTCCCGGTTGCCCGGAAATGCATGTAAGCGCCGTGTGTCGGTTGGCTTTCCAGCCAGCGCGTTCCGCACAGTCTCGGCGATTTGCGCCGCGTTCAAACCCGCTTCGTCATACATTTCCTTAGGCGCGGCTTGCGAAATGAAACAGTCCGGCAGGGTCATCGTCCGGATGTCGCAGCGGCCATCGAGCATGCCCTTCGCGGCCAGGAAATGCAGCACCAGGGCACCAAAGCCGCCGGTTGCGCCTTCTTCGACCGTCACAAGAAGCTCATGATTGGAAAAGAGGTCCAGGATCAGGTCCTGATCAAGTGGCTTGGCAAATCTTGCATCTGCAACAGTCGCGGAAATCCCGTCTGCCCAAAGCCGCGTGCGTGCCTCCTCACATTCGGAAAGCCTTGCACCGAAGGACAGGAGTGCCACGCTGCTTCCCTTTGAAACAATCCGGCCTTTTCCGATTGGAAGGGGAACGGCCTTGTCCGGCATCGGAAGACCGATGCCTTCACCACGCGGATACCGGAACGCAATCGGACCCGTGTCATGGCTGGCAGCGGTTGCGACCATATGGGTGAGTTCGACCTCGTCGCTTGCCGCCATCACGGTGAAATTGGGCAGGTTCGCAAGATAGCCGACATCGAATGCGCCCGCGTGTGTCGGCCCGTCCGCTCCTACCAGACCGGCTCTGTCGATCGCAAAGCGGACGGGAAGGTTTTGAAGCGCAATATCATGGACGACCTGGTCGTATCCCCGTTGAAGGAATGTTGAATAGATGGCACAGAACGGGCGCATCCCGCTTGCTGCAAGTCCGCCGGCAAAGGTAACGGCGTGCTGTTCGGCGATGCCGACGTCAAAGGTGCGCTCCGGGAAGCGCTTTGCGAAGATGTCGACCCCAGTGCCGGCGGCCATGGCCGCCGTGATCGCAACAATCTTCTCATCCTCTTTGGCCTCTTCAACAAGCGCATTTGCAAAGACCTTGGTGTAACTCGGTGCCTTAGCCTTCGCCTTGGATTGTTTTCCCGACGAAATATCGAATTTAGAAACGCCGTGATATTTGTCATGCGAGGTTTCGGCAAAGCTGTAGCCGGCACCCTTGCGTGTGATGGCATGAAGAAGGACGGGGCCGGTGCTTTCGCTCTTCAGCTTTCGCAAGACTGCAACCAGCGCCTTGAGGTCGTGCCCGTCTACTGGGCCATGATATTCGAACCCCATGTGTTCAAACAGGCTGCGCTCCCTTGCGAGCGCGTCGGTCCGAGAGGCCAAGTCGTTGAGGTGACCCGAAACGGCACCGGTCGGCGGTGATATCGACATGTTGTTGTCGTTCAGAATAACGAACATCCGCCGGTTGAGATCTCCGGCATTGTTGAGACCTTCATAGGCCATGCCTGCGGTCAGCGCGCCATCTCCAATAACGCAGATCACATCTTCGGAGCCGCCGGCCAGATCACGGGCGACCGCAAAGCCGAGACCGGCCGATACCGACGTCGAAGAGTGTGCTGCGCCAAAGGGATCATAAAGGCTTTCGCTTCGTCTGGTGAACCCGGACAGGCCATCCTTTTTGCGCAACGTCCGCATGCGGTCTCGCCGGCCGGTGAGAACTTTATGGGGGTAACACTGGTGGCTGACGTCCCAGATCAACGTATCCCTGGGCGTGTCGAAGACAGCGTGTATGGCAACGGTGAGCTCGACAACCCCGAGGCTGGAGCCAAGATGTCCGCCGGTTTCAGAAACAACCGAGATGATTTCCGTTCTGAGCTCGCCTGCAAGCGCGGCCAGCTCATCGCTTGTCATGCCTCTTAGGTGTTGCGGGTGTTGGACCTGGTCCAGCAGTGGTGTCGACGCCACTCTCCTGGATATGAAGCTCATATCGTTTCCTCCCGCGCCAGTCGCCATCCCTTCGGCACCGTTCTGCGCTCGGACCCGGGCGCATATCGCAAGCCAAGGCGGAGCAGTCCTGGTTTCACCGGTGGACGGTTCAGCTGTCTCTTATTGTTGACGACCTTGGCAAAAGTGTAAACTTTTTTTTACACATTTTGCCTAAAAAAGATGCGAACCGATAGACCGGATAACGCGTGCAGCGACGCAGTTTATTCGGAGGGGCTGTATTGCTTGAGATAGGCGATAATGTCTGCGATCTCTTCGTCTTTCCTCAGGCCCGCGAATGCCATTCTGGTGCCTTTTACCATCTCGCGGGGTTTGGCGAGATAGACTGTCAGCAATTCCTCGTCCCAGACCTTTCCGTCGCCAAACTCAACCATTGCATTAGAGTATTTGAAGCCGTCGATTGTCCCGGGTTGCCGTCCGATCAGACCCTGAAGTGAGGGGCCGACCCTGTTTTGATCAGAATCCACCACATGGCACGCCTTGCACTTGCGAAAGACTTTCTCTCCCGCCGCGGCATCGCCTTCTGCAGCCGCAACATTGAACGTCGTTGCTGTGAACAAAGTCGCCAGGATCGCGATTGTGCATTTCATGGTCTGCTCCCTCCAAGAGTGATTTCTGTTTTTTTCGACTAAACTGTACGTAACTTGATCCGATTGAGATCAGTCTTTGATTTGCGTGCGGTCCGCCGATCGGCTGTTGTTTCACAAGAGCGATAGGACATATGCTGCGCCCAGTTGTTTTGTTGACTACAGGGACCAAGAATGGCTGCAGCGACTTTTGCATTCCTTGTTTTCCTTGCTGCGATGAGCGGCGCTGTGTTCAAACCGGGACCTTGGTACGACACGTTGCGAAAACCCTCCTGGACCCCGCCCAAATGGGCTTTCCCGACAGTGTGGTCGATCCTCTATGTCATGATCGCCTACGCTGGATGGGACATTTGGACAAAGGCCGGCTGGTCGTTCGCATTGTTGTTGTGGGCTGCGCAGCTGATATTGAACGGCTGCTGGTCCTGGATCTTTTTCGGATTGAAGCGCATGGATCTGGCGCTGTTCGAATTGGGTCTGCTCTGGCTCGCGATCGCGGGTTTCATCCTCACGGCCTGGCCGATTTCCATGCTCGCGTCGCTCCTGTTTGTTCCCTATCTCCTCTGGGTCAGCACAGCGGGGTTGCTCAATTTTTCAGTGTTGCGGCTCAATTCAGCGGATTGATCCTTCAAGCGACCGGTGACGTCGAGCAGGTGTGCAAAGAGTGAAAAAGTAAGGAAGACAAGCACCCAGCCGAGCGCTTCGCCGCGGAGCGCCAAGGCAAGTGCTGCCAGAAGGAAGGTTCCGGCAAGCGCGCCGCCGGCCAGAGCCTTGAACCGCGCCTTCGGCGTGCTTGACAGGATGCTGAGAAGCAGGGTTTCCAGCCAGAGGATTGCGATGGCTGCGAAGGCCAGCCATCCCGCTTCGAGCCAGGCAAACAACATAGTCATTTCTGACCTGCCGGAATTCGAAGCAGCTGGCCTAGATCCTTGAAGAAAACACGCATGTGTGCGAGCGGATCACGCCGAACAAGTTTCTTGTTCAAGTAGGATTCCCACGTCAGGCGCTGAACGTCCGGATCGGCGCACATGGTAACGAAGCGCTCCCGGAAGCGATCGCTCCGGTACCAGACGCTTTGCATAATCCCGAGAATGAGGAAGATCCGGCCATGCTCCTTCATGAAGCGCTTGCGGACCTGGCGAAGGTTTGAAGCCTTGCCGGTGGCAAGACAGGATGCAACGGCGTCGGCGCTCAGTTGGCCGCACACCATCGCATAGTAGATTCCTTCGCCTGAGGACGGTGCAACGGTGCCTGCCGCGTCGCCGATCAGAAGGACATTTTTGCCATTGTCCCATCGCCGCATGGGTTTGAGAGGCAGGGGAGCGCCTTCGCGGCGAATGACACGCTGTCCATCGAGCATTGATGCCTTGCGAAGCTCCGCAGTCGCGGAGCGCAGATTGTGGCCTTTAACGGCGGACCCGGTTCCGACAGACGTGTGCTCGCCGTGTGGGAAGACCCAGCCATAAAAATCGGGTGAAATCCGGCCGTCATAAACGACGTCGCACCGGTCCCCGCGAAATCCGGCGGAGGTGGTGTCTTTTGGGCTTTCGATAATCTCGTGATAGGCGAACACGTATGGCGGCTTCTTGCTCTTGGGGAACATGAAGCGCCGAACGGCAGAGTTTGCGCCATCTGCGCCGATCACGTATCTCGCACAATGCGTGACGTTCGCCGCCGCGGTCTCGCTTTTTGTCTGTTCGACGCAAAGCGAGAGAACGCCATTGGCGCTTTCGTGCATGTTTATCAGCTTGCCAGTCAGCCGTGTTGCGCCAGCCTCTGCCGCGCGCGCTCGCAGATACGGATCGAACGTTGCCCGGTCCACCATGCCGACAAAGCCGATATCGCCGATCCGCATTTCCACTGATTTCCCGGAAGGGGCAATGACCCGGGCCGCGTTCGCCTTTGAAACGAACATGTCCTGGGAAATAGAAAAATCCTTCAGCGCGCGCGAGGGGATCGCGCCGCCGCATGGTTTGATCCGGTTGTCGGGATCCACAAGCAGAACGGAATAACCCGAAGTTGCGAGCGCTTCGGCTGCAATTGCACCGCTCGGACCACCACCGATAACTGCGACGTCGAATATGGTATCCATGCCTGACCTCTCAGATCTGCTTCAGCAAAGGGCGGTTTCCGGTCTATTCGGCAGGAACAGCCGCCGGTGACGTGCCGCGATTGATTTCGGGTCTGTGCGCCTGTCGGACGCCGATGCGCAGTGCAACAAGCGCTGACATCAGGAAGAGCACTGCTTCCAGCGCAAATACGAGTGTGAACGCTGTTGCATCGTTGCCTGTGGACCATCGTCCCAGTGTCAAAACGATTGTGCCGCCAACGCCGCCCAGACCGAATGATACGGCCTGAGCCGCTCCCCAGACGCCCATGCGCACTCCCTCATTGGAGGTCTTACCGGCTGCTGCAAGAACCATCATCGTACCGACTGCGGCGACTGCGAATGCGCCGTTCATGAAGCCGAGAGCGAATATGTTCGCTTCCAGCGGCCAGGCCGGCGCAAAGGATGCGGAGATTGACAGGAAGGCGAGCGCAACACCGGAGCCGAGACAGCCGGAAACGATGAAAAACTTGATGAGACCGGGTTTGCGTTTCGAAAACAAACCGCCTGCAATGCCCACGAGTGCCATCCCGAAGAAGACACCACCGTGCTGGGTTCCCGACAGTTTGGTCGTTTCGCCAGGTGTCATCCCGAACAGAAGGCCTGCATAGGGCTCCAGAATGAGATCCTGTGTGGAGTAGGCGAGCATCGACATGAAGATAAACAGCGTCAGCAGACGTGCTTCCGGATCGTTCCAGACCTCCCCGATACTCTCCTTGAAACTGCCGGATTTCTTTCGATCCTGGTCGCTGATCAATGTCGGCTGCTGCTCGATCCCGGCAATGGCGAGCGCGGAAATCGACAAAACGACCAGCCCGGTTATCGCTGTCACGGCGACAAGCCGCACGTGGGTATAGGGATCCAGATTGATGCCCGTTACGATCGATGTGACGACAATTCCCGCGATCATCAGCATCCATGTAATCGTTGCCGCCGACGCGCGCCGTTCAGGCGCGGTCTTGGCTGCCATCAAGGCGAGAAGAGATGTTCCGCTTGCTCCAATGCCGATGCCGATCAGGGTGTAGGCGGCGATAGCCGCGGCAAGTCCGAGGGCGTAAGACGCTTCGAACAAAAATGTTGTTCCGGCAGCCGCCGTTCCGCTGACCGCCAACAAAGCCAGTCCGCCAAGGATCCAGCGCGTTCTTGACCGTCCGACATCCGACCGGTGTCCCCATAAAGGGCGGGACAACTGGACCGCATAATGAATGCCGACCAACAGGCCGGGGATGATCGCTGCCAGGCTCAGTTCCACGACCATGACCCGGTTAAGCGTCGAATTGGTCAGGACGACAATCGAGCCGAGTGATGCCTGAACCAGGCCAAGCCGAACGATCGCGAACCAGCTTAATCCCTGGACTTTTTGCTGTGACGCTGGGTGATGGGCGACTCGGCGAAACATCGGAATTCTCTCCTACATCACAGAAAGAGCAGGTTGCGTGAGCGTTCGCAGTCCAAAAGCTGAAATCATCATGCCGGTGACATAAAGTCCGACTCCGATCGCCGAATACCAGACGGCTAATCTGACCGGGTCTCCCACGAAACGGACCATGCAGCCGATCTGCAATGCCAGCACTATCCCGATTGCAATCGCGAAGAGTGGCAGTCCGACAAATGTCAGCAATGCACAGACACCTGCTTGCGTGGCAGCCATGATGACGCTGGCAATCGTGGCCGCTGGCCGCGCACCATGGAGAACGGGCAGGGTGTTGATGCCCATTTCCCTGTCACCCGCGATTGCTTTGAAATCGTTCAGCGTCAGGATGCCATGCGCTCCAATGCCGTAAAGCAGCGCGACAATCCAGATCGGTGCGTTCGGCGACACTCCGGTCATAACGGTTGCCGCCGTCAACCAGGGCAAGGTCTCGTAGCTGAAGCCGACGACACCGTTTCCGATCCAGCCGTTTTGTTTGAAACGCAGGGGCGGCGCGCTGTAGCCCCAGGCAAAGCATAATCCAATCAACGCGGCTGCAAAGATGAGCGTGCCGAGCATCGCGGCAACGATCATCGACAGTGCCGACATGATCAGGGCGACATAGAGCCCCCATTGGCCAGGCATGCGCCCAGAGGGAATAACGCGATCAGGTTCGTTGATGGCGTCGACATGGCGGTCGAACCAGTCGTTGACCGCCTGACTGGTTCCGCAAAGAAGCGGGCCCGCGAGCAAAACGCCGCAAAGAACGAAAAACCAGCGGTCACCGAAGTTTGCGCCAGTGGAGATCGCACCGCAGGCGTAGGCCCACATCGGCGGAAACCAGGTGATTGGCTTGAGCAAGGCAATGACAGCGCCAGATGAAGGCCAACTGTCTTGTGGTCGGTGCCGGGTCAGTTCCATGGAAAGAATGGTAGGCTTGTCGCCCAAAAGTGTCAATTAAAATTGACACTTTTGGGCAAGATTGACTCCCTGTTTGTCACAAGGGATTTACAAGCTGGATCTTTTGATCGGCTGGTTCCGGGTTATAAGCCTGGGCGGTAGTTTTCAAGTCCGTGCCTGCGGAGCTTGATGTAAAGGCTTTGCCGGGAGAGCCCGAGCATCTCGGCCGCACTGGCCCTGTTGTTGTTGGTCTGGTCGAGAGCCGCCTCGATACAGATCTTCTCAACGACGTCCAAGGACTCTCTGATCAGCTCCTTGAGAGGAACTTTGCCGACAAGGTTTGCAAAGCCTTCGGCCTGCTCCTTGGTTGCCGGGGTGCGCAATCCGACGGGCTCGGCTTTGGCCGCGTGCGGGACGATAATCAGTTGCACTGTTTCCGATTTCGGATCGCCATGAGCGGAGACGGCGACCGTTTGTTCGCCGCCAATGCTGTCATTGAGCACTGTCGAATACCCGCGCACCGTCCGCTCATCGCTCGTCCGGGCGTAAAGCACGTTCAGGTCCACAGCGGATTTGCCAATCCAGTTGCTGGCATTTCTTCCAAGAACCTGATTGAGCGTCGGGGCCTGAACGAGATCCAGAAACAGTGCGTTGGCTGAAATCAGATTGCCGTCATTGTCGGTCTGAATTGCGGCTTCGGGGAGGGCATCAAGATCAACAGCGGAAAAGCCGGGAGCGTTTTCACCCGCAGAGCGTTCCGACAGGGCCGCATCATCTTCAGACCAGAGCGTCAAGATCAGGTTGGCCGCACCGTTCTCCCGATAAGCACGCAGCTTTGCCTGTAGTTTTATCCCTCTTGCGCTCGTCAGCGCGTCAACGACAACGGTTTCGCCGCTGTGTCTTGCCTCGCCGATGGCATCTCCCAACCTGTCCCGGTCCTGTTTGTTGAACAATTCGCGCACGGGCTTGTTGATCAGGTTGCCGGAGGTGCCAGCCAGGAGGGCGATTGCGGCAGAATTGGCTTCAAGCACTGTCCTCTTTTCACCGTCAAGCATGATGTCGGCTGTTTCCGCGAGCTTGAAAGCGGTCCGGTACCTTGCCTCGGCCTGCCGTAAATCGCGGTAGTCGGCCTCCATGGCGATTTGAGCTTCCACCAGCCGCTGCTGGTCCTGCATCTGTTGCTGCATCTCGCGGCCAACGACGATGGTGAACGGCAGCCCCTTTTTCGAAAAGGACGAATAGGCGACCGGTAAGTCCGGTTTGCCCGGCGCACTGTGATTAACCTGGTATCCACGGGACGGCCGTTTCTGACCCGGCTTGAGCAGGGCGTCAATCTTGGAAACGGATTCGATCGTAACGCATTCACGCAGAGCCTTGCCCACGAAACTCTCAAGTCCGTAGGCGTCGAAATCCGGATTCTCGAAATGTGAGTGGGTAATTTTTCCGTTCGTGTCGACCAAGAAAACAATGTCGGTTCCCAGCCCTATCAGCGAAACCAGCCCTTCGGCCTCGAGTGTTTTGTGCAGTTCACCCGCGACCTCAATGCCTTGCTGTCCGCTATTAGGGGCGCGTCGGGTCATGGGTTTCGCCAATCAATCCTTCTCGTTTGCGCATCGTGTCCACTGCGGACCTTGAGCGGGATAAAATCCATTTTTTCCAAATTGTTGAAATTCTCGGCAATTTTAACCGCTGAATACGCAGTATCGCAAATGCAGTCAATCCCCATTTCCACAAGGAATTCAACCGACTCGAGCGTAGCAACTCCGCCTGCTATCATGGGTTGATTTTTGCTGGGTGCGTACAACCTGATGTCGTCGACCAACTGTCTTAGCTGTGGCCTGAGGCGCATGTTGCTCCAGCCAATACAAATTGCGTCGGCTCTGCCAACGACGCCCGCAAACTCCTGCCGTAACGACTGATCATGTGTAAGTACCTGATGTTGCCAGCCGAATGCCTGAAAAAACGCGCCAGTCAAATAGGCCATCAAGCTGTGCTGCTCGTCCTTGGGAAGCAGGATTGCAGCAAATGGGGCGGGGTGCTTGACGATGCGGTCAGCGGCCTCGATGGAGAGCGCTTGGGCGAGATCCTGCAGTCTGGCGGAGGCAATTGTGACATCAATGAAACTGGATGTGTCCTGCGACCATTCGCGGCCAAGTTTTCTTGCTACAGCCTCTGCGACGAGCACTTTGACGGATGGCGGTGAGTTTGCCGGCAGCGTGTTTTCGAGACAGGAGAGCAACTGGTCGAGCCGGTTGCCGGTATCCAGAATGAGGCGGTGGAGGCCGGTAATCGCACTTTCGTAGCGAGCGTGGTTTTCAAGGCCGACGTCCAGGTCAACAGACAATTGCTCTGCTGTCATTGCTGCCACCGGCCCTTCGATTAGGTGACGAAGCTTGTTCTTATCGCTTCTGTGCAAACGGTTTCGTGTGAGCACTTGTGTGTCACAATTGACAAAACCTTCAGTGTAGTCGTCAGCTTTCAACTGTTTGTGCTCGTCACCCGACGGGGACCCAATTGTACCGGTTATCCTCACTTTGCATCGGGCCTCCCTGACCGTTGCGGTTGGAACACGCACGCGAGCGTACCCCTCTTGCTTGCTGCAACTGCGAGCTGCCTTAGCATGACTCTCTTGAGTGTAAGTGTAAATAAAAATATACGTCATGTTTAGTTGACACTTTTGCGCCAGAGGCGTTACGCTTCCTTATCTGCCGGCCCATGATGTCTGGGTTCGCGGGGAGGAGCACATGTCGTTAAGCGAAGCAGGTAAAGCGGTCAGAGCCACGGTGCTGTATACCGAGCAGGAGCGGAAGCGGCGTGATGCGAGCGTTTGGACACTGGTTCAGGGGATACTCGCTCCGGTCCAGTTCTTCGTCTTCCTGATCAGCCTCGGATTGATCCTCTATTTCCTCGCAACGGGCAAAGGGCAGGGACCCGCCGAGATCTCTGTCGTCATCAAGACGCTCACCCTTTATGCCATCATGGTAACGGGCTCGATCTGGGAAAAGCATGTCTTTGGCTGCTATTTGTTCGCGCGGCCATTCTTTTGGGAAGATGTCTTTTCGATCCTCGTGCTCGCGCTGCACACAGCCTATCTGGTGGCGCTCTTTACCAACAGTCTCGCACCAGCACCTTTGATGTGGCTCGCGCTTGCCGCCTATGCGACCTACATCGTCAACGCAGGTCAGTTTGTCTGGAAGTTACGACTGGCCCGGCTGGACCAGGCCTCGCGAGAGGCAGCCGAGGTGCGCGACAACTCCTCCGCGCCAGGCAGTCTGCAAGTTGCGGGGTCGGTCCGATGAACCAGCCCTTCAGACCTGGATGCGACCGACGTCCGCCCATTCGAGAACGCGGGCAACACGAGGTCTTCTGCGGGCTGACGTCGATCATCTGGCTGCACCGCAAGGTTCAGGATGCGTTCTTCCTGATTGTGGGCTCCAGGACCTGCGCCCACCTGATGCAGTCGGCTGCCGGCGTGATGATCTTTTCGGAGCCACGCTTCGCCACCGCGATCATGGAAGAGCGGGACCTGGCCGGTATGGCCGATATGCACGATGAACTTGACGGCGTTGTCGAAAAGTTGCTGGCACGGCGACCTGATATCAAAATGCTCGTCCTGGTCGGGTCCTGTCCGTCGGAAGTGATCAAGTTCGACCTTGGCAAGGCCGCCGAACGTCTCAATCGAGTTTATGCGCCGCAACACCGGGTAATCTGCTATTCCGGCAGCGGAATCGAAACCACATTCACCCAGGGCGAAGACAATTTCCTGGCTGCTCTCGTTCGTGATGCGCCCGCCTCCGGCGCGCGGACAGACGAAGCTCCGCTCGTTGTCGCCGGTTGTCTGCCCGATGTTGTCGAAGACCAGTTTCAGCGCCTTTTCAGGGCTCTTGGCATCGAGCATGTCCATTTTCTGCCCGGTCGGACGAGCGGTGAGATGCCGTATATCGGTGCGTCCACGCGATACGTGCTGGCGCAGCCCTATCTTGGGGCGACCGCGAACGCACTGGAATCGCGCGGGGCGCACAGGATCAATTCCATTTTCCCGGTCGGGGAAGAGGGGACGACCTGTTGGCTGAAAGCCATTGCGAATGCCTTTGGTGTTAGTGATGAGCATTTCGAGTCGGTTGTCGCAGCGCCGCGCAAGCGCGCGCTTTCGGCTCTGGATCACTATCGGCACTTGTTGTGCGGCAAACGTATCTTCCTGTTTCCCGACAGTCAGCTCGAACCTTCGCTGGCCCGGTTTCTGTGCCGCGAAATCGGCGCGGAGATTGTCGAGGTTGGCAGCCCGTACCTGCATCGAGACCATGTTGCGGGCGAGCTTGCGCTGCTGCCGCCGGGCGTTGCTGTTTCTGAAGGACAGGATGTCGACCTGCAGATCGACCGCTGCCGCGCAGCTGACCCTGACCTGATCGTTTGCGGTATGGGGCTCGCCAATCCCTTCGAGGCGGAGGGCCGGCTCACAAAGTGGTCGATCGAGTTCGCGTTCACGCCGATCCAGGGATATGAGCAGGCCGGCGATCTGGCCGAACTCTTTGCCCGGCCGCTGATACGCAGGAACGTCCTGGATGGCGAAACTGCGAGACAGGAGGGCGCGTCGTGCAGTTGAGCATGTGGACCTATGAAGGCCCGCCGCATGTCGGTGCGATGCGCATTGCAGCCTCCATGGAGGGGTTGCACTACGTCCTGCACGCGCCCCAGGGCGACACCTATGCCGATCTTCTGTTCACGATGATCGAGCGCCGGAAATCACGGCCGCCGGTCACCTACACGACGTTCCAGGCGCGCGATCTGGGAGCGTCTACGGCAGACGTCTTCAAGTCGGCCTGCCATGATGCGGTGGAAAGGTTCAAACCGGAGGCGCTTCTGGTCGGCGCATCTTGTACCGCCGAGCTTCTGCAAGATGATCCGGGGGGCCTTGCCAGAACGCTGGGTCTGGATATCCCGGTCGTGCCGCTCGAGCTGCCGTCCTACCAGAAGAAGGAAAACTGGGGTGCGTCAGAAACCTTCTACCGCCTGGTACGCGCGTTTGCCGGCAAGTCGCAACGGCCCAAAAACATTGCGCCAAACAGCTGCAACATTCTTGGAACCACGTCGCTGGGCTTCCGCAACCGGGATGATGTTTGCGAGATCACGCGTTTGCTGAGCGAAAACGGCCTTGATGTCCGGCTTGTCGCTCCGCTTGGAGCGCGGCCCGCGGATCTGGCGCATTTGCCGGACGCTGCCTTCAATATCGTTCTTTATCCCGAAATTGCCGAGACAGCGGCGCGCTGGCTTCAGAAAGCGCACGGCATGCCGTTCGTTTCTACCGTACCGATCGGTGTCGAGGCAACACGGCGTTTCATCAGCGAAGCGCGCGCGTTAGCGGGTCTGGATGACATGCCACTTGAGGGTTTCGAGGCGGACCGGTTGAGCTGGTACTCAAAGTCGATCGACAGCAATTATCTTACCGGCAAACGCGTCTTCATCTTTGGCGATGCCACACATGCCATTGCAGCGGCTCGGATCGCCAGCAGCGAACTGGGTTTCAAGGTCTGCGGTCTTGGAACCTACATGCGCGAATTTGCCCGCGATGTCAGATCGGCAGCGCGTGAATATGAGGTCGAGCCCCTGATCACAGACGATCATCTTGAAGTGGAAGAGGCAATCATCGAGGCCCGTCCCGAACTGGTGCTCGGGACCCAGATGGAACGGCATATTGCCAAGCGGTTGCGTGTTCCGTGCGCGGTGATTTCGGCACCGGTGCATGTCCAGGACTTTCCTGCACGCTATTCGCCCCAGATGGGCCTTGAAGGGGCAAATGTCATTTTCGACAGCTGGGTACACCCGTTGATGATGGGTCTGGAGGAACACCTCCTGTCGATGTTCCGTGCTGATTTTGAATTCAACGACGGTGCGACAGCGTCGCATCTTCACGCGCACAGTCCTGCAACCGGCGAGGTTCGGGCAGGGCATGAGGTTCGTGAAACCGGAGCGGTTGCCGAAGCGGCGATCAACGTTCCTGACATGTCATCGCTGTGGACGGACGAGGCCGAACGCGAGCTGAAAAAAGTGCCTTTCTTCGTGCGTGGCAAAGCCCGCCGCAATACAGAATCTTTCGCCGCTGATAACGGCATTCACCCGATAACCGTGGAGACGTTGTACGATGCGAAAGCCCATTTCGCCCGATAGCGGCCACTCCATTCGGGTGGTTTTCGTCACATTGGACAATCATGTCGTCGCTGCCGTTGACGATGCGCGCGCACGTTTGAACAAAGAGCTTCCGGGTCTCTCGTTTACTGTTCATGCCGCAACCGACTGGGCTGACAATCCCGAAAGCCTGGCCACGTGCCGCGAGGCGATCCGAACCGGCGACATCATCATCGTCTCGATGATTTTCGTCGAGGAACACGTCAAGGCAATCGCCGATGTCCTTGAGGAGCGCCATCTTCACTGCGACGCCATGGTCTGCTGCATGTCCGCCGGTACAATCATGAAGTATACGGCGATGGGCCGGTTCCGCATGAGCGGCGAACAGAAAGGCCCGCTCGCGCTTCTCAAGAAACTGCGCGGCAGCAGCTCCCGTGGTGGCAAGGAAAGCGGTCGCACAGCGGGAGAGCGCCAACTCGCCATGCTGCGGCGCTTGCCGAAGCTTCTGAAGTTTATTCCGGGGACCGCACAGGACGTCCGCAATTACTTTCTGACATTGCAATACCGGATCGCGGCTTCAGATGAAAACATTGCGAACATGGTGCGCCTGCTTGTCAGCAAATACGCGTCCGGCGAGCGCAAGCCGTTGCGGTCGTCCATGTCCGCAAAATCACCTGAAGAGTATCCGGACATGGGCCTTTATCACCCAAGGTCGACACCAAGGGTGATCACGCAGCAGGAAGATCTGGCGAAGGTCAGTGGAGCGGGCGGCACCATCGGTCTGCTTTTGCTGCGCACCTACATCCTCTCCGGTGATACCGGACACTATGACGGCGTGATTGCGGCACTGGAGGCGCGCGGGTTTAACGTGGTTCCGGTGTTCTGCTCGGGGCTCGATATGCGCTCTGCGATTGAGCAATATATGACCGATGGCAACGGGAATTCGACCGTTGACGTCTTGTGCTCCCTGACCGGTTTCTCGCTTGTCGGTGGTCCGGCCTATAGCGATGCCGCTGCAGCTGCGGAAACGCTTCAAAAGCTCAATGTTCCCTATCTCTCGGCTTGCGTTACCGAATTCCAGACGCGAGATGGCTGGCAGGCGTCAACGCAAGGGCTGACCCCGATCGAAACCACACTGATGGTTGCCATTCCGGAGCTCGACGGTGCCGTCGGTTCGATGGTCATCGGCGGACGCAGTACCTCGGTCGAAACCTTCGATAGCTGCATTTGTGCGCGCCAGTTGGGAACCTGTCCCTCAGGTCGGGCTTGCATGCGGCCCGACGACGAACGTGTTGGTCTTTTGGCAGATCGAATTGCAGCAATGACGCAGCTGCGCCGGACGCCGCGTGCGAAACGCAAGATCGCCGCGACGCTATTCAACTATCCGCCAAATGGCGGCAATATAGGCACCGCAGCTTTTCTTGCTGTTTTCGAGAGCCTGCTTGAGACCATGAAAAGGCTGAAGGCGGAAGGCTACGATGTCGAGGTTCCGTCAGATGCCGAGACGCTTAAGGACATGCTGCTCAGCGGCAATTCCGATCGCTTTGGAACGGAAGCGAATGTGCACGCGACGGTCAGCGCGGACGATCATGTCCGCCAGGAACAGTTTCTTGCCGATATCGAGGACCAGTGGGGACCTGCACCGGGGCGCATCCTCAGCAATGGCCGCGGCATTCATATTCTCGGCCGTCAGTTCGGCAACCTATTGATCGCACTGCAACCGCCCTTCGGCTACGAGGGCGACCCGATGCGTCTTCTGTTTGAAGGTGGCTTTGCCCCGAACCATGCCTTTGCCGCCTACTACACCTATCTGCGCGAGACATTCGGCGCGGACGCTGTTCTTCACTTTGGAACCCACGGCGCGCTGGAATTCATGCCCGGGAAGCACACCGGTCTGTCCGGTTCCTGCTGGCCCGACCGCTTGCTTGGCAGGCTGCCGAATTTCTATTTCTATGCGTCGAACAATCCGTCGGAAGGGTCAATCGCCAAACGCCGCTCAGCAGCTACGCTGATTTCCTACCTGACACCGTCAATCACCGAAGCCGGTCTCTACAAGGAGCTGCACAGTCTCAAGGCGAGCCTCGATCAGTACCGCTCGACAGCGCCGGAAGCGCAGGCCGAGCGTGAGCGGCTGCTGGAGGTCATCCGGGTCCAGGCTGAAGAACTTGATCTCGGCGGCGATGCAGCCGGCCTCTCAACCGAGTCCTTCATCCAGCACCTCGTGAACGCGATTACCGAAACCGAATATGCGCTCATCCCGCATGGATTGCATGTCGCCGGGCGCGGCATGGAACAAAGTGAACGTGCCGAAACGCTCGCCCATATCGCCGCTGCGATGCCGGACAATGAACGCATCGGCGAAGCGTCCGGGATCTGCCGGATGATCGTTGCAGACGATGATGCAGTTTTGCAGGAGGCCGTCGCAGATCTTGACGATCAGGCGCGTGAAACCGTCCGGCATCTCAAGGCGATCAACGACAACCTCAAATCCAACGAAGAGCTTGATGGCCTCGTGCGTGCGCTCGATGCCAGGTTTGTGCCGCCGGCGCCTTCCGGTGATCTGTTGCGCACGCCTGACCTGCTTCCAACGGGGCGGAACCTGCACGGGTTTGATCCTTTTGGAATTCCGAGCAAATTCGCGTTGGAAGACGGCGCGCGGCAGGCAGCTCGCATCTTGGATCGGCACCTTAAGAGCGATGGACAGCTACCTGAAACAATTGCGATTGTTTTATGGGGAACCGACAACCTGAAAACCGGCGGTGCACCGCTCGCTCAGGCCATGGCGCTCATGGGTGCGCGGCCTCGACTGGACGCCTATAATAGGGTCTGCGGCGCGGAACTGATCCCACTTGAGGACTTGAACCGCCCGCGCATCGACGCAGTCATGACGCTTTCCGGCATTTTCCGCGACCTGCTTCCGATCCAGGCAAGCATGCTGGCCGAGGCAAGCTACCTTGCAGCAACCGCAGATGAGCCTTCCGATCATAACTTCATCCGCAAGCATGCACTCGCCTATTGCGAGGCCAACGGTTGCGATCTGGAAGCTGCCGCTTTTCGCGTCTTTTCCAATGCGGACGGTGCCTATGGCTCGAATGTCAACATGCTGATTGGGTCTTCAGCCTGGACAGATGACGAGGAAATTGCCGAGACCTACACCAGTCGGAAAAGCTTCGCGATCAGCCGAAAGGGCAAAACCAGCCGGCAGTCGGAACTGCTGGATGCCATTCTTGGTGACGTCGACATGGCCTACCAGAACCTGGAATCCGTCGAAATCGGTGTAACGACCATTGAACAGTATTTCGACACGCTGGGGGGACTGTCCAAGGCGGTTTCCAAGGCCAGGGGCGGTGCCGAAATTCCGGTCTATATCTCTGACCAGACACAAGGGGACGCCAAGGTCAGGACCTTGGGCGAACAGGTGGCTCTGGAAACCCGGACCCGGACCCTCAACCCGAAATGGTTCGAGGGCATGCTTCGGCATGGCTACGAAGGTGTGCGCCACATCGAGGCCAACGTGACCAACACACTGGGGTGGTCGGCAACGACCGGCGGTGTCGATCCCTGGGTCTATCAGAAAATAACCGAAACCTACGTTCTTGACGAAGAAATGCGCCGGCGCCTTGCGGATTTGAACCCGGCTTCGGCGGCACGCGTCGCCTCACGGCTGATGGAAGCGCATGAGCGCAACTACTGGCAACCGGATGCCGAGACGCTCGAGGCATTGCAGCGGGCCGGCGAGGAACTGGAAGACCGGCTGGAAGGCCTGGTGACGGAGGCTGCCGAATGAACATCTACACCCATCCAAAGACTGCCGAGATCGAGGCGCGCCAAGCCAAAAAGCTGCGCGAAAGGGCAGATGGCGATGGCAGCGTACAGGTGCATCTTGATCCGACGATGGAAATTGACGGGGCCAAGGTCTTTGCGATTTACGGTAAGGGCGGGATCGGCAAATCGACGACGTCATCGAACCTGTCCGTCGCTTTTTCCAAGATCGGCAAGCGGGTTCTTCAAATCGGGTGCGATCCGAAACACGACAGCACCTTCACACTGACGAAAAGTCTGATCCCGACCGTTATCGACATCCTCGAGCAGGTCGACTTCCATACCGAGGAATTGCGCCCCGAGGACTACATGGTGGAAGGCTATAACGGCGTGCAGTGCATAGAGGCCGGCGGGCCGCCTGCCGGGACCGGTTGCGGTGGCTATGTGGTCGGGCAGACCGTCAAGCTTTTGAAAGAACATCACCTTCTGGACGACACCGACGTGGTGATCTTCGACGTACTTGGCGACGTGGTTTGCGGCGGTTTTGCATCGCCGTTGCAGCATGCCGAGCGGGCTGTCGTTGTGGCTGCCAATGATTTCGATTCCATCTTTGCCATGAACCGCATCGTCGCGGCGATCAAGGCGAAGGCGAAGAACTACGAGGTGCGCCTCGGCGGCGTCATCGCCAACCGGTCCCGCGAAACCGATCAGATCGATCGCTACAACGAGACCGTCGGGCTCAAACGTCTGGCGCATGTGCCCGATTCCGATCACGTCCGCCTGAGCCGGTTGAAGAAAAGCACGCTTTTCGAAATGGGCGACGCTCGAGAAATTGCCGCCATCCAGAGCGAATACATCCAGCTTGCCGAACAGCTATGGGCAGGTACGGAGGCCTTGAACGCAGAACCCATGAAAGACCGGGAGATCTTCGAATTTCTCGGCTTCGAGTGAGAGGGCTGAAACGGCGATGACTCAGGCCAACTACCTGCAGCGGATCGGTGAGATCGAACACTATTTCGATCGTACCGCGCTGGACGCCTGGAAGAAGTTGACGGGGGATCAGCCGGTCAGCGGTATTCGCGCAACCGTCCGGCAGGGCCGGGAAGACATGCGCAACACGCTTGCCGGATGGCTGCCGCAGGATCTGACGGGCTGGCGCATTCTGGATGCCGGTTGCGGGTCCGGGGTGTTGTCGCTCGAACTGATGGCCCGCGGTGCGGACGTCGTTGGCATCGATCTGTCCGCCCGCATGATTTCCTATGCCCGCCAGCGGGTGGCGGACCTGCGTACAGCCGGCAGCCTGTCCCAGGCAGGCTCGGTCGAATTCCGAAGCGGTGACATGCTTGACCTGACGCTCGGAACCTTCGACGCCGTTGTCGCCATGGATGTCCTGATCCACTACGCGCCGGAAGACGCCAAACGGGTCCTGGAAAGTCTGGCGATCCGTACCCGAAACAGTCTGCTTTTCACCCTCGCACCCAGCTCCCATCTGCTGCGGGCCATGCTCATGGTCGGAAAGGCGTTCCCGAGAGGGGACAGGGCACCTGCCATTTATCCGACCCATCCTGAACGGCTTGTGCACCAACTCGTCCAGCAACCCCATATGACCGGCTGGCACGCAGGGCGCACTCATCGGATCTCCGTCGGGTTCTACACCTCTCAAGCGATGGAGGTGGTCCGCTCGTGATGCTGAACACCGCAAACAGAAAGATGATCGCGCTCTGGCAGAAGGCCGGAACGCGATTCATGCCGTTTGCGGATGCGGCCTCGGAAGACGTGCCTCTTTCCCGCCTTCTGCGCCTCGCTCTGTTCCAGGTTTCGGCGGGCTGTGTGCTTGTTCTTCTGACCGGTACGTTGAACAGGGTTCTGATCGTCGAACTCGGGGTATCGGTTGCACTTGTCTCCGCCGTTGTCGCAATACCCGTGCTCGCTGCCCCGCTGCGCCTTTTGATCGGATACCGCTCCGACACCTACAAATCAGTGCTCGGCTGGAGGCGTGTTCCCTATATCTGGTTCGGCAGCCTGCTGCAGTTCGGCGGTCTTGCCATCATGCCTTTCGTGCTGCTGCTTCTGCACACTCAGACCGTCGGTCCCAGCTGGGCCGGACCAGCCGGCGCGGCATTGGCGTTTCTTCTGACCGGGTTCGGGCTTCACACGGCCCAGACAGCGGGTCTGGCACTTGCAACAGATATAGTGCCGTCCGAGAAACGGCCCCGCGTCGTCGCGCTGCTCTATGTCATGCTGCTTGTCGGAATGATCCTGGCCTCGGTCTTCTACAGCATTTTCCTGGTCGACTTCTCGCACAAGCAGCTCATTCAGGTCATTCAGGGAACGGCTCTGTTGACCCTTGTGATCAATGTCATCGCGATCTGGAAGCAGGAAGCACGGGACCCGAGCCGCACCGCGGCCGACAGGAAACTGGTCGGGTTCTTCGAAGCTCTGTCAGATTACCGCGCGCACCCCGGTACGATGCGGTTGTTGCTGGCCGTGGCGCTCGGATCTGCAGCCTTCTCCATGCAGGACATCCTGCTCGAACCGTACGGCGGTGAGATCCTTGGTATGAGCGTTGCGCAGACGACGCTGCTGACGGGCCTCTGGGCCGCCGGAACCATGTCCGGTTTTGCCTGGGCCGCCTACAGCCTGAATCATGGCGCGCACATGTACCGCGTGGCTGCCCGCGGACTGCTTATCGGAATAGGCGCTTTTTCGGCCATCATCCTCGCTGCTCCGCTTGGCATGGACGCGCTGTTCTTTGCAGGCGCAGCGGGGGTCGGGCTCGGCGGCGGGCTGTTCGCCGTCTGCACGATGCTGGCTGCAATGGGAATTTGCAAGACGTCCGACAGCGGCATTCTTGTCGGGGCCTGGAGCGCAGTTCAGGCAACGGCGATCGGTGTCAGTCTGCTTTTGGGCGGGGTTATAAAGAACGTCGTTAATACGCTTGCGTTCGAAGGCGTGCTCGGTCCGGCGATGAACACCGCCGGCACGGGATATCTCTTTGTCTATCACCTTGAAATCGGGCTTCTTTTTCTGTGCCTGGCGGTTCTTGGGCCTCTGACTGGCCTTCGCTACAGGCAAACCCAGGAAAACGACACGCGATTTGGATTGGCCGAATTGCCGGGTTGAGCCCGCACGGCCGAGAACTGAATGGAGGAATTGACATGACCGGTTCCCTCGGCGGCAGCCTGGATGTCGCGCAAGTGGTGCTTTACGCGTTCTGGATCTTCTTTGCAGGTTTGATCTGGTACATCCGCCAGGAAGACCGTCGCGAAGGCTATCCGCTGGAAGACGATGTCACCGGTAAGTACAGCAAGGATCCCTGGCTGTTCGTGCCGGACAAAAAGACCTTTGTTCTGCCGCATGGACAAGGCGTCAAGAAGGTCCCGGATCTGAAGCGGGATGAGCGCCCCCTCAACGCCAAGCGAACAGCGAAGGGGCCCGGTTACCCGCTCGTGCCAGAGGGTAACCCGCTCCTTGCCGGTGTTGGTCCCGGCTCTTGGGCCGAGCGTTCCGATACGCCCGATCTGACCGCCCATGGCGATGCGCGGATCGTTCCGATGCGCACGGCGGAAGGTTTCGATATCGCAGAGGGCGAGACGAACCCGATCGGGCTGACGGTGATCGGCTGCGACGGCAAGGCTGCCGGCGCGGTCAAGGATGTCTGGGTTGATCGCGCGGAACACCTGATCCGCTATTACGAGATCGAGGTTGAAGGCGGGTCGGCCAGCACACTGTTGCCGAACAATTTTGTCGTGATCAAGGGCGGCAATGCCCGGGGCAGGGCACCGCATCTTTATGTCCATGCGATTACGTCCGGACAATTCGCGGACGTTCCGGTGAGGGCCAAGGACGAAACGGTGACGCTGCTCGAGGAAGACAAGATTGCCGCCTATTTCGGTGCGGGCCTTCTCTACGCGCTGCGTGACCGTCAGGAGGCCTTCCTGTGAAACAGTTTGTCACCCGGGAACATGAACTTGAGCCCGTACCGGGGTTGCCGGGAACCCTTCCGGAGGGCGAGCACATGCTCTGGCAGGGCCGCCCGTCAGCGCGCCTTGTGGCGAGGCACGTTCTCAAGAACCGCTGGATTGCAGGCTATTTTCTACTGTTGGCCGTTTGGGCTGTCATTGGCGGTTTCTACGACGGCAGGCCCCTCGCTGGGATCGTCTTTTCCGTTGCAGTCCTCACGGCACTGGCGGCCATCGTGATCGGCATGCTCGAACTGTTTGCTTGGGGGGTGCACAAGACAACGCTTTACACGATCACATCAAGCCGGGTTGTGCTCCGGTTCGGTGTGGCTTTCTCAATTACGCTCAATCTGCCGTTCAAGCAGATCGGCGCGCTCGCATTGGCTGACCAGGGCAACGGTGCGGGCAATGTGGCGATCCAGCTTTTACCCGGGCATCGCTTGTCCTGGCTGGTCCAGTGGCCGCATGTGCGCGGCTGGCGGTTTGCCAATGTCGAACCCAGCCTGATCTGCCTGACAGACGCAAAGAAAGCCTCCGATGTTCTTGCGCTGGCCCTCAGCCAGCATGCCTCCGTGCACTCAGGACACGCGCGGTTGACACAAGTCGGTTCCGGCGAGGGCGCGCACCCCGGACCGCCAGCCGTGGAAGCAGCGGAGTAGGAGAGGGAAATGGGATCGGTATCGCACCTTGGATATTTCGGTGAGCGCAAAGGCAAATGCACCAACACGTTTCCAAAGGGCGTTCTGCTGGGCGCTGTGGCGCTGCTGGTCTTCGCAGCAGGAGCCATCGTGTTCGGCCAGACAACCGGTATCGGCGTCATCAAGCATCGCGCCGGGTCACCCGTCGCAATCCGCGACGTAACGATTACCCGGACCGCGGACGATAGCGTGATGGTCAAGGACGCACGTAGCGGTGCGCTGATCGCTGCTTATGAAAAAGACAAGGGTGGTTTTGTGCGTGGCTCGCTGCGGGCGTTCGAGCGCATGCGCATGGTTGCCCAGGTCTCGGAGACCGCACCCTACCGGATCATCAAATGGGAGGCGGGGACTGTCAGTCTGTCAGACACGGCAACTGGCGAACGTATCTACCTGGAGGCTTTCGGCAAGGACAATGCCGCGGCCTTCGAGGTGCTGCTTGGTCAAAGGAGAGGAGCAAGCCAATGAACCCGATATTTGCATTCTTGCGATGGAAGGAAAACGTCGACTGCACAGTTGAGATCAACAACACGTTTGATCAACTAGGTGCACATGTCCGCTTTGACAACGGCGTTGTCGTGCACCCGGGAGACGAGGTCTTTGTGCATGGATCTCCGATTTCCATCCCCTATGGCGAAAGCGAGAGCTTCCGCCGCAAGGCGACCATCCGGCGTGCCAGTGCGCTGGAACGGGCCTGGACCCGTGCGACGGGCGATTTCGAATTCATGGAACTGTGCGAATTCAGCTTCACGGAAAGGGCATTGTCATGAACAAGACCGTATCGCCAAAGGAGCTGGCCGCCAACGAACCGACGCTTGAAAAGCGCGCGGCTGCCCAGAACGACACGACACGCAGCGCCATGGTGTCCACCATGCTGACACCGCGTTTCTACACAACCGACTTCGATGAGATGGACAAGATCGACGTCGAGCCGGTGCGCGAGGAGTGGGTTGCGCTCATTTCCCAGATGCGCAGCGATCCGAACCGGGGCCACTTCAAACGGAACGAGGAGTGGGAAGACATCGACATTGATGCTCTTCCGGATGATCTGCGCGAAGAGCTGATCGACTTTCTTGTGTCGTCGCTGACGTCGGAGTTTTCAGGCTGCGTTCTCTACAAGGAGATGAAGCGGCGGGGCAAAAACAAGGAGATTTGCGAACTCTTCGGCTACATGAGCCGCGACGAGTCCCGTCACGCGGGGTTCATCAATGATGCCCTGAAGGATTTCGGCATCGGTGTGAATATGGGCTTTCTCGCCAAGGCCAAAAAGTACACCTACTTCAAACCGAAGTTCATCTACTATGCGACTTATCTTTCCGAAAAGATCGGCTATGCGCGTTACATCACCATCTACCGGCACTTGGAGCAGCATCCGGATAAACGCTTCCACCCGATCTTCAAGTGGTTCAAGCAATGGTGCAACGACGAGTTCTCCCACGGAGAGGCCTTTTCGCTGATCATCAGGTCGGACAGGCGGTTGCTTGAGGGCCGGAACAAGCTCTGGATCAAATTCTTCCTGCTTGCGGTGTTTGCGACCATGTATGTGCGCGACCACATGAGGCCGGCCTTTCACGAAGCGCTGGGCGTGGATATCGACGACTACGACATGAAGGTCTTCCGCCTGACATCGGAAATTTCCAGGCAGTGTTTTCCGCTCGTATTGGATCTCGATAATCCGGTGCTGGTCGAAGGATTCCGGCGCATGGAACGCATCAACCGGAAACTGCAGGCCGCTACCGAAAGAGGCGGGGTAACCGGCGCTGCCGGGAAGGCCTGGTGGGGCGCGGCCGTCGGGCTGAATTTCCTGCGCATGTACATGATACCGGCGAAACAGAACGACCTGCCGGATACCTCCCGGCTGCAGCCGGTCTGGTAAGGATGCCGCGATGAACCTTGCGAACCCGGTCACGGCAATTCTGGTAGCCATCGGCGTCTGGTGGCTGTCGACCGGGCTTGTCCTGGCGATGGTTCACTGGTCGACAAAACGGAAGCTTGAACCCTGGCAGTTGCTGCCGATGGTTACCGTTTTCGGCGTTGCCGGGTTTCTGCTCATGCTTTATGGCAGCCGGAACCTGACACCACTGGGATCTTACGCTGGGTTTTTCGGTGCCCTGCTTGTCTGGGCCTGGCACGAAACCACATTCCTGACCGGCATGGTCACAGGCCGCCGGAAGGAGGAATGCCCGCCTGGCCTAGCGGGTTTTGACCGTTTCAAGGCGGCCTGGAAGGCGGTTTGCGACCACGAAATCGCCATCCTCGTGACGGGCGTCTTCCTCTGGGCGACGCTGTCGGGCGAAGATAACCTGTTCGGGCTCGCCACATTCGGCCTTTTGTGGGGTATGCGCATCTCGTCAAAGGTCCTGATCTTTCTGGGCGCGCGACATGCGGTCAGCGGCCTGATGCCGCCGGCGATCCTGCACCTGCGCAGCTATTTCAACACGGGCAGGACCACGCGGTTGTTTCCGGTGCTCCTGGCGATAGCAACCGGTCTGTTTGCGACGCTGGTGGTGGGCGCCGCCCAGGCCAATCTCGACTATTCGATTGTCGGCCATATTCTGCTCGCAACCTTTATGGCGCTGGCAATCTTCGAGCATCTCATTCTGGTTTTGCCTTTATCGGATACGGCGCTTTGGCGCTGGGCGGTGCCAAAGGCAGTACCGGCCGAGGCCGTTTCAACAAATGCAACACAGTCAAACCTGTCATCCGTACACGTGGCGGCCAAGAGCCGCGCCGATGCGCAATGACCGGACCGTTTTCTCAGGGAGAGGAGAGACCGATGAACATTTTCGAGCACATGGAGACTGCTCTATCCGATTTGCATTCTGCCGGAAACTACCGTGTCTTTGCAGAACTGGAGCGGCATTGCTCTGCTTTTCCGAGGGCAACCTTCTATGACGATGACGGTGCGACACGGGACGTGACGGTCTGGTGTTCCAACGACTATCTCGGCATGGGACAGAACCCTGTTGTTACCAATCGCATGACCGAGATCATCGAAAAATGCGGTGCCGGAGCCGGTGGAACACGCAACATTTCAGGGACCAACCACTACCATGTACTGCTGGAGCGCGAACTCGCTGATCTGCATGCCAAGGAAGCAGCGCTGATTTTCACCTCCGGCTATGTTTCGAATTGGGCAGCGCTCGGAACGCTGCTTGCCAAGATTCCTGGGATCATTGTCTATTCGGATGCGCTCAACCATGCCTCGATGATCGAGGGCATTCGCCACTCACGATGCCAGAAGCGCCTGTTCCGGCACAACGACCCTGAACATCTGCGGGAGCTTATGGCAGCCGACGATCCACAGGCTCCGAAGCTCGTCGCGTTCGAGAGTGTTTATTCGATGGATGGGGATATCGCGCCGATCGAGGAGATTTGCGATGTTGCGGATGCGTTCGGGGCCATCACCTATCTCGATGAGGTTCATGCCGTCGGCATGTACGGTGCGCGCGGTGGCGGCGTCGCCGAGCGCGAGGGCCTCATGGACCGTCTGACGGTCATTGAGGGCACTTTGGGCAAGGCCTTCGGGGTGATGGGCGGCTACATTACCGGACCGGCCGTCCTGATTGATTTCGTGCGTTCCTTCGCGTCCGGCTTCATTTTCACGACCGCACTCCCACCGGCGCTTGCGGCCGGGGCCACCGCGTCGATCCGATACCTGAAAGAGAGCACGAGGGAGCGGGAGGCTCACAAGGCGGTCGTCGCCAAGGTTCGCACAGCGCTTGATGCGCGGGGCATTCCGCATATGGACAACCCCAGTCACATTGTTCCGGTGTTGGTCGGAAACGCTTCCAAATGCAAGTGGATTTCCGATGTTCTTTTGAGCAACTTCGGCATATACGTGCAGCCGATCAACTATCCGACGGTTCCTGTTGGAACTGAGCGGCTTCGGATCACGCCGACACCCCTTCACAGCGATGCGGACATCCGGCAGCTCTCCGAGGCGTTGTGTTCGCTGTGGTCGCAATGTGCCCTGGCGCGTGCGGTTGCCTGAAACTTGAAAGTGGATTCTGACTCCGATGAACAGGCACATAATCATTCCGGCGGTCGCCGATGATGGCTCGCTGTTCCCGGTCGAAAAAATGGCCGCTCACGTCCAGGGGCTGCTGCATCTGGCTGTCTCGGTGTTCGTCTTTGACGAGGACCTGCTTCTCATTCAGAAGCGTGCGGCACTGAAATATCATTGCGGCGGGCAGTGGGCCAACACCTGTTGCAGTCATCCGCATTGGGACGAAACCGTCGAAACCTGCGCAGAACGCAGGCTGCAGGAGGAACTCGGTTTCACGCTCCCGCTGGTCCGTCATCAGACGGTCGAATATGAAGCCAGCGTCGGCAATGGGTTGAGCGAACATGAGCGCGTGACGCTGTTCACCGCGCATGTCGCTCGCTCACAGCTCGACATAGAACCGAATCCGCAAGAAGTGGACACATTCCGTTGGGTCGACGCGAAGACCTTGCATGCGGAAGTCGCCGAGACACCGGACGCCTTCACACCCTGGTTCCGCATCTATCTTGACCGGTTTCCGGAACTGAAATTCAGCGCGTAGATTCTAAACTCGCTCACGCGGCAAGGAGCGCCTTGATGGGCCGCTTTTGTCGTCATTGCCGGGTCAGGCCCACTGCTGTCCGGTTTAACAGGAAATGAGCCCCCCTTTGGAGGCGTTCACGCAAGCAGACTTGTCATCCCTGCTGCAGCGCAGCGGAAGGCAGGGAACCAGTACCCCCCTTGTTCCTTTACCCTTTTCTCACCTCCAGCCACACGGCGTACTGGATCCCGGTCTTGCCGCTTACGCGTCAAACCGGGACGACAAGTCCGGGAAACAGGTCCGTATCCCGACTTAGCGTAGGACAAAACACTCCCGCTTTTTCAATGACATGAGTTGGACAGCAAATTCTAAACCGGACAGCAGTGGGTCAGGCCAAAGCGGTTGTTGCCAAAAAGAAAGGGAGCCCGAGAGGCTCCCTTTCAAGTGACGGTCACGCCGGCGCGGGTTAGTTTGCTGCATCCGCGACTGTGGTTTGGAGAGGCAGCGCGGATGAATTTGCCGGCGTTTCCGCGCCCATGACCTGAGTTTCCCCAGGAACATAAGTTGAAAAGTCCGGGACGTCGGTCGGTCCCTTCTTGTCGAGCGCATCGACGTAGTCCTGCAGCATCGACACGCCGTAGAGCGGTTTTTGAACACCGTTATGGCAGGTCGAGCAGCCAATCTTGAGAACGTCGCCCTCCGGCCCCAGCCGGTTTTCCGGGAAGACCGGTGTGAGCCCGACCATGTAGTCAACGTTCAGGGCCCGGGTCATGTTGATCCCGTGCCAGGCCGTGACGCGCTGGGGCGGGCTCTGATCCCAGTCATTGAAGGCACGCGAGTTGTGGCAGGTCACGCAGTTGACCCCGAGACCCTCAGACATGTGCATCATCAAGGCCCAGGTACTCTCGGTTTCCTTGGTGCCGGCCGGGTTCGGGCTATCCGGATCGGGCAGGGCGGTGAGCGAATGAACCCGGATCGGCTTGTCCTCCAGCAGATAGTCCATGAGTGCGTTTTGCGGCATGGAGGTGTTGCCGACGAATTTGCCCACGCCGCCGTGGCGGCTCATCGCGCTCGCAGGTTTCGGCTCCTGATCGTCGTACCAGTAGTTTGCCGGTATGTGCTGACCGCGGTGGCAAGTGTAGCAGGTCACTCCAACATCGCCGACATGGTCGCCCCAGTCCACATTGATGGTCTGGTTCATCTGGATCATGCGCCGCGCGACGACTTTCGTGTAGACTTCGTCCGAGGCGAAGTTCTCTGCGTTGTGGCAGTATTCGCAGCCTTCTTCGGGAGAAATCCATTCCGTGATCGCGGCCATGAACTGGTTGAACTGATCATCGGACAGATCTCCCAGCACCTGGACGTTCTCGTAAAGCTCGCGCGCGCGGTCTCCTTCAGGATCAGCCTCCCAGGGAGCTTCGGGGACGACGTTCGCCGCCATGAGCGCCTTTTCCTTTTCAATGTCCTTTTCCAGGTACATGCCGGTGCCGCGGTAACCGATCTGGACCGATTCAACAGGCGGTGCGTCCCAATCCGCACCGACAAAACTGGCGATGGCAAGGAGTGTTCCGGCGGATGCTGCAAATGGTATCCAAAGTTGCATTTTCCCTCTCCTTACTGGGCCAACGGGTCAACGACGTCCGGATAAATGTCCGGCAAGGGCGCGACGATGCCGTGCTCGATGCCCCACAGGTACCAGTTGTCGACAACTGTGCCGGTCAGAAGAATGCCGATGCCACCGGTCAGCGGTGTCAGGATGGCGAACCACCAGGCCCATCTGTGAACGGATTCCATGGTCGCGTTGAAGCCCATGGTCCAGCGCCAGAAGAGCGCTGCGCGCTCAGAGGCGGTACCCCGGTCGGTAATCTGCTCCAGCTCCCGTTCACCGCCGTATTTTCCGACAGCCAGAATGGTTGCGCCGTGCATTGCGAAGAGCAGCACCGAGCCGTAGAGGAAGACGATCGACAGACAGTGGAAGGGGTTGTAGTAGAGGTTGCCATACCGGATCGAGAAAGCGGCGGTCCAATCAAGATGCGGGAAGATCCCGAACGGCACGGCCTCGGAGAAATTGCCCATCAGGATCGGCCGGATGAAGCCGAGAACGAGGAACAGGAAGATTGCCGAGGCGAAGGCCCAGGCAACGTGGGTTCCCATCTCGAGTTGCCGGGCGCGCCGGTAGACGCGGACCCACCACAACAGAATGGACGCAGTCAGGAAGAAACCGGCGATCAGCCACCAGCCTCCGTCGTTCAGGGGCGGCATGGACAGGCCGTATTCGGCAGGTGGCGGCTCGAGGCCGAGCCAGAAGAGCTGGCGGACAAACTGGATTGGATCCCAGCCGACCGACGCCCACATGTTGAGGCCGATTATCTCGAATGCGATCAGACCGAAAACGAGCGACAGTGTTCCCAGATAGCCGAGATAGATGGGACCGAGCTGGGCGTTGCCGATCCAGCCCAGCAGTCTCGACATGATGGGCGTTCCGGTGCGCGGGCTGTCGTCCTTGGGGAGCGGCATGCCTTCTTCGGCGGGCCCGCTGATTTGAACGACTGTGAGAATGTTCTGGTATTGGGTCATGGCGTTTCCCCTCAGTTCCAGATCGGCAGGTCTAGCCACCAATTCCACCATTGCGGCCAGCCCTGGTTCCAGAAAGGTCCGCTGATGACGATGCAGACAGCACTCCAAAATCCCGCGTTAAGCGCCAGGATCAGACCGAGCCTATGAATGCCGAGCGTGCCGATGGAATAGCCGATGATGTCGCGAAAGAAGGTATCTTCATATTCGGGTGTTTTCACCTCGGCCTGCTGGCCGCCGCCTTCCATGGACGCGCCGGGATTGGCGGCCGAAAGAATGAGACCGCCATGAAGCGAGAGCGCAAGCGTCGTCGTGAAGAAGAAGGTCACGGCGATCATGTGGGCCGGATTGTAGTGGAAGTGCAGGTACTGATAGCCAACGTTCGACACCCAGTCGAGATGGCTGAAGATACCGTATGGAAAGCCGTGGCCCCAGGCGCCGAGAAGCAGCGGGCGGAAGACAACGAGCGTCACATAAGCGAATATCGCAAAGGAAAAAGCGATAGGGACATGATATCCCATCCCGAGTTTGCGGCATATCTCGACCTCGCGCAGGGCCCAGGAACAAAATGCCCCAATTGCACAAATCGTTATGATCTGCCAGAGGCCACCTTCCTTCATCGGGGCGAGAGCGAGACCGTAGGAAAGATCAGGGGGTGCAATCGAGATTTGCCAAATGTTCCAGGTTGGTCCGATCGCCGCGCCATAAATCACAAGGGCAGTGCCCAGTATAATGAAAAAGGCACCGGTTATACCAAAGAAGCCTACATAAAACGGGCCGACCCAGAAATCGAAGAGATCTCCGCCAAGCAGCGTCCCGCCGCGAACGCGGTACTTTCTTTCAAAGCTGAGCAAAGCCATGAAGTCCTCCTTAGCCGCTGCGTAGCGGTGCATCAGCGCAGCTAATCTCTTGAAGCAAGGCTTGGTGGCGGAAGACGCTGAACGCCGCGTGAGCGAGGAACTGCGGGACCCTCCGCCACCGATGATGTTGAACAGTCCTGGCCGTTCAGACCAGGGCGGTGTTCTGGTCCGGTTGAAGCAATTCGATTTGCGATCCCGGTCCCCAAAGAGCGGCGTTGTCCAGCCAGTTGTACTTTTCCGAACTCAGCAGGATGAAGTGAATCAGCACTGCCAAGGTGAAAAGAAACACCGCGAGGCCAACGAGCACTCGACGCGGATCGAAGAGGAGCCAAACTCTCCACATGTCTTCACATCCTTATCTGGTGTGGACCCTAGAGCCACGGTTGGTAGAGCCACATCGAAATGTGGGCTAGGAAGGGAAAGAGCGACATCAAGATCGCGCTTTTGACGAAGTATCGATGAAACTCCTGCGCCTCCTCGTGAGAAATCCCCGTTAGGGATTCTTTGTCTGAAGCCATTGAAATGACCTCCGATGCTTGCCTTTCGGCGGTTACCGCGCACAACCCTCGCGGCAGGGGTCCAGTGAAGTCGGTAGACCGGTCCTCTGGGCTTTTGCCAACGCCGAAAGCGTCGGCAAAATGGGGGGCTACGCGTGAAAGGCGTAACCCAAGGCTGCATAGGCGGATGCTTTGGCTTCTTCGAAAACGGAGCCTTCCGCACGGCCGTCCCGCGCGCTGAATACGGTGCTGATGCGGACCAGCGCGATTGCGATGAAGCAAATGGGAAAAACAAGGAAAAACAGACGCTTCATCATGAGGCGGTCGGCCTCTCGCTCCTGATATCGGCTGCGGACAACCTGGTCCTGGTGTGTTGTCGAAACCATGCTATTTCTCCTTGGTCTTTTGAACCGGATCTGAAGTTTCGTCTGTCATGCCGGAGCTCCGGCCGTCTTTGCGATCCTTGCGACATGCGCGAATGTGACTTCGGTTGAATTGTCGGCCCACGCTTCCAGTTCGGCAGCCTCGCGAAGCCGCTTAGCGGCTGAAATGCGCGCAAGGACCGGTTCCCGGTTGATCCGTGCGTCGAGGGCGGCGAGGGCATCCGGATGCCACTGGTACTCTGTCTTCTGGCGCGCGGAAGTCGCCTCGATCGCATCGAGTTCACCGGCGCGCGGGAGGATTTCAAAAAGCACGTCGAACAAGGCGTTGCAGATTTCCTGGATCAGCCAGCAGGCGCCCGAGTAGCCCATGACCGGCGTCCCGGTGTGCCGGCGGACAATCGCGCCCGGATAGGAAAGCTGGATGAATTTCCCGCGCGCGCCCGCTTCTGCCATGTACATGCGTTCGTTGAAGGAGCCGAACATGATCATGGGGGGATTGCTTGCGGTTCGCTCGGCGACGTCAGGATTGTCTGTCTTGGTGCCGGCCTTGCGGGCGACCGCGAATGTGCAGGGAAGCCCCATCTCTCCTTCGAGGAAATTCTGGACGCCGCGAACGTAGGTTTCATTCGCGACGATTGCGAAATTCGCCGTGGCGAAGAAATCCTGGGTGACGGAGCGCCACAAGTCCCACAAGGGCTTCAGCGTTGTATGCTTTTCTTTTTCGATGAAGGGCTGCGGGTCGAGATCGAGAATCTCACCAAGTGTTTCCAGGAAGGCGGTTGTGGAATGAATGCCGATAGGAGCCTGCAGATAGGGCCGCTCCATCGTCTCGCAAAGCTGTCGGCCGAATTCACGGTAGAGACAGATGTTTGCGTCGGCGTCGCCAAGCTTCCGGAGGTCTTCAACGTGGCTTCCGAGCGGGAATACCATGTTGATTTCCGCACCGATCCCTTCAACCAGCCGCCGAATTTCGTGCAGGTCGGAAGGCATGTTGTAGGTGCCATAGATCGGACCGATGATGTTGACCCTTGGTTTTGCACCTTCCTTGCGTTTGCGCGGTTTGGGAACACGTTTGGGTCCGAATTCCGTCCAGAGCCATTTCAAGGCGCGATCTGCGCTTTGCCACTGATCTTCATCGATTGTACGCGGCAGGAACCGCTTGATGTTTGAGCCTTCGGGCGTGACACCGCCGCCGATCATTTCCGCAATGGACCCGGTCACGACGACAGCTGGAAGATCCGGATCGAGCACCTGGCGTGCGCGCTTGATCGCGCTTTCGGTTCCATGCTGACCGAGTTCATCCTCGGACAAGCCGCTGACCACGATCGGCAACTCGTGCGGTGGCAGTGCATCGGTGTAGTGCAGGACCGAGGTGACGGGCAGGTTTTCGCAACCCACAGGGCCGTCAATGATGACCTGAAGTCCTTTGATTGCTGTGAAGGCGTATACGCAACCCCAGTAGCCGCCAGCCCTGTCATGGTCGAGGATCAGCATCCGACGCTCTCCCCGTTATCGACCGCGTTCTGTGATTTTTTGAGGCGTGCGGCATATTTCTGGCGATAGCCGCTTTTGTCTTCCGGTACCCCCTGCCAGATCCCGGATGTGTCCCCTTGGCCAACCCCTTCAAAGAAGTCTTGCATCTTCAGGAACCGGTCCTTGTTGGCGATTGCGGTGGAGATTACTCCGGGCAGTGAGGCGGTGCCGGCCGGTCCCATCAAGGGCCGGGCCGAGATGAGGTTTGTGAAGTACAGAGCGGGTGTTGCGCATTCCTTCGCCTTTTGGACGACCGGCGTTGTGCCGATTGCCAAGTCGGGCTCGAACGCCTCGAAAGCATCCAGATCCTGTTCAAGCGACGCCCGGAACCTGACCTCGACCCCGCGCGCTTCCAGCCATTGGGCATCTTCCTCGCTGTAAGGTGTTCTGGGACAAGCGGTTCCCACATAACGCAGATCGGCGCCGAGTTCGACGAGCAGGCGGCCGACAAGCAGTTCAGACCCTTCGTAGCCCGACAGCGTGATACGTCCGTCGATACGGTTGGCACCAAGGGCGGCAGAGATTGCGCCGTGCATCGCGTTGCGGCTGGCGTTGGTCTTGTCTGCCGCAATGCCGCATGTTTCACCGATCGCCGAAAGCCAGGCATCGGTGCCATCGAGGCCGATCGGGGCAGAGCCGACGATGTCGCGGCCCGCGGCTTTGAATTCGCGGAAACTTGCGGTGTAGAACGGATGAATGCCGGCGACCACCGCACAGTCGAGCGCCGAATAGAGTTCGCGCCACTCGCGAACAGGAACAGTTGGCCCGGCGGCGAGTCCCATGGGCTCGAGCATGCCGCCAATGACAACGGGATCGGCCGGAAAAACTTCGCCAACAAGTGTTACGGTCGGTTTGTCTTTCAATCCGTCACGCGGTGGCAGGACAGGACCTTCGGAAGCTTCCTGCCGCGCATATGCGAGCATGGCAGCGGACAGGACGTCCTTGGCCTCTGCGTGCGTCGGCACTCCGAACCCTGGCACGTCGATACCGACAATGCGCACCCCATCGATCTGGCGCGGCAACATTTGCAACGGAACGCCGGAAGCTGTCGGTACGCAGAGATTTGTAACCACGACAGCGTCGAATTTCTTCGGATCCGCCATTGCATGCACCGATTCGACGATGTCTTCGAAAAGCTTGCCGGTGACAAGCGTTTCGGAATCGAAAGGCACATAGCCGACGGACCGTTTGGCTCCGTAGAAGTGGGATGTGAAGGTCAGGCCGTAGACGCAACAGGCCGAGCCGGACAGGATGGTTCCCACCCGGCGCATGCGCAGACCGACCCGCAGCGATCCAAAGGCCGGACACATGGACTGCGGCTGATCATGCGGACCCTTGGGATAATCCGCCTCCAGGCGATCCATGAGGTCCCCGTTTCCGAGGGATCGCGCGGTTGCTTTCGAAAACTCAGCCTTGCTGTGGCAACCGGCACTTTCCGCCTTGTGATCAGCGGAGGCATCCGGGCGTGCGATCTCGTCGCTGCCGGTGGCATCAGTGCCTCCAGCATACTCCGGTTCGCTTTCCTTCGGGTGCGTTTTCATGGTCCTGTCCGGTCTTTAGATCGTGTCGTAAACCACCTCGAGAGATGGCTTGTCGGCCGCGCCGGCTGCGCACATGTCTTCAGATGTCGCGGGCTCAAGTTGATAATCAGCGCCGGTCTGGCTGGAATCGAACAGGTTCAGCAGGCCGTCCTGATCCAGTGGGCCGGGCAGCACCGGCGGTGCTTCCGCCAGGTTGATGGACAGCGACTCAAAAAGTGGTCCCCAGGTTCCGCCCGGCATGCCGATGATCTGGTAATTCGCGCTTTTCCGGCGAATGTCCTCGTCCTGCGGAATCGAAGCCAGAACGGGAATGCCAACGGCGTCCGCAAAGGCATGGGCTTCGCCCGTACCGTCATCTTTGTTGACGACAAGCCCCGCTACACCGACATTGCCGCCAAGCTTGCGGAAATACTGCACGGCCGAGCAGACATTGTTGGCGACATAGAGCGACTGAAGGTCGTTGGACCCGACAACGACGACTTTCTGGCACATGTCTCTGGCGATCGGCAGTCCGAAACCGCCACAGACAACGTCACCGAGGAAGTCCAGCAGGACATAGTCGAAATCCCAGTCATGAAAGCCGAGCTTCTCGAGGGTTTCGAACCCGTGAATGATGCCGCGTCCACCACAGCCACGCCCGACTTCAGGGCCGCCGAGTTCCATCGCGAACACGCCGTCGCGTTTGAAACAGACGTCTGAAATCGCCACCTCCGCTCCGGCTTCCTTGCGGGTTGAGGCAGTCTGGATGATGGTTGGGCAGGCCCGCCCTCCGAACAGGAGCGAGGTGGTGTCGCTTTTGGGGTCGCAACCGATCAACAGAACCTTTTTGCCAAGTTGGGCGAGCATGTAAGACAGGTTCGCCAGGGTGAAGCTCTTGCCGATGCCGCCCTTGCCGTAGATCGCTATGATCTGCGTTTCCTTGGTAACCGGTCCAGTCGCCGGAGCATCCGGTTCAACCGCCGCCTCCTCACGCAGAAAGTCCTGCATCCGATAGCGCTGACCGGGCTGGTTTTCGAGGATCATGAGGGGTTCCTCCAGTCGATGACCATTTTCAGACAGGAAGGATCGTCAAAGGCGGTTCGATATGCCTGCGAAGCTTCCTTCGGATGTGCGTGATGTGTGATGAGGCCGTTCAGTGAAAGGCGTCCGTCCGCGACAAGACCGAGAACGGCATGCGTGTCTTCGGGCGTGAACTCGGCGGAGAGCGAGAGGGTTACCTCGCGCATGAAGGCAGGCGGGAAGGCGAAGCGCACCGTGTCTCCATAAAAGCCGGCAAGAACCAGGACGCCATTTCGGTGCAACCCTGCGATCGCGCTGTCGATGGCGGTGGGGTCACCGCTTGCATCGATGGTGCAGTAGCTTGAAACATTCGATGCGTCGCTGTGGGGGTCGAGAACGTCATACCCTTCAGCGCCCTTGCGCCGTTCGGGGTTCGCCTCCAGCACACGCGGTGGCTTTTGGCCTTGCGCAATGGCGATCCGTGCAATCAACCGTCCAAGGACACCGTGGCCAATAATCACATCGACCGGCTCTTGCGCCCGGCTCAGGGCGCGGTGCGCCGTCGCGGCCAAGGCGAGCAGAACGGCATCCTCCGCAATGTCCTCATGCACCGGTATGGTTCGGCTGCCCGGCACAACAAGTCGATCCGCGGAGGCTCCGAATAGGCCGGCAGCATGGGTGTAGCAATTCGCTCCAGGTACGAACACGGTCTCGCCAGGCCGCCGACCTGACCCCGACCCAGCTTCCACGATAGTGGCAATTGATTCGTATCCGGGCACGAGCGGGTAGCCCATACCCGGGAACTGCGGCATGGAGCCTTCGAAAAGCATTTTCTCAGTGCCGGTTGAAATTCCGCTGAAAAGAGTTTCGACAACCACATCGCACGCGTCCGGCGGTGTCAGCGCCAATTGCTTCACGCTCAGCGTGCCTGGCTCTTCAAAGACAATTGCCGTGGTGTCCATCTTTGTGCCTCCCGCACATCGGATCCAGCAGATACAACTGTCATTTTAAATTGACGCTCAAAAGTGTCAATTAATTTTTACACATTTTGCAACAATGGCCGTGAAAATCAGCGTTCAGCGAACACCAGTGTTGCCAGCAGGGGATTGTTGGTCTTGATGGTACGGGGCTTGTTGAAGCCGCATTCAATAAGCATGGCCTTGATTTCCGCGTCGCTCCTGCAACGCCCGGACCCCATGGCAAGAAAGTAAAAGCTGAAATAGACGGCCGCGAGCCGGGCGCCTTCCGATGGGCCGGACATGGCCTCTGCGATCATCAGTTTCGTGCCGGGCCGGAGAGACGCATGCAGGTTCTTGAGGATCTGCCTGGCACGATCATCATCATGGTCGCACAGGATTCGAACGAGGCTGACGCAGTCGGCCATGTCCGGAATTGGACTGTTTACGAAGTCTCCGCCATGTACGTTTGCTCTGTTTCCAAGTCCATTTGCTTTCAGGTTTTCGCGTGCCAGCCCTGTGACGACCGGCAGATCGAAAAGATGCAAACGAAGGTCCGGATGCCGACCGGCACAAGCGGTCAGGAAGCTGCCATCTCCGCCTCCGACATCGAGGATTGATCCGTATCGGCCGAAATCGTGCGCGTCCAGGATGCAGTCAGCGAGCATGCTCTGGCTGCTGTGCATCAATGAAGAATATCTTTGTGCCGTGTTTTCGTTCAGTTCAAGCGTTTGCCTGCCACGTGCATACGCCCAGAACGACTTCATTTGCGTCTCTTTTTCCGGGTGTTTCAGAAGATCTTCGGGCGAGGTTAGGTCCCGGTACAACATCTCGTGGTGCAGGACCATCTGTTTGATACCCTGATCGCCAGCCACAACCGCACCGGCATCGTCGAGCATCCATGATCCCGGTTCAATCTGTGTCACAAGGTCCAGCCGCTCGGCCTGTTCAAGGAGAAGCTGCATTTTTTCGGCGGAGATCCCGCTTGCGCGTGCCAGCTGCTCCGCTGACCCGGGACCTTTCTCAAGCTGTTCGAAGACACCCAGCCTCACACAGGTCGTCAAAACCTGGCTGAAGACGAAGCCTGCCGTCAGACGAAACAGGGTAACAGCTTTTCTGTTGGCAATGGAACGCAGCCCTGGAATGCGCATGATCAAGTTCCGAAAACGCGCCGAAGCGATTTTACGATTGCGCCAGTTCCGGAAGCGAACAGCGCGCTGCGGCAAACGCTGTTCCGCCTCCTGATAAAAGGGGGCGGTGGATGGCAGGCTCAATTCTGGGGCGGTGCCTTCGTCGTTTCTGCTCGTTGCCACTTTGTGCTCCGTTTGGCGGCCTCAAGCCGCACTTGCCGCAAGCTTCTTCGGCATCAGCCTCTTGGCTTCCTTGTGGATCATCGCCTTGAGCATTTCCGATCCGCGGCAATCAGGAACGCTGTCCGCCGCCTGGAGTACGAGGTGGTGTAGTTGCTTCAACGCACCTTCCACGCCAAATTCCGCGACCAGGTTCGGTTTCCCGTTCGCCTGATCCTGTCCGGTCGGTTTGCCCATGCTGCCATTGTCGTCCATGGCATCGTAAAGGTCGTCGGCCGCCTGGTAGGCAGCTCCGAGGGCATCGGCCAAAGCGTACCACTCAAGCGGATTTCCTTTTGACGAAAGAGCACCGGTAGAAACGGCACCAGTGAAAAGCGACGCCGTTTTGGCGCGGTGATAGGCCGTTATGTTGATTTCAGGTTCACTCTCCCAGGCCTGCCCGGCAACCAGTCCATAGGGTGAACCGACCGCATTCGCGATGGTCGAGATAAGCGGAGCGGTCAGTTCCGGGGCGTGCTGGGTTTCCCGCGCGACCGTTTCAAAGGCGCTCACGATAAGGCCATCGCCGACCAGCACGGCGATCTCTTCGCCAAATTCAACATGGACTGACGGTTTCCCGCGCCGCGTTTCCGCATTGTCGAAGCAGGGCAGATCGTCGTGGACCAGGGAGGCGCAATGCAAAAGTTCGATAGCCGTCGCAGCAGCAGTAGCCACTTTCGGGTCGCGGTCACCGCAGGCGAGTGCAACAGCGATAGACAGTCTGGGGCGAATGCGGGCACCGCCAGGGAAAACGGCATATCGGAAAGCATCTGAGAGTTTTTGAGGGCACCCGTTCGCGGTGGCGTAGCGTATGGCTGTTTGCATCCCGGTTTCGATGCGATCCGACAGGTCCATGGAGCCACTCCTCAATTTAGTATGGATGTCAATTTTGTTTGACGTTATACTGTCAATTAAGATTGACACATTGCATTGAAATGTCAACTTCAAGGACCGCGTTGTGGGCAAGATGCCGGAAACCAGGGTCGTGATTATCGGAGCGGGAATGGGCGGCCTTGCGGCCGCGTTGCGCCTGGCGAATTCGGATGTCTCCGTGATCGTGCTCGAGGCCGGAGCCGCGCCGGGCGGCAAAATGCGTCAGGTCCAGGCAGGTGGGAAGGCGGCCTTCGATGCAGGACCGACGGTTCTGACAATGAAATGGGTCTTTGATGACTTGCTGTCCGGCTTGAACACCAGTTTGGAGGACGAAGTCAAACTCGATCGGGCAGATCTACTTGCCAGGCATTATTGGGCGGGTGCTGCCGCACTCGACCTTTATGCCGATGTGGAGAAAAGCGCTGGTGCGATCGGAGCGTTTTCAGGACGGCAAGATGCAGCGGGCTATCGGGAGTTTGCTGCGGACAGCAAACGTATTTTCGAGACTCTGAAGGACACGTTTATCAGCGCGTCCAGACCCAGTCCGGTGACATTGTCCCGGCGGATCGGATTTAACAGGTTTGCGGATATGCTGGCGCTGCGCCCGTTCTCGACACTGTGGACGGCACTGGGCGGTTACTTCACGGACCCGCGTCTGAGACAGCTCTTCGGGCGCTATGCAACCTATTGCGGCTCATCTCCTTTTGCCGCGCCTGCAACGCTCATGCTTGTCGCACATGTCGAACAGGCCGGCGTCTGGATACCGAAAGACGGCATGCATGCGATTGCGACCCGGTTTCAGGCGCTCGCGGAATCCTACGGTGTGGTGTTTCGTTTTGGTGCCCGCGCCGATCAGATTGAGACAGATCGGTCTGACCGCAAGGTCACGGCTGTCCGCCTGTCATCCGGCGAGGTGATTGAGGCAGATCGCGTTATTTTCAACGGCGATGTCAGTGCGCTCCAGGACCTCCTGACACCGGCGCGGGGAAAGGGCTACAAGCGAGTGCCTGCCGCGAAACGCTCCCAGTCGGCCCTGGTTTCGTGCGGCCTGGCGGCAACAAAGGGTGTGCCGCTGACACATCACACAGTCTTTTTTTCAGATGATTACGACGCCGAATTTCAAGCCGTCTTTCGGGATCGCGCTGCCCCGGCGGATCCCACGGTCTACGTTTGCGCACAAGACCGGAACAGCTCCGGTGGCCCGCGTTCTCCCGGAGCGGCAACGGGCCGCGAACGTATTTACTGCCTGATGAACTTGCCGGCCGACGGCGACACTCACAGCTATTCGACAAGCGAGTTGGAGCAATGCCTCACAGCGATCGACCGCCGTCTGGCGAGGAACGGATTGACACTTCACAGAGACCGGCAAGCCCAGGATCTGACGGCGCCGGACGGTTTCAACAAGCTCTTTCCGGCGACAGGGGGAGCACTTTACGGTCAGGCCTCGCACGGCTGGATGGCTTCATTCAGCCGGTTGGGGGCGACGGGAAACCTGTCGGGCCTCTATCTGGCCGGGGGCAGCGTGCATCCGGGGCCGGGGATTCCGATGGCGGCGCTATCGGGGAAACTGGCAGCCGAACAAGCGTTAACGGATGCCGCTATGACCAGCCGGTTCCCCCGGGCGGCTATCAGTGGTGGTATCTCGACGCGACCAGCGACTGCGGCACGTACGCCCTCACGGTGATTGCCTTCATAGGGTCCGTGTTTTCTCCCTACTATCACCTGTCCGGCCGCAAGAGGCCGGAAAACCACGTGGCTTTCAACGTGGCAGTCTATCGACCCTCCGGAAACATCTGGGCAATGACCGAGCGCGGATCAAGCAGCCTGGTCCGCAACTCCAAGAGCCTCCGGATAGGCAACAGCGGCCTGGGCTGGTCCAGTGGCGGACTGGAGTTGGATTTCGAAGAAGTGGCGCTTCCCTGGCCCGGACATCGCTTCTTGCCCCGGCAGTTCAGGGGCCGCATTCGTCTGGAGCCGGAGTTTCTTTATCTGAAACCGTTCGACCTGGATGCGGATGGCCGTCACGTGTGGTGGCCACTGGTTCCGCAGGCGCGGATCAAGTTTGAGTGTGACCTTCTTCCTGAAGGCGGTTGGGAAGGGGAGGCGTACCATGACCTCAACTTCGGATCGCGTCCGCTCGAGAGCGATTTCAGGGCCTGGGACTGGGCGCGCGGACGCGCACAGGGCGAGAAGACATTCATTCTTTACGACGCCAAGATGCGCAGTGGCGAAGACCGCACTCTCGGTCTTGCCTTTTCCGCCGGACGTGATGCCGAGCCGATCGATTTGCCGATCCGAAAATCCTTGCCGCGCGGGGCGTGGGGCATACGCGGCAACATCCACTGCGATGAAACGGCCAAACCCGACAGGTCGAGGCGGTTGGAGGACACACCGTTTTACACGCGGTCGCTTGTTGAGACGACGCTGGAGGGAGAGCGGCTCCAGATGGTGCATGAGACGCTCGATTGCGGGCGCCTTGCCAACCCGTTCGTCAGGATGATGCTGCCCTTCAGGATGCCGCGAAATTCCAGGGCGTAAATCTGCTAGCGACCGGTAGAGTCGCGCTTCACGTCAGTCTTGCCGCCCTTTGCCGGGCCGCCAGTTTGTGGAAGCGCAGATCCTGCCGGCTTTCGTTTTGCAGCCTGATCAGAACGCATAACAACCGTTCGGACGCAGAGGCGTCGGGCAGCCCATGCGACTGATAGGATCTCCTCGCCTTGGCGATGGAAAAGGACCGGGCCGCTGCGTTTACGAGCTCCGCAGCTGCCGGGTCGGCAGGCGTTTGCCTGGCTTGCTTTGCGCTTGCGCTCCGGTCTGTTGCAGGCCGTCGTGCTGCTGCCAGGAGCGAAACCTTTCGCATCAGGCCTGTATGCGCCCTTTGTGTCACGCTGTCATATCCGTTTGCCGCGATCTCCGTGCCGATTTCTTCATAAATGAGGGCCGCAGAGCGGATGGCATGCCGACATTCGGGAGGAAGGGCAGCTATCCCGGCGTGGCCAAGCCGGTAATGGTGTCCGGCTGTCTTAAGCAATCGCTTTATCACCTCTCCCAATGCTGGGGAAAAGCGGGGTGAGACAAGAAAGGTCTCCGGATTGATCCCATGCTGTTCGAGCCAGTCCGCCGGCAGATAGATACGCCCGTTTCGCGCATCTTCACCGACGTCCCTTGCAATGTTCGTGAGCTGCATGGCGATGCCGAGATCCGCGGCCCGGGCGAGATGTTGCGGCTCGCCCGTGCGCATGAGCAGTGACATCATCAGGCCGACGGTTGCCGCAACGCCCGTTGCATATTCCTTGACGTCTTCGAGTGTCTGGTAGTGCCGATTGGTGATATCCATTTCAAATCCATCCAGCAGAGCGGCGGGTATACATTTGGGGATGGCGTAATCGGTCACCGTTTTCTGAAACGCACGGTCGCAAGGATAGTCTGCCGGAGCGCCCTGATAGATGAGGTCAAGCCTTTGCCTCAACTGTTCAAGTGCATGTCTGTCCGAACGGGGATCGTCGATCAGGTCATCGGAGTGGCGGCAAAAGGCATAGAGCGCAACGGCTGCTTTCCGGGCCTCTGGTGGCAGGAGCAACGAAGCGAGATGAAAGGACTTGGAGCCTTTGCGAATGGATGCTGTGCAGGCGTTCAGGTCGCTCCTGTGTCGTGAAAGCCCATAGCGCCGGTCGGACGAATCCAGAGAGGTTTTTGCATGAAGAGCGAACGGCTCGAAACCGTCCAGTGCACGCGGGCTGACCTTGTTCATCGTGGTTCACCCGCTGTTCGCGCCGACTGAGCCAAAGCAGCAGGGTCGGGGACGAGGTCCGCCACGATTTGCGCCGAACAGACAACGCCAGGCAGTCCCGCTCCAGGATGTGTCCCGGCACCGCACAAATAGAGGTTTTGGAGCTCCTCGCTTTTGTTGTGCGGCCGGAACCAGGAACTTTGAAGCAGTTTGGGCTCAAAGGAAAATGCAGCCCCCTGCCAGGACAGGAGCCGTTCGCGAAAATCGACCGGCGTCAGAACTCTGGAACTCACCACATGCTGAGACAAGTCCGGTAAAACGGTCGCTTCGAGCTGAGCGGCAATTTTCTTCCGGTAGTTTTCGGCAAATGTTGACCAATCCGTGCCGCTCGCCAGGTTGGGAACCGGACTGAGGACATAGAACGCGTCACAGCCCTCCGGGGCAACGGACGGATCGTTTGCTGAAGGACGATGCAGGTAGAGGCTGAAATCTTCCGCAAGGTGTTTCTTGATGAAGATATCTTCCAGCAGCTCCTTGTAGCGCGGCCCGAAAAGCATCGTGTGATGACCGACATCGTCATATCGGCGGTCGGTGCCGAAATACCAGACAAACAGGCTCATCGAGAAGTCACCGCGCCTGATCTTGCGATCGGTCCAGCGTTTGCGCGGGTAGTCTTTTAGGAGCTTGCCGTATGTCATCGCGGAATCGCAGTTGGAGACGACGATATCCGCAGGAACAGTCTCTCCAGACGCGAGACGGACACCCGTCGCCCTTTTGCCTTCTGTCAGAATGGTTTCGACGGTCTCCTTCAGACGGATTGTGCCGTTGTTCCTTTCGACAAGGCCGGCAATTCCACTGGCGAGTTTGTTCGTTCCGCCCATCGCATAGTGAACACCGTGCTTGCTCTCAAGATGTGCGATCAGGCAGTAAAAGGACGTTGTGGTGAACGGGTTTCCGCCAATCAGAAGCGGATGAAACGAGAAAACCGATCTCAGTTTATCGCTCTTGAAGTGTTTCTTGACGACGCTGTAAACCGATCTGTATCCGCCGAGCCTGACGAGCTGCGCAAAGGTGCTCAGCGTGAATGGCAGGCTGTGAAACGGCTTGTCGGCGAGTTCCAGGAAGGCATACTCGTAGATCTGGCGGCTTTCTTCCATGAAGCTGCGGTATCCGGCCACATCATCGGGTTCAAAGCGGGCAATCTCCGCTTCCATGGCCGCCTGGTCTCCCGAATAGGTGAAAACGGATCCATCCGAGAAGCGGATCTTGTAAAACGGATTGTTCGCGCGAATGTCCAGATCGTCCGCCAGTCTGCCGCCGCAATCTGCCCAGAGCTTTTCGAACAGCCATGGTGCGGTGATGATCGTCGGGCCGGCATCGAAGGTGAACCCGTCCTGCCGGTAGGCATAGGCACGCCCACCCGGCGCGTCCAGAGGATCGAAAACCGTTACCCTGTAGCCCTTCTTGCCCAGGAGGGCCGCGGCGGACAGCCCGCCAACGCCCGCCCCGATCACGACGGCGTGGGGCGCTCCTGGCCTGTCCGGTCCCGTGATCTTTGACGGAATGTCCGGGGCAATGTTCACGCTGGCGCTCCTTTCCCCATCGAGCCGGCCTGGTTGGACAATTGCGTGTCAATCAGGCTCTTCCCTTGTGTAAAATTTAGTTTACACTTTTCTGTCTCAGAAAGAAGACCCTTTCAGATTATTCTGCGGCGTCCAGGTCGAGAGGCCTGCCGCTGCGAGGTCGCATGGCCTTGTTCACGAAGCGACGGCTGACTTGATGGCGATGGTAGAAGATCAGTGCCAAACCGGTTGCAAGGGGGATCGCCCAAAGCCCCGGTGCCAGCGCGAGTTCCGGCATGAGGCGCACGGCTCCGAATGCAAAGAAGGCCGTGTAGACCGAGATCCCGGTGCCAACGATCGCTTTGATATGTTCCAGCAGCCATTCGACCGGGCCCGGATCTGTTTTGCGCAGGAACCATACATTCGTCGCAACTGTCGCGAAGCCGACCATGGAAATGCCAATCATCATGGGCTGCGCGATCAGAACGCCCTGCAGCGCACAGTTTGCAGAGGCAATGAACAGCGCGGCCTGCAGTCCCCAGTTCAAAAACGTCTGATTTTTGCGCTGCTCCCGTTTGTTCACGGCGCAAAGCCAGCCGTACCAGGCAAGATTGACCGTCAGGAGCCCGAGATAAAGCATCATCCAGCCGAATATCCCGCGGACCAGAACCGGATCGGAAAAATCCTCGTGGTGGACGAGATGCGGGTGGGTCGCCATCGGGGCGATCAGCGTGAGCGTTGCCATCAACATGGCAACCGTGCCGGTGAACAGCATCGCTGCGGCGAAAAGCCGGCCCCACCACCGGTGTCTTTCCCCGCCCTTCTTGGCAAAAACCGGTACCCAGAAACCGATCAGTCCAGGTGCACCTGTCGCAATATGAAGAGCGATGAACACTTTGAAGAGGTCATAAACGGTCATGGGTTCGGATCTCCCGTGATGGCCTGCAACACCTTGAGGGGCGGAGGAAAAAATGTCGGCAGCTGAGATTTACGTTCCTCCGCGACCATCGCGTTTGCCGCCCGTCATGGCGCTTTTGCGCACGGTCTGGAACGGGGAGGGAGACCTTCTCAGTCTTTTGCCCGGCGCTGCCTTTACGATGGATGCCGGGGAACTCGGCTACTCCCGGCGTTCGATCAAGTTGTTCAATGATCCTGAACTTGTGCGGCATATCCTTCACGACGCAGACGGCATCTTTCCCAAGAGCGACCTCATGGTGGGAGCGCTGGAGCCGCTGATCGGCGATTCCATTTTTGTCACGGATGGGGCGAAGTGGCGGCGGCAACGGGCGATGATCGATCCGGCCTTTTCCAAGATGCGTCTCACACATGCCTTCAAGGCAATGCAGCAAGCCGTTGACGCCTATATCGAACGCTTGCAATCGAGCGCCGAACGCGGCGACGTCCTGTCGCTCGATCGGATCATGAGTGAGCTGACGGCCGATATCATCTGCAGGACAGTATTCTCGACATCTCTCGATAGTCAGATTTCGAGAGATGTCTTTGACGATTTCGAGGTGTTTGAACGCGGCGTTGCACAAGTGAAAATCTGGCGACTGATCATGGATCCGGCCTGGACCAAGGTTCCCCAGAGCTCTGAGGTGCTGGCAGCGTGTAAGCGCATTCGCCATCATCTGGGCGGACTGATCGATACGCATACCGGCCCTGACGCTGGCCGCTTCGATGACATCGCCAGCGCGGTCATTTCCGCGCGGGACGCGGAAACCGGCGATCCTTTCACGCGTGACGAGCTTATCGACCAGCTTGGCGTTTTTTTCCTCGCCGGGCACGAAACAACGGCGAGTGCGCTCACGTGGGCCTTTTACATGCTCGCGATGTGTCCCGACGTGCTTGTGCGGCTGCGAAGTGAAGTCGACGCCGTCACCGAGGGCCAGGAGATCACCTTTGAGGCGACGCGCGCGCTTAGCTACACCAGGGCCATTTTCCGGGAAACACTGCGGCTTTACCCGCCGATCACATTCATGCCGCGCGTTGCTCTCAAGGCAACACGGATCGGCACCTACAAAGTGCGCAAAGGTGCGCTCCTGATGATTTCGCCGTGGACTCTTCATCGGCACACGCGCTACTGGAAAGATCCTGATCGCTTTGATCCCGAGCGTTTCATGCCGGAGCGGGAGAAGGAGGTTTTGCCCGGGACCTACGTTCCTTTCGGGTCCGGGCCTCACACCTGCGTCGGCGCAGGCTTTGCTGCGATCGAAAGCGCATTGATCCTGGGGCGGCTGACGCGCGCCTTCGACTTCTTTCCCGTGGGAGCTGGAGACGTGAAGCCGGCGGCGCGCCTGACGACGCGGCCGTCCGAGGAGATCCAGGTGCGGGTCAGGAGCAGGAACCATGGGCACTAACGGACTTGACGACCGGTGTTGAAGCGTCGCGCTGGACAGTCCTTTGCGGCGGCCAGGCAATGTCGCGTGTGGCAGCTTCGCCGAAGGATCGCCCGCGAAAAATCACCTGCTTCAGAACAGGCCAAGAATAAGGCGTCATGAGCGGAAACGGCGCGGGATCGGCAAAGGACCAGAGGACGTCTCTTGCGCTCAGCATTGCGCGAAGATGGCGAAGCGCCTTTTGCGGCCGGAAAAAGTTGCCATAGACCTGCAAAAGCGTTGTGTGCGATTCCTGAAAGCGCTCGCGCGGTTTTGTTCCGACGTTCGTTGCCCCTTCGAAATTCGTGATCGCGCCTGCAATGTCCTTGGGGGAAAGAAAGTGAATGCCGCTGGTCAGGCGCGGGTTGCATTCCAGCGGCCATGGCGTTCCGTCACCATCCACGATGAAGTCGAAAGCGAGGAAGTAGGAATAGCTGCCGGTCCTTGCGAAATCGGCGACCCACTGCTGCACCAGAGGCAAATCGTCGACGCGTTGAAAGCAGACTGCGACTGTCCCGGTAAAAACAAGACCTTCATAGGTGACGTGTGCGAGCACTTTGCCATCGCGGCACAGGCTCAACGTGCTGACCTCGCGTCCGAACATGCGCTTTTGTATGATCGTTTCCGAATTCCCAAGCGCTTCCTTCGGGAGGCTGTCCGGTGATAGCATGCGCAATTCCTGGCCGGAGCAGCCGAGCCTCGGTTTCAGAACGGTGTCGCAGGAGGCTGCAAGGCGCGATGCCTGCGCGTCGGAGGCAAGGTGCGTTTCCGGGGCTCTCAAGCCTGCTTTTTCAGCAATTTGGATAAAGCTATATTTGTCGTGCAGGGTCTGAAGATCTTCGTTCGGAAGCGCGAACAGACGTGTTCGATCCGGCAGCCTGTCTTTCAGGAGGCTGACATGGAGTGCCTCTTCGGAAACGGGAAGAATCAGATCGACGTCTTCGCGTGCCACGATGTCGAGAAGGCAGGACAGATATTGCTCCTGACAGCTGTGCGGCGAAGGTGTTTTGAACGATTTCGCGACCGCGTTTGATGCCCGGCACAGATGAAAGGCGAATGGGTCGGCGACCAGGACCCGGCACCCGGCTGCGGCGAGCGCACGCGCGAGTTCGAGCGCTTTCGGCAGACGTCCAAGCGTGAGTAATACGGTTACGGATTTGCCGTGTGACACAACGTCTGTCTCCAGCTCTGGCTGCACGTGGCAGACCTTGCCCTTTTCAGCGGTACGCCGAATATGGTGCTCGTTCGCCTCATGCCGCGTCCGCGCCATTTGAGTGGCCGTTCGAAACGATGGTTTCGATCCAGTCGACAACGATCTCCGCATGGCACTCATGCACCAGGTGCCCGCCTGTCGGTGTCAGGGTGAGGCTGCCGTCCCGCACAAGGCTTGCAGCTTTCTTTGAGCTTGAAGCCGGAACCATCGGGTCGTCTTCTGCCGTGAACAGATCCAGCGGTGTGGGAAGGCGTCTGAGCATGGCGTTGAGATGGGACAAGTCCCAGGAGGCCATCATGCCGAGAGCGCCGCGCACGTGTCCGGTCGACCCCAGAAGCCGGCGGTAGATCGCTTCTCCGCGGGCATCGATCGGAGACCCGGTTGCCGTCAAAAGATTGTGTCCAAGTGGCGTTGATTTTGCCAAAAGGGAAAACATGGAGGCCGACAACGGATTTGCGAAAAGCGCTTTTGCCATCGGTGACAGGACGCGATTTCCGCGGATCGGCTTGAGGGCACCGTTTATGCCGAGGACGCGATGCGAGTGTCGGACGGGGTCCACGGATCTGAGAGCGGCGGAAGCCAGCGAGACACCAATGACCGCCCCGGCCGAGTGGCCGATGATGGTCTCCGGCTGGACTGCCAGCGTGTTCAGGAGAGACCGGATCGAGGTTGTCATGCCTTCAAGGGAGAGGTCGGGTGACGCGGTCGGGCGCGTGAAGCCGTGGCAAGGGAGGTCAGGCACGAGCAGCCTGAAGCGGTTCTCCAGAAGCGGCACCATATTTCGCCATGAGAACGAGGCTGAGCCAGTCCCGTGGATCAACAGGACACAGGGGGCAGTACCTGGTCCAAATTCCTGAACATGCCAGCGATAGCCGGCAACCTCGACAAACCGGCTGGCATTCCGAAACGGCCAATCCGCTCCGTCTATTTCCCAGTCCAGCCAGTCGCGATCCTTATTCATCCTCTTGCCTCTTCAAGGGATGCGTTGACAACATCCGACATCGATCCGGCGTCCGCATGTCGCAGGAAATGCAGATCTGCGCCCATGGTTTGTGCCAGCGAGGCTACGGATTCCCGCGGACGACGGGCAATGTCGATGCAGATCGAGCGCATTTCGAGGCTCCGGTACCGACCGGCAACAAGCCCGAGTTCCTCTTGTGCGCGGGTTCTGTCCGGTTTGCCGTTTCGCGCAATATTACCGCGACCGTCGGTCAGCAGCACCATGACCGGCGTGCTGCCCTGACGACGAACGGACAAGGCAAGTTCCAGTCCCTTTTCGAGTCCGGAGACCAGGGGTGTCGGGCCTCCGCCCGGGAGACCCGCTAGTTTGCGTTTTGCCATGACGAGCGAGCGCGTCGGCGGCAGGACCGTTTCAGCACCTTTTCCGCGGAACGCAATCATAGCGACCTCATCGCGGCGCACGTAGCACCTGGATAGCAACTGCTCGATTGCTCCTTTGGTCTCCCCGAGGCGTTCCAGCGCCGTTGATCCTGATGCATCCACCATGAAAATGGCGGTTGAAGGCGTTTCATGGCGCAAACGCTGGAAGCGATAGTCATCCCGTGTGATCAGCGCGCGAGGCTGTTTCACACGCCTTTTGTCCCGATCGGATAGACGCGCGAGCAACATGGCCCGGTTCTGACTGCGGATCACTTGCCAGGGAGCGGCAGCGCGCAGCGTCGCAAGAACGTTCGGCCGCGCGTCCGGGAAGGGTGCTGTGCGGGAAACGGCAACCGGCCGGCCGCGACGGGCGTTCTTCTTCGCTGTCCCGGATTTCCCTGTCCGGGAAGCGTTGGACCGTGCTGGATTTTTGCCTGCAAGTTCCGGCACTCCGGCGATGGTTCCGGCCTCAACTGCAGAGAGCAACTCGGTCAACTCGGTCAGGTCCTGCAGGGAGTTGGTCCGGTCCTTTTCTTTCAGCTCGGGCTCGAGCGGTTGGGCTTGGCACTCATTGGGAGATGGTTGCGTGCAGTCTTCGGGAACCAGATCTTCTTCCTGCATCTGTTGTGCTTGCAGCTTTACACCCAGACACAAGCGCAAGGCTCTAAGCGCGTCGGTTTCACCAACGCTGCCTCGGCTTTCCAGAGCCGCCAACATACGAGCGACCATGGTGAGGTAGCGTAGTCGACGTAAAGAGCTGCAGTCGGCGGCACTGGCGATCTGCGCTAGCAGCTCTATGATCGCGGCTGAGATTTCAACGTCTTGCCAGGCCAGCGACGGATCTTCCCGCGCGCTTGGGCTTGTCTCGGACACTTCACTCCATGAGACAGCACTCAGATCCGAGATCAAGCCGAGCCGGTCTGAGAGCGCATGTGGCAGGTGTTCTTCAAGTGACGCAGATTCATCAAGGGCAATCACCTGAAAGCGTGTTCTCACTTGCGTGACGCCCTGATCTTTCGACTGCAGGGGCGAGCGGCACACTTTCGTATCGATTGCGTCGCCGATGATGGCTGCAATTGCAGCGTCCAGTCTTTCCGCCATCGGCAGGAGCAAAATGCCTTGGTCTGCGCGTGCCAGCAGGCCCGGCATTGTGACAACCCGCCCAGTCTTGGCAGTTGCCGGGATGTCGATGCTGCCCTGGAGTGCGGAATGACCGACGGAATTGGGAACCCTGATCCAGTGCGTTCTTGAGCCGAAAATTTCCTTCAGGTGTGCAACATAGGCATCACGGACGCCACCGGCACGCGCTTTCAGCCACAGGCCGCCCAGTTGACTGCCGCCGGTTTTGAGAAGTCTCGCCGCAAGTAGAGCGTCGTCCCAGGCGCCGGACCGATCGGGGTCCGGAACTGGTCCAAAGCCGCGTCTTGCGCCCGGTTCAGCCATGGCCGGCGCCCACGCTGACTGCAGCGATCGCGCGCTCCACGCGCGGTGCACTGCCGGCATCGTCAAGTGGGTCGCGGCGAAGGCGATGACAAAGCACGAGCGGAGAAATCTCGGACACGTCGCTCCAGGTGACTTCTAAACGTTCGTCAAGAGCGGCAGAGGCTCTGCAAGCGCGCATCAGGGTCAATTCACCGCGCATACCGTCTATGCCAAGCCCCATGCACAATTGCGACATGCGGGTCAGGACATCGTCGGGAATGTCTACGTCGCGCAGGATTTTTCGTGCCTTTACGACCCGATTGCGGATGGCGGCATCCTTGCGCGACCAGGTCTTGCAAAAGGTTTCCGGGTCGGCCTCGAAGGCATCCCGGCGCCGGATCACCTCGATCCGCTGTTTCAGATCGTCGATCGTGCGAACATCCACGGCCAGACCGAATCTGTCCAATAATTGCGGGCGCAGATCGCCTTCTTCCGGGTTGCCACTGCCCACGAGCGCAAAGCGCGCGGCGTGACGGATGCTGAGGCCTTCGCGTTCAACAACGTTGACACCTGAGGCGGCCGCGTCGAGCAACAGATCAACAAGGTGATCTTCCAGCAGGTTGACTTCATCAATATAGAGAAAGCCCCTGTTAGCACTTGCGAGAAGTCCGGGCTCGAAGTCTTTCTTGCCGGCTACGAGTGCTTTTTCCAGATCAAGCGCACCGCAGATCCTGTCCTCTGTTGCCCCAAGCGGTAAGTCGATCATGGGAGTTCGGCTTTTGATCACTTTCGGCGCTTTTGCGCCGTTTGGCGCACTACAAACAGGGCAGGCGTCCTGTGGGCGACCGGGCTCGCAATTAAACCTGCATCCGGTGCGAGTCTCGATTTTGGGAAGCAACTCCGCCAGGGCGCGGACCGCAGTCGATTTACCTGTGCCCCGGTCGCCAAAAATGAGGACGCCGCCAAGAAGGGGCTCAACCGCTGCCATCAGCAGTGCCTTCTTCATGTCCTCTTGAGCGACGATTGCCGAAAAAGGAAACGGTTTGGACATGGTTCTCGCCTGTTTTAAGTGTCAATCTAAGTTGACACACTTTGGGCGCAGAATGAAGTCTATTCTTTGTTATGAGAGTTTTCGCTGAGGTGGCCTCACTCACGTTGCGGCCGGGAAATGCCGTTTCACCGAGGATGTGCACACCAACACGATTGAAGTGTTCTTCCCCGTCCTTAAGCGCGGAACTAAGGTGTGTCGTTTCGCTCCACCAAATACTCTTTCCACGCTTCTCTCGTTTGTTGTTCGGAGTAACCTTCGCAAGCATACTGATACCCGTATGCCAAGTATTCGTCCCAGGCGGACAGGACTTTCCACTTTTCTGCGAAATTCGGATCCTTGTTGTAGATTGTCTGCGAAACTGTTCCTGCGCCTTCATTGGCATGGGTGACCAGGTCGGTTGAAAGCCTGGTCTCGAACCCGAATGTGCGCCAGTTCGTTTGGAGGTAGGAAATGAAGGTTCGACGCACGTCGTGGGTGTTTACCCAGGGCAGACCTGATAACTTCGCGCCTTCAGATCGAGCGGCTTCGAACAGACTTGACGCGTTGCGTTTCGACATGTGCCCGTCCAATTGGTCTCCTTTGAGCCGGCGCCTCTGCTGTGGAAAAAGCCAACGATTGTCGGGACGCGCGCTTCTCAGCGCTACATTTGCCGCACTGGCAGCAAAGTCGGGGAGGGGAAGAAAACGGTACTTTTCAGATTTGTCAGGACCCAAACGCCAGACCTTCTCAAAAGGATCATCATCAAGAGCGTCGATAATCTGAAAATTTGGAATTGAGACGACGGTCTCGATGCGCTGACCAGTGGTCAACTGAAACATGCAAAGAACGCGGACCTGCGGATTGTAGTACGTTTCGAAAAATTGAATGAGTTTGCCAAGTTCCAGTTGCGTCAAGGGACGTCGTGCCAACTCAAGCTCTTCTGCCTTTATATCTTCGACGCGCTTTCTTGGTTTCTGCGTCGGTTTGATCTGATGTGCGGGATCCTCGGTAAGTCCCGTAAGGCCATAGTTTTCACACGCCCAACTGAAGCAGCTTTTGAATGCGGCAAGTGTCAAGTTTGCCTGGCGAACGTTCCCAACTTGCCGACCGTCCTGGTTTTTGCCTCTGTCGAGAATGCTGTTCCTGACCAACCTAATGTCATGCGGTCTGATCAACGAAATTGGCTTGCCAAGAACCTGCTCGAAATCCGGTGCTAGCTTGCTATTCGTTGCCGCACCCAATGCCGACCTGTATCCGCGATAGGTATCAGCGGCTTTGTTGGCCTTGACGTCGTCCAGATATGTATCTCTGAGATTTTCCCAGGTCCATTCGCCGGCTTTCACACCCGCCTTGGCCTCGGCTTCTTCTACGCTTGCAGAGCGCAAGGCTTCTTTCAAAATTGTGGCTGGATCGCCGCCGTCAGCATCGATCGCTCGAGCTCTTGAAACAAGCTCTCTGAGATGATCGATAGCGTCAACGCCATATGCCTTGAGCGGAGCGATTTTCAAGTTGCGTTTTCGGTCAATCAAATACCACCCGGCAGCAGCTCCCTGCACGCGGATGGCCAATCCAGCGCATGCGGTGTCCCTGATGATCAGGCTGTTTTTGCGTTCGGCAGCGTTCGTGGCAACGTTAACAAAAACAGGCAATTATCAAGGAATTTCCAGTCAATTCGCAAAATGAGTTGGCAGACTTTTCATTGTTCAGCTGACTCTTAATCAGCGGGTCTGGGGTTCGAGCCCCCACTCACCCACCAAAATTTTTCAGCTCGCACTTACCACAAGAGTGGATTTGCCTTTTCGCGGCAAGCGCAAGGTATGCTTTGGTTTGATAAATTGCTCACTTCGACGTCGGCCCGTACTGGGTAGAAGGTCTGTCCGAGGATAACACTGAGCTCGGAACGCTGCCGAGCAGCCGAAAATGGCGCGAGGTTGTTGAACTGCTTCGATCCAAGGCGCTATTTGCAGAAGTAGCCGTTGCTGCGGTTAAATCCGAAGGACATAGAAATGGCGTCACCCCGTGGCGTCAGCGTGCTTGACCGGGCAGGAAGCCCGCTCCGCACTCCCTTCCTAACGGGATTTCGCCATTTCGCAGGCCATTTCAGTCTCATTTAGAGGGCCATCGCCTAGCCAAAACACGCCCGGATGGACGCTATCGGGGCGCGGGTCTCAAGGCCCATGCGAAAACTACCCTGGCTGGCGGCGAATGCCTGGATTCCGATCAAACAGGGGGTCAATATATTCTCACGTTTTGCCTGGCAGGTTTCCTTCCAGCGTGAAAAATAGACGATCAAAGCTGCGCACCGCTACCGGGCCTCCTACCATTGTGGATTTGAAACTATCGTAAAAACTGTCATGTGCGTAAAAGTTTCATTTCAGCGTATTGAATAAACGCAATGAGTGTGTAACCTATTTAGAAGAATGACAATTTGAGCTTAGATTTATGTGCAAGTCCTGTTTGAAGTATCAATTGAATGCCGTTGCCAATCTCGCCCCTCTACCCGTTTCAGATACTGTGTCGACCGCCCCGCTGTCGGCATTTGCCACCGAGACGGTTGCGGACACTTTGCCCCGATCCTCAGCGTCGGCAGGACCTGCAAGCGCTGCCTATCTAGAAACCAGCGATGCGCCTGACGACGCCACTACAACCTACACAATCTCGGCCGGCGACACGTTTTCAGGCGTCATTTCGGACTATAACGATGAAGACTGGATCAGGATCGATCTGGTTGCAGGTGAAACATATTCGTTCGCGTTGGACGGCTCTCTCGAACTCGTCGACACCTGGCTGAGAATTCGAGATAGCGACAATTCGGTTGTCGCTTGGAACGATGATGGTGGGCCAGGCTATTTTTCTTTCTTGAATTATGCTCCGACTGTCAGCGGGACCTACTATATCTCGATTGAGCCCGAATACGATTGGTTCAAAGGGTCGTACACGATCACGGCGAACACGCGTGAGCCACTTCCACCACCGCTCTTTGCGGCTGTCGAGACAGACGACGCCCCGGACAATTCCACCACAAATTACAACATCTTGCCCGGAGATACGTTTTCCGGCGACCTGAACAGCATCAATGACACAGAAGCGGACTGGCTCAGGGTATCGCTGGAGTCAGGGCAGATGTACGCATTTTCTCTGGATTGGGATGATCCTGGATCTGCTTATTTGGTGCTTTATGGTTCAGGAGGGCAATATCTCACCGAAGGCGTACTCGACACCGGAGGATCAAATTCTGAGCTGGTTTTAACATCGATTTCGTCAGGCGAGTACTATATCGGGATTTCATCACCCTCTCATAGTTCGTTCTCCGGAACGTATGACCTGACAACCAGTATCGTTGCAGCAGATGAAAGCGTGGATGCAGCCGCTAGCACAGCGACAACCTACGAAATGTCCATCGGAGACACGTTTACAGGCGTAACCAATAGTTCGGGAGATCGGGATTGGATACGGATCTATCTGGATGCCGGATCGCCTTATCCTTATTCATTTGACCTGGATGGCCACGGAGTACTCAGGACGAGTTTGCGGCTGCTAGACAGCCAAGGAACAGTCATTAGCGTCAATGAGTTCGAAGGGCGAAATTTTTTCGATGGGCACATTACCTTTAGGCCTGCAACCTCTGGATATTACTATTTGGATGTCAGTACTCAAGGTTCAATTAACAACGGATACTACGAGCTTACTGCTGGTATTTCGGTATATACACACGATCAGATCGCGAGCCAATTGAGTTCCGGTTACTGGGGTCAGCAGTTTGCCTTCGACGTTGTGCCTGGTGGGTCCCTGACGGTGGACATCACCGGCCTGACAGCAGACGGACAATATCTTGCAACCAACGCCCTGGCGGCATGGACTTTTGTCAGCGGCATCAATTTCAGTTTTGTCTCAAGCGGCGCCCAGATAACGTTCGACGACAACGAAAGCGGCGCGTGGGCCGAATTCTTTGATACCAATTCGACCATCACGTCGGCGAACATAAACGTGTCGACCGGCTGGCTGGCGACTTACGGAACATCGCTCGACAGCTACAGCTTCCAGACCTACATCCACGAAGTCGGCCATGCTCTCGGCCTCGGGCACCCGGGCAACTACGACATCGTCGCGACATATGGTGTCGACAACGACTTTGCGAACGACTCCTGGCAGGCGACCGTGATGTCGTATTTCGACCAGGTCGATAACACCTTTATCGATGCCAGCTTTGCCTATCTTCTGACCCCCATGATTGCCGACATTCTCGCAATCCAGACGCTGTACGGCACGGCGACCGATATTCACCAGGGCAACACCACATACGGCTTCAATTCGACCGCCGGCGGATACCTTGACGATTTCGTCAATTCGACCAATCCGATCGCCGGAACGATTGTCGACAACTCCGGCATCGACACGCTGGATTTCAGCGGCTTCTCGTCTGACCAGGTCCTGGACCTGCGCGCAGAGCAACCCTCGGATGTTGGCGGTCTCGCGGGCAATTTCTTCATTGCGCGCGGCACGGTCATCGAGAATGCGATCAGCGGCAGCGGCAACGACACGCTGATCGGAAACGCGGTTGCCAACACGTTCCTCGGCAATGGTGGTTCGGATTCCTTCTACGGAGAAGGCGGTTTGGACACCGTGTCGTATGCGACTGCCGATGCAAGCGTCACAGTTGACCTGGCATTTGCCAACATAAATACAGGTGATGCGCTCGGCGACCAGTTCGACAGCATTGAGGGCATTACCGGTTCTGCCTATTCCGACAATCTCCGCGGGGACGCAAACGCCAACCACATCCGGGGTGGGATCGGCAATGACACAATTCGCGGTCGAGGTGGAGATGACGATATCGGCGGAGGCGACGGCGCGGATGTTCTGTTTGGAGGCGCTGGCGCTGATGCGCTCAATGGAGGGGCCGGCGGCGACCGCGCCCAGTATTCCGACGCGACGGCCTGGGTGACAGCGGACCTGGCCAACTCGGCGAACAATACCGGCGAGGCCGCCGGCGATACCTATGTCAGTATCGAGCACCTTTACGGCACGCATTATTCCGACAGCCTGAGGGGAGACTCGATCGGGAACTGGATCTGGGGTGGAACGGGCAATGACACGCTCCGCGGCTGGGGCGGGAACGACCGGCTCGACGGCGGCGATGGCGCAGATGTTCTGTTTGGTGGCGCAGGTGCGGATATCCTGATCGGCGGGGCAGGTGGCGATCGCGCCCAGTATTCCGATGCCACGTCCTGGGTGACAGCGGACCTGGCCAACTCGGCCAACAATACCGGCGAGGCCGCCGGCGACACTTATTCCGGAATTGAACATCTATATGGCACGCACTACTCCGACAGCCTGCGGGGAGACTCTGTCGGGAACTGGATCTGGGGTGGAACGGGCAATGACACGCTCCGCGGCTGGGGCGGGAACGACCGGCTCGACGGCGGCGACGGTGCAGATGTTCTGTTTGGTGGCGCAGGTGCGGATATCCTGATTGGCGGTGCCGGTGGCGACCGCGCCCAGTATTCCGACGCCACGTCCTGGGTGACAGCGGACCTGGCCAACTCGGCCAACAATACCGGCGAGGCCGCCGGCGACACTTATTCCGGAATTGAACATCTATATGGCACGCACTACTCCGACAGCCTGCGGGGAGACTCTCTCGGGAACTGGATCTGGGGTGGAACGGGCAATGACACGCTCCGCGGCTGGGGCGGGAATGACCGGCTCGACGGCGGCGACGGCGCGGATGTTCTGTTTGGTGGCGCCGGAGCGGATATCCTGATCGGCGGGGCAGGTGGCGACCGCGTTCAGTACTCCGATGCGACGTCATCCGTGACAGCGGACCTGGCCAACTCGGCCAACAATACCGGCGAGGCCGCCGGCGACACTTATTCCGGAATTGAACATCTATATGGCACGCATTACTCCGACAGCCTGCGAGGCAACTCAATCGGGAACTGGATCTGGGGCGGCTCCGGAGATGATCATATCGCAGGTCGCGAAGGCAATGACTATTTGTTCGGTGGGACAGGTGCCGATACTTTTGAGTTTTTCTTCGGTGATGGTGATGATGTCATCGCTGACTTCAGTGTCGGCGAGGATCTGTTGGATTTCGCAACGACCCTTGGTGTATCGAGCGTTTCTGAAGCCGACATACACGGCGGCACTGACCTGGATACGATCCTTGCTCTAAACAGTGGAGACACACTAATCCTTACAGATGTAAACGGAATTTCTGTTTCTGAATTGTTTGCGTAAATTATTGAAGATTTTGCAAAATTGGCTTCATTTATGAGTTCGTACCCAAGGTCGTTCCGGCTTCTTTTTCCTGCCTGACCTTCGCGGGTAACGAGGGTGAGCAAAGGCCTCGACAAGTGTCCTCCGGCTCGCAAGGCTTCCATCGTCAAGGACGTGACAAGGGCCGTGTCACTCGGCAAGCTCCCGCATGACGGCGATCAGGTCCGACTTGCCTTCAAAGCCGATACCCGGCAGGTCCGGCATGGTGATGTGTCCCTCAACAACAGTCACCCCGTCCGGGAACCCGCCATAGGGCTGGAACAGGTCGGGATAGCTCTCGTTGCCGCCGAGGCCGAGACCTGCGGCGATGTTCAGCGACATCTGGTGACCGCCATGGGGAATGCAGCGCGACGGCGACCAGCCGTGTTCGTCTAGCACTTCGAGCGTGCGCAGGTATTCGACAAGACCGTAGGACAACGCACAGTCAAATTGCAACCAGTCGCGATCGGGCCGCATACCGCCGTATCTCAGGAGGTTGCGGGCATCTTGGTGAGAGAACAGGTTCTCTCCCGTTGCCATCGGCGCCGGGTAGAAACCTGCCATCGCTGCCTGTAGCCGGTAGTCCAGCGGATCACCGATCTCTTCGAACCAGAACAGCGGGTAACTGCGCAGCATCGCTGCGTATGCAATCGCGGTTTCAAGGTCAAAACGGCCATTGGCATCAACAGCGAGTTGCGCGTCGCTGCCAATCTCTTCAAGGACCGACTCAATTCGGCGCCGGTCTTCCTCCATCGAGGCGCCACCGATCTTCATTTTCACAACCGTATAGCCGCGGTCCACGTAGCTCCGCATTTCGGCGCGCAGTGCCTCATCGTCCTTTCCCGGATAATAGTAACCGCCGGCGGCATAGACGAAGACCCTGGGATTGGCTTCAACACCTTTTCGGTCCGCAAGCAGGCGGAACAGCGGCCGGTCCTCGATCTTGGCGACCGCGTCCCAGACAGCCATGTCGATCGTGCCAACGGCGACAGAGCGCTCGCCATGTCCGCCCGGCTTCTCGTTTTGCATCATCGCCGCCCAGATAGCGTGGGGATCCAGGTTCGTGCCGGCCTCATTGACAAGCGTCGCAGGGTCCGCCTCCAGAATACGGTCGCGGAAGCGTTCGCGAATGAGGCCACCCTGTCCGTAGCGGCCATTTGAGTTGAACCCGTATCCGACAACACGCCGGCCGTTCCGCTCCACATCCGTCACGACAGCCACGAGGCTTGCGGTCATCGTCGTCGAATCAATATAGGCATTCCGAATGGGTGAAGAGATCGGTTTGGTCACTTCCCGGATGTCGACGATACGCAATTGAAATCTCCTCGTTTTCGGCTTGGCACCGAGTAGATGCGGATCCTGTCTTGGTCACTCAAGGCCTGCGGCTGTATATATGTCAGGAGAACAGGCGGATGATAGCGGGAGGGGCGGGGTTGACGAAGAAAGTCGTTGTTTCGGAGTTCATGGACAAAGCGGCCCTTGCTGCATTCGGACCTGCGATCGAGGTCGTCTATGATCCAACGCTTGTCGATGATCCCGAACGCCTCCACCGGGAAGTCTCGGACGCCGATGCGCTGATCGTGCGCAACCGGACACGCGTTGATCCGCCGCTTCTGAACGCTGCACCAAAGCTTCGGGTCGTTGGCCGTCTCGGTGTCGGACTAGAGAATATCGACCTTGATGCCTGCGCGCACAAAGGCGTGGCCGTCGAACCTGCGACCGGTGCCAACACGCAGTCGGTCGTGGAATATGTCATCGGCGCCATGCTGGTTCTGCGGCGGGGTGTTTTCGCGTCAAGCAAGGCCGTTCTGGCAGGCGCCTGGCCGCGCAGTGCGCTCGGTGCCGGTGGCGAAATCCACGGACTGACGCTCGCGCTCCTGGGGTTCGGTGCGATTGCCCAGGCTGTCGCACGTACGGCCGGTGCGCTGGGCATGAAGATCGCCGCGTTCGATCCTTATCTGCCTGAATCCGATCCGGCATGGTCGAACGTGCACGCCTGCGACCTGGATGAGGTGCTTTCGATCGCGGATGTCCTGTCGCTCCATGTTCCGCTGACGCAAACCACAAAGGGGCTGATCGGTGCGGACGCACTTTCGAAGATGAGGCCCGGCGCATTGCTCATCAACACGGCGCGGGGCGGGGTCGTTGATGAGGCCGCGCTTGCCGCGGCGCTGAAAAACGGACAGCTGGCCGGCGCTGCGCTCGACGTGTTCGGGAAGGAGCCGCTCGACAGACCATCTGCTGCCGTCTTTGACGCCTGTCCCAATCTCATTCTGACGCCTCACATCGCGGGCGTGACAGAACCGGCGAATGAGCGCGTCAGCCAGGTGACCGTTGAAAATGTCCTGCGGGTTTTAACCGACGAGCGTTCCTGAGTTCTGAAGAATTTCTGCGCAAAACGCGTGACGCAAGCCGCCGGGAATGCCTAAGATCAAAACAGACTGTCAAAAATACGTGCAATTCATCAGGGAGGAGAAAAGCATGAAATTGAAGTCCGCCTTACTGGCACTGACACTGGCCGCATTCGCCGGCACCGCGACTGCGGAAGATTTTCCGAAGGGCAGCGTTGACTACATCATTCCGTTCGGCCCCGGTGGCGAGTCCGACATTACGGCACGCTTCCAGCAACCGTTCTTCGAAAAACTCTTCGGCGAACAGATGGTGGTGAACTACCAGCCGGGCGGCGGCGGTGCCGTGGGCTGGTCCCAGCTCAACAACATGGCGGGCGACGGTTCGGTGATCATGGGGATCAATCTGCCCCATATCATCATCAAGCCGGAACAGGGCGATGTCGGGTTCAAAACGGAGGATCTCGCCGCCGTCTACATGTTCCACTACACGCCGGACGCCATCGTGGTAAAGGCCGACAGCCCCTACATGACGCTGCAGGACCTCATCGACGATGCCAAGGCAAACCCGAAGCAGGTCATCTTCTCCGGTTCGGGCAAAGGCACGGCAAACCATCTTGCCCAGGTTCAGTTTGACGATATGGCCGATATCGAGAGCACTTACGTCTCGTTCAAGGGCACCGGTGCCTCGGTGACGGCGCTGCTCGGCGAACAGGTCAAGGCAGCCTGGGGCTACACAACGGTTGGCGCTGCGCAAGGCGACAAGGTGCGTCTGCTGGCTGTTGCGATGGAAAAGCGCCATCCGGCATTCCCGGACGTCCCGACCTTCCGCGAGCTGGGCTTTGACATGGTCTCGGGCGCTTATCGCGGGATCGCGGTGCCGAACTCCGCATCCGAAGAGGTGAGGACGCAGGTTTCCGACGCGATCAAGGCGATCAACGCGGATGCCGAGTTCCAGCAGAAAATGCTCGATGGCGGTTTCGCGCTTGTGGATGTTGGCTATGGGGCCGACATGGACGCTTTCATCGCCGAAAAGGCCGATGGATATCTGAGCGCCGCGCGGACTGCGGGCATTATCGAATGACACTGCGGATAGAGGCGCTCTCAGCGCCTCTATCCTGACATCCGTGACGCGTTCCGCCGTCTCTCTCAGGAGGAAATGATGCTCGAGTTTGTCGTCGGCGCCTTGTCGCCGCTGAACCTTCTGCTTGCCCTTCTGGGCGTGGCAGCGGGAACGATCATCGGTTCGATCCCGGGACTGACGGCGACCATGGCGGTGGCCGTTCTGGTGCCTCTGACGTTCACGATGTCTCCCGACAGCGCTCTCATTCTCATGGGGGCGATCTATACCGGGGCAATCTATGGCGGCGCCTATGCCGCCATTTTGCTGAACACGCCCGGCACCCCTTCTGCAATCGCAACGACGTTCGACGGCTACCCGATGGCGAAACGTGGCGATGGCGACCTAGCTGTATCAGTTGCCTGCATTTCCTCCGTGATCGGCGGGCTTGTCGGTGCGCTGGCGCTTCTTTTGCTGGCACCGCCGCTTGCGGAAGCGGCGCTTGCATTCGGGCCGGTGGAATATTTCTGGCTCGCCGTCTTCGGTCTTTCGCTGATCGCGGCGCTTTCAACAGGCGACTTTCTCAAAGGGGTGATCGGGGCCTGTTTCGGGCTGCTGCTTGCGATGATCGGGATCTCCGAAACCAGCGCAGAGGTTCGTTTCACGTTTGGATCGAACGTGCTGCTGGGAGGTGTGGAGACGGTGTCCGCCCTGATTGGGCTATATTGCATCCCCGTTCTGATCGACCTTGTTGCGACACCCGACCGGCACTTGAAAGCGCCGGAGCAGACCCGCGGCTTCCGGTTGCCGGAGGCCGTCGGCCTTTTGCTGAAGAACAAGATCAATGTGATGCGCAGTTCCGTGGTCGGCACGATGGTCGGGGCGCTTCCCGGCGCGGGCGGATCAATCGCGGGCCTTGTTGCCTATTCCGAGGCGCGGCGGACGAACAAGGGAAAACCACCTTACGGCGAAGGCAACCCAGGCGGGATTGTTGCCACGGAATCTGCAAACAACGCCACGGTCGGCGGTGGCTTCATTCCAACGCTCGTTCTCGGCATTCCCGGAACACCGCCGGATGCAGTCATCCTCGGCGCATTGCTGGTTCAGGGGGTGCGCACCGGCCCGAGCCTTTTCGCCGACGGGGCCAGCATCGTCTACACTTTCATTTTCGGGCTTCTGCTTGCCACGATCCTGATGTTGCCCGTCGGCCTGATGATCGGGCGCTTCGCTTATGGCGCGATTGTGCGCGCGCCGAAGGCCGCGCTGGTTCCGGTCGTTGCGTTCATGACCGTGATCGGCACATTCGCGATCCGCAACAGCCTGTCTGACATTGCGATCATGATTATCCTCGGCGTGATCGGATGGGTCGCCGGCAAGCGCGGCTTTTCGGTCTCGCCCATCGTGCTTGGCCTGATCCTCGGCCGTATTGCCGAGCAGGGCTTCGTGCAAAGCTGGACGATCGGTGATGCCATCGGCAATCTCTGGGGACAGTTCTTCGGGCGTCCTTTGTCCATGGCGATCATCGCGCTGACCCTGCTGACATTTTTCTACCCGTTCCTGCCGCGCCTCAAACAGATCTTTTCCCGAGGCACGGACAGGCCTGTGAACCAGCGTGAAAGATCCCCGACGCCTGCGGTCGTGCGCGATCTGATCGCGCTTCTGATCGCAGGCGGAATCGCTTTGCTGGCCTTGCAACAATCGGCAGGTCTCAATCCTGAAGCCGCCGTGTTTCCAGAAACGATCGCGATGGCGATGGCAGTCCTCGTGCTCATGGCGCTCCTGCGGCTTGCCGTCACGCGGCATGTGAACGAGGTTGCCGTTGAAGGTTCGTGGCTGCGCATGATCGCGTTGCCTGCTGTCATGCTGGGGGCCGTGTTCGCTTTTCCCGCACTCGGGTTCGCGGCAACGGCTGTCCTGCTTGGTCTCGCTTTGACAGTGATTGCACAACATGACCGGTATTCGCCGAAAAGCTGGGCGATATTGCTGGTCAGCGTCACCGGCGTCATCGTCGCGTGCACGCTGCTTTTCAGCGAGGTGCTGTCCGTGCCCTTGCCGTAACGCGGGCAGAACCTGAAGGCCGTTGATGAGGGCAGTGCGCGAAGAACCGGACTCTGGACTGTGTCTTTGCCATAAACTTCTGAATCGAGTCGAGCGAACTCTCACTCCTTGGCTCCGTCGTGCTTACGATAGCGCGCGATGCCTGCCATCGAATACGCCGGCGAGTTTGTGCCCACCGCATCCATTTTTGCGTGCTGCTCAACTAAACGGAAAAGACATCCAAAATTCGCCCCGTTCGTAGTTAGAACGTGCCTGAGCTGAAGTCCCCCAAGATGTTCAAAGGAAGCGGCCTTGAAACCTGATATCGCCTTTGCCCGTTTGCCGGAAATCGAGCCTGCCGAGATTATCGCGCACATGTCCGACCCGCGGGTGGCGGAACACATGCCACTTCTGACGTTTGAGTGGGATGCTGCGGCGGTGACGAAGTTTGTCGCCCAAAAGGAAGCGTGCTGGACCCGGGACGGGCTCGGGCACTGGGCATTTCTGTCCGATGGCCGGTATGTGGGGTGGGGCGGCTTTCAGAAGGAAGGCGAGGAGTGGGACTTCGGACTGGTGTTGCGGCCGGATGCGTTTGGTCTTGGGGTGCGGATTTCCAGAATGGCCCTGGATTTTGCCCTCGCCGACGCCCGCATTCCGTTCGTGACATTCCTCTTGCCGCCGTCCCGCAAGAACCTGGGAGCGTTCAAAAGGCTGGGTGCCGTCTGTGTTGGCGAGATCGAATACGACGGCGCAACGTTCCTCAAGTTCCGGCTTGAAACCGGGTGACAGCCATGTGCCGTGAGCGATCCAGGAAGCTGAGTTCAGATAGCGGCGGTCAGCTGCGCAAGACAAGCGGCCTCAGGCCGGGGGCGTTGCAAAGGAAGCGCTCGCGCGTCCGGCCTTTTTCCGTTCCGCTTCAAGCTCGGCGATCTTCTGATCGATTTCGGTGCGATCCAGAAGCCCGTGAATATTGCGGCGGGTCGGCATCAGTTCGGCAAAATGCAGGTAGCGTTCCTTGGCGACGGCGTGCAGGCGGCGCAGCTCTTCGAGCGGTGCGCCGTGATCATCAGCCCGTATGTCCAGCCAGGGGTAGTCTTCCTCGTGCACGATCTTCAGCGCCGCGGACTGGCGGCCGCGCTTGTCGCCCCCGGCCGCCTCTGCCGCTTCCATCGCGGTCAAGAGCCTGTCCTCCAAGGGCAGGCTCGTGTTTGCCAGATAGGATTGCATGGCAGCGTCAAGCACCTGCGGTCCGGCGAGCATGTTTCCCGCTGTGGTGACATTGTCTTCAATCAAATGACCGCACCAGTCGATGCATTTGTCGCCGGTAAATGCGGCAGCACGCCCCTTTGAATCGATCAGATGGATCTGGCGGGAATGGCTCCCCTGATCGCGTGAGACGACGGAATCGATCACGCGCTCGGCCGACACGCCCTGTCGGAGAAGCGTCAGCCCTTCCGTGCCGTAGATGGGGCTGACGAGCGCCTGTGTTGCGATCGCGCCGACCCGACCCGCAAGGTGCGGTACAACGGCGCCGGCCGCAAAGAAACGGCTCGCCACGGCGATCCCGTAATGCCCGGTGGCCTTGTCGCGGGCGACAATGGAAAACGTCATTTCTGGGTCTCTCTTCTCATCTGCCCGCCGCGTAGGCCTGCATCAGGCGCGGTGTTGCGCCTGCGCGCAAAAGTCCGTCCGGATCGCGCGCGGCAACGGTCAGTCTGCCGATCGTCCATTCATCGGCCACTTCAACGGAGTGGCCCTGGTTCCGGAGGCTCGCAAGTGTCTCCGCGCCAAAGCTTTCCTCGGCCATGATGTGACCCGGCTGTCTTTGCCGAGGGTGGAATGAGGCAGGGAAATGGGTGGTGTGAAAGAGCGGCATGTCGAGGGCGGCCTGAAGATTTCGTTCGTGATGCGCCAGTCTCAGGAACAGGACCAGTTGCCACTGATCCTGCTGATCGCCACCCGGCGTACCGAAGGAGAGGGCAGTGCCGTCGTCATGAAATGCGATGCTGGGCGTCAGCGTTGTGCGCGGACGTTTTCCAGGTGCAAGGGATCCCGGCAACCCATCTTCGAGCCAGTACATCTGCGCGCGCGAATTGAGCGCGAACCCGAGCCCGGGAATGACCGGAGAAGACTGCAGCCAGCCGCCCGACGGGGTTGCGGACACGATGTTGCCCCAGCGATCGATGACATCAATATGGACGGTGTCACCGCGTTTTTCCGACAAATGAGCCATCGTCGGTTCATAGACGCCCGTTTCGGAAATGCCGGCGCGCCTGATGACCTCCATCGTGCGTTCAATCTGGTTTTCAAAGCCGGGGACAATGCCGGGAAGCAGATCCGTCGAGGCGTGTCCGGTGATCTGTAAGCGCCGCGCGGCATTGTAGGTTTCGGACAAGAGCGCATTCAGCGGAACATCGCAGAAATCGGGATCACCGTAGTAGGCTTCCCGATCCGCATAGGCGAGTTTCATTGCCTCGGTGACAAGATGCACGAATTCCGGACCGGCCGGATCGAGAGAGCCGATGTCGAAACCGCGCAACAGCGACAGCGACTGCAGCAGGACGGGACCCTGTCCCCAAGGGCCGGTTTTCAGGACGGTCCAGCCGTCATATGACGCGCTGAGCGGATCTTCGTAGGTCGCCGCGTATCCGGAAAGATCGTCGGCGCTCAGAACGGCCTTGTGGCGCTCTCCGGACGCGTCCATGACCTCCGCGGTTTCCAGGTACTGGCCGATAGCCTCCGCGATAAACCCGCGATAGAAACAGTCACGGGCCTTGTCTATCTGGTTCTCGCGCCCGGTGACGGCTTCGGCCTCTGTCAGAAGCCTTGCCCATGTTTCGGCGAGAACCGGGTTCCGGAAGTTCGAATCCGGGGCAGGTATGCTGCCTCCCGGAACCCAGGTCTGATGGGACGACGGCCACTCGGTCTCGAAGAAGTCCTTCAGTCCCGCAATCGTCATGCTCACTCTCGGCAGGAGCGGGTGTCCGTGGCTGGCGTAATGAACGGCCGGTTCCAGTACGGTTCTCAGCGGCAGGATGCCGTGTTCGCGCAGAAGCAGCATCCAGCCGTCAAAAGCGCCGGGAATGACGGTCGAAAGAAGACCGTTTCCCGGTATGAGGTCCAGGTTTTCGGACTTGTAATGGCTGATGGTCGCACCCGCCGGGGCGGGGCCTTGCGCGCACAGCACCTTGGTCTCGTTCTGGCTTGCATTGTGAAAGAGGACGGGCAGGTCGCCTCCAGGGCCGTTGAGGTGCGGCTCGACCACCTGCAGTGCCAGACCGGTTGCGACGGCTGCATCGAAGGCGTTGCCGCCGAGCTCCAGCATGCGCATTCCCACGGCCGTGGCAATCCAGTGTGTCGACGTTACGACACCGAAGGTGCCTTTGATCTCGGGTCTGGTTGTAAAGACTGTCATTTGGGATTCCGGGTTTGAGCGTTTCCTGAGTGTTTTTATGTTTCACGGGGATCGAGTGCATCGCGCAGCCCGTCACCGAGAAGATTGAAGCCAAGGACGACCAGAAAGATCGCGATGCCTGGCCACATCGCCATCCAGGGAGCCTGGGTCATGAAGTTCTTGGCAACGTTTAGCATCGAGCCCCAGCTGGGTGCCGGAGGCTGCTGGCCGAGCCCGAGAAAAGACAGGCTCGCCTCGGCGATGATGGCCGTTGCGATGGTCAGGGTTGCCTGGACGAGAATGGGAGCGAACACGTTCGGCAGGATGTACCGCGCCAGCAGGATCGGGGTGGACAGTCCAATGGCATGGGCGCCTTCGACATAGTCCTCCGTCTTGACCGCGAGAACTTCTCCGCGTGTCAGGCGGATGAAAATCGGCATGGCCGAAAGGCCGATCGCAATCATCGCGTTGGTAAGGCTCGGCCCGAGAAACGCTGCGAGCGCAATCGCAAGAATCAGGAACGGCGTTGCCAGGAGAGCGTCGGTCGCGCGGGATATGATCTGGTCGATCCAGCCACCGAAGTATCCGGCTATCAATCCGAAAGGCACGCCGACGGACACTGCGATCAGCACCGAGACGACACCGGCCAGAAGCGAGGCCTGCGCACCCCAGATCATTCTGGAAAGGATATCGCGGCCGAGTTCATCCGTGCCGAGCCAGTGCGCGGCGGACGGTCCCTTGCGAATGGCGCCCCAGTCGGTCGCCGTCGGGTCGGCAATCGGCAAAAGTGGCGCGAGGGCAGCAATGGACACAAAAAACACGACGAGCAGAAACCCGACAAAGGCGCTCTTGTTTGCCTTGAGTTTTTTCCAGGCCCGGTTTCCGGAGCGTGGCTGATCGTCGGAAACGGCAGCGGGAAGGTCTGCAGCGGCGGTCACAGCGCGGTCCTCATGCGTGGATTGAGGAGGAAATAAAGAACATCGGCGACGAGGTTCATGAGAATGAAGCCGACCGCCGTGCACATGACGACACCCTGCACAACCGCATAATCCCGCGTGAAAACTGCATCCACGATCAGCTTGCCGAAGCCGGGAATGGTGAAGATCTGCTCGGTGAGGACTGCCCCGGCAAGAAGTTCGCCGAAGAGAAGGGCACTGAGGGTGACGATCGGCAAGAGGGCGTTTCGGAACGCGTGTTTCAACACGACCACTTTCTCCTGCAGTCCCTTTGCTCTGGCTGTGCGCACATAGTCTGCCCTCAGGACACCAAGCATTGCCGAGCGGGTGTGGCGCATCAGCGTCGCTGCCAGCGCGGTTCCGAGCACGAAGGCGGGCATGATCATTGTCTCAAGTGAACGGACGGGATCGACGAACGGAGATTCGTAACCCGAGGCCGGCAACCAGCCGAGATGGACCGAAACCAGCATGATCAGCATGATGCCAAGCCAGAAATTCGGTATCGACAGGCCGGACAGTGCAATGATGTTTGCGGTGTAGTCGACGGCGGTGCCTTTCCTGACTGCGGACACGATGCCGGCCGGAATGCCAATGATCATTGCGATGACCATTGCCATGACCGCGAGCTGTATCGTCACAGGCAGCTTTTCGCCGATGAGTTCCAGCACGGGCTGGTTGGTCCGCAGCGATATGCCGAAATCGCCCCGCAACATGCCGCTGACCCAGTAAAGGTATTGCGTCAGGATTGGTTCGTTGAGGTGGTATTTCTCGCGGATGAACGCGAGCGTCTCCGGGTCGCGCTCTTCACCTGCCAGAACCAGCGCCGGGTCTCCGGGCAGAAGTTTCTGCAGAAAGAAGACAAACACCGACACCAGAAAAATGGTCGGTATGGCGATCGCCAGACGTCTTGCGATGAAAGACAGCATATTCGGGTTCCGCCGGTGACCGGAACCCGGCTTCGATGCCGGGTTCCGAAACATTCTGGACTTACTTGAACTTCACGTTCTCCAAACGGATCATGCCGTCCGGATAAGGCGTGAAGCCATCAAGCTTGTCTGAAAGGGCCCAGATCCAGGTGACGTGGTAGAGATAGATCAGCGGCATATCCGCATTCAGGATATCGCGGGCCGCGTCGTATTTCTCCTTGCGGACTTCCAGATCCTTGGACGTGCGTGCCGCGTCCAGCAGGGCGTCGATTTCCGGGTTGCAGTACTTGCTGTCGTTGATGCCGCCTTCGCAGGTCACGAACTGATGGATGTTGCCGTCCGGGTCAACGCGTCCCGACCATCCGATCTGGCTCGCCTGATAGTTGCCGGCGGACTGGTCCGAAAGAAGGCTGGCAAATTCCATCGACTTCAGTTTCACGTTGAAGCCGGCTTCGGCTGCCATGGACTGGACCACCTGCATGAGCTGGGTCTGAACCGGGTTGTTGGCGACCTGAACTTCCACGTCGAGGCTGTCGAACCCGGCTTCTTTCAGGAGCGCCTTGGCTTTGTTAACGTCCCTGGCAGGTACCGGATGATCCTTGTCGTACCAGGGGCTTGTCGGCGGATAGGGCTGGTTGCCGGGCGCAAAAGCGCCTTCAAAGACGACCTGGTTGATCGCGTCGCGGTCCAGCGACAGGCTGAAGGCTTCGCGGATCTTGGCATCCTGGCCGATCGGATTGTTGGCGCGGTCGCCGTTGCCGACATTGATTGTGATGCCCTGATAACCAAGGCTGACGGCTTCCTCGTACTGGAGCGAGCCATCGTCTTTCACCGAGGTAGCGTCGGTGGCGGCCAGGCGCTCCAGCATATCCAGATCGCCGGAACGCAGGTTCGCCAGGCGGACGGTTGTGTCGGGAATGGGAAGGAACGTGACCTTGTCGAAATTGATGCTGTCGGCGTTCCAGTAGTCACTGAATTTTTCAAGAACGATGCGATCCTGTGCGACCCTTTCGACGAATTTGAACGGACCGGAACAGATGGGCTTTGCACCGAAGTCCACACCGGCGGCTTCCGCGGCGGCCGGTGACAGCATCATCCCGGAGCGGTCGGCAAATTGTGCCAGCAAAGTCGCGTCGGGACCTTTCAGTTTGAACTGAACCTGATGCGGACCGGAGACTTCGACAGACTGAATGGCCTTGACTTCACTCTTGCGGCGGCTTTCGGGCAGGTTCTGGGAGCGGTCGATGTTCGCCTTCACCGCCTCCGCATCAAACGGTGTGCCGTCATGAAAGGTGACATCGTCCCTTAGGTCCATCGTCAGGGTCAGGCCGTCATCCGACCAGGACCAGCCCGTTGCAAGTTGCGGAATGATTTCCAGATCCGGCGTGATGTCGACGAGTTTGTCGCACAGGGACGCGTAGACGATCCGGCCGACAAATGTCCGCGACTGGTCGGGATCAAGAACGTCCGGGTCTTCCTGGAGGCCGATACGAAGGTCGGCTGCCATCGCTGGCGCGATGAGTGAAGAGGCGCTGAGAAGGAGGGCAGCTAGGAGAGATTTACGCATTATTGTCTTTCCTCTGGGTGGTGGTGGCACCGGGTGCGGATGATGGGCCTTTTGATTTGTTTTTTCGGCTCCACTCCCGGTAAAGGGAAAAGCGTTTGGCAGCGGCCGCACTTCGGGGCGGCTCTTGTTTTTGTGGGGCAAGGGTGTCGGCAATCTTCTGCCAATGGTGGCAGGCCACTTCCCGCAATCCGTCCGTGGCTTCAAGCGCGGGACGGCTGGACTGGCACTGCGCATCTGCATGCTGGCAGCGGGTGTGGAACCGGCATCCGGATGGCGGGTTCAGTGGCGAGGGGATATCTCCCGTCAACTCGGCGCGCATCGAGCGCAACCCCGGGGCTGGTGTCGGGATCGCGCGCATCAATGCCTGGGTGTAGGGATGCCGGGGTGCGCCGTAGACGGTTTCGGTCTCTCCGATCTCGACGATTTCCCCGAGATACATCACGGCAACCCGGTCGCTCATGTGACGGATGACCGCAAGATCATGTGCAATCAGGACAAGCGTGAGGCTGAATTCGGTTTTCAAGTCCTCCAGCAGATTGATCACCTGGGCCTGAACGGAGACATCCAGCGCCGAGACGGGTTCGTCCGCCACGATCACCTTTGGGTCGCTCGCGAGTGCACGGGCAATACCGATGCGTTGCCGCTGCCCGCCTGAAAACTCGTGCGGATACCTGTCTGCCATGCCCTGGCGCAGGCCGACACGCTGAAGCAGGCCGGCCACTTTCTGTTGCCGTACCGGTTTGCTGTCAGCGGTGTGAATGGTCAGCGGTTCCTCGATGATGGCGCCGACCGTCATTCTTGGATTGAGAGACGAAAACGGGTCCTGAAAGACGAATTGCAGGTCCTTGCGCAACTTGCGCATACCACGCGAGGCGAGATGGGCAATGTCATCGCCTTCATAAAGCACCTGGCCCTGTGTCGGCTCGAGAAGCCGGACAAGCGTTCTGGCGAGGGTGGACTTACCGCAGCCGCTCTCACCCACGATGGCCAGCGTTTCACCGCGCCTGACCGCGAGATCGACGCCGCCGACTGCGCGGACAACCGTTCTCTTCTGGAAAAGGCCGCCGCCGCGGATGAAATTGCGTTCAAGTCCGCGCGCTTCCAGGATCGTGTCTTGCGAAAAATGCTTCATACCGCTTCCACCATGTGGTTTTCGAGCGGTGCCAGGTGGCAGGCTGCGAAGTGTGTCTGCGACATGGCCGCCAACCGGGGCGCCTGAGCGACGCAGGTTTCCCGCGCGAACGGGCAGCGCGGCGCGAAACGGCAGCCGGACGGCATCGTCTCAATTGTCGGGACCATTCCGGAGATTGTCGTCAGGCGGCTCCGGCGCTCTCCCAGAGAAGGCAGGGAGCTCATCAGGCCGATTGTATAGGGATGTTGCGGGTCGTCGAAAATGGCCTGAACCGGTCCTTGCTCGACGATCTTGCCCGCATACATCACGGCCACTTGATCGGCGATCTCGGCGACGACGCCCAGGTCATGGGTGATCATGACAAGCGCGGTTCCGGTTTCCTCCTGAAGCGTCTTCATGAGATCGAGGATCTGTGCCTGAATGGTGACGTCCAGTGCCGTCGTCGGTTCGTCCGCAATCAGAAGATCCGGGTCATTGGCGAGTGCCATGGCGATCATCACCCGCTGGCGCATACCGCCGGAAAGCTGGTGCGGGTAGTCGTCCAGACGTTCGGCGGCTGCGGGGATCTTCACCCGGTCCAGCATTTCCAGCGCTCTTCGGCGCGCGTCCGCCTGACTGATCGTCCGGTGGCGCAGCACACCTTCCGCGATCTGATCTCCAATGCGGAAGGCCGGGTTCAGGGACGTCATTGGTTCCTGAAAGATCATCGCCATGCGATCCCCACGCAGATCGGCGCGGGTCTTTGCAGGAAGCGTCAGCAGGTCCCTTTGGTCGAAGGATAAACGTCCGCCTGCGATCTGCGCCGGCGGCATCGGCAGCAGGCCCATCAGCGCCAGCGCGGAGATTGATTTACCGCAGCCGCTCTCGCCGACGATGCAAAGCGTCTCGCCCCGGTTGACCGAAAAAGAGATGCCGTCGACGGTGTTGGCCGGTGCGTTGCCGAAGCGAATGGCCAGGTTCTCGACCACGAGCAGGGGCGCGCCGCTGGTCGCGGGTTTCGTCGCCGGTGCCTCAGACATTGTCGGCGCTTTCCGACGTCTGGAACAGAAGACGTTCCTGAAGGGTGAGCAGATGCTGCCGCATCAGGCGCTCTGCTGAAACGGGATCATGGCGTTCGATCGCATCCACGATATCGGAATGCTGTGCCTTGTACTGGGAGACTGTTTCGCGGGTACGCAAGGCTTCACGTACGTGGCGCCAGCTTTCGTTCTGCCGCGTCCGGTCGACAACATCGAAAAGCGCGAGGAACAGGGCGTTGCCGGCAGCCTTCGCGATTGCCCTGTGAAGGGCACCGTCCCACAACTCGCGGCCGTCCATGTCGTCGGCTTCACCGACCTTGTCCGCTATGTGCCGCATCTGGACGATGTCCTGCAGGGTTGCCCGGATCGCGGCCAGTTGAGCCAGCGCCGGTTCCAGGCGCAGGCGCACTTCCATGACCTCAAGCATGTTGCTCATTTCGGGCAATTTGCTGAGCTGCTGTTCGCCATCGCTCGGCTTCGACCCTATGAACGTTCCCGCACCCTGCCGCCGCCAGATGAAGCCTTCCGTTTCAAGCACCTCAAGTGCTCTTCGAACGGCGCGGCGACCGACACCAATCTGGTCCGAAAGGTCCCGTTCGGTCGGCAACTGACGAACACCGTCCATGGCCAGTTGATCAACGAGAATTCGCAGGCGTTCAAGGGCCAAACTCGAATTTCGGCGGATTGGGCGATCGTCTTTCATACAGGATCTTTTGATGGAACCAATTTAGATTGGTTGCATTATTTGTCCCTTTTTTGACGTTTGGCAACTGCTCCGAACGTACTTTTTTCGCCCGCTAGCCATTTTTCGGCTGTCGCCTGCAACCCGCACCCTTGTGAAATGCGCGGCTTCCTGGACAGGTTTGGCTTTGATGCTTCCAGGCTTTCAGCAATTCCGTCGCCGGGCCGGGTCTGTCCAATCACAATCCTCCATGAGCGCCGAACTGCTGGGCGCCGCATCAGGCCCTGTCCGCTGAAGACGTTTCCGCAGATGCGCCCGATGCGCGCACAAGGAAAGAGCCTGTCGTTGTGTTGGGGAAGATCCATGCGGGAGCGGTCCGCGCGTGGTGCTGAAGCCGAAGATCGGGAAGGCGCGTTCATGCGCGCGCTGTTCGCGAATGCGTTGCGAATTTTCTACCAAAGATAGAGGCTGACAGGTGATTGCACTTCCGATTATTGATGACGAATGAAATCTGTGAAAACACTATAACCTAAGAGATACTACTTACGGGGTGTTGCTTATGCGTTTAAGTAGAAGATTGAGCCCTTAAATTTTTGTTATTTCGTTGCTAACGGGGTATCGTTTTTTAGCGTCTGGACTTGGGTTTTTCTCAGAGAGGATTTGAGTTGCGCTATATGTGCATGATTCTAAACTAGCGTTTGATTTATAAATCGAATTCGAAAAAAGTTTTGATCCAAGTATTTGCGACTTCTGCATAACATGACACAGCCCTCATTTCGTATCGATAGATTGTCGATTGTCGAATCGGGGGATGATTGTGGTACCGGCGAAAGGAAGCCTATTTCCGTGCGGGATTGCGCGAGCCAGAGACGTGGTTCGGTGCGTGGACAGACGTGTCGGAATGTACGGACATGCCGGTTCGATGCCGGAACGAAAGGATCCGGGCGCGGTCTCCGCTGACGACAATCAAACTCGATTGAAGAGCAATTTCTACCCTTATGCGTCGGCAGAAGGGGCAGAACAAATGCGCACTCGTTCGAGTGCTGCTTCGAGGTTCGGCATGGCGTTGCATTACCGTTGCAACCTTCCTGTCAGGGGGGCGTGCGGGGGGCGTCACGCCGGACGTCGCCGCCCATCCGGTCAATGTGCAGGCACTCATGAGAAAGGTCCCCCACACCTGTCTAGGTCCTGCGTTGCCCGGGTGGGCGGCCACTCAATTCGTCAATTGACGCGGCCTGATCTTCGGATCCTGCGGGATCCGCTGCTTCGGAAGCGCAAGCTCCGCGGCGTGGTTCCGCCGGTTCACGGCTTACCGAAACGCCGCTGAAACATGGCTTTGCATGCCCGTGCATTCTTTCCGGCCCTTGTGGAAACCTCCGTTCATTTCCGAATTGACAGCGGACGACCGATGTCATCTGAACGGTCTTGCCATGGAAGCAGGGCATCCCCACTACGTGACCGCCGTTTCCCGCTCGGATGTCGCTCGCGGTTGGCGGGAAGAGCGCAACGAGGGCGGTCTGATCATGGATGTGGCGACCGACACGGTGCTGACGGAGTCCCTGTCCATGCCGCATTCACCGCGGCTTCACAAAGGCAGGCTCTACGTGCTCGATTCCGGACGCGGCAATCTCTGTCATGTCGACCGCACAACAGGGGAGACTGAGCCGATCGCATTTTGTCCCGGATTTCTGCGGGGTCTCGCGTTTCACAACGACCACGCCATTGTCGGCCTGTCCTTGCCGGGGACCAGATCCTTTACCGGTCTCGAACTGGACAGAACCCTGAAGAAGAAGAGAACCGACCCCTGGTGTGGTGTGCAGATTGTCGATCTCGAGTCTGGAGAGGTTGCCGAGTGGATCCGCCTATCGGGAGACGCCGATGAGCTCTTTGATGTCGCGGTGCTGCCGAATGTCCGCTGCCCGATGGCGCTGGATTTTGTCAGCAAAGATATCGAGGCAACGCACAGTCTCCCATCCGGCTATGCGCAGATGAAAACTCCGCATGCGGCCGATCTTGTCGCGGTGTCTGCGAACGGGTGAAAAGCAGGGGTGCCCAGGTCACTTAAGATCGTGTCGACAGACGTGGTACGCCCAGTCCCATCGCCGTCAACTCATGTGAGCCCAATTAATCCGTTTTTGCCGGGCGTGATCCACATCTGACCGGCCACGGGTCGCACTCACGTTCGTCCGGGGTGACGAAAGAGAGTGTGATGTCCCCCAAACGTCATCCCGGCCAGGCGGAGCGCAGAACCGGGATCGGGGAGGCACGGAGGCTGCGGCTCCTGCTGCTGTCTGGTGCTTTCCGGCAGGTCCGGGTTCTTCGGCCCCGGGTCTCACGATGTTCGCCCGGAGTGACGAAGGAGAGTGTGATGGTCCCCCAAACGTCATCCCGGCCAAGCGGAGCGCGAGCCGGGATCGGAGAGGCACGGACGCCGCGGTTCCTTCCAAGTGTCGTCCGACAGACCCGGGCTCTCCGGCCCCGGGTCTCACGATGTTCGCCCGGGGTGACGAAGGAGAGTGTGAGGTTCCCCCAAACGTCATCCCGGCCAGGCGGAGCGCAGAGCCGGGATCGGGGAGGCACGGACGCTGTGGCTCCTTCCAAGTGTCGTCCGACAGACCCGGGCTCTCCGGCCCCGGGTCTCACGATGTTCGCCCGAGGTGACGAAGAAGAGTGTGTTGTTCCCCCAAACGTCATCCCGGCCAGGCGGAGCGCAGAACCGGGATCGGGGAGGCACAGACGCCGGGGTTGGGTAGGCACAGACGCCGGGGTTCCAGCCGAGTGCAATTCGGCCGGGGGGCCAGACGAGAGCAAACCCCCCGGGCTCACTCACGCTCGCCAGGGCTGACGACGAAGTGTTCCCGGTTGCTTCGAACCTGATCGGGAACCCAGTCCATGGTGGGGCATTCTGCAAGAAAGATCGCTGAAGCACGAAGTCAATCAACAACCAGAGCGACTGGCTCTGGAAACGTTGATTTGGCTGTTGGTGCCAAATCGGCATTCCGGCTGTTCTCAGGCAAGTTCGCAGTCCTTAAAAGGATGGGCCGAGAGATGGTGGACAAGACTGTTCGAGCCCTGTCCACTTCTAAATTCTTTTCACGAAACGCAATGAAGGTCACCTTATATATTTGAAGACAATAATAAATCTCAAAAAAATTTTCGGAAATATTAGGGGCGAAGATCTTCTTTTCTGTAAGTATATTACTTTTTTACCATTTGCTTGCTAATACTGGCAGCGTGTGGGGGCGTCGGTGAAGTGAGGCGTCCGTTATATGATTTCAGTTTTAATCGTCGCCGGGGCGTACCCACGTCCGGCATCATTTTCCGCATGCCAAGTGCCGTGGAGCGACGCAGCACCGGCTTCGACGGTCAGAAAATCCTCCGGGTCCTGCAAGATCGCTTCCGATCGGCCGAGCCAGTCCATGGCCGGGCGGCTACTGGAATTCTGCGGCGCGTTTTTTCAACGCAATCGTAGCCTCGCGCCTGAAGGTGATTTCCGGCACAAAGGGCCCTTTTGCGAAAGAGGGGACCGTCCCGGCAATGATTGAGTTCCAATCCGAAACACGCAGTGAGCAGACGGGCGGGGCAGCTTTTTACGGTAAGGACCAGGAAAGACCAAAACCGGGCTCCGACGAAGTGTTGATCAAGGTGCATGCGGTCTCCGTCAACCCGACGGACTTCCTTGCCGAAGACGGAAAGAGCTTGGGTGTCGTGAAAACGAAATATCCTCACGCCCGTGGGCTGTGCGTCTCTGGTATTGTCGTTTCAAAAGGGGCAAACGTTGCCTCCCACAATCTGGGTGACGCGATTTACGGCCATGTGCAGAACGTTGCACTTGACGCCTGCCCGGAGTTTCTTCTCGCGCATGCGGCTTATGTCAGGCAAAAGCCTGTCAACACCGATTTCCGGGCGGCTGCCGGTCTGCCGCTTGTCGGAAGCGCGGTCTCCAGGCTTTCGAGAAAGCGGGTCTCAAGCCGGGCGACCGCGTTCTGGTCCATGAGGGCGGCGCTGCGGTCGGTGCGATTGCTATTCAGTATGCAAAATTCCTGGGTGCCACCGTGCTCACCACAACAAGCACGGAAAATGCGGATCTGGTCAGGGAGCTTGGCGCTGATGACGTGCTGGACTATCAACTCGTGGACTACAGGGACACGGTGCGCGATCTGGATATCGTTCTGGACACGCTCGGCGGTGATGCCACCTTTTCCGCTTTCGACGTGATTAGATCCGGAGGCGCGGTCATCAGCCTGTTTGGTCCCGTCGACGACAATGCCGCGAAACGGCTTGGCCTCAATCCATTGATGCGGCAGGTTCTCTGGTTCAGGGGACGTGACCTCAGGCGCAAGGCAAAGGCGAAAAACGCGAGATACACCTTCGTTCCGATGAACCTGGACTACACGCATCTGGCGACGATCAGGGAACTGGTCGAATCCGGGATGGTCAGACCGGTGGTCGACGCCGCCTGCTTTGAATATTCAAACGCCATGGAAGCGCTCGCCTATCAGGGCAGGGGCCGGGCCAAGGGAGCGATCATCGTCGATTTTGCGGGATAGGCAGCAGGAGGGCCAGCACCACCAGTGTCGTCAATTCGCGTGGAAACGATTGGTCCGGTCGTCACAATGGTCACGGATGAGCCGTCCTTGCCAGTCGTAATCTAATGCTCTCCAGCCCCGGGGTCTCACTGCATTCGCCCGGGGCGACAACCGAGAGTGCGATGCTCTTCCAAACGTCATCCCGGCCAAGCGGAGCGCAGAGCCGGGATCGGGGAGGCGCAGACGCTGGGGTTCCAGCCGAGTGCAGACCGGCAGACCCGGGCTCTCCGGCCCCGGGTCTCACTCACATTCGCCCGGGGTGACGAAGGAGACGGCGGCATTGCCGCCATTGTCATCCCGGTGTGCTGCGCAGCGGCAAGACCGGGAGCCAGTATTCCGTGCGGTCGAATGCTCATGCAAAACGCAGAAACAAGGGGTTGCCGGGTTCCGGCCTTCCGCTGCGCTTCAGCCGGAATGACAAGTTCATTAGCTGGCGATCGCCTCACGAGATCCATCTCAGTTTGAACCCGAAAGCAATGGGTCAGGCCATGCACTGACTGGCAGAAGAAGATGTGCGCCAGAGACATTCTATCCGCAGATCTCAGCCCATGAAACCAAAGTTGGAGGAAAACGCCGTCCGGGTTTCACTCGTTCCCCGCTGGTCCTGCCATGGCTTGACCAGGGCATCCATGCCGCTCGGATTTTGCCTGGCAGGGCGCGCGTGGGTGCAATGCCGGCACATCCCGAGGGAGCACGGGAGCGCTGTCACAGGGAACAGGTCGCCAAAGCCCCAAAAGGGCAACTTTACAGCACACGTCGCGTGGTCCAGCATTCTTTTCTATAGTGCACGCAGACTGCTGAAGATGTCACGAAGCAAGGGTGGATCATGACGGAATTGAGCGAGGCGGACGGTATGTCGAAGGAAGACGGCGCGTGCCCGTTTTCGCGCAAGGCGGCCGAATTTGATCCGTTCGACGCACCCTACCAGGCCGACCCTGCCGAGGCGCTTCGCTGGGCGCGTGCGCAGGCGCCCGTGTTCTTCTGCGAAAAACTCGGATACTGGATTGTCAGCCGCTATGAGGACATCAAGGCGGTTTTTCGCGACAACATTCTTTATTCGCCCTGCATTGCCCTGGAGAAGATCACACCTGCTCCTCCGGAGGCGATGGAGGTCCTGAAGAGCTACGGCTATCAGCTCAACCGGACCATGGTGAACGAGGACGAGCCTGTGCACATGGAACGCCGGCGGGTGCTGATGGACCATTTTCTGCCCGAAAACCTGGAAGCCAATCAGGAGATGGTGCGCCGGTTGACCCGCGAGAAAATGGATCAGTTCATCAACAGCGGTCGTGCCGACCTCGTCGACGCACTGCTCTATGAGGTGCCGCTCAATGTCGCGCTGCATTTCCTGGGTGTGCCCGAGGATGAAATCGCGGTCTTCAGGACCTTTTCCGTCGCACATTCCGTCAATACATGGGGCAAGCCGACCGACGAGGAACAGATCGCCGTCGCCCATTCCGTCGGTCAGTTCTGGCAATATGCGGGCAAGATCATCGAACGGATGAAACAGGAGCCGGACGGCACCGGCTGGATGCACGAAACCATCCGGAAGAACGCGCAAATGCCGGATGTGGTGACCGACAGCTACGTGCACTCCATGATGATGGCGATCATTGTCGCCGCGCATGAGACAACTTCCCTTGCTTCTGCCAACATGTTCAAGACGCTCCTGGGCCACCGCCAGGCATGGGACGACCTGTGTGACGACCCCAGTCTCATTCCAAACGCGGTCGAGGAATGCCTGCGTTTTTCGGGGTCCATCGTTGCCTGGCGCAGGCAGGCGACGGCACCGGCGCGTCTCGGGGGGGTGGCACTGCCGGAAGGGGCAAAACTTCTCATTGTCCAGGCGTCCGGCAACCAGGATGAGCGCCACTTCGAGGACGGTGACACGTTTGATATCTACCGGGACAACGCGGTCGATCACCTTACCTTCGGCTATGGCAGCCACCAATGTATGGGCAAGAATATCGGCCGTATGGAAATGCGGATCTTCCTGGAGGAATTCACGCGCCGCCTGCCGCATCTCAGGCTCTCGGAACAGACGTTTTCCTATGTTCCAAGCGCATCATTCCGCGGCCCGGAAGAGCTCTGGGTCGAATGGGATCCCGGCAACAATCCCGAGCGGCGCGATCCTGGGCTGGCCCGGGGCGATCGACATTTTCCTGTCGGTCCGCCGCTGCGGCGCGACATTGCGCGCAAGGTCAGGGTTGCCGAAATTCGCAAGGAGGCCAAGGACGTTGTCGGCCTCAGGCTTGTGGATGCCCGGGGCCGGGCCCTTCCGAACTGGAGCGCCGGAGCGCATGTCGAGCTTTCGGCCGGCGGATATGACCGCAAGTATTCCCTTTGCGGTCAGCTGGGAACAGATGGCTACGATCTTGCAATCCTGCGCGAGGACAACGGGCGTGGAGGCTCCGCCCATATCCATGATGCAGTGAAAGCGGGCATGGAACTGCGTTTGCGCGGGCCGCACAATCTTTTCCGGCTGGACGAAAGCGCAGAGGACTACATCCTCGTTGCCGGGGGCATCGGCATCACGCCGATTATCGCAATGGCCGACCGTCTGAAGGCGATCGACAAGTCTTATCAGATTCACTATTGCGGCCGTTCGCGGCAGACCATGGCTTTTGTCGAGCGCCTTCAGCGGGACCATTCTGGGCACCTGTCGATCCATGCAGGGAGTGAGGGGCAGCGCGCAGATCTTCGGCGGATCGCGAATGGCCTGCCGGAAGGTGGGCAGATCTACGTTTGCGGGCCGGAGCGGCTCATTGCCGCCGTCGAACAGCTGACGGCGCACCTGCCCGACGGGAGCTTTCATTTCGAGTTCTTTGCAGCCGCGAGCGCCGGTCTCGACCCGGCCAGGGAACACGGCTTCGATGTCGATCTCGCCGATTCGGGACTGAAGCTCAGCGTTGCTGCGGACGAGACGCTGCTCGATGCCATTCTGGCAGCGGGTATTGATGTCGCCTGCGATTGCAGGGAGGGACTATGCGGAAGCTGCGAAGTCACGGTCCTGGAAGGTGACATCGACCATCGGGACATGGTTTTGACACGCAGCGAACGCAACGAAAACCGGCGCATGATGTCTTGCTGTTCCCGCTTAAGAAATGGCGGCACGCTGAAACTGGCGCTTTAGGTGATGAACTGTTTTGTGGAAGTTTGGGTGGCATTGCGTTCGCCGGCAGACCCGGGCTCTCCGGCCCCGGGTCTCACGATGTTCGCCCGGGGTGACGATGGAGGGCGTGATGTTGCTCCAAACGTCATCCCGGCCAAGCGGAGCGCAGAGCCGGGATCGGGGAGGCACAGGCGCCGGGGTTCCTTCCAAGTGTTGTCCGACAGACCCGAGCTCTCCGGCCCCGGGTCTCACGATGTTCGCCCGGGGTGACGAAAGAGCGTGTGATGGTCCCCCAAACGTCATCCCGGCCAGGCGGAGCGCGAGCCGGGATCGGGGAGGCACAGGCGCCGGGGTTCCTTCCAAGTGTCGTCCGACAGACCCGGGCACTCCGGCCCCGGGTCTCACTCACGCTCGTCCGGGGTGACGAAGGAGAGTGTGATGGTTCCCTCAAACGTCATCCCGGCCGAGCGAAGCGTGGAGCCGGGATCGGGGAGGCACAGGCGCTGGGGCTCCAGCCGTGTGCAGTCCGGCCGGGGTATCCAGAGCCGTTCACGGGCTCACGTAGCGGTGGCTGGCGCTTCGCCGGTCTCTGGATCATAATGATCTTCTTCGTGTGCGAGCACGGACGCCAGCGGAGCATCTTGCTTTGCGAGCCAATAAACTGACACCGGGAGGAACAACATGTGTCAGATTTTTGCGGGACAGGATCCCGAACGCTATGCCACACAGACGCGCAGCATGCGCCTCAACGGGCAAAGCACCAGCATCCGGCTGGAAAACGCCTTTTGGGAAATCATCGACGAGATCGCGCGGCGGGACAATGTCTCGACCCCGACATTCATTTCCACGCTGCACTCGGAGGTCCTGCAGTTGCGCGGCGAGCCGACAAACTTCACGTCTCTGCTGCGTTGCGCGTGCCTGAAATTCATCGAAGTCAATCCCGGCATCAGTGTCTCTGACATGATGCCCCAGGCCTTTGAAGAACCTGAGCCGGAGAAAAAGTTCCAGGTGGTATAAGTATACCACCCACCTAAGTCCGCACCTTCTACCCTTCTGCTTGGTCACAGCAGCGGGAGGTAGGTCTCTTGGCCAAAGCAATTCACTCCATGATCCGCGTTCTGGACGAAGAGCGGTCACTCGCCTTTTACCAAAAGGCATTCGGACTGACCGTCAAGGACCGCCTGGATTTCCCCGAATTCTCTCTCATTTACCTGAGCAACGCGGAGAGCGAATTCGAGCTCGAGCTCACTGTCAACAAGTCACAATCCGCCCCGTATGAACTCGGTGACGGTTATGGCCACTTTGCGGTCTCCGTCGAAGATCTCGATGCCGAACACGCGCGTTTCGAGGCCGAGGGGCTCAATCCGAGAAAACTTGTCGAATTCGCGCCGGCCGGAGAGCTTGTCGCCCGGTTTTTCTTCGTTGCGGATCCGGACGGGTACCAGATCGAGGTGCTCGAGCGGGGCGGCCGCTTCAAATAATGATCAAGAGGGAGGAGAGAAAATGAAGAAGGCAGACGGGCCGAAGGGCCTCAGCCGCAGGCAGTTGCTTCTGAGTGCAAGCGCGGCAGGCGCGTCATTCGTGATCGGATCGGGCTTTATCGCCGCCAAGGACGCGGCCTGGGCGGCAGAGGTGACAACCTTGAAACCGCAGACCTTTGCGACACTGGTGCAGATGGCCCGGGATATCTATCCGCATGACCGCATCGCAGAAGAGTTCTACGTGATTGCGGTTCAAGGTTACGACAACACGGATCTTGCCGAAGAGGTCGAAGCCGGAATAGCCGCCCTCAATGCGGCGGCCCAGGGCAAGGGACATGATGGTTATCTCGGCGCCGGATGGGAGCGCGACAGGGTCGATATTCTGCGAAACATGGAGGAAAGCGCGTTCTTCCAAAAGATCCGCGGCGGCCTCGTGACCGGGCTCTACAACCAGAAAGCGGTCTGGCCGGTCTTCGGCTACGAAGGCGAAAGCTATTCCAAGGGCGGTTACATCGACCGCGGTTTCAACGATATCAACTGGCTTTGAGCCGTAGGGGAGGAGAGAACTATGGCTGCACCATTTGATCTGAACGACGACACAGTGGTCGTTGTCATCGGAACCGGCGCCGGCGGCGGCGTCCTTGCCAACGAACTGGCACAGAAGGGCGTCAGCGTGGTCGCCCTGGAAGCTGGCGGACGCTACCTGCCGGAAGACTACGTCAACGACGAGTGGGAAAGTTTCGGGCAGCTTGCCTGGGTGGACCCGCGCACGACCAGCGGTGACTGGCGTGTTTCAAAGGACTTTTCCGGACTTCCGGCCTGGATCGTCAAGGCCGTCGGCGGCACGACCACGCACTGGGCCGGGGCGTCGCTTCGCTTCCAGCCGCACGAGTGGAAGGCTGCGACAACATACGGGGATGTTCAGGGCGCGAGCCTGCTCGACTGGCCGATCGATGCGGAAGAAATGGACCCGTGGTATGCCAAGGCCGAGGACAAGCTGGGCGTGACCCGGACCAATGGCCGTCCGGGACTTCCCGGCAACAACAACTACCTTGTGTTCGAGAAGGGCGCGCGGGAGCTTGGCTACAAGGATGTTCACACGGGCCGAATGGCGATCAACGCCGAGGATTTCGACGAACGGCTGCCTTGCCAGCAGACCGGTTTCTGCTTCCAGGGATGTAAATGGGGAGCGAAGTGGTCCGCCGCCTATACCGACATCCCCCGCGGAGAAGCAACGGGGAATCTGGAAGTGCGCGAGCGCGCCCACGTTGCCAGGATCCTGCACAACCCGGAGGGAAAGGTGACCGGGGTCGAATATTTCGACAAGGACGGCAACCTGCAAATGCAGAAGGCCCGCGTCGTCTGCGTGGCTGGAAACTCCTTTGAATCCCCGCGCATGCTGCTGAATTCGGCGTCCACGATGTTTCCGGAAGGACTGGCAAATTCCTCCGGGCAGGTCGGCCGGAACTACATGCGGCACATGACAGGTTCCGTTTATGCCGTCTTCGACAAGCCTGTGCGGATGTGGCGCGGCACGACCATGGCCGGGATCATTCAGGATGAATCGCGCCATGATCCTTCGCGCGGCTTCGTTGGCGGTTACGAAATGGAGACCCTCGCGCTGGGCATTCCGTTCATGGCGGCATTCCTTGATCCGGGGGGCTGGGGCCGTGAATTCACGTCCGCACTGGACCAATATGAAAACATGGCCGGGATGTGGCTCGTTGGTGAGGACATGCCGCAGGAAACCAACCGCGTGACACTCAACCACGAGGTCAAGGATCAATGGGGCCTGCCGGTCGCCAACGTGCATTTCAGCGATCATCCCAATGACATCGCCATGCGTAATCACGCCTACACGCAGGGCGCGGCGGTTTACGAGGCGGTCGGGGCGACGCGCACGTTCCCGACGCCGCCCTATCCGTCGACCCATAACCTGGGCACCAACCGCATGTCGGAAAATCCGAGGGACGGGGTGGTGAACAGGTGGGGACAGACGCACGATATCGCCAACCTGTTCATTTCGGACGGGTCGCAGTTCACGACCGGGGCGGCGGAAAACCCGACGCTGACCATCGTTGCACTTGCGATCCGGCAGGCGGATCATATCGCGCGGGAAATGAGCGCGGGCACGCTCTAGGGTTCAGCGCCACCAAGTTCTCCGGAGGTCTCTCGGGGCCTCCGGAAAATGGCCGGAACAAAGGTGACGTGCGGGTTTCGCGCGCCCGCACCGGTTCAGGCCGGTATCTGTAGAAACAAAAGTTCCCGCCGGATGTTCCGGAACCAGCGGCTGCTCGAAGGGCCTTCGCCCGGCTCGCGCTCGCCCGGGCCGTTGTAATCGAGCCGGTCGTTCATCACCCGGGATCCGTCCCAGAAATCAATGTGGTCACCGGCGGAGCCATCCGTACGCTGAAAGCAATCCTCAAAGTAAATGATACCCGGGCGCCCGGCGAGCGCGCGCTCGATCTGTACGGCCGTCAACGCGTTGGCGCCGGCTTTGGAATACCGATGGAAGTTCCATAAACCGCGAAGGTAGCCGATCAGGCGGGACGCGCTGGCATTGTGCGCGACACCTGTCCCGCACCTCCTGTTCGATGCGGTATGCGTGTAACGGATCCTCGTGCGGTCGAAATGAAAGCCGATGTCGCTGCGCATCAGGGCTACGCTCATGCGGATCGCACACTGATTGGTTATTCCCTGTCCGCATGGCAAGCCGTTGACCTCCCTGAAGCGACGGTATTCGCGCAGGAGAACGGCCGCGCTCGGCAATCTCAGCGAACCTGGTCCCAGCGTCTGTGCGTTTTCGGCCCGGGGCGTTACGACAGGCGCGGGTGTGATGCTAACCGGAACAGGCTGGTGCGGCGCTTCCCGGTCCAGCGCCTGCCAGGTCAGCCGTCCGGCGATACCATCGCCACGGCCGTCGTCGGCCTGTCCCTGCATTTCCTGAAACCTGGAAACAGCCGCAACGGTTTCGCCGCCATAATCTCCATCAAGCGTTCCGTCCGACCGGACGGAGCGGCGCATGGTGGCGGCGTTCACTGCGATAAGCGCGTTCTGAAGAATTCTGACAGCTTCGGTGTCGCGTTCACCTCGGCGCATTGGCGGCGCATTTTCCGAGGCGTTGCGAATTCGCATATTGTCCCTGAACAACGGATTGGTGAGTGGCATCGTAGAGTTTCCTCAATGAATATCCGGATCGCTTTAGGTCAGTTGCCGAATTCAGGTCGTGATTTGCATCACTTTCGGGAGCAATACTGCCTTGGACTTTTTTATTTCCATATTTTTTTCGAGATTACGCAAGGGAAATCGAAGCAAGGCGCGACGTGATTTAGGTAAACACCTCCAGGACGTATTCACAAAAAACGGCAAGAAGCTGAGCTGAATGACAAGGCGGAACACAACCAGCGAACGACCATACGTGGCGTTTTGACTTTGCAACTGCATAGTAGCGACGCGAAAATCATCGAGTTCAGGCCAGATTACCGGAGTAGATGAAATGTATTTCCAAGAATTTAATGACTCATGGTCAAGTAATTAATATCAAGTTTCAATGCAAAAAAGAGAGAATTAAAATTCTCATAATTTTTTCGAGTAAAGTTTTTTTGCGATTCTTAATAAGTTAGAGTGGTTTATTTAAACTCGAGCCATATATTTTTTCATCTTGTTTTGGTATCGTAATATTTCACCACAGAAGTGTAATTTTCTCAAATACAGGTTATTAATACTTTCGTACTACCTTGGGTTTACGGCGCTTGTTTGTGCGCTGCACACTCTAGGGAGACTTCAAACGATGTCTACATTGCGAAATGCACTTGTTTCTACGCTGGCCGCATCTCTTATGATGTCGTTCGGTCCGGCGCTTGCTGAAGATGGTGTCAGCGACACCAAGATCCTGTTCGGCCAGGCGGCTGCTCTTGAGGGTCCGGCAGCTGCACTGGGTACCGGAATGAAACTTGGCATTGAAGCAGCCTTTGCCGAGGCAAATGCTGCAGGCGGCGTACATGGCCGCATGCTCGAACTCGTCAGCATGGATGATGGTTACGAGCCGGATCGCTCCATCGCGGCGGTGAATACGCTGATCAACGACAAGAAGGTATTTGGTCTGATCGGTCCTGTCGGAACGCCGACCTCCAAGGCGACGCAGCCGATCGCGACTGCTGCCAAGGTTCCGTTTGTGGGCCCCTTCACAGGTGCAGGCTTCCTGCGTGATCCGGCGCATGGCAACATCGTCAACGTCCGCGCGACCTACGCTGCCGAGACCGAGGCATGGATCGAGCACCTGAACGGTGCGCTCGGCCTCGACAAGATCGCCATTCTCTATCAGGACGATGGTTTCGGCCGCGTCGGTCTCGCCGGGGTTCAGGCCGCCATGGAAAAGCGCGGGCTGGAACTGGTTGCCGAAGGCACATACCAGCGCAACACCACAGCTGTTAAGTCCGCTCTGCTTGAAATCCGCAAGGCAAAGCCGCAGGCCGTTGTCATGGTCGGCGCCTACAAACCGATTGCCGAATTCATCAAGCTTGCCAAGAAGGTCAAGATGGATGCCGAGTTCGTCAACATCTCCTTCGTCGGTTCGAAAGCTCTCTCGGCTGAACTCGGTGAAGCGGGCGAAGGCGTGATCATCTCGCAGGTTGTTCCGTTCCCGTGGGATACGACTGTTCCGCTCGTGAAGGAATACCAGGCTGCTCTCAAGGCAAAGGATCCGTCTGCTGAGCCCGGTTTCGTCACGCTGGAAGGTTATGTCGTCGGTCGCCTGGCGGTCATGGGCCTGGAAAATGCCGGCAAGGACGTCACCCGCGAGAACTTCCTGAACGCTTACTGGAACACCGGTAACTTCGACATGGGCGGTGTCACGCTATCCTTCGGTCAGGACGACAATCAGGGCATGAACGACGTGTTCCTGACGACCATTCAGAAAGACGGCGGTTTCTCGCCGATCGACAAGCCGGCAAGCTAATCCGGCGTGGCCGCTGGCCCGGTAAACCCGGGCCAGCGGCTTTCATTTTTCCATCTGGGGTCAGGTGATAGGGCAGACATTTGTTCTGAGAGGACTGTCGGGGATATGGCTGGGTACAGAAACATATTTTCTGGTTTGCTTCCAAAAGGTTCGGCTTTGAAGTTGAGAACCCGGGGTAAGCTCTTTTCTGCATTTGCAGGTTTGGTCCTGCTGACCGCAACAGCGATCGGCATCGGGCTGTTTTCATTCCAGCGGGTGGAGAGCGGATTTTCGGACCTGTCTGAAAACAGGCTTCCCTCGATTGAAAACGCGGCCCAGCTGGCGCTGACCAGCACGGAAGTCGCGACGGCAGCGGCGGCTGTTGCCAACAGTGTCACGCTCCAATCGCAGGAAGTGTCCTTCCGGGCCCTTCAGAATTCGGTGTCCCTGATCGAACAGATCGAATCCACGTTCGTTGCATCGGACGCGAACCGGGACATTGTCAACGAGCTCTTTTCGCAGAGCCAGACATTCCAGGAGCGCCTCGGTGTTCTTGACCAGGCGACAAAAGAGAAGATTGCCGCGCGTGAAGCGAAAGACGCGCGCATGGCAGCCCTGTTCAAGGCCTATGACGGTGTGAACAGTGCGATCACGCCGATCGTCGATGATGCCTATTTCACGGTCGTCCTGGGTGGAGAGGATGCCGCCGCGCAGAGCAGGGATCTGGTCGACAATCTCGCCAACAAGGAAATGGCCAAGCTGAGGCTTTATCTTGAGCTGCGGGCGGAAACCAACCTGCTTGTCGGTCTCGCTGAAACGGTCGCCTTTGTCGATGATCCGGCACTGCTGACGCTGTTTGAAGACAAGATCATCGCCACGCGAACGAAGATCGCGGAATATCGAGACGAACTGGCGTCCATGGAGCTGGTCACCGGCGCTGAAGAGAATTTCGATCAGCTTGCCGCGCTCGTTGACAAGACGCTTGCCAAGAGCGGCTCCGGGACGATTTCATCCCATCAACAGAAAAAGACCCTTCATGAAGCCATCGGCCTGCAGAAGGCCATCGACGATGCGCTGATCATGCAGATCGACGACCAGCTGTTCACACTGACCATCGATACCGAAGAGGCCGTTACGGAAAACTCGGCGATTATCTCCGATCTTCTCAACAACCAGGTCGGTCAGCTGAAAACCACGCTTGAAGCGCAGGCGTTCGCAAACAAGTTCGTCGCGACCCTCGTTCAGGGAGGACTGACGGAAGACGCGGCCCTGCTGGTGCCGCTGCAGGAGAAAGTCACCGCCGACGCAAAACATATGCGCGACGGCCTGGATGCCCTGGGGTCTGAAGATATCCAGGCACAGCTTGAGCAACTTCTCGCCTATGGCGATCCGAATAACGGGCTCCTCAGCGATCACCTTGAAGAGTTGAAAAGCACCCAGAAGTCGAATGAACAGGTGACGGAAATGTTCACCGCGGTTGAACGCATCGGCCAATCGGTGGCATCGCTCATCGAGCTGGAACTGGCTGCGGTCGATCAGGCCACGGAGCAGATCAACGCGCTTCTCGACAACGGATCGATGGCACTGATTGGGATCGGGATCGCGAGCCTTGTCATCGCGGCGGCTATCGGGCTCTTTGTTGTCGACCGCGGTCTCGTCAAGCCGTTGCTCGGTCTCGTCAACATCACACGCGATCTGGCCGACGGTCACCTTGACGTTCATGTCGCCGGAACAACGCGCAACGACGAGATCGGCGATCTCGCAAAGGCGGTGGAGGTGTTCAAGGAAAATGCGATCGAGCGCAGCAACCTTGAGGCCGTATCTCGCGAAGAGCAGACCGCGCAGCTCGAGCGGCAGGCGCGGATCGACACGATGATCACGGAGTTCCGGGACGAAATGGAATCCGTCCTCGGAAACGTTACCGCGAACATGGAGCAGATGCAGGCCACCGCACAGGTGCTGAGCCAGATCTCCAGCGAAACCACGTCGCAGGCATCCGAGGCGGAAAGCAGCTCGACTGCCGCTTCCGACAATGTCGGATCCGTTGCCGCGGCGACGGAGCAGCTTGCGGGATCGATCGCCGAAATCGGCGAGCAGGTTTCGCGGGCGACCGAAATTGTGACCAACGCGTCAAGCAGTGCCCGCATGACGACCGAAAAGGTCTCCGAGCTTGCGGAATCTGCGAACAAGATCGGCGAGGTCGTGACCCTGATCCGCGCGATCGCGGAGCAGACCAACCTTCTGGCGCTCAATGCCACGATCGAGGCTGCGCGCGCAGGCGAAGCCGGAAAAGGCTTTGCGGTGGTTGCCGCCGAGGTCAAGGAACTTGCGACGCAGACATCGAAGGCAACCGAGGAAATCGCCACTCAGATCGAAGCGATCCAGTCCTCGACCGCCGACTCGGTGGTCGCCATCCAGGAAATCCGCGACACGATGGAGCAGGCCGACGAAACGACGTCAGCCATCGCTGCAGCAGTCGAGGAGCAGGATGCGTCGACAGCGCAGATCTCGCGCAATGTCCGCGATGCGGCGGAAGGAACCCAGGGTGTTGCCAACAACATCTCCGGCGTCATGAACGCGGTTGCCGAGGCGGCCCAGTCCGCCGGCCAGGTGGAAGTGGCATCCAACGAAGTTGCTGATCACGCGAAACACCTCAAGGGTGTTGTGGACGACTTCCTGGCGAAGGTTGCCGCGGCCTAGGGGACATCCCACGGACTTTGAACTGCCCGCTCAAACAGGCAATTCATTGGAGACAAAGAAAAAGCGGCACTAGGTGCCGCTTTTTTGCTGTGCCGCTTTTGTTTGCCCGGATTTCGGAAGGCGAGGAATGCACCAGACGGATTGATTTCCGGACTGAGGTTGTTATGTTATCGATAACAAGTTGAGACAATCAGGAGCTGACATGAGCTTTGTCCGGGAAACGAAAGTGTTGACGCATCAGGGTGCGCTGGCGGTCTTGATGGCGGCGGTCGAAAAGGCAGAGGCGGTGGGTCAACCTCAATGCATCGTCATCGTCGATGCAAACGGCGAGGTGCTGGCAGAGATCCGCATGACCGGGGCAAAGTTTCTGAGCCGTAAAAGCGCGCTTGCAAAGGCCTTGACGGCGGCCTCGATCGGCAATGAAACCTTGAGCGTCCCGGAAGGCGTGCGCACGGGCATCGGACTAGCAACCGAAGGCAAGGTTACCGGATTGCCCGGAGGCCTTCCAATCCGGCTTGACGGCGTTCTCCTCGGAGGCATCGGGGTCGGCTCCGGATCGGGCGAGCAGGATATCGAGGTGGCAAGGGCGGGGCTCGCCGCCATCGGAGCTTAGCGCAGGGCCAGAGCGGTCCGGCGCTGTACTCCAGGGCGTGTGACCGGCGGCGGGTCAGGTGAACGCGATCTGCGCCTTGACGGCCTGGCTTCTGTCGCTGGCAAGTTCAAAGGCGGCGACTGCTTCTTCGAGAGGCAATGTCTGCGTGATGAAGGGTTTCACGTCGATCAGCCCCTTTCGCATCAGGCTCACAGCCGTGAAGAACTCTTCGTGAAAGCGGAAAGATCCCTTCAGTTCCAGTTCCTTTGCGGTAATCGCCATCATCGGCAGGCTCATGTCACCGCCCAGACCGAGCTGGATGATCTTGCCGCCAGGACGCATTGCGGCGATTCCGGCCGTCAGCGCAGGTGCGGCGCCGGAGCATTCGAACAGCACCTCGAACGTCCCCTTGTTCGCGTTAAAGCGGTCCAGCCCGTCTGAATTCTTGGCCATGTTGATGGTCACGTCCGCGCCGGCCGTCCTTGCCATGTCCAGCGTGAACGGGCTGAGATCCGTTGCGACGACAAGATCCGCGCCCGCCCGCCGCGCGGCCAGGATACATAGGATCCCAATCGGGCCGCAGCCGGTGACCAGAACCGATTTGCCCATCATGTCCCCGGCCTGCCGGGCTGCATGCAGGCAAACCGACAGGGGTTCGGCCATGGCGGCCTCGCCGGATGTCAGGCCATCTGCGGGTGCGCATTGCGACGCATCGGCAACCAGCACCTGGCGGAACGCACCCTGGATATGCGGGAAGGGCATGGCGCTGCCGTAAAAGCGCATGTTGAGACACTGGTTGTGGCGGCCCTCGTTGCAGAAGCGGCAATTGCCGCAGGGCCGGGACGGGGACACGGCGACGAGCTGTCCAACCGAAAGTCCCGTCACGCCATCGCCGAGCGCGGAAATGTGGCCGGAGACCTCGTGGCCCAGGATCATCGGCTCTCTGAGACGTATAGGGCCGAACCCGCCGTGATTGTAGTAGTGTAGATCCGAACCGCAGATGCCGCCCGCGGCCAGTCTGATCTGAACCTCGCCCGGGCCGGGCTGCTGTTCGTCCTGCTCTTCGATCCGCAGGTCTTTTTCCGCGTGAATGACGATCGCTTTCATGGCTGCCTCACAGAACCGGTGTCAGCAGGTCCTGACCTGCAAAATGTGCCTTGAGATTGTCACGAACCAGTTTGCCCATGGCCTTGCGGGTCTCCACGGTGCCGGAGGCGTGGTGCGGTTGCAAGAGCACGTTGTCGAGCTCAAGGAACCGCGGATCAAGCGCCGGTTCGCCCTCGAAGACGTCCAGTGCCGCCGAGCCCAGGCTTTTGCTTTCCAGCGCATCCAGCAGTGCAGCTTCATCAATGTTTGACGCCCGGCTGATGTTGATGATCATGCCCTCCGGGCCAACGGCCTCGATAACCTCTCGGTTGACAATATGCCTCGTCTGCGCGGACGCAGCCAGCGTCACGAAGAGGAAATCCGACTTCTTCGCGAGTTCCACGGGATCTGCAACGAAGGTCCAGTCGGGCGCATAATCTTTCGCTGCGATGTCGGAATAGGCGATCTCGAGATCGAACCCGGCGAGCCGCTTGGCAACCTCGAAACCGATACGTCCAAGGCCGAGAACCCCTGCGCGCTTGCCCCACACCCTGCTTTTCAGGGGATAGAGGCCCTTTTCCTGCCAGCTGCCGTCCCGGACCCAGGTTTCCGCACCGATCATGCCGCGCGACTGAACGAGCATCATAGCCACACCGAGGTCGGCGACGTCGTTGGTCAGAACATCGGGTGTGTTGGTAACGCGAATGCCTTTTTCCCGGCACGCTTCCAGATCCACGGCGTCGTAGCCGACACCATAAACGGAGACGACTTCAAGGTTCGGGCAGGCCTCAATCATGGCGCGATCCGCTCCGAGTTCACCGCGTGTCGCGATTCCCCGGATTGAACTGCCCACGCTTTGCAGAAATGCGGCAGCGTCGGACGCTTCGAAGTATTTATGCATGTTGAAGGCGTCTTCCAGCGGGACCTGGTCCCAGTCGGGATAGGGGCCGACCTGAAGAATGTCTGGCTTGCTCATTTTGGGCTCTCTCGGGTTGACAAGTTATGTTATCGATAACATAACAAAAGAAAGTGTCAATTGTTTCTGTAGAGGAATTCAGATGAGTCTCGCCTTGTTCGACCTGTCCGGCAAACGGGCATTGATCACCGGATCGTCCCAGGGGATCGGATTTGCGCTTGCCCGCGGCATGGCGCAGGCCGGTGCTGAAATCGTCCTGAACGGACGCGACAGCGCGAAGCTGGCGACAGCAGCCGATACGCTGAAATCGGAAGGCTTCAAAGTCACGGACCTTGCGTTTGATGTCACCGATCACGATGCGGCGCGGAAGGCGGTTGACGATTTCGAGGCCGGCACGGGTGCAATCGACATCCTGGTGAACAATGCCGGCATGCAGCACCGCACGCCGCTCGAGGATTTTCCGGCCGATGCCTTCGAGCGGTTGCTGCAAACCAACATCGCCTCCGTTTTCAACGTCGGCCAGGCCGCTGCGCGGCACATGATCAAGCGTGGACGGGGAAAGATCGTCAACATCTGTTCCGTCCAGACCGCGCTCGCCCGTCCCGGCATCGCACCCTACACGATGACCAAGGGAGCCGTGGCAAATCTTACCAAGGGCATGGCGACCGACTGGGCCAAATACGGTCTGCAATGCAATGGCCTGGCCCCGGGATATTTCGACACACCGCTCAACGCGGCGCTCGTCAACGACCCGGAGTTCAGCGCATGGCTGGAAAAGAGGACACCGGCCGGTCGTTGGGGCAAGGTGGAGGAACTTGTCGGAACCTGCATCTTCCTGTCTTCGGACGCCTCGTCCTTCGTGAACGGAACCACGGTCTTTGTTGACGGTGGCATCTCGGTGTCGCTGTGACCGCTGCCTACGTGATCATGGGTGTGTCCGGATGCGGAAAAAGCAAGATCGGACAGGCGTTCGCCAAGGAGGCCGGCGCAGAGTTTTTCGATGGTGATGATCTGCACCCTGCTGAAAATATTGCCAAAATGAGCCGTGGCGAACCGTTGAACGACGCAGACCGCGCACCATGGCTGGACAAGGTCGGTGGCCAGCTCGCGCAGGCGCAGGAGCCAATGGTGATCGCGTGTTCCGCGCTCAAGCGGATCTACCGCGAACGCATCCGCACCAGCGCGGGCAAGCCCGTGACCTTTCTGTACCTGGAAGGCACACGGGAAGTCTTGAGCGAACGCATGAAACATCGCGACGGGCACTTCATGCCGGTCGCACTTCTGGACAGCCAGCTTGCAACACTGGAGCCGCCTGACGCCGATGAGCTGACGGTCAAGGCGTCGATAGATCAATCCCCCGATGCGGTGGTCGCGGAGCTGCTCCTGAAACTTCAAAGGGAAGCAAAATGAGTGAAAACGTCGCCTTGATAGGCGCTGGTGCCATGGGCGGTGCCATTGGAACACGTCTCCTGGAAACGGGTAACAGGCTGTGCGTCTTCGATCTCGACAAGGAGAAGGTCGATGCACTTGTCGAAAAAGGAGCGGTGGCCGCATTGTCCGCCGCCGACGCGGCCCGGCAATCCGACTTTGTCATCACAAGTCTCAACTCGGCTCGGATCGTCGACATCGCCGTCTTCGGAGACAACGGCGTCGCTGCAGGAGCAATGGATGGCACTCTTGTTATCGACATGTCGTCAATTGACCCTGAAGCGACCAAGGTTCTTGCCGATAAGGCGACGGCCAGCGGCATCCGATGGGTGGACAGCCCCCTGTCCGGAGGCGCTCCCAAGGCGCTGATCGGCGAATTGACGCTCATGGCGGGCGGAGCCGAGAAGGACGTGGCCGATGCCCACAAGGTGCTCAGGCACGTCAGTTCGAACTACACGCATATGGGGCCCTCGGGTGCCGGCCAGACGACCAAGCTGATCAACCAGGTTCTGTGCGGGCTCGGGTTTCTCGCCGTTGCCGAGGCAACGCAGCTTGCGCTTGATGCAGGCGTCGACGCCGCCAAGATCCCGACGGCTCTCAAGGGCGGCCGCGCAGACAGTGCGCTGCTCCAGGAGTACATGCCGCGCTACGTGGAGCGCGACTACCGGCGCACCGGCAGGATCGACAACATGGTGAAGGACCTCAACGGCGCGCTCGATCTCGCGCGCGTCAACAACACCGCCATGCCGCTGACCTCGCTCTGCGCGGAGATCCACAGAATGCTGACGGCAGCCGGTCTTGGTGGAGAAGACGAGGCGGCGCTGATGGAGTTTTTCAAAGGACCCGATAAGGAGCAATTCAAATGATCACGCGTTTCGCCTTGTTCGAAGGCAGCGTCAAATCCGGCAGGACGCCTGAATTCCGGGCGGCGGTCACCGAACGGCTCGTGCCGCTCTGGCGTCAGTTTCCCGGCAACAGCGATGTCAGGGTGATGTTCGGCGAGGACCGGGACGAGGGGGCTCCGGAATTTCCGCTCATCCTGGCGATCACCTATCCGGACAAGGAGACAATGGCAGGCGCGCTTGAGAGCGATGCCCGCAATCGGTCGCGGGAGGTGACCGGCGAAATCGTCTCAGAATTCTTCGACGGGCGCATCCATCACCATGTGACAGAGGCGAACGAATACACCGGGTGAAATTGGAGCGGGCATCGTGCCGACAACCTTAAATCCTGTGTCTGACCTTTGCGGGCCCTTCGCTGCGATTGCAGCGAAGGGCCCGTTTTGCGTATTTTGGGGCAACAAGAATCGTGCGGGGGATGAATGCAGCGCGCTGTGACGATGAAGGATGTTGCGCATAAGGCCGGTGTGTCCGTGATGACAGTCAGCCGGGCCTTCAAGCAACATGCCTCCGTGGGTGAGGAGACCAGAAAGCGGATCCTCAGGATCGCCGAAGATCTCGGGTATGTCTTCGACAGCAATGCGGCGACGTTTCGCTCGCAAAGGACCGGTTTCGTTGCGGTGGCCATTCCGTCCATCAACAATGCCAACTTCGCGGACACGGTGGGAGCGATGTCGGAAGTTCTCAAGAAGGCGGACCTCCAGGTGCTTCTGGGCTACAGCAACTACGACATTCAGGAAGAAGAAGTGATCGTTGAACAGTTCCTGCGGCGGCGGCCTGAAGCGATCGTCCTGACCGGGGGGCGTCATACCGAACGCACGCGCCGGCTTCTCGACCGGGCCAACATTCCGGTGATCGAGACATGGGACCTGCCTGAAGACCCGATTGATCACGTGGTCGGTTTTTCCAATGCGGCAACCATGCACGATCTGGTCGGACACCTTGTTGCAAGCGGGCGCACGCGGATCGCCTTCATTGGGGGTGATACGGACGGGGACACGCGCGGCGCTGACCGCAGGCGGGGCTTCATCAGGGCGATGGAAGAGCGGTCCTTGTCTGCTGATCGGCTGATCGGTGCGGGTGACCCGCCGATCTCGATGCGCGAAGGAGCCGACGCAATGTCCAGATTGCTTGAGGACCTTCCTGATACCCAGGCCGTGATTTGCGTGTCGGACCTGTCGGCATTCGGAGCACTGACCGAATGCGCCCGCAAAGGCGTGAAAGTTCCAGAAGACGTCGCCGTTGCCGGCTTCGGCGCCTACGATATTTCGTCGATTTGCGTTCCGACCCTGACGACGGTCAATCCGCGACCGGAGGAAATCGGTCGAAGAACCGGGGAACTGATCCGAAGTTTGCTTCGAGGTGATGGTGCCGGAAGCGGTGTCCCGGTGCGGATCGGTATCGAGCCGGAACTGAGCATCGGTGAATCAAGCACCTGATCCTGAAGCAAAAAAGTGTTCTCAGACCGTGTCTCCCGTCACGAGACGAAAACCGACATCACTGACGGCATTGGCCGTGTCTCCCGAAATCTTGAGGAGCAGGTTTTCCGCTGCAAGCTGTCCAATGCGCAAATGGTTCACCTGCACCGTTGTCAGGCGGTAGGGCAGGACCGAGGCAATCGGTAATTCGCCCCAGCCCGCAATGCCTATATCCTGCGGCATGCGGATGTTCTGGGCCTGGCAGAAATGAACCGCTCCAATTGCCATGTTGTCGTTCTGAAAGAATATGACCTCGACATCCGGGTCGGACGAGAGCAGTTGTTCGGTACCGTAGAAGCCTGGATAGAACCCGGGAATATCGTTCAGACACAGTTGTCTTGTGAGTTTTCCACCGCCGTCTTCAATGGCTTTTGCGTATCCGTTCAAGCGGGATGTCGCGGCATTTGCTGCATCGTGGGACGTGCCGACATAGCCGAAACGTGCATACCCCTTCGACAGGAGAAAACGGCCCATATCGTAGCCGCTGTCGAAATGGTTCAGTCCGACGCTCATGTCGATCGGGCTCGAATTCAGATCCCATATTTCGACAAGCGGAATATTTGCGCCCTGCAGAAGCTGCACGGCGCGCGGCGTGTGTGCCCGTCCGGTCAGGATCAAACCGGCCGGTTTCCAAGACAGCACAGTCTCGATCCAGTTCTCTTCTTCACGCAATTCATGCTGCGTCATCCCGAGGACCGTCTGGTGATTGAAGCTGACAAGCTTGCGGTCGATCCCCTCCAGCACATGGGTGAAAACCTCGTTGCCGAGGTCGGGAATGCTGACGCCGACAAACGTCGTGCTCTTGTCGCCGGCAAAGACAGTCGCGATGCGATTGGGCAGGTATCCCAGGCGCTCGACTTCGGCCATGACCTTGACCCGGGTCTTTTCCGAATATCCGCCTTCCTCACGCAGGACCCTGCTGGCAGTCATTTTTGACACACCCGCTGCCTTCGCGACCTCAGAAAGGCTTATCTTATTGGTTTTGCTAGCTATTTTTCATCTCGTTAATTTTTACGTTATCGATAACTTTTTTATTGACTTCGATATGTGACAAGCGGATGATAGACCTACGTTACCGGTAACTCAACTCCGTCATGGCAACAAGACGGAGATCAGGGGGCAGGTGGCGATCGGGAGGAAACCAGTGCCAGGCAGTTTGAAAAACCGTCTCTTCTTTGACGGCATTCAGAAACACTTTGGCGGCACCTATGCCGTTCGCGATGTTTCGCTCTCGATTGATCGGGGTGAGATCGTTGCGCTTCTGGGTGAAAACGGCGCTGGCAAATCCACACTCATCAAAATCCTTGGCGGCATCCACAAGCCGGATGATGGCCGTGTCCTCATCAATGGCGAACCTTACGAGCATCGGCCCGGCGGTTTCGGGCAGCGTCAGGCGGTTGCGTTCATCCACCAGGATCTCGGCATGATCGAATGGATGACGGTGGCCGAGAACATGGCGCTGGCGCTCGGGTTCTCGAAACAGTTCGGGCTCATCAAGTGGGGTGACGCCGAAGCCTTTGCCGCTGAAGCACTTGCCAAGGTCGGCTGCGATTTCTGCCCGACAACACGTGTCCAGGATCTTTCCCGTACAGAGAAATCCCTTGTCGCGATTGCGCGCGCGCTTGCCGTCGACTGCGATTTTCTGGTTCTCGATGAGCCGACCGCGTCGCTGCCAACTGACGAGGTTGCGCGGCTCTTCGAAGCCTTGCGACCGCTCCGCGATCGCGGTGTCGGCATGATCTATGTTTCTCACCGGCTGGACGAGATCTTCCAGATCGCGGACCGTGTTGCGGTTCTGCGGGACGGCGAGCTGGTCGGTGTACGCGCCATCCAGCACACCACCACCGAAGAACTCGTGCACATGATTGTCGGACGCAAGACCCGGCAGGTCAGCAAGCTGAACGAAGCCCCGGGCGAGCCGGTTCTGACTGTCCGGGATCTGAAGACACGTTCGACAGGTCCGGTCGATTTCACACTTCACCGCAACGAACTCGTCGGGCTGGTCGGCCTTCGCGGGGCAGGGCATGAGGAAGTGGCTCGCGCGCTCTACGGTCTCGGGGAACATGCGGGCGATATCGAACTCGCGGGGATCGGGACACCCGATCTGCGTTCGCCGAAAACGGCGCTCGATTCAGGCGTCGGGCTCGTTGCCCGTGATCGGACGGAAGAATCCGTCGCCATGCCGCTGACCATCCGCGAAAACACGTTTCTCAATCCAGAGGCAACCGGGCGCAGCCTGTTCTCGATCCTGTCGCCGGGCGAGGAAACCCGCATGGCGGAAAAGATCGGCCAAGAGGTCGCCCTCAGTCCCAATGACCAGACGATGGCGATCGAAGCCTTGTCGGGCGGCAACCAGCAGAAGGTGGTGATCGCACGATGGCTGGCGACCAAGCGCAAGCTCCTGATCTGCGAGGATCCGACCGCGGGCGTCGATGTCGGTGCCAAGGCGGAAATCTACGCGCTTTTGAACAAGGCGCTTCTTGAAGGGGTCGGCATTCTCCTGGTGTCGACCGACTTTGAGGAAGTCGCAACGATCTGCCATCGGGCGATCGTCTTCAGCCAGGGGAAAATTGTCGGCGAATTGGCAGGGACCAAACTGTCGACCGAAAACCTTATCCAGGCCGCGTCGGCCAGCAACGTCGCTGCTGCTTGAGGAATAGAAAATGCAGTCACTTGAATCCAATGCTCTGGAACCCACCAAGTCGGAAATCGAAGGTCTTTCGATCCGCGGCAAGCTGCTGCGTTTTCTTCCGGTCTATGGACTGGTGATCCTGACGCTGTTGCTGATCCTTCTCTTCTCGGTTCTGTTGCCGAAAACGTTTCCGACGCTGCTCAACCTCAGAGCGATCATTTCCGACAAGGCCATCATCGCGTTGCTTTCGCTTGGCGCAATGATCCCGATGGCCGCAGGCCGTATCGACCTGACCGTGGGCTACGGCATCGTCCTGTGGCACATCCTGGCGATCAGCCTGCAGACCCTGCTCGGCATTCCCTGGCCAATGGCCGTCGTGATCGTGCTGATGCTCGGAGCCATGACCGGCTTCTTCAACGGCCTGCTCGTCGAGGTCGCCAAGATCGACAGTTTCATCGCGACGCTTGGAACCGGAACTGTGCTTTACGCAATTGCACTCTGGCACACTGGCGGCCGCCAGATGGTCGGCGTGCTGCCGGACGGATTCTATTCGCTCAGCACCACATTCGTGTTCGGTCTTCCGATCACGGGATACTACCTGATCGCGATCACCGTGTGCATGTGGCTGATCCTCGAGTACACCCCGGTCGGCCGCTATCTCTATGCAATCGGCGCGAACCAGCGCGCAGCTCAGCTCAACGGTATTCCGACCCGCAAATTCGTAATCGGCGCCTTCATGGCTTCCGGCACGATGACCGCTCTGGCCGGTGTCCTGCTCGCGTCCAAGCTCAGGATTGGCCAGGCCAGTGTCGGGCTTGAATTTCTTCTGCCGGCACTGGTCGGCGCGTTTCTCGGATCGACAACCATTAAACCCGGCCGCGTCAATGTCTGGGGAACGGTCGTCGGTGTTGCGATCCTGGCCGTCGGGATCTCCGGCATCCAGCAATTCGGCGGCTCATTCTGGGTCGAACCGCTCTTCAACGGTGTCACATTGCTGATCGCAATCGGCATCGCAGGCTATGCGCAGCGCCGGAAGGGCGCAGCGAAAAAGTAGGTTTTTTGCAAAGGGAGGAAACTATGCAAAAACGCGATTTTCTGAAAACAGTCCTGGCGACAACCATGCTCGCGGGCCTTGGGTGGCCGGCATTCGCCGAAACGGCCTGGGATGGTCCGACGTCCGGGCCGGCGGCGGCAGACGGCAAGACTGTTGTCGTGGTCGCAGCCGACCTGAAGAATGGCGGTATACTCGGCGTGACCAACGGGGTCGAGGAAGCTGCCGCAAAAATCGGCTGGGACGTCAGGGTTCTTGACGGGGCCGGGTCGATCCAGGGACGTACGGCTGCCATCGGACAGGCACTTGCTCTGCAGCCGGACGGGATCGTGATCAACGGCTTCGATGCTGTGGAACAGCAGGCGGCGCTTGAAGGCGTTGTCGCCACAAGCATCCCCATGGTTGCCTGGCACTCCGGCCCGAAGATCGGATGTGATGCGCCGGGCGGCATCTTCGCCAATATCTCGACCGATGCCATGACGGTTTCCGAAGTCGCCGCGAACTGGGCGCTCGAAGACGGCGGCAAGGATATCGGCGTCATCATCTTCACCGACTCCACCTATCAGATCGCAATCGACAAGGCCGACCGGCTGAAGGAAACCGTTGAGGCTGCAGGCGGCACGGTGCTTGAATATGTCGATACGCCGATCGCCGACACCTCCACCCGCATGGGACCGCTGACAACCAGCCTTCTGCAGAAATACGGGGAAAGCTGGACACACGCGCTGGCGATCAACGATCTTTATTTTGACTTCATGGGGCCGGCACTGGCGTCCGCTGGCATCTCCGCCGCGGACGGACCGCAGGCGGGCTCTGCGGGCGACGGATCCGAAGCCGCGTTCCAGCGTATCCGCACCGGCGGCTACCAGACGATCACCGTTGCCGAACCGCTGAACCTCCAGGGATGGCAGCTGGTCGATGAACTCAACCGTGCTGTCCAAGGTGAACCGTGTTCCGGCTACGTAACGTCACCGGCGCTTGTCACGCAGACGGGTCTTGAAAAGATGGGCGACAGCAACGCGTTCGACCCGGATACGCCATACCGCGAAGCCTACTCCAAGATCTGGGGCAAGTAAGTCTTCGCAAAACAGGTCGCCTGGAGCAGCCTCCGGGCGACCTGCTGACGAAACGAAACTGAGTAACAGAATGCCTCCTTGACGCGGGTTACCGTGAACAGGAGGGGTCTATCCAAAAGCAGAGTGGAACCATGTCTTCCGACGAGCAAAACTCCGATCCCCTGGTGACGATGCGCAATATCTCCAAGCGATTTGGAGGCGTGCACGCGCTGACACAAGTCGATCTCGATGCCTATGCAGGGGAGGTCCTGGCCATTGTCGGCGACAATGGCGCCGGCAAGTCGACCCTGATCAAGATCCTCACCGGCGTCTACCAGCCAACCGAGGGCGAAATCTTCGTTGGCGGCAAGAAACTCGTCATGAACAGCCATTCGGATTCGATTGAGGAGGGCATCGACGCCGTCTACCAGACACTCGCCCTTGCCGATCATCTCGATCCGGCGTCGAACATGTTTCTCGGCAACGAACTGACACGCTCTTTTATGGGCATCACAGTGCTCGACAACAAGCGGATGCGGTCCGAAACGGAACGCGTCCTGTTTGAACGTCTCGGTGTCCGGCTTCGCTCGCTCGATGTTCCCACGTCAAGCCTGTCGGGAGGCCAGCGACAGGCGGTTGCGATTGCGCGAGCGGTCTATCACGAGGGCCTCAGGGTCCTCGTGATGGACGAACCGACCGCAGCGCTCGGGCCCCAGGAAACCGCCAGGACCCTGAAACTCATCAAGGCTCTCAAGGCACAGGGTCTCGCAGTGATCCTGATTTCCCATTCGCTTGACGATGTCTTCGAGGTCGCGGACCGGGTTCACGTTCAAAGGCGCGGCAGATGCGCCGGTGTCGTTCATGTTTCGCAAAGCTCACAGCAGGACGTTCTCGCCCTGATCGTGGGTGCGGAAGAAGCGGCATAAGGGGGTAGAGATGACAACGGCAGCACAGTCAAACGGACCGACACGGTTCTCCGACAGGATCGAACCGTTTCTGGCGATCATCGGCCCCATGGTGATGATCCTGGCCATTCTCCTGTTCATGGGGGTTGCGGAACCGGCGCGTTACTTCCGGCTTTCGAACCTCAATCTCATTTTGCTTGACGCTGCGCTTTACATGCCGATGGCCATGGCGATGACCTTTGTCATCACGCAGCGCGGGATCGACCTGTCGATCGGCTCCGTTGCGGCACTGACATCGATCATCATGGCGTTCCTGATCAAGCAATACGGATTTTCCGCACCTGTGGCGATCATCATCGCGCTCGTGCTTGGTGCGATTTTCGGCCTGATCAACGGCCTGGTGATTACCAAGTTCAAGGTGCCTGACCTGATCGGCACGCTTGCGATGGATCTGGTCTACAGAGGCTTTGCCCTCGTGATTGCAAAGGGGCTCGTGCTTGCGCGCTTCCCGGAAATCATGACCGAAATCGGCCGCGGCCAGATCCCCGGCTTCATTCCGGTTCCGGTGGTGATCGGCCTTCTGACGATGGCGCTCGGCTACTGGCTCCTGAAGAAGACCTATTTCGGCCGCTACACGGTTGCGATCGGGTCCAATCCCGAGGCAGCCGAGATGACCGGTATCGCGGTCGACCGTTACAAGATCTACGCCTACGTGCTCATGGGCGCGTGCGCTGCACTGGCCGGCGTCATGCTGACCGGCAAGTTGAACGCGATCCAGGCAACATCCGCACCCTATTTCAACCTGCACGTCATCGCTGCCGTCGTGGTTGGCGGGACCTCGCTTTTCGGCGGCCGCGCCTCGATGCTCGGGTCGCTGGCCGGTGTTCTGCTCCTGTCCATGATGATCAACGCACTTGTGACGCTCAGGATCGAGTTTTTCTGGCAGTCGGTCGCATCCGGCGTGGTGATCGTGTCTTCGGTCGCGCTCTACACCTGGCTGCAGAAAAAGGATCGTGATGGCGCCAAGGGCATTCTGGATGCGTTGAAGACTCCGGAAAGCATCAGGCTGTTGCGCCTGTCCGGTGGTCTGATCGCAGCACTTGCACTTCTGCTTCTCATTGGAACTCTGTTCGCCGGCGCACGTGTTGCCAGCGGCTGAGTTCCCATACCGCGGACTTCATCAAGGGAGGAATTTGAGATGAAACTGCTGAAATCTACACTTTGCGTCCTGTTGCTGACCGGCACGAGTGCCTTTGCACAAGGCAACCTGCCGCTCAAGGAACTGCCGGGTCATGCCGACAGGGACTATTGGGTGCCGGGCGAGGTCAATGCGGACGGCAAGCTGGAAGCCCTGCAGGCCGTTGTCGGGTCCGAGGGCGTGAAGTTCTCCGGCACACAGGACAAGCCTGTCGAGATCGCGCTGATCTACCCGTCTGCCGACACGTCCGACTTCTGGGCACGCAACTATCTTGCCCTGACCAAGCGGCTCGAGGAGCTCGGGATCGAGTACAACACGACCGAGTTTGCCAGCCGCCAGATCGAGCATTCGCTCCAATCAACCTATGCGAACCAGGTCCTGCAGGACGGTGATATCTACGACTATGTCATCTTCGGCCCGTCCGAACTTGCCATTCAGGCCGACAATATCGACAAGCTGGCCGGCAATGATGACTTCAGGACTTATGTCTGGGCGTTCCACACTCCGCTCAAGGATCTGAAGAACCAGCCGGACGTCTGGTTCGACTTCTCGTCGGCAGCGGGTGCCCTGACCATGTGCGACTACATGCTCGAGCGGCTCGGAAACGGCGTTACAATGGCCATGAACCGCGGCATTCCGGGCATCACGGACAACCAGCGTTCGGGCGACTTCAAGGACTGCGTCATGGAGAAAGGCGACTGGAAGGTCGCTTACGAGCACTACGGCGAATATCAGCGCGAAGGCGGTTATGAGGGCACCAGCCTGATCCTGCAGGCCTATCCGGAAGCCACGATCATCCACAACGCCAACACCGCCATGGCGATGGGAAGCGTCGAGGCTCAGATTGCCGTCGGCAAGGAAAAGGAAGTGTTCTCGACCGGGTGGGGTGGCACGGGCCTTGAGCTTGATGCGATCCGCCGCGGCGAACTGGATGCGACCCCGATGCGCATGGGTGATGATGTCGGCGCGGCAACGGCCGAAGCCATCAAGGCGGACCTGGAGGGCAGGGCGGAAGAGCTTCCGCTGGTCTTCCTTGGCCGGATTACCGTCGCCCATGACCAGCTGAGCGCGGAAGAGCTCGATGCCTTGCAGACGGAGGCCTTCCGTTTCTCCGGCGTTGGCGCGCTTGAGCGCTAAACGGTCCGCACGTCTGTCGAACATCCGGTCAGAAGTGACCTAACGGTTTGATCAGACGTGCAAAACAGAGCGCTGCCGGTATACTCCTCGCCGGTAGCGCGACTCTTTTGAGCCCAGGGCTCTGAATGAGGACATCAAATTTGGCAAGGGACGGCGGAAAACAGGGACCGGTGACGATGCGCGATGTCGCCCGGGCGGCGGGCGTGTCCCGCATGACCGTGTCGCGCGCCTTGCGGAAAGACAGCCCCGTCTCCCTGAAGACGCGGGAACATATTCTCAAAGTGGTCCGGGACATGAACTATGTACCTGACCAGATGGCCGGTAGCCTGACAACGCGCAAGTCCGGCTTCGTCGCCACCTTGCTTCCCTCACTTAACAACCTTCACTTTGCGCTGACAGTTCAGTCCCTTACGGAAGAACTTGAAGACATCGGTTTGCAGATCCTGCTCGGCCATACCGACTATTCTGCCGAGCGTGAGGAAGAGATCCTCGAAACGATGCTAAGGCGGCGCCCGGAAGCAATCGTCCTTTCCTACGACGGGCACACCAGACGGACCGCGGACCTGATGCGCGAGGCGAATGTCCCTGTTATCGAGATCTGGGAAACGCCTGAAAACCCGATTGAACACACGGTCGGTTTCTCCAATTTCGAGGCTGCCCGGCAGATGACGGAGCAGCTCATCGCGGCGGGATACGAGCGGATCGCCTTCCTGGGGGAGGGCCAGGACGACTGGACACGTGGCGCTGCCCGGCGGAACGGCTATCTTCAGGCCATGCGTGAAGCCGGTCTGTCGCCCCATCGCATGATGCAGTACGGCATTCCGCCTTTGACGATCGAAGCCGGTTCGGAGGCAGCCGGCCAGATCCTTCAGGACTATCCGGACACGGATTGCGTGTTCTGCGTTTCCGACGTGGCAGCGTTCGGCGTTCAGAGCCGCCTGATCTCGCACGGTTACACCGTTCCGGACGATGTTGCGGTTGCCGGGTTCGGCAATTTTGAAGTGTCGCGTTTCGCGGTGCCCAAACTCTCGACCGTGGTCGTCGATCCTGTCCGGATCGGACGGGAAACCGGCAAGCTATTGAAAAGACTTCTCCTTCCCGGGCAGCCGCAGGACGTTCCTGCGCAGCAGATCCTCGTGCCAGCCGAGATCGAGTTCCGCGAAAGCACCTGAACGAGCCACTGTTCTCGGGTCCCGATGAAAATTTAATAAAATTTCGCTTGTTACCGATAACATGTGTGATACTGTGACCGGTAACAAACAAGATTTGTGACCGGTCACATTTAGCGCTTGCACCTTCGAAAGGTGCCCCGGGAGGAAAAATGCCGCGCATCAGACTTGAGAACCTCGTGAAGCGATACGGGAACTTCGAGGTGCTTCACGGCATCAATCTGGACATGGAGGAGAACGAGTTCACCGTTCTCGTCGGCCCGTCCGGATGCGGGAAGTCCACCACGTTGCGCATGATCGCCGGGCTGGAGTCAGTCAGCGATGGCGAGATCTTCATCGACGACAAGCCGGTCAGCGGGCTCGAGCCGAAGGCGCGTGACCTGGCGATGGTGTTTCAGGACTATGCGCTTTACCCGCACATGAATGTCGCCCGGAATATGTCATTCGCCCTGCGGCTGCAGCGGCGCCCGAAAAAGGAAATCGACGAGAAAGTCGGCAAGGTTGCCGACATGCTCGGGCTGACGAACTTTCTCCACCGAAAGCCGGGTGAACTGTCAGGCGGACAAAGGCAGCGCGTTGCCATGGGACGCGCGCTGACGCGGGATGCCGGCACGTTCCTGTTTGATGAACCCCTGTCGAATCTCGACGCGAAGCTGCGCGGGCAGATGCGCGCCGAGCTTGCGCTCATGCGCCAGAAAGTGCGCAAGAACATGATCTACGTGACGCATGACCAGATCGAAGCCATGACGCTCGGTGACCGGATCGTCGTCATGCATGGCGGATACATCCAGCAGCAGGGCACTCCGGAAGAACTTTTCAAGCGGCCTGCCAACAAGTTCGTTGCCGGGTTCCTCGGTTCGCCTCCGATGAATTTTCTGGAAGCAGACGTGCAGGATCTCTCGGGGCGCTCATTCGTGACCGGCAACGGCTTCGAACTGGTGCTGCCGGAGGAAAAGGCTACGGCAGTCGCGTCCTTGTCTTCCAGTGCCATCACGCTCGGTATCCGTCCGTCCGACCTGCATTACAGCCCGGACGCACCCGATCATGAATCCATCGACCTCAAGGTGATCGTCTCCGAATACATCGGCGCGCAATCCGTTCTCCTGTGCGATTGCGGCGACCAGAAGGTCGAGGTCGAGCTCAAGTCCGAAACGCCCATTGCCCTGGGTGAAACACTGAGATTTGCGGTCAACAGGGAGGGCATTCACATGTTCGACCGCGAAACAGAGGTTGCCATCAGGTGATCTGAACCTTGCTTCTAAGGGAGGAATGAATGCTGAAATACCTGAAAACGACAGTCTGTGCCGTTGCCGGGCTCGCGCTTGGCGCGACGGCCGCACTTGCCAACCCCTACGAGGAGTTTGCCGGCGAGACCCTTGTCGTCAATTTCCCCGCGCACCCGCATTTTGACGCCGTGATGAAGGTTCTGCCGGAATTCACGAAGGAAACCGGTATCCGGGTCGAAGTCGACCAGCTGCAATACCTGAAAATGCGCGAGCGGCAGACGCTGGAGCTGACGAAGAACCGGGGCGACTATGATCTGATTGCCTATGTCGTGTTCTCCAAGGCGGACTACGTCTATGCCGATCAGTTGGAGAACCTTGCACGCTTTTTCATGAACCCGAAGCTGGCCGACCCGAATTACGAGGCGGAAGACCTCATCGACGGTTATGTCGCCAATATCGGTGTCGCCGGTGGCAAGAAGGGATATCTTCCGGGCCCGACCGGTTCGCTGTTCGGTCTTCCCTTCGGTTCCGAAACCTCGATCCTCGGTTATCGCAAGGACATTTTCGACAAGCACGACCTGAAAGTACCGGAAACCTACGAAGAACTTCTGGAACTCGTCTGCCTGATCCCGGAACTGGAGCCTGGCATGGGCGGTCTTGCTTCGCGGGCGGCCTCCGGCCACCACGCCAGCCACGCGTTCCTCCTGCACCTGGCCCCTCTCGGTGGCCGGATCTTCGATGACGAATGGAAGCCGATCGTCAACAACGCGGAAGGTGTTGAGGCCGCGGAAGCCCTGAAGAAGATCGTCAACTGCGGTGCGGAAGGCTCCAAGACCTTCGGCTTTGCGGAAGCAGGTGCATCCTTCCTGCAGGGCAATTCTGCAATGTTCCTGGATTCCACGGTTTTTGCCGGCCAGGTCAACAATCCCGACAAGTCTAAGGTTGTCGGCCTTGTCGAGTGGGCTCCGCATCCGGTGGGTGCCAGAGCCGGTTCCCAGACAGGCGGCTTCGGCATCGGTATTCCGAAGAATGCCCAGAATAAGGACGCGGCCTTCCTGCTGATGCAGTGGCTGACAAGCAAGAAAGCGGACAAGCTGATCGCCATGGCCGGTGGCAACCCGTCCCGCTATTCGACCCATGCCGACGCGGACGTGAACGAGAAGTTCCCGCATATGGCAACCTTCGGTGAAGCGCTCAAGAACGCCGATCCCGACTGGCGTCCGATCATCCCGGTCTGGGGCAAGATCAATGCCGATCTCGGCACGACCCTGTCCAAGATCATCACCGAGGATGCACCGGTTCAAGAGTCTCTTGACGGTGTCGCCGAGCGCACACAGGCGCTGATGGATGATGCCGGGTACTACACCTGGACCCAGTAACCCTGACGCTGCCCCGCGGCCTTGCCGCGGGGCTCTTAAAAATCCTCACTGAAAGCGATCCGCAATGAGTGTTGCGATCAAGGCCAATCGGCTGACCCCCTACATGTTTCTGGCGCCGGCAGGGATCATCCTTGTGTTCGCGCTGCTCTATCCGATCGGATACATGGTCTATGCCAGCTTCCTGGACTGGAGCCCGAGCCAGCGAATCGGGCAGGCCGAATTCATCGGGTTTCGGAACTATGTGAACCTGTGGAACGACGATGCCTTTCGCGAAAGCTTCTGGGTGACCATCCGGTTCGCCGCGATTGTCGTGACGCTCGAAATGATCCTCGGTGTCGGCCTCGCCTTGCTGCTGGACCGGAAACTCAAGGGGATGGCGGTGCTTCGAACCGTCTTCATCCTCCCGATGATGATCGCGCCGATCGTTGTCGGTCTGATGTGGCGCTACATGTATCACCCGACCGTCGGCATCTTTAACCGTACGCTCAAGAGTTTCGGGTTTGAAGGTATTCCCTGGCTCTCCGACAGCACATGGTCGTTCATCGCGATCGTGATTGCCGATGTCTGGCAGTGGACACCGTTCATTTTCATTCTTGCGCTTGCCGCCATGCAGTCGCTGCCGCGCTCGGCGCTGGAAGCTGCGGAAATCGATGGTGCCACCGAGTGGCAGAAGATCTTCCTGATCAAGCTGCCCCTGATGATGCCCGTTCTTATCGTCACGCTTCTGCTGCGCCTGATCGATGCCTTCAAGGTGCTGGAGGTGATCCTGGTTCTGACCAACGGCGGCCCCGGCCTTTCCACGGAAATCCTCGCGCTTCGCATTTTCCGGACCGCGCAGGAGTTCCAGGAACTGGGCGAAGCGGCTGCCATGTCGAACCTGCTCCTCATGTTGCTGATGGCTCTGACCATCGGAATGTTCTTGTACAACCGCGTTCAGGAAGCCCGTGCTGCCCGCCAACGCGCAGCTGCAGAAAAGGACGACACCTGATGTCCGCTCAATCGGAAAAACAGAACCCGGCCTTTTATGCCCTCCTCGTTGCGCTGGTGGTGATGAGTGTCGGCCCGATTGCCCTGATGCTGGCAACGTCGTTCAAGACCAATGTCGACGTCTATGACGCCTCGGTGTCCGCCTTCTTCTTCTCGCCGACGATCAAGAACTACGAAACGGTTCTGTGTAACTTCCTCTGGTACGAACCGGAGCATGTGGACTACTGCGACCCGACCTTCGGACGCGCGCTGGTCAACTCCCTGATCGTCGGGCTGATCTCGACCGGGCTCACGCTGACCATCGGCTGCATGGCCGCCTATGCCCTCGTGCGTTTCAAGTTCATGGGACGCGGCACCGTTTCCATGACAACGCTTCTCATGCGCATGGTTCCGCCCGCCGTCCTGCTCGTTCCGGTCTTCGGTATCTGGACGTTCCAGTACGGACTTGACCAGACCTATGCCGGCATCATCCTGATCTACACGGCGATGAACCTGCCGTTCGTGATCTGGATCCTGCAGAGTTTCATCGTGCAGGTTCCGATACAGCTTGAGGAAGCCGCGCGCATGGACGGTGCCAACCCGTTCCAGGTGTTCTTCCTCGTCGTCCTGCCGATCATTCAGCCCGGCCTGGCGGCTGCCGCGATCTTCACGTTCCGCATCGCCTGGAACGAATTCCTGCTGGCGAATGCTCTGTCCGGACGCGCGACACGCACGGTGCCCGTCACGATCGTGAACTCGATCACCGAGTACGACATCAACTGGGGTGTGATCATGGCAACAGGAATGCTGCTGGCGATCCCGCCGATCCTGTTCACCTTCGTTGCCTCGAAGCAGATCATCACCGGCATGACGGCAGGGGCCGTGAAGGGATGATGATGGAGTGGCTGATATCCCCGATGGATGCGGCCAGACCCCATGACATCGGCCTTGCCTTGTCCTGGCATGCCCGGTTCATGGTCCTGGGCTGGGGCATACTAGCCCCGCTGGCGATCATGATGGCCCGGTTCTTCAAGGTCCTGCCCGGACAGGACTGGCCGCGTGAACTGGACAGCAAGATCTGGTGGCGCAGTCACTGGATCTCCCAGTCGCTTGTGGTGGTGCTTTCGGTCGTCGGACTCGCGCTCATCCTGATGTCCTCCCAGAATACCGGCACGGCGCTGGTTCATCGGCTTTTCGGCTATTCCCTCCTGGCTCTGGCGATGGTTCAGGCGTTTTCCGGTCTCCTGAGAGGAAGCAAGGGTGGGCCGACAGACAGACGGGCCGACGGCTCCCTGCGCGGCGATCACTACGATATGACACGGCACCGGCTGATTTTTGAGGCGGTTCACAAGGGTTGCGGTTATCTTGCCCTTGTCCTCATGGCGGGGGCGATCGCGAGCGGATTGTGGACGGCAAATGCGCCCAACTGGATGTGGCTGAGTCTCGTTTTCTGGTGGAGCATTCTTCTGGTTTCATCCGTTTATCTGCAACGGCTCGGATGCGCGGTCGATACATATCAGGCAATCTGGGGCCCCGATCCGGGGCATCCGGGAAACAGGATGAAACAACAGGGATGGGGGACACGGCGGCCCGACTTCCCGCAACAGTCATTTGAAAAGCAACGGGAAACATGATGTTTGGCGTTTTGGAGGGAACCGGTTTCGAAGTCATAGAACCGGAGTTCGAAGACTGTTTTGTCGGTCATGTGCGGGTCGAGCGACTTTGGACGGGTGCACGATGGTCGGAAGGGCCTGCGTGGTTCCCCGCAGGCCGCTATCTCGTCTGGTCCGACATTCCCAACAACCGGATGATGCGCTGGGACGAGACCGATGGGTCCGTATCAGAATTCAGGCGCCCGTCCAACAATTCCAACGGCAACACGGTCGATACGCAGGGCAGGCTCGTGACCTGTGAGCATTTGACCCGTTGCGTCACGCGGACCGAGCACGACGGATCGATCAGCGTCATCGCCTCGCACTGGAACGGCAAGCGTCTGAATTCACCGAACGATGTTGTCGTGAAGTCGGACGGCTCCGTCTGGTTCACCGATCCGTCCTACGGGATCCTGATGGACTATGAAGGCGACCGTGCAGACAGCGAGATCGGTAGCTGCAATGTCTACCGTGTGGACCCTCAGACCGGCATGGTCGAGCTTGCCGCCGACGGTTTCTTCAAACCCAATGGCCTTGCCTTTTCCGAGGACGAGGAGTGGCTGTATGTCTCCGATACGGGCATTACCCATGACGAGGACGGACCGGCGCATATCGAGAAATTCAAGGTTGGGAGTGATGGCAAGTCGCTGGAGGATCGCGGCGTGTTTGCATCCTGCACCAGCGGCCTCTTCGACGGGTTCCGTCTCGACAGGGACGGGCGCATCTGGAGTTCGGCAGCCGATGGCGTCCATTGCCTCAACGCGGACGGCGACCTGATCGGCAAAGTGCGCATTCCGGAGATGGTCGGCAATGTCTGTTTCGGCGGACCAAAGCTCAACCGGTTGTTCATCGCCGGCACGAGTTCGCTCTATTCGGTCTATCTGAACGTGAACGGGGTGAAGTAGACGCGAACCTTTGCCGCATAGCTCAGCTTTTGCTCAATCACGCGAACCGTCCTGCCGGTTCGCATCCAGCCGGCGCGCGTACAAAAAACGTTCCCGATAGAAAATGATCATCCCGGACACGATAATCACGGCCGCGCCGATCACGGTCCACCGGTCCGGAAGCTGATCGAAAACGAGGTAGCTCGCGACCGTCAGGTACAGGATGAAGACATAGCCGAAGGGCATGAGAAGATTGGCAGGTGCGAAGCTCATCGCGTTGGTCAGAAACTGGTGTCCGACCCATCCAAATATACCCAGCCCGACGAGGACGCACCATTGAAAGCCGGTCGCGGGGTTCTGCCATTCCAGAATGGCGAAGGGCACCAGCGCGAATGTTCCGACAAAGCCGGTGTAAAACTGCATTGTATCCGGCGAGACGACGCCCGCCAGTTTCCGGGTTAAAATGGAATAAAGAGCGAAGCAGAATGCGGCGGCCAGTGACAAGAGGACGGCGAAGTGAAAGTCCTCGTCGAATGGCCGGATCGCGATCGCCACGCCTGCAAATCCCAGCGCGACTGCGGACCAGCGGACCAGTCCGACGCGTTCCCGCAAGAGGGGCCACGACAGGACGCAGATCATGATCGGCGACGAAAACAGGATCGTCGAGGTGAGCGTCAGCGGCAGGTAGCGCAGGGCTGCGAAATTGAACACCGTCGACCCGGTCAGGAGTGCGCCGCGCAGGATCACGAGCCAAACCCGCTCGCAGCGCAACTGCCTGAAATCGAAGTCGCTTGCGGCGAACAGGCCCAGTGAAATGACGAAATGCCCGAAATAGCGCATGAAAGCCAGCTGCAGAGCGCCCAGACCCAGGACGCCCAGCCATTTCGAGCCCGTGTCGATGAAGGCGAAGGTGAGATAGGCAACGAGGATCAGAACAATGCCGGCAAACGGCTTGTCTTCAACGCTTCTGGACGCAAATCGCGCCATCCCTTGCCAGCTTAGTCCTTGTCACCCGCCTTGAAGCGATCAACGAAAAAATCGACCTGCAGGGGAACGAACTCGTCGCCCCTGCCGGCTTCGATGGAAAGGTCGAGCGCTTTCTTGGCTCCTGCGGCCATGATCGATTCCACGCCAAGGCTTTCGGCCATATCCGTGTAGTAGCCAACGTCCTTGCGCGCATTGCGGATCGAGAAGGCGAGTTTGTTCGGATCATTGTCGATCGCGTATGCCTTGACGAAATCCATCATGCCGGAATGGAGCGGACCGGCTGACATAACGTCATAAACCTTCTGACGGTCGACACCCGCCTTGTCCGCCATGGCAAACGCTTCCGACATGCCGTTCGCGACCGCTTGCGCAAAGAAGTTGTTGATCAGCTTGATCGTATGGCCGGTGCCGAGTTCTCCGAGGTGGAAGACATTTTCTCCCAGATCGTTCAGAACCGCTTCCACGCGAGCGTAAGCGGCTGCATCACCGGAACACATCAGATTGAGCATGCCTTCAAGGGCGTGGGAGGGTGTGCGCCCGATCGGGCAATCGAGATAAGTTGCGCCGGCTTCGGCGACAGCAACTCCGATGGTCTTCGTGGAAGCGGGGAGGGAAGTGCCGAAATCGATCACGATCTTGCCCGGCGTAAGCCCTGCAATCACGCCTTCGGGTCCGTACATCCGGCTTTCCACTGACACGGACGTGTCGACGCAGAGCATGACAACGTCGCTGGCCTCGGCCACTTCGCGTGCGGATTTCACTTCACCTGCGCCGCGTTCGACAAGGGCGTCCACGCGTTCGCGAGACCGGTTGGCGACGATGGTCAGTTCATAGCCCTGGTCGAGCAGGCGGTTGCACATGGCGGCGCCCATCAGTCCGATGCCGATAAAGCCAATCTTCGGTTTGCTCATGATCTTTCCTCAATTGATAAAGTTGTCAGACAATGTTTGCGTTCTGTGCCGGACCACCTGCCAAGACGGGACGGCCAGTGCGCGCAGCCGTGCGCACGGCCTCGACGAGGCGCAGCGCTTCGAGCCCGTCGCGGCCGGAGACCTTCGGTATAGTGCTTTCCCGCCGGATCAGGCTCGCGAAATGCGTCAATTGCTCGTGAAGCGGATTGACCTTGTCAGTCTCGATCACCTCGTGTTTGAGCGGACGCGACCAGTCACCTTCCTCACCTTGCGCATCTGTCCACACGCGCAGGGCCGGGAATTCGAAACTGCCGGCCGTACAGCCGATGCGCCATGAAGAGATACCTGTTTCCGCGATATTGGGATTTTCGCCGCTCGCGCCTTCGAAACTCCACGGGCTCAGGGCCGCATCGGTCAGGACGGCGGTCGCAATGACGCCACTTGCGAAACGGATGTTGATCGCGGCGCTGTCCTCAACGGAGCTTCCGCGCGCATGGTGGGACACCATGGCCTGGACTTCCTGAACGGGTCCGAAAAGGCCAACCAGCAGGTCCGCCTCGTGAATGAAGTTGATGAGAAGCGGGCCGCCGTCGCTTTTGCGGCGCCACAGCCCGGCCTGGAAGTAGCTGTCCGGTTTGCGCACGGCCCAGATGAGGGAAGCGGAAACAGCGTTCCCGAGGGCTGCGGTCTCGAGCAGTTCCTTTGCCTTTTCAACGGACGGATGATAGCGGCGGTGGTGACCGACCAGCAAAGGCAGGCCGCGCGCTTCAAACGCGCTCACGAGCTTCTCGCCATTTTCCACCGTGTCCGCGACGGGCTTTTCCACCAGGGTTGCCCAATTCCTTTCAAGGCAGGCCAGACCGCTCGACAGATGGTCGGAATTGGGTGTGGCAATGACGGCAGCCTGGCACTCTGAAGCGGGCACGCTGTCAAGATCCGGGGCCCATCGGCAGTCCAGTTCTTTGGCGAGCGCCTGCTGGTTCGGATTGGGGTCGACAATCCAGGCGAGCTCGATGTCCGGATGCTCAAACGCATGGCGCGCATGCCTTTGACCGACAAGGCCTGCCCCGATGACCACGAGGCGAATGGGAGTACTACGGTTCAATTCCCGTCTCCAACCAGAACGGCTGTTTGCTTGGTGTGCGCCTTAAGCGCAGTAGGGCGCGTCGTTGCCCCAGCGATGCTGAGGTATATGGTCGCTATGCGCGAGATGATGGCGGGTGTCTTCCCACATTTTCTTCCAGAGACGCCAATCCTTGAGTTCAGACGCCGGATTGCTGCGCGATCTCGCGACGAACTCGGGAAAATGGCTCCGGCCCGACGGCTGGCCCGTTACGTGATAGCGCAGATCGAACGACCAGCGGTAATGGTCGCTCTTGTTCGCGAGCGATCCGTGCGGGGTGAGCGGGTGGAAGATGACCGCGCCGCCCGCCTTGACCGGAACCGGCGTGGCTTCGTCCTTCGGAAGAAACGGCTCGGCAATTCCAACCTGTGACCTGGAACAATGCGGCAGCATTTCGCGATAGGCTCCTGGCGCGACCTGCAGGCAGCCGTTTTCAATCGTCGCATCCGTGATCGCCAGCCAGACTGTCACGAAGGTGGTTTCGTCCGCTTCTTCCAGGGTGACACCCTGGTCCTGGTGCCAGTCGGTGGCGATAACATGGGCGCGGTTTTCGGAGGCCGCAACCGCGTGTTGCGGCGGTTTGATGCGGACATGCTGGATCGGATTGGAGGAAATTTCCGGACCGATCAGGGCTTCGACACAATCCAGGATGTTCGCGTTCGTCGCCATGTCGAAAACGGCAGGTCCGAAATGCATCGGCGTGTCGTCCGAAATGCCGGAATGCGGCAGGCTGATGTCGAAGGGCTGGTACCATTCGAAGCCGCCCCTGTACGCCCGGTCCAGCTTGTCCCAGAAACCCATTCCCGCGTGTGGCTGCGGGACCTTGCCGTCCTGTTGCCACGACCCGTAAAGGTCGTCCATGAGCGTGCTGTACTCGTTGCGGACGTTCGTTAGCGCGTCCTCGTCCTGCAGGCCCTCGACAACGAGATAGCCCTGTTTTCGGAACAGTTCGACATCGCCTTGACTAAGCATGATGTGAGGTCCTCAAAGCAGCAGTGTAACAATTGTCGGCCAGATCAGAAGCACCGCAAGCGCCACCAACTGTACACCGATGAACGGAAGAAAACCCCGGAAAATGTCGGTGAGCGAGATATGCGGCGGTGCGACCGATTTCAGGTAGAACGCGGCGGGTCCAAAGGGTGGCGACAGGAAACTGACCTGCATGTTCATGCAGAAAAGTACGCCGAACCAGATCGCGACATGCTGCGGCGACAACGTGCCGAGGAAGCCGATCTCTTCGATCGGCAGCCGCTTCACGATCGGCAGGAACACAGGGATGATCAAGAGCACTATGCCGACCCAGTCCATGAAGGCCCCCATGAACAGAAGGATCACCATCATCGTCAGGATCACCAGCATCGTCGGCATTTCAGCACCAATGATGAGCTGCGCGATATAAGTGGGGCCACCGGCAAGGGTATAGGCGCCGGCAAGCGTTGCCGCGCCGATTGTCACCCAGATGATGGTACCCGTAGACCTCAAGGTGCGCATCATGGACACCCAGAGCAGATCAACGGATGCCTCTCCCCGGGAGAGGGCGATCAGGAACACCGCGACTGCTCCCATGCCGGCAGCCTCGGTAATGCCGGTAACGCCACCGTAAATGGACCCAAGAACGATGCCGATGACAGCGAGCGGCGGCACGAGGCCCTTGCCGTGTTCCCAGCCGGAGGCAGTTCTCTGTCGTCCGGCGACCAGGAAGATAAACAGAAGCGCCAGAGCGCCGATGCCGATCAGCCAGGGGAGGTCGGAGACCATCCCCAGGGGAGGTGGTTCGAACGCCTCGGCAGAGGGGTCATTCCGTCCCGTGACCGTCAGGAATGCGATCCGGGCGATCAGGATTGCCATGACACCGGAAACGACAACACTGACGAACCCACCGAACATGATCAGTTTTTCGCCGCCTTCCGGATCGCCCTCGCGCGGCTCCGGCAGAGGTGCCTGGGACGGGTCGAGCTGCGTGCGGACAACGATGTAGATCATGATGAAGCTGGCCAGCATGAAGCCGGGTATGAAGGCTCCCGTGAACAGCGCCTTGATCGACGTTTCGGTGATGAGGCCGTAAATGATGAGAACGATTGACGGCGGGATCATCGTGCCGAGCGAGCCGGAGGCGCAGATGGTGCCGATCGCCAGATTCTGATTGTAGCCGAGGCGGAGCATCTGCGGCAGGGCGATCAATCCGAGAAGAACGACTTCGCCGCCGATGATGCCGGACATGGCCGCCATCAGAACCGCCATGATGGAGGTCACGATGGCAACGCCGCCGCGCGCCCGGCTCAGCCAGAAATCCAGACTGTCATACATCTGCTTGGCAATGCCGGAGCGTTCCAGCAAGGCAGCCATGAAGATGAACAAGGGCACCGAGATCAGCACGTACTCGGTCATCAGGTCGAAGATCTTCTGGGTCAGCAGATAAAGGGGGCCGGTGCCCGGATTGCTGGTGAGAAGGCCCGTACCGAAACTCGTCGGATCGGTGAGCAGCGTCGGCTCGAATTTCATGATCATGACCAGCGCGGCCAGGATCGCCGAGGCAAAGCCGAGCGGCATGCCGATGCCGAGCAGGAAGAGAAGTCCGAATACCAGGACTATTGAGATCGTGCCGACGTCCATTACTTTGCACCCACGCTTTTCTTGATTGCTTCGAGCTCTTCTTCGTCGATGATGTCAGGCTCTTCCATTTCGGTCGGCTGCTTGTCCCAGTCGGCAATCAGATTGGCGACGGCTTGTATGGCGACGAGCACGGCGACGATGAGGATCATCGGCTGGATTGTCGCAGGGATCGGCGGATCGAAGGCCGTCCCGAACATTTCCCAACGGTGGAACTTGATGGCAAAGACCTGTTTGTAGCTTCCATAGACAAGGAAGAAGGCGAACAGGCAGATCATGAGTACCGAGACGACATCGCAGGCGTGGCGCATAGGCCTGGGCAGGATGTCGTAAAGAATGAAGATGCGGATGTGGCAGCGCTGCTGCATCGCGTAGAGACCGGAGAGCAGAAATACGAAACCGGCGATCCAGAGCGTCAGTTCATTGGCCCACAAAGTCGGCGCTTCAATCACATATCGCAGGAACACCTCATAGAGCATGACCAGCGTCATGATGATGATCAGCAACATGACCACGCGGCCGATGAACAGCGCGAAATAATCAAAGCGGGTGTAATCGGGGTATTCCATCTGGGCATGGACAACGCTGCGCATGCCGACCACGAGCAGAATGGGCAGAAGCAACAGGGCCGCCCAGTCGATGATGTCCATGATGCCGCCGAACATGCCGGACAGGCCAGGGGACACATCCTTGCGCTCGTGAAGTTCGGTAATCTGCGCGGTCATGCTTTCACTTGCATGCGGGAAGAAATCAAGAATGTAGGCAGGACCGTGCCAGATGACCCAGCCTGCGCAAACCGCAAATGCGACGGGAATGACCCATTCCCGTAATCCGCCGGACTTTTGCTCTTTCATCTTTTCCCCCGATCGGAAATGCGTAGATCCGCGCGCATGGGCTGCCCCTTCAATCTTCCCCGCTGTTTTGTCACGAAGCGCTCTGCGCCGGTGCCAGAAACAGAAAATTCAGATGAATTGCCGTCTGTCGCCGGCAATCCTCACCGTCCCCAGCTTGCTCGTATTCACACCATTCTTCGAGTTGCGTCCGGGGAAGGGTATGGCGGCAGAGCCATGCTCCGCCGCCAGGTCTTGTTCGACTGTGTGCCAGTCTTACTGCATTGCGCCGAGATCGCGCAGGAAGTCCAGGTGGCTCTGCAGCAGTTCCTGGGACTCAGGCGTGGTTGCGAACTCTTTCCAGGAGTCCTGAACAGCCTGACGGTAGATCGCGAGATCTTCGTCGGACCAGGTGTTCAGCGCGATGCCTTTTTCGCGAAGTTCTTTCGCCGTCTGGGCGTTCTTCACTTCGTTGATGGTGGAGTTCTTCAGGCCAAGCGCCTGCATTCCAACCTTCAGGATCGCCTTGTGGTGATCCGGCATTGCGTCCCAGACGTCCTTGCGGCAGGCAAGGTGGTCAGCCGGCATGGAGTGGAAACCGGGATAGTTGGTTTCCGTTGCAATGTCATAGAGGCCGAGGCCGACATTGTTGGTTATGTTGGCGGCGTCGGCGCCGTCAATGATGCCGGTTTCAAGCGCGGTGAAGATCTCGTTGAAGTCCATCACGATCGGTGATGCGCCGAGCTTTTCGAAAATCAGCGTGATCACGCCCGGAGGCGAACGGAACTTCCAGTTCTTCAGGTCATCGACGCCCTTGAAGGACTTGGTCGAGGACAGGGACTCAGGGCCCGGGATCCACCAGCCGATGAACTCCATGTTGTTGGCGTTGTAGAGTTCGTTCAGCTTTTCATAACCGCCGCCATGCAGCAGCCAAGCATACTGCTGGTAGGGGTTCTGGTAACCACCGGTCAGGTCGCCTGCAAACTGGAACGCAGGGTTCTTACCGGTCTGGTAAGCGCCGCCTGTCATGTCGCAGTCAAGAATACCCGTTGCCGCGGCATCGAAAGTCTCGGCGGACTTGACGACGGAAGAGGCGAAGAACATCTCGATTTCGATTTCGCCGTTTGACATCGCAGTGACGTCATCGATGAACTCCTGCGCCATCTGGCCGGAAAGGGTTTCCGTGGAGAAGTGCGTCTGGATACGAAGCTTCGTGCTGTCCTGTGCGTTGGCATCCATCGTAGCGCCCATGGAAAGGGCGAGGCCGGCGGTTGCCACGCCTGCGAGCATGGTTCTCGTCAGTTTCTTGAGCATTCCTTATTCCTCCCAAGTTGCTCCAATAGACCGGGGGTCATCATTCCTCCGGTCGCTTTTGCTGGTGTTCCAGCGATTTGCTCCACTTGGCCCTAAAGCCTGCATGGAGCTTGTTCCCCCTCGGCCGATCATCCGATGCGGCCTTGAAAGCTGCCTGCTTCACGGTGATGGTCCCGCTCCGCGCTTAGGCAGCTCCCCGTCTCTCCCTGGACAGCAAATCCTCTGCTTCCAGTTTTGTCCAATCGAAAATCACACCGACACCCGGTTCGTCGGGCGCGATGGCCAGCATGTTCTCGACTACCAGAGGCCGCTTTGTGTACTGTTCGATCGGAAACGAATGGACTTCGAGCCAGCCGTAACCGCCAATTCCCGCCAGCAGGCTCACGTGCAGTTCCTGCATGCCGTGACTGCACACCGGGACGCCATGCCGTCCTGCGAGCTCGGCTGCTTGCAGAAAACCGGTGATACCTCCGCAATTGGAGGCGTCCGGCTGAATGAAGCTGAGTTTCGACTGTTCGAGCGCATAGCCGAACTCGTGAATGGTATGAAGGTTCTCACCCATCGCGAGCGGTGTTCCCGTCGCTTCGGCAATGGCCGCATATCCCTTGTAGTCGTCGGGAATCGTCGGTTCTTCGAACCACAGAATGTCAAAGGACTTGAAAGCGTTTGCCGCAGCAATCGCCTCATCCACGCTCATCGCATAATTGGCGTCGACCATCAGGGCGACGTCCGGGCCGATGAGCTTCCGTACAGCAGCAACGCGGGCGACATCCTCTTCAAGAGAGGGACGCCCCACCTTGATCTTCACGCCGTTGAAGCCGCGCTCGACATACCCCTGAACGCTGTCGAGCAGTTTCGGTAGTGGAAAGCCGAGATCAATGCCGCCGCAATAGGCCTTGCAGGTTCGGCCCTTTCCTCCGGCCATCTTCCACAGGGGTAGAGCTTCCTTTTGTCCGCGCAAGTCCCACAGGGCGATGTCGACTGCCGAGATCGCGAAGGATGCGATGCCGCCTCTGGCGACATAGTGGACGTGCCACTGCATCTCTTCGTAGAGGGCTTCAACGTTTTCGGAATTTTTTCCGAGCAGGAATGGCGCGAGGTCGTGTTCGATCATCGCTGCAATCGCATGACCGCCCTTGCCGCCGGTGTAGGTATAACCGGTTGCCGTGCTGCCATCGTCAAGCACGAGGGTCGCGGTCACCAACTCGAAATGGGTATGATCGCCATGCTTTGCATCGACCAGTATCTCGGCAAGCGGAATATGAAACAGCCTGACGGATACGCTGACGATGGTTGTCAAGGTATCCCTCCCAAGATGCCAAGAACACTATGTTATTTGTTTTGGTTCGACCAAGTACGTGGGGAGCAGAGCGCGAATTGAAAGGTGAGTCAAGAGCGTTTCCCGGCAATCCATTTAAATCGATTTAAAAAATATTTTAAGCCATTGTTTTTGCTGGTATTTTTTTATAGTGATCAAATGATGTGCGGAAACGCTTGCTTTCGCCCAATATGGGAGCATAGCATTGTGGTCAAAGTAAACAAGAGTTTGGTACAACCAATTGGCCACTGCCACGATGCCGGACAAACAGGGAGAAAAACGGGCGGCGGACACGATCGTGACCGCGCTTGAAGCCCGTATCGCGTCGGGTGAATTGGCGAACAACAAGCCATTGCCGCCCGAACGCGATCTCATGGAAGAGTTCGGTACGTCGAGGACCGTCGTGCGCGAGGCGATCTCGGCGCTTGCCAATCGCGGGCTGATAGAGTTGCGGCCGAGATTCAGGCCCGTTGTGCGCAGGCCCGACTACGGCACGCTTCTCAACGCCACGGGCACAATCGTGCGCTATCTCCTGAACGAACCGGGCGGGGTTCAGAACCTTTATCAAAGCAGGGTTTTTATCGAACGCGGCCTTGTCAGAGACGCTGCGCTCAACGCCACGAAGGAGCATATTTCCGATCTGAAGGCCGCGCTCCTGGCCAACGAAAAGGCGCTTGATAACTCCGAGGAGTTTTTCCGGACGGACATCGCCTTTCACGGTGTTCTCTATCGCATTGGCAGCAACCCGATCTTTCCGGCATTGCATGAGGGCTTCACGGCCTGGCTGTCGCCGAACTGGGCACGCATGACACGCTCGGATGATCACAACCGATCCGTCTATATGGATCACAAGGCCATTTATGATGCGATCCTCGAGAGGGATCCGGCCCGTGCCGAGGAAGCTCTTGTCTCGCATCTGAGCGCGGCCTGGAAATATGTGGAGGAGACGTTCTAGCAAAGCGTCATGCCAGCCGGCTTCCTGCAGCGTCGCGAGGATGTGTTCAGGAACCGGCATGAGGGCTCGATTTGGGCAGCGGGTGTCTTCCGGACCCGCCCGGCGCTGGTAACTCTGAAGGGGAGCCATCGCTTGAAATCCCGCATATCGATGCCGGCAGGTCAACGCCCTGCCGGCCTATCTCGTTGTGCAACCGGAGGATTTTGGATGCAAAAGACAGGTGTGATCGGATTGGGTGACATGGGCTCGGGGCTCGCGAAGAACCTGATCGCAAACGGATTTGAAACCAGGGGATTTGATCTTTCTCCCGACCGGATGAACGCGTTCGAGGCGATGGGCGGAACCCTTGCGGCGAGCGCGGGTGATGTCGGCAACGGAGCGGACGCGGTCTTCGTGATGGTGATGAATGGCGACCAGGTCAAGGACGTCATTTTCGGCGAAGGCGGATTGCGCCAGACCATGGCGCCGGGAAGCGTCATAATCCTGACGGCCACCGTCAAGCCGCGGGAAGGCCGCGAGATTGGTGCATTGCTCGAAGGCAGCGGTATCCACCTGATCGACAGTCCCGTCTCGGGCGGTTTTCCGGGTGCGCAGGGCGGCACGCTGACCATGATGGCGGCTGCGCCCGACGCTGTTCTGGATACGTTCAAGCCGGTGATGGAAGCCGTCTCGGCAAACATACATCGCGTGGGAACAAGCGCCGGTGACGGCCAGACGGTCAAGGCGTGCCTTCAGTCGCTGATCGGCTCGCAATTCTCCGCAACCTTCGAAGCCGCAGCACTGGCGGCGAAGGCGGGTGTGCCCGGGCAGGTGATCCTCGATGTGTTTTCCACCTCGTCGGCCGGATGCGGGGTGGTCAACAACGCGCTCCAGAAAATCATAGACCGCCAGTTCGAGGGAACCGGGAGTCATATCAACACGATGCACAAGGATCTTACCATTTCGATGAACCTTGGCGAGGAACTCGGCGTGCCGCTTCACACGGCCGCTGCCGCGATGCAGATTTTCCACGCGGGCAAGACGAAGTATCCGAATGGCGACAACTGGATCTGCACGCGCGTGATCGAGGAGATTATCGGGGCTGAACTCCATCGCGAGGAGGCCAAGAAAGCATGAAACTCGGTGTCATTTGCGACGGAATCAGTCGTGATCTCGGTCACGCACTGACCGTGATGGACGAGTTCGGCCTGGACTATGCCGAACTGCAGTTTGTCGGAGAAAAAGAGGTTGGCGATCATTCAAGCCAGGAGATCGCCACGATCAAGGCTCTCTTGGAGACGCACGGCAAGCCGGTCAGTTGTCTGTCCCGGCACGTCTTTGCCGGATTGACCACGGCGAACAAGCCGGGAGATCCACTCCATGCAACGCATATGGATGCGTTGAAGCGTGTCATGGACATGGCGCATGAACTCGGTTCGCCGCTGGTCCGGATCATGACCAACAAGAAGGAACAGATCCTTTGGGGCAAGGGCGGCGCTGAAAAGTGGAACGTCGCCAAGGGGGCGTGGGAGGCAACGCTTCCCCTTATCGCACCGGCGGTCGAGCTTGCACGATCGCAAGGACTGACGCTAGCCGTGGAAACCGGCAACGGTACGATGGTCAATTCCAACTACACCGCGCGCAAGCTGATCGACGACCTCGATGCCAAGGATGCGCTCAAGGTCCTTTGGGATCCGGCCAACAATTGCTGGTGCCACGAGCAGGCTTTTCCGGACGGCTATGATGAGGTGAAAGACGGCTACCTTGGCCACGTGCACATAAAGGATGTGCTTGTCGACACGCCGCGGGCGACACTTGAAGTCAGGCGGATGGGCGAGGGGCAACTCGCGGATCAGTTTGCGCCGATGGCCGCGGCCCTGAAGGCAGATGCCTATGACGGCGTGATTTCCTTCGAGAGCGTCTACCATCCGGGCAATGGTGACTTCGAGGCCGGCTTCCGCCTCGGCATCGACCGGTTCAAGGATCTTTTCGGGTAGATATTACCTTTCAACGGTCAAGTGCCCGGCGCTGAACATGGTGCCGGGCATTTCAACAGACACACCTTTCAGGCGTTGCCGAGTTCGGCAATCAACTCGTCCGTCGTGACCTGCCGGCAGTATCCCTTGATGGTTTTCAGCGAGTTGTCGTGTCTTTCCCGGGTGTAGGTCAGGCAGGCGTCGGTGACCTGGGTGACGAGGTAGCCGAGATCGCAGGCATCGCGGATCGCGCTCTCCACGCACTGATCGGTGACGATGCCGCTGATCACGAGCTGCCGGATACCAAGATTGCCGAGCACGTAGTGGATATGCGTGGAGACAAAAACGGAAGACGAGGATTTGGGAAAAAGGATCTCGTCGTCTCCCGGTTCCAGTTCGTCAATGACCTTCCCGTCCCAGGAACCCTTGGGCACATTGAAGCCGGTAATCTTGTAGTCAAGGCTGCGGTCGCGACCGTCTTTCGTGAGGCTTTCGATCGTCGTGTAAATCACTTCGATATTGCTCTTGCGGCAGGCCTTCTGAAGCCGTTGCATGTTGGGCACCACGCGGGCCTTCATTTCCGAAAAGAACCAGCCGTATTTCCGGTCGAACTCCTGGTGGGAAAGTCCCTCGAATTCCGCGCCCCTGCGATGTGCGGCAAAATTCTGGACGTCAATGAAAAGCAGACCGGACTGTTCCGGTACAAGCGGGACTTCGCGGGTCAGCATCATTTCCTTTTCTCCAGGACGTCCCTGAAGGCGGCCGTCAGATGACCGGCCCAGAGATCCTGGCCTTTCTCGGTGTCGATAAGATCGTTGCGGATTTCAATCAGGCAGTGGGCAAGACCGCGCGGCTCTGCGTGACGCGGGATGAACCAGTCGCTGTCCTCCTCGATCATGTAGGGAACATTCTTGCCGACAAGCAACCGGTTGTCGCGTCCTTGCATGGTGGCCGCAATGATTTCGGCGGTTTCGGGGTCCGTTCTTGACAGGAGGCCGAGATGCCAGGGGCGGTGTTTGCCCAGATAGACCGGTGTAAAGGAATGGATGGCAAAGGCCGCCCGTTTCGGTCGTTCATCCAGTATTGCGGTGAGCGCGGCATCGTAGGGGTCAAAGATCATTCGCTTGCGGATGCTCCGTTCCCCGGGCGAAAGGTTCTTGTTGCCGGGGATCGCGATGTCCTCGCTCACTTCAGGTGTCGCGTCAGGTGCTTCGAAGGGACGGTTGCAGTCATAGACGAGCCGTGAGTAGCGCTGCTTTATCAGATCCGCGCCGAGATTTGCCGCAATTCGCTCGGAGACGGCGAGAGCACCGATATCCCAGGCAATATGCCGGTCCAGATCCTCCGGTGACAGTCCGAGCGTCCCAAGCCTTTCCGGAATGGCGCGCCCGGCATGTTCACACACAAGCACCACGTCTGCGTCCACTCGTCCCTTGATGCACTCGACCGGTTCCGGGTCCGCGTCAGAGAGGAAGGTTTTGCCCATATTTTCCGCGGAATATGCCGCTTCCTTGAGCATGTGAAGCTCCAGAGGGGTTTTGATAATCTTTTTTCATTTCGTCACAAATAGGAAAGCTTGACAAGATTTTTTTATAAGCTCACTGTGCATGCCATGGTGGCTCAAAGCACAATCCGTGATCTGATAACCGGGACGTCGGAGGCGTTGACCGGTGCGGAGCGCAAGCTCTCGACGACGCTCTTGTCGGACTATCCCTTTGCCGGTCTGGAGCCCATCCAGGTTCTTGCCGAACGCACGGGTATTTCGTCTCCGTCGATCTCGCGTTTCGTGTCGAAACTCGGGTTTCAGGGCTATCAGGACTTTCAGCGCAGGCTGATCCAGGAGCTTAAAGCGAGCCAGCGTTCACCGATCGAACTGATGGTGGTCGAGCGCGAGGTCGATGGTTCGTTTCTGGGAGATTTCACAAGGCGGGCCAATGCCCTCATCGATGAAATGGCGCAGAGCATCACCGATGCACAGTTCGAACGCGTGTGCGGCCTCCTGAGCGATCCGGGCCGACGGATTTTCGTCATGGGTGGGCGCGTGAGTGATCTTGTGGCTCAGCATCTCAGCCGCCACCTGAAGCGGCTGCGCGACGATGTCTTTCATATCGACCCGGACCCGGAAACATGGCCCGACAGCCTCCTGAAAATGCGCGGCAAGGACGTGCTCTTCGTTGTCGATTTCCGCCGATACCAGAAAACGGTCACCGATCTTGCAAAGCTGGCGGCCACCGGAAGAAAGGCGAATGTCGTTGTGCTCACGGACAAGTGGCTCTCGCCCGCCGTGACCCACGCGCGCGAAACGCTCGCCGTACCGGTTGAGAGCGGCACCGTCTGGGACAGCTACGCCGCCGGGTTCACGCTGATGGAGGCGATCATGACGCGGGTCGCCGAGACGGACTGGACCAAACACAGCAAGCGCGTGTCGGCGTGGGATGCCCTTACGGAGGGGAGGCAGGAACTCAGACATGATACGTAAGCCGATGATATTCGCCGCGGCATCCGATCTGTCCGGAAAGACGCGCGGCAAGGCCTTCCCGGCGGACCAGCTGAACAAGCGGCGCGAGCGCGGGATGGGCTGGGTTCCGACGAATGTGCAGATCACCTGTTTCGACACCATTGCCGACAGCCCCTTCGGATCATTCGGTGATCTTGCTCTCGTCCCCGATCAGTCCGCCGATGTCAACGTCGACTTCGAAGACGGCGCGCCGGCGGAGCGCTTCATGCTTTCTGACATCCGGACACTGGACGGCCAGCCCTGGGGGTTTTGTACGCGCTCGATCCTGCGCGCTGCCCTGTCGCGCCTGAAGGACCTGACCGGCGCCCGACTGCTCGCTGCATTTGAACATGAATTCCAGTTCGCCAGCGGGTCGACCCTGATGCACCAGGGCTTCGGATTGCAGGGGCATGCCGAGCATGCCGGTTTTGCCGAAACACTGATGGCGGCTCTTGAGCAGGCCGGCCTGACGCCCGACAGTTTCATCTGCGAATATGGACCCGACCAGTTCGAGGTGACCGTCGCACCGGAAGAGGGTGTGAAAGCGGCCGATGCGGCGGTGATCACGCGCGAATTGACCCGGATGACCGCGCGCAGGTTCGAGCAGAGGGCGACGTTCACACCCATTCGCGATGTGTCGAGCGTCGGCAATGGCGTTCACATCCACATGAGCTTCGTGGGCGATAGCGGACCGCTGACCTACGATGCGGCGGGCGCGCACGGGCTTTCGGCCCTGACGGCTTCGTTTGCCGCCGGCGTCCTCAAATATCTCGAAAGCATTCTCGCGCTTACGGCACCGTCCGTCATTTCCTATGAGCGTCTGACACCGCACCGGTGGAGCGCGGCCTACAACAATCTTGGTCTCCAGGACCGCGAGGCAAGCCTGCGTATCTGTCCGGTGACGGCGAAGGATCCAGACACAATTGCCCGCCAGTTCAACATCGAATACCGGGCCGGGGACGCTGCAGCTTCGCCGCACCTGGCACTTGCGGCAATCGTTCACGCGGGGTGTCAGGGGATCGAGGAAAAGCTCGCGGCACCGCAAGTAACGGAAGAGGATCTCTCATTTCTGAGCGAGGAGGAACTTGGTCAGAGAGGTTTCGTGCGGCTGCCCGAAACACTTGAAGACGCGCTTCACCGGTTTGCGGGCAACGAGGTCGTGACCAACTGGTTCGACCCGGACTTCGCTTCTGTTTACGTGGCGCACAAGAAGGCGGAAGCCGCCTTTCTTGAGGGCAGGGACACAGCGCAAAAGTGCGCCGCTTACGAGGATGTCTATTAATGCTCGTGCTCAACGACATTTCGAAACAGTTTGGCGGCGTCAGAGCCGTCAGCGACGTGAGTTTCGAGGTGGCAGCGGGCGAAGTGCGTGGTCTCATCGGACCGAATGGGGCTGGAAAAACCACCCTGATCAATCTGATTTCCGGGCTACTGACGCCGTCCAGCGGCACCATGTCCCTTGCGGGCGACATTCTGGACGGGACGGGTGCGGCAGCCAGAACCCGAAAGGGAATTGCCCGGACGTTCCAGAACCTGCGCATCTTTGAAAACCTGTCCGTCGGACAGAACATTGAAGTTGCCCAGATTACCGCGCGCTCCGAAGGACACGAAGACAGCGCTGCGGTTGCCGAGGCTGTCGAGCGGTTCGACCTGGCGGGCAAGCTGAACATGCCGGCAAACGCGCTGTCTTACGGACATCTCCGGCGTTTGGAAATCGTGCGCGCACTCGCACTCAACCCCAAGGTTCTGATGCTCGACGAACCGGCAGCCGGAATGAACGAGCAGGAGACACAAGAGCTGGCCGAAGCACTCGACTGGGTCAAGACCCGCTTCGGCTGCGCCACACTGGTCATCGATCACGATCTCAAATTCATCATGACGCTCTGCGACAGGATCACGGTCCTGAACATGGGAGCCGTGATCGCTGAAGGTACGCCCCGAGAGATAACAACAAACCAGGATGTCATAGATGCCTATCTGGGCGAGGACCATTCCAATGCCGCGTGACGCGGCGCAAAACAGGAGAGGGACAGTGAAGAAAATCGGACTTACACTCGCCGGGCTCGCAGTTGCTGCCACACCGGCTTTTGCCGCGGATACGGTCAAGATCGGTCTCGCGGTTCCAATGACCGGGGACTATGCACCTTATTCGGAGTTTCAGGGTGCAAAGTGCATGGCGGAAAAGATCAACGCGGACGGTGGCATCAACGGCATGCCGATCGAATTGTTCATCCAGGACACGGGCTCGGACACGCAGACAGCTGTCTCGCTTGCCCAGAAGTTCCTGGACGACGGTGTGGTCATGCTCGGCACCATTCCGTTTTCCGACACGATGATACCGGTCGCTCAGGTGGCCGCCGGATACGGCGTGTCGATTTTCCAGCCGCAATCGACGCAGGTGGAAATGCATGCCGGGATCGTCGACAACTTCTTTACCGGCGTTTCGCCCGACCCGTTCACGGCGACGGCGGCGGCCAACCACGCCCTCAAGCAGGGTGTGAAAAACGTCGTCCTGTTCACATCGGATGAAGGCGGCTCCTGGTCGGCGCGCACGCCGCTCTGGTTTGGTGACGTGATCGAGGCAAATGGCGGCAAGGTCCAGGCCAAGCTCAATTTCAGCTTCGGAACATCCGACTGGTCGCCGCAAGTCGCCGAGATCAAGGCGCTGGATACACCACCCGACGCAGTCTACATCTCGTCGATCATGCCCGATGTCGGCGTGCTCGTGCGCCAGTTGCGCAGCGCTGGCATCGACGCATGGGTCATTGGGTCTGATGGTTTTGACGATCCTTCTCTTGACGCGATCGGGTCCGACGATCCAAGCCTTCTGGACAAGGTCTTCTTCGCAACGCTCGCACCCAGCCACGCGGACAGCGCGGTCGTCAAATTCATGAAGGAATGCGAGGACATGGGCTTCGAGGTCGGCGGTCTTTTTCCGGCAACGGGAGCGGACACGATCATGGCGGTGAAGTTCGGTGTTGAAGCCGCCGGCAGCCTTGACCCGGCTGCGGTCTCGGACGCCATCCGGTCCGCCGACAGCGTCCCGGTTCTGACGGTGGATTCGATTTCGTTCAAGGATACCAAGACCTACGCTCAGCGAACGATCCCGGTCATCGGTTTCAAGGACGGCAAGCGCGTTCTGATCACGAACGACATTCCGGCCAACGTTCCGACGGACTGGAACTGACGACACCGGCGCGGCCTTCTGTTGACGATGGCCGCGCCAGCCAGGCGGACCGAATGCTCACCATCCAGGATCTCCACGTCTTTCACGGACCGATCGAAGCGGTTCATGGCATTTCCCTCAACGTGGAAAAGGGCAAGTGCATTTCGCTTCTGGGGCCGAACGGCGCCGGGAAAACATCGACCATCTCAGCCATCACCGGAATCGCGCGCGCGACCGGGTCGATCCGGTTCGAGGATCGCGAGATTTCAGGCGATAGCGTCGAGGCGCGCATTGCCTCGGGCATCGCGGTCTCTCCGGAAGGACGGCGAATTTTCTCCAACCTGACAATCCTGGAAAATCTGAAGCTGGGCGCGGCGCTGCAGAAGGACCAAACGGAGAAGGGCAAGGACATCGAGCATTGGTTTTCGCTCTTCCCCATCCTGGCCGAGCGCAGGGAGCAGGCAGCCGGCACGCTGTCCGGAGGCGAACAACAGATGCTGGCGATTGCCCGGGCGCTGATGGCGAGACCGAAGATCCTGCTTCTGGACGAGCCGAGCCTGGGTCTTGCGCCGAAGATCGTCCGGCGGATCTTTGATCTGATCGGCACATTGAAAGATCAGGGCATGACAATTCTGCTCGTTGAGCAAAATGCGACGCAGGCGCTCAAGCTGGCGGATTACGCCTACCTGATGAGTTCGGGCCGGATCGTTGCGCATGGAACCGCCGAAGACCTTGGAAAGAGCGACAAGCTGATGGCAGAGCTTACGGGGGTCGCCTGATATGGAATATGTCATTCAGCAGGTTCTGAACGCACTCAGTTTCGGTGCCGAGTACGCACTGCTGGCCCTCGGTCTTGCCATCGTTTTTTCGATCATGGGACTGGTGAATTTCGCCCATGGCGAGATCATTGCGGTCGGGGGCTACACCATGGTCGCCTTCGCATCGCTCGCCATCGGCAATCCGGTGATCGTGATGGGCGGCGCGGTGATTGCGGCAATGCTGGCCTCACTCACGCTGGAGCGGGTCGCCTTTCGGCCCGTGCGCAAGGCCGATCCAACAACCGGGCTATTGACCGCCTTCGGTGTCTCCATCGTTCTTCAGAACGTTTTCCTGATGTTCGTGTCACCGCGTCCGATTGCCGTGACCTCGCTCTATTTTCTCGACTGGCCGATCGAGATCGCCGGAATACGTCTTGCCTCGCTCCAGGTTTTCGAGACGCTCACAACGATCGTCGTCATCGTCGCCCTGATGCTGTTTCTGCGCCGCACCGTTCTCGGGCTGGCAGTGCGGGCAGCGTCTCTCGACTTTGAGATGGTGAGGCTCACCGGCATCAAGGCCAACCGCGTGTTTGCGATGGCGTTTCTGATCTCGGGCCTTCTTGCCGGGCTTGCCTGCATCTTCATCATGGCCCGGCGCGGCAGTGTCGATCCGCATCTGGGCTTCGACCCTGTTCTGAAGGCGTTTGTCGCCTGTGTGGTCGGCGGTTTCGGAAGTCTGCCGGGCGCTGTTCTCGGCGGGTTTCTGCTCGGAGCCGTCGAGGTGGCGATGCTGGTGATGCTGCCCCAAAGCCTCGGGGGCATGACCGATGCCTTCGTGTTCATGATCGTGGCGCTGATCCTTATCTGGCGGCCGGACGGCATATTGTCTCCGGCCGTCGAGAAGGGAGACAAGCTGTGATCCGGCTGAACCAGAGCCAGCGATCCGGACTGGTCGGGGCTGCGTTGCTGGCCGCCGTGCTGGTTGTGATCGGCGTGGCGACGCTTTATTTCGGATCGCGCTACCAGGTCCGGCTCGTTTACTCGGCCTATGTCAATCTGATTGTCGTTCTCGGCCTGCAGGTATTCATGGGAAATGCGCGGATCACCAATCTCTCGCACAGCGCCTTCATGGGGGTCGGGGCCTATGCCGCGGCCCTGTGCGTCACGCCGGAAAACATCAAGAAGATTTCGTTGCCCGCGGCTCCCTGGGGGCTCGCCGACTTTTCGCTGGACCCGGTCCTTTCCGCCGCCATCGCCATCGTGATAACTGCGGTCCTGGCCTTTCTTCTCGGCCTCTTCATCGTCCGGCTAACCAGCATAGGCGCCACCATCGTGACGCTTGCTGTTCTGGTAATCGTGCATGCGGTCTTTTTGTACCGGACGGATATCTTCAAGGGAAATCAGGCGTTTTTCGGAATTCCCCAGGTGTTCGACCTGAGCTCGGTGGTGGCTGTCTCGATCGTGGCGGTGGTTGTGTGCCGGCTGTTCCGGGAGAGCCGATGGGGTATCCAGCTCAGGGCCAGCGCCGACGACGAGGTTGGCGCGGCCGCGATGGGGGTGGAGATCTACAAGCTGCGCCTGATCGCCTGGGTGCTGGGCGCGGTTATCCTGGCAGTTGCCGGTATCTGTTATGCCTATTTCCTCGGTACGATTTCCGCCCGGCCGTTCTATTTCAATCATGTTTTCCTGACACTTGCGATGCTGATCCTGGGCGGCATGCGAACCGTTACCGGGGCAGTCCTTGGAACTTTCCTGATTTCATTCGGTCTGGAAGGCGTCAGGTATCTGGAAACCGGGCCCGTCCTGCTTGGCATCGAACTGCCCGAGGCGCTCGGGCTCTCCGGGATCGCACTCGGTGCGGTCATCGTCTTGACAATGGCGCTCAGACCGACGGGTATCATGGGGAACCGGGAAATCGAAACATTGTTCGTTCGCAAGACTTTCTAGGAGGAAGACGTGGCCTGCAATCATACGATCCACAAGCACGCGCACCACTTCGGCTGGGACAATTCGATTGATCCGATCCTCAGCGTTGCGCCCGGCGAAACCATTGAGCTGGAAACGATTGACAGCTCGGGCGGGCAGTTCAATGCGAATTCGACGGTTGCCGATCTCGGCAATCTGAGCTTCGACAAGGTCAACCCGGTCACGGGGCCGGTCTTCATCGAGGGGGCCGAGCCGGGCGACGCCGTGGCGATCACCTTTCTTGATTTCAAACCGTCCGGCTGGGGCTGGACTGCCAATATCCCCGGTTTCGGACTGCTCACAGACCAGTTTCCGGATCCGGCGCTGCATATCTGGACGTATGATTCCGTCTCCATGAAACCCGCGCTCTATGGGCCGGGTGGGGCCGTTCCCCTGAAACCCTTCGTCGGTACGATCGGGCTGGCGCTTGCCGAACCCGGTCTGCATTCGGTGGTGCCGCCGCGCCGGGTTGGCGGCAATCTGGACATCCGGGATAATTCAGTCGGGACAACGCTTTACCTGCCCGTCGAGGTTGCCGGCGGCATGCTTTCGCTCGGCGACACCCATGCTGCGCAGGGCGACGGCGAAATCTGCGGAACGGCGATCGAAAGTCCGATGGACGTCGCGATAAAGGTGGACCTGATCAAACAGGCGAACTACCCGTTTCCCCGCTTTGAAACGAACGGACCGGTGACACGGCATTTCGATGCGAAGGGCTACAAGGCGACGACCGGCATCGGAGAAGATCTGATGCAGGCGGCACGCGACGCGGTGTCGGGCATGGTTGACTGGGTTTGTAAAACGACCGGGATGAGCGCGCTTGACGCCTATATGCTGTGCTCGGTCTGCGGTGATCTTCGCATCTCGGAAATCGTCGACATGCCCAATTGGACCGTTTCCTTCTATTTTCCCAAGAGCGTGCTGGACTGACATAGGTGCCGAAGTTAATTTTGGCGTAATGCCCTTTTCGCGTCGCGCGATCCCAAACTTGGTGGAAGCCCATTCAGGTTTAACTCTACGTATGCATTGAGCCTGCCTTTGCGGAAAAAAATCCTGTTTAAGGCGTTGACGCGGCGTCTATTCCTGAACCGACTCTGATAACATCCGGCCCAGTTGTCGCAACCAGCGCGGTGGGGCCGGTTGTTGACCGACGCGCAATACCGAGTTGCAGATCGTGTAATCGGACGTCAATCGGGCTGAAAGATCCATGCAAAGACTGGATTTTGAGTTGGACAAGGCTCAGGTCAAGCGCGCCTGGGGCGTGATCGACCGGGAGTTTCAGTCTCTCGGCCTTGTTCTGCGGCGAGGTTCCGATTTCGACCTGATTGAAGCCATGGCTGCGGAGAGCGGATTTCCACCGCTTGAAGGCCACTTCACACCGACGCTGAACACCTACACGCCGTCACAGGCCTTCTGGCTAGCGCTGACCGACAAGGACGGCAAGCTGGCTGGCCGGGTCTGCGCGCGCTTCGACAGAATGGAGTATCCGATGACGCTCACGGATTTCTGGCGGAAGTATTTTCACCGCTGTTATCCGAATGCGCTCGGAGGGCAGGTTGTCCTGGAAGAGGACCAGCCGCGCGTTGGACGGCGGATCACCGGTGATGTCGTCTATCTGGGTGGAACCTATGTCGCCCGCGAATGGAGACGCCACAAACTGGGTGGACTGCTGAACCAGCTCGCCCAGATCGAGGCGTTGCACGACTGGGGAGCCGGTTTCTACTATGGCTGGATCCAGGGCCACACATTCCTGGACGGGTTCTGGCGCGAATGCGGGTTTACCAGATGCTCGCACCATGCATTGCGCTGGGCCGAACCGCTGCCTGGTACGCTGGATGCCAATCTGATTTTTGCCGGCAATAGCGTTGATGATGTGTGTGATCTGATAGATCGCGTCGCTCGTGGATTTCCAGCAATTCCATCAGACAGAATATTCTCACAATCCCCGAACGGGTCTCGAACCTGACCAGGAGCCGTTGCAGCGTCATGTCGGGAACGCCGGCACCAAGGCGGTTCCCGGTCCGCTGAATGTCCAGCCAAGGATCACCCCTGAAGACGGTCTGATATCCGTCTGCGACCCCCTTGCGGTAGACTTGCGGAAGGAAGCTGGTTGCCGGTTTTTGCGCTTCCGGGTCCAGAGCATGGGGAAAGAACCGCCTGAAGGTGGTTTCCTTGCCCGCAAACGTGATCGTCGGCACGTCGCCCGGATTGGCAGAGGGAAGCGTGAGAAGGAGCCAAGGGCTCAACTTCGTCATCCGACTGTCCCGGATCATCACGCCTCGGTTTTCTTTCCAGGTGTTCAGCAGGAACTGGGCCCGCTCACCCGCCATACCGTTCTCAACGTTTGAGAGCGGAAGTGGCTCAACAAAGGTATTTTTGCTCATCTATCTGTCCAAAGGGTCCCGGGTTGGGCTGAAATCCGCGCTGAATTGCTTCGGCGAAAATATCGCCTCGGGCCTCAACGGCGAGTTCTGCACGCTCCGCATCCGTCAATAGACTGGTCTGGTCGTGATTGAACATGTTGAAACAATGAAAGTCCAGCAGATACAGGCAGTCGTATCTGGCTGCAATTTCAAATAGTTCGAGGAACTCGAGCTGTTCGTTCGTAAATTCTTGCACACTCATGTTTTCTACCGTTTATTTTTTCAGTTTGACGAGAGCCTCATATACAAAGAAGACGCTTTCCAGAATTTCGAACTGGTTCATGCGCTGATGTTCCGGTTTCCGGTTGTTCTGTTCAACAACACTTTCCAGAGCCTTCAGGTATAGCTCCTTGTCCAGGCTCTGGCGATCCCGGCTCGCTTCCGGGGGGACCTCACCGGGCAGCGGCGCTTTCAATTCCCTTGACAGCAACAGCATGTGTTCTGCGCTGAGGGCCTGTTTTCCCTTGCGAATTCGCGACACGGATGCTGGCGTGAGGCGCAGCAGATCCGCAACCTCGGTGTTCTTCATTCCGCTGGCCTCGATGGCATTGTTTGCCCAGGTTGTAACGTCGAAGCCGTTTTCACCCGCAGGTGATTCCATGTTACGCGTCCCGTAAGATTTGTTACCAAACTCTTAACGAATATTACGTGATGCGACACAAAATGCAATGTCAGACTCTCCCTGGGGAAGGGCGATCCACCAGGAAACTGCGATTGTGCTTAACGGCGCGGAGGAATTTGTGACCGGCCGGTTACTGCGGCACAGAGAACAAGGCAAAAGGCGCATTCGCTTCAGTTGATGCCTGTCATGTCAATCCAGGGCGCTCGAAGCTTGCGGATTGGCGTTGACATCCGGCTGCCGGATGCATGCGTATTCTGATGGACAAAAATCGGATGCGGGCCCGCATCAAAGATGTGATGATGAAAGCCAACGACATCCCGAGGGTTGACCGGATGAAGCGTGTTATCGCCAGAATTGCAGTTGTTGTCTCCTTTTCGTTTTTGCTGCCCGCAGCAGTCCTTGCCGATGAAACGCTCGACAATGTCCGCTGGCTGTTGTCATCGCCCGAGAGACTGCCGCTGATCGTGGAAAAGCGGCGGAACGAAATTTCCGCTTTCTACAATTCCGATAATGCGCAACTGCTTTGGCTTGATCAGCCGCGCAGCCACGAGCTTACCAGCGAGATGCAACTGGCATATCTCCAGGGTCTTCGCCCCGAAGACTACCCGGCTGACGTGCTTGAAAATGCGGTTGCTTCGCTCAACAGTCTTTCGTCTCCTGCTGACATTGCCTGGGTCGAGTTGCTCTACACCGGTCACTTTCTGGACTATGCGCATGATTTGAGGGCAGGGCGCGTTTCGCCCCGTGTGCTTTATCCGGACGCTTACATGCCCTCCAACTCGATCGATACGCTTGACGCGTTGTCGAGGCTGACGTCATCGGAGGAAATGTCGGCGTTCATCGACGTCTGGCAACCGCAGGACGATACCTACAGACGTCTCAAAGGTCATTTGCAGCACCTCTACGACATTCAGGATTCCGGCGGCTTCACTTTCCTGGACCCGAGTTCCGCCCCCGTTCCCGATCTGCGTCAGCGGCTCTTCGAAGACGGTTTCCTGGCGGAGGCATCTGACGATACGGCTTACGACAAACGCCTGGCCTTCGCAGTGGGGCAAGCGCATTTGCGTTACGGACTTGAGATTTCCGGCCAGGTCACACCCGGTCTGATCCGCGCACTCAATATACCCGTGGACCGGCGGATCGAGCAGTTAACCAACGCCCTGGAACGCATTCGGTGGCTTCCGAACGAGTACTCCCGGCTGCAGCTTTACGTGAACAAGGGTGAGAACACCTATGTGTTCCTCCAAGATGGACGGGTCATGCGCGAAGGGCAGGCCTATCCGAACTGCCCGGACAGGAACCACACGACACTTGCAACGACAATCGAGGCCGTCACCTTCCATCCGACCTGGCAGGTGCCGTGGGAGTTTTTCGGAAAGGAATTGCTGCCGCGCCTCAAGCAGGACCCCGAGCAGGTCGAGGCGGCCGGCTACTATCTGAAACGCAGCGGCGCCGACGTGCCGCTTGATGCGCTTCCCTGGAAGGAAGCCAGCCTGCGTGATATCGAGCGGGCAAGCAATCGTGAGCAGTATGCGCTGTATTTGCCGGCGTCCAGCGAGAATCCGCTGGGTCAATATGCCTACCGGCTCCGGCAGGAACAGAGGCTGCAACTCTTCGATCTCGCAGCCACGCCGGACGATGACCTTTTCTGCAATCCCTATTTGCCGAAAACAGCCTTCGGAATCGTCAACGGACTGGATATTCTCGGCCAGATCATCGAGCCGCGGGTGTTGCCCGCCGATGGGATCGAGGACCGGATTTCCAGGCAGGATACGGTCACGTTTCCAGCCCGAGGCGGTTTGATGGCGGTCGTTTCTCACCAGTCCGTCTGGGTCCAGAGACAGGGCCTGATCCGCTTCGGCAACGACCCCTATCTGGAAGACGCGCGCCTGACGGCTGCGCTGTCCGGGCGGCCAAAGCCCTGACTGTCCGATGCTTTCCTGCACGTGCGGGTCTGTTGCCGGATGGATTCGGGACGGCGCATTCAGGCAGCGGATGTCAAAGCAGCATGATCAGGGTGCCCGCGAGCGTGAGCAGCACGTTCGCCAGGGCATAGGTGCCGGCATATCCGAGCGCCGGAACCGTGCTCTTTGCCGCTTGCTGGACAATCCCGAGGGCGGGCGTGCTGGTCATGGCCCCCGTCAGCGCGCCCAGCAGAAGTGCCGGGTTCATGCCAAGGGCCAGCCGTCCGAAGACGTAACCGCACAGCAGCGGCAGGCACGTCACGATCACACCTGAAAGGAACAGGACAGGGCCGACGGACCCGATCGCATTGGCGATGCCGCCTCCGGCGTTCAGACCCACCCCGACCATGAACAGGAGCAGGCCGAGTTCCATCATGATAAACCGGGCAGCAGCAGGCATGCGACCGAACGTGGGACGGTTGGCGCGCAGGAAGCCAACGCAGATACCCGCGATAAGCAATCCCCCCGCTGTGCCGATGCCCACATCGATGTCACCGACCCTGACGGTGATCTGGCCAAGCAACAAGCCGAAGACGATGCCGGCGGCAAAGGTGAGCAGGTCTGTTTCAACGGCCTTTCGATCCTCTGCGCCGAGTTCGGCAATGGCCCTGTCGAGCGCCCGGCGCTCCCCGGTCAGGATCATGACATCGCCGCGCTGGGCAACGGTTCCGGGAGCCAGGGGAAGCTGGATCTGGGATCGTGTCATGCGCGTCAGGTAACAGCCATGACGTTCGTATATGCCGAGTTGTTCTAGGGATTTGCCGACGGCGTTCGGGTTCGTCACCACGACTTCGGCAACATCAACAACGGCATCGATCAGATCCCGGTCCAGGACTTCGGCACCAAGGCGATACTGGTCTCTTGCCCTTGCGTGTTCTTCCGGTGTCGCAAAAACGGCGACCTTGTCGCCGGCCTCGATCACCGTGTCTGGTTCGGGATCGATCAGCTCGGTTCCACGCTTGATCTTGTAGAGCGATCTGACGCTGATGTCCTTTGCGGACCGCGCGACCAGGGCCTGCGCGATCGTCAGACCCGTGACCTCAAGTTCGTCGATCAGGTAAGCACGCAGGATCGGGCGGTCGATCGTGTCCTCGACATTTTCCTGTTTGAAACCGCGCTCGCTGGCAAAGGTTTCCGCTGCTTCGGCAAGGTCGACCCGCAGAAGGTTCGGCAACAGTTTCACGACGAGGAGCAGACCCACCGTTCCGAAGATATAGGTGATCGCATAGGCGACGCTGATGCTTTCGATGAGGCTGTTTTGCGTTTGTCCGGCAGCGGGTGCCACAAGACCGGACGATACCGCGTTCTGCGCACCGACGAGTGTCGGCGTGCTTGTCAGGCTGCCTGCCATGAGGCCGGCGGAAAAGGAATTGGAGAGACCCGTCATCCAGGCAAGGCCAAGCACCAGGAGGAAGGATCCGCCTGCCATGAAAATCGTCAGAACAAGGTATTTCGGTCCGTCCTGACGCATCACGTTGAGGATCTGCGGTCCGGCCTGCCAGCCGACGGAATAAATGAACAGCGTGAAACCGATTGCCTGGACGATTGGGTCGATCGTGTAGCCATAGTGCCCGAACATGAGTGCACAAAGCAGCACGCCGCCGGTGACGCCGATTTCGAACCGTGCGACGCGTATGTTGCCGATGAGGTACCCGATCGCGATGATCGTGAAGATCACCAGCACCGAATCCTGCTGGAAGATCTGCGAAAAGTCGATGGTCATGTTTTGTCTTGTCTTGCGCGGAACCAATGCCGGACATCTCGGTGTGCTGCCGGTCAAATGCGCGCACTCGCGTGAAGTCGGCCCCTACTGATCGCCTCTTGCGTCAAAATAATGACGAGACGCGGACAATCAGCGCGGCCGGCAACCAATTGGCTGCGAAATGCGATCAATTGTGAAGGGCTGGATCAGGCGCTTTCCTGTTCGGGCTCGGGACGCTGCAGGTCCTGCTTTTTTGCCACTGCGTTCAGGTTACGGATTTCGCCTGATGCCGCGACCTCCTGCGTGGTGGCAAACCGCTCATGGTTCTGAGCCACCTTTGGCAGATCGTAGAGATAGTTCACCATGACGCCGGCCGATTGCGCACGGCCTTTGGGGGACGTGTCGGCAACGGCGTGAACGGCGTGGATCATGGCGCCGTTTCCGAGGTGAAAGCGGGCGACCGGATCCAGGGGTTGACCGTCGGACCGTTTCGCAGACATCAGATAGTAGGCAGCAAGTACCCGCAATTGCTTCGTGTCCACGCCCTCAAAGGCTATATTCTCCGCATCCAGCCACTTCGTCAGCCCCGGGATCGGAGACAAGGTGACGAAGGATCTCAGGCCCGGCAACTCGGCGGCCAAATCAGATGCGACCTGCTTGATCAGCGAATTTCCGAATGAGATCCCGGCGAGACCGGCCTGGCAGTTGGATATGGAATAAAAGACCGCCGTCTTCGCCGCATCTGCGGCGATGATCTCGCGCTCGTCGGTGAGAAGATCCTGAATGGAGCCGGGGATATCGCCGGTGAGCGCCACCTCGACAAAGATCAGCGGTTCGTCCGGCATCGTAGGGTGAAAAAATGCAAAACAGCGGCGGTCATCCGGCACCAGTCTGTGACGCAGATCTTCCCAACTGGCGATTTCATGCACGGATTCATAGGCGATGATCTTTTCCAGGATGTGCGCAGGGCTTTCCCAGCTGATCGGCCGCAGAACAAGAAAACCCCGGTTGAACCAGGATACGAACAGGTGCCTGAAATCCTGGTCAAGCGCCTGCAGTGTCGGGTCATCCTTGCCGAGCGCGAGCAGATCGGCCCGCATCCGCACAAGGATTTCGGTCGCTCCCGGGGTCTGATTCAAGCGCCTGATGAGTTCCTGCCGGTCCGGTTCGACGGCTGTCATGAACGCGCGATAGCTTTGCTTGCTCGGGTTCTTCTCGTAAGCATCGAGCGTGTTGCGCACCTTGTCGGGGTCAATGTTCATGTCGCTTGCCAGATGCCGGAAGAACGAGAGCTTTTCCGCGTCGTCCATTGCCTGGTAGCGCTTCAGGATGTGATTGGCCGCCGACAGCCCGGTGATCTCACCGGTTGCGCCGACAAGGGCAGTGATCAGTTCCTCCATCGAGCGGGAGTCCGGCTTGTCGAGCGCAGCTGCCAGATATCTGCGTTCGAAGATTGTCGACAGCAAGTCTCCAAGGATGGTCATCGTGTTCTCCAAGGGCCGTAAACGTCTCGACGCCGCAGCGGCGTTGTGCAGGGGCGCTTGTGCCAGGCGGATCCTGGCACCGGTTTCAAATCATAGGCCGAGCATCCTGCCTTGCCCAATTGTCCTTTCGGTGAGCCGCGGGATGATCGCCGGTCCGTCAGGTCAGGTCGACTTGTTTCGTGGAAAGACCGACGGAAAGCGTGAAACTGCCTTCGTTGATGAGCCAGCGGCGGATCGTGAATGTCCGCACGCCTTTCTTGTGCATCGGATCTTCGGCCGCATAGTTCCGTGCCTCTTCGAGCGAAGGTGCCCTGTAAATGATCATGCCTTCACCCTCGAGGGTCTCACCGGACATATCTGAGACGGGACCTGCGAATACGAGTTTGCCTTCCTGTTCCATCCTGGCCTGGTAGGCGAGATGATCGGGCAGGGTCCCGGGCAAATCGGCATCCGGTCCGGCAGGGACCGTGTTCACGATATAGAGTTCCAGGGCGAGGGATCCCCGTTCCTTGGCCATGCGTTTGTAGTCGTTCCATTTGGGCATGTGATATCTCCAATTTTTCTCACATTAAAAAAATCGATATTATTTGACAATCTTAAAAATAGTCGTCAAAGTTAGAAAAAATTTGGAAACGCCGAGGCAAAAATGCGATTCATTGTTGGGACAGGTTCGTCGGGGCAGGGTGTCTTTCACGTGGAAGGGGAATGGGCCTGGAACCTCACGGCGGTAAACGGAAGTGTCGGTACGGATCTGAGCGCGATGGCCGCAGGCCGCATCGCTCTTGACAGTCTGGAGGCGCTGAAGGAAAGCGCTGATGCGGAGCCGCTTTCCTCAATCACCCCAGGCCTTCCGATCGAGCGTCCCGGAAAGATCATGTGTCTGGGGCTGAACTACGTCGATCACATCAAGGAAGGCGGCTACGAGGTTCCTTCCTATCCAGCGCTGTTCATGCGCTGCAACACGTCGATGATACCCGCAGGTGCACCGATGGTCCGCCCAAATTGCTCGGAACAGCTGGATTATGAAGCCGAACTGATGGTGATCATCGGCAAGGGCGGCAAACACATCAGCGAACAGGACGCGCTGGACCATGTGTTCGGCTACACGATCTTCAACGACGGGTCGGTGCGGGAATACCAGCGCAAGACCCACCAGTGGACACCTGGCAAGAATTTTGACGGAACCGGCCCGATCGGCCCCGTAGTCGTAACACCTGACGAACTGCCCGAGGGTGCCGAAGGCCTCAAGATCGAGTCGCGGGTCGGGACGGAAATCCTGCAGAGTGCAAAGACATCGGACATGCTCTGGAGCGTCGCCCGCACGATCGCGACCGTCTCCGAGTTCACCACCTTTGAATCCGGCGATCTGCTCGCCATGGGAACGCCTCCCGGCGTCGGGCACGCCAAGACCCCTCAGCGCTGGCTTCGCCCGGGTGAAGTCGTCGAAGTCGAAATCGAGGGCATCGGTATCTGCGCCAATCCCGTTATCGCCGAGGAAGATCTGGTCGCAACGGAGGCCGCGGAATGACGATAGCCGTCTCTCAAGCACCGACCGGTGAGGCGCTGGAAAAGCTGCGCGCGGAAGCGCATGCCCATATTCGCGATCTGCGCGATCGGATCGGCAAGCTGGATGATGATGGTATCGACCTGATCCTGCGGACCGCCAGGTCGCATTACGCCTGGCAGGACAGGCCCGTACCGCACGAAGTACTCGAGGCGATATACGAGATCACGGCTGCGGGCCCGACAAGCATGAACACATGTCCGGCGCGCTTCTATTTCGTCGAGAGCGACGAGGCAAAGACCCGGCTTGCGAAGGCGCTCAAGGACAAGAACATCGACAAGATGATGTCTGCGCCCGGCACGGTGATCATTGCGCACGACCTGGACTTCTGGAAGGAACTGCCGTTCCTGTTTCCGCACGAAGACCGGCGGCCGCACTTTGAGGGAAAGCCGGAACACTCCGAGACAACCGCGTTTCGCAACGGGACGCTTCAAGGAGCCTACTTCATGATCGCAGCGCGCGCGCTCGGTCTTGATGTCGGGGCAATGTCCGGATTTTCCAACAAGATCGTGGACGAGGAGTTTTTTGCCGGAACGACGCTCAGATCCAATTTCCTGTGTAATTTCGGCTATGCCGACGAGACCGCGCTGTTCCAGAAACTGCCGCGTCTTCCGTTCGACAAAGCCTGCAAGTTCCTGTGAGTCAGACGCATGGCGCTGAAGGCAAAGACGGTCGTCAAGCTTCGGTCCTCCGCGAAGGGGATCAGCCATTCCAGGACGGATGTCGGCATCCGGGATCTGACGGTTTCGATCGATGAACCGGAAGCGCGGGGCGGAACGAATCTCGGACCGGCGCCGACGGAGGCGGCTCTGGCCGCACTCGCCGGATGCACCAACGTGATCGGCAACAAGTGTGCCGACAGACTGGGCGTCGATATCGGACACCTGTCAATAGAAATAACCTGCGATTTCGACCGCAGGGGCGTCACTCTGGAGGAGGAAATTGACGTTCCTTTTGTCGCTTTGAGCCAAGTGGTGACGAGCGACGGGTCGGCAAGCGACGACGAACTCGCGCGCGTTGCCCGTGAAGTCGCCAAATACTGTCCCCTGTCGAAATTGTTCGAACAGTCCGGGACCGCACTCGAGACGGTCTGGCAGAAAGCCTGACCGCTCTGTTTTTTGGGAGGAGAATGCCATGTTTGGAAAAATGACGAGACGGGGCGCACTTGCCCTTGCGCTTTTGAGTGCCACCTCGCTGCCCGTTTCTGCGACGGAAAAAATCAAGGCCGTCGTCATCGACGGTTACCCGGCGCGTGCCCTCTGGGTGAAGGAATTCACCAACTTCTTCATTCCGGAAGTCGACAAGCGGCTGGCGGAAACCGGCAACTACAAGATGGACTGGCAGGAAAGCTACGGCGGCTCCATCGTCAAGCCAAAAGGTGTTCTGGAAGGCATCAAGCTGGGTCTCGGTGACATCGGCATCGTGACGACGATCTTCCATTCGTCGAAACTGCCGAGCCAGGCGATTTCCGCCGTGACGCCCTTCGTTGCGCCGGACTCCCGCGCGGTCGCCAAGGCGGTCGATGAGATCGCCAAGGAATTCCCGACCATGCAGAAGGAGTTCGAGCAACAAAACCAGGTATACTTGGCAACCGGCGTCGTGCTGGATACCTACCAGGTTTTCTCCAAGGAACCGATCAACAGCATTTCCGATCTTGAAGGCAAAAAGGTTGCCGGCGCCGGCATGAACCTCAGGTACCTTGAAGGCATTGACGGTGCTGCCGGTGTCCGTGGCGGATTGACCGACTTCTACAACATGCTGCAGACCGGCCTTGTCGACAAGGCGATGCTGTGGCCGGAAGCTGCCAGTACCTTCAAGATCGCCGAAGTTGCGCCCTACATGCTGAAGGCGGATCTGGGAGCGGTGAACTCCAAGACGATTACCGTGAACAAGGACTACTGGGACGGTCTGCCGGATGAGGTCAAACAGGTATTGCAGGACGTTGCCGTAGAGTATCGCGATCATGTGGCCGGTATCGCCATGGACCGGGCACAGGCCAGCCGTGACAAGTATGTGGAAGCCGGTGGCACCATCGTTGAAATGGATCCGGCCGAACGTGAAGCCTGGGCGACGGCGATCCCGAACCTTGCCGTCGAATGGGCCGCAGACCTTGACTCCAAGGGTGAGCCCGGCAGCGACATGTTGAAAGCCTACATGACCAAACTGCAGGACGCAGGCTTCACGCCGACCCGCAACTGGTCTGCGGAACTTTCGCAGTAAGGCAGCGACAACAAGCGGGAGCGCCGGAATGCTGCGATCAATCCGTACTGGCGTTCGCGCCCTTTCAAACCTCGCCAGTTGGGTTGCCATGGGTGCCAACGCAGTTGGCACCCTCATCGTGCTCGGCCTCGTCCTGATCGTGAATTACGATGTGGTCGCGCGCGGCCTCTTCAACGCCCCCTTCCGGGGGGCGTATGAAGTGGTCCAGTTCTCCATGGTGCTCATCGTGTTCCTGCAGCTTCCCGATGTGGTGAGAATGAACCGGCTGACGCGCTCCGACGGGTTCCTGACAATCCTGTCGACGACGCGGCCGCGTTCTGCAGGAACGATCCGGCGCACGATCAATTTCGTGTCGGGCGTGTTCATGCTGCTCGTGGCTTATGCGATCTGGCCGGAATTCGTCGAGATGTATGAAACAAAAGACTTTTTCGGTGTCCCGGGTATCTTCACAGCGCCGTGGTGGCCGATCAAGCTCGCCATCTTTCTGAGTGCCACCCTGTGCATGATCCTGTTTTTCATCAAGGTGATCATGCCGGATCCGGACGTCGAACCCGTCCGCCTTAACGAACATGCCGAGGAAAACGCGTGACACCTTTTGAAATCGGCATCCTGTCCGTCATCGCGATTGTCGTCCTTGTCTATGTCGGCGTCTATATCCCGATCGCGCTAGGCCTGGTCTCGTTCGTCTCGATCCTCCTGATGCGGGACAATTTCGATCTGGCGATCAACCTCCTGAAGATCGCGATCGGCGACAGCGTGATGGAGTACACGTTCGCAACCGTGCCGCTCTTCACCTTCATGGGGCTTATTGTGTCCAAGGCGGGGCTTGGCGCAGATATCTACACCGTGATGAATTCCGGATTTCGCAAGGTAAAGGGCGGGATCGGCATGGCGACCGTCGGGGCCAATGCCGTTTTCGCGGCCGTGACCGGGTCGTCCATCGCATCGGCCTCGGTGTTCTCGAAGGTATCCGTGCCGCAGATGCTGGCATTTGACTACAATCCGCGCTTTGCGGTTGGCGTCGTTGCCGGATCGTCCGTGCTTGGCATGATCATTCCGCCGTCTGCGATGCTGATCATCTATTCCTTTGTCGCGGAACAGAGCGTCGGAGACATGTTCCTGGCCGGCGTGGTGCCGGGCCTTCTCCTTGCTGCCGCCTATGTCATCGCGATCTTCCTCATGGGACGCGTCACCCCGAAATATGTCGGTGGCCGCCCGGCGGACGAAACAGAGTGGATGTCCCCGCGCGAGATCGCGGACAAGACCCTTCCGACCCTGATCCTGATCGTGGCCGTTCTCGGCGGCATCTATACCGGCTGGCTGACGCCGGTCGAGGCCGGGGCGGCCGGGTCACTGCTCGGGCTGGTGATTGCCGCGTTCCGCAAGAAACTGACACTGAAGACGCTCTGGCAAGCCCTTCTGGAAACCGGGCACATCACCGCCTCGATTCTGTTCCTGATCACGGCGGCCTCCATCTACAGCCGCATGCTCGGGCTTGCAGGCCTGCCGAACGAGCTTGGCAATCTTCTGACCGACACGCAACTGACCTTCTTCTGGATCATGGTCATTTACGTCGCGATGATGATCTTTCTCGGAACCATCCTGGACACGGCTTCCATCATCCTGATTGTCGTGCCGTTGTTCCTGCCGCTGATCGAACCGATGGGACTGTCCCTGGTCTGGTTCGGCATCATCACCGTTGTCGGTGCGGAGATCGGCCTGCTGACGCCGCCGCTCGGCATTTCCTGTTTTGTCATCAAGGCCACGCTGAACGATCCGCGCATCTCGCTGAAGGACGTTTTCATCGGGGCTTTCCCGTTTGCGCTGGTCATGCTCATCGTGCTGGTCGCGCTGATCCGCTGGCCGTCTCTGAGCCTGGCTATCCTGAACTAGAAGGTGTCCCATGCGTCACGTCACGAAAGACAATATAACCGATGTTTTCATGGGATATTTCGGTCCGGACACCGATCCGCGCCTGAAGGAAATCCTGAAGAGCCTGGTCACGCACCTGCACGACTTCGCCCGTGAAACGAACCTTACCCACGAAGAGTGGCGCAAGGGTATCGAGTTTCTGGAGGCAGCCGGCAACATCTCCGACGCCGAGCGTCATGAGTTTGTTCTGCTTTCGGACGTGCTCGGCCTGTCCTCGCTGGTGGACATGCTGCATTCCAACCCGCAGGGAACCTCGTCGAGCGTGCTCGGGCCGTTTCACATCACCGGCGCGCCGCCGCTCGCAATCGGCGGGGACATGCGCCGCGGTTTTGGCGGTGAGGTGCTTCTCGCAAAAGGCACGATCCGGGACGTGGACGGCAACCCGATCGAAGGGGCCGAACTCGATATCTGGCAGACGGCCCCGAACGGCATGTATTCCAGCCAGGATCCGGATCAGGACACCTATTCGTTCCATGGTATCCAGACGACGGGTCCGGACGGCCACTACGGTTTCACAACGGTCAAGCCGGTGAGCTACACGGTGCCGAGCGACGGACCGGTCGGGGACATACTGCGTGGCAGCGGCCGCCATCCCTGGCGTCCCTCGCATCTGCATTACATCGTCAAGGCGCCTGGTTTCCGGACGCTGGTCACCGAGATCTTTCCCGACGATGATCCATATCTTGACGAGGACACGGTCTTCGGCGTCCGGGAGGATCTCGTCATGACCTATGTCGAACAACCTGCCGGATCCTTCCCGTCCGATGGCTACGTGCTGTCGGGCAAGGTCGACGGTTCCTGGCTGCTCGCCGATTTCGACCTGGTTCTCGTGCGCGACGGCGCCTGAGCCGGCTCCCGCACTTTCCCCGTTCGCAAGCTCCTCTTCCCGAGGTGCGGAGGTTGGGCGGCTCGTTCCTTGAACTTGCCGCCCTTCCTTCGGATCGGGATTCGGGTCGTTTTCTGGGGGGACTTTGCTGGAAGGCGGGCTTTTCTCATGTAGTCGTTCCTGTCTGCCGCACAAGCCGCGACAAGACCGGACCCTGGCCCCCCGCGTGGCCAGATGGTGACTAAACCGGACAGAAAAGTGTGTACTGGATCCCTGCCTTTGCAGGGGCGACAAGGAGAAGAAGGCCGGACCCAAGCGGTTTGGGCTTTTGGAACAGTTTGTTCGGATCAGGACGCCTTCCCGAAAAGCAAGCAATCGGCATGGATCGCAGGGTCAAGCCCTGCGATGACGCGAGGGAGGGAGTAGGACTGGACAAAGACACTCATTGCTGGTCATGCCATGGCCTGACCATGGCATCCATGCCGTTCCCTCTCTGCTCCCCCTGAGACTTGGGGTGCAGAGACGTCGGGGGACGGACTCCGGCGATGCCTTGTTGTCCGAAATGACGGAAAGAGCAGTGGCCGAGCCCCACGTTTGAGCGTCATCCCCGACTTGATCGGGGATCCAATCCACGTTGCAGCGCCATTCGGTGCGCCTTCCCGAAAAGTGAGCAATCGGCATGGATCGCAGGGTCAAGCCCTGCGATGACGCTAGGGAGGGGGAGGGACTGGATAAAGATAATCTTTGCTGGTCATGCAATGGCCTGACCATGGCATCCATGCCGTTTCCATTCTGCTCCCCCTGAGATTTGGTGTGCAGAAACGTCAGGCGACGGATTGCGGCGATGCCTTGTTGTCCGGAATGACGGAACCTGCTGATCCTACTCGGCCGCTTCAACCGAGAAGTGCTTTTCCAGAAACGCGCCGGTGTTGCGGTAATGGTCGAGCAGCAGTTTGCAGGCCAGGTCGGTGTTTCTGTCGACGGCCGCATTCATGATGTTGCTGTGTTCCTTGCCGATGTCGCGGGCCGAGTAGTTGAGCGCCTGTCCGGCCAGGTAGCGGTACCGGATATTGAGGTCATAGAGCTGGTTGCAGAATTTCAGCAGAACCGGCGAATGACATCCGTTCAGAAGGTTCATGTGAAAAGCCTTGTGCAGCTCCTCGAAGCGCTCAACGTTGGTCCGCGGCTCGCGCATCATGCGATGATGGCTGATCACGAGCCTGTCTTCCCAGGCATGATCCGCGTTTGCGAGGCTCTCACGCAGCGCCATTTCTTCGAGATGACAGCGCAGGTTCAGGATTTCAGCGAAGTTCGACGGGCTCACGTCCGATGTCCGGAAGCCGCGCTGATCCAGGCGTTCGACAAGAAGGTCCGAGACGAGCAAAGTCAGAGCCTCGCGGATCGGCGATCCTCCCATGTCGAGAATCTGCCGCAGCTTTTCGATCTTCAGTTTTTCGCCGGGCGCGAGCTCGCCGACCAGGATCATCCTTCGGATCGCAAGATACGCCCTTTGCGTAGAGGAAGGTTCTTGCGATGCGTCCATCTGCATTTGTATAGCCATGGGTAAATAATATCGATTTTCTGACCAGAATTCCAGTTTTAACTAGGATGATGCGCAAGCGGGTCAAGTCAATTTGCACAAGAATTGCTCAACAGTTTTCGCCAATTTGCTTGGCTACTCAACTCTTTTGCCTGACTGTCGCTCAAGCAGGCCGTCACACACCCCAATTGCCGGAAAATACGTCACCGGCAGTTGACCAGAAATGTACTAATTAATAATAAACAATAAAACGAATCGGGAGGAATGATGTCCGCAACCCCAATTCTGCAAATCGGAACCAGCCGGTTTCTTCAGGCGCATGTCGATCTTTTCGTTTCAGAGGCGCTCCGGCAAGGCTCTGCGGTTGGACCGGTCACGGTTGTTCAGACGAGCGGCGACCCTGGCCGCTCGGCCCGGCTTGCGGCTCTTTCGGCCAAAGAGGGCTACGAGGTACAGGTGAGGGGCGTTGAGGGTGGCCAGCTGATCGAAACGCAGACGCGGGTCACCAGCGTGGCGAGGACACTGTCTCTTCCCGGCGACCTTGACCGCGTCCGGGACGTTGTGGTGAACGAAGCCCGGATCATCCTGTCGAACACCGCGGACGCAGGGTTCCGTCCGTGCGAGGCCGACTGCCGAACAACCTTCGATCAGGCAATGTCATACCCTGCGAAACTGACCTGGCTTCTCTATCAGCGGTTCCGGGAAAGCGGCGCTGGCATACAGATCATGCCGACGGAGCTTGTGCCGCATAACGGAGAGGTTCTTCGGGATCTCGTCTTCGGGATCGCCGACCTTTATCCGGCCGTGTTCCGAAACTGGCTGGAATCGGATGTCATCTGGGTGAATTCGCTCGTAGACCGCATCGTGTCCGAACCGCTCGAACCGGCCGGAGCTGTTGCCGAGCCCTATGCCTTCTGGGCCATTGAGGATCAGCCGGGTCTTTTGGTGCCATGCTCGCATCCGGACGTGCGCGTTGTGCCGAGCCTGGAGCCATTCGAAACGCTGAAGCTGTTCATCCTCAATCTCGGGCACACCTATCTTGTTTCCCGCTGGTTGGCCGAAGTGACGCTCAAGCGCCACAAATTCGTACGTGACATGCTCGCCGATCCGGAGGCGGCTGCAGACCTTGAAGATCTCTATACCCGCGAGGTCGTGCCCGGATTTGCGGCTCATGGCCGCAAAGACGAGGCGGCCGCCTATGTCGAGACCACGCTCGACAGGTTCAAAAATCCGTTTCTCGATCACAAGCTTGCCGACATTGCTCAAAACCACGCGGAGAAGATCGAGCGCAGGATCGGAGCGTTCCTGACCTGGGCGAGACAGGCGAATGCGTCGTTTTCCGCGCCGAGGCTGGACGCGATTTCAGCGGCATCAGCCAAGGTTCGCATGCTTTAGGTCACGTGCTTTCCAAACCCGGCAGGAGAGGATGTGAACCGGATCAGGCGCGTTTGTGGTCTTTCAGGGAGGCCAGGAGTGTCTCCTTCGAGCGGCGCAGGTGCTTGAGAGCCGCTTCTTCTGAATGCAAGCGGTCGTGAGCGAGCATGGCCCTGATCCATTCAAGGTGCTCCTCGATCGCTGCCGCGTTGCGTTCGCGCTCGTCGTGCTTGTCCCACATGTAGTGATAGTGGAAGATGAGCGAGATCAGTTTCTGCGCTTCAAGAACGAAGCGGTTCTTGACCACGCTGTTGACCGTTGAATGGAACTTTTCGTCCAGGGTCGAGAAGTCGTGGTACCGGGTTTTGAGGTCCTTCTTCAGGACCTCGTGCTCACGTTCAAGATCCTTGAGCTTCACCCAGATTTCATGGTCTTCGGGCAGGGACAGAAGCTGTCTGACGGCATTCATTTCCAGAACGAGCCGGAAGTCGGAGAGTTCAACGGCAAACTCCGCCGTGAAACCGGAAAGGGTCCATCCACCCTTGGCCCGCCGTTCGACAAGACCGAAGCGGCTCAGTCCCGACAGGAACTCCTGCAGGCCGTGGGGCGGGACACCGAACTGGCGTGATAGCTGAGCAATGTTCAAGGAGGTTCCGGCAGGCACGTCAAAGCGCAGGATCCACTCGAAGAAAAGCTTTTCGAGCTCTTCGCCCGAAGGCGCGCTTTCCGATTGCGACAGGCGGTGTTTTTGTTCCGGCCGCCTGATCAGCGTTTTCTGCCTTCCCTCCCAATCGATCAGGTCTTCTTCGTCAAGTTTTTGCAGGGCAGTGCGCACGATGGTCCGGCTCACCTCCATCCGCTCCGCCAGCACAACCTCGGCAGGCAGTTGGCTGCCAACATCCATTGTGGCGCAGATATCCAGCAACTTGTTGTAAGCGCTTCGAAAACGCTCGTCAGTACGGGCCATGACGCGAAACTAGCACATCCTCGATGAAGCACAATTCCTGAAATTTCGTATAAAAAAATAAAAAACAATTGACGAAGCTTAATTCGAATGTAAGGCTGTTTTTAATAATTAAATTCAATTTTCGCCCGGGAGGACACATGGCGAATCTTGATAGGGGGGCGTATCCTGTGCCGGCGGCATTCAGACTTTCGGCCGGGTCGTTTCACAAGCTATCGGCTGTTCTGACCCTTTTGGCGCTGGTGATCGCGTTTTCGTTTGGCAACGACGCGTTCCTGACCGTCAATAACGGTCTCACGGTTCTTCTCCAGACCTCGGTCATCGGTTTGCTCGGCATCGGCATGACGATGGTCATCATCACCGGCGGCATCGACCTCAGCGTCGGATCTGTCCTGGCGTTGTCTGGGGTCGTGACGGGTCTATCGATTAAGGCAGGTGTTCCGACTGCGCCGGCAATGGCTCTGGGGATTGTTGCCGGGGCGTTTTGCGGTTGCCTGAACGGCTTTGTCATCACCAAGATGCGGATCACGCCCTTTGTCGCCACCCTCGGCATGATGCTGATTGCGCGTGGTGTTGCGCTGCAGTTGACCGGGGCGGCTCCAATTTCACGTCTCGGCGAAGCCTTCGGCATCCTTGGCAACGGGTCTCTTTTCAGGATCGTTGAGAAGACCGGCGGCATTTTCCCGAAGGTGGTGTTCCCGGGCATCCCTTATCCCGCGATCCTGCTTGCGGTCGTGGCAATCGCTGCCGCCTATCTTTTGAACAGGCGGCAGGCCGGAAGGCATATCTATGCGACCGGGTCGAACGAGGAGGCGGCACGGCTTGCCGGTGTTCTGGTCGACCGGACGAAAATCTTCGCCTACACGCTGTCGGGCGCCCTTGCAGGTCTGGCGGGCAATGTCCTGATGTCCCGCCTTGTCACAGTTCAACCGAATGAAGGCGTGATGTACGAGCTTGATGCGATCGCCGCAGCGGTGATCGGCGGAGCCTCGCTGATGGGCGGGGTCGGCAACATATCCGGTACCATGATCGGCGCCTTCATCATCGGCGTTCTGCGCAACGGCCTCAACATGGCGGGCGTTTCCGCCTTCATCCAGCAAATCGTGATCGGCGTGATCGTCATTCTGGCGGTCTACATCGATCAGATCCGAAACCGGCGCTGACAAGCCGGACAACCAACAAACATGTCTTCAACCGGAGGGAATAATCCATGAAAAAGCTGATTTCGACCATGATGATGGCAAGTGCGCTGGTGCTGACGGGCGCCGCCGCGCAGGCCGGTGAAATCGCGGTCATCGTCAAGACGACCAACTCGAATTTCTGGCAGAACGTGAACAAGGGCGCCAGCGCCGCGATCAAGGGGCAGGAAGCGCATACGATGACCTTCAACGGCCCGGCTTCGGAATCGGCGATCGCCGATCAGGTGAGCCTTGTTGAAAACGCGATCAACCGCGGCGTTGCCGGGATTGTTCTTGCACCGTCCGATCCGGAGGCGCTGACGCCAGTCGTCAAGAAGGCTTTCGAGGCGCAGATCCCGGTCGTCATCATCGATTCCGGGTTGGCCGACAACGCCAAGGAATACTACCAGGCGTTCCTTTCCACCGACAATTGCGCTGCCGGCAAACTGGTCGCCGACAAGATGCTGTCCGAAGTCGGCACCGAGGGCAAAGTGGCCGTGATGTCCTATGTCGCCGGTGTCGGATCGGAAATCGGCCGTGTCGGGTGTTTTGTCGAGCATATCAACGAGAAGTCCGACATTGAAATCGTCGGCCCGTTCTATTCGCAGTCGCAGATGGCAACCGCACTCAACCAGACCACCGATGTTCTGGCAGCCAATGACGACCTCGTCGGCATCTTCGGCGCTAACGAGCCGACGGCAATCGGCATGGGCCGTGCGATCGTTCAGGCGGGCAAGGCCGGCAGCATCACCGCGCTCGGCTTTGACGGCAATTCCGACCTTCAGGACTTCGTGCGCGACGGAACACTTGCAGGGACAGCCGTGCAGGGATCTTTCCAGATGGGTGAACTCGGCGTTCAAACGATCATGAAGCTGTTGAGCGGCGAGAGCGTCTCTGACTTCATCGACACGGGCGTTGTGCTTGCCACGAAAGAGAACATCGACCAGCCCGAAGTTCAAAACGTCCTTTACTGACAAATCCCAACTTGCCGGGGGCACACTCCTTCCTTGTGTTCCCGGCACTTTTTTGATGAAGGGCCCTTTGCCATGAGCCTCGACAGCGCGTCACAGCCCCTTGTTGAGATGAGCAACATTGAAAAGCATTTCGGCGGCATTCGCGCGGTCAACGGTGTGTCGCTGGACCTTTATCCGGGCGAGGTGGTCGGCGTTCTCGGGCATAACGGGGCGGGCAAGTCGTGCCTGATGCGTATCCTGTCCGGGGCAATGATTGCGAATGAAGGCACTATCAGGGTCAATGGAGACCTCGCCGAGATCCAGAACCCCCACGATGCGCGCGACCTGGGGATTGAAACGATCTATCAGACCCTTGCACTCGCCGATCACCTGAATGCACCCGCCAACCTCTTTCTCGGGCGCGAGCTGAAAACCGGGCTTGGCAATCTCGACGACCGCAAGATGATGGCCGAGACGCAGCGTGTCTTGCGCAAGCTCAACCCGAACTTCAAGAACCTCGACGACCCGGTTGCAAAGCTCTCCGGCGGCCAGCGGCAGGTTATTGCGATTGCACGGGCAATCTATTTCAATGTGAAGATCCTGATCATGGACGAACCGACGGCTGCGCTTGGTCCGTCCGAGACGGCGATGGTCGCCGACCTCATCAAGGGACTGAGGGCCGACGGGATCGGCATCCTGCTTGTCAGCCACGACATGCATGATGTGTTTGAGTTGTGCGACCGCGTTGTCGTGATGAACAAGGGCAGGAATGTCGGGTCTCATCGGATTGAAGATGTGACCAAGGATGATGTGCTCAGCCTCATCATCAAGGGTGAACTGCCAGAAGACTGGGTGCCGCGCGGCCGGGATAAACTGCAATGAAGCATGAGACAGCGACACCAGCAGACGGAAAGAACGCAAGAATGCCCTGCGGCGTCGTGGTGGAACCGGGCGTGTTCCAGCTGGCGGAACAGGATCTGCCGATGGATGCCCCGGACGGCTGGGTGCTGGTCGATATCAGCGCTGTCGGCATATGCGGAACCGACTATCATATATTCGAAGGCAAACACCCGTTTTTGAACTATCCGCGGGTGATCGGCCACGAACTCAGCGGACGCGTGGCCAGGGCGACCAGTCTCTGGCAGGACGGCGAACTGGTCGTCGTCAATCCCTATCTCTCCTGCGGAAAGTGCCGCGCGTGTAGAAAGGGCAAGCCGAATTGCTGCGAGAACATCGAGGTTCTGGGCGTTCACAGGGACGGCGGCATGTGCTCCAGGATCGCCGTGCCGGAAACGAACCTCTACCGGGCCACCGGTCTCAGCGAGATTCAGGCAGCCATGGTCGAGTTTCTGGCGATCGGTGCGCACGCGGTCCGGCGCGCCGGTGAGCTGAAAGGTGAGCGCGTGCTCGTGACCGGGGCAGGTCCGATCGGCCTGGGCACGGCGCTTTTTGCGCGCATCCAGGGAGCGGACGTTCACCTGCTCGATCTGAGCGAAGCGCGGTTGCGGCAGGCAGGGGAGAAGTTCGGTTTTGAAAAACAGCACCTTGCCGGGACGGACATCCTGACCGGATCGCTTTCCGACGGCTTCGATGTCATTTTTGACGCCACGGGAAGCGCACGTGCGATCGAGGCGGGCTTTCAGTTGCTCGCCCATGGCAGCCGTTACGTGCTGGTCAGCGTGGTCAAGGACCAGATCCGGTTTGACGACCCGGAATTTCACAAGCGGGAAACCCAGATCATCGGCAGCCGCAATGCAACGGCCGAGGATTTCGAAACGGTGATGCAGGCCATTCGCAACGACTTGATCGACACGGATGCGCTCTGTTCACTCACGATCCCGGTTCAGGACATGGCCGGCCGCTTCGAAGCGCTTTCCGGTGACCGCGAGACGCTGATCAAGGCGGTCGTGACGTTCTGATACCGAGGCTGCATCTCCAATTCACGTAGGCGCCGCGTGCCAGGTTCGTCGCCGGGCAGGCGTCAGAGATTCTGCGGACTTTTCAAAGAGGGGGCTCTCGCTGTATAGAGAGCGCCGACGGCTCCGGGTCGGACGGAAGATTTGCCTTCTCCGCGAGCGCTCCTTTAAGCAAAAGAATACGCCTGATGAACGATTTTCTCGTTGCCGCCCTTTATCTGTTCACGCCCCTCGACGACTACGAGGAGATGCGTGATCCGCTCAAGGCATTCTGCATCGAAAACGATGTGCGCGGCAGCTTGCTCCTGGCAAGCGAGGGTATCAACGGAACCATCTGCGGACCGGAGGCGGGCGTTCGGGCGGTGCTCGATCACCTGCGCGCTGACCCGCGTCTGACCGCACTGACGTACAAGGAGGCCTGGACGCACCGGCACGTGTTCAAACGCATGAAGGTGCGGCTGAAACAGGAGATTGTTCGTCTGGCGGTCGACGGCATCGACCCGAACGAAATTGTCGGGGAGTATGTCAAGCCGGAGGACTGGAACGCGCTGATCTCAGACCCGGACGTCGTCGTGATCGATACGCGCAACGACTATGAATTTGCCTTCGGCACATTCGAGAAAGCCCTCAATCCGGAGACGCAATCGTTTCGCGAATTCCCGGACTGGGTCAATGCCCAGGAAAACCTTGAGAAGAAGCCGAAGATCGCCATGTTCTGCACCGGCGGGATCCGGTGCGAGAAGGCGAGCGCCTGGATGCTGAAAAACGGCTTTGATGAGGTCTACCATCTTGAAGGCGGCATCCTGAATTATCTGGAACAGGTCCCGGAGGAAGAGAGCCTCTGGAAGGGTGAGTGTTTCGTGTTTGACGACCGCGTGTCCGTCGATCATCAGCTCCAGCCGCGCTGGGGAGAATGGGTGCCGGAGGAGGCACGGCACATCATCAACGAAGACACCGACTACGAAAAAGGGTCGAAGGAACAGGCCTGATCTGAAGGATTTCCGGTCGCAATCTCTTAACGGGAGTTAACTTTTTGCTTTAATGCCTTGTCAAAATTCCCTAAAATCGAGTTGCAGGATATTTTCCTGCACCAGACTGGGGGATGAGTTTATGCGTCGCAGTTCCTGGAGCGCGGTTATCGCGCTGGTACTTACACCTTTTCTTGCATCTTTTGCCCATGCAGGCGGCAAGGCGCTTGCCTGCTATCAGCAGGCGACGGTTCCGGCTGTTTACAAGACCGTTCATGAACGCGTTCTGGTGAGGGCCGCAACCCAAAGGGTCGTCAAGCGACCGGCGGTTTATGGCTATCAAAAGCGGCGTGTGCTGGTGCAGCCCGAGCGCGTCAGCTACCGGATGACACCGGCGGTGTATCAAACACGTCACCGCAAGGTGATGGTGCAGCGGGCCAGCGTCGGCTGGGAATACCGGATGATCAAGGGCGTCAAAACGCTGTGCAAGGTCCAGCACCCGGCTGTCTACAAGACCGTCAGCGAGCGGGTTCAGGTGCAGGCTGCGTCCAAGGTCGCGGTCCGCCATCCGGCGATTTACAGCACCGTGAAGGAAAAGGTGATGGTGCAGCCGGCGTCCAGCCATGTGATCAAGGAACCGGCCGTCTACAAGACCGTCAGCCGCCAGGTCATGGTGGAGCCGGCCCGCACGGTCTGGCAGCCGGTGAAGGTCAGAGGTTGCCGGCACTGACGCCGGAAGCCATGTTCTTCACATTAGATTGCGGGCAAGGCAATTCGCTACAGAGACAACGTTGTGATCTGAGGCGCTGCCGCAATGTAACCGGCGAGTGGGCTCCGACTCGAGGCCGTGGTGACGGTGTGTGTTTGGCCTTTGCTCTCAACAAGCACCCAGTGCCGTCCCGGACCCGATCCGGGACCAAAGTGTTTTTTGAAACGAGGCCCCGGCTCAGGGCCGGGGCGGCAATGAGGGGGACAGAACGCCAGTCTTTCCTCTGCATCGGGGGATTTGCCGCATGCCCGGAACCACCCACAGGCCCGGACACCTCTTCCCGCGGGAGAGGTCGGCCTGACAGGCCGGGTGAGGGACCAGAGCTGTCAACTCGCCTCAGACCTTTGCGCCCTCACCCTGACCCTCTCCCCCCGGGAGAGGGAAACCGGGGAGGAGCCGTGCCCGTTTAACTGCGTCTCCAGATCCGCAGCTTGAGAGTGCTACATCAGCGCCGTCCCGGACCTTATCCGGGACCAGTGCGTGTCTTGTCACATGGTGGCGGTTTTCGATGCCATTTTGTCGGACTAAACCTTAAACCGCTCCGTCTTCAAACCCTTGCGCCCGTGGCCTTCCACGAGGAAGAGGCCGCCGGAGAGTGTGTCCGGCTCGATGGCGGTGGGGTCGGTCGGTTGCTTGATCGTGGTGACGATCAGCTGATCGAGTTCCGGGCCGCAGAAGCAGGGCATCGTCGGCTTGGGCACAGGCATCGGGATCGCTTCCAGAAGGTTGCCGTCGGGCGCGAAACAGTTCAGCACACCTGCCGAAACACCGGCACTCCAGTAGTTGCCGTCCGCGTCCACGGTCGCGCCGTCCGGACGGCCGGTCTCGTTGGTCTGCTGGGCGTAGAGCATCTTCGAACCAAGAGCGCCTGTTGCCGGATCGAAGGCATAACACTCGATCCAGCCGGGCGTGGAATCGGCGTGATACATGTAGGTGCCGTCGGCGCTCCAGGCGAGGCCGTTGGAGCATTGCAGTTCGTCGCGGATTTCTTCGACATTCCCCTTGCCGTCAATCCGGAAGAGCCCGGCGATCGGTTCGCGCGGGGAGGCGGTGTCCATGGTGCCGATCCAGAAGGCGCCGTCCGGGCCGATCTTGCCGTCATTGAGACGCGTGCCGGGAACGTCCACCTGCACCTCGGCGAGGATGTCGCTCTTTTCCGTCTTCGGGTCGAACAGCAGGATCTTGTCCCAGACGCCGACGACAAGGCGGTCGTCTTCGGTCAGGCCGAACGAGCCGACTTCGTTGTCGAAATACCAGGTGGTGATGTCACGTGTCGTCCAGTCCATCGACTGAATGGTGCGGCCCTGGATATCGACCCAGAGGAGACGGTTGTTGCGCTCGTCCCAGGTCGGGCATTCGCCAAGCTGATAAGTTGTGTCGAGAAAACGGGTGATCTTGTGGGACACCGTGGCTGGATCCTTGAAGTGCCGGAAATAATCGGATGCGGACTATATAACCGACTTCACCTGCCGTCGAGACTGCAATCGGCCCTGACGGTTCGGTGGCTTGCACGGGGGTCATGCTCTTGCCTGTCTCAGACTTCCGCTTCCAACGGTATTGCCGTCCGTTTGACGATCGGGCGGATGGCGAAAGAGGATTTCATTCTCAGAACGCCGGGGAGCTGGGACAGGTGATCGCGGTGAATGCGTTCAAAATCAATCGGATCCGCCGCAGTCAGCCGCAATATGTAGTCAGCATCCCCGGCCATCAGGAAACACTCCATGATTTCGTCTGACCGAGCGACTGCGCGTTCGAAGCTCTCGAGCGTTTCCTTGGACTGGCCTGTCAGAGAGATCTCCACAAAAACATCCATGCGGCGGCCGAGTTTGCGCTGATCGAGCAGGGCGACGTAATTCTCGATGACGCCTGCTTCTTCAAGCCCGCGCACCCGCCTGAGGCAGGCGGATGCCGACAGTCCGACCACATCGGCAAGGTCCGCGTTGGCGATCCGGCCGTCCTTTTGCAGCACGTCGAGGATTTTCCGGTCGAGGCGATCGAGTTTCATTATGTTGCACCGCACATATTGCGCTAAACTTTGACCATGATCGCAGAAGCTGCGACAGTTTTCCAGATTAGCGCAATAAAATTGTTCGATAGCCACTCTGGCACAGTGCGAACGCAAGCACATTCGACGGCAAAAGACATACACTTGTAAGCAATCAATAACGCTTCCAGAGGAGACGTGGTTATGCGCATTGGTGTGCCGAAGGAAATCAAGAACCATGAGTACCGGGTTGGTCTGACACCTGACAGTGTTCACGAGATGATCGCCCATGGACACGAGGTGCTCGTCGAAACGAACGCCGGCGCCGGCATCGGTGCCAGTGACGCCGACTACCAGGCCTCAGGTGCCAAGATCCTTGGCACTGCGAAGGAAATTTTCGACGCCGCGCAGATGATCGTGAAAGTCAAGGAACCACAGGCGGTCGAGCGCGCCATGCTGCGCCCGGATCACATTCTCTTCACGTACCTGCATCTGGCTCCCGATGCGGACCAGACAGCTGATCTGGTCAAATCCGGTGCGACCTGCATTGCCTATGAGACCGTCGTGGATGTAAAAGGCGGCCTTCCGCTGCTGGTACCGATGTCCCAGGTTGCCGGACGTCTTTCGGTCATCGCCGGCGCCAAGGCGCTGGAAAAGGCGCATGGCGGTTCCGGAACCCTTGTCGGTGGTGTTCCCGGTGTCGAGCCAGCCAAGGTTGTCGTCATCGGTGGCGGCGTTGTCGGATCGCATGCCATCACCATGGCGATCGGACTTGGAGCAGACGTTACGGTTCTGGACAGAAACACCACGGTTCTCGGCCAGCTTGCCCAGACATTCGGTCCGGCTCTGAAGACCGTCTATTCAACCAAATCCGCGCTCGAAAAACATGTCCTTGAAGCGGACATGGTGGTCGGCGCCGTTCTGGTTGCCGGTGCGGCTGCGCCGAAGCTTGTGTCGAGAGATCTTGTGAGCCGCATGAAGGCCGGTTCGGTTCTTGTTGATGTTGCCATCGATCAGGGCGGCTGCTTTGAAACGTCCAAGGCGACCACCCACTCGGACCCGACGTATATCATCGACGACGTGGTGCACTATTGCGTCGCCAACATGCCGGGTGCCGTGCCGAAAACCTCGACCTATGCGCTCAACAATGCAACGCTTCCCTTCGCGCTGGCGCTTGCCGACAAGGGGGCAAAGAAAGCGCTGCTCGACGATCCGCACTTCCTGCCGGGCCTGAACGTGATCGGCGGCCAGGTGACCTGCGAAGCGGTTGCCGAAGCCCTCGGCTACGACTATGTCGATCCGGCGACCGCCCTTGCACAGAGCGACGCCAGCCAGGCTGCGTAAGCCCGTCAAGGCTCTTATCGTTGGAAAGGCCGGTCATGTGACCGGCCTTTTTGTTTCAGACAGCTTGGCGACCTTCCCGAGTTGTCGGGCAACTTGCGTGGACAACCTCCCACATCTGATTTAAAGCTCGAAACAATAACGGGAGGAGACGCCGGGATGAATGGTGCGGAAGCGCTGGTTGAGACAATGCTGGCTTCCGGCGTTTCGGTTTGCTTTGCCAATCCGGGTACGTCCGAAATGCATTTCGTTGCAGCCCTGGACACGCATCCGGAGATGCGCTGCATCCTCTGCCTCTTCGAGGGTGGAGTGACCGGAGCCGCAGACGGCTACGCCCGCATGAGCGGCAACGTGGCCGGCACTCTGCTTCATCTCGGACCCGGCTTCGGCAACGGCTGGGCCAATCTTCACAACGCACGCAAGGGACAGTCCGGTGTCGTCAACATCGTTGGCGATCACGCCGGGTATCACCTGAAGCATGATGCGCCGCTGCAGGCGGACCTCGATGGCGTGGTCGGCTCGGTTTCTCATTGGGTCCGACGCGCGACAGACAGTTCCACGGTGGCGGGGGCAGGGGCCGAGGCGATCCGGATGGCGCGCAGCGGCCAGATCGCGACCGTCATCCTTCCAGCGGATTCGGCGTGGGGTGACAGCGGGTCGGGACCCGCGAGCGAGTTGCCGCCGGTTCGCAAGCACCGGCCTGACGAAGACCGCGTCAAGGCGTCCGCGCATGCCCTGACGCTTCCAGGAGCCGCCCTTCTGGCGAGTGGTCCGGCGCTTTATGGTGCGGGGGCGGAACTCGCCGGCAAGATCGCCGCCCGCACAGGGTGCCGGCTGCTTGCGCCGTTTTTCGCACCCCGCATCGCGCTCGGCGACGGGGCCGTGGCGTCCGAGATGCTGCCTTATAACGTCGACGTGAGCGCAGAGTTCCTGTCCGGTCTGAAGCATATCGTTCTGGTCGGGGAAGACCCGCCGGTCAACTTCTTCGCTTATCCGGGAAAACCCTCAACGCCGGAACCGGCGGGCTGCGCGATCGGACAACTCTGCTTTGCCGATTGGGACGTCATGTGGACGCTCGAAAAGCTTGCGGAGGCAGCAGGTGTCGATGACAGCGAAGACGTTGCAAGGATCGCTTATGACGTGCCGCCGCTTGAAAGCGGACCGCTCTCTGCGGAAGGGATCGGGCGCGGGCTTGCGAACCTGCTTCCCGACGGCGCGATCGTGGTGAACGAAGCGGTGACCGCCGGACCCGGTATCTGGCCGGCGGTGAACGGGTCTTCGCATCATGACCGCATCAACAATACCGGCGGATCGATCGGACAATGCCTGCCGAACGCGCTTGGAGCGGCCGTGGCATGTCCGGACCGGCCGGTCCTTGCCGTTTCCGGAGACGGGTCCGCCATGTATCAGGTCCAGTGCCTGTGGACGGCCGCGCGCGAAGGCTTGAACATCACGTTCGTCATCATTGCGAACCGCGGCTACCAGATCCTGCATGCCGAGCTTCAGGCGCAGGGCGCGCCAAAACCGGGACGCAATGCACGCGCCATGTTCGATATCGAGGACCCGCTGATTGACTGGGTGGCACTGGCTGCCGGTCATGGCGTTCAAGCCGTGCGCGCCGATACGGAGGAATCCTTCGCCGAAGCGATGGAAATGGCGGCACGCACGCAAGGACCCTTCCTGATCGAGGCCGCGATCTAGCACACCACGGAGGAGCACAGGCTGGTATCAGGGCGGCGCGGTTCAGGCTTTCAGAAGACGCTGTTTACGGGCATCTGACCTTGTACGGTGTGCCGTTCAGGTCGTGGGCAATGCAATTGCGCGGTGTCGTGACGACACCGATAAGCCCACCGCCGACAGCACCCAGGGCCGCACCGGCAATAGTCGCGTTGACCGTTGATCCTGCCACGGCACCGATCGTCGCGCCGGTCGCTGCGCCCAGCCCGGCGCCGATAAGCATCCGGTCGCGCTGGCTCTCGGTATTGGCGCACCCGGCCAGAAGGAAGGCGAGGGCTGCAACGGCAAGAATCGGTTTCATCCATGCTCCCCAGCAAAGGAATTAGCCCCGCCAGCGTGCAGATGTATGGTTAACAGAATCTTACCGAGGTCAGGTTATCCAAGCTTTATCAAGGCGCTCGGACGAAGGCTTCAGCCGGTCACCGCGGTGTTGTGGCGGCGCCGATCGCAGCGCCGCCGGCCGCTCCAAGGGCCGCGCCGGCGATGACCGGGGCGGCTCCTGCGCCCACTGCGGCACCGACGATCACACCGGTTGCAGCACCGAGGCCGCCGCCGATGATTGCCCGGTCCGTTTGTCTGCTTGTGGAGCAGCCGGCGAGGAGGGTGGCCACTGCTGCCACGACCAAAATCTGTTTCATGTCGGATACGACCTCAAAATGAGTGTGATCTGACGACGGTTTTGGCTGGGTCCGCATAGGGTGGCCACTGCAGATGAAATCGTTCTGCCTGGCACGCCGCTCCTACGAGGTACAGCCGAATCGGCGCCAATTGATGCTGAGGGTCATGACCTGATGCCGTCGAACGAAGAAGAAGCCGCGCGGACGAAGATCTTCAGCCTTCGAGCCCGTCAAGACGCTCAAAACCAATTCGTCTCATTATGGATTGCGTAACCTAAATGGCCCGTTAACGCCGAGGGCCATTGTGGTGCATTGTGATCAGGGGCAGACGACGCGATAGGGGTTTCCGTACCGGTCATAGGCGACGCAGTTTTTCGGAGCGGTTGCGGCGCCGACAATGGCACCGCCCGCGCCACCGATTGCCGCACCGGCGAGGGCCGGACCGACGCCGCCTCCAGCTGCGGCACCGATGATGGCACCGGTCGCGGCTCCGAGGCCGCCGCCTACGAGTGCCCGGTCAGTCTGGCTGTCCGACTGACAGCCAGCAAGAAGCGCCGCAGCGGCAGCAACAAAAAACAGTTTTTTCATGATTTTATCCTACCGATCCGCGGCATTGTCACACAGTCAGGGCTGCAAAGTTTTGTTATGGGCAAGCGACGCGATACGGATTGCCGTAACGGTCATAAGCCACGCAGTTTTTCGGTGTCGTTGCTGCGCCGACGATCGCACCGCCAGCTGCACCGATTGCACCACCAACAAGCGCACCGCCGACGTCGCCGGTCGCTGCAGCACCGATCGCGGCACCGGTTGCTGCGCCAAGGCCACCGCCGACCAGGGCACGGTCCGTCTGGCTGTCAGACTGACACCCTGCCAAAGCAACGCCGATTGCAGCGAGCAGAACAAGCTTCTTCATTAAAGGTAACTCCCTTCAAGACCGCGCGGTGCGGCAATTTTAATAGTTTAAAGTCTTGCCAAGGTTAAGCTGCTTTGCGCGCCGGGGCAATCTATCAATTCCTACAGTACACAAAAGCCAACTTGCTGACCGGGCAGAGTCTTTCTGTGCTGTGGAACAGATAGGGTCCATTGGGCGAAAGTAAGGCGGATTCGATCACCTCTTCAGCGCGGCGAGCAGACCGCGCGTGGATGCATCCTTCAGGTCTGCCTCCGCATCGCCCTTGACCATCGGCAGGAGCGCGGTCGCCAGTTCCTTGCCCAATTCCACGCCCCACTGATCAAACGAGTTGATGCCCCAAATGACGCCTTCAACGAAGACGCGATGCTCGTAAAGCGCGATCAGACGTCCGAGTGCGTAAGGGGTCAACTTGTCGTAAACGAGCGTGAATGACGGGCGGTCGCCCGGAAACACCTTGTGAGGCGCAAGCCGCTCCACATCGCTTTCGGACATTCCCGAAGCTGCAAGGATGGTTTTCGCTTCCTCAAGTGTCCGTCCGAGCATCAGCGCTTCGGATTGGGCAAGGCAATTTGCTGTCAGGAGCTCGTGGTGATGGCGCAGGTCGTCCTCATGGCCTTCCTTCGCGATGAGGAACTCGCAGGGAATGACCGTGGTGCCCTGATGCAGCAACTGGTAGAAGGCGTGCTGGCCATTGGTGCCCGGTTCGCCCCAGACGAGGGGCCCGGTATCCACGTCGACCGGGCTTCCGTCCAGCTTGACGCGCTTGCCGTTGGATTCCATGTCGAGTTGCTGCAGATAAGCGGGGAGGCGCGACAGGCGCTGGTCATAGGGCAACACCGCTCTCGCGCCGTAGCCCAGGACATCCCGATGCCAAACACCGATAAGGGCCATCAGGACCGGCAGGTTCTTTTCAAGAGGCGCTTCCTGGAAGTGCACGTCCATTGCATGGGCGCCCTCCAGAAAGTCGCTGAACGCATCAGGACCGATTGCAATCATCAGCGGCAGGCCGATCGCGGACCAGATGGAATAGCGTCCGCCGACCCAGTCCCAGAAACCGAAGACCCGCGCGCTGTCGATGCCGAACGCTTCGACCTTTTCGAGCGCTGTCGACACGGCTGCAAAGTGTTTGCCAACCGCGTCTTCGCCAAGGGCTGACGCGATCCACTTGCGCGCGGTTGCCGCGTTGGTCATCGTTTCGATGGTGGTAAAGGTCTTTGACGCGACGATGATCAGCGTTGTTTCCGGGTCGAGCTTTTCCAGCGTATCTGCGATATGAGCCCCGTCCACGTTGGAGACATAGTGCAGCTCCGGCCCGTCGTGGTACGGCGCAAGCGCGAGCGTCGTCATGACGGGGCCGAGATCGGATCCGCCAATGCCGATATTGACGACGTCCGTAAAGGGAGCGCCCGACGAGGACACCAGCTCACCAGACCGGATCGCTTCGGCAAAGTCCGCCATGGCATCCAGCACCGACCTGACATCCGGCATGACGTCTTCACCGTCGACCATGACAGGCTTGTCGGACTTGTTCCGAAGTGCGGTATGAAGCACCGCGCGTTTTTCGGTTTCGTTGATCTTTTCCCCCGCGAACATGGCTGCCCGCCGGCCTTCCACGCCGGCCTTGACGGCCAGCGATATGAGTTTGTTCAGCGTGTCGCTATCGATTTTCGTCTTCGAATAGTCGAGGAGAAGGTCTTCCGTGCGTGCCGAGAACGTTTCAAAGCGGCCCGGATCGTCGGCAAACAGGTTCCGAAGCGTGGTGCTGTTCAGTTTTTCAGCCTGTCCGGCGAGAGACATGAGAGTCGCTTCGAGTGTCATGGGACTTCCCCTTAAATCGATTTAACTGTCTGGATTTCAGTAACGGCAGATAGCGATCCAATTAGCACAGCATTTTGACGTAGTGGAGATTTTTCTGCGGCGCGGTTCCATCGCTTTTGGCGGCAGACACTGTGAAATCGGCGCGCTCCAGGAGCGAAAACAGGGTGGATTGACGGGAAATTAGGAGTTTTACCATAGCGTTCGGTCCGCGTGCTTGCTCAGCACAGGCCATGAACGGAAGAAGAATTCAGGTGTCTTAAACCCATGAGCAACGTGAAAATGGATCCCGCTCTCACGCATCTTCAGGAAAACCCTGAAGCCAGCGAAGATGTTCAGGTCGTCGATTTCGATACGTTCGCCATTATCGATGCCTCAATCACGAACGTGAACGAGTGGGGCTGCAAGGTCACCTCCGAGCATGTCGAGGACCTCTACAAGAATATCGGCATCCGCTTTTCCGGTGCGCGCAAACTCTCCAAGGCGCAGGTGACGTCCGTCAAGGGCAATGACGCGTCGGTGGTGTTCGTGACCAGCGAAAGCAAGGTCAGCGACAAGCGCCGGGAAAAGCGGAACGACGTCAAGATTCCGGTCAAGATCGCCGATCTGGAAGGTATCACGGAAATCGAGGGCACCATCGTCGACGCCGCCAAGAACGGCTGCAAGGTCAAGGCGAACGGGCTCACCGCTTTGCCGGAAGAAGTGCTTCTGACCATGCACAAGTTTAACAAGCCGGTGGTTGCCGAATTTGCATGGCGCAATGACAAGTCCGCCGGCATGCGGCTTCTCTGGGACAGAACCCTGGAGGAATCCGAAGGCCCGGTCGTGGCCGGCGCCATGGGAATGCCTGCCGAGGACACCGAAGACGCCTGAGCGTCTGGTCCCTCCGTTCAGTCAGAACGGCGTCAGGACGTCAGCCGTTGAGACTGCTCGCCGCACGTGCCCGTTCCTCAATGCCAGCCCAGTCATCCGACGCGATCGCCTTGGCGTCCGCGATCCAGGACCCGCCAACACACAGAACGTTCGGTAGCGCAAGATAGGCTGGGGCCTTGTCCAGGCTGACAGCTCCCGTTGGACAGAACTTCGCTGCCGCAAGCGGAGAGGAGAGCGATTTCAGATAGGACGCGCCGCCGGCCTGTTCGGCCGGGAAGAATTTCAGGCGTTGGTAGCCACGCTCAAGCAGAAACATCACCTCTGAAGCGGTGGCCGCACCGGGGAGAAGCGGAACGCTGTGCGCGTCGGCTGCGTCCAGAAGGTTGCTTGTGGCTCCTGGTGAAACGATAAACCTGGATCCGGCCGAAACCGCCGCATCATATTGCTTGCCGTCCAGCACCGTGCCCGCGCCGACAATGGCCCCCTCCACATGTTTGCTGACCGCCTCAATGGCCTCCAGCGCACGTTCCGTCCGCAACGTGATTTCGATTGCGGGCAGACCGCCCTTCACCAGGGCCGTCGCCATCGGGACGGCCTTTTGCGGATCTTCGACGACGAGAACCGGGATAACGGGCGCGGCGCACATCACCGTTTCTATTTTTTCGATATCCTGTGCCATTGAACTCTCCCAGATTTCCTGATTATGCGCCGAAGACGTGCGCGCCGCTGTCCGCCGTGCCGACATTGGCGCGGAAGGCGGTGAAAAGATCGCGGCCGACACCAAACTGATGTTCGCTGAGATCGGCGACTGCTACAGGGCGGGCGTCAAACTCCTTCTCATCGACGAGGACCTTCAATTCACCGGTGACAGCATCGATGCGGATCATGTCGCCGTCGCGGATCTTTGCGATCGGCCCGCCGTTTTCGGCTTCCGGCGTGACATGGATTGCCGCCGGCACCTTGCCGGACGCGCCCGACATGCGGCCGTCAGTGATCAGCGCAACCTTGTAACCCTTGTCCTGCAGAATGCCGAGACAGGGTGTCAGCTTGTGCAATTCGGGCATGCCGATCGCCTTCGGGCCCTGGAAGCGTACGACAGCAGCGACATCTCCCTTCAGTTCCTTCTTGTTGAAGGCGTCCAGGAAGGCGTCCTGCGAATGGAAGACGCGCGCGGGGGCTTCGATGATGTGGCGTTCCTTGGCAACCGCAGAAACCTTGATCACGGCCTTGCCGAGATTGCCGTTGAGCATTTTCAGACCGCCAGTCGGCTGGAAGGCCTTGGAAAGCGGCGCCAGAACGGTTTCGTCCCCCGATGTTTCAGGCGCGTCTTCGCGCTGGAGGTTGCCGTTCTCGTCCAGTTTGGCTTCCACCGTATAACCGGACAGGTCCGTGCCGTAGACCGTTTTGACGTCCTTGTGAAGGTACCCGTCCGAGAGCAGCTCGCGAATGAGAAAGGCAAGACCACCGGCTGCCTGGAAGTGGTTAACATCCGCCTTGCCGTTCGGGTAGACCCTGGCGAGGAGCGGCACAATGTCCGACAGGTCGGAAATGTCGTCCCAGGTCAGCTTGATCCCGGCTGTTGCCGCAATGGCGACCAGATGCATCGTGTGATTGGTGGATCCACCCGTGGCATGAAGACCGACCACGCCGTTGACGATCGCCTTTTCATCGATGATCTCGCCGGCCGGGGTGTACTCATTGCCGAGCGCGGAAATTGCCAGGGCGCGTTTGGCAGCTTCCTTTGTCAGCGCATCGCGCAGCGGCGTGCCCGGATTGACGAAGGAGGAGCCAGGCATATGCAGTCCCATGATTTCCATCAGCATCTGATTGGAATTCGCGGTGCCGTAAAAAGTGCAGGTTCCGGGTGAATGATAGGCTTTGGACTCGCTTTCAAGAAGCGCGTCGCGCCCGACCTTTCCCTCCGCGTAGAGCTGGCGCACCTTGGCCTTGTCATCATTGGAAATGCCGGTGGTCATGGGGCCCGCGGGGATGAAGACCGCGGGCATGTGGCCGAAGGAAAGAGCGGCAATCGCGAGGCCGGGAACGATCTTGTCGCAAATGCCGAGGAACACCGCGGCATCGAACATCTGGTGCGACAGGCCGACGGCAGCCGCCATGGCGATAACGTCCCTGGAAAACAGCGACAGTTCCATGCCATCCTGACCCTGGGTGACTCCGTCACACATGGCCGGAACGCCGCCTGCGACCTGCGCGACAGCGCCGACTTCGTGGGCCGCTTCACGGATCATCGCGGGGTAGGTCTCGTATGGCTGATGCGCCGACAGCATGTCGTTGTAAGACGTGATGATGCCGAGATTCGGAACGACATCTCCGGAAAGCGCCTGTTTGTCGGAGACGCCGCAGGCCGCAAATCCGTGCGCAAGGTTGCCGCAAGAAAGCCGGGACCGCTGCGGCCCCTGTTCGGCAGCCTTGCCGATCCTTTCCAGGTAAAGGGACCGGCTGTCATGACTGCGTTTGACGATCCGTTCCGTAACGTCGCCGATGCGATCCTGGATTGTCATTGTTCTGATCCTTTCCTCGCCACGCGTGGCTGGGTGGGGTGTCTGAGAGCAGATAGGGCTATGTTGCCCCATTTTGCGTTTTAATCGATTTAAATGACAGAAATCTGGCAGGCAAAGCCTGCGCAGTTTTCCTAGATGCCGTCTTCTTCCGACCAGGTGCGTCCGTCACGCTCGACGAGCGCGATGGCAGCCGACGGGCCCCAGGTCCCCGCGGTGTATCCCTTGGGCGTTTCCTTTGATGCCGCCCAGGCTGTCAGGATCGGATCGACCCAGGCCCATGCCGCATCAACCTCGTCACGCCGCATGAACAGGGTCTGGTTGCCACGGATCACATCCATGATGAGGCGTTCGTAGGCGTCAGGATTGCGTACCTTGAAAGCGTCGGCAAAGCTCATGTCGAGCGGAACCTGCCGGAGGCGCATCCCGCCGGGTCCGGGGTCCTTGATCATGACCTGCATCTGAACGCCTTCATCGGGCTGCAGGCGGATGATGAGCCGGTTGGCCGTGATCTTGCCGGCTTCCGTATCAAAAATGGAATGGGGGATCGGTTGGAACTGCACGACAATTTCCGAAACCCGCTGGGCGAGGCGCTTGCCCGTGCGCAGGTAGAACGGGACACCCGCCCATCGCCAGTTGGCGATGTCGGCCCTTAGGGCGACAAAGGTTTCCGTCCGGCTCTCATCGTTGCCGAGTTCTTCAAGGTAACCCGGCACGGCTCCGCCGGCGGATGCGCCAGCGCGATACTGCCCGCGCACGGTCAACTTGTCGGCGCCCTCGGCGTCGATCGGGGTGAGGGCCTTCAAGACTTTCAGCTTTTCGTCCCGGACACTGTCCGCGTCCATGGATTCCGGCGGTTCCATGGCAACAAGGCACAGAAGCTGGAGGATATGGTTCTGAACCATGTCCCGCAGCGCGCCGGCGGTGTCGTAGTATCCGGCCCGTCCGCCTGTTCCGAGGGACTCGGCGACCGTGATCTGGACATGGTCGATATGCGCGGCATTCCAGAGCGGTTCGAACAGAGCATTGGCAAAGCGAAGCGCCATCAGGTTCTGAACGGTTTCCTTGCCGAGATAGTGATCGATACGGAAGATCTGGTCTTCCTTGAACACGGCTCCAACTGTGTCGTTCAGGGCCTTGGCCGATGCGCCGTCCTTGCCAATCGGCTTTTCCATGACCACGCGGGCATGCCTGTTGACGACGCCGACCCTGCCGAGGTTTTCGCAGATCGTACCGAAGAGGTCAGGCCCGACTGCCAGGTAAAAGGCACGGATCACATCCGCACGTTCGTCCAGGACCGTTTTCAGATCCTCGAAGCCTTTGCCCGTGGCGACATCGATCTTCACATAATGCAGACGCTTGAGAAACTGCGCGAGATGCTCTTCGTCGAGATCCTTGACGTGTTCCTTGAGCGCGTTTTCCGCCCAGGCCCTGTAGTCGTCGTCGGTGTAATCGCGGCGCGCACTGCAGATGATGCGGGCCTGTTCGGGCATCTGCCCGTCCGCATCGCGGTGATAAAGAGCGGGCAGAAGCTTGCGGTGCGCCAGATCGCCGGATGCTCCGAACACGACCAGGTCGAATTCCTGAACTTCAATGACGCGTACCGCCATGGCACTATCCTTCCAACAGCTTGTCTGTTGCCGGGCCTTTTGCAGCTCCAGCAGAACCCGGAGGGCTTTTAAATCGATTTAAATCTTTTGTCAGCCCCTCAAATGAGCTTTGACCATTCTTTTTGCAGTTCCGCGATCCGAGGGAGATCGGCACCGCGCCGCGAGCAGGTGATTGCCGCAGCCTGGACTGCGAATTCAAGAAGACGGCTGACGCGCTGTTCGTCAAGCTCCGCCAGCGATTTTCGGTCAGTTGCCCCAAGCCTTTTGAGACCCGCCAGCAGGGCCGCCTGAAAGGTGTCGCCTGCACCGACAGTGTCTTCTACATTTACCTGGATACCAGGACAAGCCGTCTCGAAAGAGCTGCTGAAGGCCTGCGCACCTTCGCCCCCTCGCGTGACGATGACGAGTGCCGTGCCGCCCGAAACCCATCGGCGGGCAATCGCGGAGACCTCTTCCTTCGGCGCGATCAGCGCCAGGTCTTCGTCGCTCACCTTGATTACATCGGCCAAGGGCGCGAGACTTTCCGTGTTTTGCCGCCACAGGCCGAGATCGGGTTCCACCGTGGGGCGGATATTCGGGTCAAAGGACACCAGCGTGCGCGCGCGCTCGCGTTCTATCAGGGCTTTCAGGGTGCCCGCCACGGGTTCAACCAGGGCCGTGTAGGACCCCAGATGCAGGAACAGCGGCGGGTCGTCAAAATCGGGCAGATCGTCCAGTGTGACCATACGGTCCGCGGCGTTTGCGCCGTAAAACGTGTAGGCGGGGTGGCCCAGATCGTCTTTCTGGACGAGGCTCAGGGTCGTGAGATAGTCGGTTCTGAGGATGTAGCGCTCGGACACACCCTCTTTCCGGAATTTCTCGACGAGTTTCGCACCGAGCGTGTCGTTGGAGATTCCGCCGAAGAACCCGGCATTTTCGCCGAGACGCGCCAGGCCCATGGCAACGTTGAACGGCGACCCGCCTATTCTCGCGTCGAAACGGGCGCCATCTTGCGCACTTTGGTCGCCGAACAGGTCGAACAGGGCTTCACCACAGATCAGGAACATTTCAAGTCCAGACAGTTAGACGTGTTTCATGTTGCGGGCCGGCGCAGCCGGACCGCGGGTTCGTTACCTTGCAGGTGTCTTCAGGCCGCCATGTTTTCCGGCGGATCCATCGCGCCCGTCATGATCGCGACGGCTTCGGACATTGAAAAGTCGGATGGCTTGATCACACAGGCGCGCCGCCCGAGCCGGTGGATGTGGATGCGGTCCGCCACCTCGAAGACATGCGGCATGTTGTGGCTGATGAGAACGATCGGGAGGCCACGCGCCTTGACGTCCTTGATCAGGTCCAGAACGCGGCGGCTTTCCTTGACACCGAGCGCCGCTGTCGGTTCGTCCATGATGATGACCTTGGACCCGAACGCGGCCGCCCGCGCCACGGCAACCCCCTGGCGCTGACCGCCGGACAGGGTTTCCACCGCCTGGTTGATGTTCTGGATCGTGAGTAGGCCCAGTTCACTGAGTTTCTCCCTGGCGACCTCCTCCATCTTCTTTCGATCCAGTTGCCGGAACACCGAGCCCATGAGGCCCGGTTTCCTGAGCTCGCGCCCCATGAACATGTTGTCCGCGATCGACAGGGCAGGCGACATGGCAAGCGTCTGGTAGACGGTTTCGATGCCGGCATCGCGTGCATGAATAGGCGTGGAGAAGTTCACCGGTTTGCCGTCGAGGAGAATATCACCCTCGTCGGGAATAACGGCGCCGCTGAGGGCCTTGATCAGGGTGGACTTGCCGGCGCCGTTGTCGCCGATCACGGCGAGGATCTCGCCGGGATAGAGTTCGAAGTCGGTATGATCCATGGCGACAACGCGGCCATAGCGTTTGACCAGGTTGCGTGCTTGCAGGACGGGTTCCATCAGACTGACACCTTTCTGATCCACTGGTCGACCGCGACCGCTGCAATGATGAGCAATCCGATGAGGAGATAGGTCCATTGGGCGTCCGCGCCGAGCAGGCGCAGGCCGAGAGTGAACACGCCGACGATCAGGGCACCGAACAGGCTGCCCAGGATCGAGCCCCGGCCACCGAAGAGCGAAATGCCGCCGATCACGACCGCGGTTATGGATTCGATGTTTGCAAGCTGTCCCGATGTCGGCGAGACGGAGCCGATGCGTCCGATCATGGCCCAGCCCGCGAAAGCGCAGATCAGGCCTGAGAGCATGTAGACGGAAATGAGAACCTTCTTGACCTGGACGCCCGAGAGTTGGGCCGCTTCCGGGTCGTCACCGACCGCATAGACATGACGCCCCCAGGCTGTCTGGCGCAGCGCATAGGCAAGGATCAGCACCAGCAAAACCATGAAAATGACGCCGTAGGTGAAGATGGCGCCGCCGATATTCACCTTGGTGCCGAACAGCTGCAGGAAGGGCGCCGCCTTGGCGATATCCTGGGACCGTATCGTCTCGTTGGCGGAATAAAGGAAGTTGGTGGCCAGAACGATCTGCCACATGCCGAGCGTCACGATGAACGGTGGCAGCTTCACGACCGCGACAAGAAAGCCGTTGATGTAGCCGCAGATCGTGCCGCACAGAAGACCGCAGGCGACCGCCACTTCAACGGGCAAGCCGTACCGGAAGGTGAACTGTCCCATCACGACCGAGGACAGGACCATGATCGCGCCGACCGAAAGGTCGATACCGGCGGTCAGGATCACGACGCTCTGCGCGGCTGCGACGATACCCACGATCTGCACCTGCTGCAGAATGAGGGTCAGCGCAAACGGCGAAAAAAACTTCGATCCCAACAAAATGCCGAAAATGGCAATGGATAAAATCAGGACAATCAGCGGCACCAGAGACGGGGTCTGGTGCAGCGTGTGCTGGATCTTCTGTCCCAGTGATTGATGATGATCGTCAAAGGATGCCACGGCCTGAGGACTGGCTTCTGCTGCAGCTTCGAAGTTTGCCTGCCCACCCGCGGTCTTGTTGTCTGAGGTCATGCCCGTTTCCCTCTATGCGCCCTTGAAAAGGGGCAAGGAAGACCTTGCCCCTTTCTGTCTTGTAGGGGGAATCAGCCCCAGCAGAGATCCGTGCCCTTGGCAGTGTCGATGGATTCGACGCCATCTACCGGCTTGTCCGTGACAAGAGCGACGCCCGTGTCAAAGAAGTCCTTGCCCGGTGTCGGCTCCGGCTTCTTGCCGCTGTCGGCCCAGGTCTTGATGGCTTCGATGCCCAACGAGGCCATCAGGAGCGGGTATTGCTGCGACGTCGCACCGATCACGCCGTCCTTGACGTTCTGGACGCCCGGGCAACCGCCATCGACGGATACGATAAGAACATCGTTCTCGCGGCCGATCGCCTTTAGGGCTTCATATGCCCCCGCCGCGGCAGGTTCGTTGATCGTGTAGACGACGTTGATCATCGGGTCTTTCGCAAGAAGGTTTTCCATGGCGCGGCGGCCACCTTCCTCGTTGCCCTGTGTCACGTCGTTGCCGACAATGCGTGAATCGGTCTCATCGCCCCACTTGTTCGGGTCGCCAAGGTCGATTCCGAAGCCCTGCAGAAAGCCCTGGTCGCGCAGAACGCCGACGGTCGGCTGGCTGATGGCAAGATCGAGCATGCCGATCTTTGCGTCGGCTGCCTTGTCACCAAGCGCGCCAGCGGCCCACTTGCCGATCAGTTCGCCGGCCAGGAAGTTGTCGGTCGCGAAGGTCGCGTCGGCGGCATCGATCGGGCTGAGGGGCGTGTCAAGGGCGATCACGAGGAGGCCGTTGTCACGGGCCTGTTGCACCGCCGGCACGATAGAGGACGTGTCGGACGCAGTCAGCAGGATGCCCTTCGCGCCGTCGGCAATGCAGGTCTCGATGGCGGCAACCTGGGTCTCATGGTCACCGTCTACCTTGCCGGCGAAGGATTTCAGCTCGATGCCAAGCTCTCCAGCCTTGGCCGTCGCGCCTTCCTTCATTTTCACGAAGAACGGGTTGGTATCGGTTTTTGTGATCAGGCAGGCTGAAATATCTGCTGCCGCTGCCGGTGCCGCCACCATGGCGGCAAGGACTGAACCAGTCGCAAGTAATTTGCGGATCATTTGTTTTTCCTCCCTGGCCTATTTCAGTTTGAGCGGTTGGGTTCGGCCAGATGTGACCCCAATCTCGCTGCCCTTGCCGGAAAGCTGGCTTTGTCTTCCGCACTGCCTGCTCCAGCGGGTCCCTTGTCTTTCCCGCCCGTCAGAATGGCTGCTCTGGGCGAGAAGTTGAAAAACTGGGGCAGGCTCGCCGCGCCGATCGCGCCGGCATCATGGGCGAAACTGCCGATTTCGATTTCAGGTGATTGCCGCTGTTCCGGTGCGGCCTTTTCGACGGCGGACCTGACCTTCTGCCGGAAGGTCTCCGGAAAAGAACCCCGCAGATCGCTGTCGATCACCACGAGCGGAACGTCGAGAAGCGCGTAGGCCGAGCGCAGCGCCAATCCAAGAGCGGCGGCGCAGTCGTCCATCCACTCGACATATTTCGGATCATCCGTTTCCACGGCTGCCTGCAAGTCGGACCGATCGAGTTGTTCAAACCCGTCCGGCGAGAGATGCCGCGCGAAGGAAACCAGAGACGCACGGGTCAACAAAATGTCCCAGGTCTGCTTGGGTTTGGGGGCTGTTGGCAGGACGCTGGGCGGAACAGGCAGGAACGCGACATCGGCGGCGTTTCCTGACATCCCCTTGACCACGTCGCCCTTCAGCACCAGACCGCCGCCGATGGCAGGACCCAGGAACAGATAGAGGAAATTGTCATGCTGACGGCCCCGGCCGTAAAACAGTTCGGCAACCGCGGCCGCCGTGCCGTCGTTCTCGCCGAAAACGGGAAGCGCCGTGGCGTTTTCGAGAGCAGCCGCGAGATCGAAACCTTCCCATTTCTTGAAATCGGCTTCCGGGAGGCCCAGTTCGTGCAGCCAGGCACCGAGGTTGAAGGGTTGCGCCAGACCGATGCCTGTGATCCGGTCCTGCATTTCATCACTCAGATTGGCGCGCAGACCGTTCAGATCTTCGGTGAGGATGTCGATCGTCTTTTCAGGGGCGGGCAGCATCATGTCATGAATGCGCCGATCGATGATCTTTCCGGAGAAGTCCATCAGCACCGTTTCGATGTTGGTGCGATCGAGACGAACGCCAAAGGAATAGGCGCCGTCAGGCGCTAGTTTGAGGATCGTCGCCGGTTGTCCTCGGCTGCCATCGTGGCGCTTGCCCGCCTCAAAGATGAGGCCTTCCTCGATCAGGTCCTGTATGATCGCACCGATCGCCGCGTTCGTGAGCTGCACGGCGCGGGCGAGTTCAGCCTTCGAGGCTTCGCCGGCGCGTCGCAGGATCTGCAGCACGATGCGCTCGTTGTAGCGGCGCAATTGTGCGGAATTCGATCCTCGACCAGACGTACGGGGCTCGTCCACCTTCCTTGTTCCTCCCAAGGGGCTACCCTGCCGGATGGGCAGCTTCATAATAATTAATTTTGATGAAATTATTCGCCGAGCTGAACGATCTGTCAATTCATTAATTGTTTTGCACTGCACGGATTCGATATTGTGCTGCAACAAAACCCTGATGGACAAGGCGTTTTCCAATAACAGCTTAGCAGAGAAAATAACGTAAGGGCATATGACTTTGCGGAATAAATCTGAGGGATTTGCATCAAACTTGTACCCCGCTCTTTGACAACAATGGAGGGCATGGTGTGCAAGACCATTGCCGGAAGCGGCAGGATTCGTATTGTCGGGTGACATACTGGAAGTGGAGTGAGTCAGAATGCCGGTCACACATGACGAGGGTTTCCTCAAACGCGCGATTGCAGCCGGGGCAGGCGAGGAGCCTTCCGATCTCGTCCTGAAAAATGTCAAACTTTTCAATGTTCTCGACGGATCATGCAGGGAAACCGATATTGCAATTGTCGGGGACCGCATCGTGGGTACTTATGGCAGTTACGAGGGCAGTGAGACGCTGGACGGCGAGGGACGTGTTGCGGTTCCGGGCTTCATCGATACGCATCTGCATGTCGAATCATCACTGGTCACGCCGTTCGAGTTTGACAGGTGCGTATTGCCGCACGGAGTGACCACCGCGATTTGCGATCCGCACGAGATTTCAAATGTTCTGGGTGCAGAAGGCATCCGTTACTTCCTTGACGCATCGCTTGAGACGCTGCTCGATCTGAAGGTCAATCTGTCGTCCTGCGTTCCGGCAACCTCGTTCGAAACGGCCGGTGCCTGTCTCGAAATCGACGATCTGTTGCCGTTCCGCGACCACCCGAGCGTGATCGGTCTCGCCGAATTCATGAATTTTCCAGGCGTCCTTGCGTGCGATCCGAAGGTCCTGGCAAAGCTTGCCACCTTTCAGAACGGACATATCGACGGGCATGCGCCGTTGCTTTCCGGACTTGGTCTCAACGGCTACCTGGCGGCCGGTATCCGCACGGATCACGAGGCAACAAGTGCGGAAGAAGCGCTTGAAAAGCTCTCCAAGGGAATGACCATTCTGATGCGGGAGGGTTCGGTCTCCAAGGACCTGGACGCGCTGGCGCCCATTCTGACACCGGATGTCTCCGCCTTTGTCGCGCTGTGTACGGATGACCGGAACCCGCTCGATATCGCGGAGGAAGGCCATCTGGACAGCATGGTGCGCCGCCTGATCGCCAAGGGTATCCGCCCGCTCGACGCTTATCGCGCAGCCAGCTGGTCCGGGGCCAATGCCTTTGGTCTCAGCGACCGCGGCCTGCTTGCACCAGGCAAGCGGGCGGACATCGTCCTGCTGGACGACTTCGAGGATTGCCGGGTGCACCGGGTCGTCTGCGGAGGCAGGCAGGTGACAGACGCCGCGTTCGCGGCCCGGGGTTCTGTCGCGCCGGTGGGCCTTGCAAGCGTCAAGATGGAGCCCATTGCGGCAAGCGAATTCGAAATTCCGGCCAGAAACGACGAGATATCCGTGATTGGTGTTCTGCCGGGCAAGATCATTACCGAACACCTTGTGAAACGTCTCCCGGTCACGGACGGCAAGACACTGCCCGACCTTGAACAGGATGTCCTGAAGGTTGCCGTCGTCGAACGGCACGGCAAGAGCGGCAACATCGGGCTTGGGTTCGTGCACGGTTTCGGCATGAAGCGCGGTGCGATTGCCAGTTCGGTCGGCCACGACAGCCACAATATCTGTGTCGTCGGCGTGGATGACCGGTCCATCGCGAATGCCGTCAACGGCGTGATTGCCATGAAGGGCGGATTTGCCGTCGCGGACAGCGATGGCGTTATGGCCGAACTGGCGTTGCCGGTGGCCGGACTCATGAGCCTGGAGCCGTTCGAGACGGTCAGGACGGATCTTGAAACGCTGCGAACGGCTGCCAGATCGCTCGGGTGCACGCTGGAAGAACCGTTCCTGCAAGTGGCCTTTCTGCCGCTGCCGGTCATCCCGCACCTGAAGATCACGGATCACGGGGTTTTTGATGTCGACCGGTTTGAACTGGTCGATCAGTGAAGCTGCGCGCGCAAAGCGTCCGTCAGTATCGCCGCATCCGGTTTCTGAAACTGGCCCATTTCTGCGCAGACCTGTAACCGAAAAAGAACACGACCGCGGCGATGACCAATGACCAGAACAAGACCCTTGCGTCGAAGGAAAACTCAGCCAGGAGTTCCGAAGGATGTGCAATTTTCGGATTGGCGCCAAGATACGTTACCTGAATCCATTCCGACTGAAGGCCGGAGGACCAGGTGTCCGGCACCCTGAAGGTCAGCGCCAGCGGATGGTTGCCGGTCGGATTGATCTCCACGATCATCGTCCCGTGCGTGTAGAAATGCGTGCTGTTCTTGAACGTATCGCGCGGGGAGTCGTGCAACGCCTCCTTGAGCGTCACGTTGTCGCCCTGCGCGTCCTGAACATTCAGAATAACTGCGTGGGCTTCTTCGCCGAAATACTCCAGCAACCAGTATTTCAAACCACTGTCATAGTGGATGTAGATGGAAAGAAGGCAGGCAAACCCGACGAAGCAGAAAATGGCCAGGTTCAAAGCATGGCTGTCCTCGGTCGCTTCTTTCGGGTTGATCATGTCTGCGCCACCATGAAGAGAATTCCGCAGACTATGCGCGTATCATCGGCATGTGTCCACTCAGGGAGGCGGCGGTTCACATGATCCTCACGCTGGCTGTTTCAGGCTATCGTTCGCTTCGGGAGATCGTTCTGCCTCTCGACAGGATCACGCTCGTGACCGGCGCGAACGGCAGCGGCAAGTCGAGCCTTTACAGGTCGATCCGCTTGTTGGCCGAGGTGGCGCAGGGCCAGGCGATCGCGTCGATCGCGGCGGAAGGCGGGCTGCAATCGACGCTCTGGGCAGGCCCGGAAGCGATTTCGAGGCGCATGAAAAAGGGCGAAGTTCCGGTTCAGGGCACGGTGCGCAAGAACGTGATCAGCCTGAAGCTCGGCTTTGCCGACGAGGATTACGGCTATGCCATCGATCTCGGACTGCCGGCGGATGCCGGACGTTCGCTTTTTTCCATGGATCCGGAGATCAAGAGCGAGGCCCTGTGGGCTGGGGAGGCCCTGTCACGCTCCAATGAGATTGCGGGCAGAAACGGTCCGACCGTGCGCGTCCTGAACGCGCAGGGACAGAGAATACCCGTCTACCAGAACATGGCGCGCTTCGACAGCATGATGACCCATGCCGCCGATCCGAAGGACGGGCTGGAGTTGCTGGTGATGCGCGAGCGCATGCGCGCCTGGCGGTTCTACGATCATCTGCGCACGGACCGGGATGCACCCGCCCGGTTTCCGCGCATCGGAACGCGCACGCCGGTGCTCAGCGCCGATGGCGGCGACCTGGCGGCGGCTCTGCAAACCATCATCGAGATCGGCGACGAGGTTGCACTTGCCGAGGCCATCGACGATGCTTTTCCCGGTGCATCGATCAGCGTGAGCGTCAACGAAGGTTACTTCGAGCTGTTCATGCAGCAAAAGGGGCTGTTGCGACCGCTTCGGGCCAGCGAATTGTCTGACGGCACGCTGCGGTACCTCTTGCTAACTGCCGCGTTGCTCTCTCCCCGTCCGGCACCGCTGATCGTTCTGAACGAACCGGAAACAAGCCTTCATCCCGACCTGCTGGAGCCCCTGGGGCGGCTCGTCACCAGGGCAGCGGAAAAAACGCAGGTCATTGTCGTGTCCCATGCGCGCGATCTGGTCGACACGCTGGCCGTTCTTCCCGGGTGCATTCGCTATGAATTGCGCAAGGAACTCGGCGAAACGGTAGCTGACGTCGAGGAACTGCCGCGTTGGGACTGGCCGAAACGATAGCCTCGTCCTTCCGAGTGCTCTGCTGTTCAAAATGCTGATTTAACTTGCACTTTCTTTGATGCGCATTTCGGCGGGCTTGAGAGCGCCGGCTCTGCGCACAAAAAAAGTGACGAGGTGTCGTTACGTCGTGAGTTGACGTGAACGGAAGGTTGCGTCATGTCAAGGAGAAGCAAGATGAGACGCATTCAATGCGCCTGGCGCCGGGATGGAGGTGTCCCACCGCGACCTATGTCGCGGTAAACGGACAAGACGGCTGGCCGGGACTCAAGCGTTGAAGCGGAAAATAACGCGTTGGAGAACGTTATGACGACTGCGGAGGAGTGGAACGCGGCTTTCAGGCCCCGTCCGGTGCACGAATATCTCGAAAACACGGTGTCGAATTACGGCGGATCCCCGGCAACCGACTTCATGGGCAAGGTCTGGACGTATGACGAGCTCGGTGAACTGGTGAATTCGACAGCGGCTGGCTTGCAGGCCATGGGCGTCGGGCCCGGTGTGCATGTGGGGCTATGCCTCCCGAACACGCCTTTCTACACGATCTTCTACTTCGCGATTTTGAAAATCGGGGCGACGGTCGCCAACTTCAACCCGCTCTATGTCGAACGCGAAATCAGCTTTCAGGCGCGCGATGCGGATGTGCGCATCATGGTGACGATGGATCTTAAGGTGATCTACGACAAGGTCGAGGCGGTCCGGAAGGAAAAGGTCCTCGACAAGATCATCGTGTGTCCGATGTCGTTCTGTCTGCCGACGATGAAGAAGGTGCTGTTCAACCTCTTCAAGCGGAAGGAACTTGCCGTCATTCCGCGTGACGAGTGGCATGTCTGGTTCGACGAGCTGCAAACGGAAAGCGCTTCGCCGCAGCCGGTTCAAATCGACCCGGAGGAGGCGATCGCGGTTCTGCAATATACCGGCGGCACCACCGGGGTGCCCAAGGGAGCCATGCTCACGCACAAGAACCTGTCGGCGAATATCGAGCAGATGCGATGCGTGTTTGAAAAGGCGCAGCCGGGCAAGGAAAAGATGCTCTGCGTGCTGCCCTTCTTTCACGTCTTTGCCATGACCGTTGCCCAGAACCTGTCGGTCATTCTTGCCGCGGAGATGGTGCTGCAGCCCCGCTTCGAGCTGAAGGCGCTGCTTGACGCGGTCAAGCGCAAACAGGTGACGTTGTTCCCGGGCGTGCCGACGCTCTATACGGCGATCAACAACTCGCCTCTCACGCCAAGCTACGACCTGTCCAGCATCTCGCTGTGCATTTCCGGAGGCGCTCCCTTGCCGGTGGAGGTCAAGGAGAGTTTCGAGAAGCTGACCGGGTGTATCCTTGTGGAAGGGTATGGCCTGACGGAAACGTCCCCGGTTGCAGCGGTCAATCCGCTTGATGAAAACCGCCGCGCCGGCTCCATCGGCCGTCTTGTGCCGGGCACGAGTGCACGTTTCGTCAGTATCGAAGACCGTGAAACGGATGTGGCGGAAGGTGAAAAGGGCGAGTTGCTGCTGCATGGCCCGCAGGTCATGAAGGGCTACTGGAAACGGGACGACGCGACCGCGGACACAATCACGCCGAAAGGCTATCTGCACACCGGCGATGTCGGCTACCGCGATGCGGACGGCTTCATCTATCTCGTCGACCGGATCAAGGATCTCATTCTGTGTTCCGGATACAACGTCTATCCGCGCGTGATCGAAGAAGCGATCTATCAGCATACGGCCGTCGACGAAACAATCGTTATTGCCATTCCCGACGAATATCGCGGTCAGTCGCCGAAGGCCTTCGTCAAACTGAAGGAAGGCGAAACCCTGACCGGTGAAGACTTGAAGTTTTTTCTCAAGGAGCACCTTTCAGCGATTGAACTTCCAAGAGAATTTGAATTTCGAAATGAACTGCCAAAGACCATGGTCGGCAAGCTTTCCAAGAAGGAACTGGTCGAGGAAGAGGCCCAGAAGCGCGCCCGGGCGCAGGCAAAAAGCGCTTAGCCGTTTCCACGAGGCGATGCGGCAGCGGCGTCAGAGGCTGCGCGTCCTAGTGAGATTCGCCGCGCCCTTCTGCGGCGCGCGCCAACTCCCGGCCTCGTTTGGCTTCGCGCCGCACCGTGTAGATCGAGGCGGCGATAATGATCGCGGCACCGATCAGGGTCTCTACGCTTGGCCATTGGCTGAAGACCAGGGCGCCGAAAATGGTCGCATAAAGGAGCCGGGTATAGTCGAGCGACGCGATTGCGGTTGCCTCACCCGCCTTGAACCCCTTGATGTTGGCGAGCTGCGCTGCCCAGGACACGATGCCGATCAGGATCATCAGGCTCCATTGGTGCAGAGTGGGTGTCTGCCAGTTGATGATCGCCGGGACAAGCATGATGAGACCGACCCCGAGCGCCTGATAGGTGAGGATGGTAACCGGACTGTCAGTGCGTGTTAGAATACGCACAACGATCATGACCATGCCGGCACAGCCCGCGCCTGTGATGGCAAGAAGCGCGTAAGGATCGATGAACCCTTCCGCACCCGGCCGTAACATCAGGAGAACGCCAAGAAAGCCGACGATGGTTGCGCCCCAGCGGTGGATGCCTACCGTCTCGCCCAGGAACCAGATGGCGAAGATGGTGATGAAGAAGGTGCGCGAGAAACTGATCGCGGTGACATCGGCCAGGGGAAGTTCAATAAACGCCGTGAAACCGCAGAGCATCGCCGTGGTTGCCAACAGGACACGGGCAAGCTGCAGGCCGGGCCGTTGTGTCGACAGCGAACTCGGCAAGCCGCGCAGTATGGTCGGGGCGACAATCATGAGCATCACGGCCTGGCGAACGACGAGAATCTGAAAGACGCCGATGTCCTGTCCAACAAACTTGATCAGGGTCACCATGACCGTGAAGCCGAAGGCTGCGAGCAGGACCCAGAGGGCACCCACCGTATTGGACGGCAATCCACCTGTCATTGCTGCCAGCTTCTGTTCGACTCGTTTCAGCAAGTTGCGGTCCTTTGACGCCAGGCATCCGGTTTCGGGCCTGTCTCCTGGGGTGTTTCCATGTGTCTGGAGCGAACGAAAACCGGGACAGCGGCGCGGTGCGGGATGCGCGTGACGATCCGTTCGATCGATTTGGTGGTGGCGATGCTCTCAGGCTATGCGCTTTTGTGCCGGAAGAAAAGCGATTGCGGCAATGTTTGCCTTCTGCGCCGAACCGGTTATATTTTGCAGTGCACGCCTGTTTCGGTGCGCAAAAGGCAACAGAACCACTGGTTAGGGTGGCCTCCGGAACATACATGGGTGCATATCCGTCGTCTTCGGTATTCTGATTTCCAGGGAAGTCCTCCCAAAACACAGGTCCAGATTCATGAACCAGATGGTCACTCCGAAATTCGGTGTCGGCGCGCCTTTGCGCCGCAAGGAAGATGAGCCTCTCATTACGGGTGAGGGCATTTACACCGGCGACTACCAGCCCAAGGGCTGTCTGCACGGCGTCGTTGTCCGTTCCGCCATGGCACATGCGAAAATCCGCGTCGAGAACACCGCCGATATTGCAGCCATGGACGGGGTGCATATGGTTCTCACCGGGGCCGATGTCGAAGGCCATACATTGCCCACCATGGCGCGCCTGAAGCAGATTGACGGAACCGACCACTGGCTGCCGCCGCAACCGCTCTTGTGCACCGATGAAGTCAGGTATGTCGGCGACGCCATCGCCTTCATCGTTGCAGAAGACGTCAATACTGCGCGCAATGCCGCCGAGATGCTGGAAGTGGATTATGAGCCGCTTGACGTCGTGATCAGCATCGACGATGCGCTTGCTCCCGACGCCGTGAAGGTCTGGCCGGAACATGGCTCCAATATCGCCTTCACCTTCGGCCACGGCAGCGAAGCCAGAGCAGATGAAGCCTTCGCCTCCGCACACAAGACGGTTTCCATCGAGATCGTGAATAACCGCATCGTTGCGAACTACATGGAGCTGCGTGGTTGCGTCGCCGAGTTCAATGCGGACAGCGAACGCTACAAGCTCACGCTCGGCACGCAGGGCGGCCACGGCATGCGTGATGTCATCTGCAAGGTGCTCAGGCTGGATAAGGACAAGATCCAGGTGATCACGCCGGAAGTCGGCGGCGGTTTCGGAACAAAGGCCTTCTGCTACCGCGAATACCCGCTGCTGATGATCGCGGCGGAGCGGCTGCGCAAGCCGGTTCGCTGGACAGGGGAGCGCATGGAGCACTTCGTGACCGATGCGCACGGGCGGGACAATCTCAGCACCGCCGAGTTCGCACTCGACGAGAACGCGAAGATCCTTGGAATGAGGGTGCTCGTGAAAGCGGCCATGGGCGCTTATCTCAGCCAGTTCGCGCCCTTCATCCCGTGGGTCGGCACGGCCATGTCGTCCGGGCTCTATGACATACCGGCCGTGTTCGCGAAGACCGAGGGCATTTACATGCACAACGTGCCGACGGACGCGTTTCGCGGCGCAGGCCGGCCCGAGGCGGCCTACCTGATCGAGCGTCTGATGGACAAGGCCGGTGAAGAAACGGGTCTTGGACCGATCGAGATCCGCAAACGTAACTTCATCAGGCCGGAACAGTTGCCCTACACCACCCAGACGGGGCGCATGTACGACACAGGCGACTACGCGGGACATCTGGAAAAGGCTCTCGAAGTTTCAGACTGGGAAGGATTTTCGTCCCGCCAGGCTGACAGCGCAAAGGCGGGCAAATATCGTGGCATCGGCCTGTGCTCCTATATCGAGGCCTGCGCCTTTCCCGGCGGCGAAGAGGCAACGGTCGAACTTAGCGAAGAGGGCAATCTCACCCTTCTGATCGGCACGCAAACCAACGGGCAGGGCCATGCCACCTCCTACAGCCAGGTCGTTGCGGAGAAATTCGGCGTGACGATCGATGATGTCGAGGTGATCCAGGGAGACACCGACCGCGTCGAGAATGGCGGTGGCACCGGCGGGTCGCGTTCGATCCCGCTCGGGCTGCCCTCGGTTCGTGATGCCAGCGACGCTCTGGTGAAAAAGGTCAAGGAGCTTGCTGCCGACCGTCTGGAGGCCGGCGTGGAAGATCTGGAACTTGAAAGCGGGATCGTCCGTGTGGTCGGCACAGACCAGCAGGTTAGCCTTGCGGAGATCGTCGCATCTGCCGGAGAAACGCTGTCGGCGCGCGAAGAGGTGCGCCAGAACGAGGCGACTTATCCCAACGGAACCCATGTGTGCGAAGTGGAAGTCGACCCGGAGACCGGGGACGTTGCGCTTCTGAATTATGTCATCATCGATGACTTCGGTGTGACGGTGAACCCGCTGCTCCTGGAAGGCCAGGTGATCGGCGGGGCCGCGAACGCGGTCAGCCAGGCGCTGTGCGAGCATACGGTCTACGACGAGGACGGCCAGCTTCTGACGGCGTCGCTGCTGGACTACCGGCTCCTGAGGGCGGCGGATCTTTCCGATATTCATTTCGAGACCCGCAACGTTCCGTCGACAACCAACGCAATGGGCATCAAGGGCGCCGGGGAAGCCGGGACCATCGGTGGCTGTGCGGCTGTCATGAACGCGGTTCAGATGGCGCTCAAGGACGGCGCCGGCGTCAGCGAGCTAATCGACATGCCTGCGACCCCGCTCAGGGTCTGGGAAGCGATCCAGGCTGCGAAATAAAGCCTGCCAAGACCAACAAAAAAAGGCGCCGGTTCCGGCGCCTTTTTCTCGCGGAGCAGCAGAGGCTATTCGGCCGGCATTGGTCGAGGTGCACCCCCGTTTCTTTCGTGCTCCCAAATGTGCTCTTCAAAGGCACGCAGGCGTTTGTAGACCGAAATCAGTTCCACAATTGTGGGCCATGCATTTACCAGATATTGCAGCGAACCTTCCACGCGTTCGAATGCGCGAACAATCTGTTGCATCAATCCAAAAGTGACGGCTCCTGCAACAATTGTTGGACCAAGTGCGACCAGCGGTACCAGCACCGTTACTTGGAGGTATGACCACCGTGCAACGTCGAAGTAGAGGTAGTGGAAAAATAGTCGAAAGTAGTTTTTGCGAACATTCGCGAACAACTCGATTACGGTCGGTGGGTCAGCCCTATCGTCATAGTCTTCGCCGTAAACAAGTTCTTTTCTGTATGCGGCTTCTACTTTTTGGTTTCGGAATTCAAGACCTGGAAGCTTAAATCCAACTGCTGCCAACAAAACGGTACCCGAAGCCGCAGACAGAATTGCGATGTAAACCAATGAATGGTCTACCGGACCAATCCAGGGCAACTCCGTAACGTGTTCCGAAAGTCCCCAGAGCACTGGCAAAAATGCGGCTAGTGTCATCATCGAACGCATGAAAGAAACTCCAAGTCCCTCCATAATTCGAGCGAAGCGCATTGTGTCGTCTTGTACCCGCTGAGAAGCTCCTTCGATGTTGCGAACGACATGCCAGTGCGCCATGTAGAAGTCGTTCATGGCCGTACGCCAACGGAATATGAAATGCTTTATGAAGAACTCTAGTATGACCACGATTACTATGTACAGACTGACAATTTTCAAAAAAATGAGCAGTTGTGCCCAATACTCTTCAATCGTAACACTGCCGGGTGGCGGTGTGAGTGCTCTTTGAACGAGGTCGTAGAACGTCCCGAACCACTCGTTTATCTGCACATCGACTTGAACCTTATACCAAGTAACACTCACGATTATCACGGAACCAATCCAGGCCCATAGGAACCACTTGCGGCTCATAAAAAACGAACGGAACATGGCAGTCTGCCTCTCGAATCTGTGTTGCCTGAGATTATAGGTAGCTGATGTGGCAAAGGGAGACCGGTAAGGGGTCATGAGCCACTTGTGAAGAGATTTTGACGGTTCTGCTCAATTTGCAGCCCTGCCATGCATCCTGAAACTCTTCATTTGCGACTTCGTTGATTGCATTGTCGCGAGCTTCGCGGGATATTGGGACGTCTAACCACTCTATAACACGGCTCCCACGCGTTACTGGTCCGGAAACTGACAGTCGCGGCAACCAGCGCGGCCTGCCGGGAGCCGCTTGCCGCTCTTTCCGATCCTTAGGCCCGGTGCGTCTGGGGAGAGCAAATCCTTTTGCGCCGGTCCCGGATGTACCTGATGGCGTTCAAAAGCCTGCGTTCACGATTCGCCGGAGCCCCGGCTCCCACCGGCATGACACGGCATGCGCCGCTGCTGGGAATTTCGCTTAAGCTCGGATCGACCTTCACCTTCTTTGTCATGGCGACCGCGCTCAAGATCGCCGCCGAAGATGTCCCGATCGGTCAGCTTGTATTCGCGCGCAACTTCTTCGGCCTGTTCCCGGTTCTCCTGATGGTCGGGCTGCGCGGTGAGCTTGGCCTGGCATTCAAGACCAGCAATCCGCGCGGCCACCTCACGCGCGCGGCGGTGGGCCTTTCCGCCATGGTGTGTTCGTTCACAGCGCTTTACCTGCTGCCGCTGCCGGACGCGACGGCGATCGGCTTCGCAACGCCTCTCTTCGTCGTCGTGCTGGCCTTTTTTCTCTTGGGCGAGACGGTGCGGATATACCGCTGGAGCGCGGTCGGGGTCGGTTTTCTGGGGATCCTGATTGTGTTGTCGCCGCATCTGGGTGAAGAGGAACTGGACAGTGCATCAACTGCCGGTGCGGTTCTGGGCATCATGGCGGCCGGTTTCGCAGCGCTTGCGATGATCACGGTGCGAAAACTGTGTGAAACGGAACGGACCTCGACCATCGTCACCTGGTTTGCCGCGTCCTCAACGGTCCTGTCCCTGTTGACACTGCCGCTCGGCTTCCTGCTGCCGGGCCAGGCCTGGATCCTTCCTGACCTCAAGACTGCGGGACTTCTGCTCCTCATCGGTCTTGCAGGCGGTGTCGGCCAGATCCTGCTGACGCAGAGCTACCGCTATGCGGAGGCCTCGACGATTGCGCCGTTCGATTACGTGAACATGTTGTGGGCGATCATCGTTGGCTGGGTGATATTCTCAGAAGTTCCCGTACCGGAGGTGCTCGCGGGCGCGGCGATCGTGATCGCGGCCGGCGTCTTCGTCATCTACCGCGAGCACAAGCTCGGTCTTGATCGCACAAAGGACCGCAGGGCATCGACGCCCTCTCGCTCATGAGGCTGTTCGGCCCCTTGATCTGTTGTCGGAGACGAACCGGATCGGGTCTCGTGATCGAATTCGCCCGATGCTTTAGCGCCTGCCTCTCAAATGCTTGTCGCCCCTGAGTTCGTCATTCATGGCCTTGCGGTGCATGGTCCAGGCGATACCCCGGCGCTTGTCGGGCATCAGCCCGTGCAAGACGCCATCGATCAGATCGCCTGCATCCGTCAGGAACTTCGTATAAAGGCTGAATGGCGGCCCCATTTTCTCAAAGGCAGAACCTGCGGCAGCCAGCATGTCTCCAAATGCCCTGGCCGCCCCATCCGGATCATTCTGGATAAGCTGGGGCGTAATCTTCTTGAAGTTCTCATGAAAGGTCTTCAGCGACTGAAACGCCTTGTAAGCCTCGTTGATTTTGGTCACTTTTCCCAGCTTGGAGCTGGCTTCGTCAAACTTGTCCGCCGCCTTGTTCAGTTTGCTCTGGGCGTAAATGTCATTTGTGAGACTGGCCATGACGCGCAACTTTTGTGCCGCCCCTTCAAACTCTCCACTCAGACTTTCGGCACTTGAAAGCACGCTGCAAATTTCTTTGTTCCAGTATAAGTCCCACCAACCCCAGCAGGGATCATCAGCCATCGGCTCTCTCCAAATGCATCTGCAACTTGAAAAGCATAGATCAGCACTCACCGACTTGATATCTATGGAAAACCATAGTCCGGAACGCGGCGAACACTGGACGCACTGCAGAGGTTGGGGAGAGCGCCTACTGGGGCTTGTACTGAAAGGTCTCGACCGGACTTTTGGTGCCGTCCGGATAAATCAGCTGAACGCTGATCGACTGGGTCGATCCCGCGGGAAGCTCGATATACGGCTTGTCCTTCAGAACAGCGTTCGGGTTGTCCGGGTTGCACGTTTCCAGTTCCCAAATCTGATCAAGCGGACCACCGTTGAGGCCGTAGAACACGTAGTCGATGCCGCACTTCCAGGCTTCCAGATGCGTGAAATAGATCAGTTGCTGGCCCTGCCAGTCCCGGAACGAGACCCAATTCGCCTTGGTCACGCCGAGGATCTGCTTGATTTGCTCAGGCGGCATGCCTTGCGCCCTTGCCTCGTTGTCGGCAGGGACCGGCAACACGCTCAAGCCTGCGACAAGCGCCGCTGATAACAGAATTCGCATGGAACGCCTCCAACTCCGGAAACAGTCTCTCGGCAAAAGGTTAGAATGCCTTGAACGTGATAATCGTCTTGGTGTCCTGTATGCCGCCGATCGGGTGAACCTTTTCGTTGACGAAATGGCCGATGTCTGCCCCGTCGTCGACATAGAATTTCACAAGAAGGTCATAGTCACCACTGGTGGAGTAGACCTCGGAAGCGATTTCAGCGTCCGCGATGGCATTCGCAACCTGGTAGGTCTTGCCCAACTGGCATTTGATCATCACGAAAAACGGAACCATGCGACACTCCGGCAGTTTGCTTTCCAAGGGAATGTCCAAGGACATCGCGCATCTGACCGCGTCAGTCAATTGCTGATGACACCCGGGCGGAGCGTTGGCGGTACGGAGCAGGGCTTGCAATCGGGAAGCGGGCTTGTTAGAAGTGCGGAAGTCTCATGGGGGTGCCCGGCAATGGATGACCGGGCTGAGAGGCATGCGCCAACTCCTTGAACCTGATCCGGTTGGTACCGGCGGAGGGATTTGAGATAAGACCCATGGCCACCCGGCCGCGCGCCTTTCTTTCATCTCTCCGATTGGAACGTCCTTTTTCGGAGGAGATGCATGAGCCTTACGGTTGCTGCTTCAACACAGCCTCTTTCGGCTGAAACCGTCTTTGACCTGCTTCAAAGGGTTCGCGACAAAGCTCCGCGCGTCCACGCCATCACGAATTCGGTGGCGCAGTCTTTCACCGCAAATGTTCTGCTCGCGATCGGCGCGATTCCGTCCATGACCATCGCACCGGACGAGGTTGCCGGTTTTGTATCAGGCGCGGATGCGCTGCTGATCAATCTGGGAACGCTCGACGAAACACGCCGGCGGGCGATTCCTGTCGCCATCGAAGCTGCGAGGGACGCGGGACGCCCGGTCAGCGTCGATCCGGTTTTCGCCGACCGGTCTGCGATCCGGTGCGCCTACGCGCAGGACCTGCTTGCCTTGAAACCCGACCTCGTGCGGCTGAACGAGCAAGAGCAGGCGGCTCTCTTTCAGGACAGGGGCGCGGTTGAGAGCCTGATCAGAGGCGGGACGGTCCTGGCCGTGACCGGCGAGGAAGACAGGATTGAAAGCCTGCAGGAAGACTTCCGCCTGCGCAACGGACATCCCCTGTTGGCGCGCGTGACCGCGACGGGGTGTGCGGGTGGTGCCGTGCTGGCAGCGTTTGCGAGTGTCGAGCGCGACACGGCTCTGGCGTCTGCTGCCGGACTGTCCGTTTTCAACATTGCCGGTGAAATGGCCGCAAGCGAGGCGCGGGGGCCGGGAACGCTCGTACCCGAACTTCTCGATGCGCTCTACACGATGACCTCGCGCGATATCGAATTGAGACTGAAAAGCGCCTGAGTGTCTTGCGAAGACATCCGGAACAAGGAGATGTACATGACCGCGATCGCAGTGACCATTGCGGGTTCCGATTCAGGCGGTGGTGCCGGAATCCAGGCGGATCTCAAGGCCTTTTCCGCAAACGGCGTCTACGGCGCCAGCGTGCTGACCGCATTGACGGCCCAAAACACCCTGGGCGTCAGTGCCATTCACGACGTGCCGACGGAGTTTGTCCGCGCCCAGATGGATGCGGTCTATTCGGATCTCGGCGTCAAGGCGACGAAAATCGGCATGCTGGCAAGCTCTGCCATTATTGAGACGGTTGCAGCCGGTCTGAAGGCGCATTCAACGGGTCCAATCGTTCTGGATCCGGTCATGGTTGCTGCCAGCGGCGATCCGTTGCTGGCAGAGAGCGCGGTTGCAAGTCTTATCTCCGAACTTGTCCCGCTTGCGAACGTGATCACGCCCAATCTTCATGAAGCGGCGCGTATGCTTGATGCTCCGATCGCGGACAGCGAAGCGGGCATGCTGTCCCAGGCAGAAAGACTCATGAGCCTGGGCGCGCAGTCTGTGCTGCTGAAGGGAGGTCACGGGACGGGCGAGGACAGCAATGACCTTTTCCTGACACATGGCGGCGATGCTTTGTGGCTGCGCGAAGTCCGTATCGCGACTGAAAACACGCACGGAACAGGGTGCACTCTGTCCTCGGCCATTGCCGCAGGTCTGGCGAAACAGATGACGCTGGAAGAGGCCATTGCCGCGGCCAAACTCTATGTGCACGGCGCTATTGCGGCCGCCGATCAGCTTGAGATCGGATCGGGCTACGGGCCCGTGCATCATTTCTATCAAATGCGGAGCGCTTGAAATGTCCGGAAAGAAGACAGGGAACGATGGACAACTGAGCCGCCGGGCGCTGCTCGGAACAACTGCGGCTGCTGGCGGTGCGGTTCTGGCCGCTCCTGCATTGGCGCAGGGCACTGCGACGATCGAATGGAAGATGGTGACTTCCTGGCCGAAAAACCTGCCCGGTCCGGGCGTCACGGCCCAGAGGATCGCAGACCAGGTCGCGACGATGACCGAGGGGCGGATGCGCATCCGGCTCTATTCGGCCGGTGAACTTGTCCCGGCCCTCGGGGTTTTCGACGCAGTCGCGTCTGGCACGGCGCAGATGGCTCACACGGCATCGTTCTTCTGGCAGGGCAAGATCCCGGCCTCGGTGTTCTTCACGGCCATCCCCTTCGGCCTGCTGCCGCATGAACACATCACCTGGATCGAACGAGGCGGAGGTCAAGCGCTCTGGGACGAGCTTTATGCACCCTTCGGTGTGAAGCCGGTCATGGCGGGCAACACCGGCGTGCAGATGGGCGGGTGGTACAAGAAGGAGATCAACGGTCTTGACGATCTGAACGGTCTCAAGATCCGCATGCCGGGTCTTGGCGGCGAAGTCATGCGCCGCCATGGGGCAACACCTGTCGGATTGCCCCCGGCGGAACTGTTTCAGGCGCTGCAGTCCGGTGTTCTCGACGCAACCGAGTTTCTCGGCCCCTGGTCCGACCGCGCCATGGGTTTTCAGAAAGTTGCGAAAAACTACTATTCGCCGGGATTTCATGAACCCAACGGAACCGGAGAAGCTCTGTTCAACCAGGTCGCGCTGGAAGGACTTCCGGAGGATCTGCGAGCCGTCGTGCTGGAGGCGTGCCGGGCCGAGAACGGGCGCGCTCTGGCGGAAAGCGACTGGGAGAACGCAGGCAGTCTGAAACTGCTTCAGGAAGAAGACGGCGTTGAGGTTAAGCCTTATCCGGAGGAGGTTCTCACGGCGCTTCGCAAAACGGCATCTGCCGTTCTGGTGGAGTTTGCTGAAAAAGACCCGCTCAGCAAACGCATCTACGAAAGCCACAGCGCTGCGCGCGCGCGGCTTGCGCCCTGGAGCGATGTCGCAATGCGGCGCTTTTTGTCCGCGCGCGATACCGCATCCTGACGCGGTTAGGCGAAGTTGTACCGGTCCTTTGTGCACGTGACCTGTACGTAACTTCGCAGATACGCCCAGACGTCGTGATTCTGAGCGCGCCGGGCGGTGGTAAACACACCCGGTTCTGCAACTTACGGGACCGGTTCTTGCTTCCCAAAGCGCAGAATCCGGCGGCTACATCACATGAAGTCATCCACAATGCATTGACCTTCCGTATGGGTAAGTGTGGCAATGCCGCAACGATCCCCAAATAATTGACGTTAAAGGAAGGTTAATGTCTATTTGCTTATTTTTTAGGCATTCTTACGTATGTGTGTCGGATGCGTGACAAAGGCGCGCCAACGAAGTCCTTTGCGCGCCTTTTTGCTTCGTTTGCCCGCCATCGGTGCGCGTTTCATGAATTATTTTGCGTTGCAGCATGAAAAACCGCGCCGCACCGGTGGGAAATTCTTGTCTTGCAACAGCACCCGATCTTGGAAAAACCTGTTCTCCGAAATCAGATTTCCTCCGGCGGGAGGGGGATGGGAGAAAACACCATGAAATGGGCAAATAAAAACACGATTCTATTCGCCTCGACGGCAATAGCCTTCTCGATTGCGGCAACCGGCGCGCAAGCGGGCGCGTTCGCAATCCGCGAGCAAAGCGCATACTTCCAGGGAACCTCATTCGCTGGATATGGCACATCGGGTGAAACGATCTCGGCCATGTACTGGAACCCGGCAGCGCTCATCGGGGCGCAGATGGGCTGGACAGTCGAAACGCACGGGTCTGTGATTATCCCAAACTCTGAAATTAACGGTACGCTGAGCGGTGGTTTCCTTGGGTCTTCCTCAATCGGAAGCGGTGATATCGGGTTGGATGCGGTTGTACCTGCAACCTACATCTCCTACAGGCCCGATGAGAAATGGGTTTTCGGCGTCGGCATCAACTCCCCGTTCGGCCTAACCACCAAGCCTGAACAAAACTGGGCCGGGCAATTCTATTCAAGATCTTCTCGGGTCTTTTCCATCAACGTCAATCCAAGTGTTGCCTATCAGGTCAACGACATGATTGCCCTGGCTGTAGGTGTTCAGATCCAATACCTGGATGTGAGCCTGAAATCGGCGGATGCAACGTCCGGGGCAGGATTTCCCCGATCGAACGAGATCTATGGTGACGGTTTCGGTGTTGGCGTTACCGCGGGTGTTACCATCAAGCCGGTCGATGGCACCGAGATCGGGATCGGATACCGGTCGGGCGTCGGCCATAGCCTGAACGGGCAACTCTTTGCAGGCGGCAGGCGCGCCGAAATCGACCTTGGAGTGGTCATGCCCGACATGGTCAACATCTCGGCAAAGCAGAAGCTCACTGACAAGATGCGCTTGCTCGGCACGGTGGAGTGGACCAACTGGAGCCGTTTGAAGTCACCGGTGGCAACGTCCACGATCACCGGCGCCGCACTGACCACCTTGCACTTCAACTACGATGACGGCTGGTTCTTCTCAGTCGGGGGCGAGTACGACTTCAATGAGAAGCTGACTTTCCGCGCGGGTGTCGGCTACGAATTGTCTCCGATCGACGAAGAGATCCGTTCGACACGCTTGCCGGACAACAATCGCTGGTGGCTTTCAGCGGGTGCCAGCTACAATTTCAACAAGCACATGTCTTTCGATATCGGGTACACGCACATCCTCACCGAAGACACGAAAATCAACATCGACCCGAGTCACCAGGACTACAACCCGGTTTTCGGGACCTATGCGGGCGACGTCGACAGCAATGTGAACATCCTGTCCGCATCGCTGCGCTACAAGTTCTGATCCAAACGAAGACGCTTCTTGAAAGGGCCGGGATTCGATCCCGGCCTTTTTGTTTTCTTCCGCTTAGAAGGCTGCCGGGTAAAGGCCGCCATCCATCAGAAGGTTCTGTCCGGTGATGTAACCGGCATGCCGCGAGCACAGGAAGGCGCAGGCCTGTCCGAATTCTTCTGCATTGCCGAAACGTCTCGTGGGGATCTCGGCGGCCTGCTGGGACCTGATGTCATCCACGCTCGTGCCGGTCTGCTGCGCAGCCCGCTCGAAGCCTCCTCTGAGCCTGTCGGTGTCCATCTTGCCAGGCAGGAGATTGTTGATCGTTACGCCGTGCGGCGCCAGTTGCCGGCAGACACCTGCCAGGAACGCCGTCAGGCCGGCCCTTGCGCCGCTGGACAGGTCCAGACCCTCGATCGGCATCTTTACGGACAGGGAGGTGATGTTGACGATCCGGCCAAATCCGCGCTCTTTCATGCCCGGCGCAACGGCCTGTATCAGTTCGACCGGCGTCACGAAATTCTGAACGGCGCCATCCAGCATGGCATCGCGGTCAAGTTCCGTATAATCGCGCCTGGGCGGACCGCCATTGTTGTTGACGAGGATGTCCGGATCCGGACAGGCGGACAGCAGCGCACGCTGGCCTTCCGGGGAAGAGACGTCTGCGGCGATACTGAGAACCGACACGTTGTACCTTGCCTGAATTTCCTTTCGCGTCTCCTCCAGCACCGCTTCGGTGCGGCCGTTCAGAACCATATCGCAACCGGCTTCGGCGAGCGCTTCCGCGCAGCCTTTGCCAAGACCGCGGCTCGACGCGCATACGATCGCCTTTTTCCCTCTGAGACCCAGATCCATGAACTACCTCCATTTTTGCAACCCATAGCATATGGGAGCGGGCGCACTATATTGCTGTGAATGAAAAAATCGGAATCCGGTTCCACCGGTGAAAGTCTTCGCAGCTGTCATAATAGTGCAACCTGAATCGAGTCTATAGCGCTGCTAACGGAATATGGAGAAATGCCATGTCTACCGTAAAGGCATCGCGACACTACCGGTCGTTGTTCATTTCTGACGTGCATCTCGGCACCCGCGGCTGCCAGGCGGAAATCCTTCTGGATTTCCTGAAAGACCACGACGCCGAAACCATTTACCTGGTCGGCGATATCGTCGATGGATGGCGCTTGAAACGGTCCTGGTACTGGCCTCAGCTTCACAATGACGTCGTGCAAAAGATCCTGCGCAAGGGCCGCAAAGGCGCGCGCATTCACTACATCCCGGGGAATCACGACGAGTTTCTGCGCAACTTCCTGGGAACGCATTTCGGCGGGGTCGAGGTCAGCGACAGCATTGTCCACGAAGCGGCGAATGGAAAACGTTATCTTGTGATACACGGCGACCAGTTCGATGTGGTGATCCGCCATGCCAAGTGGCTCGCGTTTTTCGGCGACAAGGCCTATGTCACCGCCTTGAGCGTCAATACATGGGTCAACTTCATTCGCAGGAGCCTCGGGCTGACCTACTGGTCGCTGTCTGCATGGGCCAAGCTCAAGGTCAAGAACGCGGTCAGCTTCATCGGCAGGTTCGAAGAAACACTGTCCGACGAGGCGCGCCGGCAAGGCGTTGATGGCGTGATCTGCGGTCACATCCACCACGCGGCAGATCGCGACATGAACGGCATCCACTACATCAACACCGGCGACTGGGTCGAGAGTTGCACGGCGGTCGCGGAACACCATGATGGGACGTTTGAGGTAATCCGATGGGTCGATCAAACCCAGGAGGGGCCGGCACCGGCGAAGTCCAAGGAAACTCCGGTCGCCGCATGAGTTCCATTCTGATCGTGACCGATGCCTGGCATCCCCAAATCAACGGAGTGGTCAGGTCGCTCGAGCGGACCGCTGAAGCGCTTGTCGCAATGGGCGTCAGGGTCGAGTTCCTGACGCCTCAGGCTTTCAAGACCTTGCCCTGTCCAACCTATCCGGAAATCCGGCTTTCCCTGACGCACGGGGGCATCGTCCGGCGGATGATCCGGGAATTCGATTGCGAACATCTGCACATCGCGACGGAAGGGCCGCTAGGAATTCTGGCGGCAAGCGTCGCCCGGAAAGCGCGTGAGCCGTTCACGACGAGTTACCATACCCGGTTCCCCGAGTATCTCTCAGCGCGCTTGCCGGTGCCCTTGTCCTGGTCCTACAGCTGGTTGCGCAGATTTCACAATTCGGGCAGTGGATGCATGGTGGCGACAAGGTCCCTGGAAAACGATCTTCGCGCGCGCAGTTTCAAGAACCTGATGCGCTGGTCACGCGGCGTCGACGAGGATCTGTTCAAACCGTATGACGGGTCCGTTTTGCCGGACGATCTGCCACGGCCGATCTTCATGTATGTCGGCCGGGTCGCGGTCGAAAAGAACATCAAGGCGTTTCTGGATCTGAAGCTTCCCGGTTCGAAAGTCGTCGTGGGCGGCGGTCCTCAGTTGGAGGCGCTTCGGCGCGAATATACGGATGCCCATTTCACCGGTGCCAAGCTCGGTGAGGATCTCGCGCGCCACTATTCGGCCGGCGACGTTTTTGTTTTCCCGTCGCTGACCGACACGTTCGGCAACGTGCTGCTTGAGGCCCTGGCCTGCGGGGTTCCGGTTGCCGCCTATCCTGTCATGGGACCTCTCGACGTCATCGGCGACACCGGCGCAGGCGTTCTTTCGGAAAACCTGCAGGAGGCGGCGGAAGCCGCCCTGGACATCCCCAGGGACCATTGCCGGAAAATCGCCCTGAACTACACCTGGGCTGCCAGCGCCCAGCAGTTTCTCGACAATTGCATCGCAGCACATGATATCCACAACAACCTTGCGGACCGGGCCAAGGCGGTAGAGTGAACATCAAAGGCAGGGCAGTTTGGTCCGCAACGGGAAACATTCCGGCTCCGAAGGCGCTTTCTGCATATTGAGTTAAACCCAATACCTGATAAGTCATCGGGAAACTCCACTTGTGACAAGGTGCCACCGATGACAGAAACTCTTGTTCCAACGACTGATGACGCGCTTCGGGACTATTCCGGCAAGGCCGTCACCTTCGAGGACGTGGAGACGGCCGCAGACCGTATTTCCGGGTTCGCGGTGAAAACGCCGCTGCTGCACCATCCTGCGCTCGACGCGCAAACTGGTGCGACCGTGCTTGTGAAACCGGAAAGCCTGCAGCGGAGCGGGTCCTTCAAGTTCCGCGGAGCCTTCAACTGTCTGAACCTGATACCCGAGGCGAATCGCGCGAATGGCGTTGTCGCCTGTTCTTCGGGAAATCATGCCCAGGGTGTTGCCGCAAGCGCGGGCATTCTGGGCGTCGAGGCCACGATCGTGATGCCGGACGACGCGCCGCGGATCAAGCTTGAGCGCACGCGTGCATTCGGGGCCAAGGTCGTCACCTATGACCGCGAAAACGAAGACCGGGACCAGATCGCGGCCGCCTTGTGTGCGGAGACCGGTGCCACGTTCGTGCATCCCTTCAATGATCCGGCCGTGATTGCGGGGCAGGGGACAGTGGGGCTGGAAATGGCGATGCAGGCGCGTGACATGGGGTACACGCTCGACGACGTTCTGGCCTGCACGGGCGGCGGCGGACTTTCCAGCGGCATTGCGCTCGCGCTCGCGCAAACGTCACCGGGTACGCGTTTTCACACGGTGGAGCCGGCGGAGTTCGACGACTACAAGCGCTCGCTTGAAGCGGGAGCCTTGCTGTCGAACACGCGCAAGTCCGGTTCCATATGCGACGCACTACTCTCCGAAACTCCGGGCGAAATCGGCTTTTCAATTCTGCGTCAGCTTGCGTCGGAGGGACTGACCGTCACGGACGAAGAGGTCCTCGACGCCGTCGCCTTCGCCTTTACGGAGTTGAAGCTGGTGGTCGAGCCGGGCGGTGCGGCTGCGCTCGCAGCGGTTCTGAAGGGAAAACTCCCGCTCCAGGGCAAAACTGTCGGTCTGGTGCTGACCGGCGGAAACATTGATCCCGACATGCTTTCGCGGGCCTTGTCGCGCTAGGTGATGGACCCTGTTAGGCTCTCGCCGGTTTCGAGAGAACCGTTTTCTCTTTGCAATTTTGTAAGGCTGCGAAAACAAGAAACGCGGCACAGGGCCGCGTTTTTCAATCAGGTTTCGAATTCCTTGCCGCTCAATTGAAAAGAGCCTGGCGTTCTGCTTCGGAGAGTTGCTGCAGCGGATCGTCGGTGATTTCATCGTCCGATGCGGCTTCGTCTTCGAGTTCCCAGGCGACATCCGCCTCTTCCTCGAGATCAGCCTCGTCTTCGAGCTCTGTCCCGGCCAAGGCGTCCGCCCCGGTTTCGGCGTCCACTTCAGCCTCGATCTCGACCTCAGCCTCGATATCGGCCTCAACCTCAGCCTCAACCTCAGCCTCAGCCTGAACCGCATCCACTTCATTGTCGAAGAGCAATTCGATCGCTGCTTCGTCAAGGGTGGCGTTCGGGTCGATTTCTTCGCTTTCGGCTTCAGGCGCGGCATCAGCTTCGCCGGCTTCAGCCGGGGCCGCTGCGAACATGTCGTCGATTGCGGAGGCATCCATCGGCTCGTCCCCGCCGGCCATGATGGCATCGACGTCGGCCTCGCTTGCGGTGCCCGAGATTTCCTGGGCTTCTGACGTCTCTGAGCCCGTTTCCGGGCCGGTTTCTTCAAGGGCAGCGTTGAAGACATCGTCGCTGACCGACATCAGTTCATCGACGCTGTTCTGGCACACGCCGCGGCCGGACCTCTGCGGCCCGTTCAAAAGATGTGCATCCGGGCGCGTATCGACAGGACCGGCGGTGTCTTCCGCTTCGACCCCTTCGATGCCCCAGATGCCGATCATGAGATTGATGCGGCTTTCCAGGTACCTGAGAACCTGAACGACCTTGTTCGTCCGCTGACCTGTGAGATCCTGGAACGAGCAGGCCATGAAGATTTCCGTGGCCTTGGCGTCGATTTCGTCGCAGGCGGCATCGTCGGCGCCGTTCTCGCGCAGCACCCAGGCCTGTTCCTGGATTTGTTCCGCAGCTTCCAGAATAGACTGGGTCGCGCCCTCGGTCTGGGTGACAATCGCGTCCAGTTCGTGGGAGGCGTCGACAAAGCGGTTGCTGTCGTCGTCTCCCTCGGCCTTGATATTTGCGATTTCGGCCTTGGTCCGTTCAATCGCCTCGTGCATCTCGGCGATGTCGAGGCGGATCTTGTCGAGATCCGGAACGGTCCGCTCGCGTGTGACGACTTTTTCCAGCCGCTGGATCGCGCCAAGGATTTCCGTCGTCTCGGGCGTCTTGTGGCGATTGAGATATTCTTTCAGAAACCGACGCCCGCGATCGGATTCCAGCAGGGTCTGCTCTAGAGTGTGATATTCGGCTTCGCCGATAAACTCCGGTTCTTGCTGTGTTGCTTCCGCTTTCATATGGACGCGATTCTCAACTTGCCTAAGGATCGTGTGTTGCCGTATCAGAGGCAACTTCACCCGGATCGTATGGTGAAAATCGTTAACATCCCTTTATGCCGTCGCGGTTCCGGACCGTTTCAAAGGTCATATGACAGATTTGTCCAACAACGTTAGCGCAAGGGTTGCGGCCCTGTTTGCCTGCCACTTTTTCGGCTTTGGACTTTTTCTTCCGTTTTTCCCGTTGGTACTGGAGTTTCGCGGCGTAAGCGCTGCGGAGATCGGATTCATTCTGGGTACCGGCACGCTGGCCCGCATTGCGGCCAGCCCGTTGCTTTCCAATATTGCCGACAGAACACACCAGCGGCGCTTCTCCATTCTGATCTATTCGATCATCGGGGCGTGTTTCATCTCTCTTTTCTATCTGCCGGGCGGTCTGATTCTCGCTGGTACGGCCATGATTGGCTACATGGTGATCAAGGCGCCGATCCTGCCGCTGAGCGACGCCTATGCGCTTGATACGGCCCGCAACACCGGCGCCGACTATGCCCGGATGCGTCTTTGGGGCTCGGTCGGGTTCGTTCTTGCCAATCTTGCCGGAGGCGCCCTGGCAACGCAGAGTTCGGCGTGGCTTATCGTTACGCTGACCGTCGCAGCGTCGCTAGCGACCGGCTTCGTTGTCCTGTCTCTGCCGCGGCAGAAAAAGGATCCTGGCCACGACGACGAAAACGCCCAAGCGGTCACGACCCCGTTTAAGAAAGTCTGGTTTTGGCCGGTGCTGGCGCTTCTGGGCCTGTTCCAGGCGACGCATGCCGCCTTTTATGGCTTTGGCACGCTTTACTGGCGGTCAATCGACGTGCCTGACCTTGCCATTGGCGTCCTTTGGGCGGTTGGTGTCGTCGCCGAGATCGTGTTGTTCACCATTGCGGGAAAACTCTCGCTCCGGTTCGATCCGCCCGTTTTCCTGCTTGCCGCAGGCGTTGCCGCGATCGTTCGCTGGGGCCTGTTCCCGTTTGCGGAATCGGTTCTCTTCATGGGCGCCCTGCAAGTGCTGCACGGGTTGACTTTCGGGGCGGCACATCTCGGTGCCGTCGCCATTCTGTCAAAGGTCGTGCCTGCGCGCTGGTCCGGCACGGGACAGGGCCTTTTGACCGCATCAATCGGTATTCAGACAGCGATCGGACTTGCGGTTTCAGGCGCGCTTTTCCAGATCAATCCGCATATGCCATTCTACCTGATGGCTGCAGCGGCCCTTGCCGGATGCTTCGCGCTCGTCTTTGCTGCGCCGGTGATCCGCCGCAACATTCGTCTTGCGGAAGCCTGAACGCTTGCGCTTAACCCCAGAGCGCAGGCTCCGGCGGATACAGCGTGCTCTCATCGAACCGCAGGCCTGGCGAGCGGTCCCGTGTCAGCAGCAAGGGGCCGTCGAGATCGACATAATCCGCGTTCTGCCCCACCAGAATCGCGGGCGCCATTGCAAGCGACGTTCCCAGCATACAGCCCATCATGACCGTGAAATCCAAAGAGCGCGCTGCGTCAAGCAGGCGCAGCGCTTCGGTCAGGCCGCCCGCCTTGTCGAGCTTGATATTCACGGCGCCATATTTTCCCCTGAGGCCGTCCAGTCCCTTGCCTGGTGACAGGCTTTCGTCGGCGCAAATCGTGATGGGAGATTGAAAAGAGGCCAGCATATCATCGGCCTTGGCGGGCAGGGGCTGCTCGATGAGCTCGACGCCGACCTCGGCACAGGCCGCCATGTTTGTGTCGAAACAGCTCTCATCCCAGGCTTCGTTGGCATCGACGATCAGTTTCGCACCGGGGGCTGCGCCGCGCACGGCGCGAATGCGTTCATCGTCACCGGGACCGGCAAGCTTTACCTTCAGAAGCGGGCGATGGGCCGCAGCAGCCGTTTTCCGTGCCATCTCCTCCGGTGTGTCGACGCTGATGGTGAAAGCGGTCGTGACCGGGTGCAGCTTGCCCAGGCCGGCAAGCTCGGACGCGGTTTTGCCGGCGCGTTTCGCTTCCAGGTCCCACAGGGCGCAATCGACGGCATTTCGGGCGGCGCCTGCAGGCATCGCCTCCAACAGCGCCTCACGGGAAAGGCCGTTCTGCAGCAGCGGGCTCACCTCCTCGATCTGCGTTTGAACCGTTTCCAGAGACTCGCCGTAGCGCGGATAGGGGACACACTCGCCGCGGCCGGAAACCGGCCCGTCGGAGATCGTCACGACGACAACCTTCGCATGCGTTCGGGTCTCACGGGAGATCTTGAAACCGCCAGCGATTTCAAAACTCTCGGCCTCGATGCTGACACGTTGATTCATGGTGCGCCGAATTCTGCCGACACCTTGTCGACGATGGCGTCCATGCCGAAACGCACGGGATCCGTTGCCGGAAGACCGTGTTTTTCACCGACCTTTGCCAAAAACGCGAGTGCCTCGTCCTTGTCGAGCGCGGCCGTGTTGACCGCGATCCCGATGCAGCGGATGTCCGGATTTGTAAGCCGGCCGCACTGGATCGTCATGTCGATGACCTGCTGGATGCTGGGAAGCGGTGTTTCTACACCTCGCATCCTGGTTCTGGTCGGCTCGTGGCAGACGATGAAGCCGTCCGGCTGCGACCCATGCAGAAGACCAAGGGTTACCCCGGCAAAAGAAGGATGGAAGAGTGAGCCCTGGCCCTCGACGATCTGCCAGTGGTCTGCTTCCGTTTCAGGAGACAGCCACTCCGCAGCTCCGGAGATGAAGTCGGCGACAACCGCGTCCAGGGCAACGCCGCGGCCGGAGATGAAGACACCGGTCTGGCCGGTTGCGCAAAAGGTGCTGTTGTAGCCGCGCTCGTTCATGGCACGGTCCATGGCAAGCGCCGTGTATTTCTTGCCGACCGAGCAGTCGGTGCCGACCGCCAGAATACGTTTTCCGCGCCTTTTCGTGCCCTTGCCGGTTGCGAATGACATGGAATTGTGGCGGACATCATGAAGTTGACGGCCGTTCCGTTCCGCTGCTTCGCGGATCGCCGGAATATCGCCAAGGCGGACATGGAGACCGGAAGCGACATCCATTCCCGAATCAAGCGCTTCTATCACTGAGGCGACCCAGTGATCGGGCAGACGGCCACCCGCATTCACCGCACCGATGATCATCGTCTTTGCGCCAGCACTTGCACCTTCGGCAATATTCATGTCCGCAAGGCCGGTGTCAGCGGCGCAACCTTGCAGCCTGACCTGGCCGAGACACCAGTCTTTCCGCCAATCAACGATACCAATGGCGGTTTTTGCGGCCAGAGCATCAGGGACATCCCCGAGGAACAAAAGATAAGGATGAGCGATTTCCATGGACAAAGCTTTCAAGTGGCTGCTGGACGTTAAAGTTCTCCATCAGGTATACGGGGGATATCGAACGAGCGGCAAGAGGGCAGCCATTCAGAATGGCATTCTTGGAAAAAAAGATTGATCCGGAGATGAAACTGGAGGCCGACGGTCCCGAGCACCAGTTCCTGGCTCTCTCCGGCGACTGGACCGTGAGCACGATCGGCGACGCGGAAACCGGACTGAAGCAACTTGACGTCGCCAAGGACCGGCTGACCTGTATCGACGTTTCCAAGATCGAGCATCTCGACACGAGCGGAGCGTGGCTTATCCACCGTACGCGCGGCCGTCTGGAGTTCGAAGGGCGCAAGGTCGGTCTCACGGGGGTGACCCCTGTCCGCCAGCAGCTCTTCGACGAGATCGAACGGCATCACCCGCCAAGCTACAAGCCGGACAGAAGCGGTTTCACCATCGTCGGTTTCCTCGAGGCGACGGGCCGCACGATGGTCGACGCCTACAAAGACGGCCTGGCGATGATGCACATCCTCGGATCGCTCGGACTTGTCCTGACAACCGTCGTGGTCAATCCGCGGCGGCTGCGCAGCATTTCGATTGCTGTCCAGTTCGACCGAAGCTGTATCGGCGCAGTGCCCATCGTTGCGCTGATGAGCTTTCTGATCGGAGCCATCATTTCCCAGCAGGGCGGCTTTTATCTCAAGCAGTTCGGCGTCGACATCTACGTCGTCGACCTGGCAGGCATCCTCATTCTGCGCGAGATCGGCGTCATCCTGACCGCCATCATGGTCGCTGGCCGATCCGGCTCCGCCTTTACCGCCGAACTCGGGGCGATGCGCATGCAGGAGGAGGTGGATGCTCTCCACGTGATCGGCCTGAGCGTGACGGAAGTTCTTGTTCTGCCACGCATTCTGGCGCTCATGATCGCCTTGCCCGTCCTCACGTTTATCGCGGACATATCGGCCCTGTTCGGTTCGGGCCTGGTCACCTGGGTCTATCTCGATATTCCGCCCGCCGCGTTTCTCACCCAGCTGCAGGTGGCGATCACGAACGAAACGCTTGCCGTGGGTCTGGTGAAGGCACCCTTCATGGCGCTGATCGTCGGCCTGATTGCCTGCGTGGAGGGATTGAAAGTGGGGGGCTCTTCGGAATCCCTTGGCCGTCACACCACGCTGTCGGTCGTCAAGGCGATTTTCCTCGTGATTGTCGTTGATGGTTTCTTCGCCGTGTTTTTTGCCGCAATCGGGATTTGATCGACAGCATGACCATCACAGAGACTGCACAGAACGGAAGCGAGACGGTGTCGACCGCCGATGACGGGGACTATGTCCTGTCCGTGCGCGATGTGACGGTCGGCTTCGGGTCAAAGATCGTGCTTCAGAGCCTCGATCTCGATGTCCGGCGCGGCGAAGTCCTGGGATTCGTTGGCGGGTCCGGGATGGGCAAGTCCGTTCTGATGCGGACAATACTCGGTCTCACTCCCAAGCGATCCGGGACGATCTCGGTGTTCGGCCACGATCTTTCCACCGCAAGCGACAAGGAACGGAAAACGATCGAGCGGCGCTGGGGCGTGTTGTTCCAGCAAGGTGCCCTGTTTTCCTCGCTGAGCGTGAAACAGAACATACAGGTGCCGATGCGTGAGCACTTGAAGCTGTCTCCACAGCTCATGGATGAGCTTGCCACCTTGAAGCTGGAGCTCGTCGGATTGCCTCAGGATGCGGCCGACAAACTGCCGTCAGAGCTCTCCGGCGGCATGGTCAAACGGGCAAGTCTGGCGCGCGCGCTTGCACTCGACCCGGATTTGGTGTTTCTGGACGAGCCAACGTCCGGATTGGACCCGATCGGTGCGGCGGCCTTCGACACGCTGATTCAAAACCTGAGTTCGACTCTCGGCTTGACCGTCTACATGGTCACCCATGACCTCGATAGCCTGCATTCGATTTGCGATCGCATCGCAGTTCTTGGGAATAAACGTGTTCTGGCTATCGGAACGCTTGAAGATATGATGAAAAATGACGATCCCTGGATTAAGGAATATTTCAGGGGTGAACGGGCGTTGCGCCGAGTATAGGTTGGACTGAATGGAAACCCGCGCGAGCTACATACTGATCGGTTCCTTCATGGTTGCCGTTTTGGCGGCCGCGTTCGGGTTTATCTATTGGAAAGCCGCAACAGCCGAATCCCGCCAGAACGTCGACCTCAGGATTATCTATCCGGGTCCGGTGACGGGCCTTCCGGTCGGTGGACAGGTTCTTTTCAACGGCATCAAGGTCGGCGACGTGAAGTCTCTGGACTTTGCACCTGACGACCCCACCAAGGTTGTTGCCACGGTCGGCATCAAACCTTCCACGCCAATCCGCGAAGACACCAAGGCGACCCTGAATTTCACCGGTCTGACAGGCATTGCCTATGTCGACCTTTCCGGCGGTACGTCGTCATCACCCCTGCTTCTCGGCAAGGATGACGGCAAGGTTCCCGTCCTTTATGCCGAGAGATCGTTTTTCGATGACATTGTCGATGGCGCGCGCGATGTGCTGAAACGTGCCGACACGACCATGAAAACGATCGAGGATGTCCTCGTTGAAAACAAACCGCTGATCAACGACACCATCAAGAATGTCGAGACGTTTTCTGCAGCCCTTGCCGCCAATTCGGACGGCGTGAAGGACTTCATGGCAAGCATCGGACAGGCGTCCGAAGCGTTTTCCAGCCTGTCCGGCCGGCTGGAAAAACTCGTCGATCAGGGTGAGCGCCTGCTCGCCGCCGTCCCGTCCGACAAGGTGACGGCCATCGTCGACGATCTGACGACGTTTTCAAACAGTCTTGGCGAGGCGAGCAAGGACATCGATCTCCTGATGTCCGATGCGCAAAGCGCCGCCAAGGAACTTGACACCTTCACCAAGAAACTCAACGAGGGCCTCGACAACGTTCAGAAGATCGTTCAAGCGGTCAAGCCCGAGGATGTGGAGAAGGTCATGACCGGCGCGGCGGCGCTGGGTGGGGTGCTTGAAACCAAAAGCGAAGACATCGGCAATCTGATCTCATCGACGACGACGACCATGCAGAACATCGACAAGATCGTCGCTGTCGTTCAGGAGCGCGAAGGCGCCATTACCGAGATCCTGGAAGGGGGCAGGGATGTCGTCGTGAAAGTGGATGCCATCATGTCGCGCGGGGTCGAGATCGCGGCGGCCATCGACCCGCTCCAGATCGAACAGGTGGTCCAGTCGGTCAACTCGTTCACAACAGGGATAAACGCTTCGCTCCTGCGTGTTGACGAGGTGCTTGCAAGTGTCGATCCCGAAACGGTTGAAAGCGCGGTGGATGGTGTTGCCAGCGTGATCGACAATTTCAACAACCAGCAGAGCCAGATCAACGAGATCATCGCCTCGACCAAGTCGACGATCCAGAATTTCGAGGCCGTTTCGGCCACCGTCCGCGACCAGGACGACCGGATCGCGGCCCTGATCACCGACGTTCAGGCAGCGGCCGAAAGATTTGCCGAAACCCTGCAGACAGCCGATGGCCTGCTGAAGGCGGTGGACCCTGAGAAAGTCGCCAACATCGTCGGCTCCGTGGAAACGACCGCGTCCGAGCTTGCCAGTCAGGAAAATGGCATCCCGTCCATTCTGCAATCTGCGCAGAAGGCGGCGGACAATGTCCAGCAGATGACCGAGAACCTGTCCAAACGAACGCCTGATGTGGACCAGATCATCACCGACGCGCAGCAGATGACGGCGACGCTGAATGCAACTTCCGTACGGGTCGAGAGCCTGGTTGAGAAAGTCGCGACGATGGTCGACGGTGACGGCGAGGGGCTGATCAAGGAAGCGACACAAGCGGCAGAGGCAATCCGCAAGGTGGCGGTGGCGTTTGAAAGCAGGGCAGACTCGATTGCCGGGGGGCTCTCCAAATTCGCAACGCAGGGCTCGTCCGACTTCACGGCCGCGCTGGCGCAGCTGAATCGGACGCTGGTGTCGATCCAGCGTGCGGCGGAGAGTTTCGAGCGCAGCCCGAACCGGGTGATCTTCGGCGGTGAGGATGTTCCAACATACACCGGTGGACGGCGCCGATGAGCGGGAAAAGAAACAAGGGCAAGGGCGCATGACAAAGGCAACGGCCAAACTGACCCGACGGAGGGTTCTGGGAGTGTTGGGCCTTGGCGCGCTCGCTGGCGGTTGCGCGAGCGCAGCCCCTTCGGCGTTTTACAGCCTGACATCGGCGGATGTGGACAGCCTGCGCGGCCGGTCCAGCCGTGTACAGGTTCTGGTCGCCCCGCCGCGCGCGCTGAAAGCGCTGGATACCAGCTATATCGCCGTTGTCGATGACGGGCCGATCTACAGCTACTACCCGAAGTCGGCCTGGGCAGACACGCTGCCCAATGTCGTCCAGAGCAAGCTCCAGGAAACACTTCAGAATACGGGCCGCCTGCGCGGGGTCGGTCTTCCAGGCGACGGCCTGTTGATTGACTACCAGCTCCAGACAGAGATCCGTGCGTTCGAACTCCAGGTCTCCGGCAATCGCGCTGTTGTCGAGATTTCTGCCCGCGTGGTCAACGACCGGAACGGGCGCACGGTCGCCACCAAGGTTTTCCGCGCCGAAACGCCCGCAGGCAGTTCCTCCGTGGACAAGGCGGTGGAGGCCATGAACCGGTCAGCCGACCGCGTCTTTGCCGAAATGGCCGCCTGGACGCTTCGCAACGTCTGACCGGCTTTTCATCAGAGCAGCATCAGAGACAGCGCAGGCACCGCGATGAGCAGTGCAAGGCGAAGAATGTCGGCTGCCCAGAAGGGCAGGACACCGGCGAAGATCGTGCGAAGCGGGACGTCGGTCAAGACGGAGCGCAGGACGAAGACGTTGAGGCCGATCGGCGGCGAGATCAGGCTGATTTCGGTAACGACGACAACAACGATACCGAACCATATCAGCACAAGATCCGGGTCGCTCAGAAGCCCGGTGCCGAAATCCAGCGACGTGACCAGCGGAAAGAACACGGGCACGGTCAGAAGGATCATCGACAGGCTTTCCAGCACCGCACCGAGCACGATGTAGATCAGCACCAGAACAAGCATGACCACATAGGCGTTGACGTCCAGTGACTGGACAAACTCAAGAAGCGCGTCCGGTACGCCTGCGTAGCTGATAAAGTTGGAAAAGACTTCAGCGCCGATGATGATTGCGAAGATCATCGCCGTTGTCCGGGCGCAGTTGAGCCCTGCCGTGAAGAGTTTCTCGAATGTGAGGCCACCTGACAGGAACGCGATGATCAGGGCGGTCGCGGCCCCGATCGCCGCGGCCTCCGTCGGCGTGAAGAACCCGCCGTAGATACCCACCATGATCACCGCGAAGAGGCCAAGCACCGCGAGCACGCCCCAGACGTCCCTGCGCGCCAGAGCGATATCGTCATGTTCGGACGGCGCCAGGGCGGGCTTGACCAGCACCGTGACGTAGACCGCTGCCAGATAAAAGACGACGCCGAGCAAGCCCGGGATGATGCCGGCAATGAAGAGCTTGCCGATGTCGGCCTCGGTCAGCAGGCCATAGATGATCAGGATGACGCTTGGCGGGATCAGAATGCCCAGTGTGCCGCCGGCGGCGATGGAGCCGGTCGCCAGGCTGTCGGCATAGCCCGCCTTGCGCATTGACGGCATGGCAACCTTGGACATGGTGGCCGCTGTTGCGAGCGAAGATCCGCAGACGGCGGAAAAGCCGCCGCAGGCAACGATCGAGGCCATGGCGAGGCCTCCGCGCATGCGGTGCAGCAGGCTGTGCGCGGTGCTGAACAGTGACTGGCTGACGCCCGAGATCGTCAAAAGGTTGCCCATCAGAATGAACAGCGGGATCACGGAGAGCGTGTAGGAGAGACCCGTGTCGAATGCGGCATTGCCAAGCAGGTTCAGCGCTGCATTCCAGTTTCGCAGGGCGGCAAATCCCACCGTGCCGATGATCACCATCGCAACGGCAATCGGCACGCGCAGCAGAACGAGGCCGAAAAGGGCAACGAATCCAATCAGTGCTTCAATCACGTATCAGGCCTTCTCGCGCAAACGGCTGACTGTCCAGAAAACGGCGACAACGGCGGAAACCGCGAAGGAGGCGGTGCCCAGCCAACCGATCAGGTAGAGCGGGATTTCCAGGGAATCGGTCACCTGGCCGCGTCGCTGCAGTTTTTCTGCGTGTTCGAACAATTCCACGGCGATGATCAGGAAGACGGCGATTGTCGCCACGCCCGCACAGATCGCGCCCAGATACCTGAAAACACGGCTTTTGAGCCCATCGAGGAGCTCCACCTCGATATGTTCGCCGGCTGCAGTCGTGAGGGGTAGCGCAAGAAAGATCAGTGAAGCCAGTAGCAACTGTGTCAGCTCATACGCGCCGTTGACCGGGCTGTTGAAGAGGTAGCGAGAGACAACGTCCACGCAGGTGAGCCCGATCATGGCTGCCAGAACAAGGAGGCAGGCAAGACCCAGCAGGAAGGTCGCGCCACGCCGGAGACCAAGGGCCCGGCGTGGTGCATGTTTGTCGGGTTCAGACGGTGTCATCAGTTGCTGATACCGGTCTGTGTGCGGAACTCAGCCAGGGCAGCTGCGCCATCAAAGCCGGTTTCCTTGACCGCATCTGCCCAAGCGGCTTCGTGCGAGGCAGCGAGCTCCCGGATCTTGCCCAGGACAGGCGCGGGTGCTTCATAGACTTCGACGGACTTGTCGGCGATGAACGCGTTGCCGCGCGCATCAGCGCTGTCCCAGACAGTGCCCGCAAGTTCTGCAAGTGCGGCTCCCGAAACCTGCTCAATGGCTGCCTTGTCCTCGTCGGAAAGCCCGTCCCAGATGTCCTCGTTCATCACCATGAACCAGGAGGTGTTGTAGATGCCGCCGGGGACGCTCATTGATGATGTGATGTAATCCGTCAGCTTGAAGGCCTGCAGGGCCTCGATCGGGAAGGTCACGCCGTCGATCACGCCCCGGGAGAGCTTTTCGTAGACTTCGCCCGGCCCCATGAACTGGGTGGTGATTCCGAGATCCTGAGACAAATCAGCAATATAGCCGCCCGGTGTGCGGATCTTCAGGCCCGAGAAATCCTCCGGAGTTTCGATCTTGCGTTGGTTGTTGTGAAACATTCCGGGACCATGGATCCATAGCCCGAGCAGCTTGGTGCCCTGATGCTCTGCCTGAGCATCGAGCTGTCCGCCATAGACATCCCAATAGGCCTTGGATCCGTCGGTCGCCGTATCGGCGATGAAGGAAAACTGACCGATCCGCGAGCGCAGGAAACGGTCGTCCCGGGTGAAGGAATGCAGGCCGTAGGTGATATCGGCAACACCGTCTGCCGCCAGGTCGTAGTGCGCGGGCGGCGGCCCGAGCGGTTTCGGCAGGATGCGCACCGTTACACGGCCGTCCGTCGCCTCCGCGACTTGCGCAGCCCAGGGCTCCATGACACCCGTTACGATCGGGTGTTTCGGTGGCAGCCAGGACGAGAGAACCAGTTCGTCGGCAGCGGCGCTTGAAACAGCGCCCGACAATGCGGTTGCCGTGAAACCGGCCAGAATCGAAAGACACTTGATGAATTTCATGGTTTTTCCTCCCACTCGCCTGCTGAGACCCGGTCACTCCCCGACCGGGCACGCTCAGCATTTGATGCTCGAAAATAGTTGCATATGAAACTAAGTCAATCCTAAAATGGGTCCATCTGAAATTTGCGGCCGAGACATCATGACCAGACCCGAAAACGCCAACGCCAACAAACGCAGGGAAAAGAAGGAGAGCGAGAGTGGCCCCACATTCGAACTGCAGACCTTCTTTCCCTACCAGGTGAGAGTGTTCTACAGCGACGTCACGAATGCCCTGTCCGCCGTCTACCAGCGCGATTACGGAATGATGCCGGCCGAGTGGCGCACGATGGCGATCCTGGGCGCGGCGGGGACGGGCCTGCAGGCGACCGAGATCGTGTCGCGCTCCAGCATGGACAAGGTCGTCGTCAGCCGCGCCGTCAAGCGCATGGAGGAACGCGGATATCTGAAGCGTTCAACTCATTCGGAAGACGGAAGAAGTTTTCTGTTGCAGCTCAGCGCGGAAGGCCGGGCCGTTTACGAAGATCTCGGACCCAAACTGCTTGCGGTCGAAAGCAGAATGCTGAGCGGACTGAGCGAGGATGACATATACGGGTTTCTGGCGATCGCGCAGCGTATCCGGGACAATCTGTCGGACAACGGGGAGGTCGCGGATGAGTAACAGCTGTTGCGGATCCCGTACCGCCGGTTGAAGCAAAAAAGGCGGCCCGTGGCCGCCTTTCTCATGTCTAGGTGATGGACCCATAAATGATACTGAAATGGCATGCGAAATGGCGAAATCCCGTTAGGAAGGGTGTGCGGAGCGGGCTTTTTGCCCGGTCAAGCACGCTGACGCCACGGGGTGAAGTCATTTCCATGTCCTTCGGATTTGACCGGCTTGCTCCTCCTCGGCGTTGCGAAAGGCTTGAAAATGAGGGACATTTCCTGCGCTTCCGCGCCTTGACGAGAAGCAAGCCGCCTCAAACCATTCCGGCCTCATTTGTGGGTCCATCACCTAGCGCGTCAAGTCCTATTCGAGACGGCCACTTGCATGCGCCAGCATCGTATAGACCTTGCCGGTATCCGAGGTGAGATAGGTCTGACCCAGCATGTTGTCGCGGTCATTGCGTGAGACCTGGGCAAGCAGCTGTTCAAAGTCGGACACGTATCTTTCAACGGCGGTGCGGAACTCCGGATCGCGTGCATATTTTTGACGGATTTCGTCAAAAGTCTGCTGACCCTGAAGCGTGTAGAGCCGCCGGGTGAAGACGTTCCGTTCGCCGCCCCGGTAGCGGTTCCACAGATCGATGAAAGTCTCGTGGTCGATCGCACGGGCGATGTCGACTGAAAGCGAATTGAGACTTTCCACGGTCTGCAGGGGTGTCCGCGCCATGCTCGTGTCGGCACTTGCATCCTCGTCACGCGACGCTCTGCGCAACAGATCGGCAACCCAGCCCTTGCCGGCAGGGTTTCCGCCTTGCTGCGGTGCCGGTTGCTGAGGCCGCATTTCAGCGGGACGCTGCTGTGCAGGACGCGGATCTGCAGCCGGTGCTTGGCGCTGGGGCGCCAGGGGTTCCGGCGCGTAGTTTTGAGGAGAGGGGGCTGCGGGCTGCGGTGCCGGGGCACTTGCCGCAGCGGCCTGGGCCTGCGGACGTGAAATGTCGAGAGTGTTGGACTGCTTGGCCACAATCTCCGACAGCTCCGTCAGTGCCCGGATCTGCTCGTTCACGACCTTTCGCAGAGCCGCAGAGGATTCCTCTGCTTCATCCGGCAGGTTGAGAACGCCCTGTTTCAGCTCGTTGCGTGTCGCTTCCAGCTCGCGGTGTACATCCCGGGCGACATCGCGCATACGGCCCGCTGCATCGTTGAAGCGGTCCGAGGCATCGCTGACCGTCTTGGTCATTTCCGAAATGATGTCATCCTGTGCCGAACGAATGGCATCGCGGGCCTTCTGGCCTTCCATGCCTGCAGTCAGACGCATCGATTCGAACTGTTCCGCAACCTGCTTGGACGCGGCCTCCGCGGCGGCTCCGAGCATGCTCGCTGCTTCGCGCGCCTTGTCGTCGGCCGACTCGAGCGTGTCGGACAGATTCTGCGAGAAGGACCGCATCAGCGTATCGACCGCTTCCGTCTTCGCAAGGAGCGTATCGGCAACTTCCTCGATCGCCGTGCGGCGTTCGGAGACCTTGCCCTCGACGGACTTGTTGGTGTCTTCCAGGTGACGCGCAGCACGTGTCAGTTCTTCCGACTGGTCGCCGAAGCGATGTGTCAGGTTCTGGACGTCCGCAAGCGTTGTCTGCGTAACATCGCGAAGGTTGGACACCTGCTCGTTGATGAGCGACGTGGTCTGGTTGGTCTCCTGGACCGCCCGGTCGACCGCAGACCGGAATTCTCCGGCCCTGCGGGCGAGATTGCCCTCGACCTCTGTGAGGTTTTCACCCGCCGTCGTGACGATGCCCTGAAGGTTGGTGTTGGATTCCTCGACCTTGTTGAGGATTTCCGTAACGTCCGCTTCCAGTCGCTGCTTCGTGTCGCTCAGAAGTGCGGAGGCCCGTTCACTGCGGTCGTTGATGCTTGCAATGATCCGGTCTCCCGCTTCGACCAGATTACGAGTCGCATCAAGGCCGGTATGGGCGAACGTTTCAGCAACGTCGCGGCCCTTGACCGTGATGGCGTCGAGAATTGCACCGTGGACTTCCGAAAGACGCCCGGTCAGGTCGTTGGCGCGGGCCTCGATCGCATTGATGAGGTCGTTGCCGTCGGTGCCCACGATACGGGCGAGTTCCCCGCTGCGCTCACCGAAGGCCTCGTTGAGCGACGTTGCTTTTTCCATCAGCTCGTTGGCAACATCGTTGCCGCGTCCGACGAGCAGCTCGGCTGCTTCCGAAACCGCGCTGTTGACGCGGGCCCGGACCATGCCGGCTTCGCTCGACATCTGGCCGCGGATATCTTCCAGCGTCTTGGTGAGTGTCGCCCGCGCCTGCTCGCTTTCAGCTGACAGGTTCCCTGAGATTTCCGCAATGACCTTGGCAAGATCTCCGCGGATTTTCTCGCTTTCACCTGAGAGCGATCCGGTGAACTCGGCAAGTGTTCCTGCATAGAGCGTTCTTGCCTTTTCGCTTTCGGCGGCCATGGCGCGTGCCGCATCGGCCACCGCGGACAGGACCAGCTCGCGGATCTTGGTGCTTTCACCGGACATGGCCCCGGTCGCCTGATGCATGGCGTTGCTGACCACATCTGCGGCCTTCTGGCTTTCGCCAACCAGCACTCCACGGGCTTCGCCCACGGAGCCGAGAACGATCTGACGCATGCGATCGCTTTCGCCGGCCAGCTTCTCGGTTGCCTGGGTAAGGGCAGTGTCGACGACTTCTACTGTCTTGGTGCGCTCGTCGGAGAGCGACGCCGCGGCTGCGGTGACCGCCTCCTGCACGGTGTCGCGAAGACGGGTGCTTTCCGTCGACAGCGTTGCACCTGCTTCGGAAATGACCGTCGTCAGAATATCGCGTGCGCGCTCGCTTTCTCCGGTGAGCGTTCCGGAGATGCTCTCCAGGCGCTCATTGAGAAGTGTTTCCAGCTGTGTTGCGCGGCTGTCGAGCGTTTCGGCAACCTCGAACACTTTCGCGCCGAGCGAGACGTTGATTTCGGCAATGCGCTCCGACAGGGACTCGGTGAGTTGTTCGCTCTGTTTTCCGAGCACATCACCGGCTTCCGACAGACGGTTGTCGAGTGCATTGGTCATTTCGTCCTGACCTTCGACAAAGGCCTTGGCGATTTCCTTCGTTCTCGAAATGAGCGTTTCGGAGATCTGGCGTGCGCGCGCATCGAGGGTTTCATCGATGCGGTCGGTGCCGCTGGTCATGGAGGCGGACAGAAGCTCGGCCTTCTCTGCCATGGAGGCTGCCGCGCCGTCGACGCGCTCAGACAGCGTGTCGCCAATTTCCGTTGCGCGTTCCGCGAGGGTGTTGCCCGCTGTTTCAATACGCTGGCCGAGTTGCAGCGTGATGGCATCAGAGCGGTCCGCAAGGACATCCGTGATGTTCCGGGTTTTTTCTTCCAGCGCGTCGCTGATACCGTTGGTGCGGTTCTCGATCGCGTCCGAAAGGATCTGGGTGCGCGCTTCGAGTGTTGCCTCGAAGGAGGCTGTCCGCTGGTCCAGGGTCAGATCAAGCGTGCTGATGTGGTTGCCGAGAGACGAGTCCATCGTCGTGATACGTTCGCTGATCGACCGGTCCATGGAGGAGAGGCGGTTTTCAAGGGCCGCGTCCATGGTGGTGACGCGTGCGCCGAGCGAGGCGTCCATCGTGTTGAAGCGGCTCTCCAAAGTGGTGTCCATGAAGGAGATCTTTTCTCCCAGGGACATATCGATGGAAGAAAACCGCTGCTCGAGAGACGCATCGAGGGTGCTGATGCGGTCGGTGAGCGTTGCATCCATCGACGTGAACCTGTGTTCAAGCGATGTGTCCATGGTGCCGATGCGGTTGGCAAGTGTCGCGTCAATCGCGTTGTAGCGCTGCTCAAGCGACGCATCCATGGTGCTGATGCGATGGGTAAGCGTCGCATCCATGTTGGTGAACTTCTGCTCGAGCGCGTTGTCCATCGACGAGAACTTCTCTTCGAGCGACGAGTCCATGGAGCCGATGCGGTTGGTGAGGGTCGCATCAATTGCGTTGTAGCGCTGCTCGAGCGAGCTATCCATTGTGGCGATGCGATTGCCAAGCGCGGAGTCCAGGGAGGCGATCCGCTCGCCGAGAGACGCATCAAGTGCCGTGCCGCGTTCGCCGATCGAAGCATCGATTGCGGCGGCGCGCTCGGTGAGGGTGGTGTCGAACGCGGCAAGCCGGTTCCCCAGCGTGGCTTCAATCGACGCCGTATGGTTGCCAAGGGAGGTGTCGAGCCTCGTGGTGCGTTCGCTGAGCACGGCTTCGACGGCTGCGAGACGATCGGTCAGCGATGTATCGATCGCGGCCGCATGATTGCTCAGCGATGCTTCCAGCGTCGCAGCGTGACCGCCTACGGCGGCATCGAGTGTTGCAGCGTGGCTGCCGATCGCGGAGTCAATCGCCGAGATCCGGTTGCCGAGCGAGGCATCCATTGTGTCGATGCGCGATGCGAAGGTTGCGTCAAGCGTGGACAGACGGGAATCCATCGCTTCGGAGAGAAGCAGGGTTTTCGTACCGAAGGCTTCGATCAGCTGGCCACCGCGTTCGCCAACGATCTCTTCGAGTTCGGACAGACGTGCAGACAGGCCTTCGTTCAGGGCACCGCCGCGCAATTCCAGCGTTTCGGCAATCTGGCCAGTGACCTGGTTGATATCGTTTGCCACGCGGTCGCCGCGGGTTCCGATAAGTTCGGCAAGTTGCGTCCCGGTTTCGGCAAGCGTCTGGGTGAGAGTACCGGTCTGTTCTCCCAGGCCGGCAGCGAACTGGCTGGAAACACTTTGCAGCGTGTCCCTGAAACCGACGGTCTGCTGTTCCAGCATCGTCGCCATTTCGTTGCTGCGGGCCGTGAGCCGTTCGTCCAGCTCGGTTCCGTTGATGGAAATTGCCGTGTAGATACGCTTCGAGATGCTGTCCAGCTTGTCGGCGAGCTCGCCGCCGCGGACAGATATGGTCTGGGTGAGGGAGCCTGCGGTCTCGTCCAGCTTCGCGGCGATTTCGCCACCACGAAGGGACAGGTCAACCACAATGCTCTCGCCGGTTCCGCGAAGGATTTCAGCAACTTCTGTCGAGCGGCCCGAGAGAGTCTCAACGATTTCCGCGCCGCGGATCGATATCGTATCAGTGACTGCCTGACCGCGTTCCGAGATGCTCTCGACAACGCGCGATCCCGTTTCCGCGAGAGACTCGTCCAGGTTGGTCACACGTGTATCGACTGTCGTCACAAGCTCTTCGGTTCTGGACGTGATCGTGTCGATCAGGCGGCCAGACGTGAGCGACAGGTTGGCATTGATTTCCTCACCGCGCTGCGTGATGACATCGCCAACCGTGATCCCGGTGTTTTCCAGCGTTGCGCGGAATTCGTCCGCCTTGTTGCTGAGGGTTGCGACAACCGACGTACTGGAGGATGCCAGGGTTTCGTTGATTTCCGTTCCCCGTTCTGTCAGCGTTTCTACGAACGTATTCGCCGTTTCCGCAAAACGTTCGTTCACCTGATTGCCGCGCGCGGACAGGGTTTCCCACATGGTGGCGCCGGTTTCCGACAGGTTGTCGACAAGCTCGTGGCCGGTCAGGGAGAGGCGCGAAACGTAATCCTCGGCTCGCACCGTGAGGTTGTCGACCAGTTCGTTGCCAGATGCGTTGAGGGTTGCTCCCAGGGACTCGATCCGGCTGTCTACGGTTGAGGTCAGTTCTTCGACGCGGCTGTTGACCGCGTCGATCATGCGCTGCGATGCCTGATCGACGGTTTCGCCGAGGTTATTGGACGTGCCGGAGAGTTGAGAGGAGAATTTCTCATGGGCACCGGCAATCGTTTCGCGCACGCGCTCGGCGTTAATGACGATCGACTCGCGCTGACTGACAAGTTCCTCAATCAGTGCGCGGATCTTGAGTTCGTTATCGTTATAGGAACGTTCAAGCGATGAAACTTCATTGTGCACAAGCACTTCGAGCTCACTCGCGCGTGCAATGGCACGCTCGATGCCGTCACCCATCGCAGCGACTTCACGCCGGATCGCCTGACCGACGCTCAGAATGGACTCCTTAGCCATGTCTTCCGGTTCGGCGAGGCGCAGGGCGACTTCGGTCATGCCACGCGCGACGATGCGCATTTCCTGCGCGCGCCAGATCATCATGGCCATGACGAAGAAGAAGATGATCGGGACGAGAATTCCAACAGCGGCGAGGATAATGTCAGGCGAGGACAACAGGGCCTGCGTGTCGAGTGTCGCGACCTGATCGGAAAACGTGGAGAAGAAGAGGCTGCCGCCAAGCGCCGCCCAGACCGCGCTCAATGCCAATGCACCCCAGAATGGTGCGGAAGAGGGCCGGCGCTGCAGGGCGTAGATCAGGTTGCCGATACTGCGGCGATCATCATTGGCAGCCGGCGGACGTCCGCCTCGGCCGCGCCGCCGCGGCGCGCGCTGCTCTTCGCGCGCGGGCTCGGTCGAAGCGGGCGGTTTGGGCTGTTTTTCGGGATCCGTTTCCGCTGCCGCACTTGCTTCCGGGGCCGCGTCATCAAAATTGAATGTCGCGTCCGGGCCGCCAAAATCGAGCTTCAGGGCTTCTTCAACTGCTGACAGGGCCGCTTCCGCAGGATCCTTGGCCTTTGTCGGATTTGCCATTTATGGTCGCCTCACGTCCGTACTCATTACATGCCGGGAATACTCGCCAGTTGCTTATTGCAACTGTTCCCAAGTCTATCTGATGCGTCGCTCCGCGTCTGCCATTGGACACACGACAAAGCGAAGCTGCTTGTTCTAAGGAGGGCCGCCGCTGACCAACCGCCTTTATTTCGCCAGACGGTCTGCTCCCCATCTTGCCGCATCACCAACTGTAATGGCACAATCTCTCCGATCGAACAAGAAACTGTAATTGCGTGAATCACTTAGGGGGCGGTTTCGATGCCGAAATCGAAGAAAGACAGTGTGCCGGAAGAGGGGGGGTCAGGGACTTCTCCAACTGCACTCAGGCTCGGAAATCTGACCGCCGTTCAAAAGCGCTGGCTGCAAAAAGGGCTCGAGCAACCAGGTGGCAAGTTGCCCCTGTTCGATGAAAACGGACGCGGAATCCCGGCGCGAACGATCAGAGCGTGTATCGATGCAGGATGGGCAGAGCCTTGGTTTTCCAACCCAATCAAGCCCGACTGGCTTGTTTGCCGGCTGACCCCTGCCGCATTTGAACTTCTCAATTCAAGTCGAATTCGCAAAAAAAGTTAACGGCTGATCCAGCTCACCAGGGCAATGCGGATTTAACAAACGGCGGAAAGGCAACGATTTTTTTCCACACGGCTTTAATCGCGGATTTTGCGCCGTTAACCAAACTTTCAGTTTTTTGGGGACATTCGGCCGAGTCGGGTGTTTGCGGGCGGTATTTAACCGGGTGTTTGGGTGTTGAGCGCACACTTTTGTGCAGTCCAAGCCGCCGGCGAGGTGTCGTGTGGCACGAGTATAGTAATTTGGAGCCCGACATGGCCCCTTCTTCGATGGCCCGCGTCAGCGGCCGTTGTGGTCCGGAAGCGCCGATCGATCTGGTGCAACTGGCGACCAACACCCTGGGAAACCGGGATCTTGAAGTTCAGGTCCTTCATCTCTTCAGATCCCAGTCGTCATCAACCCTTGAACGTCTCGCGAAAGAGACCGACACCAGTGTGCGGCTGGATCTGGTGCACACGCTGAAGGGATCTGCGCGTGCGATCGGTGCGGGCCGTGTCGCGGATGTGTGCGAGAATCTCGAAGGCCGCATGAAACAGACCCCGGACCCGGCGACCGAAGGCCTTATCGCAGCGGTTGACGAAGCCAATACATATATCAGGGATCTTCTGGCAGGCTGATCCGATGCCGGTTTTCAGCTCGTTTGCGAGCGGAATACGTCATCGTCCTTGACCTTTGCGGTGGAAGCTTTATTTCGGTTCAGCTGAAACCCGCAATTCGAGGCTTGGACGCGACTGATGCCGAAAATCACTTTTATCACCGCCGATGGAAACCAGACCGAGATCGATGCCGCCGAAGGCACGACGGTGATGGAGAACGCCATCAAGAACATGGTCCAGGGCATCGAAGCCGAATGCGGCGGTGCCTGTGCCTGCGCCACATGTCATGTCTATGTCGATGACGCCTGGACCGGCAAGACCGGATCCGCCGAACCGATGGAAGAGGACATGCTCGACTTTGCCTATGACGTGAAGCCGACGTCGCGCCTGTCCTGCCAGATCAAGGTGACTTCGGATCTGGATGGCCTCATCGTACATGTGCCGGAGCGCCAGGCATAACGCGGCAACACTGACAGAATCGAAAAGCCCGCCGGAAACCGGCGGGCTTTTTTGTTTTCACGATGGTTACTCGGCTGCCTGCGGTGCCGGTTTGCGAAACCAGAAATCGACCTCCCGGCCATCCTCGGGGTTGCTCGGTATGAGAGAGGCGAGCACGAGGCTGACGGCAGCCATGGCTGCTCCCGCCAGGAAGACGGCTGCCGGCGAGATAAGCCAGACGAAGCCGAACAGCACCGGAATGAAAACGGCTGCAATATGATTGATCGTGAAGGCGACACCCGCGGTCGGTGCGATGTCCTTCGGATCGGCGATTTTCTGAAAGTAGGTTTTCATGGCGATTGCCACCGCGAAGAAGGCATGATCGATCACGTAGAGGCTGGCTGCAATCCAGGGACTGGAGACGAACGCATAGGCCACGAATACGCCGATCAGGCCGATATACTCCAGGATCAGGGCCTTGCGTTCACCGAACCGCACGATCAAGTGGCCGATCTTCGGCGCCAGGATCATGCTGAAAACGCCGTTGATCAGGAACAGCCCCGCGATTTCATGAACGTCATATCCGAAGCGTTCGACCATGAGAAACCCGGCGAAGACCATGAAAATCTGGCGCCGTGCTCCACCCATGAATGTGAGAGCGTAGTAGAGCCAGTAGCGCTTGCGCAGGATCAGCTTCTTGTGCTGCGGCACGCTTTCCTTGAAATGGGGGTAGGCCATCATCAGGAAGGCCAGGACGACCAGTGTCAGGCCACCGGCGATCGCGAAGACAAACGTGAAGGAGAGGTCGAACGTCTTCCAGGCGACGAAGATAAGACCGTAGGCGATCAACTGGGCGAATGCGCCGACTGCAATGATCTTGCCCATGCTGGCTGCCGCCGTTGCCTTCGGCAGCCACTGAAGCGACAGCGACTGGGCCATGGTCTCGTAGTAGTGAAACCCGATCGACATGATCAGGGTGGTCACGTAAAAGCCCAACGCCGTCGGAAAGTACCCGGTCACCGCCACGCCGACGCCAAGGAGCAGAAGCGAAACATAGGCAAGGGTCTGCTCGCGCATGACGAGCAGCAGGTAAACCGCCAGAAAGCTTAGAAAACCGGGAATCTCACGGATCGACTGCTGGATGCCGATCTCGCGGCCAGAGAAATCAAGTTCCTGAACAGCGAAGTTGTTCATGAGATTCCACCATGCAGCAAAAGACAGCTGCATGGCACCGGCCATGATCATCAAGAGGACCGCCGGTGACCGCCAGCCGGTTACTTCGTTCGTATGTGCGCTTTGGGTAAAGTAGCTCATTCGGATTCCATAAAATCAGGACGTTTCTCGACAGCGCCGTGCAGATAGCTTCTATTCCCGATTTGGACTTGCGTGTTAGCGCTGTTTTGTCATGATATATCTCCGAGTTGCCAGAATTTGCCTGTCCGGTCCGATATCGACCGCCTTTCCCAGAGGCTGACACATGTCCATTCATCCCGAGTTGTCCGAGTTTCCGACACACGAAGTCGCTGCGCCTCTCATCGGATATGCAAAGGCGCAGCCGCGCGGCGCCCTGAACGAGTGGCACGCCCACGATGCCGCCCAGCTTTTCCACGTGGTGAAGGGATCGCTTGCGATCGACACCGAGCACGGGACGTTTTTCGCCCCTCCCGAAAGAGCTGTCTGGCTGCCGCCGAGGGTCGCGCACCAGACGCGCTATCTGACCGACACCGATCTCAGGTACGTCTATGTCCAGATGGAGCACACGCACGATCTTCCGCAAACCCCGCAGGTCATCCAGGTCACCAACCTGTTGCGGGCGCTGATCCTGGAGTTCATGTCATATCCGCGAGCGGAAACGGAAGAAGGTCCGGCGGCACGCATTGCGGCGGTCGTTCTGGACCAGCTCAAGATGCTGCCGGCTGCCCCACTGCAGCTGCCGATGCCGCAGGACAGCAGGCTGAGAACGCTTTGTGAGGCCATTGTCAGATGTCCCGCGCACATTCCTTCGCTTGAAGAGGCAGCGCGCCGCTGTACGGTTTCAGTGCGCTCTTTCGAAAGGCGCATGAAGGCCGAAACCGGCCTGAGTTTTAGGACATGGTGCCGGCAGGTGAAGCTGTTCCGGGCGCTGGAGCTTCTGGCCTCCGGTCGCACGGTCTCCGACGTTTCGCACAAGCTTGGCTATGAAGGGCCAAGCGCCTTCGTGGCAACGTTCAAGAAGGCGTTCGGCGTGACGCCGGGCCGATATTTTGCAAGCGTTGAGACCGATTGATCTGCCTCATGGCGTTGCGGCCCGGATGACCCGAGACTCTCTTCAAAACAGTCTTGGAGAAACGCCATGTTTGAGAAAATCCTCGTTCCCGTCGATCCTGCAGAGCCGGGCTTTGCAAAAGACGCACTTTCGAAGGCGGGCCAACTGGCACGCGACTACGGGTCCAAAATCCTCCTCATGGCCGTCTGCCCGGAGGTTCAGAGTTTTGTTGCCAGTCAGTTGCCTGAAGGCTGGCAGAAGCGGGCGACAAGTGAGACTGCCGTCATCCTGGACAAGATCGGTGCGGACCTCAATTTGCCGGACGGAACCGTCGACAGTGTCGTGCGCATGGGCAGCGTCTATCACGAGGTGATTGATGAAGCGGAGCAAGCCGGCTGCGATCTCGTTCTCATGAGTTCGCACAAACCGGGCCTCAGCACCTATTTCATCGGGTCCAATGCCGCTCACATCGTCCGGCACGCACCCTGTTCCGTCATGGTCCTGCGCAGTTGACCGTTTCCCGGTCTCAAGGCCGGCGTGTCAGAAGCATTGCGACCGCAAGGTAGCGGAACGGGTAAAGATCGGGCGCTTCTTTCAGGATCGCCTCCGCCCGGGCATAAATCCGCTCAACCAGTCCGTTTCTTTCGGGAGTGTCGGGCAGGGCGTTCGTCAGTACCGCCTCGGTGAACGCCCGGAAAAAGTGCACATAGGCGGCCACGTAGGCGTCGAGATCGCCGTCTTTCCTGTATTGCTCGACGAAGGGAACGGTGATTTCGTAATCCCGGGCCTGGTTGAGGTCGAAAAGCCCGGCTGATTTGCATCCCGTCTCAAGAACGGGTCCGGTCAGTTCCTCCAGCCGCCGCATATAGACCGGCTGGTAGTAGCGGGCATAGGTTTCCCGATCAATTTCCCCGGTCTGGACAAATTCAAGAACGGCATCGTTCAAGAGGTCATAGAGCCCGTCGCTGGTCCGCGCGTCTGCGGTCGCGCCGAAAACCTGAACCAAAAGCTGGCCACCCGGCACGAGTTCACGTGCCCGTACCTCCAGGAAATCCTCGACGTCACGCCTGGCCTGTGCGCTGAAGGCGGCTTTTTCGTCCTCCGTGACAAAGCCGTTGCCCCGTACTGCGCTCGGCCCGTTCGGGAGGATATACCCCGGCAGTGTCGCCACCGGACGCCTGGACAAGAACCCTATGGCGTTGAAGGTTGTCGCCAAATGGACACTTCGGTCCGGCCGCAACTGGTCATACATGGACCCGCCGACGGCCGACGAAAACACCCGATCGCTGCCGAAAACCGACTGACCATGCGGGCGCAGGTTCAAAAACAGGGTGCCAAAGTCATTTGTCGGCAGGTCGGAATGGACCGTTTGCACCGGCAGTTCCGTTCGGGGGAGGGCCGTCCGGAGTGCTCTTTCCATGACGGCCACCGAATTGCGGCCTTCCGAACAGCCGTAGTCGGCAAACGTTATAACGCCTTCGTCCTGAAGCGGAAATTGCGCCGCCGCGCTGTCGAGAATTGGCAAAACCGCTTCAATGGCGTTCCACTGGGTCCGCGAGTTGGCATCGTAATAACCGTGCCCGGTCATGCCCGTCGTCGTGGCATGGCTGTCCGGATCGATCTTCGCGGTTTCCGGCGATTTGCCGCCGGCGCTTTCGCTGCTCATTTCGCGCACCTTCCAAAAGCCGTCATCGCGCCAGTTCCTTCATCGCCTCAGTCAGACCCTCGACCGTCATTGGGAACATGCGGCCTTCCATCAGTTCGTTCAGCATCTTGATGGAATGCGTGTAATGCCAGTGTTCCTCGCGCACGGGATTGAGCCAGACTGCGCTCCTGTAAAGCCCCGTGACACGCTGCATCCAGACGGTCCCTGCTTCTTCGTTCCAGTGCTCCACCGATCCGCCTGCATAGGCTATTTCGTAAGGGCTCATCGACGCATCACCCACGAAGATGATCTTGTAGTCGGCAGGGTATTTGTGGAGCACATCCATCGTGTCGATGCGTTCGGTATGACGGCGGCGGTTTTCCTTCCACACATATTCGTAAAGGCAGTTGTGGAAGTAGAAATGCTCCATCACCTTGAATTCGGATCTCGCTGCCGAAAACAGTTCCTCGCACACCCGAATGTGGTCATCCATCGATCCGCCGATGTCGAAAAAGAGCAGCACCTTCACCGCGTTGTGCCGCTCGGGCCGCATCTTGATGTCAAGCAGGCCCTTGTGCGCAGTCGAGCGGATCGTGTCATCGAGATCCAGTTCCTCCGCGGCGCCCGTGCGGGCAAAGTTTCTGAGCCGTTTGAGCGCAACCTGAATGTTCCGCGTTCCCAGAAGCTGGGTGTCGTCGAGATCCTTGAAATTCCTTTTGTCCCAGACCTTGACCGCGCGCCGGTGGCGGCTTTCCTTCTGCCCGATGCGCACGCCTTCCGGATTGTAGCCGTAAGCGCCGAACGGGGACGTGCCGGCGGTTCCGATCCACTTGTTGCCGCCCTGGTGGCGTTTTTCCTGTTCCTTGAGGCGTTCTCGCAGCGTTTCCATGAGCTTTTCAAAGCCGCCGAGCGCCTCAATCTGAGACTTTTCCTCTTCGCTCAGATGCTTCTCGGCCAGCTTGCGCAGCCATTCCTCGGGAATGTCGGTGACCGGAACGTCGCTCATCAAGTCCAGTCCCTTGAAGACGTGGCCGAACACCCGGTCGAACTTGTCCAGGTTGCTTTCGTCCTTCACCAGCGTCAGCCGGGCGAGGTAATAGAAATCCTCGACGCTGCGCTCGGCCAGATCCTTGTCCAGCGCGTCCATGAGCGTCAGGTATTCGCGCAGCGAGACCGGTATGCCGGCGGATTTCAGTTCGGAAAAGAAGCTGATGAACATGAACTGAGCCTAGGGTACGGACCTATAAATGCAGTCAATTTGGTTTGGATCGTTTTGACCAGCTGCGAGAAGCGAAAGCGCAGGAAATGTGGTTCATTTTCTAGCCTTTCGCGACGTGGCAGATGGCCAAAACGGCCAAATCAGAAAGACGGCAAAACGGCGGCACCTCGCAGCGTCACCGCGCTTGACCGGGCAAAAAGCCCGCTCCGCACACGCTTCCTCCCGAGATTTTGCCATTTCTGCCGCCAAATCGGCTTCATTTATGGGGCCGTACCCTAGTGAGCGATCGCGATCGTGTCGAGACGCGAACGCCAGTTCGCTTACAGTTCCGTCATTTTGCCTCGCTGGCTTCCTTCTCGGCCTTTTCAGACGAGGCAATCAATTCGCCCATGAAGTCCTTCACGTTCGGGCCGTTGCTGTCGATGAACGGGGCAGGACGGCAGACAGAAATGGCAGCGATGCCGATCCGGGCCGTCAAGAGACCGTTGATCACACCTTCACCGAGCCGGGCTGACAGACGCGCAGCCAGGCCATGCCCGAGGAGTTCAGACGCGAGACTGTCTCCGGCGGCCATGCCGCCTGTCACCGCCAGGTGCGCCAGAACATGTTTTGCAAGGCGCAGAAAGCCGAGCGTCCCGGGCCTGCCGCCGTAAAGGGTCGACAGGCGGCGGATGATCCTCAAGTTCTCGAAGAGGACAACGAGAAGGTCGACCAGAGCACGTGGGCTGACCGCCGTGATTACGGACACCCGTTTGGCGCTGTTCATGACGATCTTGCGGGCTTCCTGGTCGAGCGGTGACAGGAGATCCCGCTCGGCAAGCTTTACGAGATCGCGCCCGTCGATCACTTCGCGCATGTGTCCTGCGAGTGCCTTGCGGCCCTGTGCCGTTGCCGGACGGTCCCGGTAGAGGTCGAGCAGGTCCTTCAGTCCGGCGGATGCGCGCCTCGCGTCATCTTCTTCCGCGGCGATCTGCAGGTTTTCGCGCAAGTCATCGATCTTGCCGAGCCGCATGAGGCCCGCCAGTTCGCGCAGCACGAGACCCAGCAATCCGAGGGCCGCGACCGCGGCGAGGCCGACGCCCAACCAGCCGAGCCAGTCGGTCCGTGCAAAGAGATCCCGGATCAGGCTGTCGACCGCGAGGCCTATCGCCAGTGACACCAGGCCGGCGAGACCGGCCATGAGCCACTTTCCGAAGCCGAAACCCGGCTTCGGGGTGCTGGCGTCGCGCGGCAGCCTGATGTCTTCGTCCTCGAGCGCCGACCGGGCGATAACGGCTTCATCTGCAGCAGGCACCCTCAGGTCGTCATCCGACAGGTGCACCTTGCTGTCGTCAAGGCGGAAGGCCGTGGGTTTGCGCGTTGTTGTCGGCTCAGATCCACTCATGCGAGGCGATCTCCAATCAGGAATTCAAGGGCCCGGTCCAGACGGATATGGGGCAGGGACAGGGTCAGACCTTCCGCGGTGGTGTCGAGCTTCGGTGGCCGGAACCTCAAGAACTGCAGGTTCGACTTTCCTTTCCGGATCTTGGGTCCGGTTGCTTCAGAAACCGATTCATCTTTGCGAAAAAGTGATTCAGGGTTCTTCGGCAAGTCACCGGGAAACATGGCGATTTCGGTGTTGCCATCATAGCTTTCGCCGTTCATGCGTTCGCCCGGCAGGGGTGTTCCCAGGATTGCGGGAAGCTCTTCGCCGCGGTGTTTCACGGTGGCCTCCCGGGTCGCACGGACCGCTGCCATGGCAAGAACGTCCACCTCGGCGCCCCTGAAACGGGCGCGTTCCTCGGCGCGGGTGACAAGCCGTTTCAGGATCGCCTCCAGACGGTCGTGGTCGGCGCTGTGAAGATGATCCGCCTTGGTCGCCGCGAACAGGATCCTGTCGATGCGTCGTGCGAGAATGGAGGAAAGCCAGCTGCGTCTTCCGGGCCTGAAGGCTCCAAGGACCTCACTCAAGGCGATTTCCAGGTCAGCAATCGCGTGTGGTCCGGCATTGAGCGCATGCAGCACGTCAACCAGCACGATCTGCCGGTCAAGCCGGGCGAAATGCTCGCGGAAGAACGGGCGGACGACGTGGTTCTTGTAGGATTCGTACCTGCGCTCCATCATCGCACGCAGCGTGCCGGACCGCGCGGGGCCCGCATCGGCCGTGATATCCAGGGGGGCGAAGGTCAGGGCAGGGGAGCCGTCGAGGTCACCTGGCATCAGGAACCGTCCGGGTGGCAGCATAGACAGGGCGTGGGCGTCCGCACGGCATTCGGCAAGATACGTTTTGAAATGCGCGGCGAGTTCCTGCGCGGCCTGTTCGTTTTCGCTGTCGTCGGGATCGGTCCCGCCCAGCACCTTGAGGAACGGGTCCGCAATTGTCGCCCGGTTCTGCGCGCGCGCGCGCCGGAGGGCTTCGGCGGAGAACGCGGCGAAATCCTTTCCGAGCAAGGGCAGGTCGAGCAGCCATTCGCCGGGATAGTCGATCAGGTCCACATGGAGCCGTCCCGGGCCGAGTTTCCGGTAGACAAATGAGGCGCTTTCATAATCGATCGTCAGGCGCAGTTCGGAAACCTGCCGGGTCGAGTCCGGCCAGATCCGCTCGTTGACGAGCGCATTCACGTGGGCCTCGTAGTCGAAACGGGGGACTGCATCGTCGGGCTGCGGCTGAAGGCGCGCCGACGTCATCCTGCGCCCGGCCGAGGCACTGAACAGCGGCAGGCGGCCGCCGTGAACGAGATTGTGCACCAGCGCCGTCAGGAAGACGGTCTTCCCCGAGCGGGCAAGACCGGTCACGCCCAGCCTGAGGCTCGGCACCGTCAGTCCCGTGGCGGCATCTGCCAGGTTCGCAAGCGTCAGCCGCGTTTCTTCCGTCAGCGAAGTCAATGTGTTCACAAGCACCTCCAGGGCGTTCATGTAGGCGAGCGGCATGAGGAGTGCAAATACGGATGGAGGAGCTGGATAACCTGGACACGTTTGAAACGCCGGCAATCCCGAGTTTCAACAAGCGCAATTCAAGCGATTGGCACCGCTCACAAAGATCGGGCGGCCCAACGGGGCATCTGTGTTCCGTCGGGCGGCCCTATGGGGTTATTCGAAACGCGGACCTTGCCCTACAAGATCTCGTCGGTGAAGCCGAACGTGTCGCTGAGCGGGGAGAGGTCGAGGGAGACCCGCTGGGTGACTTCGAGGCTGCCGAGACGGGCGTTCTTGGCGAAATCGGCGATCCCGAGCGTCGTTTCACCGCCATAAACCACGTAGCTGGAGCCCTTGAGCGCTTCGGAGCCATAATAGCCGTAGTAACCGGCAACCGAGAAATCGGCAAAGCCGTCTCCGTTGGTATCTCCAAGGGACTTGATGTCACCGAAGGCGTCATCCGAGAGGCCGAATTCCTTCAGATTCAGGCTCTGCAGCGCGGCGTCGGGTCCGCCGAAGACCAGGAATGTCTCTCCGGGCATGTTCGAGCCGTAGTAGCCGCATGTGACGGTAAAGTCTCCAATGCCGTCCCCATTGACATCACCCAGCGCGGTCGCACCGTGGAGGGCTTCGTCCGTGCCGACAAAGGCGTTGAGGTTCGAGACCTCGGTTTCGCCTTGGGGGTTGCCGAAGATCACGAGCACGTCCTCGACCTGCTGCCCGTAATAATTGCCGTAGTAGTTGCCGTAGTAATTCCCATAGTAGCCGGCGATGCCGACGCCGACATCGGCGAAGCCGTCACCGTTGATGTCCCCGAGTTCGTAGACATCGATTGCCGTTTTCTCCGGTCCGGTCAGCTCGCCGAGGCTGATCGGCGGACTGTCATCACCGAGGAACAAAAAGACATCCCTGAAATCGGAGCCGTAGTAACCGTAATAGCCGTAGTAGTTGGCCACCACTCCGACAAAATCGGAAACTCCGTCGCCGTTGATGTCGCCCACGGCCTCCGCACTCACGAACTGGCCATCGGTATCAGCCAGCCGGTTCAGGCTCTGCCTTTCGTCGAACCCGCCCTGGCCGTTGCCGAACAGGATGACGACGTCTTCCGTCACCTGGCCGTAGTAGGAAACCTCGTCCGGGTCCTGGCCGTAATACCCGTAATAACCGTAGTAATTTCCAACGGTTGCCGCGACATCCGCGAAGCCGTCTCCGTTGACATCACCAAGCGCGCTGACGTCCAGAACGTTGCCGGAAAACCCGAGCGCTCCGACGCTGACCGGGTCGAGCGACTTGCCGCCGAAGATGATGTAGGTGTCGTCGATTGCCTTGCCGTAGTAGCTGGCGTTCGCGCCACGGCCGTAATAGAAGCCGACGCTCGCGGCCAGATCGTCGATGCCGTCTCCGTTGACGTCGCCGATGGATTTCAGGCCGATAACGTTGCCGTCGATCCCGTCGAGGCTGCTCAGGCTGGTTGCCTTCTGCCGGCCACCGCCGAAAGTGATGTAAACGTCATCGACGAGGTCGCCATAATAACCGACAACGCCGCCGTCCGGACCGCCGAGGCCATAGAAGCCGCCGCCGCCGGCAAGCGTGGCGAAATCGTCGATGCCGTCGCCGTTGATGTCGCCGAGGGCTACCGTTTCAATGATCGGTCCCTTGATGCCGGTCGTGCGCCCGAGATCACGCACCTTCGGCCCGTCGTCGCCGCTCAGGATAACCAGGTTCTTCTCGATTTCCCGGTTCCAGCCATAGCTCCGCCCGAAGAAACCCTTGAAGCTGTATTCGATGTTTCTGGATAGTGCGAGGGAGTAGTCGGTGATCCCGTCGCCGTTGATGTCACCGAGCGCAATCAGCTCGACATCGGCATCGGTCAGCTCCTTTTCCAGGCGCCGGTAAAACCACTTCCAAAAGAAACCGCACCCATCAAAATCTTGATAATTATGGGCTTTTCTAAATCCTCGTCCCATGAAAAATCCCCCTTGAAATCAATTCGGGAAGAAAACATCACTAATGAATGACGTAACGTTAACATGCTTTGTCAATTTCACCAATCAGAGCACATACATGATCGTTTCTTCAGCGTTTCAAGCGAGGGAAACAATCTGTTCGGCAGCGCGTTGACCGGTTCGCCAGGCTTCCTGTGGGGGCCACTTTCGTGCGAAGGCGGCTGTCGCCTGGGCAACCTGCTCGGAGGAGCGAACCAGATCGATGGCATGAAGGAGCTGTTCGGGCTTGGAATTGCCGATCAGCCCCAGCCCGAGATTGCTGCTGGAAAAGGCGTGCGCCATCATGGTTTGTTCCGTGTGGTTCGGAAGGCCGATCTGGGGCACGCCGTGCAGGGCGAAATTCGTCGCGATGTTGGAGGAGGCGTGACTGATGCCGAGATCGCAACGGGAGAGCAGGGGCTCGACATTGACCGGACCCGTGAAGAGACGCAGCGTGGTGTTCTTCAATCGCTCCGGCAGCGCTGCGGGCGCAGCGGGCGCGGCCAGGATCGTGTCCGTGGTCGCAGGCAACGAAGCCAGCGCCCTGATGGCAGTCTCGAATCTGGGATTGTCGGGGCGCAGGTAGGCGAAAATGCGATAGTCAGCGTCCGCCCGCCAGGAAGCATCATTGCCGAACGGGATTCCGGCGATCGGTCCAAGGTAAGGGGTATGGTCCGGCTCGATGGCGGCACGGTCGCCATAGTGTTCGAGTTCAGGCACCGTCACCAGCAGATAGCGATCTGCGTCCAAAATGTCGCGAAAGTTGTTCAGCTCCGCGTGGCCTCTTCTGGAAAGCGCCGCGCTGGCATTCGACACGATCAGGGCCTCGCGGCGCAGCAGTTCGTCCCGGTCGCACGGCTCCCAATGCAGGAAGTGCGGCATGGGCGTCGCCCTTGGCGGCAGATCGTAACCGCCGCCGATCACGACGCGCGGAATGCCGAGAGCGCGCGCCGCAAGGAGGGCGGTTGGCGCCGCCTGGGTGACTAGAATGTCTGTGCGCAGTTCCCGGATCAGAACCTCCCAGCATTCAAGATAGGCCGTGAGGACGCCGGCGTCGTGCCAGCCGATAAAGCGCAGGACATCGGGATAACTCAGCCCGACGGCTTCTTTTTTGGAGACCTTGATATCCGGTGCGAACGGAGCGGCCGTCACCTTGACGCGCGGATCGGTGATCAGGGTGCGAAAGGAAACCGGGTCGCGCACGGCTGCGATGATCTCCCAGTCTTGCGGCAACCAGGGCAGCAGCTGTGAGATTTTCGCGGCATGTCCGTAGTTCGCGCCGACTTCCCAGCACATCAGGATCCGCTTTCGAGCCGTCATCGGTTTCGCCCGTTGTGGGTGTCAATGTCGAACGGAGCGGGCCGGATGACAAAACGCAGATCCGGCTGCACGAACCCGTGGATCATGGGACGGCTCACGCCGTGCAGGATCGCAACGTCGTAGAGTTCGCTGACAACGCCGTCAAAGACGAGCCGGTGCTCGATGTTTCCCGATGTCAGGTTGACGATGGCGACATGGCACAACGGATCCAGGTTTGCGTCCGCGAGCCTGTCAGACAGCGCCAGTCCACCGAAGTGGCGTTCATCTCTCGGTTTCGATACTCCGATGATCGCGTAATCGCCCACGAAACCGAGCCCTCTGGCGAACCCCTGCAATGCGCAGATCGGTGTGAAGCTCCCGTCCTTGAGGTCGACAGTCCCGAACTCACCGGTCCCGGACTGGATGAGATAACAGCGGCCCTCACGCAGGCGGGGGGAGTGCGGCATGGAAAATCCACCGGCGACCGTTTCTCCACTCTCCACGTCGATGACGATACCGCCGCCGCGCCTGTGTTCTCTCCATTCTCCGCCGGAATTGGTCGCGGCCACACAGGTCACCAGCCTGGGCTTGTCATCTTCCACGGCCATGCCGTTCAGGTGACAGCGGTCTTCGGCGACCACGGCGTCGATGAACTTTGGCATCCACACCGGCGCAAAGCTGTTTTCAGCGTCCAGCGTGGCGATACAGTTGAACCGGGACACGACAAAAAGGGGTGGCTGGCCGGGCCGTGGGTGAATGTCGTGAATGTCGACCTCGCCGACCGTGCGTCCCTCAATCGGCACATATATCGCGTCGTAGGGTTTCATGACCGGTTCCCTGGACAGAAAATCCTCGAAGCGCCACAACTGAAACTGGGATGCCAGCCACAACTGGTTTGCAGCCGGTGAGGCGGCAAGCCCCATGGCTCTGGCGAATGTCCGCTCGAAAACGGATATCCGGCCGGTCTCGGTATTGTTGCCGATCAGGAAGATCTTGGCCGCCTGGTAGGTGGATACTGCAAGAGACACATTCTGGCTTTCCAGCCAGGAAGACAAGCCGGGCGAGGCTTCCAGCTTCAGCTGTCCCGTTTCGCTCTGCATGACGCGCACCCTCTCGAAATACTCGGGCTACTCCAGGCTCTTCGCCTGATTTCGGGGCAATCCTTGGTGGTTCTGAAAATGACGATCCGTATCTTCAAGCAGCTCCAAGGTGTCGGAAACCTGGTTGGATGACAAGGCCTTCCTGCCGCATTGGAAGGTCTGTGCGACACAGGTGTTTACCTGTTGTTAAGCGTGTCCCGGTTGACTGTTAACTTGTGTTTGACCTTGGGAGAGGTGAACATCGAGCGCAATGCAGTCCGATTGGCACGCACGTGAAGAAGGCAGGAGAGACACATGGCAGTTCCGGTAAGAAGCTCAAATTACAGGCGATCGCTTCCCGTGCATGCTGTTCCTCTTCTGGTTGCCGCCGTGATCGTCTCCTCGTGCAATTTCACAAGCATTCCGGAAAGCATATCGGTGGCCGCGGACAGCTCGACACGGTCGGCGCCGGCAGCGCGGGTATCGGCGGTCCCGTCCAAGTCCGCCTTTCTTCCGGTCGCTGTCGCGACCGCGCGTTCTGCCGCGGACAAGGTCAGATCTGCCGTGTCGGCCGATCACGGTGATGCGGCGTGGATCTGCACCGCCAGTGGGTTCGGTCAGAAATCCAGATGCCGTGCGCGTGCCGACCAGAGCTGATGCCGCAGAAACAATTCATCTTTTCCAGAATTATTTGATTTTTTGAGCTTTTTCTTACGATTACTTCAATCTTTCTGCCGGATTAAGAATATTTAATCTCGCGATCTTTTTGTTGAACTGCATACCGATGGCCTCCACCTCTTGCAGTGCTAGGATGTGAAGCTGGCCGGATACAATCATTCGCTGTGAACGCGGACGTTTTGTATCTGCCTGGTGACACCTGAGCCCGAATGGCAGAGGGCGGATCACACCTGCGAAAATTCGAAGCTCGAAGGAAACTCCCGACCGGAGTGACGCTTTGGCAAATGGCTCCCGAACCGTTCCCGAAAGGACCGGCCGGGAATCCCTCGCGGCTTGCCGAATGGCCGGCCGCTGCCGATTTCGGAGGAATGCAATGAATACGGACGGCGCGACGACTGGAAACGACCAGCGGCAAAAGATCCAAGCGGCCCGCTTCAGGCCGGTGAAGACCGCCCTTGTGACCGGCGGTGCCGGTTTTCTGGGGTCGCATCTGTGCAGACGTCTGCTCGGTGAGGGCTACAGGGTCATCTGCCTCGACAACTTCTCCACGGGTCAATTCGAGAATGTCGCGGATCTGACCGACTATCAGAATTTCAGCCTGATCGTTCAGGACATCGAAACCCCTCTTGCAAGGATCAACGAAGGTCTTGACGAGATCTACAATCTTGCCTGCCCGGCATCGCCGCCGCACTACCAGCGCGATCCCGTGCGGACGATGAAAACCAACGTGATGGGCGCACTCAACGTTCTTGATCTTGCCGAACGGACGGGAGCGACGGCCTTCCAGGCATCGACATCCGAGGTTTACGGTGATCCGCTGGTGCATCCGCAACCGGAGAGCTACAGCGGCAATGTCAACCCGACAGGACCGCGCGCCTGCTACGATGAGGGCAAACGCGCGGCGGAAACGCTGTTCTTCGACTATGCCAGGACCCGGTCGGTGCCGATCAAGGTTGTCCGCATTTTCAACACTTATGGCCCGAACATGCGTCCGGACGACGGCCGCGTCGTTTCGAACTTCATCATCCAGGCGCTGCGCGGCGAGGACATCACGATCTACGGCAGCGGCCGGCAGACCCGTTCCTTCTGTTACGTCGATGACCTGATCGAAGGGTTCCGCCGTCACATGCAGACGCCTGAAAACGCACTTGGCCCGATCAATCTCGGAAATCCCGGCGAGTTCACGGTTCTTGAACTGGCCGAAAAGGTCATTGCCAAGACCGGTTCCCGGTCGAAGCTTGTCTTCCTCGAAAAGCCCGTCGACGATCCGCAGCAAAGAAAGCCGGACATCAGCGAGGCGAGGCAGTCTCTCGGATGGACGCCGGAAGTCAGTCTCGACCAGGGACTGGATCTGACGATTTCCCACTTTGATGATCTGCTGCGCAGCCGTGATGGGCTCCGCGTTGCAGAGGCGGCAGAATGATGCGCAGGCGCATTCTGGTCACGGGCGGCGCCGGTTACATCGGCAGCCATACGTGCAAGCTGCTGGCGTCAAGCGGCTGGGAACCCGTCACATTCGACAATCTGAGCACGGGAAACCTCTCGTCCGTCCGCTGGGGACCATTCGTTGAGGGTGATATCCGCGATACGACGCTTCTTGAAAACACGCTCAAAGTATTTGAAATCGAGGCGGTCATACATTTTGCAGCCTCGGCCTATGTCGGCGAGTCTGTCGTTGATCCGGCGGCCTACTACGACAACAACGTTCGCGGAACACAGTCCGTTCTGGATGCCTGCACGTCGGCAGGAGTGGACCGGCTGATCTTTTCCAGCAGTTGCGCAACCTATGGCATTCCGCGCCAGCTGCCGATCCGCGAAGACAGCGAACAGCAACCGATCAATCCTTACGGTAAGACAAAGCTCATGGCCGAGCACATGATCCGGGATTATGCGCAGGCCTATGGTCTGAACTATGTCATCCTGCGCTACTTCAACGCGTGCGGCGCAGATCCGGAAGGCGAACTGGGCGAGTGGCACGACCCGGAAACGCACCTGATCCCGCGCGCGATGATGGCAGCGGCCGGCCGGTTGTCGCATCTCGACGTCTACGGCGACAGCTACGAGACCGAAGACGGAACGTGTCTTCGCGACTATGTCCATGTCCAGGATCTCGCCGAGGCGCATGTTCTTGCGTACCGCCGTCTTGATACGGGCGGGGAGAGCGCGGCCTACAATATCGGGTCCGGAAACTGCCTGTCCGTGCGCGACATCATCAACAGCGTGGAGCGCATCACGGCGAAATCCGTTCCGGTCAACCTGCAGGACAAACGTCCGGGTGATCCTCCCGTTCTTTATGCAAATCCTCAAAGGGCACAGTCGGAAATCGGCTTCAAGGCACGCTTTTCGGACATCGACACGATCGTGCGCACGGCGGCTCCCTTCTTCGGTCTGGAGACACGGTGACATGCAGACCAGCCCGAAGACATCTGCGGACGAAACAGCGGCACCCTTCCTGGTGCCGATGCTCTCGCGCGCGCAGAAACTGCGCTATCTTGCCGGTGTCGGCCTCTGGATTGCCGCGATCGTGTTCTTCTGGAGCTGGTGGCTGGACCCCGTCCACAACGCAGGCACCGTCCGCTATGTGGCCGTGTCCGTTATCCTGGGCTGGATCACGCTTCTGCCACTTTACTTCCTGGCCATGTTCATTCCGGCAAAGGTGCCGAACCCCAAACACGGCCTGCCGAAAGGTGCGCGCGTTGCAATGGTTGTCACCAAGGCGCCGTCGGAGCCGTTCTGCGTTGTCAGGACAACGCTGAAGGCCATGCTGGCCCAGACGCTGACGCATGACACCTGGCTCGCGGATGAACGCCCCAGTGCCGAAACCATTTCCTGGTGCGCACAAAACGGTGTGCGGATCTCCACGCGCAAGGACAGGCCCGACTATCACCGGCAAAGCTGGCCCCGGCGCACACGGTGCAAGGAAGGCAACCTTGCGTTCTTCTACGATCAATACGGCTATGAAAACTATGACTTCGTCAGCCAGCTGGATGCCGATCACGTGCCGGAGCCGGACTACCTTGAAAAGGTGATGGCTCCCTTCGCGGACCCGGAGGTCGGCTACGTGTCAGCGCCGAGTATCTGCGACAGCAATGCGGCCAGGAGCTGGTCGGCGCGCGGCCGTCTCTACGCCGAAGGGACGTTGCATGGCGCTCTGCAGGCGGGCTATTCCAACGGTTGGGCTCCACTTTGCATCGGTTCGCATTACGCGGTGCGCACGGCGGCGCTGAAGGACGTTGGCGGGCTCGGCCCCGACCTGGCTGAAGATCATTCGACAACACTTCTGATGAACGCCGGTGGCTGGCGCGGGGTTCACGCCATCGATGCAATTGCACATGGCGATGGTCCCAACACCTTCACCGATCTGGTGACGCAGGAATTCCAGTGGTCCAGAAGCCTGGTCACGATCCTTCTGCAATACATGCCGCACTATGCCGGCAAACTGCCGCCGCGGTTGAAGTTCCAGTTTCTGTTCGCGCAGATCTGGTATCCGCTGTTCGCGGTATTCATGACCACGATGTTCGCGCTGCCGGTTGTCGCCCTTGTTGCGGGTGTGCCGTTCGCAAACGTCACCTATCCCCAGTTCCTGCTGCACTTCCTGCCAATTTCCGCTGTTCTGGTCGTGATGGCCTTGTGGTGGAAACGCGACGGCTGGTGCCGGCCCTACAACGCCAAAGTGCTCAGCTGGGAAGCGCTGTTGTTCCAGGCCGCGCGCTGGCCATGGGCGATGCTGGGATGCCTTGCGGCCTTCCGGGACTGGCTGACCGGTTCGTTCGTCGACTTCCGGGTCACACCCAAGGGCACGGATGCAGCCGAGCAACTGCCGGTGCGCGTGCTCTTGCCCTACGCCGTGCTTGCGCTGGTGTCCGTGGTGCCCGTGCTGGCATTCGCCGATGTCGGCGAAGCACGGGGGTTCTACCTCTTTGCGACCCTGAATGCGGTGATCTACGTTTCCCTGCTGGCGGTTATCGTATTCCAGCACGCGCGGGAGAACCGCAGTCCCGCCGCTGCGTTCAACTGGCGCCCCTACGCGCAAGGTGCTTGCGTTGCAGTCCTGGCAATCCTGCCAGCGACCGCGCTTGGTCTCAGGGGGCCGGTCGGCCTGGAAGCCCTCGAGATCGGCGCCGAACCGGTCAAGCTGACCCGTTCCACCTATTCGGTTGCCGGTGCCGGCATGGGAAGCGCAGGTCTTCGGACCGTCCGAATTCGGCCGCATCTCGTGACCCCGTCGCATCCGTCTTTCAACCAGCAGGCCGAGGCGGCAGCCGAGACCGCACGCCCGACCTAACGCGCCGCACGAAGCCACACAACGATCTGGAGCTAGAAATGAAACACAGAGCAAGCTTACCCAATCTATCGATCCGGACCGGCATTCTCGCGACAGTCGTGGGTGCGGCCTCGATGATGGCCGTGGCACAGGTTGCCAACGGCAACACCGATGCGGGCGTCGTCGTTCCGCAACCGAGTGCGGACATCGCCTTTGGCGCCTATGATCCGCCGGGCTTCTTCACCGACAGAAGCGGTGTCTCGGTCGAGCATCTCTTCCTGCCCTGGGAAGACGTTGAGCTGGAGAGCCTTTTGCTCGCCGATCAATACGCGAAGGAGCGTGGCCGGTCCGTGCTCCTGACCGTGGAACCCTGGACCTGGGGCGAGAACTGGGATGTCTCTCCCGACGAACTGCGCGCAGGGATCGCTGCGGGTGACTATGATCCGAATATCTCCGCGATCTGCACGGTCGCAGGCTCCATGGAAAGCCCCGTGATGATCCGGTGGGCGCAGGAAATGGAAAGCACTTCCGGACGCTTCACATGGTCGGGATGGGAACCGGAGGCCTATATCGATGCCTACCGGCACGTCGTCGATGTCTGCCGCGACAGCGCTCCGGACGCGCGTTTCATGTGGTCTCCCAAGGGTGAGCAAGGTCTTCAGGCCTATTATCCGGGCGATGACTATGCCGATGTCGTTGGTCTCTCGATCTTCGGCCTGCAGCAGTGGGACAAGGACAAGTTCGGCGGCAACCGGTCTTTTTCCGAAACCCTGCGCCCGGCCTATGACCGCGTTGTCGGGTTTGGCAAACCGGTTTACGTGGCCGAACTCGGCTATGTCGGCGACCGCGCCTACGTGACCGACTGGGCCGAGGAAGTGACTGCCGTCGGCAATGAATTCCCGGAGCTCACGACCGTTATCTATTTCAACGACAAGGAAGTCTGGCCCTGGCCGGACGGTTACGGTCTGCCGGACTGGCGGATCACGGAACAGATCCTGCCCGCCAACTCCTGAGAGCGACGGGACCTGAAACCTGACAAAGAGGAGCCATGAAATGAAACAGAAATTCACAGCATTGGCGATCGCAGCCTCGATCGCTGGAGGCGGTCTTGCGATCGGAACGTCCGACCGGGCAGAGGCAGCGACGCAGCAACAGGTGAACGCCGCCGCGCAAGCCGCAAGCCCGATGTCGGTCGACGAGGTCTTCGGGCTCTATGCCAACAGGTCATGGATCTGGAACGACGGTGCCGGCTATTTTGCCAACAGCAAGCGTGCCTTCTCGGCCTACTCGGGACGTGGCCGGAACGCGTCCTACGGCGAGGGAAACTGGTTCATCAAGGCGAATGGGACCCTGTGCTTCAATGCCACCTGGGTTGCGGCGGACGGGTCCGCACCCGCCGTAACCTGCTTTGCTCACCGCAAGGACGGCAACACCATATACCAGAAGAAGGTTGGAGAAGGAGACTGGTACGCGTTCCAGTCGACACCGGCGCTGCGCAGCAACGAGATCCGCAAGTTGAAGAAAGGCGACTATGTCAGCCGGAGAATGGACCGGATCAAGTCGCAACTCGACAAGGCTGCCTGAGGGGGACCGCACGAACCGTGCCGTCAATCCGGGCGGCACGGTTCGCTTGTCTCGGCTGTTTCCAAGGTTCAGGATTCGCCGGCCATCAGTTTCTCGGCATAGTCGTCCATCGTGATGGTCCCGCCCTCGGAAACGGTTCTGGCCCTGGCGTCCTGGGGCAGGGAATCCTGCACCATGTCGATACGTTTCCAGGACGGGTGCGGCTGCTCGCCCTTGTCGTCTGGCACGTAGGGGCTTGCCGAAACGCGCCTGTGCTTGTGAATGTAGCGGGCGCAATTCAGAAAGCACGAAGTCACGTCGACGCGGACCAGCATGTTCGCGCCGGGATAGCGGGCAAGTTCCGGGTCGTCTTCGCTGAGACGCGCATTGCCCTGAACGCGGATACGATTGGGCGTTTCCATGTCGATGAACAGAAGGCCCACCTTGGCAGCGGCCTTGATGTTGCCCATGGACTTGAACATGCCATTGCCGTCATAGCTTGGAAACACGAGGGTGCGCGGGCCCAGGACCTTCACGATCCCGACGGGACCGCCCTTGTAACTGACAGTCGGTTCCCCATCCGCGCTGACCGTCGACAGGAAGAAGAAGTCGCGGCTTTCGATAAACGGTACGTGAGGGTCTTCGATTTCGTCGCGGACAATGGCGGCAACGACGGTATCCGCCAGTTTGGCGGTCCCAAACCTGGCCTGAAGGTCACGCTGCGCGCTTGTGTAGAATTCATCGGCTGTCGGCATTTATGCCTCCCGGTTTGGCCGGGGCGCAGCGCTTGCCTGGCGCCCCGGAAGGTGTCTCATTCAGCGGCATTCGCCACAACGGCCGGGGCGTCCGCCTCGTCCTGCTCGACATAGCGGGCGGCTTCGTTATCGAAGCTCATCACCGGCGGGCTGGGTTTCTTGTTGAACATCAGCCGGAAGACATCGGGCCGGGAGTAGTGGCCGCACGGGTCGGCGGCGGCCTTGCCGATGGCAATCATGTTGAGATCAATGTCGGCAATCACCAGTCCTTCCTCGTCGGGTGCGAGATTGGTTCCAAGGGGTGCGCCGTCCGGGCCGAAGATGCGGGCGTGGCCGCCACCAGGCTTCAGCAATTGCTGTTTCACCGGCGTGTCGCAAAGGAACTCGGACATCTCCTGCGAAACGGTGGCACAGGCTGCCAGAACGAAGCATTGACCTTCGACGGCGTAGATCCGGCTGGCGGCCTCGTTCACTTCCGGCCCGAGCGCATAGGCGCCGCCTTCATAGAGCGAAAAGCTCGGCCAGGCGGCAACGTGGATCTGTTCGTTCTGCGAGAACATGGCGTATTTGTTCAGCGGCTGAATGTGTTCCCAGCAGCACAGAGCGCCGATCCGGCCGAGCTCCGTCTCATGAACGGACATGTCGCTCCCGTCGCCTTCGCCGAAGACGGTGCGTTCCACGTGCGTCGGTTTCAGCTTGCGGCGCCGGGAGATGACCTCGCCATCCGGCCCGTAGTGCCACTGGCCCATGTAAAGGGTTCCGTTGACGTTCCAGGAAAGCCCCATGACGACATGCATGCCGTTGTCCCTGGCTGCCTGCGCCAGTCGCTTGTCCTGTTCACTGCCTTCCCTGATGGAGTTCGCGGCGTAGCGGGGAACGAGCGGCATGTACATGGCCGTTGCATCAAGCCAGATGTACCAGGGGTAGCCCGGCAGATAGGTTTCCGGAAAGGCGATCAGCTTGACGCCCTTGGACGCAGCCTCCTCGATCAGGCCGATGGCCTTATCGACGCTGGCATCCAGATCCAGGAATACGGGTGCGGCCTGCACGGCGGCCGCCTTGAAGGGAGCAGTCATGATTTGTCCTCCACGATGTGACGCTTGCGATCAGCGTGTCACATCGGACGATTTCCGACTTCGCATTCCAGGCGGAAAAAGCGCGCAATCTGGGCGGAAAGGCGCGGAAACTTCGCAATACGGGCGCGTTGTGCTAGGGTCAGAACTCATTAATTTGGATGAATTGGTAGGGATAATTTGTTCGGATACGAGGCGCAAATCTGCGGGAAACCGTCCGGTTTCCAAAGATTTGCAATGACGTTGCCGGGCAAATTCACCCTATCCCTACAGGACGCAAAAACGGCTTCGAACCGCACCGTCAAACCGCTCAACCGGGCAGGTAGCCCGCTTGTCGCGCTTTTCCTTGCAGTTCATCGCCGTTTGCTGCGCCAATTCAACCAGATTTATGGGTTCTGACCCCAGGTCTGTTCATGAAGGAGGTGGCGGTGAATGGCGATATTGCTGAGCACGGAAAGCGTCCGGCAGACCGAAAGCTTTGCCTATTGGCGTGAAGCGGTCTGTGACGCCTATGTCCACCTCGACTGCCAGTGCGACCGTCCGGACGGCTTTCACGGCGAGATCCTGCTCAACCGGTTGTCCCGGCTTTCGGCCTCTTTCGTTTCGGGCAGTCAGCAGTCGGTTCGGCGCAGGCGCCGGGATATCGCTCTGGCCGGGGAAGAGAGTTTCCTGATCAGCCTGCAAATAGAGAAGGAAGGCGGTGTGCTGCAGGATGGACGTCAGGCACGCCTGACGCCAGGCGATTTCGCGCTCTACAGCAGCGTCGACCGTTACAATCTCGAACTGCCGGACGGGTTCCGCCAGCTTGTCGTGCAGATACCGCGTGACATGCTTCTGAGCCGTATGCCCGATGCCGATCTCATGACCGGCATATCCGTTTCCGGCAGCAGCGTGATGGGGCGCATCATTCACGACAGTGCCGTGCGTCTCGTCAGCGCGATCGACCAGTCGCCAGCACAGGTTCAGCATTCCCTGCAGGATACGGTCGTCGATCTCTTCGTGACCGGCCTCGCGTCGCTCAGGGAAACGCGGTTCGAACTCAGCAGGCCGGAACAACAGATCCTGCTGCGCGCTGATGCGGAGATACGCGCCAGCCTGGGAGACCCCGATTTCGATCGTCATGCCCTCGCGGCCGCGCTGGGACTGTCATTGCGCCGCCTTTCGGAGCTCTATCGCAGCGATGGCCGAGCGATCTCCTCGGAAATCAGGACGCTGCGTCTCGATCGCATCGCGGCGGATCTGAAGGACCTCCGCTACGCACGTCACTCGATCGGAGAGATCGCCTATCGCTGGGGCATAACAAACCAGCAGAGCCTCACGCGGATGTTCAAGGAACGCTTCGGCAGATCCCCGAGAGACTACCGCGCCAACGGCTGATGCCGGGCGCGGCGGCTTCGGCGCGTGCGTATCTCAGCCCGGCCAGAGTTCGGTTCCCGGGTGGAACTGGGACCAGGCGAACCAGAAGGCCTGATGGCTGCCGAGATCCGAACCGTCCGCATCGACGGCACGGATTCCACCGGCGTCGAGTTCAAGGCGGACATTTTCGAACGCGATCTCGTCGCCTTTCTGCAAGGCGGCCATAGCCTTGCTCCGCTGGAAGGCCACCGGTTTACCCGATGCGGTGACAATGCCGATGATGTCCTCGTGAACGGGGAGGCGCGGATCGACGTCACCAACGGGGAAAATCGGACCATTTGCATCACGGCCGTTGCGGAAGTCGAAATCCCGTCCGAGTGCCAGTTTCTCCACCAGCACGGTTGTTTCCGGATGCGCCTTCTTCCAGGTTCCCCAGTCCGTTGTCACGACGCCCGCCTGTTCGAGCTGGACGTCTTTCTCGTGAAGCGGACCGGTGACGGCTTTCCCAAGGAAGGTGTCGAAAACCGAATAGGTGTTCACGTCATACATGACCTTGTTGGAGCGGATCAGCAGACCAGATGTTCGCAGGATGGGGCGCTCGATGCCGCCCGGCAACTGGTCGGTGAAATAGGCCTGTGCGGCACCGCAAAGTGTGCAGTAGGGAATGCCGAGATCCCGTCCGCCAAGGGTGTCATTGACCATTTCGCGGACTTCCATGATGCGCCGCGGATAGGCGCGGTACTCGCCGTTAACGCCAACACCAAAGACGATGTCATCGTCTTTCAACCAGGTGGCCTCTTCAGCGCTGCTGACCTCGGGGTTGTCGGCGGCCGGTATGCAGTTGCAAATCTCGTCGGTCGTGTTATAGGCACGGTTGTCAATCAGGACGCCGCCCCAGGACACATGACGCCAGTCGATGTCGCCTTCCACGAATATCCTGTCCCAGCCGGGCACGATGGTCGTGAAGATGCCGCGCTTGACTGCAAGATAATCAGGCGGTGCAGGTATGTCCCAGGCGATGAGGTGATCTGTAATCACACCCCAGTTGTTGTCGACCGGGATCTCCTTCTGCAGCAGCTTCGAAGCCGCCTCGGTGAGCGCGGTGCTCAGTTGGGAGCCTGCGGTGAAGCGCATCAGGTCGCTGATGATCCAGACGAGGCGGGGATCCTTGGAGTCCGCGACTTCGGTGAGGGCAAGTGTCTGGTCTCTGCCCCAGGCCGACTGCGTGATGCTGTCGACAAAAGCTGCGTCGACCGCAGCTTTCAGACTGTCGGATAATGGTCCGTCCGGAATTTCGGGTGGCTCACCATATTGGTCGATCACGTAGGCGGGCAAAGCCGACGTTTCTTCGGCATGCGAAACGCCGGACCATGACAGGCACACAGCCATGAATGACGCCGCCAGGGCGACGCGGGTTTGAGTTGCAATTGCCGGAACCATGAAAGCACCTTTCACCTGACGAACATTCGGTGCGCCGACCCGGCGCGTTCATCACGGCGGACAGGCGGGCACACTGGCCACTCAATAAAGAGCGTCCGGCGGGTTTGAAGGCCAATCACGATGCATCAGCAATAGGTGAAGCGTTGCGAGAACCCGTGTGCTGCTGCGCACGGGATGCCGGTCAGATGCCGATTGGGGGATTGACCCCATAACGATCAAACCGGGCCGAACCTAGCTTTCTGACAACACAAACGCTGTCAGGAGCTGCAAGATGACCGGCATTGAAATCGACAAACAGACAACCTTCGCCATGCTCGGCGAGGCGCATGTGCTCATGGCCGAAAGCCCTTTGCACAAGGACCGGAGCATCTTGGAGGTCGGCGCCCTAATCCTGCCGCCCCTGATGCTCGGCCAGCTGCGCATCTGGCGGCGCGGCGGACTGCCGGTTGCTCTCGCGACCTGGGCCTGGCTCGACGAGGCGACGGAAAAGGCCGTTCTTCACCAGGACCATCTTCCGGATCCGGACCAGTGGAACAACGGGTCCAATCCGGTCGTCATCGATTTCATCGCACCCTTCGGCGACGGTTTTCAGACCGCACGTGATCTCAAGCGGACCGTCTTCCCGGACCGCGCCCTGCGGTCGGTTCGCCGCGATGGAAATGGACATGTCCTGCGCATTGTCCAGCACCCGGGCCGCGACCAGAACGGCCGTCCCGTAAAAGCCCGCGCTTTCGCGGCGTAGTTCCCCTTTTTCCCGATTTAACAAAGGACCTTTCATTATGGGCTCTTCATCCAAAAGCATTCACCAGACCTACAAACTCTACGGCCTTTACGGCAACAAGGACGGCGGATCAGGCAACGACAAGCTCTATGGCTATTCCGCGATCAAGAACGATCTGCGCGGCGGATCCGGCAATGATTTCGTCGGAGGCTGGGCTCCACTCAATTACCTTCGCGGTGGTTCCGGCAATGATGTCGTCAAGGCCTACGGTGCCAAGAACTACCTATGGGGCGACAGCGGCTCCGATAAACTCTACGGCTATGGCGCTTACAACGAGATGCGCGGCGGTACCGGCAACGACACGATCTACGGTTATGGCGCAAAGAATGTCATGCGTGGTGACAGCGGTTACGACACGCTTAAGGGGTATGGTGCCTACAACGACATGGACGGCGGCAGCTACAGCGATAAGCTTTACGGTTACGGCGTCACCAACAAGATGAAGGGCGGCTCCGGCAACGACAGCCTGTATGGCTATGGTGCGTCCAACACCATGTATGGCGGCACCGGCAGTGATACGCTGAAGGGTTACGGCGCCTCGAACGTCATGCGCGGCGAGGATGGCAACGATACGCTGGAAGGCCGCGGTGCCTCCAACGTCATGTATGGCGGCGACGATCATGACACGCTGAAGGGCTACGGTGCCTCGAACGTCATGAACGGGGACAGCGGCAACGACAAATTGTTCGGCTATGGCGCGTCCAATGTCATGCGCGGCGGCTCCGGTAACGACCACATGGAAGGCCGCGGCCTGTCCAACGTGATGTACGGTGACAGCGGCGATGACACGATGGAGGGCCATGGTGCGTCCAATGTCATGCATGGCGGCACCGGCAATGATGACATGACCGGCTACGGTGCCTCGAATGTCATGAATGGCAACGATGGTGCGGACCGCATGGAAGGTCACGGTGCGTCCAACGTCATGCGCGGCGGCGACGGCAACGATCAGATGTTCGGCTATGGCGTCAACAACGTCATTCACGGCGACAACGGCGATGATTTCATCGAGGCGAAGGCCGGTGCCACGACCGCATTCGGCGGCAACGGCAACGACACCATCAAGGCCGCCGGTGGCGTCAACGTCCTGAACGGCGGTGCTGGTGACGACACAATCGAAGCGATCGGTGGCGTCAATGTCGTGCACGGCGATGCCGGTAATGACGAAATGCTCGCGCTTGGCGGTGTCAACACCATGTTTGGCGGTACTGGCGACGACAAGATGAAGGCGCTGGGCGTTGCCAACATTCAGTTCGGCGGCGATGGTGAAGACCTGCTTGCGGCTGCCGGCAACGGCAATCTCCAGTTCGGTGACGCCGGCAATGACCAGCTTTACGGTCTCGGTGTCAATGTCGGCCAGTTCGGCGGTGACGGCGAGGATGTGCTGGTCGGTGTTGCTGGCATCAACCTTCAGCACGGCGGCAGCGGCAAGGACAAGCTCTTTGCAGTCGGCGGTGCCAATATCCAGATCGGCGGTTCCGACGATGACTTCCTGATGGCGGGCGGTGCCAACAACATCCAGTTCGGCGATCACCTGTGGAGTGCAATCCCGTCGGATCTCGGCTTCGATGACGGCAAGTTCGCCGAGGTCATCGAGAACTTCGATGAACACTTCGAAACCGAGGGCGGCGGCACCAACGTCATGGTCGGCGGTGGCACCAACAACCTCCAGTTCGGCGGATCCGGAAAGGACTATGCTTTCGGTGCCGGTGGCATGACCACCCAGGTTATGGGCCAGGGCAACGATGTCATGGTTGGCGGTGGTATCGGCGTCGCGCAATATGCCGATGCAGGAAATGACATCCTGATCGGCGGTGGCCAGGGCGTTGCCCAGTTCGGCGGCGAGGGTTCCGACGTGATGGTCGCCGCGGCAAAGGTCGTCGCGCCCCAGTACAAGGCCGCAGCCTCGTTCCAGTATGGCGGTGCGGGTACGGACGTGATGCTCGGACTTTCCCTCGGAGAAGACGCGGCCGCGTCCGTTTCGCTCAACACCGACACGGACAGCGACGGCAACCGCAAGGGCGGTCTCGTGACCGGCGCCTTGCCGTCAGAGATTGTCGTGACGGCGCAACTCGGAGGTGAAGGCGCGGACCTGATGGTCGCCGAAGGACCCGGTGCCATTGCTCACGGCGGCGCGGACAACGATGTTCTGCTGAGCCTCGCAGATGCCAACTCACTCGTCATGGGCGGAGACGGCGACGATCTCGTGCTGACGGCAAACGGTCTCGGCGAAATGGCAGACATTCTCGCCATGGACAGAGAGGACGCCGGCATCGAGGACCTCGCCGAAATCTCCTTCAGCTTCGGAAATTTCTTTGCGGGCGGCTCGGGATCGGACATCATCATGGATGTCATGGATTTCACCAAGATCGTCATTCATGACGCCCTGACCGGCGTGCCCTGGGTCCAGGACTTCCGCTCTGCGCTGACAACGACTGTTAACGCGATCGAGGGCATCACCGAACCAATCGGCAAGCTGATCGATACGGTCACCGACTTCAGCCCGGACTTCGATCTTGCAACCGGTCTGGGTGCTTATGAAGTCAAGGCGAACGTTGTCATGGGCGGTGTCGGTGCCGATGTGCTGGCAGGCGAGGGCTTCCTTTCCGGCGAGGCTGGTGACGACACGTACACGATCTGGGCGAACGGCGAGGCGACAATTGCCGAACGCGCGACTGACGGTGTGAAGTCGTTCCTTGAAAGCTTCGGCGTGGAACTGCCGGTTCTGGACGACATCTCGCAAACGCCGGACGGCAACGATGTCATCGAGTTGCGCAGCTTCTCGCTGCAGGCGATGGACGAAAATGCCTTCAACTTCGTCAAGGCGGATGATGCGCTTGAAATCCAGCTTGACGAGAAGACCGTGGCGACGGTTCACGGCATGGATGAAGAAGCGACCGCGGTTGAATGGCTCAAGGTTGTTCAGGGGGCGGACAGCTTCCAGTTCGATCTGAAAGCGATCTACAACGAGACGGATCCCATGGATGACTTCAGCTTTGCCGTTGAAGAAGTGTCGGTTGGAACGGACACCCTGGCTTCCGGCGATATCCTCGGCCTTCTGGCCGGTGCAGCGGAAACGTTGTCAGCCTTCGGTTCAGCGGAAAGCGACGCGGCTGCGGCCGACCTCGCCGCCGCCCAGGGACACGGCACCAGCGCCATCGGCATGGCAATTCCGGAAACGGATTTCATTTGAGCTGGATGACTGCGGCACCAGGCCGCTCCAGGTGAACAGCAACTTACCAATTGATGGGGCGGCCGACTGGCCGCCTCAAACCATTGCGGCCTCATTTATGAGTCCATCACCTAGTCACCTGAACCTGAAGTTCGCTTCGGAGTCTGCAGAAGCAATGATGCGAACTTCAAATTCGTAAACCGCACTAAAGATCGCGCGGTTTGACGAAGCGTTCCAGGTGCCCGGTGCCCGATCCCAGCTCGGACCAGTCCGTGATATCGAAATCGATAACGGCGAGAGCGGCGGTCGGATATTTTTCCTGGAGATCTGAAAGCGCGTCGGATGCGCTCGTGCCCACGAGGTCCAGCGCAGTGTCTTCCGTTGCCGGATTGTGACCGATCACCATCAGCGTCTGCGCCCTGTGGCCGTGCTTGCGAATGACCGCGCCATATCCGTCTTCGCTTTTCCAGTAGAGATCCGAGACGAGCTCGATATGAGCTTCCTGCGGCAGGTAGGGCAGAATGCGCGCGAGCGTCTCTCGTGTTCGCTGGGATGTGGAACACAAGATCACGCTCGGCTGCAGTTTCTGGTCGCGCAGATAGCGCGCCATCGTAACGGCCGCCGCCTTGCCCCGGGCGTTCAGAGGCCGGTCAATATCCTCGAGGTCCGCGTCTCCCCAGTCGGACTTGGCGTGTCGTAGCAAAAGCAAGCGCATATCGGAGTTCCAGTTGGTCCTCTGTCTCAATAAATGAGAGGAGGGCACTTGTGCAAATGCCGTCTTCAGTTTTGCTGTGCAAGCACCTGCGTAAAGGCAGTCACCGCCGGTCCGACCTCATCCTGCTGGGTGGGCAGTGTGTAGGAAAGCCAGAGCGTGAAATCGGAGTCTTTTCCGGCAAAGTGCCACAAGGTTTCGCACAGGCTGGTGGGCGTCCAGCTCCGCGTCCTGAAAGATATTCCGGTAGAGGCGGCTCCGCTGAGCTGTATTTCCTCAAAACCGGCCGCCTTGTAGTTCCTGGAAAAACTGATCGCTTCCCGGCGCCCCGTGTCCTGCACGTGCTGGCGCAAAACCGCGGTCATGCCATCTCTGCCGGTATAAATGCAGCCGGCAAGACTGTTCGCCCCGCCTTCAAGCACCTTGATCCGGAAAAACGGACCGATCTGGTCGGGGCAGCGCAGCCCCATGAAGTGGCGCAAACCGCCGACATCACTCTGCCAGCCGGCCTCTTTTTCAGGCGGCACCTGGGCGTTGGCGGGGATGACCGTGGCAATAGCCACCGCCGGCAATGCGATGCAGGTCCGCAAGAACAGTCTGGCAATCCGGTGTTTCAAATGGCTCTCCAAGCCGTCAGGTGCGCTCCCGGCGGGACATGAAGGCAAGACGCTCAAAAAGATGAACATCCTGCTCATTCTTCAAAAGGGCACCGTGCAACGGAGGGATCAGTTTGCTGCCATCTTGTTGACGAAGGGTTTCCGGATCGATGTCTTCGTTCAGAAGAAGCTTGATCCAGTCGATGAGTTCCGAGGTCGACGGCTTTTTCTTGAGCCCCGGAACGTCCCTTACATCGAAAAACAGCCTCAGGGCTTCCGATAGGAGACGCTTCTTGATGCCGGGGAAGTGCACCTCGACGATCTCTGCCATGGTTTCCGCGTCCGGGAACTTGATGAAGTGGAAGAAGCAGCGCCTCAGGAAGGCGTCCGGCAGATCCTTTTCATTGTTCGACGTAATAATCACGACCGGGCGTTGCCTCGCCTGGACGGACTCGCCCGTCTCGTAAACATGGAACTCCATGCGGTCGAGTTCGAGCAGAAGGTCGTTCGGAAACTCGATGTCCGCCTTATCGATCTCGTCGATGAGCAGAACAGGTCTTTCCGTGGCTTCGAAGGCGTCCCACAGTTTTCCCTTGCGAATGTAGTTGTTGATGTCCTTGACGCGTTCGTCGCCTAGCTGGCTATCGCGCAGACGCGACACCGCATCATATTCGTATAGCCCCTGCTGTGCTTTTGTTGTCGATTTCACGTGCCATTCGATCAGGCGCGCGCCAAGAGCTGCAGCGACCTGTTCCGCAAGCACGGTCTTGCCCGTGCCCGGCTCTCCCTTGACGAGGAGGGGCCGCTCGAGAGCCACGGCCGCGTTGACCGCGACGCGCAGATCCTCCGTTGCAATGTAATCGTCAGTTCCTTCAAAGCGCATTGTGCCGTCCGTTGTTCATCTCCTGGCCGGAAACTGGCAGGCCCGGCCGCAGGAAGCAAGTCCGCAAAAGGTTGTCCGCTGAAAACAGCCGGGCGGGAGAGTCTTGCCGGGCTGGAGGGAAGATTTTGCCCGGCAAGAGTGTGTTCACTGACCGTTGGCTGTAAGAAACTGATTCCGGAAATCATCGTAATTACCTGAAATTAATGCGTAAATTGATTGCCTGGTCAAACTGGCACGCCCTTTGCGGGCATGGTGTGACTGTGGGCGGGAGCCCATTCGCGCAATGCCCGATCTATAAAGAGGATGCATCATGGGTATTTATGGGGCTATCAACTCGGCTGTCTCCGGTCTGACGGCGCAGGCGATCGCGCTGGAGAATATCTCCGGTAACGTCGCCAACTCGCAGACCACTGGATACAAGCGGCTCGATACAACTTTTTCCGATCTTGTCTCTGGGGGTGGGGCAACACAGGGGTCGCAAGTCGCCGGCACGACATACGCAACATCGCGGGCCACAAACACGATCCAGGGTGATATCACCCAGGTGGATGTGGACACCTACATGGCGATCAACGGCGAGGGCTATTTCGTCGTGACGCAGGCGGCCGATGTCGTTGACGGTTCGACCACATTCGCCGACGAGACATATTACACCCGTGCCGGTGACTTCGAGCGCGACCAGGACGGCTACCTTGTCAACAGCGCCGGCTACTACCTCCAGGGTTTCCCCCTTGACGCCGTGACGGGCAATCCGGTGGGTGACGATCCGGCCGTGATCCAGATCGACAACCAGCCACTTGCGGCGTCCGCAACGACCCAGCTCGATTACCAGGCGAACCTGCCGCGCATTCCGAACACGAATGACTATGACGGATCGACGGCGTCGACGGCGCTGCTGGCTACGTCCGTCGGTGCCGGTGACGTGGCGGTGGCCAATGAGACCGACTTTCTGAACAGCTCGATTTCGGGCGGCTCGATCACGATCTACAACCAGAACGGTACGGCGATGAATGTCGAGGTCCGGTATGCCAAAACGGCGAATGCCGATGTCGGCCCGCCTGTGGTGAACGATACCTGGACGATGTATATCGGCTCCGGCGGAGACGCGACCACCGCCTACTATGATGTCGGCGACGTCGAATTCGACAGCACCGGTACGCTCACCGGCATGACCGCGGGTTCGATCGGTACGGTCAACGGGACAAGCGACGGGTTCGATATCGCGACCCTGACGATTGCCGGGACGGACGCAACGGGTGTCGGGATATCCTTTGCCAATGCCGGGCTGACCCAATACTCGCTGACGCAGTATTCCGACCCGGACGGGTCCGCGAGCTCGGTATCGCTGGATCAGGACGGCTATCCGGCGGGCGAGCTGACGGGTGTCGCCGTTGATGAATCGGGCCGGGTGATTGCAAGTTACTCGAACAGCCAGCAGCGCGCTGTCTTCGAGATCCCCCTGGCGACATTCGAGGCCGAGCAGAACCTGCAGCGCGTTGATGGGGCTGCTTTTGCCGCAACAACCTCTTCCGGCGAAGCGGATCTGACGGGCGGAGGGCAGATCCTCGCCAACAATCTCGAACTTTCCAACGCGGATATCGCGGACGAGTTTTCGAAGCTGATCATTACCCAGCAGGCCTATTCGGCGAATTCGCGGATCGTGACCTCCGCGGACGAGATGCTGGACGATGCCCTGAACATGGTCCGGTAATGAGTTCGCCGCCGGCAGGTCATAACCTGCCGGCGTCGTCGCGTCCGTCAAAGGAGAACCCGCCATGGGTCTTTCAAGCGCCCTGAACACTGCGGTCTTCGGCATCACCTACAATCAGCGTCAGCTGGATGTGACCGCAAACAACATCGCCAATGCGGACACGGTCGGGTATTCGAAGAAGACGATCTCGGCGAAGGCGTATTTTGACGGGCAGGGCAATGTTGCCGGGCTCACGGCCACCGAAATCACCAGAATTATCGATGAAAAGATCCAGGCGGACTATTTCGGTTCGCTGGCCGATACGAACTACGCGAAGCAGATCTCCAGCTTCACCGGACGCCTCGACGAAATTTTCGGAACGATCGGTGACAATGCCGGTCTTTCAACCCTGGTCGGAAATCTATCGTCTGCGCTTTCGACGCTGATGAACGACCCGAGCAACTACACCGCGCAGCAGGAAGTGATTGCCGCGTCGGAGGCCTTTGCGCGCGAACTGAACAGCGCCTATGAGCGGATAAGCGATCTGCGCCAGGAAGCCGATGACTCGTTGTCGCTCCAGACTCAAACCGTCAATAACCTGCTGACGAGCATTGAAGATATCGACTCCGCCATTCGGGATGCCACCCAGTCCAATGTGTCGACTGCGGATATGGAAGACGAACGGGATCGGCTTGTCGAGCAGCTGTCCGGATATCTTGACATTGAAGTTTCGGACGGCGCCAACAACACGCTTTTCATTCAGACTTCGGACGGTCAGCAACTCTACTCCGACGGACAGGCATCCACCCTCAGCTTTGTCACGACACACTCAATGCAACCCGGCGCCGCAGGTCAAACCGTGCTGGCAACCACGCCGGGCGGGTCGACCTATGACGTGATCGCCGCATCTAACTCCGGCGCAATGATCGCGACTGCGGAGCTGCGGGACGAAATACTGGTCGAAGCCCAGAGGCAACTCGACACGATCGCGGCTGAAATCTCTCTGGCCTTCTCCAACGTGCCGGTGGAAAGCACCGCTGTCACGGTCGGGCTCGACGACGGGTTCGACCTTGATGTTTCGGGATTGCAGCCGGGAAACACGATTACGCTGGAATACACCGATACCGGCGGTGTTGCACAGACGGTCACGCTTCTGGCTGTTTCCGATCCCAGCCTGCTGCCGCTTGACGACACGGCGACGGCGAACCCGAACGACACCGTATTCGGGATCGACATTTCAAGCGGCACGCCGGCCACCTACATCACGAACATCACGGCGGCGCTCGCAGCCACAGGCCTCCAGGTGAGCAATGACGGTTCAGACAACCTTCGCGTTCTTGGTGACGTTGGGGCGCCAACCAGTGTGCAAAGCCTTGAGGCCAGTGTCACGGTCGCAGCGGACAGCGACCAGGGTCTTGGACTGGCGATCTTTGTTGACCAGCGTGCGGGCACCGAACTGTTCACCGACGCTCTGGAATCGGGAGGACAGCGGGTCGGATATGCAGCTGGCATCAGCGTCAACCCGGCTCTCATCGCCGACAGCTCGCTTCTGATCGACTATCAGACAACACCTGCCGCCAACACATCCAATGATCCGGCGCGGCCCGAGTTCCTGCTCGATGCACTGAGCTCAGGTGTTGTATATTTCGACCCGGAGGCGGGGATTGGCAGCACGGATTCCCCGTTTCAAGGAACCGTGATCAGCTACGTCAACAACACGATCGCATTCCAGGGCAATCAGGCCGAGGACGCCAAGACCTTTGCGACGGCCAAGGAGACGCTGACGGTCAACCTCGCGGTCAGGTACGAGGAAAGCTACGCCGTTGATCTGGATACCGAGCTTGCCTTCATGGTGCAGCTCGAAAACGCTTACGCGGCCAATGCCCGGGTCATGCAGACCATCAAAGATCTCTTCGATGAGCTTCTGAACATCGTTTAAGGTGCGAAATGACTTTCTCGACAATCACGACGTCACGGTCCTATATCACGCAGCAGCTTGGTGACCTGAACAACCTGCTGTCGGAAAAGACCAATCAACTGGCCACCGGAAAAGTCGGGACCACCTACGGCGAGATCGGTGACAGCAGGCTTCTGGACATTCAGCTGACGCAAAAGGTCAGCCTGATCGAGAGTTACCAGGAGACGATTACCATATCCAATCTGCACCTGGAGACCTTGTCCATGTCTCTGGAGCGGCTTGAATCTCTGCGCCAGGATTCCAAATCCGCGCTGGACAGCAACGATTTCATCCTGCAGGACGATGGTCAGACCCAGACCCAGACGCGCGCAGAACTGCTTCTGACCGAGGCGCTCAACATCCTGAATACCGAAATCGCCGGCTATTACATCTTCGGTGGCACCGATGCGATCAGCGATCCCGTAGCCGCCCTGGATGCGATCATGAAAGGGGAGGGAGGGCTCGACGGGCTTGAGACCTATCTCAGCGAATACCAGCAGGCCAATCTCGGTGCGTCCGACAATGGCCGGTTATCGATTTCGGCCCTGACCACAAACTATGCGGGGCTTGTACCAACCGACTCGACGTTCACGATCGCCGAAGACGGCGCGCATGATTTCGGATTTGATATTTCAAGCGTCACGTCAACTCTGACCAATGCCACCCTCACGGGACCGCTTGGCGCGGACCCGGACAGTTTCGATGTCCAGTTTACGGGCCAGCCGAACCTGGGTGACAGTATCACCGTGGAGCTCAGTCTTCCGCCCACGCATACCGAAACCGTCACCATCGAGTTGAGTGCGGCGCCCACAAGCGAAGTCGAGGGAACCTTCGCGATCGGGGCTGATCTGGAGGAAACGGCGCAGAACCTTCTGAGTGCGCTGACGGACGAAATCGAGAACCATGCACAGACAACGTTGCGCGCGGTTTCCGACGAATGGGCATCGGACGAGTTCTTTGCCACTTTTTCCGGCGAGGAGCCGCTAAGGGTTGATGGCCCACCTTACGATACCGCAACGGCACAGATATCAGGCGCGGCGACAACCGTTGAATGGTACACCGGGCGCAATACCGCAACGACAGATGCCCGCACCGACAAGAATGCCGTCATCGACTCCAACCTGACGGTGAGCTACGGCGTCAGGGCCAATGAGACGCCGCTAAAGGAACTCGTGCAATCGCTTGCGACCTTTGTGGCTGCCGACTTCTCCGGCGGCACGCAGACCGACGAGGAGTACTACAACGAACTGTCGGCCAATCTGCGCAGCATCCTGCAGCCGGTCGGCGTCGACCAGTCGGGCATTGTCGACATAGCCACTGATATTGCGATCACGCACAGGACCGTCTCGCTCACCAGCGACAGGCATGTTCAGATGAAAAGCACCTACGAGGGAACGATCGCCGAAATCGAAGGCATCGACCAGAACCAGGTCGCTGCCGAGATCCTTCAGCTTCAGAACAACATTGAAGTCTCCTACAGAGCCTCGTCCATTGTCTTCAACCTGAGCCTCGCCGATTATCTCTAGGGTACGAAAGGCGTGCGCTCAGTCTTTTCAGTCGACAACAAAAAAAGCCGGGCATCTGTCCCGGCTTTGTTCGTTTCCCTGCTTTCGGGGGGTCACTCAGTGGCTGCGGCCCGGGCACGCAAACCTTCCGCGATTGCACGGTTTATGCTGATGAGCGTGTTGAGCTTTTGTGGATCGTCCGTCGTGATGACGGTGATGGTCTGCTTGAAGACAAAGACAGCGAGCGATGCGATATTGTTCTTGATATCCTGCGGCAACTGGCTTTCTTCGCTTGTTGCCGAGGTTACAAGTATGCTCCAGAGCTTGCGATTATAGACCAGTGCATCGTCTTTCTCGGCAAGCGAGGTCTCTTCCCATTCATCCTTGATCAGCTGCAGCCGGGCTGCGGCTTTCATCAGCAGATTCGCTTCCAGTTCCCTCGGTGACAGCGCCACCTGGCTGGTTTTCTGGTAAGCTTGCGCTGCCTGTTTGTACATGACCGATCAGCGTCCCTTCATACTCGATGAGCTTGCGTGCTTCTTTCAGTGCTTTATAGAAGGCGCCGGTTAGGATGGCGTTACTAATTCTCGTAACGTAGGGAATCGTACTCGGCGCCGCCTTCACAATGTCGTTTACGAGAGTGAAGTAATTCTCCTGAATTCTCTCCAGATCCGTGGACAAATACATAAGCTGAACGGCCAGATAGACCCGTTTCGCAGGTGTGTCCGCTGTGGCGGGCGTGAGAATGTCCTTTTCACGCAGAATGGGTGCCTGGCCTTCGATAAACAGACGGGTCCGCTGATTGTCATTTGTGATGACACTGTCACCAATAATAATCCTCTCGCCCGGTTTTAGCTCGACCTTGAGCGCCATTCCGTGACCTCCACGCTTGAGTATCGCCGTGAAACACTAACGAATTGGTTAATGATGTTCGCCGATACCTTAATGCTTTTCATCCCGGCTGTTAACCGAACAGGCTCAAGACGCTCTGGTCCGCCTGGTTCGCAAGCGACAATGCGGTCGAGGACAGCTGCTGCCGTGTCTGCAGGGCAAGCATGTTCGCCCCTTCCTCGTTCATGTCCGCTATGGTCAGCTCACCGGCGCCTACTTCAAGCGTGTTGATCAGCTGCTGTGTGAAATCGGTTCTGATTTCCACCGTCGAGAGCGACGTACCCATGGACCTTGCCGCCGTCCTGAGTTCGTCAAGGGCCGCGTTGATCGCCTGAAGCGTTCGGTCAATATCGGTATCCGACTTGAACTCTGATGCCGCCGCCGTCAATCCGACAGTACCTGATGTGCTACCAAGCGTTGTCCGGTTAAAGTCCGCGTTACTGCTTGTTATATCGAAAGAAACTTCGCCGATCAGACTGATGCTGCCGCCGGAGAAGGATGCGTCGAGGCCTTTCACGTTGTCTATGAAACTGACAAGATCGCTGACGGTCGTTTCGTCGTCAATTTCAATCGAGGCCGGTTCGAAACCGTTTCCATCGGTGATGGTTATCGTGTCGCCGGCCTGGAAGCCGCCCGACGTGACAAGTGTCGACGTTGAACTCAGGGCGGAGACTGTCAAAGTCGTCGTCGTTCCACCTGTTGCCCCACCGTCGGTCGCTGTCCCGCCACCTGCATTGTCCTTGGAAATATAGATCGGACCGGACGTGCCGCTCGTGATGTTTATGGAGTCCGTCGATTCGTCGAAGGTGGTGTGAACACCGTCCAGATCGTTCAACGCGTCCACGTAGTCCTGAACGGTCGTGATGTCTGTTCCGACCGTCAGTGTCGTTGTTCCGGAGCTGTCCGTTATCGTGACCTGGTCACCGGCCGCCCAGTCGCCGAGGTCGGTCAGGTTGGAAGATGCCTGCAGACCGGTCAGCGTCAGCGATCCCGTGCCGCCGAACAGATTGAACGAGGCCGTGCCGGTGCCGCCCGTGTCGAGATCATCGAGGTTCAGGCCGTCGTCGAGGGTCGTGTCGGTGAAATCGACAGGTTCGACGGTCAGGTTGGACGTGCTGTCTTCGTTGAAGATGACTTCCAGCTCGTTGCCGGCCCCGGCAAGCAGGTTCTTGCCCTTGTAGCTGGAGTCGCGAGCCATGTCCTCGATCTGCTCGAGAATGTCGTTGTACTGACTGGCAAACTGCTTGCGTTCGAATTCGCTGGATGTCTGAAGTGCCTGGTTGGCAATGGCTTTTGCCGATTCAACGAGTTTCGTGATCGACGTGATGCCCTTGTCCGCAGCTTTGATGGTCTGAACCGCCTGTCCCATGTTGTCGAGCAGATTGGACAGATCACTGGCCCTGTCGTTCAAAGACTGTGCCGTAAAGAAGGAGTTCGGATTGTCGAGCGCCGTGTTGACCTTGAGGCCCGTGGCAAGTCGCGTCTGGGTGATCGATTGCAGATCTGCCGTTTGCTTGAGCGACAGAAGGTTGTCCCGGACCGCGCTTGATAGAACAATATCAGACATCAGACTTCACCGCTTTTCTAATTCAGTACCCGCCGAAAGTGCTTCTCAGAAACTGCCAAAGTTGAGGGCGCACAGATGACGTAAATCTGAATGGAAAGTTAATCGGTCATGCACTGATTAACGCGATGTAAATAATAGTTACCAAAAGCTTTCTTTTAAGTAGCTGAAATTTTTGAGGAAAATTTGAAAAATTTAGACTGTATTCGCAGGATGAAACGATAACGGCGGGCTGTGGGCCCGCCGTTTCTGTTTGTCAGCTTGTGAGTCGTGCGTCTGACTGATTCTTCTAGACTTAGAAGAGGGATAGCACTGTCTGGTCCGCCTGCGATGCGAAGGACAGCGAGGTGGATGCCAGCTGCTGTCTGGTCTGAAGCGCCAGCAGGTTCGCACCTTCCTCGTTGGTATCGGCCAGGGTCAGAAGACCAGCACCTTCCTGCAAAGTATTGATCATCGTCTTGGTGTAGTCTTGACGAATTTCAACAACAGAAAGGTTGGTACCGAATTCGGATGCTTGTGATCGAAGGTTCGACAGAGCCGTGTTCAACCGGTCGACGATCCTGTTGATGTCGCTGTCCGTCGCGAAGCCGGAGTCTGCAATTGCATCCAGAACAATACCGTCCGTGTCTTGCGCGAAGCCGGTGGAATTGAAGTCGGCGTTGTCACTTGTCAGGGTAAGATCGGTTTCCGACGTGATCGTGATCCGTCCGGACGAGGTGCTGAAGCTTGCATCAACGCCGTTGAAATCACCGATGAAGTTCTCAAGGTCATCAACCGTCGTGTCTTCCTCGATTTCCAGGGAACCAAGCTCGAAGTCGTTGCCATCAGTCAGGGTCAGCGTGTCGCCAACAGCGAAGGAGCCGGAGTCGGTCAGTAGCGCGCTAGAGTCGGTGACGGCCGCTGCAGTCACCGCCGAGCCGGCCAAAGTCGTCGTTACCGAGCCGTTGCCGATGTAGAAGTCTTCGTTGCTGTATACGGTCAGTTCGCCGGTGCCGTTGTCGAATTCGGCACGTACACCGGACAGCGCGTTCAGTCCGTCAACCAGATCCTGAACGCTGGAGGCCCCCGTTACGGCGCCCAAAGAGGCCGCGGTGCTGATTGCGTCCACGAATGACAGCGTTGTGGTCGTGGAGGCAACTGCCGTGTAATCTGCCAGGGTCGAACTGCTGTTCAACGCGGCCCCGGTGCCATCGGTCAGTGCCAGTGTCACCTTGCCACCCTGCAATTGCAGCGTGCTGGTGGATCCCTGGCCCTCGGCAAGGTCGGAAAGGTTCAGGCCGGTCGACAGGGCAGTGTCGGTATAGTCGACGGATTCGATGGTCTGTTTCGACGTCGCGTCTTCGTTGAAGATGGTGGTCAGATCGTTGCCGACGCCGCCGAGAAGGTTCTTACCCTTGTAGGAGCTGTCTTTCGCAACGTCTTCAATCTGTTCAAGAAGGTCGTTGTACTGAGCGGCGAAGGTTTTGCGCTCATACTGGCTTTGCGTCTGCAGCGCCTGGTTGGCTTTCGCCTTGGCGGACTCGACCAGATCGGTGATGGTCTGAATACCTTTGTCGGCTGCCTTGATCGTTTGCAGAGACTGTCCCATGTCGTCGAGCAGGTTGCTCAGATCACTTGCCCGGGAGTTCAGCCCCGACGCGGTGAAGAACGAGTTTGGATTGTCGAGAGCCGAATTGACCTTAAGGCCAGTCGCCAGTTTATTCTGGACGCCGGACATCAGGTCTGCGGTGGATTGAAGTGTGAGAAGGTTCTGCCGCACGGCAGCTGACAGGGTGATGTCCTGCATCTTAGATATCCCTTTCCTGGGTCAACTAACTACTTCCGCTCTTCCTGAGCCGATTGATTAGGATCATCTCCTGTTAACCCTAATCATTGGTTAATTGGATGGCATTATAGGGTTAACGAGGACTTAACGCGCTGAATTGGAAAGAGAAACCGGCAGGAATCCGCGGTTCCACACCTGGGCGTGCGGGGGCAGGGGTGTTCGCCTGCAAAGAGGCTTGGACCGGTTCTGCCGGGAATCAAAAAAGGCGGGCCGAGGCCCGCCTTCCGTGAGTCTTTGAAAACGCTTGCTGGTTTAGAAGAGACGCAGCACGTTCTGGTCGGCCTGCGCTGCCAGCGACAGCGAGGTTGAGGCCAGTGACTGCTGGGTCTGCAGAGCCAGCAGATTTGCGCCTTCCTCGTTGGTATCTGCCAGGGTCAACTGTCCGGCACCTTCTTCCAGCGTGTTGATCAGGGCGTTGGTGAAGTCCTGACGGTTTTCCACGATGGAAAGATTGGTACCGAATGTGGACGCCTGGGCACGCAGCGCATCCTGGGCACTTTTCAGCGAACTCAGCGTCGACTCGATTGCCGTGTCAGTCGCAAAGCCGGAATCGGTGCCGTTGGTTGTGAAGTCCGCAGGCGTTGCCGCGCTGGAGCTGGTTGTCAACCGGAACTCGGAGGTGACCGTCAGCGTGCCCGTGGCGAGTGAAGCGCTGACGCCATCGATGCCGTCATAGAGCGCCTCCAGATCGGCAGCCGTTGTCGTGGTATCGATCGTCAGCGAGCCGACTTCCGTTCCGTTTGCGTCCGTCAACGTGATCGTGTCACCGGCAGTGAAGCCATAGTTGCCATCAAGGGTGGACCCTGAAGTAGCAGTCGTGCTGAGCGTCAGGGTTGCAGTACCGTCCGTCGCAGTTGCCAGATCAGACAGGTTCAGACCAGTCGACAGGGACGTGTCAGTGTAATCGACAGCGGAGATCGACAGTGAGGACGTGCCGTCTTCGTTGAAGGTCACGCTGAGATCGTTACCCGTGCCGCCAAGCAGGTTCTTGCCCTTATAACCGGCGTCCTTGGCCAGATCCTCGATCTGTGTCAGAAGCTCATTGTATTCGAGAGCAAACTGAGCACGTTCTGTCTGGCTTGAGGTCTGCTGGGCCTGATTGGCCTTGGCTTTCGCCGCATCGACCAGATCGGAAATTGCCGAGATACCTTCGTCGGCGGCTTTCAGAGTCTGGACTGACTGCCCCATGTCGTCGAGCAGGGTGCTGAGATCGTTCGCACGGTTCTCAAGACCCTTCGCAGTGAAGAACGAGTTCGGATTGTCGAGAGCCGAGTTCACCTTTTTGCCCGTTGCAAGCTTTTCTTGAACGGAAGACATGAGCGCGGAGGTTGCTTGAAGTGCATTTAGGTTCGAGCGCACAGCACTCGAAAGTGTAATGTCAGCCATTTTGTTTCCCTTCTAGGAATACGAGATACGGAACCCTTCCTGGGTCCGGGGCTCATCAAACGGCCGAATTTGAAAACAAGCTCTAAAGAAGTTTGGTTAGCGTGGCTTAACCTTAACGCTTTGTAACTAGGCGTAAATTTTCTTGCGTGCCTTAAAAAGCTGAAGCGGCGGAGCATTTGCCCGCCGCTTCATTTATTTCGGCCGGATCTACCGGCCGAACCTTGTCACTTCTTAGAAGAGACGCAGCACGTTCTGGTCGGCCTGCGCTGCCAGCGACAGCGAGGTTGATGCCAGGGTCTGCTGGGTCTGCAGTGCCAGAAGGTTTGCGCCTTCCTCGTTGGTGTCGGCCAGGGTCAGTTTACCTGCACCTTCTTCCAGCGTGTTGATCAGGGCCTTTGTGAAGTCCTGACGATTTTCCACGATGGAAAGGTTGGTACCGAATGTAGACGCCTGCGCACGCAGCGTATCCTGGGCACTTTTCAGCGAGGTCAGAGTCGACTCGATTGCCGTGTCTGTCGCAAAGCCGGAATCGGTGCCGTTGGTTGTGAAGTCCGCAGGCGTTGCCGCGCTGGAGCTGGTTGTCAACCGGAACTCGGAGGTGATCGTCAGTGTACCGGTGGCGAGTGAAGCGCTGACGCCATCGACGCCGTCATAGAGCGCCTCCAGATCGGCAGCCGTTGTCGTGGTATCGATCGTCAGCGAGCCGACTTCCGAGCCGTTTGCGTCCGTCAACGTAATCGTGTCACCGGCGGTGAAGCCATAATTGCCGTCGAGGGTGGATCCTGAAGTAGCAGTCGTGCTGAGCGTCAGGGTTGCGGTACCGTCGGTCGCAGTTGCCAGATCAGACAGGTTCAGACCGGTCGACAGGGACGAGTCAGTGTAATCGACAGCGGAGATCGACAGCGAGGACGTGCCGTCTTCGTTGAAAACAACGCTGAGATCGTTACCCGTGCCGCCCAGCAGGTTCTTGCCACCGTAGCCGGCATCCTTGGCGAGATCTTCAATCTGGCCGAGGAGTTCGTTGTATTCCGTCGCGAACTGCGCGCGTTCCGTCTGGCTGGAGGTCTGGAGCGCCTGGTTGGCCTTCGCCTTCGCGGCATCTACAAGATCGGAGATCGAGGAAATGCCCTTGTCCGCGGCTTTCAGGCCCTGGATCGACTGACCCATGTCGTCGAGCAGGGTGCTGAGATCGTTTGCACGGTTTTCAAGACCCTGAGCCGTGAAGAACGAATTCGGGTTGTCCAACGCCGAGTTCACTTTCTTGCCCGTGGAGAGTCTTTCCTGAACAGCGCTCATGAGGCTTGAGGTTGCCTGAAGAGAATTCAGGTTCGTGCGCACCGCACTGGAGAGTGTAATTCCAGTCATTACAGAGTTCCTTCTGCTGTAAAATACCATTCTTCCTGAATGGCAACTGAACTCTGAGGTTAGTTTTTGTATTAATTGATAATATATTTGGTTAGCGTGATTTAACCTAAAGTATTCGTGAACTCTTATCGTAAATTTATTTGGTTAATTGGTTAACTCGAACGTTTGAATTATTTTAACCCTGATTTTTAACCTTGAGATGGACCCATCGGCAGCGGCGTATCGTCCTGAAAACGATCACGGAATCCGGCGGCGGAGGCATAGTGCGATGGGGGTGGGGAAAGCAAAGCGCGCCGAAAAGGCGCGCAGCCGGTCATGCTTGAGAATAGGGGCGGTGCGCCTGTTTACACGGTCCGCTGCAGATTGGATGCGCCTGCCTGCGTAGCCTGCGTCTCGATAGACTCGGCATAAGCACGCAACCGGCGGAGCGTTTCGCTCGGCACCTGGCGGACCACTTCACCTGTGTCGGTGTTGGTGGCCTGATATATGACGCTGTTGCTTTCCGGATCGACCACATTGCGGCGGTCCAGTTGCGGTGTGACACTGTCAAAAAGTGACTTGCCATCGCGGCTGTTCTGAGCGGAGCGCTGGCTTTCGCTTGAATCGGTCGAGGGGCTGACGGTTTCCCGTGCAGGCAACTCCGTCCTGGCGGCAGGCTCGTTCTTTTCCGGAGCCCGTGTTACCGGCGTGATCGCCGTATAGGTCGGCGATGGCGGCCGGGCAATTCCCGTATCCAACATCTTTCCCTCCGGGATACTCAAAACAAACACCCGTACAATTTCCAACTTAACGTAAGGAAATGAATCTTCTGTTAACGAAATGATTAGGAATTGCGGGATTGCCGCTCTGCGAATCGCGATGTTGATTCGCGCTTGCGGCCTCTCCTCGATGTGTGGTCACAAAAAAAGCCTCCGGTTCGGGAGGCTCTTGGTGTCCGGATTGCAGGTCCGTGCGGTCATAGAGCCTGGTTGACCGCGATCCCTCGGGCGGATTGCGGTCCGGAAGGGGCCGCGCCATCGCGCCCATATGTGGTTGGCGAAGCGGCATTTTTTGCACCGGCCGCCTTTGCGACGGTGGAAACAAGGGAGTTGGCGACATCCCGGGCGGTCGACAGAACCGCAAGATTGATCCGAAGAACCGGCTGGAATTCGCCGTGCTGGCGCCGCAGGGCCTGGGTTGCTGCGGAGGAGAGATTGCCGAGCGCGACCGCATGTTCCTTCGCCGCCATCATGCCCCGGGTATATTCATGAATGAGGCGTGCCTTGTCGGGTTGAAGCTCTCCTGCTTCCTTCAGCTTGCCGGCCCGAACCAGGTCGGTTTCCATTTCAATGACCGAAAGAAGGGCCTCCATTGTCCCGGAAAGCGCAGAGCAGAAATTGTCTGCATCCTGCTTGCTTGCGGGTCTTTCCAGTGAAAACGGAAAGGCGTGGGAATTCGGCTGAGCAGTCATAGGGTCCCCTCCTGCAGGTTCAGCAATTCGCGTTCGACACTGTCAGCCAGACCTATTCCGCCCGCTTTGGAAATCGAACGTGCATATTCGTCGATCAGGAGGTCCTGCCAGGCATCGGAACCGGTTCCGCCGCCCCAGGTGCCTCCCTCGTTCAATCCGGTGAACATGTTCTGCAGCATCGTGTTCAGGAAAACCGCCTCGAATTCCTCAGCTGCTTCGCGCACGGCGCTCTTGTTGTTCGTGTCGACGCCGCGGATCGAAGCCATCGGGTCCGGCCGGTTTGTGTAGGCTGCCGCGGTTTCCAGCATCACAGCACCTCGATTTCGGCCTGGAGAGCGCCTGCAGCCTTGATCGCCTGCAGGATGGAGATCATGTCACGCGGACCGATGCCCAACGCGTTCAGGCCGTCGACGAGTTGCTTCAGCGTAATGGTTTCCGGAACGATCGCCAGTTTCGTGCCTTCCTCGTCCACGCCAACCTCGGAGCGGGGGACCACGACCGTCTGGCCGTTTTCAGCGAAGGGAAGTGGTTGCGAGACCTGAGGCGATTCCGCGATCGTGACCGTGAGATTGCCTTGAGCGACGGCAACCATCGACACCTTGACGTCCTGGCCCATGACGATGATGCCCGAGTTTTCGTCGATGACGATCCTGGCAGCGAGATCAGGTTCGACAATGAGCTGCTCGATATCGGTGAGAAGGTCGACAATGTTGCCGTCGTAGTTCATGGGCAGGTCAAGTCGGACCGTTCCCGGATCAAGCGGTTCGGCGGTCGGCATCCCGATCAGTTCGTTGATAGACAGGGCGACACGGCGCGCCGTCGTGAGATCCGGATTGCGCAGGGCCAGACGCAATGAGGTGAGCGAGGCCAGCTTGAACTCAAGTTCCCGCTCTACAAGGCCGCCATTGGCGATCCGGCCGGCGGTCGGCACGCCGCGTACCACGGAGGCTGCGTCCGCCTGCGCTGAAAATCCGCCAATCGCCACCGATCCCTGCGCGATGGAGTATACCTCGCCGTCCGCGCCGACAAGCGGTGTGACCAGCAGCGTGCCGCCCTGCAGGGAATCCGCATCGCCAAGCGCACTGACATTCACGTCGATCCGCGTGCCCTGCGTCGCGAAAGGGGGCAGGTTTGCCGTCACCATTACCGCTGCGACGGTATTTGTGTTCAGGGCGATGTTGCGTGTGTTCACGCCCAGTCGTTCAAGCATTGCCTGCAGGCTCTGTTGGGTGAAAGGCGTGTTGTTGAGGGAATCTCCAGTGCCGTTCAGTCCGACGACAAGGCCATAACCGATCAGCTGGTTTTCGCGGATACCTTCGAAGTCCGCGATGTCCTTGATCCGCGAGGCTGCCTGCGCCGAGGTCAGGCTTACCGCAGCCAAGACTGTCATCAGACATGCGAGCAGCAGCATCTTCGTCGTCAATTCCGAAATGTTCCTGTGTACTGCTCGCATCACTGTTCCCGGTCCAGTTTTTCCGGTCTGATCGCCGGCCTGCCTATGTTGTGCTCTCATATGCGAAAGCCGTGCCATCTCTGTCCGGACAAAGACAGTTTGGCGCAAGTGCCGGTTTTCTGTACGAAAATCGCGTACAAGCCCGTATTTTCAGGTCAATCCTGATGAAATTGGTTAATGAATTCTTTTTCCGGGTCGGCAAATATTGCCTCGTCTGCACGGACTCATTTACCCTTCCCGGAAGTTTCGAGAGGCGGCACAAGAGGACCGGAGCATTTTCGGCCGAAACAGGATCCAGACAGGCTGAACGATCGTCATGCGCATCACAGGCAACAAACCGGTCACAGGTGTCCAGGGCAAGGGCGCGCGCAAGAAGTCCGCGTCCGGTGCCGAAGAGTTCAAGCCCGACATGGGCGGTGAAGTCGCCCAATCGACGCAGGTTGCCGGCGGCAACGCGATCCAGGGAATGGACGCTCTTCTTGCACTGCAGGAGGTCGATGAACGCGCGGAACGCCGCTCCCGGGCGGCAAGGCACGGGCATTCCATGCTCGATTCGCTCGAAGCGGTGCGCGCCGATCTGCTCGCCGGAGTTGTCTCGGAGGCACGCCTGGAAGCTCTGGCAAGTCAGGTTGCCAACCGCAAATCCAGCGGAGATGAGCGCATCGAATCTGTCCTGGACGAGATCGAATTGAGAGTGAAAGTCGAGCTTGCAAAGCTCGGCCGTTTCACGGACAGGTGATGGAAAAACTTGACGCTAATTTACGGTGAAACTCTTTGGTTTGCGCGCAACAAATTGAAAATTATGACATTTTTTTAATGATATTTTTCAAAAATGAACCGTTGTCGCCTGAGGGAACCGGCTATATATTGCGCGCGGCCTAACGGTAATCCGGAGCAATCGATGACGGTTGAAATTGAGTCTGACTATCGTCCCTCTGAACACGAGCCGTTTATGAACGACAGGCAGCGCGAGTATTTTCGGGATAAGCTGCTTGCATGGAAAGATGAGATTCTGAAGGAAAGCAAAGAAACGCTTACGAACCTTCAGGAAGAAAGCCAGAACCACCCTGACTTTGCCGACAGAGCGTCTTCTGAGACAGATCGCTCGATCGAGCTGCGTGCTCGTGACCGGCAGCGCAAGCTGATTTCAAAGATCGATGATGCTTTGGAACGGATTGCGGATGGCAGTTATGGTTATTGCGAGGAAACCGGCGAGCCGATTTCCCTGCGGCGCCTTGAGGCAAGACCGATCGCGACCTTGTCGATCGAGGCGCAGGAGGCGCATGAGCGTCGTGAAAAAGTGTACCGCGACGACTGATTTCCAGAAACGGCGGGCCGGCCGAGCGCGGCGGGCCTGAACAACTGCGAGGCCTTCCCGGAATGGGGAGGCCTTTTTCTTATGTTGCTGTCAGTTGGCAATCTTGTCGGCCATGACAGAAATGGTCTGGACGTAGACACTTGCCTTGTTCCATTCCCTGATCACCCGGTAGTTCGCGGTGCCGGGTCCCCATGGTTGACCACGGCGCCAACCCTTTTTCTGCAGATAGTTCGCGGTCGATGCAAGAACATCTGGCACCGAGCGGATCAGGTCCCGCCGGCCATCCCGATCGTAATCGACAGCATATTTCATGTAGGACGAGGCAAGAAACTGCGTTTGGCCGATTTCACCGGCCCACGCGCCGCGCATTTCTCCTGGCGTCATGTCGCGCCGCTGGACAATTTTCAGGGCGTTGACCAATTCGTTGGTGAAGAACTTCGATCGCCGGCAGTCATAGGCCAGTGTCGCCAGGGACTGCAGCACGGGCATGTTGCCGAGATAACCGCCATAATTTGTTTCCAGGCCCCAGATAGCGAGGATGACGGGGGCAGGGACGCCGTATTTCTTTTCGATCCTGTTGAACAGGCGGGCATATGTCTGGCCGAGTTTCTTGCCCCGGCGGATCATCGCATTGTTGACGCGTTTTGCGTAAAACTGCTGGAAGCTGAGCTTGAACGATTTCTGGTTCCGGTCCAGGCGAATGACCTTGGAGTTGTATTTCACGTTCTGCAAAGCGGAACTGACGGTTCTTTGCTTCAGTCCGTACCGCTTGGAGTTGGCAATGAAATCAGCTTTCCAGGCTTCAAACCCGTTCGGTCCGTTTCCGCATGTAGCTGCGAGCGCGGGCGTTGCCGACAAAAACAAAAAGCAAACGACAATCAAGAATAGCGGGCGCATGGTGCCTCCGGTTACCTGAATCGATGTGGTCTATTCTACGGAAAAATGACGCAGCGTCATATCAGAAAAGCAAATTCGAACAAAAATCGAGAACGGGCACGGCACTCGGGGAGCGAGATGCCGTGCCCGTCGTCAGCCGCCCTGGGCAGAGCTTCTAGAACACTTTGCCAGGGCTGGCCGGGGGACTGAATAGGGTCGGACCGGGTCAGAAGGGCAGCAGGATATCCAGGACCTGGTTGCCGACACGCGGCTGCTGGACGGTCGTGATCTGGCCTCGGCCGCCATAACCGATCCGGGCCTCGGCGATCTGCTCGCTGGCGATGCGGTTATTCGCGGTGATGTCCTCAGGTCTCACGATGCCGGCAACGATGAGTTCGCGAACTTCGAAATTGACGCGGACTTCCTGCCTGCCTTCAATCACGAGATTGCCGTTGGGCAGGACCTGGGTGACAACCGCGGCGATCTGTGTCTGCAGCGTTTCCTCCCGATCGACGCTGCCCGCGCCCTGGAAGCTGGAGTTGCTTCCGACATTGGCGAGGTCGCTGGCGGCGGTGCCTGCTGGCAGGAAGATCGTGTCGATGGCCGTGCCGAGTGCACCTCCCACGCCGGCACCGCTTGACTCGGTCCGGTTGCGTTCCGTGGTGTTCTCGATCTCGGCTTCATCATCGATGGTGACCACGACGGTTAGGATATCGCCAACCTGGCTGGCGCGCTGGTCCTTGAAGAAGGCACGGCTTCCCGACTGCCAGAGAGAATTCGGATTGTAGTGTACCTGCTGAGGTTCGGGCATCGGCATCTGGACCGGGCGGTAACCGGGCGTGGTGGTCGGGTCCTGGATCGCGTTGAGGGTAGGCTGCTGGCCAACCTGCGCAAGCTGGTCTGCGGTGCTGCAGCCGGCAAGAAGCGCAGCCAGGGCGATGCTCGCCATCAGGTGTCTATGTCTTGGAGTCGGCATCAGTTGGTCTCGCTGTTCAGGCTTGCAACAACAGGATTGGCGGTTTGAACGCGCACCTGGCCGCGTGAGGTTACGATTGCCGGCACAATCCGGCGGGATTGGAGATTCATGACGTCTATGACGTCGCCCTTCGCACCGTCATCGAGCGCCTTGGCCCGGGATGTGAGCTTCAACCCCGGCATGTTGAAGGTTACTGTGACCTTGTCGCCACGCCCGACGAGTACCGGATGCTGAAAGGTTCTTCGGGAAAGGGGGGTGTTTGCCCGGACATTGGTTTTTGCTTCCTTGCCGACAATCTCATCCGGCGACAGGACGGCGCCCGCGGGAACGCTGGAGCGGACCATCCGCACGTTTGTGAGGTCCTCTTCGTTGAGAAGATCTCCACGCCGCAGAGGCTGTGCCAGCACCATGACCTCGACCATCTCCTGGGCAATGCCTGAAAGGGTGAGGGGCTCGGTTCCGTGCTCCACGGACACGGTCGCCTGTATGACGAACCTGCCATTCGCTTCCGCCCATTGAACACTTTCGATCCGGACTGGATCTGCGGCTTTGGGGTCGGCGAGGATCTGGTTCGGCGCATGAAACAGCTGCACTTCAAGGCTGGCGGGATCAATAGCGGCGTTGCGGCGGGCCAAGGCCTTCTTCACGAGGCCGGCCAACTGCTCCCTGTTGATCTTGGTCGCTCCCCGATGAACGGTGACCGTTCGCAAACCGTCGGTTCCGGCCGATGTCAGACCCGCCGCGCGGGCGCGTTCAGCAACAAGGTTGGCGGCAACGTCGCCCGACGTACCCATATCGGGAGATCTGAAGAGCGGCTTTTGTGCATGGGTGCCCGCATTCGAATAGAAGTCGCCGACCGTGACGATTTCCGACAGCGTCATGACCTGGGAGCGCAGAACCGGAGGTTCGCCCGCCAATGCCGGAGCGAAAGCGAAACCCGTCAACAGGACGCCGAGTGCGGCTTTGCAAAGCTGTTTCATCATGTCAGCCATCCCGTGTTAGCGAAGGTTCGTCGTGGTTGAGTACATCTCGTCTGCGGCCTGGATGATCTGGGAATTCATCTCGTAGGCACGCTGGGCGGCGATCAGGTCCGAAATTTCCGTGACAGCATCCACGTTGGACATCTCCAGGAAGTATTGCTGCAGGCTTCCGAAGCCGTTGTCGCTCGCGTTGCCGGTTTCAGCAGCGCCGCTGGCATCCGTTTCCAGAAAGAGGTTGTCACCGATTGCCTCAAGCCCGGCCTTGTTCACGAAACGTGCGAGCTGGATCTGACCGAGCTGCTGTGTCGTGCCGGTGTTGTCCACGCCCTGAACCGAACCATCGTTGGAAATCGTCAGGTCCTGGATGTTTTCGGGAATGGTGATTCCCGGATTGACGGTATAGCCGTCGACCGTCACCAGTTGTCCGTCCGCATCCCTTTCAAACGAACCGTCCCGTGTGTAGCCGGTCGTCCCGTCCGGCAGGTCGATCTGGAAAAATCCTTCGCCCCTGATGGCGATGTCGAGCGAGTCATCTGTCTGTTCGAGTGAACCCTGCGACATGATGCGGGCAGTGGATGCCAGTTTGACGCCGGAGCCAATCTGGACGCCGGTCGGCACGATCGTGCCTGCGTCCGAGGTCTCCGTGCCCATCCTGCGCAGGTTCTGATAGAGCAGATCCTGAAAGTCGGCCCTTTGTTTCTTGAAGCCCGTGGTGCGCATGTTGGCCACGTTGTTCGAGATGACCTCGACGTTCTGTTCCTGCGCCTTCATGCCGGTGGCAGCGATCTGGAGTGCTTTCATTGTCTAAACTCCCTGGTGCCGTCAGGCCTGAATTTTGCCAAGTGTGGAGATTGCCTGCTGACGCAGTTCATCTGCGTCCTTCAGCATTTTCGAAACGGATTCGTATGATCTGGTGATCTCGATGAGGCGCGTGACTTCAAACACGCCATCGACATTCGACTGCTCGAGTGCGCCCTGCACGATCCGGGTGTCTTCAGGGATCAGGGGATCTTCGCCGAGGAATGTTGTTTCGCCCCGCTTTTCCAGATCCTGTGGCCTCTCGAAGGAGACGACCCGGATCTGGCCGCGCGTGCCGAGTTCGGTCGCGATCGTTCCGTCCTGCGAAATCTCGACGATGCCGTCTTCCGCGGTGAAGTTGATTGGGCCACCGGTGGTGAGAACGGGCCAGCCTTCGGACGACATGAGCTGGCCGTCCGTGCTCAGGTGAAACGCGCCATTGCGCGTGTAGGCCTCGGTGCCGTCGGCAAGCTGCACGACAAAAAACCCTTCGCCCTCAAGCGCAAGGTCGTAATCGTTGCCGGTCGCCTTGAAGCTGCCGTTGGTGAAATCCGTGTGCGTGGCGTAATCAAGGACGTAGGAAAGTGTTTCATCCTGCGTCTGGAACTCGGTCGCCTCGGCAACCGGCATCATGTATTCTTCAAACAGCAGGTTCTGCGCCTTGAAACCCGACGTGTTGATGTTCGCCATGTTGTTGGCGACCACGTCGAGCTGATTCCGCAAGGCGGTCTGGCGCGACAGGCCAATGAGTAGTGCGTTCTCCATGTGAACGGCTCCTTTTGCTCCCCGATGAGCCAGCTTGTCTCCCCAGACCGGCGGGCTCGTTAAGGTTAATGCATGCGGCGTGCCAGTTTTTAAATCCTTGGAAAATCTGGGTAAAAGCGAAACGGCGAGGGTGCGTGCGGCAAGAGATTCCGGCAGAAGTTAACCACCTGGCAATTATTGCCCGGTGACTCGCGTTAATGCCTGGTAACCATTCGTTAACCTTTAACTCTTTAGTAATAAATACCGCGCGCGAGCGCTGAATTATGCGGAGTGCGACATGGCTGACGAAACCGCAGCCGCCGACGACGTCGAAGAAGAAGGCGGTGCCGGCGCAGCAGGTGGGAAGAAGAAAAAACTGCTGTTGTTCGGGGGCATCGGGCTTGTGGTCCTGCTCGCGGCAGGCGGCGCGGGCTACTATTTCCTGATGGGTTCCCCGGCGCCGATGATGGTTTCGGGTGAAACGGCCGAGCCGGTCGAAGTTCAAAAGCCGGTGGTGTTCTTTGACCTGCCCGAGATGACGGTCAACCTGGCTACGGAAGGGCGGACGACCTATCTGAAAGTGCGCATTGCGCTGGAAGTCGAGAACCGTGCCATGATCGACCAGATCCAGCCGTTCCTTCCGCGTATTCTCGATGCGTTCCAAATCTATCTGCGTGAATTGCGCCCCGCGGACCTGGAAGGGTCCGCCGGTCTGTTCCGTCTGAAGGAAGAATTGCTCAGACGGATCAATCTGTCGGTTTACCCGGCAAGAGTAGAAGGGGTTCTGTTCAAGGAAATCCTTGTTCAGTGACACATTGAATGGCTGACAGCGACGACGACGATCTGTCCGAAGAGGACATGGCCGATGCCTGGGGAGCGGCCCTGGCAGAGCAGGGGGCCGGTGGCGACGATGATGACGACCTGGCTGCTGCGTGGGGTGCTGCGCTAGAGGAGCAGGGTGCCGGAAGCTCTGATGACATGGCTGCCCAGTGGGCGGCGATGATCGACGACAGCGAACCGGATCTGGAAAACGCCACGCGCGGCGCTGACCGTGTTCTCAACCAGGAAGAAATCGACAACCTCCTCGGCTTCAATATCGAGGATACCATTGCCGGTGACCAAAGCGGTATCCGGGCTCTGATCAACTCGGCGATGGTCTCCTACGAACGTCTGCCGATGCTGGAAATCGTGTTCGACCGGCTTGTGCGGCTGACCACGACGTCCTTGCGCAACTTCACGTCCGACAATGTGGAAGTCTCGCTGGATTCGATCAGTTCGGTGCGCTTCGGCGACTACCTCAATTCAATACCGTTGCCTGCGATCCTGGGCGTCTTCAAGGCTGAAGAGTGGGATGGCTTCGGACTGATCACCGTTGAATCCAGTCTGATCTACTCGATCATTGACGTGCTGCTCGGCGGCGGGCGCGGAACATCCGCCGTGCGCGTGGAAGGGCGCCCCTATACCACGATCGAGACCGGGCTCGTCCAACAGATGGTCGCGCTGATCCTTCAGGATGCCGAGCAAGCGTTCGCACCGCTGTCCCCGGTCCACTTCAATCTCGAACGCCTCGAAACCAATCCCCGGTTCGCGGCCATTTCGCGTCCTGCGAACGCGGCGATCCTCGTGGAACTCCGCATCGACATGGAAGACCGGGGCGGTTCCGTTGAAATCATGATGCCCTACGCGACACTGGAGCCGATCCGCGATCTGCTGCTCCAGATGTTCATGGGGGAAAAGTTCGGCCGTGATCCGATCTGGGAGGGCCACCTAGCCAGCGAAATCCACGCTGCGGAGGTCGAAGTCGACGCCGTCCTCTACGAGACCCATCTGCCGCTCAGCCGCGTGCTCAGTCTCGACATCGGTCAAACCCTCGTCTTCGACGTGGATCCGGCGGATCCGGTCACGATCAAATGCGGGAATGTCCCGCTTACCGAAGGTACGCTCGGCAAGGTGGAGGATTCCATTGCCATCCGGGTCGCAAAGAACTTGCGCAAGCCCAAAATGACCCTGGCCGCTTTCGAGCGCGCCATGCAGAACGAAATGGAGCAACCATGAGCACTTTGCCAATCGGAATGATCATTGAAGGCCTGGTTGCGGTGCTGTTGCTGATCACCATCGGCTATTGCTGGATGCTGAACCGACGCCTGCAGCGGCTCCGGGCTGACGAAGAGGTTCTTCGCGCAACAATTTCCGAACTCATGACGGCAACGGAGATCGCCGAACGCGCGATCCTCGGCCTGAAGACGACGGCTGCGGAAGCGGACAAGGTTCTCGGGACGCGGCTCAAGCAAGCTGAAACGATGTCCGGCAGCCTTGCCGAACAGATTGGTGAAGGTGAGAAAATCTTTACCAGAATTTCGCAGATTGCAGAGGCTGCGCGCGCGGCATCGTCTCATCCCGAACCGGCATCGCGCGCCGGGGCATATGCGGTCCGGTCACCTGTGGAGCATGTGCCGCAGTCGGCTGGCTACGCTGCACCGCCTGCGCAAACCGTTCAACCTACTCAGGTTGTGCAACCCGCGCCGGTCACCGCTGCGACGGCTCCAGTCTTTGAACCGGAACGCAAACGCCCGAGCCGAGCGGCGGATATCAGCAGCGCGGCGGCCGAAGCGACCGCAAGACTTGAACAGTTCCGCAGACGAAATGGTGCTGCTGCATGAATTTGAGACTGTTGCCTCTGTTGGGTGTTTCTGCAAGCGCCTTGCTTGCGCTGAAGCTGCTCGGGTTCACCTTCGGACCCGAAAGCGGAAGTTTGCCCATCAACGGCGCAGTCGCACAGGAAACACCTGCAGCGGATGCTGCTGAAGGCGAGGCGATGCCCGCGGATGTGGAGACGATGGCAGCACCGCCGGCTCCTCCCGCGGAACCAGGCCTGCCTGCACAGCCGGTGTTGCCCGACAACCTGGAGATCGGCGGTTCGGCGGCCGAGCGGGCGGTTCTGGAAAGTCTCGGCAGGCGTCGGGAGTCCCTCCAGGAGCAGGAAGGTCAGCTCGATCTTAGGGAGAAGCTTCTGCAGGCGACCGAGGAACGAATCCAGAAACGTGTCGACGAACTGAAAGTGCTCGAGCAACGCATTGAAGCTGCGGTTGAAAAGAAGCGGCAACAGGAAGAGAACGAAGTCGCCGGCCTTGTCACCATGTACGAGACGATGAAACCCAAAGACGCGGCGCGGATTTTCGACCGGTTGAGCCTTCCCATTCTGCTCAAGGTCGTCCGCCAGATGAAACCGCGCAAGATGGCAGACGTCCTGGCGAAGATGTCGCCGGAAGCTGCCGAGCGTCTCACGGTTGCAATCGCGAGCAGCGGTTCGGGCTCTGCCCCGGCAGCTCCGGCCGCACAGGCACAAGCCCGGGCACCCGCGCAGGAAGCGCTTCCGAAGATACCGTCAAACTAGTTGTTTTTCGAAGGTGGAAAGGTGGCAGCTCGGATCCTGCGACCAGGGCATTGCAGGTTTGAGGTTCAGGAGTTGCGGCCCGTAAATACCAACGCCGCCATGGACATGTTCTCTGACGAAAAATGTGCCGGTATAGCCGGATTTGAGGGGTCTGCGTAAGGGCGCGTTAAGAACACTTAACTAACACTAGGGTCCTTACCCTAGGACGTTGGCGTTTTTCGAGGGATGAAAAGCTTGCAGGGATTGATCCCGACATACCGACAGACACGCAGGACCGGGGGCAGAATGGGCTCACGCGTTTTCCTGCAATCCGTCGTGCTGTTCTTGGGCTGTTTCACCTTCCTGCTTTTTGCTTTGCAGCAGCCGGTCAAGGCTCAGCCGCTTGAGCCGGTGGATCTGCAGGTGATCCCCGAAGAGGGCTACGGGCGCATGGTGCTGACGTTCAAGGATCGGACGCTGCTTCCGATCTATGATGCGCTGATCACGGGCGGGGTTCTCCGGATTTCGTTCGAGGAGCCCGTCGACATCAAGGTTGATGACGTTCCGCTTGATCTCGGTGAATATGTGACGATCGCCCGGCGTGATCCCGACGGGAGTGCGATCCGTTTTGCCCTGAAGGACCAGTACCAGATCAACACGCTGGAAGCGGGTGAAAAGCTGTTTGTCGACATCCTTCCGATGAGCTGGCAGGGGCTGCCGCCCGGACTGCCCGACGATGTCGTGCGCGAACTCGCAAAGCGGGCCGAGGCCGCGATGCGTAAGGTGCGGGCGCTGGAACAGGCGCGCCTGAAGGCGCAGGAAGGTCCTGAGGTCACACTTCATGTCGGAGAGCATCCGACGTTCACCCGCCTCGTTTTCGACTGGTCGATCAAATTCGACACTGCCTTCGTGCGGGAAAACGACATCATCAAGCTCACGTTCAATCATCCGGCGCAGCTCGATATTTCGCATCTGCGGGCGCATCTGCCGCAAGGTGTCATTGACGCCACGTCGTTCCTTGACAAGGGGAAGCTCAAGTTCCTCATGCGCGTCGAGCCCTCGGTGGACATTCGGGCCTTCCGGGAAGAGCAGACTTACGTGATCGATGTGACGCCGGAGAACATGGAAGTCAACGATCCGGCGAACGCGTTGATCAACAAGGAGCTGTCGGTCGCGGATAACGAGAACCGCAAGAACATGATCACTGCGCCGGGGCTTCGCGACACACGCGAAGTCGACAATCCGCGCGGGCTGCCGCCCGTCACGGTCGGGCGCAGCTCCAGCGGTACATTGAAAGAGTCGCGTGCCGACGAATCCGCAGCCTATATTGCCGTGCCGTTCGAAACCATGCCGAAGGGAGACGAGGAGGCGCGCGCACCTGCTCTTCCGCCTTTGCCGGCATTGGAACCTCCGGCCGGGATCCAGGTTGCGGAGAGTGATGGTGACCCGAGTTCCGGGTCCACCCCCAGATTGAAGCCGCAAACCCAGACGGCTGATCCGCCCGGCAGCATCTCAGAGCATGTTGCCTTGGTTCCGGCGCCGGGCAGTCCGGCAAACCCCGCGTCGTCGCAATCTGGATTGGCTTCGACCGCTTCGGCGGTCGAAACGCTTCCTGCGCCCGAGCTGACGGCGGCGTTTGCGGGCAGTGACGGTGTTCCGGCAAACGCAGACGACGATCTGGTCACCTCGGCGATCCTCCCGACTGTTACAGCAAACGCCCGGCTTCTGACCAACCCACAGCCCGGCATCGTGCGTGTTCAGGCATCGCCCGGTGCGTTGCCGCTGGCTGATGTCGCGCCCGAAAGCGCCGAAGCCGATGATGCCGATGTTGTCCGGCCGGCCCCGATGCTCGATCTGTCCAAGCAGCAAACGGCGCCTCAGGCAGGCGGCACACAAACGCCGGTCAACAATGGCATACCAACGTTGCAACCGCAGTCCCAGGGCGATGTCGCCATGGACGCGCCGGCTCAGACAGGCCAGTCGGACAAAGTCGAAATACAGACCGGCGACAGCCTGGGCCGCAGCGGCGTGCCGACGGCAATACAGTTGCCGAGCAGGTCGAGTTCCTCACCAGAAGTCTGGCGCGCGAATGGGGGCAGCGACTATGTTCCCGAACGCCTGTCTCCCGAACGTCCGCCGGAGAGCGCGGCCAAGGAGATACGTGAGTTCGTTTCGGCGGAAGCGCGTCGCATCGGCAACACGGTAAGGGTTGTGTTTCCGTTTTCGGAGCCGGTTTCAAGCTCGGTGTTCCGCCGGAACGACAGTATCTGGCTGGTCTTCGATACCAGTGCGACGATCGACACACGCGGTATGTCTTCCGCGTTGGCGGAAATCTCCGAGACGATCGAGGTGAAGCAGTTCGATGATTACCAGATCATCCGGCTGGACATGAACGATCCCGTTCTTGCGACCGTCGGTGTTGACGGCAATGCCTGGTCGCTGGTCATCGGAGACATGATCCTTGAACCGTCGATTCCGCTGCAGCTTGAGAGGAATGTGCGCGGGGACGGGGGCTCCGTGCTGCGTGTTCTTTATCGCAATCCCCAGCATATCAGGAAGATCGTTGATCCATTTGTCGGAGATACAATCTCGCTGGTGACAGGGTTCGGTCCCCCGCGCGGATTGCTGAAACCGCAGAAGTTCGTCGATCTGGAAGCGCTCAGTTCAGCTCAAGGGATCGCGATCGTTACACGGTCCGACGGCATCAACATGCAGGTTCTCGGCGATGACGTGATCATCGAACGGGAAGGCGGCCTTGCGCTGTCCAACCGGCATTTGCGCGGAGGTACGGGCGCGCTGAACTCCATTGTCGATCCGGACAACACGAATGTCGAATTCGTTTCGCTCAGCACGGAAGGGCCCGGTGCCTACCGTTCGAGACTGATCGAGCTGCAAAGGAAACTGTCCCGCGCGCCTGCCGGAAAGCGGCGCAAGGAACTGATTGAACTCTCCCGGTTCTATCTGGCGCATCAGTTCGCCCAGGAAGCTCTGGGCTTGATGAAGCTCGCGCTGGAAGAAGAACCGGCGCTTGCCGAGGACACATCCTTCAATCTCATGATGGGCGCTGCCGAAACGATGGCGAACCGGCCATCGGAAGCCTATACGCATCTCAACCGGCCGGACCTGAAGAACAGCCCCGATGCCGCCGTCTGGCAGACGATCGTTGACGTCAGGCTCGGCAACTGGACATCTGCGCGCATCGCCATGCCGCGCGGGCGCGCGGTCATCGGCAATTACCCGAGCGCCATCCAGACCGAGTTCAAACTTGCCGCCGCTCAGGCGCTCGTGGAAGTCAATGATTTCGGCCTTGCAAACGGGGTTCTCGCGGAGATCGAGCCAAGCGAAGTCACCTCGGCGCAGGCGGCGCGATATGACATCCTGCGCGGCCGGGTCGCGGACGCGTCCGGACGCTCGCAGGAAGCCCTTACCGTTTTCGATCTCGTGAGCCGGTCCAGTGATCGTCCGCGCGCGGCCGAGGCCGAGTACCGGGCTCTGCGTATCCGGTACCGCGATGGCGAAGCTGATGTGAACGAGACCATTGACCGGCTCGCTGGCCTTGCAACCTCGTGGCGTGGTGACGAAGTCGAGTTAAAGACGTTGCGGTTTCTGGCCCAGCTTTTTGCCGAACGTGGGCAGTACCGGGAAGCCTTCGAAGCGATGAAGTCGGCGGTGCAGGCAGATCCGGATTCAGACACCACGCGCCTTTTGCAGGAAGAAATGAACGGCCTGTTCAATGCCCTCTTCCTGGATGGCAAGGCCGATGAGCTGTCACCGGTCAAGGCACTCGCGCTCTACTATGATTTCCGCGAACTGACACCGATCGGGCGCCAGGGCGACGAGATGGTGCGCCAGCTTGCCAAGCGTCTTGTTGAAATCGATTTGCTTGATCAGGCGACCGAATTGCTGCGCCACCAGGTGGACAATCGGCTCAAAGGCGCTGCAAGAGCCCAGATTGCAGCCGACCTTGCCGCGATTTACCTGATGGACCAGAAGGCAGACGAAGCGCTCAGGGTCCTCAACAGGTCGAGGCAAGCCAGCCTGCCGTCGACCCTTGAGCGGCAGAGAAACATCGTCGAGGCGCGGGCCCTCACGGAAAACGGCCGCCCGGATCTGGCGCTTGAACTTGTCCGCAACATGCGCGGCTCCGATGTCGACCGCCTGCGAGCCGACACCTTCTGGGCGGCAGAGAGCTGGCGGGATGCGGGTGAACAACTGGAAGCCATGCACGGGTCGCGCTGGTCGGACAACATTCCGCTCGACGAGCTGGAAAGGCGCGACATTCTCCGCGCCGGCATTGCCTATTCGCTTGCGGGCGACCAGCTCAGCCTGGAACGGCTGCAGACAAAGTACACGGACAAAATGGCGAACAGTCCCGAAGCGCTCGCCTTTCAGGTCGTGACGCGCCCGATCGAAACGCAGGGTGTGGAGTTTCTGGAGGTTGCCAACCGCCTGGCCGATACGGATTCTCTGGAGACATTCCTGCAGGAGTACCGCCGCCAGTACATGTCGCCCAACCGGTCGACGGATGATCAGGCCGCTGCCGGAAACCAATCAGGCGATCCAGCGGGCTGAGACACTCTTCGCTGAAATGAACAAGGTTGGCTGAGCTGACGCCCGGGTTGCCGATCAGCCCAAGGCCCCGAGTGCTGCTGTCGGCGGGGCTGCAGCTATGTTCGGTTTTTTCAGCTCGGCCTTGTAGCGCATGACCAGTTCCGGGATCGTGCGCGTGTTCCGGTCAAGCCAGCGGCAGCGGGCTTTCAGGAAGTCACGATAGGTCTTGTCGTCGATCCCGGTCTGCAGCATCAGGCGCAGGATTGCACCATCGGCATCGGACTTGAGTGTTTCTGCGACTACATCGTCAGAAAGATTGAGCTTGCGCCCAATCAGCCAGATCGCCGCGTCTATGCGCTCGTCTTCAAAGAGCGTCCGCAAGATGGCGTCGAAGGAGAGTTCTCCATTGGCGATCTGGATGCTGGCCTCGTGCCGCGAATACCGTACACCGTCAATCTCGATGTCGCCTTCGCGTTCCAGGTCCCCGATCGAGGTAGCGAGGCGCTCCAGATCGTCTTCCTCCAAAGCTCTCTTGAGAGGGGGAGGGATCAGCGGGCAGTCGGTTTCAAGAACAAGCTTGAGTGTTTCCAGGAACTCTTCGTCCTTGATCGCCCGCTTCGCCATGCCGGCGAGGACTTCAATCTCCGTGTTCGCGAAGATCAGCAAGGCCAGCATTCCCTTGACGGAAAAGGGGACGTCCGCGTTGTCAAGAAGCACGTGAACCACTTTCCGGCTGCCGCGCGCGATCATCGTGTCGCTGATTTCCTCGCTCAGGTCTGGCCGGCGGGCGACCGACTCGCGCTTGTCGTTGCTTCCGGCCTTGGACAGGTGCATGAGCGCCGTCTGGCTGATGACCGGCGAGCATTCGATCACAGGTTCGGAAAGATCGTAATCCTCCTGGGTCAGACGATCGGCAAGATCGGAAATGATGCGATCAGTCTTTGCAAGCCTCACGACAAGTTCGTAACGCGCTTCGCGATCAAGCTGATCGAAAACGGAAAGCACGATTCTTGAAAACAGTTCGCGTTCGACTGGGGTCGGCTCATGGTCTTCCGAACGCGCATACTCGCCGACCAGCGTCCGGATCAGTTTCGACCGCGCTTCCGGTTCCTTGATTCTTGCGAGTTGTTCAAGCTGATCGCGTATCACAGAACGTCCATAACAAATACGGCCGGCATGCGGCCTCCCCACTTCCGCAGAGTATTTCATGTCTTGATTAATTTTGTTCTACTTTTGGCAACGTAAGACCGATTGCCGTGAGCGAAGTTTCCGTCCTGCAATTACGGGACAGGCGCTTTTGGAACATTTGGCTCCGCGAGCGGCACTCAATTGAATTTCGAGACTTGAAAACAAGGTTCTGACGCATTGAAGTCAGAGCAAAAAAATCTTCATTTATTCAATGCCTTAAAGTAATTAATTTTAAGTCTATTTTAATGTTGCGATATCATCCGGTGATTCTCGATTTAATATCTTGTCTTTGAAATGAAATACTAATCAAATTAGAATCGCTGTACAAGTAACTCATGTCAATACTACTGCCTTGCGTCTAAGAAACTCCCACTGGAGCGGCGCCACGCTTCAGAGAGCAAACATTCGGGGAGACCTTCTTTGTCGAAGAGAACGGACATTGACACCATTGTTTTGTTGGGTGCTGGACCCATTGTGATCGGTCAGGCATGCGAGTTTGACTATTCCGGGACGCAAGCCTGCAAAGCGCTTCGCGAAGACGGCTATCGGGTTGTGCTGATAAACTCGAACCCCGCCACGATCATGACTGACCCGGAAACCGCCGATGCGACCTATATCGAGCCGCTGACGCCGAACGCGGTGCGAGACGTCATAGCGCAAGAAATGCAGGCACGTCCGAACGAGACCTTCGCCATACTGCCGACCATGGGGGGGCAGGTTGCGCTGAATGTTGCCCTTGCGCTTTCAGACTGCGGTTTCCTGACCGAGGCCGGCATCGAGTTGCTCGGAGCAAGGCCGGACGTCATTCGAAAGGCCGAGGATCGCGAACTTTTCCGGGATGCCATGGAGAAGATCGGAATTGAGTGTGCGAGATCCGTGCAGGTGACCTCGATTGAGCAGGGGCTCTCCGCGCTGGAGGAAACCGGTCTCCCCGCGATTCTGAGGCCTTCTTTCACGCTCGGCGGAACCGGAGGTGGTGTCGCCTATACCCAAGACGAATTCGTCGAACTCCTGAAGGCGGGGCTCGATGCATCTCCCGTCAATTCCGTTCTGGTTGAAGAGTCTCTGCTCGGTTGGAAGGAGTACGAGCTGGAAGTCGTCCGGGACAGATCGGACAATTGCATCATTGTCTGTCCCATCGAGAACATCGATCCGATGGGCATTCATACCGGAGATTCGATTACGGTCGCGCCGGCGCTTACCCTGACCGACAAAGAGTATCAGGTGATGCGCGACACCGCGATGGCCTGCCTGCGCGAGATCGGCGTCGATACCGGCGGATCCAATGTCCAGTTTGCCGTCAATCCCGAAAACGGACGGCAAATTCTGATCGAGATGAACCCGCGCGTTTCACGTTCCTCCGCGCTAGCATCAAAGGCGACCGGATTTCCGATCGCCCGGATCGCGGCGAAGCTGGCGATCGGATACACGCTGAACGAAATCACCAATGAGATCACCGGGTCGACGCCGGCCAGTTTTGAACCGACGATTGATTACGTGGTGACCAAGATCCCGCGGTTTGATTTCTCCAAGTTCGGCGAAACAACCCCGCACCTGACCACGTCGATGAAGTCGGTGGGTGAAGTCATGTCGATCGGGCGGAACTTCGCGCAATCGATGCAAAAGGCGCTGCGGTCGCTGGAGATCGGGCTTACCGGGTTAAACGAAACTCCCCACGGGCTGGACCAGGCAGCGATTCTTCGTGACCTGGAGAAACCGGCTCCAATGCGGATCCTGCTGGTCGCTCAGGCACTTAGAGCCGGCATTGACGTTGGCACGATCTGCGAGCGTACCGGGATCGATGCCTGGTACGTTTCCCAGATCGGATCTATTGTCGATCTCGAATCCCGTATGCGCAGCGGCCAGATTAGTCTCTCGCAGGATCGCGACACTTTGTTGATGATCAAGAAACAGGGGATGAGCGACGCCCGCATCGCGGAACTTGCCGGTTACACCGAAGCCGAGGTTGCGGCCTTTCGCCGGAGTGCGGGGATTGAGCCGGTCATCAAGAAGATCGACACCTGCGCGGCAGAATTCAAATGCATGACGTCCTTCATGTATTCGTCCTACGAGGGCGATGGAATGTCTGCCCCGGAATGCGAATGCGATCCATCGAACCGGCGGAAAATCGTGGTTCTTGGAAGTGGTCCAAACCGGATCGGGCAGGGAATCGAGTTCGATTACTGCTGTGTACATGCCTGTCTTGCGTTGTCGGAGATCGGTTTCGAAACGATCATGATCAACTGCAACCCTGAAACGGTTTCAACCGACTATGACAGTTCGGACCGGCTCTATTTCGAACCCCTCACGCAGGAAGACGTTCTGGAGGTGCTGCGCAAGGAACAGGCGAGCGGAGACCTCGTCGGCGTTGTCGTGCAGCTGGGAGGGCAGACGCCTTTGAAACTGGCGGCAGCCATCCAGGATGCTGGCATCCCTGTCCTGGGGACACCGCCCGAAGCGATCGACCTTTCCGAGGACCGCGAACGGTTCAAGGACCTGGTGGACCGGCTCGACCTGAAGCAGCCACCCAATGCGATTGCCCGGTCCGCAGCCGAAGCTCTCCAATGCGCCGAGGATATCGGGTATCCGGTCGTCATCCGCCCGTCCTATGTGCTCGGAGGACAATCGATGCGGATCGTGCGTGATGACACCGAACTCAGATCCTACATCGACAATGCAGTCAGCGTCTCAAATGACCGGCCGGTGCTGATCGATGGCTACCTTGAAAATGCGATCGAGTTCGACGTCGATGCGCTGTGTGACGGCGAAGAAGTGCGCATCTCCGGTGTCATGGAACATGTCGAGCCCGCCGGGGTGCACTCCGGCGACAGCGCCTGCGTGATACCGCCTTATTCGGTGCCGCCCGATATCGTCGAGCAATTGAGCCGGCAGACATCGGAGTTTGCCCGGGAACTTAAGGTCGTCGGTCTGATCAACGTGCAGTTTGCGGTCGTGAAGGATCAGGTTTTCCTGATCGAGGCAAATCCAAGAGCCAGCCGAACCGTTCCATTCGTGGCAAAGGCGAAAGGCGTACCGGTCGCAAGAATTGCCGCGCAGGTCATCGCCGGCAGGAAACTGCACGAATTCGAGGAGTTGCGCTCGGAGACACGCGGTCTCTACTCGGTCAAGGAAGCCGTACTTCCTTTCAAGCGCTTTGCTGACTGTGACACGGTGCTGGGGCCGGAGATGAAGTCAACGGGCGAGGTAATGGGCATCGAATGCACATTGCCGAAAGCCTTCGCCAAATCCCAGGAGGCGGCCGGTTTTCCTCTGGACCGGGATGGTGCGGTGATTGTTCCCGCCATGCCTGCGGACAGGGCGGGCTTTGTCGAAATGCTGAAACTTCTGCACAAGAAGGGCATTGAAATTGGGGCTCCCAAAGAGGTGCAGGCGTTCCTTGGAACACGCGGTCTGGACGTCTTTGCCTATGATGGCGATCCGTTCGAGGTACTCGATCCGGACCAGACGCGGCTTGTCCTTCATCCAGACGCATCCGAGTGCGCAACACCGGAGGCAAAACGTGTCCGGAAGTTCGCCCTTCGAAATGACATCCCCTGCTACACCACCATGCGGTCTTGCGACCTGGCTGTCGCGGCGCTGACACAGAGCGGTTCCACGCCGTCAATCCGTCCGTGCATTCAGCTGCTCAATCAACAGGAGTCTGCCAATGTCTAACCATGCGAACAATCTGCTCAACATACTCGTGCGTCAACCGCTGACCCAGTCCTCGGAACTGGAAGCCAGTGTCATCAGTCAGTGTTTGTCGGAAATCAAGCGCATTGACGGTCACTTCGCCAACATTTCACTCCTTGGGAGCTCAGAAGCTCAATCCAACGAGTCGTTTCGGGAAACATTCGAACAGAACATCGGTGCACCGTTCACACCGCGCAATTTCCGCAACTACAGGCTTTCGCTGATGCGCAATGCCGATGCGTTCATCAACATTCGCACCGCCATGAGTGAGAGCACGGCATTCGAGGTCGCATACAACATCTTTGGCGGCGAGAACGTGCCGATGCTGTTTGCGGTCTGGCGCAACGCGCCAATCAAAACAACGCTGATACGAGACCTGGAGGATCTCGGACACGTCACGTATGTGGAGTTCGACAAGCCGCGCGATCTGCGCCGCCCCTTGTGGACCTTTCTCGAACTCGCGGCACGCCAGAAATTCACCAGAACCAGCGAAGCGCTTCTGGATCGTGTTCAGGAGCCGGAAAAAAAGACATATGCCGGTGCTACACCGAAAGCACCTTGCCGCCACACGGCGTTGCTCGCTCTCGCCGATGGAACCTTGTTCTACGGCAAGGGGATCGGCCGCGAGGGCGTCGTCAGTGCCGAACTCTGTTTCAATACGGCGATGACCGGCTATCAGGAGATCCTCTCCGATCCCTCTTACGCCGGGCAAGTGGTCACGTTCTCGTTCCCGCATATCGGAAATGTCGGGGTCAATCGACACGACGACGAAGCACAGGTTCCCCTGGCGCGTGGCTGTGTATTGAGAGATGAAATCACGGCCCCCTCGAACCACCGGTCCGAAACGCATTTCGAGAAGTGGCTCTGCGATCACGGCCTGACCGGCATCTGCGGGATCGATACACGCGCTCTCACCCGCCATCTGCGCGAGAACGGAGCTCAGAATTGCGCGATCTCATTTGATCGTGAGGCGCGCCATGATCCGTCGGGCCTCGTAACTCTTGCAGCCAATCAACCCAGCCTCGTGTCGCAGAAACTCGTTGAAGGCGCTTCGACCAAATCAGTTCGGACCGTCCAAAGCCAAGGAGAAAAAGATATGGAAAAGACCCAGCCGCATGTCGCGCTGATCGATTATGGCGTCAAGGGCAACATTGTCGATTGCCTGACACGGCGCGGATGCCGGGTTTCGGTCGTGCCCGCAACCGTTTCGTCAAAAGAGGTCATGAAACTTGCGCCGGACGGCATTCTCCTGTCGAACGGCCCCGGCGATCCGGTTGCCGTCGCGCCATACACTGTTCCGACCATCCGGAGCCTGACCCGGAACGGACTGCCTATTTTCGGGATCTGCCTCGGACATCAGCTGCTGGCGCTCGCGCTGGGCGGCAAGGTCTCCAAGATGCATTTCGGGCATCATGGGGCCAACCATCCGGTCTATGACAAGCACTCGGACAAGGTTCTGATTACGAGTCAAAATCATGGGTTTGTCGTCGACCGTGACAGCCTGCCAAAAGAGACGGTCACGACCCATGTCTCTCTATTCGACGGGACACTTGCCGGTTTTGAGCTTCCAAAGCAGCAAATTCTCTCGGTCCAGTTCCATCCCGAAGCATCTCCGGGACCGCATGACGCCGCGTATCTGTTCGATGACTTTGTTGAACGCGCCCGGACGGTGATGCACGAGGAGACCGGAAACAACCCCGAAACGCTTTCCGTGCCGGACGTTCAAGCAATGTCTGCGTGAGCCGCCCTCGCCAATGTAGTCGGATAGCCGCCATATTCCGTTATTCAAGAACAGGTGTTCATGAGCATAACCGAAGTCCTGAGCTCAATGGGGCTCCTGATCAGCGCCGGCCTCATCATGCTGATGATCGTGGGATTTGCATTCCTGGAGGCAGGTGCTGTTTCGCGCAAATCGGTGGCGGCAATTCTCACCAAGAATGTGGCGGCCCTGGCCGTCACCACGATGTCTTTCTACCTCCTTGGGCATCAGATCATGTTCGGCATCGCAGACGGAGACTTCTTTTCCGCCTATCAGATCTGGGGAGACAGCGATCAACCATCGGGCGGGCTGGTTCAGCCCGCCTATTGGCTTTTCGTGTCTCTTTTTGCGGTTTCGTCGACCTCGATTGTGTCCGGTGCAGTTGCGGAACGCATGCGGATCAACGCCTTTCTGATTTTTGCCGCCTTCAACGGAGCGCTGGTTTTCCCGCTGATCGGCCATTGGGTCCGGGGGGGCGGTTGGCTCCAGCAGAATGGATTTCATGACTTTGCCGGCGCAACCGTCGTGCACACGGCCGGAGGCCTCGCTGCCTTGATCGGCAGCTTGATTCTGGGGCCGCGATTGAACCGCTTCGATCATCCCGGTGCGAAACTTCAAACCACACCGTCGTCCCTGCCTCTCGCAACGCTGGGCGTGTTTCTGCTTTGGATCGGCTGGTTCGGCTTCAACGGAGGTTCGGCCCTGCCTGTCGAGGATCTCAACGGCTTTGCCGATATCCCGCGTATTGTCGCCTTTACGAATTCGGGCGCGGTTGGCGGTGTTCTCTTTGCCTGTGTCTATTCAAGGCTGATCCTTCGCCGTTGGGATCTGGTCATCATCTTGAACGGAGCCCTTGCCGGCCTGGTGGCGATAACGGCAGCGCCGCACTCGCAACACGCCTATCTTGGGTTCGTGTTTGGAGCACTTGGTGCTGCCATCATGATCGCGACGGATCGGCTGTTGCTTCGTCTGAAGATCGACGACGCCGTCGGCGCCGTGCCGGTCCACCTTGGGCCGGGGCTGTTTTCGGCGATTGTGGTCGTCAGTTTCGCGAATGACGCATCCTGGGAGGTCCAGGTCTACGGGGCTGCCGCGATCTGCCTTTTTGTCGTCTTCGCAAACCTGATCCTGTGGGGAGGGCTGAACATGTTCACCCAGATCAGATTGAACCCGTCCGAGGAAATTCAGGGAGGTGACTTGGCCGAGGTCGGGCATGCTGCCTACGATCTCATAGACCCGGACATGAAAAACTTCTCCTACATCGCAACACATGATCTCAAAGAACCGCTGCGCACGATCCATTCTTTCTCGCAACTGGCAGAAAAGACCAAAGATCAGGAAGAGTGCCGGCAATACCTGACCCGGATCCGCGACGCTTCCGTGAAGATGCGCAGCCTGATTGACGATCTGATCGTTTATTCCAGCCTGAACCATGTCGCCAATCACAGTCAGCCGGTCGACAGCGGCGAACTTGTCTTTTCAATCTTTTCCGATCTGGAAAAACGCTCCGAAGGAAAGGGAGATTACAATCTGGACGCGGACGGTCTGCCTGTCATTGCATGCAATTCAACACTCCTGACGCATGTGTTCCAGAACCTGATCCAGAATGCCATGAACTACCGGCACCCTGATCGTGCGTTGCAGCTCGCAATAAGTGTCACCGAAAAACCAAGTGTCCATGAGTTCGCGGTTTCGGATAACGGATTGGGCATTCCTCAAAACAACCGCGAGGCGGTTTTCGACGTGTTTTCGCGGTTCCATCCTGAAACGAAACAGGCCGGGAACGGTGTCGGCCTCGCGATTGTCCGCAAGGCTGTCTATCGAATGGGTGGGGTTATCTGGATACAGACGAAACTGGGTTCCGGGACGACTTTCTATTTCACGATACCCAAGGACCCTTCGCCAGCCCCGAAAGAACGGTTTCATGAACAACAGCTTTGATCCTGACGACAGGCTTGGCTCGAGACCGCGCGAAAGACGCAGGCAACTCGGGCTCAGCCAGGCCGAACTTGCAAAACGGCTCAGTGTCTCTCCACAACTGGTTCAAAAGCAGGAAGTTGGCGAATCGAGGATCTCGGCATTCCAGATTTTCAAACTGGCTGAAGTGCTTGGCGTCCCGATAGACTATTTCTTCGAGGTGCTCGAAAAGAGTGAGCATGGGCCGGTCCGGGTGCCGAACAAGGAAGACATCATTTCACCCAGGCGCCATCGCCGTCTCAACGTGATGCTGATCGAGGACAACGCCAACGATCAGCTGCTGTTCGTCAAGGCGGTGGAGGCAAGCCGGCGTGAGGTCAATGTCACCTGCTACAGTTCAGCAATCGAAGCTGAAGCCCATTTCAGGCAAATCGGCCAGTCCGGCAGCAAGGCTGTACCTCCAGACCTGATCTTTCTCGATGTGCGTTTGCCACAATTGTCCGGAATCGATTTTCTTCGGGAATTGTCGCGCAATCCCAACTACTGGAACCAACCCATCATCATGCTGTCGAACTCGGTCAACGCGGTCGAAATGCACGAATGCTACAAACGCAACGCCAGCGCATTTGTCTGCAAACCGCAGGATTACGACCAGTTTGTCTCAGCCATGGACACCATTATCCAATACTGGTCGGACGTCGCGGTTTCGCCGACGTTCTACTAGTGCGGTTTACGAATTTGAAGTTCGCTTCGGAGTCTGCAGAAGCAATGATGCGAACTTCAAATTCACCGCACTAGGGCCCAGACCCTAGAATGGGGATGCAAGGGACCGGTCTTTTTGAGACAAGGAACGCAGGCGCCACAACGCGACCTGAAAAGGAGGGCTGACATGCGGATCGGAGTGCTTGGCTGTGGAGCGATTGCGTGCGCTGTCGTCCATGGTATTGCCGGAGATGGGCATCGGATCACCGTGTCGGAACGAAGTGCCAGTCGCGCCCGGCAACTGGCTAACACATATGAGAACGTCATCATCGCTGACAATCAGGGCGTGATTGATGCAAGCGACGTCATCATTCTGGGCCTGATGGCAGAAGTCGCGTCCGAAGTTCTGGCAAAGCTGGATTTCAGGGCAGGCCAAAAGGTTATCAGCTTGATGGCCGGCGCCACGCTGGAACAGGCCGACGCGCTGGTTCAGCCGGCGTATGCTGTTGCGCTCGTGATGCCGTTTCCCGGGATCGCGCTTGGTGGATCACCGGTCATGATGCAGGGTGATGCTGAGCTGGTGCAGGAGCTGTTTGGAAGCCGAAACTCCATTTTTGTGCTCGAAAATCCTGACGAAATGGCCGCCTATTTGTGCGCACAGGCTGTGCTGTCACCGGTGGTGCGGATGGTCAGCGACGCGGCGGATTGGCTGGGAGACCGGGTCAGCGACAAGGAACAAGGCGAGACGTTCCTGAGAGAACTTGTCGCGTCGAACCTGGCGAATAGTGCCTGCAAACCGTTGATCGAGGCGCTGAACACGCCCGGAGGGTATAACCAACGCCTGCGACTTCATATGGAGGCAAGCGGAGTGGGAGAGACCCTGAAGGCCGGGCTGAACGCGTTGAAGTGAGTGTGCGCCTCCGGGTATGCCGAGATTTGTGTCAGGGCTCCGGGATGCTCGCGCCCTTTGGTTTGCATCCCTTGTCAGCCACCGCCGAAACTCTTGACCAGCGAACCGGCCACGAGATTCCACCCGTCAACGAGAACAAAGAAGATGAGCTTGAAGGGCAGGGAGATGACGACTGGCGGCAGCATCATCATACCCATCGACATCAGAACCGATGCGATCACGAGGTCGATGATCAGGAAGGGAAGGTAAAGCAGAAAACCGATTTCGAAGGCACGTCTCAACTCGGAAATCATGAAAGCCGGAATGAGCGTTGCCATCGCCAGATCCTCAGGCCCCTCCGGGGCATCCTGTCCCGAGAGCTCCTGAAACAGTTCAAGGTCCTTTTCGCGTACCTGAGACAGCATGAAGGTGCGGAAGGGATCGGCCGCGCGCTCATAGGCCTGGTCAAATTCGATATCGCCTTCGATCAGCGGCTGAACGCCTGCGTCATAGGCGGCCTGCAAGGTCGGCATCATGATGAAGGCGGAAAGAAACAGCGCCAGACTGACCATCACCATGTTCGGAGGTGCAGTCTGAAGACCAATCGCGGACCGCAGGAGTGACAGGACGACCACGATGCGCACGAAGCTCGTGGTCATCACCAGGATGGAAGGCGCCAGCGAAAGAACGGTCAGCAGGACGACCAACTGGACCGCGCGCTCCGTCAGGCTGGTGTCGTCACCGAAGCCGACAGAAATTTCCTGGGCCAGTGCAGGGGATGAGAAAACGGAAAGGACAACCGTCAGCGCCAGCAGTCCGCTTGCGCGCCAGTGCCACCATCGATGCCCCGCGACGCGACGCTCTTCGTTCATCGATTTTGCTGTCCGCCCAACTCGAAGAGAATCTTGGCCATTTCGTCTTCGATCGGGTTCTTGTCACCCAACCCCTGAAGCTGGCGCGATGCCGGTTCAGCTCCAGGCACAATGTCCAGTGTCGCCGATTGCTTGGTGGTGTGTGGAGCCGATCCTCCGGATTGCATTTGCGGGTCTTTTTTGTTCGGATCCGGTGTGATCGATACGTCCTCTGACGGACCGGTTTTTTGAGGCTCCGGCGTCTCGATATCGATGAGATCATCCATTTCGAGATCCAGCTTGAGTTCCCTGGGAGGCGCTGCCTCTTCCTCTTCGGAGGTCGCCTGCTCTTTTTCGGCAGGTGCATCCTCGTCCAAGGAGTCCGCCTCGATCGTCTCCGCCGTTTCTTTCCAGTCGAACCTTTCCGTGTTTTCGAATAATTCGGAGACTGTGGGTTTCTCTTCCTCCTGCTTTACCCCGTCATTGCGAACACCGTCTCCTTCGCCGGCAGATCCGGTTGGATCGACCGGTGCTGTTTCCGCTTCCGCCTGCGTTTGTTCCTTGAAGACAAAACCGCTTTCATCGGGCTCGCTGGGGGCTTGGACCGGCTGGAGGAGCGCAGTCTTGGCGCGTGCTGCAGGGCCTGACGAAGGGGGCGATATCGTATGGGCTGCCTGCGTGGAACGTTCGCGCGCAGCGATAGAGCGTCCAAGGCTTCTGAGCGGCGCCGACGCGCCTTCATCGTCCTCCGGAGAAACCTTGTCAATGTCGGGCTCCGGTGCCGGTTTGGATACCGGCTCCGCTTCGACTTTCGGTGCTGCACCGACCGCAGTGTCGTCCTTGTTTTTCGGAGCGGTGACGATCGCCGGCTCTTCCGCTTCGTTTTCCTTGGTGCCTTGAACGGCACTGTTGGAGCGGTTGAAACCGTTTTGAGTGGCTGCTCTCAAGAGGTCCGCAGCTCTGTCCGGGCGTGCACCGGATTCCTTTTCTTGCGTCTGATTGGAAACTGCGGGCGGAACCGGCGCGACCACAGGTGGGGTCTTGTCTTCGTTTTTCGGCGGCGAGACCGGTCGAACCAGCGTGTTGGCGGCAACGGGCTTCGGGGCCGGCCGGACATTCGGTTCCACCCGGGGCTTCAAGGGCACCGCCGGTACGGGGTCCTGCCGCACCAGGGCAGCGACAGGTTGCCGTGCACCTTCATCCGGCTTGGCAGGGATGTCGGGGCCGGGGGCTGTCGGCATTTTCATGGTTCCCGTGCCGGTTCCGGCCGCTGGCGGATTTGCAACTTGCCTCTGAGCCGCGACCGGAGCGTTGCGGACGATGTTCTGCTCCACGACCACATCGCTCGGTCCGCCCACCAGAAGAAGATGTTCCACATTGTCCCGCCGGATAAGAACCAGCTGTCTGCGGGCATCGACATTCGTGCTGTCCATGACCGCGATGCGCGGTTGCCGGCTTCTGTTTTGCGGCGCGTTTGCACCTGTCAGGCGCTTCAGAACGAAAACGAAAATGCTGAACAGCAGCAGGACGGCGATCAGAGCCAGAACGGCCGCGATGACCTGGGTTGCGCCGCCGCTCACGTTGAAGGTTGATTCAATCCAATTGTACATATTGACCTCGTGCCGCCCCGCCAGCGGAATTTTCCCGTTGTGCCGTTACATCGCGCAGCCGCCGCAATTGGGGTGTTTTGTGTTTTTCCCCAGTAATTGGGGACCATGCCGGACAGGCTTCGGCCGCCTTGCCCAAACCGCTTCCCAAGCCGATGAATGTGTTTGTTGTCCGGCAGCTCGTCACAATTTCCCGTTCCGCTTGTTGGTGGAACTCGAATCTCTTTCTGGCTTAAAATTAACAGAAGTGGGCAAATATTGCCTGTTTTGAGGCGAGCCGAAATTGCGAATTGCAAAGGAATGTCGTCCTCTTCCACTGTTTTTTGTAGAAGTTCCGCCATTTCCGAAATTGAGCATTAACTATTCGTTAACCATTTAGGCGGCAATGATTGCCTAGTTGGTTAACAAGTGGTGAGAAATATGGCCGCAATGGACTTGCCGCTCTTCCAGGCGCTGAAGTCAAAAATGCAGTGGCACCAGACCCGGCAGAGTGTTCTGGCCGAAAACATCGCCAATGCGAACACGCCCGGTTATGTGTCCAGGGACGTGAAATCCTATTCTTTCCAGGATCACATTGGCCTCCAGAACGCTGCCGTCAGCACCTCGGTCACCAAGGTTGGGCATATATCCGGTTCCGTCTCCGGCAACCTGCCTGCCAAGGTCGAGAAACTGGACTCGTTTGAGATAACACCTGACGGAAACAATGTGAATCTGGAAGAGCAGATGATGAAAATCACGCAGAACCAGATGGACTTCCAAGCCGCGACGAGCCTTTACACAAAGGGGCTCGGGCTCATCCGGACCGCGCTTTCCAAGAGCGTTTAGCGCACCGCAGACTGAAGGAGGACTGGCAAGTTGGACCTGATCAAATCTCTGTTCGTTTCTGCGAGCGGACTGAAAGCCCAAAATGGCCGGATGCGCATCATCGCGGAAAACATCGCCAACGCGAGTTCGACGGCGCGCACGCCGGATGAAGATCCGTACCGGCGCAAGATTGCGACCTTCCAGAGTCATTTCGACAAGGAACTGGGTGCCAAGACCGTCGAACTCGGCAAGGTTGCGGAAGATACATCCGATTTCAAGTCAACGCATATGCCGGGGCATCCTGCCGCCGACGAGAACGGATATGTGCAGCAGCCGAACGTGAATACGCTGATCGAGACGACCGACATGCGCGAGGCGCAGCGGTCCTACGAAGCCAATCTGAACGTCATTGAGTCCACCCGCCGGATGTTGCAGCGAACGATTGACATCCTGCGCGCCTGAATTCTGGAATACACTCACCGAAAGGGGCCGGAGCCGTGACCACTCCGTCAATTGCAAACAATGCCTACCAGCTGGCAGCCAAGCTTCAGCAGCAAGCGAAGGCCGTCGAAGAAACAACGCCGGAAACCACGGGGATGGATTTCGGCCAGATGGTGAAAGAAGCGGTCGATACCGTTGTCGACAAGGGACAACAGGCCGACGAGAAGACGATGGGAATGATCGAAGGAAAAACCGGCGTGGTTGATGTCGTTACGGCCGTGGCCGAGACCGAGGTCGCGCTGGAAACCATGGTCGCGGTTCGTGACCGCGTCATTTCCGCATATGAAGAAATTATGCGGATGCCGATCTGATCACGCCTTGGGGGACTGGAGATGACCGGAGGCGAAGTCCTCGATCTTGCGCGCGAAGGCGTTTGGACGATGATCCTGGTGGCGGCGCCGGCCATGCTGGTCGGGCTGCTCGTCGGTGTCGTGATCGCGCTGTTCCAGGCGCTGACGCAGATCCAGGAAATGACCCTGGTGTTCGTGCCGAAGATCCTTGCGATCTTCGTGACAATCCTGGTAACGCTGCCTTTCATGAGCCAGTTGCTTCAGGCCTTCATGGGACGGGTCACCGAAATGATCCTGACCACCGGCTGACGTATCTGGCGGGCGCGACCTCATGACCATTCAGCTTGATTTCCTGCCGGATGTTGCAGCGGCCTTCATGCTGATGTTTGCCCGACTGGGAACGATGCTGATGCTTCTTCCCGCGCTTGGCGAGAGCTCCATTCCGATGCGTTTCCGGCTCACCATCGCGCTTGCTCTCACGCTGGTGATGTACCCTGTCGCTGCATCACTTTATCCGGATAATCTCACGGCAAACATGATGCAGCTGCTCCTGCTGCTCGGCGGCGAGCTTGCAATTGGTTTCGGTATCGGACTGTGCGCACGGCTGATCACATCGGCACTGCAGATAGCAGGCATGATCATGGCGAACCAGTCGGGACTGGCCTTCGCTCTCGGAACGGACATTGCCAACGAGGGCCAGCAGGGCGCCCTTTACGGGAACTTTCTGGCGGTCCTTGGGATCACGCTGGTCTTCGTTTCCGATTCGCACTACCTGGTCATTGCCGCGCTCTATGACAGTTTCACGATTTTTCCGCCCGGCAATCTCCCTCCCATGAGCGATTTCGCCCAAAACGCCACGGAAACCGTCGCGCATGTGTTCACGATTGCGGTGCGCATGAGCGCACCGTTCCTGGTGGTCGGACTGGTGTTTTATTTCGGTCTCGGCCTGCTCAACAAACTGATGCCGCAAATGCAGATCTTCTTCATCGCGATGCCCGTGAACATCGCCGTGGGTCTGTTCCTTCTCATGGCGCTGATCGCGACGCTGATGATGTTCTATCTCGAGCATTTTCAGGAATCGATCGGCAAGTTCATCATAGGGTGACGGGTCGACATGGCTGACGATACCGACGACTCAGAAAAGACTGAGGACCCCACGCAAAAGCGCTTGAAGGAAGCGCATGACAAGGGGGACGTTCCCAAATCGCAAGAAGTCAGCACCTGGTTCACGCTTGCCGGTGCGACGCTGATGATCGCTATCTTTGCCCCGGGAGCGGCGGCGTCGCTCGGCGCGCTCATGAAAGGCTATATCGAACACGCGCACCAGATTCCGGTTGACGGCTTCGCCCTGCAGGCGCTCTGGCGCGATACCGGCCAGTCGGTTGCCCTCATTGTCGGGCTGCCGCTGATTGCGTTGCTGGTCATGGCGGTCGCGGGAAATCTCATCCAGCATCAGCCTTTGCTGACCGCGGAGACAATCAAACCGAAACTGTCCAAGATCTCACCGATATCCGGTTTCAAGCGCCTCTTTTCCGCCGACAGCCTGGTGAACTTCGCAAAGGGCATGTTCAAGATCTCGATCGTCGGCGCGCTCATGGTAGCCGTGATGTGGCCGCATCGCGACGAGGCCGACATCATCATATTCGCCGAGACGAGTGTCATCCTGGAAGAGGTCCAGGTCCTGGTTCTTCAGCTGCTCGCTGCGATCCTTGCAGTCATGACGGTCGTGGCTGCGGCCGACTACGCGTATCAGAAGAACAAATGGTTCAACAAGCAGAAGATGTCCCTTCGCGAGGTCAAGGAAGAATTCAAACAGACCGAGGGCGATCCGCAGGTCAAGGGCAAGATCCGGCAGTTGCGCATGGAGCGTTCCCGCAAACGCATGATGGCTGCAGTTCCCCAGGCAACAGTGGTCGTCACCAACCCGACGCACTTTGCCGTGGCGCTCAAGTACGAAGAAGGAATGGGAGCACCGCTCTGCCTTGCCAAGGGTACGGACGCCATTGCCCTCAAGATGCGTGAAGTGGCAAAGGACAACGAGGTTCCCGTGGTTGAGAATCCACCCCTGGCAAGAGCCCTCTACGCAACTGTGGAAATCGATCAGGAAGTTCCCGAAGAGCACTACAAGGCGGTTGCCGAGGTGATCGGCTTCGTCTTCCGTATGCGCAATCGCGCGTCGTGGAGAGCGAACTAGGTCTTTTCTTCGAAAAACAGGCTTTTGACTGCACGGCTCGGGCCGGCTGCCTCACCGCGGGTCAAAAAACGCCGTCAAACGCGTGAATTTCAACAGAAGTCAGCGTCATATCAGTTGAAATTGGGGGGCAAGCACAGAATGCTTGTAGACGGCCCCAAAGAAACCGAATCGGGCCCGGAGACAGGACGTATGAGTGATACCGACGGAGCGTCAGGCGGGCCGATGATCAGCCGGCCGGAGCGCTCCGGAAATATTGGCCTTCTGATAGGCCTGGCTGTGCTTCTGGTCGGAGCGGCGGCTGCTTTTGCGGTCATGGACCGCGAAGTTGCCCAGCCGTTCATTCTGGCGCTGCTTGGTATCCTGGCGGTCGTCGGCGTCTTCTGTCTGTTTGCCGGTGCCATCGGGTTCCTGCGCTTGTCCGCGAGGCCGGGCGAAGCCAACCCGCTTGCCGCCGCCTTTGTCGACACGATGGATGACGGTGCGCTGATCACCGACACCGACGGGCGTCTGGTTTATGCCAACACCGCCTATGCCGAACTGACGGGAGCGGACACGCCTTCCGACATCCGCGTCGTTGAACGGGTCTTCTCTTCCGATCCGGACGCAGCAGATGCGATCTTCCGGCTTTCTCAGGCCATGCGCGAAGGGCGCAAGGCGCAGGAGGAGATCCGCATGCCGTTCCCGCTCGGGCGCGTCGAGGGGGCTGCGCGCTGGTACCGCGTTTCCGTCCGGCCGTTGCAGCCGTCCAAGGAACGAAGTGGCAAGCAAATGTCGATCTGGCAGCTTGCCGACATTACGCGTGACCGGGCCGAGCAGGAAAATTCCTTCCAAGAGCTGCAGAGGGTCATCAATTTTCTCGATCACGCGCCTGCGGGGTTCTTTTCCAGCGATTCAAGGGGCCGCATTGTCTACCTGAACGCGACGCTCGCCGACTGGCTTGGGTACGATCTTGCCCAGTTTGATGCCGGTGATCTCGACCTTTCCGAAATCGTCCGCGGCGATGGAACCGAGTTGATCCGCTCCGTGAAGGGCCAGGCCGGGGAGGTGAAAAGCGAAACGTTCGATCTCGACTTCGTGACGCGCAACGGGCGCGGTCTTCCTGTCCGCCTGCTGCATCGGGTTCCCTTCGGCGAAAACGGTCAACCCGGCGACAGCCGCACCCTGGTCCTGAACCGCTCGCGTGGCGAGGGCGAGGAGGCGTCCGAAGCGCTGCGCGCAGCTGAAGTGCGTTTCGCGCGCTTCTTCAACAATACGCCCATCTCGATTGCCTCGCTCAACAACGAGGGGAGGGTGCTGCGAACGAACGCGCCGTTCCTGAAACTGTTCGGGGCAGCAGATACGGTGGAGGAGTCGCCGAAGCTCGAGGCCTATGTCGCAGAGAACGGGCGTGAAGAGCTGTCCAAGGCGCTTTCCGCTGCTGCCAAGGGTATCGGTGAGATTTCGCCAATCGACATTCCACTTGTCGAGGGGAACGACCCGCGTTCGGCAACATTCTACGTGTCCGCCGTTCAAGATGGCGAGGGCGATGGCGAGACGGCGATCGTCTATGCGCTGGAGACGACGCAGCAACGCGCCCTTGAAGCCCAGTTCGCGCAGAGCCAGAAGATGCAGGCGATCGGCCAGCTGGCCGGTGGTGTCGCACATGATTTCAACAATGTCCTGACGGCGATCATCGGGTTCTCGGATCTTCTTCTTGCGAGCCACCGGCCCACCGATCCGTCCTTCCAGGACATCATGAACATCAAGCAGAACGCGAACCGGGCCGCCGGGCTCGTCCGGCAGTTGCTTGCCTTCTCGCGCCGTCAGACGCTGCGTCCGCAACAGCTTGAGCTGAACGACGTTCTGGCCGACCTCTCGATCCTGCTGGATCGCCTGCTTGGCGAGAAAGTCGAGCTGAAAGTGATCCACGGCCGTGATCTCTGGCCTGTGATGGCCGACCTCAACCAGCTTGAGCAGGTCATCGTCAACCTTGCGGTGAATGCCGGCGATGCCATGGCCGAAGGCGGCCGGCTGACCATCCGCACCAGCAATGTGGAGGAAGCCCAGTCCACCCAGTTCGAGAACACGCGGGGCATGCCGCCGGGCGAATATACGCTCGTCGAGGTGGAGGATACCGGCCACGGAATGCCGCCGGAGATCATGGAGAAGATCTTCGATCCGTTCTTCTCCACCAAGGAAGTGGGCAAGGGCACCGGCCTTGGCCTGTCGACGGTCTACGGCATCGTCAAGCAGACCGGCGGCTTCATTTTCTGCACGTCCGAGGTCGATGCCGGCACAACCTTCCGGCTGTTCCTGCCACGGCACATTCGCGAAGTCGTCGATGAACCCAAGCCCGAACCGAAGGAAACGGAACCTGAAAAGGTCGCCGACCTGACCGGAACGGCCACGATCCTGCTCGTGGAGGACGAGGAAGCCGTGCGCGCCTTTGCCGCCCGCGCGCTGGCTTCCAGGGGTTATACGGTTCATGAAGCAGGCTCGGGCAACGAAGCGCTCGAGGTCATGGAAGAGGCCGGGGGTGAAATCGACCTGGTGGTGTCCGACGTGGTCATGCCGGAAATGGACGGTCCGACACTCCTGGTGGAGCTGCGTAAGACCCAGCCGGATCTGAAGATCATATTCGTTTCCGGATACGCCGAAGACGCGTTCGAGGAGAACCTGCCCGAAGGCGAACAGTTCTTCTTCCTGCCGAAGCCGTTCACGCTGAAACAGCTGGCGACGACGGTGAAGGATGTTCTGAACGGATAACAGAGACCGCTTGAGCCGGTTTTCTTGACAGGCATTCGGCAATTTGGCACTTAGTTCCCATGGGGCGAGCGAACACCCCGTGAGGCGTAAGCTGAAGTTTCGCGTCCTGGAAACCCATTGCAACGGGAGGACGCGCCATGCCGTCTCTGAACTCCATATCCATTTCACAACTCTCACGACTGGTCGGTACGCCCGATGCACCGGTGATCCTCGATGTGCGCATCGAGGAGGACTTTGCATCGGATCCGGCATTTATCCCGTCCTCTTTCAGACACCCGTTTCAGAGCGTTCAGGACCTTGCCGGCCGACTTCAAGGAAGGCGGGTGGTTGTCGCCTGCTGGAAAGGTTTGAAGCTGTCCGAAGGGGTGGCGGCGGTGCTGAGAAGCAGTAGCATCGAGGCCGAGTTTCTGGAAGGCGGCTGCTCCGGGTGGCGCGACGCCGGGCAGCCCATGGTTCCCGAGGCGCGTGTGCCAGATCGGAATTCGGAGGGACAGACTGTCTGGGTCACGCGGCACCGACCCAAGATAGACCGGATCGCCTGTCCATGGCTCATCCGCCGGTTTGTCGACCCGCAAGCCCGGTTCCTGTTCGTGTCACCCGCGCAGGTCGACGCTGTTGCGGAGAAGTTCGGTGCCACACCGTTTGACGTCGAAAATACCTACTGGAGCCATCGCGGTGACCGCTGCAGCTTCGATACGATGGTTGAGGAATTTCAGCTTCAAAGCGAACCGCTTCTGCGGCTAGCCGAGATCGTGCGGGCTGCCGATACCAATCGGCAAGACCTGGCTCCGGAGGCTGCCGGGCTGCTGGCGGCTTCGCTCGGCCTGTCGCGCATGTACAAGGATGATCTGCGCCAGTTGGAGGCCGGCATGGGGCTCTATGATGCCTTCTACCGCTGGGCGCGCGATGCAACCGACGAAGGACACGACTGGCCCACCGCCGGTGGAAAGGGCTGATCACATGCCGGCACAGTCAGAACCCGCCCGGTCGCCCGCCGGGTCCGCGCCGCTGTGCGAGAGCACACCGGTCTCATGGCGCCGGATGTTTTCCGTGTTCGGCAGCATCGGTCTTCTGTCTTTCGGCGGTCCGGCGGCTCAGATCGCACTGATGCATCGCAAGCTGGTCGAGGAGACCGGCTGGCTCTCAGGGCGCGCCTACGCCAACGCTCTCGGCTTCTGCATGCTTCTGCCCGGACCGGAGGCGATGCAGCTTGCAACCTATTGCGGCTGGAAAATGCGCGGCATTCCGGGCGGGTTGGTCGCGGGGCTGCTGTTTGTGATCCCAGGGGCAGCCGCCATTTTTACCCTGGCCGGTCTCTATGCGGCTTTCGGCAATGTAGTCCTGATGTCCCAGCTGTTCCTTGGAATCAAGGCAGCCGTCCTTGTTGTCGTTCTGGAAGCATTGCTGAAACTTTCGAAACGGGCGCTGACGGAGCGCAAGCAATGGATCATTGCCGGTCTGGCCTTTGTCTCCATTTTCTTTGTTTCGCTGCCGTTCCCGCTGATCGTGCTGGCTGCTGCGCTGTTCGGCGCTGCGTCTGCTCAGGTGTCCGGACGAGATAAAAACGATTGCCTTGCCGGTTCCAACGCCGGCATGTCACCGGCCCGAACCCTGATGCTTTTTTCCGTCTGGCTGTTCTTGTGGCTCGGGCCGCTGGCTCTGCTCGATTGGTGGGGCGGTGCGCCGATCCTGAGCGAGATCGGCTGGTTCTTTTCCAAGCTTGCCGTTGTCACCTTTGGCGGCGCATATGCCGTTCTTGCCTATATGGCGCAGGACGTGGTCACACTGCATGGCTGGCTCAGTGCAGGTGAAATGATGGATGGGCTTGGTCTTGCCGAGACGACACCCGGTCCGCTGATCCTGGTGACGCAGTTCGTCGGATTTCTCGCCGCCTTCCAGAGCGGTGGGTTTTGGCTGGGTCTGGCCGGGGGGCTTGTCGCGCTCTGGGCGACATTCGTCCCGTGTTTTTTATGGATCTTCGCCGGTGCGCCCTACATTGACCGGATATCGGCTTTGCCGAGGCTGCAGTCGGCTCTCTCGGCCATCATTGCTGCCGTGGTCGGGGTTGTGTTGAACCTGTCGGTCTGGTTCGCCCTGCATGTCGTCTTCAGGTCCGTCAGTGCCGAACAGCGGGGTTGGCTGACCTTCTGGGTGCCGGACCCGGCAAGCCTGGATTGGCGCGTCCCCCTGATATCTGTGCTCTGCGGCCTGTTGCTGCTCAGGTACCATGCCAATCTGATCTGGACACTGCTTGCGGCCGCTTTCGCGGGGGTGGCCCTTTCGCAGGTTGGTTGAGGCTTTTCGGGGTGGACGTTGAAAGGCAAGGTCGGAAACTGATTCCGGAATCGGCTGCAAGTCATTGGTTTCGGATCAAAATGTGTGGTTTGCGAAGGCGTGGGTACGCTCTTGTCCCCGACATTCGCGGGTGAGATGTCCCGCTCTCTCATCGCGTTTCGACCCGTGTGCTTGAATGGAAGACCACAAGCGTGCACTCTGCCTTCGTTAGGCCATCGCATTTGGGGAAGACGCATGCATTTACCGGATTTCATCAAGAATTTTCCAGCACTCGACATTCCGTTTCCCGAGGATGTTGTGACCTCGCATGCGATTCAGTCAGATGCGGGGCTGGTGGTCTTCTTCGATTTTCAGAAGGATTTCGTTCTGCCGCCCCACGCCCACCTAGCCCAGTGGGGGACAGTGCTGGACGGGGAGATCGAATTCACGATTGACGGTGAGACAAGGATCCTTGGACCGGGGGCGATCTACGACATTCCGAGCGGCGCAGAACATGGCGCTGTCATCAAGGCGGGCACGAAGGTCATAGACGTTTTCGAGGAAGCGGACAGGTACCCGGTCAAGGCGTGATGCGCGGCAGGTGTCGTTTCACCGGTCAGAACCGGGCGACGACACCAAGCAGCGGTCCGTGAGTGATGGTGTCATAGGCAAAGCTGTCGGTGCCGGTCTTGTCGTTGTCGTAGTCGACGCTCAGGGCCTTGTATTGCATGTGCGCCGACCAGGTCTTGTTGAAATGGTAGCCGAAACCGCCCTGGACGTTCCAGGTGAAGTCGGACGCGACGCCAAAGCCGCCTATGTCGCCCCTGGCATTGGCGGACCATTTGTCGTTGAACATGTGGAAGGCGCGGATGCCGACGACCGGGTCGATCCAGTCGTCTCCGCGGGAGATGTCGAAATTGCCGACGAAGGTGCCCTGCGCGTTGAGGTCGATATTGATGTCCCAATAGCGCCCGCCTGCATAGACGTCGACCGAGGTCTGCGGCGAGTTGAAGACCCTGTAGAAGAGCATTCCCTCGACGATCAACTGGTCGACCCCGACGCTGATGCGCCCGCCACCGGCGCGCACGTCGGCGGAAGCGCCAAGGCCCATATAGGCAATGTCGAGCATTGCCCCGACTTTCTGCTGGTAAAGGGCTTCGGCCCGCACCATTGCGCCGAACTTCAGATTCTCCAGTATGGTTCCCGTGTCGACGTCGATGTCGGTTGCCGGAAGGCGTCCAACCTGGGTGGTTCCGGTGATGTTTGCAGCCACAAAATAGGGCGCGATCATGAATTCCCACGCCCGGTCGATTCGCTCGTTGACCTGGTAGGGTTCGGTCGCCGGTTGTGGCAGATCGGCTGCGTTTGACGCTGCGAAAGGCAAGCTCGCTGCGAGTAAAGCCAAGCCCATGCCGCATGCTTTTCCAGAAATACTGTAAAAATTACGCATGAAAGCTTGCCCTTTTGCCGAATTCTCAATTCAAATCATTTGAACTGATTGATTTTATTTAAACATATGCATGGTGCGGTCGCCACCGGCCGAGCGCAATAAGTGCCGGAGCATGGCGGAAATGCAACATCGTCAAAGGTGAGGATGGTAACACTCCGCCAAGCCTCGTTTCGCGTTTCATTGCTCGGGCGTTTTCCGCATGAACAGCCATTCCTCGAGCATTGCCTGGGTTTCGGGCCGCAGGTTTGTCACCCCGTCATAGGGCATGCCAACATCCGGCTGTATGTCCGGATACTTTTCCTTCCGCATCAGATGCCGCTGCAGCATGTTGACGAACTTCGCGCTGCCCCAGGCCCCGATCTCGGTGGAAACCGGATACTTTTCCTGTGGATCCCGGAAAAGGTCGTAGAAGTCGGCGAGAATGGCATTCTCGATGCTGCCGCCGGGGATCGCGAGCTTGTATTGCTCCTTGACCACCGCTTCCAGCTTGTTGATGTTGTAAAGGAAAACGTAGTCGCGGCGGCCGAATTCCTCACCGTTGAGCAGAAGCGATGTCTGGTCGATCCCGTCAATGATGCGGTCGGTCGGGATGTTGTCAGATGCACCTCCGAGGCGGGCGAGGGTGGTGAAGAGGTCGCTGACATGCACCATGTCACCAACGACCGAGTTTGCCTCGATAACACCGGGCCAGCGAACAAAGGCATCGACGCGCACGCCGCCTTCCGTTGTCTTGCCCTTGCCGCCCTTGAAGATCATCGGGGTGTACCCGGATTGCGGGGAATACTTGGTGAAATGGCCGTTGTCGCCCATGACGATGACGATGGTGTTGTCGGCAACACCCAGGGTGTCCATTTCGCTCATCAGATCGCCGATCCACTCGTCCACCAGTTTCATCTTCTCAACGTAAATGCCGCCATTCGGGGTGGTGTATTCATCCGTCGTTGTGCGTGGCCCGGTCAACGGATAGAGCGGCCAGTACTGCAGGAAGAAGGGCTCGTCCTTTGCGGCGAGTTCGCGCAGCTGCGCCATTGCCTGGTTCTGGTAGCGGACGTTCATTTCATGGTACTTGGTTTCGTTCCAGCGTTCGCCGGACGCCATCTCCACTTCCTGAACCGGCTCGTCGCGGGTGCCTTCGACACCTGTCACGAGGCGGGAGGAGTCGGTTCTGAACCAACGGTCGAGGGTGAAGCGGTCATCGTAGTTGTTGTTGCCAATGCCGATCGAGACTTCCTCGTCGGCGGCATCGTCATGATAGATGGTCAATTGACCCTGCTGGTGGATCGGGAATACGGCATAGTCGAAACCCTGGAAGTTCGGCCAGGACGCCTGGATGTCGCCCATGTGCCACTTGCCGACATGCGAGGTGTTGTAACCTGCCTCCGACAACACCTCAGCCAGCGTGACTTCCGCGTCAGCAAGGCCAAACCCTGAAAGCTCCACCTGCGTGTTGCCCATGCCGTTGCGGTGGGGCTGGCGCCCGGTCATGAAGGCAACGCGAGTGGGCGTACAGGAGGGCTCAGTATACATGCGGGCCAGCCGCATGCCTTCGCTGGCGAGTTCGTTGATAGAAGGCGTCTTGTAGCCGCGGATTGCATTCAGGGTTGCACTGCCGAGGTCCCCGAAACCGATATCATCGATCAGGATGTAAAAGATGTTCGGCGGCTTGCCGTTATTGCGTTCGCGGATTTCTGCAAGGGCGTTATCAAGGGCCGCATCTTCCTCGGCCCATCTCTCGCCGTTCTGAGCCTGGAGAATGTAATACTCCGCATCATGGACGATGGCTTCGTTCTGCGCAAAGGCGGGCGCAGATAGCAGTGCAAGTGTCATTGTCGTCAGCAGTCTGTTCATTCCAGGCTCCCGGTTCTTGTGAATTCAGTCTTTTTCATTCGTCCAGGCCGCGGCACCTCATTGCGCGGCCACGGTTACCGAACCGCCTGGTGCGTCCGCGTGGGACGCTGCGCCGATGCGGTTGATGTCGGTATTCGGGAAGTACTCCGCCCATACATGCCAGAACATCCCGGGGCGGACGTTTTCAACGCGCCTCAATTTTCCGGCGGGTGTCACGCCGAAAAAATCGATCTCGGTTACAGGCGCGTCCGTGTCGTTGTACCAGACGCCGAGGCTTTCGAATTTCGGATCCCAGGCGACCACCAGATCCCTGGTTCCGACCCTTGCATTGACGATGTTGCCGCTTTCAACGACGAAATCATCCGTCCAGCACACCACGTCGCCGTCGATGTCGACGCCCCAGACATAGGTCTTGTTGTGCAGACGCTTGTCGGGAGCGCGGTTCATGTTCTGAATGATGGGTTCGTTGACACGGTGTTGGCGGGAAATCTCCGATGAAAAGATGGTTTCGATGGCAAGGTCGAACAGAAACAGGATCGGGTTTTCCGAGGGCATGTTGATGAAGACCTTGCCGTCCGGATAGGCCTTTTGAAAACCGCGCATCGTCATGCGGAAGGTCGGCCAGGGGCGCATCGCCATTTGTGGCCGGACCGGGCAGGCGGGGCCGTTTTCCGAAGGTGCCGCATCCCGGTCCCGGAAGCCGTAGATCTGCTGGATCGGTTCGCCGGTCCGGTTATCGCGCAAGATCAGGTTGTTGCCGTGCTGCGCCAGCACCTGCAGGTCAAGATCCTCTCCCTCGATCTTCGGCGTGTAGCCGATCCCCAGATTGGCCATCGCGCAATAGGTCATGATGACATTTTCACCGTCGAGCCCCTCCCGGTTGCCGGCAAGGTGAGGGCGCATGATCTGGGCGTCAGGATGCGCGCGGGCGACGCCGTTGTTTTCAATGACGAGCACCTGGCTGGACGGGCTGACCCATTCCATCGCGTCCCTGACCGGAAGGTATTTTGCGGTGTTCTTCTGGTTTCTCAGGCCGACATGGACCCACACATAGGGAAAGGCGTAGAGAACGGCGATCAGCAGAATGGACACCAGCCAGAGCCAGAAGGGACCACCACCAAATACAAAATGGGCCAGCGTCATAACGGCGGCCGCTGCGAGGCCAACGGCAAGAAGGCGGTGCTCGTTGCGGATGAAGCGAGCCATGTTGTCCCGCTTCACCTTGAGCACCATCTGGGTGACGTCGCCGAGATCCCGGAAGTAGAGCAGGCCAATGCCAAGGGAAACCGCAAGGCCTGCGTAAAAAAACAGATTTCCGATAATTGCCATGTCTCCTACCTTGCTCCCGGAACGCCGGCAGCATTCTCCTGCGCCCGCTCGCCACCCGTTTCAACAAGGACTTCACCGGACGCTCCGCTCGGGATCGTCGTTCCAAAGAGTGCGCTCAAAGTTACCGCTACGTCAATCGTACCGACTCGCCGGGCGATCCTCGCAGGCGCGATACCGGGACCTGAAAACAGGATCGGAACATGCGTGTCGTAGCGCCATGGAGATCCATGCATGACGGCAATCGCACCTTGTTCGAACAGGAACGAGTAGGGTGTCTGGACCACGTAAATGTCGCCGGATCGTTGCGGATGATAATTGCGCCTGATCGGTGCCTGAAGGAAGTCACCTTCCTGCTCGGGTAACGGCACGGCGGGCATCGCCATGGCGATGCCCTTTTCCGCCATCAGGCTTTCCGCGACACGGCGCTCAATTTCCCGCTTATCCGCACCAACTTCGGCAATCGCCTCGTGGTTGAGATAGACATAAGGGCGGAAAAAATACTGGATCGCGTCCTTGACGCCGAATTCCTCAAATAGGACGGGGTTCAAATTTGCCGTAAGGACCTCGGTCGAATTCCGATAGGCTTCGAAACCGGCCTCGTTCAGTTCCTCCGGCATTTCCGGCATCCCGTGGTCGGCAGACAGCACGTAGAGAACATGATCCGCTCCGACTGTCTCGTCGAGAAAGGTGAAGAACGTGCTTAGCGTCTGGTCCAGGCAGCGCACAAGTTCTTCGTTTTCGATGCTCGAGGGGCCGAAGAAATGATTGGTCGCATCTACGCCGGAGAAGCTGACGCTCAGATAGTCTGTCCAATCGTCGGCGCCAAGCTGCTCGGCCGTGACAATCGTCTTCGCAAAATCCGCTACCAGACGGTCACCAGTCGGGGAAACAAGGACCTGGGTGTAATACATGCCGTCCTCGGGATCACCGTAGTGATGGGGAAACGACTTGCCGAAGCCGCGCAGATCCGTTGCGTAGGGGCGGTCAGCATTATCGAAAAGGTAAGGGGCCTCGAGGCACTCGGGGAACCATGTCTCACCAACCATGACATCGGCGGGACGCGCGGCGTTCCACTCGATTGCCCAGTCGGGATACGCATCATAGTAGAAGCGGCTTGTTTCCATTGCGCCGGTGGCGGTCGACATCCAGAACGACTTGCCGCGATGGCCGCCCATGGCGACGGCGGAGCGGTCCTTTGCGGACACGGAAAACACCTTGGAGCGGCCGTTGTTCGATTTAGATAATTCGTCCCCGAATGTGCTTGCCAGAAGATTCACGGGAGAACGGCCGCTGGATTTTGCGGCAGCCTGAGTCGGATCAACCTGGTCGCCTTCGCCGCCAAATCCCGGCATGGGGAGCATCGGATTGTCGGGATCCTCTATATTGTAGCCGAGACGGCCTTCCAAGCGATTGAACCAGGCATTCCCGATCATGCCGTGTTCCGACGGGTGTGCGCCCGTTGCAAGGGTGGCATGTCCGACGATTGTTTCCGTGTTCGCATGCAGGTGATGGGCATCCGTGTACCAGAGGCCGCCTTCCGTGAGGCGCCGGAAGCCGTCCGGCCCGAAACTCTTGTGATAGCGGTTCAGGAGATCACCCCGGAGCCCGTCGACGGTGATCTGAACAATAAGCCGAACCTGTTCTGCGACGGCGCCCGCTGGGGCGGTGACCATTACAAGGGACGTAAAGAAAAGCAGCCGGGCCCAACGGTTCGTGTTTCGCAATTTCGCTCCTCCGTTCTCGTAGATACCGACAAGGGCTCGTAACCGGATGGTCACGAGGGCTTCGCGTTCCTCATTGCCAGCTCGCGAAGACCTCGCGCGTGAGCTCGCTCTCCGGCCGCAGGTTTTCGATCCCTTCATACGGGCGTCCCTTGCCAAGCGGCAGGTGAGGATACTTCGCGATCGTCTTCTGGTGTCGCTTGACCATGTCCTGGAACGATGCACCGGACCAGAGCGAATATCCTACAAGGGGGTGCTCCTCGCGCGGGTCGCGGTAGATATTGTAGACGGGAGCTGCAGCCCCTGGAACGCCGGGCGCTGGCACGTGCATCTTGAATTCCTGTTTGACAACCGAGCGCAACACGGGACCTTCGTACACATAGACAAAGTCTCTTCTCGAATTGCCTTCGCCTTCAAGTAACAGGGCGGTCTGGTCAAGTCCATCGATCACCCGGTCCCTGGGAATGAACTCCGTCGCGTCCGCGATCCGTGCGAAGGTGGTGAACAGGTCTGAAACGTGGATGATGTCACCGGCGGCACTGCCAGCTTCGATGATGCCTGGCCAACGGATGAAGGCGTCTGTTCTCACACCCCCTTCGAGGTGTTGTGTCTTGCCGCCCCTGTAGATGAGCTGATTGAGACCGGACGAGCCTTCGTAGTGATACATCAGCCCGTTGTCTGCCATCAGGATGACGATGGTGTTGTCGCGCAACCCCAACTCATCGACCCTGGTCAAGAGATCTCCAATCCAACCGTCCAGGAGCTGCAACTTGTCGGCGTGAAAGCCGCCGTTTCTGGATATTGCCTGGTTGGGATAGACAAAATTGAGCGGGTAGAGCGGCCAGTATTGAAGGAAAAAGGGTTCGTCTTCGCCGGCCAGCCGTTCAAGTTGTTCGAGGATCTGGCGTTGGTAGCGTTCGTTCATTTCCTCGTATTTGGCCTGGGTCCATTCCTCGCCCGCGGCCATGTCAACCTCGCGAGCCATGCCCCCTGCCTTGGCCTCCACGCCCGTTACAAGGCCGTAGGGTTTGAACCGCTGGTCAATGGCAAATTGATTGTTCTGACCGCTGGAGTGAAACCCGAGCATGTTGTTGGCGGTCATGGCCTCGCGGGTCATCAGGCTGAGTTGGACCTGCTGGTGAAGCGGGAAGGCCGCCCAGTCAAATCCCTGATTGTGCGGATAGGCCTGTTCGATATCACCCTGGTGCCACTTGCCGACATGCGCGGTGTTGTAGCCGACCTGCTTCAGAATCTCGGCAATTGTGACTTCTTCCGACGAAAGACCTTCACCCACCAGGGCAACCTTCACTTCTTCGACACCGGCTCGAACCGGATGGCGTCCGGTCAGCATTGCCGTTCGGGTCGGGGTGCAGGAGGGCTCTGTGTACATACGCATCAGGGAAAGGCCCTCGGATGCGAGCGTGTTGATATTGGGTGTGTCGATCCCGGTGACGTAGTTGAGCGTCCGGTTGCCCATCTGGCCGAAGCTGACGTCGTCTATCAGAATGTAGAGAATGTTCGGTGGCCTGCCGCCGTTCGCCTCTCTTATTTCGCTGAGTCTCGCCTCGATTCTCTGGTCCTGTTCGGCCCATTCTTCTTTCTTCTGGGCATGCAGGTATTCGAATTCACCATCGCGGATGATCGGGTTGTCCTGCGCATTCGCGCCGTTGAAACTGATTGCCAGCATCAGCAGAAATGCGGATGAAAATCTCATCTGCTTGCCTCCAAATAGGTATCGAGGACGCTCGCGGCCAGAATTAGCGCTTTGCGAGGGGACTTAGTTGTTGGCGTCTGGCCCCGTCTTTTTGGCGATTTTCTCTGCCAAATCGCACAATTCACCGCAAGCCTCCGGATCGACTTGTAATGTTTGCCGAATTGACTCTAAGGAAAATCCTCTGCTCCCATGATCGAAATTGCGAAGTGGAGGAGCAATTTACTTGGAGAGAAAGGGTTTTCTGGCCAGCCTCGTTGCCGAATTCACGGACGTTGACCAATTGTGCCATGACATCCGGTATTGGGACCTTCAGTTTCAACCCCTCGGCCCGGTTCCGGCACAACAGACCATCGCCAAAATCATTCAGGGAAGTGCCGCTCAGTTCGATTGCACATATGCGCGATTTCACATGAATTTCGACCAGCGCGGGGCACCGCCACAGGGGAAAGTCACGTTTACAATCCCCGGAAAAAGGATGCAGGAACTCTGGTGGCGGGGCCACAACACCGGAGAAAACGATGTTCTCGTCTATTTGCCCGGCACGGAGCTAGTATCGATCTCGGGCGAAGACTTCGAGGTTCACCTGATCGCCGTCGACGTAGCGGTGATTGCAGACTATTTCGATCGGTGCGGTCTAACCGTGCCCGATCCGGCGAAACTTCCAGGCGTTTTCAGGGCGCCGGACGATTTATTGAAGAAAGTACGTTTCGTTCTCGGAAAACTCGATGAGCAACCGGCCCTTGTCGACCCATGCACGCTGGATGAGCTCGTGGAGAAACTGGTTGGGTGCTGGGTCGTACAGACCGGCCTTCAACCACGGAGCCTTGCGCCGAACGCGTCGCGTATTGTGATGGAAGAAATCGTGACCGCGGTTGCCTCCGATGATATCGCCAATTTGCGGATTTCCGAACTCTGCAGACAAGGAGGAATTTCCCGGCGGGCGCTGGAGATTGCTTTCCAGGACAAGTTCGGTACAGGGCCTGCAGCATTCGTGAAGTCGGCCCGGCTTGCGCATGCACGGCGGCAGTTGCAACTGGCTGCGGTGGCCGACATTTCGATTGCCGATGTCATGGATCACGCGGGCTTTTCCCATGTCGGGCAGTTCGCGCAGGACTACCGAAAGATGTTTGGCGAAAGACCATCTGATACTTTGAGGCGATACAGCTGAAGCCCTCTGGTGGCAGCCTGTGTCTGCATGAAATGGCTTATCCTCGCTGAACTTGATCGCGCTATCGGATCAACGGTTCAGCACATTGATCCGTTGAGAAAAAATCGAATTTGTTTTCGCAGGGTTTTGAAGTTTTCTGTTTATTTGGAAGAGTTTACTTCCAAATTGTTTGTTGTCTTTGTGCAACCGGAATTCTCTGTTCCAACCACGTTTTGACGTTTTCTCAGTTGCATCCAATCGTATTGTCCGACGCGGCACCAAACTTACGCTGCGTTGAAAAGCATTTGCGCTGCTTGTCTCAAGTCGCGCCAAAGACAACCATCCATGCCCGTATTGCGGGTCAGTTTTTCTGACACATCTTTAGCAGAATCCCTCCGCAAAGCGGCGTTTCTTTCGCCAGATTTCATCGCAAGCCTTCCGGCGCGATGTGAGTTAAGGAAAGGAAACGCTATGGTCGACAATCCCGCAAAGGCGCTGGGTGCCAGCGAGCAGTTGATCCTGGAGCTTGTCAACAAGGAGCGGGCAGCGGCGGGGCTGGAACCGCTGGCGACGGACGGGCGGATCAACGCCGCCGCGCAGAAACACTCTGAATGGATGGCGGACGGGCGGGTGCTCAATCACACCGGTTCAGGTGGTTCAAGCCCGTGGGACCGCATGAAGGCGGAAGGCTGGACCGAATATCCGATGGGCGAAAACATCGCCTACAATCCGTTCAACCAGCATCAGCCGATTTCGGGTGCCTATGTGCCCCAAGCGGTCGTGGAGGGCATGCATACGGGCTGGATGAATTCTTCCGGCCACAGGGCCAACATCCTGAGTACGAATTATACGGTGATCGGCATCGGTGATGCGATCGGGGGGCATCCGAGCGCCCCGAACCATTCAACCAGCTATGCGACGCAGAATTTTGCCGGCACAACGAAAAACTATGTCACCGGCGTGGTTTTCGATGATGCGGATGGCGACAAGTTCTTTGATATCGGCGAGGAACTGGGATCGGCGAAGGTCACGATTGTCAATGCCTCGGGCCAGACGGTTGCCACGGCATCGACCGATCCCGGGGGCGGCTACAGCATTGCTCTGGCAAACGGGTCCTACACCGCCAGATACACCGGGGCCGGCATCGACGGCACGATCGAGAAGTCGTTTTCCGTTTCCGGAAAGAACGTCAAGGTCGATGTCAAGGACGGGTCAGAGGGCGGCGGGACGACACCACCCCCCACGGGCGGCAGCGGCAATGACACGGTCTACTACACCATTGGCGACGACTTCTGGGACAACGGATCGCCGAAGGACATCGGTGGGGCCGGGATCGACACGTTGATCATCAACAAGGACTCGGTCTTCAACACGTCCGGTCTCTCCTGGTACGGGTTCGAACGCTTCATCGGTTCGGACGGCAATGATCGCGTCGCCGGCAATGATGCCAGTGTTGACTACCGGCTGAGCGGTGCCGGTGGCAACGATACGCTGCAGGGCAACGGTGGAGACGACACGCTGCTCGGCGGACCTGGAAACGACCGTCTTTTCGGCAGGGCCGGGGACGATGTCATCAAGGGCGGCGCGGGACGGGACGTCATGTATGGCGGTGCTGGTGACGACGAGATCCATTACGGCAACGGTGATGTCTTTTGGGACAACGGCACGCCGCGTAACATCGGCGGTGCCGGTGTCGATACTCTCGTTGTAGAGGCAGGCTCCCGCTTCAACACATCGGCGCTTTCCAAGTACGGGTTCGAGAAGTTCACCGGTGCTGAAGAAGACGACAAGGTTTTCGGCAACAGCGGCGAAGTGGATTACGTTCTGAAAGGCGGGGGCGGCAATGATTTCCTCAAGGGGAGTGGAGGAACCGATACGCTGATCGGCGGCAGCGGCAATGACAGGCTCGAACCGGGAGCATCCTCCGGAGGCGTGCAGAAACTCTCAGGTCAGTCCGGCAACGACACTTACGTGGTGACTTCGAAGTCAGGCCGGGTCGACATCGTCGAACTTGCCGGAAACGGCAATGACAAACTGATCTTCAAGGATCTCAAGAGGTCGGATGTCGACGTCTCGATCAGCGCGAATGACAAGATGGTGCTTTCCTGGGACGACGGGGCCGGGAGCGTGACGATCAATGCTGAAGGCGCTCATCTTGATCAGTTCGTGTTCCAGTTCGGGGCGGTTTATCAGCCGGACGATTTGGGCCTTCTCTGAATGCGCCGCGAGCCTGCGCCATTCGGGTAGAGGCTCGCGTCAGGCGACATCGTGGCCTTCAAGTTCCTCCGCAAGACGTTTTTCCGAAGCTCCGGGAGGCTGTGACCAACCCGCAATGATCCGGTAGACCGCCGGTGTCAGGAACAGGGTGAAAATGGTGGCAAGGCCGAGGCCGCCGACGACCACCCAGCCGACAGCGGTTCTCGCCTCCGCTCCGGCACCTGTTGCCAGCACCAGCGGTATGCTGCCGGCCACGGTCGACGCCATTGTCATCATCACCGGTTTCAGCCTGATCCGCATGGCATTGCGGATGGCGGTGTCCACGTCTTCGCCCTCCTGGCGGAGCTGATTGGCGAATTCGACGATCAGGATCCCGTTTTTCGCCATGATGCCGACAAGGATGACCAGGCCGATCTGGCTGTAATAGTTGAGACTTCCGCCTGAGATCAGGATTGCCAGCAGGGCCGTCCCGAGACCGCAGGGAACGGTGATCAGGATGATCAGGGAGCTTGAAAAGCTTTCGAACTGTGCGGAGAGCACCAGGAAGACAATCAGGATAGCCGCCCCGAACACGAGCAGAGTGGTCGTTTCACCCGTCTCGAGCGTGGCGGCTTCTCCGAGAAAGACCAGGCGGCCCTCGTTGCCGAGTATGTCAGGTGCGATTTCCTTCAGCCGGTCGACTGCGGTTCCAAGATCGACTCCGCTTCCCAGATTGGCCTGCGCCGTCACAGCGCGCTCGCGCGCCTCACGGCTCAAGGTGGAGGCGGAGGCGGCGACCGACAGGGTTGCGACAGATGAAATCGGCACAAACTGGCCGTTGCCGGCGCGCAGGAACGTGTTTTCCAGGTCTCCCTGGTCGTTGATCGGCCGCCCACCGAGTTCGAGCCGAACCTCGACGGACTCGTTGTTCAGGAAAATCTCGGATGCCTTGTTGCCCTCGATAACCGTGTTGAGAGTCTCAATAACGTCCCTCGGCTCGATGTCCAGGTTCGCAGCCTGGTCACGGTCGACTTCCAGCAAGAGCTGCGGCTGGTTGACCTCGTTGACGAGTTGCGCGTTCGCGAAGGTGGGGTCGGCGTCCATCTTCGCAATCAGGTCGCTGGTGAGATCTCCGAGAACATCATATTCCTTGCCGACCACGGCGAACTGGACGCCCCGGCCAGCGCCCCGTATGCCGAGGCTGTTCGAGGCGCGCAGCGCAACGAAAGCGCCCGGGATCCGGCTGACTGGTCCCTGTATCTGCGCCGCGATTTCCTGCTGGCTGCGGGCGCGGTCTTCCCATGGCGCCAATCGAACGAAAACAAGCGCGAAACTTGTCGATCTCAACCCGATCAGGGATTGAACCGCCACGACTTCGCCTGAGGCCACGAGCGGTTCGAGGATTTTCTCGACACGGGCAACCTGTTGGCTCGTGTAGTCCAGGCTGGCCGAGGACGGCGTCCGGAGCGCGATCATCACCGTACCGCGGTCTTCCGATGGCGTGATTTCCTGGGGGAGGGAGCCGTAAAGCGCCAAGGATCCTCCGGCAAAGGCCAGAGCGCCGAACAGGACAATGTAGCGGGCCCTGAGAATGAAGCCGATCAGGTTGCCGAAGCCCGTCAGGAACGCGCTTTCGCTTTCCTTGTCTCCGCGCTGCCCGCCTATTGCATCCGATTTTCCGGGGTCGACGAATGAGCAGAGGGCAGGGGCCAGCGTGAGCGCGACAAAGGAGGAAAGGGCCACGGAGAACGCCAGAACAAATCCGAACTCACCGAAGATGCCGCCCGCCTGCCCGGGAAGGAAGGAAATCGGGATGAAAACGGCGGCAAGTGTGGCCGTTGTCGAGATGACGGCGAAAAAGACTTCCCTGGTGCCAACGGCAGCCGCAGCGAATGCGCCGAGGCCCTGCCTGCGGCGGCGCACGATGTTCTCCAGAACCACGATGGCATCATCGACGACCATTCCCGTGGCCAGAACAAGTGCGAGCAGCGTGATCGTGTTGACCGAAAAGCCCGCTGCCCAGATCGCGCCGAGCGTTCCGGTCAGCGCGATCGGAACGGCGACGGCAGGTACCACAACCGCCCGAAGCGACCGGAGGAACAAGAAGATGACCGCGACGACAATCGCGATGGCCATGGCGATGCTCGTGACGACGCCGGATATGGACCGTTCGACGAAAACCCCGTCATCAGCCACGATCATCAGGTGAGCGCCGTCCGGCAGATCTTCCTGCAAACCGGCAACGGCAACACGCGCCGCGTTGGAAATCGACAACGTGTTGGCATGGGATTGGCGGATGATATTCAATCCAACAGCCGGTTGACCGTTTATGCGGGTGATGACGGAAGGATCATCGGACGTGAACTGAACGAAGGCGACGTCTCCGATCACCGTTTCGCGGTTGAGGCGGATGGCGGAGATTTCGGCCTCGGTCGTGGTTGAAGCGATGGACCTGACGACAAGTTCCTGGGTCCCGGTCTCCAGCGCACCCAGCGGAATATCAAGATTGGCGCTTGCAAGGGCCGTGCGCATGTCGGCAAGGGAGATGCCGCGGCTGGCAAGCGCGACCGGGAAGAAGGTGACGCGCATGATCCGGGCATAGTCGCCCGCGACCTGCACCTCCGACACACCGTCGAGCGACAGAAGGCGGTCCGAGACGATGCCCTCGGCGAGCGACGTCAGTTCTGTCAGAGGAAGCGTTCCGCTCAGAGCGAGGCGCATAATCGGATCCGCATCCGCATCGCTTTTCTGAACGGTCGTGTCCTCGACATCGTCAGGCAGATTGCGCTGCGCCCTGGAGACGAGATCCCGCGCGTCATTGGCTGCGTTGGTCACATCGGTCGATGCATTGAGTTCCAGCGTGAGACTGGAACTGCCGTAGGAGGACGTCGCGGATATGTTTTCGAGCCCCTCCAGCCTTGCAAGCGCGTCTTCCAGGACGCTGGTCACTTCCGAATCGACCGTGGTCGCGGCCGCGCCAGGATAGGTGGCGCGCACTGATATGACCGGATTGGAGACGTTCGGCAGTTCGCGGACCTCCACGCCGTTCAACGCGGTGATGCCCGCGATAATCACAAGCAGATTGAGTACCAGCGCGAGGATGGGACGGCCGACGAACGTTGCCGCAAAGCCGAGCCGGTCCCGTGTCATCCTTCCCGGCTCCGCGTCATCCATCGGTGTGCTCCGCGACCTCGACGGCGACGGACACGCCCTGACTGACCTTGAAGGCACCGTTCTTCACGACGACGTCGCCTTCCGCAAGATCGGCTTCCAGCCAGACGCTGTCGCCCAGCCTGTGACGCAGCACGACGTCGATACGTTCTGGCGCGTTGTCGGCGGCAAGCTTCCACACATATGCTCCGTTCGGGCTCCACAGGATCGACACGGCAGGCACCATCGGCATGGGCGTGTCGGTGCTCGCGAGGCTGACGCTGAAGGTCATGCCCGGCAGGAGCACATTTTCGGGATTCTTGACCTGCGCGCGCACACGCACCGTGCGAAATTCCTCGTCAATCGAGCTGTCGAATGCGGTGATTTCTCCGTTGAAGACACGTCCGACGAGGGCCGGTGTCGTCAGGCGCACCGGAACGCCCGTGCTGATCTGGCTGATTGCGGTTTCCGGCACGGTGAATTCAACAAGAAGACTGCTGGCATCGACCAGTGTGACGATTTCCGCCCCTTGTGAAAGATAGCTGCCGACGGTGAGGTCATTGAGGTTTATCCGGCCGGAGAACGGAGCCCTGATCACCCTTCGATCATACTCGTACTGCGCTTCCGCGACCTTGGCTTCTGCGACGGCAAGAGACGCGCGGGCCTCATCGACCTGTGCCTGCGAAACGGCGTTGCTGCTCTGGCTCAAAAGCGTCTGATACCTGTTGAACGAGGCCGACTGCTGCTCAAGCTCGGCCTTGGCACTGTCGAGGATGATTTCCTGGGTTTTGCGTTCCAGCGTTACGATGGGGTCACCGGCGCTGACATCGGTATTCGGCTGAACGTGGATTTTCTCTACGGTCCCGGCGACATCTGCCGTCACATGTATGAGGCGGATCGCCTTGCCGGTGCCAATCGACTGGATCCGGGAACGCGGCGGGGTAAACGCAACATCAGCCGTTGTCACCACAATGGCGTTGCCGGGAAAGGTCTGCTCGGTCGAATTCCCGCTTTCCGTGGTTTCAGCCTGGTCTTGTTGGCCTGCTCTGTCTTCAGCGGCAGGGAACAGCCCGCTGGAAGCTATCCAGATGCCCAAGGCAAACGCACATAAAAGCGCAACAATCGACCCAGCGATCCTGGTCATGGCATCAGCCCTCTTGCGTTCACCGAAGCAGTTGTCATCACGGTCGAACAGATCACAGCAATGCCGAATCTTGCAAGGCATAGACGGCCGAAGAGTGCGGTGATCCTGCCATTGGCAGTATCGAGCTAATGCCGACCGTCATTTTTCTGCATTTGCAATTCGGCCTCAACGCATTTCGCGCAGGCGAGCAATTCCGCATCCCGTCCACCTGCGGCAACAAGCATGGCGCTCAGCGTCTTGTCTGCATGCCGGTAGGGCAAGGCTATGGCGCAGGCATCGGCGACATTGGCGAGGGAAGGGTTGCGAAGCGCAAGGAGATTCAGCCGGTTGAAGGCATCGTCGCCGGCAAGATCCTCAATCCGTGGCGGCAGCTTCGGTGTCGTCGGCAGGAGCAGCATGTCCTCGCCGAGTTCCTCCCGGAAGGCCGCAATGAATTCCTGACGCCTGTTCAGCGTCTGCCGGTATTCGACTGCCGAGATTTCTTCCGCCCGGCCCATACGCGCGTGAACCCGAGGATCGAACTGTTCAGCCGATGCCTGGAAATGCGGTTCATAGTGGGCGCGCGATTCCACGGAAGTCATGTGCCAGGGGGGGACGCTGTCATGAAGCGGCATGGCCGCGATTTCCCGTTCGGCGACTTCCAGACCCGTGTCCCGAAGCCTTTCGACCGCTGCCCTGAACCCTTCTGCAACGGCGTCATCCATCTCGGTGAAACCGAAGTTGGTCGGAATGATCAGGCGCGCAGCCGCCGGGGTGGCCGGAGTTGTCGCCCTGTCAGCCATGACCTGCCACGCAAGTTCACATTCTGCGACCGATTTCGCCATGGGACCGAAACTGTCGAGGCTGTCGGAGAGCGGTCTGCCACCCGCCATCGGCACAGAGCTCTGGGTTGGCTTGAAGCCGGTGATGCCGGTGAAGGCGGCAGGGATGCGCAAAGATCCGCCGGTGTCGCTGCCGATTGCGATGTCGCACAATCCGAGGGCCACCGACACCGCGCCACCGCTGGTCGAGCCTCCAGGCGCACAACCGGGATAGGCCGGATTTCGAGGTGTTCCATGGTGCGGGTTCAGCCCCAGTCCGGAATACGCGAACTCGGACATGTTGGTGAGTCCGACAAAGACACCGCCGGCTGCATCAAGGCGGGCGATGGCCGGCGCATCCCTTTCCGCGGGCGGGTCGCCGGCAAGAACCCTGGTCGCACTGGTCGTTGTCTCGCCGTTCACATCGAAGAGCGCTTTCACGCTGATCAGCGCACCAGCAAGCGGCCCCCCGGCTTCAGACGCCTTGGCTGCCTGGCGCCGCGCCCGGTCTCCGAGCAGCTTCAGGAAAACCGCCTCTGCGGCGGTTTCCCCGGCCGCGCGTTCCAGCGTGGTCTCAAGACGGCTTGCGGCGGTGCCGGATGTCCAGGGAAATGAAGCGCTCATGCGGGGAGTCCTGTGATGGCGGAGAAGGCGGGAAGGGCATTACGAGATGATGCGGAGAGTAGCCGTTCGGTAGCTCCAGTCAATCGATTGCCCTCGGACCGGATCACTCAACGACATCCTGAAGGCTGGGGCTGGACGCACGCCGCCAATCGCCGGCAGCGTGCCGCACAGCATCGCTGTTCCGTCGATGAGCGGTGCGCCAGCCATAAGCTGCTCCAGCGGCAGGATCGAAGCGAGGTTTCCGTCCTGATAGGGCACCCAGCTTCCCGCTTCTTCGATCCATGATTTCAGGACGAGATCATCAAGATGCGGTTCGGCGTCCTCAAGCAGCCACAGGACGTCCGCAACCGGTTTGGCGCAGATCTGCTTTGAGGCGGCGACCGAATGGGCTTCCAGGGCGCGGTCGGTATGGTCGGAGGCCAGACCGATCCAGATCCTGCCGTCCTGTTTGAGCAGAAAGGGTTCGGCTTCTCCCGATGTTTCTTCACCGAGTGCCTGAATCGAAGTTTCCTGCGTCAAAAGGTAGGGCGCACACTGGTAGTAGAGCGGCACCGTGGAGGGGGCCGGAACGCCGATCGCGGCAAGTTCCTCAATGTGGTGATCGACAGCGGCACGGTCACGGCCGGTCCATCCGGCCACGATAAGTCTTTCGGGAGTGCTTTCCAGCACGCCGGTCTCGGTCTGAAACTTCATGAATGCTTCTCTTACAAGGTTGACGGCAGGAACAGGGCCAGCTGCGGCATGAGGATGAGCAGTCCCACCATGGCGAGCATCGCCAGTGCGTAGGGGATGCAGCCGAGCATCACGTCGCTGAAACTGCCCGATTTGCGTGCGGCCTGAACCACATAGAGGTTGAGCCCGACCGGCGGTGTGATCAGGGCCATCTCCACCAGAATGATCATCAGGATGCCGAACCAGATCTTGTCATAGCCAAGCTGCACGATGATCGGCACGACGATCGGGATGGTGGCAACCATCAGAGACAGGGTCTCGATGAAGAAACCGAGCACGATGTAGATCAGGATGATCACCAGCAGCGTCTCCAGCGGCCTCAGTCCGAGGCCGGACAACACATCCTGAAGCGCGCGGCTGACGCCCGCGGCGGTCAGTGCGAAGTTGAGCACATAAGCGCCGATGACCACCAGCATGATCATTGCCGAGGTCTTGACGGACCCGCGCAGTGCGTCCTGGAGCATCTCCCAGTTCAGCGCCCGTTGGTGCGCTGCGATCAGGAGCGCGATGGCAACGCCGACGGTCGCGGCTTCCGTGGGCGTTGCCCATCCGGCGTAGATCGACCCGACGATCGCGGCAAAGAGCCCGAAAATCGGCAGCAGATCGGCCAGACCGTCGAGTTTTTCCTTCATCGTGCTGGATTGACGCGGGCCGCCCAGGGACGGCTTGAAGACACAGATGATCACCGTGATCAGCATGAACAGTCCGGCGAGGAACAGGCCCGGTATCAAGCCCGCTAGAAAGAGTTGCGGGATGGAGCTTTCCGTCAGGAAGCCGTAGACGATCAGGTTGATCGAGGGCGGGATCATGATCCCGAGGGTTCCGCCCGCTGCGATCGCGCCGGAAAAGAGCTTCGGATTGTAGCCCAGTGCCTGCGCCTGCGGCATGGCAACGGTGGCCACGGTCGCGGCGGTTGCGACCGAAGAGCCGGATGTCGCGGAAAACATTGTCGAGGTTGCGACGTTGGCGTGGATCAGACCGCCCGGCATCCAGGCAACCCATTTCTCAAGCGCCGTGTAGGTGCGCCGGGCAACGCCGCTGCGCACCAGGATTTCACCCAGAAGCACGAACATTGGTATCGCGATCAGGGTCGCCGAGTTCGACGACGACCAGACGATCTGGCCAAGCCCGCGCATCAGCGGGAAGGGGCTAAAGAATTCGTCGATGCCGAAGGCCAGCAGGAACAGGACGATGCCGACGGGAATGGAGAGCGTCAGAAGACCGAGAAGGCCGACGGAGGTAAAGGCGATCATGCTTCCCCCTTCGCGCCGGCGACGGCATCGACGGTTTCATAGTCGGAGTTCAGGAAACTCACGAGAACGGACGCAAGCAGCACACAGGCCGACAGCGCGAACCAGACCCAGCCTGCCCACCACAGGGACTGCGGGAGCCAAAGGGGCGTTTCAAGCGGCGTGTTGGCGCGTGCGCCGGTGGACAGAGTTTTTTCAAGGACACCCCAGCCGCGCCAGGCCACGACGATGGCCGTGCCGGCAAGGCACGCAAGGGAGATGGTGTCGAACACCGCCCGGCCCATGGGCACGAGGCGCTGACGGAGCAGGTCGATGCGCACATGCGCCTGCTCCGTCAGGGCATAGCTTATGCCCCAGCTTGTGGTCACGGCCATGACGTAGCCGGAGATTTCATCGACACCCCCGAGCGACCCGCCCAGCCGGCGCGCAATGATCTCTATGAGCGTGAACGCAACGCAGGCAAGCAGGATCAGTCCTACAAGGATTGCCAGTCGATCATTGATCCGCCGGAGGGCGAGGGCCAGGGACGTCATCAGGTTGTGCCTCAGTTGGTTTCCAGTTTCACACCGGTGACCTTGCCGACGCTGTCGCTCCAGCGCGCCGCCCAGTCACCGCCTGCGCGCTCTGCCCAGTCCGGAAGCACTTCGGAGATCAGAACGTCCTTGGCCTTGGCCTGGTCGGCCTCGCTGGCTTCGACCAGGATCAGGCCCCGGGCGTCATCATATGGACATTCGCCGTTGCCGGTCAGGCAGGCAACATCGTTTTCCAGGGCGTTCTGCGCGGTCTCCCAGGCGGGTGCCTCGAGACCTTCCTTGACGCCTTTTTCAAGTGCCGCTTTCTGCGCGTCGGACAGGGAGTTCCACTTGTCGAGGTTGATCGCAGTCACGACGGGGTCCCAGCCACCAAGCGGCAGCGGCATGAGATGCGTGGAGACTTCCCACCAACCGGCATTGTAGCCTGAACCGGCTCCGGTGATGGCGCAGTCGACAACACCGCGCTGCAAGGCGCCCGGCACTTCGCCGAAACCGACATTGACACCTTCTGCACCAAGGGCTTCCAGAAACTTCGCCGTCATCCTGCCGGATGCGCGGATCTTCTTGCCTTTCAGGTCGTCGAGCGACCCGATCTCTGCATTGCAGAACACGACTTGCGGCGGGTAAGGCGCAATCCCGAGCACTTTTGCGTTGAAGACTTCCTGGTAGATATCGTCGACCATCGGGCGGGCGGCTTCGACCGCCTTTTGCGCGGTCGCGGCGTCCGTTGCGATGAGCGGCACATCCAGGCCTTCCAGCGCGACGCTGTCGGACACAGCATAGTCGGCAACTGTCATGCCCACATCAAAAACGCCCTGGGAGAGCATGCGGAAGACGTCGCCACCGGCGATCCCCATCTGGTCGTGGGTTGTCAGCGCGGCAGTCAGGTCACCACCGGAAAGCTCGGGGAGCTTTTCGTTCCAGAACGGCGCTTCATACTGTTTGTGAAGCGGCAACCCACTCCAACTGCCGACGACGGCGAGTTCCTCAGCCTTGACGTTGGTTCCGGCGGAAAACGCGATCATGGAGATCGCGGACATCAATACCAGTCTGTTCATGTCGTTCTTCCTCTGTTAGTCCAGATATTTCAGTTGGTTATCGTTATAGGCATAGAGCGGTCCCGTTGTTTCCGAGACGCTTGTTATCAGCATCGCACCAGGTGCATGCGTAATGGAGAGTGGCGGTTTCGATCTCATGATCGCCGCTTGAGGCGTGACCCCGCAGGCCCAGAAAACGGGCACTTCGCCTGGTTCGAACGCGACTGCTTCGCCCCAGTCAGGTGTATTCAAATCGGATATGCCGATGTCGGACGGATCGCCGACATGGACCGGAGCGCCGTGGGCAAGCGGGAACTTCCCGCAGATGTCCAGAACTTCGCCGATCCTGTTTTCGGGTATGGGGCGCATGGAGACGACCATGCCGCCCTTGAACGGGCCGCTTGGCGCGGTCTCGATCGATGACAGGAACATCGGCACGGTCACGTTGCTGTCGATGTGGCGCATGGCGATGCCGGCCTTGCGCAAGGCGTCCTCGAAGGTGAAGGAGCAGCCGATCGCGAAGGCAACGAGATCACCGCGCCAATGCGCATAAAGATCGTTGACCTGCTGCTCCAGGACCCCGTGGCGGTAGATGTTGTAGCGGGCAGCGTCGGTCCGGATGTCGACATCCGCGCCAAGACGTGGAATGGCGGGTTCGCCGGCGCAGGAAACACCGGCCAACGGGCAGGGTTTCGGGTTCAAGCGGCAATAAGTGTGGAATTCATCTGCAAGGTTCGCCGGCAGGATGGCGAGATTGCACTGCAGGTTGCCTTTTGCGAGACCTGCCGTGTGACCATTGTAGCGTCCATCCCGGATCAATCGGCGCTGGGCCGGCAGATCCATATCGAACAGGTCGGGAAGCTGTGCGCGCTCGCTGGTCATGTCCACCTCGAAAGTCGGTGGCAAAATGCTGCGGTGTATCTATTATCAAGTCAAATCGTGATTTTTTGTCCAAAGTGATCAGCTTTTTTTATCACTTTGCGGAGGAGCGCCATGACCTTTGAGCAACTCAAGACCTTTCTCAGTGTCGCGCGCATGGGTGGTGTGCGCCGCGCGGCGGAGCAGCTGAATGTCTCCCAACCGGCTGTTTCGACGCGGATTTCCAGCCTTGAGACCTATCTTGGAACGGAGCTGTTCAGCCGCGTTTCGACAGGGGTCGTGCTCACCCGCCAGGGCGTGCTGCTGCGGAACCACGCCGAGCAGATCATGGAAATCATGGAACGCATCAAGGGGGAAGTCATGGCGGATGACAGCGTCAGCAGTCTTCTTCGCCTTGGTGTTGCCGAGACGGTGGCACAAACCTGGCTGCCCGATTTCATACGGGAGCTGCACAGCCGGTTTCCCAGGCTGAAAATCGAAGTTTCGGTCGACATATCCGTGAACCTTCGGGAGATGCTGCTGGACCGGTCCCTCGATCTGACGATGCTGATGGGCCCGGTATCGGAATACAGCGTTGACAACCTGGACCTGCCGCCTTTCGAACTGTCCTGGTACCGGCCGATCGATCTGTCTGAGCCGGACCTGAGCACCACACCGGTCATCACCTATAACCGGAACTCGCGTCCGCACCGGGAGCTGACACACGAACTTCGCGACCGCTACGGCAGTTCCGCCCAGATCTTTCCCACGAATTCGCTGTCGACCGGGTTCGAGATGGTGGCATCGGGGATCGGTGTCGGCATTCTGCCGCGTATCCTCGGACGGCGGCTGGTGGAGGAGAAGCGGATAACCACGTTTGACCCGGGCTGGCAGGCGACACCGCTGCGGTTCACAGCGACCTATATCGGCGAACCCAAGAATGAGCTGATCGAACGGGCCGCGCGGATCGCGCAAGAGGTTGCCCGAGACTTCGAAGAGGCCGGGTAGGAGGCGGAACCGGGAGCAACGGCACGCAATCCGCACCGTGGGATCGGGAAAACTGCCGAGCATGCGGCCGGCTTGAAACGTGCATTTCCCGCCAGACTTTTGACCTTCCGACACGTGAAGCAAAATTCTCTGCCTTTCTTGCCGCAAATCCGGAAATAGGTCTGTTCTATCGGTGGTTGGCCGATAAACTGCCCTTGCGTTAATTTTTTCAATTTGATCAAGGAGGATCATTTCATGCTGAAAAGACTGTTGGTTGCGGCCATTGCGGCCTCACTGCCAGGTTTTGCCATCGCCCAGGACAGTGCCAAGCCGAATGTGCTGGTGATCTGGGGGGATGACATCGGTCAGTTCAATATCAGCGCGATCAATCGCGGCATGATGGGCTACCGGACACCGAATATCGACAGGATTGCCGCGGAAGGGGCCTACTTCACCGACTGGTACGGCCAGCAAAGCTGCACCGCAGGGCGTGCTGCCTTCATCACCGGGCAGTCGCCGATGCGGACCGGACTGACCAAAGTGGGCCTGCCCGGTGCGCCGGAGGGCATGCAGATCGAGGATCCGACGATTGCCGGTCTGCTCAAGACCCACGGCTACGTCACCGGCCAGTTCGGCAAGAACCACCTGGGCGACCGGGATGAAATGCTGCCGACGAACCATGGCTTCGACGAGTTTTTCGGAAATCTTTATCACCTCAACGCCGAAGAGGAGCCGGAACACCCCGATTACCCGAAGGATCCGGCATTCCGTGAAAAATTCGGGCCGCGCGGGGTCATCAAGTCCAGTGCCGACGGGACGATCGAGGATACCGGGCCGCTCACCCGCAAGCGCATGGAAACCGTGGACGAAGAAGTCACCAGCGGCGCGCTCGACTTCATGCAGCGCGCGGTCGATCAGGACAAGCCCTTCTTTCTGTGGTGGAATTCGACACGCATGCACATCTTCACGCATCTGAAGGACGAAAGCGAAGGTGTGACCGGCTACGGCATCTATGCGGACGGCATGGTGGAACATGACGGTCATGTTGGCCAGTTGCTCGACAAGCTTGAGGAATTGGGCATCACCGACAACACCATCGTGATGTATTCCTCCGACAATGGTGCGGAAACCTTCACCTGGCCGGATGGCGGCACCACAATGTTCAAGGGTGAGAAAAACACGCAATGGGAGGGCGGTTTCCGCGTCCCGACGCTGATCCGCTGGCCCGGCACGATCGGGCCTGGAACTGTCGTCAACGAGATCGGCGCTCATGAGGACATGTTGCCGACCATCCTTGCGGCCGCAGGCGATCCCGACATCAAGGCTGAGTTGCTCGAAGGCGGCGTCGAAGCGATCGGACGCACCTACAAGGTCCACCTCGACGGCTACGATCTCGGTCCGGCCCTGAGGGGGGAAGCGGACTGGCCTCGGGAAGAGTTCATCTACTGGACTGACGACGGGTCGGTGGCCGCACTGCGCTGGAACGACTGGAAATTCACCTATCTCAAGCAGCACGCGGAGGGCTACAAGGTCTGGACGACACCGTTTGAGGTCCTGAGGGCACCATCGCTCACCAATCTGCGCATGGATCCATTCGAGCGGGCGGAAGCCGAAGACGCGATGGGGTACCAGCGCTGGTGGGTCGAGCACATGTTCGTCTTCGCACCGGCCGGTGCCTATGTCGCGCAATGGCTTTCCAGCTTCCAGGAATTCCCGCCGCGCCAGAAACCGGGAAGCTTCAATCTCGACAATGTCATGGAAGCGATGACGGCCGGATCCCAGGGCAACCAGTAGTCCGGGATCAGAGACAGACACTTGAGGGCAGGGCGGCGAAGGCCGCCCTGTTTTTTTGACAAGGACTGGCTTTGCTGTCTCAACCGCCAGCCATTGTCGATTTCGATTTCGCACGCCGTTTGGCGAGTTCCCGATAGAGCGCCTCACGCGACACGCCGAGCATGTGGGCAATGTGTTGAATTTGCCCCCTTGGCGGAAGCTGGCCGTTGTCGGACAACCAGGCGTCGAGCCGCTCGGATACGGTTCTAAGTGCCCTGATCTCAGACAGCATGCGTGCTTTCTGCAACGACGCGGCCAGTTGTGCGGCCCACGATCCTGCCAATTCGGGAGATTTGCGCAGAACCTCGTGAAACTCGCCAACGGTCAGGGACCGAAGACAGGACTGGTCTCTGGCAACGCAATCGCAGTGATAGGAGCGCGAATACGCGGATGCCTCTGCAAGCACGAAGCCGGAAACCGCCCGGTTCAGGATAAGCGGCGCTCCGTTTGGCGTGTGCCGCAAAAGGTCAAGCTCTCCGGTTGTCACATAGAACATCGAGCGGACCAGGTCACCTGTCCGGAAAATGATCTGACCCGGTTCCAGAACCAGAGGGCGTCCGTTTGCAAAGACTTCGGCGATATCAATCGACATGATAGTGATCATATGTGCGGAACCTGGCGGCTGCTACTGGCGATATTCACGGATGTGGAAAGGAACGTGGAATGCTCGCCAGACTTATCAGAACAGCTATCTCTGCCGCCGTTTTTCTACCCTTGGCGGCCTGGGGCCAGGAAGATGGACACGGGAAAGGCGCGGCTCCTTATGCGGGTTTGCAGGAACGACAGATCAAAAGTCTGTCGGAACGAGATATCGAAGAGTTGCGCCAGGGTCGGGGCTGGGGCCTTGCCCTGCCGGCGGAATTGAACGGTCATCCCGGCCCCGTGCATCTTCTGGAATTGAAAGACGAACTGGAACTGACGAAAGGACAAGTCGATGCGATCAGGCGAATTTTCGAGGAGATGAAGTCTGATGCGATTGCCGCAGGCGAGCGTCTGATATCGGCGGAGGCGGCCTTGAGCAATGCCTTTGCTGGCAAAAGCCCGGAAGCAACAGTTCTTCGCGAGCTCATTGCGGAAGCGGCGCAGGCAAGGGCCGAACTCCGTTACATCCACTTGTCAACTCATCTGTTAACGCCAGAGATAATCCGCCGCGGCCAAGTCGAGAAATACAATACTCTGCGGGGCTACGCGTCTGATCCGTGTTTGCAAGTACCGCGGGGGCACGATCCGGACATGTGGCGCCGGCACAATGGTTGCAACTAGATTGAACGCAGCCGGGCGTTTACGTGCTGGCGCGCAAGGCTGAGGTCAATCGCCGCTGCGGTTCCCTCCGAGTGCAATCCGGAGTTCTGGGATCTGGTGTTCCAGATGTTGCTTGCCACGCTGGTCCTGAGGAATGCGTACACCACCCGCCAGATCCCATTGGACTCTGCTCAAAGGCCGCCGGGTGATCGCCTCTTCAAACCTAAATTTCTCTTGTAATGTTATTTTGTAACATGTACCCAATGTTGCGTTCCATCGTCATGTTTCCCGTTTCCGGAGCTCAACCTTGTCGCATCAGAAAACCAGATCCTCCGTCACCGCACTGCTGGGTATCAGCGCATTGGCAGTTGCCGCGTTTGCATTGCCGACGCCGCCTGTTCAGGCTGCGGAGAAAACCATGCGTATTGCCGTGCCTTTCGGTCCCAAGAGCAGCGTTCCGGATCCGAGAGCCCGCCAGAACGGCTGGCTCAGCAACCGTGCCGGCGTTTCTGAGACGCTGATCGGTCTCGGTCATGACATGACGATGCAGCCGCGCCTCGCCGAGACGTTCCAGAACCTGTCTCCGACGGAGTGGAAACTGACACTGCGCAAGGACGTGAAGTTCCATGACGGCTCGGACATGACGGCGCAGGATGTGAAGGCGTCCTTCGAAAAATTCGACATCGAAGGTCATCCCGGGCACAACCCGCGCCTTTCCAGACTGCTTGGTATAGAGAGCATCACGGTCGAAGACGACCACACGCTCGTGTTCAAGACCAAATCACCCAATTCGGCGTTCCTCTGGTCGCTGACCGAACCCTCCGCGGCCGTCTTGAAGGATGGCACGGATGACTTGCCGCTGATCGGGACCGGTCCGTTCGTGTTCGTTATGGCGGAACCGGACAAGACCTACCAGACCCGGAAATTTGCCGACTACTGGGGCGGGGAGCCGAAGCTGGACAGGATCGTGATGGATGCGCTGTCCGATCCCTCCGTCGCGGCCCTGGCGCTCCAGGCCGGTGACGTCGATCTGGTGACCAATTATCCGGAGCCCGATTTCGCTGCGCTCAAGGAAAAAGGTGAGGGGCAGCTGTTCTCCAATCCGACAACGCGGCTGTTCTTTTTCCAGGTCCGGACTGCTGACGGACCACTTGCCAATGACACGCTGCGCACCGCTGTCTCGCTCGGCCTCGATCGTGAGACCATTGTCGCCGCCTCCCTGAACGGTGTTGGCGGTGAGGTCGCGAACAGTCTCTTCCCCGCGAGCATGGCCTCGTGGGCCAATGGCGACCTGACGCTCGATTATGATCCGGAAAAGGCCAAGGCGCTCTTGGACGAGGCCGGTATCAAGGACACAAATGGTGATGGCACCAGGGAACTGGACGGTGAGGAGATCTCCCTGAAGATCCGCTCCTATGAAGGCCGTGCCGCGTTGCGCCCGACTCTTGAGATCACCCAGGCGCTGCTTCAGCAGATCGGCATCGGGGCTGAAATCGCGATGGGCGAGTATGACGCCAACAACGAAGCCCTGAAGGCCGGTGAAATCGACATGCATCTTCAGGCCTGGGGCACCGCCCCACAGGGTGATCCCGATTATTTCCCGAGCACGCTGGTGGAATCAGGGGTCGGATACAATTTTTCCGGCTATTCCAATGAGGAATTGGACGGGCTTTTGAAGAAGGGCCGCGAAGATTTCGACGATGAGGTCCGCAAGGAGCACTACGACCGTATCCAGGAAATCATCAACGCCGAACTGCCTCTGATCCCGGTCTTTCACAAAACACAGGTTTCGGTCGGAAACGGCAAAGTGGAGGGGTACAATATCCACCCTGCGGAAACCTATCTCGTGACCCCGGACCTGACACTTGCCGAGTGATGAAACAGATCTGCTGAGACTTGAGAACCTGTCGGCCCGTATCGGCCGGCAGGTGCTTTTGCATGACGTCAGTCTGAGGGTTGCGCGCGGCGAGTGCGTTGCGATCGTGGGCGGGTCCGGCGCGGGAAAATCCACTCTCCTTCGCTGCCTGATGGGCTTGACCCGTCCTGCCGAACCGTTCGAGGGCCAGCTTCATTTCAACGGCCAACACATTGATTTCGCAGGTTCAGGCAAGACAAGGCGGCCTAGCGGGATCGGCTATGTTCCGCAGAACCCGGACCACGGTTTCGACCCGCTCAAGCGTCTGAGATGGCAGTGGGCGCAAGCGTCCAGGGTTGTTACCGGCCGTGCCGCGATTTCCGAAGCACGGTCGCAGCTGCTTGACGAACTTGGACTGAAACCGTTCGAAAAACACTTTCCCCATGAATGGAGCCGTGGCATGCAGCAGCGTCTTCTGCTCGCCATGGCTTTGATGGGGGAGCCCAAGCTGCTGGTGCTGGATGAGCCGACGTCAGCGCTGGACCCGCTGATCGCCGCCCAGGTTCTGCGCGCCGTTGCAAGGCATGCCGGGAAACTCGGTATCGCGGTCCTGATCGTCACGCACGACCTCTCGCTTGCGGCTCGCTACGCGAACCGCACGGTTATCATGAATGCCGGCCGGGTGGTCGAAAGCGGCGAGACCGCCATGCTCCTGAAGGACCCGCAATCAGACTATGGCCGCCTGCTTGTGAGCCATCGGGAGTGGATGGCCCTTGACGGTGCCGATACGTCTCGATCCATGGCCGCGGAATAGTTTCAGATGCTGCGCGTCGACAATCTGAACATAACCATCGGCGGGAAGCCGATCCTTGAAGATGTTTCCTTTGCGCTTCAAGAAGGGCAAACCCTTTGCATAGCAGGTGAAAGCGGCTCGGGAAAAAGCAGTCTGCTGAAGGCGATAAACGGTCTGATGCCGGCGCGGTTTGACGGGCTCATTTTCAATGTTCGGAGCCATCAAAAAGTCGTTCATGAAGGCCACTGGCAAGGACAGCCCGGCCTCATCGGCAGTCGTTGGGTGATGCAGGACCCGATCGCGGCGCTGAACCCCAAATTGACACTGGGCGCGTCGATCGGAGAGAGCACCTATTCAATGAAGCCCTCTGCGGCGGACCTTGCCAACGCCATCGCGACCGTGCTTGCCGATGTCGAACTGCCTTCGGGAATGGCGGCACGAAAGCCGTCCGAGGTCTCTCTGGGGCAAGCCCAGCGCGCCTGCCTCGCCCGTGCCCTGATCGCACGTCCATCACTCATCTTCTTTGACGAACCCCTCAGCGCCCTTGATGCAATTGTCCAGAAACAAATCGCGGCGACGATGAAACGCATCCAGGAGCGTTACCGCATCACGTTCGTGATTGTCACCCATGACCTCGGTTTCGCGTCGGCCTTCGCGGATCAGATGCTGGTGCTCCGACACGGGAAAGTGGAAGCGTATCAGCCTGCGACGTCGTTTTTCGAGGCACCGGCCAGCCGGTATTGCGTGGACCTTGTCGAGGCGGCGCGCGACTTGGGAAGTTTGCCGCGGGCCGCAGGAGCGGCCCAAGACCACACACAGGTGTCACCATGACTAACGGGAGTATGCGTTTGCAAGGCCCACTTGGCGCGCTTGCAAAACGGGTGTCAGGTCTGATCGCTGTCCTTTTCGGGGTCAGCTTCATCACGTTCACGATGACCTATTTCGCACCCGGTGACAAAGCAGCGGCGATCGCTCATGCGCGCTATCCCGAGACCCAGAGTTTCCCTACAGAAATCCTGGAAGGCATTCGTGAGGAGTTCTCGTTGAACGAACCCTTCCTCGTTCAGTTCTTCCAATGGCTGCTGCGTTTCGTGCAAGGTGACTTCGGCAATTCCTTCGCGTCAAACGTTCCTGTCTGGGACATCTTTGCCGCCAATATCAACGAGACGCTGACGCTCACCGCCGTCTCGCTCGTGATCGGCCTGGCGGCCGCATTTTGTCTGAGCGCCGTTTCGGTCTGGCGTCCGGGCAGCATAGCCGACCGGTTGGCCGTCGCGCTTGCCTCGATCGGTGCGGCGATGCCGAATTACTGGCTCGGCCTGCTGCTGATCCTGCTCTTTGCTGCCCATCTCAATTGGCTGCCTGCATACGGAACGGGAACACCAGCGCATATCGTCCTGCCTGCGGTCACACTCGCGTTCTGGATTACTGCATCCCAGACGCGTCTCCTGCGCGCGTTTTTCCTGGAAGCGAAATCAGCGCCTTATGTCGAGACCCTCAGGTTGCGCGGCGTCAGCGAGGGCGAGATCTTCTGGCGCCACGTCATTCGCCATGCTGCTGTTCCGGCACTCACCATGATCGGTCTCGATGTCGCTGCCCTGCTTGAGGGAACGGTCATTGTCGAGCTCACCTTCGCGCGGGGCGGCGTCGGGTCATTGCTCGCCGGGGCCGTGCTGTCGCGGGATTACCCGCTGATCCTGTTTCTGGTGATGTTCTTCGCGCTTGTCTATGTGCTGATCAATTCCCTGATCGAGATCATTCAGGATGCACTCGATCCGAAGGCGCGCCTTTTGGGCTCTGCTGAACCGGTGGTCCGCAAGGAGGTGCGGCCATGACGGTTGCAGACGGTCCGATGCTCGCCGAACAGGTCGATCTGAAGCAGAAGCTGCACCAGCGGAGCCTGAAACGGTTTCTCATCGGTGTGGGCGCGGGTGTGCTCATTCTTGGTATGCTGGTCTGCGCGGGTTTCTATTTCACGCCCTATGCGCCAAACGCGCCGGATTTTCTCAACCGCCTCTCTCCGCCGTCTGAAACGCACTGGTTCGGCACGGACCAGCTTGGCCGCGATGTCGCGACGCGGTTGCTCTATGGCGGTCTCTGGTCAGTCGGCCTGGCGCTTCTGATCACGTCTTTGGGCGCAATCGCCGGCACGGCCATCGGTCTCGCAGCAGGCCACTTCGGACGTGCAGCCGACGCAACACTGATGCGGGTCACCGACAGTTTCTTCGCGTTTCCGGAGCTGATTGCCGCCATCACCATCGCCGGCGTCCTTGGTCCAAGTACGGCGAACATGGTGCTGGCGCTGATCCTCGTTGGCTGGATGCGGTTCGCGCGCCTGGCGCGTGGTCTGAGCCTTGAGATTGCACACCGCGACTTTGTCACGCAGGCGAAGCTGAATGGCCTGCCGTCAAGGTTGATCCTGTGGCGGCACATTCTGCCGAATGTGGGCCCAAGCCTGCTGGTTTTGTGGACCAACTCCTGGTCGCGGACGATTTTGTCGATCTCCGGCCTGAGCTTTCTGGGTTTCGGCGTGCAGCCGCCAAACGCGGAATGGGGTGCCATGCTGCTCGACGGCAAAGCCTATATGCAGACGGCGCCGCACCTCATGATCTTTCCGGGCCTTGCCATTCTCATCAGCGTTCTGGCCATCAACCTGACCGGCGACCAGCTGCGCGATCTTCTCGGCAGCAGCAGTGCGACTTCGGATTAAGAGATGTCGATTGATTTCAAGGGTATCAGCCTCAGGGTCGGTGCCACGTTCTTCTTCACGCTGATGGTGCTCTTCATCAAGTGGCTCGCCGACGAGATTCTCGTTGGCCAGGTCGTGTTTTTCCGGAGCGCGTTTGCCCTGGTCCCGCTCGTCCTGTTTTTGATGTGGACACGCGAGTTTCCGTCCGGACTAAGGACCAAACGGCCGGGCAGCCATGTCGCCCGCTGTATCTTGGGGTGCCTTGCGATGTTTGCCAGCTTCGCGAGCCTGAAATACCTGCCGCTCTCCCATGCGTCGATCATCGGCTACATGGCTCCGATCCTCGCGGTCGTCCTGGCCGGTATCCTGCTGAAGGAAAGTGTCAGTGCCGCGCGCTGGTTCGGCGTCCTGTTCGGATTCCTCGGAATGCTGGTGCTCAACCTGCCGACGGCATCAAGCGCCGATGTCGATGTCACCTATCTGACGGGCGTCGGCCTGGCCCTGGCAATGGCGGTCCTGACCGCCGGCGCGAAGATCCAGATCCGCAGTCTCGCGCTGACGGAGAACGCCGGTGCCATTGCCTTCTACTTTGCGCTGACCTGCACGCTTGCGGGGCTTGCGACCCTGCCGTTCGACTGGACAACACCCAACTGGAACCAACTCGGCCTCCTGATCTGCACCGGATTTGCCGGAGGGATCGCGCATATCCTGATGACCTTGAGCTATCAGTACAGCGAAATCTCGAAACTGGCCGCCTTTGAATATCTGGCGCTGGTCTTTGCGGTGATCGCCGATGCGCTCTTCTTCGACATTCTTCCCGAGCCCGCCTTTTATGCCGCGGCCACATGCATCGTCTGCGCGACACTCGTGGTGGCGCTGAAGGACAAGACACCAAAACCATCAGCTGCTTGACGCCGGAACGGCACTGATTTCGGCGCATCGGCAGTTTTAAGGAAACGGCTGCGGGACGCTCCGGGTGCACCGGCGATCTGATCCGGCTGAAGGCAGCCGTTTGCCGGTATTGCCTGCGATCACTGCTTCTGAAAGCCGGCGAAACTCAGCGGCCTGCGTCTCAAAACCCCTAGGTGATGGACCAATTTCGTTCGCTTGGCAATTCTACGAGTGGCGAGCCAAGTGCGCGTTAGCTAATCTGTTTGAAACGTTAGGTGAATACAGGACAACAGACGCGTGAATTGTCTAAGGATGGTCTCTTTGGGATGAATTGCCGTCACGCGGCGGCGGGCGTTGTTCCCGGCTCCTCCCGACCATCGTCAAATCATGTTCTCACACGTCCGGAATGCGATGACAGGGGAAAGTGACACGACACGATGATGTATTTCGCTCTTTTCGTTTTGATCGTTCTGTGTGCATCTGCCGTCGCGATCTGGGTGTTCCTCGCAATCACGCCTGGGCGTATTGCCGATCAGCGCGGCCATCCGAGAGCGGATGCCGTTAGAGTGTGCGGATACTGGGGCGCACTGACACTCGGTATTCTGATGCCACTTGCTTTCATCTGGGCCTATGCGGACGGAGCGCCTGCGCCCGCAGAACGCGATGCCGGTGATCAAGCATGATTGTCTTCCTGACACTGTGTTACTGCGCGCTTCTCGCCGGCCTGGTCAAGTTTCGGATCGTGCCTTTCAATACGTTCTGGAAGCTTTCGCCCGTGCTGTGGATGGTCTTGCTTTTCGTGGTCCTGTTCATTCCCATGCAGTGGGGTGCGCCTTCAGGTCCGATCCGGCTCTATCAGAATGTCGTCGAGATCGTGCCGAACGTCACCGGTGAAGTGATCGAGGTTCCCGTTGAACCGTTGCTGCCGGTTTCAAAGGGCGCGGAACTTTTCAAGATTGACCCGATACCGTTTCAGGCTGCCGTTGATCAGAGCCGCGCTGCGCTGGCCGAGGCACGGCAGGCGGTGCCGCAGCTGGCTGCATCCCTTGACGCAGCCAGTGCAGCCGTAGCAGAAGCCGAGGCATTGCGTGACAGGTCAAAGGACGAGTTCGAACGCCTTCAAACCGCCAATGAAAGTGCCAGAGCGGCCGGCAACAGGAGCCTGGCATTCAGCGAGAGCGACGTGGAGCAACGTCGGCTCACATATGTCGCATCGGAGGCGTCTGTCTCACGTGCGCTCGCGACTGCGGAACAGGCGCGTCTGGCGTACGCTTCGAATATCGACGGCGTGAACACGACCGTGGCACGTCTGGAAGCGGAGTTGCGGCGGGCCGAGTTCAACCTCGAGCAGACAATCGTGCGTGCGCCATCCAACGGTTTTGTTGTCAGCCTGACCCTCCAGCCGGGACAACGTGTCGCCAACCTGCCACTTCGTTCCTGGATGGCGTTTGTCCCCTTTGAACAGCGCCGCCTTGTGGTCGCTGTACCGCAATCCCGCCTTCGTTTCGTGCACCCGGGCCAACAGGCTGAGGTCACGTTCGCTCATTTTCCGGGAGAGATTTTCGGTGCGGTCGTGGACGAGGTTATTCCGATCAACGCGGCCGCCCAGGTCCCGCCGAACGGGGTGCTGCCTTCGTTGGCACAGCTTTCCGGCCCAAATGAATTGATGGGGGTGGTGCTGAAACTGACGGACCGTCCCGACCTTTATTCCGAGATCCCTGCCGGTGCGGGCGGAACGGCCGCGATCTATACAGCATCGGTTCAGCCGACACACATTATTCGGAAAGTGATGATCCGGATGGATGCCTGGCTGAACTACATCATCCCGAATTGATCCCGTCGATTGGAGCCACGCCCCGCCCGGCGCCCAAAACCCTTTCGCAATCGGTAGTTTCGGACAAGAATGAGGTCTTGACGTCACCGTGCTTCCAGGCAGTCGGTTGGGCGACAGTGTGAGAGAGTGCAGTTTGCAATGACATCAGATGCCGCCTTTGTCTTTGTGCTTATCGGGGTTGCCGCCGTTCTCATGGCGAGCAACCGGGTGCGCTATGACCTCGTTGCTCTCATGGTCGTGCTCGCGCTGGTGCTGGGAAACGTTCTCACAGTAGGCCAGGCTCTGTCCGGCTTCGGCAGTTCCGTCGTCATTCTTGTTGCCTGTCTGCTCGTCGTCGGAGAGATGCTGCAGCGGACCGGGGTTGCGCGATCCGTCGGTGACCTGATCCTTCAAAGGGGAGGGACGAACGAAACCCGGCTCATGATCCTTCTTATGGTCAGCGCGGGTTTTCTCGGCAGCGTGATGAGTTCCACCGCGGTCGTTGCGATCTTCATTCCCATTGTGCTGCGCATCGCTGCGGAGACCGGCCTGGACAAGTCGCGCTTGCTCCTGCCGATGTCCTATGCGGCCCTGATCAGCGGCATGCTGACATTGATTGCAACCACGCCGAACCTCGTCGTCAGCGACGAACTCGTGGCGCAAGGTTACCAGGCACTGGGGTTCTTCTCCTTTTTCCCGCTCGGCGTGATCATCCTCGCCGCGACAATTGCCTACATGCTCTTGTGGGGCCGCCACCTGCTCGGCTCTCGCGAACCGGTCAAGACCACGAAGCGGAAGCGTCCGGCCCGCGCCGCGGCCGAACTCTGGATGACCTACCAGATCGGGGGCGAGGTCTACGATTACTGGATCGGCGGACCTGTCTCCATTGACGAGATCCGTGACTTCAGGGCACAGGGCGTGAATTTCGTTGCCCGCCGCCGGCGCGACCGCAACCGGGAACGGGAAACGGTTCTCTTTCGCGACGGCATGGAGCTCCGGCGCGACGATCTGGTTCTCGTCAACGGGCCGCAAGAGGTTCTGGATGCAATTGCGGCGCGGCCGGATTTCACCCGCAGATCCGCGCTCGGTGTCCGGGCCGAGGACTGGCAGGACAGTCTGGGCATTGCCGATGTCATGGTGCACCCGGAAGCGACCGTCATCGGCGAAAGGCCGGAAGAAGCCTTGTCGCATGATGCGCGCGAACTGGATGCACTCGGGTTATTGCGGGGCGGTGAGCCGGTAGCAGACGTCGAGGAGACACAATTGAAGGCGGGGGACCGGCTGCTGGTGCTCGGTCCCTGGGACGAGCTTGATACGCTTGTGGAGCAGCGGGAGGATTTTGTGCTCCTGGCCTATCCGAAGGAGCGGCAGGATGCGGTGCCCAATCTGCCGAAATACGGCGTTGCGGTCGGCATATTGGCTGCAATGGTCGTTCTGAGCGCGCTCAACCTCGTTCCCGTCACCGTCGCTGTTCTGTTGGCGGCACTGGCCGCGATCCTGTTCAGGACCATGAGCGCGGAAGACGCCTATGCATCCATCAGCCTGCCGACGCTTGTTCTGATCGCAGGCATGCTGCCGCTGGCGAACGCCCTTGAGGTAACCGGCGGTTCGGAGCTGATCGTCGGTTTCCTGCTGGACATGGTCGGAGAAGCGAACCCGAGCGTCATGGCCGCAGCCCTGTTTCTCCTGACCGCGCTGCTTGGTCTTGTGCTGTCCAACACGGCCTCGGCAGTGCTGGTCGCACCGATCGCGATTACCGCTGCGGAAACGATGCAGGTTTCACCGTATCCTTTCGCGATTTCCGTGCTGATTGCGGCGTCAGCGGCGTTCTCCACACCCGTCTCGACGCCGGTGGTCACGCTGGTTGTCACGCCCGGCGGGTACGCCTTCTCCGATTTTCTCAAGCTTGGCATTCCACTCACGATCCTCACCGGCATCATCACGGTCGTCACAGCACCGTTTTTCTTTCCGTATTGAGGCGGGCAAGGCTGACAACAAGTCTCAGCTGCCTGGTCGCTGGACTTACAATGTTGAGCCCGTCGTTCCTCCCGGTTAGCCTTGGAAGCACATTCCGTCCGCCGTCGGCCGCGGGTGGCAATTGGTATCTTCTGGGAGAAAACACCATGGACAAGGTCTTGGTCGTTGGTGGAAGAACTACGGGTTTGATGATGGCAGCGGAACTGGCGAGGCGCGATATCCCGGTGCGGTGTATCGACAAGTCTCCCGGGATTGACCCGCATGTCCGCGCAAACCTGCTGCATTCGCGTACGCTGGAAATCTTTCAGGGCCTGGGTATCGATGAGCAGGCAACCCTGGGTTCCGTTTCCGAGATCGGCTTCGTGTTCTATCGGGAAGGACAGCGTGTTGGGGAAAGCCCGCACACACCCATCGACTCGCCATTTCCCTTCGGCATGTCGCAATCGCAGGCGCATACCGAGGCGACCTTGGCGGCCTATCTGGAAAGCCTTGGGAGCGAAGTTGAACGCGATGTCTCGTTGGCCGCGCTGAACCAGGACGAAGACGGTGTGACGGTCACTTTGCGGCATGGCGACGAACGGGAAGAGATAGCGCAATACCAGTGGGTGATTGCCTGTGATGGTGCCCACAGCGCGGTGCGCCACCATATTGGCGAAGCGTTTCCGGGCGACGCCGATGACATTCCGTACATCCTCGGGGATGTCTTGATCGATGGCGACGAAGACCTGGAACCCGACAAGGGACATGTCTTTTTCCATGACAGTGGTGTGTTGTTCGCGTTCACCAGACTGCCCGGCAACAGACACTTTCTTGTCGCCAGTCTGCGGGAGGAAATCAGCACAGAGGGGATGCCGGCCCTCAGGCAACTTCAGGACATCGTGACGGAAAGAGCCGGAGCGTCGCTGCAACTGCGCGATCCGCATTGGCTCGCTTACTTCCGGATAAACTACCGTCTGGTGCCCCGTTACCGGCAGGACAGGGTCTTTCTTGCGGGTGATGCCGCTCACGTCCACAGTCTGCTGGCGGGTCAGGGCATGAATACAGGGATCCAGGACGCCCACAATCTGGCCTGGAAGCTGGCGCAGGTTGCCAGGGGCAGGGCGTCCGCCGGGTTTCTTGACAGCTACGAAGTGGAACGACGGGTCGTTGCCGAGGAAATCCTTGAAACCACACGCAAAATTACGAAGGCAATGGAGAGTTATGCCGAACTTCCGCAAGAGGACCGGGAGACCTTTGTCTCGCACCTGTACACCCCGCAAGCTGCACGTCTGGATGCAGCCCGCCACCTTCAGGAAGTCGACCTTGATTACAGTGCCAGCCCGCTCAGCGTATCAGTAGCCGACGACCTTGAGCGCGGCCCAAAACCGGGAACCCGCGCTCCGGATGCGACGGATCTTGTTTTCAAAGGGAAAGCGACGAGCCTGTTCAAGCTGCGTGCAGACGACCAATACCGGCTGTTCTTCTTTTGCGGAACACCAAACCCGCCGCCTGTTGAGGCGATCCGGGACGCGGTCGCTGCATCTGAACGTTTCACGCTCTGGCTGAAGCCTTACGTCGTCGGTGACGAAACGGTGGACAGCACGTTCGCGGGCCAGACCCTGATCATCGACCGAGAGGGCAACATGCATCGCATCTATGGTGCGGACAGTCCCTGTATTTATCTGGTGCGCCCTGATGGTTATGTGGCCTACCGCAGCTCAGACCTGACCAGCGTGGGCGCCTATTTCGAGCAAACGGGCCTGACCGGCCATTGACCACTTCCAGCGCGTCGCGTCGACAATTGGTGGTGGTTTGTGACCGGCGGACCGTGGAACAGTTTGGTTTCAGGCGTTCCAATGACATGCATGAAAGGTGTCAGCTGTTGACACCCGGTTCGAACCGGTAGTGGCCTGTGACAGGGAAGTCGAACAGGCGGTCTTCCAGGCGTGTGCCTGCGCCGATGTTGTGAATGAGGAGAGGACGTTTGCCATCCCGGGAGCGGTAGTGGGTGACAATGGCAATGTGGGGCAGGTTGCCCGGAAGCATCTGGGCGACAATGTCTCCGGGCAGATAGTCTGCCGGATTGGTGCTCACCGGAAGCGACGTCGCCTTGCGTTCGAAAAAGGCCTGGAGATTTGGGACACGGCGGTGGTCGATGTTCCTGTCGGGGCGCTTCAGGCCCCAGATCCTCGGATAGGCGTTGAAATCGCGCTTCATGTCCGCGTTGACTTCTTCCTGCAGGTCGAAGTCGAAGGCGTCGCGATAAGCGCGGATGATGACGTCGGTACACACGCCGCGTTCTCGCGGCAGATCACCGCCGGGGAAAGAGAGGCCGACATAGGCGGGATCATAAATGACAGTGATGCCGATCTGGTCTTCTGCAGCCGAAATCAGTTTTTCAGCCCAGGGTTCAGCTTCAAGGAGGCTACGCTGAAAATTGATCCGGACAAGGGGTTCCCTGTTTTGAGCGATTGCGTCTTGCGCAATCTGCAGGCCGGCTTCGAGCCGCCCCGGGATCATGGCCGCAGCCGCCAGACCGCTTCCGGCAACACACCCCGCTCCGATCAGAAACTCTCTGCGTTTCATCCGCCATCCATTTTTCTCGCCCGACTTTCGAAATAAGCGGATTCTGAGTCAGGAATGGGGCGGCCAGACGATATTTTCGCCGGCGGGGCTGCTGACCGTCTCTTTAGCAGTTACGTAGAGAGAGAATTAGTAGATTGGAACTATCCTGGGTTGAGGTGAGTGTGTATATTTCCCTCGTTAGGCTTTCTGCTTTATCCGTTGGGGGGATGGCACCATGACTTCTTCTGAGAATTTGAATGCCCTGAAACGCTGCTATGAATTGTGGAACGAAACCAAGGGCGAAAGCGTTGGCGAGTGGCTGGACCTGTTTGACGACACCGTTGATTTCCGCTCTCTCGCCATGGCACAGGACCCGAGCGTCGATTTCACCAAACCGTGCTGCAGCAAGAACGAGGTGATCCAGTATCTTTCCGGTTTGAAAGCCGACTGGTCAATGGAGCACTACACGATCGATGAGTATGTCGTCGATGGTGACAGGATCTGCGCGTATGGTTCCACAGCCTGGACGAACAAAAAGACCGGCAAACTGATCGACACGCCGAAGCTGGACTTTTTGAAGTTCAGGGATGGCAAGATCGTTTTCTTCTATGAATTTTACGACACCGCCGCGCTGATCTCCGGGGCGAGTGCCTGACGCGTTCGCCCGGCATCGTCACTCGTGCGCCTCAGGGGTTGATTTGTTTGCTCTTCGTTGCGGGCATTCCCATACGAAGCGAGAGGCGGTGCGCCTGGAAGGACCTCCGAGATGCTTTTTATACATGCGCAAAATGCTTAGACCACTTTTAAGCTATTGAAGAAATTTCCCTTTATTTGTTTACCAAAACGTTAATGAGGTCGTAAAGCGCATAACCAGTCGTGGTGATGCTCTTATACGGTTCACTGATAAAAATTACGAGGTCTTCTCAACTGCTGGATGTTGCGGCTTGTCACGCAATACCGTGTTCGGCAGCGAATACATTCGGACCATTCCCGCTGGAGGAGACGGTTGCACGCAAGCCTCTGAGGGCTTCTCGCAAAAACCTGCACCGCACTGGTCGGTGCCGATCCATTTTGGAGTGAATAAAATGGCTGCTCTCATAACCCGGATCAGAACAGAAGACGGATCGTATAGTGGCGACTACTTCATGTCGGCTGCGCCAACCAGGATACTGGGAAAGGCAGATGTCGGTTCTCCCGTGACGATCATCATCCGGGACGAAGACGGCAATGCGGTCCGAACCTTTGAAACGACAACTGACAAGCGTCGCTTTTTCCGCGTCGATCCGGGAGAATTGCCGGATGGCGCCTACACGATTGAGGTGACGGCTCTGAGCGGCGGCGTGCTCGTAACCGAAACGACACCGATCCAGATCGATACTGTTTCACAAGCACCCTTGGTCGAAAGTGTCACGCCGGAAGTCCAGGGTGGCAACGAGTTGCTGAATTTCGCGGGGACTGCGGAGGCCAATGCAATCATAACGCTTTTTGCGGCCGGGGTCCTGATCGGAACCGCCCAGGCCGATGAGAACGGACTGTGGGCGCTCACCGTCGATGTGACAAGAAAGGACCTGTCCGATTTCACCGTTGCGGCGACTGACGCGGCGGGGAACACAGCAAGCTCAACTCTGGAGGATGACCGCGAAAATCCGATTTTCGAAGAGGGTCAGTCCTACCTCTATAACGAAAACCAGACCGAGGGCGCTGTCCTCGCCACGGTGGCCGCAAGTGACAATGTCGGCATCGTGAGCTACGCGATCATTGGGGGGAACGCACAAGGCTGGTTCGAGATCGATATCACCGGCGCGATCAGGCTCACCGAAGCCGGGCTTGCCGCTGCGGCAAACAATTTCGAGGCCGGTTCGAACAGTTTCGTCCTCACAATCCAAGTGACCGATGCGTCCGGAAACACCACAACGCAGGACGTTACGCTCAACCTTCAGGATGTGTTTGAAACGCTCGAGCAAGTCAGGCAGGAGATATTTGAGGATTCCAGCTCCGACGGACCGGGCAACGAAGGCAGCAACAACGGCATATTGGTAACTGACGACGATCTGTCGCTCGTGGCCGAGAACGTCTTTCGATTCTCCGACGGCAATGGCAATTCAGTGATGGAAGCGCGCTATCAGCAAGCGATCCAGAACGAGACCGGTTTTTCGAACTTGCCGACTGAGGACGAGATTCAGAAGATAATCGATTCGGTGAACCGGGACTTCAGCGAATTGTTCCAGTACGCGAACGACTTCAATGGCTCTTATGTTTTGAACTGGGACGTCAGCAGCGTCACATCCATGAACAAACTGTTCCAGAACGCATGGGTATTCGATCAGGATATCAGTGCCTGGGACGTCAGCAGCGTCACGTCCATGCAAGGCATGTTCAACGGTGCGAGAAAGTTCAACCAGAACATCGGAGGCTGGGACGTCAGCAATGTCACGACCATGGAAGACATGTTCGCGGGGGCCTCCGCCTTCAATGGGGACATCAGCAATTGGGACGTGCGCAATGTAACAAACATGGCGGGCATGTTCGCGCGTGCGCGTGATTTTAACCAGGACATCAGCGGCTGGGATGTGAGCAAAGTGACCGACATGAGTTACATGTTCGCTAGCACGAGCTACTCCAACCATGACATCGGTGTGTGGAACGTGAGCAGCGTGACCAACATGGACTCGATGTTTGATGAGGCGAAGGCTTTCAATGAGAACGTCGGTACCTGGGACGTAAGCAACGTAACGAACATGGAAAAGATGTTTGCCTACGCCGAAAGTTTCGACCAAGACATTGGCGGCTGGGACATCTCATCTCTTCGAAATGCTAAAGACATGTTCCAGGACCAGCAAAATTTCAGCACGGAAAACCTCGACAAACTCCTCGCAGGCTGGGCGACACTTGACCATGCATCCGGTGAAACGAATATCCATACGGGTGTTACGTTCGGAGGTCCGCTCACATCCGAAACGGCGGAGGGGAGCGACTACACCGATGCAACATCGATGAACTATTTTCTTGAAGTCCTCAACTGGAACATCACCGAAATGCGTCAAGCAACCCAAACACTGGATGGGACGCTGATCGCAGTTGGTACCAACGAAGCCGAGACGCAAGATTTTTCCAGTGAAACAGAGGCGCGCGTCATCCATGCGCTCAATGGCGACGACACCATCCTTGGCACCGCATTCGACGACCTCATCGTCGGCGGCGAGGGGGATGATATCATGACGGGTGGTTTTGGCGCGGACACATTCGTCTTCCGCGACTATGGCGGGGAGCAGGGCGATTTCGGTCACGACACGATCAAAGATTTCGAGGCAGGAGCAGGCACTGGCGATGTGATCCGGCTGGAACTGACCGGACTGACGAATTTCGCCGATCTCCTGACAAAGGCCACGGATACGGAAAACGGTGTCCTGATCCAGATCGACGACGATAATTCCATCTTTCTGGAAGGCCTAACGATCAACGACCTCCACGCGGACGATTTCGAATTCGTCGCAACGGACTCCCAGACATTCAAACTCGGCAGTTATGGCGACGACACGCTGGCCGGCGATGACTATAACAACCGGATCGACGGGCGCAGCGGCGACGACACGCTTTCCGTTGGTGCCGGTGAGGATACGTTTGTCTTCAAGGACGGCTACGGCAACGACACGATCGGTGATTTCGCAGCGGAAGATTTCCTGGAAATCGACGCCGGGCTCGCAGTAAATTTCGATGCGCTACTCGCCTTGATGAGCCCGGAAAATGGTGGCTCCAACACCGTAATTGACTTCGGCAATGGCGATACGCTGACGCTTGAGGGCGTGTCCATATCCGACCTCAGCGCGGACCAGTTCAACTTCCTTTAATCGCTGCGAGAGACGTTTCGGTCATTGCCTGTTCCAGCAGGCTGGCCGGACTGTTTTCAGATGCCGTATCACCAGCCGGAAAGCCTGACGCATTTGTGTCAGACCTTGAGCATGCCTTCGAGCAACAGGCTCGTGGCGTCTTCATAGGCCTTGCGATCCTCACCATTTGCGATCGCCAGCGCCGCCCTGTCAAAGGCAGAGGACAGCAGATCAGCGAGGGGTTCCAGGGGAACGCCTCTGAGGGCTCCGTGGTCGGCCGCGTGGCGCAGGCCCTCGAGAATCGTTGCGCCGCCCGTTTCGCGGTCTATCGCGGCCATTTCCTCCACCCCCAGAACGGCAGGACCTTCCAGGAGCAGGATTCGGGCGCGACCGGGATGGGACATGGCCGAGAAATACGCTTTCGCGCCGGCCATGAAGGCATCAAGAGGCGACTGGCCGGTATCCGTATCCGCATCGATCTCCTCGGCGACCGCCCTGGATTCCTGGTGCACCAGCGCACGCATGAGATCCGCCTTGTCCTTATAGTGATGATAGAGCGCGCCTCTGGTAACAGCAGCCTGCTTGACGATCTCAGGCGTTGCCGTTTCCGCATAGCCCTTGTCCACGATCAACTGCCGGGCAGCGTCCAGCAGGGCGGCTCTTGTCTCTGTGCGGCGTTCGGCCTGGGTGCGGCGTGATTTTTCCTCTTGCATACATGCAGCCTGTATGTTTATGTAACTTACAAACATACTGTATGTTTATTTCTTGCCCCTGAAAAGCCCTTCGTGGAGGAAATCGGGGGAGTGTCTCGCAGAACAGTGGTCGGAGGATGAAATGAAAGCGACGCAATACTATCCCGTCCTGATGACGGACGAGGTCAGCAAAACGGCTGCATTCTACAAGGAACACTTCAGGTTCAAGGCCATGTTCGAAGCCGACTGGTACGTCCATCTTCAGTCCGAGGAAGACGCATCCGTCAACCTTGCCGTTCTGGACATGAACCACGAAACGATCCCGGTGAGCGGCCGCGGCCGCGGGACAGGGGGGCTGCTCTTGAATTTCGAGGTCGAGGATGTAGACGCGATCTACGACACGCTCAGGCAGAAGGGGTTGCCCATGCTCCAGGAACTCAGGGACGAACCCTTCGGCCAGCGCCACTTCATCACGCAGGACCCCAACGGCGTCATGATCGATGTCATCAAGCCGATCCCGCCAAGCGCGGAGTTTCTGGCACAGTTCGCCGAGGACGCGGTTCCCGTCTGATTGATGCGGGAGAGGTCGTTTTCAGCCCGTCGGGATTTGCAATTCAGGTGACTAGATCAGGACGCAACCGGCGGGCAGCTGCTGCTTTGCTCGGCGCGCGACTTCAGACCCTGCAGGCTTTGCATGGTGTTCGGGTTGCCGGGCAAAACGAAGCTCTGCTCAAGCGCGGTGCGGACGTTGTTGATGACGGCGAGATCCTGAACCGCAAGTGTCTGGCACTGGGTCCCGGTGAAGCGGACGCGGATGCGGATCACGCGGTCACCATTGTCCGAAGGACCGAACTCACTGTCCAAGGCCGGGTTTTCACCGGCCATCGGCCGCTCCAGAATGACCATGTTCGGCTGATCCTGTAGAACGGCTGTTCCTCTTTCGCGGGCGCTGGAGACCAGAGCGGCTCTGACGGTTCCGGGGTCGGCTCCGATATTGACGCTCTGCGCGCCGGCGGGAACATCAAGCCGGGGCTGGTTGCCCAGAGAAGCAGACTGGTTGGATGTGGACTGGCATGCAGCCAGGAAAAGGGCACAAAGGCTGAAGATGACGGGATGTCGCATTGAGCAGTCCAAAATCCAGAAGATGTGTTTCAACAGGTGATCTCACCTGTTTCTAGTCTATCTAGCATCCCTGATACAACTGCACTGTGGGATTCTCACGTTTCGTTGTTTCAGGAAAACAAGAAAAGCACGCCTTGTTCCATTTGGCGTGGCATCGGCCGAAGTCTTGCTAGAACTGGTCGCCGGTCTTGAAACCTCCGCCGCCAAAGCCGCCGCCGCGTTTGAAGCCGCCGCCGCCGAAACCGCCGCTGCGGCCGGACCTGCGTCCCGAACGTCCGAAACCGCCCATGGATTTCGGCAACCCGGTGCCGTTTGGAAACGCCACTTTGCGGCCGCGTGGCTTGCGCCGCTTGTGCGCGCGTTCCGCTCGGGCCCAATAGTCGGCGCCGGTGATGGCTCCCTTCACGAGTTCACCCAAAAGAACGGTCGTCAGCTTGTCGTCGGAGAACGTCGATTCCCAGCTGCCGTAACCCTTGGAGCGGAAGCGCTTGATCACGTCGGCGAGTTCAGCTCTTCGACGGCCGATGTCACGTTGCAGTTCGCGATCCTGGCGAATTTCGCGCGCGACCTGTTCCACACGCTCCCTGAAGTCCTCGATCCGCTGCACGATTTTTTCGTCTTCAGGCGACGGCGTATCGATGGCAGCACGCCAGAGATCGTTCAGGTCGTCTGACTTGAGCGATTCCGACAAGTGCTCTTCCGCCTTCTGGAAGTCGGCGTCTTCTCCGCCCGAAAACTCGGCAAGGGCGCCTGACAGCGTGTCGATCTGCTGCTCCAGCTTCTCAATTTCGGCATCTATCTGTTCGATCTCGTCGGTGCAGCTTTCGATGGATCCGACAAGATCCGTGCCGGCCGCATCGGTCATTGCATTTCGGCTGAATTCAGCGAGTTTTTCCTCTTCCTGTTCAGCGATTTCGGCGCAGCGTTGCGCATGTCTCGCCATGCGGTTCGGAATGCCTGTGAGCATGGCGTAGTTCGCGCGGGCATCGTCAAAGCGGATGAGACCCGCAACCCAGCGGTCGAGCGATCTGGTGAGACCGCGATAATTGTAGTCCGGGGTGCCATATCCGCGTTCCCAAAGGTAGACGAAAAGCGGATCGGCATCGTAGGCCTTGCCCTTGTTTTCCCGGTCCTGTTCCGACGTACTGGCCTTGTCAGCGGCCGCTTCGGCCATTGCGATTGCCTTTTCCGTGGCATCTCGTTGTGCGAGATAGGCACTGTCGTTTTCCAGCCGGCCGTCGACGGCATCCATCAGGTCGTCCATCTGATTTTCCGCCAGATCGCGCGCCTCGTCGAGTTCCTGGCGTTTCTTCAGTTTCTGATTGCGCTCCGCCTCGCTCTGGCGCAATTGCTCGCTCAGGACCTTGTAATCGGCGTTCCGCTTGTCGAGCAGCCGCCTGGCCTCGCGTGCGGCGCTGTCGAGACGCGTATTCAGGGTTCCGGCAGCATCGGTATCAAGCCGGAAGCGGGCGAGGTCGCGGTAGGCTTCGCTCTGCCGTTCCTGCAGATCGGTGACGGCGCGGGTCGAGCGTTCGATGCGTTTGCTCAACTCGGCTTCCTCGCGCCGGAGGTCCGCCATCGAGTGCTCGATCGTGCCCAGGGTCTGCCGTCCGGTCAGCATTGGAACGCCCCCGCGGCCCGGGTCAAGGAAAGCACCGCTACCATTTGGTTATCGCTCCGTCCTGAACGCCACTGTTCCAGTTGATGTCCAACTCTCCGCGCCGCTTCTGGCCAAGGACACCTTTTTGTACGATCCCGTCTTCCAGCTTGTCGCGGCGCACGGCGTCGTAAATGTTCTCCGAGACGCGTTGTCCCCATTTCGAAACCCGTTCGGAGGTGCCGCTTTCTTCTGATTGAATGGATTGTTCGACGACATTTCCGTCCGGATCGATCGCCTCGACGACGATGTAGAAGTTTTCAGTGTTCGGATTTGCTTCCGGGATCCGGGTGAGCCCGGTCGGCTCGCCCTCGCGGGAGACAATCTGGACTTCGAACACCTGCTGCAGCCGTCCGGCAAGGTCGCGCAGATCCTGCTCCGCCTTGAACGCGGCGTCGTTCTTGCCGTCCTGCAGCGCAAGCCTGCCATCTTCTGCAAGGCTTGCCGCATTTGCTTCGACGTTCGTGTTGTCGGTCAGTGTGTCGATGCGCTCAACCAATTCGGAGTAAGCGGCAGGCAACGCTTCCAGGCGTGCCGTCAGTTCCGCCTCCGCGCGCTGTTTCGGCATGATGACGAGGAAATACCAGGCGATCACCGCGACCAGGAGCACTGCGCAGGCCGCCGCGAGCCACTTGGACCAGGTGCCCCTTGAGATGTAAAGCATGGCCAGCGTGCGCTGGAAGCCGGTCTTTGGCGGGGAATAGACGAACCGGTCGCGCTTGAGGTCTTCCACACCTGCCTTGAGGATATGGTCGGGAACCTCAATTCCCTGCGAGGCATAGACCTGCCGCAACCTGTCCACCATTGCGGCGTCGCGGTCGTCCGCCTTCAATTCACGCGCAACCTGGCTCTCTTCGTGGCGCAACGTGTCAACGACATCCATGACCATCATGAGGTCGTCAAGCGGCGCGTCGGATTTGTTTGTCCTGCTAGCCATCGAAACCTGTGTTTTAGAGCAGCGGGCCGCGCAAGTGCCGGCCCGCTTCAGTCAGCTTTTGTCAGAGACCCTGTCCCTGTGCGGTCAATTTGGCAAGGCGGCGCTTGCCTTCTTCGACTGCGTTGCGGATCTCCTCCGAGTTCTTTGTCGACATGTCGCGCATCTCGGTAATGATCTCCCGCGACTGAACCTGGAAATTCACGACGGAATCGACAAGCTTCTTCACTGACGCTGCGGCGACTGTCGGGCCGTAACCGGCCTTGAGTGCTTCTTTCTGCACCGCGTCGCCTATTTCGGCCAGCGTCTCCAGGCTCTTGTTGATGCCATCTTTCATGGCGTTCAGCGTCTCCGTGCTTTCGTGCAGGCCCTGCAATCCGGTGAAGGACGCGTTCAAAGCCGTCAGGACGGATTCGTTGGTGGAGAAGAAGCTCACGGACTGGGCGTAAACGCGTTCCTTGGCGTTGGTGGTCTGCACCAGGCGCGCCATGATCACCTCGGAGGTGTTGTAGCCGACCGTCAGGTTGTCGGAGAGGTCTTTGGCGATCTGGTAGCGTTTTTCCTCGTCCTGCATTTCGCGAAGCCGCTCGTCACGGGCCAGTTCAAGCCTGGCCTTCTGGGCAGGATCATCGCCGGCGTAGGCTTCGACTTCCTTGGATGCGGTTTCCAGAGCCAGTTTCTTTCCATTCAGCTTCTCGGTTGCCATGTTCAGGAGTTCGAGGGCCGTGACTTCAGCCTGCTTCAGCGCGCCGCGGAAATCCCGGTATGCCTCGAGGATTGTCTGTTCCCGCTCGATCTGGTCCTTGGTCGCCCGCGCAACATCCTTGTAGGTGCCGCGAATATCCTGGAAGCGGTCCGAGATCGTACCGCGGCGCATGTCGCGCCATTTGTTGGAAAGGTTCTCCGTGAACGAGATCTTGCCGTCCGCGAGCTGATCGACCAGTGCCTTAGCGTCATCGCGAATGGAGTTGAACGCGTTGGTTATCTCCTCGTAGCGTTCGCCAATGTCCATCTGCTGCACCTGGGTGCGGACGACTTCGTTGAAGTTCGAGGCCTGCGCGAGCGTGCGCGAAATCACCAGTACCTTGTCAGGCGACAGGTCGGAAATCTGTTCAAGCAACGCGTTGATCGGCGCGTCGGCTTCCGATTCCGGCGTGATGCCGATGTCGCGCAGGGTGGACAAGGCCCGATCGAGATACTGAAGCGGCGAGAAACTGCCTGCCGGCGCCGTCTCGGGTGTATTGCTTTCTGGTGTTGGCGCTTCTGACATTTGTTAGCCTCCTCTTCGAAACGGCCTGTTGTTGAACGCCATCTGCGCCCGTTAAAAATGCTGCCCGGCCATTTCAATCAAATATTATGCCGCAAGTAAGGGCAGGCTATCGCCGCTGTGTCAACGGCTTACGATGATTTGGATGAGCAAGCCAGAAACAAGGCAGTGGAACCGGTCATGCCGGCATCGTGCATGCGCCCAAAATGCGACAGGCGTGTCTCCCGAACCGTTCAGGTCGCGTGGATTTTTGAGAAGAATTCCGGCCAGGACACATGCTCGCGTCCGGTGGCTGCAAGGAAGTGACTTTCGTTGTCGAAGGCACCGGACGCAATTGCTTCGTAGATGCCGGCTACGACGGTTCCGTAAAATTCGCCGATCTCGACGATACGGTCTTCCCTGAAACTCTGGGCATCGACGTAGTCATAGGTCATCTCCGTGCCGAGCACGCCATTCATCAAACCCACGAGGTCGCTCTGGCTTATCGGGGTCCCGCTCAGATTATAGGTCTTGCCGTCATGCGCGCCGTCCCGGAGAAGGCAGGCATAGGCAAAGGCGAGCTCGGGTCTCGATGTATAGGCGCAACGGCCATCGCCGGCACAATTGCGAATGCCGCCGAGACGCCTGTAGCTGTCGATGTATTCGATGTCCGGTTCGATATAGATGCCGTTTCGGCCAATTGCCCAATCAAGGCCCGATTGTCTGATATCAGTCTCGGTCTGGCGGTTACTGCAGACGATATTGGCAAAACCGCCGCCCTGTTCGGGGCCTTGAACACTCGTGTAAACGAAACGCCGGACACCAGCTGCGCGCGCGCCGTCAATGACCGCCCTGTGCTGCTCGATCCTTTTTTCCGGGGCGTCGTTGCCGGAGATCAGGAGCACGGCATCGACACCTTCAAGTGCCGTTGCAAAGGCGTCACGGTCTCCGTAGCTGCCCTGACGGATCTCGACGCCAAGATCGGCTGCCTTTGCGGGCGTGCGCGCAATGCCGATGATGTCCTCAATCGGGTGCGCCGTCTTCAGGTGATCAATGACCGCGCGTCCGAGCTGGCCCGATGCTGCGGTAACGGCAAGTTTCATGGCGGCGCTCCCCGGTGTCGTTTCCAGCTTCGAGAAGACCGCTTCGGCCATTTCGCGTCAAGCGCATATCTGCGCGCTTCACGTCAGCTCAGACGCAATCCTCGCCGCAAGACGTGCATTGTTGCGAACAAGCGCAATGTTGGTGTCCAGGCTACGGCCATCGGTCAGTTCCAGGATTGCGCCCAGAACATACGGCGTCACATCCTTGCCCCTGATCCCTTCAGACCCCGCCTTGCGGATCGCCGCATCGATATGGCCGGCCATCTCTTCGCGCGGGATTTCATGCTCTTCGGGAACCGGATTGGCGATCAGGACGCCGCCATGGTCCGGGAAATTCGCGCGCATTTTCAAAAGAGCGCCGATCTCTGCCGGCGTGTCGAGGGAGTAGGGGGCATCAAGCCCGCTTTCGCGCGACCAAAAAGCCGGAAGCTCCGTCGTTGCAAAGGAAATCACGGGGACCCCTTTTGTTTCCAGCACCTCGAGCGTCTTGGGCAGATCCAGCAAGGCCTTCGCTCCTGCGCAGACGACGCAAACCGGTGTCCGTGCGAGTTCTTCCAGATCAGCGGAGACGTCGAAACTTTCCTCCGCACCCTTGTGAACGCCACCGATACCGCCGGTTGCGAAAACATGAATTCCCGCCAGATGCGCTGCCATCATCGTCGCGGCAACCGTCGTGGCGCCATAGGCACCTGTTGCGAGCGCGAAAGTCAGATCGGCCCTTGAGCATTTCATCACGTTTTCAGCTCGGGCCAAACGGTCGAGGTCGGCATCGCTCAGGCCGACATGAACCTTTCCGTCCATGAGCGCTATGGTCGCGGGGACCGCGCCTTCGCTGCGGATATCCGCTTCGACCTGGCGCGCAGTCTCAACGTTGCGCGGGAAAGGCATGCCGTGTGTGATGATTGTGGACTCGAGCGCAACGATAGGCTTGCCGGCCGCGAAGGCATCGCGAACCTCGTCGCTCTGTACGATCAGCTGCTTGAGTTCCGTTGCCTCGGTAGAATGCATCACCGTTTGCTGCCTTTCGTGTTGGAGTTGGTCCAGGTATCAGGTCCTGGACCGCCAAGAGGGGGCGTTATAGGCAGGGCTCCATGCCGCGCCAAGTTCAAATTTTGTCCGTCTGGGCAAATTTCTCCAGCCTGTCCCAGGACAAGCCGTCTGCAAATGCGCCCGTGCTTTGAAGCGTCAATGATGCCGCTGCCAGTCCGTAGCGGACCGATTGAAAAAAGTCGATGCCGCGCAGTTGCGCGGCCAGGAAACCGGCGCTGAGAGCGTCGCCGGCCCCGGTCACGTTGACAACATCGGACGCGGGCGGACTGATGCGCTCAAGCCGGTCTTCGGAGAAAGCCAGAAGTTCATTGCCGCCGCCCGTCAGGATGAATTGCTTCAGGCCTGCCCTGCGCAACGCGGCTGCAAGTTCTTCCGGCACTGAGCGAACCGGCATGTCAAGCATTGCGGCGGCTTCACCGCGATTGAGCGACAAACAGGCAAGTCTGGACAGGAAGGGTTTGAGGCGAGGAGCCTTTGCATCCGACACGGCGTTGGCGAATATGGCCGCGTTTCCCACGCCTGCAATCACGCGGGCCAGCGTCTCCTCAGGCAGGTTCGCGTCGGTGAACCAGCAGATCGTGTCACTTGCGCCTTGCCGCAGATCGGCGATGGCGTGATCGAAAATGGCCGCCGGGGCCTCGGCGAGCACACGATCATCGACGCAAGCGGCGGCGAGCGAGCCGTCCGGATCGTGAAGCGCAAGATACTGACCCGTGGCGTAGCCGGTTCGCGGAACGAATGTGAGGGTCAGGCCTTCACCAGTCAGGCGATCACGCAAAGCCCCTGCCGCGTGGTCATCCCCGACGGCGCCGATCAGATGAGCCGGAACACCGAGAGCATTGACCGCGCGCGCGATGTTCGTGGCGACCCCGCCGGGCGAGGCAGAAAGACCGGCAGGCGTCGACGTCTCGCGGCGGATCGGCTCAAAAGCGTGCGCAACCGTATCGGAATGCACGGCGCCAATGGAAACGAAGCGGGTGGAGGCTGCAGACTGCAAAGGTGGAGACTTTCGTCCTGAGGGCACCGCCGATCCGGCGGCACTGATGTTTGCGGGCTAACAGATCATGCGCTCAACGGCAACCGCGTCGGAGGCCCGCGATTCTGCCGCACAAGAGAATCACGATATGTTTCCATCTTCGTTTGACGTAACGGGACTTTTGCTGAGGCGTTTGCGGAACATATTGGAAACAAACTGTAATTTTTGATTTAGTACCAATCAGTTCTCGAGACTTGCCAATTGAGAACAAATAGAGTACAAATCCCAACATTGAAACAACGCGTCCATCGTGGAATAAGGAGCGTGAGCCATGTCGCAAAGTACACTTCGTCTCGTAGAAAGCAGCCAGATGGATAAGACAAAAGCGCTTGATGCAGCGCTCAGCCAGATCGAACGCTCCTTTGGCAAGGGGTCCATCATGCGGATGGGCCAGGGGCAAGCCGTTGAAATCCAGTCCGTGTCGACCGGGTCCCTGGGTCTCGACATTGCCCTTGGGATCGGCGGGTTGCCGCGCGGCCGGATCGTGGAGATTTACGGGCCGGAATCCTCAGGTAAAACGACCCTGGCGCTTCACACGGTTGCCGAGGCGCAAAAGGAGGGCGGCATCTGCGCGTTCGTCGATGCAGAGCACGCACTGGACCCTCTCTACGCACGCAAGCTGGGTGTTGATATCGACAACCTCCTGATCTCGCAGCCAGACGCCGGTGAGCAGGCGCTGGAAATCGCCGACACGCTTGTTCGCTCAGGGGCAATCGATGTCCTAGTGATCGACTCCGTCGCGGCCCTGACGCCGAAGGCTGAACTTGAAGGCGAGATGGGCGACAGCCTGCCGGGCATGCAGGCGCGTCTGATGAGCCAGGCCCTGCGAAAGCTGACCGCATCCATCTCCAAGTCGAACACCATGGTGATCTTCATCAACCAGATCCGCATGAAGATCGGCGTGATGTTCGGGTCTCCCGAAACAACCACGGGCGGAAACGCACTCAAGTTCTACGCCTCGGTGCGTCTTGATATCCGCCGCATCGGATCGATCAAGGATCGTGACGAAGTGGTCGGCAACCAGACACGGGTGAAAGTCGTCAAGAACAAGCTGGCGCCTCCTTTCCGCCAGGTCGAATTCGACATCGTTTATGGCGAGGGTGTCTCCAAGATGGGCGAACTGATCGATCTCGGGGTCAAGGGCAACGTCGTCGAGAAATCCGGGTCCTGGTTCTCCTACAATAGCCAGCGCCTCGGCCAGGGCCGGGAGAATGCCAAGCAGTTCCTGAAGGAAAATTCGGAAATTGCCGAAGAAATCGAACTGGCCATCCGCCAGAATGCGGGCCTGATCGCCGAAGCCATCATCGATCCGGAAGGTTCGGAGGAAGCATTGGAAGATCAGGAAGCGCCACCGGAGACCTGATCCTACCGCGAGTACGGGCTTCAACTGAGGTTGAGGAGGCTCTCTCCAGAAGTGGAGGGAGCCTTTTTGTTTTGAAGGATTTGCCCGGACGATTGAGCACACACGGTGATGACCTGAAAACGCGCAATTGCTGGACAGGATTTAAGGTCAAAGCTAAAAGGCTGTTCCGGCGCAGATCCTGATGCGGATACTGAATGCCAGCAGCCTTTTTCAATTGGCCCCGTGAACGGGCCGGACCGATGCGAGACCCGAATGACCGGCGTAAACGAAATCCGCTCCACATTCCTGGACTACTTCAAGAAAAACGATCACGAAGTGGTTGATTCCGGGCCGCTTGTTCCGCGCAATGATCCGACGCTGATGTTCGCGAATGCGGGCATGAACCAGTTCAAGAACGTGTTTACAGGTCTGGAGACGCGGCCCTATTCGCGCGCCGTCACGGCGCAGAAGGTCGTGCGCGCCGGCGGAAAGCACAACGACCTGGACAATGTGGGCTATACGGCAAGGCACCACACGTTTTTCGAAATGCTCGGTAACTTTTCCTTCGGCGACTATTTCAAGGAAAGGGCGATCGAACTCGCCTGGAACCTCATCACCAAGGAATACGGTCTGCCGAAAGATCGTTTGCTCGTGACGGTCTACGCAGAGGACGATGCAGCGGCCGGGTTCTGGAAAAAGGTTGCCGGGCTGAGCGACGACAAGATCATCCGCATTCCGACCTCGGACAATTTCTGGTCGATGGGCGATACCGGACCGTGCGGGCCGTGCTCGGAGATCTTCTATGATCACGGTGATCACATCTGGGGCGGCCCTCCCGGAACACCCGAGGAGGACGGTGACCGGTTCATCGAGATCTGGAACCTCGTCTTCATGCAGTACGAGCAGACAATCGAGGAGCGACTGGATCTGCCAAGTCCGTCCATCGATACCGGTATGGGCATCGAACGTCTCGCCACCGTGCTGCAGGGGGTGCACAACAATTACGACATTGATCTCTTCAAAGCCCTGATCGCAGCATCCGAACATGAAACCAACGTCGAGGCAGCCGGTGAAGCGCTCGGCAGTCACAGGGTCATTGCCGACCATCTTAGGTCGACGAGTTTCCTGATCGCCGACGGTGTACTGCCTTCAAACGAGGGCAGGGGATATGTCCTGCGCCGGATCATGCGGCGCGGCATGCGCCATGCGCATCTTCTTGGCGCGGACGAGCCGCTCATGCATAAGCTTGTTCCGGCGCTCGTGCGGGAGATGGGGCGTGCCTATCCGGAGTTGTCCCGGGCGGAAGACCTGATCACGGAAACTCTGAAACTTGAAGAAACACGGTTCCGCAAAACGCTGGAACGGGGACTTGGTCTTCTGGACAGTGCGACGGAAGACCTGACCGCCGGCGGTCAGCTTGACGGCGAAACCGCTTTCAAGCTCTACGACACATACGGCTTCCCGCTCGATCTCACCCAGGACGCCCTGCGCGTGCGCGACATTTCCGTTGATACCGACGGCTTCGCCGCTGCCATGGAACGGCAGAAGGCCGAGGCGCGCGCAGCCTGGTCGGGCTCAGGTGGCGCTGCCACCGAAGCCGTCTGGTTTGCCATCAAGGAAAAGCACGGAGCGACGGACTTCCTCGGTTACGAGACCGAAACCGCGGAAGGTGTTGTTGCCGCGCTGGCGTCCGAGGACAAGGAAATCGACAAGCTTTCGGCTGGCGACAGTGGTTTTGTCGTCCTGAACCAGACGCCGTTTTACGGCGAAAGCGGTGGTCAGGTCGGCGACACGGGCGTCATGCTTGCGCCCGGTCTGAAAGTATCCGTCACGAACACGCAGAAGAAAGCCGACGGCCTGTTCGTGCACTCCGTGACCGTTGAGGAAGGCGAACTCACTGCGGGCCTGGCGCTGGAACTCAAGGTTGATCATGGTCGCCGGAGCGCTGTCAGGTCCAATCACTCCGCAACCCACCTGGTTCATGAAGCCCTGCGTGAAGTTCTTGGCAACCACGTTGTCCAGAAGGGATCGCTGGTTTCTCCGGACCGGCTGCGGTTTGACTTTTCGCATCCCAAGCCAGTGGACGACGGCGAATTGGCCACGGTTGAAACCTTTGCCAACGAAATCATCCTGCAGAACGCGCCCGTTGAAACGCGCCTGATGGCGGTTGATGATGCGATCGACGCCGGAGCCATGGCTCTCTTTGGAGAGAAATACGGCGAAGAAGTCCGTGTTGTCTCCATGGGGACGGCACTGCATGGCGACAAGGAAGGCAAACCTTATTCCCTCGAACTGTGCGGCGGTACACACGTCAAGCGGACGGGGGATATCGGACTTGTCACACTTGTTTCGGAAAGCGCGGTCGCGGCGGGCGTACGCCGAATCGAGGCCCTGACCGGGGCCGAGGCCCGTACGTACCTCGATGCGCAGGACAAGCGCATGCGTGAAATCGCGGCGCTTCTTAAAATCGGTGCGGATGATGTTCCGGCACGGGTTGCGCAGCTTGTTGACGAGCGCCGCAAACTCGAAAAGGAACTCGCCGACGCCAAGAAGAAGCTTGCCATGGGCGGCGGCGGCAACGGTTCTGCACCGGTTAAAGAGGCTGGTGCGTTCAAAGTGATGGCGCGCGCGGTTGAAGGGATCAATCCCAAGGATCTCAAAGGCATGGCGGACGATGCCAAGGCCCAATTGGGGTCCGGTGTGGTCATCCTGATCAGTGTGGCGGAAGACGGCAAGGCGGCGATCGTGACTGCCGTGACAGGCGATCTGACCGAGAAGGTGAGTGCTGTCGACCTTGTTCGCATCGGTTCAGAAGCTCTCGGTGGACGCGGCGGTGGCGGCCGGCCCGACATGGCGCAGGCAGGCGGTCCGGATGGCTCTAAGGCTGGCTCCGCGATTGAGGCGATCGAGTCCCATCTCGCAGGCTTGTAGTCCCCGGTTCCGACAGTAGAAAATGAAAAAGCGTGCCTGACGGGCACGCTTTTTTCATGAGGAACTGTTCGGGTTGGATCAGTTCAGGGCCGCGGCCAATGCCAATGCGGCAGCGGTTGCAAAGGTCGAGACAATCAGCATTTTCAGCACCACGTGATGCGGTGATGTCTCGGCGGCACGGGCTTTGTTCGTTTCAATCGTCATATCGTTCTCCTTTTCGGTTGCGCCCACGTCAGGGTACGGACCCATAAATGAAGTCAATCTGGTTTGGAACGTTTTGGCCATCTGACACGTCGCGACAGGCTCAGACATGAAGTCCAGTTCCCGCGCTTCCGCTCCTTGATGAGAACCAAACCGGATCAAACCATTTCGGCCTCACTTGTGTGTCCGTACCCTACAGATGGGATCTGCGACAATTTTGCCCAATCACATTGGAGCGCCGGATTCTCACAGCTTTGCGTGAACGATGTGATCGAACGGAAGGCGCAATTTTGTAACGGGCCGATGTTGGGCTATTCATGAATGTACTGGCTGTCAGACTGGAGCGAGCGGTGCAGGAGCAAAGCTTGAAGCGGGCACTTTACGAAGTGCTTGAAGATACAGGCAAAAGACGGGTTGCAGCGCGATCACTGCGCCATTTCCTGGTTTTTCTGATTCTCCTGAACATCGTGCTTGCCGTTCTGGAGACCGTTCCGCAGGTTCGCGCCACTCTCGGCCATCACCTGCGCTTCGTGCAGCTTGGCAGCGGTTTCGTTTTCCTTGTCGAATATGTGCTGCGGATCTACGTCGCCGACCTGCATCCGCCGCTACGCCGTTATGGCCCGTTCTGGGCGCGCCTGCGCTATGCCGTCCATCCCGATGCGATCATCGATCTGATCGGCGCGCTGCCGCTGCTGTTCGTTCTGTTTCTGCCCAATCAAGCGGTTACGGTGGTCGTGATCCTGCGTCTGTTGCGCTTCCTGAAACTGGCCCGCTATTCGCCGGCGCTCAGGTCGCTGATCTCTGCTGTCGTCGGCGAGCGTAAGGCCTTGCTTGGATCAAGTATGATCATCTTCGGCGTGATCCTGTTGTCGGCGACGCTGATGTATCTCGTCGAGCACAATGTTCAGCCGGAGAAGTTCCGCAGCATTCTCCACGGGATGTACTGGGCCATCACTACGATCACCACCGTGGGATACGGAGATGTGGTACCGGTCAGCAACCTGGGCAAACTGCTCGGCAGCTTTGTCATGCTGATGGGCTATGGCCTGATCGCGCTTCCTGTCGGTATCATCGCTTCGGCTTTTGCCCGAGAAATCCATTCGCGTGATTTCGTGGTGACCTGGTCCATGGTCGCACGCGTGCCATTGTTCGAGGACCTGACGGCTACCGAGATCGCCGAAGTGTCGAAACTTCTGCAGGCGCAGCAGGTGCGCAAGGGTGGGATCATCGCGGCCCAGGGCGACGTTGCGGACCGCATGTATTTCATCTCGGAAGGCGAGGTGGCCATCAACCTCAAGCACGACACGGTCTATCTCGGCGAGGGCAGCTTCTTCGGCGAATTGGCTCTCATCAATCAGAGCCGGCGAACCGCAACCGTGACGGCCTATCGCGACTGTCAGCTGCTCGTTCTTGAGTCGGATGCTCTTCATCGCCTGCTCGACAAGGATGCCTCGCTTGCTAAGAAAATCATGGATGAAGCCCGGGAACGGGTCCATGAAGGCAAGAAAGTGCTGGGTGAACTGGCAGAAGAAGAACTTCATCAGGCAGGGGTTTATGCATCGTCAAGTGAAGGCGGTGACGAGCCTGAACTGTCCTTCGAGGAAGAAACGCCGTCTGAGCCATCCAAACAAACGTGAGACCGGTGCGGTGCCGAACGCCGCGCTTTTGTTTCAATAGGGCGTCGGGCCCGGTGGAACCTGGGCATAAAGCGGATCGCCATCCCAGAAGACGTCGGTCGGGCCGACGACGAAATCGACCAGGTTCCAGCGGTCATACTGGTAGCGGAGCAGGGCGTAGGTAGACAGGCCGTCCATATATTCCGCCTGGCTGGCGAAAGTCGTCAGAAACGGATCGATCCTGCCGCCCCCTGGCCGTTGGGGATTGACGTTGACAAACGCCCAGCCCGCCCCGGACCGCATCCAGCTGACCACAAACTCAACCGGTGGGCCGACGCGCGCTTCCACCATGGGCCGGATTGCGTTGAGGATGTCTCGCCTTTCCGCCGAACCGCGCGAGGGCTCGTAGACGGATTGTGCCGCAGCGCTTAGTGTGACACCCGCCATCAGAAACAGGCTCAGGACCGATATGGCAAGGCCATGAAAAACACCTAAGAACCCATGCCGTCTCAACGTCTTGTGCATTATGATCTTCCCTGACATCCGACTCGAAAAGAAACGTATCTTGAAACCCGGAAACGCTACCATGAAAACCATTGGATTGCTTGGCGGGATGAGTTGGGAAAGCACAGTCACCTATTATCAGTTTCTGAACAGGATGGCGCGCGAGCGCCTGGGCGGTCTGCATTCCGCCAGGTGCCTGATATGGTCGTGCGACTTTGCCGAGATTGCGGCCTTGCAGGCCGCCGGGGACTGGGACAAGGCAATTGAAGCCATGGTGGCCGCGGCCCGACAGGTGGAACGGGGAGGCGCGGACTGTCTCCTGATCTGCACCAACACCATGCACAAAATGGCGAAAGATGTTCAGGAGGCAATTGACATACCGCTGCTTCACATCGCAGACGCGACAGCACCTGCCATCAGAGACGCGGGGTGTTCCCATCCGTTGTTGCTGGCAACGGCCTATACGATGGAGCAGGATTTCTACAAGGGCCACCTGGAGCGCGAACATGGTATTTCCGTGAAAGTTCCTGATGAAGATGACCGGATCGAAATCCACCGGATCATCTATGAAGAACTTTGCCAGGGAGAGATCTGGGCAGACTCAAAGCAGACCTATCTGGACATCGTGGAAAAGGAAATCATGGCCGGTGCGGACGGAGTCATATTCGGCTGCACCGAGATCGGGCTGCTGGTATCAAGGGACGATTTTGCAGTTCCGGCTTTCGACACGACGGCGCTGCACGCGAAAGCCGCGCTTGATTTTGCGCTCAGCGCCTGACGGCTATGCGGTGTCCGGGCCTGGCGCCGTTTGATTGAAACTACGGCGTGCCCGCATGCATTCAAGCCAGTTGGTCAGTTTCGGCGCCCTCTTCAAAAGCATCGCGCCTTCCTCCGCCTGCGCAAACAGATGCATCATCGGAGCAGCATGGCAGTCCGCGAGACCAGGGTTGGGGCCGAGCATGAAGGGACCGGTTTCGATCAACTTTTCCAGTGTGCTGACGACAATGCGGGCCTCTCCGACCGCGGACAAAATCCTGACCTCATCAGCGGTAGCGCCATTCCGGGTTTTTGCAACACGTTCCACGTAGATTTCCCAGACACACGTCCGGTAAGCGTAGGCATCAAGGATCGACAGGATCTGGTTCATGATCGCCCGGTCCCGGGTGCCAGCGGGCTGCAGGGACGGTCCTTCAAGTGCCTCGTCCACGTAACGCAGGATCGCCCCCGTTTCAAAAAGTACAAAATCGTCGTGTCTTAGCGTGGGGATTTTGCCAAACGGGTTGAGTGAGAGATAGTCTTCCGAGACGCCTTCGGGAGCGAACACGTCGATTGGCGACAGGGTGTAAGCGTGTCCCTTTTCTTCAAGGGCGAGGCGCACGGACCGCACGTAAACCGAATAGTCAGCGCCGAAGAGTTCGATCATGGTGTCCCTCAATCGCGCGGAGCGCGAAGCATTGGCCTGTGTTTCGCGTTGCTGCTCAGGCGAGCTGGCCCGAACGGCTTCGAAAGTCTAGCCCCGGTCAGTCTCGGAAAACAGGACCTGGATCACACCTTTCAGGATGTGGTCCGATGAAGCGCGTGCAAGCAGACACACGCGCTGGAGCGTTCTCCCGTTCCACTCAAGTGTCAGCCATTGCCTTCGCCAGGTTTTCGTCGATCTTGTCGAGGAAACCGGTCGTCGTCAGCCAGCCCTGGTTCGGCCCGACGAGGAGGGCAAGGTCCTTTGTCATATGGCCGGATTCCACGGTGTCGATGCAGACCTTCTCCAGTGTGCTTGCGAACCGTGCCAACTCGTCGTTTCCGTCGAGTTTGGCGCGGTGCGCCAGACCACGGGTCCATGCGAAGATCGAGGCGATCGAGTTTGTTGATGTGCTCTCGCCCTTCTGGTGCTGCCGGTAGTGGCGGGTGACCGTGCCGTGGGCGGCTTCGGCTTCCACGGTCTTTCCGTCAGGGGTCATCAGGACCGATGTCATCAGGCCAAGGGAACCGAAGCCCTGGGCAACCGTGTCGGACTGGACATCACCGTCATAGTTCTTGCAGGCCCAGACATAGCCACCGGACCACTTGAGCGAGGAGGCGACCATATCGTCGATCAGGCGGTGCTCGTACCAGATGCCGGCCTCGGCATATCTGTCCTTGAATTCTGCGTCATAGAGTTCCTGGAACAGATCCTTGAAGCGGCCGTCATAGGCCTTGAGGATCGTGTTCTTGGTGGAGAGGTAGCAGGGAACCTTGCGCTGAAGCGCATAGTTCAAGGAGGCCCGGGCGAAATCGCGGATCGAGTCGTCCAGATTGTACATGGCCATTGCGACACCGGAGGAGGGGGCGTCAAAGACGTCCCGTTCAATGACCGTTCCATCCTCCCCGACGAACCTGATCGTCAGCTTTCCCTTGCCGGGGAAGGTGAAGTCGGTCGCGCGGTACTGGTCGCCGAACGCGTGACGGCCGACGATGATCGGCTGCGTCCATCCCGGCACGAGGCGCGGTACGTTCTGCATGATGATGGGTTCACGAAAGATCACGCCACCGAGGATGTTGCGTATGGTTCCGTTCGGAGACCGGTACATGCGCTTCAAGCCGAACTCTTCCACCCTGGCTTCGTCGGGTGTGATGGTTGCGCATTTGATGCCGACGCCATGCTTCTTGATTGCATTGGCGGCGTCGACGGTTATCTGGTCGTCCGTCTCATCCCTCTTTTGGATCGAGAGGTCGTAATAAAGCAGATCGACATCGAGATAAGGGTGGATCAGCTTGTCCTTGATGAAAGCCCAGATGATGCGTGTCATCTCGTCGCCATCGAGTTCAACGACGGGATTGTCGACTTTGATCTTTGACATGGACGGGTCTGCCTTGCTTTGTCGGGTGCCGGAAAATGGACAGGAGGTGTTGAGGCACCTTTTGTAGCTGAAATTTATTGTGCGCGCTTGTATACAATATTTGCTTGCATGGCAACAAAAGCTTCTGCAGAACGCAGAGGTGCGGAATCTTCAGGGAGACACTTTTGTTCGCGAGACGGTGTCTGGCGCATTCGTTGCCAGCGATTCCCGAGTGCTGTTGCCGAGGTGATGTGAGACACCATGCGTCTCGTATGAAGGTGAACCGGCACAAGCGAACGTGACTAGCAGCATCCGCTCATAAAGGATCGAAAAGGAACTCTGGAAGATCAGCGGCGCTGTCCAGCACCACATCCGCGTGCGGTTCGAGATCTTGACGCAGGCTTGTGCCTGTGAGAACGCCGATCGTCAGGCCTGCACCGGCAGCGCGGGCCATGTCGATGTCGTGCATGTTGTCCCCGATCACCGCGATACGCGACGCGGGATGATCAATTGCTTCGGCAAATCCATGCACCATTCCAGGTTCGGGTTTTGGGCCGTGACCGGTGTCATAGCCCGTGACGAACGAAAAACGTGATTCCAGTCCGGTTCCGGCGAGAAACGCACGGATCGCGGCCTCGCTGTCGCTGGAGGCGACACCAAGCTCGTAGTCGCGCGCCCTGAGCAAATCGACAGCCTCTCGTATTCCCGGCAAAGGTTCCGAATCGTGCATCCTGTCGACAAACAAGCGGTCGAGTTTCTCTGTCAGGTCCTCAAGCCTGAAGTCAGCACCGACAGCGATCCAGGCCTCGGCGATTTCCTCTGTGTTTCCGGCGGCCAGCAACGACCCGGCAGCCGGTTTGCCCGTGGCCGGATCGAAGCCGGAAGCCAGCAGAAAACGCTCCGTGTCCGCAGGCTCGCCCCTGGCGGCAATGCTTGCAGCTTGCCGGTAGACCGGTCCCCAGGTCGCATCAAAATCGAGCAACGTTCCGTCCTTGTCGAAGAGGACCGCCGTGATACCTGTTTTCCTGCTGTGCAGATCCTCTTGCGTCATTGGCCGGTCCTGTTTCCTTTGCTCGTCTGGTGCGGCCCAAGCTTAGCTGCTTAAGCCTGGAGGCGAGACTACATTCGTATTCTCCATGCGGTTAAAAAGCGTGCGGCTTTCTCCGTGCGATTTGCGACCTCTGCAAATGCTTCGCCTTTGAAGATGCGAACGGGATTGCCGCGTTCCAATTGGCGGTGCAAGCGGTTTTGCGCCGACCGGTCCCTTGCATAGCTTTCTTCCCGCTTGAGAACAAAAAGCGCTCTCAACCGGTCAAGTGCAACCTCCCGGTTCCGGTGCTGTGAGCGCTCGTCCGTCGAGATGGCGGAAAGTCCGCTCGGCAGATGCTTGATCCGCACCCCGCTGTCCGTCGTGTTCTGGTGCTGACCTCCGGGGCCACCGGAGCGGAAGGTCTCGACCCTGAGCACCCCGGTATCCAGATCGAACTGCGGTAGCTCGGTGCTTTCTGCCTCGAACACGCCGATAAACCAGTTCTGCCGTTTGTGGTGCGGACGGAAGGGGCTTTTGCAGATCCACTTGATCGTGCCTATCCATGCATCAGCGAAACGATCGACGCCGGAGCCGCTTAGTGTCACGAGCGCAGAGGAGGGATCCTTGCCGTTGGCGGGCGCAGAGACTTCGGCTGAAAAGCGCAGTTCTGATGTCTTTGCTTCGGCCTTCATCCGGCGCAGGACTTGCGCGACCGCCCGCTGGCATTCGCGCGGTCCGTCCCCGCTCGTCACGAGCAGATGTCTGCGGACAGAAGCGGTCATCGTTCTGCCCTCCGCTTATTCAAGCGGTTCTGCTTTTCCTGGCGGGCGGTCAAGAGATCTGCGCTGATTGCCCTCTTGAAAGTCAGCAGCGGCTTGAGTGTCGCAACGCAATCTGCAAGGCCTTCCGAGCAAAGATCGTCCAGCACCTGTTCGGGGTCCTTGTATGCATTCGGGGCCTCCTCGATGAGAAGCTGGCGGTCTTCGCAGATCACCTGACCGCCGAACGATGTCCGAACGAGGCTCTCACGATCCGACCGGGTTGCACCCGCGCGTCCCGCCATCGACCGTCGATCGTATTTGCGGCCCGAACCGTGCGCCAGCGAGGCGAGGGCGCGGGGCTTGTTGTTGCTGGGCGCCAGCACGTAGCTGTAAGCATCCCTGGACCCGGCGAGCGGAACCAGCGGTCCGTCGGCTTTTGCAGCTCCCTTTCTGTGCAGCAGCAGGTTCCGGTGATCTTCGATCAGGTTGTGAGGAACATCGCAGACCAGGCGGAGATCGGTGCGCAGGGCAAACGCGGCTCTTTCGGCAATCAGCTGCCTGTTGAGGCTGGCCCACCGCACCGCCTCATCGTGCGCAACAAGGTATGCCTTGCCTGCGGAACTCTCCGGATCAAGACCGGAGAAGCCGTCCAGCACAGACCCGAACACCGTCATGCCGAGCGATCTGGACCCGGAATGCACCAGCAGCATCAGGTCACCCTTCTTCAGGTCTTGGTCTGCCGGAAGGCGGCTCTCGTCTGCCTCATCCACCACTTGCAATTCGCAAAAGTGATTGCCGCCTCCAATGGTGCCGAGCGCCTGTAGATGCAGGTCGACAGGAAGGCCCGCTACAGCAAGGCGTTCTTGCGCGTCTCCGTTCCACGGTCCTTCGAGCGCGCGGAATTTCTGTGCGGCCTTGTCGAGCCGCAGCTTGCGGGCCGGAAGGTCGAGCGCAAAGAGGCTCATGCCGCAGCCGATATCATTGCCGATCAGCTGCGGATAGATGCGGTCAGCCAGGATCGCGCTGCCGACGGGGCCGTATTTGCCCGGATGCAGATCCGGAAACGCGGCAACACGGGAGACACCGGACATTCGCGACACAAGATCGAGCTGCTCATCGGCAGCACCTTCGATCCAGGTCTTTCCGGAATAAAATCGTTGGACGGGCGCCGCATCAGCAGATGCCGACGGCCCTTCCTCATGAGAAGTGCCCATTTGGGAACCCTTTTGAAAACAGGATGCGTTTCGGGTGCAAGTCCAGCATGCCCCGGAGTGCCTCCACCGCACCGCACATGCGGATCAGTGCAGGTTTGCCGCCTTCTTGGGCGCGCGCAACATGGTCGTCATGTCTTTTTGTCCCGTTTTCAAAAATCTTCGGACCGCTCGATGCGGTGGCGCCTAGATAAGCTTGACCGCGTCAGTTCGCAAGCGGCAGCGGCCATTGCCCGGGGTTTTGCCGGGCCCTGTTGCCAACCTGCAACGCACCGGTACCCGAACTTCTGGGCCGTCCTAAATGAAATTCAGGCGCACCCACGGATGCGCCTGATGTCTGTTTCACGTACAGCGTCCGGTTCCGGACAACCCCGTCAGAGATCCTTTGCGGCTGTCGTGCGGATCTTTTTCCAGTTCTCTTCGGCCTTGGTGATGGTGCCGGCTTCGTCCTTCTGAAACGCGCGGAAAATCTCCTCGTTCAGGAAAAGGTACAGCTTGTCGTCGACAATGGCGGCGTATTGCGGATCACCGTCGAATTTTTTGCCGACGGAGACACCGAACGTGCAGAAGCCGCCATTTTGCGGCAGGTAGGCTGCTGGATCTGCGGTGAACCTGTCCATGGTTTCCTTTGACGAAAAGTAATATGCGACACCGTCGTGAACGGCCGTATGGCGTGCCGCGCCGTCAATCCGGTTGCCGAGATTGACAAAGGCGACAGGGTCGACGCCGTGCATCCCGAGCGGAGCTCCGGCAGCGGTCAGGCCGCTGGACGTGTTGTATTCGTCCGCTGCAAAGCCAGGGCTGGTCAGGCTGGCGACGCCAAGCAACGTTGCGGCGATGAGTGTCTTTGAGAGAGACATGATGTTTTTTCCTTGTATGGATTTGAGCTCTGCCTGGCTGGGCCGTGCACCAGCCGTAGTCACCTTGCGTTCAGGGCATCGATAGATCCATGCGCGAAACGTCGCCTGAATTTGCAGATCGTCCGGAGTGTGCCGGAAAACGAAAAACACCGGCCAAGGGCCGGCGTTTTTCTGCCAACAGGTCTGCAAGGGCTCATGTAGCTTGTGTGCGTTTGCCTCACGCCGCTTGCGGTTGGCCGGTCTCGGGCTTGTGCAGGGAGACGACCGTCAGGACCGCGAGTGCATTGACGACGTAATACGCAAGATCGATACCCTTGAAGCCGAGGACGAAGGGAGCCGCAAGGAAGACCACGCCAACGGTGAAATCGACGATCAGGTGGAACGAATAGGGCAGGACCCGGATCAGGCCGGTTTCGTGGTCGGTCAGGATGGTCAGGATCAGCGCCGCAACGCCGGTCGTAACGGAAAGCCAGAAGGCAAGCGGATTGGATTGACCGAGACCCAACAGCATCGGCAGTGCGATGAGGCCAAGGGCGACCGGATAGTCCAGATAGGCGTGGATGGTTTTCGTGACAAAGCGGATATTCATGTCGTGCTCCTGGATTGGGACTGATGAGAGGCGTGTGCCTCATGAACCTCAAGATGATCCGCACATGACGATTGTTCCATGCACGAAAGTCCCTCAAAATTGACCGATCGTCCGACGTACTTGCGGTACGGCAACGAAAGCCGCAAAAAGGTGCAGGCCGACACTCGGGATGACCAGATATGAAAAACGATGCCCTTAGCCAGATCCTGGATGCTTTGAAGCTGCGCGGATCGATCTATTTTCACACCAGTTTTTCACCGCCCTGGGCGGTCGCCGTTCCGGCCTTCGGACATGTTGCCCGGTTCCACATGGCGATGCGTGGCGCATGCTGGCTGAAGGTCGAGGGCTACGCAGAGCCCATCTATCTGGCAACAGGTGATCTGGTCGTGATCCCGCACGGGGCCGCCCATGTCCTGTGCGACGAACTCGGGCGGGAGGCTGCGAGCGTCGACCAGGTTCTTCAGGAAACCGGGTATACGGGTGATGGTGCGCTCTATTACGGCGGGCCGGAAGAAGAACAGAGCTGCAAGCTGTTTTGCGGACATTTTGAGTTCGAGGACGGTTCGGTCCACCCGATCCTCGATGCGTTGCCGCAGGTCATCCATGTTCCCAATACCCAGACACTGAACGCGCACTGGCTGGAGACCGTCATGCGCTTTGTCGCCAGCGAAGTGCGTGCGAACCTGCCGGGCGCTGATGCCATCGTGCACCGGCTCACGGAGATCATCTTCATCCAGGTGGTGCGCACCTTTGTCGATCAGGAAGGCGACAGGGCAGGGTGCCTTGCCGCGGTCCTCAATTCGAAGCTGGGGCGCTCCATGTCCCGGATACATTCAGCGCCCGAGCAACCCTGGACCATAGAGACGCTGGCGCGGGAGGCGGGCATGTCACGTACCGTTTTCGCGGAACGTTTTACCAGTCTCGTCGGCATGACACCGCTGGCCTACGTCACGCATTGGCGCATGGAAAAGGCGCGCCGCGATCTGCGTGACACGGACCTGCCGCTGATCGATATCGCGGAAAACATCGGCTACAGCTCCGAGGCCGCCTTCAACCGCGCGTTCAAGCGCCAGTTCAATCAGACCCCGGGCCAGATGCGGCGGTTGGGAACGGCTTTTGCAGCGGAAGGGGTGTAGCGGCTGGTCATCTGTGGAGGAGAGTCAGGCAGCGTGATCCAGGTTCTTAGCTCAGCGGCTTTGGGCTGAACCAACCTAATGTGTCCTTCGTCGTTCCGGACAAGCTCAGCCAAGGCTGCGCGCCGATCCGGAATCCAGAAATCATTTCGCGCCCTGGGCGCGACACTTTCCGAAAGCATGGATTTCCGGGTTCGCTTTGCTCACGCTCATTCTGGATTCCGGATCAGCGTTCGGCTGTGCCTCACTTGTCCGGAATGACGCTGGTGGTAAATGACCAATTGTGGAGAAACTTTAGGGTACGGCCTCATAAATCAAGCCGATTTGGCGGCAGAAATGGCAAGATCTCGGGCGGAAGCGTGTGCAGAGCGGGCTTGTTGCCCGGTCAAGCGCGGTGACGCCGCGATATGCAGCCATTTTGCCGTCCTTCGGATTTGGCCGTTTTGGCCATCTGCCACGTCGCGAAAGGCTTCAAAATGAACCACATTTCCTGCGCTTTCGCTTCTCGCAGCTGGTCAAAACGATCCAAACCAAATTGACTTGATTAATGAGTCCGTACCCTAGACATCGTCTGACAAAACAAAGGGGCGGAAAAGTCCGCCCCTCAAGTCTTATTGTGGCCGGACGGTTAGCCGATAATGCCGTTCAGCGTTGCGCTCGGGCGCATCACCGCGTCGACCTTGGCCTGCGGGGCATGGTAGTAGCCGCCCGTATCGGCCGGAGAACCCTGAACGCCGTTGAGTTCACCAACGATTTTGTCTTCATTGGCGGACAGCGCTTCCGCGATCGGTGTGAACTGGGCTTTCAGCTCCGCGTCCTTGTCCTGGGCGGCAAGGGCCTTGGCCCAGTAAAGCGCGATGTAGAAATGGCTGCCGCGGTTGTCGAGGCCGCCGACGCGCCGCGCCGGGGACTTATCGTTGTCGAGCAGGCCTTCAATCGCCGTGTCGAGGGCATCGGCCAGGACCTGCGCCTTGGCGTTGTTCTTGGCGTTGGCAAGGTGCTCCAGAGACGCGCCGAGCGCGCAGAATTCGCCGAGGGAATCCCAGCGCAGGTAGTTTTCCTCCTGAAGCTGCTGGACGTGCTTCGGGGCAGAGCCGCCGGCGCCGGTTTCGAAGAGCCCGCCCCCGTTCATCAGCGGCACGATGGACAGCATCTTGGCCGAGGTGCCGACTTCCAGGATCGGATAAAGGTCGGTCAGGTAGTCGCGCAGCACGTTGCCCGTGATCGCGATCGTGTCCTCGCCGCGGGCAATCCGCTCGGTGGTGTATCTGGCCGCTTCGGTCGGTGCCATGATTTTCAGATCGAGACCGGACGTATCGTGTTCCGGCAGGTAGGCGTTGACCTTCTTGATCAGTTCCGCGTCGTGGGCGCGCTTCTCGTTCAGCCAGAAGACGCCGGGCATGCCGGAAAGACGCGACCGGGTGACGCCCAGCTTGACCCAGTCGCGGATCGGTGCGTCCTTTGTGCGGCAGGCGCGCCAGATGTCACCTTCCTCGACCTCATGGGAAATCAGCGTGTTCCCTGTCTCGTCGACGATGCGCATGACACCGTCTGCGGGGGCTTTGAAGGTCTGGGGGTGAGAGCCGTATTCCTCGGCCTTCTGCGCCATCAGGCCGACATTCGGCACCGTGCCCATTTTGGCGGGGTCGAGCGCGCCGTTCTCGCGGCAGAAATCGATCACGGCGGAATAGACGCCGGCATAGGAGCTGTCCGGAATGACGCACTTGGAATCGTGTTCATTGCCGTCCGGGCCCCAGCCTTTTCCACCCGCGCGGATCAGGGCAGGCATGGAGGCGTCGATGATGACGTCGGAGGAAACGTGCAGGTTGGTGATGCCCTTGTCGGAGTTCACCATGTAAAGATCAGGACCGGTTTCGAGGGCTGCCTTGATGTCGGCTTCCACTTCCGCGCGCTTGTCCGCCGGCAGGCTGGCAACCTTGGCGTCCAGATCGCCGAGACCGAGATCCTGGTTGACGCCGAGTTCCGCGAAGGTCGCGGCATGCTTTTCAAAAACGTCTTTCAGGAACGCCTTGACGCAGTGGCCGAACAGGATCGGGTCGGAGACCTTCATCATGGTGGCTTTCAGGTGCAACGAGAACAGCACACCCTGGTCCTTGGCGTCCTGAATTTCCTTTTCCAGAAACGTTTTCAATGCCTTGACACTCATGAAAGTCGCGTCGATGACGTCGCCTTCTTCCAGCGGCCAGTCAGCCTTCAGAACGGTCAGGTCACCGCCGTTTGCGTCGAATTCGATCTTCGCGGTCCCCGTGGAGACAGCCGGGACGGTGATTGACTTTTCGTTGGAGAAGAAGTCGTTCTTACCCATTGTAGCGACGTGTGTCTTGGACGAATTGGACCATGCGCCCATGCGGTGCGGGTTTTTCTTGGCGTATTCCTTGACGGCCTTGGGGGCGCGGCGGTCGGAATTGCCTTCGCGCAGGACCGGGTTCACGGCAGAACCCTTGATGGCATCATATTTTGCCTTGACGGTCTTTTCTTCCTCGTTTGCCGGTTCCGCCGGATAGTCGGGCAGCTTGTAACCCTGCGATTGCAGCTCCGTGATCGCGGCATTAAGCTGCGGCTGGGAGGCGGAAATGTTCGGCAGCTTGATGACATTGGCGTCCGGCTGCTTGACCATCTGGCCGAGTTCGGCAAGGTCATCGGACTGCTTCTGGTCGTCGGTCAGGTATTCGGGAAAACTCGCCAGGACGCGGCCTGCAAGCGAAATGTCCCGTGTGCCGATGGTAAGTCCTGCTGCCTTGGTGAAGGTGCGGATGATGGGCAGAAACGAGGCGCTTGCCAGTTCGGGCGCTTCGTCGACCTTGGTGTAGATGATATCGGCCATGGTGCTCACATTTCCCAGTGTTCGATGTGTTCGACGTGTGCTCGCCAGGGGCGGGATCTGGCCCCCGGGATCGGAATTTCGCCTAGCGTATACAATTGTACGCAATCAAAAGCCAGCCCTTCGAAAGACAAAGGCTGTTGATCGGCCACGTTCCAGGGTACGGCCCCATAAATGAAGCCGATTTGGCGGCAGAAATGGCAATATCTCGGGAGGAAGCGTGTGCAGAGCGGGCTTTTTGCCCGGTCAAGCGCGGTGACGCGGCGAGGTAAAGCCATTTTGCCGTCCTTCGGATTTGACCGTTTTGGCCATCTGCCACGTCGTGAAAGGCTTGAAAATGCACCACATTTCCTGCGCTTTCGCTCTTCGCAACTGGTCAAAACGATCCAAACCAAATTGACTGCATTTATGGGTCCGTACCCTAACAAACAGGGGAGAAATGTCTATCGACAAGCGTCAGTGCGGATGGCTGCTCGTTGTCGCTTCGACCGTTCCAGGTGATGGCATATGCCCTCAGAAGCGGTTCGAGGAGACGCGTTTCAAAGGCGAGGACACCGATCGGGTAGAAGTCGTGATACTTTCGAAAGGGTTTCAGCCAAGCAATGTATTTGGGAATGATGTATTCAAATTCGGTCGCCTCAATGTACAGAATCCTGCTGAAATCGTGCTTTCTGACATAGATATTCCGAACGACGTTCCAAGGGATTGGCTGGCTGAACACACGCTTGTCGTGAAATCCGTTGGGCCCGATCAGAACTACGGGCTCAGTTGCGTTCCAGAGCCGCTTCAGGTTCAGACATGCGAGCGAACCACAGCCGAACAGGAACAACAGACCGGTCAGGCCGTTTTCCACCTCAATCCCGCCCGATGTGATGACTTTCCAGGTTGTCAGGCCCCCGAAGGCCGCCAGGAGTGAAGTTACGACGAACCACACAAACAGGCTGACAACTGACCGCCTGATCTTGACTGTTTTGTTCGGATCGAAGTCCATTTTTTCGAAATAACGCCCTTTGATGGAGAACTCAAATCCATAAACCTGAGGTTTTAAGAAGGCGTTATGCCTCCGGACTGCATTCGACTTTGCCTCATGTGTCTGGATTGAAAGGGCTCTGCTTTTGGCATTCCGGACGGGGCGCAGCGTAGATCCGAGTCGTAATACGCCGGCGGCTCCCGGATCAAAACTTGTGGGATCAGCGTTTACTGGTTCCCTGCCCTCGCAGGGATGACAAAATGGGAGAGGGGGCAGGCACCGCAAACGCCGCTACGTCATTCCGGACATGTGCAGCGGCAGCTGGGCGGCGACCCGGACTCGAGAAGTCATCTCGCGCCGGTGGCGCCGCATCTTCCAAAACAGAGATTTGCGCGTTCGCTTCGCTCACACTGATGTCTGGTTTCCGGATCGGCGTTCGGCTGTGCCTCACTTGTCCGGAATGACGGAGTATTCTTCCGTCTTTTGGAGCCTTGCTTCAGGTCCAGATGCTGCTGCCATCTCGCAAAAACAAGAAAACCCGGCAAGACGGCTGCGTGTCCTGCCGGGTTTCTTGTCGTCGTAATGGAAAGTGCGTCTAGCGGCCGCTGACCGCATCGGCGAGGGCCGGGAAGCGAACGATCTTGTAGGTGCCGAGCGATGCGTCTTCACCGCCATTGAGGACCGGCGAGCGGTGCAGTTCGTTGATGGTCGCGTAGACATAGCCGTCCGCACCGATCGAGAAGCCGTCCGGCCAGGGCAGGTCTTCATCCGACTGCAACAGGACCTCGTAGCTGCCGTCAGGCCTGGTGACACCGATTGCATTGTCCGTCATCGCGGTGATGTAGACATTGCCGCCCGTATCAACGGTGGAACCGTCCGAAATCGGCTTGTCGCCATAACGTTCCACGCGTTCTGCAAGGTCCTCGTCGGCGAGGTCTTCATTCAGGAGATCGGCCGTGCGGACCCTGTACATGGCGCTGGCCGTCATCGGGGCGAAATAGACCCAGGTGTTGGTCGGGTCGACCGTGATCGGATTCACGCCGATCTTCGCAGGGTTGCCACCGAGCAGGATTTCGCGTCCGTCAATTACCATGGGCGTGTCTTCCGGGGTGGTGAATTGCGAACCCTCCAGCACGCGGCGCGATCGGCCCGTTTCAAGATCGACGACGATCAGGGCCGAGTTCACCCCGTCACCCGTGTCGGAGATGTAGATGGCCTCGTGATCGCGGTCGACGGCGAGATCGTTCAGGAACGAGGTCGGCCGGGCGACCGGAGCACCGATATAGTGGATCGCATGCAACTGTTCGGTTTTCGTATTCCAGCCGACGACACGGCCCGTCTGGTTCTCGCCCTGACCGTCGAGCATCCACAGGATGCCGTCCCGGTCGGCGCGCAGCCCGAGCACGCCTTTCAGGCCGTCACCGTCTTCCTGGGGCGCGCGCGCCCAGGCCTCGCTCGGATAGGGTTTCGTCGAACCATCCTTCATCACTTCAACGACACGAAGTTCCGGGCCGTAGAATTCGTGCACCGACATGAACATGCGGCCGTCCGGTCCGATCGCCAGGTTGCCCGGCGGCATGGACTTGTCGAAGTCGAGATACGTCTCGATGCCGTCCGCAGCGGCCGGGAAGATCAGGGCGGCGCTGAGACCGGCGGCTGCCAAAAAGCGTTTCATGGGCTCCTCCATATGTTGATGAGGAGGGTTTAATTGTTTTAGATTTTGAACAGAACTCCCTGAATTTCGAAAGCAGCGTTAGAAAAAATCGAATGTACAGCATTGCGGACCTGCAAACCTTCGTCACTGTCGCCAAAAACAGCGGCATTACCTCTTCGGCCGGCCAGCTCGGAATTTCGACGGCGACAACCAGCCACCGGATCGCCAAACTGGAACAAGCGCTCGGCGTCACCCTGTTTCACCGGAACAGCCGGACGTTCCGGCTGACCGACGAGGGACAGGTCTTTCTGGAACGGGTCGATATGATCCTCGACGACCTGCAGCAGGCGGAGATGGAGGTCGGCAGCGGCACGGCGCGCCTGCGCGGGCATTTGCGCGTCACCATGTCTCCGTGGATCCTGTCCCGGTTCATCATGCCCGTCCTGGGGGAGTTCCGGCAGGCAAATCCCGACCTCACCATCGAATTTCTGGCGGTCGACCGTTTCGTGCCGCTGGTCGAAGAGGCACAGGACTGTGCGATCCGTGTCGGTCAGCTCGCCGACAGTGCACTTGTTGCCCGGAAGCTGAGTGACAATGACCGGATCGTCTGTGCGTCGCCAACGCTTCTGAAAACCCACGGTGAACCGCAAACCGTGGACGATCTCAGGGATTGCCCGTGGGTCTGTCTTCCCTGGCAGACACGCTTCGACATGAACGACGCGAAAGGCCGCAAGCGTCCGTTCACGGTCAGCAGAAGCATCGCGGTGTCAAACTCCGACATGCTGACAACCGGGGCGGTGGAGGGGCTCGGCATCGCCGTAAAGTCGCGCATGGCGGTTAAGGACGAACTTGAGAAAGGCGTGCTGCTCGAAGTCCTGCCGGGATGCCTCCATGCACCTGAAGCGCCCGTCTGGTTCGTTTTTGCGGCCGAAAGCCGATCCGGCCGCAAGACGAAAGCCTTTCACGAAGTGGCCAGGCGGGCTTTCGGCCGCTGATCGTCCTTGCACGTGCTTTTCATTTTTCCCCGGAAGCGCTAAACCCCGCAGCATGAGCAAGAATGCAAAAATCAGAGACGAGGCCCGGGCCGTGACGGCCAAGCCGCCCGCCGTGATCCTGTGCGAACCCCAACTCGGGGAAAACATCGGTACGGCTGCGCGGGCGATGGCGAATTTCGGGCTCGTTGATCTGCGGATCGTCAATCCGCGTGACGGATGGCCGAGCGAAAAGGCGCGGGCTGCCGCCAGCCGAGCCGACCACGTCATCGACAAGGTCCAGGTTTTCAACAGTGTCGAGGCGGCGATTGCGGATCTTCAATTCGTCTATGCAACGACGGCACGCTCACGCGAGGTACCAAAGCCCGTGCGCGGTCCTGACGAAGCGGCACACAAGAGCGTGGAGCTCGGAGAGAAGGGGCATGCGACCGGGTACCTGTTCGGCCGGGAGCGCTGGGGCCTCAACAATGACGAGGTTGCGCTGGCCGACGAGATCGTCACGCTGCCGGTCGACCCGGATTTCGCATCCCTGAACATTGCCCAGGCGGTTCTTGTCTGTGCCTATGAATGGCGCAAGACGGCAACATCCGGCGCACTTCCGTTCATTCTGTCCGAAGACGAGCATCCTCCAGCAAAGAAGGAAGATGTCCTGCGCTTCTTCGAACACCTGGAAGGCGCGCTTGACGAGGTGACGTTCTTCCGGCCGCCGGAGCGGAGACCTCACATGGTGCGCACGCTTCGCAACATCTTCCAGAAAGCCGAACTGACCGAACAGGAAGTGCGGGCGCTTCGCGGCATTGTCGCGTCGCTGGAAAAGCGCGAGCCGCGGCCGCGCAAGGATCGTGGTGAGGGACGTGGAGACTGAGGGCCGCAAGACGCGTCGCGACGGACCGGTCCTGATCTTTGATTCCGGTCTCGGTGGCCTGACCGTCCTGCGCGAGGCGCGCTACCTGCTGCCTTACGAAACCCTGCTCTATGTGGCGGATGATGCCGCCTTTCCGATCGGTCGCTGGGCCGAGGAAGACCTCAAGGCGCGTCTGCTGGCGCTGTTTGAGAACCTGATCGCGGACCACCGGCCGAAGGCGGTGGTGATTGCCTGCAACACCGCATTCACGCTGGCCGGCGAAGCGCTGCGCAAAGCCCATCCCGGCACGCCCTTTGTCGGCACAGTGCCGGCAATTAAGCCGGCAGCGGAACAGACATCGTCCGGTCTCATATCCGTTCTGGCGACGCCCGGAACGGTGCGCAGAGCCTATACGCGCACCTTGATCGACAGCTTTGCCAGTCAGTGCCACGTGCGCCTGGTCGGTTCTGACAAGCTAGCCGAACTCTCCGAAAGACACCTGCGCGGCCAGGATGTCGCGGACGAAGCGCTTTTTGCCGAGATCTCTGACTGTTTCCTGGAACAGGACGGCAGAAGGACGGATGTCGTGGTGCTCGCGTGCACGCACTACCCGTTTCTGGCGAACCGCTTTCGCAAGCTCGCTCCGTGGCCCGTAGACTGGCTGGATCCGGCCGAAGCCATCGCACGCCAACTGGTGCGCGTGCTGGAAGACAATGCCGCGAGCGCGCCCTCTAACGCGTTGGACTGTGCCGTGTTTACGTCTGCGCCCGCAGATCCGGTGCTGATGCGTCTGCTGGCGGGATTCGGACTGACGCTCGTGACCTAGGGTACGGACCCATAAATGAAGACGATTTGGCGGCAGAAATGGCAGAATCTCGGGAGGAAGCGTGTGCAGAGCGGGCTTTTGCCCGGTCAAGCGCGGTGACGCTGCGGGGTGAAGCCATTTTGCCGTCCTTCGGATTTGGCCGTTTTGGCCATCTGCCACGTCGCGCAAGGCTTGAAAATGCACCACATTTCCTGCGCTTTCGCTTCTCGCAGTTGGTCAAAACGATCCAAACCAAATTGACTTCATTTTTGGGGCCGTACCTTAAGCGGCAAGGCTCCTGACGACGATACCGTCATCCGAGCGCTTCGCTTCGAGCTTAAGATTGCTGATTTCATCGTTCAGCGCGTCCGGGTGCATTGTCAGTCCCCTGGACAGGCTCAGGATTGAAATCGAACACTGCAGCAGCGGGAATTGCCGGGTCGTGCCGAAACGGTCCTGTGCCTCCATGAAACCCTGTTCCCGGTGGACCGGATCGTAAAAACTTTCCACGTCATCCCTGAAGGCGCGTTTGAGGGCGAGCAGCCGGGCAGCAACGTCTGTCTGATCCATCTGCTGAAACCCGGCGAAAAAATCGTCGCCGCCGACATGGCCATGAAACGTGCCGGTGCCGGATACGTGCCGCTGCAACAGTTCACTGAACAGGATGATGGCCCGGTCGCCCTGCTTGTAGCCATAGGTATCGTTGAAGGGTTTGAAATTGTCGAAGTCGAGGTAACACAGATGACGCTCCTGGTTCCCCTTGCGCGCGGCTTCGGCGATGTAGCGTGTGACCGCGCTGTTGCCGGGAAGGCGGGTGAGGGGATTCTGGTCCTGGGCCTCCTGGAGGCGTTTCTCGTGGATTATCTTCAGGAGCGACGTTGCCGACAGAAAGCCGGCGTAGTGAAAGTTTTCGGTCAGGATGATGCCGTCGGAGTTGATCGAGGAGGCAAAGGTCACCAACAGCATGTCGGCATTTGAATTGATGTCGGCAATCGGGCAGGCGCGGACAAAGGGTCTGATCGGCGCGTTCAGGTCCAGGTTCGGCTTTTCATCTGTATGCGCGCCGGAATAGAGATACTTCTTCAGGTCCCGTTCGTGGACGAAACCGCGTGGCTCCTGATTGTCATCGACAACCGGGATCGCGTTTCCCTCCTGGTTGGAAACGACCATATCCAGAAGCTCTCCCATCGAGGCATGGAGATTGATTGTCGGCAGCTGGATCAGTTCGCTGCGTATCCTGTCCTGTTCAGTGCGCTTTTTCAGACCGGCTTCCGGTCGTCTCAAATGCTCATAAAACAGCTTCACGGAGGAAGGTCTTGAAATCGGACCGGCAACGAACGCGCCTTGAACAAGATCGCAGCCGATGTCGCGGCATGCCTTGAATTCCCGCTCTGTTTCCGTGCCTTGCGCGATCACGCGGGCGCCAAGGACGTGAGCAAGGTTCGCCACCGTCGTCACGAAGAGTTTTCTGCGCGGATCGCTGTCGACGTTGGCAAGGAAGAACCGGTCGATCTTGACGTAATCGGGCGAAAGGTCGTGCAGCATGCGCAGCTCCGAGGACGCCTGCCCGAACTCCACAAGGGCGATCATGAAGCCGGAGTCGCGCAGATCGTCTATGGCATGTTCGATGCCATCGGCGACGGCCTGGCGGTGGCGCTCCGAAAAGGCGATGCAGATCTGGTGGGTCTGCAATCCGGCATCGGTCACCTTGGACGTAAATGACGACGTAAATGTTGCCCCGGGACGACGTTGGTGTCCCAGGTCCCGTCCATCGAGTTTGAAGAAGAGTTTGGTTCCTTGCGCAATCCGCAGCTTCTTGAAATTCGCGAGCACCTTTTCGAAGAGCCGGATGTTCAATTCGGGCAGAAAGCCCGCATTGAATGCGACCTCGGTCAGGCTTTCAAAACTCTCGACAACGGAGCTGTCGACGATCTGCGGTTGCGCATCGTAACCGTAGACAACGCCCGTTCCGATGTCGGCGACCGGCTGGAGCAGGAAGTCGACCTGGTTGCAACAGGCCTCAGCGGATTGCAATTCGGTTGCTGAGATACCCAAGTCCGTATCCTGCGGAGGGTTGATATTGGCGTGCATATTGGATCCTGGAAACAAGCCAGGGGCGCAAGAGCCCTTCTTTTCGTAATGTCATGCCCTCATTTGCCACTGATATTAATATCTATGGTTGCAGGGCTGATTGCATAGTGAAAAATTGCAATTAATTTTTCCTAAATGTATGCATTGTTTTTCCGTAACGGCGCTTCGCGCTTAAACTAAGTTAATTCAAGCGTTTGATATCGATTGTCTTTCATTGATTTTTTTTCCTGCTTAAGGGGTGGAAAAAATGCGTGTTTACGGTTTTTTGACCGGCTATCTTTCGGCAATTCTGTTTGTGATGCCGCGATTCAGGGGACCGGAGGCGTTTGTTTGAAATCTTTGAAATGCCCCGGCTCAGCGACCAGACGTCACCGCGAAAGGCAATCGTTCATCCGGATCTGGGGCGAACGATCGACTGCCGTTGACATTTGAAGACGATCGCTGTATCTCCGCGCGGTCCGGCGGGTTTTACGCCTTCCGGATCTACGCACCCGTGGGTGTTCAGCCGGCGCCGCTTGTTGAACCCCTGTCGATCCGGGCCTTAAGTCGTTTGTCTTGGGCAAGGATAAAGGAGGGCGCGTTTCCTTTTAGAACAACAACGCGAATTCAAAGGAAACCGCGATGTCAAAGCGCCACAGCGTTAAATACAAACTCGACCGCCGGATGGGTGAAAACATCTGGGGTCGTCCGAAGAGCCCGGCCAACAAGCGTGAATACGGCCCCGGCCAGCACGGTCAGCGCCGCAAGGGCAAACTGTCCGACTTCGGTGTTCAGCTCCGCGCCAAGCAGAAGCTGAAGGGCTACTACGGCAACATCTCCGAAAAACAATTCCGCAAGGTCTATGCCGAAGCGTCCCGCTTGAAGGGTGATACCTCGGAAAACCTGATCGGTCTGCTCGAGCGCCGTCTCGATGCGATCATCTATCGCGCCAAGTTCGTTCCGACTGTCTTTGCGGCCCGTCAGTTCATCAACCACGGCCACATCAAGGTCAACGGCAAGCGCGTCAACATCCCGAGCTACCAGCTGCGCCCGGGTGATGTCGTTGAAGTGCGTGAACGTTCCAAGCAGCTCGCACTGGTTCTGGAAGCGATTCAGTCCGCTGAGCGCGACGTTCCGGACTATGTCGATGCCGATCATTCCAAAATGACCGCAACTTATAGCCGCGTTCCCGCGTTCGCCGATGTACCGTACCCGGTACAGATGGAACCGAACCTGGTTGTCGAGTTCTATTCGCGCTGATCAGCGCCGAATATGGTTCTGGAGAGGCCCGCCCATTGGCGGGCCTTTTCTTTGAGTGTGTTCGCCTAAAGCGGTTCAGCACAAGATGGTCTGTCGCCCATCCGGGTTTTTAATCCGGACGGCAGCGGCTCCCTGTTGTCCGTCTGCGCGACAGACAATGTGCCCTTGTTTCCTGTGCTGGAATTCCAGCACCGTATAGGGACGCTGCCAGAGCCATTCGCGGTTTTCGACGGCATCGACATCCGGCAGGGGCGGGGTCTCGTCCGTGAAGGCAAGGAAATACAGGCAAAAGTCGAGATCCGGAACATCCTGACGCGAAAGGTATCGCATGCCGAGCTGATCGCGGCAGGTTGTGAACTCCGTTTCCAGATCGCCGGTACGCAGTGTGATCAGGCCAAGGCGAGCCCCGCCGCCGAGCGGCAGGGCATCGTCGCCCTGACGGGTCAGGTCGTTGCCGCCGAATGTGTGCTGGATCAATTCGACCGTGTAGCCTTCCGGATCGGCCAGATGGCTCATGTAGGCAATGTCCCTGAACTGGTTCGGAGCTGTGACTTCTATCCCCCTGGCGCGCAGCTGCCGGTAAGCGCAGTCGAGGTCGGGGACGGTAATGGCGATTTTCCAGTAGCGGTCATTTGGACCTATTCGGTGAGGGGCAGTACCCTTCGCTGGCAAGAAAACCAGGTTTGCGCCGTCTCCGCCATAACCAATTGCCAGGGTGTCGCCACCGGCAATGCGCTTCATGCCAAGCGCCTCACAGTAAAATGCCGCGAGGCGGGCTGGGTCCGATACGTTGAGAGTGAGCGCGGCGATTTTCGGGAGCGGCATGGTTCGGTGTGTTTTTTCCTGTCCGGGTCAGGATGCACCGGGGTGGCCGATTGAACAAGATATCTCGTCGTGCCCGCCCGATGCCGCCAGGTTTTTCGGACAAAGTCTCCCGCAGCCGTAAGGCGCACAAGCTCTTAAAAGAGGTGCGCAAACGGCCGCGGAAGAATCAGGTCACGCCTTGCGTCAGCAAGCGCCCGTCTTGACGAGTGCGGTTGCGCCTGAGGAAAGAGCCGCGGTTGCCGACCTTCCCTTCTTGCTGAACGTCACCAGGGCACCTTCGATCTCAGACCCGGAAACGGTGATTTCGCGCCCCCCGGCCGTGTCATCGACATCGATCGTGAACGCGATTTTTGCGCCCGGCTGCAGGTCGGCAATGGATAGTGTGATCTCACTGTCGCCGTCTCTGACGGACGTAATTGCTGCGAGCGACTGAGCGCCGCTGACAATCTCAAGCGGCTGATAGACCTCGACACCGGCACCTGCGCCGGTCGTATCGAAAATCAGGCCCGCCTTCGAACCGGAGATGTCGAGGACAAGTTCCGATGCGCCGATCGGGCAGCTCCCGACATTTTCGAAGGTGAACCTGTCCTTTGGTGCACCTTCATCGAACCGGACAGAGATGTCGGCAGTGGCAGATGTGGTCATGAGGGCCGTGAATATGAATGCGGCAAAACATCCAGCGCCTGCGTTGATCGTTCCTCTGGATTTCATGTGATCCCTTCCTCTTTCGGTAGTCTGTGTTCCGGTCATGAATTCCCCTCTGATACGCAGCAGAGCCGCAGGCGGTTCGAGAATTCGTGAAAACGGAAGGGGGGGTGAAGAAAGGGCATTCAAATCAGTTGCTTAGCGTGCGGGGAAACTCAAGCATCATGAATCGGCCGCCGTATTGCACGAAATCGGTCATGAGGTTCTCGTTTTGGGTGTGGCTGCCGCGCCGGATGGGCCGGTCGCGATTGCCGCGTCTTGGTGCAGGTCCGCGTCAGATATCGTTGCGCGGTATTCTCAGGAGCTGGCCTGGGAAAATAACGTTGGGATCGCTCAGGATGTGCCGGTTCGCTTCGAAGATCGGCTGAAAGTTTGCGTTTCCGTATTGTTGCTGCGCGATCTGGGAGAGAGTGTCACCCGACTGGACCGTATAAGGCTGCCAGCCTCCGTAGCCCGACAGGATCTTCGGTCCGAACAGCACGGGGATGACGACGGACGGCCCGTTTTCATTGCCCGTGTCGTCAGCCAGCGTCAGGAAGAGCCTGTTAAGCTGGAACGTGTTCGTGTCCGGAATGTCGATCGAAGCCTGGAACTGCCTGAGGCCAAGCGAGCCGACATTTGTGAAGGATGTGTACTCATCATGTCCTTCGGACACTCGGATGGTAAGTGTCCCTTCGAATGCGGCGGCGTTGCCCGCTATCATGATGGTCGAGCCGACAAGATCGAATGGCTGTGGCTGCTGAATGTCGAGTGTAACGGTCATTTCGAAACCCTCCCAAGCCGCACTGCCCGAACCGGCTTTTTTGCTTCAAGGGCAGGCTGCCGAAAAGCGTACACCCTCGCGCCATGGCCTGAATAGCTGCAACTCAATCAGCAATTTAAAATAGAAAAATGGTTGAATCAGATAATTTTTCCAATTTTTATAGATGGTTAGTGTTAAAATCTTATAGTTCACTTGATGGCGTGCGCTTTTGTCTTAATTAATTCACTTAATTAAATAAATTACCTTAAGTCATCTTCTGGTTGTTATGCAGGTTGAATTTAATTTATTGGTTTTTGTTCGTTGAATTGAGCGTTTTTTAGGCATAGCCTGTCTTGGTTTATTTGTCACTTGCTTGTATTGCGGGTTGCTTCCTTGGCTGAAGTCGTCGTTTTGATGTCTGCCTTGCTTTTCTCGGATTTGCAGAGGGAAAAGCCGACCGGGGCTGATGCGAATGAGTTCGCATTGGAAGGCAAACGGCGCAATGCGCGTTCCAATTTTGATCTGGCAACGCCCAATCCGGAGGCCGGTGACAGTTTTTTCGTCACATTTTTTCTGGACGAACAGGCCGGTGAATTTGCTGAAAGCATCAAGAAAGTCGACGGAGTTTTATCCGTCTATGTGAAGCCCGATATCGGGCTTCCGTAATACGGCCCGCCGGTTCGTCTTCCATGCAGGAGGAAATGCCATGGCCAGGAAGACACGTAAAGTATCTGCACCGCAGGGGCGTCAGCCAGAGTTGATCGCGCTTGCCAGACCGGACGTTGGGTTGCGCGTTGCCGGAGCGACGCTGCGCTCCCTCGGCGGATCGAAGACCACGAAAGCGGAAAAGGCGTTCAAGAAACACAATTGTGTCGCAACGCCCTTGTTCGGTCCTTCCGAAGAACGCGTTGATGCGGCTGTCGCAGCCCAGGCGCCTTCCGCGATGGCACCTCTGGAAAGCCTTTCCGGTTTTTACAAGTTGTCTGCGCCGGATGCGGATCTGGAAGACCTGCAGAAAGAGCTCCTCGACAATGATATTTTTGAAGCCGTCTACATCAAGCCGCCTGCTGAATTGCCCGAAGAGGCACCTGATGTCTCCGGCGTCATGAACGCCATGGTCGCCGTGCCTGATGTTCCGCCACCGGCGACGCCCGATTTCATCGCCCGCCAGATCTACCTGGATCCGGCACCGGCGGGTGTCGATGCGCGCTGGGCGTGGAACCAGGCCGGCGGGCGCGGTACGGGTATCCATATCACCGATATCGAAGGCGCCTGGCGCTTCAGCCACGAAGACCTGATCGAACGTCAGGGAGGCGTCGTTGGCGGTGTGGAATTCAACGATGTGAGCTGGCGCAATCACGGAACTGCCGTTCTGGGCGAATATGGCGGTGACGAGAACCCGTTCGGCGTCACCGGGATTTCTCCCGAAGCGATCTGTACGGCTGTCTCCCACCGCACTCTCGGGTCGGCCGGGGCAATCAATCATGCGGCCGCCAGGCTGGGTGCGGGCGATATCCTGCTTCTGGAAATGCATCGGCCCGGACCACGGCACAATTTTCAACTGAGGCCGGACCAGCGCGGATACATCGCAGTTGAATGGTGGCCGGACGACTTCGCCGCCATTCTCAACGCTTCACGGCGAGGGATCATTGTTGTCGAGGCTGCCGGAAACGGCGCCGAAGACCTCGATGATGCGCTGTATGAGACACCCGGGTTCGGATTTCCTGCCGGGTGGACCAACCCGTTCCGCAGAACCAACCGGGATTCCGGGGCGATTGTCGTCGGTGCGGGCGCACCGCCTCCCGGCACACATGGCCGCAATCACGGACCTGACAGGTCCCGGCTCGGGTTTTCCAACTACGGTGCACTGGTGGATGCTCAGGGTTGGGGGCGTGAGGTCACGACCTGTGGCTACGGTGATCTGCAGGGCGGCACCGACGAAGACCTCTGGTACACCGACACGTTCTCCGGAACATCCAGTGCATCTCCGATCGTCACCGGCGCGCTGGCCTGCGTGCAGGGCATGGCACGGGCCAGAAGCAGACCGGTGTTCACGCCGGATGAGCTCAGAAATGCGCTGCGCACAACCGGCAGTCCGCAGCAGGATGCGCCCGGCCGTCCGGCAACCCAGCGAATCGGCAACCGGCCGGACATTCCGGCGCTTGCAGGCGCGCTTTTCGGTGTGGGCGGCAACCGTCGTTCCGTCGCCTTCCGCCGAGAGGTCGAACGGTGGCGGCCGCTGGAAGTCCGGGCCATGATTGATATCAGCCCGCAGCTGGTGGCTGCTCACTCGACATTCGTGCTTCAGCAGGCACTTGTCTCGGCACAGCCGCTTCGGGCGGATGCGGACGGCATCCTCTTGAAAATGGCGATCCTGTTCCGCGTCTCGTCCCTCGCCGGGCAGGCGGTTGAAATCGCGGGTCCCGTTGGCGGGTCCCGGTATCGCTGGTGGGGCAGTATCGCTGCGGACGGTCTCGGCCGCATCTTCGTGGACGAAGGATATTCATCCACCGGAAGCGACAATTTCGACCTGATCGCCGAAATCAGGGGCGTTGATACGCGCTTCGTCTTCGACAGCGTTGCGCAGCGCTACCGCGCGGTCTGACACGATGGGCGGCGCTGCCTTGGCCGTCTTGTGCAAGGTAGCGCCGTTCCCCTGTCGGACCGGATTGTTGTGTAAGCAGCAAGACCGGGATCTACTGCGCCCTGTAACTCAAGGTTAGAAGTAGCCTGAGAAACAAGAGGTTACTGGTTCCCGGTCTTGCCGCTCTCTCGGCAAACCGGGATGACAAATCCGGGAAAAACGGTGTCTCGGCTTGGCATTGGGCCGAATTCCATCATTTATCCAACGGCAAACATCAAATTGCATTTCCCGAACCGGACAGCAGTGGGTCGAGCCATGACCTGACCTGACCTGACCTGACCTGACCTACAAAATGGTTCTCGCCGACTTTTCATTGCAGCGCCAAACCAGGCTTACGGGGCTCCGTGCAGATCTGCGGGTCTTTTCAAGTCCGGCCTGTTCGGCTACATCAGCGCGACACCTGACACGTCTTGCAGCCTGGGCCTTCGAAGATGAATGACATAGCCGAGAACAACACAACGGATGTCCCGGCGCTGCTGCGGAACACGCCATCCAGCGTCGAGTTCAAGAAGCTGCGCAAACGGCTGTTGCGCCAGGCACGCGAGGCAATGGATGATTTCGGCATGTTGCCGAAGGATGCCTCGCAGCTGAAGAGGCCGAAGTGGCTGGTCTGCCTTTCCGGGGGCAAGGACAGCTACACGCTGCTGGCGGTGCTGATCGAACTCAACTGGCGCGGATTGCTGCCGGTGGATCTGGTCGCCTGCAATCTGGATCAGGCGCAGCCGGGGTTTCCGACCGATATTCTGCCGAAGTTCTTCGAGGACAACGGGATCGAGCACATCATCGTGCGCGAGGATACCTATTCAATCGTGACCGACAAGATCCCCGAACACCGGACCTATTGTTCGCTGTGCTCGCGTCTGCGCCGCGGAATTCTCTACCGCATTGCGCGTGAGCAGGGCTGTGAAGCAATCGTACTCGGTCATCACCGGGAAGACATTCTCGAAACCTTCTTCATGAACCTCTTCCACGGCGGCCGACTGGCTTCGATGCCGCCGAAACTCGTCAACGATGAAGGCGACCTGCTCGTGCTGCGTCCGCTCGCCTATTCGTCGGAGCGTGACATCGCCAAATTCGCATCGGGCATGCAGTTTCCGATCATCCCGTGCAACCTGTGCGGTTCCCAAGACGGGCTGCAGCGCGAGGAAGTCAAGCGGATGCTGCAGGGCTGGGAGAAGGCGTCTCCGGGCCGCCTCGGCGTGATGGCCCGGGCGCTCGGTCATACCCGCCCGTCGCATTTGCTCGATCGCGCGCTTTACGACTTCGTCGGTCTGCGTCCGTCGGATCGTGCAGCCGGCGACGATGGCGGGGAGGCGGAAGAACCCTGCGGCGCCAGCCTTGCGATGACGGCAAAGCTGTTCGCTGCCGAGTAATCGCAGCCACGTTCTGATCTCAAGGTCTAACCGGTACCGGCAAACAGCCTGCGCAGCCAATTCTCGACGGTGCGGGCGGCCGGTTTCCGGGGCTGACCGGCGTCACGATGCAGCAGGTAGTGCGTTTGGACAGACGGGATCTTTGTCTTGAACGGAACCGCGAGGCGCCCGCTCGCGACAAGGTTCATGGCAACGCGTTCCAGCAGCAGAGCGACACCGCTTTGCGCGACCGCAAGCTCCACTGCAGCCAGCGACGTATCGACGGTGATCCTTGATGGATCCAGGGGTGATTCAAGGCTGATGGCGTCAAAGTAGCGGGACCAGTGGTCATCAAAGCCAAGCGTGTGAATGCACTCTACATCAATAAGATCAGACGGTTTTTTAATTCTGTTTATCAACTCCGGGTGGCAAACGGGCACGATGAATTCGTTTCCCAATGGTTCTGCACGTGTGCCGGGCCAGTTCCCGTCGCCAAGACGGATTTCGATATCGACGCCAGTCTCAAGCACGGTGTTCGCCCAGATCGCCGAAAGAAGCCGGATCTCGATGTCCGGGTGCAGTTCATGAAAGGCCGGCAGTGCAGGTGCGATCAGAAGCACGCCTTCGGAAATGGGGGCGCGGATCGTCACGGAACCGGCCGTCCGGTTGCCGAACAAGCCTTCGGTCGAGACGGCCAACTCCTGGAGAGCTTTGCGAACCGCGGGCAAATACGCCCTGCCGCTTGCCGTCAGCCCGATCTTGCGTGTCGTGCGTTCAAGCAACTGATGCCCAAGCTGGGTTTCGAGCGCGCTTATGTGTGTGCTGATCGCAGCCTGCGTCAATCCGAGTTCGTTCCCGGCAGCAGTGAAACTGCGAAGACGGCTGGCTGCTTCGAAACTTCGGAGCCAGAGCAGGTTCGGGAGGGCTTGCATCAGGTTATTTGATAAAAATTTTAAGGGAATGTCCAATGATTATATCGTTTCTCTTTTCTTTTGGCGCGGCGCATCCTGCGCGTTGAATGCACTTCAACACGGCAAGGGTCAGAACATGCAAATCGGCTTCATCGGTCTTGGAAATGTCGGCGGAAAACTTGCGGGTAGCGTTCTGCGGAACGGCCACGACCTCACGGTTCTGGATCTGGACGGCGACCTTGTGGAGCAGTTCGTGGCTTCGGGCGCAGAACGGGGCGAAAGTCCGAAGCAGTTGGCTGAAACCTGCGACATCGTCATCACCTGCCTGCCGAGCCCGGCGGCCTGTTCAACCGTGGTTGAAGGGCCGGAGGGGATCCTCGAAGGGATCGGACCCGGAACGGTCTGGGCTGAAATGTCGACCACCGACGCTGACGAAACCCGCCGGCTGGCCGATCTTGTGATCGCAAGGGGCGGGGAGGCCATCGAATGTCCGGTTTCCGGCGGGTGCCACAGGGCCGCGACGGGAAACATCTCCATCTTTGCCGGCTGTACCCGCGAAACGTTTGAAAAGGTCCTGCCGCTTCTGACGGTGCTGGGACGGCGTGTTCTTCATACGGGCGGCATCGGGACCGCTTCCATTTTGAAGGTGGTGACCAATTACCTTGCCACCGCGAACCTGGTCTCGCTTGCCGAGGCGCTGGTCACGTGCAAGGCGGCCGGGATGGACCTGAACACGTCCTACGAGGCGATCCGCATTTCTTCGGGTAATTCCTTTGTCCACGAGACCGAAAGCCAGGTGATTCTGAACGGGTCCCGTGACATTTCCTTCACGATGGATCTGGTGGCCAAGGATATCGGCCTGTTCCAGGCGATTGCCGATGCGCACGACGTTCCGCTTGAGCTTTCGCCAATGCTCAACCGGCTGTTTGCCGATGCCATCGGACGCTACGGACCAAGGGAACTGTCACCCAACATCATACGACGGCTTGAGGACGCGACGGGACTGGACATTACCGCATCCGGTTTTCCTGCGGAAATGCTTGACGACGAGCCGGAAGAAGCCGGATATGAGGTCGTGCCGCATCGCGGCACCGGGACCGAAAAGATTTTGCGGAAAGCGGCAGGCTGATGATTGAAAAGAGGCAGTTCTACATAGACGGCAGTTGGGTTGATCCGTCGAAGGCGCGGGACCTTGAGGTGGTCAATCCGGCAACTGAAAAACCTGTCGCCGTCATATCCCTGGGATCTGCTGAAGATGTCGATCGCGCCGTCGCGGCGGCAAGACGGGCCTTCGTCTCCTGGTCCGAGACCAGCGTCGACGAACGCGCTGCGCTGTTGCAAAAGATCATCGAAATCTATGAGCGCAGGTCGGCGGAAGTGGACGAGGCGATCCGGCTGGAAATGGGGGCGCCGGCCGACTTTGTGCGTGAGCAGCAGACCCCGGCAGGTACCGGGCATCTGCAAGCGACCCTTGAGGCGCTGAAGTCACACCGGTTCGAGCGTCCGAGCCCGCGTGGCGGCAGTGTGCTCCGGCACGAACCGATCGGTGTCTGCGGTCTCATCACCCCGTGGAACTGGCCGATCAACCAGATAGCCGCCAAGGTCGCTCCGGCTTTGGCCGCGGGCTGCACGATGGTTCTGAAGCCGAGCGAAATTGCGCCGCTGTCCGGATTGCTGTTCGCCGAGATCTTGGATGAGGCCGGCTGTCCGGCCGGTGTGTTCAATCTCGTCAACGGGGATGGACCCGGGGTCGGTGCGGCGATGTCCGGGCATCCGGAGATCGACATGATGTCCTTTACCGGGTCGACCCGGGCCGGCGTTGCGGTGACGCAGAGCGCAGCGCCGACCGTCAAGCGCGTTGCCCTGGAACTTGGCGGAAAATCTCCGAACCTCATCTTCTCCGATGCGGATCTGGAGACAGCGGTGCGCTTTTCGCTCGAAAGCTGCTTTTCCAACACCGGTCAGTCCTGTGATGCCCCGACGCGATTGCTCGTCGAAAACAGCGTTTACGAGCAGGTTGTCGCGCTTGCCGGCAAAATCGCGCCGGAAACCACTGTCGGCGATCCGGCCATGCCCGGCAGTCATATCGGGCCGGTGATCAGCGAGCTTCAATATGAACGCATCCAGGGGCATATCGAACGCGGGGTCGCAGACGGTGCGAGACTCGTCGCGGGCGGTCCGGGCAAACCCGAAGGTCATGAGACGGGGTACTTCGTCAAGCCGACGGTGTTTGCCGGTGTCACCAACCAGATGTCGATTGCCCGCAACGAGATCTTTGGACCGGTTCTCGTGATGATCCCGTTTGAAACGGAAGATGATGCCGTTCAGATGGCCAATGACACGCCCTACGGCCTTGCAGCCTATGTTCAGACCGGTGATCCCGAACGGGCCAGACGCGTGTCCCGCAAGCTCAGGGCGGGCAGCGTCTATATCAATGGCGGAAGCCCGGACTGGGATGTTCCGTTCGGCGGCTACAAGCAATCCGGCAACGGCCGCGAGTACGGCGAATTCGGCCTCGAGGACTTTCTGGAACTGAAGGCGATCACCGGCTGAGGTCAATCGGAAGGTTCCGTGTTGGCTGCCTCAGGTTCTGCGTCCGATTGACGCCATCCAATCCGCGGATCGGGACGTAATACCAACGTGAGCAATTGCTTTGGTTGGTATTGGCATGACGTTTCCAGGATCGCGCGCGTGCGCTGATGAATCCAAGTGTTTCGCGTTCGTGCGCCGCAACGGCGCGCTGAAGTTCGCGCGGGCGGTGCGCTGATGGAAAGAAACGCGATCGGGATTATCGGCGCGGGCGTCGCCGGGATCTTTTGCGCGCGCACGCTGCAGGATCACGGTTACACACCTCTGCTTCTTGAAAAGGGGCGCGGTGTCGGCGGGCGGCTCGCAACGCGCCGGACCGAGGCCGGTTTCCAGTTCGACCACGGCGCGCAGTTTATCACAGCAAGAAGCGTCGGGTTTCGGGAGGCTGTTGAATGTCTGAGCAGCAAAGGGACCGCCGGTGTCTGGGCAGGCGCTGATCGAGAGGTGATTGTCGGAACACCTTCGATGAATGCGATTGCCAAGTCGCTCGCCGAAGGTCTCGATATCCGGCGCAACACGCGCGTGGATGTCTTGCAGGCCACGGAGAGCGGCTGGCAAGCTGCGACGGCAGGCAGCACTTTCGAGTTCGACCGGCTCGTAATCACCGCGCCGCAACCGCAGACGGTTGACCTGATCGGCAAGGAGCATCCTCTGGCACGAGCGATTTCCGGGGTTCGCATGTCGCCATGCTGGACGCTGATGGCAGCCTTTCCGGATCAGCACGAGATTCCCTTCACAAGCCGTTCGGCACCTGACAGCTACCTTGCCTGGATCGCGCTCAACAGTTCCAAACCGGAGCGGCCCGATACCAACAGCTGGGTTGTTCAGGCCAGTGCCGACTGGAGCGAGAAGAACCTGGAGCGCGAACCGGAGGATGTTGCGCAGGAATTGCTGCTGCGCCTCTGCGGCGTCTTGCGCGTGGAGCCGTCAAGCGCGTTGCACGCAAGCGCGCATCGCTGGCGTTATGCACGTGTTGAGGAACCGCTCGGCAAGCCATACTGCCGCAACGACGCCGGTACGCTCTATCTTGGCGGTGACTGGTGTCTTGACGCCCGCGTAGAAGCGGCCTGGACAAGCGGCAGGGCCATCGCCGAAGACCTGCTTGGGGACCTGAATGCTGGATGACCCGCGCATCGCCGGTCTCTTGCGGCTCGGGCAGGGGGCGCTCAAACCTGCGCCGGGCCGGGCACGCATTTTTCTTGCACTTGCCTCCGGTGCACTCTGTCACGCGGACTTTGCGCTTGCGGTGATCGCGATGATGAGCGCCATGTTCCACGGTATGCAAATCGGTCTTGGGACGGTTCCGTGGCCCTGGGCGGCGGCCGTCAACCTGTTCCTGATCCTCCAGTTTCCCCTTGTGCACTCGGTCCTATTGACTGCGGCCGGTCGCCGGTTCCTGGCCCGGATTGTGCCAGGGCCCCACGGCGCCGTCCTGTCGACAACCACCTACGCCACGATCGCCTCGGCGCAACTGCTCGCCCTGTTCGCACTCTGGACCCCGTCCGGCATCATCTGGTGGCAGGCAGAAGGGACCGCTTTCTGGGTTCTCTGCGCCACCTATGGCGCCGCCTGGCTGCTCTTGATCAAGGCGAGTTTCGACGCCGGAGCAGAGGTGCAGTCCGGTGCTCTTGGCTGGATGTCACTCATGGCGAAGGTCAGACCCGTCTTTCCCGACATGCCGGACGAAGGGCTGTTCCGGCTGATGCGCCAGCCGATCTATCTCGCTTTTGCGCTGACGCTCTGGACCGTGCCCGTATGGACGCCGGATCAGCTGGTGCTGGCAACGCTTTTGACCGGATACTGCATTTTGGCTCCCTTGCTGAAGGAACGAAGGTTCGCAGCAGCCTACGGCGCGCGGTTCAAGGCATACCGTGCACGGGTGCCCTACATGCTGCCGCGCCTTGCGGGGCCGGGCAACGCCGTTCGGGCGCGTGAAGCCACAGGTCTTTTTGAAGAAGAACGGGTTGCAGGGAAGAGGGAAGCTGATTGATGGAGACACTTGCACTTCTTGTATCCGCGCTGCTGTTCGGGGGCATGGTGCTCTATGCGTTCGGCTTTGCAGCTTTCGTGTTCACGGCGCTGCCGCCGGATATTGCCAGTCCGACGATCCGCCGTGCCTTTCCGTATTTCTACCTGTTCGTGCTGGGCGTTTCAGCGCTTGCGGCGCTTTTGCTGCTCACCGGCGATCTGGTTTCCGCGTCGGTGATGGCAGCGATTGCGCTTTCAACGTTTCCGACACGCCAGATCCTGATGCCGGCCATCAACAGGGCGACGGATGAGGGCCGGAAGACGCGGTTCAAGATCCTGCACGGCCTGTCTGTTGTGATCACGCTCGCCCACATTGCCGGGGCAGCCTACGTTCTGGCGAGGTTCGTATGAGTGAAGAATTTGTGCCGCTGCCGATTGAAAACGTACAGTCCTTTCCGCGTCCTCCGATCATTCAAACTGTGCCGCAGCCGATCCGCGTGTTCTTCGCAGATACGCTCATCGTGGACAGCGTTCGGGCGTTCCGGGTCCTGGAAACGCATCATCCGCCCACCTATTACATTCCGCCCGATGACGTCGTGTGCGAGTTGCTGCCGGCATCCGGCAGAAGTTATTGCGAATGGAAAGGCTTTGCGCGGTACTTTGACGTTCGCGCCTCCGGCCGCACCGTCAAACGTGCAGCATGGTGCTATGACGACCCGTCACACAGGTTTTTCGAGATCCGCCATCACCTGGCCTTTTATGCCGACAGGATGGACAAGTGCTACGTCGGTGACCAGCCCGTCGACGCCCAGGCGGGCAGCTTCTACGGCGGATGGATCACGGCGAACCTCAGGGGCATGCCCAAGGGCGCACCCGGCACAGAGCATTGGTAACAGATTGGTCCCACACGTGTTGTTCATGAAACAGACTGGACCTTGCGAGCATATCAGGCGAGGTTAGTCGTTCTGGATCGTGGGAGGACTTCATGAGGGATCTGCGTATCTGCTTCGTCGGTGACAGCTACGTCAACGGGACCGGCGACGAACGCTGTCTGGGGTGGATCGGGCGCTTGTGCGAACGCCGGTTTACACGCGACATGCAGCTGTCCTTCTACGATCTCGGCATCCGGGCGGAAACGACGTCCCAGATCCGGGCGCGCTGGCAGCGTGATTGTGAAGCCCGATTTCCGGAAGGATCTGACAACCGGGTGGTGCTTCAATTCGGCATGAATGACATCGGCAATGTGACCGGGAGTGGCCGTCAAATCGAAGAAGATGCCTCCGTCGAGGAGGCCGAAGCCTTTGTGAAAGAAGTGTCCGAGGCCTATCCGACGCTGTGGATCGGGCTGCCGCCCGCCAACGAAGCCTGCTCTCCCATGCATCCGAGCGAGGGGCTTGAGGTGTCCTTCTTTCAGAAGGACGCGGAAGCGCTTAACCAGCGTTTCAAGACGCTGGCGGAAACGCTCGGCGTTCCCTATTTCGACCTGCAGACACCCTTGCTTGCCAATCGCGACTACATGGCAAGCCTGACGCGGGGCGACAGGATCCATTGCGACGGGACCGGATATGCCATGATTGCGAACCTGATCGACAACTGGCCGGCCTGGAATGACTGGTTCGAAGACAAATAGGTCAAGGCGTCCTTAGAGTTCCGGCGGAAAGTGCGTGTGGCATGTTTGTCTGGACAGTTTCCGTCAGCTCACCTATCTCATGATCAATGACCGTTCGCGTTCAACAGACTTCGAATGACTACGGTATCGTGGTCGAGCAGCTGTCCGGCGAGGTGATCGCCCGGCAGGGTGACCACATTGTTGCCCGATCGAAGTGCGCCCGGGTGATGTATGAGACGCGGCTTTCGCCGGTTGTCTATTTTCCTTTCGAGGATGTGGTTGCCGAACTGGAACCCGCGCCTGAGCACAAGACTTTCTGTCCCTTCAAGGGCACGGCATCCTATAGCCATGTGACCGTGGGCGGAGACACGATCAAATACGGGGCCTGGCACTATCCCAAGGCCCTGCCGGAAGGGCAGGCGGTGGATGGGTGCGTGGGGTTCATGCCCGGCGTGACGACGAGCATCGAGCATGCGGGAGATCCGATCGCGGAGATGCCCACCGGCAATATTTCCGGACCGGTTGTGGACTGGCTTCTGCGCGAAGCCTGGCTCGCCAAGACGCCAGAAGAACTGCTGGCGGCGCTGGGCAACAAGCTGGTCGCCGACGGTATCGCCGTCAGGCGCATGAGCATCCTCATCTGGTCACTGCATCCGATGGTGGCCGGACAAAACTGTATCTGGGTTCGCGGTGAGGAAGAGGTGACCAGCCGCTACCCGTCTTATGAGATCCTGGAAAGTCCTGTTTTCAGGGACAGTCCGTTTCAGCACGTGGCAAATGGGCTTGGAGGGATCCGCCAGAAACTCGACACCAATCCGGACGAGTTCGATTTCCCGATCATGGAAGACCTGAAAGAGCAGGGCGTGACGGATTACGTCGCGATGCCGTTGCCATTTTCCGACGGCCGGATCAACGTGCTGACGCTTGCCTCCGATCACCCCAACGGCTTCTCGACCGCCAATCTGGGCCTCATCTTCGAATGTTCCGCCCTGATCAGCCGCCTGTTTGAGGTGTTTGCGCTGACCTCCAATGCGACGACGCTGCTTGAAACCTATCTGGGCAAACGCACGGGTGCCCGCGTTCTCGGCGGCGAGATCCGCCGTGGTGATGGCGATGTCATCGACGCGGCGATCCTCTTTTGCGACCTCCGCCACTCGACGCGGCTCGAAACCGAACTCGGCCGTGATGACTACGTTGCCGTGCTGAACCAGTTCTTTGAAACGGCGACGGATATCGTCAATGGCCATGAGGGGGAGGTGCTCAAGTTCATCGGTGATGCCGTTTTGGCAATCTTCCCGGCCAGCTCCGGTCACGCACAGGCCTGCCGCCAGGCAGCGGCCAGTGCGGATGAGATCGTCAAGGCCCTTGCCGAACCATGCAAGGAAAACGGCGGCATGCCGCTCTCCTGCGCCATCGGCATTGCTTATGGCGACGTGACCTACGGCAATGTGGGGTCAAAGGAACGCCTGGATTTCACGGTCATCGGCAGCGCGGCGAACCTGGCAGCGCGCCTGGGCGAGCATGGCAAGGCCAACGGGAAGGAAATCGTGGCATCGGGAGAAGTTGCGAGGGAATCCGGTTTTCCTCTGGAACCGCTTGGCAGCCTTGCTCTGCACAATGTCTTGGAACCCCTGGAATCCTTTGCGATCAAGACGAGTCCAAAAGCAGAGGACTGAGCGCTTCCACGCCGTTCTGATCAGCGCACTGCGTTTTCGCCCGCAAATCCACCCATCGGCTGGTTTCGTACCAAAATCACCAGTCCGGACTTGCTTGGCTCGGTCCCCGTTTCGGCGACACCACCGTAATTGGCGCAAAGGTCTTCCGGACTTTTGTCCTGTGCGGGCGTGAACATCGTGATCGCCTGGCAGTCGACCCGCCGCAATTCGCGGTCGGTCGCCGGGCTGTCTGACAGGACGAGCCCGAGTCCAGCCAGAGCAATTACGAAAGTAGAGGTGGTTGCGATTGCAAACTTGTTCATTGTCCCCGATCCCATTTCCCGGTCGACATCATGCCGGACCTTTCGATATGGACGGAGAATGGCGGAACGCACCTGTACTTACCCTGAAATCCGCATTCACCTAGCGTTCATGTTAGGTGATTCGCTCTGTTTTGCCGAGCCTGTGCCCGATTTCGGCCTGATTTGATTCGGTTTTGCTTTGGATAAACAGAATTTTTCTTGGTTCTCTACCCGATAGACTTCGGCTCTCCGGCCCCGCGTCTTGAGACATTCGCCAGGGGTGACGCAGGAGAGGTGAGAGTTGTTTTGAGGCCTCGGCACTTTTCGCTCGTCGTCATCCAGGACGCAGCACAGCGAAGATCCGGGATCGGGGAGACGCGGGCGCTGGGGTTCCTGCGGGGTGCGTGGCCGCAAGCCGGGGCTCCCCGGCCCCGGGTCTCACTCCGTTCGCCCGGGGTGACGAAGGAGGGGGTGATTTATCCGCAGGCGCATTGAGACTGTCTCACTCCTGGCGCCGAGTTTCTCCCGGGGGCGTGTTTCCAGCGTCACCTTGAAACAGAAAAGGGGCGGAAAAACCGCCCCTTCGACAAATCTGTTCTGAAATTGAATCCGGATCAGGCAGGCTGCTGTGTTGTCTCGATTCCCTTGTCGGAAAACATGCCTTGCAGTTCCTGGTTCTGGAACATTTCGCGGATGATGTCGCAGCCGCCGATGAATTCGCCCTTGATGTAGAGCTGCGGGATTGTCGGCCAGTTGGTGAATTCCTTGATCCCGTGACGCAGTTCATCGTCTTCCAGAACGTTGATACCCTTGTAGGGGGCGCCGACATAATCGAGGATCTGAACGACCTGTCCGGAAAACCCGCATTGCGGGAAGTTCGGCGTGCCCTTCATGAACAGCACCACATCGTTGGTGTCGACTTCGTTCTTAATCCAGTCCTGGATGCTCATGGATGTGAGTCCTTTTGATTCGCGGGCGTGAGGCGGTCACGGCCAGTCCGATAGATCAGTTTTGCCACCGCTCTCCAGATGCGCAGTTCCATCACCAGCATGATGATCAGCACCGAGAGAAGAAGCCAAACCATTCGATTTCCCTTACTTTGTCCGCATATGTGTTTCGGATTGCCGCAAATTCAAGGGTGCCGGCGGGATATGCCCTGATTTGCTGATCCCCATGTGCTCAGTCGGGTGCTTTGGTCTGCAGCGCGAGCGCGTGCAACGCACCGCCCATATTGCCCTTCAGGGCCTCATAGACCATCTGATGCTGCTGCACGCGGCTTTTGCCACGGAAATGCTCAGAAACGACATTTGCCGCGTAGTGATCCCCATCGCCGGCCAAATCCCGGATCTCCACCTGAGCGTCGGGCAGCGCCTCCTTGATCAGGGTTTCGATCTCGTTCGCGTTCATCGGCATCGTGCATCAGTCCTCATGTCAAGTTCCTGAAAGGCGAACCGCTTAAGCGCTTGCCATATAGTCCGGGAACCAATCTTCGTGTGCTTTTTTCAAGTTTGCAACGGATATGGTGAGAATGCCCTCAACAGTCAAATCCCTGCCGCCGGTTTCACCGATTTGCAGTGCATCGATTCCGGCGTCCAGAAGGTCTTCGAGAACCGCATCGCGCCTGTCCCGGGAAACGGTCAGGACGTAGCGGCCCTGGTCCTCTCCGAAAAGCGCGGCATGCGCGGGGCCATCAATCTTGACCGTTGCGCCAATCCCGCCGGCAATGGCCATCTCCGCAAGTGCGACGCCAAGCCCGCCCGAGGAGACATCATGCACACCCGTCAGGCGCGCAGCCCCGATAAGCTGGCGTACAATCGTACCGCGGCGCTTCTCGGCGGCCAGATCCACGGGGGGAGGCGCGCCTTCTTCACGGCCCAGCACGTCGGACAGATACTGCGTGGCTCCAAGATGGGTGCCATAGCCGCCGATCAGAAGAATGGCATCACCTTCATTGGCAAACGAGGCGCCGGCCCGGACAGTCACGTCCGGAAGAAGTCCGACCCCACCGATCGCGGGTGTCGGCAGGATCGCTTCGCCATGGGTTTCGTTATAGAGGGACACGTTGCCCGAAACGATCGGGAAATCGAGTGCACGGCAGGCTTCGCCGATCCCTTTGATGCAGCCGACGAACTGCCCCATGATTTCAGGCTTTTCCGGGTTTCCGAAGTTCAGGTTGTCCGTGGCCGCCAGTGGCTCGGAGCCGACGGCGGTCAGATTGCGCCACACTTCGGCAACGGCCTGTTTGCCGCCTTCGAACGGATCCGCCTCGCAGTAGCGGGGCGTGACGTCCACGGAAAATGCGAGGCCCTTGCGCGTGCCCTCGACGCGGATCACGCCGGCATCGCCGCCGGGGGACGCTGCCGTATTGCCCTGGATCAGGGTGTCGTACTGCTCATAAACCCAGCGCCGCGAAGATCCGTTTGCGCCGCCCAGCAGTGTTGTCAGCGCCTCGGCATAGTCGCGCGGTTCTTCAACCTCGGCGGCGGCAAGCACCGGCAATTTCACCGGCTCGGCCCAGGGGCGGTCATATTCCGGGGCTTCGTCGCCCAGTTCCTTGATCGGCAGGTCGGCGACGATGTCGCCCTGATGGTTGACGACGAAACGCAAGGTATCCGTCGTCTTGCCGACGATCGCGAAATCCAGGCCCCACTTACGGAAGATTGCCTCCGCTTCCTGTTCCATTGCCGGTCGCAGGACCATCAGCATGCGTTCCTGGCTTTCGGAAAGCATCATTTCGTAGGCGCTCATGTGCTCTTCGCGAACAGGCACCTTGTCGAGATCAAGCTCGATGCCGAGATCACCCTTCGCGCCCATCTCGACTGCGGAACAGGTGAGGCCGGCCGCGCCCATGTCCTGAATGGCGATGACGGCACCGGTTTCCATGAGTTCCAGGCATGCCTCGAGGAGGCATTTTTCGGTGAAGGGGTCACCGACCTGAACCGTCGGGCGCTTTTCTTCGATCGTGTCGTCGAATTCCGCGGACGCCATCGTCGCGCCGCCAACTCCGTCCCGGCCGGTCTTCGCACCGAGGTACACCACGGGAAGGCCCACGCCTTCCGCCTTGGACAGGAAGATTGCATCCGATTTTGCAAGGCCGGCCGCGAAGGCATTCACGAGGCAATTGCCGTTGTATCGGGAGTGAAATTCAACTTCTCCGCCGACCGTCGGAACGCCGAAGGAGTTTCCATACCCGCCAACACCTGAAACGACCCCGGATACGAGGTGGCGCGTGCGCGGATGATCAGGTTCACCGAATCGAAGCGCATTCATCGCGGCAACCGGGCGTGCGCCCATCGTGAAAACGTCGCGCAAGATACCGCCGACACCCGTTGCGGCCCCCTGGTAGGGTTCGATGTAGGACGGATGATTGTGGCTTTCCATTTTGAAAACGACGGTCTGACCGTCACCGATGTCAACGACACCGGCGTTTTCGCCAGGCCCCTGAAGAACGCGTGGACCTTCGGTGGGCAAGGTTTTCAGCCATTTCTTCGAAGACTTGTACGAGCAGTGCTCGTTCCACATGGCCGAGAAAATACCGAGTTCGGTGAAGCTCGGCTCGCGCCCGATCAGTTCAAGGATCCGCTCATATTCATCGGGCTTAAGCCCGTGGGAGGCAATCAGGTCGGGCGTGATCTTAATGTCGTTCGGGATCATGTCGTTCCAGTTTCTTGGGGCCGCCGGCGGTGGGCCGGCCAGCCGCAGTCGCGCAATGTTGCCGCCGTGTAGCAGATTGCGTCCGGAAAGGGGAGGGGAACGACAAACTTTGTTGTCCGGAAAGGCGTCATATCCCGCTGCCGGCCAACCCGTGGACAACGGGGCGGAAAACGGGGAGCAAAAGCGCCTTCCGTCAGACGCGTTTGGCGACCCTGGACTGGAGTTTCAACGTGACCTGCTGCCAGTCGCGCATCTGACCTTCAAGGCGCTTGATTTCCTTGTCCTTGAAGGTGTTTTCCTGCCTGAGTTCCTGTACCGTATGCTCAAGTTTCATGATGCGCAGAAGTAAACGCTCAGCCGTCAACTCTTTACTCGTATCAATATGGCTATCGGTCTGCATAATATATTCGTGCTTTCTGGTATTAATGCCTTGAGATTCAAGTATCTTTTTGAAAACAACAATCACTTCATCGTTTAGATCCATTGGAATCACGCAATTTTACTGAGTTTTGTCGACTTAATAGGAAATCTGAAACAACTTCGCGTAGAGTAATCGGTTGTGGTAGGGCTGTAAAGAAAAACAATGACAATATAACTAAAAGTTTAACTGAAAGCTGCCGGGAATTGCCTTCAGGGTTAATCCCGTGCAATGCGAGGGTGGTTTCTCGCCGCGCTCAGCCGGATTTCTCGCCGATGAAGACAAGATGCTCGCTGCCGTAAAGTGCTGCAGGTGTTTCTGCGACCGAGACCGCAAAATCGAGCCATTGCCGCCGTTCGGCATCGGGCAGATCGGCAAGCCGCCATTCGCTTTGCGCCATCATGCTCTCGGCTCCGAAGAGCGCGCGTTGCGCCAGACCGGTGTCCCGGAAAATCAGAGCGATCTCGGATGGGTCGACAAAGTGTGAATCCACGAAGAAATCTGTTTCAGGTGTGAGCCTGTGCTGCCGCTCGTTTAGAAACTCGTCGATTACGCCGCGCCGCCGTGCGATCGCAGCGGGATCGGTCTTCAGCTGATAATGGGCCGCAGCGAACCTCGAAATGAAGGCGAAGGCGGCGAGGCCGCCCGGTTTCAGCACCCTGATCGTCTCGGAAATGACGCGGTTGCGATCTTCTTCCGATGTCAGGTGGTAGAGAGGTCCGAGTACCAGAACGGCGTCGTAACCGGCGTCAGACAGGTCAGACAGGTCGCGCGCATCGCCGGTCTGTGCCGTGTTGAGGGTCAGGCCGCGCTTTCCCGCTTCTTCGCGGGCGCGCGCAATATTTTCATGCGATAGATCGCGAAGATCGACACTGTGCCCGGCGGCAGAGAGGTCAAGCGCATATCGTCCCGGTCCGGATCCGCTGTCGAGGATGCGTGCCTTTGCGGGCAGAAAACGGTTCAGGAAGGCTTTCGTGACACCAAATTCGAGCCAGTTCCTTTCAAGCCGGAGCCATTCCTCCTCTACGGTGCGATCGTAAAAGTCCCGGACGTGGTCGATTTCGCTCATGGCTGAGGCTTCTCGTTCATCGGTCATGGGGCTTTAAGGAGGGTGAGGCATTCCATAAAACAAATGTCCCTGTCGCAGATCCGGCCAGCATAAGAGCAAATGCCATTTGAAACATCCATGGCAGAGCAAATTCAACGCTCCGGATAGTAGGTTTTAGTGTATTCGTGGAGACCTAAATCATAAAGAGAGTTTCTCACTTCACTGTTTTCTATCTCGATTTTCCGCTTCCTTATCCAATCACGGACAATGCGATAGTCGGCTTTTGCTTTGTAAAGTAACGGCAATTGGCTGATCAAAGAGAGCGCCGTCTATTGTGGTGATGCGCCCGCATCATGCCCAGCCTCTTGGACGAACTCCCGGTACTCATTGCGCAATGTCGTGGGGTCAATGTTCATTTGTGCCACGGCAGTATTCACTTTGATGACGTAGGCCATGCTGCCAAGCAATGTTCAATCCCCGGTTAGCGCACATCAGTCAAATGCCGACGGACTTACCATCAATTTCGAGAGTCGGTTATTGACGCTTCGAAGAAGGACCGGAAACACGAAAATCTGTATGACCGGAACGAGCAAGAGAATCATCCAAAACGGAGAAATGCCGGTTCTACTAAGAATGCGGCCAAGGTAGTAGATCGTGAAAACGAAGGGCAAAAGCGTTAGAAGAACAATAACTATCTACCAGATGCTAATTCCCATTGACTCTATTCTCCTTTTGCGGGTGTCTTGAGAAAACTCGCGTAAAAGTGTTTTTTCGTCAATACTTAAAGTTATTATAAAATTGAAATCAGGAAGCCTTGTTTCTAACTAATGTCTGTGAAAGTGAAGCTCTAAGCGCAAGAATCTTCGAAGAGAATTTGAGATTTTTGAAAAGAGACGTGAGGCAAAAACTCCGCGCCGAGTTTCGCAAGCACCGGGAAAACTATGCGACTTTATACTTCGTGAACCTTGATCAGGGTCGCGCAGAGTATAGCCCTGTCCGGTGGTCAACTGGAAAGGAGATTGCCCCAGGCCGGGAGTGGGATCCCGGCCCGGAAGCACGACACTCAGACCGCGCCGGTATATTCGCCGCGGGCCGGGTAGTCGTTCTTCTGCACGAAATCGAGCGCACCGATCATCTCCTGGAAATGCGGGCGCACGAACGGCATCGTCTGGACGGATGCGAAGTAGAGGCTTCCGTCGCCTTTCATGAGGAAGACGCCGGGTTCGGAGAACAGCGCCGGTTCCTCGATCCCGATCGACGTGGTTCCGCGGCTGGTGGAGACGTAAAGACCCCATTCCCTTGCCACGGTCAGGGGCAGTCCGTAGCCGAAGCGAAGGGCTTGGTGTCCGACCTTGTCGGCCATCTGCTGCGCCCTGTCTTTTTCATCGGACGAAATCGCGATGGTCTTGACGCCCTTTTCCGCGAAGTCCGGGGTCAGGCGGCCAAGTTCTTTCAGATACGTGGCGCAGATCGGGCAGTGGAGGCCGCGGTAAAACACGACCAGTGTTGCAAAGTCGGCTCCGTCACCTGCAAGATCGAAAGTGCCCGAGCCAAGTGTTTCTACCGTCAGGGTGGGGACCTGTTGACGTGGAATTAGCATTTTTTCCTCATGACTTTGGTGGCAAGGCTTCACTTTTGCCTTGTGATGCGGTTAAAATAGCGAACGCAACGAGAATAAACATCCTAAAAAGATGATCAGGAGTACGAATTTGCCGGTTGCCTATCGCACTTCGTTCAGCGGAAAGCTCGATCGGCTGTCATCGCTGATAGATCGTCTGAGGGTTCATGTTGAAAATGCGCTTACCGATCAGCCGGGCAATGGCTTCGCCAATCTCGTGATCTACACCGATCCGGACGGCGCCAACCGGCTGGTCTTCTGTCCCTCGATGGAAGAAGAGGAAAAGGTCTATCCGGATATCGCGCCCTCGGACGGGGAGACGCCCCTGGTCGCCGCGCATATTTCCATTTCGGGGATAGGCAAACAGTTGATCAACGCGTTGCCTGCCTGCATCTCCGTGCCGCTTTCCGAGGAGCCTTACCTCACGGCCGTCGTGACGCCCCTCATTGAAGAGGCAACCACGCCCAGATGTGGAGGGCAGGCGGCGTTCCAGCGCCTGTGCGAGGTCGTGGTGATCCGGTTGCTGCGGCACGCCATGGAAGAGGGCAAGGCCGACACCGGGCTCCTGAACGGACTTGCGCATCCAAGGATCGCCGCTGCGCTTGTCGCCATCCACGAGGCACCCCAAGAATCGTGGACACTGGAGCGTCTGGCCGAAACGGCCGGCATGTCACGCACGCAGTTTGCGGTCACGTTCAAGGAACTCGTCGGCGCAACACCGATGGGGTACCTGTCCAATTGGCGGCTCGACATCGCCCGTGCGGAGCTGGAGTCGGGCCGGCAGGTCAAGTCGGTTGCGACGCTGTGCGGGTTTTCCAGTCCCGCTGCCTTTTCACGGGCCTTCTCGCGGCGTTTCGGTTATCCGCCCAAGCAGAAACGCAACCAGGCTGCTTGACGGGGGCATTTGTGACTGCGGCTGAGCGGCAAGCGCGCAGCCTATTTGCGGTCCTCGACCTTGCGCTCCATTGCGTAGATCTCGTCGGTCACATCGTCAGCCTTGCGCGAAAAGAGCGCCTGTGCGTCCTTCAGGCCGAGATTGTAGAAATGAGCGCCAAGGGAGCCGCTCAGGAAATCGATCAGGAACTCCGCATCCATGTTGCCGATTTCCAGGTCCAGCTCATCATCGAGATATCTCTGGATCTGGGCGGTCAGGCGCGCCCTGACGTCCTTGTCGAGCTTGAGTTCCTTCATGGGATTCTCCCATCGGTGTCCGGTTTAGAACGTGCTGTCGAACTTATGTCATGGAAAACGCGGCAATCTTCCGTTTAACGTCAACTCGGGATTTGGATTTAATCTCAAGCTTGTCGTCCCGGTTTGCCGCGTGCTGCGTGTGAGAAGAAGGAGGAGAAGCTAGGGGTTACTGGTTCCTTGCCTTCCGCTTCGCTCCAGCAGGGATGACAAGGCTGTCGGCTTGCAAGCGCCCGTCGGGCCCCATTCTGTGAGAACCGGACAGCTTTGGGCGACTTCCGGAACCCTTAAGCTGCCTTGTCAAGCAGGCTCTCGAACAGAAGCCGGCCGTCGAGGCCGCCATTCAGCGGTTCAACGAGGTTTTCCGGGTGCGGCATCATACCGAGAACGTTGCCCTTGGCATTGGTGATGCCGGCAATGTCGTTGAGGGAGCCGTTCGGGTTTGTGCCGTCTGCATAGCGGAACACGACCTGGCCGTTATCCTCGATGCCGGCGAGCGTGGTTTCGTCTGCAAAGTAATTGCCGTCGTGATGGGCAACGGGGCAGCGCCAGACCTGGCCCTTTGTGAATTTCGAAGAAAACCGGGTGGCGGTGTTCTCCGTCACCATCTTCACTTCCTTGCAGACGAAGGTCAGTCCGGCATTGCGCATGAGTGCACCGGGCAGAAGACCCGCTTCTGTCAGGATCTGAAAGCCATTGCAGACACCCAGAACGGAAACGCCGCTGTCGGCCTTTGAGACCAGATCCTTCAGGATCGGCGAACGCGCGGCAATGGCACCGGAACGCAGATAGTCGCCGTAGGAAAATCCGCCCGGAACAACAACGAGGTCCACATCGGGCAGGGTGCTCTCCGTATGCCACACGCTCTGTGGCCGCGAGCCGGTAATCAGCTCAAGCGCATGGAACATGTCACGGTCACGGTTGGAACCTGGGAACACGATGACGGCTGTTTTCATTTTGCTATCCCGTAATTCTAGAGCAGGACAACAACGGCAATGAGCGCCGCTATTGCTGGCAACAGGATGAAAGTCGCCGCTTTGAGCGCCATGAACGTCACGTCTTTGCGGGTGTCTTCATCCATGGTCCGCGATTGTCCTCAGGCGATTTCGATCGCATAGTTTTCAATGACGGTGTTGGCGAGCAGCTTTTCGCACATCTGCTCCAGTTCGTTCCTTGCGGCATCCTTGTTGGATCCCGTGAGTTCAACATCGAACACTTTGCCCTGGCGGACCGATCCGACATCGCCGAAACCGAGACCACCGAGCGCGCCCTCAATGGCTTTCCCCTGAGGATCGAGAACGCCGTTTTTCAAGGTGACAATCACGCGTGCTTTCATGTGTCCTGGTCTCCATAAAGTCTGGCTGCCTGCCTGCGAGGCTCCTTACACCAGCTTGCCGGGTTCTGGAAGAGAAGAAGGGACGGGAAACGAAAAACCCCCGCCAATCTTCGGGATCGCGGGGGTTTGAACGATTACTGGACCAGCGTGGGGCCCGAATTCGCGGGGCGCTCCACGGCGATCATTATGCCGAGGCGCTTGGCGACTTCCTGGTAGGCCTCCAGCATGCCACCGAGATCGCGGCGGAAGCGGTCCTTGTCCATCTTGTCGTTGGTCTCGATGTCCCACAGACGGCAGCTGTCGGGAGAGATCTCGTCGGCAACGACAATGCGCATCATGTCGCCTTCGAACAGGCGGCCGCATTCGATCTTGAAGTCAACGAGGCGGATGCCGACACCCAGGAACAGGCCGGACAGGAAATCGTTGACGCGGATGGCAAGGGCCATCATGTCGTCCAGTTCCTGCGGGGTAGCCCAGCCAAAAGCGGTGATATGCTCCTCGGCGACCATCGGATCGTCGAGTTCGTCGTTCTTGTAGTAGAACTCGATGATGGAGCGGGGCAGCTGCGTGCCTTCTTCCAGTCCGAGGCGCTTGGCGATGGATCCGGCGGCGACGTTGCGCACGACCACTTCCAGCGGGATGATCTCGACTTCTCGGATCAGCTGCTCGCGCATGTTCATGCGGCGGATGAAGTGAGTCGGGATGCCGATCGCGTTCAGATGATTGAAGATGAACTCGGAAATGCGGTTGTTGAGAACGCCTTTGCCGTCAACAATCTCGTGTTTCTTGTTATTGAAGGCGGTCGCATCGTCCTTGAAGTGCTGGACCAGTGTTCCCGGTTCCGGACCTTCGTAGAGAATCTTGCCTTTACCTTCGTATATGCGCCGACGGCGGTTCATGGGCTATACCGTTTTTGTGAAACCTTGGGACGGGTATTGCACGCCTGGTGACTGTTCCTGCGGGACCTGTCCCGGTCAACCGGCATCTAACAGCAAGGCGGCAATCCCTCGTTTGCGGCGCGGAACTTACCCGAAGCGCGACAAAAGTACAATCTTATGTTTTCCGATCCGCTCACGTGCACCGGAAATCGCGGCTTTGTACTGCTTTTGGCGCATGCGCGTATCTATCGCGTTGATTTGATGGCCTTGCGGGGATATGCAAGAGGCCAGACAAACCCCATATGGGGTGCAGTGCATGAACGCAGTTCAGGAGACGAAGAGTATGAGCACTTTCGACAAGCGCGAACAGGGATTTGAAAACAAATTCGCGCATGACGAGGAGCTGCGGTTCAAAGCGACCGCGCGCCGCAACAAGCTTTTGGGCATCTGGGCCGCCGGACTGCTGGGCTATGAAGGCGAAAAGGCCGAGGAATACGCCAAGGAAGTCGTTCGCGCCGACTTCGAAGAGCCGGGCGACGAGGACGTTTTCCGCAAAATCCGCGAGGACTTCGATGCCAACAACATCGACCAGTCCGACCACCAGATTCGCCGCAACATGGACGAACTGATGTCCACGGCCATTGACCAGCTTCAGAACGAAGGCTGAGCCGGACGTACAAGACCGGTGCTTCAACGTGAAACGCCCGCCGGAAACGGCGGGCGTTTTTGTTGTCTTGCCCTACATCCCACTTCAGCATCCGGAAACGCAACGACCAAAGCCTGCGATTCGGCCGCAGGAGGCAGGCACGCGCCAGCGCCTTGCGGACGCGGCCCTTCCGGGCGCTCCGGTCGATTTGCCGGTTCGGGCGCAATTGGTCGTGAACCCGAAACTCAGGTCCAGGCGATGGCGGTTCCCACAAGGACAATTCCCATGCCGGTGAGTTCGCGCGCCGAGTAACTTTCACCGAAATGCAAGTGGGTCATTGCCCCGATGAAAATGACCTCGGCACCGAGGATACCGATATAGATCAGGCCAAGTCTTTCCTGCCTTAGGGCGAACACTTCAAATACGCCCGCCGTGAGAAGCGCGGCTCCGATTATCAGTGCGAGACCGATGCTTGGAAAATCCGCCAGGGACTTCATTGCGACCATTGCAATGCTGTAAAAAAACGCCGAAATCAGCGCGAGTATTGCTACAGAGTTGAACATTTTTCTAAATAAAAAATTTATTAATAACGTTACGTAACGTAGTGAGTCTCATAGCCTCGGTCAAGGGAATTGCGCCCGCGATCTTCATTTCTCAGCTCGGTCCCGCGACGGATATGTTCACCGGAAACCTTGAGAATTTCCGCTCTTCCAAATCAGCGCAGGGCAACGGCGGCGTGCGGGGAATTGGGTTTTGGACGTTTTTGTCCCGGACTGGGCTTGCGGCCGGGGCCTGTGCGCGTTTTGATCGCGGCAACAAATGGGAGTTGAGCCGTGACCGACAACATGTTTCTTGCCGACAAAATGCGTTCCGGAAAACCGGTCGTGACCAGCTGGTGTTTCCTGCGCTCTGCCATGATCCCGGAGATTCTTGCGCGTGCAGGATACGACGCCGTGACGATCGACATGCAGCACGGTATGTACGACTTCGATGCCACGGTGGACGCCTTCACGCATATCGCGCTCGGCGGTGCCCATCGGATCGCGCGCATTCCGGTCGGTGACAACGCGCTTGCCGGACGGCTGATCGACATGGGCGCGGAATGCATCATTGCCCCGATGATCAACTCCAAGACAGATGCGGAAGAGTTTGCACGTTCGCTGAAGTACCCGCCACTCGGTGACCGAAGCTGGTCGCCCAGGCGCGCAGTGATGCTCACGGGCCAATCCAACGAAGAGTATCTGAAGACGTCGAATTCCCAGACGATCGGGCTTGCCATGGTCGAGACACAGGAAGCAATCGACGCCCTGGACGATATCCTGTCGGTTCCGGAACTGGATGGCATTTTCGTCGGTCCCAGCGACCTTTCCCTGTCGCTTTCGAACGGTGCAGCGCTTGACCCGAATGGAGCGGCGACGGCAGAGGCGTGTGCGAAAATCGCAGAAAAGGCGCGTGCCGCCGGCAAGCTTGCCGGGATCTTCTGCCTGAGCGGGGAAAAAGTCGAAGAGGCCGTTTCAATGGGCTACCAGCTGATTTCCCACGGCATCGACACGCTCTTCGTCGACGGAGCGGCACGCGGAGCTCTCGGGGAGGTCAGCTGGCTGAAAGACAGGCTGGCCGGGAAAACCGGTGCCAGCTACTGATCGGAGTGCGTCGTTCACGCCAGCCGGAATAGCCCTGTTCAGCCGAGCCGTTTCATGAAGTGGGCGAAAGACATCATGCCTTCCGGCCAGGGGCCGTGGCCGCTTTCGACATTGATATGTCCAGCTTCACCGGCATCCTGAAACGTCGCGCCCCACGCCTTGGCAAGATCTTCAGCCCGGTCATAGCCGCAATAGGGATCATTCCGGCTGGCGACGAGATGCGTCGGAAAGGGCAGGGGATCGCGCGGGATCGGCCTAAAGTCTCCGCCGTCAAACTCCGCGACCAGACCGTCCCGGTCCCAGTCAGACGGTGCCACAAGATAGGCACCCCTGACCTTGTCCTTGAGGACGTGGGCACCGTGAGCCACCAGAATGCAGCCGAGCGAGTGGGCCACCAGAACAACCGGGCGTTCCGCTGCTTCGACCTCACGCACCAGCGTGTCGAGCCAGTCCTTCTTCGCAGGGGCATGGAGTTCGGCCTGCTTGACGACACGGGCCGTCGCCATCTTGTCGCGCCAGCGCAGGATCCAGTGGCCTGGCAGGGTCTTGCCATAGCCTGGAATGAGCAGGATGTCCGTCTCTGATATTTTCATCGCCTGGTTCCGGTGTTCGTTCCTGTCAGGAGAGCGGGCCGTAGAAGCCGTGTTTCAGCGCGCGTGCCCAGCCTGGACGGCCGTTCTTCTCCGCTTCAAGACTGGCCGCGTTCCAGTCATAGCTGAGGATCCGTTCCTGAAAATTCCAGGCCTTGCCCGTCTTTGTCATGACAGCGTAGCGCGCATGGGGACTGCCGACCTCCATCTTGTGCTTGTGCGGATGATCATCCTCATAGGAGGGAAGACCGACACTGCCCGGGTTCAGGATCGTCTGGCCGGTTGCGCTCAGATGGATCACCCGGGGAATGTGGGTGTGACCGCAACAAATGACGGGTGCCGCTTCGGATCTTACCTCCGCAAGCAGCGTCTCTTCGTCCGGCAGATGACCCTTGGGGCCTTCCACCTTCTCGGTGAGGTACCTGTTATCGTCGTCGGGTGTGCCGTGACAGAGGAACACATCGTCGCTCAGGCGGATTGTTGCCCTGGTGGTTTTCAGCCAATCCAGATTCTCAGCGCTCAGGCGTTCGGCCGCAAAGACGTCGGTCGGCCCCATTTTCTCGACTGGGTCCTCGATGAGAAACCGGTCGTGGTTGCCGCGCACAGTCGGCCAGTCCGTCTCGCGCAGGATCGTTGCCGTCTCATCGGGCCAGAGCGGGCCGGAAACGCAGTCACCCAGATTGACTATGACGTCCGGACTCTCGTGTTTCAGATCCTCAAGGACGGCTTCCAGCGCAAGCAGATTGCCGTGAATGTCGGAAATGACTGCAATTTTCATGAACAGCTCCGGCGAAGGGACATCAATACTCAGGTCGTTTTCACAATGCCGCCCCGGTCATGAACCGGGGCCCCTTTTCAAACACCGTTAAAGGTCTCGGATCAAGTCCGGGACGGCAAAGGAAGAGCAGCCGGCCGAAAACGTGTCTCAGCTTTCGCCGAAGACGCGCTTGAAGATCACGTCGACATTCTTGGTGTGGTAGCCAAGATCGAAGCGGTCGCGGATTTCGTCTTCGGACAGGTAATTGCGCACGTCGTCGTCGTTCAGGAGTTCGGTCAGGAAATCGACCGAGGCCGCGCCCGCGACCTGGTAGCTGTCCCAGACCTTCATCGCGTTGCGCTGAACGAGGCGGTAGGCGTCCTCGCGCGAGGAACCGGCCTGTGTCAGGGCCAGCAGGATACGCTGGGAATGCACCAGTCCGCCGAGGCGATCCATGTTGCCGATCATGCGATCCGGATAGACCATCAGCTTGTCGATGACACCGGTCAGCCGGGCGAGGGCGAAGTCGAGCGTGACGGTCGCATCCGGGCCGATCATGCGCTCCACCGATGAATGCGAGATATCGCGCTCGTGCCAGAGGGCAACATTTTCCATGGCCGGTATGGCATAACCACGGACGAGGCGGGCTAGACCGGTCAGATTCTCCGTCAGCACCGGATTGCGCTTGTGCGGCATCGCCGAGGAGCCTTTCTGCCCCTTGGAGAAAAACTCTTCCGCCTCGAGCACTTCGGTGCGCTGAAGGTGCCTGACCTCCGTCGCGACGCGCTCGATGGAAGAGGCGATGACGCCGAGCGTTGCGAAATACATGGCATGACGGTCCCGCGGTATCACCTGGGTGGAGACCGGTTCAGCCGTCAGGCCCATTGCCTTGGCGACGTGCTCCTCGACGCGCGGGTCGATGTTGGCGAATGTGCCGACAGCACCGGAAATCGCGCATGTCGCCACTTCTTCGCGGGCTGCGAGCAGGCGGGTCTTGCAGCGGTCGAATTCGGCATAGGCCTCTGCCATCTTGAGGCCGAATGTGACAGGTTCGGCGTGAATGCCGTGGGACCGGCCGATGCAGATCGTGTCCTTGTGCTCCATCGCCCGGCGCTTCAAAGCGTCGCGCAGGGCATCGAGGTCGGCCAGCAGCAGATCGGTTGCCTTGACCAGCTGCACGTTGAAACAGGTGTCCAGAACGTCGGAAGACGTCATGCCCTGATGAACGAAACGGGCATCCGGACCGACAATTTCCGCCAGATGCGTCAGAAAGGCGATCACGTCGTGCTTGGTCTCACGCTCGATCTCGTCAATGCGGTCAATGTCGAATGTCGCGTTCCCGCCCTTTTCCCAGATCGTCGCCGCGGCTTCCTTCGGAATGACGCCGAGTTCGGCCAGCGCATCGCAGGCATGGGCTTCAATCTCGAACCAGATGCGAAACTTCGATTCCGGAGACCAGATGGACACCATGTCGGGACGGGAATAGCGCGGGATCATCGCGAACAGAACCTCTTCATGCGGGGGAAACCTGGCTGCGGCATAGCAGAGGGCGGCCTGGCCTTCAATGCGCAGATGCGGATTTTGCTTGCGAGCCGCACCAAGCCGGTGAATTTTACGCGAAATGGAATGTGATTCGTTTGCGTGAAGGACATTGGAGACCCGCATGCCGATCTGGCGTCCTGCGAACACGATTACCGTCAAGGCGCTTGCGCTGATCTGGCAGGATGATGCGCTGCTCTTGTCGGATGTTTTTGATGATACTGGCCGGGCGACAGGAATGCGGCCGCTGGGAGGGACCGTTGAATTCGGCGAACCCTGGCGTGACGCACTGCAAAGGGAATTTCTGGAAGAGCTTGGCGCACAGATAACATTGCTCGACTCCCATTTCGTGATTGAGAATCTTTACGAACATCATGGTGTGCCCGGGCACGAAATCGTTTTTTTGTGTCATGCCCATTTCACGGACAACCGGTTCTACCGGCAGGACAGCCTTGCATTTGAGGAGAGCGACGAAACCGATGGGCTCGCGAAGTGGGTCTCGATCGCTGAAATGGACGCAAAGGGACTTGAGCTTTACCCGACAGGACTGCGGGAAAGGCTCTCGGGTTCGGAAATGAAAACCAGTCGCAGCACACGACTTAGCTGAAGCCCGTCCATCAATTGGTTTCGTCAGCTACGTTCGATCGTGCGCATCGCAACGGGCAATACCAGGAGTGTTATCATTCCGACAACGGCAAACAATATGGCGTAGCTCTGGGTTTCCGCGTGAAGCGCGCTCATTGCTGCAAGCCCCATGCTTCCGCCCAGCATCTGCAGGGTCAGATTGATGCCGCTTGCCTGTCCATGCTTTTCCTGCGGAACGGAATTCATCTGCTCGCGGCGAACCGGAATGGCGATGCTTGGCATTGATGCGCCCCATATCAGCAGCGGAATGAGCATCAGCAGATAGTTTTCCCGGATCGATGCAAGCGCCAGCAAGAGGATCGCCGCTCCATGCACCGCGGCGCCGATGAGGACAACACGGCGCGCGCCCAGTCGGTCCGTCAGCTTCCCGATAATAATGGATGTGCCGAGCGTCGGCAGAATAGCCAGGGACACCGCGGCACCGGACAGGATCGGGGATGTACCGACGGTGGATTGCAGGAACTGCGCGACAAACACGAACAGTGCGATCTTTTCGAACTGAAAGATCGCGAAGATGACAACACCGCCCCTGAAATCCGGGATCTTGAGGAGGCTCAGATCCAGGATCGGTGCCGGGTGGGTCAGCTCCCAATGTCGGAAGAGCGTCACCAGTGCACATCCGAACAGAAACAGGCTGACCGTCAGCGGAGACAACCAGCCCCAGTCAGGTCCCTGCATGACACTCGTGACAAGCGCCAGCAGGGCAAGGATCAGAAATACGGGTCCGGATTTGTCGAGGCCGGCCGAGACGAGGGACTTCCCGTTTCGTTTCGCCTCATAGTCCGGTGACCAGACGAGCCAGAGCAGCATGCCGATTGCGAAAACGAACGGAATGCCGATCCAGAAGATCATTCGCCAGGAGACGACTTCCGTAAGAAAGCCGCCGATCAGCGGACCGGACGCCATGAATATTGCGCCGACCGTTGTCTGATAGCCGAAGGCAACGCCGCGCTCCTCCGGCCTGAATGCCGTCGTAAGAATTGCGATTGACGTTGGAAAGATGATTGCGGCAGCAACACCCTGAAGCGCACGTGCGGCAATGAGCATCGCGCCGTCTGTGGCCACCGCCGCAAAAAAGGAGGAAAGCGAAAACAGGACGGCACCCGCGGTGAAGTAACTGCGCCTGCTGAAATGATCTCCCAGACGACCGGCCAGCGCCACGGCGCAGGTGAAACTCAAAAGGTAGGCATTCACGACCCAATGGGTGGCGGAGACCGATAGCCCGAGTTCATCTGCAATGGACGGCAGGGAAACGGTCACGACGGTTTCGTCGAAAACGATCAGGCCAAGCACACCGCTCATCGCAGCGAGCAACCACCACTTTCTGTGTTCTGCAAGTGAACCGATCAAAACTGCAGTCTCATTTATGGGTTCATCACCTAGAATTTGAAGTCGGGTTTTTCCGCCGGAGCGTCGTCCGGCATGTCGTATTCCTCGATTTCATCCAGGAACTCCTCGGCGATGTACCGCTTGAATTTCGTTTGATCGAGGCTGAGGCGGATGGCGAAGACGTAGACGATTGCCGCCAGAAGAGCGACAGCGAGCATGTCCGGGCCGAGCGGAATCATGTCTGCCCCGTTGCCGAACGAGCCGAGATAGGACAGCAGCATGATGCCGGCGAGATAGGGTGCCAGCCAGGAGGCCTCGCGCCAATCCAGACTGTCAAATCCGCCTTGCGAGTTGCGCACGATCAGCAGCACGAAACCGATCGCCAGACAAATGCCGAGGTGGCTCAGGGTGTCCCAGCCGCTCCAATAGATGATCAGGCTGGCAATGATAAAGGCGAGGCATCCGGTAAAGGGCGCGGCAGGCAGTTGAAAGGCTCTCGGTGTGTCGGGCAGAAGCCGTCGGAATGCCAGAACGGCGATCGGTCCGACAACGAAGGACAACACGATTGAGGACGTGTTGAGTGCGATCACCTCCTTGAAGGGGAGCAGAAAGAAAAAGATTGCGGAGACGACGAAATTCACAAGCAATGCGAATAAAGGCACGCCGCGTTGCGACAGGCTCTCCATGAATTTTGGAAACAGGCCGTTCTGGGCCATCGCAAGACCCAGACGCGCGTTGGAACCGACCGAAACCAGGCCGGAAGCAAAGCTGGAGATGCGGGCGCTTGTGTCCAGGAGGCTGACGATCCAGAGCGCACCGACCGCCGTTGCCAGTGCCGCCATGGGCCCGAGTTCTCCGGAGAAATGAAGCGCATGCCAGCCGTTTTCAAGGTCCTTGCCGCTCAGTGCGCCGAGGAAGGCAATCTGCAGGGCACCGAGGATAAACAGGCAGATCACGAGGCTCAGAACGAGCGCAAGCGGGACGTTCACCTTGGGATTACGCGCTTCACCGGCCATCTCGATGACATGCCGGAAGCCGAGGAGCGCGAAGATCACGCCGCCGCCCGAGATCGCCGACAGGATACCTTTCAGGCCTTCGGGAGCGAAACCACCGTAATTGCTGAAATTCTCCAGGCGAAAGGCGGACGCGATCACAACGGCGGCGAGGAGCGACGGAACAATGATTTTAATCCAGGTCAGGGCCGTGTTGATGCGCGAAAAAAACTTGACGCCGAAGGCATTCAGCACCGTGAAGACCATCAGAAGCACGCATGCGACGCCAAGACCGGCAGGCGTGAGCTGCCCATCTGGCGCGTAGAGCCAGGGTGCGTTGCTCGCCGTGTAGCGCAGCACCGCCTCGACCTCAATTGTCGCGGCGGTGTTGTAACCGACCCATGCGGTCCAGCCCATCGCCATTGAGACGACGGACCCATGGGAAAAATGGGGAACGCGGCCGATGCCGCCGGGAACGGGAAGGATTGCCGATATTTCTGCAAAGGTTGCGGCGAGCAACAGCATGGCGACGCCGCCGATCAGCCAGGCAACAATGGCCGAGGGACCTGCGGCCTGCGCGGCGAGGAGCGGTGCAAACAGCCAGCCGGAGCCGAGGATGCCGCTGATTGCGACAAAGGTCAGGCCCAGAAGCCCAATGCTGCGATGCATGTGCGCCAAGATGTTCCCCCGCAAACGTCGGCATGTGCAGTGAGCTTAGCCGAGGGAAGGTCTTAACGGGAAGCCGGGATTTGGTTTTGCAATGGTATGTCGCGTGTCCGGGCAAAAGCCGGATCCGCTGATCGGGACAAGAAGCGCAGCGCCGGCCGATGGTTCGTCTTCAGGTCGCAAGAACGAGGGCCGCTTTTCCGGTCCGGGACAGGTCGACCTGTTCGCGCCGGACTCGCGTTGAAAAAACATTCTTTATGTCGCGCTTGAAAACTTCGAAACGCGCATAGCCGAGCTGTTGAAGATAGGACAGAAGCGCAGCGCCGCTTTCGTTGCTCAGAACCTCGCACAAGAGCGGCGGCCTGTTTTCGGAGAGCGTTTTCTCGCCGCCCCTGATCACACTTGTCTCGTGTCCTTCCACATCGATCTTGACGAGCCGGATCTTGCCGGCGTCAATTCCGTTCGACGCCACAAAGTCGTCGAGCGTTGTGCACTCGATATCGGTCCGGTTCACCGGTATCTCGTGATGGGCTTCGTCGAGGGTCGCCCATCCAAGATTTCCGTTCCGGGGAACAAAAATCGGAACTTTGCCTTGCGTGTCCGACAGAGCCTTGTTGACCGGCGTGGCATTGCCCGCACCGGCAAGCGCAAGATTGGCCTTGAGCACTTCAAAGGTCACGGGATTGGGTTCAAACGCGAAGACCTGCCCAAAATAGTCGCGCAGCAGGATGGAATAGACACCTATGTTACCGCCGACATCGAGAAAGACGGCATCTTCATCGGGGAATGTCTCGTCAAGATAATCCTGAACACCATCCAACTGGGTCTGCTCAAAACTCCCGGTGCTGAACAGTCGCACGCCGATGACATCGTTCATGGGAACGCAGATGTGGGTAAAGCCCCTCCGGCGATTTGCCCTGTTACGCATGACTTCCGCAATAGCGTAAAGGCCACGGTCAATCAGAAGGCTGGATAAACTTCTGGTACGTAACATCTTTCCCCACACCCTGGCTATCTTCTTCTTACTCTAGGGTAGCAAAGCTGTAGTATCGGAATTTCCAAACCATTAAGCCGCGCAGCGTGATGGCGGATGCGATCATTCAGGGTGAAGAAAAGTCTAAGCGTTGCAGATCCGTTTCATGCAGCCTCAGGCTGAAACGGCTGACCGGATGGCGGAAATGTTCTGCTTATAGCTGTCGATCGTGCCGCCCTTGAATACCGCGGAACCGGCGACAAGCACATTCGCGCCCGCATCGGCGACCAGAGGTGCCGTTTCCGGGGTCACGCCGCCGTCGATTTCCAGATCAATCGGGCGATCCCCGATCATGGATTTGATGCGGCGGATCTTTTCCACCTGGGACTGGATGAACTTCTGTCCGCCGAAACCCGGGTTCACGGTCATGACGAGGATCAGATCGAGACGGTCCAGGACGTATTCCAGAACGCTTTCCGGTGTCGACGGGTTGAGGGACACACCCGCCTTCTTGCCCAGGTCGCGGATCGCCTGAAGCGTGCGGTCCAGATGCCTGGTGGCCTCCGCATGCACGGTAATGATGTCGGCCCCGGCTTTTGCGAAGGCTTCCAGATAGGGATCGACCGGCTCGATCATCAGGTGTGTGTCGAAGATCTTGTCAGAATGCGGACGGAGCTTTGCGATCACATCCGGGCCGAAGGTGATGTTCGGCACGAAATGCCCGTCCATGACATCCAGATGGATCCAGTCTGCGCCGGCCGTCACCACGTCACGGACTTCCTGGCCGAGTTTGGAAAAGTCGGAGGCAAGGATAGAAGGTGCAATTTTGACGTCGTGTGGCATGGCTAGGCTCCCGCAATGTCCGAGGGTCCGGATCGCAAGAGGCCGGGCCGACTGATCTGAGTGGGCGGCTATCACGGCAGGTTGTCTGTTTCAAATTCTTTTTGCGCGTCTGCCGGCAAACACGGGTTTGGCGTGTGGAGAGGCACAGTTGCCTTTACAAGCGCCCGGTGATTGCCAGGTATCTGCGGTCAGGGCCTTCAAATCCGAGACTTTCCATCTGGACGAAGATCGCAAACACTGCCGGTCCCTTTTCCGGGTAGAAAGTGAAAACCCGTTCGATTCGATAGGAGAACGGGCAGCGGCGGCTCTTGGGAACACTGGTGTCGTTGTTCAGCGTCCGGGTCACGCCATTCGCCGTCATGGTCAACTGAAACCCCTTTGTTTCAACGCCGTATCCGGCGCATTCTGCGTTTTCGAGCGGGAATTCGGTCAAGGCGAGGTCGAGCGAGGTTTCACCCGCCAAAAGAGGCAGGCGCGGCGCAACCTTGATGTGGTAGGGATTTGAGCCGAGCTCCGTTGCCGGATTAAAGGCAACGGTCTTTCCCATCCCGAAAATGGAAGTCTTGTCCAGAAGCGCATGCGCCGCTTTCTGGTTCAGAGTGCGGGTCTCGGCCAGCGCGTCTTCAGGATCATAGCCGTTTTCTTCGTCAACTTCGTCGACACGGCGGAAGGGAGAGGGTTTCACCCAGCTGTCCGTGCGAACGTCGAGCACGAAGATCTCCGAGTAGGGAAAGCCCGAGCCATCCTGCCACCCGTATTGTTCGAAGGCGAAAAAGTCTCCGTGGCTGGAAAAGCCGTAGATTTCCAGTTCGGCCGTGTCGCCGGCGCGGGCGGATGCGGTCGCAATCCCGATGAATGCGAGTACCGGCAGCAGGCAGACAAGCACCCGGTCAATGGTCCTGGTGAAACGGAGTCCGTTTGGCATAAGCGTGTCCTTCGAAGAGCGCATGTGTCAGACCAGCTTAAACAACCCGGTTTGCCAATTCAGGTCCGCTGCGTCACAGAATCGGCGTTTAATCGGCAGAACACCCTGACGAAGGGCTTTAGGAACATCGGCAGAAGATAGATCGGGAACTGGCCAACCGCGAACCAGAGCCATGTGAATTCCGGCAGCGTTCCGCCGAATGCGGCCACCATCAGTCCCATGTTTCGCGTTCCGCAGGTATGGGCAATGGCATAGGCGTCCTCCCGCGTTGCCGGAACGAACAGGCCGAGCGACAGGCCGATCTGCGTCAGGGCAAGGCCGAAGGTGAAGCCGGTAATCGCAAGCGTGAAGAGAGGGCGGGACAGGAAGCTTGCAGCGATGCCGTCCATGGCCGCGATCGCGAAGATAAGCAGCACAATGACGTTCAGTCCGCTGATGTGATCACCGCTGCGGGCGAGGCGTTCCTTGCCGCAAACGCGTCGCAGGATCATCGCGATCACAAACGCCCCGGCCAGGAGGACCGACAGCTTCATCGCCAGGCCGCCGACACTCAGGGGCAGGGCGTCGCCAAGCATGAGACCGCCGACAAAAGGAACCGTCAGTGGCGTGACGATCATTGCAGCAACGGAAAGGGCAAGACTGAGTGTCCCGTCCAGGCCGAGCAGGTAGATGAAGGCGGGTGCCGCAAGGACCGGAGGGGCCGCCGTGGAGATGAACAGCGCGAGCGCGACGTCGGGGCCCAATTGCGACAGTCCCGTATGCGCCAGCAGCAGATAGGTGAGGAGCGGTGCCCCCAGCATCATCCAGACCAAGGCGGCGATTAACAGGGCGGGCCGCTTCAGGCGCGTTTTGATGGCGGTCTGGTCGACCCGCAGGAACGCAAGCGTCAACAGACCGAAGACAGCAAACTCAAGATAGGGCCGCAGATACGCCGACAGTGCAGGCAAAGCCAGGCCGATGAAGATGCTCACCGCAAGCGCGGTTGTTCCATGACGGCCGGTGAAGGCCAATCCTGCCCCGAGCATTCGAATCATCTAAAGTCGTCTCCTGAAACCGCAAGATGAGGCGGCACCTTGCGCTACTTAACCGAACGGGGGCGCCGATACCAGCCAGATCGGCGTGCCTGAGATACTTCAGGTAGGTGTATGACAAACAGGGCAGCTCAGCCACATGTCTATGATGTCGTGGTGCTTGGCGCGGGTATTGTCGGTGTCTGCACCGCCATTCACTTGCGGCGCCTGGGACTGGAAGTTGCGCTGGTCGACCGGGTGCATCCGGGCGAAGAAGCTTCGTTCGGCAATGCGGGGATCGTTCAGTGCAACGGCTTCGCACCGCATGCGATACCGACCAATCCCGTCCAGCTTCTGAAAATCGCTTTCGGCATGTCCAGCGCCGTCTCGCTCAACCTGAAAAAGACTTTCGAGCTCCTACCCTGGCTCCGCGAGTATCATGCAGCGTGCAGTCCGCGCGGCATCGAAGCCTACTCGCGTGCCATTGCGCCGCTGAGGGCGCTGGCGGCACAAGATCATCTCGACCTCGCGAAGTCGACCATTGCCGACCGGTTCTACCGCAAAGGCGGCTGGCTCTATCTTTATCGCAGCGAGGCCTCGTACCGTCACGGTGAGATTGAACGCTACTATGCCCGGGTGTTCGGTGTGACTTATGACGAGCTTCAGTCGGGGGAAACCCGCACGCTTGAGCCTGGGTTGAAATCGGCAAACATCCGGGCTGTTCACTGGCTCGAGAGTTGCTCGGTGTCCAATCCGGGCGCTGTCGTCGATGCGTTCTGGCGCGGATTCATCCAGGAAGGCGGCGCGTATTATCGCGGTGATGCCCTGAAGCTTCAGCGCGGGCAAGGCGACTGGTTTCTTGACAGCGAACGCGGCACGATTCTCGCCGAAAACGCGGTGATCGCCCTTGGAGCGTGGTCGAACGATCTGTTGCGGAATTTCGGCGAAGACGTCCCTCTTGTTGCCAAACGCGGATACCACATGCATTTCCAGCCACAGACTGGAGCCTCGCTGTCCAGACCCGTAGTCGACGTGGACAACGGTTTTGCACTGACACCTACGGACAAGGGGATCCGGCTCACGACGGGTGTGGAACTCGCAGACAGGGATGCGCCACCCAATCCCAATATCATCAAGCTTGCCAAACGGCGCGCTTCAGAGTTGCTGCCACTCGGACGGGCGCTGCAGGAAGAACCCTGGCTGGGGTCGAGGCCGTGCCTGCCGGATTCGTTGCCCGTCTGCGGGCCGTCCCGGAAAACACCCGGGCTCTGGCTCAATTTCGGCCACGGCCACGACGGCTTCACGCTTGGACCCGTGACCGGCCGGCTGCTGGCGGAACAAATTGCAGGCAGGCAGACGGGGTTCGACCTCAGCGCTTTTTCTGCGGCACGATTTGCTGAATAGGACAAACCGGAACGGGACCTCCAGCACATTGATCCCGTCTTGGGTTGCCGGTCATTCGTGGACAATCCTTAATTTGGGTGCGCGCGGAACGTCCCCATTTTGAAACTGTATGCCGGCACGGTGCCGGTACCAGTAGGAGATCAGTCATGATCCATTTGAACATGTTCGGCCCGGCGAAAACCGGGATATTTGCCGCCGCAATTACCTTGGGGACCTGCTCGGCTGCCTTTGCGCAGTTCGAGGTGGGCGACACTCTGGGGCAATCCGTTTCCGAGATCGCCGGTTCCCTGGAAGCCGGGGGCTACGAAATCCGGGAGATCGACGTGGAAAGAAACCGGATCGAGATCGAGGCGATCCTGGAAGGGACCAAGTACGAGATCAAGGTGGACCCGAAATCCGGACAGGTGATCAAGGTCGAACTGGACTGACGCCGCCCTTGCGTCCGGTGCCTGCGCCCCTTGAAAGACCTAGTTCTCCCTGAGCGGCAGCGCGACCGTGTCCTTGACCGTGTTCACGACGATGCGCGACTGGACGTCCGACACCAGCGTATTGTCGAGCAGCTTCAGGCGCAGAAAATTGTCATAGGTCTTGATATCGTCGGTCACCACCTTGATGAGGTAATCGACGGCGCCGGTGATGCGCTCGCATGTCACGACTTCGGGCCAGTGATGCACAAGCTTGTCGAACGTATCCATGTTGTCGCGGCTGGGCACGGCGAGCTTGACAAAGGAATAGGCGACGAAGCCCAACCCGACCGACTCCCGGTCAACGATTGCTGTGATCTGCCGTATGATTCCCTGCTCCTTCAGGCGCTTGATCCGGCGCCAGCAGGGCGTCTGGCTCATTCCAGCTTCCTTGGCCACCTCGGCTATCGAAAGCGATGCGTCGCGCTGCAGGACTCGCAGGACGCGGATGTCGGAAGGGTCGAGAAGATTTTTATCGGACATTGCTGATTTGAGGAAATTTTGTGCGGTTATGGGGATCGAGAGCGTAACGTTAGCACAGAAATCGCCCGAGAAAAGGATGATATTTATCTGAAGATGGCGAGCGGAGAGGTGCAGCCGCCAGGATCGACGTTTCAGGAGGATGCTGGATGAACGTTCACATGCCAACCGTATCGTTGGAAGACAAGTATGTTGCAACGGGCGGACAGGTCTATCTAACGGGTATTCAGGCACTTGTGCGGCTTGCACTCGAACGCGCTGCACTGGACCGCCAGGCGGGTCTGAAGTCGGGTGGGTTCATCTCCGGATATCGCGGTTCACCACTTGCCGGATATGACACGGAGCTGATGCGCGCACGCAGACATCTCGACCGGAACAACGTCGTCTTCAAACCGGGCGTGAACGAGGAACTCGGAGCAACTGCGGTCTGGGGCAGCCAGAAACTGCGCGGTGAGGGCGGTGTCGGCCGGCCGACCGAGTATGATGGCGTGTTCGGTATCTGGTACGGAAAGGCACCGGGTGTTGACCGCGCAGGCGACGCACTGCGCCAGGCAAATGCTTCCGGCACAGATCGGAACGGCGGCGTTCTTGCGCTGGCCGGCGACGACCATCTTGCCAAATCTTCCATTCTCCCGGCCCAGAGCGAGTTTTTCTTCGAGCACGCGGAGATCCCGGTGCTCAACCCGTCCGATATTCAGGACGTTCTTGATTACGGTCTTCACGGGCTGGAAATGTCGCGCTTCACGAGCCTCTGGACTGCGCTGATCTGTGTCGCGGACACAATGGACGCATCGGCAACGATCAATGTTTCGCCAGACAGGCTGAGGCTTGTCCGGCCCCTGGAAGGCGATCCGCGCAAGGACTACCGCCAGAACCGTGACCTGCTTCTCGGAAACCGGCTGGAGACCGAACGTCTCGTGCGAGACCTCAGAATTCCGGCCGCACAGAATTATGTGCGCACCAACGGACTCGATCGCGTGACATTCGGCGCCCGGGGACAGGCCAAGCTCGGGATAGTCGCATCCGGAAAGGCCTACAGGGATCTTCTGCAGGCGCTCAATCTCATGGGGGTCAGCGAGGAATTCGCGAAGTCGATCGGGCTTGCCGTCTACAAGGTCGCCATGACCTGGCCGCTTGAGCCGCTGGGACTGCGCGACTTCGCGCGTGGCACGGAGCGTCTTCTCGTCGTCGAGCACAAACGTGCCTTCATGGAGACGCAGATCAAGGCGATTTCGTATCATTGGCCCGAGATGAGCCGTCCTGAAATCTGGGGCAAGCGCCGGCCGGACGGGGCGCCTTTCCTGTCCGATGTTCTGGAGCTTTCCGTCGCCGAACTGATCAAGGGTTTGATGGCCTGGCTGCCGCAGGAGGTCGTTTCGGAGGAAATGGGAGCGGTCGCCAATCGCATGACCAAACAGGTCATGTGGGCTCAGGGACACGCGGAACGGGCTGCTCGCATTCCCTATTTCTGCTCGGGATGCCCGCATTCCACCTCGACCAAGACGCCCGAGGGCTCACGCTCGATGCCGGGGATCGGCTGCCATGCCATGACCGAGATGGCCGGCCGTACCACCGAAGGCCAGATCGCCATGGGTGGGGAAGGTGTTCTTTGGGTCGGGCAACAGCCGTTCTCCGGCGACAGCCACGTCTTTGCCAATGTCGGCGACGGGACCTATTTCCACTCCGGCATTCTCGCGATACGACAGGCGCTCGCCTCAAAGGTGCCGATCACTTACAAGATCCTTTACAACGACGCCGTCGCAATGACGGGCGGACAGCAGGTCGACGGTCAGCTTACCGTTCCGCAGATCACGCGGCAGCTCGAGGCGGAAGGTGTCGAGCGTATCGCCGTTGTTTCGGAGAACCCGGAAGCCTATGGCTCCTGGACGCCGGTTGCCCGGGGCACGAAAATTCATCATCGCGACGAACTGATGGACGTCCAGAAGGAACTTCAGTTGTTCAAGGGCGTTTCCGTGATTGTCTATGACCAGACCTGTGCTGCGGAAAAACGGCGTCGGCGCAAGCGTGGGCTCTACCCGGATCCTGACAAGCGGCTTTTCATCAACGACCGCGTCTGTGAAGGCTGCGGAGACTGCTCCGTGCAATCGAACTGCCTCTCCGTCGAGCCGCTTGCGACGCCATTCGGCGAAAAGCGCGTGATCAACCAGTCGAGCTGCAACAAGGACTTTTCCTGCATCAAGGGCTTCTGCCCCTCATTTGTCGAGATCGATGGCGCTGCTCTTCGCAAGCCGAAAAAGGCCGATGTCGACATCGAGGCGATGGTCGACGCCTTGCCCGAACCGGTGCTTCCATCGCTCGAACGGACCCGGAACGCGCTCGTTGCCGGCATTGGCGGCATGGGTGTCACAACCATCAGCGCCGTTCTGGCCATGGCGGCCCATGTCGACGGCAAGCAGGCATCGACGCTTGACATGACCGGACTTGCCCAAAAAGGCGGTCCCGTGACCTCTCATGTGCGTTTCGCAGCGAGCGACCGGTCGATCGAGGGACCCCGTGTCCCGACCGCGAGCCTCGATCTTCTGATTGCCAGCGATCTCGTGGTCGCGACCAACGCCGACCAGCTTGCACTCGCGCAACGTGGGCACACACTGACGGTAGCCAACACCAAGGTGGCGCCGACAGCGGAATTCGTTCTCAAGCAGACACTCTCCTTTGATGAACAGCGCATGGACAAGGCGCTCAGGGAAGCCTCCGGCACTTACCTGGCCCTGAATGCGGCGGAGATCGCCGAGAAGCTTCTCGGCGATGCGATCTTTGCAAACATGCTTCTGGTCGGCATGGCCTATCAGAGCGGGGCAGTGCCGGTTTCCGGCCATGCGATCGAAACGGCGCTGGAGCTGAACGGCGCAGCCGTCGCCAACAATATCAAGGCCTTCCGCGCGGGACGGGTTCTGGCGGCGGACGCGCAAAAACTGCTGGGCGCTCTACCGTCACAGGAGCTGCCCAAGGTTCTGAGCCTGGACGAAAAAATTGCGCTTCACGAGAGCGAACTCACGCTCTACCAGGATGCGGCTTATGCCGCGACCTACCGGGACCTGGTTCAGGCTGTCAGACGCGCCGACGAGCAGAATGGTACAGGCACCATGCGGCTGACACAGTCGGTTGCCGACATGCTGTACAAGGTGATGGCCTACAAGGACGAATATGAGGTCGCGCGCCTTTATTCAGATGCGGAGTTCCGTCAGAAGATCCTGCAGCGCTTCGAGGACCCGAAGACGGTCAAGGTTCATCTGGCGCCTCCGCTTCTGGCGCATCGGATCGATCCGAAAACGGGGCGCCCGGAAAAGATGGCGTTCGGCCCGTGGATCTTCACCGCGTTCAAGCTCCTGGCGAAGTTCAAGAGCCTCAGGGGCAAATGGTATGACCCGTTTGCAAGGACCGCCGAAAGACGTGCAGAGCGCGCGCTGATCGCTCAGTACAAGTCTGACATTGCCGAAATCCTGAACCGGCTGCCGTTCGTGAACTATGGACTGCTCGTGGAACTTGCCCGCGTCCCGGAACTCGTCAAGGGGTTCGGACCCGTCAAGGAAGCCAACCTGGCCAAGGCGATGGACAAGCGGCGCGTCCTGATGGAACAGCTCAACAAAACCGACAACGGTGACGATCACAGCGACACGGCCGGCGAGTTTCTGGAAGCTGCAGAGTAGGGGCATGTCCCGCCCGGCTTCCTCCCGGATCCGTTGGGAGACAGTTCCGGGAGGCAGCCGGGACCGGTGCCCTTGTTTGTTAGTACCAGAGACCGGTCTCGACACGTTTCGGCCTGCGGCGCAGTTCCTCGCGGGTGCGCGTATCGCCGTCGGGAAGCACATCATTAAGAAGTTCCGTTGGAATTTTCTTGAGTGACCGCCGCCGCCGCCGCCGCGTTTCCAACCAATCTCTCAATCGCCGCAGAAAAGTTGGCCAGCGAGCGCTTGTGACGTCATGCCCGGATCTTTGCGGTGACGGAAAGGGGGTCACTTTGGGCATCCGATTCTCCTACATTAAGAAAGGAATTTCTTTTTTAATTTAGGAGGGTGTCGGGCGGCGATCAATAAAAAAAGAAAAATATTTCCAAATACGAGATTGCGCCCGAATTCCTTGATCGCGCCGGTGCCGACAACAGCGTGCCGATTGATTGGATCGCGGGCGACGAGCCCGTATTGCGAAAAGTGCGGAGATGCACCGGCTTGCGCGGATTTGTGGAGCGCAGACGCTTTCACAGACCGTCTTCCGTTCGCAGATGCAGCATCTTTTTTTCGATCAAATTTACAATTTTTTTCCTCTTTCATATAGGGCAAAATTTGATCGAAAAAATTTTAGTACTCTATATTTTTCAATAAGCTATAGGGAGTTTGGGCAATGAAAATCGAATTTTCGGTAAATTTGTCAAAAAGACAGTTACATTCTGTTCAAACCTGTTGGTTTCTTCTTTAATTCTCCAAATCATCTTCGATATCAGAGCCCTGACAGGCGTTTGTGCAAGAATTGGTATCGAAGCATGAGTGAAGCGTTGAAAACAGAACTGGTGAACTTTTCGGAGCTTACCGGGGAAGCAGGAAACGCCCGCAAGGCGGAACTGGCCAAACATGTCGCCGCGCTGTTCGCGCTGACCTCGGAGCGCTGCTCCGACGAACAGGTCGGCGTATATGACAGCGTGCTGTTGCGGCTGGTCGATATGGTGGAAGGCGAGGTTCGCCGCTATGTCGCCGAGCAGATGTCGGGTCTGAAACGCGGGCCTCGGGACACGATCCGCCGTCTCGCGGACGATGAGATATCAATCGCAGAACCGATCCTGGTACGGTCGACCGTCCTGAGCGATGAAGACCTCATCAAGATTGCGGAGAAGCGCGGCAATTCGCACTGTCTCGCTATCGCGCAACGCGAGGTGCTGTCAGTAGGCGTGACGGACATCCTGGTTCAGCAGGGCGACCTGAAAGTAAAGCGCAAGGTCGCCGGCAACGATGGCGCGACCTTGTCAGATGCGTCCGTAAAGTTGCTCATCAATGATGCCGCCTCGGACGCAACCCTGCAGAATTTCCTGAGCGAACGTGGTGATCTTGCCGAAGCGCATATCGCGGATCTGGTCAAGGTTGCCAGCGAAGAAGTCCGCAAGAAGCTTCGTGATGCCGGGTGCAGCGAAGAGGCTGAAAGAGTCGGCGAGGCAGCCGACATCGCCGCTCAGCACATGTCAAACCAGTACTGGCTCGGCAAGTACGACTTCAAGACCGCCAGGGCGCGCGTGCTGCTGCTCGCAAAGCGCGGGATGGTGAACGAAGCCGCATTGCGCCGCTTCTGCTCCGAGGACCGTTTCGCGGAAGCAGTCGCCACGCTCGCCTTTATCATGCGTGTTGAAGTCGAAGAACTCAGCCATTGCATGGTGAGCCCCAATCCGGAGCCGTTTATCGTTCTGGCGAAGAGCTTCGGGTTCTCGTCCATCTCCGTCAGCGGGCTGTTGTCCATCGGCCCATGGCGGCACCGGCTTACGCCTGAAGTCCGTGTGGCGACGATGTCGCTGTTCAGCCGCATGACGGTGTCCGAAGCCAAGCGGAAAATGGCGCACTGGGACAAGAAGGTGGTCGCCTGAGCCCAGCTTGCAAGCGACATCGAAATCTCAGCCCGGCGAAACGCCGGGCTTTTTTGCGTTAAAGCACATGTGCATTTTAACGATTCTTTAAAATCGAGCGGAACCGTGCTTAACAAGGGCGGGGGACTAAACGCGACTCGCATGGGGCTCAAATGCAAAAGAACAAAATCCTATTCCAACAGGGTGTCTTTCGGCTGGTCATGGTGCGCGCGGCGATTTGCCTGGCGGCAGCTGTACTTGTCCTGTCCGCCGGGTTCCATCCAGGCTCGACATCAGCACAGGCTCAGGGAATAACCGGCGTCGTCTCCGGCATCGCGTCGGGCAGTGACGACACGAAAGACGGGACGGACACCGCGGAAACAGCCGAAACCGGAGCGGCAAAGACGGCCGCGGACCCGCCGGTCGAAGCACAGGAAGCCGGCCTGATCCAGAACGTTGACGAGTTTGTCGACCATGCCGTTTCAGCGCGTGATGTCTTCCGGTCCATTCTTGGAGAAATCCCCGACATACACCAGACGATGCTCTCAACGTTGCAGGCCGAGGGCGAAGGGCTGGGGCTGAGCTGGATCCCGACCGCGCTTGTCGATATCGCCGCAGGCGTCATTTTCGGGGTGCTTGCCATGACGCTTCTGGCGCGCTGGGGGCGGCGACAGTTCATGGGCATGTATCGGGAAGATGTCTACAGCCGCTCGGACAAGATCATTTATCTCTACCTGCGCGCGCTTTTGATGCTTGTCGGTGTCGCGCTGTTCTTTGGTGTGGCGGTCGTTGTATATCTCATGGTCGGATCGGGTTTGAAGGCAGCCAACCAGACAGCGCTGGTGGTCTTCAGCGTGATCGCGGCCTTTGCCGTTCTGCGCATCATTTTCCTCAACGTGCTTGCCCCGGACGCAGACAGCCATCGCCTGTTGAATCTGACGAGCGAGGAAGCCGGCGGCCTCTACAGAGCCCTCGTCATCGGCGGTGCCGTTTCCCTGTTCGCCGTCGGCTTCTGCCTGTGGATGGAGCGTCTCGGACTGTCTCGTGATGCCCACAAGATCGCGCTTATCGCGGCATCTGCGCTTTCCATGATCATCCTGATCGGCATTTCCGTCGCCTATCGGAAGGTGATCGCCCGGCTGATCCGCGGCGAGGCCGGCAGCGAAGCGCCAATGTGGCGCAAAGTGTTTGCGAATGTCTGGCACTTCGTCGCCGTGATCTATTTCCTTATCGCGTGGGGCATTTCCGCAGTCCGCATCCTGCTTGACCTTCCCGACGCGACCGGTCTGGTCGGCGCGCCGCTGCAGGTGATGCTCCTGGCAGCAATCGTCTACGGTCTTCTGGTCCTGGTCATAGACAAGCTTCTGCTGCCACGCCTGGATACGGCCGATGCGCAGGCGAAAATTGCCGAGGACATTCAGCGGGCGGATGAAAGCGAAGGCCATCAGGAAGACGTGGAAAGCGCGTTGGCGCAGGCTCGTGCCGAGGCAGCGGAGCGTGAGGCGCAAAGGTCGCCCTTCCGCGACCTGTTCGACAAGGGCGCCGTGATTATCGTGCTGTTCGGCTCGGTTGATCTTCTGGCCTCCTGGTGGGGACTGCCTCTTGCAGGCAGCAGTTCGCTGATCGGCTCGTTCGTGGAAGTTCTGCTGGTCACATTCCTTGGCTACATGGCCTATGAATCGGTCAAGATTGTCATTGACCGGCAAATCGCAAAGGAATCGCCCGCCGAAGAAGACGAGGAAGTCGAGGTTGGCGGAGCAGGGGAAAGCAGGATCGCGACACTGCTGCCGATTTTCCGGAACTTCCTGCTCATTACCATCGTCGTGATCGGCGCAATGGTGGTCCTGTCGGAACTCGGCGTGAACATTGCACCGCTCTTTGCCGGTGCCGGTGTCGTCGGTCTTGCCATAGGTTTTGGCGCGCAGACCCTGATCAGGGACATCTTTTCAGGCGCTTTCTACCTGCTTGACGATGCCTTCCGGAAAGGGGAATACATCGACATCGGCAGCGCGAAAGGTGTTGTGGAGAAGATCTCCATCCGGTCGATGCAGTTGCGGCATCACCGGGGCGCACTGACCACCATTCCCTTTGGAGAAATCCAGCAGGTCGAGAACTTCTCCAGAGACTGGGCCGTCATGAAGCTCGCATTCCGGGTGACATATGACACCGATGTGGAGAAGATGCGCAAGCTGGTCAAGAACTTCGGCAAGGAGCTTTTGCAGGACGAGTATTACGGGCCGATGTTCCTGGCACCTCTGAAGTCCCAGGGCATCATGTCGATGGAAGATTCCGCCATGATCGCGCGCGTGAAGTTCACGACCAAGCCCGGCAAGCAGTTCGAACTGCGCAAGATCGTCTATGCCGGCCTGCGCGACATGTTCGAACAGAACGGTATCAAGTTTGCGCATCGCCAGGTTACTGTTCGGGTTGCCGGGGAAGGCGATGCGGATGCAGATGCCGGCGACGTGACGCCCGCCGGAGCACAGGCAGCCGTAAAAGCCGCGATCCAGGCGGCGGCGGCCGGCGGGGCGGCCGGTATCTTCGATCCGGACGATCCCAATGGCGACGGAGGCTCAGATCAGCTTTAGCCGGCACGGGTCGGATTGAAACCGAGGCGGCGCGATGAGAATGTTCCGCAAGTCCATGGACCTTGACCGTTAAATCCGATATCGGTCCCGCAACTTGAGAAGCGGGACCGGAATGCGGATTGGATTTCAGGCAGGCGCCATAAACGAGCGCGGAATGAGTGTTGCGCTCTACGATTATGCCTGCGGTTGCCAGGAACTCCTGGGGCATGAGGCCATCGTCTTTTACAGCGAACACCACAGCGATCCCCAGGTCGTCGAGAAATTCCGCAAATCGCTGCACCTGGTCGCGCTGCCGAACGGTCGGGACCAGCGTTTGTTCAGCGAACCCTACAAACTGGACTTCTGCTATTTTATCCGCGACGGGCGCTCAAAACCGTTGGGTCTGAGCGCAGAGCGAACCGGCGTGCATACGGTATTCCGGCATTTCGAACCCCACGGAGATGTCTATGCCTATGTCTCCGACTGGCTATCCGACTGGATGACAGGCGGGGCCGCACCGGCTGTGCCGCATATTGTCGATCTGCCGGAGGCCGCGGGAAGCCTGCGCCCGGAACTTGGCATCGCAGAGGACGCGTTCGTGGTCGGCCGCTATGGCGGGTTCGACCAGTTCAACATTCCCTTTGCTCAAACGGCTGTTGCCGAAGCACTCGAACGGCGCCCCGATCTCCACTTTCTGTTCGTCAATACGGAAAAGTTTCTTTCGCATCCAAGAGCCCTTTTCCTGCCGCCCGTCATCAGTCCGACCGAGAAGTCGCGGTTCATCAACAGTTGCGATGCGGGTGTGAACGCCAAGAAAATCGGTGAGAGCTTCGGGCTTGCCATCGTGGAGTTTCTTCATTTCGGCAAACCCGTGTTCAGCTGGGCAGGGGGCATGGACCAGAACCATGTCTGCCTCACCCCGAAACGGGAATGGAACTACCGCACAAGGCGAGACCTTTTGCGGCTACTTACCGACTATGTTCCCAATCAGCCGGACAGCGATCTCGCCAGAAGCTCTGTCGAGTGCTACCGGCCTCAAGGCGTCATGAAACGGTTTGATGATGCATTTTTGTCAGGAAGATATGCATCGAAGGACTTGCATCTGACGGGGACCTTCAAAGCAAGGCGATTTGTGCAGGAAAAGCTCCTCAGAGCGAAATTCAGGCTCTGGAAGAGCCTTTAGGAAAATGCCGGACAACATTGGTGATGATGCTCTACGACTGTTTTGTCTTTCACAACGAATTCGATCTCCTCGAAATCCGCTTGCGGGAGATGGGAGATCTGGTTGACCGGTTCGTCCTTGTTGAAGCGGACCAGACCCAGCGCGGGTCTCCCAAACCCTTTTTCTTTGACGAGAACCGGGAGCGGTTTTCTGCCTGGAAAGACAAGATCATCGACTTGCAGGTCAGGTTTCCCGATGAACTGCCACCTGCGCTCGGGGTTTACAAGAACCGCCGCGAGGAGGATTGGAAACGCGAGAACTATCAGCGCAACTGTATTGCCCAGGGTCTGGAAGACTGCGCCCCGGACGATCTCGTCCTGCTGTCGGATGTCGACGAGATCGTGCGTGCATCCGTGCTTGAGCGCGTGCTTTGCGAACGGCTTTACAGGGGCAGGCTGCTGGTCTTCGACCAAAGTCTCCACAAGCACCATTTGAACCGGATCGTTCCGGGCAAGACATGGTTGCTCGGGTCACGCATGATCGAAAAGAAGTATCTGACAACGCCGCAGCAGCTTCGCCGGACCAAGGCACGCATGACGAAAAAGCGCTATGTTCCCGGTTTTCTGGCTCAGCCGCTTTTGAGAATTCGGAACAACAACCTTTCGGGGATCAACAGGCCGGTGAAGATCATAGCCGATGCCGGATGGCATTTTTCCTCCATGGGAGGGATCGAGTCGTTCAGAACCAAACTGGAGTCCGTCGTACACGGTCAGACGGTCGACACGAGCGACATTGAGAGGCTTTACGAACACGAACTTGTCGGAACGGAACTCATCCCGTCCGGAAGTCTTCCGGCCTGCGTGCAGGATGGCAAGTTCGACCACATGCTGGCGCAGACCGGATCATGAACAACGCCATCTGAGATGAGACTGTCTGGTACTGCCGGTCAGGTCAGTTCCCTTGGCCCTGACGGCGTTGCAACGGACGCTCGATACTTCAGTTGCGGCCCGTGGACCACAAGAGGCGGGCGATCGATGGAAAGCCTTTCGTAGAGCGCATTCACCATCTCCAGTTCGGTATGTTCCAGCGTGAACGACAAGAGTTCCGCGCCGAGATCGGGAATGTGAGCGATTGATCTCGATTCGTCCCGATGATTGATCAGTGACGGGGCAGCGCCGTTCAGAGCAAGACTGCCGTTTGAGGGAATCGAAAAAGAAAATGAGGGCGCATCAAACGGAAGCGCGACTTCGTCTCCGAAGATCTGCCGGTCTCCTGAAGCGACAAGGTCAAACGATTTGCTGCTTGCCACCCACCCCCGGAGCCGGCGGCCATTGTCCCAGTCTTCTCTGACCTTCTTCTGGTCATCGAGGCCGAACCAGCGTGCCCGGGGCGGGGCCGCGCCCTCAGGATCGAGCGCGACGATCTCGAGATAAACGTTCCTGCCAAGCTGCAGCCTGTGATTATGGGTGCCCATGTAGAGATGCCGCGTGCCGAAAGGGACGTCCAGATCGAGACACGCCTGCACATGTGCCACCCCTTCGGACAGGGTCGGAGCGATAACAGTGAGGTGGTCGAGCTTGAGCATGCGGGAAAGTCTCCGTTGACGGCCGGGGGGAGCAGATGGTGGGCTGGACGGCCACAAGGGGATTCAATAGCCGGGACGTTTCAGAGCGATAGTTCACTATTGCGGGCGGGTCGGCAATCCGTTCTGCGTTACTCAAATGGGCTCAAAGAAGAGGAAAGTCCGTGCATTTGGTCGAAAACGGACAAAATCGCGTCGTATTTGGTTCCTTTGCTTGCATCTGAAATCAGATTGATATAAAGATATCTTTATATCGACATTGATACCTCGCGGGTGCAAGGCGACCGAATGACCGAAGAAGCAATCCTTTCCGTGGAAGACACTCTTGCAGCGGTGCGTGCTGTCGGGGAAGCGACCCGGCTTCGCCTGATCGCGTTGCTCGCCGAAAGCGAGCTGACCGTAAAAGATGCGACTGCGATCCTGGGGCAAAGCCAGCCGCGTATCTCCCGGCATCTGAAACTTCTTGCCGAGGCCGACCTTATCCAAAGGTTCCCGGAAGGATCCTGGGTGTATTACCGGCTTGCAGATGGTCCGGAAGGGCAACTCGCCAGGGGTTTGGTCGAGAGAATCTCGAAAGAGGATCCGGTACTGGCCGCCGATCAGGAGCGCTTCAAGGCAATCCGCAAGGCAAAGGCCGACGAAGCTGCCTCCTACTTCGCCGCGCGCGCTCTCACCTGGGACAGGGAGCGGTCGTTGCATGTTTCAGAAGAAGACGTCGAGACCACGATGCGCGCTGCACTCGGCGGTGCGCCGTTCCAGTCCTTTCTCGATCTTGGAACCGGCACCGGCCGCCTTCTTGAAGTCTTTTCCGATCAGTATACCTCGGCGCTTGGCATTGACACATCTCATGACATGCTCGCAGTTGCACGCGCCAATCTCGCCCGGGCAAATCTGACGAACGCGCAAGTGCGGCACGGCGATGTCTATGCCTTGAACGTTCCGCCCCGATCCTTTGATGTTGTCGCGATCCACCAGGTTCTCCACTTCCTGGATGAGCCTGCACGTGCGCTGACCGAGGCGACCCGGGCCCTGCGTCCTGGAGGACGCTTGCTGATCGTGGATTTCGCCCCCCACGCGCTTGAATTTCTGCGTGAAAACCACGCGCACCGCCGGCTTGGCTTCGCTCACGATCAGATGGAGCGTTGGCTGGAAGAACTGGAACTCGATCTGGAGCAGGTCACGGACCTTGTTCCGGGAGATGATACCGAAAACAACCTTACCGTTACGCTTTGGCTTGCCCGTGATCGACGCGTCGTCACCGATTTGCCCGCGCGCGACACGTCCCGAGAGGTCGCCTGACATGTCTGATTTTTCCGCCCGCCGTTCTCACCAGGCTGCACTGTCGCCGATCACGGCATCTTTCGAGTTCTTTCCGCCGAAGTCCGACAAGATGGCCGAGACCCTCTGGGGTACCGTCAAACGGCTGGAAACGCTCAATCCGTCCTTTGTTTCCGTAACATACGGTGCTGGTGGCTCGACGCGTGAGCGGACACACAAGACCGTTGAGCGGATCCTGAATGAAACGGACCTGCTGCCGGCCGCGCACCTGACATGTGTCGGCGCGTCCCGAACGGAAGTTGACGAGATCGTCCAGGACTACTGGGATCTTGGTGTGCGCCATCTGGTTGCGCTTCGCGGCGACCCGCTGGAAGGGATCGGATCGCGATACAGGCCGCACGAAGACGGCTATCCCTACGCGTCCGACCTGGTTGCCGGCATCAAGAAAATCGCCGATTTCGACATTTCCGTTTCCGGCTACCCGGAAAAGCACCCGGAAAGCGGAAGCTGGCAGAGCGAGATCGACAACCTGAAGCGCAAGGTGGATGCCGGGGCGGACCGGATCATCACGCAGTATTTCTTCGACAATGATCTTTTCGACGACTACCTCGACCGGATCGCGGCTGCCGGGATCAACATCCCGGTCGTTCCGGGAATCCTGCCGATCCATAACTTCGAACAGACCATGGTCTTCTCCGCCAAGTGCGGCACCAGCATTCCGCAATGGCTCGCGCGCCGCTTCGCAGGGCTGCACAGCGATCCGGACACCCGCAAGCTTGTCGGCGTGTCGATTGCCTGTGAACAGGTCATGGATCTCGTCGATCGTGGCATCAACGATTTCCACTTCTACACCATGAACAGGGCCGACCTGACCTACGCGATCTGCCACATGTTGGGCATGGGACAACAGGCACCGGAAACCATCGCGGCCTGATCGGAGCCGCACGGGCCGGGTCGAGGAGCCAGCGCGAAGCTGGTAACCGTTCGGCCGGTCTATCAGCCGTACCCGAAGCGCCGCCGCAACGTGCACCAAACGAACAGGAAGCACCTGAACAGCAGGTGTCCAAACGATTCGACTTAGACACTCCGGAAGGAAGAACCCGTGATCAAGTCCGACGCCTTTGAGCGCCTTCGTGACCTCGCCAAGACCCGTATTCTCGTGCTTGACGGCGCAATGGGGACCGAAATCCAGGACCTCAAACTCGACGAGGCAGGCTATCGCGGCGAGCGGTTCGCAGACTGGCCGAGCGATGTAAAAGGCAACAATGATCTTCTGAGCCTGACCCAGCCGGACGCGATCCGGAAGATCCATATCGACTACCTCGAGGCCGGGGCGGACATCATCGAGACCAACACGTTTTCATCGACGACGATCGCGCAGGCCGACTATGGCATGGAAGAGCTCGCCCATGAGCTCAACCTGGAGAGTGCGCGGCTCGCGCGTGAAGCTTGCGATCAGGTGATGAAGTCGGATCCGGCACGCCAGTGCTTCGTTGCAGGAGCGCTTGGTCCGACCAACCGGACTGCTTCGATTTCACCTGATGTCAACAATCCCGGATACCGGGCCGTGTCGTTCGACGATCTCAGAATATCCTATGCGGATGCAGTCCGGGGTCTCATCAAGGGTGGGGCGGACATTCTCCTGGTGGAGACGATCTTCGATACGCTCAACGCGAAGGCAGCCCTTTTCGCCATCGACGAAGTGTTCGTGGAAACCGGCAAGATCCTGCCGGTGATGATTTCCGGAACGATCACGGATCTTTCCGGCCGCACGCTGTCCGGACAGACGCCGGAAGCCTTCTGGAATTCGGTTAGCCATGCCGCACCGCTCACCGTCGGTCTCAACTGCGCGCTGGGCGCCAAGGAGATGCGCGCGCATGTCGATGAACTCGGCCGTGTTGCCGACACGCTTGTGTGCGCCTATCCGAATGCGGGATTGCCCAACGAATTCGGTGAATATGACGAGAGCCCGGAGCATATGGCGGGCCTGATCGAGGAGTTTGCATCCGCCGGTCTCGTCAATGTCGTCGGCGGCTGCTGCGGAACAACGCCCGCCCATATCAAAGCCATCGCGGATGCGGTCGCGGACAAGCAGCCCCGTGTGATCCCGGAGATCGACCGGCACATGCGCCTGTCCGGCCTGGAGCCGTTCGTGCTGACCAAGGAAACAAACTTCGTCAACATCGGCGAACGGACAAACGTCACCGGGTCCGCGCGGTTCCGCCGCCTGATCAAGGAGGGCGACTATGCGACCGCGCTGGATGTTGCCCGCCAGCAAGTCGAGAACGGCGCGCAGATCATCGACGTGAACATGGATGAGGGCCTGCTCGATTCCGAAGAAGCCATGGTGACTTTCCTGAACCTGGTCGCCGCCGAACCGGACATCGCCCGGGTTCCGGTCATGATCGACAGCTCCAAGTGGAGCGTCATCGAGGCGGGGCTCAAGTGCATCCAGGGCAAGGGCGTGGTCAATTCCATTTCCCTCAAAGAGGGAGAGGAGGCCTTCATAGAACAGGCTCGCCTGATCCGCCGTTACGGTGCGGCCGTCGTCGTGATGGCGTTCGACGAAACGGGGCAGGCGGACACGCAGGCACGCAAGACGGAAATCTGTGCCCGGTCCTACAAGGTGCTGACGGAACAGGTTGGCTTTCCGCCGGAAGACATCATTTTCGATCCGAACATCTTCGCGGTGGCAACCGGCATCGAAGAGCACAACAATTACGGTGTCGACTTCATCGAGGCGACGGGCTGGATACGCGAGAATCTGCCGCATGCGCATGTGTCAGGCGGCGTTTCGAACCTTTCCTTCTCGTTCCGCGGCAACGAGGCGGTGCGCGAGGCGATGCACTCCGTATTCCTCTATCATGCCATTCAGCGCGGCATGGACATGGCCATCGTCAACGCCGGTCAGCTTGCGGTCTACAACGATCTTGACGCCGACCTGCGTGACCATTGTGAAGATGTGGTGCTCAACCGCCGCGACGATGCGACCGACCGGATGCTGGACGCGGCCGAACGCTGGAAAGGCGAGGGCGGCAAGAAACGGGAAGCCGATCTGACCTGGCGCAGTTGGGGTGTCGCAAAACGCCTGGAACATGCCCTTGTTCACGGGATCGATGACTTTGTCGTTGAAGACACAGAAGAGGCCCGCCAGGCGTTCGATCGTCCGCTCCACGTGATCGAAGGGCCGCTGATGGACGGCATGAATGTGGTGGGTGACCTCTTCGGGTCCGGCCAGATGTTCCTGCCGCAGGTGGTGAAATCCGCGCGTGTCATGAAAAAGGCAGTCGCTTATCTGATGCCGTTCATGGAGAAGGAAAAAGCGGAGCTCGGGCTGACCGGACAGTCGTCCGCGGGCAAGATCCTCATGGCAACGGTGAAGGGCGATGTCCATGACATCGGCAAGAATATTGTCGGCGTCGTGCTTCAGTGCAACAATTTCGAAGTGCTGGATCTGGGCGTCATGGTTCCGGCCGCGAAGATCCTGGAGACTGCGAAGGCCGAAAAGGTTGACATGATCGGCCTCAGCGGGCTGATCACCCCGTCTCTCGACGAGATGTGCCATGTCGCGGCTGAGCTTGAGCGCGAGAACATGAACCTGCCGCTTCTGATCGGCGGCGCGACGACCTCGAAGATTCATACCGCGGTCAAGATCCACCCGAATTATGAGCTTGGGCAGGCCATCTACGTGACCGATGCAGGCCGTGCGGTCGGCGTCGCCACCAAACTGATGAGCGAAGGCGCTCGGGAGCCCTACTTTGCGGATGTCCGCACCGAGTATGCCGACATTGCGGAAAAACATGCTGCAAGCCGCGGAAACCAGAAGCGAACCTCGATTGCGAAGGCACGCGAAAACGCGTTCCAAAGTGATTTTGCCGGCAAGCCGCCGGTCGCGCCGAAAGAGCCAGGCCAAACGGTTTTCGACGATTTTCCGCTCGAAGATCTGGTGCCGATGATCGACTGGACGCCGTTTTTCGCAACCTGGGAAATCAAGGGACGGTTTCCCGGAGTTCTGACGGACAACCGCTACGGTCCGGCTGCGAAAGCGCTTTATGACGACGCGCGGCGGATGCTGGACGAGATTGTCGAGAAGAAGCTGTTGACCGCGCGTGGTGTTGCCAGTCTGTGGCCGGCCAATGCGGTTGGCGACGACATTCGTCTTTATGCTGACGAAAGCCGCAGCGAAGAAATCGCAACTTTCCATACACTGCGCCAGCAGATGGCACGCAACGCCGGAGGGCGTGCGAATGTTGCGCTCAGCGATTTCGTCGCGCCTCTTGAAAGCGGTATTGAGGACTGGGTCGGCGGTTTTGCGGTCACATCGGGCCATGGTGAGGATGAGCTTGCGGCCCGCTATGCCCGCGAAAGCGACGATTACAACAAGATCCTGTCACAGGCGCTCGCAGACCGGCTCGCGGAAGCCTTTGCCGAGAAGCTGCACGAGATCGTGCGCAAGGACCTTTGGGGCTATGCTGCCGACGAAACTCTCAGCACCGACGATATCATCGCGGAGAAGTACCACGGCATTCGTCCGGCTCCAGGTTATCCGGCGCAGCCGGATCATACGGAAAAAGACACCCTGTTCCGTCTTCTCGATGCGGAGCGTCTTACCGGCATTCAACTGACCGAAAGCAGGGCGATGCTACCGGGTTCATCCGTATCGGGTCTCTATTTCGCGCATGCCGACAGTCACTATTTCGGTGTCGGCAAGATCGAGAGGGACCAGGTCGAAGACTACGCGGCGCGAAAGGGATGGGATGTGGCGCTGGCGGAACGCTGGCTCGCCCCGATTCTCAATTACGAACCGGCACAGATGGTTGCCGCTGAGTAGGTTTCTGCAAAGGAACAGCTGGAGATCGTTCACCCCCTGTGGTCCATCCACAGGGGGTGAACTTTTTTATTGAACGAATTGAGCGGTTTACCGGTTCTATTTTCAGATTCTTGAATTATGCACACAGTGCGCTCTTGAAATGTGCACACAGTGCGCTAATATTTGAGCCATCAAATGGATTCGAACAAAACAGGATCCTTCAAGGAGAAGAAAATGACTGTGCACGTCGCCAGGGCGATCCTGGTAAAGCACCGCCAGGACTACAACCGGGATCGCCTCGCTTGGCTACCCAACGGGCTTTACCGCACCTGGCGGGAAGCATCACCGAAGTTTCGGGAGCCGGTGCGCGTCTCCTGAAATCGGGCCAATCCCGAATTGGCCCCAAAAAGAACGACAAATTCGGAAATCGGGCGCTGCTTTGCCCCTAGCGTCCGCCCACCTATAAAAAACCCGGCGAAAGCCGGGTTTTTTGTCTTCCGGAAAGCGTTTCAGGTGCGGCTAAAGATCAGTTTTGCTCCGGCAAACGCGAAGAAACAGCCCAACACCGTCTGTATGGTTCGTCTCGCTTTTGCGTAGGTCCGGATCGCGGCGGGGCTGGAAAAAAGGAAGGCATACAAGACGTGGATGAGCAGCGACAGTGCGAATGTGCCGGCGACGATAACGGCGCCAACCCAAAGCGGAGCCTCCTGCTGCATGCCTAGGGAGACAATTGCGATCCAGGCAAGGGCAGCCTTCGGGTTGGTCATCTGAATGACGTATCCTCGCAGGGCATAGCCCGATCGGCTGATCCGCTCTCCTTGCGGTTCAACCGCTGCAATGGAATTGTCGGCTCTTGCGGCCTTAAAGGATTTGTAGGCCAGCCAGAGAAGGTAGAACCCACCGGCGATCTTGATCGCGGTGAGCGCGGACGCGTATGTGGCGAGCACAGCCGACAGTCCGAGCACGGTAAGCGTCGCCCAGGTGAGTGATCCGAACGCGACGCCGGAGGCAAGGGCAACGCCTTCCTTGCGTCCTGAACTCAGGGATGTCCCCATGACCGCAAGGATGTTCGGACCCGGACTGATGATCCCGAGCAGGAATGCGGAATAGGCGAGTAATATTCCAGGCAGATATGTTGAAACCTGTTCCATCCGGAGCCCCTCTATGAATTGCGATACCGCAGCTTAGAGGGAACCTATGGGCCTATGCTTCGGCCGTGGTCGAAGCATGACTGCAACAGGGTGATGGTTCCGGCCTCAGCTCTGTACAGGGTTCTCAACAGGAAACAGTTTCCGCAATTCCGCATCCCCCTTCGGCGAAATGTGAACCGTGCGCCCTGACTTGGCACGGCGCACCCAGCCGTTGTGCTGAAAGCGATCCAGCAGCGCAGCGCCGAGAGATCCGGCAAGGTGACTGCGTCTTTCGCTCCAGTCCAGGCACGCCCGGCAGAGCGGACGGCGGGTGGATTTCAAGGTGGCGAGGTTGATCCCGGCATCGCAGATGAACGTCTCGCCGCGATCCGTCAGACCAAGGCCGCCCTTGTCATTGGTGACTTGCAGAAATCCGCGCGCTTGCATGCTGTCGAAGATGCGCACTGCCATGTCTCCGGCAAGGTGATCGTAACAGACACGTGCCGCCCGCATCGCCGGGTCCCTTGGCCCGGTGCGCACGCGCAGGTGCCCCTTGCGGGCGGCCAGCCCCATCACCGCTTCCAGAACCGAGGCAACCTCCGGCCCTGCAAGCTGGTAATACCGGTGCCGGCCCTGCTTGGCCTGCGCCAGAAGACCGCCTTCGACCAGTTTTTTCAAATGCGAACTGGCCGTCTGCCCGGTGATGCCGGCTTCGCCGGCCAATTCCGTGGCAGTCAGCGCCTTGCCGCTTAGTAGCGCGCCCAGGATGTTGGCCCTGGCCGGGTCGCCGATAAGGGAGCCGATGCGTGCGATGTCAGGTCCGTCTTTCATGGTTCGATCTCCGTCGAAGCATTGCTGTCAGGAAAGATGGCACAAAGCTCTTGCCTCGCCAACCTGAAAGGACGACGGAATGATCACATGTTTCATCCGCTATCACATCGACCCGACAAAGAGGTCGGCATTCGAAGAATACGCGCGCAACTGGGGACAGGCGATTCCCTGCTGTGGCGCAAATCTCATCGGTTACTTCGCGCCCCACGAAGGCTCGACAACCCTGGCCTATGGTGTCTACTCGATCGACAGCCTTGCGGCCTACGAGGCCTACCGGGAACGGCTCGCGGCGGATCCTCTCGGACAAATGAACTACGCGTTTGCGCAAAAGGAAAAATTCATCTTGCGGGAAGACCGCACCTTCCTGAAACTGGCCTCCGCACCGCATGGGATAGGGGAGAGGTCCGAATGATTGCCGTCATTTTCGAGGTGGTTCCGCATGCCGACAAGAAACAGAACTATCTCGACATGGCCGCCAGGATGCGTCCGCTGGTCGACCAGATCGACGGGTTTCTGTCCGTTGAAAGGTTTCAGAGCCTGACCGATCCCGACAAGCTGCTGTCCATTTCCTTTTTCCGTGATGAGGATGCGCTCAACGAGTGGCGCCGTTTGACCGAACACCGGCAGGCCCAGAAGGCCGGCCGGACGAGTTATTTCAGGGACTACCGCTTGCGTGTCGCCCATGTGCTGCGGGACTACGGCATGGAGGAACGCGCCGAAGCCCCCGAAGATAGCCGCGCCTTGCACGGCTGAATTCGCTTTCATGCAAAACCGCTCATTCGACTATGCGCTGCTGGGGTTCCTCGCGCTCTTGTGGGGCTCCTCCTATATGTGGATCGGGCTTGCGCTGGACACGATCCCGCCGGCAACCCTGATGGCGCTGCGGGTCACGCTGGCCTCCGCCATCCTTTTGCTGGTCATGACGCTTCGAGGGATCCGGCTGCCCCTGGACCGGAACAGCTGGCGGCTCTTCTTTGTCCAGTCTCTCCTGAACGGCACGGGGCCGTGGCTGCTTCTTGCCTGGGGCCAGCAATATGCGGGGACTGCCGTTTCCAGCGTGCTCAATTCCACGTCGCCGCTCTGGGTGTTTGCAATCTCCTTCTTCGTTCTGAAACGGTCCCAGCCCGTTGGCGGGCGTCAGCTTGCCGGGGCGCTGCTCGGCTTTGGCGGCGTCGTCCTGATCATCGGGGTCGGAGCGCTGCGGGATCTTGGACAGAATATCGTTCCCCAGCTGGCTGTGTTCCTGAGCGCTGCGCTTTATGGCGTGGCGGCGCTGCGTGGCCAGCTTTTCAAGGGCGTTCCACCGATCGTTCCGGCCACGGGCATGCTCATCTGCTCTTCTGCGGTTCTTGTGCCTCTCAGTCTTTTGACCGAAGCTCCCTGGACGTTGCAGCCAGGCGTCACCGGCTGGACCTCGGCCATCATTCTCGGGACAATCTGCACTGCGTTGGCGTTCCTGATCTATTTCCGGCTTCTCGTCACGCTGGGTGCGATGGGGACGGCCAGTCAGGCCTATCTCCGCGCCGGGGTCGGCGTTCTGCTCGGCGTGGCATTCCTGTCGGAAAGACTGGATGGGGAAACGCTGGCCGGGATATGCCTTGCCATCTCAGGTGTTGTTCTGATCAACTGGCCCGGAAGCGGGCGGGCTTCAGAGCCGAAGAAGAAAGCGACCTAACGGGCGAGGTGGATTGATGAGCTTTTTGACCGTCTATAAGGCCGGATCCCGGCCGAGCAAGCGCGCGAGTTCCGACTATTTCACCGGCACGGTCTGGCAGGAACCGGTGATCGAAGCTCCGGCACCGGCGCGGGTGAGGGCGCTGAAAGTCACCTTCGAACCGGGAGCCAGAACCAACTGGCATACGCACCCGCTCGGACAGACGCTTCAGGTTCTGGACGGCGCCGGCTTCGTTCAGCTCTGGGGACAGGACAAGCTGCCGATCCTTCCCGGAGACGTCATCTGGATTCCGCCAGCGGTCAAGCACTGGCACGGCGCCGGCCCGCAGACCGCGCTGGTCCATCTTGCCATTCAGGAAGGCCTTGACGGCGCAGTGGCTGACTGGCTCGAACCGGTGGACGAGGCGACGTACGCCAAGGCGTGAAGTGCGACCGGCTTAGCGGCACGCTTCGTCACGCTGGCGGGTCCACTGAAAGCCGCCGTGATAACCGCCATCAGGCGATCGGTTAGAGTTCTCAGTGCGACCACGCACAGCCGGCTAGCCTTGAATACATCCTCGCTGCGAAGGGTTCTGGCGCGATTGTCGTAATAGGCAAAGTCGATCGATCCGTTCTCAAGTGCGCGGTACCGGGTAATATTGTCGGTCATTGTTTTGCTCCGTGATCTGATGAATGGAGCATGCGCGAACAGGACGGCAGGCGCTTGAAGAGAACCTTTAGAATGCCTTGTGTTTTCCTTCATTTTCATTCTGGAAATTGCGCCGGAATTACACTTCCAGTACTGTTTCAGGGCATGAATATCGCCGCTGGGGGACTGCGTGCGCTACGAATTTGCAGATTGCGTCCTTGATACGGAAAGCTATCAACTGCAGCGACTCGGAGTGGCAGTTCCGGTCGAACCGCAGGTGTTCGAACTGCTGTGCCTGCTTGCCGAAAATGCCGGGAAACTCGTTTCGAAAGACGCGCTCATTGAGCGTGTGTGGAATGGCCGGATCGTATCGGAGGCCACAATCAGCGCCAGGATCAATGCGGCGAGAACCGCAGTTGGCGACAACGGCAAGACACAGGCGGTCATCCGGACAGTGCAGCGCCGGGGTCTGGAACTGGTTGCTCCGGTCAGCACAAATGCCGCAATCCAAAAGCCTTACGTCAACATGGCTGCGAAACGCATGCAGACCATTCATTTTGCGCGATCGGAGGACGGTACCTCGATTGCCTATGCGCGATCGGGCGCAGGTCCTGCCGTCGTGAGGGCCGGGCACTTTCTGACCCATCTTGAAAAGGACTGGACCAGTCCGGTCTGGGGTCCCTACCTTCAGGAGCTTAGCTCGCGCTACAGCCTCGTGCGCTACGATCAGCGGGGAACCGGACTGTCCGATGCGACATTGAAGGGGACGGAGATCGAAAACTATGTCGCCGATCTCAAGGCGGTCGTCGACGCGGCAGGCCTGGAAACCTTTCCGCTTATCGCGGCATCTCAGGGTGTTCCTATTTCAATCGCATTTGCGGCGACCTACCCTGAGCGCGTCAGCCGGCTCATTCTCTACGGAGGGTTCGTTCAGGGCCGCGCACGGCGTGATCATCAATATGCGAACGAAGAAGCCAACGCGCTGATGGCCCTGATCCGTTCCGGGTGGGGGAAACCAGACAGTCCGTTCATGGTGGCATTCACAACGGTCTTTTGTCCTGGAGCCTCAAGAGAGGAGATGGACAACATGGTCGAGATACAGCTTGCCTCGACCTCGGCAGAAAATGCGGCTGCAATCAGAAACGCCTTCGACCAGTTCGACGTCTCAGGTTTTCTGCCAAGGGTGGGCGTGCCAACCCTGATCATTCACGCAAATGCGGATGCCGTTCATCCGGTCGCGCAGGGCCGTCTTCTTGCCTCCGGGATCGCAGGCGCGGAGTTTCTTCAGGTCGAAAGCAACAACCACGTCTATTTGCCCTCCGATCCTGCCTGGCGGCAGATCGTTGATGCACAACTGGATTTTCTGGAGCGGGACCAACCCGCTGCATAGCGTCCTACCGGGTCGGCAGCTTCACCTCGGCCACAAGCCCTGCGTCCTCGCCGTTCTGCAGCGTGATCGTGCCCCCATGCGCATGAATGATGGAGCGCGAGATCGCGAGACCGAGGCCGATGCCGCCGGTTTCCTCGCTCCTGGATTCCTCCAGCCGCACAAAAGGTTCGAAAACGTCGTTCAGCCGGTCCTCTGGAATGCCGGGGCCAGTGTCGGATACCTGGATAGTGATTTCGCCGTCTTGTGTTCCTGCATCGATCGCGACGTTGCCGCCGTAGCGGATGCCGTTCTCGATCAGGTTTCGCAAGGCGCGCTTCAGGGCGATGGGCCGGCAGCTCAGCTTGATCGGGTGATCGAGCGTCACGCTGCAGACGTGTCCGAGATCCTGCTGGTCACCCGCCAGGCTCTCCAGCATGGCCCCGAGATCCGTTTCTTCCGCACCCTCCGCGTGGGCTTCATCCTTGGCAAACCGAAGGGTCGCTTCCGTCATGGCAGCCATTTCGTCCAGCGTTTCGATCATCTTCTCGCGGTTTTCGTCATCGTCGATGAATTCGGCCCTGATCCTGAGCGAGGTGATCGGCGTTCTCAAGTCATGGCTGATTGCGGCCAGCATGCGCGTGCGGTCCTTTACGAAACGGGTCAGCCTGTCCTGCATGTCGTTGAAGGATGACGTCAGTGCCCGGACTTCCCGCGGACCGCTCGGATCGAGCGGTTCCAATTCCTCGCCGCGGCCGAACTTTTCAGCGGATGCGGACAGGGTCTTCAGCGGTCTCGTGACCCGGCGCACCGCGAAGCCGATGATGAGTACCGTAAGGACAGAGGTGATCCCGAGCTGCACCAGCAGGGGGATATAGGCACCCGGGGGCGGGCGGTAGCTCGTTGCAACATTCAGCCATCGTCCGTCGGTCATCCGGATGGACAGCGACAGGTCTTCCGGCTTGTTCATGATCTTGCGGAGATTGTGGGGGCGCTCCCGCTTGGGCACGGACCGCCAGCTTGCCTCGTCCTGAGTGCCGTCCCTTTCCCTTCTGGCCTTGGGGCCCCGCTTTTCGTCGGCGAGAATGTTGAGATGAACGGCCTGACCGTGCTGCAGGCGGCTGGACATGTATCCCTGCAGGCGCTTTTCAAAACCGGATTTCCCGGGGGCCGGCGCAAGGGGGGTATCGCCCAGCCAGAAAACGGCGAAGCGGCTGCTGCTTGCTTCCAGAATGCGATCCTGCAGGCCGGGCGGCGTGTCTTCCAGCAATTCGGCGACCGACACGGACCGGGCAAGCAGGTTGTCTCGTGCCGCCGCAACGAGGGCAATACGGCGCTCGTCATGGAAAATCAGGATGCTCAATGCCTGCGCCGCGAAGATTGCGGCAAGCAGCAGCAGAATCAGCTGAGAGGCCAGGGACTTCGGCCACAGCGCATGCATTATTCTGGTGACGGCAACTGGCAAGTTCATTCCACCTGGTCTCTGACCTCGGCGGTAAACATGTAGCCGCCGCCCCAGACGGTTTTGATCATCCTGGGGTCCTTTGGGTCTGCCTCGATCTTGCGGCGCAGCCGTGAAACCTGGTTGTCGATCGACCGATCGAACACGCCCGGTGTTCTTCCCGTCGTCAGATCCAGAAGCTGGTCTCGATTGAGAACCATTTTTGGACGCTTCAAAAAGGCGCAGAGCAGCTGGAATTCACCACTGGACAACGGCACGGTATTTCCTTGCGGATCCGCGAGTTCGCGCCTCGAAACGTTGAGTGCCCAGTCGTCGAAGTGCAGCATCTCGTGTTCGATCGGATCACGCTCCTTGGGAACGAGGGACGTGCGTCGGAGGACGGCCCTGATTCTTGCAAGCAGTTCGCGCGGATTGAACGGCTTGGTCACATAGTCGTCTGCGCCGATTTCCAGGCCGATGACCCGGTCGGTGTCGTCGGCCATTGCCGTCAGGAGAATAACGGGCATCGAACCGGTTTCGACAAGATGGCGGCACAGGGACAGGCCGTCTTCGCCGGGCATCATGATGTCGAGCACGACAAGGTCTATGGATGCGGCCTTTAGGGCCTTGCGCGCGTGGGCGGCGTTTTCGGCAGCCGTGGCGCGCAATCCGTTCTTGACGAGATAGCGGGCCAGCGTTTCTCGAATGTCGCGGTGATCGTCCACCACCAGGATATGCGGACTGGGGTCGCTCACGCGTCTCTCCTGTCTTGCGGTTGCCATGTACCCTGTGCCGGAAATCGTCAAAAGCTGTGTCCCGGCCGGCAAGGTGTCTGTTTCTACTGCAAAAATAATAACAGGCAGCACAGTTTTCGAGCGGAACTTGTAACAAAGTGTGTCGCCGGGCCGTATGGGGACACATGGCGACACTTATGGTCATTGCAGCGGGTATTTCTGCGACAAACGCCTCCTACCTTGTGTTCATCGACGAACCAAGGAGTTGTTTGAATGAAACCGTTCAAGAAAATTGCAATCACCGCTTTGGCTGCGAGTGTCGCGGGAACCGCGCTGACGGCCGGCCTGCCCGCATTCGCACAAAGTGGCGATGCTGCAGGGAACGGGGGCCAACAGATACAGCAGGTGCAGGGCGAGCAGGTCGCGCACAAGGGTGAACGCGGCAAATGGGGCCGCGGGCATGGCCGCGGCGGCCACAAGCAGCGCGCCGAGCACCTGTTCGAACGTTTTGACGTGAACAAGGACGGCGTGATCACTGAAGCCGAAATTGCAGAAGTCAGGGCAAGTGATTTCACCACTGCGGATGCCGACGGAAACGGCGAGATCAGCCTGGAGGAATTCAAGGCCCAGTTTCGTGATCGCTCAAGTGACCGGATGGTCCGCGCATTCCAGTTCCTGGACAGCGACGGTGATGGCACCGTGACGCAGGAAGAGATCGATGTTGTAGCGAACCGGATGTTCAACCGGCTCGACCGTGACGGCAACGGAACCGTTGAGCGTGTTCGCGGCCAGCGCAACCAGGCAGCTGCGGAAAACGGCGAACGCCAGCAGCGCGCTGAACGCGCTGAACGTGGTGGACGCGGTGAGCGCGGCGAGCGACGTGGCCGCGGCGGTCATGGCCGCATGTTCATGGCGCTGTTCGACACCGACGGCAGCGGTTCCGTGACCCGGGAAGACTTCGATGCACGGCGCGCCGAACTGTTCGCGCTGGCCGACACGAATTCCAGCGGTTCTTTCACGCTGGAGGACTTCGGTCCGCTGTGGCTTGCGGTGAACGAAAACCGGATTGTCGACATGTTCCAGCGTGCCGATGAAGACGGCAGTCTCGGCATCACCCAGGAAGAAGCCGGCAAGCGCCTCGACAATCTGATGAAACGTGCCGACCGGAACAAGGATGGCGTGATTACCAAGGCCGACTTCAAGGGCGGCAAGAAAGGCGGCAAGGGCAAGAAGCACCGCAGCTGATTTCTCCGCCGATTGAAACCGATCTGTCTTCCCGCGTTTAAATGCCCCCAAGTGCGGGAAGACGATAAGGGAGCCACCTTTGTGGCTCCCTTTTTTGTTACCGGAATATCAAGGTTTTCGCGAGAAAGTGCCTGTCAGAGTCTCCAAGGGGGAAACCATGGCCAAGCCTGATTTGAATGAATTTGTCACCGCAAAGATCGCCTCGGGACAGGTGAATGAGGATGATGTCATCACTCTGCGCCGTTTCATTTACGGCGACATGGCCGTCTCCCTGGATGAAGGGGCCGCCCTGTTCCGGTTGAATGATGCGGAGCTGACCTATGCGGGCACGTGGTACGAGCTTTTTCCCGAGGCCATTGCCGACATCCTGGTCAATCAGGCGAGGCCGGAAGGTTATGTTTCGAATGAAAACGCGGCATGGCTGATCGGCCAAATAGAGGCGGATGGCCACGTTTGCAGCCGAACCGAACTCGATGCGGTGCTGCACGTGCTCGAGAAGGCCCGCGAAGCCCCTGAGAGCCTGGAGCAGTTCGCCCTCAGGACGGTCAGCACATCCGTCATTTCCGGAAAAGGCGCGACGCGGGCAGGCAATGATCTGCAGCCCGGTGTCATTTCGGACGGTGAAGTGGAGATACTGCGGCGGGTTCTTTATGCCGGAGCAGGCTGCGGCGGCGTTGCGATTTCAAAGGCCGAGGCGGAGCTGCTGTTCGATCTGAACGATGCCACCATCGAATCTGAAAACGCGCCTGCCTGGTCGGAACTTTTCTCCAAGGCGGTTGCCAATCACCTGATGGCCATGTCCGGGTTCACGCCGCCATCGCGCGATGTTGCACTTGCCCGAGAGGACTGGTTGAACCAGCCTGGCGGCTATGAGCGCGGACTTGGCGGCTTCTTTCGCAAGATGATCAGTGGCGGCGTCAGCGGTATCCGCGATTCTTATGCGGTCAACGATCCGTTCGCGGCAAGGGGGGCTTCCATGGAAGCTGAAATCGCCGCGAATGAGACCGTGAGCGAAGGCGAGGCGTCCTGGCTGGTTGAGCGCATCGGGCGCGACGGTGTTCTTCACGAGAACGAAAAGGCCCTGCTGCGGTTCATCCGCGAGGAAAGCCCGAACATTCATCCGGCCCTGCGGCCGCTCATGGACAAGGCCGTCTGAATTCTGGTCAGCCGTCGACGCGCATGGCCTCTGTCTCGATGATCAACTGAACATCGTCGCCGACAAAACCGTTGTCGACCGCGTAATTCATGCCGTAGGCACTGCGCTGGACGGTGCCTCTGGCGCTGATTCCAAGCGTGAAGCGCTTGTGTGCGAACGGATAGTCGGCAGCCTTTTTCAGCGTGACATCGAGTGTCAGCGGCTGCGTTTTGCCCAGCAGAGTCAGATTGCCCGTAACGGTTCCGGTCGTGTCGCTTGCTGGCGTTCCGGCTTCGGCTGTGAACGTCATCACGGGGAACTGTTCAACGTCCAGGAAATCCTTGTTGCGGACATGGTTGTCCCGGGCTTCGTTGAAGGATTCCACGCTGGCGGTCTTTACCGTGATCTCAAGATCTGACAGTTCCTGCGTGTCCATGTCGTAGGTGAAACCGCCTTCGAACTCGAGAAACACACCCAGCGTGTCGGCATAGCCGATATGGTCCACCATGAACGCGATGGTCGTATGGGTCGGGTCGAGTTCGTACCGGTGCGGCTCGGCAGCGGCGTGTGTGGCGACGAGCGCAAGGGCAGCAGTGCCTGCAAGGGTTCGGATCATGTCCGGCCTCCGTCCAGCTGGTTCAAAAGACCGATTTGTAGCTAGCGCGGTCCTTCCAGGAAGCAACAGTGTTTCACAGGGTGATCAATCGTTGGTTCTAAAATCAACGTGAATGTGATTGCCGTCCGGGTCCCAGACATTGATCGCAACAAGGTTGAGCGCTGCGATTTCTGACTTTCGGTAGTTTTCGCCGCGCTGGCGCAGCCTGTCTTCAAATTCCTCCGACCCGGTCGCGGAAAAGGCGAAGTGTTCCAGTTTCAATTCCACTTCCGATCCCGTGCCGGCGTCTCCATCCAGCCCAACAAGATGCACATAGGCCGTGTCTCCGGCGTAAAGCCAGGCGCCCGGAAACGGGAAGTCCGGCCGGGGACCGGAGGCAAGGCCCAGGACGTCCTCGTACCAGGAAATCATGGTATCAAGCTGCGTCGTGCGCAGGTTGACGTGATTGAGTTGGTGGATCTGCATCTTTGAGCCCGATTCTATTTCCACTTGATTGAGCAGCCGATCGAGGGAATCTGATCTTCAGGGCCGCGACCGGTTTCAGCTATCTGTTTCATGGCCTCAAAGAGATCGCGGCGCAAGTCCGTAGACGAAGAACCCATACGCGTTGCATCGAGCCTGCCGCGATATTGCAGGCCAAGGTCCTTGTTGAAACCAAAGAAATCCGGGGTGCACACCGCATCATAGGTCATTGCGACTGCCTGATCGGCATCGTGCAGATAGCGAAACGGGAACGCGTGTCTTTCAGCTATCCGTTGCATGTTCTCGTAGCTGTCCGCCGGGTAGGAGACCGGGTCGTTGGAGCAGATGGCCGCAACGCCGATGCCGTGTTCTGTCAATTCGTGCGCGTCGCGAACGATCTTGTCGAGTATCGCCAGCACGAAGGGGCAGTGGTTGCAGATGAACATGACCAGCGTGCCATTCTCGCCGGCCACGTCGCTCAGGCTGTGATGCCTGCCATCGGTGCCCATCAGTGTAAAATCGGGGGCCTGCCAATCGAAATCGCAGACGGGCGGTTGCAGTGCGGCCATGTGAATGTTCCTGTTCTGGTGGCAGGCGCTTGATGGAAAGGTGCAAGCCGGTCGCCCGGCTGCACCCGATCCTCAGTATCCTTCAAGCACTATCTTGCCCTTTGCGGTTCCCGTTTCAATGAGTGCATGCGCCTTGCGCATGTTTTCCGCATTGATCGGGGAGAGAACCGTATCAAGCGTCGTGCGGATCCGGCCTGCGTCGATCTCGCCTGCGACATAGGTCAGCAGTTTGTGCTGCTCGATCATGTCGGGTGTCTGGAACATGGCGCGCGCGAACATGAACTCCCAATGAAGGCTGGCCGCCTTCATTTTCATCTTGTCCATCGGCATCGGCAGGTTGGTGTCGTCGATGGTGACGATAGCTCCCTGCGGCCGGATCAGTTCCACGGCCGTTTCCCAGTGGCGCATGTCGTTGAAGATGGCGATGTGGTCGACAGTCTCAAGGCCGAGGGCACGGACCTGCGCAACCATGTCTTCCCGGTGGTTGACCACGTGATCCGCTCCCAGTTCCCTTACCCATGCGGACGTCTCGGGGCGTGATGCGGTGGCAATGATTTTCAGCCCGGCGGCTTTGGCGAGCTGGATGCCGATCGACCCGACACCGCCGCCCGCGCCGATGATCAGGATGCTTTCGCCCGAATTGCCGCCGTCGCGATCGATACCGAGACGGTCAAAAAAGGATTCGTAGGCCGTCAGGGTTGTCAGCGGCAACGCGGCAGCCTCGGCAAAGCCGAGCGTTTTCGGTTTCGCACCGACGATCCGCTCGTCGATGAGCTGGTATTCGGAGTTCGAGCCGGCACGGGTGATATCACCGGCGTAATAGACCTGGTCTCCGGGTTTGAACAGCGTCACGTCCGGGCCGACCGCTTCGACAATGCCGGCCGCGTCCCATCCAAGAACACGTGGCGTCTCTTCCACGGTGTCCTTGGGGGCACGTATCTTGGTGTCGACCGGGTTGACGGAAACAGCCCTGACCGCGACCAGCAGGTCGCGTCCTTCGGGCTCCGGTTTCGGAAGATCGACATCCACGAAACTCTCCGGGTTTTCGATCGGCAAATAGCGAGTCAGTGCAACGGCTTTCATTGTCTTGTTCTCAAAGTGATTCAAGGGAGTAGTCGGTTTTCCGGTTGAGCGGACTGGAGCGCAGCGCCGGATCAGCCGATCACCGTCATTTCGTTCAGCGTGAACTCTGCAACTGCGCCTTCGGTGGCCGTCATGTAAGCGGCCAGATGTGGTGCATTCATGTGGATCTGCCAGAGTTCGCGGCTCTCCCAGTTTTCATAGAACATGAAATGCGCCGGGTTTTCGTTGTCCTGGTGCAGGTCGTAGTTGATGCAGCCGTTTTCGCTGCGGGTTGTCTCAATCAGCTTGAGCAGTTCGGCTTTTACGAGGTCGATCTTGTCCGGGTTGGCCTTGATATTGGCGACGATGGTGAGTTGGGTCATGTCAGTGTCTCCGTTTGGTGTGTTCCCCCAACCTAATTCCTTGACCTGATCGGATAAACAGGCAGAGTGCGCAGATACAATCCGGGAAATCCGTATAATGCTCATAGACAACATTTCCCTGTTCCTGCTGATCGTGGAAAAAGGAAGCCTGGCCGCGGCGGCACGCGAGGCCGGACTGTCACCGACAACGGTGTCGGAGAGACTGGCAGCGCTGGAAGCGCACTATGAGGTCGTTCTGCTCAACCGCACGACACGGTCCATCAGTCTCACGGAAGAGGGCCGCGCGCTCTTCGAAGGTGCGCGTACCGTGCTCAGTGAAGTCGAGGAACTCGACAGCCGGATTCGGACCGGCGCGACCACGCTTTCCGGGCTCATCCGGGTGAGCGCACCCGAAGACCTGGGACGTCATGTCGTTTCCTGGGCGATTGCAGGATTTCAGGCCGAACATCCCCTGATTTCGGTCGATCTGCATCTTTCCGATGGCTACGTCGATATCGTCGGTCTTGGCATTGATCTCGCGGTTCGTTTCGGCTCAATCAGCGACAGTTCCCTCAGGGTCAAACACGTCGGCTCGCGCAAGCGCATCCTGTGTGCGTCGCCCGGGTATCTTCAAAGACATCGCGCGCCGGAAGTGCCGGCGGACCTGAAAGACCACAATTGCCTGTTGATGCGGTTCGGACAGAATATCGACAACACATGGGAGTTCGTGCAGGGCGGCGTGAAGCATATCGTCACCGTTTCCGGAAACCTCATTGCCAATGACGGTGCCCTTGTGCGCGAATGGGCGCTGGAAGGACGCGGGATTGCGCTGAAGTCGGAATTCGATTCAGCTGATGACATCCGCGAGGAGCGCTTGATCGCGCTTTTACCTGACCATGAGCCGCCGAATTCACCCTTGCAGATCCTGTTTCCGCCAGGCCGCGCGCAGCCCCGCCGGGTCCGTGCCTTTGCAGACCACCTCATCAAGACGATCAGGGCTCTTCATTGAGTGCACAACGAGCCTGTTCTCACACCTGTGCTTCTGTTTTCAGGCCCGTTTAAATCAATCTCAAAAAATCTGCGTCAGCCTTCAGTTTCCGCTTGCGCGGTGCGCCAAACAAGCGCATATAACGCCTGCCCAAATTCGCACGTGCCCGAGGTCGTTCATGGGGTGTTTCGAAAAACATCTCTTAAGGGGCCGCTGCCACAAAAACCGCCAAGGGGCGGGCAGCAGATCCGGATGACTTAAAGCAACGACGTAAGAGGGCTTTTTTGGTCTCTGCCGGGGTATCCAACCTCCGGCGTCACTGAAGAGGCACTTGTTACATCCTTGCCCGACGTGCGGCTCGGTATCTCCGATCCAATCAACGGCATTCCCGACGCGGGAAAGCGTTTGTGCGCATCAATGATGCTGCAATCGCCCAACCGTCGCTGCAGTCAACCCGGCCTCCGGTTCCATCCCGGGGGAGGCCCGGTGCGTATTGCAGCACCCTGCGACGAGAACTGTGGCGCGCCAACCGGAATTCGCGCGTTTGCAGCCAGATTTGAAAAGGGTGATCCCCATGAGCGAGCGCATCCGTGACTTCCTGCGACGACGCGACGACGACGGACCCTGCGTTGTTGTCGACCTCGACATCGTCCGCGACAATTTCCAGGCCTTTGCCAGATCCCTGCCGGACACATCCGTCTATTACGCCGTGAAAGCCAATCCCGCACCGGAAGTCCTTTCGCTGCTGGAAAGTCTCGGCTCGTGCTTTGACTGCGCATCGGTCGGTGAGATTGAAATGGTGCTCGCAACCGGTGCCGCGCCGGACCGGATTTCCTACGGCAACACCATCAAGAAGGAGAGGGACATTGCGCGTGCCTTTGACCTTGGCGTCCGGCTCTTTGCGGTCGACTGTATCGAAGAAGTCGAAAAAATCGGCCGTGTCGCTCCCGGCTCGAAAGTCTTCTGCCGGGTCCTGTGCGACGGTGTCGGCGCCGAATGGCCGCTCTCCCGGAAATTCGGATGCGACCCCGACATGGCACCTGACGTCCTGGAACATGCCCACCGGCTCGGCCTTGAGGCCTATGGCGTCTCTTTCCACGTCGGCTCCCAGCAGGCCAATCTCGAAGCCTGGGATTTCGCTCTCGCCATGGCGGCAGGCGTCTTCCGGGAAATGGCGCTGCGCGGTATCGAGCTGAAGATGGTCAATATGGGTGGCGGTTTCCCGACCCGCTACCTGAAGGACGTGCCGGGCGTACCGCGCTATGGCGAGGCGATTTTCCAGGCCCTTTCGAAGCATTTCGGCAATCGTCTTCCCTCCACAATCATCGAGCCGGGCCGCGGCATGGTCGGCAACGCCGGCATGATCGAGGCCGAAGTGGTTCTGATTTCCAAGAAATCCGCACAGGAAGAAATTCGCTGGGTCTATCTCGACATCGGCAAATTTCATGGTCTTGCCGAAACCATGGATGAAGCGATCCGCTACCCGATCCGCACCCCACGTGACGGTGACAGAACAACACCTTGTGTCCTGGCCGGGCCGACCTGCGACAGCGTTGATGTTCTTTACGAGAAGACGCCTTACGAACTGCCGGTTAGCCTGTCCATCGGAGACAAGGTTCTGATCGAAGCCTGCGGCGCCTACACGACCACCTATTCGTCCGTGGGTTTCAACGGTTTTGCACCGCTCGCCTCCCACGTCATTTAGGGCCGGCCGCCATGATCATGATCCGGGACGAGGCGCTGGAGCATTTCAGCGCCCGCGAGGCTCTGCTTGACCAGAGTTTTAGGGAAGACCGCCGCCTGAAGACCTGCGAGCAGTTGCGCGCGGGCCGACTGCCGGTGTTCGCTTTCGTGGCGCTTGATGAGCAGGGCAATGTCGCGGGAACGGTGCGGCTCTGGCCGGTGAAGGATGCGTGCGGCCGGGCGTGCCTGCTTCTCGGTCCGCTTGCCGTCGCCCCTTGCTGCAGAGGGGCGGGTCTCGGCGACCGATTGATGCGTCACGCACTCAACCAAGCTGCCATGCATGGCCACGGTTCCGTGGTGCTTGTCGGGGACTTGTCGTATTACGCACGGTTCGGTTTCGCGTCAGGCAAACTCGATGCCGTGTCTTTACCCGGACCGTTCGAGCGTTGCCGGTTTCTCGGACTCGATCTATTGCCCGAACAGATTTCTTCGCTCGATGGAATGCTGAAACCCTCCGAAGATGCCGGTTTGATGATGCCGGCCGCAGCAGGCAAGGGCGCTCATGACGTTACGTTGACCCGTCGTTGAGGTCGCTTCGTTCGGAAAATAGGCAGTCTGGTCTTGAAATCCGGCCGAAAACCCGTCAGAGGTTAACCAAAGCGCAATAAGTGCGCTTCCATTTTGGGGATGGAGACGGCTGAACCCTTGGATACAAGCAGAGCCGGGAACAATTGGAGTTCAGAACTTGACCGATGAATCCAGCGGCAACACGCCGAAAAAGGCCGCGTCCAGCGCGCGGGCAGCACGCAAACCAGCGGCAACGAAATCTTCAGGATCGAGAGCCTCATCTTCCAAGACAACCCGTGCCAAAGGAGCGACATCCAAGCAAGCTCCTTCCAAGCCTTCTGCAGCGACAGCGAAAGGTACGGCAGCAAAACCGGCAGCAAGCAAAACCGCTCCGAAGAACGCGGCAGCGAAACCGGCAGCCGCCAAGGCCGCTCCGAAGAACGCGGCAGCGAAACCGGCAGCCGCCAAGGCCGCTCCGAAGAGCGCAGCGGCAAAACCCGCCGCAAGCAAGGCCGCATCAAAGAGCACAACGGCAAAGCCCGCAGCGACCAAGGTTGCACCGAAAAGCGCAGCTGCGAAACCGGCCGCAGCCAAGGCCGCTCCGAAGAGCGCAGCTGCGAAACCGGCCGCAGCCAAGGCCGCTCCGAAGAGCGCAGCTGCGAAACCGGCAACAGCCAAGGCCGCTCCGAAGAGCGCAGCGGCGAAACCGGCAGCATCAAAGACCGCTCCGAAGAATGCAGCGGCAAAACCGGCCACAAGCAAAACCGCTCCGAAGAGCTCAGCCGCGAAACCGGCCGCAGCCAAAGCCGCTCCGAAGAGCGCAGCGGCAAAACCGGCCGCAACCAAGACCGCACCGAAGAGAGCAACAGCAAAACCGGCCGCAACCAAGACCGCTCCGAAGAGTGCAACGGCAAAACCAGCTGCAGCCAAAGCCGTTCCGAAAAGTGCCGCTTCGAAACCGGCTGCAAGCAAGGCTGCACCAAAGAGCGCGGCAGCAAAACCGGCAGTTGCCAAGCCTGCCGCACGGAAGGCGGCCCCAAGGACCACAGCTTCGAAACCTGCTGCACCTCGCAAAACACCGGCACGGAAAGCGGCCCCCAAAGCCTCAGTTGCTTCCAGCGCGTATCCGGTTCACGGCACCATAACCGGGCCGCTGGTGATGATCGGTCTCGGATCGATCGGCAAGGGGACGCTTCCGCTGATCGAGCGCCATTTCAACTTCGACAAATCCCGCTTCACGGTGATCGATCCGGTCGATACCGACGCCAGGCTTGTGACCGGCAAGGGCTACAATTTCCAGAAGGTGGCGCTCACGCCGGACAACTACAAAGACATCCTGACCCCGCTTCTGAGCGAAGGAGACGGGCAGGGCTTTGTCGTCAATCTCTCGGTCGACACGTCATCGCTCGATCTGATGAAACTCTGCCGGAAACTCGGCGTGCTTTACATCGATACAGTCGTTGAACCCTGGCTGGGTTTCTACTTCGATGAAAATGCTCCGGCTGCCGATCGCACGAACTACGCGCTGCGCGAAACCGTGCGCAAGGAAAAGAAGAAGAAGCCCGGCGGCACGACCGCGGTCTCCTGCTGTGGAGCCAATCCCGGCATGGTGTCCTGGTTCGTGAAGAAGGCGCTCGTCGATGTTGCGACCGAAACCGGCGTCAAGTTCAAGGAGCCCCAGGATCGCAAGGGCTGGGCGAAGCTGATGAAGAAAGCCGGCGTCAAGGGTATCCACATCGCCGAACGGGACACGCAGCGCGCCAAGGCAGCAAAGCCTCCGAACACGTTCTGGAACACATGGTCTGTCGAAGGCTTCCTGTCGGAGGGCTTCCAGCCGTCCGAACTCGGCTGGGGCACCCACGAGAAATGGAAACCGGCCAATGCCAAAAGCCACAAAAAGGGCTGCAACGCGGCAATCTATCTGGAACAGCCTGGCGCGAATACACGGGTCCGGACATGGTGCCCGACACCCGGACCGCAATTCGGTTTCCTGGTGACGCACAACGAGTCGATATCAATCGCCGACTATTTCACGCTGGAAGACGGCAAGAAGGTCAATTACCGACCGACCTGTCACTATGCTTATCATCCTGCAAATGACGCGGTTCTCTCCCTTCACGAACTGTTCGGCGGAGCCGGAAAGGTGCAGGACAAGCTGCATGTTCTGGAAGAAAACGAGATCCAGGACGGGATCGACGAACTTGGCGTGCTGCTCTACGGCCACAAGAAGAACGCCTACTGGTACGGATCCCAGCTTTCGGTCGAAGAGACACGCAAGCTGGCACCCTACCAGAATGCCACCGGACTGCAGGTGACTTCGGCGGTCATCGCCGGAATGGTCTGGGCGCTTGAAAACCCGGAAGCGGGCATCGTGGAAACCGACGAGATGGACTACAAGCGCTGCCTTGAAATCCAGATGCCGTATCTCGGACCGGTCAAGGGCTACTATACCGACTGGACACCGCTTGACGGACGTCCGGGCTTTTTCCCGGAGGACATCGACAAGAAAGACCCCTGGCAGTTCAAGAATATACTGGTGCGCTAGCAGCAGGTCATGAATCTCAGGAATCCCGGTCATGATCCGGGATCTCTTCAGATCATTGGCCCCGGCTCAAGGCCGGGGCTTCTCCTTGTGCTGACGGCATCAGTTGCCGAGCTTGGCGACGCCGAGGGGAACATTGAATTTGCGGCACCAGATATAGACCTCGTTGTAGTCAGAAGCCTTGATCCCCTTTCCGATCCGGTAGCTTTGCTTGCCGGTGAGTTTTTTCAATGCGCCGAGATCCGCCTTCGGGTCATATTTGCCGTTCTTGCCGAGACCGACACGCGGGTCGGGTGCGCCATCAAGGCTGAAGTTGCTCTGAAGGACAACGTTGTTGCTGCTGAGTTCCGTTTTCCCGGTCGTGACATGGTTGCTGCGGCCTGAGAAATTGCCCGAACGGCTGCTGCCTGCGAACGCGGGCACTGTTGTGACAGCCATCGAAGTGGCGGCCAGGCCTGTGGCGAGGGCGAGGAATTGTCTGCGGTTCTTCATCATGTTGTCCTGACCTGTCGGGGTGTTCGGAACGGTTCGTTGATTTCGGGGCCATGCGGCCGCAGGACTCAAGATTGTTCCGCGATCCCTTTTTTGAAACGCACATTCCCCTCCAGAAATCTCACAAGACGGGGAGGGACAAGTTACCGGTACCGGCGCAGGCCCACTGGACGGTTGTCCGGTCTGTGGCGCAAACAAGCGCCATTAAGGATTAAATCTCCTACAAGTTTCTGGATTGTGCGGCCGTGCGTTCCTACCTAGGACCAGGCCCCATCCAAATGAATGAGGCCTGATCCTAAGCGCACGCGGCACTGGCAGCTTCCGCATCACGACAGCCCGATTTCGTCGGTGAAAGGTCTGTCGCGGCGGGATGCCGCGCAAAAGCACTTCCTTTGAATCCAGGCGGAATTGGAATCATGACCTACATTCTTGACCTCGGGCTGCTGCTTGCAGCCCTGACAGCGTTCTTCTTGACCGTGCTCGGCTATTTCCTGGTCTCCCGGCTGTTTCAGTCCAAACGGCGCCGGGGCATCCTCGCGCGGGACAGCGCCGCGTTCCTGGCTGCCGGCGGTCTGTTCGTCGCGTTCACGGCAAGTTTCATCGAAATCTTCGAATTCGCGTTCCGGCTTCCCTATCCGGCAACTATCGATCTCGGGATCGGGTTGTCGGCTGTCTTTCTTGCCTCGACCCTTGCCCATCTTCTGGCAACCAGGCTGTCGAAAGCACGGCTTGCGAAAGGTGCAGTCGCCCCGAAATAAGCCCAATCGCCGAGAATTTACTGCAACGAAGATTGCCCCGTTGCAACCTCGATGCTATTTTTGCGTGTCTCTTTTTTAATGTACGCACAAAAATATTCATTAGGGTCTAAATGTCGGAAATTTCTGAGAAAGTTAAGGCGGTGATCGCAAGGGATCTCAAACTCGCCGATTGGGTTATTACGCCGGAAATCACATTAAGCAAACTTGGGGCGGACAGCCTGGATGCCATCGGGCTGATCATGGCGATTGAACGCGAATTCGGCTGCTGTTTGCCTCAGGACACATTTTCCGGGATCGAAAATCAGGACGGTGAATGGACTTTCGGAGCGTTTGCAGGTGCGATTGAAAAGTCGATCGGTTATGCGCAGGCCCCGTCCCGGGCCGGTCTTGGTTAGGGCCGCGTTCCGCACAGCGCACACCTAGTCAGGCAATAAACGCACGACATCGATCGGTTCGCTCTTGCCTTTCACCATCTGCGGACCGATCGGCTGCTGACGGATTTTGGCGTCTAGGCCGCGGGCGATCTCGCCCGATGCGAGAATGATGACGTCTGCGTCCGGGTCGATCTCCTTGCCGAGATTCTCCAGCCGCGCGGCGGCGTTCACCGTGTCGCCGATGACCGTGTAGTTGACGCGTGCGGGGGCACCGATGTCACCGACGATGAGGGGCCCCATGTGCAGGCCGATGCGGACGCGTACCGGTGGCTCGTTTCGCTTCGTCCGTTCCACGTTGTCGGCGCGGATTGCAGCCGCCATGGCCAGCGCCGCGCGCGCAGCTGGTTGCGCGGGATTGTCCAGGTGATCAGGGGCTCCCCAGAAAGCCATCACGCTGTCACCGACATACTTGTCGATGGTGCCATCGAGCTTGGTGATTTCCGCGCCCAGCAGGGACAGATGGTGGTTGACGAAGGCCGCGGTCTCACTCGCCGACATGCCCTCGGATACCGATGTGAAGCCGGCGATATCAGTGAAGAGAACGGCAACTTCGCGTTCTTCGGGCAGGACATCCGCGCGCCCTTCGCTTAGGAGTTTTTGAACCAGGGTGCGCGGTACGTAGCGATTGAACGCCTTCAAACCGCCGACCATGGAGTTAAATCCGCTGGACAGGTCATCAAGCTCCCGGATGATCGAAGAGGGCAGCGGTTCCACGCTTTCGAGGTTCAGATCGGCAACGTCTGTCGCCGCAGCGGCAGCCCTGCGAATGGGCTTTGCAATCCGGCGCGCGAGCATGATTGCGCCGAGAAGAGAAACCACGAGCAGCACAAGGCCGACAACGATCGCGATCAGAAGCTGCTGAAGCGGCTGGTCGAGAAACTCGGCCGGAAAATGAATGCCGATGCGCGCCGGCAGACCCTTCAGGTTGTCGTTCTCGTGCTCGATGATGATGAAGCGCTTGGAGCCGTCATTGTCCAGCCCCGCACGCAGCTCCATGCCTTCGGGAATGTTGTAATCCTCGTTGTCGACGATTTGCAGGCTGGAGAAATCCGACAGGAAAAAATCCGATATCTGGCTGACATGCAGAAGTGGCGCTTCGGCGTTCAACTCCTCGAAGTGATCTTCGAGCATGGGGTGGGCGACAACCTCTTCCGACTTTTCCTTCATCAGGAACACCGTGATGTCGTCGGTCGAGATCGACCAGGTGATGTCAGAAATCCGTTCCAGCGACATTCCGATCAGGAAGCTGCCCCGATACGTGTCTTCGGAGTAAAGCGGATGTGTATAGATGAAATAGGTGTGTTTCCGCGTTGGCATGTAGAGCGGTTCGCTCCAGAAGGGATCCCGTCTGCCTGCTGCCTGTTCCAGGATTGGCGTCAGGCTGGGAATGTCGGCAGCCAGGTCCACGTCGCCACCCAGAATGTCACCGTCGGCGTCTCCGCGATCGACGTCGACACCCTTTCCTTCGCTGTTGACCATGACCATGAACGAGACGCGGTCCTGAGGGGCAAGGGCACCGTAGATGTATCCCACCAGATGATCCGGGTCGTCGAAGGAGAGTTCGCTGCTTTCCCAGCTGGCGCGCGTATAGTTTGCCGTCTCGGTTACCGCATGCAGCTGTTCGGCGAAGGCGGCTTCCGACGTGTCCATGCCCAGATCCACCAGGCTGCCGCCCAGCTGCCGGATGACACGCTCGGACGTCATGGCCTGAATGATCAGGATTGCGGCGGCCGTTATGACCACGAATGTCCCGATGACGGTCGCCAGCGTCGGCGTAATGAAGAGTTTGTTGCGCAAGAGCACGGTGATTTCCCGGTACACATCCAAGTGTTCTCCAGAATTAATACCGCAAAATTGCGCGCGTGTTCGCCCGCAGAGGTGTTATCCGGTGGTATTGTGCGCCGAAAGACAGAAAAAGCCCCGAAGGTTGTCTACCGTCGGGGCTTATTCACTTGGTCTTTGAAGGCTAAATCCGTCAGGCCTGCTTGGCAGGCTCTTCGAACTTCTGCCCGTAGTCGACTGCAATCTCGTAGTCCGGATCTTCAAGAACAGACACCTCGACGAGGTTGCCGGCCTTGGCCAGAAGCTTCTGGCAGTCGGGCGACAGGTGGCGCAGGTGCAGGCGCTTGCCGGCCGCTTCGTATTTCGATGCCAAGGCGTCGATTGCTTCAAGCCCTGAGTGGTCGACAACGCGGCTGTCCATGAAATCAACGACGACATCATCCGGATCGTTCTGCGGGTTGAACAGGTCGACGAAACCGGTTGTCGAGCCGAAGAAAAGCGGACCTGACAGGCGATAGACCTTCCAACCCTCTTTGCTCGTACCGATGCGTGCGCTGATGCGGCTGGCCGCGTTCCAGGCATAAGCCAGCGCCGAAATGATGACGCCGACGACAACCGCGACCGCAAGGTCGGCATAGACGGTTACTCCGGTCACGATGACCATCACAAGCGCGTCCGTCAGCGGGATCTTGTGGACGATCTTCAGGCTTGCCCATGCGAATGTGCCGATAACGACCATGAACATCACGCCAACAAGGGCCGCGACCGGAATCTGTTCGATGAGCGGTGAGGCAATGACGATGAACGACAACAGGAACAGGGCCGCTGCGATGCCCGATATGCGGGTGCGCGCACCGGATTTCACGTTGATCATCGATTGCCCGATCATCGCGCAGCCGCCCATGCCGCCGAAGAAACCGGTGACGATATTGGCCGACCCCTGGGCGAGGCATTCCTTGGACGCCCCGCCCTTGGTGTTGGTGAGATCGGCGACAAGGTTCAACGTCAGAAGCGACTCGATGAGGCCGATCGCGGCCAGGATCACCGCATAGGGAAGAATGATCTGCAACGTCTCAAGTGTCAGCGGGACCATCGGAATGTGGAATTCGGGCAGCCCGCCGGCGATGGACGCAAGGTCGCCGACCGAGCGCGTGTCGAGGTTGAAACCGAGCGCAAGGCCCGAAACGACAAGAATGCCGGCAAGTGGAGCCGGGAACGCGGTGGTAATCTTCGGCAGCAGCCAGATCACCACCATGGTCAGAGCAACGAGGCCGAGCATCAGGTAGAGCTGGGAACCACCCATCCATGTCAGGCCACCGGCGCCGTCGGGCACCTTGAACTGTCCGAGCTGGGCGAGAAAAATGACAATCGCGAGACCGTTTACGAAGCCGAGCATAACCGGATGCGGGACCATCCGGATGAACTTGCCCCATCTCAAAACGCCGACGCCGATCTGCAGGATGCCCATGAGAACAACCGTCGCAAAGAGGTATTCGACGCCATGCTGTGCGACGAGTGAAACCATGACCACCGCAAGCGCACCTGTGGCTCCGGAAATCATGCCCGGACGGCCGCCGATACAGGCTGTGATCAGCCCGACAAAGAAGGCCGCGTAAAGACCGACAAGCGGATTGACGCCAGCCACAAACGCGAAGGCGACAGCTTCGGGGACCAGTGCCAGCGCGACCGTCAAGCCCGCGAGCAGTTCGATCCTGATGCGCGACGCATCCAGTTTTGTCGATTGTACAGGCGCAACGGCCCCGGCACGTGCTGTCAAGACGGGCTCCAGTCTGTTTTGTTCGGTGAGACGGTCGCCCAGCCGGACTGGGACACAATTTCTGACCTAAATCAATTAGAGCCTTTCTAATCGATTTGTTGCAATGCAGCAAGGGTGGCGATGAATGGCTGCCATGCAGGAAACGGCGGGAACATCCGAATTTCCGCGTTCTTCACCGAAAAGCGGTCAGGGATGCGGTGCCTATCGCGGGACAAAACTGCTCGACTGTTGTTCGATGGAGGACTAGAACCGACCGAAACAGGGTCTGGAGACGTCATGAAATCGACCAATCCGGTTTTCACCGGCATCGAAACCACCATCTTTGAAACCATGTCCCGGCTTGCAATGGCGCATAATGCCGTCAACCTGGGCCAGGGGTTTCCGGATGTCGATGGACCGCAGGACATCCGTGAAGAGGCAGCCAGGTCGCTTGTCGAAGGACCGAACCAGTATCCGCCAATGCTGGGGTTGCCGGAACTGCGGGAAGCGGTCGCGGAGGCCAACAAGCGCTTTTACGGGCTGGACATCGATCCCAAGAGAGAAGTGATCGTGACCTCCGGAGCAACGGAAGCGCTTGCGGACTGCATCATGGCCCTTGTGTCTCCAGGGGACGAAGTGGTTCTGATCGAGCCGCTTTACGACTGTTACCTGCCGATGGTCCGGCGCGCGGGTGGTGTTCCCGTGCGGGTTCGTGTCAGTCCGCCTTCGTGGACGCTCGATGAACAGGCGCTCCGCTCCGCATTTTCGGACAAGACCAAGGCGATCCTCATCAACAACCCGATGAACCCGACGGCGAAGGTGTTTTCCGAAGCGGAATTGCAGCTCATATGCGATCTCTGCAAGGCGCATGATGCCTTTGCGATCTGCGATGAAGTCTATGAACACCTTGTCTTTGATGGTGCCTTGCATCGCCCGCTGATGACGTTTAAGGGCATGCGCGAACGAACGGTCCGCATCGGTTCGGCCGGAAAGACATTTTCGCTTACAGGCTGGAAGGTCGGATACATCACGGGACCCGCTGAACTGCTCGATCCGATCGGCAAGGCACACCAGTGGGTGACCTTCACAACCCCGCCCAACCTGCAGCGTGCTGTCGCTTATGGTTTGCGCAAGGATGACAGCTACTATCAGGAACTCGCCCTCGATCTGGCGCAAAAACGCGACCGGATGGCCAGGGGACTTGAAGCGATCGGCTTTTCCGTTCTGCCCTGCGCGGCGACGTATTTCCTGACCTGCGGCTTCGAAAAACTCGGGCTTGGCACCACAGATGTCGAGGTCTGCCAGAGGCTTGTGACGGAGGCTGGGGTTGCCGCAGTGCCGGTTTCGGCATTTTACGGAGGCAATGCGCCGACCGGGTTTGTCCGGTTCTGCTTCTGCAAGCAGGATTGGGTCATCGACGAAGCTTTGGCGCGGCTTTCAGCATTTTTCACTGCGGCCCGAAGCGAATCCGCATAGCCTAAAACGATCAGAAGATCAGCATGAGAAACTCCATGGAAAATCCGGCTCTTGTGGACGTGACGCGCGGCAGCCTCACGGAGAGCATTCATCGCGGTTCTGTTGCGATTGCCGACACGCAGGGGAAGCTTGTGTGCGGGATCGGTGATATCGACGCACGGGTCTACCCGCGATCGGCGATCAAGGCACTGCAGGCGTTGCCGCTTGTGGAATCCGGGGCTGCCGAAGCCCTGGACCTTACCGATGCCGAGCTGTCGCTTGCCTGCGCCTCGCATAATGGCGAGGAAGTTCACGCCAATGCCGCCCGCGTCATGCTTTTTAAGGCCGGATTGACCGAAGATGACCTGGAATGCGGTCCGCAGTGGCCAAAGCGCATGGAAGACGCGGCGAAACTGATCCTTTCAGACGAAACACCGTGCGGGCTTCACAACAACTGTTCAGGCAAGCATGCTGGATTTCTCGGGCTCGCCAGGATCATGGGCGTTGAGACGCAGGGCTATATCGACCCGTCTCATCCCGTGCAGCGCGAAGTCCGTCTTGCCATGGAGCAGATGACGGGGGAAACGCTCACGGAAGACGTGTGCGGCGTGGACGGCTGTTCCATTCCGACCTATGCGTCTCCGCTGAGAAGCTTTGCCAAGGCTTTTGCGTCTTTCGGGACCGGTGAGGGCCTGGAACCGTTGCGCGCAGACGCAGCGCGGCAGATTTACGATGCCTGTATCAACGAGCCCTACATGGTGGCCGGGGCGGAGCGCTTCTGCACCAGGGTGATGGAAGGCTTCAGGGGCCGGGTCTTCGTCAAGACCGGCGCCGAGGGCGTGTTCTGCGCGGCCCTTCCGGAACTCGGTTTCGGGGTTTCACTCAAATGCGACGATGGTGCGACCAGGGCAGCCGAGGTCATGATGGCCACCGTTCTGGAAGCGCTGCTGGACCTGAACGAGGACGAAGCCGTTTTGCTTGACGGTCTCGTCAATCCGCCCGTGCTGACCCGGCGCGGCGCGCAGGCGGGGCACATCAAGCCCAGAACCGATTTCCTTGAGGCACTGAAGGCGGCGCTCCCTTGAACTAGACGTACCTTGAAGGCTAAAGTTTCTTGTTCATTAGAACTTTATTTCCATTTCTTGAAGTTTCACTCCAGCCAAGATGCCGGTAGAGCTTGACGTTTTCGGGGATGCCGACATGAGTTGCCAGGGCGATGCCGGTTGCACCGTCCCTGAGGGCCCGGCTTTCAACAGCTTCCAGCAAGGCTCTGCCGATACCCTTGCCCTTGAAATCCGGATCGACGGCGATGTTGACAAGATGGGCTCTTGAGCCGTCGATGCTCATGACGGCGCACCCGGCAACTCCATCATTCATCTCGGCGACGAGAACGATCCGGTCCTCGATTTCCCGCTCAAGTCCACCTGAGACATCGGGAAGATCCGGCAGTCGCGCTTTTAGGGGTGCATAGGCCCTGTCCACGCACTGTTTTAGCTGCGCAACGTCAGCTAAATTCGCCTGTCTGATAACTGTTTCAGATCCGCTCATACTTCACCGGAGTAAATTCATGGCGCATCGGCCCGGGCTGTCTCATCGCTTCACGCACGCGATCACGCGCACGCCGTCCAATAGCGTTTCAAATGGGATCCGCGCGGTCGACAGTGGTGACCCGGATGCCGAAAAGTTCCGCGAGGAACATGGCCTTTATGTCGAGGCGCTGCAAGAGTCGGGTCTGACGGTCGATGTGCTGCCTCCGTTGGAAGACTTCCCGGACAGCTGTTTTGTCGAGGACCCTGCGTTTTGTCTTCCGGAAGGGGCAATCCGGTTGCGTCCGGGCACCACGAGCCGGGAAGGTGAGGGAACCGCCATCAAGCCGGCTCTAGAAACCCGGTTCGAAAGGGTCGTCGACTTGCCCGGGCACGGATGCGTGGATGGCGGCGATGTCCTGATGCTGGACGATGTCATTCTGATCGGCCTTTCCGCCCGCACCGACCGCGCCGGGGCAGATGCCTTTGCAGGTGTTCTCGCTGAATGGGGATATGAGGCAGAGGTCTGCGAGACGCCTGATGGCGTGCTTCACTTCAAGACCGCTTGTTCGACGCTCGGCGACGATGTCATCCTGGCGACGAAGGTCATGGCGGACAGCGGTTTCTTCGGCAACCGGAAAACGGTGGTTGTCGCGGATGGCGAGGACTACGCCGCCAACGTGATCCGCGTGAACGATGTTGTTCTTGTGCCGGAAGGGTATCCGCAAACGCTCGCAGCTATCGAGGCCGTCGGTTTCCAGACCGTGCTGTTGCCGACCCACGAGGCGCGCAAGATCGACGGCGGGCTTTCCTGTCTGTCGCTCCGCTTTGCCCTAAGCACGGACTGAACGGAGACGGGTCGTCAGGCGCTGACCTGGTTGCCTGTCACCGTGAGATTGGCGAAACGGGAGGCGTCGTTGAGTTCGCCGGTCGCCGGTTCAAGCCAGCGGTAACCCTTGATGGCGCCGAGTTTCGAGCCCTGCACGATGTTGTTGGTGATGGCGGCTGACCCGGCTCCGTCCACCACGGTAACCGCGATCCCGGTGCCGCAGTCGCGCAGGATGTTCTGGGAAGCTGCGATGTTGCGCATATAGGGGCCCCAGCCGAGCAGCATCCCGAAGCGCGGCGCGCCTTCAATGACGTTGCCGGTCAGGGTGGTGTCAGCCTCCGCCGCGATGCCGATGCCGAAGCCGGAAACCTCCGGCGGGTAGGGTCCAACTTCGGAAATATTCCTTATGAGATTGCCGGAACAGACGGATAAACGGCCGCCATCCATGAAATTGGCGATCGAGATGCCGGTCGTTCCACCATCGACAATGTTGTTGGCGATGATCGCGCCCTGGAAATTGAATTCCGAATAGATCGCGCATTCGCCGGATCTGAGGCACGAATTGCCCTGGATCTGAACATTCGAACCGGTGTTCGACCTGATCGCTGAGAAGGCACAGTCGGTGATGCGGTTGTTGGAGATCAGAACGCCGCTTGCGCGAAACACGTTGATGCCGTTTCCGAACTGACCCGTGCCGCCGTAACGCGCTCCAATACGTTCGATCCGGTTGCCGGAGACAATCGTTCCATCTTCGCCTTCGCGCCAGCGATGGATCCAGATACCGCCATTGGCACAATCGGTGACAGTGTTGCCGGTAATCGCAAGGCCGTCGGCCTCGTTGGAACGGATGCCCGCTTCTGCAGCGCCGTAAATGCGCGAGTTTTCAACCCGCCCGGAACATCTGTCGAGAACGAGACCCATTTTCGAGGATCCGGCGATGTCGCAGTTGTCTATCCCGAGATTGCGGATACCGACGAAGTGCAGCAGTCCTTCGGTGAAGTCGCCGATCGACCGGTTCGCTCCGTCGAAAGTGAGCCCCTGGAGGCCGATGTTGCTGACGCCTTCCGCCTTGATGAGTTGTCCGCCTCCGCCCTGGTAGACGAGGCGGGTTCTTCCCGGAACTCCGACGATCAGCGTCCCGGAGGGCAGCCTGAGATTGGCAACAGGATAGGTACCAGCCGGCAGAAACAGGGCCCTGCCACGCTCGACCGCCCGGTTCACGGCGTTCTGGAACTGTGCTGTCTGATCGTCCGATGCGTTTGGAACGAGGCCGAGATCGACAGAATCGATCGATCCGCGCAAATCGGCGATATTCATCTGTGCCGCCGCGGCTGTCCCGGAAAGGCACAGGGCTGTCCCGGCAAGAAACATCCTGCGGCTCGGATTTATTATGTCGCGTTTCATTTGCACTGCTACCTGCTGAAAGCGTCCCGCGATGGGATGCGGATCGTTGGTTCAACCGATAATCAGCAAGGGCCGTGCCGGATTGTGCCAAATCCGGCGAATTCAGCAGGTTCCGACGCTCGCGCTTACCTGCGCAGATCCGGCGTGGGAGCAGAGGTTCGATTGTCTTGCGTGGCGACATCCGCTCCGATGGCAAAGGCAACAAAAAACCGGCCGGGATGGTTCCCGGCCGGCGTTGATCGATCTTTGAGGGGCAGAAGACCGATCAGAGTTCGCTCGGGTCGGTATTTTCGATCTGGGTCCAGTTGTCGTCAGCGGACTTTACGAAACCCGGAATGTCCTTGTTCCAGCGCTCCTGGATGCTCTGGGAAAGGTTCAGGTAGAGTTTGCCGTCGACGATCTTCCAGAGATCAGGGTCACCGTCGACCTTGACGCCCATGGCCGTTCCGAATGCGCAGAAGCCGCCATAAGCCGGGAGATACTTTGCCGGGTCCTTCTTGAAGAGGTCGCGGTTTTCTTCGGAAACGAACCGGTAGGTTGCGCCGTTGTGGACTTCGGTTATGGAGAAGTCGCCATCCTGCGGAGCGCCATTGGTGAAGTAGGAGACGGGGTCGACGCCGCGCAAAGCGAGGCCGGTCACCGTAGCGTTGACATCGAAACCGGCTGCAAAGGCGCTGGAGACGAGACCGGAGACGACGACGAGCGCAGCGACGGAGCCGCGGATGAGGTTCTTTAGCATATCAAAACTCCCAGGGATCAGCCCGAAACAGGCATTGAATTTGGACCGGCAAGACGCGTTTGCTCTGAAGGGATGTTTTCGGTACCATTCGGTTCCTAATATGGCAGAGTTGCCCAACGCCGTGCCGGTAACCAGAAGATAAGGTTAGGAACCGATCGGTACAAAACACAAGCGTGTGAGGTCCCGGTGAAGTATTCGTGAGCGCCGGGCGAGGATGACAATTGGCAAGACCGCGTGAATTTGATGCTGACGAGGCCATGGACAAGGCGATGGGCCTGTTCTGGGATGTCGGGTACGAAGAAGCCTCGCTTGCAGAACTGCTCGCGGCCATGGAGATCACGAAGGGATCGTTCTACAAGGCCTTTCAGGACAAGCAGTCGATCTACCTGGCCGCCCTCGACCGGTATAATGACAAGGTCATCAGCGGTACGGTCGGCTATCTCACCAATCCTGCGGAGGGATCCGGGCGGACACGTATCCTCGGTCTCTTCGCAAAGGTGGCACAGGCGGTGGAGCAGGATGGTGATCGGCTCGGCTGTTTTCTCTGCAACGCGCTGATCGACAAGGCGGCGGAAGGCGGAAAAGCGGAAGGCAAGCTTCAAGCCATGGTGCATCGCCTGGAAAACGCTTTCTTTCGGGCGCTTCAGGATGACGGCCAGCTCCACGAAAGAGACGCCCGGGAGACGGCACGGGGCATTCTGTCCGCCTATTTCGGTCTGAGGGTGCTGGGACGCGCAGGTCTTTCCCGTGACATGGCGTCGGACTGTATCCGGCAGGTGGAATGGCTGCTGGAGCGAGGGAGCCGATAGGTCAAGCCGACTTTGGCGGGGGCCAGTTGCGGCCGGTGTTTGCGACCCATCCTTCGAGACAGGCCTTTGGCCTTCCTCAGGATGAGGTCCGAGGACTAGATGATGTTCAGGTGGAGTGGGGACTCAGGCGTCAAGTCAGGCGTGTCAAGAAAGTGCGTGAGGCCGAAACCTGTGCGTCACTTCCTCCGGAACAACCTATCTTATTGTCATCCCTACGAAGGCAGGGATCCAGTAATCGCTGACGCTTGCAGGTCTGATCCTCTACCGGGGTTACTGGTTGCCGGCCTTGCCGCTAACGGGGTAAGCCGGGATTGTTTGTGTTTTTTGTAGGTGGCCATCTTGCTGAGCAACAGCCAGATGGCCAGCGGCAGGCGACCGTGCCGGGATCGGGTTTTTCACACGTTGTCGTCAATGTTCCCTGCGACGTCCTTTTCCCGCTTGGAAAATTGGTCAGCCTGTGGTGACAGCACGCCCACAAACAATCCGAAGCGTGAACGGGATACCAGCGTCATGACCCGTCTTGAAAGAGCTCCGGCCCCGGTTGCCCGAGTTGATCCGGCAATTCATGCCCTGACGCCTCGTCAATGCACGCCGTGCCGAGCGGAAACGAAACGGCATGGATGCCATGGTCAAACCATGGCATGACCAGTGCGGGTTGGGTTGACCCCGCAAAACGTCACCCGCCGTCCGTCATTGCAGGGCTCGACCCTGCAATTCATGCCCTGGCGCTTCGGCAACGCACGCCCTGCCAAGTGGGAACGCAAGAGCAAGAGTTGAAATCGCGACAATGAGTTGACGACAACTTGTAAGCACCTCGTTCCTTCGAGACAGCGCGCTGCGCCTTTTCCGGTTCGGCAGGATGCGAAAAGAAGCTCAAGAGATGCTCTTTTGCTCCAAGGTCAGTGAGTTGATGATGCCAAGCCATCTGCGTGACATCCATCTATTTCAGCCGCCGCGCCATTTCCTGCAGCAATCTGACGGCAGCTTCTTCGATGACCGGATAGGATGGCCTGCGATCTGATTTTCCTCGGGGCAGTGACGGGACATGGATGAAAATGCTCGGGATGCCGGAGCCGATGGAGTCCCACAGGGTGGCGTTGCAAAGGTAGGTGCCGGCGTCCGTCGACAGGTTGGCCGGTGCGCCTGCGGTCCTGGCCGCATCGCGAAGGGCCCGGGCGGGCAAGCCGGAAAGTCTTGTCCGTTCGCTGCGTTCGCCAAGCTCCGGCCTTGCCAAGGAAACGCCGGCGGCATCGGGGCGCACGCGGGTCCCTCGATTGACGGCGCGGGTTTCGATATTCATCGTCCGCCGCGTGCCGTCGACACCGAAATGGACGATGGCATCAGGGTTGATCTCTCCGCGTAACCTGGCGGTGACCTCGTTGCGGCCGGCCCATGTCGTCGGCAGCACCTGAAACACGAACTCGACACCGAACTGATGCGGGCCGAGCCGCTTCGGGAGGCGCATCATGAGGTGCCGGGTCGGGTTCACCGGTGCGCCCGGAAAGGGAGAAAAACCCGTTACCAGAATAGTCTTGCTGGTGTTTTTCATTCCTTCAGCCCCATCAATGCAGACAATTCGTCAACCGCGAGAGACACTGCGGTGGTGCCGTTTCGTACGTTGTCTTCAAGCGTTTTCAGGCGATCGGCGGTCTTGCTGCCGGTTCTGAGTGCTTCCATCATCCGCTGCTGGAGCATGTCCCACATCCACGCAACCTGTTGCCGGCTCCGTTTTTCCTGCCACTCGCCACTTGCCCGCATGCGGTCGCCGTAAAGTTCGACCTGCTGCCAAAGCTTGTCGAGGCCTTCATTGGCGAGCCCTGAAACGGTGATCACCGGGGGCGTCCAGTTTGGAGATTTCGGCGCCAGAATGTGCAGCGCGGCCCGGTAGTCGGAGGCAGCGGAGCGTGCGCGCAGGTCGCCGTCGCCGTCGGCCTTGTTGACGGCGATCATGTCGGCGATTTCCAGGACGCCTTTCTTGATCCCCTGCAATTCGTCGCCGGCGCCCGGAAGCATCAGCACGAGAAAGAAATCCACCATGTCGGCGACCGTTGTCTCAGACTGGCCTATGCCCACGGTCTCAACGAGGATGACATCGAAGCCTGCCGATTCACACAACAGCATTGTTTCACGGGTCTTCGCGGCAACGCCGCCCAGGGTCCCGGCAGACGGCGAAGGCCGGATATAGGCGTTTTGGTCAATTGCAAGCCGCGCCATACGTGTCTTGTCGCCGAGAATGGATCCTCCCGTTCGGGTGGAGGAGGGATCGACCGCAAGCACGGCGACCTTGTGACCTGCTGCCGTCAAATTGGAACCGAGCGTGTCGATGGTGGTCGACTTCCCGACACCCGGCACTCCGGTAATCCCGACACGTAACGCCTTGCCGGTGGATGGCAGTACTGACTGGATCAGCTGGTGTGCCATGTGGCGGTGTTCCGCCTTTTTCGATTCCACGAGCGTGATCGCCCGTGCCAGGGCGGCGCGTTTCCCGGCCTTCAAGTCGGTCGCAAGTTGATGCGGGTCGAGCACGTTGGTCTTCAGCGTCATGCCCAGGCCTTAGGTGATGGACTCATAAATGAGGCCGGAATGGTTTGAGGCGGCTTGCTTCTCGTCAAGGCGCGGAAGCGCAGGAAATGTCCCTCATTTTCAAGCCTTTCGCAACGCCGAGGAGAAGCAAGCCAGTCAAATCCGAAAGACATGGAAATGGCTTCACCCCGTGGCGTCAAACCGCTCGACCGGGCGGGAACCCGCTTGTCGCACTTTTCCTTGCAACTCATCGCCGTTTGTTGCGCCAATTCAACCAAGTTAATGGGGCCTGACCCTAAACCGGGACAGGGCAAAGGTCACGGTCCCTTTTGGGGGAATAGCGGCGGTCCGGCATGGGGTCTGCTCACGGGAGCATCGCGGCGTCCGAGACCTGTTGAATGATGGAGGCCGTTTCATCGTCCAGAGATTGGGGGTGGTAGGCTGCTGAGCAGCCCTGGGAGAAAAGTGTGGTGAAGAAAACGCAGGCGGCCAGATAGGTTCCCGCGACACTCGGATGTCTTTCGTCGACGTAAAGCATGATGTTAGGATGTCTTGCACGCATCTTCGCCCAGACTTCTCCAACAGGGGCAACGGTGGCCCTGTTCTGGCGGGCCATGGTCCGATATGCTGCGTTTATCCGAGACTGCATTCCACGATAGGTGCCGATTTCCGGGAAACGCTCCTTGTTGAACTGGTCTCCGTCCTTGTGCGCCATGGCCATGTAAAACACGACTTTTGTTTCGGGAGATACCTCGCGGGCGCGGTCCGCCAGCTTGCCGGCATAAGGTAAGGTCTTTTGCGCAAGGGTCTGGTTGCGAAGCGCCGGCAATTGGCTTTGCTCCTGCAGGATTACGTAATCCCAGGCCATTTCGTCCAGCGTCTGCTTGACGTTCTTGTCGCGCGCATGGTCTGAAAGTTGAGCCCCGCCCTTGGCGTGCATCGTCGTGAAGACCTTGATATCCTTCGACGCCGCGATTTTTTGCACCATGGACGGAAGGTTGTTTCGCAGGGTCAGGCTATTGCCAACGAAAAGGATTTTGGTGTCGTTTTCCGAAGGTGCCGAGACGCTGGCGAGTTCGAAGGCGGCATACGCTGCCGGCAGGATGCAAATCAGGGAAATGTAAGCAATCTTGAGCATTGGCCGGAAACTGCACAGTTACTATTCGGGAGGATCTGATTGATCCCTTCGCAGGCAATCTATCCTGCCTGCCCTAAGACTGTTTTAAGGCGATCGGTGAATCCGAAGCCTGTTTCCGTGTCGTTTTGGATTGCTCTTGCTCCGGTTCGCTTGGAAGCGGCAACAGGGACGGGCAGACCATCGTGATATGGTCCGTGCGTTTTTCACCGTATCGCATCATCGCTCCATCCTCGCTCGTCCTGATGAGGATGAGCTTACGGGAGACGCAATTGTGATTCAGTGACCAGTATCACAGTCAGAAGGCGGTCAGTTACGGTTTCGCTAAGCAGTTCAGCCTTTCGGCGTCCAGAGAATTCTCTGCAGTTCGGCGTCGAAGAGTTCCTTGGAAGGCGGAAGGCGATCGAACGGGCCCTGGTATCCGGGAATGGCGTAGACGAGTTCGACATTCGGGTGGCCGGTTGATTCGCATATGGCCATGCCGCGCCACAGGTTTTTCCCTGCTCTGCAATCGGACCTGGCGGTTCCGATGGCGGAGAAAGTCATGCCGATCCGCTCGCCGTTCGGTCCCTGCAGATGATGCGTCACGCCGTGAACCGAACCGATCTTGCCTTTCGACCCCTTGAACACCTGAAGCACCTGAAAGCCGTCTGTGTTGAACGCGGCAAGGGCCCATTCCGTCTTGTTTTCAACCGCAGTCTGGACGCCCTCGGTCGTGAAGCCCGGCAGGGCGCTTTCGATGGACTTGGAGCCGTACCTGGTTTCCGGCGTGATGCCGCCGACATTGTCTTCGGTGATCTGAACCAGCGTCACGTTGGATGTCTGGGCGAGCCGCCCGGACGTCCCGGCATAGTCACCTGTTGGCGAACATGCACTCACGGCACAGGCGGTCAGAATGGCGGCGGCGGTCGGAGTTTTGATGCCCATGGTCCAAACACGTAAGTTCTTTTCGGTGCTGCACCTTACGCGCAGTTCTGACAAGGGTTTAGCAACTCAGGATAATTTTGCAATTGCGCAAGACCGGGGCTGTGGAAAGTTCGCGAAGAACGCGGTCCGTGAACCGGGGCGTCAGGTCTGGTCCCTGTCGATCCATTTGGGGGTCTCCGGCGCCTCGTAGCTGTTGAACAGATCGATCAATGCCTGCGGGGTGCTGGCAATCTGAACCATGTCCCGCATTGCCTTCTTGGTGAAAGCCTCCTGTGTCTGATGGTCCAGGAAGGCGATCAGCTGATCGTAGTAACCTTCAACATTCAGGAAACCGCAGGGCTTCCGGTGGTAGCCCAATTGTCCCCATGTCCAGACTTCAAAGATCTCTTCCAGGGTGCCGGCACCACCCGGCAGGGCGATGAAGGCGTCAGAGAGGTCAGCCATCAGAGCCTTGCGCTCGTGCATCGAGCTCACGAGATGAAGTTCGTTCAGGCCTTCGTGAGCGAGTTCCTTTTCTTCAAGCGCGCGCGGCAGGACGCCGACAACCTCACCGCCGGCGTTGAGAGCAGCATCGGCAACCGTGCCCATGAGACCAACCTTGGCACCGCCATAAACCAGCCGGTATCCCTGTTCGGCAATCAGACGACCGGTTTCCGTCGCGGTTTCGGCGTAGCCGGTGCGCGTGCCGAAGCTCGAGCCGCAAAAGACACAAATGGATTTCATGTTTACTCCCGCTCTGCGGCATCGCCGTCTGTTGCTGCCGACTGCGTCGCCGGAGACTTTCTTTCCGGTCTAGTTTTTCGACAATTCGTCCAGGACACGTGCCCAGGAGCGAATTCCCTTGTGAAAGCTGGTGAGATTGTATTTCTCATTTGGTGAATGGATCTGATCATCTTCAAGGCCGAAGCCGATCAGCAAAGTATCCATGCCGAGAAACCGCTTGAAATCGCCGACGATCGGAATGGAACCGCCCATGCCGACAAGGGCGGCTTCCTTGCCCCATTCCTTCTTGAGTGCGATCTCGCCTTTTTCAAGCGCGGGCATTTTGAGATCCAGCCGAAGAGCGGGGCTGCCCTCCTTGGCGGTAAACTCGACTGAGCAGTCAGCGGGAACCCTGGATCGGACATAGGCCCGGAAAGCTTCCTGAATTTTGTCGGGATCCTGATCGCCGACCAGCCGGAACGTGAATTTGGCGTGGGCTTGAGCCGGGATGACTGTCTTTGAACCGGCGCCCTGGTAGCCGCCCCACATGCCGTTCACTTCCACGGTCGGCCTGGACCAGAGATGTTCAAGCGGGTTCCGATCCTTCTCTCCACGCGGGTACTTCAGGCCGACGTCGCCGAGGAATTCTTCCACGGAAAAGCCGAGATTGTCCCACATGGCGCTCACGTCTTCGGGCAGTTCCAGAACACCGTCATAAAACCCGGGCAGCGTGACCTTGCCGTTTTCGTCATGCAGACCGGCGATGATGCCGGCAACGATATGGTTCGGGTTCTGGGCGGAGCCGCCATAGAGACCGGAATGCAGGTCGCGGCTCGCGGCCTTGACGACAATTTCGTCACCGACCATTCCGCGCAGCATCACGCCGATAGCCGGCGTTTCGGCATCCCACATCCCTGTGTCGCAGACCAGGGCCAGGTCGCAGCTGAGCTCGTCCTTGTGTGCTTCCAGAAACGGTTGGAGGGATGGTGAACCGGACTCCTCTTCGCCCTCGAAGAGGATCGTGACATCGACGGGCAGGTCGCCCGTTTCCTCGATATAGGCACGTGCTGCCTCGACAAACGTCATCAACTGGCCCTTGTCGTCCGAGGACCCGCGTGCCGTTATGACCTTGCTGCCGTCTTCCCGGGTCTTGATGCCCGGTTCGAAGGGGTCGTTCTCCCAAAGCTCGAGCGGGTCGACCGGCTGCACATCATAGTGACCGTAGAACAGGACGTGCGGTCCGGCTTTGCCGGATTTGCGATGACCGACAACCATGGGGTGACCAGCGGTTTCGCGGACAGACGCTTCCACGCCGATCGAATTCAGTTCTGCCGCCAGCCAGGCTGCCGCTTCCTTGCACGGGGCTGCAAAAGCCGGGTCGGTGGAGATGCTCTTGATCTTGAGCAGCTCGAACAGGCGGTCGAGGCTGGTTTCGAAATTGGTTTCGATACGTGACAACACCTTGTCGATGGAACTCATGACGGATCCTCGAATTTGAAACTGATTGGATAAGCCGGCACAACATGCCTGTCAGGAGCCCCTAACAGGCCACAAGCGTGACAGAAGCGCAAATGGATTTATCCCTTCTGTGGAAGGAGCGGGGGGGAAGCGGGTAAACCGCCTCGGGCGGTTACGATGATCTCGATGCGCGTAGGACCGAGCGAATTTTCAAGACGCTCGGACAATTCGCTCTGAAAGCCGTCAATTTCCTCTGCAAGCACGGCTTTTTCAGGGTCCAGATAGATTGCCGCGTAGTGCATGCGTCCTGCCTGCAAGACGGCCACGCGATGGAGTGTGTATCCATGGCTGCGGCACAGGTCACGAGCGGCACGCAGTACTTTTGCATGTGTGCTGCCGGGAGCGCTGACCCCTGCCAGATCGGCGAGCGTGGTGCGAAAGGCTGCGAGCGGTTGCCAGATGATCGCCAGGATCAGGACAAGGACAATGACCGCATCGCCGATCGGCACATATGGTCCAAGCGGGGTATCTTCCAGGAAGGGCAGGGAGAGCAGGGCGGCTCCGGCACCGACGCTCAAAGCGCCGTCGATCAGGGCAGCGCGGGCCTCGGTCTTCAAGAGCGCGCTTCGTTTTCCGGTTTTCCGGAAGGCGCGGTGATAGTTGAACGCAAGTGCGAGGCAGATCGCCACGATGGTGACCGAATAGAAGACGATCGGTCCGAAAACCAGTTCCGGCACGTCACCGCCGGAGAAGAATGTCCATATCTTGATGCCGGCCACGACGGCGGCGAAGACCAGAATGCCGATCAGGACGAGGCTGCGAAAGGTGACATAGAGAACCTCGTCGAAGTCATGCCCCCAGGGCCGACTTTTGGTCGGCGGCAATCCGACGCGCGCGCCGATGCGCGCCGCAGCAATGGCGGAAACAAAATTGACCGCGGAATAAAGGCCATCCACCAGCATGGCGTCCGAGCGAGAGAGCCAGGCCGTCAGAATACCGGCGAACGCCATGAACAGATTGGACCATTTGCCAACGGCCAATGCCCGTCGTTCTATCTCACGGCTGTCGTCCATCGGAGATCAGTTTCCGCGTTTGAGAGATCCCATCAAACCGCGCACGAGCGCACGTCCGAGAGATGTGCCAAGGCTTCTGGCCGCTGACTTCAAACCCGCTTCGAGGACGGTGTCCCGCTGGCTCTTGCGCCTGGAGCGCCGTTCGATGCTTTCCTTTTTGGGGCGATCATCCCGGCCGAAATCGGGCAATTGAAAGCCGGAACGGGAGCGGCGCGGCTCGCCATGCTTGTGGGCATGCTTTTCCTCCCGTTCGCGGCTGCGCTGTTCCTGCCGGTGTTCTTCGTCTGCCCGGTTCATCAGGATCTCGTAAGCCGACTTGCGGTCCTTCGCGCGCTCGTAAAGGCCGAAGACAGCACTCGACTGGATCAGCGCCCTACGCTCGGCCTGTTTGAGCGGGCCCAGGCGCGAACACGGAGGCCTGATCAGGGTCCGCTGGACCACCGAGGGGATGCCCTTGCCTTCGAGAGTCGACACAAGCGCTTCTCCGACACCGAGTTCGGTGATGACCCGCTCGGTGTTCAGATCCGGATTGGGCCTGAAGGTTTCAGCGGCCGCTCTGACAGCCTTTTGGTCCCGGGGCGTGAACGCCCGCAGGGCATGCTGGACACGGTTGCCGAGCTGCGCCAGGACGGTTTCGGGGATGTCGAGCGGGTTCTGGGTCACGAAATAAACGCCGACGCCTTTCGAGCGGATCAGGCGGACAACCTGTTCGACTTTCTCGACGAGGGCTTTCGGCGCGCCGCTGAACAGAAGGTGGGCCTCGTCGAAGAAAAACACCAGCTTGGGTTTCTTGGGGTCGCCGATCTCGGGAAGTTCTTCAAAGAGTTCCGACAGCAGCCACAGGAGAAAAACCGCGTAGAGCCTGGGAGACGTCATAAGCTTGTCTGCTGCCAGGATATTGACGACGCCCCGTCCGTCAGGCGCGGTTCTGATGAAGTCGCGGATGTCGAGGGCCGGTTCGCCGAAGAAATTCTCGCCGCCCTGGCGCTCCAGAACCAGGAGCCTGCGCTGGATCGCGCCGATGGATGCCTTGGATACGTTCCCGTAAAGCGTGGAGAGCTCGGAGGCGCGTTCAGCCACGTGGGCAAGCATCGCGCGCAGATCCTTCAGGTCGAGCAGCAGCAACCCCTCGTCATCCGCCAACTCGAACAGCACGTTGAGAACACCTTCCTGGGTGTCGTTCAGTTCGAGCAGGGAGGACAGCAACAGGGGACCGATTTCCGACACCGTGGTGCGGATCGGGTGTCCCTGCTTGCCGAGCAGGTCCCAGAAGACGGTTGGAAAAGCCTGATACTCGTAAGTGTCAGCGATGCCGACATCGCTTGCCCGTTTTTCAAGAAAATCCTTGGAAACGCCCTCGGCCGCCAGCCCGGACAGGTCGCCCTTGATGTCTGCGCAGAAGACCGGGACTCCGGCTTTGGAGAACCCTTCCGCAAGGATCTGAAGCGACACCGTCTTGCCTGTTCCGGTGGCCCCCGCAATCAATCCATGGCGGTTGGCGAGCTTCAAGGCCAGCGTCTCGTCCTTCTCACTCGCGCCGATGAAAATGCTGTCTGATCCCTTCACTGTGCCCCCCGAATCTCGCTGGCTTTTGTCGAACCTAACAAAGGCCTGTCGAAAATGCGCGCCTGTCGTTCGTGTTTCGGTCGACGGGCGGTGCTCAAAACGGTTAGATAAGCGGCGAATCGGGCTCAATAACCGGCCCCGCACCAAAATTCATTTCCGGAGATCCTTATGGAAGAACTCATCAACCGAATCATGGCCGCCGCCGGTATCGATCAGGAACTGGCGACAAACGCCGTCGGGATTATTCTGAGCTTCCTCAACAAGGAAGGGCCGGAAGACAAGATGCAGCTCATATTCGACGCGCTTCCAGGGGCTTCCGAACTTGTCAGCGCGAGGGAAAGCGCCGGTTCCGGAGGCGGGCTTCTGGGCGGTCTCGGCAGCATGATGGGTGGCAGCATGGGGGCGATGGGAGCCTTGAGCGAACTGAACAGTGCAGGCCTCGACATGGGCGGCGTTCAAAGTGTTGTCAAAGAACTGGTTTCCTATGCTAAGGAAAAAGCAGGGGACGACGTTGTGGATGAAGTAATTTCACAAATTCCGGGGTTGAACCAAGTCGTCTAGCTGCCCCAGGGTTCGGCTACGGTCTTAAAGGGAGTTCATTGCGCATGTCTTATTCGATAGACGAAATCGAGGGCATTGGCCCGACTTACGCTGCGAAACTGGGTGAAGCGGGGATCAAGACGACCGAGGCCTATCTTGAGCGTGCGAAGGATCCGAAGGGACGCAAGGCCCTCGAAGAAGAAACCGGTATCGAGGGAAAACGCATCCTGAAGTGGGCCAACATGGCAGATCTGATGCGTATCAGCGGGGTCGGTGAAGAGTATTCGGAGCTGCTTGAAGCGGCCGGCGTCGACACGGTGAAGGAACTGAAGCATCGCAATGCCGCCAACCTTGCCGCCAAGATGAAGGAAGTAAACGACGAGAAAAGCCTCGTCCGCCAGGTGCCGAGCGAAAGCCAGGTCACGAAGTGGGTGGAGCAGGCGAAAGAACTTCCGCCGATGATGACCTACTGACCAACAATTCAGGGCATTGAAACAAAATTGAAAAGGCGCGCCGGTGGCGCGCCTTTCTTATGAGATCCAACCGGATGTGCTCCCGCTCCGCTGCTAGCGCCGGGACGGCTGGTCAGACGCTGATCTGTCCGTAACGCAGAGCTTCGACCACGGTATGTGTCTTGTTCGATGCGTTCAGCTTGACGCTGGCGTTCTGAAGATGTGCGTGAACCGTTCTCTGCGATATGTCCAGAACGTCTGCGATCTCGCCCGCGGTCTTGCCGTAGGCGGTCAGTTCCAGGACCCGGCGTTCGCGGCTCGAAAGCGCGCCGGGACGCTGACCGGAGACGACGCCGAGTTCGCGCAGGCGGGAAAAGGCGGCTGCCGAGATGGCTTCAAGATTTGCAAGGTCGTACTTGTTGACCTGCAGAGACGGGCCGCTGGCAAATACGAAAGCCTGGAAGGGGTAGAGCTCGGTTACCGGCACGATGACGATCTGGCTGCCTTCACCGGCAGATGCCAGAAGGTCTGAGTGTTCCATGTCGCCTGCCGTGATCGTCCAGACGCGCGCCCGGTTCGAGCCGAGGCCGAGCATGAGGGCGCTGTCGTTTGCAGACAGAGACGTGCTCTCGATGCCGTCATTTCGCTGGTCGGGCCAGCGGAACCGCTGCACAAGATTGTCGATCGGCCGGTTTGGCATCGGCAGACCGGTAATAAGAATATTGGTGGCGCCCAGGCGCCGGAGATTTGATTCCAGTATGTCGAGAACATGATGGGCTGCGTTTGCTTCCGATATTGCCCTCAGTTTGCTCTTCAGTTCAGCTTGGTCAAGCATTGTGCACATCCTTCGCGGCCTAACACACCGCTGCTTTCCGGTCATTCCGGGTGCGCCGGTTCAGACCGTAGATGGGTTAAACTCAGGTTTCGTCAGATCCATGTGAAAGAGACGACACCTGACGCTGCGCGTTTTGTGAGGCGGTATTAATTCCCATGCGTCAGCGTCTTCACGCTACAATACAATTGACGATCGTACCAATAGGGAAAATTCGGAGAATTGACTAATTACGCCAGAAATTTGGCATTTAACCGGTGATAAGTGCCTAATGTATGCGCAAATGCCTTCAAAATTACCTTTAGGTAAGCGCTTGGACGTTTTTTGACATGGTTTGTAGAGCGCTCAACATAATTCGGCCATAGTCACACTTGTTCGGCTTTTTCGGGTGACTTCATTGGTGTATTCCAGTCGGCAAAACCGTTTGCTTACCCTTTGTGCTGAGTTGCCAAGCTTCCTGCGTGAGGACTAAAACGTTGCGCGAGGGAGACCATAGCCATGCCGCTCAGCTTTACCGGACCCGAATACTTCACTTCCGCCAGCGAGGAAAGCTGGTGGGATTCGGTTGACAAGGCCCTGAAGGGTGTGCCGAGGCAAAAGCTTTTCGGAACAACCGAGGACGGTCTGGAGATCGCCCCGATCTATGAGCGCCGCACCGACAGTCCCGCGCGCAGCTTGCGCTCTGACAGCGACGGCTGGACCATCATGCAGCGGATCGACATTCCGGACCCGTCTGGAGCGAATGTCCAGATCCTGGAAGACCTGCAAGGTGGTGCGGGTGGCCTGGAGCTTGTCTTCTCCTCTGTAGCGGAGCCTGGCGGCGCGGGGATTGTGGCGGCGGACATGAACCGTCTGGGTACTCTTTTGAAAGACGTCCAGCTTGATCTCATTGATGTTCGCGTGAATGCGGGCGAGGGAACACCACAGGCGTTGGCGCTGCTTCTTGCGTATGCCGGCTCGCTTGGAACCGATCTTTCGAATATCAGCATTTCGTCCGGAAATGACCCGTCCGCGTGGAGTGCGGGCAGAGAGACCGGTTCCGGTGTACCGGAGTCGATGCTCCGCCAATGCGCCGACCTTGCCGTCATGTATGCGGGAGGTGGCGCGACAGGCGGATCGTTCAGGCCGATGAACGCGGACGGCGCAATGTGGCACGATGCCGGAGCAACGCAGGCGCAGGAACTCGGTCTTGTCCTGGCGTCCGCGACAGCTCAAATGAGGGCCTTGAGCGAAACAGCTCTGCCGCCTGAGAGCTGGGCGGCGTTTGTCTCCCTGACGCTGGCTGCTGAGGCGGATCAATTCGGCACGATCGCCAAAGCGCGTGCGATCCGGGCATTGTGGTCCAGCGTCCTGGATGGTGCTGATCTTCCACAGACATCCGCCCATGTGCACATGGCCAGTTCATACCGGATGCTGACGCGCAACGATCCCTGGGTCAATCTTCTGCGCAACACGGTTGCAGCTTTTGCCGCGGGGATCGGCGGCGCAGACAGTGTCTGTGTTCTGCCGCATACGCTGGCCGTCGGGCTTCCCGATGCGGCTGCCCGCAGGCTTGCTCGGAACACGCAGGCCATTCTGCTGGAAGAAAGCAGTCTGGCGAAAGTCATGGATCCATCCGCCGGCGCCGGTGCAATCGAGGATCGAACCGAACAGCTTTCCGAAACCGCGTGGAGCTTCTTCCAGGAAATCGAGGCGGTGGGCGGTCTGGCTGCTGCGCTCGATCAGGGCCTGGTCCAGGCGAACATTGCCAAGGCGCGGGGCGAGCGCTCCAAAGACATTGCACGCAGGAAGCGACCCGTTACGGGTGTCAGTGAATTTCCCAATGTCGCGGAGAAACCGGTCTCTGTCCTGAGTATCGGTGACACGGTGCAGCCCGAGGGCCGTTTCGTTGAAATGACAGAATTGCCTGAAGCCGGATCCGGCCTTTGGGCCGAGGCTTTGAAACAGGCGATACTGGAGGGCAAGGCCGCGCCCGGTCTGAGCAGCGCGGCTCCTCCGCAAAAAGGTGATCTGAGCACGGCTCGCCTGTCCGAACCCTACGAGGCCCTGCGCGACGTGGCCGTCCGAATTGCGCAGGAGACCGGAAGACAGCCGTCCGTGTTCCTGGCAACGCTCGGAACTCTCGCGCAGTTCTCGGCGCGTGCGACCTGGAGTTCCAATGCCTTTGCGGCGGGCGGTTTCGAAACGGTTGAAGCCGGTGAGGTGTCGTCCATCGACGATCTTGTTGCCTTATACACAAAGAGCGGCGCAAAGCTGGCATGTCTGGTATCATCGGATGGTGTTTACGAGACAATGGCGATTGAAGCCGCCGGAGCGCTGAAGGCGGCTGGTGTCAGCCATCTCTATATGGCGGGGCGGCCGGGAGAGCGCGAACCCGAATTGAAGAATGCAGGCGTCGACAGTTTTCTGTTCGCCGGGGGCAATCTTCTGGACTTGCTCAGCGACGCCCATAGCAAACTGGCCGAGGCGGAGGGCCTTGAGCAAACAGACCGTGAGGTCCGATCATGAGCAGGATCCCTGATTTTTCGCAAAAGCCGTTCCGCAATTGCCTGAACGAAGCCAAGAGCGGAGGCGCGCAGGTTTGGCAGACGCCGGAAGACATTGCCGTTCCCGGTGTCTTCGGTGCAAAGGACCTTGAGGATCTCACTCATCTTGAAACATGGCCCGGATTGCCGCCGTTTCTGCGCGGACCATACCCGACAATGTATGTTCAGCGACCCTGGACCGTTCGGCAATATGCCGGCTTTTCGACAGCCGAGGACTCGAACGCGTTCTACCGGCGCAATCTGGCGGCGGGCCAGAAAGGGCTTTCTGTTGCCTTCGACCTTGCAACGCACCGCGGTTATGACAGCGATCATCCGCGTGTTTCAGGCGATGTCGGCATGGCAGGTGTTGCCATCGATTCCATCTATGACATGCGTACGCTCTTCTCAGGCATTCCGCTCGACCAGATGAGCGTCTCGATGACCATGAATGGCGCCGTGCTGCCGGTTCTCGCGCTGTATATTGTTGCGGCTGAAGAACAGGGTGTTGCCCAGAAGGACCTGTCGGGAACCATCCAGAATGACATTCTGAAGGAGTTCATGGTCCGGAACACCTACATCTACCCGCCCCAGCACTCAATGCGGATCATATCCGACATCTTCAAGTTCACCTCGCAGAACATGCCGCGGTTCAACTCCATTTCGATTTCCGGCTATCACATGCAGGAGGCCGGCGCGACGGCCGACCTGGAACTGGCCTACACGATCGCCGACGGCATCGAGTACGCACGCGCCGGGGTTGCGGCCGGCATGGATATCGACCAGTTCGCGCCGCGCCTGTCGTTCTTCTGGGCAATCGGCATGAACTTCTTCATGGAAGTGGCCAAGCTGAGAGCGGCCCGCCTGATCTGGGCGACGCTCATGCAGGAGAATTTTCAGCCCAAGAATCCGAAATCCCTTTCGCTCAGGACGCATTCCCAGACGTCCGGGTGGTCGTTGACCGCGCAGGACGTCTTCAACAACGTCATCCGGACCTGTGTTGAGGCGATGGCCGCGACGCAGGGGCATACCCAGTCGCTTCACACGAACGCGCTTGACGAAGCCCTCGCCTTGCCGACGGATTTCTCTGCGCGCATCGCCCGGAACACGCAGCTGTTCCTGCAGCAGGAAAGCGGCACCACCCAGGTGATCGACCCGTGGGGCGGGTCCTACTACGTTGAGAAACTGACCGCCGATCTTGCAGAAAAGGCCATGTCGCATATTCGCGAGGTGGAAGAACTCGGCGGTATGGCCAAGGCGATTGAAAAGGGCATTCCGAAGCTCAGGATCGAAGAGGCGGCGGCCAAGACGCAGGCGCGGATAGACAGCGGCACGCAGACCGTGGTCGGCGTTAACAAGTACAAGCCGGACAGCGAAGAGGCGATCGACGTTCTCAAGGTCGACAACGCCCAGGTGCGCGCTGCCCAGATCGACAAACTGAAGCGCCTGCGCGCAGAGCGCAATGAAACTGAAACGCAGGCTTGCCTCGACGCGCTGACATTGTGCGCGCGTACCGGTGAAGGCAATCTCCTGGATCTCTCCGTCAAGGCGGCGCGGGCAAAGGCGACGGTTGGCGAGATTTCACTTGCGATGGAAAAGGTGTTCGACCGGCACAAGGCTGAAATCAAGTCGATCGCCGGGGTCTATAAACGTGAGGCAGGAGCCATGTCCGGAACCATGGAAAAGGTCCAGAAACTGGTGGAGGCATTCGAGGAGAACGATGGCCGCCGGCCGCGCATACTTGTCGCCAAGATGGGGCAGGACGGTCACGACCGCGGTCAGAAAGTGATTGCATCCGCGTTCGCAGATCTTGGGTTCGACGTCGATATCGGACCCCTGTTCCAGACACCGGAGGAAGCCGCCCGTCAGGCGGTCGAAAACGACGTTCACGTCGTCGGCGTGTCTTCGCTCGCTGCCGGTCACCTTACGCTCGTGCCCGCGCTCAAGGCTGCGCTCGCCGAGGAGGGGCGGGAAGACATCATGATCGTCGTTGGCGGCGTTGTTCCTCCGCAGGATTATGACGCGCTTTACAAGTCCGGCGCGTCGGCGATTTTTCCTCCCGGAACCGTGATCGCGGAAGCCGCAGTCGGACTGATCGGAAAACTCAACGAGCAACTCGGGTACGGTCCGGCACAGGCAGCCGAGTAAGGCTTGAGCAGATCCGTTGCCGTGTGCTGATGTTTTTCAGCCACGGCCGAGGAAACCTGAGTGTCAGTCCTCGTTTCGTTCAAAAACCAGGATATCGCCCGGCTGGCAGTCGAGCGCTTCGCAGATCTTCTCAAGGGTGTCGAATCGGACACCCTTGACCTTGCCGGATTTCAGCAGGGAAACGTTCTGTTCCGTAATGCCGATCTTCTCGGCCAGCTCCTTCGACCGCATCTTCCTGCGGGCAAGCATGACGTCAAGTTCAATGATGATCGGCATTTAAGGACCACTCTGCCAAGTGTTTGAGCCTCTCATACGAACTGTCGGTTTTCTTCATCAATAGTCGCCGCTTCGCGCATGATCCAGCCGAAGACAAGCATCAGGGCGCCAAAGATGAGGAAAAAGGTCTCTCCGCCGTCGAGGGCTACCTCGATCTCTCCCTCGCCCTTGGGATAGTCCCACGTCAGCAGCGCAGAGAGAATCGGATCGCTCAGGATATCGAAGACACCGTAGGCGAGCAGCCAGCTGCCGATCTTGATGATGCGCGATAGTGTCTCCGGCGCAAAAAACGCGGCTTGCCGGAACTGGTCGAACAGCTGCCTGGTGTTCCAGCAGATGCCCATCAAGAGGCAGAATGCGCAGCCGATCACAACGCCCATGCCCAATCGCTGGCCGAACGGGATTTCTCCGAGCGGACGTTCAAGGTCCGCAAGTTCCAGCGTTTCGGTTACCGCTTCAAGCGCGACGGGCAAGAGAAGCAGGGCGATCAGCAGAGCACCGAAAACCGCAACAAGTATCAGCACGACGGTGACAAACCATTTCATGGCTGTCGACAGCCGACGGATGCGCGACAGGCGCTTTGCGCGCTCAACTTCTTCCAGCTTGGTCATTGCAAACTCCAGGTACCCGCCCGTCAGGATGTCTATGCCAATCGATCGGGATTTGCAAATTTAAAATATTGCTATTGACAAAAAAATTATTGGCGGCAATTTTTAAATTATCGTTTTACGATAATAAATATATGAGTCTCAGTTGACTTTTTCCCAAGCCCTGAAGTGAGTGTACGAATGCCAAGTCCCTTTGCCTATTGTGGAATCTCTTCGCCCCATGATGGCCTGCGCACCTGCGTGACTGACGTTGCCGGTCAGCCTGCGGGCCGATCCTTTCTGCGTTGGCTCTGGAAGCCGTTGCTCCTTTGTGCCGTGAGCGCTGTGCTTGTAACAGGTGCACGCGCTGCAGATCTCGGAACCGGTCACGCACCGATCTTCGTCACGGCCAAACCGGCGAAAAAGCTTTGGTCCGGGCCGTATCTCGGGCTGGAAGGCGGCGTTTCGAATACCCTGACGGAGGTCAAGGCCAACGACCGGACTGAGGAACTGTCCCGGGTAGATGCCGCGTTCGGGCTGTTCGCCGGTTACAACTGGCAGGTGTCCCGGTTCGTGCTCGGCGTGGAAGGGGCGGCCACCTACATCGGAGGCACGGAAAAAGGGACCCATCCCACGCTGGGAACAGTCTCAGCGGACGCGAAGTGGACGGTTGCGGCAAAGGCGCGTGCCGGCGTGCCGATCGGCAACTTCCTGCCGTACCTGAGCGCTGGTCTTGCGGTCAGCGAGCACGGTCTCAAGGTTGGTGACGACAGGCAGGCGTCCGTCTTCGTGGGGCCTGTCGTCGGGGCGGGTGTGGAACTTGCGCTCAAGGACAAGTGGCGCATTCGCGCGGACTACGCGCTCACCGGCATCATGAACGAAACCTCGCGCTTCGGCAGCACGCGCGTCAGGCGGCAGTCGGGCAATCAACGGCTGATGCTGGGATTGTCCCGTTCGTTTTGAGCAGGTTCCCGAAACCTATCCCAGGGCGGCGAGGCCGGTCAGGTCGGCAAGAACCGCCTTCGGGGCAAGGTCCGGGTATTCATCGGGCATGCCGGTGCGGTTCATCCAGACCGTTCTGAAACCGAAAGCAGTGGCGCCGGCAATGTCCCACCTGTTCGAGGACTGGAACGAAACCTCCTCGGGATAGATCCGGAATTGGGTCGTTACCATCTCATAGACGGCCGGGTCGGTCTTGAACGTTCTCAGGTCGTCGACGGAGAAAATCTCGTCGAAGAGTTCGGTGAGCCCGGCTGCCTTTGCGGCCGCTTCGAGCATCGCGGGCGAACCGTTTGACAGGATCGCCACCTTCGCGCCGGTTGCGCGAAGGTTTGTCAGGACTTCGGGAACTTCGGGATAGCAATCAAGCTCCCAATAGGCGTTCAGAAGGTCGCCGCGCAAGGATTTGTCTGCCGTCGGTACAAGTGCAAATGCGGTGTCGAGACCTTGCTGCGTCAATTCCCAGAAGTCCTTGTACTGGCCCATCAGCGCGCGCACCCAGGAGTATTCCAGCTGCTTTTCACGCCAGATCGATGACAGTTTCTGTGCGTCGGGACCCAGCTTTTCGGCATGCTTGCGCACGGCTGCATGGACGTCAAACAAGGTACCATATGCATCGAAGACGAAAGCGGCATGCGCCATTGGAAGGGTTCCTTTTAAGGGAATTCAAGACGGCGGAAGAAAACCTTGCAGCAGCCCATGCGTCAAGCGCCTGTTTGTGCGACATAAGTTCAATTCCGCCTGCCTATTGCGGTGGCGGCAGCGTGATCGCTCCGTCTTCCTCGACTTTCCAGAACGGATTGAAAGCGATTTCCAGGAGGTGCCCGCCCGGCACTTCCACATACGAGGAATAGCCGCCCCAAAAGGCCTTTTCCGGCTGTTTTACCGGCGCTGCGCCGGCCTCGACCGCTTTCCGGAATTCTACGTCGACTTCTTTTTCCGATCGCGCGTTCCAGGCGAGCGTGATTGCGCCCCTTGTCTCGCTTGTGACGTCCTTGCCGATTTCTCTTGCCAGCGCGTCGCGGCTGTAGAGCGCAAACACACCGCCGATGATCTGGAAGAACACGACATCGGGTGAGGGGGCGGCATTGACTTCCCAGCCCAGTCCGTCCTCGAAAAACCTCCGGGCTGTTGCGACATCAGGCACGGCAAGCGTTGTCATTGAAATACGCTGTTCCATTGAAAGGTCCCCTTTCTGCAAAAGAACATATAGAGAACAAATCTTGTGGCCGAGTCAATCCCTTGCTTGCTCGCTGCGCCCAAACAGGGCATCACCTCGGCAAACCGTTTGTGTCAGAACACTGAGCCCGGCAAAAGGCGACGGGAAAAAAATTTTCGTTTTCTTTGATGGGCCCGAATGGATTGATCCAGAAAATCAGGAAACACCGAAAGAAAAGAAGCAACATTTCTGTTCATTCGGGTAGGCTATTGACCTTGGAGGGAGACCGGTGTTGTGTCGTGCACAAAGAGATCCGGTTCAAATCAAAACAAGGGAAGAGCCATGAGCGGAATAAGTGATACCTGGACCTGGATCGACGGAACCTGGCACGAAGGCAATCCACCGATCATGGGTCCGCGTACGCACGCTTCATGGCTTGGCTCAAGTGTCTTTGACGGCGCGCGTTTCTTCGAAGGCGTGATGCCGGACATCGACCTTCACTGCAAGCGGGTAAACGATTCCGCGGTTGCTCTTGGCATGAAGCCGACCATGCAGGTTGGCGAGATGGTCGAACTGACGAAGGAAGGCTGCGGCAAATTCGATAGCAGCCAGCACATCTACGTCAAGCCGATGTACTGGGTTGAGGGCGATGGGCCCGGTGTCATTACCGGAGACCCGGACAGCACACGCTTCTGCCTCTGCCTGTTCGATGCTCCCATGGCTCCAAAGGACGCGGCAATGAGCATCACCCTGTCACCCTATCGCCGGCCAACGATGGAGTGCATGCCCGTAGACGCCAAGGCCGGCTGCCTTTATCCGAACAATGCACGGGCAATGCTGGAAGCCAAATCCCGCGGCTTCGACAATGCAGTTGTGCGCGACATGGTCGGGAACGTCGCAGAGCTGACATCTGCCAACATCTTCATGGCCAAGGACGGCAAGGTTCATACGCCTTCTCCGAACGGGACCTTCCTCAATGGCATAACCCGGCAGCGCATCATCCAGCTGCTGCGTGCGGACGGCCACGACGTGTTCGAACGCACGATGCACTACGACGAGTTTCTCGATGCGGACGAGATCTTTTCAACCGGCAATTACAGCAAGGTGACACCGGTCAAGCGGATCGAGACCCGCGACCTTCAGCCCGGTCCGATTGGCGCGAGAGCGCGCGAGCTTTACTGGGATTTCTCCCATCAGTAAGGCCCTAGTGCGGTGAATTTGAAGTTCGCATCATTGTTTCTGCAGACTCCGAAGCGAACTTCAAATTCGTAAACCGCACTAGAAACATAGACTTGCTATTCCCGGACAACCAGGGCGGCGGCGATCAGCAAGGCGGTCGCTGCAGCCAGTGAAGCCGCATTGAAGGAACCGGTCATTGCGTGCAACTGGCCGGCAAACCAGGGGCCGGCGACCTGACCGGCGCCGAAGCTTGCCGTCAGGATCGCGAGCATGCGTCGGACGGCTGTCTGCCCGTGTTTTTCCGCCTGACGGCGCCCCTCCATCAGTCCAAGCGCCGTGATGCCCATGAACGTGCCGCCGAGCAGCATGGCACCGAGCAGGAAAAGGGCCGGTTCCTGACTGACGACCGTCATCGCAACACCGGCTGATTCCAGAACGCAGGCAAGGGCAAACGCTTTGCGCGCACCCGTCCGGGCGGCGACCCGGTTCCACACGTAGATGGACGGCGCTGCGCTCAGGCCGACAATGAGCCAGACAAGCTTTTCGCTCGATTGAAGCGCCGGCTCCGAGCGGGCAATCACCGAGACAAATGTTGCCGTGATCACGTATCCAAACCCGAACAGGCCGTAGGCACCGACCAGCCGGACCAGCCCGGCAGTCATGAGCGATTTGGGCTCACCTTGTGCCAGTTGTTCCTGCGGCCGGTTGGCCGTCTGCGCCGATGGTGCCGGTACCAGACGGATGGCAGCGGCAAGGAAGGCGAAGGTCGCGATTCCACTCGCGATCCAGAGCAGCCGCCAATCCGGGGCAGTGCGGGCAAGCGCGGCGATGAGAACCGCGGAAAAGGCGATGCCACAGCCGACACCGGCAAAATGAAGCGCCGAGAGATCCGAACGGCCGGCGGCATTGAGCCGCTCGAGGATCAGCGTCGTGGAAAAGACCAGTACGAATGCACTGGCGGTGCCGCTCAAGAACCTGATGAGCAGAAACGCCATCAGGTCCGTTGTCAGGGCCATCGCGATGCTCGTGATAGCGCTCACCGCGAGCCCGCCGAGGAACCAGTGTCGCGGTTTGCCGGGCAGGGACTTTGCCGCACCTGCCAGTGCGCCTGCAAGGTATCCGAAGAAGTTCGCGGACGCGATCAGACCCGCCTGGCTTGCAGGCAGGTTCAACCCGTCCGTCATGTAGGGGAGGATAGGTGTATAGACAAAGCGGCCTATGCCCATGGCCGCCGCAAGCGAGAGCAATCCTCCCAGGGCAAGCAAGAGGTCGGAAGGTGCGTCTTTCGACATTCGGTCTTCTGCGGGCGGCATTGGGTTTTCGGGAAAGGCGGCGGGGTGCCTTGTCTGGAGTGGTTTGACACGGGCGATGCTACAGCCTCGCGTTCCCCGTTACAAACACTCAAATGGATGCATGTTTCGCGGGGGAGACGACTGCACTGTCGTGCGCAGGAGACGTCAGCAAGGGACCCATGTGCAAAGGCGTTTCGCGCTCATGACAGCCGCAGCTGCGGTCTCCGCGAAAAAAAAAGAAAAAATTATTTTATTTTCGCATTGCGTGCTTGCCGGACGGGGTCGAGAATCCTATTTTGCGCCTCGAGACGGTCACGCGGACCCGGCGTCCGCTCATCCGATCCCCGACTTATCTGAGGAGTTTGTCATGTCTTTCGAATTGCCTGACCTGCCATATGCTTACGACGCACTGGCCCCCTACATGTCCGCCGAAACGCTCGAGTTTCACCATGACAAGCATCATCAGGCCTATGTCACCAAGGGCAATGAGCTGCTCGCGGGCAGCGGGCTTGAGGGCAAGTCCCTGGAAGACATCGTGAAAGGCAGCTACGGCAGCAACGCGCCGCTGTTCAACAATGCCGGCCAGCACTACAACCACATTCATTTCTGGAAGTGGATGAAGAAAGACGGCGGCGGTACATCGCTTCCGGGTGCACTCGCAGCGGCGATCGACAGCGACCTTGGCGGATACGACAAGTTCCGTGCAGACTTTATCGCTGCCGGCATCGGCCAGTTCGGTTCCGGTTGGGCCTGGCTTGCAGTCAAGGACGGCAAACTGGAGATCATGAAAACGCCGAACGGTGAGAACCCGCTTGTTCACGGTGCAACGCCGATCCTCGGCTGCGACGTGTGGGAGCATTCCTACTACATCGACTACCGCAATGCGCGTCCGAAGTACCTGGAGGCCTTTGTCGACAGCATGGTCAACTGGGACTACGTCCTGGAACTCTTTGAAGCTACGAAGTAATTTCTTCCTTCAAAGTTCTGTAAACCCCGGTCCGCAAGGGCCGGGGTTTTTGTTTTTGTCAGCTCCGACCACACTTTGTTACACTTTTCAGGCGTCATCACGGGAGCGTGATTTCATGCTTGGCCCTGTCTTGGGCTGTACTTGTGGCGGGCACACCGGATGCCGGTGTCTGATCGAGAGGGAGATGATCATGCGCGTTGTTGGGAAAGTTGCGGCTATTGCGATTGTGGCCGGTTTGGGAATTGCGGGTTCGGTTCACGCAGCAGACGATCCGATTACAACGCGGCAGGACATCATGTCCTCGGTCGGCGCGGCTGCCGGTCTCGGCGGCGGCATGATGAAGGGACAGGTTGAATATTCGCCTGTTGCCGGCAAGGCTGCGATTGCGGCGATGAACGCCGCTGCTGTCTCGTTCGGAAGTTTCTTTCCGGCAGGATCTGATCAGGGGGACACCGGAGCGCTTCCGGCAATCTGGGAAAACGCGGACGGGTTTGCCGCCGAACTTGCGAAATTTTCCGCAGCGACGGGCAAGGCGATGGAAGCGTCCGGCAAGGACGGTCCTGCCGATCTTGATGCCTTCAAGGCGGCGATCGGCCCAGTCTTCGGTACTTGCAAATCGTGCCACGAAACGTACCGTAAGAAAAACTGACCGGTACCTTCCGACACTGCCGGTCTGATCGGCCTCGGAGAGACCCATGAAAAAGGGAATAGTTGTCCTGTTCGTCCTGGCTGTGATCGCAGCCGGGGCAGGGTGGCTCTTGTCCGCACCAACGCGGATGACTGAAGAGCAGGCGAGCGCCCTGAAAGCCGGTGATCCCGCGACGGGAGAGCTTGTCTTCTGGGCCGGTGGCTGCGCGTCATGCCATGCGGCACCGGATGCCAAGGGCGACGATTTGCTCAAACTGGGCGGCGGGCTCAGGCTCGAAACACCTTTTGGTGTTTTCGTGTCGCCGAACATCTCCACAAGCGAGGCAGACGGCATCGGGGCTTGGTCGCTCGCCGACTTCGCAAACGCCATGACCCATGGAACGTCGCCCGACGGACGCAATTACTATCCTGCGTTTCCCTACACCTCCTATGCGCGGATGACGGACACGTATATCGGCGACCTTTATGCATTCATGAAAACCCTGCCTGCGGTTGACGGCGAAGCGGCTCCGCACGAGCTTGGTTTCCCGTTCAACATCCGCCGGGGACTTGGCCTCTGGAAGAGATTGTTCCTTGATCCTTCACCGGTGATCGCCGCTCCGGTTCCCGCAGATGATGTCGACATGTCCCTGTGGGAAAGGGGGCGGTATCTCGTGGAAGGTCCCGGGCATTGCGGCGAGTGCCATACGCCGCGCGATGCCGCCGGCGGACTGGAACTGGCCCAATGGCTTGCGGGCGCTCCTGCGCCGACCGGCGAGGGGCGTATTCCCGATATCACGCCGGTGGAGGGCAAGTTCGGCAGCTGGAGTGCCGCCGACATTGCATACTACTTGGAAAGCGGGTTCACGCCTGAATACGATTCGGTTGGCGGGGAAATGGTCAAGGTTCAGGAAAACATGGCCCGTCTGCCGGCACGTGACCGCGAAGCGATTGCCGCCTACCTGAAAGCCATCCCGGCAGTCGCGCCAAATGCAAATTGACAGGCCGGATCCATCAGACTAACGAAGCCGGATGGAACCAGACAGCCACAATCTCGTCGCTCCGGTCGAAACCGCCGAGGAACTGGAAGCGGTCAAGTCCCTCTTTCGGGCCTATGTCGACTGGCTCGGCATTGATCTGTCCTACCAGGGCTTTGAAGAAGAACTCGCCGCAATGCCGGGAAAATATGCCCCGCCCGGCGGCGCGCTTTTCGTTGCAAAGGCATCGGACGGGACGATCCTCGGCTGCGTTGGCCTGAGGGCCTTCGACGATCGGGGACGCTGCGAAATGAAACGGCTCTACGTGTTGCCGGAGGGCCGGGGCAAAAAAGTCGGTTCTGCACTCGTCGGGCGGGTCATCGAGGCGGCCGTTACTGCTGGTTACACCGAGATGCTGCTCGACACGCTGCCCACCATGACCGGCGCGATCAGGCTTTACAGGGCCGCGGGCTTTGAAGAGGTGCCGGCCTACTACGAAACGCCGATCCGCGAGACGGTCTTTTTCCGCAAACGTCTTTAGCGCAGTCCAAGCTTAGCTGTCCTGCTTTGAACATCAGTTCTCCGCGGCGGGCCGGCGCCTTGGCCCGCCGCGAAGCACAGAGCCTCAGAGGCCGAGAACCGCCTCGATCTCGACGCGAAGTTCGGGGGCGAACAGGCCCGATACCATCACAAGCGAGCTTGCGGGGACCGCGCTCCCGTATCCGGCTACAAGCGCGTCGCGGACCGCCGGTATGTCGGCGGCATCGGTTACGAAGACCGTCACTTTCACCAGATCGGCAAGGGTTTTGTCGTACTGCGCTGCGAGATACGTCAATTGCGCCAGTACTGCGTGCGTCTGTTCACCGGCCCCTGACATCTGTGCGTTCGTCCCAAAGGCCGTGAAGCCGGACGTGTAGACGGTGTCTCCATGCCGGACGGCATGGGTGTAGGGGCCGACAGGAAGACCGAGCGTTTCATAGTTCTGTCTTTGAATGGTCATGTGTGCTCCAGAGGATCAAGGCAGTTTCCGGATGATCGCACCGGTCAGTCTTTCGACCACCGGGCCGAGACACAGTGCGATGACTGCCGCGGCCGGCCATGCCAGACGAAAGGCCTCCATCCATCTGGCCAGAAAAACGTCACTCCAGCCCAAATTGATGAAGGTGACCCAGCAGGACATCAGGAAAGACAGCCCGAAGGACATGAAAAATGTGGCAATCAACCTGCGCGTCATGACAGGTTCAGGCTGCGGATTTCGAGGACTGCTGACCGATCTCGCCCAGTTCCTCGATGTAGTTCACCTCGGTGAGGTCACGCGCCAGATAGGCCCGGGTATGGTCCGCCTCGAAATGGTCTGCCAGTGCCTGCTTGTCCGTCCAGCACTCCCACAAGGTGAACTTTCCCGGTTCCTTCAAGTTCTGTCTTATCTCGAACTGAAGGCAACCGGGTTCACTTTGGGTCTGTTCCGCAAGCTTGCGCAATCCGGCCTCGGCTTCCTTGAGCGAAGCGCCGTCCTTCAGTTCGATGCCGGCACTGATGAAGTAGTTCGACATGGGTGTCTCCGTGTTTTCATGTGACACCTCCGTCTAGTGATTTTCAAAAATAGAATCTATATTGTAATTTGATAATACAAATTCCATAAATGAAATCATGCTTGATGATATTGCGCTTTTCGTTCACATCGCCCAGTGCCGGAGCCTGTCGGCGGCGGCAAGCAGACTGGGGCTCCCTCCTGCCAATGTTACTCGCCGTCTGCAGCGGCTGGAAGACACGCTTGGTGTGCGGCTGGTTCACAGGTCCGCCCGGAAGTTTTCGCTGACATCGGACGGAGAGGCCTATTATGCCGGTCTGGCCGACGTGATGCAGCAGGCTGAAAACACCTTGCAGACGCTCAATTCGGACCTTCATCAGTTGCACGGGCCTCTGAGAGCCGCGGCGCCGACAAACGCATCGATCGGCGTTCTTGCGCCGATGTGGTCCGGTTTCCTCAAACAGCATCCCGAGATAAAACTGACGCTGAGCCTCAGCAACGACAACAAGGATCTGGTCGACAACCGCGTCGACATCGCCTTGCGGTTCGGGTCGCAGACGGAGACGGGTCTTTACCAGCAACGGGTGGGACGGGTCGCAACGATGATGGTTGCGTCTCCAGGCTATCTGGCAGCACATGGAACGCCGGAGACCCTTGAAGACCTTTCCCGGCACAAGCTCATCTGGGTTTCATCGCTTCCGCACTGGTCCCTGAAGAGCCGCGAAACAGGCAGGGAAGAAACGGTCTACCTCAGTCCGGACGTTGCTGTTGATGACATCACGCTGGCGCGCCAGCTCGTATCGGATGGTCACGGCATCGCTTTGCTGCCGGTTACGGAAACGTCGGCCGATCTTTTGTTAGAAAGGCTCCATCTCGTGCTGCCGTCATGGACCGGGCAGGAACGCAACGCCTACCTTGTCTGGCCAACCGGGCGTCTGTTAAGCGCGCGCGCGCGGTGCCTGCGCGACCATATTGCACACTTCATGGACGGGCACCCAGTGCTCCAGGGTGGACTTCCCGGCTGACGGGCCTTACGCGGTATGGGGATTGCACCTTATGAAACGCGGAACATCAATAAAGGACCGCATGGCCGACAGCCATGCCAGGCATTGCTGCTGCGTTTTGAAACAGCCGGCCTGTGAGGTCTGATAACGGTCGCTGAAGTCATAAACCGTTCCGCTCGCAATCCCTTTCCAGCCGGACCCTGTGAAGGTGCGGCAATCGTACGGGGTGTTGCGGGTGTAGGGGAGATTCTGCCGGGTCTTGCTGAATGTCGGCGCGAACAGGAGATCGGACGGTGTCTGAAACTGCGACTGCGACTGGCAGGCCACCAGCGCGAATGTCGCGATGGCAACAAATGACACTTTGCACATCGATCCGAACTTGCCTGCGGTACGTGCTCGTGTGCTTGAGTGGCGAACCATCAATTGCTCCCGTGAAAAGTGTTCTTTGTCTCTTGCCGTCCCAAGAGACTGATTTGCAATACAATTCAATTGAGCGGAAGAGCGGGGCAAAATCAAGACACGAACAGCGGAGCCTCCTCCGTTCAGACGAACGGAGGAGGTGTTTTCCCGATATGCACAACGATCGTTCGCAGCAGGGCCGCTGCCTTATTCAGGAGAACGGATCCGTGTTTGGCAGGTTGAAGTCGAACGGGTCATTCAAACCCTGGTCGGCGTCATCCCAAGCCTGATAGTGGCCCTCTTCCCGGAGCTTCAGGAGCACGGCCTCAATCTGGTCATTGACTGACCCAAAGGCATCCCAGGCCTCGCCCATGCCATTGGCGAAACGGGCTATCTCTTCGTAAAAACCCGGCGGTAGCTGGTCGAAATCGATCTGATCGAGGTCGGAGAACAAGAACATCGACTCGTCCTCAAAGAGAAACTCGCGCGCGAATCCGTTCATGTCGACGATTTCGCCTTCGAATGTGACCGAAATCGTTATTTCGTAAAATCCGAAATCATTTCTCTGGATATCGATCATGAATTCGAACGCCATGGAGAATTCTTCGATCCCGTAGTCGAATCCCTGTCCCGTGACTTCAAGCATCTGCTCATAGCCGAAAGACGTCAGGATCGGGTTGCCGTCGGCGTCGAAAGCTTCTGTCTGGATGGAGGTGGCAACCTCGGCGTTCATTTCGACATAGAGTTCCCTGAACTGATTGTCGTAGAAGCTTCCCTCAAATCCGTAAGCGAGGCCGCTCTGGTATTCGACCGCGACTTCTTGACCGTTGAAGGTCATGGTCTTGATCTCGGTCGTGCGCTCCTCCGTAAGCGCCATGATATCGAGCCTTCCGGCATCGGACCGGAACGTGTAGCCCTCCATTTCAAGCGCGAAATTGACCTGCTGTTCTCCGGCTCCGCCGGATATCTCGACCCCGGATCCGATCATGCCCTGCGGGCCTTCGGTCAGGTCTCCGGTCGGCAGATTGTCCTTGCCGTCGAGGTTGTAGGGGTCGAGGTTGAGGAATGGCAGATCCTGGCCGGATTGTCCGTTATCAGAAATCGCCGAAGGTGCGCTTTGTGTTCCCGCCTCGTTGACCGGGTCGCCGGGCGGACCACTCTTTGTGACATCCACGGCGTTTGCTGCCAGCTCAATGAGTTTCTGGTCCAGCAGTTCGTCGAGATTGGTAAAGTTCGTATTCGTGAATCTAGTATGCGTATTCATAATGGTTCCTCTCCGAAAATCTATGGCGTCCTGCGGGTTATATTTGAATGAAACCTGCACTTACAGAATTGGTGGGAGGAAAACTGTCTTCAACTAAAATATGTTTCATTAAAATTCAGAAATAATTTGGTATTCGTATTTATTGTGAGTGGGTCGTATTTTGAAATATTTGAAAAGAATCCAAGGAATATTTTTGGTTACTGGCATGCTTGAAGGTATTTTTAACAAGTCACGCCAAAACAAAGAAAAACCGGCGCGAAGGGCGCCGGTTTAGAGAATTCAGCCGGTTTGGTCTGTCAGTTGACGTTGATCCAGCGCAGCATCAGGAAATTGTCGGCCCGCTGGGTCAGGTCGATGTTGGACTTCGACCCCCAAAGGAGCGGCTGGATGTGCAGGGGAACATAAACGACATCATCGCGAATGATCTTCGCAGTTTCGTCCAGCATGGCCTGGCGCTTGTCTGCGTCGATCTCCTTCTGGATCTGCGGCAGCAGTTCGTCGACGCGGGCATTCGAATACTGACCGAAGTTCCAGCTGCCGAGCTTCTTCTCGTCGTTCTTGGTGGTGACGAGGAAGCGGATCGGATGCTCTGCATCAAAAGTGCCCGGAGACCAGCCGAGAAGGTACATGTCGAAATTGCCCGCCCGCAATTCGGGCCAGTAACTGCGCACCGGCATGGCATTGAGTTCCGCCCGCATGCCTGCCTGCGTCAGCATGGCCGCCATTGCCTTGCAGAGCGCTTCGTCGTTGATGTAGCGGTCGTTCGGGCACATCAGACCGAATGAAAAGCCATCGGGATATCCCGCCTCGGAGAGCAAGGACTTCGCGCTCTCCGGATCATATCCGATCCGGTCGGTTGCGGCATCGCTGTGGCCCTTCATCTGCGCGCTCACGAGCTGGGTTGCGACTTCGGCATTGCCGCGCATGATCTTGTCGACCAGCGCCTCTGCATTGATCGATTTCTGGACGGCCTCGCGCACCTTCAAATCCTGAAACGGGTTCTTGTCGGTCGTTTCCTTGGAGTATTTCAGGGCGTCGTGATTGTGCCCGAAACCAAGCATGATGACGCGTGCTTCGATGCCCTGATGAAGGGTCAGACCGTCCTGGTTCTCGATCCGCGAGACGTCCTGCACGGGAACGGGATTGATCAGGTCGACCTGGCCGCTCAAAAGACCGGAAACCGCCGTCGCAGGATTGGCGATCGGCAGGAATGTTGCCTTCGTGAGATTGTGTTCCTTCTGATCCCACCAGCCGTCAAAGGGTTCCAGCACCGTCTGGACGCCCGGCTCGCGGGAGGTCAGCTTGAACGGGCCGGTCCCGTTGGCGTTCAGGGTCGCGTAGGTTTCCTCGTCCTTCGCCGGACGCACGGCATCGTTTGCTTCCGCCCAGCCCTTGTCGAGGATCATGAAGTTCGCGATGGAATCCGGGAAGATCGGATTTGGCGCGTGTGTGAGGAAATCGACAGTATAGTCATCGACGATCTTGACCTCCTTGACCGGCGCGAACCAGGAACTGGTATCGGCTTCCTCGGAAGATGCGCGTTCATAGGAGAAGAGCACGTCTTCGGCCGTGAGATCCGCGCCATCATGGAACTTCACGCCTTCGCGCAGCTTGAAACGCCAGCCGTCGCCACCGAGCGGTTCCCAGCTTTCGGCCAGTGACCCCTCGATCTGCATGTTCTTGTCCCTGCGGACCAGCCCCTCATAGACGTTGTTCAGGAAGCCGAGAACCGGGGCCGAGTTGACGGCGTGAGGGTCCATGGTCTGGGGGTCGGTCGGCGAGGACCAGCGAAGTTCAGCGGCGCTCGAAAACGAAACCGATGAGAGCAGGGCGGCGGCAAGTGTAAATCCGGCTGTAAAGCCCCCTGTGCGGCGAAACGACCTCATCATGACATCCCCTTCAGGTGTTGTTGTAACGCTGTTGTGAAAGCAGACTAATCTTTTTCGGAACAAAAGAAATACCGGACCCGCATGCGTGTCCGGTATCGATCTCAACTAAATGTGAAACTTCAAGCGCAGCTAGGCCTTGGCCGCGACCATGAGCGCGAAGGCCTGCACCAATGCGACTTCCTTCAGCCTGTCGAACCGGCCGGATGCACCGCCGTGTCCGGCTTCCATGTTGGTCTTCAGCATCAACAGGCTGTCACCGGTCTTTTCCGCGCGAAGTCTGGCAACCCATTTGGCAGGCTCCCAATAGGTCACGCGCGGATCCGTCAGCCCCGCGACCGCAAGGATCGCCGGGTAGTCCCTGGCCTCGACATTGTCATAAGGCGAATAGGAGGCGATGTATTCGTAAGCGGTCTTGTCGGTGATCGGATTGCCCCATTCGGGCCACTCGGGCGGCGTGAGCGGCAAGGTGTCGTCCAGCATGGTTGCCAGGACATCCACGAAGGGCACTTCCGCGATGATGCCTCCAAACTTTTCCGGGGCGATGTTCGAAATTGCGCCCATCAGCATGCCACCGGCAGAACCGCCCTGGGCCACAATCCGGTCATGGGTGGTGAAATTCTCCGCGACAAGGTGGTCCGCTGCAGCAATGAAATCCGTGAAGGTATTCTTCTTGGTTTCGCGGCGGCCGTTCTTGTACCAGCGGAAGCCCTTGTCCTTGCCGCCGCGGATATGAGCAACGGCATAGACAAAGCCGCGGTCCACGAGGGAGAGCGCATTGGTGTTGAAGCTTGCCGGGATCGTGATTCCGTAGGACCCGTAACCGTAAAGCAGCAGCGGGGCCGAGCCATCGAGTTTCGTGTCCTTGTGATAGAGGATCGAGACCGGCACGGTCTCACCATCGGCAGCGGGCGCCATGAGCCGGCGGGTGACGTAGTCGGCGGCATCGTGCCCCGATGGAACTTCCTGTTCCTTCTTCAGGATACGCTCGCGTGTCTCGATGTCGTAGTCGAAGGTCTGCGACGGCGTCGTCATCGACGAATAGGTGAAGCGGATCGACGTGGTGTCGAACTCATAGCCACCGCCAAGGCCCAAAGAATAGGCCTCTTCGTCGAATTCCACGGAATGCTCGAGATTATCGGCAAGGCGGTGGATGACGATGCGGGGCAGTCCGTCTTCGCGTTCCAGCCGGGTCATGAAGGTCTTATAGACGCAATGTGACAGGATCAGGCAGCCCGGCTTGTGGGGGACGAAGTCAGTCCAGAACTCCCGCCCAGGCGTTGCCTTGGGGGCCGTGACGATCTTGAAGTCTTCCGCATCCCCGAGATTGGTCAGGATATAGAGCGTCTCACCGTGATCATCGATCGAGTACTCGACACCGGTGTCGCGGGGCGCGATCAGCATCGGTGGCGTTTCGGGACGATTGGCCGGGATCATCCAGACTTCCGAGGTTTCGTGGTCATGGATGTCAATGATGATTGTCTCGCCGGACTGGGTCTTGCCAACACCCATGAAGAAGCCGGGATCCGTCTCTTCGTGCACGAGCACATCTTCCGACGGGTCGGTGCCAACCCTGTGTCTGAAGAGCTTCGAGGGACGGTGGTTGTCGTCCAGGCGAACGTAGAAGACGAAGCTGCTGTCAGCAGAAAAAACACCGCCGCCGGCTGTATCCGCGATGCTGTCGTCCAGGTCCTTGCCTGTTGCCGTGTCCCTGAGCTGCAGCGAATAGTATTCCGAGCCCTTGTCGTCATAGGCCCATGCGAGCAGCTTGTGATCCGGCGACTGGCTGGCGCCGCCAATACGGAAATAGGCCTTGCCTTCGGCTTCCCTGTCGCCATGGAGCAGAACGGTTTCAGCGCCGCCCTCGCGCGGTGTGCGGAAGAAGATCGGCTGCTGGCCACCGATTTCGAACTTCATGCCATAGGCATAAGGTCCATCGGGTGAGGGGACTGAACTGTCATCTTCCTTGATGCGGCCGCGCATCTCCCTGAAGAGCGTGTCCTGCAGGTCGGACGTCGGCTTCATGACCGCCTGCTGGTAAGCATTCTCTGCTTCCAGATACGAGCGAATATCCGCATCCAGTACCGAGGGATCGCGCATCACCTCCTGCCAGTTGTCCGCGCGCAGCCAACCGTAATTGTCCTGCCTGGCAATACCATGGATTTCGTGGGTTTGGGGGCGTGCTTCGGCACGCGGGGGAATTGCATCCTGTTTCATGCGCAAGGAGGTAGGATTTTTGTGTTTTGTTGGCAAGTGACATTGTTTTCAGAATTGGCCTCCCGGTGACATTCCCGCTTTCACATGACAGACCGGCCAGCGGCCTGATAGGGTGAATTTACGCTAGGTAAATTTCTTGACCGGAGGAGGATGCCATGTACCGGATGATCCTGAGTTTCGCAGCTGCCACGATGGCGTGTTTCACCGTCGCGCAAGCGGAAACGATGCCGCTGCCGGACAGCCTGATCGGCCTGACGAGCCCAAAGGGACAGTCGCTGCTCATGGGATCGGAGGCGAGCAACGATTACTTTCCGCTGAGCATCCACTTCACCACGCAGGTGAATCCGGCCTATTGCGGCCCGGCAACTATCGCCATGGTTCTCAATGCGTTGAATGTTCCGCGTCCGGCTTCCAAGATGACGCTCGGGCTCGGGATGTTCGATCAGGAGAACATCTTCACGCCTGCCGCTGCCGAGGTGAAGCCGGCCAAGTCGATCGTCAGTCCGCCCTACGGCATGACACTCAACGAACTCGGCGGCGTCCTGGCAGCTCATGATCTGAAAGTCGACGTCGTTCATGCATCGGACTCCGATCTCGACACGTTTCGCGCGGTCGCGGTTGCCCATCTGCGGGACGATGACACGTTCGTGCTCGTCAACTATCTGCGCAAATCGATAGGTCAGGAAAAGGGTGGACACATTTCGCCGCTCGGAGCCTATGACGAGGACACCGACCGTTTCCTCATTCTGGATGTGTCCCGCTACAAATATCCACCGGTGTGGGTTGAAGCGGCGATTCTGTTCGATGCAATGAACACGGTTGACAGCGACAATGCCGGCAAGACGCGCGGCTATGTCAGCGTGGGCCGCTGATAGCGTTCCAAACGACAACGCCAGCACCGGGAGTGACGCATGCCCGGTGCCTGATCTCTCTAGCTGAGCGACGCTTGCACAAGGCGCAGTGCGACAGGGATCGTTTTGATCTTGTCAAAACTGAGGGGGGTGACAATCGTCCGAACAAACCTTACCTTAGGAAAGTTCGATGCCTAAGATTGTGGCTCGAACAGATATTGAAATTTTTAAGTTTGCATAAGTTCTAACAAAAAAATCCCCATCGCTGCAGAAGGCCATTTTTTGAAACCTTCGAGCCGCGGTTTTTCTAAAAAAGACGAACGACTCTCCTGATTCAGCATTAGAATTTTCTGGAGATTTATTGCCGTGAATATAGAGATTTACAGGGAAAGCACCCTTTGCATCGTCCGGCCTTCGGGACGCATAGACCTGGCGACACTGGACGAATTCGAAAGCTCCTTGCGTGACCTGATCGTCACGGTTCCTGCGAAGCTGCTCATCGACATGGAAAGAGTGACCTACCTCGCCGGTGCCGGGCTCGGCGTTCTTCTGGCGACGGCCATGTACCTCAAGGGTCATACCAGCCAGATGGGTGTTTTCGGCGTAACCGGCCGTGTCCGCGAGCTTTTCGAGGTGTCCGGCTTCTCGTCGGTTCTTGACATACATCCTGACGAATTGAGTGCGCGGGGAGAAGTCCGCTGATTTCGACGCATGTGCAGACCGCCGCGACCATGTTTGCGGGGCTCGGTCTCTTTTTCTTCGCGATGCACTTTCTGTGCGTCAATCTCAAACGCCTCGCCGACCAGAAAGTGAAACGGCGCATCGCCAGACTGACGTCAACAGTGCCTGCCGGGCTCTCGGCCGGCATGCTGATGATCGTGCTCACGCAAAGCGGAACGGCGGCAGTGTTTTTGCTGGTCGGCCTCGTTCGGGCCGGCATGATGACATTGAGGCAGGTCCAGCCCGTCATTCTCGGCCTCAATCTCGGCGCCGGGCTTATCGTTTTATTCCTGACGCTGGATATCCGCATCGCCGTGCTGCTTCTCATTGCCGTGTCCGGATTTCTTTATGCGTTCGGTCCGCGGCACAAGGAGCATGTGACCGGTGCGGCCATTGGTGTCGGGCTGCTGTTTCTTGGTTTCCAGATCATGCGCGATGCCGCATCACAAATCGAAACGCAGGCGTGGTTCGTTCAATTCGTCGAAGTGACGGCAGGAGCGCCGCTGCTTGCGTTCCTTGCAGGCATGGTCCTCACCATTTTCGCCCAGTCATCGATTGCCGTTGCAGCGGTCATGATCGTGTTTCTTCAGTCAGGCCTCTTCGAATTGCGGGACGGTATCCTGTTCGTTTTCGGCGCCAATATCGGCAGCTCGGTGCTGATGCTGCTGTTGTCTGCGAACCTTTCCGGTGTCCAGAGACAGGTTTCTCTTTACAAGCTCGGCTTCAATGCATTCTCCGCGCTGGTTCTGCTGCCGATGATGTATATCGAGGCCGTAACCGGGGTGCCGATGGTGGCCGCCCTTGTTGCGCACATGACCACCGATCCTGGAACGCAGGTGGCGTTGGCTTATGTGCTGTTCAACGCGTTGCCCGTACCCTTTCTGCTTTTGATGCTGCGTCCCACGGCCGGATTTCTCCAGCGGGTCAGTCCGGAGACACAGGCAGAACGCGGCGCCAGGCCCAAGCATCTGGTGTTGCCGTGCACGGAACCGCCGATCGTCGTTCAACGGCTTGTGGAGCTGGAAATTGTGAGGCTCTTTCGTTTGAATGCCGACGCCTTTGACAGCATGCGTTGCAACCGCGGTTCGAAGGACCTGCGTGCGAACCTGGACGCGGCCGCATCCCTGCACAAGATCGTCGGCGAAGCCCTCAGGGATCTTTCGTCAGATCGGGCGCTGTCTGCTGACGAACACGGTCATGTCGACCTGCTGGGGCGCATTCTCTATCTCAGCCAGGGCATGCGCGAAGCTCTTCATGATCTGGGTGCAGATGTCTTTTATCTGCGCAGGAACCGTCCTGATCTCTGGCTTGCGGATTCGGCTGTCGAGGGGCTCGACGCCATCCTCAACGTGCTGATTTCGGTGGCGCGGGACCGGAACAGCGACACGCTTGCGGTCCTGACCCGGCTGACGTCGGCGAAGAACAACGGCATCAACGCGATCAAGGTGGCCTACCTGCAGGATGACGGGCTGCTGACTGCTGAGGAAAAAGCCCGTCTCATGAGCGCAATGAACCTTTGCGAACGCCTGATCTGGCTCTTCGGAGAGACGGGCCGCGCGTATGGAAGACTGGGGCACAGCCATGTCGAGGTTCTGCCAACCGCGTTCGAAAGACTGCAGGCCTCTGCGCAGCTTCGGGCCTAGTCACCTGAATCTGAAGTTCGACTCATTTTGCAGCGGTCTTCGAACGAACTTAAAATTCACCGCACTAGCGCGGCCACCCTGAATGTTTGCGGATAGTTTGGGTCCGTGCCGGTGCTACTTGTAAACGACCGTGTTGCGGGCGTTTTCGAGTTTCAGTTTCGAAACCGCCTTGTTGTCACTGTTGATGTAAAGGGTTGCCTCCGATGCGCTGACTTCATCGATCGGGAGGGAATGCGGCGGCACTTTCTCGAGCAGGATTTTCGCAGCCATCTCGGCTGCGGTCCTGCCGCGTTCCTCGTATTCGCTTCCGAAGACAAGCGTTATTCCGTCTCCGACATAGGCGCTCGACGAGCCCATGCTGACAAGGTCTTCCGGTATGATTTGCGCGAGTGCCTCGGAATGGGCGACAAACGATGAGGACGAGGTCACATAGATCGCATCGACGTCATTGAGTTCGGGCCGCAAGGCGGCAATCTGAATGTCCTTTTCCCTGGCATCGGGTGCAAACCGCAGTCGTTTGACTGAAACTCCGCGCTTTTCCGCGGCGCTGGAGAGCCTGTCGGCTTCTGCGACCGCGTTGTTTTCCCTGGGGTCGAAAAGAATAGCGATCGTCTTGACCGGATACACATTGAAGAGCAATTCGAGGTTCACATCGGGAGGCAGCGAATGCTTCGTCCCCGTCATTCCGTTCGGCGGGCGGTCCAGCGCGGGTGCAAGTCCGACACCGACAGGATCAGTGACGATGTTGAAGACGCGCGGAACGTTGTCGAGGTGAAAATTCTGAACGGTCTGCGTTACCGTTGTACCGAAGGTATAGACCAGATCCATCGCCTTGATATCGTCCAGCCGTTCTCTGAGAAACCCAGCCAGTCGGGTCTGGTCGCGGGCGGCATCAAAATGTTCGATCTCCGCATCTATGCCGAGCTTTTCCAGATGCGCGATGAAGCTGTGTTCGGCAGGCGTCAAACCGCGCCATGTGATCATGAGGATGGATCGGTGGTGATCAGAGGCCAGGGCCAACGCCGGACCCAGCACGAAAAAGACGAGCAGTATGAGGCGGGATATCAAGTGAGTAGCTCTGGAGCCGTTCTTGTTGCTTTTCATTGTTGAGACCGGATTTTCCTGTTCATGATATGCATCACGGCAGAAGCATCAACGCCTATTTTCTTTTTCTTTGACAGCATAAAATTTGAGATAAAGACAAAAAATCTCCGTCTGGGACTTACCTGTCACTTAACGTCTCCCTTAAGTGGTTTCACGCGTTCAAGATTGCCGATCTCGCGGTTCAAGCCTGTTTGTGCCGCTGCTCCTGGCGCGCTGAAGTACCAGGGCACAGCCATTTCTGCCGCCAAATCGGCTTCATTTGTGGGGCCTTGACCCTAATCGAGGGCAAACCTACCGCGGAGTGTTGCGATAGACGAAGACGGCAGACCAGATGAGAACCCGGACGGTCAGTGCCGCCAATGATGCCAGTGCGGTCATGACCGCGAAGCCGCGCACAAGACCGGTACCCCAATTGACATCGGTGACGGTTGCAAGTGTGAACAGGCAAGACGCTGTCAGAAGGCCGCATAGGCAAATCGACCACCTGATCGGCAGGCAAAGGGTCACGAGCGCGACAAGCACGTAAACGGTGATCGGGTCCATCTGCAGGGTTCCTCATTCGGTTGTCTGCCGGGATCAGACCGAATGCGTGTGCAGGCCGCTTCAACGTGCCATGCAGATCTTGCGCACTTGCTCAGGAAAAGGCGGCGCGGGGTCTGCCTCTGAACAGGATGAACACCATGATCGCCATGTTGAGGAAGTTCCAGGCGATGCCGTTCATGAACGCCGCCTGATAGGACCCCGTCAGGTCGTAGATCAGTCCGGAGAGCCACCCGCCGAGCGCCATGCCGAGGATGGTCGACATCATTACCAGACCGACGCGGCGGCCTGCTTCGCGCGCCGGAAGATACTCGCGCACGATCACGGCGTAGCTCGGCACGATGCCGCCTTGCGACAGCCCGAATATCAGGGAAACGAGATAGAGCGACGCCAGGCCGTTGAACGGGATGTAAAGAAAAAGCGCCGCGCATTGCAGGACGGAGCCGATCAGCAGGGTCCTGATCCCGCCGATCTTATCTGCCAGTACGCCTGATATCAGGCGGCTGATGACGCCCATGCCGGTCATAAGCGCGATCATGTCGGCACCGGGAGCGATGCCATAACCGAGGTCGACGCAATAGGCGACGATGTGAACCTGGGGCATGGACATGGCAACGCAGCAACTGAGGCCGGCAATCACCAGAAGAGCCTGAAGGGCCGTCGGGGACAGGCCGGTCGATTGAGCGCCAAAGGCCAGTGCGGAGGGGCTCGACGCCAGCGCGGATTCCGGTGGTTGGCGCCGCAGGATCAGGGCAAGGGGCACCATCGTGACAAGACAGATGATGCCGATGACCAGATAGGTTTCGCGCCAGTCCGTGGTCTGAAGGTTCCATTGAATGAAGGAGGGCCAGAGGACGCCGGCCAGGTAGTTGCCGGAAGCGGCGCAGGCGACCGCCAGACCGCGGCGTTTCAAAAACCAGTGCGAGATATCGGCGACGAGTGGTCCGAATGTCGCCGCGGTCCCGAGTCCGATCAGGACCCCTTGAGCCAAGGTGAACAGCAGGATGTCCCGGCTCATTGCGGCCAGTGCAAATCCAGCCGCCAGAAAAACGGCCGAGGCGATTACCGGCGGAACGATCCCGTAGCGATCGACGAAGCGGCCGAGAATGTAGTTGCCGATGGCGAAACCGGCCATTGTCGCCGTATAGGGCAGGGCGGCGCCGGCCCGGTCAACGCCGAAATCCGCCTGGACATCCGGCAGCACGATGACAACGACCCACATCCCGGCACCTCCGATGGTGCTGAGCAGGATCGAAATTGCCAGACGGAACCATGCGTATGGGCCATCCTGCGCATAAGGATCGGCTGTATCCGGATTGGACATATTGAACTTTCAAGAAGTGTTCCCGGTTCTGCCTAGCAGGTTCGCCGAATTCGGGCCAACAAATATCCTTGAAGTGATTGAGAAGTTTCTTGAATGAATGCCGGAGGCGGCACCTGCCTCCGGCTGCTTTTGCGTCGCGGTCAAGTTCTGTTTTGCGCAGTGCTGAGCACTTCGGAGACGTAGTCCGACAGCGTTCTGGTCGGACGCCCGATGATCTGCCTCAGCGCGGTCGAACTGTTGTAAAGGTCACCGTCTGCCGTTCTGGCGCTGGAGTCGGCGATCGCCCTGGCGAAACCCTCCGGCAGTCCAGCGGCGCTCAAGATGCCTGCATAGTCTTCTTCCGGGACGTTCTGGAAAGGGATCTGGCGGCCGGTCTGCCTCGAAATTTCGGTCGCAAGATCCTGAAGCGTGAGGGCTTCATCCCCGGCCAGTTCTATCGCGCGGGTCGCAAGGTCATCGCCTGCAACAATGCGCGCTGCGGCTTCCGCATAGTCGTCGCGTCCGGCAATGGATGTCTTGCCATTGCCGCTTGATCCAACGACCGCGCCATGTTCCAGCGCCGCCGCGATCGAACCGGCGAAATTTTCCAGGTACCAGCCGTTGCGCAGGCTCACGTAGGCAATGCCGCTTTCTTCAAGGAGCTTTTCCGTCTTGATGTGTTCAGCTCCGAGGATGAGCCGTGTGTGGGGAACATTCAGGAGGCTTGTATAGGCAATGAATTTCACACCGGCGGATTTCGCAGCTTCGATGACAGCCGCATGCTGTGGTACCCGCTGACCGACTTCCGAACCGGAAATGAGCAGGAGACGGTCGACGCCTTCCAAGGCACTCGGCAAACTTGCCGGATCATCATAGTCGAAACGGACCACGCTCACCTGCGCGGACCTGAGGTCCTGCGCTTTTTCCGGTGCGCGCACCAGAGCTCGAACCGGCTCGTTCGCAAGATCCTTCAAAAACCGGAGAACGCTTCTGCCGAGCTGACCATTGGCACCTGTGACTGCAATCATCTCATAACTCCTCAAGTTGGGTTGACGACGTTTGTCGGATGCAGTCGATGTAGACTTTGCGCTTACTTTTTGTTAGTACGCACTAAAAGGTTAGTTTTGAGAAACTTGGAAAAATGTCCGAAAAAAGCCGGTCAGACATGCTTGGGGAAACCTGCGAACCGCCGTCAGAATGCACGTCCGGCGTCGCTCTGTCGGAGATGATGCGGCGAGGGGAGCTGTTCAACCAGAACTGTCCGTCCCGGGACATTCTCAAGCACCTGACCAGCCGCTGGGGCGTTCTCGTGCTGATCGCGCTGCTGGAGCGAGATCACAGGTTTTCAGAACTACGGCGAACCGTGGGCGGGGTGAGTGAAAAGATGCTTGCGCAAACACTGCAGACCCTTGAGGCCGACGGGTTCGTTGACCGGTTTTCGCACCCGGTTGTTCCGCCGCGTGTGGATTACAGTCTGACGCCGATCGGCCGGGAAGTTGCCTTGCAGGTTCGGCAGGTTGCCGACTGGATTGAGGTCAATATCGGGCGGATCCTGTCTTCGCGTTCCGAAAGACAAGCGGGTCAAGCCAACGGGTGACCTGCCACGTGACGGTCAGCGCGCCGGGCACACCTGGCCGGTCTGTCCGTTGCGCAATGTCATGTCCACGCAGTTGCCACTTGGTGGTTTCCTTGATTTGACCTCTGCGGGAAACCGGACCTTGTGAAGTTCCCTTGCGCTGCCATTCTCGATACCGATGACCCTCAGGGTCTGGCGGTCATTTGAGGGAACCGCGATATCGGGACGCCCGTCCGCGTTAAAATCGATATCCGCAGAAAGCTCCTGTTCGCGTGCGCCGATCCTGTGGTTGGAAAACCCGGCAAGAGATGCAATCGGCACAAGCGCCTTGCCGCGCCATTCAACGAAAAACAGCGTGCCCCCGATGTGAGGCGTTTCGACATAAGCGATCTGCGGCCTGCCGCGTCCGGCATAGTCTGCGATCCCTGCAATGTTGAGCCACCGGTTCGCCCTGCCGATCGGGTCCGTTGCAGCGAGTTCGACGAGCGTTCCGTCGCGCAGACCATAAATCGCGACACTGCCACCGGCATGTGCGAACGAGCGGATTGTGATCACTTCGAAGCGGCCGTCTCCGTCCAGATCCGTAATCCTCGGTGTCCTGTCCTCGAAGACTTCACTTTCCGGCAGGTGAAAATCGAAAGTGCGTCCGTCGCGCAAGGCAACGTGCAGTGAACCGGCTTCGATGTCGTCGCCCAGGATTGCGTGTCTGTAGCGTCGGGTCGGCGTTCCGTACCAGGCAACGGCTGAATCGTCCGCACCGGGTTTGTGGACGGCATAGGTGCCGTCAGGCAGTCCTCCAGCAGGGCGTTTTTCAGCGCCTGTCCAGACGTCTTCCGGGACGTTCGCGGCTTTCGCCGGCATCACAGTCACGACAAGGCACGCGATGAGGCAGAAGATCTTGGGCAGGGTTTTCAAGAAAAACTCCTATTCGGCGGCGTCGAGGTCCCGGGGTGGCCTGGCGGCGGAAAGCAGGCATTGCTCGGTCGCGCCATCCATCGGAACCAAGAGTTCGATCGTCATGCCCTCGACCACCGCGTCCTGGACCGATGCGAGTTGGCCCAGCATGGACGTCAGGCGAAGCCTGCTTCCGTCGGGCCCGAGAACCTCGACCGGAACAAAGACCGGGACGTCCTCCCGAAAAGTCTCGTCCAATCCATCGAGCAGACCGCTTGCATGCGCCTGGTCCAGCAGGTCGGCAAGCTCGGGATCATGCGCAGCTTCCCTGTAAAGACGCGCGGCAAAGATGGGTGCTGCTTCCGTCCAGTTCAAAACGCGCTCGCGAAAGTCCTGCGACAGGAAAATGCGGAACATGTTCGGAGGTTCGTTCTGGTCGCCGATGACGCCGGCGAGAAAGAGCTTTGCAGGCAGATTGTGCCGGAGAATGGTCCAGCGCTTGTCGAGAACGAAGGCAGGGAAGGGCCAGTTTGCCAGGAGACGGTTTTCAATAAGGTTCAGCGCCTCCTGAACATCCGCCGATTCCTCTGCCCGGCACTTGTACGGGCTGGCGAATCCGGCCGTGTCGTAGAGAACGTGGGCTCTCGTGACCGGCAGGCCGAGTTCCCGCTCGATCCTCTGGATCATGTAGCGGCTCGGTTGCGCGCGGCCGGTTTCGAGGAAGGATACATGACGCTGGGTCGAACCGATGCGGCCGGCAAGATCCGCCTGGCTCAGTCCGCGTTCGCTGCGAATGGATTTCAGGGATTTGCCGAAGGCTGAGCCGTGCGCGTTCATGATCGGGTCCGTGGACTGGTTCTATTCCCTGCAAGGGAATTGCTGATGCTGGCGGGAAAACTAGGCTTCCGGCAACGTTCAATCAACACACGAACGCTGGAGCAAACCGATGACCACCTGGATCCTTGCCGTCTTGGCTCTCTATTTCACCCAGATCTACGCGACCGCGCTCTTCTACGTGCCCTCTGTCAGTCTGTTGAAGCTTGCGGGTGGACGCGATGAGCTGCCGGACAAGGGCAGGCTGGCCCTTCGCGCGGACAAGGCGCTGGTGAACATGAAGGAAAACCTGCCTTTCTTTCTTGTTCCCGCAGTCCTTGCCTATGTCTTGCCGACCACGGATATGGGAATGGCCATTTTGGGGGCCCAGATGTTTTTCTGGGGGCGCCTGGCTTACATACCGGCTTATGTCACCGGCATTCCAGGGCCGCGCTCGATTGCCTACGGCATTGCGCTTGTGGGCAATATCATTACTGTCGTGGCGCTGTTCGGTGGGTGAGCGGAAAATTCAAGCAATCAGGCCCGTGCGTCGTTTCTGACCGGCACCTAGTCCCGGTCAGAGGCCGGTTTACTTGCCGGAATCCACCACTTTCGCCGGTTTCCCGCCGCCATGAACGAAGTTCATTGCGTGGCCGTTGAGACAGTACCTGAGGCCGGTGGGTTGGGGACCGTCTGGAAAGACATGCCCCAGGTGTGCGTCGCATTGCCGGCACCGGATTTCGGTTCGCAGCATTCCGTGCGACTTGTCTTCAAGTTCCCTGATCGCTTCCGGGTGGACGGATTCAAAAAAGCTCGGCCAACCGCAGCCTGCATCGAACTTGGTATCAGACATGAACAGAGGTGCATCGCAACACACGCAGTCGTAGCGGCCGACTAGCTTGTTGTCCCAGTGAGGTCCGGTAAACGGGCGCTCAGTGCCGGACTGGCGGGTTACGTAGAACTGTTCTGCCGTCAACTGGTTCATCCATTCGGCGGTCGTTTTTCTCACCTTGGGCGCTTTGTCTTCCGTCTTGGTGATGTAGTCGCTCATAATGAATTTCCCGATTTTCCTTCGTTTCGCGATTAGATAGGAAACTGTGTCAAAAGCTCAAGAAACATAGACTGTTCGTGATCAGCGTGTCAGCGTTTTCATGAGTGTCTTGACCTTGTTGCCGCCTTGCTGCCGCGCCTCGGACACGCAGTTGTCTGCGGCAGACAGTATGAACTCGTGACTTTCGGAAATGCCGTTCTGGTCCGCAACGGTGCACACTGCACCGACAGATGCGGTCACAACACCGTCTCCGGCCGCGTTGGCCGGGTTCGGGATTGCCAGATCCTTTATCGCGACCTGAACATAGGCACTGATCGTTTCGGCTCCCATGCCGTGGGTTCTGGGGAGCAGCAACGCGAATTCGGACATGGCGGTGCGTGCGGCAATGTCCGCAGGCCTGCGAGCGGTTTCCTTCAGCGTTTGCGCCACCTTGACAAGGCAGTCATCCGCGCCCTGCGTTCCAGCGCTTTCAACAAGGGAGTCGAAGCAGTCCAACGTCACCTTTATCAGGCTGGTGTGCGTCTTTTCCCGAAGCGCAAGTGCCCATTCGCGTTTGAGATTGTCTTCGAATGCGTTTCGATTGTAGAGCCCTGTCAGGGAATCGCTTTGTGAGGCCGCCTCGAGCAAGCCCTCCAGTTCTCTCAGTCTTGCGATGTCCTTGAAGAAGATAAGGTATGCGAACGCCGCGTTTTCCGTATCCGTCAGGACGTGCGTGACGACATCCGCCCAGATCACGGATCCGGTTGCGGACCGCAATTGCATCCGCGCGCTGGGCAAATGCCCTGAAGCTTCGCCATTTCCGCCAAATATCCGGTGAAGCGTACCGGTATCTTTCGTCGAGGTCTCCGGTTCCACGAGGTCGCCAAGGTGTCCTTCAAGCAGATCAGCCGGCCAGCCGAACAGGACTTCTGCCGCAGGAGAGGCGAACATCAGGTTTCCGTCCACAGAGACCACGAGAACGGCGTCGCTGCCAAGCTTCACGATTTCGCTGAAATCTATCTTGCGGTCGTGCCGCCGTTCCTTCCCTGAAGAATTCTTGTTTTTGTGGTCCAACGCCATAACTGCCTCGCTCAGCATCTGGTCGACAAACAGCCGCCCTTGGCCTTGCTCGTCTCAAAGGGAACGTTATTTGGACTTTGAAATCAAGTGGCAGCGGTGACCTCCACCCCACCGGCGTCAGCTTGGGCACGTCTCCAGAGGCCCGAGATACCCGCAATACAACTCTGGATACAGTCTTCTTCACGGCTTGACGTTGATGAAATCCTTGTCAGCTCCCGGAAACAGGCGAAAACCACAACCTGATCCACGCCGGGATCGGCCAAACCGACTAAAGATCAGAAAAATCGTACCGGAAATGCTTGAAGACGCACAATCATGAACCTAAGACATGTCATAAGTCTTCCGGCCCGCTATTATTTAGCGACTGGGTGTTGATTCGAACCGATCAACACAGGCCGATTTATTAAAAATGTGACGAAAGATCAGTATGACGCCTGCAGTGATCGACGACACTACTTTGTACGCCGTACTCGCACCGTTTGCCGCTGCGGTTGTCGCACCATTCCTGACGCGCTGGCTCAAGCACAATGCCGCCTGGCCGCTTGCGCTGGTACCGGCGTTGATTTTCCTTCATTTCGTTGGATTCATCGGTCCGGTTTCGCAAGGCGAGACCTTCGTCGCGGCGAAGGCCTGGGCCCCCAGTTATGGCGTAAACTTTTCGGTTTATGTCGATGGCCTGTCGACCTTGTTCGGCCTTCTTATCTCAGGCATCGGTACGTTTATCATTCTCTATGCCGGCGGCTATCTCAAGGGGCATCCGCAACAGGGAAGGTTCTTCTCGTTCCTGTTCCTTTTCATGGGGGCAATGCTTGGACTTGTTCTCGGCAACAACCTGATTTCGCTCTTCATTTTCTGGGAACTCACGTCGATCACGTCTTTCTTGCTGATCGGGTTCGATCATCTGCGAGCGGCGTCCCGGCGGGCGGCGATCCAGGCGCTGGTCGTCACCGGTGGCGGTGGTCTGGTTCTGCTCGCGGGCTTTATTCTGATCATCTCGGCAACGGGCGAGATCGAAATGTCGGTGCTGCTTGCGTCTCCCGACATCATCAAGGACTCCGGGCTTTACCTGCCGATCTTCCTTCTGGTGCTGGGCGGCGCCTTTACGAAATCCGCACAATTCCCGTTCCACTTCTGGCTACCGAACGCCATGGAAGCTCCGACGCCGGTTTCCGCTTATCTGCATTCCGCGACAATGGTGAAGGCTGGGGTCTACCTGCTGATGCGCATGCACCCGTTGCTCGGGGATACGGCGCTCTGGACAACCGTGCTGCCCTTGTTCGGCGGCGTTACGTTGCTCGTCGGAACGATCCTGGCCGTGCGCCAGACGGACCTGAAACTGATGCTCGCCTACACGACGGTCGCCTCGCTGGGCCTGCTCGTGATGCTGACCGGGACCAGCTACGAAAAGGCGCTCGAAGGTGCGGTTCTCTATCTGCTTGCGCATTCGTTGTTCAAGGGCGCGCTGTTCATGGTCGCCGGCACGATCGATCACGAGGCAGGCACCCGAGACGTCACCAAGCTGGGGGGCTTGCGGGGTCTGATGCCCATAACCTTCGGGGCCGCCTGTCTGGCGTCTCTCTCGATGGCCGGACTGCCGCCTTTCATTGGCTTCATTGCGAAGGAGATTCTCTACTACGGGACCTCCGATATCTCGGCGCTCGGACAGCTCGGCATTCTGGTCACGATCGTCGCCGTCGTCGGCAACGCGCTGATGCTGGTGATCGCCGCCGCAGTTGCGATCAAACCGTTCATGGGCGCGCAGGTGGAGACACCGAAACATGCGCATGAAGGGCCGGTTCTGCTGATCGCCGGTCCGGTCTTCCTCTCGGCTACCGGCGTCATCCTGGCGCTGTTCGCACACACGACCGGCGTGTGGTTCATCGCTCCGACGCTGTCGTCGCTCCTTGGCGAGTTCACGCAGATCGACCTTCATCTGATCCCGACCAAGTTCAATGCACCGGTGATCCTGTCCTTCATCACGGTTGGTCTCGGGATCCTGCTCTTTACCCAGCTCGACCGGATGCGCAGCATGATCGCGTCGGCGCTTGAAGCGATCGGCTGGGGGCCGGACAGGGGGTTCGACCAGGCGGTAAGCGGTATTGTCTCGATCGCGACTTCCATCACGCGGCTGCTGCAGACCGGCAAAATGCAGACCTACATGTTGTTGACTTTCGTCTTCACCGCACTTGCCGTGTTGCTGCCGGGCTATCTGAGTGGAAGTTTTCCGGCGATGCCGAAGCTTCCGGAATACCGGTTCTACGAATGGGGCATTCTGCTGATCGCGGTTCTCGGCCTGATCGCCGTCCTGATCGCAAAAACACGCCTTACGGCAATTGTTTCACTTGGCGTTCAGGGGTTTGCCGTTGCGCTGATTTTCATGATGTTCGGCGCACCGGACTTGTCCTTCACCCAGTTCATGGTGGAAACACTCTCGGTGGTCATTCTCGCTCTCGTCATGACGCGTCTGAATCTCTCGCCGCGTGATCACAGATCGCTGGCGTCAAGTGTTGTCACCGGCGTAGTCGCCGTGGCGGTCGGTCTCGGTCTCATGTTAACGCTGCTTGCGATCACGCAGCAGCCGTTCGACAGCCGGCTCTCGGAATTCTTTACCGAATTCAGTCGCTCCATCGCGCATGGGCGCAACATCGTCAACGTGATCCTCGTCGACTTCCGTGGTTTTGATACGCTCGGTGAGATCGCAGTGGTCGTGCTTGCGGGCCTGTGCGTGCTGGCGCTGATCCGCATCAAGACCAGGACCCAGGACGACGCGCGGGTCAAGACATCCGAGGCGCAGGCCGACAACCAAACAGCGGAGGTGCGCTGATGCGGACGGTTATCTTCCGGACAATCGCGCCTTACCTGGCTGCTTTGATGGTCCTTTTTTCGATCTTCGTGCTGTTGCGCGGGCACAACGAACCCGGAGGCGGGTTCATCGGCGGCCTGATCGCGGCGTCCGCGCTTGCAATCTTCGGCATTGCCTGCGGCGTGGCGTCGGTTCGGCGCGCCATTGTGTTTCATCCGATGAGCATCTCGGGTTTCGGGCTGTTCATCGGTGCGCTGGCGGGTGTCCTGTCCTTCTTCAAGAACCAGGCGTTCATGACCAGCCAGTGGCTGATCTTCGACCTCTTCGACGTCGAAATCGCGCTTTCAACGCCCCTTGTCTTCGACATCGGCGTCTATCTCGTGGTCGTCGGCGCAATTGGTTCGATCGCCCTCGCGCTGGAAGAAAGGGAGGCCGACTGATGGAGACCGGTGTTGCCATTCTGATCGGGCTGTTTTTTACCGTCGCCGTCTACCTGATGCTGTCCAAGCACCTGGTGAGGATTTTGCTCGGGATCGCGATCCTCGGGAACTCGGTCAATATGCTGATCTTCACGAACGGCCGTCTGACCCGGGAGATACCACCCCTTATCCCGTCTCACCTCTACACGCCGGAGACCGCGACCGCCAATCCGTTGCCGCAGGCGCTGGTTCTGACGGCAATCGTGATCTCCTTCTCGTTTTTCGCCTTCCTGCTCGTGCTGGCCTTCAGGGCCTACCAGGAACTGGGCACTGATGAAGTGAACAAGATGCGCGTCGCCGAACCTGAAAACGACCAAACTCCGCCACAAGGGTACTAAACTTTATGGCCGGTTCTTCTGTTTCCGTCGACTACGCCGACGCAATGATCACCACGCCGATTGCAGCGGGTGACTGGCTTATAGTTGCACCTTCGCTGATCACGATGGTTGGCGGTGCCCTTTGCCTGATGCTTCGCAAGAACACGGATCTTCAGCCGAAACTCGGGGTTGCCTTGCTTGGTCTGCTGGTTCTGGCGAGCCTGGGGCTGCTGATCCGCGTTCTCGACCATGGTGTGATCACGATGGTGATGGGCAACTGGCTGCCGCCGTTCGGCATTGCCGTCACTGCAGACCCGCTGGGAGCGACCCTGACGTTCATCGGCTCGGTCGTGGCCTTCTGTGCCGGTGTATTCGGCATGAAAACCGTGAGCAGTTCCGGACGCAGATATGGCTTTTACCCGTTCCTGCTTCTGCTCATGACCGGTGTTTGCGGATCGTTTCTGACCGCCGACGTTTTCAATCTTTATGTCTGGTTCGAGGTCCTTCTAATCTCGTCCTACGGGTTGCTCATTTTGGGCAACGATCGCATTCAGCTCGATGGTGCCGTCAAATACGGTGTGCTCAATCTGGTCGGCACGAACCTGTTCCTGATCGCAACGGGACTGCTTTACGGCATTTTCGGAACGCTCAACATGGCCGATATCGCGGTCAAGGTTGACGCGCTTGAGAACGCGGCGTCGGGCACGCTTGCAACGGTTGCGGCCCTTTACTTTCTGGCCTTTGCCATGAAGGCCGCGGCTTTTCCCGTCAACTTCTGGCTTCCTGCTTCCTATCACACGCCCAATATCGTCGTGTCGGCGGTGTTTGCCGGGCTTCTGACCAAGGTCGGGGTCTATGCCCTGATCCGGATTTTTGTGCTGATCCTGCCCGAGTCGCTTAACTACATGGCCGATGTGATCGGTATCGTCGCGATTGCGACCCTTATAACGGGAGCGCTTGGCGCGCTCGCGCAGAGCGAGATCCGCCGTCTTCTCGGTTACCTGGTGATCGCCGGCATCGGATCCATGCTGGCGGGTCTTGCCATCGCCTCGAGCGACACGCAGGCGACACTCGCAATATCTGGCGCGATTTTCTATGCGGTTCACTCGATCATTGTCATGACGGCGCTCTACATGGCGGCCGGTATCATGGGAATGATGGGAGGGTCCTTCGATCTCCGGCAACTCGGGGGGCTTTATCACAAGAACATCGCCTTTGCCGGCGTGTTTCTGGTGCTGGCATTCGCGGTGTCAGGCCTGCCGCCGTTCTCTGGGTTCTGGCCTAAGGTCATGCTCGTTGATGCGGCATTCCAGAGTGACCGCTTCTGGCTCGGCGCCGCGATCCTCGTCAGTGGTTTCCTGACGACGCTCGCAATGGGGCGCGTCTGGATCTACGCTTTCTGGCGGGGAGGGCCGGAAGGTACAGCGGACGGGCAGAGTGTGGAGATCACCGGCTCATCCGATGAGCAGCAGTTGAGCAGCGGGGCGATCTGGCTTCCTCTGGGTGTTCTTACGGCTCTCGTGATCTATTTTGGTCTGCAGCCGGAATGGATGATTGAACTTGCCACGGAAGGCGCAAGCAGCGTGGTCGATCCCTTTGGGTATATCCGGTCAGTTCTTGGAGAGCAGGGATGACGAGCCTTTTTCTTACGAATATCCTCATGGCCCTGGCCTGGGGTGCCGTCACGGGCAGTTTCTCGGAAATAAACCTGGCTTTCGGGTTTGTCCTGGGCTCCGGGGCCCTCTACCTGATCCGCGAGCAGGTCGGCACGTCCGCTTACTTCCGCAGGATCGGCAAGGCGGTTGGTCTGGCAGCGACATTCGTCTACGAACTGGTGCTGTCGGCCTGGCGTGTGGCCATGATCGTGCTGCGTCCGAAAATCGAATTGCAGCCAGGCATCATTGCATTGCCACTGACCGTCGATACGGATTTCGAAATCACCATGCTTGCCAACCTCATCACACTGACGCCGGGTACGCTGTCGGTTGATGTTTCCGAGGACCGCAAGACGCTCTTCATCCATTGTATTGATGTCCCGGATCCTCAGGCGACCATCGACGACATCAAGAATGGATTTGAACGCAAGATCATGGAGGCGTTCAGATGACCCCATTTGAGCTTTTCGCGTCGCAGTTCCTGGACGTTGCAGTCAAGATTTCACTTGGGATCCTGACGATTTCGTTCATCGTCATCGTATTTCGGACAGTAAGGGGGCCAGGCCTGCCGGACAGGGTCGTGGCACTGGACATGCTGGTCGCCGTCGGCATCGGCTTCATTGCCGCCATCGGCGTCTCGACAGGCATTTATCTTTATATCGACATCGCCATCACGCTTGGCCTTGTCGGATTTCTTGCGACCGTCGCGTTTGCCCGCTTCATTCTCAACAGAGGGATGGCCGGGGACGACACCATCATGGACGAGGTGGAGGAAAGCATCAAACGCAGGGAGGCAGGGCAGTGAGTGCAGTCGTCGAAATCATCACCGGACTGATGCTGATAACCGGGGCGTGTTTCGCCTTTGTCGCCTCTCTTGGGCTTGTGCGGCTCAAGGACGTCTATATGCGCACGCATGCAGCGTCCAAGGCAGGAACGCTTGGGTCCGGGCTTATGCTGCTCGCACTTGCCGTGGAGGCGGGCGACCTTTCCGTGGTTACGCGGGCAATCGCGGGAGTTGTGTTTTTTCTGCTGACAGCCCCAATTTCGGCTCATTTGGTGGCAAAAGCTGCTTATGCCGCAGGATATCGCCCGTGTGCCGACACCAAAATCGATGCCTTGGCAGAGACTGTTCGTCCTAAGGATTAATTTTGCACGGACAACTGTCTCGCGAAAACAAAGGAATGTCGTAAGGGAATACTATCGCTCACTTGTGGAATTTGGTGTTTCGGAAATAGACGGTATTTATAGAATTTGACTTTTATTGCGTCGATTTGTTTTTTATTTGATTTTCGGGGTTGTGCCAAATGGAGCACGGATATATAAGGCTGTGACTAACGCCTGCTAAGTAGAATCGCTATAGATTAGATATTCCGCAAGTAACGTCATTTTTTAAGCGTTTTCGGAACAAATTACTTGCAGGTTTACACCGATGGAAAATTCGAGTTTGGAAGAGAACGGGTGAAAAATGACTGATAATCCGGTGGATGCTAATCTGATTGATCTTACGGCTGACATCGTCTCCGCTTACGTGAGCAACAATACGGTTGCTTCGACTGATTTGCCGAGCCTGATCAACGAAGTTCACAGCGCACTGCAAAAAACAGCGTCTGCGTCCAGTGAACCGGAGCCGGAGCCGCTGAAACCCGCAGTTCCGGTGAAGAAGTCGGTCATGCCGGACTACATTATCTGCCTTGAAGACGGTAAGAAGTTCAAGTCGCTGAAGCGCCATTTGCGCACACATTACAACATGACCCCGGAAGAATACCGCGACAAGTGGGATCTGGGTGCTGATTACCCGATGGTTGCTCCGAACTACGCAGCGGCGCGTTCCGAGTTGGCAAAGAAAATGGGTCTCGGTCAGCAGCGCAAGCGTTCCAAGTAAAACTTGCGAAGCCTGTCCGGGTTATACAAATGTTTGAAGGGCTGCCCCAGGGCAGCTCTTTTTTTATGTTTATGCGGCAGCAAGCGCGTTTTGTGCGTCTGACCGAATGCGTCCGACCATGGATCTCAAACCGTTGGATCTTTGCGGGGTGAGGTGCTCCTGCAACCCCAATTGGCCGAAGATGTTCTCAACATCGGTGTCGAGAATTTCCTGTGCGCTCCTGTTGCTGAAAAGCGCAGTGACAATGGCGACAAGGCCCTGAACGATCAGAGCGTCGCTGTCCCCCTTGAAAGTCAGAACCGGCTCTCCTGCTGCGCCGCTATTGACCTGCGTAATCAACCAGACCTGCGATACGCAACCGCGCACCTTGTTTGCGTCGCTCCGCTCGGCTGTGGTCAGCTCCGGAAGTTCCTTGCCCAGATCGATCAGATATTTGTAACGGTCTTCCCAATCGTCCAGAAAGTCGAACGTCTCAAGGATTTCAGCAATATCGGTGGCCATGGCACTCGTCTTTTAAGGTCTGTTGCGCCTTCATATAGCTTGCGGGACAGAAGTTGCAAATACCGGACGGTGCGGCGCAATGGCTTGTCGCTGACGCTGCGTTTGCGAAAAAAAAGAAAAATACGCCGCAGACGGAATGGGCAGCTATCCATCTGCGGCGCAGCGGTACGAGCCGCTGAAGTTTAGCCGTCGTTGCCGCGTTTTCGCAGCAGCGCTCAAGCGGGGCGCAAAAACCGCTGTTCAGGAGACCACGCTCAGGACAGCGGCTGTTAACTCAGGAATTACGGCCTGAGCCGGGTTTGGGCCGTGGAACCGGCCCGGAGGCAGCCTCCCTTCGGGAGCCTGGATTTCTGGAAGGAATCATCGAGGAGAATCCGTTGTCGACTGCGCTGCTCAACGCCGGAGACGTGGATCCTGTCACAAGGCGGTCTTCAACGGCTTCATGCTGGTTCCCCTCGTCGAAATACTCGTAGACAATCAGCGCTCCGTCGCGTGCACGGCTTCCAAGCGCAGTGAGTGCGTTGCCGCCTGTCTCGCAAGCCCGCGGATTTCTGTCACAGAAGTTGCCGATGTCCGAAACCGTCGCTTGTGCGGCGAGGAACGCGGAAACCGGATCGACGTCTACAGTCCTGTCTGGTGGGCTGGTCTGGTCGGATCCAAGTGGAATCAACGCCAGCACCAAGGTAAGCCAGAAGGCCGTCCTTAGAAGAAACAACATATTGCTACCCATGGTCAGTTCGAAGGTACACGCCGGATTTTTTGGTTGGCGCGTTTGTTATGCTCGAACCGTAGCAGGCACAAAAGAATGTCAGGTTGAACCGGTCTGGGCAATTTTCCTAAAATAAAACATGCATTTAAGGCAAGTTTTCTGAGAATTTGATTCAAATTTTATCGATCTGCCGTCATGTCCTTGATGCGCGTTGCTTTTTTGCGTTTTTTCGCGCATTCGGAGTTATCCTTTATCGTTCATTAAGCGCTGCACCCGACAATGGCCACCTGGAAAAGGAAAGCGGACATTTCCGTGGGATTCGTGTGGTAGTATCGAGTGCGTAACCCTCTGAAAAGAATAAGCAAAATCTGGGAGTTTTGGTCGGTTCGAGTCGACGGGATGATTCATCCTGCGGCTGCTGACGACAGTTTTTTGGCGCCAATCCACCGCTCGCTCCTGACAAGCTGCCTTTTGAGCGGAACTGTTGCGCTGTTTGTCTTTCCGCTGCATCTGGCGCTGGCGGGGCCTCCGCATGCTGCAACAATTCTTGTGCTTGCCTGGATGCTGTGCCAGTGGCCCATTGCCCACTATCTGTCGCGAACCGGCGCAATGAATGCCACGATCGCGCTCTCCTCCGGGCTGTTTGCGAGTTTCGTCGCTGCGGTCTGCCTGATGACCGGAGGGAAAAGTTCTTTCGCTCTATTGTGGCTGCTCATTCCTCCGGTCGAAGCCGCCTTTGCTACCAGCCGCAGGGTCACGATCGGCGTATCCGTCTATTGTTGTGCCCTGTTTGCAGCGGTCACCGCCTTTTCCGCGAGCGTGCCGCAAAGCATGACATTGCCACCGGAAGCGGGTCTGTTCGCTTCCATTGCGGCCTTTATCTACACGGGAATGCTGGCCGCTCGGATATCGCTCGACAGGCATCGTGCCAGCTCCGAGGTGCTGAAGTCCGGCACACGGCTTGAACGGGTTTCCAATACGGTCTGCGAGGTTCTGCTTGAATTGGACAGAGATGGCGGGCTTTCGGTCCTGGGCGGCCCTGTTCGCAAGATGTTTGGCCTGGAGCCTTCGTTTTCAGATCAGGACTGGGTGTTTCATCGATTGAACGTCTCCGACCGTCCGAAGTATCTGACGTGCCTGGCTGATGCCAGGGAGGGCGGAAGGGACGTGCAACTCGACGTTCGGCTCCGGCTCGGTTCGAGCAAGCCCGGTGAAGGCGGGCAGGCGGAATATTCGAACTTCAGACTACGGCTGCGTCCCGCAGACACCTCGGGTGCCGGAACACGATGCGGGTCAGTGGTACTGGCGCTTCAGGAGGTCGAACGGCAGAACGCAGATGCTGATCCGCAACAAGGTGGACATGTTGCAGGGGGCAAGGCTTGCTGGACACTTATCGAGGAAGCCGGTGCAAGCGTGCGCGACCAGGTGTCGGAAATCGTCGATCTTGCTTCGCAGGTGGAGGAAGAGGGAAAATCGCTGACGCAGGGAAGTCTGCATCAAAAAGTCCGGCGCATCCGTTCAGCCGGTGACCGGAGCGCCTGCTCGCTGAATGCAATGCTTGATCTGGTGCCGGCGGGCCAAGGACGCCTCGCGAACGAGTTCTGCAAGGTAGATCTGGACGATTGCCTGACCCATAGCAGAAATCTCATCGGTCCGCTTGCGGATCGCCTGAAAGTGTCGCTCGACCTGGTGGCTGCTGCAGATCTTCCGGCCGTCTTTGTCGACAAGAAGAAGTTCCGGCAGTCTCTGCATCTCATTCTTTCCGAAATCGTGGAAACGGCGGGAGCCGGTGCGCTTGTCCACGCGGAGACAATCGCAGGCCCGTCCGGTATCGAGCTGGTCATGACAGTCTGCAACCGGCAGTCCAGTCTGCACTGGACGAGCGGCAACTCCCAAGCCGTATTCGAAAACGCTTCCAGGCTTCTGGAGGAAGCCGGCGCGGCGTTGACCATTCGCTCGTCGCTTGGAAGCGGTGAGCGTGTTGTTGTCGCCATCCCGGTCAGAGCCGAAAAGCGGAAGCCGGATCAAAGCACCGGTGCTGACGCTGTGTCTGCACCATGGGCTGAATCGGCATAGGCGGCACAATGGCAAGAGCAAGAAAAAAGGACATTCAGCCAAAGCCTCAGGAAACCCTGATGTCCAGGGCCGGTCATATTGCCCTGGACAACCCGGTTGCCGCCGGTGGTGCAGTTGTCATGGGACTGACGTCCTGCCTGATCATCGCCAACGCGATCGGCCTGCAGCAGGGGCGGCACCCGGCTCCGCTGTTCAGTACGCGCGAGCGCGCCGAAGAGCTGATACTGCCGGAGCAGAGCGGGCGCGGAAACGACATGCAGGTTCAGGAAATCTCCACGCTCGTGCTTGACCTGCAGATCTCTCTTCGCAAGATCGGTCTTTATGAAGGTCCTCTGGACGGGCTGAGCGGTCCGGCGACCGAACGGGCCATTCGCGCATTTGAACGACGGGCCGGTCAGGCGGAAACCGGCAAGGCCAATGAAGCCCTTCTGGCCCTGATCCTGTTGCAGGGTGAGGCGCCTCAAAGCTCCTTCATTCCCATTCCACGTCCCAAACCGGGCGTGGCCGGCGGATCAAGCCGCGGCGTCGAGCCTGTCCTGGCGGCCGGAACCACCGAGCCTGCCTTGGCGGCCGGAACCGCCGAGCAGGAGGCTGATCCTCATCTGCAAAAAATCCAGAAGGCTCTTTCGGACCTCGGCTATGGCCCTCTCAAAGCTGATGGGGTGATGGGTGCAAACACAACTGCGGCCATCAAACGCTTCGAACTGGACCGTGGATTGCCGCTCACCGGTGAACCGGGTTCGGAGACCATTGAACGGCTGGAGATGGTCAGCGGTCTCAGCCTGGCCGGATGATTGAAGCCATCAGTGATCTGGCGTAAACCGTGACGGGCAAGGCATCTGCCGGAAGCGTCAACACGGAGGCCGGTTGGTTGGCATGAGGGTCACGTCAGAATTCTTCGTGAGTGCACTGGTTCGCAGGCTCTTTGCCGAAGGCGGCTTTGCGGCAGTCTCGAGGCGCGGGGCAGAAGAAGCCGGGGCTGTCTTTGTCAGCGTCGACAGGCTCGAGGGAACGTTCGATCTCTATGGGCCGGCTCCCCAGGCCTTCTTCAGCGAACAACCGCAAGGCCGTCTTTTTGAACGCATTCTGTCGCGGGCCGAAGCCGAGGCCGTCGCCGAGCGGCTGCGGCGCGAAGACCGGATGGACCCTGACTACTGGCTTGTTGAGGTCGAAGCGCGCAATGGCACGGTGGACCTGCCCCTGGCTGCAGACGAAGACAGTCAGTCGCCTCCCGGCGACGGGTTTCTCAAATTCTAGTCTCAAAGCGCCTCAAGACGCGGATTCTTTCCTGACTTGGGTGCCGCGTTTTGCGAATGTCTTCTTGTGTGCAGGTTTCCTGACACCAGCTTCCTGGTACTGCGAAGAATGCCGCAGCGAGGGTTTCTGGTTGCCCTGATCGTGCAGGATCCATTGAGCAACCAGCGCCTCGGCGGCACCGTGACTCAGCGTCCTGTGCATGCGTAACAGACCGCGCAGATCCTGCAGTCGCGTTTCTTCGCCCAACATCCGGATCAGGATCGTCGTGGTGGGAAACTCCGGCAGGCCAAGGGCTTTCAGTGCGATTGTGAGCCCTTCTGCCTGATCCTGCTGCAGCAGGAGATCGCAGCTTGCTCTCGACAGCCCCAGTCCCTGGCCGAGGAGAGCTGCGAAGCGGCGCCGGTTTTGAAGAAGCGCTTCTGAGACGAGTGCCTCCTGAAGCCGGATACGATTTGTTTCTGGTCGTTTTGGCATGGTTCCACCCGGTGTTTGAGCCTGTTTCACGAGGCTGGTCATTTCAGCGGCGGCAATCGCCTGCTTTTTCAAGGGAGTTGGCAAAAAGAGGAACTGGCCCATCAGGCCATCCGGACTGAGCGCATCCTGCCTGGCCAGTTCGAGACCGAGCGAGGCGATGATTTCGCTTCTCCGGCATAGTTTGGCCTTGTGTGTCGCACTCAAGGTAATGTCGTCGCGCTCCAGCAAGAGGCCGATCACGCTGACTTCGGCATGGTCGCACAGGGCCGAAATCACCGAATCGCGGAGTGAGGGACGCGAAGCCACGGCCTCTCTCAGGATTTCCGGGCCGATTTCTGCGGTTTTGATCAGAAGATCCACAGGAAGACGCGGACTGTGGCGCAGCGCTGGAGCCGCTGTTGCGGCATCTTCGTGACGTGCCAGGGCATCTTGCAGGTCGTCGGGAATTTCCGGATGACCGGCAAGAAGCGCTGAGATCTGACGGCTGTCCTCGACGTTAGCGCTCGGTAGCAGGTTGCGCGCGAGCTCAAGAAAAATCCTTTTTTCTTCAATGTCATGCTTCTGCCTACCGACAAAAATCTCGGTAGCGGGAAGCAGAACATTCCGGCTCGCCGCGCGTGCAGACCCGCCCGCACGGGGAGACCCTGTTTGTGACTGCGGAGGATTAAAGCGTTGGCTCTGTCGCATAACACCCGACTAAAAATACGAAAGACCGTTCAACCGTCGAAAGTTGTTTCCTTCAAATTGCACCAAAAGCGTTAGCATGCTGTTAACCCTGACGACTTCCTAATGATTCCCGCACCAAGTAATGCGTCGCCCGTTTGACCGTTTTCGATCGGTAATACACCGCTGCGAAGACCGGAACTGAAGGAGGAGACGATGGGCACTTTGCTGGATTTTTCATCCGCACATCGGCCCACAGCACGTGTGGGCAATCGTTCCAGGCAGGAGCAAACCGAGAGCCGGGAAGCTTTTGGAGAGGTTATCCTCTTTCCAGGTGTGCGCTACGAGCGCCACGACCTTGATCTTGCCGCACGAATCGCGACCATCGGAAGAGCAGCTGGACCTGCTGGGTCTGACAAGGACTGACGGTCCAAGCCTCTCCAGCCGCACCGAGGCGTAACAAGGCCTCACATCGCAAAGACAAGCGGTCTGGAGACATGCCCGATGGGCAATGGCAATGCAGCAGTTGTAGCTTTCGGCGGGTGCGTACGGCGCAACACGCGCGCTCGGCTGATTGGGGCAAGTTCCGGTATGCTTGCAGTCCTCGTCCTAATCGCAGGCTGCACACGGCCGACGGGCGATTTCGACAGGGCAAGACCATCTGTCATTCACGATGAAATCATGTCTGCCGTTGGCGAGAACACGGCACGGCTTCGGGGCGATCCCGTTTCCAAATTCAACTACACCAATGACGAAAAGCTTCTGCGCGACCGTGGCTGGACGCTGATCAGGCCTCCGTGGACAAAGGACTGGATCGGCGGAACCATGGTTGAACTCTCGCGTACGCGCGTATTGCCCGAAACGGAGGGGCGCGTCCCACCGGATCTCTATCTGATCTACCTGCGTTCGGACAAGTTTCAGTCCTCGGATGCGCGCTATGACAAGATAGCCGCCGACGCGACCGGCGACGCGGACCTGGTGATGCCGTTCTGTGAGGTCGCTCTGCGCGTGCAGAAAGCCGACGATGAACGCCTGAGAGTGTTGCGCAATCAAAAGGTGACGACGCAGGAAACCTACGATGGTGCCAAGGCACGTGTCTGGGAAAACCGGGTAATGGTCAAGTGGGTCGGGCAGGCACTTCGCTATCGCATCATTGCCTACAAGAAAGCCCTGAAGGGGCTTGAAATCGAGACGCCGAGCAGAGACCGGGTCTGGAAGGTCAACAATGCCATCCGGGAACTCGAAGGCCAGGTTCGGCTGGCCGAGGCGAGTTGTGAAGCGAACAACCGCTACGGTCAGGAAAAGCCGGCGAAGAAATCCCGGATCTACACCGGCTGGAGCACGGAGCGGGCACCCGTGAAGAAATAGCGGGACAAGCGCCCCGGACCGGACCCCGGATTAAGATTGCCATTCGGATTGAACTTTTGAGCGCGCGGCATTATTGCAGGGGGCTAGGGTTCGGACCCATAAATGAAGCCGATTTGGCGGCAGAAATGGCAAACTCCCGGAAGGTAGCGTGTGCAGAGCGGGCCTTATGCCGGGTCAAGCGCGGTGACGCCGCGAGATACAGCCATTTGCCGTCCTTCGGATTTGGCCGTTTTGGCCGTCTGCAACGTCGCGAAAGGCTTGAGAATGAACCACATGTCCTGCGCTTTCGCTTCTCGCAGTTGGTCAAAACGATCCAAACCAAATTGACTGCATTTATGAGTCCGCACCCTAACATCCGGCATGTCAGGATGCTTCGCAAAGCCTCTCCAATTCGCCGATCGTTCGTTCCTCACTGGTCCGGGAGCCACCATGAATCAGGGAATCAATCAGCTTGTTCAAGAAGCACTTGCGCATCAGCACGCCGGGCGCATTGCCATTGCCCTGAACATGTTTGAAGAAGTTCTGCGTCTCGATCCGAGGAATCCGCAGGCGAATTTTTCACTCGGGATCGCGGATTATCAGGAGGGCAGGATCGGTCTGGCGATCGAGCGTTTTCAGATTGCCGCCAAGAAGGCCGGAAAGCATCCCCAGGTCCATCAGTTGCTCGGGCTTGCTCTGTTGAACGCGGGCGATCTCGACGGAGCACTGGCTTCGCTCAAGAAGGCGGTGTCGCTTGCACCCAGGGAGGCCGGCTTTCTCGCTCAGCTGGGCGACATCTACCGGGCCAAGCGGCAGGCGGTTCTTTCAAGGCAGTCCTATGAGCGCGCATTGAAGCTGGACCCTGAAAACGGCTATGCGCTCGTGGGCATGGGGCAGCTTGAAGTCACGGTTGGCAACATCGACGAAGCGATCACATGGTTTGAAAAGGCCATCGCGTGCAAGAAGGAAGTTCCAACCGCGGCCCAGTGCCTGAGCCTTGCCAAGTCCTTCAAGGAAAAGCCGGCGTTGCTTGACGAGATAGAAGCGCTTGCGAATGATGGCGTTCCAAGACCGGGACCCGAGCAGGCGAATCTGCACTGGGCGGCCGGCAAGATTTATGCCGATATCGGGGACACCGCACACAGTCTCGAGCACTACCAGAAAGCGCGCAACAGCCACTATCCGCCCTTCGACGCAGCTGCCTATGAAGACCGTATCCGTTTCATGAAGGATGTGTTCGACCCGGCTTTCTTCTCAGAACGCCAGGAGGTTGCGGACAGTTCCGAAAAACCGGTCTTCATTTTTGGATTGCCGCGTTCGGGAACAACCCTGGTCGAGCAGATTATCGGCTGTCATTCACGTGCTGCCAGCGGAGGCGAGATACAGTTCTTCAGACATCTCCAGGAAAACATGGGGCTCAAGGGAGCGCCAAGTGAAGCGCTTGAAAGTCGCCTGAAGGCCATGGACCCAAAGGAGTTCAAGCGGATCGCGCGCAAGTATCTCGCAATTCTTGATGGTGTCGACCGCCGCGCGGATCGTGTCACGGACAAGATGCCCCACAATTACGAGATGCTGTGGCTCATGAGCCTGCTGTTTCCGAAGGCGACTTACATCCACTGTCACCGCGCGCCCGCCGACACGTGCATTTCGCTTCTGTCGCACCCGCTATCTCCCGCGCACAACTACGCGGTGAGCCAGGAGACCGTTGGCCGGTATTACCGGTCTTACGCATCTCTGATGGAGCATTGGGAAAAGGTGGTTCCTTCGAAGATCCATACCCTTACCTACGAAGCGCTCGTCGGCGACCAGCGGGCCGAAAGCGAAGTTCTACTTTCTCACGCAGGTCTTGCCTGGGAAGAGGGATGCCTTGAGTTCTACAAGAGCGAGACGCCGGTCACGACCTTCTCCAATACGCAGGTGCGCCGGCCGATCTTCACGTCCTCGCTCGGGCGCTGGCGGGGCAAGGAACCTCACTACAGGGAGCTTTTCGACGCGCTTGGACCTTATGCGCCGGAGAACTGATTGTGAGCCCGGTTCGCTCAGCTTTCGCTGATCACGCCGCAGGTTGCCGCCTGTAAGGCCCGGTCGATGCCATCTGCCCTGGACTGATGCGGCACATAGGCTCTCAACAGTGCGAAGCCGCTGATCTCGTCGGTTTCGATGACAATCAGGTCTTCCAGGTTTTCAGGCGGGTTTTCGCGCAGGATAGAGAGCTGCGAAGGCGTGATCACAAGCATGGAAAGCCGGTCGGCACCGGCGGTGCGGTTGTTCAGGCTGTAGAGGGCCTCACCGGCTGCATTGAACAGGCCTATCGACCAGAAGGATGTCGGGATGCCCGCATCGAACAGAATGGGGCCATCCGCCAATTGGAACCGGCACGCGGCGTGTTTCATGGCGGGGTCGAGGTCGGGGAGGGCTTCTTCCTGGGGTCTGACATCCGGAAGCAGGTTGAACTGGCGATCAGGACCGTGCGTTGCAATGTTGCCGTAAGCACTGTGCCGCACGTTCAACGGAATTCCGAACACGACGAGAATGTGAATGACGACCGCGAGGCACAGGATCGCGATAGCGCCCAATGTGGTTGAAAAGCGTCGCGACAAGGTCATGGGCAGGCCGTCCTGTCGATGCGCGGCAACGAAATGCCGTCCAGAGCGGCTCCCGTGGTGACAGGGGCATCGTAAAGGCGCAGCACGAATCGCAGCCCATCGCTTGCGTTTGCGCCTTGCGCGAGTGGCAGCCAGTTGCCTGAGTGGGGTTTGCCCGCGGCGCTGATCGTGAATGTGCCGTCCGGATGACGCAGAAGGTTCTGGCTGTCCACCTGGACCCGTCCGGGCAGTGTTGTTGTCAGCCGTCCGTCCCCGTCGGTAGCGGTCAGCGTCCATAGCCGTGCGGCCGGTGTTTGTCCGGAAATCCGGTAGACGCAGGTCGGATCCAGCAGATTTCCCGCATCGTCCTCGCGCGCTACCAGGGCCAGCCCTTCGCCCGACGCGAGCGGAACGACAGCGCCTCGGGTGTATATGGCGACTGAATAGGGGTCGGCATCAGCTGTTCCGGCCTTGGGATAAGCTCGCCAGGCACCAATGGAAACGGCATTGAGCGGCTGTTCGCGTTCGATCATGAGATAGGCGGAGCCGATCCCGAGCAATGTTCCGACCGTTACAATGATCGTCAGAAACAGCAACGTGCGAACCGGGCGGCTTCGATGCGGCCGGATCGCGAGCGGCAATTCCTGAATATTGAAATCGGTCTCGGTGTAGCCGGTTCCGTCAGAGCTGGAAGAGGATACCGTCATTGCGCGGCCGCGAAATCAGTCGGAGCGTTTTCGCCGCCTGCCTCGTTTTTCGCGCTATCCTTCTCGATGAGGTTCTGCATGTTCCGGCCAATGCGCAGCAACAGGCCCTGGGTCCGTCGCTTGAGAACGCGCGGCTGCGAAAACACGGTTGTGGCCTCCGCGACCTTCTTGGTTGCAGGTTTCGAAAGACGGGGCAGGGACTCCGGATCCACACCCGGCATCCTCGCAAGTTCGATGCCGTCATGGGCGTAGTTCATGTAGAGCTGCCAGGTCATCGCCGGCAGACTGCCGCCGGTGACGCGCCGGGTGGATGTGAAATCATCGTTGCCGACCCAGACGGCCGTTGAAAAATTCCCGGTGTATCCGACAAACCAGGCATCGCGGTAGGCATTGGTCGTGCCTGTCTTGCCTGCGGCGACCACACCGTCGATGCGCGCACGGCGGGCAGTTCCGGCCTCGACCACGTTGACAAGGATGTCATTCATCATGTGGACCTGTTCTTCCGGCAAAACTCTCCTGGGCTCCGCCGTGGCCTCATCCCGTTCCCGTCGGTAGAGAAGGTCTCCGTCGCTGTTCCTGACTTCCAGGATTGCATAGGCAGGTGCCGCGTATCCGCCATTGGCGAAGGTTGCATAGGAAGACGCCATGTCGATCGCGGTGACTTCCGACGAGCCGATCGGAAGCGAGATCGAGTTTTCAAGCTCGTGGGTCAGTCCCATTGCATAGGCGGTCTCTATGATTTTATCGCGTCCGAAGTCAAGCGAGAGACGCACCGGTATGGTGTTGATCGACTTGGTCAGGGCTGTCTTGAGCGTGACCGGGCCACGGTAGCTGCGGGTGTAATTCTTGGGTGACCAGTTCCCGATCGAAACCGGGCGATCGGGAACGATGCTTTTGGAGGTGTACCCGTTCATGAAGGCCGTCATGTAGACAAACGGCTTGAACGAGGACCCGGGTTGCCGCAACGCATTGACGGCACGATTGAACTGGCTTTCGCCGTAGGACCGACCGCCGACCATGGCCACGACAGCGCCGTCCGGGATCATCGAAACCAGTGCCGCTTCGTTTGCATCGCGCAGTTTGCCGTTTTCGCGCAGGACCGTTTCAACAGCAAGATCGGCCTGCCTCTGAAGCGCAGGATCCAGCGTCGTGCGCACGGTTACGATCCGGTCGCGGGCGAGCGCCGGGTTGCGGCGCGCCAGTTTCTTGACCTCCTCGAGAGCCCAGTCGAGAAAGTATTCCGGCAACTGGTCCTGCGACCGGTCGACCGCGATGGCAGGGTTGCGGCGAGCACCGATAACCTGGCCTTCCGTCAGGAGTTCCGCCTGTACCATGTTGGTCAGGACCTCGTTGGCCCGGGCGCGGGCAGCCGGAAGATTGATGTGCGGGGCAAATTTTGTCGGGGCCTTGTAAAGCCCTGCAAGCATTGCGCTTTCTGCAAGTGTCAATTCGCGTACGTTCTTGTTGAAGTAGAATTCGGCCGCTGCTGTCACGCCGAATACACCACCGCCCATATACGCGCGGTCGAGATAGAGTTTCAAAATCTCCTGCTTGCTGAGATTGGCTTCCAGCCAGAGGGCAAGATAGGCTTCCTTGATCTTGCGGCTGAGGCTGCGTTCATTGGTCAGGAACAGGTTCTTCGCCAACTGCTGCGTCAGGGACGAGCCGCCCTGAACCACGCCGCCCGCGCGTGCATTTTCGACCATGGCCCTGAACGTACCGACGGCATCGATGCCAAAATGGAAGAAGAAACGGCGATCCTCGGTGGCCAGGGTCGCCTTGATGAGGGAATCGGGGATCTCTTCAAGAGGCACACTGTCGTTCAGAACAATACCCCTCCTACCAATTTCCTTGCCGAACCTGTCCTGAAAGGTGACCGCGAATTCGTCCGTTGTTTTCCAGTCGGCATAGCGCGTGGCCTCGAAGGCGGGCTGGGCGAAAGCGAGCACAACGAAGAACCCGATCAGGCCAAAGGTCAGGCCGTCGGAGGACAACTCGGAAAGACCACGCCAGATGCCTTTTGCCCGGAAGCGGCGCAAAAACGCATCATAACCCTCGAAAAACCGCCGGATGGCGGATCCGCTTTTCCAAAGGGCAGTGTCGACGAATGCGTCAAGCCACAGGAAAAACCGTCTGATACGGTGTTTCTTGCCTGGTGCATTGTCGACGGCATGGGCGTTCGGTTCGGGCTTTTCCGTCACGCGTTCAGATTCTCCTGATTATATGCGCAGCATCAAACTATCTCTTTTTTACGAAACTGGAAACATGCTGCCTTCGCTCAAGTGGATTGCTCCCGGCTTATTGATCCCCCAACGTGAAACACCTGCTGCCCTGGTGCCGTTCCGAGCAGGCGTTGCAGCCGTGCGAATTGCGTGATACCCGCTCAAGTCATCGGCGCGAGAGGTAGGTGAGAGCATGGGTTCCACATCGGACCAGACCCTGAACAAAACCGCTTTCTGGAAGGCAAAACCGCTTGAGGACATGTCGTCCCGGGAGTGGGAAGCGCTGTGCGACGGTTGCGCCCGCTGTTGTCTCAACAAGCTGGAGGACTGGGACAGCGGCGAGATCGTCTGGACCAACGTCGCCTGCACGTTGCTCGATGGTGAGAGCTGCCACTGCAAGGACTATGACAACAGGGCCGCAACAGTACCCGACTGCATCCAGCTGACACCGCAAGAGGTAAGGACCCTGACCTGGTTGCCGCCAACCTGCGCCTATCGGCTCGTCGCCGAAGGAGAGGACCTTTACTGGTGGCACCCGCTGGTTTCCGGAGATCGGGAGACTGTGCACCAGGCAGGCATCTCGGTGCGGGGACGGACCGTCCCCGAAGACGGCATGGAACTGGAACAGTACGAAAACCACGTCGTCAGCTGGCCCGGAGAACATCCGGAAGAGGACTGAAAAGCACCGTCAGGCTTGGAGCAGATACGCTTCGACATGACGGCGGAGCCGTGTCTCGAGAACCGCACTGTCGGTGATCTGGTGGCTTTTGAACAGGATCGCGCCGTGAATCATGAAGGCAATCAGTCCGTCCACCATTTCTGACGGGAGCCTGTCTTTGCGCAAGGGAGGCTGAAGATCCTCCGATGCCTGCCAGAGTTCGAGAAAGGCGGCGAGTTCTGCATCCAGCGCGTCAAGTGTTTCCACAAACTCAGTGGCGCAATTCGGTTTGGTGACGCCGATATTGTCCAGGAACAGTCTCAGGATCGTGGGACTGTCAGTAATGACGGCAATCAGAGCCATCATGCGTTCCATAAGAGCATCGACCGGGCTTTGCAGCAGCGGATCCTGCGGTGCATTCTCCGCCGCGCCTGATCGCAGGGCGTCAAGGCGCTCCAGCAGGACATGCGACAAGAGCCCGTCCATGTCGCCGAAGTGGGAAAAGACGGTTCCCTTGGCCACCCCGGCCTCACTTGCAACTGCTTCCGCGGTCAGGCCCTCCAGTCCGTATTTTCGGCTCAGCTCTCTGGCTGCCCGAAGCACCCTGGCCCTGGTGGCAATGCTGCGCTGTTGCGGCTTGCGTGTCATGCGTCCCCGTTAAATTGACCGCGGTCAAATTATTCTTGATTCCCGAGCATAGTGATGTCAAAAGATGACCGTGGTCAATTTTGACTGTTTCTGAACAGGCGAGTGAAAACATGACGAGAATACTGATACTCGACGGCAACCCGGCAAAAGGCTCGTTCTGCGGCGCTCTGGCGGACGAATATGCCCGTGAAGCCGCGGGGAAGGGGCATGATGTGCGAACGCGTCATCTGAGCGAGATGGAATTCAACCCGGACTACGGCACGTCTGACTTTACCAAGGGGCCGAAACTGGAGCCTGACCTCCTCGATTTCTGGGACGATGTCACCTGGTGCGAACACATCGTGATCGTGCATCCGCTCTGGTGGGGTGGTCATCCGGCGAAGCTGAAGGGCCTGTTCGACCGAGTGCTTCTTTCGGGAAAGGCCTTCAAATACGTGGAAGGAAAGGCGCTGCCGGAAAAGCTGCTCACCGGCCGGACGGCTAAGGTTCTGGTGACCGCCGACACGCCAGGCTGGATATTCAACTGGATCTACGGTGCCGGGGTCCGAAAGCAAACGGAAAAGCAGATCCTCGCCTTCTGCGGTTTCAAACCGAGGGGTTACCATGTTTTTTCGCCGCTTCACGGATCGAAGGAAGCGGACCGTAACAAGATGCTGTCCCGGGCGGCCGGGCTCGGGAAAAAGGCGGCCTGACCGACCAGCGCTTCTGCTACCGCTGCTCTCGGCTTCTCTCTGATCGATTTGAAAGCCCTAGTCGGCGGCGGTGCCGGTCTCCTCGTGCTTCCGCGCGTTGTGAAAGACCACGTAATACTGATAGATGTTGCCGACATATTCGATGGGCTGACGGCCAATCTGCGCGGCGACGATCCACTCGACATTTCCGAACCATTTGTCCGGGTCGTATCCCTGCTGTTTCGCCTTTTCGCGCAGTTTTTCGAACCGGCTCGGGCCGGCATTGTAGGCGGCGAGCGCGAAAAAGGTCTGGTTGGCCTGCTCGTCCTTGAGGTCGGCGAAATACTGGTCAGCGATGTAGCGCAGGTATTTGACGCCCGCATGAACATTCTTGTCCGTGTCCGCTGCAATCCCCGTGATGCTGATGGGTGTGCCTTCAGCCGTAGACGGCTTGATCTGCATGAGGCCGACCGCGCCTGCGCTGCTGTGCGCCTTTGGGTCGAACTTCGATTCCTGGAAGCTCTGCGCCGCGATCAGCAGCCAGTCGAAGTCGTACTCCTTGCCGTATTTCTCGAAAAGACCGGTGAACTTTTCCAGGTTCGCCTGATAGCTCTCGTCCCGCATGTCCCGCAGGTAATCGGCTTCCTGCAGATATTTCTTGAAAATGATGTTTCCGAGCAGCGATCCCTTTTTCACCGTAGCGGCAAATCCATTGATTTCCTCAAGCAGTTTGGGCGCATTCTTGCGGACCGCGATGGCGATCTCGCCGTCGGTGCGCACCGCCGCGTCCGGGTGGATCTTGAGACCGTTCAGAACTTCCAGCCAGAGTTCCGCCTTGTGCTGATCGACGATGGTCATCGGAATTGTCCCGGCAGCGACCATCTCGAGAATGTCTTCATCTTCAAGACGTTCATCGGCGCGCTCGATGCGGATCGTCTTCGTGCCGTCGCGGGCGAACTTCCGGTTCAGATCCTCAAGGCTTTGATAGTAGGAGGCCGAGTTCCTGACATAGATGGTTTGACCGGCAAGCTCCGCCGTGGACGTCAGATCGTTCACGGTATCCAGCGTAACGGGGACCTCATGCACGTCGTTCAGAAGCGGATCGGAGAAATCTGCCAGCTTCTGGCGGTCTTCGGTGATCGTCAGGTTTCCGATGGCAATGTCGCCACGGTTGTCGGCAAGGTCCGAGAAGAGGCGTTCGCGTGGTGTCGGCATGAGCACGATTTCGAAGTCCTGGACCTTCTTTCCATAGGCCTTGTCCAGATATTTTTCGAACTCTGTCATCAGGTCGACGGAGACACCACGTTGGACGCCCTTGTCGATGAAAAAACCGGTTTTTGAAAACGGAATGAGGACACGCATGTAGCCGCGCTTGAGAATGGTGTCGAAGTCGCCGTCAAAGGGTTCGCTGAGCGTCTCCTCGAGTGTTTCTGCAAGATTTCTTTCGCTCGCCATCGAGGGCGGGCTGGAAAACGCGACAACGGCAAGGAATGTTGAAAACGAGAAAATCAAAGACTGAAAACAGCGTGTTGCAATGGCCACTGAAATATCCCCCCCAACGTCATCCAAATAGCCTTGGGGGAGTTAAGCCAATCATTCGTTGGCGATCAAGCGCTCCGGCATGTTTCAGATGACCCGGTGCTACTTCGTGAATGTGAGATCCACGGTTCCAATCGTGAAGCCGGCTTTCTTCACCTTGGCCGTATTGCGCACGGTGCGGCGGTCCACCTGGGTCAGCGTGTCGTCGAAGGAAAGAAGAAGCGGGCCGTTTTCGGTCTCAAGTTCGGCAATATAGGCGAAACGGATCGCGCCGTCGGCATCGGTCGTCACGTTGGTCGGCGCGATAACGTCAGCGCGCTGACCGATGTAGCGGCCCTCGGCGACCTTCTGGAAGAACCAGGTCTTGGTGTCCTTTTCGCCATCCTCGTAAACAAAGTCCTCCCGGAGCCGCAGCGTGAACGTGCGCGGGTTCCAGGTGCCCGTGAGATAGACCGTGAAGGGGCGGTAGACGCCAGCGATCTTGCTCTCAAAGACGCCCTTTCCGATGGTCTTGCCCCGAAAGAATTCCTCGAGCACAAGCGGCTTGGCGGCGGCCGGGATCGCCGCAACAGCAAGGGCGAAAAAGGCAATCAGCAGGTGAGGGCGGAACCTGAACATGTGGGCATGACCTTTGGACTCTTGATATGCCCAGATTACGGTCGAGGTCCTGCTTCAGATTTGTCTAGGCACCAAATTTGTCCTGCCAGGTCGGAACAGGATCTCCGGGGGCCGCAGAGGCGTTGTAGATCCCCCTGGCAATGGCGCGCGCGAGGCAGGACGCCGCGGCGGCCCCGAGCCTCACCATGTCCTCCAGGCCGCTCTCCAATTTGCGCTCACCGGTCGAGAGCGCGAACACAAGATCCCCGTCCAGAGGTGTGTGGGCAGGCCAAAGCGCCCGGGCAAGACCGTCATGCGCCATGACCGCCAGCCGCTTGGCTTCTCCCTTTGTCAGCACTGCATCCGTCGCAACGGCGGCGATGGTGGTGTTGGCACCGGCCTTGAGCGCATCAAGCTTGGTCCGCACCTCAACGGCATCGAGGGGAAAGGGGGCCGCGATCCCGCGTCCACCGAATTCGCCGTCGACCTCGAAAGGGGAGGCCCAGAAGTGAGGACCTTCGCCAATCGTTGCGCGTCCGAGCGCGTTTACAGCGACAATCGCACCTACTGTCACGCCATTGTCGAGCACCTGGGAGGCGGAGCCCAGCCCGCCCTTGAGATTTGCGGTGGTCGCGCCGGTTCCGGCTCCAACTGAGCCAAGCGCAAAATCAAGGGCAACCGCATCAAGCGCGGAACGCCCGAGATCGCGGTAGGGTGCCGCTTGCCCCCAGCTCTTGTCGCCGCCGTTCAAAAGGTCAAACAGGATGGCCGTCGGAACAATCGGAACCCTGACGGGGCCGACTTCGAAGCCGTATCCCAGTTCCGCAAGCCGTCCCTGAACGCCCGCACCTGCATCGAGGCCGAACGCGGATCCGCCGGCCAGCACGATGGCGTCGATCTTTTCAACTGTTTGCTCGGGTTCGAGCAGCGCGATTTCCCGTGTTCCTGGTGCACCGCCGTGAATTGCGACGGAGGCAACCGCCGGCTCATCGGGAAGCAGCACCGTTGCTCCCGACTTCAGATCCATGTCGGTCGCGTTGCCGATCTTGAGGCCGGGAACGTCGGTAATGAGATTGCGGGGGCCGGGCATGCGGGGAAATTCCAAACCAGAGACTGAACCGCAGTTTGGTCTGGCGGCGTTCAGGTGTCGAGGCTTTTGTAGCCTCGGCGGACATAAATCAGCGATTTGCCCGGGTCGGTCATGCGCAGGTCAACAACTGTGCCGACGATGATCGAGTGCGTGCCCATTTCCGATACCGAGTAGATCTCGCAATCGACGCTCAGGCGGGCACTGTCGAGCGCCGGGCAGCCGGTCGCCAAGCGGGTCCAATCGGCCTTTGCGAAGCGTTCCGGCATTTCGAGGTTGTCGCGGCCGGCAAAGCTGTCGGAAATGCCCTCATGGTCATCGCCTAACGTGTTCAGGCAAAAACACCTGTTTTGAAGTACCGCACTGTGCACGCGGGTCTGCCGGTTCAGGCAGATCAGAATACTGGGAGGATCGTCGCTGACCGAGCAGGCGGCTGAAACCGTTGCCCCCTGCTGCCCCCCGGGACCGTCAGTGGTGACCACATGAACCGCCGCCGCGATCCGGCTCATGGCCTCGCGGAAACTTTGCGTGTCGAGCGGCAGCCGGCCTTGCTCTGATGCGGGAATAGTCATGTTTTCGGCTCCTGGGCCGGCCTGGGCGGAATCGGTTATGGTCGCAGTGTCGAGGCCAAGTTTAGCCATATGGCTCTGGCATGCCTAGGCAAAATAGGGCGAAACACAAACCCGCAAAGACAAGGCCTGAAATTGGATCTCTTTATCCGGATTGAGATTTTTCGCCTGCGGCGATAGGGATGAACAGTAGGTGATGGAGAACCGGATGACACAGCGGAGATTGATATTCATAGCGGCTAGTCTCGCTGCCGGGCTGATCACCGGTCAGGCCAGCGCCGATATACGAATTGCAGTGGCAGGACCCATGGACGGGCAGTTCCGCGATCTTGGTGCGCAAATGCGGGCGGGCGCGGAGCAGGCGGTGTCCGACATCAACGCGGCGGGCGGCGTCAACGGTGAGAACCTTGTGCTTGAGGTTGCAGATGACGGCTGCGATGCAGACAAGGCCGTGGCGGTGGCAAACCAGCTTATCGGAAAAGACGTTGTCTTCGTTGCCGGGCACTTCTGCTTCAACGCCTCGATGCCGGCAAGCGAAGTTTATGCCGGTGCCGGAATCGTTCAGATTTCGCCAGGAACGACATTGCCGAAATTCACCGACGAACGACCCGGCGAGGGCGTGTTTCGACTGGCTCCAAGGGATGATCAGCAGGCCGAAGTCGCCGGTCGTTTTCTGGCAGATACATTCTCCGATGAACGCATCGCTCTGCTTCACGACAAGACCGCTTACGGCAAGGGTCTGCTCGACGGCGTCAAGGCGGTGATGAACGACCTGGGCAAGTCCGAGGACCTTTCTCTCGGGTTCGATGCAGGCGAGGATGACTACCGTTACCTCGTTTCGCAACTCGGCCTTGAGAATGTCGGCGTGGTATTCCTGGGCGGTTATCATCCCGAGGCGGGCCTGATCAAGCTCGAGATGAACCGGCAGGGACTTGATGCCGTGCTGGTGTCGGGCGATGCGCTAATGACAGAAGAGTTCCTGGCCGTGGCAGGTGAGGCAGGCAACGGCACGCTGCTGACCTACCCGATCGACCCGCGTGACATGGAGCAAAGCGCCGGGGTGGTGAGCGTACTGGAGGAAGCGGGGAAATCAGCAGACCGCTACTCCCTGGCAACCTATGCTGCGATCCAGGCCTGGGCACAGGCTGCGAACTCGGCAGGTGACACCGACCTTCAGGCGGTGTCCGACGCGCTCTCGACCCAGACCTTCGAGACAGTGCTCGGACCTGTCGAATTCGATGAGAAGGGGGATAGCAACCGGCCGGGCTACGTTATTTACGAATGGCGCGAGGGCGCTCCGAAATTGCGGTAAGGCCGGCCCGGGAGGTCCGGCGATCATGAGCGAAGGGGACGCAATCCGGCCGGATTTGCGTCCCCTTTCGGTTCATTCCAGGGAGATCAGGTCCGGCGACCGGTTCCGCTGATCTTGATGTTGACCTTGTCGGCATAGATCGGCAGGCCGGCTTCCATGCCATAGAAGCTGCGGAAAAAACCACCCGAGACCGTAAAGGCGACGCGTCCATTGCCCTTGTTGCCCGTGATCTGGACGTCGAGCTTGGTGCGCTTGGTCTTGCCACGCAGGGACAGAACGCCTTCGACTTCCGCAGTGTATTGGCCCGTGATCCGGATGCGTGTGCTCTGGAATTTGGCGACCGGGTACTTGGCGACGTCGAACATGGCGGAGCTTTTCAGGAAACCCGTTACCTTGTCGTTGTTGGTTTTCACGCTGGAAAGGTCGATCGTGACGTTGACCTTGCTCTTTTCCGGGCGGTTCTGATCCAGAACCATCTTGCCGGACACCTTGCTGAATTCGCCCTGCACCGGGCGGCCACCCAGAACCCGAACGGAAAAACCGGTGTCGATGTTTGCAGGTGACAGTGTGTAGGTGCCGGAAATGGAGCCGGCGGTTGCCGGCAGCGACAGACCGGCCAACAGGGCGAAAGACACAAATATCGATTTCAGGGCGCGTAGACTGTTGGCGATGTGGTCACGCCGGAAACGAATGGGGTGCATTGGACTGTTCCTTCCTTGAATTTCGGATCTCGTCTGGTTTTGCGACTTGAGACAAGGCGGCCCCGAATGCGGCCTTTCACTGCCTCTGTTCGTTCCAAATGCCGTTTCCGGGCGGTTCTTCATAGTGACGGCTGTCACACCCAACGCATCGAACGCCCACATTCTACGTCGTGCATCCGGCTCGGTTTCGCCGATGCCGCAGGTTTGAGCACGCCGTGATACGCAGATCCGGAATTAACCTTCAGTTAAGAAAGTAGAGGCTCCCAGCTTCTTTCAAGGCGGCGGACGCGGTATTTTTCTCCTCAAAACCAGGGAAAAGTCATGCGTCAATCTTCCTGTTTGCGGATCAGGGGCCTCGTTCTTGCTCTCGCCGTGTTGTTCAGTTTTCAGTTGCCGGCTACCGCCGCTGAACTGGTCGGGTTTGCCGATCACAGGTTCCGGCCCGGAACGATCGTGATCAAGAATTCCGAAAAGCTGCTCTATCTGGTTTTGCGCGGCAAACGTGCCATCCGGTACAAAGTCGCGGTTGGCAAGCCACGCAAGGCCTGGACAGGCCAGGCACAGATCACGGCAAAGTATGTTCGCCCCGACTGGTCACCCTCGCCGGAGGTGCGCCGGGATTTCCCGCATCTGCCAGACGTCATCCGGGGGGGCGCACCGAACAATCCCATGGGTTCCGCCGCCATGACACTTTCCAACGGCAACTACGCCATTCACGGCACGAACCGGCCGGGTTCGATCGGGCGGGCCGTGTCCTACGGCTGCATCCGCATGGCGAATGCCGATATCGAGGACCTGTTTCAGAGGGTCGGCGTCAGGACGCCTGTCGTGGCGCTTCCCTGACGGGCCCAAATCAATTTGCGAGACCGTCGCAGAGACAGCATGCCGCATTTAGTTTCGAAAGTATGAAACTAAGATTGCCAGCGGGTTTCCAGAAACCCAGCATAAGTCCCTGCCGGTTCCAGGTGCCCCAACGCAGAACCGGCAGGGTTCTTGCCCCACGCGACGTTTCAGGCGGCGCTCGTTACATCTTGCGACAAATCCGGCCACGATCCGGGATATGTGTGCGACATCTCACGTGTAGCCTGATTGGATCAAGGGTTGATTCAACAGGTGGGTAGAGCGGGTGTCGGCTTTCAAAAACATACTCAATTCCAGAGCGTTCATCTGGGGTCTGCTGGCATTGCCGTCGATCCCGATGGTGCTGGCGCTGGTAAATGGCGCCGTGTCCGACGATGGGCGCCCGGCGACTGAATTTCTGCTGCATCCGACAGGGGAATTCGCGGCGCGTTTCATGATCATCTCGATGATCATTTCTCCCTTTCGGCTGATGTTCCCGAAAAACGCATTCTGGTACTGGATGTTGCGCAGGCGGCGCTACTTCGGCGTAGCGGCGTTTCTCTATGCGGCACTTCATACGGTTCTCTACATTGTCGATATGGGCTCATTGCAGGCCATCTTCGGCGAATTCTGGGCGCTCGGTATCTGGACCGGCTGGCTGGCTTTCTTCGTTTTCGTTCCAATGGCAGCCACGTCGAATGATGCTTCCGTGAGGCGGCTTGGTAGATACTGGAAGCCCTTGCAACGCTTCGGCTATCTGGCCGCGGTGATGACGCTTCTTCACTGGATGTTTGTACACAACGAGTTCGGCCCGGCCCTGGTTCACTTTGTGCCACTCGCTTTGCTTGAAGCCTACCGGGTCTACCGTTTCTACAATCCCGCACCTGAACCGACTGCGGCCTGACCGGAAACCCTGACTCTGAGAGGATGAAACGATGAACTTCACGCTTCACACAGCAACGTCGCTGCTGACCTGCTTTTTCTCTTTTCCGGTTTGCGCAACGGGCATGTTCGAATGCGAGGCAACCGAAAAATCGGCATGGCTTTCCGAGCGGCAGGTTACGGAACGACTCGTCAGTGAAGGCTGGCAGGTGCGCCGGATGAAGGAAGACGGCGGTTGCTGGGAGGTTTACGGAACGACGCCTGAAGGACAGCGGGTCGAGGTTTATGTGCATCCGGTGTCGGGAGAAGTGCTGCTCATCAATCAGCGCGGCACCATCCTCTACCGCAAGGAAAGCTAGGGTAAAGCCATTTCTGCCGCCAAATCGGCTTGATTCATGGGTCCATCACCCAGGCTAGAGCCACCTGCGGGGAACGTTTGCCGCGCTTTTGCGCTGGTCTCCGGAAAGGGCATTTGCGAGGTCCGAAACCGCGTCGAGTGAATGCGCGGCGCGGAATTCATCGACATGGGGCAGCATGGCCCGGATGCCCTTTGCCTTCGCCTCGAACCCGTCAAATCGCAGCAACGGGTTGAGCCAGATCAGATGCCGACAGGACCGGTGCAGGCGATCCATCTCGCGCGCCAGATCCTCGTCGGTGTCTCTTTCAAGCCCGTCCGTGATCAGGAGGACGGTTGGTTTCCCGGACAGGACCCGGCGCGACCAGTGCTTGTTGAAGTCATGCAGTGCCGATGCGATCCGCGTTCCGCCGGACCAGTCCTCGACGCCGGCTGAGCAGGCTTCAAGTGCCTCGTCCGGATCCTTCATGCGCAATTGCCGGGTGACGTTCGTCAGCCTGGTGCCGAACAGGAACGTGTGCACGTCCCGGCGCTCGGCGGTCATGGCGTGCAGGAAATGCAGGAGCAGGCGCGAGTACTGGCTCATCGACCCGGAAATGTCGCACAGCGCGACCAGTGGCGGCCGCTTCTCGGCAGGCTTTCTGAATTTCAGGTCGATGAATTCACCGCCGGCGCGCATGGAGGCGCGCAGTGTCTTGCGTGGGTCGACGCGGCCCCGCGGTGCAGCCGTCAAGCGGCGCAATCTTATCTTGTCCATGGGCATGGCCATGGACCGCAGCACCTGTTTGGCCGTGGCGACTTCTTCCGCCGTCATCTGGGCAAAGTCCTTGGTCTGCAGCAGTTCCTTGCCGGAGACGGTAAACTTCGCATCCACCTCTATTTCCGGCACGGTTTCCTCCGCAACCCGTTCCTTTGCGGCCTGGAAGGCTTGCGAAACGCGGGTCTGACCGGCTTTGGGTTTTTCCGGTGCGCCGCGGGGCGGGGCGACGGGCGAGAGGATTGACAGCATCTTCTCGATCAGGCCGCGGCTTTGCCAGTAGATCCTGAAGGCTTCGTCGAACAGGACCTTGTGTTCGCGTTTGCGGACGAAAACCGAATGCAGCGTCCAGTACAGATCGTCCCGGTTTTCTATTCCCGAAACTTCGACCGCGCTGACGGCATCGACAACCGACGCCGGCCCGACCGGGACGCCTGCCTTGCGCAGCGTCCTTGCGAAATAGACGATATTGTCGGTTATCCGGGAGCGGACTTCGCTGGTTGCCATGGCTGAGGCGCTCAAACTGCCGGCATCGATTGAACCTGCGGCACGTCCTTGCGGATCTCGTCGATCATGTGACGGACCTTGGAGCCGCGCACCCTTTCGATGTCGTCCTGGTATTTCAGGAGAACGCCGAGCGTGTCGGATGCAAGATCGGGATCAAGCGCAATTTCGTTGAGTTCGGACAACGCCGTCGCCCAGTCCAGGGTTTCTGCCACACCCGGTTGCTTGAATAGGTCTTCATCCGCCCGGAGCTTCTGGACAAATGCGACCACCTCGTGGGCCAGCCGCTCGGCTGCACCCGGCACTTTTCTGCGCACGATTTCCAGTTCACGCTCGGCATCCGGATAGTCGACCCAATGATAAAGGCAGCGGCGTTTCAGGGCGTCATGGATCTCGCGCGTCCGGTTGGTGGTGATGATCACGATGGGAGGTTCCTCGGCGCGCACGGTCCCGAGTTCGGGTATGGAAACCTGACTGTCGGCAAGCACTTCCAGCAGGAAGGCTTCAAAGGCCTCGTCGGCCCGGTCCAACTCATCGATCAAAAAGACCGGAGGGCCGCTTAACGAGGGTTCGAGCGCCTGCAGTACGGGGCGCTTGATCAGGAACCTTTCGTCGAAAATCGATTTGGAAAGGTCGGCATGTTCGGTGTCTCCAGAAGCTTCTGCAACGCGGATTTCAACCATCTGGGCCTGGTAATTCCATTCATAGACGGCGGACGCGACGTCGAGGCCCTCGTAACACTGCAGCCGGATCAGGTCGCGTCCGAGTGTGGTGGAAAGGACCTTGGCAATCTCGGTCTTGCCGACACCGGCTTCACCTTCGAGAAACAAGGGCCGCTTCATCTTGAGCGCAAGGTGCAGGACGGTCGCCAGAGATCTGTCCGCGACATACCCCGCCTGATCCATGAGATGAAGCGTATCGTCGATGGAAGCGGGAAGGGGCGTCGGGCTCATGGCGTCTCCTGGGCGTTCGTTTTCTTGCATCATATAGGCCGGACAACAACAAGGTCAGCCCGGACCAAAGTACGGCAAGGTTGAGAGACCTGGATCAAACCGGTTTTCTGGCCGCCTGAAGGACCTAGCACGCGGTGCTTGCCGGTCATACCCTCTTGAAACCGATGTCGAGGGCATCAGGGGATGACCTAATGTGCAGGGGCTTTCCAACCGACTATGATTCCCACTCGCGATTCGAGGGAGGAAAATGCCGTGGCAGGACGCAAACTGGTTCTCATGAGCACCGTGATTACGCTGGCAGGATATGCAGCGCATGCATCCGATGGGGCGTATCCGTCTGACCCGGCAAGCCTCGCGACCGGCGAAGAGCTTGCTCAGATCCATTGCGCCACCTGTCATGCGGTCGGCACAGAAGATGTCAGCGCACAGCCGGGCGCGCCCGCATTCAGGGATCTGTCGAAACTCTATCCGCTCGAAAGCCTCGAAGAGCCGCTTGCGGAGGGTATCGTGACTGGCCACGAAAACATGCCGGAAGTTGCGTTTGAGGCTGACGACATCGATGCTTTCCTTGGGTACCTGACACTGATCCAGAGCCGCTGAAATTCTAATCAAGCCTTCAAAGCAAATTGTTAGCAGTTGTTCTTGAATGCTGCTAAAGTGCTGTTTGTAAACAGGAATTACCAAAAAGTCGGGTTTGGTTAACCGCTGTTCCGTGACACTCTTTCTTGGCAACAAAGAAAGGATTGGCATGAAAACCAGCTCAGACTTTGAAAAGCGCTTCCTGGGATATGGCCTGTTGACGGCCGAGATCCTGTACCGGCTCCCCGATCATCCCAAATTCCTGCAAAGCTTTCTGTGGCAGACGGAGGACCTTGCGCCACAATTTCCCGAACTGACCAAATTCCTGGATTTCTGGGAACGCGAAATCGAAGGGCGTATTCATTCCGTTCGCGTCGCCCATCAAAATCTTATCGACCCTGTTGATTTCCGCTTCGCCGACGGTGAGATCCAGATGCACTGAAGGCGTTCATGCTCAACGTGCGGTGAGACCCAGTCCAAGTCCGTCACGCATGACAGTCCGGGACTGGCTCGTGAAGTCCGATCCGCTGCCTTCGTGCAGGACAAAGCCCGGCAACAGTCTCAGCGGAGCCTTGCTTGCGCGGATCGACCGCACGATGACGCGTGTCGCGGGAGCTTCGGAGCGGGGGCGAAGCGGGATAACGTCGGTCGCGCCGAAACGTCCTTTGAGAACCGTCAGAAGTTCCTGCAGGCCGTCAGCCCGGAAGATGACCGTCAGGCTGCCACCCTCGCGAACGATGTCGGTCGCGGTCTTCGCCCAGGGCTCAAGACCTCTCTCATCCAGCATATGTGCGTCCGCGCGTGCCGCGTTGGGTGATGCGCGAAACCTGTCTGCCTCGTAATAGGGCGGGTTCATGATCGCGTGATCAGCCATGGATGGGACAAGGCCGGAGGCGTGGCGAACGCTGCCCTTGGCGGTGATGTCGGCCTGAAGAAGCCGCACCCGATCGGAAAAACGCGCGTTTTCGGGATCGGACAGGCCACGTTCGGCCAGCGCCACCACGGCGTTGTCGATCTCGACAAGCGTGGCATTGATGTCCGGCAATCGTGCCGCAGCGCAAAAGCCGGCGGTTCCGACGCCCGCACCGAGATCAACGACGTGGCCTTTTGTGCCGTCAGGCAGCGCGGCGGCGAGATAGACGGCATCCAGACCTGCGCGATGGCGACCCTTCCTGTGCTGATAGACATGTACCTGGCCACCCAGGAACGCATCGCGCGTGATGGTTTCAGTATCTGCGTCTTGTGGAGAAACCATGTCAGATCTGGTCTTTGGCAGGCCGCAATTCATGCTCGAGGCCCGCATCCCGCACAAGTCCGCGCGCCTTGTGGATCTGGTCGCTGTCGACCAGGATACGCCGCGGGATCATTGCCAGCGATCCTTCCATGATGCTCATATTGCCATCTGCGACAAAATGCTTGATTCCGGCTTCGTCGAGGATCGATTCCAGGAAGGAAATGAGGACCGGATCGTTCGTTCTGACAAGTTCTTCCATATGTTTTCCGGGTTTAGCGGCCTTCGAAAGCGGGATTGCCTTAAAAACCCCTCTGGTCTGGTTTACAGCAAAATCACGTGTTTGTGGCATTTCAACAGTTTGTCATCGCGCTGGCGTCTTGCCCCGGAGCCCTTAGCGCCATATTGTCCGCTCAAATATTCGAGGAGTGCCGTAAGTGGCCGTTGTCGCAACAACATATTCTGACAGCCAGTCGCGCCGTCCAAGCATTCAACCGCTTGTCGATCTGGTATCCCCGGGGATGGCGGACGTCAATGAACTGATCCTGTCCAAGGCCGGCTCGAACGTGGAATTGATCCCGGAGATTGCCAAGCACCTCATCTCGTCTGGTGGCAAGCGCCTGCGGCCGATGCTGACGCTCGCGTTTGCCGACATGTTCGGCTACCAGGGCAGCGGTCATGTCGTGCTGGCGGCAAGCGTCGAGTTCATGCACACGGCGACGCTGCTGCATGACGATGTCGTTGACGAGAGCGATATGCGCCGGGGAAAGCTGGCCGCGCGGAAACTCTGGGGCAACCAGGCCAGTGTTCTTGTCGGTGACTACCTCCTCGGTCAGGCATTCAAGATGATGGTCGACGTGGGCTCGCTTGAGGCACTCAGGATCCTGTCGTCCGCTTCGGCCATCATTGCCGAAGGCGAAGTCCTTCAGCTTGGAGCTGCAAAGAACATAGCCACGACGGAGGCGGACTATCTGCGTGTCATCGAGGCAAAGACCGCTGCGCTCTTTGCTGCCGCAGCCGAAGTTGGTCCGGTGATCGCCAGCCAGGGCGATGCGACGAAACTGGCGGCGCGCACCTACGGTCTTGAACTCGGTTACGCATTCCAACTCGTTGATGACGCGCTCGACTATGGCGGGTCCTCGGCGGATCTCGGCAAGGAAATCGGTGACGATTTCCGGGAAGGCAAGATCACGCTTCCCGTTGTTCTGGCAGTGGCACGCGGGACCGATGGCGACAGGGCTTTCTGGAAACGATGCCTTGAAGGCGAGGATGTCGAAGACGGTGACCTGGAACAGGCAATCGAACTCCTGAAAAGGTATGATGCCCTTTCGGAAACCGTGATCCGTGCGCGTGCCTATGGCGACAAGGCCCTCAAAGCGCTCGAGACGCTGCCGCAGGGCCCCTACAACGACGCGCTGGCTGACACGGTCGCCTTCTGTATATCGCGCGTCAGCTAAGCAATCCATTTTCGTGGCGGGCTGCTTGCGAAGCGAGCGCCCCGGCTGGATCTAGCGCAGCTGATCAGGCCAGCCGTCCCGACGCAATCCACCAATCGGGATGACGCATTCGGAGCGACCGCTCCAATTCCATTTCCCGGCCGGCCTCGCACAGGCCGAAGACGGTGGCGCCAGATCCCGACATTCTCGCGAAATCAATGCCGTCCTCTGCGCCGAGCGTTTCAAGGATCTCACCGATTTCCGGACAGGTTTCGATCGCGGGCATTTGCAAGTCGTTGCGGCAAAGCCTCAATAGATCGGTGAGCTCCGACAGGGTTTCGAAGTTGTCCGGTAAGGGGGGAAGGGAAGCGTTTTTGCGGTTTTGCAGAGCTCTGAACACCTCCGGCGTCGACACGCCGAACCTGGGATTGACGAGAACCATGCCGCACTTCGGCATCTGCGGGGCATGCGACACTTCGCCGCCAATACCGCGCATCAGTTGCGGCTGAATCGAAAGACAGACAGGAACGTCGGCCCCAAGCTTCAAGGCGATCTCTTGCAGGCGGTCATCGTCGAGGCAGATCCCGGTGTGGTCTTCCAGCAGTCTGAGGGCGGTTGCCGCGTCGCTGGAGCCTCCTCCGATACCTGATGCCACCGGAAGCCTCTTGCTGAGCGTCATTTTGAGTTTCAGCGGACCGGTGCGGGCTTCCTCGGCAAACAGAGCTGCCGCCTTCAAGACAAGATTGTCTTCAGATGCGCCTTCCAGGTCGTGGGCGAACGGGCCTTCTGTTGAGAGCTCAAGCGTCTCGGACGCCTCAATCGACAGCCGATCGCCGATCTGCGGGAAAACGACGAGCGATTCCAGAAGATGGTACCCGTCTGTCCGCTGTCCGGTAATGTGCAGCGCCAGATTGACCTTGGCGCGCGCAAGTTCGGCTGCCGGAGCAGCGCCTGTCAACGCAGTCATCGTGAAACTGTTACCCGCCGTTTTTGTCACTGTCCGCCTTGGCGGCATCGGTGACAGACGGCTCCTTCAACCCGTTGGCAATCTTGTCCAGGATTTTCGGCAGATCTTTTTCGGCTGGCCCCAGGTCCCGCGCATGGTTCCACTGGAACCGCGCTTCATTGCGGCGCCCGACCATCCAGTAGGCATCACCGAGATGATCGTTGATGACGGGGTCGGCGGGACGCAGTTCGATGGCTCTTTCGAGTTCCTTCACCGCTTCCTCGAACCGGCCCAGGCGATAATAGACCCAGCCCAGGCTGTCGACGATGTATCCGTCGGTGGGACGCAGTTCCACCGCCGTCCTGATCATCTCCAGCGCTTCGTCCAGCTTGAGGCCCTGATCCACGAGGGAATATCCAAGGTAATTCAGAACCAGTGGCTGGTTTTCGTTGAGTTCAAGCGCCTTGCGGAAATCTGCTTCCGCCAATTCCCACTTGCCAAGACGTTCCCGCGTGATACCCCGGAAATACATCAAGAGCCAGTGCTGGGCTTCCAGTTCGGAGATCGTATCGATCCCCTGGGAATAAACGGTTTCAGCCTCGTCGTAGATCTCGTGAGACCGGAGGATGTTGCCAAGCGCAATCACGGCTTCCAGATCGGCCGGATCCGCAGTGATCAGCACTTCCAGGTGGCTGCGGGCTTCGTCGACCTTTTCAAGTGCATTGAAGTTCAGTCCGACCTGGATTTCGGCTTCGCGCTTCAGCACGCTGTCGTCGGGCACACGCATGAAGGCATCGATCGCGCGCGCCGGCTGCTGCATGCGTTCAAAAACGCTTCCAAGCGCAATCGCGGCAAACTCCGCAGCCGGATCCAGGTGCAGCGCGAGTTGCAGATAGGATGTGGACAGTTCCTCACCGCCGTCGCGGCCGATAACGGCGCCCAGCCCGTAGAGTATTTCCGCCATGCCCTGGGCCGGGTCCGAAACCATCGGCGGAACAACGTTGCCGCTCTCAAGGAACGCCCTGGTCTGCGCGATCTTGGGATGTCCGCGGAACTGCTCGTCATACTGATCGAGCGCGGCAACCGCTTCCTGCTGGCGGCCGTTTGCCGCCAGGATCCGCGCATACGCATCGACAACCCGGATCGCCGCCTGGTCAAGCGCATACGCGCCTTCGATCGTTTCCAGCGCATCCTGGTTTTTTCCGGCGGCGAATTGCAAGTGAGCTTTGTGGGTCGCCTTGAACACCTCGAACCAGTCCGGTCCACGCAGGTTGTCGATCAGTTCGATCGCCTCGTCGACCTTGCCGCTGCCATAGAGCGCCCACGCGCGCGAAATGCCGATGGAAAGCTGGGCAAGGGGCCCGTTTCTTCCTTTCGCGAGTGACTGATCGGCCTCATTGTAGTTGCCGTCTGCGATGTGCTGACCACCAAGCGCCAATTGCGCCAGGAAATTCTGCAAACCGGCGTTTTCGAGTTCTCCGGCGTAATGGACTGCCTCATCCACGTTACCGTTTGCCAGTTTCAGCAGAAATGTCCGCTCCAGCAGCATGGTGTTGGTGGGGTCGGCTGCAAGTGTTTCCTCATAAAATGCAGCCGCATGTCCATAGTCTTTCTGAAAGCCTGCGAGGCGTCCGGAAAGGTAACTTCCGGACAGTGTCAGCGGCAGGTTCGAGGGTGTGCCAAAGACCTGCGCCTTGGAGTCCGTATCCGCAAGGACAGACAATGGTGCGAGTGCGATCGTCGTCGCCAGCGCAAGAACCTTCAGTCGCGAACCTTTGCGGTCAACCCGGGATACGGCGCCGGCCAAATCAGTCATTGTTCCTCGCATTTTCGATCGATGGGCGGTTATTAGTTTTCGCTTATCACCCTTGAGAATGGCGTCTTTAAGGCTCAGCGGCAAGGCGTGCACGAAACTTTCTGAGGGTTTAAATCCATTTGATTTTGCTCTGCGTTGGAAATTGCTGTTGTTCTGTCTAGACAATGCGGCTTTCCGCCAAAAAAGGACTTGAAGACAATCCTTTGCCGTAGCAGGTATGTGCGGCGCAACAATGAACTGGAGGCGCTGCGTCTCCAGTGCCACGCGAGGAGAAGTTCAAATGGCCAAGTGGGTCTACAGTTTCGGCAACGGTGAAGCAGAAGGTGCCGCTGACATGCGCAATCTGCTCGGTGGAAAAGGCGCCAACCTTGCGGAAATGAGCAGCCTTGGCCTGCCGGTTCCGCCTGGCTTCACGATCACGACAGACGTCTGCACCTGGTATTACGAGCACGGCAAGACTTATCCGGACGAACTCAAGTCACAAGTCGCCGAGGCGCTGGAAAAGGTCGGTGCTGCGACCGGCAGATCCTTCGGGGATGCGGAAAGACCCTTGCTTGTGTCCGTGCGTTCCGGCGCGCGCGTTTCCATGCCGGGTATGATGGACACGGTTCTGAACCTCGGGCTGAACGATCGGACCGTGGAGGCGATCGCCAGGGAAGCGGGGGACCGCAGGTTCGCCTATGACAGCTACAGACGCTTCATCCAGATGTATTCGGATGTTGTCCTTGGTCTGGATCATCACGAATTCGAAGAGATTCTCGAGGATCACAAGGAGCGGAACGAGCTTGCTCTCGACACGGACATCGATGCCGATGCCTGGCTCGGCATCATCGAGAAATTCAAGGCGCTCGTTGAAGAAGAACTCGAGAGGCCGTTTCCGCAGGATCCCCAGGAGCAGCTGTGGGGTGCAATCGGCGCGGTGTTCAGTTCCTGGATGGTTCCACGGGCGGTCACCTACAGGCGGCTCCACGACATTCCCGGCAGTTGGGGCACGGCCGTCAACGTACAGGCGATGGTCTTCGGCAACATGGGGGAAAGCTCGGCGACCGGCGTTGCCTTTACCCGCAATCCATCGACAGGCGAGAACCTGCTCTATGGCGAATTTCTCGTCAACGCGCAGGGTGAAGACGTTGTCGCTGGTATCAGAACACCCCAGGACATCACCGAGCGTGCGCGGATCAATGCCGGATCCTCAAGTCCGTCGCTCGAAGCGTTGATGCCTGAGGCATTTGCGGAATTCCAGACCTACTGCGCGAAACTGGAAGCGCATTACAAGGACATGCAGGACCTGGAGTTCACGATCGAGAAGGGCAAGCTGTGGATGCTGCAGACCCGTGCAGGCAAACGCACGGCGAAGGCAGCGCTCAGGATCGCCGTCGATCTGGTCGAGGAAGGTCTCATCACGCAGGAAGAGGCGATCGGCCGGGTTGAGCCGGGTGCACTGGACCAGCTCCTTCATCCGACCATCGACCCCGATGCTGAGCGTGACATCGTCACGACCGGCCTGCCGGCGTCGCCAGGCGCGGCCTCGGGTGCGATCGTCTTCACGTCCGATGAAGCCGAGAAAGCCAAGGCGGAAGGCCGCAAGACGATCCTCGTCCGCGTTGAAACCAGTCCGGAAGACATTCATGGCATGCATGCGGCGGAAGGGATCCTGACCAGCCGTGGCGGCATGACAAGCCATGCCGCGGTCGTGGCGCGCGGCATGGGCAAGCCGTGTGTTGCCGGTGCGGGCATGCTGAGGATCGACTACCGCAACGGTGTGATCAATGCAGCGGGCAGGATGCTGAAGGAAGGGGACATCATCACGATCGACGGAGCAACCGGACAGGTTCTCTCTGGCGAGGTGAAGATGCTGCAACCGACGCTTTCCGGCGATTTCGGCACATTGATGGGCTGGGCAGACAACGTGCGCCGCATGACCGTGCGGACAAACGCCGAAACGCCGCAAGATGCCAAGGTTGCGCGTGAATTCGGGGCCGAAGGGATCGGCCTGTGCAGGACGGAGCACATGTTCTTCGAAGGGGAACGTATCGTCGCCGTGCGCGAAATGATCCTTGCCGACACGGAAGCGGGCAGAAGAGCGGCATTGGCCAAGCTTCTGCCGATGCAGCGGCAGGATTTCTCTGATCTTTTCGAAATCATGCACGGATTGCCGGTCACGATCCGGCTGCTCGACCCGCCGCTGCACGAATTCCTGCCGAAATCGGAGGAAGAACTCGGTGAGGTCGCCAGGGCGATGGGTGCTGATCCGGAGCGTTTGCGAGACAGGGCGCTGGTGCTGGAGGAGTTCAATCCGATGCTTGGGCATCGCGGCTGCCGCCTGCTGGTGTCCTATCCCGAGATAGCGGAAATGCAGGCCAGGGCGATTTTCGAAGCCGCGGCCGAAGCAGCCAAAAAGACAGGTGCGCCCGTTGTACCTGAAATCATGGTTCCGCTTGTCGGCCTGAAAGGCGAACTGGATCTTGTCCGCAAGAGCATCGAGGCGATGGCAAAGGCGGTTGCCGAGGAAACAAATACGGACCTGACCTATCAGATCGGTACCATGGTGGAGCTGCCACGCGCCGCGCTGAAGGCTGCCGAGATTGCCGAATCCGCCGAGTTCTTTTCTTTCGGCACAAACGATCTGACTCAGACAACCTTCGGCATATCGCGCGATGATGCAGCCTCTTTCCTGGGAACCTATCAAAGCCGTGGCATCCTGGAGCAGGACCCGTTCGTGTCTCTCGACCCGGATGGCGTGGGTGAGCTCATCAAGATCGGCGTTGAGCGGGGCAGATCCACGCGGCCGGACATCAAACTCGGTATCTGCGGGGAACATGGCGGCGACCCGGCATCGATCTCGTTCTGCGAGAGCGTTGGGCTGGACTATGTCTCGTGCTCGCCGTTCCGCGTGCCGATTGCACGCCTTGCGGCAGCGCAGTCGGCGCTCCGGCACAAGCAGTCCGGCTAAGGTTACGCGGGGCCAAGGGGCGTCCAAGAGCGGTTAGGAGGCATGTTGACGGGGTATCCTTCTCCCGAAGACCTTCGAGCGGGCAGCAAACGCTTGCTCGGCCAGGTTCTGACGCGCCTGGAAACGAGGGCGGAAGACGCGGAGACCGCCGCTTTTCTGGACACGCTGTGCCAGGAGACCAAGGGCTCGGTGCTCGGTCTGACCGGGCCGCCCGGCGTTGGCAAATCCAGCTTGACCGATGCCCTGATCAAGGCCTATCGCGCGGAAGGAAAACGGGTTGCCGTGCTTGCCATCGATCCTTCGTCTTCCGTCACGGGGGGCGCTCTTCTGGGCGACCGGACGCGGCTCAAGACCGATCCCCTGGATGACGGTGTCTTTGTCCGGTCCATGGCCGCGCGCGACCGGCTGGGCGGATTGTCCGATCAGGCGGTTGCTGCCATCACCGTTCTTCGTGCGGTTGTGGACCGCGTGATCGTGGAAACGGTCGGTATCGGGCAGTCCGAGGGTGATCTGAAACACGCTGTCGACACCGTTCTCTTGTGCATTCAGCCCGGTTCCGGTGACAGTCTTCAATTCATGAAGGCCGGGATCATGGAATTGCCGGACCTCGTGGCAGTAACAAAGTCGGATCTGGGGACGCTTGCACGCAGGGCGTCATCGGATGTTGCCGGGGCTCTGTCGCTTGCTCACCGGGAAGGCCAGGGCTGGCAGGTGCCCGTGACCGAAGTCTCTTCCCATACGGGCGCCGGGATTGCAGATCTGATTGCGAGCGCGGATACCCATCGCGATTATCTGGACCGGACAGGATTGATCTCAAGGCGCAGGCAGCAGCATGTCGCCTGGTTCAAGGACATGGTGCGCACTGAGTTCGGCCGCGCCGGGCTTGGCATGCTGGCCGGAGAAACCTGTGGCGACTGGACCTCGCGTGCCGCTGACAATCCATTTGAGAGCTTTCACGCCTTTGCCGCACAACTCGGGACGCGGCTTCAAGCCACGTAAAGACGTTTGCTGATGCACCGTTCAGCCAGCCGATGAGGCTTCTGCGCGTTTCGCCTGATGCTGAAGGTTTTCGGCAAACTGCTCGTTGTTTTCATTGTGAAAATCGTGCAGGAACTGGCTCAAGGCGACGCTCGTCAGCGGGCGTGAGATGAAGTAGCCCTGCATGCGGTGGCAGTCGTGAACCTGCAGGAACCGGATCTGGTCGATCGTCTCGATGCCCTCGGCAACAATGGTCATTCCGAGGGCCTTGCCGAGCTGGATGATCGAAACGATGATCGCTTCCGCTTCCGGATTGCCGTTCATGTCGGACACGAAATCCCGGTCGATCTTCAGCGTGTCAAACGGGAACCGGCGCAGATAGCTGAGGCTCGAATAACCCGATCCGAAGTCGTCCAGAGCGACTTTGATGCCAAGGCTTTTGAGACGCCTGAGTGCCTTCAGGACCGAGTCGTCCCGGCCCGCGAACACGCTTTCGGTGACTTCGATTTCAAGCCGCTGTGGGGGCAGGTCGTTGGCGGCGAGAATGGCCATCACCTTTTCGACAAACCGCGGATGCCTGAATTGGTTGGGCGAAACATTGACCGATACAACGACGCCCGGCCAATCGTGTGCACGCGCGCAGGCCTTGTTGAGCACCCAGATGCCGAGGTCGTCTATTAGGCCCGTCTCTTCGGCCACGGGAATGAACTGCGAAGGCGGTACGACGGTTCCGTCTTCCTTGGTCCACCGGGCGAGGGCTTCCACGGAAACGATCTTCTTCGCGTCCGTGTCGGACTGCGGCTGGTATGCAAGATCCAGCTGGTCGTTCTTCAGAGCGAGCCTGAGTTCGCGGGACATTTCGTCCTTTGACTGGACATGCTGTTCCATGGTCGGTTCGAAGAACGAACGGCGATTGCGGCCGTTCGCCTTGGCGTCGTAAAGCGCGATGTCGGCCTTGCGGAGCAATTCGTCCGGGTTCTTGCCGTCACGCGGAGCGATCGCCGCGCCCATCGAGAGGCTCGCGAAGATCTCGCGGCGGCCGATTTTAACCGGTCGGGCGATCTCGTCCTGCACCTGGTCCAGAATGTATTCCAGCCATTCGTCGTTTTCGCAGTCGCTGAGGACCATCGCGAACTCGTCGCCGCTGATGCGCGCAACGATACCGTTGCTGGGGAGCACCTGTTTCAGGCGGCTGGCAACGCCGACAATGACCTCGTCGCCGGCGGAGTGCCCGAGCGTGTCGTTGATGTCCTTGAAGTGATCGAGATCGATATAGACAACGGCGGTGTTGGTTCCGTTCTGTTCGCCTTCGTCGAGGATCTTGGTCAGAAGCGCCTGGAAACTGGACCTGTTGGGCAGGCCGGACAGGGCATCGTGGCGGGCGGCGTGAACGGCCTTCGCCTCGCTTCGGGCAAGGCGCTTCGTCATCTCGCGCGTGAACAACGTCACCGCAATGACGACGGCGGCGATCAGAAAGGCCGCAACCGCGAGAAACGGGTTGATGCGCTGAAGCATCTGGGTCCCCGGACGGCTGGCTTGCCACGCGATCACGCCGATATCCTTGCCTCTTGGTGATTGAAGGGCGTAGGTGCCGACGCCGTGGCGGTCATTCTGATCCTGCGCAAGCACGAAGCCCTGCAGACGCGACATGTCCGAAATGTTGTTCAGTTTCTGGCCACGAAAGGGGATGAGGCTAACGAGGACAGCGGGTGCCTCGCGGTCACTGAAAACCGTCTGGATCTGCGGCACAACCGCGGCAGCCGTGAAAAGATGAGGTTCACCCAGGAGGGAAACGATGCCGGTTTCGGCGATCGAATGATGATTGGTCTCGCCTTGGGGCACGAAGCGAAAGAGGCCCGAAGGGGTCGGCTGGAAAGAGGTGATGTACCGTGCGCGCGCCTTTGCGATCGCGGGCGCCATTTCTTCAATCAGCCCTTTTGTCATCCAGTCGCTGTCGTCATCCTGCGAGAAGACGGACGCGACACCGAAGTCGGCATCAAAAAGAACCGACTTCGAAAAGCCGTGGTTGCTCGCAAGCCAATTCATCATGTTGTCGCGTATCCAGCGGTCATTCGCTGCCGGGTCCTTCACCGCGCGGAACGCCTCATCCCAGATCACGACACCGGTCTGCTGCTTGGCGATATAGTTCTGCGTGAGCTGGAGGGCGCCTCCGACCAGCTTGTGCTGGGATTCTTCGGCAGATTCATCGGACAATCGCGCGGACCAGTTCATCAGTCCGAAAATGCCGGCAACCGAGGTCATCACGACGATCAGCATCGGAAAGACGATCGCACTTGCGATTTGACCACCTGAGTTTTTGATTGATCTGTTCATGCATAGGCCCGGTTGATGTGGGCCGAGTATTGACGAAGCGGGTTAAAGAAAGTTCCCAAGATACTAGTAAAATAACGGTAAAATTCTACGAAAGTTCACCGAATTGGCTTTCTGCTGCACAAACGTGTGGCAATGGGCGGGATTCGGGGAAACCTGAATTGCCGGAAGGGGTTTCAGATGAGTTGAAGCTCACGCAAACTGACGTTTTTTCTCAGGCCGATGATTATGTGATCATGGATTTCGATGCCGAGCGGCGTCGCGATCTCGATGATGGTCTTGGTCATCTTGATGTCCGCGCGCGACGGGGTCGGGTCGCCCGATGGATGGTTGTGAACCAGGATGAGCGCGGTTGCCGCGTGCTCAAGGGCCCGGCGGATGATTTCGCGCGGATATACCGGTGTATGATCCACCGTTCCGGTCTGCTGTACTTCGTCTGCGATCAATCCGTTCTTGCGGTCCAGAAACAGGATGCGGAACTCTTCAATTGTGTTCAACTCCATCGAGGCGCGAAGATAGTCGATCACTCTCGGCCAGGAATCGAGCAGTTGGCGTTGTTTCAACTCGGATCTGTGATAGCGGGCGATTGCAGCGTGCACGGCTTTCAGCGCGTCGATGCTGACATCAGACAGGCCGGGTATCTCGCACAAGCGCTCGCGCGGTGCCGCGAGTGCGGCGGAGAAAGAACCGAAACGCTGCAGCAAGGCTTTGGCAATGGGTTTGGTGTCCCTGCGGGGCAGGGCCGAGAACAGAAGAAATTCCAAAAGCTCGTAATCGGCGAGACTGTCCTCACCCGACCTGCGGAATCTTTCGCGAAGTCTCTGACGGTGTCCCTTTGTTGTCAGTGTTTCGCCGCCCGGTCCAGGTTCTGCCGCCACGTTGCTCCTCCGGTCGCGCATGGCGTGCTTGAAACACGCTTCATGATTGCAGGATCAGATGAAGCGTATTTCAAATTGTCTTGAGACGCCAGAGGAACGGACACCTGGCGGGACACCAACTGCATGGTGCGTCGCCACAACGGGAACAGCCGTCCCCGTGGTGACCGGGCATTGCGTTCCCGGTCGAAGTTTAGCTGCTCAGTCGTCCGGAAGTCCGGGCTTGTGAATGCCGTTCGGTGAGGTGGTGAAGATCTGGCAGCCGTCGGCTGTAATGCCGACCGAGTGCTCGAACTGCGCCGACAGCGACCGGTCCCGTGTCACTGCGGTCCAGCCATCGCCCAGAACCTTGACGTGGGGGCGGCCCAGATTGACCATCGGCTCGATGGTGAAGATCATGCCGGGCTTGAGTTCCACTCCCTCGCCGGGACGTCCGTAGTGAAGGATGTTGGGCGTGTCGTGGAACAGCAGTCCCAGTCCGTGTCCGCAGAAATCGCGCACGACCGAGCAGCGCTGGGCTTCCACGTAAGTCTGGATCGCGGCGCCGATATCGCCGGTCGTGTTGCCGGGCTTTGCCGCCTCGATGCCGCGCATCAGGGATTCGTAGGTCACGTCGATCAGGCGCTCCGATGCCCGCTTGATCGGACCGACCGGATACATGCGGCTTGAATCGCCATGCCAGCCGTCGAGAATGAAGGTAACGTCGATATTGACGATGTCGCCTTCGCGCAGGGCCTTGTTGTTCGGAATGCCGTGACAGACCACGTGGTTGATCGAGGTGCAGCAGGATTTGGTGTAGCCGCGATAATTCAGCGTTGCCGGCAAGGCGTTGTGGTCCATGCCGTACTGGTAGACGAAATCGTCGATTTCCTGCGTGGAGGTGCCCGGTTTGACAAGCGCGGCGAGTTCATCGAGACAGGCGGCGGTCAATTGCCCGGCGCGCATCATGCCTGCAAAGTCATCCGGACCGTAAAGACGGACCTGACCTGTATTCTTGAGCGGGGCTTCCGCGGCGTCGATATAGCTGACCATTGCGCAACATGTCTCTAGGGTTGGGGGACCGGGTCCGGGACGTTCCGCGCGAAGCGGTCACCATGTGCCTCGATATCTGAGAAGTCACATACCGCCCTATGGCTCGAATTTCCAGTCATTGTCGATCTTAAATCGGCCCGGTCCGCAAACTCCCCGGCCTTTTCCTGAAAAGAGAAGACGCCACCTTGCGAAATGCCATCAGGCCGGATAGGTGAGTGGAACCGGCGGGCGTGGTGGAACTGGTAGACACAAGGGACTTAAAATCCCTCGGCCCTAGGCTGTACGGGTTCGAGTCCCGTCGCCCGCACCATAAGGCTTCAGAGCGCGGAATGATTGTCTTCAACCGAAGGGACCCGTTACTTCGTGTTCCGGCCAAATGGCTGCTGCGATGGAAGACTGTCCGAACACCAGCCAAGGTGAAATGCACAAGATGACACTTGCCTGCAAAGACGGTGCTGCGGCCGTTTTCCTGAACGGGATCGCCAAGACATTCGAAAACGGAACGCGTGCACTCGATGCGGTTGATTTCAGTATCAGTCGAGGGGAGTTTCTGTCACTTCTCGGTCCGTCGGGCTGCGGCAAATCCACCTTGTTGCGGATCCTCGCGGGTCTGGAAAAACCGAGCCACGGATCGGTTGCATGGGAGGGTGAAGGTGGCAGCGCGGGCGAGCATGACCTTGGCTTTGTGTTCCAGGAACCGACGCTTATGCCCTGGGCGAGCGTCCGTGACAACATCCGGTTTCCGCTGCGCGTCAAGAAGGTATCCGGAGAGGTCGAGAATAAGCGCATCGCCGAGGTGCTGGAACTGGTCGGTCTCGACCGGTTTGCAGACAGTTATCCGCACGAGCTTTCCGGTGGCATGAAGATGCGTGTCTCCATCGCCCGGGCCCTTGTTACCGAACCCAAGGTGCTGCTGATGGACGAGCCTTTCGCCGCGCTTGACGAGATTACGCGTTTCAAGTTGAACGCGGACCTGCTGCGTGTGTGGCAAGCGACTGATTTAACCGTCGTTTTCGTGACCCACTCGGTGTTTGAGTCGGTTTTTCTGTCAGAGCGGATTGCGGTCATGAGCGCGTCGCCCGGACGCATATCGGACGAGATCCTGATCGACCCGGCACATGTGCGCGACGAGCGGTTCAGAACATCGGCAGACTATGCTGCGCTTTGCAGGCAGGTGTCTGATGCACTGCATCTGGCAATGGTTGGTGAAGCAGCAAGTGCCTGAAACAGGAACGGGAGCGATCTCCGGAACGGCTGTATCCACCGGCTTCGGATTTGCCTCTTTCCTGCCACATACTGCCCACGTCCAGCAGGCGCAGGGCTCATCCAATTTCCACAGAAATGCCAGAAAGCCGCTTTCAAAGCCCCGATTTTTCCAGGACGCCAAGTGTAAACTCCTCTGCTTTTTCTCGCACCAAATATTGATTTCTGTATTGGGCGCTTTCTGGCGCGTCGGAATTGTATCAGTCAAGCATGAGTTTTCTTGTTTGAAATAACCAGTCTACCTGTGATTTCAGGAAGCAGTTTTGGAGTGAAGCCAGACGCATAAATTCTTGGTCCCAGGTGCAGTTTTAGATTGCTTGATGGGTCGAATTCTTCCCTGGCCGCTTTGTTCATGAATTTCTGTCAACGGGCATGTTTGCCGAAAGGATCTCACCGGATCCAAATACTGAAAAAAGCCATCGAAGAACCAAGTCGGTCTGTATTTTTTTCCGCTCTTGTGTAAACTTTTCGCCGTGTTCGAAATAATACTCCCGTCCGCATGTTTTTAGATGTTGAACTCAGATTATATCGGGCTAAATCGATAAATATTAACAAATAAGACTTCCTATTTGCGCTTTTTGTTAAAATTTTATTTAAATTATATTTCAATTTCACTTGTGTGATCGCAGCGATGTCCGCGATTTTGTTCAATTTCGAGCTGACACGTTTACCTTTTCTAAAGTTTAACGATTCCTTGCTTTAAACTTTCATTAAAAATCTGTAAAAGTCAGATCGCTGATTTTAGAAAAACTAATCACAAGTGCAGAGTGTTGGCGATGAACGAATTTGTCCGGATTGCGCAGGCGGGCCCATCAACCGGAGCGCAGGATGACCCTTCAGCTTTGGAAGCGACCGGAACGCTGACGATCGAGCGCCCTTCGGCGCAGCAAAGCATCGTCATGCTCAGGGGATCCGGACAGCTTGTGGATTTCCGGCAGATCCTCAACGACAACATCTCGTTCATCCGTATCGACGGTGATCTGCAGATGGTCTTTGCCGATGGCGGCATGGTTATCATTCAGGACTTTTTTGCAGGCGACGCCAACGCCGATGCACTGATCGTGGGAGAGGGCCAGTTTCTCTCGACCGACGGCTTCGTTTCGATTGCCAATCTGCAGGTTGCGGACGAGATACAGACCACAGCCGGTGAGACCAGTAACCTCGCGACTGCGCTCGGCAGTCCCCAGGGCTCCGGGCAGACGTTCGAAGCAACGCCGATCGGCGATCTCGGGGACGGGCTCGGGTTTGCCAACCTCCTTCAGGGCGATGATCCGCAGCCGCGCGAATTCTTGACGGACGATTTCGCCGATGGAGACGTGCAGACCGCCCCGTTGATCGGAACTCCGGTTGACAGCACCCTTGATGAAGAAAACCTCGAAGAAGGCACAAATCCCGCCAACCCCGTCAGGGTCACGGCAAGTCTTGATGTCCAGTTCGGCGCAAATCCCGGCGACAATCCGCGGCTCGAATTCGACGGCGTTCCGAGCGGGCTGACATCCGACGGCGTGCCGCTTGTTTCAGGCATTGCTGCGAATTCCGTCGGCGGTGAGACGCTGACGGTGCGCAAAGAGGGGACCGGAGAGATCGTCTTCACGGTCTCGCTTGAAGTGACGGGAACAGGCGAAACCGCAAGCGGTCAGTATACGTTTGAAATATTCGGCAATCTGGATCATGTCGCACCGGGTGAGGGCGCGAGCATTCCGCTGGTTTTCGGGTTCAGCGCGTTTGACACAGACGGCGATTCCGCCAGCGATACGTTTACCGTCAACGTCATCGATGACACACCCGTTCCCGGAGAGAGCGAAACCCGGGAAGTTGCCGAAAACAGTCTTTCGAACGGGACTGACCCGGATCCTGGCTCGCTTTTCGCGTCAGGTGCGCTCAACATCGAGTGGGGAGCCGACAATTCAGATGCGGCCGCCGACGGCGCGGTTCAGGATGTACCGGGCGGAACAGCGAACCGGTCAGTTGTATTTGCGCCGGTCGGCAATCAACCCGCCGCCACCCTGGCTGCAAGCTCAGACGGTGTCGCGCTCGAGTTCGAGCTGTCAGAAAACGATACGATCCTGACTGCCTACAAGGGCGAAGGCCGCCTTGATGCTGACAAGGTTTTTGTTGTCTCGCTGTCAGACGATGACACCGGGAGTTACGAATTCGAACTGCTCGGCAATATCGACCATGGTTCGCCGCTTTCCAATACGGACGATGTGTTCGATCTGGACTTCGCATTTTTTGCAAATGACGGTGACGGCGATGCGTCTGAAGGCAGGTTCGGTGTCTCGATTTTGGACGACGCGGCGGTCACGGCAGATGTCGAAGGGCAGTCCGTCCAGGAAAGCAATCTGGCCACGGGCACGGATCCGGACGAAGCTGAAGCCACGAGATCAGGCGATCTGAACATTGTCTGGGGGGCTGACGATGCCGACAGCGCGACCGACGCAGAAACCCAGGATGCTCCGGGAGGCGCGGGAAATCGCTCAGTTGTCTTCGCCGCGATCGCGGACCAGCCAACGCAGGCAACAACGTCCGGCGGTGCTACGCTCCGGTATGAGCTGACGGAAGGGGACAAGGTCCTGACGGCCTATGATGGCCTCGGCGATAAGGTTTTCGAAGTTACGCTCTTCGACGACGGTTCCGGCTCGTACACGTTCACGCTCCTTGGGAGCATTGATCACGATGTCCCCGGATCGGGTGCACAGTCGGAAGCGTGGGATCTCGATTTCAAGTTCTTCGCCGTTGATGGCGACCAGGATGAAACAGCGGGTGAGTTCCGCGTTTCGGTGGTGGACGATGCTCCGCTCACGGGTGATGCCGAGCAGCGCACGATCCAGGAGAACGATCTTGCCAATGGCAGTGACCCGGATCCGGAAGCGCTGGAAAAAACCGGGAACCTCAATATCGCCTGGGGTGCGGACGATACTGACACCGCCGATGTCGAGGGCAGCCAGGACACGCCGGCAGCGGGTGACCGGTCGGTCGTCTTTGCTGAAATAGATGCGCAGCCGACCCAGGCGACGACCTCTGACGGTGTCGCACTCGAATATGAGTTGACTGCCGACAATACGATCCTCACCGCATACAAGGGAACAGGGCGCGCAGAAGCCGACAAGGTCTTTGTTGTCTCGTTGTCCGACGACGAGACAGGTTCCTACACGTTCGAACTCCTTGGCAACGTCGACCATAACCCTCCCGGTTCAAGCGGGCAGATGGTGTCGTGGAACCTGGATTTCGCGTTTGTCGCAACCGACAGCGACGGCGATACGGATGCGGGCGAGTTTCGTGTGACGATCGTCGATGACGAACCGGTTATCGGTGAGCCTGAACTGGGCGTGGTCGAAGAGGAAGACCTTCCAGGCGGACTCGACGACCCTTATCCGTTTTTCCTTGATGGCTCGGCCAACCTGGATGGTACACCGCGAAATGAAAGGTTTACCGGTTCACTGAACATCGTTTGGGGCAGCGACGACAACGATCTCCCGGACGTAACCACAGGTGAACTGCCCGCACAGGATGACACGGGAGGCGCGAACCAGCGTTCTGTCGTTTTTTCCGAGGCCGCAGATGGTCTTGTTGCCGACGCAAGTGCAATTCTGTCGGTCAACGATGAGACCGGCGCAAATATTGATCTTTCCGCGTTCACGTCGCGCGGCGATGCGCTGAGTTTCGTTCTGTCGGAAAACGGTACGCACCTGACCGCTTTCGCCAACTATGGCGAAGCGGATGAACGCAGCGTGTTCCGTGCCGCGCTCTCCGACGACGATAGCGGTTCCTACACCCTTGTCATTGACGACGTTCTTGATCATCCCATCGTTGATACGACGCCCTTCGATGAAGATGCGCTCTCGCTCAACTTCGCATTCATCGCGCGCGACGCAGATGGTGACCGCGCCGCGGGAAGCTTCGAGGTTATCGTGCTGGATGACGGTCCGCTTTTCCGGACCGACGACGTGGTCACGATCGACGGTCTGGAGCCGTCCATCTTCACCGAAACCGCCGATTTGCGCATTCCGGAAGAAGGCACCAGCGGCACGATCTTTTCCTCCATCGAGGTGCCGGAAGGTGGCGCAATTCAGGATATCAACGTCTCCATCGAGATGCAGCACGGTTTCATCGGCGACTTGGAGATTTACCTGATCGCGCCGGATGGAACGCAAATCCAGCTTATGCAGGTTGATGGCAATCGCACGGGTTCGGTCGACGGTACTGTTTCTTTCGATGACGACGCATCGACGAGCATAGATGACGCTGGTTCCAACATCGTCGGTACGTGGCGCCCTGCGGATGACAATTTCAACCTTGATTTCCTCGAAGGACGCGATCAGGCGGGACTCTGGATTCTGGAGGTTTCGGACCGCCTTGAAGGAGATTCGGGCCAGTTGGTCTCGTGGACGCTGGAAATCCAGAGCGGTGTTGCCGCCGTTGTCGACGAGGATGACCTGTCAATTGCGCTGGGCGACAATGTCGACGGCAACGGAGACAAGGCCGCCGGCGACAATGATGCCGTAACGAATACGTCCCTCGATGATGACACCGACCCGACGACGGTATTCGGCAAACTCGGTGTCTTGTGGGGTGCGGATAACGAAAACCAGATCGAAAACGGCGGCAGAAGTGCAGGAACAGGCGACCGGGCGGTGACGTTCGTTGAGAGCGCCGGCGGCACGATAGATCAGTTGATCGATATGGGACTGACGTCCAATGGAGAGGCGCTCAGCTACTCCCTGAACGCCTCTGCCAACATTCTCACTGCGAGCGCCGGCAACAGGATCATTTTTACCGTCGAGCTGTCCGATCTGGAAACGGGGTCCTTCAAGTTCGACCTTCAGGATGCCCTGGACCACGCGCCCGGTGAAAGTGAAAACGACATCATTCTGAACTTCCTTTTTGTTGCGACCGACAGTGACGGTGACACCGGCGTGTCCACGTTCTCCGTCGCCGTGGATGATGATCTGCCGGTCATCGGTGATGCGGCGGAAGACCTGATTGTCAGCGAAGGTGCAGCAAGTCCGGTGGCCGGCAATCTCGGTATTTCGTGGGGCGCTGACAGTGGGGATGCGGCAGCAGATGGTGCAACCCAGGACACGCCGGCCGGTTTCGGCGACCGTTCCGTGGTGTTTGCGCCGCTTGCCGACCAGCCGACGCAGGCAACCACCTCCGGCGGTGTTGCCCTGCAATATGTGCTGTCCGCGGACGATACGGTCCTGACCGCCTACAAGGGAACAGGCCGTCTTGAAAGCGACAAGGTGTTCGAGGTGTCCCTGTCCGACGACGGAACAGGAGCCTACACCTTTGAAATGCTCGGCGGCATCGACCATTTGGGTGGCCAAACGGAGACGTGGGATCTGGATTTTTCCTATGTTGCCACCGACAGCGACACCGACAGCACTGAAGGCGGTTTCAAGGTAACGATCGAGGATGGGGAACCCGTTGCCGGAACCGCGGAAGAGGCTACCCTTTCGGAGGAGAACCTTGCTGGTGGTACGGATCCGGATGCAGGGTCTCTGGTGCAGTCAGGTGCGCTCGGCATCACATGGGGTGCCGATGATACCGACGCCGCTGCTGACGGCGCCATACAGGATGCTCCCGGCGGTGCCAACAATCGGTCCGTGGTGTTCGCGCCGATCGCCGACCAGCCGACACAGGCAACGACCTCCGATGGCGTTGCCCTGGAATATGTTCTGTCCGCAGACAACACGGTCCTGACCGCCTACAAGGGAGCAGGCCGCCTCGAGAGCGACAAGGTGTTCGAGGTCTCCCTGTCCGACGACGGTACAGGAGCCTACACGTTCGAGCTTCTCGGCCATATCGATCATGTGGATCCCCAGGAGCAGTCCTGGGAACTTGATCTGGCCTATATCGCGAGCGACAGCGACGGGGATACGGTCCCGGGGAACTTCGTTGTTACGATCGAAGACGACAATCCCGTTGCCGGCACCGCTGAAGACGTCACTCTTTCTGAAGAAAATCTTGGCGACGGTTCGGATCCTGACGGAAACGCGCTCGTCAAGTCCGGCGCACTCGGCATTAGCTGGGGGGCTGACGACACGGATGGGGCATCCGACGGAGCAACCCAGGACACGCCCGGCGGTTCAGGCAACCGTTCCGTGGTGTTTGCGCCGATCGCGGACCAGCCGACACAGGCAACGACCTCAGGCGGCGTTGCCCTGGAATATGTCCTGTCCGCGAACGATACCGTCCTTACCGCTTATCAGGGCGCAGGTCGCCTCGAGAGCGACAAGGTGTTCGAAGTCTCCCTTTCCGATGACGGGACCGGAGCCTACACGTTCGAACTTCTGGGTGCGATCGATCACGTAAACGGTCAGACAGAGGCGTGGAGCCTGGACTTTGCGTATGTGACCAGCGACAGCGACGGCGACACGGTGGAGGGCGACTTCCAGGTGACGGTCGGGGACGATGTGCCCGATGCGGAAATCCGTGTTGTGGACTATGTCAGGATCGACGAGACCTATGGCCTGCACAGCGACAATGTCTTCGATCCCGTTACAGGTACGTACGAACCGGACGTCGTGGCCCTGTTTACAGGTGTCGCGTCGCCTGGTGTCGACAGTGACTTGCCAGGTCCGATCTATGCCAGCTACGGAGTGGTCGGTTTCGATGTCACAGAACGAGCCGACGGCGTGGCCGATGCGAGCCTTTCCCTGCGCATCGACGATCCGGCATCGGGACTGACAACAACCGACGGAAAGGCGATCACCCTGTCGTTGGAAGGCGGCCTTGTCGTGGGGCGCATCGACGGCAATGGCGATGCTGCCTTCGCCATTGACATCGACGACGAAGGCAATGTGAGCATCGTCCAGTATCTTTCGCTCTGGCATCCGGACACCACCACATCGGACGAGCACATAACCCTGGAAGGCAAACTGTCGGCTGTTCTGACCGTTACCGACGGTGACGGGGACATCGTGACGCGTGAAGTTCCAATCGGTAGTGACGTGACGTTCGATGATGACGGACCTTCCGCATTCCGGGGTGGTTCGGGCGTTACCGGAAACGAGGCTGACTTCGTGTCAGGTCCCGTAGCTGGACAGCTTCAGTTCGACGGTGGAGCAGACGGCGCGACCGTGACCGGCATCTCCTTCGTCTCGAACGGAGACTACATCCGTTCAATTGACCCCGACGCTTCAGGCGCAGCGCGGCGCGGTGACCTGTCGGCCCAGGGTGTTCCGTTGACCTGGTCGACATCGACCGATGCCAACGGTGTCATCACCGCCGTGGGCGTACTTGAAGGAACGGCGGTCAAGGCATTCGAGATTATTGTCAACCCGGACGGCAGTTATACCTACGAACAGTTTATCGGCCTCGACCATCCCGATCAGAACGAGGTCAACCGGGCGGATCAGCTGACGTTCCGCATCCGCTTCACTGTCACCGACGGTGACGGGGATCCAGATACGGCAACTGCAGTCTTCAGGATAAGAGACAGCGGACCGGAGATCGGCACGGTGGCCGACACTCTGGTGGAAGAAGACGGTGTGACGGCTCTGGCAGGCATCGATCTTGCGATCGACTGGGGTGCGGACGATGCCAATGACGACGGCGGGATCCCTGGAGACCGTTCAGTCGCATTCGCGGAGCCGGTTGCAGCCGACACGATATCCTTCTCTGACGCAAACGGAACGCTCGATGAGTTGTATTCAGGTGGCGAACCGGTCAATTTCACGTTCATCAATGGCGTTCTCGTCGGATATACAGGCGCGGTTCCCGGAGGCACAACGGACAGCAACGTCGTATTGATCGCGGCTCTTTCTGACGCTGGAACGGGCAGCTACGACTTTTTGCTTGTACAACCGCTCGATCAAACCGCGCCGGTTGGAACGGATCACTATCTTGATCTGAGCTTTGCGTACGCTGCGACGGACGCGGATGGGGATGTCAGCGAAACCGCCACGTTTACGGTGCGTGTCGATGCGGCCGGAACCGTCACATCAATCGATTACTCAAACCTGAGTGGCGGCGTTTTCGTCAATCTTGACGACGCAGCACGCACCTATCTTGGCCAGACAGTCGCCGCAGAAACAGCAACGGATCGCGACGACGTCGACCCTGCCGTTATCGGTGTGGACAGTGTTTCTGGCCTTGATGATGCAGCAGGTGGAACGGGTAATGACGTTCTTGTCGGCAACGACAACGACAATACCTTGTCAGGCAACGATGGCGACGACGTCCTTGTCGGCCGAGGAGGTTTCAACCTCCTGGACGGCGGCGTGGGCTCAGATACGGCAGACTATTCCGACAATGAGGAGGGTGTGGTCGTTCGGCAGGATCTGAGTTGGGTGACAGATGCATCCAACCTCAATTCGGGTCTTGCGAATCTGCTTCAGGGCATCGCCAACAACACGATCGCGCATGATGATCTGGTCAGCGTCGAAAACGTCAACGGTAGCCAATTCGACGACTTTCTCTTTGGTAACAACGAGTCCAACACGCTTTCGGGCGGTGACGGTGACGATGACATATTCGGACTGGGCGGCTCGGATACGCTTATCGGAGGTGAGGGGAACGACGAACTCTACGGCATCCTCGGCAATAACAAGCTGATTGGCGGGGCAGGTCAGGATCTCCTCGTAAGTGGGGCTGGATCCGATGAACTTGTGTTCGCTGCAGGAGAAGGCAGCGCGACGGCAGCCGGAGCGGACCGCATTCAGTTCTACAAAGACGGATCCGACACGATCACCATTACCGGAGGTTTGACCTTTGCCGACCTCGTCATCGGTGATGATGGGGCCGGTAACACGACGATCTTCGACACTGTCAATAACCAGTATGTGGCAGTGCTGACAGGTATTTCGTCCGCGGTTCTAGATGCGTCCGACTTCAGCTTCTCGTCCGATCCGATCGTACTCGATCTCGATGGAGACGGTGTTGAACTCGTGTCCGCTGAAAACGGCGTAGCGTTCGACCTGAATGGCGACGGACAAGCCGAAGTGTCGGGCTGGGTCGGAGCCGATGACGGGATACTTGCGGTGGATCTTGACGGATCCGGCAAGATCGAAAGCGGACGTGAAGTCTTCTCGGAAGTTTTCAACGAGGGTGGCTTTGCAGATTCGCTTGAAGCCCTGGCCTCGCTCGACAGCAACGGCGACGCCGTGATCGACGCAAACGATGCGGCCTTCACGGACATCAGAGTCTGGCAGGATGTCAACACGGACGGCGTTTCGCAGGACGGCGAGTTGTCGACGCTGAGCGATCTCGGCATCGAGTCGATCAATCTCAACGCTGATCAGGTTTACAAGACCGTCAGCGGGAACACAGTTTATGCCGAGGGCTCATACCAGACTTCCGATGGAAGCACTGGCAGCTATGCCGGTACTGCGTTCAGTTCACTTGGCGACGCTGAGCCTAACGCGGACGAGACGACGAGACAGTCGACGGCTATGGCGGCCGGTGTTGCGCTGGCGATTTATTCCGCGTCGGCACAAGAGGTTGCGGCGGGATTGACCCGGATTTCCGTGACTGGTGCGCCTGAACACGGCGAAATATCAGTCTCAGAAGACTTCACTGTGACCTTCGAGCCTGTTGCAGGATATGACGGCGGCGATTCCGTAGAATTTGACCTCGTCTTTGCCGATGATTCGGTTGTGACGCGAGCCGTAGAGATAGACGTTCTGTCTGACGAGGCGTCGTCGTCTGGTTCAGCGACAGCGACGGAGTTGACGGATCCCACTGTTGATGCCGAAACGCAGACAGAAAGTCATGTCGTTTCCACTTCCAGCGATGTTGCAGAGTTGGGTGCTCTGGTCACAGGATCGGTGATCAGGGGCGACGACGGTGACAACATCCTGGTCGGCACTGATGGAGATGACGTTCTGATTGGCGGCCTTGGTGCAGATACGTTGACCGGTGGCGGCGGTGCGGACACTTTTGTGCTCAACTCGCTTGCCGAGGCCGACATTATTACCGACTACACCTTCACGGACGGCGACAAAGTCGATCTCGGTGAGCTTCTCGACGGCGCGTTTGCGACGCCTGCGAATGCCGGCGAGTTTGTGCGCGCGGAAAAGCAGGTCGACGGCGATGTCAGGCTGGAAGTCGACGTGGATGGTGCAGGCACGGCGCACGACTGGCAGGATGCAGCGACCCTGCAAGACCACGGGTCAATGGGGGAGACAATCCGTGTCGTGCTCGACGCGGAAGGAAGCGAAGCGCAGATACCGGTAAATGTCGCCTAGCGCATTTGACCAATGGACAAAAAAGCGAGCCCAGGCTCGCTTTTTTGCGTTGTGATACCGTGACGAACGCATCGGCCCTGGCGATTCGAGCACCAAGGATGCGGTGAAATCACGCTTCGTGGAGTTTCCTGCGGTGAAGGAGAAATGCACCTGCCAGGCCGATTGCCAATACGGATAGCCCGGTCATGAGGGAGAGTGCGCGTGTTGAGTTCGGGATATCAGCCAGAGCCTTACTTTCTGAAAAAGGCATCACGCTAGCGGTTGTCGATGGCGCGTTTCCATCTTGAGCCGGCAACATGGTTCCGGCTTGTCGTGAGATGTAGCCCTTGATTTTGCCAGCGGACGTTCCGGGATTTTCAAAATCCTCCACAACGGCTTCAACCATCTTTCCTCGAATGGCCTCTGGTGCAGAAACAGATCCTTCCGTGCTCAGGATTTCCACCCCCTGAGCATCCAGAAGTGCGATGCGCGCAAGGCCCGTTTCCACGCTAGCCGCTTCAAGCACGGTCAGCAGATATGCTTCCAGCTCGCGCGTTTCCAAGCTTTCCGGCTGATCGGCTGCGAGTTCGACAAATTCCGGGACGAGCGGCAACGTAGCCAATTCTTCCAGCCTCAGACGTGGGCGAAGCAGGTTCGCATCCTCAAGAGCGCTGACCAGTTTCGCGCGCTGCTCTGATGCGACTTTTTCCTCAGCCAAAAGGGCGGACCTTTGCCAATTCGCCAACAAAAATCCGCCGGACATGACGCCAGCCGACAACACACAGCTGGCCACAGCCAGATACAATGCTGGTGTGCGCGCGCGGGAGCCGCGAATCAGCTTGGATTGACTTTGCTTTTTCATACGCAGCGTATAGCACGCCTGTCTGGCAGAGGCAGGTGACGATGCTTATTTCATCGAGAGGCGACGCAGGTGCGCCAAAGGTGACGGCTTTTTGCTCAACGCGTTGCAGATTTAAGCCGAGCGGCAAGTTTGACCGGCTTGCCCGGATTTGGCGTGTGGCTCCATTCGCCGGCAGCATTGAGCGAATAGAGTGTCTGGTAATTCGGAAGGTCACGCTCGAATCTGACCCGCGAGAACCGGTTGTCCAGAATGAGCCACTTGCCATTGTGCCGAACGGACAGGACGGCATGATATTGCCGGGCTGCGGTGTCGCGCAAAACGACGATGCGCATGTCCTCATCCTTGACGCCAAGGTCACGGAGCAACGCATATTTGAGGATGGCATAATCCTCACAATCGCCTGCACGCCGGGTGACTGTCTCAACAGGGCTCGCCCAATACTCACCCTTCTCATAGAGAAAACTGTCTTCCCGATAGGACAGCAGGCGGTTTACCATGTAGTTGACTTTCGGGATCTGCAGACCGCGCCTCAAGGGTTGCGCCTGTTCAAGGATTGCCGAATAGGGGCGCAATTCGTGTCTTGATTGAGCTGAGGCGTGTGTCGTTCCATCCATTTCGGCAAGCGCACGTTGCCAACGTTGCGAAACCGGTGAAATCGAAACCGGCTTGCCGCGTGAGCCGAACATTCTTGTCGTGGTGGCGGCAATGTCTTTTTCAGGCGGGGCGGTTGATGCGAGCTGCGGGCGTGTCCGTTCCGGCCTGGACCGTGGTTTGCCAATTGGATCAAAACGCATTTCTGACGGTGCAGTCCGGATCGATGTTGTATCCAACCTTGCCGGGATGTGAAGCGTCGCGGAGGGAGCCGTCTCAATCTGCGCGCCGCGGAGAACCGCAGCGTCCGTGCTGCCCGGTAACAGACCAGGATTTTCTTCGGCAGATGAGGATGCAGATACAAGGTTCAATGACAGGCTGAAAAAGCATGCCTGCCAAAACCAACGCAATACTATACCGCTCGCCGCCGGTGTAGCCGGCGCGGTTGCTCCGTGATCCATCTGCCGATCGCCTCGTTTATTGCCGAGACTTCAGCGCTCCCTGAGTGCTTCGTCCCGAACTTTCTTGATCGGCTTCAAGATGTAGTCCAGAACCGTTTTCTCCCCGGTTAATATATCTATCGAAGCAACCATTCCTGGTATTATTGGTAAAGGTTCTGTGTCCGAACCGAGGTAGTTTTTATCTGTTCTAATCATGACGCGGAAGAAGCGATTGCCTTCTTCGTCTTCAGTGGTGTCCGCGCTGATGCGTTCCAGATTGCCTTCAAGACCGCCGTAGACCGAGAAATCATAAGCGGTAATCTTGACCTGGGCTTTCTGCCCGGGGTGCAGAAACGCCACGTCCTTGGGCCGGATCCTAGCCTCGATCAGAAGCGTGTCTTCAAGAGGAACGATCTCCACCAGATCGGCCGCGGGCTGAACAACCGCGCCAATGGTCGTGATGTTCAACTTGTTCACGATCCCCTTGACCGGTGAGACCAACTCGGTCCTGCGCACCTTGTCGGCAGCGCCTCTGAGCGTCTCTTCGATCACGGCAAGCTCGCCGCGGCTTTCCGCCAGTTGCTGGCTGGCGTCAGAGACAAATGTCGCAACCGCGCTGCCGGAGCGTTCGCGTGCCTCCTCCTTGGCCGCGAGTGCCCGCTGAACGGAGGCCTTGGTGATGGCGAGTTCGCCTTCGCTTTCGGTGAGTTGGCGCTGCAGTTGAAGGAACTCGATTTCGGGCAGCACCCTGCGCTCGTAAAGACTTTGCTTGATCTCGACTTCCCGCTTCATGATCTCGATGACGGACTTAAGCTTGTCCTGCTTCGCAAGCAGTTCCTGATACTCCTGCTCGCGCTGCGATGCCTGATTTTGGAGAACGCGGAGTTCGTTTTCCAGGCGAGCTTTCTTGTCCTGATAAACGTTTTCCTCTTCCGCGATCAGGAGAGGGGCTTCTGTCTCGAGTTCTGCTGGAAACGCGATAGGCTTTTCTTCTGCCTCGGAATCGAGCCTGGCCACACGCGCCATCAGAGCCCATCTCCGCTGACGAACCTCGCCCAGTTGGGACGCGAAGCTTGTATCGTCGATCTCGATCAGAGGCTGGCCTTCCTCGACCACGTCGCCCTCGCGAACGAAGATTTTCTCGACGATCCCGGGTTCAGGTGCCTGGACGACCTGTATTTGCCTGGAGGGTACAACGCGTCCATCGCCGCGTGTCACTTCCTCCAGTGTGGCGAAGTACGCCCACGCCAACGCAACAGCGAACAGGACAAGCCCGATGCGGATGACATTCGCCGTGTAGCGCGGCGGCTTTGTCCGAATGACATCTCGAATGTCGTTGGCATAATTCCAATCGCCGGAACTCATGGGGTATCCCCTTGCGAGCTCTTTTGATTGGCAGCGTTGACTGCACCGAGTTCCTGAAGTTTCTGAAGAACGTCCGGCCTCGGACCATCAAGGGCAAGCTTGCCGTAATCCAGTGTGATCAAACGTTCGGTCAGTTCGACAAGGCTCATGCGGTGCGTGCTGATGATCACCGTCGTATCGGGCGTGTTGTAGTCCATCAACCTGGTAATCAACCTTCGCTCCGATGCAAGATCAAGGTGACTTGACGGCTCATCGAGAAACAGGACGCGCGGCTTTCGAAGCAAGATCCTGGCGAGTGCGACGGCCTGTTTCTGCCCACCCGACAGGAACCTTCCACCTTCACCGACCTGAAGATCGTATCCGAGAGGGTTCTGGGCCACGAATTCGTCGACGCCGGCGATCCTCGCCGCCTCGACAAGGGCGTCGTCGTCCGCGAACGGGTCGCCCGCGCTGATGTTCTCGCGCACGGTTCCGCTGAAAAGAACGTTATCCTGTGACAGAAAACCGACATTGGATCTGAGATCGGCAGGATCGAATTGCCGGGTGTCCGTGCCGTCGATCAGAACGGTGCCGTTTGATGGATAATAAAGTCCCGACAACAGGCGCCCGATCGTGCTTTTTCCCGAACCGACGCGTCCGATCAGACCCACGGTTTCACCCGGCGCGATCTTGAACGATATGTTCTTGAGGCTGTCGTCCTCGGCGCCGGGATAGCGGAAATTGACGCCTTTGAACTCGACGGATCCGGACGCGATTCGCTTGTTGATATAGGTTCGACCGGGTTTGCGTTCGGTCTCCGTTTCCATGACCTCATTGAGGATCTTGTAGGAATGAAGCGTCTGGCGCAGCCGTGTCAGTGTGTTTGCAACATTGGCGAGCGGGGCAAGTACGCGGCCGGAAAGCATCATTGCGGCTATCAAGGCGCCCATCGTGATGTCGCCGCTCTGGATCAGGTAGACGCCCCAGACGATGATCACGATGGAAACCGAAGCCTGAACGAGACCCGTTCCCGATTGTGCGATGAGCGCCCAGAAGCGTCCCTTCATGATTGCTGCGCTGCTGGCGGCGACAGAGCGTTCCCACTTCGTCTGCATCCTGCCTTCCGCGTTGAGTGCGCGCACGGTGTCCAGGTTGGCGATGCTTTCAACCAGTATGGAATGGCGGATTGCACTTTCCCGGTGTGACTGCTCTATGGCTCCGGACAAGGGCGCCTGTACGAACAGGCTGATCGCGAGCACTACGGGAACCGCGATGAGCGGGACGACCGCAATCGGTCCGACAAGAAGAAACAGCACGGCAACGAAGATGCCGATAAAGAACACGTCGATGATCGAGACCAGCGACGAGGATGTTATGAATTCCCGCACGTTTTCGAATTCACGGATGTGATTGGCAAACTGCCCGGAACTCACGGGACGCTTTTCGAAGTCGATGGCAAGCGCATGCGCGAATATTCTGCTGGCCAGCGCATTGTCGGCCTGCTTACCGGCAACGTTGATGATCTGTCCACGTGCGATTTTCAAAATGAAATCAAAAACCAGCGTCAGGATGACCCCGATCGCAAGTGCCCAAAGCGTCGGGATCGCAAAATTGGGAACGACACGGTCATAGACGTTCATGGTGAAGAGCGGAGAGGCGAGTGCCAGCAAATTGATCAGAAGGGCCGCAACAGCGACATGGACATAGTCGCGCCAGTAGCCTGAAATTGTGCTCCAGAACCAGTGACCTTCGGCTCCGAGCGCGCGCTCGCTCTTTCCGGACTTGTCGACCGCGGGCTGAAAGAAGATTGCGTACCCGCCGTAACGCGCATTCAAATCCGAAAGTTCAAGCCGTTGTTTTTCAGGAGACTGCGCAGGGTCGATCAGTTCGGCCTTGCCCCCATCGCGGTCAATGCCGGCGAGCACGCGCAACTCCGAATTGTTCAATGCAATGATGCAGGGCAGGGCTGCAAGGGGGATCGTGTCGAGGTCAATCTTGTCGGGCAGGACCTTCAGGCCGCAATTTGCAGCTGCTCGTCCCAGGAGCCCGACTGAAAGCCGGTCTCCCGTGCGCGGGAGGCCGTTCCAGATCACCGCGTCAGAAACGACATAACCGTGCACCCGGGCGATGTGCTTGAGGCACTCTGCCAGCGGATCTGTCGACGTCTGAGAAGCCGGAGCCGCGCCCGTTTCTTTCGTCTCTTCGGTAGTCTTATTGAGCATCTCTGCTTTGAACCGAGCTCTGTTTCACCGACGAGGTATTGCCAATCAACCGGGTTCGGATGCCCGGTTTTCCCGAAGAGGGCGGTGGCTCAAAGGCAAGACGCACGCCGTGGTCGTCGAACGTAAACTATTGTGCCGACGGATGTCCGGCAAATCCAATATGAGTTCGAAACGTTAGAATTTACGTAATGGTTCAAGATTGAGCGGATTTCGGGGCAGGATTGTCGCAGCTTCCCGTTGCCCGTCTGTCGCCTCAGGCGGGGGCGATACGCTCAGATACGCAAGAAGGTCTCCCGATGTCGCTCTGAGCTGGTAAGTGGAGAAAGCGTAGACGGCACGCACGGAGATCAACTCGATCTCGCTGTTGAAGAGTGCGTTTTCAGCATTCAGTACGTCAAGCAGTGTCCGTTGGCCGATGTCGTATTCCTGTCGGTAGCCTTCCACGACCTGCCGATTCGCGGAAAGCTGCTCGCGCAGCGCCCTGATCCTGTCGGTGGTTGTGCTGACCGCTGCAAAGGAGCGCTGAATGCCTTCCTTCAATTCGCGGCGGATACGGTCAACCCGGATCTGCGCTTCCGTCAGACGTTCGCTGTATTCCTGGCTCAGCGCCGTGTCGCGTCCGCCATTATAGAGGTTCCAGGAGAATATGACTTTCCCCGAATACTCGTTGTTGCGCCCTTCAATGCCGCCAACATCGTCGCCAACCGTCGCCTGGCCCTGCAGAGCAACCTCCGGAAGGAAATTGCCCTTACTTGCCTCATATTCGAATTTCGCCGCATCGGCATCGGCAAGCGCCGCTCTCACGGTCGGGTGCGTTTGAACCGCCGAATCGACGAGTTGATTGACGCTGCCATTCGGAATCCTTGCAGGCGTTGCCGGGGCCAGCGACGCAGGTTTTCTGCCAACGACACGTTCATACTTGGCGATCGTGTCCAAAAGCGATTGCTGGACTTCGGATACGATCACCTCCGCTGCGGCAACCCGTTCCCGGGCCTGTGCCAGGTCCGCTGCGCCCGTTTCCCCACCTTCGAAACGCAAGCGCACGTCGGAGAAGATCCGTTTGTGCTTTTCGACATTCAGCCGCGCCTTGGCGAGGATCGCGGTGCTTCGGAGGACGTCAATATAAGATTCGACCGCATCCAGTGCGATCGCCTCGGATCGCTCCATGACGCGCAGCGCGGCACCGTCGACGCGAGCGCTTTGCCGGTAAACCTCGTTGACCGACGTGAACCCGTCGAACAGAAGTTGTTGAACGGTTACGGTGAATTCCTTCGAGAAACGCCATTCGTCGTTTTCGCCGGCGCTGAAAGAGTTCGGCCGATCGAGCCGTTCCGGTCCGAGTTCCGCCGACAGATCAAGCGTAGGCAGGAAGGCGCCCTGTGAACGGCGATATTCGTTGTCGCGCGCACGCCGATTGGCCGCCGACTCCAGAACATCCGGATTGGTTGAGACGGCTTCCTGAACGACTTGTTTCAGGTCTGCGGCGACTGAGGCCTCGACCAGACAAACGCTCAACAGAAGGGCCGGTAGAATACGCATGTACGACAGTGCCACATTTTTGTTCTTCGTTCGGCGCACACTATTATACCTTCCAACGCATGCCCATGCTTTTGTTGCGTTCGCAGACGGGTAATTGATACCTGTGTTGCTAACGCGCAACGAATTTCGTGTAAAGGTCACATTTTAGGACGGAATTTAAAAATTTGTTTACCATATTTCCATGCATGAGGTGCGGCTTAGAGGTGTGGTGTCAGTTGAATCTGCAAAATTCTCCCATTTTTATTCATGCCGTTCGTTTCAATGGGTTTCCGCTAAGTAAATTCGCGAAAAGATCTTTATCAGAGGCATTGTCGTTTTTATCGATGCTGAGTCCACTCTTCCACAGTTTCGGATCTTTCAAGACCTGTGGAGCGATTATGCCCGCCAGCCCATTCTCTTCCGGGCACAACGGATTCGCGGCTTCTGCCCAGTCATCGTCTTGCGAGGCCCTTGAACAGGTCCGGCAATATACAGACCGGCAGCAGGACACATGATGAACGGGGGACGGCTGACCAATATCATTGGAAATCGGACCGAAAAGCGCTAGGACCATGAGTTGGAACCCATCTGGGTGCACTTGACGGTAAATGAAACGAATTTCGGGACGAGATCTGCTTGATTTCTTTCAGACCAGTTTTGAACGTTCTCGGGTTCTTGTATGTCGGCCTTGCGACCGCCATGCTCATTCCGGCAATCGTTGATGTCGCCCAGAAAAACGCGGATTGGCAGGCTTTCGTCTTTTCTGCGTTGTTGACCGGCCTGTTCGGGATGCTGCTGTCGCTCGCAGTCGGCGGTTCGTTGCGCGAGGGGCTTGATACCCGGCAGACCTTCATCCTGACGACCCTGTCCTGGGCAACCTTGCCCGCGTTCGGGGCCTTGCCGTTTCTTTGGCTCGGTATCGGTTACGCCGACGCGGTGTTCGAAGCGGTTTCGGGCTTTACGACGACCGGCTCGACTGTGCTGAGCGGTCTGGACGGCCTGCCGCCCGGGCTTTTGGTCTGGCGTTCCATGCTCCAATGGATGGGCGGCGTCGGTATCATCGTCATGGCGATCGTCTTGCTGCCGTTTCTCCGCATCGGCGGCATGCAACTGTTTCAGAGTGAAAGTTCGGACCGTTCCGAAAAGATCGTCAGCCGGTCAGTCGAGCTTATCCGCCTGATCGGACTGGCCTACCTGTTCCTGACCGTCTTGTGCATCGCGGCCTACCTGGCGACGGGGATGGAATTGTTCGACGCGTTCAATCACGCGCTCACCACGATTGCGACCGGTGGCTACTCAACGCATGACGAATCCTTCGGATATTTCAAGAATCCGGCATCGGGCTGGGTCGCCGTGGTGTTCATGATCATAGGCGCCTTGCCGTTCGTACTGATCATTCAGGCACTGCGGGGGCACCCGCTCCAGCTTTGGCGCGATCCGCAGGTACGTGCGCTTCTTGGTTTCCTGATTCTCGTGTCGCTGACCCTGACGGTCTATCTCGGCATCAACATGCGCTTCCCGTTCGAGGAGGCGCTGTTGCGCGCGACTTTCAACGTTGTCTCAATTGTGACCGGCACGGGCTATGCGCTCGGTGACTTTTCCCAGTGGGGGGCTCCGGTCGTTGGAATCGTGTTTCTTCTTATGTTTGTCGGCGGCTGCACCGGGTCGACGACCGGAGGCATCAAGATTTTCCGCTTCCTGGTGTTTTTCGGCACCGTGCGTGCGCATCTGCGCCGGATGGTCCGGCCGCACAGGATCATGTCCGAAGAATATGCCGGCACCCGGCTGACACCTGAGCTGTCGTTTTCGGTTCTTGCCTTCCTTGTCGTCTATATGGGCTCCGTCGGTATCATCAGCGTGGCGCTGTCGTTTTTCGACCTGGACCTGGTAACGGCTATTTCGGCCGCAGCGACCTCCGTGGGTAACGTCGGGCCCGGCCTCGGGCCCGTGATTGGCCCGGCCGGCCATTTTGCGCCGCTGCCCGACGGTGCAAAATGGTTGCTGTCATTTGCCATGCTCGTTGGCCGTCTCGAACTTTTCACGGTTCTGGTGCTATTGGATCCGGACTTCTGGTCGAAATGAGCCAAGCCGTGCAATTCCTTTCAATGATGGGAATCCCGACATGAAATTTGCTGAACCTCTGGTCGGTGGCCGCCTGGTCAAGCGCTACAAGCGGTTTCTTGCCGACGTTGTGCTCGACGAGGATGGCAGTGAGATCACCGCGCACTGTGCCAATCCCGGCTCGATGCTCGGATTGAAGGATGCCGGATCGCGCGTCTGGCTGTCCCGCTCCGACAATCCGAAGCGAAAGCTCAAGTATTCCTGGGAGATTATCGAAGCGGACGGCGCGCTTGTCGGCATCAACACGGCGCATCCGAACAAGCTTGTCGAAGAGGCCATCGAAGACGCACGCATCAAGGAGCTGTCCGGCTACGCCTCCCTGAGGAGGGAGGTGAAATACGGCAAGAATTCACGCATTGATGTCCTTCTCGAGGGCGCTGATGGCGGCAGAACCTATGTCGAAGTGAAAAACGTCCACCTGATGCGGCAGCCGGGCCTGGCTGAATTTCCGGACAGCGTCACGGCTCGCGGTGCGAAACATCTCGGTGAACTTGCAGATATGGTGGCCGAAGGTCACAAAGCTGCAATGGTGTTTCTCGTGCAGCGTCCTGATTGCGAACGCTTGAGCCTGGCCGAAGATATCGATCCGACGTATGCAGCCGCCTTCCGTTCCGCGCGCGACGCAGGTGTCGAAGCCTATGCGATCGGGTGCGACGTCCGCCTTGACGGCATTGACGCGGTCAGAACCGTAGAGATCCGGATCTGATCCTGCGCACCGCGTGAGCCTGTATGTGTGCAGCCTTGAAACCCGTTGACGCCGCGACGGTGGGCGCTGGTCAGCCGGCCGTATCCTTGGAGAGTGGCGGCTGGAACTGCCAGCCCATGTCCCATGGAAAGTAGATCCAGGTGTCCTGCGACACTTCCGTGATGAACGTATCCACCATCGGCACTCCCACCGGCTTTGCGTAGACGGTGGCATAATGCGCCTTGGGAAGCATTTCGCGCACCACCTTGAGGGTCTTCCCGGTGTCGACCAGATCGTCGATCACGAGAACACCGCTGCCTTCACCGTCTTCCAGATCAACGACTTTGGGATCTACCGGCTTGATAACCTTCAGCTGACCCTGGTTGTCATAGTCGTGATAGGAGGCAATGCAGACGGTTTCGATCGTCCTTATTCCGAGTTCTCGGGCAACGATACCGGCCGGCACGAGCCCGCCGCGCGTGATGCAGACGATTGCTTTCCATTCGCCTTCGCTCGACAGCCGCCAGGCAAGAGCGCGGGAATCGCGATGGAACATGTCCCAGGAAACCGGGAATGCCTTGTTTTGCGTGGAGTTCTCCATGTTCGATCTCGCTTGTTAGGTGTCCAGGATCTCGGAAACGGCCTGCGCAACGTCGCGTTCGGCTGCATTCAGCACGGCTTCGTCTCGAGAACGGATGACAATCTGGGTCGTGAATTTCCCGTCCGAGGCATTCGGGTAGGACCCGATCAGGGTCTGCGGATGGGCATCTTGTATCGCGGCGAGCCTGTCGGCGATCCGGCTCTCCGGCATGTCGGCGGCAACGGTTTTCGACAGCATCTTCTTGCCGGTTTTCAATGTGGGGGCAATTGCGTCCATCATTGCCTGCATGATGGAAGGGACACCGGCCATCACGTGAACGTTTTCGATTCTGAAACCCGGGGCCTTTGATACCTTGTTTTCGATCAGGTCGGCACCATCGGGAATGCGGGCCATGCGCTGGCGTGCCGGCGTGAACTGACCGGGCTGATAGTGCTTTTCCATGATGGCAACGGCCCGGGGGTCAAGGTTCAGCGGAACATTGAAGGCCGCGGCCACGCTTTCTGCAGTGATGTCATCATGTGTCGGCCCGATGCCGCCGGAGGTGAAAACGTAGCTGTATCTTGCGCGAAGCGCGTTCACGGCGGAGACGATTTCTTCCTGCTCGTCCGGAACGACGCGGACTTCTTTCAGATCGATGCCGAGTGAGGTCATGTAGTCGGCCACGAAGCCGATATTCTTGTCCTTGGTGCGGCCGGACAGGATTTCGTCTCCAATGACCAGAAACGCGGCGGTTACGACATCGTCTGCCTCTTGACCGGTCATCGTTGCACTCCCTCAAACTTGAATGGGATTTCGCTTTATCCCAGCTTTGTGCCGGGCTCAAGCCAAAGACGCTCTATTGATCGGGTGTCCAGCCATAAATGTGGTCGAAGCGCTCGGCAAGTTTTCTGGGCTTTGTAAGGCGCAGCACGGAATCTCGCGCGAAGGCCATGGGACCCGAGAAGTGAAATGTTCGCGCATTGCCGAATGAAATGCCCTGGATCCGGGCCGCCCGGGGCTTGCGTTCCCGCTCAAATGCCCGCAACGCGGCGGGAATGTTGTCCACGTCGCGCGGCAGGTGCTTTGCCAGTATCGCGGCATCTTCGATGGCCATCGCCGCGCCCTGGGCCATGAAGGGCAACATGGCATGCGCTGCATCGCCCATCAGCGCAAGATTGCCGTGGGACCATGGGCCTAACGCTTCGACGCTGCACAGAGCCCATTTGAGCCATTGCTGCGGAGCGTTCAGCAAATTTCGTGTTTCAGCCGGCCAGTCCTTGAAGACACGCACGACGGTTTCCTTGTCGGCTTCTGCCGACCATGTCTCATCTCCCCAGTCTTCCCGGGCGAGCACGACGATATTCAGCTCGCGTCCGCCACGAATGGGGTAGTGCACCAGGTGACAGTCCTTGTGGAACCAAAGTCCGGTGTCCTTGGCGTATTTCGGATCCACTTGCTCGATCGGCACCGTTGCACGATAGGCGACCTGTCCGCTGAAACGCGCGTTCTTGTGACCGGGTATGTGCTGTCTTGTCTTCGACCAGACACCGTCCGCACCAATCAGAGCCTTGCAATTCAGGTTTTCGGTCTTGTCGTTTTCGCGGTACACGCACGTGAGCTGATCGTAGGGCGTTGCAGTCAGGTCCTTCACTTCGCACGAAAGCCTGATCGTGATCCCCGGCGTCGACTGCGCTCTTTCAAGAAGGACCTTTTGCAGGTCCGCCCGGTGGATGACCCAGAACGGGTTCTTGTGCCGTTCCTCGATGAATGAGCCGAGTTCGATCCGGGCAATCTGCCTGCCGGACTTGCCTGACCAGATCCGGAGACTGTCCGGAGCATGGGCATAGGGCTCTAGTTCTTTCAGAAGGCCGAACCGGGCGAGAACGGAGCATGCGTTCGGGGAGAGCTGAAGCCCGGCTCCCACCTCGGAAATTTCGCGGGCGCGCTCAAGCAGAACCACTTCGTGGCCCTGGCGCTGGAGGGCGAGGGCGGCGCATAGCCCGCCGATGCCGCCGCCAGCGACAACGATCGGGTCGGTGTCTTGGTCAGTGTCGGTCATGAGCCGCGGTTTTCTCAGGCGGCTTCAGGTGTCCAGTTGCAGTCGTTCGGAGACGACTCTTCAGCCTCAAGAGTGGGATCGAACTTGTAGAGTGTGGAACAATAGGGGCAGACGATTTCGTTCTCGGTGCCCATGTCCAGAAACACGTGCGGATGATCGAACGGGGGCTTCGCGCCGATGCACATGAACTTGCGTGTGCCGATCGCGATCGAATCGTGTCCGCTTGTGTTCTGAAAATGCGGGACAACCTGATCCGCCATTGTCACATTCCTCTTGGTCGTGTTGGGACACCGTCCCCGATAGCAAATTTCGCAAACCATATCCATTCGTAATCTGAAAAGGTAGGGCTCACGCTATGCGGTCCACTGCCGCATTTGATCATTTAGAAGCCTTCCGATTTTCTTCTTTGCCAAGCCCGTTCGATCGTCCTAGTGTAAAACAGCAAGCGTTTTCCGTTTACGTAAAGGTTAAGTTCATGCCGTATGTCGATCTGGATGGTGTCGGGATCTCGTATCTCGACGAAGGCGCAGGGGACCCGATCCTGCTCATCCACGGGTTTGCATCGAACAAGACGGTCAACTGGCAATATCCTGGCTGGGTGGATCTTCTGGTCAAGGACGGCCGGCGCGTGATTGCAATTGACAATCGGGGTCACGGTGAGAGCGAAAAACTCTACGACCCGGCAGCTTACGGCGCACCGCTCATGGCTGAAGACGCGAAGAAACTGCTCGACCACCTTGACGTCGAACAGGCGGACATCATGGGATATTCCATGGGTGCCCGCATCTCCGCTTTTCTGACGCTCAATCATCCGGACAAGGTCCGCCGCGCGATTTTCAGCGGGCTCGGCTACGGCATGGTCACGGGTGTGGGCGATCCGGAGCCGATCGCCTCCGCGCTCGAGACAGAGCGGATACAGGATATCTGCGACCGCACGGGCAGAGCGTTCAGGGCCTTTGCCGACCAGACAGGATCAGACAGGCTGGCACTGGCGGCCTGCATGCGCTCCTCCAGGCAGAAGATCAGTGAGGACGATGTTTCGCGGATCACACGGCCCGTTCTGGTCGCCGTGGGCACGAAAGACGATATTGCCGGTTCGCCCCACAAGCTTGCAGAACTGATACCGCACGCGGAGGTTCTCGAAATACCGGGGCGGGATCACATGGTGGCGGTAGGCGACAAGGTCCACAAGCAGGGCGTTCTGGCGTTTTTGAACAATATCGAGGCCTGATGGGACAGGCCGCATTTTACGCAGCCGTTAGGCCGGTTGTGCTTGAGAGGGATTGATGGGACCGAAGCGGGTGGAGTTTCAGGGCGCGGAAAAGAACATCCTGGTTGCGGATCGCTACGGAACCGGCGACCAGCCGGTGGTTATGCTTCACGGCGGCGGTCAGACCCGCCACTCCTGGGACGCAGCGGCTGAACGGATCGCCGAACTCGGACACCCGGTTTATGTGCTCGACCAGCGCGGACATGGCGAAAGCGACTGGGTCGCGTCCGAAAACTACCTGTTTTCCGACTTTGCGCTGGACCTTGTCGCCGTGACCCGCCAGGTCGCGGCGCTGCACAAAGCCCGGCCGGTTGTTGTCGGCGCATCCCTTGGTGGGTTTGCCGGAATGCTGGCAGAAGGCCAGGAAAATCCGGGTGGACTATCGGCGCTTGTTCTGGTCGATATCACACCAAGGGTCGACCTTGGAGGTGTCAGCAAGATCATCGGGTTCATGGGCGATCGGGTCGAGGAAGGGTTTGCGGATGTGGAAGAAGCGGCCGAAGCCATTTCCCGCTATCTGCCCAACAGGACCCGGCCGAAGGATCTGTCCGGCCTGTCGAAGAACCTGCGTCTGCATGGCGACGGACGATACCGCTGGCATTGGGATCCGGCCTTCCTGAAATCGCGGCAGAACAGGGACCACAGCGTTGCCGAGGAAACTCAGGCGAACATGCTGGCAGCGGCCGGCAACCTTTCCCTTCCGGTGCTTCTTGTGCGCGGCCGAAACTCCGAGCTTGTGTCGATGCAGCATGTCAGGGAATTTCTTGAGCATGTTCCCCACGCGAATTTCACCGATATCCAGGATGCAGGACATATGGTTGCTGGTGACCGCAACGATGTCTTCGCAACCGCGGTCGAAGACTTTCTTGTTGCTCTGAAAGCGCAGGCGGAGTGAAAGTGCGCCAAACTAAAACTGATTGAATTCAGAGATTTCTGATTTTTTCTTGAGAAATTGAATCATGTATTTTCCACGCGAGGGAATTCATGAAACCGGTTGCCACCGGAAAATGTCAGGTTCCGGCGAACTCGGGCAGCCGTTTTTCAAGAAAGGCGCGGCATCCTTCTCTATAGTCGGCGCTCTCAATGCAGTTCTGTGCGTTTTGGCGATGGGTCCCGGGGTTCGAAGCGTCCCTCATGCTCATCTCGTTCACAGCCTGTTTCGAGGCCCTCATTGATAGCGGCGCATTGGAGATGATCGTGTCGCAGAGCGCGGTCACGCGCTCTTGAAGGTCAGCGGGAGATACTGTCTCGTTGATCAGGCCCATCTGCAGGGCGTCTTCCGCGTTGAAGCGGTCTCCGGTGAACAGAATTCGTTTTGCGTTCGAGGAGGAAACAGCTTCCAGAAGATCTGAAAGAGCTTCAGGAGGATAGGCAAGACCCAGCCTTGCGGCAGGAATTCCAAAAAAGGCGGTCCTGGAAGCGATCCTCATATCGCACGCCAGGGCAAGGCCAAGGCCGCCGCCCAGACACGGGCCCTCGATAGATGCAATAACCGGGACGTCGAGAGACTTCAGGGCATTGAAGGCGGCAACATTGATCTCGTCGTAGCGCAGGGCGCTGTCCTTTGTGGACCGGATTGCTTCGAATTCGGAGATGTCTGCACCAGCGCAAAAGCTCTTTCCGCCTTCACCCCTGACCACGCAGACCCTGACGTCCGGAACCGCGGCGAGCTTTCGAAGAACGGATGGTATGCGTTCCCAGGCGGCGAGGGACAGCGCGTTTTTGCGGTCCGGCGCGTTCAAAACGAGCTCCGCGACCATACCGTGAACGTTCAATACCGGATTCAGCGGTTCAGGGGCGCTGGACATGTCTGGTCTCCAAGATGTGATCGCGAGGGTACTTCAGCATTGAAAATCTTAACGATTCGGGTCTCATAAAAAGGTTTCATATCTGATATCAGCAAGTTTCATTTTGGAATATCAGACGACAGTCCTATTTTAGGTTAGCGTTTGCGACGGCTTGAAGAGGAGACAGCCATGTCGGCACCGATTACCAAGTCCGGCCTGAAACACGTTCCGACCCACGATCCGGTCTGGCAGCAGTTGCGCGATGAAGCTCAGCAGATGGTCGCCGCCGAACCGGCGCTGTCTTCCTTTGTCTATGAAACCGTCCTGAACCACGACAGCCTGGAAGAGGCTGTCCTGCACCGTCTGGGTGACAGGCTCGGCCGCGATGTCGTCTCCGCGTCACTCATCCGGCAGACCTACCTTGAAGCGCTTGCCGATGAACCGGAGCTTGCCAAGATCTTCCGTGTCGACATCGTCGCGGTGTTCGACCGCGACCCGGCCTGCTTCCGCTACCTGGAGCCTGTGCTTTACTTCAAGGGCTTTCACGGTTTGCAGACGCACCGCCTTGCGAACTGGCTCTGGCGCAAGGGCCGCAAGGACTTCGCGCTGTACCTGCAAAGCAGGGCTTCGGAAGTATTCCAGATCGACATTCATCCGGCGGTTCCTGTCGGACGCGGCATCTTTATCGATCACGGCACGGGTATTGTCGTCGGCGGCACTGCCGCGATCGGGGATGATGTCTCCATTCTTCAGGGCGTTACTCTCGGCGGGACGGGCAAGGAAGGCGGCGACCGCCATCCGAAAATCCGTCACGGTGTGCTGATCGGGGCAGGGGCCAAGGTGCTCGGGAACCTCGAAATCGGCCATTGCTCCCGTATCGCGGCCGGATCAGTCGTGCTCGCGGATGTGCCGGAAAACACGACGGTAGCAGGCGTTCCGGCTCGAATTGTCGGCAAGGCAGGGTGCTCGGAACCGGCGCGCAGCATGAACCAGTTGCTCGGTGACAGCTGAGCAATTTCCGTTGCGCAAAGGATATGGGGGAAAGTTTGCACAAAGGGTTTGGCATTTAGGGCTGGTCTTATAGGGTCCGCGCGACTAAATAGCAGACGGCATTTACAAGGAGAGCGCCGTGAAACCCGATGAAATCCGCAAGATCGAAGCCTACCTGCGCATGAAATTCGAGTTGCCGAGCATCCAGGTGCGGGCGAGGCCGCGCAAGGACGACTCAGCCGAGGTCTATATCGGGGAAGAATTCATCGGTGTGATTTTCCGCGACGATGAAGATGAAGACCTGAGCTGGAACTTCCAGATGGCGATCCTGGAAATAGATCTCGACGAAGTCTGAAACCGGATCGAGACTGGCATTGAAACAAGGCGGCGCTTCCGGAAGGAGGCCGCCTTTTTCGCTGTCAGGTCTCAATGCATACGGAAACCGGCGACTTTTCTGACAATCGAATTGTCGATCCTGCGCCAGTCCTCAAGCAGATCCAGGCTGAAGCGGTATCTGAGTTCCAGTCCGGACGACAGGGCGACTGCCCTGTGACAGACAGGCCGGACGCTCATGCTGTCGCTGCGGCAACGGGCAATGAACCCGTTGCGACGCGACGGGTCAAACACGATCTGGTCCGTTTTCGTAGCGGTGCGCGCGGAAAGCTGCAAAATCTTGAGACCATCCGGTCCGCTCATTTCGCCCCCGCGCGCCAGGCGCCGGTAGAATGGATCCAGGCGCGCCCTCATGCTTTCCCGTTCTGGATTGTGCTCCAACTCCAGGGACAGAGTTCGCTCGACCGCGCCAGCCGGGCCTGATGCTTCGCTGTTCAAGGTGGGATTCAGTCCAGGCCACGTCATTGAAATTTTCAAGACCGAAACCTCTCCGATCCTGTCTTGTGCCACTGCCCGCTGGTCTGCTGCCGACATGTATGTGAAGGGAAGCTTGAAAGTTTGCGGACCGACGGATAGCGTTGCCAGACCGGTGGGGATGCCGGTAAATGCGGAGGAACTCCAGTTTTCGGTCCAGTAGGCCGTTCTTTCGGCAATGTACACGGCACCAGCTACGAACATCGCAAGGATCAGCCGGCGGAAGCGGCGAGGATTGCAGTTAATCGGTTCGGGGAGTGAAACGGGGATCATTCGCCCTTCTCCCGACAAGCCAGTGCACTAGACTGGGACAGAGTGTCCCGATCCGGAACATCTGTCCCGGTCAAGGATACCTTGAGAGTGGCCTGTTGCGGCTTGAATTGCAGGTTTTTGCCCATTTGCCCGTCCGGCACAGTCTTTGCTTTTGACCGTTTAGGTATTGTTGATCACTTTCCGGGTGGTTGAGTTAATAAGAGGTTAACGGGCGTGTACATCGAACTTCTTCTCGTTGGATATATAGCGAGTGCAGGCTTCGTCGCCGCTGGTGTGCTCGGGAGCCTTTATCAGCTCATTACCAAGCAACCGCCGAAATTTTCCTTTTCGGGTGAAAACGTGTTTGCGTTTCTCGCCGAGGTTTTCATGTGTGTTTTTGCAGGACCATTCATCATCATGCGCAATGCCATCCGGGGCCGGCGAATTGAAAAGCGGCCGTTGGGGTGGCTGGTTGCCTCATCGACGATTGCCGGAATGTGGAGCATGTGTTCGGGCATCATGGTCATGAATGTCGCGCTCATCTTTGCCGGGTACACCTGAGACCATGCCGATGTTCACCCTCGATGGTCGCTCACCCGATCTGCCTTCAAGCGGCGATGTCTGGATCGCGCCCAACGCGACGCTCATCGGCGACATCCGCCTCGCGGAGGAAGCGAGCGTCTGGTTCGGCGCGATACTGCGCGGCGACAATGAACCTGTGTCCGTGGGCGCGCGTTCAAATGTCCAGGACGGATGCGTCTTTCACACGGATATGGGATACCCGCTGACCATCGGAGCCGATTGCACGATCGGCCACAACGCCATCCTTCACGGCTGCACGATCAGCGACAATTCATTGATCGGTATGGGAGCGACTGTCCTCAACGGCGCGGTCATCGGGTCCAACTGCATTATCGGCGCCAATGCGCTGATCGGTGAAGGCAAGGAAATCCCGGACAATTCTCTCGTCGTCGGTGTCCCGGGAAAGGTTGTGCGTACGCTGCCGGCAGAAGCGGCAGACAACATTCGCAAGTCGGCAGAGGGTTACGTGCGCAACTGGCGCCGTTACAAGGCCGGACTCGCCGAGGCCTGAGCAACATCTACCACCCATCGGAAAAAAACGGGAACCGGCCTGCGGGGGCGGGCCGGTTCCCTGGACCCGGTCGTGGTAGGGATGGGGAGGGTGGGGACGCGACCGGATCGTCCTGACGACCCCGAAGGGCCGATCCCTTGCCTTATCTTGACACGCTGCTGACTGTAGTGACGCGTGTGTCTGAAATGCCGGTCCACTGGACAGGCGAACGTGCGGATTGCCGTTTGATGTAGCGGTAAGGCGTCGAGTACCAGGGCAGAACTGCCTCAATCTGGTTGTCGAGGATCATGTCGCCGTGATCGGTGCGCACGGTCAGAACCGCGTGACCGGCATTGTCCATGTCCTTGGCGACAGTGATCAGAAGTGCGCTTTTCGGCCATCCCGCCTCGATCAGAACCCGCTGCTTCTCAAGCACGTACTCCTCGCAGTCACCGTAACCGTTCACGGGGTAGGACCAGTGTTCAACCTTGCCGAAGAGATCGTCGTCCGTCATCGGGCGGACGCGACGGTTGACGTCCGCATTGATGGCGATCAACTGGTTCCAGCGTGCTTCGTCCAGTTTGACGACGACAGCCTTGTAGCTTTCGTTCGGGCACGCCCAGCCGTTGTCGCGGCAAAACTGCTTGTGCCCGATCGGGGCTTTCACCGGCGCGTTCATGTCCATGAAGCGGCCCGGATCAGCATTCGCTGCATTTCCGGCTATAGTTCCTGTAATAAATACCGTGGCAGCGGCAAGTATATTTCCAAGTAATTTCATCGTAACGCCCTCCCCAAGGCTGACGTAACGATGACTCAATCGATTTTACTTCACGAAAATCTGCGAAGTAAAACCTAATTTATACTTTAATCTATTTTGAATTACATTTTAGTCAAATGAAGTATTCATTTTAGGCAAACTTGAATCGAGGTTTCATAAAATTTTATCGAGCCGCTGTATCTATCTGAAATTCATGGGTTCTTCCAAATTTTCTTTCTGTGAGACGTGAGGCCGATTGCCAGAAAGAATGCCTTGAGCGGCCTTGTTCCCGATCCAAATCAGTATGAATTCGAGAAAAAGAAAATTGGAACGAGCCGCAAAAAAATGAAGTTTGATGCAACGCGGTCAGTCGGGCTGGGCGGCACACGCACTCCAAACCTGCAAAAAATCGTATTCTTTTTGCTCTTACCGAGACTTAGGCATACCTGGAGAACAGGTTTCAATGCACTGCGAGCTCTTTTCGGAACAGAACCCGCACCGGCTTCAAGGCCGGTCTTGTGATCGGCGCAGGAGAATGAGACAAGCAGAAATGTTCAACCAGGAGTACCTGCGGTGGATCTGACGCCTGATGAGAAGCGGTTTTTGCGGATACTGGCGGCCGGGCGTGTCTATTTGTTTACAGCCGACACTCTGAGACTGGAGCAATTGCAAGAGGAAGGACTTTTGCGGCGGGTCGGACCGAAGCCCCTGGATGTTGTCCTTACGGGAGCCGGGCGCAAGCTGGCCGAACAGCTTTAGGGCAAGGACTCGCAACTGAAGTCAATTTGGCTTGGATTGTTTTGACCAACTGCCACGTCGCGAAAGGCTTGAAAATGAACCACAACTCCTGCGCTTTCGCGCCTTGACGAGAAGCTAGCCGCCTCAAACCATTATGGGGTCATCACCTAGTCACCTGAATCTGAAGTTCGACTCATTTTGCAGCGGTCTTCGAACGAACTTCAGATTCAGGTGACTAGGATACGGCGGCTTATTGGGAAGGGGCGCAGCCGGCAAAGGCGGCAGCAGGCATGCTGCACACGCGGACATTTCTTCGAGGTAGCTGAAAGGCTTGCTCAGTCTGGAGCGGAAATGTGGTGTTCCAGCAGTTCACGGCTTTGAACGGCAGCGAATTCAACGGCAATACCGCCCTCAATACGCCGCACCACGCGCGCCTGCATCTTGCCGAGTGTGATCGGGTCTCCCATCTCGGGCATGCTGTCGGTCGCAATCGCGGCACCAGACAGCGAAACGTCGATAATCCGGCACACATGTTCCGAACCGTCCGGCAGGACCATTTTCGTCATCGGGTTTTTCGGAACAAACCGGTCGTGACGACGGTCTTCGGGAAGATTCAGTTCATCCCGGTTGGCGAGCCAGGTCAGAACGTTGGCGATCTTGTCGCGTTTGCGGGCAGTGTTCCTGAGTTCGACCGCAAAGCCGCCGTCAATCACGCGTGAGATCCGCCCTTCGACACGGCTGAGATGGTCGAGATAGGCGACAACCCTCTCTCCGACACGTCCTTCGACGGGTGTGATCATTGCCATGCCGCCCGGAGACATGTCGATTATCTGGCAAGGATACTCCCGTCGGTCTTCCAGCATGAAACGGCCAAGTATATCAACTTGAACACGCTGGTGCCGTCTGCGGTCCGTGACCTGAAGCGTTTTGCTTCCCTCTGGTGCTGCTGCCAATCCGGCGTCCATGCCCGTTCTATCCAAACAGTGTGTCTCGCCCCACCTTTGACCGAGACTAGAATCTCCAAACGTCTCTTCACCACTTTAGGCAGATGGGGTTAACGATGTGTAAGAATGTGCGCATTTGAGAGCGTTTCATCGAGAAAAAAATTCTGACAACCCAATCCGGCACGGGAAGGGCGGAAACACGTCAAGATTGTGATTGTCTTTGACGCTACTCTTTTCGGGGTGCCTTACACTGCGACGGGATGCATTAGATGGAAAACCCGCCAGTGGGCGGGTTTCCGGAGATCAGGCAAGACGACGGGGGGGTGAATGGCTGTTTCGAGCGTCAGGACTTTCCGCCGCTGTAAACCGTCAGGTGACCTACCTGCCGTTCAGCACCCTGCGGGAGAGGTGCTGCGGGCATGTTCATGCCCTCGGCCGTGAAGCGCGGCAGGATCGGATTCACGGAATTCGAGGGCTCCGCGAAGAACGGCCGTTCGTCCGGCCAGACAAGTCTGAGGCTGTTGATTGACTGGTTCAAAATGGGAAGCAGCCCGATCCAGTACGGCTTGTCCATCGGGGTGCAACTGCCCAGGATGCGAATCCTGCCTTCACCTGGAACATTAAGCGGCAGCAGCAGCATTTCCATGTGCAGTTCCTGATTTCTTTCCGTGTGTCCGCTCACACCGATGACAGCGGCAGCCGCGTCCTCCGTGATTGCAGCGACAAGGCTTTCGAGCGCTTCCCTGTCTTTCGTGCTCCAGCCGCGCAGGAAATTGCGGCCCTTGAGTTCGCGGCAATGCGCTGAACAAAGACGAGTGCCCGCGAGGCGATAGCGCACATCCTGCGCGCCTTTTGTTTCCAGAATGAACGTATCGCCCAGCAGTGCCCTGATTTCACCCGGATCAACTTCGCTGCGGTTCGGAGCGGGGCGTGTACCGCGCAGGTTGTCCCAATATGAATAAAGTGTCTGTGTCACGCCATGTTTCATCTTGCTTCGCCTTGTTACCTTCTGACACCCCATGTTCCGTCTCAAGACAGGTTCTGTTTCAAAATGGGGCGTTTGACCTGTTTTGTTTTTGTTTGGCGAATACAGAGCAGGGGGCGTGCCAAGTGATTGACCGCTTTGGAAATTTCGTTTGGCCGGAGCGGTTAAGGTTAAATCAGGGTAGCGCTTGTCTGCGGTGCGGAGCGGTGGCACGTTTACGTTCTATTCATACTGGTGCCGATGGCACGACATGGGTTGGCGACGGACAAAGGTGCCGATTTTTTACTGCGGCGTGACAGCCTGTCCGGAAGCGGTCTGAAAAAGACGCGAAGCAAAACGATTTTTAAATGGGACGCGTGGGGACGCGCCCGACGGCGGAAGCCGGCAACATATGCCGGCTTCCGCCGACTTTTCATTTTCTTCGCAATGAAAGCGGAAGATAATTCATTAAATTTACCGAAACCCGTGCCTGCGATGCTGGCGACCCCTTGTTTTGTCGAGGATGTCCCTTAGAAGGAAGAGGGAAGAGGCCGGTAGTCCATGAACGTTTACAAATTCGACGAAGAGCGCAACCGTCGTGAGCAAGCAGAGCGGGAGCAGTCCCGCAAAACCCCCAGTGGGCCACCTGCGCTCAATCTGCCGGACATTATCGTCTGGCTCAGCGGGATCCTGATCGCGATCCACCTTGTCAGGGTTTTCCTGCTGCCTGTCGCGTGGGACAACCTTGTTCTCGCCCTGTTTGCGTTCTGGCCGATCAAGTATGCATTCTTTGCCAACTTGTCGGTTATCGACATGGCCGCCAGTCTTTGGGCAACCGTGACCTATTCGCTTCTTCATGGCGGTGCTACCCACATTATTTTCAACCTTCTATGGATGGCGATCTTCGGCAGCGCGGTGGCGAGACGGTTCGGCACCGGTCGGTTCCTTCTCTTTTCCGCCTTGTGTTCCGTCGGGGGTGCCTTCGCGCATCTGGCAACACATTGGGGCGAACCGGTTCCCATGATCGGGGCTTCTGCAGCGATTTCCGGCCAGATGGCAGCGGCTCTTCGTTTTGTTTTCGAGCTCGGCGGGCCGCTCGGGGCTTTCAGGCGTTCCGACCCGCGTGCCTATTTTGTGCCCGCGCAACCGTTGGCCGAGTGTTTCAAAAATCAGCAGGTTCTGGTGTTCGTTGCGGTTTGGTTCGGGCTCAACATCTTCTTCGGACTGCTGAGCGGTCCCGTTGCCGGAGAGCCGGCGAGCGTTGCGTGGCAAGCCCATATCGGGGGCTTCGTGGCAGGGCTCGCCCTGTTTCCTTTACTTGATCCCGTGCCGCGCAGATCGGCCTGATCCCGCGGACGAATTACCGCTGCGATATAGGTTTGCGTGACCTCATTTTTTTGCCATGATGCGAGTGATCCGACTGTTTCGGGTCGTTTTGTCATGGGAGGTGTTCAACAATGACCGTCGCCGCGATCCTGAGTGGTAAAGGCCACGATACAATTACCGCAAATGCAGACACACCGCTGAGCGATATCTGCGAGACCCTGGCAAAGAACAAGATCGGCGCCGTCGTGGTGTGTTCCGGCGACAAGCGCATAGAGGGAATTGTCTCCGAGCGTGACGTCGTCAGAGCCATCGGAACCCAGGGCACCTCGTCTCTCAACCTGCCGGTATCCAGCGTCATGACGAAGGAAGTCGTGACCTGCAGCGAGGACAACAGCGTCAATGAGGTCATGGCGCGCATGACTCAGGGCCGCTTCCGTCACATGCCTGTTGTCAAGGATGGGAAACTTGCCGGTGTGATTTCCATTGGAGATGTCGTCAAGCACAAGATCGCACAGGTCGAGCTCGAAGCCGAGCAGATGCGCAACTACATCTCAATGGCTTGATGCAACAGCAGCCAAAGCAGGCCTGTGCGGCACGGCCGCCGCAATGTATTTTGAAAGCAATTGGTATCCTGCAGTTTCCTGCCCAGACGGATGCCGACTGAGTGGTTTTCCTGCGTGCGGCATGACTTTTTGCCAGTGGTACGTCTGTCTGGAGTCGCTTCAGGGGGCGCGTCTTTGAGCCGCGCCCTGGTCAGACAGTTGCCCCCTTGTGACGGATCACGCAGCCTACACTTGCGGCCAGCACGCCAACGATGACGGCGATGGAGAGATCGAACATATGCACCTCCGCCATGTTGAAGCCCGCGAAGATGAACGTTTCAGCAACCCCGACGATGGCGCCCATGATCCCGGCCAGGATCCAGTTTCTGGTCATCATGCCAAGTGCCAGGCCAAGGATACCGGGCAGGCTCAGAACGTTTCCGCCGATGGTTCCAAGTAGATCGAGAATTCCGAGCATGTGATCGCCTTTTTCCTTGCTGGGGCATCATTGCGCCCGGGGACCTGAGGCCCCGGACATCGTGTGCTTTACTTTTCAGCCAATTCGGAGACATAGGACCGCATCGCAGCGACGCTTTTGCCAGGTTCGGCCGGTATGGCGTTGCTCGCCTGGAGTTCCTCGATCACTTCGCGGTAGTGCTCCTGGTATCCGGGCGCTAGATCGTGGGCTATGCCCTGATGACAGTCGATGCACGTCATGTTGTTGTCGATCGCGCGCTGATGCTCGGAGGCCGCCCGCGTTTCCTGTACCGTGAAATCCATATACTTGAAGTTATGGCAATTCCGGCACTCGCGGCTGTCGGAGAGCTTCATCTTGCGCCAGACCACCGCAGCCATCGCAGCCCTGTGCTCCTCATATTTCTGAGGCGTGCTGATGGTCCCGACGACCTCGTGATAGACGTCCTTCACGGCCATGATCTTGGCCTTGAGCTTGTGCTGCCATTCATGAGGGACATGACAGTCCGAGCAGATCGCCCGCACGCCCGAGTGATTGCTGTAATGAATGGTCGTGCGGTACTCGGCGAGATTGGTTTCCATGCTGTGGCAGCTGGTACAGAATTCCTCGGTGTTGGTGAGTTCCAGTGTCCAGTGAAAGCCGCCCCAAAACATGATGCCGCCCAGAAACCCTGCAATCAGCACGAAGCCTGCGCTCAAAACCTTGGTCGGCGTCCAGAACCAGTTCCAGGCTCGGCGGATCGGGTTGCCCGGCTTCTCGTTTTCGGAGTTTTCAGCCATGTTGAAGGCTCCTTGTCGCGATTGAGCGCATTAGCGGGTTTGAATGGGAGAAGAGGGCTCGAATTCGTTGTCGACCAGTGCGGGCACGTCCGCCTGCGGGACATGGCACTGATTGCAGAAATAGCGTGTCCCGGCGATATGATCGAGTTCGTTGCCGTCCCGGTCCAGATAGTGCGTCATCGAAAGCGTTGGTGCGCTGCGTTCGCCGGCCTTTGTCCAGTCGTGGCAGGACAGGCACTGATTGGTGCGGATATCGATCTGGTACTGGGCGATCGAGTGCGGGATGAGCGGCGGCTGCTGGCGGTAGTTCCGCTGCATGCGTCCTTCCTTGCCCTCCCATTTGAAGTCCGGCCCCAGCCTGTTGAGCTCGTCGACCGGGTCTGAGCGCATGGCCTTGACGTCCAGCTGCTGGGCGATGGCAAGCCCGCCAATGCCTGTGAGTAAGGCGAGAGCGGCGATGCCCGCGAGTACCGGCTTTTTCATCGAGATCACTCCTTGTGCATCAAACTTGCAGCGCATTGTTGGGGCGCGAATTGAGTTGTGGGTTCGGCAATCCCATTGTCGAACCGGTGGGTGAATTTGAAGACGTCCTCGGCGCAGACATCGATGCAGGCGCCGCAATTGGTGCAGTCACCTGCGAGAATGACTGGAGATGACCCGGGCGATCCCTTGAGAGCGGGGGAAATCACCTGGTTTTCCGGACAGACCGCATAACAATCCATGCAATCATCGCAGGCCGCCCTGTTCTGCGCGCTCACACGCAACAACGCCGTCCTGCCGATCAGGCCGTAAAAGGCTCCGACCGGGCAAAGGTGACCGCACCAGCCGCGCCGCGATACGAAGAGATCGAAAAGAAAGATGGCCGCGACCACCAGCCATGCTGCAGACAGACCGAAGACAAGGCCCCTGTGGACCATCGTGACCGGGTTTATGATTTCCCATGCGATCGTCCCGGTCGCAAAGGAAGCCATGAGGATGGCGCCCAACAGCCAGTAGCGCGTAGATCGCTTGGGTTGCCAGCCCTTTGGCAGGCCGAGGCGCCGGTGCATCCAGTGGGCAGCATCCGTGACCGGATTGATGGGGCAGACCCAGGAACAGTAGGCCCTTCCGCCGACGAGCGCGTAAGCGGCCAAAACGATCAGCGCGCCGGTCAGGGCGGTTGCCGTCAGCCAGTGCCCCGCCGTCACGCTTTGCAGCACCACCAGGGGATCGGTCAGCGGAAGAATGTCGAATGTCAAGGATCCGGCGAGGGTGCCTTTCGCAATCCAGAAGCCGAACAAAGGACCCGTCAGAAAGACCGCAAGGAAGAACAGCTGGCTTGCCCGCCGCAGCAGAAGATAGCGTCTGGAACCGATCCGGCCCTTCGCTTCAATCGCCTCGTACCCGACAGGCAATTGCGTCTGCATGCTCATTGCGCACCTCCCGGTAACTTGTAGGCCGGTTCGAACCCGCCGGGAGCTGCGAGATTGTCTGTGCCGGGGCCGGGGAGGCGGTCGGGCAGGTCGATCAGCCCGTCGACAAGAGGAGCGCCGTTCTTTTCCTTCTCTTCCCAGCCGCGCCGGTAATGGTCCGCTGCTTCTCCACGAGCCAGTCGCACGGGTAAGACCTTGATCGCGGCTTCCGGCAGGACGCAGCTTTTTTCGCAAAGTCCGCACCCGGTGCAGTGATCGGCGTCCACGGTCGGGGCGAAAATCGCGTGGTGGCCCGAGCGCTCGTCGTGCGAAGCCTTCAGCGTGATTGCCGCGTCGATCGCGGGACAGACCCGGTAACAGACATCGCAGCGGAGGCCGTGGAAATTCAGGCAATTCTCCTGATCAACCAGAACGGCCGTTCCCATGCGGGCATCGTCAATGTGATCGAGAGCAGGGTCCAGTGCACCGGTCGGGCAGGCGGCAACACAGGGAATGTCGTCGCACATCTCGCACGGCACGGATCGCGCCGTGAAATAGGGTGTCCCCGTTGCCGGACCGTCGGCGCCGAGTTCTGCCAGTTTCAATGTATCGAACGGGCAGTCCCGAACGCACAGGCCGCACCTTATGCAGGCGCCCAGAAAGTCATCTTCGGCAAGAGCGCCCGGAGGACGCAGAGCGTCGGCGGGCAGAGCCCTCGCATCGCGGGCCACATAAGCCAGGCCAAGACCGGCAACAGCACAGCCGCCAGCCATCCGAGCGGTGTCGGTCAGAAAGCGGCGGCGGGACTGTGTAAGCTGTGGCGTTGCCATGGCAGGTATCCGGTCCGGTGAAGGCGCCTAGACGCGCTCCACCTTGCAGGCGCATTTCTTGAAGTCGGTTTCCTTCGACAGCGGACAGGTGGCATCCAGTGTCAGCTTGTTGGTGAGCTGCCCCTCGTCGAACCACGGCATGAACACAAGACCCTGAGGGACCTTGTTGCGCCCACGGGTCGCCAGCTTGCTGCGAACTTCACCGCGGCGGGTGGAGATCAGGATTTCCTGGCCGTTGCGCAGTCCGCGAGCTTCGGCGTCCGAAGGATGCATGAACACCACGGCGAGCGGGAAAGCCCGGTGCAGCTCCGGCACGCGCCGGGTCATCGACCCTGAATGCCAGTGTTCCAGGACGCGGCCCGTACACAGCCAAAGATCGAAGTTCTCATCGGGTACTTCCGGCGGGTCTTCGTAGGGCGCGAAGATGATCTTGGCCTTGCCGTCCTTGTATCCGTAAAAGCGGACGTTTTCGCCCTCCGGCACGTAGGGATCGTAGCCTTCGCGGAACCGATAAAGCGTTTCCTTGCCGTCGACCACCGGCCAACGCAGACCGCGGGCCTTGTGATAGGTCTCGAACGGTGCAAGGTCATGGGCGTGTCCGCGGCCAAACCCGGCATATTCTTCAAACAGACCCTTTTGAACGTAGAAACCGAAATGCTCGGCATCGTCGTTGTCGAACCCTTCGGCGGTTTCGCTCAGTGGAAACTTGTCGACCTGACCGTTGGCATAAAGAACGTCATACATGGTCTTGCCGCGATGCTCGGGCATCTTGGCAAGGAGTTCCTCGCCCCAAACTTCCTCGACCGTGAAGCGCTTGGAGAATTCCATCAGTTGCCAAAGGTCGGACTTCGCTTCTCCCGGTGCATGAACCTGCTGGCGCCAGAACTGGGTCCGGCGTTCGGCATTACCGTAGGCTCCTTCCTTTTCGACCCACATGGCCGTCGGCAGGATCAGGTCGGCGGACACCGCCGTCACCGTCGGGTAGGGGTCCGATACGGTGATGAAGTTCTCCGGGTTCCGGTAGCCGGGATAGCCCTCCTCGTTGAGATTGGGTGCCGCCTGCATGTTGTTGTTGCACTGGACCCAATACGCGTTGAGGTCACCGTCCTTCAGCTTGCGGTGCTGCAATACTGCATGGAAACCGGGCTTCGGCGGGATCGTTCCTTCCGGTATTTTCCAGGCCTCTTCGCAAATTTTCCGGTGTTCGTCATTGTTGACGACCATGTCGGCCGGCAGCCGGTGAGCAAAGGTGCCGACCTCTCGTGCCGTACCGCAAGCGGATGGCTGGCCGGTCAGCGAGAAGGGGGAGTTGCCCGGCTCGGAAATCTTTCCTGTCAGAAGATGGACGTTGTAGCACAATGAATTGACCCAGGACCCACGTGTGTGCTGGTTGAACCCCATTGTCCAGAGGCTCATGACCTTGCGTGACGGGTCGGCATACTGCTCTGCCAGGAATTCGAGCTGTTCTGCCGGAACTCCTGAAAGTTCTGAAACCTTGTCCAACGTGTATTCGGCCACCGAAGCGGCATATTCGTCGAAGCTGATGGCCTCCATTGCACCGGAGTCCGGGTTCGCGGCAGCTTCCTGGAGCGGGTTGTCGGGACGCAGGCCGTAACCGATATCCGTCGCCGTCTTTGCAATGTTGACATGCTTTGACACGAAGTCTTCGTTGACGCGTCCGGTCGAGATGATGTGGTTGGCGATATAGTTCAGGATCGCCAGGTCCGTCTGAGGCTTGAAGATGATGCCGTTGTCCGCAAGCTCGAACGAGCGATGCTCGAAAGTCGACAGGACGTGCACCTGGGCACCGGGTTTGGTGAGGCGCGTGTCGGTGAGGCGGGACCAGAGAATGGGGTGCATCTCCGCCATGTTCGAACCCCAGAGAACGAACGTGTCCGCGTGTTCAAAATCGTCGTAGCAGCCCATGGGCTCGTCGATGCCGAAGCTCCGCATGAAGCCGACAACGGCTGACGCCATGCAGTGACGGGCGTTGGGGTCGATGTTGTTGGAGCGGAAACCGGCCTTCATCAGTTTCGCGGCGGCATATCCCTCCCAAACGGTCCATTGGCCGGAGCCGAACATGCCGACGCTGGTCGGCCCCTTCTTCTTGAGCGCTTCCTTCCATTTTTCCGCCATGACGTCAAAGGCTTCGTCCCAGCTGACCGGTTCGAACTCGCCGTTTTTGTCGTAGACACCGTTGGACTTGCGCAGCAAAGGCTGGGTTAGCCGGTCTTCGCCATACATGATCTTGGACAGGAAATAGCCCTTGATGCAGTTGAGCCCGCGGTTTACCGGTGCATCAGGATCGCCCTGGGTTGCGACCACGCGGCCGTCCTTGGTGCCCACGAGCACGGAACAGCCCGTTCCGCAGAAACGGCAGGCTGCCTTGTCCCAGCGGATTCCGGTTGTCTGGAACTGGGCCTGGGCCGGGCCGTTGCCGATTGAAATGCCGGCTGCCGAAGCCGTCGCGGCCGCTGCGGTCGCTTTCAGGAATGTCCTGCGGGTTTCAGAGATTGTCATTGGTCCGGTCTCCGACTTGGCTGGATTTGGCTGGCAGAGACGCGGCCCGGGGGGCCGCGAGATCTTCGAAATGGTGATAGGTGAGAGTGACGGACAAAACGCCGGGGATCTGATGCAACTGCATGATCAGTTCAGAGGCCGTGTTGCTTTCCGTGTCTTCGACGACGACCACGAGGCGTCCGTCGTTGTCGGAGGCGTGGATTTCGACACCGTCCATCGCCTCGATCCGGTCTCGAATTCCAGGCAGCGATTGAACGGTCGCATGTACGAGACAGCCGCAGATATTCATGCCGGGTCCTCTTCCTTGTTTGGCTCGGTTCTTTTGAATGTCACCGCAGCGGCAGGACAGTGGTATGCACAGGCACCGCAGCCTGTGCATTGATGCGGGTCAATCAACGGTTCGGATTTTCCACCAATCGCCAGACGGAAGCGTATCGCTGCCGGTTCGCACGCGTCTTCGCAGGCACGGCAGGAAATGCCCTGCAGGGACAGGCACGTGTCTGTTATCACGGCTTTGAGCGACCATTGCGAATAGACGTCCCGTGAAAACGCGCCGGACGGGCAGGCATCAACGCATGCGCCGCAGAATGTGCACGCACCCTTTGTAAAATCCAGAACAGGAAAATTTCCGGTGCCCGCAACGATGATCTGCTCCGGGCAGGCTTCCACGCAGGCACCGCAGCCCTTGCAGTATTCGGATAGCAGCGCGGCGTTTGTTCCCGGAGGCCGCAAGGTCTCAGGTTCCGCGCGCGTGTCCAGCTTCAAAAAGGCGCGCCGGCTGACTGAGATGTCGGTTCTCTCCGGCATAAGATCAGCCCGGCGCCGCATAAGGCCTGAACCCCATGCATCGGACGTTCCGTGCGCCAGAGGCCGGCAAAGCCTTTGAAATCACGAGTATTTCGGTGGAAACACGACTAGTGACCTGAATGGGGACGTGCAGCCGCGCGTGTTCACACTCTTCTGCCATAGCCTCTCCCTAAGTATGGACAGAAAACAAGAGTTTTGAATTCTTCTTATTGTTCGGAAGAGCTTAGGCTGACGAACCTTGCGTCGGGTATAAGTTTAAATACGTATGCAACTAGTGCGTTACTTTCGAAACTATTATAATATATTGAAATATATGACCTAAATTTGTTTTCTGGCGAAGAATTCTACCCGCTGGAACGGGGTGAAACCAACGTCTAGCCTTTTCCGTAAACCTCCGACGGGTCGTAAACCTTTTCGGATTCGACCCGTTCAAGTCCAACGGTCCCATCTGCCGGTGTCATGATTTTCCGAAAAAAACAGGAGCGGTAGCCCACGTGGCAGGTTGCACCGTTTCCGGCAACGCTCACCTTGAGCACAAGCGCGTCCTGATCGCAGTCGGTGAGGATTTCGTGCACCGTCTGCACCTGGCCGGACGTTTCCCCCTTTTTCCAGAAGCCTTGCCGCGACCGGCTCCAGTACCAGGCTTCACCCGTTTCGATGGTGCGTTTCAGGGCTTCTTCGTTCATGTAGCCGACCATCAGAACGTCGCCGGATGCAACATCGGTCACGACCGCGACGATCAAGCCGTCACGGTCATATTTCGGCATGAGGAAATCACCGCTTTCGATCGTTTCCTTGTCGCCGCGTGCGCTGAAGCTGGTGTTGCACATGAAAGGAAGCCCTTGCCTGAATTGAAGACGCAAGGGCTTTCCAGGTCTCTAGCCCTTGCCGCGTACCATCGACATGAATTTGGCCTGTTCGGCCGGATCATCCTGGAACACACCGGTAAACTGGGTGGTGATCGTGGAGACCCCCGGTTTCTGAACGCCGCGCATGGTCATGCATTGATGCTCTGCTTCAATCATGACCGCGAGTCCGCGCGGTGCCAGCGTGTCGTCAATGACGGATGCGACCTGCGCCGTCAAGTTCTCCTGCGTCTGCAGCCGTTTGGCGTAGATGTCGACAACACGCGCCAGTTTGGACAGGCCGACCACACCTTCCGCAGGATAGTACGCGATATGCGCCTCTCCGATGAAAGGCAGCATGTGGTGCTCGCAATGGGAATGGAACGGGATACCACGCACCAGCACGATATCCTGATAACCGCCGACATCTTCGAAGGTTCTTTCAAGGTGCTCGGCGGGGTCTTCAAAATAGCCGCCGTAAAGCTGGCTGATCGCTTTCACCACACGCTTGGGCGTGTCCAGCAGACCTTCGCGGTCCGGATCGTCGCCGGTCCAGGCCAGTATGGTCCGCACTGCGGCTTCGGCTTCTTCGCGGCTCGGCCTGAGCAATTGTTCAGGCGACTTTCTCTCAAATCTTTTTTGAACCGGCTTGAGGACTGCGTCCATCGGGATCCTCGCAAATTTACCCTTGTCACTCGTCATACGGCGCCCGTTCTTGCACAGATCATGAAGTCCTGGCCTGATCGCCGGGGACCTTTATCATACTCCACACAAAAAGCGAACGCTCAGTTTCTGAGCGGGTTTAGCCAGCATTGAGCGTACCTGCCACGCTCATTATTACCAACTGCGACCACTCTGCCCCTTGCGATATTTGCCGTGGCGTCTGATCTATATATAAGAAAGCAAAGCGCCATCAATGTGTCGCGCATCACAGGCTTTCACGAAGAGGCGAGCATGCTTGACGACATCTACAATGCGAAGATCCTTGAATTCGCCGGAAACATCCCGAAGGTCGGGCGCCTCGAGCAACCTGACGCAACGGCAAAGGCGCATTCCAAGCTCTGTGGGTCCACGGTGCTCGTTGACGTTTGTGTGAAAGATGGTGTTGTGACGGACTTCGCCCATGACGTCAAAGCATGTGCGCTCGGGCAGGCATCGTCCTCAATCATGGCCCAGAACGTGGTCGGAGCGTCTGCCGAAGAGCTGCGTGGCGTTCAAAAAACCATGCGTGCGATGCTCAAGGAGGGCGGCAAGCCGCCGAGCGGGCGTTTTGAAGACCTGAAGTTTCTGGAGCCGGTGCGCGAGTACAAGGCGCGCCATGCATCGACATTGCTGACGTTTGATGCCGTGGTCGATGCGCTCGACCAGATCGAAGCCAGGGCCAAAGAGGACGGGGTGCCAGCCTAGTGCGGTTTTCAAATTTGAAGTTCGCTTCGGAGACCGCAGAAGCAATGTTGCGAACTTCAAATTCACCGCACTAGCTCCTCGTTACACCCAGAACCGCAATGCCATGTGTCTGAACCCCGGTTGCCAGAGCGAACAGGATAAAGCGCTGTCGCCCGCCGGCCGTGCGGCGATTGGCCTCATCTGGATTTACCGGCATTCGCTGTCGCTGTTCATGGGGCGCGGCTGCAGATACGCGCCGACCTGTTCCGAATATACGGAGACCGCAATCCGGCGATACGGCTTCTGGGCGGGAGGCTGGATCGGCCTGTCGCGTATTCTCAGATGCAATCCCTGGGGCGCGTCTGGTTTCGATCCGATCCCCGATGCGCTTCCCGAAAATGCCCGCTGGTACGCACCCTGGCGCTACGGACAGTGGACGGGACGGCACATCGCGAAGGAGTTCCGACTTGATGGGGAAGACTAGCTTTTTGCCGGTGCCGCTACCCACTAAGGCATTGACCTAGGGTAATGTGAATGCAACGCTTCCTTGTCAGCTGTAGGGCAGATGAGGGGATGTGGACGTGCGCGACTTCCATTTCGTTATGATCAAGCCGACCCACTACGATGATGACGGCTATCCGATCCAGTGGCTGAGATCCGCCATACCCTCCAACACGCTTGCCAGTCTTAACGGTCTTGCGGAGGCCGCAGTCGACCGCAATGCACTTGGCGAAGGCGTGCGCATCCACCTTCATACCTATGACGAAACGAACAAACGCGTCCGGCCGGAAAAGATGGCCCGCGACATCCGCCGCAGAGGCGGCAAAGCCATGATCGCGCTCGTCGGTGTCCAGTCCAACCAGTTTCCGCGCGCCACGGATCTTGCGCGCAGGTTCATGGCAGAGGGGCTGCAGACGGCGATTGGCGGCTTTCACGTCTCCGGGTGCATTTCCATGCTCGACGAGATGCCGCCGGAAATGGTTGAGCTGCAGGTCGAAGGGGTCAGCTTTTTTGCCGGAGAGGCCGAGGACCGCCGGCTGGACCAGGTGTTTCGGGATGCCTGGAACGACGATCTGAAACCCTTGTACAATTTCATGGCCGATCTGCCGTCGCTCGAAGGCGAGCCGACGCCCATCCTGCCGTCAAAGCATATCCAGTTCACGGCGGGATCGCATTCCAGCTTTGATCTCGGTCGCGGATGTCCGTTCCAGTGTTCCTTCTGCACGATCATAAATGTGCAGGGGCGCAAGAGCCGTTTCAGATCCGCCGACGACCTTGAGCAGATCATCCGGGACAACTACGCGCAGGGCATCAACCGGTTTTTCATCACCGACGACAATTTCGCCCGGAACCGGGAATGGGAACCGCTGTTCGACAGACTGATTTCTCTGCGCGAAGAGGAAAAATTCGACATCAAGTTTATCATCCAGGTGGATACGCTCTGTCACCGGATCGAGAATTTCATCGAAAAAGCAACGCGGGCAGGGGTTAACCGCGTCTTTATCGGCCTGGAGAATATCAATCCGGACAATCTGCTGGCGGCGAAAAAACGCCAGAACAAGATCACCGAGTACCGTGAGATGCTGCAAAAGTGGCGGGCGCATGGGGCGACGACATATGCCGGCTACATCATCGGCTTTCCCGGTGACACGAAAGAAGCTGTTCTGCGTGATGTCGAGATCATCAAGAACGAACTCCCGCTTGATCTTCTGGAATTCTTTTACCTGACACCGCTTCCCGGATCCGAAGATCACAAGGTGCTTTTGTCCAAGGGAACCTGGATGGATCCGGACCTGAACAGGTACGATCTCAACCACCGGGTTTCCCACCATCCGAAAATGACGGATGCGGAATGGGAAGAAGCCTATCAGGAAGCCTGGGCAAGCTACTATTCCGATGCGCATATCGAGACCGTCCTGAAACGCGCCGCCGCGCATCGGAAGGGCAGGCCGGGCAACAAGCTGTTTCTCATGATGTGGTTCAAGCTGATGGTCCAGTGCGAAGGCGTCCATCCGCTGGAGGGCGGCTATTTCCGCCTGAAGTTCCGCACGGACCGGCGCAGTGGTTTGCCGGTGGAAAGCGCGCTCACTTTCTACCCGCGTTATCTTTGGGAGATCGCCGCCAAGCACTGGGCCTATGTCTCGGCAACTTGGCGGGTCTACAAGATCTATCGAAAGGTCAAGGCATCACCGGACCGGCGCAGCTATTCGGACATTGCCATCAAAGAGATCGAAAAGGACGGCGAGGAAACCCTTGCCATGATCCAGGAGACCCGCGGCGGGGTTGAGGCCGTGGCCAAGACCGCACGCGATGCATCGATCGTCAAGGCGGCGAAGAAAAGGGCCGCTGCCTCATGATGCGGCGTCCGAGACCACCTTTCGCGTGAAAGTCTTCCAGCCGAATGTGAGACCTGCGGCAGCAAGAAGGATCGCCCCGCTGCTCCAATGAACTGCGATACGTGCAAGGCCTGTCCGAAGGCAGCGTAATCGATGAGGATCGCGACAACCGGGTAGATGAATGAAAATGCGCCTTGCAGATAGGTCGGGAGCTTCTGAACGGCACCGTACATGAGTATGTACATCAGGCCGGTGTGAACACCACCGAGGGTAATCAATGCGCCCCAGGCAACGCCGCTATCGGGAAGCGATCTCCAGCTTGCAAACGGCGCCAGCATCAACACGCCGACACAGACCTGTATCAGCGCGATCAGATGCGGTGGCGTACCGGTCAGTTTCTTGGTCAGGAGCGCGGCGATGGCCCAGAAAAAAGCGGCGCCGAGAGCGAGTGCGATCCCGAACGCATAGGCCGTTCCGTCAGAGCCGGCACTTTCGGGTTTTGCCTGCACGATGAGCACGACTCCGGAGAACGCAAGCGCGAGCCACGACAGTTTGGCCGCCGATAGTCGTTCTCCCAGAAACAACGCGCCAAAGCCGACAAGTATGAAGGGCTGCGTGTTGTAGACAGCAGTCGCAACGCCGATCGAGGCATGGTTATACGCACTGAACAGCATGGCCCAGTTCACGACGATGGCGACACCGCCAATGGTGGCCACGGCGATCTGGCGCAAAGTGATCTGCCCACGCATCATCCCCTGCAGCGCACAGATCAGCAACAGGGCGACGGCACCAAAGGCACATCTCCAGAAAACGACGTCAATGGCCGCCTGTCCAGAGACAACAACGAAGAGACCGATCGTGCCGAGAATGGTCATTGCAGCGCTCATCTCGGCCGCGCCGCGAAGTGTCTTGTCCATGGCTTCCCCGCTTGGTGTTCAAACCTGATCGAGGATGACGAATGGAAGGGAGCGTATCCATACGATGAATTAGGTGATTTTCTGTAATGAGTTTGTTATCTAAAGTGCATGGGCAATCTAAGGTGATATTATGAAGTTGGACGATGCGGATGCAAAAATTGTAGAAGCACTGATCCGGGACGGACGCATGTCGCTCAAGGACCTGGCGGCGCAAGCCGGCCTGTCGTCGCCCGGTGTGTCGGAGCGGATCAGACGGCTGCAGGAACGCGGTGTCATCCGCGGATTTACTGCAGAGATCGATCCGAAAGCCCTCGGCTACAGCCTGCAGGCGATCGTCCGCATTCGTCCGCTTCCGGGGAAACTGCATATTGTCCGGCAACTGATCCAGGAGATCCCGGAGTTCTGCGAGTGCGACAAGGTCACCGGCGATGATTGCTTCATTGCGCGCCTGGCAGTGCCGTCGATCGAACAGCTGGATGATATTCTCGACGTTATTGCCGACAAGGCGGAGACGAGCACCTCGATCGTGAAATCCCAGCCGATCCGCCGCCGTCCACCGCCGCTTGTCACGGGCTAAGACAATCGTGTCCCAGGGATCTGCGCCTCGCGACTCGGGCCAAACTGTCGGAAAGGGTTGCCGTTTTCCGAAGAATACCCTATCAGCAGGCCGTCCAAATTCATCAAACAGCTTACCTGCATGGTCTGCAGGAGTGAGCAGGAGACGCGACATGATCCAACTGACCTTTCCCGACAATTCCGTGCGCGACTACGAAGCAGGCACCACCGGCCTCGCCGTCGCAGAGGGCATTTCCAAATCGCTGGCGAAGAAAGCCGTCGCGATGACGCTTGATGGCGAACTGAGGGATCTCAGCGATGCCATTTCTGCCAATCACAGCATTGAGATTGTCACGCGCGACGATCCGCGTGCCCTGGAACTGATCCGGCACGACGCTGCTCACGTGATGGCAGAAGCGGTTCAGGAGCTCTGGCCGGGAACACAGGTCACGATCGGCCCTGTCATTGAGAATGGGTTCTACTACGATTTCAAACGCGTACATCCCGACACCGGTGACGACTGGCCGTTTCATCCCGATGACCTGCCGGTCATCGAAAAGAAAATGCGCGAGATCATTTCGCGCGGTGCGCAATTCACCAAGGAACTCTGGTCGCGTGAGGAAGCCAAGACCTATTTCGCGGCGAAAGGCGAACAGTACAAGGTCGAGCTTGTCGACGCGATTCCCGAAGATCAGGAATTAAGGATCTACAAGCAGGGTCAGTGGCTGGACCTTTGCCGCGGTCCGCATATGGTTTCGACCCGTCAGATCGGCGATGCGTTCAAGCTCATGAAGGTTGCCGGTGCCTATTGGCGCGGCGATTCCAACAACGAAATGCTGAGCCGCATCTACGCGACCGCGTGGCACAGCGAGAAGGAGCTCAAGGGCTACCTTCGCATGCTGGAGGAAGCCGAAAAGCGCGACCATCGCAAACTCGGGCGGGAAATGGATCTCTTCCATTTTCAGGAAGAAGGGCCCGGCGTCGTGTTCTGGCATCCGAAAGGCTGGGACATGTTCCAGAGCCTGATTGCCTACAAGCGGCGCGTTCTGAAGGACGACTACAAGGAGGTGAACGCACCGCAGGTGCTGCATACGTCCTTGTGGGAGACCTCCGGTCACTGGACCTGGTACAAGGAGAACATGTTCTCCGTGCAATGTGCGGATCCGGAGGCAGAGGACGACCGCGTGTTTGCGCTGAAGCCGATGAATTGTCCCGGGCACGTGCAGATCTTCAAGCACGGGTTGAAAAGCTACCGCGATTTGCCGATGCGGCTTGCGGAATTCGGCGTTGTTCACCGTTACGAACCGTCAGGTGCGCTCCACGGCTTGATGCGTGTGCGCGGCTTTACGCAGGACGACGCGCATGTCTTCTGCACCGAGGAGCAGCTTGAGGAAGAGTGCCTGAAGATCAATGACCTGATCCTGTCGGTCTACAAGGATTTCGGATTTGAGGAAGTCGTTGTCAAACTTTCTACGCGCCCTGAAAAGCGCGTGGGGACCGACGAGATGTGGGACCATGCCGAAGCCGTCCTCTCGGATGTTCTGAAGAAGATCGAAGCTCAGTCGGAAGGCCAGGTCAAAACCGACATTCTGCCAGGCGAGGGGGCGTTCTACGGTCCCAAATTCGAATATACGCTTCGCGACGCGATCGGCCGCGAGTGGCAGTGTGGAACGACGCAGGTCGACTTTGCTCTGCCGGAACGCTTCGGTGCTTTTTACGTCGACAGCAACGGCGAAAAGAAAACGCCGGTCATGGTACACCGCGCGATCTGCGGTTCCATGGAGCGTTTCCTCGGCATTCTGATCGAGAACTATGCCGGACACTTCCCGCTCTGGTTTGCGCCCTTGCAGATCGTCGTTGCGACCATCACGTCCGAGGCCGATACCTATGGACAAGAAGTGGCAGACCTTCTGAAATCGAAGGGGTTGAAGGTCGAGACCGACTTCCGGAACGAGAAGATCAACTACAAGGTTCGCGAGCACTCGCTGGCGAAGGTTCCGGTTATCATCGTTTGCGGCATGCGCGAGGCCGAAGAGCGCACGGTCAATGTCCGGCGTCTGGGGTCAAAAGACCAGCGCTCGATGGGGCTTGAAGACGCCGTCGAAGCGTTTGTTGCGGAGGCGATGCCACCGGACTTGAAATAATCCCCGGAGCACCAAAATACGGGGATAAGTTACAGCTTGCACATTGCCCTTCCGCTAGGGCAATGTGCTGTCACATTCCTGAAACACTGGTTCTGGTATTTGGTCGCGAATTTACCTGAACACCTGATCTAGATGATGGCTGCCGTGGATCACGCAGAATTCAGCTACGCCAATCCTGACCACCCGCCCTTGAAGCGGTGGACGATACGCGCCATCGAGGGCATCTCGGGCCGCCGGAAACTCGTTGATCTCTACGAGGTCTGGAAGCACCAGATGGTAGGGACCTCGGACTACATCTGGAGCGACCTGCTGGGTCTGATCAATCTGAATGTCGCCGTTGAAGATGGCGAATGGCCGCCGAAAGATCTCCCGGAAGGGCCGCTTGTCCTGATCGCCAACCATCCCTATGGCATCGGTGATGGTCTTGCTATTCTTGCGCTTGCCGAACAGCTTGACCGGCCTTTCAAAATCCTGATCAACAACGAACTTCTCAAGGTTCCGGAAGTGCGACCGTTCTCGCTGCCGGTTGATTTTGAGGAAAACAAGCAGGCTCTGAAGACAAACATGCAGACGCGTAAGGAAGCGCTGCGTCTGCTGCAAGAAGGCACCACCATCATCGTCTTTCCCGGCGGTGGCGTGGCGACTGCCGCCAAACCCTTTGGACGCGCCGAAGAACTTCCGTGGAAGACATTTACCGCCAAAATGATCCGTTCGTCCAAGGCGACCGTGTTGCCGCTTTACTTCGAAGGACAGAATTCCTGGCTATTTCACCTGGTCAGCAAGTACTCGCTCACGTTGCGCCTGTCGCTTCTTGTGCGAGAATTCCGCCGAATTCTGGGATCCGTCATAACGGCCAGGGCAGGGCAGGCGATCCCTTTTGAAACCTTGTCCGGCTTCAAGGATCAGAAGGAAATCATGGATTTCCTTCAGACAAAAGTCTTGGAAATGGGCCCCGCGGCGTCCGCAAAAGGGCTGCTCGGGCGTCGCCGCTGAGCTAAAGGCGCAACAATTTCATGGAGTTGCTGAAGGCCGCTTTCGGCCGGACCAGCGTCAGTTGCTGCTGGACGTTTCCTGCGTTTCCAGTTGGCTGACGGCCGTGACGACCTCGACTTCCCGGTCCTGGCCGGGCACGACCTCAAAATTGTGCAGATAGGTTTTGCCGTTGTTCCGGGCCAAGGCCTCGTATTCGCCTGCCGCGAGAACAAAATCGGGAAATGCTCCCGTGGCTTCAACCACCACGTGGCCGCCAGCACTCAGGACCGACCACGTGGTGTTGGCAATCGCTTCACCTCCGCGTTCGTTGACGAGCTTCAAGGTGATGTCCGCCGCCTTGTGCAAAATGGTTGCCTCGGTCAGCTTGCCCGGAAGCACCTGGATGTCGGCACGGATTACTGCATTCACGTCGCCGTAGCGGCTGACCACGTGATAGGTGTCGGCGTTGAGCCGGACGATCGAACCGGGTGCGATGTCACCGACGATCTTGTTGCGTTCGCCGCGTTCGTCAAACGTCATTCCGTAGACGTCGAAAGTGACCTGGGTCTCGTCAATCCCGTCGCCATCCTTCATGGCGGCGCCGAACTTGATGCCGCCTGCGTTCAGCGTCAGCATTTTCGACTGAACGTCCTCGCCAATAATGACCCGGTTGGTCGACTGGGCAAATCCATAGGCGGTATGAACGAGATAAGCACCGGGATTGAGCCTGAATTCCGCATCACCCCCCATTGCGGTGGCGACCAGTTCCAGCCGTCCGCTGGCGTTCGTTGCCTCGGAATAAATGCGCCAGATCAGGCCGTCGTCCAGCGGCTTGCTGTCCCGCGTCAGTTTCGCCATCAGATACAATGCACCTTGATCGAGACCGTCGCTGATGCCCGTCGTCAGCGAGCGGGAAGCGGGGGCATAGGGCAACTCGACGTCTGAAAAAAGCGGTTCCGGTTCGCGGTCCAGCAAGTTGATGATCTGGTCGCCGGCAGCCGAAGGTGCATTCGGGTCAGGTTTCACCCTCGGAGGCATCGGAGCCTCTTCGGTTTGCGCAGGGACGACGGTGCTCGTGGAAATCGCGACCGGAACAACCATCAAAGTTGCGCAAACGATGTGTCTCGCCAAACGCTTCGCCGCGGCGGCAAATGGTGTCGAACCTTTTTCCAACATGCCCACTTCTTATTCTTGTTGACTGTGAAAAGTGACAGTCCTTCGACTTTTATACCAATTCAGACCGCAACGAAACACCGCTGTGTGCCAATCCTGCTTCGAAGCAGAAGGAAGGCCATATCTGCGGCGAATGCGTCGGTAACTCCCAGAAGATCAACGTTGCGGAAACATCGAACCAACGTCGGGCCCGGATCCAAGCATTTCAGATGGGCCTGAAAATCGGGCAAATTCAAGACATTGAATCTAAAGTTGACAATTACGGTCAATGAATTACGTGCAGGGACACGATCGAAACATCGAGAAGTGCGAAGCCCATGTCCACCTTCAGCCCTCCTGCGCCTGGCGTACTGGAATTTCTGCGCAAGCGGCGTTCCCATCCATCGATCACCATGGCGGAGCCGGGTCCGGATGAGGACCAGATCCACGACCTGCTGACGATTGCATCGCGGGTTCCCGATCACGGCAAGCTTGCTCCTTGGCGATTCATCCTTTTTCGAGACGCGAAACGGAAATCGGTGGGGGTACGGCTTGCGGCGATACTCGAGGAGAGGCAGGGGCCGCTCGACGACGACCAGCGGCAGAAGGAACTCACCCGTTTCACGCGTGCTCCGCTGGTGATCGGTGTGGTCAGCATGGCCGCCGAACATCCCAAGATTCCGATCTGGGAACAGCAAATGTCTGCCGGCGCGGTCTGCATGAACCTGGTGACGGCTGCGGCCGCGGCAGGTTTCGCCTCCCAGTGGCTGACCGAGTGGTACAGTTTCGATGAGGAAGCTACAAAGTTTCTTGGGGCAGGGGACAACGAACAGTTTGCCGGTTTCGTGCATGTGGGAACACCGACACAGGCACCGGTGGAAAGGCCACGTCCCGATCTTGCCGGCCTGGTCCGCGAATGGAGCGAAGACGACTGACATGTTTTATGAAACCGCTAAAAACGATCACGGCCTGCCGCACAATCCCTTCAAGGCGATCGTGTCTCCCCGTCCGATCGGCTGGATATCCTCGCTCGACGGCGAAGGACGGACGAATCTTGCGCCCTACAGTTTCTTCAACGCAGTCGGCGACCGGCCTCCCATCGTGATGTTTTCATCCTCGGGCTACAAGGACAGCGCCGCGAATGTCGACGCGACGGGCGAGTTTGTCTGCAACATGGCAAGCTGGGACCTGAAGGATGAAATGAACGTATCTTCAGCTCCTGTCTCCGGCGGCACCAGCGAGTTTGAGCTGGCCGGTCTGGAAATGGCGCCTTCCCGGCTGGTGAAAGCGCCGCGAGTCGCCAAGGCGGCGACGGCGCTAGAGTGCAAACACCTTCAAACGCTCAAGCTGAAGGACCTCGATGGTGTCGAAACCGACAACTGGATCGTGTTCGGACAGGTTGTCGGCGTGCATATCGACGAAGACATTCTTGTTGACGGGAAGGTCGACGTCACGCGCTTCAAGCCGCTTTCGCGCCTTGGATACATGGAATATGCAGCCGTGACCGAAGTGTTCGAGATGGTCAGGCCAAACGTCTAGGCACAAGCGAAACAATCGGGGCTCCGGTGTCCGGAAGGGAGCTCGCTTGCTCCCGTTTTGCCGAAGCCGGCGGCGCGAACGTCCGGCAGGGTGCCGTTGCCTTGGCGCGTTGAAACAAAGCGCGTCTTGCGCCCGAGTAATTGTACAAATCTGTTGCGGGATTTGCTTACGCCGCGTCGTTTTGAAGGCTGTTTTCTCAAAGAATGAACGGGAGCTGTTGACTGTTAAGACTTTGTTAACCATTTCGGCGTGAATGTTAACAAAGTCATAATCAGTTCCGTCGAGGAGACTAGGTCATGCATGTGACTGACACACCCTCGGTCGCGTCTCGGATCGAGCTAGCGTTTCAGTCAGCGAGTAGTTCCACGGGTACTTCCTTCGAGTACCTGGTGAAGACCGCTGCGCGCGAGTCGTCTTTCAATCCGTCGGCAAAGGCCAGAACCTCGAGTGCGACCGGACTGTTCCAGTTCATCGAATCGACGTGGCTGGAAACGATGAAGGAGGCGGGGCCAAAACACGGGCTTGAGAAGTATTCCGACCAGATCCTGCAAACGAAGAGCGGAAAGTATTACGTCAACGATCCACAGGTAAAGCGCGAGATCCTCGATCTTCGGAAGGACCCCGAAATTTCGTCGATGATGGCCGGAGCTCTGACGCAGAAGAATTCCGCTTACCTGGAACGAAAGATCGGGCGGGAACCGACTGACGGCGAGCTTTACATGGCGCACTTTCTCGGCGCGCACGGTGCAAGCCGCCTGATCGACGCGACAAACGCCAACCCGGATATGCGCGCGGACAAGATGTTCTCGGCTCAGGCGCGGGCCAACAAACCGATTTTCTTCCACAGCAACGGCAAAGCCCGGTCCATGCAGGAAGTTTACGAGGTCATCGTTTCCAAACATGACGCGGTGACCATGATCGCTCAGGCGGGCGGGAGTACCGATCTTCGCACGTCCGGCGAACTTCTCAATGTCGCTCAACTACCGACCGCCAAGCCGGGGCGCACGGCACCCGGCGTCGATCCGCAGAATTTTGATCACCTTGCCGGCGATACGGCTGCAGCATTCGCGATGCGCTCCAAACCGCCAGGGCCGGAAGAACTGGCACGGGCGCAGGCAGCGCTGCCCGACGGCAATCCCGTTGAGCTTGCTGCAGCAACGACGTCGTTGCCGCGTGGCGGAGAGACACAAGCCGCAGCCGGAGGCCGCACCGATGTCGGGCCGCAGGATCCACGGAACGCCTCCATAAATCCCACAGATCCGGCAACTTCGCAGCGCGTCGTGTCCGCGTTCCAGGCTATGGAAACGGAGAGCCCCTTCGAAGCTCTTTTCAGAAATGACCAGGGATCGTCTCAAGCTGATCTGAATCCGAGGTTCGCTTCCGCCTTCGCGGCGGTCGAAGAAGCCGGAATGTTCAGCACCTTCACCGGTGTTTCGAATCAGGTCGCCGCCCAGGAACTGGCCCTTGCCGATCAGGGCAGTCCACTGGATCTGACGCGCTTCTTGAGATTGAAAGCAGAAGAAGAGCAGAAAGACCTCCTGCCACCGGCCTGACTGCGTATTTTGACAGGCATTGTGAAAATTATGGTGAACAGATCGTTAAGTCTTTGGTGTCAGAGTGTGAGTCGTCACTCACACAAGACTGATTGCCACCATGACCGCACACGACCTTTTGCTCTTCGAAGATGATCACACTCCCGAACGCGATGTCATCGCGGCGAGGGAATTCGCAGAACGTTATTTGCAAGCCGAACACGGCAGTCAGGAACGGGCCAGCATGGCAACAGCGCTAACAGTTCTTCTGGACGATCCGAGCAGAGCCATCCGCAAGGCAATTGCCAAGACGCTTGCGTCGAGCGCTTATGCACCGGCACACGTGGTGCGCTCATTGGCCAGCGATGTCGACGAGGTTGCCGTTCCCGTGCTCAGGGAATCGCCAATCCTCACAGAAGCCGAGCTTGTCGACTTGCTTGCGCAGGGGAGTGAAACCGTTCAATGCGCAATCGCCGGGCGTGCCGGTCTTCCTGCGTCGATCAGCGCTGCCATCTGCGAGGTTGCGAACGAGCGCGCGTGCCAGGTGCTTCTCGATAACCCGGGTGCGGAAGTTCTGCAGTCATCCCTTCTCCGTCTGGCGCAGCGTTTTGAAAACCGGCCTGACATCTGCGATCAGCTGCTTCGCACACGGGATCTGCCGCTGGCGAACCGCTACGAGTTGCTGATGCGACTCGCCGAAAGCCTGGATGATCACCCGATCGTGCTGGAACGCGTTCCTGAGAACCAGCGACACACATTCCTGAGCGATGCGGAAGACAAGGTCGTGCTCAGACTGGCCCTCGAAGCGAGCGTCGAGGAACTTCCGGACTTCGTGGAGCATCTGAGAAGCCGGGGCAAACTGAATACGCGGCTGCTGCTGCGGTCGGTTTGCTGTGGCCGCCTACGGTTTTTTGCGGCAGCCCTCGCCAACCTGGGCCAGGTCCCGCTTCCGAGGCTCTGCAAGCTGCTTGTCACTGTCAGGCGTTCGGCCCTTCAGGCAATCCTGCGCAAGGCAGGCCTGCCTATCCGGTCTCACCAGGCGTTCCTGCTGGCTATCGACATTGCGCGTCAGGCCGAGGCCGATTTCACCTACGACCTTGCACTTGATGAAGCAAGGATGCTGACCGAAACCCTGCTTGAAGAAATGCAGGATGGCGCCTTGGGAGCCGACGAAGACGTCGCGGCCTTCCTGCGCCGGTTCGCGATTGAAGTTGCGCGTCTTGAAGCCCGCTTGCTCGTGAAAAACGGGTCCCTGCATATCACCGCCGCTGCCTGATCGCTCTGCGAACTGCGCCAACGCGGCCTAGGTGCTGGACACTTCGGGCTGGAAAGTGGCTTGTCGCCGGTTTCGGGTGGTGTTTTGGTGCCCGTCCGAAACTGAAAAGGTGGCGTGATGCAATCAGCGGCGGGCGGCGCGCGCTCACAGGCGTCGATGGGCATTATTCTTATGTGTGCGGGCATTGCATGCCTGAGTGTGAGCGATGCGATCGCCAAGGCTCTGACGTCATCCTATACACCGGTACAGATCCTGTTCATGCGCAATCTCATTGCATTGCCATTCGCGGTGCTTATTGCGCTGAAAATGGGCGGCACTGGTGCGTTGCGCTCCTATCGCCCGACGGCACACCTGCTGCGCGGCGTTTTGTGGCTGATCGCTGCGGGCCTTTTTTTCACCAGCCTGAAATACCTGGAAATTGCAGAAGCAACGGCGCTCGTGTTCGTGGCACCGGTATTCATTACGGCGATTTCTGCCCTTTTCCTGAAGGAGACCGTCGGCTGGCGACGGTGGCTCGCGGTGCTTGCCGGATTTGCCGGCGTGCTGATTATCGTCAGACCGGGAGCAGGGACTTTCCAGAGTGCATCCTTGCTGCCAATCGTGGTGGCATTCTTTTATGCCGTTCTCATGATCAGCGCACGCTGGGTCGACCCGCGCGAGAGTGTCTGGACCCTGATGCTTTATCTTGTCGGAGCCGGCGCCTTGCTGAGCGCCCTGGTTGTCCCGTTTGTCTGGGTTGCGATCCGGCCGGAAGACATGTGGCTCTTCGTTGGAATTGCGATCTTCGGGACCGCCGGCATAACACTGATCACACAGGCTTTCCGCTTTGCACCCTCGGCAACTTTGGCACCGTTCGAATACAGCGCCCTGATCTGGGCGACGTTGTTTGGCTGGCTTGTGTGGAAGGAGATTCCGGATGTTCTGACATATGTCGGCGCAGCCTTCATCATCCTCAGCGGGTGCTATATCGTGTTCCGGGAGCAGCGACTGGCGAGCGAAAATCCGGACTGACGCCGTCAGGTGTCTTCCGGGTCAGCCGGAAACTGTTTCAGGAACTCAGCGGTCACGCTTTCCAGCGTTTCGAGCAACTCCACTCCTGTCGAGTTGGCTTCGTCCTTGGCTCCCTCCATGACCATCGCACGGATGGCTTCGACATAGCGCCCGGCAAGTTCCACCGGCAGCTTGTCGGGAGACGGGACCGCTTCGATCAGGTGGCAGAAGCTGGCCGCAACCTGGCCGACAAGGGGGAAACCAAGGGTCAGGGCCTGTCCCTTGATGTTGTGAGCTGCCTGGAACAATGGTGCGATCGTTTCTTCGGAAAGACCGCCCGGCGAAACATTTTCCCAGGCCTGATTGAGCGTGACGGTTTCGTTGACCATCCAGCTGCCGAAATGACTCGACAGCCGGCTCATGGCAGCTTCTGCAGCCTTTACCGGATCGAATTTCTTGGCTTCGCGCGGCGACAATTCCCGAACCTTGCTCCGCAGATTGGTCGGGGGAGTCAGGATTTCGTAGTCCTTGTCCTCGGCAGTTTCGGCCATGCTAGCAATGCCCTTTGTCAACGCGTGCGAATTCAAACGTCGTCAGAGTATGATCTCAGTCACTTAACAGGCTGTTGCCAGGAAGGGCTTTTCCGAAAAAACGCTCAATACCGGAACATTTCCGAAAGAATACGCTCATCCCAGCCGTGGTCGGAGTCAAACATGATGACACCTTTCGCCCGGGACGATTCCTTTACGGTCACGTGGGTCACACGCCGAATTTCCGTGTGATCGGCAGATGCGCTCACAGGGCGCTTGTCCGCTTCAAGGATCTCGATGTCCACCTGTGCTCCGTTCGGCAGCAGGGCCCCGCGCCATCTCCTCGGACGGAAGGCACTGATTGGCGTCAGCGCCAGCAATTGCGCGGTAATCGGCAGGATCGGTCCATGTGCAGACAGATTGTAGGCTGTGCTGCCGGCGGGTGTCGCGACAATGATGCCGTCGCAGACAAGCTCCTCCAGGCGGACTTTCCCGTCGACGGAAATTCGCAGGCGGGCCGCCTGCGAGGTTTGGCGAAGCAACGAGACCTCATTGATGGCGAGAGCCATGTGCTCGTTGCCGTCTTCGTCGCGTGCGGTCAGTTCGAGCGGCCGGATGGTCGTAACGTCCGCTTTCGCAAGGCGCTCCGGCAGGCTGTCTTCCCGATACTCGTTCATCAAAAAGCCGACCGAACCCCGGTTCATGCCGTAAATGGGTTTGCAGTTGGCCATATGCTTGTGAAGTGTCTGCAGCATCAAACCGTCACCGCCGAGCGCAATGACGATGTCGGCATCCGCTGCTTCGACGTTGCCATAACGCTCGGACAACGCTGTGAGCGCGCGCTGCGCATCGTCGGTGTCACTCGCGACGAAGGAGAGTCTTTTGGTCGCGACAGCCTGACTTTCAGCAGACATCGGAGGAGGTGCGGATTGGTTCATGGTCCAACAGTCTTGCGTGTCTGAGTGGTGCGCAGATACCCGGCACCGGCCGGCTTCCTTTCGGCAACCGGCCTTCACCATACCGGCAATCGCGGATTGGCACAGCGACTTTTTTGAGCGCCCTCAATTCGTCTGCTGATTTGCGTCCGGGTCTGTCAATGGGGCTTCGCCTCCAGGTTCACGATCGCAGGACGCCGAGGCTATGAGGTCCTGCCACTCCGGGAACGGGACGACGATCGAGCGCTCGTCGTTGATCTTGGAGGACATGACGGCCGCAACCCTCGGTCCGAATATGGTGTTGACCATGAGTGGGCCGCCCGATGCGCCCGACTCCGTGTTGCAGTCGGTAATCCAGACATCTTCCTGGCTGCCGAGCACCGAACAGGACGAGACGACTGTTGGCAGATAAGGTCTGCTCCGGCGATATCCCACCGAGAGAAATCGGGTCGATTGACGCAGCCTGCGGGATTCATCCGGTGTCAGTGGCGGTAGGGGAAACAGGGTGCTGGGCTCTTTCAGCACAATAAGGCCAAGATCCTTGTGGATGTCGCTTATACTCGGCCGGCCGGTCGGGACATATCCATCCGGCACGAGCAGGCACTCCGCCTCAAGCCTCGCCGCGTACTCGTCTCGTCTAACGCCAGCTATGAACAGGACTTCGTCGGCAGGCAATTTCTGCTTTGTTTTGGGAGAAACGATGCAGTGTGCTGCCGTCAGAACGAGATTGGGTGCAATCAGGGTGCCGGTACAGCTGGAGACCGACTTGTAACCGGCCCGATTGACGCGCCCGATCGAATGCCAGGGATAATCCGTGCTGTCGATGACCTTGAGTTCGCCGTTTGCGTGGGCCGGTAGCGCTGTGTGCGACGCAAGGACAAATGCCAGCAACACTGACAGGAGGGCAAGTCGCCCGCCGCCAGAGCCGGCGGGCCGATGTTTGCGTCTGATCAGGCGCATTTTGTCCGATCCTGTTTCGCTTACCAGGCTGCGCCGGGTTCATCTCCCGAGATCCCGGCATTTGGTGTTCGGCAGATAGTAGTCTCAGACCAGCTTTCTTGCCAATCGTTGTTTCGGGTGCATACCCGGTCGGCTGCTCATCCAGCGTCCAGCTTTTCGATCAGGGCCGGAAGATCGGCAACCGTGTCTATGACAAAGTCCGCTCCGGCCATCTTCAGTTTCTCTGTCGCATGTTGGCGCAAGACATCAACTTCGGCTTCCGAGAGCGCTTCGAGCTCCTCGGGCGTTTTGCCCGCATAGTTTCCCGAAAGCGCGAGGCCGACCGTCACACACCCCGCTGCCACGCCTTCCGCGATGCCCGGTTCCGTATCATCCACCTTGATAACGGCGCTGGGTGGATAGGCGACGAGGTCCAAGAAACACTTGTACATACCAAGAGGACCCGGACGGCCTTCGGGCAGGTCGTCGGAGCAGACAAGATTGTCCGGGATGTAGCCTTGTTCTGCCGCCCGGGGGAGCACGTTTTCCATGATCGAGCGCGTATACCCCGTGGTGGAGCCAATCTTGAGGCCCTTGGCTCTCAGGATCTCGATCATGTCAGCCGCGCCCGGGACGAGGTCCGCATAATCCGCAACGACACTTTCATTCATCGGGACAAAGATCTCGTAGACCTTGTCGACATCGGCATCGCTTGGAGCATTGCCATACTTATCGATCCACTGCGCGGCAATTCCGGGATCGTTCATCATGTCACGGATATGGTCCCGTTTGGGTTTGCCCATGGGCCCGCGTGCCTGTGCGATTGTTGCCGCGATGCCGAACTCCTCGAATGCCTTCACGAAAACGCCCATCGGAGCGAACGATCCGAAATCGATCATCGTTCCTGCCCAATCGAACACCACGGCTTTGAACCTGCTCATTGTTGTCCCTCTTTGTAGAGCTTCGAGATTGTTTCTTCACCGATTGAAACAGCCGTCAATACATCCGTTCCAGAACTGGTCATGGTGATCCGCGTCGCATCGTCCGGCGCATCAGTCAAGCGTTTGGCGTCAGGTGGTGGAGTTTGAAGGTTTTGTTTGTTTCGTCCCCAACAGCGGTATGTCTGTGCATCCGAGATTTGTAAGCTGCGCCGCACTGGCTGGCACTGAAACGCATTTGGCTGATCTACGACGATTGCATGACGGTCAGGTGAAAGCGCTGCAAAGAAATGTCCGGCATCAGCCCGGGGTCGAACTCTCCGTGGAATTTCCTCTACGCAACCCTTTCAAAGCACGGGCGGCTCGGCTAGGCTCGATTCCATTCGGTTTATGGTTTTTCGTCGCCGCTGATATCGCTCAACAATGAGGAAGGTCGCAATGGCTGACTTCTTCGGTGTGCCGGAAGCAGGTGGGGTGTTTTCACCCCGAACAGCGGAGCACAGGCCAACGTGAATATCCCGCACGCCCTCCGTTCTGCGTTGAAACCGATCGGCATTGCCGGTGTCCTTGGGATGTGTCTTGTCCTGCAAGGGTGCGGTCTTTCCAATGCGCCTGTCCTTCATCCAAAAGGGCCGATCGCGCTGGCTGAACGGGATCTGCTGTTTACCGCATTCTGGGTGATGATGATCGTTGCGATCCCGGCAATTGTCCTGACGCTTTTCTTTGTGTGGCGCTATCGCAGCGGTACAAAAACGGCCGCCTACGCGCCCGACTGGGACAGTTCCTGGAAAATCGAGACGGTGGTCTGGCTGGTACCGGCGGCCATCATTGTCGTCCTGGGAACACTGGTCTGGCAATCCACGCACAAGCTGGATCCCTACAAGGAAATTTCTTCGGACAAACCCGCGTTCAAGGTTCAGGCGGTCGCGCTCGACTGGAAGTGGCTGTTCCTCTACCCGGAACTGGGCGTTGCCAGTGTCAACGAACTTGCCTTTCCCGCGGATCGTCCGCTTTCCATCGAGATAACGTCCGACACGGTCATGAATTCTCTCATGATTCCGGCGCTGGGCGGTCAGATCTATGCCATGGCCGGGATGCGGTCGGAACTCAATCTGCTTGCAGACGATCCGGGCGTGTTCATGGGCCGGAACACGATGTTTTCCGGCGACGGGTTCCCCGACCAGCATTTCAAGGCACACGCGATGAGCGAAGAGGACTTCACCAATTGGAAGTCGAAAGTCTCCGGGGAAGGGGCACCGCTTGATGCGGAAACCTATCTCGAACTGCACAAGCAGAGCGTTGCCAATCCGGTCACTTATTATTCGTCGTTCGAGACCGGACTCTTCAAGCTGATCCTTCGAAAATATGCGCCTATCGTGGGGCCATACGAAAGCAAGGCGGCCGAACTCATCTGCCGGGGGGCTGCGTGATGCTGGGACGCCTGACAATCGAGGCCATTCCGCTTTACTCCTGGGTTGCCATGGGCGGCGCAGCCGTGACCGTCGGCGGCGGGATCGCGGTGTTTCTTCTGATCACCTATCTCAGGGCCTGGAAGGTCTTGTGGAGCGACTGGCTCACCAGCCTCGATCACAAGAAAATCGGCATCATGTACGTGGTGCTTGCTCTGGTGATGCTCGTTCGCGGCTTCATCGACGCGCTGATGATGCGAGCGCAGCAGGCGATTTCGCTCAACAACGAGGGTTACCTGCCGCCGGAGCACTTCGAGCAGATCTTTTCATCGCACGGAACGATCATGATCTTTTTCGTGGCGATGCCGTTTCTGACCGGGCTTATCAACATCATCGTGCCGCAGCAGATCGGCGCGCGGGATGTGGCGTTTCCGTTCCTGAACTCGGTCAGTCTTTTTTTGACGGCAGCCGGTGCCGGTCTGGTCCTGATTTCGCTGGCGATCGGAAAATTCTCGACGGCAGGCTGGACCGGCTATCCGCCCTATTCGGGGATCGACTACAATCCCGGTGTGGGTGTCGATTACTGGCTCTGGGCGCTGATCGTCAGCGGTGTCGGCAGCACGGCATCCGGGATCAACTTCATCGTCACCATCGTCAAGAACAGGTGCCCGGGCATGACCTATATGCGCATGCCCATGTTCACCTGGACGACGCTGTGCATCTCGATCCTGATCGCATTCGCCTTTCCGGCCTTGACCGTCGTCGCGGCACAACTCGCCCTGGACCGCACGCTCGGCTTCCACTTCTTCACCAACGGGGATGGAGGCAACATGATGCTGTTCGCCAATCTCCTGTGGATCTGGGGGCATCCGGAGGTCTATATCCTGATCCTACCGGCATTCGGCATTTTCTCGGAAGTCGTGGCGACATTCTCCCGCAAGCGTCTCTTCGGATATAAATCGCTGGTTTATGCCACTGCCTGTATCGCAATCCTGTCGTTCACCGTCTGGCTGCACCACTTCTTCACGATGGGGTCTTCGGCCAATGTGAATGCGGTCTTCGGGATCGCGACGATGATCATCGCCGTTCCAACGGGTGTCAAGATCTTCGACTGGATGTTCACCATGTACCGGGGCCGGATCGAGTTCCATCCGGCGATGGTGTTCACGATCGGCTTCATGGTGACCTTCGTCATCGGCGGCGTGACCGGGGTGTTGCTTGCGCTGCCGCCGGCCGATTACCTGATGCACAATTCCACGTTTCTGGTGGCCCACTTTCACAACATGCTGATCCCCGGCGCGCTATTCGGTTACTTCGCCGGCCTGAACTACTGGTTCCCGAAAGCGTTCGGTTTCAAGCTCGACGCCAAGTGGGGTATCCGCTCCTTCTGGTTCTGGATCATCGGATTTTACCTCGCCTTCATGCCGCTCTACGTGCTCGGCTTCATGGGCATGAGCCGGCGCATGGAACACTACGCGGATCCGAACTGGCAGCCCTACCTGATTGTTGCCGCACTCGGCGCTGTTTGCGTGCTCCTCGGAATTGTCTGCATTGCCATCCAGCTATACGTGTCGGTGAAGAACTGGGGTTCTGCGCGCGATCTGACAGGTGATCCTTGGAACGGGCGCACGCTGGAGTGGGCCACGGCCTCGCCTCCGGCACCGTACAACTTCGCCGTGGTGCCAACGGTGAATGATATCGATGCGTTTCATGACATGAAACTCAAAGGAACCGCTTATCAGCATCCCGGGGGTTACGAGGATATCGTCATGCCGAAGAGCAGCGGTCTTGGCCCGATCCTCGGCGCGCTGTCATTCGCGCTCGGGTTTGCCATGGTCTGGTACATCTGGTGGCTCGCGGCGCTTGCCTTTGTCCTGGCCCTGGTATGCGTTGGCATCCGGGCATGCGACGACGACAGCGAGTTCATCATTCCGGCGGCGGAAGTCGCCCGGATCGAGGCGGCTCATCAGGACAGGATCTCGACCGCGGACATGCATGACATGCGCGATTTCCAACCGATCGGCCCCGCCTCGGGCGCACCGTTGCCGGGGAGGGCGTGATGTCGGAGACCACCCTGAACAGCGAGCTTCTCGAACACGAAGAAAAAAAGTCCCTTGAGTCGCGCGAGTTCGGCTTCTGGGTCTATCTGATGACAGATGCCGTCATTTTTGCACTCCTGTTTGCTTCCTATGTCGTGCTTTCGAAAAATTCGGCGGCGGGTCCGACCTCAAAGGATCTGTTCGATCTGGGCCATACGGCCGGCGAGACCGCGCTGCTTCTGCTTTCCAGTCTGACGTTCGGTCTGGCAACAATCGCGATGACATCGGATCGCGCCGGGCGTGTCATTCAATGGCTCTTCGTGACCCTGATTCTCGGTCTCGGATTTCTTGCGATGGAAATGATCGAGTTTCACGGAATGATCGCCCAGGGTGCGGGGCCCGGAACCAGCGGTTTTCTGTCCGCCTTTTTCACACTCGTCGGAACACACGGGCTTCATGTCGCCTTTGGTGCGATCGGGATCTGTGTGATGATCGGGCAGGTGATGGTCAAAGGATTGACCTTGCCGGTGCGCTCGCGCCTCGTCCGGCTCGGGTTGTTCTGGCACTTCCTCGATATCGTCTGGATCGGTATCTTTTCCGTCGTTTACCTGCCGGGCGTCATGTAGGAGGCACCATGGACCATTCAGCTGAACGCAGTCTGTCGACCTATCTGACCGGTTTTGCGCTTGCCGTCGTGCTGACCGCCATCCCATTCGCACTTGTCTGGGGCGGGCTGCTGACCGGCCCGGCGGTTTATGCGGTCATTGCGGTTGCCGCGCTGATTCAAGTCGTTGTCCACCTGGTTTTCTTCCTGCACATGGATTTCAAGTCGACGCCGGGAGAAAACCTCTTCTTCCTTGGCTTTGCCGCAGTTCTGATCTGCATCATGGTTGGCGGCAGCCTCTGGATCATGATGGATCTGCATCACCGTATGATGTAGCGCGCGGGTGTCCGCGGGCATTCACGGGTTCTTTCGTGGACAGATTGCTCTCGATCAATGACGCCGCGCCGCTTCCCGTGTGATCAAGACCGTGTGTTAGGTCTTAAGATGAAGGGATCGGCCATGCCAAAAATGAATGCTGCCGTTGTTCGCGAGTTCGGAGCACCGCTCGATCTGTGCGAGGTTGAAAAACCGGAGGTCAAGGACGGCAAGATCGTGGTGAAAGTGGTGGCATCCGGGGTTTGCCACACCGATCTGCATGCCGCCAACGGGGATTGGCCCGTGAAACCGGCCCCGCCCTTCATTCCCGGTCACGAGGGCGTGGGGTTTGTTGCCGAAGTCGGCGCCGGGGTCACTGCCGTGAAAGAAGGGGACCGGGTCGGCATCCCCTGGCTCCATTCGGCCTGCGGGCACTGCAGGCATTGCATGGGTGGTTGGGAAACGCTCTGCACCGATCAGCAGAATACCGGCTACAGCGTGAATGGCGGATTTGCAGACTATGTTCTGGCGGACCCGGACTATGTCGGTCACCTTCCGGACGGGCTGGAATTTGCGCCCGCCGCACCGGTCCTGTGCGCGGGCGTGACCGTGTACAAAGGTCTCAAGGAAACAGACACACGCCCGGGACAGACCGTGGTGATTTCCGGCATCGGCGGGCTCGGCCACATGGCCGTGCAATATGCCAAGGCCATGGGTCTTCACGTGATCGCGGTCGATATTGCCGATGACAAACTGGCGCTTGCCACGTCTCTTGGAGCAGATCAGGTGATCAATGCGCTTGAAACGGACCCGGTTGCGGAGGTGCAGGCCGGGGGCGGTGCGGAAGGCGTGCTGGTGACCGCAGTTGCAGGCAAGTCCTTCGAGCAGGGCGTCGGAATGCTCGCACGCGGCGGCACGATGAGCCTTGTCGGATTGCCGCCGGAGGACTTTCCGCTGTCCATTTTCGACACGGTCCTGAACCGCAAGACCATCCGCGGTTCGATCGTGGGAACACGTCTCGATCTTGCCGAATCCCTGCAATTCGCCGCGGAGGGCCTGGTGCACTCGCACTACACGGAAGAAACGCTCACCGATGTGAACAGCATTTTCGACCGAATGAAAGCGGGCACGATCGAGGGCAGGATCGTCATGGCGATCTGACCGGCTTCGTCACGTCGCCCGGCCAGCACCCTTCAGCAAGGTGTTGGCCGGCGACCTGCGTTTGCTTCAGGCTTTTGCCTTCAGAACGTCCCGGATTTCAGCGAGAAGTTCCTCGGTGGTCGGTCCTTTCGGTTCTTCCGGGGCAGGCTCTTCCTGGGGCGTTGCAGCGTCCTTGATGCGGTTGACCGACTTGACCAGCATGAAGACGACCCAGGCAATGATCAGGAAATTGATGACCGCCATGATGAACGCGCCATAGGCGAAGACGGACGCCCCGGCTTCACGCGCGGCCTCGAGCGAGGCACCTGCCGGGACTTCGCCAGCGAGAACCGCGTAATTGTTGGTAAAATCGACGCCACCGGACACCAGTCCGATGATCGGGTTGATGAGATCCCCGACCAGGGATGTCACAATTGCCGTGAACGCAGCCCCGATGATAATCCCGACCGCCATATCCATGACATTGCCCTTGGCAATAAAATCCTTGAATTCATTAATCATGCTTCCCTCCAACCCTTTTTCGCAATGGGTCACCGTCCGACCCGCAATGCTCGAAGCCTACTGAAAATTGCCAGTGTTGTATTGCCCGGATGCGCCATTCCCTTGACCTTGCACGCACCGGCAATTGTTTTGCACCAGCGTCGGGTTTGCGTGCGGACACCAGAATTTCACAATCGCTTGTCAGGGTTGGCGGTATCGGACGTCAAAGGAGAGTTCCCATGCAATTGTTTTCCACCCGCAAAGCACTGTTGGCCTGTTCCGCTGTCTTTCTGGCAGTCCTGACCCAGAATGCGATGGCGACCTGTGCCGCTGACATCAGCAAGGTCGAATACGCGATCGATCACGCAAAGCGGACGGGGATCGACATTACCGACGCCGAAAGGATGCGCGCGCTGCTGGAAGATGCGAACAAGGAACGCAAGGCAGGCAACGAAGAGAAATGTCAGGAACTCATCGATCAGGCCAAGCGAATGGGCAACATCGAGTGACCTTGCGGGCTATGAAGTTAATTCGCGGAAAAATCGATTAAACAAGAAAATATCGATAAAAAAATTGAAAAGATCAAATTATCGTCTATCCTGATCACAAACTCGGGAGGACATGATGTTTGACGTGATTAAATCGGCAGGTCTCGCGTGCGGACTGCTTTTCTCGGTATCGATGGCGCAGGCGGAAGAGCTGCGGATCGGCACGGCGAGCCTCGGCGGCGCCTTTTATCCGATGGGACAAAGCATCTCAAACCTCGTCAACAAATATGCGGGTGGGGACATCACGATGGTGCCCGTCGTGACGGGAGGATCGGTCCAGAACCCACGCCTCATCGACAGCGGCGAAGTTGAGATCGCGATCACCAACAACAACCTTGCCGTTTTGGCGGTCAACGGGAAAGGCCCCTATAAGACCGGTGCGATCGAGATGAGCGCGGTTGCGGCGTTGCATCCGAGCGTTCTGCACATGATCGTGCTGGAGGGCTCCGACATCCAGACGATCGAAGACATCAAGGGCAAGCGCGTTGCCGTGGGCCCGGCGGGCGGCGGCACGCTCGGCTTCATGAATTTCCTGTTGCCGCTGCATGGCATGTCGATGGATGACTTCACGCCAAGCTTTTTGTCCTATTCGGACGGCTTCAGCCAGTTGAGTGACGGCAATGTCGATGCCGCCTTTGCCCTGTCGGGTTATCCGGCCGGCGCGGTGATGCAGGCCGCGGCAGGCAACAAGTTGCGTTTCATCGATTTTTCCGATGGCATTCTCGACAAGGCGCTGGAGAAGAACGGTGCCTTCCAGGCCGTCGAGATTCCAGCGGATGTTTACGGCACCGCCGAGCCCGGAACGGTGATTGGGGTCAACAATATGCTGATCGTGCCGAATACACTGTCTGCGGATGTCGTTGAGAAAATCGTGTCATCGGTATTCGACAACCTTGAGGAATTCCAGGCGGAAAACGCAAATGCGAAGCAGATCGATCCGGCGAATTCCCTGAAGCTTGCCATTCCGCTTCACGAAGGCGCGGCGCGCTACTTCAACAAGTAGGGTCTCGGTAACGGTCCGGATCGGAGGCGGGCCCGCGTGTGCGGTCTCGTATCCGATCCCGGCAAGAGGGCGGTCCGGTGGCGAGCCACAGCTTTCGAAAAATGTCCTTCAGCAAGGAGGCCGTGATTTACACCGCGGCCCTTTGTCTCGGGCTTTTCCATCTTGCGGTGGTTTCCGGCGTGGTCTCGATCTCAACCATGCCGCTGCGGCTGATACACGTCGCCATGGCCTTTTCGCTTCTCTTCGCGCTTCGGCCTGCCTCCGCACGGCTGGCAGGGACGAAAACGGACCGCGTCCTTTCCCTTTTCCTGATAGCTGCGGCGATCGGCGCAAGCGCATGGCTGTTGTCGCGCTGGAAAGCGATCGCCTTCAGCGGAGGGCTGACGACGGACGGGGACTACTATGCAGGGATCGTGATTGTACTGCTGGTATTCGAAGCGGCGCGCAGAGGCGTCGGGCTTGTGCTGGCCCTGATAACACTGGTGTTCTTCTGTTATCCGTTCGTAAGCCCATACCTTCCGGGGATCTTGAGCGGGCGCGGATACGGTCTTGAGCGCATGGTCCTGTTCCTGACGACCGATACCCAGGGTGTCTATGGTATTCCGATCGGCGTCGCCGCGACCTACATTATCGTCTTCACCATTTTCGGCGCGATGCTGTCGCGGTTTGGAGCAGGGGATTTCTTTTTCGAGATCTCCGTCCGGCTAACGAAGGGCCTTCGGGCCGCCAGCGCCAAGTCGGCCGTGCTCTTTTCGACCCTGATCGGAATGGTGTCCGGCTCTGCTGCCGGGAATGTCGCGGTCACGGGCACTGTGACCATTCCCATCATGAAACGGGAAGGCTACCAGCCGCATCAGGCAGGGGCAATCGAAGCGGTCGCGTCGACGGGCGGTCAACTGATGCCGCCGGTGATGGGGGCAGCCGCCTTCATCATGGCGGAGATCGTCGGGGTTCCCTACACATCCGTCATGGCGGTCGCGATCCTTCCGGCACTGCTCTTCTTCGGGTCCGCGTTCTTTGTCGTTCATCTGCAGGCCGTACGCTCCGGTATCATGCCGCGCGAGAGGGATCAGAGCGACGGACGGCCACTTCGCGCTGTTCTTGCGGAGGGAGCGCCGTTTATCGGGGCGTTTGCAGTTCTGCTCGGACTGATGCTCGCCGGATTTTCTCCGTTCAAGGCATCGCTCTGGGGCATGGCGGTCCTGATCGTGCTTTACGTTGTCAGAACCCGCCGGATCAACGCCGACCTGATCGGAAAGATCGCAGGAAGTGTTTCCGAAGGTGCGCGCAACGTGATCACGATTTCCGCCGCCTGTGCCGCCGCCGGTGTGATTTCGGGCACGCTCGGGATCACCGGCCTCGGGTCCAAGATCGCGTTGCTGATCGACGTTGCCTCAAACGGCTACCTGATCCTGGCGCTCCTGTTCACGATGATCGCATCGATCGTCCTGGGCATGGGGCTGCCGACAACGGCGGCCTACCTGATCCTGGCAACCGTGGTCGCCCCGGCACTGGTAAAGCTGGGCGTGCCGATGCTCACCGCGCATTTCTTCGTTTTCTACTACGGCTGCATTTCGACGATCACGCCGCCCGTGGCGCTTGCATCCTATGTTGCGGGCGGTATCGCCGGAGCGGATGTCAACAAGGTCGGCTGGACCGCTGCTTCCTATGCCCTCACAAGTTTCGTCCTGCCTTTTGCCTTCGTCTTCGGACCGGGGCTGCTGATGCAGGACAGTGTCACTGGAAACCTGATTGCGGCAGTCACTGGTTTTGCGGGTGTCGGAGTGGTTGCTTCCGGGGTGATCGGGTGTTTCATCCGACCACTTTCCGCCTTGAACCGGGCCGCCGCGCTTTGCTCTGGTCTCTGCCTTCTGGTCCAGACCTGGCCGACACTGGTTCTCGGCGCGCTCCTGCTTGCCTACCTGCTGATCCAGCAAAAGGCAGTTACCCAATTGTCCCTGAAATCCTGAAGTGAGCGAAACGCAAATGGCGAGAGAATTCAGACGTGTCGTGACCGGCCATGACAGCAACGGGGTTGCGATTGTCGAAAGTGACGGCATTGCGACCCACCGGCTTCAGCGGGAAAACCGGCCGGGCGTTACGCTGACCAATTTCTGGCTTTCCGACGGAACGCCGGCAGAATATGACGGTCCGACCGAGACATGCGACGGGCCGTTCATTCTGCATCCGCCGGAAAATGGCAGCGTGTTCAGAGTGGTCGAGTTCATGCCGGAAGATCCGGAAGTCATGAAGACGCTCGACGGCAAGGCGGCGTTCGCGGAAATGGGCGCAGGCGACAATATCGTGGAAGATGCAAGACATCCGTGGATGCACCGGACCAACAGCGTCGACTATGCGGTGATCCTGACCGGTGAGATCTACATGCTGATGGATGAGGAGGACGTGCTCCTGAAAGCGAGTGACGTGGTCGTCCAGCGCGGCACCAATCACGCCTGGTCGAACCGTGGAACAGAGCCGTGCTCGATTGCCTTCGTTCTTGTTGACGGGGTGACACAGCGTTCCGCACCGGGCGAAGACAGGAAGGGTATCCCGAAGAGGTAGAGCAGCACTGTAAAATGCCAATCGTGTTTCGAAAGAGGACTGTCACATGCGCATAACCGGACCCATCCTTGCCTGCCTGGTCATGGTTGCTTCGCCTCAGGTGCGCGCCGAAGCACCAGATCTCAAAACACCGGCGCCGGTGATTTATCTTGCCGACAATCTCGACGAGGCCGACAAACTCGGCTGGTGCATCGACACACAGGGGCGCGGGTTCGGGGAAAATCTCCACGCCCATTCATGCAAGCCCCGGGGCGGGGACGTGCAATTCACTTTCGACGCGGTTTCCGGGCAGATCCGATCGGTCGCATTTGACGGCAAGTGCATGGAACTGATTCCGCCCGACGATCCCGCAATCGTGTTCGGATTGAGGGACTGCGCTGACGGCAAAAAGGAGCAGGTCTTTGCCTTCGATCCGGCGAGCGGACACATCACACCAGGGAGTAAGCCCGGTGAGTGCGTGGCCGCCGGGGCAGCGAGCCGTGCCGCCGGGCCGTTCATGTCCCGGGACCTGATCCTCGCGGAATGCGAGACCGCAGATCCTGCGGTCATCACTTGGCGCGAAAAGAAGTAGGTTCGCCGCAGTCCATTTGCTCGGTGCGACCGCCGCAATCGTCAGGATTGATCCTGTTCGCCGATCAGGTCCCGCCCCATCTGCGCGAACAGGTCCAGGTAGTCGAGCATCACCCAGTTCTCCATGATCTTGCCTCCGGCGCAGCGATAGAAATCCATGACGCGGAGCGTCAGGGCCCTGTTGGTTGCCGGTACGCCGATATAGTCGCCCTTGTGGGTCATGGTCATGGAGGGCCAGCCGCTCACAGCGGCGTAGTCGCCGTCGCCGATCCGGCAATAGTGGTTGCCGCCGACGCGATCGGGAAACGCCGTCAGGAACGCGGCACGGTGATCCTTTTCAAAGCCGCTCCAGCGGTAGTTGGACCCGATCCCGCCCGGTCCGTACCAGAGCATGTCGTCATGCCAATAGCCGTCGGCTCCGGTTTGTCCCTTTGACGTGAAGGTTTCCGGGTCGAAGGCTTTCAGGTCGGCCAGCATCGCTTCGCAGAGATCAAGGGTCGCCTCGCCGTCTCCCTGGTCGACCGGGATCACACCGTCATGCGTGGCAGGTCCGGGGAAAAGCATCTCCGTACCGAGGACGCGGGGGAGGGGGAAACGCCCGGACTGGCGCATGAGGTCAATCAGATCGAGAATGATCTTGGCTTCCGAAATCCGGCCGTCGTCCTCGATGCGATAAAATTCTCCCGAGCGCAGAAACGCGAGATGGTTTGATGGTTTGACGCCGAACAGCGGCTTTTCGAAATTGCCGAGATAGTGTGTGAACGAGGCGCACCAGTGCCCGCCGGGCTCTCGGCGGTTTGGTCCGCCGATGAATATCTCGTCCCGGCGGCGGACATGCGACAAGGCATTCTTCAGGGGCTCGAAGAATGCGCTGTGAACGCTTTCGCGGCCGCTCAAACGGTGCACCGGATGCGCGACATCGAAGATCACGTCTTCTTTCAGATGGTGGCTGAGAAGGGCGTCGGTCTCATGTGCCGGGGTGGTCAGGACGGTGTTCAGAAAACTATGGGGCGCGCGCCGGAAATCGGACATTGGGTACCTTGCGAGTTTCAGGAATATGAAGGTATAGCAACAATTTTGCATTCGTATGCAAAAAAACGTTGCCAAAGTCTTTTTGCTGTGTCTAGCTGTTTTGCATAGGAATGCAAAATTGGTCTGGAAACAGTCGAAGAGGGGATGGCTGTGGCAGAAATTCAGCTCAAGAACGTGTCGAAGCGGTGGGGATCTTTTGTCGGTGTCGACAATTTCGATCTCACGATCGCCGACCGCGAGTTTCTGGTACTTCTCGGCCCATCCGGCTGCGGCAAGACGACGACAATGCGCATGATCGCCGGACTGGAAGACGCGACCGGCGGCGAGATCATCATTGGCGACAGGGTCGTGAACGACCTTGATCCGAAAGACAGGGACATCGCAATGGTGTTCCAGTCTTATGGTCTCTACCCGAACATGAATGTCTACGAGAACATTCGCTTCCCCCTGAAAGTGCGGAAGGTCGATCCGGCAACGCATGACGAGCGCGTGCGCCGGGCAAGCGCCATGGTCGAGCTGGACGAATTCCTGCACCGCAAGCCCGCGGAGCTCTCGGGCGGCCAGCGCCAGCGTGTTGCTCTGGCGCGGGCGATCGTGCGCGAACCGAACGTTTTCCTCATGGATGAGCCGCTTTCCAACCTCGACGCGAAGCTCCGGGTGTCGACGCGCGCGCAGATCAAGAACCTTCAGCATGAACTCAAGGTCACGACCATTTACGTAACGCACGACCAGATCGAGGCGATGACCCTGGCCGACCGGGTTGTCGTGATGAAACGCGGGATCATCCAGCAGGTCGGATCGCCGACCGAGATCTATGACCGTCCGGCAAACACGTTTGTTGCCAGCTTCATCGGATCGCCGGCGATGAACCTCATGGAAGGCACGCTGTCCGGCGGCACCTTTACAGGCGAAAACGTGACCATCACGGGTCTGAATGCGCCCGACGGCCCGGTTATGCTCGGCTTCCGTGCAGAAGATGCAGCTGTTGCCGGCTCGAGCGCCGAGGCGGAAATCAGCGCACCGGTCTACACGATGGAACTCCTGGGTGATGCCACGATGATCACGGTGAAAGCCGGGGGCGCACTGGTGTCGGTCAAGGCCAACAAGGATTACCGCATCGAGATCGACGAAACGGTCGGTTTGCACATTCCGCCTGAAATCTGTCACCTTTTCAATCACGAGACGGGCGCGCGCATCGACGCGTAAGCCGGTCCGGACCCGGCACTCAGCCGAAAACCAGAAGAGCGCCAGACGGCGCATGGAACAGCAGGGAGACCTGACGCATGCTCAAGAAACTTCTTCTCGCCAGTGCAATGACACTGGCAGTCACGGGCGCCGCGAGCGCGTGTGATTTTGAAAATACCACGCCGGTGAAATCGCTCTCTGCCGGTTTCGAGGCCTGGAAAGCGGTTACGTCCTTCATGGCCAAATGCGGCGATTTCGAAGCCGAGCTTGACCAGGAATTCCGCACCAAGCAGCCGGCCGCCTTTGCCGCAGATCCTTCACTTTACCAGATCGGTGGCGTCGCCAACGGCACCCTGGTTCCGCTGATGAACGAGGGCACCGTTCGTCCGCTCGATGGTCTGGTGGAGAAATACGGCCAGAACCTCACTCCGAACCAGCTCATTAAGATCAACGGTGAAACCATGGCGATTGCCATGATGGTGAACGCCCAGCACCTGATGTACCGCGAGGATATTCTGACCGAACTCGGCCTTCCGGTTCCCAAGACCTATGACGAGGTTCTGGCAGCCGCGGCAAAGATCAAAGATGCCGGTGTCGTCGAATATCCGATTGGCGCAACCATGAAGACCGGCTGGAACCTTGGCCAGGAATTCGTGAACATGTATCTGGGCATGGGCGGCGAGTTCTTCGGCCCGGACAATGAAGCGACAATTGAAAACGAGCAGGGCGTCGCTTCCCTTGAGATGCTCAAGAAGCTGACCGAGTACATGGATCCGGAATATCTCGTTTCCGACTCAACCTACGTGCAGCAGCAGTTCCAGCAGGGCAAGATTGCGATGGCGAACCTGTGGGCGAGCCGCGCAGGTGCCATGGATGATGCCAACGAATCCCAGGTTGTCGGCAAGGTGAAGATGGCCGGCGCCCCGACCGCGGACGCACGTGCAGCATCGACGATCTGGTGGGACGGTATCGTTATTGCCAACAACACGTCCGATGAAGAAGCTGAAGCGGCTTTCCGTGTCGCCATGAACGGCATGACGCCGGAAATGGTGAAGGAAAACAACGATGTGGCCGTGTGGTTGATCGAGGGTTACGTGCCCGGTCCGCTTGCGCTTGGTGTTGTGCAGACGGCTGAAGCAGGTGCATTGCCTTATCCTGCGAGCTCGCAGATGGGCCTGATGCACACGGCGCTCGGCAATGGTGTCGCCGACTTCCTGACGGGAGCAAAAGACGCCCAGACCACCTTGAAGGACATCGCCGGTGCCTACACGACGTCGGCCAAAGAAGCTGGCCTGATCAAGTAAGCCGGCGACCGACCTTGCGGAGGGCGTATGCGCCCTTCGCCCTATCCAAGCACGTTTCATGGGAGGGCAGCATGAACACCAAGACATTCGCCGCCTTTGTCGGACCGTCCATTTTCCTCATGCTGCTCTTTATCGCTGCGCCGCTTGTCAGCGTGTTCATGCAGAGCTTCTATGTCACGCAGCCTGTTTTCGAGCAGGTTGAAGTCGAAACCTGCACACCCGGCTTCCCAAACCAGACCTGCGTCACCGAAACAAAAATTCAGCCGGTTCTTGGCGAAGACGGCAAAGTGGTGACAGACGTCAAATATGTCGGGCTGGAGAGCTATTACAATGTGTTGGAGCCGGACCGGGCCTGGGCGGCGCTGAAAGTCTTTGATTTCGATGCACTGCTTACCATTGATTTCTGGAAGGCGCTCCGGTTCACTTTGACCTTCACTCTGGTAACGCTTCCCCTCGTTATCGGCGTCGGGCTGGCCATTGCGATCACGGTCAACAATGCCACCCGCATGATACGTGGCCCCATCATCTTCGTGTCGCTTCTGCCTTTCATCATCACGCCTGTTATCGGCGCACTGTCCATCCGCTGGCTGTTTATCGGCGACGGCATCATGACCGCGTTTCTGGAATGGTGGCTGAACCAGGACATCGCAATGTTCGCTCAAGGCTGGACCATCGAGTTGCTGATGATGTTCTACCGTGTCTGGCATGTGGCCCCATTTGCGTTCCTTGTGTTTTATGCCGGCCTGCAAACTGTCAACCAGGACACTTTGGAATCGGCCGTGATCGACGGTGCAAGCCGCTGGGAACGGCTTCGCTACGTAATCATTCCGCACCTGATGCCGCTCATCGTCTTCGTCTCGTTGATCCACCTGATGGATTCCTACCGCGTCTTTGAAGAAATCGTCGGCTTCTCCAGTCAGGCTTACCGCATTTCGCTGCAGTGGCTGACCTATGACCTGCTAACGCCCGATGATAGCGGAAACAGGTCCATTTCACGTGCGTCCGCAAGCGCGATGCTCACAATGATCGGCATTGTCGTTCTGCTAATTCCGCTCCTGCGCAAGACCTGGCGCGATCACAAGGGAGGACGGGTATGAGCCTGCCTAAATCCATGCAGCAGCCCATGGCGCTGCAACTGACCTCAGTCGGCTTCCTCGCTTTCTGGTGTCTGATCGCAGCGTTCCCGATCTTCTGGATCGCGGTGATGAGCTTCAAGGATCCGATCGATGCGTTTTCCGCGAACCCGCTCAGTGTGATTTTCGGTCCTGAAACGGTCGCAACGGGGCGTGGCTTGTCGATCGTCAGCATCGTCGTCGGTATCGCCTTTCTCTGGTACACCGTTCATCTGGCGCTGACGCTTCTGCCGAAGATGGTCAACAAGTACACGCCGCCCCATCTGCTCGTCCCGGGCTGGATCATTGGTGCGCTTGTGTTTGCAATCGGCTTCCTGATTGTGTTCGCCGGGATCCTTCCTCCGGTCCTGAGTGCCGTGAATTCCATTCTTGGCCCCTTGGGCAAGCCTATCCTCGGTCTGACCACCGAGCACTACAAAGCCGTGTGGGTCGAAAATGCGTTCTACGAGAACTTCATCAATTCGATGATCGTCACAGTCGGCGTCGTGACTGTTTCACTGACCGTGGGGACGCTAGCCGGGTACGGGCTCGCAAGAGCCGGTTCAGCAGGATCGTTCATTGCCTTCTGGATCCTTATCATCGCACTGGTTTTCCGCGCCCTGCCGCACTCGGTTCTCGTGGCCGGTTACCTGCCGCCCTTTATCAACTCCGCCGAGATTCTCAGTCCTATCCTGGGCGACGCTGCACCAACCCTTTACGGCAAGCCATGGGCGGTTATTGCGGTTCTCGTCTCTATCAATCAGCCCTTCACGATCTGGATGCTGCGCTCGTTCTTCCAGAATATCCCGAATGAGCTCGATGAGGCGGCGCGCGTTGACGGCTGCACCCATTTCCAGGCCTTCAGATGGGTGATCATGCCGGTCATGTGGCCGGGCGTTATCACGACCGGGCTGTTCAGCTTCCTCCTTGCCTACAACGACTATCTCGTCTGTTCGCTGCTTCTGGACGCCCAGAACCAGACGATGGTTCCGGCAATCGCGGGTTACTTCAACCGGGAAACGACGACGACAGACCAGGTCGAAGCCGTGGCAGCCGCCGTTTCGATCATCGCCCCGCTGTTCCTTTTGATCATGATCTTCCAGCGTCAGATCGTCAGTGGCCTGACAGCCGGCGCGGTCAAGGGCTAGGCGATGAGCATTTCTTTGCAAAAACACGTTTGTACAGGTGAAACATGAAGGGTTCGCGTCCCGAACAAGCGGTCCTGAGCCGCGACACGGATATGAGCAAGACGGACGATACACGGCGGGTCATCGAGGACATGGTCGATGGTCTCAATGATCACCGGATTGCAGATATCGGCGAATTCTTTTCTGACGGCTTCCGCTGGCTGGGCAATGCCGGCTGCGGCACCAAGACCGGGTTGAAGGAGTTTCAGGATAACTGGCAAAAGCCGTTTCAGGCGGCATTTTCCGACAAGATCTGCGTAGATGAAGCCCGGCTCTACATGGGCGAATGGGCGGCGGCGTTCGGGCGTCAGGAAGCAACGCATTCCGGGGAGTTCATGGGTCTTGCACCGACCGGGAAGCGGGTTGAAATCCGCTACATGGATTTCTGGAAAGTCGTGGACGGCAAGATTGTAGACAACTGGGTGATGGTCGACTTTCCCCATGTTCTGGCACAGCTCGGCAAGGATGTCTTCGAGGGCCAGGGCTGGGAAGCATTCGACCGCGGCGAACGCAGCCCTCCCGTGCCGACGAAAGCTGCCTGAGTGCGGACGCGGGCACCGGAATATTTTTCATGCTGCCTTTTTGGGCACTTGATGTTTCTGCATACGTATGCAAATTGAGAAGTGGTACGAGCGCTCCGGTTAGAGAACTCCTTGAGAAGATGTTCCGCCGGCGCTTTGAAAGGGATGAAACATGACCATTGAGTATCTGAAGCGCGGAAAGCCGGAGGCCGAGCGTTCCGAAGATGATGCCAAGGTTCGCTCCATCGTGGAGGGGACGCTCAAGGAAATCGAAAACCGCGGCGATGCCGCCGTGCGTGAGCTGTCCGAAAAATTCGACACCTACTCTCCCGCTTCGTTCAGGCTGAGCGGCTCGGAAATTGAAGCGCTGATGAACCGGGTCTCGGCACGAGACATGGAAGACATCAAGTTCGCGCAGGAGCAGGTGCGGAAGTTCGCCGAGGCGCAGCGTGCCTCGATGCTGGATATCGAAGTTGAAACGATGCCTGGCGTAATCCTTGGCCACAAGAACATACCGGTGCAGTCGGTCGGCTGTTACGTGCCCGGCGGCAAGTTTCCGATGGTTGCTTCGGCGCATATGTCGGTGGCTACGGCGTCGGTCGCCAAGGTGCCACGCATCATTGCGGCGACGCCCCCATTCAAGGGAGCGCCGAACCCGGCGGTGATCGCGGCCATGCATCTTGGCGGGGCGCATGAAGTCTACGTCCTTGGAGGCATTCAGGCCGTCGGCGCGATGGCGATCGGGACGGAGACGATCGATCCGGTCCACATGCTGGTCGGTCCGGGCAATGCGTTTGTGGCAGAAGCCAAACGCCAGCTGTTCGGACGGGTTGGTATCGATCTGTTCGCAGGCCCGACAGAGACGATGGTCATTGCCGATGAAACCGTGGACGCGGAGATGTGTGCAACCGATCTCCTTGGCCAGGCTGAGCACGGGTATAACTCGCCGGCTGTTCTGGTGACCAACTCGCGCAAGCTGGCGACAGAAACGCTCTCTGAAATCGAGCGTCTGCTAAAGATCCTGCCGACCGCCGATACGGCGTCCAAGTCGTGGGAAGACTACGGCGAAGTGATCCTGTGCGACACCTATGACGAAATGCTTGCAGTCGCAGATGACATTGCCTCCGAACATGTCCAGGTCATGACCGACAGGGATGACTGGTTCCTGGAAAACATGACCTGCTACGGTGCGCTTTTCCTGGGCGCGCGCACCAATGTCGCCAACGGTGACAAGGTCATTGGAACGAACCATACGCTGCCGACCAAGAAGGCCGGCCGCTACACCGGCGGGCTCTGGGTCGGCAAATTCCTGAAGACCCATTCCTACCAGAAGGTTCTGACAGACGAGGCGGCCGCCGAAATCGGTGCCTATTGCTCGCGCCTTTGCATGCTGGAAGGGTTCGTCGGCCATGCCGAGCAGGCCAATGTTCGCGTCCGCAGATACGGAGGCGGCAACGTGCCTTACGGAGAGGCCGCCGAATAAGATGGACAGGCATACCGGCCATAAGGAGCTGATCGCGCCACTCCGGGCGGCGATGTACGACTTTGAGGAAACCTCAGTCCGCAGGGCGCTCGCCGATCTCTGCACGCCCGATGTCCTGTTCAGACTGTGCCACCCGTTCGGCGACACGGCGGGAACCGACGCCTTTTACGAAAAGGCCTATGCACCGCTGTTCAGGGCCGTCCCGGATCTTGAGCGGCGCGATACGATCGTCATGGCCGGGCCAACGCCGGAAGGAAACGATTGGGTCGGTTGCGGCGGCTACTACACCGGAACCTTTGACCGGCCCTGGCAGGACATCCCGGCAACGGGCCACCAGGTGGCCATGCGGTTTCACGAATTTTACCGGTTTGTCGACGGCAAGGTCGTCGAGTTTCAGGCGCTCTGGGACATTCCGGAAGTGATGATGCAGGCGGGTGCGTGGCCAATGGCGCCGAGCCTTGGCCGCGAATGGCATGTCCCGGGTCCGGCGACCGAAGACGGCATTGTGCCCGGGCCCTATGACGAGGTATCGGGCAAAGAGACATGCCAGCTGATCATCGACATGCTGGAGCATATGAAACGGCACCCGTCGCAAGGCGGGCCGGAAGTTATGGAGATGCCGAAATTCTGGCATCCGCGCATGAGTTGGTACGGACCCTCAGGGATCGGCACGGGGCGCGGCATAAACGGCTTTCGCAAGTGGCACCAGATCCCTTTCTTGAAGGCCATGCCGGATCGTGGCCAATATGTCGATCAGATCGAATACCACTTCTTCGGGGACCGGAATTACGCTGCGGTGACCGGGTGGCCCGACATGATCCAGTCGGTCACCCATGACGGCTGGATGGGTATTGCGCCTGCGGGCAAGAAAATCACCATGCGCAGCCTTGATTTCTGGCGCGTGGAGAAAGGCCTGATCCGTGAAAACTGGGTCATGGTCGATCTTCTCGACGCCTATGCGCAATTGGGTGTTGACGTTTTCAACCGACTTCGGGATTTCAACAAGGCCCGCACGGGCTTTGACCCAGAAACCGGAGTTGCGCTGTCATGATCGATCTTCCTTCCACCCCAAGCTTTTCCCTTTCCGGCAAGAAGGTGCTTGTCGCCGGTGCATCGTCCGGTATCGGCCTCGCTTCTGCGGCCGCATTGGCGGAGGCGGGAGGAGATGTGGTTCTGGCGGCACGCCGGACCGAAAAGCTTGACGAGGCCGTCGAGGCGATCCGGGCGAAGGGACTTTCTGCCTCGGCGCTCCAGCTTGATGTCGCCGACGTCCTGGAAGTGCAGGTGAGCATCGAAAAACACGGCCCGTTCGACGTTCTCGTCAACAGTGCCGGGCTTGCGCGCCACAGCGCGGCCATCGATACGACGCCTGAAGACTTCGACGCCGTCATGAACGTCAACGTGCGCGGGGCCTATTTTGTCACGCAATGCGTTGCCAAGGGACTGATCGCGGCGGGCAGACCCGGGTCGCTGATCAACATGAGTTCGCAAATGGCGCATGTCGGTGGCATTGACCGCGCGGTTTATTGCGCGTCGAAATTTGCGGTCGAAGGGTTCACCAAGGCAATGGCACTGGAATTCGGGCCGCACAGGATCCGGATCAACACGATCTGTCCGACATTCATACGCACGCCTTTGACCGAGCAAACCTTCGACAACCCGGACCGGGTCCAGTGGATTGAGGAAAAGATCAAGCTTGGCCGTACGGGTGTGGTGGAGGACATCATGGGGGCGGTGCTCTATCTTGCAAGCGATGCCTCCTCGCTGGTGACAGGTACGTCGCTTCTCGTGGACGGAGGTTGGACAGCGGATTGATGCGCTCCGAAAAAGTCACTTCCGTCGATGTAGCCCGGAAGGCCGGTGTCAGCCAGTCGGCCGTCAGCAGGGTGTTCACGCCGGGGGCGTCTGTTTCACCGAAAATGGCCGACAAGGTCCTGAAAGCAGCAAACGAACTCGGATACCGGCCCAACGTCCTCGCACGGTCTCTGATCACCGGCCGGTCGAAGATCATCGGTCTGGTGGTGGCGTATCTGGAAAACCAGTTCTACCCGGATGCACTGGAAAAACTGTCAACCGCCCTGCAGGAACACGGCTACCACATTCTGGTTTTCATGGTGTCCAACGACGACGCCAGCGTCGACAGGGTCATGGGAGAACTGCTCGACTACCAGGTCGACGGCATCATCACCGCGTCCGTGGGCATGTCCAATGCGCTCGCCGCGCGGTGTTCCGCCGCAGGCGTTCCGGTGGTGCTGTTCAACCGTGGACAGGATGACCACAGACTCAATCAGGTCACGTCCAACAACCTCGCCGGCGGCCGCAAGATCGCGGAATTCCTTTTGGCAGGAGGGCACAGGAAAATCGCCCATATCGCCGGTTGGTCCGGGTCGTCGACCGGACGTGACCGCGAGGCCGGGTTCCGCGACGGGCTGGCGGCAGCCGGCATCGAGCCTGTCGCCTGTATCGACGGCATGTACAAGCGCGAGACGGCAGCAGCTGCAGCACGCGAGATCTTCTCCGGAAAAGACCGTCCCGAGGCTGTTTTCGTCGGCAACGATCACATGGCCTTTGCGGTCATGGACGTGCTGCGATTTGAACTCAAGCTGGATGTCCCGGGCGATGTTTCGGTCGTCGGATATGACGATGTGCCGCTGGCGTCCTGGCCAGCCTACGACCTGACAACCTTGCGTCAGCCCTCGAACCGGATGGTGGAGGCTACGGTCTCCACGCTGCTCGGATGGATCGAGGAGGGCCGCAATGATGTCCGGAAAATTCAGATAGATGGACCGCTGATGATCCGCGGTTCAGCCCGCATACCCCAAGGATGGCCCGATGAAAGGCTTTGACCCCCGCTGGAAGGATTTCCCCGATTACATTATCGGAATTACCAGGGAAATCTGGGAAGAGCGCAAGATTGCGACCCTGCATCACTACTATTCGGACGATATTGTCGTCAGATCACCGGCGTCCGTTGTCGTTGGAAATCAGGATGTTATCGGCGCGACCATGGCAACGCTGGCCGAGTTTCCGGACCGGGCCCTGCTCGGGGAAGACGTTATCTGGTCGGGTTCTCCCGAAGAGGGGATGCTTTCATCTCACAGGATCATATCGACCGCGACACATCTCGGCGACGGTGTCTACGGGGCGGCGAGCGGCAAGAAACTGCAGTACCGGATCATTGCCGACTGCCACGCGATCAACAACCAGATCAACGACGAATGGCTCATCAGGGATCAGGGCGCGATCGTCCGGCAGATGGGATGGGATCCGAAGGACTATGCACGGGATCTGATCGCGCGGGAAGGCGGCCCGGAAAACTGTGTTCATCCGTTCACGCCCGCGATTGACAAGCCCGGACCCTACAAGGGCAAAGGCAATGCCAATGAATGGGGTGAACGCTACGCGGATATCCTGTCGCGCATCATGGGGGCGGACATTGCCGTCATCGAGGCAAAATACGACAGGGCCTGCGCGCTGTTTTACCCGGGGGGCGTCAACGGCCATTCCTGGGATGCCGCCGACCGTTTCTGGATGGGGCTGCGCGCGAGTTTTCCTTCTGCCGAATTCCGGATCGAGCACCGCGTAGGCCGGGACGACCCGTTGATGCCGCCAAGGGCCGCCATCCGCTGGTCGCTTCATGGCAAGCATGACGGATGGGGTGCCTTTGGCGAGCCCAGTGGCGCCGAAGTCTACGTCATGGGCGCGTCGCATGCCGAGTTCGGGCCCTGGGGTCTTCGCCGCGAGTACACGCTTTTTGATGAAACGGCGATCTGGAAACAGATCGCTTTGAAAACCGGATAACTTGAAAGCAGGTTTGGTCATGAGCCCTGAAGAAATGGAAACCCGGATCGTCCGCTACGGAGACCTCAAACCCTGCCGGACAGCTTTCATCGATGCCCACACGCCAGGATCGGACCAGAAGGAAAACTTCACCATCATCGGCGGCGGTGTTTCCGAAAGTCCGGATCAGCATGTCCACATCAAGGACACGCCGGGTTTCAACATCGGTGCTGCGGGGCAGCCGCCCAAGTGCCGGAACTCGCTGCATTCGCATACGACGGCGGAAGTTTTCTTTGTCCTGAAGGGCAGGTGGCGCTTCTTCTGGGGGCGTTGGGGAACGGCGGGCGAAGTCGTTCTTGAGGAAGGTGACATCTTCAATATCCCGACAGGCATATTCCGCGGGTTTGAAAACATCGGCACCGACTACGGGATGATCTTGGCGATCCTCGGCGGTGACGATGCCGGAGGCGGCGTCACCTGGGCGCCGCAGGTCATCGAGGATGCCAGAAACCACGGCCTCGCACTCGGGCAGAACGGCGTTCTTTATGACACCAAGCAGGGCCAGTCGCTGCCGGACGGCATCAGCCCGATGCCACTGCTGACGGACGAGGAACTCAAGGCGTTTCCGGAGCCCGGAAACGATGCTGTCGTGAAAGATTATGTCGCGCGCTACTGGGACATGATGGCGCTTTCCGCAAAAGCGCCCTGCGCGGTGATCGGCGAGCATGGCCTCCTGATGGACAGGCCGGGATTCGAGGTCGATTTCCTGTCGCGCGGATCGCAGCCTGAAACCAGTTACAGCCTGAACAGCCATGAAGTTCTCATGGTCATGCGCGGGCATTGGAAACTGGGCTGGTCCGGCGGGGAAAAGGTCCTGGCGCCGGGCGACACCTGTGCCGTTCCGCCGGGGCTGGAGCACAGTCTGGCACCATCCATGAGCGGTGAAGCAAGTCTGTTCCGCGTCATGAACACCAATGACCCGGCTGGGCCGACCTGGGTGGGATAACAACAGAACGGGGTTGACCCCGTCGGAACAACTGAGGGGACCCATGAGCAAGATCGATGTAACCCATGTCGGCTCGCTGCCGCGAACGCAGGAAGTCGTTGATTTCATCTTTGCCCGGGAGAAGGGAGAACCGTTTGAGCAGGCCGCATTCGATGCGGCAATGGCGTCGGCGGTTTCCGAAACCGTGCGCAAGCAGGTCGAAGCCGGGGTGACGATCGTCAGCGACGGCGAAACCTCAAAGATCTCCTACGCCACCTATGTGAAGGACCGGTACACCGGTTTTTCCGGCGACAGCCCGCGCAATGCGCCTGCGGATCTGAAACTCTATCCCGGCTTCCTGAAACGGATCGCGGAGAGCGGCGGAACGCCACAATATGCCCGTCCGATGTGCACCGGCGAGGTGCGTTCCAAGGGACAGGGCGAACTGATCAAGGATATCAAGCATCTCAAGGACGCAATGGCGATGCACGGCGCGACTGCCGGATTCATGAATGCCGCGTCGCCCGGGGTGATTTCTCTATTTCTGCAAAACGACCACTATCCGACACGTGAGGCATATCTGCAGGCGCTGGCGGATGTCATGAAGGACGAATATGAGACGATCGTTGCCTCTGGCCTTGATCTCCAGCTGGACTGTCCCGATCTCGCGCTGTCCCGGCACATGCTGTTCACCGATCTTTCGGACGAAGAGTTCCTGAAGATCGCCGCGAGCCACGTCGATGCTCTTAACCATGCGCTTCAGAACATCGACCCGGCGAAGGTTCGGATCCATATCTGCTGGGGCAATTACGAAGGCCCGCATGTCTGCGACATCTCCATGGACAAGGTCTTTTCAACCCTGATGTCGGCGCGGGCGCGCTACGTTCTGTTTGAAACATCCAATCCACGCCACGCCCACGAATGGACTGTTTTCCGCGACCGGAAACCGGAAATTCCGGATGACAAGATCCTGGTGCCTGGCGTCGTCGACACGACGACGAATTTCGTCGAGCACCCGGAAGTGGTTGCGCAGCGGCTCGACCGGTTCGTGGACATTGTCGGTATGGACCGGGTGATCGCCGGTTCCGACTGTGGCTTCGGCACGTTTGCAGGCTTCGGGGCCGTCGATCCCGAGATCGCCTTTGCGAAACTCAAATCCCTGGCGGACGGAGCTGCCATCGCGGAGGCGCGTGCGTGACACCGCTGGTACTGCTTCCGGGGATGATGTGCGATGCGCGGCTCTACGGGCCACAGATCGCCGCCTTGTCCGGACGCGTTCCAATTCATCTGGCACCCATCACCGCGTTCGACACGATCCACGCTCTGGCGGAAGACGTCCTTGAAAAGTCCCCGCCGGAATTTGCTCTTGCGGGACTTTCCATGGGCGGGATCGTCGCTATGGAGGTGTACAGGAGGGCGCCGGAGCGTATCTCCCGGCTGGCATTGCTCGACACCAATCCGCGTGCGGAGCTGGAGGAGGTCAGACAGCGCCGTGAACCGCAGATTTCGTCGGTCAGGGCGGGCGGTCTGCGCGAGGTCATGCGCGATGAACTCAAACCCAATTACCTGGCCAACGGACCGCTTCGACAGGACGTCATGGATATCTGCATGACGATGGCGATCGACCTTGGACCCGATGTGTTCGTGCGTCAGTCCTGTGCCCTGCAGCATCGCCCGGACCAGCAGGAGGCACTGAGGTCGGTCGATGTGCCGACCCTGATCCTGATGGGCAGGGAGGACCGGCTTTGTCCGCTGGAGCGCCACGAATTGATGCATGCGCTTGTCGATAGATCGGAATTGAAGATCATTGAGGGGGCCGGGCATCTGCCGACCCTGGAACAACCTGAGGCCGTCAATGCGGCCTTCAAGACCTGGCTGGATATCGAATGAAAACAGAGCTTCTGGACCTTCTGAAATCCGTCGATACGCCGACGGTCTGCAATGCGATCGAAGTGGCGGAGGGCAGGCGGGGTTTCAACCGTTTCACGCGCGGGACAATGCTTGCCTCCGACCCCCAGGGCGGGGCGATGGTCGGGTTTGCCCGCACCGCAAAGATCTCCGCGCTTGCACCGCCGACGGAACCGGCGGATGCCATCAAGGCCCGGCGCATGGACTACTACCGTTACATGTCCGAGGGCCCCCGTCCGGCGCTCACCGTGGTCGAGGACATCGATTACCCGAATGCGATCGGGGCCTATTGGGGTGAAATCAACACGACCGTTCACAAGGGGCTCGGGCTTTCTGGCGCGCTCACCAACGGTGTCATGCGCGATCTCGGTGATCTGCCGGAGGAATTTCCCGTGGTCGCAGGATCCGTCGGACCCAGCCACGGATTCGTTCACATCAAGGAAATTGATACACCGGTGAAGATCTTCGGGCTGGATATTCGTCCGGGAGAACTGGTTCACGCCGACCGGCATGGCGCGCTGGTCATTCCGGAAGAGGTGATGCCGGTTCTTTATTCTGCGATCGGCAAACTTCTGGAGACCGAAAAGCTCGTTCTTGGGCCCGCGCGCGAGCCAGGCTTTGATTTTGAGAAGTTCCGGGAAGCCTGGGCGGCTTTCGAAATGGCCAGAACCTGACGCGTTTGCAGTCAGGCTGGATCGGAACGCCGGGTCACGGCCTATTCGACAAATCTCTGGCGAATTCGAAGTTTCCTGAGCTTCTGAGTGGTGTCTTTTGCCAAGGCCTTTGCCGACGATCGGAGCGATCTCTTCTTGCATTCCGGCGAGAAATAGTATACCGCCGCATACAATTATTTCGTTCCGGCTTCCGGCGCCTGTGAGAGGCCGCGCCGAAGCATCAAGAAACCCCAGTTCCCGAGGACGCTCATGAGCCTGTACACAGCCTACCTTGAAGAAATTGAAAGCCGCAAAGAGCAGGGCCTGCACCCTAAGCCGATCGACGATGGCGCACTGGTGAGCGAACTCATCGCGCAAATCAAGGATCCGGGCAATGCGCACCGGCAAGATTCCCTCAAGTTTTTCATCTACAACACGCTTCCGGGAACGACGAGTGCTGCAGGCGAAAAGGCGCGCTTTCTGAAAGAGATCATCCTTGGCGATGCACCCGTTGAAGAGATAACTCCGGCGTTCGCGTTCGAACTGCTGTCGCACATGAAGGGCGGGCCTTCCGTCGAGGTTCTTCTCGACCTGGCGCTCGCAGACGATGTCTCGATTGCGCAGGCCGCTGCCGAGGTCCTGAAGACACAGGTCTTCCTCTACGAGGCCGATACGGACCGCATCAAGGAAGCCTTTGCCGCCGGTAACGAGATCGCAAGGGACATTCTGGAAAGCTATTCCAAGGCCGAATTCTTCACGAAGCTTCCGGACGTCGATGAGGAAATCAAGGTGGTGACCTTTATCGCCGCTGAAGGCGATATCTCCACCGACCTGCTGTCTCCAGGCAACCAGGCCCATTCCCGCGCCGACCGGGAACTGCACGGCAAATGCATGATTTCGGAACGGGCGCAGCAGGAGATCCAGGCGCTGAAGCTGCAGCATACGGACAAGCAGGTCATGCTGATTGCCGAAAAAGGCACCATGGGCGTCGGTTCCTCGCGCATGTCCGGCGTCAACAACGTCGCCCTGTGGACGGGCAAGCAGGCCAGTCCATACGTTCCCTTCGTCAACTACGCTCCGATCGTTGCGGGCACGAACGGCATTTCGCCGATCTTCCTGACCACTGTCGGCGTCACCGGCGGTATCGGCGTCGACCTGAAGAACTGGGTCAAGAAGCTGGACGAGGACGGCAATCCCATCCTGAACAATGACGGCAACCCGGTTCTTGAGCAGAAATACTCGGTGGAGACGGGAACGGTCCTGACCATCAACACCAAGAGCAAGAAGCTGCTGAACGAAGCCGGCGATGAAGAACATGCCGACCTGAGCTCGTCCTTCTCGCCGCAGAAGCTTGAATTCATCAAGGCCGGCGGCTCCTATGCGATCGTCTTCGGCAAGAAGCTGCAGAGCTTTGCCTGTGAAACGCTCGGGATCGAGCTGAAATCCGCCTTCGCACCGTCAAAGGAAATCTCCCACGAGGGTCAGGGCCTGACCGCCGTGGAGAAAATCTTCAACGCAAATGCGCGCGGCGTGACACCAGGCGCCGTGTTGCATGCCGGATCCGATGTCCGGGTCAAGGTCAACATCGTCGGTTCGCAGGATACGACAGGCCTGATGACGTCCCAGGAACTCGAGGCAATGGCCGCGACGGTCCTGTCTCCGAGCGTTGACGGCGCTTACCAGTCCGGCTGTCACACGGCATCGGTCTGGGACCTGAAGGCACAGGCCAACACCCCGAAACTGATGGCCTTCATGCACAGGTTCGGCCTCGTCACGGCGCGCGATCCCAAGGGCGTCTATCATTCCATGACGGACGTCATTCACAAGGTTCTGAACGACATCACCGTGGATGACTGGGCGATCATCATAGGCGGGGACAGCCACACAAGGATGTCCAAGGGCGTGGCATTCGGCGCCGACTCCGGCACCGTTGCTCTCGCACTTGCAACCGGCGAAGCGACCATGCCGATCCCTGAATCCGTCAAGGTCACCTTCAAGGGAGCCATGGCGGAGCACATGGATTTCCGTGATGTTGTCCACGCAACCCAGGCGCAGATGCTCAAGCAGTTCGGCGACAACGTTTTTCAGGGCCGCATCATCGAGGTTCACATCGGCACACTGCTGGCCGACCAGGCCTTCACCTTCACTGACTGGACCGCGGAGATGAAGGCAAAAGCCTCCATCTGCATCTCCGAGGACGAGACGCTGATCGAATCCCTGGAGATCGCCAAGCATCGCATCCAGATCATGATCGAAAAGGGCATGGACAATGACGCCCGGATGCTGCAGGGCCTGATCGATATCGCCGATAAGCGGATCGCGGAAATCAGGTCCGGCGAAAAGCCCGCGCTCGCTCCCGACGACAACGCCAAGTATTTCGCGGAAGTCGTGGTCGATCTCGACGACATCAACGAGCCGATGATTGCCGATCCGGACGTGAACAACGCCGATGTTTCCAAGCGCTACACCCACGACACGATCCGGCCGATCTCGCATTACCGGGCCGAGAAAAAGGTCGATCTCGGCTTTGTCGGATCCTGCATGGTTCACAAGGGAGACGTGAAGATCGTCGCCCAGATGCTGCGCAACCTGGAAAAGGCGTCCGGCAGTGTGGAGTTCAACGCCCCGCTGGTTGTCGCTGCTCCGACCTACAATATCATCGACGAGTTGAAGGAAGAGGGCGACTGGGCCGTACTTCAGAAATATTCCGGCTTCGAGTTCGACGATACGGCTCCGAAAAGCACGGCTCGGACAGAGTACGAAAACATCCTCTACCTTGAGCGGCCCGGCTGTAACCTGTGCATGGGCAACCAGGAAAAGGCTGCCAAGGGCGACACGGTTCTTGCAACGTCGACGCGTCTCTTCAAGGGGCGGGTTGTCGAGGACTCCGACGACAAGAAGGGCGAGTCTCTGCTCGCGTCGACGCCGGTCGTGGTCCTGTCGGCCATTCTCGGCCGGACACCCACGATCGATGAATACAAGACCGCGGTCGAGGGCATCGACCTGACCAAGTTCGCACCGCCGCTGCAGAAGCCGCTGGACACCCAATCGGTTCACTTCTGAGGCAGAATGGCACCAGGCTGCCGTTGGCGGCATTCGGTTTCCAGATCCCAATCTCAATCCCGGCACGGAACGCCATTCGTGCCGGGATTTGTTTACCGCGTTAGCTGTTTCAAGCATTCGCGATGCGAGCGAATCGCTCTTCAACGAATGCGCTCGATCTCTTCACCGCGTGAATGAGCTTTCAGGTCATGGGCAGCGGACTCACGTGTCCTGCGCTGAACGCATCTTGGCGGGAAAACTGACGCTGAATTGTTGCCCAGAACAACAAAATCCAAAGGGAATTGTCTTTCGTAATTCCTATTGTTGGCGAAATGCTGCCGATAAATCGTATGCGTCGGGTTGCCGTGGTGTGGCGCAAAATTAACGCAACGTAACAGTGTTTTGAATCGGGCCCCCGCGTTTCCGGACTGTTAACCATGTTCGTGCGTTCCTGTTCGTGAATGGAGAGGCAGACAATTCCAATAGGAGAGCCTTTATGGATCGGAAACAGAAAAAACGTTACGCGGGGCCGCTCGCGGCAGCAGCGTTCCTCTTGACATCGAGTGCGGCATTTTCAGCAGACCTGGCAGTCGCGCCAACCATTCAATACAGCCCGTCCTGGAGCGGATTTTACGCTGGTGCCTTCGTCGGATGGGGTTGGTCCAATGACGACGCTGACACAACGGGAACAAGCGGATTCCAGAACCTTGGCGGGACAATCGTCCCGGGCAGCCTCAACCTAGACGACAATGGCTTCAATGGCGGCCTTACGGCTGGCTACAACATGCAGAGCGGCAACTTTGTTTATGGTCTTGAAGGCGACATTTCGTATCTCGACTATGACGAGTCCGACTCGTTCACCGGCGCAGCCGTCCTTGGAACACGTCTCGAAACGCGCGCTGAGCGGGAAATGAAGTTTTTCGGTACGTTCAGAGGCCGTCTTGGTTACGCGCCCAGTGACCGGTTCCTTCTGTTTGCGACGGGCGGGCTTGCGTTTGGTCAAGTCAATTACTCGACAAGCGTGACAGGTGTGGATGCACCGGCACTGGTATGGTCCGGAAGCGAAGACGAGTTCAAGTTCGGCTGGACGCTTGGTGGCGGCGGCGAATTCAAGGCGACCGAAAACGTCTCGATCAAGCTGGATGGTCTCTACTACGACCTCGCCGACAGTAGCGCCACAGCCACCGGAAATGCAGCGGTCAGAGCCATCGGGGCGCTCAATGGCATCGATTATGCCAGTGAAACGGACAATACCGGTTTCCTTGCGCGCATCGGCGTGAACTATCAGTTCTGATCCACGCTGTTGCCGCCGGTGCACCCCGCCGGCGGCACCTCTGCGGGTTCTTTGCCGTGCTAGCTCGGCCCAATCATCTTTTCCGGGCGCACGAGCCGGTCGAATTCCTCTTCCGTGACATAGCCGAGTTTCAAGGCCTCCTCGCGTAGAGACGTTCCGTTCTTGTGGGCGGTCTTGGCGATTTCCGTTGCCTTGTCATAGCCGATCGCCGGGGCAAGGGCGGTGACCAGCATGAGCGAGCGCTCCATCAGTTCGGTGATGCTGTCCCTGTTGGCCTTGATGCCTATGACGCAGCGGTCCGTGAAGCTAAGCGATGCGTCTGCGAGAAGGCGGATCGACTGCAGCATGTTGAAGGCCATGACCGGTTTGTAGACGTTGAGTTCGAAATGCCCCTGGCTGCCGGCAACGGAGATCGTTGTCTGGTTGCCGAAGACCTGTGTACAGACCATCGTCATGGCTTCGCACTGGGTGGGATTGATCTTGCCCGGCATGATTGACGAGCCGGGCTCGTTTTCCGGAAGTGACAGTTCACCCAGCCCCGAGCGCGGGCCGGAACCGAGCAGCCGGATGTCGTTGGCGATCTTGAAGAGCGAAGCGGCAACGGTGTTGAGCGCACCGTGGGCGTAAACATAGGCATCATGCGCGGCGAGAGCCTCGAACTTGTTGGGAGCAGTCCGGAAGGGAAGGCCGGTGATGTTGGCAACCTCGGCCGCAAAGTCTTCTGCGAATCCGATTTTGGTGTTGAGCCCTGTGCCGACGGCGGTACCCCCCTGAGCAAGGTCATAAAGCCCGTCCGAAGCTTCGGTGACCCGTTTGATACTCATCTCCAGCTGCGCGGCATAACCGCCGAATTCCTGTCCCAGGGTGAGCGGGGTCGCGTCCTGGGTATGCGTGCGGCCGATCTTGACGATGTCCTTCCATTCGGACGCCTTGGCGGTGAGGGCCGCTTGCAGGTGCTTTAGCGCGGGCAGCAGCCGGTGATGGATCTCGCGCGCTGCGGCGATATGCATTGCGGTCGGGAAGGTGTCGTTCGACGACTGGCTCATGTTGCAGTGATCGTTCGGATGAACGGGCGTCTTGGTGCCGATTTCGCCGCCAAGAATTTCGATGGCCCGGTTGGCGATGACCTCGTTGGCATTCATGTTCGACTGGGTGCCGGAGCCCGTCTGCCAGATGACCAGTGGAAAGTTGTCGTCAAACTTTCCGGCGGCCACTTCGCCGGCGGCCTGATCGATGGCAGCGGCAAGATCCGGCGCCAGCTTGCCCTGATCCCGGTTGACCCTCGCAGCGGCCTGCTTGATCACGCCAAGTGCATGCACAAGCGGCAGCGGCATGGTTTCGCTACCGATCGGGAAATTGATCAGCGACCGCGCGGTCTGCGCGCCGTAATACTTGTCCGCCGGAAGATCTAGGGCGCCAAAGGAATCGCTTTCTGTGCGAACGGGCGTGGACATGGTCACCTCTTGGGCTTGTCAGATGTTTTCAGAACCTTGCCGGGGCTCGCTGCTGCATCCTGGCGATTGTCAGCTGGCTGTCGCGCGGGTCGGCGGGGCAAGGCTGCCGCGAACCATACTGCGGGAGAAGTCGCAGTGATACGGGAAATCGGAAATGGGGAGGGCGATCGACAGAAATGCCGTATTGTAACAGCCAAGGGCAAGTCCCTGGTCTGCGAGCGTGAGCGAGAAACATGGAACATGGCCGACGTCGGTGCCACATGCGCCACAAAGGTGATCAACGGTCGCTCTGCAGACAAAGCGAACGTTTGCAGACGTTGGTACCACCGCGATACGGTCAATCCGCTGGAATTTGCCTCGAAAGCAATGATATTTGTCTGCTTTGCTTCTCTCAGCCGGTTTTGATCCCCGCACAAAATACCTGACTTGAGGCTTTCGAAACCCGTTAAGATAGATGGGCCGGCCGGATGGCAGTCACACAACAACTGGCAAGACTGTTTCCCAGTCGGTTTGAACGATGCCGGCGTGATGTGTCCGAGCTTGACAGGCTGTTGTCCTTTGAGCTGGAGCCAGATGAAGCGTGCATTGATCTGGATTGGTCTGCAGCGAGCCTTCTCAAAGGCTTCGAGGCCCTTGGCGATGCTGAAACACTTCGATTGTTAGCCGAGGCGCTCGGAGAAGGAGCAGGCGTCGTCAATATCGACTACCCCACCGGCCCAACCGACTACTGCGTTTACTCTGCCATCACTGCCGTCAACCGACGACCGTTGCTCGCTTATCCGAGAAATTGAAAAGCCTTTCATTGGAACAACGGGATACGATGCTTTTACGCGCAGCAGCAGTTGCCGTCGACGATGGTTCACTCAGCACTGCTGACACCTTGGACTACTGCAGGGAAATGTTCCTGAAATTTCACAGATTTGTCCAAGCTGCGGCGCGACGCGATCAGACAATCGCAACGTGGTGGGATTGAGCCCCATGACCCGAATGGGTGACTTGGTGATCGAATTCGACCCAAACTGATACCTGCAGCGTCTCAGCCAAGGGCTCCGATGGCTAGGCAATGTCGACGAATTAACCCAGGCATAGGTTTTGGGATTTCGGATTAGCATTGCAAGTTACGCATAGGTTGCCGACGAAACTTGGAGGTCGGCGATGTGCACCAAGATGACCTAAGGGGCTGCAAACCGGCGCCACATTCATTGCAATCGCAGCCGCATTCATCTTGATCAAGTCCGCACCCTCGCATAATTGTAGATTTCGAGGTCTAAGCTGTTAATTTCGCGTACAAAATCCAACTCAGACGCGTTCAGTTGTAAATCGTAGCCGTCGCGCACGTGTCGTTTTTCTTCCTTGATTGCAATTCCGTGAAACTCAAGTTGCTTAATGACACTACCCATATCCTCGGATGTGCCGACAATCTCTGCGTCATCAATCGCTTGATAAGCGGCTTCGAGGAGTTCGATCGGGTCCGTGATATCATCAAGTAGCGACATCTTGTGTTGCTCAGTCAGACTTAACCCAGAGCTTGGATCGATTTTGCCAGCAAGCTGCCGGGTTATGCGATTTCCTTGAATGACGGGGTCGTTTGCAAACAGCCTCTCTTTTACATCATCGGCGCTTAGTTGCCGGGCCATCATCACATGGCGCAGGTTTGAAACGAACCTCTGAACCGGATCACGCAGGACTAAAATTGTCTTCGCGCCTTTCATGAATTGTTTCATCTGAAGCAAGTAGTGCCCCTGATACAAATAGTTGTTTCCATTAACCGATTGACATATTTCTGCAAACATGTCCGGATTTGGATATTGCCCACCAATGCTTCTGACATAAGTTAGCGAAGGAATAGTATTTTTACTTCCAAAAAAATCTTCAAATGCGAAGCGCAGAGATGTACCAGCACACTTAAGAATGTGGCAGAAGTAAAAACAACCTATAGTCATATTATATGAATAGAATCAACATTTATAAATTTCAATAAAAATTAAAACACCCAAAAAATTGTCTTTTAGGAAGTTTACTCACACAATAGTATATCAAAAGTCAAAAAAATATAATGTAAATATACTTTCTTCTGAGATATAATTATCTTTAATTTTACATTACGTGAATTAATATTAACAAAATTTGTGATTATAGCTTAACAATATTTGTTGTTCACATCTTAATGTTTGACGTTACGGACTTTTTATTCGTACTTAATGCTGTTGTTTGCCCTTTGCTCCTCGAACTGGGCTCCGGGCCCATAAGATGAGTATGCCAATCAGTTGAAGTCTGATTCAGCTTCCCAAAAAGAAGTTTGGCGATGTCCGATGGTTTGCTCAGGCTCAGCGATGAGCGGTTTTCCAAGTGCAGGCGCCGATGTTGATCTGATTGCGACTAGGCTGGCTGAGGTCGACGACTGCAGACGCACATGCTGGATCATCCGAAAGTCAAATGGAGCTTGGGTGCACGGTCTGCGCTCAGAAGTAATTGTCCACCGGAATATTCAGGGTGCCAAATGAAACGCTCCCTGACCCACTGCCCTTGTTGCAACCCGCATAGCTCATCGGTTGCCGTTGGTTCGGCGCAGTCCCTTCGTGTTGGATATACTTTGGTTTGCTACTCTTGGAGATCTGCGTCTTGATCCGGACTGCGCTCCAACACAGTTTGTGGCATTGCCGACCGGCATATTTGCCTTGCCGGCGCGGTCGGGAGAAAGTCGCACGTCTCCTGTTCGCGGGTGGAAACCGCATGAGTGCAGATGAACCGCTCCAAGCTCTCCTTGTTGTTCTCTCGCGGCGTTGTCGCGTATGCCATATTTGCCGTAGCGGAAATTGAGCAAATCTTTCTTGATAGAAGTAGTAAGTTACCCTACAATCTTAGTATTGGGTGTAGTTTTTCTTAGGGAGAATTCCTATGTCGACATTATCCAAATTTCTTTTGACCACTGTCTGCGTGATTCAATTTCCGGCTTTCGTTCAGGCAGCGACAATTACCGCTTCTGATATATATGCATTCAGAGTAGCAAGTGGTCCGAACACTGCTGGGTTCGGGGAAAACGATGTCCTGACTTTCGGAGTAAATGTTGCGCCGAACGGATTCGGCGAGGACGCCGGAGTTCCCGTGTTCGACACGTCAGGAAACCCGGCTCCGCCAACGACAGGAACCGCGACGCAGAATGGCGTGACCAGATCTCTGAGCTTCGAGGGAGATCCGGTAAACCAGAACCTATACAGCGGTGGAATCCGATATGATGCAAATTTCACAGGCGCCTGGACGTTGAACCTGCAAAACGGTCCTGACAGCCTGGCTCTTGAAACTCCAGAAGTGGGTGACGTGCGTTTGCCTGCTCGAGTCGACAATGTGGGCCTTACGGTGGACGGCGATAAAACAACCCCCACGATTTCCTGGAACAATGTTGACATTGACCCCGACGCTGTGCGTTTGACGGTTTTTGATTTGGAGCAGCGAGATTTGTCTGGGCAGGCCGTCGAGGTGTTTGGTTCGCCCCGCTTTAGAAATGGCGAGACATCATACACTATTCCCGGCGGAGTTTTGGAGGAAGATCGCCTTTACGCGATCCGAATCGAGACACGAATTGAACGGCAGTCCGGCAACAGTTCGACTGGCCAGGATCTCACGGGTTCCACTTTGAGCGTAAATCGCACGTGGTTTAATTTCGCCACAAGCGATTTGCCAGAAGGCGTCGTGATACAGCTACCGGAAGTAATTACGACAGATCGAGGAACGCCTGTTTTTGTGTTTGACAATGAGGTCAGCGCTGGAGAAGTCCAATTTTACGATCCTATTGTGACCGAGGGTTTTGACTACGCGATCGGCGAATCCAATCCCAACTTTGCCTCATTCATTTTGCCCAATCTTGGAGACGATTTGTATGACCTATATCTCTTCGACGACAGCATAAACGATTTCACATTTGCTGAGGTCGTAGGAGCCGGCAACGAGTATTTCTTCGATACCGGTGGTGTCGACCAATTCAGAATTCTTGGAATCGAAACGGCGTTGGGCCTTGATCCGGAAGATCCGACGGCTTTTGTAACGGGTCTTAGTTTCATCAGCGATGGCCGCTTTACAGGAACAATGACGCCGATCACGCTCGAAATTCCGACGGTGATACCGCTTCCAGCAGGTTTTGTGCTTTTGATTTCTGCGTTCGGAGGTCTTGGACTAACAAGACTGGCGCGGAGAGGATCGTAGAAATGGTTTTGCGCGGCGTTGGTGTTCAGGCTCTGCTCCTCGCACAATATGAGCGTCCGTTTGGGCTCTGCGCTGACAATCAGCGCGCTTCTTGTGACTGACGGAAACAGGTTTTGAGCGCTAAAAGTCGTGCGCGACAGGAAATCTCCGCCGCAAACGAACAAGAACACAAGGTCCTACATGTGACCTTGTGTTCCTTTTTTGCGGTCACAGGTTCTCAATCTGTTTTCATCAAAACAGGTAAGACATCAGCGATTTCAAGGGGGAAACTGGTGCCGGCAGCAGGATTCGAACCCGCGACCCCGAGATTACAAATCACGTGCTCTACCAACTGAGCTATACCGGCGCCGGGGATGGCTTCTAACAGATTGGACGCGCTTGTCCATGGTTGAAACGAAAAAATCGGCACGAGAGCTGAAAATTCCCGCCAAGCCTTTCTAAAGTCTGTCGGAATCGCCTGCACGCTGTGGATAATTGCGCGGTGTCGCAGAAGCCGGAGGCCTCTGGCTGCTGTTGCAAAAGGCTGCCCGGGCCGGGCTGTCCGGTGGTCTCCCGTGCCTCCAGCGCGCTGACCAGGACCCAGGTCCCTGGTTAAAGACCCATTTTCATGCGGGCGACGTAGAGCGAGAGGACGGCGGCGTTGGAGACATTGAGAGAACGGATCTCGCCGGGCATGTCGAGCCGGGCAAGAAGGCCGCAAGCCTCGCGGACACCCTGGCGGACGCCTTTTCCTTCCGAGCCAAGCACGAGCACTGTCTTGTCGGTAAAGGCCGTGTCCTCGAGACTGGCGGGACCGTCGCTGTCGAGTGCGATGCAGCCGAAGCCCTTGTCCTTCATTTCGCCGACGAACCTTGCCATGTTCTTGACGCGCACATGCTTGATCATGTCGAGAGCACCGGAGGCCGACTTTGCAAGCACGGGGCCTTCTTCCGGGGCATGGCGCTCCGTGGTGACGACGGCATCAGCGTCAAGCGCAACCGCGGATCTGAGGATCGCGCCGACATTGTGCGGGTCGGTGACCTGATCGAGCGCAAGCACCAGCCGCGCACCTTCAAGGTGTTCCGCGCCATAGGCGGGCAGGGGGTCGGCTTCCAGGATCATGCCCTGGTGGACCGCGTCCTTTGTCACCATTCGGTCGAGCGCACGCGGCATTGTCGTTTCCACGGGCACGTCGATCTTGACGCCGCGCTCGGCCAGGCGGTTCTGCGCGTTTTCGGTGGCAAAGAGTTTCAGCCGCTTGCGGTCCTTGTTGGCAAAGGCCGCTTCGACCGTGTGCAGGCCATATAAAAGGACAGGGCCGTCCGGAGGGAGCCCAGGGCGGCGCGGGGCGGGTTTTCCGGCCGTTTTCTTTTTGTAGAAAGGCTTCTGGCCCGGGCGCTGTCCGGGACGTCCTGATTTGGGGTTATCCGTCATGGCGATTGCTGTAGCGGCAAATCTGGCGAAGGGGAAGGGTGTATGTGCCGTTCCTGATGCGTATCGCGTGAATCACAATCCCGCCGTCCCGGTCCTGAGCCGGGACCCGTGCGGCCGCTGCGTTCGGCCCCTGATCAGGTCCGGGGCGGCAGCGATCAGAGGGGCGTGAATCTCACTTCAAGCGCGCTCCGAGCGTTGAGACGGGAGAGAAAGATCCAGCGCAATTCAGCCTTCCGGTCCGTCTTCAAGACGGCTTCAGGATCATGCAGCTTACCGTGCCGTGGGCGATCAGCTTGCCGTCCGCATTCCTGAGATCGCCCTCCGATGTCGCAAGGCGGGAGCCGCGATGGACAATCCGGCCTTCGCAGATGACCTCGCCGCTCGTTGCCTGAAGCGGGCGGACCATATTCACGTTGAGCGACGTGGTCGTATAGAACTCGCCGGGTTTCAAGGTGGTGTGGACCGCGCAGCTGAGCGCCGTATCGATCAGCGTGGATATCCAGCCGCCGTGAACGGTTCCGAGCGGGTTGAGAAACTCCTTCGCCGGAAGACCGGTAAAGACGGCGCGGCCCTCCTCGAATTCCTTCATTCTTATATTGGAGTGGATCATCATGGGTGGAGCGGGCAGGTCGCCCGCCATCATGAGCCTGAAAATGTCGAGCCCGGTCATGTCCGAAAAGGCCGTTTTCGGCAGAGCGCCGATCTCATGGGTCCTGCCGTTTTCGGTGATCGTGTCCGTGTTGCTCATCGGATGTCCTTCAATAAGAGGCGTCAGGTTGTCCTGTCGACGTTGGCAGGGGTGTTGGCGTCGTTCTTTTCCAGAATGTGAACGGCCTTGCGCAGCGCGGACATGTGGGCGCGCACGGCTTCAGCGCCTTCCGGCCCGAGCATCTCCGTCAGTTCCGTCTGAGCGCGCTGCCACGCCCGGTGAATTTCGATGACCTTCTCTTCACCTGCCGGTGTCAGAACGGGCAGGACGGTGCGACCCGGGGTTTCGCGCCGGCGGATCAACCCTGCGACTTCGAGCGGGCGCAGGTTGCGCGCGAGCGTCGAGCGGTCGATGCCGAGATAGCGGGCGATGGCTGAGGCGGAGGGCGCGGTGCCGTCGGCTATGACGGCGAGAAGCTGTGCCTGGGTCAGTTCCAGGCCGAGTCCGGCCATGGCGCGGTTGTAATGCCGCGTCAGCAGGTTCGCCGTGCGCCGGGCCGCGTGGCCGAAGCAGGTTCTGCCCATTTCGGTAAAGTCGATGTCGTTCAGGTCAGATCTCATTTGTTGTAGGTACAACAAAAACTGAAGTCGCTCAACCCGAAAGCGCGGGAGACGGCTCCCGTAAGCAACTTGGCGCGGTGTGCAGCCCGGAAATTCACGGGCCGGATTGCCCAGGCAAGTTGTCCACAGGCAGGGACGATTCTCGCTCCAGATTCAGGGAATCCATATGGAAATGGTGACATCCGGCGCCAGAGCAGGCACTGTTGGAAAGACGGTAACCGGAGTGATCTCCAGCGTTCGAAGCAGCTGTTTCGAGCGTCTTCCCGATTTTGTGCATTTCTTTGCAAAATCAGCGTTGACAGGGCAGGTCCGCATCTGCATAACACGCGCCACGGGATTGCTCGCCCCTTTCGGGCGGGTTCTCCGGTAAGCCATCCTGATCGCTTCGGCGTGAAGCAGGACGAGATGGAGGAGTGCCCGAGTGGCTAAAGGGGACGGACTGTAAATCCGTTGGCTATGCCTACGTTGGTTCGAATCCAACCTCCTCCACCATCGACCCTGTTTCTCTCGTTGTGCGGGTGTAGCTCAATGGTAGAGCAGCAGCCTTCCAAGCTGACGACGAGGGTTCGATTCCCTTCACCCGCTCCATCATGGGGCATACCGGAGTGTCCGGAACGGAAGGCTCTTTCGCCCGGAAATCCTGACATAAGTTCTACGGGAAGCAATTCGACGCTCGCGGATCTGTCCAAGGCGCTGGAGGGCGTCCCGCCTCGAGCCTGTATCGACCGAACCGAGTATTGGACAGAGAGCGACGCCGATGGCGAAGGAAAAATTTGAGCGCAACAAGCCGCACGTTAACATTGGCACGATTGGCCACGTTGACCATGGCAAGACGACGCTGACCGCTGCAATTACGATGACGCTTGCCGAGGCCGGCGGCGCAGAAGCAAAAGCCTACGACGAGATTGACGGTGCGCCTGAAGAAAAGGCACGCGGCATCACCATCTCCACGGCGCACGTTGAGTACGAGACGGAGAACCGTCACTACGCTCACGTTGACTGCCCTGGCCACGCCGACTACGTGAAGAACATGATCACGGGTGCGGCTCAGATGGACGGCGCGATCCTGGTCGTGTCTTCGGCTGACGGCCCGATGCCTCAGACCCGCGAGCACATCCTGCTTGCGCGTCAGGTTGGCGTTCCGGCGCTGGTTGTCTTCATGAACAAGGTTGACCAGGTCGACGACGAAGAGCTTCTTGAGCTCGTCGAAATGGAGATCCGTGAGCTTCTGTCTTCGTACGAGTTCCCGGGCGATGACATTCCGATCGTGAAGGGTTCGGCTCTTGCAGCTGTTGAGAACCGCGACGCTGAAATCGGCCGTGACGCGATCCGTGAGCTGATGGGTCAGGTTGACGAATACATCCCGACGCCCGAGCGTCCGAAGGATCAGCCGTTCCTGATGCCGATCGAAGACGTTTTCTCGATCTCCGGCCGTGGTACGGTTGTGACGGGTCGTGTTGAGCGCGGTATTGTCAAGGTGGGTGAAGAAGTCGAGATCGTCGGCATCAAGGACACCACGAAGACGACGGTTACGGGTGTTGAAATGTTCCGCAAGCTGCTGGACAGCGGCGAAGCAGGCGACAACATCGGTGCTCTGATCCGCGGCGTTGGCCGTGAGGAAGTTGAGCGCGGCCAGGTTCTTTGCAAGCCGGGTTCTGTTACCCCGCACACGAAGTTCAAGGCGGAAGCCTACATCCTGACGAAGGAAGAAGGTGGCCGTCATACGCCGTTCTTCACCAACTACCGTCCTCAGTTCTACTTCCGTACGACGGACGTGACGGGTGTTGTCTCCCTGCCGGAAGGCACGGAAATGGTGATGCCTGGCGACAACGTGTCGGTTGACGTTGAGCTGATCGTGCCGATCGCCATGGAAGAAGGCCTGCGCTTCGCGATCCGCGAAGGTGGCCGCACCGTCGGCGCCGGCGTCGTCGCATCCATCATCGAATAAGATGAATTCGGGTTGCCGGGTCTTGTGCCCGGCGACTCCTCTTCTTAAGTCTTGCTACGCGCGGCTTGAGAAGGTATCAGGAGCGGGATCGCAAGGCGGTCGCCTATAGGGGTATAGCTCAGTTGGTAGAGCGACGGTCTCCAAAACCGTAGGTCGCGGGTTCGAACCCTGCTGCCCCTGCCAGATTGCTCTTGATTTAATTGCCTCGAGGGCTTAAAGAGTTTCCTCGAGTGAGGCGCGCGGAGTTTTCCGCGCGCCCACTCGTATTTAACGGACCGGAACCGGAATGGCGAAGACCAATCCCTTTAAATTCATCCAGGAAGTGCGCTCCGAAACGTCCAAGGTGACGTGGCCGACGCGCAAGGAAACCGCCGTGACCACCGCCATGGTGTTCGTGATGGTGATGATCGCGTCGATCTTCTTTCTGATCGCCGATCAGCTGATGAGTTGGGGCATAGGTTTGCTTTTGGGTGTCGGCGGCTGAGTAAGACCGACCGTCCGGTTTGCAGACAAGAACAAGAAACGGAACGAAGATCCATGGCCAAGCGCTGGTACATTGTGCACGCCTATTCCAATTTTGAGAAGAAGGTCGCCGATTCCATCCGCGAGAAGGCTGAGCAGAAAGGGCTTACCGATCTGTTTGAGGAAATCCTCGTTCCGATGGAAAAGGTCGTTGAAGTGCGCCGTGGCCGCAAGGTCGATACCGAACGCAAGTTCTTTCCGGGCTATGTCCTGGTGAAGATGGACATGACCAATGAGGCATTTCACCTCATCAAGGATACGCCGAAAGTGACGGGGTTCCTGGGCGCGGACCAGAAGCCGATGCCGATCCCGGAAAAAGAAGCCCTGCGCATCATGAATCAGGTGCAGGAAGGCGTTGACCGGCCGAAGCCGTCGATCACCTTCGAGGTTGGCGAGCAGGTGCGCGTGTCCGATGGTCCGTTTGCCTCGTTTTCCGGCCTTGTCGAGGAAGTCGACGACGAGCGCGCGCGTCTCAAGGTGGCGGTGTCCATCTTCGGCCGTGCGACGCCGGTTGAATTGGAATTCGGTCAAGTCGACAAGCTTTGACCGTTGCCGTCCGAAGGGGCGGTTCGAGTGCCCGGTCTCAGGCCCATGCCTGAGCATCGGGAAAATCGGTGGAAGGTCCTGACATTCATCGCCGGATGTCGGCAAAGGGCCGGACCACCAGCTCCCAGCCAGCTGGATCGCCGTTCAGCTGCGTATGATTGGAGACAGGTATGGCGAAGAAAATTGAAGGTTTCCTGAAGCTTCAGGTGCCCGCAGGTTCCGCGACCCCGTCGCCGCCCATCGGGCCGGCACTTGGTCAGCGTGGTCTGAACATCATGGAATTCTGCAAGGCATTCAATGCGCAGACCCAGGACGTTGAAAAGGGCGCACCGTGCCCGACCGTGATTACATATTACTCCGACAAGTCCTTCACATTCGAAGTGAAGACGGCGCCGGTGTCCTTCTTCCTGAAAAAGGCTGCAAAGCTGCAGAAGGGTTCGCAGACCCCTGGCCGTGGAACGGTTGGATCGGTCACGCGGGACCAGGTGAAGGAAATCGCTGAAGCCAAGATGAAGGACCTGAACGCCAACGACGTCGATGCAGCGATGCTGATGGTCGAAGGCTCTGCCCGTTCCATGGGCCTCGAGGTGAAGGGGTAAGATCATGGCGAAGGTTGGAAAACGTACTGCCGCTGCCCGTGAAGGCATCGACCGCAACAAGCTGTACTCTCTTGACGAGGCGATCGGTCTGGTAAAGGGCCGCGCCAAGACCAAGTTCGACGAGACTGTTGAAGTTGCGATCAATCTCGGTGTTGACCCGCGTCACGCAGACCAGATGGTCCGTGGTGTCTGCGTTCTGCCAAACGGAACCGGCAAGAACGTTCGCGTTGCCGTGTTCGCACGTGGCGACAAGGCGGATGAGGCCAAGGCAGCCGGTGCCGATATCGTTGGCGCCGAAGAACTGGTCCAGGAAGTGCAGGGCGGCAAGATCGACTTCGATCGCTGCATTGCAACTCCCGACATGATGCCGCTGGTCGGCCGTCTCGGCAAGGTGCTCGGCCCGCGCGGCCTGATGCCGAACCCGAAGGTCGGAACGGTTACCCCGGACGTGACCGCTGCGGTCAACGACGCCAAGGGTGGTGCTGTTCAGTTCCGCGTTGAAAAGGCGGGTATCGTTCATGCCGGCGTCGGCAAGGTGTCCTTCTCCGAAGAGGCCATCCTGCAGAACGTCAAGGCGCTCGTCGATGCGGTCCAGAAGGCAAAGCCGTCCGGTGCCAAAGGCTCCTACCTGAAGCGCATCGCGGTGTCGTCCACGATGGGCCCGGGGGTGAAGATCGACCTCGCCAGCGTCGCCGGCGAGTGATCCGGGCAACCGGATCGAATTGAGATTTCGGCCCTGTGGCCGAATAGACCCGGCGGTTTCCGCCGGGTTGCCCTGTCCGAGACTGCAGGTGCCGGGAAACCGGCTTAAGCAATATGGCCTGCATAGATGGGTGAGAACCGAATTTCCGCGTCAAGCGGACAACCAGGTTCGAACCAGACCTTGCCGCGCGTTCCGCGTGAAGGTGAGGGGACAGGACCCTGAGCGCCGCCTTAAACGCGGTTCCGGGTTCGGAACCGAAGCGGGTGGCAAAGGTAAACCGATGGTGGCAACGCCATCAAATGGAGAAGGCAAGTGGAAAGAGCGGAAAAGCACGAGTTCGTGACGTCTCTCAACGAAGAGCTGGGCAATACCGGCGTCGTTGTCGTCGCGCACTATGCAGGTCTTTCGGTTGCCCAGATGACTGCATTGCGGGCATCTGTGCGTGAAGCCGGCGGCTCTGTAAAAGTCGCAAAAAACCGCCTTGTGAAACTCGCCCTTAAAGGCACCGACCTTGAGCATATCTCCGACCTGTTTCAGGGCCCTACCGTTCTCGTCTACTCAGACGATCCGGTAGCAGCACCAAAAGCAGCTGTCGATTTCGCCAAGGCCAACGAAAAGTTGGAAATCCTTGGCGGTGCTCTTGGAACGACCAATCTGAACCCGGAAGGCGTCAAGTCTCTGGCAACCATGCCGTCGCTCGATGAGCTGCGTGCGAAACTGGTTGGCATGATCCAGACCCCGGCTTCCCGGATTGCTCAGGTTGTCAACGCACCGGCCGGGCAGCTCGCCCGCGTCTTCAATGCGTATGCCACGAAGGACGAGGCCGCGTAAGGCGTCCAAACACACTGTCTAACGTAACCGAACTGGTTCGAACTTAAGGTACTGAATAAAATGGCTGATCTTGAAAAGCTCGTTGAAGAACTGTCCTCGCTGACCGTCATGGAAGCTGCTGAACTCAGCAAGCTCCTCGAAGAGAAGTGGGGCGTTTCCGCCGCTGCTCCGGTTGCAGTTGCTGCTGCTGGTGGTGCTGCCGGCGGCGAAGCTGCTGCTGCTGAAGAGAAAACCGAATTTGACGTTGTTCTGTCTGCCGCCGGCGACAAGAAAATCAACGTCATCAAGGAAGTCCGTGCAATCACCGGTCTTGGCCTGAAGGAAGCTAAGGAACTCGTTGAGTCCGCTCCGAAAGCCGTCAAGGAAGGCGTTGCCAAGGACGAAGCTGAAGAACTGAAGAAGAAGCTGGAAGAAGCTGGCGCTTCTGTCGAGCTGAAGTAACAAAGGCGTTTGCCTTTTCGCGGTCCCGGGCAACCGGGACCGTTTGTTGCCCCGGCGGGTCCGACCCGTTTCCGGGGCAAACGCACCACTGGGGTATGTCGCGTTTGTCTGCTGTGCCGCGCATGTCCCGGGCCCCATAACCCGGTCAGCTTTTCTTCCAGGTGGAAGCTGATTGAATTTGGGGGACGGTTTTCCGAAGCGCCCGGGCGGGCAGCCCGATTGGAAAAGGGGCGTTTCGGGAAGCCGTTACCCGGCCGATACGAGGAGCGACAATGACCCAAACGTTCAACGGTCGCAAAAAGGTCCGTAAATACTTCGGATCGATCCGCGATGTCGCGGCAATGCCCAATCTCATCGAGGTGCAGAAAGCATCCTACGACCAGTTTCTCCAGGTCGACGAGATGCCGGGCGGCGGCCGCAAAATTGAAGGCCTAGAAGCGGTCTTCCAGTCCGTGTTCCCCATCTCCGATTTCGCAGGGACATCCCTGCTGGAATTTGTCTCTTACGAATTTGAAGCTCCCAAATACGATGTCGACGAGTGCCGCCAGCGCGACATGACGTTCGCAGCGCCGCTCAAAGTCACCTTGCGGCTGATCGTGTTTGATGTCGACGAAGATACCGGTGCCAAGTCGGTCAAGGACATCAAGGAGCAGGATGTCTACATGGGTGACATGCCGTTCATGACAGACAACGGCACCTTTATCGTCAACGGTACCGAGCGCGTCATCGTCTCCCAGATGCACCGCTCGCCGGGCGTGTTCTTTGACCATGACAAGGGCAAAACCCATTCCTCGGGCAAGCTGCTGTTTGCCGCGCGTGTCATTCCCTATCGTGGCTCCTGGCTCGATATCGAATTCGACGCCAAGGATATCGTGCATGCGCGCATCGACCGTCGGCGCAAGATCCCTGTGACGTCTCTGCTGATGGCGCTCGGCCTGGACGGCGAGGAAATCCTCAACACGTTCTACAACCGGATCGATTATACGCGTCAGAAAGACGGGTCCTGGCGCATGCCGTTTGACGGTGAGCGTCTCAAGGGAACCAAGGCGTCCTACGACCTGATCGATGCCGACAGCGGTGAAGTTGTCGTGGAAGGTGGCCGCAAGATCACCGCGCGTACGATCCGTCAGCTCGGTGAAAAGGGCATCACGGCACTCAAGATCACCGATGAGGATCTTCACGGCCAGTACCTTGCCGAAGACATCGTCGACGGGAAAAACGGCGAAATCTTTGCAGAAGCCGGAGACGAAATCACCGGCAAGCTGCTCGAAGAGCTCGTGGAGCGCGGCTATCACGAACTGCCGATGCTTGACATCGACCATGTCAACACCGGTCCCTACATCCGCAACACGCTTTCTGTCGACAAGAACGAGTCCCGCGAGGACGCGCTTTTCGATATCTACCGCGTGATGCGTCCAGGTGAACCGCCCACGATCGACACCGCGGAAGCGATGTTCGGGTCGCTGTTCTTCGACGACGAGCGCTACGACCTTTCCGCCGTTGGCCGCGTGAAGATGAACATGCGCCTTGACCTGCAGTGCGAGGACACCGTCCGGACCCTGCGCAAGGAAGACATCCTGGAAGTCATCCGCGTCCTTCTTGAGCTGCGCGACGGCAAGGGCGAAATCGACGACATCGACAATCTCGGCAACCGCCGTGTGCGGTCCGTCGGCGAATTGATGGAAAACCAGTACCGCGTCGGCCTCCTGCGCATGGAACGCGCGATCAAGGAACGGATGAGTTCCGTCGAGATCGACACGGTCATGCCGCAGGACCTGATCAACGCGAAGCCAGCGGCCGCTGCGGTTCGCGAATTCTTCGGTTCTTCGCAGCTGTCGCAGTTCATGGACCAGACCAACCCGCTTTCCGAAGTCACGCACAAGCGCCGTCTTTCGGCTCTTGGCCCGGGTGGTCTGACCCGCGAGCGCGCCGGCTTCGAGGTGCGCGACGTGCACCCGACGCATTACGGCCGTATCTGCCCGATCGAAACGCCGGAAGGTCCGAACATCGGTCTGATCAACTCGCTTGCCACGTTCGCGCGTGTCAACAAGTACGGCTTCATCGAAAGCCCTTACCGGAAGGTCAATGACGGCGTTGTCAGCAACGAGGTCGTCTACCTGTCGGCGATGGAAGAAGCCAAGCACTACGTCGCGCAGTCCAACGCCGAGTATGACGCAGATGGCCGGTTCACCACCGAACTGATCACTTGCCGCCACGCAGGCGAAAACATGATGGTTCCGTCCGACAAGGTCGACCTCATGGACGTTTCGCCGAAGCAGCTCGTGTCTGTCGCCGCAGCGCTCATTCCGTTCCTGGAAAACGATGACGCCAACCGTGCGCTCATGGGTTCGAACATGCAGCGTCAGGCCGTGCCTCTGGTGCGCGCCGAAGCGCCGTTCGTCGGAACCGGCATGGAGCCGATCGTTGCGCGTGATTCCGGCGCCGCCATCGGTGCGCGGCGCGCAGGCGTCGTCGATCAGGTCGACGCAACGCGTATCGTCATCCGCGCAACGGAAGATCTTGATCCGAGCAAGTCCGGCGTTGATATCTACCGCCTGCAGAAGTTTCAGCGTTCCAACCAGAACACCTGCATCAACCAGCGTCCGCTGGTGCGTGTCGGTGACCGGGTCCACAAGGGCGACATCATCGCAGACGGTCCGTCCACGGATCTCGGCGATCTGGCGCTCGGCCGGAACGTGCTCGTCGCGTTCATGCCCTGGAACGGCTACAACTTCGAGGATTCCATCCTGCTTTCCGAGCGGATCGTGTCCGATGACGTCTTTACGTCGATCCACCTTGAGGAATTCGAGGTGATGGCGCGTGATACCAAGCTCGGCCCGGAAGAAATCACCCGCGACATTCCGAACGTTTCAGAAGAAGCGCTGAAGAATCTCGACGAGGCCGGCATCGTCTATATTGGTGCCGAACTCAACCCGGGCGATATCCTGGTCGGCAAGATCACGCCGAAGGGCGAGAGCCCGATGACGCCTGAAGAAAAGCTTCTGCGCGCCATCTTCGGCGAGAAAGCGTCCGACGTCCGCGACACGTCCCTGCGCCTGCCGCCGGGTGTCAGCGGTACCGTTGTCGAGGTTCGCGTCTTCAATCGCCACGGCGTTGAGAAAGACGAGCGTGCGATGGCCATCGAGCGCGAGGAAATTGAACGTCTCGCGAAAGACCGCGACGACGAACAGGCGATCCTCGACCGGAATGTCTATGGCCGTCTGGCCGAGATGCTGATGGACAAGACCGCCGTTGCAGGCCCGAAAGGGTTCAGCAAGGAGGGTGTCCTGACCGGCGACGTTCTGAATGACTTCCCGCGGTCCCAGTGGTGGCAGTTCGCGACCGAGGACGAGAAGTTCATGTCTGAGATCGAGGCTCTGCGCGGTCAGTATGACGACAGCCGGAAGCGTCTCGAGCAGCGTTTCATCGACAAGGTCGAGAAACTGCAGCGCGGCGATGAACTTCCCCCGGGCGTCATGAAGATGGTCAAGGTCTTCGTTGCCGTGAAGCGCAAGCTTCAGCCGGGCGACAAGATGGCCGGCCGTCACGGCAACAAGGGCGTCGTGTCCAAGATCAACCCGTGCGAAGACATGCCGTTCCTGGAAGACGGGACCCATGTCGACATCGTGCTCAACCCGCTCGGCGTGCCGTCGCGCATGAACGTTGGCCAGATCCTGGAAACCCACCTTGGCTGGGCTTGCCGGGGCATGGGCAACCGGATCGGTGAGATGTACGAAGAGTACAAGCGTTCGGGTCAGATCGAGGAGCTTCGCGGCAAGATCGTGGAGATCTACGGCGACAACATGAAGGGCGACGACGTCAAGTCCTATGACGACGATGGTATCGTCCGGCTCGCTGACCAGCTGAAGAAGGGCGTTTCGATTGCAACGCCGGTCTTTGACGGTGCGCGTGAACCGGATGTTGTCGAGGCCCTGAATATCGCCGGCTACGATCCGAGCGGCCAGTCGGTGCTTTATGACGGCCGGACCGGTGAGGAGTTCGATCGCAAGGTCACGGTGGGCTACATCTACATGCTGAAGCTGCACCACCTTGTCGACGACAAGATCCATGCCCGTTCGATCGGCCCGTACTCGCTCGTCACGCAGCAGCCGCTGGGTGGCAAGGCGCAGTTCGGTGGCCAGCGCTTCGGGGAAATGGAGGTCTGGGCGCTGGAAGCCTATGGTGCCGCCTACACGCTGCAGGAAATGCTGACTGTGAAGTCGGACGACGTTGCCGGCCGTACGAAGGTCTACGAGGCCATTGTCCGCGGAGACGACACGTTCGAGGCGGGTATCCCGGAAAGCTTCAACGTGCTTGTGAAGGAAATGCGGTCCCTGGGTCTCAACGTTGAACTTCAGCGTACCGATGTGCCCGCGATTGCCGAGGAAGAGACTGCGGACGCAGCAGAGTAACCCCGGCAACGGACCACAAATGACTTGGCATGCCGGTTACGGGGACGGTGAACAAAACCCGATCCCCGGCCGCGCATCGAAGGAGATGGATCATGAATCATGAGGTCATGAACCTGTTTAACCAGCAGGCTCCCACACAGACCTTCGACAATATCCGGATTTCGCTTGCGAGCCCGGAAAAGATCTTGTCCTGGTCTTTCGGCGAGATCAAAAAGCCGGAAACCATCAACTACCGCACGTTCAAGCCTGAACGCGACGGTTTGTTCTGCGCGCGTATCTTCGGCCCGATCAAGGACTATGAATGTCTTTGCGGCAAGTACAAGCGCATGAAATACAAAGGCGTTATCTGCGAGAAGTGCGGCGTTGAAGTCACGCTTTCGCGCGTTCGCCGCGAACGCATGGGCCATATCGAGCTGGCTGCTCCGGTTGCCCATATCTGGTTCCTGAAGTCGCTGCCGAGCCGGATCGGCCTTTTGCTCGACATGACGCTGAAGGATCTGGAACGTGTTCTGTACTTCGAGAACTACGTTGTTCTCGAGCCGGGCCTGACCCCGCTCAAGCAGCATCAGCTCCTCTCCGAGGAAGACTATGTTGCCGCGCAGGACGAATATGGCGAAGACGCGTTCACCGCTATGATCGGCGCCGAGGCGATCCGCGAGATCCTGATGAGCATGGATCTTGAGCGGGAAAGCGAAAAGCTGCGCCAGGAAATTGCCGAAGCGACGACGGAGCTGAAGCCGAAGAAACTGGCAAAGCGCCTGAAGGTCATCGAAGCGTTCATGGAGTCGGGCAACCGTCCGGAATGGATGATCATGACGGTCGTTCCGGTTATCCCGCCGGATCTGCGCCCGCTGGTCCCGCTTGATGGCGGCCGGTTCGCGACCTCGGATCTGAACGATCTTTACCGCCGCGTGATCAACCGGAACAACCGTCTGCGCCGTCTGATGGAACTGCGTGCTCCGGACATCATCATCCGGAACGAGAAGCGCATGCTTCAGGAATCCGTCGATGCGCTGTTCGACAACGGCCGCCGCGGCCGCGTCATCACGGGTGCCAACAAGCGTCCGCTGAAGTCACTGTCCGACATGCTGAAAGGCAAGCAGGGCCGCTTCCGTCAGAACCTTCTCGGCAAGCGCGTCGACTATTCCGGCCGTTCGGTCATCACCGTGGGTCCGGAACTGAAGCTGCACCAGTGCGGCCTGCCGAAGAAAATGGCGCTTGAGCTGTTCAAGCCCTTCATCTATTCGCGGCTTGACGCGAAGGGCTTCTCGTCGACTGTCAAGCAGGCGAAGAAGCTGGTGGAAAAGGAGCGTCCGGAAGTCTGGGATATCCTTGACGAAGTGATCCGCGAGCACCCGGTTCTCCTGAACCGTGCACCGACGCTTCACCGTCTCGGCATCCAGGCGTTCGAGCCGACCCTGATCGAAGGCAAGGCCATTCAGCTGCACCCGCTCGTCTGTTCGGCGTTCAACGCCGACTTCGATGGTGACCAGATGGCTGTTCACGTTCCGCTGTCGCTGGAAGCCCAGCTGGAAGCGCGGACGCTGATGATGTCCACGAACAACATCCTGCACCCGGCCAACGGTGGCCCGATCATTGTTCCGTCTCAGGATATCGTTCTCGGTCTCTACTACCTGTCGATCCTTGCGGAAGGTGAGCCGGGCGAGGGCATGGCATTCGGCGATATCGGCGAAATCCATCACGCCCTGGCCAACAAGGTCATCACGCTGCACACCAAGATCAAGGGCCGCTACAAGTCCGTTGATGCAGAGGGCAACCCGACGTCCGAAATCATTGAGACGACGCCGGGCCGCATGCTGGTCGCCGAGTTGCTGCCGAAGCATTTCGAGGTGCCGTTCGAGGTCTGCAACAAGCTGATGACCAAGAAGGAAATCTCCAAGATGATCGACACGGTCTACCGTGCCTGCGGTCAGAAGGAGACGGTCATCTTCTGTGACCGGATCATGGAACTCGGCTTCAAGAATGCCTGTAACGCAGGTATCTCGTTCGGCATGGACGACATGGTCATCCCGGACACCAAGCAGAACCTGGTTGCCGAAACCGCGTCGCTCGCGACCGAATACGAGCAGCAGTACAATGACGGTCTGATCACCCAGGGCGAGAAGTACAACAAGGTTGTCGACGCCTGGGCGAAATGCACGGACAAGATCGCCGACGAAATGATGGCCCGCATCAAGGCGGTCCAGATCGACGACGAGACCGGACGTCAGAAACCGATGAACTCGGTCTACATGATGTCTCACTCCGGTGCCCGTGGCTCGCCCCAGCAGATGAAACAGCTGGCGGGTATGCGTGGTCTGATGGCCAAGCCGGACGGGTCCATCATCGAGAACCCGATCATTTCGAACTTCAAGGAAGGCCTGTCGGTTCTGGAGTACTTCAACTCCACGCACGGTGCCCGTAAGGGTCTGGCGGATACCGCCCTGAAGACTGCGAACTCCGGTTACCTCACGCGCCGTCTGGTGGACGTTGCGCAGGACAGCATCATCCTGGAGCAGGATTGCGGATCCGAGCGCGGCATCACCGTTGCGCCGATCGTTGATGCCGGTAACGTCATTGCCTCCCTCGGCATGCGCGTTCTCGGACGGACAACAGCCGAAGACGTCGTCAACAACCAGACCGGCGAGGTTCTTGTCCCAAGAGGCAGGCTCATCGACGAGAAGGATGTCGAGGCGATCGAGGCCGCCAAGGTACAGCAGATCAAGATCCGTTCGGTTCTGACCTGTGAAACCGAAACCGGTGTGTGCGCGACCTGCTACGGCCGTGACCTGGCACGCGGTACTCCGGTCAACCTCGGTGAAGCCGTCGGTGTCATCGCGGCGCAGTCGATCGGTGAACCGGGCACCCAGCTGACGATGCGGACGTTCCACATCGGCGGCACGGCGCAGGTTGTCGACAGCTCGTTCATCGAGTCCAACGTCGACGGCACCGTGAAGATCCGGAACCGCTCCGTTCAGCGCGATTCCGAAGGCAATCTCGTCGCCATGGTCCGCAACATGTCCATCGTCGTCATCGACAGCGATGGCAACGAGCGTGCCGTGCACCGTGTTGCCTACGGCTCCAAGCTGCATGTGGACGAGGGCGATGCGGTCAAGCGCGGTCAGCGGATCGCGGAGTGGGATCCCTATACCCGTCCGATGCTTGCGGAAGTTGACGGCACCGTTGACTTCGAGGATCTGGTCGACGGCGCGTCGGTTCAGGAAACCGCCGACGAGGCGACCGGGATCACCAAGCGTATCGTTATCGACTGGCGTTCGTCGCAGCGTGGAGCGGATCTCAAGCCGGCGATCGTCATCAAGGACGACAAGGGTACAATTTCCAAGAACGCCCGCGGTTCCGATGCCCGCCTGATGCTTTCGGTGGACGCCGTTCTTTCGGTTCAGCCCGGATCAACGGTCAAGGCTGGTGACGTTCTGGCGCGTATTCCTCTGGAAAGCGCCAAGACCAAGGACATCACCGGTGGTCTGCCGCGTGTTGCCGAACTGTTCGAGGCACGCCGTCCGAAGGATCACGCGATCATCGCGGAAATCGATGGAACGATCCGGTTCGGCCGTGACTACAAGAACAAGCGCCGCATCATCATTGATCCGGCAGAGGAGGGGGTCGACCCCGTCGAGTACCTCATCCCAAAGGGCAAGCACTTCCATCTCCAGGAAGGCGACGCCATTGAAAAGGGTGAGTACATTCTCGACGGCAACCCGGCACCGCACGACATTCTGGCAGTCAAGGGCGTGGAGGCACTCGCAGCCTATCTCGTCAACGAGATCCAGGAGGTCTACCGTCTGCAGGGCGTGACCATCAACGACAAGCACATCGAGGTGATTGTCCGCCAGATGCTTCAGAAAGTCGAAATCACCGATCCGGGCGACACCGAGTTCTTCTCGGGCGAGCAGATCGACAAGATCGACTTCGAAGAGGCAAACGAAAAGGCCATCGACAATGCGAGGGATCCGGCCAAGGGCGTACCTGTCCTGCTCGGCATCACCAAGGCCTCGCTGCAGACGCGGTCCTTCTTCTCGGCGGCTTCCTTCCAGGAAACCACCCGGGTGCTTACCGATGCCGCAGTCAACGGCAAGACCGACCCGCTGGTCGGCCTCAAGGAAAACGTCATTGTCGGCCGCCTGATCCCGGCCGGTACCGGCGGCGTGATGAAGCGCATCCGCCAGATTGCATCGCATCGCGACGACCTGATCCAGGAAGCGCAGCGTCAGCAGTCTTCGGAAAGTGCGGCGGAAGGCCTGCTGGAAGACATGACCGGCGCAGCGGAATAAATCTTGCGCCCGCTGAAATCCGAAAGGCCGCCTCCGGGCGGCCTTTCCTGTTTGATGCAGAGTGAAAGAGACCTGAAATGAATGACAATGAAGTCGAGATGGAACCTGTGGTGTACATCGTCATCGGCCGTGTCTGGCAAAATGAAGAGGCACTTCCGGAGGATGCGATCACGATCCATGCCCTGCTGACGGCGCCTGACGACGACGATGCAGTGCGCAAGACGCTCGAAGCGTTGCAGGGGCAGGGGTATGCCGAAGCCGAGCTGGACCAGATCGGTGTCATGGACGGGGAACCTGATGATCCGGTCCACGAAGGTGCTTACCAGGATGCGCTTGCCGGCAATGTCGCTATCGTGACGTTCACTGCGTGAGCATTACCGCATCGAGACATTTACCGGCTTGGAACCCAGGCGATACTGCATGGCGGGTATGCGGTCGCGGGCGAAACAGCCCAGGTTCCGCTGCACCTGCGCATACATGATTGAAAAATCGGTGAATCAGGTGTGCCGATTCTCGAGCCGGGACGTTTTTTGGCGCAAACCGATGGGCCTGCGGCACTTGGAATTGCCGAACTTCCAACGGGGAAAACCGGCGTGCGCAATAAAATTACCCAAATCGTGATATTTACAGTGTCGGAAAATCAATAGAGCACTGTTTTCATATCGAAAATTCGTGTTTCTCGGTGCAGGTGATACCGCTTGCGGTTTTTTCGATAAAGCACTTGACGCAAAGGGTGCATATGAGTAGGTTCCGCGCATCCCAAGGGCAGGCGGTAAGAGTGAACCGTCCAGCGCTGATCAAAGGCGCAGGACCCAATCCTCTTAAACGCTGCCGGGTTACATAGGCGAATACGCGTCGATTGCAAGACCGCGGGGCAACTCGTGGTCCTCTGGTTTTTCGCAGCGCCGGCCGCTCTTTCAGAGCGCGCGGGCGCGATTCTGCATGTCTTGACGGATTTGCAGGGTCAGCGGGGGACTGCAGTTGCATACGAATTTTTGGATGGACAAGGTAAAGGGCAAAGAATGCCGACCATCAACCAGTTGATCCGCAAGCCGCGGAAAGATCCGCCGAAGCGGAACAAGGTGCCGGCCATGGAGGCCTGCCCCCAGAAGCGTGGTGTTTGCACCCGCGTTTACACGACGACGCCGAAGAAGCCGAACTCGGCTCTGCGTAAGGTGGCCAAGATCCGCCTGACCAACGGCTTCGAAGTCATCGGTTACATCCCGGGTGAAGGTCACAACCTTCAGGAACACTCGGTGGTGATGATCCGCGGCGGCCGCGTGAAGGACTTGCCGGGTGTGCGCTACCACATCATCCGTGGTGTGCTCGACACCCAGGGCGTCAAGGATCGTAAGCAGCGCCGTTCGAAATACGGCGCCAAGCGGCCGAAGTAAGGAGCACATCAGATGTCCCGTCGTCACCGCGCTGAAAAACGCGAAATCAACCCCGATCCCAAGTTCGGGGATATTGTCGTCACGAAGTTCATGAACTCCATCATGTATGACGGCAAGAAATCCACAGCCGAACGCATCGTCTACGGTGCTTTCGACGTTGTCGAGAACAAGACTCGCGAGAACCCTATCGAGGTTTTCCACGCGGCTCTTGAAAACGTTATGCCGCAAGTGGAAGTGCGCTCCCGCCGTGTTGGTGGTGCAACCTACCAGGTCCCGGTCGAAGTTCGCACCGATCGCCGCCAGGCGCTCGCGATCCGCTGGCTGATCACCGCTGCGCGCAACCGCAACGAAACCACGATGGTTGATCGTCTCTCCGGCGAACTGCTTGATGCAGCAAACAACCGTGGTACCGCAGTTAAGAAGCGCGAAGACACGCACCGGATGGCCGACGCCAACCGCGCGTTCTCGCACTATCGCTGGTAATTTGACTTCGAAGGGCTGACGCTATGTCGCGCACGCATAAAATCGAGGACTACCGTAACTTCGGCATCATGGCTCACATCGATGCCGGCAAGACCACGACCACGGAACGTATCCTCTACTATACGGGTAAGAGCCACAAGATCGGCGAAGTTCATGACGGCGCAGCCACCATGGACTGGATGGAGCAGGAGCAGGAGCGTGGCATGACGATCACCTCTGCTGCAACGACCGCGTTCTGGAACGACAAGCGCCTGAACATCATCGACACCCCGGGCCACGTTGACTTCACCATTGAAGTCGAGCGTTCCCTGCGTGTTCTTGATGGTGCGGTTGCTCTCCTGGACGCAAACGCCGGTGTTGAACCGCAGACCGAGACTGTCTGGCGCCAGGCCGACAAGTACAACGTTCCGCGGATGATCTTCGTCAACAAGATGGACAAGCTGGGCGCTGATTTCGATCGGTGCGTCACCATGATCAAGGAGCGCCTCGGCGCGACTCCGCTTGTCATGCAGCTGCCGGTTGGCGCTGAAAGCGAATTCGCAGGCTGCGTTGACCTTCTGAAGATGAAGGCGCTGATCTGGCAGGCTGAAAACCTCGGCGCTGCCTGGGACGAAACCGACATTCCGGCCGATCTTGCAGATCGCGCGCAGGAAATGCACGACGCCCTGATCGAGACAGCTGTCGAAGTCGACGAAGAAGCAATGGAAGCTTACCTTGAAGGCGAAGAGCCCTCCACGGAGAAGCTGAAAGAGCTGATCCGCAAAGGCACCATCAGCGGTGACTTCGTGCCGATCTTCTGCGGCTCCGCGTTCAAGAACAAAGGCGTTCAGCCGCTTCTCGACGCTGTTGTCGACTTCCTGCCGAGCCCGGTCGAAGTTCCGGCCATCAAGGGCGTCGATCCGAAGACTGAAGAAGAAGCCGAGCGCAAGTCCTCCGACGACGAGCCGCTCAGCCTGCTGGCCTTCAAGATTGCCAACGACCCGTTCGTCGGTTCCCTGACGTTCTGCCGCATCTATTCCGGTGTTCTGAACAAGGGCGTGTCCCTTCTGAACACGGTCAAGGACAAGCGCGAGCGCGTTGGCCGCATGATGCAGATGCACTCCAACTCCCGTGAAGACATCGATGTAGCCTATGCCGGCGACATCGTTGCCATTGCAGGTCTGAAAGACACCACGACGGGCGACACCCTGTGTGATGCCCTGAAGCCGGTGATCCTGGAGCGCATGGAATTCCCCGAGCCGGTCATCGAGATCGCCGTTGAGCCGAAAACCAAAGGCGACCAGGAGAAGATGGGTCTTGCCCTCAACCGCCTGGCTGCTGAAGATCCCTCGTTCCGTGTCAAGACGGACGAAGAATCCGGCCAGACGATCATCGCGGGCATGGGTGAATTGCACCTCGACATCATCGTCGACCGCATGAAGCGTGAGTTCAAGGTCGAGGCGAACATCGGTGCGCCGCAGGTTGCCTACCGCGAAACCATCACCAAGGTTGCCGACGTGGATTACACCCACAAGAAGCAGTCCGGCGGTTCCGGTCAGTTCGCTCGCATCAAGCTCACAATCGAGCCGGCCGAGCCGAACGAAGGTTACGTCTTCGAGAGCAAGGTTGTCGGCGGTAACGTTCCCAAGGAATACATTCCGGGCGTTACCAAGGGTATCGAAAGCGTCATGTCTTCCGGTCCGCTGGCCGGCTTCCCGATGCTCGATATCAAGGCAACACTGACCGATGGTGCCTACCACGACGTTGACTCGTCCGTTCTGGCCTTCGAGATCGCCGGACGTGCCGGTTTCCGCGAAGCAATCCAGAAGGCCGGCCCGAAACTGCTCGAGCCGATCATGAAGGTCGAGGTTGTCACCCCTGAAGACTACATGGGTGACGTGATTGGTGACCTGAACTCTCGCCGCGGCCAGATCGCGGGCACGGAGAACCGGGGCATCGTGACCGTCATCACCGCAATGGTTCCGCTGGCCAACATGTTTGGCTACGTGAACAATCTGCGTTCCATGTCTCAAGGCCGCGCCCAGTACTCAATGGTGTTCGATCACTACGAGCAGGTGCCGCAGGCTGTCGCCGAAGAGGTTCAGGCGAAGTACGCCTGACCCGAACCTCTTGATGTCAAAAAGAAATAGAGAAACGGAGTAATCCGATGGCGAAGGAAAAATTTGAGCGCAACAAGCCGCACGTTAACATTGGCACGATTGGCCACGTTGACCATGGCAAGACGACGCTGACCGCTGCAATTACGATGACGCTTGCCGAGGCCGGCGGCGCAGAAGCAAAAGCCTACGACGAGATTGACGGTGCGCCTGAAGAAAAGGCACGCGGCATCACCATCTCCACGGCGCACGTTGAGTACGAGACGGAGAACCGTCACTACGCTCACGTTGACTGCCCTGGCCACGCCGACTACGTGAAGAACATGATCACGGGTGCGGCTCAGATGGACGGCGCGATCCTGGTCGTGTCTTCGGCTGACGGCCCGATGCCTCAGACCCGCGAGCACATCCTGCTTGCGCGTCAGGTTGGCGTTCCGGCGCTGGTTGTCTTCATGAACAAGGTTGACCAGGTCGACGACGAAGAGCTTCTTGAGCTCGTCGAAATGGAGATCCGTGAGCTTCTGTCTTCGTACGAGTTCCCGGGCGATGACATTCCGATCGTGAAGGGTTCGGCTCTTGCAGCTGTTGAGAACCGCGACGCTGAAATCGGCCGTGACGCGATCCGTGAGCTGATGGGTCAGGTTGACGAATACATCCCGACGCCCGAGCGTCCGAAGGATCAGCCGTTCCTGATGCCGATCGAAGACGTTTTCTCGATCTCCGGCCGTGGTACGGTTGTGACGGGTCGTGTTGAGCGCGGTATTGTCAAGGTGGGTGAAGAAGTCGAGATCGTCGGCATCAAGGACACCACGAAGACGACGGTTACGGGTGTTGAAATGTTCCGCAAGCTGCTGGACAGCGGCGAAGCAGGCGACAACATCGGTGCTCTGATCCGCGGCGTTGGCCGTGAGGAAGTTGAGCGCGGCCAGGTTCTTTGCAAGCCGGGTTCTGTTACCCCGCACACGAAGTTCAAGGCGGAAGCCTACATCCTGACGAAGGAAGAAGGTGGCCGTCATACGCCGTTCTTCACCAACTACCGTCCTCAGTTCTACTTCCGTACGACGGACGTGACGGGTGTTGTCTCCCTGCCGGAAGGCACGGAAATGGTGATGCCTGGCGACAACGTGTCGGTTGACGTTGAGCTGATCGTGCCGATCGCCATGGAAGAAGGCCTGCGCTTCGCGATCCGCGAAGGTGGCCGCACCGTCGGCGCCGGCGTCGTCGCATCCATCATCGAATAATCGACAGCCGGGCCTGTCGGCGAAACTAAAGGTAACGCGGGCAGGCCCGCAGTCTTATTGGGAACAACAACAATGAACGGTCAGAATATCCGGATCCGCCTCAAGGCGTTTGACCACCGTATTCTCGACGCCTCCACGAAGGAGATCGTCAATACGGCCAAGCGGACCGGTGCTCAGGTACGGGGTCCCGTGCCGCTGCCGACGCGGATCGAGAAGTACACGGTGCTTCGCGGACCGCACATCGATAAGAAAAGCCGCGATCAGTTCGAGATGCGTACGCACAAGCGTCTTCTCGACATCGTTGATCCGACGCCCCAGACGGTGGACGCGCTCATGAAGCTCGACCTGGCCGCTGGTGTCGACGTCGAGATCAAGCTCTAAGGCGGGGTCAAGGGGACACATCATGCGTTCTGGAGTGATCGCTCAGAAAGTGGGCATGACCCGCATCTACAATGATGCAGGCGAGCATGTTCCGGTCACTGTTTTGCGGCTGGAAAATTGCCAGGTGGTTGCCCACCGGACTGACGAAAAGAATGGATACACTGCGCTGCAGCTTGGCGCGGGTACCCGTAAAGTGAAGAATACGCCGAAGGCACTGCGCGGTCACTTTGCTGTTGCAAAGGTCGAGCCGAAGCGGACGGTGGCCGAGTTCCGCGTTTCCGCGGACAACATGATCGACGTCGGCTCGGAAATGACCGCCGACCACTATGTCGAAGGCCAGTTCGTGGACGTGACCGGTACGTCGATCGGTAAAGGTTTTGCCGGTGCGATGAAGCGTCACAACTTCGGTGGTGGCCGTGCATCCCACGGTAACTCAATCTCGCACCGCTCACACGGTTCCACGGGTCAGTGTCAGGATCCGGGCCGCGTGTTCAAGGGCAAGAAAATGGCCGGTCACATGGGTGATGCCCGCGTGACCACGCAGAACCTCAAGGTTGTGCGCACTGATGTTGAGCGTGGCCTGATCATGGTCGAGGGTTCCGTTCCGGGCGCCAAGGGCGGCTGGATACTGGTCCGCGACGCGATCAAAAAGGCGCTGCCGGAAAACGTTCCGGTACCGGGTGCTTTCAAGGCGTCCGATGCGGCTGAGGCTGCCGGGAAGGAGAGTGAGTGATGGAACTCCAGGTCAAGACCCTCGATGGTGGGGCGGCCGGTTCGATCACGGTGTCTGACGAGATCTTCGGTCTCGAACCGCGCACCGATTTGATCCACCGCGTTGTGCGCTGGCAGCTGGCCAAGCGCCAGGCGGGCACCCACAAGACGCTGAAGCGTTCCGAGATCTCCGGTTCGACGAAGAAATTCGTCCGCCAGAAGGGTTCGGGCGGCGCACGTCACGGCAACAAGAAGGCTCCGCAGTTCCGCGGCGGTGGCAAGGCATTCGGCCCGGTCGTTCGCGACCACGGTCATGACCTGCCCAAGAAGGTTCGCACCCTCGGCCTGAAGCATGCTCTGTCCGCCAAGGCGAAAGCAGACGGCATCGTTGTTGTTGAAGATGCAAAGGCAGCCGAAGCAAAGACCAAGGCGCTCAAGGGACAGCTTCAGAAGCTCGGCCTGACCAGTGCCCTGGTGATCGACGGCGCTGACGTCGACAACAACTTCGCACTGGCGTCGCGCAACATCCCGCATTTGGATGTGCTGCCGATCCAGGGCATCAATGTCTACGATATCCTGCGTGCCAACACTCTGGTGTTGACCAAGGCGGCGGTGTCCGCACTTGAGGAGCGCTTCAAATGAGCAAACTTCCTCACTACGACAAGATCGTTGGCCCGGTCATCACCGAGAAGTCGACGATGGCATCGGAAGAGAACAAGGTTGTCTTCAAAGTCGCCAACGACGCAACCAAGCCTGAAATTAAGGCGGCCGTCGAGGCACTGTTTGGCGTCAAGGTCACGGCCGTGAACACCCTGGTCCGCAAGGGCAAGGTGAAGCGCTTCCGTGGTCGTCTTGGCCGCCAGTCTGACTTCAAGAAGGCCGTCGTAACGCTGCAGGAAGGTCACGGCATCGACGTGACCACCGGGCTCTAAGACGGGGACTTAAGAAAAATGGCACTTAAGACATTCAATCCAACGTCCCCGGGCCGCCGTCAGCTTGTTCAGGTTGACCGCTCCGGCCTCCACAAGGGCAAGCCGGTCAAGACGCTGACCGAAGGCCTGTCCAAGAAGGGCGGACGCAACAACACCGGTCGTCTCACATCCCCGAACCGCGGTGGCGGTCACAAGCGGTCCTACCGTCTTGTTGACTTCAAGCGGCGCAAGTGGGATGTGCCGGCAACGGTCGAACGCCTTGAATACGATCCGAACCGGACCGCGTTCATTGCTCTGATCCGCTATGAAGATGGCGAGTTGAGCTACATCCTGGCGCCACAGCGCCTGGCCGCTGGCGACACCGTCGTCGCCGGCAACAACGTCGATGTCAAACCGGGTAATGCCGCGCCGCTGGCCAGCATCCCTGTTGGAACGATCGTGCACAACATCGAGCTGAAGCCGGGCAAAGGCGCCCAGATCGCTCGTTCTGCCGGTGCTTTCGTTCAGATCGTGGGCCGTGACCAGGGCTACACGACGCTGCGCCTGATGTCTGGCGAGCAGCGGCGTGTTCTCGGCACCTGCATGGCAACCATTGGCGCCGTGTCCAACCCGGATCACGGCAACATCAACCTCGGCAAGGCAGGCCGTTCCCGCTGGCTTGGCATTCGCCCGCATACGCGCGGTGTCGCCATGAACCCGATCGACCACCCGCACGGTGGTGGTGAAGGACGGACCTCCGGCGGTCGTCATCCGGTTACTCCCTGGGGTAAACCGACCAAAGGCAAGCGTACGCGGAGCAACAAGCAGACTGATAAGTATATCGTCCGCAGCCGCCACGCGCGTAAGAAGTAAAGGACAAGGATCGTGGCACGTTCGATCTGGAAAGGTCCGTTTGTCGACGGGTATCTGCTGAAGAAAGCGGACAAGGTCCGTGAGTCCGGCCGGAACGAGGTCATCAAGACCTGGAGCCGCCGCTCAACGATCCTCCCGCAGTTCGTCGGTTTGACCTTCGGCGTCTACAACGGACAAAAGCACGTTCCGGTGCTGGTGTCTGAGGAAATGATCGGTCACAAGTTCGGTGAATTCTCGCCGACGCGGACCTATTACGGACATGGCGCCGACAAGAAGGCGAAGAGGAAGTAACGATGGGCAAGCCGAAGCGTGAGCGGACGCTCGCTGACAACGAGGCAAGGGCAATGACCCGCATGCTGCGCGTTTCCCCGCGCAAGCTGAACCTCGTTGCGGCTTCGATCCGTGGCAAAAAAGTCGGCTCCGCGATCGCGGACCTGACGTTCTCCCGCAAGCGCATTGCACAGGATGTCAAGAAGACCTTGATGTCCGCCGTTGCGAATGCGGAAAACAATCATGACCTGGACATCGACAACCTGGTGGTTGCCGAAGCCCATGTTGGCAAGGCTTTTGTCATCAAGCGGTTCCAGGCCCGCGCCCGCGGCCGGGTCGGCCGGATCGAGAAACCCTTCTCGAACCTGACCATCGTCGTGCGCGAAGTTGAGGAGACCGCCTGATGGGACATAAAGTAAATCCGATCGGCATGCGCCTCGGGATCAACCGCACATGGGACTCCCGCTGGTATGCGAACAAGAACGAATACGGTGATCTTCTTCACGAAGATTTCCGGATCCGCGAGTACCTCCTGAAGGAACTCAAGCAGGCAGCCGTTTCCAAGGTCGTGATCGAGCGTCCGCACAAGAAATGCCGCGTTTCCATCCACTCCGGCCGTCCGGGTGTGGTGATCGGCAAGAAGGGTGCTGACATCGAGCGTCTGCGCAAGAAAATCGCCGACATCACCAATTCGGAAGTGCATCTCAACATCGTTGAAGTGCGCAAGCCGGAAATCGATGCGACCCTCGTTGCCGCCTCGATTGCACAGCAGCTGGAACGCCGTGTTGCTTTCCGCCGCGCCATGAAACGGGCTGTTCAGTCCGCCATGCGTCTCGGCGCCCAGGGCATCCGGATCAACTGCGGTGGCCGTCTCGGCGGAGCGGAAATCGCGCGTATCGAATGGTACCGCGAAGGCCGTGTGCCGCTTCACACGCTGCGTGCCGACATCGACTACGGTGTTGCAAGCGCCCACACGGCTTATGGCGTGTGCGGTGTGAAGGTCTGGATCTTCAAGGGTGAAATTCTGGAGCACGACCCGATGGCGTCCGAACGCCGCGCGACCGCTGCTTCCGAAGGTAACCAGGGTGATCGCGGCGGACGCCGGGATCGGGGCCGCGAGCGCGCAGCTTAAGTTAAGCTGCCTGCCGCTCGTAAGACAAGAAAGACGAGAGAAGAACGATGCTGCAACCGAAGCGCACAAAGTTCCGCAAGCAGCACAAGGGCCGCATCCACGGCTTGTCGAAGGGAGGCACCGACCTCAACTTCGGCGCATTCGGTCTGAAGGCCTTGGAGCCGGAGCGTGTAACTGCACGCCAGATCGAAGCGGCCCGTCGTGCTATGACCCGTCACATGAAACGTGCGGGTCGTGTTTGGATCCGAATCTTCCCGGACGTGCCGGTTTCCTCGAAGCCCGCCGAAGTCCGCATGGGTAAGGGTAAGGGTTCTCCGGATTACTGGGCTTGCCGTGTCAAGCCGGGCCGGATCATGTTTGAAATCGATGGTGTTCCGGAAGATATCGCGCGTGAAGCGATGCGTCTTGCCGCCGCCAAGCTGCCGATCAAGTGCCGTTTCGTTCAACGTATCGGCGACTAAGGCAGGCGAGGAGTTAAGCCATGAAGGCGACCGATGTACGGGCAAAGACCCTCGACGAGCTCCGCGGTGAGCTTGAGGGCCTGAAGAAAGAGCAGTTCAACCTGCGCTTCCAGAAGGCTACGGGTCAGCTTGAAAACACTGCGCGTGTGCGGCAGATCCGCCGTGACATCGCGCGTATCCAGACGATCATGCGCGAAAAGCGCGTGTCGGCTAACGCGTAAGGAGACGGCAATGCCGAAGCGTATCCTGCAGGGCACCGTTGTCAGCGACGCGAATGACAAGACGGTGACGGTCAACGTGGAGCGCCGCTTCACGCACCCGCTGCTGAAAAAGACCGTGCGCCGGACGAAGAAGTACCGTGCGCACGACGAAAGCAACCAGTACAAGGTTGGCGACTCTGTTCAAATCGAAGAGTGCGCGCCGATCTCGAAAAACAAGCGTTGGACCGTGGTCGCTTAGTGACCGCGCTCCATGAGTGAGCATCAGGCGCCGGTGATCCGTGCGCCGCTAGAAGAACAAGGCAGCCAGTCATGATTCAGATGCAAACAAACCTCGACGTCGCCGATAATTCCGGTGCCCGTCGTGTCATGTGCATCAAAGTGCTCGGCGGCTCCAAGCGCAAATACGCCCAGGTCGGTGACATCATCGTTGTTTCCGTCAAAGAGGCTATTCCGCGGGGCCGCGTCAAAAAGGGCGACGTGATGAAGGCTGTCGTCGTGCGCACGGCTAAGGATATCCGCCGTCCCGATGGCAGCGTGATCCGGTTCGACCGCAATGCGGCCGTGCTGGTCAACAACAACAAAGAGCCGGTCGGCACCCGTATTTTCGGCCCGGTGCCGCGCGAACTTCGCGCCAAGAACCACATGAAGATCATTTCGCTCGCGCCGGAGGTGCTCTGATGGCTGCGAAAATCAAAAAAGGCGACACGGTGGTTGTTCTGACCGGTCGCGACAAGGGCAAGTCCGGGGAAGTCATCCAGATCTTGCCAACTGACAACAAGGCCCTGGTTCGCGGGATCAACATGGTCCGCCGCCACCAGAAACAGACCCAGACGCAGGAAGCCGGGATCGTGTCCAAAGAGGCGCCGATCCACCTGTCCAACGTCGCGCTGGCCGATCCGAAGGACGGCAAGCCGACCCGCGTCGGTTTCAAAGTGCAGGACGATGGCACCAAGGTTCGTGTGGCCAGACGTTCGGGAGACCTGATCGATGGCTGATACAGCTTATGAGCCGCGTCTGAAGACGCATTACAACGAAGTTGTGCGCAAGCAGCTTCTGGAGCAGTTCCAGTATAAGAACGTCATGCAGGTTCCGCAGCTGGAAAAGATCGTCCTCAACATTGGTGTTGGTGAAGCGGTCGGCGACTCCAAGAAAGCGCGTACCGCTGCTGAAGACCTTGCGGCGATCGCCGGCCAGAAGCCGGTCATCACCAAGGCCAAGAAGTCCATTGCGACGTTCAAGGTCCGCGAGGGCATGCCGCTTGGTGTCAAGGTCACCCTGCGCCGCCAGCAGATGTTCGAATTCATGGACCGTCTGATCACGATTGCGCTGCCGCGCGTTCGTGACTTCCGCGGCCTGAACCCGAAGAGCTTCGACGGTCGTGGCAATTACGCCATGGGTATCAAAGAGCACATCGTGTTTCCGGAGATCGAGTACGACAAGGTCGACCAGATCTGGGGCATGGACGTGATCGTTTGCACCACGGCGCCGACGGATGACGAGGCGCGCGAGCTTCTGCGCGCGTTCAACTTCCCGTTCACGAAGTAACGGGCAAGGAAGGGAACGACGATGGCGAAGAAAAGCGCAATCGAGAAAAACAAGCGCCGCGAGAAGCTTGTCAAGAAATACGCTGAAAAGCGCGCCGCTCTGAAAGCGATGGCGAAGGACGAGAACCTTTCCCTCGAAGAGCGTTACAACGCACGACTGAAGCTGGCAAAACTGCCGCGGAATTCCGCGCCGAACCGCGTTCGCAACCGTTGCGAAGTGTCCGGCCGTCCGCGCGGGTTTTACCGCAAGCTGAAAATGTCGCGTATTGCGCTTCGTGAACTGGGCTCCCTGGGCAAAATCCCGGGCCTGGTCAAGTCGAGCTGGTAAGGAGAAACTCCGATGGCAATTTCTGATCCGTTGGGGGATATGCTGACCCGGATTCGCAACGCTCAGATGCGTCGCAAGAACAAGGTCAACTCACCTAATTCCAAATTGCGTGCACACGTACTTGATGTGCTGGCAAAAGAGGGATACATCCGTGGCTACACCACGGTTGACTACGAGGGCGGTAAGTCCGAGTTGGAAATCGAACTGAAGTATTTCGACGGCGAGCCGGTTATCCGCACGATTGAGCGTGTGTCCAAGCCGGGACGTCGCGTGTACTCGTCGGTGAAAAATATCCCGCATGTCTCGAATGGCCTGGGCGTGTCGATCATTTCGACTCCGCGCGGCGTCATGAGCGACCATCAGGCGCGGGAAGAAAATGTAGGTGGCGAGGTTCTCTGCCGCGTCTTCTGATGCGGCACCTTCGCTTTTGAAACAACGACAAGGTTGGTCAAATGTCTCGTATTGGCAAAAAGCCAGTCCCCGTGCCAAGCGGGGTAACGGCATCGATCGACGGTCAGACGGTTACGATCAAGGGCCCGAAAGGCGAAAAGTCTTTCGTGCTCAATGATCTTGTTCTGGCCGAAATGACGGATGACGGGATCAAAATCGATCCGCGCAACAATACCAAGCCGGCTCGCTCCATGTGGGGCATGAGCCGCACCATGGTGTCGAACCTGATTACCGGTGTTACCGACGGTTTCAAGAAAGACCTCGCGATCACCGGTGTCGGTTACCGTGCACAGGTCCAGGGTCAGAAACTTCAGCTGGCGCTCGGTTTCTCGCACGATGTCGTCTATGCAATCCCGGAAGGCATTGACATCAAGTGCCCGAAGCCGACGGAAATCAGCATCACCGGTACCGACAAACAGCGTGTCGGTCAGGTTGCAGCTGAGATCCGCGAATTCCGCCCGCCGGAGCCCTACAAGGGCAAAGGCGTACGTTATGCAGACGAGTTCATCGTCCGCAAAGAAGGCAAGAAGAAGTAACGGACCTTAGATCATGGCGAACAGCAAACAAGCTTTCGAGCGCCGCCGCGATCGCGTGCGTCGTTCGATCAGGAAAGCCGGCGGCGGACGTCCGCGCCTTTCCATCTTCCGCTCGTCGAAGCAGATCTACGCCCAGATCATTGACGATGCGAAGGGGCACACGATTGCCTCTGCTTCTACGATCGAAACAGATCTCAAGGGCAGCCTGAAAACGGGCGCCGATGTCGCAGCAGCCGCTGCCGTCGGCAAGCTTGTCGCGGAGCGCGCAGTTGCCGCTGGCGTCAAGCAGGTCGTGTTCGACCGGGGCGGGTACATGTATCATGGGCGCGTCAAGGCGCTCGCCGATGCGGCCCGCGAAGGTGGACTTGAATTCTGACCAGCGCCCGTTGGCGCTCTTAAGAACGGAAGACAAATAATATGGCGAGACAGGAAAATCGCGATCGCGACGAGCGAGACAGCGAATTCGTCGACAAGCTCGTACACATCAACCGCGTTGCGAAAGTGGTCAAGGGTGGCCGTCGCTTCGGCTTCGCCGCGCTTGTCGTGGTTGGTGACCAGAAGGGCCGTGTCGGCTTCGGTCATGGCAAGGCGCGTGAAGTGCCGGAAGCCATCCGCAAAGCTACGGAAGCTGCGAAACGCACGATGATCCGCGTGCCTCTGCGTGAAGGCCGGACCCTCCACCACGATGTGGAAGGCCGTCACGGCGCCGGCAAAGTGCTGCTGCGTGCGGCTCCGGCCGGTACCGGTATCATCGCAGGTGGTCCGATGCGTGCCGTTTTCGAAACGCTCGGTGTTCAGGACGTTGTTGCCAAGTCTCTCGGGACTTCGAACCCTTACAACATGGTTCGCGCAACGTTTGCCGCCCTGACGAAGGAAGACAGCCCGCGTTCGGTCGCTGCGCGCCGTGGCCTGAAGGTCTCCGTGCTGCAGTCCCGTCGCCGTGACAACAACGAAGAGGCTACTCCGGCTGCTGCCGAGGCTTGACCTCGACAGCTCCGGACCCCAGCTGAAAGAGGGTAGGTTCCATGGCGAACACCGAAAAGACTGTTACGGTCGAACAGATCGGTAGCCCGCTGCGCCGTCCGAAGGACCAGCGCGCGACGCTCATCGGTCTTGGCCTGAACAAGATGCATCGCCGTTCCACGCTGAAGGACACTCCTGAAGTGCGCGGAATGATCAACAAGGTCCAGCATCTCGTTCGCGTCGTCGAAGACGCATAAGGACGGGGTGAGGAGAAGAACAATGAAGCTCAACGAACTTCGTGACAACGAAGGTGCCGTAAAAGAGCGCACCCGCGTTGGACGCGGCATCGGTTCCGGCAAGGGCAAGACCGGTGGTCGTGGTGTCAAGGGTCAGAAGTCCCGTTCCGGCGTTGCGATCAAGGGTTTTGAAGGCGGTCAGATGCCGCTTCACCGCCGTCTTCCGAAGCGTGGATTTACGAACATTTTCGCCAAGGACTACAACACCGTGTCCGTCGGCCGTGTTCAGAAGGCTATTGATGCAGGCAAGCTCAGCGCGTCTGAGACCGTTACGGTCGAAACGCTCAAAGCTGCCGGCGTTGTCAAAAGGGTCCGCGACGGTGTCCGCATCGTGGCCAACGGCGAGCTGACTGCCGCCGTGACCTTTAAAGTTGCCGGTGCCTCCAAGGGCGCTGTCGCAGCAATCGAAAAAGCGGGCGGCAAGGTTGCCGTTCTGGGAGCTCAGGCTTAACAGCCTGGGCTTTTCCCGTTTGTGGGTAAGCATAAGACCGGAGTAGGGCATGGCATCGGCCGCCGAGCAACTGGCTTCAAATCTTAATTTCTCAGCTTTCGCCAAGGCTGAAGAGCTCAAAAAGCGCATCTGGTTCACGCTGGGGGCGCTTTTGGTTTATCGACTGGGCACTTATATTCCGATGCCCGGCATCGACCCGGTCGCCTTCGCGCAGATCTTCAGCCAGGCTCAGACCGGCATCATCGGCATGGTGAACATGTTCACCGGCGGTGCGATCGAGCGCATGGCGATCTTCGCACTTGGCATCATGCCCTATATTTCCGCCTCCATTATCATGCAGCTCATGACGACGGTCGTTCCGACCCTCGAGCAGCTGAAGAAGGAAGGCGAACAGGGCCGCAAGGTCATCAACCAGTACACGCGCTACGGCACGGTCGTTCTGGCCGCTTTCCAGGCCTACGGTATTTCCGTCGGTCTCGAGGCCCAGAACGTGGTGACGGATCCGGGCTGGTTCTTCCGTGCCTCCACGGTGATCACGCTGGTCGGCGGAACCATGTTCCTGATGTGGCTCGGTGAGCAGATCACCTCGCGCGGCATCGGCAACGGTATCTCCCTGATCATCTTTGCCGGCATTGTCGCCGGGCTGCCATCCGCCGTCGTTCAGACGCTGGAACTCGGCCGCCAGGGATCGCTTGCGACGTGGCTCATCCTCGGCGTGATTCTCCTTGCCATCGTAGTGATCGGCTTTATCGTCTTCATGGAGCGCGCACAAAGGCGTCTTCTGATCCAGTATCCGAAGCGCCAGATGGGCAACCGCATGTTCGAGGGGAATACCTCGTTCCTGCCGCTCAAGCTGAACACCGCAGGTGTCATTCCGCCGATCTTCGCGTCCTCGCTTCTGCTTGTTCCGGCGACATTCGCCGGGTTCAACCAGGGCGGTGGAAACGAATGGCTGACCTACATCACTGCGGCGCTTGGTCACGGGCAGCCCCTGTTCATGGTGTTCTATGCCGCCATGATCATTTTCTTCTGTTTCTTCTATACGGCGATCGTGTTCAATCCGAGCGATACGGCCGACAACCTCAAGAAACACGGCGGTTTCATCCCGGGTATCCGTCCCGGTGAACGGACCGCGCAATACATCGACTACGTCCTCACTCGCATCACCGTGGTAGGTGCGATTTACATCACCATCGTTTGTCTATTACCCGAATTCCTCATTTCGGCGACTGGCGTTCCGTTCTATTTCGGGGGAACCTCGTTGCTGATTGTCGTGAGTGTGACAATGGATACTGTGTCACAGATCCAGGGCCACCTGCTCGCGCATCAGTATGAGGGCCTGGTGAAAAAAGCAAAACTGAGGGGGAAACGTCGATGAGGCTAATTCTGGTAGGACCGCCGGGGGCGGGCAAGGGGACACAGGCGACCCGCCTGGTTGAAAAGTACGGTATCCCTCAGCTGTCCACCGGAGACATGCTTCGCGCTGCAGTCGCAGCACAGACTCCCGTCGGATTGAAGGCCAAGGCCGTCATGGATGCGGGCGGCCTGGTGTCCGACGAAATCGTGGTCGGCATCATTCGGGACCGCACCGCCGAGGACGACGCAAAGAACGGTTTCATTCTCGACGGTTTCCCGCGGACACTTGCCCAAGCGGAAGCGCTTGACCAGATGCTCGAGGAGAACGGTTCGAAACTGGATTCGGTTCTTGAGCTGCGCGTCGACCAGACGCAGCTTGTCGACCGGATCATCAAGCGTGCCGAAGATGCGAAGGCGGCAGGCGAGCCCGTGCGCAAGGACGATGACCCCGAAGTCTTCAAACAGCGCCTGGAAGCCTACAACCGGGATACAGCGGTGGTGGTGCCTTACTACGAGAAATCAGGGCTGCTTTCGGTGGTCGATGGAATGCAATCCATCGACGAAGTTTCGGCTTCCATAGAATCCGTCCTTCAAGGTCTTGACGAGAAGGTTTAAGAGCGGTAAACGACGCGCTCTACCAGACAGTTTAGCCGGTTTCACGTAAGTGGGACCGGCCTTCTCTGTGCCGGGAGCATCCCGGCATTTCGTACCCCGCAAGGGCCGGGCTCCACCGGACGCGGGCATTACCCACTGCGGAGAACCGACTTGGTTGCCGCTAACACATGGAGACAAACGTGGCACGTATTGCTGGCGTTAACATTCCTACGAACAAGCGCGTCGTTATCGCGCTTCAGTATATTCATGGCATTGGTGCGAAATTCGCGCAGGAAATCATCGAAAAGAACAACATCGATGCGTCCCGCCGCGTGAACGAGCTTTCGGATTCCGAAGTCCTCTCGATTCGCGAAACAATCGACCGCGACTACATGGTTGAAGGCGACCTTCGCCGCGACACCGCCATGAACATCAAGCGTCTTATGGACCTTGGCTGCTACCGCGGTCTGCGTCACCGCCGCGGACTTCCGGTTCGTGGTCAGCGGACACATACGAATGCACGTACCCGCAAGGGTCCGGCAAAACCGATCGCCGGCAAGAAGAAATAATCATCACAAAGCGATTGGTGGTGGAGCTGCCGGCATTACGGCAGTGACGAGATCAAAACAAGGACACAAGAATGGCTAAAGACACGACGCGCGTGCGTCGCCGCGAGCGCAAGAACATCTCTTCTGGCGTTGCGCATGTGAACTCCACGTTCAACAACACCATGATCACGATTACCGACGCACAGGGCAATGCGATTTCCTGGTCGTCCGCCGGTGCTCTGGGCTTCAAGGGATCGCGTAAGTCGACCCCGTATGCCGCCCAGGTTGCTGCCGAAGACGCTGCCAAGAAAGCTGCCGAGCATGGCATGCGCACGCTGGAAGTCGAGGTCCGCGGACCGGGTTCGGGCCGAGAGTCTGCACTGCGTGCACTGCAGGCCGCCGGTTTCCTGATCACGTCGATCCGTGACGTGACGCCGATTCCGCACAATGGCTGCCGTCCGCGCAAGCGTCGCCGCGTCTAAGGCTCCAGGCTTTAGGTACCTGTTTCTCCAAATGGCAAAGAATGGCCCGGTCCTGAAGAACCGGGCGGGATAGCCGAAGGGACGAAAACGTGACCATTCAAAAAAATTGGCAAGAACTGATCAAGCCGACCAAACTCGAGATCAAGCCGGGACACGACCCGCGCTTCACGGCAACCGTTGTTGCCGAACCGCTCGAGCGTGGCTACGGCCTGACACTGGGCAACGCGCTGCGCCGTATTCTTCTGAGCTCGCTTCAGGGTGCGGCTGTGACCGCCGTTCAGATCGACGGAGTTCTTCATGAATTCTCGTCCATCCCGGGCGTGCGCGAAGACGTTACCGACATTGTGCTCAACATCAAGGAAATCGCCATCCGCATGGAAGGCGAAGGTCCCAAGCGCATGGTTGTGCGCAAGCAGGGCCCCGGTGTCGTGACGGCCGGTGACATCCAGACCGTCGGTGATGTGGAGGTGCTCAATCCGGATCTCGTGCTGTGCACGCTGGATGAAGGCGCCGAGATCCGCATGGAGTTCACCGTGAACACGGGTAAGGGCTACCATTCTTCCGATCGCAACCGTCCGGAAGATGCTCCGATCGGACTTATTCCGGTCGACAGTCTCTACTCTCCGGTCAAGAAGGTCTCCTACAAGGTGGAAAACACCCGTGAAGGCCAGGTGCTTGACTATGACAAGCTGACCCTGACCGTCGAAAGCGACGGTTCCGTCAAGCCGGATGATGCTGTGGCCTTCGCCGCTCGCATTCTGCAGGATCAGCTCTCCATCTTCGTCAACTTCGAAGAGCCGCAGCGCGAAGTCGCAGAGGACACCGTTCCCGAGCTTGCCTTCAACCCGGCGCTTCTGAAGAAAGTCGACGAACTGGAACTGTCTGTGCGGTCTGCAAACTGCCTGAAGAACGACAATATCGTGTATATTGGCGATCTCATTCAGAAGACCGAAGCGGAAATGCTGCGGACACCGAATTTCGGCCGCAAGTCGCTCAACGAAATCAAGGAAGTTCTCGCCCAGATGGGGCTCCATCTCGGTATGGAAGTTGCCAACTGGCCGCCGGAGAACATCGACGATCTCGCCAAGCGCTACGAAGACCATCAGTATTGAGGGACGTACGCGTCCCTGAAGGTTCAACCGGGCAGACCAGTAACAAGCAGACTGCCTGAAAGATAAAGGAGAGGGCCATGCGCCACGGTAAATCCGGCCGCAAGCTCAACCGGACATCCAGCCACCGCAAGGCGATGTTCGCGAACATGGCAGCGTCGCTGATCAAGCATGAGCAGATCGTGACCACGCTGCCGAAGGCTAAGGAAATGAAGCCGATCATCGACAAGCTCATCACACTGGGCAAGCGCGGTGATCTTCACGCACGCCGGCAGGCTATCTCGCAGATTCGCGATACGGCCATGGTTGCCAAGCTGTTCGAAACGCTTGGTGAGCGCTACAAGGACCGGAACGGCGGGTATTCCCGCGTTCTGAAAGCCGGTTTTCGCTATGGTGACAATGCACCGATGGCCGTGATCGAGCTCGTCGATCGTGACCTGGATGCACGCGGCGCCGACGACCGTGCACGCGTTGAAGCAGAGGAAGCGGCTGAAGACGCAGCGTAAGTTGCATCTTGAGTACTTTTCAAGAGGCGGGCATTTGCCCGCCTTTTTTATTGAAACACGATGAAGTAAATCACGTGGTCTCAGATAGTGAGATCTTTTTTTGAATTATCAATGATTTAAGGAACTGAACCTAGGTTTTCCTCACGCCCGTGTGGGACGAAGTGGGATTGGGGAAATACTGTGTTTGGCAAGAAAAACTCTGGCTCGAAGGGGGCGTCCAGCTCTTTTCGACTTTCTTTTGTTATACCGACATTGATGATTGTTCTGACCTTCGCCGCGTGTACCGCGGTTGGAGTGATCGGATACATGACGGGCCGCGACGGGCTGCAGAAGGCCGCCGAGGCCGAGTTGGGTATGGTTATCAGCGCGCGGTCTGCTCTCCTGGAGAGCAAGCTGGGTGCGGCCAAGGCAGAAGTGGTGAATCTGGCATCCGGTGTTGCAGATCCGATGAGCAATCTTGCCAACGCAACCTTGAACCTCAACAAGGAAAAAGACGAAATTCTCGGGCTTTTCCATGCGCCGCAGACACCTGAAGAGCGCGCAGAGATTTCAGGTGCCGACCAGAAGACGATGTATGCCTGGCGCCACTCCGAGGCGCATCCGGCTTTCTACAGCGTCTGGAAGAACGGCGGTTACGCCGATATCTATCTGATCGATCCCGCAGGTCTGGTGCTTTACTCCGTGACCAAAGGCGATGAGTTCCTGTCGCAGCTCGGCGCTGAGAGCGCAGCGGACGGTTCCGGTCTTCAGATGGCATTCGAAGCTGCCCTGACGCTTGGCGAAGGTGAGGTAGCTGTGAGTTCGTTCGCCGGTTATGGGGCCGCCGGTGGCGACGGCTCGATGTTTCTGGCTGCGCCCGTCTTTATGAACTCCTTCGGAACCGTCAGTCTCAACGGTGTCGCCGTCGTCAGGCTCGATTCCGCGTTCCTGAACAATATTGTTGCAAATCGCGAAGACCTCGGAGAAACGGGGCAGGTATACGTCACCGACCAGGACGGGCTTCTTCTGAGCGACCAGCCACTTGCCGATGCGCCGACTGCGCTTGTGGCAAAGACGGCGGCAAAACCGGTGATGACAGCCGTCAGCGGTGCCGCTGCCGCTGCCATTGTCACCGGGGCCGATGGTGTCGATGATCTGGTCGTGGCGCGGCCTCTGAGTTTCGCCGGGCAGACCTGGGTCGTTGCCGCTGAGAAGAGCGTCAACGAAACGCTAGCCGCCGTGACCAACATGCGCGACCAGATGATCTTCTGGTCTCTCGGCACGATCGCGATCGCGGCCGTCATCGCCCTGGTCTTTTCGCAATCGATCACGCGGCCGCTGTCGACCCTGGTTGGTGCCCTGAACGCGATTGCTGCGGGCGATCTGGGAACCGAGATCAAGGCCGCACGGCGCAAGGATGAAATCGGTGACATCGGCCGTGCCGTTCTTCAGATCCGGCAGAATGCGGCAGAAGAAAACGAACAACGAGCCGCGGAAGAGGCAGATGCAGCGCGAATCCAGGCGGAACAGCGCCAGGAGATGCTGGCGAGCCTTGCCGGTGACTTCGAGGCGACGGTCGGCAGTGTCGTCGACAAGGTTGCGCATTCGGCCGCTTCGCTGCGCGAGTCGGCAAACAACATGCGCAACATGACCGACACGGCGGGTGAAACATCGGGCAACGCCGCGACAATGTCGGAAGAAACGCTTACCGAGGTCGAATCGATCGCGGCGGCCTCCGACCAGTTGTCGAGCTCGATCCAGGAGATTTCCACCCTGATTGAACGGTCATCGAACGTGGCTGCCGATGCGACGAGGCGCGCCGAAACCACCAATGAGACCGTGAAGTCTCTCGCTGAGGCCGCCAACCGGATCGGGGAAGTCGTTACCCTGATTAGCGACATCGCCGACCAGACGAACCTCCTGGCCCTTAACGCCACCATCGAGGCGGCGCGGGCAGGTGAAGCGGGCAAGGGCTTTGCGGTCGTTGCTTCCGAGGTCAAGGATCTGGCTTCGCAGACCGGCAAGGCAACGGGTGAGATCCAGCAGCAGATCGATGCGATCCGCGGTGCGACCGATGATGCCGTCGGTGCGATCGGCGATATTCAGAAGACGATCGACGATATCACCAAGTCCGTGAGCGAAGTTGCCGCGGCAGTGACGGAACAGAGTTACGCCACACAGGGTATTGCGGAGAACACCCAGCGCGCCGCCGGTGGCACCTCCAAGGTCACGGAGGACATCCGAAATGTCTCTGCGCTGTCAAATGACACCAATATGGCCGCCCAGAACTTTTCCGAGGAAGCGGCCCAGATGGCGGCTGAAGCGGAGCAGCTGGATTCGGAAGTACGCTGCTTCCTCGATCAGGTGCGATCCGCCTGATCCACATCTGAACGACAATTTGATGAGCCGCCAACGATTTGGCGGCTCATTGTTTTTGTAATTGCCTCTTTTGCACCCTATCTGCCATGTATCGCGGATAGCTAAGAAGATTCGAGAGAGGGGCCCGTCAATGCGTCTGACCAATTCAAACAGATTTCGACCTTTGTGCCGTATTCTGCTTGCGGCCCTGACCGGCATCCTGGCGACGGCGAGTTTCGCGCAGACGGTCGACCCGTCGCCTGCCGACCTGAGGCTGGTCCCGCAGAGCGAGGCCCAGATCAAGCTGTCCTTCGCCCCCGTTGCAAAGCAGGTCGCGCCGGCTGTCGTGAATGTCTACGCCAGCCGGAAAGTGGTCCAGCGGCAGAGGGTTTCACCGTTTTTCGAAGACCCGTTTTTCCGCCGGTTTTTCGGACAGCCCGGTGCCGGTAACGGCCGCCCGCGCGAGCGCGTGGAATCATCGCTCGGTTCCGGCGTGATCATCACAGCCGATGGCACCGTGATCACCAACCATCACGTCATCAAGGGCGCGGACGCTGTTCGCGTGGCGCTCAACGACCGCCGGGAGTTTGACGCTGACATCGTGTTGATGGATGAGCGAACGGATCTGGCCGTGCTCAAGATCCGCGAAGAGGGACCTTTCGAGCATGTCAGTTTTGCAAGCTCGGACAGTCTTGAGGTCGGCGACATCGTCCTGGCGATCGGCAACCCGTTCGGCGTCGGGCAGACCGTTACGCAAGGGATTGTCTCCGCACTCGCGAGAACGCAGGTCGGAGTGACAGACTTCCAGTTCTTTATCCAGACGGACGCGGCCATCAACCCCGGCAATTCCGGCGGTGCGCTGGTTGACATGTCCGGAAACCTCGTCGGCATCAACACGGCGATCTTCTCGCGCTCGGGCGGATCGAACGGCATCGGTTTTGCCATTCCAGCACACATGGCCCGCTTTGTGGCCCAGGCGGCGGATCAGGGCGGCAAGGTGCGCCGGCCGTGGCTCGGCGCAACGGTGCAGATGGTCAATGCGGAAATCGCCGAAGCGCTTTCTCTCGACCGCCCGCAGGGCGTTCTCGTCACGGCCGTCTTTGACGATTCTCCCGCCCATAAGGCGGGGCTCGAGGTAAGCGATCTGGTCGTCGAGATCGAGGGCAAGGAAGTCATTGACCCGAATTCCTTCGGATACCGCTTTGCCACGAAAATGATAGGTGAAACGTCCGAATTCCTGATTGTCAGGGATGGGCAGGAAGTCTCGCTTTCGGTGCCGCTGGTGCCGGCACCGGAAACCGTTCCGCGCGACACGCGTGAGCTGCGCGAGTATTCACCGTTCGAGGGTGTCACCGTCATGAACCTGTCTCCGGCGGTTGCCGAAGAGCTGGGTCTGGATGGCGGCGTTTTCGAAGGTGTCGTAATTGCTTCGGTCGACCGCCGCGGAGCGGCCAACCAGGTGGGCATGCGCCCCGGGGACATTATTCGTGCGGTCAATGAGCGTAAGGTTGCATCAACACGGATGCTGGAGGTGATCACCAAAACGCCCCCGCGTGTCTGGGTTCTCGAGATTGAGCGCAACGGCAAGGTTTCGAAGCTGGAAGTGAGATAGGACGCCCGTGAGCGATCTCTTCGAAGCCTCCGGACTTGCGCAATCCGGTCCGCGTCCGCTGGCGGACCGCCTGCGGCCTTCGCGTCTTGCCGACGTCGTGGGACAGGACCATCTCCTGGGAGCGGAAGGCACGCTTTCGCGGATGCTCAAAACGCGGACCCTCGGGTCCCTGATCTTCTGGGGTCCGCCGGGAACCGGGAAGACGACCATTGCGCGTCTGCTCGCCAACGAGACCGATCTTGCGTTCGAACAGATCTCGGCGATCTTCTCTGGCGTTGCCGACCTGAAGAAAGTCTTCGAGGCGGCGCGGGCCAGGCGAATGGGCGGGCGTTCGACGCTGCTCTTCGTCGACGAGATCCATCGCTTCAACCGTGCCCAGCAGGACAGTTTTCTGCCGGTCATGGAGGACGGGACGATCACGCTCGTTGGTGCGACCACGGAAAATCCGTCCTTTGAACTCAATGCCGCGCTGCTCTCGCGTTCACACGTGATGACGTTCCACTCGCTCTCGCTGGAAGCATTGGAGGCGCTGCTGAAGCGTGCCGAGGACACGGAAGACAAGAATCTTCCGCTCGACGACGAGGCGCGGCAGGTGCTGATCCGCATGGCTGACGGTGACGGGCGGTCCGCATTGACGCTTGCCGAAGATGTGTGGCGGGCCGCGGCGGAAGACGAGGTCTTCGATGCGGAGCGTCTTCAGGAAATCGTGCAACGCCGCGCGCCGATCTACGACAAGAGCGCCGACGGTCACTACAACCTCATCTCCGCATTGCACAAGTCGGTCAGAGGCTCTGACCCGGACGCTGCGCTCTACTGGTTCTGCCGCATGCTGGACGGCGGCGAAGACCCGATGTACCTGGCGCGCCGGCTGATCCGCATGGCGGTGGAAGACATCGGTCTGGCCGATCCGAATGCGCTTGTCCAAACCAATGCAGCGCGGGACGCGTACCAGATGCTGGGTTCACCGGAAGGGGAGTTGGCGCTTGCACAGGCCGTGATTTACGTCGCCACCGCTCCCAAATCCAACGGCGCCTATGTCGCCTACAAGGCGGCGATGCGCGATGCGAAGTCCAGCGGTTCCCTGCTTCCGCCGAAACACATCCTGAACGCACCGACCAAGCTCATGAAGGAAGAGGGATACGGGGCAGGGTATCGGTATGATCACGACGCGCCTGACGGATTTTCAGGGCAGGACTATTTTCCCGAACAGCTCGGCCGCCAGACCTACTACGATCCGCCGGAGCGCGGCTTTGAAAGAGACCTGCGCAAGCGGCTTGAATACTGGAGCAAACTGCGGCGGGAGCGCAGCTGAGAACGCGAGCGTGAACGTCAGGATGCAGAGTTCGTAGAGCGGATCAAGACCCTGTCCGTTCCGGCGGTGCTCCAAAGAAACCCACGATTTCCTGAAGACGACCGTCCGTGGAGATTGAGCCGAAATCGACACCGTCGATCTTCACGATGCCGTCGCCTGATATCAGCTGCCATTTGAAATAGATGCGGGAATTGTGTTCGCTTGCGCCGCTGATGAGTTCAATGCGGGCACCCGGCATCCGTTGATGAAATTGACCGATGTACCCTGACAGTTGCTCGCGTCCATAAGCTGTTCCTGCCGGATCCATGTATTGCCCATCGTCGCTCCAGCAGAGCTCGAGCAACCTGTGGCGCTCAACCGGATCGGCTTCGTTCCAAGCTGCGGCGTATGAAGAGAGCACTTGCTGAATATCCATGGTCAGTATCCTAGACCAATCTGCCGGTCACGTGTTGCTTGGTGATGCGATCCTGGATCGCGATGTTTGCTCCCGGTCGCGTTGTGCGTCGGCCCGGTTTTCCGGGATCTCGGTAGTGAAAGCGCTGGAGCAGAAAACTCTTTTACACATTTTCCACGCGCAAGCGTGATCAGGTATGATGGCCGCATAGTGTTGATTTGCTTTGTTGAGATCGTTTCATCGCCATCTAAGGAATATGGAAATTTTTTTCTGATAGACGGTCTCTAACAATCCACTTGGTAGCTTCATGAAGGAAATCGAACTCAGACTTGCGCTCGTGCTTTATGGCGGTGTTTCGCTGGCCATCTACATGCACGGGGTGAGCCGAGAGATCCTGAATCTCGTGCGCGCATCAAGCTACCGGCTGGACCGGAACGGTGGCTCTACCGAACCGACCGGTGCGCTCGAACTGCAACCGGTCCAGTGTGCCTACCAGAACCTGCTCGACCTGCTTTCAGGCGTCGCCGATATCCGCGTTGTCGTCGATGCGATCGCTGGCGCGTCGGCGGGCGGTGTCAACGGCATCATGCTTGCACGCGCGATTGCGCATGACCTGCCACTGGAGAGCCACAGCGAAATGTGGCTCGAAAATGCCGACGTGACACGGTTGTCGCGGCCACAATCGGGCTTGTCGCGTTATCTGAAGCTCTCCATCTCGCCCGTCCTCGACCAGCTCATATCCGCACGGCTCGACAAGCAGATCAAGAATGAGGAAACGCGGGACAAGCTGCGGCAGTTCATGCAGGCGAGGTGGTTTTCGCCTCCCTTTTCGGGTGAGCGTTTCATCGGCTGGATGCTCGATGCCTGCCGCAAGATGGAACGGGGAGAAAACGGGGAGCGGACCCTCATTCCACGCGGACAGACTCTCGATCTGTTTGTCACGATCACCGATTACAACGGCATCAAGAGGCGGATCCTGCTCGACGATCCCGCTTTTGTCGAAGAGTGGGATCACAGGCGTATCCTGAAGTTTCACGCGGTTCACCGCACCAGGGGACATGTCGACAGCCAGTTCGACGCGGACAACATTCCCGAACTGGTTTTCACGGCCCGGGCCACCTCTTCGTTCCCCGGCGCTTTCCCGCCGGCAACGGTCGCGGAAATGGATCGCGCGCTGGCAAGGCACGACTTTGACTGGCCGGAAAGAGACACGTTCCTGAGCCGGGAGCTCTGCCTGACACCCGACAGGACCGCGCAACATTGCTTTGTCGACGGGAGCGTCGTCATGAACAAGCCGTTCGCCCCCGTCATTGACGTGATCGAGGAACGGCCTGCGGCACGGGAAGTGGCAAGACGGCTGATCTACGTGGATCCGGCTCCGGTCGACATGAGCGAAGGTGGCGACAAGCCGATGGAGCTACCGGGCTTTTTCCGGGTCATACTTGCTTCTCTTGCCCATATTCCCAGGAACGAGCCGATTGGCGATGACCTAAAGGAACTGGAGCAGAACAACAGACGGAGCCGCTGGCTCGCCCAGTTGATCGACACGACCGGACCGGTTGTCGAACAGGCGGTGTCGAAGCTGTTGCCGACGTGGCGCGCGATCACCGCCGATGTCCTGTCCAAGTGCCGGCGCGACGCCACCAACACGGCATTCGAGCAGGCCGGTTTCGCTTTTCTGAACTACCAGTCTCTCAAGCTGCACGCGCTTGCCGAACGGCTCGCAGGGCTCACAAACAGGCTGGCCGGCGAGGTGGATCTCCGGGTGCGGGAAGAGGCGGCACTATCCGTCTTCTCAAATCACTTCAACCGGCTTGCGAGCGAAAGCAAGGACGGTCTCGGGCGCACCGATCCCCACGTCGTCGCGTTGCTCAGAGGCCTTGATGTGGACTACCGCATCCGCCGTCTTCGTTTTGCCATCCGCAAACTCAACGGGTTTTACCAGCCCGGGTCCGCTTCATCGTTGCCAGCGCCGGATGCCGGTGCACTGGATCATCTGAAAGGGCTCCTTTACGAGCAGATCGATCACCTTGGCTGGCGTTGGACGGAAACGTTTTTCGGCGGAAGAAGCAAAGAGGTGTCCGAGGCGTTTCTTGCGGCAAGTGCGTCCGGTCAGTGTGATCTGGAAACGCATGTCGAGCCGCTTCTCTCCAACCTTTCGAAGATGATGGGCCTTGTCGATCTCGACCGGCTTCATGATGAACTGTTCGCTGAAACCGCGCGCGATCTTCTCGACAAGGACCGGCATATGTCGCTGCTGAGGTCTTATGTCGGCTTCGGCTTTTACGATCTGATCACGTTCCCGGTGCTGCAACGGAACGACTTTTCGGAGGTCACCGAAATCCTCGTGGATCGCATCAGCCCGAGGGATGCCGCGAGCCTATATACGGAAGGCTTCGAATTAAAGGGCAAAGCGCTCAATTCCTTCGGTGCATTCTTCAACAGAAGCTGGCGCGAACACGACTATCTCTGGGGCCGCCTCAACGCAGCCGACAGGCTGGTCAGCATCGTCCTGTCCGCGGCAGGAGCGGCAACATTGCCTCAACCTCAGGTCAACCAGGCAAGGGCGCAGATTTTTTTGGCGATCCTGGAAGAAGAACGGGAAAAGCTGACAGCGATTCCTGAGGAGATCGAACGTGTGGACGATCTGATCCGCTCGATCTATCCCGATTTTGCGCATGTGGCGGAAGAAGTTTGAGGAACGTCGTCCATTTCTCCATGTCGCTGTTGTCAAAATAGTGTTTGAAACTCCAGATTACTGATTATTATCCCGTGCGTTTTCCTCTGTGATTCAAAAATAAAAATCCGACTGGAGTGAATTTATGTCCAAATTGCTTTTGGCTTTATTTTCTGTTTCCTGCATTCTTTTTTCAAGTCCGTCTATTGCAGCGAAGCTGACAATAGAAGTGGCAAACAACGGGCAGGAAATCAGCCGATCAGAACTTAAGGAATACAAGAAGACATTTCGCGAGGCGGCGCGTTCAGGCAAGGTTCCGGATGGCTGGAGACAGCTCAATGGAAATGCAATCCGCAGGGCTCTGAAGGGCAAAACCATAAGAACGACTTTTCTCAGCGGCAACAATTGCGTGCTCTATTTCGCCTTTTTCAACGACGGAGACGTCAAGCGGCTCTACCGAAAATGCAGTCGCAGCACCGATTCCGGCAAGTATCGGATCTTCAACAACAAAATCAAGGTGTTGAATATCGTGTACGATGTATATTCGAACGGCTCCATGTTTGTCTTTGCGCGTCAATACAGTGGCAAGTGGCTTGGCCAGATATTCAAGGCAGGGCGGAAAATCACCTTCTCCGAGGAAGATGCATTCAAGAGAAACTGATTTTCTTGCCGCGGCCCGGCTTCAACCAAGGAAAACTGCGATGCTGCTTACCATTGATCACGTGATGTTTCCGGTCTATCTCGGCGACCAACTCCTTGATGAGGTGGAGTGGACCTGGAAGGACAGGGGCTACAGCAGGGTTTTCCGCGAAGCTGAGCGACAGGAGTTTCTGCCGCTTTATTGCCAGAGCAACCAGTTCTATGTCGAATACCTGTCGAACCGGTCCACCTTTTCATACTGGAGCAATGCAGTTTTCGTCGTGGTGCCCAAGCAATTCTGGGACTACTACAAAGAACCGGCTCTCTTGTCGGAGCACTTTCTGATCCCCTATTTCGGGTCCGGATATCAGCTGGTAAGTCCCGACTTTCCGCATCTGAACAGCAAGCTGAACGGTGGATCGGATGAAGGGTTCCGGCTACTTGTCTCACCAGATCTCTTTAAGGTCCTGGCTCGCGTCGCCGATCAGGAATGGACACTGCCTGATCATATAGAACCGCATAGCGATCTGAAACATATGCACGACATGGCGGTTCTGGACGCAGAAAGTCGGCTTGTCGCGCCGCTTTATCAGGCCAATCCTGCGCTGAAAGGCTACTTCTGACCGCGATACGAATGCGGTTCACCTGAACCTTTCAGGTAGGGGCTTGGTCCTTCGCTTCGCTCTGAGTAGTGTTGAAGCGGGCGCGGGGCTCAAAGTTGATGCAATGCCTTTGGATGCCTTGATCGGGAGGCAATTGATCGTTCGCTTGCCTGCCCATGTCTGACGAGCCAGGACGGAAAACCTGACGCTCAAACAGATCGGGGAGCGGGTGTTTGAAAGAGATGGAGACGGTTTGAAACATCTTCTTCTTGTAATGCTGGGCGGTGCATTCGGGGCGGGGGCAAGACATCTTGTGGCTCTCGCCAGCCTGCGGCTGTTCGGGACAGGGTTTCCCGTTGGAACGCTCACGGTGAACGTTGTCGGTTCGCTTGCTATGGGGCTCCTGATCGGGTGGCTGGTGAAATCGGATTTTCAGCATATTCAGACCGTTCGATACTTCATTGCGACCGGCATTCTCGGCGGTTTCACGACGTTTTCTGCTTTCTCGCTCGATACTTCTGTGCTGTGGGAGCGTGGCGACACGATTCTGGCGATGGTGTACGTGGTGGCATCGGTGGTGCTGTCCATCGCGGCAGTGTTCGGCGGCCTTGCCATTGCGCGTCAGGTGGTGTCCTAAGTTTCCCTTCCAATTGTGCCGAATTGCGCCTATACGCAGCGGAATGATCTTCCAGCCGTGGCAAGTGCAAAGCCCTGGTTGACAGCGATCCCGCCGGATCGCCAATGGTTCCGAGAACAATATGTCCGCGATTGAACAGAAAAAAGTGACCGCCGACGAAGCGGGCATGCGCCTCGACCGTTGGTTCAAGGCGCATTATCCGGGCCTCGGTTTCGGCCGTCTGCAAAAGCTGCTGCGCACCGGCCAGGTCCGCGTCGACGGCAAGCGCGCCGAAGCCAGTACGCGTATCGCCAAGGGACAGTTGGTGCGGATCCCGCCACTTGGCGTTGATCTCCCGGCGGACGACCGCAAGAATGCAAAGCCCAAATCCACGAAATTGACCGCTGATGACAGGAAAGCCATCGAGGAGATGCTGCTCTTCGAGGACAATCAGGTCATGGTGCTGAACAAGCCGGCCGGGCTGGCGGTCCAGGGCGGTTCCGGTCTCAAACGGCATCTTGACGGCATGCTGGACGCGTTCACCGACCGCAAGGGCAACAAGCCGCGCCTGGTGCATCGCCTCGACCGGGAAACATCCGGCATCATCCTGGTTGCGCGGACGCGGCAAGCGGCGCAGGAACTGACCAAGGCCTTCCGACATCGGAACACGCGCAAGATCTATTGGACGATGCTCGCAGGTGTGCCCAAGCCGAAGCAGGGCCGCATATCAACCTTTCTGGCGCGCAGCGAAGGCGAGGAGAGGATGCGGGTCACCCGCCAGGGCGACGATGACGCCCAGCACGCGGTATCTCTTTATTCCGTCTTCGAGCAATCGGCGCAGAAACTGTCCTGGGTCACCATGAAGCCGGTCACGGGCCGGACCCACCAGCTCAGGGCGCATGCCGCTCATATCGGTCACCCGATCATCGGTGACGACAAGTATTTCAACATCGAGAACTGGGAGCTTCCCGGAGGCATCCAGAACCGGCTGCACCTTCTGGCACGCCGCATCGTCATTCCGCACCCGTCGGGCCATGGCATGATCGACGTATCGGCGCCACTTCCCCCGCACATGCAGCAGACCTGGAACCTGCTCGGCTTTAACGCAAGCGACTATGATCCGGAAGCGGACGATCCGGACGAGACGCTGATCAGGCGGTAGTCATCCGAAACGCCCGGACGACCCGGACCGTCATGCGGGATGGATGCGGATGTTGAAACCTTCCGCTTCGACCGGAGGCTGGTAGTGACGGCTGACGCGCTCGAATTGTTCGTCGGAAACCTGAAATTCGTGTTCGCCGGTGGCGTTGCGCTTTCTGAGCCGTTCCCTGCAGACGTCGTCGCTGACATCAATCAGATGCAACTGGTGTTCGCAGCCCGCCGTTTCGAAGAGATCGCGCATCCACAGCCTCAAGTCGATCGTGTTTGCGGGAAAGTCGAGGACGACGGAGAGACCTGATCTGAGCAGGTCGACAATATGCGGCTTGAGCGCCGTTCGCAGCTTCGCTGAAAATTTCACATAATCGGCGAGGGTCTGTATCTGATCGCCGTAAAGTTCGGACAGCCAGAAATCTTCACGGATCAAAATTGTGCCCGGCGTTTCCGCAAGGCTGCGCGCCAGTGTCGATTTGCCGGCGGCGATCTTTCCGCAGATCATGTGAAGGGTGGCTTGCTCGACCATCTGCCCCTGCCTTGTGAGGAGGAACGTGCTTTCGGGGATAGCAGTTCCGTACCCTAGAGCCCCTGAAAAAGGGCGCTGACGATGACGGACACGACCGTCACCGCGACGACGCCGGCAACGAATTTCCAGGCGTCGGATCGCTTCTTGAGCCCCGGCCAGCCAAGTGGTTTGATTACCTGAATGGCGGCAATCAGGATGAGGAAGACGGCCAGTATCTTGGTCAAGGAAAAGCTCCGGACGGGACTTCGCTGTCTTTAGCCAATCTGCCGCCCAAGGGCAAGATGTTCAGCGCAAACTCAGGCGTCGGTGCCCCGATTGAGCTTGGCCATGTATTTCGGCAGCTTCTCCATGGACGGGACCACGATGATTTTCTTCACCTTGCCGGCTTTGAAGGCCTTCAGGAACTTGTTGTAGTCCTTGAAGGCAACACAGCCGTGAGAGCCATTGGAGCGGCGGAGCAGGGGGCTGTGCGCCAGCATGCCGTCGCGGCCCTTCATCGCTGCCAGATCTCTCGGTGTCATACGAATGGCCTCGACACCGTGGAACCGCCGTTCACGCATTCTCAGATCGTAGATGTTGGGCGGGGTCGGTCCGAGGTTCCTCACATGCGCATATTTTGGGTTGTCTTTCCGGTGGCCGATGCCCGAGTGGGCTTCAAGTTTCGTTCCGTCCGGCATGTGGACGACCGCAGCGCTGATATCATAGACCGCAATGCCGCTACCACGGCCCGGAAGGCCGCCCTTCAAACCGTTGAAGATCTTGCCCAGTCCGCCGAAACCGCTCTTGTTCTGCTCCTCCGGTATGCCGGGTGTCGCATAGGCGAGAACGGGTGCCGGGGTTTGAGATACCTCCGCATCCGGCTTTGTGCGCACCGCCACGGAACGAACAGGTGCTTCCGGTTTGGTGCCCGGCACACGAACTGTGGCCACCGGTGCAACAAGTGCCGGCTGGGCGAGCGCCAGCTGTGCAGCTGCCTCTACGCGCTCAGCCCGCGCGATGGCCAGATGCTGGGCAAACCTGAGATGCGCAAGTTTGGCCGCAAGCTTGAATTTGGCGATTTTCTTGACGCGTTCATCGTCCAAAGCTGCCGCTGTGTCTGAAAACAGCTGGACACGCACAGTCACGGATGGCTCGGCGGTATCCTTGGCGGTCAAGGCGTTGGCTGATGGCGAAACGCTGGCAAAAGACTGGGCACCAGAGACACTCGATTGCTGCTCTGCCGCGGCAGGTACCGCCGGTGTGACAAGCGCGATAACCGTTTGATCATGTCCGGGTTCGGAAGCGAATTTGCCTGCCGACGTGAGCGCCGGGCCAAAAAAACCTGTCGAGAGGGCGAGCACCGCCAGAACGAGCACGATGCCAAAGGTGCGCAGGGGAAAGGTCCGTGCCCGTCTCGGTTGCTTGTCCCCGTTCGGTGTTTTCTGTTCGATCTTTTGCATTCCGGCAACACCATCCCACTGGACGCAATTAGAATACTGCGTTCCAAAACTGTTCGGATTTGGCGACAATCTGTCCCAAACGACTGCGTCCAACCACCTGCACAAGTATCCGCTTGTATGGTAACCGGACGGTTTACGAACATGGTTAACAAGACCTTACGGGAAGTGCAGGCTTCCAAAACCACCACAAAGAGGCAAATTTCGGGCACATCTGCCTCAAAGGGGTTATGCGGCCAGAGACCGATTCAAATTGCCCGAACATGGGGGCCCTTCGGTCTTCGTCTTCTCACGCTTGATCGGCAAAACGAAGTGGCGAGAGGCTGTCACTTTCCCGGCAATCAAATGACCCTTGACCCGGAGCGGAAAACACTGCACATGCGGGCCTTGGCTGAACGGGCACAGGTTTCCTCATGTATCTGATCATTTTCGATGTCGACGGGACGCTGGTCGACAGTCAGAACACCATTTTTCATGGGCTTCAGGTCGGTTTCGAAGCCGTGGGATTGCCGATGCCTGACCGCAAGACGGCACTTTCGATTGTGGGCCGGTCTCTCGAAGAGGCGTTTTCGGATCTAGTCGGAGAAGCGCATCTTGAGAAGGTGCCTGCGATGGCCGAAGCATATCGGCAGGCCAAGTGGGCGAGGCGGGCCGAAGGTCTCGAAATTGATCCGCTGTACCCTGGTGCAAGGGAGGCAATCGAGCGGCTGCACGCACGGGATGACTTCCTGCTTGGCATTGCAACCGGCAAGGCCCTGCGCGGGGTAAAGCACATGCAAGACACGCATGGTCTTCACGGCAAGTTCGCAACGATCCAGACGGCCGATACGTCCCCATCCAAGCCGCATCCCGACATGATCGAGCGGGCGCTGTCTGAAACAGGTGTGGGTCCTGAAAGGTCGGTCATGATCGGCGATACCGGGTTCGACATGTCGATGGCCAAATCGGCAGGCATCAGAACCATTGGCGTTACGTGGGGATACCATGACCATTCACGGCTCGCGGCCGAAGGCGCAGACACGATCATTCATGGTTTCGATGAACTGGATGACGCGCTAGCCGAAATTCTGAATTTTGACAAGGAAACAGTCTGATGCGCGACTTTCTTGATACGCTGCATGAAGAAGCGGCCAAAGATCCCGAGCAGCGCGCGCGTGAACTCTCCAGACGCGAACTTCCGAAGCGTTTCTACAAGGAGGCTGCTTACGCCGAAACGGAAGACGGTTTTGTCATTCATCTCGACGGAAGACCGGTGAAGACGCCAGGAAAGGCGGCGCTTTCCCTGCCGAACGAAAAGCTGGCGGCATCCGTATCGGCAGAATGGGCGGCGCAGGAAAAGGAGATCAACCCGGCGACGATGCCGCTCACCAGGATCACCAATTCCGCGCTCGACGCGGTGAGCGTGCGCGCTGAGGAAGTCCTGGATGACATCGTCAGCTTCGCCGGCAACGACGCATTGTGTTATCGCGCCGATGATCCGCAAAGCCTTGTCGAGACGCAGCGCGTGCTCTGGGATCCGGTTGTCGATTGGGCTGGCGAGCTTCTGGGGGGACGGTTCGTTCTGATCGAAGGCGTGATCCATGCTGCCCAAGCCGATGCGCTTCTGGCCTCCTACAAGGACCGTCTTGCGGGCGAGACGCCGCTGCGTCTTGCCGCGCTTCACACGATCACCAGCCTGACCGGGTCCGCACTGCTCGCTCTCGGCCTGCGCGAGGGCCATGTTGATGCGGATATGGCCTGGACCGCAGCGCATGTGGAAGAGGATCACAATATCGAACGCTGGGGAGAGGATGCGCAAGCCGCGCAGATGCGCGCCTACAAGCGAACCGAATTTGATGCGGCTGTTCTGATCCTGCAAACGACCTGAAGGCTCCTGATGGGTCCCGAAGGACCCGCGGCCGTCCGATCCATGGTAGCAGCGGTCATCGGCCCGTTCTGAGCCTCCGGACAGCCTTGTGACAGGATGAGCTTCACGCCATGTAGAACGAGGTCGCCATCAGGAAGAAGATCAGGACACCGAGGACATCGTTGGACGAGGTGATGAAGACCCCGATGGCCATGGCCGGATCGATGCCGATCTTGTCCAGGACGATGGGCACCGTTGCCCCGACCATGGCCGCAAGCGTGGTAACGCAAAGCAAGGACAGCGACGTCGCCAGGGCAAGACGTTCAGGTGCTTCGAGCGGAACGATCAGCGACGCCGCAAGAACCAGGATTCCGAGCAACGTCCCGGCAACGGCGCCATTGATGAGGGCTGCGAAGGACTCCTTCAGCAGCCGGAAGGCGATATCACCTGACCAGAGCGCGCCGGTGGCGATCCCCTGAACGGCAACCGCGGAAGCCTGGAGACCGGCATTCCCGGCCATCGACATGGTCACGGGGATGAAGGCGGCAAGGATCGCCGCTTCGGCGAGTTGGTCTTCGTAAGACCCGACCACGGTTGCTGCCACGCTTGCCCCTACGAGACCCGCCAGCAGCCAAGGAAGTCGCCCGCGAACAATCCGGAAAACCGTGTCGTCCGAGCGCGCCTCGCCGGAGACACCACTCATCAGCAGCATGTCCTCGTTGGCTTCGTCTGCTGCGATCCGGGTCAGTTGTTTCGGCGTGATCCGCCCGATCAGGTGGCCTTCGCCGCTGACAACCGGGACCGTGCGCATGTCACGCTTCCGGGCAAGACGAAGAACTTCTTCCTGGTCCGTATCTGTGGAAACGGCGATCACATCCCGGTTCATGATCTCTTTGAGCTGAACATCGTCCTGCGCGAGCAACAGCTTTCCCACTTCCACGGTCCCGGTGAGTTTCCCGGCCGCATCGGTGACATAGACGGTAAAGACCCTGCGTATCCGGTCGGCTTCATCGCGCATCAGTTCGACGGCTTCGCCGGCCGTGCAGTCTTCACGCAGGGCGACGAATTTGCGCGCCATGACCCTGCCGGCGGTATCGTCGGCATAGGTGCCTCTGGTGGCAATATCCTCGACGTCGGGGAGGCGGGCGATCAGTTCGTCGGCGACATCATCGGGAAACTCGTTGAGAATTTCGATCGCATCTTCAGGGTCCAGGCCGGCAAGAATGTCCCTGAACTGTTCGAGCGTTGATTCTTCCATCAGGATCGACCGGAATTCGGGCCTGAGTTCCGCAACAACCTTGATAGAGGGATTGGCCGGCAGCCACTGGAAGAGCTTGCGCGCCTGCTTCAGCCGCAGCCGGGTCAGCAGCTGCATGACGTCGATCGGATCCCAGCGCTTGAGAAGCTCGACAATCTGGTTGCGCTTGCCAGCCTTGATCATGTCCCTGACGGCTTTCAGGGCGTTGTCGTTTGCCTCCAGCGGCTCCTGCGACGTTTCCCGTGTCCAGGTGACGGGGTCGAGTTCGCTTGCGGTGCCGCTGCTCATGAAGACTTACTCCGGGTCGGTCGGTCCGCTTCTAAAGCCGGTTTGTGACGCCTTTCTGACAGCGAGGGGCGCCGTTCAAACGTCGAATTCGTCAATGTCGCCAAAGGCTGCGCGCAGTTTTTCCGACCAACCTTGCGAGAGTTTCTGGAAATAGGGGTCGTCCTGCTCGATCCGCACCTGCCGGTCGGTCGAAAAGGTGTCCTTGTTGTAGAGCAGCATGTCGATGGGCATGCCGACGGACAGGTTCGACCTGATGGTGGAATCAAAGGAGAGCAGAACCAGTTTTGCGGCCTCGCCGAGGCGCATGTCCGCTCTGGTGACACGGTCGAGGATCGGCTTGCCGTATTTGTGCTCACCGATCTGGAGGAACGGGGTGTCTTCACCGACTTCGATGAAATTTCCCGCCGCGTATATCTGGAACATGCGCGGCTCTTCGCCCTCGATCTGGCCACCGATGATGAATGTCACGAAGAAATTCTCTGCGCTGGTCGCAAGGGCTTCGCCGTCGATCGACTTGACCTCCCGCACCGCGCTGCCTACGAGCCGCGCAACCTGGAACATGGTCTTGGCGGTCATCAGCGTGGCACGGTCGTTTTCCGCAGAGGTGATGTGTTCGCTCAGGAGTGAGACGACCGCCTGGGTCACCGCGAGATTACCCGCCGACAGCAACGTGATTACCCGCTCGCCGGGCTCTTCCCAAATGTGAAGCTTCTTGTAGGTGGCAATGTTATCGACACCGGCATTGGTGCGCGTGTCTGCGGCAAACACAAGCCCGCGGTCCAGTTTCAAGCCGACACAATATGTCATTCAATAAAGCCCCTCAGACATTGCCCACCGATCTGTTACCACACTGAACTGCGATTGGGCGTCCGAAAAGTCACAATTACTGCTGTTGTTGAAAAACCGCCTGTGTCACGTCGACCTGGACCTGAAGGTTTTCCTCCAATCCGCCAAAGCGGATGCCCCGGATCGGCGCGGCAGACCGCGAATCGAGACCGACGGTCAGCCGGATGTAGCGATCGGTAGGACATTGCGCGTTCGAAACGTCGAAACCCGTCCAGCCGAGACCTTCAATCAGCACTTCAGCCCAGGCATGGTGCGCTTCGGAGGCCTGTTCGTCTTCAAGCAGAAGGTATCCGGAAACATAGCGCGCCGGGACACCGAGGGAGCGGGCAGCCGCGATGAAGATGTGTGCGTGGTCCTGACAGACGCCTTCGCCGGCCGCCAAAGCCGCTGCCGCCGGTGCGTGCGTCTCCGTGACACCGACCTTGTAATCAACCTTGTCTCTGATCGCATGCATGAGCGCATGGAAACCGGAAATCCGGTCATCGTCCTCCGCGTTCGCAGCCAGCCTCCTGATCGCCTGGTTCGGCTGTGTCAGGGGAGTTATGCGCGTGTAGATCCGCGGCGGAACCGTGGCATCTGGTTCCTGGCCAAGGATCCCGTTGGTGTCTTTTGTCTCCACTATCCCCGTCGCGGTAATTTCCACATCTTCCACGGGTTCGCTGCGCGAAACCATGTGAACCCGATTGCCGAAGGCGTCCTTGTAGGTTGTCGCACGGGAAATGCCGGGGGCGTCGATCGACCATTCGATCACCTGTTGCGCCGGCCCGTTCTCCGGCGTCAGGCGGATCTGCTGCATGGCGTTCGCAAGCGGCGCGTCGTAACGGTAACGAGTTGAATGTCGGACGGTCAGTTGCATGCGGCACCCGGTTGAAGTTTGGTTCGGTCAGGAGAAGTTGTAGTCCTTGGACAGCTCGAACGCGAACTGGTTGTTTCTGCCGACAAAGTCGGCCAGAAACTCGTGAAGCCCGTCCTGGTAGATTTCACGCATCTGCTTTTCAGACAGGCTCTGCGCGATTTCCTTCGCCATTGCGAGGCTCGGCTCCTGTGAACTGTAGAATTGCGAAAGATCTTCTGCAGTGTCTGCGATCCAGTTGTAGCAATGCGCGAGTGATCGCGGCATCTCCTTCCTGAGAATAAGGAACTCCGCGATATTAAAGGCTTTCAGCCGGGCGTTGGGATAGGCAAAGCGGTAGCTTCTTCGGCCCGACAGCGCTCTGAGGATGGCCGACCACTGGTACTTTTCCATGGAGCCGTCATCGAGAATGTCGCTGTCCGGCAAGAGCGACCAGTATTGCGTGTTGAGGATCCGCGCCGTGTTGTCCGCGCGTTCCACGAAATTGCCCATTTGGGAGAAGAAATAGCCGTCGTTTCTGAGCACCGTGTTCAAAAGAGCGCCACGGAACAGGTGCGCCCGCTGGTTCACCCATGCAAGAAAGTCCGGTAGCCTTTCCTGGGTGATGGTCTGCGGGTTGACCTCGGTGAACTCGATCCAGGTGGTGTTGATTGCTTCCCAGAGTTCGGCGGTGATCCCGGTTCGAACCGCGCGTGCGTTGTTGCGGGCCAGTTCGAGACTGTTGCGCACGCTGACGGAATTCTCCTTTGAAAAAAGAAGGAAAAACGCGAGATTGCGGATCCCGAGTTCATCGTATTTTTCCGAGAATTCGGCTTCGCATCCCGAACAGGTCAACGCGAATGTCCAATGTGTGCCGTGTTCCTGTCCGCGGTGGGATATGATCGCTCCACGATAGGCGACTTCCAGGAGGCGGGCCACATTCTGGGCCCGCTCTTGGTAGCGCGACATCCAGAAAAGCGAGGAGGCGGTTCTTCCGAGCATCAGATGTCAGTCCTCAAGTACCCAGGTATCCTTGGTGCCGCCGCCCTGACTGGAATTGACGACAAGCGATCCTTTTTTGAGTGCAACGCGGGTCAGGCCGCCAGGTGTGATCCGGACCTGATCGCCGATCAGCACGAAGGGGCGCAAATCCACGTGCCTGGGCGCGACGCCGGAGGCGACATGGGTCGGACAGGCCGAGAGCGCAAGGGTCGGCTGGGCGATGTAGTTGGACGGTGTTGCCTCGAGAACCTTTCGGAACTCGGCAATCTCTCGCTTGGACGCGGTCGGGCCGATCAGCATGCCATAACCGCCGGAGCCATGGACTTCCTTGACGACAATGTCCTCGAGATTGTCGAGAACGTAGGCCAGATCGTCGGGGCGTGAGCAGTTCCACGTCGGGACGTTGTTGAGGATGGGCTTCTGGCCCGTGTAGAACTCGATGATATCGGGAACATAGGCGTAGATGGCCTTGTCGTCGGCAATCCCGGTGCCGGGAGCGTTGCAGATCGTGACATTGCCCGCGCGATAGGCATCGAACAGTCCCGGCACACCCAGCATGCTGTCCGCATTGAAGGTGAGGGGATCCAGGAACGCATCGTCGATGCGCCTGTAGATCACGTCGACCTGTTCCGGTTCGCGCGTCGTGCGCATAAAAACCTTGCCGGCATCGACAAAAAGATCCCGGCCTTCCACCAGTTCAACACCCATGGAATCAGCCAGAAAGGCGTGTTCGAAATAGGCCGAGTTATAGATGCCGGGTGTCAGGACGACGATGGTCTGCGCCGACTTGGACGGATCAGGTGCGACGCTTTCCAGCGTCCGGCGCAGGAGTTCGGGATATTGCTCGACAGGTGCAACGGCGTGAGTCTGGAAGAGTTCCGGGAACAGCCGCATCATCGTTTCGCGGTTTTCCATCATGTAGGAAACGCCGCTCGGGGTGCGGGTGTTGTCTTCCAGGACGTAGAACTCGTTCTCCGAAACCCGGACAAGATCCGTACCAATAATGTGTGCATAGACCTTGCGCGCAGGTGTGAACCCCGCCATTTCAGGCAGGAACGCTTCGTTCTGCAAGATAAGGTCGGCGGGAATGATGCCGGCGCGCAGGATTTCCTGGCGATGGTAGATGTCGTGCATGAAGGCGTTGAGGGCGCGTACGCGCTGATCGATGCCTGCTGACAGTTTTCGCCACTCGGAAGCGGAAATGATACGGGGGATGGGATCGAAGGGGATCAGTCGTTCCGTTGCTTCTTCTGCCCCGTAGACAGCGAAGGTGATCCCGAGCCTGCGGAAAATCGTCTCCGCATCCCGGCTCTTCTTTGTAAGGAAATTAGCGGGTTTGTCTTCGAGCCAAGTCGCGAGCCTGGAATAAGGTGACCGCGGTCCACCGGCATCGTCGAGCATTTCATTGAAGAAAGTCCGATCGTCCGCCATTGCCTCCCCTTTGCCTGTTTTGCTTGTTTTGCAATCATGACAAAATTCTGAAGTGTGTCAAAGGACAATATCTCAGCTTTGTTGCCCAGTGTTTGTGCAATTTCGTCCCCGTGTTGAAGACGTTGTCGAAGAACCGTCCAACAGATCCGCAACACTGAAAACCTATATCCGCCAGAGGTCTGTGGGTTAGCGGTTCTCCGTTCTGAACGGTCATGCTTAGAAAGGCGATCCTGCAATGGCCCTAGGTGATGGACCCATAAATGAGGCAGTACTGGTTTGAGGCGGCTTGCTTCTCGTCAAGGCGCGGAAGCGCAGGAAATGTCCCTCATTTTCAAGCCTTTCGCAACGCCGAGGAGGAGCAAGCCGGTCAAATCCGAAGGACATGGATATGGCGTCACCCCGTGGCGTCAGCGTGCTTGACCGGGCAAAAAGCCCGCTCCGCACACCCTTCCTAACGGGATTTCGCCATTTCGCATGCCATTTCAGTCTCATTTATGGGTCCATCACCTAAGATTGGGCAGCGTGAAATTCCCGCTTCGCCGCCTTCCTTAAGCCCATATGCTGACTTTGCCTTGTGCATGGAACATGGTACGGCCTTTTAAAAATCGCGTAGCGGGAGGACCTGATGAAAGAAGTGCTGGCCGAACTGGAACAACGCCGCGAGACGGCCCGCCTCGGGGGCGGTCAACGCCGGATCGACTCTCAGCACTCGAAGGGCAAACTCACCGCTCGCGAGCGTATCGAGGCTCTTCTGGACGAGGGCTCTTTTGAAGAATTCGACATGTTCAAGCAGCATCGCTGCACCGAATTCGGCATGGAGGAGCAACACATCCCGGGCGATGGCGTTGTGACCGGTTGGGGAACGGTCAACGGCAGGACCATTTACGTGTTCTCCAAGGATTTCACCGTTTTCGGCGGTTCGCTCTCCGAAGCGCATGCGGAAAAGATCACCAAGCTACAGGACATGGCCCTGCAGAACCGGGCACCGATCATCGGTCTCTTCGATGCGGGAGGAGCGCGCATCCAGGAAGGCGTGGCGGCCCTGGGCGGATATGGTGAAGTGTTCCGGCGCAACGTGCTTGCGTCGGGTGTGATCCCGCAGATTTCCCTGATCATGGGGCCTTGCGCCGGCGGCGATGTCTATTCGCCGGCAATGACCGATTTCATCTTCATGGTGCGTGACACGTCCTACATGTTCGTCACCGGCCCCGACGTCGTCAAAACGGTGACCAACGAGACAGTGACGGCCGAAGAACTGGGCGGGGCCTCGATCCACACGACCAAGTCATCAATTGCCGATGGGGCGTTCGACAACGATGTCGAAGCGCTCTCGGAGATGCGGCGGCTCATTGATTTTCTGCCGATGAACAATCAGGCCAACCTCCCGGAACTGACGAACTACGACGATCCCGACCGGATCGACACCAGCCTCGACACGCTTGTGCCTGACAATCCGAACAAGCCTTACGACATGCGTGAACTTGTCCTGAAGACGGTCGATGAGGGCGATTTCTTTGAGATCCAGAAAGGCTTCGCGGGCAACATCCTGACGGGCTTCGGGCGGATCGAAGGCCGGTCCGTCGGCATCGTTGCCAACCAGCCGATGGTGCTTGCCGGGGTTCTGGATTCAGACGCAAGCCGCAAGGCTGCTCGTTTTGTCCGGTTCTGCGACTGCTTCAACATCCCGATCGTCACCTTTGTAGACGTGCCGGGCTTCCTGCCGGGCACGGCGCAGGAATACGGCGGGCTGATAAAACACGGCGCGAAACTGCTTTTTGCCTACACGGAGGCAACCGTCCCGAAAGTTACGGTGATCACCCGCAAGGCTTATGGCGGCGCTTACGACGTCATGAGTTCGAAGCATATTGGCGGCGATATCAATTACGCCTGGCCAAGCGCGGAGATTGCGGTGATGGGGGCGAAAGGCGCGGTTGAGATTCTCTACCGGAACGAGTTGGGCGATCAGGACAAAATCGCAAAGCGCACAAAAGACTACGAAGACCGCTTTGCAAATCCGTTTGTCGCTGCCGAACGCGGTTACATCGACGACGTTATCAGGCCCCATTCGACACGTCGCCGCGTTGCCAAGGCGCTGGCTCTCCTCAGATCGAAACGGGAAGAGACGCCCTGGAAGAAGCACGACAACATTCCGCTCTGACGAGTTTCCGGGGTCGCCTTGACAGGATCATGACAAAACAGGCCGGTCCGACCGGCCCGCTAGGGTACGGACCCCATCGTTCAGTCCCAGCGGTTGAACCCGCCACGCGGGAAGAGGGGCTCCCTGCACTCATAGGCGACCGGACACTTGCGATTGTCCTTGGTCGGGCCGTACTGCACGAACAGTTCCTGATTGTAGTCGCAGAAGCTGCGGTTCGAGACGAACATGGAGTAGGTGTGCCGGCCTGTCGTGAAGACGACCGAGCCATGCTGCTTGACCATATTCTGTGCCTGCCGGCAGCTCATCTGGCGCAGGTCCGGTCTTGCCTGTGCGGCTGACGTCCAGAAAATGCTTCCCAGCAACACGGCCGCGATTGCAAGACGACGATTGTTCATATCTGCCTCCGTTGGTGACTGGCGTCTCGTGGTCAGTTCAACCTGCATCTTGCGTCAGGCGGCTCGAGACCAGTGTGACCGTCGGCACATAAAATGCCATTTAACGCCTTGACACACCAGCGTCAGGTTTGGTCGGCAGATCGGGCGATATGTTGCTAGGACTTCGCTCTTCGCTTTTGCCAGTCCGTCGGGCAGACATCTCCCGGGAGTACATTCGGCGCGCCCTTGAGGGAAAAGCCGGCATAGGTGTTGTCCGGGAATTTGATGGCCAGGGTGCGGGAGGACCGGATCTTGTGCCAGACATAGCCGAAACTGTCTGAACAGGTCGGACACCCGGTGCCGATGTAGCCATGTTCATTGACGGGCAGCTCCAGAACGCTGGAATCGAGAATCACGCGCACGCGGCTGTTGGGGGGCGGCATCCTGCCCTCTATTTCAACATGCAGCAGCGTGCCGTTGACCTGTCTTTGCGGATGGCACCAGACCACGAAGTTCGACCCGACGTCGTTGGTGGTCCAATAGCGCGTGAATCCGTTGACATCGCCGCGATGCCATTTGCCGATTGTTTCAGCCTGCGCACCGATCGGTACACACAAGGCCAGGAAGAAAAATGCAACGAGACGTTTCATGTCTGCACCCCACTATTGGCCAAATTATCAAGGAAAACCTTTAACTTTACGTGAGGTTGACAGGGGCACGTGCGCAGGCGGCCTAAACTTTTCTTTAAGCTGTTGCCATCGGGGGCCGACCGCTCGCCCTTTGGCTAAGTTGCGCAGCCGCTGCGCCAGGCCTAAAACCAAGGAAACAGTCCAGTCGGGTGGAAATGCATGTTCTCGAAAATTCTCGTCGCCAACAGGGGTGAAATTGCCTGCAGGGTCATGAAGACCGCCCGCCGCATGGGCATCAAGACCGTTGCGGTCTACTCGGATGCGGACCGGGACGCGTTGCATGTCGAGATGGCGGACGAGGCCGTCCATATCGGTCCAGCGCCGGCAGCCGAGTCCTACCTGATCGCCGACAAGATCATTGCTGCCTGCAAACAGACCGGTGCGGAAGCGGTCCATCCCGGCTATGGCTTCCTTTCGGAACGCGCAAGTTTTCCTGAGGCCCTGAAAAAGGAAGGTATTGTCTGGATCGGCCCCAATCCGCGCGCCATCGAGGCAATGGGCGACAAGATCGAATCCAAGAAATTCGCGAATAATGCCAAGGTCAGCACCGTTCCGGGGTATCTCGGCGTCATTGAAACAGCGGAACAGGCCGTCGAGATCGCGCAGGACATCGGCTACCCCGTCATGATCAAGGCGTCGGCCGGCGGCGGCGGCAAAGGCATGCGCATTGCCTGGAATGCGGATGAGGTGCGTGACGGCTATGACCGGTCCAAGTCCGAGGCAGCCTCATCCTTCGGCGATGACCGCGTGTTTGTCGAGAAGTTCATCGAGAACCCGCGCCATATCGAAATCCAGGTGCTCGGTGACAAGCACGGCAATGCCATCTATCTCGGCGAGCGCGAATGCTCGATCCAGCGCCGGAACCAGAAGGTCATCGAGGAAGCACCTTCACCGCTGCTGGACGAGGAAACGCGGCGGAAGATGGGTGAACAGGCGGTCGCGCTGGCAAAGGCGGTCGACTACGACAGTGCCGGAACTGTCGAATTCGTGGCCGGTCAGGACAAGAGCTTCTTCTTTCTCGAGATGAACACCCGCCTGCAGGTCGAGCACCCGGTCACCGAACTCATCACCGGCGTCGATCTGGTGGAGCAGATGATCCGGGTTGCAGCCGGGGAAGAACTTTCTATCGCCCAGGACGACGTCAAGCTGAACGGCTGGTCCGTCGAGAGCAGGATCTATGCGGAAGATCCTTACCGCAATTTCCTGCCGTCCATCGGGCGGCTCGTGCGCTACCAGCCGCCCGAGGAAATCGCAGGCGACGGCGTGACGGTCCGCAACGATACGGGCGTGGTCGAGGGATCCGAGATCTCCATGTTCTACGATCCGATGATCGCCAAACTGGTCACGCATGCCCCGAGCCGGGAGCAGGCGATCGATGCGATGAGCACGGCGCTGGACGCGTTTTATGTCGACGGCATTCAGCACAACGTTCCGTTCCTGACGGCCTTGATGAACCATCCGCGCTGGCGCTCCGGTGAGCTGGCGACAAGTTTCATTGCGGATGAATACCCGGATGGCTTTTCGCCGGCGGTCCCGGACGATGCAGCCTATGCGGTGCTTGCCGCCGTTGCACTTTCAATGGGGGCACTCAGGCGCGAGCGTCTGGATCATCTGCCCGGACGCCTGCGGGCGCATTCCGGAGAAATGCGGGAGGACTGGGTCGTCAAGCTGGACAAGACCTACGTGCCGATCCGCATCGCGGCCGGATATCCCGGAACCCCCGTTGAACTGGATGTTGCCATTGGCGACGGTCCAATCCTGAATGTCGAATCTGACTGGAGCCCGGGGGATGTCCTGTGGTCCGGCAAGGTCGGTTCGAACAGCGTCACGGTTCAGATAAGACCGGTTACGGGCGGGTACCGGCTCGACTGGCAAGGATACTCGGTTGTCGCGAAGGTCATGACGCCCCGCGTTGCGGAACTGGACGCGCTCATGCCGGAGAAACTGCCGCCGGACACGTCCAAGATGCTGCTGTGTCCGATGCCGGGTCTCGTGGTGTCCATTGCGGTTTCCGAAGGCCAGGAGATCAAGGCCGGAGAGCAGCTTGCCGTCGTCGAGGCAATGAAGATGGAGAACGTGTTGCGCGCCGAGCGCGACTGTGTCGTCTCCGCGATCAAGGCAGCGCCCGGCGACAGTCTTGCGGTCGACGCGGTGATCATGGAGTTTTCTTAAGCGCGCAGATTGACTCGGTCTCGCCTGCGAACGTAATCAGACAGCCCGGAACATCTCCGTTCCGGGCTGTTTTCATTGAACACCTCCGAGGCCTCATGTCATTCACGACAGTACTGTTCGACCTCGACGGGACCTTGACCGATCCGTTTGAGGGAATCACCCGTTCGATCCAGCATGCACTCCAGAAAATGGGCGCGCATGTCCCTGAGGGAAAAGATCTCCACTGGTGCATCGGGCCACCGCTCTGGGACAGCTTCGAAGTGCTCCTGAACACGTCCGACCGGTCCGACCTGGACCTGGCGGTGGCACAATACCGCGAGCGCTATACCGTGACAGGTCTTTACGAGAATACGCTGATCAGCGGTATCCCCGATGTGCTGGCGACGCTCGGCACTGCTTCGCTTGATCTTCACGTGTGCACATCGAAACCGCACGCATATGCCGGCAAGATCGTCGAGCATTTTGAACTGATGCCGCATTTCGGCACGGTCTACGGTTCCGAGCTCAGTGGGGAGCGTTCGCAAAAAGCCGAGCTGATCGCCCATATTCTGGAAGAGGAAGGTGTTTCGGCGGAAGAAACTCTGATGATCGGTGACCGCAAGCACGATCTTATCGGCGCGAACGCCAACGGCGTTGCCGGGATCGGTGTTCTATGGGGTTACGGCAGCCGGGAAGAACTGGAAGCTGAACGCCCGGTAATGATGGCGGAAAGGCCGCGGGATATCGCTGAGTTTTTGAACGCGCAGGCCTGAAAGGCCGACAATCCGGATGTGACGTCCTCGTTCATTGCGCTATTCTGCTTTCGATCTGTGGAGACGAAGCATGTCCGACACTGAAACCTTTCACGTCATTGTAGAGGGGCGTGTTCAAGGCGTCGGTTATCGTGCCTGGTGTGCGAATGCGGCGGTTGCGAGAGGTCTTTCAGGCTGGGTCAGAAACCGCAGGACCGGAGCGGTCGAGGCCGTTTTTTCCGGTCCCTCCGATACTGTCTCCGACATGCTTGAACACCTCTGGAGGGGCCCGACCTTTGCCAGTGTGAGGGCTGTGACGCCGACATCGTCGGACGAACCGCTTTCGGGCGAATTCGAAATCAGGGAAACTGCGTAGCTGTCCGCAGAAAACCTGTGCTTATGTATCAATTGCAAAATTCAACGTTGAAATGTCACTGAATCATCGCAATGATCTGATCTCTCATATGAAACAATCAGAACCTGGCGGCGAGGCGCACGGTCGTCAGGCAAGGGAGACGTCCTGTGAAAATTGCGATACTCGGCGGCGACGGTTTCGTCGGCTGGCCCACATCCCTGCACCTGTCCAATCTTGGTCATGACGTTCACATCATCGACGATCTGAGCCGCCGCTGGATCGATGCGGAACTCGGTGTCCAGTCGCTCACGCCAATGGGCTCTATTCAGGAGCGCACGCGTATCTGGAAGCAGGAAACCGGCAACACGATCCATTTCCACCTGATCGACATTGCTGAGCACTACGAGGTCTTCAAGGCCTGGTTGTCAGACAACCGCCCCGACGCAATCATACATTTTGCCGAGCAGCGGGCCGCGCCCTATTCGATGAAATCGGATCAGCACAAGAATTATACCGTCAGCAACAACGTCAACGCGACTCATCATCTGCTCAACGCCATGGTCGAGCTCGATCTCGACGCGCATCTTGTTCACCTTGGAACCATGGGCGTTTACGGGTACTCGAACGTCGGCGCCGCGATCCCGGAAGGATATCTCGACGTCGGCGTCGAAACCCTTGCCGGAACAACGGCAAATCAGCAGATTCTCTATCCGGCCAATCCCGGCTCGATCTATCACATGACCAAGTGTCTCGATCAGCTCCTGTTCCAGTTCTACGCGAAGAACGATGGGTTGAGGATCACGGATCTGCACCAGGGTATCGTCTGGGGAACACACACGGACCAGACCCGGCGGCACAAACAGCTGATCAACCGCTTCGACTATGACGGCGACTATGGCACCGTCCTGAACCGTTTTCTCATTCAGGCAGCGATCGGCTATCCGCTAACCGTCCACGGAACAGGAGGCCAGACCCGTGCCTTCATCCACATCCAGGATTCTGTGCGCTGTATCGAGCTGGCATTGCAAAACGCGCCGCAGAACGGAGACAGGGTCAAGGTGTTCAACCAGATGACGGAAACGCACCGTGTCCGCGATCTTGCCGAACTGATCTCGAGACTGACCGGCGCGAAGGTTGCCTATCTGCCGAACCCACGAAAGGAAGCGGCCGAGAACGACCTCGTCGTGGAGAACAAGCAGTTCCTGGAACTGGGCCTCGACCCGATCCGGCTTGAAGACGGCCTGCTCGAAGAAGTCGTCGATGTCGCCAAGGCATTTGCTTATCGCGTCGACCGGAGCCGTGTTCCGGCAGTTTCCGCGTGGACACGGGACATCGCCTCCGAAATCGAACACGATCCGGAGCACCCACGGCTGAAATCGGTTTCCTGAGGCCGGTCATGAGTGAATGGCCGATCTTCGACCGACCCGCAGGTTCGAGCGTTGCCTATGTGACGTTGGTGAGCAACCGCGACTATGTTCTGGGGGCATCGGCGCTGCTGCGATCCTTGCGGCGAACGGGCACCGCAGCGGACCTGGTCGTGCTTTGCACTCCGGGCGTCGACGATGAAAACCTGGAGATGCTGAAAGGCTTCAACCCGCGACTTGCGCGGTGTCGGCGCCTGGAGACGTCGGCCGGCTTCAACGAGAGGCATGAACGCGGTCGGCTTCACGAAGCTGCACCGTTCAACAAAGGCGGGAAACCTGCCTTTCACACGCCGCTCGACAATTTCGTCAAGTTGCGTTTGTGGCAGCTCACCGACTACGACCGCGTTGTCTTCATTGATGCCGACGCGCTCGTTCTGCAGAATTGCGACCGGTTGTTCGACTATCCCGAATTCTGCGCGGCGCCGAACGTTTACGAAAGCCTCGACGACTTTCATCGCCTGAACAGCGGTGTCTTCACGGCGCGTCCGAACACGGCAACCTTTCAGCGCATGCTGGAAGCACTCGACAGACCGGAGGTATTCTGGCGCCGGACCGACCAGACGTTCCTGGAGAGCTTCTTTCCGGACTGGCACGGGCTGCCGGTCTTCTACAACATGCTGCAATATGTCTGGTTCAACCTGCCGGGCCTGTGGAACTGGGAGCAGATCCATATTCTGCACTTCCAGTACGAAAAGCCCTGGCAGACCGGTCATGACAAGAGCGAGCGCCTTCGCCCGCTGATGGATCTCTGGCAGGCTTTCGCGACTGGTGATGGCGTTCCCGCCGACACAAGGCGTTTGGCCGGGCCGGACGAGTGGACAAATCAACAGGCGTCCTGAATGCGGATACTGATCACGGGTGCGAGCGGAACAGTCGGCCGGTTTCTAGCCGCTCGCCTTGCGGGAGAGGGCAACCATGTGACGGCGTTGGGCCGAAGACCGGCAGTAGACACAGCCCTTGAATTTGCCCGGTTCGACTTGTCCAAGATGTCGCCGCGTTTGCCGGAAGCAGATGCGCTTGTCCACTGCGCCCTGCATCACGATCCCGGCAAGTTCCGGGGCGGGCAAGGGGATGATCCGGAGCGGTTCCGGAAACTGAATGTCGAGGGTACCCGTGCCTTGTTCCAAGCCGCGAAGATGGCGGGCTGCTGCAAGACCGTTTTCCTGTCGAGCCGCGCGGTCTACGGCGACGCTCGGCGCGGCGAAACGCTGCATGAAACAGATGCACCGGAACCGGACAGCCTTTACGGGCAGGTGAAGCTTGAGGGCGAAAGAGCTCTCGAAGAGCTGTGTGATACGCGGTTTGCAGGCATTGCTCTGCGCGTGACCGGCGTTTACGGGACGCCGCCCGGAATGGATCGTCACAAGTGGTCGAGCCTGTTTGACGACTACCGATCGGACGTGGAAATTGAGCCCCGCTGCGCAACGGAGGTTCATGGTGACGATCTGGCGGCTGCCGTTTCGCTCGTTCTTCAAACGCCAGAGCGCGGGTTTGACGTTTTCAACGTGTCCGATCTCCTGCTTGACCGGCGCGATCTTCTGACACTTGTCTCAGAATGTAGCGGTATCAAGGGTGTATTGCCGGCAAGAGCCACGACGTTGCCAGGTGTCATGGATGCGTCCAAACTTCGTCAGGTCGGCTGGCTGCCCGGTGGGCTTGGCAAACTGAAGGCATTCGTCGAAGCGGGCTGCCGAGGTGAGTGAACCGACCGGGAGCCCTGATCAGGCGACAGGGCCAAAAATCTTTTCAAACTCGGCCCGCAGCACGGTGTCGTTTTCCGCCATGCTCACCGGAATGCCCAGATCAACCAGGCTGGTCACGCCATGTTCGGTAACGCCGCAAGGGACAATCCCGGAAAAGTGCTCAAGATCCGGTTCCACGTTGAAGCTTATGCCGTGAAAGGTCACCCATTTGCGCAGTCGGATGCCGATTGCAGCAATCTTGTCTTCGACTGTCTGACCACGGTCTGGGCGGCGAACCCAGACACCGACCCGGTCCTCGCGGCGTTCGCCGCGAATGTGGTAGTGCCAGAGCGTGTTGATCAGCCAGGCTTCCAGGGCCGAGACGAATGCCCTGACGTCCTGCTGCCGCTGCTTGAGATCCAGCATCACATAAGCGACCCGTTGACCGGGGCCGTGATAGGTGTGCTGTCCGCCGCGTCCCGTTCGGTAGACCGGGAACCGGTCGGGCGCGACAAGATCGTTGTCGTCGGCGCTTGTTCCAGCGGTGTAAAGCGGGGGGTGTTCGAGCAGCCAGACCAGCTCGCGAGCCTCGCCGGAAATGATTCTTTTGACGCGTTCGTCCATTTCCAAAAGCGCGGTCTCGTAGTCGACAAGCTCATCCGAAATCTTCCATTCCACCGGATTTGCCCCCGAGATCGGCAGAAAACTGAGGGAAAGCGTGTCTCTTTCGGCAGGTGACATGTGGATGACAGTTCTTTGTTTTTTGAGCTGGCTGGCCGTGGCGTGGTATGGTGCAGCGCTTGCGGGTTCGCCCTATTTAAGGATCTTGATGTCCGATGACCACCTTTGACGAAATCAAAGTCGACATTTCCGTTGTGCTTGGCGAGAGTGAAATGCCGGTTCACCAGCTGTTGCGCATGGGCCGTGGCGCGGTCATCGATCTTGACGTGAGCGAGGACGACGACGTCAAGATCTACGCCAACAACACGCTGGTTGCCCGGGGGCAGGTGGTCCTGCTCGGTGAGCGGATCGGGATCTCGATTACCGAAGTGCTCATGCGCCCGCCGGAGATCCGCCCGATGCGGACAGACGGGCCGCTCTAGCGGCATCCTCAAGAAAATTTCCGCCTCGGTGAATTATTGCCAATTCTGCTCTTGCGCCCCCAAAGTCCTTTTGCTACACGGAGCGCCTCGACGCCAAACGGCGTGAGAAAAACTTGATATGCGGTCGTGGCGGAATTGGTAGACGCGCAGCGTTGAGGTCGCTGTGGGGTAAAACCCGTGGAAGTTCGAGTCTTCTCGACCGCACCAAGGATCACTTACTAAGTGAATGATCTTTAAGGCGTCCTTCGGGGCGCCTTTAAAGTTTTCGTACCTTTTTCAAGAGACAAAACACGTGTCTTTTCGATTGCTGAAGGAAGCAATATAGGAGCGCAATTTGCGTGAGCTCGGTTCGGCAACCCAAATGCACTTGTGGCTCAAAATACGCCCGGTCCTGAGCAGTTAAATCAAAGAAACTGATAGTTGAGAAAGAGGTTCCCGGCCATGGCAGCGGGGATCAAGACCTTGGAGTTTTGCGCCGCATCGGCGACGCCGGCCACTGTGCATTTGCCTTGATAAAGGTTAAGCAGAAACCCAGAGTCGCAGCCACATGCATATCGATCAAACAGATGGATTGCGATGCGTGCTTATCACAGCGTTTCTACAGCTGTGCCGTGGACTCTTCCCAAACTGATTGTGGCTCACAAAAAGCTGAAATACCGAATTTAAAATAGTCCCAGGGGGCTTAACCCCGGGTGCCCCCTAGGATATTAAATCATGTTTGCAGCAATACAATTAGTATAACACAAAAAAATTACCTAGGGTAAGTGAAATAAGAGCGGGTATGCTTACTTGGCGCCTATTTTATCGGGATTGGTGCAGCAGACGGCCCGACCATCAATGCAAAATTAGATGCTACTCGTGATGGGCGGATCATCGAACTCGATAAAAATCCCAGAGGCCAAAACCCGGGAGGCCCCTGGGAATCAAAAGAAATTTTCACTGCAATTGCCAAAATACAACCACACAATATACCCTGGGTAAACATAAAAATGACGCTAGGGCATAAACGATGCCTTTTCTCACGAGATTGTGATGATGGCGGCATGTTCAGCGGGGCCTTGCCGAAAGCAGCTGACAAGAGGCTAAGCATTTGAATGAGATGGTCGTTGGGCTGCTCATGTTTACGTCTCCGCTATAGGGAAACGTGATCTACATGCTCATCCTGAAGTAGCTTTGTCGTGAGCCTGTCCCATCAGCGGACAAATACAAAGAGACGCGAACAGATTGTGGCTCATAAGGAGTCATTTCTGAATAAGTGCTTAAGTCATTGTAAAATAATAGAAATATTCTTCTTCGGGGTTTGCTCGGTCGTACCATGGCAACCAGACACCTCGCTGGTTGAACGGGCACCTTTCGGGACGCCTTTTGTTTTTGACTTACCGAATTTTCCGCTTCCCACGTGCATCATGGCGCCTGACGCCGAATTGAGTTACCTTACGTAATATTGCCAGCTTTGCCTCATTTTGATTGCGGGGCATCGCGATTTTTTTCTGCACTTGTTTTTCAAAGGGATTGATCATGGCCTTCCGTTCCCGGACTTTTGAATTCACTGCCTTCACCGAAGCCGACCTTCTGAACCCGGGGGACAATAGTCTCGGGCGGGGCGACAGTTTCATCATGCCTGCAAACGCGACGACGGAATTCTCCGTGTGCGACAACGATCCGTGGCTGTCAGGCGACGTCCACACGACGAACTGGACGAGGTCTGAGGAAACGGGCCGCTGGCAGAAAAAGACCACGGAACACGCGCGCGATCCCTTCGGTCAGGAGGCAAGCGTGGACGGGGTGCCGCTTGAGGGGCAGATCTACGCGGAGAAGCGCCTCGTGTTGCGCGGAGACGATGGCAAGACCTATCAGCTGATCGAAATCGAGGTCGAAGGCGGGCATGGCCGGGGGCCGGACAATGACTTCTTCACCTTTCTGGGTGCCGTGCCGCCTGAAGGTGTCACGCTGGAGGTGAAGTGGTGCGCCAACGTTTTCTTTGGATTGAAATACGACAAGCTTGGTGCCGGTGAAACCGCAGACCCGCAGACATCTGCGATTTCCGGCCGCTATTTCTGCGACGTTGACGCAGACGATGCTGATACAGGCGATCCCGGCGTTCAGGATGTCGTCGTCACGCTTCTTGCTGCCGACGGCAGTGTGGCTGCACGTACAAAGACGGACGCGGACGGGAACTATGAGTTCACGGATCTGCGGGCGGGCGACTACGTCGTGCAGTTCGCCACCGACGATTCGCCCGGCAAGACATTCGTCTCGCCGAGTTCAGATTCGAACGGGTCGGATGTGATCGATCCGGAGCGCGGGTTGACGGATGTGATCAGCCTCGGCCGGGGTGACGTGGTGAAGGGCATCGACGCGGGCATTGAATATGTGCCGACCGCAGTGATTGCGGGCCGCTACTTCTGCGATGTCGATGCAGATGATCTCGACACGAGTGATCCTGCCGTTGCAGGTGCTGTCGTGACGCTGCTATTCGCCGACGGCGAGGTTGCTGCACGGACGAAGACGGACGCGGACGGGAACTACGAGTTCACGGATCTGCAGGCGGGCGACTACGTCGTGCAGTTCGCCACCGACGATTCGCCCGGCAAGACATTCGTCCCGCCAAGTTCAGATTCGAACGGGTCGGATGTGATCGATCCGGAGCGCGGGTTGACGGATGTGATCAGCCTCGGCCGGGGTGACGTGGTGAAGGGCATCGACGCGGGCATTGAATATGTGCCGACAGCTGTGATCGCGGGCCGTTACTTCTGCGATGTCGATGCAGATGATCTCGACACGAGTGATCCTGCCGTTCCAGGCGCTGTCGTGACGCTGCTCTTTGCCGACGGCGAGGTGGCTGCACGGACGAAGACGGACGCGGACGGGAACTACGAGTTCACGGATCTGCGGGCGGGCGACTATGTGGTGCAGTTCGCCTCCGACGATGCACCCGGCAAGACGTTCGTCTCGCCAAGTTCGGATTCGAACGGGTCGGATGTGATTGATCCTGAGCGCGGCTTGACGGATGTGATCAGCCTCGGCCGGGGTGAGGTGGTGAAGGGCATCGACGCGGGCATTGAATATGTCGACCCTGAGTGTCCGGAGGTACCGGCTTTCCTGATCGACCTTCTTGATGCCGCCTTCGAGTTCGATTTCTGGTCCGGCAAAGACGAACACAGGCAAATCGACGTGTCCGAACTTCAACACACCGTGGAAGGCACGCCCAACAAGGCCCTTCTGGACATTGCAGCAGATGCCATTGCTGACGAAAGCCGGGAAAACGGCGATCTGTGTCATCTTTCGGACCTGGTCCAGTTTGCATTTGCCGAACGCTTCGATTTGGGCTGAGCTGAACGCTCAGAACTTCCGGTTTGACGATTTCATCGCATGCCATGTAAGAATCATAACGGGCGCGAATTCTTCTGAGTTCGCGCCTGTTTTTAGTCCGGTTTTCTTCAGGAAGCAGGTGCAGCCGGACACAGCCGCTCATTGCGGCCGATCCGGCCAGGAACGGAGATCAGCCTTGCAGGGTCTGGCAATGAACATCTTCCGCATTTTTTGGGTTTGCGTGCTGATCGCCGGATTGACCCAGGGACTGACTGCGCAGGTGTTCAAGACGGATCCGGCACGTTTCGGGGCCATGACCTGCCAGCAGCTCTGGTACGTCGAACAACAGACACTTGCGGAGGGCCGGGTGTGTCTGACGAGCGAGCGCGCCAAGCGGGCCTTCAGCCGCGCACAGCGATGCATTTCGTCCAGCGAAAGCGTCCTCACGAAGGAAACAAGAGCTTACCTGGATCAGCTCAGAAACGTGGCGCGATCCAAGGGCTGTGCCGGATTTTGAACAAATCCTCTCGCTGTTGAAAAATACCTCCGAACTCCGTTCGACTAAAACAGGGCGCAGCTGTGGACCGGCGATGCATTTGCGGCGGCACTTTACGGTGGCACTTTACGGTGGCACGGGCTAGTTCTGGGCAACGGTCTCGAAACAGACGCAACGAGGGAGGTGAGGGATGAGCGACGCAGCTGAACTTGACACCGACACCTCCTCCGTACTTCCCATTCAGGTCCGTGATGAGGACGACCGTCTCAACCCCGAATTCATTGCGGCAGTCGAAGCGGCGATCGAGGCCGATGACCGTCTTGAGCTGAAGGCACTCGCAGGCGACCTCCACGAGGCCGACACGGGCGATCTTCTGGAAACGCTGAATGCGGATGAACGCGCTTCCTTCATCCGCCTTCTGGGTGAGGAGTTCGACTACACGGCCCTGACAGAGACCGATGAGGCGGTTCGCCTTCAGGTTCTGGAAGACCTTCCGAATGAAGTGATCGCCGAGGGGCTTGGCGATTTGGATTCGGATGATGCCGTCTACATCCTGGAAGATCTGGATGAAGACGATCAAGCCGCGATCCTGGAAGAGCTGCCTTACGCGGATCGGGCGCAACTCAAGAAGGCGCTTGATTATCCCGAAGAAAGCGCCGGCCGGCGGATGCAGAGCGAATTCATCGCCGTTGCGCCTTTCTGGACCGTCGGGCAGACAATCGACTACATGCGCGAAGCGCGGGACTTGCCGGACAGCTTCTACGAAATCTATGTGGTCGACCCGGCCTTCAAGCTTCTCGGATCGGTGCATCTTGACAAGATCCTGCGGACCAGGCGCGCGGAAAAAGTCACCTCCATCATGGAGGAAACCCGTCAGGCCGTTCTCGCGACCGAGGATCAGGAAGAGGTCGCGCGGCGTTTCGAGCGCTACAACCTCGTTTCCTCCGCCGTCGTCGATGAAAACGAGCGTCTGGTCGGTGTCCTGACCGTCGACGATATCGTCGACGTAATCCAGGAGGAGGCGGAAGAGGATCTGCGTGCGCTCGCCGGGGTCGGCGATGAAGAGATATCGGACAGCGTGGTGACGATTGCGCGCTCGCGGCTGACCTGGCTTGTTGTCAATCTCGGAACTGCAATCCTTGCATCCGTGGTAATCGCACTCTTCGAGGATACGATCGAAGCCATGGTGGCCCTTGCCGTGCTCATGCCGATCGTTGCCTCGATGGGGGGCAATGCCGGCACTCAGACCATGACTGTTGCCGTTCGGGGTATCGCGACACAGGAACTTGGTGCCCGCAACATGCTGCGTGTTCTGAACCGCGAAATCCTGGTGAGTGCCCTGAATGGTGTTGCGCTCGCCGTTCTGATCGGGGTGACGGCGTGGCTCTGGTTTGCAAGTCCGGGACTCGGTGTGGTGATCGCGGGCGCAATCATCATCAACATGCTGTTTGCGGGTCTGTCAGGCCTGCTGATCCCGATCGTGCTGGACCGGATGAATGTCGATCCGGCTATTGCATCGAGCGTGTTCGTGACGACGGTTACCGACGTGGTCGGATTTTTCGCCTTTCTCGGGATCGCTGCGCTCTGGTTCGGTCTGCCGTTCTAGGCGTCGCGAGCCGGGGACGAGGGCCAGGACCCTAATCCGTTCCCGCCGTCCGCAGATTGTCGCGAAGCTTCATTATCCGGCCCTGCAAGTCCATGATTTCCTCCATGCTTATGCCTGTCGAGGTCAGGATGCACGTGCTGAATTCCTCGGTCTTTTTCTGAAGCGCGCGCCCCTTGCGGGTCAGCTTGAGGATCACCTGCCGCTCGTCCTTGGTGTTTCGCGTCCGCGTGATCAATCCCATCGTTTCAAGCCGCTTGAGCAGTGGTGTGAGCGTATTCGTGTCGAGTTGTAATTTTGAGGTGATTGTGCCGACCGGCACGTTGTTTTTTTCCCACAACACGGTCATAGCCAGGAATTGCGGATAGGTCAGTCCGACGTCTTTCAGCAGGTCCTTGTAGACACTGTGCATGGCATGGTTGGCCGAATAGAGAGCGAAGCAGATGTATTTGTCGAGCGGCAGGGGCGTTGACATGTCTGAACCTGCCGCGCCGCTTGCCTTGACTTCAGGTGCGGGTTCTACGTCGGTGCGGTCCGTCTCGCCGGGCACATCGCCCGCCGGCGCCGCCTTTTTGGCTTTTGCAGAGGACGCAGGCTTCTTCTTGCGTTCCGCCGGCTTGGAAGCCTGCTTTGTACGCACTGTCCTTGCACTGTCCGGAGCTTTTTTCTTGCGGGTTTCGGTCTTTTCGGAGGCGGGCATTCCAATCGCGTCCAGAAGAGACATCTGATCTGTCGTTTCGGTCATTCGTCACCTTATAAGTCGCGTGCGATATGGTCGCAACCGGTTGACGCCGGATGCGCCGTGCTTTATGTGCATAAAATATATCGTGCACGATATAAATTTGAAAGCCGTTTTGGAAAAGGTCTGTTTTCCATGAGGATAGGAGTAGAGAGAAATGTCTGTCGAAGTTCTTTATGAGACCCGGGCACGTGCAACCGGAGGCCGTGACGGCTCTGCCGAAACACTGAGCGGGTCGTTCAAGGTCGATCTTGCAACACCCAAGGAACTGGGCGGTGCAGGGGGAGCCGGCAACAATCCGGAAGAACTGTTTGCGGCCGGATATGCCGCGTGTTTCATCGGTGCCTTGAAATTCGTCGGTGGTCAGGAAAAAATCGCTGTGCCGGCCGACACCTCAATCACATCGACGGTCGGTATCGGACCCCGCTCGGAAGGCGGATTTGGTCTGAAGGTCGCTTTGGAGATATCCTTGCCGGGGCTGGAGCGCTCCACCGCTGAGGACCTTGTCGAAAAGGCGCATCAGGTCTGCCCCTATTCCAACGCCACGCGCAACAACATTGACGTCAAATTGACGCTCGCCTGAATGCAGTGGCGGCTGCGCGCGTTCGCAGCGTGAGGCTATTGCGTCAGCTCAGACCCGACCTGGTAGACATATTTCTGCCAGGACGGGTCGAGGCCTTCGAGAAAGGGGTTTTCCAGGCGGAACACTTTTCTGGCACCAAGATTGGCGAACTCTATGCTCGCGCGGTACTTGTCTTCCCAGAGTTGCTGAAGCGAACCATCTTCATAGGCGAGCAGCAGTCCCTCATGCACGCGCTCTATCAATTCCGTGTTTTCGCGTGCCGTCACGAGGAACCTTGGCAGCGGGTAGTAAACCGAGATTGCCTCGTCAAATGCCAGGCCAGGGATGCTTCGCTGCGCTTCCCATTCGTCGAGGAGTTCATTGGCGCCCCTGAAAAACAGGTCTGAACGCCCAAGGGCAGCCATGGAAAACATCGGCTGATATTCCGCATTCGTCCGCACATTGAAACCGTGATGCCTGAGAATACGGGTATCGAGCCAGCCAAGCCCCTGGATGACCTCGAATTTCTTCAGATCCTCAAGCGACTTCACGCGTGAGAGCGCTTCCTTGTTTTTTTCCGAGACGAACGCGACGCGGTAACCGACGATCCCAAGATCGACCGGGAACGGAATGATCGCGAGGCTTTCGGGCAGGTCGTTGCTCATCGACGCCTTGATAATGAAGTTCGTGTGCCTGTTGTTCGAGGCCTCAATCATCGCACGCCGCGTGTTCTGTCCGACGGGCGTATCGCGAACGGTGAAGCTGCCGAACTTTGCCCCGGTCTTGGTCAGGGCAAGCTCTACCACCGCCCGATCGTATTCGTACCGCTTGTCTGCTGGAGCCTCGGGGCCCATGACGGTAACGATAAATTCGGCCTTTGCTGCGCTTCCCCAGGATAGGAGGAGCAAAAGGCTTGCCAGCAGGTATACGCCAGAAGCGAGTTTTTTGTGCATTATGTTCCGTTGTGCCCCAGACGGTACGCGTTTCAAATCACCATGAAGCTTCCCGAATCTTCATGGGAGAGCGATCTTCACACACGATGTCTTAAATTGGCAAATCGTTTTGCTTAACTTAGTTACTTTTTCTAGGTATTATCTTAGATTTCCTGCATCTTTTAGTTGTTTTTGCTGATGCAGTTTTTGCAGTTTGTTTTTGAGCAATATATGTTGGCGCATAGTCAAGAGAGCGAAGAAATGTCCAGACCTGAGATCAATGGTGTTCTAGAAACCACAGTCTATGTGGACGACATGGACGCTGCCCATGCGTTCTACTCACATATTCTCGGTCTCAAGAGAATGGTTGCAGGCGACAGACTGTTTGCATATGACGCCGGACCCGGCCAGGCCCTCCTCGTGTTTCGCCGTGGTCATACCGGTGAAGATGTCGAGACTTCGGGCGGAACGGTTCCGGGACATCACACATCCGGCCACAGCCACTTTGCCTTTCGCATCAGCACCGACCAGCTTCAGCCGTGGCGGGATTATCTCAAGGCAAACACGGTCGAGATCATCAGCGAGGTCGTTTGGCCGGCCGGGGGAACCAGTCTCTATTTCAACGATCCCGATGGAAACGTACTTGAACTCGCAGCACCACCGCTGTGGCCGAATTTTCTATCGTGAATCTTAAGGATTTTGGGGCAAGTTCGTGTCGCCTTGGAATTGGGTGGCAATATGAAGTTCTTGCAGGCAATATTCCGGACAGTGTTCTATGTGGTGGTCGGGTGCGTCATCTCGATCGGCGGAGCGGCGTTTTTTTTCATGAACTGGGAACCCGACAGGGACGAGTATCCGATCCGTGGGCTGGACGTCTCGCATCATCTCGGCGAGATCGACTGGACCGAAGTCTCCAATGACGACATCTCTTTCGTTTACATGAAAGCCACGGAAGGTGGTGACTTCAAGGACAGCGCATTCGCCCGCAACTGGGCGGGGGCCGGGTCGGTTGGTCTGGCCAGGGGTGCCTACCACTATTTCAGTCTCTGCAAACCGGGCAAAGAACAGGCTGCGAATTTCCTCGAAGTGCTGCCGAAAGATCCGAACATGCTGGCACCGGTGCTTGATCTTGAATTCAGCAACAACTGCGCAAGACGGCCACCGGTCGAGGACGTGCAGAAAGAGATTTCCAACTTCGTCGCCCAAGTGGAGCTTACAACCGGAAAACAGGTCATCCTATATGCGCCGGAAGAGTTTTATCGCGCGTATCTGAAAGGACAGGGTCTCAACAGACGGCTTTGGACGCGTTCGATCTGGCATTCGCCGTCCTACACGAAGGACTGGGTCCTTTGGCAGTACCAGGACAGCGGCACGATCAAAGGGATATCGGGCAACGTTGATCTGAATGTACTGAACGCAAAAGCGGTCATGAGCGATCTACAAACATGACAGCTATCTAGTTGTAAAAATTACAAAAAAATAGATGTATTGACTTTAACGTAAAAAGACTGAACTGTGCCCGCACCAAGGAGCGGGCATGCAACGCTATTTCACAATTACCCAACTGACGCAGGAATTCGACATCACGACGCGGACCTTGCGTTTTTACGAGGCCCAGGGACTGGTCACGCCACAAAGGCGCGGCCGCCAACGCCTCTACACGCCCGGTGACCGGACACGCATCAAGCTCATCCTGCGCGGAAAGCGGCTCGGATTTTCGCTGAACGAAATCAGGGAAATGATCGAGATGTACGGAACCTCGCCCGGTGAGACCGGTCAGTTGAAGCTTCTCCTTGAGAAAATCGCGGCGCGGCGGGACGAACTTCTCGAAAAGCAGCGCGATATCGACTTGACGCTGCTTGAACTTGACGAGGTGGAAGCCGGCGCCAAGACCCGCATGGCGGAACTTGCTGGCAAATTGAGTGTCGCGGGTGAGTGAGCAATGGATCTGAGTCCAAGAGATCCCGACTGGGACAGCCGAGTCCGGAAAAGTTTTGCCTTGCAGAACTTCATGAAGCATCTCGGGGCCGAACTGGTACACGTCGCCCCGGGTGCCGTGGATATCGAACTGAAAATGCAAGACGACCTGACTCAGCAGCATGGCTTTTTTCATGCCGGTGCAACGTCGTCCATTGCCGACAGTTCCGCAGGATATGCGGCCCTTTCCCTCTTTCCCGCAGACTGCGGTGTGCTGACGAGCGAATACAAGATCAACCTGCTCAATCCGGCAAGGCAGGAGGTCCTCCTGGCGAGAGGGCGCGTCGTGAAACCCGGCCGGACGCTTACCATCGCAAAGGCGGATGTCTACGGGCTCGAGGACGGACTGCAAGTCCATTTGGCAACCGGCCTGTTCACGCTTGTCAGCGTGCAGGGCGTAAGGGATTGAACCATGTCTGACATACATATCCGCGATCTGTCCCGGGGAGACAGGCCCGTTTGGGAGCAGCTCTGGGTGGCCTATCTGGAATTTTACGAGCAGGACCTTGCGCCGGAAGTCACCGACGGGATGTTCAAACGCCTGCTGGCGCCGGGGTCACACTCTGCCTTTGTCGCCGAACGTGACGGCGAGATGGTCGGCTTCGTTCATTTCCTGTTTCACGACAGCACGTGGTCCCTGGAAGCGGTGTGTTACCTGGAAGATCTCTACGTGAGCCCAGAGGCCAGGGGAACCGGAGCCGGACGAAAACTTATCGAGGCGGTCTACGCCGCAGCAGATCGCGAACCGGGTGCCAGCGGCAAGGTGTACTGGCACACTGACCGAGACAACAAACGCGCTCAGCAGCTCTACGACCGGATCGGAGAGCTGAGCGATTCCATTCGTTACGTGCGCACCTGAGCCAGGGGCGCCGGGAGGTAGGACTATGATTCGAAACGATTTTCCCGGGTTCAATTTCGATCTGGGCGAAACCGCCGACATGTTGCGCGACACGGTTCGGTCCTTCAGTCAGGACCGGATTGCCCCGCTTGCGGAAAAAATCGACAGGGAAGACTGGTTTCCGCGAGACATCTGGCCGGAAATGGGGGAAATCGGCCTCCACGGGATTACCGTTGAGGAAGAATGGGGTGGTTCCGGTCTCGGCTATCTCGAACACTGTATTGCCATGGAAGAGGTGAGCCGAGCTTCTGCGTCCATCGGGCTGAGTTACGGCGCGCATTCGAACCTGTGCGTCAACCAGTTGCGTCGCTGGGGCCGTGACGATCAGAAGAATCGTTATCTGGAAAAACTGATCACAGGTGAGCATCTCGGTGCCTTGGCGATGTCTGAACCGGGTGCGGGATCCGACGTCGTCTCCATGAAGCTGCGCGCGGACAAAAAGGGCGATCGCTACGTTCTGAACGGGTCGAAGATGTGGATCACAAACGGCCCGTCCGCAGACACCATGATCATTTACGCCAAGACGGATCCTGACGCAGGACCAAAAGGCATCACGGCATTTCTGGTCGAAAAGGACTTTCCCGGTTTTTCCGTCGCACAGAAACTGGACAAGCTGGGCATGCGTGGCTCGGAAACAGGTGAACTCGTTTTCCAGGACTGTGAAGTGCCGGAAGAAAACGTGCTTGGAGAGGTCGGCAAGGGCGTCAATGTGCTGATGTCCGGGCTGGACTATGAGCGTGCCGTTCTGGCTGCCGGATGCATCGGTATCATGCAGGCGGCCATGGATGTGGTCATTCCCTACGTCCATGAGCGCGAACAGTTCGGTCAGCCGATCGGAACTTTCCAGCTGGTTCAGGGCAAGGTCGCTGACATGTATGTCTCGATGAATGCAACCAAGTCCTATGTGTACGCGGTCGCAAAGGCCTGTGACCGCGGGGAAACGACACGGGAAGACGCGGCCGGCGCAATCCTCTATGCGGCTGAAAACGCAACGAAGATCGCCCTTGATGCGATCCAGTTGCTGGGCGGAAACGGGTACATCAATGAATATCCGACCGGCCGCCTTTTGCGCGACGCCAAGCTTTACGAGATCGGTGCCGGGACATCGGAAATCAGGCGCATGCTGATCGGGCGGGAGATTTTCAGCAAGACGGCTTAAAAGCCGTCTCGACAGGCCCTTTCCGGCATTGCAAGAATGGGGGCCGTGATGTCATCTGCCGTCTCCATGAAAAGGCGAAACTGCCGTGAAGCAAAATATCCTGTCAGATGGCTTTGATGCCAAATCGCCGGCGGGTGCCGACATCCGCTTCCTGATGGATGGCCCGACCGGGAACATGATCCATTCCACCGTTCCCGCCGGTCAGATCAATCGTGCGACCCGGCACAAGAGCGTGAGCGAATTCTGGTTTGTCCTTGAGGGAAGGGGGCAGATCTGGCGCTCCGACGGCAACGCTGCAAACACGGTGGATCTGGTTCCGGGTGTTTCGATTGATATCCCTGCCGGAACGGCATTCCAGTATCGGAGCGATGAGACCCTTCCACTGACATTCATCTGCATTTCCATGCCGCCCTGGCCCGGTGATGACGAAGCCGAATATGTCGAGGGTGTCTGGTCGGCGACTGTCTGAGGTCCAAGCCTTTCAGTGCTTGAAAGCAATCCCGGACCTGCGTTCCTGCGTAGTGTTGCTGGACAAACAGTCAGGATAGTACATGGCCTCCAGGATAGCAGTCATTGTCGGCCACACCGGTGGGATCGGGTCCGCGGTCGCGGAGGCGATCACTGCCTCCGGGACCTATGACACGGTTCTCGGCCTTGGCCGCCAGTCTGACCCGGTGCTCGATCTCCTCGATGAGGAAACGATCAAGGCAAGCGCGAAGCATCTGAAATTGCTCGAAGGAAAGGTGCGGCTGGTGTTCGATGCCAGCGGCGCACTGACGCTGGACGGCTCAAGGCCTGAGAAAAGCTGGCGGGAGATCGATCCGCACCACCTTGCCCGGTCTTATGCGGTCAATGCAATCGGACCCGCCTTGCTCATGAAGCACTTCCTGCCGCTTTTGCCGAGGGAGGGCAGATGCGTGTTTGCGACGTTATCGGCGCGGGTTGGTTCCATCGGCGACAACAGGCTTGGCGGCTGGTATGCCTATCGGGCGGCCAAGGCGGGCCTGAACCAGATTTTGCGAACGGCAGCCGTCGAACTTTCCAGGCGCAACCCCGAGGCGATCGCCGTTGCACTTCATCCGGGAACCGTGAGGACGTTGCTAACCGAAAAATTCACGAAGACGGGTCTTGAGGTGCAGGAACCCGATGTTGCTGCGCGGCGTCTGCTGAACGTTGTAGAAGGCCTTTCGCCCGCGGAAACAGGCTGTTTTTTCGATCATCTCGGTAAACCGATTGCGTGGTAATCCGGTTTTTGTTGAACAACCGTCAGATTCTGCCAGAAATGGTACCCCGCGACGAAATCGACGAACTCCAATCTTCAAACTCAGGCCGACAACATGACCGATCCGTATTTTCGCCCGGTATCAGGGCTCGACTTGCCACGTTTTGCCGGTGTCCCGACCTTCATGCGGCTGCCGCATGTGGGGCTTGATGATGAAAAGATAGCGGAGGTCGAAATCGGCCTCATTGGAGCTCCCTGGGATGGCGGTACCACCAACCGGCCGGGGCCCCGCCATGGCCCCAGGCAGCTGCGGGACATGTCGACGATGATCCGGGCCCAGAACGGCGCGACCGGAATTCGACCATTCGAACTCACCAACTGTGCGGACCTTGGGGATGTCGGACCGAACCCGGCAAGCGTCGACGACAGCCTCACGCGCATGACCGCGTTTTACGATCGCGTTCGCGAAAAAGGCATACGGCCGCTTACTGCCGGGGGAGATCACTTGTGTTCGCTGCCGATCCTGCGCGCACTTGCGAAGGAAAAACCCCTGGGAATGATCCACTTCGACAGTCATACGGATCTGTTCAAAAGTTACTTCGGCGGCATGCAGTATACCCACGGCACGCCCTTCCGGCGCGCGGTCGAAGAAGGACTCCTGGACCCGAAGCGGGTCATTCAGATCGGCATCCGTGGAACAGCCTATGACAGCGAAGACAGGGATTTTGCCGATAGCGTCGGAATCCGGGTTGTCCCGATCGAGGAGTTTCACGCGCGCGGGGCGGAAGATGTCATGGTCGAAGCCCGGCAGATTGCGGGCTCGCAGGAGACCTATGTCTCCTATGACATTGACTTTGTCGATCCGGCATTCGCGCCGGGTACGGGGACGCCCGAAGTTGGCGGGCCGAATTCGTTCCAGTCGTTGCAGGTTGCCAGGCTTCTGGAGGGCGTAAACATCGTGGGGGCCGACCTCGTGGAAGTCTCACCGCCGTTCGATCAGGCCGGGGCCACGGCCTTCCTCGGCGTTTCGATCATGTTCGAGATGCTGTGCAACATGGCCCTTGCGGCGAAGGCCTGAGATCGAAACGGTGTGGGGCGGTCGAGATCTGACATTCGCGCGAGGGGCAGCTAACATACGAACTTCCAGGTCAGACCATGGCCCGAGTTGGACGGATGAGAAACATGACCGGCGAAACCGACCTGAACACCCTGATTACGCAGATGCGTCCCATGCTCGATCCGGAGCCGTATGTGTTCTGCACCTTCGCGAACCGGACATTTCAGGACCTGGTTGACTATGATGCCATTGGTCTTTTCGCCGAAACCGAGGGCACCACGGCGATCCTCCCGGTCGAAAGAGCGAGAGAACTGGGGCTCGCGGATGCCGAGTGGTTTCGCAGGATCACGCTGACCGTGCATTCCTCCCTCGAGGCGGTCGGACTGACGGCTGCCATTGCGGAAGCCCTGACGAAGGAGGGGATTTCGGCCAATGTCGTCGCCGCCTATTTTCACGACCATGTTTTTGTTCCGGCGGAAAGAGCCGGGGAGGCAATGGATGCCTTGCGAAACCTGGCGCACAAGGGGCTGTAGGGCCAGCACGCGGATCGGGCCGCGGATCGGTTTTCCCTTGCAATTTACTCCCCGGCTTCCCATTCCTAAGCTGTAGGTCTCAGGGGTTTCTAGCATGCAACGGGTCAAGCGGCGTCTGTCGGCGATCATGTGCGCGGATGTTGCACAATATTCCAAGCTCATGGAGCGGGACGAAGACGGCACGCTGGACCGGCTGCGTGCCTATCGCGAAGTGATGTCGTCCACAACCGAGCGGCACAACGGGCGCATCGTGAATACCTGGGGTGACGCTGTGATCATCGAGTTCGCCTCGGTGATCGAAGCGGTTCAGTGTGCCGTGGAAATCCAGAACGAACTGTCGCTCAGAAATGCCGATCTTCCAGAAATGAACCGGATGGATTTTCGCGTCGGTATCAATCTCGGTGACATCATGGTTGAGGGAGACGACATTTACGGTGACGGCGTCAACGTGGCAGCGCGGCTGCAGGAACTGGCCCCACGCGGTGGCATCATGCTGTCGCAGTCGGTTTACGATCAGGTGAAAGCAAAGGTTGCGCTCGGATTCGAGCCGCTCGGCCCGCAGGTTGTCAAGAATGTGAGCGAACCGGTCGAGACCTATTCGGTGCGGCTCGGGGGACGCAATGCGCCTGCAGAACCGGTGAACGATGCTGAAGAGACCGGGCAGGACCAGTCCCGTGTGTCCGATCACCCGGACTGGGACAAGGACACCCGGGCGGTTGCCAATGGTTTCGAGCAGGCCAGGCGCTGGTTGCGGATGCAGCCGAGGCGTGTGCGAACCTGTGTGGTCCTGATCGGGTTTTTCTTCGTGCTGAACCTCCTGACGTCCGGGCTTTCAACCTTGTGGTTCGTATGGCCCTCGCTTCCTTTCGCGTTTCTGCTCGCGTGGCACTTCATTGTCGGGCGCAGGAGCGCAGCAGCGGAAGAAAGCCCCCGCCGTGGCAAATAGATGCCGCGAAGGCGGCGATGTTCCCAGATTGATAACTCTTTTCGGTCTATTCAGGCTTTCAAGGTTTGCGAGCCGTCGTTTGTTCGCATACACATGGTCAAAACAGGCGCGGAACGAACTGCCGCGAATCTGCCAGATACTGTCGGTCCAGCCGGCTCAACAGCAAAGGGAGCTGAATCCTGCGCATGAAAAACTACTCGACAAAAGTGCCAGCGCGTCTTGATGACGATGAAGACGACAAGCCCAAGAGCCAGCCTTCGATCCAGGTCGACAAGCATCTGTTCGAAGCCCGCACGGTGCTGATCACCGGACCAGTCACCCAGGATATGGCGCGTGACGTGTGCGCGCGGATGCTGGCCCTGGCACAGGTCTCCAACGACCCGATCACGGTGATTGTGTCTTCGCCCGGCGGCCATGTTGAATCCGGCGACATGATCCACGACACGATCAAGTTCATTGCACCGGAAGTCCGCATTCTCGGAATGGGCTGGGTGGCGAGCGCAGGCGCGCTCATCTACGTGTCAGTGCCCAAGGAAAATCGTTTCTGCACGCCGAACACGCGTTTCCTGCTGCACCAACCGTCCGGTGGTGCGGGTGGCATGGCGACCGACATCGAGATCCAGGCCAAGGAAATCATCAAGATGCGGGACCGGTTGAACAAGATATTCGCGGATGCGACCGGCCAGCCGATCGACCGGATCGAGAAAGACACGGACCGGGATTACTGGATGAGCCCGGAAGAGGGTATCGAATACGGACTTGTGGGTAAGGTTGTCACCAGCGTGGATGAACTGGGCTGATAACATTCGGACTTGCAAAACAAAACGCCGGTGCTGTGTCGCCGGCGTTTTTGTTTGAAAAGCTTGCTTTCGGGATCAGGCGCTGATCAGTTCCTGTTCGACCGAATAGACCATGATCGGGTCAACAGGCCGCGGATCGAGCACCTGCGGACGCAATGTCGTCATGAGCTGGCGCAGGTCCGTTTCATCGGTCTCGCTTCTCTTTCCAGCGAACAGCACCATGACCAGATGATCCACGAAGCGTTCGTAGACTTCGTTGCAGGTGCAGATCGGAGACAGAAGTTCGCAGATCGGCTTGCCGTCATAGAAGGGAGCGCCGCCAACCAGGAAAATCAGGAATTCCGTGAAATCGTCCGCACGCTCGAATTCCTTCTGGAGCCGTGAGATATCGAAACAGGGATCCTGTTCCAGTCTGGCGCGCAAGCGCGGCATTGCCTTCACCATCGCTTCGCGTCCACCGAGTTTCAAATAGAGTGTCATTTGGTTACCCTCGACTGTGCCTTGGTTCAACACACACAGCATGCCTCACTTCAGCTCACGCCCCTGTGACCTCGATCACGGTTATCGCCTTTGTGAAAAACGACAATCATTCTCCACAGACAAACAGCGGCCGGTTTTCCTCGTTCCAGCCCAAGCCAAACCAGGAAAACGACCGCACTTTCGCTGCAAAGTGTGACAATTGATTTACAGATCTGTTTTTGCTGTAGAGAACTTAAGTGTTTGACTTATTTTGTTTTTCTCAAAAAGACGTTATTCGATCTATTTGTGAAACGACCTTGAAACGCCTTCGTTGCATTACCGGCCACATTGTTGATTTAGTTATGGAAAACAGTCACATCGCGATCTGCGAATTTTGTGAATCAGTGTCTTTTGAATGCGCTTCGCGGATGAATTTTGGCCGCGAGAAAACCGAGAATGGGACGCCGGAGTGTTCTTTTACATTTCCAAGATCGGGTATTTTTTCATCCAGCCATCGAATTTCCTGATCGCGGTTGCTCTGCTCGGTTTGACACTGAAGATGCTCGGTAAATGGCCGGTGACAGGTATCCTTCTGGTTTGGCTGGCCGTTGCGGGACTGGCCGTTTGTGGTCTTTCACCGGCGGCGAACTGGCTTATCCTGCCCTTGGAAGAAAGATATCCGCGGCCCGTCGAGATCGAAGCGGTCGATGGCATCATCGTTCTGGGTGGCGCGGTTGACACGGTCGTGACCGGGGGGCGGGGAGACACCGCGCTCACCACGTCCGGCGAGCGAATCACGATCGCCGCACGGCTTGCCGGTCTGGTCCCGGATGCACTCGTGATCCACACCGGCGGCAAAGGCGTCATTGTCCAGTCGCAGGCGACCGAAGCAGAGGGCGCTGCACGACTGTTCGAGGATTTCGGGATATCGCCGGGGCGGGTCATTCTCGAAGACGTATCGAGAAACACCTGGCAGAATGCCGTGCTCACCAAAGAGCTCGTTGATCCGCAACCGGGTCAGACCTGGCTGCTCGTGACGTCCGCCTATCACATGCCAAGGGCGATGGGCGTGTTCGCGGAAACCGGCTGGACCGGCGTCACCGCGTATCCGGTTGACTACAGAACGCGCGGAAGCGAAGACAGGGGACTCGGATTCTCCGGTGCCTCGAAGGGATTACGTCGATTTGATCTGGCGTTCAGGGAATGGCTGGGACTGATCGTCTACAGGATAACCGGGCGCATTCCGGTGCTCTTCCCGGGACCGGAAATACAGAAAACGCAGCAAGATTAACGCTGTGCGGTTTTTGCCTCTTTCACTTTGCGTTGCGACGCACCATATCAGGGACATCTCAGGGAACAAAAGGGCTTGGGCAGATGGTCCTGGAAGCACCGCTCGTCGCGGCAGACGTTGTGCAATGGCTTTATAGCGACGCGTCGTATCTCGGCGACACTTTGGAAGTTATCAGTGACATGGCCGTGCGCCTTCGCGACGGACATGTGCCGGTGGACAGGGCGACCACCGGTATATGGGTCGTACACCCGAATGTCCGGGCGGAAGCATCCGTCTGGACAAGCGACGGCACGCGGGAATTGCGGCTTTACACAGCGGACAACAGCTCCGACGAAGACTATCAATCCAGTCCGATCAAACGCGTGCACGATACCGTCAAACCCGTCCGCGTGCAGCTTGGCGAGGCACCTTCACACGCTGAAGAGTTTCCGGTTACTGCTGAACTGCGCGATGAAGGCTACACGGACTACATTGCTCTGCCGATGCCGTTTTCAGACGGCTCGGTGAAGGTCGTGACATTCGCCACCAAGGCGCCGGCAGGCTTTACCAGAACACATATCAGCGTCTTTGAGTCGATCGTCAGGCCTTTGGGCCTTGTGTGTGAACTCAAGACATTGCGCAGAACCGCTGAAACGGTGCTTGATACCTATGTCGGCCGTCGTGCCGGTTCGAAGGTTCTGGACGGCACGACACGGCGCGGGCAGGGCGAGACCATCAAGGCGGTTGTGAGCTTTGCCGATATCCGCGGGTTTACCCGGCTTTCGAACACGCTTCCAGCCGACATGATCGTGTCGTTCCTCAACAAGTATTTCGGCGCAATGACGGCCGCCGTGGAGGCGCATGGAGGGGAAGTCCTCAAGTTCATCGGTGACGAGGTGATGGCAATCTTCCCTTATGAAACCGAAGAGGAGGCGCGCGATGCCGCCAGAAGAGCGCTTCTCGCGGCACGTGAAACACTCAAGAGGATCGAGACGATCAACACCAGCAATACCTGCGCGGTCACGCCTGACCTGAGCGTCGGCATTGCGCTGCATGCAGGCGATGTCTTTTACGGCAATGTCGGCAGTGAGACGCGTCTCGACTTCACGGTGGTGGGTCCGGTCGTCAACCTTGCTGCGCGCATTGCCGAACTTGCAAAGGATCTGCATCGCGAAGTGCTCGTTTCCGACGCGCTTTCGGAGATCATGGGCTGCCGGTCGGGGCTTTTCGGCCGATACCGGGTGAAGGGCTTCGATGATCCGGTGTCGGTCTATTCCCCCGACTTGTCGGATGAAGGCAAGCTTGGATATTGCCCCGAGAGCACGGCGGCTCTTGCGCGCGAGGCAAACTGACGACGCAACAGCACCAGCAGCACCGCCAGTGTGCACGCCGCGAAGACAAAGGGCCCCGCGAACCAGCCAAGAAAGCCGATCGCAAAAAACAAGGCTCTCTGTCCGCGGTTGAAATGCCGCCCGGCCAGGACATTCAGATCAGCAGCCTTGCGCGCCATTTTCCGGATGTCATCCTTGTTGGCGCGGTCATGTTCCGGCACCGCACCCATGACGATGCTGGCATAGTTGAACAGCCTGTAGGCCCAGCCGAACTTGAAAAATCCATACGCGAATATGAGCATCAGGCCGAGTACCTTGATTTCCCACAGGGCTCTGCTGCTTTCGACCGGGATCGAAAGATCGCCGGTGATTTGAACGATACGGTCCGTTGCCTCAAGCAGCGCGAAACCGCCGCCGATCGCGAGCAGCGCGGTCGATGCAAAGAAAGCCGTTCCCTGCTGCAAACCGGACATGATGGCGGTGTCCATAATGCGCACTTCTCGCTCGCACATGGACAGCATCCATTCACGCCGGTAGTCATCCATCGCGCTCGAGAGCGTCTTGTGCCGCAATGAGGTGACATCGACGACCAGGTTGAAGCCGAACCAGGCGACGAGAAACCAGATGGCAGCGGCAATATCGAGGGTCGAGAGAGCATGCATGGCAAAACTTTCTGTAGAGCGCAACGTTTCCTAGTAAGCATAAGCGGCTGAAAAAATGAAAGGAATTCTGCTCTGCAAAAATCGATTGGCAGCTGCACCTTTTTTGCGCTTGCGAATTGGTAAATGTTCGTTTACTTCGTCGCCCAAATGGTGCCACATTTGAAAACGCAGGGGTTTGGCACCGCAAAAAAGTGTAGGGCTTGAATGGACGAAAACGTGCAGAAATCCTGTTGGAGCGTCACTCTGTGGACTGTCGCTGCGGTAGGTCTCGCTTTGACGATGATCCTTCTCTTCAATGATGTGGAAAGCGCGAATAACGCCGTAGCCGTCGCACAGTAAGACGCCGGTCGCGTGATGGAACGAAAGGTGTGGTCAATGGCCACGCCTTTTTTGTTTCTAGTCTGACGGTACGGCGAACCTTAGCCTGGTCTGTCCCTGGGGCCGGGAACCTTTCTGAATTCCATCTGGCGCACGACTGTCCGGTCCTCCGGGTGACTGATCAGAAATCCGGCATAAGCATCTGACCCCAGGGGAAGGAGCACCAGCCTGGCAACGCCCAATCCGGGCCAGACCAGATCAGAGCCCCAAGCGGGAACCTTGGCCGACTTGAGTGGCTGGTTGAGTGCCTTGACATCATTCTCGTGCAGCAAGCCGATGCCCTGAGGGTCCCAGCGCAGCCCGTCCAGACCCGAGCTAACCGGGTGAAGCGTGATTTCGGTTGCGCCTACGGTCAGGCTCAGCCTGTCGTCCGGCTGAAAGGCGATTGTTACCTCGGCAGATTCCAACTCCAGCTGAAGAGGGGTCCTTTGGCCGTTCTCTTCAGAGAACGCTGCCGTATTGACCATTGAAAACGAGCCTTCAGCGAAATCAGCGCGGGCCAGAGACGCCGCGACGCTGAGCGTCAGAGCCAGAAGAACAGTTGCAAGCCTTGTCATGTCACGTTCCGTTGGTCGAAGGTCCGCATCATAGGAGCGAGAGGTTGAAAAAGACTTTTCCTTACTCGCTGCCTGCCAGCCTTGCGCGGCTAACGGGAGAGAGAGACGACAAGATCCTCGATTGTCGCGTATTCGGGTTCCCAGCCCACCGTGCGCCGCGTGTGTGCGATGTCGACCCGCTGCGACAGCGCGTAGCCCGCGCCGAAGTCCGTATGGGACCCGGGAGACGCCAGGACGTCTGTCGTCTCGATGTCCAGCGGCAACCCGTGCCGCGCGGAAATGTGCGAAGCCAGGTGCCCGACTGAGATGCCGGGAACGGAGCTCGCAAGCAGCGTCATCCGGAACCTTGCCTGCTGCAGCGCGAGGCCATAGAGCGACGCCAGGTCGTTTGCCTCGACGAGAGGCCACATGGTTTCCGGGCTTGCGCTGGTCCTGAAAGGGACACCGTCCCTCAGTGCTTTCGTCATCCGGGCGATCGGTCCGTCGGTCAGGCTGCAGACCAAAGCCGGATGGATGACCACAAGGTTCAGATCAGTGCCATGAGAGAGCGTTCGGATCGTTTCCGCCATGAAGCGAAAGGCCGGTATTGGAGCGAAGGGCGTTTTTTCCGTAATCGCGTCTGGGCCGGCCGTTTGAGGAAACAGCCAGATACCGCCGGTATAGACGAGTTTTAGCGGCTGTTTTTTGTGTTTAGCGGCTTGTTTGAGTGAAAGCATGGACAGACGGTCGACCCGTCCCATGTCATCGGTGAATGTTGCTCCAGCGTGAACGACGGCATCACAAGAGGCAGCCCTTTCGACCCAGCTTTCCGGGGTCTGCAGGTCCCCCGGAAATGCGCTTGCACCGAGTGCGCGCAGCCTGTCGGCGGACGCTTCCGACCGCGCGAGCGCGATGACGCGGCTTCCTTTCGAGATCAGGTTTTTCACGACAGCCGCGCCGATTGTCCCGGTGCCGCCGGTTACAAACACATCCATAGTCATAAAGAGACCCCTGTTCGGCGTGGGGTGCAAGGATTTGCTGTGCGTGCCTGTGCACAATCCACCGCGATTCGGCGTGTCAGCTTGACGTCGGGTACAGGCCTGCTAGTTCAGAAGGATGACGTTAAATCTGTTGAAATTATGTGTGGGCGCAGACAGCGCGGAATCTCTGCAGGCGTGGGTTGACTACCGGGTCGAACAAGCCAGGCTGGCAGGGCGGGAGGAAGTCACCACACACACGACACGGATGGTTCCGACCCGCAAGGACGAACTGCTGGACGGCGGATCGCTCTATTGGGTCATCAAGGGCAAGATCCAGGTGCGTCAGCACCTCATTGACATTCGCCCGTTCACCGACGAAGGCGGCATCAAGCGGTGCGATCTTGTGCTTGAACCGCGCTTGATCCTGACCCGCTATCAGCCAAAGAGGCCTTTCCAGGGCTGGCGGTACCTGAAACCGGAAGACGCTCCTGAAGACATGCGGGCCTCAGGCGATGCGCATACCATTCCGGACGCCATGCGGCGTGACCTCGTTGAGCTTTGTCTGCTCTAGTGCGGTGAATTTGAAGTTCGCATCACTGTTTCAGCAAACTCCGAAGCGAACTTCAAATTCGTAAACCGCACTCGAAACATAGACTTGCTCGTCACCTTCTTGAATCTGAAGTTCGTTCGAAGACCGCTGCAAAATGAGTCGAACTTCAGATTCAGGTGACTAGGTGATGGACCCAACCCATCCGAATGATTGGGTCCTGACCCCAGAAAGCCGGAGCGAACTTGCCAAAAAGAGCTCACGTGCCCACTTTCTTGATAAGTAAGCGCGGCAGGGAACAGGCAGGATGGCAAAATCCAGAGACGGTATGGTTGGAACACCACTCAGGCAGGACGCAAAAAGCCCGTCGACCGTAGACGATGTGTCCGCGTTCCTGGAAAAAGCAAAGACAATCAAGCCGCAGTCCGGAAGCGCCGGGCGGCTGATATTTGCCCTGGATGCCACGATGAGCCGCCAGCCGACCTGGGACCGGGCCTGTCACATTCAGGCAGAGATGTTCCAGGAAGCGGGCAAGATCGGCGGACTGAAAATAAAGCTCGTCTATTTTCGCGGGTTTGGTGAATGCCGGGCCTCAAGATGGTTCGAGCGGAGTGACGAGCTTGCCAAGGCGATGAGCCGGATCTCGGTTCAGGGCGGGCGCACACAGATCGGAAAGGTTCTGTCGGCGGCACTCCAATCCGCATCGGATGAGAAAATCGCAGCGGTCGTTTATGTCGGAGACTGCATGGAGGAAGATGTCGACATGCTTTGCGACAAGGCCGGGCAGTTGGGCCTGCTTGGCGTGCCGATGTTTCTCTTCCAGGAAGGACGCGATGCCGTGGCTAAACAAGCCTTTCGCGAGATGGCGCGCCTGACGAAAGGTGCATACTGCCCATTCGATGCCGGTTCTGCGCAGCAACTTGCCGAGCTCTTGAAAGCGGTCGCGGTTTTTGCGACTGGTGGTCACAGCGCTCTTCAAGCGCTTGAAAAGAAAGGCGGGCAGGGCGCCCGTCTGCTGTTACAGCAAATCAAGCCTGGCTGATGATCTATTTTCTTTTTGGATTGATTTTGCTCGCAGCCGTGGTTTTCGGTGCGCGAGGCTTTGTGCAGGCGAACCCGGCCGACCTTGCGCGCAAGGTACGGACCCTTGGCGGTGTCGCGTTGTTGCTGCTGGGGGCGGTGTTTCTCGTGACGGGGCGTTTCATGTTCGCCATTCCCACGATCGGATTTGGATTGTCGCTTCTTGGACTTGCCGGTCTTGGCGGGCTGACGGGCACCTACAAGCCAGACAAATCTTCGGGACAGCGTTCCCGCGTCAGGACAGCGATGATCGAGATGGAGCTGGATCACGATACCGGCGAGATGACGGGCGTGATCCTGACGGGAACATTCCAAGGCAGCAAGCTGGACGACTTAACGGAAGAGCAGCTTCATGCGTTTTGGCAGGAATGTCAGCAGGATGACCAAAGCCTGAAACTAGTCGAAGCTTATCTCGACCGCCGGTTTTCCGGATGGCGTGAACACTTCCAGTCGGATGGAACAGAGGGGCAGGGAAGCCCGGCGAGCTCTGGCCCCATGACAGATGAGGAGGCCTACGAGATCCTGGGGCTTTCTCCCGATGCCGGGGACGCGGAAATTCGAGCCGCGCACCGCCGGCTTATGTTGCGCGTTCATCCCGACAAGGGAGGATCCGGTTTCCTCGCGGCGAAAATCAACGAGGCTAAAGACACGCTTCTCAGAAGACATTGAGGACATCCGTTACGCTGTTACTGATAGATGGCGAAGCAGGCGAATTTTGCCTTTTTGAGGGTTCTGCAAGCCCTTCGTGCCGAGGTCTTGTTTTCGAAACCGACGAATCGCGCCCGGTAGAGCGTTGTTCCGTTGGCATCAACGGGTTCCGTGTAGGGAGACCGCCCGCGAAGGGCCGATCCGGTTCTGGCCTTGGCTCTCTTCAAAAGGGCGACGGCCTGGTTCTCGGTTTCCGACGCCGCGATCTGAACCTGCCAACCCGGCTTGATGTCCGGCCTGTCGCTTGTGGCGACCGTGACACTGTCACCGCGCGTTTCCGGTTCGGCCCGGGGAGCCGCGGACGTTGAGGCGATGGCAATTGCCGCTGGCGCTTCGACGGCCTCCGGTGCCGGGACGGTTTCGATCTTTACGGTTTCAACTGTGATCGTTTTGGCAGGGACCGGGCTGTTGTTGTGAGACGGCGCGCTGCCAGCCGTCTTTGCTGCTGCATCTCTCGCCGCATCCGTGAGGGCCTTGTTGCCGGTCGAATTCGTCGTCAGGCCCAGGCCGGGGCTTTCGCGCGGAATGGGTGGCAATGCGGTCGCAACTGCAAAGGTTTCGTCGAAGCGCTGCTTGACCAGCTTCGGCGGGACCGGGACAGCCTCGCCAAAGCCCGGGATGGTCTTGGGAGGCGTGTCCGCAACTGCCGTCGTGACTGCCGGAGCGCCAGACGGGGAGGGAACCGGAACAGCGGGTTTCTGCGTGCCGGAATTGAAAGCCAGAACCATCGGCGCACCCGTCGCAGGTGCTTGTTTGCTGCCCGGCTTGGCCTTTGGCAGCGGCGGCGACTTGAGAGCAGATGCCACAAAGATCGGAGCTGCGCCGCCTTTGGCGATCGCCGGGACGGTCTTCTTGCCGCGGCTTGCCTTGGAGAGATAGCGGTTGATCAGCTTGGTCATCTGAGCGTTTCTGGACGCGCCCGAGCGGCCACCCATGACAACGGCGACAATCTGGCGTCCGTTGCGGTTGACCGATGTGACAAGATTGAAACCCGAGGCCCGGATGTAGCCCGTCTTGATCCCGTCCACGCCCTTGACGCTGCCGAGCAGCTTGTTGTGGTTGCCGTATGTGCGGCCGCCATACTTGTAGGACCGTGTCTTGAAGTACCCGTAATACTGCGGGAAGTGCTCCTGAATCGCGCGTCCCAGGGTTGCCATGTCACGCGCTGTCGTGCGTTGTCCGGAGTTCGGAAGACCATGCGGGTTGCGGAATGTGGTCTTCTTCATTCCGAGCGCGCGCGCCGTGCGCGTCATGCGTTCCGCGAATTTCTTCTCCGAGCCGCCGATGTTCTCTGCAACCACGGTTGCAACATCGTTGGCCGACTTGGTCACGAGTGCCAGGATGGCGTCCTTCACCTTGATGGTCTTGCCGGGCTTCAGGCCAATCTTCGAGGGCGGGCGGCCTGCTGCGTATTTCGAAACCTTGAGCCTGGAGCTCAGGGACAGCCGCCCTGCTTCGAGCTCTTCGAAAACGACGTAGAGGGTCATGATTTTGGTGAGAGAGGCGGGGTAGCGGTACGCGTCCGCTGACGACGCGTAAAGGGTCTTACCCGTTTTGGCGTCAACGACAATTCCCGCATACTTGGGGTTTGCATTTGCCGTTGCCGGGAATGCGAGCACCAACGTGCTGAGAGCGAGAATTTTGCCGATCCGAGCCATCGACCGAACAATGCGAAAAGAACGCATACCAAACACTGTTACAATCCCAATCCGGGTCACATATTTCAGTCTGGAGAATTGCTGGCTGAATCTTCCTCCCTGCGATCCAGCGCGATGCTCCGCGATGTCCGGTTTATTTGATGGAATCACGGTTACGAATGTGTAAATGAATTGCAGAAAAACCACGGTACAAGGTAGTTTTTTATTAGAGTTAATTGTTTCTTAAATCAAATTTTATTTGTTAATTTCAAATTAATGCTCGATTCGATTTGTTTTATCTTTCATCTGGAACGTAAAATTAGAAAATTAATTATTAAACTCCGAATGATCCAGCGATGACAATTAGCATTTCGTCGCCCGTTATTCAAACTCATTGTGCGAAAGACTTCAGGTCATGAATTCTGTTTTTCGGGCCGACCCGCAATCGGCAATTGAGCGTGAACTGTGTGGTGCAGCTTTTGGGATAGGTGGAATTAAATTCTCGTAATGGTTGTTGCTGCAATGCAAAATAATCTTGACAGGTTTTGTGCAGTGCATTACGAACCCTTTCTTATAGGTAACGCGATACGCGCACCGGACGTCTTATCAAGCCACGTCAAAAGGCTTCTGGATCCGGTCCGCTGGATGAGGTCAGTGAGATGATGAACAACTTTGATGACTTGCAGAAGTTGAGCAAAGACAACATGGACATGGCAATGGAATCCTTCGGCTCCATGAGCAAAGGTTTCCAGGCGATTGCGGCTGAAGTTGCCGACTACCAGAAGAAATCCTTCGAAGAAGGTACGGCTGCTGTCGAAAAGCTGGTTGCTTCCAAGTCTCTGGATAAGGCTTTCGAAGCCCAGGCTGACTACGTCAAGACCGCTTACGAAGGTTTTGTTGGCGAAATGACGAAGATCGGTGAAATGGTCACCGACATGTCCAAAGACGCCTACAAGCCTTACGAAGGTGTGCTCGGCAAGGTGGCTAAGTAAGAGACCGACATTCCGTATTTTGACGGAGTAATGTGAGAACCCGGCTGAAGGCAGCCGGGTTTTTGTTTTATATACACAGATTTACCCATTTTTCGATTTCTGTTCCCGGTTGAAATTCCTTTGACACCGAATTGTGTGCCATCGGCATCTTTTATTCGGTTTTCAGGCACCTACATTGCTGATTGACGGGGACGCTCCTGTCCCAAAAGAGGCGTTTACCTAAATCTTGATGAAATCGACCATTGCGCAAGCGCCGCTTGCGCGGCAGGATTATCAGTGAAGATCCAAAGGCCCCGGAGATATGCCGCGGGTTCCCGTAGCCGGACAGGTTGCCGTTTGGCGTCTGTCACGAGATAGGAATACTGGTAACTGCCGGAATGAGTGAGGCGATAGATACGGCAATGTCAGCGGGCTCCGATCATGACAACGACGGTGGCGACACCGGTACGGTTGTCGTTACCCGGACGAAAACTGTTACGAAGCGGCCCAATCTCTATCGCGTGCTGCTTTTGAATGACGACTATACTCCAATGGAGTTTGTCATTCATGTCGTGGAGAGTTTCTTCCAGAAGAACCGGGAGGAAGCCACGCGTATCATGCTGCATGTTCATCACCACGGTGTCGGAGAGTGCGGCGTGTTCTCGTATGAAGTCGCCGAGACCAAAGTCACACAGGTGATGGATTTTGCGCGCAAGCATCAGCATCCCTTGCAATGCGTCATGGAAAAAAAGTGAGGACTAATCTACGTGCCTTCTTTCTCACGCAGTCTTGAAAAAGCCCTTCATCAGGCTCTTGCCTTCGCCAATGAGCGGCAGCAGGAGTACGCGACGCTGGAGCACCTGCTTCTGGCATTGCTTGATGACCAGGATGCGGCAGCCGTCATGCGCGCCTGCAATGTCGACCTGGACACGATCCGCCGGAACCTGCTCGAATACATAGAGACGGAACTGGACAACCTTGTTACCGACAGTGACGAGGATTCCAAGCCGACGGCCGGGTTCCAGAGAGTTATCCAGCGTGCTGTCATCCACGTTCAGTCTTCCGGACGCGAAGAGGTGACGGGTGCCAATGTGCTTGTCGCGATCTTTGCCGAACGCGAAAGCCATGCGGCCTATTTCCTGCAGGACCAGGACATGACCCGCTACGATGCGGTCAACTACATTTCCCACGGTATTGCGAAGCGACCGGGCATGTCGGAGGCGCGCCCGGTTGAGGGGGCTGAGGAAGAGGACATCCTGCCGGGCTCCGAAGGCGAGAAGAAAGCCAGCCAGAAGACCGATGCGCTCGAAGCTTACTGCGTCAACCTGAACGACAAGGCCACGAGCGGCAAAATCGATCCGCTGATCGGGCGGGACAGCGAGATCCAGCGCACCATTCAGATCCTGTGCCGCCGTTCGAAAAACAATCCCCTGTTTGTCGGCGACCCCGGCGTGGGCAAGACCGCGATTGCCGAAGGCCTCGCGCACCGGATTGTCAATGAGGACGTTCCCGATGTTCTCCTCGACGCAACCATCTTTTCGCTCGACATGGGCGCACTGCTGGCCGGCACGCGTTACCGCGGCGATTTCGAGGAGCGCCTGAAACAGGTCGTCAAGGAAATCGAGGACTTCCCCGGCGCTGTGATGTTCATCGACGAGATCCACACAGTGATCGGAGCGGGGGCGACGTCCGGCGGTGCAATGGACGCCTCGAACCTGCTGAAGCCGGCGCTTGCGTCCGGCGCGATCCGATGCATCGGGTCGACCACCTACAAGGAATACAGGCAATTCTTCGAAAAGGACCGGGCGCTGGTTCGCCGGTTCCAGAAGATCGATGTGAACGAGCCGACGATCCCGGATGCGATCGATATCCTGAAAGGCCTGAAGCCCTATTTCGAGGACTTCCACAAGGTCCGTTATACGAATGACGCGATCAAGACGGCGGTCGAATTGTCGGCGAAATACATCTCCGACCGCAAATTGCCGGACAAGGCGATCGATGTGCTCGACGAGACGGGTGCGTCTCAGATGCTGGTGCCCGAAGCGCGCCGCCGCAAGACCATCGGCGTCAAGGAGATCGAGAACACGATTGCCACGATGGCGCGCATTCCGCCGAAATCCGTTTCCAAGGACGACGCGGAAGTGCTGGAGAATCTCGGCAAGGATCTCAAGCGCGTCGTTTACGGTCAGGATTCGGCCATCGAAACGCTCGCCTCGGCGATCAAGCTGGCGCGTGCGGGTTTGCGCGAACCCGACAAGCCGATCGGCAGCTACCTGTTCTCCGGTCCCACGGGCGTTGGCAAGACGGAAGTGGCACGCCAGCTCGCTTCTTCGCTCGGCGTGGAACTGATCCGCTTCGACATGTCCGAGTACATGGAGCGGCATACGGTTTCCCGCCTGATCGGTGCGCCTCCGGGCTACGTCGGTTTCGACCAGGGCGGTCTGCTGACAGACGGGGTTGACCAGCATCCGCATTGCGTGCTCCTGCTCGATGAGATCGAGAAGGCGCATCCGGATCTCTTCAACATCCTGCTGCAGGTCATGGACCACGGCAAGCTGACCGATCACAACGGCAAGCAGGTCGATTTCCGAAATGTCATCCTGATCATGACCACCAACGCCGGTGCGTCGGACATGGCGAAGATGCCGGTCGGCTTCAATCGGATAAAGCGCGAGGGCGACGACACGGAGGCGATCAACAAGCTGTTCACGCCGGAGTTCCGCAACCGTCTCGATGCGATTATTCCGTTCGGCAACCTGCCGATGGAAGTGGTCTACAAGGTTGTCGAGAAATTCGTTATGCAGCTGGAGGTGCAGCTCGCGGACCGGAACGTGACCTTCGAGCTGACCGACGATGCCGTCAAATGGCTGGCGACCAAAGGCTACGACAACCAGATGGGCGCGAGGCCGCTCGGACGGATTATCCAGGAGCACATCAAGCGCCCGCTTGCCGACGAGGTTCTGTTCGGCAAGCTCAAGAAGGGCGGCATGGTCAAGGTCTCCGTCTCCGAGGACAGCAAAGGCCTGTTGCTCGAGAGCGTCGAGGAGCGGGCGACACCGCCCAAACCGAAAGCGAAGACGGAAGCCAAGCCCAAGCCCAAACGGCGCCGCAAGCCGGCCACCAAAGCAACGGCGGCGAAGCAGTCCAAGTCGTCAGGCGGCGGCAAGGGAGGGTCTTCCAAGAAGAGCCTCGTGCCCAAGGTGCCGCTGGCGGATTGACAGGCTGCGCAGAGCGAAAAAGAACCCCGGACATCGTCCGGGGTTTTTATTTTTCCGCGAGCCATTCAAGATCTTCGTTGAATGCCTTCTGCATATTTGTTTGCCGTTCCGTTCCTAAGTTTGAGGCAACACAGAATTGGAGTTGAACATGTCTGAGCCAAAAGTTGCCCTGATCACTGCAGGCGGGTCCGGAATGGGCGCTGACGCCGCTCGTCGTTTTGCCGCCGACGGAATGAAGGTCGCGATTCTATCCTCGTCCGGCAAGGGAGAAGCTCTTGCAGAGCAACTCGGCGGTTTCGGGTTTACGGGATCCAATCTTGTAGCCGGGGACTTGAAGTCGTTTGTTGAAAAGTCTGTCGAAAAATATGGCCGGATTGATGTACTGGTGAACTCCGCAGGCCACGGTCCGAAGGGGGATATCCTGGAGATTTCCGACGATGAGTGGCACAAGGGAATGGACTACTACCTGATGAACGTCATCCGCCCGAGCCGGCTCGTTGCCCCGATCATGGCGAAACAGGGTGGTGGGACGATCCTCAATATTTCGACGTTTGCGGTGTTCGAACCCGACCCGATGTTTCCGACGTCCGGAGTGTTCCGGGCGGGACTTGCCAGCTTCACCAAGCTCTTTGCCGACAGGTTCGCCGGGCAGAATGTGCGGATGAACAACATTCTTCCCGGCTTCATTTACAGTCTTCCGGAAAAGGACGACCGGCGCGAGCGTATTCCGATGGGCCGCTACGGCCGTTCCGACGAGGTTTCCGGTCTGATTTCCTACCTCGCCAGCGACGAAGCTGCTTACATCACGGGTCAGAATATCCGTATTGATGGCGGTCTCACACGGTCGGTCTAGGGTACGGGCCCATGAATGAGGCCGTTTGGCCATCTGCCACGTCGCGAAAGGCTTGCAAATGAATTATGTTTCCTGCGCTTTCGCTTTTCGCAGTTGGTCAAAGCAGTCCAAACCAAATCGACTTCATTTATGAGTCCGTACCCTAGGTCAGGTTAACTGGACAAGGCGCCTCCTAAAATGTAAGGCTTCCTTATTATTTTGAGTCTCGAGTGAACCTCCAATGACCGTTCCTGAAGGAACTGTGCAGACGAACCCGCCTGATCTTCCGGCGCGAACCGGAAGAGAATGGTTTTTCCTGGGTATGCGCGCCTCGATTTCGATACCGGCCTTGATTCTGACGGCAGCGTTTGTCGGATTTGCCGGACTGGCACGCGAGACAGGCCTGTCACTTCCTGAAACGCTGGCCATGACCAGCCTCATCTGGGCCTTGCCGTCCATCGTGGTTCTCACCGGCGCACTCTCGTCAGGCATGGGGCTGCTTCCGGCGGCCATTGCCGTTGCACTGGCGTCCGTTCGTCTGATGCCGATGACGATGGCGCTGATGCCGATGGTCAAGGTTCCGGGCAAGACCAAAAACTGGCACCTTTTGATCGCTTCGCATTTTGTTGCCGTCACCGCCTGGGTGTTTGCCATGCGCACGTTGCCGGACCTGCCGCGCGAGGCGCGTCTGCCGTATTTTTCCGGTTTCGGCTCCGGTGTCACTTCCTTCGTTTTCTGCATGACCGGCATTGCCTACATGGCCGTGGAACGGTTGCCGGATGTTGTCGCCGGTGCCCTGGTTCTGCTGACACCGGTTTATTTCCTCTGCTCGCTCTGGGGGGCTGCGCGCCTCAACGTGGACAAGGCCGCGATGGTTGTCGGGCTTGTGCTAGGGCCGATTGTTTATCTCTACCTGCCGGGCCTCGACCTGTTGTGGACCGGGCTCGTCGGGGGCACTGCGACCTTTTTCGGCATGAAGATCTTCCGGAAAGGCTTCTCATGAGTGAAACCCTGATCCACGACACGTGGTGGTGGCCTTATGTGATGATCCTCGTGGCCGGATGGCTGGCGACGGATGTCTGGCGCTGGATCGGTGTCTTCGCCAGCGGCCGGCTCCGGGAAGACAGCGAGTTGCTGATCTGGGTGCGTTGCGTTGCCACGGCTTTGGTCGCTGGTTTGATTTCAAAGCTTATCCTGTTCCCCCAGGGTGTCTTGAGCGAAACACCGATGTGGCTGCGTATCGCAGCATCCAGCGCCGGCTTTGCCGCCTTCTTTTTGTCCCGGCAGAAGGTCATTGTCGGCGTTCTGGCCGCCGAGGCGTTCCTGATAGGTGGTTGGTGGCTCGTGGATCAGCTAGGCTAGGATTCAAGAAGAGCGCAGCGATCAGGAGCGCGAAATGTCACAGCAGGTGGAACTGTTTTATGCCCCGCAGACCCGTGCGACGGGTGTGCGTGTGCTGCTTGAAGAACTGGGTGCGCCATACATCCTCAATGTCCTGAATTTCAAGCTGGGCGAAAACAGGAAATCCGGCTTCCTGGCAATCAATCCGGCCGGAAAGGTTCCGGCGGTGCGGTTCGGTGATACCGTGGTGACCGAGCAGGTTGCGATCTACCTTTATCTTGCGGATCTTTTTCCGGAAAAAGGACTGACGCCCGCGGTCGACGATCCGCTTCGCGGCCCGTACCTGCGCTGGTTCGTCTATATGGCCTCCTGCTTCGAGCCGGCGCTTGTGGATCGGGCCCTGAAGAGGGAGGAGCCGCCGCAGTCGATGTCGCCTTACGGGAGTTTCGACACGGTGATGGAAAACATGCGCGAACAGCTGTCGAAAGGACCTTATGTCCTGGGTGACAGGCTGACCGCATTGGATGTCCTGTGGGCGATGGGGCTCCGCTGGGGCATGATGTTCGGGATCGTGCCTGAGTTCGACGAGTTCAAGGATTACACCGCCCGTTTCTTCGAGCGACCGGCGGCGGTCAAGGTTCTGCAGGAAGACCAGAACCTCGCCAGGGAGCAGGAAGAGGCCGCCAAAGCGGCTGGCGTCCCTTAGGAAGCTTGCCCTGAGGGGCCTTGCCGATTGGCTCCTTTCACTTTCGTTCTTTCAACCGGACATGGCATAGTGCCTTTTCTGAAGCCGAGGGGGCTTTCTCATGTCGACTGAAGACGTCGTCCGCAAAGCTATTGAGTGCTACAATCGGGGAGATGCCGATACCGTCTCGGCGCTCCTTCATGATGACATCAGGTCCTGCATTCATGCTGATGCGGAAACCGGGCCATATCACACGGATTGTGCCGGTAAAGGCGCTTTCTGGAAAGCAATTGAGCGGATACAGGCGGACTGGAAAATTGATGACTATCGTCTGACGGATATCATTGTCTCTGGCGACCGTGCAGCAGCGCAGATCGGGGTCAAGATGACGAGCCGTCATACCGGTGCCTCCCGCGAAATCGAATTGGCCCTGTTCATCACGGTGAAGGATGACCGGGTTGTGAAGCTTCACGAGTATCACGACACCGCCGCCGCAGCCCGGGCGCGTTGATCAGTTTACGATGGGCGAGTTGCGAGAAGAATTGCAGCCTCGTGAACGAGGATAGGGTACACGGAGAAACGTTCACGAGGCTGCGGAGCGATTTTGAGGATCGCTAATTAACGCTACGGCACATTCATTAATAAACCACTTAAATTTAACTTATCAATCAATCCGGGCAATTCTCAGCGGTACGACTTTTTTGACCCATCTTTTCAGTATGTAAGGCAGGATGGCCTGTGCGGTCTGTGACGGATATTCGTCCTTGAGACTGCAGTCGAGCCACGAGCCGTGGTCTTCGATCCGTCCCGTCTCAAGGCAGGAAAAATAGATGTCGCACCGGGCGCTGTAGGACGAGCGCAGGATCAGGCTTTCGGGCACGTTCAACTCGAGGGTGACGTAGTCCGACTGTGCCAGTTCATGATCCGACAGCAGCATGACTGCGAGGAATTCCAACTCGTCCGGCTCTGCCTCAAACGTCCAGACCGGTGGTGTCAGTCCGTCCGACAGCCCGATCTCGCACATGTATCTGCTGACATATTCGTACGCGATGCGATGCCTGCCGGCGATGCCGGTTCCTTTCCAGGTGGGACGGTAGCATCCATCGGCGCTGAAAAGATCCAGAACCGGTGTGCGCTGAAAGGTGAACAGTCTGGCTGTTCCGGTCGATTGCGTCACGCTCAGGCGAGGGCTGCCCGGATCTTCTCGGCATTGGCAGCGAGACTGTCGTTGTCAGCCATTTCCCCGGTATGGGGCCGGAGCGATACACCGTCAAAGCGCGGGATGACATGGACGTGGGTATGGAAGACGACCTGTCCGCCGGCAGGTTCCGAAAACTGCTGGATTGTCGTTCCATCCGCGCCGAAAGCTTCGATCACCGTCCGGGCCATTTTCTGGACCGTCGCCATAACCGCATTCAGATCGTCCGGCTCGATATCCAGAATGTTGCGCGAAGGGGCCTTGGGAACAACCAGGATGTGCCCGTCGCCGCGCGGCATGATGTCCATGATCACGAGGGTCTTCTCGTCTTCGAACACCTTGTGGCTAGGCAGCTCACCCCGCAGGATCTTTGCAAACACGTTCTGATCGTCATAGGCGGGGATGGTCATGAACATCTGTTCCGAATGAGGGCGAATAATTGCGGTTGAACACTTGCGGCGCGAGATTAGTCCTTCATTGCTTGGCGGGGCAAGAAAGAATCGTAATCCCGGCGCGTTCCTTTAACTGGGAGGGGTCACGACAGTGCAATTGAGATGAGCTCTCAAATATGCGGTCCAAGCAAAGCGGGAAGTCTGCCGAACTCATGCTGTGAACAGGTTCCGGTACAAGGGTCAGAAGCAGGCTTGCTCTTTCGATGATTCAGTAAGCGCCTAAGAAAGCAGTTGCTTCAGGTCCTTCGCTAGCGGATTGAGGAAGTCCCTATCTTTCCAATAGTTTACGTGGCTGAGCGGAGTAAATCCAGAGAATAGTCCTGCGTTTATCTGCTTGTCTTTGACCAATTTTTTGTAGCTGTTGCTCAACTCGCTCAAAGGCCAACCAAGCGCATCGTCTTTGTCATAGTAGTTTTCCCATCGGAATTTGTTGTTGGGTTTGGGAATGGCCTTAATCTGCGCGGCGGGACGCCCGGCGACAAAAATGGGAATGTTGCATCCGGTGGTATAAAGTCGCTGGATGGTTTTTCCGCGGCATACTTTCTCAAGCTCTTTTGACATTTGAGGCGGATCTGCCCAGACACCGTGAGCTGGTGACGGGGACACGGAAAGTGTTGCGTCCCAGAGATAGTTTGAGAAAACCTGGCATCCTAGGGACTGGGCCACAACAACAATCGGCGCGTTCTTTTCAAGTGAATTTTGCATTTGAGCGAGAGCGTCGAAGATCTTTTTCTGTGCTTGGAAATAGGGGCTGGTGGGTCCCGCTTTCTGGCTTTCCAGGCTTGCTGCGTCACAAAAGCCATAAAGGATGAATTGGCGCAGGTTTCTCCACTGCAGTTTACGCTTCGTCTTGTCGTAGTATGCCTTCTCGTTGGGCTCCAAAATGTCCTGATAGAAAATCGAGCCGGTAACCAATTGCCGGTTTTGTTGTTTCGAGAGCCGGTCGCTGATTTCCGTGAACAGACCTTTGGCAAAATCTCTCTTTTGTGAACCCATGCCGTGAATGGCGAGCAGACCAACTTTGCTCATGACTGGAATCCTTTCAAAAAATATATCAATACGTGTAATTTATATCAAAATTCGGAATTTCTCAATCTGGGATTGTTTTCATTCGATCTCCATGATCCAAATCAGCCCATTCGCACGGATTGCGCGAATGGGCTCAGTGGGTCCCTGGCAGATGCCGCTTCTCACCGGCCCCCATCAGGCGGCGTCCGGTACCGAACCCTCGCCGGTCACCAGTTTTGTGACACCCGCGAAATCGATCTTGCCGGTGCCGAGCAGGGGGATCCTGTCGACCGTTCGGAATTCCGCCGGGATCATCAGGTCCTGGGCACCGCGCGCTTTCGCGGCCTTTAGGAAATCATCCCTTGTTGCATCGGCGCAATCGGTGATCAGAACCAGCTTCTCGCCCTTGCGCTGATCCTTGACGGCGGCAACAGCCGACAGGTTGTCCGGCCAGACCTGGGCGGCGATTGCCTCAACGGCTGCCAGTGAGACCATTTCGCCACCGATTTTTGCAAAGCGTTTGGCCCGGCCCTTGATGGTGAGATAGCCTTCCTCGTCAATGGCGACGATGTCGCCGGTGTCATGCCAGCCATCCGCCAGAGGTTGGATTTCGCCGGGCTTGTCCGCCTTCAGATAGCCGACCATCACATTCGGACCGGAAACAAGCAGGCGTCCGCCGTCTTCGACACCCGGCACAGGTTCCAGACGCGCTTGCATGCCTGGCATGAGCTTGCCGACGGTGCCCGGCTTGCTGAACATCGGCGTATTCAGGGCAATGACAGGTGCAGTTTCCGTGACGCCGTAGCCTTCCAGAACACGGACGCCGAACCGGTCCATGTAGATCTGGCGGGTGGACTGCTTCACCGGTTCCGCGCCTGCAAAGCAATAACGCAGGGAGCGGAAATCATAGGCATGGGCCACGCGCGCATAGCCGTTCAGGAATGTGTCCGTTCCGAACAGGATCGTGGCGTTGGAGCTGTAGATCAGCTCCGGAATGATCCGGTAGTGCAGGGGAGACGGATAGAGGAATGTCGGCACCCCGGAGACGAGCGGCAGGATCGTTCCCGCGGTCAGGCCGAAGGAATGGAACATCGGCAGCACGTTGAACACCTTGTCGGAAGCGGAAAAGTCGATCCGTGACGCCGCCTGATTTGCGTTCGCCAAGATGTTCCTGTGCGTCAGCACCACGCCCTTCGGCGTTCCTTCAGAACCGGACGTGAACAGGATGACCGCCGTGTCGCTGCTGCTACGCTCAACCAGGGCACGGTTGCGGGTCAACGCACCGCGCAGTTTATCGAACAGGCCGATTTCCTTGCGCAGTTCGTCGAGCCAGATGAGCTTCACGTGCGGGGCCAGTGTGTCGGTGAGGTCCTCGAGTTTCGCCTGGCGCACGAATGTGCGCGAGGTCAGTACGGTCTTCACCTCGGCCGTCCGGCACGCCGACAGCACGTTTTCCGGGCCAGCAGTGAAGTTCAGCATGGCGGGCACCTTGCCGGCCGACAGGGCAGCCAGAAAGGTGACTGCCGAACCGTTGGCATTGGGCAGCATGATGCCGATCGTCTCTTCGCCTTTCGTGCGTGCCATGATCTTGCGGCCGAGAACCGAGGCACCTGTCAGCAGCTTGCCATAGCTCAGGGGACCTGCAAGCGGATCCTCCAGGGCGGTTTGCGAAGCCCCGCGTTCTTTCGCGGTGGCAATCACCTGATCCAGAATGGTCTTGTCTTCGGCGAGGCTGGTTTCAAACATCAATTCCGACATGATCTGATAGAGAGAGCTGCCTGCTGCGGCGCGGCGTTTACGCCCCTTCAGGTCTTCCGGCAATTCCAGACGTTTGGGTTCCATGATGGTCACCTTTACTTTGGGAAACAAGCGTTTGCGGATCTGGTTCGGGTTGAGATAGGAAAACGGCGTCTTTTCAAGGCCGTCGATGCGGATCGGCACGATCATCGCGCCGGTCTTGTCTGCGACCATGGCAGCCCCGTCATAGACCTTCATCAGCGATCCGGTGACGGTCAGGCGTCCTTCCGGAAAGATCACCATGGGCTCTCCGGACTTCACCACCTTGATCAGGGACCGGGTGGCGAGCGGTTTGGCCGGGTTGACCGGCAGGGCATTCGCCAGTGTCAGGAACGGGCGCACCCACCAGCGCTGAGCGATGTTGTAGTCGATGGCAAAGGTCGGGCTGCGATCCGTCAGGGTCAGGGCGAGACCTGCGTCCAGATAGGAGACGTGGTTGAGGGCCAGTATGGGCGCGTCACCCGCCTTTTCGAGGTTCTCAAGTCCCTTGATGTCGACGCGGAAGATGGCGCGATAGAGAATGGAAATCGCGTCGCGCATCGGGTTGGTGGGCATAAACTTCAGCATGAGCACTGCGACCAATGCATTCAAACCGCTGAGCATTCCCATGATTGCCGAAACGGAGACACCGGCTCTTTGGGCAGCGGCCAACGCGAGGCCGCCCAGAGCCATGAACGCTGCTCCCAGCGCGTTGGAGCCAGCGATGCGGCGCGCCCGGGTTTCAGGCTTGGCCCATGTCTGAAGAGCAGTGAATGTCGGGACCACCAGAAGCGCGCCGGAAATTGCGAGGCCAGCCATGTCGATCGTCAGGCGCAGCGTGCCGTCACGGCCCAGCAATTCAAGCAGGCCGGTCGAAGGCGCCGCATTTGGCAGGGACGAAAGGGTCCACGCAATGTCGGCACTGAACAGGGCGATCAGCAAGGTGCCGACCGGGGCCGGCAGGAGCACCACGCGTCCCGCGGACAGCCAGGCAGCAAGCGCGGAGCCGATTCCGATGGAAACGGCAAAAACGGTCAGGAAATAGGTGACGGCGCTTTGGTCACCACCCAGGGCGTCCTTAACGATCAGCGGCAGCATGGCCAGCACAATCGATCCGACCAGCCAGAACCAGGCATTCATCAGGGCCACCTTGAACAGCCGCCTGTTGCTGGCCAGATCATTGAGAATGCGCCCTGTGGAGGTGAACAGGTTCCAATCCACTTTCAGATCGGGAGACGCGGCAACCGAATGCGGGATCTTGCGGCTCATGCCATAGCAGGCAAATGCAAGGACGAGCATGGCCGGTGCAAAAATCAGCGAGGGAGCAGCAGTTGCGAACACCAGACCCGCGGAAATCGTTCCGGTCAGAATGGCCAGGAAAGTTCCGGCTTCGATCCAGGCGTTCGCCCGGGGCAGTTCGTCGGCCTCCAGGTGTTCCGGCAGCAATCCGTATTTCACCGGGCTGAAGAGGGCGGACATGGCTCCGAAAAGAAAAAGGGCTGTGAAAAGGATCGGCAACGAAGCCGTCAGCATGCCGATCACCGCGATGCCCGCACCGGCGATCTCAATGGCCTTCGTTCGTCTTGCCAGGATGGACTTGTCGTACTTGTCGGCCAGTTCGCCGCCAAGAGCGGAGAGGAACAGGAACGGGGCAATGAAAACTGCTCCCGCCAATGCAATCAGGGCACCGGTGTTGCCGGTGTCACTGCCTGTCGCGACGACCTGAAACAGCACCAGAAACACCATCGTGTTCTTCAGAAAATTGTCGTTGAACGCGGACAGGAACTGGGTCCAGAAAAGAGGGGCGAACCGTTTTGACGTGATCAGGGGCGTGCGCATGTTTCTCGTTCTCTCCGGTGGTGAGGGCGGGCGATCCGGCCGCCCGCTCTGGACTTCTGGGTCAGTTCAGTTTCGGCTTGACGGTTTCAAGCAGGTTTTGGCAAAAATGAACATTGTTCACTATTTGACAAAACCATACGAGTCGGGTTAGGTCAAGAAAAAAATGAACTCAGTTCACTTTTATTCAAAGGACGTGGTGAATGGCGGGCATTCAAAAGGCAAAGAGCGAAGAAACGCAGAGGCGGGTTCTGGCGGCTGCGGTGAAAGCCGTCGAGACAGGTGGACTGGAGGCCTTGCAGATCCGCAAAATTGCTGCCGATGCGGGGTATTCGGTCGGCTCAGTCTACAAGCACTACCAGGATCAGGATGCGCTCGTCACGGCGGTCGACACCGTCACCCTGGCGCGGATCAAGGAGGCTATGGCAGCGGCGGTGGAGGAGGTATCAGACCCGTTGGATCAACTGAAGGCGCTGGCGTGCGCCTACCTGGCTTTTGCGCAAGAGCATCGCAACCTGTGGCAAACGCTGTTTGCACTCAAAATGGCGGAAGGCGCCCCAACGCCTGAGATCCATGTTCAGGAACTCGTTGATCTTCTGGCCTTCATCACCAGGCCCCTGCAGCAACTGGAGGGCGGTCTTGACGACGAAGCACTTGCCGCACGCACGCGTACCTGCTTCGCCGCCCTTCACGGTCTCGTCGCGATCAGTCTTGAAGATCGCTTTGTGGGCCTTACGGAAGACGCGCTGGACAGGGAGATGATGTTTCTTGTCGAAAGGCTGGCGGGTCGCTAGCACACGCCACGGCTGTCTATTGTTCAGGTCCCGCAGAACGTGCGGTAAGGACCGAGTTCTTCAGGCGCCGGGCCGGCATAGCTGTCCAGACCGTCGCGCTCTGCAAAAGGCTCGGCAAGCACATTCAGCAAGCTGTGGACCGGGGTGTAGTCGCCGGTTTCCGCTGCCGTGAGCGCTTCTTCAACCTTGTGGTTGCGGGGAACGTAGATCGGATTCACGCTGTTCATCCGCTGTTTTGTGTCAGCAGCGTTTCCTGTTTCCGTCTCCAGTCTCTGTGTCCAGCGGGACAGCCATGCCCCCATGCCGTTCGGTTCCGGGAAGAGGCTTTGGACGTTGTCGGTATCACCCGCTGCCGCGTCTGAAAGCGCCCTGAAAAGCAAGGTGTAGTCGACTTCGTGTTCCTGCATCTGCGCCAGCAGAGCGTCTGCGAGATCCCGGTCGTCTTCGTGTTCGTTGAGCAGGCCGAGCTTGGCGCGCATGCCGTTCAACCAGGCTGTTTTGTATAGGTCCGGAAAACGGCCGAGTTCTTCGGTGACCCGTTCAACGGCCTTGTCGAGATCGTCCGGATCTATCAGGGCGAGCAGGGCCTCGGCGAGGCGCGCAAGATTCCATTGCGCAATCACAGGCTGGCGGCCGAAAGCGTAGCGTCCGCCATGGTCGATCGAACTGAACACGGCGGCGGGATCGTAGACATCGATGAAGGCACAGGGACCGTAGTCGATTGTCTCGCCGGAGATTGTCGTGTTGTCCGTATTCATGACGCCATGAACGAAGCCGACAAGGACCCAACGTGCGATCAGGTCGGCCTGTCGCTGCATCACGCTGGAAAAGAGTTTCAGATAGCGGTCGTCCGTTCCCGCCAGATCCGGATCGTGCCGGGTGATGGCATAGTCCGCAAGCTGGCGGACCTTGTCGGTCTCGCCGCGCGCCGCGAAGAACTGAAACGTGCCGACGCGAAGATGACTGCTTGCAACGCGCGTCAGGACCGCACCCGGTTTAGGGCCCTCCCGGTAGATCGTTTCTCCGGTTGTCACCGCGGCAAGTGCCCGGGTCGTCGGGATGCCGAGCGCGTGCATTGCTTCGCCGATAATGTATTCGCGCAGCACGGGGCCGACGACCGCCTTGCCGTCACCGCCGCGCGAAAACGGGGTCGGACCTGATCCCTTGAGCTGGATGTCGCGCCGTTTGCCTTTGCGGTCGATGACTTCACCAAGCAAGAGGGCACGACCATCGCCGAGTTGGGGAGAAAACCCGCCAAACTGGTGACCGGCATAAACCTGCGCGAGAGGGGACGCGCCTTCCGGGCTCTCGATACCGGCAAAGACCCTTGCTCCGTAGGTTGTTTCAAGCGCTGCGGCATCAAGGCCGAGCTCGGTGGCAAGTTCCCCGTTGAACAGAACGACTTGCGGCTCGGGCACCTTGGCGCCTTCCCAGGCGACGTAAAAGCCCTGAAGGTCACGGGCATAGGAATTGTCGAATTGAAAGAGCGGCGGATTGGCGTTCATCACGAAAGTCCGGATTGTGGGAGGCGCGGCGCGCATCGGTTGGACCTATATATAGGCAAACCGATCCCGTTTCCGAGACCAGTTTTTCTTTCCTTGACCAGCTGCGCGTTATTGCTATTCGACCAGACCTGCCACGTTCGACTTAATCTTGGCGAGCACATCCGGATTGTCAGAGTAGTGCGCACTTGCCCTTGCAAGGGCATCTGCCGCCTTTCCGGTCTCTCCAAGATGGCTGTAGGACCGCACGAGCATAACCCAGCCGTCGGGATTGTCCGGATTGTCATCAAGCTTGGCCGCGAGCCCGGCCACCATGCCCTCGATCAGCTCGGCTTGTTCATCCGCCGAAAGGCTCTGTACCGCCGTGATGTCCTCCTGGCTCGGTCCGTTCACTGCCTCAGTGCCTGGAATAAGGTCCAGCCCGAGGTCGGCAGCTGTGGCATCAAGCTTCGAGAGGATGAAAGGAGCTGCAGAAAAGCGGTCTCTGGCCGCATCAACCGCAGCCCGGGCTTTCCGCGCATCTCCAAGTGCAGCCCGGATCTGGGCCAGTTCCTGCCATCCCTTGTAGTCCGAAGGATCGTCTTCCAGCTGTTTGTCCAGGGCAGCGGCCCGGCGAAGAAGCGCGAACTGGTCTGCATCGGCCTGTTTTCCCGCTGCCTTGTTGAGCTCTGCGCGGCTGGCGTCAGGCAGGTACTTTGAGACGTCGCTTTCGGTGAAGCGCGCCATGTTCACGATATCGCGCCGCACGAGCGGCATCCAAGGGGCGTTGGGGTCGGATTCTGCGGCAAGTGCCGCCCAGTCCCGAAGCGCGCCGTCAAAGTCCTGTGCCTGTGCTTTTGCAAGGGCCAGGTAGTAGCGCGCGCGGGGATCACCGGTTTCTGCGCGGATCTGCTGGAACAGAATTTTCGCCGCTTGCGGAACCTTGTTGCCGTTGGCAAGGGTCATGGCTTCCGCATAGGCGGACAGGACACCCGGATCATTTTCGGAAAGTTCCGCAGCCCGGCGATAAGCATCGGCAGCGGACGCGTTGTCACCTGTCGCGGCATAGCTCCGGGCGAGCAGCCACCAGTCTTCGAACGAGTCCGGATGTTCTTTCACCGTTTCGACGAGGAGCTCAATCCTGCTGCCGATGTCGCCTGCCTGCGCTTTCTGTACAAGCGCCTCTGTTTTGCGGGCGGCCAGCGGACGGTCTTCTGCGCCTGCCGTGCCGAGCCAGGCATATCCAGCGGCAGACCCGGCAACGAGCGCTGCGACGACAACGGTTGCGGTCAGTGGAGAGCGGCGCGTGACCGACATACCGCCAACGGAGTTGCGTGCAGCCTTCAGTGCCCGGACCTCGATTTCGCGCTGGGCGGCATCGAATTCCGATCTTGAAATGAGACCAGTCGCCAGGTCGCGCCGGATTTCATCGGCTTGATCCCTGTAGATCGAAAGCGCGGCGTCAGTTTCGTCGCGTTCGATCTCCGTCTTTCGAAGGAACGGGTAGGCCAGCCAGAGGGCGCATAGGCAAAGCGCGGCTGTGGAGAGTATCCAGAACAAGGTCATGACCGTCCTTCCTGCAGCAATTTGCGCGCGGTCTCGCGCTCGCTTTCGGTGAGCGCAACATCAGTGCGGCCCGAGCGGCGGGATTTCAGATAAAGCACCATCAGTGCCAGACCGAGCAGAAGTGCGAGGAGGGGCGCTGCCCAAAGAACCGCGTTTCTTATCGAAAATCTTGGCTGTAACAGCACGTAGTCGCCGTACCTGTCGGCAATGTAGGCAAGGATTTCGGTATCCGAATCGCCTTCACTCATGCGCGTCCTGACAAGGACGCGGAGATCCTTGGCAAGGCCCGAATTGGAATCGAAAATCGACTGGTTCTGACACACGAGGCATCGGAGTTGGCGTCCGACATCGCGTGCGCGGGCTTCCCTGGCCGGATCGGCGAACATCTCGTCGCCATCCACCGCCAGAGCGGCACCGGACAGAATGATCGCAACGGCCAGAACAGTCAGCAGTCCGATCAGATAATGACCAAGCAAACTGCGCATCATCATCTCCTATTCTGCAGGCTGGGGAAGAGGGGAGGCCAAACGCGACGGGGTTGGAACGCCGACACGCAAACGTCTGTCGGCGAGCGAAACGAGACCGGAAACGGAAATCAGGAACGCCCCCAGCCACATCCACGGAACACCGGGGTTGTAGTAGAACCTCGTCACGAACTGCCCATTGGCAGCCGGATCTCCGAGAACGGCATAGAAATCGCCGTGCCAGCGTGTTTCGATACCGGCTTCAGTGGTCGGTTTCTGCTCCACCGGATACCACCGGCGCTCGGGGTGCAGGGTGGTGACTTCGTCCCCGTTTCTGCTGACCGACACTGTCGCCACGGAAGTCCGATAGTTTGGCCCCATGCCGTTCTCGACACCGACCAGCGTGTATTCATAAGACCCAACGGGCACCGGGACGCCGGGTGTCACGGTCTGAATTTCCTCGATGCTCCACAGGGAGGCTGCCTCCACGCCGGCGGAGGCAACGGCCAAGCCGAGATGCCCCAGGCAAAGGCCCCATGCCGAAAGCGGCAAACCGGCGAGACGGCGCGGAACACTCGCCCATCTTGCTGTTCCAACACCGGCACGCCTTGCAATGTCCAGAAGCGTGGCGACGCCCAGAAAGATTGCGATCGCGATGCCGAAAACGCTGACCGGATCAGGCGTTCCGAACAGAATGAGCAGCACGATGCCGAGAAACGCCGCGATCAGGCTTGTGACCAGCACGTCCTTTCGCAGCTTTCGCATGTTCGCCCGCTTCCATGACAGGAAAGGCCCAATGGCCGCGAGCAGGACGATGCCGGCGAAGATCGGCAGAAATGTCCGGTTGAAGTAAGGCGCGCCCACCGTGATCTTGTCGCCGGTGGCGATATCGAGAAACAGCGGGAAGAGTGTACCGACAAAGACGGTTACCGTGCAGGCGCTCAGGAGCACGTTGTTCATAAGCAGCCCGGTTTCGCGCGAAACAGTGGCAAAGCTCCCACCCTCCCTGATTTCTGAAGCGCGAAGCGCGAACAGCGTCAAGGCGCCACCGATCGCAAGAGCGAGAAGAAAGAGAATGAACACGCCGCGTTCGGGGTCATTGGCAAAGGCATGAACCGAGGACAGGATGCCTGAGCGCACCAGGAAGGTTCCGATCAGGCTGAGCGCAAAAGTCAGGATCGCAAGCAGGATCGTCCAGTTCAAAAGCGCTGCCCTTTTTTCGACGACAATGGCGGAGTGGAGCAGGGCGGTGCCGAGCAGCCAGGGCATAAACGATGCATTTTCGACCGGATCCCAGAACCAGAAACCGCCCCAGCCGAGCTCGTAATAGGCCCACCAGCTTCCCAGAGCGATGCCGGCCGTCAAGCCAGACCAGGCGAGAAGGACCCAGGGCCGCATCCAGCGCGCCCAGCTTGGATCGACCTGACCGCGCACGAGCGCGGCAATCGCGAAGGAGAACGCCGTGGAAAAGCCGACATACCCGAGATAGAGCAAAGGAGGATGAAAGGCGACGCCCGGGTCCTGAAGAAGCGGGTTCATGCCCTGACCGTCCAGCGGCGGGTTCGAGATGCGCTCGAACGGGTTGGACGTCAGCAGGATGAAGGCAAGAAAACCTACGGCGATCATGGCCTGGACCGCCAGGACGATGGATCGCATGCTGACCGGAATGCCCTTGCCATAGAACGCGATCAGCACGCTGAATAGCGTGAGGATCAGCACCCAAAGCAGCATTGAGCCTTCGTGGTTTGCCCAAACTCCGGTGACCTTGTAGAGCATCGGTTTGGCCGAATGACTGTTCAATGCGACGTTGAGCACCGAAAAGTCGGACACGACGTAAGCGTAAGTCAGAACCGCAAACGCGGTTGCCGTTGCAAGGAACTGGACTTCGGCGGCGTGATCGGCGAAACGCATGGCTGCTGCGTTGTCGGTTCTCACCCCCCATATGGGCACGATGGACTGCAATACGGCCACGATCAGCGCCAGAACAAGACAGAAATGTCCCAATTCAATGATCATGAGTGTGCTCCATCGCGCGAGAAAGAAGGCGCGCTGACCGCTGTCAGGAAACTGCTGACATGGCTCGTTGAGGAAAAGTCGGGAATGTCGACCGGCAGGCGCCGTTCGAGCGCCTTGAGATCGGGAATGGTGATCGCGCTTCGTGAAGGAAATTGCACCAGCCTGTTCTTTTTCAGGCGCGAGAAGATGCGGCTGATCGTTTCCGTATTCAGACCCAGGTAATCTGCAATGTCTTCGCGTGTCATGGGCAGTTCAAGGTAAGTCGACTGTCCGACCGGCCGGCCGAGGCGGTTTGCCATGTCAGCCAGAAACAGCGTCACGCGCTCCGTGCTGTCCAATCGGCCCAGTGTGACCAGATGGGCCGAGCATGCTTCAAGCCGTTGGTGAATGACGCTGAAGAGTTCGCTCACCAGCCGTTGGCCATCCCTGCAGGGTCCTCCCGGATAAGCCGGGGAACCAAGGCTTGCCAGGTCCATCTCGCACAGAACCGTTTCGGTCAGGGCTTCGATCCAGGAACCGTTCTGACCGCCATTGTTCATGCCGCACATGATGTGGCCGCTCGTTTCCAGGCCGAGGATCTGCCGGCGTCCGTCTGCAAGGCCGAAGCAAATCGCCGCCATGCCGTAGAGGATGATCCAGACTTTTCGGCAGGCACCGTCGCCCAGGCTCAGCCTGTCGCCACGCTGCAGGACCTTGTGCCTCTTGTCCGGGCTGCCACCTGTAACAAGTTGGCATAGTCGGGATTTGCACATGGCTTCGCTGCATTCCAGCTTGCCACCCAAAGAGATGTCGTAACTGTTCATCTGCGCCCCGCTTGTGAGTTCGGCGCGGTCTCTCCCACCGGCCAGTCACCCAGCTTGACCGAAGCGTAGAAAAGGCACCTTGCGCGGGCCATGACCTAGATCATTTCACACTTGTGAATATTTGCAGGTAAGACTTAAAGCAGGTAATCGACCTTTCCTGCGAATTGTCAGAGAACCGGTCCACCAAGCCGTCTTACCGTCTCAAGGCTACGACTATGCTCAAGAGGAGTCGGGTCTGTGAGATCATTAATTCTGGCATTGGGCCTTCTGCTTTGCGGAACGGCTCATGCACAAGAGGTCCCCGAAACGGTCAATCAGGCCGTTGCTGCCGATAAGGGTTGTATGTCCTGTCATGAAGGGATCGAGAAATTCACCTCCGGTGCGATGATGGAGTCCATCGAAGCCATGGGGCCCGATCTGGGTGACCCCGCGGGTTGCGTGGTCTGTCATGGCGGCAATCCGCAGGGACTGACGGCTGCCGAAGCCCACCAGGGTACGCCGGCCGATCTGGCCGATGCGGGAGGACCGCACACGTTTTATCCCGATCCGGGAGCGCTCTGGATTGCCGACAAGTCCTGTGGCCAGTGCCACGACGGATATGCCGAGCGGCTGACAAAGTCTCTCATGAACACCGAGGCCGGCAAGCTGCAGGGCAACCTGTGGTCCTGGGGTGTGATCGACACGCACCGTTCGGTCTACGGCAACTACGATCTGGTCGATGAGGATGGCAACGTCCCGTCGGTGGGCACAGATGCCTACAAGGATTACATGGTCGCCTTTATCGAAGCCCATCCGGACCAGATGCCGAGTTCCATGGAACAGGTTCCTGAAGTGGATGTGAACGCGATCTCCGAGCATCCCAATCTGGCGGGCATCACGTATTCGCGGCAGCAGTGTCAGCGGTGCCATGTCGGTGTGACCGGGCGCGAGAAACGCGGTGACTTCCGCGGGGCCGGCTGTTCGTCCTGTCACGTTCCCTATTCGAATGACGGTTTTTACGAGGGCGGTGACCCGACGATCGCAAAGGACCAGCCGGGCAAGCTCCTGACCCACCAGATGCAGGGAACGCGCAAATCCAAGGTGAAAGTCGGCGAGGTCGAGTATTCGGGTATTCCGTCTGAGACCTGCAACTCCTGCCATAACCGCGGCAAGCGGATCGGCGTGAGCTACCAGGGCATCATGGAGTTCCCGTATGGCTCACCCTATAACGAGAAGGGCGGCAAGCAGCCGAAGCTGCACACCAAGAACTACGTTTACGTCAAGGACGATCTTCACCATTCCATTGAATCGCGGGACGGCAACCCGGCGGGCGGCATGCTCTGCCAGGACTGTCACACCTCGATCGACATGCATGGCGATGGAAACCTTCCGGGCACAACACTGGCGCAGGTGGAAATCGAGTGTGAGGACTGCCACGGAACCGTGTCCAAGTTCCCCTGGGAACTGCCGCTGGGCTACGGCGAAGAACATTCCACGGACATTGGCGACACCGCTCGCGGCCTGGCCGACGACGTCACTGCCGAGCAGTACATGGCGGAAGTCTACGAGCCGGAAGACGGATATCTTCTCAGCGCACGGGGCAACCCGCTTGGCAATGTCATTCGCCGTGGAGACCAGGTTATCCTGCACTCGGCTTCCGGTCTCGACTTCGAAGTTCCGGTCCTGCGCCAGCTCGCGCTTGACGGAAACTGGAAGTCACCGAATGCGGAAGTTGCAATGATGAGTGTCGGCAAGCATATGGAGAGCATGGAATGCTATGCCTGTCATGCCGACTGGGCCCCGCAATGCTACGGCTGCCATATCACCGTGGACTATTCGGAAGGCAAGACCGACGTCGACTGGATCAACAATGCCAACTCGCGCGGCGATAATGGCCTGACCGCCGACAACGCCATGGGCAGCAATGGTCTGACCAGTCCGGGCAAGGTCGCCGAAACACGCTCCTACCTGCGTTGGGAAGAGCCGACCCTCGGCATCAACGGTGAAGGCCGCGTCAGCCCGCTGATGCCCGGTTGTCAGGTGATCACGACGGTCATCGACAAGGACGGCAACACAGTCGCGCATAACGAAACCTGGATGACGCCGGACGCGGGTGGCACCAAAGGGCTCGATCATGCCGCCGTGCAGCCGCATACTGCCGGCCGTGAAGCGCGGACATGCGAGAGCTGCCACAACAACCCGAAAGCACTGGGTTACGGCATCTCGGACGGCCGCTTCATGAAGGGCTACGACAAGGGCTTCGTGGTGGATCTGGAAACGGCGACGGGTGAAATCATCCCGAACCAGACCCAGATGCAGTCGCAGGCTGTTCCGAGCCTCGATCATGACCTCAGCCGGATCGTGACGGAGGACGGCAAGCAGTTGGTCACGGTCGGGTCCCACTGGCCGCTGACCGGTCCGCTGCCGCAGGACATGCGCGAGAAGATGGAGCGCACCGGCCTGTGCATGGGCTGTCACCAGAACATGACGGACGAAGACCTGTGGAACAAGGTCAACAGCCCGGCTTTCCTCAGCAATGAGGAACACCAGGACGTCATGGACCAGGCCGTCCATGCCCTTGCCGACAAGAAGAGCGCGCAATGATGCGCAAGCGTCCCCCCGCACATGACGCGCGGGGGGCGTTTTGGCCTATCCTTGGAGCGAACCAATGCGTTTCAGCCTAATACCCTTCCTCGCAGCCACGCTGATGGCGGCACCCGCAGCAGCGGCCCCCGGGTCGGTCCTGCTCATCCACTCGAACTACACGGCCGAAGAGCTCCTTTCTCCGTGCCAGGAAGCCGACAACGATGCACGTTGGGGTCAGGCCGCCGAAATCGAGTGCGAACAGTATATCATCGGCTTCGTGGACGCGCTTGAGGTGACCGGTGCCGTTGGCGACGGCAAGGACATCTGTCTGCCGGAGCAGAACACTCCGGACGAAGTGCGCTGGGCGTTCATGCGCTGGGTGCACAGCGACTTTACCAGGCGCAAGGCCATGATGGCAGGAGAGGCGCTCATGGAAACGATGAAGCAGGATTTCCCCTGCAACAACTAAACACAGGAAAATGCGGCAATGGCGCGGTTTTTCGATAGCGGAAAGCCGCGCCTTTCATTTGCTGCCGCGCTGACGAATGTGGTCGACAAAAAGTCTCAGCGGCACCATCTCGCGGTAGGCACGCGGGAAATAGAGAAAGAAGCCGGGCACGTGTGGCATGAACTCCTGAAGAACAGGTACCAGGTGCCCATCGACAACATCCTTTGCGATATAATCCTGCAGGAGATAAATCAGGCCTTCGCCGCGCCGCGCTGCGTCCACGGCCACGGAAAGTGAGTTCACGACCAGTGACCCCGTGACCGCAACGTCAGACTGTCCAGCCGGTCCGTCGACTTTCCACGGCGCGAACTCGCCGGAACTGTGAAACCTGTATCGGATGCATTCGTGTGCCAGCAGATCTTCCGGCGCTACCGGGGTCCCAGCCTTTTCCAAATATACTGGCGAACCGGCGACTGCCAGCTGCAGGGGATCGGTCAATCTGATTGCGATCATATCCTGCGCGATCAAATCGCCCAGCCGTATTCCGGCATGCAGTCCGGTGTCCAGAATGTCTTCAAACGCATCCGTGAGAGACAATTCGATCTGTATTTCCGGGTAGGCGTTTCGGAACGAGGGCAGCATGGCTGCGACAACGAGATCGTAAGCGTATTCGGGCAGCGCGAGTTTCAAACTGCCCCTTGCCGCATGGCCGGTGGTGCGCGCGCTCTCCACGGCTTCCGCGATCTGTTCGAATGCCGGCGAGGTGCCGCGTAAAAGAGCACGGCCGGCCTCGGTCAGGTTGATGGTGCGTGTTGTCCTGACAAAAAGTGCTGTCCCGATCCTTTCTTCCAGGTTCTTCAACTGATGACTGACCGTTGAAGGTTTCAGGCCAAGGGCGCGAGCCGCATTTTTCAGAGATCCGTGGTTTGCAATCGCCGTAAAGACCTCAAGCGTCGTGAGTGGCAGCCGCATGGAGTTGATCCTGTCTTCCTTCAATTGTTCGATTCTATACATGAGTATCCTGAAAAATGAGGTAATTATCATCTGTAATACAGCATTTTATACCTGTCTTGCGTCCCGCCGGGTCGTGCCAGAGGTAAGCGGCTTTCGGCCGATTTCCGGGATCAAGAGGAGAGGAAAGATGAGAGCAGCCATTCAATGCGCCGTATTTGCCGGCGCGCTTTTTGCCGGGGGTCAGAGCATGGCGGCGTCGCCGGAAGGCAACATCAAGGTGGTTCAGGACTTCTTCCAGGCCTATGGGGCAGGGGACCTTGAAGGGATCGCCGCGGTCATGGACGAGAACGTGGCATGGCACATTCCAGGCCGTCATCCCCTGTCCGGGACCAGGCATGGCCGTGACGAGGTTCTCGCCTTTTTTTCCCAGTTGGGGGTTGCTGGCTTCAAGGCCGAGCCGATCTATTTCGGGGCAGATGAGACCCACGTTGTCGATATTCACAGGGGCTGGTCCAACGCGGAAGGCAAGCCGAATGTCGATACCACCTGGGCACTCGTTTACCGGATCGAGAACGGCAAGATTGTCGAAGCCACAAATCTGAGTGCCGATCAGGACGCGGCAAACACGTTTTTCTGGTCTCAGTACGAGTTAGCACCTGTGCCGGAAAGGTTGGCGCAATGACGGGAAGGCGTGCACTTGTCACCGGTGCCAACCGCGGCATCGGACTTGCGATCGCAAAAGGACTGGCGGCGAAGGGGTGCGATATCATTTTGGGCGTGCGCGATCTGGCGGCGGGAAATCAAATCGCACACGATATGAACGCAAGCGCTGTTGAGCTTGACGTTTCGGACCAGAGGAGCATCAATCACGCTGTCGAGGCGATCGGCACCGTCGACATTCTTGTGAACAACGCCGGCGTTCTGGGGGCGGGCCGGTTGCTTGATGATCCGAAGGACTTTGAGCGATCGATGTCCGTCATGGTGCATGGACCCTACAGGCTGATGCATTTGCTCGTCCCGGCAATGGTGCACAATCGTTACGGCAGGATCGTCAATGTTTCGTCCGGTTGGGGTGCATTCTCGGATGGTGTCTCAGGTCCGGCCGCCTACGGTGTTGCCAAGGCGGCCCTGAACGCGCTGACCCTGGCATCGGCCAGAACGTTGCCCGACACCGTCAAGGTGAATGCAATGTGTCCTGGCTGGGTACGCACGCGCATGGGTGGAGCATCGGCTGCAAAATCCCCGGAAGAGGGAGCCGATACGGCCATCTGGCTCGCGACACTTGATGCAGACGGACCGACCGGCGGCTTCTTCCGCGACCGCAAACCGATTGATTGGTGAAACACATTTCATTCAATCCGGCAGCAATTTCAGTCGGCTTGGCTCTCGCGGCAATAATAAATATCGATTTTTTCCAAATCCGTAAGATCTGCTCCAGTCAATGCGGCGTAATGTCCCTGTAATTCAATCAACACCAGGAGTAGTTGTCATGAAAAAGAGCCTCATGGCCCTTGCGGGAGCAGTGTGTCTTTTTGCCGGCCAGGCAAACGCAAATACAATCGTGGATATCGCAGCAGGTGATGAGCGTTTCACCACCTTGGTTGCTGCTGTTCAAGCCGCGGGACTAGCCGATGCACTTCAAGGGCCGGGTCCTTTCACTGTATTTGCTCCAGTAAATGACGCGTTCGCCGCATTGCCGGAAGGAACCGTTGAGACGCTGCTGAAGCCGGAAAACAAGGATCAGCTCACCAACGTGCTTCTGTATCATGTCGACGATCGTGAACTGACCTCCAACAAGATTCCGGTCGGTTCCAACTACTTCAAGCCGCTCCTGACCAGTGAGCGCACCTGTATCACGCGCTCGAACAGCGGCGTGGACATTGCCGACGGTACCGGCTCCACCGCCAACGTCATCATTGCCGACATCAAGGCGGACAACGGCGTCATTCACGTGATCGACAAGGTTTTGCTGCCGGGCCAGCGTCCTGACTGTCACTAAGCTTTATGCGGGTCGGATACGGCCCGTTTTCAAAGCCTGATCCCTTATCAGTCCCGAGCAGGTTCACCGGCAGCAACGGTGGGCCTGCTTTTTACGTTTGGTGCGCGCTGCCCGCATTTGTCTTTTGTCTTGCCCGATCGTGTTCTGGCATCGCACAAATGGATCTTAAAGAATCTTGCCTGTCCGGGAGACAAATCATGCGCGCGATCACCTACGGCCGGTTCGGGCCGGCAGCAGACGTCCTGACCCTAGAAGACATTGCGCCTCCGGCGGCGGCTCCAGGCGAAGTGCTGGTCCGGCTCCACATGTCCGGCGTCAATCCGTCGGACATCCGCGCGAGGGCGGGCGGACGCCCCGGCGTAACGGAACCGCCTTTTCCGAAAATCATTCCGCACAGCGATGGTGCAGGTGTAATCGAGGCCGTGGGCGACGGTGTGCCGTCAAGCCGGATCGGGGAACGTGTCTGGATCTGGAACGGCCAGTGGCAACGCGCCTTCGGGACGGCAGCAGAGTATATCGTCTTGCCTGCTGAGCAGGCAGTTGCAATGCCTGATCACGTTTCTTTCGAAGAAGGGGCTGTTCTCGGCATTCCCGGTCTTACCGCCTGTCATGCCGTGCTTGGCGGCGGTCAGGTTGATGGACAAACCGTGCTGGTCAGCGGTGGTGCGGGCACCGTTGGGCGCCTCGCCATACAGGTCGCCGCGGCCTCGGGAGCCCGGGTGCTTTCAACGGCGCGCGGAGACGAGGCGATCGCGACCGCGAAAGGCGCCGGAGCCGAAGAGGTGTTCGACTACACCGACGAACACCTGGCAGACCGCATTCTTGAGACAACCGGTGGCCGGACCGTCGACCGGATCGTCGAAGTCGAATTTGGCAAGAACGTCGAGACGAACACCCGGATCATTTCCGAACGCGGTACGATCGCAGCCTTTGGGTCGGCGAAGGACATGACGCCGGTGCTGCCGTTTTATCCCTTGATGTTCAAGGCTGTGACAATCGACCTGGTTCTGGTCTACATCCTGTCTGCCTCCGAACGCGCCACAACTCTCTCCAATCTCACGGACCTGCTTGATCGAAACGCACTGAACTTTCAGATATCCGACGTTCTGCCGCTCGAAGACTGTGCGGCAGCGCATGACATGATCGCGGCTGGAACCCGATCAGGGTCCGTTCTCCTCAAAATGTGACAGTGTTTCTCCCCGGGATGACCTTTTGGCGGAATTGCCTCGGTGTTCTGTTCGCGGCAAGCTGTTGGATGCCACCAGATCCGAACCGGCAACACCGGTTATTGAATCGGCCCAGACACAAAGGAACTGACCAATGAAAGAGATCGTGATTGCAAGTGCTGCGCGTACGGCCGTCGGCAGTTTCGGCGGAGCGCTGAAGGACACACCACCCTGTGATCTTGCGACGACGGCGGCAAAGGCTGCGATCGAACGGGCCGGAATTCAGGCGGATCAGATCGAGCAGGCTTTCTTCGGCAACGTCATCCACACCGAGCCGCGCGATATGTATCTGTCCCGTGTTGCCTCGCGTCAGGCGGGGGTGCCGGATCATGCACCAGCTCTGACGATGAACAGGCTTTGTGGCAGCGGATTGCAAGCGGTCGTCTCGGCCGTTCAGGCGATCTCCATGGGCGATGGCGAGACGGCACTCGTGGGCGGGGCCGAAAACATGAGCCGTGCGGGGTATCAGCTGCCGGGCGCGCGCTGGGGACAGAAGATGGGCGATACGGGGATCGTCGACATGATGATCGGCGCGCTGCACGACCCGTTCGGAATAGGCCATATGGGTGTGACTGCGGAAAATGTCGCCGAGCGTTACGACATATCCCGTGAAAGACAGGACGAGTTTGCGGTTGAAAGCCATCGCCGCGCGAGCGCGGCCATTCAGGACGGCCACTTTAGGGACCAGATCGTTCCGCTTGCGGTCGGGCGTCGCGGCAAGGAGCGCGTCTTCGATACGGATGAACATGTCCGGCGCGAAGCGAAGCTGGACGACATGTCAGGACTGCGTCCGGTGTTCAAGAAGGACGGAATGGTAACGGCGGGCAACGCGTCCGGTTTGAATGACGGGGCGGCCGCGATCATTCTTGCGTCGGCTGACAAGGCGTCCGAGCTTGGTCTGAAGCCACTTGCGCGAATCCGCTCGTATGGTGTCGCCGGTGTTGATCCGGCGGTCATGGGCATCGGTCCGGTGCCGGCCATGCAGATTGCCATGAAACGCGCCGGGGTGAGCGCAGATGATCTGGACGTGGTTGAATCGAACGAAGCCTTTGCTGCACAGGCCTGCGCGGTCAACGACCTCCTTGGTCTTCCGTCCGAAAAGGTGAATCCGAATGGCGGCGCGGTTGCCCTCGGGCATCCGATCGGCGCAACAGGGGCGATCCTGATGACCAAGCTGGTCTATGAACTTGGCCGGACAGGCAAGACGCTCGGTGCAGCGACCATGTGCATTGGCGGCGGGCAGGGCATTGCTGTGGTTATCGAAAGCCTGTGAGGTGGCAGCGCCTGCACCTGATGAGAGCGTGTACGGCCAACCGGACAATTGACTTGCGCAGGGCGGAGACAGACACTCGCGCGGGGAAAACGCATTCGGCTGGTCGCATCAATGAAATTTAGCTTGATAAAACTTTCGCTCGCCTTCGCGATCTACGGCGCGATAATCAACTTGGCAGGTGCGGTCGATCCCGATGACTGGAACACAAAACCGCCGGAGCCGACGCCAACCTCGAAGCAATGCGCAGATGGCGAAGCCTGGGACGACAAGTCGAAGAAGTGCGTGAAGCTGGAGTCGCGGGTCTTCGGCGATCCGGATCGTTTCCGCGCTGCGCGGGAACTTGCCTATGCCGGCAGGCTCCATGCCGCCGCGCTTGCGCTCAATGCAATCACCGACCAGACGAACACACGCGTCCTGACCTATCGAGGCTTTCTTGCGCGCAAATCAGGGAACTGGGACGTGGCGCTTGCCTTTTATGAAAGCGCACTTTCCGCCGATCCGGACAATCTCTCGGCACGCTCTTATCTCGGAATGGGTCTCGCGGAAAAAGGGGATATTGCAGCGGCGCGAGATCAATTGGCTGAAATCCGGTCAAGGGGTGGGCGTGAAACATGGCCCGAACGGGCGTTGCTCTTGTCACTGAGGTCTGGAGGGGCGACGTTTTACTGAGAGGCCCGTTTCCGGTGGACATTGGCTTGACGGAATTCCGGGGTGTTCCGGACATTGCTCAAAAAAATACTCCTGGGATGAATAAATCCGGTCTTATGGTGTCTATAGGGCATACGGAGACTTGATCGGGAGGAGAAATGTCATGAAATTCATTGTTGCACCTGTTGTTGTGGCCCTTGGCCTTTTCGGATCGCAGGCCATTGCCGGTGAAACGCCGGCCAATCCGGATGCCAAGGTCTATTTCGTCAATCTGAAGGATGGGGACAAGGTCAACGGGCCGGTAACGGTCGTCTTCGGTCTGTCCGGAATGGGTGTTGCGCCGGCAGGTATTGAAAAGGAAAACACAGGTCATCACCATCTTCTGCTCAACCGTGCGCCGATCGGCCAGGGAGAGGATGGTGAGGACGAGTTCATCTACAACGTTCCGGCCGACGACAACCACAAGCATTACGGTGGCGGGCAGACAGAGACCGTGCTTGAACTCAGCCCGGGCGAACACACGCTCCAGCTGGTTCTCGGTGACCTCAACCATGTCCCGCACGATCCGCCGATCTATTCCGACGTGATCACCATTACGGTCGAATAGGTTTTGTTGGCTGCCGGCGGTGTTCCAGCCGCCGGCCGGCTGGAGTCTGCCATGAAATCTCGCTCGGTCAGGGACATGCTGCCAAAAGCGTTGCCGTCAATCTGGCGGTTTGCGCTCAGCCTGACGGGTGACATTGAGATGACAAATGATCTCGCGCAATCCACCTGCCTGCGCGCGGTTGAAAAAGCCGATCAGTTTCAGGAAACAGGCAGTTTCGAAGGCTGGTGCCTTCGGATCTGCCGGTCGATCTGGCTGAACGAGTTGAGGAGCCGTGCGCGCAGGCAGGACAAAGCATTTGCAACGGTAGACATCGACCAGATTGCGGATATCGCGCCTGAGATCGAGACAAACCTGTTTGCGCGGGAGGTCATTGCTCGAGTGATGTCGCTGCCGGATGCTCAGCGCAGCGTGGTGGAACTCGTCTTCGTGCAACAATTCACCTATTCCGAGGCGGCGGTCATCCTGGACGTGCCGATCGGGACAATCATGAGCCGTCTTCACGCGGCACGAAAGGTTTTGCGGGACTTTGCCGAACGTCCGGCCGGCGGAAACAGAAAGGAGAAGACATGACCTACTCAGATCAGGAGCTTCTTGACTTTCTGAGCGGTGACATGGACCCGCGGCGCGCGGAACAGATCGAACAGACCATGCGCGTGGACCGCGAACTGGAACACCGTGTGATGACGCTCGACCCGATTGCCGCGCCCGTGCGCGGTGCCATGAAAGGACTGCCCGGCAGACGGGTTCTGGCCGATCTTGAACGCGTTGTGCCTGACGGAGAAAAGCGCGGCAGAAACCACACGCAATGGACGAAACTGGCTGCGGTGCTGGTTCTCGGGGCCGTGCTTGGCGGCGGCGCCATGTGGCTTGGCATGCCGTCTGCGGATGACTGGCGCGGCAGGGTTGCGCAGTACCAGTCGCTTTATGTCGCAGACACCGTGAGACTGACCATTGCGAGCGCCGATGTCCTGGAACGTCAGCTCGAAGTAGCCAGCAAAAAGCTCGGCCGGCCGCTTGAACAGGCGCCGCTTGATGCGCCGTCCTTGCTCAGACTTGCGCGCGTTCAGGTCCTCGGTCTCGACGACGCACCGCTGATCCAGATCGTCTATCAGGATGCCGAAGGAACACCTTTCGCGCTTTGCGTCACGACGGCCGGCCCGCGCGGCGAAGCCAGCGATCCATCATCGGAGATGCTTCACGGCCTTGCGACAACCGCCTGGGAGGACGGGTCTTTCCGCTACATCTTTGTAGGTGGCGACGATCTGGAAAAAACGGGGGCAGTCGCGTCCCAGCTGAAAAGCGTGCTTTAAGCGTGGGGATTCGGACCCACTAGCTGCTCTTGATGTGCGGCGGCATTTTCAGCCCGTCGGCCTCGAGTTCCGCCGGGTCCCAATAGGCGATGTAGATGCCTTCCGGCTCGCGCGTGTCAGTCATTTTTTCAATTATTTCGGGCGTGCGGGTGATGCGGGAGTGATGTCGGCGGGCCCAGGTGAAATGAAGTGCTTTCAGCCGCTCGATCTGCTCGATGTAGCCGGGATTGTCTCCGAGATCGTTGAGTTCGTCCGGATCCGTTTCCAGATCAAACAGCATCGGGCGCATGTTCTCGACATGGATGTACTTCCAGCGTCCATCGAAGACCATCACGAGCCGGGCATCGCTCTGGTCCACACCGACGGCACGGCGGGCATCGCGTGTGGCGTAGTCGTATTCGGAGATGCAGTGATCGCGCCAGTCAGCTGACTTGCCGTGAAGCAGCGGTTCGAGTGAGCGCCCTTCGAAAACATGCGGTTTTGCCGGCCCGCCAAGGAACTGTTGAAATGTCGGCGCGAGATCGATGCCCTCGACAAGGGCATCCGACGAGGTTCCGCGCATTCCGTCAGCCTCTCGCCGGGGGTCATAGACGATCAGTGGAATACGCGCAGAGCAATCGTAAAACAGGTCCTTCTCTCCAAGCCAGTGATCGCCCATGTTGTCGCCGTGGTCCGAACAGAACACGACCATCGTGTCCTGCATTCTTCCACTGTGTTCAAGGTAGTCGAACAACCTTCCCATATTGTCATCGAGTTCCTTGATCAGGCCCATGTAGACCGGTGCGACGATGTCCCTGACATTGCTCCGCGAAAAACTCCGGCATATCCGGGTCTCGCTCCAGGCTTTCATGAGCGGGTGGGTGTGTTCGCCATCCCTGCGATTGACCGGAGGGAGGTCGCTTGCCGAATACATGTCGTTGTAAGGAGCCGGGGCGAGATAGGGCCAGTGGGGCTTGATGTAGCTCAGATGGCAGAGCCAGGGATCGTCTCCCTGCGTCTCCATGAATTCGATGCCGCGGGTCGTCAGCCAGGCGGTTTCGGAATGTTCCCTGGGAACGCGGGCGGGAAGGGGGGCCGTTTCCAGAAGCCAGCCGGACTTGAGTTCCCCGTCCGGTCCGATCGCCGTATTCGCCCATTCTTCCCAGGGCGTATCGCCGCCCATGTTGTGTTCGCGCAGGTATTCTTCATAGTCCTCGGCGTGACGGTTCTTGTCGGTTGCCGCGTTTGTGCCGTCATCGCGAACGAAAACGTCAAAACCGCACTCGCTGACCAAGGCGCCAATCGTGCTTTCCGGATCGATCCCGAGGCGCTTCATTCCTTCCTCGTCGGCGCGCATGTGGGTCTTGCCTACCAGGGTGCTGGCGACGCCAATCTCGCGCAGGTGATCGCCGAGGGTCGGTTCTCCGACACGAAGCGGAAAGCCGTTCCAGGTGGCTCCGTGACTGCGCACGTAACGGCCGGTGTAGAAGCTCATCCGGCTGGGTCCGCAAATCGGCGACTGGACGTAGGCACGATTGAACCGGACGCCCTTTGCTGCCAGGCGATCGAGATTAGGTGTGTGAATGTGCGTTGCGCCGTAGCAGCTCAGGTAGTCCCAGCGCAGCTGATCCGCCATGATCCAAAGTACGTTCATCTGATGACCATCATCTCCATAAGAACATTGTATCCAGGGGCCTTTCGGGACCGGTTTCGCGAAAGCCTCGCGCTGCTGACGATCCGGCGCGCCACAGTGGCTAGCGCGGTGCCATGTAAAGTCCCTCTGACTTGAGAACCTCAACGTTCTTTGCTTCTCGCGCCATTGCACGCTGAACGGCCGGACGTTCGTTGTTGAGGTCGAAGTGCCGCCGGATGTTGGGGTAGTTGCCGGTCGGGTAACCGACGCCGGTGATCCGCCCCCAGACCCAGTAGAGATACCCGTCCACGGCTGACCAGGTGTCGCCGTACCACCAGGGGCCATCGGCGAGGCGCGCCTCAATCATGTTCATGATCTTGTTCATTGCCTCGATGCCGACCGGACGCACGATCTCGAATGACAAGGCCTTGTCTTCGATGAATTTGAGCGGCATTGCCACCCGGGTGACGATGGGGTGAACCGTGGCGGAAAAGAACGACAGGTCCGCAATCTGCTGTGCGTTTTCGAACGCGTTCGTGGTGTCCGGTAGCAGGTTTGCTTCCGGGTACCGGGCATTCAGCCAGTTGAGTATCGCCACGTTTTCTGTGAGCGGAACTCCGTCGACAAGCAGGGTCGGCACCTTGCCTTTCGGATTTAATTTGAGGAATTCCGGCGAGTTCTGCTGGTTGGCGGCGGTGCGCACCAGTTCCGTCTCGAATGGCACACCGATTTCCTCAAGCGCGATCGTCGGGACGCGGGCGCAGGTGTTCGGGGCGACAAAAAGCAAAAATTCAGGCATTGAAACTCTCCATAATACCTCTATTACTATCAAAATAGAAAAAATGTCGATATTTTTGAAGCCTTGTTTCGCGCCGCTTGGGAGGGTTGGACGAAACATCGGGGGCAAAGGAAACATCGATCAGGGAGGAAAACGATGTCTCGAAATGTCTTGGGAAGCCTTGCGGCGGTGCTATGCCTGACGGCCGGTGCACAAGCTCAAACCATCCTGTCCGCCGAGACAGCTGCGCCGAACACAACGCCGGGAATTTCCATCATCTCTCTATCAGAGGCGGCCGCAAAAGCCGGGGTGGCGGATATACAGGTCACCTCGGGCCAGACGCTCACAAACTCGGTTCAGAATGTCGCCGAGGGCAAGACCGACATCGCCGCTGCACCCTTCATTCTGCCGTTCCTGTTGTCGAAAGGCGTTGGTCCCTATGCCGGGCTCGGTGCCGAAAAAGGTGCGGAACTCGCAGACCAGCTCGCCGTTCTTTACACCTACCGGATCTCGGTCCAGGGGCTCATGGCCTTCGACAGTTCGAAAATCAGTGGTTGGAACGGCCTTGAAGGAAAGACCATCTTCAACGGGCCGCCGCGTGGCGCTGCGTTGACCAACGCGAGGCTTCTCATCAAGACCAACACCGGTCTTGAGGAAGGGTCTGGCTATACAGGCGTACAGGTGAACTGGGGGCAGGCGGTCAAGACGATGCAGGACGGCTCTGCCGATGCCTTTGTTCTCCCGATGTCGTTCCCGGACCCACGCGTTTCGGCAAGCCTGGCGTCCGGCAACATGACGATCTATTCCGTCTCGAAAGAGGTTTATGACAGCGAACCGTTCGAGAACGTGGCGAAGCTGCCCGGTACCGTGAAGTTCTCCATGCCTGTCGCCGACATGGGCTATGGCGAAGGGGTCACGATTGTCTCCGAAGACGACACATTCCGGGGGCCGGGCACCGTCGGTGCGGACATCGTGAACAAGAGCATGGATTTCGAGCTTGCCAAATCGCTGACCGCGGCGGCGATTGAAAACATCGAGTCGATCTACCACGCCAAAGCGCCGTTCATGCCTGTCACCTGGCACGGGGAGACAGCCATCGAAATTACGGACATGTGCGGTCCGAACCCGCTGAAATACCATCCGGGAGCGATCGCTGCCTGGGAGGAAGCCGGTTACACCCTTCCTGAATGTGCCAAATAAGGTCCAAATCCACCGGCCGGGCGCGTGGGGCGCCCGCCCGGCGTCTGGCGGGTGACACGCAACATGGTGGTCGGTTCAAACGGTTCACAGGATCGTCGCAGTTTTTCTCTTCAGCTGCTTTATGTTCTCTCGGTAACAATGGTTCTTGTCGGGCTGGTCAATTCCACACCCGGCATACCGGGCTACGATGCCCTGATTGCGGGTCTTTCGGGGAACGACGCCGCAAAGCTCCGCAAGTTTCCATTCGAGTGGTTCTATCCGTTCTTTTTCGCGCTGATGATGCTGATCGTCGTGCTGAAGCATTCCCTTTGGCGTGACTGGCGCGACAAGAGCGTGATCAAGCGCCGGTTCGGCCTCTATCTCGATCTCGCGCTCATTGTGATGGCGTTCACGGTTTCGCTCACCTACTTGATCGAGATCGAATCCGTGTGTCTCGTCGATCGCATAACCGGTGACCGGGCGCGGTTGATCGAAGAGAGCCTGGCAGCGGCGGCCGCCTTCAGCGAAAGTCTCGGCCTTCCGGCTCCGACCACCGTTGAAGACCCGCAATGCGTGAACACGACCGGCGGCTGGCTCGTGCTGATCGTGGGCCTGGCGATCGTCGTTTTCCTTTCCTACAACGTGAAGGTCTGGGGACTGCCGCTCGTGATCGTCGCGATCCTGGTCTCGGCCTACACGATCCTCTCTGTTCTGGTTTGGTACGTCTATGGTGCGGACGACATCAACAAGTATTTCGTCACCAAGCTGGCCGGTGAACCGCGCCTCCTGTCCGACGGCCGGCCGCGTGTGCACGATGTCCTGGTCAACAACTCATCCGGCCTGCTCGGGCGGTTTATGGATATCGTCCTGAACACGATCTTTCCTTATCTCGTTCTCGGTGCACTGTTCGGAAGTTCAGCCGGCGGCAGGTCGCTCATCAAGCTGGCGTTCCGCTGGACCCGGCATCTGCGTGGCGGGCCCGCGCATGCGGCGATCGTATCGTCGGCCATGTTCGGGACGATTTCGGGGGGACCGATTGTCAACGTGCTGTCGACCGGTGTCCTGACCATCCCGATGATGCTGAAACGCGGCTTCAGCAAGGTGTTCGCAGGTGGCGTGGAAGCGGCTGCTTCGTCGGGTGGTTCGATCATGCCCCCTGTCATGGGCGTCGCAGCCTTCATTCTGGCGTCGCTCACCGCAATCCCGTATTCAAGTGTCATCATTGCCGCGATCATCCCGGCATTGGCCTATTTCTATTGCCTGTTCCTGTCTGCCGTCTTCCAGTCCAGAAAGCAGAACATCACGGCGATCGGCAAGATCACCGAGGAGATGACACTGGACCGCCAGGATTACCTGAATCTGGTGATGATTTTCGGCCCGATCTTGCTGATCCTCATGTTGTTGCTGACCCCGAAAGACGCCGTTGGCTGCGGACTTTTCGGCGGTCTTCTGGGCGCGGAGCGCGTCTTTACCGAGGCAGGCTGCCAGATACAGAGCCTGAGCTGGTTCCAGCAGACGATCCAGAACTCTGCGGGTTCTGCCGGGGCAGCCGGATGGTGGGCAGTCATGCTGTTGCTCGGATTGCTGTTCCTGGACCCGGAAGTTCGCGCGCGGCCCAGAAAGATCGTCGATGCGCTATCGAATGCCGGCATCCTGATCTCGACCCTCTACCTGATGTTTCTCGCGGTCTCGATCATTGATTTCTGCCTCTCCTTTACGGGCCTGCCGGTGTTCTTGTCGCTTGATGTCCTTGCCTGGCTGAACAGTCTTGATCTGGGCGGCAGCGGATCGGCCTACTTCCAGTTTGTCGCATTGTTGCTGACCATGTTCCTTGCGGTACTTCTGGGCATGGGCATGCCCGCCGTTCCGGCCTATATCAACGCAGCCCTGTTGATGGGACCGGTGCTCGCAGGTCTCGGGCTGTCGCTGTTCACCTCGCACATGTTCATCTTCTATTTTGCCGTTGCCAGCGCCATAACGCCTCCCGTTGCCCTGGCCGCATTTGCAGCCGCCACGATCACCAAGGCGGAACCCGTGGCGACGTCATTCTCGGCGGTGCGTTCCGGGATCGTGATGTTCGTCGTGCCGTTTATCTTCGCTTTCTACCCGGAACTGCTCCTGATCCCCGAAGCACGTCTCGACCCGCAGGCGAGCGGCGGTAATGCCTTCCTGTCCGGCTATGACGCGGAGGTTCATCTCGGCGCGATGCTGCTTCTGCTGGGCCGGCTGCTGGTTGCGCTCTATCTGCTGTCATCCGCGCTTGCGGCCTTCGATAAACGTGCGCTGCCTGCCTGGGAGGTCGCCTTGCGGCTTGCCCTGGCATTGATGCTGATGATGAAATCCGATCTCATCTGGATCGGCGCGGCGGGTGCGACCGCCTTGCTGCTGGTCTTGCACAACAGGACTGGCGGTCATGCCAAAACGGCCTAACTTCATCCTGTTCATGACCGATCAGCACAGGGCCGATTTCCTGGGCTGCAGCGGTCACCCGGTACTGAAGACCCCGAACATCGATGCGATGGCCGCCAGCGGAACAATCTGGGACAGGTTTTACGTCGCGAGCCCGGTCTGCATGCCGAACCGAGCGAGCTTCATGACCTGCCGGATGCCTTCCAGCCACGGAGTGCGCGCTAACGGCATCCCGCTCGACAAGCGAAATGTCACCTTCGTCGACCTCCTGCGTGATGCGGGATACAAGACGGCGCTCATTGGCAAGAGCCACTTGCAGACCTTTTCCGGCAAACCGCCCATGCTCGACGCACCCCAAACCCGAACCGGGTTCCACCGCGCATCGGGCGAGCTGTCGCAGGCGGTCCGCCACGACCTCGAGACTTATCTTGCCGAAGATCCGGCCCGGATTGCATACAATACGCCGGTGCCGTTTTACGGTTTCGACCATGTGGAACTGGTCACCCGGCATGGTGATGGCTGCGGCGGCAACTACCGGGAATGGGTTCTGGCGCGCGACCCGGATGTCGACCGCTTGCTTGGCGCTCAAAACCAGTTGCCGCATGACTATGTCTGCCCGCAAGCCATTCGCACGGCTCTTCCCGAGGAGCTTTACTCCACAAGCTATATTGCCGAACGTGCTTCGGCCTGGCTTGCAGAAAACGCAGATGACGATCAGCCGTACTTCCTGATGGTGTCTTTTCCGGACCCGCATCATCCGTTCAACCCGCCTGGACGCTACTGGGACATGTACAATCCTGCGGACATGGCGCTTCCTGCAGTTTTCGGGACGAACGACTGGGATCCGCCCGCTCACGTGGCAAGTGTGCTTGAAGACCGGGAAGCCGGACGGGCAAATCCGGGTTCGTACGCGGTTCTGGGTGTCTATGCCCAAGAGGTGAGGGAGGCCGGTGCACTGACCTGCGGCATGATCTCGATGATCGACGATGCCATCGGGCGGGTCCGCACGCAGGCCGGCGCGAGCGATGCCGTGACGATTTTCACGACTGACCACGGCGACCATCTCGGCGACCACAAGATGCTGTTCAAGGGACCTGCAGCTTACGAAGAGCTGACGCGGGTTCCATTCATCTGGTCGGACCCCGAGGCTGACGGAGGCGGGCGGACCGGTGAAATCGGTCAGACCCATGATATCGGGACAACCATACTTGAGCGGGCCTGCGTCGAACCTGCGATCGGTATGCAGGGGCGTTCGCTGCTGTCGGGCGGTCGCGAGGCCGCGTTCATCCAGTACGACCATCAAAAGACCAACCGCGGGCTTGGGCGCGCACCGCGCATACACACACTGCGAACCGCGGATTGGCGTCTGTCGATGTTCGAGGGGATCGCCTGGGGAGAACTCTACCATCTGCGTGAAGACCCCGGTGAGCTCCGCAATCTGTGGGACAACCCGGCGCATGCGCGGCAACGCGCCGAGCTCATGGAGATGCTTGTCCGCCAGGAAATTGAAAATGTAGACCGGATGCCGTTGCCGACAGCACAAGCGTAGATGGCAGTTGAACGCTGCTGCAGCGGTCAAGCACATGCCGACATGCCAACGAACCCACACTCTGTGATTGCGCGTTTGCTCTCCCAGGGTTAGCGTCGGATCGTCTGCAGCTTCCTATCGGTGGAGGATACCTTGCACTACGTCGACATCCCGACCTATTCCGACATCAAGAAACTCGCGCGCAAGCGCAATCCGGTTTCCGTAAGCTTCACGCTCCGGACGACACCCGTGACGCAGGACGCCCAGCAGGACCGCACCAAATTTTCCAACCTGGCGCACGAGGCCGTTCAGGAGGTCAGCGATGGCCGATTGACGAAATCGGAGATCTCGGACCTTGAGGCAAATCTCGCCGACATTGTTGAGGATGACGACTTCTGGGGACGCCAGTACGAAAGCCTGGTCGTCTTTGCGACCCCGGAAAGCGTTCGCACCTACCGGCTGCCCAATCACCTGAACGACACAATTGAAATTTCGGACCGATTTCACCTGACGCCGCTTCTGCGCGCCGTCGCGTTCCCACACAACGCCGTTGCGCTCGTGCTCGGTCAAAATGATGTCCGTGTCATTGAGATCAACGGAGACCGACCGGCCGGTGAGATCAAGGTTTCGGGCATGCCGGACGATGCCGCGAGCGTCGCCGGAAAAAGCAGCATTCTCGGACGCGCACCCAAGGGACGTCTGCAGGGGAGCGAGGGGCAGAAGGTCCATCTTCTGGCCTATTCGAGGCGTGTCGATGCGGCCTTGCGGCCGCTTTTGGCGGGCCGGGACATTCCCCTGGTCCTGGTTGCCCACAAACCGATGCGCTCGATATTTCTGTCCGTCTGCAGTTACGATAACGTGCTGCACGGCCAGCCCGAGGGCGCTTCCGAAGAGAGCTCCGACGCTGACATTGCGTCTGCCTCGCGACAGCTCATCGACGCCCACTACGAAGACCAGCTGAAAAGCGTCCGGGAAACATACGCTGCCCGTGTCAACGACAGGCGTGCCAGCGACAGCGTGAGCGAAGCCGGTCGACTGGGAACATTCGGTGCCGTAGACACGCTTCTGGTCAACATGGAAACGGCTGTTCCGGGAACGATCGATGCGGTTACAGGCGAGGTTGCCTTCAGCGACTCGGCAGGACCTGACACCTACGATGTCCTCTCGGAGATCGCATCCCGCGTGATCCAGACGGGTGGCGACGTACTGAGTGTCCGGCAGAACGACCTGCCGGGATCTACGCCGCTGGCGGCGCTCTTGCGGTATCCGATCTAGTGCGGTGAATTTGAAGTTCGCATCATTGTTTCAGCAAACGGCGATGAGCTGCAAGGAAAAGCGCGGCAAGCAGGCTTCCTGCCCGGTCAGGACGCGTTGATGCAGGAGAAAACGCCAGACACCGCCCATGTAACCCACATGGTGCTTGAGAAAAGGGCCATGAACCTGACCAGGTGGGCCAATCTCGGAATGGGGCTTGCAGGGGCGGTTGCGGCCTGGCTGTCAAATTCTCAAGCGCTTCTCATAGACGGTCTGTTCTCTTTGATCGGTTACATCTCGGCTGTCTTTGCCATGCGCATCAGCCAGACCGCCCATCTTGGTCCGGACAGGCAGAGGCCATTCGGCTACGCGGCCGACGAGGCCCTCTGTGCAACGTTCCGGAGCCTGGCGCTCATCGGTCTCGTGATCTTCGGCATATCGCAAGCGATCCTTGGAATAAGCGATTATGTGCTCGGTGGAGACGTCGAAGCGATCCGCCTTGAACCTGTGGCGGTTTACACGGTGATCGTTGCAGCTGCCTGCTTCTGGCTTGCGGGTGTCCATCACAGTGCGTGGAAACGCACCGGACGGCGAAGCGACATGCTGAAGCTGGAAGCCCAGGCGTCGGTGTACGACAGTGTCATCACGGTCTTCGCAGGGGCGGGCCTGCTCTCAACTCCCTATTTGAAAGACACGTTGCTTGAGCCGATTGCGCCGGTGATGGATTCCGTCATGGTGCTGATCCTGTGCAGCATCGCCATCCTCAGTTACTTCCGGGCCTTCAGGAAGGGCATGGCACAGCTTGCGGGTGCTCCGGCTTCGCCTGCAGACCAACTGGCGGTGTGGCACGCGCTGCGGCGCGCGGTTGCGGATGAAGGCGGTGAGATTGTCGATCTTGCCGTGGTTCGCCTTGGGCGCAAGCTGGATACGGTGGTCTACTACAATCCGAACCGTGCCGTGACTGCGGATGAACTGGATCAACTGACCGGTACGATGGCCGATCAACTCACCCGTGATGTTGGCCCGAGCGCGGTCATGATCGTCGTGTCCAACAAGGGGCGCGATTGACAGACGAACGGTTATGCCGGTTTTGCCCGCGACCTCAGCTTTCCGGAGCGGTTTCCGCGGTGTGGTCGCAGTTTGGAACAGACAACGTCCACTAGGAAAGTCGTGTCTTTTGTGTTTGAAATTCTAGAAACTCAAAGGCACATCAGTTCTGTGGGGGCAACGGTGTTTCATATTGCTTCGGTTTTTGCAAAGCCTGTTCTCGAGAAGTTCGGTGTCACCGACGAGGCCAAAGAGCGGTTCGTGGCGCTGCAGAAGGCGGTAACCGGGGATGCCGGGACGGCCTGGATACCGCTGTCGCGTCCATCGGCCACTCTCGACTTCTCCACGCATCAGCAGACTGAATCCTCAACCTTCAACACTGGAGCCGTGGAAACGAAGGACGGCCCGGTCACCTGGTACGAATTCGTCTGGGATACCGACCAGCAGATCAAGGACTGTATCCTTCACAAGGTGTCGTGGCGCTTTTACAGCAACAAGCTGATTTGCCTTGAAGTCTGCGCCAGCAAGGACAACGAAGGCTTCGACGGCAGCGACCTCATCGGTCACAGGTTGGAACTTCGGGACAAGACAGGCTTCCTGGTCGGCATCTGGGCTGCCGCGTTTCTGATCGTGAAGGATACGAACCGGCGGAGCTTTCAAACCTCGGCGGAAGACGATCACAAGGTTCTGGATTTGCACATCGATACGCTCGCCGAAAAACAAACCGGGCTTTCGTTCCGGATCTAGCTTTCGAGGCTCCCGTTTCGAGCAAAAGCAACTGAGTGGATCGAACCGACGGAGGCGAGGACGGTTGCGACATGAAGTGTCGGTCCCGTTGCTGAAGAAGCCAGTTTATCCCCGGCTTGAAATCCGCGCCTTGGATCTTGTGGCGGCATGCCCGGGGGGGAGAGTGTTGGGTCAGGGACTTGCAAGGGGCGAAGCGAGCCCCGTCTGATTGTGGCGGATCGGTTAAAATGCAAGACGGTGACAAGTACGCGGTAAGTGCCTTGCATCCGATTTTTGCCGGTTGAAGCAGGCATCGTCCGGAGATGCTACAAGCCCAACGAGATCAACCAGTTCCTGAACCGGCGAATGGGCAGGCGATCCCGGTCCGTTTGCCTGCACACGAAATAGAGCGCCCGGTCCAATGTCGTCGTGGAGTTGTCCAGACGGACAAGCCTTCCGGCTTCCAGATCATCTTCCACGAGCCGCCGCCTTGCGAGAGCAACTCCCTGGCCATCGCACGCGGCAGCGATGAGCACAGCGGAATCTGCAAATCTGACAGCTGGAATCGCAATGTCGGCCGGGTTAAGGCCATGGCCTGTGGCCCACCGGTCCCAACCTGAATTGAACTCGTCATTCAATAGCGGCAGCGAGGAAACGGCCTCTGGCGGCAATGGCAATTCAGAGCTTGCCACGAGCTTCGGCGCGGCAACCACAATCAATTCTTCGCTGGCAATGAGTTCGTGGTGCAGATCTCCCCAATCCGGCGTACCGTATCTCAAGGCGACGTCAATCTGGCTGGAGTGCAGGTCGACGATTTCGTCATTGGTATCGAGGAACACGGACAGACCGGGGTGCATTGACCGGAACGAAGCGAGCCTGGGAACAAGCCACTTGGTCGCCAGCGAGGCGGACAGTGACAGGGTGATAGAGCGGGTATCTTCGATACGGCTGACGTCACGAATTCCGTCGCTGAGTGAGGCAAATGCCCTCTGAGTTGCCTGATGGAGCCGCTCTCCGTTCCCGGTCTTTTCCACGCCGTTCGGCTGCCGATGGAACAGTGAAACACCCAGATACTCTTCAAGCAGCTTGATTTGGCGGCTGACGGCGCCGTGCGTGACCCCGAGTTCAGACGCGGCCTTGCTTAAACTGGAGAGAGTGGCGGCGGTGTCGAACGCCTGCAGGGCACGCAAGTGCCGGACGTGCTGTTTCATGGGTGTGATTTTTCTTCATATTGCTGTGTGAAAAACTCGCTTTTGACCTCAATTTTATACACATATTTTTGTCTGCCTGTCCAGAAAACTCATATCAGTCGCAGTGCGCTTATCGCTCTGCCGGACAATCAGGAGAGCAGATATGCCGCCATTAAAGGTTGCGATCATGACCGGCGCAGGTCAGGGAATCGGCAAAGGGTGCGCAATCGAGATGGCGAAAGCCGGCTACAAGGTCTCGCTCATGTCACCGTCGAACAGATCAAGAGATCTCGCGGAGGACCTCGGTGGCATCGGCCGCAGCGGGTCGGTTCTCAATACGGGTGACTTGCAGGCGCTGGTTGAGGAGACCATGGCTACTTATGGCCGCATCGACGCCGTTGTCAGCAACATGGGGCATGGTGGCGGCGTGCCTGAAGCGATCAAGACGGTCGGCTTCGACCCGCACTATGACGGTCCCCTGCTTGAGTTGTCCGATGAGCTTTGGCACGAGAGCCTAGACATGTACGTGCTGAACGTTGTGAAGCTGGCTCGGCTGGTCACTCCGATCATGATCGATCAGGGCGGGGGATCGTTTGTGAACATCTCTTCCATGAACGCGGTAGAGCCGCGTGCGCCATATCCAATGAGCATGCTGCGCGGCGCGCTGCACAGCTTTGCGAAGCTCTTTGGAGACCGCTACGCCCGTTACAACATCAACATGAACAATCTGATGCCCGGCTTTTGCGAAAATGTGAACCTGTCAGAGTTCGCCCGTACATCGATCCCGGCGCAAAGACCTGCTTCATTTTCAGAAATCGGTCAAACCTGTGTCTTTCTGGTATCCGATGGAGCTCGGTACATCAACGGCCAAAGCGTCTTGTCGGACGGAGGGATGAACCGTGCGGTCCGGTGAACCACCCGTGCTGACTTTCGAGGCTGGACGCACCCGTCTTCAGCTGGCATCGTCGCAGCATGGCCAGACATATCATTCAACAGGCGAACGAAGCTCCCGACGGACGGCGGACGGCACCGGCCGCCTTGCGCAACGCTGCTCCCCTGATAGAGGCGCTGCGGCACCGATTGCCCGCGGAGGGGCGGGTTCTGGAAGTGGCGAGCGGTACGGGCCAGCACGCGACAGCGTTTGCGGAGGCGTTTCCCGCGCTGGACTGGGTCCCTTCCGATGTCGACCCTGGCCAGCGGGAGAGCATTGCCGCCTGGAGGCGGGAGAGCGGCCTGCAGAATTTTGCCGAACCGCTTGCCCTTGATATCGCGGCGCCGTGGCCGGTAACGAACGGGTTCGCGCAGGCGGTCCTGACCGTCAATCTTCTTCATCTGGTGCCGGATACTTTTGTTTCCCGGCTCTTTGAAAACGCGCGTGAGACGTTGAGTGACAACGGCCGCGTGATTGTTTATGGACCGTTTTTGCGCGGGTTTGATTATGCCTCGGAGGGCGACCGTTCCTTTGATGTGTCCTTGCGCGCCCGGGACCCTGCAATCGGGTACAAATCGGTCGAGGCCGTTTCCGAGCTTGCTGTTGAGGCCGGGTTCACGCCGGTCGCAAATGACTCGATGCCGGCGAACAATCTTCTCCTGAGTTTCGCGATCCCATGACGATCAGATTTTGCGTCCCAGGTAGACGGCCTGGGTGACTTCGCGCCCGTCCTGCAATGGGTTTTCGAACACCACGGGTTCCGCCCATGCCTCGCCAAAGGCACTGGCCAGCAGCGACGTGATGGCGTCATCCGGCGCTTCATCCGACCAAAGTCCGACGATCCCGCCGGGTTTGAGGAAGCGCTGCACGGCGCCAAGCGCTTCGGTTGTGTAGAACCCTTGCGATCCGCCATGGAGAAGCCGTTCCGGTGTATGGTCGATGTCGATCAGGATCGCGTCATACCGGCGACCGCGACATTCCGCGTCAAACCCCTCCTGCGAGGTTGCCAATGTAAAGAAGTCTCCCTGGACAAGTCTGCATTTCGGATTGTCCGCGAGCGCTGTTTTCATCGGCACCAGTCCCTCCCGGTGCCAGCGGATCACGGGTTCCAGAAGATCGACCACGTCAAGCGCGTGAACGCGTTCATCCGCCAGCACGGCGCTGGCCGTGTATCCCAGTCCAAGGCCGCCAACCAGCACATCCAGGCGATCGCCTTTCAGAGCGGCCATCCCCTTGTCAGCCAGAGCGATTTCGGACGCAGTGAAAAGGCTCGACATCAGGTGCTCATCCCCGAGCAGGATTTCGAAGACATCGGTCTGCAGCGACAATATGTGTCTCCGCCGCAGCGAAATCGCACCGATTGGGGTTGGAGCGTAGTCAAGTTCTTCAAACAGTCTGCTCATCCGTGCAGCGTGGCAGGTAAGGCGCGCAAAGGGAAGGGCAGACTTCGACCAAAACCTGGCCCCGTTCGGGTCCAACCACGCGGCAGATCTGAAGACGTGCTTGCGCGTGTCGGTAAATGCCGAGTTGACATCGGTTTCGCAAATTATGAATTGTGGTTCAAAGACCGGGTTGGCTTTGTACCAAAACAGGCAAAAGGGGCGGAACATGTTCGTTTATCAGGAGTTACTCGCACGGGCGGCAGCGGAAAAACCGGTGAGGGTGGGCTTGATCGGAGCCGGCAAGTTCGGGTCGATGTTTTTGAGCCAGGTCCCGAGCACGCCCGGCTTGACGGTCTCAGCGATCGCGGATTTACGTCCCGGCAATGCCCGCAAGGCCTGCGCGGAAGTCGGTTGGTCCGAGGATCTGATCAGCGCCGTGACCTTCACCGACGATGCCACGGCCATGGTGGCGCGGGACGATGTGGATGTCATCGTTGAAGCCACCGGAAGCCCCGCCGCGGGTCTCACTCATGCCCGAGAGGCCATCCGGCAAGGCCGGCACGTCGTCATGGTCAATGTCGAGGCGGATGTACTGGCCGGAGCACTTCTGGCCGAAGAGGCGCGTAAGGCTGGAGTGGTTTACTCAATGGCCTATGGTGACCAGCCTGCGCTGACCTGCGAGATGGTGGAATGGGCCCGGTCCTGCGGTTTTACCGTCGTCGCCGCAGGCAAGGGTACAAAATACCTGCCAAGCTACCATGCCTCGACGCCCGATACGGTCTGGGATCACTATGGCCTGACCCCTGAACAGGCTGCCGAGGCCGGCATGAACGCCCAAATGTTCAACAGTTTCCTCGACGGTACCAAGTCGGCGCTCGAAATGGCTGCGATCGCCAATGCGACGGGCCTGACACCACCGGCAGACGGGCTGCTGTTTCCACCTGCCGGGATGGATGACCTGGCTCATGTTCTTCGGCCCATCGCGGATGGCGGTCAGCTTGCGGGCAAGGGCATGGTGGAAGTCGTTTCTTCCATGGAAAGGGATGGCCGTCCGGTTTGCCGCGACCTGCGCTGGGGCGTCTATGTCGTCATTGAAGCGCCAAATCCTTACGCAGCCGCCTGTTTCCGGCAGTATGGCATGAACACCGACGCCACCGGACGTTACTCGGCGATGTACAAGCCCTTTCACCTGATCGGACTGGAATTGAACGTCTCGATCCTGTCTGCGGCATTGCTCGGAAAGCCAACCGGTTCAACGTTGTCCTTCGATGGGGATGTCGCCGCAACCGCCAAGCGCAGCCTGGTGGAAGGAGAGATACTGGACGGGGAGGGTGGGTCAACGGTCTGGGGCAAGCTGTTGCCGGCCAAAACCTCGCTCGATTTTGGCGCGTTGCCCATCGGTCTGGCTCACGGGGTGAAACTGAAAAACAACGTCGCCGCAGGCCAGATCGTCACCTGGGGCGACGTAGACATCGATGAAACCGCCGCCGCCATCAGGATCCGCCGCGAGATGGAACAGCGGTTCGGGTAACCTGGTCTTCTCAGCCGTGCGAGTTCCGCGGTCAGTCGTGAGCAGAGCCGCAAAGATGTTTCTGTCGGCCTGGAGTTTTGCGTGTTCGTCTGTCATGCGAGCGTTTGGCGGATGACCGCACAGGCAATGCAATAGCTGGCTTCAGACGGGAGGACGCAGTTCATGCCAGTGCGTGCGGTGCTGAAATTCGGTGGCGAGTTCGAGCAGTGATGCGTCCATGAAGTGGCGAGCGACGATTTGCAAACCAATCGGCAAGCCGTCCTTCGTCTGCCCGCAGGGCAAACTGATCGCCGGGTTTCCGGTCAGATTGAAGCCGCAGGTAAACGGGATTAGGCTTCCCAACTCTTGTGTCGGATCAAAATTCGTCAAGGACATCGCCGGACGTGGTGTGGTCGGCGTGAGCAGAAACCGGGTACCGGCGGCGGAAAAGGCAGCGGACAACTCTTGCCGCAGCTTTGAGCGTGTTCTCACGGCTTGCATCAAGCGGTCTGCCGGGAGCGCCAGCCCTGTTTCAATCATGTCTGCGACCGTGGACGCAAAAAGGTCTCTGCGGTTCTTGACCAATTGCGCGTTGGCGCATGACAGTTCCACGGAAAAGAGCGTGACAATTGCATCAACCGCCTCAGGCAGAGTTGGCACCTCGATTTCGACAATGTCGGCACCGGTCTGGCGAAACACATCGCAAGCGTTCGAGAAGGCGGTTTCGATTTCCGAATCGAGCGGATTGACGTCCGACAGGGCTTGAAGAGTATCTTTGCCAAGAACAGCAATGCGCCCCGTTTGTTGAGGTTCTACTGCCCGATCGGGGCGTGCTTGCAGCGTCGCTTTGTCCCAAGGATCGGGAGGCGTCAGAAGCGGAAGCACCTGAGCGATCTCGGCCGCTGACCTTGCAATAATTCCGACATGATCAATCGATGGGGCCGATGCCTCACGCATCACGCCATGCGAACTGATCAACCCCCAGGTTGGCTTTAGTCCAGTTGTTCCCGTCATCGCCGCCGGGATGCGCACAGAGCCGGCGGCATCGGTACCAAGGGCGAAGCGCGCTGAACCCACAGCGACCGAGACGCCGGCTCCGGCACTTGATCCACCTGGATAGCAGTCAAGGTTCCACGGATTGCGCGTGGGTGGTTGATCAAGACCGCAGGTCAACTCGTGTGCGATTTGTGTACCGACAAGTGTTCCTCCCGCAGCTCGCAGCCGCGCCACGACCGAAGCGTCTTGTGTTGCGATGCGATCCTGGTAGGCGCGCGAGCCTCCCGCAGTGACAACACCTTGCACGTCGAACACTTCTTTCACTGCGAATGGCCAACCGAAAATTGGCGATAGGGTCGGTTCCAGATCCGCGCTGTTGGCTTCGGATCGGGCCTCCTGCGTCAGCAGATACCTGTAGGCGTGGACCTCGTCTTCGGTTCGGGCGGCCGCGTCGAGGGCGTGCGCTAACTGGATGCTGGCAGTCTCCGACATGGCTTTTCCCCGTCTATCGCTGGGTCGTCCCGTCGATTAGATTAAACCTACAATGCTCATTTGAAAAAGGGCTAAGTGATGGCCGGGCTTGATGTTTTGGTGAACGTTGCGAATGTCATTTATTTGCTTTCCTATTCCGTCCGCGACATTTTCTGGTTGAGAATCCTGACCGTGCTCGGGATTTCGTTGCTGATGCCCTATTACTACTTTCAAAGCTCACCGCTTTGGGCTCCCATTGGCTGGAATACCTTCTTCTTCTGCATCAACCTTTTCTGGATCGCCCGTCTGTTGGCCGAGAGGCGACCGGCCCCGTTCACGGCAGAGGAGCGGCATCTTTACGCAATTGCGCTGCAGAACCTTTCTGAACGGGATGCCTTCAAGTTCCTTCGAATGGCAGAGCGAAAATCCGTTCCCGCCGGCACCGTGCTGGTGACGCAAGGCAGTTCAGTTGACGAACTGTGTCTTATTGTCGAAGGCGAGGCCGTGGTTGAGGAGGGCTCCAGCCGCGTTGACAGCCTCACAGAAGGCAATTTCGTTGGCGCGGTCGCGCTCCTCAGCCAAAAGAGTGATTTCTCTGCGCCTGTCACGGTGACGGCATCGACTTCGACAACGATGCTGACATGGAGCTTTGCGAAATTGACCGCAGAGTTCTCGCGCAATTCTGACCTGCAGATAGCGATGGAAGCCAGCCTGGGTATGGAAGTCTCCAGATGGTTGCACACAACCCGCCAAATGCTGTTGCGTGCGTGAGACCAAAAGCCCGTCAAGCATTCCAAATTTGCTTTCTGTGATCAGTCTTTTCACTGAACAGTTCTGAACGACGAGGGCTGGTGCTGCGGGGTGCGTCCACAAAGACACATCTCATGCCACCTTGCTTAGCTTATTCTCGCCAAGGGCTGAATATTCATCGTTGGTTGCAACTCGGAATAGGACAAGACTGCCAGACGCGGATATTCGTGTTCGATCAGCAGGCGCAGGTGTTTTCGGACTTCCGTCGTCGTCAGCACGACGGGCTGTACCATGCTCGCATCCGATTCCTGCACCGTTTCGCGGAAAGCAGAGAGGACGGCCTCTTCGGTGTGTTCAGACGCGGCAGAAGTCGCTGCCGGATCCAGAAAAACTTCAAATTCCGGGTCAACGAGGTAGACCAACAGCGTGTTTTGCCCGCGCGTGTATTTATGTGAGATATAAGCCCGCTGAGCAGCGCGCATCATCTCACCGATTGCTTCCGCATTTCGATCGCTTTCGCCATCTCCATTGGCCACCGGCAGCAGGCTGCCGACCTGCGGACCGAAAACTATGTGCTCTCTCTGGCTGACTGTCGTGGTTCCCTGAATCTCCAGCATTGCCTCCAGCAGACCACGAAGATTTCGAATGGAGATCTCCTCCGTCAACAGCGCACGCAAGGCCTGTGTGACAGTAATCGTGTCAAAACGGTCCCGTACCGCATGAATGAGGTCGGGGAAAGCGTTCTGCAGCCGTTCCAGCATGAAGGTGACAATGTCGGTCGTGCAAAACGCTGCGGCGTTTCCGCGAAGTTCCGAGCTCGTGTGCAGGATCAGGTGACCTGCGAAGGTCCATGTCGTCAAGCCAAGTTCTTCTTCGCAGCGCTTCGCCTCGTTCGCATTCACGATACTGGCATCTGACAGGTTGACCGGGTTGAGGGTGCTGCTGGCGTCTATACCGAGAAGGTTCAGGCGATCCGCTGTGTCATTGACCAAAAACTGACCAGCCTCCAGACCTTGAAGGGCCGGTGTCGAAATGTCGTTCAGCCCGATCCGGAACGCGCTCCCGGAGAGGTCGCGCGCCAATTCAAGCCGCCCTCCGAAATGCATGCCAAGTTCCCAGAACAGCCCTTCGGACATCATCTTCAGGAGCGCTCCGAAATCCTGATTTCCGTCATCAACGGGCAAATACGCCCCGCTTTGCGGATCGACAAGCTGGTCATACGTGTGTTGCGAGACAAGAATGCGGATGTCCGGTGCCTCAGCCGCGGTCAGGGCTGTCTCCAGCCAGCTTGCAGGGTCAGCGGCAAAGGCCTCTGTTTGGACACTTTGCAGGTGCGAGATCGATCTCCCGGCGCGCACGCACTCCCGCAGCACTTTGTGAAACTTGTGAAAGTCCGTCTCATTCCCAACCAGGCCGAACTGCGCATAAACCGCTCTGGCAACATCGTCGGTCACAAGACACACACGGTTACGAAACAGCGCGGTCGATACGACCGACACATCCTGTGCATCCGGGACAGGTGGCGCAATTTTGGTCCCGTCAACGACAATCATGCCGGCGGGCTCCGTCGGTGCGACGCTGATTTCCGGGAGCGCAGGCAATGCGAGACGTTCGCACAAGTCCCAAACATAGCGGGCTGCCTCTTCGGTTTCTGCAGGATCCAAAACCCCCGAACCGAAAATGATTGAAACGGGTACAGCCGCGCCCGGTGTCATGTCTGCGCCTCCCTTATCCGAAGGTCCCGGCGTGGTGTCGCCGCAAGCTCGGAGCCGATCTCACGCTGTGCCAGAATGTGTAAATTCGGGAACTCCAAAGAGAAAAGCTTGCGGGCCAGCGGCCTGAGTTCCGGGTCGCGCAGTACCAAAGCGGCATCGCTCACATCGAGCATTGCGTTCCTGACGGCTGACAAAAGGTCCTGACAGTCTTCGGGGAGCAGGGCGAGTTGCGCCTGTGAACCGTCTCGGTGCAATGCGGCTTTGAACATCTCTTCGAACGCCTGATCGGCCTCGAGCAAAACCAGTTCGGTACTGGGTGAAATCAGGCGGCTTCTCACTTCCGGAAGCATCCGGAACTCTTCCGCGATCGTGCTCAACGGGACGCCGCGGTTATGCAGATCCATAAAGCAGTCGCAGATTGCCTGAAGCGCCACAATTGGCACGCGCTCGTCAACCAAAGCGCGCAACAGGGCGGTCAGCTTTGACAAGAGCCTCGGATCTTCCCTTATCTGAAGGGCTGAGTCAGAGGAAAGTTCGTGGAGCAGCCATGCGGTTTCCTGATGTCCCAGGAAGACTTTGAGATTTTGCTCAATCACCTGGCGCAGATGCCGTGCCGGATAGTCCAGGAAGTTCCACAGTGGTTCCTGTCCGGCCAGAGAAGGTTGCCATTCGCTTTCGGAGACAAAGCTGCCTTCCTGACCGGTTAACGGGTCCAAGGACGGCACGGGAGAGAGACCGGCTTCTTGTAACCGGGAGGCCGGGATCGGGGTGAACCGCATTCCCTTCGTAATCGTCCCCATGACGATCGGTACTTCTTCGATCATGAAGAGATACGAACCGGCCGGCATATCAGTGTCGTTTCCGCGTACGCGTACGCCTGGAAGGACAACGCCGAATTGTTCGCGGATTTTGTCCCGAAGGTCTGTGACCAGTTGTGCGAATTCCGACGCAAGTTCTCCCGATTGCCCTTCGAAATAGGGGACCAGGTCGCTTGCGACCTCCATCGCGATGGGCGTGACCGCGGGAATGGTTTCTGCCGTTGAACCAAAGTCGCGGACCATCTCGCGCAGTCTCGACAGACGTTCCACATTGCGACCGATTTCATCATCATCCGGAGACAACTCGCTTGCGCGCCGCATTGCGCCTTCGGCCCGTTCCAGCCGCTCCAGCGGGTCAGGCCAATCTGTCGCTTTTTCGTAGGCGTCGGCCAGATTCGTGCGCAAGACAACGTTGTCCGGAGCCAGCGCAACAGCTTCTTCATAAAGCGGGACTGCATCGGTGAAGCGGTTTGCTCCGAATAGGGAATTGGCTTCCGCGTTGCGCAGCAGCGCCATTTCCCAGCGAAATCGCGCGTTTTTCTGCACCGAGGGCGGCGCTGACGAAAGCAGATTGCGACCGGCTTCCCATGCCTTGAAGTGTCCAATCGCAACAGCTTCGGCTGCGTAGAACTGTGCATTCTTCGGATCGCGTGCGCGCGCCTGGGCATAAAATGACAGGGCATCATCGCGCGCGCCCGCCACCTTGGCGATATCGCCGCGTTTGCACAGATAGTGCGCGCGATAACTTTCGCCTGCGGCGTCAAGCAGCCCCTCCGTGAAGTCGTGTGCGTGCTGCGCTTCGTCGCGCGCGACGTCATCAATCACGCGATCGATCGTTTCCAAAACAACGATATCGGTCGGATGGTCCGCAATCAGTGCGAGCAGTATTTCTTTCACCTGACCATCTTGGCCTTGCTGCCACCGGGCATGTGCTGCCTTGGTGCGAAACTGACCAGCATACTGTGAAACCGATATTGCCCCCTCTTCGTACCACTTTTCAGCTTGGACAAAGTCTTTCTGGGCTTCTGCAATCCAGCCAAGGCCAAAAAAAGCGTTCGCGTCCGGTGGATCGAAGGTCAACAGATGCTCGAAAACGGTGCGGGCGGCGTCCGTTTCGTTGGATGAAAGCAGCGCGGAAGCCTTAAACCTGTATCCCAGCGGGTTCCGGGGATGTGCTGCAATTGCACGCGCATACCATTCATGTGCCTCCGGCAAGCGTTGCGCACGTTCGAAAGCATGTCCTGCCTCAACATAGATCTGGGCGGCGTAGGCAGGCTCCGCCACCGCGCCCCGCTCCGTTAAGTCAACGACATGTTCAAGGCTGTCTGCTTCGTTCTGCCTGGCAGCAAGCCGAACCAGCATCTGATAGGGGTTCGAATCTCCAGGCCGGACCCGTATCGCTTCCTGGTATGCCTCTTCTGCCTCACCGGGTATGCCCGCTTCAAAGGCGCAGTCTCCCAAGAGCACATAGGCATTGACGTGATCTTCCTGCGCCGCAATCGCGCGGCGTGCAAGAGCCTCAGCTCCTTCAAAATCGTTGGCGTCAAGCTTTTGCCGACCCAACCCGCAGAGCACGTCCGGATTGTCTGGTGCAAGTGCTTGAGCTTCTTCGAAGAGGCTTTCATCGTCCCTTCTGTGCTCAAAGTGATATTGCTTTATGGTCGCCGCAGCGATGAGCAACTCCGCTCTTCGGTCTTCGGGCAGGGTGCCGAGCCGCCCCAGTCTCAGATAAATGGGGAAGCTCTCCGCCCACCGATAGTGTTGCGCAAAAGGAATACACCGACGCAAAATGTCGAATGTTTCGGTGTCTTCAATTGAGAACCGGCTGCTTCGCTCGGTGAGTGCCACCGCAAGGTCCAGCCTCCAATGCGTCAATGCCTCAGCGATGCTCTGCAAAAGCCAATGAGATGCGCCCGCGTCTTCCTGTTCAAAAAGGCGCTGAGCGTGCGCGCAATCAGCCTCGATGACCTGTGCCACAAATTGTGCTCTCAAGGCGGCCAGCACGCCGTGATGAGAGGCCCCGAAAGAAGCAGTGACACTGTCGTCCAACGACTTCCATAATTCGAATGGTCGCCGGCTTTCACGGCGTTCGTCCCGCAAGTGTTCAAGCGTGGCTGCAACCATTGCCATGTCCGCTCCGGCCAAGGCAGCATCGTGGTAGGCTTCGGCCAGCATCACATCTGTCATTGGCCGCTGCGAGGAGCGTGTAGCGGATCGGTCCGTCTTTGCTTCACGCGCGCCAGGATCTTGGGCGCCTTGCATCTCCAGCAGCGCCCGGAGTTCCTTTGTGAGCCGGTTCCGGTCCGCAGGACTAAGCGCAATGGTTTCCACCAACGCAGCAAAGCCCTGCGTCACTTTCTCGACCGACCGTTCGTCTATTACCTGCGCCATGGCCCGCTCGGAGGTTCGGTTGAAGAAGGGGTCGACGGCTGCGCGGGCTTGGTTGGCTGGCGCACGCCGATCATGCTGTTTCCTGTCTGGTAGCCGGCGCGATCCGTTGTTGCGCGCTCAGCAGAGGATCTTGCAGTTTCAACGCTTGCGTTTTTCGATGGTTCGCGTGGATTTGTGTTGCTCTGGCTCACTGCCCGTGCGGGGGGAAACGAAGTGAAGTGATACGAACCTTGCATTGAAAACGAAGTGTCAACATAGCCACTCAGGGAACCGACAAAGGACTGTGCCGGCGAGCGTTCGCCGGGCGCTGGTGAACGGTCGCCTGGTCTTGAGGGCTCTCGCCTATGGTCGATAGGCGCCGGTGCTTTGCGCTTTGTTTCAGGAAATGGCAAAAACCGCTGCTCAGGCACGTCGGAAAAATTGTGGAGGTAGACCACCGGGCAGCCAAAGGTGATGTCCCCGAATGAAAGGAAGCGGCGGATCTCCACACGACCATGCTGAACCGCTTCGTCAATCGGCCGCTCGCGAACCGTGTCGTAGAATTTTGTCGCAAAGCTTTGCGCGACCTGATTGCCGGTCTTGAACTGCATCGCGATCACGGCCGGTATTCCATTATATGCCAGCCGCAGCGCAACACCGCTGAGAACGTCGGTGGTATCCGCATGCGCGCCCTTGCACGCCTGCAAGAAAACAAGGTTCGGTTTCCAATCGCCGAAGCAATCGGCAACGTCCGTTTCTTCCGTCCAGTCGACGAGATGTTGTTCCCCCTCATCTATGAATCCCAAAGAGCCGACTTTGTTTTCAAATTTGCCGTGACCTATGAAGTGAACGATGTGTGGTCGCCATTTCATCGCCTTGTCGAATTGGCGGAAGGTCGGTACGCCGTAGATGCCGTTCCCGTCGCAAGTGTCGCACGACCGGGCAAAAGATCGGCTCTCACCCAAGCAATCAGGGCAGATTTCGGGAAGTGTCTTGAGTTTGATCTTGTCGGGGGCTTCCTTCTCGAACTCCGATAGTTTCGAAAGCACTTCGTTGGTGTCGACCGCGTTGGCATTGTCCGGCTCCGACACCACAACGAGGATCCGTAATTCCTCATCATCGGATGCAGGAGTGTCGGCCACGAGTTTCGGGACGTTGCGCGACAAGGTGAGCTTGGTGTCTGACGCCAGAAAGGTGCCCGCAGTGCCGCGATGCAGGTCATCCGGCAGATAGAGGTATTCCCAGGGCCACGTGGCAAGTTCCCGTGCCTTGTTCTCGAACGACAAGACAACGCGAAGCGGGTTCGCCGTGTTGCCATCTGCGCGGAATGCCTCAAGAAATTCCTCTTCGATTTTGTCGCTGAAGAGGACGCGATACAGGTAGGAGCCGATCAGCTTGACCTCATCGCGCTGGCGGATACTGCCGTCCGCAAACCAGCGCGTGAGCACCTCGATCGTCTGCCGGGTCAACCGGTCAAGATTGATCGGAGCCCTCTGTGGTCCTTTCTTGTAGGCGTACAGAAGGCTGCTTTCGTCCTCCACGGTGATCCGAAACTCTGGTTGGCGCGACTGCGACATGGTCAACCGCTACAGATCGAGGATTTTCAGAGAGGCGTCGCGAAGCTTGTCCATCTGATCTGCTTCGGCCTCCGCATCGTCAAGATTTGAAATGGCGCGTGCGTGCTCATGGACTTTGACCATCCTTTCCATGTAACCGGTCGACAAATTCATGGCGTGATCTTCGATCAGATCAGGGCTGAGCAGCATCGTCTGATACAAGCTCGCCATATTGGCTTTGGCGCTTTTGAAGTTCTTGACACGCGGGATGGCGGCTTCCTTGATGACCCTGTCCCAGACCTCCGCGAATGGCAGCATGTTAACGTCGCTTCGCTCCGGCCGTGCAGTCAGGCTGGTCAGAACGTAGTCGGCGTCCCGGAAAGGTTGCGCCGTCTCGAGCGAAGGGCCGTGCATCAACGAATCGTCTTTCACCCAAAGCTCGTACCGGTCGAGTTCCGCTCGATCCATGTCGACAAACACGAAATAACCGGGCTTAAGCGTGTCTCCGGCGTCCGGGTCGAACTCCATCCGATGGCCAAGGATCGGCTGACTGTCCTCGCTCGCCGACAGGGTTTCCATACCGTCCAGAACGGCGCCCGCAATTTTTGTGTACACACTCAGCGAAGTCGCGAAGTCAAGGGATCCTGCAAGGTTCTCAACCATGTTCAGAAGGCCGCGCGCGTAGTTATTCTCCGTCACTCGATACAGAATAAGCGTGACTGTCAGCCTGCCACCGCGATAGGGACTGACACCAGCAACACGCGTATTCTTGAAGACAACGTTCTTGGTGGACGGATCGATTGCCGACTTGATCGTGTTTGGGCCAAGCACGAACGGAATCGCGACCTCTTCCCGGTCATACTGGAACTCCGTTCCGACATAGACCATCGGGTAGAACGTCTTGAACCACTGCCTCTTGTTGGCGAGGAACATTTCGTTGACCCGCACCTGAAAATAGCACTTGTCCTTGGCAAGTGTGGGGCCAAGCTTGTCCGGGTTGTCGATGCGTTCATTGGGAATTTCAAGTCGACTGGGCAGTCGGGCGGGCGTGCTTGCAAGCCACTTGAAGACACTCTGGCTTCGCTCAATGAGTTTCATAACAACTCCCCCACGCAGAACCGACTAAGGCAACCATATTCAACGAAACAAAGCAAAATAAAAGCCATCCAACTAGGGATGGAATGACTTCAAAAGTTCCATGAGCGTGGTGTCGAGTTCGTCGACACGATAGGCATCCACCGTAATCACGATCTGGGTCATGGTGTCATCGTCCACGCGAAACACATGCCGCTGCGCAAGTTGAACGGTGGCCGTCGCAGGGAACGTCAGCGCAACGGACTCTCCTTGGCCGCCATCATGAAACTCCACGCTTTCCTGGCCAAGCAGTTTGAACTGGGGAATCTCGCGCGCGCTGCTCTTCAGAAAATCCCGGAGCGCTTCAGCGGGGTTGGTGTTGGCGGCTGCGTGCCGACTGATCACCAGATTGGCGCGAGGCGGCGACGCCGGCGGCGGCAGCTTTGGATCAACAAGCGCTTTGTCCTCGGGCTCCAACAGGGTCACTTGGGTGCGCACTTCCCAGGTTTCAGGCACATCCAACGTGCCCGTCGATAGCTTAAATGTATCGTTTGACAATTAACGCGCCTCCATTGTCTCACGCCATTCGCCTCAATCTACAATAGCGCCCGGTTGGAAACCGGCAAGATCGGATGCATATGCAGAGGAGACCCCGCTAAATCGGTATCATATACGGGTCCGTACCCTGGACGGTTCCCTTGAACAGCACATCGATGACCCTTCGGAAAGTCGCCGACCATAGCGCGATGCACGACGTCATCGCACTGTGGGCGGCACGGAGCATTTCTGTACCGGTCGCGCTTCCGAGCGGATGGTTGGGAACAACCATGCCAATCGACCTGAGGCCGGTTGATTTTCGCATTAAAAGGGGAGGGAACGTGACATTAAAAACCCATTTGCCGGATGTGAGCAGGCAGAATATCTGCAGACACGCTTGCTTGGCAAAGAAACACATCCGGCTTCCTGGCATTCACAGGCTTGCAGGTAATCTCAGGCTGTCAGCCTGCGACCCTCATTCGTGTTTCTGAAGGCCGCTCTCCGAACTGTTTGAGGTAATAATTGGAAAACCGGCTCCAGTCCCAAAAGCCGTCTTCGGAGGCAATGTCGCCAATGCTGTCCTTCAGACGGCTGCGGTCGAGTAGTTTCTGTCGTGTTCTTTTCAGGCGCAGCGCCCGAAAGTAGCGCATGGGCGCAAGCCCCACGTTTCGCGAAAACATGTTTTCGATCGTGCGTTTGGACACGGTCTTGCTCGGTGTGAGATCGAAAATGTTCAAGTCGGCGTCGCTCAATTTCTCCAACATGTTGGCCCGCATTTGCCAGAACGTCTCGAAAGAGGGGGGCCTTTTGATCACATTCTCGTATCGGCGCCTCAGAAACTCCAGCGAAAGGGCAGTTGCAACACCCGTTACCGCGAACGTTCCAACCGCCTCATGGATGCGTGCCGCGTTCGCTGAAAGCGAGCATTCCATCAGATGCCGCAAGTCATCGCGCAGTCGTTCCGCCAGCCAGTGCGATTGGATGAACTCACCGCGACTTTCGAGCCTGACAAGCCAGTCTGCAGCCTCGGGCAACAACGCTTCGGAGGAGAGCAGCTCCTTCGGATTCACGGCAATCACACCAATTGTTCCATGGGCCGCGAACATTGTGTGGATCGATGAGCGTGGTGGCATAACAAGGACGGTACTTGCGTCACGCCGCACCCCGTAGGTCGATATCTCTTGACGCTGCTCCAATACAAGACTGAATGAAAACACATTTTTCGCTACATGAGTTTCCCACTCGATATCTTGAGAACTGCTCTCGCTTAGGAAGGTGACCCCACCCATCTTCCCTTTCAAGATTTTTCCCGAATATCCGCCAGTGCTCAACTGGGTGCGCCGGTGATCGCCCGGATGAAGTTCGGAGGCCTGATCGATATCATGAACAGTTTTTACGTCAATGAACTGAGATCTGGTCACCTGGTCATTTGGTGGAAACCAATAACTCACTTTACGCCACCCTCATTGATACGTAAAAGTTAGTAGATTGAATTATAATGCAGGAACCTTTCACCAACCTTTCACCTACCTGATATTTCAAAATGCAAAACAAAAGCCATGTTTTATTTGAACTCCAGATGTGGAGTCCAAGAAGTTTGTTCACTCAAGATGAGTTCCTGAGGCTGGTTGGTGACCAAACACAATCAGTTTCTGGACCGGTGGAATGAACAACCCAAACAAGAATGCCTGCGCCTGTTTTTTCGGTCGAGACCAATGCGTTGAGCGCTGTTACAATGGAGAGAATGCTCAGGCTATTGCGGCGACGTTCGCAATTACCGCGCGTACGGTTTGCAGATCGCTGAAGCGGTTTAGGCAGCTTTTTAGGTGTGTAAAATCAATAGTGGAAGGGTGACGTCACAACCCTGCGGCCAAGAGCAAAGGCATCACACACATGGATGAATGGGGAGAGGTCCATGTCGCTGGTTCGTAGGCGGACCAATTCGGACATTCTGGCATAAAGGTTCGAGTATTCGTTGTCGGATCCTTCCCTGATCAGTTCGCCGTCGATTTCGAGTTTGCTCCCACCCAGAGACAGTCGTGCGTTTGCGTTGGTGGTTTCAATCTCGATGTCCCATGTCTGCGGACCTTGCTGGCGCCAGTCGAAGACGGCTGAGACGTCAGCGCCCTCTGGGTCGGTGAACCTGAGTTCGGCGGAGATCGGAGTTGCCCGGTTGTCCGGAAATTCCAGCGTGGCGTCCCGGACGTGAACGGCATGGGGCAGGATCTCGGTCATAATCGACAGCGCGTTGATCCCTGGGTCGAACACGCCCATGCCGCCCGGTTCCCAGATCCATTCCTGTCCGGGATGCCAATGCTGGACGTCCTCCTTCCAGATAATCCGGAGGCGTTTGAGTTCACGGGCCGCAAGCCAGGATTTCAGATCCGGCACGCAGTCGGCAAAGCGTGAGTGCCAGGTTGCAAAAATCGTCACTCCCATTTCTTCAGCGAGGCTTTTGAGTGCAAAGCATTCCGCAAGGCTCTGTCCGGGAGGTTTTTCGAGCATAACGTTTCTGCCCGCCTTGAGAGCCGCTTCTGCGTAGGCGAAGCGCGGTTGCGGCGGGATTGCGAGCGAAATCGTTGAAATGTCAGGCCGTTCGTCCAACAGAGACTGAAGCTCTGTGTAAGATGGGATCCCGTCGACCGAGGCATGACGGCTGACGGTGGCCTCGAGCGCCCAGTCTGGATTGGCGGATATTGCCGGGATATGCTGGTCCCGGGCAATCTTGCCGATGCCGACCAGCGCGAGTTTTTCAGCCATCAGTGTGAATCCTTCGGAACTGCCGAGCCGCGGCAGCCTATCAGAAAATCAAAATCAGCACCCGTGTCCGCGCCTTGTACGTGATCATGAAAGAGGCGGGCATATCCGCTTTCCGGGACAACGTGATGGGGTTTCCACGCATCCAGCCGCCGCTGCAGTTCCTCGTCGGAAACCTCCAGATGCAGCCTTCGGTTTGGCACATCCAGTTCAATGAAATCTCCGGAGCGCACGACGGCCAACGGTCCGCCGGCCGCAGCTTCCGGCGCCGTGTGCAGGACGACTGTTCCATACGCCGTGCCGGACATTCGGGCATCGGAAACACGGATCATGTCCGTGATGCCCTTGCGCAGAACCTTTGGCGGCAGGCCCATGTTACCAACTTCCGACAATCCCGGATAACCCTTGGGGCCACAGTTCTTGAGAACCATGATACAGGTCTCGTCAATGTCGAGATCCTCGTCGTTGATCTTCGACTTGTAGTCATCGATATCTTCAAAAACGACTGCCCGCCCGCGATGCTTCAGGAGATGCGGCGATGCAGCCGAGGGCTTGAGCACCGCGCCGTCCGGCGAGAGGTTGCCTTTCAGAACTGCGATACCACCCTGGCTCGTCAGGGCTCTTTGTGCTGGAAGGATGACTTCTTCGTTCCAGTTTCTGACATCCTTGACCTCGTCCCAGATTGTTTCGCCGGATACCGTGATCGCATCCCCGTTGAGCAACCCGGCTTCGCCAAGGCGCTTGATCACGACGGGCAGACCACCTGCATAGAAGAATTCTTCCATCAGGTATTTGCCGGACGGCATCAGATCGACGATTGTCGGAATGTCGCGTCCCAACCGGTCCCAGTCGTCAAGCGTGAGATCAATGCCGATGCGTCCGGCGATTGCGAGCAGATGAATGACGGCGTTTGTCGACCCGCCGATTGCACCGTTGGTCCGGATCGCGTTCTCGAAAGCCTCTCTCGTCAGGATGTCCGATGGCTTCAGATCGTCCTTGACCATCTGCACGATCCGGCGGCCGCTTAAATGCGCCATCACCCGGCGCCGGCTGTCGACGGCAGGAATGGCGGCATTGCCGGAAAGGGCAATGCCAAGCGCCTCGGCCATCGACGCCATGGTGGACGCTGTGCCCATGGTGTTGCAGCTGCCGGGTGACCGGCTCATGGAAACCTCGGCTTCCAGAAATTCTTCCCGGTTCATTTCGCCTGCCTTGACAGCTTCGGAAAACTTCCACAGATGCGTTCCGGAGCCGACCCGTTCACCCTGAAACCAGCCATTCAGCATCGGACCACCGGAGACGACGATTGCTGGCAGGTTGACGGATGCCGCCCCCATGAGCAGGGAAGGCGTTGTCTTGTCGCATCCGACTAGAAGAACAACGCCGTCCAGCGGGTTGCCGCGAATGGCCTCCTCGACGTCCATGCTGGCCAAGTTCCGGAACATCATGGCTGTCGGCCGCAGAGTGCTTTCACCCGTAGAGAAAACCGGAAACTCGACGGGAAATCCGCCCGCCTCGTAGATGCCGTGTTTGACGCGCTCGGCGAGATCGCGCAGGTGCGCATTGCACGGGGTCAGTTGCGACCAGGTGTTGCAAATGCCGATGACCGGACGGCCGTCAAAAAGATCGTCGGGCAATCCCTGGTTCTTCATCCAGCTGCGATGATAGATATTGTCCCGGCTGGTGCCGCCGAACCATTCCGCAGATCTCAGTTTCCGGGGCCAATTTGCCGCTTGGAAAGCCATTGCCTCAAAGCACCCTGACCGCTGTCATGACGTTGTCCTTTGCGTCGAAGGCAAGCCGGTTCTTCAAGGGGACGCCGAAACCGCCTGCTGCAATCTCGACAACATCGCCGTCCTTGCAGGAAACACCGTCGGCGAAGGAGAGGGTCGCCGTTCCGAACATGTGCACATGCACGTCGCCGGGCTGACAGAACAGGCCGTATTTGAAATGATGATGCTCCAGATTGGCCAGCGTATGAGACATGTTGCTTTCACCCGACAAGAACGGCTTTTCCCACAAGACAGTGCCGTCGCGGATGATCCGGCTGGTGCCTTCAACGTGTTCGGGCAGGTCGCCGACGCGCAGTTCCGGCCCGAATGACGCCGGGCGCAGCTTTGAGTGGGCCAGATACAGATAGTTCTGCCGCTCCATCACGTGATCGGAAAACTCGTTTGCGAGCGCAAAACCGACGCGGTTCGGTGTTCCGTCAGGTCCGATGACATAAATTCCCGCGATTTCCGGTTCTTCGCCGCCATCGTTGCAAAACCCGGGGCTGACCAGGTCGCCTCCGGGCGCGACAGCGCTGGTGCCGTTCCCTTTGTAGAACCACTCCGGTTGAATTCCGGCGTGGCCATTTTCCGGTTTTCCATTCTCCAATCCCATGCGGAACATTTTCATGGAGTCCGTGAGTTGGGTCTCGTCGGTTTCCGCCTTGGTGTGCATGGCATCGCGTGTCGCCGCCGATCCCAGATGGGTGAGACCTGTTCCCGTGAGGTGCATATGCGCCGGGTCCGGGTGGTGAAGCGGCAAGAGCAGACGGCCCTCTGCTGCAAGCTTTTCAAGGTCCACGGCGGGACCCAGCTCGTGGGCTCTTATGCGCTCGGCGAGGCTCTGACCTCTCCTGATCGCGTCCATGACGAGTTGATAGGTCGAGGAAACTCCTTTGAGAACGCCCGCTTCGCTGCCATTGCGCACGACGACGGCGGTGTTTCCCCGCGCGTCCAGGATCTGGGAGAGCAACATGTGACTATCCTTGCTTGTTCTTGTTGTAGACGTCGAAAATTACGGCTGCTAGCAGGACCAGTCCCTTGATCATCTGCTGGTAGTCGATGCCGATGCCCATGATGGACATCCCATTGTTCAGGACGCCCATCAGGAATGCGCCGACAACCGCGCCGATTATGGTGCCGACGCCGCCGGACATGGACGCACCGCCGATAAAGACCGCCGCGATGACGTCCAGTTCCAATGCAAATCCGGCTTTCGGAGTCGCGGTGTTCAGGCGGGCCGCGAAAACCAGACCTGCCGCAGCTGCCAGAACGCCCATGTTGGTGAATGCCAGGAAAGTCAGCCGCTCCGTCTTGATACCCGAAAGCTTGGCGGCCTTCTCGTTGCCGCCGAGCGCATAGATGCGGCGGCCGACCGTGGTGGATTCCGTGATGAAGGCATAGATGATCGTCAAGACGCCCATCGTGATCAGAACATTGGGCAATCCACGGAACAGCGACAGCTTGTACATCACGAAGATGAGCGCGGCCGCAACGATGACGTTCCGGGCTATGAAGAAGAGTTTCGGCTCGTCTTCAATGCCGTAAAGCCGGTTTTGCGCCCGTTGACGCAGGCCGATCCAGACGATCATCGCCGCTGCCGCAACACCGGTGAAAAGCGCCAGCATGTTGACGTGCTTGACACGCCGCATCTCGAGCATGCCGGCCAGGGAGTCGCCCCAGCTCACCGGAAAGATGTCCGGCACGAACCCGGTCGCGAGTATCTGGAACTCCTTCGGGAAGGGGCCAACCGACTGGCCTTCCAGCAGCCAGAGAGACAGCCCTCTGAACACGAGCATGCCGGCGAGGGTGACAATGAAGGACGGGATCTTCCAGTATGCGACCCAGTAGCCTTGCGCGGCGCCGATCAGGCCACCGACAACGAGACATACCATGATCGTCAGCGGAACCGACTGGTCCATGTTGACGATCATGACAGCGGCCAGCGCCCCGATGAAGCCCATGACCGAACCGACCGAAAGATCTATGTTGCCGGACACAATGACGATCAGCATGCCGAGCGCCATGATGATGATGTAGGAATTCTGCAGCAGCAGGTTGGTGACGTTGACCGCACGCAGCAACGTGCCATCGGTGACGATCTGGAAAAAGGCCATCACCGCAATGAGTGCAAACAGCAGCCCATACTGCCGCAGGTGTGAAGAAAGGTACTGACCGATGCTCTTGGTTTTCGCCTTGGAGGCCGGATTGGTATCGCTTTGCGCCAGGTCCATATTGAAACTCTATTCGTTGACTATGAGCGACATGATGCGCTCCTGGCTTGCATCTGCGGCGTTCAGTTCACCGACGAGCGCGCCTTCGTTCATGACGTAAATCCGGTCGCACATCCCAAGCAGCTCCGGCATTTCGGAAGAGATCATGACGACACCTTTGCCCTGGTCCGCCAGATCATTGATGATGGTGTAGATCTCGTATTTCGCGCCCACGTCGATGCCCCTGGTCGGTTCATCGAGGATTAGGACCTCGGGCTCGGTAAACAGCCACTTGGCGAGCACGACCTTCTGCTGGTTCCCGCCGGACAGGTTCATGGTCTTCTGGAAGACCGACGGTGTGCGGATTGCCAGGGCCTGCCTGAACCGTTCAGCGACCCGGGTTTCCTCGTTCTTCTTCAAGACAGAGCCGGAGGAGACGTCGTCGAGATTCGCAAGAGTGGTGTTGAAGCGGATGCTCTCGTCAAGCACCAGACCAAGCGACTTGCGATCTTCCGTCACATAGGAAATGCCCGCATGGATCGCCTTGTCGACGGTGCCGACATCGATTTCGTTGTCGTTCAGCCTCACTGAGCCCGAGATGTTCCGGCCGTAGGAGCGACCAAAAATGGACATGGCGAGCTCGGTCCGTCCGGACCCCATGAGACCGGCGATGCCGACAACCTCGCCGGAACGAACCGCAAATGAGGCGTTGCGGATGATCTGGCGCCCGGAATGTTCGGGATGCCAGACATTCCAGTTTTCGACTTCCAGCAAGACTTTACCCGGATTGCGCCGATGCTCCGGAAAGCGGTGTGTCATGTCCCGGCCAACCATGTCCCGGACAATCGCGTCCTCGCTCAATCCTGCCTTGGCATCGAGCCGTGAGACGGTCATGCCATCGCGAATGACGGTGACGGTATCCGCTACGTAGCGGACCTCGTTCAGCTTGTGCGAGATAATGATACTGGTGACGCCTTGCGCCTTGAGTTCCAGCATCAGGTCCAGGAGCTTGCGGCTGTCGTTTTCCTGAAGCGCGGCCGTGGGTTCATCCAGGATCAGCAGCTTGACGTCCTTGGACAGCGCCTTGGCGATCTCAACGAGTTGCTGCTTTCCGACCCCGATATTGTCCACCAGAGTGGAAGGCGCTTCGGCCAGTCCGACCTTCGCAAGAAGGTCTTCCGTTCTGCGATTGGTCTCCCTCCAGTCGATCACACCGCTCGTGGCACGCTCATTGCCGAGAAAAATGTTCTCGGCGATGGAAAGCTGGGGCACGAGCGCCAGTTCCTGATGAATGATGATGATCCCCCGGCGCTCGCTGTCCGATATGCCGTTGAAGCGTGCCGGCGTGCCGTCAAACAGTATGTCGCCGTCGTAGTGTCCGTGCGGATAGACACCGGAGAGGATTTTCATGAGGGTCGATTTGCCAGCGCCGTTTTCGCCGACTACCGCGTGGATTTCACCTTGCTGCACATCCAGATTGACCTGATCGAGCGCTCTGACACCGGGAAAGGTCTTGCTGATGTTCTGCATGGACAGGAGTGCCATCTACTCCGATCTCCATAATTCCAAAAACCCGCCCGCAACTGCCATGTTGTGGACGGGTCTTTTGCCGGGCCAGACTTACTTGACTTGGTCAGCCGTGTAGTAACCGCTGCCGATGAGGACATCTTCCCAGTTGGAGGCATCGACCGCGACCGGCTCCAGCAAATAGGACGGAACAACCTTGATACCGTTGTCATAGGTCTTGGTATCGTTGATCTCAGGCTCACCGTCGTTGAGGATGGCCTCGACCATACCGACCGTGACACGGGCAAGCTCACGCGTGTCCTTGAAGACGGTGGAATGCTGTTCGCCGGCAAGAATGGACTTCACGGACGGAATTTCCGCGTCCTGCCCGGACACGATCGGCATCTTGAGATCGCCGGATCCGTAACCGACGCCTTTCAGCGACGACAGGATGCCGATGGAAAGACCGTCATAGGGGCTCAGTGCGCCATGAAGCTGTTTGTCCGTGTAGTGCGCCGACAGGAGATTGTCCATCCGGGCCTGGGCAACGGCACCATCCCAGCGAAGCGTTCCGACCGTGTCCATGCCCATCTGGCCAGATACGATGTTGACCGTTCCAGCATCAATGAGTGGCTGCAGGACCGACATTGCGCCGTCATAGAAGAAATAGGCGTTGTTGTCGTCCGGTGAGCCGCCGAACAGTTCGACGTTGTAAGGGCCGTCGCCGAACCGCTCTTTCAGGCCGTTGACCAGCGAGGTTGCCTGCTGAACGCCGACCTTGAAATTGTCGAAGGTCGCATAATAGTCGACATTCGCGCTGTCGCGGATCAGCCGGTCATAGGCGATCACCTTGATCCCGGACGCCGCTGCGTTTTCCAGGGCGTTTGAAAGTGTTGTGCCATCGATTGCCGCGATCACCAGGACATCGACGCCCTTGGTGATCATGTTTTCGATCTGCGCCAGCTGATTTGGAATGTCGTCTTCCGCATATTGCAGATCGGTCGAATAGCCAGCGGCGGTGAATTGTTCGACCATGGAGTTTCCATCGGAAATCCAGCGGGCAGAGGACTTTGTCGGCATGGCAATGCCGACTGCCCCCTTGTCAGAAGCGAATGACGCGCCGGACATGAGCGTTGCCGTCGCGGCGACTGCAATCAGCGCCTTGGAAAAGAATTTCATGTGTTCCTCCCTGGCCGGCATCAGACCGACCGCAAATTTGATGGGGCATCCGCGGATACCGTTTTCAAACTTGCGAAAAGATACATGACGGTCAAATCATTGTTTGCTATCAATACTTACAGAAATTGGTATGTATCGATAGGGAGGCAGTTTGACCCTGGACCTGTTGCGGCGCGGCATGAAGATTTCGCATTTGCGGCTTCTTGCCGAACTCAGCCGGCAGAGCCGCTTGACGGACGCTGCGGCGACCTTGGGAATTACACAGCCTGCGGCGTCACGGCTGATGGCTGAAATCGAGCATGTCGCGGACGCGGAAATCTACGTGCGAAGCGGGCGCGGTATCGAACTGACTGAGGTCGGTAAAACCCTTGCGGAGCGTTGTGTCCGGGTGCTTCAGGAACTGACCGATGCGGCGATGGATATCGAGCATCACGTTTCGGGGCAGCGGGGGCATGTTCATATCGGTTCGGTCACCGGGCCAGCGGTCGAATATGTCTTGCCCGCGATCCGGCACATCCGTTTGAGTTACCCGGAAATATCCGTCTCCGTCGAAATCGGACCGAGTACGGTGCTGGCACCCATGCTCGAGGAGGGACGGCTTGATTTTTCGCTGAGCCGTGTGCCTTTGGATGTGGATCCGGATCTTTTTGACGAACAGCCTCTTCGGCGGGAACCGGCCTGCATGGTGGCTCGTCTGGATCATCCCCTGATCCGGCACCCGTCACCGATCCCGGCGCATGCGCTTTTAGGGTTTGACTGGGTGTTTCCTCCGATTGGCGCTCCCATTCGAACGACGGCTGAAAGTGCCCTGCGCGATATGGGACTTCAACTGCCGACCAAGATCCTGACCACGTCGTCCTTTCTGTTTACGCTCGCAACCATCCAGCGATCGAACGCCATCGGGCCAGTTGCCCGGTCGGTTGCCGAGAGTTTCGCACTGTTGCCGGATGGATCTCCGGGAACCATCGCCATCCTGGATACGGACCTTCCTCTTTCCGTCGAGACCTACTCATTCCTGACCCGCCGTGCGCAAACGCTCACTCCGGTCGCCCGGATTGTCGCGAAGGAAATACTCAAGACGGTCGCGACCACCCAGCACCCGGCAATAGGCAGCGGCTCATAAGAAACATGGAACGGGCGTGCCCGGTCGAAGACCATCGGAGCGCGCAGCCATACGAGATCGCACGCCGCTGCGCGGCAAAAACCCGCACAATCGTCTCCGGTGGGTAGGTCCAGTCGTCCAGGCTCCGGCGGCCGCGCTGTGCCCCAACGTGGCCCGTCTTTCTGCGCCCCCAGGCTTGCGGCGGATCACATCTTTCTGAAACCTTGTTCAAGGCCTCAGCGTGCAAGCGGCCTCGCTTGAAACGCGTCCAGGGGGCTCCAAGGAACCGGATCCGATGACAGGATCGCTATTCGCGGTCAGTTCGGGGTTGCCGTTGCCACCGCGCTCTGGATGGCAGGTGCTATCTGGTTCTTGCGGGAGACCACATTGTCGACCTCAAGCATGTCGTCTGTGACGTCATCGCCAAACGCAGAGATGGCAACGCCCTCGTCGATATCATCTCCCCACAAAATGAAAGACTTCTTGTCACGAGCATCGACGATTGCGAAAAACAGATGATCGAGATTGCTCTTCTGCTTCTGGTCCAGAATAGCCGTCTTCAGTTCCTGTTTCCGGTCAACCAGATCTTGCGGTGTGAGTGTTTCCGCGACGCCTATGCCGACGTTCTTGCCGCCGAACTCGAAGTCCTTGTAATCGAGAAGCACGATGTCCAGCGCTGACATGGAGCTCAGATCGGACTTGGCTTGCAACATGTTCTCCGCGAACGCGTCTGTGTTCTCGATGCCTGCGGTTTCGGCAAGTTTACTCGCATAGTAGCGGTCATAGTCAGTCGTTGTCGTGGACGTTAGGTTGAGCGTATCGGACAGGATTGCCGCCATGCCCATGCATGCCAGCGGGGCCGGAATGTCGACGCCGAGCACGTCTGCACGGTCGGCAAGGATTGTTGCGGTAGATCCCCACGGCCGGATGTCGAGATTGACCACTTTTGACAGGTTGATCGGCGAACCGGCGATCGCGTGGTGGTCGATGATTGCCACGACCTGATCCGACTCGATTGATGGCGGTAACTGTGTTGTCTGATTGAAGTCGACGACACCAACGCTCTTGCCGGTGAAATCTTCGAATAATTCTGGTGTGTCGGCCATGCATGCATCAATGGCAAAGCGCGATTCCGGGTTTGGGGGGCCTGCGCTGCCCGGCGTGCCGCCGTAGATATGGGCAGCAATCAAACTTGCACTGATGGCATCGGTGTCCGGATTTAGGTGACCGGTCCAGACCAGATTGTCGTAGCCCGCCAATTTGGTCTTCAGGTAGCTTCTGACGTTGGGCGAGCTTTCCGATGTTCCCTGAGCGTTCGAGTGTTCTTCGGCCGATACCGAGATCAGACCAGGGCCGACAATCAAACCCAGCGCTATCGCAACTGTTCTGATTGTTCTCGAGAGACCGGAAACGGCTTCTTTGCCCGAATCCGTGCACTGAATTGGTTTGAGATTAAAACTCTTCATATTATCCTCCAGTAAAAATGCATTAGGTGAAACAGATATGGTGAATAAATTTTCAAACTACATGTCGATTTTATATTTTTTTCATGAAATAAGATTAAATGATTGTAATATATATTACGGTAAATTAGTCAATCTGATTTTTTGTCGAAAAATTTTTATCAGATACAACTTTTTTACTAGAATTTATCTCAAAGTCGGAGCGTTTCGATTATTCCCTCGATCCAGGTGTCCATTGGCAACTGCGACGTATTTCCGGTCCTTGCCCTTCACGAGTGATGATTGGCAAGGACAACCCGTGCGACTGAGTTTTGACACGGGTGCTGGTCCACTGCGTGAGCCAGGTCTTGCCGATGCGTCGCGCATTCAGGATTCAGGAACCGGCAATTTCATCAAGAAAACCCGCCCGATCGTTTCCGATGGGCGGGTCTTTTCTGTCTGGGCGCCGGAAGCCGCGCGTGGCCGGTGGTTGGCCGGCCTTGGCGGCCTTCCGGCTGAACCGTCAGCTGCAGCCGCTGGTCGCGCCGCAGGTGTCGCATTTCAGGCAGGTGCCGTTTCGGACCATGGTGAAGTTGCCGCATTCGCCGCAGCTCTCGCCTTCATAGCCCTTCATGCGGGCCTGTGCGATCTGCTGGGCGGCCGTGGCGACCTGCGGGGCAGGGGCCGTGGTGCCGATTTCGACAGCCGCTGCGGCTTCCGTGCCACGGGCGAAGGCCGTCGCGACAGCGGACACCTGGGCCGCCGGCGTGTTTGCCGTCTGCACCGAGATGGCCTCCGTGGTTTCGCCGGCCGGTTCTCCGGCGCTGGAAACCAGGCGGAACCGTTCGGTCTGGCCACGGACGAGACCGTGAGAGACGATCTGCCCGCTCTGACCGCGGTCTTCACCCGAAGAGGCTCCTTCGCCCGTGCTGCCGAACACCTCCGGCGGAACATGTGCCAGGTCGTGACGTCCGAGATAGGACACGGCGAGTTCGCGGAACACGTAATCGAGGATCGACGTTGCGTTCTTGATCGCGTCGTTGCCCTGGACCATGCCGGCCGGCTCGAACTTGGTGAAAGTGAACGCGTCGACATATTCCTCGAGCGGCACGCCGTACTGCAGGCCGAGCGAGACGGAGATGGCGAAGTTGTTGATGAAGGCGCGCAGTGCGGAGCCTTCCTTGTTCATGTCCAGGAAGATCTCGCCGAGACGGCCGTCGTGATATTCGCCCGTGCGCAGGAAGACGGTGTGTCCGCCGATCTTGGCCTTCTGGGTGTAACCCTTGCGGCGCGTCGGCAGTTTTTCCTGTTCACGGACAACGCGCTCGACGATGCGCTCGACGATCCGTTCCGCCACGACTTCGGCCTTGGCGGCCTGCGGCTTGGCAGCGATGTCCTCGATTGCCTCGTCCTGCTCTTCGTCGTCGTCGGCCAGAAGCTGCGCGTTCAGAGGCTGCGACAGCTTGGAGCCGTCGCGATAGAGCGCATTCGCTTTCAGGGCGAGCTTCCAGGAGAGCATGTAGGCTTCCTTGCAGTCTTCGACCGTCGCATCGTTCGGCATGTTGATCGTCTTGGAGATCGCGCCGGAGATGAAGGGCTGGGCCGCCGCCATCATGCGGATGTGGCTTTCCACCGAAAGGAAGCGCTTGCCGATACGGCCGCACGGGTTGGCACAGTCGAAGACCGGGTAGTGCTCTTCCTTCAGGAACGGCGCACCTTCCAGCGTCATGGCGCCGCAGACATGTGTGTTCGCAGCCTCGATATCGGCCTTGGAGTAGCCGAGGAACGACAGCAGATCGAATTCGGTGTCTTCCAGCTGTTCATCGGAAACGCCGAGCGTCTTGAGCTGGTCGTCGCCGAGGGTCCAGCGGTTGAACACGAACTTGATATCGAAAGCCGACTTCATGCCGTCCTTGAGCTTGCCGAGACTTTCCCCGGTGAAGCCTTTCGCGGAGAGGCTGGCCGGGTTGATACCGGGCGCCTGGTCGATCGACCCGTGACCGACCGCGTAAGCTTCGATCTCGCCGATCTCGCTTTCGGAATAGCCGAGCACACGCAGGGCTTCCGGAACGGCGCGGTTGATGATCTTGAAGTAGCCGCCACCGGCAAGTTTCTTAAATTTGACCAGGGCAAAGTCGGGTTCGATGCCTGTCGTGTCGCAGTCCATGACAAGACCGATCGTGCCGGTCGGTGCGATCACCGTCGACTGCGCGTTGCGGTAGCCGTTCTTTTCACCGAGTTCCAGGGCGCGATCCCAGGCCTTCCGGGCCCGCTCGATGATCTCCTTGTCCGGGCAGCTTGCGTGATCAAGCGCGACCGGCGGCGTGTTGAGGCCTTCGTAGCCCGTCGTCTCGCCATGCGCGGCGCGGCGGTGATTTCGGATCACCTTCAGCATGTGCTTGGCGTTTTTCTTGTAGCCTGGGAATGAGCCCAGTTCGCCGGCCATTTCCGCAGAAGTTGCGTAGGCAACACCGGTCATGACTGCTGTCAGAGCGCCACACAGAGCGCGGCCCTCATCGGAATCGTAGGAAATACCGGACGTCATCAGGAGGCCGCCAATATTGGCGTAACCCAGTCCGAGTGTGCGGAACTTGTAGGAGAGTTCCGCAATTTCCTTCGACGGGAACTGTGCCATGAGCACCGAGATTTCGAGAACGATCGTCCACAGACGGACCGCGTGCTCATAATTGTCGATGGCGAAGGACCGGTCTTCATTGCGGAACTGCATCAGGTTCAAAGACGCCAGGTTACAGGCCGTGTCGTCCAGGAACATGTATTCCGAGCACGGGTTTGAGGCCCGGATCTCGCCGTCGGCAAGGCAGGTGTGCCAGTCGTTGATCGTGGTGTGGTACTGCAGGCCCGGATCGGCTGACGCCCAGGCAGCATACCCGATCTGCTCCCAGAGTTCCTTTGCCTTGATCGTTTTCAGAGTTTCGCCGGTGCGGCGGGCCGTCAGGTCCCATTCGCCGTCATCGACAACAGCGGACAGAAAGCCATCGGTCACGCGGACAGAGTTGTTGGAATTCTGTCCGGCGACGGTCAGGTAGGCCTCGGAATCCCAATCCGTGTTAAGGGTCGGAAACTCGACCTTGGTGAAACCCTGCCGTGCGAACTGGATAACACGCTGGATGTAGTTCTCCGGAACCATCATCTTTTTCGCAGCGCGGATTTCGCGTTTCAGGGCCGGGTTCTTGGCCGGGTCGAAACAGTCACCATTGTCGGCTTCGCAATTCACGCAGGCCCGCATGATCGCGGACAGGTGCTTCTGGCAGATCTTGGAGCCGGTAACGAGCGCCGCCACCTTCTGCTCTTCCTTGACCTTCCAGTTGACGTATTCCTCGATATCGGGGTGATCGACATCGACCACCACCATCTTGGCCGCGCGGCGGGTCGTGCCGCCGGACTTGATCGCGCCCGCTGCCCGGTCGCCGATTTTCAGGAAGCTCATCAGGCCCGAGGACTTGCCGCCACCGGAAAGCCTTTCGCCTTCGGAGCGGACGAACGAGAAGTTGGAGCCGGTGCCGGAGCCGTATTTGAACAGGCGCGCTTCGCGAACCCAGAGGTCCATGATGCCGCCGTCATTCACCAGATCGTCCTGCACGGACTGAATGAAGCAGGCATGCGGCTGGGGATGTTCGTAAGCGGTCTTGGATTTCGTCAGCTTGCCGGATTGGAAGTCGACATAGAAGTGTCCCTGGCTCGGACCGTCGATGCCGTAGGCCCAATGCAGCCCGGTGTTGAACCATTGCGGTGAGTTCGGGGCGACTTTCTGGGTCGCCAGCATGTAGCGCAGTTCGTCGTAAAACGCCTGGGCGTCCGATTCCTGGTCGAAGTAGCCGCCTTTCCAGCCCCAGTATGTCCATGTGCCGGCGAGACGGTCGAAGACCTGCCTGCCGTCGATCTCCGAACCATAGCGTTCGTCTTCGGCGAGGTCGCCCATCGCGTCTTCGTCGGCTTCGTGGCGCCACAGCCAGGAGGGAACCGTGTTTTCCTCGACCGGCTTCAGTTTGGACGGAACACCGGCCTTGCGGAAATATTTCTGGGCGAGGATGTCCGAGGCGACCTGCGAAAACTGCGCCGGGACCTGAATGTCCTCCAAACGGAACACGATCGAGCCATCCGGATTACGGATTTCGCTCGTTGCTGTCCGAAATTCAATGTCGGCGTAAGGCGATTGGCCTTCCTTGGTGTAGCGCCGCTCGATCCGCATTCTAAAAGTCCCCTTATGTCCCCAGCCGGTTCGCCCCGAACCAGCTCATTCCGCATCTCATCCGCCGCGACGAAACCGTCTGCCGTCTTGCCGGATGCCACCTCACATGCCTACAGGCAATTTCTGTATGTAGCGTTAACTGTATCAGGGTCTACTATATATAGTAGTCATCAACAGGTTTGTCACGATGTGCCTCCTGAATTCGGCACGCAAAAACCCAGCTTCCGGATTCGATCAGGAAAGCGGAAGAGGTACGCGGCTACTTTAGGGTTGCTGGATGACCGAGGGGCCCGGAAAGGGCTCCCGATTACGCACATCGCAATAATGAAAAACTAATGTAAATGAATTCTTAAGGTCAAGGCGTGAGTGACAACAGCTTGTGCCGTGCTTGTGGGCAAACGCAAAATATTGTGTGGTCATGTGGATTGTGGGGAGCAAGGCGAGGTCAGCGGGAACGCAGGGAAATTTCCTCTTGCAAACACGCTGATCGCTCATCGCATGCGTGTTCGAACTTCGCTGTGGATGACGATTACCCCGCTTTTATGAAAATTTGACGAAAATGGCTGGCAGCGGCTTCAGCCGGGTTTAAGCCAGCTTTGCTTTAGTGCGGGAATGGCCACGAAAGGACCCCGCAATTCATGAAGCATCACGCAGCCTACGGACTTGCGATGGAGGATATCGATGCTGTCGTTGTTGAAGACAGCAAACCGATGCAAACGATTCTCCGATCGATTCTTCTGAGCTTCAAGGTATCGCGTGTCCGGGTGTTTGATTCGGTCGACGATGCCCTGGAAGCGAGTCTCGCCGAACCGCCGAACGTGATTCTGACCGACTGGCGGATGGAGCCGACTTCCGGATACCAGTTTCTGCGCCTTGTCCGGCACCGCCACATGGAGCCGCTGTGCTATGTTCCGATTCTCTTTATCACCGCTCACGGCACGCGTCCGCTTGTCGACAAGGCACTTAGAGCGGGCGCTCATCATGTGCTGGTCAAGCCCGTGTCACCTTCGACACTTTGCAAGCGCCTCCAATGGCTGATGGCCGACGAGAGGCCGATGATCCTGGAACATTCCGGGTTCTACAACATCTACGGCATTCAAAAGACGCTCGACGAGCAGGCGGAAAAGATGCAATCGCTGGCGGGCGCACGCCTTCACCACAAGATCGCGATCCAGAAACGGGCCGAAGTCGAAGAGGTGGTCGAAGAGGAGTTCGACAGGGCGCCGAAGGTGGAACCGGAGAAAAAGGAAGAGGTGTTTGCCGGCGTGAAAAAGGGCGGAACGACCGCAAAGCACTCCGCTGCGGCAAGGCACATCCGGAATGCGGAATATGTAAAGTCCAAGGACCTGAAGCTCCACTAGCTTTTCAGACCTGCGCATTGCGGACTGCCGGTTCGCGGTATCGGCCGATTTCTGGTGCCATGCGGCAGTGCGGCACTGGACAGGAGCCAATCTTAAGGCCATATTCCGCGAAATTGCCGCCGCTCCGAGTGGAGAGGCCGGACCAAGGACAAATTTCCCAAGAGGACCTCTCAAGGGCCATGAAGACACTTCTGCTTGAAATCTTCACCTGGTGGAACAGCCAGACAATGGGCACGCGCTTTTTTACATGGCGTAAGGGCGAGTTTGTCGGCGAGGATGAAGCCGGCAACAAGTATTACAAGGAGCGCGGCGGCAAGAAGCGCTGGGTTATCTACAACGGGCTTGCCGAAGCGTCTTCGATCCCTCCGGGCTGGCACGGCTGGATGCATCACCGCGTGGACACGCCGCCGTCCGATGAGACCTATCACCCGAAGCACTGGCAGCAGCAGCACAAGAGCAATCCAACGGGAACGCCGGAGGCCTACAGGCCTCACGGTTCGATTCTGACGCCTGAAAAACGCCCGGAAGTTACGGGCGACTACGAGGCCTGGACGCCGGGTAGTTAAAGTCGGATAAGAAGAAGTCGTTTCAAAGCCCCGCTTTCGCGGGGCTTTTTGTTGCCAAGTCTATCGTCCGTCCTGACCGGAACTCATCTTCGCCTTGGTTTCCGGCTGCGCTCCAAAAAGGGTGCTCGCGGAGGAGATCAGCCTGTTGAGAATCAGGATCACCAGCGAGGTGCTGTATCCGAGCACAAAGGGCATGATCAGAAGCAGGGACTGATTGGTGAAGGCAAGTTCGGATTGTGTCGGCACGGTCGCACGGTTCAGTGCGGCGGTGCTCAGACTGCGGGCGAAGCTGATGAATTCGTGGAAGCCGAAGGGCAGGGTGAAGAACAAGGCGAACAGCGCACCCAACACGATGCGCTGAATGATGAAACGGGAATCGGAGATATCAAATGTGATGTCGTTGCTCACCGAGATCGCATTGAATCCGATGAACGCGGCTGCTCCAATTGCGCCGAGCGACATCAGCCATACCAGGAAGAAAAAGACCATGAAGGCGCCGTTGATACCGACGCTGAAAAGCGTCAACTCGGCCATCACCACCGACATGATCATCGATCCGATCGACACCGCCACGAGCCAGACTGCGATCCTCGGCAGGAAATTCGGCATCTGGGAAGCCAGGAACTTCTTTCTGTCGGCGTCGGTCAGTTGTGCGAACAACACCTGTGTCTTTTTCTCGATCGCCTTCCATTCATCTGCGGTGGGACTGCGGCCCTTTTCGTTTGCACCGCCGGCCTTCAGCGCGTTCAGAATGCCGAGTGAAAAATCTTCCGGCAGCGATTTCGCTTCCCGGATCAGGAAGGAATGCAGGTCGCGCAGCGTTTCCAGATCCTTGTTGAATTTGGCATCGACAATGGTGTTCTCCGGGTCCGATGTCCGACCGGCGGTGGTCACATAGTCCGTAACGCTTTTCGTTGCCTTCTTGATGTCGCTGACGAGGCCTGAATGTGTTGCAGGGTGCTGCGCCACATGTGTTGGCTGGCCTGGGCTGACGGTCTCTGGAAGACGTTGGTCCCGACCCGAAACAGAACGTTGTTCTTCTTTCGCTCCTGTTGCAGTTGCCGATCTGCCCAGGCCGTTGTTGTTACCTGTTTGCTTGGTGTCCCCCGCCATATCGTTTCCCTGAACTGAGTTTACTAAAGGGAAACTTAGCAAAGTTCTCTTTGATCACCTACAACCGCGTGTGCGCGTCTTGGTTGCTGTGTCAAGGTTGCGGCGGAGTTTCTGATAAGCCTTCAAGGTATCCGGTGCGTTTGGAGGACTGATAATACCTCGTGCCCGCTTGCGTTTGTGGGCAATGCATAAAAGTCCGTTTCCAGCTTCAAGGCTTCGGACAGCCGCTCGTTGTAATCGGACTGGGTCACTTCGAGCGTGCCGAACTTGCTGAGATGATCCGTCACGAACTGAGTATCGAGAAGGGAGTAACCGCCGACAATCAGGCGTGCAACCAGATGAGCCAGGCAGACCTTTGAGGCGTCGGTCCGGAAAGTGAACATGCTCTCGCCGAAAAAAGCTCCGTTCAGGCTGACCCCATAAAGTCCGCCAACCAGTTCGCCCTCCAGCCAGGCTTCGATCGTATGGCAGTATCCCATGTCGAAGAGTTCGCCATAAAGGCGGCGGATCTCGCGGTTGATCCAGGTTTTCTGGCGTCCCGGCATCGGTTCGGCGCAGCCGTCGATGACGCGCTGAAAGTCGGTGCTCACCCTGATTTCGAATACATCGTTGCGGATGGTGCGCTTGAGGCGGCGGGGCAGGTGGAATGCATCGAATGGCAAGATGCCGCGCTGCTCGGGCTCGAGCCAGAACAGCCCGGGATCATCCGCCGATTCTGCCATCGGAAACAGCCCGCAGGCATAGGCCTTCAGCAGCACCTGCGGTGTTATTTCCATGACAATATCGTCTTTATATCCGGCCATGCGTGGTCTCGCCTTCCAGGTGCGAGGGATTTTTCCCCGTCATTGCCCGGTCAGTTCGACTTGTCAGCCAGATATTTTTCCAGCCAGTGAATGTCGTACTGACCGTTCGCGATCGCCTGATTGTCCACCAAATCGCGGAACAGCGGAATAGTTGACTTGATTTCGTCAACGACAAATTCGTCCAGACAGCGCCTCAGGCGCATCATGCATTCCACGCGGTTTCGCCCATGAACGATCAGCTTACCGATCAGGCTGTCGTAATAGGGCGGGATCTTATAGCCCTGATAGACGCCGGAATCGACCCGGACGCCCAATCCACCCGGCGGGTGGTAATAGGTGATTGTCCCGGGAGAGGGGGCAAACGTGACGGGATCTTCGGCGTTGATCCGGCACTCGATGGCGTGGCCTTCGAACCTGATGTCGCCCTGGGTCATGTCCAGGTCGCCGCCGGCGGCAATGCGGATCTGCTCATTGACGAGGTCAATGCCCGTGATCATTTCTGTCACCGGGTGTTCGACCTGAAGACGGGTGTTCATCTCGATGAAGTAGAATTCACCGTTCTCGTAGAGAAATTCCACCGTGCCAACACCGCGATACTTCAGCTTGCGCATTGCGTTTGCGACGACTTCCCCGATGCGTTCGCGCTGCTCGGCATTCAGGCTGGGTGAAGGGGCCTCCTCCAGCACCTTCTGGTGGCGGCGCTGCAGTGAACAATCGCGCTCACCGAGATGGACTGCATTGCCCTTGCCGTCCCCCAGAACCTGAATTTCGATGTGTCTCGGTTTGCCGAGGTACTTTTCCATGTAAAGGGCGTCATCACCAAAGGCAGCCTTGGCCTCTGAGCGGGCCGTCGCAAGGGCGGTGTCCAGATCTGCTTCAGTCTGCGCGACTTTCATGCCGCGCCCGCCGCCGCCTGAGGCCGCCTTCACAAGAACCGGATAGCCGATTTCCCGTGCGATCGCGTGGGCGTCATCGCTCGTGGTGACTTCACCGTCTGATCCCGGAACGACCGGTATCCCGAGATCCTTGGCTGTCTGTTTGGCCTGGATCTTGTCGCCCATGATGCGGATGTGTTCGGCGGTCGGACCGATGAACTCGATGTTGTGTGCTTCGAGTATCTCTGCAAAACGGGCGTTTTCGGACAGGAAACCGTAGCCCGGATGAACCGCGTCCGCGCCGGTGATCTCGCACGCGGCCAGCAATTGCGGAATGTTCAGATAACTGTCCCGTGCTGCGGGCGGACCGATACAGACGCTTTCATCGGCAAGGCGGACATGCATGGCGTCGGCATCGGCGGTGGAATGGACCGCAACGGTTGATATGCCGAGCTCTTTACAGGCGCGAAGAATTCGCAGCGCGATTTCGCCCCGATTGGCGATAAGTATTTTGGAGAACATGACCCTGGCGGCTCCTTATTCGACGACGATGAGCGGCTCGCCGAATTCCACCGGCTGCGCATCGTCGACCAGGATCTGTTTCACAGTGCCGGATTTCGTGGAGGGAATGTTGTTCATTGTTTTCATCGCTTCGATGATCAGGATCGTCTGGCCTTCGCTCACCTTGTCGCCTACCTGAATGAAGGACGCTGCGCCCGGTTCGGGAGAAAGATACGCCGTTCCCACCATCGGCGACGTCACCGAAGAGCCTGCCTGGGCCGGTTTTTCCTCGACCACCTCAACGGATTTCGCAACTGGTTCGGAGACCACGGGAGCCGCGGCGACGGCCGGTGATGCGACGTTGACGGGAGCACTTATCGACATCTGGCGCGCGACGCGGATCCGGGTGTCGCCCTGTTCCAGCTCAATCTCGGAGAGGTTCGTCTCGTCCAGCAGGACCGCGAGATCGCGGATCAGGGCCGTGTCGAATTTCTTGTTATCGTTACGCATCATATCATTTGGCTCTCGTACTCGATCCACAAAAAGCATGAGCTCTGGGTTGGCCGGTCGCAGGTTTGACACGTCTGTGTCGAGATCCCGGCCATTCTTGACTTTTACAAGGTGAAATCCTGGTAGAAGCCCGTTCCATCCGCACTTTTTGTCCCGCCATAATGCAGCGGATATAATTGTTAGGCCCGCATTCGACCGAATACGAGCCAAACTTCTTATAGGGATTCAATTGTGTCAGGAAAAGCCCCGAAGGTTCATTGATTTTCCGACCCCTCGGTTTCCAACAGGCTTCAGCCTCCAAAGCTTAGCAGGTCGCCTGATCGCAATCCTTCAAGGCCTCGATTTTCGACCGCAGCTGCTCATAACCGACCGCACCCATGACAACCTCGTTTCCGACGACGTATGAGGGCGTGCCCGTCAGACCGAGACGGTTTGCCAGCGAGTAGACCTCTTCGATCGTCTGACCGGCTTCATCTGTTGCGAGCGCTGCTTGCAGTTCCGCTTCCGACAGCCCGATTTCAGTCGCGGCGGCAAGGGCGCTCGACAGATTGGCCTGGCCGCGGCTCATCAGGAGGGCCTCGTGAAATTCGCCGTATTTTTCAGGCGCGATGGAGTTGACGGCGACCGCCACCTGGGCGGCTTCAACAGACCCCTGTCCGAGCACCGGGAATTCTTTCAGGACGACCTTGAGTTCGGGATTTTCATCAATGAGACGCACCATGTCGCCATAAGCCCGTTTGCAGTATCCGCAATTGTAGTCGAAGAATTCGACCAGGGTGACGGAGCCCTCGGGATTTCCAAGAACCACCTGCCGCGTTGAATTGAAAAGCACATCAGCGCTGTCGCTGAGCGCCTGGAGCCGTGCAGCCTCCTCAGCGGCCTGTTCACGGCGCTGAAGTTCGTTGAAGGCTTCGGCGATGATCTCCGGATTTTCCAGAAGGTATTCGCGAACGATGTTTTCCACGTCGCTGCGGCTGAGATCCTGAGCGGTGACAGGCCCGGCCAAGAGCGCCAGGACGACTGCGGTCGCGGAGGCAATACGCAGGAACGCAGCCGACAGGAGCCGTTGCGGGTATGTGTAGGGGGTGATCATCAAAAGCTCCTCTGGCAACGCCGCACGGGAACCAGCGGCCGCGCGTCTATCAGGCGTTACCGGCGATTCCCCACATTAGGAGGTTTGTACGCTACAATGTCGTCCGCTTGAACCCATGCCGGCGATCCGCGCTTCAAACTTTTTTGAGCACGCGCCGCATATCGCTTGGCTGCGTCGAAATCCCCGCGCACCATCAGGCCCTTTGCGGTGGCGAGATCGGCTTCCGCACGCTCTCCCTGACGCCCGTGTGCTATTGCGAGCTGGCTGTAGGCAACGCCGGAATTCTCATCCAGCGAAATCGCCCGTTTCAGCACGCGTTCCGCCTCTTGCAAATAGGCTGGATTGTTCGCTCCAACGAGTGCATACCCGAGCCAGACTAGGAATTGCGGTTCGTTCGGCTTAAAGGAGAGGGCCTTGCGGAAAGGCGCGATTGCGCTTTTCGGGTCGCCGCCCTCCATCAGTGCCTGGCCCTTGAGTTCGTAATAATGAGGATTGTTCGGCTGCGTGCGGATCAGTGCATCGATCTCCTTGACCGCACCCTTTCCCCGGCTCTTCATCGCGGCGATCGCCCGCGCATATCGGGCGGCGGGGCTCTTGTCGCTTCGCGGATAGGCACGCAGCGTTGCCGACGGGTGGCTCGAGAAGGCAAAGAGCTTGGCACGGACCTGTTCGTGCCGGTACTGGAGAACGTAGTCGTCAGGCTGATCGAAGTATTTCGACTTCTGGGCTTCGCGCAGTAGTCCGCTATACCGTTCCTGTGCCATCGGATGGCTTTGCGCATAAGGGTCGGCGAACTGACTTGAAAAAAGCTGCTGCTCGGACATGCGCTGAAATGTCTTCAGCATGCCGCGCGCGCTCTGTCCGGTCGCGTTGAGGTACCTGAGTGCAGCGCGGTCGGCGGCCGCTTCCTCACCACGCTGATAGGCAAGCAATGATCGCCTGCCGACTTCCGGCGCGCTCAGGGCAGCCGCGGCACCGCCTGACGCGGCACGGCCGGATCCGGACGCGGCACCGGCCGCCGCGGCACCGGCACCGAGCAGCATCCCGATCACAGCAATGATCTGCGCATTCGATGCAGCGGCCCGAAGCCTCACCAGGTGCCGGCCGGCAATATGTCCGGTTTCGTGGGCGATCACCCCGATGACTTCATTGGGGGTTTCGGCGTCCATGAGGACGCCGATATTGATGAACATCCGCCGGGAGTCGGGCACGAAGGCGTTGAAGGACTTGTTGTTCACAAGAATGATCTGAGGCTCGGATTGGGCGATCCCCGCAGCCTTGAAAATCGGTTTGGCATAGTCCCGAAGAAGATCTTCCGTTTCCGCATCGCGTACGATCGGAATTTTACCGCGCTGCGCCTGAGCCGGTGTGACAACGAGTGGAATGGCAATCGCGGCAGAACACAGGCATGCAACCGTCTTGCGTATTGAACGACGCAGGGCTTTCCTGCTTGATCCTGAGGTAACGGGCATTGAATGCAGTTCGTCCTGATATTTGCAGTCTCTTGACTATGCTATGGATAGTCGATCGTGTGGCGAAGTTATGGATGTGTCCGGTTCCGGTCAAGAAATCCTGCATAACAAATCGGAAAGGTTCTTCTCACACGCATTGCAAACGCGCACTCCGGTGCGGTCAGTGCATTGCCACGCTGACCAAAATCCGCAATACGATCCAAAAGCGAAACCCACCGGACGATAAGACCAGACATGACAAATGATGCCTTTCGCCCTTCCATGCGCAGCGACGTGTCGCCGTTCATTGCGATGGATGTCCTTGCCGAGGCGGCAAAACTGGAAGCCGGTGGCCGGTCCATCATTCACATGGAGGTCGGTCAACCCTCTGCGCCTGCTCCGAAGGCGGCGCTCGAGGCTGCGCGCGCCGCGCTCGAGCACGGACGTTTGGGGTACACTGAAGCACTCGGAATTCGGCCGCTTCGCGCTGCGCTGGCACAGCATTACCGGCGCGAACACGGTGTCGAAGTTCCAGAAGACAGGATTACGGTGACGACCGGATCTTCCGCGGGTTTCAATCTTGCCTTCCTTGCTGCTTTCGATGCCGGCGACCGGATTGTTCTGACGGTGCCGGGATATCCTGCTTACCGCAACATACTGAAATCGCTCGGACTGGTGCCGGTCGAACTTCCTATTGGTCCGGAAACGCGCTGGTGTCTGACGCCGGAACATCTTGAGGAGGCGCAAAAAGACGGTCCGATCAAGGGGGTTCTGGTGGCAAGTCCCGCGAACCCAACCGGGACAATGATGGCCGCCGACGCCTTGAGCGAACTTGTCGCCTATTGCGATGCGGAGAACATCTGGTTCATATCGGACGAGATCTACCATGGCCTCGATTATGCGACGGACCAGAAAACCGCTCTTCAGATTTCAGACAACGCCATCATCATAAACAGCTTTTCGAAATACTACTGCATGACGGGCTGGCGGATCGGATGGATGGTCCTGCCTGAACAACTGGTGCGCCCGGTCGAGCGGATCGCGCAGAATCTTTATATTTCGGCTCCTGAAATCTCCCAGATTGCGGCAACCGCAGCGCTGGGTTCCATCCAGGAACTGGAGGCCGTGAAAGCCGGCTATGTCAACAACCGGTCGCTCCTGCTGGACGGTTTGCCAAAGGTCGGGTTGGACAGGTTGCTGCCTGTGGACGGCGCCTTTTACATTTATGCCGATATCAGCAGGTACAGCCGTAACAGCCTCGAATTTGCGCGCACGATGCTGCACCAGACCGGAATTGCGGCGACACCTGGCGTGGATTTCGATCCATTGAATGGCAACGCTTATTTGCGTTTCTCGTTCGCCGGTGCACACGAGCACATGAAGGAAGCACTGGTGCGGCTCTCGGACTTCCTGGACTGACCCCAAAACGACGCGCTCTCCTGCTCATATCCCGGATAACAAAAAAGGCGGCCGGTGGCCGCCTTTTCTGCATCTGGACTTGATGAACGATCAGAAGAACGACCTGCCACGCTGCCACCAGCCGACGCGCTTTGGCTTGTCTTCTTCCTCGTCTCCGGACGTCTCGCTCGTCACGACCGGTTCCGCCGGAGCAACCGGTTCGGTGGCCGAGTGGTCACCTGAAGCTTCGTTCGGCACGGGCTGCTCGGAGGTTGGCGTTTCAACCACGATGTCCTCTTTCGAAGCATCTTCCTCGGCCTGAACCGCCTGTTCCCCGGATCCGGCGCTACTGACGTCGTCTGCCTCGCCATTTGCATCCGGAGCATTTTCCGTTTCCGCATCGGCTTGTACGTCATCTGTTTCTGACGTCGGTTCGTCTTCGGCGGCCACAGCATCTGTTTCGCTGTTGTCGGAGGCTTCCATCGCAGGCTCAGCAGAAGCGATTGTATCTTCCTCAACGGCACCGGTTTCGGCTGATTCTACACTGTCTTCCGCAGATCCGTCGTCTACATCTCGCTCAGCATCCGCCTCGAGCTGCTCGTCGTTCTGGAACTCCGCGCCTTCGCCGTTCTTACGGCCGCGACGACCACCCCGGCGCCCGCGGCGACGCTTGCGGCGGGGTTCGTCGGAATCGCCGTCTTCGTCTTCGGAGGCAACGTCCAGGGATTTCTGATCGTCGTTGTCCGACTCGTCCGTTTCGGCCGCAGACTGCCGATTGTCCTGATTCTCCTGACCGGCGTCCGAGCCGCCGCGTCTCCTTTTCCGGCGACGTCTGCGGCGGCGATCACCGCCGTCTTCGTCCTGTGCCTGTTCTTCAATCTCCGGCTGGTCGGTGTCTTCGTCAATGATCTCGACGGTATCCGGGTGTACGGTTGGTGCCGGTGCAGGTATGCGGTCACGGTCAATCGGCGCACCACGTTCCAGAACGTAGAGCTGGCCATTGACCATTTCGTCGGCGTTGACCTCGATTTCGACGGCGAACCGGGTCTCGAGGTCTGACAGGTTTGAACGCTTCTGGTTCAGGATGTAAAGCGCGACCTGGGTCGTCGTGCGAATGATGAGATCGTGAGAAGCGCCCTTCAGAAGGTTGTCTTCAATGGAGCGGAGGACGTGCAGGGCGACCGACTCCACAGAGCGGATCATGCCCGTGCCCTGACAGTGCGGGCAGGGGGTGGTCGAGCTCTCCAGCACGCCGGTGCGAATCCGCTGACGCGACATTTCCAGCAGACCGAAATGGGAAATCCGTCCAACCTGAATGCGCGCGCGATCGTTCTTGAGACAGTCTTTCAGTTTCCGTTCGACGGCACGGTTGTTCTTCGACTCTTCCATGTCGATGAAGTCGATAACGACAAGGCCCGCGAGATCCCTCAGGCGCAACTGCCGTGTCACCTCTTCTGCCGCTTCCAGGTTTGTCTGGAGCGCCGTGTCCTCGATATTGTGCTCTCTCGTGGACTTGCCGGAGTTCACGTCAATCGATACCAGAGCTTCCGTCTGGTTGATGACGATGTATCCGCCCGACTTGAGCGTCACCTGCGGCGAGAACATGGCATCGAGCTGGGGTTCAACACCGTAGCGGATGAAGAGCGGCGAGGGGTCCCGGTAAGGCTGAACATTCTTTGCGTGGCTCGGCATGAGCATGCGCATGAAGTCCTTGGCTTCGCGATAGCCGTCGTCACCGGAAACAAGAACCTCGTTTATGTCCTTATTATAGAGATCACGGATCGATCGCTTTACCAGGCTGCCTTCCTCATACACCAGACTGGGAGCACTCGATTTCAGCGTCAGTTCCCGAACGTTTTCCCATAGACGCATCAGGTACTCGAAGTCGCGCTTGATTTCGGCCTTTGTGCGGCTTGCTCCGGCGGTTCGCAGTATGACGCCCATGCCTTCCGGCACTTCCAGTTCGGAGGCGATCTTCTTGAGGCGCTTGCGGTCTGTCGGCTGTGTGATCTTTCTCGAGATGCCGCCGCCGCGGGCAGTATTCGGCATCAGGACCGAGTAACGCCCGGCCAGGGACAGATAGGTGGTCAGCGCAGCTCCCTTGTTGCCGCGTTCTTCTTTCACGACCTGAACCAGAATGATCTGGCGGCGCTTAATGACTTCCTGGATCTTGTACTGCTTGCGCAACGGGACAACGCGTTCCGGCACTTCTTCCATCGCATCTTCTGCGCCGACGGATTCGACCTCGTCGTCTTCGCTGTCGGCATCGTCGTCGTCGTCGCGGCTCCGACGCCGCCGGCGGCTGCGCGACCTAGCAGGTTTTGAATCCGCTTCAGCAGCAACTTCGTCGTTGTCATCCGAACCGGTGTCCGTTTCGTCCTCGTCTGAGGCGTCGCCAACCGTGTCAACCGCTGCTTCCGACGTGCCGTCTTCTTCGGGGTCAACAGCAGATTTTGCGGTCAGTTGATCTGCGGCCTCATCATCGTCGCCCGCATCGTCTGATTCGCTTTCAGTACTGATGTCCGTTGTTTCTTCTGCTTCGGCAGATGCATCAACGCCGCTCTCCGCGGCTGCGTCCACGTCATCGGGAGTGCGGGTGTCCTCGTCGGACCCTTCCTCGGCGGCATCAACCGCTTCAGACGATGCCTCGCTCTCCACCTTCTCGCTGGCAACGGTTTCGGCGGATTCGTTTTTGGCTGCACGGGACTTGCGCCGGCGCTTCGGCTTTTCATCCGCGTCCTGATCGTCTTTCTGACGCTCGGCCGCTTCCGCTGCCAACAGGGCTTCCCTGTCCGCGACCGGGATCTGGTAGTAGTCCGGATGAATCTCGCTAAAAGCCAGGAAGCCGTGCCGGTTTCCGCCATATTCGACGAAGGCCGCCTGCAGAGACGGCTCGACCCGGGTCACTTTCGCCAGATATATGTTTCCGCGTAGTTGCTTCCTGTTTGCCGCTTCAAAGTCGAATTCTTCAACACGATTGCCACGTACGACGACAACCCGGGTCTCTTCCGGGTGGCCCGCGTCGATCAGCATTTTGTTTGCCATTATTGAACGTCTCCACGGCAGCAGTGCTCAGCGCGCGTAGCAAGCGCGCATCGCCCGAAAGGAGAGAAGCTGCCGTATTGTTTTTGCTAAGAATGAGAAGGGCGTCTGCGCCCGGCGCGGTCGTCTGATCAGCGAAACCTTCCGCGTGAGCGGGGCCTTGTTTCGTATTGATCACTGTGTGCATCGCGCGGGTCCTTCGGGGCAACGCAGGCCCTCGAGTTAAGTCTTTGTACCTTGACCGGTATGACAGGGAGGGGAGTGCCGCTTCATCTGCAACCGGTGCCGGAAGGGTTCACCTTTGCTTTCCGTTCTCTGCATCGCATCAGGCGCTGTTTCCAATTCAGGCCACAAAACTGCAATACAGGTCGTATTCAAAGGGGTTCCGTTACCTGATCCTCTGTTATCGGGTCCGTCTTTTTTGCGACCGAACGGCCTCTGTTCTGTCGCAAGAAGACCACGATTTTAGATGGTGCTGTGGATAGCTACCCTGAAACACCACCCGGGCAGGTATCGGTCTTGAACCGAAATCCGTAAGGTACTTTTACGATCCGTCGCTCTGCTTTGCAAGCAATGTGAAACACACAGAACTATTTTCCTGATCCTGTGTTCGGTCTAGAACGGCACAGCTGGAAGCGGAAACGAACTGAACATGCAGCATTTGGCCGGAGAAATTGTGAACAAAAACGTGCCAAAACCTGAGGTGGAGCTTGCGGCGGCGGCCTTTACGAGGGCAGGGAGGCTTGTCCAATCCGCGACCACGCTGATTTTTTTCACTTTTTTGATACTGCTCGGGGGCGCACCGGCAAATTCTGCATTTGCAGCGGCTGCCAAGGTCATCGGGGCCAGGGTTGCCGGTGACGATGAGCGAACCCGATTCGTTCTTGATCTCGACACGCAGATCAAACCTGCCATTTCGGGTCTGGCACAACCTTATCGCCTGATCATCGATCTGCCGGAGGTCGAATTCCAATTGGCGGATGACGCGGGGCAATCCGGTCGCGGCATGGTGACGACCTGGCGATATGGGCTTTTCGCTCCCGGTAAATCCCGGATCGTGATGGATCTGAACGGTCCGGTCAGCGTCGACAAGACCTTCTTCCTGCCGGCAGTTGACGACCAGCCCGCAAGACTGGTTGTTGATCTCGTAAAATCCTCGCCGGAGGAGTTTGATACATTTGTTCTGAACACGCGCAAAGCCAGCAAGACGACAGCTTCAAAGCCTGTGCCTAAGACCGACCGCCTGAGCGGAGACGCCAGGAAAGGCGACAAACCCCTGATCGTGCTGGACCCCGGCCACGGCGGCATCGACAACGGGGCGACGGGTGTCGGAGGGACGCTTGAAAAGGCAATCGTCCTGGCCTTTGCCAATCTGCTGAAGGAAAAGCTTGAGGAGAGCGATCTCTATGACGTGCGTCTGACGCGGGAGGATGACACCTTCGTGTCCCTTTCCAGGCGTGTTGAGATCGGTCACGAACTGGAGGCCGATCTTTTTATCTCCATCCATGCCGATTCGGTTCGGCGGGGCAGGAAATATGCGCGCGGGGCGACAGTTTATACGCTATCGGACAAGGCATCGGACCAGTTGTCCGAAGAATTGGCGGAAGTCGAAAACATGTCCGACATCATTGCCGGGGTCGAGCTTGACGAAGAGCCAACGGACGTAACCGACATTCTTCTCGATCTTGCCAAACGCGAGACGCGATCCTTCTCCAACTACTTTGCAAAGACCCTCGTGACCGAGCTGAAAAGTGCTGTGCGGCTGATCAACAACCCGCATCGATCCGCAGGTTTCCGGGTTCTCAAGGCACATGATGTGCCGTCGGTTCTGGTCGAGTTGGGATACCTCTCGAACGAGCACGACGAAAAACTGCTGATTACCGAAGAGTGGCGGGAACGTATGGCAAACGCCATGAGCGATGCCATACACGGCTTTTTCAGGCCAAGACTGGCCCGCCAGAAAGGGACGGTATCGCAGTAATGTTGGTGAATTGTCACGCAAATTGAGCGTCTTGGAAGGCTATTGCCTCAGCATCGCCATATTGGTGCAGGAGGTAACAGTCAGGTGATTGTGACAATCTGCGCCCGGGAGTGCTGTGTCAGAGTTTCCGTGCTAGAAAGCGACAAGCAGCAATGACGGGGAAAGACGAGCCCGCAGTATGAAATTCTTGGTTAAATTTTTTGGCTATCTGTTCGGTATCGGGGCAGCGCTCGCGCTTTTGGTCGCAGCGGGCGTGTGGATGTATCTGGAGCACCTTGATGAGGATTTGCCGGACTACACGGCCCTGAAGAACTACGAACCGCCCGTCATGACGCGCGTTCATGCGGCTGACGGCAGTCTCATGGCCGAATACGCCACCGAGCGGCGCATGTTCCTGCCTATACAGGCGATGCCGGATCGCGTGAAACAGGCCTTCATTTCCGCGGAAGACAAGAACTTCTACTCTCATATAGGCGTCGATCCGGAGGGCATTGCCCGTGCGGCTGTCCGGTTCGTGCAGAATTACGGCTCCGGCAGGCGTCCGGAAGGTGCATCGACGATCACGCAGCAGGTTGCCAAGAACTTCCTTTTGACGAACGACCTCTCAATCGTCCGCAAGATCAAAGAGGCAATCCTTTCCCTGCGTATCGAGCAGGCCTACACGAAAGACGAGATTCTCGAGCTTTACCTGAACGAAAACTTCTTCGGTCTGGGAGCCTACGGCATCGCAGCCGCTGCGCTGATTTACTACGACAAGTCGGTCCATGAGCTGGAACTCGATGAAGTCGCCTACATGGCCGCGCTCCTGAAGGCGCCGAACAATTATCACCCGTTCAGGCACACGGACCGCGCGATCGCGCGCCGCAACTATGTTCTCGACCGGATGGTTGCCGACGGATACGTGACTTTCGAGGAAGGCGAGGAGGCGAAAAAGAAGCCGATCGACGTCAAGCCGCGGAAATCCGGCTCCCGCCTGTTTGCTGCGGAGTACTTCACCGAAGAAGTGCGCAGGGAAGTCGCCGAAATCTTCGGCACCACACGTCTTTACGAAGGCGGCCTTTCCGTTCGATCCACGCTTGATCCCGAATTGCAGAAAATGGCCCGCAAATCGCTCATGGACGGGCTTATCGATTTCGACCGCAAGCGCGGCAGCTGGAATGGACCCATTGACCGGATCGCGCTCGGTGCCGACTGGGGTGTCGATCTTGCCAAGATCGAGGGGCTCAGTGACATTCCGGAATGGACGCTTGCAGTCGTGCTGGAGAGCGGTGGCGAGCAGGCGACGGTCGGTGTCCAGCCGGACAAGCTTGTGAGCGGCAAACTCTCGGAAGAAAGAACAAGCGGCCCGCTGTTCCTGGAAACGATGAAGTGGGCGCGCGTCAACGGCCGTGCGCCGGGCTCAGTGTCCGATGTGCTCGCACCGGGCGACGTTGTCTATGTCCAGGAAAGCCAGGTTGCTCCGGGTACATATGAACTGCGGCAGATCCCGAAGGTCTCCGGAGCACTTGTCGCGATGGACCCCTATACGGGCCGGGTGCTGGCGCTGGTTGGCGGGTTCAGTTTTGCGCAAAGCGAATTCAACCGCGCGACGCAGGCCTACCGGCAACCGGGGTCTTCGTTCAAACCGTTCCTCTATGCGGCGGCACTGGACAATGGCTACACGCCGTCCTCGGTGATCATGGACGCGCCGCTGGAAATCAGCCAGGGGCCAGGTCTTGGAACATGGCGGCCGCAAAACTATGGCGGCAAGTTTTATGGACCCTCGACACTCCGGACCGGTGTCGAGTTGTCCAGGAATGTCATGACAGTCCGTCTTGCCCAGGACATGGGAATGCCTCTTGTTGCCGAATATTCCAAACGGTTCGGGATCTACGACAACATGCTGCCGGTTCTGTCCATGTCTCTGGGGGCGGGGGAAACCACGGTCCTGCGGATGACCACGGCTTATGCGACGATCGCGAATGGCGGCCGCAAGGTGCGGCCCACGCTGATCGACCGGATACAGGACCGCTATGGCCGGACAATCTACAAGCATGACAGCCGCATCTGCGACGGCTGTACCCAGAACGCCTGGGAAGGCCAGCAGGAACCGATGTTGATCGATGACCGGGAACAGGTTCTCGATCCCATGACCGCCTATCAGATCACCTCGATGATGGAAGGCGTCGTCCAGCGCGGTACTGCGACCTCCGTGCGCGCCGTCGAGCGTCCGGTGGCCGGCAAGACAGGTACCACGAACGACGAGAAGGACGCCTGGTTCATGGGCTTCACGCCGGATCTGGCCGTCGGCGTTTTTGTTGGCTTCGACAATCCCAAACCCATGGGACGTGGCGCAACCGGTGGCCAGGTTTCAGCACCGATCTTCACTGATTTCGTGAAGAAAGCGCTGGCCGACAAGCCGCCGGTCGAATTCCGGGTTCCCCGGGGCCTTCAGCTGATTGCCATCAACCGGAGAACCGGTGGACGCGCGTCACCAGGGTCTCCCGGAGCAATCCTGGAAGCTTTCAAGCCGGGAATGACACCGAATGACAGCTACGCCGTGATTGATTTTCAAAGCCAGCTCGGCGTTCCGACAGCCGTGTCGCCAGAGGCGCAGCAAGCGGTTACCGTGGGTACCGGCGGCCTCTACTGATATCTGCCGGAACCAAACGGATTTCCGAACAACGGGTCTTGTTCAAAGACGGTTTACACCGCCCAGCTGCACGGCTAATGTCCCGCTCCAATTCACGGCCCGGTCCTGTTCAGGAAAACCGGGCCGTCTCACACTACAGCGAGGTATCCGATGCGCGCCGAAATGGAAGCGATCGTCGATGAAATCAAGCAGGCCATAAGCCTGCTGAGGAGGCATCTTTGACTGGGATCAGGCTCTTGTCCGTCTGGAAGAACTGAACGCCCTCTCGGAAGATCCCGAGCTGTGGAACGACCCGGCGAAGGCGCAGAAACTCATGCGCGAGCGCCAGCAACTCGATGACGGCATTTCCGGGGTCAAGGGGCTGGAGCAGGACCTGGCGGACAATATCGAGCTGATCGAACTCGGCGAGATGGAAGATGACAAGGACGTCATCGCAGACGCCGAAGATGCTCTGCGCGGGTTGAAGGACAAGGTCAACCAGCTTCAGCTCAACTCGCTCCTGTCCGGCGAGGCCGACGGCAATGATGCTTATCTGGAGATCAATTCCGGTGCCGGTGGTACGGAAAGCCAGGATTGGGCATCGATGCTTCTGCGGATGTACAGGAGATGGGCCGAGAAGCACGGCTTCAAGGTCGAAGTTCCCGCCTACAGCGATGGCGAAGAAGCCGGCATCAAGTCTGCGACGCTTTTGATCAAGGGCGAGAATGCCTATGGCTGGCTGAAAACGGAATCAGGCGTCCATCGCCTCGTCCGTATCTCGCCCTACGACAGCAACGCGCGCCGGCACACAAGCTTCTCAAGCGCCTGGGTCTACCCGGTGATCGACGATTCGATCGAGATTGACGTCAACGAGAGCGATTGCCGGATCGATACCTATCGCGCCTCGGGTGCGGGTGGACAGCACGTCAACACGACGGATTCGGCGGTGCGCATCACGCACCAGCCGACCGGTATCGTTGTCCAGTGCCAGTCAGAGCGATCGCAGCACAAGAACCGGGCCACGGCATGGGGCATGCTGAAGGCGCGCCTCTATGAAGCCGAACTCAAAAAACGCGAGGAAGCCGCGAACGCCGAAGCAGCTTCCAAAACGGATATCGGCTGGGGACATCAGATCCGCTCCTACGTTTTGCAGCCCTACCAGCTTGTGAAGGACCTGCGCACCGGCGTGGAGAGTACGTCTCCCGGCGACGTTCTGGACGGGGACCTCGACAAGTTCATGGAGGCTGCTCTGGCGCAACGCGTCTTTGGCGGTGAACCGGTGGAAGTCGACGATATCGACTGATGCAGGTGACCGGAAAGCGAAACCACGGGGCAAGCAGCCCCGTTTTTTCAAAGAGACAGTTCCTGGAGCTTGCTGCCCGCTGTCAGGAACGCTCCCGGGTTGTGTGGCTTGTCGTGCCGACGGATCTCGTAATGAAGGTGCGGACCTGTCGAGCGGCCCGTTGATCCGATATTGCCAATCAGGTCGCCGGCAAGCACGTGGTCGCCCTCTGCAACCTGCATACGGCTCAGATGCGCATAACGGGTAACGAAACCGTTGGCATGCCTGATTTCGACCATCTTGCCGTAACCCCCGTTCCATTTGGCGCTCGCGACAGTGCCGGGCGCTGTCGCATAGACACGTGCGCCGTACGGGGCCTTGAAATCAATCCCCGTATGCATCGCAAGCCGCCGCAGGAACGGATCGACGCGCGGACCGTAGTTGCTCGAAATCGTGCCGTTTCGGACGGGGCGTTTTACAGGGAGCCTGAGTGCGGCGAATTTCACGCGGCGCAGTGTTTCAAGTGCACTGTCCGCGCGTCGCAGGCGCTGGGGAAAGGTTTTGTGCGAGATCGGCGTGAACGGTCCGCCGATCGAGCTGTTGCCGCGCAACGCGTCATTTATTGACGGAGCAATCGACTTGGTGATGCTCAGGATCTCGTCGATCCGGCTTTCCGTCGCAACCGTTATCGTGTCGACGGCTGCCGTGCTTTCGACATCCATTTCGGAAATGTCGGCCTTCACGGCATCAAGCGCCGCCCGCTTTTCAGTGTTTTTTTTTACGGTGGTCTGCGCTTCAGGCTGTGGTGCCGCCTGCTGCAGGATCGAGAGCGGATCGACGCTTCTGGACGTGGTTTCACGAAGCCCAAGAGCCTTCACCGGTTCATCGATCAACTCGCTCTCGCCGCCGATTGCAGACTTGTCGCTGGTTCCGATGGTCGCAAGCTCTCGCGCGTCCAGTGACGGCTTTGGCTGGGGAAGGGGTTTGTCGTTGCTGAGGTAAATGCCGACACTTTCTGCCCGCGCGACAAGGTCCGCAACGATCGCATGTCTCTGATTGAGGTCCTGCTGGCGGCGAAGCACATCCATGACCTGGATTTCGACAGTCTCGCGATCAACCATCTGACGGCTGGTGAGCTTTTCGATCTCTGCTCTCAGCCTGTCGATATGGTCCTGATATTCAAGCACAAGCTCGGTGCGCTCGGCGGTGGCTTCCGCCATCACGTCGCTGCGCATCAGGTAGTATGCTGCCGTTCCGCTGACACCGAGCGTTACGGCGACACATGCCAGTGCCCCGCAAATCAGGTGCAAGGGGCGCACGGTATACGTTGTGGACTTTTCGACCTGCTTCAATGGCGCATGATGCGTTGCCATCCTTGGCCCGTTAAGCGGTCGCTGCGATTTCTGACTTTGTTGCATGATCACTCAGTCACTGTCTGCATTCTGCAAATGAACTGAGGGTGATTAGAATTTGGTAAGGTTAATAAATCGTCTGCAACAGGATTAATTTTAACCCGCAATTGGGGCGAGAGGCTTGTAAAATCCGGGGGTTAGCCCCGCTTCTGATCTGGCCCGATCATTAAATGGCGGTTTCAAATTGCCACGAAAGTGCTTTCTGACGAATGCATGAAATGCCGGTTCAGGGGTGATTCCCTGCCTGTCACACAAGAATCGGAACCACTTTGCACCGAACGCAACATGGTTTTTTTCGTCCCGGTAGATGACTTCAAGGCACTTTGCCGTGTCTTCATCTCCCGATGCGCGCGCCTTTTCGATCATTGGCGGCGTGATGTCCAGGCCGCGTGCTTCCAGCACAAGCGGAATGATCGCAAGCCGCGCAGCGAGATCATGTCCTGTGTCCTGGGCTGCCTGCCAAAGCCCGTCATGGGCCGGCAGATCGCCATATGCTGCATCCAGTCTCGCGAGCCGGTCACGAAGCATCGAAAAGTGCTTTGCTTCTTCCAGGCCAACGCGGACCCAATCATCATAGTAGGTGCGCGGCAGCCGAATGTGCGCGAAGCGCCCGACGAGGTCCCAGGTCAGGTCGACGGCGTTCAGTTCGATGTGTGCCAGTGAATGAAGAAGCGCAAGACGCCCCGCCTTTCCGGTCACCTTCCGCTTGGGCATATCGCGCGGAGCCAGAAGCTCCGGCTTCGCAGGACGGCCAGGACGATGCGGCATCGGCCCGTCCATTGAAGGTGCGCCGATGGCAAGGTCCCTGCTGAACCAGGCTTTCGAGACCTGGTAGGCCAACCTCACTTTTTCCGAGACATCGGACGCCGTCACGATGGCTCTTGCTCCGGCAACAAGGGTCGACGGGGCTGGCGGCGTTTTTTCAGGCTTCATTGGGATCCCGGCGGCATCAATGTCGTGTTGGTTTTCAAAGTGCCCTTGCAGCTTCCAGAACAGCCTCAGCATGGCCCGGCACTTTCACTTTGCGCCAGATCTGGGCGATCTTTCCATCTTTGTCTATCAGAAAGGTGGAGCGCTCCACACCCATGTATTTCTTGCCGTACATGGACTTCTCCACCCACACTCCGTAGGCCTCAGCGGTGTGCGTTTCCGTATCGGCGCCAAGCCTGACCGCCAAATTGTGTTTGGCAATAAAATTGTCGTGTTTCTTGGCGGAGTCGGGTGACACACCCACAATCGTCACCCCTAGGTTTCCGAACTCTTCTATCAGTTCCGAAAAAGCAATTGCTTCCTTTGTGCAGCCGGGCGTGTTGTCCTTCGGATAGAAATACAAAACCACCGGTTTTCCCTTGAGTTCGCTCAATGCGATCCGTCCACCTCCGTCACCCACAAGGTCGAAGTCCGGTGCCGCATCTGCGATGGCGAGGTCCTGCATCTTGTCATCCTTCTGTCACAATTTGTGCGTTCTTGCCGGAACAGGGACGCGGCTTGCAAGCAGCGGTCGATTTTGTCCCGGCTTTCGAAGTATCATAGGTCGCGTTGCGACTCGTTCAATGTGCGCTAGAACAGTATTTGTATCTGCGCCGTGCAGCAGCGGCTGCCCGCTTTCGCATGTCAGGAGAATGGACCGAACTTGTTGGGAAGATCTGGCGGCAGTCACTTGAAGAAAACGGCGCGAAAGACCGTTCGCAGGCGCTACTGGTTTGCCGCTCTGGGGCTTCTTGTTTGCGTCTCGGCCGGTCTTGCCGTTTTGCTCGCTTCGGGTCCTGTCCGGGTCCCTTTTCTTGCGAGTATCCTGGCCTCTCAAGGCACACGCGGCGCGCTGGAACTTTCAGTCAAGCACGGCAGTGTCGATTTCACCGCGCAGGACGGTATCGAATTCATACTGGAAGAAGCGGTTCTGGAAATCGCAGGGCCTGCCCCGGTGACAATCCGTTTTCCGAAACTGGTTGTTCCCCTAGATCCCGATGCCCTGCTTGATGGCAAGCTCCGTTTTTCGTCTCTGCAACTGATGCAGCCACGCGTGGCGGTTGCCCTCAGCGGTGGTCCGGCGAAATTGCCCGAGATCGGGCCGCTCATGGAGGCGGTAGATCGCATGAGCGATGTCGTGGACGATCAGTTTGCCCGGCGCGGATTGAGGCATGTGTCGATACGGAACGGAACGTTCGAGCTTACGGGCGCAAATCCCCGGTTGTTTGACGGGATTGATGCCGATGTCGTGCGCAGTGACCGACGGGTTATCCGGGCGGACGCGAAGGTGTCCGGCAACGTGTCCACGTGGCGCCTGCAGCTCGTGCGCAGCGCGCCCGAAGACGGGGCTGAAAAGAATATCGGGATCGTTGTCAACGGGATCACGCTTGCAGAATTGCTCGGACCGGCCAAACTCGACAAGCATGGCAAGGGGTTTGGACTGCCGGCTTCGGCGAAAGTGGAGACCAAGCTTGATGGTGACGGCAAGTTCGTTTCCGCGAACGCCGTTGCACGCGTGCAGAACGGCTGGTTCCAACTCGGGAAGACACTCGTTGCTTTTGATGACGCGGCCTTGTCGCTCCTGTTCAAGGCAGGACAGGATGCGATCGAAATCACGAAGTCGCATGTCATCCGCGGGAATACGCGGATCTTTTTTTCCGGGCTTGTCGAACCAGGAGATGAGGGCACCAATGACTGGCTGATCAGTCTTTCTTCGGATTATCCGCAATTCGGTTCGGCGGATGTTCGCGAAGCGCCGCAGATGCTGGACGGTGTAAAGATCAGGGCGCGCTTCGATCCGATCGACCGCCTGGTATCGGTCGATCGTTTTATCGCAAAGTCCGGGAAAGCGATTGCGCAACTGGTTGCGTCCATACAGCTCACCAACGAGGGGCCCTATTTGGCCATTGCCGCGTCGGGCGAAAACATTCCCATTGCAGTGGTAAAGCAAGTTTGGCCGATCACGCTTGTTCCGCCCGCACGCCGCTGGGTTGCCGACAACATCAAAGCCGGGCTGATCGAGGACTTCGCCTATAGCGCCGCGATCCGGCCCCCGGCGTTCAACCACCGTGATCCGGACGCAGGGTGGTCCGGTGACGACATGCTCATGGACGCCACGTTCAGCGGGGGCGCAGTCACGCCGTTCGGAGACCTTCCGCAAGTGTCGGGCCTGACCGGATCCCTCAAGGTGGCTGGTGAGGTTCTGACCGTGCGCTCGGACGGCGGCGTGGCGCAGACCGTCGAAGGTGGTCAGGTCACCGTGCCGCAAAGCGTCTTTGAAATCTATAATCTGCCGCTGCGGGAAGGAAAAACCGCCAAGATCGAGGCTAAGGTCGAAGGTGGCATCGGCGAACTTGCAGCTGTGGCAAACAGCAATCCATTGAATGTGATCGATCGAGCCGGGCTCAAGACGGGCGGTGCGAGCGGAGAGGGCAGCATCGACGTCGTCGCGGGCTTTCCACTCGCCAAGGGTATCGGACTTGACGATGTCCAATGGCGTGTGACGGGCGAACTCGGCGACTTCACCGACGAAAACCCCATTATGGGCCGGACGATTGAAAATGCGGATGTCGAGATTGACGCAACGCCTGAACAGGTTGCCATTGCGGGGAGCGGGGTTCTCGATGGTCTGAATGCGGATATCGATCTTGTTGTGCCTCTCGGGGAATCAGGCATAGCCGGCAAGCAGGATGTTGTTGTTTCGGTAACGGCCGCAAAGCTGAAAGAGAAGGGGATAGACCTGACCGCCTTCCTCGATGGCGACCTTGTCTTGAGCGTGACAGGCAAGAGTGATGGTCAGGAATTCTCGGTTGATCTGACCAAGTGCACCGTCGTTCTGGAGGCACTTGGCTGGGAAAAGGCCAGGGGAGTGCCGGCAACGGCGACTTTCATGCTGGTCGAGACCGATGACAACCAGCAGGTTCGCGATTTCAGGCTCACCTCGGAAGGGGCGAGCATTTCCGGATCGATGCAGTTGTCCAAAGCGGGCGAATTGCTCAATGCCTCCTTCGGAACGTTCAAGCTCCGGCCAGGTGACAATGCCGAGGTCGACATCCAACGCACTGCGAACGGCCGCTACGACATCATATTTTCCGGATCGGTGTTCGATGGGCGTGGCCTGATACAGAGCTTAACGAGCCCGGGGGGCAGCCAGGGCGCAGGTGATTTCTCCGAAGGCGCGCGGATCGCCGTTTCGCTTCAGAGCGTGACCGGCTTCAACAAGCAAACACTGGCGAACGTTACGGGAAAGATCGAAACGGGACCCGAGGGCATTCGGACCGCCGACCTTAGCGGAAAAATCAATGGCCGTTCCGATCTGGAATTCAAAATCGTTGAGCAGACCGGAAGCCAGCTCGCCACCGGGCAATTTGCCGATACCGGCGCAACGCTCAAGTTCCTCGACTTTTACGAGCGCATGGAAGGCGGCCGCGGTGTCATCAGCGTTGCCATGGCTGATGAGGACAGCTGGGCCGGTGATTTCAAGGTGCGGTCACTGCGGATCACGGAAGACCCTGCCATCAAGAGCATCAGGGAAAGGGAGCGGTCCAATCCGGATCCGGATGCAAGGATGGTGACGGCCAGGACATCGGAAGGATCGGCGAATTTCGACACGATGGACATCAACTTCACCCGTGACGGTGACATCATGACGATCCTGCGCGGAGCGCTTCAGGGAAACGTTCTTGGGGGCACGGTCAGCGGAACGGTGAACCTGAAGGAACAGACGCTCAATCTGAGCGGCACATTCGTGCCGATCTACGCGTTGAACAACTTCTTTGCCAAGATACCGATCCTGGGGTTTGCGCTTGGCGGTAATTCCGGCGAAGGCCTGATCGGCGTGACCTACCGTCTGTCAGGGTCAGTGTCCGATCCGGTTCTTTCCGTCAATCCGATCTCCGCGATCGCGCCGGGCATTTTCCGCAGGATGTTCGAGTTTCAGCAGAACTGACTGCGGCGCTCAGGCCCCTAGGTGTAGACTCCACTAAGGTTGTTCACTCGCATTGAAGATCTGAGACTGGTCGGTGACCAAACACAATCAGTTTCAGGATCGATGGAATGAACAACCCGCAGCAGAGTGCCCGCTTGCGGTCTCAGACCGGCTTCAGCAACACATGCTTCTTCTTGCCGAGCGAAAGCTTGACGATGCCGTCTTCGGACAGGTCGCCCATGCCCAGCATGCGTTTGTCGTTCTGCTCGCCCTTGTCGTTGATCCTTACCGCGCCGCCCTTGATGTTCCTGCGCACTTCGCCGTTTGAGCTGCAAAGTCCCGCCGTGACGAAGGCCGACAGAACGCCGATACCGGCTTCGAGCTCGCTTCTGGCAATCTCGACGGTTGGCAGGCCTTCGGCGGACTGGCCCTCCTCAAACGCCTTGCGCGCAGTTTCCGCAGCCTCTTCCGCCTTTTCCCGCCCGTGTATCAGGGCTGTTGCTTCCGTTGCGAGGATCTTTTTCGCGTCGTTGATTTCGGATCCCTGCAAGGCGGACAGCCTGGCGATTTCATCCATGGGAATGACGGTGAAGAGTTTCAGGAACCGCTCGACATCGGCGTCTTCCGTGTTGCGCCAGTATTGCCAGTAGTCATAGGCGGAAAGCTGTTCTTCGTTGAGCCAGACCGCACCGGCTGCGGTCTTGCCCATCTTTGCGCCCGAAGCCGTTGTCAGCAGGGGTGAGGTGAGGGCAAACGCTTCTTTGTCTGCAAGTCTGCGAACGAGATCGGTGCCGGAAAGAATGTTGCCCCACTGGTCCGATCCACCCATTTGCAGTCGGCAGCCTGTACGCCTGTAGAGCTCCAGGTAATCGTATCCCTGAAGCAGCATGTAGTTGAACTCCAGGAAGGAAAGATGCTGCTCGCGTTCCAGGCGCAGGCGCACGGAGTCGCGCTGGATCATCTGATTGACCGAAAAGTGCCGGCCGATGTCGCGCAGGAAATCGACGTAGTTCAGCTTCATGAGCCAGTCGGCGTTGTCGAGCATGATGGCATCGCCGGGTCCGTCACCGAAATGCAGCAGTTTCTCGAATACCTTCCGGATCCCGGCCTTGTTTTCCTCGATTGCCTCTTCGGTGAGGATCTTGCGGCTTTCATCCTTGCCGGAAGGGTCTCCGACTCGAGTGGTTCCGCCACCCATGAGCGCAATGGGCCGATGTCCGGTCTGCTGGAACCAATGCAGCATCATGATCGGAACCAGAGATCCGGCATGCAGGCTGGGAGCGGTGCAATCAAATCCGATATAGGCCGTAGCGGTTTCTGTCGCGCACAGATCATCAAGGCCCTTCGGATCGGATATCTGATGGATAAAGCCGCGTTCTGAGAGAACGTTCAGGAAATCCGATTTGAACTCGCTCATTGTCTCGTCCGTACCCGTCTGTCGTCTTGAGGGATGTCTCTTCTGCGGACGTGCTCTAGCGCGAGACTGGTGCGTTGTAAATTGCACCTGTCAGAAAAACTCTGCAGGCAAGGCCCCGGCTTTTTGGCGGAAGCAAACGATGCCGTGTCCGGGATCGATGGCGCTGTGCCGGGAACCATGCCCGAACATGCGTGGCGGTTCACTCCATGCGCAGACGCGCCGCCCGGTATGGTCAGTTGGCGGAAGATGCAGGTTCCCGGGCCTTGATGCAGATGTATTTGAGCTCGCCCTGTTCCCAGGCGATGCGCATCTGTTCGGAAAGGGTGCGCGGAACGGCTTCGTCCAGCACGGCCTGACACTCGGCCTCCGATACGAAGGTTCCTTCGTCCAGAACAGGCCAGACATTCGGACCTGAAAGCACTTGAATTGAAACGGCCAGTATCACCCACATTTGCTCGATCCTGTGCTGGTGTTTAACGCCGACTATACCGGGACTTTTGCGAAAACATACGAATGTGACGTTGCGTGATGGTGATCACAGCAGCGTGAGAGGGACGGTCCTATGTTGGGTACATCAAGACGCAGACACAGTTGAACACCAGTTGAGAGGACCCGTTATGTTTCGTAAATTTGCTATCGCAGCCTTGACCGTCGCAACAATTGCCACAACCGCCGTTGCCGTCGCTCCGACGCAGGCTCACGCCAAAAATCGCGCAGGTGCAGTCGCAGCCGGTGCCATCATTGGTCTGGCCACCGGTGCCATCATTGCTTCGCAGGCACAGCGCCGCCATTACCATCCCGTCCGCTGCCACAACCAACCGGTTCGCCGCTGGAGCCCCTACTACGGCCGTTACGTGGTCGTCGGATATCGTCAGGTTTGTTACTAAGACCCGCGAACAAGTCAACCTCATCAACGAAGGCCTCCGAATTCGGAGGCCTTTCGTTTTTCTGAAACCCGGACACCGTGGCGCGCACCCGTTGGCAAAGTCACGTTTTCAGCCATTCATGTCTAGGTGATGAACCCATAAATGAGACTGAAATGGCATGCAAAATGGCTGTACCTCGCAGCGTCAGCGTGCTTGACCGGGCAGAGAGCCCGCGCCGCATACGCTTCCTCCCGAGATCCTGCCGTTTCTGCCGCCAAATCGGCTTCATTTATGGGGCCGTACCCGATTTTCGTCAATCTGACACATATCCTTCATCTCTGACGGACATCGATTTGTTACCACCTTACCAACGTTGGGGGTGGCGATGTACGCGATCGAAATCGACAAGTTATCGAAGACCTTTCCCGGTGGCACCCGGGCGCTCGACAAGGTGAGTGTCGATGTGGCCGAGGGAGAATTTGTTGCGCTCATCGGCGCATCGGGATCGGGCAAATCGACGCTTATTCGCCATGTCAGCGGTCTTGTTGCAGGTGACCGGGACGCTGGCTGCTGCTCGATTTCCGTAACAGGACAGAAGGTCCAGGAAGGCGGAAAGGTTGCCAAGAGCATTACGTCTACCAGAACCGGGGTCGGCGTTGTCTTCCAGCAATTCAATCTCGTTCCGCGTCTGAGCGTCCTCATGAACGTGCTGGCGGGTCTTTTGGGCCGTGTGCCGACGTGGCGCGGCATGCTCGGGCTGTTTACGGCTGAGGAAAAGCAGCTGGCGATGCGGGCGCTTCATCGGGTCGGCATTGATCAAACGGCGCGTCAACGGGCAGCGACGCTGTCCGGCGGACAACAACAGCGTGCAGCAATCGCAAGAACACTGGTTCAGGGTGCCAGGGTCATTCTGGCCGACGAGCCGATCGCGTCTTTGGACCCGGCGTCCGCCAAGCGTGTCATGGGCATTCTGTCGCGGATCAATGAAGAAGACGGAACGACGATCCTGGTGTCGTTGCACCAGGTCGAATACGCGCGGCGCTATTGCAAGCGAACCATAGCGATGCGGGCAGGCCAGATCGTTTTCGACGGACCAAGCCACGCACTGACGACACAGTTTCTTCGCGAGATCTATGGCGAGGCGAGCGAGGAACTCGTTCTGCCCGATGCCGACGACTTCGGGACCGAGCCAATGTCGGCGACGGCCTGATACACCCCCTGGGAGACATGACATGAAGTTTTTTGCGCGTATAGCTGCGTCTGCAGCCATCATGGCTGGCCTTGCCTCTCCGGCTCTGGCTGAACGTGAAAATCCCGAAGAATTGTTTTTTGGTATTCTGTCGACTGAATCCAGTTCGGCGCAGCGGGAAAAATGGGGCCCTTTTCTTGAGGCGATGGAAGCGTCGCTTGGCATGCCGGTCAGGCCATTCTTTGCCGCCGACTATGCCGGTGTGATCGAAGGCATGCGCTTCGACAAGGTCGATGTCGTCTGGTACGGCAACAAATCGGCGATGGTCGCCGTTGATCGTGCCGGAGCCGAGATCTTCGCTCAAACGACCGAGGCAACCGGCGATCGCGGCTATTGGTCGGTGATGATCACGCACAAGGATTCCGGTCTGACCTATGAAGATGTCATGAAGTGCGGCAAGGACCTCGATTTCGGCATCGGCGATCCGAATTCGACATCCGGGTTCCTGGTCCCGTCTACCTTTATCTTTGCCAAGGAAGGCGTGAACCCGAAGGACTGTTTCAAAACGGTCCGCAACGCAAACCACGAGACCAACCTGATTTCAGTCGCAACGAAACAGGTCGACGCGGCTGTTGCATCCTCCACGGGAATGTATTCCCGCCTCAAGAACGCCAAGCCGGAGCTGTTCGCCGAGCTGAAGGAAATCTGGCGGTCACCGCTGATCGCGTCCGACCCGATGGCATGGCGTCCGGAACTGGACAGCAAGATCAAGTCGAAGATCATGTATTTCTTCATGACCTATGGCCGTCAGGGAACCGACGAGGAAGTCGCGCAGGCACGTGAAAACCTTGCCCTGATCGACATGGGACCTTTCATTCCCTCGTCCAACGCACAGCTGTGGCCGTTCTATGAGATGGACCAGATCCGTCAGCGCATGTCGATAGAAGGTGACGACACCTATTCCGACGACGAGCGGACCAAGAAGATCGTGGAAATCAACGCCAAGATTGAGGAAATCCGTGCAGCCGCGGCCGCCCGTCCGCGCAAGTAACACCGCCTGATATCCGGCCGGCGCGAGACCGCACAGCTCTTGCGCCGGTTTCGTCTCTCCCACGGAAGCAGTCCCATGTCGAGCAATGTCGATCTGATAAACAAACCCGAGCCAGACCTTCGGATTCCCGGCCGCGAAACGCAGGAAAAGGTCTTCGATGTTCTGATCTGGGGCGGGTTGCTCGTCATGCTGGTCTGGAGCTTCAGACCGGCGGATATGCATCGCCTGGGCGATGTTTTGACGGGTGGCGGCAACATGGCGCTCCTGTTGAAGGACTTCCTTGAGCCGAACTTCCGGTATTGGCACAGTTACTTCGATCTCATGCTCGAGACGGTCCAGATGGCGGTCTGGGGGTCGTTCCTGTCCGTTGCGTTGGCAATTCCTTTCGGCCTTTTGTCCTCGTCCAACATCGCCCCTTTCTGGATCGTATTCCCGGTCCGTCGGCTGATGGACGCCTTCCGCGCGATCAACGAACTTGTGTTTGCGCTGATTTTCGTTGCGGCCGTGGGGCTCGGTCCGCTTGCGGGCGTGCTTGCGCTCACAATTCACACGACAGGGACGTTGGCGAAACTGTTTTCCGAGGCGGTCGAGGCAATCGATCCGAGGCCGGTCGAAGGCATCAAGGCCACCGGTGCTCCGGTTATCCAGGAAATTATCTACGGTGTCGTTCCGCAGGTTCTGCCCCTCTGGATTTCCTATTCGCTCTACAGGTTTGAGGCCAATGTCCGCTCGGCCACCGTTCTGGGCATCGTCGGAGCGGGCGGGATTGGAATGTCGTTGTCGGAGTCCTTGCGGGGCTTCGACTATTCGTCAGGGGCTGCAATTCTGCTTATCATCCTGGTGACCGTTTCACTTCTTGACGTGTTCGGATCGCTGCTGCGCAAGGTCGTGATCGACGGAACGGATCACGGGCGGTTTGCCGCCTATTTCCTGTTTCTCGCGCTGCTTGTCATCGGCCTTGAGGTTCTGCTGTCCAGAACCTGACGCGCGGGTTTGTTCACCGCAGCCACGTTCCGGTGTTGTGTGCGGCCGGACAATCACTTTCTATGAGAGCCGATCGATTCTCGCAGAACGGATAGCCTCATGTCGTCGCATTCAACATCACCGGCACGCGCCCGCGGTCTCTTGTGCGGCGACCTGCAGCCAGGCGGGTCCAACAGGATCACGGATGTGAGGGGTGTGACGGTCGGGCATCAAACGGTGCGCCATGGTGGTTTCAGAACCGGGTTCACGGCTGTTCTTCCGCACGCGGGGAACCTGTTCCTCGAAAAATTGCCTGCTGCGGTGGATGTGATCAACGGGTTCGGCAAGAGCGCCGGCCTGATCCAGGTGGAGGAACTGGGGACACTGGAAACGCCGATCCTTCTGACCAACACCTTTGGAGTGGGGACCGGCATCAACGCGCTGATCAGGCACGAGCTTTCGATAAACCCCGATATCGACCGGTCCGGCGGTACGGTCAATCCGGTCGTCATGGAATGCAATGACGGCTATCTGAGCGATATCAATGCGATGGTTCTGAGCGAAGCAGACGCGTTCGCGGCGCTTGATGCTGCTGCCACAGATTTTGAACAAGGCAGTGTCGGTGCCGGAACGGGCATCAGTGCGTTCGGCTTCAAGGGCGGGATCGGGTCCGCGTCGCGCGTCTTTGCGATCAATGGTGCAGAGTTTACGCTCGGGGCTCTGGTGCAGGCAAACTTCGGCAAACCTGGCGACCTGATACTTCCCGATGGCCGCAAACCTCGACCGGCGACCGGGGACCAGACCGTCGAGCGAGGCTCGGTGATCGTCGTTCTGGCAACCGACGTGCCCCTGGAAAGCCGGCAGCTGAAGCGGGTCGCAAGACGTGCAGCTGCCGGTCTCGGTCGCTTGGGGGCCTACTATGGCAACGGCAGCGGCGACATCGCCCTGGCGTTTTCCACCGCACAGCGCATGCAGCATTTCGGTGATGCCGACTTCGTCGCGCACGATATTCTCAAGGAAGACAAAATCGATCTCCTGTTCAAGGCGGCGGCGGAGACAACGCAGGAAGCGGTCCTGAATGCCATGATCGCATCGCCCGCAACTCAAGGGTTCAAAGGGCGGGCTCGCCCGTCGCTGGCGGATTGGCTAGACGCCAATAGGATCTGAACAACAAAAAACCCCGGCCGTCCGGCCGGGGTCTTCGTGTCGAAAAGGGCAAGACTCTTAGACAGAGTAGTACATGTCGAACTCGACCGGGTGCGGGGTCATTTCGAAACGCTCGACTTCTTCCATCTTCAGGTCGATGTAAGCGTCGATCTGGTCGTCGTCGAAGACACCACCGGCTTTGAGGAAGTCGCGGTCTGCATCGACGGACTCGAGTGCTTCGCGCAGAGAACCGCAAACCGTCGGGATTTCGGCCAACTCTTCAGCCGGAAGATCGTAAAGGTTCTTGTCCATTGCATCGCCCGGATGGGTCTTGTTCTTGATGCCGTCGAGGCCAGCCATCAGCAGGGCTGAGAAGCAGAGATACGGGTTTGCCGTCGGATCCGGGAAGCGAACCTCAACGCGCTTTGCTTTCGGCGAAGCGGTAAACGGAATGCGGCAGGACGCGGACCTGTTGCGCGACGAGTAGGCCAGAAGAACAGGCGCTTCGTAGCCCGGAACCAGACGCTTGTAGGAGTTGGTTGACGGGTTGGTGAACGCGTTCAGCGCCTTTGCGTGTTTCAGAATTCCACCAATGAAGTAGAGGCAGGTCTCGGAGAGATCCGCATACTGGTTACCGGCAAAGACAGGTTCGCCGCCGTTCCAGATGGAAAGGTGGCAGTGCATGCCCGTGCCATTGTCACCAAAGACCGGCTTCGGCATGAACGTAGACGTCTTGCCGTAAGCGTGTGCAACCTGGTGAACAACGTACTTGTAGACCTGCATGTTGTCGGCACAAGAGGTCAGTTTCTCGAACTTCATGCCGAGTTCGTGCTGTGCAGCCGCCACCTCGTGGTGGTGCTTTTCGGTCGGAACGCCCATTTCGCCCATGACAGAGAGCATTTCGGAGCGGATGTCCTGTGCGCTGTCGACCGGCGGGACCGGGAAGTAGCCGCCCTTGGTGCGCGGACGGTGACCGAGGTTGCCGGTCTCATACTCGGAACCCATGTTGGACGGCAGTTCGGAGCTGTCCAGGATGAAGCCCGTGTTGTACGGGTCAGCCGTGAAACGGACGTCGTCGAACATGAAGAATTCCGCTTCCGGACCGACATAGATCGTGTCACCGAAACCGCCGGACTTGACGTAAGCTTCGGCTTTCTTGGCCGTCATGCGTGGGTCGCGATTGTAGCCTTCGCCGGTGATCGGGTCGATGATGTCGCAGAAAATCGCCATGGTGGATTGCGCGAAGAACGGATCCATGTGGGCGGAATCAGGATCAAGGATCAGCATCATGTCGGACTCGTTGATGGCTTTCCAGCCGGCAATCGACGATCCATCGAATGCAACGCCTTCTGCGAACATGTCTTCGTCAACGAGCGCGACATCCATCGTGACGTGCTGCATCTTTCCGCGCGGGTCTGTAAAGCGCAGGTCGACGAATTTCACGTCCTTTTCCTGAATTTCCTTAAGGACGTCAGCGGCAGTGGTCATTATGTCCATCCCTTTGATTATCTTGTGAACGGTGGGTTTGGGTCCGGGCCTTCAGAGGTTTCCATTTTTCTCTGTTTGACAAGGCCGGAGTTCGGATTGCCGGCGGTTGCCGGAATTAGGTGGGTCAGATGGCGTCGATACCGGATTCGCCGGTACGGATGCGAACAGCTTCTTCAATGTTCGAGACGAAGATCTTGCCGTCGCCAATGCGCCCTGTTTGCGCAGCCGAGCGGATGGCGTCAACCGCTTTTTCGACCATATCGTCACCCAGGACGATTTCGACTTTCACTTTCGGAAGAAAATCGACGACGTATTCGGCGCCTCTGTACAGCTCAGTATGGCCTTTCTGACGACCGAAACCCTTCGCTTCGGTCACGGTGATGCCCTGAAGGCCGACTTCCTGCAAAGCCTCTTTGACCTCATCCAGCTTGAAGGGCTTGATGATCGCTTCGATCTTTTTCATCACCTTGTTTCTCTCTCCAAATTACATGCCGGACATCTCGGCAGGCTCATTTTTGGCCGATGACTTGAAGGCGAGCGCTCCCGTACACCGGCGAAAACCGATGCCGTCGTTAAGCACGATGCGTGCCAACCGGCCGTCGCCTCTCACGCCAATTTGGAAGTCTGGGAAAACAGCCAAGAAAAGCGGCAATCAGTGTGCCAAAAATCGTGAAGCTCATCGTGCGCTGGCGAAAAATGGATTAAAAGATAGGCAATCTGATGAAAGAGTGTGCAACTTCCTGACCGGCTTGTCATTGCGTGGAGGAAATTCCATAAAAAGACGTGCTGGCCGACAGGCCATTTTGGCGTAGAGAGCGTGCATGTCATGACATCAGAAAACGGAAAATCGGCTGCCGTCCTGCTCACGCCGGAAGAGATGGGCCGTGCCGACAGACTGACCATTGAAGGCGGCGTGCCGGGGATCGTCCTCATGGAGCGCGCGGGCCAGGCCGTTGCAAGGGCGGCGTCCGGACTGGTCTCTGCCGGGGCGAAAGTGCTCGTGTTATGCGGTCCGGGGAACAACGGGGGCGATGGCTTCATCGCCGCGCGCTGTCTGGATATGTCGGGTCACAGCGTCAACGTCTTTTTCTTGAAAGATCCGCACGCGCTCAAGGGTGACGCGCTTGAGGCATTCAAGCGCATGAATTCCGGCATGCGCAGCTCGATATCATATCTGTCGTCCGGAGAACGCATTTCAGATGAATTTCTGGATGCACTTGGCTCAGCAGACCTTGTGATTGATGCCCTGTTCGGGGCCGGCCTGGATCGTTCGCTTTCCGGACATGTCCTCGACATTGTCGGCAGGATCAATCAGTCAGGCGTTCCCGTGCTTGCCGTCGATCTTCCCACAGGATTGAGCGGGGCTACGGGAGATGTTCTGGGTGATGCGCTCAAATCGCGTGCAACCGTTACTTTCTTCAGGAAAAAGCCCGGACATCTCCTTTACCCCGGCCGGCATCTATGCGGTCCGGTGATCGTCGCGGACATCGGTATCAAGCCGGAAACGCTTAAAGAGATAAGCCCGAATACGTTCGAAAACGGGCCTGACCTCTGGTTGGACTTGTGGCCGATGCCCTCCGTGGACGGGCACAAGTATTCCAGAGGACATGCCGTGGTCTTCGGCGGGCCCATATCGGCCACCGGCGCTGCAAGATTGTCGGCGACTGCCGCGCTCAGGGCAGGAGCCGGGCTTGTGACCCTCGCTTCGCCACCTGATGCGATGATGGTCAATGCGTGCCACCTGACGGCCGTTATGCTGAAAAAGCTCGGTGATGCCGACGCAATCAAAGACTTTCTTGCAGACGCGAGATTGAACGCCCTTCTTGTCGGACCGGGGTTCGGCGTTGGTGCGCACACGCGAGACGTTGCAGCGGAGCTTTTGAATTCGGCACGAGCACTGGTGCTGGATGCCGATGCGCTGACCAGTTTTTCCGAAGATCCTCAAAATCTGTTCGCGCAGATCTCGAAAACGCCTGGACCGGTTGTTCTGACGCCGCATGAAGGCGAGTTTTCCCGCCTGTTTCCGGATCTAAGCGGAGACAAACTTCTGCGCGCCCGACAGGCAGCGACGGTGTCCGGCGCGATCGTCATTCTGAAAGGGCCTGATACTGTGATCGCAGCGCCGGATGGCCGCGCCGCGATCAATTCAAACGCGCCGCCCTGGCTGGCGACAGCCGGGTCCGGCGACGTTCTTGCCGGCATCGTCACCGGTCTGCTTGCTCAGAACGTACCGGCATTCGAGGCGGCGTGCCAGGCCGTCTGGCTGCACGCAGAAGCGGGCTCTCGTGCCGGGCCTGGACTGATCGCGGAAGATCTGGGTTCCGCACTCAGTCGGGCGATCACATTGCTTGTGGACAAGCGCGGCGAAGGATCTTGTTGAAGATATCTTTTTCCTTTGACGGAAAAACCTGTGGTGCTATAGAAGCCCCGCCTTGAGCGCAGGACTTCCGGCCTGTCGCGACGCGGATGTGGTGAAATTGGCAGACACGCCAGATTTAGGTTCTGGTGCCGCAAGGCGTGGGGGTTCAAGTCCCTCCATCCGCACCAAACCATGACCATCGGACTTCAATCTAGCTATGTATGCTGTGGACACTGGCGTCCACCCAGTTCATCCGTGCCTATTGTTCCCCTTCTTTTGTAAGGTCTCCGAATGGCCTTCCTGAACCGCGTGGTTTCATTGGTTGCCGTACGACAAAGATAGATGTCGACATATCCGCCCGGCCCCTGAGGGATCAGAGCGACCGGGTCAGCGTCAGTCTCGAACTTCGCCTGTCCAACGCTGTTTGCAGACAGAACGAATACGAAAGTTTGGAAAGTTTTTTCGCATCACCTATGATCGACAGCGGTGTGATCCTGTGGCCCGTGCCATGTACGGACGTGGTGATATGCTGTGATGAGACTGTTCAGGACCGAGCAATCCGAACCGATTATGCGAGGTGGATCAACCGTTGTGGCTTGCTAAAACTTTTACCTTCACTCAGCCAAGAAGCCCTGGGTTGAGAAAACGCGAAATCATAGATACTCTGCTTGAAAGTGTTCTTCGAGACGATCCTCTCCATAACAAGAGCTGCCTGGGTCGAGCAGATTTGGTCGCCGTGGTATTTTTCCAAAGCGTAATTTGCAAGCAATCCATGAACTGACAATCCTCGCGCCGATGTCGTCAACCAATCGATTTTTCTTTTTCGTTGTTCTCTGTTTTGTGGTTTCTGGCTGTAAGACCATCAAGGGTGAAGAGCACAAGAACAAGCCTGACCACATGCTTGTCAGGACGATAGGTCCGGGGTCAGCGGCGGGTATCACTGAAGAATACAAGCCTGTGCAACTTTTGAGAACGCAGACTGTCAGTTCTGCATTGAAGGGCGTTTGGCAATATGGCTTGTTGGCAGAGGCGTCTTATGCAGAGCCTGGTCAGCAAACCGCGCAATTGGGGTCCAGTTGTCCATACAAGAGCCGCTACACAGAACGTTGGCGTCGTCTTCCCGAATACTCGATTGAGGGATTTCAGTGGGAGAAGCCCTCTGGGAAGCTCACCGTACCTGGCTACAGTTATAGCGTCTGGGTCGATCAATATGCCAATCGTCCCAGCAAGGTGGCAATCGTCTTTAGGGGCACAAACTTTACCGAGTTTGGCGATTGGTACTCCAATCTTAGATGGATCACCAAGCTCAATCCGGTAACGCTTGATCAGTACGATCAGACGAGAAATCTGGTGGCGGAACTGGTGCCAGAACTTGTGGCAAGGTTTGGTTCCGATCTTGTGGTTATCGCAGTCGGACACTCGCTCGGCGGCGGGCTTGCGCAGCACGCAGGCTATAGTTCAGAGTATGTTTCAACTGTTTATGCTTTTGCTTCTTCACCTGTGACCGGCAGGTTTGATTTTATTCAGGAGACAGATCCCCGGGCATCAGAAAATCTTGAGGTTTTCAGATTGAATGAATCAGGGGAAGTCATGGCCGGACCACGCTACCTGCAGCGCAAACTAATCTCACCTTCTAGCACAAAAGTCGTTGAGCTTCTGTTTTCATTTAAGCATGCGTTCTACAAGCGAAACGGCACGGACGGGCCTATAGGACAGCATAGTATGGGTGCACTTGCTTGCAGTATGATCTGCCAGATTGAACACGGACTGGACGACCGCGTTTGTTCGACTACGACATCCAGCGATGATTAGCGCTGAATTTCGCTGATTACCCGTTCCTTTGTTTGCATTTCGACTGACGCAGTCTCGCGCCGATTGAAATCAAGCTTTGTCCTGAGTGATCTGAAGATCTCCAAGAAACCATGAGAAAGACATCAGGTGGTGATTTCTGGGTTTTGATTTCAACTCAAACGACTATCGCTATTGCGCTGTTGCAAAGGGCAGAAGAAAGCAGGGGCCGCAGCACTGTTTGCCAGACCGAATGCGCATGCCAAATGTGTTTAGTTTCCACGCCGACTAACAATACCGTTCCGGTCCGATCCATTGCTGCTCAGAGTACCGGTCGCCGTGGGCCCAGCCGACGGGAAGGGTGGTCTCGATCCTTTCCAGATCTGTTTCCGTGAGGGCCAGGGTCGCCCCTGAAATGCACTCTCGAAGATGTTCGACAGAGCGGGTGCCGGGGATCGGGATGACATGGGGACCGCGTGCCAGCAGCCAGGCGTTGGCCAGCCCTGCTGCTGTCGTACCCATGTCGGCCGCGAGCTTTCGGAACCCTTGCATGATGCGAAGATTTTCCGAGAGGTTGGGCTCCATGAAACGCGGGTTGCCGGCAAGAAAGGGGATTTGCCTGATCCGTTCGGCCGGAATGGGATGATCCGTCAGCAGTGATCGCCCGACCGGCGAGAAGGCGACCATGGCCACACCGAGTTCGGCGCACGCCTGCACGAGCCCGAGTTCGGGTGCGCGCGTGGAAAGAGAATATTCCGACTGAACGGCTGCCACCGGAAACGCGGTCACGGCGCGCCGAAGTGTCGAAGGTGAAATTTCCGAAAGCCCGATGGCGCGTGTCTTGCCCTTTTCGACCAGCCTGCCGAGGTTGGCAGCGGTTTCTTCCGGCGTGAAGCGCGTGTCGCGGCGATGCGCATAGAAAAGGTCGACACAGTCAAGGCCCAGCCGCTGCAGGGATTTGTCGAGTTCAGCTTCCAGGTGCTCTGCCGAATTGTCGAAGACCCGGTTGCCGTCCTGATCCTTGGTAATCGTCGCCTTTGTTGCGATGGCGAACTCGTTCCGGGCTCCCGGGTTGGCCTTGAGATAGGTGCCGATGGCGTTTTCCGATTTGCCCATGCCGTAAATGTTTGCGGTATCAAGATGTGTGACACCTAGATCGCGGCAGGCATCCAGGACCGCATGACTCTCCATCTCGTTGGTTGCGCCGTACATATCGGAAAAGGACATTGCGCCATAACCGATTGCGCTTATTTCCGGCCCGTTGGTCCCCAATCGTCTTTGTTCCATATTAGCCTCTAAGCGCTTGAAAAAAAAGAGTTTCATGAGGTCTACCTTGTTACCCGCATCTCAGATGCCGAGACAGAAGCGACCGTCGGACCCGGCAGACTCAGGACCTCACACGCCCCTTTTCTAAGCCAAACCGAGCACAGGTCAAACCTTTGCCGTGCCGGGCGCGATCCGTCCGTGTGCTGTTTGGATGCAACATGCTCGGCAGGTCGACGATGCGTGATCTTCATCACCCCTTGCAGAGTGCACCTCGATTAAGAGTGTCCTCATATTGCGGAATTCCTTCGGGTTGTGGGGGCGAACCACTATCTGGAGCCTGTCATGAGCAGCCTGCCGAAAATACAGATTGAACGTTCTGTCGGATACCGGGCAAAGAACAACATTGCGGATGTGAGAAAAGTCCAGACCCAGCTGAACCTGTTGCTTGATCCGCAAAGGATCAGGTTGGTCGAAGATGGGTTCTACGGGCCGAACACCAAGGAAAGAATCGGAGACTTTCAGAGCCATGTTCTGGGATTTCAGGTCCCCGATTTCCGAGTCGATCCGGGCGCAAAGACCATCCGGGCGCTGAACGATCCCGCTTCGAAGCAGAAATGGAAAGGGTCTCCCGACAGGCCACGGCCCGTCAATCCGGACAAGCCTGATCCGGTCAAGCCAATTTCGCCGGAAGACATGCCGAAAATTCCGGTGCTTGGTCCGACCGATCTGTCGGGCGGATTCGACACTTACCCCCCGCCGGCGCAGGTGCTTGGCCCTTCACTTGTTTCGATACCCGTCGACCGTGATGGCGCGTGGATCATGGTTCCGAGCGGCAGCGAAAGATCGATACGCCTTGGGCTGTCTGCCGATGAAGCCGTTCAGATTGTCAGCAAGGGCGCCGGCGAAGACGGGATCATCCGCTCGTTCAACAATGAAGATCTGATAAAGGTGTCCGTGACCGGTCAGACCCTCAAAATCAAGGGCCTGAATCCTTGCAAAAACTGCGAGCTGGACATTGTTCAGGGAGGCAGACATTTGCGGATCTATGTGTCCGTGAAGCCGTTACGGATCGTGCCCCTGTTCGTGTTTCACGTCGAACACGGACCGGGCATGAAGTCCCGCGTGTCCTCAAGTGAACTCAGAACGGTTCTGAAAATAGCCAACTCCGAGATTCTCCGGCCAGAGTGCAATGTCGAGCTTGAGCTGAAAGGTCAGACAGAACTTTCGCACAAGGAGATCGGCAAGCACCTGGGGGCGATTGTGCGCGGCGACACTCACAACAGTAAAAAGGACGAATGGAAGTACCTGAGGCCGTTCGTGAAGAACGGATCCTTTCCGCAGCCGCACGGAGCCGATCCTGTCAAAACAGTCAATCTGTTCATTGTCCGCAACATGAGGAACGTGGTTGAAGAGGGCAAGCGTCCCGTCTCGGTCTGGGGAGCCATGGACAGCAACTCGGGGATGTGTGTCATGCGTGATCGCTCAATCGGTCGTTTTACCGGCGTGAACGGTCTGGCGCACACGCTTTGCCACGAACTCGGGCACATGCTTATTGGTCAGATCTATGTCCATGGCCATGAGATCGTTCAGGCTGAGTCCCACAATCCCTTTACTGATGCGCTCATGTTCTCGGGCGGCAAGGGCAACAAGCTCTATCGCGTCGAGATAGAAGCCATGAACCCGACCCGTCACCGGCCGCCGCCGCTTGTTCTCTGACAGGCGGTCCGCTGGCGCGAAGAGGGAGGTGAGAGGCCTCCGGTGATGACTTGGCGCTGTGCATTGATTGCTAGCGCTGAATCGGCGGCATTTGCGGGCAATTTCGGCTGTCTGCCCTTGACACTTTCAGCCCCACGCTTTATCGCGCTCCCATCGTGCGCCCCGGAGTCTGCTTCGGGGTGAGCGGCTGCCATGTGGACGCTTTTGGAAAAAGGAAGGCGCGGGCGGCGCGGCACACGGAATTCAAAACAAAACCTCCGGAGCGAATTGCCGCTCGGGATCGAGGACGAAAAACCCATGCAGGTAACCGAAACCCTCTCCGAGGGCCTCAAGCGAGAGCTCAAAATCGATATTCCGGCTGGCGATCTCGCCACCAAGCTCGAAGACTACATGGCGGACATGAAGTCCAAGGCCAACATCAAAGGTTTTCGTCCGGGCAAAGTGCCGGTCGCACACCTGAAGAAGATGTATGGCCGCCAGGCCATGGCGGAAATCCTGTCGAACACCATCCAGGAAACCACGCAGAAAGCTGTTGAAGAGCGCTCTGAGCGCCCGGCTTTGACTCCCGAAATCGATCTGCCGGAAGAAGAAGCCGAAAAGATCATGGCCGGCGATGCAGACCTTTCGTTCAAGATGAGCTACGACGTGCTGCCGGAATTTGAAATCGTCGATTTTGCCGGTTTCGAAATCGAGCGTCCGGTGGTCGAGATTGCCGAAGAGGAAGTCGACACCCAGGTTGCAGACATCGCCAAGAACAACACGCCGTTCGACACCAAGGACGGCGCTGCCGAAGACGGCGACCGGGTGACGATGTCCTATCTCGGCAAGATCGACGGCGAACCCTTCGATGGCGGTGCCGACGAAAACGGACAGCTGGTTCTGGGGTCCGGTCAATTCATTCCGGGCTTTGAAGAGCAGCTTGCCGGTCTGAAGGCTGGCGACACGAAAGTTGTTGAAGTCAGCTTCCCCGAGGACTATCCGGCGGCTCATCTTGCCGGCAAAGCCGCAACATTCGATGTTGAGGTCAAGGAAGTGGCAGCACCTGGCGAAGTCAAGATCGACGATGAATTCGCCACCGGTCTTGGCCTTGAGTCGCTCGAAAAGCTGAAGGAAATCGTTCGCGGTCAGATCGAGAGCCAGTTCGGCCAGATGACCCGTCAGCGCGTCAAGCGCCAACTGCTCGACAAGCTCGACGAACACTACGCGTTCGAACTTCCGGAGAAACTTCTGGATTCCGAATTCGAGATCGTCTGGCGCCAGGTCGAAGACGACATGAAGCGGAATGAAAAGACCTTCGAGGACGAAGACACGACCGAAGAAGAGGCGAAGGCGGAATACCGCAAGATCGCCGAACGGCGCGTCCGTCTCGGGCTTGTTCTTTCCGAAATAGGCGAGAAGAACGAAATCCAGGTCACCGACGAAGAACTGCAGCGTGCGCTCTATGACCGCGTCCGCCAGTTCCCGGGCCAGGAACAGCAGGTGTTCGAATACTACAAGAACAACCAGCAGGCCCTGGCGTCGCTGCGCGCACCGATCTACGAGGAAAAAGTCGTCGATTTCATGCTGGAGCTTGCCAAGGTTTCCGACAAGACGGTGACCAAGGAAGAGCTGGAAAAGCTGGTTGCGGAAGACGAAGACGACGCCTGAGCGTCGTCCCGATATCCCCAGATGCGGCACAGGCCTTAACCTTGCCTTCATGTCGCATCTGCCATGAATTTGCGTTGAGGGCGACATCCCATATATACGGGATGTCGCTTTTTTCGAGTCGGGCCCCTGATCGATGCGCTTCAAGGGCCCGTTTACAGTCCGGCAACGCCGGACATCATCTCAAGCATATGGATGAGGTATGAAGGATCCTGTCGATATCTACATGAACACTCTCGTGCCGATGGTCGTCGAGCAGACGAATCGCGGCGAGAGGGCCTTCGATATCTTTTCGCGCCTGCTGAAGGAGCGCATCATTTTCCTCACCGGTCCGGTTGAGGATCACATGGCAACCCTCGTCAGCGCGCAGCTTCTCTATCTGGAAGCTGATAACCCGAGCAAGGAAATCGCAATTTACATCAATTCCCCGGGCGGCCTGGTCACGTCCGGTCTTGCGATCTACGACACGATGCAATTCATCCGCCCGGCTGTTTCCACGCTCTGCATCGGGCAGGCGGCCTCCATGGGATCGCTTCTTCTGGCGGCCGGCCAGAAGGACATGCGATTCATTCTTCCCAATGCCCGTGTGATGGTGCATCAGCCCTCAGGCGGGTTCAGAGGGCAGGCGGCAGACATCATGCTTCATGCACAGGAAATCCTGGCAATGAAGCGCAGGCTCAATGAAATCTACGTGAAGCACACCGGTCAGAGCCTTGACCAGGTCGAAGAAGCGCTTGAGCGCGATAACTTCATGACCGCCGAAAAGGCCAAGGAATTCGGTATCGTAGACAATGTGATCAGCGATCGCACCACGCTTGGCGGGGAAGGCGAGAGCTGAGTTGGGTAAAACGGTCTTAAGGAAGGATGGAGAATCCTTCCCAAAGATCGCGATCCGGCAGATTAATGCCGGGTTTTCATCTTCACCTTAAACCTATATTGATTTTTATTGGTGAAGCATGATGACTTATATTGCGAAGCAGCGCTCTAGCAGCGTCTTCAATCCGGTTCCGCCACACTTTGGCCGTGACGGAATCGATAAGGGGATAGGCCCCACAAACGCGAGGTTGACTACATGACCAAGGCCAGCGGCAGCGATTCCAAGAATACGCTCTACTGCTCCTTCTGCGGCAAAAGCCAGCATGAGGTTCGCAAGCTGATCGCCGGCCCGACTGTTTTCATTTGCGATGAATGTGTCGAGCTGTGCATGGATATCATCCGTGAGGAAAACAAATCCTCTCTGGTGAAGTCACGGGACGGAATCCCGACCCCTCAGGAAATTCGTGATGTTCTGGATGATTACGTCATCGGGCAGGGCAGTGCGAAGAAGGTTCTGTCGGTCGCCGTTCACAACCATTACAAACGTCTGAACCACGCGTCCAAGAACAACGATGTGGAACTGGCAAAGTCCAACATTCTGCTCGTAGGACCGACCGGATGCGGCAAGACGCTTCTGGCGCAGACGCTTGCACGCATCCTGGATGTGCCCTTCACGATGGCCGATGCGACCACGCTGACGGAAGCCGGCTATGTCGGCGAAGATGTCGAGAACATCATCCTGAAGCTTCTCCAGTCAGCCGACTACAACGTGGAGCGGGCGCAGCGCGGCATCGTCTACATCGATGAGGTCGACAAGATCAGCCGCAAGGCCGACAATCCGTCGATCACGCGTGACGTTTCCGGTGAAGGTGTGCAGCAGGCGCTCCTGAAGATCATGGAAGGAACGGTCGCCTCGGTTCCGCCACAAGGTGGCAGAAAACACCCGCAGCAGGAATTCCTGCAGGTGGACACCACGAACATCCTGTTCATCTGCGGCGGTGCGTTCGCGGGCCTCGACAAGATCATTTCCGATCGCGGTACCCAGACGTCCATCGGCTTCCAGGCACGGGTCGAAGCTCCGGAAGACCGGCGGATCGGTGAGTTGTTCGCGGAACTCGAACCTGAAGATCTGTTGAAATTCGGTCTCATTCCGGAATTCGTCGGGCGTCTTCCGGTCATCGCGACGCTCGAAGATCTCGATGAAGAAGCACTTGTAACGATCCTGACAGAGCCGAAAAATGCGCTCGTGAAACAGTATCAGCGCCTGTTCGAGATGGAGCAGGTCGAACTTGCGTTCCACGATGAAGCGCTGAAGGCAATTGCGCGCAAGGCAATTGAGCGCAAGACAGGTGCACGCGGATTGCGGTCCATCCTGGAATCCATTCTGCTGGATACCATGTACGAACTGCCCGGTCTGAAAGGCGTCAAGGAAGTGGTGATCTCACCTGAGGTCGTCAAAGGCGAAGCTAGACCGCTTTACATCTACGAGGATCGCGAAGAAACCTCAGCAACCAGTGCCTGAGACCGGTTCCTGAACCTTGGAAAGCAAAGAAGAAATGCCGCTCAAGACGAGCGGCATTTTGCTTTTTGTTAATCGTTCCCGGACTGCTGCGGCGTTTTCCACCGGATGTGCACGTCGTCAACAGACTAGACCAATTTGCGAGCACAACCTGCCTTGACACCAGCAGTGCAGGTGTCCACCTAATAGGACTGACGACGGCTCGTGCGAATTGCAGGACGCTCGCTTGGGGTGCTGCGGTTCGGCCAGTCGGAACTTTTCCGAAAGCCGTTTTTCAGTGTTTCGGTTGCTTTCTTGAATGGGGCCGGAGCACGCTGAGAAAGGATAAAAAATGAGCGACGCAGAAATCCGCGCCACCGAAGCAGACAGCACGTCTGTCTACCCCGTTCTGCCATTGCGCGACATTGTCGTGTTTCCGCACATGATCGTCCCGCTGTTCGTCGGTCGTGAAAAATCGATCAAGGCGCTCGAAGAGGTCATGACGACCGACAAGCATATCCTGCTGGCAACGCAGAAGAATGCAGCGGACGATGATCCCAATTCGGACCAGATTTACGACGTCGGTACGCTGGCGACCGTGCTGCAGCTCCTGAAACTGCCTGACAACACCGTGAAGGTGCTTGTGGAAGGCGGCGCCCGTGCGCAGATTGGACAGTACACCGACCGGACGGACTATTTCGAAGCCTCCGCCACGGTGCTGCCCGAACGCGACGGCGAAAACATCGAAGTTGAGGCACTGGCGCGTTCGGTGGTCTCGGAATTCGAGAACTACGTGAAGCTGAACAAGAAAGTTTCACCTGAGGTTCTTGGTGCCGTGAACCAGATCGACGACTATTCGAAACTGGCAGACACCATCGCGTCGCACCTGGCGATCAAGATCCCCGAGAAGCAGGAAATTCTTGGCGTGGTCTCGGTTGCAGAGCGCCTTGAGCGCGTGCTCGGCATGATGGAGAGTGAAATCTCCGTGCTCCAGGTCGAAAAGCGGATCCGTTCGCGCGTCAAGCGCCAGATGGAGAAGACCCAGCGCGAGTACTATCTGAACGAGCAGATGAAAGCCATTCAGAAGGAACTCGGCGACAGCGAAGACGGCCGCGACGAAGTCGCTGAACTTGAAGAAAAGATCAAGAAGACCAAGCTGACCAAGGAAGCGCGGGAGCGCGCCGCCGCGGAAATCAAGAAGCTCAAGCAGATGAGCCCGATGTCTGCGGAAGCAACGGTTGTCCGCAATTACCTTGATTGGCTGATCGGCATCCCCTGGAACAAGAAATCAAAGGTGAAGCACGACCTTGCGCTGGCCGAGAAGGTGCTCGACACCGATCACTATGGCCTGGACAAGGTCAAGGAACGGATTGTCGAGTATCTCGCGGTCCAGAGCCGCGCCAACAAGCTGCGCGGCCCGATCCTTTGCCTCGTCGGACCTCCGGGTGTCGGTAAGACGTCGCTTGGAAAGTCGATCGCGAAGGCGACCGGGCGTGAGTTCGTGCGCATGTCGCTTGGCGGCGTGCGCGACGAAGCGGAGATCAGAGGACACCGCCGGACCTATATTGGTTCGATGCCCGGCAAAGTCATCCAGTCGATGAAAAAGGCGAAAAAGTCCAACCCGCTGTTCCTGCTCGACGAGATCGACAAGATGGGCATGGACTTCCGCGGAGACCCTTCTTCGGCATTGCTCGAGGTCCTCGATCCGGAACAGAACTCGTCCTTCATGGATCATTACCTGGAGGTTGAGTACGACCTGTCCGACGTGATGTTCGTGACGACGGCAAACACGCTCAACATTCCGGGCCCCTTGATGGACCGGATGGAGATCATCCGTATTGCCGGATACACCGAGGAAGAGAAGGTTGAGATCTGCCGCCGTCACCTGATTCCGAAGGCCGAGAAGGATCACGGCCTGCGCGAAGGCGAATTCGCGATAGAAGACGACGCGCTGCAATTTGTCGTGCGCCGCTACACCCGCGAAGCCGGCGTCCGTAACCTTGAGCGCGAAATGGCCACCCTTGCCCGTAAGGCTGTCAAGGACATCCTCATGAGCGACAAGGAGAGCATCACCGTAACGCCGGAGGTGGTCGAGGACTACCTTGGTGTCCCGCGGTATCGCTACGGCGAAGCAGAGCTGGAAGATCAGGTCGGCGTCGTAACCGGGCTGGCGTGGACGGAAGTTGGCGGCGAGCTCCTCACGATTGAAGGCGTGATGATGCCCGGCAAGGGCAAAATGACCGTCACCGGCAACCTGAAGGACGTCATGAAGGAGTCTATCTCTGCGGCAGCGTCCTATGTGCGTTCGCGGGCAGTCGACTTCGGCATCGAACCGCCGAATTTCGACAAGAAGGACATCCACGTGCACGTGCCCGAAGGGGCGACCCCGAAGGATGGCCCGTCTGCGGGTATCGCCATGGCAGCGGCTGTCATCTCGACCATGACCGGTATTCCTGTGCGCAGGGATGTGGCCATGACCGGTGAAATCACGCTTCGGGGCAGGGTGCTTCCGATCGGCGGTCTGAAGGAGAAATTGCTGGCTGCCTTGCGTGGCGGAATCAAGCTCGTGATGATCCCGGAAGACAATGCAAAGGACCTTGCCGACATACCGGATTCGGTGAAGAACTCGCTCGAAATCATCCCGGTTTCCGGCATGGAAGAGGTTCTTAAAAACGCACTTGTGCGCCTTCCGGAGCCGATCGAGTGGGACGAAAGTGCCGCTGAAGCTGCCGCCAAGGCGAGTGAGTCGGACAAGGACAAGTCGGGCGTTTTGGCTCATTAAAGGCCAGATTGCATCGCACAAAATGACGAGCCCCGGAGTTTCCGGGGCTTTTCTTTTGAAAAATCGGTAGAAATGGCGGTTTTCTGCGAAAAAACCACTTGCGTTTCGCGTCAATTCGACCGAATTTCGCGCAACGGCGCTGACAGGAATCGTCGGCACTCTGCCGTTTCTCAGAAAGGTATCTGCTATGAATAAGAACGATCTGGTCGCAGCTGTTGCAGAAAAGACCGGCCTCACCAAGGCGCAGGCGGGCGAAGCAGTTGACGCGACTTTTGAAGCTGTCACTGAAACGCTGAAAAGCGGCGACGAAGTGCGCATCATCGGTTTCGGCAACTTCACCGTTTCAGCGCGTGCTGCAACTGAAGGCCGCAATCCGCGGACTGGCGAAACGATTCAGATCCCGGCTTCCAAGACGCCGAAGTTCAAGGCCGGCAAGGGCCTGAAAGACGCTGTGAACGCATAAGTTCACACGCGCAAGATTCGTCTTGAAAGCCCCGTCCCCGATTTTCAGGAGCGGGGCTTTTGCATGTCGTCGTCCACCTATCATGGAGGATGGCCCTGCGGCGTCAGGCGGAGAGGCCAGACAAGCTAACCAGGCCGGAAACACGGATTTCGTCACGTTGATGCGAACCAACTGACGTCCGCCTCTTTCAAGGCGGGCGCGCAAGTCATGCACAAGCTCCGTGCATGCCAAAAATTATGATATTTTTGCTCTTGCCAAGAGAGAAGGGACCACCTAAAAGGCGTTTCACCTCGTTGAGGGCGATTAGCTCAGTTGGTAGAGCGCTTCGTTTACACCGAAGATGTCGGGAGTTCGAGTCTCTCATCGCCCACCATTCTCCTTGAAAATTTCTATCAAGTGCACCTGCGTCCAATCGTGGGTACGCGTGCTCTGTGAGACCGGAACGACTTTTGGTTCGGGATTTGCCGTTGCCGCAGCACCCAGGCGTCCGCGAACGCTCCGCTTTGACTGCTCGACCAGAGCGCGGCGGGACGGCAGACCGTATTCGCGGCGGCATCTGGTTGTGATTGCCGTGACGAACGGTCCAGGCAATGGAAATTCTTTTTTTCTCAACGGTTTCCAGGATGCCCTTTATCTGTCTGCACTTGCACGGTGCCTTGTTGGAACGAGGGTTTATCCACATCATTGGCGGACGCATTCACGTGTCCCGCTCTGGGTTTTGGTCAGCTTTCGCAAAAACGGCATGTTTCGTACACGTGGGTGCTTGACTTCGCATCTCAGCCGCCGTACATCAGCGCCACTTCACGGCAACACGTTGTTGCCGCGCGAAGCGGGTGTAGCTCAGTTGGTTAGAGTGCCGGCCTGTCACGCCGGAGGTCGCGGGTTCGAGCCCCGTCACTCGCGCCACTCTCTTAAAGGTACAGCGGTATCGGTCAAGGCGAGTGGCGATATACCGTGAATGTGCGGGTGTAGCTCAGTTGGTTAGAGTGCCGGCCTGTCACGCCGGAGGTCGCGGGTTCGAGCCCCGTCACTCGCGCCACTCACGGTTCCCTTCCAAAGTTATCTTTTCTTCTCCCTTAAAGCGCGGAAGCCGCCTGTCTGCGGCCTTGATCCCGTGCGCGCATCATTCAACTGACCTGAATTTGATCTGAAAAGTCGGTGCGGACCCAAAAAGCGGTCGCTTCGGGCTTGAATTCGATTCTCGTTTTGGCTGGCATTTCAATGCAGGTGCGGCATAATTGCGCTCCTCTTGTGCAATGTTTTACCGCCGGTGCAAACTGGCTAGAATGCAGGTGATGACAGGGGTCGCCGGGAATTTGGTTCGAGTGTGGCAAGACTTTGACCACTCAGGGGTCTTGCGCTGCAACAAGTCGTAAGATAAGCGTGCGCTCGCATGTTGGTTTTATCGACTGACGGGTCTGTTCCGGTCTGACGGCATTTCAGGCAGTGGGTGGGCCCTGGCTCCGGATCAAGTCCTGATCCACTCCAGATGCAAGGACGCGAAAGATATGGAAGAACTCTTGCGGGAATATGTCCCGATCGTCGTGTTCATCGGCATTGCGCTCGTTATCGGGCTCGCCCTGCTGATTTCTCCTTTCCTTCTGGCTTACAAGAATCCGGACCCCGAAAAACTCTCCGCATACGAGTGTGGCTTCAACGCATTTGACGACGCGCGTATGAAATTCGACGTGCGGTTTTATCTCGTTGCGATCCTGTTCATCATTTTTGACCTCGAGGTTGCCTTCCTGTTTCCCTGGTCGACCGTTTTCGGTGAACTTGGCTGGTACGGTTTCTGGTCGATGATGGTGTTTCTCGGGGTGTTGACCGTCGGGTTCATTTACGAGTGGAAAAAGGGAGCCTTGGAATGGGACTGACAACAAACGAGCCGCTTGTTGCGCCGAAGTCCAAGGGCATCATTGATCCCAATACCGGGAAACCGGTCGGCGATGACGATGCGTTCTTTCTGGAAGTGAACAATGAACTCGCGGACAAGGGCTTCCTTGTTACGTCCACCGACAACCTGATCCAGTGGGCGCGTACGGGCTCACTGATGTGGATGACGTTCGGGCTGGCTTGCTGCGCCGTTGAGATGATGCAGATGTCCATGCCGCGATACGATGCGGAGCGTTTCGGCTTTGCTCCGCGCGCGTCCCCCCGTCAATCTGACGTCATGATTGTCGCCGGAACGTTGACAAACAAAATGGCACCCGCGCTGCGCAAGGTCTATGATCAGATGCCCGAGCCGCGTTACGTGATTTCCATGGGATCGTGTGCGAATGGCGGTGGCTATTACCACTATTCCTATTCTGTGGTGCGCGGCTGCGATCGAGTGGTGCCGGTCGACATTTACGTTCCCGGGTGCCCGCCGACGGCGGAGGCGCTTCTTTATGGCGTCCTGCTTCTGCAGAAGAAAATCCGGCGAACCGGAACAATTGAACGCTGATGACTTCGGCCGCGGTCCGTGGCTGACGTTTGGTGGGCGGGTGTTGAACGCTCTTGCAGCTGACGCCTGATGAGTGAGGTTGAACACGATGGACGAGACGCTAACGGAACTCGCTGAGCATATCGAGCTTGGCCTGGGCGAGTCGCTCGTGTCCTGGCAACTGCAATACGGCGAGCTCACGCTGACGGTAAACGCGACCGATATTCTCGATGTCGTGCGGTTCCTGCGTGACAACAGTTCATGCAAGTTCGTGAACCTTACCGACATTTGCGGGGTCGACTATCCTGAACGCGAAAAGCGGTTCGATGTTGTGTATCACTTTCTGTCACCCGTTCAGAACCAGCGAATTCGCGTCAAGCTTGCGACCGACGAAAGCACGCAGGTGGCATCGCTGACCCCGCTTTTCCCCGGCGCCGAGTGGTTCGAGCGCGAAGCCTACGACATGTATGGCATTCTCTTCACGGGACATCCTGATCTGCGCCGGATCCTGACGGATTATGGCTTCGATGGTCATCCGCTGCGCAAGGACTTTCCGGTCACCGGTTTTGTTGAAGTCCGGTACGACGACGAGAAGAAGCGCGTGGTTTACGAGCCGGTACGCCTGAACCAGGAAATGCGTACATTCGACTTTCTTTCTCCCTGGGAAGGCACCGAATACGTGCTTCCCGGTGATGAAAAAGCAACGACGAACTAAGGCTGGTCCAGATGGCTGAGGCTCAGGTCAGAAACTTCAATATCAACTTCGGCCCGCAACACCCGGCAGCGCACGGCGTTCTGCGCCTTGTTCTGGAACTGGACGGCGAAGTGGTGACGCGCGTCGATCCGCATATCGGACTTCTGCATCGGGGTACGGAAAAGCTCATCGAGCAGAAGACCTATCTTCAGGCAGTGCCTTACTTCGACCGGCTCGACTATGTCGCACCCATGAACCAGGAGCACGCATTCGCGATGGCCGTGGAGCGTCTGCTGGACATCGAGGTGCCGAAGCGCGGACAGCTTGTGCGAGTCCTTTACTCTGAAATCGGACGTATCCTGTCGCATCTGTTGAACGTCACGACGCAGGCAATGGATGTTGGCGCGCTTACGCCGCCGCTGTGGGGCTTCGAGCCGCGCGAAGAACTGATGGTGTTCTACGAGCGTGCCTGCGGGGCGCGCATGCACGCCGCTTACGTGCGCCCGGGCGGGGTGCACCAAGATCTGCCGCGAGACCTTCTCGATGATATCTGGGATTTCTGCGATCCGTTTTTGCAGACGCTCGATGATATCGAAGGGCTTTTGACCGACAACCGGATTTTCAAACAGCGCAACGTCGACATCGGCGTGGTCGATCTGGACGATGCCTGGGCCTGGGGCTTCTCGGGTGTCATGGTGCGTGGATCGGGCGCTGCGTGGGATCTGCGCAAATCGCAGCCGTATGAGTGCTACTCGGACCTTGAATTCGATATCCCGATCGGCAAAAACGGCGATTGCTACGACCGTTACCTGATCCGTATGGAAGAGATGCGCCAGTCGATCCGGATCATGAAACAGTGCCTGGAGAAACTGACGGTTGAGACCGGTCCTGTCTCATCCGTCGACGGCAAGATCGTGCCGCCGAAGCGTGGTGAAATGAAGCGCTCCATGGAAGCACTCATTCACCACTTCAAGCTCTATACCGAAGGCTACCACGTGCCTGCCGGCGAGGTTTACGCCGCCGTTGAAGCGCCGAAAGGCGAGTTTGGCGTCTATCTCGTATCCGATGGCACAAACAAGCCGTACCGGTGCAAGATCAAGGCGCCCGGGTACGCCCATCTGCAGGCCATGGACTTCCTGTGCCGTGGTCACATGCTGGCCGATGTTTCGGCGGTACTGGGCTCGATGGATATCGTTTTTGGCGAGGTGGACCGCTGATGCGGCTGCTTCTTCAGCAGATTACGACCCTGGTGGCCGGGATGCCGGTCGCGGTCAGATTTTTAGAACGGGGATGACACCATGGCAGTTCGCCGACTTGCCGCGGAACAACCAGACAGCTTCGCGTTCACGGAAAAGAACCTTTCGTGGGCAAAGAAACTGATCGACCGGTATCCGGCAGGCCGTCAGGCCTCGGCGGTGATCCCGCTGTTGTGGCGTGCGCAGGAGCAGAATGACGGCTGGGTAAGCGAGCCTGCGATCCGCTGTGTTGCCGACCTGCTCGACATGCCGAATATTCGCGTTCTGGAAGTCGCAACCTTCTACACCATGTTCCAACTGCAGCCGGTCGGGAAGAAGGCGCACATCCAGGTGTGCGGAACAACCCCTTGCCAGCTGCGCGGATCGGAAGACCTGATCAAGGTGTGCAAGTCCCGCATCGCCAAGCACATGCACGAGATTTCCGAAGACGGCATGTTCTCCTGGGAAGAGGTGGAGTGTCTCGGTGCCTGCGTCAACGCGCCGATGGTGCAGATCTTCAAGGACACCTATGAGGATCTGACCCCGGAAAGTTTCGAGAAGCTGATCGACGATATCGCTGCAGGCAATGAAGTGACGCCCGGACCGCAGAATGGTCGCCGCTTCGCGATGGCGGAAGGCGGTCTGACGAGCCTCACCGAGCTTGAAGACACGAGCGAGGGCACGCGCCCGGTTGCACATGTTGTTGACGGTGCTGAGAAGGCGTCCCATGCGTTTGCCGGTGCGCCGATCAATTCCGGCGGAAACGACTATGACGGTGTTCCGACCCCGGCGGAAGATGCTGTTGAAAAGGTCAGGGCAGCCTTTGCGGCGAAGTCCGAGGTGAAGGCTGAGCCAGCACCGGCCAAGAAAGCTGAGCCAAAGGCGAAAGCTCCAGCAAAGAAAGAGCCTGAAGCACCGAAAGCTGCGGATACCAAACCAACCGCCAAAAAGGCAAAGGCCCCGGCGAACGACACAACGTCCGAATCCGTGGACGAAAAAGCACCTGAAACACTCTCTGCCCCGCGAGACGGAAAAGCAGATGATTTGAAGAAATTGAAGGGTGTAGGGCCAAAACTTGAAGCAACGCTTCATGAGTTGGGCTTCTACCACTTCGATCAGGTCGCAAAGTGGGGACCGGCCGAGGTCGCCTGGGTCGACAGCCGCCTCAAGTTCAAGGGCCGCATCGAGCGGGATGGCTGGATCGAGCAGGCAAAGCTGCTTGCCACCGGCGAAGACACTGAATTTTCCAAGCGTGTGGAAGCCGGTGAAGTGGCTTCCTCGAAAAGCGAAGATTAGGGGGAAGAGATGCTGAAAGATCAGGATCGGATCTTCACCAACATATACGGTCTGCACGACTGGGGTCTTGAAGGCGCAAAACAGCGCGGCCAGTGGGACAACACCAAGGCGCTTCTCGACAAGGGACGCGACTGGATCATTCAGGAAATGAAAGATTCGGGACTGCGCGGCCGCGGCGGCGCGGGTTTTCCGACCGGCCTCAAGTGGTCGTTCATGCCCAAGGAATCCGATGGCAGGCCAGCTTATCTGGTCGTGAATGCGGACGAATCCGAGCCCGGAACGTGCAAGGACCGCGAAATTCTGCGCCATGATCCGCACACGCTTGTTGAAGGGTGTCTTGTGGCAGGTTTCGCCATGAATGCCGTTGCCGCCTACATTTATGTGCGCGGCGAGTTCATCCGTGAACGCGAACGCCTGCAGTCGGCGATCGACCAGGCCTATGACGCGGGTCTCATCGGCAAGAACAACAAGAACGGCTACGACTTCGACATCTACGTGCATCACGGCGCCGGGGCGTATATCTGCGGCGAAGAAACCGCGCTTCTGGAAAGCCTTGAAGGCAAGAAGGGTCAACCGCGCCTGAAACCGCCTTTTCCGGCCAATGTTGGGCTTTATGGCTGCCCTACGACCGTGAACAATGTGGAATCGATTGCAGTCGCGCCGACGATCCTGCGCCGGGGTGCAGCGTGGTTCTCCGCTCTTGGCCGTCCGAACAACACCGGAACCAAGCTTTTCTGCGTATCCGGACACGTCAATCAGCCGGCCACCTTCGAAGAAGAGTTGGGCGTTCCGTTTTCCGAGATGATCGACAAACATTGCGGTGGCATTCGCGGTGGCTGGGACAATCTTCTCGCGGTGATCCCCGGCGGGTCGTCTGTTCCGTGCTGCACGGCGGACGAAATCAAGGATGCGCCGATGGACTTCGACACGTTGCGGGGCATGGGCTCGGGCCTTGGAACCGCTGCAGTGATCGTGATGGACAAGTCGACGGACATCATCAAGGCGATTGCGCGGCTGTCCTATTTCTACAAGCACGAAAGCTGCGGACAGTGCACGCCGTGCCGCGAAGGCACGGGCTGGATGTGGCGCGTGATGGAACGCATGGTGAAGGGCGAATCCTCCTACGAGGAAATCGACATGCTCTTCAAGGTGACCAAGCAGGTCGAAGGCCATACTATCTGCGCGCTTGGCGACGCGGCTGCGTGGCCGATCCAGGGTTTGATCAAGAATTTCCGGCCTGTCATCGAGCAGCGCATCGATGACTATGTCGCCAAGTCGAAGTGTTCTTCGACCATGGTGGCGGCTGAGTAAGCGGAACGGGATTTGGAGAGCAACGGATGACGAAGCTCATCATTGATGGCAAGGAAGTGGAAGTTCCGGCGGACTACACGCTGCTGCAGGCCTGCGAAGAGGCGGGCGCTGAAGTTCCGCGTTTCTGCTATCACGACAGGCTGTCGATTGCCGGCAACTGCCGCATGTGCCTCGTCGAGGTGAAGGGCGGACCGCCGAAACCGACCGCATCCTGTGCGATGGGTGTCAAGGATCTGCGTCCTGGTCCGAACGGTGAACCTCCCGTCGTTGAAACCAAGTCGGAGATGGTCAAGCAGGCGCGCGAAGGCGTCATGGAGTTCCTGCTGATCAACCATCCGCTGGATTGCCCGATCTGCGATCAGGGCGGCGAGTGTGACCTGCAGGACCAGGCCATGGCCTATGGTGTCGACGGGTCCCGCTTCCACGAGAACAAGCGTGCGGTTGAGAACAAGGAAATCGGCCCGCTTATCAAGACGATCATGACGCGGTGTATTCATTGCACGCGTTGCGTCCGCTTCACCACCGAGGTGTGCGGTGTGACCGACATGGGTCTTGTCGGGCGTGGCGAGAATGCCGAGATCACGACCTACCTGGAAGCCGCGCTCTCTTCCGAAATGCAGGGCAACGTGGCTGATCTTTGCCCCGTCGGTGCGCTGACCCACAAGCCTTACGAGTTTCACGCGCGTCCGTGGGAACTGACCAAGACCGAAAGCGTCGACGTCATGGATGCGGTCGGCTCCGCGATCCGGGTCGATTCACGCGGCAAGGAAGTCATGCGCGTCATGCCGCGGCTGAACGAGGACGTCAACGAAGAGTGGATCTCGGACAAGTCGCGTTACATCTGGGACGGTCTGAAGACACAGCGCCTCGATCGCCCCTATGCGCGCAAGGACGGAAAGCTGCAGGCTGTGTCCTGGCCTGAAGCGTTTCAGATCATCTCCGAGAAGGTCAAGGGCACGACCGCGGACAAGATTGGCGCACTCGCCGGTCAATTGGCAGGCGTGGAGGACATGTTTGCCCTGAAGAGCCTGATGGGCAAGCTCGGTGTTGAAAACATCGACAGCCGCTTCCCGAGATCTCCGCTTCATCCGAAGAACGGCCGCGCGAGTTACATCTTCAATTCCTCCATTCAGGGAATAGAAGACGCGGACGCGATCATGCTGATCGGCACAAATCCGCGGCAGGAAGCGCCGGTTCTGAATGCCCGGATCCGCAAGCGGTGGACACATGGTGACATCCAGATCGGCCTGATTGGCGAGAATGCGGACCTGACCTATCCGGTCACCTATCTCGGCGCGGGGCCGGACAGTCTCAAGCAGTTCATCGACCTCGCTCCGGCAAAGGCCGAGCGGCCGATGTTCATCGTCGGGCAGGGCGCCCTGAACCGTCCTGACGGTGCGGCGGTTCTGGCGAACATCCTGGCGGCTGCCAAGTCCCTCGGGGTTATCAAGGACGGCTGGAACGGCTTCAACATCCTGCATACCGAAGCCTCCCAGGTCGGCGCGCTCGATATCGGTTTCGTGCCGGGTGAAGGTGGCAAGGACACCGGAGCAATGCTGGAAGGCGGCGCGCTTGACGTTCTGTTCCTGCTCGGGTTTGACGAAGTCGAGGTGCCCGATGGCGCGTTCGTGGTTTACCAGGGTACGCATGGAGATCGGGGTGCGCATCGCGCGGACGTGATCCTGCCGGGTGCGGCCTATACCGAAAAGTCCGCGATCTATGTGAACACGGAAGGCCGGGTCCAGATGGCTGATCGGGCAGCGTTTCCTCCTGGAGACGCACGCGAAGACTGGGCGATCCTGCGGGCGCTCTCCGCGAACCTCGGCCAGACGCTCGACTTCGATTCACTTTCCGAGCTGCGCGCCAAACTGTTCGAGGCACATCCTCACATGACGGGGATCGACGCAATCGAGGCAGGCGATGCAGCGGACCTGGACAAGCTGGCGAACGCGTCGGCGAAAATGGACAGCGCCGGATTTGCCAACGTGATCCGTGACTTTTACTTGACCAACCCGATTGCTCGCGCGTCCAAGACGATGGCCGAGTGCTCGGCGCTCGCGCAATCGCGCGCCGCAGAAGCAGCTGAATAGGGGCAGGGGACCGATATGGCTGATTTCATGACGACCTATGGATGGCCGTTCCTATGGATCGCCTTCCAAAGCATTTTGCTGATGGTCGTGCTTCTTGTGATCGTCGCCTACATTCTGTACGCGGATCGCAAAATCTGGGCAGCCGTTCAGATCCGCCGCGGCCCGAACGTGGTCGGGCCTTGGGGCTTGCTGCAAAGTTTTGCCGATCTCCTGAAATTCGTGCTCAAGGAACCGGTGATACCGGACGGGTCCAACAAGATCCTGTTCCTGCTGGCGCCGTTGATTTCGGTCCTGCTGGCACTGTCGGCCTGGGCCGTCATTCCCGTTGCTGACGGATGGGTTATCGCCAACATCAATGTCGGCGTTCTGTTCGTTTTCGCGGTCTCGTCCCTTGAAGTCTACGGCGTGATCATCGGTGGCTGGGCGTCCAACTCGAAGTACCCGTTCCTGTCCGCGCTTCGTTCAGCAGCGCAGATGGTGTCCTACGAAGTCTCGATCGGTTTCGTGATTGTCACTGTTCTGCTCTGCGCCGGCACCTTGAACCTCACCGGTATCGTCGAGGCGCAACAGACCGGCCTCGCAACCATGCTCGGTGTGCCCTGGCTGTCCTTCCTGAACTGGTACTGGCTGCCGCTGTTCCCGATGTTCGTGGTGTTCTTCGTTTCGGCGCTTGCCGAGACGAACCGGCCGCCTTTCGACCTCGCGGAAGCGGAATCGGAACTCGTTGCGGGCTTCATGGTCGAGTACGGATCGACGCCATACATGATGTTCATGCTCGGGGAATATGTCGCCATCTGTCTGATGTGCGCCCTGATGACCATCTTCTTCATGGGTGGGTGGCTGCCGCCATTTGATTTTGCACCGTTCACCTGGGTTCCGGGCGTCGTCTGGTTCATTTTGAAGTGTCTTCTCGGGTTCTTCATGTTCGCGATGGTCAAGGCGATGGTACCGCGCTACCGCTATGACCAGCTGATGCGTCTCGGCTGGAAAGTGTTCCTGCCGCTGTCGCTGGCGATGGTCGTTGTGGTTGCCGCTGTCCTGATGGCAACGGGCTGGGCGCCCGGCGCGGCGTGAGCGTGTCGATTGCCGGTGTGATCGGTGCGTTGGTCGGTCTTTATGTCGGCTGGATTGACTACAAGATCCTGAAGGGAATTCTTCAGGCGACGGAAATGAAAAACAGGCAGGCCGGCGGCGACGGTGGCGCCGCAGCCAGATGCAAGGCGCCGCTTGGCGCGCTGATTTTTGGAGTTTCGATAATCGGCCTGCCGATTATCGGCTATTGGGCCGCCAGCCAACTGGCTGGTTGATGAAGGAGAGGCAAACGCGATGGGACTTAACCAGACCGTCAAATCGCTGTTTCTGCAGGAGTTCGTATCGGCGTTCTTTTTGGCGATGCGTTACTTCTTCAAACCGAAGCCGACCTTGAACTATCCGTTCGAGAAGGGGCCAGTCAGCCCGCGCTTCCGGGGGGAACACGCACTGCGCCGGTACCCGAACGGCGAGGAACGCTGTATCGCGTGCAAGCTGTGCGAGGCGATCTGTCCCGCGCAGGCAATCACGATCGAGGCAGGCCCGCGCCGAAATGACGGCACGCGGCGGACAACCCGATACGATATCGACATGGTCAAGTGCATCTATTGCGGTTTCTGCCAGGAAGCCTGTCCGGTGGACGCGATCGTCGAGGGACCGAATTTCGAATTCGCCACGGAGACCCGCGAAGAGCTTTACTACGACAAGGAAAAGCTGCTCGCCAACGGGGACCGCTGGGAGCGCGAGATTGCGCGCAACATTGAAATAGACGCTCCTTACCGTTAGGAGCTAACCGAATACTTCTGCGCTGGTCCGGCAATCCGGTTGGACCGCGCATCTTCGGCCGACAAGGCCACACGACAGGCAGGTCTTTGATATGATCCTTAAAGCCCTCTTTTTCTACCTGTTTGCCGGCGTCACGCTGGCGTCTGGGTTAATGGTGATTGCTGCCCGCAACCCGGTTACATCGGTGTTGTTCCTGATCCTGGCCTTCGTGAATTCTGCCGGACTATTCGTGTTGCTGGGCGCGGAATACCTCGCCATGCTTCTCGTGGTTGTCTATGTGGGCGCTGTTGCCGTGCTGTTCCTGTTCGTCGTCATGATGCTGGACGTCGATTTCGTCGAGCTTAGGCAGGGTTTCCTGCAGTATCTGCCGATCGGAAGTCTGGTTGGCCTGATTCTTATGGTCGAGCTGCTGATGGCGCTGGGGGCCTGGTTCATCGCTCCGGGTGTACTCGGCCAAGGGGCCGAACCGACGCCGGATCTCGCGCAGACAACCAACATCGAGGCGATCGGCTCGGTGCTCTACACCAAGTACATCTATTTCTTCCAGGTGGCGGGCCTGGTGCTGCTTGTGGCCATGATCGGGGCAATCGTCCTGACGCTTCGCCACAAGCCAAATGTGAAACGTCAAAGCATTCCGGACCAGGTTGGGCGCACGCGCGAAGCTGCCATCGAAGTCCGCAAGGTGGAGACGGGCAAGGGAATCTGACGCGGGGATTTCGCGTCACTTAAGAATAGTCCGGAAACCGGCACGCTCCTCCGTGCGGTTCCCGGTTGGGGTAATAGAGGGGAGCACGGCGAGGCGCCCATGGAAATCGGTCTGTCGCATTATCTTTCGGTCGCGGCGATCCTGTTCACAATCGGGATTTTCGGGATCTTTCTGAACAGAAAGAACGTGATTGTCATTCTGATGTCGATCGAATTGCTGCTGCTTTCGGTCAACATCAATTTTGTCGCCTTCTCCTCGTTCCTCGGTGACCTGATGGGGCAGATCTTCACGATGCTGGTTCTGACCGTGGCCGCCGCCGAAGCGGCGATCGGACTTGCGATCCTGGTGGTGTTTCACCGAAACCGCGGCTCCATTGCCGTGGAAGACGTCAACGTGATGAAGGGGTAGGACCTGATGTATTCCGCAATCCTGTTCCTGCCGCTCATCGGCTTCCTGATTGCCGGCCTTTTCGGCCGCGCCATTGGGGACAAGGCCTGTGAGTATGTCACAAGCGGTCTTCTGATTGTTGCGGCGGTTCTTTCCTGGATCGCCTTCTTCGGTTTCTGGCTCGGTGGCGCGCAGGCCGGAACTTACGATCTATTCCGCTGGATGAATGTCGGTGATCTGAACGTGTCCTGGTCGCTCAGGATCGACACGCTGACCGTCGTCATGCTGGTTGTGGTCAATACCGTGTCCGCACTGGTGCACGTCTATTCCATCGGCTACATGCATCACGATCCGCACCGGCCACGTTTCTTTGCGTACCTGTCGCTGTTCACCTTTGCCATGCTGTCGCTCGTGACTGCCGACAACCTCCTGCAGATGTTCTTTGGCTGGGAGGGCGTAGGTCTGGCGTCGTATTTGCTGATCGGTTTCTGGTACAAGAAACCGTCCGCGAACGCGGCGGCGATCAAGGCATTCGTTGTCAACCGCGTGGGCGACTTCGGCTTTGCGCTCGGTATCTTCGGTGTATTCTACCTTTTCCAGAGCATCGAATTCACGACAATCTTCAATGACGCTCCGTCCTTCATCGAGGGCCAGGAGCCGGTCATGACATTCCTCGGCTACCAGCTCGATCCGCAAGGCGCGATGACCATCGTCTGCCTGTTGCTGTTCATGGGCGCGATGGGCAAGTCGGCGCAGTTCCTGCTGCACACCTGGCTGCCGGACGCTATGGAAGGCCCGACGCCGGTTTCCGCTCTCATCCACGCGGCAACCATGGTGACCGCCGGTGTCTTCATGGTGGCGCGTCTGTCGCCGCTGATGGAGCTGTCGCAAACGGCCCAGACCGTGATTGTCTTCTTCGGTGCAACGACGGCGTTCTTCGCGGCAACCGTCGGTCTGGTTCAGAACGACATCAAGCGGGTGATCGCGTATTCGACCTGTTCACAGCTCGGCTACATGTTTGTTGCACTTGGTGTCGGCGCCTATTCGATCGGCATCTTCCACCTGTTCACGCACGCCTTCTTCAAGGCGCTCCTGTTCTTGTGTGCGGGTTCCGTGATCCATGCCGTGTCCGACGAACAGGACATGCGCAAGATGGGTGGGCTCCGGAAACACATACCGATCACCTACTGGACGATGATGATCGGCACGCTTGCCCTGACCGGCGTCGGCATTCCGTTGATCCATATAGGTTTTGCCGGGTTTGTTTCCAAAGACGCGATTATCGAAGCAGCTTACGCAGGCTCGATGATTGAGAACGCAAACCCAATGGCGCTTTACGGCTTCTGGATGACAGTCATCGCCGCGGCGCTGACGTCCTTCTACTCCTGGCGCCTGACCTTCATGACGTTCCACGGCAAACCGCGCGCACCGGTCGACGTGATGAAACACGTCCATGAGTCGCCGCTGGTGATGACCGTGCCGCTGTTCGTTCTGTCGATCGGGGCGGTTCTGGCGGGCATGGTATTCTACAAATGGTTCTACTACGATCCAGCGGCTTATAACGCCTTCTGGGGCGGAGCGTTGCCGTCATTTGAGAGCAGCGATGTTTTGGGCGTCCTGCACAAAGAGGATGAGTTCCCGAAATGGGTGAAAGTTTCACCCTTTGTCATGATGGTGATTGGCTTCCTCGTCGCGTATCAGTTCTACATCCGGTCGCCTGATATGCCGAAGAAACTCGCTGAACGGCACCACGGGCTCTACAAGTTCCTGCTCAACAAATGGTATTTCGACGAAGTGTACGATTTCCTGTTTGTCCGTCCGTGCATGTGGATCGGCCGCGCGCTCTGGAAGAAGGGTGACGGGACGGTGATTGACGGCTTTGGCCCAGACGGCATTTCCGCGCGGGTTCAGAACGTCACGTCCTGGGTCGTCCGGCTGCAGACCGGATATCTTTATCACTACGCATTTGCGATGCTGATCGGTGTGGCTGCGCTCATCACCTGGTCGATGTTCACCGGTACTGGCACCGGCGGGGGTGCACACTAATGATCGACTGGCCAATACTGTCACTCACGACCTTCCTGCCGCTGCTCGGCGTCCTGTTCATTCTCCTTGTGCCGGGCGACGACGAGGGCAGCAAACGCAATATCCGGATGGTGGCGCTCGTCACGACCGGCGTGACGTTCCTGCTGTCGCTGTTTATCTGGGGCAATTTCGACTATGCCAACCCCGGTTTCCAGTTCGTGGAAAACCGCGACTGGCTCGGCGGCGACATCAGCTACAAGATGGGTGTCGACGGAATTTCGGTACTGTTCGTGATCCTGACGACATTCCTGATGCCGTTCTGCGTTCTTGCCTCCTGGGAGAGCATTCAGAACCGGGTCAAGGAATACATGATCGCGTTCCTTGTGCTGGAAACGCTCATGATCGGCGTGTTCTGTGCGCTTGATCTTTTCGTGTTCTACATCTTCTTCGAGGCCGGCCTCATTCCGATGTTCCTGATCATCGGTGTGTGGGGCGGAAAGCGCCGAGTCTACGCGTCGTACAAGTTCTTCTTGTACACGCTGCTCGGCTCGGTCCTGATGCTGATCGCGATCATGGCGATGTACTGGAACGCGGGCACGACCGATATCGAGAAACTGCTGGCGCACACGTTCCCGAGCGGGATGCAGACCTGGCTTTGGCTGGCTTTCTTTGCCTCCTTCGCCGTGAAGATGCCGATGTGGCCGGTGCACACCTGGCTGCCGGACGCGCACGTGGAAGCGCCGACGGCCGGCTCTGTCATTCTGGCGGGTATTCTCCTGAAGCTCGGCGGCTACGGTTTCTTGCGGTTCTCGTTGCCGATGTTCCCCATCGCATCCGACATGTTCGCACCCTTCGTGTTCACGCTGTCGGTGGTCGCGATCATCTACACGTCTCTGGTTGCCCTTGCCCAGGAAGACATCAAGAAGCTGATCGCTTATTCCTCGGTCGCGCACATGGGCTATGTCACCATGGGCATCTTCACGATGACGGAGCAGGGCGTGCAGGGCGGTATCTTCCAGATGCTGTCCCACGGCATCGTCTCCGGTGCGCTCTTCCTGTGCGTGGGCGTGATCTATGACCGGATGCACACGCGCGAGATTTCCGCTTATGGCGGTCTCGTCAACCGGATGCCCAAATACGCGGTCGCCTTCCTCATCTTCACGATGGCCAATGTCGGCCTACCGGGTACATCCGGTTTCGTCGGTGAGATCCTGACGCTGATGGGCGCCTTCCAGGTCAATACATGGGTTGCCTTCTTTGCCACCACGGGCGTGATCCTGTCCGCGGCCTATGCGCTCTATCTCTACCGCCGCGTCGTCTTTGGCGCGCTGGAAAAGGAAAGCCTGAAGTCGATGCTGGACCTGAACCTCAGGGAAAAGGTCATCCTGTTCCCGATGATCATCCTGACGATCTTTTTTGGCTTCTATCCGATGGCGATCCTCGATGTGACGCAAGGGTCGGTGGACAATCTCATCAATCAGTACACTGCGGCGCTTGAAGCGGCCGGGGTGACCCAGCACGCAGCCGCCGCTGCGGCGGCACAATAGGTTTCGAGGACGAGACAGAGCTATGTCAGATGTGAGCCAATTGCCAGATCTCATGCCGGTCTTGCCGGAGATCATCCTTGCCGTCGGAGCGATGGTGCTTCTGATGATCGGAGCCTTCGGCGGGAAAGGCGTCAGCTACGTCGTCTTCGGCGGGGCCATGGGCCTGCTCGGAACCGGCTTTCTGGTGCTCATGCTCGTACCGAGCTTCGGCGAAACGTTTGGCGGCTCATTCGTGCTCGACGATTTCGCCTATCTCCTGAAACTGCTGGTGCTGGCAGGGTCGTTCTTCGCGATTGCCATGTCGTGGGCCTATGCCAAGAGCCAGTCCTTCGATCATTTTGAATACCCGATCCTCATCGTTCTGGCCACGCTCGGCATGATGCTGATGCTGTCGGCAAACGACATGATCGCGCTTTACATGGGCCTGGAACTGCAGAGCCTTGCGCTTTACGTGGTTGCGGCCATCAACAGGGACAGCGTCCGGTCCACGGAAGCCGGCCTCAAATACTTCGTCCTGGGTGCGCTCTCTTCGGGGATGCTGCTTTACGGCATGTCGCTGGTCTACGGCTTCACGGGCCAGATTTCCTTTGCGGCGATTGCCGAGGTGCTGGCACATGACGGCGCTTCGATCGGTCTCGTGATCGGTCTCACCTTTATCCTGGCAGGTCTTGCCTTCAAGATTTCTGCCGTACCGTTCCACATGTGGACACCGGATGTATATGAGGGTGCTCCGACACCGGTCACAGCATTCCTCGCGGCTGCTCCGAAGGTCGCGGCGATGGGCATGATGGTCCGGATCGTGATCGAGGCTTTTCAGCCGGTCACCAGCGACTGGCAGCAGATCGTTGTCTTCGTCTCGATTGCGTCCATGGCGCTTGGTGCCTTTGCGGCGATCGGGCAGCGGAACCTGAAACGGCTGATGGCCTATTCCTCCATCGGGCACATGGGCTACGCCCTTGTCGGGCTTTCCGCAGGCACGCAAACCGGTGTCGAAGGCGTCATCTTCTACATGATGGCCTATCTCGGCATGACCCTCGGCGTGTTCGCCTGCATCCTGTCCATGCGGCGCAAAGACGGCATGGTCGAAGAGATAGAAGACCTGTCCGGGCTGTCGCAGACGAATCTGCCAATGGCGATCCTTCTGGCGCTTCTGATGTTTTCGCTGGCGGGTATTCCGCCCCTGGTCGGATTCTTCGGCAAGTGGTACGTCTTCGTCGCCGCTGTCGAGGCGGGTCTTTACCCACTCGCAATCATTGGCGTTCTCATGTCCGTCGTTGGCGCTTACTATTACCTCCGGATCGTCAAGGTGATGTTCTTCGATGAGCCTGTTGAAGGCTTCGAAGCGATGCCGATGGAACTGCGGGTCGTTTTGGGTCTGTCGAGCGTTTTCGTCGTTCTGTTCTGGCTGGCTCCGGGACAGGTGGTCAACGCGGCAAGCGCAGCAGCGCAGTCGCTGTTCTGACGGGACCCATGACACGGGATTATTCTGAACGTCCGGCGCCGGGTGCGCCGGACTTTCTTTTTGAAGAGCGCGACAGTGTCGGTTCGACAAATGCGCTTTGTTTTGAACGCGCCCGCGCAGGACATGCCGGTAATCTCTGGATCCGTGCCGGCGAACAGACGGAGGGCCGGGGACGCAGGGGGCGGGACTGGTCGTCTCCTGTCGGCAACCTTTTCGCGAGTCTCCTGCTGATCGATCCGAAACCGGTTGAAAGGATCGGTGAACTCCCGCTCGTTGCAGCGGTCGCCCTTGCCGAATCGGTTGACAAAGCGGCCGGAACACTCCATCTGGTGCAGCTGAAATGGCCGAATGACCTGCTGGTCGATGGAGCGAAGCTGTCTGGCATCCTGCTGGAAGCGGAACTTCTCGCTGATGGCCGTCAGGCGGTCGTTATCGGTTTCGGTGTCAATTGTATCTCCCATCCGCCGCTCACCATGTATCAGGCGACCGATCTCAGGAGCCTGGGATTTAACGTTTCGGCCGAACGCATGTTCGAGGCGCTCGCCAGTTCCCTTTCATCGCAACTTGAGGGCTGGCGGCAACAGGGCGGATTTGAAACAACCCGAAAGAACTGGCTCAATCGGGCAGCCCATCTGGGCAAAGTGATTTCCGTCAAAACGGCCAGAGAAGAAATTTCCGGCATTTTTGCCGATCTGGATGCGCGTGGCCATCTTGTCCTCAAGCAGGAAGACGGCGGTGTGCGCACCATCTATGCAGGTGATGTTTTCTTTCCCGGAGAGTGAATTCCGGTGAACCACCTGCTCACAGATTTGAAGGAGCAATCCATGGCTTCGGCCAATAAAAACAAAAAAGAAATCGTGTTCCTGCCGCTTGGCGGCGTTGGTGAAATCGGGATGAATCTCGGTCTCTACGGCTACGGCCCTGAAGAGGACAGAACGTGGCTTATTGTTGATTGCGGGGTGAGCTTTGCTGGGCCAGACCTGCCAGGGATCGATGTGATCCTCCCCGATATCAAGTTTCTCGAAGACGAGGTCGACAACATTGCAGGCATGGTCATTACCCATGCACACGAGGATCACTACGGCGGCATTTTGCACCTGTGGCCTTTTTTAAAGGTGCCGGTCTATGCGACCGCGTTTACCGCCGGTCTCCTGGCCGCCAAGGCGGAGAGCGAACCGGGTGCGGAAGAGGTGCCCGTCACAATCGTGAACCAGGGTGAGCGGCACAAGATCGGTCCGTTCGATGTCGAATTCGTGGCGATGGCGCACTCGATCCCCGAACCCTGTGCCCTTGCGATCCGGACACCGGCTGGTCTGGTCCTGCACACGGGCGACTGGAAGATCGATCCGACGCCGGGTGTCGGCTTGCCGATCGATCTTGACCGCCTTGCGGAAATCGGGCGTGAAGGCGTTATGGCGCTTGTCTGCGACAGCACCAACGCGGTTCGTGACGGTATCAGCCCCAGCGAACGGGATGTTGCCGCTGAACTCAAGAAGGTGATTGCCGGGGCCAAACAGCGCGTGGCCGTAACCACCTTCGCATCCAACGTCGCGCGGATCCGCGCCGTTGCCGAGGCGGCAGCAGCCAATGGCCGTGATGTCGTGATCGTCGGGCGTTCGATGCACCGGGTGATTGCTGTGGCAAGCGAGCTCGGCTACATGGACGGCCTGCCGCAATTCCACGACGAAGAGGCATTTGGGTATCTGCCCCGCAACAAGACGGTTCTTCTGTGCACCGGGTCGCAAGGCGAAAGCCGGGCCGCGCTTGCCCGCATCGCGGCGGGGGACCATCGCAACGTCGCGCTGTCGCGCGACGATACCGTCATATTCTCTTCCCGCACCATTCCCGGGAACGAAAAGGCGGTCGCCGAGGTGCTCAACAATCTTGCTGACAACGACATCAGCATTGTCACGGACAAGGATGCGCTCGTGCATGTTTCCGGCCATCCGCGCCGGGGCGAACTGGAACAGTTATACAAAGTGCTCAACCCGAAAGTCGTGCTTCCCGTTCATGGCGAACCGTTGCATCTTGCCGCGCATGCCGCGTTTGCAAGGGAGCTGGGTGTTCCGGAAGTGGTCCGCGGCAAAAACGGGGATATCATACGCCTTAACGAGGGAAGGGCAGCTGTCATCGACGAAGCCCCGTCGGGGATACTGGTCAAGGACGGGAGCGTTCTCGACGATCCAGAGGTGACCGGTGTGAAGGAACGGCGCAAGCTTTCGTTCGCCGGTGCGGCCATTGTGGCACTCGTGGTCAATCGAGCCGGAGATCTGTTGAGCGATCCGGACGTTGCGCTGATGGGCTTGCCGGACACGGACGACGACGGAGAACCGATGGAAGACATTGTCATCAAGGCCGTGATCGGTGCCGTAACAAGCATTCCAAAGGCGCGGCGCAAGGACAAAGACCTTGTCGGCGAAGCAGCGCGGCGGGCAACACGCGCGGAGATACTCGACGTGTGGGGCAAAAAGACGCTCTGCAAGGTTATGGTGACCCAACTATAATCAAGCCTGCGGCCCAAGGGCGGTGCCTGCGCGAAGGAGCTGAAATGATCGGACGATTGAACCATGTTGCCATAGCGGTCTCGGATATCGAGGCGGCGACCGCCGTGTACCGCGACACGCTTGGCGCCGAAGTTTCGGCAAAGGAAGAGCAGCCTGATCACGGTGTAAGCACCGTGTTCATCAATCTTCCGAACACCAAGATCGAATTGCTTGAGCCGCTCGGCGGCAATTCCCCGATCGCCAAGTTCCTGGAAAAGAACCCGTCAGGCGGCATTCACCACGTGTGTTACGAGGTGGACGACATCATTGCCGCCCGCGACAAGCTTGTTTCTGACGGCGCACGGGTGCTTGGCGACGGAGAGCCAAAGATCGGTGCTCATGGCAAGCCTGTCCTTTTCCTGCACCCGAAGGATTTTCTCGGGACGTTGACCGAGCTGGAAGAGGCCTGATCAATGTCGGTCGCGTTTGGCCTTGCCATCTTTTTCATGATCTGGTGGATCATTCTGTTCGCAATCCTGCCGTTCGGACTGCACCGGACGCAGGAGGAAGCCGGGGAGGTCGTTCCCGGAAGTGAACCGAGCGCGCCGCACAAACCGCAGTTCTTGAAAGTCATCATCCTGACAACCTTGATTGCGGCGGTGGTGTTCGGTGCCTACCTGGCCTTGCGCCAGTCCGGATTCGGGCTGGATGACATTCCGTTTTTCAGGCCGCCTTCGCAAAGCTGAGCCGTTTGAGCAATGAATCCGGAAATGTGCCGCCGGTCGAATGCGGTAACGCCAATGTCCCGGCTGGTTTGAAAGGTTTCCGGTTGTAGATTCACAAAAGAAAAAGGCAGAGCGAGCTCTGCCTTTGATGAGTTCCGCGTCTAAACTGACCCCCGTACCCTGGCCGATTGTTTGACAACCTGGCCGGGCGGCTGCGGATCTTGCGATGCGCCAGAAGGTCCTTCCTCCCAAGACTCAGACCGCGATGTCCTTGAGCATCCTAGCATTTCTGCTGAAGCATCTTTTTGTTATTGAAATGGAACCTAGCGGAACAATTCACGCTTGTCACCTGTTTGTCGCAAAGAGCCTATTTTTTTTGCTTGCCTAATTCGTCTGCATGGTAATTGGTTCACCAGTTGCCTGAAAAGGCCGGTCAATTTTGCTGGCAAACAAACGGAAATGCCACGTTTTTGTCCGTTCAATAAAGCAAAGATTGCAAAAGCGGGTGTGGTTCAGCCAAGGGACTTGTTTTTAGGCGCGGCATGCGGTTTGACTGCGCATAATTCGAGCTACTCGCCAATTCGAGAGAACATAAATGCGTCTGTCCAGATACTTTCTGCCGATCCTGAAAGAGACCCCCAAAGAGGCAGAAATTGTCTCGCACCGCCTGATGCTGCGCGCCGGCATGATCCGGCAGCAATCCGCCGGTATCTATTCCTGGCTGCCGCTCGGTTTCAAAGTCCTGCGCAAGATCGAGCGCATCGTCGAAGAAGAGCAGGCGCGCGCCGGTGCCATTCAGCTTCTGATGCCGACGATACAGTCTGCCGACCTGTGGCGGGAGAGCGGCCGCTACGATGCTTATGGCAGGGAAATGCTGCGCATCACCGACAGGCACGAGCGCGACATGCTGTTCGGACCGACCAACGAGGAGATGATCACGGACATCTTCCGGGGGTATGTGCGTTCCTACAAGGATCTGCCGCTCAATCTCTATCATATCCAGTGGAAATTCCGGGACGAGGTGCGCCCGCGTTTCGGGATCATGCGCGGACGCGAGTTTCTGATGAAGGACGCCTATTCCTTCGATCTCGACAAGGAAGCGGCGCGGCATGCTTATAACCGCATGTTTGTCGCCTATCTGCGCACATTTGACCGCATGGGATTGAAGGCGATCCCGATGAAGGCCGAGACGGGCCCGATCGGCGGCGACATGAGCCACGAATTCATCATTCTCGCCGACACCGGAGAAAGCGAAGTCTTCTGCGACAAGTCGCTGCTCGAGTTGCCGATCCCGGAAGAGGGAACCGACTTCCTTTCGGATCTCACACCGATCGTCACACAATGGACGACGCCCTACGCAGCAACGGACGAAATGCACGATGCGGCTGCATTCGACAAACTTGCCGAGACCGATCGTGTTTCCGCGCGCGGCATCGAGGTCGGCCATATCTTCTATTTTGGCACCAAATACTCCGATGCCATGGGCGCGAAGGTCGCGACCGCCGAAGGCACGGAAGTTCCCGTTCACATGGGGTCCTACGGCGTCGGGGTCTCCCGCCTTCTTGGTGCCCTGATTGAAGCAAATCATGACGAGAACGGAATCATCTGGCCGAAGTCCGTGGCACCTTTCCATGTCGGACTGGTGAATCTGAAGCCGGGTGACACATTGACGGACAGTGTGTCTGAAGACCTCTATGCAAAACTCGAAGCTGCAGGCCTTGAGGTTCTGTACGACGACACTGATACGCGCGCCGGAGCGAAATTCGCCACGATGGATCTGATCGGTCTGCCCTACCAGGTCGTCGCCGGACCCAGGGGGCTGAAAGACGGGCTTCTGGAAGTGAAGGAGCGCTCAACTGGGGAAAAGGAAATGATGACCCCGGAAGCTGCGCTCAACAAGCTGACGGCGGCATTGACGGACTGAACCTGTGCGGTGATCCTTACGAACGGGGATTCGGTTGCAGTTCTGCGGCCGTCAGGGCATTGCTGAAGTGGATTGATCATGACGACAGCAGACATGGCGGATGTTGGCGAAAGCCAGACGGCGGCTTCTCCGACCCGGCCTTTTTCCGCCTTCGAATGGATGATCGCGGGCCGGTACCTGCGGTCGAGGCGGCGAGAGACCTTCATTTCGGTGATTGCAGGGTTCTCGTTTGCCGGAATCATGCTCGGTGTCGCCACGCTTATCATTGTCATGGCCGTGATGAACGGTTTCCGCTCCGAACTGCTCGACAAGATTCTCGGCATCAACGGGCACATGCTCGTGCAGCCGATCGACATGCCGCTCAATGACTATGATGCGGTATCGGAACGACTCGAAGGTGTTCCCGATGTCGTCGCCGCGTTTCCCTTCATCGAGGGCCAGGCCCTGGTGTCCGGTCCCGCCGGCAACCTGGGCGCGCTCGTGCGCGGCGTCTACGAGAGCGATCTCCGCCGGATGCCACTTGTTGCCGACAATATCAGCCCAGGCACCATTGACGGATTTGACGCAGGCGAGGGCGTCGTCATCGGCACACGCATGGCGCAACAGCTCGGCCTCACGGTTGGCGACAACATCACGATCATTTCGCCAAGGGGCAGCGTCACACCAATGGGCGTTACACCCCGTGTCAAGGCGTATCCGGTCTCGGCCATCTTCGAGATCGGCATGAGCGAATATGATGCCACCTTCCTGTTCATGCCTCTGGAAGAGGCGCAGGCCTACTTCAACATGGGGGACCGGGCGACCGGGATCGAGATCTACGTTGTCGATCCGGACAACGTCGCCGTGATGCGCAACGCGATCGAGGAGGGCGCGGCGCGGCCCACGCTGGTCACTGACTGGACCCAGCGCAACGCGACGTTCTTCTCCGCTCTGGAGGTGGAGCGCAACGTGATGTTCATCATTTTGACGCTGATCGTTCTCGTTGCCGCACTGAACATCATCTCCGGTCTGATCATGCTTGTGAAAGACAAGGGCAGGGACATCGCCATCCTGCGCACCATGGGGGCAACCCGGGGTGCCATCATGAGGATCTTCCTGATTACGGGCGCGAGCATCGGCTGTGTCGGAACGATAGCCGGGTTTTTCCTTGGACTGATCATCTGCCTCAACATTGAAAGCATCCGGCAGTTTGTCTCGTGGCTCACATCGACACAGCTGTTTGATCCGACGCTCTATTTCCTGTCGAAATTGCCGGCGGAGATAGACAGTGGTGAAACAATCACCGTGCTTCTGATGGCGCTTGCCCTGTCGCTGCTGGCAACACTCTACCCTGCGTGGCGCGCGGCTCGCCTCGATCCTGTCGAAGCGCTCAGATATGAGTGAGGAACGGGAGATGGACATGGCCGTGAACACAGATCCGAGGCCCGAAACCGCTCCCGCGGCTCTTGAACTTTCCGGCATCGTCAGGAGCTTCGACGAAGGCGAGAAGAAACTGCATATCCTGAAGGGGGCGAATCTCAGGATTGAAGCGGGCGAGATGGTTGCGCTGGTCGCTCCTTCCGGAACCGGCAAATCAACGCTGCTTCATCTTGCCGGTCTCTTGGAACGCCCCGACGAAGGAGATGTCTTTCTCGGACCGATCAATTGCTCTGATCTGTCGGACGATGAACGCACGGCGATCAGACGAAACGACATCGGCTTTGTCTACCAGTTTCATCATCTCTTGCCGGAGTTCACCGCGCAGGAGAATGTGATGATGCCGCAAATGATACGCGGACTGTCAAAGAGTGTCGCGGCCGAGCGGGCCGATGAACTGCTGGCCTACCTGCGACTTGGGGACAGGGGAACTCACAGACCGTCGGAACTTTCCGGCGGTGAGCAGCAACGTGTCGCCGTGGCACGGGCCGTCGCGAATGCTCCGCGCATCCTGTTGCTTGATGAGCCCACGGGCAACCTTGACCCCAATACAGCAAACTATGTGTTTGATGCACTTTCAGCACTTGTGCGGGCTTCGGGAGTGGCGACCCTTTTTGCAACCCATAATCTGGAACTCGCGGGACGCATGGATCGGGCGATCACGCTGGAAGACGGCCTGGTGAAAGACCTCAAGACGATTGTCTGACGTTTGCAATTCCCGTCGTATCTGCTTTTCTGCATTGAGAACAAACCAAATACGCGCTGTTTAAAATTGTGGCACACCTATGGCGGAGTGCGTGAACAAAAAGAGCTTGCAATGGGAACAAAAATGGAACATAGTGTTTTCATTCAAGGGTAAGACGTTGGAGGATGTTATGATCCATATCGCTCGTGATTTTGCAGCTTTTGCTTCCCTGGTCTGTTTCTGCACCACGCTTGCCGTCTGGGGCGACGTCCTTTTCGCTGCGGCCTGATTTCTCTCAACAACGCGGTCCTGGCGGCATTTGCAATGCGGGGTTCGAAGAGAGTTTCGACCGGACCGTTTGAGAGCGCGCGGTGCCGGCGAAGAACAACGGGTACAACTCCGACAGCGTCTCGACAGCAGCAGGAAGACACGATTGACTAGGCTCTGATTCCAGTAGCAGAAAAGAGCCTCGGCATGTCCGTGACAGAAGGTCGATCCGCACAGTCAGAAAACACGTCAGGTGCGCATGGGGCCGGTTCAAACGACCCGGGTTTCGTGCACCTGAGAGTGCACTCGGCGTTGTCGCTTCTAGAAGGCGCGTTGCCGATCAAGAAACTTCTTGAACTGGCCAAAGAGGACAATCAGCCGGCGCTCGCCATTGCCGACACGAACAATCTGTTCGGTGCCCAGGAGTTCTCATCGAAAGCCTGGGGCGCCGGTATTCAGCCCATTACCGCCTGCCAGCTGTCCGTCTTTTTCGATGACCGGCTCGAAGGGGCGCGCCGAGGGGAAGTCGCACTCGCCGATGTCGTCCTGATCGCGATGACCGAGGCTGGCTACGGAAATCTCATGGAGCTGACTTCCAGGGCCTTTCTCGATACCGAGACCGGACTGAAACCGCACGTCAGCGCACCTTATCTTTTCTCGAAATCCGAGGATCTGATCGTTCTTACGGGCGGGCATCTGGGACCGGTCGGCGCTGCTCTGCTAGCTGGCCAGAAACCGATTGCCCGGAACCGGCTTGAGAGGCTTTCGGAAGCCTTCGCGGGCCGATGTTATGTCGAGATCCAGCGCCATGGCCTGGAAGAGCAGCGAAAGACGGAAAACACGTTTCTCGAGTTTGCCTATGAATACGGCCTGCCGATCGTCGCGACGAACGAGGCCTTCTTTGCAAAGCGGGAAGACTATGAGGCACATGATGCACTGATCTGTATCTCCGAGGGACGCGTTCTCATCGAAGCGGATCGCAGACGGCTGACACCGGAGCATAGTTTCAAAAGCCGTGCAGAGATGTGTGCTCTATTTGCCGATTTGCCAGAAGCACTCTCTGCGACGATTGAAATCGCGCAGCGATGCAGTTTCCGGCCGGAGCGGCGAGCCCCGATCCTGCCGCGCTTTGCGGCGGCGGATGCGGATCCGGAGGCCGCCGAGCAGGCCGAGGCGGACGAACTCGAGCGTCAGGCCCGCGAAGGGCTGCGTGCACGTCTTGACGAGCATGGTCTGGCTCCGGGGCTTGAGGAAAAGGATTATTGGGAGCGTCTAGACTACGAAACGGGCATTATCGAACGCATGAAGTTTCCCGGATACTTCCTGATCGTTGCGGACTTCATCAAGTGGGCAAAGGCCAAGGATATCCCGGTCGGTCCGGGCAGGGGGTCGGGTGCCGGGTCGCTCGTCGCCTGGTCACTGACCATCACCGATCTTGATCCGATGCGGTTTTCACTGCTGTTCGAGCGTTTCCTCAACCCGGAACGTGTCTCGATGCCCGACTTCGATATCGATTTCTGCCAGAGCAGACGCGAAGAAGTCATCCGCTATGTTCAGGAGAAGTACGGCCGTCAGCAGGTCGCGCAGATCATCACCTTCGGATCGCTTCAGGCACGCGCCGTGCTGCGTGACGTGGGTCGCGTTCTGCAGATGCCCTACGGGCAAGTCGACCGGCTCTGCAAGCTGGTGCCGGCAAACCCCGCTAATCCCGTTACTCTCGCGCAGGCGATCGCTGACGAACCCCGCTTGAGCGAAGCGGCCAGGGAAGAGGAGATCGTTGAAAAACTGCTCTCCATGGCGCAGAAGCTGGAGGGCCTCTACAGGCATGCGTCTACGCATGCTGCCGGTGTCGTGATCGGCGATCGCCCGCTGGAACAGCTGGTCCCGCTTTACCGCGATCCCCGTTCCGACATGCCGGTCGCCCAGTTCAACATGAAAATGGTCGAAGACGCCGGGCTCGTGAAATTCGACTTTCTGGGCCTGAAGACACTGACGGTGATAGACACGGCGGTTGCGCTGATTGAGCGGCGAGGCGTTTCGGTGGATGTCGCCGGTCTTCCGATCGACGATACCGGGACCTATGAGATGCTTGCGCGAGGGGAGACCTTTGGCGTCTTCCAGCTGGAAAGCCAGGGTATGCGCCGGGCGATTGCGGGCATGAAGCCGGACAGGTTCGAAGACATCATTGCGCTTGTGGCCCTGTATCGTCCGGGACCGATGGAGAACATTCCCGTCTACAACGCTGTGAAACACGGCGAACAGGATCCGGATTGCCTGCATCCGCTGCTTGAACCGATCCTGATGGAGACGAACGGGATCATCGTCTATCAGGAACAGGTCATGCAGATCGCGCAGGTGCTGTCCGGGTATTCGCTCGGAGAGGCGGACCTGCTGCGCCGCGCCATGGGCAAGAAGATCGCGGCTGAGATGGAAGTGCAGCGGGCTCGTTTCGTGGATGGCGCGGTTGAGCGCGGCATCAACAAGACGCAGGCGGGAACGATCTTCGATCTCGTCGCGAAATTCGCGAATTACGGCTTCAACAAATCGCACGCGGCAGCTTATGCGCTGGTGTCCTATCACACCGCCTGGCTGAAGGCGAACCATCCGGTCGAGTTCATGGCCGCGTCGATGACGCTTGATCTCGGCAACACGGACAAGCTGGGTGACTTCCGCCAGGAAGCAAGGCGTATGAAGATTGAGATCGTGCCGCCATCCATCAACCGCAGCGGCGTTGTCTTCGACGTTTCGGACGGAAAAATCCTTTACGCGATGGGCGCAATCAAGGGCGTCGGTGAACAGGCGGTAGAGCACATCGTCGAGGTGCGCGGAGACACGCCGTTCAAGAGCGTGGGTGAATTCGCCCGCCGCATATCACCGAAGTTTCTCAACAAGCGTACCCTGGAGAACCTCGTCGCCGCCGGGGCCTTCGATGAGCTCGAACCGGACCGGGCACGCATCTTTGAAGGGATCGACCGGATCATGGGACTGGCCCAACGGACCGAGGAGAACCGGACGCTTGGACAGGATGAGCTGTTCGGGGGCAGCGACAGTGAAGAGCCGCTTCAGCTTGACGAGGTGCTCAGCTGGACGAATGACGAAAAGCTTCAGCGCGAGCACGCTGCGATTGGCTTTTATCTGTCGGCGCACCCGATCGATGAATACGCGAAGGTGCTTGAAAAGATGCGGGCGCAGCCCTGGACCCAGTTTGCCGATGCAGTCAAGCAGGGCGCATCTCACGGAAGACTTGCCGGAACGGTCATCTCGCTTCAGGAACGCAAGACGCGAACAGGTACAAGGATGGGAATCGCGCGGCTTTCGGACGCGAGCGGACAGTATGAGGCGCTCCTTTTTCGCGAAAGACTCGAACAGTACCGGGATGTGCTGCAGCCCGGCCGCTCGGTCGTTGTTCTCGTCGGTGCCGACATGAGAGACGAAGAACCGTCACTTCGCATCGAGCAGGTTGATCCGATTGACCAGGTGGCCGCGCGGCTCCAGAAAAGCATGCGTGTTTTTGTGCGTGACGAGCGCCCGATACAGAGCCTTGCAAGGCAGCTCACCGTGAGAGGCGAGGGGGACGTCACGGTGATCGTGCTGCTCGAAAACGGTTCGCGCGAAGTCGAAGTGAAGTTACCGGGCCGGTTCAGGCTGTCGCCGGAGATTGCCGGCGCACTCAAGGCAGTGCCGGGAGTAACGGACGTTCAGATGGCATGACCCTCCGCAGCCAGCGTGCCCGGCAGCTGTCAGGGCAGGCGTATTTCCGGTTCCGTCGACAGTTTCTTGAAATATTGAGAAACTCTGTAACAAAAACAACCTAATTTTATGAAACTTTATCTTTTGATTTCTTAATGCTTTGAACGTGAGAGAGAATTTTGGCATCTTGTTAATAGTACTATGAGTTTCCCTTCGCGATTGCTTATGAATTGGGTGTTTTGCATGTATTCTTGGCTCAAATAAACATGACATGTGCTGGGAATATGCAAATTGTGGACGAAACTCGCTAGGATATTTGTACTTTTAGTATCCCTTGGCGCAGGTTATCAGGCGTTTCATTTTGTCAGGGATACAGAAGTGGCGGTCGCAGCTCCTCCGCCGCCTGCGCCCGTTGAGCAAGCAAAGGTGCTTGTTGCGGCCAAAGATATTCCCCAGGGCGGAAAGATCTCGGACCGGGACTTCGCCTGGGTCGAATGGCCGAAAGACGCCGTCCCGCGAGGTGTCATGACCAGGGCAAAGGATTCGAAGAAGAGCCAGGAAATCATCGGCAGCATTGCCAGAACCGCCATTTTTTCCGGCGAACCGATCCGCGGCGAACGGTTGATCCAGACAGACAAGGGATACATGGCCACCATGTTGCCGAAGGGAAAGCGTGCCATCGCGGTCCTCGTCGGTCAGGAAACGTCTGCAGGCGGGTTCATCCTGCCGGGTGACAAGGTCGATCTCATTCTGACCCGTGAACTCGAAGGTGTCGGGGTCACGAGTGAAACCATTCTGGAAAACATCCGCGTTCTTGCCATCGACAGCACAACGGCAGGTGAGCAGGATGGAAAAAACCTTTCTCCCAAACGAACGGCCACGCTCGAGCTGACACTGTTCCAGTCTGAAGTGGTTGTTCAGGCGCAGCAGGTGGGTTCGCTTGCACTTGCGCTGCGCAGTGTTGAGGATTCGGCGGAGAACGCCGAAGTCACGGAGCGCCAGCGCGCCCAGATCTTCGTGCGCGTGAATCCGGACCATTGGTCGGTCGGTTCAGCGCAAGGCGGTGGCCGACTGGACTAGGTGATGGACCCATAAATGAGACTGAAATGGCATGCGAAATGGCGAAATCCCATTAGGAAGGGTGTGCGGAGCGGGCTTCTTGCCCGGTCAAGCACGCTGACGCCACGGGGTGAAGCCATTTCCATGTCCTTCGGATTTGACCGGCTTGCGCCTCCTCCGCGTTGCGAAAGGCATTGAAAATGCGGGACATTTCCTGCGCTTCCGCGCCTTGAGAAGAAGCAAGCCGCCTCAAACCATTACGGCCTCATTTATGGGTCCATCACCTAAACACCGCTTCGGCACAGCGACCCTTGTTTTGGTGTCCTGAAAATTGCGTGCTGCTCTAGGGCTTCAAGGCTTTTAAGCGTCATCGGACCGACCATACGAGTCTCCCGCGATAGCAAAGCCAAACGCATTCTGTTTCAGGGGTGCCGGAGATTGCCCGATCTCGGAAAGAAAAGCGGGTTTTTCTCTTGAAATAAATTTCGCTGCCAACTATAAGGCGCGCATTCCACACGCAAGGGGCGGAACCTGAGCTTATCGGGGTCCATCCGGTGGCTGACAGGAGAGATCCTCCGGCCCATACTCCTCTTGCGGAGGTTAAACCGGAAAACTCAGGAGATTAAGGGCCATGGCTTTGCCCGATTTCACCATGCGTCAGCTGCTCGAAGCCGGCGTTCACTTTGGTCACCAGAAGCACCGTTGGAACCCGCGTATGGGTCAGTACATCTTTGGTGTACGCAACGATGTTCACATCATGGACCTGTCGCAGACAGTGCCGCTTCTTCACCAGGCACTCAAGGCGGTGTCCGACACCGTTGCCGGTGGTGGCCGCGTTCTGATCGTCGGCACGAAGCGTCAGGCGCAGGACGCTGTTGCTTCTTCTGCCCGCAACTCGGCGCAGTATTTCGTCAATGCGCGCTGGCTCGGCGGCATGCTGACCAACTGGAAAACCATTTCACAGTCCATTCAGCGCCTTCGCAAGCTGGAAGAGACCCTGTCTTCGGATGCGGCAAACGCTCTGACGAAGAAAGAGCGCCTGTTCATGGACCGCGAGCGCGAGAAGCTTGAGCGGAACCTGGGCGGTATCAAGGATATGGGCGGTATTCCGGACCTTATATTTGTGGTCGACACAAACCGCGAGGCCATCGCCATTCAGGAAGCACGCCGCCTGGGCATCCCTGTCGCCGCGATCCTCGACTCCAACTCCAATCCGGATGGCATCACCTTTCCGGTGCCGGGTAACGACGATGCAGGCCGTGCCATTTCGCTTTACTGCGATCTCATCGCGCGCGCTGCAATCGACGGGATCTCCCGTGCACAGGGCGCTGCCGGCGTAGATCTTGGCGAGTCGGAAGAGGCTCCGGTTGAAGAGGTCCTGGTCGCAGCGGCAGAAGAAGCCGCTCCGGCGGAAGAGACTACACCTGCCGAAGAAGCTCCGGCTGCCGAAGAAGCACCGGCTGCTGAGGAAGCACCGGCTGCAGAAGCAGCACCGGTCGCAGACGCGGTTGAAGCTGAAAGCGAAACGGCTGCAGCGCAGGCCTGATGCGATTCTGCCGCGGACTTTTGCGGCAGATTACATGTTGAATTCGCAAGGCGGGCTGCACTTAGTTGCAGTCCCGTCATAAAGATGCGGGCAGCAATCAGCTAAACCGTGTCATATCTGAAACCCCCCATCCACGAGGCAATCGATGAGCATTACCGCTGCGATGGTAAAAGAGCTCCGTGAGAAATCCGGCGCTGGCATGATGGACTGCAAGACCGCTTTGAATGAATCTGGCGGTGACATGGAGGCAGCTGTTGACTGGCTGCGCACCAAGGGCCTGGCAAAGGCCGCCAAGAAAGCCGGACGCGTTGCCGCTGAAGGCCTGGTCGGTGTCGCAGCAGATGGCACCAAGGCCGCCGTGATCGAACTTAACTCCGAGACGGACTTTGTGGCACGCAACGAAGGCTTCCAGGAACTGGTCGCCAAGGTAGCCAAGGTCGCAACATCGACTGACGGTTCGGTGGAGGCACTGGCTGCTGCCGATCTCGACGGCAAGTCCGTTGCCGACGCGATCACCGACGCGATTGCGACCATCGGCGAAAACATGACACTTCGCCGCTCCGCGCTGCTTGCGGTCAACGGAGGTGTCGTTTCGACCTATGTCCACGGCAAGGTTGCCGAAGGGCTTGGCAAGATCGGCGTGCTGGTTGCGCTGGAATCGTCTGCAGACGCTGCAAAGCTCGATGGCCTTGGCCGCCAGATCGCGATGCACGTAGCGGCAACAAGCCCGCTTGCTCTCAACACGGAAGAGTTGGACCCGACGGTCGTCGAACGCGAGAAGTCCGTATTCTCCGAGCAGGCGCGTGAGTCAGGCAAGCCGGACAACATCATCGAAAAGATGGTGGAAGGTCGTTTGCGCAAATTCTACGAGGAAGTTACCCTCGTCAAACAGGCCTTTGTCATCAACCCCGACCAAACGGTTGAACAGGCTGTTGAGGCGCTTGCGAAAGAACTCGGAACCGAGGTCAAGCTCACCGGCTTTGTTCGCCTCGCCCTGGGCGAGGGGATCGAGAAGGAAGAGCAGGACTTCGCCGCGGAGGTGGCGGCAGCCACCGGGCAATAAGCTCACGAAAGCGCCGGCAAGTCCGGCGCTTTTTTTTTAGAAAGACAATTCTAGGCCAGGTGAAAACATGACGAATTCTTTGCGGTGGAAACGGATCCTTCTGAAGCTCTCCGGTGAGGCCCTGATGGGATCGCAGGCTTTTGGAATTGACCCGGCCATAGTGCAAAGGATCGCAAAGGAAATCGCTGATGCCGTGGCTCTCGGTGCGCAGGTTGGCGTCGTCGTCGGTGGCGGCAATATCTTCCGGGGCGTCGCCGTTGCGGCGAAGGGCGGCAACCGGGTCACGGGCGACCACATGGGCATGCTCGCGACCATCATGAACAGCCTGACGCTTGCCGATGCGCTGAGGCGCCTGAAGGTCAACGCTCGTGTTCTGTCTGCCGTTGCCGTGCCGTCCATCTGCGAGACGTTTTCACAGCGCGTTGCCGACCGCTACATGGAAGACGGCGATGTGATCATCTTTGCAGGCGGGACGGGGAACCCGTTTTTCACAACCGACAGCGGAGCGGCACTGCGTGCGGCAGAAATGAAGTGCGATGCCTTCCTGAAAGGCACCCAGGTCGATGGCGTTTATTCTGATGATCCGAAGGAAAACCCTGATGCCGAACGGTATGTGACCCTCGGTTATGAAGAAGTCATCACGCGCAACCTGAAGGTCATGGATACAACGGCAATTGCCCTGGCGCGTGACAACTCCATTCCTGTCATCGTTTTTTCAATCCACACTCCGGGAGCGCTTGTAAGCGTGCTTCAGGAAACGGGCACTTACACAGTCGTGGGCGACTGACACTTTTCAGCCTGATCTTTTCTTCAAGCCCTTGTGTTTCGGCGCGTTTGTGCCATGTTGGCGCGCGCTGAGACTCCATTTAGCCACGCAAAAAAGACGAGTGAGGACAAAATGTCGGTAGAAGGTGTCGATCTGGATGATTTGAAGCGCCGCATGCAAGGTGCCCTATCGGTTCTGAAAACCGATTTTGCAGGTCTGCGTACCGGCCGAGCGTCCGCATCCATGCTGGACCCTGTTTCCGTCGACGCCTATGGCCAGGCCATGCCGATCAATCAGGTCGCCACCGTGTCGGTGCCGGAACCGCGCATGGTCGCGGTTCAGGTGTGGGACAAGAGCATGGTCGCCGCGGTCGAGAAGGCGATCCGCGAGTCGAACCTCGGACTGAATCCGGTCGTCGACGGTCAACTGCTCCGACTTCCGATTCCTGAGCTCAACCAGGAGCGCCGCCAGGAACTCATCAAGGTTGCCCACAAATACGCCGAACAGGCCAAGGTGGCGATCAGGCATGTGCGCCGTGACGGAATGGACGATGCCAAGAAAGCTGAAAAAGACGGCGATATCTCCCAGGACGACAGCAGGGCTGCGTCGGACGAGGTGCAGAAGCTTACCGATCAAATGATCGGAGAAGTCGACAGCATGCTTGAAAGAAAAGAACAGGAAATTTCGCAGGTCTGAGCGGTGAATGGACCTGAGTGCAGGGGGAGCCTATGAGCGTCAGCCCGAACCCGCAAGCACCGGCCGATAGCGGGCCGATCAGCAAGATACCCAGGCATGTCGCCTTCATCATGGACGGCAACGGACGTTGGGCGACTGCGCGCGGCCTGCCGAGAACCGAGGGGCACCGTCAGGGCCTTGAGGCACTCAGAAAGACAATCCGGCATGCGGGAAAAGTCGGCGTCAGGATTGTCACGATCTACAGCTTTTCCTCCGAAAACTGGAACCGGCCGGCAACCGAAGTCTCGTTCCTGATGGGTTTGTTGAAACGGTTCGTCCAGCGAGATCTCAGCGAACTCCATGATGCGAATGTTCGCATCCGTGTGATTGGCGGGCGCAGTGATCTGGAACCTGGCATTCTGTCTTTGCTGGAAGAGGCAGAGGACCTGACCCGCAGGAACACGGGTCTGGAACTCGTCGTTGCTTTCAATTACGGGGCGCGCGACGAAATTGTCCGGGCCACGCAACATATCGCGCAGCGCGTGAAAGACGGAGAGTTGCGGGTAGAGGACATTGCAGAGGATACGATTTCGCTAAGCCTGGATACAGGTGGCTTGCCGGACCCTGATCTCATTATCCGGACCAGCGGGGAAATCCGTCTTTCCAATTTTCTGCTCTGGCAGGCCGCATATACCGAATTCTATTTTTGTGACCTCAATTGGCCTGATTTTGACGAAGCCGCACTCGACGAAGCCCTTGACTGCTTTTGCAAACGCGATCGGCGTTATGGCGGTGTCGATGCCAAAGCGCTCTGACGTGCGGCGCTGGTAATGGAAGAGACCGGATCAAAACAGCGCAAAATGTCCGACTTGCGACTGCGGTTGATTTCTGCGGTCATCCTGGGGCCGCTCGTGTTGCTTTTCACCTTCTGGGGCGGGTTTCTCTTTGCGATCCTGGTGCTGGTTGCGGCAACTTTGTTCTTGTGGGAATGGATGACGATCACGGGGACCCGCGACGCTCTTCTTCCAGCTTTCCTGAGTTTCGTGACGCTGCCTGCGCTTACGCTTTGCCAGGTGCTCGCAATGCCGGAGATTTCGCTTCTCGTGCTGGTTGCGGGAGCGGTGTCCGTGTTCCTTTGCTCCGGCGGCGGACAGACTGGCCGATGGGGTGCGGAGGGTGTGCTGTTCAGCGGACTGGCTTTGTTTTCGCTTCTGTCGATCCGCGCGGGCAGCGATGGTCTGCTTTTCGCGTTTTTCCTCATGTTCGTCGTTTGGGCGACGGATATCTTCGCCTATTTCGTTGGACGCGCTCTTGGCGGACCGAAACTCTGGGCGCGCATTTCGCCAAAAAAGACTTGGTCAGGTGCGCTTGGCGGTCTGATCTTTGCGACCGTTTTCGGCACGGGAGTGGCTGCGCTGGCGAACGCGCAAGGACTGTTGGGCTGGGCCTCGGTCGCAATTGTGCTTTCCGTGATATCCCAGGCAGGTGATTTGCTGGAATCGGCAATCAAGCGGCGATTTAACGTGAAGGATTCAAGTCAGCTGATCCCGGGGCATGGCGGCATCATGGACCGGATCGATGGACTTGTCGCGGCCGCGATTTTTGCCGTTTTCGCCGGTGTATTGCTCGGAGGGCCTCTTTCGGACCCCATTGCGGGCCTTGGACTTGGTTAAGCTTGGGGGAAGTTCGATGCCGGTCGAAGCCGAAACAGTTACCGGGCGCGCCCCGACCAGAATTACTGTTCTTGGAGCCACGGGCTCCATCGGCCAAAGCCTCGCCGATCTGCTGGAAAAAAATCCCGACCGTTTTGACGTCGTTGCGCTCGTTGCCAATCGCAATGCGCATGCGCTCGCCGACATGGCCATCAAACTCAAGGCATCGATTGCGGTTCTGGCAGATGATGAGTCTTTTCCTGTTCTGACTGAAAGACTGAACGGAACAGGCATCACCGCGGCAAGCGGGCAGGCGGCGATCGAAGAAGCGGTCGATATGGAGACTGACCTGGTTGTGGGCGCGATCGTCGGTGCTGCGGGGCTTGTTCCGACATTCAGGGCCATCAAACCCGGACGGCGTATCGCGCTTGCCAACAAGGAGTGCCTTGTTTGTGCCGGTGACCTTTTTGTAGACAAGGTCCGCGCGACCGGTGTGGAACTGCTGCCCGTTGACAGCGAGCACAACGCGATCTTTCAGGTTTTCGAGAAAGACCAGACTGACCAGATTGAGAAAGTCATCCTGACCGCTTCAGGCGGTCCTTTCAGAACCTGGCCCTTGGCGAAGATGAACGACGTCACGCCGGCGCAGGCCCTGAAGCATCCGAATTGGGACATGGGCTCACGGATCACGATCGACAGCGCAACCATGATGAACAAAGGCTTTGAAGTCATTGAAGCCGCACATCTTTTTCCTGTTTCGAATGATCAGTTGGATGTTCTGGTGCATCCTCAATCGACGATCCACGGGTTGGTTCAATACAAGGATGGCTCGCTGCTGGCCCAACTTGGAAGCCCGGACATGCGAACGCCGATCGCGCATTGCCTCGCGTATCCAGGGCGCATGCCCGTGCCGGTGACGCGGCTGAACCTTGCTGAACTTGGTAAATTGACCTTCGAAGCTCCGGATGCGGAGCGATTTCCATGTCTGGGAATCGCGCTGGCCGCATTGGAAGCAGGCGGCGGTGCGCCGGCTGCACTCAATGCGGCGGACGAAGTCGCGGTCGACGCATTCCTGAAGGAGCGCATCGGATTCCTGGATATCCCTGCCGCGATCGAAGCCGTTCTTGAACGTCTTGCCGCGTCGGACATGCTCAAACCTGCAAAATGTGTTGAAGACGTGCTTGATCTGGATTCCGAAGCGCGGAAAAAAACCCTAGAATGGATTGGAAGCCGGACGTCATGGCATTGATGCTGCAGCAAAAAAAGTATCTTACCATTAACGCGCCGTAATTCTCTTATTAATAATGTGATGCAATAAGTGCCTCGTTGCGTTTAGATCGGACCCCTTCATGGATCTTTTAGTATCTGCTTATTCCCTCGTAGTCGGAACGATCATTCCCTTCCTGTTTGTCCTGACGATCGTGGTGTTTTTCCACGAACTTGGGCATTTCGCCGTTGCGCGCTGGTGCAACGTGAAGGTGGACGCGTTCGCTGTCGGGTTCGGACGCGAGATCTTTGGCTGGAATGATGCCAAGGGAACGCGCTGGAAACTGTGCATGATCCCGCTCGGTGGCTACGTGAAATTCGCTGGCGACGAGAATGCTGCAAGCGTTCCCAGCCGCGAAATGATCGCGAAGATGAGCGAAGAAGAGCGCAAGACCGCCTTTATCGCGAAGCCAGTCTGGCAGCGTGCGGCGATTGTTGCAGCGGGCCCACTTGCAAATTTCCTTCTTGCCATCGTCATATTTGCTGCCCTCTTCGTGTCCGCGGGCAAGCAGGGACTGGTTCCGGTCGTTGAAGAAGTGTTCCCGGACGGTGCGGCTGCGCGGGGCGGTATTGTCGCCGGCGACGTCGTGAAGCAAATCGACGGACGAGACATTCACACATTCGGTGAGCTTCGCCAGATCGTCTTGATGAATGCAAACAATCCTCTTGTTTTCGAGGTCGAGCGCGGGGGCGACCTGGTGTCGTTGACGGTCACGCCGGATGCCAAGGAAAAGGAAGTGTTCCTGGGCGAACGGCAAATGGCGGGAGACATCGGACTTCGGGGCAGCGCTGATCCCGAAAATGTTATCAGCATCCAGTATGGTCCGATCGGAGCGGTAGCCGAGGGTGCAAGGGAAACCTGGAGGATCATGGATGGCACCGTCAGTTATATCTGGGGTGTCATAACCCAGCGCCAGTCCGCGGATCAGCTTGGTGGCCCAATCCGTGTCGCTGAAATTTCAGGCAAAGTGGCAGAACATGGTCTGATTCCGCTGATCTCACTCGCGGCAGTGTTGTCGGTGAGCATCGGCCTGATCAATCTTGCGCCGGTTCCGATTCTGGATGGCGGGCATCTTGTTTTCTTTGCGGCCGAAGCGCTGCGTGGGAAGCCCCTGAGCGAACGCGTTCAAGATGTCGGCTTCCGCATTGGTTTAGGCTTGGTATTAATGCTAATGGTCTTCGTAACGTGGAGGGATATTTTGCGTCTCGTATCAAACGATTCCTAGCAGCCGTGACATTGACGCAACGTCTTCAGACTAAATCGCTTTCAGGCGCGAAGTGCGGTTGCGTTATCGGTAAAAACCTATACAACGTTCGTCGGTTCCGAGAATCCGCAAGGGTGAGCGCAGGTTTTCGGATGGGGTACTATGAAAAAGGCATAGCGCAATAATGCAGCGATTGCAGAGACTTATACGGGCCGTATGTTTGGCGGCGGCCGTGTTTTCAGTAGGGTCGGTCGTGCCGCGAATGGCAGGTCCTATGTCCTTCGTTTCGGTTGCCGAGGCAGCCGTGGCCAGAAGCATTCAGGTGCAGGGCAATACCCGCATCGAGGACGAGACCGTCATCAGTTACATGACCATCGTTCCCGGTCGGTCCTACAGTGCTTTTGATGTTGATGAATCCCTGAAAGCGCTCTACGCGACGGGTCTTTTTGCCACGGTTGATATCACCCCCCGCGGCAGCACTGTCATCGTAACGGTTTCGGAAAATCCGATCATCAATCGCGTCTCATTTGAGGGTAACCGCAAGATCAAGGACGATGCCCTTGAGACCGCGGTTCGTTCGCAGCCCCGCACGACGCTGTCGCGCGCTCGCGTTCAGACAGATGTTCAGAACATTCTCGAGTCTTATCGCCGCTCCGGTCGCTTCGGCGCATCCGTCGAGCCGAAGATTATTGATCGCGGGCAGAACCGTGTCGATCTGGTCTTCGAAATCAATGAAGGTGCCAAGACAGGTGTTGAACGCATCAGCTTCATTGGCAACACGGCATTCAGCGACGGCCGTTTGCGCGACGTAATCCGGACCCGTGAAACCGGTCTGCTGAGCTTCCTGCGCAGCACGGACACCTATGATCCCGACCGTCTGGCAGCCGATGAAGAACTGCTTCGCAGATATTATAACCAAAAGGGCTACGCTGACTTCCGGATCGTTTCGGTAAGCGCGGATCTCGATCGCGAGCAGAACATTTTCTATGTCACCTTCACTGTTGATGAGGGTGAGCGCTACAAGATCGGCGACGTCGAGCTGGTTTCGACCATTGCCGAAGTTGATCCTGAGGACCTGCGCAGGCTTGTACGCACGCGAAGCGGCCAGACGTTCAACTCCTTGCGGGTCGAGCAGTCGGTTGAAGAGATCACGCTGCGTGTTTCCGAAGAAGGTTATGCCTTCGCGCGCGTTCGCCCAAGAGGTTCTCGTAATTACGACGACAACACGATCTCCCTGATTTATTATATCGAGGAAGGTCCGCGCGCCTATATCGAGCGCATCAATATCGTCGGTAACGAAAGGACTCGTGAATACGTAATCCGCCGCGAATTCGACATCGTGGAAGGTGACGCATTCAACCGGGCGCTCGTTGACAAAGCCGAAAGGCGTCTGCGGAACCTCGGTTTCTTCGAAAACGTTTCAATCACGACGCAGCAGGGCAGTGCGCCTGACCGTGTTGTGGTCAATGTCCGCGTTGAGGAAAAGCCGACTGGCGAGATCTCGTTCGGCGTCGGCTATTCGACTGTTGACGGCATTGTCGGTGACGTGTCGCTCACTGAGAAGAACTTCCTCGGCCGCGGCCAGTTCGTGAAGCTCTCGATCGGTGGCGGCACGGATACCCAGTCTTATGAATTCCGTTTCGTAGAGCCGTTCTTCATGGGGCGCCGTGTGGCCTTCGATGTCGACCTCTATAGAAGAGTGGACGATGCGAACGACTACCGGTCGTTCGACCAGGAGAGAACCGGCGGTGGTTTTGGCTTCACGCTCCCGCTCCGCGAGGAAGAGCTGACACTGCGTTTGTTCTACAACATCTTCCAGGAAGACAACTCCGATCCCGACAACCAGTCGACGAACATCAACGACTGTAACACCAGCAATCTGTCTCTTGCTGTCTGTGACTCGCTCGGTACCTATCTGACATCGCTCGTCGGTTACGATTTGCGCTACAACACGCTCGATCGGAACCTTGACCCGACAGACGGTATTTTCGCGTCCTTCGGACAGCAGTTTGCCGGCCTTGGCGGTGACAGCTACTACATCAAGACCGAAGCCCAGGCCCGTGCCTACAAGGAAATCCTGGCCGATTACGGTCTGGTCGGTAGTCTGCAGGTGCGCGGCGGTAACATCATGGCGCTCGGAGACGAACGGCTGCGGGTGTCCGAGCAGTTCATGCTTGGCGGCAACCTCGTGCGCGGTTTTGAAAACCAGGGTATCGGTCCTCGCGATGCGACGACGGATGACGCCATCGGTGGACGGTTCTTCTTTGCCGCGACCGCGGAGGGAACATTCCCGTTCCCGATCATTCCGAAGGAACTCGGTCTGAGCGGCGCTGTCTTTGCCGATGCAGGCTCGCTCTGGGATGCCGACAGCGACTTGGTGAGCCTGGTTGAAAACAACGGCGGCAGGGTCGATTCCAACGACCTCGCAATCCGCGCGTCTGTGGGTGCGGGTGTGCGCTGGAGATCGCCATTTGGCCCGATTCGCGCAGACTTTGCGTATCCGCTCGTGAAGGAAGACTCCGACAAGACCCAGTTGTTCAGATTGAGCGGCGGTACCCGCTTCTAAATCGCGGTCAATTGAGTTAGAAAACGGCCGCCGGGTCTCTACGGCGGCCTTTTTTGTTGGCTTGCAACAAGGATGAAAACATGTCCAAGCCCAGGTTCTTCGAATTTCCAGAATCCGTCGTGCTCAAAGTTGTTGCCGAATGGGCAGAGGCTGAAATTTACCGGGGCGAAGACGATCTGGAAATTTCGGACGTAGCACCACTGGAAGACGCTGGCCCAGGGGCACTCGTTTTTTTCGACAACACCGCTTACCTGAAACAACTGGAAGCGACGGGTGCTGCTGCCTGTCTCGTCAGTAAACGGCACAAGGACAAGGTGCCGGATAACGTGGCGGTTCTTGTTTGTGATGATGCCTATCGTTCATGGGCGAAAGTGCTGGCAAACCTCTTTCCGGATGCCATGACATCCAGAGAGCCGGCGAGCTCCGGGACCTCCGACAGGGCGGTGGTCGATCAGACGGCAACGCTGGAGGAAAACGTGACAATCGAAGCCGGCGCGGTCGTTGGTGCGGGCGTTGAAATCGGCTCTGGATCCGTCATCCGGTCAAATGCCGTGATCGGCTACGGTGTGAAGATCGGCCGGGATTGTGTGGTCGGCCCCAATTGCACCGTCCAACATTCCGTTCTGGGAAATCGCGTCACCTTCCACCCGGGCGTTTGTTGCGGCCAGGATGGTTTTGGGTACGCAATGGGGCCGCAGGGACATCTGAAGGTGCCGCAGGTCGGGCGCGTGATCATCCAGGACGATGTCGAAATCGGCGCCAATACCACGATCGACCGGGGTGCGAACCGGGATACGGTCATTGGTGAGGGGACCAAGATCGACAACCAGGTACAGATTGGCCACAACGTCGTTGTGGGGCGGCATTGTGTTCTGGTCTCGCAAGTCGGCTTGTCCGGAAGCTGTACGCTTGAGGACTTCGTAGCGATTGGGGGACAAACAGGCGTTCGCGGGCACGTTACCATTGGAATGGGCGCCCAAATCGCCGCCGTAAGCGTGGTAAGCGAGGACCTGGCACCTGGTGGACGTTATGGCGGAACGCCAGCAAAACCGGTGAAACAGTGGTTCAGGGAAGTCGCCGCTGTCAGAAAACTTGCAGAACGCGGCAACGAGCCGTAAACCGCGATAGATTGAATGTTTCGGAGTTAATCCGCCGAGGGGCACTCATGGAAGACGAAGAAAAAAAGACACTTGCAAGCGCAGACATCATGAAAATCATGAAGCTTCTGCCGCACAGGTATCCTTTCCTGCTTATCGACAAGATCATCGAGATGGATGGCGATAACAGCTGTATCGGAATCAAGAACGTCACGATCAACGAACCCCATTTTACCGGTCACTTTCCGGAAAGGCCGGTATTTCCAGGTGTTCTGCTCATTGAGGCGATGGCGCAGACGGCAGGTGCGCTCTGTGTTCATGCGCGCGGCGACGATGCACCGCCGCAACTGGTCTACTTCATGACGATCGACAAGGCGAAGTTCCGCAAGCCGGTCGAGCCGGGCGATCAGGTGCATTTTCATGTCAAGAAAATCAAGCAACGCGCCAACATCTGGAAATTCGACGCGGTCGCTCAGGTGGACGGCAAAAAGGTAGCAGAAGCGGAAGTCAGTGCGATGCTGATAGATGCGTGAGGAAAAATGACAGAAATTCATCCAACGGCCATCGTTGAAGACGGGGCCGTGATCGGCGAGGGAACTCGTATCGGTCCATACTCGATCGTCGGACCGAACGTTGAACTCGCTGATGGAGTGGTTCTGGAGTCGCATGCCGTTGTCGCAGGACACACCAGCATCGGGTCCGGAACGCATATCTTTCCTTTTGCCAGCATCGGTCACAAGCCGCAGGATCTGAAATTCGCCGGAGAGGTAACGCGCCTTGAAATCGGCACGAACAATCAGATCCGCGAGCACGTCACAATGAGTCCCGGAACCGAAGGCGGCGGCGGCGTCACCAAGGTCGGTGATAACGGCCTTTTCATGATGGGTTCCCATGTGGGGCACGACTGCATTGTCGGGAACAACGTCATACTTGCAAACAACGCAACGCTGGCCGGTCACGTGGAACTCTCCGATTTCGTGATTTTGGGTGGACTTAGTGCCGTCCGACAATGGTCGCGCATTGGGATCGGGGCAATTGTCGGTGGCATGACCGGCGTCGAGTTTGATGTCATCCCCTACGGGTCGGTCATTGGAGACCGCGCTCGCCTTGCCGGCCTTAATCTCATCGGATTGAAGCGCAAGGGATTGCCGCGAGAACAGATCCATGCGCTGCGAGCGGCCTATCGTGCCCTGTTTGAGAGCGAAGACGGGACACTTCGCAGCAGGGCGGAGGCAGTCGCAGCGGAAGCAGCGGAGCAGCCGCTCGTAAAAACCGTTACCGATTTCATCCTTGAAAAGGAAGACAGGCGGTTTTGCACGCCACGCAATGAAGACTGACGAAATGCCAGAAGGGGCTGATGTGCAATATGCGCGCCTGGCCCTCATCGCGGGAAACGGCGTCATTCCGCGGCAAATCGCGGCTGCGCTGGAAACAGCTGGCCGTGACTTTCGAATTGTCGCGATCAAGGGTGAGGCCGACGAGGAAACCAGACGCAAGGCGAATGCCGAACTCGGCTGGGGTGAAGTCGGCCGCCTTTATGCTTTTCTGAAAAAGACGGGCTGCAGAGAAGTTCTGCTGATCGGCGGCGTTTCCAAAAGGCCTGACTTCATGTCCTTTATTGCCGATTTCGGTACTCTGAAAAGACTGCCCAAGATCATCCGGGCACTGGCAGGCGGAGACGACAGCCTTCTGACCAAGGTCATCCGTCTCTTTGAAGAGGAAGGGTTTCTCGTCGTGGGTATCAGGGATGTGGCACCGCAGCTGCTTGCTTCCAGCGGAGTTCTTGGACGGGTCAAACCTTCAAAGACCGACTGGCATGATCTGGAGCTCGCTCTGAAAGCAACCGAGAGACTGGGCGAACTGGATATCGGGCAGGCGGCGGTTGCGGTCGGCGGCCGCGTAATCGCGCTGGAAGGGGCGGAGGGAACCGATGCCATGCTTCAGCGCTGCGCTGAGTTGAGGTCCAGTGGCCGAGTTCGGGCGCGTGGCCGGACAGGCGTTCTGGTCAAAACCGCCAAACCCAACCAGGATCTGCGCGTGGACCTGCCGACAGTGGGACCGAAGACTATTGATCTTGCACTCGCCGCGGGCCTTTCCGGAATAGCGGTCGAAGCCCGGGGAGCGCTGATAGCGGACAAGGCAGATACGCTGCAAAAAGCGGATGCTGCGGGATTGTTCGTGGTCGGTGTCGATCGTTCGCTTCTCTCAGATGGGCCGGCGAATGAGTGAGGCCGTGCCGACGATCTGCCTCGTTGCGGGTGAGGAGTCGGGTGATCAGCTGGGCTCCGAGCTGATGAAAGCGCTGAGCAGCCGACTTGGGTCCGATGTGCGGTATTGCGGTGTCGGCGGGGAGCGGATGGCGTCTCTCGGTCTCACGAGTTTTTTTGACATGACCGACGTATCCGTCATGGGATTGAGTGCCGTCCTGGCACGTTTGCCACTCATTGTCCGGCGCGTCTATCAGACGGTCGATGCTATCATTGCGCAAGATCCGTCGGTGCTTGTGATCATCGACAGTCCCGATTTTACCCACAACGTGGCCAAGCGTGTGCGGAAACGGGCTCCACATATTGCGATCGTCGGTTACGTGTCTCCTTCCGTCTGGGCCTGGCGTTCAGGTCGCGCAAAAAAGATGAGTGCCTATGTGGACGAACTTCTTGCACTCTTGCCGTTCGAACCTGACGTGCACGGGAGGCTGGGCGGACCGCGCACCCATTATGTCGGCCATCCCTTGAGCGAAAACCTTGCTCATCTTCGCCCTTCGCAAGATGAAAGAACCGCCATTGATGCGCCCAACAAGGTTCTTCTTGTGCTGCCTGGCAGCCGCGGTAGCGAGATCAATCGTCTCTTGTCCGATTTCGGTGAAACGGTTGCGCTTGTAAAGGACGAGTTGCCGGATGTTGAGGTGCTCTTGCCGGCGGTGGCGCATCTGGAGGACAGGATCCGGGAAGGCACCGCCCACTGGCGGTACAAACCGGAGATCGTGGTCGGCCTGGAGGCCAAACATGCCGCGTTCCGCCGCGCACATGCCGCTCTCGCTGCATCAGGCACCGTCTCGCTTGAACTTGCGCTTTCCGGAGTGCCGATGGTTGTTGCGTATCGTGTGGACTGGTTTTTCCGCCGGCTCAAGGAGCTCAACCGGGTTCTCAAACTGGCGAACGTGGACTCTTTCGTCCTTCCCAACATCATTCTTGGAAACAAGACAATTCCGGAATTCCTGGACGAGGAGGTTGACGCCCGGGTGCTCGCATCGCATCTGGAGTTGCTGCTTGAAGACAGCCCCGAGCGCGAGGCACAGCTTTCGGAACTGGCGCGTCTTGATGATCTGATGCGACTACCGGATGGACACAGCCAGCGGGATGCTGCCGCCGACGTGGTCATGAACACAATGCGAAAATGACTCTTCGGTAGTGTGCCATTCTGGTTTAACGAATTGACTTCAATGATCTTTCTGCCGCCATCTCAACGCCCCAGCGCCAGGTAGCGTCAAAAAAATACCCCCGGATAAACGGGGGTATTCGGTGTTTCTTGTTTTGGCAGGCAGTCCCTAGCGGCGCTGATCGATCGGCGTGTAATCGCGTTTGGTCGCACCGGTATAGAGCTGGCGCGGACGGCCAATTCTCTGTGACGGATCCTCGACCATTTCCTTCCACTGCGCGATCCAGCCAACCGTGCGTGCAAGCGCGAATAGCACCGTGAACATCGTCGTCGGGAAGCCAAGCGCGCGTAGCGTGATACCCGAATAGAAATCGATGTTCGGATAGAGCTTCTTGTCGATGAAATACTCATCGTTCAAAGCAATCTTTTCCAGTTCGATTGCGACGTCGAGGAGCGGATCGTCCTTGATGCCGAGTTCTCCGAGCACTTCGTGGGTCGTCTTCTGCATGATCCGCGCACGCGGGTCGTAGTTCTTGTAGACGCGGTGCCCGAAGCCCATCAGTCGGAACGGATCGTCCTTGTCCTTGGCGCGCTCCACATATTCGGGAATGTTGTCGACGGAGCCGATTTCGGACAGCATGTTCAGCGCCGCTTCGTTAGCGCCGCCGTGTGCGGGTCCCCAGAGGCAGGCGATGCCGGCCGCGATGCAGGCGAACGGGTTGGCGCCGGAAGAGCCGGCAAGGCGAACCGTTGATGTGGAGGCATTCTGCTCATGGTCCGCATGCAGGATGAAGATACGGTCCATGGCACGGGCGAGAACAGGGTTCACCTTGTATTCCTCGCACGGTACCGCAAAACACATATGCAGGAAGTTGGCGGCGTATCCCAGATCGTTGCGCGGGTAAACGAACGGCTGGCCAACGTGATACTTATAGGCCATGGCAGCGATCGTCGGCATTTTCGCGATCATGCGAAGCGAGGCGACCATGCGCTGGTGCGGATCGGTGATGTCTGTGCTGTCATGATAAAAGGCCGACAGGGCGCCGACTGTCCCGACCATGATCGCCATCGGGTGGGCGTCACGGCGGAACCCGGAAAAGAACCGGTTCATCTGTTCGTGGATCATCGTGTGATAGGTCACACGGTTTACGAAATCGTCCTTTTGAACCTTCGTCGGCAGTTCGCCATAGAGGAGCAGATAGCACGACTCGAGGAAGTCGCCGTGATCCGCGAGCTGCTCGATGGGGTAACCCCGATAAAGCAGGGTGCCTTCGTCACCGTCAATATAGGTGATCTTGGATTCGCAGGAAGCTGTTGAAGTGAACCCAGGGTCGTAGGTGAACATGCCCGTGTCTTTGTACATGGACGAGATGTTCATGACTGACGGCCCGATGGATCCGTCAAGAACGTTGAAATCGTGGTCGCCACCACCAACGTTTAGCTTGGCGTTGTTTTCGGCCATACAGAAACCCCTTCGTGTTATCCTGATGTGCTGTTCAGAACAGACTTGATTTTGCTTCTGCAAAGCCTGCGCCGGACGGCACTTGAGAAATTTTCGCGTCTTGCGTAGCCCATTTACCGCAGTGCCGCAAGCAGCCCGGCATAACGCTTTGGTCAAAGACGCTCGCGCAAGCTGCGCATCCACTTACCCTAGCCGGAACACTCCTTTGGCAGATGTACCGACAAGGCAAGTACGTGGAAACCTGTCAGCTTGTCTGTTCCTTGATGCGGGCAAGCGATTCCTCTCTGCCCAACGCCACCAGAACGTCGTAGATGCCTGGCGAGGTTCCGCGCCCTGTCAAGGCAGCGCGAATGGGCTGGGCGACCTTGCCGAGCTTCAAATCTTTCTGTTCGGCAAAGGACTTGACGGCTGCTTCGAGTGCATCGGCGTCCCATCCATTCACTAGTTCCAGAACGGTGTGCAGCTCCCGAAGGATGGACTTTGCATCGTCGCTGAGGATTTTCAGCGCCTTCTCATCGAGGTCGAGTGGCCTTTGGCGCCAGAGATACGATGCGCTTTCCGTCAGTTCCACAAGCGTCTTGGCGCGTTCCTTCAAACCTGGCAGGGCGGCCAGCGCGGTCATTTCGTTTTCGCCTGCCGACAGCCAGGCGAGTACTGCTTCGCCATTGTCCGCATGCCGCAGATAGGTCTTCCAGTGTTCCATGAGTTCAGCATCATCCGTTGAACGCATGTAGTGACCGTTCAGGTTTTCCAGTTTCTTGAAATCGAAACGGGCAGCGGACTGTCCAACCGCGTCCAGTCCGAACCACCTGATCATGTCGTCCAGCGACATGATCTCCTCGTCGCCGTGGCTCCAGCCAAGCCGGGCGAGGTAGTTCCTCATTGCCTGCGGCAGGTAACCCAGAGCGCGGTAGGCTTCGGCGCCCGTCGCACCGTGCCGTTTGGAAAGCTTGGCCCCATCCGGTCCGTGAATGAGGGGTATGTGGGCCATTACTGGCGTTTCCCACCCGAGTGCCTGAAAGATCAACATCTGCCTCGCCGCATTGGTTAGATGGTCGACGCCGCGAATGATATGGGTCACTCCCATGTCGTGGTCGTCGACGACGACGGCAAGCATGTAGGTCGGTGTGCCATCAGAGCGCAACAGGATGAGATCGTCGAGATCCTTGTTGGGTATGACGACCCGTCCCTGAACCTGATCCTCGATGACCGTTTCACCTTCACTGGGGGCTTTGAGCCGCACAACGGGATCAATGCCCGCAGGTGCTTCGGACGGATCCCTGTCCCGCCAGGTTCCGTCATATCTCGGGGGGCGGCCTTCAGCGCGCGCTTTTTCGCGCATGGCTTCGATTTCTTCAGGCGTGCTGTAACACTTGTATGCGTTACCGGACCGGAGCATTTGCGCGACTGCTTCCTTGTGCCGTTCGACGCGCGAGAACTGGGAGATCGGGTCGCCCTCCCAGTCAAGCCCCAGCCACGTAAGTCCGTCGATCAGGGCATCAACCGCCTCCTCGGTCGATCGCGCCCTGTCGGTGTCCTCGATCCGCAGCAGCATCTTGCCGTTGTTGTGTTTGGCGAAGAGCCAGTTGAACAAGGCTGTCCGGGCACCGCCTATATGGAGAAATCCGGTCGGGGAAGGAGCGAAACGCGTAACGATCTCTTTTGCCATGGTGTATTTTTGAAAGTCTCTATCGGGTGAACTGCGCGGAGTGCGCCGTCAATGTGGCGCGGTCTTAGCACAGGAAAACGGGGCAAAACAGTGCTCGAGCGGTTTCTTCCCGCTGTCCGGCGACGATGGTCCATCCATGCCGGGCAATGACGGGGCAGGTCAGGTCAAAATACGCAGCAACGTGTTGGGGAACGCGGCGCGTGCTTCTGACCCTTATGTAGATCCCGCGCGCAAGGCCAACAGTTCAAACGAAGCGAACCGTTCCGTTCATACATTGCTTTCACGTACCCGGGACAATGGCGTCAGTGCAGCGAAACGCGGAACCTGGGAAGACCGCGCGTTGTTGTGGATCAGTTTCTCGTATGCTGCCGGTATCGCCGTCTATGCAATGCTCCCGGACGAGCCTTCCTGGCAAGCCGTTTCGGTCGTGTTCTGCGCAGTCACGGGATTGGCACTTCTGAGAAGCCGGACAAGAGGCGTTACGCCGCTGGTTCTGTTTGTTCTCGCATTCTGCGCAGGAGGGGCTCTCTCTTCGATCCGGACGGCATATGTCGCTGCCCCGCGCCTGGCAGATGAAATGACCGTCGATCTGACCGGATTTGTGCTCGAACGGGCAGATCGGCTCAATGGAACACGACTGCTTGTCAGCGTCGAAACCGTGAATGAACACTCCCTGCAAGACGTTGTCTTTCCGACCCGGGTTCGCGTCCGCGTGCCCGCGACGACCGCTGCGGTGATCGGTGACAAAGTCCAGTTCCGGGCGCGTTTGTTTCCACCGTCCGGTCCAGTGATGCCCGGAGGCTATGATTTTTCTTTCCGGGCCTATTTTTCGCAAATCGGGGCAACGGGTTTCAGTTTCGGTGTGCCGGACGTCAAAGACCACGGAGGCATTTCGGTCCGATTGCAGATTGCGGCGTATGTGCAATCGATCAGAGACAAGTTGGCCGCACGCATCAAGGCCGATCTCGCAGATGCTCCGGAAGCTGCTCTCGCTGTTGCGCTTCTCGTCGGTGATCGAGGTGCGATCAGCGAACATCAACAAGACAATCTCCGCGCCGCGGGACTTGCGCATATCCTCGCAATTTCCGGTCTCCACATGGCGCTGTTCGCGGGAGGCACCTACGGGGCGTTCCTGTTCTTTCTGTCTCTCTTTCCGGCTCTCAGCCTTCGAATGCCGACCCACAAACTCGCTGCGGTATGTGCATTGATGGCCGCGGCCTTTTACTTGCTGATTTCGGGTGGGTCGATTGCCACGCAGAGATCTTTCCTCATGATCGCCCTGGTTTTTCTCGGAGTGCTAACAGGACGCAGGGGGCTAACCCTGCGAAGCGTTGCGCTCGCTGCGCTGTTCCTCCTGACGCTGGCTCCCGAGCGCCTTTTTTATCCAGGTTTTCAAATGTCGTTCGCAGCCGTCATTTGTCTGGTCGCAGTCTATGAAACCTGGCGGGAACAAGCCGAACGGACAAGCTTGAAGAGTGTGTCTCAGACCGGTTGGAAACGCCGGTTCCTGCGATCGACGGGCAGGTGGCTGCTCGGTCTCTTCGTCACCGCGCTAGTGGCAGGGATCGCGACGGGGATCATCGCCGCGCATCACTTCGGACGCGTTGCGCCATTTGGGATTGTCGGAAACATGCTCGGGATGCCGGTGTTTTCGCTTCTGGTGATGCCAATGGGCGTGCTTGCGTTTGTCCTGATGCCGTTCGGGCTGTCTTCGCTGCCACTTGCCGTCATGGCCTTCGGACTGAACGTTCTTCTGAACATCGCGCAATTCGTGGCAGAGCTGGACGGAGGAAGCGGCGCGATCGGGCAGCTCACCACGTTCGAGATGCTGGCCCTTGTCGCCGCCGTTTTTGCTGTCTTCCTGCTGCGCGGCCGGTCGCGGCTTCTTGCAGCGGTGCCGCTCGCGCTTGGGGCGGGTTTGGTCTGGGCTTCGCCTTCTCCGGACGTTCACATCGCAGCTTCAGGTTACCGGATCGCGGCCAGAGACGCCGGCGGCACCCTGAAGTGGACGGGCCGCGGCGGATCCTTTCAGACCGAGAGCTGGTATCAAGCCGAGGGGGTGCCGCCACACCAGATAAAGTCGCACAAGACAAAATCGCCGCAACTGCATTGCGACGACCTCGGGTGCGTTGTGAAAGCTTATGCCCGGTCTGAGCAGGCACGACCTACTTCAAGCCCAGCCAAACCCCTGTTGATTGCGACGCCCAGGACACTGGATGCACTTTATCAGGATTGCCGTTACGCTGACCTGATCGTGAGCGACCTGATCGTATCCGGGAATTGCTCTGCCCCAATCGTTTTGGACAAGAGCGTTCGCCAGGTCAGAGGTGCCATATCACTCTGGCTCTCTGCAGAAACACGTGAGCTTCTGACGACCCGATCAGGCGGAAACGTTGCAGACCGTCCTCACGAGGACCAAGTCAGGACCGAAGTCGTCAGGATCGAGTTCGCGGTCGATGAGTCCCCCCGTGCGTGGCACCGGCAGGGAGATGTGACACGCGCCTCGCTGAAATAGCCGTGCTACCCGAACTCTGTACGATCAGAGACGCCGTCCAGACGAGGCATCCTCTGCGCTTGCAGCCGGCGCTTGTCGCCGGCTCAATACTGTCTGAAGAGGGCGACCAGACGTCCTTGAACACGCACTCTGCCTGGTCCGAAAATCCGAGTTTCATACGCGGGGTTCGCAGCTTCAAGCGCAATTGACGCGCCTTTTTTTCGCAGCCGTTTCAAAGTCGCTTCTTCCTCGTCGACGAGAGCAACCACGATGTCTCCGCTATCCGCACTCTCCGTTCTGCGGATGAGAACGGTATCGCCGTCCAGGATACCGGCTTCAATCATCGAGTCGCCGCGCACCTCAAGGGCATAGTGCTCGCCTTTTCCGAGAAGCTCCTGCGGAACGCTGATCGAGTGACTGTGCGTCTGGATAGCCTCAATCGGCACGCCCGCCGCAATGCGTCCCATAACCGGGATTTCCGTTCCCGTCTCCGGCTTCACGGGCACGGAGCGCTCCGGCTCCTGTTTCCCAAGTGATCCCTCGATGACCTCAGGTGAGAAGCTGCCGCGTTGCCGCGCGGTCCCCAAACCGGGAGCGATCGAATCGGGCAGGCGAACCACCTCCATCGCGCGTGCCCGATTCGGCAGTCTCCGGATAAACCCGCGTTCTTCGAGCGCCGTGATCAGGCGGTGTATGCCTGACTTTGACCGCAGATCCAGCGCATCCTTCATTTCATCAAATGATGGCGGAACGCCGGTTTCCTTCAGACGTTCGTGAATGAACATGAGCAGTTCATACTGCTTGCGCGTGAGCATTTTCGGCTCTCCCTGACCACAAATGAGGGCTGGTACAAATCAAGAACACAGTACCTGTTCCTATTGTGTTCTGCAAGGGTAAATGTTCTCTTACTGTTCTTGGTGGGTCGGTCGATTGTTTCTTCCGGGCTTGCGTCGGCGGTAAGGTCCGGTTGATTGGCCAATAGGTTTTGCTCTCATGTCGCAGTTCCTCGCGACCCGCTGGCTGCGGCCGGTCGTGACCCTGCATGCGTGTCCTGATTGTTCCGAGGCGAGTGTTGCGACTTTAGGGAGAAGGTTCGAAAAGCGCAGGAAGCAGAAAGCCTGTTGAAACCGCCGCTATCCGGAACTGGGCGTGAGTTTGCTCTGCAAGTCCGTGCTCATCGCTCTCGATATCGACCGGCATACATCCCAAATCAGGGTCTGTAACCAGCACGTCTTAAGGGTGCATAATCAGAAAACAACTTTATAGGGTTTTTTGGATTTCGTTTGGCACGGCTAATTAAGTCATGCAATTATCAGTTGCGCATGCGTTGCGCCGGTTCCCGGCAAACCGTTCTGACGGGGACCGGAGCAGAACAAAACACTAATGTTTGTCTTGCGTGCCGACGCTTCCTCTTAGGATGTTGCGACAGATTCAACTCATTGATTTGTATCCTCGGCTACCGATAAAGACCAAACCAGAAGGCTCTTATGGCGGATGCAACTGTAGAAAAATCGGGTTATCTGTCTGAGCTTTACAGATCCATCAACGCCGTAAAAAATCCCTCGGAACTGTATTCGAAACTGCGCCGCATTGCTGAAGATCTCAGTTTCGCAAGCTATGTGGTTCTGTTTCTCCCCCAGGTGACGGACGAAGAGATTCGCCCCTGCATCGTTGCTTCCAACTGGAGTGGTGCCCTGTTGGCGGCTTATGACCGGCTGAAGTTATTGGAAAGCAGTCCGATCATCGCCGGGTTGCGAAAAACGGATGTTCCGGTTGAGTATGATCTCGAGACGCTGGGAACAGACAGACCGGAACATGAGCAAAACGCCGCGATCGACCTGTTCATGGAGCATGAAATGCCGCGCGGTGTCTACTTCGGATGTCACGACAAGACCGGGCGCCGGGGGGCAATCGGATTCTCGGGAAACCGATCGTTGCCAACAGCAGCGGAAATGGCGACCTTGCACCTGATCAGCCAGCACATCTTCTCCCGCCTTTATGCGCTCATGGGGGACCTTGGCGAGAAACTTGTGCTCAGTACCAGAGAGATTGAATGCCTGGTCTGGTCGGCTCGCGGCAAGACCTCGTCCGAATGCGCAACGATCCTTGGCGTCGCCGAATCGACGGTAGCCGGGTACATAGCGTCCCTCAATCGCAAACTGCATGCCCAGAACAAGACGCAAATGATTGCAATTGCATATGAACTCGGTCTGATCTCGAACGCAAATGTCGGTCTGCGCTGACATTCCATTGCCTCGGAATACCGGCCAACTTGTCAGCCATCGGACACCCTGCGAAAGATCACATGCAAAGAAATGGGTGTTTCGTAACATAATTTTGGTTTGGAACATCATCTTGGACGCGAATGCCTGGGCCAACTTCCGTTCGGGACGAAATTTGAATTGTTTAAAGCCAGAAAATACAAATTGGCTCTGACTGATACGGAATTTTTCTAGACATTTTTCCGCCAGAAGGCCGTGAAACAATTTTCCGGTGTGTTTTTTTGCCAAGAGTTTGAAGTCGATCGCTCGAGCCTGTTTCCGTTGCATCAACACTTGCCGGTGCTGTCAGCTCATGAGCAAAGGCGGGCAAAGAGAGGACCAACCCGCAGATCGGGAAAAAGCGCAACACAGTCTCCGAGGACTGCATTGATCAGTTCGACGCGGAGATCGGGGCAAATCTGTTCGTCCTCATCGGTCGCGGCACATCCTCAATCCCGATCAACTTGCGAAGCAATTCGAACGGTGCTTTGGCCAGCCCAAGGAACTCGGACCGATCACGAAACAGGGCCAAGCCAATCTTGATGCTTGTCGCTAGAACGCGTTCCGCAACGGGTGAGGATATCCAGCCCATCACCTCGTGATCCGGATATCCTCATCAAATGATCAAAGTTGGTCGGAAATAGCTCTGGACTCGAGGGAAGGTCTCAATTTTGTCGTCAGTTTTCTTAGTAAATCATGATATTAAGTAAATAAAATTACTCAATAATCGACTTGATGAAGCTGCCAATTACATGAAAACCAAGAAAAACAATTATTTACTTCATTCCTTTGTTTGTTATTGGCGATATCGCATGTGATGTTACGTATTTCACCTTTCATCTTTCATGCAAATCTCTCCGCGAATCGCGTCTGAGGCATATGTCCGGGCGAACCGCGCTATCTATCTGCGATCAGGAGGAGCTCACACGTAATGAGCGTCGGAGCGGCTCCGGCCTGCAAATGGCCGGCATGCAGTTGGCCGTTCAGGTCGACGCATCGCACGGGCAGATTCATGCCGCCTCCGGCGTCAACGCTGCAGCCCTTCTGAAGCAGGATTTCCGAGACAAGTCCGCGCATGGGCTGCGCATCCCCAAACTGTGCACCTGCAAGGCTGCCAAGACCGGCCACTTTCACGCTTGCAGCGCCCAGTGTTTGTCCCAATCCCTGGATACTTGTCGAAAGGTCTTCGAAAGGGGCGAGCGTCGTGATGAGCGCATTGAAACGTGCGTTTCTCGCCTCTTCTCGTGAGCCGGCAACCCGAAAAAGTGTGAACTCCGTTTCAGGATCAGGCCGAGCGACAAACATCGCGCCGCTGATGCCGAAGCCGGTGATCTGGCTTTCTTCGCCGACAATCAAGGTATCGGGGAGGAGGTGTCCCAGATGGTCCCCGCCGTTTTCGGTCCAATAGGCGTGAATGTGGGCGAACCAGTGACCGTCTCTTTGGCCGACGATCGCGACCGCTTCCGAAAGAACAGTTCCAACAGAGTGCTTCGTGTCGCTGTACCAGGCGGCATGTCTGTCGTCGATTGCCCTGTCCGGCATGACATATTCAAAGGGGGCAAGGGTCAGCCCCGCAAGGTCGAGCACGGCGGAATCGTAACCGGCCGGTTCGATCCAGTTTGCAATCGATTCGAGAAACGGAATACCGGACGGCAAGACAACCGAAATCTTCTCGGCGTTGCAAAGCCGGTAGGGACGTCTGTCGGTGCATCGGGGTCCCGGGTGGCTGATGTCTGCCAGTCGTTCGGGAGCCGGGCGTCTCATATCAAACCCGTTTCCTGCAAGTGCTCACGGACGAGTTTTTTTGTAATCTTTCCATAGGCGCTCGTCGGCATTTCATCGATGAACAGATAGCGTGCCGGCATCTTGTACCGTGCGATTTTGCCGGTCAGGAACGCTGAAAGTTCCGTCTCCGACACGGTTTTCCCGGTGCTGGCAACGCAAACGGCAAGCCCGATCTCTCCCCATTGCGCATCCGGGATTCCGAGAATTGCAACTTCGGAAACGTCCGGGTGCGCGAGAAGTACTTCTTCTATTTCCTTCGGATAGACGTTCGAGCCCCCGGAAATGTACATGTCGGAGGCCCGCCCGGTGAGGTATAAAAACCGTTCTTCGTCCATGTGGCCGATATCGCCGGTGCGGAACCAACCTTTGCGGAAAGACTTGGAGTTCGCAGCCTTGTCTTCAAGATATCCGGCGCAAACAGCTGCGCCGACAACGCAGACCTCGCCGGTCTCTCCGGGTTTCAGCAAGTTTCCATCATCATCCTGAATGCTGATTTCGATGCCGGTGCGCTCGGTGCCACACGTTCCGATTCGCGCTTGCGGTCCGTCCTCCAGAGAATGGTCCTGCGGTCGCAGAACCGTGATGTTTCCGGTGACCTCGCCAAGCCCGTAGTATTGCACCAGGACAGGCCCCAGTTTTTCGAGCGCTCTTTTCTGGTCATCCCGGTACATGGGCGCCCCCGCATAGATCACGTGACGCAAGCTTGAATGGTCGTATCTGTCCACTGCCGGATCTTCCACAAGCCGTTTTACGATCGTCGGCACGGTGAAGAGGTTGCTCACGCGGTGTTTTTCGATCAGTTCGAAAGCGACTGCCGGGTTGAATCCGTCGTGCGGCATCAGGACATGCGCGGTCCCGGCCGGCAGCTGCGCAATCTGCTGAAGGCCGGCGCCATGGGAAAGCGGCGCTATGACGAGGGAGGCATCCTGCTCGTTCGTTCCAGGCAAGAGGTCGGCCAGATAGTTGACGACGACAAAGCCGATCTGGCCATGGGTCAGGACAACGGCTTTCGGCCGGCCCGTCGATCCGGAGGTGAAGAAGAGCCAGCAGGGATCATCGTAGGTGACGGGTTCATTGACAAAGTCGGATCCTGAATGCGCGGAAACCAGACTTTCATAGTCGAGACCGAAATCGCTCTCGCCGATCGTGATGACACCGGTGAGCTCCGGTCTTTCCTGTTTGACAGCTTCTGCCTGCTCCCTGAATTCCGCGTCGCAGACAAAGACCTTCGCCTTTGCCTTGACGCTGGCAAAGGCGGTTTCGCCGGGTGCTTGGCGAAAATTGCAGGGAACCCAGACGGCGCCGAGCCGAAACGCAGCGAGCATGGTTTCCACCATCTGGTTGGAGTTCTGCGCCTGGACCAGGATTGCGTCACCTTTTAAAATCCCGAACTCGCCGCGCAGCGCTGTGCTAAGCGCCGAGACACGGCGGTCAAGCTCCGCCCAGCTCCAGCTCCTGTCTTCCCAGTGAAGCGCGGGCCGCAGCGGCCAGCGCCTCGCGTTCCTCGTCAGGTAGTGGGACAGGTTTGGGACGCGGTTGGAGCAGCGCTGCATCATGGATCGACTTGTTTCCGGGCTCGGGAGTTGCGCTGCGACGTTAGGCCGGTCCGGCCTTGCTTGACAAGCCGGTCAGTCAGCTTCGCGGTCCTCCTGCAGGCAGATTTATGCAACTATGTGCGCCGGAGATTCATTGCATGCAGGATTTTTCATGACGGAAACGGAAACCACAGACTGGGACGATGCGTATGCCAACGGCGCTCACATTCCGGGTGCCGCTGACTATCCGGAGGAGTGGGCAAGTGCGGCGAACGCCTTCCGGTCAGGGTGGCCGGACAAGTCCCTGGATGCCGCTTACGGGCCGTCCGAACGGCAGAAACTCGATCAGTTTTACCCGCACGGGACGTCGCGCGGTCTCGTGATCTTCGTGCATGGCGGTTACTGGCTGAGGTTCGACAAGTCTTTCTGGTCGCACTTCGCTGCTGGTGCCTTGATGCAAGGCTGGACGGTAGTACTGCCGAGCTACGATCTGGCGCCGACCGTCGGCATTGCCGATATCACGCAACAGATTGGCTCGGCCGTGACGTTTGCCGCGCAAAACAATGCAGGTCCAATTCGCTTGGCAGGGCACTCGGCAGGCGGACATCTGGTCACACGAATGATATGCGATGACACGCCGCTTGATGGGGATACGTCGGGCAGGGTGGAAAATGTTGTCTCGATCAGCGGGCTTCATGACTTGCGACCGTTGCGAAAGACAAAGATGAACGAAGACTTCTCCTTGTCCGACACCGCTGCAGCCGCCGAGAGCCCGGCGCTTCGAACCAAGATCTCGAACTGTTCCGTCACTGCCTGGGTCGGAGCGCAGGAGCGCCCGGAATTTGTGCGTCAGTCAAGGCTTTTGGCGGAGGCCTGGCCGGGAACGCATTTTCATGTGGAACCCGGTCGGCACCATTTCGACGTGATCGATGCGCTGAAAGATCTGGAAAGCGAATTGGTCCGTGCGCTCATTGCCACTTGATACCGGCTCACGCCGCTTGAGGCTGATCACCGGTCCCGGTGTCTTGCGCTCCGTGACCGGAAGGAGCCGGGCGGAGCGGGCAACCGCAGCTGTTAAAGCATGTTGCGACCGGTATCCGCCGACGGCGCGGCGCCGCCGCCGAAGTTGAGCAGGTCCCGCATTTTTCTGCGGGCAGCGTCGGGTTCCTGTGCGCGGATTGCCAGGGCGACAGCGATATGGTGTTCGCGAAAAGCAGGTTCGCCCGGCAAATTGCCGTCACCTGATGCATAGGACGAAACAAGAACCGCGTGGATCAGGTTCTGGAAATGCGTCAGCATCAGGTTCCCGGTTGCCTGAAGTATTGTGGAATGAAACGCGAAGACAGCACCGATCATTGCGGCTTCACCATAATCCCCATGCACGTTTCTTGCCGCCTGCAGGATCCGTTCGTGCTGGTTGCGCGACCCGTTCACGGCGGCGAGGGCCGCAGCCTCCGGCTCGAAAATGAATCTCAGCTGCGATGCTTCGGCGAAGATCCGCGCGGTCATGGGGCAGTCGGGCGTATGCCAGCGGATGACGTCGGGATCCAGAAGGTTCCAGTCCGTGAAGGGGCAAACGCGGGAACCATATCTTCGTGCCGTTCGCACCAGCCCCTTGCCGCACAGAACCTTGACCGCTTCGCGAATGACAGTCCGTGAAACGCGAAGCGACGCGACAAGTTCATCCTCTTTGGGAAGAACGTCACCGACGGGATAGTGTCCAAGTGCGATTCTGTGTCCCAAATGCTCGACAGTGTCTTTGACGGCCCCGGTCGGCAGAGCCGTGAGGGCCTTGTCTGGTAGCTCGAAACGAGGTCCGTCTTCTTCTTTCATTGCGCCTACTCGGCTGATCGAAGCAAACGCTCATGTCCACCGGATCTTGAGCAAGAACTAATGGAATATTATACATAAACGGGACAGAAAATCACGTAGATAAATAGCAGCAAAAAAGTGTTTTTATTATTTAAGTTCATTCAATTCAGAGTAAGTTCATTTTTGAGAAAAAGAACCAGAAATCAGCTTCAACAATTTTTCTGTCTTCACCAAGTAGGTGGCTGCTGTTTTTTGCCGATCGGTGCCATTACCTTTAGAAAAGACAGGTTTGACTGGTTTAATTTACAATTGATTTTTATGGAAAATTTAGAAAACCTAAGCAAAATCTGTAATCGGGGTTGGGGTGTGGTTTGGCAATCCGTTTGGTGATCTGTCTGCGGATGCAGGCTCACGAACGGGCGGTCCTTGTCCTGTGTCTCCGACTGGATCACGTTCAGCCTAGAGGTAGACGTCTTGAGTGTTATCGGCAGTGCGTCGGTGCCATATGCTCCCAAGAAGGCGGGCCGGGTCAGTTTGTCCCGGACGTTTATCCTCTATACGCTCGGTCTTTTTGCACTTCTGGGCGTCCTTTTCATCGGGGTTCTGACCAAGATCACGTGGGATGCCTCGCATGCCCGCGCGATCCGCGTGACGGAAGCGTTTTTCGAAGCCACGAAACGTCCGTTCGAGAGGGCCATATGGACCGTCAACGCGGAAGCGACGCTCCAGTTGATTCGCGGTCTTGAAAGCCTCGAAGTGGTGGAACGCGTTTGGGTGGAAACACCCGACACGGGAAATTTTGGTGACCCCGTTGCAGGCGCGCGGCGCGCGGGTGCTCTCTCGTACACGCTGCAATCGCCAAGCACGATCCTGCACAAGGATGCGATAGGTCAAGTCTTCATCCTCATCGACAGGAATACAATATCTCAGGAGATCTTTTCGACCGTCGGCTACATCGTGGCGGCCATCGTCGTCTATCTGCTGTTGCTTACCGTCGTCATCAGAACGGTCTTCAAACGGCTGATCGGGCGCCCGCTCACCGACATTGTCGCTTATCTTTCGACACCGAAACTGATCGAGAAACCTCCTGTTACGCAACTCATGCCCGGGCGCGAAGACGAGATCGGCATCCTGGCATCGAGCCTCCAGTCGATGGTTCAGCGCAGACACAATGATCTGCAGAAAATTCAGGAATACCAGACCAATCTGGAAGAACTCGTCGCTCGCCGCACGGAGCAGCTCAAGCTGGTGCAGGAAGAACTCATCCAGGCAGACAACCTCGCCGCGCTCGGTGCATTGGTGGCAGGTGTTTCACACGAGTTGAACACACCGCTCGGCAATGCGCTCATGGCCGCTACGACGATCAATGATTCCACGGACCTCCTGAAGTCCGAACTCGAGAAACAAAGCCTGAGCAAGGATTCCCTTGAAAACGAAATACGGCGCATCGGTGATACGGCGAAAATCATAGAAAAGACTCTCGGCCGCGCGCGGGATCTCGTCGGAAATTTCAGGCAGGTTGCCGTAGACAGGCAGAGCGAGAAAATGCGCTCTTTCAATTTCGATCATATCATCCGCGAGACGCTGGCCACACTCCAGCCAACCCTGAAAAAGACATCGTTCAACCTTGATCTCGATCTCGATGCCGATGTCGATCTGGAGGGGTATCCGGGCGCCGTGAGCCAGGTGCTCTCCAATTTCGTGGAAAACGCGATCAAACATGGCTACGAGGGGCGAAACACCGGGGAAGTTGTCATTCGCACGCGCGTGCTGGACGTGCAGGACAACGCGAAGAGCCGCCGGAGCCGGACCAAAATAATTCTAAGCTGCAAGGACCTTGGCGTGGGGATACCCGAGAAGAATCTCAAAAAGGTGTTTGAACCTTTTTTTACAACAAAATTCGGCAAGGGAAGTTCCGGTCTTGGGATGGCCATTTGCTACCAGTTGGTTACCGAGGCCCTGGACGGGTCGATATCGGTCGTATCCAAGGTTGGATCGGGTACGGAATTCACGATTGAAATTCCCTTGAAAACACCGCAGCTGCGCACGCAGGTCACAGAACTGCAGGTGTCCTGAATGAGCATGGATTTTCTGGCACCTCCCAAATCGAAATCCCATCGGGTTTCAGACACACCCTGGAAAATACTTGTCGTTGACGATGATCCCGACGTGCATGATGTCACCAGGATCGCGGTCGACGGCTGCGAGTTCGACGGCCGGTCGTTCCAGCTTCTCCATGCGCTGTCTGCGCAGGAAGCAAGGGAGCTGCTGTCAGAGCACGATGACATTGCTGTCGCGCTGGTCGACGTCGTCATGGAAAATGACACGGCCGGACTGGGTCTGGTGAGCTGGATCCGGTCGGAGCTCGGCAACAGTTTCACACGGCTCATCCTTCGGACGGGTCAGCCGGGTTACGCCCCGCAGACCGATGTGATCATGAAATTCGATGTCGATGGTTATGCGGAGAAAGCGGAGCTTTCGCGCACGAAACTGATCACTGCGATTGTCACCGCATTGCGTGGCTACAAGCTTGTTCGATCACTGGAGAGCAATCGGCAAAAACTGAAGAAGCTGAACGCACAGTTCTCGGCAATCGTTGAGAAAAATGCGTTGAATGAGTTTGCCGACCTTGTTCTGAAAAATTTTTCAGAGCTGGCCGGTGAGCCGGTGGACGGATTGCTGTGCGGCATGGAGTCTTCTCCCAAAGCGGGCGCAGCGGGTTCGTCCAACGTGCGTGTCCTGGCGGGATCGGGAATGTTTGCAGACAAACTGGATCTGCCTCTTGATATCATCGGCGAAGATCTTGTGCGAAAATGCGTGAGCGAATGCATTGCCAAAATGTCAGAGTATTCCACGTCTCAGGGTGTCGCGCTGCCACTGCTCACCAGAAACGGCCTCTCAGGCGCCATTTTCATTGGATTGCCGATCTCTGTTCTGAACGAAAAGATTGGTTCGGAAATCATCCGTCTTTTTGTTTCCAATGTTGCGCTTGGCTACGAGAAAACCGGTCTTCTGGAGCATATCCGCAACCTGGCCTATGTTGATCGCACCACAGGTCAGTCGACGTTCTCCGGCTTTCTCGAAGCATTCCAGAGCCAGGTCATGGCCGAACGTCCGCTTCTTGTGATCCATTGCGATATCCAGCGCTTCCGGTTCATTGTTGATGGAATAGGTGATGAAAAGGCCGGTGCCGTTCTGAAACAGACGGGCAACCGGCTGTCGCAGACGTTTCCCGATGCGCTGGCAATCGCAAGAAAGGAAAAAGACGAGTTTCTCATCCTTCTCAAAGGCGGATTGCATGTGAGGATCCAGGATATCGTTGCGCGGATCGAGGACGCATTCCAGGACCCTATTGCGATTGAGGAGAACCAGATTTCACTTAAGTTGAGATGCGGGATTGCGTCTGTGGAGGGCGCTGAGTGCAGCGCTGAGGAATGCGTGCGCCATGCGTCGATTGCGTTGAATGATGTCAGGCAGAAAGGGCTCACAAATCACGCCGTATTCCATCCGCTCATGCAAGAAGCGGCATTGGAGAGATTGCGGCTCGCATCCCTGCTCACAGGCAAAGGCGCACAGGCGGAATTCTCACTGAACTATCAGCCGATCATGCAGGCTTCCGATGAAGCGATCGCGTCGTTCGAGGCGCTTATGCGTTTCCGCACGGCGTCGGGTGCAATGCTGAACACGACCCGCATGATTGAAGCGGCCGAGACGAGCGGCCTGATTGTGGAGATAGGCGCATGGATGTTCAGGTCCGCCTTCACCGAATTCAACAGGCTCAAGGGTCTTTCCGAACGGGTTCGGCTCAACGTGAACCTGTCGCCGAGACAAGTGCAGGCAAACCGGATCTACAAGGATATCGAAGATGCGGCCGCGTCAGCCGGGCTTGGCCTGGACCGGCTGGTCTTCGAAGTGACCGAAGGCCTTTTCGTCAACAACGATCAGGTTACCCTTTCGCTGTTGACATGGCTGCGAAGCAAGGGTGCGAAGGTGGTCATCGATGATTTCGGTACCGGCTACTCCTCTTTCAGTTATCTCCGCAAACTGCCGCTTGACGGGATCAAGATCGACCGCAGCTTCATCATGAACATGGAACAGGATCCGGATGCCCTGGCGGTGGTGAGGTCCATCATCGCCGTTGCCAAAGCGCTTGACCTTAGCATTACGGCCGAGGGTGTGGAGACTGCCGATCAGAGGAAGATCATGCAGGAGCAGCAATGCGACTTTCTGCAGGGTTATCTGTTCGCAAAGCCGATTCCCAGCACCGAGCTGGATGGCTTCATCAACGCCGCAAATGGTCCCGATCTGGCGGCCGGCTGACGAGACACACAAGGTCGCCCTCTGAAACTGAGCCTGATTCCCAGCTAAACTGTCTTCAGGGTGAGGGCACCAAGTCGGCTTTTCCTTTATTGTTGCGATAAGTGATTGAATTTCTGGCGAATGCAGGCTCTCATAGCAATGCATGCCAGACTGCGCCCCGCGTGCACCCGACGGTAAATGCGGCAGGCAACGGGGCAGCGCTAAGGCTGAAAGGGAGATGCAAATGGATATGAGCGGCACCCGCCGAATCCCGGCAAAAAGAGAGGTTGTCTGGCAGGCCCTCAACGATCCCGAGATTCTGAAAGCCAGCATTCCCGGCTGCGAGAGCCTGGAAAAGACATCGGATACCGAGATGAACGCTTCGGTCACGACGAAGATCGGGCCGGTCAAGGCAAAGTTCAAAGGCGCCGTCACGCTTGAAAACATCAACGCGCCGGAGAGCTACACGATCGTGGGCGAGGGCAAGGGTGGCGTCGCCGGTTTCGCAAAGGGATCGGCGGACGTCAGATTGGCGGAAGAGGGCGACGAGACCGTACTCACTTACGAAGCCAAGGCCCAGGTTGGTGGCAAGCTGGCGCAGCTTGGCAGCCGATTGGTGGACTCAACTGCCAAGAAAATGGCGGAAGACTTTTTCACCAAGTTCACCGAACAGGTCGGATCACCCGCACAGCCGGCAGCCGAAGACGCCGCTGTCGATGACGAGCTTGATGCCGGTGTTGCGGAGGAAGCCAAGAGAATAGCGATCGAGGACACGCCGGGCGAAGTTCTGCATGCGATCGAAGAAGCAGAGCACGCGGTCGAGGAAACGCTACACAAGGCTGAGGAAAATCTCGAAGTTGCCGCGGGACGCAGCGCGTTCGGCGGACCGATGGTGTGGGGATTGGCGCTTTTGGGTATTCTTATTCTGGTGCTTGCGCTTGCGAGTTGACCCCGCTGCGACAGATTGATTTGATGAAGGCTCTGCCAGCCGTTTCTGGTGAGGGCCGCTAACAAAATGACGACGGAACGACGCGTCTGCTGATTTGACGAGGGAGAGGAATTTATGTCGAAGGTATCGTTTGTTTTGAACGGCAAGTCAGTGTCTGCTGATGTTGAGGACCGGACGTTGCTTGTATCGTTTATCCGGGATGTTCGTGGTCTGACCGGGACGCATGTTGGGTGTGACACGTCACAGTGCGGTGCGTGCGTTGTTCATGTTGACGGCAAGGCGGTCAAGTCCTGCACGATGTTGGCGGCGCAGGCGGACGGGTGTGAGGTTGTGACGCTTGAGGGGATCGGGTCTGCGGATGCGCTTCATCCTGTTCAGGCGGCGTTCCGGGAGCATCACGGACTTCAGTGCGGTTTCTGCACGCCGGGGATGATCATGAGCGCGGTTGACATGATCAGCCGTCACGGTGCTGGCAATCTTGACGAGGCGACGATCCGTGATGAGCTTGAGGGCAACATCTGCCGGTGCACGGGCTATCACAACATTGTCAAGGCGATCAAGGCGGCGTCGGACCAGATGGCGGGGATAGCGCAGGCGGCCGAATAGGGTCTTCGGGTTTGTTTTGAGAGCGGGTTTTCCGCGTGTTTGAGACGAGGGGACCGATCGGCCGGCGCAGCTCTTGAGGAGGGGGTGCGTTTGTGTCTGGTGAGTGTTTCCGGCTTCAGGTTTTGGGAGAGAGAAGATGGCGATTGAGGGGATTGGCGCACGCGCGCTTCGCAAGGAAGACAAGCGCTTCATCACGGGCAAGGGCCGGTATACGGACGACATGGTTCTTCCCGGGATGGGTCATGCGGCGTTTGTGCGGTCTCCGCATGCGCATGCGAAGGTGACGGGGCTTGATGCGAGCGCTGCGCTTGCGATGCCGGGTGTTGATGCGGTTCTGACGGGGGACCAGCTTGTCGGGGACGGGATCGGCAATCTGATCTGCGGCTGGATGATCCATTCCAAGGACGGCACGCCGATGAAGATGGGCGGCTGGCGGGCGCTTGAGCCTGAGGTTGTGCGCCATGTTGGCCAGGCTGTTGCGGTTGTTGTTGCCGATACGGCTGCGCAGGCGCGCGATGCGGCGGATGCGGTTGTTGTCGACTACGAGGAGCTTCCAGCTGTTGTCGATCCGGTTGCCGCGCTTGCGCCCGGCGCGCCGCAGGTGCATCCGGAGGCGGAAGGCAACCTGATCTACGACTGGGAGATCGGGGATGGGGCGGCTGTTGATGCGGCGTTTGCGGGCGCCGCGCATGTGACGAAGATGGAGATCCGCAACAACCGTCTTGTTCCGAACCCGATGGAGCCGCGGGCGGCGCTTGCCAGTTACGACGATGCGGAAGAGCATCACACGCTCTACACGACCTCGCAGAACCCGCATGTGGCGCGTCTTGTGCTGTCGGCGTTCTACAATGTGGCGCCGGAGCACAAGCTGCGTGTGATCGCACCGGATGTGGGCGGCGGCTTCGGGTCGAAGATCTACATCTACCCGGAAGAGATGGTGTGCCTTTGGGCGTCCAAGCGTGTGGGCCGCCCGGTGAAGTGGGTGTCGGACCGGACCGAAGCGTTCCTGACGGATGCGCATGGGCGCGACCACGTGTCGGAGGCGGAGCTTGCGCTTGATGCGGACAACCGGATTGTCGGACTTCGTGTGAACACGGTCGCCAATCTTGGCGCGTACATGTCGCTGTTCTCGTCGGCGGTGCCGACCTATCTTTATGCAACGCTCTTGTCTGGCCAGTACAACATCCCGGCGATCCACGCGAATGTGAAGACGGTCTATACCAACACGACGGCGGTTGACGCCTATCGGGGCGCGGGCCGTCCGGAGGCGACGTATCTTCTTGAGCGGATCATGGAGACGGCGGCGCGGGAGGTGGGGCTGTCGCCTGCGGACTTCCGGCGCAAGAACTTCGTGCGGGAGTTCCCGCACCAGACGCCGGTGATCATGTGCTACGACGCGGGCGACTATGACGTGACGCTGGATGCGGCGCTGTCGGCAGCCGACTATGCGGGCTTTGCGGCGCGCAAGGCGGAAGCGGCCTCGCGCGGCAAGCTGCGGGGGATCGGTCTTTCCTGCTACATCGAGGCGTGCGGGATTGCGCCGTCCGCTGCGGTGGGGTCGCTTGGGGCCGGTGTGGGTCTTTGGGAATCGGCCGAGGTGCGGGTGAACCCGGTCGGCACGGTGGAGGTCCTGACGGGGTCCCACAGCCATGGCCAGGGTCACGAGACGACGTTTGCGCAGCTGATCTGCGAGCGGTTCGGTCTTGACAGCGATGCGGTGTCGATCGTTCACGGGGATACGGACAAGGTCCAGTTCGGGATGGGGACCTACGGGTCGCGGTCCGGAGCGGTCGGCATGTCCGCGATCGTGAAGGCGCTGGACAAGGTGGAGGACAAGGCGAAGAAGATCGCGGCGCACCTGATGGAGGCGTCGGAAGGCGACATCCAGATCGAGGGCGGCGAGCTGAAGGTCGCCGGCACGGACAAGAAGCTGTCGTTCACGGAAGTGGCGCTTGCGGCCTATACGGCGCACAATCTTCCCGAAGGCATGGAGCCTGGTCTGAAGGAGGGGGCGTTCTACGACCCGTCGAACTTCACGTTCCCGGCGGGCACCTATGTGTGCGAGGTCGAGGTTGATCCGGAGACGGGCAAGACGGAGATCGTGAGCTTTGTCGCGGCCGACGACTTCGGCAAGGTGATCAATCCGATGATCGTGGAAGGCCAGGTTCACGGGGGTCTTGTTCAGGGGATCGGGCAGGCGCTTCTTGAGAACGCGGCCTATGACGAGAGCGGTCAGCTTCTGACGGCGTCCTACATGGACTACACGATGCCGCGGGCGGATGATGTTCCCTCGTTCAGCCTGTCGACGCACGAGACGCTTTGCCCCGGCAATCCGCTTGGAATGAAGGGGTGCGGCGAGGCCGGTGCGATCGGGTCACCGCCGGCCGTGATCAACGCGATCACGGATGCGATCGGGTCGAACGATCTGACGATGCCTGCGACGCCGGAGAAGGTGTGGCAGCTGTGCCGCTCGCAGGAGAAGCAGGCGGCCGAATAAGGTTGAAGAGAAACGTTCTTCGGGCAGGCGTTGCCTGCCCGCTCATCTGACATTGAGAGTTTGGGGAGACCCGTCATGTATGAAACAACCTATCACCGCGCCGGTTCGGTCGCTGACGCATCGGATCTGATGTCGAAGGCGGAGGACGGCAAGGTTCTTGGCGGCGGCCAGACGCTTCTGCCGACGATGAAGCAGCGTCTTGCGTCGCCGAGCGATCTTGTTGATGTGACGAAGATCGCGGAGATGAACGGCATCTGCGAGGGCGAGGGCAGCCTGTCGATCGGGGCTGCGACGACGCATGCGGAGGTTGCCGCTTCGGATCTGGTTCGCTCGAAGCTTCCGAGCCTTGCCGGACTTGCGGGCGGCATCGGCGATCCGGCTGTGCGGCACATGGGCACGATCGGGGGCTCGATTGCGAACAACGACCCGGCAGCGGACTATCCGGCGGCGCTGGTCGCGCTGGGGGCAACGGTGGTGACGAGCAAGCGCTCGCTCAGCGCCGAGGACTTTTTTGTCGGCATGTTCGACACGGCGCTGGACGAGGACGAGATCGTCGTGTCGGTGACGTTCCCGCTGATCGAGAAGGGGGCTTATGCCAAATACCCGAACCCGGCCTCGCGCTATGCCATGGCAGGGGTCTACGTGGCCCGGCACCTGGACGGCTCGGTCCGGGTTGCGGTGACCGGGGCGGGCCACTACGGCGTCTTCCGGGTCGACGGCATGGAAGCGGCACTGGCCGGCAACTGGTCGCCGGACGCGGTCGCCGCCATCAAGGTGGATGCCGGCTCCATGCTGCACGACATCCACGGCTCCGCCGCCTACCGCGCAAACCTCGTCACCGTCATGGCAAAACGCGCCGTCGAAAAAGCAGGCTGACAAAAGCTGAACCAATGTCATCCTTTGGAAAGCCCGGTTCGTAAACGAGCCGGGTTTTCTGTTTTTCCCGCGAATGCAACAAAAGACACGAACTAAGTGTGATATAGACGACGAAACAAGAACAGTGTTTGTGCTAAAACGATGAGTGAGTTTGGGAAAACCATATTTTTGGGCCCATAAAAGAACACAAATTCGTCTAATGGATGCATAAGGACGTAGTGTTGACCTGAAGATCGGGCGGCACGTTGCCGAAAGGCGGGACAGAGGTTTAAATGGCGGTATCAAATCAGCGGGCTCCCAAAACCGGCGGGCGACAGGAAAATCCTGTCGCAGTTGCTTTCCGGCCCATCCGGTCTGCATTCTGGGGCGTGGCGATCGTCAGTTTCGTCATCAACATCCTGATGCTCACCGGCCCGGTGTTCATGCTTCAGATTTATGACCGTGTCCTTGCGAGCGGATCCGTTCCAACACTCGTTGTAATCGGCTCCCTGGCCATCGTGCTCTACATGTTCTACGGCATTCTGGAAGGTGTTCGCGGACGCATTCTGTCCCGTCTTGGACAGCGCGTGGACGCAAGGCTGTCCGGCATCGTCTACAAGGTCTCCAACAGCTTGCCGGTCCGCCTGGGGCGCAAGTCGGCGCGGCTTCGTCCCGTGCAGGATCTTGATACGATCCGGCAGTTTCTGTCCGGACCCGGTCCGGCCGCCATCTTCGACATACCCTGGCTGCCACTTTATCTGGGTATCGTGTTCCTGTTTCACCCGCTCCTGGGTGTCGTCGGGCTCGCCGGCGCAATCATTATCTCGATACTGATTGTTGTGAACGAGTACATGTCCCGCGGACCGACAGAGGATGCCGCCGGTCAGTCAGGCCGAAGGACTGCGGTGGTTGAGAGCGGTCAGCGCAATGCCGAAGTTGTGGCTGCGATGGGCATGCAGTCGACCTTGACAGCCCGCTGGGATGCGCAGAACACGGAGTATCTGGCGACACAGCGCCGGGCCTCCGACACGACGGGTGTGTTTGGCACGGCGATCAAGACAATCCGCTTCATCCTTCAATCCGCGATCCTGGCTGTGGGGGCCTGGCTGGCGATTCAACAGGAAATCACACCGGGCGTCATGATTGCCGCGTCGATCATGACATCGCGCGCCCTGGCACCCATCGAGCAGGCCGTGGCCCAGTGGCGCGGTTTTGTTGCCAGCCGTCAGGCGTTGCGCCGTCTACGGGAGATTCTGCAGATCTCCGAAGCGGAAGAGCACAAGATGGATCTGCCGCAGCCTTCTAAAGGAATCACGGTCGAGCAGGTCTTTTGCGGCCCCTTCGGCGAGACGATGCCCTATGTCCAGAACGTCAGCCTGGATCTTCAGGCGGGAGACGGCCTGGGTGTCATCGGGCCTTCGGGATCGGGGAAATCGACCTTCGCACGAGCCCTTGTCGGGGTTACGACGCCGCTGCGCGGGGTCATCCGCTTCGACGGTGCCGAGCTCTCCCAGTGGGAAAGCAAGAAACGGGGCGAATTTATAGGCTATCTGCCGCAGGATCTGCAGCTCTTCGATGGAACGATCGCTGAAAACGTCGCCCGTTTTCGCGAAGACGCGGCACCGGAGAAAATCATCGAGGCGGCGAAACTGGCCGACGTCCACGAGATGATCGTCGCCCTGCCTGAGGGATACAACACGGTGATCGGCCGGAGCGGACGCTCTTTGTCCGCCGGCCAGCGGCAGCGTCTCGCTCTTGCGCGTGCGCTCTACGACAACCCGTTCCTTGTCGTTCTCGATGAACCCAATTCCAATCTGGATGCGATCGGTGAGAGTGCGTTGACCAACGCCATCAAAGCGATGCGAGAGAAAGGATCGATTGTCGTCGTGATTGCCCACAGACCCAGCGCGATCGCAACAGTCGACAAGATCCTGTGTCTCAAGGACGGCAAGATGGCTGGTTTCGGACCGAAAGAAGAAGTGCTGAGGCAAGTTGTTCAACCCGTTCAGCCCGTGCGTCAGGGAGCAGGAGCCGCCCGATGAAAAACTCAGATTCCATGAAGCAAGCGGCTGCAACCAATCCAGCCGACGAAGAGCTCAGCAAGACCGTACGCAAACATCTGTTCTTCTCCCTCTTTGTCACGATCTTCGTTGTTATCGGCATTGGTGGCTGGGCGACCTTTACTGAGATCTCCGGTGCTGTTGTTTCCTCCGGCACGGTCGTCGTGGAAAGCAATATCAAGCAGGTGCAGCACCGCGAAGGCGGCATCGTCCGCCAGATCAATGTCAAGGACGGGGATCTTGTGGGTTCTGGAGACCTTTTGCTCAGTCTCGACGACACCGTGACGCGGGCAAACCTTGCTGTCATCACCAAGCAACTGCGGGAACTGACGGCACAGGAATTGCGTCTGGAGGCTGAGCGCGACGAGTTAAAAGCTATTTCATGGCCTGAGGAACGTATTGAAAGCCTCGGCGATATCGAACGAGGCCAGCAGCTACTTCTCGAGGCGCGCCAGAACTCCAAGGATGGGCGCAAGAACCAGCTTGAGGAACAGATCCGCCAGTTCAACAAACAGTCCGAGGGGCTGGAGGCGCAGGTCACGGCGAAAGAATCCGAAATCGAGCTGATCAAGGAAGAGCTTGCCGATCTCGACGGTCTCTTGAACAAGCAGTTGGTATCCAAGAGCCGCGTGTCGGCGCTGCGCCGGGAACAGGCACGGCTATCGGGTGAATACGGCGATCTCATTGCACAGATCGCGCGGACCAAAGAGGCAATCAGCGAGCGTCAGATCCAGATCCTTCAGATTGAGGAATCCTACCGGGCCGAGGTGCTTGAGCAGCTTCAGGAAGCCCGCTCGCGCATCGCCCAGCTCGAGGAACAGAAAATCGCTGCCGAAGACGAATTGACACGTGTTGATATTGTGGCACCGCGTAGCGGGTTTGTTCACCAGCTCTCCGTTCACACGATCGGGGGCGTTGTTGCGCCAGGGGAAACGGTCATGCAGATCGTTCCGCGCGAAGACCAGCTTATCATCGAGGCGCAGGTTCAACCCGTTGATATCGATCAGCTTGCGCCAGGACAGGTAGCTAGGATCCGGTTTCCGAGTTTCGATCAGAGAACGACCCCAGAGCTGAATGCGAAACTTCTGACCGTTGCTGCCGACCTCACCCAGGACGAACGGACAGGCTTGAGCTATTACACCGCCAAACTGATCATCGACGATACCGAGCTCGAAAAACTCGGGTCCCAGACACTGGTTCCCGGCATGCCCGTCGAAACGTTCCTGCAGACAGGGGAAAGAACGGTGCTGAGTTACCTGGTGAAACCGGTGACAGATCAGATTGCGCATGCGATGCGCGAGCGGTAATTGCCGCACAGACGATTTAGACACGAGGGAGGCGAACCGGCCTCCCTTTTGGTTTTAAAGGACGAGCACGTCTACCATTGAGCCGGCCTTCAGCGCCGGGGCATGCGGCGGCCTGACGATCAGGGCTCCCGACCTTGCCAGGAGAGCAAGCATCGAACTGTCCTGTTTTGAAAAAGGTGTCGCAACAAGCCGCCCATCCGTATCTTCGTGCAACGTCGAACGTACATAATCCTGGCGCCGGTCGTTTTCGGGAATATCCTCCCCGAGGATGGCGTGCTTTGGAGCGGTCGCACCGGAAGCAGAACCCAGCATCCTGTGGATCAACGGCTTCAGGAACAATAGTCCGCAGACGAGACTTGAAACGGGATTTCCGGGAAGACCGAGGACCCTGGTGGTTCCGAGCCTGCCCGCCATCAGCGGTTTGCCCGGTCGCATGGCAATGCGCCAGAAGGCAAGGTCCATTCCTTCCTGACCAAGAACGTCCTGAACCAGATCGTGATCGCCAACCGACGCGCCGCCCAGGGTCACGAGTATGTCGGCTTTTTCCGTAATCGCCCGGCGAACATGATGTGCCAGTTCGACCGGGTCATCCGGTGAAATGCCGAGATCAAGCGGAAACCCGCCGCAATCTTCCACAAGACCTGCGATGCCGGCATGATTGGACGCTATGATCTGATCCGGACCCGGGTCAGCACCCGGCCGCACCAACTCGTCGCCGGTTGCAAGGATGGCAACCTTCGGCCGCCTGACGACCGGCAGTTCCGGGTGGTTCATGGCCGCCGCGAGTGCAAGGTGGCGATATGTCAGTTTCAGCGGAGGCTCCAGCAGAACCTGGTCTTCCTGGAAATCGAGACCGGACGGACGCACGAATGCGCCTTGAAGCGGAACTTCAAGCACCGTTATCTTGCTGTCTTCCCGCTCTGCATTTTCCTGGATGAGGATCGTGTCAGCCCCGTCCGGCAAGGGCGCGCCGGTGAATATGCGAACCGTCTGGCGGCTCTCCACACGTTCTGAATAGCCGTGACCTGCAGACGCTTCACCGATGACCTCCAGAACAGCACCGCCGGCGGAAATGTCCTGATACCGTACCGCGTAGCCGTCCATTGCGGACGCCGCAAAAGGCGGCTGCGTGCGCTTTGAAACCAGGTGCTGCGAAAGGACCCGGCCGTTTGCCTGCTCCAGTGGCACATGTTCGGTATCTATGGTGTCAACATCCGAAAGGAGCTTTTGCAGCGCCTCGGCAACCGGCATCAGGCTCATCAGGTTCCGCCTTCGCTGCCGTCTCTTTCGAGTGTCCAGTGCCCGGACTTCCCGCCAGCCTTTTCCACCAGGCGAATGTCGCCAATCACCATGCCGCGGTCCACGGCCTTGGCCATGTCATAGATCGTCAGACAAGTGAGCGAACAGGCGGTCAACGCTTCCATTTCCACTCCGGTCTGGCCACTGACCTTGGTGGTGGCGGTGACGACCAGTCCGGGCAATGTGTCGTCAGGTTCAATGTCCACCTTGACCTTCGACAGCATCAGGGGGTGACACAGCGGGATCAACTCATGGGTTTTCTTGGCAGCGAGTATGCCGGCAATCCTGGCGGTCCCGATCACGTCGCCCTTTTTCGCGTTGCCTGACCGGATGAGTTCGAGTGTCTCGGCACGCATTGTCACCGACCCGCGTGCGACCGCGATCCGGTGCGTGTTTTCCTTTTGCGAGACGTCCACCATGTTGGCAGCGCCCGCCTCATCCAGATGCGTCAGTCTTTGATCTTCCCCGGACATGAGGCCTCAGACCGTAGCCGAAACGGGTGAACGGGCAAGCAGGTCCCGGGTGGCTCCGGCGACATCGCTCTGGCGCATTAGGCTCTCTCCGATCAGGAATGTTGATATTCCAACCCTGTTCATCCTTGCGAGGTCGTCCGGTGTGAACAGCCCCGACTCCCCGACCACGATCCGGTCGGCGGGAACCTGCGGGGCGAGTTGCTCGCTGGTCTCGAGCCTTGTTTCAAAAGTCTTCAGGTTCCGGTTGTTGATGCCGAAAAGCCGTGACGACAGTTTGAGTGCGCGCTCAAGCTCTTCCTGATTGTGAACCTCCAGTAGAACGTCCATGCCGAGACTGAAGGCGGTGTCCTCCAGTTCTTTTGCAGTATCATCGTCCACGGCGGCCAGAATGATCAGGATGCAGTCTCCGCCCCACGCACGCGCTTCGTAGACCTGGTAAGGATCGTAGAGAAAGTCCTTGCGCAATGCTGGAAGCGACACCGCTTCTCTCGCAGCCGTCAGGAATTCGGGTCTTCCCTGGAACGATGGAGTGTCCGTCAGGACCGACAAACAGGCGGCGCCGCCGTCTTCATAAGCCTTCGCAAGCAGCGGCGGGTCAAAGTCTTCCCGGATCAGGCCCTTGGATGGGCTTGCCTTTTTGATTTCGGCGATCAGCGCCTGGTCTCCGGCTGCATGCTTTGCCTCGATTGCGCGCTCAAAGCCGCGGGGAGGTGCCTGGTCCGCAATCCGGTTCTTGAGATCTTCAAGAGATGTTGCGGCCTTGGACGCTGCGATTTCGTCGCGTTTGTAGGCTTCAATTTTCTGAAGGATGTCAGCCATGTTCCTACCCGTTTGATGCTGCAACCAGCTTTTCCAGCGTGTCGGCCGATGAGCCGTCGTCAATGCTCGCCACCGCCATTTCAACGCCTTCCTTCAGGTCTTTCGCCTTGTCGGCCACCATGAGGGACGCTGCCGAATTGACGAGGACGATGTCGCGATAGGCGTTCCTGGCACCGCCAAGGACCTCGCGCAGGGCGCTGGCGTTTTCGACCGGCAATCCGCCTTTCAGATCCTCGGCTCGGGCAAGGGGAAGACCCGCATCCTGAGGGGAAATCTCGAATGTGTTTACCGAACCGTCCTTGAGTTCGCTCACATAGGTCGGGCCGGTCGTCGTGATCTCGTCCATTCCGTCCGATCCGTGGACGATCCACGCCTTCTCGGAGCCGAGTTCTTTCAGGGAATGCGCCACGGGGTCGAGCCACTTTTTCGCAAACACGCCCACCATCTGGCGCTTGACCCCGGCCGGGTTCGACAGAGGACCAAGGAGGTTGAAGATCGTGCGCGTTCCGAGTTCCATGCGGGTCGGGCCGACATGCTTCATGGCCGCATGATGGAGCGGCGCGAACATGAAACCGATACCGGCCTTGCGAATGCAGTCGGAAATCTTCCGCGGCGCAATGTCGATATTCACCCCAAGCTCGGAAAGCGCTTCTGCCGCCCCCGACTTGGATGACAGGGACCGATTGCCGTGCTTTGCGACCGGCACGCCGCACGCCGCCACGACGATCGCCGTGCAGGTCGAGATATTGTAGCTGCCGGAGCTGTCGCCGCCGGTGCCGACGATGTCGATGGCATCAGCCGGTGCCTCGACCGTTAGCATCTTGGAACGCATCGTTGCGACCGCGCCTGTCACTTCCGCCGTGCTTTCGCCGCGTACCCGCAAGGCCATCAGAAAGCCGCCAAGTTGCGACGGGGTGGCCGAACCTGAAAGGATGACGTCAAACGCCTGTCTGGCTTCTTCCGGCGTCAGCGTCTGACCATCTGCGACCTTGGCTATGAATTCCTTGAATGTGGTCATGATCATCGTCCGTCCGCGTCACTGCTGGTTCAAACCAATCGCCTGTGCAATTCCGACCTGGTTGATCTCAACACCTGCCTCATTTTCCCTGTCGGAAATGAACTGTCCGAGCAGGGAATCGCGCATCTGTTGCGACAGCTGTTGGTTAAGAGCAGCGTTTTCCGACGCTCCGGCATCAAAGTCGGGGACGGAAACCTCAGCAACCTTGAAGACGATCACCTGACCATTGTCGGACACGGCGACAGCGCTTGTGCCGAGGGGTCCACCAAACACGGCCGTCATGGCTTCCGCATCGAAATCGCCCGAAGGCGCATTGCGCGTCAGATTTTCGGCGCGTTTGACTTCAAGCTCCGCTTCGCCCGCCAGTGTTTCCAAAGGTGTGCCGCCTTCCAGCCTCGTCCGGATCTCTTCGGCCCTTTCGCTCAGGCGCGTCTTCATCTGGTCGGCTTTCCAGGCTGCGATGACATCTTCCCTGACTTCATCGAGCGTCTGGTCGCGTTCCGGGATCACGTTGTCGACCTCGTACCAGAGGAAGCCCTGTTCGCCGAACGAGAGCACATCGTTTTCGATGCCGACGTCACTCTCAAACACGGCTGCGACGAGGCCTTCAGCTGCGGGAAGCTCGACATCGATGCCGGACGCGGACTTGCCGGACTGGTCGAAGGCCGCGAGCGTTTCGACCGGGAGGGAGAACCGCTCGCCGATCTCGTCCAGCAGCGCGCCGCCGGCGCGTGCATCTTCGACTTCGTCAAGCAGGTCGAGGATTTCCCGTTCAGCCTGCTCCGCCGCGAGATCCTGGATGATCTCGTCCTTGACCTCGTCGTACGGACGTGTGCTTTCCGGCAGAACTTCCTCGACATTCACGATGACGGTTGAGAACCGTCCTTCCACCGCACCGCTTGTCTCTCCTTGTCCAAGTGAAAAGGCCGTGTCGCCGAGCGTTTCATCAAGAAAGTCTTCCTTGGCCATGACACCGAGCGTGACGTCGTTGTTGCTCAGCCCGCGATCGTTCATCAGATCTTCAAAGGTCTTTCCTCCGTCCAGTTCGGCAGCGGCTTCTACGGCCGCTTCACTGGAAGGGAACGACATCTGGCGAACCTTGCGCCTTTCGGGCTGGAAGTAACGCTCGGCTCTTTGCTCGTATTCGTAGCGCGCGTCCTCTTCGGCAATGTCATCGGGTCTTGCGACCGTTTCCGGGGTCAGGGAAAGGATCTTGACTTCGCGAAACTCCGGCGCGCGGAAGTTGGCCTTGTTTTCGTCGAAGTACGACGTCAGTGCAGGGTCGGTCGGATCTTCAATTTCTCCAATGGTTTCATCCGTCAGGAGAACATAGTCGGCGCTGCGCGACTCGAACTGATAGGCTGAAAAGGCTTCCAGGTAGCTGACCGGGGCGGCGAAACTGCCGGCAATGCCTTCGGACAGTTGGTTGCGTTCTGCGGTCCTGCGACGCTGCACAACATATTCATCTTCCTGATAGCCGTAGGCGCGCAGGACCTGATCGAGCCGAGCCCGATCGTAGCTGCCGCCCGGGCCGCGAAAGGCGGGATCCGATTGGATCAGCGTAGCAAGACGTTCGTCGGAAACACCCAGCTTCAGGTCCTGTGCCGTGTTGCTCAGGGCAGCTTCCGCGATCAATCTTCCGAGAGCCTGCTGTGGAACACCAAGCGCAGCGCCTTCATCTGCCGTCAGCGGTCGTCCGAATTGCTGCGCAAGCCGGTTCAGATCCTGCCGGTAGGTGCGGTCGAACTCGAAGATGCTCACTTCGGTCTCACCGACTTTTGCTGCCGTGTTCTGGCCGAAGCCCTGCAGGAAGTCAGTGACGCCCCAGATGGCGAAACTAAAAATCAGCAATGCGATAAACAGTTTGGCAACCCAGGTGCCGGCGCCTTTGCGCAGTGAGTCAAGCATGAAGACTTCCGTTTTATTTTCTTGTTCAAGGCCGTTTCCGACGACGCTTTACCAGACCGCTCTGTCCGGGGCGGGCGGATCATAATGAGGTGGCGGCTTCCCCGCAAGACAGTCGCGAACAAAGTTCGAAGAAGAAGGAAAGTCCGCAAACCAAGGTGATTGCAACGTAGTTGCGCATCTGCTCTAAAAGCGCCAGTCCAATCACCGGGTATCTGGGAGACGAAAACAGATGAGCGCCAAGATCAAACCGCTTGTGGCCGGCAACTGGAAAATGAATGGGCTGCGCGCCAGCCTCGCCGAATTCCACAAGATGAAAGCCGGCTTGAGCGACGAGATGTCTGATGCGGTGGAAACCATGATTTGTGCCCCGGCGACACTTGTCGCCGCTCTTGCAGAAATCGCCGGTAAGGGCGCACCTGGCGTTGGCGGGCAGGATTGTCACCCTGCCGCTTCGGGGGCACATACTGGAGACGTCTCCGCCGAGATGCTCAAGGATGCGGGCGCCGGGGCGGTAATCGTCGGGCACTCCGAGCGCCGGACTGACCACGGTGAAACAGATGCCGATGTCAACGAAAAGGCCCAGGCTGCCTGGCGCGCAGGCCTTGTTGCGATCATCTGCGTTGGTGAAACCGAGACCGAGCGCAAGGCCGGGCAGGCGCTTGATGTGGTGAACTCACAGCTGGCCGGTTCTGTTCCCGACGGCGCGACGGCGGAAAACAGCGTTATTGCCTACGAGCCGGTCTGGGCGATCGGTACCGGTCTGACGCCAACCGCCGGAGATGTGGAGGAAATGCACACCGCCATGAGGAAGACGCTGACGGAGCGCTTCGGCGGCGAGGGAAGCGCCATGAAGTTGCTCTATGGCGGATCCGTGAAGCCGGCCAATGCGGCCGAACTCATGTCTGTCAGCAATGTCAACGGAGCGCTTGTCGGCGGAGCCAGCCTGAAGGCCGACGATTTCCTCGGCATCCTTGCGGCCTATTCCTGAGCGCTCTGCTCTTGAAGCTTTCGTCGCGAAGTCGCAATTGAAGGGTAGAAAGCGCGCGCCGACTGGTGTAGAAGGCCGCCAAACCTGAAATTCAGATAGAATGGCATTCGATGGAAACCGTAGTCATCGTTATCCACCTTATGGTCGTGCTGGCCCTGGTGCTTGTTGTCCTCCTGCAGCGCTCTGAAGGCGGCGCGCTCGGTATCGGCGGCGGCGGCGGTGGCGGAGGCGGCCTCATGTCGAGCCGCGGCACTGCGAACGTACTGACACGGGCAACGGCTGTGCTTGCTGTCGCGTTTTTTGCAACATCGCTGACGCTTAGCCTCATCGCACAGAATGAAGAAGCGCCAAGTTCGATTCTCGACGCCGCACCTGCCGCGACTGACGGCACTCCTGGAACCACGGACGGTGCCCCCAGTGGCTCCGGCGGAATTCTCGATCAGCTGAGACCCCAGAGCGAACCTTCAGGTCCGCAGGTGCCGGCCGCACAATAAGGGCTTCGGCCACTTCCAAAGACATCTGCCCTGCGGCTTGGTTCGCAGGGCATTTTTATGTGTTAAGAACGCAACTCCCGAGTGGCCAAACGGCTCTCGGCAAGGATATGGTATTGGTCCATGGCGCGATATATTTTCATTACCGGCGGCGTGGTTTCCTCGCTTGGAAAAGGTCTTGCTTCAGCGGCTCTGGGTGCATTGCTCCAGGCGCGAGGCTACAAGGTGCGGCTTCGCAAACTCGACCCCTACCTGAATGTGGACCCGGGCACCATGAGCCCTTATCAGCATGGCGAATGCTTCGTCACGGACGACGGGGCTGAGACCGACCTCGACCTTGGTCACTACGAACGCTTCACCGGACGGCCTGCCAATCAGCAGGACAACATCACGACGGGCCGGATCTACCAGAACATCATCGCAAAGGAACGCCGGGGCGATTATCTCGGCGGCACGGTGCAGGTCATCCCGCATGTGACCGACGCGATCAAGAACTTCGTACTGGACGGAAACGACGGCTATGATTTCGTTCTGGTCGAGATCGGCGGCACCGTCGGCGATATCGAAGGGCTGCCGTTCTTCGAGGCGATCCGTCAGCTCGGCAACGATCTGCCGCGCGGAGACGTGGTTTATGTACACCTGACCCTGATGCCCTACATTCCGAGCGCGGGGGAAATGAAGACGAAGCCGACGCAGCACTCGGTCAAGGAACTGCGCTCGATCGGCATTCAGCCCGACATCCTGATGATTCGTTGTGACCGTCCTATTCCCGAGACAGAAAAACGGAAGCTCTCCCTCTTTTGCAACGTGCGCGAAAGCGCCGTCATCCCGGCCTATGACGTAAAGTCGATCTACGATGTGCCGATCGCCTATCATCAGGAAGGGCTTGATGACGAGGTCCTTGCTGCATTCGGGCTGAAGGGCGCGCCCGCACCGGTGCTTCAACGCTGGCAGGAAATCTCGCAGGCCGTGGCCAATCCCGAGGGAGAGGTCAAGATCGCGATCGTCGGCAAATACACGGTACTGAAGGACGCCTATAAATCGCTTATCGAAGCGCTGGTGCATGGTGGTATCGCGAACCGGGTGAAGGTCAACCTGGAATGGATCGAATCGGAAACCTTCGAGAAAGAGGATCCCAGTCCCTATCTGGAAGGCGTTCACGGCATACTCGTACCGGGTGGCTTCGGCGAACGCGGGGCAGAAGGAAAAATCGCGGCGGCAAGCTTTGCCCGAAACCGGAAAATACCTTATTTCGGCATCTGTTTCGGCATGCAGATGGCAGTGCTTGAGGCCGCGCGCAACATGGCCGGCATCACGGACGCCAATTCCACCGAGTTCGGGCCGACAAGTGAACCGGTTGTCGGACTGATGACGGAATGGACCAAGGGTAACGAAAAGGAAGTGCGCAACGAAGATGGCGACCTGGGCGGCACCATGCGGCTCGGTGCCTATCCTGCCACGTTTAAGCCGGGTTCGAAGATCGCCGAAATCTACGGCGAGACAAGCGTTTCTGAACGCCACCGGCACCGGTATGAGGTGAACATCGGTTACCGCAGCCAGTTGGAAGATTGCGGACTGATTTTCGCCGGGACATCTCCGGACGGCATCCTTCCCGAAACCGTGGAGATTGCGGACCATCCCTGGTTCATCGGCGTGCAGTATCACCCGGAACTGAAGTCACGCCCGTTCGAGCCGCATCCGCTGTTCGCGTCGTTCATCGGAGCGGCGCTGCAGCAGAGCCGCCTGGTCTAGGCCGGTTTGCCGGGAGGGGATGTCTTGCTCAGAGGTCTGGATCATATCGTCGTTGCGGTGAACGACCTGGCTGTGGCCGGCAAGGCGTATGAAGCGCTGGGGTTCACGGTTACACCCGAGAACCGACACCCCTGGGGAACAGCCAACCGGCTGATTCAGCTTGATGGGTTTTTCATTGAGTTGCTCAGCGTGGCGGAGCCAGATCTCATTACGGAAACGGTCGGCAGTCAGTTTTCCTTCGGAGCCTTCAATCGGACGTTTCTCGCCAAACGCGAGGGCGCGAGCATGCTGGTCATGGAAAGCCGGGATGCAAACTCCGACCGGCAAGATTTCGAAAGAGTGGGTCTCTCCCTTTTCGAACCGTTTTCGTTCGAACGCATCGCGCACCTGCCTGACGGGAAAACGGCAGAGGTTGCCTTCGACCTGACCATTCTCCGCGATCCCTTGAGTCCGGAGATAGGCTACTTCACCTGCCACAACAAGTTTCCGGAAAATTTCTGGAAGCCGGCGTTTCAGACGCATGACAACGGCGCACGGGAGATCAAGACGATCTACCTGATTGCCGAAGACCCGTCGGACCATCACGAGTTCCTGGGGGGCTTCACCGGTCAGCGGGAAATGCGCGCGACGAGCCTTGGTCTTGAAGTCGAAACGGCACGGGGCAGGGTTCGTGTTCTCAATCCGGCGGCGTATCGATCTCTCGTCGGCGAAAGCGCGGCCGATGCGATTCAGGGGGAGCTTCCGCAACTTGCGGCAATTGAGATCGGGACACGTAAGGCAGACAGAACAGGAGTGTTTCCTGCCTCCAGACTGCATGGTCTCACGGTGATCCTGTCGTCGCAAGACAGCTGACATGCTCCGCATTCCCAACGACCATTGGGAAAACAACCAAGGGCAATTGCGGATTGAAAACGCAGCGTCAGACGATCACCCGGTCTGACCCGTTCAATGAGAAAATTCGCTTGTTGAATCAATCAGTCCTTTTATAGTGAACTCCGATCAAGCGCGCGACCCAAAGGTCAGACAGCGGAGTTCCCGAATGCCATTTCAGCGTATCGCTTCCCGTCCCCGTCATCTTCTCTTTGCTGCTGCTGCACTGAGCCTGCTCGCAGCCTGCTCTGACGATTCGAAGCAGGCCGAAGCACCTGCGGCGCCACCACCTTCCGTTACTGTCGCGAAGGTGACCTCGCAGGATGTGCGCCAGAGCGAGTCGTTTGTTGGCCAGATCGCGGCAGTCGATCAGGTCGATCTCGTTGCCCGCGTGAGCGGTTTTCTGGAGGACAAGGCCGTTCCCGACGGGTCGTTCGTGAAGCAGGATGACCTCTTGTTCACGATCGAAAAGGCCGAGTACGAAGCGCAGCTAACGAAGGCAAAAGCGGATCTCGCCAGCGCAAAGGCGGACGCGGCGCTGAAAGCGGCCGATGAAAAACGGGACAAGGACCTTTTGGACAAGGGGCACGTTTCGGAAGCCGCCTATGAGGCGACGCTCGCGCAGAAACAACAGGCCGAGGCATCGGTTGAAGCTGCTCAGTCTTCTCTGCAGCAGGCTGAGCTCAACCTGAGTTACACCGACATTTCCGCACCGTTTCCGGGACAGATCGGCAAGAGCACATTCAGTGTCGGGGAACTCGTCGGGCCCAATACCAGTTCGCTTGCCAAGCTGATCAGGCTGGCACCGGTCTATGTCAACTTCTCGGTCAGCGAAGCGCAGTATCTGAATGCGGTGCAGACACACAATATCAGCCCCGCCGATCTGTCTCCCGACGAGGCGCCCTCCATCAGCCTCATGCTTCCGAACGGCGACAAATACGGCGAGACAGGGAAAATCGTCTATATCGACAATGAGATCGACGCCACCACAGGCACGATTTCCTTCCGCGGGCAATTCGAGAACAAGGACGTGCGTCTTCTTGCCGGAACCTATGTCACCGTTCTCCTGGAAGCTCCAAATACGGAAACCGCGCTCGTGGTTCCCCAGGCTGCGATCCAGCGGGACCAGCAGGGGTCATTTGCTCTCGCGATCACGTCGGACAAGAAGGTCGAGCAGAAATACGTCGAGCTTGGCCAGCAGATCGGGACGAATTTTGTCGTCACCAAGGGGCTGGCCGAGGGGGATGAAGTCATAACGGAAGGTCTGCAAAAAGTCCGACCGGGTGTCGAGGTCGACCCCGTCCTCGCGTCCCAGCCGGCGGAGCAGAGCTAAATGTTTTCTCGCTTTTTTATCTACCGGCCGAAATTCGCGCTGGTGATTTCCATTGTCATCACGATCGCAGGCATTCTCGGCTACGTGTCGCTGCCCGTTGAGCAGTTTCCGAACATTACGCCACCGGTGGTGAACGTTTCGGCGACCTATACAGGCGCGAATGCCGAGGTTCTGGAGGAAACGGTTGCGGCTCCGATCGAGGGGCAGGTCAACGGCGTCGACGACATGATCTACATGCAGTCGACCAGTAACGACAGCGGCAACTATTCGCTCAACGTGACCTTTGCGGTCGGAACGGACCCGGATATCGCGACGGTCAACACTCAAAACCGGGTGTCGCAGGCGACGAGCCAGTTGCCGAGCGAAGTGACCGCGAACGGGGTGACCGTTCAAAAAGCCAGCACCAACATGCTGCTGGTGATCACGCTTTATTCGCCCAACGGCACCTATGACCCGGTTTTTCTTTCGAACTATGCGTCCATCAACCTGAAGGATTCGCTTGCCCGCGTTCAGGGCGTCGGCCGTGCGGACGTGATGACGGATTTCGCCTATGGCATGCGCATCTGGCTGGACCCGGACAGGCTGACAAGTCTCGGTATGACGCCGACCGACTTCATCGCCGCTGTGCAGGACCAGAACATTCAGGTCGCCGCGGGCCAGATCGGTGCACCGCCGGTGCCGGACGGACAGCAGTTTCAGTATACGATCAAGGCAAAAGGCCGGCTCGCAACTCCGGAAGAGTTCGAGGACATCGTTCTTAGAACCGGCGAGGACGGAGCCATTGTGAAGATCGGGGACGTTGCCCGTGTCGAACTCGGCGCCCAGTTCTATAACGCCTCAGGTGAGTACAACGGGCAGCCGTCCACCGTTCTCGCGATCTATCAGGCTCCGGGTGCCAATGCGCTCCAGGTCTCCGAGAACGTGCTTGCGCGCCTAGAAAACCTGGCGCAGGCGTTTCCGGACGATGTCGCGTACGCGGTTCCCTTCAACACGACAGACTTCGTTCAGGCCTCTTTGGACGACGTGATCGCAACGCTGTTCCTAACGTTTCTGCTGGTTGTGTCGGTGGTGTTCATCTTCCTCGGGAACTGGCGCGCGACGATCATTCCGACCGTTGCCATCCCGGTTTCGCTGATCGGAACGTTCGGGGTGCTGCTTGCGCTCGGCATGTCGCTCAACACGATTTCCCTGTTTGCGCTGGTTCTGGCCATCGGTATCGTGGTCGATGACGCGATCGTTGTCGTGGAGAACGTGGAACGCATCATCGCGGAGGAGGGGCTTGCACCCAAGGAAGCCACCGCGAAGGCGATGGAGCAAATCACCAGCCCGGTCATCGCGACGACGCTGGTTCTGCTCGCCGTGTTCGTGCCGACGATCTTCATGCCCGGCATCACCGGACGTCTCTACTCACAGTTCGCCGTAACGATTTCCGTGTCGGTCGTCATCTCGTCGATCAACGCCCTGACGCTGTCTCCAGCACTGTGCGGTCTCATCCTGAAAGCACGCTCCGGCCCGCCAAAGGGCCTCATGGGTTTGTTCGATCGCGGCATCACCGGCGTGCGCGACGGCTACACAGCCATCATTCGCCGCCTCGTGCGCGTGGCTTTCGTCGGCCTGATCATTGTCGCTGGTGCAATTGCCGTGATCATGTCGCTCGGAAGCACATTGCCCCAGGGCTTTCTGCCGTCCGAGGACCAGGGCTACCTGATGGTGGACGTCCAACTGCCGGACGGTGCGGCGCTTGAACGGACCGAAACGGTTACGGAACGCGTGGTCGAACTGACCCAGGCTGTTCCGGGCGTTGAGAATGTCGTTATCGTGAACGGATATTCCATCCTGAACGGCGCGACCTCATCGAATGCTGCGCTTGTTATTGCGACGATGAGCAACTGGGAGGAACGGCAGGAACCGAACCTTCGCATCAATTCCATTCTCGCAAAGTTCTGGGCCGACTTCTCGACCATCCCGGGTGCCAATATCATTGCCTTCAACCCGCCGCCAATTCCCGGTCTCGGAACCACAGGCGGCGTTCAGATGATGATGCAGCAAACCGGTGGAGGCACCCCTCAGGACCTGGCGTCCGCGGTCGGATCGATGGTCTATTCGGCCAACCAGAGCCCTGAAATCGCCCGGGCCTATTCGACCTTCCGGGCGAATGTTCCGCAGGTGTTTGTCGACCTCGACAGGGAAAAGGCCAAGACCCTTGGGATCGGTGTCTCGGACGTCTTCACCACGCTGCAGGCCTATCTCGGTTCGTTCTACATCAACGACTTCAACATCTTCGGACGTGTCTACAAGGTCATGATCCAGGCCGACGGCCAGTACCGCGACAAGATCGAGGATATCGGCCGGCTCTATGTCCGCTCGCAGGACGGCACCATGGTGCCGCTGCGCAGTATCCTGACAACCGAAAATGTGCTCGGGCCGCAAATCCTAACCCGCTACAACATGTTCCGGGCCGCGGCCGTCATGGGCGATCCGGCTCCGGGTGCCTCCACGGGTGTTGTCATCAACGAAATGGAATCGGCAGCCGAAGAAGCCATGCCGCCGGGATATACCTATGAATGGACGGGTACGGCGCAGCAGCAGCAGGGTGCCAGCAACATCGTTCTCTTCATTTTGATGCTGTCGATCCTGTTCACTTATCTCTTCCTGGTGGCCCAGTACGAGAGCTGGTCCATGCCTGTTGCGATCCTGATGTCGGTCTCGTTTGCGATCATGGGTGCGCTCGTGGCGGTGTTTGTGACCGGCGGGGATGTCAATCTCTATACGCAGATCGGCATGATCATGCTTGTCGGCATGGGGGCGAAAAACGCCATCCTGATCGTGGAATTTGCAATGGAACAGCGTGACAGCGGAAAGTCGATCATGGACGCTGCGACAGAAGCGGCTCATCTGCGTTTCCGTGCGGTGATGATGACGGCGTTGTCATTCCTGCTCGGCGTTGTGCCGCTCATGACCGCGTCCAGCGCCGGTGCCGCCAGTCAGAAGGCCATCGGCTTTGCCGTATTCGGCGGAATGCTGTTTGCAACCGTGATCGGCGTCCTGATGATCCCAGTGCTTTATGTGTGCCTCCAATACATCCGCGAGAAAGCCAAAAAGATGTTCGGCGGTCAGGGGCATGTCAGCCGGAGCGCGGCGGCCGGATAGGCCAAATCGCAGCAACAAAAGACAGGCCGGTCGACTCGTGAGGTCCGACCGGCCTTTCGATTCTGATCCTGTCGCCGCATCAATCGGGGCGGATTTTGCCGGGGCATTCCGGCAATCCACACAGCCATCACCATCGTAGGTACCATCAGTCAGGCAAACAGATGGTGAGATCGTTGATCGAGGTTTACTACGACGGCAAATGCGGGCTCTGTTCGCGGGAGATCGGCTACTACAAGCGGCTGACTCCGAGATCAAGCATTGTCTGGAACGATATAGCGACCCATCCGGAGCTGTTGCAGGGCACCGGCATGAGCCAGTCGGAGGCGCTGCTCTATCTCCGTGTGCGCGATGCAGAGGGTGCGATCCAAACCGGCCTGGACGCCTTCCTGGTGATCTGGCGGCAGTTCAGAGGATGGCAGTTGCTTGCACGGCTGGCGGCGTTACCGGGGATTTATCGCGGCGTTTCTTTCGCCTACAAGCGATTTGCCGATCACCGTTTCAAACGGCATGCACACTGCCAGGCGAGCCTTCAGGCTTCGGTGTCGCCGGCAAGGTTCCGGGCTTAGACCGTCCGTTCAGCTTCCAAGCTGTTTTTCGATAGCGCTGATGATCTTCGAAGACGTCGGTTTGGTCGGTGTCGAAAACCAGGCAACGAGCGAACCGTCCGGCCCGATCAGATACTTGTGAAAGTTCCAATAGGGGCGGGCCGCCGGTCCCAGGGTTTCAGCTGCCCACTTGTAGAATGGATGGGCCAAGGTTCCCTTCACCTGCGTCTTTGCAGTCATCAGGTATTTCGCACCGTATTTGGCTTCGCAGAATCCGGCGATTTCGCTGTCGTTCAGGGGTTCCTGATTGCCGAAATCGTTTGATGGCACCGCGATCACGACCAGTCCGCGCGAATGATACCGTTCGTGGAGTTCCTGAAGTCCGGCAATCTGCTTGCTGAACCCGCATTTTGTTGCCGTATTGACGACGAGGACCGGCTTGCCAGAGAACTGATCGAGCGGCAGCGGACTTCCATCCGGCATCTCGAAGGAAAACTGCTGCGCGCCTTGCCTGGCCTGCCCGGCAGGTGATTGCGTCGCGCTTGCCGTCATGGCGACGGTCGCGCCCGCGACGAGGCTGAGAATGTTTCCGATCCGGGGCATAGTCACATCTCCAACTGGCTGTAGTCTTTACGCAAGATGGAGGTTGTTTGGTTCACACGTTTGCCGTCTGACGGACAGCCAGACTTTCTATGCGCCAGTGGCCGGGTCTACCGGGTCGAAAATCGTTTCTATTGCCTGAAACATTGTCTTGTAGACGCCGATTTCATCCTTGGCGAAGTCACCATGCGGGATGGCCTTCTTGGCTTCCTGAAGCAGATCCGAGCGGATGGCATCAAGGTCGACGCCGGTTTCCGCCGCACGCTTTTCAAGCTCTACATGAAGCCGCTTCGCAATGCCGGCATAGGCAACGATTGCTGTGACCATGTGAGTCGGTTCTTCCGGTATCGGGACTTTCATCCGCGTCAGTTTCCTCGTATCTGGCGATCCATTCCTGCGCAGTGCTGCGTGCATCCGAACAGCGCGATATTGTCAATATAGGTGATCGCAAGCCGATTACCGGAAGAAGTTTGAATGGGTAAGCGACGTGAAGGAGGCGGCACTGCCGCCGGACAGCATCGGACAAGGGAAACCGGCCGCTGCGTGCCGACCCGGCGATGCGTTTTTTAATGACGGTCAATGTTCAGAGATTTTTTGGTGAGCCGACAGGGGTTCGAACCCTGGACCTACTGATTAAAAGTCAGTTGCTCTACCAGCTGAGCTATCGGCTCCCAATGGCGAGGGGTGTAATGAAGTCCGTGGGTTAATGCAAGAGGCATTTTGCATCCTTTTTGCCGGTTGACAGTTTTTTTGCCGGCTTGCACTCCCGTGTTCGCTCTCTGGTCTGCGAAAGGCGGGTGAATGCCGCCTCGACAATAGCCGCGTGGTCGGTTCGTTTGCACCTGATGGCATTGAGATCATTGGTTTTCCAAATGATAAGCGCGGTCGTCTCAGCAGCACTGAATTGCGTGCTGATGAAGGTGTGTTCACCGGTCTCGCAGAGGTGGTGGTGCCGCTTCTTTGGCCCCGGAGATCCGCGTGACCTTTCGGAGGGTGAATCCAACCACTCTGCGGAGCATGTGTTGTTGGAACGTCGGTTTGGGATACGAACGACCTTACAGTCACCGGATACGGCGTCCGGCCGATGTGTTCCCGCGATACCCAGGAGGGAAGTATTGCGCTGGCTCGTCGAAATGCGGAGATTGCGCCCGTGTGAGGCTAGCGGCCGAAGGCAAATACCCGACCTACTCGGTTATTTTTGCGACAGATCACTTTATTGTCTTCTGCCTGATCGAATTCGACATGAACGATGATGGATGCATCGACAGTGTCACCGTACTGTTCGATGACGTGGACAACATCCACAACTCTGAGGCAGGAATTGCGGAAATCGGTCCTTCCGTGAACCTGAAACTCTTCCGGCAACAGCATTATACCGTCACCGATCCGCGGGCACATATCCAACTCACATCTGAATATGGCTTCATCGGTGTTCGTTCTGAATTCGTACATCATGAAAGGTGCTCACTTTAGTTTGCGCCCGGGCAATGGTTCGGCATCCGGACCAGTGTCACGAAAAACCAGTGTCTGGTTGCCGCTCCACGTTGCAGGGAACCTCGCAGGCAACATTTCTTTGCGGCCCGGGAACGACAAAGGTATTTTGCAATATTGAGGAGGCACCATCGGGCGGCGTGGAAGCGAGGTCGCTTTCAGTGAGCACCGAGAGCACGCTACGGGGGGCGTTGACACATTTGAAGTCGGCCGGGTTATCGCGCATTGCGAGAGTTTCCTTCGCTGTATGGTCTCGCAACGGTAGGACAGGGAAGGGAGCCAGCGTTAGTCAGTTAGCGCAGGCTCGCGTTCTCGGGGAGCACTCGCCATCGGCAAAGCGTTTCGAGCGATTTCCGAGTCGCCGTATTGGAGGTCCACAACCCCGCGCTAAGGTCGCATACAAGGCGAAATTTATGTGATCTTCCGGCGATTGGCGTCAGGCGGAACACTTGGAGAGATCACGGCATTCCGGATCGACTTGAATGTCCCGTCTCCCAAAGCCGGTTGCGCGACCAGTCGAGCTGCCTTATCTCAATTTGTTTGCGAGGTGTTGCGGTGATTCAGTGAGCGGTTGCCGCCTTAGCGACGAGCAAGTTTGCCGACAGTCAGTTCTTCTCTGCAGGCAAAATTCACTTTTCAACAGCGCGGTGAAAAAGAAAATATGCCGATGGGTCATATATATAAACAACGAGAAAATTCGCCATGAAATTACATCCATGAGTATTAATTGCTAAATAACAATACCAACTGGTAAACTAATTACAGGATGCGCAAATATAGTGATTTAACGTTTGTGAGATATGTTCACATTCAAGAAGATAAAGAATATTCTACTGCAAAAACTGTCAGGTGGCGCAATATAGATTTGTGTTGTACCTTGGAGCGTCATCAGGAGGTCGCATGCGTACGACGACAATAGATACTCATACAAACTCCGTCGAGTTTGATTTTGTGAAAGGGCACATCGCTGCGACGATGACTCTTATCCATGCGCTCATTGATCAGGGTGTTATCGATCGTGAGCAGCTCGATGCTTTTTTTGCTTCTTTTATTGGAGAATTGCCACACAACCGCGAGACACTTGGTCTGCGTCTGATTCTGGACCAGTGGCGTCAGGGCCTGAAAGAGGGCGAGCCGGAAGAAGAGCTGAAGGGCATGATTTTCGAAGTCATCAGCGGGGGACAGTCCACATAGGTTTCCGTGCCGGCGGCCGGGCAGGGCCGTTTCATCCTCCGGGTGACGCAAACGGAACGGGCGCTCAGGCGCCTTTTTTGATTCCCGCCCGATGCTGATTGCCTGCGCGCCGCAGCTCGCGCTTGTGCTGGTCAAAATCAGGCGGCTTTGATATTTCTGGTCGGGAGTGTGTACGTGGTCTACGGGACGTCAGGTGTCTGTTCCATGCGATTGTCCGTTTTTTGCAAATCTGATGACAGTTTCCCTTCGGGAAATTTCACAGGTCTGCACCGTTTCCTGCTGACTGCTTTGCTTCTGCTGACAGGTGTATTGCAGGCGATGTCTGTCAGCGCATCAGAACAGAGTTTTATCACCATCGGAACGGCCGGCGTCACGGGGGTCTACTACCCTTCCGGGAGCGCCGCCTGCAGGCTCGTCAACCAGCAGAGAGCCGAACACGGCGTTCGCTGTTCCGTTGAGGCGACGCTTGGTTCCATTTCCAATATCAATCAGATCCGCTCAGGAGAACTCGATTTCGGTTTCGCGCAATCGGACTGGCAGCATCATGCCTTTCTTGGAACATCCGTCTTTGAGGAGGCAGGGCCTTTTGATGAGCTTCGGTCGGTCTTTGCTTTGCATGCGGAAGTGGCAACGATTGTCGTAAAAGCTTCGTCGGGTTTCCGGTCTTTCAACGACCTCAAGGGTGCCAGGATCAACATAGGCAGCAAGGGATCGGGATCAGAAGCTTCTTGGAACACCCTTGTTTCCAGCCTGGGATGGACCGGCGCGGACCGAAAGGGCTTTTCGAACCGAAGCAGTTCCGAACTGGCCGAAGCCTTGTGCAACGACGAGATTGATGCCTATTTCCAGCTGATCGGTCACCCCGCCGCCTTGATCGAAGAAACCATGGAACAATGCGGCATTCGTCTGATTGGCGTTGGCAGCGAAGATGTTGCAGCGTTCTTGAAGGAACAGCCTTACTACAGGCCGACTTCGATACCTGCGGGTTTGTATCGGCAGGATGCGCCGACACGTTCGTTTGGAGTTCTGGCCACCGTGGTGACTTCGGCCGCGATGCCGGATGATATCGTCGAAGCCCTTGTCGCTGCCGTACATGAGAATTTTGATGACTTCGCAACGCTGCACCCGGCACTTGGAACGCTCAGCCGTAAAGACATGGTCGCCGAGGGCGTGTCGGTCCCGCTCCACCCCGGGGCCATGAAATACTTCGTGGATCGCGGGATGCTGTCTTCAGGCGACGAAAGCCAAGCGAAGTAATCGCCCGCTCTCCAAAAGGTGACACGCAATTGTCTTGGAGTTTGGTGATTCCGGGGCTAAATCAATGCTCCAAATTCCCGCCGGTCTATACCGGAATGAAACTGAGCGAGACCGGAAAAACAGATGATCCTCCAAGAAACGTCGATACTTATTGCGGTTCTGGCCGGAGTTGTATCCTTTCTTTCCCCTTGCGTGCTGCCCCTTGTACCGCCTTATCTCGGTTACATGGCCGGCGTTTCGCTGGAAGAACTGGCCGACGAAGAGGAAGACAACCGCGCGGCCGCACGAAGAGTGTTTCTCACGTCGCTTGTGTTCGTGCTGGGCTTCTCGACCGTGTTCGTCATGCTCGGAGCCACCGCCAGTCTCCTGGGGCAAATCATCCGGCAATACCTCGACTTTCTCGGCTATATTGCAGGTGCGGTCATCATCGTCATGGGACTGCATTTTCTTGGCGTTTTCCGGATCGGGCTTCTTTACCGAGAAGCGCGGTTCCAGGTCACGCGCAAACCCGCAGGGCCGCTTGGCGCCTACGTGATGGGGCTCGCGTTCGGTTTCGGATGGACCCCTTGTATCGGTCCCGTTCTGGCCGGCATTCTGACCTTTGCAGCCGCGAAGGATACGGTCGGACAGGGCGTGATGCTGCTGACGGCCTATGCTGTGGGACTGGGTATACCGTTCCTGATCGCGTCCCTGTTCGCCGGCCCGTTCCTCCACTTCATGAAACGGTTTCGCAAGCACATGGGTGCTGTCGAGAAGACAATGGGGGGGATGCTGGTGGTTACCGGTGTCCTGTTCCTGACCGGTCAGATGGCCGTTTTCTCCTACTGGCTGCTGGAGACCTTCCCGGCCTTTCAGACGATCGGCTAGCGGATTCGGGTTGTCCTGGCCGTGTCCGGCAAGGCCACGGCTTTCAAGCTGCGCTGTTGGTTCAACCACAAAACAAGTTCTTATTGCTGCGGTGAGAACGCGTTGTCCCTGAACTCGGCGGCGGTGACAAGTGGGTCACCCGCATAAAGCGCGGGCCGGCACAACTCGGTGACGTCGAGCAGATGCACACAGGCGACGGACGCGTCCGCCGCATTGGCAAAGGGACCGATCATCAGTGCAATTCCGCCTTCGTCCGTCTGCCTTTCCATCAGGAGCGGACGGAGGTCGCGCATACGCTCCTCGTTCTGCTCCTTGAAATCCGCCCAGGCTTTGGCCGCTCCAGCCCGGGAGCGATAGTGTCCGATGACGGCTCCGAAGTCGCTCCGCCTGATCTGGCCGTCGCTTCCCGTTCCCCGGATCTGACCGGAGGGAGCGGAGGGACTGATGATCCTGGGAGCCAATCCCGTCCGCGTTGGTGTGCTGTCGAATGTCTGCGGGTCCGTTGCCGTTGTATCCGGGATCGACGCCGTGGTGATGGTGGAGGTGTCCCCGGGAGTGGGCGATACGATCCTGACCGGGTCGGGATCGCCGTTTTCCGGAGCGGGCATTGTCTTCGGCGGCGGCAGTTCGCCGATATTCGCGGGCTGCAGTCGGAATTCGGTTTTCTTTGCGGTGGGCTCAATTTCCTGTTGAGCTGGCGTTCCTGTGCCGGCGGCCTCCGTCTGCGTTCCAATCTGCGGTTTTGCCATCGCTTCGCCTGGCGCCGGTTTTCCGGCCGAGCCTGCGTCGGGGTCGTTCATGACAATCTTTCCGGGCTGCGGTGCCACGGGTGGTGCATCCAGCGTCTTTGTCCGTGCAGACAAAGCGAGTTTCGCCAGAGCGACTTCCTGCTCCAGGGCTGCGATCCGGCTGGAATAAATCAGGTTTTGCTCCGTCAGGCCCGTCAGACGGCGGCGCAGGCCCACCACTTCCTGCTGCAGAACCTCAATCTGGCTTTGCTGCAGGTTCTGTCCGCCTTCGGTTCCGCTGAGCGGCGAAGGAACGGTTGCGATTGCAACCGGGGTCCCACGATTGATCGACGCCGTCGTTTCGACTGTCGAACCGGCAGCCAGCGGGATGCCGGAGGGGAGTGTCCGGCTGTCCGGGAATGGTGCAAACGGGCGGCTGGCGAACTGATAGGATGCAAGCCCGATGGTTCCCATGAAAACAGCCGCGAACGCCCAGGACAGGATCCCGACACGGGACGGCGTAAGCGTCTCCCGAACGATGTCTCTGGTCGTTTTTGGAGCCTGGGTTTCAAGCAAGGCGTCTGTTCCGGGTCCTGTTCGCGAATCTGCGCGATGATACTGTATCAGGCGCTCATTATGGTTAATGAAAACAAAACAGGAATGGTGTGGACTTCACATCTTTCAATGTTCTGTGGATCGGGGCATATAAGAGCCCGCGCGTTCGCCCATAGTCCGGAAATCTGAGTTGGATTTTGAATGTCCGATCGTACTTGTCTTTCAATTGTTCTCGCCGCAGGTCTTGGAACCCGCATGAAATCGGATTTGCCGAAGGTCCTCCACGAGGTTGGCGGTCTGGCAATGGTCGGTCACGTTCTCAAGGCGCTCGACAGCGCCGGCTCGGACCGTGTTTCGGTCGTTACCGGCCCGGATATGCCGGCTCTTTCCGATCTCGTTGCCAAACTGATGCCGTCCGCGCTGTGTCATGTTCAGACGGAAAGACTGGGTACGGCTCATGCGGCGCTCGCGGCCAGAGAAGCGCTGCATCGGCACGCGGATGACGTTCTGGTTCTGTTTGGCGACACGCCGCTCGTGACGGCGGAGACCGTACTCAAAGTACGGAACGCGCTCAGGGAAGGAAGCGACCTCGTCGTTCTTGGGTTCGAGACCGAAAACCCGTTCGGATATGGACGCCTGCTTACGGAAAACGGCAATCTCCTTGCGATCCGCGAAGAAAAGGACGCCTCGGACGAAGAACGAATGGTCACGTTCTGCAACTCGGGGATCATGGGCTTTTCGGGCAAACATGCGCTCTCGCTGATGGAGGAAATCGGCAACGGGAATGTCAAAGGCGAATACTACCTTACCGATGCCGTGGAAATTGCAAACCGGCGCGGTCTAAAGGTCTCCGCGGTCTCGGGCTCGGAAGTGGAAACGCAGGGAATCAATACGCGCGCCCAGCTTGCGTCGTGCGAACAGGATTTCCAGAACCGCATGCGCCGCGCCGCGATGGACGAAGGCTGCACGCTTCTCGCCCCGCAAACCGTGTTTTTTTCCCATGACACGCAACTCGAACAAGGTGTGACCGTTGAACAAAATGTGGTTTTCGCGCGCGGTGTCAGGGTTGCCTCGGGCGCGACCATTCGCGCATTCAGCCATCTCGAAGGAGCGGACGTCGCGAGCGGCTGTATTGTGGGTCCCTATGCGCGTTTGCGGCCCGGCACGATTCTGAAGCAAGGGTCCAAGATCGGGAACTTCGTCGAGACGAAAAACGTGACATTCGGAGCTGGCGCAAAAGCAAATCACCTAAGCTATATCGGTGATGCAAACGTGGGCTCAACGAGCAATATCGGGGCCGGCACGATCACCTGCAATTATGATGGGTTTCTCAAGCACAGGACGGAAATCGGCGTGGGCAGTTTCGTCGGGTCCAATTCGACGCTGGTTGCTCCGGTTGTGCTGGGTGAAGGGGCATTTGTCTCTGCCGGAAGCGTCATCACGGAGGATGTCCCGTCGGATGCAATGGCCTTCGGTAGGGCGCGTCAGGACATCAAGAGCGGCCGTGCCAAGTCTTTGAGGGAGCGGCTGAAAGCCGAGAAGGATGGGAAGGTGAAGTCTTCGACCTGACATGTGTCCTGACATTTTCTGAAACACGTATTGATTTCAAATATTGGCACACCGTCGTCTAAAGCAGAGTGGCTTTTCTAAATTTTGATAGGGGTTTTTCATGTGCGGTATTGTTGGCGTTCTGGGGAAAATTGAAGCTGCTCCACGCATAGTCGATTCTTTGAAACGCCTGGAATACCGCGGCTACGATTCCGCCGGTGTTGCCACCCTGGTCGACGGAGCACTTGTGCGCCGCAGGGCGGAGGGCAAACTGCGCAACCTCGAAGCTGCGCTTGATGCAACGCCCCTGGCAGGTTCGTCCGGCATCGGCCACACCAGATGGGCAACGCATGGCGCGCCGACCGTTTCCAACGCTCATCCGCACCAGGCCGGGTCTGTTGCAATTGTCCACAATGGCATTATCGAGAATTACCTGGAGCTGCGCGACGAGGTGATTTCCAACGGTGCGATTCTGTCCACCGAAACCGATACCGAGGTGGTGGCGCATCTGATTGACGCAGCGATGGCGAACGGGATGTCTCCCCGCGACGCGGTCGCCGAAACCCTGCCGCGCCTCAAGGGTGCGTTTGCCCTCGCCATGCTTTTTGGAGGCGAAAACGATCTCATGATTGGTGCGCGCAAAGGATCACCCCTGGCCATCGGTCACGGCGAAGGCGAGATGTTTCTTGGCTCCGATGCCATCGCGCTGTCGCCATTTACCGACCGGATTACCTATCTGGACGAGGGTGACTGGGCAGTGCTGACCCGGTCCGGTGCGCAGGTCTTTGATCTGAACAATGATCCGGTGGAGCGCCCCGAGGCACGATCCTCCGTCACGTCGAGCCTCATGGAGAAGGGCAACTACAAGCATTTCATGGCCAAGGAGATCCATGAGCAGCCGGAGGTGCTTGGTCACACCCTGTCGCGCTACTTCGATTACACCAGCAACACGGCCAATGTGCCCGGTGCGGACAGGCTCGGGTTCAAGGATTTGTCCAGGCTGATCATTTCGGCGTGCGGCACAGCCTACCTTGCCGGTCTCGTTTCGAAATACTGGTTCGAAAAATACGCGCGGCTTCCGGTTGAAATCGATATTGCAAGTGAATTCCGCTACCGCGAAACGCCTGTGAGTGACAAGGATGCTGCCCTGTTCATTTCACAGTCGGGCGAAACGGCGGATACGCTGGCATCACTCAGATATTGCAGGGAAAACGGTGCGGCGATCGGCGCGGTCGTGAATGTGCCTGAAAGCACCATTGCGCGCGAAGCCGACATGGTTTTTGCGACGATTGCCGGACCGGAGATCGGCGTGGCGTCAACCAAGGCCTTCACCTGTCAGCTTGCCGTTCTTGCCGCCCTTGCGATCCAGGCGGGACGGGAGCGCGGATATCTTTCGGCCGAAAGCGAAAAAGCTCTTGTCGGAGAGTTGACCGAAGTCCCGAGCCTGGCTCTGAAGGCGCTTGCGGGAGAAGCCGAGATCGAAAAATTGTCGCAGCCGCTTTCCAAGGCCGACAATGCTCTTTATCTCGGTCGCTCGACAAATTTCCCGCTTGCGCTTGAAGGGGCGTTGAAGCTCAAGGAACTGTCCTACATTCATGCCGAAGGCTACGCCGCAGGTGAACTGAAACATGGCCCGATTGCACTGATCGACGAAAACATGCCGGTATTTGTGATTGCACCTTATGACGCAATCTATGAGAAAACGGTCTCGAACATGCAGGAAGTCGCCGCGCGCGGCGGCAGGATCGTCCTGATCACGGATGCCAAGGGCGCGCAGGAGAGCGGCGGGGCTGCCGAAAACACAGTAATCATGCCAGACATGTCCGACATTGTTGCGCCCATCATATACGCGTTGCCGGTGCAACTGATTGCGTATCACACCGCGGTATTCATGGGAACGGATGTCGATCAGCCGCGCAATCTGGCCAAATCGGTAACGGTGGAATGAACCGATGACGGATGAGGCTGCACCGGTCATCGCTCCATTTGAAGAACGCCATCGGCCGAACGTCATCGCGCTCTGGCAGGCGTGCGGGCTTACGCGGGCATGGAACGACCCGGACAAGGACATTGACCGCAAGCTGAGCGACCCCCAGGGCGGCTTTTTCGTCCTGTTGCTCGGTGAGAAGGTGATTGGCTCCGTTATGGCAGGCTATGACGGGCATCGCGGCGCGATCTATTATCTCAGCATCGACCCTGAGCATCAGTCTGCCGGGTTGGGACGGCGGCTTATGGAGCATTGCGAAGACTTTCTGATTGGGCTTGGCTGCCCCAAGATCAATCTCTTCGTTCGTCAGGGCAACGAGGCCGTCATGAAGTTTTATGACGAACTCGGGTACGCTCCGGAAAAAGCGGTCGCGCTCGGAAGGAGACTTATTCCCGACGATTGACTGCGGCGCTCAAGATTCTGTCTTCGGTCCCGATGGACGGCTGACGACATAGGTTGCGCATCCGAGAATAATCACGGCAATGCCTGCAGCCAGCCAGGGGGCGGGAGCGGTCGACCAGTAAAAGAAACTGTACCCGACTGCCATGCCCGTAATTGCGATCGCCTTGGCCTTTACGGGAATGGCACCATGCTCTCGCCATGCGATCACAGGTGGACCGACAATGGGGTGGTTCAGGATCTTTGCTTCAAGCGCGGGTGAAGACCGCGCGAAACATCCGGCAGCCAGGATGAAAAAGATCGTGCTCGGCAAGATCGGCAGAAACGCGCCGATGATGCCCAGACCGACACATCCAGTTCCCAGAAGTTTGAATGTGAAACGTCGCAATCCTGCCTCCGCAATCGGCAATTTTAGGGTATATCGCCGAAAAATTAATCGAGCGAAGTATACCGCACTGCGATAAAGATAATTATGTAGTGTGGATCACACTGTAAGACGAGCACTCAACAGGATTCCGGTCGTTTTCACTTATGAGCCGCAACAAGCATAGATCAGAAGACATGTCGATCAAAGGTCACAGGCCGGGTGCGGCAACGCGCCTTCGCAACTATTTCCTGACCGGACTGGTCATCACCGGGCCGATCGGCATTACGCTCTGGCTTACCTGGACTTTCATCAAGTGGGTGGACGGCTGGGTCAAGCCGTTTGTGCCGAAAATCTACAATCCGGAGACATATCTGCCGTTCTCCGTTCCCGGATTCGGACTGATCGTCGCGATATTCGTGTTGACGATCGTCGGATTTCTGGCTGCCAATTTCCTCGGTCGCAGCCTGATTTCGGCGGGCGAGGGAATCGTCGGCCGCATGCCGCTTGTACGCAATGTTTACAGTGGCTTGAAGCAAATCTTTGAGACTGTTCTTGATGAGCGCGGCAACAGCTTCACCAAGGCCGCGCTAATCGAATACCCGCGCAAGGGCCTGTGGGCGATCGTGTTCATCTCGACCGAGACAAAGGGCGAGGTTGCGGAACGGCTGAGGCAGAAGGCAAGTACGGTTTCGGTGTTCCTTCCGACGACACCGAACCCGACATCCGGGTTCCTGCTGTTTGTTCCCAAAGAGGACATCGTCGAGTTGTCCATGGGGGTCGAAGACGCCGCGAAGCTCGTCATTTCGGCAGGTCTCGTCAGTCCGGAGCTCCCCGAAATTCTCGAGGATGTGATCGCCGAGCCGGAAAAGCTGGAGCGTATCCGAAAACGTGAGGATGCCTGATCAGCCGGCCCTCAGCAATCTGATTGCCGCATCCCTGCCGAAGAGATAAAGCAGGCACCTGAGTGCCTGGCCCCGATCTGAGTTCAGCTCCGGATCCGTCTCAAGAATGAGTTTCGCATCATCCCGCGCCACTTCCATGAGGTCTGCATGCTCGTCTGCTCGCGCGATGCGGAAACCGGGGGTGCCGGACTGTCGGGTTCCGAGAATTTCTCCGCCGCCACGTAATTTCAGGTCTTCTTCCGCGATCAGGAAACCGTCGTTGGTCTCGCGCATGATGTTGAGGCGCGCGCCAGCTGTCTCGCCCAGCGGCCCCTTGTAGAGCAGGACACAGGAAGACGGCTTGTCGCCCCGGCCGACACGTCCGCGGAGCTGATGCAACTGCGCGAGGCCGAACCGTTCCGCATGTTCAATGACAATGATGGTCGCGTCTGGAACGTCGACACCGACTTCGATCACGGTCGTGGCGACAAGAACCTTCGTGTCGCCGTTCTTGAAGGCGGACATGGCGGCATCCTTCTCGTCTGCTTTCATGCGGCCATGGACCAGCGATACAGGCTGGCGCAAGGCGTGCTGAAGAACGCGGTGCCGGTCTTCCACCGCGGCGAGATCGATCTTTTCCGATTCCTCAACCAGTGGACAGACCCAGTAAACCTTCTGCCCATCCGCAACGGCCGCACCGACGCGGGCGATGATCTCGTCCAGACGGTCGAGCGAGACGGATACCGTCTTGATCGGTTTGCGGCCGGCAGGCTTATCGGTGAGGCGGGAAACGTCCATGTCCCCGAAACAGGTCAGGACGAGCGTGCGCGGGATCGGTGTCGCCGTCATGACCAGAACATCGACACCCTGGCCCTTGCCCGACAGGGCGAGCCTCTGGTGGACGCCGAAGCGATGCTGCTCGTCGACGACAACCATGCCCAGATTCCTGAACGTCACCGAGCCCTGAAAAAGTGCATGGGTTCCGACGACAAGGTCGATTTCGCCTGCATCCAGCTTTTCCTGCAGCAAGCGCCGCTCCTTCTGGCTGTCTTTGCCGGTCATCAGGGCAAGGCGGATACCGGTCACGTCGCACAGCGGGGCCATGGAGGCGTAATGCTGACGCGCGAGAATTTCAGTCGGGGCCATGAGGCCGCCTTGCGCGCCGGTTTCGATCACCTGCGCCAGTGCTGCAAGCGCTACCACCGTCTTGCCCGAACCGACATCACCCTGCAGAAGGCGCAGCATGCGGGTCGGTTCGGCAAGGTCCTGGTTTATTTCACTTATGGCGTTTGACTGGCTGCCGGTCAGTTGGAAGGGCAGGGCGTCAATGACGGCCTTCTGCAATTTTCCTTCCGGTTTACGGGAAACGCCGCCGAGTGTGCGCATGTTGGCCCGGACCATTGCCAGCGCGAGCTGGCTGGCCAGCAGTTCGTCATAGGCGAGGCGCTGCATATAGGGCGACTGAGGCTCGATATCCTGGCGCTCTTTCGGCAGGTGCAGCGTCTGCAGTGCGTCGCAAAAGTCCGGCCAGCCGTTCTGCTGGAGATGCGGCTGGTTCAACCATTCCGGCAGCTTTGGAACCCGTTCGATCGCCGCGCGCATGGCCTTTTGCAGTGTCTTGGAGGCGAGGCCTGCCGTCAGTGGATAGACCGGCTCAATTGCCGGCATTTGGGCCGCTTCCTCCGGTTTGAGCGAATAGTCCGGATGAACCATTTGCGGACGGTCGTTGAACCACTCGACCTTGCCCGATACGATCCGCCGCTCGCCTTCAGGAAAGGTCTTCTCCAGCCAGTCCCGTCTTGGATGGAAAAACACGAAGCTGATCTGCCCGGTGTCGTCATAGGCGGGGATCTTGTAGGGTGCTTTCGAATGTCTCGGCGGCGCCTGGTGGCGGCCAATCGTGACATCCAGGGTGACAATGTCCCCGTTTTCCGAATAGGCGATCCCGGGTCTGTGCCGCCGGTCGATGAGGTTGTGCGGAATGTGGAACAGCAGGTCCGAGACCGTTGCATCCCTGTCCGGCTGACCGCCCACGAGCCCGGAAACGAGCTTGGCGATCTTGGGTCCTATGCCCGGCAGTGTCGAGACAGGGGCAAACAGGGGATCGAGAACCGGCGGGCGCATCTTGGGTGAAGAAACCTCTGCCTTGAGGCATTCGCTTGATTGAATTCTTTGACAGTTTTGCCACGAAGCGGAGGATCGGTGCAACAGGAGGAACAATGTGAGAACAAATTAGTGCTTCGGCAAGCGAGAAAGCGCTGACAATCCTGTTCGGCAGCGTTATATAACCGTCACGCATTCATATTGGGCCTGCACCGTGTCGAGACGTTCCGTCTCCGGTCTCCGCAGGCCCGTTTCCAGATAGGCCACTCATGTCAGATCCGACCGGCAGCACCAGCGACACTTCCGAAACCGGGCGCGACCCGCGACGCAAGCGAATCCTGTTTCGCTGCTGGCATCGCGGCATGAAGGAAATGGATCTTTTGCTGGGCGGGTTTGCAAATGCGGAAATCGACCGGCTCTTGGAAGAAGAACTCCTGGAACTGGAGCATCTTCTGACCGCGCATGACCAGGATCTCTATGCCTGGATGACGGGGAGAAAGCCTTTGCCCCCCGAATGGGATGGGCCGCTCTACCGCCGGATCATTGCCTATCACGAGTCTGCCGGTCCAGCCGGTTTCGTCAGTTAAGACAGGAAGAATTGCCGTGTTTGACAGCCTGCTGAACGACCAGGCCAATGTAACGCTGGCCGGTGTGCCCGATGGCGCGGAAAGCTACGCACTTGCCAGGCTGCTTGCTGAGGGCAACACCGATGGCCTTGCGCTTGTTTTCGTGGCGCGTGATGCAACCCGCATGGCAATGGTCAGCGAAGCACTTGCATTTTTCGAACCTGACGTCGACATCCTGCAGCTGCCCGCCTGGGACTGCCTGCCTTACGATCGCGTCTCGCCAAATCCTTCGATCAGCGCAAGGCGGCTCCTGGCGCTCGGGCAGTTGGCCCGCGGGCTTCCCGAAGGCCGGAAAACTGTCTTGATGACGACGCTCAACGCTGCCGTTCAGCGAATGCCGGAACGCGGTTTCATGGCGGAACAGACGTTTTCGATGGCGCCGGGAAATCAGGTCGATATGACCGCTATTTCCAACTGGATGGAAATGAACGGGTTTTCGCGCACGCCGACGGTTCGGGAAACCGGCGAGTACGCCGTGCGTGGCGGTATCATTGATCTTTTTGCACCTGGCTCCGAGGAACCTGTCAGGTTGGACTTTTTCGGCGACACGCTCGAATCCATCCGCTCATTCAATGCCGAAACCCAACGGACGTCGAAGCAGCTGAAACGCCTGGACCTGGTGCCGATGAGCGAAGTCGTCTTGTCGGAAGAAGCAATATCGCGGTTTCGCCGGTCCTACCTGGCGATGTTCGGGGCAACCAGCCGAGAAGACGTCCTTTATCAATCGATCAGTGATGGCCGGCGTTATGCCGGTATGGAACACTGGCTGCCTCTGTTCCATGAACGGCTCGAAACGCTGTTCGACTATATCGGCGGTACACCGATTGTGCTGGACGCGAACGCGGCCGACGCTGTCCGGGAACGGCTGGAACAGATCAGCGAGCACTTCACCGCGCGCCAGGACGCAAGGGAGATGGGCACGAGCGCCGGGACGGTACCCTACATGCCGGTCGAGCCGGGCAAACTCTATTTTTCGGAGAGCGAGTGGACTGCCACCATAGCCGACCGGGCAAGCGCCACGCTCGATCCGTTTACACCTCCGCCTGGAACCGGAAAGACAGTCATTGAACTGGGAGGCAAACAGGGGCGCAGTTTTGCAGCGGAACGCACCGCCGGTGACGTCAATATTTTTGATGCCCTGACAACGCATGTGCGCGAGCTTCAATCTTCGGGTAAACGAACGGTCATCGCCTGCTGGTCCGACGGGTCCCGGGACCGTCTCGGCCAGATCCTGGGCGATCACGGCCTTGGCGCCGTGCAGGAAGTCGGAACGCTCAAGGAAACAGCCCAGCTCCCCGCCAAGACGACTGCATTGTGCGTGCTTGGTATCGAACACGGCTTTGAGCTGAAGGATATTGCCTTTGTCGGCGAGCAGGACATTCTCGGCGACCGGCTTGTGCGCAAGTCCCGGCGCAAGTCCAAGGGTGCCAACGTCATCACCGAGGCAACCGGGCTTTCCGAAGGCGATCTTGTTGTTCACGTTGAGCATGGTATCGGCCGGTTCATCGGACTGAAAACCATTGAGGCGGTTGGTGCACCGCATGATTGCCTGGAGCTGCAATATGCGGGCGGAGACAAGCTTTACCTGCCGGTGGAAAATATCGAGCTGCTGTCGCGCTACGGGTCGGAGGACCAGGAAGCGCAGCTGGACAAGTTGGGCGGCGGAGCATGGCAGGCGCGCAAGGCGAAACTCAAGAAACGTATCCTTGAGATCGCGGACGGCCTGATCAAGACCGCCGCCGAAAGGGCATTGAAAACCGCGCCCGTTGTTGAGACACCGGAAGGGGTCTACGACGAGTTCGCGACCCGGTTCCCGTATGAAGAAACCGACGACCAGATGACGGCGATCGACGCGGTCTTTGACGATCTGTCCTCGGGCCGACCGATGGATCGCCTGATCTGCGGTGACGTTGGCTTCGGCAAGACGGAAGTCGCGCTGCGCGCGGCTTTCATTGCCGCCATGTCGGGCCGCCAGGTGGCGGTCGTGGTGCCGACCACCTTGCTGGCGCGCCAGCACTACAAGACTTTTTCCGAGCGATTTCATGGCCTGCCGATCAATGTCGGCCATGCGTCCAGGCTCGTTCCTGCAAAACAGCTGACCCTGACCAAGAAGGGTATCGCCGACGGCTCTGTCGACATCGTCGTCGGAACCCACGCGCTTCTAGGAAAGTCAATCACGTTCCGTGACCTCGGACTTCTGATCATCGACGAAGAGCAGCACTTCGGGGTCAAACACAAGGAACGCCTTAAGGAGCTGAAGTCAGACGTCCACGTCATGACCCTGTCGGCAACACCCATTCCACGTACGCTGCAGTTGGCGCTGACCGGTGTGCGCGAGTTGTCGCTGATCGCGACGCCACCCGTCGACAGGCTGGCCGTTCGCACCTTCGTTTCTCCGTTCGATCCTCTGGTGGTTCGCGAAGCGCTCCTTCGCGAACACTACCGTGGCGGACAGAGCTTTTATGTCTGTCCGAGACTCTCGGACATTGCAGAGCGGCTGGCGTTTCTGGAAGAACAGGTGCCGGAATTGAAGGTTGCCGTTGCGCACGGGCAAATGCCACCGGGTGAACTCGAGGACGTGATGAACGCGTTCTACGAGGGCAAGTACAATGTTCTCCTGTCCACCACGATCGTGGAATCGGGTCTCGACATTCCAACGGCCAACACTCTGATCGTTCATCGCTCCGACATGTTCGGGCTTGCCCAGCTTTACCAGTTGCGCGGGCGCGTTGGCAGATCGAAAACGCGTGCCTATGCTCTTTTCACCGTGTCGGCGAACAAGACGCTGACCGCGACCGCTGAGCGGCGTCTAAAAGTACTGCAGTCGCTCGAAACGCTCGGAGCAGGCTTTCAGCTTGCCAGCCACGATCTGGACATCCGAGGGGCAGGGAACCTGCTCGGAGAGGAACAGTCCGGTCACATCAAGGAAGTCGGTTTCGAGCTCTATCAGCAAATGCTGGAAGAGGCGGTTGCGCAACTCAAGGATGGCGGCGCGGATTTCGGCGAAGAGCAGTGGTCGCCGCAGATCAATATCGGAACGCCGGTGCTCATCCCGGAGGAATACGTTGCGGACCTGCAACTTCGTCTCCAGCTCTACCGGCGGCTCGGCGACGTTGCCGAGGCCGAGGAGATCGACGCATTCGGTGCGGAACTGATCGATCGGTTCGGGCCTTTGCCGGAGGAAGTCCAGCACCTTCTGAAGATCGTCTATATCAAGGGGCTGTGCCGCAAGGCGAACGTGGAGAAGGTCGACGCCGGACCGAAAGGGATGGTCATCGGGTTTCGCAACAGCGAGTTTGCCAATCCTGCTGGTCTTGTGTCCTACATTGCAGAGCAGGGCGTGCTTGCCAAGATCCGTCCTGACCAGCGCGTCGTGCTTTCAAGAGATTGGGAAAAGACCGACTCGCGCCTCAAGGGCACCGCGACGATCCTTACGAAACTGGCAAAGCTGGCTGCTGCATAAAGAGAGTCTACTAGAATTTCCGGTCCAAATAGGCATTATTTTATGTGTTGGGAGTTTTGCGATGGAAAATAATCTCATTTCATCATTTTCGATGATGAAGAATAGATCTTTTCTTTTTGCGGTAATTTTATTTTCATTCAATGCGTTGTGCACACAACCTTCGTTTTCATCTGAAAACGACAAAGATGATCTTGGAGTTGCCTATTGGATAGAAGATAAGAGAGTAGAAGAGATCTACTACGCTACGATGGAAGTGTTTGGATTTGCGAATGATATTGAGATCAAATTCGATGTCTCTTCCAGAAACAGTGTGATTGTTATTTCGGTCGAAGATGCTCTTGTCGGTGGCGTTTTGAACGAAATCAGATTCCGTGAAATTGATGAAAGTTGGTTTCAGCTTTTCAAAGCAGCTTTTCCGGTTGTTGAGCACTCACAATGCCGTATCGGTCGAGTAACAACACCGAATGTGAATGCCGAAGGAAAGGTCGTTGGGGAGGACTTGACGACGATAGCAGTCTTCAACAACCAAGATAACAGCGTCCGGGAACAGTTGGTTTGTCTTTACTTGGGGACACTCACTGGGCTCGGTGTGACGAAAGAGCGTTTAGGTCAACTAGCGGAGATGAGACCGGAAGAACTCGCTAAACTTATCGTTTCAGGGACCTACTAAGCACTGGCTTTCACCTAAACTCCGCATTTCAAAGTCAATTTTTGGAACTTAAAAACTGTAATCGATCAATTTATCCATACGCGAGTGATCGTTCGGCAAATGCCGCCAAATGCACGTTATCGCATACGCTTAAGTTTGCGAAAAATCGTGACTTTGGAAAGACCGGATCCTTGTAGCGGTGGCAAAAGCACTTCACGATTGTCATCCGTTTTGCCAGCCTTTCTCACCGATCAGCGGTACGAAAGCGACACCGCCGAGATCCTCCACGGCAAACTCGCTGTCGGATTTCTTTCTGACCCGGTAAAGGGACTGGGACGATCTGGATCTGCCAGCCGGGATGACGAGCCGTCCGCCAACGCACAACTGCTGTTTGTAGGTCTCTGGGACTGCGGGGGCTGCGGCCGACACAAGAATTGCATCGAATGGGGCTTCTTCGGGACGGCCCAGCGTTCCGTCTGAGCAATGCACCGTGACATTGCGGCAATCAACTTTTGCCAGTGTTTCCCGAGCCCTTTTTGCAAGTTCGGGAATGCGCTCCACGGTAACCACGCGCTCGCAGAGTTGCGCAAGCACGGCCGCGGCATAACCGGAACCGGTCCCGATTTCGAGGACCCTGTCGGTTTCTTCTAGCTTGAGCCTGTCGCACATCAGCGCGACGACATAGGGCTGAGAAATTGTCTGGTAGTGGCCGATGGTCAGAGGTCTGTCCGCGTAGGCGTGCTTCAGCAGACTGTTCTTCACGAACAGGTGCCGTGGAACCGCGCGTATCGCATCAAGTACACGCGGGTTTGCGAGGCCGCGGCGCTCCAATTGTTCGCGCACCATCGCTTCGCGTTCACTTTCAAAGGGGTCCATTCGGTTTCTCCGGACTACCCGCAAATTTGGACGCATTTGAATAGCAATCTCAAGACTCTATTAAACCTAACCTCCCATAGTGATGAAACCAAGCGGCCATCAGTACAGCGTCAAGGTCCTCAAGAGTGCCCCGAGCAGCGACACGTCAGCGTAAACAATCCTTCCTCCGCCGTCTCATTACGCCTGCAATTGCGATTGCAGCCCTCGGATATTTCGGGTTTCATGCCATGAGCGGCGAACTTGGAATGGTCGGGCGAGCCATGATCGAAAGCCGTGTTTCGGAACTGGAAACGGACCTGGAAGAGCTGACTGCCGAGCGGGAAGACCTGGTTGCACGGGTCAGTCTGCTTCGTCCGGAGAGTCTCGACCCGGATATGCTCGACGAACGTGCGCGACTGAACCTCAATCTGGTCCATACGAACGAACTGGTCGTTCTGCGTCCAGGGCGCCGTTACGAAGTGAACTGATATTCAGTTCATTTTTACATGTTAACAAACTTTCAGTTAAAATAAAAATTAATTAATGAAAGCAGCGGTTTAAATCGCTTCATATCCCCCGCTAAATATGATTGGATTGACATGTGCAACAGGATAAGTTGCAGCTACCTGTCTTAGGGGAAACGTCACGCCGAGAAGAGGGTTATGGCCACAGCATCAAAGACCACTTCCGCTCGCTCCAAGAGCGCCAGCCGGACCCGCAGCACCGCCAAGAAAGCGAAACCTGCGATCGCCGAGTTCGACAAGGACGATGAACTCCACGCTTACCGCGAAATGCTTCTGATCCGCCGATTTGAGGAAAAAGCCGGACAATTATACGGCATGGGCCTCATTGGCGGATTTTGTCATTTGTATATCGGGCAGGAAGCTGTCGTCGTTGGTATGCAGATGGCCAAAAGGGACGGCGATCAGATGATCACCGGCTATCGCGACCACGGCCATATGCTGGCAATGGATCTCGATCCGGGTGCTGTCATGGCCGAGCTCACCGGACGCCGCGGCGGCCTGTCAAAGGGCAAGGGCGGTTCCATGCACATGTTCTCCAAGGAAAAGCACTTCTACGGCGGGCACGGCATCGTGGGGGCTCAGGTGTCGCTTGGCACCGGTCTTGGATTTGCGAACCAGTATCGCGAAAATGGCAATGTTTCCATGGCCTTCTTTGGTGATGGCGCGTCCAATCAGGGTCAGGTCTACGAAAGCTTCAACATGGCGGAGCTTTGGAAGCTCCCGGTTGTCTACGTGATCGAGAACAACAAGTACGGCATGGGCACGAGCGTCTCGCGTGCGTCCGCGACCACCGATCTGTCGCAACGTGGTGCGTCCTTCGGCATTCCGGGTGAGCAGGTCGATGGCATGGACGTGCGTGCGGTCAAGGCCGCGTCTGAAAAAGCGCTTGGCTGGTGCCGCGAAGGCAAGGGTCCTTACATTCTCGAAATGATCACGTACCGCTACCGTGGTCATTCGATGTCGGACCCGGCGAAATATCGCTCCAAGGACGAAGTCCAGAAGATGCGGACAGAGCACGACCCGATCGAACAGGTCCGGGCGCGTCTGATCGAGAAGAAATGGGCGTCGGAAGATGATCTGAAGGCCATCGACAAGGATGTGCGCGCACGGGTCGCAGAGGCCGCCGAATTCGCTCAGAACGATCCGGAGCCGGATGCATCCGAGCTCTACACCGACATTCTGCTCTAAGGCCGGGGGACAATATGCCGATTGATATTTTGATGCCGGCGCTCTCGCCGACGATGGAAGAGGGCAAGCTCGCCAAATGGCTGAAGGCCGAGGGCGACACGGTGACCGCAGGCGACGTGATCGCCGAGATTGAAACTGACAAGGCCACGATGGAAGTCGAGGCGGTCGATGAGGGCACGCTTGGCAAGATCCTGGTCCCGGAAGGGACAGACAACGTCAAGGTCAACGAGAAGATTGCCGTTCTTCTCGGCGAAGGCGAAGATGCAAGTGCGATAGATACGTCAGCCGCCGCGCCTGCTGCCGCAGCACCTGCTCCGGCGGCTGCCGAAGCGCCCAGTGCACCGGCAGCGCCGGCCGCTCCGGTTGTTTCCGAGCCTGCCGATGATCCGGAGATTCCGGCAGGAACGGCCATGAAAAGTTCGACGGTCCGCGAAGCACTGCGCGATGCGATGGCCGAGGAAATGCGCCGCGATGGTGATGTCTTCGTCATGGGTGAGGAAGTCGCCGAGTATCAGGGTGCCTACAAGATCACGCAGGGTTTGCTTGATGAATTCAGCGCAAAACGCGTGATCGACACACCGATCACCGAACACGGCTTCACCGGTCTGGGCGTTGGTGCCGCGATGGCGGGACTGAAGCCGATCGTGGAATTCATGACATTCAACTTTGCCATGCAGGCGATCGACCAGATCATCAATTCGGCTGCGAAAACGCTCTACATGTCCGGCGGACAGATGGGTGCTCCGATTGTGTTCCGCGGTCCAAACGGAGCCGCAGCCCGCGTCGGCGCGCAGCACTCGCAGGATTATGCGTCCTGGTATGCACACGTGCCGGGCCTGAAAGTTGTCCAGCCCTATTCGGCAGCGGACGCGAAAGGGCTTCTGAAGGCGGCCATTCGTGACCCCAATCCGGTCATATTCCTGGAGAACGAGATCCTTTACGGACATTCGTTCGAGATCCCGGACGTGGACGACTTCGTGCTGCCGATCGGCAAGGCGAAGGTCGAACGCGGTGGCACCGACGTCACGCTGGTCTCCTGGGGCATCGGCATGACCTACACGTTGCAAGCCGCCGACGAACTTGCCGGGCTGGGTATTTCCGCGGAAGTCATCAACTTGCGCACAATCCGTCCGCTCGACATCGAAACAGTGCTTGCTTCCGTCAGAAAGACGGGCCGGATCGTCACGATCGAGGAAGCTTTCCCGATGTGCTCGGTATCGTCGGAGATCGCTTATCAGGTCCAGGAACAGGCGTTCGACTACCTGGACGCGCCGATCCTGCGCGTGACCGGCAAGGACGTTCCGATGCCTTATGCGGCAAATCTTGAAAAGCTTGCATTGCCGAGCGTTCCGGAAGTCATCGAAGCGGTCAAGGCCGTGACCTATACAGCCTGAGGCGAGGGAGACGGACATGCCAATCAATATCACCATGCCGGCCCTCTCTCCGACCATGGAAGAGGGCAACCTGGCCAAATGGCTGGTCAAGGAAGGCGACCAGGTTTCCGCCGGCGATGTCATCGCGGAAATCGAGACCGACAAGGCCACGATGGAAGTCGAGGCAGTGGACGAGGGAACCGTCGGCAAGATCGTGGTTCCCGAAGGAACCGCCGGGGTCAAGGTCAACGAACTGATCGCCGTGCTTTTGGAAGACGGCGAAGATGCCGGATCCATCGATACGGCCGCTGCAAGTCCTGCACCTGCCGCAGCGGCTGCACCGGCTGAAACTCCTGCTGCTGCAGCGCCTGCTCCGGCAGCACCTGCACCTGCGGGTCCGGCACCCGTGGCCAACGACGGTTCTCGCATCTTTGCATCGCCGCTGGCGCGCCGTCTTGCCAAGCTGAACAGCCTCGATCTCGCCGCGCTCGCAGGTACCGGTCCGCACGGCCGGATCGTCAAGCGCGACATTGAAGCTGCCATAGCGGCTGGAACCGGCAAGGCCGCTCCGGCAGCCGAAACACCCAAGGCCGCCGCGTCTGCGCCGGCACCTGCAGCGGGTCCGTCAGCCGACCAGGTTCTCAAGCTCTTCGACGACGAATCCTATGAACTGGTGCCGCATGACGGCATGCGCAAGACCATCGCTAAACGTCTGACGGAATCTAAGCAGACAATCCCGCATTTCTACGTGTCGGTGGATTGTGAACTCGACGCGCTTCTGGCGCTCCGGGCTCAGCTCAATGGCGCTGCTGCAACCGACAAGGACGGCAAGCCTGCCTACAAGCTGTCGGTGAATGACATGACCATCAAGGCGCTCGCACTGGCATTGCGCGATGTCCCGGATGCAAACGTCTCGTGGACGGACGAAAACATGGTCATGCACAAGCATGCAGATGTCGGCGTCGCCGTTTCGATCCCGGGCGGTCTGATCACTCCGATCATCCGGCGCGCGGAAGAAAAACCCCTGTCGGTTATCTCCAACGAGATGAAGGATCTGGGCAAACGGGCAAAAGAACGCAAGCTCAAGCCGGAAGAGTACCAGGGCGGCACCACGGCCGTTTCCAACATGGGCATGATGGGCGTCAAGGACTTCTCGGCGGTGGTGAACCCGCCGCACGCGACGATCCTTGCGGTCGGGGCCGGCGAGAAGCGCGCTGTCGTCAAGAACGACGCGGTGGCGATTGCCACGGTCATGACGGTCACGCTCTCCACGGACCACCGCTGCGTTGACGGTGCTCTGGGTGCTGAGTTGCTGGGTGCCTTCAGGGGCTACATCGAAAACCCGATGAGCATGCTGGTCTGACGCATGCTCTGCGGCGCGGTACTGATGCCGCGCCGTATCTGAACGATGATTTCTTTCGCCGGGGAAGAACACCATGGCTGATACCAACTACGATGTGATCATCATCGGCTCCGGGCCGGGTGGTTATGTAACTGCAATTCGTGCCGCGCAGCTCGGTTTCAAGACCGCGATCGTCGAGCGCGAGCACATGGGGGGCATCTGCCTCAACTGGGGCTGCATTCCGACCAAGGCGCTTCTGCGGTCTGCCGAGATCTACCATTACATGCAGCACGCCAAGGACTATGGCCTGTCCGCCGAGAAGATCTCCTTCGATCCGGCAGCGGTGGTCAATCGATCCCGCGGCGTTTCCGGGCAGCTTGCCGGTGGCGTCGGCTTTCTGATGAAGAAGAACAAGGTCGATATCATCTGGGGCGAAGGCAAGGTGACCAAGGCCGGTGAAGTCACCGTGTCAAAGACCTCCAAGAAGGCTATGGAACCCCAGCACCCCGCCCCGAAGGGCACCAAGGGTGAAGGCGTTTACAAGGCCAAGCACATCATTGTGGCGACCGGTGCGCGTCCGCGTGTCATTCCGGGCATCGAGCCGGACGGCAAGGACATCTGGACCTATTTCGAGGCCATGGTGCCGCCGACGATGCCAAAATCCCTGATCGTGATGGGATCTGGCGCGATCGGCATCGAGTTCGCATCGTTCTACAAGACCATGGGCGCGGATGTGACGGTCATCGAAATGATGCCAACCATCATGCCGGTCGAGGATCCCGAGATTTCCGGGCTTGCCAAGAAGCAGATGGAGAAACAGGGCATCAAGTTCCTGCTTGAGGCCAAGGTTTCGCAAGTCAAGAAAAGCGCCAAAGGCGTTACCGCGACCGTGGAAACAAAAGACGGCAAGAAACAGGACCTGACTGCAGAGAAACTGATCTCGGCTGTCGGTGTCGTGGGCAACATCGAAAAACTCGGTCTTGAGGAACTCGGCGTCAAAACCGACCGTGGCTGTGTCGTGATCGACGGTTACGGACGCACCAGTGTTCCAGGTATCTATGCCATCGGCGATGTCGCCGGTCCGCCAATGCTCGCTCACAAAGCCGAACATGAAGGCGTGATCTGCGTTGAAAAGATAGCCGGCAAAGACGTGCATGCCATGGACAAGTCGATGATCCCCGGCTGCACCTACTGCCATCCTCAGGTCGCATCTGTCGGTTTGACAGAACCCAAGGCCAAGGAAGCCGGTTACGACATCAAGGTCGGGCGCTTCCCGTTCATCGGAAACGGCAAGGCGATAGCACTCGGCGAACCGGATGGTCTTATCAAGACCATCTTCGATGCGAAGACGGGACAGCTGCTGGGAGCCCACATGGTTGGGGCCGAGGTCACCGAGCTTATCCAGGGCTATGTTGTCGCCATGAACCTGGAGACGACGGAAGAGGACCTGATGCATACGGTGTTCCCGCATCCGACGCTTTCGGAAATGATGAAAGAATCGGTGCTCGACGCCTATGGACGTGTTCTGAACATGTAACTCGGCGATGTGGTGGTCCCGTAACGGCCGCGGGGCACAACGCCGGGCGGAGGCTCCAAGGTGTTTGCGTATCTTCTGGATGGGTTGAGGTTTGTCTGTCAGGAAGGGAGCTGGTCCCTCAGGCCGCACGAGGCCAAGACACTCGATGCGGCCATCGGCTGGCTCCCGCCGGAGAACGCAGAGCGCGCGCGCCGGCAGCTCTTGCAACGATACTTCATCGAGAGACAGTCGGACGGACGCATTCCCTGTTTCCGCTACTATCGGGCTCATGAGAACGCGCTGCTTGACGACCCGTTCCGCGGAGGCACGCACTACATAAATGTCAGGCTTGAGACCGCCTCGCGACAGTTTTCAGCCAAGTGCGTCCTGCACGAGGGGATCGTTTTTGGTCTGGAGTTTCCCAAGCCGGAGCGTTTCTTCAAAGGCCATGCCGTTGATGTCGTTTCGGTAAGTTGTGATACCACAAGGTTCAGCTACACTGAGGTTCTGAACCGGGCGGAGCACGGAGCCGGGGCGAATGACTGACGTGGGAGGGTTGTCATGGATACAAAATCAATTCTGATCTGGATTGCGATCGGTATTATCGCCGGCTGGCTTGCCAGTGTCCTGGTCGGTGGCGGTGGCTTGATACGGTATCTGCTGACCGGGATCATCGGCGCTTTCGTCGGTGGGTTCATCTTCAAGTTTTTCGGGATTAACATCGACCTTGGAAATCCCTATCTCAACGAAATACTCGTGGCGGCCATCGGAGCTGTCGTCGTCGTGCTGATCGCGCGGATCCTGGCCTGAGTCCTTGATCGGATGTTCCGGGCTCTGCGTTTCTTTGTTTGAAAGGGAACAGGTATGGGGCTCATAATTTCCGCCATTATAGGTCTGATCGCAGGTGCGGTTGCCCACCGCGTTCTCAACAGCCGGGGAGGGTTTCTCGGCAGCCTTGTCGTCGGCCTGATCGGTGCACTCCTGGGAGGAGAACTGGCGTCGATCCTCAATCTGAACCTGGCGGGAGGTGTCATCGACCGGCTGATTGTCGCGATCGTCGGTGCGATCCTGTTCCTGTTTGTCTGGAAGAAGGTTTTCAAGTGACGTGTCCACGTGTGGCTGCTGCGATGAGGGCCTGCCTGTTTGTCTGACCGTCTCCGGGGCCCGCAGTTTTGACGGGTTGCGGAACTATTCAGGCGCGGACAGTCTGTTTCCTGCCTCCCTGTTCCGGCAGGCCACATTGTTCGGCACGCGTTCGGAACTTGCCATGGGAGGAGACAGGTGGACGGGGAGCATGAGCAATTGACAGAACGAGAGCCGGAAACTCCGGACTTCAGGCTGGCCACGTATGGGACGCTCTCACCAGGCCGTGCCAACCATGGGCAGCTCGCCGACATTCCGGGCCGCTGGAGCGAGGGAAGCGTGCGAGGCCGTCTCGTGCAGACGGGTTGGGGAGCTGCCCTCGGTTTTCCGGGTCTCGTACTCGATCCCGAGGGCCAGACGATCGAGGTGCTCGTTTTCGAGTCTTCCGAGCTGATCGAACACTGGGATCGGCTGGACGCCTTCGAGGGTGAGGGCTACGAGCGGATCGAAACCCTCGTGCGCACGGAACGCGGAGACCTCCCGGCCTATATTTACGTGGTTTCAGACAAGCCGCCGCGGTCCTCGGGCGACAATACCGAACCGGGAATAAATGTCTTTCCATTGATCACGACAGACAAGCTGCGGTATGCGGACACCGACCGTCAGGGGCATATCAACAATGCGGTTTTCAATACCTTTCTCGAAACGGGCAGGGTTGAACTGCTTTTTGGCGACGAGTTGATGTGCGAGGGCGCATCTTTTGTCATTGCCAGGCTCGAGCTCGACTTTCTGTCCGAGGTCAACTGGCCCGGTGAGGTGCAGATCGGTACGGCGGTGAAGGAAATCGGCAGCAGTTCCTTCAAGCTCGTTCAACGTGTTTACCAGGATGGAAGGCCCGTTGCTCATGCGGTGACTGTGATTGTCCAGATGAACGAAGCCACGCGAAAGTCCCTGCCGTTGTCGGAAACGGCGCGCCAGAGATTTTCAGAATTGCTAAGACCCGCGCTCAGGACATAGCTGGCGCAGCGCCGATATGCCTTGACCTTTCATAGGAATAACGACACTTAGGTGCCATGGTTACGATCGTAGATACGCTCAATCGCCCGCAGCAGAAATCCGATGTGCGCCCGCGCCATCCGGAAAAGGAACACCGTCCGGACAACCCGGTGCAACGCAAGCCGAAATGGATCCGCGTGAAGGCACCGACATCGCCTGTCTACCGTGAGACCCAGAATGTCGTCCGAGAGAACAATCTGGTCACTGTCTGCGAAGAGGCCGGTTGCCCGAATATTGGCGAATGCTGGTCGAAGAAACACGCCAGCTTCATGATCCTGGGCGATACCTGCACGCGCGCATGCGCGTTCTGCAATGTCAGAACGGGGATGCCGGGACCGGTCGATCCGAAGGAGCCGCAGGGCGTCGCAGATGCGGTTGCCACCATGGGTCTGGAACATGTCGTCATCACCTCCGTGGACCGTGACGATCTCGACGATGGCGGCGCCCGGCATTTTGCCGATGTAATCTCGGCAATCCGCAAAACCTCTCCGACGACGACTGTGGAGGTTCTGACACCAGACTTTCTCAGGAAAGACGGCGCATTGGAGATTGTGGTCGAAGCAAAGCCGGACGTGTTCAATCACAACCTGGAAACCGTGCCTTCCAAGTATCTCAAAGTCAGGCCCGGTGCCCGCTACTTTCATTCCATTCGCCTTTTGCAGAAGGCAAAGGAACTTGACGCGGAAATGTTCACCAAGTCCGGCATCATGGTTGGGCTCGGAGAGGTTCGCAACGAGGTGCTGCAGCTCATGGACGACCTCCGGGCAGCAGATGTGGATTTTCTGACCGTGGGCCAGTACCTGCAACCTTCGAAGAAACACCATCCGGTGATGTCTTTCGTGACGCCTGAGGAGTTCAAGGGTTATGAACGCATCGCCTATGCGAAGGGTTTCCTGAAGGTCTCTGCAAGTCCGCTCACGCGGTCTTCCCATCATGCGGGTGAAGACTTTGCGGACCTGCGTGCAGCGCGTAAAGCCAAACTTGGTCATTAAACGGACGCCGAAACGCTGAATGCCAAGTTTTTCTTCAACGCACAAAGTCAAACACAAGGCGGACGACATGTTCCGTCTTGTCGCGGACGTGGAAAAATATCCTCAGTTCGTACCGCTTTGCCAGGACCTTCATGTTCGCGGCAAGAAGCAGCTGGAGGGCGGCCGGACAGTGCTCGTCGCCGACATGACCGTGGCCTACAAGCTGTTCAAGGAAACGTTCACGAGCCGCGTCGAGTTGCGACCGGAGGATCAGACCATCCTGGTTGAATATCTGGACGGTCCCTTCAAGCATCTTGAGAACAAATGGACGTTCGAAGAGGCAGGGGAAGGGGTCTGCAATGTCGGTTTCTTCATCACCTACGAGTTCAAGAGCCGCACGCTCGGCTCACTCATGGGGGTGATGTTCGACAAGGCTTTCCGGAAATTCTCAAGCGCGTTCGAAGCGCGTGCGGACGAAGTCTACGGCGTTTGAAGCGGATAACCGGCCTGCGTTATTTGTATTGCTTGAAGGCGTCCCGGATGGTCCTCAGGCGGCTTGACTTCATGTCGAGCGGTTCGTTTTCCTGGCGGATCTTCGCAACTTCCCTTTTTGACAATCCGAGGTCTTCGAGTGTTGCGAAGGCATCATTGTCCTTGCAGACAATGGTCCGGCTTTTGCCATCATTTTCTTCAAGGACAAGGGTACGTCCAGCCGCGTTCTGTTCCTCGGTCCAGACGACCGTACCGGAAGAAACCCAGAAGACACGATTGCAATAGCTGGCCTGGTGGTAGCCCTTCTTCGGTTCGATCAGGATTTCATGGAAGCCGGTGAATTTTCCGTTGGAGTATTGCGACCGGATGTAGAAATCGCTCTGGGCGAACGCTGCCGTTGCGCTGCAGACAACCGTCAGCGCCGATACTGTCAGACATGCAAAAGAGCGCTTCATGCGTGTGCTCCTCTCCCGAGCAAAGGTTCGCCCCCACGCATTTATCTTAAGCGATCTTGTTTACCTATCCGTTACCGTATTGGTTACGATTCGATTCATTCGTCGTGAAACGATTTGGCCGCCTTATCCTTGCCCTGCGACATGAAAGCATCCCGGATTGCGGCGAACCGGTTGGCCTTGTCGATGGAGGTGCCGCCATTTTGCACGATCACCCTCGGATCATCGGAAATGCCAAGACCCTCAAGCGTCACCTGTTCTTCCGGATGGTCGCAAATCGGCCGCCAGCCTTTGCCCCAGTTGAATTCGACCCGCACCTTGTAATTGTTTTCCACCTCAAGCTGGGTCCAGGCAACCGTTGCATACCGCACCCAGTATGAACGGTTGCAATATTCGACCTCGACGAGACCGTCCGACGGTCTGTTGTAGATCCGGTGCGACCCGCGAAAATTTCGGCCATCATCCCTGGAAATGATGTAGGTGTCGCCAATTCTCGGGATTTCGCCCTGCGCGCCGGCATGTGTTGATGAAATCAGGAGAAAGCCAATCGTGAGAAGAATTTTCTGAAATTGCATTGTCCGTTATCCCTGCTGCGAAGCCGCTTGCATGTCGGTTGGTCGAGCGAAATTTTAAGTGTTTGTTCGCAGGGTAGAGGGCGAGTTTCTACATCAGATTGAAAGCCGTGCAGGCGTTTTATTAAATATTTAGATGCTCGTAAAAAGGGTGCCGGGACAAAGATTCACCGGACTTTTTTGAGCAAAAGAGCGGTTACATGCCGAGGCCGCTGTTGGATTCTTCGAAGACGCTTGTGCGGAACATGGCGCCGATCGTCGCCAGCCGCTTGGCGGTTGAGGGTTCCGTGGACGCGCCGGCCAGGACCTCGCGTGCATCCAGGGAGATGCCAATATCCGCGAGCGTGACTTCGCGCTCAGGATTGGCGCATATCGGACGCCAACCCTTACCGAAGTTGAATTCCACATGGACGACGTGGCCGAACTCCGCTTGAAGCTCCGTCCAGGCAACAGAACTGTCACGCACGAAATATTCATTTCCACAATAGGTGACATGCTTCATGTCTGCGCTCGCGTGCTTGAACAGCTTGTGACTGCCAAGGAATTTGCCCGCCTGATCTCTTGATATCAGGTAGAAATCCCCTGGTTTGGGAAGCGAGTCCGCCTGAACGGCTGTGGCCGCGCATATTGCGGCGAGAAATATCGCGAGACGTGAAATCATTCGTGAAAGCAATCGATGTTCAACCCAAAATGAGTCATATGGGGATTTGCGCTACAACGCCAGCGCGAACACTTTCGATCGTTAATGAGATTTTGCAGTTCTCAATGCATTTAGAACTGACGCAAGGGCAGTTTTTACGGTCTCCAGCCGAATGGATCGGCGGCCATTATCCGCGAACCAGCAATGAAAGTGCTGTGTCGGTTCACCGGCCGAGGCGACCGCGATGTGAACGGTGCCGACAGGCTTGAATTCCGAACCGCCGCCGGGTCCGGCAATGCCAGTCACCGAAACTGTTATGTCGGCATTCGAGCGTTCCAGGGCACCTTCCGCCATTGCGACCGCCACTTCCTTGCTGACGGCACCCCAGCTCGTGATCAGATTTTCCGGAACCCCGACGAGCTCCGTTTTCGCCTCGTTTGAGTAAGTCACAAACCCCCGATCCACGGCGGCGGACGAGCCTGCAATTTCCGTCAGGGCCGCGCAAATCAGCCCGCCTGTGCAAGATTCCGCCGTTGCAATCATTTTGCCCTGGGCCTTCAGTTCTTCCAGAACGTCTTGAACGAGGGGAGCGAGGTCATCAAGGCTTTCCAGGTGTCTCTCATTCATTGTCATTTCACTCGTTCTTTGCAAACGGCAACCGAACCGTCACGCTTGCGAGCGCGGCGATGCCTTCCTTGCGTCCGGTAAAACCAAGCCGCTCGGATGTCGTCGCCTTAACGGAAACGCGCTCGACCGGCATATCGCAGATTTGGGCCAGTCTTTGTCTGATGTCTTGCCGATGCGGACCGATCTTGGGTTCTTCACAGACGATGGTGACGTCGATATGAGCAAGCCGGCCTCCAAGCTGTGTCAGCCGCTCAATGGCATCATGCTGAAACTTGTCTGAAGATGCGCCTTTCCACTCCGGATCGCTTGGAGGAAAGTGACTGCCGATATCGCCGTCCCCGATCGCTCCGAGCGTGGCATCGGTGATCGCATGCAACACGACATCCGCATCGGAATGGCCCTTCAGTTTCATGTTGTGAGGGATGTCCAGCCCGCCCAGAATGACGGTCTCACCAGGTTCAAACGCGTGAACATCGTATCCGATGCCGGTTCGAACGTCTGACAGTTCCGACAAACGGGGACGGGTCTGGTCTTCTTGTGTCATCGGGACCTGTTTCACCTGTGTTTCGGCTCGCGCGAGATCCTGCCGTGTCGTGATCTTGAAATTGGCAGGATCGCCGTGGCTCAACTCTACCGTCATGCCTGCCCATTCGGCCAGACCGGTATCGTCGGTAAAATCATGCCGACCGGCGTCCGCGGCTTTCAGATGTGCTTTCAGGATCGGTTCGAACGGGAAAGCCTGCGGCGTTTGTGCAGCCCAGAGGCCGGTGCGATCGATCGTCCGCAGTTGCCTGCCTGCTTCCTCGCTCCGTTTCAGCGTGTCGACAACGGGCACGGCTGCAAGCACGCCCTCTGCTCCTTCGTCCAGTTTAGCGATACTGCCATCGATCACCGGCTCGGAAACAAAAGGCCGCGCCGCGTCGTGAATGAGCACGAAATCGCAGCCGGTGATCGCAAGTGCCTTCAAACCTGCGAGCACGGATTGCTGGCGGGTGTCGCCGCCGATTGCCGTCAGAAGTTCCTTGCCATTTGCGCCAAAATGCGTCGCATCGACGGCTGCGTCGTAAAGACTTGCGTCGTCTGCGTGTATCACTGTCACGATTTTTGCGATTCGAGGATGATTCAGAAAGGCGTCCAGTGTATGAGACAGGATCGGACGTCCGGCGACATGTTTGTATTGCTTGGGCTCACGATTGTCCGGGTCCGATAGGCGTGTTCCACGTCCTGCCGCGACGATCAATGCGGCGGCCGTTTTCTTCATTGTGGTCTCCTCGAAGGCAATTGAGGCGAAAATCGCTGACCGCCATTAACGATGAACCTGATCAATACGCAAATTTAGACTTGTTGCGATGCGCAAATTGGCTACAATATAGGCAATTAGCGTTTTGCACAGGTAATGAGCAGAAAAGAGAACTGTGTGTCGATAGCTTCGAACTCTCTTTCCATAGGACCGCATACACTTTCCAACAGGGCCGTCCTGGCTCCCATGTCGGGTGTTACCGATTTGCCGTTTCGCAGGCTTGCTGCTCGATTCGGCGCCGGCATGGTTGTCAGTGAAATGGTTGCAAGCGAAACCTTCGTGAAAGGGGACGCGGAAACGCAGATGCGAGCCGAAGCCCAGGACAAGGGGCTGCATGTGGTCCAACTGGCCGGCAGGGAAGCGCGCTGGATGGGCGAGGCGGCGAAGGTGATTGCCGGCCTCGGTGCTGATGTAATCGATATCAACATGGGGTGCCCGGCAAAAAAGGTCACATCCGGCTATTCGGGCTCTGCATTGATGCGGGACCTCGATCACGCCCTGACCCTGATTGATGCAACGGTTGCCGCAGTCGATATACCCGTTACGGTCAAGATGCGGCTCGGCTGGGACGACAGGTCGCTGAACGCGGCCGATCTGGCGGCGAGGGCAGAGAATGCTGGCGTCCAACTCGTTACGGTCCACGGCAGGACGCGCTGCCAGTTCTACAAAGGGGCAGCAGACTGGCAAGCGATTCGGAGTGTGAAGGACGCCGTTTCCATCCCGCTGGTTTCAAATGGTGACTGCAAATCCATTGAAGATGCGCAAACCATGCTTTCAGTGAGCGGTTCTGACGGGATCATGATTGGCCGCGGTGCCTATGGCCGGCCCTGGTTGCCCGGTCACATCGGACACTATCTTGCAACCGGTGAACGGCTTGAAGCCCCTATCGGGCGTGAACTCGCAGATCTGGTCGCAGGCCATTACGAGGATATCCTAAGCCGCTACGGGGAGTTTGCCGGTGTCCGGATCGCGCGAAAGCACCTGGGCTGGTATCTCGATGACGCCGTCGCTCGCGGAGCAGACATACCTTCACATGAGAGAAAAACACTCATGACATCCAGTTCTCCTTCAGAAGTTCTGCGTTTGGTCATGGACTGGTTCTCAACTTCCAACGAACGGATAGCCGCGTGAGCGAAGTGACTGTCGAAACAGGCCGTATAGCCATGCTCGCGAGTGATGGCCCGACCATCCTGGACACGCTTCCGCACCCGGTTCTTCTGGTTGCACCGGACGGTGTGATCGAATCGGCGAACATGGCCGCCGAGATCTTCATGCGCTCCAGTGCCTCGGTGCTGCGCAGGCATCCGATCAGCGACTTCGTTCCCTTCGGCAGCCCGTTGCTGACCTTGATCGAGCAGGTTCGAGAACGCGCCGCTCCGGTCAACGAGTACAAGGTTGATATCGGATCGCCGCGGATCGGCGCTCCGAAGATGGTGGATATCAATGCCGCTCCGGTGACGGACCGGCCGGGCGCCGTGGTCCTGATGTTCCAGGAACGGACCATGGCCGAGAAAATCGACCGTCAGCTGACCTCACGCGGAGCGGCGCGGACGGTAACGGGTCTTGCGGCGATGCTGGCGCATGAAATCAAGAACCCGCTGTCCGGCATACGCGGCGCTGCGCAGTTGCTTGAGCAATCGGTCGTCGATGATGACCGCTCTCTGACCCGGCTCATCATGGACGAGACGGACCGGATCGTGAAACTCGTCGATCGCATGGAAGTCTTTTCCGACGAAAGACCGATCGAGCGGGAGCCGGTCAACATCCACGTGGTGCTGGACCGGGTCAAGAGCCTTTCCGACAACGGCTTCGCGCGCAACAAGCGCATCGTGGAGATCTACGACCCGTCCTTGCCGCCGGTCTTCGCCAACAAGGATCAGCTCATACAGGTGTTTCTCAACCTGGTGAAGAATGCCAGCGAGGCGATCGGTGATGATCCTGATGGCGAGATCCGGATTTCAACCGCGTTCCGTCCGGGTGTCCGCCTCTCGGTGCCCGGAACCGAGCAACGTGTGAGTCTTCCGCTCGAATTCTGCGTGCAGGACAACGGCCCGGGCGTTCCCGACGACCTGTTGCCGCATCTGTTCGAGCCATTCATCACGACGAAAACCAACGGGTCCGGGCTCGGTCTGGCACTCGTGGCAAAGATTATCGGCGATCATGGTGGTGTCATCGAGTGTGACAGCCAGCGTGAGCGCACCATTTTTCGCATCCTAATGCCTGCGTATGCCGGTGACACAACACCGGATACCGACACGGCGAGCGAGGGAACTGAATAACGATGCCGACAGGTACGATCCTTGTTGCAGATGATGACGCGGCTATTCGCACCGTGCTCAACCAGGCGCTTTCGCGGGCCGGTTACACGGTCCGCCTGACGTCGAATGCCTCCACGCTCTGGCGGTGGGTGTCTTCCGGAGACGGCGATCTTGTGATCACCGATGTTGTCATGCCGGACGAAAACATCTTCGATGTTCTGCCGCGCATGAAAAAAATGCGGCCGGAGCTGCCAGTCCTGGTGATGAGTGCGCAGAACACGTTCATGACCGCGATCAAGGCGTCGGAAAAGGGAGCCTACGAGTATCTGCCGAAACCCTTCGATCTGAAGGAACTCACCAACATTGTGCAGCGTGCGCTCGAGGAACCCAAGAAGCGACCCGCACTTGACATCGATGATGCCGGTGAGGGGATGCCGTTGGTAGGCCGGTCGCCGGCAATGCAGGAAATCTATCGCATTCTCGCGCGGTTGATGCAGACCGACCTAACGGTGATGATCAACGGGGAATCGGGAACAGGCAAGGAACTCGTTGCCCGCGCGCTTCATGACTACGGCAAAAGGCGGAACGGCCCGTTCGTTGCGATCAACATGGCGGCCATTCCGCGGGATCTGATCGAGGCAGAGCTTTTCGGTCATGAAAAGGGAGCTTTCACAGGGGCTCAAAACCGGAGTTCGGGCCGTTTCGAGCAGGCGGATGGCGGTACGCTGTTTCTTGACGAGATCGGCGACATGCCGATGGAAGCGCAAACGAGATTGCTGCGCGTGTTGCAGCAGGGAGAGTACACCACCGTTGGCGGACGAACCCCGATCAAGACCGATGTTCGCATCGTTGCGGCGACCAACAAGGATCTTCGCCACCTGATCAATCAGGGCCTCTTCCGGGAAGATCTTTATTTCAGGCTGAATGTGGTCCCGATCCGGTTGCCGCCGCTGCGCGAACGCGTGGAGGACATTCCGGATCTTGTCCGGCATTTCTTTTCCCTGGTCGAAAAGGAAGGCCTGCAGGCAAAGCAGATCGATGTCGGTGCGCTCAACATGTTGCGCCGCTACAGATGGCCGGGAAATGTGCGCGAACTGGAGAATCTGGTGCGCCGCCTCGCGGCCCTCTATCCCCAGGACGTCATCAGCGAAAGTCTTCTCGATCAGGAACTCAGCCAGCCGAGCGCCGTTTCGGCTTCGGAGGACGTGAACGAGAACGTCAATCTGGGAGGCTCGGTCGAGAAATACCTCTCCGGTTACTTCGACACGTTCGGAGAAGCGCTTCCGCCGCCCGGGCTTTACCACCGGATCCTGCGCGAGGTGGAGTACCCGCTCATCAGCGCCGCTCTGGCCGCGACACGCGGCAATCAGATCAAGGCGGCGGAGTTGCTTGGGGTGAATCGGAACACCTTGCGCAAGAAGATCAGGGATCTCGATATCCAGGTAATGCGTTCGGCAAGGTGAGTGACTTGCTCCCTGTTGTCAGGTGCTGCCGATTTTGGGTGGCAGATGGTGACATTGTGGCCAGGAGCACGTGAGAAGCCGTGCCTTTTATGCCTTCAAGGTTCTCAAACTTCTCGAGAACTGTTAGAGACTTCAAGCTCTTCCACTGCAAAATGCAGGGCGAGGACAGGTCTGTCGCAATTTCGCAACATTGTGTGATAAGTTTGCAGCGAATGTTTTAGCAAGCCGGTTTTATTGAATGGTTTGCCGTGTTTTAGAGGCTGCATGATACTGGAGACAGTTCAGCAATCCGTTGTGCAATCCAGCGCTTCGGGCAAGTTATGGCGGCGTGCCGGGCTTGCCGTCATGGTGTTTGCGCTTATCTCGATTGCGATCACATTCGTCATTCTGATGGGTTTGACACCCGTAGATCCCACCCGTGAAGTCATTATGACGGCGATGGCCATCAACGGCGCACTGGCCGCCGTTCTGCTTGGCGTGGTATCCGTCGAAATCTACAAGCTATGGCAGGCGCGCAGGCGCGGGCGGGCGGCTGCACGTCTGCACGTGCGGGTCGTCGCGCTGTTCAGCCTTGTTGCTGCAGTCCCTGCAGTGATGATGGCAATTCTGGCCGCCGTTACGCTCGACCGGGGGCTGGACAGATGGTTCGAAGACCGCACCAGGCAGATCATCGATAATGCCCTGACGGTTGCGCAGGCCTACCTGCAGGAGCACGCGCGGGTTCTCAGGGGCGATCTGATCGCCATGACGAAGGACATAGACCGTGCCAAGGCGATTTATGAGTTCGAGCCAACCCGGTTCGATCAATTCTTCGCGACACAGGTTTCGCTTCGCGGCATTCTCGGCGCAATGATCCTTGACGAGAATGGCGACGTCGTCACGCGTGTCATTCTCGATCCGAACGCGCAGATACCCCTTCCGCCGGCAGACAGTTTCTTCAAGGCCCAGTCTGGCGATCCCATCCTGATTGCCCCGGGAAGTTCGAATCTCGTCGGTGGCGTGATGAAGCTCTCGGCATACGACAATTTTTATCTCTACGCTGTTCGCGTCATCGACCCGAGAGTGGTCGAATATCTGCGCCTGGCGGAAACTGGTGCATCGCAGTATCAGCAAATGGAAAACAGCCGTTTCGGCGTTCAGGTCGCGTTTGCGCTGGTCTATCTGGGTGTTGCGCTCATCCTGCTGTTATCCGCCATCTGGATCGGGTTCGGTTTCGCAAACCGCCTGGTTTCCCCCATCAGGGTCCTGATATCCGCCGCCGACGAGGTGTCCAAAGGCAATCTAGCGGTCAAGGTGCAGACGGAGAAATCAGGGGGGGACCTGAAAAATCTCGGGCTGACGTTCAACAAGATGACTGGTCAGCTCCTGGGGCAGCGCGATGCTCTTCTTGCCGCCAATGAGCAGATCGATCGCCGCCGTCGCTTCAATGAAGCAGTCCTGTCCGGGGTGTCGACCGGTGTGATAGGTGTTGATGATGAAGCATCGATCATGCTGATCAACCGGTCAGCGCTTGAACTGCTGCAGCTTGACGAGGTTCAGATCCTCAACAAGCCGCTGACGGAGGTCGTGCCGGAGCTTGCCGAATGCATAGACAGCGTTCTGGAAAACAGCGCGGACAAACTCCCCGAAACGCAGATCGAGGTAACGCGACACGGGCGCCTGCGAACGCTCAACGTGCGCATCACAAGCGAGCAGTCGACGCGCCGCGAGCATGGCTTTGTGGTGACGCTGGATGACATTACCGATCTCGTCTCGGCGCAGCGGAATTCTGCATGGGCTGATGTGGCGCGCCGGATCGCCCATGAGATCAAGAACCCGCTGACCCCTATCCAGCTGTCGGCGGAACGCATTCGGCGGCGCTACGGCAAACGCATCGAGGAAGACCGGGAGGTGTTCGACCAGTGTATCGACACGATTGTCAGGCAGGTTGGCGATATCGGCCAGATGGTCGATGAATTCTCATCCTTTGCCCGAATGCGGAAGCCCAACAAGATCAGTTCCGATCTCCGCGAAGCGGTGAGGGATGCCGCCTTCATGCAATCTGTTGCCAATCCGGACATATCCGTCACGGCGGACGTGCCCGACACGGCGGTAACTGCCGTGTTCGACCCGCGTCTTGTCGGCCAGGCCTTCACGAACGTGGTGAAGAACGCCACCGAGGCCGTTGCCGCTAGGACAGGCGACGAACTGCCTAAAGGCAAGGTACTGGTTCGACTGCGCGGAGAAAGCGATGAAACGCCCGGACGGATCGTCGTCGATGTGATCGACAACGGGATCGGGCTGCCTGAGGAAAATCGCAGCAGATTGCTTGAACCCTACATGACGACGCGGGAGAAGGGCACGGGCCTCGGTCTCGCGATCGTCCGGAAAATTATGGAAGACCACGGTGGCGGCGTCGAATTGCTGGATGCCCCGAAATCAACCCCTGATGCAACAGGCACTCTGGTGCGGCTCACACTGGCAGCTTCTGCCAGTTTGGAGGCCGAGACCGAGAGCAACGAACAAGAGCAAGCAGTGACAGCTCATGGCGCATGATATTCTAGTTGTAGATGATGAAACCGATATCCGGGAAATGATTGCCGGCATCCTGGATGACGATGGCTACGGGACACGGACGGCGCATGATTCCGACAGTGCGCTTGCGACCGTCAAGGAACGCAAGCCGTCTCTCGTGATTCTGGACATCTGGCTGCAGGGGAGCCGGCTCGATGGACTTGCCCTGCTTGACGTTCTCAAGGAAACCGATCCGGACCTGCCGGTTGTCATCATCTCCGGTCACGGCAACATCGAAACCGCCGTTTCCGCGATCAAGCGCGGCGCCTATGATTACATCGAGAAACCGTTCAAGGCCGACAGGCTCATTCATATTGTTGAACGGGCGCTCGAAGCGTCCAGCCTCAAGCGTGAAATCCGGGATCTCAAGCAACGCAGCGGCGAGACCAGCGAAATCATCGGAGGCTCTTCTGCCGCGCACAACCTGCGTCAGACAATTCAGAAGATCTCGGGAACAAACAGCCGGATCCTGATCGTCGGACCGTCGGGTGCCGGCAAGGAGAGGGCGGCGCGGATGATCCATGACCAGTCGCCACGGACCAAGAGCCCCTTCGTCGTCCTGAATGCCGCCACCATAACGCCTTCACGCATGGAGGAAGAGCTCTTCGGCATCGAGGATGAAAACGGCAACCTGCGAAAGATCGGTGCGCTCGAGGAAGCGCATGGCGGGACGCTCTATCTCGACGAAGTCGCCGACATGCCGGCTGAGACGCAGGGAAAAATTCTCCGCGTGCTCGTGGAACAGAGTTTCGCAAGGGTCGGTGGTACCCAGAAGGTCCAGGTCGATATCCGGATACTCTCATCGACGTCCAAGAATCTGGAAGAGCACATTGCCTCCGGTCTCTTTCGCCAGGACCTTTATCACCGCCTCAGCGTTGTGCCGCTCAGGGTGCCGGGCCTTGCTGAACGGCGAGAGGATATACCGGTGCTGGTTCATCATTTCATGGAACAGATTTCCGCAGCCTCGGGTATTCCGCTTCGACCGATCGGGGACGACGCGATGGCGGTCCTGCAGACGCATGACTGGCCCGGAAACGTTCGTCAGCTGCGCAACAATGTCGAACGCTTGATGATCCTGAGCCGGGGCGAGCCGGACAGTACGATCACCGCGGACCTTTTGCCTGCTGAAATCGGCGAAACGCTTCCGAACCTTCCGACGTCCGGTACCGGGGAGCATTTGATGTCGGTGCCCCTGCGCGAAGCGAGGGAGATCTTCGAGCGGGAGTACCTGCAAGCCCAGATAAAGCGGTTTGACGGCAATATCTCAAGAACGGCAGAATTTGTGGGGATGGAGCGGTCTGCCTTGCATCGCAAACTGAAAACACTTGGAATGACCTGAAAACGGTAAAGTCCAACAACGAACTGCGAAGCGGGATAGAGGTCTTTCCATGAAAATCGTCATTTGTGGCGCCGGTCAGGTCGGATACGGGATTGCAGAGCGCCTTGCCGCGGAGCAAAACGACGTTTCCGTCATCGATTCCTCGCCCCAGCTGATCAATGCGATCGGTGACCAGCTCGACGTGAGAGGGTTTGTCGGGCACGGTGCGCATCCGGACATTCTGGCGCAGGCCGGAGCGGAAGAAGCGGACATGATCGTTGCCGTCACGCTTTACGACGAGGTGAATATGGTCGCCTGCCAGGTGGCGCATTCCCTCTTCAATGTTCCGACCAAGGTTGCCCGGATCCGGGCGCAATCCTACCTCCAGGGCCGGTGGCGCAATCTGTTTTCGCGCGACAACATGCCGATCGACGTGATCATTTCGCCCGAGATCGAGGTTGGCGAGATGGTACTGCGGCGGCTGGCACTTCCGGGAGCCGTCGAAACCGTCCGATTTGCCGATGACCATGTCGTCGTGGTCGGGATCATGTGCGAAGAGGACTGTCCGGTGGTGGACACACCGCTGCGGCAGCTGACCGAACTCTTCCCGGATCTCGGAGCCGTCGTTGTCGGTCTCTACCGGAACAACCGCCTGTTCGTTCCCAAGAGCAGCGACAGCATCCTGACGGGGGATCTTGCCTATGTGGTGGCGCGGCGCGATCAGGTGCGCAGAACCTTGAGCATCTTCGGACACGAGGAGCCGGAGGCCGCCAAAGTGGTGATCGCCGGAGGCGGAAACATCGGGCTCTATGTTGCCAAGGCACTTGAACAACGCCAGAGCGGAACGAAAATCAAGCTTATCGAGGCGTCCCGCGAGCGGGCGATGTCGGTTGCCGACGAACTCAAGCGATCGGTTATCCTGCATGGCAGCGCACTCGACCAGATCATCCTGAACGAAGCCGACGCAGGTGATGCTGACACGATGGTCGCTCTCACGAACGAGGACGAAGTCAACATCCTGTCTTCGGTGATGGCAAAGAAACTCGGATGCCGGCGCTCCCTGTCGCTGTTGAACAATCCGAGTTACCCGGCCTTTGCCAACGCTCTGGGGATCGATGCGTTCATCAATCCGCGTGCCGTCACGATTTCCAGGATCCTTCAGCACGTCCGGCGCGGCCGGATACGTGGTGTTCACTCGCTTCAGAACGGGGCCGCAGAGATCGTGGAGGCAGAAGCGCTCGATACCTCTCCACTGGTTGGCAAACCCTTGCGTGTGATCGATCTGCCATCAGGAATTCGTGTCGGGGCCGTTTTCAGGGGAGGCGAAGTGCTCACGCCGAACGGGGAACTGCAGATCCAGGCGCAGGATCGTATAGTCATCTTTGCGGTTGCCAATCGTGTCCGGCAGGTGGAGCAAATGTTCCGCGTGAGCCTCGATTTCTTTTAGGCGAATTGCCTCCAATCTGAGCTTGCAATTATCTGACCGTACGTTCAAAAATGTGCTGACGGCCCGCCGGCCGGGTATGTTTTTTACTTGCTTTGGAGTGCTCATGAGCCGGATTGCTTATGTCAACGGTCAGTACGTTCGTCATGGCGATGCCGCGGTCCATGTGGAAGACCGCGGATATCAGTTCGCCGATGGTGTTTATGAGGTGTGCGAAGTCTGGCAAGGCAAGATTGTCGACATGCCCAGACATCTCGACCGTCTGAGCCGTTCCCTGGGCGAACTCCAGATCGACTGGCCCATGAGCCGGAACGCGGTCGAATTTGTTCTAAGGCAGGTCGTTCGCAGAAATCTCGTCAAGAACGGGCTGGTCTATATCCAGGTCACGCGCGGCGTGGCGAAACGGGATCACTTTTTCCCCTCCGATGATGTTGCACCGTCAATTGTCGTGACCGCCAAGTCCACCAGTCCCGCTGCAGCGGAAGCCCAGGCCGAAAAGGGTATCTCTGTTGTCAGTTATCCGGAAAACCGCTGGCCGCGCGTCGACATCAAGACTGTTGCGCTGCTTCCAAACGTTCTGGCGAAACAGCACGCCAAGGAAAACGGCGGTAAGGAAGCCTGGTACATCGATACAGAGGGAAATGTCACGGAAGGCGGTTCCACCAACGCATGGATCGTGACAAAGGACGGGGCGCTCGTGACGCGGCCAGCCGAGAACGGTATCCTCCGCGGGATCACGCGCGCAGTGGTGCTTGATCTTGTTAAAAGGGAAGACCTGACGTTCGAAGAGCGGCCGTTCAGTCTCCAAGAGGCCTTCGAGGCCAAGGAAGCATTTGTTACCGCAGCGTCAACTCTTGTGATGCCTGTGACACGTGTCGATGGCAGGATTGTCGGCAACGGTCATCCGGGTTCTGTTGCATTGCGATTGCGTGAACTGTTCCATACTGCTACTGATTTGCAGACGGCTTGACTCAATTGGTCTTGTCTATGGATATAAATACGACGTAAAAGGAGCTGAGGCAGACAGCTCTTTGAGTGGGCGAAACAAAACGCGGGCAGAACTTCAAACCTTAATGTTTGAAATTCAATAGCTTTTGACGGTAAGCTGCCGACAAAGCCGGATGCTCGGCCGCATCCGGGGGTAAAACAGGATAAAAACACTGATGGCTGAGCGCGCACAAAATCTCCAAGACACTTTCCTCAACCACGTTCGCAAACAAAAGACTCCCCTAACAATTTTTCTCATCAACGGTGTGAAATTGCAGGGTGTCGTGACCTGGTTCGACAATTTTTGCGTCCTGTTGCGCCGCGACGGGCACTCCCAGCTCGTTTATAAACACGCGATTTCCACAATTATGCCAAACGGCCCTGTTCAACTATTCGATCAGGCTGAGGAAAACGCTGAAAAGGCTGGCTGATTGAAACCTAAGTCTCGCGCAGACGATTTTTCGAAATCAAACGGGCCCGAAGAACCGGGGCACAATACGCTCAGGATAAAAGACACTGGGGTGGATCGCCTGCCTCAGCCCTTTCGCGCGTTAATCATAGAACCAGTACTGCAGCTGCGCGGAGACGCCGGACAGCAGGATTTGCGCGGGAACCGAAGCCCAGAAGCGCGCCTTGAAGAGGCGATCGGTCTCAGCGCGGCGATCAACCTGCAAATCATTCACTCAGGTGTCGTCAAGGTGAACAATCCCAAGCCGGGCACCCTTTTTGGTGAAGGCAAGGTCTCCGAACTGGCTGGCATGGTTGCGAGCGAAGATCTGGATCTCGTGGTCATAGATCATCCGCTGTCTCCCGTGCAGCAGCGAAACCTCGAACGGCGGCTCAAGACCAAGGTTATCGACCGGACCGGCCTGATCCTTGAGATTTTTGGCGACCGGGCGCGCACGAAGGAAGGCCGGTTGCAGGTCGATCTCGCGCACCTGACCTGGCAAAAGAGCCGTCTGGTCCGGTCATGGACGCACCTTGAGCGGCAAAGGGGCGGAGCCGGTTTCATGGGTGGTCCCGGTGAGACCCAGATCGAGGCCGACAGACGGCAGATCCAGGACCGTATCATTGCACTTCAGAAGCAACTGGAGAGTGTGCGCCGCACACGTGACCTTCACCGGAAAAAGCGTAAGAAAATTCCGCAACCTGTTGTCGCGCTTGTCGGCTACACCAATGCCGGCAAATCGACGCTGTTCAACCGGCTGACGGAGTCGGACGTGTTTGCCAAGGACCTGCTCTTTGCCACGCTCGACCCGACGCTCCGCAAGGTCACGCTGCCGCATGGCAAGGAGATTATCCTCTCCGACACCGTGGGCTTCATCTCGGATCTCCCAACACATCTGGTTGCCGCTTTCCGGGCGACGCTCGAGGAGGTGCTTGAGGCGGACCTGATCCTGCATGTGCGCGACATTTCCCATCCGGACAGTGATGCGCAGGCGGAGGACGTCAAGAAAACGCTCGACGAACTGGGTGTGGATGCGTTGACCGGAGCGCCGGTCATCGAGGTCTGGAACAAGATCGATTGCCTCGACGCGGCCTATAGGGAAAAGCTGCTTGCAGAAGCCGGGGATGATGGTCCTGTGTCGGTATCCGCATTGACGGGCGCTGGCGTGGAACAGCTCTCGTCCCGGATAGACCGGTTCATTGCACAGCATGACGACATTATGAGCGTCAGCCTGCCTGTCGCAGAGGGGGCTCTGCTGGCAAAACTCTACCAGATGTCCGAGGTTCTCAACCGGGTGGACGGCGAAGACGTGGTGACGGCCGAAGTGCGCGTTTCCGACAAGCAGCGCGGGCCGTTCCGCGATCAGTTCTCTCAATATGTCCAGCCAGAATCCGACACCGCTGACTAGGGTACGGACTGACAAATGAAGCCGATTTGGCGGCATAAATGGCAGGATCTTGGGAGGAAGCGTGTGCGGAGCGGGCTTTTTGCCCGGTCAAGCGCGGTGACGCTGTGAGGTACAGCCATTTTGCCGTCCTTCGGATTTGACCGTTTTGGCCATCTGCCACGTCGCGAAACGCTCGAAAATGAACCACATTATCCGCGCTTTCGCTTCTCGCAGCTGGTCAAAACGACCCAAACCAAATTGACTTCATTTATGAGTCCGTACCCTAGTGCGGTGAATTTGAAGTTCGCTTCGGAGACTTCAGAAGCAATGATGCGAACTTCCTATTCGCCGCACTAGGCATCAGCGGTCCCGGACGTTGTGGGGGCCACGCTCTTCCGGGTCAGAAGAAACTGAAGATTGCCGCGCCGAAGCTTGCCAGGGTTATGAACAGGATGGCCCACGCTGTTTCATGGAGATGGGCGACGGCCGCCAGGATCGCTGAAAGGCAGATCATGGCAATGCGCACGAACGATCTCGCGACGGCGATGCCATTCACGCGCTGTTCCTTCGGTGCAATATCCATGTAGTAGAGGCTGAGAACGGCACCAATGCCTCTGACGGCAACGCTCACGGTGAATATCGCCACGGCGTGTATTCTGACATCGTGATCAATATCCAGAAAATGCAGGGTTGCGAGGGTCGCGCCGGAAACGCCGACCAGAACGGCACAGGAAAACATGACCAACCGGTGCGATATGTTGTTCAGGGTCCCCCAGAGCGGGCCGGCGACGATATAGCCCAGCGCATAGGAAATGATGAGTGCGGTCGGTCCCTTGTTGGATGCATGATGCGCTTCCGCCGATATCAGCGAGAAAAAGGGAACAGCCAGAATGACGCTGGCAAAGACGATCCTCAGCGTCACGAACTTGCGGAACCAGTCGAATTCCAGCATCTGGATGGCATTTGAGACATAGACCATCAGGGCCTTGTAGGGGGACGTTCTGGTCTGATCTGGAAGAGCCGATTTTTCCGCCAGGTCCCTGACCGCAAGGACCGCAAATGCGGACAGGGCGAAGCAGAGGACCCCGATAGCAACGATGATTGAGTGCCGGTGCAGAGGCGGCAGTTCTAGCGTCATTTCGTGCGCGACCCACGTCAGCGCCACGGCGAATATGCCGCCAAGTGCCATCTGCGCGTATTTCAGCTTCAATCGGGCGTGAGACTTCAGGTTGTCGCTGATGAAATCCGTCAGCAGCAATTGCTGGAATTCGTCGACGATCCCCATGATGAATACGCAGACAACGAAAACGACCATCGCTTGCGACCTGTCACCGAAAAGAACGACGATGATGGTGGCCCCGAAGCAAATCGCCAGAGTCAAGTCGGTCAGGGATAACGCCCGCTTTCGGTTTTGAATTCTGGTGATGGCGTTGAAAAGAAAGATGTCCGTCAGCGAGCTTGCCAGCTGCCGTATCGAGACCAGCGCGCCAATCAGGAAAATCGGCATATCCAGGGACACTGCCAGAAACGTGAGCACGATGGACGGGCTTGCCATCATCCAGGCCGCCGTTGCAAGCGTGCTTTGCCCGGTCAGAAGCGGGAGGTTTCTGTCATTTGTTCTGTCGGCGTCGCGCGTCATCGTGTTGCCAGGTGTCCCGTCGGATGGTGTGCGGTTCCCATTCTTGTTTCAGCAATCGTTACTTCAACGCTAAGAATTGTCCGTGAATTTCATGCCTTTGTGTTGAAATTGGTTCGTTTGAAAGCAAAACAGAGGTTCCGCGGCGTTCACTTCGGGTAATGATCGTGGTTTTTCTGAGATGCCCATAGGTGTGGCAGCAGGCGCAGAAGGATGGTATCGCTACAACCAGTGTTGAACTTGGCCGATGATGCGAAAACATTGCTATTGGAAATATTCTTCAATTCAACTGTCTAGTATCACTACCCATCTACATCTTTTGATTGTTTTGCTGCCTGCCACGCTGCTTCCATTTCCTCGAGGGTCATCGCCTGGAGCGTGGTTCCAGCACTATCGGCATGGTCTTCGATTGCCGCGAACCGGGATCTGAATTTCCGGTTGGTTCGCCTCAATGCCTCTTCCGGATCGATATCGAGATGCCGAGCGAGATTGGCGAGAGCAAAAAGCGTGTCTCCGAGTTCGTCGGCGATGCGGGCCTTGTCCGGCGCGCTCCTGGACAGTTCCTCGTCGAGTTCATGGGTTTCCTCGCGGATCTTGTCGAGCACGAGACGCGCGTCGTTCCAGTCGAAGCCGACTTTCGAAGCCTTGCGCTGCAATTTGTCCGCTTCCTGAAGTGCGGGAAAGGCAGTCGGGACCTCATCAAGGAATTTCCTGCTGTCCTCCAAAAGACCGTGTGCTTGCCTTTCGGCCAGCTTCTCTGCTTTTTCCTCGGCCTTGATCCGTTCCCAGATCCCCTTGACGTGTTCTGCCTTCTCGCCATTCTCATCGCCGAACACATGGGGGTGGCGCCGGATCATTTTCTTGGTGACGCCTTCGACCACGTCTGCGAAATCGAAGTGGTCTTCTTCCTCGGCCATGCGCGCGTGGTAGACGACCTGGAGCAGCAGGTCTCCGAGTTCCTCGCGCAAGTCGAGCATGTCGTTCTTTGCTATCGCATCCGCAACTTCGTAGGCCTCTTCAAGCGTGTAAGGCGCAATCGTTTCGAATGACTGTTCGAGATCCCAAGGGCAGCCTGTGACGGGCGTTCGCAGCGCGGCCATGATCTCGATGAGGCGGGCAATGTCACGGCTGGGTGTCATGAAGGCGTGGTTCCCGTTTGCTTGTCAGGTCGGTCCGGCGGGGTGATGCCGTTCTGAAAGCCAGCATTAAGACACTCTTGCAGGTCACGAAACAACGAAAACGAAGAAGGAAACCCCGAGAGCACAAGAATTTTGGAACCAGGGACCATCCGCGTCATGCCAGAGGTTTGCCCACTGCTATTCGTGTTAGAGACTGCAGACGAATCCATATCGTTGAGAAAGCAGCAAGATTCCGTCCACCAAACATCGTGTCGGGAGACACAATTTTTTCCCGGACTTGTCATCCCGGTTTGCCGCGAAAGCGGCGAGACCGGGAACCAGTACCCCATGTGGCCAGCGGTAGAAAGGTGGCTGTGAAATAAGGGGTTACTAGGTTCCGGCCTTCCGCTGCGCTTCAGCCGGAATGACAATTCACTTGTCTTGAGTGATCTCACAGGTCTCAGTTCAACGTGAACCGCACAACAGCAGGTCAAGTCACAGCAGGCATGCCACTTTGGCCCGGCACGGTAGGGATTGCAGGATCACCTCCTGCAATGACGGTGGAGATGAGTGGTTCGGAGTTTTTCGCTGAGTTCGATTGTCAGTGTCCTTGAAAATGACGTTGTCCATTATCCCCGGATGGACGGATGCCAGAAGGTGACGGCCCGTTCCAGGAGTGCAATGACGCCGTAAAAGAGCGAGCCCGCGAGCGCGGCAATCGCGATCTCCGCCCAGACCATGTCCACGTTCATGCGTCCGACTTCGGTGGAGATACGAAAACCCATGCCGACAATCGGTGTGCCAAAGAATTCGGCGACGATGGCTCCGATCAGGGCGAGGGTTGAATTGATCTTCAAGGCGTTGAAAATGAACGGCATTGCCATCGGCAGGCGCAGCTTGAAAAGGGTCTGCCAGTAGTTCGAGGCATAGGTGCGCATCAGATCGCGCTGCATCGCATCGGAAGCCGCCAGCCCTGAGACCGTGTTCACCAGCATCGGGAAGAAGGTCATGATCACGACAACGGCGGCCTTGGAGGGCCAGTCGAAGCCGAACCACATCACCATGATCGGGGCAACTCCGATGATCGGAAGGGCCGAAACGAGATTGCCGATGGGGAGCAGGCCGCGGCGCAAGAACGGCACGCGATCGACCAGAATGGCGATGAGGAAGGCGGAGCCGCAGCCCATTACGTATCCCGCCAGTACGGCTTTCAGGAAGGTCTGCTGAAAGTCCGCCCAAAGGGTTGGTACCGAATTCGCCAGACGCACCCAGATCTCGGACGGTGCCGGGAGCAGGACTTTCGGAACGCCTGCGCCGGTGACGATGACTTCCCAAAGGAGCAGGATGGCAATGCCGAAAAGGGCCGGAATGGCAAGGTTCACGAGGCGCGTGGCGGCAGGTGAGGCGGTCTTCCAGATCGCCAGTCTTTCCACGAACAGCCAGGACGCCGCCCAGGTGGCAGCCGTCAGGGCCCAAAAGCCGAGCGCGGCCTCACCCTCGTGGTTGGTCGCGACGCTGATGAGCAGCCATGCGGCGATTGCGGTCACGAGTCCGAGTATGAGATCGCCGATCCGGTTGCGCATGAAGCCCAGTTCGTAGCGGACTGCGGCAATGCCGAGGATCACCAGGCAGATCGACAGGCGAGGCACGTCCATCACGCCGAGGTCGGGCTCAAAGATGCGGCTGAACAGGCCGACGATTACCATGGCGACGATGAACCAGGCGAGAATGGCGGGCATGTCGAAACGCCGCTTGGAGACTGTGGCCGGTGTCATTGCGCCATCCCCATCCGTTTGAGTGTGACCTTCTCCATCACGCCGATCAGGGCCACCAGGGAACCGGCAAGGATTGCCGCGACGATCAGCGCCGACCAGATCTGGATCGTCTGTCCGTAATAGGAGCCCGCCAGCAGGCGCGCGCCCAGGCCCGCCACGGCACCGGTCGGCAGCTCACCAACGATGGCCCCGACGAGCGAGGCGGCCATGCCGATCTTCATGGAGGTGAAGAGATAGGGCACCGCGTAGGGCAGGCGCAGTTTCCAGAAGGCCTGAATGCGGGTTGCCGAATAGGTGTGCATCAGGTCCATGTGAATGACTTCAGGCGATCTCAAACCTTTCACCATGCCGACGGTAACCGGAAAGAACGACAGGTAGGTGGAGATCATTGCTTTCGGCAAGAGCCCGGAGATACCGATGGCATTGAGAACGACGATGATCATCGGCGCGATCGCCAGGATCGGGATCGTCTGCGAGGAAATGATCCAGGGCATCAGAGACTTGTCGAGTACGCGGGAATGCACGATGCCGACGGCGAGCAGAATGCCCAGCGTCGTGCCGATCAGGAAACCGAGCAGCGTGGAGGAGAGGGTGATGCTGCTGTGATAGATCAGCGAGCGCTTGGAGGTGATCTTCTTTTCAACCGTCGTGTTCCAGATCTCTATGACGACCTGGTGCGGTGCGGGCAGGACCGGCCGTTCCTGCGCCCAGGTGTCGGCAAGGAGCTGCGTGAACTGGACATGTTCCTGCCCGGCGCGTTCATACATCTCCTGCTGAAACGGCGTATTGAGCGCAGCGGCCGCGATGTACCAGATCGCCAGGATTACGAGAACAACCACCGTCACTGGTCCGACCGTGCCGGACATGAGCCCGGCAAACGGGCTGAGGTTGGTGCGGGGTGAGGAGAGGGCAGTGTCGGTCACGCGGCTGCTCCTTTCAGGTGCCAGCTATAGAGAATGTCCGGCAGGTTTTCCTCGTTGTCGCCGTCTGTCCGGCGTTTTTCGGAAAAGCCTTCGCGCACGTAAAATCTCTGCGCCCGTGTGTTGGCCACGAAGGTCCAGAGACTGAGACCCGACGGGTGCTCGTGTTTGATGTGATCCAACAAGCGCCGGCCCAGACCCTTTTTCCGGATGTCCCGAGCAAGGTAGAACCCTGTGACGAAAGCATCGGAGCTTGTCGCTGCAAAGCCCTTGATCTCTTCGCCGCTGTTTTCCGCGACAAGGATATTCCGGTTTTCATAAACAAAATCAGTATGGTAGCGAACAACGTCTTCATGTGAATGAACGCGCGGCATCCAAGGGGTCTCGTCGATCCAGTCGTTCAGGATCTCTCCGCATCTTGTCATGTCCTGACGGCGCGCGTTGCGGATCTCGAATATGTTCTCTGGTTCAATCCTCATAGGAATGCCCCGCGCGCAAACCGTCGCGGACACGGTGCGCAATTTTCAGAAATTCCGGGGATTCGCGGATGTCCAGGGTCCGGTCGCGCGGCAGGTCGCTCTCAATGACGTCGTAGATGCGTCCCGGGCGCGGACAGAGAACGATGATCTTCGTAGACAGGAAGACGGCTTCCGGGATGGAGTGGGTAACGAAAACCACGGTCTTGTTGGTTTTCGCCCAGAGCTGCAGGAGCTGTTCGTTGAGGTGGTCGCGGACAATCTCGTCGAGCGCGCCGAAGGGTTCGTCCATCAGCAGGAGATCCGGCTCGACTGCAAGAGCGCGGGCGATTGAGGCGCGTTGCTGCATGCCGCCGGAAAGCTGCCAGGGGTACTTCTGCTCGAAACCGGCAAGGTTCACCAGCTCCATGTTCCGCGCGATGCGGTCCTGCTGTTCGGCCCTTGAGAGCCCCATGATTTCCAGCGGAAGGGCGACGTTCTTGGCGATCGTGCGCCATGGATAAAGCGCAGCTGCCTGGAAAACGTAGCCATAAGCCCGGTTGAGGCGGGCTTCCTGCGGTGAACTCCCGTTCACGGTGATCGAGCCTGCCGTCGGCTGTTCCAGATCAGCGATAACGCGCAGCAGCGTGGTCTTTCCACACCCGGACGGCCCGATGAAGGAAACGAAGTCGCCCTCGTCGATTTTCAGATCGATATCGGACAGCGCATGAACCGGGCCGTCATTGGTCTGGAAGGTGAGCGACAGCTTGTCGATATCGATCACCCGCTTGGCCTGTTCCTTCATTGCATCGTCCAGTCCGTATTCGATTTCAGCGGCGGTCAACATTCTCTTTTCCGTTTTTCGTTTTCCAGCACATGCCTCGCAGTTCGGCGTTCAAGGCAGGTGGTGGCAGCGATCAGACACAGATGGCAAAGTTATGCCGGCTCCGGTTTGTTGCGGCAGCGAGGTTTGCCCCAAGTTACCTCTCCCGGTCGGAGAGGTCGGACCGCAGGTCCGGGTGAGGGGACAAAACTATCGGTCCCCACTCCCATTCGTTCCCTCACCCTAGCCCTCTCCCACGGGGAGAGGGAACAACGCGCTGCCCTCGATCACTTTGGTGTTCACCGAACTTTTTTGGTCTTCCATCAAACCCCGCTGGCGGGAATGCCGGTGCGTTCCACCTTGCGCGGCGCGGTGAGTTCCTTCCAGGTGCTGAGCGCCTTGTTGACAGCGTGGAACGGCTCGCGTGCCACGAACTCGCCATGGCCCTGCTTGTGGTTGACCGTACCGTCTTCCACGGCGACCCGACCGCGGGTGAGCGTGTAGCGTGGCAGGCCCTTGACCTTCTTGCCCTCGAAGACGTTGTAGTCGATCGCCGACTGCTGGTTGCCGGCTGTGATCGTCTTTTCCTTATCCGGGTCCCAGACAACCAGATCTGCATCTGCTCCAACAAAAACTGCGCCTTTTTTCGGATAGATATTGAGGATTTTTGCGATGTTGGTTGAAGTGACGGCGACGAATTCGTTGGGTGTCAGGCGGCCTGTGTTGACGCCGTAGGTCCACAGCATCGGCAATCTGTCCTCAAGACCGCCGGTGCCGTTCGGGATCTTGGTGAAATCGCCGACGCCGGTGCGCTTCTGCTCGGTGGTGAAGGCGCAGTGGTCGGTCGCAACGACCTGGAGAGAGCCCGCCGCAAGACCCGCCCAGAGCGAGTCCTGGTGTTTCTTGTCCCGGAACGGGGGCGACATCACGCGGCGCGCCGAGTGGTCCCAGTCGTGGTGGTAATACTCGCTGTCGTCCAGCGTCAGGTGCTGAATGAGCGGTTCGCCGTAGGCGCGGATGCCGTTCTGGCGCGCGCGGCGGATGGCCTCATGTGCCTGTTCTGACGACGTGTGGACGATATAGACCGGAACACCCGCCATGTCGGCGATCATGATTGCGCGGTTGGTGGCTTCGCCTTCCACTTCCGGCGGACGGGAATGGGCGTGGCCTTCCGGTCCGTTGTGGCCCTCTGCGAGCAATTTCTGCTGAAGGCTTGCGACGACATCGCCGTTTTCGGCATGAACCAGGGGCAGGGCGCCGAGTTCGGCACAGCGCTGGAACGAAGCGTACATTTCGTCGTCGTTCACCATCAGCGCGCCCTTGTAGGCCATGAAGTGTTTGAAGGTGTTGATGCCCTTTTTCTGAACGACGTCCTGCATGTCGTTGAAGACCTGCTCGCCCCACCAGGTAATCGCCATGTGGAAGGAATAGTCGCAATGGGCCATCGTCGACTTGTTGTCCCACATCTGCAGCGCTTCGAGCAGTGACTGGCCCGGCGAGGGAAGGGCGAAGTCGACAACCATGGTGGTGCCGCCAGCAAGCGCCGCGCGCGTTCCGCTGTCGAAATTGTCCGATGAGAATGTGCCCATGAAGGGCATTTCCAGGTGTGTATGCGGGTCGATGCCACCCGGCATGATGTAACAGCCGGTTGCGTCGAGTGTCTCATCGCCAGAGAGGTTGGGGCCGATCTCGACGATCTTGCCACCCTCGATCTTCACATCGGCTTCATAGGACAGGTCAGCGGTGACAACCGTGCCGCCTTTGATCACTTTGCTTGCCATCATCGTTCCCCTTTGTTCTGCCGCGTTCTGTCACGTTTCAGGTCCCGATCCGGGTTCGGGACAATTCCATGGTTACCTGTCGAGGTCCCGACTCAGGGCCGGGACAGCAATTCTTCAATCGGTTTTGCCCGCTCTGTTCAGGCTTCCTACGCTCCCGTTGCGCCGTCCCGGACCTGATCCGGGACCATTGCTCACAAGATCCTCTAATAGGGGATCTGATCGCTCACATCTGACCAGTCCGGATTGGTGCTTTCAATCAACTGATCCTTCCAGGCCCGTCTCCATCTCTTCAATCTTCGCTCCTGATGGACTGCATCAATTGCTCCCTCATGGACCTCGAAGTAAACAAGCGTCTTGATGTTGTATTTCTCCGTGTGACTGCCGCGTATTCCTGCTTTGTGCTGTTCGATCCTATTCCGCAGATTCCGCGCTGAACCTATGTAGATCGCCCCTCTCGGCCTGTTTGCCAGAATGTAGACGAAATAGGTCATCGGTCCTTTCTGACGTTCGTGATCTGGGTCCCGGCTCGAGGCCGGGACGGCGCATCAATTTCTTCGTCGTCCCGGACCTGATCCGGGACCAAAGAGCTATCGTTACCCCACGATCTCTGCCGTTTCGACAACCGCGTGGAAGAGGACGTCCGCACCGGCCTTGGCCCACTCCCGGGTGATTTCCTCTGCTTCGTTGTGCGACAGGCCGTCGACACACGGGCACATGATCATGGCCGTCGGGGCGACTTTGTTGATCCAGCAGGCATCGTGTCCGGCGCCGGAAATGATGTCCCGGTGGCTGTAGCCGAGACGTTCGGCTGCATTGCGCACGGCTTCAACACAGCCCTTGTCGAACTCGACCGGGTCGAACCCGCCGACCTTTTCGAAGTCCACCTCAAGGCCCATGTCGTCACAGATCTTCCTTGCCCCGGTCTTCAACCGCTCTTCCATGCCCTGGATGACGGCCAGGTTAGGTGAGCGAAAGTCGATCGTGAAGACCACCTTGCCGGGTATGACGTTGCGCGAGTTCGGATGGACATCAATATGTCCGGCAGCGCCAACCGCGTGCGGGGCGTGGGACCAAGCGATTTCGTCAACAAGTTCGAGGATCTTTGCCATGCCGAGACCCGCATTCTTGCGCATCAGCATGGGCGTGGAGCCGGTGTGGCTGTCCTTGCCGGTGACGGTGACCTGCGTCCACGAAAGGCCCTGGCCATGGGTCACGACGCCGATATCCTTGCCTTCCGCCTCCAGGATCGGACCCTGTTCGATATGAAGCTCGAACATGGCGTGCATCTTGTCCTTGCGGGCACCGACTTCCTCGTCACCGACCCAGCCGATGCGCTTCAGTTCATCGCCAAATGCCTTGCCTTCCGCGTCTTCGCGCTCGTAGGCCCAGTCCTGGGTGTGAACACCTGCGAACACACCTGAGGCCAGCATGGCCGGAGCGTAGCGTGTGCCTTCCTCGTTGGTCCAGTTGGTGACCACGACCGGGTGTTTTGTCTTCACGCCAAGGTCGTTCATCGAGCGAACCAGCTCGAGGCCGCCCAGGACGCCGAGGACACCGTCATATTTGCCGCCGGTCGGCTGGGTGTCGAGATGGGAGCCGACATAGACGGGCAGGGCATCCGGATCGGTTCCGGGGCGCGTCATGAACATGTTCCCCATGGTGTCGACGGCCATCGTCATGCCGGCTTCCTCACACCACTTCTGGAACAGTTTGCGGCCCTCGGAATCCTCATCTGTCAGGGTCTGCCGGTTGTTGCCGCCGGCAACGCCCGGGCCGATCTCGGCCATTTCCATCAGGCTGTCCCAAAGACGGTCCGCGTTGATCCTAAGGTTTTCGCCCGGAGCTGCCATCTGAAATCTCCTATTTCAATTCTGTTTCGACGAAGGACATGAGCGCGTCCCCGCCGTTGATTACATTGTGCTCAACGCCTTCATCACGGCGATAGACGGTTCCGGCCGGAACAAGCACCTCGCGGCTTTCCCCACCGGGCTCTTCAAGGAGCATCTGGCAGTCGGTCAGCGCCGTGATCACGTAATCCATTTCGTGCCGGTGCCAGCCGGTTTCCGCACCGGGAGCAAAATCGAAGCGGGTCACGCGGACCCTGTCGTCGTCAATCAGCTGCGTGGCCGTTGCCTGTTCCCGTTTCATGACGTTCAGCCTTCGTTTTGATCAATTCAATCAATCGCGTGAAGAACCGCGCGCAGCTTCCCGAAGAGCTCATCGATCTGTTCCTTCGAGATGATGAGCGGCGGGGAGAGGGCGATGATATCACCGGTCGTGCGTATGAGAATGCCATCATCATAGGCTTTCAGGAAGGCGGAGAAGGCGCGTTTTGTCGGCTCGCCGGCGATCGGTTCAAGCTCGACCGCGCCGATCAGACCGAGATTGCGAATATCGATGACATGCGGACAATCCTTGAGCGCGTGCAATCCGTCTTCCCAGTGCTGCGCCAGCCCCGCGGCACGGGTCAGCAAGTCTTCCTCGTCGTAGGTGTCGAGCGTTGCAAGCGCTGCGGCACAGGCAACCGGGTGTCCGGAATAGGTGTAGCCGTGGAACAGCTCGATCAGGTGTTCCGGACCGGTCATGAAAGCCTGGTAGATGTGGGAGGAGCAGAACACCGCCCCCATCGGGATGACGCCAGAGGTCAGCCCCTTGGCGGTGGTTACCAGGTCCGGCGTCACGCCGAAGAAATCGGTCGCAAACGGCGATCCCAGACGTCCGAAACCGGTAATCACTTCGTCGAAAATCAGGAGTATGCCGTTTTCCGTGCAGATCTCGCGCAGCCGCTCCAGGTAATTCCTCGGCGGGATCAGGACACCGGTCGACCCTGCGACAGGTTCCACGATGACTGCCGCAATTGTGGACGGGTCATGCAGCTGGATGATGCGGATCAGGTCTTCGGCGTATTCGGCACCTTCCTCCGGCATACCTCGGGAGAACGCATTACGCGCCGGATCATGGGTATGACGCATGTGGTCGACGCCAGTCAGCATCGTGCCGAAGGTTCTGCGGTTGGCAACGATCCCGCCGACTGAAATGCCGCCGAAACCGGTGCCGTGATAGCCGCGTTCACGGCCGATCAGGCGTGTGCGCGTGCCTTGTCCGATGGCTCGCTGATATGCCAACGCGATCTTCAGGGCCGTGTCGACGCTTTCGGAGCCGGAATTGGTGAAGAAGACGTGGTCAAGCGGCGAGGGCATAATCGCCGACAGGCGGGCGGCCAGTTCGAAGGCCTTTGGATGACCCATCTGGAACGCCGGCGCGTAATCCAGCTCCGCGATCTGTTTTTGCACTGCCTCGACCACTCTGGGGCGCGAGTGACCTGCATTGCAGCACCACAGGCCTGCCGTTCCGTCGAGGACCTGACGGCCGTCGGCGGTCGTGTAATGCATGTCCTTGGCCGCGACAAACATGCGCGGTGCCTTCTTGAACTGTCGATTCGCCGTATAGGGCATCCAGAAGGCTTCGAGGTTGTTGGTTGCTGCCTGTGCCGGCGCTGACATGCGTCCTCCTTGCAGCCCGGTCAAAGGGCTGGCGTTTCATCTGTTCGTGCTGGAGAAAACGCCCACGATTTGCCGGCCTGCGAAGTGCAAGCGTCCGGCGATGCTGGTCCTCTCACCACACTGTTCCCGGTTCTTCTTCTGGAGAACTCCAGGCAAAGAAGCGCCGATCGATCTCTGGATGGCCGTTTCGGCCTTGTCCGGTATTCACCGGTTTTGTTTATGATGATCAGATAGGTGCGAAGCTTCAAGAGTTCCCCGTTGCAGGCAACCAGATGTTCGACTAGCCTTCTGACCAGTTGGTCAATTTACCCTAGGAGTAATTTGACCAAATGGTCAAGATGCAATTCCATTCGGCATGACCAATTTGTGGTCAATCAGCTTCAGAAGCAGTCATGTCCCAGGAGAAATGGCCGAATACGAAGGATTTGGCCGATTGCGGCACATGCCCGGCAGGGGCAGTTTAAGGCTGGAAGCGGACGTATTTTATGACAAGTCTTGATGGGCAGGGACCGGTTTCTCAGAAAAATGGAGGCCTTAGCCGGATTCAGGAGCGAAACCGATCGCTTATTCTGGATGCGGCATTGAGCGAATTTTCCAGGAAGGGATTCTCGGGTGCAACGGTCGAACGCATCGCGGCCGAAGCCGGGATGTCGAAGTCTAACCTTCTCTACTATTTCTCGTCCAAGGAAGCGATCTATAAGGCAACGCTTGCGCATATCCTTGAAGTCTGGCTGGCGCCTCTGAAAACGCTTGATGCGTCCGGCGAACCGGCACAGGAGCTTGCGGCCTATATCCGCCAGAAGATTCAAATGTCGGCGGACTACCCCGAAGCTTCGCGGCTTTTCGCCAATGAGGTCATGCAGGGCGCACCCCAGATCCTGCCGATCCTGGAAGGTGATCTGAAGCGCCTCGTTGAAGAAAAAGCCCAGGTCATCGAGGACTGGATCGATACGGGAAGGATGCAACGGATAGACCCCGTGCACCTGATTTTCACGATCTGGGCGACAACGCAGCACTATGCGGATTTCTCCATACAGGTAAAAGCATTGACGGGCAGGGACCTGAGTGATCCCGAGTTCTTCGAAGAGACGGTTGCCTCGGTGACCGCACTGCTTCTGAACGGTATTGGTCTGACGGCACCGATGGATGGCGGTGCCTAGTCGTGGACGACGATCCTGCAGACCCGTTTTCCGCGTCGCGCATCACGGTCCTGGGAAAAATCCATATCAGAAAAGAGGATATCTCCGAGGACTTCATCCGGGCGTCCGGACCGGGCGGCCAGAATGTCAACAAGGTCTCCACCGCCGTACAGTTGCGGTTCAACCTTGCGGGCAACGAGACGCTGCCGGAAGACGTCAAGTCCCGCGCAGCCAGAATAGCCGGAAGCCGGCTTACCCAGTATGGCGAAATCATTCTTCAGGCCGACCGTTACAGAACCAGAGAACGAAACCGCGAAGATGCGCTTGAGCGGTTGCTGGAACTGTTGCGCAAGGCAACCGAGAAACCGAAACCGCGCAAGGCGACCAAACCTACGCTGGGGGCCAAGAAACGGCGTTTGGATGCCAAGAAACAGCGCGGACAGATCAAGAAGATGCGCGGGCGAGGGGCGAGGTACGACGACTAGGTGGATGGACCCTTGGGTCACGTCATTGAATAGCTCAACACCGTGATCCGTGCCCAAATACCCATCGTCGTCATTGCAGACGCACCTGCAGTGAAGCCAGGTCCGTTGACATCCTGGCTGCTGAAAAGCGTGCCGCCCATGTTGACCGCGGTGATACTGCACAGGCCGTATCCGGCACCCGCGCCTGCACCCGCCGTTGTCAAACGCCCGTAGCAACCGTCCAGGTCGTTGGCGGTGAAAATGCGATTGCAGTGAATGCGTGTGTACGAGTAATGCGCCGCTTCACCGCCGAACTCGGGAAGGGAAATCGATCCGCCGCGCCCGCCGAAGCCCAGTCCGCCGCCAGCAAAGCCATAAATGCCTGCATAGTTGGCAGCACGGCTTCTGAAAATGAACGTCCAGTATCCGCCGGCAATGCCTGCACCAACGCCACCGTCCATATAGCCGGATACTTCCCAATCAGATGCATGAAATGTCGAGGACATGAAAGTGTTCTCGCGTGTCTATTGTTCAAATGATCAAACCGGCCGGGCGCGAGCCCGACACTTGGGTCGGCACCCCAGTGCAAACCTAACATAGAAGAGCGCAGCGTTGTGTCCTGTGGTTTGGATCACATTCAAGCGTTTTCCGGTTGCGCTTACCGTCTGCTGGAGTGCCGATCAGGCAGACTTACCCAGACGCAGTGTGAAGATGCCTGCGAGAAAGAGGCAGCTCGCGCCCGCTCGATTCAGGGCTTTTCTTGCTGATGGTTTCCGAAACCAGGATCTCAAACCGTCAGCGAAGAAAAGCCATCCAAGACTGTTCAGAGCCGCAACGACAAGGAACGTCGCAACAAGAATGGCGAACTGGGTGAAAACGGGGCCAGAGGCGCTGACGAACTGGGGAACGAATGCAACGTAAAAGGCAGGTCCCTTGGGATTGAGAACGCTGATCAGAAACGATTGCCAAAACAGGATCCGCAGCGATTTTGGCTCGGACTTGGCGCCCGGTGACAAATCGTCTGTTGTAGATATCCAGAGTTCGTAGGCAAGCCAGATCAGGTAGACCGCACCGGCGATCTTCAGCAGCGTGAATAAAAATGCCGATGTCGCCAGGACTGCACCGGCTCCCAGCAGCGAAACGGACATCGCCAAGAATGCTCCCAGCACCACGCCCGGAACGGTCGCCAACCCGGATCGTTTGCCGTCAGTGATCGCGTAGTTGACAGTCAGGACGATGTTCGGACCCGGGATCAGGACAACGACGAAGCTCGCTACAACAAAAGCAATCCATGTTTCATAGGTCATTCTTCATCCTGCCGGTTGCCGGGTCGGACAACTAAACGCGATGTTCGGCGATCAGGAAAGGGAAATGTCATGCATGCCTGTGTGACCACGCGCAACGCACTTCATGCGCTGCAATCGGAATGTGCGGAGCGATGTGGTGGCCAGGACGAAGCTCACGAGCGAAGGCCGGCACTGGGGAGGCGCAAGTTGAGCGCTAAGATCAGGGCCGTTGCGTGCACACCCGTAGGAAAGTCAGTAATTCGCATAATCAATATTATGGAACATTTTTTTATGGGCCAAATAGCGGTGCGTTCTCGGGCGTTTGGTACATCTCGCTTGGTCCCGCGCTTACCTGTGTCACTATTCGTCCTCGTTTGCCCCATCGATCACCCGTGCGGCAATATCGAATGAAAAGCCCGCGCGGCACATCGCTGCCAGATCTTTTTCTCTGCGTGCCTGTCTGTCAGCGACGTTTCGGTACGGACCAAGCCGGCGCCGCCGTGCATAGACCGCGGCGGCTTCTTCCTCTGGCACGCTGCCCATGTCCAGCACGGATTGGATCGTCTCTCGGTCAACGCCTCTGTGCGCCAGTTGCGCTTCGATCTTGCGGCGCGAACCGCCACGGCGCCTGAGGCTTGCCGTCTTGGTCTCGGCATAGGTCCGATCGTTGACAAGACCGGATCCGGTGCATTTTCCGACAACGGTTTCAATCATTTCGGTAAAGTCGGCCGGATCGCGCCCATGATGGTGACACGCTTTCAGGACGCGGCGTTCCAATACCTTGCGCAGATTGCTTTCAGACGAACTGTAACGCTCCAGATAGTGAACGGCTGACCGTGTCAGGCGTTCGATCGTCGGCAGCTTCGGGTCCGGTTTACCCGCCATGTCTCGAGGGATCTTTTCGGTATTCAGGCACGGCCAGATCGATCTGCAGACCGTCATAGGCAGGCTGGATCGTCTCAGGCAGTTCGTTGCTCAATTCCATGTAATCGAGATCGCAATGCAGATTGGTGAAAACCGCATCTTTCGGCTTAATTCTCTCTGTCCATCGAAGCGCGTCCTCCAGGCAGAAATGGCTTGGATGCGGCGTGCGACGAAGGCAATCCAGGATGAGAATATCCAATTTTTTCAGGCTTTTGAGAGCAGTTTCTGAGATGTCAGATACATCGGGAATATAAGCCGCGTTGTCTATTCTGTAGCCAAGTGCATCAATGTCGCCATGTGTGACCGTGATCGGTTCGAATGTCAGTGTGCCGCCGTCTCCGACGATCTCGACAGGCTTTCCGTCTCCAATCAGATGATGCTCAAGGATCGGCGGATAGTTCGAGCTTTCCGGTTTTTCGAAACAATAGCGGAAGGCTTCCAGGGCACGCTGGTGCGTTTCTTTGTCCATATAGACAGGCGTCCGGCGGCGGCTGAGCAGCCAGAAGGCGCGCAAGTCGTCGATCCCGTGAAGGTGATCGGCATGTGCATGAGTGTAGAGAACCGCATCCACGTGACTGACATTCTCGGTGAGCATCTGTTCGCGCAGGTCCGGACCGGTGTCGATCAGGACCGTCGTGCATCCGTATTCACCGCGCTTTTCGACAAGAAGCGAACAGCGCCGTCGGCGGTTTCTCGGTTCATTCGGGTCGCATGCGCCCCAGTCATTGCCGATGCGCGGCACCCCTGCGGAGGACCCGCACCCGAGGATCGTCAGCCGGACGCTCATTGTGGCGCGGCCCCGGGAAACGCGTCTGGTTTCGGCACCTTCTGAAACAGGCGGAAAAAGTTCTCGGTTGTCTGTCGCGCCATTTCTTCTCCGGAGACGCCCCGTGTTTCAGCGAGCACCGCGGCGGTCATGGCCGTATAGGCAGGCTCGTTGCGTTTGCCGCGCCTGGGTTGAGGCGCAAGGTAGGGCGCATCTGTTTCGACCAGAAGCCGGTCGGCTGGAAGCTCTCGTGCTATTGCACGCAATTCATCGGACTTCTTGAAGGTCAGAATTCCGGAGAAGGAGACGTAAAGACCGAGTTCGATCCCGGTCAGCGCCAGATCCCGGCCGGACGAGAAACAGTGCAGGAGGGCGGGGAAGGCCCCCTTCCCCATTTCATCGCGCAAGATCGCGGCCATGTCGTCGTCGGCATCGCGTGCGTGAATGATCAGCGGCAGACCGGTCTGCCGGGCGGCCTCGATATGCGTGCGCAGACCCTCGGCTTGAGCGTCGCGCGGCGCCTTGTCATAGAAATAGTCGAGACCTGCTTCGCCGATCGCGACGACTTTCGGATGTGCTGCCAGCAACACGATCTCTTCGACCGGAATACCGCGCTCGACGCCGGCATTGTGCGGGTGCGTGCCGACAGAGCAGTAGACCTCATCATAGGTCTCTGCGATTGCCCTGATCCGGTCGAACTTGCGGATATGGGTGCAGATGGTCACCATCAGATCGACACCCGCGGCGTGAGCCCGGGAGATCAGGTCGGCTCGTTCGTTGTCGAAATCGGGAAAATCAAGGTGGCAGTGGCTGTCGACAAGCATGAAGGATCCTGGAATCGAGACTGTTCGGCGCGCCTTGATAGCCGGAAACCGCACATTTCCCAAGAGCGGTGTCGCTCAGGCCGTCCGCAAGGCAAAGAAAAAGTCGAGCACCACTTGTTTCCGGTCGAGATTAAGGGCGTCCGCATCGCGGATCGCGCGGCCGGTCTTTTCCCAAAGTTCCACGTGGCGATAGGCTGCCGGTACGCCTGTGCGCACATCCTGGCGCATACGCTCATGACACATGCGCTCTAGAACATGCTGAAAATTCAACCAGTTATCATTTTGACCACGCGCGGCAACGAGGTCGGCAAGCGCGTGTACAGCGCTCAAATCCAGTCGGGCGACATTGTCCGCCAACTGCCGGACCCCTTTCGCGATTGCGAGCCCGTCGCCGGACAAGAGCGATATGGCTGAGCGCAGACTTCCGTCAGCGGTTGCTGCGAGTTCAGCCAAGTCATCGGGCGCGGGCAAGCTGTCCACGCCAAGCACTCGCAGACCGTCGGCAATCTCAGCTGAAGAAAGCGCGTCCATTCCCAGGCGGCGGCATCGGGAGCGAATGGTCGGCAAGAGGCGGCCCGGTGCATGGCTCAGGACGAGAAAAAGGCATCGCTCGGGTGGCTCTTCGAGGATCTTCAGGAGGGCGTTGGCGGAGCTCGCGTTCATGTCGTCCGCAGCATCCACGATACAGATGCGCCATGCTTTCGCTGAAGCCGTTGTTCCAAAAAAGGAGACGGTTCTGCGCACCTCGTCCACCGGGAGATCGGACTTGAACCGTTTCGACTTTTCGTCCCAGGGTCTGCGCAGATGCAATATGTTCGGGTGCCCGCCGGCTGTCATCTGCCTTGATACCGGATGGTCCGCGGGGACCGACAAATCGGTTGCGGCGGATACGCCTGCTCCGAAGCGATCGGGATTGACAACGATGAACTTCGCAAAGCGGAATGCCAGGGTCGCCTTTCCAATGCCCTTGGCACCGCCGAGGATCCAGGCGTGATGAAGGCGCTGCGACCGATAGGCGTCCAGCAGCGACTTTTCGGTCCCGCGGTGCCCGAAGAGATGCATCTGTTCATTCGGAAGAGGATAACCTGGAATGGCGTCGACCTCGGGGATATCGACTGGTTCGGCCCGGCGTGCCATCAGAACGGCCTCGCGGGTGAAACCGCCTGGTCGAGATCAATATCGAATTCCTCCGGGAAAGTGTTCAATACGGCCTCGCGGACTTCGCGCTCGACAAAATCCTCGTCCCGTGATCCGTCGACGATCGTGAACCTGTAGGCTTCGTCCAGTGCGAGTTGCAGGAACATTTTCCGGCGGCGTTCATGGACCGCAACGGCTTCGTCTTCAAACCGGTCAGGACCGCCGCTGTCGTCGGTTGCAGATCGTTTGGCAACACGGCTCAGACCGATTTTCGGCGGCACATCGATCAGGAGCGTCATGTCGGGCCGCAAGCCGGCAACGGCCGCAAGTTCCAACAACTTGAGATAATCCTGTTCGACGCCTGCTTCGCCCTGGTAAACGCGGGTGGAGTCCGAATACCTGTCGCAAAGCACCCAATCACCGCGCTGCAGGGCTGGGTTGATCGTCGCATCGACGTGATCCGCACGGGCAGCGGCAAACAGCATGGCTTCCGCGTGCGGCCCCTGATCCTTCGCGCCCCCCGACAACAGCAGCGATCGAATTTTTTCCGCTCCCGGCGAGCCGCCTGGCTCCCGCGTGACGACGACAGACTTTCCGCTGCTTTCCAGAAAGGCTTTCAGTCGGGCGATCTGGGTCGACTTGCCTGCGCCCTCTCCGCCTTCAAAGGTAATGAAATGTCCCGACAAGCTGTTCCCGTCTCCTTCAGGCCGGCCCATCGGATGAGCGCATGGCACTGCTCACCAACTGTTACCCGGCAATCGCGGCGCTTTCAAACAGGGAATTGCCATTGGCTGCACGCAGCTGGGGACTTACCCGATCCAGCCGAACAATAATTCCTGGAGACCGTCCATGGCGCGGTTCATCAACGTGCCTTCCGGGACATCCGCACCGGTAACCAGCGGAGCTCTGTAGACAATTCCCTCCTTGCCGATTACACGCAGTTCTCCCGCAGGCGTGCCTTTCTCTACGGGCGCGGAGAGCGGACCGTCGTAAACCACGCGCAGCCTGTAGTCGAGGCTTCCGCCCCGCGCCAGAAGGACATCGACATCCGACTTTGCCACAAGTGGCACAGTTCCTTCGACCCCGCCGTAGACGCGGCCATCGGCAATCGTTTCGCCCGCCGGGTAAATCGTCTTGATGGCATAGAATTCCCAGGCGCCGCCAATCACCTCGTTGAGCGATTGCAGCCGGTGCTTGTCGGAATTCAGTCCGGCGACGGCTGCAATGATCCTTCGTCCGTTGCGGTCCACCGAGGCCAGGCCGGAATAGCCGTCCTCCGGATGATTGCCGCCGCCCAGTCCGTCGAGGTTTCTGATCTCTCCCAGAAGCGGGTTCTTGTTCCGCTGATAGATCTTGTTCCAGGTAAATTCCGGAATGGCAAACAGGTCGTAGAGGCCTGGGTGCTGTTCAACAATGTATTCGGCAAGCCGGGCCTGGTCACGGACGGTCGTTTTGTTGGGCGATTCGTTGTAGCCCGTTGCATTCGAGAACGTGCTTGTGGTCATGCCGATTGACGCCGCCAGCTCTGTCATTCGCTGTGCGAATGCTTCCTCGGAGCCGTCGATGCATTCGGCAAGGACAATCGCGGCATCATTGGCGTTATGGACGAGCAGTCCCTTCAAAAGGTCTTCGATTGCAATGTCCGACTTGATGGCGGCAAACATGGTCGAATTGCGTGACGGCGCCCCGCCGGTTCGCCAGGCATGTTCACTGACATTGCATAGCTGGTCCATCTGCGCCTCGCCGTCCTTCAGGAGCTTGAAGATCGTCGCTGCGGTCATGACCTTGACGAGCGAGCCCGGTGTAAACGGCTCGTCGGGCGCTTTCGAAAAAAGAACGGTGCCGGAATCCGGTTCGAGCAGAAAGGCTTTCGGAGCCTTTGTGACAATGGATTCAACAGATTGTGCAGACCCGGCTGCACCGATCGCCACGGATATCAGCGCGCTGCAAACAACCGCGTTTCTCAAACGCCTGTACGATGAACACACGAATGGACCGATCACCCTGCCGCTTCCTTTCAAAGGTCGACGGGCAAAGCGTTCAAATCACGTGGTAGCTAATTGCCCGAAGGGATTGTAGCAGCCAGCTGACGCATGGAAAGGCCCTGCGCAACCGTTGTGGACAAGACCGCGTGAGCCCCGGAAACGCGCTGGTTTGCCGCGTAGGACGAAATTGCGCTGCCTGAGAGAAAGCTGTCTGCCGAGCCGGGGAAAGGCACATGCACCGGCTTGCTGGCGGGTGCATAACTGGAAGAGAGCGACCCTGCGGTCTGCTGGAAGCGGTTGTTTGATGCCACCTTGATGGTCGGATTTCCGGCTTCAAAGGCGATAGCCGGGTCAAACGCTGCGACCTGAACGCTGGACTGCCCCCGCTTTGCCGAAGCAAGTGTTGTTGCGGAAAGATAAGGCCTTGCCGCAGGTGCCGGTACCTTGCCGTAAATAAGTTCCGCCGGTACTTGCGCGATCAGGGTGCCCGGCCGCGATGCGCCCGGAGCGACGGAACCTGGGCCGGTGTAGGAGGCCATCAGGTATTCTTCATCCTGGCCGTGAAGCGGTGCGCGCCCGACATACTCAACCTTTACCTTGCCGACACCGGCGGACTTTGTGCCCAGCATTGTCGCAACCCGTTCGGACAGGTCGATGACGCGATTGCCGTGGAAGGGGCCGCGATCGTTCACGCGGACAATCATGGAGCGGCCATTGGACGTATTCGTGACGCGTGCATAAGAGGGCAGCGGCATTGTCGTGTGCGCGGCCGTCAGGGCGTTGCGGTCGAAGATCTCACCGTTCGCCGTTTTCCGCCCATGGAAAGTCGGGCCGTACCAGGATGCGAGCCCTGTTTTCTTGTAGTCCGGGTCGTGCTCCGGATAGTACCACTTGCCGGCAATCTTGTATTTCTTGCCGATGACATAGCGACCGCCGCCTTTCGGCACCGGTTTGCCGGAGGCAACCATGCGCGGGCTGGCCTTCACGCCGTACTTCTCTGGGCTGAACTTCGCCTTGGGTTTTTCAGGCGCGGAGCTACAGGCGGCAACAAATGAAACCGCAGCAATGGTCACAAACGCGGCGCGCAATTGCGTCCAGCCGTTTCCGGTCTTGCGCCCCGTTGATCCGCAACGGTTTTTCCCCGAAGACGTTCCTGCCAACCGGCAAGTTTTTACGCCCATCCCTAGCATCCTGCCGTCCTACTCATAAACGCGCTGGCGGCCCCGTAGCTCACGCGATACTCCAGCCCTAAAACAGGCCGGTTCCAGGCTACACTTCCTGTCTGTCAGTTCTTACACTGTCGACGTGCTGCCCCCGCGGCACGCCTCAGACATTCAGCCTGTTTAATGGCAAGTGTCTTACTGCAAAGTAAACGAGCCGTCGAGGTTACAAGAGACTCCTTTTCAAGGCAGTCACAGGTTTTGGTCGGTTTCACGGGCTCAGATTGCATTCCGTTGCGGTAACTTGCTGAAAAACATATCTTTTATGCGTTGCCTGAATTGTTGCAGACAAGTGACAGTCTGCAAAAAATCGTCAAATGATCAGGTTGTGACGTAGGTCACATCCGTTGTCCGCGGATCGGCCTAAGGTGTCCTCATTGCTGATGACCGCCCTGTCACAGCAACGCTGGATCCCACCTCCAGCTTTGGCCGCCGGTTCAAACCCTGCCCACGACACCGGACCGGCGGCCCCACACTTTGGTCATGTTCCGGTGCCGCTTGCGCACCCTGCCCTACCCAACCCACAGCGCCCGGCACCGGAACATGCCAAAGTTTCCCACCTGAAGGCTTGCCGCATTCCACACGAATTTTTTGAATTTGCCGCCCCGCGGCGAACGCACTCTTGACTTTCCCGTCCAGACAACCGAAACGGGGACCCAAGCAGCGAGCGCACACGCACTCAAGCTGCATTGGTGAGGTGGCCGAGTGGTTTAAGGCAGCGGTCTTGAAAACCGCCGTGCGTGAGAGCGTACCGTGGGTTCGAATCCCACCCTCACCGCCATTTTTCTCTTTTCTGTTCCTTTAATTCTCTCCGTGGCGGACCGGGTGCAGATCCGAGGCAACGACTGGTTTCGCCTACGGAATTTGATTTTCAGGTGGCACTGACTTTTAGCGAAGTTGATGTGGTGAGAAAAACCGGCGCCTCGTGATGGTCCGGCTTAGTTCCCATCATCCAGTGGCCGAACCAAGTTCGGGTCACTTTCTGTCTTGGACGAGTTTACCGCGCGCCCGACCCGATGGAACTGGAAGCTCGAACCAAGGTTGTCGCTCAACAGGGCCTTGGCGTCTTGAACCGACGTCGCCGGATCCAGCCAGGCGTCGTAGTGCTCCGGGGACAGAACGATCGGCATGCGGCCGTGAACCGTGTCAATCGGGGCGACGGCTGCAGCAGTGAGGATGGTGCATGATGTGACTTCAAGGTTGGTGTTGTAAGCCCAGAGACCTGCGAATGAAAATGGTTCCATGTCGCCCAAGTGAATGAACCAGGGGTCCTTGCCACCGTCTTCCGCCTTGGTCCATTCATACCAGCCGTCTGCCGGGATCAAACAGCGTTTCGACTTGTAGGATTCGCGGAATGCGGGCTTCTTCTCAGCATCTTCGGAGCGTGCGTTGAACATGGGATACTTGCTCTGCAGTTCCTTTGCCCAATGCGGAACAAGCCACCAACGGCCCTGTGAAACAGTCTGCGATCCTTCCCTCCCCAGATGAATGAAAGGCACTTCCTGCGTCGGTGCGATGTTGTAGCGGGCCGCGGTGTTGCGTTCGGCGTCCTGATCCGTCAATCGGTAAAGCCTGACGATTTCACGCCACGGTCGGACTTGGGTGTAGCGGCCACACATGACAGAGCATTCTCCAGTTCACGCAGGCATTAAAGTCGAATTGCAGGATCATTGAAAGCCGCTGCCGCCCCCGTCCAGCCCCTTGTGGGTCTGTTGTCGTGCTGGCCGGTGCTACGCTTACAAAAGCTGCGCCAGAACTTTCCTGATCGTGTCCCTGTGCTCTTCGCAGAAGGCGTCGAGGGCCTCGGCGCCGTCTTTGTGGAAGATACCGACGATCTCACGATCCTCGACCCTATCGCTCAAGATGCGAGGTTTTGATGTGTCGGGAACGAAGTCTCCTTCCTCGTCCAACCTGGCCGGACAGAGATACAGCATTCCCTGCGGCACACCCATGCTTGCGTCAATCACGTACTTGTCTTCGGTCATTGAGAGCCTTCATGTGGCGATTGGGCAGACCCCTTGCGCGCTGATCTTGTGACAGCTTGCGCGGCGTGTTTCGAATGGCATTGCGAAAAATACGGAAACGATTTTTACAGTGGGCGCTTTTTGAGTGTTAAGCGTATTGCGCAAATTGTATCAGACGAACCTAACGGACCGCATTCGATGAGATTATGCCAGCTCTGGCATCCGGTTGACCTGGAAGCGCGAGCCGACAATTTGCTTGAATGACCGACAGCGACGAAATCATTCAACTTGAAACCGAGCTGTATGACTGGATGGTGCCGGGCAGGCATCAGATGAAGATTGCCATGCTTTTGGCCATGACATTCGGCGGCAGGACGATGCCATCGGAGACGATCGTCGACGCTGCCCTTGAACGCCTCGTGCAGCGGCATGATGTCGAAGCATTCGGCAACATCAGGAACTGGCGCCGAAGTGAAATCAGACGCCTCAGGTTGAGTTCCCGGGAACACACGTCCTGAAGACAGAAACAGGGCTGCGCCCTGTCCGGCGCAGCCATTTTCTTTACCGATCAGGAATCTTGTGCTCACGAACCGCATCGATGGCGCATTCGAGACCTTCGCCATAGGGATGGCCGTGCCAGTTTGCACGTTCCTTGACAATGATTGCGAGAATTTCTTCCGTTGTTTCATCGGGGTCTTCGCTGGCAGCCGCCACGTGGCTGGTCAATACACCCACGATTTGAGCCAACCCGTTGAGAAGCCCCATTCTGAATTCCAGATCTTCCCAAACGATCTGCCCTGCACTGGGTCTGTCGGTCTGCGTCATTGTATGAATTCCTTTGTGGGTCGGCAGGTCATCAGCGATCAGAGAGGCCATTTACGGCGTGTGTTGCCGAAGTTCCCGCAGATTTTGTCCGCTGCGCCGGTCCCGCGTGATGCGTTGCCGCTGACGGAATGAGATGTGCTTCCCCACAAGACACAATTTATAGGTGTATCAGCCGTTTTCCTGATCCGCAATATGGCCTCTTGCGGGATGCGCGCCTGAACCGGGTGTCACCCTCGACACGTTCCTTGGGGACACCGCATCGATGCATGAACTCAAGAAGCTCTTCTTCCGCGCGCGCTTGAAGGAGTGGGTCCGGCGCGGCGATGGTTCCGGGCAAAGCCGAAAGAGAAAGAACATCTGCCAACATTGAGAAAGCTTATCTGGTTCCGCCTTCGCTATATTTACTTAGTGATCGTCAATAAACTTGTTGGTAATTTTCAGGAGTTAAGCACAATTGGAAAAACTGCTTGACTGAGGATGCGATTTTTCGGCTTGATTACGCATGACACGATGTTTTTTGAAACCGGCTGGTGAACATGTCGCTTAGCATTCCGGTGTCACACGGCGAATTCTTCGATCGGCTGACGATCCTTGAGATCAAGCGCGAAAAGATCACCGATGCGGACAAGCTTGAGATCATCAAGGAGGCGCTGGCGGAGTATCGGTCCATCGTTTTCTGCTCGATCCCCGGGGCCGCTGAGGTGTCCTCCCTCACCGACAAACTCAGACAGGTGAATGTGGCGCTGTGGGATCTAGAAAACCTGGTCAGGGAATTCATCCGCAGAAACGACTTCGGCCCCGCCTTCGTAGACGCCTCGCGTGCGCTTTATGAAAACCGGGACTGCCGTTCTGATATCAAGAGCGAGATCGACAAGGTGCTCGGGTCCGATCTTTGCGAAGTGAAAGACTACAAGCGATCGGCGTCCAGCGAGACCTGAGCATGTCTCGTCCCTGCGACCGGACCTTCCCGGATGGCACTGACTGAAAAGTGGTCACCCTTGCCTGTTTTTTGGACAAAAACACTCATTCCGGCGAAGATACTGGTTTCGACAGCGCTTGGGCTTTCGCTGTAACACACTGTTTTTCATTATAATTCTTACTGTTTAAAGCAACTGGCATCCAGATTGCTAAGTTCAGCTCGTGCAGCGCGCCTAGGGATCCGGTCGACCACGACGCAGGACCAAGAGGCGCAAGCCGGACGCAAAAGGCCGATAGCCAGCATTGTCCGGTGACACGGCGGGACAAAAACCCGGGAGACTACTGCACGAGGTTTCGCGCGCGCGAACCTGCTCCCGGCCGTGCGCAAGAAACTCATGATCAAAGCCCGACCGGTTCCTTCCAGCGGGCTTAAGACAGGAGACGCGCACGAATGTTGAAATCCATAGCCAAAGCTTCCCTTCTTGCAGCTGCGTTGATAATGCCGCTGTCCGTTGCCTCGGTTCAGGCCGAGGAAAAGAAAGACTTCAAGGTCTGCTGGTCGATCTATGTCGGCTGGATGCCCTGGGGCTACCTGCAAGACAGCGGGATCATGAAAAAGTGGGCCGACAAATACGAGATCGACGTGGAGATCGTGCAGATCAACGACTATGTCGAGTCCATCAACCAGTACACAGCCGGTGAATATGACGGTTGCTCCATGACCAACATGGATGCGCTCTCGATTCCGGCCGGCGGCGGCGTCGACACGACAGCCCTGATTGTCGGTGACTATTCCAACGGCAATGACGGCATCATCCTGAAAGACAAGTCGGACCTTGCCGATATCAAGGGACAAACCGTCAATCTCGTTGAGCTTTCGGTTTCACACTACCTGCTCGCCCGCGCACTCGATACCGTGGGGCTGTCGGAGAGAGACCTGACGGTCGTTAACACGTCCGACGCCGACATGATTGCTGCCTATGCAACAGCGGACGTGACGTCGGTCGTGACCTGGAACCCGCTGCTTTCGGAAATCGAGGCACAGCCGAACGCGACCAAAGTGTTCGACAGTGCTGGTATTCCCGGCGAGATCATCGATGTCATGATGGTCAACACCGAGACGCTCGCCGACAATCCGGCATTCGGGAAGGCTCTCGTCGGTGCATGGTATGAGCTGATGTCGATCATGTCCTCGGACAGTGACGAAGGCATCGCCGCCCGCACGGCCATGGCCGAAGCCTCCGGAACCGATCTCGCCGGATATGATGCACAGCTGGCAACAACCAAGATGTTCTATACGCCGGCCGAAGCCGCTGAATTCACCAAGGCAGCGGAACTGCCGGCCACGATGAAATTCGTTGCGGAGTTTCTCTACGACAAGGGCATCCTCGGTGAAGGCGCGCCGAGCCCCGAATTTGTTGGTGTGGCGTTCGCGGACGGCTCGATCTACGGCGATACGAACAATGTCAAACTGCGGTTCGATCCGAGTTTCATGCAAATGGCAGCAGACGGAGCGCTCTGAGCGTTCGGAACAGACACCGTGACCCGGCCGTTTTCCGGCCGGGTCGCTTGAACGCTCGCCGTTAGGATCCTTCATGCGCATCATCAACCGGAAACCGTCCCGGGTGACCGCCCTTGCCCTCGGCATTGTGCCGTTTGTTGCAACGATCGTCACTTACGCGATCGCAAGCCACTACCGGCGGCTTGAAAACCCGGCCGACAAACTGCTTCCCTCGATCGAACGCATGGGAGAGGCTTTCTGGCGCATGGCAGCGGTTCCCGACCGGCGATCCGGGGATCTCCTCTTGTGGGTCGACACATTCGACAGTCTCTGGCGCCTTGGAACGGGGATGGCCGTTTCGACCATGCTGGCCCTGTGTCTCGGGATCGCCATCGGTTTCATTCCGCATGTGAGAAGCGCGCTCGCGCCCTATCTGGCCACTTTCTCCCTGATCCCGCCGATCACGATCCTGCCGATCCTGTTCATCACGTTCGGCCTCGGTGAGGTTGCCAAGATCGCCCTGATCGTCATCGGAACAGCGCCGGTAATGATCCGGTCGACGGCGCAGGCTGTTCTCGACATCCCTCGGGAGATGATCATCAAGGCCGAGACGCTCGGCGCGTCGGTCTGGCAGATGATCACGCGGCTGGTTCTGCCGCAGGTGCTTCCCAAGCTGATCACGGCGCTCAGGCTCGGCCTTGTGCCTGCGTGGATTTTCCTGATCTCGGCAGAAGCCATCGCATCGACAACCGGTCTCGGATACAGGATCTTCCTCGTTCGGCGTTATCTGGCGATGGACGTGATCCTCCCTTACGTGGTGTGGATTACTCTCCTGGCCTTTCTTCTCGACAGATTGCTGCTTCTGATCTCGAGACGCGCCTTTCGCTGGCACCATCTGGGGAGCGACGCACTATGACGCCCACCTCCCCTTGCAAGCTCTCCGTCAAGGGCGTTTCCAAGTATTACGATGGGACACCTGTTCTTGAGCGTGTTGATCTGGATATCGAGGCGGGAGCCTTCTGCACGATCGTCGGCGCGTCCGGCTGCGGCAAATCCACCTTCCTGCGCATGCTGCTGTCCCAGGAGCACCCGACCCGCGGTTCGATCCAGCTGGATGGAAACGATCTGCCGGAGGAACCGACACCCGACCGCGGCATCGTTTTCCAGAAATACTCCGTCTTTACGCACCTGACCGTCGCGGAAAACCTGATCCTTGCGCAGGAATTCGAGGCATCGCGTTTTGCCGGCAAGCTTTTCGGTTCCCGCAAACAGACGGCACTGTCCGACATAGACGATCTGCTTGACCGCATCGGTCTCACAGCAGCTGCCGACCGTTATCCGGCACAGCTTTCCGGCGGCATGCAACAGCGTCTTGCCATCGCGCAGGCCCTGATCAAGAAGCCGAGCATTCTGTTGCTTGACGAACCCTTCGGGGCGCTCGATCCGGGCATTCGGGTCGACATGCACGAACTCCTTCTCAATCTCTGGAAAGAACTCGGCATGACCATCTTCATGGTCACCCATGACATTCACGAGGCCTTCAAGCTGGGCACGCGGCTGCTTGTCTTTGACAAGGTGCGGCATGATCCGCAGGCACCCGACGCATTCGGGGCCACGATCACCTACGACCTGCCGCTCGAGGCACCAGAAATCTCCGACAAAGCGGTTCGTCCGGACGATATCGCCGAAACGATCGGTGCGGGTGCCCAACGCGGTCCAGTCCAAATTTCACAATCCAACCCATCATGAGGAACGTCCATGACTATTCTTGATCCTTCCGGTCCGACGACACGGCACAAGGCTGCCGGGACCGCCACGCGGCGGCCGACGGAACGGCATCACCATCCTGATTTCGACAAGCTTCAGTTGCGCGGGTGGAAGTCCGCCGAAAAGGAAGGAACTCTGCCGACTGCCGCCTGGGAAAAAGAAAAGGCCTGGGCACTGCGCATGGGCCTTACCGGTTCCGAAAGCCTGACCGACAAATCGATCCCGACCTTTGCACGCGGAGAGCTGCCGCACTATGCCGGCATCAACACATTCCTCAAGGCGCCCTATATCGAAGACGTGACCCAGGTTGGCGCTTATGACGCCGCTATCATCGGCATCCCGTTCGACGGCGGCACGACTTATCGTCCCGGAACGCGCTTTGGACCGCAGGGCGTGCGCAAGATCTCTGCTCTCTACACGCCGTTCAACTACGAAATGGGTGTCGATCTGCGTGAACAGATGACCCTGTGCGATGTGGGTGACATCTTCACGATCCCGGCAAACATCGAAAAGACCTTCGACCAGATCACGCGCGCGGTGTCTCATGTCGCCTCGTCCGGCGCCCTGCCGATCATGATCGGCGGTGACCACTCGATCGGGTTTCCCTGTGTTCGCGGTATCGCAGAATGCACGTCGAAACGGATCGGCATCGTTCACTTCGACCGTCACATCGACATTCAGGAGAAAGACCTCGACGAGCGCATGCACACCACACCCTGGTTCCACGCAACGGATCTGGTCAATGTGCCGGCGGTCAACCTGGTTCAGATCGGCATCGGCGGCTGGCAGGTTCCCCGCGAAGGCGTCGAGATCGCGCGCGAGCGCAATACCAACATCTTCACGATACGTGATGTCGAGGAACTCGGATTGGCCGAGACAGCCGCGCGTGCGCTTGAACTTGCGTGGCAGGATGCGGATGCCGTCTATATCTCCTTCGATATCGACAGCGTCGATTGCGGCTTCGTCCCGGGAACCGGCTGGCCGGAACCGGGCGGCTTCCTGCCGAGAGAAGCGCTCGAACTGGTCTCGCTCGTCGCCAAGGAGGGCATCTGCGGGCTTGAGGTGGTCGAGGTTTCGCCCCCCTACGATTGCTCCGATATCACGGCACTGCTGGCAACGCGGGTGATCGTCGATGTGCTCGGTACGCTGGTTTCCCACGGCAAGATGGGCTCGCACAAGTCGATCATCGACAAGCCGGTCTCGATCCCGGCTGGTCCGGAAGTGGAGTGAACCGATGCAGCATGACCATCACCATTCCCACAGTCATGATCACCATAGCCACGATCACGATCATCATCACCACCATGGTCACAATCACGCGGGCGCAGACCATCTTCATTCCCACGTGCACGGTGCGTCCGATGCCGAAAGAGCTGATGAACTGCAGGCCCTTGCCACAAGCTTCATCGATGGCTTTCGTTCCGCGGAAGACAAGACGAGTTACCTGAGGCTGGCAGGCGTTCCCTTTCATCGGGCCGGTAAGGACGGCCTCGTTCAGCATCTGGTGGATGCCAGGATTGTTTCGAACTGGCAGATCGGCACGGCCTCTCCTGCCTTTGCCTCGCGCGAACTCGCCTACATGCCCTTTCCGGGCTCGATGGTATCGGAGCGCGAAACCATGACGTTCACCTATGTCTCGCTGACGGAGCGTCTCGACATGGATCTCATCGACATTCTCACGAACAGACTGAAAACAGGAGACATTGCAGAATGAAACAGCTGATCACCACAGCGGCTCTGACCGCTCTTGCATCCCCTGCCCTTGCCCATCCGGGCGACCACCACGAGGTTTCGGGCTGGTTTGAGTTCGTTCAACACCTTCTGGGTTCGCCGTTTCACCTGGCGCTGGTTGCCGGAGCGATCGTGCTCGGTTTCGGTATCTTCAAGGTGCATTCGTCCAAACGCCGGGCCGACAAACGCTGACGATGTGCAATTCCGGGTGGAAAACTTTCCTCCACCCGGAATTGCGTTGCCGCTTCTGAAAAAGCCGATAGACAAGTGTGCACTTGTCATGCTCATTCCTTGGTTCATCCGTCCGAAGCGTGATTTGGGGCCGGGAAAGACATGGTCTTGATGCAGGTCATTCGAAATGGTTTGTCGGCAACCGCGCTTGTTGTTGCCGTGAGCTGTTTCGGGGCTGCCCTGACGCCGTCCCTGATGCCGAGAGATCCCCTGATCCAGGCAGCGCTCGCAGCCGTTGCGGCAAGTTTCGGCTACGAAACTGCCATGCTCGTCAGGGCTCTTTGGCGTTACATGGAAATCCCGGATATCAGGGGCCGCTTTCTATGGGTCTGGTGGGCGACCGCGCTATTGATGAGCACCGGAATTCTCGTCTATTCGCTGTCGAAAGCCGCTTCCTGGCAAAATGCAACACGTTCGGCCGTTGATCTGCCGCCGCTCGACACCGCCGCCCCTTTCTTCATTTTTGCCGTTGGCGGCGTGATGTTTCTGGGCCTGTGGGCAGCTTTCAGACTTGCCGGTGTGCTCAGACGCTTCGTTGCCCGTCAGCTTGACCGTGTTGTGCCGAAAAGGGTTGGCGTGGTTCTTTCTGTGGGCCTCGTCGGTTGGTTCTTCTGGGCCCTGATCGACGGCGCGCTGGTGCGGTCCACACTTCGTGCGGCGGATGCGTCGTTCGAGGCAGCCGACGTGCTGATCGAACCGAACATCGCTCACCCACAGGATCCGTCGAAGACCGGGAGTGCTGCTTCCCTGGTAAAATGGGACGAGATGGGACGTTGGGGACGTCATTTCGTTGCATCCGCTCCGACGATTGATGAAATTTCGGAATTTCAATCAGGTTCAGTGATGGAGCCTGTCAGGGTCTATGTTGGCCGCCGCTCGGCCGATACGGCGGAAGCGCGTGCTGACCTGGCGCTTGAAGAGCTGGTCCGGACCGGCGGTTTCGAACGGTCGGTTCTTGTCGTAATGGTTCCCGTCGGTACCGGCTGGATGGATCCGGGCGCCCACGACACCCTTGAGTTCATGCTCGCAGGCGATGTCGCGACCGTCTCGGTGCAGTACTCCTATCTGACCAGCATGCTGGCCCTGCTCGCGCATCCGGATTACGGCGTTGCACAGTCCCAGGCGCTGTTCGAGAAGGTTTACGATTACTGGACCGAGCTGCCCAAGGACACGAGGCCGAAATTTTATGTTCACGGTCTCAGCCAGGGGGCGTTCAATTCCCAGGCGACACTGCCGTTGTTCGACATGCTCGGAGATCCGATCCAGGGGGCCATGTGGGCCGGGTCACCGTTCTTCTCCAGGTACTGGACCGAAGTGCGCGACCAGCGGAACGAGGGCAGTCCGGCTTGGCGGCCGACATTCGGAAACGGTTCGCTTGTGCGGGTGATGGACCAATATGGCGGGCTCGACGGCGACTACAGATCCTGGGGTCCGATCAGAGCCGTCTTTCTCAACTATGGCAGCGACCCGATCGTCAATTTCACATTCGACAGTGCGGTGCGGCCACCAGCCTGGCTCAATGAGCCGCGCGCCCCGGACGTTTCCGAAAGGCTGTCATGGTTTCCGGTGGTGACGATGCTGCAACTGGCGCTCGATTCCATGTTCGCGCTCGATGTACCGAGGTTCGGCCACTACTATGTGGCGCCCGACTATATCGACGCATGGGCTGCAGTTGTCGAGCCCGAAGGGTGGTCAACCGAACGCGCGGATGAGTTGAAGGACATCTTCTCCCGGCGCGGACCCGCCTTTTGATCACCAGGGCAAGGCTAGGCCTTTTCCAAGAGTGCTCCAAGTTCCCGTTTGAAGACGTCCTTGGCGGGCTCCGCCGCTTCGAGGATGTCTTCGATCTTGAAGAAATCCATCGTCTTGAACTTTCCGATGGGCGGCTCGATCAGGAGATCGGGGCGCGAGCACGCGAGCTTGGCCGCAACGAGGGAATGCAGCGTGATGGAAAACGATCCGATCCAGGTGTCCAGACCGCTCGGAAGCCCGCTTTTGTGAGAATAATCGCTGCCCGTGACATCAACGCCGACGGTCAGAAGGTTTTGATCCTGAAACACGTCGAAGGGCGTTGGATTGACGAAGCCGCCGTCAATCAGAACGCGGCCCTTGAGTTCGACCGGGGTCAGTAGCATCGGCAAGGCGGAAGAAGCCGCGATCGCCGGCAGCAACTGACCATCTTCCAGAACGACCTGGGACTGCGTGTAGAAATCCGTCGCGATGATCTTCAGCGGGATGTCGAGTTCATAGAACGTCTCGGCCATGGTGCTGGCAAAGACCGTCTCGAACAGGATGATCGGATCGATGATTGCAGGCCGTACCACGTTGAAAAGCGACGACCAGGTGCGCCCGTCTTTCAAGAAGAGTTTTTGAAAGAGCTGGCTTTTTTTCGTGAAAAGCTCGACTGCAAACTCCCTGATTTCAACGCCGGACATGCCGCCAGCATAAAGTCCGCCCAGGATCGAGCCCATAGAGGTTCCGGCCATTTCCGCCGGTTTGACACCGAGCTCATCCATACCTTCGAGGATCGGGATATGCGCGAATGCCTTTGCGGCACCGCCGCCGAGAGCGAGCGCGAACCTGTCAGCCGGTCTGCCTTCGGTGTCTGGGGTGGAGCTGTCCGTCGTGGCCTGGGCTGTTGTCATGGTCTGAAGGGTTGTTCCTCCGGCGGCGATCGCGCCGAGCATGAGTTCGCGTCTCTTTATCATCGCCTGTCCTTCGCCTGGCAAGGGCCACTGGGCAAGTGCTTTCTGCACGCGCTGGAGCAGCCGAATTGCAACTCAGTCTCAAAAGGTAGCGACCGGACACCTGGAACACCAGACGATATCGCTGTAACGGACCTTGCAACACGACCGGACTTTGCAACAATGCCATCGTGGACCAGACTTCCGGCCTGCGATCCCTATCTGAACCCGAAAAAAACAGGACAGTGCCTTGAAAGTAGAAGCCGTTGAAACGCTGCGTCTCGAAGAGCACCCCAACCTGTTATGGGTACAGCTTCGCACGTCGGACGGATTGACCGGACTTGGTGAAACCTATTTCGGTGCCGGCCCGAGCGAAGCGGATATTCATGACCGGATCGCGCCTATACTGCTTGGGCAGGATGCGCGTCAGGTCGAACGTCTGAACATGCAGATGCAACCCTATGTCGGGTTCACTGGAACCGGTGCCGAGATCCGGGCGGTCGCCGCGGTTGACGTTGCGCTCTGGGATCTGGCTGCGAAATCGGCGAACAAGCCGCTCGTCGACCTCCTCGGCGGACGCACACGCGACAAGATCGCGGTCTACAATACCTGCGCCGGTCCGGCCTATGTCTCGAAGACAGCTGCCGTCAGGCCGGACAATTTCGGAACGGACGAAGGTTCCGGATCCGGCGTGCTTTATGACGATCTGAACGGCTTCCTGAACCATCCCGAAGACGTTGCTGCATCGCTCATGGAGATGGGAATCTTTTCCATGAAAATCTGGCCGTTTGATCTGGCCGAAGGCGCGGCGGACGGCATCGATATCTCGCTAACGGATCTCAAGAAAGGGCTGGAGCCGTTTGAACGCATCCGCAAGGCGCACGGCGACAGGATGCGGCTCAAGGCGGAGTTGCATGGTCTCTGGAGCCTGAACGCGGCCAGGAAAATCGTGCGCGGCCTCGAACCGCTTGACATCGACTGGATCGAGGATCCGGTCTGGATGGACCGGACGGATGACATCCGGAAGCTGACGGAAAGCGCGCGCGTGCCTTTTGCCGGCGGGGAAACGCTCGCGAGCCTCGGCCAGTTCAAGGCGCTGATCGAGGACGGTGACATCGCAACTCCGATTGTGGATGTCACCTGGGCCGGCGGCGTCACAATTGCCCGGAAGGTTGCCGCTCTTGCCGAGGCGAGCGCACGTCCGGTCGCGTTTCATGACTGCTCCGGGCCGGTCACACTCGCGGTCTCGACGCATCTGGCGCTTGGTCTCAGGAATGTCAGGGAACAGGAAATCGCCCGGGGCTTCTATTTCAACTGGTATCGGGACCTGGTTGATGATTTACCGCAAATTGAAAACGGCATGATCTCGGTTTCCGAGAAACCGGGGCTCGGACTTGAGCTGCAGCCCGGTCTCTTCACGCGCGAAGACGCGATTCACCGGGTATCCAGATTGGATTGAGTGAAACGGAAACGGGCCGGATCATGAGATCCGGCCCGCTTTAGAACAGCTTACTCAGGAAGCTTGTCGTCGATGCCCTGGATGTACCAGTTCATGCCGAGTATGGCGCCGTCGTCCAGCCGTACGCCGTCTTCGGCCGCAACCGACCCGTCCTGCTTGGTAATCGGCCCGGTAAACGGCTCCCAGCCATCCTTGATCTTGGCTTCCGTTGCCTGTGCCATTTCAACGACATCCGCCGGAAGGTTGGTGTAGGGTGCCATCACGACGTGGCCTTCAGCCAGCCCTTCCCAGGAGCTGTGAGTGTGCCAGTTGCCATCGAGAACTTCTTGTACGCGCTCGACATAATACGGTGCCCAGTCGTCGATGATGGCCGTGTACTGCGCATCCTTGGCGAAGTTGATCATGTCGGATGCCTGACCGAAGCCGTGAACGCCGCGCTCCTGTGCGACCTGAAGCGGTGCGGTGGAGTCGGTGTGCTGCGTGATGATGTCCGCACCCTGGTCGATCAGGGCCTTCGCCGCGTCCGCTTCCTTGCCCGGGTCGAACCAGGTGTTGACCCAGACCACCTTTACCTTGAAGTCCGGGTTGACGGACTGAGCTCCGAGCAGGAAGGCGTTGATGCCGGCGACCACTTCCGGGATCGGGAAGGATGCGATGTAACCTGCGGTTCCTGTTTTGGACTGTTTGGCGGCAATCTGGCCGATGATGTAGCGGCCCTGGTGGAACTTGGAGTTATAGGTGGCGACGTTGTCAGCCGTCTTGTAGCCGGTGGCATGCTCGAATTTCACGTCCGGAAACTTCTTCGCAACCTTGATTGTGGGGTTCATGTAGCCAAACGAAGTGGTGAAGATGATGTTGCAGCCTTCACGCGCGAAACGCTCGATCGCTCGCTCCGCATCCGGTCCTTCCGCTACGCTCTCAAGGTGAGCGGTTTCGACTTTGTCACCGAATTTTTCTTCCACGGCAAGACGGCCCTGGTCATGCTGGTAGGTCCAGCCGAAGTCACCGACCGGGCCGACATAGACGAAGCAGGCCTTCACATCTGCTGCATTGGCGGCGGTTCCAAGTGCAGCAAGGGCAAACGCTGCGACCGTGGTCTTCAAAAGAGATTTCATACGAGTAGTCCCCTCTTGTTTGATCTCTTGTCTTTGCGATCTCCTGTTGGGCCCAGGCCGTGATCGCGTTCAGGCCAGGACCGTTGCTTTGTCCGGCCGGTTTAGCGGTCCGGTACGAACGGTTTCCCCAGACATGCCGGAGTGTTCACCAAAGTCAATCTGCGATTTGCCGATATCAGAACGAGAACCAGGATGGTTGCAAGATACGGCAGGCTCGAAAGGAGCTGCGACGGAATGTCGAACTCAAGCGCCTGTGCATGGAGGTTCAAGACGCTGACTGCACCGAAAAGATAGGCCCCGATAACGACACGCAGCGGGAGCCAGGACGCAAAGACGACCAGTGCCAGAGCAATCCAGCCGCGCCCTGCGGTCATGTTTTCCACCCATTGGGGCGTATAGGCCAACGACAGATACGCCCCGCCGAGCCCGGCGCAGGCCCCCCCGAACAAGATGGCTGCGAAGCGGACTTTTACGACCGAGTAGCCAAGCGCATGCGCCGAGCCGTGATTGTCCCCTACAGCCCTCAGGACGAGCCCGACCCTCGTGCGGAACAGGCCGTAGGCGACAACGGCAACGAGTACGAAACTCACGTAGACAAGTGCGTCCTGCTGGAAGAATACCGGTCCGAAAAACGGTATTTCGGAGAGAACGGGAATATAAAGCTGGGGCAGATCGAGGCCCGGCACGCCGATGAAAGCTTCGCCGATCATTCCGGACAGGCCGATGCCCAGGATCGTCAGTGCCAGGCCGGTGGCAACCTGGTTTGCCACCAAAAACAGTACGAGGAAAGCGAACAGAGCAGACATGGCCATGCCGGCGGCAATGGCGGCAATCACGCCAAGGGAACCTGATCCAGTCTGGTTGGCAACGGCAAACCCGATCACCGCACCCATGATCATCATGCCCTCAACGCCGAGATTGAGCACCCCGGAGCGTTCAACGACGAGTTCGCCTACGGCAGCGATCAGAAGCGGGGTTGCAGCCGTGATGACCGTCAGCAGTACAGCTTCAAACATGGGACGCCTCCCCTGATGCCGAACGCCTGGTGACCATGCGTATCCGGTAAAGGATCAGCGTGTCGCAGGCGAGAACGAAAAACAGCAACAAGCCTTGGATCACGCTCGCGATTTCATTGGAAACACCCATCGCGGACTGAACCCCTTCTCCGCCGATATAGGACAGCGCAAGCACGAAACCGGCAACGATGATGCCGATCGGATTGAGCCGCCCGAGAAAGGCGACAATGATTGCGGTGAAGCCGTATCCGGGCGAAATCGACGGCAACAGCTGGTTCAGCGCCCCGGAGACTTCCATGGTTCCTGCTAGTCCGGCCAAAGCTCCGGCGAGGGCGAAGGAAAACAAGGTCAAACCCTTGGCGGAGAAACCCGCGAAGCTCCCCGCGCGCGGACTTTCCCCCATGACCCTGATTTCGAAACCCTTCAGCGTTTTGGCAAGCACCACCGCAAGAATGATCGCGACGACGATCGTGATTGGAGCGGCCAGGCTCATCGTGCCGCCGAACACCTGTGGCAATGTCGCTGCGTCCGAGAAAATACGGGATTCCGGGAAATTGTACCCGCCTGGATCGCGCCATGGACCACGAACAAGGTAGTCCAGCAGCAGTCCGGCGACATAGACGAGCATCAGACTGGTCAGGATTTCATTTGTGTTGAACCGGGTTTTCAGCAGTCCTGGTATGAGCGCCCAGAGCGCTCCGCCAATTGCGCCGAAGAGCAGCATGAGCGGTAGAGTGGCGGCATTCTCGAAAGACGGAAAAAGCACCGGCAGCACGGAGCCGAACAAGGCGCCGACCACAAACTGGCCTTCTGCGCCGATGTTCCAGTTGTTCGACAAGTAGCAGACAGCGAGGCCGCACCCGATCAGGATCAGTGGTGTCGCCTTGTCGATGGTCGCTTCGAAGGACCATTGCTGTGTCAACGGTTCAATGAAGAATTTATAAAGTCCAACCAGAGGATTATGGCCCGTTATTGAGAAAATGATTGCGGCTGTGAGGGCTGTCAGAGAGACCGCGATCAACGGAGACAACAGGGCCATCGCCTGGCTGTGTTCTTTTCGTTTGACAAGCTCGAGACGCATCAGGCCACCTCTCCTTGCGTTTCGGCGCCGCCTGCCATCAGCAGACCGACACGTTCGCGCGTCATCTGTGTGGCCGGTTCTGCGGCGGACAGGAAGCCACGCGAGATAACGGCGATCCGGTCGGCGATTTCGAAGATTTCATCGAGGTCCTGACTGATCACGAGAACAGCGGATCCCGATCTTGCCAGGTCGATCAGGGCCTGGCGTATCAGCGCGGCCGCGCCGGCGTCGACGCCCCATGTCGGCTGGTTGACGACAAGCACGCCGGGTTCCCGGTCCAGTTCCCTGCCGACAACGAATTTCTGCAGGTTGCCACCTGACAGGGATCTCGCCTCGGGGTCGTCATGCGACATGCGCACATCAAAGGTTTTCTTGATCCGCTGCTCCAGATTGCTTGCCTCGGCATTGGAGACGAACCCGCCGCCCACGAGCTTGTCACCGGTACTGTGGCGGGTCAGGACAATGTTCTGCGAGAGTTTCATGCCCGGCACAGCACCATGTCCGAGCCGCTCTTCGGGCACGAAAGCCGCGTTCTGCTTCCTTCGCCAGGTGATGCTTTTGTTGCCGCAAGGCGTGCCGTCTATCTGCACCATATTCGCCGAAACGCGCATTTCGCCGGAAATGGCATCGAAGAGTTCTCCCTGCCCATTGCCGGCGACACCGGCGATCGCGACCACTTCACCGGCTTTCAAGTCCAGGGAAACTCCGTTGAGCGCGGTGGCGAAGGGTGTTGCAGCCGGCGCATTCAGTTGCTGAAGCGTCAAGCGGGTCTGCCCGACCTGTGCCTCCCCGTCTCCGGAACTGACGGAAGCGACGTCGGCCCCAACCATCATGCTCGCAAGAGACGCTGCCGTTTCCCTGGTCGGGTCGCATTCGCGTACGACCTTGCCATGCCGCAGGATCGTGGCGTGATGGCAGATCCGTTTCACTTCTTCCAGCCGGTGGCTGATATAGAGTACGGCGCAGTCTTCCTTTGCAAGGCGCTGCAGCGTGACAAAGAGCTGATCCGCTTCCTGGGGTGTCAGGACCGAGGTCGGCTCATCCATGATGATGAGTTGCGGCTCCTGCAGCAGGCATCGGACGATTTCGATGCGTTGGCGAATGCCGACCGGGAGATCGGCGACGATGTCCCCCGGGTTCAATGGCAGGCCGTAGTCTCTTGAAACGGTCTCAATCCGCTTTGCAAGGTTCTGCATGTTTCCCGGATTGGGGAGTGCAAGCGCGATGTTTTCTACCACCGTCAGGGCCTCGAACAGCGAGAAATGCTGGAAAACCATGCCGATGCCGAGCTCTCTGGCCGCTGCAGGATTGTTGATCGAGACCGGTTTTCCGTTCCAGGAAATATCGCCTGCATCAGGGTCGAGTGACCCGTAGAACATTTTGACCAGCGTGGACTTGCCAGCACCGTTTTCGCCCAGGAGAGCGTGGATTTCGCCCTTGTTGAGAACGAGATCCACACGGTCATTGGCAAGGATGTCGCCGAACCGCTTGGTCAGTCCTCTGGCGTCCAGAAGTGTTTCCCTGCCGGATCGGTCTGTCGGTGACGCGCCGCCTTCATTCGCACTGTCTGTTTCTGCCACGTCTTCCCCCACCTGAATGCCGCCTTATTGACCAAGTGTCATGTCTTGAGCAAGGCTTGGCCCGATCGTTTCGTGTTTTTGTTCCGCCTCGGCCCGCTCCAGAAGCTCCACCGCAATCCCGGCAGCGATTGCGGCGGGGTGTTTTGATTTTATTGTCGCTTTGCCGACCGGGCAGATCATTTTCGGGATCAGAAGATCGTGCAATCCCCGGTTTTTCAATCGCTTCACAAACCTGGCCCGTTTTGTTTTGGAACCGATCACACCACAGTAATCGAACCTTTGCAGGAGCAAGGCCCGTGCCATGATTTCCTCGTCAAGTGCATGGGAATGGGTCATTGCAATCACAAATGCGCCGGACGGCATTTCACCGAGCACAGAGACAGGATTGTCGAGCGCAACTTTGGTCACATTGGCAGGCACCGCTCCGGGAAACTGATCGGGACGGCTGTCAATCCACGTGACGGAAAACGGAAGCGGAGCAAGCGCAAGGACCAGCGCCTTGCCCACATGTCCGGCACCAAAAAGCACAAGCGGTGTTCTGGTTTCGCCGAAGCGCTCAATAACCCTGTCGGCGTTCTTGCCCGAAGCTTCGAGCAACCGGAATGGATGATCGACCGGTTGCGCCAGAAGGTGGCGTGATCCGATCCGACCGTTTTTGACCTCAGCGAAGGTGGCAAAGGCCTCGCCGTCCTTCTCATGCCGTGCAAGCAAGCGGGCTGTTTCGACATTTTTGGCCGTCAGCACCTCGATAGCCAGCTTTGCACGGCCACCGCAGCATTGTCCGAGATCCGGACCCAGGGCGACGCTCTGCATGTCCAGGAGAGCATCGTTTTCACCGGCAAGGCGGGCGGCCTTGCGGATGATCTCAAGTTCGAGCGTTCCGCCTCCGATTGTTCCGAAAAAGGAACAGTCCGGGCGAACCACCATGCGTGCGCCTTCCTCGCGCGGTGCGGAACCTTCCACCTGCACGACTGTCACGAGGGCGCAGGACCCACATGTTTCGAGGCTGTCGGCAATGTGCGTCCAGACCTTCATGCACCCGCCTTTCTGCGGCGCATGTCCTGCACGGCACGCATGATGGCCTCGGGCGTTGCCGGCGCATCGAGGTTCGGCACCTCGAAAGGCGCGAGGCTCGCGATCGCATCGTTGATTGCGCAGAAAACCGAATTGGCAAGCATCACGGGCGGTTCACCGACCGCCTTGGAGCGATAGACCGTGTCCTGAGGGTTGCCGCTGCTGTCATAAAGCTGAACGTCGAAGTGTTCCGGTATGTCCGATGCCGTCGGAATCTTGTAGGTTGACGGTGCGTGGGTTCTGAGCCGTCCCTCTTCATCCCACACGAGTTCTTCCGTCGTCAGCCACCCCATCCCCTGGACGAAACCGCCCTCGATCTGCCCGAGGTCGATGGCCGGGTTCAGCGATTGGCCGACATCGTGGAGAATGTCGACGCGATCCACGATCATCTCGCCGGTCATCGTGTCGATGGTTACTTCCGAGCAGGCGCCACCGAAGGCGAAATAGTAAAACGGCCTGCCGGACACCGTTTCCCGATCCCAGGTAATGCCGGGGGTGGCGTAGAAGCCGGCATGGGACATCTGGATCCGGCCGGCATGCGCCTGTTTTGCAACCTCGGCAAGCGTGTAGCCCCTGTCGCCGACAAGCACCCTGTTTTCACCGAAGAAAATCACATCGGGTCCGCACTGGTGCATTTCACACAGGAACGAAATCAACCGCGACTTGATCTCCTGTGCGGCGATCCTTGCCGCCATCGCGTTCAGGTCCGTGCCGGAAGACGCGGCTGTCGGCCCGGTGTTCGGAACCTTGGACGTGTTGGTCGCCGTGATCACCACCTTGTCCATCGTCACGCCGAACTCCTCGGCGACGACCTGGGCGACCTTCTGATAGAGGCCCTGCCCCATTTCGGTGCCGCCGTGGTTCAGGTGGATGGATCCGTCCGTGTAGAGATGGACGAGTGCGCCGGCCTGGTTGAGGTGCTTGAGCGTGAAGGAAATGCCGAACTTGACTGGTGTCAGGGCGAGCCCTTTTTTCAACACCGCGTTGTTCTCGTTGAACGCGGTGATTTCTTCCCGCCTGATCCAGTATTCGCTGCGTGCCTCCAGTGTCGAGATGAGATCGTGCATCACCTCAAATTCTTCAACCGGCATTCCGTAGGGCGTGATATTGCGCTCGCCGTCGTAGAAATTCAGCTTGCGGACTGTCAGAGGATCCTTGCCGAGACTGATCGCGATCGCGTCGATCAGTCTTTCGGCGGCGAGCATGCCCTGCGGGCCGCCAAATCCCCGGAATGCCGTGTTGGAACACGTATCCGTTCTGAGCCTGCGTGAGCGGATCGACGCATCGGGATAAAAGTAGCTGGAATCGGCGTGGAACATCGTGCGGTCGTTCACGCCGAGGGACAGGTCGGCGGAGTATCCGCAGCGTGCCAGAAACTCCAGGTCAACAGCGCGGATCTGCCCTGCACCGTCGTGACCGACTTTCCAGTTGACCTTGAAGTCGTGACGCTTGCCGGTCATGATCATGTCGTCGTCACGGTCAAGGCGGACCTTGCAGGTTTTTCCGGTCTTGCGGGCAGCAAGAGCTGCCAGCGCCGCCCACTGGTTCGCCTGGGACTCCTTCCCTCCGAAACCACCGCCCATCCGGCGCACTTCAGCGGTGACAGTTGCGTCCGGCAGGCCCAGGACCTTTGCAATCGTGTGCTGGATCTCGGTCGGATGCTGGGTGGAAGACAGGACCAGCATGCCATTATCTTCCTGCGGGGTGGCCATTGCGACCTGCCCCTCCAGATAGAAATGCTCCTGGCCACCTATATTCATCGACCCGGAGAGGATGTTTTTCGACGCCTGCAGTCCGGTTTCAGGAGACCCCCTCCTGAACTGGTAGTCCGGCAGAACCGTGATATCCGCGGCAACAGCGTCGTCCGGCGTCAGGATCGGCGTGATCGGCGAAACGTCGATCTTTCCCTTGAGCGCGGCCTTGCGCGCGATATCCCGTGTTTCTGCAACGACGGCGAAGACCACCTGACCGAAAAAGAGGATTTCGTCCTCGGCAAGAACCGGGTCGTCGCCAAAGGCCGACGAGCAGTCATTGGTTCCCGGGATATCCTCATATGTGAGCACTGCGACGACCCCGGGTGTCGACCTGACGTCGGCAAGATCCATCGAGAGCAGTTTTCCCCTCACGGCGTGCCGGGCCCAGCCGGGCGCGACATGAAGCGTTCCCGTCGGCTCGATGGCATCGTCGATATAGATCGCCGTTCCCGAAACGTGTTTTTCCGCGCTGTCATGGGGCAACGCCTTGCGGACATTCTTGAAGGCAGTTGGTTCCTGGCTACGGTCAGGCTGCGCGGTCATTGTCAGCCCCCCGCCGCGACGAAATACGTATGTCTCCGGGTGCCGTTCCGCTTATCTCCATCAAGGCCTTCGCCAGAAGCGCCCGCGCCGTTTCCATGCGGTAGCTTGCGCTCGCCCGCATGTCGGTCAAAGGATCAAAATCTGACAGAAGCGCTTTCATCGCGTCCCCCCAGGTCGAGGGATCGTCGAGTTCCGCACCAGACAGTGCTTTTTCGGCGTTTGACGCGCGCATCGGTGTTCCTGCCATGCCGCCATAGGCGATCCTGGAAGCAACGATGAGGCCCTCTTCGACCGTGAAACGGAATGCTCCCATGACGGAGGAAATATCCTGGTCGAACCGCTTGGAAATCTTGTAGCAGCGGAACGCCTGATTGGCGGACAGCCGGGGCACGAAGAGACCCGTGACGAACTCGCCGGGGTTTCGATCCTGCCTTCCGTACTGGAGGAAAAAGTCTTCCAGCGCTATCGCTCTCGATCCGTCGACCGATTGCAGTTCGAGCGTGCTGCCAAGGGCGATCAGGGCCGGTGGTGTGTCGCCGATCGGAGAACCGTTTGCAATGTTCCCACCCACGGTGCCCGATGCCCGCACCTGTTTCGAGCCGATCCGTCTCCAAAGTTCCCCGAGGTCTTGGGAAATCCCCGTGACGGCACGTTCCGTCGCCGTATAGGTTGCCGTTGCCCCGATCAGGACGCCCGACGGGCTGTCTTCAACGCGGTCGAGGCCTTCAATCCGGCCAAGCCAGATCATTTTCGGAAGTTCGCGCAAGTGCTTGGTGATCCAAAGACCGACATCCGTGCCGCCGGCAATCAGCGTTGCATCGGGATGCTGGCTGTACAATGCGGCGAGACCGTCGAGTGTGGCGGGTGCGGAGAAGAACCCATCGCCGTCTTCCATGAAGATGTCCCGGCTGTCGGCGAGATACTGAAGCTGTTCTCTCGTTTCATTGGCGCGCCAGGTGAAGGCATCGTCCGTTGCTTCGAAGCACGTCTCCAGGGCTGCGTCGACAATCGGGCGATACCCGGTGCAGCGGCAAAGATTGCCAGCCAGCCAGTCCGTCACCGTCTTTCGGGTCCTGGAGACCTCATCCGCGTGATAAAGCGTAAACAGCGACATGATGAAGCCGGGTGTGCAGAAGCCGCATTGAGACCCGTGCAGATCCACCATGGCCTGCTGAACGGGATGCAAGCGTTCGTCCTGTGCAAGGTCCTCCACCGTCACCAGTTCCGCTCCGTCGACCATGCCGAGAAGCAGAATGCAACTGTTCACAGGCTGATAGACAAGCCTGCCTTTCACAAGGCGTCCCAGCGCTACCGTGCAGGCTCCACAATCGCCCTCGCCGCAGCCTTCTTTGGTTCCGGTTTGCCCCTGGCGAAGCCGGAGGTAATCCAGAAGAGTTTCCGTCGGGCCAACATTGGCGAGTTCAACGATTTCGCCGCTCCTGAGGAAGCGGATGGTATCGCGCATCTGTCAGCTCCCCCTGTAGGTCGAATAGCCAAAGGGCGAGAGCAATAGCGGAACGTGATAGTGGCCATCTATCTCAGCGATGCCGAAGCGAATGGGAATGATATCGAGAAAAAGCGGATCCGGCAGGTCCTGCCCGGTGGATCTCAGATAGTCGCCCGCATGGAATGTGAGCTCATATGTCCCCGTCTTCAACGCGTCGCCGTCGAGGATCGGGCCGTCGACACGTCCGTCCGCGTTCGTTACGTGAGACGATATGAAAACCGGGGTTTCCCCGTGTTGCCACAGATCGATCTTGAGCCCGTTTGCAGGCTTTCCCAGTGCCGTGTCGAGTACATGCGTCGTCAAACGACCCATCAACATTCTCCCTCGCGTGACAAAACGTCACAAAACCTTGGCAAAAAATGTGCCTTAAAAAAGCGTGGAACCAAAGCGCTCATTTGAGACCTTCATGATGCCGTTTTGGCATCAATAGAAGGAAGATTGTCCTTCATGGTCAACACTGCATGATCAAAAAACATTCCCGGCGCAAGGGCCAGTGCGCGTAAGGACGAGGTTATCACACATAACCTGTCTGCCTGCAGCGGTGCATCGTTTAGAGGTCTGAAGACCAGCGATCCCGAAGCCAGATCGTCCTCGCATCCGATCATCGTCTGAAATCCGATAACGTCCTCCTCGCGTTCAAGAGCGCGCATCAGCCGGAGAGAATTTGCCTCGACATAGGTACGGGATGCTCCGGGTATCCGGCTGCGGACAAGATCCAGCCGGGTACGCAGGGACAATCCTTCTGCCGGCAAGGCAACGGGGAACTTTAGGCAGTCGTGGAGACCCAGCACTTGTTGGTCTGCAAGCGGGTGCCTGGGGGACATCAGGGCGCCGATCACCAGTTCATGTTCGAAGGCCACCGTAAGTGCGGAGTTTTCGGGCGGGTCGAAGGTAAAGCCGACATCCGCTTCGGCAGCTTCCACCTTGGCAGCAGCGTCCTGCGACGATGAGATCGAAACGCTGACATGGATGCCCGGGTACCGTTTTCTGAAACTGCTGATCAGTGCAGGCAACAGTTTTTCGGACACGCTCTCAACGCTGGCGATCGATACGGACCCGCGTCTCAATCCCTTCAGGGCATCCAGCTCCGCCACCGTGCCTCCGAAATCGGAATAGGTGCGGCGAATGTGCGCAAGAAGAAGCTCCCCTGCCTGGGACAGTCTTATGCGCCGCCCGACCCGATCAAACAGCTGCATTCCCAAAGCATCTTCCAGCCAAAGGATCTGCCGATTGACAGCAGAGGACGCCACATTCAGCTCTCTGGAAGCCGCGCGGATCGATCCGGCCTCCGCAGCCGCCATGAAGTATCTCATGGCGGGGCTGTAGAGATTGCGGGAGAGTTCCTGGGCCCGGCCGCTAAGCATCGCGCCTGTCACCTCCTAGGGAATGAGAACGGTGGTACCTGTTGTCTTCCTGCCTTCAAGGTCCTTGTGTGCCTGCACCGCGTCCGCCAAGCGGTATTCCTGGTTCACGCCGATTTTCACGATTCCCTTCTGCACCACGTCAAAGAGTTCAGCCGCTGTTTTCTCAAGTGCCGCGCGGGTCGCAATGTAGGTAAACAAGGTTGGCCGGGTCGCGAAAAGGGAGCCCTTTTGCGCAAGAAGCGCCAAATTGAAATCGGTGATCGGTCCGGAGGACTGTCCGAAACTTGCCCACAGCCCAAGTGGCTTGAGGCAATCAAGAGAGCCCGGATAAGTGTCCTTGCCCACCGAGTCATAGACAACGTCGCAGCCTTTGCCGTTGGTTATCTCTTTCACCCGCTCCACAAAATCTTCGGTGCGGTAGTTGATCATGTGCTCGTAGCCGTGAGCTTTCGCAAGCTCGATCTTTTCCGGCGAACCGGCGGTTCCGATAACCGTTGCCCCGAGATGAGCGGCCCATTGTCCCGCGATCAGTCCGACGCCGCCTGCGGCAGCGTGAAACAGGAGCGTCGTGCCGGGCCCGACCTGGAATGTCTGCCGCAGCAGGTATTGTGCGGTCATTCCCTTGAGCATCATTCCGGCGGCGGTTTTGTCGTCGATTCCTTCCGGTACCGCGACAAGACTGTCTGCGGAGATGATGCGTTCCTGGGCATAGGAGCCGATGGGGCCCGCATAGGCAACACGGTCGCCAGGACTCAGATGGGTTACACCCTCCCCGACCGACTGAACAATGCCTGCCCCTTCGTTTCCGGGAGAGAACGGGGTTCCGGACGGGGCCGGATAAAGCCCGGATCTGAAGTATGTGTCGATGAAATTCAGGCCGATCGCCGTGTGTCTGATCCGCGCCTCGCCGGGACCGGGTTCTCCGACATCGATGTGTTCCCAACGCATGACATCGGGACCACCGGTTTCGTGGACACGGATAGCCTGAACCATTTCTACCTCCGGGGGCTGAAAGCCTTGTAAATTGCGTTCGTCAAGCGGCAGGCGATGCCGATGGGGAACGGACCCGGGCACACTAACGGCATCGGTACGCGCGGAAAAGGAGAATCTGTTGGTTAATCAACACGATCCAGCAGTTGCTGAACCGCCGAGACCGAAAACAGATAGAGGCTCGAAACCGTGAAGACCACGGCGAGGCTTCCACCCAGCGACATGTCGTTGATGATCGCGTAAGCGGCCAGTCCCATCCAGCCGAGCGTCACCGGAAGCGTGACGATCCGCCAGCGGCGGACACGCACGGGATGCACAAACCGGATCGGTGCGAAGGTGAGCGCGCAGCACAGGATCACAATGGCTATGGTGAAGGCCTGCGACGGCGAAAGCACCATCAGGCCGAAAACGACCATGTTCCAGCCTGCCGGGAAGCCCTTGAAGGATCCATCAGGCGTTTTCATGCCATTGTCGGCGAAGTAGAGCGCGCCTGTGAAGACGACCAGACCGCCACAGATCCAGTTCCACGGCTGCGACAGCATGAGGCTCCAGGAAAGAGCGAAGGCCGGGAGAAAGACATAGGTTGCATAGTCGATAACGAAGTCGAGTGAGGCCCCCGACCACCGGGGAAGGCGTTCGGCAATGTTGTATTTGCGTGCGAGCGGCCCATCGATACCGTCGACAAAGAAGGCCAATCCGAGCCAGGCGAACATTTCGGCCCACTTGCCCTGAGCACCTGCCAGCAGCGCGACAAGGGCGATAGGTGCGCCGGACGCTGTCAGAACGTGAATCAGAAACAATGCGGGTTCGGGCGCCGCTTTGCCCGGGGTTACGTCCGTCACGGGATTTCCTCACACTAGATGCAGCACGATGCCGTTTGTTTTGAAAAGCTGATGTTGGGCACCGGTCACCATCCCCGATCTGCCTTTGCCTACCGCGCCCGGGGACTAATATTGCAATCGTATGACAGTGTGAACCGAAAAAACAGCCCTTGCCGCAAATCTCTCGGCCAGACCGGCGCGGTCACGCGTAGATGAGCCCGACAAGAAGTCCCGCCCAGCCAATCAGTCCGGCGCCGATCAGTTTTGGAACCACTTTGCTGGGGAAGGTCTTTTCGAGCGCCATGACGCCTCCCAAAAGTGCGATCCAGATGATGTTCATAAGACCAACCGCGAACATGACGGTCATGACCGCCCAGCAACATCCGAGGCAGATCAGCCCCTGGATCAGGCCCTCGCGATATCCCGACACGCGATTGCGTGTGGCCGGGCCGGCCGAAAAATTCCAGCGTGGATACCAGCAACGGTGCAGGCAGGCTGCCTTTGCAGGTGTAAACTGATAAAGACCTGCAAAGAAGAGAACGGATGTCGTCAGCGCGAGGCTGGCCGGTGCCATCATGTCGCTCAGGCCTCCGGCGACGGATAGACCCCACTGCGCAAGTGTCGCAACGGCTGCATATCCGAGCCAGATGGACAGATAACCCATGATCGCGGACACGGATGGAACAATCGTGCTTTCCGCTGGCGCGCGGTTGCTTTCGAGCCAGGTTTGATAGGCCCTGACCATCGGAATCACCGTCGGCAGCATCATGGCGATCGACATCATTGCCCACATCAGGAAAATCTTGAACAGATCGAGACCCGACATGACGGTTGAAGGCATACCGAATGTCGCGCCCTCAGGCAGGCAAATGACCGCCAGAGCCGCGCGCGCCTCCTCGGACAGTCCGCTGAATATGTTGAAGTGATTGAAAACACCCATACCGGGTCCGGCCCGGGTCATGTCCATCATCGGAACCATGTCGGCAACCATGACCAGCAGATAGGCCCAACCGGTCATGGTCAGCGCGACAATGACCAAAAGAACGAACGGCCACCCTCGCCCGCCGGAATTTTCTTCCGGTTGCCGATCCAGGTCATTCTTGTCAGTCGCTGCTGTGGTCATCGGGCCAGTCTGTTACACGGATCAGTAAGAATTGCACCAAGATAGCAAAGCTTTCGACACGGCCATTGATCTCGCGCATTTTGGGGGCGTTTTTTGGTTTAATTATCCTGCGTTCTCGAACCTGCGTGGTTTCGCCCCGTTGAATAAGGTGCGCAAAAGCGCATGTTGATATGTCAAAGAGCGAACTTCAGGCGAACATCATGTCAAAATCCGGTCATTCAAATGTTCAAGACGTCGTTGTCGTCGGTGGCGGTCCGTCCGGCAGAATCGCCGCGATCGGACTGGCGCGGCTCGGCCTGTCGGTCACGCTTGTCGCGCCCGTTTCCGATCCCCCGGACGGCCGCACCACCGCGCTCTGGCAGCAGTCGATTTCCTTCCTTGAGAAAATAGGCGTCTGGAGCGACCTCTCGCAGAGCACCGCGCCGCTTGCAAAGATGCGCATGGTTGACGCCACCGGTGGACTGATCAGGGCTCCGGAAGTCGTTTTCGACTCTTCCGATCTTGAGTTAAGTGAGTTCGGATTCAACATACTGAATGACAAACTTAACAAGACACTTGAGGAAAAATGCGGCTCCGAAAAGACGTTGACCACGATACCGGAACAGGCTGTCTCCATAGAAACATCGCCGGATCATATTCAAGTCAAAACCACATCTGGGGTGAGCATTCGTGCCAGGCTGGCCGTTGCAGCCGATGGCCGCAAGTCCATGGTTCGTGACGCGGCCGGGATCGACGTAAAGACCTGGACCTATCCTCAGGTGGCTGTTGTGCTCAATGTCGAACACAGGCTGCCACACAACAGTATCTCGACCGAGTTTCACACGAAGACCGGGCCGTTTACGCTTGTCCCCCTGCCGGGCAACATGTCGTCGATCGTCTGCGTTGAAACGTCGGAGGGCGCTGCAGGTCTGTGTGCGATGCAGCCGGAGGAACTGGAGCGCGAACTTGAGCGCCGCGCGCATTCCATCCTCGGGTCCTACAAACTGGCGTCGGAGGTCAAGAGTTTCCCACTGAGCGGAATGAATGCGAGCCGCCTCGTGGGAGAGAGAATTGCCCTGATCGGCGAGGCAGCCCACGTCTTCCCGCCCATCGGTGCGCAAGGTCTCAATCTGTCCTTGCGCGACATCATCGATCTGACCGCGGTTGTCGAGGGAGGCCGTCTCAGGAACACTGATCCAGGTGACCGGGCCATCCTCCAGTCCTACGAGAACAAGCGCACGCGTGATATCGCGACAAGGACCAACGTTGTCGACATATTGAACCGATCGCTTCTAACGCCGTTCCTGCCCGTGCAGGCCGCTCGTGGACTTGGGCTTTACGTTGTCGACAGGATTGCACCGCTCAAGAGGTTCCTGATGCGTGAAGGCATGGCTCCGGCTTCCGGCTTTCGGCGTCCTGGTTGACCCGCGTATCGGCTTTCGGCGCCCGCAGGCGACCTACCGGCGCGCTTTGTCGAGATGGTAGCGTAAAGCCATTGAGACCATCTGGCATATTTCGGCCTCGGGAAGCGGCTCACCCGTGGGGAAATGAACGCTCCTGTTTCCTCCGAAGGAAAGATGCGGATACAGCACGCGCCACTCGGAAACCAGGGATGTCTGGCAATGGACGAAGAGCGCCACATCCGCAGTTTCCGGCCCGACCTTATCGATGCGAATGGCCGTTCCCGTTTTGGGCCGTGCCGTCTGAAAGCTTGGTTGCCCCCACTTGAGCGTCTCCTCAACGTCTCCAACGGCGTCAATCTGCGCAGCCGTTTCCAGTATCAGCCTGCGCAGATGCAATAAACGTTGCCTCACAGGCTGGGCATACCCGCTGTAAACATCGTCGGTTCGAGGTTCGTCGTTCATTGGTCCGTGCATCACCTTGGGGCTGGAAACCGGTGCGTCGTGGCGAAAGCTTCTGATTTCACGGGCTGGCGGTCAACCGATCGGAAGAAATCCGGTCGTGAGCGCCCAGATGAATGCCGTCACCGTAATGATTGAGACGGCGGTGCCGACAAGGACGAAACTCGAGGCTCGCTGGACATAGGTGCCGTATTGCTGAGCGATCACGAATACGTTCGTCGCCGGCGGCAGGCAGGACATCAGCACCGCCGTTGCGATCCAGGTCGGATCGAACCCGCCGAGCCACGTCAGAAGCAGGAAGACGAGGACCGGATGCAGCAGCAGCTTGACCGCGAGAATGAGAGGGAGTTCCACCGGTACCCTGCCCATCGGTCTGAGCGCAATGCTGACACCCATCGCAAACAGGGCGCACGGGGCCGCCGCGTTGCTGAGGTAAAGCAGGAGCGTGTTGATCGCCTGCGGGGGACGAAGCTCGAGGGCTGCTGCCGCTACGCCGGCAATAGTCGCCAGAATGAATGGATGCGTGAAAATCTTGATGGCAATCTGCTTGAGAGTACTGGCGATCGATTCATTTTCCGTGCCCGCAAGCGCCATGAGCAAGGGGGCCAGAGTGAACATCAGGGCATTGTCGAAGGTCAGGATCAGGGCCGTGGGAACAGTGGCCTGCTCTCCCAGAACGGCCAGGGTCAGTCCGGGTCCCATGTAGCCGATATTGGAGTACGCCCCGGCGATCCCCAGGATTGTCGATTCCCCGATGCTCCCGCGCGTGACAGCCACGCCGATGCAAAATGACACGGCAAAGACGATATACGTCGTGAATGTCGTGGCCGCTATGTAGGAAACATTTGCCAACTGCTCGAATGGCGTCTCGGACAGCAGCCGGTAAAAAAGCGCCGGAAGCGCAAGGTAGATCACGAAGAAATTCATCCAGGCGAGGCCGGATTCGGGCAAACGCCTGATTTTCCCGGCGCCGAAACCCAGAATGATCAAGCCAAAAAAAGGCAGTGCCAGACTTATGACTTCCAGCATTCAGGTCCTGTATTCTGACTGGTCGATAGGCGCGGAGCGGGCATCGAAAGAAACTTGCATCTGTCATTGAGCTTGGATATGGACGCTTCACCTGCGGAGCGCGTCGTGCCCCGCATACCAAACAGGTCTGAACGGGAACCGCAAGGTCTCAATACCGCCAAAATGACCTGAAGAAAACCCATGTGCGGACTGGGCCAGAAAAACCGAAAGTGACCGCTCCGAAATGTCGCGAAAAAAAAGACAGAGGAAACATCCGACGCGGCTCGCGTTGCAGAACCGGCTGGAAAGCCTGGTGTTGAACGCCGCGATGTTTCTGTTCCGGCTCATTCCCGTGGACGCGGCTTCCTACCTGATGGGCAAAAGCTGGCGGCTGTTCGCGCCTTTCAATGCGCGCCACAAGCGCGCGCTCGAGCACCTTGAAAGAGCCTTTCCGTCGATGAGCGCACGCGAACGGGAGCAAACGGTGCGCGGTATGTGGGACAATCTGGGCCGCGTCGCAGCCGAGACCTTTCATATCGACAGGCTTCTGAAACAGGATCACCGGTTTGAAGCCGTCGGCGACGAGATAACCAACGCTGTTCTCGAAGGGGAGCAGGCTTGCCTTCTCGTGTCGTTTCACAGCGGCAATTGGGAACTGTGCGTGCAGCCCGCCGTCAGGCGCGGCGTTGATATCACCGGCGTATACCAGGCACTGCGGAACCCGAAGGCCGACAAGGCCGTGCGGAGCCTTCGACAGGACCTCTACCGCGGTGGACTGCTGTCCAAGGGACCTCAAACAGCGCGCAAGATACTGGCGACGCTCAAAGGCGGCGGCGTCGTTGCCATGATGGGTGACCTCAGGGAGGCGCGCGGCGTTCAGGTGCCGTTTTTCGGGCAGATGGCATATGCCAACACGGTGCCCGCCTCACTTGCACGATCGTGCCACGTGCCGATTGTGCTCGGCCGCGTCGTTCGCAAGAAAGGCGTTCACTTTCGTGTCGAAGGCAGGGCGATCACCGTTCCGCATACACAGGACCGGCAAGCAGATATTCAGTCTGCCACCGCACAGATGCATGAGATCTTCGAGGGTTGGATCAGGGAGCATCCCGAGCAGTGGATGTGGATCCACAAGAAGTGGGCACCGCCGGGGAAAAGTCTCATCCAAAGGCAGCAGCATCGTGCCGCCGCTGCGAAGTCGTTCAATGGCTGAGCACATGCGCTGCGTTCACCTATCGGGTAATGGTTGCAGCGCAGCATTGACGCTATAGCTAGGGTACAGCAGCAGGAGGAAGCCAGTCTCATGAAAGCGCCCAGTGCATTTTACAAGCCACTCGCCATAGGCGCCCCTGCCCCGTATCGCGACATACCGGTCCGCCTGGAACGCATGATCCATTTCGTTCCGCCGCATATCGAGAAGATGCGCGCGAAGGTCCCGGATCTGATTGATAAGGTCGATGTCGTCCTCGGGAATCTGGAAGACGCCATTCCCGCGGATGCAAAATCGGACGCGCGCTCCGGCTTCATTCAGATGGCCCGAGACAACGACTTCGGATCAACCGGCCTTTGGACACGTGTGAACTGCCTGAACAGTCCCTGGTTCCTGGATGACGTGCTCGAGATCGTCCAGTCCATCGGCGACAAGTTGGACGTCATCATGCTGCCCAAGGTCGAGGGGGCGTGGGACATCCACTATCTTGACCAGTTGCTTGCCCAACTGGAGGCAAAGGGCGGCCTTTCCAAGCCGATCCTGATCCATGCTATTCTGGAGACGGCGGAAGGCGTAAAGAACGTCGAGCAGATCGCCTCTGCCAGCCCGCGCATGCATGGCATGAGCCTGGGGCCGGCCGATCTTGCCGCTTCGAGAGGCATGAAGACCACGCGGGTCGGCGGCGGACATCCCGATTACGCCGTCCTTTCCGACGAGACAGACGCAGCTGCCCGCACGGCCTACCAGCAGGATCTCTGGCATTACACTGTTGCCAAGATGGTCGACGCCTGTCTTTCAAACGGATTGAAGCCCTTTTACGGGCCGTTTGGTGACTTTTCGGACCCGCAAGCGTGCGAAAGCCAGTTCCGTAACGCATTTTTGATGGGTTGTCTCGGTGCCTGGACGCTGCACCCGACGCAGATCGAAATTGCCAAAAAGGTGTTCTCGCCTGATCCGCAAGAAGTTGAATTTGCACGAAAAATACTTGAGGCCATGCCCGACGGTACCGGCGCGGTCATGATTGATGGTAAGATGCAGGATGATGCGACGTGGAAGCAGGCCAAGGTCATTGTTGATCTCGCCAAGCTCGTCGCGAGTAAAGACTCCGGCCTTGCGGAGGTTTATGGTTTTTAGGAAATCGCAAGGCCTGTTGTATAGACTTTAATATTACAATGCTTGCAAGCCGGCGGTCGACACGCTATCCCGGCAATGCATGCAGCAGGCGGACGAGTAACCATGCGTACGGCAAAATTTAGAATAGGTCAGGTCGTCCGGCACCGGATTTACCCTTTCAGGGGCGTGATTTTCGATGTCGATCCGACATTCAGCAACACGGAAGAATGGTGGAACGCCATTCCCGAGGACGTGCGGCCGGTTCGCGACCAACCCTTTTACCACCTTCTTGCGGAAAACGAGGAGACGGAATACGTCGCCTATGTCAGCGAGCAGAACCTGGAACCCGACATGACCGGGGAACCGGTCCGGCACCCGCAAGTGGAAGAAATTTTCGAAGAACAGACAGACGGATCTTACCTGCCGCGAAGCGTTGAGATCCACTGAACATCAGATCCCGAATACAAAAAAGGCCGGAACGATCGTTCCGGCCTTTTCTTTTGTCTGTTGCGTAAACCCCGTTACTGGGAGGCCTTCTGGGCGTCGATCAGTTTCTGGCGGGCATCGTCGGCTTTCTTCTGCAGTTCATTCTGCAGCTCTTCCTGACGCTTCTGCAGTTCGGCGAGATCCATAGGTTCGCCGTCATATACCTTTGTGAAGCCGATCAGGGTCATCTTGAAGACGATTTCCTTGGCTTGCTGGTTATACGGCGATACCCGCATTTCACCGCCCTGCTTCATGGCGCTGATGAAGGTGTCGTCAATCGCCAGTTCGGCATAGCAGGCGTTCGGGGCGCAAATGCTGTACTTGGCCTGAACCGGCTTGCTGTCGTCGATCTGGATGCGCAGACCCGGCTGGATCAGGACACCGGTCGGTACAGCCACGAGAAGTTTCTTCCGGGCTTCGCCTTCGGTTTCCTGGATCGCGATATTGCTCAGGAACTGGCCGGTGTTCGTGCGCAACTCAATTGAAATGAAGCAGATTTCCTTCTGCGTCTGCGGATTGGTGTTGCACGCCTTCGTCCAAGGGCTCTTTTCTTCCTGGGCGATTGCAGGAGCAGCTGCAAAAGAAGACACGGCCACGAATGCTGCTGTCGCGCATCCGAACAATCCTCTTTTAATAACACTCGTCATTGAAACGTCCTCAATCGTGCTTATGCGAATTCTTTGCGTTGTTCTGAGGCATTCCGGAAGCATCCGCAAGGCCCGTTCGAACAATTGATCCGTGAATTGCATGGTAAGGCACCCAATTAGGGCAAGAGGGTGGCCGATTTGCAACGCAAAGCTCCAGTTCGATTCAAATCTGTATATCTGTGTCTTTGTGGCTGGCGCCAGGCGCGTTTTTTGGAGGCTTATGCTACGCTTCAGGATGAGAATCAAAGAGATCTCCGGTGGTGGTTATGCGTATTTTTGACGTCGTCTGGACCGTTAAACGTCTTTTGAGCAAATCAAAGCGCGCCTTTGTCCTGTCTTTGGCGGCCGTGCTCCTGTTTGCCAACCAGGTGTCAGCTTCCGATGAAGACGTACCGTGGACCCATGCGATTTCGATGCACGGATCCCCTGCCCTGGGACCCGGTGAACCTTTCCCTTACGCCAATCCGAGTGCACCAAAGGGCGGCACGATCAGTCTCGGTGTGCAAGGCACGTTCGACAGCATGAACTCCTTCATCGTGCAGGGCGGATGGACGTCCGCGCGCGGCATGAGGGAGCGTCAGTTCGGGAACAATATCCTGGAAAGTCTCATGGTGAGGTCCTACGCGGAGCCGTTTTCGCTCTACGGGCTGATTGCACAACGGGTGCGCATGCCGGAGAGCCGCGAATGGATCGAGTTCGAGCTCAATCCCGATGCGAGATTCTCGGACGGGTCGCCGGTTACTGTCGAGGATATCGCGTTTTCGCTCGACATTATCCGGGACAAGGGGCGCCCCCCCTTCCGGAACTGGTATGGCGCGATTACAGAAAAGGAAATCACGGCACCGAACCGTATCAAGCTTGTGTTTGAAAACGGCGAAAACAGGGAATTGCCGCTGTTGATCGCGCTCGCACCAATCTTCTCCAAGACGAATACGGATGCAGAGAATTTCGACAAGTCATCGCTGACGCCGCCGGTTGGTTCCGGTCCCTATACCTTCAAGACGATCCAACCGGGCCGGCTGGTCGTTTATGAAAAGAACCCGGACTACTGGGCCAAAGACCTTCCGGTCAAAGCCGGCTTCGACAATTTCGACGAAATCCGGATCGAGTATTTCAGAGACGAGACCACGTTGCAGGAGGCGTTCAAGAAAGGCCTCGTGAATGCGCTGCAGTTCCGCGACCCGGCCCGTTGGGCCACAGGGTTCGATTTTCCGGCCGCGAAAGACGGTGACGTGGTGCAGATGTCCATTCCCAGAGGGGTTCCGGCTCCCATGCAGGGCATCGCCTTCAATACGCGGCGAGACCAGTTCGCGGACCCACGCGTCCGCAAGGCGCTGCGCATGCTGTTCGACTTCAACTGGGTGAACCGCAACCTTTACTACGATCTCTTTTCGCGGACTGCCGGGTACTGGGACAATTCTGAACTGTCCTCGATCGGGCGTCCCGCCAGCGATCGCGAGCGCGAGCTCCTGGCCCCCTACCCGGATGCCGTCGACCCCGAGGTCATGGATGGCAGCTGGAGACCGGCGGATGCGGACGGATCCGGGCGCGACCGCCAGGTTTTGCGCGCCGCCTTGTCAGAGCTGAACAATGCGGGTTATGCGCTGAAAGACAGAAAACTGGTCAGCGAGGCGACCGGCCAGCAGCTGGCGTTCGAAATACTGGCCAAGAACGAGGACGAGGAAAAGCTCGCACTCGCTTATGTCAGAACCGTCGAACTCCTGGGCATAGCCGTGAACGTGCGCAGCGTCGATCCTTCCCAGTTCGAGGAACGCCGCACCAAGCGGGACTTCGAGATGGTCTTCAACACCTGGTACGCGTCGCTGTCACCGGGAGCCGAGCAATATGGGCGCTGGAGTTCCAAGGCTGCGGATACCGAAGGGTCTTTCAACTTCGTGGGTGCGAAGGAACCGGCCATAGACGCCCTGATCGATGAAATCGTGGGGGCTCGAAGCCGCGAGGACTTTGTCGACGCCGTGCGTGCGTTCGACAGGGTTCTGATCTCCGGTGCCTATGCGGTCCCGCTCTATCATGTCTCCGATGACTGGGTCGCGCACTGGACGAAGGTCTCCGCGCCCGAGACCAACTCTCTATACGGTCATGAATTCGACACCTGGTGGACAACGGCAACACAATAATCGGACCAACGGACGAAGGAAAACATGAAAGTCACGCAAGAACATCTCGCCAAGGAGTACCATGAAAGCGGAGCCTGGTCCGATGTGCCGCTTGATGAACTCTTTCGCAGAACGGCGGCAGAACACCCTGACAGGCTCGCGTTGGTCGATGCGCCCGACAGGGCTGCGTGGACAGGTGGGGAACCGCGTGGCCTGACCTATGCTGAAGCCGACAGGGAAATCGACCGGCTTGCCGCGTTTTACAACACGGTCGGCCTGTCGGCCGACCATGTCATAGGTATTCAGGCGCCCAATACCGTTGACACCGTTATCGCTTTTCTTGCAGCCCTGCGCGCGGACCTGATCGTTTCGCCCCTGCCGCTTCACTGGCGGCAGAAAAACGTCCTTGATGCACTGAACTCGATTGGCGCCAAGGGCTTTATTGCTGCGGACCGCATCGAGACGCGCGATGTGGGAACCGCGGCACGTGACGTGGCAGGTGACCTGTTTGCTCTCAGATTTGTATTCGGGCTCGGCAAGGACGTCCCGGACGGGCTGATTGAACTCGCTCCGATGCTGGCCGAGATGGGCGACGGACTCGATTTCACGCCTCAGGAGCGTCCTGATCCGGCGGATCACACCGCGACGATATGCTGGAGCCGGAGCGGAGAGGAAAACGTGCCGGTGAGCCGGTGCCACAACCATTGGGTCTCGGCCGCGCAGATGGTGATCAACGAAGCTGAACTTCAGGATGGCAGTACAATCCTGGTTCCCTATTCGCTCAGTGGCCTGACGGGACTGGGCGGCGGACTGGTTCCCTTTCTGGCGACCGGCAGCACACTGCATCTTCATCATCCGACATCGCTTGCCAACCTGGCCGCGCATGCCAACGAAGTCGGTGCAAATGTGGTCATGACCCCCGGACCGCTGGCGCAGACCCTCGACCGCAAACTCACGAATGCGGAAACAACGATCCTGGCAGCCTGGAACATTTCTTCGCCACATCCCAACACATTCGTTGCAAAGCGTCCCCTCGTCGATGTTCACATCGCCGATGAGTTTGCGCTTGTTGCCAAGGCCAGGGGGCCCTCAGCAAAGGTCAAGGCGACCGCCTTGGGAAAGCATGACGGGTCGAACGGGTGCGAAAGCGGGCCAGCCCTCCTAGAAATCGAAGTCACAGAGGAGATTGAGGCACGTTTGCCAAGTCTTCTCGTAAAGGGGCCGATGGTTCCGGAAATAGGCTGGCGGACAATCAACGGGGAGCAAAGACGGGTCCGCTGGGAGGGAACGGGATTCCTGAACACGAACATCAAGGTTGAACGTGTGGAGGACGGCATTTCCGGGTTTGGCATTCCCGGCGCCTATGCGCTCGGAACCGGCAATCTCGAGACGATCGACGTCATCTACTCAAGCTATCCGGGAACGAAAGAAGCCGCCGCGTTTACCGTCGAGGACCCCGTTCTCGGCTCAAGGCTTTACGCGGCCATTGTACCTGACTCGGCAAACGTACCGGATGCGGCATCGTTTTTTGCCTATCTCGACGCCGAAGGGGTCGATCTGGCCAAAATTCCACACCGCGTCCTGATCCTTCAATCGCTGCCACGCAATCCGGACGGAACGATTTTCCGGGAGAAACTTACGATGCGGACTCAAAGGTTGCCCGCCGCAGTGGCTTAAACGCGAACAAAATCAAAACGCAACCTTTCGGACATCTGCAGGTTGATCGAATCCGTATAGAGTGGTCATCATGTGGCGCATGAACGAGCATTGATGCTCCAGGTGGGGACTGTGCATGGACTATGAAACGTCGCTATCGTGGCGTGGACCTTACTGGTATGCGGGGCGGCGGCCAAAGCGAAACAGCAATGTCGACGCGCCCGAAGATCTTGACGTTTCGCTGTTGAACATGTTCGAGCGGAATTCTGTTCCGCCGACAGCGCTACCGGCCGCGGTGGTGATCGATATGGAGTGTCTGGGCGATCAGGATCCGAAGGCGTTTCTGGATTGGTTGTCGCCTCACATAAAAGGCCTTCCCTGCGCCGTGCCGGTATACGTGCTGACGGACGGCGGCAAGGGCCTGCCACAAGACATTCAGGCCACGGCGATCGTCGATCGGGTGGTTCCGGACGATGTTCTGCTGATGCTCATATGCATTCATCAGCGTGCATTGATGCGATCTGAAGAAGCGCAGCTTCGCCGGAAGATATTCGGGCGTATTCCGGGTTTCGGGTCAGCACCGCACCATACCGGCAGCAGCAGTTTGATGGTGGTGGGTCTGAGCGGTCGCTTCCTGGAGTGGCAGGATGCCAGCGACGAAAAAGTCGAAGTTGTCGGTGCCTTTGACGGAAAGATGGCCGTCGAATACATGTCCATGCGTGCGTTCGACGCCGTTGTCATCGATGCGGCATTTGAAGATGCGATCGACTACATCCGGCAGATCCGAAGAGATGCCAGGTTCGCAGGCCTTCCGGTACTCGCCGTATGCGAGGACGAGGAAGACTCCGCGCTTCTGTTTCGCAACGGCGCATCGGATGTCATCATCGGGCAGAACTGCAAAGAGACCCTGACGCAGCGCATGATCACAGCCATTCGTTTCGGGAAAAGGCGCCGCCTGGCTGACAGAATTCTTGCCGAAAGCCAGATGTGGCTGCGTCAACAGATCATGGACGGCGGTCTCGGAAGAGAATACTACGCCAACTACCTGAAGACCTGCAGCGATGCTCTGGCGGCAAGGGGGTTGGACCTTTGGGAGATGCGTCTCGAACCTGAGAGTTTCGGGATCGAGATAACTCCGGATACGGATCTCGACGAGATCTACACAACACTGCTTTCCATAGCCGATGCGACCAGCCGCGATGAAGATCTGGTCTGCCTTGTGAAGGATCTCGGTCCGGTTGCCGTTCTCAAAAACCAGGCAGGCACCGTCCGCCTCCAAAAACGCATAAGCTCCATATTGACCCATACAGTACGCTAGGTGCGGCCCCCTAAATGAAGTCAATTTGGTTTGGATCGTTTTGACCAATTGCGGGAAGCGAAAGCGCAGGAAATGTGGTTCATTTTCCAGCCATTCGCGACGTGGCAGATGGCCATAACGGCCAAATCCGAAGGACGGCAAAACTGCTTCCTGTATGGGTCCGCACCCTAGTCCGAAAAACACACTTGGAATTCGAGCGCAAATCACTAGTCTCGTTCAAAAGATCAAATCGGGTCAGACATGAACGAAACCGCTCCGCTTACCGTCGACGTCGTCTCGGACGTTATGTGCCCATGGTGTTTTATCGGCAAGAGGCGGCTCGAGGCAGCACTGAAAAGCGTGCCCCAATTGAACGTCGAAGTGCGCTGGCACCCCTTCCAGCTTGATGCGACTTTGCCGAAATCCGGAAAGGACAGACAGCAATACCTGAACGACAAATTCGGCGGTCCGGCGAACGCTGCAGCGATTTACGACCGGATTCGGGAAGCTGGCGCGCAGGAAGGTATTCCGTTCGCGTTTGAGGAGATCAAGCTTTCACCCAACACGTTGGATTGCCATCGTCTTGTGCTGTGGTCACGCGCAGATAGTGTGCAGAGCGACGTTGTTGAGCGGCTTTTCAAGGCCTATTTTCTTGATGGCGAGGACCTGACAAAAGCCGAGACACTCGTGAGGATCTCGGATGAAGCAGGCATGGAATCCGATCTTGTCGAACAGCTTCTGGAAACCGAAACAGATCTCGACAAGACGGAAGCTCAAATTGCCAAGGCGCAGGAATCCGGGATTACCGGTGTACCCTGTTTCATTATTGACGGGCGGTTCGTTCTTGCCGGTGCAGAAAGAGCGGAAACGATCGCAGCTGCCCTGATGCACGCCGAGGAAACTCGCTCGGACCCGGACGCCATCTGATCGGCAAATTCAGGTCTGCGGCAAAACAAAAAACCCCGCCTTTGGGCGGGGTTTGTGTTTGCAAGGGGATTGCTCCGCGGTCGGCATCAGCCCTTGAGGATCGAACGTCCCGCGTAGATCGCCTGAGGTCCGAGTTCCTCTTCGATGCGGATCAACTGGTTGTATTTCGCCAACCTGTCAGAGCGGGCCAGCGACCCGGTCTTGATCTGACCGCAGTTCGTCGCGACCGCCAGGTCGGAAATCGTTGAATCTTCCGTTTCGCCGGACCGGTGCGACATGACTGCCGTGTAGGCTGCCTTGTGCGCGGTTTCCACGGCATCCAGTGTTTCGGACAACGTCCCGATCTGGTTGACCTTGATCAGAATGGAGTTGGCAACGCCCAGGTCGATTCCCTTGCGCAGACGCTCCGAATTGGTCACGAACAGGTCGTCTCCGACGAGTTGGCACTTGTTGCCGATCAGGTCCGTGGTCGCCTTCCAGCCATCCCAGTCGTCCTCGGCAAGACCATCTTCGACGGAAATGATCGGGTAGCGGGAAACGAGGTCGCCCAGGTATTGAGCCATTTCTTCAGGCGCAAGCGACTTGCCTTCGCCTTCCAGAACGTATTTGCCATCCTTGAAAAACTCGGTGGAGGCAGCATCCAGTGCCAGGAAAACGTCGTCGCCGGGCTTGTAGCCAGCGGTCTCGATGGCTTTCATGACAAAGCCGATTGCTGCATCGGTCGATTCCAGGTTCGGAGCAAAGCCGCCCTCGTCGCCGACATTGGTATTGTGACCGGCCGCGTTCAGCGCTTTCTTCAGCGTATGGAAAATCTCCGAGCCCATGCGCACCGCCTCGCCAAGCGTTTCCGCTCCGACCGGCATGATCATGAATTCCTGGAAGTCAATCGGATTGTCGGCATGTGCCCCGCCATTGATGATGTTCATCATCGGTACCGGCAGGGTTCTTGCCGAGGTGCCGCCGACATAGCGGTAAAGCGGCAGTCCGGACGCTTGTGCCGCCGCCCTTGCGACCGCCAGCGAAACGCCAAGTATTGCGTTTGCGCCGAGACGCGCCTTGTTGCTGGTGCCGTCCAGGTCGATCATGGCCTGGTCGATCTGGAGCTGATCTTCGGCATCGAGACCTCCAACAGTCTCGAAGATCTCACCGTTCACGGCTTCGACCGCCTTTTGAACGCCCTTGCCCATGTAGCGATCACCGCCATCGCGCAGTTCAACGGCTTCGTGTGCACCCGTGGATGCGCCCGATGGCACGGCGGCACGTCCAAAAGACCCGTCTTCCAGAAAGACGTCGACTTCGACCGTCGGGTTTCCCCGGCTGTCAAAAATCTGGCGTCCGACAATATCGATAATGGCGGTCATGGAATAACTCCTTGTCGCATGGACATTTATTGGCATCCGCCGATGACATACCGGCGCGTTTGGTGCCGCGAATTCGGCTGTTGGCCTGGAGACCTGCTCCAGTAAATGACGTTCTGACCGGGCGTGGTCGATTCCGTTCCTAAGCGTTGGTTTTGACGACGGTGTCAATCGCCTTCAGCTGCCGGAGCAAAGCCTCGAGGTCCTTCAGTGGAACCATGTTCGGTCCGTCCGACGGAGCTTTGTCCGGGTCCGGGTGTGTTTCAATGAACAGGCCTGCGACGCCAGCTGCCACTGCGGCGCGTGACAGAACAGGAACCATCGTCCGGTCGCCACCGGTTGACCCGCCCTGTCCGCCCGGCTGCTGAACAGAATGGGTGGCGTCGAAAATCACAGGCGCTCCTGTTTGGGCCATGATCGGCAACGCGCGCATGTCACTGACGAGTGTGTTATAGCCGAAACTGGCGCCCCGCTCCGTCAACAGTACATTGGGATTTCCAGAACCGGTCACCTTTGCAAGCACGTTCTTCATGTCCCAAGGGGCGAGAAACTGCCCCTTCTTGACGTTGACAGTCTTTCCGGTTTTCGCCGCTGCAATCAGCAGATCTGTTTGCCGGCACAAAAAAGCCGGTATTTGGAGTATGTCAACGACCTCTGCCACCGGAGCACACTGGTCTGCAGAGTGCACGTCGGTCACAACCGGAAGGCCAAAGCGCTCCTTCACCTCTGCAAAGATCGGCAAGGCATCCTTCAGGCCGATACCGCGCCCACCTGCCAAAGACGTCCGGTTGGCCTTGTCAAAGGACGATTTGTAGACTGTTGCTATGCCGACGCGATCCGAAATCTCCTTGATGGCGGCGGCACATTCAAACGCGTGATCGCGGCTTTCGAGCGCACACGGACCGGCGATGAGACTAAATTGCGCCTCGTTGCTGAACGTAACGTTTCCGACCTGAACTTCCCGGTTCGTCTCAGTCATTCTCAACCTTGCTTCGTAACACCGCTTATAGCGCGCCAGCACTCGCAAACAGCGATGCCGCATCGATTTCGCGTGTTGCATAGCGCTCTTTTGGAAAAGCTGCAACAGTCTGTTTTCTGCACTTCTTTTGTGCGATTAAATCGATTAAAACAGCCGGAGTGCCTAACTTATTTATGTAGCATTTTTCCGTTATGTGTATTTGAATGAACCGGAAGCTGTTTATTTTGAGATCGTCCTGAAACTTAACCGCAATGCAATTCCCAGACGTTATCATCCCGTATATACCCACTCAGAACCCTGAGTTTATTGTCTGTTTTGTACTTTCGTGAACAGATTGGCGCCACGTCGTCTGTCAGTAAAAGTGAGACCGCCACATGAACAAACCCATTCGCAAAGCAGTGCTGCCGGTCGCCGGGCTTGGGACACGGTTCCTGCCCGCAACCAAGGCCGTTCCAAAGGAAATGTTGACCATCGTGGACCGGCCCATCATCCAGTATGTTGTTGACGAGGCGCGTGCCGCCGGGATCGAGCATATTGCGTTTGTTACGGGCCGCAACAAGCACGTTATCGAAGATCACTTCGACATGGCCTATGAGCTCGAGGATACCCTGAAGTCCCGCAACAAGACGGAAGCGCTTGACCTTCTCGAGAAAAATCGGCCGCAACCGGGATCAACCAGTTTTACACGCCAGCAAGCTCCGCTTGGCCTTGGTCATGCGATCTGGTGTGCACGCGACATTATCGGCGACGAACCTTTTGCGATCCTTCTTCCCGATGTGATCATCAAGTCGAAGGTCAGCTGTCTCCGGCAAATGGTTGACCTTTATGACCAAACTGGCGGCAACATCATTGCCGTTGAAGAGATCCCGGAAGATCAGACGCACCAGTATGGCATCGTGGAACTGGCCGGACAGATCAATTCCGTCTCCAGCGAGATCTCGAACATGGTCGAGAAACCGGCTCCGGGCACTGCGCCATCAAATCTCATGATTACAGGACGCTATATCCTTCAGCCGGAAATCTTCGATCTGCTTTCCGAGCAGGGTCAGGGTGCTGGTGGTGAGATCCAGCTGACAGACAGCATGATTTCGCTGATGTCGAACCAGAAATTTTCCTCCCTTAAATTCGAGGGAAAAAGCTACGACTGCGGTAACAAGACCGGCTTCCTGAGTGCCAACATTGCCTTCGGCATGGATGATCCGAAACTTGCTGAAGACCTTGTACCGTTCATGAGGGAGATCCTCCAGCAGCAACAACAGGTCGCTGCGGAGTAAGGGTTCGCGTCCGGTTGAGATCGGATGTCAGCCTTCAGAGAGGCCTTTTCACGGTGTGATCAGGCCTCTTTTTTGATTTCACACGCTTAGACGGCGTCGTGCTTTATCTGTATTTTTAACGATATTTTTGCATGCTTTGTGCAGCCGGATTAGATGATTTGCAGAAAGAATAATGTCTCGCCTGTTCCGCACTTGATTTTCGACGGGCGTCTATCGCGTCAATAAAAACAAAATGAATCATTGTTTTTATTGAGTTTATTTCCGCTTGAAATTGCTGCGTCTCATTAACTACCGGAATTACAAGCAGGAATTCTGGGTAGTCTGAGCAGCTTGACCGCTGTTTCATGGTGGAAAGCTTGAGGTGGTCTCGATCCGGGAAACCGATTGCGCCGTATACTTGGTCATGTTCCAGAGAAGGAGACATTGATCATGGCGGGTTTCAGTTTCTTAAGGTCTTTGGCCGGTTTGGGTGTTGCAAGTGTGCTGATGGCGGGTTCCGCGTCAGCAGAGGAAAGCCTCGATACGAGCGCTTTTCAGGGGATCATCAAGGATCAGATGAGCGCATTTGCAGCGGGGAATGCGCAGGCGGCTTTCTCGTTCGCGACGAACTCCTTGCAGCAGAAGTTCCAGAGCCCTGAAATCTTCATGCAGATGGTGAAACAGGGATACCAGCCTGTTTACAGACCGCAAAGTGTGACGTTCGGCCAATCCAAAATGACCAAACTCGGCCCGACGCAGGAGGTCTACGTTGTTGGCCCGAAAGGCAAGAACTGGCTTGCTCTTTACAGCTTCGAACAGCAGGAAGACGGTTCCTGGAAAATCTCAGGCTGTTACCTGACCAAGTCCGACGGGTTTGCCGCCTGACGGCTGGCAGCCTTGTAGTCGCGGATCAAACGGGCGCGATGTCCCCGCGCGCCCAGTTTTCCTTGGTGTCTTCATAGAAGTCGGCAAACCGTCCCTCTCCGATGGCGTCTCTCATGCCTTTCATGAGGTTCTGGTAGTAGGCAATGTTGTTCCAGGTGAGCAACATGCCTGCGAGACCCTCACCTGCCCTGACAAGATGATGCAGATAGGCACGGCTGTAGGTGTTGGCCGCCGGGCAGTCGCTTTCCTCGTCAAGCGGGCGCGGATCGTCCTGATGCCGCGCGTTTTTCAGGTTGACCTTGCCATACCTGGTATAGGCCAGACCATGTCTGCCCGCTCGTGTAGGCATGACACAGTCAAACTGGTCGATTCCGCGTTTGACGCTTTCCAGCAGGTCGTCAGGAGTTCCGACCCCCATGAGATAGCGGGGCTTGTCGGCAGGCATGACAGGCGTGGTGATGTCCAGCATGGCAAGCATGACGTCCTGCGGCTCTCCAACAGCCAGGCCGCCGACCGAATAGCCCTCAAATGGCAGCTTTCCAAGTTCTTCCGCCGAGCGGATGCGCAGGTCCGGCTGATCGCCGCCCTGCACAATCCCGTAAAGTCCCTGCCCCTTTTGCGGACCTTGCATGGCTTCGAACTGGGCGCGCGAGCGTTCCGCCCATCGCAGCGACAGTTCCATCGCCCGCTGCACTTCCTCCCTCGGACTGGGAAGGCGGATGCATTCGTCGAGCTGCATCTGGATATCCGATCCAAGGAGGCCCTGGATTTCGACCGATCGCTCAGGTGTCAAATGGTGCTTCCGACCATCGATGTGGCTCTGAAAGCGCACGCCTTCTTCGTCGAGTTTGCGCAACTGGGCGAGTGACATGACCTGAAAGCCACCGCTATCGGTCAGGATCGTATGCGGCCAATTCATAAACGTGTGCAGTCCGCCGAGCGCATGCACCCTTTCTGCGGTCGGGCGCAGCATCAGGTGGTACGTGTTCCCGAGAACCACATCCGCGCCGGTTTCGCGAACCTGACCCGGATACATGGCCTTGACCGTACCTTGCGTTCCCACCGGCATGAAGGCGGGTGTGTGGACGGTGCCGTGCGGAGTCGTGATCTCGCCGCGGCGCGCATCTCCGTCAGTCGCCAGCAATTTGAAATCGAACGTTTTCTTCGGCGCAGACATAGCGATCAGACTGGCTCCGTTTTTGCGGGGAAGAGAAGAGACGCATCCCCGTAGCTGTAAAACCTGTAGTCGCTTTCTATCGCATGCACATAGGCCGCCCGCATTGTTTCAAGCCCGGACAAGGCCGACACCAGCATGAAAAGCGTCGAGCGCGGCAAATGGAAGTTGGTCATCAGGGCGTCGATGGCCTTGAACCTGAAGCCCGGCGTGATGAAGATCGCCGTTTCTCCCGCAAATGGCTGAATGGAGCCGTTGGCCTGCGCGGCGCTTTCGAGGATCCTGAGTGACGTTGTTCCGACGCTTACGACCTTGTTGCCCCGCGCCTTCACCTCTCGAAGAGCTGTGGCCGTCTTCTCGGACACCTCACCCCACTCGGCATGCATTTTGTGATCGTCCGTATCGTCGGCCTTTACCGGCAGGAATGTGCCGGCGCCGACATGCAGCGTGACGATGTGCTGTTCGATGCCGCGTTCGGTGAGCGCCTTGAGCAGCTGCGGCGTGAAGTGCAAGCCGGCGGTGGGCGCCGCGACGGCACCATCCTTTTCGGCAAATATCGTCTGGTAGTCCTGCTTGTCCTGCGCATCTTCTGCGCGCTTTTGGGCAATATAGGGCGGCAGTGGAATGTGCCCGACCGACGCAATCGCAACATCCAGGTCCGGACCGGAGACGTCAAAACGCAGCAGGACCTCGCCTGCGTCGGATTTTTCCCTGACCGTTGCCGTCAGTTTTGCTTCTGCCCTTTCAAATTCGACCAAATCGTCAATTTGCAGCTTTTTCGCGGGCCGGGCAAAGGCGCGCCATTGGTCAGGTGCACAGCGCATATGCAGCGTCACGGCAATTCCTGCCGAGACTTCGCCTCTCAGACGCCTTCCTTCCAACTGGGCGGGTATGACCTTGGTGTCGTTGAACACGAGCGCATCGCCCGGTTCCAGAAGCACTGGCAGGTCCCGGACGCCCATGTCCGAGATCACCTGACCTTGGTCAGGGCGGACAACAAGCATACGTGCGACGTCGCGTGGCTTTGCGGGCCGCAAGGCAATGCGTTCATTGGGAAGCTCAAAGTCAAAGTCATCAACGCGCATGGCGTTCAGATCAATCCAGTGTTTGCTGTCGGCAACAAGCCGCTGCGGACATTTTTCCGCGCTTTTGGCGCTCATATCGCCATGGCAATGCAAGGTCAACTACCGGAAACAGGTCTCAAAACAAAGCAGCGCAGGCATGGTGCCCGCGCTGCCGAATGAATGTTCCGTGTGCCGATCAGCTTGCGTCGGCTGCGAGCTTCAATGAAACGATGTTGTCCGGATCAACAACCGGTTCGCCGCGTTTGATCTTGTCGACATTTTCCATGCCTTCGACCACTTCGCCCCAAACAGTGTATTGGCCATCGAGCCAGGGCGCATCCGTAAAGCAGATGAAGAACTGGCTGTCGCCGGAATTGGGATCCATTGCCCGTGCCATGGAACAGGTACCACGGACATGTTTGTGGTTGCTGAATTCGGCTTTCAGCTTCTGGCCGGATCCGCCCGTGCCGGTTCCCTGCGGGCAGCCGGTCTGTGCCATGAAGCCGTCGATCACGCGGTGGAAAACGATGCCGTCGTAAAATCCCTCGCGAACAAGCTCCTTGATCCGGGAAACGTGTCCGGGCGCAAGATCGGGTTTCATTTCAATGACGATCGGTCCCTGGCTCGTTTCCATGAGAAGGGTGTTCTCGGCATCCTTGATTTCTGCCATCTCTGACTCCTTGGGTCTTTAAAGCGGGGTTTGTTCCGACTTACTGCGCATCTGCCGCAACTTGCATCTTGACGATCTTGTCCGGATTCGCGGGCGGTTCACCGCGCGTGATATTGTCGATAAATTGCATTCCGTCAACGACTTCGCCGAAGACCGTATACTTGCCGTTCAGCCAGTCACCATCGTTGAACATGATGAAGAACTGGGAGTTGGCGCTGTTCGGGCTGGCAGCACGGGCCATGCCGAGCGTGCCTCTCCTGAAGGGTGCATTCGTGAATTCGGCTGCAAGGTCCGGTTCGCTCGAGCCACCGCTGCCGGTGCCCGTCGGATCACCTGTCTGCGCCATGAAGCCGTCGATCACGCGGTGAAACACGATCCCGTCGTAAAACCCGTCACGGGTAAGCTTCTTAATGCGTTCAACGTGTTGCGGAGCCAGATCAGGGCGCAGCTGTATGGTTACACGACCATCTTTGAGGTCCAAAAAGAGCGTGTTTTCAGGATCCTTGACTTGTGCATTCGCCAAAGCCGGGAGGAAAACGATCGACGCCAGAACGGCGAAAACTGCAAGTAGTCGTGACACTGGAAGCTCCTAAAGTTCAGATCGGGGAAATTGTCTTCAGCCCTGTGGACGCGCAACGCGCCGAAGCGGTGACGCAACCGGTTCCGGCACAAATTCAGAAATTTCGCCCCCCATTTGCGCGATTTGCCTGACCAAGGTGGCGGTGATATGGCGCACCGAGGGAGACGCGGGCAGAAATACGGTCTTGATGTTCGGCTCGAGGGTGGCGTTCATGCCGGCCATTTGCATCTCGTAGTCGAGATCGGTGCCGTCGCGCAGTCCGCGGACCAGATAGGCGGCCCCCTGCTCCCGTGCCGTGTTGATGACAAGATCGGAAAAGGAAATCACATCGATGCGCTCGGCTTCTTCCTTCGTGAATTCAGCCTGCGCCGACGTGTGAATCAGGTCCTGTCGCTCATCAAATGAGAACAGCGGCTTTTTTCCTGGATGAATACCAATGGCAACGACAACCTTGTCTGCCAGCGCAAGTGACTGACGCAATATGTCCATATGGCCATTGGTGACGGGATCAAAGGACCCTGGGTAAAGCGCGATACGTGTCATGGCCCACTGCATACTCCGCCAACCGGCCCCTCACAAGAAAAACCCTCGAAATCGGTATTTTTCCAATTCGGGCACATTTTGTGATTGCCGTCACATCAGTCTTTTCCTCAATGGTCCAAAGTGAGCTCATCACAAACAAGGCGTGAGCAGGAGCCAGGATGATGAGGAGCTACATTACACAGGGCGCAACCGTTTCGAACAAATCGGGCGCACCGTTTACTTTCCAGGGCAAGGCAGCGGACGTATCGGTCCATTTCAAGATGGCAGCGGTTTTTGTGCTTGCTCTCATGACAATGGTCGCCGCGGGCATGATGAGCCTGCACCCGAGCAACGCGTCGCAGACCGAGAACCTGACCAGCTTGGCAACACAGGGTCTTTCGGCAACCAAGACCGACCGGATTGCGGCTTCCACCGCTTCTGAAAACTGCACGTCCCAGGCATGGGGTGCATGGAGCGAGGAATGCGCTGCATCGCTGACGGGTGCGTCGAAGGTCCGCAACGTCTCTTTCGTCACCGTTGAGCAAAAGGCGGCGACTGCCAATCAGACCATCCTGGCGCGTTACCCGACCACGAACTGAGTTTTCATACCTCCAAGTTTTCTCCCCCGAACGGCAAACAGCGGCGCAGGTTCCACCCTGGCCGCTGTTGTCGTTTATGCTTACGGTTTCCGAAATCCTGAGCGCTTCAAGCTTAGCTTTCCGGGCTTCCGTTTTCCTCGCCGCTTTCCGGTTTGTCGGTCGAAGAATCAGGACTGCTGCTCCCGTCAGGGGTCTCACCCGCTTCGCCTTCAGCGCCTGTTTCTTCGCCGTCTTCGTCGAAGTCCTCATCATCGACTTCAGAGATGCCCTCAACCGCGACGACTTTCTCGTCCGTGGCCGTTTTAAAGACGATCACGCCCTGGGTCGCACGACCTGCGATCCGGATGCCGTCGACCGGACAGCGGATCAACTGACCACCATCTGTTACGAGCATGATCTGGTGGCTGTCCTCGACAGGGAATGAGGCAATGAGGCCGCCATTTCGATCGTTCACGGCCATCGCCGTGATGCCCTTGCCGCCTCGTCCGGTCACGCGGTACTCGAAGGAGGATGTTCTCTTGCCGAAGCCGTTCTCGGAAACGGTCAGGATGATTTGCTCGGCTGCACTCATCTGCGCGTAGCGTTCCTGAGGCAGATCGCCGGCAACAACACCGTCTTCATCCGCACCGTTGCCGTTTTCGTCGGCTTCTCCGCGCATGGCGCGCGACAGTTTCAGGTAGGCGGCGCGCTCTTCCGCATCGACATCGATGTGATGCAGGATCTGCATGGAAATCACCCGGTCGGCGTCCGCCAGCCGGATGCCACGCACACCGACTGAATTCCGGCCTGCGAAGACCCGGACATCCGTGACCGGAAAGCGAATGCACTGTCCGGAATTGGTTGTCAGCATGACATCATGGTGCTCTGAACACGTATCGACGCCGACAATTCCGTCGCCGTCTTCCAGCTTCATTGCTATCTTGCCGTTGCGGTTGATGTTGACGAAGTCGGACAGCTTGTTGCGGCGAACCGTGCCGCGCACCGTGGCGAACATCACGTCAAGATTTGCCCAGCTTTCCTCGTCTTCCGGCAATGGCAGAATGGAAGTGATCTGCTCTCCCTGTTCAAGCGGCAACATGTTGACCAGGGCTTTGCCGCGAGAGGTCGGCCCGCCAAGCGGCAAGCGCCAGACCTTCATCTTGTAGCAGATGCCCCTGGAGGAGAAGAACAGAACCGGCGTATGCGTGTTTGCGACAAAGAGACGGGTAACGAAATCCTCGTCCTTCGTCGCCATCCCTGACCGGCCCTTGCCGCCACGACGCTGAGCGCGGTAAGTGGCAAGCGGGACGCGCTTGATATAGCCACCATGAGACACGGTGACCACCATGTCTTCACGCTGGATCAGGTCCTCATCGTCAAAGTCGGCCCCGCCCTCGATGATCTCGGTCCGGCGCGGCGTCGCAAACTCTTCCTTGATTTCGAGCATTTCGTTGCGAACGATTTCCTGAATACGGGCGCGCGACCGCAGAATATCGAGGTATTCGGAAATCTCGGCGCCGATTTTCTTCAACTCGTCGTCGATTTCGTCTCTGCCGAGAGCAGTCAGGCGCTGCAGGCGCAAGTCGAGGATGGCGCGCGCCTGTTCCTCGGACAGCTTGTAGGTTCCGTCTTCCTGAACCTGGTGACGCGGATCGTCGATCAGCCTGATCAGGGGTTCCACGTCGTGGGCCGGCCAGTCACGTTCCATCAACTGGGCGCGGGCGGTCGCCGGATCCGGCGCTGTCCGGATCAGGTGAATGACTTCGTCGATGTTCGCAACGGCAATCCCGAGGCCTACCAGGATGTGGGCCCGGTCCCGCGCCTTCTTCAAAAGGTACCGCGTCCTGCGCCCGACAACTTCTTCCCGGAAGGCCACAAAGGCTTTGAGCATATCCGAGAGGTTCATCTGCTCCGGCTTGCCGCCGTTGAGCGCGACAATGTTTGCGCCGAACGAGGTCTGCAGCTGGCTGAAGCGGTAAAGCTGGTTCAGAACGACATCCGGAACCGCATCGCGTTTCAGTTCGATCACGACACGCATACCGGATCGGTCGCTTTCGTCACGGATGTCGGAAATGCCCTCCACGCGCTTGTCACGCACAAGTTCGGCGATTTTCTCGATCATCGTCGACTTGTTCACCTGATAGGGGATCTCTGTGACAATGAGCGCGTTTCGGTCTTTACGGACTTCCTCGATATCGACCTTCGCGCGCATTGCAATGGAGCCGCGGCCGGTTTCATAGGCGCTTCGAATGCCGGAGCGGCCGAGAATGATGCCTGCCGTAGGAAAATCCGGCCCTGGAACGATTTCCATGAGCTCGGCAAGCGTCATGGCGGGGTTTTCCATGATGGCGATCGCAGCATCAATGACTTCGCCGAGGTTGTGCGGAGGGATATTCGTCGCCATCCCGACGGCGATCCCGCCGGCACCGTTGACCAGCAGGTTCGGGAATTTCGCCGGGAGGACGACCGGTTCGGTTTCCGAGTTGTCGTAGTTTTCCTGGAAATCGACCGTGTCTTTGTCGATGTCGTCCAGAAGCTTGTGGGCGACCTTTTCAAGGCGGCATTCGGTGTAGCGCATCGCTGCCGCCGGGTCGCCATCTACCGAGCCGAAATTGCCCTGTCCGTCAATCAGAGGCAGCCGAAGTGAAAAGTTCTGCGCCATGCGCACGAGCGCTTCGTAGATCGCGCTGTCGCCATGCGGATGATATTTACCGATGACGTCGCCGACCACACGGGCTGACTTGCGATACGGCTTGTTCCAGTCGTAGCCGTTTTCGTGCATCGAATAGAGAATACGCCGGTGCACCGGTTTCAGTCCGTCTCTGACGTCAGGCAGCGCACGCGAAACGATCACGCTCATCGCATATTCGATGTAGCTGCTCTTCATTTCATCGACGATGGAGACCGGTTTGATATCAGACGGGAGGCCGTCCGAGGGGGTGTTGTTATCCTGGTCGGACAAGGAAGAACTCATTTCATTGTTATTGCTGTCTCTTTTATATCCGATTCAGGTTTCCGGGCCAAATTTCCGGCAGTTTTTCCTAGTGTCTTTTCTTCAATTTTTTCAATTGCTTACAAAGCATATTCACAGGCACGAAAAATGATTTTTTCGCCGCCCCTCGAAGTGCCGCCAATTCCCATGTAACAAGGCCGAATCCACGGTCTCAATTCTGCATCGGAAGCCTCGAATGCTGGACTATTTCATCAATGCGTTTGCCATGCTGTTCGTGACGATCGACCCGGTCGGTCTCGCTCCGATGTTTCTTGCCGTGACCGCCGGAATGAGCGCTTCCGACAGGCGCAAGGTGGCTGTTCGGGCGACCGCCACGGCAGCAGGAATTTTGCTGATTTTCTATGCCTCGGGACAAACGGTCCTGAATGTTCTCGGCATATCCGTTTCCGCATTCCGGGTCGCCGGCGGAATACTCCTGTTTCTGATTGCCATCGAGATGGTCTTCGGCAAGAGACAGGAGCGAAAGGCGGAAACCGCGGAAAAAGCCGTCGAAGCCCAGGGGCACCACGGAACGGTCAACGAAGTCGCCATTTTTCCGCTTGCAATCCCGCTGATATCGGGGCCTGCAACAATCTCGGCGATCATTCTTTTGTCCAGCCAGGCGCCCGATACGATCGCCTATGCAGGTCTCGGCGGCGTAATCGCGGTTATCCTGTTGAGTTGCCTTGGCGCGTTTCTGCTCGCGGACAGGCTGGAACGGCTGCTTGGCGAGACGGCGCAGCTCGTCATTACACGCCTTCTGGGTGTTCTGCTCGCCGCTCTGTCGGTCCAGTTCGTTGCCGATGGTGTGCTGGTGCTTCTGCGGGGCTAGGGTGCGGACCCTAGCGCGGCAGCGCGAGCCTGTATTCCTGCTCTGCAACGCCATGCACGCTGTCCCTGGCGCGGATGACAACCTCGGTGACGTCGTCCGGTATTTCCACGCCGGAGAGCGATCGCGTAAACGGCTGCTCTTCCACATGCGGGTGCAGCAGCACACGCTCTCCCAGAAGCTTTCCGTCGGGTGTGAAGACCTGCCACAGGTCGGCATAGTGGTCCCAGCCAGTGTCGCCATGCTTCAGCGTCACCGAAAATGTCCAGGTGCTTCCCGACTGGCGCGCGCTCGCGTCCACGATTTCCACGTCATCGGCCGTTGCCGGGCTGACAATTGAAGCAGCGAGAAGCAGCTGCGCGGCAAACAAACTCAATCTTTGAAAAAGCATTTGTGAACTCCCACCGGCATTCGGGCATACTTGCAAATTCCGGTTTCCCGTACAAAGTCACGAGTATGTCATCCGCACTCTGGAGCGCGAACCGGTCTGCTGCTTGCAGGCTTTGGCCGAATTCTTCATGCTGTCGCATGGAGGAACGTTATGCCGCTCGACGAAGACCGTGTCCGAAAAAAGCTGACGGCGATGAAAACCGAACTGGAAGCCTACAGCAACATATCCGAGGAAGCGCGCGCACCCGTGACGCTCGACCAGCAGTCGGTCGGCCGTCTGTCGCGAATGGATGCGCTTCAGGGCCAGGCCATGGCGCAGGCGTCCGAGAGACAGAGACGCGCAGATATCCAGAAAATCGAGGCAGCGCTTCACCGCCTGAGCGCCGGTGAATATGGGGACTGTGTCGAATGCGGTGAAGAGATCGCCGCCAAACGGCTTGAGGTCAATCCTGCAGCCGCCTTCTGTATCAGGTGCGCACGGTAGAAGACGGACCGGCGTGGCGACGCAGGGAGCGCAAAAAGGCGTTCACCTGACCGGTGACTTCGGCAATGGGGTAATTCTGGAGCGTCTTTTCGGTCCATTCGGCCTCGGGGTTCAAGAGGTCTTCCAGATCGTCAAGCCTTTGCCTTTCTTCGATCGAGAGCGGAAAGCGTCTTGCGGAGGCGAGCAGCAACAGCAATTCATGAATCCGGCGCATAATAGACAATGCCTCGCCCATGCGCTCCTTGAGCGCCGGTTCGTTGCGCCAATGCTTTCCCTTGAAGACTTCGCGTGTCACACGCTGGCCGGCACCATGGCAGTCGTAGGCAACGCAGCCACCAAACCCCAGTTCGCTGCGCTTGTCGAAAATGCGGCAGCGATCGTGTTCGTCCAGGTTCGGGCAAACCTCGCAGGCGGCCTTGTCGATACCGAATGACCCCGACTTGTCGAAGGCAAAGACGACACAGCAAAGCGCAGCGCAGCTCTCACATTCCGGTGCCAGGTCCACTTCCCTGCTGATCACTGCGACACCTGCCTTTCCTTGTGGGCATGCGCGTCAGCCCCGGGTTTGAACATCACGCGCCCCACAACGCTTTCGTTTCTGGAAACCTCCGGAAACAGTACGCGTAGACATCTTTGTAGTACTCGCGAATTTCCTGGTCCACGTCATCAGAAACCTTGCCTTTGAACTCGGCCGTGTTGACCTTTGTCCCAGCCGCTGCTTTTCGGGCTTCAACGCCGATGAAACCGGACAGTCTTTCAATCGATACTGCGTCGAACATGCTTTCGAAAATGCCGATGTAAATATCCGATTGATCGAAGACGCGTTCCAGTTTCCGGATCGTGTCGTGATACGAGGTCCGAAACCTTACCCGGTCCAGTGGGTAATATTGTCTGAGCGCATCTATGAAACTCGCGTCAGGAGTCCCCCCGACTTCCCTGAAGTTTCTTCTGCCGATCTGGTACTTGAGGGCGCTCTTTATTCGGCTGACAGGATCTCTCAGGAAATAGACGACCCGGCAGCTTATGCCCCGTTTTTCAAACCCGTCCTTTATGAACTTGAAGCGCCTCTCATCGAGCCCGCAATATGAGGGAGTGATGTCTCCTGTCAGGTCATACGAGCAATTCAGGAGGGAGGCGAAGTACTCGAAATAGAAATCATCAGAAGTCTGCATTCGGTAACGCAGGGCTTCGGGTTTCCGCCGCAGATTTTTCCATGCATTTGGTTTTGAAGCGCCTGCGTAGCTCATTTCGGGTAGATCGACCCAATCCCAGACATGATATTCCTTTCGAAAGCCTGGGTTGAACCGTTTATCGTTGCTCAGGTAATTGTGCAGCCACGTTGTGCCGGATCTTTGCGCACCCACACCCAGGATGAATTTTCGCTGTCTTGGTTCGACCATTGCACGACAACCTCGCAAGGGGTTTGATTCTTCGCGCCGAGGTCGCCTGAAATCGACGGCCATGTCGAAGTCCGGTCTGACTGGCGCAACCAGTTCTCGGCGGACTTAGGCACGAACATGTTCCCCACGAGTTCAATGCTTTCCTGTTGGTGATGCGTCACTCCCACTCGATTGTGCCGGGTGGTTTGGACGTGATGTCGTAGGTAACCCGGTTGATCCCCTCCACTTCGTTGATGATCCGGGTTGCCGTCTCGCCCAGGAATTCGTGCGTAAAGGGGTAATAATCCGCCGTCATGCCGTCGACGGACGTCACGGCTCGGAGGGCACAGGCGTAATCGTAGGTCCGGTCGTCGCCCATGACGCCAACCGTGCGGACCGGGAGGATGGCGACAAAAGCCTGCCAGATCTCGTCATAAAGACCGTGTTTGCGTATCTGGTCGATGTATACCGCGTCGGCCTTGCGCAGGATTTCCAGCTTGTCCCGCGTGATTTCTCCGGGGCAGCGGATTGCAAGTCCGGGGCCCGGGAACGGATGACGGCCAATGAAACTGTCCGGCAGGCCAAGTTCGCGGCCAAGTTCCCTCACCTCGTCCTTGAACAACTCACGAAGCGGTTCGACGAGCTTGAGCCCCATCTTTTCCGGCAGGCCGCCGACGTTGTGGTGGGACTTGATGGTCACGGACGGTCCGCCCGAGAAGCTCACGCTTTCAATCACGTCAGGATAAAGTGTCCCCTGTGCGAGGAATTCCGCACCTTCGATGTCATTGGCGTATTTCTGAAACACGTCGATGAACAGTTTGCCGATCGTTTTGCGCTTCTGTTCCGGGTCGGACACACCATCCAGTGCGTTCAGGAACAGATCGGATTCATCGGCGTGGATCAGGGGAATGTTGTAGTTGTCACGGAACATCGTGACGACTTCGCTCGCCTCATTGAGACGCAGAAGGCCGTGGTCGACGAAGACGCACGTCAGTTGATCACCGATGGCTTCGTGGATCAGGACTGCAGCGACGGAGCTGTCGACACCGCCCGAAAGCCCGCAAATGACTTTCTTGTCACCGACCTGCTCCCGGATTTTCGCAATGGCATCGTCGCGATAGGCACCCATGGTCCAGTCGCCCTCGAAGCCTGCCAGCTTGACGAAATTCTCGTACAGCTTCTTGCCGTTTGGCGTGTGGTGAACCTCGGGATGGAATTGCACCGCAAAGAAATTGCGGACCGTGTCTGCGGTCACGGCAAAAGGCGCGTTGGGAGATGTGCCGTAGACGTCAAAACCCGGAGCAATTTCGCTAACATGGTCGCCGTGGCTCATCCAAACCTGTTCTTTGTCCGCTTCAAACCAGCCCTCAAGAAGGGTCAGTTGAGCCTGTGTCGGTGTCACATAGGCGCGCCCGAACTCGGCGGTTCCGTGTCCTCTTTCAACCATCCCACCCAGACAGTGCATCATGACCTGTTGGCCATAGCAGATGCCCAGGATCGGTATGCCCAGTTCGAAAACGCTTTCCGGCGGCATGGGAGCGCCTTCGGCGAACACCGAGGAAGGCCCGCCGGAGAAAATCACCGCCTTTGGCCTGAACTCCGCCAAAAATGAATCGGTGACGTTCTGGAATGGATGAATTTCGCAGTAAACGTTCAATTCCCGCAGGCGCCGGGCGATCAACTGCGTAACCTGGGAACCGAAATCAATGATAAGGAGGCGATCATGATGGGTCATGGCCAGCTTCTAACCGGTCTTTTTGGGAATGAGAACCCGGATTCGTCGGCAAACTGGATGCCTCACAACATTTTGGAGCCGGACAAAACAAAGGGCTCCGGCAGAGCTCCGCTTGCGGCCTCAGGTTTCACGCGGCCACAAGCCTGTGTACGGAGGAATTTCCGTTTTGACCCCCGCGACGTCGGTCAACTAAGCTCCGCAGACCATTTTGAAAACGGTTTCTTGATGTCTGACAAGGACCGAACCTCTGGCAGCTCGGAAATCAAATGACCGCAAATGCACGATCAGCATTCGAAGAAGGCCTCGCGTTGGAGAAATCCGGTGAGCTCGACAAGGCGCTGGTGTCATATCTGCGGGCCCAGGAAATGTCCCCACAGGACAGCGAAATTGCATATCGCACAGCAGCCGCGCTGATGCAGGCAGGGTATCTTGAAGAAGCGCAGTCCCAACTTCGGCGCATCGTGTTCACCGAGCCTGAAAATCTGGATGCCCGTGCGAGCCTTGGAAACTGTCAGCTGCTGATCGGCGATCTGGAAAACGCGGCGCAGAACTTCAAGGACGTGCTCGACCGGTCACCCGACAACCGGAACGCGCTCTTCGGCTACGCCACCGTTTGTCTGAAGGAAGATAGGGCAGATGCAGCCGCGGAAAGCGTGGAGAAACTCACCACCCTCATGCCGAATTCGCCTGCCGTCCTGACACTCCAGGCGGAAACGCAGGCGAAAACGGGGCATGGCGCGGCGGCGATCGCGACATTCCGAAAGGCGCTGAAAGCTGATCCGATGCAACATGGGGCGTTGCTGGGCCTTGCCGAGGTGCTGCTCAAGCGCAAGCGGTATGACGAAGTGATCGAATGCACGATCAGGGCAAACGAGATTGTCCCCACTGATCCCCTCGCGCTGGAATTGCTTTCCGATGCCCTTGGTGGAAAGGGAGAGCTGCAGGATGCGCTGCTGGCCGCTGAAGCCGCGCTCAAGCTGCGCCCTTCCTCTCAGTCCTGCCTGGTGCGTTTGAGCATCCTGAACCGCAAACGCGGAGAACATGTACGCGCACTCGACTACGCCTTGAAGGCACATGATCTGGGCATGAAAGCGCACGACCCGCTTAACGCGATCGGAGCAGCCTTGGCAGCCCTGAAACATGCTGAAGAGGCAAGGTCTGTCCTGACCGGCCTGAGAGCCGGCAAGGGTCTGGATCCGCAGGTCCGGAACGCGGCCGTCAAACTCGTCTCTGCGAACGTCGCCGGTCCATCCCACGACGACGCGGCCTCCAGGGATGCGGGCAATGGTGCGTTGCCTGAAAGCGGGCGAGTGCCGGTGCAAAACCAGGTTGAGGACACGCTAACGAAGGGCAATGCACGCGGAGAAGAAATGCCAAAAGCGCGGAAGCCGGACGAAACTGCGGCTATTGCTTCCGGAGACGGGCATGCCTCGAAAGTGCTCGGTCTTCAGCGGCGCGACCTCACGTGACTTGAAATCGCTTGTCCGGTTGTGACCGTGGTTCGGCGTCAGGAACTGCGCTTCAGCAACGCGACAAAGAAGCCGTCAGTATCGGTTGATGCGGGCGTGAGCAGCAATTCGCCGCGCACAGACGCATATTTGGGAAGCGGCTTTGCGGGAAACAGTTCCCGCCAGGCATCACTGAGTGAACCCAGCTCAAAGTCCTCGTACTCCTTCAAGAACCAGTCCACCTGGTGTTGGTTTTCCTGCTGAAGGAGCGAACAGGTCACATATGCGATCCTTCCGCCCGGCTTCACGTATTCACGCGCATGCCGAAGCACAGTTCGCTGATCCTCAATCCGATCGCTCAGAGCTTTTTCCGTCAGTCGCCATTTTGAATCCGGGCGGCGGCGCCAAACACCGGTCCCCGTGCACGGCGCGTCGATGAATACAAGGTCCATCTGACCCTTCAGATCATCCAGAGTGGTCGAGGCCGGATCCCTGACCTGAATGTTGCGCACGCCAGCCCGTTTCAGCCGATCGTGGATAGGCGCCAGACGCAGGCGGTCTGCGTCATATGCGTAAAGCTGGCCCTTGTTCTGCATCGAGGCCGCGAGCGCGAGGGTTTTGCCGCCGCCGCCGGCGCAGTAATCGAGAACCTGTTCTCCCGGTTTTGCTTGCACGATGCAGGCCGCCAACTGGCTCGCCTCGTCCTGCAGCTCGAACCAGCCTTTCTGGTAACCTTCCTCCGCCTGAATATGCGGCAGGCGGCCAGGTCCGGGCTTGGCAATGATGCGTGAACCGAGCGGCGACAGTTTTGTTGCGACGGCCCCGGTATGAGCGATGCGCTTGAGTACTTTTTCCCGGTCTGCCTTCAGCGTGTTCACACGAAGATCGATCGGCGCCCGGGCGGCAAGCGCCCTTCCCTCCGTCACCGCGTCATCGCCGAAGAAGGATTCGAAATCGGACCACAACCACTCGGGAACGTCCGCCCGCTCCCATGGCATCATGGCGTCGGCATCCTCAGTCAGATTCGCTGTTTCCGCTGGTGTCAGCGGCTCCGGTGCGTGCCTGTCCTGACCGATCGCCTGGCCGAGTGCTTCAAGTCCCTTGTCCCACGTCAGCGCATAGGTTGCCAGCACGGCCGCCCGTGGAGATGGGTTTTTCATGACTGCAGCAAGCGAGGCCCGGTTGCGCAGCGCGTCAAATACGAGATTGCCGATCGCGGTCCGATCGCCCGACCCGGCAAAGCGGTGCGATGTTCCCCAATCCTTCAACGAAGCCTGAACCGGCCGGTGGCGGTTCTCGACTTCAGTGAGTACTTCTATTGCAGCTGCGAGGCGTCCGCCGTCTTTCATGTCGACCCTTGGTCCTGGTCCCGCATCGTTTGCACGCGGAAAATCAAACTCAAACGCTGGATGGATAGTTCGGGCTTTCGCGCGTGATGGTGACGTCGTGTGCGTGACTCTCTCTCAGTCCAGCACCGGAGATCTGCACGAACCGCGCCTTTTCCTGAAAATCGAGGATGTCGCGGCCGCCGACATATCCCATCGCAGCGCGCAAGCCGCCTGCAAGCTGGTGGAGAACGCTTCCAAGCGCGCCCTTGTAGGGCACCTGCCCTTCAATGCCTTCGGGAACAAGTTTCAGGCTGTCTCGGACCTCGGCCTGGAAATATCGATCTGCCGAACCGCGCGCCATGGCACCGACAGAGCCCATACCGCGATAGGACTTATAGGAACGGCCCTGATGGAGATAGACCTCGCCTGGGCTTTCTTCCGTACCGGCGAGCAGCGAACCGACCATGACCGAAGCGGCACCGGCCGCAATGGCCTTGGCCAGATCGCCCGAATACTTGATGCCGCCATCAGCGACCACCGGCACGCCCTGCTTGTCCGCCTCGTTGACGGATTCCATGATCGCGGTGAGCTGCGGTACGCCCACGCCCGCAACAATACGTGTCGTACAGATCGAGCCCGGACCGATGCCGACCTTCACGGCATCGGCGCCGGCGTCAATGAGCGCTTTCGTCGCTTCCGACGTGGCGACGTTCCCGGCAAGAACCTGGACCGAGTTGGACAGCTTTTTGACCCGGCTGACCATATCGAGCACTTTTTGCGAATGACCGTGCGCGGTGTCCACGACCACCATGTCGACGCCCGCATCGACCAATCGTTCGGCACGGGCAAAACCTTCCTCGCCGACGCTCGTGGCCGCTGCAACGCGCAACCGGCCCTGTGCGTCCTTCGAGGCATTGGGGTTCAGCTGTGCCTTTTCCATGTCCTTCACGGTTATCAGGCCGATGCAGTTGCGCGCGTCATCGACAACCAGCAGTTTTTCGATCCTGTTCTGGTGCAGGAGGCGCTTTGCCTCGTCCTGGCTGACATTGTCGCTCACCGTGACCAGGTTGTCGCTCGTCATCAGCTCACGGATCTTTTGTTGATTGTCGGAGGCGAAGCGGACGTCGCGGTTGGTCAGGATGCCAACCAGTTTGCCGGCCGCCTGTCCGCCGGTTCCACCGTTCTCGACAACCGGAACGCCGGATATGCCAAATCGCTTCATCAGGCCCAGGGCGTCCTGCAGCGTTGCCTCGGGGCCTATGACCAGCGGATTGACGACCATGCCCGATTCAAACTTCTTGACCATCCGGACTTCTTCGGCCTGCTGGTCGAGGGTCAGGTTCCGGTGAACGACACCAATTCCGCCTGCCTGGGCCATGGCAATGGCAAGCCTGCCCTCCGTGACAGTGTCCATGGCCGAGGACAGGATCGGGATATTGAGTTCCAGCTCGCGGGTGACCCTTGTTTTCAGGTCCACCTCTCCCGGCAGAACTTCCGAGTGGCCGGGCATCAGCAGGACATCATCAAAGGTCAGTGCTTGTTGTCCGGTCGACGGGACAAAAAAGGATGCCATGGCCAATTCCCCTTTAAAATAGCTAGAGACGCAGTCTTGATAGGGAAGACTGCGTCTGGCGAGTCGCTTCGGCTGTGCCGGAGAAGTTGGCGCGGGTGAATAACATGCAGGTGACAGAATGCAAAGTGGAATTCCCACCTTGTGCGTGTCAATCGGCCCTTGCCTGCGCCAGCCGCCGTTTCACCGCGTTGTTCAAGTAAGCGTATTGGCGTTCGTTGGTGTCACCGAACGCCTCGTCGCGTGATGACGGAATGTCATCATATTCAATCGTTTGCCCGAACTGGCTCTCCGTAAAATCGTGTCGCTTTCCATTGATGCGATTGTAGAAGTGCCAGATTGAGCCGTAGCGTGTCTTCAGGATATCAGCTCCCAGCTCATCACTTGCAACCAGTGCGGTGACGCCACACTGGCCGGCAGCCGGATTGTCAGCTGTCCAGAGCGTGCTCGATTCATTGCTCCAAGACTTTTCAAGGGCTTGTGCAAACGTCTTGATGTCATGCATTCAAGAGTTTCCTTCACAAATTCGTTTGAGCGCTATCAGTCCGCTTGATCCGGGCTGCTTCCGCGAAATCCCTTGGCAATCACGTAAAGCTCAGGACTCTCCTTCCGGCTCGCCGGAGGTTTCAGATGTGCGACGGTCTTGAAGTCCCGCTTGAGTTCCTGCAGCAAGGCGTTTTCCGTTCCTCCCCGAAACACCTTCGCGAGAAATGATCCGCCCGGAACGAGGTTTTGCCTCGCGAAGTCGATCGCGATTTCGAAGAGATGTGTCGTTCGAAGATGGTCCGTCTGTTTGTGCCCGGTCGTCGGAGCAGCCATGTCCGAAAGCACGACATCGGGTCTTTGCCCTCCAAGGGCTTCCATGAGCGCCGCGGGCGCATCGTCATCAAGAAAATCCTTTTTCAGGAAAATCGCGCCCCGTACATGATCCATGTCCAGGTAGTCGATGCCGACCACTTTCGGGGACTCGATACTCGACTGAACCCGCTCGACGGCGACCTGGCACCATCCACCCGGAGCACAGCCGAGATCGACAACGCGGTAGCCCGGCTTCAGCAGTTTGTGCCTGTCGTCTATTTCAATGAGTTTGTAGGCGGCCCTGGAGCGGTAGCCGTCCGCCTTCGCACGACGCACATAGGGATCGTTCAACTGCCGTTCGAGCCAGCGGGTAGACGATTCCCTTCTGCCGGCCGCTGTCTTCACCTTCACGTGCAGGCCGCGGTCGCCGGATCCCTTTTTCGAACGGCTCATTTTCAGTCCTTCCAGCGCCGTCTGTCCTGGCGCTTGCGGTGCGAACGATTTGCCCAGACACCATCGGCGGCCATCAGTTCGGTCAAGATGCCTTCACGAAGACCCCTGTCTGCAACGCGCAGCCGCGAGCAGCTCCACCGACGTCTGATTGCTTCCAGAATTGCACACCCTGCCAGAACAAGATCTGCCCTGTCGGCGCCGATACAGGGGTTTTCTACGCGCGCCTCATACGGCATGTCACGCAGCTGATCAATCATCTTCGACACGTCGTCGTCTTCGAGCCAGGTTCCGTCGACCTTGCGCCTGTCATAGCGGCGCAAACCAAGATGGACGCCTGCAAGCGTCGTCACGGTTCCGGATGTGCCGAGCATGTGAACGCGTCCGGATGCAATCGCTTCGGAGAGCGTGTCCGCGAGACTGAACGCGGCAAGGTGATCGGCTGCGTCATCGACCATGGCCTCGAAGATGTCAGGCGTCACATGAACACCGCCGTGCCGTTCGGCAAGATTGACAACGCCGACAGGCAGCGAAATCCAGGAGCGTATAAACTTGGTCAACGCGTATCCGCGTGCGCCGCACCTGTTGCGCAGGTCGAGCCAGACAATCTCCGAGGAACCGCCGCCGATATCAAACAGAATGACACCGTCCGCGTCATGATCGACGAGTGAGGCGCAGCCGGCGACTGCAAGACGCGCTTCGGTTTCCCTGTTGACAACCTCAAGCGCAAGACCGGTCTCGGACCTGACGCGTTCGATGAATGAGGTTCCGTTTTCTGCAGCCCTGCAGGCCTCTGTGGCGATCAGCCGCGATCTCAGGACACCTCGGTCAGCCAGTTTGCGGTGACAGTTTGCAAGGGCATCAATGGCACGGTCCATCGCAGCCGGGCTGAGACGCTTGTTCGAGCCGACGCCCTCTCCCAGACGGACAATACGCGAATAGGCATCGACAACGCGAAAGCCGCGCTCTTCCGGCCGCGCAATCAACAGGCGGCAGTTGTTGGTGCCGAGATCCAGTGCGGCGTAGAGAGGTGATCTGCTGGCGTTGTTCCTGAAGCGGCGCCCGGGCCCGCTCCTCGTGTTCGCGTCGCGTGCTCCAGCTGAGGACGGAGGATAGCGCGCCTCTCGGGTATCGAGGCCCTTGTTGTCGTCCTTCAGAAGTTGCGTGGACTGGCCGTTCAAACGCATTGCGTCGGTGACGGTATGAGTGCTTTCGGTCTCCGGTTTCGGACTGCGGCCGTTTCTTGAATTCTTGGACGCCTGCCAGCGACGCCTGCCGCGTCTGTTGGCCGCCTTTTTACCCTTCGGACTGGTGACAGTTTCCGAAGTGTTGAGGTGGTCGGGTGCAGCATGCGCGGGAGCGTCCGTCCGCGCCTCGGCGGCGGTACGGCCACGGCGCCTCTTTTTACGGCGCTTCGCACCCTCCTTTTGGACGGGCGCATGCGCGTCCCGCACAGAATGCGTTTTGTCGACGTGTCCGGAAGCGTGACGCGGCAAACCATCCTTTGCCCCGTCGGCCGGCGCGGCAGCGAATCTGTTTTCGTCTGCGGCGCCGCTTTTCGGGCCTTGACCGGACCGGCGCTTGCGCCGCCGTCGGTTCGGCCCGTTGAACTCGGATCGAGTTCCGCTTTTCCCGGACTCGTCAGCGGTACGTCGCCCGAATTCGGGCGGTTCCTGACCTGACTCAGTCACGTTTTTGCCTTTCAGGCCACCCGATCTCAGCCTTATCGAGGCTGCGACCGTGGCCATATGTGTCGTTGCAAAAACTGTATCAGGTTGCCCGGCGCTGGAAAAGCTTTCTGTCTCATAATCTTGCAGCTTGCCGGCCGGCCCGTTTTCCCATTTCACAAAAAAGTCGAAAACGGCACTTGAAATCGCGATTGTGATGGATGTATATGCGGCACACTCAGGTCGCAACGCGGTGCGTTCGCTTTGCAGCCGGACCAATGGCTGCGCCAGCAGGCCTTATTGGGGAATAGGTTAACGGTAGACCCACGGACTCTGACTCCGTTAGTCCTGGTTCGAATCCAGGTTCCCCAGCCACTCTCTATTTCAAAAAATAGCCACTTTCCAGCCGAACGGCCGTTTCGGAAAAGTCTCCAGATACATTGGAAAGCACAAAGACCCGGTCAAAGAGAGTGTCGAAAAGCCTCACCACATCAAATGGGAATGTTCGAAGCCTGCAGGCAACAAACTCTTCAGACAGTTCTTTGCGAAAAAGTTCCGAATTGCCGGGTATCTGCAGGTGACGGAAGATGGGCCGACGTGTTTTGTCGTTATCCCTGACAAGTCGATACAGGGAGGATTGGCGACCTGCGAAGTGTCGATCGCATGGATTGGAATGACCTCGCCTCAAAGACAGGCAACGCCGCAATTCCAATCCTGACCGCAGCCCGTTACTGCGTCCGCCTCCTATGCAACTGGAGCAGACTTGTTTGGGCCGTAAAGTGGAGCGTATGAGTGTTCCTTCGCAAACCACTACCAGATAAAAAACGCACCGATCACGGTCGATAATAGAAGCCAATTTTGCAAAATCTTCAATAATTTACGCAAACAATTCAGAAACAGAAATTCCGTTTACATCTGTAAGGATTAGTGTGTCTCCACTGTTTAGAGCAAGGATCGTATCCAGGTCAGTGCCGCCGTGTATATCGGCTTCAGAAACGCTCGATACACCAAGGGTCGTTGCGAAATCCAACAGATCCTCGCCGACACTGAAGTCAGCGATGACATCATCACCATCACCGAAGAAAAACTCAAAAGTATCGGCACCTGTCCCACCGAACAAATAGTCATTGCCTTCGCGACCTGCGATATGATCATCTCCGGAGCCGCCCCAGATCCAGTTCCCGATTGAGTTGCCTCGCAGGCTGTCGGAGTAATGCGTGCCATATAGATGTTCAATTCCGGAATAAGTGTCGCCGGCGGCCTCGCCGGTATTGTTGGCCGAGTTGGCCAGGTCCGCTGTCACGGATGACGTCGCATCGGAGTACTGAACGCGGTCGCCACCTGCCCCGCCGATCAGGATATCCGCTCCGGCGCCACCAAACAGAACATCCGCGCCGTCGCCGCCGTCGAGCCGGTCATTCCCGCCCCAGCCGCGGAGCGTGTCATTGCCCGTTCCACCCCAGATCCAGTTCCCGAGAGAGTCTCCCCGCAGGCTGTCGGAGTAGTGCGTGCCATATAGATGTTCAATTCCGGAATAAGTGTCGCCGGCGGCCTCGCCGGTATTGTTGGCCGAGTTGGCCAGGTCCGCTGTCACCCAGGACGTGGCGTCGGAATACTGGGCGCGGTCGCCACCGGCACCGCCAATCAGGATATCCGCACCTGCGCCACCAAACAGAACATCTGCACCGTCGCCGCCGTCGAGCCGGTCGTTCCCGCCCCAGCCGCGGAGCGTGTCATTGCCCGTTCCACCCCAGATCCAGTTCCCGACAGAGTCTCCCCGCAGGCTGTCGGAGTAGTGCGTGCCATATAGATGTTCAATTCCGGAATAAGTGTCGCCGGCGGCCTCGCCGGTATTGTTGGCCGAGTTGGCCAGGTCCGCTGTCACCCAGGACGTGGCATCGGAATACTGGGCGCGATCGCCACCTGCCCCGCCGATCAGGATATCCGCACCTGCGCCACCAAACAGAACATCTGCGCCATCGCCGCCGTCGAGCCGGTCGTTCCCGCCCCAGCCGCGGAGCGTGTCATTGCCCGTTCCACCCCAGATCCAGTTCCCGATCGAGTCTCCCCTCAGGCTGTCGGAATAATGCGTGCCGTAAAGGTGCTCGATACTGACATAGGTATCGCCGGCGGCCTCGCCGGTATTGTTCGCCGAGTTGGCCAGGTCCGCTGTCACCCAGGCCGTCGCGTCGGAATACTGGGCGCGGTCGCCGCCGGCCCCTCCATTGAGCGCATCAGCGCCAGCGCCTCCAAACAGAACATCCGCGCCGTCGCCTCCGCCGATATCGTCATCTCCACCTCGACCGCGAATTGTGTCATTGCCGTCGCCGCCAAAAGCAACATCGTTTCCTTGACCAGCCTCGAGGAAATCGTCACCACCCCCGCCATCAATTGTATCGTCACCGTCGTCGCCAGAGAGGTGGTCGCCGGGTGCGCCGCCGATCAGGGTGTCGTTGCCGCCTCCACCGGTGGCAACAATACGTCGGTCAGTTGCGCTTCCGTCGATGTTATCGTCGCCGATACCGGCGGAGACATAGACCGTGTTCGGGAGAATGTCAGTGCCATCGTATGGCAAAAGTTTCAGATCGAGGTCTGCCCACGAGGAGTTGACCTGGAAGGACCCGAAATCGTCGAAGCGAAGCAATTCCTGCAGGGCTGCATCAGTCAAGACAACTTCGCCTCCATCCGCCGAAATAGTCCAGTCTGTGTTCGTGAACGCACTTGCGTCGATGGTCAACGTGGATGGATCATCACTATCGGTGCTGAAAGTCCATTGATCAGCGACTGTTGGAACGGTGGGCTGTCCCAAATGAATAACGCCGTCCGGGTTGACCAAAGCCCCGTTTGGAGAGCCCACAACAGAGAATGCCGAGCCCTCGCCTCCCACATAGATCTCTCCGAGAGGCGTGTAGTAGTATGTCTTTGAGTCCGGTCTTCCATTCGATTGGAGCGCGAAAACATCAACACTACGCTCATCGAAGAACCTCGCCGCATCTTCATACAAGTCCATAGCGTGCAGCGACTCTTGGTTGACAGCTAATTCTCTTGAAATCTCTAGGTTGATTATGTCGCCTGCATTGTTGGACAGGACTTGCGCAAATTGAATTGGATCTCCGTTGATTGTAATATTAGTAAATTCTTCAAGATGCGGTAACTGAAAGTCGAAAACGTCAAAACCGAAACCGAAGCCAGGGTTGGCAAAGCCAACACCCTCAACCTTGAATGGTGTCGGCAGAGAGATTACTTGTTCTCCGTATGTGACGGGTGAACCGCGTTGGCTAAGCGCCACAAACGCCTGGGCCATAGCGGCGCCCATGCTGTGGCCAGTTGCATATACCTTTTCGTATTTGGCGAAGTCGATGTCATTGAATAGCGGGAGAAACAGATCGAAGTGATTTGTCGTAAAGCTCAACCAGTCAAAGCCTATCTCAAACCCTTCGCTGGGCCAGTGTTGATCCGTACCGGTAAACGATAAGACTAGCGACTTGCCATCCGGGGCCTCAGCCAACAGGGCCGAACCGCGCTCACCTGAACCAGGAAACAGATTAAGAGCATTACTGATGTAGTGCTTGTCACTTATATTGTTAATGCCGAGTGAGCCCGCATATACACTGTCAATTATCCGCCATCCCTTGTCGCTCAAGGCATCAACAGCTTCCGTACCTCCTAAGTAATACGCCGCATTTGAAAACTGCGCCAAAGTACTCAGCTTCTGCTGCCCGAACAGGTCCTCCGCCGACGCAAGTTGGGGGCCTTGAAACTGTGCTGCAGACACTGCTGCGACGGCGCTTGTATTGAACGCTCCCTCACTATCGATGGCGTTAAACCCGACATAGTCGGTGCCATGTGGCCCCACGACAAAGGCCCAGTCTCCGATCTCGCCGATCGGACGCTCGTAGACAACGTTCGGGTCCATCCGCTGACCCAGATAGGTCAGATGCCCGCATTCCCGCGTGCGGTCCTGAACCGCAAAGTTCACGATGTCCGAAATCCCATCCGGATCGCTGTAACTGAATAGATCGGTTAACGGGACATCATCAGCCGGGTCGCCGACAAAATCGGTCGCTTCGGCGACAGGTCGGTAGTTGACCGGTTGCGGGACGGCTCCCTCTGCGGCGAGGCTGACGGAATAGGCGCCGACATCGTCCCACCACGCGCCGTTGCCACCCGCACTGATCGCCAGATAGAATGTCTGCGGTCCGCTCCCGGGCGCATCGAAGACGAACTGCGGCGTTGCGCCCTCATCCCGGATATCCGGCGACAGTACCCGCCCCTGCACGTCTCTGAGGCGGATGAACACCTCATCGAGTGCGTCCCCGCTGTCCACAGCCGCGTCAGCGCTGAACGTGTAGCGTTGGCCGCCGGTCAGGGTTACCCGGAAATAGTCAGTATCAATGTAGCTTCCACCGACATCGTTCTGCTGTATTTCCCCAACCACCGTCCCGCCGACCAGAAGGTCGGCGGTCGTTGAGGTATTGCCAGCCACATCACTCGTTGTGACTGCACCCCCGTCGGTGAACCTGACTTGAAAGTCGCCCGTTGCTGTGCGGAATGGCTCGCTTGCCTCTCCATTGTCACCAGCGCTGACGGCGAGGTAGTAGGTCTGGCTGCCAGGCTGGCCCGCGGTGGCATACGTGAAGCTCGGCGCAGCGCCTTCGGCTTCCGACGATCCCCCGACCTCGTTCCCGGCGCTGTCGTAGAGCCTTATGAAGACGTTGCCAGTCGTCATCGACAGGGATTGAGCGTCAAATGAATAAGACCGATCTGCCTCCAGCGTGACGCGATACCAGTCCTTGTCCACAAAGCCACCGACAAGGTCGAACGTCACTCCGTCACCGACGATGGGTTCGGCATTGATCGTTCCGTTGGTCCACGACCCAACGCTCAGGTTTACGGATGTGTCCGTGCCTTCACTAACCATGTCAGCGAACGGCTCGAACACGAAATCGTATGACGAGCCATTGCTGTAGTAATCAAAGAAGACGACGCGGTTTGTGCCCGCGTCAACAAACAGATTGCCTCCAGATTGAGAGAAACTGAGGTCGGCTTCATCGTAGCCGACGAACAGCAAACGGCCGTTTGCATCAGGATCGATTACGGAGTCGGCGCCCCAATCATCCACAAAGACAAATGTGTCGTAGTCGCTGCCGCCGAACAAATTGTCGTCGCCTGAACCGCCATCAATGACGTCCTCGCCTTGATTGCCCAGTACCTGGTCATCGCCATCACCGCCAACCAGCGCATCGGCACCAAAGCCGCCAAACAGGGTGTCAGCCCCGTCACCGCCATCGAGCGCGTCATTGCCGCCCTCTCCTTGGAGCCAGTCATTGCCGCCGAGACCGTCGATTGAGTCAGCCGCCTCAGATCCAAAGACCGGATTGTCGTCACCCGGTGTCGTCAGCGCAAACGCCGTTCCCTGCTTGACGTAACCGTCGATCTCGTAGCCGATGTCGACAAGTAGAGCGAGGTCGATTGCCGTCGGAACCGTCCGAGTGCCCAGTGCGAGTATCGGGTCCATAACAACCGAGTCGCCGGCGAAGCCTTCACGTACATGATTGCCGTCTGGTTCCAGTGGCACAGGCACACCGCCATTTGCGCCGCGGGCATTTGGGCCGGTAAAGCCGGTACCCACAATGAGCGCGTCGAAGGTCGGACTAGCGCCGATACCAAGGATGTGCCCGATCTCGTGAACGATTGTGCTGTAAGCGTCCGCGAACCCGTCGACCGGACCATCTGCACTAAAAGACCAATTGATCTCGTTATTATTGTTCAGGGCAATTGAACCCACGAACGGTTCGAAATCTGATGTCGGCCCTTGGGAACGAAAATCTGCGACGGTACGTAGGCGCATCGCATCGCCATCACCGCCAAAAACGCTATAGGCCTGCCCAATCGTTGCAGACAGTGAACCATCGGGAAGCATGTTATAGCCTCCCATATCGTTGCTGCCGACGAAGATCAGAAGATCATCAATTGGCTCAGTCAATTCGACCGTAAGAAGTTGGGAGGGGTCATCTGGGTCGACAACAGAAAGGGCGGCACCTTCAGGGATGTCGTCGAACTCGTCATTGATGACGCGTTCCCACTCTTCGGCAGCGAGTTCTAGTATTGCTCTCCTGTTCGGATCGTTGAAGAAACCGCCATCGTCAAAGCGAAAATCAAAGCTTATCGAAAATGGCAACGACAGACCTCCTTCGGATCACAGGGTTAACACTGACGTAACGACATCCAAGGCTCCATTGTCTTGATTATGCTCTTAGAGCGACGGCAGGTGCCACGTACCGACCGAACCTCGGTTCGACGAGTGCATGCTGCTTCTAGATGCATCAATGTACTCCGCTGGCCACTGTCGAGCAAGACATTCAGCCAAAGGGGCAGTGCGCGACGTTTGAGCACTGTGGTTCCCGAAATTGACGTTCAAACCTGAAGCATTTGCTGGCGCGTCGGGAGTACCGTCGAGTCCCTTGGGACTGAGAAATCGGTTGCCTGCGCAGCGATTTGAAAGGCCAGTTGGACGCGTTCGTGACGATTTCACCAAGCGCAATGAAGCCATCAATTGCGCCTTTGCGTGCCAACGACCCTAGGGGTGAAATCCACACCTATACTGACTTCCATTGCAATAACTGATTGTGTCGACGATCGCTTGGCGCGCCATATTCAAGGTGTGTTGCGCGTCCCGGCGTGTGAAGTAAACGCATCTGGCGGGTCATCAGGCCTGGAGTGGGAGTAAGCTGATTGCCCCCTCCGTTGCACGAGCCGTGCGCCTCTTCTCCAGTTGAAACGCTGCCGTATTGTTCGTGATGAATCCCGGAAATTGCCTCTGATCAGCCCTCCGTATGATCCGGTGTAGTCGCGCCTGGGGAATGATGTCGTCGGGCCCAAGTCCGTCTCGATGTGAAATTTCTGTCTCAGCCGATACAGCAGGACGACGCGTAACAGGTTCTCAGGGGTATCTGCGCTGCCCAATCAGCCACCGTCATCAACCTCGCCTTCCAGAGCCGACAATGCATAAACGATTCATCGATTTGATCTTCTGTCGAGGTCAAAGCGCACTCAGTGTGATGCACCTGTTCTTGTGGATGGGTCTTTCGTTTTTGGGAACGGTATCGACGGTCGCGGCTCAGAAGATCGCTCCGTGGCAACCCGGCCTGGAGGGGTTCGTGGATGGGCTGATCACGACCGGCCTTGATCAGGAAGCGGTTGCCGGCGCGGTCGTGGTGATTGTTGCCGGCGAAGATGTCATTTTCGAAAAAGGGTACAGGCTTGCGGACGCCAGGACCGGACGGCCGATGGCACCTTCTGACGTCGTGCCGCTGGCGTCCGTAACAAAGGTGTTTACCGCGCTTGCGGTCCTTCAGCTTGCAAGGGACGGCCGGCTCGCGCTCGATGACCCGATCGCAATGCATCTGCCGGACCTGAAGCTTGACCAACCCTACGGAGACATACGGATTCTTCATTTGCTGGCCCACACGGCCGGACTTGAAGACCGCTATCGGGGCTACTTCGCAGATCATGGCAACCGTGCAGATGCGTCTTTGCTGGACCAGATTTCAGCGGTGTTGCCCGAACAGGTTCGCCCGCCGGCAGATGCGATTTCCTATTCGAATGCGAGCTTTGTTCTGCTTGGCGCGATCGTGGCTCATGTCTCGGGTCAATCATTCGAGGAATATGTTGCAGAAGCGGTCCTTGCCCGGATGGGGATCGCCTCCCCCCATTTTATGCATGAACATCTGGATGCTGCCATCGTCTCCCCTTTCCATATCTGGCAGGACGGAAGCTATGCGGCCATCGATCCCGAACCGTTTCCTTCGATCCATACGCCCTCCGGGGGGCTTGCCCTGAGCGGACGCGACATGGGGATGGTGATGCGGTTTCTCCTTCGCACCGGTTCTGAAGATGTAGGCGCAACGTCAATCGCCAGGGCCGTTGCCGATATGAAAAACCCCACATTTCCTGACCGTACAGAATTCGCCGGGCGGAGCCTCGGATACTGGACCGAGACCTGGGCGGGGCATCAGGTCTATCATCATGGCGGAAGCCATTTCGGATTTCACAGCAACATGACCCTCGTACCAGAGCTGGATCTCGGGATCTTTGTCTCAGCCAACAGTCCGACGGGCAGTTCATTGATGGCGCTGCCGCGCCGGCTCCTTCGCGAGGTGATCGCACCAAACGAACGGTACGCGGCGGAACGCACCGGCTGCGACAAGACTTGCCTGCGGGCCTACGAGGGGCGCTATATCAGCACGCGGAGAAACGAGACAGGGCTGGACCGTATTCTTGTACCCTACGTCACGACCTTCACCGTAACCGCCAGTGCTGATAACGCGCTTCTGGTGACCGGCCTTGGCCACTCGCGCCGTTTCGAGTCGATCGCCGAGGACGAATTTGAAACTCCTGAGGGTGACGCACGCCTCGGGTTCCGGCGCAACGAGGACGGACGCGTCGTCGGCGCTTTTGTGAATGGTGGGATACACAGCTTCGACAGGTTGGATTTCTGGCAAACGTCCGCGTCGCTGGACTCGGCCCTATGGGCGGCGATTGCGGGATCGCTCCTTTGTCTGGCAGGTGCGGCAATTGGCTGGCGGAAACGTCGACGCATTTTGTCGATGTCGTTCTGTCAGGGGATTTTGTGGATCGGTCTCATCATCGGGATAGCGGAGATCCTTGAGCAGGTCACGCACGGAGTTGACCTGTCCGCGGCAGCGACGCCGGGCGCCAGGGTGTGGACCATGACATTCCTTTACGCCGCTGGCTTCGTATCGTTGCTGCCGGTCACAATCCGGGTCTTTTTCACCGCCAAAACGCAGCGCAATCCAAACTCAGAGCGGCTCGCCATGCTTTGCGCATTGCCGTTCTTTGCGTGGTCGTTGTTTGCGACCTGGAAGTGGAACCTGCCAACGGCGGCGTTGGCTTGGTGAGCGCCAGCGGAAGCCGCCGTTCCATTGTTGCACAAGGCGTGCCCTGAGCCGTCCGCTCGCGCCAGCGCAAGGTCTTTCCTATGCGACCCGGACACGGGCCTTCGAGAGCACCGTTGAGCTGCAAGGAACTTGCAGATAGTCATGGTGCTTAATCTGCCTCCCCATCCGCCGGCGGTCCTGAAAATGACCTTTGACACTCACGTACTATTGGCCGCATCGGTTGCAGCGACGCTGTCGGTTGCCATTTTGGCCACCCTGCTCAGCTGGTCCCAAAGACGGATCAATCCCTCGCGCAAGGTTCTGGCGATGTTCTTCGCGGTCTTCGGCGCCAGCGAGGTCGATTCCGTTGTTGCGGTCATGATCCAATCCTCACCGCAATTTCTTCATGCCGGAGCAGAGCTTGCAGGTTTTGCAATCAACTTCTGGCTCGGCCCTCTCTTTTTCATCTACATCAGAGATATAGCGGGCTTGCCACGCGGCGTCGGTGATCACGCAAGGTTCGCCGGGCATTTCTTGCTGCCTTCCGTGGCCACACTCTTTGCATTGGGTGCGTTTTTGCATCTGGAAGTCGCGAGCGGTGCGCCATTGAAGGCCGGTTCGTCAGGCATGGAGGCGTTCTTCGCGTCGTTTCTCCACTATGGATTCTTGCTCCTGTCTTTGGCACTTGCTTTGCAATGGGTGCTCTACTGTGTCTGGGTTCTGTACACACAGGCGCATCATGTAGAACGCCTCAAACAATACTATGCCAGCACCGAAGGGCTGGAATTGCGGTGGGTTTCAATCCTCGCCACAGCGTTGGGCATTTACGTTCTGCAACACCTAGTCGGGCAGGTCCTGATCCTTCAGGGAACGGGAGACTTCATAGGCCCCCTGCTCGACAGTTTCCTGGTTTTCATTGTTGTCCTGTCTCTCGCGCTGTGGAGTTTGCGGCCCTCAACGGATCTCGACAGCGCAACCAGATCGCTTGCTGAAATCGACGATACGGAAGACAAGAGATACGAAAAAAGCGCCCTGGATTCCGCACAGGCCGAGCGCATCGCCCGAAAGCTATTGCGGGCCATGGAAGAGGATTGCCTTTATCGCGACCCGAACCTGACGCTCGGCATGCTGGCACAGCACGCTGGCGTGTCCCTCAATTATGTTTCACAGACCCTCAACCAGCATCTGGGTCAATCCTTCTTCGAGTTCGTCAACAGATGGCGCATAAAGGAAGCGATGCCGTTGGTCGCAAAGGGTGAAACAACGGTCCTTTCGATTGCCTACGAAGTTGGATTCAACTCCAGATCCGCATTCTATTCCGCTTTCAAGCGCGAGACGGGCCAAACCCCGAGTGCCTACAAGATGTCCCGTTCACAGGAGTTCGCCGGCGTTCGCGATGCTTACAGCCGTTGAACCGCATGGCTGTTTCCGGGCGGAAGTTTGTCGGCGTTCACCGGTGCTCAGACGACCTTCAACTTGTTCAAAGAATGTCCCGAACACTGCCGGAAACCTGCACGGACGCGCCTTTCGTGTCGTCAAGCGAGACCCTGATCAGCGAAGGACTGCCCATGTCTTCACCCTGTCGGATTGTAAGGCTGCCGTTGTGGGGCCACTGACAGTCTCGCAGGTATCCCGCAAAGGCCGCGGCAGCGGCACCGGTTGCCGGGTCTTCAAGAACGCCGCCGGAAGCAAAAGCGTTGCGCGCAACAAAAGCCTGATTTCCTTCGATATAGACCAGCATCACCGTTACCAGATCATGCTGACGCATCACGGTACGTCCCTGGTCGAGATCGTATGCCATGGCCGCGAGCCGTGAACGCTCCTTCAGTGGCAGCACGACATGGTTGGCTCCGCCGTGGATAAACGCGGGCGCCAGGCGAGGATCAAGGTCATCCGACGTAAGGGCTAAAAGACTCATGACGTCTTCCATCTCGTCATCAGTCATGACCCGGCTGTTCGTCGGGGGTGACGACAGGGTCGCCATCATCCCTTCCTGCGTCGCGTTTGCATCGACGGTGATCGTGGCGTCGTTCAGAACCAGACTGTAGGTTCCGGGCCCTTCGTGTCTGCCCAAGGCCGCACCAAGGGCGATTGTCGCATGCCCACAGAAAGGGACTTCTGATTCCGGTGAGAAGTAGCGCACGCGCCATGTGTTGCGATCCTCTCCCTGTGCGGTGGCGAAAGCGGTCTCCGAATACCCGACTTCAGCCGCGACCCGCGCCATTTCCTCTGCACTGATCGCCTGCTGCAACAACACCACACCTGCCGGATTGCCGCCTTCGGTTCCCTGGCTGAATGCGGCTATACGTTGAATATCCATTGGAAGCTCCTGTTTTTCTGATGGAAACTTAACTCCCGATGACCTCATTGTCCCCATGGTGCCGATAGTGTTTTTGCAATTTTCCTTTCGTATCGTTTCTCTGTGCCCTAACTTGTTTTCATGTCGAAAGATCTTGATCGAACAGACCGCCGGATCGTCGAAATACTCGAATCTCATGGCCGTACCAGTCTCGCCGATGTCGGCAAAGAGGTCGGTCTTTCGGGGCCGGCGGTCGGTGAGAGGCTGCGCGGTTTGCAAGAGCGTGGCTACATCGTGGGGTTCGGTGCGCGGCTTGATCTGCGCCGGCTCGGGTACACCATTCAGGCCCTCGTCTGGATAAAGCCGCGCAGCGGCCAGCTTCACACAGTCGAAAACATGATTCTCGAAGAGCCTCGTTTCATATCGTGTGATCGTGTCACCGGAGACGACTGTTATGTTGCACGTCTGTTGCTGAGGGACGTTGCGGAGCTGGATGACATCCTGTTGCCCTTTCACGACCGCGCCGAGACAAACACCTCGATCGTGAAGTCTTTCGTTTTCGAGAACCGGCTGCCGCCTCTGGACTAGAGTACGTCCTTATAAATGAAGCGGATTTGACGGCAGAAATGGCAGGATCTCGGGAGGCAGCCTGTGCAGAGCGGGCTTTTGCCCGGTAATGGGTCCATCACCTAAGGAAAGCGAATTTCGAGATCCTTGAACAATCCGGCAAAATCCGCCGGCGGAGACTTGTCGGTCACCAGAAGGTCGCCGGGTTTGAGCGACGGCTGACGGAGTGCCGGCTTACGCATCTGCGGTTCGAACTTGGAGTGATCCACGGCCATGATCGCCCGACCGGCATTTGCCAGCATCGCGCTTGCGATATCGACCTCGCATTGCTCATGGACCAGAAACCCTTTTCTTGCATCGACCAGCGAGGCCGAGAGAAGCACGTAGTCCACCTGCATACGGTCGATGACGTCAAACGCGGACCGGTCGAAAGAAGCGCCGTCATGGTCTCTGAGTTGCGTGCCGGCCATGGAAACGTTGTTGCCCGGGATCATCGCGAGCGTGCTTGCCACGTAGGCCGAGTTGGTGACGACCGTAAGTTCGCGGCGGCTTCGCAGGGCCTGTGCGACGAACCCTGACGTCGATCCGGTGTCGATGGCGATGCTGTCGCCATCCTGGATGATTTTCACAACCTCTTCGGCGATAGCGACCTTCGCTTCCCGGTTCAGATTCATGCGGGCCAGATAAGGCAGATCAGCGGCCGACTTCGTCGAGACCAGCGCACCGTGCACTTTCTGCAAGGCGCCCCGGTCGACCAGGGGCCGCGAGACCCGCCGGATGGTCTGATCCGAGACCCCGAGGATACGCGACAGCTCTTGCACGCTGACGGTGCCACGCATATCAACGGTTTGCAGGAGCGTTGTTTCGTATTTCGACATGAAGCCTGTTTACACCAAAGTTTCTGGTCGAATAAGGCTATTCTGCACCTGTATTTCAACAAAAATCAACATTTCTGTTGTCACGTTGTTGGTTTTTGTTAGCATTTGAGCCGACTGACATCATGCGGACCTGCGAAATGATCCATCATTCGGCCAAACACCTGATCATCGGCGGCGGCATCATCGGGTGCTCGATCGCCTTTCATCTGACCCGGATGGGGGAAAAAGACGTGGTCCTGCTGGAGCGTGCCGCCCTTACGGAAGGCGCGACTTGGCATGCAGCCGGACTGGTTGGACAATTGCGCTCCTCCCGCAACACGACCCGCATGCTGAAGAAGTCCGTCGAGATGTACGACCGGCTTCAGGACGAAGAGGGTCTTCAATTCGACTGGAAGAAAACCGGGTCCCTCAGGCTCGCCGCAACGCGAGAGCGTCTTCTGGAAGCAAAGCGCCTGGCAACCATGGCCCGGAGCTTCGACCTGGACATGCACATCATTGCACCGGAGGAGGCAAAGAAACTCTTTCCGCTGATCGAGGCGCGTGGACTTGAAGGTGCGGCCTTCATCCCCAGCGACGGCTACGTTGACCCGGCCTCGCTGTGCCAGGCCGTCGCGGGCGCCGCCCGCCGTCAGGGCGCAGACATCCGTCAGGGCGTAGAAGTGCTTGACTTCACCGTCTCCGATGGCCGGATCACGGCGGTCGAGACAAACGAAGGTTTCTTTGAGGCGAAAACGGTGATCCTGGCAGCCGGGATGTGGAGCCGCGAACTGGGTGCAAAACTGGGCATCCGCGTCCCCGCCTGCGCGGTGGAGCACCAGTACATCGTCACCGAGCCCACCGGAACCGAAGTCGGCCATTTTCCGACGCTGCGCGACCCGGAGCGACTGGTCTATTACAAGCCGGACGTGGCCGGACGGCTGGTCATAGGCGGCTACGAGGAGGATACACTGCCCTTTGGCGACCATGGCATTCCCGGTGCTTTCGTGCGTCAATTGCTGCCGGAAAACCTGGACCGTTTTCTGCCGCTGGCCGATCTCGCCAGCCAGGTAACCCCGATCGTCAATGAAGTCGGTATCCGACAGGTCATCAATGGACCGATCCCCTACTCCGCCGATGGCGATTTCGTCATGGGTTGGCAACCCGGTTTCGAGAACCTGATGATGGCCACCGGATTTCTCTATGGCATCGCCGCCGGCGGCGGTGCGGGAGAAATGATTGCCGAATGGGTCGTTGATGGCCGTCCGTCCCTCGATCTCTGGCCGCTTGATGTGCGCCGCTTCGGACCGCATCACGGCACGCGGACATTCATGTATCCGCGCGCGGTCGAGCACTATGCCCATCACTACAAGAAACGATATCCCGGCCAGGAACACGAGAGCGCCAGGCAGTTGCGCCTGTCGCCGCTCTATCAGAGGCTGAAGGATCAGGGTGCCGTTTACGGCTCGAAGAACGGCTGGGAACGGCCACTCTGGTTTGCTCCAGACGGTGTGGAACCTGTGGACCAGCTGGATTTTCTCGATCCGGGTTGGAAGGCATATGCAGCCGAGGAACACAAGGCCGTACGTGAGCGTGTCGCGTTGATCGACCAGTCGAGCTTTTCGAAGTTCGAGATTGTCGGTTCCGACGCTCTTGCCGTCCTGCAACGGTTGACCGTCTCCAACGTGGACAAGCAGACCGGTTCGGTCATCTACACGCAGATGTGCAATGAACGCGGCGGTGTCGAAGCGGATGTCACGATCATCCGTCTTGGACAAGACCGGTTCTACCTGGTCACCGGATCCGGGTTTGGCGTTCACGACAGCGACTGGATCAAACGAAACGTTCCTTCCAACGCGTCGGTGCACATCATTGAAGTCACAAGCGGATATGCGGTCATCAACCTTGTCGGGCCAAGGTCACGAGACGTGCTGGCGGCAGCGTCTGAAAGCGACGTTTCCAATGAGGCAATTCCCTTTTCCACGATGCGTGACGTCATCGTCGGCGCTGCTCCGGTCCGTGCCGCGCGTATCGGGTATGTCGGCGAACTTGGCTACGAACTGCATGTTCCAACGGAATTTGCCGCCCACGTTTATGACACGCTATGGGCTGCCGGCAACGCACACGGGATTGCCAACGTCGGATATCGGGCGATCGAAAGCCTCAGAATGGAAAAGGGCTATGTCTACTGGTCCGGGGATGTCACGCCGGACTACACGCCCATAGAGGCAGGTCTCGGCTTCCGGGTGCATCTCAAATCAAAGGACGATTTTCTCGGACGCTCGGTTCTGGAAGCTCAGAAAAACAATGGCGTAGAGCGAAAACTCTGCACATTCGTGAGCCCTGAGCATCTGCCGCTGACGGGCGGCGAGACCATCTTGCTTGAAGATCGGGTCGTCTCTTCAGCAACTTCTGTCAGCTTTGGCTACACTGTGGGCCGGACAATCATACGCGGTTATCTGGACAAGGCCCACTGGGACCGCTCAGATTTCAGCCTTGAGGTTTTCGGCGAGCGGCATCCGGTCACACAGGCTGAAAGCCCGCTCTACGATCCGGAGAACGCGGCGCTCAAAGGATAGGGAAAAAAAGGGATGGACGCGGAAAGATGACGGAACACGCTGAAAAGGTACTCGCGGCCCTGCGCTCCTCGCCCCAATTTTCTGATGTCACCTCGGCAAGGCAGATAACCCGTCTCGGAGGCCTGACCAATCTCGTGCACCGTGTCGACCTCGACGGCCAATCCGTCATTGTGCGCATCCCCGGCGAAAACACGGAAGAGTACATTGATCGCGGCGTTGAAAAGATCAATGCGGAGGCGGCGGCCAGAGCCGGCGTTTCCGCCGAGGTGCTTCACGCAGACGCCACGTCCGGCATCATGATCACGCGCACGATTGAAGGGATTGAGACGATGACGCCCGACCTCTTCAGGTCGCGCGGCGGCTCACCGGGCCGGGCCGGCGCTGCCCTGGCGCGATTGCACCAGTCGGGGGAAAGTTTCCGGTTTCGTTTCGAACTGTTCTCCATGATCGACGACTATCTCAAGGTTCTGTCGACGAAGGATGTTTCGCTTCCGGACGGATACGAGGATGTCGTCGCCGCCGCAATGCCGGTTGGTGAAGTGCTGGCTGCGGCGGATCTGCCGCTTGCACCCTGCCATTGCGACCCCTTGTGCGAGAATTTCCTGGATGACGGCGAGAAGATGTGGATCGTCGACTGGGAGTATTCCGGCATGAACGATCCCCTTTGGGACCTTGGAGATCTTTCTGTCGAAGCCGGTATGTCCGCCGATCAGGATGCGGAGATGCTGGAGGCCTATTTTGGCCGAAACCCCACGGCTGCGGAACTGGGCCGGGTCGTCATTTACAAGGCGATGTGCGATCTGCTGTGGACCCTTTGGGGGCTGATCCAACTGGCTGACGATAACCCGGCCGAGGACTTCTGGGCCTACGCGACCGGCCGGTTCGACCGCTGCCGAAAGCTGATGCAGGACCCGTTGTTCAACGCACACGTGGCCGCCGTCAGGGCCGGTTGAGAAGCTCCAGCAATTCAGCAAGCAGTTCGGGCGTCGCCGCCGTCACCGTGCGTCCATCCGACGTCATCGTCAGCGGGTTGCCCTGCCAGTCGGTCATCAGCCCTCCGGCGGCTTCGACAACGGCAGATACCGGCAGATAGTCGTAAGGCTGGAGATCGTAATCCACGACGGCATCGGCAAGACCGCACGCGACCAGGGCGTGCGGATAACAATCGGCTGCCATTCGGCGCAACTGTCCAGATCGAACGAGCCGCGAAAACACCGCTGGTTCCGAAACCGCGAGCTTGTCTCCCTCGTTGATGAACAGGCGGGCTTGGCACAATGCCCTGCAAGCGCTCACCTGGATTTGCGTGCCGTTGCATTTCGCGTTCAGACCTTCGCCTCCGGAATAGACTTCGCCAAGCGCAGGCATACGAATCACACCCAGCTTCGGCCGGCCTTCGACCAGGTATCCGAGCAGCATGCCGAACAACGGCAATCCGGCAATGAACGAGCGCGTGCCGTCGATCGGATCAATGATCCATGTTTTGGTCCCCTCACCGGACTGACCGAACTCCTCTCCGAAGATCGCGTCTTGCGGAAAATACTGGCGGAGGCTGTCTCTGAGAGACCTTTCGGTCGCCTTGTCCGCCAGGGTTACCGGGCTTTCGTCCGCTTTGATTTCAATCTCAGGATCACACCTGAAATAGGAAAGACTGACGCCGGCAGCTGCTTCGGTCATCGCCACTGCCCGTTCCAGCCTGCTTGAATAATCCGGCATCCTGTGAATTCCCGCAATTCCGACCATCTGTGTCATCCGATTGATCATCGAATGCTCAAAATGTATCCAAAAACCACAAAAGTGGAACCATAATGTTGCTTTTTGTTGATTTATGCTGACAGTCTATGTGGGTGTCGTGCCGAGCTGGCAGCTGCTGGGGGGATGCCCGGTCAGTCATGCATTGGCAATTTCAGACGGGGAGAAAAATATGAAGCGCGTTTCATTGGCACTGTCCGCAATGCTGGCTGTTGCGCCTGCGCTCGCAGCCGAATCCAGCGATCCGATCAAGCTCACTCTTCATGACTGGTCAGGACAGCTGATCACGACCAAGCTCATGGGGGAGATCCTGAAGGAAGCCGGTTACAACGTTGAATACGTTCAGGCCGACTACATCGCTCAATTCGCGGGCCTGAAAACAGGCGATCTGCATGTCGCCATGGAAATCTGGGAAACCACCGGCCGCGAGGCGATGGACGAAGCTTTCGCGACAGGTGATGTCGTCAATCTTGGCGAAACCGGCCTTCAGGCAATCGAGGAATGGTGGTATCCCGCCTACATGAAGGAGCGCTGCCCCGGCCTTCCCAACTGGGAAGCCCTCAAGGATTGCGCCGGGGAATTCGCGACACCCGAAACCGCACCCTTCGGCCGCTACCTGGGTGGTCCGGTTACCTGGGGCGGGTTTGACGAGGAGCGCGTCGAAGCGCTCGGACTGGACTTCGAAGTCGTTCACGCAGGCACGGATGCCGCCCTGTTTGCAGAGCTGGAAGCTGCCTATCAGCGCCAGGACCCGATCATGCTCTGGGTGTATGCACCGCACTGGGCTCCTGCCAAGTACGATGGTGAATTTGTTGAATTTCCGCCATTCTCGCCCGAATGCTACGCCGATCCGTCCGTCGGCGTGAACCCGGATGCCGCCTACGACTGCGGCAAGCCGCGCGGCCCGATCTGGAAGGTCAGCTGGGCGGGCGTCGGCGACAAGTGGCCCGGAGCCAAAAAGGCAATCGAGAACTTCAATCTCTCCAATGCCGACTATGGCGCCATGGTCACCGAGGTGGACCTCAACGGAAAGTCTGTTGAAGACACGGTTGCAGCATGGATGGCCGACAACAAGGACACCTGGTCGGGCTGGATTGCCAAGTAGGATCGTCCCATACTTCCGGTGCGCAAGGGCCTTTGTCCCGTGCGCGCCGGGCACCTGTCCGGACGACTGCCCAAAGAGTTTCCCCATTGCCGGGAAAGAACCTCCACCGAGGACTGGATGACGACGCCCGTAATTCTCGATTGCCGGAACGTATGGAAGCTCTACGGCGCACAGGCAGAGACGTTTTTAAGTACCAATTCCACCCCCTCTTCCGCCGATCTTGAAGCAGCCAATCTTATCGGAGCGGTGCGGGCGGTGAATGTCGAGATCCGGAAGGGCGAGATTTTCGTCATCATGGGCCTCTCAGGTTCCGGCAAGTCAACGCTGGTCCGGTGCATGTCGAGGCTCGTGGAGTCGACCGCCGGCGAGATCCGCTTCGAGGGCAAGGATCTGCTCAGTGCAAGCGAAGAAGAACTGATCCAGATCCGGCGCAAGAAAATGGGCATGGTGTTCCAGCAGTTCGCCCTGCTGCCGCATCTGACGGTTCTGGAAAATGCCGCTTTTCCGCTCGACATCCAGGGTGTCGACAAGAAGACCCGGGAAGCCAGGGCCCGGGAAGTCGTGGAACTGGTGGGCCTCAAGGGGCGTGAAGGTTATTTCCCGCGCGAGCTTTCCGGTGGCCAGCAACAACGCGTCGGCATTGCCCGCAGTCTGGCGGCGGAACCGGAAATCTGGTTCCTGGACGAGCCGTTTTCCGCGCTCGATCCGCTGATCCGGCGGGAAATGCAGGACGAGTTCCTGCGCCTCCAGAACATTCTGCACAAGACGATTGTCTTCATCACCCATGACTTCGACGAAGCCATCCGCCTCGCGGATCGCATCGCCGTGATGAAGGACGGGATCATTGAGCAGGTGGCGACCCCGGAAGAACTCGTGCTGCAGCCCGCAACAGACTATGTCGCCGAATTCACGCGCCATGTCAGCCGCGCGAAGGTGATCCGCGCCGCATCGGTCATGGAACCGCTAAGCGGAGACAGTTTTGCTGGCGAGGTTTCTCACGATGCGGTGATAGACGCCATTGCCGATCCGGTGGAAGCCTCGGAACTGCCCCACAAGGTCATGGAGGGTGACAAGCCGGTCGGGCAGATTTCCCGCAAGGCGGTCATCGACGTGCTGGTGGGGCGCAGATGATTTCACGCGCTGCACGGTCGGGCTGGCTGTTCTGGGGAGCACTGTTCGCGGCGACCTGGCTGCTGTCGACCTATTCCTTTCAGCTCTACAAGGCGTTCGACGCGCGCTGGATTGTCCGCTACCCCAAGGCCTGGGAGTTTCCCCTCGAAGACCACATCAGCACCTTTCTCGACTGGCTGGTCGAGAGCGCCGGTTTCTACTTCTTTTCGTTCCGTGATGTCACCCGGGCCATTTCGGCACTGATCGAAGCTCCCTACCAGATACTGCGCAACCTGCTGGTCGAAGGCTTCAGCAGCGGTGTCGGCGATGCAGCCATCCAGATTGCGCCGGCGCTCAGCTGGATCGCGGTGATCGTTACGATCATGGCAATCGGACACTACGCCCGCGACTGGTTCCTTTCTGTCCTCGTGGGTGCCTGTTTTCTCTACCTCGCCGTTTTCGGTCAGTGGGAAAGCGCCATGGTCACACTCGCCTCTGTGCTGATCTCGGTACCGATCGGTGTCGTCGGCGGTCTCTTTCTCGGTATCCTGGCTTATCGTGTCAGCTGGTTTGAACGTTTGCTGCGGCCGGTTCTGGACCTCATGCAGACCGTCCCGGTCTTTGCCTATCTCGTTCCGATCCTGATCCTGTTCGGCTTCGGTCCGGTCGCGGCTCTGGTTGCCACGGTGATCTATGCCATGCCGCCCATGGTCCGCGTCACGATCATTGCGCTGAATTCGGTGCCGACGGAGGTGATCGAAGCGGGTCGCATGGCCGGTTGCCGCAACCGGCAGATGATGTGGAAGGTTCTTGTTCCCTCTGCGGTCCCGACGCTGATGGTCGGGGTAAACCAGGTGATCATGCTGACGCTGAACATGGTGATCATTGCTTCCATGATTGGTGCAGGCGGCCTTGGCTTCGACGTGTTGTCGAGCTTACGGCGGCTTGATATCGGTGGCGGCATCGAGGCCGGTCTCGGCATCGTGGCCATGGCGATCGCGCTCGACCGCGCAAGTCAAGCCTTCGCCGAACGCAGTACACGTCATCCGCTGGAAGGCAACATGCTGCAACGTCACCCCTGGTCCGGAACCGTCTTCCTTGTCATTGCATCCACGCTGGTTCTCGGTCAGTTCATCCCGGCGGTCCAAACCTATCCGGATGCCCTGACGATCACGACCGGTCCGTTCTGGTCGAACACGATGGAATGGATCAACGTCAATTTTTTCGACACGTTCGAGGCAATCAAGACCGTGATCCTTCAGTGGCTGCTGCTGCCAGTGAAGAAGTTTTTCGCGGGCATACCATGGGCCTGGGGCATTATCGCGACCGCCCTGATCGCATGGCGCGTCGGTGGCTGGAAGATCGGCCTGCTCGCAGCTCTCCTGATGACCTTCATCGCGGGCTCCGGTCTCTGGCCGAAGGCCATGGTGACAATCTACCTGTGCGGGGTCTCGGTTCTGATTGCAACGATCATCGGCATTCCGCTTGGCATCTGGGCCGCGGAAAGCCCACGGGCTGGACGCGTCATCCTCGGGGTCATGGACACGCTGCAGACGCTGCCCAGCTTTGTTTACCTGATCCCGGTCGTGATGCTGTTCCGGGTGGGCGATTTCAGCGCGATGATTGCGGTGATCCTCTATGCCCTCGCCCCGGCTGTCCGTTACGCGGCGCACGGGCTCAGGGAGGTCCCGCCGCCGCTGATCGAAGCAGGTCTGATGTCAGGCTGTACGAAGCGGCAGTTGCTTTGGCGAATCAAGCTGCCGCTGGCCACACCGCATCTCTTTCTGGGGCTCAACCAAACCATCATGCTGGCGCTGTCCATGCTGGTGATCACGGCGCTCGTCGGCACAAGGGATCTGGGTCAGGAAGTCTATATCGCGCTGACGAAGGCCAATGCAGGACAAGGCATTGTCGCCGGCCTGTCCGTTGCCTTTATCGCGATCATAACCGACAGGATCATCAATGCGCTTGCAGCAGGCCAGCGCGAAAGGTTGGGGGTGTAACGCATGTCTGAAACTGCCATTGCCCGCGCTGCCGCGCTTGCCTGTTTTTCCGATCCTCAGGACATCACCCCGCTCGGCGGCGGCATCACCAATGTCAATCTTCTCGTGCGTGACGGCAGCCGCCGGTTTGTCGTGCGCCTGGGAGATGACATTCCGGAGCACGGGGTCATGCGCTGGAACGAACTTGCGCTCAGCAGGGCTGCCGAGATGGCCGGAGTTTCTCCGGCAGTTGTCCACCAGGAGCAAGGCGTTCTGGTACTTGACTTTGTGGACGCGAAAACTTTCGAGGAAGCCGATGTCCGCAATCCCGCCAACCTTGTGAAGATCATTGATCTGGTTGCCCGAGCACATCGGGACCTTGGGAACCATCTCACCGGGCCTGTGCTCGCCTTCTGGCCGTTTCAGGTGAACCGGACCTATGCGACACGCCTGAAGGCCGACGGATCGGTCCATTCGGAATTGCTCCCGGCACTTATGGATACGCTTGGCGACCTGGAAAAGGCCGTCGGACCGGTGGAACTGGTCGTCGGCCACAACGACCTCCTCGCCGCCAATCTGCTTGATGACGGCCAGCGGCTCTGGCTGATCGATTGGGAATATGGCGGTTTCAACTCGCCGCTGTTCGATCTTGCGGGTCTGGCCTCAAACAACGGTCTCAGCGATGCCCAGGAAAACCAAATGCTCGAGCAATATTTCGAGGCACCTGCCGAAAAACACCGGCGCGCCTACACGGCGATGAAATGCGCATCTCTCATGCGCGAAACACTTTGGTCGATGACATCGGAAATCCACTCGGATCTCGATTTCGATTACGCCGCCTACACAAGCGAGAACATGGGCCGGCTGAACGCCGCCCTCTCCGAATTCCGTGAATTGTGAGAGCCTTCATGACACTCCCCTCCTCTTCGAAGATCATCATCATCGGCGGCGGCATCGTCGGTTGTTCGACGGCCTATCATCTGGCGCAGATGGGGCAGGAAGTTCTGCTGCTTGAAAAGGCGGCGCTCACATCCGGTTCCACCTGGCACGCTGCGGGTCTGGTCGGTCAGCTTCGCTCCAACGCCAACATCACCCAGCTTCTGGGATACTCGATCTCGCTATACGACAAGCTGGAAGCAGATACCGGTCAGGCGACCGGATGGAAGATGAATGGCGGGCTGCGGCTCGCCTGCAACACGGAACGCTGGACAGAGGTCAAACGCCAGGCGACGACTGCGCACAGTTTCGGTCTCGACATGCAGTTGCTGACACCGCGTGAAGCGCAGGACCTGTGGCCATTGATGGATATCAGCGATGTGGTCGGGGCCGCGTATCTGCCGACAGACGGCCAGGCGAGCCCGTCTGACATTACGCAGGCGCTTGCCAAGGGTGCGCGGGCTGCAGGGGCCAAGTTGGTCGAAAACATGCCGGTTCTGGAGATCCTGACAGAAAACGGAAAAATGACGGGCGTGCGAACGGGGGCGGGTGAGATAGCGTGCGAGAAACTTGTCCTGTGCTGCGGGCAATGGACACGCGATCTCGCCGCAACAATCGGCGTTACCGTGCCGCTCGCGTCCGTCGAGCACCAATACATGATTACCGAGGCCTTCGGTGTTCCTTCCAACTTGCCGACACTTCGCGATCCGGACCGGCTTACCTATTACAAGGAAGAAGTCGGCGGTCTTGTCATGGGCGGCTATGAGCCGAACGGCATTCCCTGGGCCATCGATGGAGTTCCGGACCCATTCGACTATCAGCTTCTGGACAGCAATTTTGATCATTTCGAACAGCTGATGGAGCTATCCTTGCCGCGCGTGCCCGACCTGGAAAAGGTCGGCGTCAAGCAATTGGTCAATGGACCGGAAAGTTTCACACCCGACGGCAATTTCATTCTGGGTGAAGCGCCTGAAGTGGAGAATGTGTTCGTTGGCGCCGGCTTCAACGCGTTTGGAATTGCGGCCGGCGGCGGTGCAGGCATGGCCCTGGCCCAATGGGTTGCAAAAGGAGCCCCCCCTTACGACCTCTGGCCGGTCGATATCCGCCGTTTTGGTCGCCCCCACACGGACACCGACTGGGTCAGAACACGCACGCTGGAAGCCTACGGCAAGCACTACACCATGGCCTGGCCGTCAGAGGAGCACGACAGCGGCAGGCCCTGCCGCCGTTCACCGCTCTATGACCGTTTGAAAGACGCCGGAGCGGTCTTTGGAGAAAAACTCGGCTGGGAACGCCCCAACTGGTTCGCAGACGCCGGCGAAGAAGCACGCGATATCTACACATTCGAGCGCCCAAACTGGCACGGTCCGGTCGGCCGCGAACACAAGGCTGCGCGTGAGGCGGCGGTTCTGTTCGACCAGACCTCTTTCGCCAAGTTCACTCTGAAAGGACCGGATGCCGAGGCCGCGCTGAGCTGGATAGCCGCGAACCGTGTCGACAAGCCGGCCGGCTCGATCATCTATACGCAGATGCTGAATGACCGCGGTGGCATCGAGTGCGATCTGACCTGTGTGCGCACGGCCATCGACGAGTATTACATCGTGACCGGAACCGGCTTTGCAACGCACGATTTCGACTGGATCAGACGCAACATTCCCGAGGGTCTGAACGCCCAGCTCATAGATGTCACGTCCTCAAATTCCGTGCTCTCGCTGTTCGGGCCCAAGGCGCGTGCCATTTTGTCCGAGTGCACCCGGGCCGATGTCAGCAACGAGGCATTTCCGTTCGCTCAGGCTAAGCGGATCGGCATTGCGGGGTGTCCGGTACTTGCACTGCGCATCACCTATGTCGGCGAACTCGGATGGGAGCTGCATCTGCCAACGGAATATGCACAGACGGTTTATGACGCCCTGCACGAGGCAGGAAAAGAGTTCGGTCTGCGCAACGCCGGTTACCGGGCAATCGAGACGCTGCGCCTGGAAAAAGGCTATCGCGCCTGGGGGGCTGATATCGGGCCGGACCATACGCCCGACGAGGCCGGGCTCGGCTGGGCCGTCAAGATGAAGACCAATGCCGACTTCAAGGGCCGAAGCGCCGTCCAGGCACAGCGCGAGAACGGCGTGAAAAAGATGCTTGTAACCTTCACGACGAATGGCGACGTCATCCTGTCCGGCCGGGAAACGATTTACCGCAACGGCGAACGCTGCGGTTGGCTGAGTTCAGGCGGCTATGGCCACACGCTCGGCAAGAGCATCGGGATCGGCTATGTCCGGCATCCGGACGGCGTCACGAAAGACCATGTTCTGGCGGCAGACTACGAGCTCGAAGTCGGCACCGAGCGCATAAAGGCCGACGTCACGCTCGCACCATTGCTTGATCCGAAAATGGAACGGGTCAAGACCTGATGAACTCAACGGACGGACGGTGCGCAGCTTGCTGCGCACCGGCTCTTCCCTTTGATTGCCCGTCGAACGCGGGCTCTACTCGACCTTGAATTGCCTGCTCGCGTCGAAATCCTGCAGGGTCTGATAAAACGTGTCTGCCGGTCCGACGATTTTCGCATCCGCTTCCAGATTGATTTCCGTATCGGCCGCCGGATAGGACATTGATCGGATGAAGTACCGCATGCAATTCAGCCGGGCCCGTTTCTTGTCGTCTGATCGCACGACAGTCCAGGGTGCGTCCGCGGTGTGGGTGTAAAAGAACATGCTTTCCTTCGCCTCGGAATAGTCGTCCCACATGTCCAGGGATTGCACATCGACCGGGCTGAGTTTCCAGTGTTTCAGGGGATCGCTGTTGCGGGACTGAAACCGGCGCAATTGTTCCTCGCGGCTGACTGAAAACCAGAACTTGAACAGCCGGATTCCGCTTCTGACGAGCATGCGTTCAAACTCGGGAACCTGGCGCATGAATTCCATGTATTCGGCGGGGGAACAGAACCCCATGACCTTTTCGACGCCTGCCCTGTTGTACCAGGAACGGTCGAAAAGCACGATCTCCCCCTTGGTGGGCAGATGCCGCACGTAGCGCTGGAAGTACCACTGTCCCTTTTCTTCTTCCGTCGGTTTTTCGAGCGCCACGACGCGCGCTCCGCGCGGGTTCAGGTGTTCCATGAACCGTTTTATCGTGCCTCCCTTGCCGGCCGCGTCGCGACCCTCAAAAATCGCGATGATGCGCTGGCCGCTGTCTTTTACCCAGTTTTGCACCTTCAGAAGCTCGATTTGGAGCTCCTGTTTGCGCGCCTCGTATTGCGCCCGGTTCATACGCCGCTTGTACGGGTAGTTGTCGGGCAAACCGGCTCTGTTGCCCTTGGAAATCGAACGCTCATGCAACAGCAGGGAATGGCTCTTGTGAACTGCAGACTGACGACCAGATTTGGGTTTCGCAGACGTGCGGGACGTCTTCCCGGAGGAGCTCTCAAGCGATGTGCCGGCGCCGGGGGTCGCTGCTTCCCGGTCTGGTAAGGAGACCGATTTCACTGTCTGATCCATGATGTGCCTTCCGTCGGTAAGGTGAGCCGTCTTCGGGAACGCTTCCATGTTCCTGGAAATAGTCCTTTGCCAGGAGCGAACCCGGGCAGGACCAAAGACCAAAACGGATCCCTGCGCATTGACATCAGGCAAATGAGGTGGCGTTTTCTGCGCAAACAACCTGAAAAGCACAGGCGTAATGCCCGAGGGTACTGACCCTAACCCGCGTGTCCACGGGTGCACGCGATCAGGAGCAAGCCTCAAGCATGCTTGCAGCTTCAGCTATTTGTCGGAAATCGACTTCGCCGGACGCTTGAACGGGTTGGATTCGGGCACCGCGAAATCAAGCTCGATCTCGCCCTTGTCGACCGCGTCGGATATGTACCGGAAAGCGCCGACGGTCATGCGCATCAGGTGGTCACCGGCCTTGATCGGCGGATACTTTGCGGTTGTCTCGGGCGTCTTGAACTTCGGCAAAGGTTCAACCACCGCGTCATAGTCAAGACCGAAGAAAAGCGGCATCGAATACCGCTCCTTGCCGGTGTTCACCACGCGGTGCTGCGTGGACTTGTAAAGCCCTCCGGACCAAGTTTCGAAAATATCTCCGATGTTGACAATGAACGTACCGGGGATCGGCGGGGCCTCCATCCAGTAGTCATCGGTATTGAGGACCTGGAGGCCGGGGCCACCCTGGAGGAGAATTGTGAAGCATTCGAAATCCGAATGGGCCTCGATGCCGACAAAATCCTTGCTCGCCGGAACATCGTTTTCCAGGTAGCGCAGGAGACGCAATTGGGATGTGGGGCAATTGACATGTTTTCGGAGCGTTCCGGCCTCCACCCCAAGTTCAAGCTCGAGCGCGCCCAGAAGCTTTAGTCCGAGCCCGAAGACGGCGTCGTAATACTGCGAGATCGTGCTCTGCCAACCGGGAAGGTCAGGCCAGACGTTTGGACCCGTCATCCGCCATCCGGCCAGATGGTCCGGGTGATCGGCCGGTGCTTCGAACGACATGTCCCAGGCTTCGTTGTAATTTATCGTCTTCGGAAACGCACTGCCGTTTTCTTCAAACGGAACGTAACCTCGATGATTGGTGCTGTAGCCGCACCAGTACTTCATCTTGTAACGCCGTGACCTGGTGTGGAAGGCGCGCGAAGCTGCAAACGCTTCGTCAATCAGGGCCTGATCGACGCCATGGTTCTTTATGTAGAAGAAACCGGACGTTTTCGCCGCTTTTCCGAGTTCGCCGGCCACTGCCTCGAGAGCTGCCGGATCGTCAGCGTGGAGCCCCGACAGGTCGATGACCGGGAGGGCAACATCGTCCGAACTCAGCGCGATCTGATCATCGGTTCCATCACCTCCAGCCTTTTGAGCAAGCATGTTGTGGTCCGAAAGATCGCGCATCATGAAGTTCCGACGTTTGGCAGGACAATGGATGTAGCCAGCTTTGACCCGATCCATCCAAGAGTGAACGATCAATGTCCGTGCTGAAATTCAGAATATCATCTACACTTATTTGCACAATAAATGTATATGTAGAAAAAATAGGCAAAACGCCTAGCATTCGCACAGGTGACGAATTACGTGTGATCGCCTTTCTTTTTATCTATCTGTTTTTATTATCTTTTTTGTTTGGCATGCAATGTGCTTCGCGAGGATACATGCCTCAAACTCAATGAGGTTCCACCAAGGTAGGCGAACGAGGGGCCGCCGAAAACTGAGAGGAACACGCTGGATGACGCAGAAATTCAAAACGCAGGGAGCTGGCTATCCGACACGCCGTTCGATCCTGAAGGGCGCGGCGGGCGCCGCAGCGCTGGCGGCGGGAAGCTCGATGCTTGCCATGCCGGCGATCGCCCAGGCACGGTCGATCAAGATCGGGTCTTATGGGGGGTATTTTGAGGACAGCTTCAAGAAATTCGTCTATCCGGCCTTCACCGAGGCAACCGGCATAACCGTTGAGTCCGTTACCCAACCCAATTCCAGCGATTGGCTGGTAACGATGCAGCAGGCGGCTGCGTCCGGAACAGTGCCGGCCGACGTGTCGCTCTACGGCAAGGACACCATGATAAAGGCAACGCGTATCGGCGATATGCTCAAGCCGCTCGACGCCTCCAAGATTCCGGGCGTGACCAATCTGGATGCCGAGTTCCTCTATGAAGGTCCTGACGGTCTCGTCGGTGTCGGTTCGATGGCGTGGTTCAACGCGATGGTGATCAATCCGAATGAGGTGACACCCGCTCCGACGAGCTGGAAAGAATTCTGGGAGAACCCCGCGTTCGAAGGTTCGCTCGGAATATCGAAGAAGATCGACGGCCGTTTGCTTGATATCACGGCGAAGACATTCTTCGACGGAGCCGAAACACTGATGACCGAAGACGGGATCGTCGCGGTTCTGGACAAGGTTGCAGAGTTGAAGCCGCAAGTGGCGCTTTGGTGGTCAGCTGAAAGCCAGATGGAACAGGCTATGAAAAACGAAGACGTCATTGGCGGGTCCTACTATCTGGACGTCGCGAACATCATGGCGTCCGACGGGTTCCCGATCAAGCCGCTGTTCCCTGCCGAAGGCAACCCGATCGGTTACGGGTCCTGGTGCCTGAGCCCGCTTTCGGAAAAGACGGGTGAAGCTTACGAATTCATGGCGTTCTCAAGCGATCCCGCAACGCAGGCACTCATGTCGCGCAACATCGGCACTGCGCCACTGGTCAACAGGGAACTCACCGACCTGACGGAAGAAGAGTTCGCCTTCGTATCGGGATCGCCGATCATTACGCCGGCTTATGAATCCTATCTCGACAACGAAACCTTCATCAAGGAACGGTGGGACGCGATGCTCGCCGGGGCCTGACGGCATATTGGTCCGGGCGGGAGACATGGATTTCACTCCACTGATCCCACCCGCCTCAGACAACACGTTCTGACGAGACCTTTGTGGCCGGTTGAATCCGGCCGCAAAAGGCGGATATCCCGCAACACCCAGATTTAGAGAGTAGCGATTTTATGGCCGGACTGGTCCTAAAGGATGTCAGAAAGACTTATGGCGAGGTAACTGCCCTTCAGAACATCGACCTGGTCTTCCCGACGGGCAAGTTGACAGCGCTCCTGGGGCCCTCAGGCTGCGGCAAGACGACCCTGCTGCGCATCATCGCCGGGCTCGAAACACCGACCCGGGGAAGCCTTTCGCTCAATGGCAACGACATCACGACGCTGCCAGCCAACAAGCGGAAATTCGGCATGGTGTTTCAGTCTTTTGCCCTGTTCCCCCATCTGTCGGTGGGAGAGAACGTCGCCTACAGCCTGATGATTTCAGGCATCGAAAAGAGAACGCGTTCGAAGCGGGCGCAGGAACTGCTTGATCTCGTGCAGATGGCGGACTTCCAGGACCGCCGGATCGGTCAACTCTCCGGCGGCCAGCGCCAGCGCGTGGCGATAGCGCGGGCACTCGCCCAGGAACCGGACGTCTTCCTGCTTGATGAGCCGATGTCAGCTCTGGACGCTCAACTGCGGGAAACCATGCAGGTAGAGCTCCGCCTTTTGCAGCAACAGTTGAACATCACGACGATCGTTGTCACCCACGATCAGCGGGAAGCGATGACGATGGCCGACGAGATTGTTGTCATGAGCAACGGGGTTTCGGAGCAGATCGGGTCACCCACGGACATATATCAACGCCCGGAAACGCCTTTCGTTGCGTCCTTCATCGGCAAGGCGAACTTCCTTGACGGTGTGGTTCGTGGAGGCCGCGTCTATGCAGGCGAATGTCCTTTTGATCTGGAGAAACCCGCCCCCTTCGTGGATGGCTCCCCGGTCCAACTTGTCTGCAGGCCGGAGAATGTGGACTTGTGTCCGGTCGACGGCACCGTCTCAAACACCTTGTCCGGTCCTGTGACATTCGTGAGGGATGTGGGCCCGACCCGGGAAGTCTTTGTGGAGACGAGCGCGGGGCGGGTCATTTGTGAAATGCCGTCCTCGGAGGCCACGTCCGTGGTTCAGGGCGAGACGACGGGTGTCAGGCTGAAGGCCAGCGCCCTGCTCTGTTTCCCCGGGCAAGCCACCGGCGCCGCTGCGGATCCGACAGCGCAAACCGATGACCAGCGCGAGAATGTCGCCGCATGAGCGATCTGACCGCAGCTGCCTCTCTTGCGCATTCGCACAAGGGTCCCCGGCGGCAAAGCCGCCTGAGCCCCTCTTCCGGTACGCTGCAACGGTTTGGCACCCGCTCGGTCGTCACGACTGCGATAACGGCTGTCCTTCTGTTTGTTTTCCTGTCGCCAATCCTGCTTGTCGTCGCGGTCAGTTTCGGCGAAAAGATCGAGGGTGCGAGCTGGGTCTGGGCATTTGACCCAAGCAATTATGCGCGGGTTTTCGTAGGCATCGGATGGCCTGACAAGATCACGCTGCTCTACGCCTACAAGCTCGGCTACACGCTCGCCTATGCCGTCCTCGGTTCGTTGATCGCCATCGCATTCGCTTTTCCCTTTACCTATTTCCTCAGTCAATGCTCACGCCCGGTCCAGGCCGCCTGGCTGGTGTTCATTCTTGCAAGCCTGTCCATGTCTGAAGTCTTCATCGTGATGGGCTGGGACATCATGCTGTCCAACCGCTCGGGACTGCCGGCTCTTTTCAAGGCGACAGGCGTAACGGAGTGGCTGAAGGAGACCGGATGGCTCGCCGTGCTCAAGGACTGGGGTCTGGCGAACCCGCGCAACGTGAAGTTCAAGACGTCGCAACTGGCCACCGTGCTGACCATGGCATACCTGGTTTGGCCCTACGCGGTGATCCTGCTTTACGCTCCGCTGTCGCGCATCGATCGCTCCATGATCGAGGCGGCGCGCACCATGGGAGCGGGCTCCTTCACAGTCATGCGCACGGTGACTGTGCCAGTGGTCCGCATTCCCGTCATGGGCACCTTGCTGCTGCTGTTCGTCTATCTGCTTGGCGCCTATGTCACGGTGACCTATTTCGCGGAGCCCGCCCATCAGACGTTGCCCGTTTCGATCTACGAGGCGATCCGCGGTGCGACACTCAACGCGCCGTTTGGCGCCGCTCAGGCAGTGGTGCTGCTGAGCACGGCCGGGGTTTTCATTCTGGCAAGCCTTTGGCTCAGCCGACTTGCGGAGAAACGGAGCCGATGAAAGCTGCTTTCAAACACGGTTTCATGCTGATTTGCGCGGCCTATATCAGCCTTCCGATCGTCATTGTTTGCCTGTCCGCCCTTAACGGCGGACGCTCGATGCTGTTTCCGCCCCAAGATCCGACGTTTGCACGGTTCTGGGAGTTTTTCGTATCGGAACCGGTGTGGCTGCGCTCATTGGAAAACTCAGTGATCGTCGCGCTCGCGAGTGCGACACTGGCGGTCCTGATCACCTGGCCGATCGCATATGATCAGTGGAAGCGGAACACACCGCTTTCCCGTGCGCTCACCGGTCTTGCTGGACTGCCCTTCGCCTTGCCGCCAATCGTGTTCGGCGTCGGTCTCAGCTTCCTGTGGACCTTCGTCGGCGGACTGGGGAACATCTTCACCGGCATCCTGAGCCATACGGCACTGCTTGCAGCGCTTCCGCTCGTGACAATTTCGATCGGGCTGCAATCAATTGACAAGTACCACCTGGACGCGGCGCAAACCATGGGCGCCGATGAAGCGACAGTCCTGCGGACGATCATCCTGCCGCAGACGCTGTCATACACCTTGTCCGGTTTCTTCTTCGTGGTGGTTCTGAGTTTCCACGAATTCATCGTCATCTTTTTCGTCTCGGCATCTTCCTACAGCACGGTGACGCTGCAGATCTTCAACTCGCTGCGCAACGGTTTCACGCCGACAATGGCTGTCGGGGCAATCACCTTCCTTTTGGTTTCGATCGCCGTGTTCAGTGCCGTTGCCCACTACGGCGACCTGCCCCGCCTGCTCGGTGCGGATCCGGCGCGAAAAGACACTTGACCAGAAAAGGACAACAGCCATGCCCGAACAGCCCATGATCGTCGGCAAACCCGTCTTGCTGGTGATCGACATCCAGAAGAGTGCGTTTCTTGAAAATTATGACGGCGGCATTCCGAAGATGTCCGCCTATACGACTGCCATGCGTCGGGCCCGCACCGTGATTGATGCGGCGCGCGCGAACGATATCCCGGTGATCTTCTTTCAGGAAGCGCATCGCCCTGACATGGTGGATTTCGGCCGCGAACTCGACGGAACGGAAGATGTGCATTGCGTTGAAGGACGCGAAGGAACGGAAATAGCCGAGGAGATCGTCGGTCTCAGGGCCGATGACTACGTCATCAAGAAGCGGCGGTATTCCTGCTTCATCGGAACCGATCTCGACATCTTGCTGCGCGGTCTCAAGGCCGACACTCTGGTCATGGTCGGCGGGCTGACCAATGTGTGTGTCCACTACACGTTCGCAGACGGCCACCAGAAGGATTTTTACTGCCGCGTTATCAAGGATTGCGTCGGCGGGTCCGATCCGCAAGCACATTCAGCCGCTCTTGATGCGATGGAGTACTTGCAAACGGGTGCTGTGCGCTCTTCGGAGGAAATCATCTCCGCGTTCGGCTCGCATAGCGCAGAAGCGGCCTGATGCAGGGCACTGCAAATGCAGCATCCTGTCCGGTTACCGATGACACGATACGAGGCCTGTGGCGCCGCGCATACATCAAGGCTCCGGCAGAAGCACCTGACTCTGAAGATCATGAGACGCACGTCTACTGGTTTCAGGCCAACGGTCTCTACGCCGATTTGCGCATTCCGGAGGGGTTTTCCAAAGGGATATCAGCTGCCTGCCTTGCCGAACTCCCGCAGGAAGATTTGCTTGCACTTTCCGCCTGCGAGGGATTTGCCGGCTGGGCGGCGGTGGAAGACGGAATCTGCACCTGGCAGAGGGCAATAAATCTTCAGGGTCCGGAATCCGGGAGGGATATCGGCCGTCTGGAGCGAACCCCGGGCGGTCTTTTCGAGTACGGCGTCGACGCGGATTTTGTCGAACTGTGGCTGGAGCAGCAAATTGACGATCGTGCGCCGGAAGGCCGTGTGTTTACATGCGATGGCGGATTTTGGGGATTCCTGATCAGCTCACCGACGCGGTTTCTGTTTGCCTGCGATCGGCCGACTCGGAAAAACCTGGCTCTCCCATGGAAGGACGCACTTGCCCGGGCCCTGACACCAACAGACCGAAATCAACTCGCTGACCTGTTCCTAGCGGAGTACAGTTTCGGCCGGATTGAACATGACACTGCAGTGATCGAGCTGTCGAGCCACCCGAACCGGGTCGGAAAAGTACTCTGCGACACTCTCAGTGCAGCGAGCGGGCATCTGGTTACCCACCACGCAAGTTTTGACGGTGCCGCGCTTACGCATCACTGGACCGTTGCCAAACTCAACGCTTCCCGGTGAAACATCCTCTCAAGCGCCCCAGATCCGGAAGTACTTTTCCACGATTTCGTCGAGCCTTTTCTTGCCGAAGCTCGGATCGTGACCACCGTGAACAATCGTCACGTCGAGCGCCTGCAGCTTTTTCATGGTCACCACATAATCGTCAACGCTCATTCCCGGACCGTCATAGATGAGCGGCCCATCGTAAATCGCGTCTCCCGCGAACAGGATTCCGGTTTTTTCCTCAAACAGCGCGATGCTGCCCGGCGAGTGCCCCGGCACGTGCAGGACAGTGAATTGCCGGTCTCCCAAATCGACGGTATCGCCTTCTTCAAGCAGCCCGGTTGCGGGCGCGCCTTTGAGGGCATAAGTGGCCGGGTCATAGCCTTCATGGGGCAGAGCCGTGATGAGAAGTTCGTCAAGTGGCGGATAGCCAGCCGAGGCAAAGAGCTCCAGCAGGACCGGGTCGATTTCATCGCGAATGATCGTGTTCATGATGGAGGGAGACGCCATCTCGTCCGCTTCGATCGGATGCACGAGGCGGGTATCGAATTCGTGAACACCGCCGATATGGTCGATATGCGTGTGGGTCGAAACACAGATGATCTCGGAATGAGGCTTGGCAGACAGCGGATCGACATACGGTGCAATCGGGACGATGCCCATCCCGGTATCGATGATCATGTCGCGATCGGATCCGCGCACGAAAAACATGTTTGCCTGTTCCAGAACATGGACGTGCGGTTCCATCAGCATGTCCGTGGATTCATCGACCCTGGAAATCGAAAACCAGTCCGGTGCAATCGGGTAGTGTGAAACGTCGGGCATGTTTACTCCGATGGTGCAGTCGCTCAAAGGGAACAGTCTCGGTTTCCGGTCGCACAACTTGGCGCATGAAAGATGCCAGGCATCCTTGAGGCGGGAAAACGGCTGGCCTCACAACTCTTAGCTAATCTAGGGTACGGTCTCATAAATGAAGTCAATTTGGTTTGGAGCGTTTTGACCAACTGCGAGAAGCGAACGCGCAGGAAATGTGGTTCATTTTCAAGCCTTTCGCGACGTGGCAGATGGCAAAAACGGCCAATTCGGCTTCCTTTATGAAACCGTACCCTAACCCCCTGCAACACAAGTGACAGATCATATTATCAGCTTCGATGATGCTTATTTGGGCAAATCGGTCCCCTTTCCGCCCCTGCGCATTCGGAGTAACCTTTGAGGAACAAAAGCAATCAAGAGCACGTGTGACCGGTTTGCAGAAGAAAAACATCAACTCCGTTGACCTCAATCTCTTCAAGATCCTCAATGCGATGATCGAAAAGCAGAACGTGACACTGGCGGCGCAGTCTCTCGGGATGTCGCAACCTGCCGTGAGCCATGCGCTGAACCGGCTGAGGTCACTTTTCAATGATGATCTTTTTGTTCGCACGCCCCAGGGCATGCAGCCGACGGAACGTTGTCTTGCGATTTCAGAGAAGGTTTCCGTCAGCGTCGCCGAACTTGTCAACGTGATCCAGTCTGACGAAGACTTCGATCCTTCCGAGGCAAATGCGATCGTACGCATTGCCATGAGCGACCTTCTGACAGGCTTGTTGCCCGGCATGCTCGTGCCGAAAATGAGCCGGATTGCTCCCAATATCGAATTCCGCTTTCTCCCGGCCCTCGGACTTGCCAAGGAAGTCGTGGAATCGAGCCTTCATTCCGATCTGGATACCGGACGCATCGATCTGGCTTTCTTCTGGGATTATGATGTTCCAAGCCGCTATTCCTGGCACAAGCTCGGCGAAGTTGACTACGTATGTGCCGGTTCAAAGGAAAATGCACACTTCGATCGGGACCTGGATATCGGCTATTACGAGACGGCCCCCCATGTCAGTACGACCACCATCGATGCCAACCGGACCCGTTTGGACCAGCAGCTCGCGGAAACCGGTCACAGCCGCAATGTGAAACTGCGCGTGCCGCATTTCGCAGCGGCGATGAGCGTTGTATCGGCCTCGGACATGATCACCAGCATCCCGCGTATCATTGCGCCGATTGCGCGCGCCCGGTATGGCCTGAAGGTAAGAGAATTGCCGTTTCGTTCACCCGTGCGGCATCTCAATCTGGTCTGGCACAAGACGCGCGATGGAGACCCGTTGCACAAGTGGCTTCGCCAGACTGTTTCGGAAAGCTACCGGGAACTCGATGAAGCGGCCTGAATGCACCGGAAAGCCCTGGCGGCAATCGCCTGAACATCCGCTTGAGTATCGATCGTCCGCAGAGTTGACCAGAGTTCCTCTGTCTGCCGCGTTCCAAGCCGCTGCGCACAGCAATTAATAAATTTCTCGAAATAGTCCTGTTCCGTGAACGGGTCTGCCACCGTGCCTTTCGCAAACGCGCGCCCGGCAAAAAACTCGTCACCCCGTTTCAGGCGCACCTTGACCCGGTGTTCGAGCGGCTTTGTTATCGGCAGGACCTTTTCGTCCAGATCCAGAACGCTCACGTGGACGCTTTCAAGTTGTTCGCGGATCCCGGGACGCTGCACCGCTTCGTCCTTCAGGTCGTCCAGCCAGAATTTCCCTGTCTGCAGGAAAACAATCATTGCGTAGGGCAAAGAGAAACGCGCCTCCATTCCATCCCTGGGGCGGTCATAGCGCAGGTTCTGGCGATTTGTCGTTCCAACCGAGACATCGATGCGTTCGATATCCGCGAGGTCGAAATCGTGAGCCTTTTTCAGATCTTCTACCGCATCCAGCCCCTTGTGCGCCGACGCGCAACAGGCATGCCTCTTCGGCGCAAGACCGTAGGTTTCGACTGCGCTTGACGCATGAAGGCTTTCAAGGACGCTCTGGTATTCCGGCGTTCCATCGCCGCAATGCATCTCGAGGAACCCATGGGGTCCATCCAGGGCGTCGGCAGCCCCTTCTATGCCTGATGCGGCCAGCAACACCGCGTCGACGGAATTGCGGGCGGCAAATCCGCAATGCAGGGACTTTGTCATAGTGCCGAATTGCGCCTTGGAACCTGCAGCCATGCTGCAAGATATGCTCATTGCGTTGGCGGTTTCTGCCTTCGGAAGGCCGAGCATGTTTGCAGCGGCAGCAGCCGTTGCAATGGTTGAAAGGGTCCCGGTTGCATGCCAACCTGCAAGGGTGTGACTTCTTCCCATTGCACTGGCAATGGCTGCCTGGATTTCCAGGCTGTACAGATAGGCATCAAGCACCTGTCTGCCGGTGCAACGGTACTCTTCCGCAAGGGCAAGCAATGCGGGAACCGCTTGCGCCGAGGCATGTGTCAGCGCGGGATAGAAGTTATCGTCTATTTCCAGAACATGGGCTGCAGTGCCGTTGACGAAAGCAGCTGTGGACGAAGAACATGTTCTCCCGCCAGCGACAGATGTGGATTTGCCGGCGCCATATCCATCACAGGATTTGGCGGCCCTGACCACAACGTCATGATCGGATGCCGCAACGATGCAGCCGACCGTATCCGCAATGCCAAAGCGCGCCCTTTCAAGACCTGTTTCGCTCCAGTTGCCAGGATGCTCCGCAAGCCAGGTGCAAATTTCCTCAATAAGCATCGCGTTCACCTTCCTCGCCGTTCTGCCCGATGTCCCAGAACAGGCCGGTCATGACCCGAATGGCGCTCAGGCACAGGTCAATCCGCACATGTTCATTCGGCGCATGCTGTGAACAATCCGAATAGGAATGCGGGATCCAGACCGCCGGCATTCCAACAATGCCCTGAAAGGCATGGTTGGGAAGCGATCCCCCTATGCAGGGAATGAGATCCGGCGTGTGCCCCTCCGTCTTTTCCAGGGAGCACATAACCTGCTGGACCCAGGGATCGTCCGGGTTGGTGGTCGTTCCTCTCCACCATGTGCTTCGTGCCGGTTTCAGAGCCACATCTTCAAAACCGTTTGCGTCAAGATGCGCGCGCAAGGTTGGCAGGATGCTCTCCGGGTCGAGCCCAGCCAGAAAACGCAACTGACAGCGTGCCCAGGCCATCGGCGCGATCGCATTCACCGGACGCTCGGGAGACCCTGCCTTGATGGCAAGAACGGCGAAGTTGTTCCATGCCAGCACCCGCTCGGCCGGCGCCAGCGCGGTTTCCCCCCAGTCCGCATCCATCCTGCTGACGCCGTTCGACTGCAGGATCGGGCAATCCTTCAAGAGATCCCGAATACGGTCTGACGGTTTTTCCGGCCGCCATTCATCAATCAGAATGCGTCCGTGATCGTCCGCAATAGTGGCTATGGCATGCGCGAGACGGATGACAGGATCCTTGATCGAACCGCCCCAGTTGCCGGAGTGCCGTCCGCTGTCGCGATACCTGATCTCAAGGTCGAAATTGAAATTGCCTCTTGAACCGAGCGCAACGGTTGGCCGGCCGGTTCGTATCCGGGGGCCGTCGCTGGCAATCAGAACGTCGGCCGCCAGATCGTTCCTGTGAGTTTCGCAAAAGAGTTCCAAGCCGGGTGATCCGGACTCTTCTTCCGTTTCGAGCAGGATCTTGCAGTTGAAACCCAGGTGCCCGCGGGCGGCGATCACCTCGCGCAGCGCCGCAATATTCAGCCAGTGTTGCCCTTTGTTGTCCGCCGTGCCACGCCCGTACAGCCTGTTGTCCGACTGTTCGAGTTTCCACGGAGACCGGCCTGCATCCCATTGGCCGTCCAGCCCCGGAACAACATCAGCATGGCCGTACATCAGCACGGTTGGCAGGTTTGTATCCTCGATGCGCTGGTAGATCGCAAGTGGGCCCGAACCGGCGTCCGGGTTGTCGAATACCTGCACGGAAAAACCGAGACGGGCGAGATGCGGTGCCAGGAGATCGGTGAGATAGGTTAGCTTTTGAACCGCGTCACCTTGCTTGGATGTCTCGGTCCGGCATGCGACCAGTTGCGCCAGATCCGACTTGAAACCCCCTTCCTCAATGTAACGCATGGCTGACGCAATCGCGGCCTCACGGCCTCGAAGGTCGGACTTCTGATCAGGACTGGGGTGCATTCGGACAGGATCCAGACTTTTCGTATGAGGACAGCCGCTGTTCGGGCGTCGTTGCCGGTTCGGAACGACCTTTGGGGGATTGTTAAAAGGAGTTCCGACCGTTGGCTGAAGTCTATGGAAGCCGTTTTGAATACGTAAAATGAATTTTTTCTATTTTACGTATGCACTCCATGCATGAGTCTGCATCCCTGAATATTCGTTTTGTGCATGTTTAAAATACAAAGCATGCATTGGACACATTAAGCGTCCCGGTCCTAGCGTAGTGAAAGCCAAAAATCACAATAAAGAGGGACCCATGAGACTTAAATCAACACTCCTCGCAGCGACGCTGCTGTCATCCCTTTTCACGCCTGCACTTGCCGACAAGGTGAACGACACACTTGTTGTTGCGGCCAACAAGGAGATACAGACCCTCGACAGTCTGTATTCGACGGCTCGCGAGAATGTCATTCTCTCCTATCTGACTTCGGATCAACTGGTTGTCAGGGATCCTGAAACCAACGAGTATCTGCCCGCGCTCGCGTCCTCCTACAGCTATGTCGACGACAGGACGGTAGATTTTACACTGCGAGACGGCGTGACGTTTCACGACGGGTCACCGGTTACGGCGGAAGATATTGTCTTTTCGTTCGAATGGACGGCAAGCGATCAGGCCGCGACCAAGCGCGGTGCCTTCATCCGCGGCTGGTTTGAAAGTGCCGAGGCGCTGGACGGCGAGACAGTTCGCATCACCGCCAAGAAACCTTACCCGCTGATGCTGCGCGACATTGCCATGTTCGTTCAGACACGCAAGGCCGGAAGCTACGGATCGGCGTCGGAACCGAACACAAACGCGCTGACGCAGGAGTTCAACGGAACCGGCCCGTACCGCGTGGTCAGCTTCGACATGGGTGCCGGTGTCACCCTGGAAAAGTATGACGGCTATTATGCCGACAGCCCAAAATCCACGGATGGCGCAAAGACGATCGTCATAAGACCCATTCCCGAATGGGGCACAGTTTCCGCGGAAATGATTTCAGGCGGGGTCCAGTTCTCCTATACCGTGCCTGACGACACCGCACAGAACCTCGGCACGTTGCCGATGGTCGACCACATTCCAGGCCCGACAACCCGCATCGGCTTCCTGATCCTCGATGCCGGCGGCGTGACTGATCCCGAAGGCCCCATGACTCATCTCAAGGTCCGCCAGGCGATGAACCACGCCGTCAACAAACAGGCCATCGTGGACCATCTTGTCGGCGGCTCGAGCTTGGTGATCAACTCCCTTTGCTACGACGGCATGTTCGGATGCACGCAGGATGTCACGACTTACGAATATGACGTTGAAAAGGCCAAGGCCCTTCTTGCGGAAGCGGGCTACCCGGACGGGTTTGACCTTGAGCTCTGGGCCTATCGCGACAAACCCGTCACGGAAGCCGTCGCCGCGGATCTTGCAAAGATCGGCATCAAGGCGAAAATCAACTACGTAAAGCTCTCGGCATTCTCCAAGGCACGTGCGGCAGAAGAAGCACCGTCCATGCATGGCACCTGGGGTTACTACGCCACGCCAGATGTCGGTGCCATTCACAACCATTTCGCGGCAGGGTCAAACCGTAACCTCAACCGTGATCCGAAACTGGAAGCGCTGTTCGACGCCGCCCTCTCGACAATTGATGACGAGGAACGCACCGACCTCTACAAACAGGCGCTCCAGATGTCAGCCGATATGGCGTACCACGTCCCGATCTACCGGTTCACGGAAAACTATGTTGCCGGCAAGGACGTTGACTTTGCGCCGCCTTCCGATGGCCTCGTGCGGCTGAACGAAATTACCTGGAAATAGGCGATTTCGGAGCGTCGGGTGCCCCTTGTGCGGGGCACCCAAGACGGTCAGCACCCCAATCCAAAACAACAACCGGGTGACGAGGGAGACAGGACGTGTACAAATTCATTCTCCGAAAGCTGGGAATGGGGCTTCTGGTAGCGATTACGGTTTCGCTCGCTACCTTCCTGATGCTCAACCTTGCCGCTGATCCGGCTGCGATGGTCGCGGGTGAAGACGCCTCCCCGGAAGCGATCGAGGAACTGCGCGTGCAATACGGTTTCGACCGGCCACTCGCAGTCCGCTACGTGGAGTGGATCGGCAATGTTTTTGTCGGCAACTTCGGCGAAAGCTACTACTGGAAGCGTCCCGTCTTCGATCTTTTCCTGGAACGTGCTCCCGTCACCCTGACCCTCGCATTCAGTGCCCTGACCATCACCACGGTTGTCGGTCTCCTCTTGGGGGTGCTGGCCGCCCTCAATCCGAACGGCTGGCTCGACCGGTTCGCGCTGAGCCTTGGAACTGCCGCGCAGGCGGTTCCGAATTTCTGGCTCGGGCTGATGATGATCATTCTTCTGGGGGTGATGTTTCCGATTTTCCCGGTGTCAGGCGATACGAGCTGGAAACACTTCGTCCTTCCATCCTTTGTCCTGGGCATGAGCGCGGTACCGCAGGTGCTGCGGCTCACACGGGCAGGCATGATCGATGTTCTCGGGTCCGATTACATCAGGACAGCGCGCGCGAAGGGGTTCGGTCCGGGCCGGATCCTGTTCCAGCATGCCATGCGAAATGCACTCCTGCCGGTGGTGAGCGTGATCGCGATCCAGTTAGGCTACAAGCTCGGCGGGTCTGTAGTGACCGAGTCGGTCTTTGCGCTCAATGGACTGGGGCGCCTCGCCTATGAGAGTATCCTGGGAGCCGACATCCCGACCGTGCAGATGCTGGTCTTCATCTTCGCCCTCATTTTCATCTTCCTGACCGTTGCCGGGGACGTGTTCAACGCCTGGCTCGATCCCAGACTGCGCCTGGAGTGATACCGATGACCACCGCAAGCACCAGTCCGCAACAGATGGTCGGCGACATTATCGACCTGACTCCAAAAGAACGGATGATCAAAAAGGCCAAATCCCATCGTGGCCTTCAGTTTGGTGGCGCCGTTGTTCTGATCATGACACTGGTCGCCCTGCTCGCACCTGTCCTCGCACCTTACTCTCCCTTTGAGCAGAACCTTGCAAAGCGCCTGATTTCGCCGGTATGGGCCGAGGGCGGCAGCTGGGAACATATTCTCGGGACAGATCAACTCGGCCGCGATTACCTCAGTCGTCTGATCTACGGTGCGCGTGTTTCCATGGGCGTCGGCTTCGGCGCGGCCCTTCTGGGATGCGTCATCGGTGTGACCATTGGCCTCGTCGCAGGGTATCTTGGTGGACGTGCGGATCGGGCCGCGTCGTTTCTGCTCACGTGCCAGCTGGCCCTGCCCTCGCTTCTATTGGCCATGGCACTGGTCTTCTTTGTCGGTGCATCGATCACGACGCTGATTGTCGTTCTGGGGTGTCTCCACTGGTCCTATTACATGGTCGTCACACGCACGATGACCCGGCAGATCCGTGAACTAGAATACGTTTCAGCGGCGCGCAGCATCGGCAGCACCGACCGCCAGATCCTGTTCTATGAAATCCTGCCCAATCTCTCGAACCAGATCATCGTCGTTTTCTCCCTGGAGATGGCCGTTGTGATCATCCACGAGGCCGCGCTTTCCTTCCTCGGTGTCGGCGTTCAGCCGCCGACCGCTTCCTGGGGACTGATGATCGCCGAAGGCAAGGAGGCGATGTACTTCAAACCCTATCTTGTCGCAATTCCGGGCGCCGCGCTGTTCCTCCTGGTGCTGGCCGTCAACCTGTTGGGCGATGGAATACGCGACATCACCGCCCCCGAAGGCCGCAACTGAATCAGGAGAGTGAGGATGAGCCCCCTACTCGAAGTGGAAGACCTGTCCGTCACGCTGAAGCTTGCGGAAGGCGATCTGACAGCCGTTTCCAACATTTCGCTTTCCATTGAGAGAGGTGAAACACTCGGGATCGTGGGAGAATCCGGTTCCGGCAAGTCGATCTCGTCGCTCGCCGTCATGGATCTCCTGCCCAAGGGTACCATCCGCGAGGCATCAAAGATGCAGTTCGGCGAAACGGACCTGCTCTCCGCGACCCCGGCACAAATGGCGGCCTTGCGGGGCAACAGGATCGCGATGATTTTTCAGGAGCCGATGACCTCACTCAATCCGGTCTACACGATCGGGCGGCAGATGACCGAACTCCTGATGCTGCACAAGGGTGTCTCGCGGTCGGACGCGCGAGACCGCGCGGTAGAGCTCCTGGAGAAGGTCGGGATCACCGCTGCGCGCAGCCGTTTGTCCCAGTATCCGCACCAGCTCTCCGGCGGTCTCAGGCAACGCGTGATGATCGCGATGATGCTGATGTGCGAGCCGGAACTGATTATCGCGGACGAGCCGACGACTGCTCTGGACGTTACGATCCAGGCACAGATCCTGACACTGCTGCGCGAACTGCAGCGTGAAATGAACATGGCGATGATCATCATCACGCATGATCTCGGCGTTGTCGCCCGTGTGTCCGACAAGGTCGCGGTCATGTATGCGGGACAGATCGTCGAAACCGGCAAGGTCGACGAAGTCTTCGGCGCGCCGCTTCATCCTTACACGCAAGGCCTCCTTGAAAGCATCCCGATCCCCGGTGAGATCAATCCCGGTGAGGAACTGGGATCCATTCCCGGGCTCGTGCCATCGCTCAAGACCAATTTCAGAGGATGCCGATTTGCAAACCGTTGCAACAGGGCTTTTGCGGACTGTCATTCAACGCTCGTCACGCTGAATGAAACAGCGCCCGGACGCCAAAGCAGATGCCTTCTGTCGGAGGAAACGGCCATCCGGGCATTTCAGGCCGAACGGGACAAAACGGGCTCCGCACCATCTGGATATGGCACAGACGTCGACATGTCAGGCACGCCTGTGCTCTCGGCGAAGAACGCGGAATGTGTGTTCCGGATCAAGCCCAACATGTTTTCGCAACCGAAACTGCTGCGCGCCGTCGACGGTATTTCTCTCGACCTTCACCGGGGAGAAGTCGTTGCGGTCGTGGGGGAAAGTGGGTGCGGGAAATCGACACTTGCCCGCATGCTGCTCGGCCTTCGCAGCCCGTCTTCCGGCAGCGTCACGCTCAACGGCGAGGACATTTCGGGCCTTTCGAATGTTGAAAAGTCCCGGCGTGTCCAATCGATCTTTCAAGATCCTTACTCCTCGCTCAACCCGCGTAGAACGATCGGCGAGATCATTCGCAGGCCGCTGCAACTGCATGGCTCGGAAACGCCGGCCGAACAGCAGAAAACAGTCGAAGCGATCATGGAACGGGTCGGCATTCCACGCCGGCTCTATCACAACTATCCCAACCAGTTGTCAGGCGGTCAGCGGCAGCGCGTGGCGATTGCCCGTGCACTGGTGCTCAAGCCCGAGATCGTCGTCTGCGACGAACCGACTTCGGCCCTCGATGTCTCGGTCCAGGCACAAATCCTGAACCTGCTTCTGGAATTGCGGGAGCAGATGCAGCTCACTTATCTGCTGATCACGCACGACATGGCCGTCGTGGAACACATCGCGACGCGCGTGGTGGTGATGTATCTGGGACGGGTGGTCGAAATCGCGGATGCGCGCACCCTCTTCGACAACCCCAGGCATCCATACACGAAGGCGCTGCTTGGATCCGTGCTGACACCCGAACCCGACGCGGATGTGCCTGATATTGAACTCGGCACCTCCTATCCGAACCCGATCGACCCGCCAAGCGGATGCACGTTCCACCCCAGGTGTCCGATCGCCACCGATCTGTGCAAACGATCCGCGCCCGAACTGCGTCACGTCGGCGGAACGGAGACCGCCTGCCACAATGTTGCCGCCGAGGTGATTGCAGCGGAATAACCGCAAGTTTGGTGGGTCGATGTGCATGCCGGACATGTCGACCGGACAGAAAGGAAAAACGGCCTCTGAGTTTTGTTTTCTTGAACCTTGTGACCAGGGAGATCCAAGATGCACGGCTATCTGAGCGATGCGGAACACGCGACGTGCTTTCATGACCTGTTGAGTACTGCAACAGAGACTGCTTTCGAACCGTACGAATCCTTCTACGGCGACACCGCAAGGATTGCTCAATTGAGTCCGGGCAGTTTTGCAGGGAAAGTTCTTTCAGCCGATGTCGGAAGGTTTTGCGTTCGTTTGGAACGCTGCAATCAGGTGGTCGAAAAAGAAGTGTCTTGTGGCTCGGACATGCTGGTTTTCAATGTCTGCGCCGACAAGAACCGTCCGCGGCTGTCCTACAACGGTATGACTGATGAAACAGACTGGGTGTTGGTGCAACCACCCAACGCAAAGAGCGTTTTGATTTCACCGGCTTCGAGCATCCAACTGACAGTTGAAGTCAGCTACCAGTTTCTGTTGCAGCAACTGGATTCGATGCCCGAGATTTGTGACTGGATCAAGCGCCTGAAAAAGAATGGCGAATTTCTGAGATCCAACCTGGTTGCCAATCGTTTGAGGGACATCGGAAGACTTGCTCTGGAATGTTCGCAGCGAGAGCCTTGGCTTGAGAAACTGCATTTGGTCGAGAGCAACCTTGTCTTGGGTCTTGTGACCGGCCTGACACTTTCATGGTTGCCGCACAAGGACTTTGAAACCTATCGGAGACCAAGCGCGCTCAGCCACTTTCAATCCGCAAGGCGCCTGCTTTTACAGCGTCATGATGCGCTCACTGGTACAGATCCGCGCAAAGTTGCAGATCTGGGATCCAGACGCACGATCGAAAAAGCGTTCTCTGAACTCATCGATATGGGGCCGGTCATGTATGCGCGCATCCTGAGACTGAACCGGGCGCGCAGGAAGATCCAAGATGGAGCCTATTTCGACAGAAGCATAGGTGACATTGCGGCCGAAGAAGGCTTTTGGGACTGGAGCAGGTTCACCAGTTACTATCGCAAACAGTTTGGCGAATTGCCGTCCGAAACGCGAAGCAGTCAAGAACGCATGAAAGCCTGTGCCTAGGTGATGGACCCATAAATGAGACTAAAATGGCATGCGAAATGGCCAAATCCCGTTAGGAAGGGTGTGCGGAGCGGGCTTCCTGCCCGGTCAAGCACGCTGACGCCACGGGGTGACGCCATTTCCATGTCCTTCGGATTTGACCGGCTTGCTCCTCCTCGGCGTTGCGAAAGGCTTGAAAATGAGGGACATTTCCTGCGCTTCCGCGCCTTGACGAGAAGCAAGCCGCCTCAAACCATTTCAGTCTCATTTATGGGTCCGTCACCTAGGGCGCGGCCGAATGAATGGTCGTGCAGCTTTGTCAGTTGCCACCGTGAAATTCCGTTTGTTGTCTTTCGGGATACCCAGCATATGGCACACCGAAAACTGCTTACCTGATGTGCAGCGACGTGGTTATGGGCGTGGACTCAACAAGAGTCCGATGTCTAAACTTTGGGCACTTCTTTTCTTTTTAGCTTGACTGAATAATCCGTCGGAAATTTTAATTTTTTTAATCCGAGTTTCTGCGTTTTGCTGGGAGCAGTACCTCAGGCAGTCTCACGGAGATCAAGCAAATGGAAAACGAATACAAGAATACCAACCGCCTTGACCTGACGCAGGCTGACGAGGCGACTGTCAGGGAAATGATCAAGCGGGGTGCTTCCAGGAGAGAGTTCCTGGCATGGATGATTGCGGCCGGTGCAACGACAGCGGCAGCAGGCTCGATCTTCGCATCCACCAAACAGGCAATCGCGGCAACTCCGAAGAAGGGTGGCAGGCTGGTTATGGCGATCGAGGCTCATAGCCCCGGCGACACTCTTGATCCCGCCGCCTTCAAGTCAAATATCGATTACTTCCGCGGCCGGATGTTCTACGGGTCTCTGGTTCGGCTTCAGGACGATCTGAGTTACAAGCCCGAACTCGCAGAAGAGGTTTCAACGAACGAAAATGCGACCGAGTGGACGTTCAAACTCCGTAAGGGCGTGGAGTTTCACAACGGCAAGACGATGACCGCCGATGACGTGCTCTATTCCATGAACAGGCATGTCGGTACCGACTCCGCGTCCACCGGCGCGACGCTGTTCAGCATGGTGGACCGTTGGGAGAAGGTGAACGACTACGAAGTGCGCGCAATCCTGAATTCGCCGAATGCAGACTTTGCGATCGCGCTCGGTACTTTCCAGTTCAAGATCATACCGGACGGCTGGACCGACTTCGCAAACCCGGTTGGTACCGGCCCTTACACCGTGAAGGAGTTCAAGCCCGGCGTCCGTTGTATCGGTGCGCGCTTCGACAACTACTGGGAAGACGGAGGATACCTGGACGAGCTTGAGCATTTTGCAATCCCCGACCCTGTTGCCCGTCTCAACGCGCTCCTTTCAGGCGAGATCGACGCGATGGCAAACGTCGACCCGAGGACGATCGGAAAAATCGAGTCAACGGACGGTGTCGGTATCTGGGCGCTGCAATCGGGTGCTTTCATGGGGATCGCGGCGCGTCGTGACCTGCCCGTTTCCAACAATACCGATCTCATTCGGACGATTCAGTATCTCATGGACCGCGAACGGATCGTGAAGGGTGTCCTGAAAGGACAGGGCACGCTCGGCAACGACCAGCCGATCGGCCCGGCCTACCCCGATCACTGCGCGGACATTCCGCAACGAATGCTGGACCCCGACAAGGCGAAGTACCACTTCGACAAGTCCGGCGTCGGAAACACGGCCGTTCCGATTGTCGTGGCCGATGTCACGCCAGGCGCCGTAGATCAGGCTCTCTTCCTTCAGCGCGAAGCGCAGAAAATCGGCCTGAACATAGACGTGCAAAAAGTTTCGACCGACGGGTACTGGAGTTCGGTCTGGAAAGTCGCACCGTTCTGTGCCACCCAGTGGAACATGCGTCCCACCGCAAACATCATGATGTCCGTTGCCTTCGCCTCGACGGCCAAGTGGAACGAGTCCTACTGGAAGAACGAGCAATTCGACAAACTTCTGGTAGATGTTCTGGCGGTCACCGATCCGGCGCAGCGCAAACAGATGTATTGCGACATGCAGACACTCATTCACGAGACGGGTGGCAGCATTTTCCCGGCGCACACAAACTACATCGACGGTGCCGCCGATCACGTGAAGGGCCGGACGCATGTGCCACTGAACAATTTCGGCGGTTGTGAAAGCCCACCGTTCCTGTGGCGGGACGACGCCTAGGAGACATCGAATGCAACTTGGACAAGCGGCCTTCGACGAAACACTGACCTGGTTCACCCCAAAGGCCGCCTCCCATGTTGTATCTGATTTTTAAGAGGCTTGTGATCGGCACCATCACGATCTGTGCGGTGTCGATCATCATTTTTCTCGGGACCAAAGTGTTGCCCGGCGACGCGGCTCAGATCCGCCTTGGCCAGGAGGCAACTCCGGAAAACCTTGCTGCATTACGCGCCAGACTGGGGCTCGACCTGCCATTGTGGGAACAGTACCTGAACTGGCTTTTCGCCTTTTTGCAGGGCGACCTCGGAAACTCGCTCGCCGGAGATGCGCCGGTCAGCGAGTTGATAGCCGACCGCTACAAGAATACGCTTTTCGTCAGCCTGCTGACGGCCATGATCGGCGTACCCATTTCCCTCGCCTTCGGCATTCTTGCCGCCATGTTTCCCGGAAGCCTCTACGATCGGCTGCTGACACTCGTGACAGTCAGCCTTGTTGCAGCACCGGAGTTTTTCACCGCGACACTCCTGGTTCTGATCTTCGTCTTCTGGCTCGGCGTGGGAAATTCGGTCGTTATCGGCAGTATCGAAGGACTGGGTTTCTGGGAACTGATCAAACATTTCGCGCTTCCGATCGGGGTCATGTGCCTGATTATTGCGTCACAACTCGTCCGGATGACCCGGGCGGCCGTCTTGAATGTCATGAGTTCACCCTACATCGAAATGGCCATCTTGAAGGGTTTGTCCCGGCAAAGGATCATCCTGAGACACGCCTTGCCGAACGCTGTCGGCCCGATCGTGAACCTGGTGGCGCTGAACCTTGCCTACTTGGTCACCGGTGTGATCGTCGTTGAGATTTTCTTCGCCTATTCGGGACTTGCGACCCTGATCGTGCAGGGTGTGCAAACGCGTGACTTCGTGGTGGTCCAGGCCGTTGGAATGATTTTCTGCTCGGCTTACGTCTGTCTGATGCTGATCGCCGACATCGCCGCGATCGCGTCAAATCCTCGGCTGAGGTACTCAAAGTGACCCAAAAAGACGAAAACACCTACATGGATACGCACTTCGTTGCCCAGGAGGACGACGAAGCACCGTTTTCCGAATTGCAGGACAGTCCTCCACGCAGAAAATTCCGTCTGACGTTCAGCGGATGGGTCGGAGCAACGGTGGTGACGTTCTGGCTGCTGGTTGCGATCTTTGGACCGTGGCTTGCGCCCTACGGCGAAAACGATCTCCCGTTTCCCGACGATTACAGCGAATTCCAGCACCCAAAGGCCGGAGCACCGCTTGGAACCGATTTCAGTGACCGCGACATTCTCAGCCGGCTGATGTACGGCGCAAGCCGAACCATCGGCATCTCTATCGCGGCAACCTTGCTCGCCTATTTTGTCGGCGTCATCCTCGGGGTCGGAGCAGCTGTGGCCGGCCCCAAAACCGACATGGTGCTCAGTCGCATCAACGACGCCTTTCTGAGCCTGCCGACGATCATGCTCGGGCTCGTGGTGGTCGCTGCGGTCGGGTCATCCATTCCAATCCTCATCGTCACCGCAGGTCTTGTCTATGCCACGGTCGTCTATCGCCTCGCGCGCGCGCTCGGTGTCGAAATCATGGTTATGGATTTTGTCGAGGCTGCCAAGTTGCGCGGAGAGAATACCTGGTGGCTGGTTGTGCGGGAAATTTGGCCCAATGCCGCGATGCCGCTTATCTCCGATTTCGGCCTGCGCCTGATTTACGTGATCCTGTTTGTTTCCAGCCTCAGTTTCCTCGGGCTTGGCGTGCAGCCTCCGCGCGCAGACTGGGGGTCGATGGTGCGCGAGAACCTTGGTGCGTTCCAATCATATGAGGGATCCCTGTTTCCGGTCGTCGCACCTGCGGTTGCGATTGCGACGCTGACGATCGGGATCAACCTCATAGTAGACGACATATCAGCCTTCGCGGGCGGCAAACTCTCCGGGCGTATCTAGACCATGTCGACCGAAATTGTTTTCGAAGCACAGAAACTTCGTGTTAGCGCGCCGCAATCAGACGGAAGCGAACTGGAAATCGTCAAGGGCGTGGATTTTCAGGTCCCGAAGGGCAAGGTTGTTGCGCTCATCGGAGAATCCGGGTCCGGGAAGACGACGATCTCCCTGTCTTCGCTCGGCTACTGCAAGCCTGGCTTGAAGTTTTCAGGCGGCCAGGCGCGTCTGCTCGGAGACGACCTTTGCCAAAAATCCACCAGTGAATTGCGCCCGTTGAGAGGACGGAAGGTCGCGTACCTCGCGCAAAGTGCTGCTGCGACGTTCAATCCGTCCATCAAGATCAATGAGCAGGTTGTCGAAGCTTCGGTGACGCGCAACCTGATGTCCCGAAAAGAGGCCGACGCAAGAGCCCTGGAACTCTACAAATCGCTCGACCTGCCAAATCCGGAGACGATCGGAGACCGCTATCCGCACCAGGTTTCAGGAGGTCAACTGCAGCGGCTGATGGCGGCAATGGCGCTTTGCGGCAAGCCGGATCTGCTCGTTCTGGACGAGCCGACAACCGCACTCGATGTCACAACCCAGATTGAAGTTCTCAAGGCGTTCAAGAAGGTTATTCACGAAGAAGGCGCCGCTGCAATCTATGTCAGTCATGACCTCGCTGTCGTTGCGCAGATCGCAGACTATATCGTGGTTCTTTACGGTGGAGAGGTGATGGAAAGAGGCCCGGCCGAAGCCATCATCAACAACCCCAAGCATAGCTACACAAGGCGGCTTATGGCGGCCGCAAACCCCTGGAATGCAGATGCCGCCGCAGAAGACACTCAACGTGCGAACGAGAAAAAAGAAGACGTTGCCACCATGCTCGATGTCTCTGCCGGATATGGCAAGACCTGGAACGGCAAGCCTGCCGTCAACGTTCTGGACAACATCAACTTCACGGTTCCAAAGCGGTCGACTGTCGGGGTCATCGGTGAATCGGGAAGCGGGAAATCGACACTGGCGCGGGTCTATGCCGGCCTGCTTCCACCCTCGGAAGGATCTCTTCTCCTCAATGGCCGCGAAATCGAACCGTCCTATCGGCGGCGTTCCATCGACCAGTTGAGAAGAGTCCAGTTTGTTTATCAGATGGCAGACACCGCGCTCAATCCGCGGCAACGGGTCGGCGACATTATTGGCCGGCCTCTGGAGTTCTATCTCGGCCTCAAGGGCAAGAAAAAACGATCGCGCGTGAACGAACTGCTGCAGCTGGTTGATCTGACCCCGGAGTTCGCAAGCCGGTATCCAGACGCTCTCTCGGGTGGCCAGAAACAACGTGTGAACCTGGCTCGCTCGCTGGCAGCGGATCCGGAAATCATTCTGTGCGACGAAGTCACTTCGGCACTGGATACGATTGTCGGCGGAAATGTCATCGCGCTGCTCAAGCGACTTCAGCGGGAAATCGGTGTTTCCATTGTTTTCATCAGTCATGACCTGTCTACCGTCGCCTCTCTGGCCAGCGACGTCGTGGTCATGAATAAAGGGCAGATTGTTGAAAATGGTCCGACCCGGCAAATTTTGAAACGACCGCAACACCCCTACACGAAATTGCTGATCAGTTCGGTACCGGAAATGCGGCTAGGATGGCTGGAGGAAACGGTTTCCGCGAGATTGAAGCAAGCAGCGCCACATGTTCCCGAGGGCTGAGGGTTGCAGTACGCCCAGGGCGCTCTCGATGCACGCGCCGACTTCAAACATCTTTCGATCCTCAAAACGCTTGACGACGACCTGCACCCCGGCAGGCAGACCGGCACGCGTCAATCCGCAAGGCACGGACAATCCGGCAAGGTCGAGATAATTCACAAACCGGGCGTAAGGTGTTGCCGGAGCGGTCAAGTCGACCTCGGCAACCGGTATCGCAGCTTCAGCGCATGTTGGGGTCACGAGTGCATCAAATCCGTCGATTGCAAGGCGCATTTCCGCAACGGCATCATTGCGGCGGTTCAACAGGACCGAGTATTGAGAGGCGGATACTACCTTGCCATCGAGGATACGCTCGCGAATGAAGGGCTGCATTTTACTATCAAGCCTCTCCGCCAATTGCCCAAAGGTGGTGTAGATTTCAGCGCTGACGAGGCTGACCGTATCGGTGAGATAGGCGCTGAACGGACGCGGCGGCCGAAACTCTGATAGTGTTGCTCCGGACGACTTCAGTGCATCCAGCGACGTTTCGTAGAGCCGCAAGATGTCGCTGTTCACGTTCTGAAGGAACCGAGACGGAAGAAAACCGATACGCACTCCTTCGAGGCTGTGAACCGTCGCGCCTCTTCGTTTGACGTCCGCACTTTTTTCCTCCCTGGCACCGGTTTTTTCCACGCTCACAAGTTCGTCAAACAACAAGGACGCATCGCCAATCGTGTTGGCGAAAAATCCGACGACATCCAGGCTTGGACTGAGTGGAACCATACCTTTCCTGTCTATCAGTCCGAACGAGGGCTTTACGCCGACACAGCCGCAAAAGGATGCCGGCACCCGCGCAGAGCCACCTGTATCCGACCCGAGCGCGAAAGGTACAAGTCCTGCGCTGACAGCGACCGCAGATCCGCTGCTGGAACCTCCCGCAACCCGGTGCGTGTCCATGTCATATGGGTTCCAGGGAGAACTGAACAACTTGTTCACTCCCCAGGCGCCGTAGGCGAATTCGTCCGTGTGCGTTTTGCCGATCACGATCATGCCGGCATCGGTCAGTTTCCGGACCGCTGCGGCGGTTCCCAAGTCCGGCGGTATCGAATGGCTCCGGGTCCCTGCCCGCGTTTCGTGTCCCCTGACGTGGAACAGATCCTTCACCGCGACCGGAATTCCGTGCAAGGGACCGACATCCACACCCTTTGAGCGCAGTGCGTCGGCGGCTTTCGCGGCATCACGAGCTTCATTTTCAAAGACAGAAACAAAGGCGCCGAGCTTTCCGTCCAACTCGGCGATTTTTGCCAGACATTCCTCCGTGATTTCAGCGGAAGAAATCTCTTTGCGTGCCAGTTTTTCAGCTGTGTTGCTCAGCGACAAGGAAGACCTCTCAAGCCGGTTCGGATTACTTCAGACCCTCGAGGATCGTTGTCTCAAACATGCCCCGCACCACGATGTTACGATCTTCGACCATGACTTTGCCACGCGCGACGACGGTGTCGACATTCCAGTTTTCGTCAAAAAATACCAGATCGGCATCCATTCCCACGTCAACACGTCCCTTGTTCTTAAGGTGGTATGCGGTTGCCACGTTGCTTGTGACAAGGGTCAGCGCCTCTTCCGGCTTGAGGCGATCCTGCTCGATCAACTGCCGCCAAACCATATGCAGGCTTCCGACGTGTCCATAGTTGGCGCGGGTTGGCACGGCTTCACCCTTCTCCTCCTTGGGAGGCGCCCCGTTGCCGTCTGAACTTATGAGGATCTTTTGCAGCGGAACCCCTGCCTCTATGAGCTGTGTCACGGCTTCGGCAGGTTGGGTCGAGCGTGCATAGTGATTGTCCGGGCGGTAATTTGCACCAACATCCACCCAACCGCCTCGATTGCCCCATGTGATTGCGTCCGCCATGTAGCCATCGGTCTGGTTGACGTGAGAGGGAACCATCTGCTCGATCGGCATGTGGCTTTTGTCGAGCATCTCAAAAAGCGGTTTCAGGCATTGCTCGAAATAGGGCGGCACCTGCAGGCACAATATCCCGCCCTTCCCTGCAAGACGCCCCACCAGCAAGGCCTGTACCAGGGTTTCGGCGATATACTGCGCGCCCGGTCCCAGACTGTCATATCCGTAGCCTAGCTCGGAAATCGAAATTTCCCCGACACCGATAATGGAATCGATAAAGGCAATATCGTCGCACAGATCCCCGGTGAGCGTCGGAACCGGATGCCTCAATGTCGCGCCCGTCAGTGCAAACGCCGAGATACCGTCGCCGATGAACCCTTTCGTTTTGCCGAGAAGCCCACGCATGTCCTTGGTCGACTGATCATACCCAAGCATGCCGATGACGGTCGTCGTGCCAACCCGGGTCAACTGACTTGTCTGAAGCTCAGGCACGCGGGAGCGGAACCCCAGGCCGCCGCCGCCGCCCAGGACATGAACATGGTTGTCTATGAATCCGGGACAGACCGCGCGGCCGCGGGCATCAATCTCTTTTGTGTTCGGCAAAGCAGACGACCCACCTGGAGCCGAAACCTGAACAACTTGTTCGCCGACCACGAGTATGTCGGCAAGGCCGCGGTATTCGGGTGCGTAAAGAGTAGCATTCTTGATCAGCATCATGGGAGCACTACAGTCAATCGGCATTAATTTGTAAAATTAAAGTTTTCGAGCTATTATGAAGCAATCATGATATATCCAACGATCCGGCACCTGCGTGCCTTCGAAAGTGTTTCACGGCTTGGAAGTTTCGCGCATGCCGCGGACGAATTGTGTATTTCGCCTTCTGCGCTCAGCCAGAACATCAGTCAGCTTGAGGACATACTTTCCACCAGACTGATTGACCGCACGACACGTCATATGCAGCTCACGATGATCGGTGAGCAACTTTATCCGCGTATTCAGAGATGGCTGCAGGAAATGGAAACGACCTTCCAGGAAGTGTCGAGCCAGGGTCAGCTTAGCAAGGGGCGCGTAAAGATCGCGAGCCTTGCCTCCATCGCAATCAACATCCTGCCGTCGGCCATCCTTGGCTTCAAGGAAAAGTACCCTGATATACAGGTGGCTATCCGCGATGGCACGGGATCAAGCGTGGAACATCTTGTCCTTGATCACGATGCGGATTTCGGAATCGCAGGGGGCCCCGTGCGAAGTCCGGAATTGAGTTTCGAACCATTGTTCAAGGAAGAATATTGCCTTTTGTGTCCAAGGGGCCATCCCTTGGCCTCCAGCTCCAAACCTGTCTGCTGGAAAGATCTTTTCGAGTACAACTACATTTCCCTGAGTTCTGAAACCAATATCGGGCAGCAGTTGAGATCCTCGAGCACGATATCGGACCTTATACCCACCCCTGTGCACGAGGTCTCGCAGTTGGGAACACTGTGGGGCCTCGTCGAGAAGCAGTTTGGCGTTTCCGCATTGCCCAGGTCTGCCTGTCCTGTGAATTCTGCAATTGTCTGCGTTCCTCTCGTCAAGCCGGAGTTGAAGCGCGAAGTCGGCATCCTGACCGTGAGGGGGAGATCCCTGTCGCCGGCGGCCGAAGTGTTTCGTTCAACACTGATTGAATCGATCGCGCCGGACTAATCCTGCGCCAAATTCAGAAAAACTGAACAACCCATTCGATAATATTGATACACTTGAGAACTGCGTTCGGCTTAGTTTTGGGTGGCCTGTCAGAAATCTGACATCACGACATTTCAAACAGACACGACTTGAAAATGAAACTTGCCGATCTGCTTGTGGATCCTGATCAATTGTATCCGTTTTCACCTCCAAAACATGCGAATACCTTGAATCACCGATTGTGGCCAAGGCACGAGAACCCTTCGGATATCGAGGTCATTCATGGCTTTCTCGGTCACGGAGGCGGCGCTGACCCGCATTTCCACTCGGTGTCCGATCAGATGGTCTACATGCTGTCCGGTGAGCTGAAAATCATTGGCAACGAAGACAGTGTTATAATGCAGGCTGGTCAGTTCATATTCATTCCCAAAGGCTTGGAGCACCGTGTTGAAGTGCTTTCGCAAGATGGAGCAAACATCATCGTCATGTACATGCCGCGATTGAGCGTGTCTGATATTTTGCCGGCAAAAAACCTACAGGCCGCGGAGTCATAGAAGATGGCAGACAACACGAAACTGTTGCCGGAGGAAGCCGCGAACAAGATTGCGGGGGAACTCATGGCGATCCGGGCAGACGAACTGGTTGCCATCATGTGTGACGAAGACAGTCCCTCGGAAATGGTATCAGCGCTGCAGAGCGAGATGCGGAACATAGGCGCCGAATATGCCGTTTTGCTGCAACCTTCGCGGTCGGCTGCGAACAAGAACCAGATGAACCCCATGATAGAACGCGCCCTCGAGCGAGCCGATGTCCTGATTGGCCTGACCAAGTCCAGCGGCGCACCTGTCTATGCGGCAAAGGTGAAGGAATTGCTGGCGGCGAAACGCCTCAGGGTGATGTCTCTGGCCATGCGTGACCTGGATACGCTCACCGCCGGTGGGGCAACGGCCGACTATGCTTCCATACAGCGATCCGGCGACACGCTGGCAGAGATCTGGCGGAACAGCAGGGAGATGCGCATCACATCCGAAGCAGGAACCGATATACGCGCGCCCATCGCTTTCGACGATGTGATCATCGAGTGCGGCTACGTGCATGAAGCCGGGTATATGGCAGGACTGCCTGACGGGGAAGTCTCCTCTCGTCCCGTCGAGGGACAGGCCCATGGCGTATTTGTTGTCGATGGGCCTGCGGCGATCGTTGGAAAACCGGAGGTTCCAATCAAGATCCGTGTCGAAATGGGAAAGGTCGTCGAGATCACGGGAGATTGTCCGCAGGCCCAAGAACTCAGGGAAATAGTCTCAACGGTTCCGCAGGCCGACAACATTGCGGAATTTGGCATCGGTCTCAATCCTGCGTCCCGTCCGGACGGGATTTTTCAGGAAGTGAAGAAACGGCAGGGCCAGGTTCACATCGCGATCGGGGATAATGTTTATTATGGCGGCACGGTCAGATGCAACGTGCACATCGACCTCGTTTTGCTGAACCCGACTGTCTTCCTGGACAATCGTATGGTCGTCGAGAGAGGAAACGTCCTGTTCTGACCGCCGTCCTTTTACGCTGAGTTCATCATTACCTACCTGGTAACTGTTTGCAAAGATCCCGGTCCGTTGGAAGCACAGCTTCTGTTTCCGGATCTTCGCAAACAGCCTAACATGAACACGGCATTTGCGTGGTCTGATGCACTGTCGACAAGCGCTACTGGATCGTGATTTCAACCCTTTGATTTTCGCCTGTCGAGCCGGGCTGACGCAGGAAGTACCGGCCGGGCTTAATGGCCAGGAATTCGATTTCCATGGTTCCCTCGTCATCGAACTCGACACTTTCAAGTCCGAACGGCCGGACTTCGAGACCGTTGATCACGACCTCGTTGACCCAGATCGCGCGGAAGAAACCGGGCCCTTCCAGAGCCAGCTCAGCGCTTCCATCCGAAACGATTTCCATTTCGTACATCGTACCCGATTTCAGGATGAGCGGTGCGTCCGCAATCGGCTTTCCGGATGACAGAATGAGTTCCGGCAATTCCTCCCGGTTCGATTTGTCGAGAATTCCGGCGAAACCGAAATCGTGCGCGATGGCAGCAGGTGCCGCCAGCATGCAGAGTGCAACAGACAGTCCGAACAGTTTCTTCATGACGCTTTCTCCCTTTGATAATCAAGCAGATTTCCGTTCCGCATGACGGTCGCCGGTGTACCGGCGAGTATCAGCGTGCGGTCGGCCAACTGGTCCGCTTCCTCTCCGCTGTGGGTGACGAACAACGTTGACGGCGCGTGTTCCATGATCAGCTCGCGGGTCAAGGTGATCATTGTTGATGCGGTGGCTCTGTCGAGCGAGGCGAACGGTTCGTCCAGGATCAGAAGCTCCGGACGTCCGGCAAAGGCGCGCGCCAGCGACAAACGGCGCTGCTGCCCAAGAGACATTTGCCGCGGAAACCGAGCCGCCTTGTCGCCAAGTCCGACTTTTTTCAGCATGTTGAGAGCAGCGGCGCGTTGCAGCTCGGGATGAACGATCAGGATATTGTCGATTGCCGTCCGCCAGGAAAGAAGCGTCGGTTCCTGAAAAACAAACGCCATCCGATCAGGCCGGCGGACTGTCCCCTCGAAGCCCGGATCCAGGCCGGCGACGAGGCGCAGCAATGTCGATTTGCCAATTCCGGACTTTCCGAGAATGGCCATACATTCGCCCTGGGACACTTCGAAGGACACATCTTTCAAAATTGGGTTCGCGCCGAAGTTCTTGGTCTTTATGTCGACGGTGATCATGCCTGCCTCCAGGCTCTCACCCTGGCTTCTGTGGGCTGCACCAGAAGCCATTCGACAGCGAGCATGAAGACAATGAAGCTGAGCGAATAAACCAGAACCATCGCCACATCGAACAACTGGAAATACAGATGGATCCGAAACCCGATCCCGTTGGATCGGCCAAGGAATTCAACAACGAGAACCACTTTCCAGATAACCGCCAGCCCGGAGCGGGCAGAACCTGCGATGTAAGGTGCGAGCTGAGGCAGAACGAAGTGACGCAATACCGCCACCCGCCGCACCCGGTAGACCCGGGCCATGTCCTTCAGATCCGGATCGAGTGCCCGCGCCCCTTCGCGAAGAACAGTCGCAACCCCGGGTATTTTGTTGAGCGCAACCGCCGCGACGGCTGCGACGTCGGTCAGACCGATCCAGAGGTAACACAACACGATCAGGACAAGGGCCGGCAGGTTCAGGAAGACGACAAGCCAGGGGTCGAGCCAACGATCGATCTGCGGATAAGTTCCCATGATCAGTCCCAGGCACGTGCCCGCCGTCATGGCGATGCAGAAAGCAGCGATCACCCGCAGGATCGTTGCGCCCATGTGTTCGAACAACTCGCCCGTTGCCGCCTCGTGATAGAGCGGCGCAATCAGGTCGGCCGGAGACGGAAGAACCGTTGGATCGTTGCCGATCTTCGCCAGCAAACCCCAGGCCGTCAGGAAGACGGCCAGGGACACAAGTCGGATGATCGAGACCGGCACCTTGAACTACTCGAGGTCTACGAAAAGCCCGGCAGGAAGTTCGCTCGTGGTCCCAACGAGCTTTTCTCCTCCGAGGCGCGCCATAAGCAGGAAGAATGTTGCGGCGCTGTCTTCGCTGACATTTCCCGGTGCCGGTATGCCGGCACGGAAATCGCGGCGCAGGCTTTCAAACTGCGCGTCTGTTTTTGCATTCATGCGCGGCCGCAGCGGTTCCCAGGCCGCGTCATCCCTGGCGAGCAGATCCTTGGCCCTTCGGGACGCGGTGTAGAACGCGGCCGCGACCGATGGGTTCTCTTCGATATAGCTTTCCTTCAGCACGTATCCCAACAGCGGGATGTCAGGATCCAATCCGAGCGAAGTCGCGGCTGTTTCGACCGAAATCAATTCCCGCATACCGGAAGCTTTCATCTTGGCGAGGAAATGCCAGAAATTGATCGCGCCCGCCGTTTCACCCTGCAAAGCGGTCTTGAAAATGAGTGGCGGCGCGCCGAAAACCTGCTCGGTTTCCTCCGCAAGATCGAAGCCGTATTCATTTTGAGCGTAGGCCTGCAGGATCAGCCAGCTCTTGTCGACGGGTCCGCCCGCTATGCCGATCTTTTGTCCCTTGAGATCCGCTAGAGTGCGCGCGGTGCTGTCTTCCGGCACGACAAGTCCGCCCACGGCCTTGGAATAAGGGATGAAAACATAGTCCTTGCCCGCGGCGCGCTGACGGGCAACCCAGATCCAGTCGGCAACGGCGACATCCGCCTCGCCGCCCTCTAGTGCGACACGCGTCGCGCCATTGTCCGCAAATGGCCGGACAAGCAGCTCAAAACCCAATTCGGTGTCGAAGCTGTTGCGTTTGATCGTATCCAGTTCCCAGTTGACCGTACCGATCTTGAGAACGGCCGCGCGGAGCACCGGCCGATCCGAGGCAATCGCTGCACCTGCGAGTGTGACGCAGACCGCACAGGCGACGAAGGCAAGGACAAGATTTACAAGGAACGGCGCAAACGCGTGCCCGCTGTTCCGTGATCGGCGTGTGTCGGCAACCGTTTGTATTCGTAGCATTGTGTCCTCCCCGTATCGGCCTGCCTGACCTGTCCGGTCAATCGGGCGCAACCACTACGCCCCATGGCTGCTGCCCGACCTGAATGGACTTCACCGCCTCCTGTTTGGCGACGTCGATGACGGTAATGTCGTTGGAATTGCCGTTCGTGGTCAGCAGGTATTTTTCATCGGGGGTGAATGCGAGTTGCCAGACCCGCTGTCCGACAAGCACGTAGCGAACAACCTCGTTGGTGCCGGTGTCGATGACAGCCACCCGGTTCGCAGGTCCCAGTGCCACAAACAGCCATTTGTTGTCCGACGTGATCCTCATGCCGACCGGCTGAAGCCATTCCGGCTGAACGCCCGAGACCTCAAAACCGATCTTCCCGGTGAGTTCCGGACCGGTTTCGCCAAGCATGTCTATGACGGAAACCGTGCCTCCAATTTCCGAGCTGACGTAAAGTGTTCTGCCGTCACTGGTAAAGCGCGCGTAACGCGGGCGCTGATCCACCAGGATGTTGTGCTTGATCTTGTAGTCTTCGGTGGCAATGAAATGGGCCATGTTCGTCGTTTCCGACGTGTTGACCACAAAGCGGACATCCGGGCTGATCGCCATACCTTCCGGTTCGACGCCAACCGGCACCTCCGCCACGATCGTCTTCATCTCCGTGTCAACCACCGTTACGAGATTGTCGTCCTCGTTGGACACGTAGAGTTTGCTCCCGTCCGGGCTGATCACGAAGAGTTCGGGATCCGGTCCCGACGGCAGGGACCACAAGAATGCGTATGTGTGTGCATCGAATACCTTGATCGTGTCATCGTCGGATGCGCAGACGTAAAGGTGTTCTCCGTCCGGACTGATGCCGATACCTCTTGGCCGGTTGCCGGCCGGAAACTCGGCAATCTGCTCCCAGGTCTCGCTGTCGATGACGGTGACCGTGTTTCCCTTTTCGTTGCTGACATAGATCTTGTTGGCAAATGCGGGAAAAACCGAAAACACCGGTTGCGCAAAAAGGAACAAAGCGGCGATCAGGCCGTACCGCGCGACCCTTGGCGGGATCATACTCATCGTTTCATTCCTCCATTGGCATCAGTTGCCGAAGGCCGAACAGCCGCTTTCCGCTTCGTCGATCCCCAGGCTGTCCAGGGGAGACCGGTGGTGCAGAAAGCCTTCCTGCGGCGATACACTGACGGTGATCTTGCTGTCTGTCAGAAGCACGGGTTGGCGAAGCTGGCCGTTCCAGGCGCGAAACGTTACCTTCTGGCCTTTGAACGCTGCCAGTTCGAACGCGTCGCTGAGGATGTATTCCCGAAGAACGGTGGCGTCGTCACTTGAAGACCGGGCAACAGCTTCTCCGATGACCCGAAAAGCGACCCAGACATTGTAGTCTTCCGGCCGTACGTACCTGCCGTTCTGTTTTTCGAACCGTCTCTGGAACTGCGTCGCGCCCCAGGCCTCATGCGCGGCATGGAAGCTCACGGGCCGCAGACCTCCCGATCCGGCGACCGGGCGCGGCGTCCAGGCATGGAACGGCAGATAAAGTGCAAAGACGTCGCTTTCGTCGGCGGTCACAACGACGCTGTGTTCCTTGGTTTCCTGCGTGAAGACCGGGATCTGGCGTTGCACGAGCACATGTCCGCTGTCGGACCGGCGCGAGCCTCCGGTATCCTCGAAGACGCGTTCCTCAACGATTTCAGCGCCGAACTTCGTTGCTGAACGCCGATAGGCCTCCGCAAGCCGTTGATCATCCGGATTTGACCCTGAAATCAAGAGCCAGCGGTTCCATCTTTTCCAGACAAGAAACTGGGCGAGAGCGTCGGCGAGCATGGCCCGGCTCGGTGCTACATGAAGCAGGTTGGGGCGGCAGCTTTCGCTCCGCAGTTCGATTTCCGGAGCTCCGGCGTTAAGGACAAGTGCATCAGGACCGGCCGCGTCCGCCACGCTCAGGACGTCGCCTCCCCGGCCCAGAACGACGATGATCCTGAACCCGTCTTCAACCAGACCCGCCGCGTGCGCTTGCAGTTGCTCCGGTGACGTGGCCACTGTTTCAAAGGTAAAACTGTGCCCTAGAAACGAACCGGTCGTCTCGTTGTCCTGATTTCCGAGCAGGGCTCCGGCAAAGCCGAGATTGTCGGGTTTTCTGTCAAATCGGGAAACGGGTACGAGGACCGGGTAGTCGACGCGAAGCACAGCGACGTTGATGTCCAGTGCCCAGGCCGAACTGTTACTTCCAGGATTGAAAAGACCGGCCGCGAAACCGAGGCAGCAAGCGGCGACTACAATCAATGAGCGTGTCATGAACATGTCCGATCCGTGCGATGACAAATTTTGCCAAAGATAGTCTCGGAGCAAAATCGATACTTTAGGATCGATTGTCGTGCACTGTTAACGCCGTAAGGTGCCATGATGAAACAGTTCATTGCAGCCTTGGCGTGTATGATATCGGTGTCCGCAGCATCCGCCGGGGACCTGCGGCCAGACGCAAAGGTCGCGTTCCTGGGGCTCGGGTTCGTGGATCTGTCCACCGAAGGTGCCTATAACGGGGCGCGCGCGGACGAAACTGCGAGACTGGCGTTGATCGAACGGCTGGTCGAACAGTCTTTTCTGGAAAAAGGACTGTTGCTTGTCGATCTTGCGCCGATTGAAGACAAGCTTGCCAACATTGCCAATCCTGGCCAGTGTTACGGCTGCGATGTCCGGTTTGGCCGGGCTCTCGATGCCGACTATGTCGTGGTTGGAGCCGTCCACAAGATCTCGAACCTGATAATCTCGATGAACCTCTTCGTGCGCGATGTCCGCACAGGTGAAACCCTGCGCGCCAAAGCCGTCGACGTCAGATCGAACACCGATCGCTCATGGCAACGCGGCATGACCTACATTCTGAAGAATGGGGTTTTTCAGGACTAGGCGTGCTTGTCTTGGGCGCATAAACGGCAATGGTTTGCTGAATGCAATCCGTGTTGAAATCGGATATCACTCCAGTCGGTAGTCCAAACAACGAAGAGTCCGGTTCACACTCCAGAAACAGAACAAACCGGGCATACCTTCACGCCCTGGGATTAAACAAAATGTTGATGGTGGTGGACTGTTGCCTTGCAGTATTGGTTGGCTACTTGTTGGGATCCATTCCGACTGGATATCTGGCGGGTCGGCTCAAGGAGAACATCGACATTAGAGAACACGGTTCGCGATCGACAGGGGCGACAAACGTGCTGCGCACGCTCGGTCCTTCGGCCGCAATCATCGTTCTCTGCGTTGATTTTCTTAAAGGATTTGCGGCGGTACTTATCGCTGACCGGATGAGCCCACTGTTGCTTTCCATATGGGAAAGTGCCCAACCAACTGCAACAGACGCAAATGTTTTAATTGCACTGGCAGGCTCTGCTGCCCTGCTTGGCCACAGCCGCTCAATCTGGCTCAAGTTCAGTGGAGGAAAATCCGCTGCGACAGGGCTCGGCGTTTTATGCGCGATGTCCATACCTATTGGATTGGGTACAGCTTTCGCTTTCGTCATCACACTATTTGCTTTCAGGATTGTCTCCTTGAGTTCACTGGTCGCAGCTTTAGCCGCCGTCGTACTTGTCAATGCGTTCGCAGAACCGCTTCCTTTCCGTATCTTGGTCGTGCTTGGTGCCACTTACGTCTTTGTACTTCATCGCATGAATATTCACCGAATGCTCAACGGACTTGAGCCGAGAATTGGAAGGCGCACCTTCGAATAAGTGTCAGATTTCTGCGACCAAAACCAAATGTCGCGAACGTGTCAAAACCACACAGGCTCAGTCGGCGTATGCCTCCGGTTTAACCCGTTCCAACTGGTAGCCTGCCGCACGCCAGCCATCGGTGCCATCCGGAAACCAATGGATGTCCGTGTAGCCGAATTCAATCGCCCGCTTTGCCGCGTTCCAGGACATCCAGCAGTCCGCGCGGCAAAAAATCACCACCGGATCAGATGTCTCGCCAGCTGTGACCTTCTCCAGTCCCTTCCTGAAATAGTCCGCGTCAATTTCCGGGATGGACTGATAACCGACATTCGGCAACCAGATGCTGCCGGGGATGCTGTCTCTGGGCTTGTCGCGCCAAACGGTTCCTTCAGGGAGCTTGTCAGGCTTGGGCAACCGAGGCAACACGTCGATGAAATGCGCCGACCGGGTCTCCCAGATCCGGTGTGCCGTCTCCGTCGTCAAAACCGTAGCGCCAGCCAATGTGTCCGGCACCGGCGCCCGGTAGGGTTTGCCGCGATACTCCTCCGGTTCCGGAACGCCCTGCGCCGAGAGCGGGGTCACGAGCAGCGTCAGGACAAATGCGGTCACGTAAACCGGCGCATCGGCCATCTGTCTTCGAACATTCGTGGAAACCATGTCATTGCTCCTTCAGGGTTTCCGTGCCCATGTCATCGAGGAGCGGTACGCCGGCGTCCAGAAGAATGGAGTTGATTTCACTCCGGTTTCTGCGGATGAGCGAGTTGAGTTTACGTTGCCAGACCTTCTCACCCGGCCTGACGCCCATCGTAATGCGGAAAAACAGCCGCGGCGGGTGATCTTCCTGCAAGAGTGGTGTGACCTGAAACTCCTTGAATTCCGTCTTTACAAGAGGCCCGCCGATAGGCCCCCAAAGAACAGCTGCATCAATATCGCCTGCCCGCAAGTCCTTCAGCATGTCGATAGCGGGCGACTCGACCCGCCGGTCGACAAACAGGGCATAGGGTTTTGCCTTCGCGATCAGACCGTTCCGCACGAGATGTGACGCCGGCGGCGAGCCTGCCACGATACCCAGCCGCTTTCCTTTCAGGGCAGTGTCGGAAAGCGTATTGACGCCTGAAAGACTGCCCTGTCTCGGTACAATCAGCGAATAGGCTGATGTCATGTAGTGGTTCGTGTTCAGAACCAGTTCATGCCCTTGCGCGTAGCCGATGATCACGTCGCAACGGTTTGCTCTTAGCGTATTGCGCACGAAACCGGTGGCCATAGGGAACCAGGTATAGGCGACGGGGCGCTCGAGCTTTTCGGCAAACAGTTCCGCCAGTCGGTTTTCGTAGCCGGACAGGGTGTCGTCCGACAAGGGAAGGTTCGCGGGATCGGCGCACACGCGGAACTCGGACCTGGACACGAGATCCGACGTTTGCGCAACGGCACGGCTCACGTCACCGGGAAACAAGCCTGTGGCCGCAGCAAACAGGGCCATCAGCAAAGCGGGTGCAAGCCATGCTGTCCGCCGCCTGGCACCAGGATGGCCGGCCATGTTGTGCCGCTCACGGTTGCCTTCCCACCATTGCCTGCTAACCGAGGCAGGCATTTTCCTGCTCACGGATATCATCTGACTTTGCTTCCTTTTTACTCGGACGGCCGCGTGCAACCACGTCTGTGCCCCGTGCTTTCAGGTAGACATAGATGTCGTCCAGATAGCACATCACATTCGGATTGGTGCCGAACGCGGGCATGACCGAATTTGCGGAGGCATTCACTTTTTTCCGTCCGTTCGTGACCACATCGACAAAGTCATAGTAGTCCATCTCTATGGCGGACACCTTCAGGGCCGGCGCGTAGGTCGACCCCTCGCCTTCGGGTCCGTGGCAGACATGGCACTCGGAGTGATAGCGGCGAAAACCCGAATAAGTCAGCCAGTCGACGGTTCCGTCTTCCTGGATCTTGTAAGTCGGGATGTCGTCGTCCGTGAAGTACCGGCCACCCTCTTCATAGGCGACGGCAACCAGGGCTTCGTCGAAGGTTTCCTCTCCGGTCGCGACAGCTGCCGTCGTCAAGAAAAAGATCGCGGCTGCCGAAATGCTGGCAAGACTGTTTGAGCGCATCAATTGTCCTTTGGGTCCGTCTCGCCGGTTACATTTTGGTTCGGCCAGGGTACAGCCATTTTGCCGTCCTTTGGGTTTGGCCGACTTGGCCATCTGCCACGTCGCGAAAGGCTTGAAAATGAACCACATGTCCAGCGCTTTCGCTTCCCGCAGTTGGTCAAAGTGATCCAAACCAAATCGACTTCATTTATTTATGAGTCCGTACCCTGGAGACCGTGTTCCGGCTTCGGTTCACTTGAATTCGGCGAAGACCGGCGCGGAACGCCGCGCCGGTCATTTTCTCAGGGATGCCGTTCAATTCGGAAGGGCGAAGACCGTGAGCTGACCGCCGAGGGCTGTATAGTCGCTCAATGCCGCATAACCGCCGACAGCGCCCAGTCCTTCGTTCGGGTTGGTCAGTCCGGCTGCAAGCCCGATGCCTGCCCAGCCACCGATGCCGGACAACACGGCAACGTACTGCTTGCCGTTATGCGTATAGGTCATGACGTTGCCGATGATGCCGGACGGTGTCTTGAACTTGTAAAGCTCTTCGCCGGTCTTTGCATCGACAGCCTTCAGATAACCTTCGAGCGTGCCGTAGAAGACAATGTCTCCGGACGTCGCCAAGGCGCCGGACCATACCGAGAACTGCTCAGGAATGGACCAGACGATCTCGCCCTTTTCATTGTCCCACGCAATGAAGTTGCCCATGCCGCCGTGGCTGTCGCCTGCCGGATACATGGACAGTGTTGCGCCGACATAGGGTTGCCCAGCCGTGTAGCTGACGCGGAACGGCTCGTAATCCATGCAGACATGGTTTGTTGGCACATAGAACAGGCCCGTTTCGGGTGAGAACGAGGCCGGTTGCTGGTCCTTCGATCCAAGCGCAGCCGGACAAACGCCTGTGGTGTTGACATCCTCGCCGTTTTGTCTGGTCGAGTATTGCGAAACCACCTGCGGCCGGCCGTATTGGTCGGAGTTCGGATCCATCACCACTTCCGTCGCCCAGTTGACCTTGGGATCGAATTTTTCGGCAACCAGAAGCTCGCCGGTCACGCGGTCGAGCGTGTAACCGAAACCGTTCCTGTCGAAGTGGGTCAGCAGCTTGCGTGTTTCGCCACCGAATTCCTGCTCGGTCAGGATCATCTCGTTGACGCCGTCGTAGTCCCATTCGTCATGCGGCGTCATCTGGTAAAACCAGCGTGCAACGCCGGTGTCGACATCGCGGGCCATGATCGTCATGGACCAGCGGTTGTCACCGGGACGCTGGGCCGGGTTCCAGGTCGAGGGGTTGCCGGTCCCGTAGTACATCAGGTTTTCTTCGGGATCATAGGAATACCATCCCCAGGTGGTTCCGCCTCCGATCTTCCACTGATCACCTTCCCAGGTATTGAGACCTGAGTCCTTGCCAACCGGTTTCCCCAGATGCGTGGTCTTTTCGGGATCCACCAGAATGTCGCTGTCGGGACCCATGGAATAAGCCCGCCAGGCGAGAGAACCGTCCTTGGTGTTGTAGGCTGTCACGGATCCGCGAACGCCGAATTCACCGCCGGAAATCCCGACAAGAACCTTGTCCTTCACGGGCATCACGGTGGCGGTGTTGGTTTCGCCGACTGCCGGATCACCGTTGACGACGCTCCAGACCTCCTCACCAGTCTTGGAGTCGAGTGCGACCAGTTTCGTGTCGGCCTGGTGAAGGAAGATCTTTCCGTCAGCATAGGCAACGCCGCGATAGACCGTGTCACAGCACATCACCGCTATGACGTCGGCATTCTGCTTCGGCTCATACTTCCAGATGATCTTGCCGTCATTGTCGAGGTCGAGCGCATAAACCGTGTTCGGGAAGGGTGTATGCACATACATGACGTTGTCGATGACAAGCGGAGACCCTTCATGGCCGCGCAGCACGCCGGTGGAAAAGGTCCAGGCAACCTGGAGATCCTTGACGTTGTCCTTGTTGATCTGATCAAGTTTGGAAAACCGCTGGTTTTTGTAATCACCGGTTTGAATGACCCACTGGTTCGGATCGTCCATCATTTTTTGCAGATTTGCATCCGCGTAGGCTGTTCCGGCTCCCAAGGCCAGGACAGCTGCGGAAATGAGTATGTGTCTCATGTCTTCCTCCCGTAACGAGACTGGGGCGTTTCAAGCGTCGGGCCTGGGTTGATGGCCATAGGGGGCAACCGGGATGCGCGACTGCATGCGCCCGGGCCCAATCCGGCGTTCAAACAGGCCGTCTGTTTCACTGTTTGTCTCAGTTTCCTCCCTCTTCTTCGAACGTCGCCAGAAAGGCGACGATGTCCTGCCGGTCTTTTTCCTTGCGAAGCCCCGCAAAGCTCATTTTCGTGCCGGGCAGAAATTCCTTCGGTTTGGTCGGAAAGATGTCCAGATTGTCGACGGTCCAGACCAGTTGGTCCCGATCCGCGACCTCCCGCAGCGCCTTGGAATAGCTGAAGTCCGGCTGCGCGGCCGCGGCTCCTCCAACCATTCCGTTCAGGACCGGCCCTGTCTTCACGGCTGCATCCGCTCCAACCGAATGACAGGCCTTGCACTTTCGAAAAACCTTCTCACCCCTGACCGGATCGCCTGTTTCGGAGGCGGCGGACGGGTGCGCAAACCAGAGGAAAGACAGGGCGCAAAGAAACAGGTTCCGTCGTGATGGGACCGGTACTCTCATGGAGCCCCCTTCCCGTTTGCGTGTTCCGGGGACTTGCTCCTGAGCCGTTCTGCATGCCACGCGATGTGGTCACCCGCGAACGTTGAAACGAAGAAGTAGGAGTGGTCGTACCGTTTCTGCATCCGGATCACGGCAGGCTGACAGGTTTCAGTCACGACACCGGCAAATGCCTGCGGTCTGAGAAGATTGACGAACTGGTCGTCCGCACCCTGATCAATCAGAATGTCACCATTCCAGCCCCGTTCGCGCAGCAGGATCGTGGCGTCGTAGTCCGCCCACGCGGCCTCGTCGTCTCCCAGGTAGGCTGTCAGCTGTTTGCGGCCCCATGCCGACTGGGTCGGATTGGTGATTGGAGCGAAGGCGGACACGGACTGGTAAAGCCCGGGATTGCGCAGTGCGATCGTCAATGCACCGTGACCGCCCATTGAATGACCCGTGATCCCGTGGCTTTCGCTCAACGGAAACGATAGCTGGGCGAGTTCCCGCAATTCCTTGACGACATAGTCGTACATCCTGAAATGGGTGTTCCAGGGCGACTTGGTGGCGTTGACGTAGAAACCGGCCCCCTGACCGAGATCGTAGGCTTCATCATCGGCCACATCTTCACCGCGCGGGCTCGTGTCGGGAAAGATCAGCGCGACGCCGTGTTTGGCAGCGTGCGCCTGTAACCCTGCCTTGGTCATCGCGTTTTCGTGGGTACAGGTCAGACCGGACAGGTACCAAATGCAGGGCACCAATCCGTCCGCCGCCTGAGGCGGCAGGAAGATTGCAAACGTCATCAGGCAGCGACAGGTGGCAGACTGGTGCTTGTAGACTGTCTGCACACCGCCAAAACATTTGCTTTCCGCCAGGGTTTCCATTGCTTGGCTACCTAAAAAAGAACGACGGACCGGATGGATTCGCCTGCATGCATGAGATCGAAGCCCTTGTTGATGTCTTCGAGCGGCATGGTGTGGGTGATCATCGGATCGATCTCGATCTTGCCGTCCATGTACCAGTCGACGATCCTGGGCACGTCCGTACGCCCGCGGGCACCGCCAAAGGCCGTGCCGCGCCAGGAGCGGCCCGTCACCAGCTGGAACGGACGCGTTGCGATTTCCGCACCCGCCGGTGCCACACCGATGATGATGCTTTCGCCCCAGCCCTTGTGGGCCGATTCAAGCGCCCCCCGCATGACGCTCACATTGCCCGTCGCATCGAAGGTGTAGTCCGCACCGCCGCTGGTCAGGTCAACAAGATAAGGCACAAGGTCGCCCTCGACCTCGGACGGGTTGACAAAATCCGTCATCCCGAAACGGGTCGCCAACTCCACCTTGGCCGGGTTCAGGTCCACACCCACAATCTGGTCCGCACCGGCAAGGCGCAGGCCCTGGATCACGTTGAGACCGATGCCGCCAAGGCCGAAGACGATCGCCCGCGATCCCTCTTCCACCTTGGCCGTGTTGATGACCGCGCCAATGCCGGTGGTCACGCCGCAGCCGATGTAGCAGACCTTGTCAAACGGTGCGTCGGGACGGATCTTGGCGAGCGCGATCTCCGGAACAACCGTGTAGTTGGCAAAGGTCGAGGTACCCATGTAATGCAGGATCGGATCGCCATCGAGCGTGGTGAAACGGGACGAACCGTCCGGCATCAGCCCCTGCCCCTGGGTGGAGCGGATCGCCTGACACAGATTGGTCTTCGGGTTCAGACAGTATTCGCAGTTGCGGCACTCGGGCGTGTAGAGCGGAATGACATGGTCGCCAGGCTTCAGCGTGGTCACCCCCGGCCCCACCTCCACAACGACACCGGCACCCTCGTGGCCCAGGATCGCCGGAAACAGTCCTTCCGGATCAGCACCGGACAGCGTGAACTCGTCCGTGTGGCAGATACCCGTCGCCTTCACCTCAACAAGAACCTCAAAGGCACGCGGACCCTCAAGATTGACCGTGGTCACCTCAAGCGGGCTCCCCGCGGCAACTGCAACTGCTGCACGAGTTTCCATACATAGTCTCCGCGTCGGCAATATTGGAATACCCGACTGTTACAGGGACTATATTCCCGCACCCATTTGAGACAATTGCGACCTTAGTGTGTATTTCAATCCATAGACAAAATGGCTCTGTTCGCTAAAATTATTACGATTGAAGGTGGTGAATATGAAAAATAGAATGAAATTATCGGCATTCTTTATTGTGACACTACTTGCAGTGACATGGGGCGGATCAGGCGTGAATGCCGCCGCATTCAACGATCCCACCTGGCCGTGTCAACAGCGAAAGGTCGAGATGCTGTCCTTGGGCATCATGTGGACCGAACCTCTTCCGCAAGGCTTTGATATTGAAACAAACCGCTCTGTCACCGGAGAGGCGCGGGATCTGGTCTTGATCCTGTCATTGCGCCGAATCCCGCTTCAGGAAGCGGAAGAAGCCGTTCTCTCGTTTGTCGAAAACGCGGACCCTGCGGATGCGGACATCATGTTTTTAGTCTTTGCCGATGTTTTCGAGACGCTTGGAGACACCCGCCGCGATGTCATTGCCGGCATTGAGCGATATTCGCTGAAACAGATTGCGCTCTCCGAAAGAATTAAAGCCAGGCGGTCTGAAATGCGGGTACTGATGGACGCCGGAAACCCGGACTACGACAGGATTGACCGCCTGGAAGAGCAGTTGGATTGGGACGAGCGCGTCTTTCGCGACCGGGCCAGGTCACTGACCTACGTTTGCGAAACACCGGTCCTTATCGAAAAACGTCTTTACGCCATTGCTCAGCTGCTTCTGAAACATGCGCGCTAGTCACCTGATTCTGAAGTTCGACTCATTTTGCAGCGGTCTTCAAACGAACTTCAGATTCACCGCACTAGGTGATGGACCCATAAATGAGACTGAAATGGCATGCGAAATGGCGAAATCCCGTTAGGAAGGGTGTGCGGAGCGGGCTTCCTGCCCGGTCACGCACGCTGACGCCGCGGGGTGACACCATTTCCATGTCCTTCGGATTTGACCGGCTTGCTCCTCCTCGGCGTTGCGAAAGGCTTGAATATGAGCCACATTTCCTGCGCTTCCGCGCCTTGACGAGAAGCAAGCCGCCTCAAACCATTACGGCCCCATTTATGGGTCCATCACCTCGGCTACGGACTTGCATGTTATTCCCATTCAAGCTCGGTATAGGCGACGGTCGCGTTTCGCGCGTTGTAGACATCGAAAAGTTCCCATTCGGACTGTTGCGAAAGGCCAATGACCGGAACCGCATCGCTCATGCGTTTGCCGTCGTCCAGAGCCGTGCGTGTATCCATTTCAAGCTGCTTGAGATATGTGCGGACCGGTGCGATCGCGTTTGCTGTTGACATAACGGGAGCGCCATGACCCGGAACGATTTTTTCCGGACCGATTTCCACAATTCGATCAAGAGCCTGCAACCAACCGCTCAACGATCCGTCGAGAACCGGAACATGACGGTCGAACACAAGATCACCGGCAAAAAACGTCTCCGTCGAAGCGTCCCAGACGGTGAGATCACTTGTCGAATGGGCAACCGGCCAGGACATCAATTCAAGGACGCGCCCGCCGAGGTCGATTTCGCTCTCGACTGACACCGAAAAATCCGTATCGGTTCCCAGAAACCCGGCCCGGCCGACTTCCGCTTCGAATGTCAGCAAATAGGCTTCTTCCCTGTCCCTGAGGGCTCTTTCCAGATTTGGATGGCCGATGACCTTGGCCCCGGCATCAGCGAAGACTGAGGCGCCGAAAAGATGGTCCGGGTGAACATGCGTCAATACGAGATGTGAAATCGGCAACGAACTGACAGAACGGATTGCCCTGTAGAGTGCTTCCCCAACGGCCCGTGATCCCCCAGCATCGATAACCGCGATGGATCTTTCGCCCACAACAAAACCGAGATTAGCGATGTCCCCCCTGTTGGCGGAACCCGGCTCTGAGACTTCTCCCGTATGCACATAAATGCCGTCTGCAATTTCCTGCACAGGCAAACCAGCAGGAGCGAGCCGGCACACCGCGCCGGACGCCAGATATCCTGAACCGTCCAACGCAATGGCAGCGGCATCCAGGTTTCGTTTGCGCTCAAGACACTCTTGTTCGGAGGGCGTTTCATAGCCGGCGAGAAGTTGCTGCCGGCAAACGCCCGGATCTTCCATAAGGCACAAGCTGATCAGGATTTCGTACATCTGTCCTGCCTCTTGCCCGTGATGTCCGACCTCTTGATCGGCTCCAACCAGTCTTTCAACTGACAAAGCACGCCGCAATACATCCCAAAGGATCAATTTCGGTGACACCGCAAAGATGCTAATATTTCCGCGAAATCGGAAATGGTGAAAAGTGTGCACGTCTTTTTTCCGCTGGATGGCAGGCAGCAACGCGCGGAGAACAGTTTGGTGGGTCGACAAGTGAGACCGGTAAAATGACAAGAGATCGAGAATACTTGCTTAAAAACAAGACTACCAAAATAGCAATTAGCATTTTGGGATTGCATTTCCTGTTTTTTGCAAGTTTTGCGGCGGCCGATACACATGAAAAAAGCAACCCTCTTCAGCCAGAGGGGAGCTGGAACGAATTGCGCGGCGACATTGTCGGCGACACATTGCCGAAGCCCGCCAATGGCGTCGTCGACCTCGAGGCACCCTACCGCGCGCATGATGCGGCGACCGTTCCTGTCGTCATACACCAGTCGTCCCCGAATTCACCCTCGATCGGGAAAGCACTCCTGATCATTGACGAAAATCCGGCACCTGTCGCTGCAGAGTTGACTTTTGGCGACGCCATGCATCCGATCGACATGGAGATCAGGGTTCGCGTGAACCAGTACTCCAATGTCCGGGTGGTCGCCGATACGGCTGATGGTCCCGTGATGGCGGGTCGATTTGTCAAAGCGTCCGGAGGCTGCTCCGCACCGGCAACGAAGTCTCCGGAACTTGCGATGTCGCAAATGGGTCAAATCCGGGCAAAACACTTCACACCGGGTGTCGAGAAGTCGACCAACCGGCGGGAGGCCCAGATCATGATCAGGCACCCCAACTACTCGGGACTGCAACGCGACCAGGTCACACAGCTTTTCATTTCCGCGCATTTCGTCAATTTCATCGAGGTCCGGCAGGGAGAAGATACCCTTTTCACCATCGAAGGCGGTATCTCGCTGTCCGAGAACCCGGTGATCCGCTTCCAGTACACTGACAACGGTGCCGACGATCTGATTATCAGGGCGGAAGATACGGATGGCAATGAGTGGGAAAAGACCATTTTGAAAGACAGGCAGAGTTGAGCGAAAACGTCTGATCAATGATCCCGGTTGACCTCGGGCGGCCCCTCTGCTGCGCAAATCCTTTCTTGCCGAAAGAATTCCGGTTCGATCCCAGGCCACTCAGACAGCTTTTTTGGAAAATGTTTTAGAAACAGCGGATATCTGCTTCCGCCTGTGCCCTTCTGAGGTCCGAGACCAGTTTCTTGGCGCTGGCCGCGGTGCGGAACAAGGACATCCGTTCGCCTCCGACCAGTTGCATGGACAACACCGTCTCGGCTTCAACGTATTTTTCATAGGAAATGATGGTCGCAATAATATCGATCGAACAGGAACACCGGCGCAAGACATCGCTGCTCTGGCCGTTGGTTGCCATGCAGGCAAACACGTACTCAGCCCGCGCCTCCGTCGGATAGTCGTTCAATTGCTGCAACTGCAGGTCTGATTGAGCACCTGCAGGATCCACGAGCAGGAGTGGTCCAAGAAGAAAGAACGAAACAGTCAGATGTCTGGCCGACCTGGCATATCCATGCAGCGACAAAGTGAGGGTGCGGGTCATTTTTCGCCCTCCAGGCCCAAGAACTGGATTGTACTGGTATATGCAGGGAGCGTGTCAGGAAGCGCCGAGCGGTCTCCTCGCTCTTCGGTCGTTTCGGCCTTCAAGGAATAGTACCAGCCCGGGATTTCAGCGGAAAATGTGAGTGACAATGCGAGGGTTTCAATCCCACGCATCCGATCGCTGGCCGGGTCATCCTTGAAGGGATACAGGACAATTGATTGCGCGGAGATCTGGCGGTCACCCAGTTGAAGGACGGTCTCCTGCACCGGGTGTTGCTTCAAAAGCTCCGCCTTGATCCTGTTGCGCATGTAAAAGGGGCTGCCCCCGGCAAGGCCGGACAGATCCCTGACGATGGTTTCCAGAAAGTACATGATGAGCGGGTTGCCTACGCTGGCAGGAAATGCGCCCACGCGCCTGCGCGCGTCTTGAGACCCGAAATGGATTTCAGCCATATTGTCGGTGGTCAGCCGAAGGCTGATCGGGCCGGTATTTCTTTGCTCGAGCGGCCGGCTGGCCGGCGCCGACACGGTGCGCTGGTACTCAAGCGTCGCACTTGCCGGAATGGCGTCGAGCGTTCCCTCCCTGAACAAGAGTTCATGGGACCCGGCCGCAGCGCTGGGGGACACCATCGCGCAGCAGAGCGCGAGCACCAGGAAGCACCGGGCGATCCGGATCTTTCCTGTTTCAATCGAAAGGTTTTCAGTCGGTCGAGAAGCCATGCTTTCAGAATCTACGTGCACTAACAGGTAAGTCAGCACAGACATTTGTCTGTATTCTCTGACTTCCGGCATTGTTCAACCGGCGTTCACCCGCCTCGTTTCCCAATCGATCAGCGGCCGCAGTCTTGAAAGCTCAACAGGTTTGGTCAGAATCGTGAAGCGATGCGCCCTGCTCTGCTCCGAAAGGTCTTCCTCCCGGTTGGCGGTAATCATGATTGCGGGAATGTCGGTTTTTGTTGCGCGTCTCAATTCAACGATTGTCTTGACGCCGTTATCCTCTTCGTCGAGCTGGTAGTCGGCCAGGATAATGTCCGGCGGCATGCCAAGCTCCCGGACGGCGGTCAACGCCTCCTTGGTGGATGCGGCCGTCAGAACGCTGCCACCCCAGGACTCGATCTGTTGCGTCGTCGCAAACAGGACATCCGGATTGTTTTCCACGATCAGCACGATGACATCCATCGCACCCGATGCAGGCGGAAGCGCCGCGTTCTCGCTGTGCCCGGTTTCAACCGGTGCGTCGCAAATGGGTATGGTTATCGAGAAGACAGATCCGACACCCGGCTTTGAGCGCACATTCACCGAATGATTGAGCCGCCTGCAGGCCCGATCCACGATGGAAAGACCAAGCCCCATGCCGCCGCCGGCGCTTTCCGGACCGGCTCTTGTGAATTCGTTGAATATTCTTTTCTGATCCTTCTTGGATATGCCGATCCCGGTATCCCAGACCTCTATGACGACGTTTGAACCCTTGCGCCGGCACCCGGCCAGCACACGGCCTTCCTGCGTGTATTGAATGCCGTTCACGATCAGGTTCTGCACCGACCTGACAAGGTAACGCTGGTCGCTTTTGACCCATATGCTGCTTGGCACGATATCGAGTCGAATGCCCTTTTCCTCAGCGAGCTGGCGGCAATCTCTTTGAACGGTCGACAGCAATTCGCCGATGTTGAACGTGCTGAGACTGAGTTCCGTTCCCGTGGAGTCCAATCGCGAGATGTCCAGCAATGCGTGCAGCAGAGACTCGATCGATTTGAACGAACGTTCCAGGCGGGACACCGTGTCTGAAACCGCCTTGTCCTGCGCACTTTCGGTCATCGTCGAAATCAGGAGTTTCGCCGCGTTCACGGGCTGCAGCAGATCATGACTCGCGGCAGCGAAAAACCGGGTCTTTGACGACACAGCCTCTTCTGCGCGTTCCTTGGCCTGGCGGAGTTGTTCATCGATCCGGATCTGTTCTTTGTGCTGGCGCTGGAGAAGTTCATTGGCTTCCGTAAGCTCGCGCGTGCGCTCACCGACTTTTTGTTCCAACACATCCGTCATCTGAGCTTCGGCCGTGAAGTCAAAGACATTCATGATGAGCCCCGTATCGGGAAGACGGTGAATGGAGATGTTCAGGATGTCACCCGATGTCAGCCTGACCTTGCGTTCGATTCCGTCGCGGTCCGGCTCAATTGCGAAAAGAAACTCCGACTCAATGGAAGCTCCCGTCTCCGGTGCCATTTCGTGGCGTGCGAAAAAGGCAAGGATCTGACTGAGCGGCGTGCCCTTCCTGACCAGCGTCAGCGGGAGGCGCAGAAGTTGACGGAAACGCTCGTTCCGCAAAATCAGGGAACCGGACGGCGAGAACGTGCATACCCCTTGAGAAATATGCTCGAACGCGGCCTTCAGGAAAACCGACTGCTTGTCGATGAGTTGGTCTTTTTCTATCCGGTTCTGCAGAACGATGTTCGTGATTTCCGTTGAGAGCAGGACGGTTTTCCTCGGCGACGCGCGCTTTTGCGTTATCTGAAACCAGCGATCGTTTCTCAGGCCGAAGACGGAAGGATATTTGGGAGATGTGTCCGCGCTGTTCTTGTTCGCGACATCCGATTTTTTTGACGACGCGCCTTTTGTTGTCACTTGCGGGCTGCCGTCCAGGGCTGCGAAATAGTCGGCAATGCTGAGCCCGGCGACGATTTGACGGGATATCCCGGGCACCATGCTCTTGAATTGGGCATTGCAGATTTCAAGGCCCTCCTCGGTGAAAAGAGCAAAACCTCCCTCCATCGCGTCGAGTGCATCGGCAAGGTTGCGTTCCGTCTGTTCAAGCGCAAATTCAGAGTTCCTGAGACGGCTGCTGGCCTGACCGAGCGTATCCAGAACCTGTTCGAGATGCTTCGTCTTTTCCCAGACCTCTCCCTGAAGCGCAATCGCGGACTGAAACAGGGAATAGGCGGACCGGCCGACGTCATCTTCCCGCGCGGCGCGCTGCATCAGGGCTGCTATAATCTTGCCCTGGCGCTCAAGTTGCCGTTCAAGGGGTTCATCGGGATCGATCAATAGAGCGCTCCGTCGATGGGCGGGAAAAACGCAACGCCGACAAATGTCTGGTTCACATGCACGCCAAGGTGCTGTTCTCCATAAGTGTTGAATCCGAACACGCGGTTTTCGCGCAAGATCGCTGAAACGTCGCCGGCCAGATTTTTCTGCTCGATCTCGAGCCTGCGCAGGTAGCAGTCGAACCCGACAATGAAGTCCGGTTTCAGGCTGCGTTCGCGAAAATGTTCGAGCCCCGCATCCAGTGTCTGCAGGATCTCCCTTCCCTGTCCAAGCGTGAGCACAAGACCGTCGTCGATTGCGGACAGGAACCACAGGCCCCCTCTGTCTTCGACTTGCTGGATCGCCCGGACGTGCCAGCTTTTCCCGCTTCGCACGAGAACCGGATTTTCAGCAAAAACCTGAGGTGAAAGCTGTTCCACGGGGCAGTTGACATAACGAGCATATTCGCGCGCGGCCGGAACGCCGTTCAGTTCGAGCACGAGCCTTTCTTCCGGCACGGCGCGCGTCACGACCATTTGCCGGCCGGTTGGTTGAAAGTGATTGAAACCGATGCCCCTGAACGACAAATCGGTTTCGATAAGCAGAACGAGCGCCGCGTTCCGGTGCGCATGTCCTCCGTGGGACACATGGGTTTCCCCAAAGGCGAGCCCATTGCCGGCAGAGCCGCCAAATACCGGGATATCCCGCAATCCGGCGTTCAGTGCTGCTACGAGGAGGTCTTCCTGTTTGGACATACCATCCGCAATGACAAGCGCCACGGTTTTCCAGTTTCCGGTTCTCGGAAACCGGTCTGCGAGCACTTTTGCCCGGTTGGCGGTGCGTTCGATCGAGAGCGGTTTCAACGGCTTGATGAGGGTGGAAGAACAGCGGAAGTGACGCCTTGGAAAGGCCATCACCAGCAAGGCATCCTTTTCGTATCCCTGCGCCGTGATCTGTCCCGCCGTTGAGCAGCCAAACACGGTGGCCGAGGACATTTGCCGCGCGAATTCGCCCGAGACGATTTCCGGATCAAGATGGTCAGGCATGAAGAAGAGAACGAAGCAGATTGCCTCGGTCTTGAATTCCGCAATTGCCTCGCGGACCGCAGCGGCTTCCGTTTTCGCATGCGATTGTCCGATTTGGACGGCCCTTGGCTTGTTGAGTCTTTTTTCCAGTAAAACCGTCATGGAAGTCAGCTCAGCATCGCCCTGGCATCTGCTTCGGAGATCGGCGGCGCCCCATCGAGACTGATGCTCTTGACCATGACAGCTGCCTGCGTGCGATTGCTGACGTTCAACCGTCGCAGCAAGGCCGTGATATGGGCTTTCACGGTCGCCTCCGCGAGCGACATTTCATAGGCGATCTGCTTGTTGGGCTTGCCGGCGCAGATCAATTTCATGATGCGGTTCTGCTGCGGCGTAAGATCGGCGATCTTCCGAGCAATCTCCTGAGACGACAGATCCGACTGCGCCGTTCTCTTGGTTGGCGTGAAACCCGGCGGAAAAAAGCGCTGACCTTCACGGATTTCAAACAGGGCCTCCTGCAGGACCGTGACAGAGGCATCCTTGGGAATGAACCCGGCTGCACCGGCCGACATCAAAGCGCTGACCGACTCGTCGGATGATTCCGCAGAAATCACGAGAACCGGCACGTCCGGAAGCTTGTTTTTCACCTTCAAGAAACCGCTGATACCCGTGGCGTCCGGCAATTTCAGATCGAGGATTACCAGATCGGGACGCAGTCGTGCATTCACCTGCCTCAATCCGTCTTGAAGGCAGTTTGCCTTCTTTACCGTCCTCGATTTGAAGAGCTTCTCCAAGGTTGACGCTAGTGCATCGCAATAGAGCGGATGATCGTCGATCACCAGGATAGAACGGATCTGAACGGGTTCGCGTTTTTTCGCTGTGGTGTTCATGAGACTGTTTCCTCCCAGTCTGATGAACAAAGTAGCTGTTACCTTGTAAAAGTTGCAAGGATAATACTGACAAAATTAGGAGACGCTGCGGAAACCGATACTTAAGTATTGGTTTGCGATCACGCAGATTTTTCGCAACTTTTTTTCTCTTGAATTAGATGGTCAGGAGAATGTTCGTTATCCGAAATTTGGAATTAATTTTATCATAATTTGAAACCAAACCGTTCTACATTTTCGAGACTTAAGTGAATGTGGTGCGCTGGCATAGACATTTCCGCCCCGACTCAATCAGTCGTTGTATCGATGCATGCCGTCGCGTTCGACCCGGCGCCTCGGGCCAGCGCGGGTGAATAGCTGAATTGGGGCGAAGGCGTACGAAAAATTTCTGCAACCTCCGTAAAATAGACATTGTCCAACTCCGCATGTTCCGGGAGCGAACACCATCCATCCAGTTCCACATTAATTTGTTTGGCGTTCGGCGACTTATTCTTGGCATGCGGGCCACATAATGCCGCGCCAATCATTGACGATGCGGAAATTTCACATTCTGATTGTTCTGCCGATCACCAAGGCATTGGTGTGTTTCACTTTTTTGACACACCGCGAATGCGCAGGGGAAGGAATGAGTCATGAAATTCAGGCATAGATTGAAGACGGCCAGATTGGCCGTTTGCGCTTTCGGCGCGCTTGCGTTGGCGGATTTTGCGCCAGCTCTGGCGCAGTCGGAAGACAAGCCCAATATTCTCGTCATCTGGGGCGATGACGTCGGGCAGTCGAATATTTCCGCATATACGTTCGGTCTGATGGGATACCAGACGCCGAACATCGACCGTGTTGCGAAAGAAGGGATGATGTTCACCGATTATTACGGTGAGCAATCCTGCACCGCGGGCAGATCCTCCTACATCATGGGCCAAAGTGTTTTCCGCACGGGCCTCTCAAAGGTTGGCCTTCCAGGCGCCGATCTCGGCATGCAGGAAGAAGACCCGACGATTGCCGGTCTGCTCAAGGCGCAAGGTTATGTTACCGGTCAGTTCGGCAAGAACCATCTTGGCGACAAGGATGAGCACCTGCCCACCAATCACGGCTTCGACGAGTTCTTCGGCAACCTCTATCACCTCAACGCGGAAGAAGAGCCCGAAAACGAAGACTACCCGGGCGATGCGGTCATGGCGGATGGACGCACGTTCCGCGAAACGTTCGGCCCGCGGGGCGTGATCAAGTCTTCGGCAGACGGTTCCATCGAAGATACCGGCCCGCTGACGAAGAAACGCATGGAAACGGTTGATGAGGAAACGATTACCGCAGCAATCGATTTCATCAAGCGTGCAAACGAACAGGGCCAGCCATTTTACGTATGGTGGAATGGAACGCGCATGCATTTCCGCACTCATGTGAAACCGGAAATGCGCGAAAAGGCGGACGAGATCGCAGGCCGTCACGTCGATGAGTACACGGCCGGGATGATCGAGCACGACATGCAGGTGGGCCAATTGCTTGACCTTCTGGACGAACTCGGCATAGCCGACAACACGATCGTTCACTACTCCACCGACAACGGACCGCACTACAATACGTGGCCGGATGCTGCCGCAACGCCCTTCTTCGGTGAGAAAAACACCAATTGGGAAGGCGGATGGCGCGTGCCGTCCATGGTGCGTTGGCCCGGCAAGATCGAGGCCGGTGCCATTTCTAACGAGATCATGCATCACATGGACTGGCTGCCGACATATCTTGCAGCAGCCGGTGTGCCGGATATCAAGGAACAGCTGAAGGAAGGCGGCGTTCAGGCCATCGGCCGGGAATACAAGGTCCATCTCGACGGCTACAACTTCCTGCCTGTCCTGCTCGGTGAAGCCGATCAGGGTCCGCGTCGGGAAATCTTCTATTTCTCCGATGACGGCGACCTGACGGCCCTGCGCTACAACGACTGGAAAATGATCTTCCTGGAGCAGAAGGCGTACAAGACCTTCCGCGCCTGGATCGAGCCGTTCACGGCATTGCGTGTTCCGTTGATCTTCAACCTCCGCCGAGATCCGTACGAGCGCTCATACCAGACGTCGAATACCTACTATGACTGGCTGATCGACCGGGCTTATCTGCTGGTTCCCGCCCAGCAGTATGTCGGCGAATTCCTGGCGACATTCCAGGAGTTTCCGCCCAGGCAGAAGGCGGCGAGCTTCTCGCTCGATCAGGTCATGGACAAGTTGAGCACGCCGCACGGCGCCCAATAGCTAAAACCGAAACATCTGCCGGCGGCACCATCAGTCTGCCGCCGGTGGATCTTGAACATGACGCGGGAACGCGTCCGGGTATCGTGACTGCGCACGATTTTTCGCAGGTCATCTTCCGGGAGTGCGGTATGAGGTTTTTTTTGTATGTTGCCGTTGTGGCTTTTTCCGTGGGTTCCGCTTACGCCGACCCGCTTCCCTCCTGGCAGGAAGGTGAAACGAAATCCCGAATTGTCGAATTCGTGAGCGGCATCACCGATCCTTCGTCCGACACCTACGTCACGCCGTCGGACCGGGTTGCGGTGTTCGACAACGATGGAACGCTCTGGTCTGAAAAACCGGTCTATTTCCAGCTCTTTTATGCACTCGACCGCCTGAAGGAAATGGCAGCGAAAGATCCGTCCATTCTTTCCAGCGATGTCTTGAAGGCGGCGGCGGCCGGTGACATGGAAGCCGTTGCGAAGGCAGGTGAAGAAGGCTTGCTGGAAATCGTGATGGTGTCACACTCCGGGCTTTCCGTTCCGGAGTTCCAGGCTGACGTTGCCAGTTGGATTGAAACGGCAAGACACCCGACAAAAGATCTCGCATATACCGACATGACGTACCAGCCGATGCTAGAGCTTCTGAGATACTTGCGGGATGAGGGTTTCGAGACATACCTGGTCTCCGGTGGTGGCGTCCACTTCATGCGAGCATTCGTCGAAGAAGCCTATGGTGTTCCTCCGGAAAATGTAATCGGCAGCGCAGGAAAAACGCGTTACGAGGTCGTTGATGGCGTACCGACGATCATCAAGGACCCCGGGATCGCCTTCATCGACGACAAGGCAGGGAAACCTGTCGGTATCGACAGCAAGATCGGCAAACGACCGATTTTCATTGGCGGCAATTCCGATGGCGACTTCGAGATGCTCGAATGGTCAACCTCCGGAGACGGTCCGAGCCTTGGGCTGATCGTGCATCACACTGACGCAGAACGGGAATGGGCTTACGACCGGGACAGCCACGTGGGCAAGCTGGTCAGAGGGCTTGACGAAGCCGAAGCACGCGGCTGGTTGCTCGTCGATATGGCGAAGGACTGGAAGAGCGTCTGGTCGGGTAACGGCAACTGAAAGTGATCAGGGCCGGCTTCCTTTCCCGCAACCTCTACCCATAATCGTTTCACGGATTGTCCAAGATGTCAGAAGCACTTCAGCAGGTGCAACAACTCAAGGAGCGCATGCAACGCTCCATCATCGGTCAGGAAGATGTCATTGACCGCCTGATCATAGGGTTGCTTGCAAACGGCAATCTTCTGGTCGAGGGGTTGCCGGGACTGGCGAAAACCCGTGCGATCAAGGCGATGGCCAAGAACATGACGGCCGACTTCAGCCGCATCCAGTTCACCCCTGACCTGCTGCCGTCCGACGTGACGGGCACGGAGGTCTACCACCAGTCGGGCGGTACCGGCACATTCCGGTTCGAAAAAGGTCCCATCTTTGCCAACATTGTCCTGGCGGACGAAATCAATCGGGCACCGGCCAAGGTGCAGGCGGCGCTGCTGGAGGCGATGGAGGAACGCCAGGTCACCGTCAGCGGCAAGACCCACAAGATGGAACCGCTGTTCATGGTCATGGCGACGCAAAACCCCGTCGAACAGGAAGGTACCTATCCCCTTCCCGAAGCGCAGATGGACCGGTTCTTGATGCACGTCCTGATCACCTATCCGCCGGTTGAAGACGAAGTGAAGATTATCCGTCTGGTTCGCGCGGAAGAAACGGCAGCGCTTGCACCCGCGGCCGACGAGGGCGAAACCAAATCCGACGGCGCCGCCGCCCCTGATGCAATCGAACAGGTGGCGATCTTCGCAGCGCGGTCCGAGATTGGCGCCGTTCACGTATCCGAGGCGAGCGAGCGCTACATGGCCGACCTCGTTCAATCAACGCGGACGCCTGACCGGTTTTCAGCGGATCTTGCGCGCTGGATTGAAATCGGGGCGAGCCCGAGAGCTTCGCTTGCACTTGACAAGTGCAGCCGGACGCATGCCTGGCTGGCCGGGCGTGACTACGTTGATCCGCTCGATATCAGGGCCATTGCGCATGATGTGCTGCGTCACCGCCTGAGTCTGAGTTTCGAGGCCGATGGCGACGGTATCTCACCGGACAAGGTCATCGACGAAATCATCGCCCAGGTCGCGTTGACGTGAGGAGGCTGGGATGCGTGACGCCGCTGCAAGGTCCCGGACCGGGCTCAATTCAAAAAGCCCGCAAACGCCAGAACAAGCCGACACGAGAGTAAAGGTCAGCCTGCACCATTTGCGATCGCTTGAAGGCCGGGCCAGAAAACTGACCCTACTCCCAAGTCAGCCTGTCACGAGCGTCCTCAACGGACGGCACGCGTCCAGGCTGCGAGGCCGGGGTCTCAATTTCGAGGAGCTGCGGGGTTACCTGCCAGGCGACGATCCGCGAACGATCGACTGGAAAGTTACCGCCAGGACGGGCGAAGCCCATGTCAGGGTCTACAGCGAAGAGCGCGACCGCCCTGCTCTTCTTGTTGTCGACCAACGTATGTCGATGTTCTTCGGAACCCGGCTGAACATGAAGTCCGTGACAGCCGCAGAGGCAGCGGCTCTTATCGCGTTCCGTATCATCGATCGGGGAGACCGTGTCGGAGCTGTCATCTTCGGAGACGGTTACGTCTCCGAATTCCGTCCCAAACGCGGCCGGACCGCCGTGAACCGTTTCCTCACCGCACTGGACCGCGCCAACCGGATGCTCCACGCCGAAGCGCCCCGCGTCGAGCATCCGTTGTTCCTGAACCAGCCGCTCACCTCGGTTGCCCGCCTCGCCCGCCGCGATCATCTCGTCATCGTGATCAGCGACTTTGATGGCCTCGACGACAGGACCGGAAAGCTCGTCGGCACCATCGCCAGAAACAATGATGTCATTCTGTGCCCTGTCACGGACCCGATCTCGGAGGACGTACCCAGGAACATGAAGCTTGTCGTTTCTGACGGGGAACTCCAGGTGGAACTCGATACGGGCACGACGGAAACCTTTCGAAAGCTTTCCGACTTCGCCTCTGGCCGCATCGCGGAGATTCTGAGATGGCAACAGAAGTACGGAACGCCCGTGCTGCCGCTCAGCGCCGGCAGTGATACGATCGATCAGTTGCGCCGCCTCATGGGTCTTCGCTCCAGGCCTCGGGAAGCACCAAATGAATGAGGAGTGGAAAGGCCTTAGTCTGGCCGAGTTGATCGATCTGCTGGAGCCCGCTCCCGAACCGGCGCCAATCTCAATGGCGCCGCAGACACTGGGCTGGGTGTGGCTGGGACTGTTCGCCCTTGCGCTGCTGTCCGTGCTGGTGTGGCACCTTCTCAAGCGCTGGCGCAGGAACGCCTACCGGCGGGCGGCCCTCGGCGAACTCACCCGCTCCGCTCCGGATGCATCCTCTCTCGCGCTCCTTGTGCGCCGAACCGCGCTCGCAGCTTATCCACGGGCCGCCGTTGCTTCGCTTTTCGGTGACGCATGGCTGACGTTCCTCGACAAGACCTACGGGGGCAGCGGCTTTTCCGATGGCCCGGGAAAGGCGCTTGCCACAGCGCCCTACCAGGATGAAACGTCCGGCGAACCCCTGAGACTGCTCGTGAAAGAGTGGATCAAGAAACATCGAAGAGAGCTTCCGGATGCTTGAATTCGATCAGCCCCTCGCCCTTCTGATGCTTCCGCTACCGCTGCTGGTCTATTTTCTGTTGCCGGCGCACAAGGAGCGGGTTTCCTCCGTCCGGTTTCCGTATTTCCGCAGCATCGCCTCAGCGACAGGACAGCAACCGACCTCGGGCTCCGTCGTGGTTAGCCGCTCTTTTCTACAGTCACTTGCCGCCGTTTTGGTCTGGTGCCTGATTGTGTGCGCCCTGGCCGAACCGGTGCGCGTCGGCGATCCGATCGTACAGGAAAAAGCTGCCCGCGATGTCATGCTTGCCATTGACATCTCGGGGTCGATGGATCAGGTCGACTTTCCCTCCAGCGACGGTCAGCGAACGCAGCGGCTCGACGCCATCAAACGCGTCGTCGGTGCCTTCATTTCCGAGCGCGACGGTGACAGGGTTGCCTTGATCGTTTTCGGGTCCAAAGCCTACGTGCAAGCGCCCTTTACCGAAGATCTCGGTTCGGTTCGTGCCCTGCTCGATCAGACCGAAGTCGGCATGGCCGGTCCGCAAACGGTCATCGGAGATGCAATAGGCCTCGCCATCAAGACCTTTCAGGCAAGTCAGATCGAGGAACGGCTGCTCATCCTGCTTAGCGATGGAGCAGACACGGGCAGCCGGATGACACCGATCAACGCTGCGGGAATTGCTGCCAAGGAAGGTATCGACATCGTCACCATCGGCGTCGGCGACCCGGCAGGCAGTGGAGAGCAGCGCCTCGACGAACAGAGCCTGAAAGACATTGCGAGCGCCGCAGGTGGACAATATTTCTTTGCGAGCGACGAAAATGCGCTGAGTGAAATTTACACCAGGATCGATGCGCTCGCGCCCCGTGAAGTGGATACGGCCAGCTATCGTCCAAGGGACGCGCTCGGCCAGTATTTTCTCGGGCTAGCCGTGTGCATCGGACTTCTCGCACTTGCAACGATCCTGTTGGGCTCTCGCCGAAGGAGGGCCGCATGACCCCGGATTGGCTGTTGCAGGACGTTTCGCAGTTTCACTTTCTCAGACCTTGGTGGCTCCTGGCGCTGCCCATCGTCGGTGTTCTCTGGTGGATTGCGCGTTTCAGATTAGGCCGCTTGAGCGAGATGCCTTCCGTCATCGCACCACACCTTGCTGCTGCTTTGACAATAGGGGCGGACAAGCGCCAGATGCTTCGACCCATCGATACCGTCGCCCTTGTTCTGACGCTGCTTGTGCTCGCAACTGCCGGGCCGACATGGTCCCGGCAGGCAAACCCGCTCGTATCGGACGAGGCGCCGCTCGTGATCGCGCTCAAAGTCGCAGAATCGATGATGGAACCGGACATTCCGCCGACACGCCTGGAACGTGCCAAACACAAGATCCTGGATCTGTTGAAGGAACGTGCAGGTGCAAAAACAGGTCTGATTGCCTACGCCGGCTCTGCCCATCAAGTGGTCCCGCTCACCGAAGACCCTGAAGTCCTGAAGCCCTTTCTTGAGGGTCTTGATCCAGGCGTCATGCCCAAGAAAGGAAGCGACGCAGATGGCGCGTTGAGGCTTGCCCGGACCCTGCTTGATGGACAGGAAGAACCCGGCTCGATCCTGTTCATGCTGGATACGCTCACGAGCGATGAACAGACAGCGATTGCCGGAGAAGATCCTGCAAACGGAGGATCACTCAGTTTCTGGGTTTTCAATCGGGACGCCAGCAATGGAGCCGGCATGAGTGACCTGGCTTCAGGCCGCGTGGTCAATGTGACCGCAGACACGCGCGACGTGGACCAGGTCATCCGGAGCATAGATGCAGCCTATCAGGCAGCACTGTCACAGGACGACAAAGCCAAGTGGCGTGATCAGGGCGTCCTGCTTGCCTGGCCCGCAGCCCTGATCCTGCTGTTCTGGTTCCGGCGGGGATGGTCGATGCGCTGGTCGGTTATCGTGTTTTTGGCCGTTCTGTCTCAACCTGTCGAGCGGGCCAACGCCGATGGCTGGCGCGACTGGTTCTTCACGCCGGATCAACAGGGTCAAATGGCCTTCGACGCCAAGGATTTCGGAAGAGCGGCAGAGCTCTTCACCGACCCCTCAAGGAAAGCCTATGCGCTCTACAAGTCCGGCAAATACGAGGAAGCCGCCGAGCTTTACGCCTGGCAGGACAGTTCGGACGCAGCACTGGGTGAAGGCATGTCCCTGATCAAGTCGCGGTCCTACCGGGATGCCATCGACGCGTTTCAAAAAGCACTTGATCGCGATCCGGCAAATGAAGCCGCGCGGAAGAACCTGGAGCTTGCAAAATACATTCTTGAGTACATCGAAAGAACACGGGAACAGTCCGATACCAGCGAAGAAGCGGGAATTGGTGCCGACGACACCGTTTATGACAACGAGGCGGGCCGCGGAACCGAGACCCAGCAGCAGACAGGAGAGACGATGCCGGAAACGGCCGAGCAATGGATGCGAACGGTCGATACGCAGACTGGTGATTTTCTGAAGAGCCGGTTCGCCCTTGAAAACGCTCAGGGGGCTCAATGACTTTCGTAAGGCCTTTGATCGTTCTCCTGTTTCTGGCAGGTGCCCCCGCCTCGGCGCAGGACACGCAGATCCCTGAAATCAGAACGTCGCTGGAAGAGGACACTGCCGTCCCCGGCCAGCCGCTGATCTACAGGATTACCGTGCTGGTGCCCACGTGGCTCCCCTCACCTCCCGTGTTCCCGAGCTACGAAACCGCCAATGTCGTCGTGAGGCTGCCATCGCGGGCGTCGGGCCCGACAAGCGAAACCATCAATGGCGAGACCTGGTCCGGTGTGACACGGTCATACCGTCTCTATCCGATGACAGCCGGAACGTTCCTGATCCCGCCGGGCACCATCAAGGTGACCTATGCGGATCCGGACAACCAGCAACCCGTCGTGGTCGACGCACAGACAGAGGGATTCCAGATCACGGGGAAGATCCCGGATGGGGCTGACGGGCTTGATCCGTTTCTGGCGGCAAAGTCGCTCACGCTGGACCGGACCGTCGAGGGGGCGGTAGAGGATATGAAGGTCGGCGATGCGCTAACGGTGACGACGGTCGCCAAGGTGAGCGGTGTCGCCCCAATGTTCGTACCCCCGCTGGCGCAGGAAAGCCCGGGTGAAGGTGTTGCCACCTATCCGAAAGAGCCGGTGCTCGATGAAAAGGAAGACAGGGGTCTGCTTTCGGGCACCCGAACAGAGGAAACGACACTGGTTGCGGAAGCTCCCGGAACGTACTCCATCCCTGAAAAGACCCTCTCCTGGTACAATCTCGACAGCGGCAGCGTTGAAACCGCCACTGTGCCGGAAATCTCGTTCAACGTCACCGGGACGGCACCTGCTCCGCCGTACCAGAAAGCAACGGAATTCAACTGGAGAGGAGCCGCTCTGGCAGCGGTGCTCCTGGGATTGGCGCTTTCACTTGCCCTGTTTCTGTGGCGACGTTTCTCTCCCGGACTGACGCGCCTCGCAGAGACACTCAAGACGCGTTACAGGGCCTCGGAAGGCTATTTGTTCAGGAACCTCGTCGAAGCTATCAAGCGTCGCGATCTCAACGGAACGATCCAGTGCAGTTCTGCCTGGAAACGCGCCGCTTTAAACGGGGTCCAGACCGTTGACTGGGCCACCTTTGAAAGCGCGCTTCACGCCTGCAGTGCGCTCTCTTTCTCAGACGAGAAAGACATCACGCGCACCGAAATCGAAACGCGTTGGATCCATCTTCAACAAACGGCTCGGATAATGCGCCGGAACAGGCGCAAGTCGATGCGGTCGACAGCGCATGTTTGTCTTCCCGACATCAATCCCGGGTAACCTGAGCTGCGATAATGCTGCGGTTACGTGCCGGTGGCAATCAACAGGCCAGTTGATGGTTTACAGGTGCGAAACAACGCCAAAAAGGGAATGGCCGGGATCCGGATACCCTTTGTCTTTGTAAGACTTTCTCAGCGCAAAGATTAAGACAACTTAATTTGTATCGAGCCGCTCACACCTCATCTCATGTGCAGGCGATTGACTTGACTCGTCCCATTCAATCACTGTGGAGGTGCAAAAACATGAACAGATCCCTCGCCGCTCTTTCCGCGATCGCGGTCGGGTTCGTTATCGTTGCGGCGCCGGCCAAGGCTGCAGAGCCTGCCCTGCCTTTGCTGCCACCCGCGAGCGTGGATGCCCACAGCATGATCATGGAGCCGCCCGCGCTTGGCTCACCCAGGTTTCACGAGGAAATGTCGACTGTGCTTTGGCTGCAGGAAACAAGAACACCGGAGCAGGCAGAATTCGTCGAGACAACGTTGAACACGGAACGCTTTGCACCCATAATCGGGGACGCGATTTTCGAGGTGGACGGCCTGACACTGAAAACCGTTATAGACAACGCGATTGACGCGGTGCGTGCAGACTATGACGCCGTGAAAGACGTCTATGACTATCCACGACCGTTCGAAATCAACGGCGCGGTCAATCCCCTCGGCGACGCGCGGCCCGTTGCCTCCTACCCGAGCGGACACTCGATCCGGGCGATCGTTTACGCCAGGCTGCTGGCAGAAGTCTTTCCGGAAAAAGCAGACGAGTTGATGGATCTCGCCACCCGCATCGGACATGGCCGTGTCATCGCGGGCGTTCACTATCCGATGGATGTCTCTCAAGGCCAGTTGCTTGGACATGCTTACGCCGACGCAATCATCGCCGGGCCGGCATTCCAGGAAGCGATTGCGAGTGTCCGGTCAAGCGAAGCATCGTGAGGTTCGATCCTGGCGCGCCCGCCAAGCCGCATTGCGCACCAGATTCAGCCGGCCTTGGCCGTCTGTCCCATCAAAACCGGTACGACCTGATCCGGCGGCCCCATCATCGCTATCTGTCCGGAATTGAACACGACCACGCGGTCCGCCAGTTTCATGTGACTGGGGCGCTGCGTGTTGATCAGAACCGTGGCCTTGCCGTGCAGGTTTCCGATCATGTCCATGAATTTGCGGTCGCCTTCAAAATCAAGATGCATGCCGGGATTGTCGAAGAGATATAGCGGCACTCTCTTGACCAGCGCGCGGGCAAGTACGATGCGCTGCTTCATGTTGTCCGGTATTTGCTTGAGAACTTCGCTGTTCAGTCGTGTCTCGAGCCCGTCGAAGTTCGCCTCAAGATAGGACAGAAGACCGAGGCCTTCGGCGGTTTCAAAAATCCGGCTGTCGCTGGCACCGGGTTCGGAAAGGAGCAAATTCTGCTTTACGGTGCCGTAAAAGAAATCGAGGTCATCGGGTGCGTAACCGATCCGCGATCTCCATTCGGCTGAATCGAGTTGGCGAACGTCCAGACCGTCAAAGAGAATGGAGCCCACCTGCGGCTGGTAGAGGCCGGTGATGGCCTGGAAGAGCGTCGATTTGCCGGAACCGCTCGGGCCTGTGATTGCAACCAGTTCGCCTTGTTTTACAGTCAGATCGACGCCTTTCAGCGATGCTTCTGTGGCGCCCGGATACCTCAGCACGAGCGACGTGATCTTGAGGTCGCCCTGAATGTCACGGGTGATCTTGGGAAGATAGCCGGGTTCGCGCTCCAGCGGCACCTTCATAAGGTTGTCGATCTGTTCGAGCACGGTTCTGCTCTGTGCCAGTTGCGTGATGCTCAAAAAAGCCTGGTTCATAGGGTTGAGAACACGCCAGGAAAGCGCCATCGTCGCAATGAGTGCGCCAAGGCTCATGTCGCCGTTCATCACCTGCAGGGCCCCGATCCCAAGGACGAAGACGCCACAGATGGTCATGAGTGTCTGCGAAGTCGTCTGCAACAGGTGGGTCAGATTGCGCGCGTGTATGTTCATCTTGTTGAAGGTGGCCGAAAGACCCGAAAACCGCTCCAGCCATGTCTCTTCAACAGACAGGTCCCGCAGGGTGCGCTGATTTCGAAGAGTTTCAATCATGAAACTGTTCAGCTTCGACTTGTGCTCTCCTACGGCGGCCACCTCGCGCTGCACCTTCGGCAACACATAGATGGCAATAACGGAGTAGGTCACAAGCAGCGCAAGCGGAGGATAGGCCACGGGCCCGCCGATAAGAAAGATCGCGGCGATGAAGATAAGCGTAAATGGTATGTCGACGATCGCGGTGAAAAGTGCACTTTGAAAAATGTCTCGGACGCTGTCGAAATAGCGCAGCCGCATGACCTGTGTCCCGATCGGGGCTTCAGCAAGCATCGAATAGGGAAGATGCAGGATCCTTTCAAAGGTCTTGTTCCCGACAATCGCATCGATGCGTCCCCCAAGATAGGATTGCAGGCTGTTCTTGGTTTTGCGAAGCACAAGCTCGCTCAAGATGATGATCCCAATACCAGCTGCCATTGTCAGGAGGACTTCGATTGACTTGGCACCCATTGCCTTGTCGTAAATCGCCATGATGAACAATGGCGGCCCCAACGCGAGAATGTTGAGCACGAACCCGATTGCTAGGATGGACACAATGCTGGCGCGGAACTGTTTCGAGGCGAGCGACGACCACCTGCGATTGCCCGCAGCGTTGTTTGCTGTTTCGGTTTCTTCGGAGACCGTATAGACCTCGTGGCGGGCTATCTCCTTCGCCGTTACGATCACGGCTTCGCCCTTCACACCCGAATATGCGCGGAATTCACCATTTTCGGTCTTGGTGGCAAGCACCAGAACATCGTCAGCCGTCACGCTCAGACATGGCAGTTGCGAGACCGAGATTTCGGCAGGATTGGAGCGATAGCGCGCGGACGAGACCTTGATCCGATTCAGAACCGTTCTGAGGTCCTGGATTGTGCAAATCTGATCGAAGTGCGGCAGAGCCTCAAACAACAGGCGGTCATTGCCCTGCCAGTTCATTTCCCGCAGCAGTGGAACCAAACATTTTTCCGCCGGTGTTTTGCCCTCACTCAGCTTGTTGAAGGCCGTATCGCCGGCCCCGGTTTCCAATTCATCCGACAATTCGTTCCATTGCCTGTGGACGGGATTGGTTTGCGGGCTCAGATCCTGAAGATCAAACAATGCACGGGTCACGCCGACATCCCCGCATTCTTAGAACCGGGGACGCTCTCTTTGATGATCTCGTGGATCCTTCCATCCTCCAGCCTGTACTGCCGGTCGGCAACCGCAAGCATGGATGGCCGGTGCGTGACGATCACGACGGTCAAGTGTCCCTTGAGGCGATACAGAGCATCAACGAGGCCTTTTTCAGCCTGCTGATCCAGTTGCGCGTTGGCTTCATCGAGGATCAGGACTTTCGGTTCCCCCGCCAGGGCGCGTGCGATGCAGATCCGCTGCAATGTCGAAGCGGGCACTTTCCCGCCAAGGTCTGCGCCAAGCTGGGTGTCATATCCCTTCGGAAGCAGGTGGATCTCCTTTTCCAATCCGATCAGCTTTGCCGCCATGCGCGCATGCGCAATATCGGAGACAGCACCGAACATGGTCAGGTTCTCGATGATCGAGCCGTTGAACACGGCTGATCGGCTGTCGACATAGGCGATATGCTTGCGCAATGCGCGTTTCAAGGGGCCGGACAGGTCATGACCTCCGATCAGGATTTCCCCGTTGAGCGGAGATAACTCGCCGGCAAAAAGCTTCATCAATGTGCTCTTGCCGCTCCCATCCGCACCACTGACCCCAACGAACTCTCCCGGATTGATCGTCAGGTTCAGGTCCGTGAAAACCTGACGGCGCGCATTTTGGATGTCCATGGTGACATTGACCAACTGGATGGAGCCCACCGGTTCCGACTTGAGTTCTTCACCGGCTTTGACCGTCGGCAGATCAAACAGCCTTTCGACCTGGTCGTAATCGTGTTTCAGGCGCTGCATGTCCGTCAGGTGATTGATCGCTCGCAGAAACGGCTGGACGAATTGCCCGGACAGCAGAGTGCTTGCCGCAACACCACCGATGCTGAAGCCATTGTTGATGACCATCACGGCGCCAAACAGAACCACAAAAACGGTCGTAAGCGTTGCGAACACGGCAGACGCGTCCCTGGCCTGTCCCGCAAGGCGCATGTATCTCGCGCTGAGGTTCGCGGTTTCTTTCTGCAACCTTTCGAAGCGCCGGATCATGAGCGCTTCCATCGCCTGGGATTTTACGGTTTTTGCGCCGGACAGGACTTCGAGCACGAAGTCTGACTTCCGGTCGTCCTGTGTCGCCCGATCCGCAACCACTTTCTGCAATATGCGGCTTCTCGTGAGAGCAAAAAGGATAAAAACCGCCAGCATGGTCACGGGAACCAACGCCAGCGGACCTGCGATGAAGACCAGAACCGCCAGAAAAATGCCTCCGGCCGGAAGGTCGATCGCGAGCAATCGCCCCTGATCGCCGTAGTGGTCCGCTATGGATTGAAGCGAGCGGAGCCTGTGAACCTGGAGGGACACGGGCGTTCCTGCGAAGTTTTCCGGTTTTGCATCCAGAATCCGCCGAAACAGCTCCTTGTGAGCCTGATGATTGAAGCTTGCCCCCAATCTTCCCACAACCGCCGCTCGGGCGACCTTGATCAATCCGTCGGCAGCAAGGACGCAAACAACACCCAGGGTAAGGACCAGCAATGTATCCGTTGAGGCGTTCGGCAAAACACGGTCATAGACCTGCAGAACCGCAAGCGGCATTGCCAACCCAAGGACGTTTGCGAAGATCGACGCAACCACGACGTCACGCGGCAGCCGTGGCGACGAAATCCATTTGCCGCTAGGCGAATGCTCGATATGCATCCTGCGCAGAAAAAAAGAAGACAGAAATGACCTTAACATTGACTAACCAGAGTCGACCCCACGTTGCGCCAAGAGTGCTCCGATCCGGTTTAAAAAAACGTTTACCTTAAGCATTCCTCCACCGAATATATTTCTGAAATTAAAAAGAATTTCTGTGAAAATTTTTCGCTTTATTAAGGACGACGTCGTTCACTCGCATTGTGGAAATCGTGTGAGCAGGCAGCCGTATGGCAAAAGACACCGAAAATCGGGTTCCCCAGGACAAACCACGGAGCAATGACGATAGCGGTGATTCCGGTTCGTCGCTGGGATCCAACGATTATCTCCATTCCGGGCTTCTCGACACCAAGGACCGCCACCTCGACAAGGCGCACGACTATCATCTTGACCAGGACATGGGTGTTTCCAGCGAGCAGGTCATGTCCAACCTGCACCTGGGCAGCCATCAGGACAAACCCCTGCCGGAAGAAGAGCTTCGCAAGGGCACGTCCACACAGCAATTCGAAGACAGCCCTCTGGATATGCGCGATGATGCGGTTGCCGTTGCGGCCGCCGTTGAAGAGCCAGCGGAACAAGGCACCGAAACTGAGCCTTTCGAACGCACATCTGCTGACGCTCCGGTCAAGAGCAGCGGCAGCTCCTCCACGACGCCCGTTTTTGACCGAATCAATCCAGCGGACGTTGTCAGGAATGTTCCTGCCACGGGAGATCCGGCTGGCAATCAGCCGGAACCAACAGCGCAATCTGCCGCAATCCCTAATCCAGATACCATGCCGGATGCCGGTTCGGAGGAGGAGCCAAAACCTTCAAGTGAACCGGACTCCGACCTGTCCGGCGTTTCGGACGTGGACACTGTGCAGAATGCCGTCGACGAAAATGCGGCGATCGGAACGTTGACCGGGATTACGGCAAATGCGGAAACGGCGGATGCTTCCGGTGTCACTTACAGCCTGGATGACGACGCGGATGGCCTGTTCGCGATCGATCCATCGACCGGCGTCGTCACCGTCGCGGGTGAACTGGATGCTGAAACGGCAGGATCGCACGATATTGTCGTGCGCGCCCTTGCAGCGGACGGTCAATCAAGCACCGAGACTTTCACGATCACGGTGGCCGACGTCAACGAGAGCGACATTTCGGCCGTGACCGATGTTGACGAGACGGTCAATCAGATCAGGGAAGATGCTGCGGCAGGAACCTCCGTCGGCGTTACGGCTCAGGCGGTTGATGCGGACACTACGGCGACCGTCGCCTATCAAGTTGACGACCCGCGATTTGTGATTGATGCCAACGGTGTCGTCACACTGGCGGAGGGAGCCCGCTTCGACGCGGACACGGAAGGCGATGTCTCTTTCACGGTGACCGCAACGTCAAGCGACGGGTCCAGTTCGAGCGAAACGTTTTTGATCAATGTTACGGATATCAACGACGAGAGTCCGTCCGATATCCTGCTTTCAAACGCTTCGGTTGATGAAAACAGTTCTGCTGGAACAGTTGTCGCAACACTGACTGCGACCGATGCGGATCTGGACGATACGCATGTCTATGAAATCGCCGCTTATCCTTCCGGTTTGTTCGAGATCGTTGGGAACGAGATTCGGGTCAAGGAAGGCGCTCTGCTTGATCATGAGACCGCGAATGAACATGTCCTCACTTTGACGGTGACGGACGCGGCCGGTCACTCCCATTCCGAAGATGTGACGATTTCGGTGAACGACGTCAACGAAGCGCCCGTCAGCATTGGTCTGAGCGCCCCTTATACTGCAGCCGACTTCACCGCATCCGACGGCTATTCATCAGCATCCAGCCTCTCTGACCGTGGCCTTGAAGCCGACACAACCGTTGTCACCGTCTCCTTTTCGACTTCCGAAGACGTCGACACCGCGCAAACGTTGTTCGAGACCGGCGGGAATTACTATGGCCTGAATATTGTTATCGAAAACGGCGTCCTCAATGTCTACGCGGGTGAAGGCAACAACGTCGAACTGAGCAAACCTGTCGAGACAGAAACGGACTATAATCTCGCGCTTGAACTCAACAAGGAGACCGGCACCCTCACCCTGTTGATGTCGGACGAATTACCACTCAATGAAATGACCGCGGACAACAGTCTCGCCGACCAGAAATCAGGTTGGACCGATCAGGACTGGGACGGAGGCAACAGCCTCGGCGTCGGCATCATGGCGGACCACAGCCAGGGTCATGTCGGCGGCGATTTCCTTGGGCAAATCAGCGACAATGGCGTTTCGGTCTATTCGGGCGCGACCCTTGACAGCTACATGCAGCCCATTGTCGATGAAAACAGCACGGGCGGTACGGTCGTCGCCACGCTTTCAACCTCTGACCCTGATGAAGGTGACACACACACATACGAGATCACGAACGACCCGTCCGGGTTCTTCGAGATCGTGGGGAGTGAAATCCGCGTCAAGGAAGACGCCCTGCTCGACCACGAGACGGCAGAAAACCACCTGATCACGGTCACGGTTACAGACTCAGGCGGATTGAGCCATACAGAAGAGGTCTCGATCGCGGTCCAGGACGTAAACGAAGCACCAACCGCACTCACTCTGGACACCGCCAACAAGGCCGATTTTACCGCAGCAGACGGCTATTCCTCCAGCACCAGCATCTCCGAACTCGGGCTTGAGACCGACAACAATGTCTTCGCCATGTCATTCACGACGGCGGACGATGTTGCAACGGCACAGACGCTGTTCGAGACCGGCGGCAATGTTTACGGGCTCAACGTCGTCATCGAGAACGGTCACCTCAACATCTATGCCGGTGACAGCAACAATCTGGAGCTGAGCGCGGAAGTTTCTCCCGGAACCGACTACAGTTTTCTTCTGGAGCTCAGCAAGGACGCCGGCACAATCACGCTTCTTCTCTCCGATGAACTCGCAATCGAAGAGATGGATGAGAGCAACAGTCTTGCGGCGCAGCGCTCCGGATGGCCGGATGGAGACTGGGACGGCGGCAACAACATCGGCGTCGGCAATATTGCGGGGCACAGCCAGGGCCACGCCGGTGGCGATTTTCTGGGAGAAATCCATGACGAAGGCCTCTCCGTCTACGCCGACGCCACGCTGGACACATTCAACGGCGGTGCTCTTTCTGAAAATGCTGCCGGGTCGGTTGTCGGCGCGCTCTCCGTTACGGACCCCGATGACGGCGACACGCACACATACACCGTTTCCGATGACCGCTTCGAGGTACTCGGAGGCACCCTGAAGCTCAAGAACGATGCGAGGATCGATTTTGAAAGCGAAGCGTCTGTTGACGTCACCGTAACGGCGACCGATTCCGGCGGCGCGGAGGTGTCGGAGACTTTCGCTGTCGACTTTGATGATCTTGCCGAAGATCTTGTCCTGAGTGACGGTGGGGTTGTCTTTGCAGATGCGGGTGTTTCCGAAACCAGCATCACCGGCGGTTCCGGTGACGACACGATCACGGCGCATGAAGATGGCGGGATCATTGACGGCGACGAGGGCGACGACACGCTGATCGGAAACGCCGGAGATGACGATCTTGATGGCGGCACCGGTCTTGATACGGCGGTCTTCAGCGGTGAGCTCGATGACTACGATGTCGTCCGGAACCCGGATGGCAGCTTTACTTTCACAGATACGCGCGACGGCGCTCCGGACGGCACGGACACGGTGCGCAACGTCGAGACTTTCCGTTTTTCCGACGGCGATGTTCTCGCTGGCGATCTTGTCGCGCAAGATATAACTGACATTGCAGACGAAGACGACACCGATAACGTGATTTCGGAAAGTGCGAGTGCCGGCTCCACCGTCGGAATTACCGCGGTTGCCGATGATCCGAATGTCAGCGATACCGTTTCCTATTCTGTCGATGACGATCGTTTCGACATCGACGCAGACGGCAAGGTGACGGTCTCGGATGGTGCGGACTTCGATGCCGAGACCGAAGGGTCGCTTGATGTCGTGGTTACGGCTGTTTCGAGCGATGGAACGTCAAGCCAGCAGACATTCACGATCACCGTTGCCGATGTCGACGAATTCGACGTTTCTGCCGTTCAGGATGTCGATGCATCTGAAAACCTCGTCTCCGAGGATGCAGATGCGGGAACAGCAGTCGGCGTGACAGCATTTGCTGCTGATGACGACGTCTCGGATACGGTTGCCTATACGGTCGACGATGACCGCTTTGAGATTGCAGAAGACGGCACTTTGACGGTCGCAGAGGGCGCGGCGTTCGACGCGGATACGGAGGCGACGATCGATGTCACCGTCACCGCCGAGTCAACCGACGGATCCACGTCCTCGGAAACGTTCATCGTTGAAGTCGGCAACGTCAACGACAATGCACCCACGGACATTCTGATCACAGGTAATCCAGGTAACCTGATCCGGAATGGGAGTTTCGAGGCTTTTGACGTTTCCAAGGGATCCTGGACCCACTCCAAGGAAGATCCGAGCGGCGCCTGGTCTTCAGACGGACCCGTGGAAGTCTGGAACAATCTCGGCAGCGTGGACGCCACCGATGGCGACAAGCATCTGGAACTGGATTCAGACGGCGGTGTGAACTCGATCTCGCAGTCTGTCGAAACGACACTCGGCCAGGTTTATGATCTTTCCTTTGATGCGATGGCGCGGTCAAGCTCAGAGACCAGCACGGTTGAGGTGTACTGGAATGACGAACTGGTCACCCGCTTTGATCCGGAAACAGGCGACTGGGAGTCGATCGATCTGCAGGTTGTCGGTACGGGCGGGAACGACGTTCTCGAATTCCGGGAAACGGCGGAAGACAACAACAGCTATGGCGCGCTGCTCGACAATGTTTCGCTGACGGAAATTCCGCTGACGATCGCGGAAGGCATGAATGGTGCGGTCGTTGGCAGCGTGACAACAACCGACGCCGACGTCGCCGACAAACACACATACACCGTTTCTGACAACCGTTTCGAGATCGTCGCGAACGGCATCGGCATGATGGTGCTCAAACTCAAGAACACCGAGAGCCTCGATCGCGAAAGCTCCGACAGCATCACGCTGACGGTCACGACAACCGATAGCGGCGGCCTCACCTACAGCGAAGACGTGACTGTTCAGATTGCCGATATTTCGGAGTTTTCCGTATCGGCAATCACGGACACGGATGCGGCGACCGATGCGCTGAGTGAAGATGCCGGTGCGGGAGACAAGATTGGCGTGAGCGTTGCCGCGACCGATGAGGATGCGACCGATACCGTTTCCTATACCGTCGATGATGATCGGTTTACGATTGATGCGGATGGCACGATAGCCGTCGCCGAGGGCGCGACGTTCGACGCTGAAACGGAAGCCACCGTCAACATCACTGTCACGGCGCAATCCAGCGACGGGTCGACCTCATCGGAGACCTTCGAGGTAGAGATTGAAGACGTCGACGAAATGGATGTTTCAGCGGTCACGGACTCGGACACATCTGCCAACGTAGTTGCCGAGAACGCGGATGCAGGCAGCGAAGTCGGGATCACGGCGTCCGCATCGGATGGCGACATTAGCGATTCTGTGTCCTATTCACTCGACGACAATCGCTTTGACATTGCTGATGACGGGACAGTCACCGTTGCAGCCGGGACGGCATTTGACGCCGAAACGGAAGACACAATTGATGTCGTGGTTACAGTCACGTCGACCGACGGCTCCTCTTCGCAGCAAACTTTCACAATAACGGTCGCCGACATCAACGAGTTCACAATCTCGGCTGTTCAGGACACCGACGCCAGCGCCAACACTATCTCCGAGGATGCCACGGAGGGCGCAACGGTCGGCGTCACAGCATCCGCCGGCGACGACGATGCCACCGACACCGTTTCCTACACCGTCGACGATGACCGTTTCGAGGTCGCCGACGACGGCACCGTCACAGTCGCCGCCGATGCATCGTTCGATGCCGAGACAGAGGGCTCCATCAACGTCACCGTGACGGCGCATTCTTCGGACGGATCAACGTCCGAAGAGACTTTCACCATAGATGTATCAGACGTTAACGAGACCTCCGTCTCGGCTGTCTCTGACACGGATGCTGCTGACAACACGATTGCCGAGGATGCAAATGAAGGAACGACGGTCGGGATTACTGCCTCCGCAAGCGACGGCGATGTCAGCGACACGGTTTCCTACAGCGTCGATGACAACCGCTTCGATGTTGCCGATGACGGCACCGTAACGGTCGCCGCCGATGCATCGTTCGATGCCGAGACAGAAGGCTCCATCGACGTCACCGTAACGGCTAACTCCTCAGATGGATCAACGTCCGAAGAGACCTTCACCATCGATGTGTCCGACGTTAACGAAACCTCGGTCTCGGCTGTTTCCGACACGGACGCCAGCGCCAACACGATTGCTGAGGATGCCACAGAAGGCGCAACGGTCGGCGTCACAGCGTCCGCCGATGACGGCGATGTCAGCGACACGGTCTCCTATTCCGTCGACGATGACCGTTTCGTGGTCGCCGGCGACGGCACCGTCAAAGTCGCCGCCGATGCGTCCTTCGATGCCGAGACAGAGGGCTCCATCGATGTCACCGTGACGGCTCGCTCCTCGGACGGATCAACGTCCGAAGAGACCTTCACCATCGACGTATCCGACGTTAACGAGACATCGGTCTCGGCTGTCTCCGACACAGATGCTGCAGACAACACAATCGCCGAGGATGCAGTTGAAGGAACAGCGGTCGGGATCACAGCCTCCGCCGATGACGGCGATGTCAGCGACACTGTCTCCTATTCCGTCGATGATAACCGTTTCGAGGTTGCCGATGACGGCACCGTCACAGTCGCCGCCGGAGCGTCGTTCGATTTTGAAACAGAACCGGCAATCAAGCTCACGATCACGGCAACCTCCAGCGATGGAACGAGTTCGCAGCAGGTTGTCGACATCAGCGTTTCCGACGTTGCCGAGACATTCAGCCTGAACGCAGGACAAACCGTCTTTGTTGATGAAGGCGTCGCTGAGCCGACGATTTACGGAACGGATGCCGCGGAAACCATCACCGCGCACGACGACGGCAGCCGGATCTTCAGTGGCGGCGGTGCCGACACGATCCACGGCGGCAAAGGCGATGATCACATCGAGTTCGGCACAGGCGCTGATACGGTCTACGGCGGTGATGGCAACGACTTCATCGACGATGAGGTAGGCACCCGGCCAAGCACCGAAGCGAACCTGCTTGATGGCGGCGCCGGCAACGACACGATTTACGGCGGTGGCGGCGGCGACACGCTTCTCGGGGGAACGGGGAGTGATTCCCTGTCAGGCGAAGAAGATGACGACACGCTCCAGGGGGACGCCGGCAATGACCGGATTTCCGGTGGAAGCGGCACGGATACCGCCGTCTATTCCGGCGATCGGGACGACTATGACATCGTCCAGAATTCAAACGGGTCCTATACCATCACCGACACCCGGCCGGACTCTCCGGACGGTACGGACACGGTCTATGACGTTGAAGTCTTTACCTTTGCCGATGGTGACGTACTTGCGGGTGACCTGATCGCGGAGCAAGTCGGGTCGGTAAGCGACACGGATGCATCGGACAACACCCTTTCAGAAAACGCTGCTGCGGGAGACAGCGTTGGTGTCACGGTGAGCGCACTGGACACAAACGTTTCAGACAGCGTTTCCTATTCCGTCGATGACGCCCGCTTCGAGGTGTCGGCCGATGGCACGGTGACGGTCGCAACCGGTGCGGAATTCGATTACGAGACAGAGCCGAGCATTGACGTTGTCGTCACGGCGACTTCCACGGACGGATCAACCTCCGAGGAAACATTTACCATCAATGTGGCTGATGTCGCCGAAAGCATGGAGCTCGAAGACGGCGGCGTCACGATGACAGATACCGGGGTTGCCGAAAGTTCCATTTCGGGTGGAACCGGTAACGACACCATCACCGCGCATGATGACGGCGGTGACATGGATGGTGGCGACGGCACCGACACGGTCGTGGGCGGCGCCGGCGATGATACGCTCGATGGTGGTGCGGGCACCGACAACGACACGCTCCAGGGCGGTGAAGGCAGTGACACCTACATGCTCCGCGGCGATGGCCGGGCGGACATCATTTCGGACACCGGGGCAACGGGCACGGACCGGATCGTTCTGGCTGAAAACACCGGCACCGAATTTGAACTGGAAGACACCTTCAATGCGGCGACGCAGGGCATTGAGGAAATCGATGGGAGCGGTGTCGCGGGCGAGACACTGAGAGCACAGCGCAGCAATTCGGAGATCGACTGGGACTTTACGGGTGTTGACCTGACTGGTGTCGATCAGATCGAGGGCCGCGACCGGGACGACTCCATTACCGGCTCTGCAGGAGATGACAATATCCTTGGCGGCGCCGGTGACGATACGCTTGCCGGCAGTGAGGGTGACGATACCATTGACGGCGGTACGGGTACCGACACGGCTAGGTTCTCGGGCAATCTTGCCGACTACACCGTGACCGAAGACGCTGGAACGATCACGATCGTCGACAACCGGGACGGCTCGCCGGACGGGACTGACACGCTTACCAATATCGAGAACTTCGAATTCGCCGACGGCACCTACTCTCTCGGCGATATCGTCAACCTGGCGCCGACCGGCATCACACTCACCGCGAATGATAGCCTGACGATTGACGAGGTCGTTGGCGGCGATGCCGTGGTCACAGGCGAGATCGTTTCCGACGGTTCGGGCAACCAGTCGGTTGATCACTGGTCAATCAGCCATGATGGCGGCGACCTGACAATCGACGTTCTGGCTGACGGCTATCAGTCAGGCAGCCTCGACAGCCAGATCTATCTCTATCGTGACAATGGCGGCGGTGATTTCACGCTCGTTGCCAGCAACGATGACGGCGCTGCCGGAAGTGACGGCAGCACAGCTTCATATGACAGCTACCTGTCCCAGACCGGCCTCGAAGCCGGGACCTATATGGTGGTCATCGGCAGCTATCCGCTTGACAGCACCGAGGCCCTGGACAGCGGATCGGATTATCCGGCTTCCGGTTCATCGACAGGGCCTTACCAGATCACGGTCAGCGGCGATGCCACCATCACCGGTCTTACCGAGAACCCGGCATCAGGCGGAAACTGGGGTGATCCGGGAAGCAACGCCGTGGTCGTTTCGAGTGGCGCCGGCGAAGACACAATCGCCGCCGGTTCGGAACTGACCGGGATCGAGACCATCACCGACGAGAATTCGGGTGATTCCTTTCACTTCAGCTTCCTTGACGATGGCGACGGTGCATTCCAGATAGACTCAGGCACCGGGTCTGTTTCGCTCGCGCGCGAACACGATGCGAGCGCGGCCAAGAGTGACACGGTCACGGTTCAGGTCACGGATACCGCCGGAGCAACTCTCGACAAGACCGTCGGGATAGAACTGGGTACGGCCGGCTCCGACCGGATCATCGGAACGGATGAAGACGACATCGTCTTCGGGTTCAGTGGAGATGACAGCGTCGATGGTGGTGCCGGGGACGACATGCTCGTTCTGTCCGGCAGCCAGTCCGACTATGCGATCTACAACAATGACGACGGCAGCCATACGATCGTCGACACGCGCGACGGGGCACCGGACGGTACGAAAACCGTCAGCAACGTGGAAGAATTCACCTTTGCAGACGGCAAGGTCGCAGCCGGCGACCTGTCATTCAGCAGTGACATCACGTTGCTCGATTCGAATGCGACCGGTAACCAGCTTCATGAAGTCGCGGATGCGGGTTCAGAGGTCGGGATATCCGTTTCAGCTCTGACCCCGGGCGATGGTGCCCTCACCTACGCGCTGAGCGATGACCGCTTCAGCATCGATGCCGATGGTGTCGTGACAGTCTCCGATCACGCCTTTTTCGACAGTCAGGTCGAAAGCTCGATCGACCTGACCATTACGGCAACGGCCGAAGACGGCAAGGAAGCTTCCGAAACCTTCACGGTGAACGTGAATGGCTCCTACAGCTACGAAATGACGGGCGGTCTCGGCGACGGCAGTTTCACCGGTTCCGAAGACCGTTCGTATTCCGTCGACGGTATCGGCGGAAACGACACGATCACAACCGGCGATCAGAATGACCGTATCGAAGGCGGATCAGTGGCTGGGAACGACCAGATCACCGGGAATGGCGGGCGCGATCTTCTTTTTGGAGAAGGCGGACAGGATACGATCTCCGGCGGGGGCGGTGACGATATCATTGTTGGCGGTTCGGACGACGATACACTTTACGGAGGCGACGGCTCGGACCTGTTCATGCACGGTCTTGGCGACGGCAATGATGTCATCGAGGGCGGTGTGGGCACAGCCTGGACCGATGTCATTGATCTCGGCGGCGGCCCGGGGATAACCGGAGCGGGAGAGTACGGCACAGACTGGACCGTGACGATCACCAGCGGTTCTGTTGAAAAGACGGACACCGAAAACAGCCGGCTCGAATTGTCGAAAGACGCCGAAGGATCCATCGATTTCAGCGATGGCAGCAAGATCGACTTCGCCCAGATTGAGGAAATCCGCTGGTAACGCGTACTGCTGACCGGTTTGGAAAGTACTGTTGATTTCATGTCATCGGGAACGCGGAACAATTGTGTCTGCCGCCACGTTACTTGTTGCCGAAATTGTCGTTCCTGTTTGACGTCCAGGCGGCGAGTTCGTGCTTTGGCGTAGCACTCGGTCGAAAATGAATGCAAAACAGAGAAACAGAAAAAGCCCGGTCGATCAGACCGGGCCTTGTTGCTTCAGCATCCGGGGATCTGATCCCGCTTAGCGTTCGCTCAACGGGTCCCCGATCGCGCGCGTTACAGGCTTGAGCAGATACTGCATGACCGACTTGGACCCGGTGACAATCTTCGCGTCGACGACCATGCCCGGCGAAATCGTTTCCGCCTGGGCACCGCTGCCGATCATGTTGGACGACAGCGGGATGGACGCCTTGAAGTAATAGTTTCCGTATTCGTCTCGGAAACTGGAAGCCGACAGGACAGCTACCTCGCCTTTCAGCGTTCCCTGAACATTGGGATCGAACGTGGTCACGGCGATCTCGGCTTCGTCACCCAACTCCACATGGCCGATGTCCCGCGGAGACACGCGCACTTCAGCGACCAGGTCACTGTTGCTCGGTACGATTTCGGCTACAACATCGCCAGGGGCCAGAACGCTGCCAGGCCCCTTGAGATTGAGAGCCTTGATGTGACCGCTTGCCGGTGCCCGTACAAAAAGCCTGTCGAACCTGTCTCTCTGCTTTTCCGCCTCAAAGGCAAGTTCATTGCGTTCCTGAACTACCTTGCTCCGCTCTTCTGCCAGTTCTTCCGCAGCTGCCGCGATCGACCGCTCGAGGCTTGCCATTGCTTCGGCTAGCTGGGCCTCGGTTCTGCCCTTCCTGCCAACAATTTCACTCAATTCGCTTTGCGCGAGCTGAAGCGCGGATTTGGCGTCGAGGAAACGGCGTTTGGAAGAATATCCCTGATCGTAGAGCGTTTGCTGGATCGTGAACTTTTCCTGTTCGATCTCGACCTGTGTCCGCTGGAACGCGATCCGTTCGACAACGCTGGCGAGTTCGGCCTCGCGTTCGTCGATCCTGGCCTTCAGGGCCTGCAGTTCCTGCTCCAACGCACGTTGCTGCGCCTCGGAGGCGGCCTGCTGTGCCTCGCTGAAATCGAAACTCCCGCCCGATCTCAAATCGCTTATGTTCGAGAAATCCGGATTAAGGACGAGACGCTGCTCTTCGCGCTCCAGAAACTGAAGCCGTGTCCGCACCCGTTCCAGGTCGCTCGACGTTGCCGTTTCCTGCAATCGGACAAGCGGCGTCCCCTTTTCCACCAACTGGCCTTCCTGAACCAGAACTTCTGCGACTATGCCGCCTTCCAGGTGGCCGACAGTTTGCACTTTTCCGGCAGGCACAATCTCCCCGGATGCCTTGGCGACCTCACGGACCTGTCCGACAAGCGACCAGCCAAGAAACGCGGCTGCGCCCAGGGATAGCACCTGCAGAATGCGCCTGTACGCAAAGGGTGGCGGTCCCTCCTCCAACTCCAGGGGCATATCCAATGAATAGTCTTCTTTGGCTGACTTGCGGCGAAACATACTGTACTGGCACCACTTTGAAACGTGTGCCCTGACAGTGCGCCATTAAAGTAAACATCTGCTGAATCAAACCTCGGCATGCGCGCTTATCATGTTCTTCGAATCAGGTCACATGTTATTGTATTTGTGAGACTTTTTCGCCTAACTGTCTGAATTCCGACGTTTCCCAAAATGAAAGAATCTGAGTGCTTGTCAGCTATTCCGCTCTTCAGTTGCGAAGTTCATTAATCGGTGCACTCCGGCTCCGGTCACCTGCGTCAGGCAGCTGTCTGCGAGCAACGGCCGGTCCGCCAGATTTCGTTTGTCCTGGCATAATCCCAGCCGAACGCCTCCTCTGAGAGACCCTGCGTGTTGAGCCTTTCAAGCCGGTCGAGGGCTTCGGCCAGATCGGGGCGGTGCCCGGCGGGGACCGGCCACATGACAAATTGCATTTTCTCCATGGCCCCGAACCATTCGGCCCTGCGCGCATAGACGCGTTTGTGCACAGTCTGAAACACAAACTTCTCAAGTGAAACCACATCCCTCCAGACCGAGAGGTTCGGGATCACCCTGGGATCGTCCATGATCACGGTCGTCTCGCCCTTGCTCGCATCTTCCGCAAGACGCCAGACAAATCCCTCGCTCCGCTCGGCAACGGCGTTCACCTTGTTGAGGTTGTTGACGAAATCGGCAACACGTGGATCGCTGATGTCGTATTTGAGCCGGGCGACGTTCAATTCCGCAATGTAGGTCTCGGCCATCCCGTCTCGTCCTCGTTCCTGGATTTCAGCGCACTCTCATGAGTGCTTGCGTCAGAATTGAAGCAACGTTATAAAATTACACGTTACATAATAACCCTGCCGATCGGTCGACACATGACACCTTCTAATACGCTCTCAAATTCCGCAAGAAAATCCGGTCGCAAGCTGACTGGATCTGTGCTTGCGGGCTCCTTCGTTCTGGCTGCGGGTATGTCCGCAGCTAGCGCCGACGCACCCAGCGTCGTCACGACGATCAAACCGATCCATTCGATCGCTTCTGCAGTCATGGAAGGCGTTGGCGAACCTGAAATCATCATTGACGGGTCGGCATCTCCACACGGGTTTGCCCTGAAGCCATCTCAGGCAGCCCTGATCCAGGGGGCCGATGTTGTTTTCTGGGTTGGACCATCCCTGTCATCGTCGCTGGCAAAACCAATCGAAGCCATCGCCGGGGACGCGGTCGAAGTTGAATTGCTTGATGCCAAGGGTATCGAGCTGCTGCCCTACCGGGAAGGTGCCAACTTCGACGCACACGACCACGATCATGGCGATCACGAGGAGCATGCAGACCACGACGATCATGATCAAGACAAGCACGAAGAACATGCAGAGCATGATCACGACGACGATGATCATGAGAAGCACGCCGATCACGACGATCATGACCATGACAAGCACGAAGAGCACGCCGAGCATGATCATGACGACCATGATCATGAGAAGCATGCTGGGCACGATGATCATGACCATGACAAGCATGAAGAACACGCGGAGCATGATCATGACGACCATGATCATGAAAAGCATGCTGGGCACGATGATCACGACGATGAAAAGCATGAAGAACATGCGGAGCATGACCACGAAAAACACGAAGAACATGCTGGCCACGACGGGCACGATCATGAGGGCGGCATGGATCCGCATATCTGGCTGAATCCGGACAACGGAATCGCGATCGCCGCAGCCATGGCGGAGACGCTCTCAGAAGTCGACCCTGAAAACGCTGCGACCTACAAACAGAACGCTGCGGCTTTTGCTGAACGGATCGAAACGCTCGAAGGCGATCTCGCCAAAACGCTGGAACCCGCAAAAGGCAAAAACTTCGTGGTATTCCACGATGCCTACCACTATTTCGAACATCATTTCGACATCGAGGCCAGCGGTGCGATCACGCTCACGCCCGAGACGGTTGCAAGTGCCAGCCGTGTCGCTGAAATCAGGGATCAGATGTCCGACCTGAACGTAACCTGTGTGTTCCAGGAACCGCAGTTCGAAGCCAAGCTCGTTGATGTCGTGCTGGAAGGGACTGACGCTCGCAAGGGCACCCTGGATCCGCTGGGAACAGGATTGGAAAACGGACCGGATCTTTATCCCAGCCTCCTGACAAGCATGTCGCAGTCTCTCGCTGACTGCCTGTCCGGACAGTCGTGACGTAAACAGAGACCCGGACACACTGCCGAAACAAAAACGCCGGGCTAATCGCCCGGCGTTTGTCGTTCATGTGTCCTGTTTCAACCGGCAGTCCGTGCCTTTTTGCGTTCTGCCTCGGTTTTCTCGATCGCTTTCAGCAGGTAGCGGTCGCGATCATAAATGTCCGAATAGTAGGCGATACCGCTGCCATCCAATTCTGGCCAGGCGGTGAAGTAGGACACATAGACGGGGATGTCACCCGCGACCTGCTCCTGCTCGTTTTGCCCGGCTGCGATCCGGGACGTCACGTATTCCTTGGATTTGCCGAGAACGGCCGCAGCCATGCCCTTGGGATCGTGGAGCCGAATGCAGCCGTGGCTGTAGGCGCGCACATCCTTGTTGAACAGGTTCTTCGCGGGAGTGTCGTGCATGTAAATGTGGTGCCGGTTCGGAAAGAGAATTTTCACTTCGCCCAAAGCGTTGGAACGTCCCGGATATTGTCTCACATTCACCGATGTCTGCTTCGCGGCGACGGCATACCAGTTGACCGAGGCCGACGAAATCTTTCGCCCACCCGGCGTTGTCACCTCGTAACCGGACCGGTCAAGATAGGACGGATCCCGCGCAAGCTTGGGCACCATCTCGTTGACAATGATGGAATACGGAACACCCCAGTAGGGATTGTACTCAACGATTTCGATCTTGTCGTAGAAGAAGTTGGTCTGATTGGACTTCTTGCCGACCACTACGCGCATTGAAAGTGGCTCATCGCCCGGTGCGGTGTAGGTTGCCGTGAACGCCGCCTGGTTGATGAATACCTTGCGGTTCCCGAGGTCTTCGGGAATCCAGCGGCTGCGCTCCATTGCCAGCTCGACCTTCGCGATCTTGGCCGCGTTGGTTTCACCGACAAGTGCCTTGATCGTGTTCTTGCCGACGATGCCATCCGGTGTCAGCCCGGATTCTTTCTGATAAGCCTTTACCAGATTGACCAGTGCCGGAGCGTATTCATCGGACCCGTCATAGAGGTTCAGCGTTTCGACATGAGCCGCTTTCAACGCGTCCGAGCCGTTTTTCCCGATCGCGGCGACGATGTTCTTCATTTCCGGGCTCGATTTACCGGCCTTCAAAAATGTTCCGGGCGCAATGACGATCTGGTTGGCGTCTTCGTCCTCGGCCTTCAAACGCTTCCGTTCTGCCACAAGTGCCCGGAAATGTTCGTTTTGCGGTTGATGGGAGGCAAACTCGGCTTCCATGTCCTCAGTTGCTGCCAGACTTTCAAGGGCCGCAACCAGATCCAATTCGTGACGCGGAAGATCGTGGTATTCGGAGATCTTGTTCGGATCAACCCTGCCGCGTGTTGCGTCCAGGGCATATGACAGTGCGGCCGCACTCATCTGCATTTCAAAACCCATCAGCGCGGCGTTGCGATCCGCTTCCTCCAGGCCTGACAGAGCCGGTAGTGGCACGAAATAGTCTTCCGGGATCAGGCCGTATCGATCGGCAGATGCCATTTTCTTGCGTGCTTTTGCAGCTTTCAGAGTGACACCGTTTTCGTCGACCCAGACAAAGCCAGGGTGCTCGCGATAATAGGAAATCAAAGCTTCGCCGACTTCGGGAAGAGCGGTGATCGAAAGACCCTTGAGTGCCGGACGGGCTTCATCAAATGGCGTCAGGACCACCGGCTCCACCGGTGCGATATCCGTTTCAACCTTTGCCGGGTCACCGCCTTCTGTGGTGTCGGCCGCCGGCTGGAGTTCCGCAGTCTTTTTTTCCGAGAGCGGGGCGAGAGACACTTTTTTCATCGTGTCAGGCGTGTAGTTGAGATAGCGCGGTGCCGCGACCTTCACGGAAACGGCCTTCTTCTGCAGCTCTTGCTGGCGCTGGCGTTCCTGCTGTCTGCGGTGATTTTCAGGGTTGAAAAGGCGCTGGAACAAACCCTGCGCCGACGCGGTCTCCGGTACCGCAACACTGAATCCGGATGCCAGAACAGTTGCCATTAAACAGGCTTTCAGAGAATTGACGGTCCGTTTTCGAACGCCGTCATTTCTCGAAACACCAATCTCGCGCGCTGCATTCTTCATCTTGTTTGCCTGCATTGTCTCAACCCACGAATTCGTAAACCGGTCAAAAATCGGTACGCAACCCAAAGCCGTCACACATCGCACACCGACAAATATCATTTGCCCGGAAGGCTGCCCTCCCGCACCAAGTCCCCTCGCGTTACGGCGATGTTTGTTCGGAAATTTTCCGGGAAACCGCCGCGAAATACGAAAAGCAAACTGGTTAATACTATATCAGTCTTGATGAGATGGTTAAGAGCAAGCTTCATTCACAGCTTTTGAATTCAAATCAGTGTGACGAATTTGCCGCTAACTTGCTTGATACCCTCCTGCGGAACCGGAAACCGGCCACACGCATAAGTTCCAAAACGGTCAAATCGCTCCCATCGTGATTTCCGTCACGGCCTCCGGAGCCTCGTTCCAATAAACCTCGGCGCAGAAAATGACACTGTTCACGAGGAGTACCAAACATGCCGTTTCAATTTAACATCGGCGATCACGCTTCGCCGCAAGCCGGCTTTACAAATTTCAATTCGGCGCAGTACAGCCAATTGAAATGGTCACGCAACAAGCTGTTCAAGATGGTGAAAAACAACCCGGCCTGCAATGCATATTTCCGGACCCTGCCCCGTGGCAGATCGCTTTCCAACATGATCAACGACAGAAGCATCTGGGTCAATTTCGGACCGTTGATCGAAGCGCCCTATTACGGGAAAGCCTACTTCGCAAATGGCGAAATCGGTATTGCGGAGCGGGCGTTCAGGATGGGAAAATGGACTGTCCTGGCCACAATCATTCACGAATTTGCACACCTTAACGGTGCGCCTGGTCACGGCGGGGACACACGTGCCGAGGAAGCTGTCTACCATTGCGGACTTGGAACGTCAGAGGAGTACTACGGGGGTGTCGATGACCCTCGGACACCTTACAATCCCGAATACGGGGACTGACCCGGCTCAGGCGGCCGGGTCCCCGATCGATGCAAAACCTGCAATAAGCAGCAACTAGAATGGTATCTCGTCGTCCATCGGGCCACCGCCGCCGCCGCCCTGACCGCCAAACCCGCCACCTTGGGAGCCGCCGCCCGCACCGCCGCCATAGCCACCGCCGCCACCGAAGCCGCCGCCGCCCTGGGAGTCGTTGCCATAATCGGGCAAGCCACCCGGCTGTCCACCTTCGCCGCGTCCGTCAAGCATGGTCAGGTTTGAGTTGAACCCCTGCAGAACCACCTCGGTGGAGTACCTGTCCTGACCGGACTGATCCTGCCACTTACGTGTCTGCAACTGGCCTTCCAGATAGACCTTGGAGCCCTTGCGCAGGTATTGTTCGGCGACCTTGCACAGGCCTTCGTTGAAAATCACGACGCGGTGCCACTCGGTTTTTTCACGCCGCTCACCGCTGTTGCGATCACGCCAGGATTCGGACGTCGCGATACGAAGATTGGCGATGGGACGACCGTCCTGAGTCCGGCGGATTTCGGGATCGGCCCCCAGATTGCCGACCAATATGACTTTGTTGACGCTGCCCGCCATCGTGTACTCCTGTTCATTACCACGGCCGTTCCGGCTCTTCGCGCCGTTCACTCACGTGTCTTCGGCAGACCGGCTGCCTCTGAAGCGGCCAGAAAGCAGAACCGTAACGACACTCCAAGCGTTTCGCCGCAGTTTTCCGGAAGCTGCCCTCATTTTCCACAAGGCAGGACCGGGAAAACCGCATTGCGCCCCGCATTCTTGCAAGTGACAGCACAAATCCGGTCTGCACGACGTTTGATGTACTTGTTTTGTTCTTACCATTTCTGTAAAAGGAATTCAATTGATGGACGCGCGTCGCATATTTTTTCAGGTGGCCAATCCGTCTCACTGGATGTTGCGCGCATAGCTGCTATATCGGGTAGAAGCGATCTGGTGCGACGCGGTCAAATCCAGTTGCAATCCAATCAGCGCCAAGCAGGGACCTGGCGCTCCTCACGGCAGGAAGCTTGAGAATGTCGAAGTCCGGAAACAGTCGGAACCAGGATAGCTGGACGCATGACCCTACCAGGGTGATCAGCATTCGCGGAGCCCGCGAGCACAACCTCAAAGGTGTCGATCTCGATCTTCCGCGGGACAAGCTCATCGTCATGACCGGCCTTTCCGGCTCGGGAAAATCCTCGCTCGCTTTCGACACGATCTACGCTGAAGGACAGAGACGGTACGTGGAGAGCCTGTCGGCCTATGCAAGGCAGTTTCTGGAAATGATGCAGAAGCCGGACGTTGATCAGATCGACGGACTGTCGCCGGCAATTTCCATCGAGCAGAAAACCACTTCGCGAAATCCCCGGTCGACGGTTGGCACGGTTACCGAGATCTATGACTACATGAGGCTTCTGTTCGCCCGGGTCGGCATTCCCTACTCGCCGGCGACCGGCCTTCCGATCGAAAGCCAGACCATCAGCCAGATGGTCGACAGGATCATGGAACTGGAAGAGGGAGCCCGGCTCTACCTGCTGGCGCCGATGGTGCGCGGGCGCAAGGGTGAATACCGCAAGGAACTTGCAGAACTCATGAAAAAGGGGTTCCAGCGCGTCAAGATCGACGGAACCTTCCACGAGATCTCCGAAGCCCCTGCCCTCGACAAGAAGTTCAAGCACGATATCGATGTTGTCGTGGACAGGATTGTCGTGCGCGATGATATCGCGGGCAGGCTTGCGGACTCGCTTGAGACGGCGCTCAAGCTCGCAGACGGCATCGCCATTGCGGAGTTTGCCGACAAGACGGATGACAAGGGCGACCCGGAACGGATCATCTTTTCCGAAAAGTTCGCCTGCCCGGTTTCCGGCTTCACGATCCCGGAAATCGAACCGCGTCTATTCTCCTTCAACAATCCGTTCGGCGCCTGTCCGACCTGCGACGGCCTGGGTACAACGCTCGCTTTCGAAGAGGATCTTGTCGTTCCGGATCATTCGCTATCGTTGCGCGAAGGTGCGGTTCTTCCATGGGCGAAAACCGGATCGACATCTCCTTACTATGCACAGACCCTGGAGGCGCTGTGCAGGCATTACAAGGTGACCATGTCGACTCCCTGGAAAGATTTACCGGCGGACGTCCAGGACGCGATCCTGCATGGAACCGGAAAGACGGAGATCGAATTCGTCTATGACGATGGCGTGCGCAGCTACAGGACGGAAAAGGCATTCGAAGGCGTCATCGGCAATATCGAGCGCCGCTGGCGCGAAACGGAGTCCTCATGGGTGCGCGAGGAACTCGCGCGCTTCCAGTCCGACCATGCCTGCCCGGCATGTGGCGGCTTCCGCCTGAAACCCGAAGCGCTGGCGGTCAAGATTGCCGGGCGCCACATCGGCGAGATCACGGAACTCTCCATTCGTGCGGCAAGGGACTGGTTCGATGCATTGCCGGAGAAGCTGAACGACAAGCAGTCGGAAATCGCTGGCAGGATCCTGAAGGAAATCCGGGAACGCCTGAAATTTCTCAACGATGTCGGCCTTGAGTACCTGACCCTGTCGCGTTCCTCCGGAACGCTGTCGGGCGGAGAGAGCCAGCGTATTCGCCTGGCATCTCAGATCGGCTCGGGTCTGACCGGGGTTCTTTATGTTCTCGACGAACCGTCCATCGGTCTGCATCAGCGGGACAACGCGCGTCTTCTGGAAACATTGAAGCACCTGCGCGACCTCGGGAATACCGTGATCGTCGTGGAGCATGACGAAGATGCGGTTCTGACGGCGGATTACGTTGTCGACGTCGGACCGGGTGCGGGTGTTCATGGCGGGCAAGTCGTTGCAAAGGGTTCGCCATCAGAGGTCATGGCGAACCCGAAATCGCTGACCGGCGAATATCTGTCAGGCAACAGAATGATTTCACGCCCTGATGGTCAGCGAAAAATCAACAAGAAGCGCAAGATTTCGGTTCGCGGCGCACGCGGCAACAATCTCAAGGACATCGACGTCGATGTCCCGCTCAGCACCTTCACCTGTGTCACCGGTGTTTCGGGAGGAGGAAAATCCACCTTCCTGATCGACACACTCTACAAGGCGGCAGCGCGGCGGCTGAACGGTGCCCGCGATAACCCGGCCCCGCATGACCGCATCGAGGGCCTTGAAGTGCTCGACAAGGTTATCGACATCGACCAGTCGCCGATCGGACGCACACCGCGCTCAAACCCGGCGACGTATACCGGCGCCTTCACACCCATCCGTGAGTGGTTCGCCGGCATGCCGGAAGCCAAGGCGCGCGGCTACCAGCCGGGCCGCTTTTCCTTCAACGTCAAGGGCGGACGCTGCGAAGCCTGCCAGGGTGACGGCGTCATCAAGATCGAAATGCACTTCCTTCCGGACGTTTACGTGACATGCGACGTCTGCAAGGGAAAACGCTATAATCGCGAAACACTTGAAGTCGAGTTCAAGGGCAAGTCGATTGCAGATGTGCTTGACATGACCGTCGAAGAAGCGGCCAAGTTCTTTTCTGCGGTACCGGCGGTCCGGGACAAGATGGAAACCCTGTCGCGCGTCGGCCTCGGCTATATCAAGGTGGGCCAACAAGCGACTACCCTTTCAGGCGGTGAAGCACAACGCGTCAAGCTTGCGAAGGAATTGTCGAAGAGATCAACAGGCCGCACGCTCTATATCCTGGATGAGCCGACGACCGGTCTGCACTTTCACGACGTGGCCAAACTGCTTGATGTCCTGCACGAACTCGTCGACCAGGGAAATACCGTTCTGGTGATCGAGCATAACCTTGAAGTCATTAAGACAGCGGACTGGATCATAGATCTCGGGCCGGAAGGTGGAGACGGCGGTGGCACCGTTGTGGCCACGGGCCGGCCTGAAGATGTTGCCGAGATTGACACAAGCTACACCGGACAATTCCTGAGAGAGCTGCTTCACCGCCGTCCCCAGCGAACACCGGATGCCGCTGAATAGCGGCATCATACTCCTTGAATCTTTGTGCGGCGCACCTATCTCTTTATGTGACTGAATAAAGAGACATTTCTTGATGTACGCATTTTCGATCACATAATCTTTATTGCATTGCACAAATTGCATGCCTGTCATGCGGATATGGCACTTCTTTTATTTCAGTTGGTGAATTATATATGGATTCAACAATGACGCAGACGGCAGAACGTGCTGCGCAACAAGGAATAAGAGAATGTTCGACACTGTGCGCAAAAAGTACAGCAACTGGGTAAGCTACCGTCGTGCGGTTGATGAATTGTCCCGCCTTTCGGTCAGAGAACTCCAGGATCTCGGCATCAGCCGTAGCGACATCAAGTTCGTCGCTCGCCGGGGATTTGACGGCTAAGAATTAGAGATCGCGTCCGAGGGCATCCTCCTCCCAGCCCAACGACGTGTGACACGCAGGACATCCTCCTCCCAGTCCTGCATCGTCGAAACGACGCCCGCCAGTACCTCCTCCCACTGGCGGGCGTTCGTTTGTCCGGCATCCTGTTCCATGAAAACCCTGTGCGCCTTCACTTTCTTCGCAACTGCGAAACAAAGGTAGATCAGACGTGCCTTCTGAAAATCCATTGATTTGTTAACTAATTGTATCCTTGCAATTTTTGCATATCAGCTTCGCGTTTTCCCCTCTACCTCGCAGTGCACAATTTTTCTATATACCGATTGTAAGAGATGAACGGGCCAGACGCCGATCCGCGGTGCCATGGCCATGAGATAGCGAAAGGCCTAAACCATGATTGATGCTGTTGTACGCAAATACAATAACTGGAAACGCTTCCGTCAGACTTATGACGAGCTGTCCAGCCTGACCAACCGTGAACTGGACGACCTCGGCATCGCACGTGGCGACATCAGCCGCTTTGCACGTCAGGCCATCAAGTAACACCTGATTGCGGTCCGCAAGCATCCTCCTCCCAGCTTCCGGACCGCATTTGCTCTGCGCAAGCGCAGATGCTCATAAAAAACACCTGCCGGTACCTCCTCCCACCGGCAGGTGTTTTTTTGTTTGTACGGTCAGGGGAGCTGCGGTTTCAGACCTGTGATCAATCCCGCGAAGGCCTTTTGTTCAAAAAGCGTCTTTCCGGTAAACCCGATTTTCCTATCGTCCTCGATGATCCGCGCCATCTTGAAGAAATGATAGAACTCGGGGTTCGCTGATTTCAGCAGATCCGCGTACGCGATCCGGTATGTTTCTGGAACTTCGACCGGCTTGTCTGGATTGGACTGGCTGAACCCGTGAAAGACGAGCCTTGCCTCCGGCGCCATCCATCGTTCGTCTGCAGCCAGAAACATGAAGGTGCAGCCGGACATGCATGTCGATCCTGTGTCCACATGCGCAACGAACTTTGTTCCGTGCGACTGTGCCGTCCTCATCAACTCCACAAGTTTGAATGACGCCCCTGCCTCACCACCGCGCGGCAAGTTGAGATGTAAATGGATCGGACTGTCCTGGTCCTCGGCAAGCGCCAGTTCAAGAATGGCTTCTACAAGATTTCTATTGAACGATGAGGGGCTTTCGGGTCCGATCACTCCAGAAACCGTGAGATGATTGCCCTTTCTTTCGACATCAAAGGCATTCGCTCCTGTCGCTCCCGTGCCCAAAACGATGGCCGTGAGCAAACAAGGCGTCAGAGTTTTTCCGGCGGACATCCGTTTCACTGTAAGCGCCGCAGCGCTGCGGCAAAGCGCAGCGAATTTCGCCGCGACACCCGGGTTATCTTGCGCAATTGAGTGCATAATATATGCCTTCGCATTCCTTCCCACCGTCATAAAAGTGTCGCTGTAAGTGCCCGCTCCTCACAAGCGCATTTGTTGCGCTTTTTCTGGCGTTGAGAAAAAATCAAAATCCCTTTTGTTTAAAGTAATTTATGCTCTCACGAGGTGTCGCATGACTGTTGTTATGCCCACATCGTAAGCATCCTGTCGTGCAGGCTTGGTGTAATTTTGCAGCTGCCTGTCAGAATCAGCGCTTCTCGAATTGCAGTGCGCACGCGAACTTCGTGGTGAAGACATTGCAGAGACAGGCTGTTGCCTGTAATCAGGGCATAACGATTTTGAACGGGCCGCCAGGCGGACGAGCGTTGTCCCGAGGGCCCGAATTTGACCTCAGGAAACACACATGACCCCGATTCACGTCATTGGTGGCGGCTTGGCCGGATCAGAGGCCGCGTGGCAGATGGCACAGGCCGGACTGAATGTTGTCCTTCACGAAATGCGTCCCGTCCGCAAGACCGACGCTCACCAGACGGATGGACTTGCAGAACTGGTTTGTTCGAATTCTTTCCGTTCAGACGATTCCGAGCAGAACGCCGTCGGACTGATCCATCACGAACTGCGTCAGCTCGGGTCCCTGATCATGCAGTCCGCAGACGCCAACCAGGTCCCTGCCGGCAGCGCGCTGGCCGTGGATCGGGATGGATTTTCAAACGCGGTTACAGACGCACTTGAGAAGCACCCGCTCATTCGGATCGACAGGCAGGAAGTAGCCGGACTACCGCCAGAGGACTGGGAGAAGGTCATCATTGCGACCGGGCCCCTGACCTCGCCCGCTTTGTCTGCCGCCGTACTTGAGAAATCCGGCGAGGATTCGCTGGCATTTTTCGACGCGATCGCGCCGATTGTTCATTTTGACACGGTCGACCTGTCCAAGGCCTGGTTTCAATCAAGATATGACAAGGTCGGCCCAGGCGGTACGGGCAAGGACTACCTGAACTGTCCTCTCGACAAGGACGGCTACGAGGCCTTCATAGATGCGCTTCTTGGCGGTGAAACCGCCGATTTCAAGGAATGGGAAGCCAGCACTCCCTATTTTGACGGATGCCTGCCGATCGAAGTCATGGCGTCCCGGGGACGGGAAACGCTCCGTCACGGTCCCATGAAGCCCATGGGGCTGACAAACGAACATCAGCCGGACATCAAAGCCTATGCCGTGGTTCAGCTTCGCCAGGACAATGCACTCGGCACGCTCTACAACATGGTCGGGTTTCAAACGAAGTTGAAATACGGTGCCCAGGCCGACATTTTCCGCATGATACCGGGACTTGAAAACGCGCAGTTTGCGCGGCTTGGCGGGCTGCACCGCAACACGTTCCTGAATTCTCCGAAAGTGCTGGATGGATCTCTGCGCCTCAACGCAGATCCCCGCATCCGGTTTGCGGGTCAAATCACGGGCTGTGAGGGGTATGTCGAGTCGGCAAGCGTTGGCTGCATGGCAGGACTTTTCGCCGTTATGGAAGCCCGGGGACGCGGCGTCGTCACGCCTCCCGCCACAACGGCAATGGGCGCCCTGCTCGGTCATATCACCGGTGGACATATCTCACGCGAGGACGGTGCTGGAAAACCCCGGTCATTCCAACCCATGAACGTCAATTTCGGTCTGTTTCCACCGATCGAAACACCCACCAGGGACTCGGATGGCAACCGGCTCAAGGGCAAGGAAAAGGCAAAAGCCAAGAAACTGGCGATGACCAACCGCGCCAAACAGGATTTCGCGCACTGGAAGTCGGGCCTCGGCATGGACGTCCTTGCTGCCGAGTGACGGCAACGCCGACGATCTGAACGTCTCAGATGCGTGAGAATGGACGCTGCGAACCGCGCCACAACAGCCATTGCGTCCTGAGCTGAGACATTTCAATGGGTTGTTTCAGCGCGTCTGTGCCCTGTCCCTCAAATCTCTTGAGATATGGTTCGACAAGAACCAGTGGCAGAAAAGCATTGCGGCAAGTCTCAGGAACTGATTGGGCTTCGTTGCGGACACGGTTCAGATGGTGCCGGACATGGTCACGCATTTCCTTGAGCACAGCCTGAAGCTGCGGCGTCATTTCTCCTCGGAAGACGGTTTCCGGATCGAGCGCATGTCTTTCACAGATATCTGTCGGCAGAAACATCTGCCTGCGCGACGCGTGCCAGGGCAGCGCGCGCATGAGCCCCGTAAGCGCATAGGCAACGCCGGCATGCCCTGAAGCGGTTGATGTCTTCGGGTCCACGCCCTTATTGAGAACGAGGCACACCAGCTGGATCAGGCCGGAGACGGTTTCCCCGGCATACCCTTCAAGATCATTGAGACTTGGCATCGGATCATCATAAAGATCGAAGATCCGGGCCTCGGTCATTGCAATCAGACCCTGCCGCGGCAAATTGTATTTCTGAACCGTCGACAGGAGAACGTTGGCGACGGGATGGGAGGCAACCGCCCCGTGCTCGGTCCCCTCCAGAAGATCGCGCCACCATTGAAGCCTGACTTCGCCGGGTAGCGGTTCCGACACGACCTCCCGAACACGTGCGATTTCCGCGTTGAATGCGTACAGCGCCATCAGCCCCGGCCGGTGCGCCTCCGGTGCCAGAAGCGCACTGAGGTACCTGTCCCTGTCATATCGGCGAACCGTTTCAGCTGCATGATCGAAATCAGAGGTCATGAACGCCCATATGGCACAGGTGAGAAATTAGTCTACCGGCAGAAGGGCTGCGGCAACGGCCCGGTCCTCGGACAAAAGAACGTTCAAAGTCCTGATCGCAGCGCCGGTCGACATCGGGTCAGCCAGGATCGATGCCTCCCGGAACAATGCTTTCAGATCCGGGGACAGCGGGCGCAGATCCGGTCCCGTCCCGACCAGAAGGACTTCAATATCAGCCTGTTCCTGAAAAACCCGCTCGAAGGCTTCTTCGCCGAATTGCGATGGATCGCTCACGTGCCAGCCATAGATGCCGCTGGGGACGCAGAGAAGCGCCCCCTGATGTGACATGTTCGCGAAGCGGAACCCGCCATTGCCATAGGCATCGATGGGCGCCCGGCCCGGGAAATGCGCGTCGCGGATTTCCATCGAACGTCCTTAGGCCGTTACCTTGGCTTTTGCGTCCTTTTCATCATCACCGTCATTCCGCGACATGGCGTCCGGACGCAGTTTCAGAAGGATCAGGAACGGTGCCGCCAGGAAGATCGAAGAATAGGTCCCGATCACGATGCCGAAGATCATCGCCAGCGTGAATGACTGGATAACCTCGCCCCCGAAGACGTAGAGCGCAATCAGTGCCAGAAGCGTCGTTACGGAGGTCATCGTCGTGCGCGACAGCGTTTCGTTGATGGACTGGTCCAGAATATCGGTCAAAGGCCGCTTTTTGTATTTGCGCAGGTTCTCGCGAATCCGGTCATAGACCACAACGGTATCGTTGAGCGAATAACCGATGATCGTCAGGACTGCCGCGATACTCGACAACGAGAAGTCCAGTTGCAACAGCACGAACAAACCGATTGTCACAACAACATCGTTTGCTGTCGTCAGGATCGCGCCCACCGCGAAGTGCCACTCGAAGCGGAACCAGATATAGATCATGATCGCCAGCAGCGCGGCTGCGACTGCAATGGCACCTGCCTGGGCAAGTTCTCCCGACACCCTCGGGCCAACGACTTCAACACGGCGGAAGTCGACATTGTCATCGGCAAAGATCGTGCGCACGTTCTGTACCACGGTCTGCTGGGCAAGTTCTCCACCCGGCTGTTCCTCGACGCGGATCAGGATATCGTCAGGAGCACCGAACTCCTGAACCTGCACATCCCCGAGATTGAGCGACGACAATTCGGACCGGATCACTCCGATGTCGGCGGGTCCGTCCGTCTTGATCTCGATGATTGTCCCGCCTTTGAAATCGATCCCGTAGTTCATGCCGACGGTGAAAAAACCGGTAAGGGACGCAATCACGAGCACGATCGACAACGGAAAGCTGAACTTCCGCAGCCACATGAACTTGATGTGTGTGTTGTCCGGAACGAGTCTTAGCAACATTTCTTTTTCCCCGGATCAGATCGGAAGTTCGGAAGGACGGCGGCGCCGTATCCACAGCGCGACAAGCAATCGGCTGAACGTGAACGCGCAGAAGACAGTCGTGAAAATGCCGATCGCGAGCGTGACCGCGAAGCCGCGAACGGGCCCTGAACCGAGCTGGAACAGGATGACAGCCGCAATCAACGTGGTGATGTTCGCATCGAGAATGGTGCCAAGAGCCCGGCTGTAGCCTGCGTCGATGGCCGATATCACGGATCGCCCGGCGCGGGATTCCTCTCGTATTCGCTCGAAGATCAGAACGTTCGCGTCGACCGCCATACCGATTGTGAGCACGATGCCGGCAATGCCAGGCAGCGTGAGCGTGGCCTGAAGCACCGTCAATGCACCGAAAATCAGGAAGATGTTCGTCATCAATGCCAGGTCGGCGATGATGCCGAAGCGGCCATAGGCAAGGATCATGAAGATGATGACGGCAGCGCCCGCGATGATTGATGCAATCCTGCCCGCCTCGATTGAGTCTGCGCCCAGACCCGGCCCGATTGAGCGTTCCTCGATAACGGTCAGTTCGGCCGGCAGTGCGCCCGCACGCAGCAAGGTGGACAGATCCTGCGCTGCCTCGATGGTAAAGTCTCCTGAGATCTGCCCCGAACCACCGATGATCGGCTCGCGGATCACGGGAGCGGAGATAACCTCGTTGTCGAGGACGATCGCAAAGGGGTAGTTCACGTTCTCGGTCGTGACCCTTGCAAACTCCCTTGCACCCGACTGGTTGAACCGGAACGTCACGACCGGTTCATTTGAATACTGACCGAACGCAACCTGGGCGTCGACCAGGTCTTCGCCCTCCAGCAGGGGACTCGATTCAAGCAGGTAGGGAATCGGAGGATCGTCGACGGACATGAAAACAGACGTGCCCGCCGGCGGCCTGCTCTGCATGGCCTGTTCGCCGCTCATGTTCCGGTCCACGAGATGGAACGTGAGCTTTGCAGTCGTGCCGATTATGTCCTTGAGACGCTCTGGGTCGCCTTCGCCCGGGGCCTCGACGAGAATGCGATCCGTGCCCTGTCTTTGGATATTGGGTTCTGTCGTGCCGAGTTCATCCACCCTGCGGCGGATGACCTCGATCGACTGCTGAACGATGGCCTGCAAGCGATTTTCCAGGCCGGCATCGGAATAGGTGAAGCGGACGAGGCCATTGTCTTCGACCGTCATGTCGAATTCGTCGACGGGCTGGCCCCCGAACAGGTTCGAAACAAGCGGATTGACGAGCGGTACGAGGCGTTCCCTAGCTTCATCCAGACGCGTCAGATCCCGTATCCTGACCTGTACGGAGTCCGGTCTCGCGTCCAGTCCGGTGTAGCCAATTCTCGGGTTATCCCGCAACACGTTACGCACGTCGCTTTCCAAAGCAACAAAGCGTTTTTCGATATAGTCCGCCTGATCCACTTCATAAAGCAGATACGCCCCGCCCTGGAGATCGAGCCCCAGAACCATCTGGTTTTTCGGCAGAAAGTCCGGCCAGCTTTCCAGTTGCTTGGCCGAGAAGAAATTGGGCAATGTCATGATGAAACCGGCTACGACGACAACCAGGATCAGCACAATTTTCCAACGGGCGAAATGGAGCATGTTTAAGCCTTAATGCGGCAGGTCGGACCCTGTCCGGCCGGCAAATAGATCGGAGCGGGCCGTTCTCTCAGGAATTGTCTTTGGCGGGCTCGGACTTGGAGCGCACTTCCGATACCATCGAACGAACCACGCGAACCTTGACCCCCTCGGACAACTCCACCTGAAGTTCACTGTCATCTACCACTTTGGAGACTTTGCCGATAAGCCCGCCGGTGGTCACAATGGTGTCACCGCGGCGCAAGTTCGACACCATTTCCTGATGTTGCTTCATCCGCTGGCGCTGGGGCCGGATGATCAGGAAATACATGATCGCGAAGATGGCCACGAAAGGCAGGATCTGGATCAGGAAACCCGGACCTACAGCTCCGGCGGATTGCGCGTACGCTGGGGTGATGAACATTCAACTCTCCTAGGTGGCGTTTGTTAGGCGTCTTGCCTGTTGGCCAAACGGTCAAACGCACTGAATTCTGGTGGCGCGGACTATAACGGCGGCGCGCCTCATTTCAAGCTTTGCAAGCGGATTCTGGCGTACCGGTATGGGAATAACAGATGTTTTCGCCTTCCCTGCCCCATGCTACTCCTCCCGCCACATGCTTCAGGGCCTCACATGGGCCTTTTTGAATAGGGTTGCAAGAAAAATGAGCTCGCAAAACGACCTTGCATCTTTGAATGCCAAACTCGATTCCCTGATTGAGTTGATCGGCCGGGCGGTGCCCCTTCGCGCCGAGGCGCCGGACTGGACGAGCGCAGAGGCTTTTGTCTGGGTTCCAGAGCCTGGAAACCTTCAAGCGGTGAAGAAGGTCAATCGGGTGGAACTCTCCCTCCTGTGCGCTGTTTCGCGCGTCCGCGACCTGCTTATGGACAATACGCGACGGTTCGCGGAAGGACTGCCCGCCAACAACGCCCTTTTGTGGGGTGCTCGCGGCATGGGCAAATCCTCGCTGGTCAAGGCGGCGCACGCGGCCATTAATCAGGAAAAGCAAAGCTCTGACCTGAAACTGATCGAGATACATCGCGAAGACATCGAATCATTGCCCGGGCTCATGTCCCTGATACGGACGGCCCCCTTCCGATTCATCATTTTCTGCGACGATCTGAGCTTCGACAACGACGACACGTCCTACAAGTCGCTCAAGGCCGTGCTTGAGGGCGGGATCGAGGGCCGCCCGGACAACGTGATCTTCTATGCAACGTCCAACCGGCGGCACCTGCTGCCGCGCGACATGATCGAAAACGAGCGCTCGACAGCGATCAACCCGGCTGAAGCCGTTGAGGAAAAGGTTTCCCTTTCCGACCGGTTCGGTCTCTGGCTCGGCTTCCACAAATGCAGCCAGGACGACTATCTCGAGATGGTTCGTGGCTATGTCGCCTTTCACAAACTGGATATGCCCGAGGAAGATTGGCGGCCTCAGGCCCTGGAATGGGCAACAACACGCGGCAGCCGTTCCGGCCGCGTCGCCTACCAGTTCATCCAGGATCTCGCGGGCAGACTGGGAAAGCCCCTGACGTGAAAAAGCCCGGCATAGGCCGGGCTTCCAACTCTTTGAACCAGGTCCGTTACCGCTTGGGCAGGTGGTTCAGCGGATCGACGGGTTTGTTGCCCTTGCGCAATTCGAAATGCACCTGCGGCTGGTTCACCGATCCGGTCGCACCGGCAAGGCCGATCACATCACCACGGCGGATCGTGTCACCGCGCTTGACCTTCAGTTCGCTGTTGTGGGCATAGGCCGAAACCCATCCCTCGCTGTGCCGGACAAGAACAAGATTGCCGTAACCCTTCAGCTCGTTGCCGGAGTAGATCACGGTCCCGTCGTCAGCGGCCTTTACCGGTGTGCCTTCCGGTACGGCCAGGTTGACGCCTTCATTCTTGCCGCCGCCCGGCTTCGTGCCGAAGTCGGAGATAATCCGACCGCGGACCGGCCAGCGGAACTTCGCGTCGGATGACACCGCATCTTGAGGGCTGTTGCTGGCTTTCGGCGTCTTGATCGGCTCCGTCGGACGCGGCTCCTGTGTCAGAGCCGGCTGCGGCAGTGCGACCTTCTGCACGGGGGCGGACGGCGCGGCATTTGCCGGTGGAGCAACGGTCTTCGTTTTAGCAGGTGCGACGGACGAAATGGATGCTGTCGTCAGGCCGGCGTTGGAAACGGCAGGCTTGCGCTTCGGCAGCGCGGTAATCTGAATGACATCCACTTCCTCGACGACGGCCTCACTGACACTGATCTGCGTGAACGTCGGTTGCTGGGCAGGCTTGCGTCCGGGCTGCGGGGCGCTGCCCGCACTCGTCGGGACAGAACCTGTCACGACTGTCTCGTTCCGGGCAACGGCAGGCAGTTTCACCTTGCCGTTCTCGCCTTCCGTCGCACTGGAATGACCGTTGCGTTCGGAATAGACGTAGGTCGGTATGATGATGCCTTGTCCGGGCTTGACCTGACTTGGGTCGCTGATGCCGTTGACCGAGGCAACGGCCTGCACCGGAACGCCGTAGCGCCGGGAGATTGAATTGAGGCTGTCGCCCTGGCGAACCGTGACGCGCGTTCCGCCGGCAGCGGTCCAACCCTTCCAGTTCTTTCCATTTGCGGAACTGACCGTTTCCGGTGCCGGAAGCGTCGACACCGGCGCCGCCTGGCTCACGGGTGCAGACGTCGCTGCAGGCGCTGGCAACGGTGCAGACTGGATATCCGAGCGCTGCCTGGAAACCGAACCGGTCGTGACCGGCGCCGCACTTGACTGCGGCAACCCGGCTGCTGTCCCACCCGGGCCGTTGGCAATGTCCTGATATGTTGGCTGCGCGGGAGCGGGTGCACCGTTCAGTATCTCGCGCTGGTTCTGCGTATTGCCGGTGTAATAAGGAGGTTCTCCAAACCGCTCAACGGCGCTGGAACAACCCGAGAGAAATACTGCGACCAGTGATACTGTCGCTGCTTTACTCAGTAGATCCCCGCGGAGGGAACGCATCCGCTTTTTCATCGCCTATACTCATACCGCTAACAATGGCTGTTATGGTTAAGAGTAAACGGCAGTAAGGTTTATAAAGACTAAAGATGCTGGTCGAATACCACGAAATCGGCCTGTTTCCGTCGATTTTTCATATGGAATACCTGTTTTGCCACGCTCAACATAGTAAATCCGGAGACGACTCACCTGCTCGGGATTCGCGATACCCGTCCTCAAGATTCTTTTTGCGGCTTCACAGCTTCAACGCCATCCCAGGTTGCAGCATCACCGTTCGCACGGGTATCAGCGTGTCTGCCGTCATGACACTCTCGGATTTGGTGAACCGGATCAGCGATTGCGGTTGCTTTGCCTGTCCGATGGGTGCCACAAGTATGCCACCCGGTTTGAGCTGCTGGACCCAGTTGTCCGGGATCGAGGTGATTGCAGCCGTGACCACGATTCGGTCAAACGGGCCCTTCTGTTTCAATCCATCGAAACCGTCAGCCTGGGTTGCCGTAACGTTGTCCAGTTTGAGAGCCGCGAAACGCCGATTGGCCAGATCTGTCAAAGTGGCAAACCGGTCAACGGTTTCGACCCTCGCAGCAAGATGTCCCATCACCGCCGACTGATAGCCGGATCCGGTTCCGATCTCCAGCAGCGAATGCTCCGGTGAAATGTCCAGGGCCTGGACCGTGTAGGCCACCATGGACGGAGCTGACAGGGTCTGTCCGCATTCAATCGGCAAGGTGACATCATCATAGGCAAGACCGTGATGGCGCGCGGGCAGGAACAGTCGCCTCGGAATACGTTCAATCGCTGTCAGAACGTTTCTTGCGCCAACTCCTCGACGTCTCAGCGTCAGGACGAGCGCCGCACGTGCTTCCGCCTCGTCCGGCAGTGCCGAAGATTGCTTTGCCCCTTCCTCGCCGGGCGGGAGACCGGCCATGCACAACTCCCTTCGCGGGCTTATCTCAGCGCATCGTTCAGGTGATCCAGAAGATCGTGCGCCGTCAGGTCTATGCGTAGCGGGGAAACGGAAACATATCCATCGGCAATTGCCTGCAGGTCCGAATTATCAAATACGGATTTGCCCCTTTCACGGAACCGGAGCCAATAGTAGGCGTATCCCCGACCGTCCTGACGCTCGTCGATCGTCAATCCGCTCTGCTCGTGATGCCCCTGAACCGTGACCCTGGCGCCTTTGACGTCTTCCGGGCGACAGGCGGGAAAATTTACGTTGAGCAGGCTATAGGGCGGCAGTTCGAAATCGATGAGTTTCGCGAACAGGTCCGGGGCATGGGTCTCCGCGACGGCGTAGTTCGGCTCAGCCCTGACATCCCAGTCGTAAGCCTGGGACACGGCGATGGAACGAATTCCGAGGATGGCCCCTTCCATTGCCCCGGCAACCGTTCCCGAATAGGTGACGTCTTCAGCGATATTCTGTCCGCGATTGATCCCGGACAGAACAAGATCGGGCTTGCCTTTCAGGACATTGTGCACGCCCATGATCACACAGTCCGTCGGTGTGCCCTTGACGGCAAAACGGCGCTCATCAAGTTCACGCAATCTCAGCGGATCGTTCAGTGTCAAGGAATGCGCGACACCGCTCTGGTCGGTTTCCGGTGCAATGACCCATACGTCGTCCGACAGCGTGCGCGCGATGCGCTCCAGAGCCGTCAGTCCTGGAGAATGAATTCCATCATCGTTCGTGATCAGGATACGCATGCGGAAATTTCCCCCTCAGGAGTGAGATAATTCAACGCGGGCCAAGGGCCCATGTCGCAATGAAAGAGCAACGGACGGCGGAACAGTTGCGCGCGCCGCCCGTTCGGTTCTTCAAAATCAACCAATCTTTTCCAGGCCGCCCATATAGGGCCGCAAAACATCCGGCACGGTGACTGTCCCGTCACCATTCTGGTAATTTTCGAGAACCGCGATCAGGGCCCGGCCAACGGCGATGCCGGATCCGTTCAGGGTGTGAACGTGAACGGGCTGCTTGCTGTCCGAGGGTCTGAACCGGGCGTTCATGCGTCTTGCCTGAAAATCGCCGCAGACAGAGCAGGACGAAATCTCGCGATATGCATCCTGCCCCGGCAACCAGACCTCAATGTCGAAGGTCTTGCGCGCTCCGAAACCCATGTCTCCGGTGCACAAGGTCATGACCCTGTAGTGCAGCCCGAGCTTCTGCAGCACCTTTTCCGCACAGCCGAGCATCCGGTCAAGTTCGTCGAGAGACCTGTCCGGCGTTGTCACCGAAACCAGTTCACATTTCTGGAACTGGTGCTGGCGCAACATCCCGCGCGTGTCGCGCCCGGCAGATCCGGCTTCCGATCTGAAGCAGTAAGTCAATGCCGTCACGCGCAACGGTAACGTATCTTCAGCAACGATTTCGCCGGCAACCAGGTTCGTCAGTGGAACTTCCGCCGTCGGAATCAAATAGTGATCCGTGGTCGTCTTGAAGAGATCCTCTTCGAACTTCGGCAACTGGCTCGTCCCGAACAGGGGACTGTCATTGACAAGAAGCGGCGGCGACACTTCCGTGTAGCCATGCTCCCCGGTATGCAGGTCAATCATGAACTGACCGAGTGCCCGCTCAAGGCGCGCAATCTGCCCCTTCAGAACGACAAAGCGCGAGCCCGACAGCTTTGCGGCCGTCGCAAAGTCCATGTCACCAAGCGCCTCCCCAAGTTCATAGTGCTCCTTGGGAGCCTCGTTGAACTGAAAGGTCGGCTTTTCGCCGTGCGATTTCAGAATGACGTTGTCGTTTTCGTCGTTGCCCGTCGGCACATCCTCGTGCGGCAGGTTCGGTATCACCGCCATCGCAACTTCCAGGTCGCCAACCAGCCGGCGCTCTTCCTCTTCGCCGGACTGAATGAAGGCCTTGATCTGGGCGACTTCATCAATCAGCTCCTGCGCACGCGCGTCATCACCCGAGCCCTTGGCCTTGCCGATTTCCTTCGAGGCTGCGTTGCGACGCTCCTGTGCTTCCTGAAGCTTCGTGATGTGGGAGCGGCGGGAATCATCCAGTGCGATCAGTCTGGCCGAAGACGCTTCAAAGCCGCGTCTGGCCAATGCCTGGTCAAATCTGTCTGGGTTTTCCCGTATCCACTTAATATCAAACATCTTCGCTTCCCGAACGACGGTCGTTGTCAAAACAATCCGTCCGGGAGACTGGAAAACGCGTGCCGACTAGATCAAGCCGTCGCGTCTTCCGCTTCGCGTTCAGCTTCCCGCTGCGCGCGCTGTCGCTCTATAAGCCTCACGGACAGAATGGAGACTTCGTAGAGAAGCAAAGTGGGGAGCGCAAGACCGATCTGCGAGATCGGATCAGGTGGTGTCAAAATTGCAGCAGCTGCGAATGCCCCGACAATTGCGTATTTGCGCTTCTTTTTGAGGTCTTCGGAACTGACCAGCCCTGCCCGCCCCATCAAGGTCAGGACGACCGGCAACTGGAAGACCAGCCCGAAAGCGAAAATCAGGATCATGATCAGACCGAGATATTCGCTTACCTTCGCCAGGTGCTGGATCGCGACCTGGCCCTCTCCGGGAAGCTGTTCCTGCGACAGGAAGAACCCCATCGCCATCGGCATGACGAGGAAATAGACGAGGCACGCACCGATCAGGAACAGGATCGGGGTTGCCATGAGAAACGGCAGGAATGCGCCGCGCTCGTGCTTGTACAGGCCGGGAGCCACGAACATGTAGATCTGGCTTGCGATAACAGGAAAGGCCAGAAACAGCGCCCCGAACAAGGCAAGTTTCAGCTGGGTGAAGAACCACTCCTGCGGCGCGGTAAAGATCATCTCGACAGGATGTCCTTCGCCGACGGCACGCAGATACGGGATCGTCAGGATGTTGTAGATGTCCTGCGCAAAATAGAAGCAGACAATGAACATCACAAGGATTGCGCCGATGGACCACATCAGGCGCTGCCGCAGTTCAATCAGATGTTCGATCAAGGGCGCCTTTGAGGCGTCGATATCATCCTGGCTCATGCCTTAACATCTTCCGTCGCCGGAGCCTTGTCCGGCGTGTTCGCGGCATCGGCCTTGGCAGCTGCCGGTTTCGGTTCAGCATCCGCAGCTCCGGTTTCAACCGGCGGGGCCGTGTCCGAGGCCGGTTCCTCGTCGGCAGACGCCGGTTTGGTCGTCATCGGCCGGGACGCCTTTTGCGCAGCGTCTTCCTCGATCGACTTCTTCAGATCGCCGAGCGGATTGAAATTGGCCACGTCTTCAACCTGCTTCTTCATGTCGGCAATGTCGGCCTGCTGCTCTGCCTCCCGCAAGGCGTCGTTGAACGTCGACTGGAATTCACGCGACATTCGCCGCATTTTTCCCAGTGTCTGCCCAAGCGTGCGCAACATGCGCGGCAGGTCTTTTGGCCCTACGACGATGATTGCAATACACGCAATCACCATGAGCTCGGTCCAGCCGATATCGAACATGAGAACTCTCGTCCCTTAAGGAGACGCGATGCAGATTAGATCAGCTCGCCTTGGTCTGATCTTCAGCTTTCGCAGACGGTGCCGCGTCGCCGGCCTGATGATCGATGGTCTTCGGAGCATCGGCAGTGTCGTCTTCGGCCATGCCTTTTTTGAAGCTTTTGATACCCTTGGCTACATCGCCCATAAGTTCGGAAATCTTGCCACGTCCGAACAGCAGAACCACCACCACTGCGATGATCAAGATCTGCCAAATACTAATGCCCATACGCCAAACTCCTGATAAACGGCTTAAAGCCCTTTGGCCCTTTTACAAAAACGGCCCTCGCCCTGCAACATACACCTGAAGAACATTTTTCGCCGTTAAACAGATTGATGACACTCAGGGCATCCACTTTCCCTAGACTTGGGACTCCTTGCGGGAAAAAACAAGCACGTCTTTAGGATCAGTATCAACCGCGACGTCCATTCCGGCTTCCCAGGTGCTCCCGGCACGAACTCTTGCCTGCACCGGATGATCAAGGCCCTCAATCGCAACGGACAGCAAATCGACCTCGCCAACGAATCTTTTCGACGTGATCCGGCCCGGCACACCGCACAATCCCGCCTTGTTCAGGCAAATGCCCTGCGGCCGGATACACACATCGACCCGATCGCCTTGCTCGCCCGTGCCCACTTTCATAAGTCCAAGCGCGGTTTCAACGCCTGCCGAAGTCACCTTTCCCTCGATCTGGTTCAACTCGGAAAAGAAACGGGCAGCGAACAGATCGACCGGCTTGTTGTAAAGCTCCGCCGCCGTGCCGTGCTGCACAAGCTTCCCGTGGCGCATGAGTGCGATCTTGTCACCCATGCGCATCGCTTCTTCCGGATCATGGGTCACGATGATGCAGGTTGCGCGTGTTTCCCGAATCACTGCGAGCGTCTGATCGCGCACACTGTCGCGCAGACGCTTGTCGAGGCCGGAGAACGGTTCGTCCATCAGGAGTATCCCGGGACGCGGAACCAGCGCTCGCGCAAGCGCGACCCGCTGCTGCTCGCCGCCGGACAATGCGTGCGGATAGTCCGAGGCGTAGTCCGAAAGACCAACTCGGCCGAGTGCCGCGAAGGCGGCAGCCTGGGCTTCCGTTTTCGTCAGGCCCGTCAACCCGAACATGACGTTTGCCAGAATGCTCATGTGCGGAAACAGGGCGTAGTCCTGGAACATCAAACCTACACCACGCTTTTCCGGGGGCAGGAACACCGAATCGCCGGCGATCTCGCGGCCGTTGATCAGGACCTTGCCCTCGCTTTGTCTTTCAACCCCTGCGGCGATCCGCATCAAGGTTGTCTTGCCGCAACCGGAGTGCCCCAGGAGGCAGAGTATTTCACCGGGCGCAACCGAAAGGCTCAGATGCCTGACCGACGGCACGCCATCATAGTCGTGCGAGATATCTTCGAAGACAAGACCTGCAGCGATGGTCGCACCGGCGGTTCCGGGCGCGCCCCAGTTCAGCGAGTGTCCGTTTCCGCTGGCAAGTTGCGGCTTGTCTTCCTGTGGCATCAAGCTCCGGCGGTCTCTTCCGCGTCGTCATCAAAGAAAGATCCGTCTTCTAAAGGATCTTCGTCTTCCGTCAATGCCACTTCATCGTTCGGGGTCGGAACAACAAATGATGCGGGCACCGCGCTGTCGAGCAGCCCCGCTCCCTTCAGCTCTTCAAGACCAGGCAGATTTTTGACGTTTTCAAGCCCGAAATGGACCAGAAACTGTTCTGTCGTTCCATAGGTCACGGGCCGCCCCGGTGTACGCCGACGGCCCCGCATTCTGATCCAGGTTGTTTCAAGCAGGACATCCAGTGTGCCCTTGGACGTGGAAACCCCTCTGATCTCCTCAATTTCCGCGCGCGTCACCGGCTGATGATAGGCAATGATCGCTAACGTCTCGAGCGCCGCCCTGGAGAGTTTGCGCTGTTCCTCGACATTGCGATGCATCAGGTAGGCGAGGTCTTCGGCCGTCCGGAAGCACCATTTCCCCGCTAGACGGACGAGGTTGACACCCCGCGGTTCATAGAGTCTTTGCAGCCGCTCCAGAAGCGCAAGCACGTCCGTTCCCTCAGGCACGCGAAGGGTCAGCTCTTCAAGCGACAGCGGCTCATTGGAGGCAAACAGCAAGGCTTCAACCATCCGCTGACCGGCCAGGTCGACATTGAGATCATCTCCAGCCTGTTCGACGAGATCCGGATGCTCGTCCTCAGACGTCATGGGCGTCGTCCTTCACGATGGAACGGATATAGACCGGTGAGAATGCTTCGCCCTGGCGAATCTCGACCTGACCCTCGCGCACCATTTCAAGGCTTGCGGAGAACGTGCTGGCAACGACCGTTGCCCAGTCCTTGTTGTCGTAAAGATAGTCTCGCAAATAAGCGTTCAACGGAGCCCATTCGCTGACACGGCCAACGAGCCTTGTGAGGAGGACCCTCGCCTCCTGCAAAGACCAGACTTTTCTCTTCAATACCCTGACCGAGGTAACCGACTGCCTTTGCCGCTGGATGGCATATGCGGAAAGCAGATCGTAGATCGAGGCATCCCAGATGCTCTTCTGCTGCACCGACATGGTCTCCGGATCTCCGCGGTGGAAGACTTCCCTCCCCTGGCGGCTCCGGTTCATCAGCTTTTCGGAAACCTCACGCATTGCTTCCAGCCGCCTCAGCCTGAACGCGAGCGCCGCCGCCAGTTCTTCCCCGGTCGGTTCGTCTTCATCCTTTTGATCGGGCAGGAGCAGTTTTGATTTCAAAAAGGCGAGCCACGCTGCCATGACGAGATAGTCCGCCGCCAGTTCCAGGCGCATCCGCCGCGCTTCGGCAACAAAGGTCAGGTACTGTTCGACGAGCTGCAGAATGGAAATTTTCGCCAGATCAACTTTTTGCGTGCGCGCCATGCCGAGCAACAGATCCAGGGGGCCTTCGAAACCCTCAACGTCCACAACCAGCTGGGGTTCGGAAATCGCACGATCTTCGTCAGCACTCACGTTGCTCAGCAGGTCGTAGGACCCGTCGTCTGAAATCTGTCTATGCGTTTCCAGTTCAGCCATTCAAGCTCCGGTCAGGCGCCCTGCAGCCCGGTGATTTCGCGATACTCGTCCCGGGCCGCAGCGATGTCGAACCCGGGTTCGGGCGGTTTCAACCCATTGAGCGCCGTTTCGCATCGCCGCGCTGACTCGCCAGACAAGTCGGGTACCGCTTCGGCCACGGCAACCATCTCGCTCATCTCACCGTTGCAATGCAGGACAATGTCGCATCCAGCGTCAATTATCTTCCGAGAACGTTCGACGTAGTCACCCCCAAGAGCCTTCATCGAGATATCGTCACTCATCAAGCAGCCCGCAAACCCGATTTCCTTGCGGATCACATCCTGGATGACCTTCGTGCTTTGCGTTCCGGCAGTGTCAGGATCAATCTCAGTGTAGATGATATGGGCTGTCATTCCCAATGACACGCCCGAAAGTGCCTTGAACGGGCGGAAATCCACGCTTTTTAGCGCCACCAGGTCCGCTTCGACGCGCGGCAGCTCCAGATGACTGTCAACCCGTGCGCGCCCGTGGCCCGGAATGTGCTTGATCACCGGCAGGACACCGCCTTCAGAGGCGCCGTCAATCATCGCCTGGCCAAGCCGCGTGACGATCTCCGGATCGGCTGAGAGCGCTCTATCACCGATCGCATCGACCGTGTCCGGGAACCGTACATCCAGGCAGGGTAGACAATCGATCGTTATGCCGACCTCCACCAGATCCGACGCGATCAGCCGCGCACCCAGCCACGCTGCGCGCTCGCCTTTGCCGGGGTCCGACCGGAAGAGGTCGCCATAGAGTTTCGGTGCCGGATACTTGGGCCAGTTTGGCGGCTTCAGCCTCTGAACCCGGCCGCCTTCCTGGTCAACAAGAACCGGGGCGTTCTGCCTTCCGACCGCGTCGCGAAACGCAGATGTCAGTGCCCGAATCTGGTCCTGCGTGTCCACGTTTCGCGCGAACAGAATGAGGCCCCAGGGATCAGCCTCCCTGAAGAACGCGATTTCATCCTGCGTGAGTTTCACTCCGGCACAGCCGGACACAAAAGCCTTGGTCATTATTCCGGCTTAACCGGCACCTCATGACGCGTCAAGAAACCGGACACTTCCTCTTGCGTCCATCCCCCGAACTTGCAATCTAGACGCTCGAAAGCTCACTCAGTCAGGATTGGAGACCCCCATGCGTGCACGACTAGACATCCCGGCCGGTACGCTCCACAGGGTCTCCCACCGGTCCGAAATTCTGGGCCAGAACAGGCTCGGTGACACGGCAACACGCGAGATCGTCGCCTACGTGCCTCATGGGCATGATGGCGCGGGGTTGCCGCTGCTGGTCGATATTGTCGGCTTTACCTCGGGCGGACCTGCCCATGCAAACTGGAAGAATTTCGGCGAAAATGTTCCGGAGAGACTGGACAGGCTGATACATGACGGAGAGATGCCGCCGGTCGTGGTTGCGTTTCCTGACTGCTTCACCCGGCTTGGCGGCAACCAGTATATCGACAGCAACGTAATGGGACCCTGGGCGACCTGGCTGACGACCGAAATGCTGGAAGATGTCGAAGGCCGGTTCAAATGCGGAGGCACCGGGAAGCGCGCGTTGTTCGGCAAATCGTCAGGTGGCTACGGCGCTATCGTTCATGCGATGCTCCACGCCAATGTCTGGTCGGCAGCGGCCTGCCACTCCGGCGATATGGCGTTCGAATTGTGTTACCTGCCGGAGATGCCGAACGCCGTGCGGGCCATCGCGAAGGCCGGATCCATCGAAGCTTTCGTGACCGGTTTCGAGCAGGGGCCGAAATTTCCTGGAAATGCGCTTCATGACCTCATGACGCTGGCGATGGCGGCAACCTACGATCCGGATCCAAGCCCGGAAGTCTTCTGCGGGATCAGGCTACCCGTCGACATGGAGACCTGCGAGATCATCGGGGAACGCTGGCAGGCCTGGCTTTCCTGGGATCCGGTCGAGATGGTCGATGACCATGTCGATGCCCTGAAGTCGCTGAAGGGGCTCTGGATCGATTGCGGTTCCGTCGATCAATACAACCTTGTCTATGGCGCGAGACGTTTGCGCCGGAAACTCGACGGACATGGTGTTGATTGCGTCTACGAGGAATTCAACGACAATCATTCCTCGATCGATTACCGGCTCGATCTGAGCCTGCCGTTTCTTGCCAACAAGCTGTTGGGCGGCTGACCGGAAGCGCCTATCCTCTCCTCGATCCCTGCACTTTCCGGAAAGGCAGCGGACAGGACAGAACAAGACCACCCAGGATAATCAGACCGGCTCCAACTGCGGCAATGGGTGATGGAACCTCGCCCCAGACCACATAGGCAAACACGGCAGCCAGAACGACGCTGCTGTAGTAGATCGGCGCAAGCGTTGCCGCACCGGCGCGCCTGTAGGCGGAGATATTGAGAGACTGACCGATAATGGCAACTGGTCCAAGCCAGGCAAACGCCCAAAGACTGGACAATGGGATCTGCTGCTCACGAATGATCCAAAGGACGGGCAGTGTCAGCAGAACCGATGCAAATACGTTGACATAGGCCAGGATCGTAACCGTGTTCTCCCGCTGGGCGATATAGCGCATGATGAGTGCTTCACACGCCATGAAGACGGCAGCCATCAACGCCGCAACAACGCCATCCAGAGCGAGCGTCGTCTGGCCACCGCCACCGCTGACCGACCTGACCACCAGGTAGGCACCGATCGCGCAAAGTGCACCGGAAAGCCAATGGCGGCCCGTAATCAGTTCCTTCAGGATCAGCCCGGCAAGCGCGATCGCGATGATGCCCTTTGTCAAACCGATCGCAGTCGCGTCCGCAAGCGGCAGGATGCTGGCCGCGTGTATCGAACAGGCGAGACCCCCGATCCCGCAAAAGGCGCGCATCAGATGAAGTTTCCAGAGCGGACTCAGCTGCGAGACAATCGGCACCCGTCTTATCGCACCAAACCCAACGATCGTGACGGCCCCTCCCAAAAACCGAAGCCAGACCAGGACAACAACCGGCAGAAGGCCATCCGCGATCTTGCCGGCTGCAAAGACGGGCGTGAACGCGACCATGCCCGCGATTGCGAGACCATAGGCCAGGGCCGTATTTTCGCGGCGTATGTAGTCGGAATGCGGCGGCATCTCATCTCCTGCCTTCTCGGGATCCGATATCTATCAGCTATCGGGCATGCCGATCAGCCGCCAATTCATCATGCCCGCCATACATAAACGCATGGAATTGCGCCCCTCCTTGTAATTTTGTATGAGTCGATCATGAACTGGGATGATCTGAAACTGATCGACGCGGCTGCGCGCATGCGATCTCTGTCGGGCGCGGCAAAGGCGCTGAAACTGAGTCAGCCGCAACTGAGCCGCCGTCTGAAGACTTTTGAAGAACAGGTCGGCGCGAGGCTGTTTGATCGGACACCGACCGGGCTCAAGCCAACTGAAGCCGGTCTGCGTCTCATCCCCCTGGCGGCCGAGATGCGCAAGACGGCGGATGCGGCCAGCCGGGTTTTACCGGACCTTTCGGGATCTGCACTAAAAGTGGTGCGTGTTGCCGTCGATGAGGTGCGCGCCAGAATACTAACTGACAGTTTCGCAGATCTTTGCGCGTTCATGCCGGGTGTCGAACTGGAGATCATCTCCAGCCACCTGCACGCGGACCATCAATCGCGTGGCATAGAATTGCAGATCAGGAACTGTCTGCCTGAAACTGACACGCTGATTTCACGAAAAGTCGGCGATGTCGCATACGGCGTCTACGGCTCCAGGGAATACGTGGAGACAAAGCCCGAGATCTCGCATGATCTGAAATGCGCAGAATGTGACTGGCTCGGTTTTGCTCCGGATGACCTCTGGTACCCTGCGCAGGCCCGCTGGATGGAGGCGCGCAACATCAGCCGTCCCCGGATGCGCACCAACACAATGACGACCCTCATGAACATGACGGCCGCCGGCCAGGGATTGGCCTTGCTTCCCGTGTTCATGGGAGACAGCCATCCGTCCCTGGTCGGGATTACCGGCCCCCTTGCCGAACTGACCAACGCCGAACACATCATTGTTCATCGCGACGTTCGACGCGAACCCGCCGTGCAGACTGCGATGAACGCGATTTCGCGTGTCTACAAGCAAATGGGACCGCGCCTGTCCGGCACGATCCATGGTGTGAGGCAGGCAGCGGAATAGTCCGGCCTAAACCTGACGTTCAGGTCGAGTACTTGTTGCCTGCCGGGTCAGGGTTGGCGCCGGACAAAGCAGTCTCCACCGGCCCCTTTCAGACTTTCGCAAAGCGTATTGGCTTCGCTTCGAGATCCGGTCGGGATACGCGCGCGGTAGAAAACCCCGCGATCACCCAGGTCGGCAGAAACAATCACCGCGTTCCGGTTGCCCAGGACACCTGGATAACTTCTCTGCAGACCGGCATAGGCGTCGCGAGCCGCGGCTGCGGAGCGTTGCGAGGTCACCTGGACAATGTACGTCCCGGATGGGATGGAGCCGCTCGGCTGTGCCGCTTGCTGGGTTTGCGCGTTGCCCGTGTTCGCGAGGTTCGTCGGTGCATCCTGCTGCTGCGTTGCAGCAGGTGCCGTCTGCGCAGCGGGCGCGGTCTGCGCAACGGGAGCAGCCGCAACTTGCACAGGCGCTTGCGGTTTCTTCCGCGGAACGACCGTCGGGACCGGTGCCGCAGGAGCCGCTGCTTCGGTTTCCGCCTGGACGGGCTCTTCCGTCTGGGTCACGATTTCAGGTACCGCTGGAGACGCCGTCTCGACAGCGACCGGCGCGGGTTCGGGTGTTTCCTCCACTTGCGGCTCGACGGCAACCGTTTCCGTCGCAGTGGTGTTTTGCGTTTGCGGCGCCACCACGATCGGCTCCGTTTGAACAGGTACCGCATTCACCGTTTCTGTGAGCGCTGTTTGAGGTGCCTCCGCAGTCACAGACGGCGCAGCAACTTCTGGCGCTTGCAGTGTGGGCGCTTCCGCCGACGTCGGCGCACTGATGACCGGCGCGTCGTCCCCGGAGACGATCGTTCCATCAGGGCGTACAATGACCGTCCGCACCTGTTTCGGCGTGCCAGGCGCCAGTTCTGAATCGCCATCCGACGACGCCGGCGCGGGCGGCAACTCAACAGGCTGAGGCGTCTCTTGAATGTTCAGCCGCTCAGGAACGCTTTCCCCGGTGCTCTGCAGGCGGTCTGTAATCTTGGTTGCCGATTGTCCGGCCGCATTCGACTGGCTGTCGGCAGGAAAGATTTTCAAAGGTTCCTGAAGTCCGCTGATCACCGGTGGCGGTCCGCTTGGAACCTGAACGGAATTTCCGTCATAGAGGAAGAAACCTGCCCCACCCAGGGCGGCCACACCGACAACACCCAAGGCCACGTAGAGGCCACGGCGAGACTTGCCAGCCGACTGTTCGGCAACCACCCTTTCGGTTTCCGAATGCGGCGGCAGAACGCCGGCCCCGCTGAGACTCGGGTCGCTTTCCTGCATCGCACGTGCGACCGCATCAAGATCGTAGCCTTCCGGCGGCGGAGCCGTCTCGTCCTCGCGCTCCTCGACGTCCGGCACGGCGTTCGCAGCAGCGGGCCAGGCCATGTCGTCGATTTCATCGGCCGAAACAACCGGATCGGGCTCCGGTTCGGAAAAGTCTGGCTGAATTTCAATTGGGGGCCGCTTTTCCCGTTCCGGAAAATCGAGGTCGGCAAAAAGGGCATCAATCCCCGCCGGACTTTCCTTGGCACCCCGCGTCATGGATGCGCCCGTGTCAGCAGCGCCTGCCGTGTCCTGCGTATTCAACGCAGCAAAAAAATCATTCTCGTCAATTTCGGGCCTGCGGCGGTTTTCCAGACCGTCTGCTGCACGTTTCTCGCCAATGACTTGCGGCGTGGCGGACAAGTCTGCGCTTGCAGAACGAACCTCTTCCGCAGCGGGATGTGCGGCCGGTTCCGTCTCCTGGAAGGGTGCAGCCGCCTTGGCGGTTACATTCGGCGTCGCGCTCTCTTCGCTCCGATGAAACCCGTTGTCCTTCAGAGCCACGTCAGCATCGATACTGGAGCGCACGTCTTGATGATCGACAGCTTCGGTGATGTCCGCAAAGGTGTCGGCCGGAGAGACGTCATCAACAGTTTCCTGAGACGGCGTTCCGGTTTCTTCGTCTACCGATTGCCTTAGTGCGCCAATCAATTCGTCTTCGAGTTCCGCCGTCAGGCTTTGCTCGATGTCCATCGCAAAATTGGGTGAAAGCGTCGCGACCGGTTGCTGGTTCTGACTGCCGGCCTCTTCAGTGAAATGGAGCACAGCTTCCGGCTGCAGTGCCTGTGGCTCGAAAAGCGGTTCGACAGGCGTGTCCGGAATTGGTGCGCCAGGTGGTGAGAAGGGAGTTGGTGCGTCAGCCTGTGGATTAGTGAGTTTGGGCCACAAGGGAGAGACGTTTTCGGCACTCTCGCCGCCACGCTGCAGCGTATCCAGAGATGGGGCCTCTGCGGCGGGCTGCGCCGATTCGTCACCGCTGCGGGCAAAAAACTGGTTCCGGATTTCTCCAACGATGGGAGCGGGATGATTGTCCGGACCGTGCGCTGAACGCTCGATGTTCTCCCGTTTGAAACCTGCGTCAGGAAAAGACGGTTCGACGCGTTGTGGCTGCGGCGCCGATGTGTCCGCCGCATCGTCCGCAAAATCGTCAAGCCCCGCAAAGTAATCTGTACTTCCGACGCGACCGCTGCTCACATTTGCACCCAATTGATTGTTTTTGTGGACGATTCTTGCCAATTCGAGAAGTGGATCGTCCATAGCCGGACGCTCCGTGCCAGCCGCTTCGGCCGACCCGTGCAAATCCGATTTTTCATTTTCGTAATCATTGGCCATGAGCTTTACGAAAACCGGTCCCGTTCTACTTGGCATCCTCTACTTTGCCGCAGAGGACGTTGTACTAAGTTAGCGCATTTCTTCGGGCGCATTTACCCCCAGAATCGACAACCCCGCACCAAGTACCAAAGATATTGCACGAACCAATGCAAGACGTGCCAGGGTTAATTTCGGGTTACCAGTCTGAATAAACTTTAAATGCGGCGAATCATAGCCTCTGGTGTAATGCCTGCTCAAAGTTGTTGCCAACTCATAGAGATAAAACGCAATCCGATGCGGTTCATGAGTATTGGCTGAGACATTCACCACCTTGGGCCACTCCGCAATTTTGGACATCAATTCAATTTCACCCGGATCGTTCAGCAACGCCAAATCGGCTTTTTCCAAGTCCGCATCCTCAATGCCCATTTCCGGGAATTCTTCCTTCGCCTTTCTCAGATTGGACCTCAATCGGGCATGCGAATACTGGACGTAATAGACGGGATTGTCTTTTGTCTCATCCGTCACTTTCTTGAAGTCGAAATCGAGCGGAGCGTCGTTTTTGCGGTAGAGCATCATGAAGCGGACGGGGTCCGGTCCAACCTCCTCGACCACTTCCCTCAACGTGATGAAGTCACCGGAGCGTTTCGACATCTTCACCGGTTCACCGTTCCGCATCAGTTTCACGAGCTGGCAGAACCTGACGATCACCTCCGTTTTGCCATCTGACACGGCCTTGCCGACGGCCTGAAGGCGTTTCGCATATCCGCTATGGTCTGCTCCGAGTATGTAGATCGTCTCGTCGAAGCCACGTTCGAACTTGTCCTGGAAATACGCGACGTCTGCAGCAAAGTAGGTGTAGGATCCATCCGACTTCTTCAGCGCGCGATCGGTGTCGTCGCCAAAATCGCTGGCGCGGAAGAGCGTCTGCTCCCTGTCTTCCCAGTCTTCCGGAAGCTGTCCCTTTGGTGGCGGCAGCGTTCCCTGATAGATCAGGCCCTTCGAGCGCAGCCCGTCCAGCATGATGTCGATCTTGGACCCGTTCGCCACGTCTCTTTCATGAAGCGTTCTTTCCGAAAAGAACACTTCGTGCTCAACGCCAAGCGCAGCCAGATCCTCACGGATCAGGTCCAGCATCGCCGAAATCGCAACTTCCTTCACAAGCGGGAGCCACGCGCTTTCGGTTTTTTCCAGAAGCGTATCGCCAAATTCGCTTTTCAGCCGCTCACCGACGGGCTTGAGATAATCGCCGGGATAAAGACCCGGCGGTATTTCCCCGATCTCCTCGCCAAGTGCTTCGCGGTATCGAAGAAAGGCACTTCGGGCCAATGTGTCGATCTGCGATCCTGCATCGTTGATGTAGTATTCCTTGGTCACATCGTTTCCGGCAAACTGCAGCAGATTGGCAAGTGCGTCGCCAACCACCGCGCCCCTGATGTGGCCGACATGCATCGGACCGGTCGGATTGGCCGACACATACTCGACGTTCACCTTTGGAGCCGGATCCTGCCGGATCGCCCCGTAGCGGTCACCGGCTTGAAGTACGCCTTTCAGAACGCCGAGCCAAACGGCCGGAGCGACACGCATGTTGATGAACCCGGGTCCGGCGATTGTCGTTTCCGTGACATCAGGGTCTTCATCGAGCTTTCGGGTGAGCTTTTCGGCCAGATCTCTGGGTTTCATGCCAAGAGGCTTCGCCAGAACCATCGCGGCATTGGTCGCCAGGTCACCGTGCGCAGGGTCTCTCGGTGCTTCGACCACCACACGCGAAAGATCCGGCGCATTCCCATTTGTATCTTTTAACTCTAAGCTTTGGAGTGCATTTTTCACGCGTTGGGTGAAGTCAGCAAAGATGTTCATTTCGCACCGATCGAGCTTGGTCGTGTAAGCACAAAACACCCGAGCGCATCGAAGGGTATCCCCCTCGGCGCAACAGGGCGTTGAAGTCGATCAAGCGCCTACCCTAATTCCGGAGTGTCGTCAAACAATCTGCGGTGTTCGTCAATTGCGTACCGGTCGGTCATTCCGGCGATGTAATCGCAGATGCGGCGTGCGATCTCTGGATCGCTCAATCCGTCCAGACCTTCGTTCCACGGCCGTGGCATCAGACCAGGCTTGAACCGGAACTTGTCGAACAGATCTTTTACGATCCTTGCAACGATCTTGCGCACCGCCAGAACGTCGTCGTGCCTGTACACGCGCGCAAACAAGAAGCGTTTTACTTCCTTTTCTGCCGGCGCCATTGCAGCGGAGAAGCCTATCAGGCCCTTACCCGCGGACCTGATGTCAGCCGCACTCCGGGGCGCGCACTCGGCGAGATTTGCAAGGGAATGCCGGATCACATCCTCAACCATCCGTGTGATTGAACGCCGGACAATCTCATGTATGCGCCGGCCTTCTTCCAGGCCCGGATACTTCGTGTCGACTTCCTGGAGTATGTCGGCAAGGAAGGGAACCGATCGCATGTCTTCAATGGCGAAGAGCCCTGCCCTCAAGCCGTCGTCGAGATCGTGCGCATCGTAGGCAATGTCATCCGCGATTGCGGCAGCCTGGGCCTCCCCGGACGGCCAGGTCTGCAGCAACAGGTCCTGCTTTCCGGCATACTCCCGAATCGCGAAGGGCAGTTCACCACCCTTGAACTTGCCAAGCGGTGTCCCGTCAGACGCGACGAGCGGACCGTTGTGTTTGACAAGACCCTCGAGCGTTTCCCAGGCCAGGTTCAGACCGTCAAATTCGGCGTATCTGTGCTCCAGGCTGGTTACAACGCGCAGCGACTGGGCATTGTGGTCAAATCCTTCGTAGGGTGCCATGCACTCATGCATGACGTCTTCGCCCTCGTGGCCGAACGGCGTGTGACCAAGATCATGTGCCAGCGCCAGACATTCGGCGAGATCTTCATCCAGACGCAGCGCCCTGGCCAGGGAACGCGCGATCTGGGCAACCTCGATCGTGTGGGTCAGGCGCGTGCGATAATGGTCGCCTTCATGATAGACAAAAACCTGGGTCTTGTGTTTCAGCCTTCGGAAGGCCGCGGAATGTATAATCCTGTCACGGTCACGCTGGAACGGCGTCCGCGTCGGGCTTTCCGTCTCCGCGAACAGCCGTCCCCTGCTCGCTTCCGGGTTTTCCGCGTAGATGGCGCGCGACTGTGCGCCGTAGCCAATGTCCGTGTTCATCTGCGACCAGTTACTGTTCAAAGCTGTTACACCCAGTCTTATCGTGCGCTGCAGATTGACGCGAGCCCATTCAAAACTTACTTATCTGAATAAGTCAGGTTTCCTGCCCTTGGCCACTTACAAGGGCACAGCGAGTCGGTAGAAGATGACCGAAACACTTGAAAATCGAGTAACAGTGAGCGATCGCGCTGCCAAGCGCATTGCAAAGATTTTGTCCGGTGAACCAGCGGGAAGCATGCTCCGGGTCAGCGTCGAAGGCGGAGGCTGCTCCGGTTTGCAGTACAAGTACGACGTGGTTGATCGCACGGAGGACGACGATCTGGTCATTGAAAAACCCGGTGCAACGGTGTTGGTCGATTCTGTTTCGCTCCAGTATATGGGCGGATCGGAGATCGACTTTGTGGATGACCTCATCGGACAGTCGTTTCAGATCAACAATCCGAATGCGACTGCCGGCTGCGGATGCGGCACCAGCTTCACGATCTGAGGCCAATATCTTTTCGCCGCAAACCGGCTTGAGCTGAAAACACTCACACACAGGAAACACGGGCTGATGCGGATTGCCACCTGGAACATCAATGGCGTCAAGGCGCGCATCGACACCGTCCTTGAGTGGCTGAAGGAGACATCTCCGGATATTGCCTGTCTTCAGGAAATCAAGTCGGTCGATGAAAACTTCCCGCGTCAACCGTTCGAGGACCTGGGTTACAACGTGGAAACGCATGGCCAGAAGGGCTTCAACGGCGTTGCTCTGCTCTCCAAGCTGCCGCTCGAGGATGTCATGCGACGGCTTCCAGGTGACGAAGGCGACGAACAGGCACGCTTCATCGAAGCGTCGGTTTCCACGGACCAGGGTTCCGTGCGCTTCGGGTGCCTTTACCTGCCCAACGGAAACCCTCTTGGCACCGAGAAATTTCCATACAAGCTCGGCTGGATGGACCGGCTGATTTCGCATGCCGAACACCGGCTTCGCGAAGAAAACGCCTATATCCTGCTGGGCGACTTCAATGTGATTCCCGATCCGATCGATGCAAAGAATCCGCAGAACTGGTTTGACGACGCTCTCTATCAACCTGAAAGCAGGCAACGGTTCAGGACCCTCACCAATCTCGGGCTTACCGAGGCGGTTCGAGCCTGCACAGAGGCTCCGGAGACCTACACGTTCTGGGACTACCAGGCGGGGGCATGGCAGAAGAACAACGGGATCAGGATCGACCACATCCTGCTGTCTCCCCAAGCAGCCGACAGGATGTCCGGGTGCGGTATCGACAAACACGTGCGCGGCTGGGAAAAACCGTCAGACCATGTGCCCGTCTGGGTTCAACTGGCTGCCTAGGGCCGCGCTCCCGTCCGGCTTTTTGTCCGGAGTGGCAGCAATACCGTTATTCTTGTGAATATTACAAATCGCCCGGAGTACTTGCGGTTTATCTTTTGCGTGGTACTCTTTTCGCAATGGGATAACGCTACGCCACTCCTCGCCTGCATCGGCTAAACGCAGGCATCGCTCCTTGGTGCGGACACGCCCCGCAAGCGTGTTCTCACATGCGAAAGCTGCAAGACTGTCAGCGTTGCTGGCCGGCTTCTGCGTTGTCTTCCTCAGTCCTCTCGCACATGCACAGAACATCAGCTGCACCTGCCGATACAAGGGGTCCGATTACGGTATCGGGGAATCGATCTGTCTCAAAAGCCCAAGCGGAATGAAGATGGCGACCTGTTCGATGGTCCTTAACAATACGTCGTGGAAATTTTCAAACGCACCGTGTCCGCTTTCGGAATTCAAACCTGGCAACGACACAGGTCTGCTAGAAAAGTCGGCAGAGCCTGCAGACAGAACACTTTCAACGCTCACGGACGGAGTGCAAGAAGAGCTCGGCTGACGCGCGGTACTGATCCGCACGTCCTATTCCTTCCGTCCCTCAACCCGACTACTGGGTCTTGAGCTGCTGCGCGGTAAGCATGTCCGGACGGTTTTGCTGGATCCAGCCATCTGCAAGCGAGCGCGCCTTTTCACGAACAGGTTCCGGTGAAACCGCGAAATACTGCTCGTGCATTGCGTTGATCCAGCCGGCATCCGCGCCGTCCGCCTGCTCGCGCGCAACAGTGAGCCACATGAGGCCGCGCGCTTTCTTCTTTTCGGAGGTGCCGATCGTGTAGAGCGTTTCGCCCAGTCGCGCCTGAGCACCTACATGGCCTTTAAGGGCAGCAAGATTGTACCAGCGCACCGCCATGCGGTGGTTGTTGTCCTGGTACATGCGTCCCAACTGATACTGGGCGTCTGCGTCCCCAAAATAGGATGCTGCGTGCGTGAAGATCTGGCGCGCGCGCACTTCATTTTTCGGAACAGCACCTTCTATGCCGTCAAGATAATATGAGCCGAGCGCAACAAACGCGCTGGACACGAACGGCGCATCCGGGGCGCTCGGACTGTCGTCGCCATGCTCGCGCACGATCTGGCTGTAATACTGGAATGCCTTGAGATCGTCTTCCTGGACCCCGTCGCCCTTGGCGTACATTTCACCAAGCTTCCATGCGGCCATCGGCTGCCCGTTCTCCGCAGCATATTGCAAAGAGCTGAGAGCGCCTTCCTTGTCACCCGAGTAATATTGCCGGGCACCAGCGCGCAGGGCTTCTGTCGGCGAAAGGGTTTCACCACCGATCGTGACGTCAGAGTTGGATTGACCGTCGAACGCCACAGCTGAAGCGCTCAGGCCGAGGGACAATGCAGTGCACAACACACCGCGCTTTCCGATGCCGATGAACACTGGAAGCCACCCGCGCCCACCTGATACACGATGAACGCCAGGCCGAAAGCTGACATCCGGCCGCGTGTCATTGACGGCTATTAATGTTGTTCGCGCCTCGCGCATTTCCTGTCTCTTCGTTCCGTCCTCATGCGCGGACGGTTTTCTTATTGAGGTGCCCAAACTGGCCAAGCAATCCGGCTTAAGTTTGGCCATTGTTGGCTCAATTAAGACGATTTGCGGGTTTCTTCCGTTAGCGATCGCTCAAAGAACAATGCATGCATCATTTCCCGGACAACCGAACGGTAGCGTAACGGTTGCTGCCCAAACATGGCTGAACATGGGCAACTTTGATTTTCGATGCTCACAACCATGACTCCGTCCGGGAGTGTTGCCGAATTAGCACATTGCAGGATTGCCCACAGGCTCCTTGCTTCCCAGATAAACATGAGTGCGTTGATGATCGGTTTCCGTTGACTGAATTCGCCTGTCTCTGTTGAAAACAAGGGCTTTGGGGCAAAATCCTTTCCCCGTTCTGCATTTGTCCTTCAAACTAGTTTATGATTCGGTGTAGGTATCGACATTGAACCGACAGCACTCGGCCCGATTCCATCGGGTATGAGATCCTTCAGGCGAGACGGAATGAGCGCAAAAGACGATTTGTTTGCCGGGAACGCGGCAAGAGCAACACCCATTAGCGATAGCAGCCCCCAGACCGCGCCTGCGAAAAAGCGTCCAATCGCCGCTGTACCCAATACCGAAGACTACTCAGCTGCTGATATCGAGGTTCTAGAAGGGCTGGAACCGGTTCGCCGCCGTCCGGGCATGTATATCGGCGGAACCGACGAAAAAGCGCTGCATCACCTGTTCGCGGAGGTGATCGACAATTCCATGGATGAAGCGGTTGCCGGCCACGCCACATGGATCGATGTGTCTCTCTCGGCCGACGGCTATCTCACGATTGTCGACAACGGGCGTGGCATTCCGGTCGATCCTCATCCCAAGTTCAAGGACAAGTCCGCTCTTGAAGTCATCATGACGACGCTTCACGCGGGCGGAAAATTCGACAGCAAGGTCTACGAGACATCGGGAGGCCTGCACGGCGTCGGCGTCTCGGTGGTGAACGCACTTTCCGAATTACTCGTCGTGGAGGTTGCCCGCAGCCGGAAGCTCTACCGACAGACATTCCGCAGAGGCCACCCCCAAGGGGCACTCGAAATGGTCGGCGACACGCAAAACCGGCGTGGGACGCTCGTCCGCTTCAAGCCTGATGAAGAGATATTCGGAAAGAATGCGAGGTTCAAACCTGCACGTCTGCTCAAGATGGCACGCTCGAAGGCGTATCTTTTCGGCGGCGTTGAAATCAGGTGGCATTGCGATCCCGACCTGATCGACGGCAAGGATAAGACGCCGGAAGAAGCGGTCTTTCACTTTCCCGGCGGCCTCAAGGACTTTCTGGCCGAACGCCTCACGAGTGAACGCCGCGTTGTCGATGAAATCTTCGCGGGGCGGACCGACAAGACGGGGAAACACGGTTCCGTCGAATGGGCCGTGAACTGGTTCGCAGGCGATGGCTTCGTCAATTCATACTGCAACACGGTGCCGACACCGGAAGGTGGAACCCATGAAGCAGGTTTCAGATACGCTTTGCTTCGCGGACTGAAAGCCTATGGTGAACTGACGAACAACAAGAAAGCCAGCATCATCACCGGCGACGATGTGATGACCTCGGCCGGTGGCATGCTGTCCGTGTTCATCCGCGAACCTGAATTCGTCGGCCAGACCAAAGACAAGCTTGCCACCAACGAGGCAACCCGCGTGACGGAAGCCGCGGTACGCGATGCGTTCGACCACTGGCTCACGGCTTCACCGAACCAGGCGAACAAGTTGCTTGAGTGGGTGATCGACCGCGCAGACGAACGTCTGAGACGTCGTCAGGAGAAGGACGTTGCCCGCAAATCAGCGGTCAGAAAGCTCCGATTGCCCGGCAAGCTCGCCGACTGCTCGGCCAATCAGGCGGATGGAACCGAACTTTTCATTGTTGAGGGCGACTCGGCCGGCGGCTCTGCCAAACAGGCACGCAATCGCTCGAACCAGGCGGTCCTGCCGCTGCGCGGCAAGATCCTGAACGTGGCCAATGCAGGCCGTGACAAACTTGTGGCAAATCAGCAGTTGGCAGACCTCATTCAGGCACTTGGCTGCGGAACGCGGTCACAGTACCGAGATGCCGATCTTCGGTACGAGAAGATCGTGATCATGACGGATGCGGATGTCGACGGGGCGCACATCGCCTCCCTTTTGATCACCTTTTTCTACCGCGAAATGCCGGAGCTGATACGCAGCGGACACCTGTTCCTGGCCGTCCCCCCGCTCTACCGCCTCAGCCAGGGTGGAAAAACGCTGTATGCGCGAGACGATGCGCACAAGGATGAACTGCTTGAGACTGTCTTCAAGGGAAAGTCGAAAGTGGAAATCGGCCGCTTCAAGGGTCTGGGCGAAATGTTGCCGGCGCAGCTCAAGGAAACAACCATGGATCCTTCAAAACGCTCAATGCTGAAGGTCGCGGTCGAAGAGATGGATATCGGCACGACTAACGATACGGTTGAAAGGCTGATGGGCAACAAGCCTGAGGCGAGGTTCCGCTTTATACAGGAGAACGCCGAGTTTGCCGATGATCTCGATATCTAGATGAACCCGACACCCGGTGCTTCCCTCATTTTGCACGAACACTCTGTTACATAAGCTCTTTCACAGATATTTGGTTGCTTGCCGCATAGTCGGATCTGAATTTTTGTTGCAAAAATAGGCAATCATTTTGCAAATTATTGCGGCAATTGAAGGCGCCGCGAAGCAGAAAATCAAGTGCAGAGCTCGGCACTATTAACTCAGTTGAAAATTATTGCTCAGAAATACTCGATTTTGTTGGAAATTTACCTCTAAGGCGCATTGACACTGGAGCGCATGAATGTAGTGTGTGCGCACGATAGCGCCCGGGTTCTCGGTAGTTCTGTCGTTTAACAATCACAACATTCGGGCGAAACGCTCCATGTCATTTGATACTCTCGGTCTTAGCGAGAAGGTGCTCGCTGCAGTTGATGCAGCAGGTTATAAGGAACCCACAGCCATCCAAGCCGGTGCGATCCCGCAGGTTTTGGAAAGGCGGGACATTCTCGGCATTGCGCAGACCGGGACAGGCAAGACGGCGAGCTTTACCTTGCCCATGCTGACGCTCCTTGAAAAGGGACGCGCCAGGGCACGCATGCCGCGCACGCTCATCCTGGAGCCGACGCGCGAACTTGCAGCCCAGGTCGAAGAGAATTTCGAAAAATACGGAACCAATCACAAACTCAACGTCGCTTTGCTGATAGGTGGCGTATCCTTTGCGGAACAGGACCGGAAACTCGATCGCGGCACCGACGTGCTGATCGCAACGCCCGGGCGGCTTCTGGACCATTTCGAGCGCGGAAAGCTTCTGCTGCAGGGTGTTGAAATCCTGGTGATCGATGAAGCCGACCGCATGCTGGACATGGGTTTCATCCCGGATATCGAACGCATCTGCAAATTGATTCCGTTTACGCGGCAGACCCTGTTCTTTTCCGCGACCATGCCGCCGGAAATCCAACGTCTGACGGACACGTTCCTGCAGAATCCCGCGCGCATCGAGGTTGCCCCGACATCCTCGACAGCTGACAATGTCAGCCAGCAGCTCAGGGCCTCTCCGTCCAAGGATTTCGAAAAGCGCGCAACACTGCGCGAACTTCTCGAAGGTGCCGAAGATCTGAAGAACGCAATCGTGTTCTGCAACAGAAAGCGGGATGTCTCGACCCTCTTCCGCTCGCTCGAGCGGCACGAGTACAATGTCGGCACGCTCCACGGAGACATGGACCAGCGCACCCGCATGATGATGCTGGACAATTTCCGGAAAGGGAGCATCAAGCTTCTCGTTGCCAGCGATGTCGCTGCCCGCGGGCTTGACATTCCCGAAGTCAGCCATGTGTTCAATTATGACGTGCCCATCAACGCGGAAGACTACGTTCACCGCATTGGCCGAACGGGACGCGCGGGCCGCAGCGGCACCGCATACACGCTCGTAACAGGCGAAGACAAGAAGTATCTCGACGCGATCGAAACGCTGATCAACAAGACAATCGACTGGCTTGGCGAGCCGATCGATTTCGAGGCAGCGGCCAAGGAGCGCAAGGCGCGCCGTAAATCAGGCAAAACTTCGAAGAGCGAATCCAGCAACGACAACGACGCCCCGCAGGCGAAATCGTCTGGCAGGCGACGCTCGCAATCCAAACAGCGCGACGCCGACACAGATAGCAGACAGGAGCAGAAAGACGCGATGAGCCCGGTATCAGTTTCCGAACTTCCGCAGAAACCCGCGAGCAAAAAGTCCAGAAACGAGAAACTCGAACCTGCATTCAGTGCAGGTGTTCACATACCGGCGTTCCTGCTTCGCGAACCTCGTCCGAAAAAGGCGTCGTAACGTCAATTTTCACAAGGTTTTCCCTTAAGCTTAACCGCTCCTTAAATCTTCCATCAGAACTTGGGACCTATATCTTGTGACCGTGTGGGGCGGATTCGCTGGATGAAGGTGAGAGAAGTTCTATGTCTGAAGAAGACGACCATAGCCGGACCATCAAGTATGGTGAGTCCGCTGTCGGATACATAAGAAAAAACACGCTACCGGCTTACCCGCGCTCCTATGAGCTTTGGTACACGTACGCTGCTGGCTACAACCATGGGCTCAACAGGGCCGTCAACGAGACAATCAAGGAAAAAGGCCGGGTCAGCACGGATGAAATGCTGAACCTTTACGGGCGTTTCCTTTCCCCCACCCGTCTCGGGGACCGTCTCGATGAAGTCGGCACCAAGGTCTCCAGGGAAGTCGAAGAACTGATTGAGTCATTGAAACTCAGCGCGGACGCGACGTCCGACTACGGCAGTTCGCTTGAACAGGCCGGAGAAAAGATCAAACGGCTGGACGATCCTCAGAAACTCCAGCTTTACGTCACACATCTCGTCAAATCGACCCAGAATGCTGTCGCTTCCAACAGGAAGCTCGAGAGCCAACTCCTGGAATCGAAAAAGCACATCGAGAACCTGCAATCGTCTCTGGAGGCGATTCGCTATGAGTCGCTGACTGACGAGCTCACGACGCTGAACAATCGTAAACATTTCGAAGTTTCTTTGGAAAAGATCGTCGACCAGTCAAAGGAAAGCAAACGCAGCTTTGCGCTCCTTATGACGGACATCGATCATTTCAAGAAATTCAATGACACCTACGGGCACCAGACCGGTGACCAGGTACTCCGTCTTGTCGCACTGGCTGTCAAACAAAACATCAAGACCCAGGACATTGCCTGCCGGTACGGTGGTGAAGAGTTTTCGATCATCCTGCCGCAATCCAACCTTGAAGAGGCGGGAGAGATCGGGGAGCGCATTCGAACCGCGGTGATGTCCAAGGAACTGGTAAAGCGGTCCACGGGTGAGAACCTCGGACGTGTGACGATATCGGTCGGCATTGCGATCTTTGACCAGATCGATACGGCGCATTCGATCGTGTCGCGCGCCGATGAGGCACTTTATGCGGCCAAGAATGCCGGTCGGAACCTGGTCAGAACCGAACTGGACTTGCCCGCTGCCAAGGCCTCTGAAAACGTCGCCTGACGCGTTTAGACCACGACGAGCTTGCTCGCGACCATGCGAACACGCCCTCCAGACCTGCCTGATCGTTCACGCTTTCGCGTTAAGACCCATCTGCCAAAAATCGCTTTCCAGCCGGCACGCTTTTTCAAAAAGTGACAGGACACGCGGATATCTGTGATCCGTCAGAACCTGGTCTGAAGTTGCTTCGAACCACGCCTCGAACCCCTCTGCCAGATCCTGGTAGCCTTCACCGGCATATTCCTGGATCCAGCGCTGATAGGGGTTGCCGGCATTGTCGCATCCGTCCTGTTGCAGTTGCTTGCCGATTTCCGCATACCCCAGGATACACGGGGCCAGTGCGGCCTGCAGGTCCAGCAGATCACCGGACATGCCAGCATCCAGAACAAAGCGAGTGTAGGCCATGGTCGGCGTGTCTTCAGGGGCGTTCTCGATATCCTGACGCTCCATGCCCCAACGGCCGCAAATCTCGATATGAAGCTCAAGCTCGACATCAAGGATGGCTTTCACCCCTTCAAGTGAATGCCGCATGTCGGCAAGTGTCGGGCTCTTGTAGACACCAAGCGCATAGGCCCGGGCAAATTGGATCAGGAACAGATAGTCCTGGACGAGATAGTGCTTGAAACACGCAATCGGCAAATCGCCGGCGCCAAGCTGTTCGACAAAGGGATGGCGTGTGTAGTCAGCCCATTGCGACGCTGCATGCGTCTTGAGCCGTTCAAACAATGTCATGGGAACACTCGTCGCAGATTGATCACGAACACGGATCAGTTGAGGGGTAACGCACCTTCGTCGGCCGCCTGAAGCGACACGGATTCGCCGCAACCGCATGCGGAAACTTCGTTCGGGTTCTTGAAGACGAAACCGGAACGGAACTTCGTGACTTCGAAATCCATCTCCGTGCCGAGCAGAAACAGCACTGCGGAGGGATCGATGAAGAGCTTTGCGCCCTTGTCCTCGATTATGTCGTCGCCCGGCTTAGCATCCTCTACCAGGTCCATGGTGTATTCCATGCCGGCGCAGCCGCCCTTCTTGATTCCGACGCGCAATCCGATGGCATCCTTGTCGGCGTTCTCGACGAGTTCCCTCACGCGTTCGGCGGCGCTGTCGGTCATGCTCATGACCTGAAATTTTCCGGCGGAAGCCATTCGGTCCTCTATCTGCTTCTAAGGTTCGAAACCTGATATAGGAATTCAGATTATCGGAAAAAAGGTTTCGAACTCAATACCAGTTGAGCGCGACTTTTGCCTCATCCGACATGCGGTCGGGCGTCCAGGGCGGATCGAACACCATATCGACATTGACCGGACCGACACCGGCCACAGCCGAAACGGCGTTTTCGACCCAGCCCGGCATTTCTCCGGCAACGGGGCATCCAGGCGCAGTCAGCGTCATGTCGATATTGATCGAGCGATCGTCCTCGATGTCGACCTTGTAGATCAGTCCGAGTTCATAGATATCGCAGGGGATTTCCGGATCGTAGACCGATTTCAGCGCACCGACGATGTCCGTCGTCAGCCTGTCGAGTTCAGCCTCCGGGATCGTCGTTTTCGCCGATACCTCCGCCTGCAGTTCCGCGCCGTCCGCGGCTGTATCAATCGTGGTTGCGTTTTCCATAGTGGGTCCGTCCTTACCCGAAAAAGCTCTGTGCCTTCAATAGGGCCTCATAAAGCGCGTCCACTTCCTCGCGCGTGTTGTAGAGGCCGAAGCTTGCACGACATGTAGAGGTTACACCATATCTTGCCAAGAGCGGCTGTGCGCAGTGTGTGCCTGCCCTCACCGCAACTCCGGCACGATCTATGATCGTGGCCACGTCGTGTGCATGCGCGCCCTCGACCTCGAAAGAGACGATGGCCCCCTTGCCGGGTGCAGTGCCGAAGATCCTCAGCGAATTGATCTCGCGCAACTTTTCGTGTGCGTAGTTCTTGAGGTCAGCCTCGTGGCGCGCAATGTTCTCACGGCCAATCGTGTCCATGTAATCGAGCGCCGCACCCAGAGCGATCGCCTGAACGATCGGCGGCGTCCCGGCTTCAAACCTATGCGGCGGGTCGTTGTAGGTGATGACGTCCTCGGTGACATCAAGGATCATTTCGCCGCCCCCGTTGAACGGCCGCAAGGCGTTCAATCGCTCCGGCTTGCCCCAAAGGACACCGATCCCTGACGGGCCGTAGACCTTGTGGCCAGTGAAAACATAGTAGTCGCAGCCGAGGTCTTCGACATCCACGGGCATATGGACCGCAGCCTGGCTACCGTCGACCAGCACCTGAATGCCGCGTTCGTGCGCGATCTCGCAGATTTCCTTGATCGGCACGACAGTCCCGAGCACGTTGGACATGTGCGTGATCGCAACAAGCTTTGTCCGGTCGCTCAACGTGTCCACGAAGGCATCGAGATCAAACGTTCCGTCCTCGCGCACATACACCCATTTCAGAACCGAGCCGTGCCGTTCGCGGTGGAAATGCCACGGCACGATGTTGGAATGGTGCTCCATGATCGACAGAACGATCTCGTCACCCTCACCGAAAAACTCCGGGCCGAGCCCATAGGACACCAGATTGATGGCCTCCGTGGTCGATTTCGTGAAGACGACCTCGTCAACAGACTTGGCGTTCAGGAACCGGCGCACTTTCTCGCGCGCCGCCTCGTAGTTGTCCGTCGCCGTGTTCGAGAGGAAATGCAGTCCGCGATGCACATTGGCATATTCTTCGGAATACGCCTTGGAGACGGCATCAATCACGGCGTTCGGCTTTTGGGCCGATGCGCCGTTGTCCAGGTAAACCAGCGGTTTGCCATACACTTCGCGCGACAGGATCGGGAAATCCCGGCGGATGGCTTCCACGTCGTATCCCGTTGTGACGGGCTCTTTTTCTGCAGTCGCGGCGGTCATTCGGCGCTGATCCTCATCTCCAAACCCTTCGGCGCAAGCTAGTGGCCGGCAAGCCAGTCGCGCACGCGCGCTTCCAGTCCTTCGGTCACATCGTCTTCGCCATATTCCTCGATCGCCTCCGACAGGAAGGCAAGAACGAGGAGTGTTTTTGCTTCGTCTTCCGGAATGCCGCGGGCGCGAAGGTAGAAGAGCAGGTCCTCATCGATCTGACCGCTGGTCGCACCATGGGCGCACAGAACGTCATCTGCGAAGATCTCGAGTTCCGGCTTGTTTGCCATCTCGGCGTTTTCTGACAGAAGCAGGGCCTGCGTCATCATCTCGCCGTCGGTCTTCTGCGCATGTTGGGCGACATTGATTCGGCCCTGGTAAACACCCCTGGCGTTGCCGTCGAGCACGGTCTTGAAGAACTCGCGGCTGTTGCAATGCGGCACCGCATGATCGACGATCAGCGTCTGGTCAGCGAGGTCGTCACCGCCTGCCATGGTCACGCCGTAGATCTTCGCTTCCGAGTTTTCACCCGTAAAATTGATGAATTGCTGGTTCCGCGCAAAGCGTGGACCTGCCATGAAGCCGAGCGACTTGAATTCCGCTTCGGCCCCGATCGTTGCAATTGAAGTCAACAAGCGTGCGCCACTATTCGATCCGACGATCAGACGGGTCGCTGCAAGGACCCCCTTGTCCGCCACGTCGTAATCGAAAACCGCATTGAGTTCGCCCTCGCCTGTCTGACCGACGAACGTTTCCAGCAGCCTCAGGTTTCCACCGGCACCAACGCGAACACTGTTCCTTGTTACCTGCGCACCGGCTGAAGTTGCCACGTGAACAAGCTCAACAGGTTTGGCTACTTCTGCACCCTCGGCGACCTCGACAACCACGCCGCCTTGAACAAAAGCCGTGTTCAGGGCAACGACACCGTCACTCGGTCCGGTTTTCGGGAACGCGAGATGCTGCGATCCGTGTTCCCCGGCAAGTGCGTCGTTGAGGTCAGTCACCGTGACACCTTCGGCAGCAAGCGCCTCGATGTCGGACAGTTCGGCCACAAAAGCTCCGTTCGCGACAACGAGCCTGTGGCGCTCCAGATCGCCGAACAGGTTTTCTTCAGACAGCAGTTCCTCCGCCCTGGCAATCTCGGATTTCGAGCCGAGCTGCGCTGCGGACTTCATGAACGCGCGCAGATCCGAATACTTGTATTCTTCCACGCGCCGATGCGGCAATCCGCGGTCCCGGATCTGGTCGACGGCTGCTTCTCGCAATGCGGAAACTGCAACAGAACCGGCAAGATCCGATTTCGCAGCCTCGTAGCGGTCGAACAGATCGCTCTCGGCCTGAGTATGTCTGATAGGCATGCTGGCGTTCATATCCCGTTGCTCCCTCAAGCGGCTGCGTCGACGTAGTCCGCGTAACCGTTCTTCTCCAGCTCGAGCGCCAGATCCTTGTTGCCGGTCTTGACGATCCGGCCCTTGGACAGAACGTGGACGACATCCGGCACGATGTGGTCAAGCAGACGCTGGTAGTGCGTGATGACGACCATCGCCCGATCCGGTCCGCGGAGCTTGTTGACACCTTCGGAAACAATGCGCAGGGCATCGATGTCGAGGCCGGAGTCGGTTTCATCCAGCACGCAGAGTTTCGGCTCCAGCAACGACATCTGGAGGATTTCGGCGCGCTTCTTCTCGCCACCCGAAAAGCCGACGTTGAGCGGACGCTTCAGCATATCCATGGAAACGTTCAGATGGCTTGCCGCATTTTTGACCCGCTTCATGAAGTCCGGAATGGAGAGGACGTCCTCCCCACGCGCCTTGCGCTGGGCGTTCATGGCAGTCTTCAGGAATTCCATCGTGGCGACGCCCGGAATTTCGATCGGGTACTGGAATGCCAGGAACATGCCGGCCGCAGCCCGCTCGTCCGGTTCCATCTCCAGCATGTTCTCACCGTTGAACAGCACTTCGCCCTCGGTGATTTCGTAGTCTTCCTTGCCGGCCAGAACATAGGACAGCGTCGACTTGCCGGAGCCGTTCGGCCCCATGATGGCGTGCACTTCACCTGCCTTGACGGTCAGATCGACCCCGCGCAGGATTTCCGTTTCGTCTTCCGCAATGCGGGCGTGAAGGTTCTTGATCTCAAGCATCTTTTGCTTCCGTACTTTTTTCCGTTGCGTCTCTTTCAATCGCCAGCAGGCGAAGATCTTCTGCTCTCTTCTTGCGCATCGAGCGAATGCTCCAAATTTTGACACCGGCGTAGCCAAAAGTGGCGACCACAAACATCGCACCGGCATATCCAGCGAGGCTCCGGTCGAAGATCAGGAACACCAAAGTTGCGAGTAGAAGAGTTCCAATCAGTAGTCCGAAGAACTCTTCAACGTGATACGTGCGCTTGTATCTTTGTTGAGCTTCGAGACCATCTTCAACCTGCGACAGGCGATCCGTCGCCTTGATCTGCGCCTTTGCAGTGCCCGACTCTTCAAACTCCGAACCGAGACCCATACTTGCCTTCAACCTCGCATTGGCAAACCCGGTTCAGCCCACCGATCCTTCCAGACTGATCGAAATCAGCTTCTGCGCCTCAACGGCGAATTCCATCGGCAACTGCTGGATGACATCCTTCACGAAGCCGTTGACGATCAGGGCGACCGCTTCTTCTTCCGACAATCCGCGCTGCAGGCAGTAGAACATCTGGTCGTCCGAGATCTTCGAAGTGGTCGCCTCGTGCTCGAACTGTGCCGACGCGTTCTTGCTTTCGATGTAGGGGACGGTGTGGGCACCGCAGTCCTGACCGATCAGCAGCGAATCACACTGTGTGAAGTTCCGGGCGTTCGACGCCTTCCGGTGCGCGGAGACGAGACCGCGATAGGTGTTCTGGGACCGGCCGGCGGAAATGCCCTTGGAGATGATCCGGCTGGACGAGTTTTTGCCCAGATGGATCATCTTGGTGCCGCTGTCGACCTGCTGGTAACCGTTGGAAACCGCGATGGAGTAGAACTCACCCCGCGAATTCTCGCCGCGCAGGATGCAGGACGGATACTTCCACGTGATCGCAGACCCCGTCTCAACCTGTGTCCAGGAAATCTTGGAATTCTTGCCGCGGCAATCACCACGCTTGGTGACGAAATTGTAGATGCCGCCCTTCCCGTCCTTGTCGCCTGGGAACCAGTTCTGGACGGTCGAATACTTGATTTCGGCATCGTCCAGCGCAACCAGTTCAACAACAGCAGCATGGAGCTGGTTTTCGTCGCGCTGCGGCGCCGTGCAGCCTTCCAGATAGGAGACGTAGGAGCCTTTTTCGGCAATGATCAGCGTGCGTTCGAACTGACCCGTGTTCTGTTCGTTGATACGGAAATAGGTCGACAGCTCCATCGGGCAGCGCACGCCCTCCGGGATATAGACGAATGACCCGTCGGAGAATACGGCGGAGTTCAGCGTTGCGTAGTAGTTGTCGGTCACCGGAACCACGGAGCCGAGATACTTTTTGACGAGGTCCGGGTATTCGCGCACCGCCTCGGAAATGGAACAGAAGATGACACCGGCCTTCTTCAGCTCTTCTTTGAAGGTCGTGACAACGGAGACGGAATCGAAAACCGCGTCAACGGCGACCCGGTTTTTCGGTTCTACGCCAGCCAGGATTTCCTGCTCCGCAAGAGGAATACCAAGCTTCGCGTAGGTCGCGAGGAGCTCCGGATCGACCTCGTCAAGGCTTTTCGGGCCTTCAACGGATTTCGGAGCGGCCCAGTAATAAAGGTCATCGAAATCGATCTTCGGATAGGAAACGCGTGCCCAGTCCGGTTCGTTCATCTGCTGGAAACGGCGCAGCGCATCCAAACGCCATTCCGTCATCCATTCCGGTTCGTTCTTCTTTGCGGACAGAAACCGGATTGTCTCTTCGGACAGACCCTTGGCGCCTTTTTCCGACTCAATATCGGTCACAAAGCCGTATTTATACTGGTCAACATCGATAGCTTTCACCTGATCGATGGTTTCCTGTACAGCTGGCATCCCTTGCCTCCATCTGGCGGACCCATGTCCGCATCTTGAACATACGCCGGAGCGGTCTTGTCGTTCCGGCCACAGCTTTGGCGGTCTCCCGCCGAGTTACCGCGTCACGCAGCCCTGCTGCGCGCCTCCGGGTTGAGCCTGTCGACAATCGCCGGCCAGAGCTCCAGAAATGCGTCGATCTCTTCAGGCCGGGTGTTCCAACCCGTGCTTATGCGGATCGCGCAGCGCGCCATGGTCTCGTCCACGTCCATTGCAGTCAGGACATGCGACACCGACACTTTCCCCGACGAACAGGCAGACCCGGATGAAACTGATACGCGCTCCAGATCCAAAGCGATCAGCGCTGTTTCGGCTGGAATGTCCCGAACGGCAAAACATGTCGTATTGCCAAGCCTTTCAGCCCTCTCACCGAAGATAACTGTATCTTTGCAGACCGATTTCAATCCGGATTCGAGCCTTGATTTCATGTCATGCAAGCGCAATGGGGAATCCAGATCGAGAAGGGCGGCCTCCGCCGCATTTCCGAACGCCGTGATCGCAGCGACATTCTCTGTTCCGCCGCGGCGCCAGTTTTCCTGGCCTCCACCGATCATAAGGGGAGCTGGAGACTTTGACGTCGACCTCGTTACGACCGCGCCGATGCCCTGCGGTCCGCCGACCTTGTGTGCGGAAAGCGTGATCGCGTCCGCCTGCCAGTCTTCCATATCGATCTTCATGCGGCCTGCGGCCTGAACGGCGTCGACGTGGAAAAAGTGTCCGTGATCTCTTGCGATCGCACCAATCTCGGCAAGTGGTTGGATGACCCCGGTCTCGTTGTTTGCCGCCATAACCGAGACAAGGCCCGGCTCGGCGCCTTCCACGGCCTGTTTCAGCGCGTCGAGCTGAATGATGCCGTCTGTATCCACCGGTACGATCACCTTGTCCGCCACGGCAAACCGGCCGCCTGTCATAACGGAGGGGTGTTCAATGGCGCTGATGAAAAGCTTGTCCAGATAAACGGGATTGCCGCCATCCTGCCAGATGCGGGACAGCGCGGTCATGTTTGCTTCCGTACCGCCGGAGACGAAGGTTACGGACCGGGCACTCGTGCCGCAAATACGTGCGACGCTGTCCCTCGCCGCTTCAACCCTTCCGCGTGCCTTGCGGCCGTTGCTATGCACCGAAGACGCGTTGCCCGTGTCGTTCAACGCCTCGATCATGGCATCCCGCGCACCGGAGCGCAGCGGCGAACCAGCGTTGTAATCGAGATAGATCGGGGTGGACAAACGCGGCATGAGACCTCAAAAGCCAGAAACGACAAGTTTGACGGCGTCGAAATTTCGCTTTATTGCCAAACACATGTTCGAAAAACTTGAAATTCTTCTCTGTGATGACGATAACACCCCCCAACCGGTCGAACCGAGTGTTGCCTGCCTTGGGCGGATGATGCGAACTTTCGAATAATTCTAAACAAGGTTCTAGAAACTCGGAGGCTAAGAGTCAAGTTTAGACTTACGGGAAATCACGTATACAGATTCCAAATTTCAGCGCCTCCCGTCACGGCGCGACAATATGACAAGGACATAGCGCTTCATGCCTGAGGTGATCTTCAACGGTCCCGCCGGCCGGCTCGAGGGCCGGTTCCACCCCGCGAAAAAACGCAACGCCCCAATCGCACTGGTTCTGCACCTGCACCCGCAATTCGGCGGGACCATGAACAACCAGATCGTCTACCAGATGTACTATATGTTCGCACGCCGGGGCTTTGCGGTGCTGCGCTTCAACTTCCGGGGCGTGGGCCGGTCACAGGGAACCTTCGATCATGGCCAGGGGGAACTGTCCGACGCGGCAGCGGCGCTTGACTGGGTCCAGACCGTACATCCCGATGCACGGGCGTGCTGGATCGGCGGATTTTCATTCGGTGCCTGGATCGGCATGCAGCTTCTGATGCGCCGCCCGGAAGTCGAGGGCTTCATCTCGGTTGCGCCGCCGGCAAACCTGCATGACTTTTCGTTCCTCGCCCCCTGCCCCTCCTCGGGGCTGATCGTTCACGGCGACAACGACAAGGTCGTGCCCCAGAAAGATGTCCAGACTCTCGTCGACAAGCTGAAGACGCAAAAGGGAATCGTGATCGACCACGAGACGATCCCCGGCGCGAACCACTTCTTCGAAAACGACATGGACGAATTGCTCGAGCGCTGCGGAACCTACGTCGACGGGCGGCTCGGCCTTTCTCCCGACGACTATGTCGACATCGACTGACCTTTTCCAGGAGGAGCCCGCCGAACCGGCGGGCTTTTTTAATGTCTGATGATCTTCTGATCCGTCCAGCCACAGCTTCCGACTTTGCGGTCCTGTTGTCGCTCTATCAAGATCTCAATCCGGAGGATCTCAAGGCCGACGCCTTCAGGCAGGAACAGACGTACGCGCAGATGCTCGGCCAGCCTGGCCTGACGATCCTGCTTGCCTTTCTTGGCCAACACCCTGTTGCCACACTGACGCTCGTGATCGTGCCCAATCTCACGCGCGGCTGCGCGTCCTACGCCATTGTGGAAAATGTGGTCACGCTGACATCGTTCCGGGGCAAAGGTATCGGCAAACAGCTGATGAAGGCCGCAATCGACCGGTCCTGGCAAGCCGGTTGCTTCAAGATCATGCTGATGTCCGGGTCTGCTAACCTGCCCGCGCACATGTTCTATGAAGACATGGGCTTCAAGCGCAGCAAGATCGGTTTTGAACTGCGGCAGCCGGGCTATGCGCCCCGCAAGATCCGCTAGCACTGCTCCATCAGCCCTGAAATGGTTTCTTCCGAGGAATGCCGGGTCCCGACTCAACGCCGTCGTCGGGTCCAGCCAGCGGGTCCTCTCCGTCGGCAACGACACCCTGGATCGGCGGCCCGTCATAGTCTTCGGGCGGCGGTACGGTTGACGCGAGCTTGCAGTTGGTCAGCCAGATATCGTAGACAGCATGTTCGACTGCGTGCAGTCCCGGACTGGCTGCATACATCCAGCCGGAGAAAATCCGCCGCACTTCATTGTTGAGCGTAATCTCGTCAACCTGCACGAAGCCTGTCGTCAAGGGCGATTCTGTCTGCGGCCGCGTATGACATACGCGTGGTGTGACCTGAAGCGCACCAAACTGGACCGTCTCTCCGATATAGACGTCGAACGAAATAATCCGGCCGGTGATCTTGTCGAGCCCGGAAAAAACCGCCACCGGGTTTTCAATTTTCTCGGTTTGCGCTGACGCCGGAAACACCGACGACGCAAGCGTTGCGAAGGCCGCACCAGCGAGTATCCGTCCTGCAGTATTCCAGTTTTTGACCACGTCTGCCATCGGTGTTTGAGTCGCTGGGGTTAGAATAGCTTTATCGGGAATGGTGGCGCTAGCACCGAATTACGGCCCCGGCAAGACAGGCTTGTCCCGGGGCCGTAGCTTGTTGTCAGCCAATCTCCGCCAGACGATCGAGCGCGACATGAACCTTCGCGCGCTTTTCCTTGAATTCGGAAACCTTCTCCCGCTCGCCGTCAACGACGTCCGCCGGGGCCTTCTCAACAAATTTGGGATTGGAGAGTTTCTTCTCGATCTTGGAAATGTCGGCGTCCAGTTTGCCGACTTCCTTTTCCAAACGCGCCTTTTCAGCGCCAAGGTCGATGACACCTGCCAACGGCAGGCAGACGGTCGCTTCCCCGACGATGATCTGCGCCGATCCCTTCGGCGCTGCATCCGCAAGCTCGACCTTCTCGGCCCGCGCGAGTCTGAGGACCGCGGATTCATGTGTAGAAAGACGCCCTTTGGTCTCCTCGCTTGCACCCGTGATCACGACCGAAACCTTGGCACCTGCCGAAACGTTCATTTCCGCACGCACCGAGCGGATTTCGGATATCAGGTTGACCAGCCAGTTGATTTCAGCGGCCGCCGTATCGTCCGAAACCTTTGCTTCTGGCCAGGCCGTCAGCATGAGCAAGTCACCAGCGGTTTGACCTTCCTCGCCAAGGCGCTCCCACAGTTCCTCGGTCAGGAACGGCATGAATGGGTGCAGAACCTTCAGGATCTCGTCGATCGCCCATGCAGTCGTCGCCCGGGTTTCGGCCTTCGCGACTTCGTCTTCACCATTGAAGATCGGTTTGGCGAGTTCCAGGAACCAGTCGCAGAAGCTGTTCCAGGTGAACTTGTAGACGGCGCCGGCCGCATCGTTGAACCGGTAATCGTCAAGCGCCGCAGTCACTTCGGTGATACAGCGGCCCATTTCGGTCGCAATCCACCGATTGAGCGTGTGTTTCGTGGTGGCGGGATCAAAGTCCGAGACCCGCGTACAGCCGTTCATTTCAGCAAAACGGGAGGCGTTCCAGAGCTTCGTCGCAAAACGCTGACCACCCTCGGCTGCCTGATCGGACATGCGCAGTGTCCGGCGCGACTGGACTTCCTGGCTCGCAAGCGCGAAGCGGGTCGCGTCGGCACCGTAGCTATCGATCAGTTCAAGCGGGTCGAGCACGTTGCCGAGCGATTTCGACATTTTCTTCCCGTTCTTGTCGACGACGATCGAGTTGATATAGACGGTGTGGAACGGGACTTCCTTCATGAAATGAATGCCCTGCATCATCATCCGGGCAACCCAGAAAAAGATGATGTCGAAGCCGGTGACGAGGACATCCGTCTTGTAGTAGCGCTCCAGTTCGGGCGTCACGTGCGGCCATCCGAGCGTCGAGAACGGCCACAGTGCGGAAGAAAACCACGTGTCGAGAACGTCTTCGTCGCGCGTGAGAGCCTTGCCGCCGGCTTTCGCAACGGCTTCTTCCTCGGTTTGCGCGCAGTACTCGTTGCCGTCTTCGTCATACCAGACCGGGATCTGGTGTCCCCACCAGAGCTGACGCGAAATACACCATGGCTGAATGTCATTCAGCCAGTTGTAATAGGTCTTGTCCCAGTTCTCGGGCACGAATTTCGTGTTGCCATCGTGAACCGCCTTGAGCGCCGGGGCCGCCAGTGTCTTGGCGTCGACAAACCACTGGTCGGTCAGCATCGGTTCGATAACAACTTTCGAGCGATCACCAAAAGGCTGCATGATCTTTTTGGATTCGACCATCGGCAACTCGGTCGGCCCGGTTTCATCTTCGCCGAGCGCACGAATGATCGCCCGGCCCTGGGGATGCCAATCCGGTGCCTGGCCCTTCATCCAGGCAACCTCGGGATGATCCGCCGGGACCATGACCGCAAGGCCTTCCGCGGTGATCTGTTCGATGACGCGTTTTCTGGCTTCAAACCGGTCAAGACCGCGCAAATCGTTCGGGACGATATCGATCTCGTCGACCTCGTTGACGGTCATCTCAGCCCCGTCGATGATCGACTGAGCTTTCGCTGCCTCCTCGACATAAGGTGCACCGTCGGAACGCATCGCGCCCCTGGTGTCCATGAGCCGGTACATCGGGATCTTGTTCCGCTGGGCAACGCCGTAGTCGTTGAAGTCGTGCGCGCCGGTGATCTTCACCGCGCCCGACCCGAAATCCGGATCCGGATAATCATCGGTGATGATCGGGATCAAGCGGCGATGCTGTTTCGGCCCGACCGGAATTTCACACAGCTTGCCGACAATCGGAGCGTAGCGCGTGTCGCCGGGATGAACCGCGACGGCACCGTCACCAAGCATTGTTTCGGGGCGTGTGGTCGCAATCGAAATGTAGTCGCGGGTCTCGCGGAGGGTAATGTTCCCGTCCTCGTCCTTTTCGACATACTCATAGGTCTCCCCGCCGGCCAGCGGATACTTGAAGTGCCACATGTGGCCATCGACTTCGATGTTCTCGACTTCAAGATCGGAAATTGCCGTTTCGAACTTGGGATCCCAGTTGACCAGCCGCTTGGAGCGATAGATCAGGCCTTCGTTGTAAAGGTCGACAAAGACTTTCAGAACCGCGGCGGACAGGTTGGGCGACATCGTGAATTCGGTCCTGCTCCAGTCGCAGGATGCGCCGAGGCGTTTCAGCTGGCCGAGGATCGTTCCTTCAGACTTACGCTTCTGTTCCCAGACCCGCTCGACAAAGGCTTCGCGGCCCATCTCGCGGCGGCCGGGCTGCTGGGTTTCCATCAGTTCGCGTTCAACGACCATCTGGGTTGCGATCCCGGCGTGGTCGGTGCCGGGCTGCCACAGGACGTCAAAGCCCTGCATCCGCTTCCAGCGCACCAGAATATCCTGCAACGTGTTGTTGAGCGCGTGACCCATGTGAAGCGAGCCGGTCACGTTCGGCGGCGGAATCACGATTGAAAAGGCCGGTGCGCCATTCTTCGCACCTGCTCCGGCCTTGAAGGCCTCTGCCTTTTCCCAGGTTTCGTAAATCCGCGGCTCAACGCTGGCCGCGTCGTAAGTCTTTTCAAGCATCAGGGTCACTCGAAGGGAAGATGTCTATCGAATTTCGTGAGCCCCCGTGTAAATCGGAAGCGTCCGCGCAAGTCAACCGGTTATGCGTTGATTGCGGCAAGGATACGAAGGCTTGAGAGATCTTTGTCCGCGCGCAGCTTCCGGGACTTGGGTACAAAGAGTTTTGCTGCCATAAAGCCGCAATGACGATCCTGATCCGGCCTCATCATTTTCTCTGCATGCTAACCTTCATGGGAAAAGGTTATTCGGCCGCCTTCGTGAAGAACTACGCCAAGATCGTGGAACGCCTGAATTCGGGCGAAGACATCAAAATCGTGGACGGTCCCGACGACATTTGCAAACCGATGCTCCACGAACCCGACCACCACTGCCACAATGGCAGCGTCAAGGCGCGCGACATCGCCGCGGCTGACAAGATATCGGAAGTGCTTCAGGTCGATCTGGCGTCCGTCAGGCAGCTCTCCTTGCCCCGTTCGCAAGTCAATACGCTCCGACGCGCCTACGAGGACGGTGTATTCCGTATCGCTTGCAACGGCTGTCAGTGGCAGGAGATGTGTGCCTCAATCGCGGTGCGGGACTATAGAGGCTGCCACCTGGACCCGGGCCAGGAACCGAACAGCGGGTGAGTTAGCGGCGGCGCGTCACGCGCTGGATCTCCTTCTGGACCATCTGCTCAACCATGCCCGGCAGGTTCTGATCCAGCCATGCCTTCAGCATCGGCCGCAGCATTTCCTTGACCAGTTCTTCAACCGTCTGTGCCTGCGACCCGACAAACATGTTGGACAAGTTATCAAATGCCGCATGCACCGCCTCGCCGGTATTGTCGGAGGTCAGAAATGCATCGGCCGTGACATCAGGCAAGTCATCGGGAACCGGCTCGGTTTCCATGGAAGACGGAGGTATCGGCGCCGGGGCCGGCGGAGCCTCGGTAGCTTCTGCAAACGACAGGTCGCCACCCGGGCTGTCAAAGTCTTCCGCGAGGCCTTCGACCATTTCCATGTCGTCCGGAACCGCGAGTTCTTCCGTCAGTTCAAGAACGTCGTCGTCCGCTTCGTCATCCGCGGCATCCGCCTCCATTGCCGCCGCCATATCATCGGCTTCGTCGTCGGACGAACTGCTCCCGCCACCGCCGCTCGGTTCCACATCGAACAGCTTGTCGAGGTCGTCCTGTGACATTTCGGCAGCGTCGCCCATATCTTCTACCGCTTCTTCTACTGGAGTATCAGGCTGTTCGGTTTCATCCTCTTCGCTGCCGGCGTCGGCCTGGGCATCTTCATCGGAAATGATACGGCGGATCGATGCGAGGATTTCCTCCATCGACGGCTCGTCGGCCTTTTTCGCCTCTGCCATGACTTCCCCCGTGTACTTCGTCCGCGCTGCAGCACATTCGGAATTGCAAATGATTCGTTAATCGAAATTATGCGTCTGGAAGGCGAACCCGCAAAGCAAACGCGCCTGTTCCGATTGTCTTATCCCCTCATATGTCCGAAATTTGCGACGCTTAACAATGCTGTACAGCGGCCACGTACACTCATGATCAACCGGCGGACACGTCCACCTCAACAAAAAAAAACGGCCGGAAAACGATGTTTCCAGCCGTTCGTGTTTCTTTGCAGGGATCGTTTATCGACCGTCAGGCGTCCGCGAACCGAACCATTTGCCCCGAACCGCCTTGTAATGCTGGGTCGGGTCGTAGATCTGAACATGAAGTCCAAGGTCTGTCGCGCTCAGCGCACCAACCGAAGAGACCAGCTGGTAGCCGCTGATGATCCGGTTGCTTTGTGCCTGAACCAGGTTCGATTGCTGGGTCACCAATTCGCGCTGCGCGTCGAGCACGTCCAGTGTCGTCCTTTGGCCAACGCGCTGTTCCTCGATGACGCCTTCAAGGGCAAGCTGCGACGCCTCGACGGCGGCCTGGGCCGCAACAATCGAAGCTTCGGCTGCCTGGTAGTTGCCCCAGGCAGAGATTACGTTGGCGCGGATCTGATCACGCGTCACGTCAAGCTGAAGCCGCGTCTCGCCCAGAGATTCCTTAGCCTGCCGGATGCTGGAAGATACAGAACCGGCCTGGTAGAGCGGAATATTCACACTCCCCGTGATCGAGGCCGAGTCGGTGTTTTCGGCGAAGAAAGTGCTGGGGTTGACGCTTCTGCTCAGCGAGCCATCAACCGTAACGGTCGGCAACCGTTGGCCTTCGATGGCCTTCACGTTGAAGATCGCGGCGTCCACCAGATGCTGTGCCTGACGGATGAGCGGCTGCTTGACTTCGCTCGTCTTCAATGCCGTGTCGAGCGACTTCGGAATGAATTTCGAAATGCCCGTGTCAGCAGACAGATTTTTCGCTTCGATACCGATCACCTGACGGTAGACGGCCCGGCTGGCATTCAGGTTCGCAAGTGCGGAGTTCAGACTCGCCTGGGCCTCGGCTGCACGTGCTTCCGCCTGGCTCACGTCCGTCCGCGTTCCTTCGCCGACATCGAACCGGTCACGCGCCGCACGGACCTGTTCCTGAAGGAAGGCAAGGTCGCTGCGTTGAAGCGATACGAGTGCCGTGTCCTGAATCACACTGACATAAGCAGTCGCCGCCGACAGCAGCGTATCCTGCTCAGTGGAAATGAGACTTTCGCGCTGTGCGCGCACAATTGCTTCCGCCTGGCGCACGGAGTTTACGGTTCGAAAGCCTGCGAATACAGTTTGGCTGACCGTCAAAGAAATCGCCGCATTGTTCTGAACGGCCGCAAGGTTCCGCGAACCTGAATCTTCCCAGGTGCGTCCGATGCTCGCGCCCAATGACACTGTGGGTCTCCATCCAGCCAAAGCCTGCGGAACACCCTCATCCGTGCCGCGCAACGTGGCCCGTGCAGCATTCAAACTGGGATTGTTGGCGTACGCCAATGCGAGCGATTGCCAGATCGTCTCCGACCTCGCAGAGGACGCTCCAAGACCTGTCAGCGCAACGGCAGCGACCCCACTCATCAGCATAAACCCAATGGTGGCTGCCCTAAATGTTGAACGACACGACACCCAACGCTCCTTCCGGATCACGACACTTAGGCTAGTTGACTAAACCGAAGAACTTTACTCTTCAAGCGTTTGAGGCCGATTTAATCAGTTTTTCAGTGACTGCGGCTTTAAGGCAACAAATCCGTAAGCGGGATAAGCCCTTTGCCGCATTGCGAAACCCACCACCTTCGGATGAAGACTGGTTTAAGGTGGTTACCAATTCGTTAAAACACGAATTCCTCGGATTTCGCGAAACCCGGCAGAAGACTGACCGCAGCATTGAAACCGAATCGGCTGCTGACGGCTTCCCCGGACTTCTGGTAAAGGCGTGCCACACCTGCACCGCCCTGCCCTTCGATCACCACCAGCCGACCGGATGATTTCAGCTGCTTCGTCAGCGTTTCGGGGAGTAGCTCGACGGCTCCATCAACGAATATAGCGTCGTAAGGGCCTTCGGATGCGTAGCCCTCGGTCAGCGGCCCGTCGACGACGACGGCGTTTTCGATGCCGAGTTCAACCAGCGATTCGGAAGCTGAGTTGAAGAGGGCCTCGTCCTCTTCCAGGGCGACGACCGACGCGGCGAGTTTGGCAATCACGGCGGAACTGTAACCGGAGCCTGCGCCCACGATGAGGACAACATGGTCAGCACGGATATCGGCAAGTTGCAGCATCTTCCCGAAGATATGCGGCTTCATCAGAACACGGCCACCCCCGTCCGCTCCGATCGGAATGTCCTCGTCGATATAGGCCACCGACTTCTTGGATGCCGGGACAAACCTCTCCCTGGGCACCTCTTCCATTGCGTCCAGAATCCGGTGGTCGGTCACATCGTTGGTCCGCAACTGGTTATCCACCATCTTGCGGCGGGACTGACTGTAGTCCGTCATTTCGGCCCTCACTCTGACTAGCCGGAACTCCGGCGCCTCTTAAGATGGTTCATTAACGACGCAGACACGGCCTGACAAGTGTCACGCGCGCTTGCCCCAGCCAGTCCGGTGACGAACCTGCCGGGAACAGGAGACCCAATACCAAGAATAGGGCGCGCCAAGTGCAGACCCAGACGACGCGCCAACGAGGCAGAGCGAACAGGAGCCGCCCCGGTTTGTCCCGTCCCAGCCGCATCGCACTCAATGATCGGCGCGAGGGAAGAGACAGGCACTTACGGATTTCATCGCCAGCAATAACGGTTCGAGCGACTGTCGATGTAGAGCGGCAAGTGCATGTCTGTCATTTGAAACGAAGCCACGAGAGATAGAAAAAAGTCAAATTGCAGTGGTGCTTTTTAGCTCTGCATATATTTGTTCAGCATCTCGCAGCAACTCTGGTGAGAAGCCTTCGCTGACAATCCTGTCGGGATGATCATGAAAAAATCCCGAGAATTTTTCTGCCTTGGAATCGATGTCAACACCCTCGCAGATGCGACGCATAGTGTCTTGTGGGCTGGCGCGCAGGTCATCTTGAAAGACTAAGGAACATATGGTCTTGAACTGCAGGACATGCTCGAATGCCTTGATCCAGTAGTTAAGCCAATAATCCCCGGACATAGCGTCATACATATCAGGCACAAAACCGGGAAACAAAATTGGTTTGTGAAGTCGACCAAATTCAAAATGCCCTATGTCTCTCATGTATCTTTGGACGAAAGCATCCTCGGCATGTAGCTTCAGAAAGTTCTTGTGCTGCCGTAAGAGCGATGCCGCGTGGCTGGTGGGTTGGCGAACGACAATAATGATCTTTCCTTCGGGAAAGGACGCTCGCAAGAAAGGAATGCGGCCAATATTGGCGTTGTTCTTCGAGCAATAGCGCTGCGCCTCCGGGCGTCCCTGGCTGCGGCGCGCCTGCACTACCTTGTCAATATGGTGCCGCAGGAAGTTTTCGGCCTTGGGCATGCGATCGTGTTCAGGCCGCCACAGGTCGATGCCGCTGTGATACTTCTGCGGCCAGTACATCTTCCAGATGATTTCCTCAAAAGCCTCCGGCGTGTCGAGATCGATCTCCAACCCGTCTCCGTGGGCCCGTTCGTGGCGGTCCACTGCGCGCTTCGCGCCTCCTGCCAGGCGGTTCCAGAGCGTGGGCGCGGTCAAAAAAGGCATATCCCGATAGAGATGCGTGGCCACTTGTGGTAGCTCGTGCATCGCGTTCAGAAAGGCTGTGGTGCCACCCCGGGCGAGCGATGTTACGAAGATCGGCCTGTCCGACGCCGATACGGTCGGGCTTCCGATCACTCGATCTTCGATCCACGAAGCGCCCTTGAGCACAGCTGGGCTCGAAAACGCAATGATATGAACCGATTGATCCCCGATGGAATATTGGCCCTGTGCCGCCTCGTCGGAGGTTTTCCGGCCCTTGCGGCGTCGGATTATCTCGCCGATCAGGATCGCCACGACCGACACGATCACGATGTAATCCAACCGCAGCATCAAGGCGAAAACGTCATTGCGGGACGCTATCCCGAGCAGGTCTCCCGCAAAGATCGGCAGGGCAGCCGCCGTCAGCGCCACTGCAAAGCTCAGAAAGATGCGAAACGCCGAAACGATCAGGCCCAGGCCGGCCCGCCGCACCGCAATCTCCTTGGCGTCGTCATCCAGATCGGAGTCCACCATGGCGGAGACGCCCGCCATGGTGTCCTTCAACGCCCTTTGTGATGTGCCTAGCAACCCGGTGGCCCAGATGCCCAGGCCAAAGCCTGCCACCGCAAAGAGCGAAATCAGGATCTGAAGCATCATTCTTTCTGGGACGAACTGTCAGCGGCGGTTTCAGGGCCTTTCTTGCCCTTGAGCATCCGCTTCAACGGGAACCAGACGAGCCCCACCAGCAGCAGCACGACCCCGATGACCAGGGCGAACGTCACCACGATCGCGCCGACACCGGCCCCAGGTCCGATATAGGCCAGAGCGGGGGACGCCGTGAGCAAGGGGAGAGGGGCCAAGAGGAGGAGGGTTTTGAAGAGGGAGTGAGACATTTCGCTACCTTTCATTCGAGTTCGTGGATTTAGCCTTTATCACAAGACGCCATGCTGGGAACGCCATTTGTGAAATACGACCGGGGAAAAACATCGGCGTTCCGGATCTCGCCCACATGGTCTTCGTCGTAGTAATTGACATATTCCCAGACGATGTCTCCGGAGGCATTGACTTCCAATACACGCCCCGCATCGAATTCCGTGATGATCATGCCGTCATTTGGGAGCAGCTCGTGTTGTCCACGAATAACGGACAGCATTTCCTGGCCCGGCGCCTGTCCAAAAACAACCTCTGTTTCATTTGTCACAGGGTCGATCACGATGATATTCGTGTCAAACGGCGTATTCAGGTTCGTCTGCTCGTTCACATAAGCGTTCCGGAAAACATTATTGTTGAAGATGGAAATACGGCCGTCCGGGCGAAACTCTGGATCATGCTGTCGCAGCCACGGTCCTACATGGTGCCATTTCACGGCGCGCGTTTCGCCATCAAGCACCATGACGAGGTTCAATCCACGCATCGAAATGGCGAGATCTCCGGCCTCGAACAGTGGATAGGCATCGGCCAGGTTTTGCGGCAATTCGGTCAGTTTGTTGGAATGTACCAGCTCAGCCCGCCCACCGGATGTGAAACTTTCGCCTGTTGCCGTCATGATCGGCATCAGACCGTTGTCGCGCATCAGGACCGGGATCGAGACCTCTTCGAGCACCTCCCCGTCCTCTGAGACACGCATGATCGTGTCTTCCAGGATGTCGTCACCATTGAATGGGTGCGCAAAGGGAGAGAAGCGGTCAGGATCTTCGGAAGACGGCCAGACAAGCCGCCCCAGGATCCAGTATCCGCCTTGCTCGGCGCGGGTCAGGGAATGGTGGGTGTCGTCCGAGAGCTTCCACATGACCTCGCCGCACTGGTTCAGCTTTACAGTGCCGCAATACTCGTAGTTGAACACCAACTCGCCCGCCTCGGTCAAAACCGCGCCATGGGTATCCACCCTCAGCCTCGAGTTAAGGTCGCAATATCTTTGCTCCGGGTCCGGGAAGTGATCGAAATAGTCCATCGACCACTGGTGCACCACCGTCCCATCGCGTTCAACCAGCCGCGCCTGTGTGCCGCCGTCGAAGAAGCCCACCATCAAGACCAGAGAGTCATCCGCGACCTGGTTTGTGACAACCCCGTCCCCCTGACCGCGGTTTGGCTGCAGGTGTGTGCTCAGCGCTGATTCAAAGAGAGCGCCGGAGCGCAATTCGTTCAGAACCGTCCGCAATATTGGAACCGGGGGAAGATCCTTCCAATAGGCAGCAACGCCATACAAGAATGAGCTGCCCAAACCTACAATAACCAAAGACCCCACAAAAACATATTTTGCAATTTTGTCGAAATCAGACATTTAGATCACACCCCAGTTGAGAGTATCGGTTTGTTACAAGACTGTCTGAGCTACTCCCCGGTCGTTGGACAGGTTTGGGCGTAAATTGAGCGCCTCTCTACACCTGCTGATCGGGTTGATTTTGTTCTTTGCGCTGCCAATAGACCACGGTAGGCGGCTTGCCGCCAAGGGTTGAATGCGGTCGCTTCCGGTTATGGAAATCCACCCACTTTCGGACGCCGGCCCTGGCCTGCGATCGGGGTTCCCAGGCGTGGAGGTAGACGCACTCGGATTTGAGCGTACGCCAAGCTGCTCGCCGAAGAACGGCGTCTCCAGGAACTGTTCGTCGCTCTGACGCATCGGCATGAGGTTCGTCTCGCTCTCGCCCTTCGGCATGCAATGGAAAGACGAGCGCGAGATCGACAGCAGAAGACATTGCCTGCCGAACGACAGGTCGGGATGTCCCGGCTCGATCATGCCGCGCCTCAATTCACGCCCCAAGGCTTGAGCTTTCGGGACAAATAACATTGACGACCGCCAGCAACCCAAACTTTGCGTGGAGCTTTTTCACCTGGTCCTCGTCAATCTCCGGCTTTCGTTTGCCAGAATGTGAAAACACGCCCGAGGCGCATTCAAGAAAAGCACGGTTCCATTGATGTATCATGGTTGGGTGAACACCAAAGCGGCTTGCCAGTTCCGATACCGTCTCCTCGCGTTGCAAGGCTTGCCGGGCGGCATCGCCTTGAAATCCGGCGAGTTCTGCTTGCGTTTCGACATCTTTGATCTCCCTGCACTTGAAGACCAGTAGACAACAAGTCGCAGCTTACGTCAGTGTCCGATTTTGGGGGAGTAGCTCAACCAACCAGTCACTTGAATCTGCAGTTCGACTCATTTTGCAGCGAGCTTCGAACGAACTTCAGATTCAAGAAGATGACTAGCAAGTCTATGTTTCTAATGCGGTTTACGAATTTGAGGTTCGCTTCGGAGACTGCAGAAATAATGATGCGTTCTTCGAATTCACCGCACTAGAGTCCGGTCTCATAAATGAAGTCAATTTGGTTTGGATCGTTTTGACCAACTGCGAGAAGCGAAAGCGCAGGAAATGTGGTGCATTTTCAAGCCTTTCGCGACGTGGCAGATGGCCAAAACGGCCAAATCCGAAGGACGGCAACATGGATGTACCTCGCCGCGCACCGCGCTTGACCGGGCAAAAAGCCCGCTCTGCACGCGCTTCTTCCCGAGATATTGCCATTTCTGCCGCCAAATCGGCTGCATTTATGGATCCGTACCCCGGGGAAGCTTTTTACTTTTTTTGAAGAAGCTTCGTGCGCAAGTTCCACATGTCGCCGAGTTTTCTGTCCCAGGCGTCCGGAACGCAACCGGGAAATCCGCCCCCGGGATAAAGCGTCAGCTCGCCGACAAAAACACGGTCTTCACATGCATAGAGATCGACACGGACGAAATCGGTGTCACATGCCAGTTTCTCGGCAACCGAGATCATTTTTGAGAGGCTCGCCGGCAGTTCGACTTCACCTGAAGCAGGTGCACGATAGCCAGACCGCAGATCAAGACGGACCCCATCAGGTGAAAAAAACGCTTCGTAGGAGACGCCCTTGCGCCGCAACCGGACCGCAATCAGACGGACTTTCCCGGAAAACACGAAAAAACGATAATCATCCGGCGCATCCGCCAACCCCTGAAGCATTTCTTCAACGATTAATTGCGGCTCAAATTCTCCGTACGCCCATTCCCTGTTATGGCGATGGTGCTTCGTTTCCAGCCATTTCCCGGGAAGATCGCTTTCGAGCAGAGCGTTGATATCCTTCTGTTTTTCAACGAAAACGCCCTGCCCGCTTCCGTGGGTCGGCTTCACCACGACGGGCAGCCTGATCGCGCTCCAATCGACCTCAAAAAGATCTCGTCCGACCCAAAGCGTCTTGATTACGTAGTCCTCACCGACCCGGTCAGAGACGAACTTCTTTACAGCGTGTTTGTCCACCATAATTGGAAAGAGAGGGTCGCGGTCATACAGCTTTCGTACCTGCACCTTGTCGGTGAAGTTTCTCGGAACGTCCAGGTTTGGAAACCGGCCGCCGATCGAGAAGAATTTGAGCGAAATGAAGCTGCGATCCGGCAGGACCTGGATCATCCGCCAGACAAGGTGCTTCAGCCGCTGCCTGAACCCGATTGGACCGCCATTCGAGAGCACGATGCTTCGCATGTTTGACCCCGTTGCCTATTATAAACTTCTTTAAAAAACAAAGGTGCGCCGCAATGCCCATCAACGGCGCACCAGAGTTGCCAAGTGCTTAGGGCGCCCGGCAAAGGTTACCGCCACACTCCAGCAGTACGGCACCCAAGTTAGCGGCTTTCCGCGGCTTGGGTTAGACAACGAGCGCAGAATGTTCCGTCTCTGCCTGCACGGGCACGCGCGTGCGGAAAGCCCAAATTCGCATTGCGTGCGAAAAGTGCAAAGACGGGTTGACGAACAGGGCGCTAGCAGATATTTGCCTAACACTTGCTGCGAAACTGCCTGACACCACTTGAGGCAATCGCTTAAGTCATTGAAAAGACGGCAAAAGGCCCTGTGGCGGAGTGGTGACGCAGCGGATTGCAAATCCGTGTACACCGGTTCGATTCCGGTCGGGGCCTCCACTTTCTCCTAGATGCCCAGCTGTGTTCCTTCCTTCCTTTTTCGGATCGACGCTCGCTATCTGTTTCCGATGCGTCATGTTAGCGTTTTCTCAGGATTGGACATAAGGAGAAACGTGACATGAAAACACCAGGCGGAAGTCCTTCGATCCCGGCCAAGCAGGCCCGTGAAATAAAGACATCGACCATGAAACGGGTGCAGCCGCCACGGCCACAAAAGTCCCCCGAAATGGTGGCGCAGAGCCCCAATATCGAGGCGCTTGTCGAGACCCTGCGCAACAGGATCAACGATCTGGAAGCGCGAGTCGCCGCGCTCGAAAACATCATCTCGGTTCAAGGTCAGGACGTCGTTATAAGCTCTTCGAAGAGTGTTCTCATCCAGGGCATGGATACGGTGGAACTGTCGGCCGGGAGCAAGGTCAAGGCTGCCGCGACCATGTTCGAGGCCAACGTTCCCGTCGCAAAATTTTCAGGAATTCTTGAATGCGACGTGCTTCAGACCAACACCGTCATTGCCGCGGTATACACGCCGGGCGCCGGCAACATCTGGTAAGAGCAGAGCAACATATTCCCAACAGCAGCAAGCGCTTGCGCCGTCCATAAGCTTGACTTGAGCCTTCAAATCCGCCGATGCTGAGCCGATGAAAGATCCTAGCTTCAGTGTCGGCGTCGAGGAAGAATACCTGCTGGTCGACAAATCCAGCCGAAAGCTGGCGAGTTCGCCGCCCAAGGAACTCTTCTCGGCCTGCGAAAGCGCGCTTGAGGGTCGTGTCAGCCCGGAATTCCTGCAATGTCAGATCGAGGTCGGCACGCCGGTCTGCCTCACATTTTCCGAAGTGCGCGCGGAACTTGCCTACTTTCGCAAAACCGTTGCCAAGGAAGCAGCGGCGCACAATTTTGCGCCGATTGCGGCCTCGACACACCCGTTTGCGGAATGGACCGATCAGCCGCACACCGACAAGGAGCGATACAACCAGATTGCCCGGACGATGCAGGTCGTTGCCAGGCGAATGCTGATCTGCGGCATGCATGTCCACGTCGGTATCGAGGACGAAGAACTGCGCCTCGATCTCTTCAATCAGCTTGCCTATTTTCTGCCGCATCTCCTGGCCTTGAGCACGTCGTCCCCATTCTGGCGCGGGAGGAACACCGGACTGAAATCTTACCGTCTCGCGGTTTTCAACGAGATGCCCCGGACCGGTCTGCCGCCGAGATTCGAAAGCCATCACGAATACCGGCACATCGTCGATATTCTGAGCAGTGCCGGAGTTCTGGAGGACGCCACCAAGATATGGTGGGACCTGAGACCTTCCGACCGGTTTCCGACACTGGAGCTGCGCGTCACGGATGTCTGCCCACGTCTCGATGATGCAGTTGCAATCGCTGCGCTTTACCGCTGCCTGTGCCGGATGCTCTACAGGCTAAGGCGGGCCAACCAGAGCTGGCGTCCCTACTCGAGGTTTCTGCTCGCGGAAAACCGCTGGCAGGCGCAGCGCTATGGAACCGAGGCGAGCCTGATCGACTTCGGCCGAAACGAGACAGCACCGTTTGTCGATCTTGTCGAAGAACTGATCGAACTGGTCAGGCCGGACGCGATCTTCTTTGGATGCGAGGCGGAGGTTGAGCATATCCGGACAATTGCAGTGGAAGGTACTTCAGCGGACAAGCAGCTGCAAATTGCCGGAGACATACCCGATGACGGGCTGATCGCCCCGGACAAGCTCGGTCGCGTCGTCGACCATCTCATAGCGGAAACACTCGCAGACCTGTGATCGTCTGACTAAGCGGTCTTTTTTTCGGATCTGGGCGGAGACCCGTGCGCACTTGCGTGAAAGTGGCTCCTGTCTCCGGTCAGAACAAAGGCAAATTCGTCGATTTCCGAAATGACGGCGTCGGCTGATCTGGAAAGGCCGGATTTTGGTCTCATTGCGCGCTGCGCTTCAATCAGCGCCTTTCTGGCCTGCGCCAGTGCTCCCAGGAGAAGATCCCTGTCGAACTCTCTGGGCCCCTTTGATCTACGCTCAGCAGCCATGTTTTACCCCACATAAGTTGTTCCTGTTTTGTTCTTATAATTTCCGAAATTTTCCTGTCAATTTGCGTTTCTGACAAGGGAAGTGTCGTTTCACGTGCTGCCCCGGGTCTCCAAATCGGATAATGCTTGGCAAATCAACGACTAGATGCCCCGGCAATTTGAATCGCCAGGCAGAAAACAAAGGGTGGTTTCGTGAAACACGGTGGTGACTTGTCGCTCGCGATCGAACGTTTTGGCGGAAAACCGGAAGACTGGCTCGATCTGTCGACCGGGATCAATCCGTACAGCTATCCTTTCACTGAGGCGCTTCCGGCCACCGCCTGGTCGGCACTGCCAAACCGCGTGGCGGAAGAACAGCTGCTGTTTGCCGCGCGGCGCGCCTACCAGGTTCCCGATCATCTTGGCCTTGTCGCAGCACCGGGTACGCAGATTTTGCTGTCGCTTTTGCCGACGCTTCTACCCGAAGGCCCCGCGGCTCTGGCAGCACCAACTTATTCAAGCCACAAGGAGGTCTGGCAAAGAGACGGCAGAGAGCCGGTTGAACTGTCGAGCGTCTACGCACTGCCTGCAGAGGCAAAAATTGTGGTTCTGGTCAATCCGAACAACCCCGACGGTCAGTTGATCGATGTGAAGAGCATTCTGGAGATCGCAAGAATACTGACCGAACGGGGTGGTTTCCTTGTTTTGGACGAAGCCTTTGCCGATGTCATGCCGGGTGCGAGCGTCCTGCCCCATGTCGGCGAGGAGAACATTGTCGTCTTAAGATCATTCGGCAAGTTTTTTGGGCTTGCAGGCTTGAGGCTCGGTTTCCTGGCCGGCCCGCAGGAAACAGTTGACAAGCTGGGCGCCCGCCTTGAGAGCTGGAGTGTCAGCGGGCCTGCCCTGGAAATCGGGGAAATGGCGCTGCGAGACCAGGAATGGCAGGAACAGACAGTGCGCCGCCTGGTCGATGAAATGGCTGATCTGACGATCACCCTGTCGGAACACCAGTTGAGTGTTTTCGGAGGAACACCGCTGTACGCGTTGGCAGGCCTCCGAAAGGCGCATGCGTTGCACGAAGCGCTGGCGCGGCGGCACATATGGACACGGATCTTCGATTATGCGCCTACATGGATCCGGTTTGGTCTCCCGGGCGGTGCTGACAACCTTCAGCGGTTGTCAGATGCCCTGACAGAAGCCCGCGGCGAATTGTGACGGCCGTTTCCACGCGGGACAGACGGGCAAAGCCGGTTCCCCTTTCCCGGGAATTGCTCTAGCAAACTCTCATGCTGATCTACGAGAACGCATTGTGGTTGCTTCTCGCCGCGCTGCTGCTCGATGCAGTGGTCGGCGATCCGGACTGGCTTTGGCGCCGCTTGCCGCATCCGGTTGTCTGGATCGGCAAAGTGATCGCGTTCTTCGACAGAAAGATGAACCGCGCTTCGCTGAGCTCCGGAAAGAGAAAGAACGCGGGAATAGTCTTGCTTCTTGTGCTCGTTCTCGGTGGGTTGGCACTGGGAGCAATTCTGCACGTATTCCTGGCCCACTTGCCCTTCGGCGACGCGTTCATTGTGGTCATCGCCGCAGTTTTCATTGCGCAGAACAGCCTCTACCGACACGTTGCCGCTGTCCGCGACGGACTTGAATCAGGTGGCCTCGAAGGTGGCCGTACGGCCGTTGCCATGATCGTCGGCCGCGATCCGGAACAGCTCGATGAAGCCGGCGTTTCCAGAGCGGCGATCGAATCCTGTGCCGAGAACTTTTCCGACGGCGTCGTGGCACCCGTTTTCTGGTTTGCGCTTCTGGGCCTGCCCGGTCTCATCGCCTACAAGGCGGTAAACACCGCCGACAGCATGATCGGACACAAGAACGAAACCTATCAGGATTTCGGCTGGGCCTCGGCGCGGTTCGATGACCTCATCAACCTGCCGGCCTCCCGGCTGTCCGGTCTTTTCATCGCGCTGTCCGCACCGCTCGCACACGGGTCTGCCGGACGGAGCCTTTCCTGCATGGTCACAGACGCGCGAAAGCACCGGTCGCCCAATGCCGGTTGGCCGGAAGCCGCGATGGCGAGCGCGCTGGATATCGCCCTGGCCGGTCCACGCGACTATCCCGGCTACACGGTCGACGATCCCTACATGAACGAAGCCGGTCGCAAACAGGCGACGGCGAACGATATCGACCGCGCGGTCATCGTCATGATCGGCGCGTGCGGAGTTCAGGCGCTGCTGATTTTGTTGATCGCAGCGTTAGCCTGAACCTGTTCCTTGAAATCTGAATTCCCTAACAAACTCTACCTGTTCTTGCGTGTCAGGCGTCTTTACACCTCTCGATTCAGTGACCAAATCCATTGCTGGATCGGCGTCCATACCCTCAGCAATCAAGACGCATGCGGCAACCAATCCTGAACGTCCAATTCCTGCGCGACAATGAATGGCGACTCCCAAGTGTTGGGCGAGGTCTTTTCGAATGGACGCGACAAGTCCAGAAACCTTCACCGCGCCGGGGACAGCGCGATCCGGCACACTCAGATTGGTGAATTCCAATTCAAGATTTCGGCTGAGCCTGGGCTCATCCTGCAGGCCAAGCTCGATGATTTCGTCAAGCGTCAACATGGAAACAAGCCTGCTTACGCCGAACTCCTTCAGTTTGCTCAAGTCGTCGCACAGCCAATCGCTTGATGGTTTGGGCATGATGAACAATCGACCCGAACATGAGACGGGAATCTCATACAATGACGGCAACATGGCAAACAGTTTCCAGGTTTATTTGAAGCGATCGCGGGCAATTTCGTAGATTGTCTCAGCGTCCAGCACGCATTCCAGATGACCCGCCAGATCATCCAGTATGCGGTCGATGCTTCTTCCATAAGCCAGATCTGATGACGCACCGAGTGAGGTCAGATAGGCCGACCGGAAATTGTCGCTGGTAAAGAGGCCATGGACATAGGTTCCACAGACCAATCCGTCCGCTGACACCGCCCCATCCGTTCGGCCATCTTTCAGCCGCATCATCGGACGCTCGCGATCCGGACCGGCCGTCTGGCCGATGTGAATTTCGTAGCCGGAAAACGCCGCGCCGCTGGCGATGTGCGTTCCTTCAGCATAAACAGTTGATTTCTCGCTCGTGAGAACGGTTTCGACATCCAGCAAGCCGAGACCATCAACGGTTCCCGGTGTACCCTCGATGCCGTCCGGATCGGAAATCGTCTTTCCAAGCATCTGATAGCCGCCGCATACCCCGAGAATCTGACCGCCGCGCCGGTGATGCGCCAGAAGATCGATGTCCCACCCCTGCCTGCGGAAAAACGCCAGGTCTCCAATCGTCGATTTGGAGCCGGGCAACAAAACGACATCGGCATCACCCGGCAAAGGTTCGCCCGGATGAACCAGTGCCAGGGTGACACCGGTTTCGAGACGCAGCGGATCGAGATCATCGAAATTTGCGATCCGGGAAATCACCGGTACAACGATCTTGAGGCTGCCCTGCCCAAACCCGTCTTCCAGGCCGAGCGCATCTTCCGCAGGCAGTTTTCCCGCATCGGCAAACCAGGGAACCACGCCAAGTCCCTGCCACCCGGTCCTGTCTGCAATCTCGCGCATACCCTCGTCGAAAAGGCTTGGATCTCCCCGGAAGCGGTTGATGAAAAAGCCCTTGATCCGCGTCTGCTCGTCCGGCTCGAGAACTGCGTGCGTTCCGACGACCGAAGCGATTACGCCGCCACGGTCGATATCGGCGCAGAGAATCACAGGCAGATCAGCTGCTTCCGCAAACCCCATATTGGCAATGTCACCCGATCTGAGATTGATCTCGGCGGGACTGCCTGCCCCTTCGACCAAAACCAGATCTGCTCCTGAGGCAATGGTTGAAAAGCTTTCCAGAACTTTTGGTAAAAGCGTTGCTTTCTGCTTTCCGTACTCCGGGGCTCGCATTGTGCCGAAGCGTTTGCCCTGGACGATGATTTGCGCGCCTGTGTCGGTCTCGGGTTTCAGGAGAACCGGGTTCATGTGAACCGAGGATGGCGCTCTGCAGCCGAGCGCCTGAAGCGCCTGAGCGCGGCCGATTTCGCCGCCGTCTTCCGTAACAGCTGCATTGTTCGACATGTTCTGGGGCTTGAACGGTCGAACGGCGAGACCCCGGTTGGCAAAGAGCCGGCACAGTCCGGCAACGATCAGACTCTTGCCGACATTCGAACCGGTTCCCTGGATCATCAATGCGGGCGTTCTTGCCTCCGCACGAAATCGCGTCATGATTTCTCATCGCCATCAACAGGCGCGGCGCCGTAGGGCCGAAACTCGACGGGAACCGGCAGGTTGGCGAGACGAAGTTCGAGCAGCAGCCTTATGGAGGGCCGCACGGCAAACAGAAAGGACCCGATCAAAAACAGCCAGGTCCCGGAGAACACGAGTTTGGGATAGAAAAAGAATACGCTTCCGACAATGAATGTCAGCGCCGCCAAAAACTCGACGATGGTTCTGTAAAGCTCGTACTTGCGCACAAGTTCGGCATGATGGGGTGACGCGGAACGCAGACCGTCATCGAAGAGCTTGCTCATTGTGTCCAATCCTTCCCGATTCTCTGTCTGCGCTAAGTACAAAGGCTGACACAACAGCTCAGAATTCGATCCCTTCCTGCGGCTTTACGCCGGACCGGAACGGGTGTTTTACCTGGGTCATGTCGGTGACAAGGTCGGCAATCTCGATAAGCTCATCCTTTGCGTTGCGGCCGGTCACAACGACATGAACGTCTTCGGGTTTCTCGTTCTTGAGGAAATCGACCACCTCGACGATGTCGATGTAATCGTAGCGCAGAACGATGTTGAGTTCATCGCACAGGATCAGCCGGTAATCCCCTGATGTGATCATGTCCTTGGCGGCTTCCCAGGCCTGCTCCGCAGCATCGATATCGCGCTGCCGGTCCTGCGTTTCCCACGTAAAGCCCTCACCCATGCGCTTGATCGTCACCAGATCGGAGAACCGTTCCAGTGCCATGCGCTCGCCGGTTTCAATCCGGCCTTTCACGAACTGCACGACCCCGACCTTGTGCCCATGGCCGAGCGAGCGGAACACCATGCCAAATCCGGCGGTCGACTTGCCTTTTCCCTTGCCTGTATGAACGATGAGCAACCCCTTCTCGATGGTCTTGGTGGCCATGATCTTGTCGCGCGCCGCTTTTTTCTTGCGCATCTTCTCTGCGTGACGCGCATTCAGTTCGTCTTCGGTCAGCTCGGGCTTTTCGCTTTCGGCAGTCACGGCTTGGGTGTCCCTTCAAAACTCGTCTTCAGATCGTTCAAGACAGCATGAGTCGAATTTCGCCTCGGCGTCCAGAGGCCTCGTTCAATTGCGTCCAGAAACCGGGTCAACATCTCTGCGTATCCAGCCGGATTGGCATCTCTCAGGAAATCGCGAACCTCGTCAGCGTCGATGTAGGCATCGTAAAGCTGATCGAAGTGATGGTCGCCAACGGCCGTCGTCGTCGCCGAAAAGGCAAACAGGTAGTCGAGCGTTGCGACCATCTCGAAAGCGCCCTTGTAGCCGTGCCGCATCACACCGCGTATCCATTTCGGATTGGCGGCGCGTCCACGTACGACCCTGCCGATTTCCTCCGAAAGTGTCCGGACGACCGGACGCTCGGGACGGGAATGGTCGTTGTGAAAAACCTTCGGGGCCGCCCCCTTCAGAGTTTCGACCGTCGCCGCCAGACCGCCTTCAAACTGGTAGTAGTCGTCACTGTCGAGAAGATCATGTTCGCGGTTATCCTGGTTGTGCAGAACCGCATCGACCGACGTCAGGCGTGTTGTCAGTTGCTCTTTTGCTCCTTCGCCGCCCGCGCCACCGCCATAGGCGTATCCGCCCCACCCGAGGAACGTCTCCGCGAAATCGGAGCGGTCCTGCCACAGGCCTTCGTCGATCAATGCCTGCAGCCCGGCTCCATAGGCGCCGGGCTTTGACCCAAAGACGCGGAACCCCGCGCGCCGGTCCGCCTCTTCCTTTTCCAAACCCTCCACCCGCAATTTATGCGCATCCGCCTTCATGCGCGCTGCGATCGGGTTTGCTTCGTCCGGCTCGTTCGATGCACCGACCGCCCGCGCCGCACTGTCGAACAGATCCATCTGGTGCGGAAATGCATCGCGGAAAAAGCCCGACACCCGCAGAGTCACATCGATACGCGGCCGGCCCAGTTCCGACAGTTTCAGGATTTCAAACCCGGTCACCCTGCCCGAAGTCTGTTCCCAGACCGGTCTTGCGCCAATGAGCGCCAGAGCCTGTGCAATGTCGTCTCCGCCCGTGCGCATGTTGGCCGTGCCCCAACAGGTCAGCACCAGCGATGTCGGCCATTCGCCTTCTTCCTGAAAATACCGGTCCGCGACAAGGCCGGCAGACTGCCAACCGAGCCGCCAGGCTGTTTCGGTCGGGACAGCACGAACGTCGACCGAATAGAAATTCTTTCCGGTAGGCAGCACGTCAGGGCGACCGCGCGACGGCGCTCCGGACGGTCCCGGTTCGACGAAGTGACCGTTCAGCGCTTTCAACACCGATGCCGTTTCCGAAGGTCCCGAGTCCTGGACGGCGGTCTTGAGTGTCGTTTCGATCGCATCAAGAACCGCCCTGGTGCCCTGCCATTCAGGTTGTGCTGCGCGAATCCCGGCGATGAGGTCGCTGCTCAGTAGCTCCAACCTTTCAACCGTATCGCCGTTCGATCGCCAGGGAGAAGCGGAAACCGACAAGAGCGCTTCGGGTTTCACACCGGACCAGACCTCAGAAAAATCGCAGTCGAGCGGGTCGAAGTCATCCAGGGAAAGGTCACGCGCGAGCGCCCCTTGCAGGCTTTGCTGATGCATTTCTGAACCGCGCGGCACCCTGGCAAGCGCGCAAAGCAGATCGACAAGCTGACCGCCTTGCGGACTTTGTCCGAGAATATGGAGACCGTCGCGGATCTGCAGCTCTTTCAAGTCGCAAAGATGTGCATCGAGCCGGGCGAGACGCGTCTCTTCATCCATGTTGTCATCGAGGCCGATATCCCGGTCGAGACCGTGGCGGACCGCCGCGTCGAGGATTTCGCGCGTCAAGAGTTTCAAACGGCGCGGATCTAAGCCGCTGGCGAGGTAATACTCATCCAGCAGCGTTTCCAGCTCTTCGGCAACGCCATGACTTTCCGCGCGCGTGAGTGGAGGTGTCAGGTGATCGACGATAACCGCGGACGTGCGCCGCTTGGCCTGTGCGCCTTCGCCGGGGTCATTGACAATGAAGGGATAGATATTGGGAACCGGGCCAAGAACAGCTTCGGGGAAGCAGGTTTGCGAAAGGGCGAGTGCCTTGCCCGGCAACCATTCGAGATTGCCATGTTTGCCGAGATGGACAATCGCATCGACGTCGAAACTCTGGCGTAGCCAGATGTAAAACGCGAAGTAGTGGTGCGGCGGAACCAGGTCCGGATCGTGATAGGTTTCTTTCGGATCGATGTTGTAGCCCCGCGCGGGCTGGATACCGACGACCTGGTTTCCGAAGCGGTGCAGCGCAAGCCGGAACTTTCCATCGACCACATGCGGATCGCTCTCCGGCGTCCCCCAACGCGCAGACACAGCCAATTTCAGTTGCTCCGGCAATCCTCCATAGGCCCTTTGATAATCAAAGAGCGACAGCTCTTCGTATGTCTTCCGGCGCGAACGCCCTTCAAGCGCATTGGTAACGCCTGAGGTCAGCATGTCCATGAGACCGGCGGATGTTTGAGGCACGTTTCCGGTGTCAAAACCTGCAGCCGTCATGGCACCCAGAAGCGCCGTGCAGGATGCCGGGGTATCGAGACCGACTCCATTGGCAAGCCGGCCGTCCTTGTTCGGATAGTTCGCCAGGATCAGCGCCGTTTTCTTGCGTGCCGCCGGTTTCCTGCCGAGCGCTGCCCAGTTTGCAGCAAGGTTTGCAACAAAATCGATCCTGTCGGCGACGGGCACGAAACGCACCGGCGTCGACTGAGTGGCCTCATCGAATGTGCCTTCCTCCTTGAAGGAAACGGCGCGCGTGAGAATACGGCCGTCGATCTCAGGCAGAACGACATGCATGGCCAGGTCCCTGACCGACAATCCCTGGTCGCTTTCCTCCCAGCCTTGTTTCGAAGACGAGGAAAACACCACTTGCAGCACAGGCTTGTTGATCCTGTCGAGCGGTGTCGGCTGATGCGCGCTTCCCGCTTTCGACACGGCAAAGGCGGTCCCGTTCAGAACAACATCAGGCTTCGCCCCGTCGAAAAGGCTTTCCAGTATTGCGACGGATTCGACTTCCTTCAAACTGGAAACGAAGACTGGCAGCGCGTTGATGCCGGCCTGATCAAGCGCTTCGACGAGCGCATCAATGGGCGCGGTCTGTGCCCCCTGGATGAGCGCACGGTAAAAGGTGATGGCCGCGACGGGGCGCGACCGGTCCCTCCATTCGGCCGTCACGCTTTGCAGATCCGGCGAGGCCTGCCCCTTCAGGTACACCCCGGCACGCGGGAGCGGCACAGGGTGCGCCGGCTCCTCGGAAAGACCGATCAGGAACGCGGCGAAACGCAGTGCGTTGGCATAGTTTTCGGCTCCGCCTTCAACACAGTACCGCCAAAACCTGTGGACCTCGTCGGCGGGTCGGGTCGAATGCGCCGTGAGTTTGTCATCCCACTTGTCATCGCCTGGCACGACGATCAGTTCGCCGCCGTTCGCGCGTATTTCCTCACCAATGCGTTCAAGACCGTAGCGCCAGTACTCAACCCCACCCAGAATGCGCAGGACCACGAGCTTGGACCCCCTGACCGTCTGTTCGGCGTAAAGGTCGATCGAATAAGGATGTGACAGCGCCATAAGGTTGGCGAGGCGCAGGCTTGCACGATCCGCACCAAGCCCGGCATGGGACAATGCAAAACTGCCAAGCTCGGTGTCCGCCGCCGACAGGAAAAGGATATCGGCGGGTGATTGGCCGAGATCGACGGCATCTCCCCCGTCGTCAATCCGTCGTGTCTGACTGGCCAGTATATGCATGCTTGCTGGTCTTCTTCTTGTCTGAAGCGTCGGGCGGCCAGGCTATTTCAGGCTAGCCCGCTCCAAGTCTTTTTGAGTGTTCAGGCGGCAGCTTTCACACTGCCGAACAGCGCGCGGATGGCGTCCAGGTCAAACCCCTTCAGACCGATGACGACCAGCCTTCCGGAGCTTTCCGCCCCGGCGGCAAACCAGGTTTCAACCCTTGGTCCGACCGCCTGCACCATGGCAGGCGCCGGCTTGCCTTCAATCGCAACCGTTCCCTTGATCCGAAGCACGCCTTCGAGTGCCATTCCTTCAAGCACTCTTTCTTCCACGACCTTCAGACTGTGGAATGCAGGTACATCAATCACAAAGCTCTCAAAGTCATCATGGTGGTGATGGTCGTGATGATGGTGCTCTTGGCCATGTTCATGTTCATGTTCATGATCGTGGTCGTGGTCGTGGTCATGATGATGATGCTCATGACGCGCGGCCATATCGTCTTCGGCCGCGGACTGGCGGCCCAGCAAGACTTCGATGGGCAGCGTGCCCTTCTCTGAGGATACGATGTGAACCGCGGAACGAACGTCCGCCTGGATTTTCTCCTCGACCGATTTCAGCGTGTCGCCCGAGACGAGATCGGCCTTGTTCAGAACAACCAGATCAGCGCAGCGCAGCTGATCCTGGAACAGGTCTTCCACCGGACTTTCATGATCCAGCGCTTCGTCGGCAGCGCGCTGCGCCTCAAGCGCATCTTCGTCCAGTGCGATCCTGCCCTCGGCAAGTGCAGCCGCATCCAGAACCGTCACAACGCCATCCACGGTTACCTTCGTCTTCACACTGGGCCACGAGAACGCCCGGACGAGCGGTTGCGGCAACGCGAGACCGGATGTCTCGATGACGATGTGCTCGGGCGGAGTTTCACGCGACAGCAGCATTTCCATGGTCGGCAGGAAGTCATCCGCGACTGTGCAGCAGATGCAGCCGTTGGTGAGTTCGACCACTTCTTCGGCGGCGCAGTCGGGGTCGGCACAGCCGTTCACCAGCGACCCGTCAAAGCACATATCTCCGAATTCGTTGACGATCAATGCGATCTTGCGTCCGTTGGCGTTCTGCAGAAGGTTGCGGATCAGTGTCGTTTTTCCTGCACCCAGAAACCCGGTCACGATCGTTGCCGGTATTTTCTGTCCTTTTTGCGGGCTGGGCGTGTTCATAGGGCAATGTCCATGTAGGGGTTGGGTTTCATCAGCAAGGGCAGTCCGGCTGCAACAAAGACCACCTGGCTGCATGCTTGAGCGATATCCTGATTGAGCCGTCCCTGCGCATCTCGAAACGACCTGGAAAGACGGTTGTCCGGCACGATCCCCATGCCGACCTCGTTGGATACGAAGACGCATGCAGACGGAAGTTCGCGGACAGCATCGCAGAGCTTTGCTGTTTCGCCAGCGATGTCCTTTCCAGCGAATGTCAGATTGGAGAGCCAGAGCGTGAGGCAATCAACCAAAACAACCCGTCCCGGCCGGCACTCCCGCTGCAGGATCGTTGTAAGATCGAACTGTTCTTCGATGGTGTGCCAACCGTCGCCGCGCTGACGCTGATGAGCCGCGATGCGGTCGGCCATTTCGGCATCGAACGCGGTTCCTGTCGCAACGTAGATCTTTTGAAGGCCGGACTGCTCCGCGAGCCGTTCGGCAAACGTGCTTTTGCCGGAGCGTGCGCCCCCAAAGACAAGAGTGGACCTGGGCCCTGTTCGTTCAATCACCACAATCTCCCGGCCGTCCACCCGACAGCTGCAAGGGTTAGTCTTGTGACGGCCGGTCTCCTGGCTCACGGCTGGTGGCCTCATGCACCCCTTCCCGGCCCGCCGGACCAGTGGCTTATGTGCAATCGCTCGCCGTTTACAGTTGCGGGGGCAGCTCCGGATTGGCGCCGAGCGCTGTCACCGGATTCCCGTTTCATCCGGATCAGGCCGAAGCCTTTCCGGAACCGTCGGAATCCTTCCTAAACTCATATTCTGCAAGTGACAAGCTTCGGAAATCGCGCAGACAAACAATTGCACCTGGAGGGTCTCGGCACAATCGAAGCCAAATCACCACAAGATCTGACGAAAATCCTGCCGTCTGAGACCTCCGTCCCCACAGGACGCTCAAATCGGCAAAGGCGGCGAAGTGTATGGATTTTTTGCCTTTTTCCACACCGGGCACAAAAAAATGACGGCCGGATGAAAAAAACGCGTGCTGGGGCTTGGCAAACGGATCAAGCCTTTGATATACGCTTGCCCATCGGCGGGGCGGTCGCTAACCGGCCCCAATGTGGTGATCCCCAGTAGCTCAGTTGGTAGAGCAAGCGACTGTTAATCGCTGGGTCGCTGGTTCGAGTCCGGCCTGGGGAGCCATCACCACCCTTCTTTCAAATGACAATTCGGAACGTGCGAAGCGAACAGTTTTTGTGTTCGCAAAGGCACGTATGCGCCTGGCCTCGCTCGCAATGCGGTGTGATTGTCACCGGGTTCAAAGCGAGCCTTTCAGGTATCGCGCGGCCCGCCTGCTCCCGAAACAGCAAGACTAAACCCGTCAGATTTACTGATACCGCCTGCGAAATAAAGTAAATCCAAATAGTATGATCGCTCTACGCCTGCTTTTTTTTCGCGCGCACCGGCCTTTATTTCCCGATAACAGCACTTCACATTCCAAACTCTATGAGATAGCGTTCGGCAGTGCACAACCTTTGATTTCATTTCAGAGAAGGAACAGATGGCGAAGATCGTAGTTGAGACTGCTGAGACCAAGAAAAAGGTCGCGGACGCCTTGAGAGAAAACGACTTTCAGCGTGCAGTCGTACACTACAGGGAAAACTCGGCGACCGGACAGCCGTTTGGCACGATCCTGAATGGTGACTTCAAAGGCAGCGACCATCGGATCCTGATGCAGATCAATCCGAGCGACAACGACCTGGCTTCGGGCGGGTTCGTGATCGGATTTACCGAATTGGCCGAAACCATCCATGATGCGCTGAACTTTGATGCACAGGCGCGTGCCTTGTGCGACGGTCCTGCCCTCGGAGAGGTCGAAACCGCCGACAGCGGATTTTCCGAACCGAAAGGCGAGTCTTTCCTCGACGATCCGGTCGCGATCATGGAAAGAAAACTCAGGGAAACACAGGCATTCGCTGATGCGCTCGGCAGTGTTGTCGACATACTCCGGGCGGACATGTCCAGATATCATGCGTGGCTCAGGCGGATGCAACCCCCTGAGGAATAACCGCAAGGGATGCCGTTTGGGGTCTCGCTGCGCCCGTCCCGCCGGAACCTGAAAGCCATCGCGAGAAGATTCGCAAACGTCATAATCCCCTGTGGTCGGCATGAGGTTTAATCGCCGTGACAAGAGGTCTTGCGCGCCGGACACATGCCTTTTCATGAACGCTTGCGATCATGGCAAGACTGCGCGGCGCCACGGATCTGTTCCTGCAGTTCGCGCCTTGAGGCCCATTAAGCACCCTACGGAGACTGATCATGCGATTTCCGGCATTTGCAGCCATCACGATGCTGCTTATCACGCCGCTGGCGGCCCATGACGCACCGGACCAGCAAAGTCACAGCGTCGTTCCAATACCAGACTATTCGCAGCCCTACGGCGATGCCTCCGCCAAAACGGCGCTTCAGGCGGCAACGGAGCTGCTGTCACAATTCAGCGACGCCGAAACCGCAAGATTCGTTTTCGATTTCGATGCGGACATTCGGCAGACGTGGTCGAACCTGCCCGCCGCCATGGTAGAGCGCGTGGGCATTTCGGTCGGAGAAATGGACGCGAACCAGCGGTCCTCCCTTTTCGATTTTCTCGCATCAGCACTCAGCAAAGACGGCTATGAACGTGTGGCAGGAATCATGGCAGCGGAAGCCTTCCTGAACCACGACGCACGCGCCGCCCGTTTCCAATGGTCCCCGGAGAACTACTGGTTTGCGATCTATGGAAAACCATCGTCGCACGAACCGTGGGGCTGGCAATTCGGAGGCCATCATCTCGGCCTGAACGTTTCCATCGCCGGCGATGAAATCACATCGCTGTCTCCCTCCTTCATCGGTACGGAGCCGTCGATCTTCACTCTCGATGGAATCGACTACGAGGTTGGCTTCGACATGCATCAGGCGGGTTTTGCGGTTTTCAGTGCGCTCGACGGTGAACAACAGGCTATTGCCGATGCCGGCGCAGTGCCGGACAACGTGCTGACCGGCCCCGGCAAAGATGGCGTGGTCCCGCCTGTCATCGGGCTTGAAGCGTCCAAGATGTCCATTGAGCAGAAGAACCTTTTGAAAAGGGCCATTCGCCACTGGGTGTCCATTCTGCCGGAAGCGGCTGCCGAACGGCGGATGGCTGAACTGAATGCCGAACTGGACAGCATCAATTTCGCCTGGACCGGATCTGATGAACTGAACACGCCGACATACATGCGCATCCAGGGCCCCAGCGTGATCATCGAACTTCTTTCGACGGGCGGAAATGTTGGAAGCAATGCGTCCGGTGGCGGGCACTATCACACCATGTACCGCAATCCAAAATCCGACTACGGACGCTAGAAAAGCCGTAACGGGGAAGGCAGGAATTTATGCAAAGCAAACCTGTTTCAAAAGTAGAGATTGCGCTGCATTGGGTGGTGGCAGCGGGGATTATCGCGTTGATTTGCCTCGGGATCTACATGTCTGAGACGCGCGCCTTTGCGCTCTACGATGTTCACAAGTCGATCGGGTTGCTCCTGTTTGCGGTCATTGTCGTGCGCGTTGTGCTGCGCCTCAACAAAGGCTGGCCGGACAGCGTGAGCGAAGGACCGGCCTGGGAACATGGCGTCGCACGCGTCGTTCACTGGGTCCTGATCCTGGGAACCCTCATCATGCCGCTGTCGGGAATGATGGATGCGGTTATGAGCGGACAGGGGCTTAGCATTTTCGGCTTGGAACTGGTTCCCGGAAACCCGGGCGACACCGGCAGACCACAAGCCATCAATGAGGGTCTTGCGGAAATCGCCGAAGAGATCCACCACTTTTCCGGATATGCCTTGATCGCGGCAATCGTCTTGCATGTGGCGGGTGCCCTGAAGCATCACATGATCGACAAGGACAGCACACTCAAGCGTATGGTCGGTCGTTCCTGACGGTTCAATCCCCGGAGAGCACCATGATGGATTTGCGAACGAAGTCGTTGCCAGTCGAGCCTCACAGCGAGTGATTCCCAGGGTATGGACTCATCACTGAAGTCAATTTGGTTTGCATCGTTTTGATCGATTGCGAGAGACGAAAGCGCAGGAAATATGGCTCATTTTCAAGCCTTTCGCGACGTGGCAGATAGCTAGATCGGCTTCATTTATCGGGCCGTTCCCTAGTACGGACCGGCGGCTTTTCCTCCAAGCCAGACCTTTTTGACGGCAAAGTCGGGTCCGAAAAGAACCATGTCGGCCGCAGAGCCCGGCTTCAGACGACCGAGAGGAAGGCCGATCACATCCGCAGGATGGCACGTTGCCATCATCAGCGCGGTTGCCCTGTCGACACCGACGACCTCACACAGGAATCGCAGCGAAGAAGGCAGATCAATATCCGCTCCAGCCAAGGTGCCATCTTCGAGGCACAACATACCGTTTTTCCGGAAGATCGTCCGCCCGCCAAGCGTGAAGGTGTTCACATTCGTTCCGGTTTGCGACATGGCATCGGTTACGAGGAAGATCCGCCCTGGACCGCGTTTTGATTTCATCGCAATCCGGATCGCGACGGGGTCAACGTGGATCCCGTCCGCAATCAATCCGGCATCGAAGCCTCCCAGATCGAGCGCTGCGCCCACGAGCCCGGGTTCACGGTGCTGAAGCGGGCTCATTGCATTGAAGAGGTGGGTAACACATGTCGCACCCGCCTCCCCGGCCCTTTTGCAAACGTCAAACCCCGCTCCGGTATGACCGAGACTGACACGGACGCCGCCTTTACGGAGAACTTCGATCTGATCGGGCGTCACCGTCTCCGGTGCCACAGTCATCATCAGGCTGGGCAGTCGCCTTGCTGCTTCAAGATAAAATGCAAGATCGTCCGCCGTCATAGGCCTGATCAGACCGGCGTCATGCGCCCCTTTCCGGTTCACCGACAGGTGCGGCCCTTCCAGATGCAGGCCATGAAAGGCCGGAACTCCGCGAGCAGCAGCTTGAACACACAGTTCGACGACCCCGTGCGTCGTTTCAGGGGTGTCCGTGATCAGTGTCGGCGTCATCGCGGTGGTGCCAAGTTGCACATGCGCGGCGCAAATCGCGGACAAATCGTCAAGCGACCGGGCGTCCCCGAGCATGAGCCCACCGCCACCGTTTACCTGAAGATCGACGAGCCCCGGTGAAAGGAGCCCTTTGCCCAAATCGTCCACGGGGTAGGCACCCGGAATGTCGGACGCTGACACAATTCCTGCCACGGCCCCGTCCTCAACGAGCACCGCCACATTCTCCCGGATCGTGCCGCCGTCGAATATCCGCTGCGCGGTGTAAGCCGCCCTGTCCGTCATACCGTCTGCGTCACCTTCTTCAAATGCCGCGGAACATCCGGATTAAACCCGCGGCGGCGGGCAAACCACTCTATGAAAGCGTAAAATGAAACAATCTGTGTGATCGCATCGGTGAGCGGATGCGCGGCCGCTTCAAAATCGAGCCGTCTCGCGCGTGCAACCTTATCTGTAGTGGCAAAGACGATTCCGCCCTGTGCCGCCATCCGATCCGCCGTTTGAGCAAGGCCCGCCTCGGCAGCATCCCGCACACCGAGCACAAGGACCGGATATCCATCTTCGACAATCGAGACCGGACCATGCAGCACCTCGGCAGAAGAATAGGCTTCCGCGTGTATCTGGCAGGTTTCCTTGAATTTGAGAGCCGCTTCATTGGCGACCGCGAGACCGGGACCTCGCCCGACCACGTAGAGCGATCCTCGCTTTTCGATCGGATCCGCCAAGACGGACCAATCGGTTTCAATCGCCTTTTCAAGACTTGAAGGCACAAGTTCAAGCGCCCGCGAAAGCTCGGAGTCCTGTCCTATCTCGGCCAGCAGCATAAGGCCGGCGATCACCGAATTGACATAGGTCTTTGTGGCCGCAACGCTTTGTTCGGGCCCTGCGCAAATATCTATTGTCGCCGTAGACGTCTGTGCGAGCGGACTGTCAGCCGTGTTGGTGAAGCCGATCGCGGTTGCGCCCTGTTTCACGGCCGCGCCGACAACGGACAAAATGTCGGGGCTGGCGCCCGATTGCGAGATCGCGACGACGAGAGCGTTTGCAAGCTGAACCTTCCCGCCGTAAACCGAGGAAACGGACGGTCCCAGCGACGCCATTGCAAGTCCGAGATAGATTTCGGAGGCATATTTCAGATACATGGCCGCGTGGTCCGACGAGCCACGTGCAACGCTGGCCAGAAAGACCGGTGAACCGGCAGTTTCAGCGATTTTCCGAATGCCGGGACGCGCCTCTGAAAGCAGGCGGCTCACAGCGTCCGGTATTTCCTCGATTTCCCGCCGCATATGCGTGGGTTTGTTCACAGACAAGCTGTCGGACATTGAAACTAGTCTTCCGTTATTTGCAGCTCTGCGATGAAATCATACGCATCGCCTCGATAGACCGACCGCGTGAACTCAATGACGTGGCCGGAGGCATGATAGGAAACACGTTCGATCTTGAGGCCGGCTGAACCTGCCGGCACGCCGAGAATATCGGCATCCGTCTGGTCAAGGCTGCGCGCGGAAATGCGCTGAATGGCGCGCACCGGCTGCATTCCCGAGATGCGCAGCACGGCATAGAGTGAAGTCGAAACCTGTTCCGGACTGGGCAGCACCTTTTCTGAAAGCGAAGCCCGTTCAATCGCCATCGGTGTGCCGTCCGCCTTACGGAGACGCTCGACACGCGCAACCCGTTCACCCGAACTCAGTCCGAGTGTAAACATCTCCTCAGGCGATGCAGGAAAGAGCCCCCTCTTCAGCCATTCACTGCTGGCCTCCATTCCCCTGCGCGCCATGTCCTCGCTAAAGGAGGTCAAGCTTGACAGGCGCTGTTCAACCTTCTGCACCTTGGGCGCAACAAACGAGCCGCTTCCCCGTTTCTGCACCACGACCTGATCTTCAACCAGACCGGCAACCGCCTTGCGCACCGTGACCCTGGAAAGCTCGGTCATGGCGGCAATATCTCTTTCCGACGGCAGAGGCTCGTTTTCCTTCAACACGCCTTCGTCGATTGCCTGCAGGATGCGCCGACGCAACAACAGGTATCTGGGCCCGCTTGAGGCAGCAAGCCAGTCACCTTTTTCCAGCATGGAAACGAAGTCTGTCATTGCGCGTGGCGCCTTGGCTAAAATAATACCTTTCAGATACCAATTTAAACTCTATCGAAACCTAAAATCAAGTGTTAAAAGAAATTCACCCGACCGCGGGGCACCGTCAGCGTCTGCTGCCACCTCATCGGCGACCACGTTTTGCCGGTGTCTCGGGGAAGTACCGCATGTGTTCGAGTTTCCGGAAAATGACCCTGCCGACAACCGAAGACCGTGATCCGCAATCCATCGGCCTGTCGACCAGGCCGGATGAAGATGTGCTCGCGGTTATTCTTCAACGGCAGGTCGATGCGCTTGAAGCAACCCGCGATGCGCTCCCACAGATCAGTGCGGCCGCGGCGTCTCTTCACATGGCCGCCGATACAGGCGGCAAAATCGGATACGCAGGTGCCGGCAGCGCCGGTCTCATGGCCTTGACGGACTGCCTCGAACTGCCCGGCACCTTCGGCTTCCCAGCGGATCGCATGCGCATGCTTTATGCGGGCGGCGCTGAAAACCTCCTGAACCTGGCCGGAGTACATGAAGACGACATGGAAGCCGGCCGCAAAGACTTTGAGGACTCCGGACTAGGCGCCGAAGATGTTCTGATTGCGGTTTCAGCGAGCGGCAAGACACCCTACACACTCGCTGCGGTTCAAGCGGCAAACAGCGCAGGCACAGTGACGATCGGTATTGCAAACAACGCAAATACACCCCTTTTGCATGACGTCACCCACGCCATCCTCTTGGAGACGCCGCCCGAAATCATTGCCGGTTCAACACGGCTTGGCGCTGCCAGCGCCCAGAAGGCCGCGCTGAACATGATGTCGACGCTGGTGGCCCTCAGGCTTGGACATGCTGTCAGGGGACACATGGTCAACCTCGTTGCCGACAACGACAAACTGCGGCAGCGTGCGCAACGTATTCTGATGGACCTGACCGATTGCACTCCCGACGCTGCTGCGGACGCGCTGCACAAAGCGGACGGGAGGGTTAAAACCGCGATCCTGATGGTGCTCAGGGGCCTGGATGTCGATGCCGCCGACGCTGCACTGGCTCGCTCCGACGGCAACCTGCGTCCATTTCTTTGACACCGGTCCAGTTGAAGCGTCCGAAACGGACTGCGAGTTTTTCATTTACTGCCCGGCCAATTGGTTGCATATTGGTATTTAAATTGGCTCGTAATTGTCGCGCGCGAGGAGCTGTGTACTGGCGATGATAACCTGCTACGACATTGGAGGTTCGTTCATAAGGTCCGGAGCATTGGTTGCCACCGGCACCGTTTCGGAAAGCGAACGCATCGAGACGCCCCGGCACGACTGGGAAGAATTTGTGATGGCCGTGAGGAACGCTGCCGCTCCGGGTACCTCCAGGATTTCGATCTCGCTGGCCGGCGCCTATGATGAACGAACGGGTATCGCCGATGTCGCCAACATTCCATGCCTGCACGGGCGCGAGGTTCAAAAAGAACTCAGCGCCGCACTAGGGCTCCCGGTCGCAATCATCAACGATGCCAATGCATTTGCACTTGCCGAAGCCGTTGACGGCACCGGTCGGGGTAAGCCAGTCGTTTTCGGGATCATCCTGGGGTCGGGTGTCGGCGGTGGCCTCGTCATCAACGGCGAACTCGTCACCGGATTCGGCGGCATTGCAGGAGAATGGGGACACGGCCCCATCATTGATCCCACAGCGGGTGGAACACTCAGCGGGGTTGACCGCTACACGTGTGGTTGCGGTCTCGTCGGTTGTGTTGATGCGGTGGGATCGGCGCGCGGCATGGAGCGGATTCACGCCTCGTTGCACGGCGTCAAGATATCGAGCCGCGAGATAACCCACCACTGGCACCTGGGTGCAAAAGACGCAGGCGATACGGTCGATGCGTTCACGACGCTTGTTTCGCGCGCGCTCTCCGGTCTGGTCAACACAATAGGACCTCACGTCATTCCGGTGAGCGGCGGGTTATCCAATGACGAGAAGCTTCTCGGACTCATCGACAGGAAAACGCGGGATCTCGTTCTGGCCCATTACCAGGATCCGCTGATTGTCCGCGGCGCCTTCGCCGCAAATGGTGGATTGCAGGGCGCCGGTATTTTCGCACTCAAGACGTTCGGGAGCGAAGCACAATGACTTGCACGAAGTTGGAGGTGTGCGTCGATACCATAGAAGGTGCCTGGATCGCCGCGGAAAACGGTGCTGATCGCATCGAACTTTGCGCGGCGCTCTCGGAAGGCGGTCTGACCCCGTCCGCCGGCATGATGGCCGCTGCATCGAGGCTACCTGTTCCGGTCTTCGCAATGATCAGACCGCGACCGGGCGATTTCAGGTACTCGGACGCCGAAAAGACGATCATGCTCAGGGACATTCAGCTTGCCGTCCAATACGGCATGAGCGGCATCGTGACCGGTGCGGTGACTTCCGAAGGCCGTCTCGACGTCGAGTTCCTCGCCCCTGCTCTTCGTCAAAGCGGGCTGGCGAGCACCCTTCACCGGGTATTCGACACATTTAAGAACCTCAAAACAGCGATCGAAGGAGCAATCGACCTCGGCTTCGAACGCATTCTCACGTCCGGCCAGGGACAGAAAGCGGAACAACACTTGCAGGCCCTGTCCGAGATCGTTCGCATCGCTGACGGACGAATCTCCATCATGGCAGGGTCTGGCGTCACTCACCTGAATGCAACGCGCATCCTGACCGCAACCGGTGTTCGCGAGTTGCACGCGTCCTGCTCCGTGCGCGAGAAGGTGGCCGGCCGGGACCAGGTCGAAATGCGTCTGGGGTTCATCGCTCAAAATGGCATGAAGGTGACCAGTGCCGAGCAGGTGCAGCAGCTCAGAGCTACAATCGACGCATTCGACGAAAAAGGCCCATAAGATGTCGCGTAGGCGTTCCACATTGCTTGTCTTCGCTGTCTTCTGTTAAGGCAGCAAACCTGACGTAAACCATCAAAATTTACGTTAAGGAACGATTCACGATTGCCGAAAATTTTAAACAAAGCTATCTTTGGCATGTTTTCAAACGTACCAATTGCCAATTATGACAGGATCAGCTTCAACTTATCAGCATTTTTAACAGGATACTTTCGGTCACGTCACGGTGAATGACCTTGAATAACCGGCCTGAAACCACATTTATTTACAGAAAGTAAATGAAATCACCGAAAAATGTGATGTTCGTTACACTCAAAACGTAGAATGTGGTGCGATAATGGCAAAATCGTGACCGCGCAGCGTGGGGCGCACGCTCACAAAATACAGAAACCCTGCGGAAAAGAGCCCAAAATGGACCGTATCCGCAAGTGCCCCAAGTGCGGTTGAGCTGGTTGTATTAGCCTTGGGAGGCGAACATGCAACGGAATACCAGAGCTGGAACTATTGCGCTCGGTCTCATCCTCGCCATGGCGAGCGGCGCATTAGCCGAACAACTGCCCCAAGAGACCATCACCTTGCCCGAGGATCGTCTCGCGGTGACCGTGGCGTCTGCGACGGTTGACCAAAAGGATCCGCTTGAGAGCGAGTTGACCATCTGGGTCGGTGAAATTGAACTCGACGGCAGGAACACTGTCTGGGTGGAACTCATCGATTCCTATGGTGAGGTCATCTACGATTCCGAGGTGAGCCAGAACGAAACCCACCTGCTGCCGGATGGACGTGCTGTTGTCGTGCGTTCAATGGACCAGGAAACGGTCGTTGCCGGTAAGGACGAGTCCCGTCTCGTGACTGAAGGCGCTCTCATGGTGACCCGGCGGGTTGTCAACGAGGGCACCGACGCGACGACTGTCGAACTCATCGAAACTGAAAACGAGCCCATCGAGCGTGGGACGATGTTGCAGGTGGCCGATTTTGGCCAGTCCGTTTGGAACAATATCGTCGCGTTTTTTGATGCGGCCAGAACACGTGTTGAAATTGCCTGGAACTGGCTCGTGGATACATTGCAAGCCTGATCAGACTTTTTTCGTTCATAAGCAAAAGAACGGGTCCGCTACTCCAGCGGACCCGTTTTGCGTTTGCGGTCACCGCGTGTTTGCGCTGGCGGGCCGGTAAAGCCACGGCAGTCCCACTGCCGGTCAACAGCGCGCAGACTTGCCGGAAAAATTAATTTATTAAATTCATCGCTCTGCGTGATCCGAGCCTATTTCTTTGCCGTAACCCACTTACAAAACCAATAAAATCTCGCCTGGCCGCAAGTCCTTGCGGACTGCCCAGACTCGAAAAGGATTGAACATGCGGATAGCCGTCATCGGCTCCGGGATTTCCGGAAACAGTGTTGCTTGGGCCCTCAGTGAACAGCACGACGTCGTACTTTACGAAAAACGCGCACGCGCCGGAGGTCATAGTGCGACAGCCGACATCGACTACGACGGAACGCCGATATCGGTCGACACCGGTTTCATTGTTTACAACGAACGTAACTACCCCAATTTTACCGCCCTTCTCGATCACCTCGACGTCCGGACCGAAGCGAGCGACATGAGCTTTGCGCTTTCCGCCGACAGTGGAAGTCTCGAGTGGTCGGGCGACTCGATCAACACTGTGTTTGCGCAACGCTCAAACCTGGTCTCGCCCCGGTTTCTTTTCATGCTGAAGGACATATTCCGTTTCAACAAACAGTCCGTAGTTGACCTGCACGCGGGCCGTCTTGCAGGTGAGACGCTTGGTGGCTACCTGGAGAACAACCGCTATTCGCAGGGTTTCATCAACGACTACCTGCTCGCCATGGGAGCTGCGATCTGGTCCACCCCGATCAACGAAATGCGTTCCTATCCGGCGGAGAGTTTTGTCGCCTTCTTCGAAAATCACCGTCTGCTGTCGTTCGAGCCTACGCTCTGGCGCACAATATCCGGCGGAAGCCGAAACTACGTGAACCGCCTGCTCGCCCCCCTTGCGGGGAAAATCAGACTTGGCACACCGGTCGCCGAGATCATGCGGAAGAACCAGAAGGTCGTCGTGAAGGATGAAAGCGGGCATAGCGACGTCTTCGACCACGTCATTCTCGCAAGTCACAGCGACCAGAGCCTTGCCATGCTCGGCGATCCGAGCCCGCAGGAACATGAAATACTCAGCGCCATCAGATACCGTCCGAATGAGGTTTATCTCCATCGCGACGAACGCCTGATGCCAAAGCGGAAGAAGGTTTGGTCGTCGTGGAACTACATGTCGGACCGCGATGCCGGTGAAACGCGCGATGTCACCGTCAGCTACTGGATGAACCGACTTCAAAACATCGATCGCAGCAAACCCGTTTTCGTAACGTTGAACCCGTTTGAAGCTCCAAGCGCGGACAAAACCTTTGCGAAATACATCTACGACCATCCGCAATTCGATGCTGCCGCCCTGAGTGCCAAAAAACGCATCGGCGAGATACAGGGCGTGAACAACACATGGTATTGCGGCGCATGGAACGGTCATGGGTTCCACGAGGATGGCCTCGCCTCCGGCCTTGCGGTGGCAAAGCGGCTCGGTGCGGAACTGCCCTGGGAAAAAACATCATCTGGAACCGCGTTTCTGGAAGCTGCCGAATGACGCGGCAAACCCGGAACACCGTAAGCGACAATGGCGATCCGCCGAAACAAGCGGCATCACTCTATTCCGGCCAGGTGATGCATCACCGCATGAAGCCGGCGGAACACAGGTTCAATTACTCTGTTTTTTCCGTGCTGCTGGACCTCGACAAGCTGGAGAGCGCCCGCAAACAATCCCGCTTTTTTTCCATAAACCGGTTCAATGTCCTTTCGTTCCACGAAAAGGACCACGGAAAGCGGGATGGTTCCAACCTCAGACGGCATATCGACATGCTGCTCGACAAGAAGTCGGTCGACCGGCCCTCCAGAGTGCTGCTTCTCGCCTATCCCAGGCTCCTTGGCTATGGTTTCAACCCGCTCAGCGTCTATTACGCCTATGACGAAACCGATCAACTGACGGCAATCGTTTACGAGGTGCGCAACACCTTCGGCGGGTTGCACACATACGTCCTGCCGGTCGAAACCGGACAGATGAGCGATGCAGGCGTGCGCCAGCACCAGACGAAAGAGTTCTACGTCTCTCCGTTCATCAGCATGGAGCAGCACTACCATTTCCGCATGCTGCCACCAGGTGACGCCGTCAGGGTCAGGATACTGGAAACGGATGCAAGGGGCCCGCTCTTGTCCGCGACATTTTCAGGATCCGGCACTCCGCTGACCTCCAGAGCAATCTTGAAGGAATGCGCGCGCGTGCCTTTCCTGACCGCCAAGGTGATTGTGGCAATCCATTGGGAAGCCTTTAAAATTTGGCTCAAGCGTGTACCATTCCATCCCCGGCCTGCAGAACGTCCAAGTCAGGGCGGGTTGGGAGAGCGGCCGGTTTCACTGGCCTCAGACAAGTAAAATATCAAGAGGTTTTGCGATGAGTGAGCCTGTTGCACTGAACAAACACAATCTGCGCAAACAACTCAAGGGCGCCCCTCGCCTTGCACGAATGGCTGCCAGCCTTGCATTGCGAATCCGCTACGGGTCGCTGGAAATCAGCTTTCCCGATGGCCGGAGGTTCAGCATCCAGGGTCGTGAAAACGGTCCTCGCGGCGTGCTTGACATCCACGACTGGCGGTTTTTCCGCATGGTAGTCAAGGCAGGCGATGTTGGCGTCGGCGAAGCATTCATGGCCGGATATTGGTCATCGCCCGATGTCACGACATTCCTGGAAGTGTTCTGCATCAACCAGGAATCGACCCTGGAAGCCATTCAGGGACGGCCGCTGACCCGTATTCTGCTGTCGGTCCGGCATTGGCTGAATTCAAACACACGCCGCGGTTCAAAACGCAACATTTCTGCGCATTACGACCTGGGCAATGCCTTCTACAAGGAATGGCTGGATCCGTCGATGACCTACTCGTCCGCGATCTACAGCAACGAAACAAACAATCTGGAACAGGCCCAGGCGGAAAAATATGCTTCGCTCGTGAAGCAGACGGGTATTGAACCCGGTCATTCGGTTCTTGAAATCGGTTGCGGCTGGGGTGGTTTTGCAGAACATGTCGCGAAGACAGTCGGGGCCAATGTCAAGGCGCTGACGATTTCCCGCGAACAATATGATTATGCGCGCGAACGCATCTTCAACGCCGGACTGAACGACAAGGTTGACGTGGTGTTCCAGGACTATCGTGATGAACGCGGCGTCTACGACCGGATTGCCTCCATCGAAATGTTCGAAGCCGTTGGAGAGAAGTACTGGACGACCTATTTCAGCCAGCTATCCAACTGTCTCAAACCGGGCGGCAAAGCCGGGCTGCAGATCATCACGATCCAGGACACGATGTTCGAGGATTACCGGCGCGGTACCGACTTTATCCAGCGCTACATCTTTCCGGGCGGGATGCTTCCACCCCCAGGCAGGCTGGTCGACATCGGTAAATCGCTCGGCCTCGATCTTGCCGAGCAGGAGATCTTCGGCCAAGACTATGCGCGTACGCTTGCAGAATGGCGACAGCGGTTCCGCCATGCGTGGCCGCAGATCCGGCCCCTGGGTTTCGATGAACGTTTCAAGCGTCTTTGGGAATTCTACCTTCACTATTGCGAAGCCGGTTTCCGTGCCGGGAACATAGATGTGCGGCAGATGGTCTACGTCAAAGCCTCTTGAGGAGGCACCCGCATTCCCGACGATCAGGCCGGCTCTTCAGCCGGCCTTCTCTTTTCCAAGGGTGCGGGCTTTTTCTTGTTCCAGCCGGTCGACCTGGACACGAGCGCAAAATAGGCGCGGTAAGGCAGCATCCTGAGTGCTTTCAGTTGCCTGACGAACGCTTTCGGAAACGCTATTTCGAACTTCGAAGGATGCTCCAGACCTCTGATGATCTCTTCTGCAGCCTCTTCCCTCGTGATCAGATGCGGCATAGGAAACGGATTGGATTTGGTGGCTGGCGTATCGACAAACCCCGGATTGATCAGCTGGATGCGAATACCGGCACGGTCGAGATCGAATTTCAGGGACTCAGCCATATTGATCAGACCGGCCTTCGAAGCGCCGTAGGCGGCTGAAGTCGGCAAACCGCTGTATCCGGCAACCGATGACACGATCGCGATCTGACCGCGGGATCTCGACTTCATAACGTCGATCGCAGGCAGAAGCACGTTGACCGTACCCATCAGATTCACGTCGAAACTCTTGTGGAACGCATCGATGCGCGAATCCAGTCCATCTTGCGGCAGGTAAATTCCGGCATTTGCCACCAGAAGCGCAATCCCGCCCAAATCTCTCTCGATCGAACGGCAATGTTCCGCCATCAACGACGTGTCCGTAACGTCGCCAGGATAGGGAACAATCTCTCCGGGGAACTCCCGCGCGGCTTCGCTCAACGCTTGCAACGCATCTTCAGAGCGGGCCGTCGCCGCAACGCGCCAGCCGTTCTTCGCCAAAGCGAGGGAAAGTGCATGCCCTATGCCGGAACTTGCGCCTGTAATCCAGGCAGCTCCATGTTCGGGACGGGCAACGAATTGTGTCTGAGGCAAATACGATCTCCTTGGCCTGTACTCTTTCTACGCACAGGCCCCGGAGTGCGGATTGGTGATTATCGCATAAAAGGTGCGAACCAGCGGCCGACCGGGCCGGTCAGTTCGAGGCGACCCGCCGTAACCGCAAAGCAAATGCAGTCCTCGCCTTCGTCGGCAATCGGCTTATGGTCGACATCGCCATCGGCGAATGCAAGGTCTCCGGACACGAAATGCCCGTCTTCGTCGCTGAACCCGCCCTGCAGCACAAGCGTCAGTTCCGTACCGTGGTGTGTGTGCGACGGCATGGCACGCCCTGCCCGCACCCAGATCAGACTGCTCGTGCAACCGTCAATCTCGCCGAACTTGCACTCCTTCACTCCGGGAAGGAGCGTTTTCCAGGGAAGCCCGTCCAGCGACCTTCCGACGATGCTCTGCAAGGAATGCGGAACATTGGTTCCATCCTGCACCAAAGGCGCGTTGTCATTGGAAAGCAGCGCATCGTCGCTGAAGATTGACGACAAAATGGAATCCCGGTCATCGAATGCAACCGGATCGGCATCGTTCAAGCTGACGCCGCCGAGGCTTTCCAGAGACGAGACGTAGCCCCGGTTCTGCTCGCTCAGTTCCAGATGCGCTCCCACCAGCGCCTGCGCCGGGTAGGACAACGTACCGGCGGCATAGCCAGCAAGCAGTTCGTCCATTCCGGTCACGTTCTTTTCCATTTCCGCTCTCATTTAACTCCAAGCACCTGATTAGCTGTATTGCCAGTACGTTGTGCAATGTTTTCCGGATCAACTTCTACACTAAAAATATTCCAATTTAAAATTTCATCCAGTGGGTTTGCAGAACAACTCCATGCTCACTTTCAATGAATTAGCGGAAAATACACCGCAAAACGGTTCCCGGTGCTGGCATTCCAAGGACAAGCACTTAAATTGCAAGCTTGATCCGGGATGCTGCTGCCTTTAGCGTCCCGGTCCTATGAATACCATTTGGCCTTTTCCCGCTCGGTGGCCAGATCAGCCAGGAATAAAAAAATGACAGTGTCCGCTTCCGTTGTCGACGCGATTGGCAATACTCCCTTGATTCGCCTGAAAACCCTTTCGGAGGAAACAGGCTGCGAAATTCTTGGCAAAGCCGAATTCATGAACCCGGGACAGTCGGTTAAGGACAGGCCGGCCAGACAAATGATCCTGGAAGCCGAAGCAAGGGGCGACCTGAAGCCCGGAGGCGTAATTGTCGAAGGAACCGCCGGGAACACCGGGATCGGAATTGCACTTGTTGCAAGCGCGCGCGGATACAGAACCGTGATTGTCATCCCGGAGACACAGAGCCAGGAAAAGAAGGACATGCTGCGTCTTTGCGGCGCTGAGCTTGTTGAAGTCCCTGCAAAACCTTTCAGGGACCCCAATAACTATCAGCATGTCGCGCGCCGTCTGGCCGAAGAGATGGCCAAGAGCGAACCCAATGGTGTCATTTTCGCCGATCAATGGAACAATCTTGACAACAAGAAGGCGCACTACGTGACAACCGGGCCGGAAATCATGGCCCAGACCGGTGGCCGTGTGGATGCCTTCATCTGCGCTGTCGGTTCGGGCGGCACGCTGTCCGGCGTGTCCCAGTACCTGCAGGAAAACAAGCCGGGCATCGTGATCGGCTGCGCCGACCCGCGCGGAGCAGCGATGCAGTCGCTTTTCACCACAGGCGAAGCCGTCGCTTCCGAGGGCGGGTCCATCTCCGAGGGAATTGGACTCGGCCGCAAGACACCGATCGTTCAGGACGTGAAAGTTGATTACGCCTACACAATCGCTGACGAAGATGCGCTTCCCCTGGTTTTTGACCTGGCCGAAAACGAAGGCCTGCTCCTTGGCGGTTCGAGCGCCATCAACCTTGCCGGGGCACGCCGTCTCGCAAAGGAAATCGGACCCGGGAAAACGATCGTGACCATCCTGTGCGATCATGGAACAAGATACCATTCAAAGCTCTACAACCCGGATTTTCTGAGATCCAAGAATTTGCCGGTGCCCGATTGGCTCGAAAAGAAGGTAACACTTCAACCACCCTTCGCGTGAGCCTGAACAGCTTGGTTTGAATTCCCATGGGGCAGGACGACCCGACACTTGCAAAAGACGGCGCCGATGCTCAGGCCGTGATCCAGGATGCCGTTACGGATGTCGGCATCCTCGACATGATGGCGAACAATCTCGGTCTCGTCGCCGCGTTCGTTGCCCTGATGTATATCACTGCAGTTATCTGCGCAGTGCGAGAGGTGATGAACTCGACGACGTCGCAAGGGTCCGTCGCCTGGCTGCTATCGCTGTTTTTCCTGCCTTACCTGACCGTTCCGCTCTATTTTGTCTTCGGCTGGCGGTCGTTTTCGGACTACGCGAAGATCCAGGCGTCGTTGGGGCGAGCAGAAAGAGCGCGCCGAGCAGACGAACTCGGGCTGACCGATCACGACGAAACACGGGACTGGCCCGTTTTGACCCGTGTCGCCGGCGTTCCGTTTCTTGCAGGAAACACGTCAGAGCTGCTGATCGACGGCGATGAAACCTTTTCCGCAATCAAGGATGCGATCGCTGCCGCGCAAAGCAGCATCTTCTTTCAGTTTTTCGCCATTCACGATGATCAGCTCGGTCGTGAAATGGCGGATGCCCTGATCGCCCGCGCCAGAGACGGCGTCAAGGTCCAGTTTCTGTATGACGACGTCGGCAGCCATTCCCTCTCCCACAAGTTTCTAAACCGGTTGAGGGATGCCGGGGTCGAGGTTTGCGGTTTCAACGAAAATCACAAGTTCCTGCGGCTCCTGGGCCCGATGAGGCTGAACTACCGCAATCATCGGAAGCTGGTTGTCATCGACTTCAGAACCGCATTCGTCGGCGGCCACAACGTCGCCGACCAGTATGTCGGCCGCGACCGCTGGTTCGGTCATTGGCGGGATACGCACGTCAAGGTCGAAGGCCCCGCAGCGGTCGCGTGCGCTCTCTCGTTCGTGGAAGACTGGCTGTGGGCCAGCGGCGAGCGCATCGACCTGCCGCAAGTGCGCGACATCCCAATGCCAGGTGACGAGTCGGTGCTGGTCATGCCAACCGGTCCTGCCGACAAACTCGAGGAATGCGCAATCGCGTTTGTCGAGGCGGCTGCCAGGGCGAAGGAACGGTTGTGGATCACGACACCTTATCTCGTGCCGTCCCTCGATGTGCAGACGGCGCTCGCAGCCGCGGCCATGCGCGGCGTGGACGTGCGCATCCTGTTGCCCGAGAAACGGGACCACTGGACGGTGTGGCTCGCAAGTCATGCCTATGAAGACACGCTCGTTCAGCGCGGTGTAAAGGTCTACCGCTATACGGACGGCTTCCTGCACCAGAAAGTGACCTTGCTCGACAAAGACCTCGTCTCGATCGGGACGGTGAATTTCGACAACAGATCCTTCCAGATCAACTTCGAACTCACCCTTTGGTTCACGCACGAACGGATGATCGGGAATGTCGAGGCTATGCTGGAAACCGATTTTGAGAATGCAAGGTTGACATGGCCGGATGCATTCCGTTCCAGAAGCTACGTCTTCCGCGTTTTTGCCCAGGGCGCGCGGTTGCTGTCTCCAATTCTCTAGATCATTGCGCTCATTGGATTGCGACCTCGGGATTGACGTTTCGCCGGGGGATGATGCTGCGAAGTCGCAAAACTTTGCTGGTTGCCCTCGCGACTCGTCCACTTTCCCAGACGATATGCTCAGGCTCTCCGGCCCTGGGTCTCACGTTGTTCGCCCGGGGTGACGACGGAGGGAACCAAACAGTTTGTTCCGACAACCTGCGCCTAATTCGAGGCTTCGTTTATCGCCGGCCTCATCCTGAGGAGCACGCTTGCGTACGTCTCGAAGGATGGCGGCACACTCGGACCGCGCGGCGCATCCTTCGAGACAGCGCTCACGCGCTTCCTCAGGATGAGGTTCAGGCTTCTCTCACGGATCATCCCCGCGAAGTGCAGCGTGAGCCGGATCATTGAGCGCATATTTCGTTGCGCTCGTAATACCCATCTGCATTGTTATGCTCCTGGAAGCGGCCGCGTCCAACGGTGTTCGCAGGCCGTCACTCTTGATCACAGGTGCATTCGACCGGCCGCTTACCGGTTTAACGGGAAACATTGGGCCGACGCTCCCTGCCGCGAAGGCCAATTACTGAACCAAAGGGAAACAACATGGAAAAAACGCAGGTGGCAATCATTGGCGGCGGTCCGGCAGGCCTTGCCGCGGCGCTGACGCTGTCACGGTCCATGATGACGTCGATTGTTTTCGATGCGCCAGCACCTCCCAGAAATGCGGCATCGCCCTTCGTGGCGGCGCTGCCCGGTTTGGACAAAAAAGCGCCTGTCGATGTGAGGAAGGCTATAAGCGATGATATCAGTTCCTATCCTTTTGCCGTCCTTGACGACAAGGCGATTACAGGCATCAAGCGCGAAGCAGACGGGTTCACGCTGATCCGGGATGACGGATCGCTCGTCACGGCTGACAAGGTGCTGCTCGCAACAGGCATGGTTGATGTCTTGCCTGATCTGCCCGGACTGGAGGACTGCTGGGGCCGCAGCGTCATAAACTGTCCTTTCTGTCATGGGATCGAGTGGCGAAACGCGCGCTGGGGGATCCATGCGCATCGTCCGGAGGTTCTCGATGCTGCAGAGATCTACCGCAACTGGACAGGGTACCTCACCTATTTCGTCGGCCCTACGCTGTCCCTGAGCCAGAAACGGCGACGGCAGATCGCCAACCTCGGTGCGGACATTGTTGGAGGCCTTCCCAAGAGACTGCACTCCAAGGACGGCAACCTGCAAATAGCGGAACTTTCTGACGGCACGGCAATCACCCTCGATTGCCTGCTTGTGTTTCCCCATCAACGTCAAACCAGCTTCGTTGATGCGTTGGGTGTGGCGATGACTGATGCGGGATATGTGAATGTTGATGACGGCTTCCGCACGTCATTGCCCGGGATTTACGCCGCCGGCGACCTCACCTATCCGGGACACCAGAACACACCGACAGCCCTTCACATGGGCAACATGGCCGCGGCAAGCATCGTGATGGATCAGTGCTTCGGCAAATGATTTTCGGCCCTCAGGAGAGGTCGACGGATCACACTTGGCTCTGTACGCTGCGAAAATACGATATAATGACCAGGAGACAACAATGTCCGCACCTCTGTTTCGTGATGATGCCTACCTGCGCACGTGCGAAGCAAGAGTAACGGGTGTGACCGAACGGGGCGGCATCGTGCTCGATCGAACCGTCTTCTACGCAACCGGCGGCGGTCAGCCGGGCGACAGCGGTCACCTTGAACTCGCCGACGGGACGCAGATCGAGATCGCTACAACGGTCTATGACGACGACCGTGTTTCCATTGTCCACGTCCCCTCGGAGGGCCAAACGCTGCCCGAACCGGGTAGCGAGGTGATCGCGCACGTCGATTGGGCGCGGCGCTACAAGATGATGCGCGTCCACACGGCGCTGCACCTCCTTTCTGTTGCCCTTCCCTATCCTGTCACCGGCGGCCAGATTGGTGACACGGAAGGACGGCTTGATTTCGACATGGGTGATGAAACCGTGGACAAGGAAACTTTGCACCAGGTGCTCAATGACCTCGCCGCCGGCGATTACGAGGTGACAACGGAGTGGATCACCGACGCAGAACTCGACGCAAACCCCGCGCTTGTTAAAACCATGTCCGTCAAACCGCCCCGGGGCTCCGGCCGGGTCAGGCTGGTCAGGATCGGTGGGGATGTCGATCTTCAGCCGTGCGGCGGCACCCATGTTTCCCGGACATCGGAAATAGGCGAGCTTTCAATCGGGAAAACCGAAAAGAAAGGCAAACAGAACAGGCGCGTCCGCATTCGTCTTACCGACTGAACGTCCTGTTGGAGGCAAGATCATGCACCTTTCCGGCAGTTGTCACTGCAAGGCGATCCGTTTTGAACTGGAGAGCAAGAACCCCTACCCCTACATGCGATGCTACTGCTCCATCTGCCGAAAGGTCGGCGGCAGTGCCGGATATGCCATAAACCTGATGGGCGAAGCCGACAGTTTGAAGACAGAAGGCGCGGATGCGAAAGCCGTCTATCACGCTCGGATCGATGGTACAGAAAGTCCTGCCGAGCGGCACTTTTGCGGGCGATGCGGGACACATCTCTGGGTCTGGGATCCGCGTTGGCCGGACCTTGTCCATCCGCATGCCGGTGTCATCGATACCCCCTTGCCAAAGCCGCCTGAAACCGTCCATATCATGCTTGATTACAAGCCCGACTGGATCGAGGTGCCGCTCGGCATCGGTCACGTCCACTTCAAGTCCTATCCCGATTTGTCCATTGAGGAATGGCACAAGTCCAAGGGGCTCTACCAGAGTTGAGGAGTTTCAATGTCCGACCACCCGCTTGTTTCAACCCAATGGCTGGCCGATCATCTCGACTCCCCGGACCTGGTCGTCGTCAACGCCTGGATGCCGCCGGTCACGCATCCGGATGCCCCGCCGGTTTACCCGAACGCACACATACAGGGTGCGGTCTTCTTCGACGTCAATGAAATCTGCGACAAGAACAGCGATCTGCCGCACATGCTGCCTGCGCCGCACGTCTTTTCCTCGGCCATGCGCAAGCTCGGGATCGGCGACGGACAGACAGTCGTCGTCTATGACGATTTCGGCTTCTATTCCGCGGCGCGGGTCTGGTGGACCCTGCGCACCATGGGGGCTGACAGCGTGTACGTGCTTGATGGCGGGTTTCCGAAATGGCGCGCCGAAAACAGGGCTGTCACCGACGAGGTGCCGCGCAAACCGCAAAGCCATTTCACGTCCAGACTCAATCACGGCGCGGTCGCCAATCTGTCACAGGTGAGACGTTCGACAGAGACAGGAGATCGCCAGTTGCTCGACGCCAGGTCTGCCGACCGCTTCGCCGGTACCGCGCCTGAGCCCAGGGCCGGACTGCGCCAGGGCCACATGCCGAACGCGCTCAATCTGCCGTTCACGCGCCTGATCAACGAAGACGGTACGTTTCGCGCACGCGCCGACCTGGAAACGATTTACCAGGACGCGGGCGTCGACCTGCAGAAACCGATTACCACGACCTGCGGATCAGGCGTGACGGCCGCCATTCTCACCCTTGGACTGACAATCCTGGGTATCCGGGATGTCAGCGTCTACGACGGATCCTGGACCGAATGGGGCGGCCGTGACGACACAGAGGTCCTGACCGGGGAACCATAACCACCTGTCAATTGCAATATTCTTCGGCGGGCACCGTTGATGAAAACAGGAAAGGCCCTGGAAAACGCTTTCCAGGGCCTTTTGTTGTTGTGGCAGGCTGTCGAACGCGAAACGCGCTTGCAATCAGTGATGCAGGATCTGGCTCAGGAAGAGTTTCGTGCGCTCGTGTTGCGGGTTCACGAAGAAGTCTTCCGGCTCGTTCTGTTCAACGATCTGGCCGGCATCCATGAAGATCACGCGGTTGGCCACCTTGCGGGCGAAGCCCATCTCGTGGGTGACGCAAAGCATGGTCATGCCTTCTTCGGCAAGACCGACCATCACGTCGAGAACTTCCTTGATCATTTCCGGATCGAGTGCCGATGTCGGCTCATCGAACAGCATGATCTTGGGGTTCATGCACAAGGAGCGCGCAATCGCAACGCGCTGCTGCTGACCACCGGAAAGCTGACCGGGGTATTTCAGTGCCTGCTCAGGGATCTTCACGCGCTCAAGATAATGCATGGCAACATCTTCAGCTTCCTTCTTCGGCATCTTGCGCACCCAGATCGGGGCCAGCGTGCAGTTTTCAAGGATCGTCAGATGCGGGAACAGGTTGAAGTGCTGGAAGCACATGCCGACTTCCCGGCGGATCTCGTCAATCTTTTTCAGGTCGTTCGTCAGTTCGATCCCATCAACCATGATCTGTCCGGCCTGATGCTCTTCCAGCCGGTTGATGCAACGGATCATGGTCGACTTGCCGGAGCCCGAAGGCCCGCAGATAACGATCCGTTCGCCGCGCATCACTTTCAGGTTGATATCGCGGAGCACGTGAAAGTCGCCGTACCACTTGTTCATGTTGTTGATTTCGATCGCAACATCCGTGTCGGACACTTGCATTTTCGAACGGTCGGCGGAGAGTTCTTCCGCGTTTACTGCATTTTCACTCATGGGTTCACTCCAAAATTTCGAAGGACCGGAGCGCAGCGGCGATGCGCGCGCTCCGGCTGCAGTTCGTTAGCGTTTGTGTCCGGTATGAAGTTTGTTCTCCATGAAAATGGAGTATCTCGACATCCCGAAACAGAACACGAAGAATACGATCGCCGCGAACAGATACCCGGTATGGCCCTGACTAGGTGTCGACCAGGTGGGATCTGTAAAGGACGACTGGATCTGGCCGAGAAGATCGAACATGCCGACGATCAGGACCAGCGTGGTATCCTTGAACAACCCGATGAAGGTGTTGACGATGCCGGGGATCACGAGCTTCAGCGCCTGAGGCAAAATGATGAGATACATCATTGGCCAGAACCGCAGTCCCAGTGCCATCGCGCCTTCATACTGTCCCTTGGGAATAGCCTGCAAACCGCCTCGAACAACTTCCGCCATGTACGCTGCGGAGAACAGCGTCACGCCGATCAGAACACGCAACAGCTTGTCGAAGGTCACACCTTCCGGCAGGAACAGCGGGAGCATCACCGACGACATGAACAGCACCGTGATGAGCGGAACACCGCGCCAGAACTCGATGAAGATGATCGAAACCAGCTTGATGATCGGCATCTGAGACCGCCGTCCGAGTGCAAGGGCAATCCCCAATGGCAGGGATGCGACGATCCCTGTCACCGCGATCACCAGCGTCACAAGCAGACCGCCCCAAACAGCGGTTTCAACGATCGGAAGCACAACCGTGTCACCGATCACGAGACCGGTCAGCAGGAAGTAAGCGACGATCGGGAAAATCACCAAGAATAGAATGGCGTTGGTCCGCTTGAACGGTGCGCTCGGAATGGCAAGCGGCACGAGAAGAAGCGCGAAGAGCGCATAGACGATATCGACGCGCCAGGTCTCGACGGACGGATAGCGCCCGTAGATGAACTGCGGGAAATATGCCTCGACATATGCCCAGCAGGCTCCGCCGTGTCCGCCATCCTGCGGCAGGCATGCTTCACGGTTGTCCCCCGTCCAGACCGCGTCAATGAACGCGAACTGGATGAAGGGGGAAATGATCCAATAAGCGAGCAGGACACCTATGACGGTCAGGATCGTGTTGCTGATCGAGGAGAACAGGTTCTTGCGCATCCATCCGATCGCGCCGGTGGTGGAAACCGGCGCCGGCAGTGTCGGCGCTTCTTCCGTTCTGATCTGAAAGATATCAGTGTTAGCCATGATGTGCGCTCCCTATCTTTCCACGAGCGCCATGCGCTGGTTGTACCAGTTCATGAAGGCCGAAGTGATCAGACTGAGCGACAGGTAAACTGCCATCCAGATACCGATGATTTCAATTGCCTGACCAGTCTGATTGAGCACGGTTCCTCCAACCGACACGAGGTCGGGGAAGGCAATCGCGACGGCGAGCGACGAGTTTTTCGTCAAGTTCAGGTATTGGCTCGTCAGTGGCGGAATGATCACGCGCATCGCCTGCGGGATAATCACAAGACGCAGCGTCGGTCCCTGGCGCAGACCCAGCGCATGCGAGGCCTCCGTCTGTCCATGGCTGACCGCCTGAATACCCGCGCGCACGATTTCCGCAATGAAGGCCGCGGTGTAGATCGCAAGAGCAGCCGTCAGAGCGAGGAATTCCGGAATGAGGTTGATGCCGACACCCAGCTCAAATCCCCTGCGCAGTGCCGGTCCCGTTTCGACGAAGTTCGGGTGCTCCAGTGTCATCGGCATGCCGGTGACGAAGTAGGTGATCACCGGCAGACCGACGATCAGCCCGAGACCGGTCCAGAATACCGGGAACTGCTGTCCCGTCTCTTCCTGACGCTTGCGCGACCACCTGGACACAAATATCGACGCGACAATCGCGATGATCAGCGCATAGCCGATAAATTCAGCCCCCGGTTCCCAGATCGGTTTGGGACCGCGAAGGCCTGCAATGTTCAGATGGAAGGTGTCGAAGAGCGACCACTTCTCCCGCTTGCCGGGAACTGCGCGCAAAACCGCGAAATACCAGAAGAAAATCTGCAGAAGCAGCGGAACGTTCCTGATCAGTTCGACATAGCAATACGCAATGCGGCTGATGACCCAGTTGTTCGAAAGTCGCGCGATCCCGACGAGGAAGCCGAGTATCGTCGCAATGAAAATTCCGACGACCGCAACCAGAACCGTATTCAGGAAACCTACGAAGATGGCTTGTCCATAACTCGACGTTTCTGCGTATGGTACAAGCGACTGAATAATGCCGAAGCCGGCAGTATTCTCAAGAAATCCCCAACCGGAGGCAATGTTTTGCCGCTCCAGGTTGGCGACAGTGTTCGTCACGATGATGTATCCGAAGGTCAGCAGCAGCACCACCAGAAGCATCTGATAGAAATAGCCGCGGACTTTTGGATCGTTCATCAGCGAAGCACGCGCCGGCGCCCCCGCCGAGTCCTGCTCCATTACTGACATAGAACCTCGCCCAAGTTCACGAAAAGAGCCTGGCCTGTCGCCTCGCCTCTTTCACGTTTTATCTGCTTCTGCAACACGCTGGTGCGTGCTCCCTATCGGCTTATGAAGCAGGTGTTCCCCCACGCGTTCACCGGTTTTCCGGTTTGTGATGCGCGGATTTGTTTTATTGAGGGTCCCGGCAGTTTGCCGGAACCCCTTTTTCCCCACAAGGAATGAGGATTAGCGTACCGGCGGAGCGTAGAGAAAACCGCCGTCGCTCCACAGTGCGTTCACGCCGCGGGAAATGCCGAGCGGAGTGTCCGGACCAACGTTGGCGTTGAAGGTTTCTTCGTAGTTACCAACGTTCTTGATGATGTTGTACGCCCAGTCGTTGGACAGGCCGATGCTTTCACCGAAAGCACCTTCAGCACCAAGCAGACGCTTGACGGAAGGATTGTCGGAACCCTTCATTTCATCAACGTTTGCGGAGGTGACGCCCATTTCTTCGGCGTTGATCATCGCGTTGAGAGTCCACTTCGCGATGTTGAACCACTCATCGTCGCCCTGACGGACAACCGGACCAAGAGGCTCTTTGGAAATGATTTCCGGCAGAACCATGTGATCGCCCGGGTTGGTCAGCTTCAGGCGCTGTGCATACAGACCGGAAGCGTCCGTGGTGTAAACATCACAACGGCCGGCGTCATATGCTGCGACAACTTCGTCGGCCTTTTCGAAGGCGACGATTTCGTACTGCATGTTGTTTGCACGGAAGTAGTCAGCAACGTTCAGCTCGGTTGTCGTACCGGTGTTCGTGCACACGGATGCGCCGGAGAGCTCAAGTGCAGACGTCACGCCGAGATCCTTGCGGACCATGAAGCCCTGACCGTCGTAGTAGTTCACACCAGCGAAGTTGAGACCGAGCTGGGTGTCACGGGACATCGTCCAGGTGGTGTTACGCGACAGAACGTCGACTTCACCAGATTGCAGAGCCGTGAAGCGCTCCTTGGCGGACAGCGGAGTGAATTTAACAGCGGTAGCGTCGCCGAATACTGCAGCGGCCATGGCGCGGCAGAGATCAACGTCGAGACCGGTCCAGTTCCCCTGAGCATCCGGATTGGAGAAGCCCGGCAGACCCTGGCTCACACCGCACTGGATGAAGCCTTTCCCCTTGACATCTTCCAAGGTTGTCGCACCCGCAGCTGTCGAAGCAGCGACGCCCATTGCAGCGCCGAGAACGAGTGGAAGGATTTTTTTGGACATGGATATGCAGCCTTTATTTGTTACCCATACTTTTTTTTAGTGTTGGAACTCAGCGGGAGGCCTCTTCTGCGTCTCGTTTGCGGACGAGCGCTTGCCGCGCTGCGGCTTCCTCCAGATTTCTCCCGTTCCACCCAACGCGCCCATACGATGGCATTTGGCTGTTCGGGTCAAGTACTTGCTGTCATTATCTCGTCAAATATCGCAACAGAACGTCCAAATTGAACGGCCGGATATGCACAAATAGCGAACATGGCTATTTCGAAATCATTCAATGCTCAAAAAGAGTTCATCCCATTTTCTCCACCTGCCGCACAGCGTTAACCTTAAAACAAGGTTATCAAGTGAAGTGACGTGTAGACGTCCCCGCAAAGGGCTGGTTCGCACGCATCAGAGGCAGCTGGAATAAACCCGTCTTACCGGGTACAACCCTGAGATCACTCCCCTCAAATCCGAAATCCTTCGCTCATGTCAGATAACGATCCCAAAATTTCCCTGAAAACGGACACGAAGCTTGCACATGCCGGTCGCGATCCCGCGAGTTTCCATGGCTTCGTCAATCCTCCGGTCGTGCACGCATCAACCGTGCTGTTCCCGGATGTCGAAACCATGCGCCCTGGCGGCCAGAAATACACCTATGCAAGACGCGGCAACCCGACCACCGATTCCCTGGAAGAAGCGGTCAGGGAGTTCGAGGGAGCCGAAGGGGTCCTGCTTGCCAATTCGGGATTGAACGCGGTGTCTCTCGCGATATTGTCCTGTGTGAAATCAGGCGGCCATATCCTGATCACCGACACCGCGTACTATCCAACACGCCATTTCGCCGACACGGTGCTGCCGAAATTCGGTGTTGATGTCGACTATTATGACCCGGCGCTCGGCGCAGATATCGCGGCACTGTTCAAGCCCAACACGAGCGCGGTGTTTACCGAGGCGCCCGGTTCCCTCACCTTCGAGATGCAGGATGTTCGCGCGATCGCCGATGCGGCTCACAAGATCGGGGCTGTGGTGCTCATGGACAATACCTGGGCGACGCCGATCTTCTGCCAGCCGATCGCGCTTGGCGTTGACCTTTCCATCCAGGCTGGAACCAAATACATCGTCGGACACTCAGATGTCATGCTGGGAACGATTGCGGCAAGTGAACGTGCCTGGGAAGACCTGCACGTGCTCCACGGAGCCATGGGCAGCCATGTCGCGCCGGACGACGTCTATCTCGGACTTCGCGGCCTCAGAACCTTGTCCGTTCGTCTGGAGCGGCACCAACGCAATACGTTCGAGGTTCTGGGCTGGCTCAACAATCATCCCCTGATCGCGAATGTCAGATATCCGGGATTGGAAACGGATCCCGGCCACCAGCTCTGGAAACGCGACTTCAGCGGCGCTACAGGCCTATGCGCCTTCGCTTTCGCCGAGGGAACCACGCGCGACCAGGCAAACTCTTTCCTGGACGCCCTCAAGCTCTTCGGGCTCGGGTATTCCTGGGGCGGTTTCGAAAGCCTCGCAATTCCGGTCAAGCTCAAGGGCTCGCGCTCGGTGACGCCGATCGACAAGAAACTGTGTTCGGTCCGGCTGCATATCGGCCTGGAGGACCCCGAGGATCTCATCAACGATTTGAACCAGGCGCTCGAAAAGGCATTCGGATAAGGCTTTGTGGCGCAGCTGTTACCCGACGGCTGCGCCGATCCCCAACCGCTGCATAGGGTATTGCCGGACCAGGTTACAATTGATCGCCGGTCGCGACTGCATCAGATGGTCGGGTCTTCGCGCTTTTCCTTGAAAATCAGCCACAGGTTTCTGAAGTAGATGATGAGACCAAGTCCTTGCCCGGCGATGAAAACGGGATCCTGGCGCTGTATTGCGTAGATCAGCAGAAGCGAACCGCCGGCAACGGAGAAGAACCAGAAGGCCACTGGAACAATCGACCGGCCGACGCGCTCCGATGCGATCCATTGTATGACGAACCGCATCATGAACATGGCCTGGGCAAAGAAGCCCAGGATGATCCAGAAATCGAATTGTTCGACGAAAACAGCGTAGATCCAGTCGTAAAGAGCACTCATTGGCACGTCCAATTGGTCCGGTCGGGAATGAAACCCGTCATATTTGATGTTTCAGAAACCGGTCACGTCAGTGGCCGGACGGAAGGTACCTTCTTGCGTCGGCGCCTGAGCCACCAGACGCCGAACAAATCAAGCACACCGACCAGCGCGCGGTCAAAAATCCCGTATTTCGAAGAGCCGTGACGGCGTTGCCTGTCCTGAACGTCGATGTGCACGACGTCAAAGCCTTCCCGAATGACAAGAGCGGGAAGAAAACGGTGCCAGCTGTCGAAATAAGGCAATTGCAGGAAGACCTCGCGCCGAAGGGCTTTCAGACCGCAGCCACTGTCCCGGGTCTTGTCCTTCAGGATCGCACCGCGGATCTTGTTGGCAAATTTTGATGCGTAGCGTTTTGCCAGGCTTGCCTTTCGTCCGAGCCGCTGTCCGGCAGCAAGAGCGGTTGATGTGCCCGCCTGATCAAGCGCGTCCAAAAGTTGAGGAATGTAAGCGGGGTCGTTTTCACCGTCTCCGTCGATCGTGGCCACGATATCTCCGCGCGCGTGATGCAAACCAGTTCTGACGGCACAGCTTTGCCCGCAAGACGTTTGATGCCGCACAGGCCGCAGCCACTCGTGCAATGCTGCATAATCCTGAAGAACGATATCCGTGCCGTCAGACGAGCCGTCATCGACGACGATCACTTCAAATCGACGCCCCTGAAGCGACGTTTCGATCTCGTCGAGAAGAATTGGAAGGTTCTGCGCCTCATCCTTGGCGGGCACAACAACGGTCACGGCGAGCGTGCCCGTTCCAGCCGCCAGATCTTCGATAAAACTTTTTGTCATGAAGTCGTCCGATCTGTCTCTTCGAGCGGCGCAGGTTCTACCGGTACACGGTAGACACCGCGCTGACCGCGAATGACCCTCCAGACTGCCCGCGCGCAAGAGCGTGCGGACCGGGCGTTCATATTCGGTTCGATTTTTCCCGAAGAAGAAAGGTGGAAACCGATCCGGCGTCGCGCCATCGCCCTGACGGTAAAGAAAGTGAAAGTCACGCCCAGCAGTGTTCCGGCGATGACATCGCTGGGATAGTGAGCGCCCACCATGACGCGGCTGAATGCGAGCCAGAAGGCAGCAACAACGATCAGCCAGCGATAGGCAGGGAAAATGAACGCGAGCGCTGTTGCCAGTGCTGCAACGGTCGTCGAATGGCCGGAGGGAAAGCTCGTGTAGGTACCGTCGAAGGCCAGAAAGTCGAAACGAACCGGTCCGACCTGTTCATAAAGCTTCGGCCGCGCTCTTCCCAGTGACCACTTGAACGCGATGGCAAGAAGGCCTGTTGCCGCGACCGAGTAGAAAATAAAGGCTGCATAGGTAAATAGCGAGCCGATCGCCATGCGGATCCGGAAGGCATAGCGGCCCGCGTCCTGTGCCAGCAGAAAAAGACACGTCAGGCCCGTCGAAATCAGGATCCAGTCCGCCTTGCCGAAATCCGTGAAGGCGCGGAACGCATTCCGGTACTCGTTCGGCAATGAGCGAAGCCACGGATAGGTAGGTACGTCGAACACGACCACGGCAATCCCGACCGTCAGCAGAAGAATAGCGAAAATATCCTGCGGTCTTTGTCCGGGCGGCAGCGGATCAAGGGTGTGGCCTGCCCGCTCTTTTCGTCCCGAAAACAGCATCTCCGCCCGTCGAATATTTCCGCGCATGCGCGCCAGTACCCGCCAGACGTTGTTACTGCTGTTCGACATTGCCGTTATCTTCTGCACCCGTTGTCGTGTCGGCTTTCTGATAAAGTGCTATATCCACGTCGTCGCCGCCGTTTATGTTGAGGCCGTCTACCCTCTTTCGGACCTCAGGCACAAGACCAATCTCCTTTGCGGCCTCCAAAAACGCGGTTTCTTCCCGGCTTTCGATCGCTGCAACGCGGCATGCGCCGCTGTCCACCGACTGCGGATCGGCAAGAAACTCGGCGGCTCCTTTGGGTGAAATGATCCGTGTGCCCGTCCCTTCCAGGAAAATAAAACTCGGTTCGTGGAAACCGGAAGTCACGACCTGTCTCGTCGCACCGTTGCCGCAACCTGGAATCTCATCGAGTGCGGCAACCAGGCGCGGGCTGACCCAGATCGGCGTTAACGCGGGACCGACGAAGCCCCAGACGCCAAGCGCCACGCAAACGGCGCTCAATGTGGCAGCCGGAAACGCGTGCAAAGCGGCTCCCTGAAACAGCCGTGAGGCGGCAGCGATACCGAAAACCGCGCCGATGGCCACAACAACGGCTCCGGGCGGCGATGGCCACGCCCCGAGGACAAATGGCCCGGCAAACGATATCGCCGCAAGTCCCACCGGAGGAAGTGCCAGCAGCACCGCAGCGATCCGCCTTGTCCATTTCCCGGAATTCTGACCCGCCCCTTCCATCAGCGCAGCCGCGACCGGCAATGCCAGCGCGGGCAATATCGGCAGCGTGTAGTGGGGCAACTTCGTCGCAACCAGTTCAAAAACGATCCAGGTCGGGAGGAACCAGGCGACCGAGAATATCACAAGAGGGCTTTTGCGCTCCCGCCAGATCAATGGAATGGAAATCAGAAAGAATGCCGGCAATGGCCAGAAGATGCCGAACATCGCGCCCAGGTGGGTAAAAGGCGGTGCCCCGTGCCCTTCCTGTCCCTGACCGACCTTGCCGAGAAGGTCTCTGCCGATCGCTTCCGTGAAGAACGTACCATCCGTCGCAATCCAGATGGCCACGAACCAGGGCGACACGAGCAACACGAACCAGACAAATCCGATGAGGGGTGACGCGGCCTTGAACCATCTGGCCTTCCGGCCCATGATCATCAAGCCGGCAACCGTGAAACCGACGACCATAAGCCCGACCGGCCCCTTGATCAGGACGCCTGCCGCAAGAGCGGTCCAGAACAGGAAACTGAGCCCCCACATTCGCTGTTCTGTGCCCTTGAGCCAGATACGGGCAAGAGCACCTTGCGCAATGATTACGGTCGCGAACAGCATCGCGTCGGTTTTGGCGAGACGGGCTTCCACGCCGACAATGATTGCAAGTGCTACGAAACCGCCAACGAGCAACGCACCGGCGGGCCCGAGGAAAGCACGTGCCATCCAGAATGCGGCCAGGACGCTGAGCACGGCTCCGATCATCGACGGCAGACGGTAGACCCAGAGGGGGGCATCGACATCATGTCCGGTCAGTTTCACGGCAGCAGCCTGCAGCCAGTAAATCCCGACGGGCTTCTTGTGGCGCGCCTGTTCCTGAAAGCGGATGTCAATGTAGTCATTCGTCTCAAGCATCTGCTTGGTTGCCTGCGTGTATCGCGGCTCATCGCGGTCAAGCGGCGGCACGGTCCATTGACCCGGCACGAACAGGAGGAGCGACAGAAGCAGGAGCAGAAACGGCGCGGTCAGGTCATGACCGAAAACCTTGAGCCAAAACGGTTTGCGCAGTGTCACCTGTTCGGAAGCAGAGCTCTCCGGCGCTGAGGCATTACCCTCGCCAGACCCCGGATCGCTCCGTGACGCGCCGACACTTTCATGTTCCGCCGGATCAGCTTTACCTTGCATGTGCACCTTCGAAATGTCGCTCATACCTGCCACAATCGCCATCTGGTAGAATTCATGCGCGTTCACGTGGCAGACCGAGCGCCACCTCCGCAAAGCTTCTCCTACATGAGCTTTCGGAAAAGGGAAACAAGTGCTTGCTCTCATCAAGAGCTAAGCTATCGTTCCGGAGGTTTTTTGACAGCTCCGAATCCCGGGAATCCAGATGACCCTGATCGCACAAATAACAGACCTGCACCTTCGTCCGAGAGGCCTTGCCTGCTACAGGGTCTCCGACACAAACATGATGGCGGAGCGCGCCGTGAGATCCCTTCTTGCCTTTTCGCCGAGGCTGGATGCGGTCATCGTGACGGGGGATCTTACGGACCGTGACGACCCGCGCGAGTATGCCGTTGCCCGCGCGCTTCTCGAACGTCTCGAGGTGCCGGTCTATCTGATGCCGGGAAACCATGACAGCAGCGACGGGATGCGCCGCGAGATGGCAGGCTATCCCGGCATCAGCGGTTCCGGAGACGGAAAGATCCACTACGCGGCAATGGTCAATGGAGTGCGTGTTATCGCTCTTGACACGCACCTGCCGGGACGGCCCCACGGACAAATCGGCGATGCGCAACTCGCCTGGCTGGACACAACACTTTCCGGGAACGACGCGCCCACGATGATCGCTCTGCACCACCCGCCTGCCCTATCCGGCATCGCACACATGGACGCCATGGGCCTTCTCGATGCACCGGCATTCGCTGAGGTGATCAAACCGCATTCTCAGGTTCAACGGTTGCTGTGCGGGCATTTGCACCGTCCGATCATTGCCGAGTTCGCCGGCAAGATCATGACACTGGCCCCAAGCACCGGTCATCAGGTGGAACTGGACCTGTCACCCGACGGAGCAGCCATGTTCCGTTTTGAACCGCCGTCCTATTTCGTGCACACCCACACCGAAACGACGGGACTGGTAACTCACATGGCCTACGTTGAAAGCTTTCCCGGTCCCTATCATTTTTTCGCCGATGAAGGAGTTTCATGGCCAGGAGACGAAACCAGATGAGAACGCGGAACGTGTTCGCGCCCGGAATGCGGTTGCTTGTTTTCCTCGCCCTGGCGGTCTCGCTTCACGGCTGCGGAGCATTGCCCGGGAGTGGCGATCTTGAAGACGAGGTCGTGTTAACCGACCAGAGCGTTGACAAGAGCCAGTTGCTGTCGCTCATCAACACCTACCGGCGCCAGAACAGCTTACCTGCGCTCAAGCACGACCCTGTCCTGGACGACGTCTCTCAAAAAATGGCGCGCCACATCGCGGAACGCGACAGTATGGATACCTGGCAGCATAGTTCATTTGGCCTCTCGCAAAGGCTGAGCAAGGCAAATTACGCCAACTACGCAGGAGCGGAAAACCTTGGAGCGGGTTATGCAGACCTGCCGGCCGCCTTCCGGGGTTGGCAGGGATCCGAAGGCCACAACAAGAACCTTCTCAATCCCCACGTAACGCGTGTCGGGGTTGCCAGAACAAACCGGAATACCGGCAAGTGGCGCAATTTCTGGGTTCTAACACTTGCAAGGCCCACGTCGGACGGGCGCCCGGCGGTCAGGTGAAAAAAGGGCGGGATTAACCCGCCCAGTTTCTTCCAGAGATCGAATGACCCAGTCATCATCCGAAACGAGCATCAAAACATGAGTCTTGAACTCATATTTTAAGTATCCCAGTCTATCCTTGATGTCAAACCAGGTTCAAAACGGAAACGGCCGCCTCTCGAACTCTGCTTCGGTTGCCGGTTCCTTGCGAAGTCCACGGTCAACAACTCCCTGATACAGTCTGTCTTTTCCGAAACGCGGTTCCCAACTGCACAGAGCCCGGGAAATCAATTTGATGCATGGAATCCCGATGTCGGAGCGCGTCGCATCGAATTCCCAGATATCGATACCCTTGTCAGCACAGCTATCGAGAAGATCGGCATACGTGAAGACGGTTTCCGCATCAGGAGCGGCACCTTCACCGACCGCCGCCGACAGAAAATCACTGAAAACCGATTTTTCCTTCGCATAGATGAGGTGCCGCGGCTGCTTTCGCGCTTCACCTGGAATGCCGCTATCTCCCGGGTAGGCGTTTTCCATGAGTTGCAGAGCGTTTTCCGATTGAAGCATCTCGGTGACAGCTGACTTACCTGCCGACCCGAGATCCCATCCTGCAGCGGAACCGAAGGCGGTTCTGCGCCCATCGGCTTCACAAGAAACAGACATTGCGATATGAACCTTCAAATCGGTTGCAACCGAATAGAGCCCCCAGAACCGTTTGCTTTCCTCCAGATAGTCAACCAAAGGCTGCGGTAGCAGAGCTGCAACTTGCTCTCTCGCAATCCGAGTTATCCCCAGACGGTTGTACCAGGCTTGAGCGACTGCATCTCGCTCCACAAACTCCAGAAGCGCGCGCCGCCGCGCCCCTTCACGGTCCCTCCAGACAGCGCAGCCGACAGTTGAAGCAAAGCCGCCGGAGCGGACGGTCACCTGCTCGACTTCACCGAAGAGAACACCCGCACTCGGATAGATGGAACGCATGCCACCACCCAAGCGCCTTATGTTTACAGCCCTCCCAGAAAACCAGCGCAAACCATGATCCTTGGCGCCCGAATTACCAGAATAAGAATCGAACCGGCGGGCAATTGAATTCCATTGCCCCTCGCTAAAGCCGAGGGCCTCCGTCAATGCGATCCCTGATTGCAAATTTAAGCCTACTTCAACTCTTGAATCCTGCACCCCGAGAGAACAAAGACTCAGTCGCTCAGATATTTCACCCAAACAACTTAAAGCTGCAGATGAGGATGTATCGGCCTGGCCACCTGCTGGTATCGTGGTGACCGCAGAGCCCTCACTCCGACCTTGCACGGAAGGCAAGTTTATCGTGCCGGTGCAAAATTTGACAGGGCACTGGCTCACCGTCATCGGCACCAGCCGGACATTGAATTGCGACAAGAGCGGCAGGAACAGATCGAGATCAGGATCGAAATGAAACTGGTCTCCGTCAACCGCATTTTCTGGCCGCGAGGCAAGGCCGACCCGCACAAGATCCGACACACACCGTTCGGGCAGCTCTATCGGAGATGATACCGGCTCCGCCATTTTCAAACGCCCTCACCTGAACCGCTTCAGATCCACACCCGAACTCAATACACCGCACCCACTCTACCATAAATTGCATATCATGTAAAAAACATGTTGTTCTATTGATGTCGTTTTTTTATTCGTTCTATATTTTTAGTCGAAAGCAGCAAACACGTAGTAACTTCGATCTTTTTCGGAATCTTGCTACAAATTTACTTGCTCTCTATTTGATCGTGTAGCCATCCAAACACCTACCAGGTCAAATATCAACTTTAAATTCAGGAGTTTCACTATGCACGCTACTACTACCTCACGCAAAGAAATGGAAGTTGGCGCGAAAATTGGCGCTATTATTCAAGATGCTAGCGCACGTGAGCAGCTCATTGAAAGCCCCGAGGTCGTGTTGAACGAAATCGACGCAAAGTCTGATGTGAAGATCTATGCCGACACAGCGGACATGGTTCATCTTGTCATTCCGGCAGATATCGACCAGGCCAAAGTTGCTGCTGGTGACGAAGCCTACTTCGAGGAGCTCGGCCGGGCAGCATTGGGCAGCTGCTACTACGAGGACCTTCCCGAGTAAGTCACACTGTTTAAATCTTCTGCCGCCTGAGTCTAAGCCTCAGGCGGCTGCTTCACGGAGGCTGCAGGATGGCAAGATTTCCACACTACAAGAGCAATGTAGCCAGTCTTGGCAAACTGCTCGCACTCGCTGCCACCGATGCGGGCGTGAAAAAGGCATTTCAGCAGGATCCCGCCGCTTTCCTGCGGGAGATAGGACTGCCGGAAGAAACAACCGAACTTTTCGATTTCAAGGTCGTTTCAGATGACGTCACAACAGGTTCCGTGACGCTTCCGTACCGTTTGAACGACAGCAAGCTGACGAACGGAGACGCCGAATATCTCGGGCGCTTGTCCCATCTGTTCCCAAGTCGCAGCCTAAACTGACAGTTCGCCTTCGAAGAGAAACTTCTTCACAAGCTCTGCCCCCTTGTCGTAGCTGGCATGAACCTTCTTGTTCTGGAAGAAATTCACGCGCCTGCGCCAGTCTTCCGGGTCTCGCATTCCGAGCTTGGAGGCGCTCAACAGCGACAAACGATGCTCTTCGTAGCGGCGCAGGGTCTGTATCGCTTATGCGTGGCGGCCGAGGCAGACCAGGGAGGCAACCCGCGTCGTCAACCCTTTCAGGCTGGTCCCTGCACTCTTTTCAATATGCTGGAGCGCGCCTTCATAGTTCTCTTCTGCGAACGAGATATTCGCCATGTATTCATAGAAAACGCGCGGGACGTATGAAAACAGATCATAGGCCCTTTCAGCTATGTCCCGGGCTTTCACGACGTCACCGGAAAAAGCCAGCCCTTCTGCGACGGACATGAGATTGGAGGGGTCCGACGAACTCAAGCGGCCCGCGTTCTGGAAAGCTCTCTTTGCTTCAAGGGGCATATCGGAAAGTATCAGCGCCCAGCCGTAAACCCGCTGGTTCACGGCCTGCCAGGGATCGAGCATGATTGCCTGTTCCGCCAGCTTCAACAGATCGTTCAAGCCGTGCGCTGATGTCCTGTCGTTCATGGGAAAATGCAGCGCCTGCTTCATTATTATCGAAGCCTTGCCGGCATAGGTTCTCGAGAATCGCCGGTTCGATCTCTCCAGCTCGTCCAGCAAACGCATGGCCTTTGCGTCAGACTGGGGCGTAAACTCCCACAACAGTGCGTCAGCTTGGCACCAGCGTGCAAAAACGGACGTGTTGGACGGGTTCCGGAGTTTCTCGATGGCATGGGCATTGATGCGGCTCACGATGTGACTGGCTGCCGGAAGAATGCCATCCCACATGAGAAGGTCGACAATTTCGTTGAAGACGATTTGACCGTTGTCCCGATCCTCAAACTGCACAACGACCTTTCCTGATCGCTCGTCCTGCCGAAACCTCAGCAGGTAGCTTCCCATATCGTAGCCTTCGACCAGAGCCGCGTGCGGCGCATTGGCCTCGCCAAAATACTCGGATTGAAACAGCTCAAACGACCTGAAAGAGGAGAGACCGGAAACGATCTCCTCGCGAAGATAGATAGCATCGTTGGAACTGCTTTTCGCCAGCGATGCGGAGACGACGTAAATCTCCGGAAGACGTACAATGCCGTCGGAATTCGACAAGGGCACCTGCACGGCGCCGCCCACGCCTGGCTGCGAAAATTCCTTCTTTTGAAGACCGGCGTCGTCCCGCTCTTCAAGAAGCGAATAGGTCTCCCGATCGGGTGCTGCATCCAGGTGAAGGCGCATCTCCCGCTCGCATGTCTTGAGCTGCTGCTCGGCCCTTTCACGCTGACCCAGTTTCAGATAAAGGCGAATGAGCACTCTGTGCGCCGCTTCGAGTGCCGGATCGATTTTCAGAAGGAACCTGGCACCCGCTTCGGTCTTCTTTCCGCCATCGAGTGTCGAAACATCATTCAGATGTTTGAAGGCTGCTGTAACGATATCAGACCGGACGCGTTCACGCTCGACCTGAAGCCAGTCGGTGAATTCGGGGTCGAGTTCATCGAAACCGGTCAGGAATTCCCCCCGCCAGAGTTCGCCAGCCTGCTCGTACCCCTGCGCATTATCCTGTTCGAGCAACTTCATGACTTGAGAAAAGTCGGACTCGAAGCACTCCTGGTCGAGTTTCACGTGACTGCTCGAGGCGTGGACAACATCATGCCCGACGGCTTGCTCAGCGGTTTTCAACTGCCGCAGCGCCTGGCGAAGGGACTGCATTGCCTTGGGACGTTCCGCGTTGCTCCACAGGAGGTCCGCAAGGGTCTCTCTGGGGGCGTTCAAGCCGCCTACGCGACTGAGATACCCCATAATTGCCAGAGCTTTACGTGTCTTTACCGCAGCGGGCTCACCACTTTCGCTCAAAAGAAGCGGGCGTCCAAGACATGCAAAGCATGACGCGTTTGCCATTCATTCCCCGTATTTACATCACGCGTTGTCGTTTGGTTGGACACCCGGTAACGAATGTCTCACAACCTGATATACAACAATACTTTATCACGCTAGTATCACGCTGCAACAGCATGCTTCTCGTGGATGGTTACGGCAGCGACGCTGCAAACGGAAATTCGAATACTGGTGGGTATACCAATGTCAAAGACAGTTAGTAAGTCTGAACGCATTTCAAACGAGCAGGAACCCGCGGTAGAAGCGATCAAACGGATGATCCGCTATACCAAGAAAGAGGCCGACAAAGACGGTCGTACGTTCTGTTCATATTGCCTCGACATGGCGCTTCAGTCGCTCGAAGACGGCTCCGAAGAGCTTGACATGATTCTCAAGACGAAGATCACTCCGCTGATGGTCGGTCAGCCGAACTCGGAACAACGCAAGTCCTGAAGACACCCGTTGATCGGCGATTCTCGTTGGAAATGCCGGCACGCTCCGAGCGAGCCGGTGTTCCATCCTCAGATGCGCTGCTGAACGCAACGGCATTCTTTTCCGGTCTCGGCGGTCCTGCTGTTCCCTTAGCGGAGCAGCCACTCAATGCGCAATTGGACGCCCATTTCTTCCACTTCGAAAACCTGGTTTTTTTCCCGATCCCGCCTTTGCGGAAAGGGATCGCCGCTCGACCGCGCTGTTCGGTCGGCAGGGTCACGTCTTTTGGGAACTGAACAAAGAAAAAGGACGCTGGCCTAAACCAGCGCCCCCCTGCGTTAAAGGAAGATTGTGTTTTGACAAAAAGCGCTGAGCATTCACCGCTTGTCGAAACTCTCCACTTTTACACCGACCTGGTGCCTCGAGAGACCTCAGATCCACAAACGTGAAAACATGAGCTTTCAAGTTCGCGCCGATCAAACGGATAACCCGCCGTTATCGGTTTACCGGGACGCCCTTCGCTTCACGTGAATGCGTCCGGCGTTCCCCACGTGGCGCCCAGGACCAGCTCGAAACCCGTCAGACGGACCTCTCGTCAAACCCTGGCGTGAGCTACCGATCTTTGGGCCTTGACTGCGTTTGCCAATCCGCGCTCAGCACCGAATCAGTAGTAAATATGATAGTGCCGATTTTACTTTAGCCTGTCCAGTAGTCGTACTGTATTTCAACAGATTACACTACGTCTGTTGATAACTTGTTGATAAGTAAAACGATCGAATACTGCGCTGCACAAGATTGCGCGCATACCCTGATGTAACTTCAAAGAAAATTTGTTTTGCAGCGCGAACTCAGGCTGGTTGCCGAAAACGAAAACGAGAATCTGTTCCGGTAGCAACAAATCGCAGCAAGTGTTCCCGTTCTCCAAAGTGAGCAAGACGATTATTCCCTTGCGGCAGAACTCACGTTCCGCAAAGATGATGCCGTGTGCTCCCTATCGAGGACACGCCTTCAAACCGATTTTCATTTGGAGTCAGGGGTTTAATGTCCAAGCGCTTTGCAGTCCTGCTGATCAAACCTTCTCACTACGATGATGAAGGGTACGTGATACAGTGGTTGCGCGCGCCCATCCCATCGAATTCCCTCGCCTCCGTCTACGGTCTCATAAAGGATTGTGCAGACCGCAAGACGCTTGGTGAAGATGTTTCGATCGAAATCGAGGTCATCGACGAAACCAACACCAAGGTGGACGTCGCAAAATTGGCTAAATCGCTGAAACAGGCCGACGGCTTCCTGGTCGGTCTTGTTGGCGTTCAGACAAACCAGTTCCCCCGCGCAGTCGATATCGCAAGGGAATTCATCGCGGAAGGAATTCCGATCGTGGCCGGCGGTTTTCATGCTGCCGGAAGCATTTCGATGCTGCCGGACGTCCCGCCGGAGATTGTTGAAGCGCAGGAGATGGGGCTCAGCATCTATGCCGGGGAAGCCGAAGGCCGGATGGACGCACTGCTGGCGGACGCCTGGGCCGGCGAACTCAAGCCGCTTTACAATTTCATGAAGGACCTTCCCCACCTGGAAGGTGCTGTCCAGCCTATCCTGCCCGCAGACTCGGTTCGCAAAATGGCAGGTGCCTACACAAGCTTCGATGCCGGACGCGGTTGTCCCTTCCAGTGCTCGTTCTGCACCATCATCAATGTGCAGGGACGAAAATCGCGTTTCCGAACTCCCGATGACGTCGAGGAGATTATTCGAGCTAACGCGGCCCAGAAAATTCGGCGTTTCTTCATAACGGACGATGACTTTGCCAGGAACAAGAACTGGGAAGTGATTCTGGACCGGCTGATCTGGCTCCGTGAGGAAGAAGGGTTAAAATTCAAGCTGGTACTCCAGGTGGACACGCTCTGTTACCGCCTGCCCGGTTTTATCGAGAAGGCTGCGCGTGCCGGCTGTGCACGGGTGTTCATCGGCTTGGAAAACATTGATCCCGATGCCCTGACAGCTGCAAAGAAACGCCAGAACAAGATCTGGGAATACCGCAAGATGCTCCAGGCCTGGAAGGATGCCGGCGTGATCACCTATGCCGGATACATTCTCGGCTTTCCTGACGACACTCCGGAAAAAATCAGGCGCAACATCGAGATCATCAAAAAGGAACTCCCTCTTGATCTCATCGAGTTCTTCTTCCTGACACCCCTGCCTGGCTCAGAAGATCACAAAGTCCTTGCATCCAAGGACGTCTGGAAGGATCCGGACTTCAACAAGTATGACCTCAACCACCGGGTCACCCATCACCCGATCATGAGCGATGCGGAGTGGGAAAAGGTCTACTTCGACAGCTGGAAGCAGTTCTACACCCCGGAACATGTCGAGACGGTTCTTCGGCGAGACGCGGCCCGGGGAGCAAGAACCAAGGCGCTTTATTCATCGATGATCCATTTCCTGGGCGCAATCCTGATTGAAAAGGTTCACCCGCTGGAATGCGGCATCGTCCGGCGCAAACACCGCGATCAGCGCAGATACGGAATGAAGCTGGAACATCCGCTCGTTTTCTACCCAAGGCGTGCTGTCGAAGCGGCGTGGGTGGCCTTTTCGTGGGCACGGCTGTTTCTCAAGTTCCGGCCCGCAATGAATCGCGTTCTTCAGGACGAGGATCGCAGTACCTACACGGATCTCGCGCTCACCGTGACAAGCGATGCTGAAGAACAGGACATGGAACTCATCCAGGTGTTCAAGGAAGCCATTCCCAATACGCACGGTGCACCCGACGTTGCCAGAAAAGCGGCTGCGATGAAATAGCGGAGACAAGGGTAGTGTTGCCGGCCCACCGCCGGAAAGGCGTCACCATTGCGGTGCAAAACAAAAAAGGCGCCGGACTTCTAGGGGAGAGATTTGAAATGCATACCAGAGCATCGTGCGCAGCGATCTTGTTGGTTTTTCTTGGCGGCTTGCCGGTCCAGGCGCAGGACGTCGAGATCGGCAAGGATCTCTACAAAAAGAACTGCAGGCAATGTCACGGCCCAACCGCAAAAGGTCTCGCCAGCTACCCGAAACTGGTAGGGCAGACTGCCGAATATCTGACTGACCGGCTCGAAAGATATCGTGCCGGCGAACGATTTGGACCGAATACACCGTTGATGGCGCCCCGGGCGAAGTCCCTTTCGGACGAAGACATTACGAATATAGTGACTTTTATTGTGGTGACATTTGAATAGGCAATTTTTGTGCACCTGCGAACTGGAAACTACTATTTGTTACGCTGGGTTAATTTAATTGATGTGACCAGAAATACAGCTTACTCTCCCCTGCGTCCGGGGATAGAAACAAAACAATTCTCATAATTTCCCGGGCGGCACCAACCTGGGAGGATCTTATGGAAATTGGGAAAACAACCAGTCTTGTGGCGCTCCTCATGGGCGCGACCGTCTTGTCCGCTCCTGCGTTCGCACAGAACACGACCAGCCTGAAACACGAGGTCATCATCGAAGATCTCGAAAACCCTTGGGACATGGCTTTCCTTGATGACGGGACAATGTTCTACACCGAGAAGTGCAAGGGCCTTTCGGTGCGCATGCCATCCGGCGAAACAAAAGCGCTTCTGGGCATGGGCGGTGTTCAGGGCTATGCATCCACGGCCGATGACCTGTTCTGTGAAGGCCAGGCGGGCATGATGGGTGTTGCCGTCGATCCCGACTTTGCCAACAACCGGCGGATTTACGTCTACTCGACTTCCAAGATGTCCGACCCGCACACCAACAGGCTGATGCGGCTGGTGGTTGCCGATGACTTCTCGAACGTCTCCGACCGCAACGACATCGTTGACGATGTCCCGTACAAGATGAAGGCATCCGACCATCCCTTTGGCGGCCCCGGTGCCCATAATGGCGGACGCGTCAGGTTCAATCCGGGCGACGGGTTCCTGTACCTGACCACAGGTGACAACCACAACAGCGCCGTACCGCAAAGCCCGACGCTGATGGGCAGCAAGGTGCTGCGGATAGACACGGATGGAACCGCCGCGCCCGGCAACACACCGCCCGTGGGGTTCGACAAGCGGACCTACACCTATGGCCACCGGAATGTTCAGGGGATCGCCTTCCACCCGAATACCGGCACGCCGATCACCGCGGAACACGGACCCTGGCATTCAGATGAAATCACCGTTCTGCGCAACGGCGGCAATGCGGGATGGGATCCACGCCCGAACATGGCAGGCCGCGGTGCCTGTCCGGATGACTATTGCGGCTACAGCCCGAACCAGATGGTCGGCGAAAACAGGTTCAAGCGTGCGGCCTGGATGCCGATGACGGACTTTGAAACCTATCCAAGTGCCATGCCGCCGATCTGGAACAACAATGGCTGGTCGCAGGGCACCTCCTCGGCTGCGTTCCTGGAAGGTGACAACTGGGGTGACTGGAACGGTGCGATGGTCGTCGGCCTGATGGGCATCGGCTTCGGTGGAACTCCTCTCGGCCAACGGATTGACGTTTTGCAACTGTCCGAGGACGGGACGGAACTGCTCGACGTGACCGAAATGACCCTGCCGATGGAATCGGGACGTTTCCGCTCGCTGGTCTTCGGTCCGGACGGCAGCCTTTATGCAGCTGTTGATGAGGGCATGATCCACAAGATCACACCATAAGACACTGAAACAAATTCAGCCGCACCGGGCCAAACGGTGCGGCTGACCATGCCGGGGCCCAGACCCTAGTGCGGTGAATTTGAAGTTCGCATCATTGTTTCAGCAAACTCCGAAGTGAACTTCAAATTTGTAAACCGCACTAGAAACATAGACTTGCTAGTCACCTTCTTGAATCTGAAGTTCGTTCGAAAACCGTTGCAAAATGAGTCGAACTTCAGATTCAGGTGACTAGTCTCCAAACACAAACCGGTCGGGAAGCTCGAAGCGCTGATCGTCCACCCGCACATGGTGGATCGCTTTGTCAAAACGCCATTCCATATCGGTACCGACCCCGGACATTGTCGCGCTCGCCTTCACGAACTCACCATGCAGGAAGTAGAGTTTGCGGGCAAAACCGTTCTGAAAGGTGACTACGACAGTCGCATCGCCGCCGACACCGCGCGCAACTGCGGCTTCGCATTTTCCAAGTGCCTGTCCCTGCTCCTGTGCGCAAGGTATCACGTCGTCGGCATCAAAATTCCGCCTGTCCGCACGCCGTCGGCTGTCGTCCAGACCGGTCGCGACGATGCCATCCGGTCCTTTTACCGGTCTCAACTGGCTGGCCACGATGTTACCCCTGACGTCTCCACGGAGTGAGCGAACCTCACACCACACCACACCTGCACTTTCTGAGCATCCCCTGTTCTGCAGAACCGCGCCCGCATCAAGCGTCGTGACCAGGTCCGCTCCTTTTGCCGGTTCCCTGAACACCTGAGCCCCAGATCCGGCCACTTCCCACCGTCGCACGCCGCCCTCCCGAGGCGGCTTGAAATTTCCCAGCTTCGCGGTGTCTTGCGCCAGTGCTGTGTTGCCAGGCACCGGCAGGACGGCAACGAAACCGATCAGACTTGTCCACAGTGCAACATGCAGCCAATCCATGTCTTCTGTTCCCTGGAGAGAATTCGACAGCACATAAGCTACCTTATCAGATTACGCGTTTGCATCCTTTGCCTTTTCCTGCGGCTCGACCCCAACACACCATTGCGCGACAAGTAGCCAAGCATTAGCTGTAGTAACGCCAATAACAATCAATACACGAGGAAAGACCCATGCGCCCTCTCCTGTCCTTCCTGCTGCTGTCACTGATTGCATTGCCGGCCTTTGCTGACGTCAAAGCGCCTCAGGGCCATGTGCTTGTGACGCTGGGTGGGGCCTTGAGCGAAACCAACCTGCCCGCGAGAAGCGGGACTGAAGGCGGGCTTTTCGACTTCCACGACATCGCCTACGAGAAGGCGGTCGGCTTCGACGAAGCCATGCTGAACGCCATGGATCAGCTCGAGATCAGGATCCCTTATGGCCCCAAAGACCATCGCCGGGACATTTCATTCTCGGGGCCCCTTCTTTCCGATGTCATGAGATCCGCGGGAGCGGAAGGCAAGACCGCGTTGCCCCTGGCCATGGACGGCTACCAGTCGGAGATAACGTGGGAGAGCATAAAGGCGCACCAGCCCATCCTGGCTACACACGCAGACGGAAAACCGATGGGTATCGGCGGCTTCGGGCCGACGATGATTGTCTTTCCGCCCACAGAAGATACCGGCCTTGCGGACAAACAGTCCGGCCAGCAGGTCTGGGCGATCATCTATATCGGAATTCAGTGACCACGTGTCCTCGTTGACTTGCTCCGTCAACACCCCTCGGATCTCCGCCACAAGGCTCGAAAGGACGCCAAGAGACCCTTCCTCATCCTGAGGAAGCGCCGCACCTTATCGAAGGTTGGCTGTCGAATTCGAAGGCGCGCGGAAAGGCATTTGCACCGCCGCGCCTACTTGCGTTTCAAATCGTTCGAAAAACACCACCGTCAATTCGGAGAATCCGGGCACTGCGACGCATCTTCCTCCCACGGCCGCGCCGCTCTGTAACCGTCATCACGGACCGGCCAGGACGGATGAGGCAAGGTCATTCTGTTTAGAACGGGATTGAGACCAATGGCGATTTCAAACGCATTCTTTTTCAGGAACGCCGGTGACGAAACTGATGCATTCCATTTCAGCAGCAGCGAAGACGCAGCGTCAGTGCCCCAGTCGAGGGGCAACAACGTGTTCGGATTTGAAGACCTTCCGAACCATGTTTTCGACGAAGATGACAAAGTGCCCCCGCCCGTGCTCATCCCGTCAGAACCGCCCGTTCCGCCGCAAGGTCCGGGACCTTCCGTCGATGTCGACACCAACGACTTCGATTTCTCCGGTGCTCAACAGAACGGTGCGACAGTTGGTGATTTGCTTTTTTGAAGGTTTGCCAAGTGTGCAGGTCGCTCAACCGAACGGGTTTGGTGCACCGTACACTAAACGAGGGTAGATACTTTTTAGAAACAAAATCAGAAGGTTGGCGACCCCGGCAGGATTCGAACCTGCGACCATTCGCTTAGAAGGCGAGTGCTCTATCCAGCTGAGCTACGGGGCCTAAATCAAACCAACCGCAAGACCGGTCGGAGTTCGTTTTAAAATCTGTTTTTGCGTTCGTGTCGATGTGGGTTTGAAGGTTTCAACAGGCAATTCCGAAACCGTTTCGATGCCACGAACACGAGATGCCGGATCCGGGTCTCAGTGGGTCCAGGGCGCGACACGGGTGAACTTGAAATTGTCAGCATAGGCAGCGCCGCGCACCTTGCGCTCCTGCGCCTTTTCCACCCGGTGCGCGATACCGTGGCGTTTGGCGTAGGCAACCGCCTCTTCCTGCGTGTCGAAGTAAAGCTTGACCTGCTGCTTCATGTCGGAAGACGAGGTATAGCCCATGAGCGGTTCGACCGACTTGGCAACTTCCGGCTCATAGTCGAGAACCCAGCGCTGGGTCTTTGCCTTGCCGGACTGCATCGCGGTTTTTGCCGGGCGATAGATGCGCGCAACCATGTCTACGTTCCCTGATCCGATGGTCGGTGTTTCAACCTTCTGAAATGCTTTTTCCCGTCTTTCGCGTCGAAGTCAACTCTGTTCTCGTGATGTTGCCCCGGTCAGACGGCCGCCCAACGTACAGATGATCAGTGAACAGGCGGCAAACTTTCTGATTATTGACCCTAAGGTGAGATGACAGCGACACGTAACATGTGCTAATAGCTACTTTAGCGTGAAGGCGGGAATACTTCTTTCTACCCTTAAGTTTCTCGTGCTCAAGAAAAATGCCGATCGGAATGGCCGGCGCAAAACACAACATCCAGGCTACAGAGTGGGCTCATGCATCATCAGTTTCACAAGACGCTTGGGGCCTATGTTCCCGAACACGTCACCCCATCTACGACATCGCCTCTCAAACTGAAGTCAGACGTCGAAAAGGCAAATCTCGGAGAAATGTGGGACATGATCCTGACGCTCGATTACGGCGTTTCGAACGTGAACGAACTGCCGCTCGAAAGGCGCGACGAGTTTCTCAATGTAATGTCTCTTCTCTTGCAGGCTTTCGACCGCTAGACCGAACACGCCGCACGCGGCGAAGTGCGATTGCGACCGAAGCCAACGGACTCGCGACACGCGCCAGTGATCACCCCCATTCTTCAAGCGCTTGTGAATATGCACCGAGATCGCCGATGTGCTGCGCCACCCAGTCGGGATTGAAATAGGTATCCAGATAGCGTTCTCCGCTGTCGCACATCAGGGTCACGACAGACCCTTGCTCACCGCGCTCCATCATCTCACGTGCGACCTGCAAGGCGCCCCAAAGGTTGGTGCCCGTTGATCCTCCTGCCCGTCTTCCGATCCGTTTCTCCAGCCAGAGGATTGTCGCGACGCTCGCTGCATCGGGCACTTTCAACATGGAATCGATGACATCAGGCTGAAAGGACAGCTCAACTTCCGGACGGCCTATGCCCTCGATCCGGCTTGATCTTCCGGACGTGAGACCGCGGTCACCGGAGATGTAGCTGTCATAGAAGACGGAATATTCCGGATCGACCACCATAAGTTCCGTATCGTAGCCCTTGTAGCGAATATACCGGCCGAGCGTCGCCGACGTTCCGCCGGTGCCCGCGCTCATGACGAACTTTCTGGGCACGGGATGGGGCTCGAACTCCATCTGACGATAGATGCTCTCCGCAATGTTGTTGTTCCCGCGCCAGTCCGTTGCCCGTTCGGCGAACACAAACTGGTCCATGAAATAGCCCCCGATCGAACGGGCAAGTTCAACTGACGCGCCGTGCATTTCCGGCGCAGACGCGACATAGTGGACCTTGCCGCCATAAAGCTCGATCAACCGGACTTTGCTGTGCGCTGTGCTTTCGGGAATAACCGCAATGAAGGGAACGCCGATCATTCTGGCGAAATAGGCCTCCGACACAGCCGTGCTGCCCGATGACGCCTCGACCACTGTGGTCCCCTCCCGGATTTTCCCGTTGCAAAGCGCATAGAGAAACAAGGATCGCGCAAGGCGGTGCTTGAGACTTCCGGTCGGGTGCGTGCTTTCGTCTTTCAGGTATAGATCGACCCCTTCCAGGCGGGGTATCTGCAACTTGAAGAGATGCGTATCCGCCGAACGATGCGCGTCTGCCGTGATCTTTCCAACGGCCTGGGCTACCCAGTGATCCATGCGGCCTCCCTTCCCATGAACCGACAGCCTTCCATCTCGAGCACGCCCTGACAAGAGGACAGGCTCTTCATCTTGCTGGTCATATGCACTCGCGCAGCAAGTCCCCGATTGATCTTTGAAGTACACCGATTGCGAACGGCACAAATAACCCCGGGCATGCCGGCCCGGGGTTATAAATGAAATCGCTGATGCCGCAGGCGTGCGACGCTTTGCAGGCTCTACTCGGCAGCAAGCAGTCCGTTGGTCACTCTTCGGCGCATTTCGTAGCTCATGAGCTGACTCAGATCGCTCGGACCGCCGACTTCGGTGACGAGATCAGATTCTGAAAGCGCATTGCAAAACGGTTCGGCGAAGCCGTTTGCCGAACGCCGGGACATACAGGAAATAACCCGCGCATTCGAGTGCTCGGATGTGATGTGACGATGAATGCGCGACGTTGACATCGTAACGGGCGCAACCAGCAGACTTGTATCGCTGTCCTGGTGCACATCGTGGTCAGGAAACTTCGATTTCAGTTCGTTGACGATCAAAGGCAGTTCGCGATGCTCGGTTTCCCAGGTGAGATAGGTGCTCAGCTGCCCAATCGAGGCCTTCGTACCGGCAAGACAAACCCTCAGTGTCGCCGGACCGTTCTCTATCAGCGGCGCATCCTTGGCAGGGTAAGCGCTGTTTTGAACGACCTTCACAAGGTACTCGTAAAGATCATCGGAGAACGTGTGTTCGACGCGTTCGACCGCCTCATCGCTGCTCCAGAGCTCGGCACCGGAAGACGCAAAAACACCCCTGAATGCTTTTCTGACGCTGGTTGGAAGGCGCGCCATCAGTTCGTTGTACGAGACGCTCGTCAGGAGGTAACACGGCTTCGCGTTTGCAAAGGTGCGAAGATAAACGGCAAAGTCATGATCGATCTGGCAGCAGGTTCCTGGGACCAGCGCCGCTAGGTCAAAAACGAAGACATCTTCACCGCTGGACAATGACCGGCTTTCATATGATGTAAACTCGGTATGGGAAAGCATAAAAAATCTCCTCCGGTTCTTTCGTGAGGACTGAACTGCAATTCTTTTGCCAGAATCGACTGGACTTTTGGTTTTGTATTTTTTCGTTCTTTTTCAATATGTTGCGCGAGCGAAATCTCGCGACCTGCAAAAACTTTCATTAATGAGATTACTTAATGGGCAAAGCAAATCTCAAAATTGAACATTCCATTCTTGAAACAGTTCCCGTTACGGCACTTCATTTAACCATGCCCGTTAACAACTGGCAATCCTGACACGATCAGCCAATTTCCCTGAGTAACGCAACGCCTACCTTTGGGTAATGCCAAGATTCGGGCAAGAAAGCGCAAGCGTCTGGATGCAGCTGAAGGATACAGGAGCTCAGTCCGCGCGTCCCGTGATTGCGCGTGTCATCCGGTCCGCACGCCGCAATGCACACCGCATCCAAACACGCTCAGCGTCCGCAAAAAGGCAGCATCCCGTAGACATAATGATGCTTCTCATGCTGCGCCTATTTTCATACCTCAATCATGGAGAGTGTTTAGGTGATTTGAGGTAACGCAGATGGCCAAGTGTTTTTACTGGAACGAACTGAACGCGTCCGACTTTGCCAACCTTGACCCTGAACGTGTCATCGCAATTCTTCCGACAGCATCAACCGAGCAGCACGGGCCGCATCTGCCGATCTCAACGGATGTTTCGATCGCACGCGGAATGCTGGATGAAACGCGCCGGCAACTGCCCGACGAACTGGATGTTCTGGTACTGCCGGTCCAGGAAATCGGCAAGGCCAACGAACACAAATACGGTCCCGGAACACTTTCCTTAGGCGCGGACCTCCTGATACCGGCCTGGACTGCGATCGGCGAAAAGGTGTGCGAGGCCGGCATTCGAAAAATGGTCGTCGTGAACTCGCATGGCGGTAACACGGACATTATCAGTATCGTTTCCCGAGAACTTCGCGTGCGCTTCGACATGGCGGTTCTGGTGACCCACTGGAGCCGTTTCGGACATCCTGAAGGCATGATCTCCGAGCACGAGTCCCGCTTCGGTATTCATGGCGGCGATGTCGAAACCTCGTTGATGCTGCATTTCCGTCCCGACCTCGTGCGGATGGAATACGCCGAGAACTTCCGGTCCAGGGCCGAGGACATGAAGAAAGCCTCGAAATACATCCAGCCGACACCGCCGCATGCCTTGGCATGGATTGCGCACGATCTCAATCCGGCAGGTGTCGTCGGAGATGCCTCCAACGCGACGGCAGACAAGGGCTCCGCCATCTGCGCTTACCAGGTGTCCGGTTTCATCGACATGCTGAAAGACTTCGTCGCATACCCGCTTTCAGGTCTTTATCGGCCCGAATGAACCCCTTTGTGCCGGCAGATTTCCATCTTTCTGCAGGTCCGCCACCAGCGCGCCGAGTTCCTTCAACAGGAACTCGATAAAGAGGCTCGTTGATGCGTCCATCGAGGCCCTCGCCCGGGTAAACAGCTTCATGGGCTGATGATGCGTCTGCATGGCGGCGAGCGGGCGGAAAACAAGTTCACCGCGGCGGCACTCGGCAACCACGTCAAGCGGATTCAGCAGGCTGATGCCAATTCCCCTGCGCACAAGCTGGCGGACCGTTTCAGACGAGTTTGTTTCAAGGACCGGTTCGACCGGAACCGGAACCGAGGACAAAACAAGGTTTATCACGTCCCTGAGGCTGGTTCCGGATTGCGCCAGAACCATGCGCTCCTGCACAAGGTCGACGAGATCGACGGGACCCGTGCTTTCGGCAAGCTTGTGCTCCGGCGGCACGACCGCGCCGATCGGAATATCGAAAGTCGCAAGCGTGCGAATGCCCGGCATCGCCGCAATGTTGAACCCCAGCCCGATGTCCACATCGCCCGTCAGGACCGGGTTGACCGTCGTTGTGCCGCCATCGCTGCGCAGCTTGATGTGAACCCTCGGGTTCTGTTCGATAAACCGCCCGATAATCTCCGGCAGCGGGCCGGACGCAAGCCCGACTGTCGTGACCAGCGATATGCGCCCGGCCTGGGGCATCTTGAGTGCCCTGATGCGGGTTTCAAGTTTGGAGAAGTCTTTCAGGACGTCGCGGACATGTTCGATGCACAGTTCCCCGGCGGCGGTGAGACGAAGGCCACGGGGCAGTCGTTCAAATAGCGGCACACCGAATTCTTCTTCCAACGAAAGGATCTGGCGGTTGATTGCCGAGGAAGAGACATTAAGCCGGTCGGCAGCTTTCCGGATCGAACCGGACCGGGCGATCTCGTCAAGATACTGAAGTTTGCGGGAATGTAGCTGCGTCAACAATCGCCTCCTTTTTGTGCATGAAGCACAAATCATCGCCACTCATTTTTGGTGATGACTAATAGTCATCGCTGCAGGCGAATTTTGATGCTTTTCAACGTGCACTTCAAGGGCTCAAATATTGTCGAAAAGTGCGGTTACGCGGCAGATTTGCTTTATTGGAGGGTATGAAATGACCGTTTTCCCGTCTGCAAGGACGCTTCTTGCAACTGTTCTCTTGGCTGGAACCGCGACTGCCCCGGCATTCGCACTGGACGAAGTTACCTACGGCACCAACTGGCTCGCACAGGCGGAGCATGGCGGCTTCTATCAGTCGGTTGCCGACGGCACCTACGAAAAATACGGCCTGAAGGTCACCATCGCGCCCGGCGGCCCGCAGGCTGCCAATGACGCCCTCCTGATCTCCGGCAAGATCGACTTCTACATGGGTGGAGCGCTCAAGGGGTTCGACTACGTTAAGGAAGGCATCCCTTTCATCAACGTCGCCAGCATGTTCCAGAAGGACCCGCAGATCCTGACGGCGCACCCGGATCAGGGGATCGAGAAATTCACCGACCTGACGAAACTCGAAACCATCTTCATGGGCAAGGACGGTTACGTCACATACTTCGAGTGGATGAAGAAGAATTTCGACGGATTCACCGATGCGCAATACAAGCCCTACACCTTCAATCCGGCACCGTTCATCGTCGATCCGAAATCTGCGCAACAGGGCTACCTGACGTCCGAGCCCTACGAGATCGAGAAACAGGCCGGCTGGACACCCAAGGTGTTCCTTCTCGCCGATGAAGGCTGGACGCCCTACTCCACGATGATCACGACGTCCAAGGCGCTCGTCGATGAGAACCCGGATCTGGTTCAGCGTTTCGTCGATGCGTCCATCGAAGGCTGGTACAACTATCTTTACGGCGACAATGCTGCCGCAAACGAGCTGATCAAGAAAGACAACCCCGAAATGACAGACGGGCAGCTCGCCTATTCCCTCGCCAAGATGAAGGAGTACGGCATCGTGGATTCGGGCGATACGCTTGAAAATGGCATCGGGTGCATGACCGACGCGCATTACAAGACCTTCTTCGACACGCTCTCTTCGATCGGCGTTGTGGATGCTTCCCTTGACTACACGCAGTCATATACTCTTGAGTTCGTCTGTAAGGGGGTTGGGCTCGACCTGAAGAAGTAAGGTCGAACCGGATTTATTCCCGCTCCGCGCGAACCCGTGCGGGGCGGCGCTCACACTTTCCAGAGTTCAACATGGTCATAGCCGAACAAGGCAGCTCAGAATCGCACCTGCAACCGACTGCTGACCTCACATCATCTCGCGCTCTTGTCGAGATGAAGAACGTCACCAAGGTCTTCTCCAACGGCACCGTTGCCCTTTCGGACATGACGATGACGGTCATGCCGGGCGAATTCATAAGCCTGCTCGGCCCGTCCGGTTGCGGCAAGTCAACCGCCTTGAGGATCATCGCGGGCCTTGGCGGCATTTCTGAGGGGACCATCGACTGGCCGAGTTTCCGGATCAACTCGCGCGGCCTGCCTGACGGCGATATCAGCTTCGTTTTTCAGGAACCGACCCTGATGCCCTGGCAGACTGTCTTCGGCAATGTCTACCTGCCGATGCGTTTGAAGGGGGTATCGAAAAAAGCGGCTCGTGACCGTATCATGTCGGCATTGGAAAGTGTCGGGCTTGCCGACTTCGAGCAGGCCTATCCAAGGGAGTTGTCCGGCGGGATGAAGATGCGGGTCTCGATTGCACGCGCGCTTGTCACGGAGCCCAAGCTTCTTCTCATGGACGAACCTTTCGCCGCCCTCGACGAGATCACCCGCCAGAAACTCAACGACGATGTGCTTGCGCTCTGGAAGTCAACGGGGATCACGGTCGTTTTCGTCACGCATTCGGTGTTCGAATCCGCCTACCTTGCCAATCGGATCGTCGTCATGAAGGCTCGCCCGGGCCGGGTCGATTCCGACTTCCCGCTGCACACAAGCCTGGAGCGGGACAGCCACTACCGGACCTCGGAAGAATACCGCCAGGCCTGCTCCGAGGTCTCTGCCAGATTGTCCGACGCAATGGGGGGCGAAGAACACGCATGACAATCCCGGTCGACAAGTTGCGGGTGAGCGCCGAAACAGGTGACGCGACGAACGATATGGACAGCATCTCCCGAGGTGACGCACGGCCTGCCGCCGTTCAGTTGCCGACGCAAGAAACAGCGGCAGCTCAAAAACGCCGCGAGCGCCTGCTCACGATCTGCATTCCGCTTGGCGTGATCGCATCCCTGATCGTGCTTTGGCACGTTGTTGTGACCGTCAACGAAATCCCGCACTACATCCTGCCCGGCCCCTGGCTGGTCGTGAACTCTCTTGTCAACGATTGGCACATCCTTCTGCCCGCGCTCTGGGTGACAACGAAGATTACGCTCATGTCGCTGGCGCTCGCCCTGATCGGCGGCGGCGGCATGGCGATCCTGCTGGTTCAGTCGCGCTGGATCGAAACGGCCCTTTATCCCATCATGGTTATCCTGCAGGTCACGCCGATCATCGCCATTGCTCCGCTGATCCTGATCTATGCCCCGACAACACAGGCCGCACTTCTGATCTGCGCCTTCGTGGTCGCGTTCTTCCCCATTCTCTCCAACATGGTTCAGGGGCTGAAAAGCGTCGATCACAACCTGCTCAATCTTTATGAGCTCTACGGTGCGACGCGTTGGCAAACGCTGATCTACCTCAAGCTGCCTTCGTGCCTGCCCTACTTCATGACCGGTCTCAGGATCGGTGGTGGGCTCGCCCTGATCGCTGCAGTCGTTGCAGAGTTTGCCGCGGGGTCGGCCGGGGCCGGTTCGGGCCTCGCCTTTCGGCTCCTTGAATCGCAGTTCCGCCTGAATATCTCACGCTTGTTCGCGTCTCTTTTCCTTCTTGCCAGCCTCGGTGTCCTGATCTTTGCGCTCACCTCGTTCATTTCCTGGTGGACCTTGCATCGCTGGCATGAAAGCAGCCTGAAACGGGAAAACTGATGCAGCTTGATCTTCCCAAGGGACCCAGGTTTGCCCTGCTCAGCGCGACGCTTCCCAGCGTGCTTGCTCCAGAGAGTTTGACTTCGGAGAAACACGGGCTTTGCATGGCCGACCTTGTTGTTTCCGATGGCAGGATTGAAGCCGTTCTGACCCCTGGGACAGCCCCGCCGGATATCGAGAGCGTGGATCTTGAAGACCGGATGGTCTGGCCCTGCTTCGTGGACATGCACACGCATATCGACAAGGGCCATATCTGGGACCGGCAACCCAACCCGACCGGCGACTTCGAGGGCGCTCTCACTGCAGTGAGAGCAGACACGAAGGCGAACTGGCATGCAAAAGATGTCGAAACCCGCATGGACTTCTCCCTGCGCTGCGCCCATGCCCACGGAACAAACCTTCTGAGAACCCATATCGACAGCCTCGCGCCACAACACCGGATCTCGTTCGAGGTGTTCTCGGACATGCGTGCGCGCTGGAGCGATCGTATCAAGCTTCAGGCGGTTGCCCTCTTCCCCATCGATGCAATCGACGACGACGCCTATTTCACGGACCTGGTGAATGTCGTTGCCGAACATGGTGCGCTGCTCGGTGGTGTCACCTATCCGATGCCCGATCTCGAGATCCGTCTCGACCGACTGTTTCAGGCCGCGGCTGACAAGGGACTGGATGTCGATTTGCACGTTGATGAAACACAGGATGCCAGCGTTCTCACGCTCGCTCAGATCACCGAGGCGAAACAGCGCAACGGTTTCGAAGGCGCGGTTACGGTCGGCCACTGTTGTTCACTCGCACAGCAGGATGAAGACACGGCAAAAGCAACCATCGAGAAGGTCAACAGAACCGGACTGTCGGTCGTCTCCCTGCCAATGTGCAACATGTATCTGCAGGACCGGCAGGCGAGCCAGACGCCGCGCTCGCGCGGGATCACGCTCTTGCATGAACTCATGGAAGCTGACATTCCGGTGGCGGTTGCCTCGGACAACACGCGCGATCCGTTTTACGCCTACGGCGATCTCGACATGGTGGAGGTGTTCCGCGAGGCGGTCAGGATCGCTCATCTAGACCACCCGCTTGATGATGCGGCCAAACTTGTAACACGGGTTCCCGCGGATATCCTCAATGAGCCGGAGTTCGGCCGCATCGCAGAGGGCTGCGTGGCCGATCTGGTGATCTTCAACGCCAGAACCTGGAGCGAATTTCTATCCCGTCCGCAGGCGGACCGCATCGTGATGCGGAATGGCATGGGCATCGACCGCCGTCTGCCGGATTATCGTGAACTTGACCCACTGATGAGAGGCTGACGATGGCCGATTACGAACAGATCAAGGCTGAACTCGACGGTGTGGCGATGGAAGACAACCCGCGCCTCGTTCAGGCGAAAAGCCGGGATTTCTACTGGTATTCCCCCATTCTGAAACGCCAGCTCGATAACGTTACCGGTGATCTCCTCGTCTCGCCGAAGAACGAAGACGAGGTAATCCGGGTCCTCAAGACGGCCTTTGCGCATGGTGTTCCGGTCACACCCCGTGGAACGGGCACGGGCAATTACGGCCAGGCCATGCCGCTTTCGGGCGGCATTGTGCTCGATATGTCGCGCATGGATGAAGTCAAGGAAATCGCGCCGGGGCGCGTCGTCTGCGGACCCGGTATCGTGATGGCCAAACTGGACGCACAGACAAAGGAGCATTCAGGCCAGGAACTCCGGTTTCATCCCTCCACGGCACAAACGGCGACAATCGGCGGGTTCATTGCCGGCGGCTCCGGCGGGGTCGGCTCCATCCACTGGGGCGGACTGCGCGACCTCGGCAATATCCTGCGGCTGCGTATTGTCACGATGGAAGCCGAACCGCGCGTGATCGAGCTGTCCACCTGGGACCTGCAAAAGGTCAGCCACGCATACGGCACAAACGGCATCATCACCGAAGTCGAAATGCCCCTGACCACGGCCTATGACTGGGTTGACGTGATCGTCGGTCACGACACGTTCATGGATGCGGTCGTCTTTTCCGACAGGCTCGCGCGCAGCAACGGCCTTCTCCTTAAGGAAGTCGCCCCGATAGCCGCTCCGATCCCGTTTGACTACTTCACGCGGCACAAGCCCTGGCTGAAAGAAGGTGAAGCGGTCACGGTGCTCATGGTCGCTCCGCAGTCCATGTCTGCCGTCCTGGCGCTTGCCGACCGGATGAATGGAAGCCTTCGGTTCCGCTCTGACGATGTGGAAAGCATGAAAGGTATTCCCCACGCCTACGAGCTTTGTTGGAACCACACAACGTTGCGCGCGCTCAAGTTCGACAATTCGTTCACCTATCTGCAAACGCAGTATCCGGGCCCGAACCACGTGGAGCTCGTTCAGAAGACGACGGAGATGTTTCCCGGTGAGATCTTCGGCCACCTGGAGTTTCTGCGGTTTGACGGTCAGGTGCAATGCTCGGGCCTGCCGCTGATCCGCTTCACCACCGAAGAACGGCTCGACGAGATCATCCGCCTGCACGAGGAAAACGGGTGCCCGGTCTTCAATCCGCACAGGTACACGCTGGAAGAAGGCGGCATGAAGCGCACGGATCAGGTGCAACTGGATTTCAAGAAGGAAACCGACCCGAAAGGCCTGCTCAATCCGGGCAAGATGATCGCGTGGGAGAACCCGGATTTCGATTTTGATGCCGGTGGAACCTACCTCTTCCCCGGCCTCCAGTCCTTCGCAGAGGCGTGAGCTGATGCGCGTTCTGGTCCTTCACTCCCATCCGCAGGAGGCGAGCTTCGGCCGCGCCCTCTATCACAAGACATGCGAAAGCCTGGAAAAGGCAGGGCACGAGATCGACCGGTGCAATCTCTACGAAGAAGGCTTCGATCCAGTCCTGTCCGCCCATGACCGGGACGTCTATCACACGGTTCCAGACAACCGAAAACTCGTCGACGGTTATTGCGAGCGGCTGCTGGCCTGTGAGGGGCTTGTCCTGTGTACGCCTGTCTGGAACTTCGGTTTTCCCGCGATCCTGAAAGGCTATTTCGACAGGGTCTGGCTGCCGGGCGTTTCCTTCGATCTGGAAGACGGCAAGCTGACACCAACCTTGCGCCATATCCAGAAGCTTGGCGCCGTGATGACCTATGGCGGCAGCCGATGGCGTGCGCTGCTCGTCGGCGACCCACCACGCAAGATCGTCAAGCGCGTGATCCGTGCCCAGATCAAGATCGGTGCGCCGGTGAAATATCTCGCACATTACGACATGAACAACTGCACGCCGGAAACGACCTCAGCCTTTCTGAACAAGGTCGGTGCGGAAATGGAGCGTTTCTGAGGCCGACTGTTCCTGACCGTCTTGTGCGACCGGGCCGCGAACGTTCTTTAGAAGACCTTCGCGGCCGTGACCTCCACCTCAACCAGGAATTTTGCACGGGTAAAACCGCCAACGACCAGAAGCGTTGAGACAGGCTTGATCGATCCGGTGTACCGGTCCCTGACTGCCATGTAGTCGGCGAAATCCTCACGCCGGGTGACGAAACCCGAGATCCGGATGACGTCTTCAAAGCTCATGCCCGCTTCGTGCAGTATCGCACCAATGGCTTCAAAGCAGATCTTGGCCTGCGCGGTGACGTCCGCCGGAATTGTATCATCCGGTCTGATGCCGAGCTGTCCCGATGTCACCAACAGGCTCGCCCCCGGCGGCACGCAGAGGCCGTGATTATAGGCGCCGAAGGGCGTGCGCACCGATGGCGGATTGAATGTTCTTTTTCCCGGATCGCTGGACATGAATTGAAAGGCTCTTTTGTTCGAGTTGCCGGACCTTTATCGATCCAAGTCCATTCATATCATTCTCTTGCGTGAAAAGTGGGTCAACCAACAGCAAACACTCAGTTTTTCTGCACCTGAGAGCGTAAATTCTCTCTTAAATTGCATTATCTAATTTGACAATTTTCACGCGTTGTTTATTCTCATAATCTGATCCTCGTGTGTTCCATTAACGAGGTGTGTCCCATGCTCAGAATTCCCCTGATTGCCGCCGTCGCGGCTGTGTCTGTCCTGCCCGTATCCGCAATAGCTGATGACAGCAGAACAATCACCATTCACATTATCAACAAGACACCGTGGAAACTTTCGAACCTTGTGATGGAGCGTCACCAGACCAGTGTAAAGGAATACTCATCTACCATTCCGTCAGGCCAGACCGGGCAGATCGAGTTTCACTACAATATGCACAAGGCAAATCATCCGAAGATGTATGCCTCTTATACGGCGGATAACGCCAATACAGAGAGCGTAACATTCAACTGGGAAGCCAAAAACAGCACGTTTTCCTGGAGTTACGACTGCAGCATAACCAAGCCCTCTGACATGACTGGCAGTCACAATGATTGTTCTGATCATGACCCGCACTACACGCTGAACGCTGACTAGAAAACACGTTTGTGTCACAGACAAAGACTTCACTGACCGTGTGTCTGCGACGGAAGGAGGCACCTCGCTTTGCCGCTTGGCTGGTTGATTTGTTCCGGCTCCTTGAAGAACATTCGCAGACTTGCCACGGACCGAGGACGGCGATGGCGGCGACCACGGTCAACCGCCCCAGACAACGGCATCTTCGTGCCGCTTGATCAGGTGCCGCAGGTTTTCGAAGCTTTTCGCGACGTGCTGTGCGTATTTGTCGACGGCGGGCAGGTATGGCGCGTTGGCCAAGCGCAGGATTCCGAGCGCCCTGTCAGGGTGCGGGATCTGGAACGGCAAAGCGGTCATTGACCGCTCCTTCCGGTAAGCAAAGACCACACTGTGCGGCAGCACGGTCAGGGCATTGGTTCGGGTCATGTAGTTGATGACGCTGGCAAGCGACCCGCCCGAGTACCGGACCTTGATTTCGGTGGCTCCGAGCGAAAGCAGGATGGAGTGAAGGTCCGCGTAGAGCGGACTGCCGGGTGGCGGGGCAATCCAGGGATATTCGAGCAGTTCCTGGGCTCCGGTCCTGCGACTGCCCAGAAGCGGATGCAAGGCGCTGCAGGCAACGACGTTCCGGCCGGGCAGGATTTCGTCGAACACAAGACCGGATCCCTCCCCCAGAATGTCAATCGGGCAGATCGCGAGATCGATCCTGTCCGCATGAACCGCTTCGCGCAGATCCCGGACATAACCGTAACTCTGGTCGACCCGGATTTCCGGGTAGGTGTTCTGGAAATCCGCGGTCATGCTGGAAATCAGCGCATCCATGAAGAACGGGGTTCCGCCAACCCGCACAGTCCCCGCCTTGCCTTCCTGAAAATTCCGAACCGTCTCCGACGCCTTGCGCGAGGCCGCCAACATCACCATTCCCTGATCGGCCAGGGCCTGTCCCAGCGGGGTCGGCAAAAGCGGCCTTTGCCCCTTCTGGAAGAGCGGTTCGCCAAGTCGCTTTTCGAACGAAGACAGGGTGCGTGACACCGCCGGTTGGGTCATGCCGAGCAGTTCGGCCCCCTCCGTCACGCTGCCGGTCTGAACGACCGCGGCAAGCTGGATCAGATGTCGCTCATCTAACTTCATAGCAATATGTTATAAACTTCGCATTAGAAATCATCAACTGCACTGTTCCGGCAGATAACCTTTCCCAGAGGTCAGGAAATGACCGTTGGGAGGAACCATGGCCGGCATGTCCGACATCGCCTATTTCAAGACGGAAACGTCCGACCGGCTCTTTGCCGAGCGGCTCGACACGGCTTCGGATGAACGGCTTGCCCTGGTGCTCAGCAAGATCGCCGAACATCTTCACGCGGTTGTCCGGGAAACACGGCCAAGCCTCAAGGACTGGCGTGCGGCAATCGCGTTCCTGACCGAAGTCGGCCATCTGTGCGACGACCGGCGCCAGGAATGGGTTCTGGTATCCGACCTTCTCGGCATGTCCACGCTTGTCGATGCGCTCAACTCGGATCGGCCCGAAAGGGCAACGCCAAACACAATGCGCGGGCCGTTCTACCGGGCGGACGTGCCGCTCATGCAACACGGCGAAAACATCTCCCTGGATCGCGCAGGAACACCGGTTGACGTCACCCTTCACCTCAGGGATCTCGACGACCGTCCTGTTTCCGGTGCACGTGTCGAAACCTGGCAGGCGAATGCCGAAGGGTACTACGAAAACCAGCAGCCTGATCTGCAGCCAGAGCAAAATCTGCGCGGACATTTCGTTTCGGACGAAACTGGCCGCGTTTCCTACCGCACAATCCGCCCATCCGGCTACGAAGTGCCGAAGGACGGCCCGCTCGGCGATCTGCTTGCAAAACTCGGCGCGCCGCTTTGCCGGCCGGCCCATGTCCATTTCCAGGTAACGGCCACCGGTTTCGAGACCCTGACGACACAGATCTTCGACAGGGAAGACCCGAACCTCGGCAAGGACCCGCTTTTCAGCGTCAAGCCCGGCCTCGTCGCATGCTTCAAGGATTCCAAGGGCGGATCGGACGCGCCGCTGATGCTGGAGATTGACTTCTACCTGAACCCGACCAGACAGGAGCCTGATGCATGACCCGCGCCTTCACCTACCGGGGCAGCGCAGCCCATATCGTTTTTGGAGCCGGAAAACGCGCCGAAACAGGGGCATGGGTGGAAAAGCTCGGGTGCCGGAAAGCCCTGGTGCTGTCCACGCCGCATCAGGCAGACGATGCCGCCCGGCTGGCCGACGATCTTGGCGCTCTTGCCGTCGGTGTTTTCGCGAAAGCGGCGATGCACACGCCCGTCGATGTCACTGAGGAGGCTATGAACCTCGTCAGAACGTCCGGCGCAGACAGTGTCGTCTCGCTCGGCGGCGGTTCCACAACCGGGCTCGGCAAAGCAATCGCCTACCGGACCGACCTGCCCCAGATCGTCATCCCGACAACTTACGCCGGATCTGAAGTGACCCCGATCCTCGGCCAGACGGAGGGCGGGCGCAAGACGACGATCCGCGGCGACAGCATATTGCCTGAGGTCGTAATCTATGACCCGGAGTTGACCACCGGTCTGCCGCTTTCGATGACAATCACCAGCGGTCTGAATGCCATGGCCCATGCCGCTGAAGCCCTTTACGCGCAGGACCGCAATCCTGTTTCCAGCCTGATGGCGGCCGAAGGTCTGGCTGCGTTCAGCGAAGCTCTGCCTTTGCTCAAGGCAGACCCAGCAGATACCGAGGCCCGCTCCGCAGCGCTCTATGGTGCGTGGCTCTGCGGCACGGTCCTCGGTACTGTCGGCATGGCGCTTCATCATAAGATCTGCCACACGCTCGGAGGCAGTTTCGACGCGCCGCATGCGGAAACCCACGCGATCATGCTCCCGCACACGGTCGGCTTCAATGCCGGCGCGGTTCCCGAACAGCTGCAGCCCATTGCCGATCTCTTCAGCGCGACGCCCGGCGCAGGCCTCTTCGACTTCTCGACACAAATCGGCGCGCCGCTGGCGCTCCGGGACCTTGGGCTGAGCGAAGGCGATCTGGATCGCGCCGCCGACATTGCCACCGAGAACCCTTACTGGAACCCGCGCCCGATCGACCGCGAATCCATCCGCAATCTGCTGCAGGACGCCTGGGAAGGCTCGCGGCCCGCAGTCTGACCACCTGGTCTGGGAGGAACCAACATGTTGAATAGACGCACATTCCTGAAATCGACTGCGGCAACCGCCGCGCTTGCAGGCTCGTCGGGTCTGGCTCTGCCCGCCCGCGCGCAAGGGACACCGATCAAGCTCGGCTACGTGAGCCCGCAAACCGGTCCCCTCGCCGCCTTTGCAGAAGCCGACAATTTCATCATCAGCGGTTTCAACGCCGCCGCGAAAGCCGAAGGCCTTAACATCGAGGTGATCGTCAAGGACAGCCAGTCCAACCCGAACCGTGCCGCCGAAGTCGCCCGCGAGTTGATCATCGATGATGAAATCAACCTGATGCTTGTGGCCTCTACGCCTGAAACCACAAATCCCGTCACGACGACATGCGAGAGCGAAGAAATTCCCTGCATCTCGACGGTCGCTCCCTGGCAGCCCTGGTTCATCGGGCAGCAAGGCAACCCCGGCGACCCGGGTAGCTGGGAACCGTTCTACTACTCCTATCACTTCTTCTGGGGCCTTGAGGACGTCATTGCGGTCTTCACCAACATGTGGGGACAGCTCGACACCAACAAGCAAGTCGGCGGTCTCTTCCCCAACGATGGTGACGGCAACGCCTGGGGCGATCCGAATGTGGGCTTTCCGCCGGTTCTTGAAAAACTCGGCTACGGCCTGACCGACCCCGGCCGCTACCAGAACCTGACCGACGATTTCACCGCGCAGATCAACGCCTTCAAACAGGCGAATGCGGACATCGTCACCGGCGTGATGATCCCGCCGGATTTCACGACGTTCTGGACGCAGGCGAAACAACGGGGTTTTGCGCCCAAGGTTGCGTCGATCGGCAAGGCGATTCTGTTCCCCCAGGCCGTCGAGGCCCTTGGCGATGCCGGCAACAATCTCTCGTCCGAAGTCTGGTGGAGCCCGACACATCCGTTCTCGTCCTCCCTGACGGGTGACAGCTCCGCCCAGCTCGCGTCGGGCTTTACTGAAGCCACGGGGCGGCCCTGGACCCAGCCGATCGGCTTTGTCCATGCGCTGTTCGAACTGGCGGCCGATGTCATGAAACGCGCCAGTGACCCGACGGACGCGGACGAAGTCTCGGAAGTCATCGCCGCCACAAAGCTCGACACCATCGTCGGTCCGATTGCCTGGGACGGCAAAGGATTGCCTCCGTTCGCGGCCAAGAACGTTGCAAAGACACCTCTGGTCGGCGGCCAATGGCGCCTGAAGGACAGAGGTGGCTACGACCTGGTCATCACCGACAACCAGACCGCGCCGGAGATTCCGACCGGCGGAAAAATGGAACCGATCACCTGAAGACCGGCTGGTGCGGACTTAGGGTCCGTGCCCGCTTGAGGGACTGAAGCCATGACGATCCTGGCACTCAACAACGTGTCGAAAGCCTTTGGCGCGCTGCGCGTTTCGCAACACATCACCTTTGATCTCGCCGAAGGCGAGGCATTGGGTGTGATCGGACCGAACGGCGCCGGCAAATCGACCCTGTTCAACCTCATCACCGGCAATCTGCCGGTTGACGAGGGCCGGATCGACTTTCTCGGCCGGAACGTAACCAATGTTCCGCCGATGGAACGGTGCCTCAGCGGCCTGGGACGCACCTTTCAGATCCCGCAGCCTTTCGAGAAGCTGACCGTGTTCGAAAACCTGATCGTTGCCGGAGCCTTCGGCAATCGCCTGCCGGAAAGCGCCGTTTCAGATGAATGCGCGGATATTCTTGTCGAGACGGGACTGATCGGCAAGGCGAACGAAGTTGCCGGCCGGCTCAGCCTTCTGGAACGCAAGCGCCTGGAATTGGCCCGTGCCATGGCAACCCGGCCCAAGGTGCTTCTGCTCGACGAGATCGCGGGCGGTCTCACCGAAGGCGAGTGTCACGCGCTGGTCGCGACTATCACGAAAATACATTCGGGCGGCATGTCGATCATCTGGATCGAGCACGTTCTCCACGCCCTGACATCGGTGGCCGAACGCCTTCTGGTGCTCGACTTCGGCAAGGTGATCGGCATTGGCGAACCGGACGCCATCATGAACTCGCAGGAAGTGCGCGAAATCTATCTCGGGATCGATGTGTGATGGCGTTGCTCCAAACAGACAAGCTGACCGCCCACTATGGCGACTTCCAGGCGCTCTTCGGGGTTGATATCCGGCTCGAGGAAGGTGAAACGGTTGCGATCATCGGCGCGAACGGGGCGGGAAAGACCACGCTGATGCGCTCGATCTCCGGCGTCCTGAGCAACCAGCCCGGGGCAATCACGTTCGAAGATGATCAGATCGGTTCCACCCACGCGGCGGATATCGTGAAAAAAGGCATCGCCATGGTGCCAGAGGGACGCAAACTCTTCCCTTCGCTGAGCGTCGAGGAAAACCTTCTGATCGGTGCCTACGGCCGCAAGGCCGGCGGCACATGGACCCTGGAAACCGTCTACGACATGTTCCCGGTCCTGAAAGAACGCAGGCTCAACCCAGGGACAGCCCTTTCCGGCGGACAGCAACAGATGGTGGCGATCGGGCGGGCGCTGATGTCCAACCCGCGCGTGCTCCTGTGCGATGAAATCAGCCTTGGTCTTGCGCCGGTGATCATCAAGGACATTTACGCCGCGCTTCCGAAGATCAAGGAGACCGGCACGTCCATTGTGGTGGTGGAACAGGACATCGGTCAGGCGCTGAAAGTGGCCGACCGCGTTTACTGCATGATGGAAGGCCGGATCACGCTGGAAGGCGCTCCCGCCGACCTCAGTCGCGACGCTATTCACAACGCCTATTTCGGAGCTACCGCATGATCTGGGTCGACACAATCGTCCAAGGGGTCCTGCTCGGCGGCCTCTATGCCCTCTTTGCCGCCGGACTGAGCCTCGTCTTCGGGATCATGCGGCTGGTGAACCTCGCCCACGGGGATCTCATCGTCATGGCCGCCTACCTGATCCTGGTGCTTGTGACCCTGCTTGGCACCGATCCGTTTCTGGCCGCCCTGATCTCGGCTCCGGTTCTTTTCGGTATCGGCTGGCTGCTGCAGATGCATGTTCTCAACCGGACGCTCGGCCCCGATATCCTGCCGCCTCTTCTCGTGACTTTCGGTCTGTCGATCGTGATCCAGAACGCGCTTCTGGAAGGTTTCTCGGCAGACAGTCAGCGCCTCTCCGTCGGCCCGCTCGAAACCGCGTCGCTTGCAATTGGCCCCATCAATGTCGGCGTCATGCCGCTCCTGACCTTCGTGTCTGCCGTCTTGGTGATTGTGGCGCTCAACAGGCTTTTCTACAGCACGTCACTTGGCCGTGCCTTCCGGGCGACTTCGGACGATGCCGTGACAGCGAGCCTTATGGGCATCCGTCCGCAAAACATCTTTGCGACGGCAACCGGTATCGCGATGGTCGTTGTGACCATTGCCGCGCTTTATCTCGGCACCCGTGCCAATTTCGACCCGACGATCGGTCCGGCGCGCCTGATCTATGCCTTTGAGGCCGTGATTATCGGCGGGCTCGGCTCGCTCTGGGGCACGCTTGCCGGTGGCATCATCATCGGCATCGCGCAGACGCTCGGAGCCGCCATCAACCCGGAATGGCAGATCCTTGCCGGTCACGTCGCTTTCGTCATCGTCTTGTTGCTCAGACCACGCGGATTGTTTCCGCGGGCCGTGGATTAAGGGAGACACGCCATGGCCACGTCCGCCCGAACCGCTTGGACCGTTGAAACCCGGACACGCACGTCGACCATGTTCCTTGGTCTCGCAGCTGCCCTCGTGATCGTTCTGGTCTTTGCTCCTTTCTATGCCTCGCGCAGCCTGATCCAGGACCTCTTCTTCATTCTCACCATGCTGGTGCTGGCGCAGGGCTGGAACCTGCTCGCCGGATATGCGGGCCTTGTCTCCGTCGGCCAGCAGGCCTTCGTCGGCATTGGTGCCTACGCCATGTTCGGTGGTGTCATTCTTCTGGACCTCGATCCACTGCTCTCGATCCTCCTTGGAGGAATCGCTGCGGCCCTGCTCGCCATCCCGACCGCTTTCTTCACATTCCGTCTGCAAGGCGCCTATTTCGCCATCGGAACCTGGGTGGTCGCGGAGATCGTGCGCCTTACCGTTGCGCAATGGAAGGCACTTGGCGGCGGCACGGGCACGTCCCTGCCTCGCAGCGCGACCCGTGACATGTTCGGCCTCGATTTCCTGAAGGACACCTTCGGCTTCAAGACTTCCGCGGCAACCGATGTCATCACGTTCTGGCTTGCGCTTGTTCTGGCAGTCGCCACGGTTGGTGTCGTCTACCGGCTGCTGCGCTCGCGTCAGGGTCTCGGGCTTGCGGCCGTGCGCGACAACCAGAATGCCGCGCGCTCCGTCGGCGTCGACGCGCAGCGCCTGAAGACGATCGTCTATCTCAGCACGGCCTTCATCACGGGTCTCGCCGGGGCGCTAATCTACGTGCAGAAGGCGAGGATTTCTCCCGATGCCGCCTTCTCGGTGCTCGACTGGACCGCCTACGTGATCTTCATCGTCGTCATCGGCGGCATCGGCACGATCGAGGGACCGATCATCGGCGTCCTCGTTTACTTCGCTCTGCAGAACTCCCTGTCCGGATACGGCTCCTGGTACCTGCTGGTTCTCGGTCTGCTGGGCATCATCATCATGCTGTTTGCGCCGCGCGGCCTCTGGGGCCTCTTCACGGACCGCACCGGCATCGAACTCTTTCCCATCCGCCGCAGGCTCTCCGGCGGCTCCACCGAAAAAACGGGAGGTTGAAATGAAAAAAACACTTGCAGCCCTGTGCCTGATCGCCAGCGGGTCCGTGGCGGCAGCCGAAGGCCTGCCCGGCATGAAGGGCATGGACCATATCGGTTTTACGGTCCCCGACCTGGAAGAAGCCGTTGCGTTCTTCACCGGCACGCTCGGCTGTCAGGCGTTCTATCCACTCGGCCCGTTTTCAGGTGGCGACAGCACCTGGATGCAGGATCAACTGAATGTCGACCCAAAGGCGACCATTCCGGCCATGCGTCTCGTGCGCTGCGCGAACGGCGCCAACCTGGAAGTCTTCCAGTACACCGCGCCGGACCAGAACAGCGAACTGCCGCGCAATTCCGACATCGGCGGGCATCACCTGGCGTTTTACACGACCGACATGGATGGCGCGGTCGCCTACCTGCAGAACAAGGGCATCACGGTGCTGGGAGCGCCGACGAAAATGACCGAAGGCCCGTCCGCCGGCGAGACGTGGGTCTATTTCCTCGCGCCCTGGGGCATGCAGCTCGAACTCGTGAGTTACCCGGGCGGCAAGGCCTATGAGGCTGATTTCGACGCGCGTCTCTGGGATCCACGGTCCTGATCGATTTTGGAGGAATTGCACATGGCTGATTTCAGCACCGATGTCCTGATCATCGGCACTGGCCCGGCGGGCTCCGCGACAGCGGCACTTCTGTCGACCTACGGCATCGAGAACATGGCGATCAACCGTTATCGCTGGCTCGCCAACACGCCGCGCGCCCACATCACCAACCAGCGAACGATGGAGGTCCTCAGGGATCTTGGACGGGAGGTCGAGGACGAAGCATACCTCTTCGCCGCGCACCAGGAACTCATGGGCGAGAATGTCTTCTGCGAGAGCCTTGCAGGCGAAGAAATCGGGCGCATGAAAAGCTGGGGCAATCACCCGCTCTCCAAGGCGGAACACCTGATGGCCTCGCCGACGATGATGAACGACCTGCCGCAGACCTTCATGGAGCCGCTTCTGTTCAAAACGGCCTGCTCGCGGGGAACCCAGGCGCGCATGTCGACAGAGTACCTCTCCCACGAACAGGACCCGGAGGGTGTGACGACCACCTGTCTCGACCGACTTTCGGGAAAGGAATTCACTGTCCGATCAATATATCTCGTTGGTGCGGACGGCGGAAATTCCCTAGTTGCCGAACATGCCGGATTGCCATTTGAAGGCAAGATGGGTGTTGGCGGCTCGATGAACATTCTCTTCAGGGCAGATCTTTCCAAATATGTCGCCCATAGACCGTCCGTTCTTTACTGGGTGATGCAGCCCGGTGCGGATGTCGGCGGCATCGGTATGGGTCTTGTCAGGATGGTGCGCCCCTGGAACGAGTGGCTGATCGTCTGGGGTTACGACATCAACCAGCCGGCCCCGGAAGTCGATGAAGCCATGGCGACCGATGTTGCCCGTCAGCTTGTCGGAGATCCCGATCTCACGATCGAGCTGATCTCGGCGAACACATGGACCGTCAACAACATGTACGCGACGCATATGCACAAGGACCGCGTGTTCATCATGGGCGATGCGGCGCACCGGCACCCACCGTCAAACGGACTTGGTTCAAACACTTCCATCCAGGACAGTTTCAACCTGGCTTGGAAGCTTGCCGCGGTTCTGAAGGGTCAGGCGGGCGAAGCACTGCTGGACAGCTACAGCGTCGAACGGGCACCCGTGGCCAAGCAGATCGTGACTCGCGCCAACCAGTCGATTGCCGAATTTGGACCGATCTTCGAGGCGCTCGGCATGGGCGAAGGCGTCGACCCGGAAATCATGCAGCAGAACCTTGTTGCCCGCTGCGACAGCACTGATGCCGCCGAGACACAGCGTGAGGCGATCCGCAAGGCCATTGCCTTCAAGAAATACGAGTTCGACGCCCATGGCGTTGAAATGAATCAGCGTTACAAGTCGACTGCGGTCGAAACGGACGGTCAGCCGGAACCGGCCTTCGAACGCGATGCCGAACTGCACTATCAGGCAACGACCTGGCCAGGCGCCCGCATTCCCCATTGCTGGCTGTTCGATCACGACAGCGGCGACAAGTTCTCTACGCTCGACCTGTGCGGCAGTGGAACCTTCACCGTCTTCACCGGCATCGGCGGTGAAACCTGGGAAGAAGTTGCCAAATCCGCCGGTGCGGAGTTCGGTCTCAACGTCGTCGTGCATGTGATCGGTCCGCGCCGGAAATATGTCGATCATACCGGTGATTGGGCGCGGGCACGTGAGGTCAGCGACAAGGGCTGCGTCCTTGTGCGCCCGGATCAGCATGTCGCCTGGCGCAGCACGGGGCTGACAAGCGATCCCGCCGGTGATCTGCGCCGCGTCTTTTCCAAAATTCTCGCACGCTAAGGAGAGCCCCATGGAAGCTCATGAGCTTGGTTATTTCACTGAAGAAAACTCCGCCGAAGTTGTCACGGGCCGGAACAAGAATGCCAGCGACCCGCGTCTGAAGGAAATCATGGAAGTGGTCACGCGCAAGCTGCACGAAGCGGTCAAGGAGATCGAGCCGACGCAGGAAGAATGGTTCAAGGCCATCCAGTTCCTGACGGCAACCGGGCACAAATGCGACGACTGGCGCCAGGAGTTCATCCTGCTATCGGACGTTCTCGGCGTCTCCATGCTGGTGGACGCCGTCAACTCGCGTCGTCCGACAGGAGCGTCGGAAAACACGGTCCTTGGTCCGTTCCACTTGGGCGATGCGCCGGAATACGAGATGGGCCACAACATATGCCTGGACGAAAAAGGCGAAGACCTTCTGGTGCGCGGCATGGTGAAGGATATCGACGGCAACCCGATGGAAGGGGTCAAGATCGATGTCTGGCAGGCCAATGACGAAGGCTTCTACGACGTGCAGCAGAAGGGCATCCAGCCGGAGTTCAATCTGCGCGGCGTGTTCCGCACCGGAGCGGATGGAAAGTACTGGTTCCGGGCGGTCAAGCCGAAACACTATTCCATCCCGGCGGATGGTCCTGTCGGCGACATGCTGAACCGTCTTGGACGGCACCCGTTCCGCCCGGCTCACCTCCACTACATCGTCTCCAAGGATGGCTACGACGAACTCACCACACACATCTTCGACCCGGACGACGAGTACATCGATTCTGACAGCGTGTTTGGCGTGAAGAAAAGCCTGATCGCGGATTTCCGCAAGGTCGAAGATCCGGAAAAAACCAGGGAAGCCGGCTTCAGCGGCCCCTCTTTCTGGGACGTGGAGTTCGACTTCGTGCTGGCACCGAAAAAGGCATAAGATGTCCAAACCCTGCATCATCTGTGTCGCGATCACGGGCTCCCTGCCGCGCAAGGAGCACAATCCGGCCGTGCCGATCACGGTTTCCGAACAGGTCGAGAGCACCCATGAGGCGTTCGAGGCCGGGGCAACGATCTGCCATGCGCATGTGCGCAACGACGATCAGACCCCGAGTTCGGATCCGGAGAAATTCGCCCGCCTCAAGGAAGGACTGGAAACGCACTGTCCCGGCATGATCATCCAATTCTCAACCGGGGGAAGATCCGGGGCGGGCAAGGAACGCGGCGGCATGCTGTCCCTCAAACCCGACATGGCCTCGCTTTCGGTCGGCTCGAACAACTTTCCGACCCGCGTCTATGAAAACGCACCCGACCTTGTCGACTGGCTTGCCAGGGAAATGCGGACCCACAACGTCAAGCCAGAGATCGAGGCGTTCGACCTCAGCCATATCCACCAGGCAGCGGCAATGAACCGGGACGGCCGCATTCCGGGCGACATTTATATCCAGTTCGTCATGGGCGTGAAGAACGCCATGCCCGCGGACAAGGATGTGTTCGACTACTACGTGAAAACGGTCGAGCGCCTGATGCCGGATGCCGAATGGTGCGCTGCCGGTATCGGTGCGAACCAGCTCGCCCTGAACGAATGGTCGATTGCCGCCGGTGGTCATGCGCGGACGGGCCTTGAGGACAATATCCGCCTCGACCGGGACCGGCTCGCGCCGTCGAATGCCGCGCTTGTCAGGCGAACGGCCGAGATCTGCGCGGCGAACAACCGGCCTGTTGCCACCCCATCCGAGGCCCGCGCACTGCTCGGCCTTGCACAGCAATCCCTCTGAAACAGCCAGGACCCAATCCATGAGCGATCCCTTCGAAGCCGCACATGTTGAAGCCCGGGAGGCCGCGCGCGCCTTTCAGGCAATGGAACATGCGGCAGACCCGACAACCCTCGAGCTCTTGTTCACCGTGGCCCGAACCCACTACGGCTGGCAGGACCGCGATGTTTCCGAAGAGACGCTGCACGCGCTCTATGACATTGCGAAAATGGGCCCGACCTCAATGAATCAACAGCCCATGCGGGTGCTGTTCATACGTTCGGAAGATGCCAAGGACAGGCTCGAGCCGTGCCTGATGGAGGCCAACAGGCCCAAGATGCGCACCGCCCCCGTAACGGCGATCATCGCCTATGACCTCAACTTCTGGGAGGAACTGCCGAAGCTGTTCCCACCCAATCCCAACGCCCAGGACATCTTCCGGAACAACTCGACGGCGGCGCAGGTCAACGCCTTCAGGAACGGTACGCTGCAGGGCGCTTATTTCATGCTCGCGGCAAGAGCCGTCGGGCTCGATGTCGGGGCCATGTCCGGTTTCGACAACAAGAAGGTGGACGAGGAGTTCTTCCATGGGACGTCCATCAAATCGAATTTCCTGGTGAATCTCGGGTACGCCGACACGTCGAAAATATTCCGGCGCCTGCCCAGGTTCGACTACGCCGACGTCTGCCAGACGCTTTAGGAGGAGGATGCCATGTCAGGCCCGCACATTACCAAGGACGACATCCTGAAAGCTTCGGCGGGGATGCTGCAGAAGCAACTCTTCGTCGTGTTCACCAGCCCGACCAACGGCATGGGCCCGGTGATGGACAACATCGAGGAACACCTGAAGTTCCAGGTCGAACTGGAACAACGCGGCATCATGCTCGGAGCCGGTCCCTTCTGGGCCGATGACGAACATACCTGGAACGGCGAAGGCATGGTGATCATCCGCGCCGACAGCCTCGCTCACGCACGAGAAATCGCCGAGACGGACCCGATGCACTCCTCGGGTGCACGCAGTTTCACGATCCGGCCCTGGCTGCTCAACGAGGGCCGGATCACGGTCGAGGTGAATTTCTCGACAGGACGCCACGCGGTCGCCTGATGACCGCACTTTTGGGAGGAACAACGATGAAACGCATGATAGCTGCACTCAGCCTGGCCGCGGCAGCGGCCATGGCACCGGCGCAGGCCGAAACATACAACCTGACCATGGCATCCAGCCACCCAACCGTGCTGCCCTGGGTGGGACAACTGTCCACGCTGGTCGTTGGCGAATCCAACAAGCGTCTCGAGGCAATGGGGTCTGAAGACCGCATCGAATGGACGGAGGCCTATGGCGGATCGCTCTATGGTTTCAAGGACACGTTGGAAGCCGTCGGTGACGGTCTGACCGATGCCGGCTGGGTCGGCACGCTCTGGGAAGGCTCCAAGATGCCGCTCCAGAACATGACCTATTTCACACCGTTCGTTTCCGATGATCTCGTTGCGACCCTGAAGATCATGAACGAGTTGCACCGTGAACTGCCCGCACTGCAAAAGGCATGGGACGATCAGAACGTTGTCTTCCTCGGAGCCAGCGGGGTGGAAACCTACCATCTCCTGACGAATTTTCCGGTGAACTCCCTGAAGGACCTGGAAGGCCGCAAGATCCTGGCCCCCGGCCCGTCTGCCAACTGGATCAAGCATCTGGGCGCAGTGCCGGTGAATGGCGCACTGCCGACCTATTACAACCAGATCCAGACCGGCGTGGCCGACGGCATGGTCGTCATCGTGACCGGCGCCTTTCCGAACAAGCACTACGAAGTTGCTCCTTACGTAACGCTGGTGGGGATCGGCGCGCAGATGACCGGCGGTCTCGGCATCAACAAGGATGTCTGGGACGGACTGTCGGATGATGTCCGCAAGGTCCTGACGGAGCTTGGTGAGGAATACACCGTCGCCCATGCCGAGGAAGTCATGGCGCGCTACGAAGCGTTCCTGGCCAAACTTCCGGAAGCCGGTGCAACCGTGACCACGCTTCCGGCGGAAGAAGTCAGCACCTGGGCCGACGGGCTGCCGAACCTTGCCAAGGACTGGGCTGACGCCAACGCGTCGAAGGGCGCGGAAGACGTGCTTCAGGCCTACATGGCCAAGGTGCGCGATGCCGGTCTTGAACCGCGCATCGACTGGACCCAGAAGTAACGGGAGGGTTCGCCGTGGCGATCACATCTAGACAATTCCGCCACGGCGCCGACCGGACGGTGAACGGGGTTTCCTCGCTCACCGGCGCCGTCAGTGCGGCCGCCTCGATCTGGATCTTCTGCCTGATGCTCCTGATCTGCTCCGACATCATCGGCCGCACCTTCTTCAATTCGCCCGTTCAGGGTGTTGCGGAAATCGTTGCCAACTCCATCGTAGCAATCGTATTCCTGCAGGCGGGACACACGGTGATGAGCGGGCGCATGACCCGCACCGATATCCTGATCGGCAGCATCGAGGAACACAGGCCTTTTGCTGCCGCCGTCATGCGGGTTTTCTTTCATCTTGCGGGCATATTCGTGTTTGCCCTGATCGCCTGGGGGACCTGGCCAAAGCTCGTGGATGCCTGGGTCGAGAACGAGTTTTTCGGCGCGCAGGGCGTCTTCACCGCGCCAGTCTGGCCGATCAAGGCCTGTCTTTTCGGCGGTTCGATCCTGACCTGTCTCGCGTTCGCAACGCAGGTGCTCACGGATGTGAAGGAAATCCTGAACGCCTCGCGCGTCGAACCCCTCACCGTCCGCCATTCGGTCGATCTGCCGCCGAAGGGACTGCCGATCCTGATCGGCATCGCGCTGCTTCTGGTGCTCGGCTACGGCGTGTTCTATGCCGATCTCGGGCGGATTGAAATCGGGGTCGCCGCCATCTTCTTCATGCTGATGCTGATTTTCTCCGGCGCGCATATCGCGGTTGTTCTTATCCTGCTCAGCTTTCTCGGTATCTGGCTGATCCGCGACAATCCGAACGTCGCCATGCGCTCGCTGGCGCTGGCCGCCGACGGGGCCATCAACCGCTATCTCTTTGGTGTCGTGCCGCTGTTCGTGCTCATGGGGCTCATCGTCGACACGGCAGATATCGGGCGCGACGCCTACCGGGTCGCCGCATGGATGCTTCAGAAGATCAAGGGCGGTCTCGGCATGGCGACGGTTGCCGCCAATGCCGTCTTCGCGTCCATTACCGGCATTTCCATTGCATCAGCGGCGGTCTTTTCAAGGGTCGCAGTGCCGCAGATGGTGGCCAACGGCTACAACAACCGCTTTGCGCTCGGGGTGGTTGCCGGCTCTTCCGTCCTCGGCATGCTGATCCCGCCGAGCCTGCTCCTGATCATCTACGGCGTTTTGGCGGAACAGTCCGTCGGCGCCCTCTTCCTCGCCGCGATCGTGCCGGGCATCCTGCTGGCGCTGGTCTTCGGCGTCGGTATCTACCTGATGGCGCGTTTCCGGCCCAAAATGGTGATGCAGAGCGACCGCCCGGCCGTGATCGAGGGCGAGACCTGGGGCACCGCCGTCGTCAAGCTGATCCCGATCACGGTGCTTGTCATCATCGTTCTCGGCGGCATCTATTCCGGGTTTTTCACGCCGACGGAGGCTGGTGCGGCAGGTGCAGCGGCGTCGATTGCCGTTGCCGTTGCCAAGGGCAGCCTGACCTGGGCGCGGTTCTGGAAGGTGCTGGTCGACACCGGTCTCGTTTCCGTCTCGATCCTGCTTTTGATCATTGCCGCATCGATGTATTCGCGCATGCTGACGCTGTCGACGATCCCCCAGGAAATCACCCTGCTGTTTTCCGATGCCGGGCTCGGGCTGATGGGCTTCATGATGATCTATCTGCTGCTGGTGATCGTGATGGGCATGATCCTTGATTCCACGTCGATCATGCTGATCCTTCTGCCGCTGTCACTGCCCATCGTGACCGGGCTTGGCGGCGATCTCATCTGGTTCGGCATCGTCACGGTGATCGCCGTGGAGATCGGCCTTCTAACACCCCCGTTCGGACTGACTGTCTACGTGGTCAAGGCGACGATATCGGACAGCAGCACAACGCTCGGTGACATTTTCATCGGCACATTTCCATTCGTGGTCATGATGACGATTGTCACCTTGCTGCTAACTTTCATCCCGGCGCTCAGCCTTGTCTTTGAGTAGGAACCGTCATGCATTTCGTCGTCTTTGCAAAAGACCGTCCTGACGCCCTGCGCCAACACCTTCAAGTCATCGATCTTCACCGTGCCTATCTCGGTGAGGCCCCTGCCCGCCATGGCGTCAGGGTGCTGCTTTCCGGGCCGCTGACAAAGGATGACGGCGAGACCATGCGCGGCTCCTTCTTCCTGCTGGATGCGCCGGACCGCGCCTCGATCGAAGGGCTTTTTGCCGGCGACCCGCTCCGGGCGGCGGATGTCTGGGAAACGGTCGAGATTTCCGCCGTCCATGTCCGCCAGAACAACATGACAGGTTCCTGAAACCAGACAATGGAGACGAGCGTCAGATCACTTTTCGCCCACCCTGGAACGGCAATTCACATAGCATCAGCGGGCCGCAGTATCACAGCCCAAACCTTTATCGCAGTTCCTATCAATGTTAGCGAGACCTCAAAAGGGCTGTCCAGTCCGCAACCTTCTGAGACACTATTCGGCTCCTATTGAGAAACTTTTCTCTATTGGCTCTTTGCCGTCTTCTGCTGGTGCAGCAACTTAAGAACAAACCTACTTGAGGACCAAACCGGAGGTTACGTAAACCCAATCCGATGACGTGAAGACACTCGGCGAGAAAATCCGTTCAATCAATGGCTTGGCTCCTGCCGAGTTATGGTTTTCTATCCCAAACAAATTCAGGGCGCAGTGTTCGCCACGCCCTGAAAACTAGATTGAAGATGAATGCAGGCTGAACTACTTCAACGCGTATTTGGCGGGACCGCGTCTACCATCAATAGTAACGGTACCATCTCCGTTGAAAGTAAGATCTTGGCAAGCAGAACCCTTGAATCTATCAGGCGTTGAAATTGTACGGCACCATTGCCCGTTCTTGATTTCCCAGGTTCCGGCAAAATCTTGATCTAGGTTTTTTCCTACTTTTCCCGTGAAGGTACCATCTGCGTTTATGTTCATATCGACACCATTACCGGAAAGATTCTTGCCAGAAAATTTAGCAGCAATCTCGGTATCATTGGCGAAAGCACCTGCACTCAGAATAATCATAAAACCCAAGACCAATGAGATTAATTTGACCATTGTAAAACACTCCAGTCGCAAAAAAATGAGCGTGCGAAGTCCAATTTTCGCACATAGTAAAAGTTCTACAATTCTAGCTTGCATGTCAATAAGTAACCTTAGGGAAGCTTGACAAAAACATCGATTGGCAAAAATAGGCCAATAGGCTCTTTATGAGTCACAGTTCATTTTGAAAACAATAGCTTGTCGCTGATAAGCATCCCCACAAATTTGGCGATGGAATTATGCACTGGTACCACACGCCTGATCTTGGCGATTGAACATCATCCAGGGTGGGGGTTTGACAGTAAAAGTTTCCAAGCGGTCCGGCTGGTTGTCGCCAGATCTCATCCGATCGTCCAGTCCTGATCGGTTGCTTGTATGGCGCAGTGCGAAAGCGTTTCTGCGCTCCTTCATGTGCTGGCCGCCCGGCCATCAAGGTCGGACGCGCTGGCACGATCGACGACGGAGGTTTTGTGGTTCCCAGGGCGAATGTCTATGCCTCCCGCGCCCTGCCCGGCGTTCTTGAGGGATCAGAAATACCGGCCTTTGACGAAATGCCGCCGGATCCATCGGTGTTCTTCAAGGGGTAACGCGGCGTTACTCGGCTCGCTTCGGACTGCGGAGCGCCAGTGCGGCTGTGTCCGTGCCGCCAAATCAGCGCCGACGACCACGTGGTGTCAATCACGCACACCAAAGCATCCGCAGACCGTGATGCAGTCGTTTTCGTTGTCTCACTTCTTGGGAAAAATGGTCGGGGCAGCAAGATTCGAACTTGCGACCCTCTGGTCCCAAACCAGATGCGCTACCAGGCTGCGCTATACCCCGATCCGTTGATTTGGGGGATGTACAGAGGTTCGCAGACAACGTCAAGACCGGAAAAACCTTAATCGCCAGGTCTGTTGACGGCGGCGTCCTCGGTTATTCACCCGCCCGTCATCGACTCGCTGGAAACCGTATCGCCGACGCCGATGCCGAGCTCTGCCGACGTTCCGGCGTTCAGTTCCAGGACGTACTTTGCGGGCGCAGCAGAGGGAATCGTCTGTTCGGAGAACGGCGTCGTATCGGCGGCAATGCTGACGATCTTGCCCGCAGCATCGATATAGATGATATCGAGCGGCAGCGGCGTGTTCTTCATCCAGAAATAGCGGTCGCCTTCCTGTTCGAAAATGAACAGCATGCCATGGTCAGCGGCCATTTCCTCGCGGAACATCAGGCCGCGCGAACGTTCAGGCGCAGTGACAGCGACTTCCACGGTGAAACTGTGCGTCTGGCCGGTGCCTTGAACGGTCAATGGTTCGGTGCGCAACCGCTTGCCGTCGTCTTGCGCATGGGCACCTGCGGTCAGGCCCGTGACCAGGATCAAGGCAACGAACACCTGGGCGGCTGAGCGGAAAAATCGGGACACTGATTTTCACCTTGTTTCAGTTACATATCGGCGGGGTCGCCATCGCGGGTCCGCCGGTCAATTAAAATTCAGGTCTGTGACCATTGCGGAAACGGCCTCATGATTGCGGACATTCGGCAAACAAAAAGGCCGGAGCAAGTCCGGCCGGAAGGAAAGTGCGCTCTCGCGTTGTCTTGTCAGTGCGAGGCCGGGATATGTGTTCCGGTTCCCATCGGCCGGATTTCAGCCGCCATACGCCCTTTCGGTCCTTGACCGAAGCGCACCTGGACGTCCTGTCCGGGCCGCAGTTCCGTAATGCCGAAACGGCGCAGCGTCTCCATGTGAATGAAGATGTCCTCTGTCCCCTCACCCTGGGTCAAGAAGCCGAAGCCCTTGACCCGGTTGAACCACTTGACGGTCGCCGTTTCGAAGCCGCCTTCAGGCACGACCTGAACATGGGTTCTGGAGGGCGGTAACTGCGAGGGATGGGTCGCCGTCGTCTCGTCCATGGACAGAATTCGAAACGCCTGCAAGCCCCGCGGTCGATCAAGCACCTCGCAGACAACGCGTGCGCCCTCGTAGGCTGTCTGGTAACCGTCCCGCCTGAGACAGGTCACATGAAGAAGTATGTCGCCGTCTCCGCTGTCGGGTACGATGAAGCCATAGCCCTTGCCCACATCGAACCACTTTATTGTTCCGGCAATCTCGAATACGTCGACGGCAACGTCCTCTGTCGTCGTCTCGAGCGCGCGGGGTTCCCGTGCGGTTTTCACCCCCATAGCGATATTGTCCCGTCTCTGGTCCGCATCATTTGGCCGAGGGCAGTTTGCGACTCACCTCACGACCGATTCCTAATAAAAGGATAACATTGCGACTTATAGCGAGAAGCGAAATTGTGGAACTAACCACAGACCATTTACAGGTTTTGATCAATTTATTCGCAAAAACCTGAAAAAGTTTGTGCCAGCGGCGTTCGAATGACAGTAGAAGCCAGCGAATCAAGCGGCGTTTCTTGTCCATTGAGAATCACCAGTTCTGCGCGGTAACGAACAGCATTTACCGGCAACTGGGCCGCAGGATGAACCACGAGCGATGTTCCCATCGCGAGAAAGACGTCGCAAGCCTGCGCCGCCTCAAAGGCGGCTTCCAGTTCTGCCTCCGGCATCTGTTGGCCGAAACTGATGACCGCAGCTTTCAGCACGCCGCCGCAAGCCGTGCAGCACGGCGACCGCCTCTCTTCCACGTCTTTTCTCTGGTCGGCAAGTTCAGCCCGCCTGCCGCAATCCAGACACGTGGCGTAAGTCGAATTGCCGTGTATTTCGATCAGTCTGTCCTCAGGAAAACCTGCCGCTTGGTGCAGGCCGTCGACATTCTGCGTAATCAGGCATTTCAGTTGCCCCGTTTCAGCCATTCGTGTGAGAGCCCTGTGAGCGGCGTTCGGCGTCGCCGCTTCAAAGAAGTCGGCCATCTCGAAACGGCGGTCCCAGTCCTCCAGGCGGCTTTTTTCCGAAGCAATGAAATCGTGGTATTGAACCGGCTGGCGCTGGGACCATATCCCTCCCGGGGACCGGAAATCCGGGATGCCCGATTCAGTCGAAATTCCCGCGCCGGTCAACGCGACGATGCGAAGGCCGTCATCCTGAAAAAAATCGGCTACAAAGTTTCTGGCTTCGGCAAGGCTAGTGATAAAGGTCATGAGCCGGTCGGGCACCCCTGGATAGATCCCTCGATCGAGGAAAAGGACAAGCTATGCGATATCTGCACACGATGGTTCGTGTAACCGACATTGAAGAGTCCCTGGACTTTTATTGCAACAAGATGGGCATGACGGAAATCCGCCGTCATGAAAGCGAAAAGGGCCGCTTCTCCCTGATCTTCCTTGCCGGTGGGGAAGATATCGATGCCGCGAAGGCGAACAAGGCTCCGCTGCTCGAACTGACTTACAACTGGGATCCGGAAGAATACAGTGGCGGCCGCAACTTCGGTCACCTGGCTTTCGAGGTCGACGACATTTACGCCTTCTGTGAAAACCTGCAGACCAAGGGCGTCACCATAAACCGTCCGCCGCGCGATGGGCACATGGCTTTCGTTCGTTCGCCGGACAACATTTCCTTTGAATTGCTTCAAAAGGGCGAAGCCCTTGAAATCAAAGAGCCCTGGGCGTCCATGCCGAATACCGGCGAGTGGTGATTTTACCCGGCTTTCAACATCTGCGGGTCCGGAATTCCGGGCCTGCAAAAAATTGTCGCAAAGGCTCTTGCGGGCAAGTCCATTCCCGCCTATAAGCCTCCCCACGACGCAGCCGCGTCGACCGCGCGCCCATCGTCTAGCGGTCTAGGACGCCGCCCTTTCACGGCGGAAACACGGGTTCGAGTCCCGTTGGGCGTGCCACTTTCCCCTAGTGTTACCGCATTCGGCACCAAACGCACTCATCGGCGCGTCAGCGCGTGGGCGACACGTAGCGGCCTTCAACAGCCTGTGCCGGATCGTCACTGCCGAACAACAACCGCCCCGGGAATTCGCGCTGATAAAATGCGGCAAGGTCGCTTGCGGCCGGGCCGGCATATTCAACCCTGCCATCTGGAAAGAAGACATCGAGATCGTCATCCTCGTGATCGGAGGCGTAGGTTTCCTGGGACCCGTGCAGGATCATGTTGACGCCGATGCGGCTGTTCACGAAATTCTGTACATCGACGAACTTCGGCGAACGCGCATGGATCTGTCCAAGCCTTTGTTCCTTCACCCTGACGATACGGTCCGGTGCGTCCATGTCGACGATGCCATAGAGATCAAAGTCACCGTGGATGCATTTACCAGCCGTGATCAATGATCCCGACGTGAATTTCACGCAGCCGTAGTACGGATCTTCAGGGTTGCGTTCCACAAAGTACTGACCGCCCCGAGGAATGTAGGTAAAGCTCTTCTGTTTTTCGTGAGAGGTCATGTCGGGATGCAACATGCCCGAGAACTCGCGCCATGCAGTCATCGCCTTTGCATATTTACCGTCCTTGTATGCGCCTTCCCCGAAAAGACTTGGATCGACAACGAGACCGGCAATGATGCCGCGTTTCGCTTCAGGCAAGCGGGCACCGATTGGAGCGACATCAAAATCCGCCGTTTTCGCCTTGCAGTCCAGTCTCTTGGGCACCGCATATGTCTCTCCAATGTGCTGCAGCGACGCGGTGTTGGTGCGCCTCACCAGAATCGCGACATTGTAAAGCTTCGCCGCGGTCCGGAAGACGCCGATGTGTGAAGCTTTCATGTGAGAAAGAATATCTGAACGACCAGCCATCAAGAAAGCGCTCCTGCTTGAGCCGAGTGACGGCAATTCGGACTTACCGTCTGGACCATCACATCATAACAAGATCCGCTACGGAACATGCGTGATCTTCGTCACGCTTGTTCCACGATGAGACCAGAATAGCTGCGCTTCCCCGAACCGCTCGTCTTCAACCCTTGCGTATCGATACCCGCATTTGCCGCTCAACGACAAAAAGTTGATACAAAAATCGTTGAAGCAACTGTGAGAGCAGTGGAATCGCAAAAAGAGTTTGGATATGATCACTGCGCGAATTCGAGTTTTCTTGAAACCTTCGTACTCGGGCAGGCAGGCATTTTTTAAGACCAATTTCACTAAAACGCATACTTGTGACACGTATTACACAACGATTAATGCCGCAGAGGTAGGTTTAAGAAGATATGGAAACAGGCCTCAAATAAAGATCGGACGAACCGACGGGCAAAATTGATCTTACGAGAGGACAGGACATGTTCACACGAATGATCGCCGTGCTGGCAATCTTATTGGCTGGGACTGTACCGGCACTGGCAAAACGCGTTGCCCTTGTCATTGGCAACGGTGCATACGAACACACGGTTCCCCTACCCAACCCTTCCAACGACGCGGAAAAAATGGCCGCGAAGCTGCGGAGCCTTGGCTTCGAAGTCGTTGCTGGCCAGGATCAGACCTATACCGACATGCGACGCTCGGTCCTGGATTTCGCGAAGAAAGCCTACGGTGCCGAAATCGCGCTTCTGTTTTACGCAGGCCACGGCATGCAGGTTGCCGGTCAGAACCTTCTGGTTCCGATTGACGCAAAGATAGAAGACGAGACGTCGCTTGATTTCGAGACCATTTCCGTCGACTTCATCATGCGCCAGATGTCCAAGGACGTTAAGGTTCAGATGGTGTTTCTTGACGCATGCCGCGACAATCCGCTGGCGCGCACGCTCGCACGGCGCATGGGACCAAGCCGCTCCGGCAACCTCGGTACGGGCCTTGCGGAAATCAAGGTGGCGGAGACCGGCGGCGAAGGCTCCGTGATCGCCTTTGCGACGAGCCCGGGCGATGTCGCGCTCGACGGTGAAGGTCAGAACTCTCCGTTCACGTCTGCTCTCATCCGTCACATCGATACGCCGAACGCATCAATCCAGACCGTGATGACACGTGTCACCGGCGACGTCTATGACGCGACCGAAAAGCGTCAGCGCCCCTGGGTGAATGCATCGCTGATCGGCGAAGTGTTCCTGAACAAGCAGGCCGCACCGGCGGCCGGAACCGAGGTTGCTTCGCTCGGAAGCACGGCGACAACGACACCTGTGCCCAATCAGGCCGTGACCAATGCTGCCACCGCAGCCGCGGCCACGCCCCAGCCGAACCTGGATTGGGAACGCGAGAAACTGATCTGGGAAGCAGCGAAATCGAGCGACACGGTTGCCGATTACGAATCCTACCTGTCGGCCTATCCGAATGGAACGTTTGCGGACTTCGCCCGCAATTCGATCAAGCGCCTGCAAGGTGGTGCCCAGGTTGCTGCCGTCAATCCGGCGGCGACAGCCCCGACAACCGCGCAAGGAGCGGCTCCAGGTGCTGCGGTTACATCGTTGCCGAACCCGCAGACAGCCGTTCCCGGTACAGCCGAAACGGAAGCGGCGCTTGGCTGGAACCGGACCGCACGGCGTGAGATCCAGACGCGGCTGAACCTGACCGGCAACAATGTTGGCCGCCCGGATGGTGCCTTCGGCCCCAAAACGCGGGCTGGTATCACGGCGTGGCAGACGGCGAACGGCCTGGTGCCGACCGGCTTCTTCACCGCGTCTCAGCAGTTGCTGCTGACCAACCAGACCGCGACGCAATACTCGGCCTATATCGCCGAAATCAAGCGCAAGCAGCAGGCCGCGTCCGCGTCGCGCAGCACCACGACCCGTCGCAACAACACCCAGCCCCAGCGTGCAACCAACACGCAGCGGCGGAACAGCGGCGGAGGCGTCAACCCGGCGGGAGCAGCGTTTATCGGCGGTGTTGTCGGTGGTATCATCGGCGGAGCGATCGGGCGTTAAAGCAACCGGTGCATCAACAAAAAACAAAGCCCGGCGCAACGCCGGGTTTTTTCATTCAGTCGAGCTTGAGACTGACACGCTTGAGCCGCGAAGTTTTTGCCTCATCCAGAACCCTGACCACTTGTTGGAAGTCGATTGCGGCATCCGGAATAAGCACAGCGGTTTGCGCACCTGCTTCCGCCAACCGATTGAGTTCCGCCGCAAGCGTGTTCAAGGGTACATTTATCCCGTTCACCACGAGTTGCGGCTGCGTGCCCCCCGCGCCGGCCCGGAGATTGATCAACACGGCAGGAGCGCCTTTTACGGGAACAGCATCGGCAACGCCGGTGGTGTCTCCACCGCCGAGAGCCACGTCCAGCGGCCGCCAGATACCGAAAGTCGACGACAGCAGAAAAAACATCACGAGAATGAAGATCACATCGATGAGCGGTGTCAGCGGTATTCGCCTGCGTTTTCCAATCGGAGGATGGATCAGGATCATGTGCTGTTTATTCAATCAGAAAGCCGAAGTTCAGTTGACCTTGTCATGTTCCGTCGGCTTGCGTCAAACGGCATCGGTGGTCGTAAATTGACCAGGAAGTCACTCTTGCTTAGCGTAAGTCGGAAATAATCAAAACGTGTTTCACCATGGCGACAGCCACGCATAGCGGACATCGGATGAACAAGACCGTGCAAGCCAGTCGCACCGCCATTCTAACGATTGCTGCGGCAGTGTCCTTCCTGACGGGAGCAGACACCGCTCATGCGGGATTGCGGGTGTGCAACGGATCCGTCGATCTGGTGAACGTCGCCATTGGATACGACACCGAGGAAGGTTTGCGCACCGAAGGCTGGTGGACCATCACCTCGAATGCCTGCAGCCAGGTGCTGCAGGAACCGCTCAAGGCCAACAACTACTATCTTCACGTCTCCGACGGCTTCGGCGAAGGACGGCTCGGTGGTGACGTGACGCTTTGCATCCGGCAGGAAAAATTCGTTTTGTTCGATGGCGATCAATGCTGGCAAAGGGGTCTGATCGAGGCAGATTTTTTCAAGATTGAGACTGAAGGCGCAGAAGACTGGACAGTTTTGTTGTCATATGACTGATTTTTGTGTCAGATGGCGTTGAGTGCTGATTTCGTTATTGTTTCAACGTGATGTTTTCGGGGGAATTACATGCGGTTTTTGACGCAGATCGTCGCCATTTGTTTTCTGAGTGCCGCCGCGATTGCGCCCGCCCTGGCGCAGGCGCCGACGGGAAAGATCAGCCTTGAACTGAACCACGTCCAGCCAACGCAGGACGGTGGTTGCCGGCTGTCCATCATCGCTACAAACGGCCTCGAGCGTCCGATGAGCCAGCTTGGACTGGAGATCGTTGCCTTCAACACGGAAGGTCTTGTCGATCAGTTTCTGCGCCTTGAATTCTCGCGCATCTCCGCCGGCAAAACCAAGGTTCTGCAATTCGATCTCGCGGGCAAGGCCTGCGACAGCCTGTCCAGGCTTCACATCAACGACGTGTTGAACTGTGTGCCGGCAAGCGTCACGGACGTTTACTGCCCGGATTTGCTGGATCTTCAAAACAGGACAGCCATTCAGTTTGGCAACTGATCCTGTCACACAAGACCGCATGGAGCCGGACCTGAATGCCTGAGTCGTCTTCTTCATTGCTTGAACTTGGCGGGCCGGTTGTTCTCGTTTTGCTCGGGATTTCGATCCTGGCGCTCGCCGTCATCCTTGCGAAGGCGTTCCAGTTCTCCAACGCCCGCGTCGGCCGGCATACGCTGGTGCGGCAGGCCGTCACGATGTGGCGCACCGGAGACCGCACGAAAGCGACACAGGTTCTGCTGAAGGACCGGTCGCTCTCAGCCGGGCTCATCCGCAGCGCGATGGACGCAATCCAGATGCTGGAAAACCAGCCGCTCGGACCACAGGAACGCGACATTCGCGAGGAACGGTTACGGGAGGAGATTTCCGCTCGGGCGGCCGACCGGCTGTTCGGGCTGGCAAGCTGGCTCAAGGCGCTCGACCTCGTCACCCAGATTGCGCCGCTGCTCGGACTGTTCGGCACCGTTCTGGGAATGATCGAGACATTCCAGACACTTCAGGAATCCGGGTCAGCAGCGAACCCGGGCACTCTGGCCGGCGGCATCTGGGTTGCGCTCCTCACCACCGCCTGCGGGCTCGCCGTCGCCATTCCGGTCTCCGTTGCCGTCACCTGGTTCGAGACTCGCCTTGAAAAAGAGCGGGCGGCGCTTGAGGTTCTTTTGACGGGTGTGTTCACGGCCGGCACAGGGGCACAGCAGCCGTCATCTTGACACCTTGAATGCCTCGATCGAATAAACCCCCGGCTTCTCAAGAACGCTGGCGATGCGCCCTGCCGCTCGTTTTGTGAACGGAGCGGGCTGGTTCTCCTTGGGCCTGTTCCAGATGGTCAGGATCAGACTGTATTCGTTCTCTTCGTTCCCTGGAAAAGAGAGCGGAAAACTGAAACGCCACCCTCCAATTCTGTCCGTGCTGTTTTCCGGTTGAACATACTCTCGGGCATCGTGAATCTGTCCATCCCTGTCAATGAGGTAAAGTTCCGGAGGCCCCTTCCCGTTCAACTCCAGCCCGGCGGCTTCCGCCTGTGCAATACGTCCGATCGGCAAGTCGCGCTGGATCACGCCCGCCAATTGAGATCCGCTTCTGATGTTTGTTCTCGCCAGTTGAACCAATCCCGGCGCTTCGATCCCCTTTGAGGTTTCGAGCGTATCGAGCACCGCGCACTGGCCGTTCGAGATCGGACGCACCTGCATGTCCGGATCGTAGCCCTGCGCTCCCTGGAACTTGCTGTAGAACTCCATGAAGCGGGGGATACCGACACCAAATGCAAGGATCTCCGCCGTGTCGGTTCCGGCTGCAAGGACAGTGATATGTGCGCAGCTCCCGATATCATAGTTGGCTACATATTTTGTGACTTTCGCCAGCGGGTCGATCGTCGGCACATCCTCCGGCGGCACGCTTGGCTCGGGAACTGCAACTGTCGGCGCGGGAGGGACGCTGGATGTTTCAGGGTCGCTCGGAAGCACGGATGGTGAGATGATCTGCGAGGGTTGAACCGCGGCGAGCTGCTCTTCGGCAGGTGTCACTGCCTGCACATTAGCGGGGGCCGCCTGGACGGGCTCGGCGTTCGCCGCCGCGACCGTTTCACTCTCTACCTGACTGACTGGAGCGCTCGCAGCAACTGCAACACTTTGCGTTGCTTCAGTCGACGTGACGGTTTGCACCGCACTGGTGCCCGCCGTTATTGCAGCAAGCGGCGCAGAACTCGTGGTCGTCGTAACCGGGACCGGACTTGTCGCTGCCGTCACCGTCTCGACCGGAGGCGCAACACTTACCTGGGGCGGTGTCACGGCGCTGGGAATCGCATCTTGTGCTGCCTGGACCGAAGGCTGCACGGACGTCACCACGGCGACTTCATTTCCCGCCAGTTCCGGGACTGCGCTTTCAATCGCGACAACGGTGTCGGGCTCCGCCGCACTTGGCGCCGTTTCTTCGGGAACAGCTTCGACGACAACGACGTCCGGGGAAATGCCGGTCACCACGGTCGCTGCGGGGGACGCGACACCTGAACTGTTCTGCTGAACCTCGACCGCCGTCTCCGGCCGGGCCGCGACCACCTTCTCAACCGGCGCGGCGACTGCAGTATCAGCGATCGGTTGCGCCGCAGTCTCCGCCTCTTCCGCTCCAACCGGTTTTGATTGGACGACTTCGGCCGCGACCACATCCTGCAAGCGCGGCGGCACGGCGCCCGAAACCGCCGTCTCGCTTTCAACCGGACGAATTGCTTCGACCTGCGCTGGTTGCAGTTCGGAGACCGCCGGCGTCAACGGCTGTTCGGTTGCTGCCGGGGAAAGGGTTTGTTCTGCAACATCGGGCGTGACCGGCTGCAGTTCTGTCCGGTTCGGCGCTGGCAGCGGGACGGAGTCGGGCTGCGCCACGTCGGCGACGACGGACTGAACCTGCTCTGCCGTTTCGAAAACAGGTCCTTCACTCTCAATGACGATTTCTGTTTGTGCTAAATCGGGATCTTGCGCGTCATTGTTGAATTTCAACGAAATTCCGTAGGCAAGCAGTGCGATGTGCAACGCAACCGATACGCCGAGAACGGCCGTCCAGACATAGGCCGGAATGCGTGCTTCGCCGGTCAGGTTGTAGACGGCGACCGTCACGGGTCCTCTGCCTCGATCGTAACGAAACTCAATCGGCGAATCCCAGCCGCCCGCAACGAGCTGGCCAGGCGCGCCACGTCTTCCATTTGCGCATGTCGATCAACCTGAACCGACAAGGTGTCACTGGTTCCGGCACCTTCATCAAGGAAACCGGCAACGTCAGCTTCGTCCAGCACTTCACCCGCGAACCAGATGTCACCCGCGCGGGTCAGCACGAGAGTGTTCCGAACCTGCCCCTCGCCTGTTGTCTCGTTGGTTTCGGCCCATTCAAACGCATCTGGAAGCGGCGGGCGCAGAGTTCCAGACACGAGGAGAAACAGCAAAAGCAGAAAGACGACGTTGATCAGCGCGAGTGAACTGTCCGCTGACCGGCTGGGCAGCGGCTTCGGCAGATGGATCGGCTTCGTGTAACGTTTCATCGCGACCTGTGATCCGCTCCCCTCACTCTTCGTCGTTTATGGAACCACTTTGACCGTGGTTGCCGTTGCCCGCAAGATCGGGAGCTCCTCCATCAGCGCCTCAAAATAGGCGTCGGCCTGCTTTTCTCTCCGGCCTGCCAACTTCGCGACAAGACCGTCTCCAACGAGGGAAATGACCAGGCCGGTTTCCTCCGAAGGTGTCTTCAGGCTGAGCGGTACGACAAAACCGGCACCGCCATCGTCAGACTGAAGAAAGGGAGACAGGTTGACAACACTGCCACTGCTCGCAACGAACAGGAGCCCGAGTTCACCTGTCGATGCATCGAAGCCGGAGATTCTGCCGGCCATGTTCTCACCGTTCGGCACCACGGTCCGTTGCATGTCCAGCCGAAGTTCCGTCTTTTCACTGCCGTGGGGCGTCGCCCTCAGAAAGGCAACAGCCGGACACTGCGCGTCCGTCACGAGGTTGGCCTGGATCTTGGCTTCGAACCCCTGGGTCTGGGTAAAGTCGCTGTCGAATGCGATAAAGGGCGGTGTGCGGGACGCGAAACCCTCTATTTCGGCGGAATTTGCTGCAATCCGGACAGGCTGCAGATACATGCACTCGTCTGCCTGGTAGTTGTTCACGTAATTGCGCACGCGGTCTTCCGGCAACACCGGTTGCTGAGGCACTGCATCCTGGACCGTGTCGTTGTCCGGCTTGTCCTGGTTTGTCAGCGACAGATCGGCGACGTTGTCCTGACCGTTCGTCTTTATCGGAATGTCCGGAACGGTGTTGTCCGGTGCCTGACCGGTCGTGCCGTTGTCCGTGGAACCGCCCTGCGATCCGGTGTCAGGCCCCTGTCCCGTGTTTTGATCCGGCGCATCGGGCGCATTGTCTCTTGGTTGCGCCACCAGAACAGGTTTCTGATCCTGTTGCGGGACCGATTGGCCTGCCAGAAAGTAGACACCGGCAGCGCCGACACCGGCAAACCCCAGCAGAGACAGACCGATCAGAATGCGCCGTCCCCAACGCGCCTGAGGAGGCGGCAGGTCCAGAGAGGTTTGCTCGGGAGGCGGCGCAGACGGTCTGATGATCGTCTTTTCCTGGTGTGGCTGGAACATGGGCGCACCGAGCGTCCACTGGGCGATGTCAGCCATCGATGCCGGCCTGTTCGCCGGATCAGGTTGCAACATCGCTTCCAGCAGCGGGCGGAACCGGTTGTCGACACCGTCCAGCGAAGGCACGATCCGCCTTTTTTCGACCATTTCGACCTGCGTGCCGCCCATGTCGGGCTGTCTGCCGGTCAGCGCTTCCGCGATCACAAGACCGAGCGAATAGATGTCACTTCTGGCGGTAACCTTGCCGTCGAAAAGGCCAACTTGCTCAGGCGAGACGTAATTCACCTTGCCGGCGAAACCGTCACCGATAATCGTGGGCCCTCCGGTGTTGGCTCTCGAGATACCGAAATCGATGATCTTCGCCTGGCCGACATCGCCGTTCTGCAGGATAATGTTGTCCGGCGAAAGATCGCGGTGGATGACTTCGCTGTCGTGCACATCCTGCAGGGCGGACGCCAGCCGTATGACCAGCCGGTAGGCCGCTTCAGGTTCCAGGGGCCCCGATTCAAGCCGTGACTTGAGCGAGGGACCACCCACGAATTCCATTGCAAGATAATAGACACCCAGCGTCGGCTCCTTCGCAAAAACGAAGTAGTGTGTCAGGGCGTCATGCTTGAGTTTCCGGAGGATCTTGGCCTCGCGCTTGAACAGATCGAGGATCAGGGCATCCTTGGCAAAATTCGCGAGAAGCACCTTGATGGCCACCGGATCGCCGCTTTCCACATCGCGCGCACGATAGACGATCCCGATACCGCCGTCGGCAATATGCTCTTCGATTTCATAGAGGTTGTTCAGCCTGGTTCCTGTCGGCAGCAAATGGTCATCCGGCTTCATATGAGGCCCACTCCTTCACCCCGATTGACTTGGTCAAAATCTACCACGACCACCGTCACGTTGTCCGAACCGCCTCTTTCCAAGGCCCCGTCCAGAAGGTGCTGTGCCACCGATTTCTGTGCGCCGTCAAGAAGCATGTTCGAGATAACCGCATCATCCAGATGACCGGTCAGGCCATCGGAGCAAAGCAGAAAGCGGTCACCGTGCCTGAGATTGCCCGATACCAGTTCGAGTTCGAGTTCAAGCCCGGAGCTAATCGCTCGCGTGATCACATGCTTTCTTGAGAAGTTCTTTGCTTCCTCCGGGGTCAGCACGTTCTGATCCACGAGTTCCTGTGCCTCCGTGTGGTCGGTCGTGAGCTGTTCCATCGTGCCGTCGCGCAATCGATAAACGCGGCTGTCCCCCGCCCACAGACAGGCGAAATCGGACCCATAGGCCAGGAGGGCGGCAATTGTCGTGCCCATTGCGGCCCCATTGGCCTTGTCCGATGCGCGTTCGATATCTTTCTTCGCATCGATTACCCGGCCCTCGAACTGGTCAAGAAGGTCGACTGCGCTGTGCGGCTTGCGAATGTAACCGAGTGCGTTCTTGACCAGCCCTGATGCCATGGCGCCGGCATGCATGCCACCTGCACCATCCATGACTGCGAAAACGCCCTTTGCTTCGTCGCAGTAAAACGTGTCCTGATTTTCACTTCGTACACAACCGACGTGGGTCAGTCCGATCGAAAATCCCTGCAGTGCCTCCGAAATCTGCTGATTCATGTTCGATGATCCTCCGCCTGATATCGCCCATGTTCTTGCCCTGCCTCATCTCCTCTGTCCGAGCGTGCCTCGAATGCTTCCGGCACCAGCAACCAGCGAAACTCCTCCTGCGCCGGCAAGCCGTCACAGCCGAAACAAATCGCTTGCGCGCCGGCCTGGCACCAGAACCGCGATATGACACGGCCCTTCGTGTCCGCTTCGGGCACCATGCTCCCACACTGGAGAGCATCATCTGTTTCAGTGTTCGCCGCCGGTGCGGCAAGACCTGCCACAGACTCCTTGAAACCGGACAGTGTCGCGTCGTCTTCAAGCGCGCCCAGCAGCACTGCTTCTACGTCGTCGTACCAGGTTTGTGGTGGTTCACCGATGGATTCAGCACCGCTCGGGGCACCGACAACTGTCAGCGGAAACTTGCGTCCCACCTTGTCGACACTCGGCATCAGGGCACCGGCTGCGCACGCAGCCGCAGCACCGTCCGGTGCAGTCGATTTCAGCCAGAAACGCCAAATGGGCATCGTCATGTAGGCGTCCTCCCAGTCACCTCCAAGTTGTTGCCTTGACTGCGCGAGCCCCCCCATCAGAAACGGTTCCCACAGCTTCAAAAACCCGTCCGGACAGCTCCCTGTTACAAAGTCTGCGCGGTCCGGCAGCTTCCCGAAATATCCGGTCAGGTTTCGCTGCATCCGGCTCCCCTCAGAAACTTGTCGGGCACTTGAAATCGCCGACCGCCGACAGGAAGAACGGGTTCGGCTTGGTGCGCAGCGTTACCGTAAAGGCAACCTGCCGCCCGCCGAGCGTCTTGCGGATTACGAACTTGTTCTGTCCCGAGCTGACCCGGTTGGCCCTGATGAACCGGTAGAACGCCCAGTCACCGTGAACCTCCTGGCGGGACCTGTAACCGGGGACCTCCGGCTGGATCACCAGGACAACACGCGGTGTCGCGGTGTTGCTCGGCCAGTCGAAACTCGCCGGCAGCGGCTGAATGTCCGCATTAAAACCCGGCCCCCTTGTGACCAGAACAAGATTGCCGTTCACTTCAAGGCTTGCTGCGTCGGCCTGCTGAGACAAGGCGCGCGGAACGACCTGCAGGCCAATCGACGGGAATGCATTGCCGGTCGGGAAAAAAGCTTCCTTGATCAGGTCGGCCCGTTCGAACTGGCGCAGTGTGGCGTTGGACAACCGGTCCGCCTGTGCCACCTCGGGTTTCCAGTTCCAAGGCCGTGACGACGTATCCACAAGCGCCTTCAGGTTCTGATCGAAGAATTGCTGCATGATGCCCGCCGGGGAGAACAGTTTTGCGAATTCTGTCATCGGGACTTCTGAACGGCCGTTGGTGAACGGGTAGTTGCGCGCAACGATGCGGCGGCATTCATCGACAACCTGAGCCTTGAGCTTCTCGTTCAGCTGCGTGATCGAGGTTTCCTTGAATTCCTCGTCAAACTCCTTGGCGGCCTGCAAAATGAGCTGGTCGAAAGGTTTCGGGAACCGGGTTGCGTTGCTCCGCAGCAGCGAGGCCTGTATCTGCACGTTGGAGTTGGCCGTTTCGCTCTGGATCGGATTGTTCGCAACGACGAGCAGATTATCGAGAATGTTCTTGAAGTTGACCAGGAGCGCATCGATCTTGCGGCTGTTTTCTCCTTCGACCAACACGTGATAGGGCCGGAAATGGTCTTCAATGGCCTTGCCGGGGATAATTGCCGGGCTCCCGCCACCCGCGGCAGCGTTGAGTGCGTCCCCAACACCACCGGGCGCCAGAGCCTTCAGGCCGGCTTCGATACCGATCCGTTTCAGGCCACCGGCCCGGTCCAGGACGTAATATTGGAAGACCTTCTGGCTGGCTTCCTTGCCTGCATCTCCGGCGTTTCCTCCACCGAGGGCACCGGCAACGCCATCCTGAGACAAGTCCTGCGTCAGGAGGGTCTCGTTCCGGATGCTCTCCAGCAGTTGAACCACCGGCGACGTCGGTGCGGACACCGCCTGCAGCGTCGTGTAGAGAGGCTTGTCGTTGCGCATCGACTTGAATTTCAGATTGCCGAGCGCCTCTTCCCATGCCTCGATGAAGTCCTTGGTGTAAAGAGCAAGAACTTCACCCGGCAAAGACTCGTACTGGTCTGCAAAGGCATTGGCGTCGCCTATGTTGCCGAAGACCCATTTGTCACGTTCAAGTTCCTCGCGAATGCCGGCCAGGTTCGGCAGAACCGACAGATGAAAGCCCGGATAGGTATAGAACCGGTCGACCAGAACCGTATCCAGGGTGTCGCCGTTCACCGTTTCGAACACCGTCTCCATGTCAGGTCCGCCGCGCTGCTCGGCAATCCAATCCTCGCTCGTGATGCCTTTGGACCTTGATTTCAGAAGTGCATAACCCCTTTCGGCAAGGCTCACGCGCGCCAGTTCGCGCTGTACTTCAGCCACCAGAACACCATCAAGCTGATCGGTGAGAACATTGCCACCGAAATCCAGATCCAGCATGGCCGCGACATGGGAATTCAGCTCGTTGCGCAGTACCTGTCCCTGTGGGCCCGGGAAACTCTGCAGAAAGTCGGCACGGAACGAGTTCTTGATCTGATCCTTGTCGATCTCGGGCGCGTCTCCGGCTACCATCCGGTAGAGTTTCGTGAGGTTGTAGAGCGTGTCTATATCCTGTCCGCCGGGACCGGTGCGGTTGTCCAGGACGTCGGTCATCTGCTCTTCGATCCGCAATAGCAAACGCGGACGCAGTAGCCGTTCAAGGCCGCTGCGATAGGACGTGACACCCGCTGCTTCGAGCCGCTCACGCTGACTCAGACCCAGTTTTTCCATGAATGGAGCCGGATCGTTCCGGCTGTCGTAGCCAACGGGAAGACCACGCAAGAGCGAGAGGATATAGACAGAATCGCGCAAGCTATCATCGCGCACGACCCTTTGATCCAGAACGCCTTCACCTTCAGCGCGCACGGTCGCGACCGCCTTTGCCGTTTCGTCGATGAGTGCCTTGTTGTTCAGGTAACTCATGGTCCAGAGCGTGCCGAGACCAAGCGTCAGCAACACAATCGCCGAATAGGCCGCGATCCGTGACGCGGTGGCCATACGAACGGCCTGACGGTTGTGTGTCACCCAGCCGGCTTCACCGATAATCACCTTGTTGACGAGATCGCGGAGGAAGTAACTCTTGCCCTGCCCTGACAAGGCAGCCGCTTGATAGGAAGTTCCGAATGCCTGGCTCATGGAGCCGATGACCCGGTCGATCGCCGTGCCTGTCTGTGTGCCTGACGTGAAGTAGAAGCCTCTCAGAACTGCGTTGGGATAATAGCGGCTCGGCTCGAAAATCGCGTTGAGAAAGCCGGTGATGCGGTCCTTGAGGGCGGCAATCTGGGTTGGGAAGCCGTAGAGCATCAGGCGCGCTCGCGGATCCGGTTCTTCCTGAAGCCGGTCGGCAAGCTCTTCGTTCAGACGCTCGATCAGCAGGTCGAATTCGGCCGGCGTTTCCGCGACCATGTTCTTGTTCTTCTCACGGGTCTGGAACGTAGCGCCCCAGACCAGATTCCGCCTACTCTCGGGATAGGAGCCGAAGAATTCCATGAAACCGGCAACCGTATCGGCCTTCGTGAAGATCACGTAGACGGGGAAATCAATTTTGAGCGTCTTGTAGAGTTCGATCAGGCGCGCGCGAATGGCATCGGTGTGCTCTTTGAGTTCCGTGTCCGACAAGGTCATCAGATCTTCGAGACTGATCGACACCATGACACCATTCACCGGCTGTCTCGGCCTTGCCTTTCGCAGGATCTTGAGGAACCCGAGCCACGCCTCGCTGTCATGTTCCTCGTCGGAATCCTGGGTTGTGTAGCGGCCCGCCGTGTCGATCAAGACGGCGTTTTCCGCAAACCACCAGTCGCAATACCGGGTTCCACCCAGGCCTTCGATCTTCTGCGCTTCGCCTTTCCCGCGCGCGTTGGCGAATTTGAGCCCGGAATGCATCAAGGCCGTCGTCTTGCCGGCTCCGGGAGGTCCGATCATCAGGTACCAGGGCAGATCGTAAAGATAGGTGCGTGTGTTCCCGCTCGCCGTCTTCAAGGTCTTCAGCGCATCCTTCATGCGCTCGGACATGATCTGAAGATCCTCTTCGCTCGCCTTTGGCTGAAGTATTTCCTGTTCCAGAGCGCGGTTCGCTGCAATGCGTTTGTAAATCCGGTAACCGGTCCAGCCGCCGATGGTCAAAAGAATGAAAAGGACAAGCAGAAGGCGCACCCAAAGGGGTTCGAATGGACGCACCCCGGCAATCGCCAGGAACGGTCCCCCGAACCAGATCAGTGCAATCAAGGCCAAAATGCCTATGACTATTGCCGTTATTCCGAGCCAGAACTTCATTGATAAAACCTTGTTTCTAAATTTGCCCCGGATTTGACGTCTAGTTGTCGATCAACAGTCCCTTGGAAGGAGGTTTCAGGAACACCTCCACCCTGCGATTAAGCGCCTTGCCATCCCGGCTGGTGTTCGGTGCAATCGGCTCTTCCGCGCCGCGGCCTTCAACCTCCACCCTGTCCGGCGTCTGCAACAATGCCTGCATGACAGCCGCAACCGACTTCGCTCTTTCGACCGACAGATGCCAGTTACTCGGAAATCTCGGATTGTTGCGGATCGGGTCGCTGTCCGTGTGACCGACGACAAGGATTTCACCGTCAACGTCGTTCAGGGTCTGCGCGACCTGTTCGACCAGAAGCTGGAATTCAGGACGCAGAGTTGCGGCGGCCACATCGAATTGCGCGCGCATGCGCAGCATGATTGCAGGACCGGCCTGCTGGATTTCCAGGCCGTCGATCCCGGCCAACTGCTCGGAAATCGCATCGATCGGCGCGTCTTCGGGAGGTGCCAGCGCCGGTGGCGGCTTCGGCTGGTATCCCTCGCGCGCAAGTTCGATCGGACCTGTCGGGTAAAGCGCGCTGGAGCGGCTGGCGATCACTTCGCTGCCGCTGGCCAGCAAAAGCATCAACGTGACATAGCCACCAAGCAGAAGGGCCCCGGCAACAGCGGCAACAGACCAGATTGGCACGGAAAACCCGGTCCGCCTTTGAAGAAGTTCAAGGCCGCGCCAGTGGGGAGACAGGTCGTCTCCGGGGCGCGGCCTGACGCGCCTCAGGATTTCGTGCAGATCCCGGCGCTCCCGTTCCAGCCCCTGCTGGCCGCCTTGAATTGCGCGGTACTTGCCGTAGAACCCGAGCGACAGACACGCATGCATGACTTCAAGAACGCCGTAGTTCCGGCCAGGATCCTGCTTGGCTTTCTCCAACACCTGATAGAATTCGACGCCTCCGGTCGCCTGACCGAAAAACTGGGTCAGCATGGAATACTGCGTCCACTGGTGCCGTCCGGAAGAAGGCAGGTTCTGAACGATATCGTCCGACGTGGCGCAGAGCGCATAAGCAGCCGACTGTATCTGATCGTCCGTGATTCCGGCGCTGCGCAAATCCTTCTCGAAAGTCTTGATCGCGTTGTAAACGTCACGCATCAGGGCATCGAACTGCGCGTCCGTCATGGTCAGGTGCAGACGACCAAGCAGCAGCAGCAAGGGAGCCGCGGCGCGCGATATGGGATTCCGGTTCGCAACGCGGATCTGGTTGATGTCCGGCGTCTGAGCCAGCTGTCCGGTTGGAGGCGTACCGGGCGCCGCCCCCGGAGCAGGCGCTTGTTGCGGCGGCGGCGGCGGAGTTTGCGGCTGCGCGGGCGGCGGTGTTCTGATATCCGGCGCTTTTTGCTGGCCGTACTCGTAACCGGCCGGTGTTGGAGCGTAGGGATCAGGCCCTGAGCCACGCCCTCCCTGCCAGGGATCCGGCGCTCCCGGTTGCGCGCCGGCAGGTGGCGGTGGCGGAGCTGCCTGCCCCGGCGCCGGGGCACCTGCAGGCGGAGTTGCAGCGGGAGGCTGCCCCTGCGGCGCGCCTGGCTGTGAGGTCTCGCTCCAGCGCCCTCCCGGGTTTGGCCGGACGATCGTTTTTCCCTTGCGCTTGGACACGCCGAAGGGATCGTCGTTGTCCGACATCAGCGTCCCTCCCGAATGGCATAGAACTCGAGTTGAAGGTCAGGCCAGTTCCCCGAGAACTGCAGGCCGATCGCCGAATCCTGGCTGAACTCGCGCCAGAGAGGCGTCGACTTGTCGAGCCTGAAATAGACCCTGTCCGTCAGGGCACGTATCTGCGCGGGCGGAACGGGCATGTGGATCAGCGGAATGCCCGGAAGGTTTGAATAAACGATCTGGCGCATCTGGCCGAACGGGCCGACCTTGAACAGACGCGGGAATTCATTCTGGATTTCGGTCAGCGGACGGCGTGCCGCAACCTCGATGACGAAGCTTGCCTGAGAGAACAGGTTGCGGTCAACAATGGTCGACTTGAAGGCGTTCGGCGCAAGCTGCTCGATCGGCAAGCGGATCGCGCGTCTGTCGTAACCGGCGGACAGGAAGGCCTGAATGTCTGCCAGGACCGGTTTGAAGATATCGTGCAGCTTGTCATGGTCATAGACGGGATAGTTGCGTGCCCTGCGCTCCTCCGTTGCGAAAGTCGCAAGTTCACCGGCGAGTTGAAGAAACTCTGAATAGAGACGCTCCGGATGAACGTAAGCCGACTTTCGCAAATGCATCAGCTGCGGATGGAGCCGGTTGAGCATCTGCAGCGTCAGGTAGTCGAAATTCTGCAGTCCGCCGCCTGCGGAGGTATCCGCGGCGTAGCGTGCCAGTTCACTCAGTTTTCTCTCGACCCAGCCGATCACGGAATCGATCCAGCCGGTTACGACCGGATGCACGTGACACGCGAGAACCGGCGGTGCAAAGGTGCCATCGGTAATGACAATGCGATCCTTGATTTCCGTGATTCTCGCGACCGGAAGGCAGACGTGACCGGGATGCGGTGTCGAACGGATGGAATAGGTCAGCCGGGGATGGGCAACGTCGATTTCCTCTTCCTGCCGGATCGCGGACGTTGAATCGATAATGGTTTCCCGCCCCTGGACGTATCTCGTTGCGGCGTCTTCCCGTCCGTCCGCAACCTCGACCGCATTGACCGTTGTTTCCGGGATGCCAAGCCAGACGATCTGCCCGGCTGCGTCTTCCGGAACGTCGATCGCCGGCGGCGGTGTTCCGTCCGCTGGAAAGTTGAAGACAGTTCCATCAGGAAAGATCCCGCGGCCGAACCGCAGAGCAAAGCGACACTGCTGGCCGACGTCCTGATCAATTTCAATGTCGGAGAAACCCCAGGGATAGGGAGACGCAAGTCTGACGCGCTCATCCAGCAGGTGTTCCGCGTACCGGTCACTCTGCTGAAGATGATGCGGTCTCAGAAACAGACCTTCTGTCCATGCAACCTTGCTATACCATGACATTAAGGTACTGCTCCCTTACCTTGATGACGCCGATGCGTCCTTGACACCCGAAAGCTTCAAAATGACTGTTCGTCCTATTGCTCTGACTCATCATTGGAAAATTCTTCGTAGCTCTCGGTAAAATACTGCGTGAATACGCCCACGACGCCATCGTCATAAGCGCCGGTAAGCGACGTCCATCTTTCCTGAAGCCGCTCCCAAAGCTTCGCCTTCTGGTTCCCAAAGGTACTCTTGGAAACCTGTCCTTCTTCCTCAACCGCGTTCGGCGACAGCGTTTCATCAAATCTGGCGGCCGCCTTCTGCATGGCGGCGTAGGTCCAGACATGGTGCTTCTGAATATCCTTGAATGCCTCAGACATTGCCTTTGGCAGCGGCAGATAGCCGGTTTCCTCGACATTTTGCGCGAGCATGGTTTGTAACGCCATTTGAGGTGTCGGCGAGAATTTCAGCGCGTTGTTGCCGCTTCTGCTGATCAGTGTCCTGTTCGCATTCCGGGTCATCGCCTTGACCTTGCTCCGCGCCTGGAGCAATCCCATCACATCGCCGGTAATTCCATTGAGGATTGAACCCATTTCACGGGCGAACTCCTCCGGGTCCCGATCCGCCAGGACGCTTTCAGGTATCCCTGCCCCTTCCGCAAACGCTTTCAGGATGTCCGGCCCGACAGGCTTGCCGGACGCTTTCACGGCGGGTCGCGGCGATTTCGAAACAGGTTCCGGAGCAGCCGGTTCGGGTACGGTTTCCACGACCGGTGCCTCAGAAACCTGCGGAGGCTCGACCGGGTCTGCAGGTGGTTCAGATAAACTATCTGCTACTTGCGCTTCGGGAGCAGGTTCGGAAACAGGCGCACTCTCCGGAAAAGGTGAGGCCTCCGGGGTGTCCATTTCAGGTGAGACCGCCGCGGGTTCAGGAAAGGCATTGCCTGCAGGATCCGGTTGCCGGGCTCCCTCAAGAGAATCAGCGGCCGTTTCCTGTTCTAGCGCCGGCATCTTGAACAGAGGTTCGGAAGTGTCAGGCTGCGCCGGAGGCGGTACCGGCAATGACGGTGTTTCCTGCGGCTGCACGCTCGGTTGCGCGGCAAGGTGATCCAGCGGATCCGCCTGTGCCGGGCGCGCCTGCTGGACGTCTGGCTGCCTCGCCTGAGGGTCGTAGAGCGCCGGATCCGCGCTCCCCCATCCGTGGCCCTGCTGGCTCCAGACATCATCCGCAGGCGTCCCTATACCGGGTGCTTGAGAAGGAGGTGCATGGCGGCCTTCCATGCCCGTTGAAGACGGTGCGCCCCATGGGCTGTTCGCGTCCTGGGCCGGGTAAGACGGTGTCGCAGCAGGAGGCGCGGACGGCCATTGCGATTCGGCTGGAGCTGCCGGTGCTGGCGGCGCCTGCGCGGGTGATTGCCACGGTGCCGGCTGAGGCTGATAGGCAGCATCTTGGCCCGTGGGCGCCGAATGGGAAAAACCGGCGCCGGCAGTTTCGCCGGCATCGAGCGTGACGGCAACAATGTAGTCGCCGATCATGAGCCGGTCGCCGGAACGCAGCGCATGTGCCTTGTCCATGCGGTTCGCACTGCCGTTCAGGAATGTCCCGTTGGTGGAAACGTCGTAGAGAACGAATTGCCCGCCTTCAAATCGGACCTCGCAGTGCTTGCCGGATATCACGCGCTGCGGGTCCGGCAGGCTCCAGTCAAGGTGCTCATGCCGCCCGATGTCGAAGCCGCGATCGGCACAGGAATAGGATACCTGGCCTCCGGTTTCGAGCTGGTCAACGTTTTCGATCTGGAGCGTTATCCGCATGCCCACAGGTCCCCTGATCACTTCAAACTGCAGCTTGCTGCTTTGCAAGCACGACAGGCATGGCACCACCTTCTGCAAAGGAAATCCCAGCTGAAATACAGTCTCCTATCGCTTCTTCGCGTGGGCCAGGCCGAAGTCCGGTTATGGCAAGCTGAACCGCGCCGCTGGCGCAAACAGCCGTCAGATGCGGAAGCGTGTCCACCCGAAACTCGGGATTCGGTGACAAGGAACCGCCTGACAGGCTTGCCGCACGGCCAATCCAAAGTGACGGGCTATCGCCCACAAAGTCATCGGTGGCGGCCTGCACTGCCAGACGTGCCTCTTCGTCTCCATCTTGCACCCAGGAAGTGACCAGCTCCAGCAACTTCATGTCCTCTGTGGTTTTGCCCTGATCAAGTCCTATGACGCAGCGTAATCCCCACCACACAGCCTCCCGTTTGGGCAGCGCATGTGCGAAAAACAGGATTGCGGCATACGGGTCCTCGCCCTTCAGGATGTCCAGTGCGAAGTCCTGGGGGGAGATGTCACTCGCAGGCGGGTCCAGGTCCTCCCCAAGATCCGGGTAGGTCTGAAAAACCTGATTTGCGCTTGTAAATCGGATACGCGATCCCATTCCCGTGTCTCCGTCTGAATTCTTGCCGGTTCATGGCGCTCTATCGTCAGTTGATCTTGACGAGTCCGCCTTTCACAAAGTGAAACGCATCCCCCTTCACAGTTGTGTTCAACCCCGTCGCATTCAGGTTCATATCCGCTTTGACATCAATCATGAGGGACTTGATCACGATCCTGCTCGGATACATCGTAATCTTGCTCAGACCGCATATGAACTCGATCTTACTTCCCGCTTTCACTTTCCAGACATTACCGATGTCTTCGGTGACATTTATGCCCACATCCTCGGTTCGATTTCTGTCGATCTTGGTGGTGCGATTGTTCTTGACGTGAAGATCGTCGTCGTTCTCTACGACGGTCTCCATGTCCTTCTCCGCGTGGATTCCAACCAACTCCTGCCCCTTCGAATCGTCCATGACGAACTCGTTGTAGCCTCCGCCGCCGACGGTCGAATCGGTCTTGATGCCGGACTTGTTCTTTTCTCCCGGCAACGGATAAGGCGGCATGTTATCCGCATTATACACGGTTCCGATTACGATCGGCTGGTCGGGATCGCCCTCAAGGAACTGAATTATAACTTCCTGGCCCACGCGGGGAATATACATACCACCCCAGTTCTTTCCGGAAACGACCTGAGCCACGCGTACGCGGCGCGACTGTGTCTTGTCGCGGTCCCAATGGAATTCGACCATGATCTGACCATACTCGTCGACATCAATTTCGCCCTGCCCGACCACCTTGGCCGTCTGCGGTCCCGGAATGCTCGGTTTGGGTGTGGTGGCAGGCGTTCTGAAAGGAACATCGGACGGCAAGACATCATAGGTACCGGTATAGGCCTCACCCTGTGCGGTCGATTCGCCTGAACGGTAACTTTCCGTGATGATCTGGTGGCTCGCTCGAATGATGAGATATTCCTTGTTCTGTGGCTGATGCGGATGGTCCTTGAGTGTGAAGAGCCCACCAGCGTAAAAGCGCACCACCTGACCCGCCGCCTCGACACGATTGTCGCCGGCCTGCTCTGCCTGGAGGCGGATGTTGCTGTATTTCGTTCCCTTGTCCTTCTCGATGTAACGGCCAGGGTAATCGTATTTTTCCAGCGATCCGGCCCGATACGAAGAACCGGCGTCCTTGTCAGCTTCCAGAGACGCGCTCGGCTTTTCAAAGTCGTAATCATTTATGGCAAATTTTCCGGTCCGGAACGCCCGGCCTCCGACCCAATGGTAAAGATGTTCCTCGTCCCGCCGATTGTCGCCTCCCAGGGCGATGTAGGGCACGTTCGAATCGCCTTCGATCGGGCTGTAGGATGATTTGGAGTCGGCAAGAATCATCGTGTGCTTGCCGTCCTTGTGCTCGAAGCAATAGGAGATACCGAATTCCTCCATGAGGCGGCAGCAGAAGTCGTAGTCTGATTCCCTGTACTGAACACAGTAATGAATCGGATCGTAGTTCTCGGTGAGCTTGTTCTCGAAATCGGCGAAATCATGTTCTCCGAGAACTTCCGCGATGATATCCGGTGCCGACTTGTCCTTGAACATCCTGCAATTGGAGTTCTTGGTCAGCAGCCAGAACCACGGACGCAGGTTCAGTTTGTAGCGGTAATATCCGTCCATGTGGCCGAGCCAGCGGGCATTGGTGAGCAGACCGTCGAAATACCGGGTATCACCGTTGTTCGTCTTGACCTTGACCGTCATGTGTGTCGCCAGGGCCTGATCGAAATCCAGGTCTTCCTTTTGGCTGACGACATCCAGGCGAATATCGAATTCGTCGCTCAATCCCTCGTCGCATTCCAGCGTGACCAGGGAGAGCTCATCTTCGCCAAACACCGACTTGAGTTCGGCCATCCGATCGGTTTGTCTGAGTTGTCCAGTGGCCACGGAAGTCTCCTTAAAAAAACTTGGCTTGAATATGGCTGCCGATCACAGGCACCTGCATCTTCATTTATGACGAATCTGGCGAAACCGATGTGCTAGGGAACACAGTTATTGCAAAAATTTAAACACCGAATTCAAAAATTACCAAGAGTTGTTCGGCATTAAACTGTCCAATTAAGAAGACTCGAGAAAAATCACATTATTCTGTTAACTATCTCACGAATATCTCACGCTTTGATCCTCTTGCTTATTCCCCACAAATCGACATACTGACATCAAAACGTACTTTAGTGACTTGCACCACATTAATATTTTCAGGTTATGGCACGATATATTTCAACATCCACAGCGAGTTCGCTCGCGCAAGCTCCGAAAGGGAGGATTGAGATCGTGACCCATCGCCAAATCGTCTCCGGCGTGTGCAGTGTGAAAGTCAAAACAGCTTCGTTCGAAGCACGTACCCTGTTGGCTGCCACCCTGCTTTCGCTGACGGTTGCCGCAACGGGATTTGCCCCCGGGACTGCCTTTGCCCAGGACGCAACCTATTCTGCCGATGAAGTGAGCAAGCACTTCAAGCAGCTAAAGACCCGGTCGCTGAAGCCGACCGGCGCTACCCGTGCCCTTTGCATCGGTACAAGGGATGAATGCAATCCCAACGCCGCCAAGGGAGAAGGCGGCCAGGTGGCCGTGAAACCCGAAAATCCGGACGGCCAGGCCGGCGAAACCGCAAGCACGGAAACCCTTGTCGTCGATCCGGAAACCAAAGCAATCGACGCAGGCTTCAATCTGCTCGTGTCCTTCGAATACGCGTCGGCGCGCCTCAGCCCGTCTGCGAGGGCGAATCTGAAAGAGTTCGCCAAGGGCATCGCCGATCCTGAACTTGCCAGTGCGGTGTTTGTCATCGAAGGCCACACCGACGGCATTGGATCGATCAACTACAATCAGCGCCTGTCCGAAGATCGCGCCCAGGCCGTCACAGAGTATCTTGTTTCTCTCGGTGTCGGCAGAAACAGATTGAAGACGGTCGGCTACGGCAAGACGCGCCCGAAAGTTGCAGATGTCAACGATCCGGCAAACAGGCGCGTCGAAAGCAAGCTGGTTTTCGAATAACGTCAGAAATGGCGGTAGCCCTGCCGGGTTTTCTCCGGCAGGGTTTTTGAAGTGGGGCAAACAGATCAATGAATTTCGATCCGGAGAAATATGGCGTCGAAATCTCTCCCGGCGCCGGATGCGGACCCGACCTCTACGACACGGAACCGGCCTTCGCGGCGCTGATGGATTCCTGCGAAGAGATGCTGCCGGAACGGTTCAGTGATTTCGATCGTTCCGAGATCGAGTTCTCGGACATCTTCAAGCAGATGGACGGCTTTCTAAAGCAGTCCCGCGATATCCGGCTGTTCGTGCTGCTCGGACAATTTTCTCTGCTCAGCGGCCAGTTGCAACAATTCGCCGACGTCGTCAGGATCCTGCGCAAGCTGCTCGAAAACCACTGGGACGAAGTTCATCCGATGGATGCCGATTTCGGCTTCATGGAACGTGTCGGTGCACTTGAATCCTTCAACAGCCGCCCAACGGTCATTCTGCCGCTTGAAGCCGCTCCGCTTCTGAAGACGCGCCGGAGCGGCCCGATCAGTTACCGCGCAATAAAGATCGCAACCGGGGACATTGCCGCCCGCGAGGACGAGCATACCATTTCACTTGGCGCGATCGAAGCGGCGCTCACGTCCGGTGAGCTTGAACAGGATGTCATCGACCAGGTTCTCAAGGATCTCGCCGAACTCCCCGACGAACTTCGCGCCATCTCGGAAACCTGCGCCGAAAAGCTAAAGGCGGCGGAAGCCAAGGCAAGCGCTCCGAACTATGACGCGCTGGCGACGCTCATCGACGACATCAACACAGAACTGAATGTGCGCCTAGGCCGCATGTCCTCCGACGAGGCCGAAGCGGCAGATCCGGACAGTGGCGAATCGGAGCAGCCCCTTGCTTCCGACACCGGCGCAACGTCCAGCCTCGAAATCAGAAATGCCGCTCAGGCGAAACTGATCCTGGATGCCGTCGAGGATTACTTCTCTTCGCGCGAGCCGTCACACCCTGCACTGTTCCTGGTGCGCGAAGCCAGAGGGCTAGTCGGCAAGTCCTATCTCGACGCCCTGAAGATCCTCATGCCTAGGAGGTTCGACGAAGTCGCCCTCCTCCTTGGTGCCAGCGGGCTGCAGCTTTCCAACGACCGGCTGCTTGAACTCAACGAGGGCGAGGACCGCGAGCTCGGCAACATTGACGATTTCTCGGTCATGGTCATCGAGAATCGTGCTGATGCGATCAAGGGAATCGGGGCCGTGAAGGGCTACTTTTCCGCAAATGAACCTACCAGCCCGATTCCGATGTTGCTGGAAGAAGCGCAGAACATGAGCTCGGGCTCGTTTACAGGTCTCCTGAACCTGTTTCTTCGCCCGGAAGATGAGTGAGGCCAGAACGATTATGGCACTGCAAAAGACCTTTAATTCCCTAGAGTTCGCACAGTTGTCCTTGACTCAACGCCGCAACGGGTTCTCAATCTTTGGGGAAATTTTTCAAAGCGACATACGTGTGACTGCCGTCACTTCAATTCAGCGGCAATCGCAGTAAATATAATTTCATCAGACACGATGAATGGCAAACAACGTCGCAACCTATTCTACGCTCTGCAGATTTTTGACAATATTCGATCTTTTTTCTGAGGTCAGAAACACGAAAGGCAAGTAAAATGGCATCAAATAGCGGGCAAGGCTTTATCAAGCGTAACAGACCTCCGAGGGTGCACATCTTCTACGAAGATCCGTTTGATGCGGAACAGAAGGTCGAGCTGCCTTTCGTGATGGGGGTCATGGCCGACCTTTCAGGCGATACCCCGGGCGTCGAAAAAGACGACGTCGATGAGCGCAAATTTCTCGATATCGACATGGACAATTTCTCTAAGCGCATGGAGGCGATTGAACCGGGAACGTCGTTCACGGTCGAAGACAAGCTCTCGGGTGAAGAAAACACCAAGATGAGCGTTCAGCTGAAGTTCAAGAACATGGACGATTTCACCCCGGGCAAAGTTGCCGAACAGGTGCCGGCGCTGAAAAAGCTTCTTGATGCGCGCAACAGTCTTGCCGCCCTGCGCACGATGATGGACGGCCGGGTTCAGGCGATCAGCCAGCTCGAGGAACTGACACGCGATCCGGCCCTGATGCAGGCCCTTGCTCAGAAGATGGAAGCCGAAACCACCGCTACAAAAGGCGATGGTGCCGAGGACGGGGACAAAGAGGAGGCATAAATGAGCAACACCGACACAAGCGCTCAAACGAGTGGCGCGGCTGCTGCGGAAGCTGCAGGTGAAAAGAGCCCAGAGGAGTTTGCTTCCATTTTGAAGCAGAACTTCCGCATCAAGAGCGAAAATGAAACGGCCAACGAACTTGTCGATAACGCGATGTCGACATTTCTTTCGGAAGCACTTTCGGACCAGGCGCTCATCAAGGACGACGTGTATGACACGATCGACGAGATGATCGCAAAGCTGGACGAAAAGCTGACGTCGCAGGTCAACGAGATCATTCATGCGCCTTCCTTCCAGAAACTGGAAAGCGCGTGGCGCGGCATCGACTACCTGGTGCACAATTCGGAGACCGATGCGTCGCTGAAACTTCAGTTCCTGAACGTTTCCAAGAAGGAACTTGCCGGGGTTTTCAAAAGCTACCGCGGTGCCAAATGGGACCAGAGCCCCCTGTTCAAGCAGATCTACGAAGCTGAGTTCGGTCAGCTTGGCGGTCAGCCCTACGGATGCCTGGTCGGAGACTATGAATTCGGGTACGACCCGCAGGACATCACGGTTCTTCGCGGAATGTCGAAGATCGCGTCGGCGGCACATGCACCGTTCCTGGCGGCAGCCGATCCGCAGCTCATGCAGATGGAAAGCTGGACCGAACTTCCGACGAAACGCGACCTGTCCAAGGTGTTCGACACTGAAATTCACGCCCAGTGGCGCACGCTGCGCGAGTCCGAAGACTCACGTTACCTGGGACTTTCCCTGCCGCGCGTGCTGGCTCGCCAGCCCTACGGTGCGAAGTCCGATCCGGTCGAAGAGTTCGCCTTCGAGGAGGAATTCGGTGAGGACAGTCACGACAACTATGGGTGGATGAACTCGGCCTATGCAATGGCAACCAACATCAACCGTGCCTACAAGGAATACGGTTGGACGGTTCGCATCCGCGGCGTGGAAAGCGGCGGTCTGGTCGAGGAACTTCCCACACACGTGTTCGAAACCGACGATGGTGGCGTAGACCAGAAGTGTCCGGCCGAGATCGCGATCTCCGATCGCCGCGAACATGAGATCTCGCGCCTCGGCCTGATCCCGCTGATCCACCGCAAGAACACCGATCAGGCGGCCTTTCTGGGTGCGCAGTCGGTCTTCAAACCGCGGCAGTTCTCGGGTCCGGACGGCAAGGACGCAACGGCTTCGGACAACCTGTCCGCACGCCTGCCCTACATGTTCGCAACCACTCGGTTCGCTCACTACCTGAAGGTCATGGTGCGCAACAAGATCGGGTCGACCAAGGAAGCGCCGCAGCTGCAGCGTTGGCTGAACGACTGGATCATGGACTATGTCGACGGTGATCCGGACAACTCGACCGAGGAGACCAAGGCTCGCAAACCGCTGCGCGAGGCAAAAGTGACGATTGTTCCGGACGAAGAAAACCCCGGCTACTACAGGGCCCAGTTCTTCCTTCGTCCGCACTATCAGCTTGAAGGCATGGATATCGGCATGAGCCTTGCCTCACGCATTCCGCAAGACGGAAACTGATCAACGAGAATGCCGTTCGGGCGCCTGCCCGTCCGAACGGCACGCATCCAGAAAGGGTGCGGCCCGGGACAACCGGGTGGAGGTCTTAAAGAGACGCGAAAGCGCTCAGGGGTTCGGACCATAAGGTCTGAGTTAGATGCAAGTATTGGAAACACAGAACCGGGCAATTACCGGTCTGAACACAAAGAGGATTATTCAAAATGGCTGTTGATTTTTTTCTGAAGCTTGAAGGCATCAAAGGTGAATCCCAGGACAAGTCCCACAAGGACGAGATCGACGTTCTGTCCTGGTCCTGGGGTGCGTCCCAGTCCGCGACGACCCACATGGGTTCCGGTTCCGGTGGTGGTAAAGCACATTTTCAGGACCTGACCTGGACCATGTATGTAGACAAGGCTACGCCGCCCCTGCTCCAGCACCTGACGACCGGAAAACACATTCCGAAGGGATACCTGTGCTGCCGCAAGGCCGCCGGCGACACTCAGCTGGAGTATCTCAAGATCGAAATGACCGACCTTATCATCTCGAGTTACCAGACGGGCGGTGCAGGATCCGAAGACCGGCTCACCGCGACAGGCTCGGTGAACTTCGGTGAGTACAAGATCATCTACACCGAACAGGGCAAGGACGGCTCCAAGGGCGCAGCGCCCGAGTTCGCCTGGGACATCGCAGCGGCCGAAAAGAAGTAAGGCATTCGCCGAAACGGCTGGCGCCCCGTCGGGCGGCAGCCGTTCTCTTTTTGGGGGCTCCATTCAAACAGATCGAAGATGCACCGCGTCTTGCTCCCCCCGGAATTCCTTGACAGCAGCTACTTCCTGGGCATTGCCGATGGCAAAATCAACTGTGAAGATTCACGCGCCTTTGATGTGGGCTTTCCGCGCGATGGACGACCCGGACTACAAAGCTGCTCAAGAGCGCCAGAAAGATGACAGCAAGGACAAGAACCTCAAGTCCGGGCGACGGCTTTCCAGAAGTTACGGTGTCACCGAACAGACGCTGTTGTCGGAAGTACGGCGTGATCTTCAGGCTCTGTTGAACACCGTCAACCTGAACTCCACCCAGAACCTTTCCGACTTTCCGGAAGTCGAGAATTCAATTCTGAATTACGGCCTTCCCGACCTGTCCGTGCATGTGGTCGACTCGATCAAGATCGACCGGCTGGCAGACGATATCCGTGAAGCCCTTATCCGTTTCGAGCCGCGCATGGACCCCCGGTCACTTCAAGTCATTCGGGACGACGCGATCGAGAGCGACACCTTCAAAGTCAGGTTTCTGATCAAGGCTGAAATTCGGTGCGACCCCGTTCGTATCGGCAGTGAATTCATTGCGGATGTCGACCCGGCATTCGGACGCATCAAGATCATCGGGGCGACTTCATGAACCGCGAATTTCTGGACCTTTACAATCAGGAACTCACCTATCTGCGTGAGCAGGGCGCCGCGTTCGCCGAATCCTACCCGGCTGTCGCCGAGCGGCTGGGCGGCCTCCTGGAGGACCGGTCCGACCCCATGTTGTCCGGGTTGCTGGAAGGCACAGCCTTTCTTTCGGCTCGTGTTCAACTCAAGATGAAACACGAATTTTCCGAATTCACCTCCAACCTTTTCGAACAATTGTATCCATCGGCCCTGGCCCCCATACCTTCCATGGTGCTGGCCCGCGTCACTCCCAAATACGGCGACGCCAACCTCCGTTCAGGGATCAAGATCGACAGGCACGCCCCGATGGAAGCGGTGTTTCGGGAGCGTCAAGGCGAGGTCAGATGCCGGTTTACGCTCGCCTCCCCGATTGTCCTTACGCCCCTGCAACTGACTGGCGCAAAGTATCTGAGTTCCGCTGCCCAGGTGTCCGGCCTCGGAGCCGCGATGGCCGAGGATCGCCGCGTGCGCGCAGGCCTTTCAATCAAGCTGACTCACCGGATGGCCGAGGATCCGGAACTGGAGGTTTCAGATGACGAAGCGCTGAAGAAGCCGGAATATCAGGTTGCCGGCTGCCGCATAGATGAATTGCCGATACAGCTTGTCGGCCCGCTTGATCTTGCCGCGAAGGTGTACGAGCAGATTTTCGGCCATACGATCGCGGTCTACCTGCGCACGGAAGATGCGTTCGGACAGACAACGCTGCAGCGCTTTCCGGTCGACGCGGTCACACAACTCGGCTTCGACGAAGACGATGCGCTGCTGCGCAACGACAGAAGACTGTTTGTCGGGTTCGACCACTTGCGGGACTATTTCAACTTTCCACGCAGCTTCCTGGGGTTTCGCCTGACGGGAATGAGGAAGTATCTGGACCGCGTAAACGCAAAGTCGTTCGAGGTCGTGTTCGTGTTCGACGAGGCAGATTCGCGCCTGCCCTCTCATGTCGAGGACAAGATATTCGCACTCCACACTGCGCCGGCAGTCAATCTTTTCGAGCGTGCAACCGACCGGGTACCGATCAAGAAGGGACAGCATGAGTTTGCCGTCATCGCTGATCGCACCCGTCCCCTCGACTACGAAATTCACTCCGTAACAGAAGTGAATGCGCATTTCTCAGGCGGTGAAAAACGTTCCGTGGAACCGCTTTACAGCGTCGCACCGGACACGGAAAAAGCCGGCCACGAATGGTTTTATACAATAAGGCGCCTGCCCCGCAGGCAATCTTCCAGCGAACTGAGAAGAATGCAGCCGAGTTCCTACATCGGCACGGAAACGTTCATCATGATATCGAGCGGCGCGCAGGCTGCGGCGCTTCTGGAAAGCGGAAACAAGCGGCTGGCGGAATTGTCGCTGAAAGTGATGGCATCCAACCGGGCGCTGGCGGCGGAACTTCCCGTCGGAACGAACCCGGAGAAGTCGTCGATCGGAGATCTCCGCATCCTTGAAGACGTCAGCTTGAAAGTCGATTGCGTCGCAGGTCCGACGCAGCCGCGCCCTCCGCTCATTTCCTACAATGAAAGGCTCGGAGAAGAAGGCCATGCAGGGGCGATTGCGTGGCGGCTGATCAACGTGCTTGCGCTAAATCATACGGGGCTGGTGCATGATGCTGCGGGCCAGGATGGCCGATCCTTCAGGGATGTACTGAGCCTGTTTGCACCGCTCGCGGACAACGCGGCTGATCGGCAGGCCCAATCGGTGCGTTCGGTATCGACGCGACCGGTGGTGCGGCGCCTGCAGCAAAAGTCCGGAACCGGCGTCGCACGCGGGCTGGAGGTGACGATCACGCTCGACGACAAGGCGTTCGAAGGGGCAAGCGCATTTCTCATGGGCGCCGTCCTGGACCGTTTCATTGCGGAATACGCGTCGATCAATCATTTCACCCAATGCGTGATTGCAACGACGGAACGCGGCGTGATCATGAGATGGCCTCCCAGGATCGGGGCAAGAGGCATCCTATGAGCGACGCCGACGAAAACGACGAGAAGACGAAAGTCGTGCCTGAAAACAAAAAGCAGGCTGCCGACAAGACAATCGTGCAGGTGGCGACAGATCCAACTGTCTGGCCGGAAACGCCATCAGGCCCCGAGGAAACATCTGTCCATGAGAATGAGGACACTGCCGCGTTTCCGGATATCACCCCTGATGCCGATACAGACACTACATCCCAAGCAGAGGAAGACCAGCGGCCCGACGCAACCTTGTCGCACGCGATAGAAGCGCCTCCTTCTTCCGAAACGGCAGCGTTGGAACCCGAAGAAACTCAAGACGAAGAAACGGTTTCTAAAACGGATGATGCGCCGCCGCCGGATCTGGATGCAGCGGACGAACAGGAACAGGAGCCGGTTGAAGAAGCCAGGATAGAAGTTCCGGTCCAGCAGCAATTCGCCTCCCTGCTTGCCGCCTTGAGCGACCGTGTGCAAAAGCACCCGGGCGGGCACGATCTCCTGGCCGTACTGCGCATGCTTGAAGGCCAGACCGGACCGGATGGCGCGCAGTCCGGCATGGGACCGAAGAAGCTCGATGAACCGGCACCACCGCGTATCGGCAAGAGCCGCCGGACAATGGAGGACATTGTCCGGTTCGGACAGGACCCGACCGGCGAGTTCGCAACGTCCACAATTGAACGCGCAACCCGCGATGCGGATGACGGCCTCGTTCTGCTGGAGCGGTTTCTGGGGTTGTTGGGACCGCATGGTGCCCTGCCGTCGGCCTATACCGACGAGGCCATTGTGCGCGGACTGCGCGGCGACGACAGTTTTCCTCGGTTCCTGGATGTCTTCAACAATCGCTTCGTGCAGTTGTTTTTCCGGGCCTGGGCGGACGCCCGGCCGATTGTGCAGCACGACCGGCCAGACGATGACCGCTTTCTATCCTACCTCGGTTCCAGCATCGGAATAGGCAGCCCCGTCTACCAGGAACTGGACCGGATCGACGATCGGCTGAAACTGCTGTTTGCCGGTCTGACCTCTTCCAAGGTCAAGAGCGCAGCGCGCCTGAAAGCATTGATCACCGGGGGCTTCGGTGTCGAAGTCGAGATTGACCAGTGCGTCGGCACCTGGCTTCACCTTGATCCTGATGATCAGCTCAGCATCGGGGGATTTGGTCCGGGCGGTGCCGGGCAACTCGGCATGGACACGATCGTCGGCTCCAAGGTCTACAGTGTCAGCGACAAGATCCGGATCCGGATCTTCACAAACTCGCTTGAGGAATACCGCAAGTTTTTGCCGCCGACGCGAACAAGACCAAATCCCTGGACGGAACAGCTCTTCGATCTCATCGATTTCTATCTTGGACTGGAGATCGAGTACGAAATCGAACTCGCACTTCCGAAAAGATGCGCCTCTTCCGTCAGGATGGACAGCAGCAGCTCCGCAACGCTCGGCCATATCGGTTGGCTGAAGCCGGTCGAGGCGGCCCCTGAAGACGAAGACACCCTAGAAGATCAAGAAGAAATGTTGACCGATACCCGGTTTCGCCCGGTTCGTCGGCATACCACCGTTTATCAATAGGTCTCAAATTTGAAAGGCCGGTTCCATGAGTGACATTCTGGTTGAAACAGTTGCCAACAAACTCACGACAGTCAGCTACGACTGTCTCGAAAAAGCCATGCGGCTCACCAAGAGCTCCGGTCACCGGCACCTTGAGATTCTGCATTGGCTCTATTATCTCGCGCGCGATGAAAACACCGACTTCGTCCATATTCTGCGCCATTTCGGCATTGATGTCGGCGACGTCCACGGCGACCTGCAAAAGTCCATTGGCGACCTGAAGATCAATCAGACCGAGCTTCCGTCCATGGCGACACCGTTCCAGGAAGCACTCGAGAGAGCCTGGTTCGAAGGTACGCTGCGCTACGGCGACTACAAAATCAGGTCCGCATATGTCTTGATCGCAGCGATGGGCGACAAGACGACCTGGCGCCAGTTCCGCAGTTATTCACCCGCGCTGGAGGGACTGAACCGGGACGTGCTCGTGCGCGACCTCGACAAGATTGCCGGGACTTCAAGTGAAGTCGGAGCGCGTCCGATCGACGGTTCCGGTCCGAAAGCTGCGGCAGCACCAGGCGGCGAGGCCGCGGAAGCGGCACCCGGGAGCGGCGTTGGAGAAGATGCCCTTTCCCAGTTCACGGTCGACTTTACCGCACGCGCCCGCGCCGAGGAGTTTGACCCCATCGTCGGCCGGGACGAGGAAATCCGTCAGGTCATCGATGTCCTGATGCGCCGCCGCCAGAACAACCCCATCCTTACCGGCGAGGCAGGCGTCGGCAAAACCGCCATTGTCGAGGGATTTGCCCAAAAAATCGTTGCCGGCGACGTCCCTCCCGCCCTTCTTGGAACACGTCTGTGTGCGCTCGACCTTGGTTTGCTGCAAGCCGGGGCCTCCATGAAAGGCGAATTCGAAAAACGGCTTCGCGCCGTCATCGACGCCGTGCACGCCTCGATCGTGCCGACAATCCTGTTTATCGACGAAGCACACACGTTGATCGGTGCCGGAGGCGCCGCGGGAACCGGTGATGCCGCGAACCTGCTCAAGCCGGCGCTGGCACGCGGGACGCTGCGCACCGTCGCGGCCACGACATGGTCGGAGTACCGCCAGCATTTTGAAAAGGACCCTGCCCTCACACGCCGTTTCCAGCCGGTGCAGGTCGATGAGCCGGATGAGGAAAAGTGCTTCGCCATGGTGCGCGGCCTGCTCGACCCCATGGAAGAACACCATCAGGTGCGTATTCTGGACAGCGCCGTCAAATCCGCGGTCTCGCTCTCCCATCGCTACATCCCGGCCCGGCAACTGCCCGACAAGGCGGTGAGCGTTCTGGATACGGCATCTGCCCGGGTCAATATCTCGCAAGCAGCACAGCCCGCCAAACTGTCCGACCTCGTTGCACGAAAGGGATTTCTCGAGACCGAGAAAAGCGCTCTCACGAACGATACCGAACTTGGAATGGAGCATCAGGAACAGCTGGGTGCGCTCAACGAGGCGATCGAAGACACGGAGCGCGACATTGAGACGGTCAGGGAGGAATGGGAGCGCGAACGCGGCCTTGTCGCTGCCATTCGCCGCCTGAATGCTGCCCTGTCACAGCTCAAGGGTGGTGATCCCGCGCCTCACCCGGAAAGCGCGGAGATCGAGGATCCCGAGCATGATGGCACGGCTCTTGTCTCGATCGATGACATTGAACTCGATCTCGGTGTCGACCTGGAAGACGAAGACGCAATTCGCGCGGCACTCCACGAAAAACGCGCGGAACTTTCGGAAATTCCGGAAGACGAGCGCATGGTTTATGCCTATGTGGACGATGAAGCTGTCGCGAGCATCATTTCGGACTGGACCGGCATTCCTGTCGGCCGGATGGTGCAGGATGAGATGGCGACAATTCTGAACCTGACGGACAGCCTCAACAAGCGTGTCATCGGTCAGGCGCACGGCCTGGCGATGATTGCCAAGCGGATCGAGACGAGCCGTGCCCAGCTTGGCAACCCGGACAAGCCAATCGGTGTCTTCATGCTGTGTGGCCCGTCGGGCGTCGGCAAGACGGAAACCGCGCTCGCGCTCGCCGAAACGCTCTACGGCGGCGAGGACAGCCTGATCACGATCAACATGTCGGAGTTCCAGGAAGCCCATTCCGTCTCGGGTCTGAAGGGCGCGCCTCCGGGCTATGTCGGATACGGCGAAGGCGGACGTTTGACGGAAGCGGTCCGCCGCAAACCCTATTCGGTCGTGCTTCTCGACGAAGTGGAAAAGGCGCACCCGGATGTCCACGAAATCTTCTTCCAGGTCTTTGACAAGGGCTGGATGGAAGACGGCATGGGCCGCAAGATCGACTTCCGCAACACGCTGATCCTGCTGACATCGAATGTCGGCACGGAAATCATCATGAATGCCGCGAGCCACATGCTGGACGCTCCTGTTTCCAGCGACCCGGATCTTGCCGCCACCGACCCGAACGCGCCCGATGCGGAGCAACTCGCCGAAGCCTTGCGCCCGGCTCTCCTCGACGTGTTCCCGCCGGCATTGCTCGGTCGTATCGTGACAATCCCCTATTATCCGCTATCGCCGTCCATGCTCGGCTTCATCATCCGCCTGCAGCTCAACCGCATCGTCAAGCGCGTGAAGCAGAACAGGGACGCGGAATTGACCTTCGGGGACGATGTCATCGCCCATATCGTTTCGCTTTGCCGCGACCCGGACAGCGGTGGGCGCATGATCGACAACATCCTGACCAACGACCTCCTGCCGAAGCTCTCCAGAGCATTCCTGACCGCGCAAATGAACGGAGAGGAACTGGCTTCCGTGGCAATCACTGCGGGAGAAGACGGCTTGGAGATTGCAACAGGCGACGCATAACGCGCGCCGCCAGCATGTGTGGCGGTGCTCCGGCGCCGCCATTTTCCCTGGATGTCCGAATCGGAAGTCAGATGTGTCAGCCTGACCCGGTCAGGCACCATTGCCGCTCGGCTGCAAACTTGGCTGTTGAGCGCCTTACTGGCTTCCCGACAGAACCTCGCCAATAACGCCCTGATAGGCCTTCAGATCCTTGCTCGCAACGGACTGGGGAGCATCTGCGCCGGTTTCCATCTCGAACGATAACGGATCAGCAGGTTCACCTCGCTGGCGGATCTCGAAATGGAGGTGCGGGCCCGTGGACAATCCGGTCGTGCCGACATAGCCGATCAGGTCTCCGGCCTGGACAACCGATCCGAGCTCGATGCCATCGGCATATTCATGCATGTGCGCATACCGGCTGGTGATGCCGTCCTTGTGGGTCAATTCGATGAAATTGCCATAGCCGCCACGCACGTCCTTGTAGGTGACCTTGCCGGAAAACGCAGCGCGAATAGGTGTGCCGGTGGGTGCAGCCCAATCCACGCCGGCATGCAGCCGGGACACTTTCTTGATCGGGTGGAAGCGCATCCCGAATTTCGACGTCAGAACCCCTTTGACAGGCACCAGCATGGCGCCGGACAGGCTGATCTTGCCACCCTCGCTCACACACGCGAATCCCCGGTTCCCGGGCGCCTTTAGAACGTAGCAGCGCACAGACCAGTTGTCCCCTTTCCGGACCCCGGCAAACAGTACGCGTCCACCACCACGTTTCTCGTCCCGCGCCATGTCGGTGAATACCAGCGTGAACCGCTCGTCCGGTTTGATGGCCCTTTTCAGATCCGTCGTCGGCGCAAGATAGGCAATAGCCTCCCCGACAATCGATGCGGGAACCGCATTGCGAACCGCGGTCGCGTAAAGGCCATCGATCAACCGGTGCGTCTTTCCAGCGCCTCCGCTCTGATCGGCTGCCACCCTATCCTGAACAATCTCTTTTCCAAACCAGGGATCCGCGCCGTGAATGTATCCCTCTCCCTCGCGTGTGGCCGAATAAGCCGCAGTCCCGACATAGCCATCAGCTGAATAGAGAGACAGCTGGACGGGCCTGTAATAGTCTCCAATGCGGCCAAGTCGATTGGGCATACGTACACCGCGCACGGCGATCTTGTCGCCCGCGATCAAATCGGATCGGTCAAACTCTTCCTGGATGAAGTCCTGAAGCCTTTTTGAAACGTCTTCATCAAATCCGTTGTCTTTCAGAAGGGTTCCGATCGGCACGGTTTTCGTGATCGCCTTGCGCAGCTCGATGCGGCCTGGCCCCTGCCCGATCGGACGTTCCGTAAGGTAGAGATCGAGCGTATCCGTTGAGGGTTTCAGAAACACCGGCAGATCAGATGTCCCGCCGTCGTCGCCCGCCTCCGGTTCGTCAACGACCAGTCCATCGGACTCCTCACCACCGCCAAAGTTTCCGAATTGAAAGTCAGCCTCGCTGCCGGGCGCCCGGATGACAAGGTCGCCATCGTCGTTCAGCATCCTGCTGTCCAGGACGAATGCACTCAACGACGGCAAAGCTGTCACGCCGCTGGACTTCGAACTTTCCGGAATTGCGCGTTCCGACAATTGAATGCGCTCCGCCGACGCACCGTCGCTCAGCAGAACCGGATCGCCGGCCAGCGGAATGACGGCCGACACGGCCATGTCAAAAAACGGGTCTGCAGGAACGTCAAGATCCTCGACCGTGGCATCGTCGGCAACCTGCGCATTGTCGGCACCACCAGTCTCGACCTTCCGCTCGACGGACGTGTCATCGTCATCAACAGGGACCTGATCCGGGTCGATCGAAGCGGCAGGCAGTGGATCCTCTGTCCGACCTGCAATCTGCTGTGGTGCTGAAAGCGAGATCGCACCGGAGGAAATCAGGTGCGCGATACCACCAATGCCGCCGCCAATAACCAGAAAGGACAGCGCGAGTATCCCGTACATCAGGAAGGGTGAACTCGCACGCTTTTCCGCCTTTGCCTTGGGTGGATGTGGAGGCGTTGGGTCTGGCGGCCTGGGTGGAGGCGCAGCAGGTTTGCCCGCAGGGCGGATCACCGTCCGGTCGAATTCGGGCCTGTGTGCACCGTGGCTGTTATTGTCCGACCACTGAACCATCGCTCACCCTAGTGCGGTGAATTTGAAGTTCGCATCATTGCTTCTGCGCTCTCCGAAGCGAACTTCAAATTCGTAAACCGCATTAGAAACATAGATTTGCTAGTCACCTTGTTGAATCTGAAGGTCGTTCGAAGCCCGCTGCAAAATGAGCCGAACTTCAGTTTCAAGTGACCAGGCTACAGCAGTTTCTCTTTATTTTCAGTTGCAAGGCCGATCATGCCGGATGAACCCGTCAGATGCAAAAAACACGCGGCCAAAACAGCGCGCAAAGCGATCAACGGGGGAATTCGACAAGGTTCGAATTTTGCCGCCCTTTTTCCGCCGGAACGTCTTTCTTGGTTTTTTCCATGTATATTTTAGGCACATCCAGGGTGAAAACCGATATTTTAGTGCTTAGTCCCCGCAGTTGACCGGTCCAGATCTCCTCCAGCGGATAACGCGTGGGCAGGCCGTCTGCGACCGACTGGCTGAGCGCCAGGCGAACCTTTTTGTCCTTGGCAACAGATTCGACCCTGCTGGCCGTATTCACGGTTGTACCCATGACGGTGAAGGACCGGCGGTGCTCACCGCCGATATCGCCAACCAGAACCGGGCCGGCATTCAGCGCGATCCTGAGATCCAGTTCCGCTTCGCCCGTGATCTGTTTTATCTCGTCAAGGCTCCCGATGATTTCATGCGCGGCATCAACCGCTGCCTGTTCCGGATTGTCGACCGTGTTCGGTGCATTCCAGACCGCCATGATCGCATCGCCGATGTATTTGTCGATGTAGCCCTGATGTTTCGTGATCGTTTGTCCGATCCTGTCGAAACAGGCATTGACCACGCGGACCACGTCCCTGTCGGCGAGCTTTTCGGACATTTTCGTGAAGCCGACAATGTCGATAAAGGCAACCACCACATGCCTTGTATCTCCGCCAAGTTCCGGAAGCTCCTCAGAGGTCGCCATGTGCCTGATGACGTCGGGCGCAAGGTAGTGACCGAACAGTCTGACAAGCGATCTCTGCCGGCGTTGCAGGATGCTGACCTTGCCGACCGCGGCAGTCACCATCGCCATGACGCAGCTGACCGGGGCGACACCCGGTGCGAGAAGGATGCCGGTCTCAAGACCGGCCATGCTCAGGCCAAGACCGGCTGCAACGCCGACGACCGCGATCACCGGCAAAATCATAAGCGGGAAGAAGAGGCCGGCAACGGCGCCGGCAATTGCAAAGACGACAGACAATGCTGTCAGAACCCCCGGTGGCGGCGCCACGGCAAACCGGTCCGAAAGAGCTGCGCCAATCACATCGGCCAGAATGAAAACGCCTGCGGTCTGCGGTTGAACTCTCGGCCTGCCGCCAGGTCCCGTTTCAACGGCATCATCGGTGTCGTGGGGCAGGAAACGGTCGGAATACAGATGTTCGTCCTCGAAGGGCAACAGACCGCCGAAAAGAACAATCCGACCAGCCGAAAACTCCTTCAGTCTGGCGCGTCCCTCCTCACTCTGACTGAGGTCAAGAACATCAATCAGGGACATGTAGGGGAGCGACGTCGCCAGTCTCGATGGGGGTATCGATACGAAAGCCTCCGATATGTCTGCGCCGGCCGCCGATAAAAGGGCGTCGATGAGATGCGGCGATTCGGCAAGCGGAAGCTGAGGCGTATGTTTGCGCACGATGCCGTCGTTGTCGGTGGATACAATCACCGAACGCACGCCGCCTGCTCCGATCGCCGCGGTGAAACTGCGATGAGGAACACCGATTTCCGTGTGCGCGATGAAGACCTTGCCCCTGTTCCTGTAGGCGAAACTCTGGAATGGCCGGTCAAAACCGCTCAATCGCGCCTCACCGGTGCTCGGATCAACAAAGGAGTCGGCGCTGTAGGCAAAAACAAAATCAAAGCCGAGAGCAGTCGCCCCCGCGTCGAGCACGGCCTGACCTGCCTCGGCCATGACCGGGGTCATCAGTACACGTGGTATCCGGGAAAGACGTTCCGAATCAAGCGACAACTGATCCAGGCCCACGACCGCAACCGGAGAAGAAGCGGGCGGGCCCTGTTGAAAGAAGCTGGCACGGATCTGGAACAGCCGGTCCGTCACCCAGCCTTCCCAGATCGCCTTGTTTGCCGATAAGCCGACAACCAGTCCAGCCAATGACGCTACCACGGCGATCAGCAGGACCAGTTGCCTTCGGCCGAGAGCCGAATCCGCGATTCGGCCGTTCAACTTCATTTCACGAGAACGACCGCGGTTTTGCGACCGACCTGGGCCGGGTCAATGGTGATCTTTCGCATTTCGACACCGAAGTCCGGCGCTTTGCCCTGAAGGAAAAGTTCGACTTCTACAGCGTCTTCATCGCTTTCGCGCTCAGGCATCTCGGTGACAATATTGTCGAGCACGTCGAACCGGATGGGCTCGCCTCCGCCAAAGGAGACGAAAACCGAACCATACTGATCCTTCGCCTCGTCATCGAAACGAAGCATCAGGGAAGCGGCTTTCTTGTTCTCGAGCGTGAGCCCCCGCAAGGTGACGGTCAATCCCTTGTCAGCCGTGTTCGAGTTCGATCCGCTGTCGGCCTGCAGACAGTTGCCTGCGCGCAATACCTTTTCTTCACCGCCGTCAAGCACGAAGCCTCCGGAGGATACCGTCAGGGTGCCGGCTTTGATCCTCACTTCCTGGCAGGCCGAATAATCGAGAAGATCGACATGTCCGGAAGCCCCCAGGTCAATCACGTCTCCCGGCATCAACTCCGAAAATGCGGACACGGACACTCCCTCGGACCTGTCGAGGACCAGCGCAATGGGGTCCGCAAGTGCGGCGCCGGACATAATCGTGCCGACCCCGAGGGCTGCGACCAAACCGGTCGCTTTCAGACTTCGTTTTGCAAATAGACTAAACAAATCTTTCATAACGGTCTCCAGGGTCAATGGTTTGATGCGCCTGAGCTCTCCGGGAGTCCAAGCGCCAATTTGTTTCCCAATAATACCAGAAAATCGCAGTTTGAATGTGGCTTCGGTCACATAAACGCGAATTGGCCGGAATGACCTATCCGGCAGGTTCGGTGTAGACTCCTGTTATCCCGACCGCCTCTGCAGATTTTCCGATCAAATTCAGCAATTTCGGTGCAAGTGCGGGATCGAGCGGCCTTCCCTCCATTGCGGACAACACGCCAACCAGTTGCGGCATCGTCTCACGCGATCGAATCAGCACGATGTGATCTGCACCGAACGGCAAGGCAGCGCGAAGATTGAGCACATAAGGAGAATCCGCCTCCAGTTTCGTATCCTCTCCCAAGGGGTCCGCTTTCCTGTTCGGCGCGAGCAGCCGCACGGTTCCGTCCGCTTCCAGAGCGAACACGGCCATGAAGCCACCTTCTTCGGAACGAAGCCCGACCCTGAGCGGTGATCCCTCCGGTATGTGCCCGACAGCCGGTTTCAAGGTACCCTCGACCGGCTTGCGTTCCCGAGAGAGCGCATATAGCTCCGACAAGAACAGCCACTTGGAAACAACTTGGGAAAACCGGTCAGCGTTCCCGGCGCTGTTGCGGAGCACGATATCTCCGAACTTCGTCAGAACGTCGCCTTCCTCGACATCCCAAAAGAGGTCGGCGCTGCCATCATCAACGATCTCAACGGCACCGCCATGGCGCTGTTTCAGGTTTTTCAGGACCGGAAGCGCGATATCTGTGCTTGCCGAAATGGTCAGTCCGGTCGTGCCACGTGCCAGAATGTCATCCTTCACCCTGGGCAAAACAGCTGCACGCGATGCACCGCCGACGGTCAGGCTCGGCGTCTGCCTGCCTTCGGTCGCAACACGCACAGTTTCCTTCAGGAACAGGGTCAGTTCCTCCATGGAAATGCCGCCATCCCGGTCAAGGTCGGCGCGTCCCTCGACACCGCGGGCAAAGGACCAGCTCAGTGCGCCTCTGGGTTCGCCCGCGATCATGAGTTCGGGAATCACCTGTCCGTCCACAGTGGCGCCGACGTAAATCACGTTGGAAAGCTCCTGCAGATCGGACGTGTGATTGCTCTGCTGCTTCAAGAGCGGATGGCCGGGCTGCGATCTGAGCACATCGTTTTCGAATGGCGGCAGTCCGACCAGCCGTGTCCCGAGACGCACAATTCTGGGATCGATGGAGCGCGTCATCGTGCCGGAATGGCAGCTGTCTGCGAGGACCAGAACGCTTCGATCGCCAGCAGCCCGCAGCATTGCGGCAAGATCATCGTCCCGCAACCGCTCGGCATTACCGGGCGCTGAAACATCAAATCCAGCCAGGAGAAAGACTTCGTCAAGACCGTCCGCTTCCGAGCCTTCGACCCATTCGGCTTCCTGTGCGCCATGGCCGGCGTAGGAAAGCACAAGCACGTCGTCTTCTGCGGAACGTTCGATCAGACCCTGCCATGCATCCAGAATGGCTTGTCTTGTTGCTGCACCGTCGTAAAAGGTTTGAAGATCCTGAACGCCGGCGGCCTGCAATGTCTCGGCAATGTCCCTTGCATCGTTGACCGCACCTTTGAGCGGCGAAACGTGTTCGTACGCGTCGATCCCGATGACCAGCGCCCGCCACTCTCCCGCTGCGACCGCCTGGGAGACGAAAAGCAGCGGAAGTGCAAGGGTGAGGTGGCGTAGCGTCCTGAAACCCAGGGCCACCTTCGAAAGCAGATTCATGAGAGCCTCACCTGTTGGCGCGATCTAGCCCCAGGAGCCGCCGCCGCCGCCGCCAGGTCCGCCACCACCACCACCGCCGCCGCCGCCGCCGCCATTGTCGTTGTCGCGAATGAGCGGGTCGTTGATCGGGTCGGAAACCGGGGTTGCGGCCGCGGGTGCGGGTGCAGGTGCAGGTGCCGAAGAGGTCGTCGTCGCAACGGAAGGGGTTGCGGCGATCGGCTGCGCTCCCGTCGAGACAGTCGGCTGAGTTGCGCATCCTGCAAGGAATAGCGCCATCAAGCCTGCTGAAGGCAATGCTAGTCTAATGTGTTTCATCGATTCCTCCTTAAGAAATCAGAACAAATCATATCTGGGACGGCTCTGTTCCCACTGATACTTGACGAGAGCGATCAAGGCTTCATCGCCCTGAACTGGTGTGAGATCAGAACTATCGAAAAACTTGTTCAACGCATCTCTCGTCTTCCGGCCGGGCTGGCCGTCGACCGGTCCGGGTTCGAACCCGAGGTCGGTCAATGCTTGTTGCAACACCATGGCCTTGAGGCGATTGTTGGCACCCTTCAGGTCCTCTCGGCCTTTTCCGGCCGCTGACGAGGACGGGTCGACAACAGCTGCCATCGCCAGCATTCTGATCCGGTCGCGCCCTGCAGCTTCTCCGGATTGCTGTCCGAGCATCCAGGCAGTGTTGTACGCTCCCCAGGCATCGCCGCGTTCCGCACTTTCACGGAACCACCTGGTCGCCTCTTCTGCACTCTTCTCGACACCCTGGCCGTTGAAGTAAAGAAGTCCGATCGCGGTACCTGCCGCGGGATGACCGCCTTCATGAGCCTTTTTGAACCAGCCAAGCGCGGCTTCGAAGTCCTGCGGCGTACCCAGACCGTCACGGTAGAGCGTGCCCATGTTCAGATAGCCGTAGATGTCCTCGCGGGACGCAGACCGGTTGTAGTAGTAGACAGCTCGGTCGACGTTTTCATCCACGTGGTTGCCGTTCAGGTAAAATCCGCCGATCGCATTGAAAGAAAACGTGTGACCTGCTTCCACGGACTGCAGAAGTTTTTCAAGACCGGCCTTTTCGTTCTGCTCGGTTCCTTCACCCTTGATTTGCGCCATTCCCAACGAATGGAGCGCATAAGCGTCACCGCGCTCGGCTGCCTTGCTGTAGAGTTCAACCGCCTTTTCCCGATCACGGTCCCGGCCAGCTCCCAGGAAGTACATCCGGCCGAGAACCTGCCCCGCACGAACATGGCCCATCTGGTACGCCTGCTGGAAATAGTCGGCGGCCTGCGTCAGATTTCCGGCAGCGAACGCGCCGCGTCCGCGCTGAAATACGAAACGCCCAATCTCCGGATAGGCTTCCATTGCATCGGCGCAGACCCTGTCGACGGCTGCTGAGTCGATATCATTAGCCAGGCGCCCCTCGGTCACGGCCTGAAGATCGAACGGCTGTGTCGCCAATTGATCGCACTGTGTCACGCGCGGTTGCACGATCTGGGTCAGCGTTTGTCCGGCGCTGCCGCTCTCGGCGGGCAGTTCCAGGGAAAAGCGTCGCGCCTGCGTTTCCGAACCGATTTGCGGTCGTACGGTCAATGTCGACAGGCCGGACATCGGAAAACGATCGCCCGGGCGCAGCAGACGCCCATCAGAGGAAAGTTGCAGATCGCTGTCGACCGAGACCACCTTCAGCCAATCATCGGTCGCCGGCAAACCTTCATCCGGCGCATCGGCGTAGACCTGTACCGGGCCAACACCGATGTCGGCTTCGACCGCAGAACCCTGCGAGGTTTGCGAGAGCCAGGCGACCAATTGTTCCAGCCGTTCCTTGCGCTCGAGTTCCTTGGCACCATCGTCCGGTACCGGGGCTGCCTGAACGACCGTAATGGAGGCGATTGCGGAAGCCGAGCCGCCCCAGTCATCCTTGACCTGATAACCTATGAGCTCGACGTCACCGGCTCCCGATCCATCGGGCAGAAATTCAAGGCTCGCCAACTCGACCGCGTCCAGCGTATCGCCTTCGCTGACGGTCCTGCCGCCGGGCAGCCGCAGCACGCCCTTTTCCGGTGACAGCGTCAGGGTCGCGACGATCGCGCCGCCTTCGGGCTGAACGGGTTCGGGTATCGATAGCGGGCTTGCATCACTGCCAATCGGAACACTTACACGGTGATGTGCGGTGACGATCGGCTCGGGTTTCGGTGGCACGAAGTAGAAATTCGTCACCAAAGTCGAATCTTCATAAGGGATCTGCTGGCCGCCGGTCTTGCGCACGACTTCGTCACGGACCTTGGTCATAAGGTCCTTGATTTCAAGAGAGGGATCCAGCGCGTTTGTGACGACGGAAGACGTGAACGGGCTCAAAGGCCCCTCGCCGTCATAAGCAACCTGCCCGGGACGGGTCGCATAAGAAATGAAACTGCCGAGTTTGTTCGGAATTCTGCGCAGGCCGCGGGTCTTGCCGAGCGCATATTCCTGTTCGCCCCAAAAGAGACTTCCGATCTCGAACGGATTGTCCCGGCAGGCGTCGAGCATAACAATCTGCAGGCTGGACGCCGCCTTCATGTAATCAAGGAGATGCGAGACCTTGAGGCTCTCGAACTCCAGATCGTACTGAGACGCGAGCTTCGCATCGACCGGCAGCAGAAAGTTCGATTCTCCGACCTGCAAGGCGTGTCCGGAATAGTAAAAGAGTGCCGTGTCGCCGTCGTTGAGTTCGCGCAGGAACCGGCGGACGACTTTCTCAAGCTCTTTCTTGCTGAGGTTCGTGCCGACGGTTACATCGAAATCCGCTTCCTGCAGAACCCTCGTAATTTCTTTGGTATCATTGATCGGGTTAACCAGGGGTTCGACAAACTGGTAGTCCTGGTTTCCAATCACAAGTGCGACGCGTCTACCAGGGTCTTCCGCCGTCGAGGCCAGTGCGGGCGTTACAACCGCCATCACGCCGAAGGTCAGAGCGACCGCGCCGCCTCTTACGGCTTGGCCCAAGCTCGTAACCGGGACCGTCACGCTCTCTTTCGCGGACCGCATCAAAGCTGGCAGGTTTTTCCGTTTTTGCATATCGTCCTCAGCGCCATGTCGTGCACGGGAAATTCTCACAGTTTTTGAAATCAGGCTGTGACGAAGCTCACAGCTTTGCCGATCCGCCCCATGGATCAGTCCGTTCGCCCAGATAACCCAGAGTAAAGTGATGCACACTTGCCCAAGCTAGGCAAGCGCGTGATCAGTTTAAACACCCGACTTTTTTCGACTTTTTGTCTTTGCGGGTACAAAAGCCGTTGAAAATTGCAAAGGCAGTTGCTGTATTTGCAGCTTGCGACCCTGCCGTTTCATAACCCAACAGGCCCCGAATTCATGACAAAAAAGCTCAAAATCCGTCATTTGAGTGAAGCTGAAGTTAGAATTCCGCTGAACTGGGCCATGCAGGAAGGCTGGAATCCAGGACTGGATGATGGCCAGGCTTTCTTTGCGGCCGATCCACAGGGATTTCTCGGCGGCGAACTGGACGGTGAACTGGCCGTGGTTGTTTCCGCGGTTCGTTACGGCGATGAATTCGGCTTCATCGGGTTTTACATCTGCAAGCGCGAGTTCAGAGCCCACGGTTACGGACATCAGATCTGGGCCCAGGCGATGTCGCATCTCGGGACAAGGCTGATCGGTCTCGACGCAGTCAACGAACAGACGGCGAGTTATGCTGAGCACGGCTTCAAGCCGGTTTACCGCAACATACGGCAGACCGGCATTTCACTCTGCGATGCCCCCACGGACCCGCGTGTTGCTCCTTTGGGTCACGGCATTTTCCCCGCGGTCAACAGCTACGATCAGCGTTTCTTCCCGGCGCCGCGTGAAGACTTCCTGAAACTCTGGGCGGCGCCCATGCTTGAAACGCGCCGGGGCTTTGCGTTTGTGGAAGACGGCAATGTCAAGGGATACGGCGTTTTGCGGGCGTGCCATGAAGGGTTCAAGATCGGCCCTCTTTTCGCCGACACGCCCGAAATTGCCGATACGCTGTTCCGGACACTCGCCGGACAAGTCAAAGGGCAATTCGTCATCCTGGACACGCCGGAGCCGAACGCTGCAGCGCTGCTTCTTGCAGAGAGATACGAATTGTCGCCGGAATTCGAAACCTTTCGCATGTATCGGGGTGCGGTTCCGGAGCTTCCGCTTGACCAGATCTATGGCATCACGACATTCGAACTTGGCTGACAGGTGCTGAGTCGCGCGTTCAGTGCTCCACGCTCTGATACGCGAGCATTGCACCTGCGAGGTCTTCCAGCGCAGCGCCTACGGATTTGAACATTGTGATCGAGTCATCCGATTGACGGCCGGCGTGATCACCGCGACACAGATCGTAAAGATCCGCGCGGATGTCGCCCTTCGAAATCAGCCCCGACTGGAGCGGTTGAACGATGTCGCCACCTTCCACCAGGCACCCTGCGCGCGTGTCAACGTAGATTTCGGCGCGTTTGATAAGCTCGTCATCGCTTTCCCGCATGGTCGGCTTGAAGGCGCCGACCAGATCGACATGGGCACCTGATTTCAGCAGGTCGCCCTTGATCAACGGTTCACTGGACAGCGTTGCAGCGCTGACGATGTCAGCCTTGCCAAGCGCGTCGCGCAGACCGGAAGCCGCTTCGACGCTGATCGGAAACAACGCTTTCATTTCCGCAGCGAAATGCTCTGCCTTTTCCCTCGAACGCCCCCAGATCGTCACCTGTTCGATCGACCGGATAGCCATGTGGGCGGCAATCAGATTAGGTGCGAGGCGACCGGTGCCAAGCACAAGCAGATGCCGCGCATCGGATCGCGCGAGGTAGCGCGCAGCAAGCGCAGAGGCTGCCGCCGTCCGGCGCGCCGTCAGCTCTCCGCCATCGATCATGGCAAGCATTTCGCCGGTTCTGGCGTCGGATAGCAGATATTGGCCATGCACTGCTGGAAGGTTCCGCTCCGCGTTTCCAGGAACGACATTCACGACTTTCACACCTGCGTAACCGCCAGGTACCCAGGCCGGCATGAGCAGCATTGTGCCAGCCGGTTCTCCGGGAATTTCAAAATCATGATGATGCCGTGTCGGCATCACACAGCCAGACCTGAACATTTCCGCCAATGCGTCTATCAGGTCCGGGAACGGCAGGGCATCACGAGTCTGGTCTTCGGAAAGCAGTAACATACAAGATCATTCAAATTACGGTAATCACGGTTAGACCAAATCACAGAAGACGTTCCGGACCAAGCTATCTCCCGAAAAGAAATACGATTTTGCCTGCAAATTCATGACAAATCGAAGATCATCATCACGTAGGCCGCGAAGAGCGTAAGGTGAACCGCACCTTGAAGATAGTTCGTTGTTCGTGTTCCGAACGTGATCAGGCTGACAACAAGGGTCAGGGCAAGCAGCACGATTTCTGGATAATCCAGTCCCAGTTCGATCCTGTGTCCCGTCACCCAACTGACGACCAGCACAGCCGGCACGGTGAGACCTATCGTCGACACGGCAGCACCAAGGCAAATGTTGACTGCACGCTGCAATTTGTTTTCCAGAGCGGCACGGAACCCGCTCATTCCCTCCGGCATCAAAACGAGGGCTGCAACGATAAAGCCGCTCAGCGCCAGAGGGGCCCCGATGCCGGCGATACCGAATTCAACATAAAGGGCGAGTTTCTTGGAGAGCAGGATAATCGGCACCAGGGCTCCAAAGAGACCGGCAACGTGAAAGGGTATCGACCTGACGACCGCACCATGATGCTCACTGCTGTCCTCGCCCATGTCCGGCTGACGGAAAATATCACTGTGTGTCACGGTCTGCATCGCCAGGAAGACACCGTAGAGCAAAACGGACATCACGACTTCGAAACTCGCCTGCAAGGGAGACAATTCACCCCCTGGAGCAGAGTGGGTCATGCGTGGCAGGACCAGTGCAAAGACCGCCAGCGGCAAAAGTACCGCGAGAAACGCATTTGCACCTTGAAGATTGTAGCTCTGGTTCCTGTGCCGCAGTCCGCCGGCAAGCAGGCAAAGACCGATCAGCCCATTCAGAACGATCATGATGACCGAGAACATCGTGTCCCGCGCCATTGTAGGCGCGGCCTCGCCGGACACCATGATCGCGACGATGAGCGCAACCTCGATCCCGACAACGGCAAGTGTCAGAATTAGCGTGCCGAACGGCTCGCCAAGAATGGTTGCAAGGCACTCGGCATGTCGGACGACGGAAAATGCGCACCACATCACCGTCAGAAAGATGACGGCGAGCAAGCCGAGAGACGGACCGACACCAACGGCTGCGGGATTCAGAAGGTCGCCGGCGACCATAAATGCCGCAAATACGAGGAAACCGAACAAACTCGGGAATTCGGATTTGAAAATGGACACTGAAACCACCGTTCCGACTCGGGAAACTGCGTGGATGTTATTTAGCCGTTCTCTGCCGCATATGACCACACCGAAAACCGGCAGAGACAAAAAAAGGCCGACGCTGTGCGCCGGCCAAAAAATTTCAGATTATTGTTTCGTCAGATCGCAAGATACTCCTGACGCAGTTCTTCGTTGTCGAGAACTTCCTGAGCCGTTCCATCGAACACGACCTCGCCCATATCGAGAATGACGGCGCGGTCGGCCAAATGAAGCGCGGCGATAGCGTTCTGCTCCACGATGATCGTGGTGATCCCGAGTTCCTTGACGCCTTCGAGAATCCGCTCGATTTCCTGAACGATCACGGGAGCTAGGCCCTCGTAGGGTTCGTCCAGAAGCAGCAGCTTGATGTCGCGGGCGAGGATCCGCGCCACGGCCAGCATCTGTTGCTCACCGCCTGACATCGTCACCGCTTCCTGCGCACGGCGCTCGGCAAGCCTTGGGAAATGATCGTAAATCCGCTCTATCGACCAGCCTTTCGGCTCGGCAATCTGTGAGAGTTCGAGATTTTCCTGTACCGTCAGCCCTTGGATGATCCGCCGGTCTTCCGGCACGAGGCCGACGCCGACACGGGCTGCCTGATAACTCTGCATGTCGTGAAGCGGCTGGTGATCGAGCCAGATTTCCCCATGCTTCAGGTTGGGATCATCCATGCGCGCGATGGTGCGGAGCGTCGACGTTTTTCCGGCGCCGTTGCGCCCGAGCAACGCCAGGATTTCACCCTCGCGAACGTCGAAGCTGATCCCCTGAACGATGTAGCTTTCGCCATAGTAGGAATGCAGGTCCCAGGCTGAAAAATAGGCCGGTGCAGTTCCACGGGCCTTTTGTGGCTTGACCGCAGGTGCCGATTTGCCCGCAAACTGATCTTCAAGAATGCTCACAGGTGTGCTCCTCCGAGATAGGCTTCCTGAACGCGCGGATCACCCTTGATGTCTTCCGGCTTGCCTTCGGCAATGATCGCGCCCTGGGCAAGAACGGTCACCTTGTCGGCAAGCGAGAACACGACATGCATGTCATGCTCGATGACCACCTTGGTGATGCCGCGATCGCCGATCCGCTTCAAAAGATCGATCGTGTTGTTGGTGTCGGCCCGCGACATGCCGGCTGTCGGTTCGTCCAGAAGAAGAAGCTTCGGATCCTGCGACAGGCACATGGCCAGTTCCAGGCGGCGCTTGTCTCCGCGCGACAGGCTGTCGGCGACCGTGTCTCTCTTTTCGACAAGACCAACGTCTTCCAGCATATGCAGCGCCTTGTCACGGATCTCGGTGTCCTTTCCAACATCCGCGAATGCATGCAACTTGAATTCGCCGTCACGTTTTGCCAGCGCGGGGATCATGATGTTTTCCAGAAGCGTGAGATCTCCGAAGATCTCCGGCGTCTGGAACACCCGCGAAATACCGATCTGGTTGATCTCGAAGGGCTTCATCCCGGTGAGCGAGATGTCACCGAACATCACGCTTCCGGTATCCGGAGCAAGCCTTCCGATCAGGCAGTTCAGGAAGGTCGATTTGCCGGCTCCGTTCGGGCCAATGATCGCCTGAACGGTGCCTTCTTCAACGGAGAAGTTGACGTTATTCAGGGCTCTCAGTCCGCCGAACGATTTGTTCACGCCCTCGACACGCAAGATTTCCATGTCATTTCACCTTATTCAGCTGGTGCGGCCTTGGGACGCGCAGTGGAATTCTCGTCCTTGGTCGATTTGCGCTTGAAGAGCCTTCCGATCCTCTCCACGCCTTCCATGATGCCGCCCGGCAGGAAGATCACGATCAGCATGAACATGATACCGAGCGTCAGATGCCAGCCCTTGCCGATGAACGGATGAATGACGAAGACGAGGAAGTCGGCAAGCCCCTGCGGAAGCGCGGCGAACCAGTCATACAGAATATTGTCGTTGATCTTGGAGAAGATGTTTTCGCAATACTTGATGAAGCCCGCACCGAGAACCGGACCGATCAGGGTGCCTGCCCCGCCGAGGATCGTCATCAGGACGACCTCACCGGACGCCGTCCACTGCATGCGCTCCGCACCTGCCAGCGGATCCATCGCAACCATGAGCCCGCCGGCCAGTCCGGCATACATTCCGGAGATGACGAACGCTGCCAGCGTGTATGGTCTGCTGTTCAGACCGGTGAAGTTCATGCGCTGCTGGTTGGATTTGACCGCACGAAGCATCATGCCGAATGGCGACCGGAAGATCCGGATCGCAATATAGAATGCGATCATCATGACGACGGCGCACAGGTAGTACCCGGCGTTGAACGTGAACAGCCATCCGCCCATGCTCAACTCGAAACTCTCGCGCATCGGAATGCCGAAGAAGTTTGCGGCCGGAATAGCTCCGTTTTCGGAGCCGACGCCAAGAATGCGTGGATCGTCAAGAGCAAGCTGCAGGCCTGTTTCCCCGTTGGTGATCGGTGTCAGAACCGAGTAGGCCAGCGAAAACGACATCTGCGCGAAGGCGAGCGTCAGGATCGAGAAGTAGATCCCAGAGCGGCGAAGCGAGATGTAGCCGACCAGCAAAGAGAACAACCCGGCAAAGACGACTGACATGAAGATCGCCGGAATGACGTTCATGGTCAGCAGCTTCATCATCCAGACACCGGCATAGGAACCGACCCCCAGGAAGGCAGCATGACCGAAACTCAGGTAGCCGGTCAGACCAAAAAGGATGTTGAAGCCGATCGCGAAGATACCGAAAATCAGGAACCTCTGCATCAGGTCCGGATAACCGGCGTTGAACTGTGCAAGCTCCGAACCTTCCGGAAACGGGTTGAGCAGGAACGGTGCGAGGGCCACCAGAAGCAACACCAGGAAGAAGAGCGACGTGTCTTTTTTGTTGAGTCCAAACATGACTTAGCTCTCCATAACGCCCTTGCGGCCCATCAGTCCCCGTGGGCGGGTCAGGAGGATCACGATTGCAACGAGATAAATGATGATCTGGTTGATGCCAGGAAGCAGTTGGACCACTTGCGCCATCGACGCGAAGCTTTCAAGAATTCCGAGCAGGAAGCCAGCCAGAACCGCACCCGGGAGCGACCCCATCCCACCGACAACCACAACGACAAAGCTCAGGACCAGGAAATCCATGCCCATGTGATAATTTGGCGAGTTGATGGGCGCATACATCACGCCGGCAAGCCCGGCAACCACTGCAGCCAGAGCGAACATCACCGTGAAGCGCTTGTCGATATTGATGCCGAGAAGCCCGACTGTCTGCCGGTCCGCCATCCCCGCTCGGACGACCATTCCGAAGGTCGTGAACTGCAGGAAGGCAAAGACCGCACCGATGATGACTGCGGCAAACAGGAAATAAACGATACGCCAGTACGGATAGATGATGATGTTCGGATCCATGCCAAGCATCACGCCGAAATCGAGGCTGCCTGCGAAGACGTCGGGCGCCGGGGTCGGGATCGGGTTCGCACCGAAGAAATACTTGATGATCTCCTGGAGCACGATGGCCAGACCGAAGGTCACCAGGATCTGGTCCGCATGCGGACGCTTGTAGAAATACTTGATCAGGCCGCGTTCCATGAAGAGCCCGACAAGCGCCATGATCGGTATTGAAAACAGGATCGCGAGCGGAACCGACCAGTCTATTATCGCCGCCCCCGTCTCCGGCCCGAACCAAGCCTCGACATATGGGGTTTCGACCTTCAGGGGATTGCCAAGAAAGTCTTTCTGGGTTTCATCGATTGTCACGAAAGACAATGAGAGCAAACGGCTCAGCGTGACCGCGCAGAACGCCCCGATCATGAACAGCGCGCCGTGGGCGAAGTTCACCACGCCGAGCGTTCCGAAAATGAGGGTAAGGCCCAAGGCAATCAGCGCGTAGGCTGACCCCTTGTCGAGACCGTTCAGAATTTGAAGAAGTATCGCGTCCATCGCTATCAACTCGGATCATCAGCGCGAGTCAAAATCCCCAACCACGCACTATTTCGAATAAAAGGGACAGGGCGACGTGCGCCCCGTCCCTCCGTTTTCATGGATGTTAAGCGCCCGGGTTACAGGTTCCCAGCGCACCGCCCGCAAACTGCGGATGATCCGGCGGATAGGTAACCTGAGCAGCCGGTGTCACTTCGACGATTTCGAGAAGGTCGAATGCGGAGCTCGGGTTTTCCTTACCCTTCACGACCAGAACGTCCTTGAAGCACTGGTGATCTTCAGCCCTGTAGAGCGTCTTGCCGTTGCCCAGACCGTCGAATTCGAAACCTTCGAGGGCTTCGACAACGCCGCACGGGTTGAACGTGCCTGCGCGCTCACACGCATCAGCGTACAGAAGAGCCTGTACGTAAGTCGTGTGGGCTGCCTGGCTCGGCGGGAAGCCGTACTTCTGGCCGAAGGACTGAACGAATGCCTTGGAGCCTTCGTCCTGCAGAGACCAGTGCCAGTTCGTGGACCCGAAGATACCCTTAACGTTTTCACCGGCACCCTTGGCCATCAGACGCGAGTACAGCGGAACGATGATCTCGAAGTTCTTGCCGTTCACCTGCTTGTCGCGCAGACCGAACTGAACGGCGTTGGTGAGCGAGTTCACCATGTTGCCGCCGTAGTGGTTCAGCACGAGCACGTCCGCATCGGACTGCAGAACCGGCGTGATGTATGCCGAGAAGTCCGTTGCAGCCAGAGGCGTCTTGACGGTTTCAACCGTTTCCCAACCCAGAGATTCGGTGGATTCACGAACAGCCTGCTCGGTGGTGTAACCCCAGTTGTAGTCCGCGGTCAGGTGATAGGCCTTGCGGTCATCGCCATACGCGTTCTTAAGCACTGGAGCCAATGCGGCACCGGACATGTAGGAGTTGAAGAAGTGACGGAAGCCGTTGGCCTTCTTGTCTTTACCGGTGGTGTCGTTGGAGTGGGTCAGACCGGCCATGAAGATAACGCCTGCCTCCTGGCAGAGCGCCTGAACGGCAACAGCCACACCCGACGACGAGCCGCCGGTGATCATGATGGCACCGTCTTTTTCGATCATGGATTTGGCCGATGCACGTGCCGCATCCGACTTGGTCTGCGTGTCGCCCGTTACATACTCGACCTTCTTGCCAAGGATACCATTGCCCTTGAGCGCCTTGGACGAGAATGTGTTGAGCATGCCGCCGTCGCCTTCGCCGTTCAGATGCTCGACGGCGAGCTGATAGGCGCGCAGTTCGTCAGCACCCTCATCTGCATAAGGGCCGGTTTGGGGCACGTTGAAACCCAGTGTCACCGTCGCACCAGTCGGCTCATTCAGGTAGCCGGCAGACCATGCACGGCTCGTGAAGATCGTTGGCATCGCAAGAGCACTGCCGCCGAGGGCACCAGCGCGCAAGATCGAGCGACGATTGAGGGGTTTACGTATTAAACTCATACTTTCCTCCCAGAAAGGATCGGCGCGTCCCCTTCGGACGCACCTGCGGTAGCTGTACAGCCGCTAGCAGTTCTGGAGTGTTCCCCGACCGGAAAACCGGTTCCTCAACGTCAAAACCGCAAGCTGGGGGGACTGTAGAAAAAGTCATTACAAATCAGCAATACGACTATCGGATCGTGCCGGCTAAACGCTTTATTAGACTTTCGAAGTATTCACGCCCGTCCCGGCAGAAAAATACCTTGCTTTTTCGCAGCGCAATATCTTTTTTTCATACTAGTTTTAGCGACTTAAGCATTTAAATGTTGCAACGCAAAAATACTATTGATCACTGCCTGATTTTTATAACCTGATCAACCACTTAGACCAAAGTTGCACGCATGCACCTCCAATAGGTTGTGGCCAACGAAATTGACGCGCCGCGAGGCATCGCAGTAATGTTCCATCAGCAAGCAAACCGCCTAATTTTTCATCAGGATTTCGCCACATGTCATTCATCGAGTCGCTCGAGGACCTGCACAGCTATTATGGTGTTGCAGGTGAAGCCTCTACCATAAAAGAGATAGGTTGCTTGAGCCCTCACTACCGCAGCATCGTGGAATCGTCATCGTTTTGCGCGTTGAGCACCTGCGGCCCGGAGGGTCTTGACTGCTCGCCGCGTGGAGACGACGGGTCTGTCGTTCGTGTTGCGGACGACAGGACGCTTCAGATGCCGGACCGCCGCGGAAACAACCGTATCGATTCGCTCCGCAACATCATCCGCGATCCGCGTGTTTCGCTCATGTTCATGATCCCCGGCTGGAACAACGTTCTGCGGATCAACGGGCGCGCCGCGATTTCCGTTGACCCGGACCTTCTGGCGTCCTTCGATATGGAGGGACATCTCCCGCGATCAGTGATCGTGATCACCATCGAAACGGTCTATTTTCAATGCGCGCGTGCCATTATGCGCGCCGGCCTTTGGAAGCCGGAGAACCTGCGGGACCCCTCCTCCCTGCCGTCACCGGGGATGATCATGCAGGAGATCAAGCAAGGTTTTGACGGCGACGCCTATGATGCGGAGTGGCCCGGCCGCGCAGCAAAAAGCATGTGGTAGCCCCCACCCATCCATGTGCGAGGCCGGCACTGCTCAGCAGACCGGACATCCGCCGATGGGGCCGGGCTTTTCTTTGCCATCGTTGCGACAGCACTTGGCTGAAATGCTCTGCCTCTCCATATGAACCTGCAAACAGACTTCATCTTACCGAGGACCAACATGACGACAAATCCGGTGCTAGCCGAATGGACGACCCCGTTCGAACTTCCCCCGTTCGACAAGATCGAACCGGGCCACTTTGAAGAAGCCTTCGAAGCCGCCATGGCGGAAGCGCGCCGGGAGAGCGATGCGATTGCCGGGCAAACAAGCGAGCCGGACTTTGAAAATACGATTGCCGCCCTGGAAAAATCCGGTGAGCAACTGACCAGGGTTGCGCGGACGTTTTACAATCTCACGAGCGCGCATACCAATGAAACGCTTCAGAAGGTTGAGCGCGACATTGCACCGAAACTTGCCAAACACTCCTCGGACATGCTGTTGAACGAGAAACTCTACAATCGCGTTGCCACGCTTTGGGAGAGACGCGGTTCGCTCGGACTGTCAGACGAAAACGCGAAGGTGCTTGAGCGGTATCACAAGATGTTCCAGCGCGCCGGTGCGGGACTGAACGAAGCCGGCAAGGCGCGGATGGCCGAGATATCGCAACGGCTGGCGACGCTCGGCACCCGGTTTTCCCAGAACATCCTGAAAGACGAATCGGAGTATCAGCTTGTGCTCGAAACCGGGGAAGACCGGGCGGGCCTGCCGGACTTCCTTCTGACCGCTGCCGCGGAAGCAGCACGCGAGCGCGACCAGGACGGCAAACACGTGATCACGCTTTCAAGGTCAAGCATCGAGCCGTTCCTCCAGTTCTCAACCAACCGCCGGCTCCGCGAAGAAGCGTTCGGCGCGTGGAGTTCGCGCGGTGAACTGGACGGTGATACGAACAATGAGGCGATCATAGCCGAGACGCTTGCCCTGCGTGCAGAAAAGGCAAGGCTGCTCGGCTTTGATAACTTCGCACAGTACAAGCTGGATGACACCATGGCGAAAACGCCAGCTAACGTGCGGGACCTTTTGACCAAGGTCTGGGAACCTGCCGTTACCCAGGCACGCGAAGAGCAGGAAAAGCTCGCCGAAATGGCGGCGAGCATAGGTGAAAATCACACGATCGAAGCCTGGGACTGGCGGTATTACTCAGAAAAGGTCCGCAAGGCGGAACATGATCTCGACGAAGCCGAATTGAAGCCATACCTGCAGCTGGAAAACATGATCGAAGCGGCTTTCGACACCGCCACGCGTCTGTTCGGCGTGACCTTCAGGGAACTGGACAATGTTCCGGTCTATCATCCGGATGTCCGCGTCTATGAGGTGCTTGGCTCCGATGGCAATCATGTCGGGCTCTTTCTCGGCGACTATTTCGCACGGCCCTCAAAACGGTCCGGTGCCTGGATGACCGCCTTCCGCTCGCAGCACAAGCTGGATGGAGACGTCACGCCGATCATCGTCAACGTGATGAATTTCTCAAAGGGTGCCCCCGGCGAAGCAACCTTGCTCACGTTCGATGACGCGCGGACCCTTTTTCACGAGTTCGGGCACGGACTGCACGGGCTGCTTTCCGACGTCACCTATCCAATGATCTCCGGGACAAGCGTCGCGCGTGATTTCGTCGAGCTGCCCTCGCAGCTTTATGAACACTGGCTCTCCGAACCAGAGGTGCTGTCGAAATTTGCAACGCATTACAAGACCGGCGAGACGATGCCGCCGGAGCTTCTGGAGAAGCTTCTCGCCGCCGCTAATTTCAATCAGGGTTTTGCGACGGTGGAATACACGGCCTCTGCCCTGATGGATCTGGAGCTTCATCTGCTGGAAGAACCGGGCGAGCTTGATATCCGCTCGTTTGAAAAGACGGAACTCGGCAAGATCGGGATGCCCGACGCCATTACGATGCGCCACCGTATTCCTCATTTCCAGCATGTGTTTTCAGGCGACGGCTACTCTGCGGGATACTACAGCTACATGTGGTCCGAAGTCATGGACGCGGATGCCTTTGGTGCATTCGAGGAGGCGGGAGATATCTTCCACCCGGAAACGGCGGCCCGTCTGCATACCCACATCTATTCAGCCGGCGGCCTGCCCGACCCGGATGAAACCTATAAAGCTTTCCGCGGACGTCCGCCGAAAATCGACGCCCTCTTGAAAAAGCGCGGATTTGCGGCCTGAATGTCGGCTGGCCGGTACTTAACCGGCCGGTTTCGACCGTTCAGGGATTTCGCATGATAAAACCGATGGCACCGCCACCAGAACCGACCGCAGGCCTGTTGAAGTTCTGCCTTGCAATCAGTGGCCTGACGGGTGTGTTCGGAGTGGTCTCGCTTGCATTGGCCGCACACTCGGACGGGTCTGCCTCGCTTGGCACCGCAGCGCGAATGCTGATGTTTCACGCGCCCGTTTTCCTCGGCATCGGCGTTCTTGCCCAACTCCGCAAGGTGCTGCTTCTTCCGGTTACGGCGCTGTTTCTCTTTGTCGGCCTGACCCTTTTCTGCGGTGATCTTCTCAGCCGCGCCTTCTTGGGGAGCGGGCTCTTCCCAATGGCGGCGCCCATCGGCGGCATGTTCCTGATCGTGGGATGGATCTCCCTCGCGCTCGGTGCGTTGAAGATCGTCCCGCGTCAACCCTGAAGCGCTTTTCAACTCTTCAGTCTTTCTGCGTGCCAGGCGACGTGATCGCGGGCAAAACTCGCAACGAAGTAATAGGAGTGATCGTAACCCTCCTGAAGCCTGTAACAATGGGCCGTGCCGGTTTCGATGAGCGCAGTTGCGAGCGCGGCGGGTCTCAGGAGTTCAAGAAACTGATCGTCGCCGCCCTGGTCGACGAGCACATCTCCAACCCAGCCCTTGTCCTTCAGCAGCAGTGAGGCGTCATGGGCGCGCCAGAGGCTTTCCTCTGTACCGAGGTAGGCACCAAGCTGTTTTTTACCCCAGTCGGATGCGGACGGATTGGAGATGGGAGCAAAAGCGGAGAGCGATTGATACTGTCCCGGAAATTTCATCGCCAGGGTGAGCGCCCCATGTCCCCCCATCGAGTGACCGGTGATCCCCTGATGAACGGTGACCGAAAAGTTCTCGGTTACGAGGTCCCGCAACTCGCTGGCGATATACGTTTCCATCTGGAAATGCGGAGCCCAGGGGTCTTGGATGGCATTGACGTAGAAGCCTGCTCCCTGACCGAGATCATAGGCCTCGTCGTTGGCAACCCCTTCTCCACGGGGGCTGGTGTCGGGAAAGACGATCGCGATACCGAATTCAGCTGCATGTGCCTGCAGGCCCGCCTTGGTCATCGCGTTTTCGTGCGTACAGGTCAAACCCGACAGGTACCAGAGGCAGGGAACCGGGCCTTCCTGGGCTTGCGGCGGCAGATAAACCGCAAAGGTCATTTCGCATCCGCAAGCCTCCGATTCGTGAGAGTAGACGCCCTGGACGCCGCCGAAAGCCTTGTTTTCCGAAATGGTTTTCATGATTTCCTGCCTGTTGGAAGACAGAGAGCCGCTTCGAAACCGAAACAGCTCTCTTGCCGGAACACATTCTGATCGGGTCGTTCCGTTACCCATGCCGTCGATCTTGGCCCGGAGGCGCTGAAACCGGGAGTGCCCCGGTCCCGTGAGATCAGTAGAGCACGACGGACCGGATGGATTCGCCTGCATGCATGAGATCGAAGCCCTTGTTGATGTCTTCGAGCGGCATGGTGTGGGTGATCATCGGATCGATCTCGATCTTGCCGTCCATGTACCAGTCGACGATCCTGGGCACGTCCGTACGCCCGCGGGCACCGCCAAAGGCCGTGCCGCGCCAGGAGCGGCCCGTCACCAGCTGGAACGGACGCGTTGCGATCTCCGCTCCGGCAGGAGCCACACCGATGATGATGCTTTCGCCCCAGCCCTTGTGGGCCGATTCAAGCGCCGCCCGCATAACGCTCACATTGCCCGTCGCATCGAAGGTGTAGTCCGCACCGCCGCTGGTCAGATCGACAAGATAAGGCACAAGGTCGCCCTCGACCTCGGACGGGTTGACAAAATCCGTCATCCCGAAACGGGTCGCCAACTCCACCTTGGCCGGGTTCAGGTCCACACCCACAATCTGGTCCGCACCGGCAAGGCGCAGGCCCTGGATCACGTTGAGACCGATGCCGCCAAGGCCGAAGACGATCGCCCGCGATCCCTCTTCCACCTTGGCCGTGTTGATGACCGCGCCAATGCCGGTGGTCACGCCGCAGCCGATGTAGCAGACCTTGTCAAACGGTGCGTCGGGACGGATCTTGGCGAGCGCGATCTCCGGAACAACCGTGTAGTTGGCAAAGGTCGAGGTGCCCATGTAATGCAGGATCGGATCGCCATCGAGCGTGGTGAAACGGGACGAACCGTCCGGCATCAGCCCCTGCCCCTGGGTGGAGCGGATCGCCTGACACAGATTGGTCTTCGGGTTCAGACAGTATTCGCAGTTGCGGCACTCGGGCGTGTAGAGCGGAATGACATGGTCGCCAGGCTTCAGCGTGGTCACCCCCGGCCCCACCTCCACAACGACACCGGCACCCTCGTGGCCCAGGATCGCCGGAAACAGTCCTTCCGGATCAGCACCGGACAGCGTGAACTCGTCCGTGTGGCAGATACCCGTCGCCTTCACCTCAACAAGAACCTCAAAGGCACGCGGACCCTCAAGATTGACCGTGGTCACCTCAAGCGGTTTTCCGGCCCCCACGGCCACAGCTGCACGAACTTCCATTGAAAGACCTCCCTGAAATAGCTCTGCGACGAGAGTTACCGGCCCCGGTCTGAATTGCAAGAACCGAAACGACTTCAGGTGTCCGGAAAGCGAAAATCAGAACGGAATCATCATAGACAACACGTCTCCTTCAATTCCGGTAAGTTGTTTCGTTTCAATGATTTTCGCCCATGTTGCTTCCAATGGACGCGGGCAATACGACACCTATGTCGTATTCTGACAAGCAGGCGACTGAAACCTTATACGCACATAGGGGCTCAATCGTAATTATGCCCGGCAATGGACGGCCCATAAACGCACCGTTATGGTCGCCGCCTGAAAATTCAATCAAGCCGCGCTGTGTTCATGACCGTCGATGTCTGCAAACAGCGCGAAACGTGCGGAGCCGCTGCTTTATGAAGCGATATTCCTTCCTGGAACTGGCCAAGAACGCCTTTTCCGCGCACCAGAACTGGGGACGTCAGTGGCGCTCTCCTGAACCGAAATCAGAATACGATGTCGTGATTGTCGGCGCTGGCGGACATGGTCTGGCAACGGCCTACTATCTTGCCAAGGAACACGGAGTGCGCAACGTCGCCGTTGTTGAAAAGGGCTGGCTCGGAGGGGGCAACACCGGCCGGAACACGACGATTGTTCGATCCAATTATCTCTGGGAAGAAAGCGCTGCGCTCTACAATCACGCAATCGGTCTCTGGCAGGGACTGTCGCAGGAACTCAACTACAATGTCATGTATTCCGCACGTGGCGTGATGATGCTGGCGCATACGGTCCACGATGTTCAGGTCGCGCAGCGCCATATCCACGCAAACAGGCTCGCGGGGGTCCAGAACGAGTGGTTGTCGCCCGAACAGGCCAAGGACTACTGTCCGCCCCTCAATATCTCGAAGAACATCCGCTATCCCGTCATGGGCGCGGCCCTGCAGCGCGTCGGCGGGACCGCACGTCACGACGCTGTTGCCTGGGGTTATGCGCGCGGTGCGGATGACATGGGCGTCGACATTATCCAGAATTGCGCCGTCTCGGGCATCCGCCGCGGAGCGGACGGTGCGGTAGAAGGCGTCGAAACCTCGAAAGGCTTCATCAAGGCCAAAAAGATCGGCGTCGTTGCAGCCGGGCACACATCGACCGTCATGGATATGGCCGGCGTGCGCATGCCGCTTGAATCCTACCCCCTTCAGGCGCTCGTCTCCGAACCGGTCAAGCCCGCCTTCCCATGCGTCGTGATGTCCAACACGATCCACGCCTATATCTCGCAATCGGACAAGGGCGAACTTGTAATTGGTGCCGGAACGGATCAGTTCATCTCCTATTCCCAGACCGGTGGCATCCACATTTCGAACCACACAATCGACGCGATCTGCGAGCTGTTTCCCCATTTCAGGCGCATGCGCATGCTGCGCAACTGGGGCGGTATCGTCGACGTGACGCCGGACCGTTCACCGATTCTGTCCAAGACACCGGTCCAGGGGCTTTACGTGAATTGCGGCTGGGGCACCGGCGGCTTCAAGGCGACACCTGGATCCGGTCACGTCTTTGCACACACGATTGCCAGGGACGAACCGCATCCGATCAACGCACCATTCACAATCGACCGGTTCCGCACCGGGCGTCTCATCGACGAAGCGGCCGCAGCCGCCGTGGCTCACTGAGGGGAGATTTCATCAGATGTTACTGGTTTACTGCCCCTATTGCGGTGTCGAGCGCCCGGAAACGGAGTTTTCGTGCCGTGGTCAGGCCCACATCGCGCGCCCTGCCGATCCGTCGGATACAAGCGACGAAGACTGGGTGAACTTCCTTTACATGCGAAGCAACACCAAAGGCGTTTACGCGGAAAGATGGCGTCATATCCACGGATGCGGACGTTTCTTCAACGCGGTTCGCGACACGGTCTCAGACAAATTCCTCAGTTTCTACAAGGCGGGCGAACCGATGCCCGACCTTGAAAACGGTGCCAAGGAGGCCGGCAAATGAGCCAGCCATTCCGTACAGAGAAAGGCGGCCGGATCGACCGGGCCGGCCAGATCAGTTTCACTTTTGATGGTGAACAGATGCAAGGTCACGAAGGCGACACGCTTGCCTCCGCCTTGCTTGCCAACGGTGTTCACCTGGTCGGCAGATCGTTCAAGTATCACCGCCCACGCGGCATCGTCACCGCCGGTTCGGAAGAACCGAATGCTCTGGTCGGGATTTACCGGCATGGCGACCAGACACCAAATCTTCGCGCAACCCAGGTCGAGCTCTACCAGGGTCTTGAAGCGATTTCCCAGAACCGCTTTCCCTCGCTCGGCTTTGACGTCGGCGCGATCAACGACCGGCTGTCGATGTTCTTTCCGGCCGGGTTCTACTACAAGACCTTCATGTGGCCGAAGTCCTTCTGGGACAAGGTCTATGAACCGGTGATCCGGGCCGCTGCCGGGCTCGGCAAACCGCCAAAGAACCCGGATCAGGACTTTTACGGAAACCAGTACGCACACTGCGATGTGCTGATTGCGGGCGCGGGACCGGCCGGTCTTGCAGCTGCGCTTGCGGCAGCGGAAACCGGAGCGAGCGTTATCCTGTGCGATGAACAGGCGGAGTTCGGTGGCTCGCTGCTGACAGAGACCAACGCGGCTATTGATGGCAAGACCCCTGCAGAATGGGTCGGGGAGACCGTCGGCAAACTCGCCACAATGGACAATGTCAGACTGCTGTCCAGGACCACCGCCTTCGGTTACTTCGCGCATAACTACGTTGCGCTTGCCGAACGTGTGACCGAACACCTCTCACAGCCCGACCCCAAACTTCCCCGGGAACGGCTTTGGCAAGTGAGGGCAAAGCAAGTTGTCATCGCTTCGGGCGCGATCGAGCGACCGATGGTGTTTCCGGAAAATGACCGTCCCGGCATCCTGCTGGCCGAGGCCGGGCGCACCTACCTGAACCGGTACGGGGTCAAGGTCGGCCACAAGGTGGTGATCGCGACGGCGTGCGACAGCGCCTGGCAGGCCGCCTTCGATCTTGCCGACCATGGTGTAGAGATAGCCGCGATCGCCGATATGCGCGAAACGCCGCCCGAGAGCCTCATGTCGATCGCCAAGGCCCGGAACATACGTGTCGAGGCCGGTTGCGTTGTCACCGGAACGCTCGGGCGCAAGCGCATCAAGGCTGCGCTCCTTGGCAAACTGATGACATCCGGTCAGGTTGCCTCGGGCGGACAGGTCGATTGCGATGCGTTGCTGATGTCCGGCGGCTGGACGCCAACGGTCAGTCTCTATTCCCAGTCCCGCGGCAAGGTTGTCTGGGATGGCGACAAGGGCGCCTATGTCCCCGGAAAATCCGTGCAAAAAGAGCGTTCCGTTGGAGGAGCAAAAGGCCTCTACGGCCTGCAGGCAACGCTTGAAGACGGGTATGCCGCCGGTGAGGAGGCCGCAAAGGCTGCAACCGGCAAGTCCGCGAAGGTTACATACGCGGCGGCCAGCGGCGGTGAAGCCGGTGAAGGCGGTACGCTCGGCGCCCTGCCTCATGATCGCAACGTGTCCAGGGTCAAGGCATTCGTGGACTACCAGAACGATGTCACCGCAAAGGACGTCAAGCTGGCCGTTCGCGAAGGCATGCATTCCATCGAGCACATCAAGCGCTACACGACGACCGGCATGGCGACCGACCAGGGCCGTCTATCCAATATGAACGCGCTGCAGATTGCATCCGGAGCGCTGGAGCGTCCGATGACCGACGTCGGTCTGACCACGTTCCGTTTGCCGTACACGCCGACCACGTTTGGCCTCTTTGCAGGCGTGGCCCGCGGCGACTTCTTCGACCCCGTCCGCAAGACCCCGTCACATGACTGGGTTGTAGACAACGGCGGTGTATTTGAAGACGTCGGACAATGGAAGCGGACCTGGTTTTTTCCGAAACCGGGCGAAGACATGCATGCCGCCGTCGCGCGCGAGTGCAAGACAGTTCGCGACAGTGTCGGCCTGTTCGACGCGTCGACCCTCGGCAAGATCGAGGTTGTCGGACCGGATGCGGCGGAATTCCTGGAACGCATGTATACCAATCCGTGGAAGAAGCTCGCGCCCGGGCGCTGCCGCTACGGTCTTCTGCTCAATGACGCCGGTTTCATTACCGACGACGGCGTGATCGGACGACTTGCAGATGACCGTTTCCATGTCACCACCACGACAGGCGGCGCGCCGAGCGTTTTCGCGACCATGGAAGACTATCTTCAGACCGAATGGCCGGATCTGGACGTCTGGATCACCTCGACAACCGAACAATACGCCGTTGCGGCCGTTCAGGGACCGAAGGCGCGCGACGTCATCGCCCCTTTCATTGAGGGCGTCGATCTTTCCAACGAAGCGTTTCCGCACATGAGTGTCCGCGAGGCCACATTCTGCGGCGTCCCCTGCCGGCTCTTCCGGATTTCTTTCACGGGTGAACTCGGTTTCGAAATCAATGTGCCGCGCCGCCACGGCAAGATGATGTGGGAGACGCTGGCAACGGAAATCGGGAAGCATGACGGCACCACCTATGGCACGGAGACCATGCACGTCCTGCGTGCCGAAAAGGGCTACATCATTGTCGGGCAGGACACGGACGGAACCGTGACCCCGCAGGACGCAGGCATGACCTGGGCGATCGGCAAAAAGAAACTCGACTTCGTCGGCAAACGCGGGCTGGAACGTCCCGATCTCGTCGCGGAGAACCGCAAGCAGTTCGTCGGGCTGCTCACCAAGGACCCGAAAGTGAAGCTGGAGGAAGGTGCGCAGATTACGACCGCGGAAAATCCGGCTACCGGAACCCCCGCGGACGGCCATGTCACATCTTCCTACTTCAGCCCGGCTCTTGACCGGACGATTGCGCTGGCCGTCGTCAAGAACGGTCATGCCCTTGAAGGCAAGACGCTTTATGTCCCCATGCCGGACGGAAGCATCCCGGTCGAAGTGACTGGTCCGGTGTTCTATGACAAGGAAGGAGCACGGATCAATGTCTGACGTTCTGGCAAATGACCTGATCACGCCCGACGCCGGGGCCGACCCGCTTTTGAGCCTCGGCGAGGTATCGATCCTCAAGGCAGCGCCGGTGACGCGGCTCTCATTCCGTGCGCGGCCTGACGCCCTGGATGATGCCGGCAGTGCATTCGGTGCCGCTCTGCCAATCAAGCCGATGTCCTGCGAACTCGGAGACAAGCGCGCCGCCCTGTGGATGGGCCCGGACGAATGGACCCTCCTGGCTCCGGAAGACGACTTGGGCACCGTGTTCGAGGCGATCGAAACCCGCCTCAAGGACCAGCCGCACGCACTGGTGGATATATCGGAGCGATCGGAAGCGATCATCGTGAGCGGTGAAAAGGCTGTTTGGCTGCTCAATACGGGCATCTTCATCGACTTTTCACTCGATGCGTTTCCGGTCGGCATGGTTTCACGAACGATCTTCCACAAATCTCCCGTGCTGGTGTGGCGAACCGGTCCGGATACATTTGTCGTGGAAGCGTGGGTCTCCTTCATGGACTACGTTGCCGGACTGCTGGTCCAGTCCGCCGGAGAACTGGAAGCGGCCTGATGCGACCCCGCTATCGTTCAAAACCCCTGAGGACTGCTCCCCAGGGGCTTTTTCTTTCCGGGGGCCAAATCTCAACGCGAATTGAAATAGACACATCCACTCATCCATGGGTTTCTCGAAGCGTTGACTTGCAAACAGCTGCCAAATCCCGCATCTCTCTGCGGCATGCTCAAGATCGGTTCCTACAACATACAAAAAGCAATCGGCGTCGATGCCCGCCGCCGCCCGGAACGGACCCTGAAGGTCATCCGCGAACTCGATTGCGATATCCTGGCGCTGCAGGAAGCCGACAAGCGCTTCGGTCCGCGCGAAAGCACGCTGGACCGGGTCACGATCCTTGCAGAAACCGGGTACCGGCCAGTCCCCTTTTCAGAAAACGGCAGGAGCCTGGGTTGGCATGGCAACGCGATCCTGGTCCGGGACTCGATCGGCATCATCGATTTCCGCAAGCTGGAGCTGCCGACGCTTGAGCCGCGCGGCGCCGTCGCGGTGGATCTCGATATTGGCGGCGAAAAGATCCGCGTGGCCGCCATGCATCTCAGCCTGCTGGGGCACTTCCGCAAGAAACAGATCAGCTCGCTGATGCACCAGTTGCATGAAAATCTCGACTATCTGCCGACCGTTCTGATCGGCGATCTGAACGAGTGGCGCGACACGGCGCGCAGCCTGAAGCTTTTTGAAGAACGCTACGAAGTCACGACACCGGGCAAGAGTTTTCCGGCCCCGTTGCCTGTCGGCAGTCTTGACCGGATCATCACGAGCCCTGAATTCACCGTGCAAAAGGCGGGCGTTCACAAATCCAGGACCGCGCGCGTTGCGTCCGACCATTTACCGGTCTGGGCACATCTTTCGCTCGAAGCGTCCGGACACCTGTCCGTCAGCGCGGAAAAACGATCCGAAGGGATTTCCTAGTGCGGTGAATTTGAAGTTCGCATCATTGCTTCTGCAGACTCCGAAGCGAACTTCAAATTCGCAAACCGCACTAGAAACATGGACTTGCTAGTCACCTTCTTGAATCTGAAGTTCGTTCGAAGACCGCTGCAAAATGAGTCGAACTTCAGATTCAGGTGACTAGGGTACGGACGCATAAATGAAGCCGATTTGGCGGCAGAAATGGCAATAACTCGGGAGGAAGCGCGTGCAGAGCGGGCTTTTTGCCCGGTCAAGCGCGGTGACGCTGCGAGGTACAGCCATTTTGCCGTCCTTCGGACTTGGCCGTTTTGACCATCTGCCACGTCGCGAAAGGCTTGAAAATGAACCACATTTCCTGCGCTTTCGCTTCTCGCAGTTGGTCAAAACGATCCAAACCAAATTGACTTCATTTATGAGTCCGCACCCTAGGCAATTTCAGCTCGATGATGGCGGAGAAAGCGCTTCAGGTTGTTTTCGTTGGCCCGGTCCACGGCTTCGGAGAAAGGCAGCCACAAAATTTGCCTCTGCCCCAGCTCCGGGAACTTGCTCAGCTGTTTCTCGAATTGCAGCTTGAAGACCAACACTCTGGTTCGTAACTTGGACCCGTCAGACCGGCCCTTGTAGGAACTGAAAGTCCCAAGCGCGCACGGGTCGGCCCGCCCGACGACGCCCGCTTCCTCATAAGCTTCCGTTGCGGCTGTTTCATGGTCCTGTTTGTCAGATTCCGGCCAACCTTTCGGTAGAATTAGGCGACCCGTATCCCGTGTCGAAACGAGAAGAATTTCATTCTCGGTCACACCCGGTCGCATGCACAGGGCAGCGATCTGCAAACGGGCCGGCTTGTAAAACAAACCCAGCAGCCCCTGCAGCCAAGACGCATCCCCCTTAACAAACGATCTGGACAGACTCACTTTCACACCTTTCTCTGATGGAGGTGTGTACTTAATGATATTCACCGGACTTGTCTAGACAAAAGCGCACTTTGTGCATCGGGCTTACTACTTAATCACAATTTACGTTAAGTCATCGGCTTTCAACGAAACCGCGTCCGCGCTCCAGGCACCCGGCCACACTTCCGCCTTGCCGCCTTTCAGGTCATTCAGCTCTTTCAACGGCACGGCACATGTCAGGTAAGGCTCTTCGGAAGAGGCTCCGTCTGTCGGCGCAGCATCGGCCGCAATGCCCGTGAAGCCAAGGCTCTCCTCGCATGGCACATAAAGAGCGGCTCCCGAAACACTGGACTCGTTTTGTGTCGTTCCCTTCGAGACACCGACAACACCGCACACGGCGACAGCACACATCAATTCAACCGCCCGGGCCTTGGCGCAGCCATAGACACGGTGGTAGCCCGAGTGTTTTTCCGTCATTGACGGCACCAGAATGAGGTCCGGTTTCGCTTTTGCAAGCAGGCAGCTCAGCGCGGGCATCTCGATATCCAGACAAATCAGGATCGCCATTCTTAAACCATCAAGCTCAAAAACAGAGAGTTGATTCCCTGGTGTCAGGTTCCAGGTTTCGGGGTCCTGCTCAAATGGTGTCAGACAAAGCTTGTCCTGCCTGATCCTGCGGCCATCCGCTGTCAGCAGAAACGCGGTGTTCGTAATGCCGTCGTCTGCTCTTACCGGCATTGTTCCGGCCAGAAGAGCAACCTTGTGCTTCTGAGGCAGGGGCGCCAGCAAGTCCAGCAATTCATCGCCCACGTCCGCGAGGAATGCCATTTCACGGTCAGGTGGCAGTCCTGCCGGCTTGAAAGCGAGACAGCATTCGATGAAGTATTCCGGAAGCATGAGCAGCTTCGCACCGCTTGCTGCAGCCTTCAACATTTCTTCGTCAATGATGCGTGCCAAGGCCGCCACCGAGGCTGGAGCTCGACCGAGGTTAAAGGACCAGAGCGCAATGGGATAATCGGTCATGCCGCAGGTGTCTCCAACAGTTCAGTTGTCAGACATAAGAGCGGTGGCCGCTTGATTTCAAGTGCGAATAGGAGTCCGGATCAATCCAGAAAGAAACCGATAAAAACCGCGAATAGAACAAAGAACCCGCCTCCCACAACTGTCCCTCTCGGTTCCGATGGCAAGGATTTCAGTTTCGCGGACCGGCGCACCTCACGAATGCCCTTCAGCGCATTGTCCGTGCGTTTGTCAATTTCCGCGAAGTATGGCGAAAGCTCATTCTGAGCGCGCATATCTTTCCCTCACGATTCCTTCGTGATGAAAGCTTATGGAACGAGCCTTAGGGTTTGGTTAATGGCCACTTGCCCGGGGACGCTTCAAAGGCGGCTTTTCCGGGGATAGGCAACATCGAGGATGCGCAGCTGCACCTTGGGTGTGCCCTGCCAGGTGTCAATCGAAAGCGTGCCGACCAGATGGAGATTGCGCCCCCTGCCTTCCAGCAACATCTTCCCATGGGGTTTGTCTTCCGCCTTGAAACAGATCGCCTTCAATGACGCCCCGTCTCCGGAGGCAATGGTTGCCCGGACGTGTCCCTTTCCAACGACATCGGCAAAAGAGATGCGATGTGCGGGAAACGCAAAAACAGGCTCGGCTTGCCCTGCTCCAAAGGGTCCGGCTTTTTCCAGCATTTCCACCAGATCGAGAGTCGCGCCGGTTGCTGTCAGCGCCGCGTCGACTCGGATTTCTCTCTTTTTTGTCGCCTCTTCAACATCATCCTTGAGAATCTTGTTGAAGAAAACCTCCAGCTCATCAGCTTTATCGCGCTGCACGGTCAGGCCGGCGGCCATTGCGTGGCCGCCGCCTTTTTCAAGAAGCCCGTTTTCAACTGCCTTGCGGACGGCGCTGCCAAGATCGACACCGTAAACTGATCTGCCAGACCCGGTTCCCTTGCCCGACGCATCGTAGGCAATGGCGAAAGCCGGACGTCTGTGTGTCTCCTTCAGACGCGAGGCGATCAAGCCCACGATCCCGGGGTGCCAGTCGTCGGAACCGGTGAGAAGCACAGCCGGATCACGCGCGTCGATGGTCGCCATCGCCTCGGCCCCCGCTTCTTCCAGCATATGCGCTTCCATGGCCTGGCGTTCGTTGTTCAACTGATCAAGCCGTTCCGCGATTGCGCGGGCCTCGTGGCTATCCTGCGTGGTGAGCAGGCGCGCGCCAAGGGCAGCATCGCCGATCCGGCCGCCTGCGTTGATTCTCGGTCCGACAAGAAATCCCAGATGGTAGGGAACGGGCTTGCCGTTCACCCGGGCCACATCTGCAAGCGCCGTAAGGCCGGGATTTTGCCGCTGATGCATCACCGCCAGACCCCGGGTCACGTAAGCCCGGTTGAGGTCCTTGAGCGGAACGACATCGCAGACCGTTCCAAGGGCGACAAGATCAAGCAGCGACATCAAATCCGGCTGCCGGCCGCTCCCGAACGCGCCGCGTTTCCGGAGTTCCCGGTTCAGGCCGACCAAAAACAGGAACGTGACGCCAACCGCGGCCAGATGACCCTGCCCCGACAGATCGTCCTGACGGTTCGGGTTGACCAGTGCCGCGACTTCGGGAAGCGTTTCACCAACCTGGTGGTGATCGATCACGACCACATCGAGATTGAGCGAACGGGCCGTTTCAAAGGCTTCAGCAGAGGTGCTGCCGCAATCCAGAGTAACCAGCAATTCAGCACCGCTTGCATGCAGGTGTTCAATTGCCGGGCCGTTGGGACCGTATCCTTCCACGATGCGGTCGGGAATATGAATGATCGGGTCCAGGCCAAGCCAATTGAGGTACTTGGCAAAAATGGCGGAAGACGTTGCACCGTCGACGTCGTAGTCTCCGAAGATCGCAATCTTCCTCGACGCTTGAACAGCGTCAGCGACCCGCTCCACGGCAGCGTCCATGTCCTGCAGGCTGGAGGGATCGGGCATCAGGGACTTGAGGGTTGGCTCCAGAAAATCGGTGGCCTTTTCCTGCGCCACGCCGCGCGCGGCCAGAACGCGCGCCAAAACGTCCGGAATGCCCTCCATCTGCGCAATTGCCAACGCTGTCCGCGTTTCGGATGCGCTTAGGCGCTCGCGCCAGGCGTTGTCGTTTGCAGATTTGGCGACCCCCAGTACGAGCCGCCCGTCTTCCTCATCGGAGTTCATGATCATTCAAACAACAACCGGATCCTGACCCTCAAAAGCCCTTTGGTCCAGCGCTCAATCCAGGTGAAATTTCTCCAGATCATGATGCTGGGCCTTGATGTAGCGCACTGTTCCCGTCGAAGAGCGCATCACCACTGTGTGGGTGGTAATGTGCTCGCGCCCAAACCGGACGCCCTGAAGGAAGTTTCCGTCTGTCACGCCCGTGGCCGCGAACAGAACATCCGGTCCCGCCATTTCTTCCAGCGTGTACTTTTTCTTTATGTCTTCGATACCCATGCGGTGGGCACGGTCGACCTGCTCGTCGCGCGTGATGACCAGCCGGGACTGCATCTGGCCGCCGATACAGCGCAGAGCGGCAGCCGCCAAAACCCCTTCGGGAGCTCCACCGATGCCGGCATAGATGTCAATGCCGGTCTCGTCAGGATCGGTGGTATGAATGACGCCGGCCACGTCGCCGTCACCAATCAGACGGATTGCAGCGCCGGTGGCACGAATATCCTCGATCAGGCGCGCGTGACGGGGACGGTCAAGAACGCATGCCGTCACTTCGGAAACAGCAACACCCTTTTCCTTTGCAACAGCGGCAATGTTGTCGGCGACCGGTGCGTCAAGATCGATCAGACCAGCGGGATAGCCGGGGCCAATGGCGATCTTGTCCATGTAGCTGTCGGGGGCGTTGAGCAGATCGCCGGCCGGAGCCAATGCGATAACAGCCAGCGAATTCGGAAGGTTCTTGGCGCAGATGGTGGTGCCTTCCAGTGGATCGAGCGCAATATCGACCTGAGGTCCCTGCTTCGTTCCAACGTTCTCACCTATGTAGAGCATCGGGGCTTCGTCGCGTTCGCCCTCGCCGATAACAACCGTGCCGTCGATCGGCAAGCGGTTCAGCTCACGGCGCATGGCGTCGACCGCCGCCTGATCAGCTGCCATTTCATCTCCGTGTCCCCGAAGACGCGCAGCAGACACGGCCGCCCTTTCGCTCACGCGAGCCAATTCAAGGGTCAGAATCCGGTCCAGTCCACTCGACGGCTGATTTTCTGTGTCGGACATCAAAATCTCCAGTCTCTCCCCCGCGCCGAGCGGTGGGTACCTTGCTATCAGTTCAGCTTTTCAATGCGTATCATCTGCGGAGGTTCGGCAACGACGCCTTTGGACATGATGACATCCAGAGCCTCCTTGATCGCAACCTCGGTCGTTTCATACGTGATCAAGATGACAGGTTGAGGCTGCGCGGCATCGAAGGACACCGGCGGTTCTTCCGCGGACTGCCTTTTTTGAACAATCGATTCCAGTGAAATGCCGGCGTCGCCCATGCACCGTGCAATCTCGGCGAAGGCGCCGGGACGATCGAACACGGACAGACGGATGTAATAGCCGCCCTCGTGCAGCCGCATACGCGCACGCTGGTAGTCTTTCAGGTCACGCGCCGGCATTCCGAGCGCGGTGGTTGCGTCTCCACGGGCAATGTCGGCGATATCGGCGACCACGGATGATGCAGTTGCATTTCCACCCGCGCCCGGTCCAACCAGCACGATCTCACCGACATAGTCGCCGTCGACCGCAACCGCGTTCAGGACACCGTCGATCCGCGCGATTGCCGACGACTTCGGCACCATCGTGGGATGTACGCGCTGCTCAATACCCGTGTCGGTACGCTGTGCCACACCCAGGAGCTTGATGCGGAAGCCGAGTTCGTCCGCTGCCTGGATATCCGCCGTGGTTATGGACGTAATGCCTTCCATGAATATCGTGTCGCTCGAAATCCTGGTCCCGAACGCAAGACTGGTCAGGATCGCCAGCTTGTGCGCGGTGTCGTTGCCCTCGATGTCAAAGGTCGGGTCCGCCTCGGCATAGCCCAGACGCTGTGCGTCTTTAAGGCAATCCTCGAAGCTGATCCCTTCCGCTTCCATGCGTGTGAGGATGTAATTGCACGTTCCGTTCAATATCCCGTAAACGCGGCTTATGTCGTTGCCTGCCATGGATTCGCGCAGCGTCTTGACGATGGGAATTCCGCCGGCGACCGCTGCCTCGTAATTCAGGGCTGCGTTGTTTGCATCGGCAAGCTCCGCAAGATCAACACCGTGGCGGGCAAGCAAGGCCTTGTTGGCGGTCACGACATGGACGCCGCGTCCCAGCGCAGCACGGACACTGTCCTCCGCAGCACCGGATTCACCACCAATCAACTCCACATAGATGTCAATGTCCGCGGTCCGTGCCATCTCGACAGGATCGCTGAACCAAGCGCAGGCGGAAAAATCAATGCCGCGATCCTTGGAACGATCGCGGGCGCTCACGGCGGTGACCGTCACGGCTGTTCCGGTCTTTCGGGCAATCTGCTCACCGTGTTTTTCCAGTAATTGCACAACCGACGTGCCGACGGTGCCAAGACCAGCGACGCCAATTTTCAATGCCTCAGCCATACAGATTATTGTCCAGTTCAATTCAGCCAGAAGTCTCAAGCGGGATGACGTTGTGCAGCTTTTGGTCTGCAGTTTCAAGAAAGCGGCGAACATTTCTCGCAGCTTGCCGAAGCCGCTGTTCATTCTCGACCAGGCCGATGCGCACGAAATCGTCTCCGTGTTCGCCGAAACCCAGGCCCGGAGCGACAGCCACATCGGCGCGTTCAAGGAGGAGCTTGGAGAATTCCAGGCTGCCGAGTGCCCGGAACTTCTCAGGGATCGGTGCCCAGCAGAACATGCTGGCTTCGGGTGCCGGAACGTCCCATCCGGCCCGGCCAAAACTGTCCACCACGACGTCCCGGCGTTTCTTGTAAACCTGCCTGGTTTCCGCGATGCATTCCTCGGGACCGTTCAGCGCGGCAGTTGCGGCGACCTGGATTGGTGTGAACGCACCATAATCGAGATAAGACTTCACCCGCGACAGGGCCGACACCAGACGTTCATTGCCAACGGCGAACCCCATCCGCCAGCCGGGCATCGAGAATGTCTTGGAAAGCGATGTGAATTCGACGGTCACGTCCATTGCACCGGGCACCTGGAGAACGGAGGGTGGCGGCGTCGCCCCGAAATAGATTTCCGAGTAGGCAAGGTCGGACAAAATGAAGATGTCATGCTTGCGCGCGAACGCAACGACGTCCTTGTAGAAGTCGAGATCGGCGCAATAGGCCGTGGGGTTTGCAGGGTAGCAAAGAATGATTGCAATCGGCTTCGGAACCGAATGGATGACCGCGCGCTCGAGCGCGTCGAAAAAGGCCGGCCCGGGTTCGGCTGGCACGTTGCGGATCGATGCGCCGGCCATGAGGAAACCGAAGGTGTGGATCGGATAGCTGGGGTTCGGGCTCAGGATCACATCCCCGGGCGCGGAAATCGCCTGCGCCATGTTCGCGAACCCTTCCTTCGACCCGAGCGTCGCGATCACCTGAGTATCGGGATCGAGTTTCACTCCGAAGCGGCGCCCATAGTAGGCAGCCTGCGCCTTTCGAAGACCCTGGATGCCCTTTGACGCCGAGTACCTGTGTGTTCTGGGGTCCTGCACCACCTCAGTCAGCTTATCGACAATGTGCCGCGGTGTCGGCAGATCCGGATTTCCCATTCCAAGGTCGATAATGTCAGCACCTGCAGCGCGCGCTTTTGCCTTCAGACGGTTGACCTGTTCGAAGACATACGGCGGCAGCCGTTTGATCTTATGGAATTCCTCCATGGCGCTGATCCTTGCGAATTGACTATGTGGCAGCACGCAGACACGAAATGACCGCGCGGCGGGGCTCTTTTAGCAGCCTCAAAGCGTTTTCGCATCCGTCTTTGCGAAACTAGCCAACTAATTTTGGCTGGTTTTCCGAAAAGAAATTTCCAGGACGATCCGTGCCACCCGAATTAAAACGATTAAGGCAGAAACGCTGTTCGCATCAATTCGATGCAAGTTCGAGAGCATACGGCCCGGATGCGGGTGATGCCTGCGTCAAGCGCCTCGAAAACATGTTCGATGTGTGAGGCTTACTGCGGTGTCGCAAGCGATTCTAGGTACTCGGCCGTCTCCTTGCGATCGTCAGGATTGATAAGTCCGCTGGAAACGCCCGAGTTGACCGGTCGGTCATAGCCCTTGGGTTTGGGAACATTCCCGTCCAGTTGGGATTTGTCACGTTTCAGGGCCACGATCAGCGGCGTACCCGGCCCGACGCCGCACGCCGTCAGAACAAAGCAGAGAAGTATGGCGCCCGAAATTGCGCGCATGCCAGTCAACCTCACCGTGTTCCTCCCGAAGCGGTGCATCCGAGACAGCACCGGTCTCTCCCGGAACGCTATCAGGTATTTTCCCGCCATGCGGCATGTTTCGGATTTTTTCCAGAGGTATCAAGGTTTCCTGCCGGAGAACAGGCGCGTGTTCAGGCGGTGGCATTGCGCGTTCCCGACGCTGGCGCTACCGACTTGATGAGGTTCAATACGGATCGACTGAGCGCGCGCCATATGCCATATAGGAATGGCGGAAGAATACTGGCGAAATGACAACCAGATAACGCGTTTGAAGACCAACACCGCTCGTCAGGATCTGGCGGCGGCACAAAGAATACACCGGAGGAAACCACACCGATGTCTGACGACCGCCCGCATCCGATGTTGCATTACATTATCAACAATCCGGAAGCGTTTGCCCAAAACCTTGCAAAGACGCTGGAGCAGGCGGGAAAGGCGCTGGCCGCCTATATCGAGCCGCGCGAACAAGGCAAGGTGAAGCACGAATCGACAGACGAACTGACCGGCGTGGTCAAGACCCTGGCCCAGGTGACAGAATACTGGGCCTCCGACCCGCAACGCGCCCTGGAAGCGCAGTCAAGGCTTTGGGGCGGTTACATCGAATTGTGGAACTCGTCCCTGAAACGCATGATGGGCGAGCAGGCGGAACCGGCTGTCAAGACACCTGCAAAGGACAGGCGTTTTTCGGACCCCGAATGGAACGACAACCAGTATTTCGATTTCATCAAACAGCTCTATCTCATCACCAGCAAGTGGGCCGAAGAGATGGTGCACGATGCGCAGGGGCTCGATGAGCACACGCGTCACAAGGCCGAGTTCTACGTCACCCAGATCGCAAATGCGGTGTCCCCGTCGAATTTCGTTCTGACCAATCCGGAACTGCTGCGCCTGACCATGGAAAGCAATGGCGAAAACCTCGTAAAGGGCATGCAGCACCTGGCGGAGGATCTGAAAACGGGTCAGGGCGAACTCAAGATCAGGCAGACGGATCCATCCAAGTTCAAGCTGGGCGACAACCTCGGCAACACACCGGGCAAGGTGATCGCGCAGAACGATGTTTGCCAGGTGATTCAATACACCCCAACGACCGGCGAGGTCCTCAAGCGGCCCCTGCTGATCGTTCCGCCTTGGATCAACAAGTTTTACATCCTCGACCTGAACCCGGAAAAGTCCTTCATCAAATGGGCCGTGGATCAGGGACATACGGTGTTCGTCATCTCCTGGGTCAACCCTGACGAGCGGCAAGCTCAGAAGAGCTTCGAGCACTATATGCAGGAGGGTATTCTCAACACTCTGGACGTCATCAAGCGCGCCACCCGGCAAGAGGAGGTCAACGCGATCGGCTACTGCGTCGGCGGAACGCTGCTGGCTGTGACGCTGGCCTATATGGCGAAAGCCGGCGATGAGCGCATCAAGACCTCGACGTTCTTCACGACACAAGTCGATTTCACGTTTGCTGGCGATCTCAAGGTGTTCGTGGACGAAGAACAGATATCGGTCCTGGAAAAACGGATGGCGGAACAAGGCTATCTGGACGGGTCCAAAATGTCTTCTGCGTTCAACATGCTGCGATCGAATGACCTGATTTGGTCCTATGTGGTGAACAACTATCTCAAAGGCCAGGATCCCTTCCCTTTCGATCTTCTCTACTGGAACTCCGATTCAACGCGCATGCCGGCTGCGAACCATTCGTTCTACCTGCGCAATTGTTATCTGGATAACAAGCTGTCCAAGGGTGAGATGGAAGTTGCCGGCGAAACGCTCGATCTCTCCAAGGTCACCATTCCGATCTTCAATCTCGCCACGCGAGAGGATCACATTGCGCCGCCCAAATCGGTCTTTCTCGGGTCCGGCTGCTTCGGCGGCCGCGTCGACTATGTTCTGGCCGGATCCGGGCACATCGCCGGTGTCGTCAATCCCCCTGCGAAGAAGAAGTACCAGTTTTGGACCGGTGGCGAAGCAAAGGGAACGCTTGAGAACTGGCTCAAGAATGCGGAAGAACACCCGGGTTCCTGGTGGCCCTACTGGGATCAATGGATCCGTAAGAACGACGGGGCGACCGTCAAGGCGCGCAAGCCGGGCGCCAACCGGGTCAAGATCCTTGAAGACGCGCCCGGATCGTATGTCATGCAGAAAGTGTAGTCACAAAAACAGCCAATTTCAGGTTTTAGTCTGCTTCGCATCAATTGCTGTTTTGATGCGAAACAGAGGTCTCATGCGAAGAGCTTTTTATGGATTTACGTTCGCTGCAGGTCATTTCCTTTTCGCAATGCTGCTTTTATCGGGCCAGGCAGCGTTCGCTTGCCAGGGTTTCCACTCAATCAGTCTCTCCAGTACGCTCAAATCCGGAGGCGTGCTGATTGGTGAGCTGATCGCCGAATCCAGCATTCAAGATCGTGACAGCAAATTTTTGAAGAACAGGCTGCACTTCGACATCAAGGACGTACTCCACAGCAAGAAGTCTCTGCCGGAGAGCATTGTTCTTCACTACCACAGCATACACAGGCACGACCCTCCCACATCTGGTGCCCGATACATATTTGTCGTGCGGAGCTACGACTTTGAACACCCGCCCGGCTCCGGAAACAAGGAGAACATTCTTATGAGCGCGATGTGCGGCGGGCATGTTCCGTACATATTCGAAGAGGAAAGTGCCGCAGGGCGCGCAATCAAGCAGATTTTCGCAGATGACGGTTTTGATCGAGAAACAAAGGCCAAGATCCTCTCGAGGTTTGTCGGTCTTTATGGCCAAGGCTTTTGACCGACCTGAGAAAGCCCGTCAATTCTAGCCGAACTGCGCGCTTATGGGGGTAAGCGACATGCCCAAAAGCTTGCCGAGTCTTTCCGCAGGCATCGGTTTGCCGAAGTGAAAACCCTGTACGGTTTCGCACTGGCAACTGGCCAGGAACGCCTGCTGTTTTGCGGTTTCAACCCCTTCAGCCACAACGTTCAATCCGAGTTCCCGACCGAGTGAGATGATGGCGCGTGCAATGCTGCGATCATTCTCGTCCGTTTCGAGGTCCCGAATGAAGCTTTGGTCGATCTTCAGGCGCGTCAGCGGAAAGTTCTTCAGGGCGATGAGGCTGGAATATCCCGTTCCAAAATCATCGATCGCGAGCTTCAGACCGATCTTGCGGAAATCGTCCATGAGCTTGACCGCTTGATCCGCATTCTTCATCAGAAGGTTCTCAGTGACTTCCAGTTCGAGGTGTTGCGCCGAAAGTCCGGTCTGCGCGAGCGTGTCGCAGACATCACCGGTCAGTGCCGCATCGCGAAACTGCCTGGGAGACACATTCACGCCAATCGTGATCGTCGGCAGGCCCTGGCGTTGCCATTCCCTGTTCTGACGGCAGGCTTCATATAACACCCATCGCCCAAGCGGAACGATCAGGCCGCTATCTTCAGCCAGTGGAACGAAATCGTCAGGCATCAACCTTCCGAGAAACGGATGCCGCCAGCGCACCAGCGCTTCGGCGCCGACAATTCTTCCGCTGAAGAGATCGTATTGGGGCTGATACTCGAGATGGAATTCGCCGTTTTCAATGCCGCGACGCATTTCTTCCAGCAAGGTCAGCCGATTGAAGGATTTCTTCGGCCTTGAATGTTCAAACAACTTGAAACCGTCCCGCCCCTGGGACTTGGCTTCGAACATGGCCTTGTCGGCATTCTTCAGAAGCTGTTCGGCATCCTGGGCGTCCGACGGGCAGCTTGCTGCGCCGATGCTGCAGGTCACGTGAAATGAAAGATCGCCGATTGAGATTGTCTTGGTGATTTCGTTCCTGAGCCTCGTCATCAGGTCGACAAGCGCCAGTTTCTGCGCGTGCTCCCCTTCCACGATCAGGACAAATTCGTCTCCCCCGAAACGCACTGATTCATGCTGACCGCTGTGCACGGACAAAATGCGTTCGGCAATAATCATGAGAACCTGATCACCCACGGCGTGGCCGAAACTGTCATTGACGAGCTTGAAGTCGTCCAGATCAACAAACAGAACCGCGACCGGGTCACCGGAGGTCAGGCTCTCGGCCACTTTCTCGGACAGCTTGGACTTGAAATCGTGCCGGTTCGGAAGTCCGGTTAGAACGTCATGATTGGCCAGGTACCGTATTTCGGTCTCTGCGCGCTCCCGTTCCACCGCGATCGACGCCAGGCGGGCCGCCTCCACGGCGAGTTTGTGTTCGTGTTCCGTCGGCCCGCGCACTTCATTCGCGTAGAGCCCGAAGGTGCCGAGGACACGCGAGTCCTTGCCGAAAAACGGCACCGACCAGCAGGACCGCATGTCGAACTCACGGATGAGATCCCAGAAGTCACTCCAAAGCTCGTGTTCCAGCATGTTCTCCACGAACACGCTCTCCCGCCTGTAAACAGCGGTCCCGCATGATCCAACCTTCGGTCCGACGGGGGTCCCCTGACACAACTCGACGTAGCGCGCGGGCAAGTTCGGGGCGACCGCCGGACGCAGGTGTTCACCGTCTTCGCTGACCAGCATGATGGAGGCCATGACGCCATCCATCTGGCTTTCCATGGTCAAAACCAGGGTTTCGAGAACCTCGTGCAACGGTTTGGACGTCGCAATGTCCTGAAGAACTTTGTTCTGCCCCTGCTGAAGGAGCTCGGCTTTCTTGCGTTCAGTGATGTCGCGCGAGATCCCGACGATACCAACGACTTCGTCTCTGTCGTTCAAGACCGGGTACTTCGATGTCGACAACCAACGCCGCGCGCCGTTTTTCGGCGTCGCGATTTCTTCGTAGTCGATCCGGGCTTCCTTGGACGCCATGATCTCGGCTTCCGTGTCCATATACACTTGGCCGGTCTCCAGCGGGTGCAGCTCGAGATCCGTCTTGCCAATTACCTGGGACGGGTCCTGAAGGCCGAGATCAAGCGCAACCTGACGGTTCGCCATGACAAACCGGTGATGACGGTCCTTTGCGAAAATGTAGTCCGAAACATTGTTGAACAACGTTTGAACCCAATCGTCGCTCAGATGCAGCTGATCACCTCTTTCAAGGTGGTCAAGCATGTTGATGCGGTCGAGTTCCTCCGCGAGGGTCTTTCCGTTCGTCAAATGGACGTGTTTATTACCGGCAAGCATTGTCTGGTTTGTCATTCGATCGATTCACCTGTCGGGTTCATCGGATAATTCGACATTTTATGTATTTTGCACCTAATAAACAATAAATATGCAGAGGAAGTTAGAAGTGAAGAGGCGCATTACGCAAAGAAAAGCCACTCAGGCAGTGATCACGACTTGTCTCCGGTCGCTTGCCTTGCCCTGCGTCACTTTAGGCGTTGTGACCAACCGAGATTGCCAAGTGTCCGGGACTGAGGGTATGGTTGCGCTCCGATTGTAAACGCAGCGTTAACCATGCAAACACCCGAACGACACCAGTTCCAGCGAGTTCAGGCGGCGCACCACAGGGGGCACCCTGCAAACTCCGTAATCGGGCACCTGCAAAAGTCGGCTGGGGTGAAGCAGGCAAGCACGCACGCAACCTATGCCAAGATCCTGACGCCCGCTCTCCTCACCCTTTCGATCTGGTCACATATCTGGATCGGAACCTCTGCCGCCCTTGCCCTTACCGTCCTTACGATGGCGGGGCTTCTTTTTCTTCAGCGTCAACGGATGATGTCGTCGACAAAGCCGACCTGGGCAAACGCTGTTGGTTTTGGCGAACGGATCTGGCTCAATCGGTTGCATACACCGATACCTGACAAACTAAGCGCGCGCATCACAACGCTTTATCTTGTTTATTGGCTCGGTGCCGTGATTGCCTACTCGGGAGGGATTATGACGTCCCTGCTCCTGACGAGCACCGGACTGGCTGTCGCCTATTCGGCGCAATTTGTCTGTTTCCAGAAACTGGCCCTGCTCTTCCGGCAGATGAAGGACACGTCACCGCTCTACCGGTTCTGGTCAACGGCACCCGACAACGACAACTCTGCGAAAAGCGCATAATCCGGACGCTTGCGCCCGCAGGACAAGGATTGTTGAGGGCTTCTACAGCCTTGTTTCAGTCCTACGTAGCGGCGTTTTCCCGTCTTTCGGCCAACAGACCGATATAGGTCAATGCAACGCTGGCACCGGCAATAGATGTGATATCGGCATGATCGTAGGCCGGCGCGACTTCGACAACATCTCCCCCAACGAAGTCTATCTCACGCAAGCCCCGCAAAATGCAGAGCGCCTCGCGCGATGTCAGTCCCCCTGACACAGGTGTCCCGGTTCCGGGCGCAAAGGCCGGATCCAGGCAATCAATGTCAAAGGTCATATAAGAGGGCGCGGAACCCACGCGACGCTTCACGAGATCGACCACGCCGGAGACCCCGAGTTCTTCCAGTTCATGGCCGAAAATGATGTCCAGCCCGCAGGTTTCAGGCGCATGCGTGCGGATGCCGATCTGAATCGATTTTTCAGGATCGATCAGGCCTTCCCGGACGGCACGGCCCGTAAATGTGCCGTGATCAATCCGGTCGCCCTCGTCGGGCCATGTATCCTGATGTGCGTCGAACTGGACCAGGGCGAGCGGACCGTATTTGGCCGCATGCGCGCGCAACAGCGGATAGGTGACAAAGTGATCGCCACCTATTGAAAAAAGATGTGTGTCCGTTGCCAGTATGTCGGCGGCCTGGGCTTCGATGTGCCCGGGAACATCGGCGGTGCGGCCGTAATCGAACACGCAGTCTCCGTAGTCGACGCAGGCCAGGTTTTCGAAAGGGTCCATGTGAAAGGGGTACTGCGGATCACCGTCGAATATGGCTGATGCCCTGCGAACGCCCTGCGGTCCGAAACGTGCCCCAGGACGGTTGGAAACCGAAGCATCGAAAGGAATGCCCCAGACCGCAAGGTCGACACCATCAAGGTCCCTGCTGTATCGCCGCCTCATGAAGGACAGCGCGCCGGCATAAGTCGATTCATGAGACCCACCCTTCAGCGACTTTCCAAGAAAGGCATTGTCCGTCGGACGGGGCAAATCTGAGGGCATTTCATCTTCCTTTTTTCAGCGCGTTGCCTGGCTGCATGCAACCTTCACCTGCTTCAATCGGTCTTTATCAGAGGAGATCGGTTCCTGCCAATCGAAACGCTGTCGGCATTGCGCGATCCTGCGCACCGCGGATGCTGCGCCCCTCACCAGCATTTTTCAACAGGTTGACGCACCCCATTGTTCCCGGGCGCCAGCAAGACTAAAACTGGGGCTCTTCCCGCTTCTCGCAGACTCATCAAGGACCTCACGCTGTGGCAGACCAGACAAGTACACTCCTGCGCGGCAGGCTGCTCACCTTCAACGCGTGTCCTCGCGGAGCGGACGACAAGGATGCCTATCTTTACCTTGAAGACGGCGCCCTGCTCCTGTCCGGCGGCATGATCGAGGCTTGCGGCAACTTTTCGGAAATTTCTGAACGTGCACCGGACGATGCCAAGGTGGTCGACCACCGTCCGCATCTGATCCTTCCCGGGTTCATCGACACGCATATCCACTTTCCGCAGGCACAGGTGATTGCCTCCTGGGCGGACCAGTTGCTGGACTGGCTGAACGACTACACGTTTCCGGCCGAACTGAAGTTTGCCGACAAGGCGCACGCAGACCGGATCGCAGCTCGTTTTTACGATGCACTCATCGCACACGGGACAACGACAGCGGTCGCCTATTGCTCCAGCCATCCGAATTCTGTCGAGGCCTATTTCGAAGAGGCGGAACGCCGGGGCATGATGATGCTTGGCGGCAAGACGATGATGGACAGGAACGCACCGCCGGATCTCTGCGACACGGCACAGAGTTCTTATGACGACAGCAAGAGGCTGCTTGCCAAATGGCACGAAAAGGGACGCGCAAGATACGTCATAACGCCTCGTTTTGCGATCACGTCGACGCCTGCGCAACTGGAGGCTGCCGGTAGCCTGCTCAGGGAACATCCGGGGTGCCATCTGCAGACCCACATCAACGAAAACCACAACGAAATTGCATATACGCGTGAGCTTTATCCGGACGCCGCGCACTATCTCGGGGTTTACGAAAGCTTCGATCTCCTGGGTCCCAAAACGTTGCTGGGTCATTGCATCCACATGACCGGGCACGAGCTTCACGTGATGCGCGAGACAGGATCTGTGGCCGTCTTCTGCCCGACCTCGAATCTCTTTCTCGGCAGCGGTCTTTTCGACAAGTCCGGCCTAGAAAGCGCAGGGATACGAACGGCGATCGCAACGGATGTCGGCGGCGGAACAAACTACTCCATGCTGCGAACGCTCGACGAAGGTTACAAGATCCTGCAGCTCCAACGCCAACGCATGCACCCGCTCACCAGCTTCTACTGGATCACACTCGGGAATGCACAAGCCCTGTCGCTCGCCGACAGGGTCGGGACGCTGGATCCTGGAACAGATGCCGATCTGGTGGTGCTCGACGCACATGCAACACCGGCAAAGGCGCTGCGCATGGAAACCGTTGAAACGCTGCCGGAAGAGCTGTTCCTGCTGCAGACACTTGGTGATGACCGCTGCGTGGTGGAAACCTATGTTGCCGGCACGCCGCAGAAACACCGTCTTCCGTCCCTTAACGTCTGATCCGATCAGGCCTCCGCCTTCCCGGGGGCGCCGAATATGGCCGTGGCAAGCGCCCCTGCCGCGAATGCGGCAAACACGCATGCGGCGCCAAAAAAGACAGGCCGAAAACCGGCCTCCTGCAACCAGACTGTCAACAGCAGCGGAGAGATGACCTGACCGGCAAACACAGCAGTGGTCACCAGTCCCGAAACGCTGCCCCTGCGATTGCCCGGCGCGACCTTCAGGGCGAGAACGAAAAATCCGGGTTGCACGAGGGCGTACCCTGCGCCGATCAGTGCAGCACCAGCCAGGACCAGCGGCCAGATCGGGTAGGAGACGATGGTGACGAACCCCGCGGCCATTGTCACGAAGCCGGCCGAAAGGACCGCCGGGAGCCCGAGCCTGTCACTCAAGTGCTTGAACAGCATCGCAGTTAAGCCACCGGAAAGCATGAGCGCGCCAAGGGTTGCGGCAGTCCCCGAAGCCGGGTCGATGCCAATTTCCACCAGGTAAAACGGTATCTGGCTCGGCAACAGGAAGAAAAGCATAACGGTGCACATCGTCAGGCCGAAAATGATCGCCACAGCGACGAGCCAGCGTCCATTCGTTCCCGGCAACCCGGCTCCTGCCTCATCGCTGCCGGGCGGCGGCACCCTGCGCGCCTGGCGGCGTATTCCGGCCAAAAACGGAACCAGGAAAACAGGCAACAGATAGACGAGGAACGGGAACCTGGGAGACAGGCCCGCGAGTGTGCCGGCCAATCCGATGAAGACCAGGCCGCTGAAGTTGATCACAACGGTCTGCCATCCAAGAAAGGCGTTGCGCCGGGATCCCTCATAGAAATCACCGACCAGCGCGACCTGAGCTGTCATTGTGAGTGCCACCGCCGCTCCGAGCACGAAGCGGCTTATCAGAATGGATTGAAGATCCGGAAGATAAGCGCCTGCGCTTCCGGCGAGAACAAAAAGGACAACGCCAACAATCAAAAGCGTTCCTTTTCCAATCCTATCGGCAAGCAGACCGGCAACGGGCGCAACGAAAATGACGGTCAGCGACGGTGCAGCAACGAGGAAGCGTGTCAGATAAGCGGCAGTCGGATCCCCTGAAAAACTTGCTTCCAGTGCCGGCAGGGCCGGACTGATGGTGGCATTCGCCATGATCTTCAAGCTGGCGGTCAGAAGCAGACCAATTGCTGCAGCGTCCAACCAGGATGGCCGCCATGAGTTCCGTTGAAAATGAGACATGGATTTTCCTTGCAATTCAGACAGGAGCGCGCCACGTTACCAATTCAAGTCGACTTGAGGTCAAGGCATGAAGTTACTGGATATTTCGGAAATTTCTCATCAGACAGGCATTGCCGCTTCGGCCATTCGTCACTATGAGGAAAAGGGTCTTCTGACGTCTCTGGGACGGCGGGGCCTGAAACGTCTTTTCGGTCCGGAGGTGCTCGACCAGCTTGCGCTGATCACGCTCGGCAAGACCGCCGGGTTTTCGCTCGACGAGATCAGGGACATGTTCGGTCCGGACGGCCGCCCCGATATCTCGCGCGAAAAACTGACCCGGAAAGCGGATGATCTGGATGAGCAGATCAGGCACCTTGCCAGTCTCAGAGACATGATCCGTCATGTTGCCGTGTGCACCGCACCGTCGCACATGGAATGTCCGCGTTTCAGGAAGCTGCTGCGTGTGGGCTCTCGGCGCAAACCAAAGAACGGACGCTACCTTCTGGAAAAGAACAGGATCACCTGACGCGCCTGGCGCTGGAAAATGCCCGGGCTTTTTGGCTGAACCGGGTGCTTTTCCACGTCCCGGACCACCTGCCGCACCAGAACGAGCGCGAGGAGCCCGAAGACGATGCCGCCTGCGGCCTGCCCTACCAAGACGCCGGGTGCACCGAGATAGGTTCCGCCTAGCCAGACAAACGGAATGGTACCCAGCGTGTGGCGTCCCCAGTTCATCCACGTGGAAAGAAACGGTCGCCCGAGATTGTTGAAGAAGGCGTTCGACACAAAGAGGATGCCGTTGAAGAAGAAGACGAGCGCAAGCGGACCGCAGAAAAGATAAATCAGAGTGAGCGCCATGCCGTCGGCATCGAACAGCCGCACGATCGGCTCACGCAGCATGTAGAGCGTCAATGCGGCGACGGCGACAACAAGCGCGGTGAACAACAGGGCATCACGCAGGGTCTCCCGGACACGGTCGAACCGCCCCGCGCCGTAGTTCTGGCCGGCGATCGGTCCGACGGCACCTGACAGTGCGAAGATGGTCGCGAAGGCCAATGGTGTCATGCGCCCGATGACGGCCATTCCGGCAACGGCGTCCTCGCCGAATTCGGCCATGGAACGGGTTACCCAGGCCTGTCCGACCGGTGTCGCCAGCTGGGTCAGGATCGCCGGAAAGGCAATGGCGGACACGGGCGGCAGATCCCTGAACAGCTGCAGCGGACGTGGCAGGCTGAGACCACCGTGATAGCGGATGATCGGGGCAAGCGCGTAGACAGCGATCGCAATGCGAGAGATCGCACTGGCAAGCGCCGCTCCGGTCAGTTCCAGGTCCAGACCGAAGATCAGGATCGGGTCGAGAACTGCGTTGACGATGCCACCGACGATGGTCGACATCATGGCCCGTCTGGCATCACCATGCGCGCGCAGGATCGCCCCGCCCGCCATGCCGAGGAGCAATATGGGAAGCGTCGGAACAATGATGGCAAGGTAAAGCACCGCCAATTTATGGGTGACGCCGCTTGCTCCGATCAGGGTGACAAGCTCGCCGAGCAAGAGCCAGACGCCAAGCGCGAACGCGGCTGCGAACAGGAAACCCGCGGTGAGCGCATTCGATGCCCGCTGGCGCGCCCGTTCCTTGTCCCCTGCCCCGAGTGCCTGCGCGACCAGCGCTCCGGCGGCGATGGCAACGCCGATGTTGAAGGAGGTGGTAAAAAAGAGGATCGCACCCGCGTAGCCGATCGCAGCCGCCAGTTCGTCCTTGCCGAGCATGGAAATGAAGATCATGTCGACAAAGTCGACAGCGAAAATCGCCATCAGGCCGACGGAAGACGTCAACGACATCACCGTGACATGGCGGAACAGGTTGCCTTCAAGAAAACGTGCCTGGGACATGTGGCCTGGTCGGGGTCGGCTCGCGGGACCGGGTCAGATCCGGTGACGCAAGGCGTATGGATCCTGACCCTAGCTGAAAATTCCTGCGGGCAGAAGCCGTGTCCTTCCGCTTGCCGCCCGAAAACAGAAAAACCCGCCGGATCGTTCCGGCGGGTTCCTCGAAATCTTTAAACCAGTTGTTCGGGCGATTAACGCTTGGAGAACTGGAACGAACGGCGCGCCTTGCGCTTACCGAATTTCTTACGCTCGACCACACGGCTGTCGCGGGTGAGGAAGCCGTTTTTCTTAAGCACACCGCGCAGTTCAGGCTCGTAATGGGTCAGAGCCTTGGACAGACCGTGGCGCACGGCACCGGCCTGACCGGACAGGCCTCCACCGGTGACAGTCGCGATAACGTCATACTGGCCATCGCGGTCGGTCAGCATGATCGGCTGACGCAGGATCATCTGCAGGACCGGACGGGCGAAATACTCGGTGAAGTCCTTGCCATTCACGGAGATCTTGCCGGTGCCCGGTTTGATCCAGACGCGGGCAATCGCGTCCTTACGCTTGCCGGTTGCGTATGCGCGGCCCTGTGCGTCCAGCTTCTGGACATGGACCGGAGCTTCAGGAGCAGCGGTATCGACCGCGCCACCCAGTTCTTCCAGGGATTGCAGCTCAGCCATTCTTAAGCCCTCCTGCCGTCATTTTTTGCGTTGAGGCCTTTGACGTCGACCAGTTCAGGCGACTGAGCTTCGTGCGGGTGGTTCGGACCAGCGTAGACCTTGAGGTTCTTGAGCTGCTTGTTGGACAGCGGGCCGCCCGGCATCATGCGCTGCACGGCCTTTTCCAGGACACGCTCCGGGAAACGGCCTTCCAGGATGCCACGCGCAGTGCGCTCCTTGATGCCGCCCGGGTGACCGGTGTGCCAGTAGTATTTCTTGTTGTCGTACTTACGGCCTGTCAGCACGACCTTGTCGGCGTTTATGACGACGATGTTGTCGCCGGTGTCGACATGCGGCGTGTAGGTCGGCAGATGCTTGCCACGCAGGTGGTTGGCGATGAAAGCGGCGAGACGGCCGACAACCATGCCTTCTGCGTCGATCAAGATCCACTTTTTCTCGACCTCAGCCGGCTTGGCAGAGAAGGTCTTCATGTGTTTGATCCAACTTGGTTGGTTAAAGAAAGGGCCCGCGCGGTTTCATTTGAACCAGCGAACGGACCCTGAATTCGTTCGAGGCAGCTTATACGCCGATGAAAATATACGGTCAAGAATGATTTTTTCAGAGGCGATCAAATTTCGCTATATTTTTCATATCTTTATAAAAACGGTATTATAATACCTCATTAAATACACCCAAATACGCCGTGAACCAACAGTTTGTGGTTCGTCAATCTCTCGGCGGTACGGAATAGGTGGCCGTCGCGTGGGCGACAAGTTGCTCCGACCCTGCCCCGGCAATTCCGCATTCCACCACCGCCAGGCGCTTGCCGAGTTTCAGCAGACGGCACGTGCCGAGCAGATCTCCCGGTTGTGGCTTGCGCAGGAAGTTGATGTTGAAATTCGTCGTGACGGCCAGCGCCACCGGACCGATATGCGCCAGGATGACCACGTAGGCGGCAAGATCGGCAAGCGCCATCATTGAGGGGCCGGAAACAGTGCCGCCCGGTCTCAAATGAATATCTGTCGCCGCCAGACGCATGACAGCCTCGCCTTCCGAAACGCCTTCGATGGAATAGGCGCGGCCGCCCGCATGGATCTGCGGAAACTCGCGGTCCAGAAATGCCGAAATCTCTTCAGCTGTCATGACGAGTTGCATGAACGTCTCCTATCCCATTCAATTCACGCCGGTATTCCGACCTTCTTTTACGTAAACGTCAAAGTGGAATAATTGCAAGGGCAGGTTCCCGGAAAACGTCACTCGGTTGCTTCCTGTCTATCGCGGTTGCGCCCTGTTACAATTGTGGCATTCAGCGCAACAAGGCCACTGCCGACAATGATCAGACTTCCAGTCACGATCGGCAGTGCAGGAAGTTCCTTCCAGACCAACCAGCCACCAGAAGAAAGAAAACCGTCGATTTCAAAGGAAACCCGGATGCGAAAAACCCGTTTTGCCACTGGCCTATTTTCCGCTGCCGTCCTGTTGACGGTTCACGGTCCAGGAGTTGAAGCACTTGCGGATAACTGGACCTACATGGACGACCGCTCGAGCCCACAGAAGCTTGTAGAAAGCTACTACCATGCGATCAGCAACCGATATTACGCGCAAGCCTATGGCTATTTCAAACCGGATACAGGGCCTCAGAGTTTCAAAGACTGGTCTGCCGGATACGCCAAAACCAAATCAGTTACGGTCAAGTTCGGATCAACCGCGCCAGATCCCGGGGCGGGTCAGATCTACTGGGCCCTGCCCGTGGTCATCGAGGCCGTGCAGACAGACGGCAAGAGCCTCGTCTATTCCGGTTGCTACAAGATCCACATGAGCAATCCAGGCATGCAGACCGATCCGCCCTACCAGCCAATGGCAATCGACTCGGCAAGCCTCAAGGAAACAGATACGCCGTTTGAGGATGCAAAGCCCGGTAGTTGCTGATGCCCGCCGGGCATTTGGCGTCTTTGCTTACGCCCTGCGCCGTCCGCGCCGACGTCCGCTCGTCGCAGACCCCTCTCCCTCTGCCCTTGCAGCATCCGCTGCCTTGTTCGGCGGCGAGACGAGTGGACCGATGTCGCTCAGGATGTCGTCGAGCGTCGGGCGCGCGCCCGCTGAGTGGCTGTCGATCGCCTTGCGCATTTCGGCCAGGTGCGCCGCCGATGTGCCGCAGCAGCCGCCAATGATGCGAGCGCCGGCATCAAGCGCCTTGTGAGTGTATCTGGCCATCAGGTCCGGCGTTCCGGTATAGACGACTTCGTCACCCTGGATCTGAGGGATGCCGCAATTGGCCTTCGCAACGACGATCGCGTCCGGATAAGCTTCCGTGATTTCCATGATGGCTGCCAGCAGATCCGATGCGCCGACGCCGCAATTGGAGCCTATGGCCACCGGCGTACACGCAAACTCGGACTGGAGATCGCCCAGGCCCTTGGGCGGCAGTCCCATCATGGTTTTGCCCGCCGTGTCAAAACTTGCAGTGATCACGAGCGGCAGGTCGAAGTCCCTGGCAGCCTCCGCGACGGCCTTCATTTCCTCCACGGCGGACATTGTCTCGGCCCAGAGCGCATCGGCCCCACCTTCCACAAGCCCCTCCATCTGCTCGCGAAAGGCTGCGACGGCGTCTTCGAAACTCAAGGCACCGAGGGGCTGGAACAGCTCTCCGGTCGGACCGATGGACCCGGCGACGAGAACCTCACGGTCAACGGTCGCGGCAACTTCGCGTGCCAGCTCAACACCGGCGGCATTGAGTTCCTTCACCCTGCCTTCAGCCTGATGAAGTTTCAGCCGATGGCGGTTGCAGCCGAATGTGTTTGTCAAAATGATATCGGCACCCGCATCCACGAAGGATTGATGAAGGGCCCGGATCTTGTCAGGCTCGTCCGTGTTCCAGAGTTCAGGTGCATCACCGGAAACCAGGCCCATATCAAAGAGGTTGGTTCCCGTTGCGCCATCGGCAAGGAGTGCGCCCTTGCGCGAAAGCAGGTCTTCAAGTTTCGACATGCGGAGGTCTTTCAAATCAGATTTAGGCGGCGTGGCCACCCCATAACAATACTGGTGCCTGCAATAGCAGAACCCGCGCAGATGTCCACGAGGGTTTCGCCGGTTGTCCCGGTGCAGGCCTGAACAAACTCAGACGGCCAAGCGCGGCATGCACGAAACCGCCACTCAGCTTCTCGGCTTCGCGTTCTCCGGATCATAGAGCGGCGCGTAGCCGACACCTGCGACTTCCACGGGATAAGTCTCCGACATGTACTCCACGTTCAGCTTGCGGCCGACTTGGCAATAGTCCTCAGGAAGATACGCGAGCGCGATGTTCTTTCCGATTGTCGGCCCAAAGGCGACCGATGTCGTGTAGGAAATCCGGCCAAGACTGTCGACCAGGGTCTTGCCCGTCTCGGGATCCATGACAGGCATGGCCCCAACCGGATAGCGCTTGACGCCGCTCCCGTCGGTGTTCTCCGACATCACAAGTGTACAGAGCATCGCAGGCTGCTTGTCGCGTGCCCGGTATTCCAGGTGCTTCGCCTTGCCACGGAAGTCGGCTTCCTTGACCTTCGGGCGCGCAAGATCGGCCTCGTACAGATTGTACTGTGTCAGGAGATCCGCGTTCTGCAACCGAAGGCTCTTTTCCATGCGCCGGGAGTTTGCATAGGTTTCCACTCCGACCGCCATCACGCCAATCTCCCGGAGCGCATCCCAGACGGCCAGGCCATCCTCGTATTTCATGTGCAGCTCCCAGCCCTGCTCGCCTACGTAGGACAGGCGCAATGCGGAGACGGACTTTCCGGCGATCTCGATCTGCCGGATCGCGGCGAACGGGAAGTTCTCAATGTCCAACTCGGCCGGGTCGGCGACGACCTTCTTGAGGTTCTCGCGTGCATTCGGTCCCCAGATGCCGATTGTCGTGAACTCTTCGCTGACATCGGTCACCGTCACATCGAAGCCTTTGTCCGCAGCGATGCGCTTGACGTAGTGATAATCGCGTGGTCCGGCATCGGCCCCGTCAACGATGCGACACCTGTCGGCCATGCGGAAGACGGTCAGGTCGGCACGCACGTTGCCCTCGTCGTCGAGGAAATGGGTGTAGATGCCCTTGCCGATATTGTTGTCTCCACCAATCTTGGCTGCACAGAGCCACTCCAGCAGCGCTACATGATCCGGCCCGGAAACGTCGAACATGTAGAAATGCGACAGATTGATGATGCCGCAGTCCTCGCTCATGGCCAGTTGCTCTGCATTGGAGACGCGCCAGAAGTGCCGGTTGTCCCATTCCGCCTCGCGTACCGGGACACGGTTGCCGTATTTCTCCAGCAGATGCTCGTTGGCGGCGTAGCCATGCGCCCGCTCCCAGCCGCCAAGCTCCATGAAATGGCCGCCGAGTTCGACTTCACGCTCGTAGAACGGGGACCGCTTAACACCGCGCCCTGTTGCATAGGGTTCACGGGGGTGGATCGCCGGGAAATAGATCTTCTGCGCCGCCTCGTAGCAGCGGCCGGCAATGAAGTCCTCGGTCATCTGGTGGGCATAGAAACGGGAATAGTCGATCGGGGCGTGGTCGATCTCTGTACGCCCGTCGGTGATCCAGTCGGCGATCAGCTTGCCGTATCCGGGACCGTCCTTGACCCAGATCGCCACGCAGTACCAGAGGCCGCGCACCTTCTGGCTTTCGCCGCAGGACGGACCGCCGGCGGCGGAAACCTGCAAGAGGCCGTTATAGGAATGACCCTCGTTGTAGCCGAGCTCGCCCAGGATCGGTGTCAGTTCCATGGCGCGTTCCAGCGGCTCGATGACCTGTTCCATTTCAAGGTCACGCTGGGACGGTGACAGGCGCGCCTGGTCCTTTTCAAGCAGATCGCGCGGGTGGCACATGCGCGGACTGTCGGTCTCGTAGTATCCCCATTCAATCTGCCCGCCTTCCGCGGTCTTCGGATCACCCGTGTCACGCATGTAAGCGGAGTTGCCCTGGTCACGAAGCAAGGGGTAACCGATGTCCTTTCCCGTTCCCTCGAATTCAGTATAGGGGCCGAAAAACGTCAGCGGGTGGTCGACGGGCATGACCGGAAGATCCTCGCCCACCATTGCCGCAATCTGGCGCCCCCAGAGCCCGGCGCAGACAATGACGTGATCCGCCATGATCGTGCCGCGATGGGTCACGACACCCTTGATGCGTCCGTCCTCGACGATCAGCGACTGTGCAGGCGTGTTTGCAAAGGCCTTGAGATTGCCGGTTTTCTCGCCAAGGTCGACAAGCCGTCCGGCCACGGTCTGCGAGCGCGGAACAACAAGGCCGGCGTCCGGATCGAACATGCCGCCCTGGACCTGATCTTCCTCGATCAGCGGAAACAGTTCCTTGATCTCGGCCGGATTGACCAGGCGGACATTGGTGCCGAACGCCTTGCCCGAGGTGACCTTGCGCTTGATTTCCTCCATCCAGGTGTCGTCACCCGTGCGCGCGACCTCGAGGCCGCCGACCCGCGCGTAGTGGCCCATCCTGTCGAAGAAGTCGATGGAATACTGTGTCGTCCAGACGGAGAGATAATCGTGACTGGTCGTGTAGCAGAAGTCAGAGGCGTGCGCCGTCGAGCCGATATCGGTCGGGATCCCGGACTTGTCGATGCCGACCACGTCTGTCCAGCCGCGCTCCAGAAGGTGGTGCGCCACCGATGCCCCGACGATGCCTCCGAGCCCGACGATGACGACTTGTGCCCTGTCAGGAAATGCTGACATGTTTCATTCCTCTTCAAAACGCGGAAGCGGCTTGCGACGTTACCGCCTCGTTCGCTCATAATGTGCACGACCGACGCATCGATCTTTGGGGCGCAGTATCGCGACAGAACCGGACCACGAATAGCGTGAATGCGTCATGGCGACATTATGACCACGACACGGTGTTGCCAAATCGGTGTTGGCGCACCCAGGTGGCGGGCTCATGGCGATGCGCAGGCCGCGGCCTGCACCGGGATGCGCCTATCCCCCTCCGTGGCAGGTCTGAAACAAGGACGGCGGAACGGGCACACACCTCACGTGAAACGGTTAATGAATACCTAAACTTCACATAAGCCGGATCTTCAGGTTGTGGCCGCTGAAGTTTACGAGATGAACAGAAATACTCGTAAAAATTACACGTACCTTGTTTACAATTTTGCAGCTTCACAACCTAATTGCACTTTTTGCGGGAATATCGGTTGGTTGCATCAAATTAACCAACAATCAAGGATTGGATGAAGGTGACAGTGGGGATCGGTTGCCGACAAAGAACCAAAAAGTACAGCCGGTCCCAAAATGTCACGCATACAGGCCAAATCCCGCAAGACCGAGAACTCCGGACCCGACAGTGCGTCAGGTAAGTTTGATGCGCTTGAACGGATCTGCTTCGCTTTCACCATTTCCGAAAATACCGCCTTCGTAACTCGGCGGTCCTGCAAGCGCCGTGTCCTCCGCGCGGACCGTCCGCTCTCCCGTTTCAAATCACCGCGTCTCAGCGCGTCTGCGCATCTGCGCGTCAGACCATCACCATGACCGGTCTTTTCCTCTGCAAAACAAGCACACAGAGAAAGTGACATGACAATGAGCACCGTACCCGTCTTTGGTTTCGTGAGCCTCGAAGATGCGACAGTGTTGGGCATCCGCAGTCTCGACTACACCATCACGGCACCAGTCAGGCTTTTGAGCACAGAAGAGCTAGCTCTTGGCTACACCTATGGCGTTCCGGCGGATGCGCCCGGACATCGCCAGAATGACGGGTTCTTTCCCGAAACGGACGGCTACTATATCTACGAGGCAACTGAACTTTTTGCAGCTGACGGCTACAACTATACCATAGACGAAAACGGCAACGGCACCGGTTATGTCGACCTCGTCTACGATGTTTATGACAACAACGGCAATCTCGTTGAAACCAGAAGAATCGTTGTCGAACTGCGCGAAAAAGATGTGATCTGGAGAGACGAAAACCTGTCCTCTGCGTCCGTCGGAGACCCGGACATTCCCGTCGACAGCGCCGATACGCTCTTGGGTTACGAAGGCGGCGACACGCTTGACGGCGGTGGGGGCGACGACATCCTGATCGGCGGCCATGAAGGCGACCACCTGAACGGCGGCGATGGTGACGACTTTCTCTACGGCAACAACGGCGCGGATATTCTGGAGGGCGGCGCCGGGGCGGACACGCTGATCGGCCGGGGCGGCGACGACACCGCTGTCTTTGACGGCAACATCAACGAATTCACGATCGAGCAGCTCGCAGACGGATCGTTTCAGATCACGCGTATCAGCGATCCGACAGATACCGATCATGTCAGCGAAGTGGAATTCTACCAGTTCGACGACGTCACGCTCACCGTAAGCGAGCTTCCTCTTTTCCTGCCGGACCAGTCCTTCGACGAGGATACGGAAGTCAGTTTCACGATTCCGCTGGATGCCTACATCGATTATTTCGGCGTCTCACCGGAACTGACGGCCACCCAGGCGGACGGTTCGCCCCTGGATTGGCTACGTTTCGATCCGTCCACCGGCACCTTCTCCGGCACCCCGCCGCAGGACTACAACGGCACGCTCAGCATCAAGCTGGACGCAAGTGGCGGCACCGCCGATCCCGTTTCGCTGGCCTTCGATCTCGTCATCGATCCGGTCAACGACGATCCGGAAGTCGGCACCTCGATCAGCGACCAGAATTTCGACGAGGACAGCTCCTTCAGCTTCACCATCCCCTCCGATGCGTTCACCGATGTTGACGGGGACCCGCTCGAGTACGAAGCTTGGCAGTGGGAGCAGGTGTCAGGCGGTCCATTTCCGCTGATCCTCTATTCGCAGTTGCCCGATTGGCTTCGTTTCGATGAGGACACCAGGACCTTCTTTGGCGACCCGCCACAAGACTACAACGGCTCCATTGTCATCGCCATCCGGGCAGACGACCAAAACGGCGGCGACTATGCCGAGCAACTGTTCACCCTCACGATCGATCCGGTGAATGACGATCCGGAAGTCGGAACCATCATTGCCGACCAGTTCTTTGATCAAGGCACGGATGTCAGCTTCACCATCCCCACGGACGCGTTCATTGATGTCGATGGCGATACGCTGACGCTGATCACCACGGCCGCGGACGGCGATTGGCCGGAGTGGCTCGAATTCGATCACGATACCGGCACATTCTCCGGCACGCCGGACCCTGGCTGGTCGGGAACCTTGAGCATCGTGGTGACAGCCATTGACGGACAGGCAGGCTCCACACCGGCAGTTCAGGTATTCGACCTGATGGTGCGGGATCCCGATCAGGTCATCGTCGGCACGGACGAGGACGACACGCTGATCGGTGGTACGGGTCACGACAAGATCTACGGTAAAGAAGGCAATGATATCCTCCTGGGTGGTGAAGGCCGGGATTGGCTTTATGGAAACGAAGGCGACGACATTTTGGATGCCGGGGGGGCAGCAGGCGACTTGTGGCAATACCTCTACGGCGGTGAGGGAAATGATACCTATCTCTATGGCAAGGAATCCGGAAATGTGCTCGTCCGCACTCATAGGGGCGAGATTGGTGCGACAGGGTTAGACACACTCGTCTTCAAAGATCTTACCCTCGCCGACATCACCTTCGGTTACTTCGACTACAGCACGCGGACCAATCCGATTGAGGCGTGGGGCAATGCTCTGACAATGAGCTGGAACGACGGTACTTCGAGCGGCGAAGTCCGGATAATCGAGGAAGGCCAGCACATTGAGAAATTCGTGTTTGCCGATGGGACCACGGCAAGTCGAATTGAGCTGCGGGAAGATGGCAAACTCGAAGTGTGGGGGACGTTAGACGACGACACGATTATCGGAAGCGCAGTAGACGACTACCTATATGGCGGCGAAGGCAATGACACATTGGATGCAGGGGCTTCAGCTGGCAGCTGGCAATACCTCTACGGTGGCGAGGGAGACGATACCTACCTTTATGGCAAGGAATCCGGAAGTGTGCTCGTCCGCACTCATAGGGGCGAGATTGGTGCGACAGGGTTAGACACACTCGTCTTCAAAGATCTTACCCTCGCCGACATCACCTTCGGCTACTTCAACTACAGCACGCGGACCAATCCGATTGAGGCGTGGGGCAATGCTCTGACAATGTCTTGGGACGACGGTACTTCGAGTGGCGAAGTCCGGATCATCGAAGAGGGTCGGCACATCGAGAAATTCGAGTTTGCAGATGGAACCACGCTGAGCAGTATTCAACTGGACGAACACGGACAGGTCATTCTGACGGGGACCGAAAATTCAGACACGATTAATGCCGGCGACGGCGACGATGTGATCACCGGTGGCGGTGGGTCCGACATCCTGTCCAGTGGCACCGGGTCCGACACTTTCGTCTTCAATTTCGGCGACACCGGTCATGACACCATTGCGGATTTCACTGCTGGCTCCGGCAGCGAGGACGTGATGGAATTCGACGCTGCGCTGTTTGCCACCTATGACGCCCTCCTCGCGGCTATGACCGACGACGGCAACAATACGGTGATCACGATCGACGCGAACACCACCATCACGCTCGAAGGCGTCACCGTTGCCGATCTTCATCAGGACGATTTCAACTTCGTCTGACGAAAGCATATCAAGACGGGTTTGCGGAATGCCGGAGTTGATCCGGCAATCCGCACACCTGACGCATCGGCACAGATAACGCCCACCGGACAAAACGGCATGGATGCCGGGTCAACTCCGGGATTGTTTCCGCCTGTTCATGTAGCGATGTGGGATGCAGGTGGCCAAACCGCCCCCTCATCCTGCGGAGGACCCAAGGTCCGTCTCGAAGGATCGGCGGCAAACCTCGTGACTCGCGGCCGATCCTTCGAGACGCGCGCATGCGCTCCTCAGGATGAGGCGGGCATGTGGGCTGAAATCTTGTCATTCCTTCTGTTCGTCACCCCGGACGCAGCGCTGAGAAGATCCGGGGCCACCTCGTTTCCAAGGCATTTGTCACCGTGAACGCGATTGCTTCAGGCAGAAACGCCAACGCCTGCGCCTCCGCGGTCCCGGCGCGCACCGCTCGGCCGGGATGGCGAGCGGAGAGAGTTGATAACCTTGGCGCGCACCCCCTCGGTCGTTGCCGGGCTCGATCCGGCAATCCATGCCCTGATGCATCAACCACGCACGCACTGACAAGTGGACGCGAAACGGCATGGATCCCCGATCAAGTCGGGGATGACCGATCTGAAGAGAAGCCACGACAAACATAGTCTATGGCACGGCGTCATTGCCGGACCTGATCCGGCAATCCATGCCCTGACGCGTCAACCGGCACGACTTCGCGAAGGCGACTGAGCGGCATGGATGCCATGGTCGAGCCATCCGGCCACGAACCTATGGACTTCAATCGTTGAACCCATTTTGTCGCGCCCAAGCGACGGTTTCCCTCAAGGGTGCTACACTACCCGCTTCCCGGCACCGGCAGGTCAAATCCGATCAAGTCAGGGACATGACGCATTTATGGCAAAGTGCGACGCATCTGGAGCCGGGTTGCACTTGCGCCTGAGAAAGACTACGCACAACTCAAAAAACCACCCTTGGAGCTGAATGATGTCAGACGCCGCCCCGTCGGGCCGCAGAGGCCGATCCGCCCGCCGCGAGCGCAGGCAAGCTGGTCCGGCCGGCCAGGCTGTCCCCTACATTTCCCGCAAACTCCCGATCTACGACGTCCTCAGCGAGGAAAGTGTCCTGAAGATCGAGGCGAATGCAGATCGCATTCTTGCAGAAATCGGACTGGAATTCCGTGAAGACCCGGAAGTGCTCCGGATCTGGAAGGACGCCGGCGCGGATGTCGACGGTGAACGCGTCCGCTTTCCCAAGGACATGTTGCGCGAGATCCTGAAGACCGCGCCGTCCCAGTTCACCCAGCATGCGCGCAACCCGGCCCGCAACGTCGAAATCGGCGGGAACAACCTTGTGTTCGCGCCGGTCTACGGCCCCCCCTTCGTGACCGATCTGGACCAGGGACGCCGCTACGGCACGATCGAGGATTTCCGAAACTTCGTGAAACTGGCCTACATGTCACCCTGGATGCACCATTCGGGCGGCACCGTCTGCGAACCGGTCGATCTGCCGGTGAACAAGCGCCATTTCGACATGGTCTATTCCCACATCAAGCATTCAGACAAACCGTTCATGGGATCGGTGACCGCGCCGGAACGCGCGGAAGATTCCGTCAAGATGGCGCAGATCACCTTCGGTGAAGGCTTCGTCGATCAGAACTGTGTCATGATCCAGCTGATCAATGCGAATTCACCGCTCGTGTTCGACGCCACCATGCTCGGTGCGCTGAAGGTTTATGCGAAGAACAACCAGGCCTGCATCGTGTCGCCGTTCATTCTGGCTGGCGCGATGAGCCCCGTCACGGTTGCCGGAACGCTGTCTCAGGTTCTGGCCGAGGCAATGGCCGGATGCGCGCTGACGCAGCTTGTACGACCCGGCGCGCCGGTCGTGTTCGGTGCCTTCGTGAGTTCCATCTCCATGCAGTCCGGCGCGCCGACCTTCGGCAGCCCGGAAGGCTCGCTGCTTCTGAACGGCGCCGCCAAGCTCGCGCGCAGGCTCAACCTGCCGTTCCGCTCGGGCGGCTCTTTCACCGCGTCCAAGTTGCCGGATGCCCAGTCGGCGCAGGAATCTGCCCAGACCATTCTTGCAACGGTGCAGTCGGGCGTAAATTTCGCGCTGCACTCAGCAGGTTGGCTGGAAGGCGGATTGTGTTCGTCCTACGAGAAGTTCGTCATGGATGCCGATCAGCTCGGCATGATGCATGTCCTGGCGAAGGGCATCGAGGTCGATGACGAAACCCTTGCAATGGACGCCCTGCAGGAAGTAGGCCCGGGCGGACATTTCCTGGGTGCCGCTCATACCCAGAGGAACTTCGAAAGCGCGTTCTACCGTTCCTCGATCGCCGACAACAATTCCTACGAGCAGTGGCTCGCAGACGGCGAACTCGACTCTGCTCGCAGGGCCAACGGCAAATGGAAGGAAATGCTGAGGTCCTATACCGGGCCAGAACTTGATCCGGCCATCGACGACGCACTGGTCAGCTTCATGGCCGAACGCAAGGCGTCGTTCCCGGACAGCAATGTCTGAACCGGCTCCAGGTGCCCCCGCGTTCGCGGGGCACCTGCCACTTGATCGGTACAGACCGGTGCCTTCTTAAGTTCCAGTGTTTTTTATTCTTAAAACTTTTTCGCTACAACGTTCTGACAGGTTCCACGGCGACTCTCTTTGAATGTTCGCCTTCCCGGACATGAGGACTTCAATGGCACCCCAGAACACAGGCCTTGGGCCGATCAAGCAGCTCTCCGCTGATCTCATCAAGTGGCAGAACGACGAAGCCCTTCCGATCTGGCTTGCAGAGGGCATCGATCTTTCCAAAGGTGAATGTTTTGAAGCCATCGACCTTGTCGACCGCAAGGCAACAGATGTGCCGCGCCGCGCACGCATCGTGCCACGGCAGATCTATTCGTTTCTCGAAGGAGCAAGGCTCGGATGGAACGGACCTGCCGAAGACATCGCTGCCGGCCTCTTTGACTGGTTCACCCGCACTTATCTGCCAAAGGCCGGGTATATTGCCGCCGCAGCGAATCTGAACAACGAGATCGTCGACGACACGTTCGATCTTTACAATCAGGCCTTTGCCTTGTTCGGCTTTGCGAACATCGCCGCTTCTGTTCAAAGCAGGAAAGCACTCGCGGAAGAGCATGCCGCCAACCTTCTGAATTTCCTGCTGGAAAATTACAGGCACGGCGAGGCCGGATTCCGCGAAGCGAACCCGGACAAAAGTCCCCTCTGTTCCAATCCGCACATGCACCTTTTCGAGGCCTGCCTTGCCTGGGAGGCCGTTTCCGATGATCCGGTCTGGTCCGCGCTGGCTGACGAGATTGCAGAGCTTGCGATGAACAATTTCATCGATCCGGTGAGCGGCGGTCTCAGAGAGTTTTTCGATCTCGACTGGACGCCCATGCCCGGAGACAAAGGCCGCATCATGGAGCCCGGGCACCAGTTCGAATGGGCGTGGCTGTTGTGCAGGTGGGGTCGTTCGCGGGAAGATGCGGGGGCCCTGGTTGCCGCCAGGCGTCTTTACGACATCGCCTGGACCTACGGCATCGACGAGAACCGGAGTGTCACCTTCATGGCGCTCAACGACGATTTCACCGTTCAGAACCCGGTTGCGCGTCTTTGGGGACAGACCGAATGGATCAAGGCGGCGGTTGCTCTTGCCGAAATTTCCAGCGGTCCGGAAAGAGACGCCTATCTGGCGGATATTCCGGCGTCCGTCGCGGCACTGCGGGTCTATTTTGAAGACGCTCCGACTGGTCTTTACCTCGACAAACTGGCGCCTGACGGCAGTTTTGCCGATGAGCCCGCCCCTGCAAGCTCGCTTTATCATATCGTTTGCGCGATTTCGGAACTGGACAGGTTTGCGCGCAGTTCCTGAGGAAGGCGGACCGCCGCCGTGGCGAAACCAGAGTAAGAAACGACGCAATCTGCCTTTTTCAATTCCGGTCACCATTCTATAGCTGGTCGCCGAATTCGTTTGTTCCAATCGTATCAGCGACAAGGAGGCTGAATGCCCCAGGCCCAAATCATTGATGGCAAAGCCATTGCGGAATCGGTGCGCGATGAGATCACGCGCCGGGCAGCCGCCCTTCTACAGGAAAGCGGGAAACGACCGGGGCTCGCCGTCGTGCTTGTCGGTGAAGACCCGGCCAGCCAGGTCTATGTCCGCAACAAGGACCGCGCCGCGGAGGCTTGCGGCTTTCATTCGGTCAAGCACACCCTTGATGCCTCCTCCAGCGAGGACGACGTGCTTGCGCTGGTCGACCAGCTCAACAATGATCCGGAAATTCATGGCATCCTGGTTCAGCTTCCGCTGCCCGGCCATATCGATGAAAGCAAGGTCCTGCGCCTGATCCGACCGGAGAAGGACGTCGACGGTTTTCATCCCGTCAATGTCGGTCTCCTGACCGCCGGGGAACGCGACAGTGCGCTGGTTCCGTGTACACCGGCCGGAAGCCTCGTACTGCTGAAGCGCACTCTCGGAGATACGCTTTCCGCCAAAAACGCTGTTGTTGTCGGCCGCTCGAACATCGTCGGCAAACCGATGGCCAGCCTGCTGCTTCAGGAAAGCTGTACGGTGACCATTGCGCACAGCCGCACGCAGAACCTCCCCGATGTCGTGCGCGCTGCGGACATTGTGGTTGCTGCGGTCGGACGCCCTGAAATGGTCAAGGGCGACTGGATCAAGGACGGTGCGACCGTAATCGATGTCGGCATCAACAGGATACCGGCGCCGGAACGCGGTGAAGGAAAGTCGCGTCTGGTTGGTGATGTCGCCTTTGATGAGGCCGTGGGACATGCCGGTGCCATTACGCCGGTGCCGGGCGGCGTCGGTCCCATGACGATCGCAATGCTCATGGTCAATACCCTGACCGCGGCCCGTCGTCTCATGGGCCTTGCGGAAGAAGAGCCACTCTTCTGATTACAAGAAACATCCAGAAGAAAGTAAAACGCGCCGGACCTGTCAGGCGCGTTTGCTTTTCCGTAAGGGAATGCAATGTTAATATGCGGAAAACCACCGCTTCAACTGTTTGCGGCAACCCCTTGCGTTGTCTTCTCTCTTGCTTTCAGCCATTCATCATGGTCTATCAAGATTCAGCAAGATTTAACCATGGCAGCATACGCTTGCGATTGTAGGGCTGCATAAGCATCCGATCGATCGCTTTTCAATTCCGGAAAGGCCGGTCGGACCAACCCGTCAGGCGGCAGTTAGTGAAGGGTCTACCGTCTTGCTTCTCCGGGGCTCCCCGGAGCGCGGTGTCAACCGTATCAAGCACGTTGGTTGCCAGGGCGGCGGCCGGCCCTTTTCGTGTTTCAAAATCTGCTGTAGCAATCGGCACCCTGCTCTTGGGCCTGTCACTGCCGCTTTTTCCCGCGACTGCGTTCGAAATCTTAGGGTGGAAACCCTTTGGCGGTGAAGAGGAAGAACAGGGCGAAGCTGTCCCGGACCCGACCCCATATGAGGCTGAACTTGCCGTATCCACCGGCGACGAAGATCTGACCGGCGACCTGAAGGGAGCCTCCCTGCTGGTGCAGCAGCAGGACAAGCCGCCTTCCGGCGAGGCCGGCTTGATCGCACGCGCCCTTTCCGACCGCGAGCGGCTTGTCGCCAAACTCTACTCTGAGGGCCGGTATGGTGGAACCGTGTCGATCACGCTGGCGGGCATTCCCCTGGAAACCGCGCTTGAGCAAAGCGATTTGCCGAATGCACGGCCCGTGAAGGTGTCTATACTCGTCAATCCCGGGCCCGTGTTCACATTCGGTAATGTCGCCATATCATCGAATACGAGCGAGTTGTCGACCGATCCGTCCTTCTGGGGACTGACCCCGGGCGAGCCCGCCGAATCGGGCAAGATCCTCTCCGCGGAAGGACGTATTGTTGCGCTCCTGCGCGGGCGCGGCTATCCGAAGGCGAAGATCGCCGAGCGCCGGATCACTGCCGACCACAGTTCCAACAAGCTGGATGTCACGCTTGTGGCCGATGCTGGACCGCAAGCCAGGTTCGGTCCCGTTGCGGTCAACGGAACCGACGTGACCGATCCGGATTTCGTCAAACAGCAGGCCATGCTGCCGGAAGGCGGCATCTACTCCCCGGAAGATATTTCACGCGCCCGCAAGCGGCTGAACGATCTCGGCATCTTCTCGTCGATCCGATTTGTCGAGGGCGACATCGCAGGCCCTGACGGCACTCTGCCGATCACGATCGAGGTCAGCGAGCGCAAACGGCATGTGATCGGCGCGGGGGCGTCCTGGTCGAGTACCGAGGGCTTCGGTGTGGAAGCATATTGGCGGCGCAGAAATCTCTTCGGACGCGGCGAGCTTCTCTCGGTGGAAGGTTCTGTCGGACGCATCGGGACCGAAAGCTTTGCAAACCAGGAATACTCGGCGCGGATAGCATTCGAGAAACCCGGCGTCTTCGGCCCTCTCACAAGCTTCTCCACAAGTCTTGAAGCGCGGCAGGAAAACCCTGATGCCTACAAGAGCCGAACTGCGACCTTCAACGCCTTTCTCAACCGCGAGTTTTCAGACACCCTCAAGGGGCGCGCCGGCGCGGAGGTTTTCTTTGCCGACGAGGAAGACGCGTTCGGTGAAAACGAGTATCTGCTCCTCGGGCTGCCCGCAGACCTCACGTTCGACAACAGAGACGACAAGCTCAACCCGTCCAAGGGCGTGTTTGCCTCGATCTTCGCCGAGCCTGCTTACGATACGCTCAACTCGAATGCGATGGGTTTCGTGAGAGGGACGGTCTCCAGCTACTATGCAGTAGACCAGGCCAAGCGTTTCATTCTGGCAGGCAAGGTCACGCTCGGGTCCATTTTCGCGCCTTCGGTCGAATCGGTTCCGGCAAGCCGCCGATTCATTGCAGGCGGCGGCGGATCCATCCGCGGCTACGCCTATCGCAATGTCGGCCCCAGAGTAAATGGCGACGTTGTCGGCGGGCGATCCCTGGTAGAACTGTCAGGGGAAGTTCGGGTTCGGGTGACAGAAACCATCGGTGTTGTCGGGTTTGTCGATGCAGGTAATGCCTATGAAGACAGTGTTCCCGATTTTGCAGAAGATTTGAAGGTGGGCGTTGGCGCAGGTTTGCGGTACTTTACACCCATAGGCCCGCTTCGTGTTGATGCCGCAATTCCACTCGATCCCGGTAAGGACGATCCGGATTTCGCGCTCTATGTGGGCCTGAGTCAGGCCTTCTAGTGTCCTGGCGCCTGGAACACCCGTTCGGCAATATGGCTGCCTGGAATCAGATTGCCGAATCCGCGAGACACCTGAAACCCGATTGATCCGCCGCCTGGAACCGGACAGCATAATCCCCTGATCCTCATGCGTTTTTTAAATCTGACACTGCGTATTATCGGATTTCTCATCGTAATCATGATCGCGATTCCGTTGATCTTGATTGCGATTCTGCAGGTCCCTTCGGGTCGCAACCTCGTGTCAAATGTGGTCAGTTCGGTTGCCTCGAGCGAAAGCCAGACCATCAGGATTGAAGGGCTTTATCTCAGCTTCGGCCTGAACGCCGCCGTGGAGGACATTTCGCTCGCCGATCAGGATGGCGTCTGGTTCGAAGCCGAGCAACTCGGCCTGAACTGGCATCCGCTCCAGCTCATATCGGGAACCCTGGATGTCGCCTCCATTACGGCCGGCAGGATGGATCTCAACCGGCTCCCCGCTTCTGAGCCGGCGGCGGCCAACGAGGGTGAAACCGAAACGAGCGAAGCGACAGGCGGCCTTGCCCTGCCGCTGGACATTTCCCTCGGAGAACTGGAACTCGACGAGATCAATGTCGGCGCTCCCGTGATCGGTGAACCCGTGTCGTTCTCGGTCGCCGGTTCCGGAGCGTTCATGCAAGACCCAGCCCTGGTTTCGGGCAAGCTGGATGTTGAACGCGTTGACGGCATCGACGCGAAACTGAATGCCTCCGCCGAGTTTGAACCTTCCGCGGAGACCCTCGCCTTCGATCTTGTTCTGTCTGAGCCGCGTGGCGGAATGGCCGCCCGCATTCTCCAAGTTCCCGATCTTCCGGCGATCCGGCTGGAGCTGAAGGGAAGCGGCCCGCTCACGGACTGGGCGGCAGATCTCGGGATCGCGCTGGATGGGCGGACAACCGTCACCGGGTCCGCCAATCTTGCAGAAAACGATGCGGAGCGGGTTCTGACGTTCGATCTGGACGGAGACCTTGAGCCGCTCGCACCGCCACAGGCGAAAGCTTTTCTCACCGGCACGACAAACGCGGCAGGCAGCGCACGCTTGACGCAGGCATTCGCCCCATTGTCGGGCGAAATCAAACTCAACACCCAAACCGTGGCATTGGATGCGTCTGCCAGCCTTGCCGACGACAAGATCAATGCTGCCGCCAAGATGTCGGTCAATGCAGGCGACAACGCGTTAATCGCTCTCGACCTTGGCGATCGACGCATCGTGTTCGGTCCCCTCGACGCAACCGTCTCAGTGAACGGCAGCCAGTCAGCAGCTGACTGGTCAACCAGGATCGGCATGAGGTCCTTCCAGACGACCGAGGCCAGGACAGGCGCGATCGAGCTTGAAGCCAGCGGAAACGGTGCGAACCTGCAAGCAGATGTCCTGACTTCACCATTCGGCCTGGATGTCACAATCGCCGATCTCGAAGGCCTGACGGCGGAGACCGAGCCTCTCTCAGGCGGTTTGTCGCTCAAGGCTTCGGGAACAGCGGATGGCAGCGCGCAAGAGGCCCGCATCTCCGATCTGGCGCTGACCTCATCCGCAGCTGCACTGACCCTCACGGACACGCTGCTGTCGGCGAGCAAGGTTAGCGGCCAGGGACGGCTTTCGCTGGCTGATCTCGGTCTCTTTGCAAAGCTCGCTCAGCGTGACCTCGGTGGGAGCGTATCCGCAACCTTCTCAGCAGACCTGGACCCGGCCGGGATTTCCGGCAAGGCGACAGCCGCGGTCACGACACAGGACGTGGTAACCGGCATTGCGCAGGCGGACGCACTGATGACCGGATCAACCCAATTCGATGCCGTCGTTGCTCTTGCGGGCGTGGACGACATCACACTGGAAAGCCTTTCGATCAAGAACGCCGCCATCGCGATCGACGGAACCGCTCATTACGAAAAATCAGAGCTGGCTTCCAATGTCTCAGTTGACCTTTCCGATCTGAGCAAGATTGATACGCAGCTTGCAGGGGCCGCGAAGCTGACCGCCACGACGTCCGGGCCAGTCGATGCACTGAATGTCGAATTGGACGCTTCCTCCGAACAGATCCTGCTTGCCGGCACACCATTGGACGCACTTGAGTTCGCTGCGACGGCGGTCGCGGACATGGCCGCACCAAGCGCCAAGGTAACCTCTTCGGCCAGTCTCAAGGGCCAGCCTCTTTCCGTTGATATCGAGCTCAAGAGCGAGAATGGCGGTGCCGATATCAATCCGCTTTCGGTGAAACTTGCCGGAAACACGGTCACAGGCGCACTTGCGGTCACCGATCTGGAAAAGCCGGTCGAGACACTGAAAGGTGATCTTGAGATCAACGCTCCGGATCTTGAGTCACTGTCACCGCTCGTCCTGACCGAAATCGGCGGACAGCTGAAAGGAAGTGTGCTCGCCGATCCGGACGCGAAGAAACTCGCGATTGATCTGACCGGCTCCGACATTGATGTTCCGTCGCTCAGCATCGGCAGCGTCAAAGTGAAGGCGGACATTGCGGCCCCCTACTCTCCGCAAACAGCGACAGCAGATGTCGAGCTTTCGGATCTCATCACGGATGCAACACCGGTTCACGCAATCAGGCTGCTGGCAAAGCCTGAGGGAGATGGGACATCTGTCAATGCAGACGTCAAGATCGACCAGGACAATGACGACGGCCTTTCCCTGGCGGCCCGGGTCTCGCAACCGGCATCTGACAGTTACGTTGTCGACCTTTCCGAGTTGTCGATGCGCTACCAGGGTCTCGCAAGCCAGTTGCTGGAGGCAACGCGGATTTCCTATACCGGTGGAACCGCGGATATCCAGCCACTCAAGCTCAAGCTCGGCGACGGGTCACTGGCGCTGTCGGGCAAAGCAGGACAGTCGCTTGACATGTCCGCTGAACTCAACTCCGTGCCGCTTAATCTCGCCAATGCCTTTGTTCCTTCACTCGGGCTCGGCGGAACACTCTCCGGATCGGTAAAAGCCCAGGGCAGTTCGACAGCGCCGGAAGCGACCTGGTCGATCACGGGCGCAGGTCTGACCGCAACCGAGCTGAAAAACAACGGGCTTGCCGCCCTTTCTCTCAAGACGGCGGGTACGCTGAAGGACAACCAGGTATCGCAGGAAACCACGGTCAACGATCCGAACGGACTGGCCTTTACCGCCTCCGGTGCCGTCGGCCTGTCGCAGCCCAACGCAATCGCGATCACGCTCGACGGGACCGTTCCGATCAACGCGTTGAAACGCCCCATGCTCGAAGCCGGAATTCGGGGTGACGGCGCTGTCTCCCTAAAAGGCAAGGTTGGTGGCTCCACCTCTGCGCCGACATACCAGATCACCGCGACGCCTTCGGGTCTCAAGGTCACCAGCCTGTCGACCGGTCTGACCGTGCAGAACATAGGCGGTACGGCAACCGTGACACAGGAACAGGCGTCGCTGAATTCGATTACGGGTGAGCTTGCCACAGGAGGCTCACTGTCTGCCTCCGGCACCGTGGGGATGAATAACGGCTTTCCGGCAGACCTGGCAATCAAGCTCAATCGCGGACGCTATGTCGACCCGGGTCTGGTAACGGCAGAAGTCGACGCGGATATAAAGATCAGCGGACCGCTCGCCTCTCCTTCAAATTCTGCGCTTATCGGCGGGACCGTAACGATCAACAAGGCAGATGTTTCGATCCCGGAATATCTTCCGGGTGCCATTCCGCCGGTCGACGTGAAACACGTGAACGCCTCTCAGGCGATCCGGCAACAGGTTGCGGATCTGGGCGGTGAACCCAAGCAATCGCAGGCGGAACAGAAGTCGGTTCCCCCGCGTCTGGACATCGTGCTCAACGCACCGGGCCGGATATTCATCCGGGGGCGTGGGCTGGACGCAGAGCTTCAGGGCAATCTCAAGGTGGTCGGCACAACCGCGGACCCACAGGCCATCGGGGCGTTTTCGCTCAAGCGCGGCCAGCTCGACATTCTGACGCGCCGCCTGACCTTCTCGCGCGGAAGCGCAACCTTTGACGGCTCGCTGACGCCGCTGATCGATTTCGCAGCGACGACGACCGTAAACGACACCACGATCACGGTCACCGTAAGCGGCCAGGCGGATGACCCGGAAATCGCGTTCAGCTCCTCGCCGGAACTGCCCCAGGACGAGGTTCTGGCCCTGTTGTTGTTCGGCAAAAGTGTCGGCAATCTTTCAGCCACGCAAATAGCAAGTCTGGCGGCTGCAATCGCGACGCTGACGGGTGGCAGTGACAGCGGCCCGCTGGCGACGCTTCGCAAATCGCTCGGACTGGACGCCATCGACATCAACACGGATGGCGAGGACGGACCGTCCGTCGCCGTCGGGAAATACATCAACGACAATATCTATCTCGGCGTCGAACAGGGGACCGGGTCCGGCTCAAGCCGTGTCAAGGTCGATATCGATCTTGATCGCGGGCTGAAGGTCCGGGGTGAAGTGGGTGCGGATGGGGAATCCAAGGCCGGAATCTTCTTCGAACGCGAGTACTGACGGTCCGCCAAAACCGTCAAATCTACTGAGCAATTTGCTCAATCCCGCCGCGGCACGCTCTCAATGCGACAAATCGCCCGGCAGCTGTTGCACTGCACAGGCCGATCATGCAAGTGTGCGCGCCATGACCCATAATTTCAGAAAAAATGTTCCGTTCTTGGCGAACGAAACCGTTCATTTGGTGACGGATCGAACCGGCCTCGACGGGAGTTCAGTCATGACGACACGAAGCAGCGAATACACTCTCGGCGAGCGTATCTGCAAGGCGCGGGACGCCTCCGGGCTGTCGACCGCTCAGCTTGCCCGCCGCCTCGGAATCAAGACGTCGACGATGCAAAGCTGGGAAAGCGACCGCTCCGAACCGCGTTCCAACAAGCTGGTTCTGCTCGCGGGTGTTCTCAATGTCAGCCCGACATGGCTTCTTGTCGGCCGCGGATCTCCTCCGTTTGCGGAAGATCATGACAACACGGACCTTGACAGCATGAAGGTCGCACTCGACCGGGTGCAGAAGCAGGCCCAGGCACTTGCAGATGAAATCGCGATGCTGCAGGAACGCCTCAGCGGGTCCTGACCGAACCTATCGGGCCCTGACGGGCCCGTTTTCCTTTCAGAACAGTTTTGCGAACACCCCGCCCGGAACTGCGTGCCGCGTCTGTGGGGATTCGCCCGTATCGCTTCAGTCGCCGCGCAAGACGCAATTTCACCTCCGGCTTGAAAAGCGCTTGCCAGACAGCCGAGAGGCGCTCTATCTCTTTCAAAACCGGTCCGGCTGGCCTCTCGGCTGCCCTTCTGCGCATAAAAATCGGGAGTGATCCATGTCCTTGAACACCGCTCTAATCAAGCAGCACGTCTACATCAACGGTGAATGGGTTGATGCGGACAGCGGCCAGACAATCGCGGTTGCCAATCCGGCGACCGGCGAAAGTGTCGGAACGATCCCCTATTGCGGACGCGGCGAGACGGCCCGCGCCATCGCGGCGGCAAAAACGGCCCATCCCGCCTGGAAAGCGCTCACGGCAGACGCACGCGCGGATTACATGCACAAGCTGTGCGATGCCATCATGGACCAGGTTGACGACCTTGCCGTGCTCCTGACCACGGAAATGGGCAAGCCCCTTGCCGAGGCCAAGGGTGAAATCACGCTTGGTGTGAAATACATCCGCTTCTTCGCCGAAGAAGGAAAGCGCATTTACGGCGATACGATCCCCTCACCCTGGGCGGACCGGCGCATTCTGGTGACAAAGGAACCGGTCGGCGTAGTTGCGTCAATCACGCCCTGGAACTTTCCGAACTCGATGATCGCCAGGAAACTCGGCGCTGCGCTTGCGGCCGGGTGCACGATGGTCATGAAACCGGCCGAATTCACGCCTTACTCAGCGCTGATCTACGGAATCATGGCCGACCAGGTCGACCTTCCGGCGGGCGTCGTCAATATCGTCACCGGCGATGCTCCGGCAATCGGCGAGGAAATGTGCGAAAACCCGGCTGTGCGCAAGATTACGTTCACGGGGTCGACCAGGGTCGGAAAGCTGCTGGCCGCGAATGCCGGCAAGAACATGAAAAAGATTTCGATGGAGCTCGGCGGCAATGCGCCTTTCATCGTCTTCGATGATGCCGACCTCGACCGGGCGATCACCGGGGCCATCGCCAGCAAATTCCGCAACTCCGGTCAAACTTGTGTTTGTGCGAACCGTATCTACGTGCAGGCGGGCGTGTACGATGCCTTCTCGGCAAAGCTGAAGACCGCGATGGCCGAGCAACTGAAGGTCGGCAATGGTCTTGAGGCCGGTGTCACCCAGGGCCCGCTGATCAACGAGGCTGCCGTCGACAAGGTAGCGGCCCATGTGCAGGACGCCCTCAGCAAGGGCGGCGAACTCGTTTCCGGCGGAAACCGGCCTGACGGCGAAGGCACCTTCTACGAGCCGACACTCATTCTTGGAGCCACTCCGGACATGAAGGTCGCGCACGAAGAGACATTCGGTCCGCTTGCGGCCCTATTCCGCTTTGACACCGAAGCCGACGCCATTCAACTGGCCAACGATACGGAATACGGTCTTGCCTGCTATTTCTATTCGCAGGATCTCGGCCGGTGTTTCCGTGTGATGGAGGCACTTGAATACGGTCTTGTCGGTGTCAATGAAGGCGTGATCACCACCGAAGTTGCCCCCTTCGGCGGGTTCAAGGAAAGCGGCGTTGGCAACGAAGGCTCCAAATACGGCCTCGATGACTATCTCAACGTGAAATACAACTGCCTCGGCGGTCTCGGCCTCTAACCAAGGCATCCGGGCGTTGATTTTCAAGCGTCCCGCGAGCCAAGTGGTGATGACAACCTGGCAGTGTTCCTGACGTCAGGTTTTCCGCGTCACGCGTACCGCCAGAAGCGGCACCAGGCACATGAGCAGTGCAAGCGCCAGAAAGGCGGTCTGAAGGCTGGTGGCGTTTGCCACGAAACCGATCGCGGCGGGTCCAAGCAGGATGCCTCCGTAGCCGGTCGTCGCGACGGCAGCGACCGCCTGCCCGCTCGGCATGTCCTTCTGGGTTCCGGCAAGGCTGAACAGAACCGGCACGATGTTGGACGCACCCAGTCCGATCGCGACAAACCCGATTGCGGAAACAGCAATATGGGGCGTCAGCGTCACAAGCAGTATCCCGGCGATCGTCAGCCCCCCGCCCCAAAGGAGACAACGTCGGCTGCCTACGGCCGCAACGAACCTGTCGCCGAATATCCGGCCCACTGTCATCGCGACAGAAAACAGCATGTAGCCGAAGCCGCCCATTGCAATGCCGACAAGCCCCTGTTCGGTGACAAGCAACGCGCCCCAGTCCAGGATCGCCCCTTCGACCAGAAATGTCGTGGCGGTGAGCAGGGCGATCACGAGAACGATGCCTCTTGGAAAGACAATGGCATTCGATTCTGCCCGCGGTTCTGCTTTCAACAACATCGGAGACGACACGAGAATAGCCGCCAGCGCCATTACGGCGCACGCACCGGCGGTGAAAGCAGGCATCGCGCCGAGCGAAAGCAACAGCGTTGCTCCACCAGCGCCTGCGAAACCGCCAATGCTGAAAAGGGCGTGAAACCCGGACATGAGCGGGTTCGATGACGCGCGTTCAACCTCAACCGCATGCGAATTCATGCCGACTTCAAGCATGCCGAGAAAGGCCCCGATCAGGATGACCAGTGCGCCCATGGTCCACACCGAACCGATGAACCCGACACCCGGGAACAGGATCGCAAGACCCAGGCCGCCCGCAACCGTCACCCTGCGCGTTCCAAAATGGGTGCAGGCGATACCGGCCAGCGGCATTGCCGCAACCGAACCTGCACCCAGGCTGAGGAGAAGCAGTCCGAGACCGGCATCATCGAGGGTGAGTCTTTGTTTCACATAAGGAATGAGCGGCGACCAGCATCCGAGCACGAACCCGGCTGCGAAAAACGCAAGACGCGTGGCAAGCCTTGTTTCGGGACGATCAGGCGAAAGACCGGCTGCATCCGCACTCATCGGACAAGCGTCCGTCGCGCCGCGGGGGGCGCTGCGACCACGATCCGGTTTGTCTCTGTCTTGTATTCAAGGCGGCACTCTTCACTCACCTGCTCTTCCAGGACCAGACTGTCGATCCCGTCGAAAGCAAGGATCCGGTGCGGCAAACGGGTGTCGAGCTTCTCCTTTGTCGCCAGGATTGTAACCCGGTCGCTTGCTCGGATGGCCGCGCGCTTCACGTCCGCGTCCTCGGCATCATACGCGCTGACACCATTTTGACGGCAAAGACCGCATGTGCCCAGAAATGTCAGGTCAAACTGGAAGTTCTGAAGCGCGGAGATGGTTTGTGAACCCGTTGTTCCGCCGACTTCGGCGTTGACGGCACCTCCAAGCGAGAAGAGATGCAGTCCCTTCCGGCCCATCAGCTTTGCAACGACGGGAATGGAGTTGGTCACGACTGTCAACTCGAGGTTCAGCGGGAGGTGTTCCGCCAGGATGATGTTCGTGCTGCCCACATCCAGAAACAGGCAGTCCCGCGGTCTGATCAGGGAGACCGCAGCTTTTACCAGAGCTTCCTTGCGATCGACATCTTCAGCCGTGCGAACCGAAACCGGCTGGGCAGAAGGCGCGACAGGCAGCGCGCCACCATAGACTTTTTCGCACAGGCCTTCGGCAGCCAGTTTGCGCAGGTCCCGGCGGATTGCGTCTTCGGAGACGGAGTAATCGGCGGCCAGTTTTGCGGCTGACACCGCTTCGCCACGGGCAAGCGCTTCGAGAATGGCGGCGCGACGCTGATTGGGAAGATGTGAGATATTGGACATTATTGTGCAATATCATGCATCAATATGCATTAACAAGAAGAATCGTGCATCTTCATCAAAGTTCCACCAAGTGCGCGCAAGACGCGAATTCAATCAAATGGTTTCTGGACGCGGAAAGTGCCGGGTCAGGCGGCGACCACGAGGCGCTCTGCAACATCAATCGCTGTCATGGGGCGGCCGAAATAGTATCCCTGCCCCAGCTGGCAGCCGAGTTCCTGTAGCCGGCAGGACTGCTCGAATGTCTCGATGCCCTCGACAACCACCGACATGCCGTAGCCTTCGGCAAGCAGAAGCACCGCCTCGATCACGGCTGTGTCTTCCTGCCGATCGATCGTTTCCTTGATGAAGGATCTGTCCAGCTTGATCTTGGAGAACGGGAATTTGGTGATGTATCCGAGCGAGGAATAGCCGGTGCCGAAATCGTCCATGGAGAAGTTGCAGCCACGAGACTTCAGGTCTTCCATGCACTGCATCAGCTCCGGGCTGTCATCGACGAAAAGGGACTCCGTGACTTCCAGGTCAAGCCTGTCTGCCGGAAAACCGGACCGCTCCAGCGCTTCGGAGACAGTCTCGACAAGATCCCCCCGGAAGAATTGCACTGGCGACACATTCACCGACAGCCGCAAGGGCTGCTTCCAATGCAATGCTTCCTTCATACCCCGGTTCAGAACCCAGGCGCCGAGTTCCTGGATGTATCCGTTCTCTTCGGCGATCGGAATGAACTCCATGGGCGAAACCGGCCCGAATTCGCGGCTGTCCCATCTCAAGAGGGCTTCGACGCCGAAAAGCGAGCTATCGTTCAGCCGTACCAGCGGCTGGTATTCCAGCCGTAGTTCGTCGCGAATGATTGCCTTGAACAGTTCCGTTTCAAGCTTTCTGCGCCGCTGCAAGGCGGTGTCCATCTCCGATTTGAAACAGACGATCGGGTTCTGGCTGTCGCGACGCGCCGTAGACAGCGCGTTGCCTGCGCGCTTGAGAATCAGGTCCGGATTGCCCTCGCCCTCGGACACCACATAGCCGAATTTCAGCTGCACCGAGATGCGTGCGCCATCAATGGCATAGTCTTCACCGATGATTTTCCGGACTTCCTCGACGATCCCGAGTTCTGCTTCGCTACCGGTCTTGGACACGGCAAGGCCGGCAAATACATCGGCGGTGATCGCGGCCCAGGTTGCGTCCTTGGCAAGGTGACTCTTCAGCCGCGACGCGATCGACTGCCGCACCCGGTCGCCATATGTAAACCCGAGCGTTGCAACGATCTGGTCGAGATTGGTGACGGCGAACTGGACAACACAGACCGCTTCGCTCTTGGAACAGGCGCTTTTGGTCAGTTTGTTCAGTTCCCGCTCGAAACCGTTGCGGTTGAGGAGATCGGTAATCGGATCGAAACGCGCCAGATACTCCAGCCGGGCTGCGGATTCCCGCTCATCGGTGACATCGCGGCAGGTCAGGCAGGCAAGCGCGCGCGTTTCAATCTTGTTCGGCTGCTTTGCTTCGGCCAGGGTCTTCTCGGCCTTCGTGACCACGTATTCGATGAAACGGCGCTTTGTTCCTTCCTGGGCCAGGACCAGGATCTGAGGCACCGGTGCACGCCCTTCCGCAGCCTGGAGTGTCACGATTGCTTCTTCAACGAGGGCATTGGGCAGTGCCGAGCGCGCACTGCTGCCGGCCAGTGTTTCGCTTGAGAACAGCGACCGTGCCGTCCTGTTCGCGGCGGTGATGAGGCAGTCGCTGTCGATGACGATGATGGCATCGAAACTGTCATCGAAAACCTGACCCAGCATCCGGTCGCTGTTGCGCTGTTTGATGTCGGCGACATGCGCAAGCAGCTTGTGCAATCCAAGCTCGCGCAGCACGATAATGATTGCCGCCAGGGCCAGCAGGACGTGGGCACTACCGGTCGGAACAAGGACCGGATATGACTGCTGGACGGCGAATGCAACGATCTCAATCGCTGAAGCGGAAAGCAAGAATATGCCGAGTTTGAGCGCCCATCCCTCGATCTTTGTAATGAGCAGCAGCGCGAATACCAGCACTGCGAACAGGAGCGCATAACCTTCGCTCACTGGCGTCAGCGCTCGCTTCTGAAGGAGCGTTTCCGCGCCGAGCGCCTGCACCATTGCCCCGGGCAGAATGCCGTAAACCGGCACGGCAAAGAGGTCGCGAAGTTCGAGTGCGCTGGCCCCGATGATGACCTTTCTGCCGGAGAACTGATCAAGGTTCGCCGTTCCATTCAACACATCGGCCAGCGGAATGCGCGGCATGCTGTCGATGGCAATTCCGTAGTCGAGATAAAACGCACCTTGCGTGTCGCCGCTGTGTTCCCCGAGGAAGGCGGCGGCTGAAATCTCAGTGATGCCGTCTATCTCGTAGCCGTAGAGATTACGCCAGATCCGGCTGTCGGCTTCCATCGGCACCATGACCACCACCGGCCAGGCGTGATCAAGAAAAGGCTCGGCGGGAAGATTGATAACTTCTCCCTCACCGGACTGCGCGGAGGCTGCCTGGCGAAAGGCCGCCAGGCTGACATTGCCAGCCTGCTCGATCGCGCGCGCAAACAGCGCATCATCCTCCGGATTTGACGCCGCGCTGAAGTCTACATCGAAAACAATGTCCTGGGCCCCTGCTCCGGCGAGTTTTTCAACGAGACCGGCATAGGTGCGGCGCGGAAAGGGCCAGACACCAATCTCCTCGAGGCTTCCTGCATCAATGTCGATGAAAACGATCTCTTCCGACACCGTTTTGGTGTCCAGACCGAACCTGGTTTCCCAGACAAATCTGTCGATGCTGTCGGTAAGGCCTGCAATCCGCAAAACGAGAATAGCCGCGGTCAGAAAGACCGCGACCAGGAGTGCGTTCAAAAAACGCCCGCCATATTTCTCGTACCAGACCAGCACCCCACCTCACCCGGTTCGTGGTTCTCGCTGCACTGGGCGCGGGCCCTTGGTGTGCGCGTTATTTGCCGCTGTTGCCATTCGAATTGCCATTGCCATTGCCGTTCGAATTACCGTTGCCGTTGCCATTCGAATTGCCGTTGCCGTTGCCGTTCGAGTTGCCGTTGCCGTTGCCGTTCGAGTTGCCGTTGCCGTTCGAATTGCCGTTGCTGTTACCATTCGAATTGCCGTTGCCGTTGCCGTTCGAGTTGCCGTTGCCATTCGAATTGCCGTTACCGTTTCCGTTCGAATTGCCGTTGCTGTCGCCGTTCGAACTGTCGTTGTTGCTGCCGTTTGAGTTACCGTTGCTGTTCGAACCGAACAGACCGCCGAAAAATCCCTTGGATTTCTGTGGACTTTCGGTCTGAACTTCGGCAGGGGTCTGGCGGCCAAGCGCCGCGACCTTCGGGCTCCGCTTCGGCCCCTTGCGCACTTTCGGTTTGGTCCGTCCACCGACGCTCAGACCGCCATTGTTTCCATTTACGCTCGATGCATTCTGCCCGGCTGTCAGGTCGGTGCGATCACCCGAAGAAAAGTCCTCGACCCCGACAACACCTCTATCGACGGAAACCCGTGCGCGCCTGGCGTCGACGGAGACATCGAACCGCGTCCCCTTGACGACGGCTGCCAGAAACGGCGTTTCGACGAAGAAGTGCGGCCGTGACCGCTTCGAGACATCAACCGTGACCCTTCCCTTTCGCTGCAACAACGTCGTCTTCGAACGTCCGCTTTGATACTTCGAAATCGCAAAGGTGGTGTTTGGACCCACGCTGATGGATTCCTCGCCGCGTACAATCAACGCCCGGCCACCTGCCCGGGTGCCAATGGTGTAACCCTTCTTGAAAACCATTCCTTTTTGCGCGCGAAAAGCCTCAACATTTGGGGCAACGAAATAAACAATGCCCGACACGCGCTTGACGACCCATTCGGAAGCCGCCGCACCGTTCACAGATGCCGCAAGGAAAAGAGGTATTAAAAACAAGGCGGCAAAAAGCAGCGCTGAATTGCATTTCAGCCAGCTTTTATTTTTGGAACATCTTGCCTGCCGCAAGGCCTTTAAGTTGTTGTCAAGGCCATAAACAACCATAGCTAAACTACCCCACAGGTAAAATTCAGCTTTTTTCTTATCGATTTCTGCTTAACTCAAAATAAATATTTAGCAATAATTGGCCCGACCAAAAAACAAGGTTTCCAGAAAGTGAACCCTTTTCTGAAACTTTGAACAAACCAAGGCAATTCACCCGACTGGCGACATCAACGCGCTTTCGACTTCTCTGAAGACTTCAACGTGATCGATATTCATCTGGTCAATGCCATAGCGGACCGCGTTTTCGAACATCTTGTGATCATCGCCGGCGTAAAACATCTGTGTAATCAGGTTTGCGGCCTTTGCTTCCATCACGAGGTGTTCTTCCAGCGTGTCTTCATCGAACTCCAGGATATGCGCGTCCTGCGCCACCGCACGTTCCACCGAGCCGACATGCGCGAAGAGCAGCATGCGCTTCAGATCGGGAACCTTGGCCCGCGCTTCGGCACGGATCGCCTGATCGAAGGAAAAGGTCCACGCGTCATGGAGCATCCCGCGTGCGGCAAGCATATCCCGGACTTCCCCCGGATCGCCTTCCTTGATTTCCACGTAGGTTCCGATGCGGCCCCGGCAGGCATCCAGAAAGCTGTCAAGGCGCGGTATGCGTTCGCCGGAAAACTCGGGCGCAAACCATGAGCCGGCATCGAGGTGGTCCAGTTCGGCGGAGGAGAAATCCGACAGCCGGCCCGATCCGTTCGTCGTCCGCTCGAGCGTCTCGTCATGCAGGACATAAAGAACACCGTCCTTTGAAGGCCGGACGTCGAGTTCGACCACGTCCGCGCCAAGTTCAATGGCCTTTTCGAGTGATGCAAATGTGTTTTCGGGAGCGTGTCTGCATGCACCCCGATGGCACACGATGACTGCCTTTTTCACGTAACGTACTCCTTGTCGCCGTACCGAACCGGCCGCCCCCCGGATTGCTTCCTCATCTCTTTGGATAAGATTATCAACACTAGCTGCCTGAAATTCTTGATGGATTGATGACAGAAAAACTCTTTTCGCCTTTTCATGAGCTTATGAGCCGCACTCCCGCGGCGCACAACCTGAAAACGCAATACGCACGAAACACCCGCCAACGCGATTCGCTTCTGACGCGAAGCTGCCCGGCAATCTCACGACCTGACAGAATCACTTCGACAGTGCGACATATTGTTCAGTCACGCCGAACGGTCAGTCAAATTGCACTGCAAAATTTCTTTCTTATCTTCCCGTTGCAGCGTTCATGAGCGAACGCTCTTCGATCAACGATATGAGGTTCAACCATGATCCGTCTTGCAGCTTCCGCACTTGCCTTTTCCCTTCTGGCCGCGCCGGTGATCGCCGAGCCGGTCGCCTATGATTTCGACAAGTCCCACGCCAACCTGTCCTTCACCTATAACCACCTCGGCTACTCGACAACCGACGGCCGCTTCGGTGACTGGGACGGCACGCTGCTGATCGACAAGGAAACGCCTGCGAACTCTTCCATCGAGTTCACGATCAACATCGACAGCCTCGATACATTCTGGGCGGATCGCGACACCCACCTGAAAAGTCCGGATTTCTTCGATGCGGCCAAGTTCCCGCAGGCAACGTTCAAAAGCACCACGGTCGAGCAGACCGGTGAAAACCAGCTCGACGTCACTGGCGACCTGACGCTGCGCGGTATTACCAAGCCGGTCACGCTGACCGTCGACGTTCTGGCATTGGGTGACCATCCGATGGCCAAGAAACCGGCAGCCGGCTTCGCGGTCAGCACGGTCATCAAGCGCTCCGACTTCGGCATGGACAAGTTTGTGCCCTATGTAGGTGACGAGGTCACCGTGACCTTCCATGCGGAAACGCTGATTTCCGAAGCCACGAACTGACCTGACTGTCACGCGGGGGCCGGTCAATCCGGCCCTCCCATTTGAAGGAGCCCGCCATGCTGCGCAATACCTCCACCGGCTATGGACGCATCGCGATCGCCTTTCACTGGACGATGGCCCTGCTGATCGCCGGAATGCTAGCTTTCGGGCTCTACATGACGTCGCTTCCGCCAACGGATCCTGAAACATTTCAGCTTTACCAGCTTCATAAGTCGGTCGGTTTCGTTGTCCTGGCGCTTGCGGTTCTCAGATTGGGCTGGAGGCTGGTGAATCCCTCACCAAAGCTGCCGGCAGGCATGCACCCGCTGGAGAAAACGGCTGCACATCTTGGCCACATCGGTCTCTATGCGCTCATCTTTGCGATGCCGATCACAGGCTGGCTCATGGTTTCAGCATCGCCCTGGGGCATTCCGACGGTGCTTTTCAATGTCCTCCCCGTGCCGCATCTTCCCGTCCCGGAGGCGCTGGGTACCAAGGAACAGGCGGAGAGCTTCTTCAAGTTCCTGCACGAGTATGGCGCATTTCTGCTGATCGCATTGATCGTCGTGCATGTCGCAGCCGCGCTCAAACACCACTTCATCGCCCGTGACGACACCCTGAAACGCATGGTGTCAACCGGACCGGCCAAGGCCAAGTCTTAAAACCTCACTTCAGGAAGTCTCTGCATGTCTCTGAGAAAAATAACACTACTTGGCCTGTCAACTGCAATGATCGGCACCATTTCCGTGGCACAGGCCGCGAACTGGACCGTGGACGCGGCAAACAGCACGCTCGCTTTCGAAGTCCAGCAAGGCAGTTCGCCGCTGAAGGGAACTTTCACCACCTGGGACGCCAGCATCGATTTCGACGCCACCGCGCCCGAGAACGCCGTCATCCTGGCAACCATCAATCCGGCCAGCGCCGCGACCGGGAACCCTCAATTCGACACGACCCTGCCCGCCGCCGACTGGTTCGACGCCGCCGGTTTTCCCGTCGCGGAGTTCAAGGCTGAGGGCGCAACGCTGGTTGAGGGCAACAGCTACCGGGCCGACGGCACCTTGACCATCAAGGGCGCGTCGCATCCGGTAACCCTCGACTTCACGCTCGACATCGACGGCGACACGGCCAGGGCGGCCGGAACGGCAAAACTCAATCGTCTCGATTACCAGCTCGGAGCCGGTGTCGGCACCGACACGGTTGGCGATATTGTCACCGTCACGCTCGACCTGACGGCGACACGCTGACATCTGCACAGTTTGTGCAACCAATTATGCAGGCCGTGGGACTTGGCGTTCGCGGCCTTTTTGCCGTAAGAGAACGGCAGATATTGTTCCAGCGCCGCCGGTTGAGGTTGACGGCAGCCAGATCAGGAAAGACGCCCCATGAACGCTCCCGTCACCCCGCCCGAGTATCACCACAGCGCACTCTTCCCGCAGAACGAGGATCAGACCCCGTATCGCAAGCTGACATCCGACTATGTCAGCACCGCCGAATTCAACGGCGAGGAAGTCCTGATGGTTGATCGGGAAGGATTGCGCCTTCTGGCGGAAGAAGCCTTCAAGGACATCAACCACTTTCTGCGGCCCGGACACCTGGAACAGCTGAAGAAAATTCTCGACGATCCGGAGGCAACGGAAAATGACAAATTTGTCGCCTTTGATCTTCTGAAGAACGCAAATATCGCGTCCGATGGCGTGCTGCCCATGTGCCAGGACACAGGAACTGCGATCATCATGGGCAAGAAGGGCCGCAAGGTCTGGACAAAGGGAGGCGATGAAGCCGCCCTCGGCGAAGGTGCCCGGGACGCCTATTTCAAGAAGAACCTCCGGTATTCCCAGCTCGCTCCGATTTCCATGTTCGAGGAGCAGAACACCAAGAGCAACATGCCGGCGCAGATCGAGCTCTATGCCGAAGGCGAAGACGCCTACAAGTTCCTGTTCATGGCCAAGGGTGGCGGGTCGGCGAACAAGACATTCCTGTTTCAGGGCACACCATCGCTGCTCACACATGACCGCATGATCGATTTCCTGAAGGAAAAGATCCTGACGCTCGGCACCGCTGCCTGCCCGCCCTATCATCTGGCGATCGTAATCGGCGGCACTTCGGCTGAAATGAACCTGAAGACAGCCAAACTTGCCTCTGCCAGGTATCTGGACGGATTGCCGACCGGCGGCTCGGAAAGCGGCCATGCTTTTCGCGACCTCGCCATGGAAGAGGAGATCCACAAGCTGACGCAGGCAACCGGCGTCGGAGCCCAGTTTGGCGGCAAGTACTTCTGCCACGATGTGAGGGTCATCCGCCTGCCCCGGCACGGAGCCTCGCTCCCCATCGGCCTTGCCGTCTCCTGCTCGGCGGACCGCCAGGCTGTCGGCAAGATCACGAAGGATGGCGTTTTCCTTGAGCAGCTCGAGATGCAGCCGGAGAAATATCTCCCGGAAGTGACCGATGATGCGCTGTCCGACAACGTCGTGAAGATTGACCTGACCAGGCCGATGCCGGAAATCCTGGGAGAGCTCAGCAAACATCCGGTCAAAACGCGGCTGTCACTCACGGGACCTCTCATCGTCGCCCGCGACCTCGCCCACTCGAAACTGCGCGACCGTCTCGAAAGCGGAGAACCGCTGCCGGACTATTTCAAGAACCACCCGATCTACTATGCGGGCCCGGCCAAGACGCCGGAGGGCATGCCCTCCGGCTCGTTCGGACCGACCACGGCCGGGCGTATGGACGCTTATGCCGATCAGTTCCAGGCAGCCGGCGGTTCCATGGTCATGCTGGCAAAGGGCAACCGTTCGGCCCAGGTGCGCAGGGCCTGTCAGGCCCATGGCGGCTTTTATCTCGGGTCGATCGGCGGACCTGCCGCACGCCTTGCCCAGGACTGCATCAAGAAGGTGGAGGTTGTCGAGTTCGAAGAACTCGGTATGGAAGCCATCTGGAAGATCGAAGTTGAGGACTTCCCCGCATTCATCGTCATAGATGACAAGGGCAATGATTTCTTCAAGGAACTGAATTTGGGCTGACAGAATACGAAATCTGAATAAAAAGGCAGTTACCGCTGCCTTTTCCGACAGGTTCTGTTGGTATTTGTTCAAAAAATTTTACCTGATCTTTATCCCATGACGGCACAAATGCGAGTGAAAACTCAACATCATAGATGTCTGCATGGTCAAATTCGCGATTTACCTTCTGGTTCTTGTCATTTTTGCGTATGGCAGCAAGCAGCTCGGCTTCCCCAAGGTGTATTTTCTGTTTCTGGTTGCGATCCTCGGAAGCGTCGCGGGCATGGTGCTTCAGCCGCTTTTCAAGCCGGTGTTCAGCTCGCTCTGGTCGTTGTTGCCGCTGAAATCAAACCGCAAACAGAATGCCGAACCGCAAGACATCAACGATGGGCGCTTTCAGCAGGTCCTCATAAAGGAAACCAGAAAACTGCCCGTGGAGAGCGAACAGGCGGCCGACGAGGCTGAGGCGGCACCGGAGCGCAAGGAGGTGCTGGAACTCAAGCGCGAGCAGAGAAAAGAACCGAAGATCGATCTCGATAGCGACGATACATTTGAAAGCCTGCGCGGCCGGTTCGCGCGCCCGGGCGTCTATGCATTCCGCCCCTACCCGCCGCATCGCGAACAGCACGGGCGGAGCAAGATCGGCGGCCTGCCGGACCTGCCCAACAGCATCCCTTGGCCAAAGGCACCGGGACACGGCGACCAGGTCAAGGCCGACCTTCCCCTGCACTTCCTGGCTCAAATCGACCTTGCGGACCTTCCCTGGCGACCGGACGGCATTCCGAAAGCCGGCATGCTGTTTTTCTTCGGCCGGTTTGACGAGAGCCTTTCGTGGTCCGAACCCGATGTTGCCAGCGCAAATGACATTCGTGTTCTTTACGACGCAGATTACGCGGGGGCTCCGACGGCGTTTCCGAAAAACCTGCCTTCGCTCCGGGACGGCAATTATCATTTCGACTTGCTATTCGGTCTCCCGGGTGACGAGAAAAGCCGCCTCTTCCCCGAGTGGCCGCTGAAATTCGCTAAGGTCGAGACAATGCCCGTCACCGAAGCCCTGCCCTTTGAAGCGCCTGAGGCATATGCGGAGGCGCATACCCGCCATCTTACCGACCAGTTGCTGACTGCATTCGGAACAATGGAAGCGGAAAACGCCCGGAACCGAGAGTTCCACCTGTTTGCGCCCTGGACCGAAGAGGACAAGGCGGCGGGCAAGCCGCTCGTTGTCAGGCCGCACGATGAAACCGGATTTCCGTTCGCACCGCGCGGCATCGGTCTGATCTGCCGTATTCTGCGCAACCGGCACGCCGCAAAGCTGGAAGAAACGGGGTTCGAAGCCTGTTTCGAAGACTGGCAGTTGCAGGCGGACCGCTCTCATGAAACGGCGATCGAACAGCGCGCGATCGAGGCATTTATCGAAGACCTGAACGATTTTCTCACCCAGGCGGCCGACAAGAGATACAGCAACTACCTGAAATCGGACATCGAGCGGGCCATGCACAGGCTGGTGACGGAGTCCGGTGCCGATCCGAACCTTGCAAAGCACATTCCGGAGCTGGTCTATGTTGCCGCCGCGGACCGGCATCCCGTATTCCTGAAGGACGGCGACGGTGTTCAGTGCCCCGAGTTTCCAGGCGCCCGTTCAGGCAACTGCTACCATCAGATGTTCGGTCATCTTTCCTCCGTCCAGTTCAAGATGGCCCATGACAGCCCGGAGCAACTGCTCTTGCAGCTGTTCAGCGACTGGGGCGCCGAGATGACGATTGGCGATGGCGGTGAATTCGACTTCATGATCGATGAAAGCGATCTCGGCGCGCATGAATTCGACAAGGTATCTGCAGCGCATTGCGCTCACTGACAATCGTGAACGGAATCGGCGCAGGCCAATCGTGTCCTGACAGAAAACGGGTGCGGTCCTATCAGACGCCGGTTCCTTTCCCTGAAGTATATAATCGGGATGGATCACTGCCGATTTGAAAACAATTGCACACTTTTTGCGCGCTTCTCTTTCGAGCGCTCTTATTAAGGGAATTTTACGTTGCAAATTCGGCACAATTGATCGAACCATGGGCCGCTCACATCATCGTGAGATTCCCTTCGGATCAAATTTAGGCCATGATTGTTAATAGTGCGGCAAGGAGATTTTCCTAACGTAACCTTCGATGTGATGCGCGCTCTGAAGTGGGAAAGCGCTGAAGGGGGATAAAAATGAAGACTTATTTCTACGCAGTGATTGCAATACTGGCAGGCTCGTTCCTGCTCCCGGCCGAAGTGTCCGCTCGCGCAGGCTACTTCGACCACAGCACCAACACCTGGGTCACACCCAAATACCATCCCGGCGGAAAGTCGCCCGTGCGGCGCAAGCAGGTCAAGTATAGCGGACCTTATTCGCCCGGCACCATCGTTATCGACACTTCCGAACGCCGCCTTTATCACGTCCTGCCCAATGGCAAGGCGATGAAATACGGCGTCGGCGTCGGCAAAGAGGGCTTCCAGTGGGCCGGTACGCACCGCGTGACCCGCAAGGCGGAATGGCCGAGCTGGACGCCGCCTGCGCAGATGCGGGCCCGCGAGCGCAAGAAAGGCCGGATCCTCCCGACCTATATGCCGGGCGGCCCGAACAATCCAATGGGAGCCCGTGCGCTTTACATCGGCTCGACACTGTACCGCATTCACGGAACCACCGAGCCGTGGACAATCGGTTCAGAGGTCTCTTCAGGCTGTATCCGCATGGCGAACGAAGACGTGATCCACCTCTACAAAAACGTCAACGTCGGTTCCAAGATCGTGGTCAAGCGCTGAGCATCGACCGCAATTCATTCTGAGAAAGGCCGGATCGTCTGATCCGGCCTTTTTCGTTTCTCCTTCGCTGCGGCTTCAGCCTGGAGCGTTCACCCGGGGGGCCGGGTGAACAGCCAGATGCCCGTCATTCAGGAAGCAGCCCTTGTCGAACAACGACAGGTCAACGGGGTTTGGCAACCGGATGTCTGCCCAACCAGGAAGATCCCTTTGCTTCGGATCATAGGATCGATGAACCTGCGACAAGAGCACCAGCCGCGCACCGGTCCGGACCGTAACCGTCTTGAGAGTTTCGATCTGTTCCGAAAGTTCAGGTGACGACCGGCGCTGATCCAGCACCTGCAGATAATCGACGACGGCGATCAACCCGCCGGCGCTTCCTGCAAGACAATCCGCGACCGTGTTTGCGTCGAGCGTATCCGTAAGCACGGTTTCAATGGTTTTCCCGCCTGGATCAGCGTTTCGTATCGCGGGATGCAGGTCGTACAGATCTCTTTGCGAAATCTCGGACGAGAAAAACACCGCCCGCAAACCACGATCCGTTGCGTCTTCCAGCAATTCAAGGCCAAGGCGGGTTTTTCCGTGCCCGGGACGGGCGGCCAGCAGCAGCAACTCGCCTGGCTCAAGCATCTCAAGCAGTCGCTCTGATGGCGCCGCTTTTCGAAGCACTGAGGCCAGTCGGTTCCAACTGCTGAAACCTTCTGCGCTCGCGATGCGGTCAAGTGCCCTGGAAAGAGTGATGTTTTCGCGCCTGGCAAGATTTCTGGCGTTACGCCTCAGGCGGTGGACTGGTGCGGATAACTTCATTGGCGACATCCCGTTCGCGCAGATCCGCAACCCCTCCTCATGCGTGCGCATTGCAAGCCAATGGTTTTGAATTACCCTGCAGGTCGGCTGCTTCTCCGGTCGGAGGGGGAAGGCGCGGGTTCAGCCCTGTGAAAGACTACCCGATTCTCGCCGCCAAGGTCGGAACTCTGACACTAAATGTCCCGGCTCAGCCCCTTTTGCGCCAGTTCCTGCAGGTAGACGCCCCAGTGATCTTGCGGGCGTTCTCCAAGGTCCAGCAGGTAGCGCCAGGAAAAGATTCCCGAACTGTGCATGTCGTCGAAATGGATGCGAACGGCATAGTTGCCGACCGGCTCAATCTTGATGATCTCGACATTCCGCTTTCCGGGAACCGTCTGTTTTTGCGACGGCGCGTGCCCCTTGACCTCAGCCGATGGAGAGCAAACCCTCAGATACTCGGCGCTCAGATCGTGTTTTGCACCATCGTTGAATGCAATCGTCAGTGTCTTCCTGTCGCTTGAGACCCGCAGCTCTGTCGGCCAGGGAGTGGAGTCGTCCGCCATTGGTTCTTTCCGGAACATGAGTTGTTTCGCATTGCCGGGACGATACCGGCCACAGGCGGAGCGTCAAGCGGCGTTTTGTCCGGAAAGCTTTACCGCTTCATACCCGTCCAGGGCCGCCTGGCGTGCAGCAGCGTGTTCGACAATCGGGGCTGGGTAGTCCTTGCCCAGCACGATCCCGGCCCGCTCCAGTTCGGATTTGGGGGCGCTGAACGGTTCGAAAAGGTAGTTCGTGTCCAGTTCCTTCAGTTCGGGCACCCAGGTCTTCACATAGGTTCCGTCCGGATCGAATTTCCTGCCCTGTGTGATCGGATTGAAGATCCTGAAATAGGGCGCCGCATCGGCTCCTGATCCGGTCACCCACTGCCAGCTGGCGGAATTGTTGGCGAGGTCCGCGTCAAGCAGCGTATCGCGGAACCATTCTTCGCCATGATGCCAGTGCAATCGAAGATGCTTGACGAGGAAACTCGCAACGATCATCCGGACCCGGTTGTGCATGTATCCGGTGTGCCAGAGTTCACGCATGCCCGCATCCACAATCGGATAGCCGGTTTGGCCCTTTTGCCAGCGCTCGAGATCAGCGGGAGACTCCCGCCAGGGGTAGGCGTCGAATGCAGGACGCCAATTCGCCTGCGGCAGGTCCGGGAAATGATAGAGGAGATGATAGGAAAACTCGCGCCAGGCGATCTCCGACAGGAACTTGAGGCCATCCTTGCGGTATCCCTCGTCGGCATCGATCGCCTTCCAGGTTTCGTGCCAGATCTGCCGGGGCGAGATGTCACCGAAATGCAGATGAGGCGACAATCTGGAAACATTCGGCAGGTCCGGGCGGTTCCGCAGTTCACCGTAGCCTTCAAGGCCATCGGCCAGAAAAGCCGTCAAACGCGCCGCCGCACCGGCTTCACCTGGCTGCCAAAGACGTTCCCATCCTGCCGCCCAATTCGGCTTTGCCGGCAGCAGTTCAAGATTTTCAAGGGCGTCTCCGTGTGCGCTGTCCACGAATGTCATGTTGTGCGGTGCGGGCAAGGGCGCGCCGACTTGCCGCTGTTGCGCCGTCTTCCAGAACGGCGAATAGACCTTGAAGGATCCGCCGGTTTTGTTGGTGAGCTCCCAGGGCTCGAACAGAAGAGAGGCCTTGAAGCTCTGGACCTCGAAGCCGTCGTCCTTCAGGAGGGCCTTGATTTCCATATCGCGCTCGATAGCGTGTGGCTCGTAGCAGCGGTTCCAGTAGACAGAGCGGACCCCGGTTTCCCGAGCGATCTGAGGAATGACGAGGCGCGCATCGCCTCTGCACACGATGAGCCCCGGCAGGTCTCTTGCGAGGTTTTCAAGACTGTGATGCAGCCACCACCTGCTCGCGCCTCCCAGCGGATGTGTCTCACCGGTCTGCGCAGCGTCTTCAAGCACGAATACAGGAAGAACCGCACCGTTTTTCGCTGCTTCAAAAAGAGCCGGGTTGTCTGCCGTTCTCAGGTCCTGCCGGAACCAAACAAGTGTCTTCATGTTGCCTCGAGGTTTTTGACTCTTCCAGATACGCCCGTGACAGCGACTGGATCAGCCATGCGGCCGGCAATTTGCGCCGGCCGCGGTCATCAAGCCCCAGTTACGCAGGAACAGGTTCGCGAACTTGCGTGCGGAACCGTCCAAAGTGCTCGTCCCAGCCGGCATCGAGCGCGCTCAGCATCATGAACGCGGCTTCTCCAGCCGCCTGCTCAATCCCTTCGTGGATCAGCGTCAGGCGCGTTCCGCCGGCCGCGTCTTCCAACTTCCAGCGCACGGTGGTCATGGCTCCGTTCAACGGTTTCACAGTGAAGGTATAGACAAGGCGCTCATGCGGTTTCATTTCCAGAACCCTGCCCCAGCAAATCCGTTCCATGTCGCCGTGCTGATCGAGAAGCGTGTAGTCCGCTCCCTCCTTCAGGTCTTCCTCGGCCGGATGAAACCAGCGGGCAAGCTTGTCCTTCTCGGTCAGGAATGCCCAGACATGTTCGCGGGGCGCATTGAGGAATATTGTCTTGGTGATCGTTGTCGCAGTCATTTCGGTTTCCCTTCCTGTTCCTTCATATCCTTGTCAATTTCACGCTGCAGATCGGCGAGCCTGGCGTCCCAGAAATGCTCGAAGAAGCCGAGCCACTCGAACGCGGACTTAAGCGGTTCGGGCGAGAGGCTCTTTCTCCGCTTGCGCCCGATCGTCTCGCTCCTGACGAGACCGCCTTCCTCAAGAATTGCGAGATGTTTGTTGATTGCGGTCCGGGTGATCCCGAACCGTTCCGAAATCTCGGAAATCGCGAGGCTTTCCCGGCTCAGATGAAGTAGAATCTCGCGCCGGGTCGGATCCGACAACGCCCGGAAAACCGGCTGCGGTCCCGTATTCATTGGGGCTCCTCCCCGACCGGTACAAAGTCGAACCTTCCGTCCTGGTAGAGAAACGTGACGCAATCGACTTGCGACACGCATTTGCTCAGATGGGGCAGTCCGGCGGGGATTTCGTAGTAATCCCCGCTTTTCAGCACGTTTTCCGCATCGCCAATCCGGCCTTCGGCCACGTGCACCATTTCACCGGCCACAACGAGGCCGTACATGCCGGCACTCTTGACGTGGACCGGGCTGACAAAACCTGCCGGCAATCGCACCATTGCCATGTAGCTTTCCTTGAAGCGATCGCCTTTCAGCGGTGCAAAGGCAACGCCCTCACCGGTCGTTTCCCAATCCAGATCCTGTTGCACCGCCCGTTTGATCTCTTCTGCACTTGCCTTGATCGCCGCGTTGCTTGCGATCAGGGAGAGAGCCGCCACTCCCAGGCATTTCATCATTCGCATTGGCCACTCCTTTTGCAACACCTTTTGGTGCTACTTTAAATAACACCTTTTAGTGTCATTACAAGCGTCAATGCACAACTTTTCGAGATTTCACGAGCACTCTTGATTTTAGTACGACATCGCACTATTTAGTTCAATATCGTACTAATGGAGAGAAACATGACCCTGACACGCAGACAGACCCTCGCAATTCTCGGCGGTGGCGCAGTGGTTGCGGCGGCTGCATCGACCGGCACCTTCCTGGCGACGCGTACGCCGGAAAAAGCACTCGCCCCCTGGAATGCCGCCGGCACCTATGAAGATCCGAGGATGTTCGCCCTGTCTCACGCGCTGCTCGCTCCCAATCCGCACAACCGCCAGCCTTGGCTTCTTGAACTCCGGGGAGACGACGCCTTCCTTCTGCACCGCGACGAAACGCGGAGCCTGCCGCATACCGATCCGTTTCATCGCCAGATTTTCATCGGTCTCGGCTGCTTTCTCGAACTTATGTCGATCGCCGCAACGTTGAAGGACCGTTCCGCGGAAGTCTCGTTGTTCCCAGAAGGCGAAGACGGCCCGGTCGCCGAAGTGAAATTGTTGCCGGGCAGCGACGCCGATCCCCTGTCCGCCCATATTCTTTCGCGACGCAGCTGCAAGGAGCCCTTTCAGGACAAGGCAATCCCGGACACCATGATCGCGGCACTTGAGCCGTTTGGCGCCGTCATTACCGACACGGGACAGGTGGCGCAGATCAAGGACCTGACCTGGAACGCCTGGCTTACAGAGATGCAGACCCATAGAACGCTGAAGGAAAGCGTTGACCTGATGCGGTTTGGAAAGTCCGAAATCAACGCCAACCCCGACGGTATCGATCTGGGCGGTCCGTTTCTTGAAACGCTTATGCTAGCCGGTGTTTTGAACCGAGAAGACCAACTCGACCCGGATTCGACCGGGTTTCAGGAGGGCGTGAAGATCTATCGTAAGATGCTGGCTGCAACCCCGGCCTATGTCGTACTGACGAGCCAAGCAAACGCGCAAAACGACCAGATACACGCAGGCCGCCGATGGCTGCGCCTCAACCTTGAAACCACGAGACTCGGTCTTGCACTGCATCCGGTAAGCCAGGCACTGCAGGAATTTGAGGAAATGCGGCCGCACTACCGCAGAGCGCATGAACTTCTTGCCAAACCAGGAGAAACCGTTCAGATGCTGGGCAGGTTGGGTTATGGTCCGGCTACGCCCCCCTCACCGCGCTGGCCGCTCGAAACACGGATCATGAATGGATAACGAAACCAGAACGCTCTTTTTCGCGTTCTTCAACGAAATCGGAATCATCGCACAGCTCAGCCGTACGGCGCTGGAGGCGCGTTTGCCGAAGGGTTTGACCCTGCCGCATTTCAGCGTAATCAATCACCTCATCCGGGTCAAAAACGGTCAGACGCCACTTGCCCTTGCAAAGGCATTCCAGGTCCCGAAAACAACGATGACCCACACGCTCAACGGCCTCGCAGAGCACGGGTTTGTTGAGATCCGCCCGAACCCGGAAGACGGGCGCAGCAAGACCGTCTGGCTGACAGAAGCCGGCCAGCGGTTTCGCGACGCGGCCATCAAATCTATCGATCCCGATATCGACGTGTTCCGCGCCCAGTACGCGGAGGAGAAAATCAGGGATCTGGTTCCGGCGCTTGCCGAGATCCGGACTATCCTCGATTCAAATCGAGACTAGTCACCTGAATCTGAAGTTCGACTCATTTTGCAGCGGTCTTCGCACGAACTTCAGATTCAAGAAGGTGACTAGCAAGTCTATGTTTCTAGTGCGGTTTACGAATTTGAAGTTCGCTTCGGAGTCTGCTTAAACAATGATGCGAACTTCAAATTCACCGCACTAGGGTACGGGCTTATAAATGAAGCCGTACCCTAAAGAACGATAGCGCTCGATTGACAAAAATACACTCACAAGTTTACCTGTTCTCACAGAGTTGACCCGCGTGGCGGTTTCCATTGCTATTGTCCGGAAGCGCGCCATATGATGGGGCAACAAAAAATGAACGCATGGGAGAGATAAGCGTGACTGACGGGAAAATTGTCGTTCCTACCAATTCGGCCGATGCCCCGAGCCCAACACCTCCCATGATCGATCCCTTTGGCCGCGCGGTCACCTATCTGCGCGTTTCGGTGACCGACCGCTGTGATTTCAGATGCGTCTACTGCATGGCGGAAGACATGACCTTTCTTCCCAAAAGGGAAGTCTTGAGCCTTGAAGAGCTTGACCGGCTCTGTTCTGCGTTCATTGAAAAAGGCGTCCGCAAGCTCCGTCTCACGGGAGGCGAGCCGCTGGTGCGCAAAAACATCATGAGCCTGATCCGGAGCCTGGGACGGCATCTGGACAGCGGCGCTCTCGAAGAATTGACGATCACAACGAACGGATCGCAACTCGCCCGCTACGCAAATGAGCTGTATGACTGCGGTGTGCGCCGTATCAACGTGTCCATCGACACGCTCAACGCGCAGAAGTTCAAGGCGGTTACCCGCTGGGGTGATCTTGAGAAGGTGCTCGGCGGCATTCGCGCGGCGACCGATGCCGGCCTGAAGGTCAAGATCAACATGGTCGCCCTCAAGGACGTCAACGAACACGAAATCGTCGATATGCTGGAGTGGTGTCACGGCCAGGGCCATGATCTGACCCTGATCGAAACCATGCCTCTTGGCGAAATCGACGGTGACCGGACGGACCAGTACCTGCCGCTCTCAACGGTGCGTCAGCGGCTTTCGGAGCAGTTCACGCTGACCGATATCCCTTACAAGACAGGCGGTCCGGCGCGGTATGTGACCATCGAGGAGACCGGCGGGCGCCTGGGCTTCATCACGCCCCTGACCCATAATTTCTGTGAAAGCTGCAATCGGGTGCGCGTCACCTGTACCGGACAGCTCTACATGTGCCTCGGGCAGGACGACATGGCCGACCTGCGTGCTCCGCTGCGTGCTTCCGAAGGCAACGAAGTGCTGAACGACGCCATCGACGAGGCGATCGGCCGCAAACCCAAGGGTCATGATTTCGTTATTGACCGGAAATCGAAGCAGCCGGCAGTCTCGCGTCATATGAGCGTAACGGGCGGCTGATCGCCGCCCACCGGTTTCTCAGCTTTAATCCGAGGCGGTGCTACTCGGCGGGAACGAGGCGGTGCGCTGCCGAAGTCCGCTTGATCGTTAGCGCGGCAACAAGGTTGGCGACCGCTCCAATCATCATGATGAGGATCATGCTCCAGGCCGATCCTGAGAGAAAACTGTCGGCGAACAGCCAAGCCACGAGGGTTCCGGCGGCGGCCCCCAGACTGACCTGCATTGAAGCAACAAGCCCTGAAGCGGATCCGGCATGTTCCGGGCGAACACTGACGGCACCTGAAATAGTGCTTGGCAGACAAATTCCGTTACCCAGGCCCAGGACGAACATCGGCAGAAAGATGCTCGCCGGCGTGACGATACCCGCAGAGGCGAAACCTCCCATCAGCGCGACGCAGAGCAAGCTCAAAAGCGTACCCGAAATGATCATCGGATAGAGCCCGACACGTTCGGAAAACCTGCCGGAAAGGAAGTTTCCGCAGATGTATCCAATCGCAACGAGCATGAAATACAAACCCATTTCGGCCGCACTCAGGGAAAGCAGCTGCGCCGCGATGAAGGGCGCTCCGCCGAGATAGGCAAAATAAGTCAGGGCAGCGAAGGACGCGGTGAGCGCATAGCTCCAGAAAAGGGGCTCACCCGTCAGGGAGCGATAGGCGCGGAATGCTCTCCCGAAACCTGCCGAACTGCGTATGTGATTGGTTTCAGGCAGACACAGATAACTTGTTATGAAGACCCCCATCCCGATCAGCAGCAGCAGGAAGAAACCACCCTGCCAGCCGTAATACTGATCCAGAACACCGCCGAGTGCCGGCGCGATCGTGGGCATGACGGTCATACCCATCATGACATAGCCGATCCTGCTTGCGGCCCGCGCTGGACCATAGATATCCCTGACGATGGCACGCGCCAGCACCATGCCGGCGCTGCCCCCGGCAGCCTGCAGGACACGTGCTGCGATCAGCCACTCGATCGACTGAGCGAACAAGCACCATAGGGTTCCGGCGACGAAAAGAGCCATTCCCGCGATGATCACCGGCCGGCGTCCGAACTGATCGGACAAAGGCCCCCAAAACAGTTGTGAGACCGCAACGGCAATGAAATAGGCGGACATCGACAATTGTATTTCTCCGGCCGATGCCGAGAACACAATCATCATGCCTGCCAATGACGGCAGATAAATCTGCATCGCCAAAGGACTGACGGTGGAAATCGCAATCAGAACGCCAAGAGACGGTGCCTCGACAGTCCTGTTCTGCTGTGGATGGCCATAATCCATTCCGCTGCGCGATCCCTACGTGAGATTGATACTTTTCGCTTTTCAACGCATGGTACTCTATCGGTGAAGCGTGATCCGCCCGTGAAAACACTCCAGGCCTCCTCCGGCCATTTCCAGCAAAAGCTCCTTTACCTAGCGGAATCTATCGTTAAATATTTGAATTATTGAGCTTTCCAACAAACCCATAAGCCTGTTGAAAAAGCTTCTCCAAGACTGGTCTGCGGCAGCATTCAAGCAATACTTTTCCGTGTATCGGCTGAATCGAGCACGGCCGGAGCGGTTTTCATAGGCAGTGGACTGCCTTTATCCTCAATCGAACACGATTTTCGGAGCGGCCTTTTCCGGCGAAGATGCAGCGCTTTCGATGGCTGCAACGACCTGTCCAGCGATCGTCTTGTAAATCGCGGCGACCGGGCCTTCCGGATCGGAAACCACGATTGGTGTACCGGCGTCGGACGTCTCACGGATCTTCATGGTCAGCGGAATCTCGCCGAGGAAGGGAACGTTGAGCCTCTCTGCTTCCGCGCGCGCGCCGCCATGGCCGAAAATGTCGTGGCGGCTGCCGCAGTCCGGGCACAGAAAATAGCTCATGTTCTCGATGATCCCGAGAACGGGAACATCCACCCTTTTGAACATGTTCAGGCCCTTGCGGGCATCGATCAATGCCAGGTCCTGTGGCGTCGATACAATCACGGCGCCGGCCAGGGGCACCTGCTGCGCCATCGTGAGTTGCGCATCCCCAGTCCCGGGGGGCATGTCAACGACAAGCACATCAAGATCTCCCCAGGCAACTTCCCGGAGCATCTGCGTCAAGGCGGAGATGACCATCGGCCCGCGCCAGATCATCGGGGTTTCCTCTTCGACCATGAAGCCCATCGACATGACCTTAATTCCATACCCTTCCAGCGGTTTCAGAACACGGCCGGAGACGGTTTCAGGGCGGCCAGAGACATTGAACAGCCGCGGTACGGAAGGACCATAAATGTCCGCGTCCAGAACACCGACCTTCTGGCCGTTTGCCGCCATCCCCAGCGCCAGGTTGGCGGTGGTCGTCGACTTTCCGACCCCACCTTTGCCCGAAGCGACTGCGATAATGTGCTTGATACCCGGCACACCGGGCTTGGCCGCAGCCTGTTCTTCAGGCGCGCGTTGCGCCGGGCGGGGTGCGGGTTTTGGCGCTTGAGGGGCGCTGCGCGCAGCTCCCGGCGCGCGCTCCGCGGTGAGCGCGACCATAGCGTTTTCAACACCTTCGACTTCCTTGACGACTTTTTCCGCCGCTTGCCGAAGGGGTTCCAGTTCCTGCGCCCGCTCTGCAGGGACAGTGATCGAAAAGGCAACGCGGCCGTCGGATACGAACACATCGGAAACCAGGCCGAGCGAGACGATGTTTCCTTCAAGGTCCGGACCCTTGATCTGTTTCAGGCTCTCGATTACCGCCTGCTTGATTCCGTCGCTCATTTCACCGTCCTGTTCCTTGGCACGCTGTCTTGAAGAAACAGCTGCATTTCGCTCCGGAATCTAATTTGCACGCCGATAAAAACAAGCCGCCAAATTGCAGCATCTGTCTCTTTGACGGACAGAAAAGGCTTGGCACACCATATTCTCGCGGATTTACCAGATGCGGCTTGCACGGAAAGCGTCTGGCTGTAGTCTACCGGGCCGCACCGGATGGCGGAAATTTTCTAAACACCGGAACATCGGAAACGCACATGCCCACCTGCCTCATCACCGCGACCAATCGCGGGATCGGATTCGAACTTGCACGAAAGGCGCTTGCCGACGGCTGGAAAGTCTATGGATCGGTCAGGTCGCAATCGGCCGCACGGGAAAGCGCCGAAGTCTTGGGCGACGGATATGTCCCGCTCGTATTCGACGTAACCGATCATGACGCGGTGGGCCGCGCTGCGGCGGATCTCGATGACACGCTCGACCTGCTTATCAACAATGCCGGCATCATCACACCGGCGCGGCAGTCCCCACTCGACATGGACTTCGAGGGTTTCCTCAAAACGCTCGAGGTCAACACGCTCGCCCCGCTCGCCGTCTCGCAGATGTTCTTGCCGCACCTCAGAAAATCTCAGAGCGCGAAAATCCTGACTATCTCGAGCCAGATGTCCTGGATGGGGTATCGCAAGCCGGACACCCTGGCCTACCGGGCATCGAAAGCTGCCGTGAACAAGGTGATGCAGGGCCTCGCTACGGAGTTGGAACCCGAAGGCATTCCGGTCGCCCTCATCGATCCCGGTTGGGTGCGCACGTCGATGGGAGGGGCTGCCGCGGACAATTGTCCGATCGATGTGGCCGCAGGTATCCTGGACGTCGCTGCCAAGCTCGACCTTGAGCGGACCGGAAGGTTCTTCAAGTGGAGCGGCGAAGAACGTTCATTCTGACGCGCGGCAAAGCAACTCCGGAGTATACGCATGAGCTGGCCCCCTCCCGTTACCCTGTCAGGCATCCACGCAACCCTTTGTCCACTTGCACATAGCCACGCGGCAGATCTGGCTGAAGCTGCCGCCGAGGGAGAACTCTGGAAGGCCTGGTACACGTCCATACCGGAGCCGGACAAGGTCGAAGCCGAAATCACGCGTCGCCTCGCGTTACAGGAAACCGGGTCGATGCTGCCCTTCGCCGTGCTGACGCCGGATGGAACGGCGGTGGGAATGACCACCTACATGAACATTGATGCCGTGCACAAACGCGTTGAAATCGGCTCGACCTGGTACCGCAAATCCGTTCAGAGAACCGGTCTGAATTCCGATTGCAAACGCATGCTGCTGGCCCACGCGTTTGAAGACCTCGACTGCATTGCCGTAGAGTTCAGAACCCATTTCATGAACAGGCAGAGCCGCGCGGCGATCGAGCGCCTCGGCGCAAAGCTTGATGGTGTGCTCAGATCGCACCAGCGCGCCTCGGACGGGTCACTCCGGGACACGGCTGTTTACTCGATTCTCGCGCATGAATGGCCGGCTGTCAGAACCGGACTGGATTACAAACTGTCGCAGCAACGATAGTTTTCCACATAAAGATTTGGAATCCGGTTTTTCACAGGTTTCTTTAACCAAGAACGCAACCGTGAAGCACTGCCCCCCTCAGAACTTCGCAGTTTATTGAGCGTATCCCCATTTCTTCTTCCAATTTGACTAAGATTTTAAGCAATTGTGAGGAATTGAAGCGCAGGCTTGGTCTATCGGCACAGAAACGATTGGACACGCAATGGAGCTTTATCGCGCCTGCTACCGCAGCAAAATCAAATGGGACAACATGCGTTTGCCGTTGCCCGACGAGATCGACAGAACACTTCTTCGGATTCGCAGGATAAACCGGAAGGCTGGCGTAACCGGTGCTTTGCTGCTGGTCGACCAGCATATAGTCCAGGTTCTTGAGGGGCAGACCGGCCAGGTGCTGGACACCGTTTACTGCGTGATGAACGATCCGCGTCTCGAAAGCATCGAGGGTATCATCCACGAGCCTGTCGATTTTCGCCTTTTCCCGAATTCGCTCATGTTCTTCCGGGATCTGACCGATGGCGTGGCCGCGTCGTCTTACCCGGTGCTGCGTCCGCTGCTGGATCATCCGGGCGACGTCACGCGGGACGAGGCCTATCTGGCCTTCAGCCACTTCGCGGCAGAATTGCAGGCGGGCAGACTCACCAATGACATGCTGATGATCTGAACAGAACTGCGCATCGCCGGCTTTCGCTGACTGCGGTGCCGCCCGCGTGCTCAACGGGAAACACATCTTGTCCAGTCGGTGTTTCCCGTATGCCGGTATCTTCTCCCGTGCACCGAATTGCCCGAGCCCGTCACCACAGCGGGCGCAGTTCGATTTGCGCAGTTAAGACCTTGCCCTTTCCCCGCCACGTCCCATAGTGTCTCCAGAACGATCTGTTGTGGAGTTATGCGCCTTTGTCAGGCCCTTACGTGCTGAAACCCGACCCCCTGGATGCCAGGCTTTCAACGACGGTCACCGGAATCGATCAGAACGGCAAATCCGTTGAAACAAGGGTCGTGACCGAAAAACCCCTGACCCTTTATCTCAATGCGCAGGAGGTCGTGACGATGATGACCATCGGCGATCATCCGGATCTGCTTGCCGTCGGATATCTGAAGAATCAGAACATGCTGGCCGATGACGATGTCGTCACCGAGATCGACTATGACGACGATCTTGATGTCGTCGTCGTCCGCACCGAACGGGAAACCGATTTCGAGGAAAAGCTGAAGAAGAAAGTCCGCACGTCGGGGTGTGCACAGGGAACTGTTTTCGGCGACGTCATGGAAGGCTTCGAAACAACCTCCCTGCCGGCTGAGGCAAGATTACGGACATCCTGGCTCTATACGCTGACCAAGGCGATCAACACCACGCCGTCCCTTTATCTGGAAGCCGGGGCGATTCACGGTTGCGTTTTGTGCCAGGAAGACAGGCCGCTCGTCTACATGGAAGACGTCGGACGCCACAACGCCGTCGACAAGATAGCCGGTTGGATGATGCTCAACGGCGTTCCGCCAGGAGACAAGATATTCTATACGACCGGCCGGCTGACATCCGAGATGGTGATAAAGACCGTCATGATGGGAATTCCCATTCTCGTGTCGCGCTCCGGGTTTACCGCCTGGGGCGTTGAACTTGCGAAGCAGGCCGGACTGACGCTGATCGGCCGCGCGCGGGGCAAGAGGTTCGTGGCACTGGCGGGATCTGAGCGGATAGAGTTCGACATGGACCCCGCAACGGCCGAAGACGAACCGGAGAAGTCGAAACGAAAAGGGAGCCTGGCAGCGCAATGATGGCAAAGCGCAACGCCTTGACCATTGACCGGGTTATGGGCTGTGTCCTGGCAGGTGGGCAGTCCCGGCGCATGGGCGGCGGTGACAAGAGCCTCCTCGATATCGGGGGAAAGTCGATGCTCGACGTGATCCTCGCACGTTTATCGGGACAGGTCCCCGAGATCGTTCTCAACGCCAACGGCGACCCGGAACGGTTTGCACAGTTCGGACTTCCGGTCGTTCCCGATCCGGTCGGCGAATTTGCAGGACCTCTTGCGGGGGTCCTGGCGGGACTGACCTATGCAGACCACCACGTCCCAGCGGTCAGTCACGTGATATCGGTCGCCGGCGACACTCCATTTTTTCCAACTAATCTCGTTGAACGCTTGTGCGCCTCCGTTCCGGCCGACACCCCGGTGATTGCGCTTGCCTCGTCTTCCAGCAAATTGCACCCCGTTTTCGGGCTGTGGCCCGTCAGTCTGAAGGACGATCTGCACCAGTGGCTCGATACCGGCCAGAGCGGTAAGGTGCTTGCCTTCGTTGACCGGCACGACAGCGTGGAAGTGGCCTTCGAACTGGACCAGGCGACGGGCCTCGATCCCTTTTTCAATGCCAACAAGCCCGACGACCTGGCGACCGTGCGCAATACGCTGAGTGCCCGTATCACATGACAACCACACCCGTTTTCGGCATCACGGGCTGGAAGAACTCCGGCAAGACCCAACTGGTGACCCGGCTGGTCGCGGAGTTCACGGCGCGCGGGTTCAAGGTGTCCACCGTCAAACATGCCCACCACAATTTCGATATCGACAAACCGGGAGCGGACAGCTACCGGCACCGCGAAGCCGGCGCCAGCGAAGTGGCCCTGGTTTCCGGCCGCCGATGGGCTCTCATGCACGAGTTGAGGGAAGAGGACGAACCATCGCTCGCTGAGATCCTGTCACGGCTCGCACCCTGCGATCTGGTCCTGATCGAGGGCTACAAACGCGAAGATCATCCGAAAATCGAGGCACGACGCACGGAGACCATCGACCGTGGCCCCCTCGCCCCGCAAGACCCCAATATCCTGGCCATTGCCGCGGACCATGCCCTGCCGGACGAGGTCTTGCGCGTCTTCGACCTGGACGATGTACCGGCCATGGCGGACTTCATCGAGCAGCACCTCGATCTGAAGAGGACGGGACGATGACGGCAAAGCGCCTTCTGGACGACTGTTTTCTGCATGACAAGGACAGGCTGAAGCATCACGAGGCGCTTGCGATCCTCAAGGATCGGTTATCGGTGATCGCCGAAGTTAAACAAGTCCGGCTTGAAAACGCCCTTGAACGGATACTCGCCGAAGACATCACCGCACCCCGCGACGTTCCGCTTGCCGACAATTCTGCCGTAGACGGTTACGCCTTCCGGCACTCGGATTTCGACGAGGCCGGCGGCTTCTTCCGGCTCAACCAGCGGGTTGCCGCCGGTCATGCGAGCGACACTGCCCTGGGCCCCTGGGCTGCTGCAAGGATCTTTACCGGCGCTGTCATGCCGCCTGGCGCGGATACTGTGGCGATGCAGGAAGATTGCGAGACCCACACTCAGGACGGCGAGAACTTCGTCATCGTTCCGCAAGGCCTGAAGCCCGGAGCAAACTGCCGGAAAGCGGGCGAAGATGTTTCCGCCGGCACGTCAATCCTGAAAGCAGGCCAGAGACTTCGGCCGCAGGACATTGCGGCCATAGCGTCGACGGGGCAGCCGGAGATCAGCGTCTACCGGAAACTCAGGGTCGCCCTCGTGTCGACCGGCGATGAATTGCGCCGTCCGGGCGACCTGATATCGGTGGGTGACGTCTATGACAGCAACCATTATCTGCTGCGTGGTCTGTCTGCCATCGCTCCGGTCGAGACGGAAGATCTTGGCATCCTGAAGGACGACAAGGTCCTTGTGGAAAGCACCCTGCGTGACGCGGCCGGCCGGTTCGATGTGATACTGACGACAGGCGGTGCGAGCCGCGGCGAAGAAGACCACATGCTTGAAGCACTCAACAAGCTCGGGCAGCAGCACATGTGGCAGCTGGCGATCAAGCCCGGCAGACCAATGATGTTCGGAACCATCGGTTCGTCTGTCTTTCTCGGTCTTCCGGGAAACCCGGTTGCCGCGATGGTCTGCTTTTTACTCTATGCAAGGCCCGTCCTGAGTGTGCTCGCGGGCGGGCGCTTCCTCGAACCGCAGAGCTTTCAGGTGCCGGCCGGGTTCGACATTCCGAAGAAAAAGCCGGACCGGCGGGAATTCTACCGGGGTTATCTGGAAACGGATGGCGAGGGCGCGCAGGTTGCCCGGAAGTTCATGCGCGACGGATCCGGGCTGATCACAGGTCTGCGCGAGGCCGACGGCCTCATTGAGATCCCCGAAGAGACCACTGAAATCAGGGCCGGAGACATGGTTGCCTACCTGCCCTTCTCCGGTTTCGGGATAAGGTGAGCCCGGCGGCTTGCGCCGGGCTCAAGGTCGAACTCATCAATAGGCGTAGGGCCACCCGGCGGCCACGAAACGATAGGCATCACCGTCCTTGGCGACGCGGCCCATGCCCGGGAACGGGATGTGGGCACCGGCAAAGAGCAGTTTGTCGCTTGCCGCCTGATCGAAGAACGACTTTCTGGTCTCGGCCGCCTTGCCGGAATCGATATCGAAACCAATGCCCCAGCCCGGCTGATCGAATTGGTAGACGGTCATGTGAATGATATCGCCCGCAATCACCAGCGTTTCGCCGTTGCTGTCAAAAACGTAACCCGTGTGACCCGGTGTGTGGCCTGGAAGCGCCATTGCACTGACACCCGGCAGCAGTTCCTTGTCGCCCGAGAACAGCGTCTGGTTGCCCTTGTAGGCATCAGCTGCCTTGCGTGCGCCCAGGAAGAAAGGCTTGAACTGTTCCGGCGCACCGTTCATGGCCGCGTCATCGAACCAGAAGGCATTGTCGGTTTCCGGAAGCATCAGTTCCGCATTGGCGAATACCCTGTTGCCATCGCCATCAACCGCTCCGAAGAGGTGATCAGGATGCATGTGCGTAATCAGGATGGCGTCGATCTGATCCGGTGAGACACCGGCTGCCTCGAGCGCAGATGGAAGCCGGCCCATGGTCGGGCCAAGCGCATCGGAGGTCCCTGCATCGACCAGCACGAGACGGTCGCCCGTGTTGACCAGATAGGCGTTGACGGGAATTCGCAGAGCTTCGCCTTCAATCAGCGCGGCGTCTCTCAGCCGTTTGCCTTCATCCGCGTCGTAGCCGACGACGACTTCGGGCGTGACGTCGAGGTAACCGTCCAAAAGTGCGGTCACTTCCATATCGCCCACCTTGTAACGCAGGGCACCTGCCATCGGCGCACCGGCTTTGGGTGCAGCAGCGTTCGCAGCGCCGCCGGCGAGCGTGACGCCGCCTGCAGCCGCGATCGCGCCAACGCCAGCAGCGGCACCCAAGAGGGACCGTCTGGAAAGGGAAAAATCGGATTGGGTCATGAACTGCCTCCCGGCTTGACCTGAAGATGATGTATTTGAAGGCCGCCAACCGTGACACCGGCGGGGCTCCCTAGAATTTGTTTCATTCATTTTGTTTTTGAAGAGCGCCAAACCTTATAAAACTCATAAGCATCATTTATATATATATCGACACACCTGCATTCGTCGGAACCAAGACATCCATGGACAAACTCAGCGCGCTTTCAGGCTTCGTTCAATCGGTCAATCTCGGCAGTTTTTCGGCAGCCGCAAAGCATCTCGGCGTCTCTCAACCGGCCATCAGCCAGCAGATCCGGGGCCTTGAGGACCAGCTCGGCACGCGTCTGCTCAATCGCACGACACGGCAACTTCAGCTGACGGAAGCCGGGGAACGCTACTACGCCTATGCGCGCGATATCCTGGAAAGACTGATCGAGGCCGACAGATCGATCCAGAGCGATGAGACGCAGATGTCGGGGCCGCTCTCGATCGGGTTGCCGCTCGGATTTGCAGAAAGCGTCCTGTCCGACTTCCTTATCCGGTTCAATAAGGAACATCCCTGTCTTCTGCTTGATATTTCCCTGTCCGACCAGTTCGTCGACGTTATCCAGGAACGGCTCGATGTCGCCATCAGAATGGGAGAAATCAGGGACGAGCGGCTGATCGTGCGGCGCCTGGGGGTCGCGCAGCGCTGCCTTGTGGCTTCGCCGGACTATCTCGACCGAAAAGGCCGGCCGCGCCATCCGGCCGAATTGCCGGAGCATGAGTACCTGCTTTACAAGAATATCTCGACGGGAGACCGGGTGCCGTTCATCAGCACACTTGGCGAAAAGCTGTCGATCAAGATCAATCCGGCGATGATCGTCAACAATTCCTCGACCCTGCGGCAGGCAGCGCTTGCCGGACTCGGCATTTCAATTGCCAATCGCTGGCTGATTGAGCCTTACCTTGCCTCCGGAGAACTGGAGCTGGTCCTGCCCGAGTGGCAGTATCCGCCTCACCCGATCCACGCGGTCTATCCCTCCAACCGCTTCATTCCGATCAAGGTGCGACGGTTCGTGGACCGGCTGCAGGACTATTTCAAGGAAATGGGTGCGCTGGACAAGTCCTTCGACACGCGGACGTGAGAGAACCTTCCGGCTTGGGTGTGCCGGTTTACAGATCGGACAAGGCAACACGCTTCCTTCCGAGATCTTGCCATTTCTGCCGCCAAATCGGCTTAATTTATGAGTCCGTACCCTAGATCTCGTCGACGGCAACGTACCAGGTTTCCTTGAGCGCATCCGCTTCCCAGGCCTGCCAGGCCTGCGTTCCGGTCAAGGCGGCGTGGTACTGCTGAAACACCGGGTCCTCCGACAGGGTATACGTCGCGAACCTGCTGACAACCGGTGCGTACATGGCATCGGCAATCGTGAAATCGCCGAAGAGGAACGGCCCGCCGGAGGCATTGAGGCATTCGCTCCAGATGTCCAGGATCCGCGACACGTCCGCCATGACGGCGTCGTCGACGGCCAGCACTTCCACCTGGCGGCGCATGTTCATGGGGCAGGCGTTCCTGAGCGCAGAAAAGCCGGAGTGCATTTCCGCGGAAACGGCGCGCGCCCTTGCGCGCATCTGCCTGTTCTGCGGCAGCAGATCCTTTTCCGGAAAACACTCTGCAATGTATTCAAGGATCGCGAGGCTGTCCCAGACGGTTAGAGATCCATCCTTCAGCACCGGCACCTTCATACTCGGTGAGAAGTCGCGAAACTCCGGGTTGCCGTTTTCGAAGTCGAACGGAACGAGTTTCTCGTCAAAGGCAATGTCCTTGTGCCGCAAGGCAATCCAGGGTCTGAACGACCAGGATGAGTAGTTCTTGTTTCCGATGAAGAGTTCGAAGGATGTCATTCGGGCCTCCAAAAATCGGGAACGGACATCACAAGGCCAGTTCGCGACAGTAACGGTTGCGTGGAGACACTTGCTTAGTGGGTCGGATCGGCACGAACAAATTCAACTATTTCATGGATTCGATGAACAAGATTGATCCGTCGGCGCCGCAAACGTCTCTGAACCGTAAGGATCAGCCGGTCAGCAATGCCTCACCAGGCGCGCGGATCGCACCATGCGAAGTACAGCCAGATGGTGCCTTCCGCATCGGCATACAATCTGAAGACGTAAAAAGGGCAAATTACAATGTGTTTTTTTGTTGGGCATGCTTGAAATTTAGACGGAAGTGTATGGAATAGGGCCTTCGGGCAAAAAGGCGGGAAGAACCCGCTTGCGCCGCGACAAGATATTAGGGGAAGTAAAAATGCGTGTTTTGCGTATGGCTGCAGCCGCAGTTGCTGTTCTGGCTGCCGTTGGTGGTGCTCAAGCGAAGGACTGGTCCAAGGTCCGTATCGGTACTGAAGGCGCCTACCCTCCATTCAACTCACTGACCTCCGACGGTCAGCTTATCGGTTTTGACGTCGACATCGCCAAGGCCCTGTGTGAAGAGATGAAGGTCGAGTGTGAATTCATCACTTCGGATTGGGACGGAATCATTCCCGGCCTTCAGGCAGGCAAGTACGACGCCATCATCGCGTCCATGTCGATCACCGACGAGCGCAAGCAGAAGGTCGACTTCACGAACAAGTACTACAATACGCCGCCGGCAATCGCCGTGCCGAAGGATTCCAGCATTGCCGGAACCTCCGATGCGGACCTGAGCGGCATCGCGCTCGGTGCCCAGTCGTCGACCACCCATTCGAACTATGCTGAGGAAAAACTCGGGTCGGCCGACCTCAAGCTTTATCCGACGCCGGACGAGTACAAGCTTGACATTGCCAGCGGCCGTATCGATGCCGTGATCGACGATGTCGTGGTGCTGTCCGACTGGCTGGATACCGAAGACGGTGCCTGCTGCAAGATCCTCGGTACCCTGACACCGGATCCGGTCATCAACGGTGAAGGCGCAGGTATCGCCATCCGCAAGGACGACGGCGAACTGAAAGACAAGTTCAACGAGGCGCTCGAAGCCATCCTCGCGAACGGAAAGTACAAGGAAATCAACGACAAGTACTTCACTTTCGACGTTTATGGCGGCTGATTTGACGGCTTATTGACGAATACGGGAGCGCGGCGCGAAACAAGCGCCGCGCTTTCGTTTGCGACCAAATTCGCAACACCGGCCAGAGGGGTGGCCGGGCCAGCAACGACAAGAAAAGAAAGAAGCGCCGGCTTATGGAAGAAGCTTTGACGCTGCTGTCCTTCGGGGAAAATGGCTGGGGCGACACGATCGCCAAGGGTGTGCTGATCACCGTCTCGCTTTCGCTTGCCACACTGCCCTTTGGACTGATCATCGGGTTCCTGATCGCGCTGGCCAAGAACTCCAGCGAGCCGAGCCTCAAACTGGCCGCCAACATCTACACCACCATTTTTCGCGGCCTGCCGGAACTCCTGACGTTGTTCCTGGTCTTTTTTGGCGTCCAGATCGGATTGCAGCAACTCATGAAGCTCATGGGTTTCGACATCTATATCGAGGTCAATTCCTTCGTCGCAGGCATGATTGCGCTCTCCCTGGTTTTTTCCTCCTTCGCCTCCGAAGCGTTCCTTTCCGCCTTTCGCGGCATCCCAGAGGGCCAGTATGAAGGCGGTTATGCGCTTGGGCTGTCGCGCTTCCAGACGATGACACTGGTCATCCTGCCCCAACTCATCCGCCTCGCCCTGCCCGCGCTCGGAAATCTCTGGCTGATCCTTCTAAAGGACACGGCTCTCGTATCGACAATCGGTCTCTCGGACCTCTTGCGCGAGACCAGCATCGCGGCGCGGGTCACGAAGGAGCCGTTCCTCTTCTTCGGCCTTGCCTGCCTGATCTACCTTGTCCTTGCGATGATTTCCTCCTCGGCCTTCACCCGCATCGAGCGCTGGTCCAAACGCGGCGAGGTGCAACGATGATTGCACCGAACCCGACGACCGGAATGAAACCGCCGCCCGCGCCTTCCCGCCCGTGGACCAATACGAGGATCGCCGGCCACGTGCTCATGGCGCTGTGGATCGTTGCCGGAATTTCCCTGATCGTCTATCTGCTCGGCAATCTCGAAAAACCGATCCTGGAAGCCCTCCGCCCCTACCTGCCCGCTGACTGGGCGAGCTGGGCGGATGGACGTCTCGAAACACATGAGTTCGACAGCTTCCTGGAACGCTACGGCGCTAAATACGTTGAAGGCTTTCTGGTCACACTCCAGATTGTCGGGCTGTCACTGCTCTTCGGAGCCCTGCTTTCCATTCCGATCGCCCTGGCACGGTCCTCGAAGTGGAAGATCTTTTCCGCTCCAGCCTATGCCTATGTCTATTTCTTCCGCGGGACACCGCTGCTGGCCCAGACTTTCCTGATCTATTACGGCTTCGGGTCATTCCGGCCCGAACTGCAGGCCGTCGGTCTGTGGTGGTTCTTCCGGGACGCGTTTTACTGTGTCGTCTTTGCGTTTTCGCTGAACACGGCAGCCTACCAGGCGGAAATCCTGCGTGGTGCGATCCAAAATATCGCAAGGGGCCAGTGGGAAGGCGCGGCCGCGCTCGGTCTCACACGACCTGTCACGTTCTTCAAGGTCATACTGCCCCAGGCCCTCATGGTGGCGCTGCGCCCCTACGGCAACGAAATCATTCTCATGATCAAGGGATCGGCCATTGCAGCCATCATCACGATCTACGATATCATGGGAGAAACCCGACGCGCCTATTCGCGCACCTATGATTTTCAGGCCTATATCTGGGCTGCGGTCATCTATCTCATGATCGTGGAAACGCTTCGCCGGATCTGGGACAGGATCGAAGCCCGTCTCACCCGTCACCTGAAACGCTGAGCTCAGCCGTTTTTCAAGCTACGTCACAACCCGTCAAGGTCACATGTCCAAGTCACCACGTCCGAATTCCGGTCTTCACCCAGACAGTCTCCTCGCCCATGCGGGCGGCGGGTTCGACCCTGCTACGGGAGCGGTGGTTCCGCCGATCCAGACCGCGACGACTTTCGTGCGCGATGAAGACTACGAACCGGTCCGGCCCGGCCACATCTACAGCCGCGACAGCAACGACCTTTATCTCAAGGCCGAAAAGCTGATCGCCACGCTGGAGGACGGCGCCGAAAGCCGCCTGTTTGCATCTGGAATGGCGGCAATTGCAGCGATCGTGCGCAGCATCAAGCCGGGCGGCACGCTGCTGGTGCAGTCCGGCATCTATTGGGGCACGACCCATTTCCTGCGCAAGCACTGCAAGCGCAACAACATCGTCCTCGTCGAAACGGATGCGAGCAATTTCGACAGCATTCACGACGAGATTTCGATCACGAAACCCGACATGGTCTGGCTGGAAGTTCCAAGCAACCCGTATCTCAAAGTTGCCGATATCAGCCGGATTTCAAAACTGTGCAAGGAACACGGTGCTCTGCTCGCCGTCGACGCCACGGCGGCAACGCCGCTGATCCTGAAACCGCTTGCGCTCGGTGCGGACCTCGTCATGCATTCGGCCACCAAGGCGCTCAACGGACACTCGGACCTTCTGGGTGGTGTCGTTTCCACCAGGGAACCTGACAGCGAGGCCTGGACATTCATCAGCGAGGAACGCCAGATCGCCGGTGCCATCCTCGGTTCGTTCGAAGCTTGGCTGCTTTTGCGCGGCCTCAGAACGCTCGCGCTCCGGGTCGAACGCATGAACGTGAACGCGATGGCGCTGGCCCGATATCTTGAAACGCACCCGAAAGTCGAAACCGTGCTTTATCCCGGCCTTCCCGGCCATCCGCACCATGACCTCGCAAAGGCGCAAATGACCGGCGGTTTTGGCTCGCTCCTGTCCGTTCAGGTCCAGGGCGGTAAAGCCAGTGCGCTCAGGGTAGCCGGAAGTCTCGATGTCTTTCAGCGCGCGACATCGCTGGGCGGCACCGAGAGCCTCGTTGAGCACCGCCACACGATCGAAGGTGACGTGACGAGCGTTCCGGAAAACCTGCTACGGCTCTCCGTCGGGATCGAACATCAGGCCGACCTGGTATCAGATTTCGAGCAGGCTTTGACGGCGATCAAGTGAGCATAGCGAGAAGCCGCCAAAATCCAGCGCGCAAAGACGGCCTCCGAAGCCTCCGCTCGAACTTTGGCACAGAGCGGCACGCGCAGATTGGCTGCGATTTTTGCCGATATGTGCAGCGGTCGTCCTGACGGGAGCATCTTCCGATGACGGCCAAATCCGCGCGCAAACGCTAATAGCGGCAATTAAACTGCAGTCAAGCCGATCGAATACACCGGCAGCCGACGACGCCCAATTTTCAACGTGATAGGATTCTGGCGTTTCATATCTAAGGGCGAGTTCAATTCGTGAGTGCAATCAAACGCTTTTGCTTGTTGGCGGCGATTTCTTTGGGCGTAGCGTCTTGTGCCGGAAACGGAATAACCCATCAGCCGCTTCCAGAAGACCTCGTCGAAGAGGCACAGGTCCTGAACTTTGAAACGGCAAGAACGTGGGCGGACGCGTTTTCTCCCGGATACTCCGCAACACTGAAGACACGCGAGAAGCAGATCTTGGCTTCGGGACTCGCCAGCGGAGATGCCAATATTCTGGTCTTGTCCGGTGGCGGGCAAAACGGAGCCTTCGGTGCGGGCTATCTGAATGGCTGGACAAGGCGCGGAGACCGTCCGCAGTTTGAAATCGTGACGGGTGTCAGCACGGGTGCACTGATTGCTCCGCTCGCATTTCTCGGACCGGAATACGACGCTGACCTGGAACTCTTCTACACCACGCACAGCACGCGCGACATCATCAAGCCGAACTACATCGCAGGTCTGCTAAGCGGCACGGCTGTCACCGACAGCGCACCGCTTGCAAACCTCATTGCGGAATTCATAACACCGGAATTTCTGGCAGAGGTCGCAAGAGAACATCGGCGTGGGCGGCGCCTCGCACTGATCACGACCAATATCGAAGCGCAACGTCCGGTTATCTGGGACATGGGCCAAATCGCAGAAATCGGCACCGTCCAATCCCTCGAGCTCTTCCGCAAGGTCGTGCTGGCCTCGGCATCGATTCCCGGCGCTTTTCCCCCGGTTCAAATTGATGTGGTCGCAGACGGTCAAACCTACAGCGAGTTGCATGTTGACGGAGCTACGACGACAAACCTGTTCCTCGCTCCGCTAAATCTGACAGTCTTCAACGACAAACCGAAGCGGAAGGGCCGGATCTTCATTTTGACCAATGGGAAATACCTCCCGGAATACAAACCTGTCAAAGTCAGGACCATTCCTCTGGCAGGCCGTGCGTTTTCCACGCTGCTGAAATACAGCACAAAAGCCGATGTCCAGCGGTTGAAGCTTTTCGCAAACCGCACCGGGGCCGAACTTCGCTTCGTTTCCATACCGATCGAGTTTGACGAAGAGAGCACTGAACCCTTCGACAAGACCTACATGCAGGCGCTTTACGACTTTGGCTACGGGGCTGGCCAACGCCGCGATCTGGAAACGTCCAGACCGAGAGTGTTCTAGGGTACGGACTCATAAATGAAGCCGATTTGGTTTGGATCATTTTGACCAGCTGCGAGAAGAAAAAGCGCAGGAAATGTGGTTCATTTCTAGCCTTTCGCCACGTGGCAGATGGCCGATTCGGCCAAATCCGAAGGACGGCAAAATGGCTGCACCTCGCAGCGTCACCGCGCTTGACTGGGCAAAAAGCCCGCTCTGCAAAAGCTTCCTCTCAAGATTTTGCCATTTCTGCCGCCAAATCGGATTCATTTATGGGTCCGTACCCTGGAGCTTTCGAGTTTCCATCCCTCCTCAAGAGCATATCTGAGCCGCTGGTGTCACAAAACGCAGGCTCTAGGTGATGAACTCATAAATGAGGTCGAAATGGTTTGAGGCGGCTTGCTTCTCGTCAAGGCGCGGAAGCGCAGGAAATGTGGCTCATTTTCAAGCCTTTCGCAACGCCGAGGAAAAGCAAGCCGGTCAAATCCGAAGGACATTGAAATGGCATCACCCCGTGGCGTCAGCGTGCTTGACCGGGCAGGAAGCCCGCTCCGCACACCCTTCCTAACGGAATTTCGCCATTTCGCATGCCATTTCAGTCTCATTTATGGGTCCATCACCTAACCCTCAAAATATGTCCGGCTCCGCGACTGGCTTTCCGAAATCGGTTCGAAGGAAATCGAAGTCGCAGCCCTTGTCGGCCTGTTCGACATGTCTGGAGTACATGTGGCCGTAGCCGCGTTCATAGCGGGGCTCCGGCGGCGACCACTTGGCCTTGCGCGCCGCCAGGACCTCGTCTTCAAGATCGACACGGAGGGTTCTGTTCGGCACGTCCAGCTCGATAATGTCTCCTGTTTCGATCAAGGCCAGGGGGCCGCCAATGAACGCTTCGGGTGCGACGTGCAAAATGCAGGCCCCGTAGGACGTTCCGGACATCCTGGCATCGGAAAGGCGCACCATGTCACGGTGCCCGTCCTTGAGGAGTGCCTGCGGCATCGGGATCATGCCCCATTCCGGCATTCCCGGACCGCCCTGCGGTCCCGCGTTGCGCAGGACCAGAACGTGATCCGGAGACATCGGGTAGTCCGGGTCATTGATGATCTGCTTCAGCTCGGGATAGCTGTCAGCGACAATTGCCGGACCTTTGTGCCGGTGAAATCTCGGATCACAGGCAGCCGGCTTGATGACAGCCCCGTCGGGCGCCAGGTTGCCGCGCAAGACGGCAAGCGAACCCTCGTGATAGACCGGGTTGGTGAGCGGCCGGATAACATCGCAATTGTGGTTTTCTGCAGCCGCGATGTTCTCTCCCAGTGTCTTTCCGTTCACTGTCAGTGCCGACAGGTCCAGCTTTTCGCTCATTTCCCTCATCAGGGCGGGCAGACCGCCGGCATAATAGAAATCCTCCATGAGATACTCGGTGCCGGACGGCCGGATATTGGCGATAACCGGAACCTCGTGACCGATGCGGTCCAGATCGTCGAGGCCCCATTTCACCCCCGCACGCCGCGCCATGGCGATCAGGTGAATAATGGCATTCGTGGAGCAGCCTGTTGCCATGGCAACTGCCGTCGCGTTTGCCGTGGAGGCGCCGGTCACGATCCTGTCGGGCGTCAGGTCCTCCCAGACCATGTCGACAATGCGGCGTCCGCAGGCGGCAGCCATGCGTTTGTGCGCGGCGTCCGGTGCCGGGATGGAGGAAGCCCCCGGAAGGGTCAGGCCGAAAGCCTCGGCAATCGACATCATTGTCGAGGCCGTGCCCATGGTCATACAGGTGCCGTAGCTGCGGGCAATGCCGCCCTGTACCCCGTCCCATTCCTCCTTGCCGATGGTGCCTGCGCGCCGCTCATCCCAGTATTTCCAGACATCCGTGCCCGAGCCCAGCTTGCGGCCGGCATAGTTCCCGCGAAGCATTGCTCCGGCGGGCATGAACAGGAACGGAAGCCCCATGCTGAGTGCCCCCATGATCAATGCGGGCGTGGACTTGTCGCAGCCGCCCATCAGCACGACGCCGTCAATCGGATGAGACCTGAGCGTTTCCTCCACCTCCATGGCTCCCATGTTGCGATAGAGCATCGATGTCGGCTTCAGGAACTGTTCGGAGAAGGAATGCACGGGCATTTCGACCGGCATGCCGCCGGACTGGTAGACACCTTTCCTGACAAAGTCCGTGCGATCGCGAAGGTGGTGATGACATGGCGAGAGATCCGACCACGTGTTGATCATTGCTATTACCGGCTTGCCCTGCCAGTCCGCACCGTCGAGACCCATCTGCATTGCGCGCGACCGGTGGCCCATGGATCGCAGATCATCAGGGGCGAACCAGCGGGCCGAGCGAAGATCTTCAGGGCGTTTGGTCATGGAGGGCACTCACTTTCAGCGCATCGTATGAACTAAGGTAACCTGGAGAACCGAACTGGAGAATGTACCGGCTTCCACGCACGGTTACCCGGCTGCCTCAGCACGGTACCCATTTTCGATCGGCTGTACAAAATGAAGGACGTTGGAGATCTGACGGAACGCTTCCGGGGAATGTCAAAGACGCAGAAAGTCTCAAGGACGCAGCGCAGCCAGACGTTTGCCGAGACCTTCCGTTGTTTTCAGAGCCTCGAGATAGATTTCAAACAGATCGTCGTAGAAAGCGCGCCGGTTCGGATCGGGCTCCCATTCCCTGTCGCTTTCCGAGAACGGCACATGTGCCTGCGCCAGTGTTTCGCTCAAGCCCGAAGCAACGGCGGCGATGCAGGCAGCGCCGACAACGCCCGCTTCGGCGAGGGCAAGGCGCTGCAGTGGGCGGCCAAGCACATCACTGCGGATCTGGCCCCAGACGTCGGACCTGAACCCGCCTCCCGCGCAGGTCAGATGGGTGGCCCGCAAATCTCCAGAGGCTTCCAGTGCACCGAGAACATGGCGCGCTGACAAGGCGACACCCTCATAGACCGCACGTGCAAATTCGGCTGTCTGCATTCCAGCTTCCAGCCCCAGAAACGCGCCTCGCAGGTCGGCATTCCAGACCGGCGCGCGTTCTCCGGCCAACTGCGGCAAAAACAGCGGCGCTCGAGACAAGGGGTTGTCTTCAACCAGTTTGGCCATGACGGGAATTGCGATCCCTGCGACATCGCAGAACCATTGTTGCGACGCTCCGCCTGACTGCGTCGGCCCTGCATGGAGCCGCTGGCCCTGAGCTTCGGCAAAGACCACGACACCGGGCTCATGTGTAACGGTGTGACTGGACAGTCCCAGTATTTCGCTGGTGCCACTGAGATAGGCGAATGCATTTTCCCGGCATGCCCCAGCCCCGGCCAGACCGACCCAGCCATCCATCGTGGCCACGGCGAAAGGTGGACCGTCCCGGCTGGCGCCAACGAGCGACGTCATCGACTGAAGCGGGGCTATGCGTTCCATGGCACCCGGGACGAGGCCGAGAATCGCGCTCACGTAGTTTCCGTCCAGTCCGACGAGCCCGATGTTTGACAGAGCGTCCGTCGCGAGTTCGCCTGTCAGATGAAGAAGCGCATAGTCTTTCGGCAAAAGGACATAAGCCGTTTTTTCCCAGATTTCGGGTTCATTGCGCTGAACCCAGAGCATCCGGGCCAGAAGATGAGAGGCATCGATCGGTATCGGCGCGCCGAGGAGCGCGATCTTTTCAGCATCCGTGATGCGAGCATTCAACTCACGCGCTTCGGGCATTGCCCGCGTGTCCTGCCAGAGGATGGCCGGCCGAAGCGGTCTCCCGGTTCGATCCACGAACACGTGGGTATTGACCTGGCTGGTCAATGCACCGCATCGAACCGAAGTGACGAGACCGGCAGCACGGAATTGGTTCATCGCGGCGTCAATGAGCCGTATCCAGTCTGCTGGGTCCTGTTCACACATGCCCGGCGCAGGACGTGTTGTCGGATAGTTCTCGGCAAACCTGGCAAGCTGAGTTCCGTCGCGAGCAAACACGCCGGCCTTCACAGAGGTCGTGCCAAGATCAGTTCCAAGAAGCAAATCGGTCACGGTCCGGCCTTTGTTTGCGGTTTGACAGCATGAGACAGATACCCAGTGGCCGGCGTTGAAACAAGCCGCAAAGGCGCTCGCCGGTTTCGACACGTTATGCTGTGCAGAGTTCGTGCACCTTGTCCGCGCCTCGCGACGAAGGGCCGGGTTTTACCCTCGTGAAAGGTCCCTCCGGTAAACTGGCCGAAACCGCCCACAGACGAGAGACAGATGCCGTCCTCCAGCACCGCCGCCCTCGAGATTTTCAATCTTCACAAGCGCTTCAGCGAGCCTGCAGTCAACGATCTCTCGCTGACGGTGAATGGCGGCGAATTCTATGCGCTGCTGGGTCCGAACGGCGCAGGCAAGACAACGACGCTGCGGATGGTCGCGGGATTGCTGGAAGCCGATGCGGGCTCCGTCAAGATCTGCGGTGTCGACGCTTTTTCGGATCCGATTGCCGCCAAGCAAGTCCTGGCCTGGGTCCCGGACGAACCGATGGTCTACGACAAGCTGACTCCTCTGGAATATCTTGAATTCGTGGCCGGCCTATGGAGCATGGAAGCGGATCTCGCGCGTTTCATGGCCGACACTCTTCTTGAGTCCTTCGGGCTTGCCCCTCATTGCAACGAACGCTGTGGCGGTTTCTCAAAGGGGATGCGTCAGAAGGTGGCGCTTGCCGGCGCGTTGATCCATGAACCGCGCCTGATCATCCTCGATGAGCCGCTCACAGGGCTTGATGCAGGGTCTGCGCGGCAGGTGAAGAAGGTGCTGACCGGGCTCGTTGCGCAGGGTGTGTCGATCATAATGACGACGCATATCCTCGAAGTGGCGGAACGCATGGCCGACCGGATCGGGATCATCGCACAAGGGCAGCTCGTCGCGGAAGGAACATTGGAGGAGTTGCGCGAAAGGGCAAGCGCCGACGGAAACTCCCTTGAAGATATTTTCCTTGAGATCGTGGGCGGCTCTTTCGACGGCGGTGCGAACGCAGGCAAAACAGGCTTCCTTGACGAAAAAGTTGCATGAGTGCTTTGACGACACCTTCCGCCCTGATGCGTTTCTCACGGCATGAATTGCGGCTCGCCTGGCGCGACTGGTCCTGGATGTTTTCAGGCTGGCGCAATACGAGCTTGCGGCGTGCACTCATCGGCATGAGCCTGTTCTACGCAATCATGCATCTGATCGCGTATGCCGTTCTTTCCCGCCAATTCGCTACCGGCTTCGTGCTCGATCAGACCGCGCTGGCAATGCTCTCGGTCACGGTCCTGCTCAGCTTCACCATGATGCTGTCGCAGGCAATGGAGTCGGTAACGCGCGCGTTCTATGCCCGGGACGACCTCGACCTGATCCTTTCGTCACCTGCGCCCTCCCGCGACCTGTTTCTGGTGCGCATCGTCATGATGGCTTTGACAAGCTGGGTGATGTCCGCGCTGGTTATTTCTCCCTTCCTGAACGTTGCTGTAGCGCTTGACGGAGAGCGCTGGCTTGCGGGGTATGTGGTTCTGCTGGCCGTGTCGCTGACTGCAACCGGAACAGGCGTGTTGAGTACGCTTGCCCTGTTCCGAACGATCGGCGCGCAGCGTACGCGCCTTACCGCGCAGATCCTGGCAGCGGTGGTCGGCGCGGCCTTTCTGATCGGAATGCAGGTTGTTGCCATCCTTTCCTTCGGGTCAATGTCCCGCTTCACGCTCTTTGACGCAACCTTCCTGGCGCAGCATGCGCCCGCTGCTGGCTCTCCATTATGGTTCCCCGCGTACGCGGTTTACGGAGAGCCCGGTGCCGTGCTCCTGTTGTTCGGCGCATCCCTTGTGTTTTTTGCGTCTGGAGCCTGGCTCGGAGCAGTGCAGTTTCGGCGCATTGTCGTTTCGGCACTTGGTGTCACGGAAAAGACCCCGCGCAGGAGTGTCGCCGAACGCGCGTTTCGCGGCTTCTCTCCGCTCGGTGCGCTCGTTCACAAGGAACTCAAGCTGATCGCGCGCGATCCCTGGCTTGTTTCCCAGACCCTGATGCAGGTTCTCTATCTTGTTCCGCCGGCGGTCATGCTCTGGGTCAGCTTTGGCCAGAACACCGAAATTTCCGTGATCATCGCGCCTGTCATTGTCATGGCGGTCGGGCAGCTTGCGGGCGGCCTCGCCTGGCTGACGATATCCGGCGAAGATGCGCCCGATCTGATCGCGACCGCGCCCATCTCCGCCTTTACGCGCCTGTGGGCCAAGGTCCTGTCCGTGCTCACGCTCGTCGCTGGGATCGTGCTGCCGCTTACGCTCGCACTCGCGTTTGTCTCGGTATGGGGTGCCGTGGTTACCTTCGCCGGTGCTATGGTCGCGGCAGCAAGCGCAATCCTGGTTCAGCTCTGGTTTCGGGCGCAAGCCAAACGCACCACTTTCCGGCGACGGCAGGTTGCTTCGAAGGCGTCGACGCTGGCAGAGGCAGCCGCCTCCATTTCTTGCGCTGCCGGCACTGCACTCATAGCAGCGGGAAGCCCTTTGGCGCTCCTGCCCGTCCTCCTGCTCCTGATTGTGCTCGGGGTCGCAAGGAGTGTTCGTCCGAAACAGTTCTCGCTGGCCTGACGGGGCAACACCCGTGCGGATTGCGTACTCGTCCGGTGGTTTGCGATCACCGGACTTTCCGTTTCGCGCTCGCATGACGTGGAATGATCCGAGCCGTTCCCCGGCCCGGTGACGCTTTGGCGAGGCCGTTGCCGGCTCAAAGCGCGCCGCCTGCGGCTGACGTGAACTCTGCCAGGGCTGTGCGGATCTGATCAATACGAACCGGTTTCGACAAAAACCCGTCCATCCCGGCCTGCAGGCAGTTTTCCTTATCCTGCGCCATCGCGTTGGCCGTCATTGCGACAATCGGCACCTTCGCGGCTGCACCCGGCAATTTGCGTATCTCCCGTGTGGCCTCCAATCCGTCCATGTCAGGCATCTGCATGTCCATGAAGACGAGGTCATAGTCGGTTTCCTGAACGGCTGCCAGCGCGTTCCGGCCATCGGCTGCAATGTCAGCCTCATGACCCAAGGTGTTCAGGTAGCCTGTCAGCACAAGCTGATTGGTGACGATGTCTTCCACGATAAGAACCCTGAGCCGCCGTTCCCCGGAAACACGTCCGGCGGGATCGCCAGTGTCGGAAACAGTTCCGCAGTCGGTTTCGCGCTGAGCTGCTGATTGGTCCGTGAGCAAAGCCCTTGCAACGCTGTCATGCGCAATGGGTTTTGGGAGCACGACGAGATTCGGAGCCGCGTTCAAAGATCCGACATCCCTTGTCGTCGCCAGCAGGATCGGCACGGTGCCGCTCGGTTCCGTTGAGAGAAGGGCATCCAGTTGCGTACGGTTCACGGCACTGATCAGGACTGCTTCACAGCCATGCGCGGCCTGAAACTTTCGGACCTCTTCGTCCGTATGCGCGTAATCAACCTCAAAACCGAGGTCTTGCAGTGTCTCGCCATAGACTTTGCCAACAAGATCAAGCGCACTGAAACAAATCGTGCGGCCGCGGGGTGGCTGTGTTGTCACTTCCTGCGTCTCAGGATCCGGGTGGACGGGACCGAACGCTATTTCGAACCAGAAGCAGCTGCCGATACCGAGTTGGCTCTCAACCCCGATCCGGCCTCCCATCAACTCGACCAATTGCCTGGAAATCGCAAGGCCGAGGCCGGTTCCGCCATGACGCCGGGAATTGCTTTGATCAACCTGGAAGAATTTGTCGAACAGCTTTGAAATCCGGCCGGCTTCGATCCCGATGCCGGTGTCTTCGACTTCGAAGCGCAGCCCCTGCGAAGACGTTGCCGGAAAAACCCGGAGAACGACAGCCCCTTTTGTAGTGAACTTGATCGCGTTCCCGATCAGGTTCATGAGGATCTGCCGGAACCGGCCTGGATCCCCGACGACATTGAAGGGCACCGCCGGCGCTATGTGGCAAGCAAGTTCCGTGTTGCTGGCAAACGCGACAGGCGTCAGGATTTCGATAACGCCGTCGATCGCCCTTCGCAGGTTGAAAATATCTTCGGCCAGGTCAATGCGGCCGGCCTCGAGCTTTGAAAGGTCCAGGATGTCATTGATGATTGTGAGGAGCGCCTCGCCCGAGGACAGCACTGCGTCGGCGTAACGCTGCTGCTCGGGCGATAAGCCGGTTCCCTGCAACAGCGAAATCATGCCGATAACACCGTTCATCGGTGTCCGGATTTCGTGGCTGATATTTGCCAGGAACTGCGACTTCGCTTCATTCGCGGATACGGCATCCTGCATTGCAGACTGTAATTCCGCCGTTCGCTCCTGAACCTGCCGCTCCAGTTGCGCGAGCGTTGCCTTGAGCGTCTGGTTGATCTCGTAAAGCTCACTGCTCTTGCGCTCAAGAAGCCGCTCGGCTTCCTTGCGGGCCGCTCTTTCCCGCTCAAACCGCCGGATCCATTTGGATGCTTCAAGGTTCTCGGTCATCAGGCATTCCGGCTGATGACGAACTGAACCTTCATCGGGCCGTTCTCATCCGTCCTTTCGATCGTCAGGTTTTCCTTGAAATGCGCCCCGCACCCTTGAATGAGGCCATGTGCGAGATCACCAAACGGACGCTTGGAGCTGTAGTTCATGATCAGCTTGTCTTCATCCACGCGGTCACACAGAAACGTCGGCAATTCTGCATTCGGGTAGAGTTTCTTCACCTCGACATGAATGTATTCCTCGATCTTCTCCAGGAAATCCAGGCTGCTTTCGGTGTTCTCAAAGAAGTGCGAGTGAGTAACGGTAAAGCGGCCAAACAGGTGCTCTCCGAAAACGACGATCAGGGTGTCGATATCGATGCCGGTCACCTTGTGAAGTGCGGCGACAAGTTTGACCATGTCATTGTGATCGTAGTCCTGCACAGCGGTGAAGCCGGTTTCGCTGCCCACCCCTGAGAGTTCCATGATCTCATCGGCGACGTCGAAGGAAAACTTGTCTTCAACCATCTCCATAAACTCGGTGAAAACGACGCCCAGCATAGCTTCCCTCTCCAATAGTGAGCCGACAGCTTGACGGCAAAAGCTTAAAAAAGCGAGCAGCGCAACCGAACATGCATTTGACGGCGAAAGCTCGGATTAGATCCGATGACGCCCGTTTCATGATCGAAGGCTCCGGGTCCGGGCGCGCCGGTTTGCCGACCGCATGAGCAATATTCGCGAATCTGTGCATGATTGGGCAAAGCCGGACCGGGAGAACCGGTCTGAAATTGCCGAGACATCTCGAAATGCAAAGCGACAAAGCATCGTCAGTATCAAGTGCTCGCGGAGGCAAAGTGCTCCTTTGCGGTGCTACGGGTACAATCGGCCGGGCAGCTTACAAGGCGCTGCACCAATCCGGCTATAAGATCGTTGCACCGGTCCGCCCGGGGTCAGACGTGTCCGGGCTCGACGGCACGGTTCCCTGCACCTTCTCGCAAGATGAATTATCGGCTTTGCTAAAGGCACATAAATGCGATGCAGTCATGTCCTGCCTCACCTCGCGGACCGGCGTTCCGGATGATGCCTGGCACGTGGATCACGCGCTCAACAGCCGTCTTCTGACAGCGGCCGTGAATGCAGGCGTGCCACGCTTTGTCCATCTGTCAGCGATTTGCGTCCAGAAACCAAGGCTTGCCTTCCAGTTTGCAAAGCTGGCCTTTGAAGCCGAATTGCAGCAAGCGTCCATAACCTGGTCGATCGTGCGTCCGACCGCGTTTTTCAAATCCCTTTCCGGCCAATTCAACCGGGTCCGGAGCGGAAAACCATTCCTGGTCTTCGGCAACGGGCAGATGACCGCGTGCAAGCCTATCAGCGATGCGGACCTGGCTCGGTTCCTCGTCCGATGCCTCGACGCCCCGGAGTGTCAGAACAAGATCCTTCCCGTCGGGGGCCCGGGCCCTGCAATCACGCCGTTGAACCAGGGCACGATGTTGTTCGAGGCCCTCGATCATCCGCCGAAATTCCGGCACGTTCCGATCGCCATGCTGTCTGTCATCGCAAGCGGCCTGTCGGTGTGCGGCCGGCTGTCCGAAAGTGCCCGCGAGAAAGCGGAACTCGCACGCATCGGACATTATTACGCGAGTGAATCCATGCTGCTCTGGGATGATCGCGTCAAAGCCTACGATGCGGCGTCCACGCCTGAATTCGGCTCCGACACCCTGGCCGATCACTATCGCCAACTGGCCGCGTCCAACGTTCCCGATGACCGGGGTGCACATGCGGTCTTCTGAGCGTTTGCCCGGAAACGGGAATTCACTTCATCCATTCCAAAATCCACCAAAGAACCAGACCGTGCTTCGCCTGGAAGCGGCAGGCAACAGCTGATTTCAGACCAATCCGGCCGCGGCAGAAACGGCTCCTTTTCCCGCCTCAACATGCCTTGTCGTAGAGAGAGAAAACTCCTATCTTCTGCGACCCTTGCAGGGCGGAGGAAAGAATGAACAAAACGGTCGTAAGTAGCTGGAACGAATGGGATCCTTTGAAACATGTCATCGTCGGACGTGCCGATGACTGCCATATTCCGCCGGAGGAACCGGCACTGGATGCAAAAGTTCCGGAAGACAGCGACATGCGCGGCCAATGGGGACGTCGCCCGCAAGAAACGATTGATCGCGCCAATGAGTTGCTGGACCGCTTTGCCGGCCAACTGGAAGCGCGCGGAATTCGGGTCGACCGGCCGACACCCATCGATCATTCACAGCCGGCCACAACGCCCGATTTTCATACCGACAGCCAGTTCGGGTGCATGCCGCCACGCGATGTTCTGCTCACCGTCGGCTCGGAAATACTCGAAGCGACGATGTCCTATCGTTGCCGCTGGTTCGAGTACTTGAATTACCGTCCCCTGCTGCAACGGTATTGGGACGAGGACCCGAATTTCCGGCATGAAGCCGCGCCCAAGCCCCGGCTCACCGATGCCGATTATCATCCGGACTACCTCTCGGAGAGGATCGGCGTTGAAAAGCGTTTGCAATGGGCGGCGGAGAAGTTCTTTGTCACCACGGAAGAAGAACCGCTGTTCGATGCCGCGGACGTCCTCCGATTTGGCAGGGACCTTGTGGTGCAGCACGGTTTCACGACCAACCTGAAAGGCATCGAGTGGCTGCGCCGGCACTTTCCCAACCATCGCGTCCATACCGTGAATTTCCCCGGAGACCCCTACCCCATTCATATCGATGCGACCTTTACACCGTTGCGACCGGGATTGATCCTGAACAACCCGCAAAGGCGGTTGCCGTCGGAGCAGCGCGGATTGTTCGAGGCCAACGGCTGGGAAATCTTGGATGCCGCGCAGCCGGCCCACAATGCGCCGCCACCGCTCTGCTACTCGAGCGTCTGGCTGTCGATGAATGTGCTTGTTCTCGATCCCAAGACGGTCTGTGTCGAAAAGTCGGAAGTGTACCAGGCTGAACAGATGGACAAGCTTGGCATGGAAGTCGTCGAAGTCGAGTTGCGCGACGCCTACGCCTTCGGCGGAGGTTTGCATTGTTGTACCGCCGATGTTTACCGGGAAGGCAGCTGCGAAGACTATTTTCCAAACCAGTAGCATCGAACGGCTTGCGGCGTGTCAGATGGCCGGAACCGGAATTGTCTCCGGTTCCGGCCGGGTGCCGGTGACGCGCCTCTTGACCGGCATCACGTCAGTGCTCAAGCGATTGCCCGACCTCTTTCAGGGTCGGAAACCGCTCCTCTGCGCGCCGGGACACAAACAGCGCCGCAGCAGAATTTGCAAACCTGACCGCGTCCCCTTCCCCGGTTCCGTCGGCCAAAGCGAACGCGAATGCACCGTGCCAGACATCCCCGGCTCCCAGCGTGTCCAGTGACGTAACTAGCGGCGGGGCAAATCTGCTTCCGTCGTGAACTTGCACTTCCGCCGCTCCACGCGTCACGCAAGCCCAGCACTGGTTCTGTGCCGCGATCTCGGCCAGCGACTTGCCATCACAATCAGCCAGTCCCTGTTCGGAAAACGCGAGATGGCTGGCGGACGGCAGAAGATCCCGTGGCAATGGGGCTTCGGCGTCCAGAACCGCTGGTTTGCCTTGCTGCCGTGCCGCTTCAAACAGTCCTTTTGCCAGATTGCGGCACCTCGTGTCGGCCAAAACAACATCGAATTCGGGAACGCCGGCCGTCATTCCCATGTCGAGCAGACGATCCGATCTCTGGTTGACAATGGTACGCTCGCCCGCGCCCGTCATGAAGATCGCGGAATGAGCAGTCGCCTCACCCGGGAGCGTCCGAACGAGGGCGCCATCAATCCCACGCAACACGATTTGCTTGCGAAGGTACTCACCGAACAGGTCGTCTCCAACAGCCCCGGCTAGCCGTGCTGTCCCTCCCAATCGTGCAATCGTCGTTGCCGCGAGCAACGCGCCCCCGCCGGGCAGAAGCCGGGCGGCGTTCGCCCTGACCTTGCTGCCTTCCTGCGGAAAGGCGGTCAGATCATAAATCGCATCCAGCGTTATCAACCCGGCACAGATGACGGTCGGCATGACGGCACTCCAACATTTGCGCGTAACATGTTACACTGTACATTATTAAAATGTCATGTATCATGGAATTCTTCAATCCAGGGGAACCGATGGCACAATTTGGCATTCTGACCGCTCTTCTGACCCCGTTTGCAGCGGACGGTTCGATCGACGGGGACCGGCTCGCGGGTCACGCCGCATCGATGGTTGAGCGGGGTGTTTCCGGCGTGACCTTGTTCGGCACCACGGGCGAAGGCGCTTCGATCGCCGCCGGCGAGCGACAGGCCGGAATCAGTGCCCTGCTCGAATGCGGTTTGTCGCCCGAGCGGATCGTTCTGGGTGCTTACGGTTCGGCAGCTGCCGATGCTGCGGCCCAAATTGACGAAGGCATGCGGGCCGGTATCACGCGCTTCCTGGTCCCGCCGCCCTTCTATTTCAGCGATGCCGGGGACGAAGGGGTGTTTTTGTGGTTTGCCGCACTCATGGCCTTGAGCAGCCCAAAAGCCGGCATCATTTTGTACAACATTCCCCAGGTCACGGGCGTCGGCGTCTCACCCTCTCTTGCCTCGCGCCTCAAGGAATTCCATCCCGAACGGATCGTTGCCATCAAGGACAGTTCGGGGGACTGGCCCAACGCAGTCCGGCTACTGGAAGGGAAAGTCTTGCCGGTTCTGATCGGTGACGAGCGCCTGCTGCACAAGGCTGTCCCGCTGGGGTGTGTCGGGTCGATCACCGGCGTCGCCAATCTTTATCCCGAAAGGCTTTGCAATGTCCTCACTTCTTCCACCGAAGACCCCATGCTTACGCGAACCGTTGACAGGATTGTGGGCCTGCCCGTGATCCCGACTCTCAAAGTGTTGCTCGCCGACGCGTTGGGGGCCCCCGCCTGGGAAAACCTGCGCCCGCCGCTGCTTGGCCTGACGGCGGAACAGAAGTCCGAAATCCTGGCACTCGAAGGAAGGGGCATGGCCGCATGAACAGGTCGGAACGACGCCTCCGCGATGACGCCTACTCCAGTTTCACCGAAAAGCTTCTTTCGCGTGACATTCAGCCCGGGCAGATCGTCTCTCAGCGGGAGCTCGTCGAACTCACGGGAATGCCGTTGGGCGCAATACGCGAGATGATCCCGCGGCTCGAGGCAGATGGTTTGATCCGCACGGTCCCCAAGCGTGGGCTACAGGTGCTCAGTATCGATCTCGAACTGATCCGAAATGCGTTCCAGTTGCGCAGGATCATCGAAAGCGAGGCATTCGCCTCCTTTTGCAGGAGCGCGCCCGATACCGATATCGCGCGTCTTGCCAGCGAGCATCGCAAGACATTGAGCGAAGCCGAGCGTGGCGTGACACCGGAATTGCTGTCGCGCGCGCAGCATATGGACTGGGCCTTCCATGATCACGTGATCGATTCTCTCGGCAATCGGATCATTTCCGACATTCACAGGGTGAACGCGATCAAGATCCGTCTGATCAGAAACTCAGAAACAAGGATGTTGCCGGAACTGGTGGTGTCCGTCATGAGCGAACACCTGGTGATCATCGACGCGCTTGAAGCGCGCGACGTGGAGAAAACGGTTGAAGCTGTGCATGCCCACGTGGACAGCGCAAAACGCCGGGCCCTCGGGGTCTGACGATAAATGCGGAAAACCGCAATCACAGAGGAGGAAGTGTAATGAAGTCTTCTTTTATTCTTGGTGGCTTGGCCGCACTGGCGGCTGCAGCGATTACGGCGACCGCGGTTGCTGACGACAAGGTCACGCTGCGCATGTCGACGCCGGCATCTGAAACCGACCAGCGTTCGGTGGCCTTGGCCGAAGTGTTTGCGCCGGAGGTTGCAGAGTTTGCGACCTACGAACCGCACTACAACGCGTCGCTGATCAAGCAGAACTCGGAGCTTGAGGCCATCGCTTCGGGCGATCTGGAAATGTCGATCGCCTCCGCCCAGGAGCTGGCGCAGTATTTCCCCGAGTTCTCGATTTTTGCGACCGGTTACGTGCACCAGGATGCCGATCACCAGGTGCGTGTCTTCAACGATCCGCTGATGGACCCGTTCAAGCAGAAGGTGGAAGACGAACTCGGCATAAAACTTCTCGCCGTCATGTATCTGGGCCGACGTCATGTAAACCTGCGGCAATCGAAGGATGAGCTGACGGTCACGACCCCGGCGGATCTCGCCGGCGTGAACCTGCGCATGCCTGGCACCGACGCCTGGCAGTTCCTCGGCAAAGCTCTGGGTGCGAACCCGACCCCGATGGCTTTCACGGAAGTCTATACCGCGTTGCAGACAGGTTCGGTTGACGGACAGGACAACCCGCTGCCCACCGTGGTGGATGCAAAATTCTTCGAAGTCACCAATCAGATCGCCCTGACGTCGCACCTGGTCGACTTGAACTATGTGGCGTTCTCGAAAGCCGTCTGGGATGCGCTGACCCCTGAACAGCAGGCGAAGGTGCAAGCCGCTGCAGAAGCGGCTGCGGAAAGTGGCCGCAAGGCACAATTGCAGAAGGAAGCTGATCTGGTGTCGTTCCTGGAAGAACAGGGCCTGGCGATTTACGAGCCCGACCTGAAAGCCTTCCGCGAACACGTTCAGTCACAATATGTCGGTTCGGAATTTGCCGCCTCCTGGCCCGACGGTGTCCTGGACAAGATCAACGCACTGGGCAACTGACCCAAGCAGGGCAAGGGTGGCGGTCCGCCCTTGCCCGAATTGATGAACGGCACACATGAAACAGATTACAGCAGGTCTGAAACACGCCGCCCAGGCCGTCGCGGCCACCATGATGGCAGCCATGTTCCTGACCTTCGTCCTTCAGATCTTCATCCGGTACTCGGCGCGCCTGGAATGGCTGCCGGAATATCTTCCCTTTCTGGAACCAACGCGATTTGGCTGGACCCTCGAGCTTTGTCTCGTCCTGTGGCTGTGGCTGGTATTCTGGGGCAATGCCTTTGTGGTTCGTGAAAGCGACCACGTGCGTTTCGATATTCTGTACAGCCGGGTCAGCCGGAAGATGCGCCGTATATTCGTGATTGTCTTCGGCCTTTGCATTGCCGTCGGCCTTGCCGTTTCAATTGAACCCACCTGGGCCAAATTCTATATCCTGCGGCTCAAGAAAACCGCGACGCTGTCCTCGCTGTTCGGCGACTGGGTGAGAATGCGCGACCTTTATGTGGTCTACATGCTGTTTCTCTTCGCTGTCTCCGCACGCTACTTCTGGATCGTCTGGCAGGCCTTCCGATACGGCGTGCCGGATACGCCCGACCCAGATGGCGAGAGGCTGAGCGAATGAGCTTTCAGTTTCTGCTGTGCCTCGGAACGCTGTTTCTGCTGGCAGGCATGGGCGCACCAATTGCCTATGCCATCCTGGTTTCCTCGCTCGTCTATCTGTTTGCCGCCGGACAAGACATCGGTCTTGCGGGAAAAGTGCTCATGGACGGGCTCTATTCCAGCTTTGTGCTTCTGGCCGTTCCCCTGTTCATCGTTGCCGCGAACATCATGAATGCGGGGACGATCAGCGATCGGCTTCTGCAGTTTTGCGTTGCTCTTGTCGGCCGTTTCCGGGGCGGTCTCGGTCACGTCAATATCGTCGCGTCGCTGATCTTTTCCGGCATGTCTGGATCCGCCGTGGCCGATGCTGCCGGGATCGGCAAGATCATCATCGAGATGATGACCAAGAGCGGTCACTACACGCGCGGCTATGCGGCTGCGATAACCGCTGCTTCGGCCACCATCGGGCCAATCATCCCCCCCTCGATCCCGATGGTGCTCTATGCACTCGTCTCCAACACGTCTATCGGATATCTGTTCCTGGGGGGGATCATTCCGGGCCTCCTGATGGGAGCCGTCCTGATGGGGCTCAACATCTGGCTGTCGCATCGCCGGAATTTTGCACTGGAGACCCCGGTTCCCCTTGTTGAACTGCCGCGGCTGACCGTGAATGCCTTCCCAGCCCTTCTTATGCCGGCGATCCTCCTTTATGGAATCTACGGAGGCGTTACGACCCCAACAGAAGCTGCCGCAGTTGCCGCCTTTTATGCGCTCATTCTTGCCGGCCTGTTCTATCGCGCCCTGTCACTGCGCGCTCTTTACGGGATCTTGGTTGAAAGTGCCCGTTCATCTGCTGCCGTCGGTATCGTGATCGGCGGTGCGCTGATCCTGAACTATGTGGTCGCGTCGGAAAACATTCCGACGATACTGGCGGCGCAGCTGGTGGGTCTCGACGTCCATCCTCTTGCCTTCCTGGTGATGGTCAATATTCTGCTGTTGCTATTGGGATGCGTTCTCGATGCCACGACAATCATTCTCGTGATCATTCCGCTTTTCATACCGACATGCCGCGAACTTGGTATCGATCTGGTGCATTTTGGCGTGGTGGCGGTCGTGAACTGCATGATCGGTCTGATCACCCCGCCCTACGGCATTCTTTTGTTCGTCATCAATGCCGTCACGCGTATTCCGCTCAACGAGATCATCAGAGAGATCTGGCCGTTTCTGGGCGTTTTGCTGGCAGCGCTGGCCGCTCTGATCCTGTTTCCCGGGCTTGTACTCTGGCTGCCGCGGGCATTCGGTTATGTGAGCTGACATCAGCGAAGGCTATGAGCCAGGTCATATCAAAGGCGCGCGAAGCCGGGCGACGCAGCCGACACACGATTTCAGACGAATGTTGTCCCACGAAAACGCAGCGCCGGGAGGGGCAAGCATACTTGCCTTGCATCCAATGGCCTATCCGGACCACAAGAACGAATGGTCTCCTTCCTGTGTTTCCCGGACAGCAATTCTACGGTGTTGTCCAGAACCACCTGCTCTAGTACCAAGTTGTTGCATCTCTGCTTTGTAGAGACACTCATTGCGCAATCCGGCTGCATGCGGGAGCCCTGATACATGGCGGAAAAACCAGTCTGGCAGTTGAGTGCCAGTGAACTTGCACAAAAAATCGCGCAACGCGAAACGACGGCCGAAGCGGTTGTGGCGGGCACCGTGGAGCATATGCGTGCCATCAACCCGGGCCTGAATGCCATTGTCGATGACCTGGGTGATGAGGCCATTGAAACCGCACGCAGTCTCGACGCCCTTCAAAGCAGATCCGGACCTGTTGGCCCCCTCCATGGGGTGCCGGTGACCATCAAGGTCAATGTGGACCAAAAGGGCAGATCGACCACAAATGGCGTAAAGGCGTTTGCCGATATTGTCGCGCCGGATGACGCGCCGTTTGTGAAAAACCTGACCAATGCCGGTGCGATTGTCATCGGCCGCACGAACACACCGGAGTTCTCTTTTCGCGCAACGACAACCAACGAACTGCACGGACGCACCTCCAACCCCTGGAATGAGTGGGCGTCGCCCGGCGGATCGTCCGGAGGTGCCTCGGCCGCCATCATGAGTGGCATGGGGCCGATCGCGCACGGGAATGATATCGGCGGCTCATTGCGGTTCCCGGCCGCTGCGACGGGCGCGGTCACCGTCAAGCCGGGGCTTGGCCGAACACCGGCATGGAACCCTTCGCAGACGGCCGAGCGCGGCATGCTTGCGCAACTCATGTCGGTGCAAGGTGTCATCTGCCGGGAAGTGCGCGATGTGCGGCTTGCCATGAAATCCGCCATCACCTACGACCCGCACGATCCCTGGCAGGTTCCCGTTCCTTTCGAGGGGCCAGCTCCGGAGCGGCCCACAAAAGTCGGCTTCACCAGAAACACCTATCAGTTCGAGATCCACCCTGCGATTGTAAAGGCTCTAGATACGGCGCGCGACTGCCTCATTGAGGCCGGCTACGAGGTCGTCGAGATCGAGCCTCCAGATATCAGCGAAATCGGCGAGACAGGCTACCGGGCCTTGATGGGCGAGGTAAATGTGCTGATGTTGAATGACGTAAGGCGGCACGGCAGTCCCGAAATCAACCGGATGTTCGACGAGTATTTCGACTTGTTTCCGCCCTTCAAGGGCGACGATCTGCTGCACCAGATGGCAAGACGCTCTCATTTCATTCGCCAATGGAATCTCCTGTTTGAGCGCTATCCCCTCGTCTTGAGCCCGTTTCTGCCGTCTCCGACCTATGCCTGGAACAGGGATGCAGAAGGCAAAGACGGCATCATGGAAGTGCTCGGGTGCGGTATCTGGTCATTCGCCATGAACTACATGGGTTATCCTGCAGGCATCGTGTCGCCCAGCATGCACGAGGGAATGCCGGTCGCGGTGCAAATTGCAGGCAAGCGCTTCCGCGAAGACCTGATTCTTGATGCTCTTGAAGCGGTGGAAACACGCATGGGCGTCATGGCCGGAAAACTGTTCGAGCGCGGCGTGGCATGACGCACTGCCACCTGCGCGTCGCAAAAGGACGCGGGAACTCTGACCTAGCGGAAGGTTTTGCACCGATCTCTGGTTGTCCGTGGTCCTGACCCCAGCTTTTCGGAGACCAAACCGACACATTGCGTGTAGTATCGCAGGGTGCGATTTGCAGGAGAACCGACATTGCCATTTGCCTGGTTTCATATGACGTTCGCCGCCTTGCTCGCTGCCGCCACCGTGGCCGTGTCACCGCTCGCAGCTTCGGCGCAGCAAAGTTCAAAGATCCCTGCCTGGCTGCAAAAACATGTGGGGACGGCGGAGGGTCAAATTGCTCCGATCGTGCTTCAACGGGCACGTGCGCTTTACGAGCGAAAGCGCCGTCAGGGCAAAGTCAGAAACGCCTGCTATTTTGCCAAGGATGCAACCCGCCCGAGCACCTCTCGCAGTGGCAAGCCTGGACGGCGGTTTTACGTGATTTGTGAACAACGAAAGTTCTTTCGGGCCGTGTCATCGGGCTACGGCAATGGCCGGAAGCTGCGGCGCGCCAATTTCTCGAACGGGCGCCAATGCGCCAAGAATTTCAGCAATGCGGAAGGATCGAAACTGACCGCCGGCGGATCCTATGTCACGGCAGAATCAAGGACTTCCTTCAAGGGATACTACCGCCGGTCCGGCAAACGGAAAGCGTTTCACCGGACATTCCTTTTGTTCGACGGTGAAGGCGAAACCGCAAATGCCAGAGAACGGGCAATCGGCGGGCACCCTGCCGTGTTTCTGAAATGGCAGTGCCGTTTCAAAAACCCGAAAAGCCCTCACGCGGACAAGGATGGCTATGTCCCTTACGGCAAGCTGGTGAACTATACCGGCGGCCGCAGCAATGGCTGCACCACCTGGTCGCCAGCTGAATCCAGAGACATCCTTTCTCTCGTTGAAGGAAATCCGACCACGCTTTACATCTATCCCGAAGGACGCGACATCAACGCAGTCGCAAATGCCGTTCGGAAACGGAAATCGCTCAAAAACGCAGGGCTTTACTGGAACGCAAGTTGCCTGAAATCAATCGGTTCGCCAAAGTTCTGGCCCAAACGGAAGCTCCAACCGATTATCAACGAGTGGCGGCGTTCCTTGCCCAAGCAACCGCCTCTGGAATTGCCGATCTGCAAGTAAAGCCGATCTCACCCGTGCAGTTGCCGTTTCTGCGTCAGCACGTTTTCAGATGGCTCGTGACCTTCGACCGAACAAGGCAGACCCTGGCGGAACCATATCCGTCAGTTAAAGACTTCCGCGTCAGGCTCGGAATCCTGCAACTGAATGTCTTTCGCAGCGGACCAGAACCATAGCGCCCAGATCGGATAGACCAGCCATACGCCAAGCTCCAACACGACCGACAGCGCGTGGAAGTAAAATCCCATGCTGAACATGTCGTACAGTGCCCACGGAAAGGTCGTTGCCATAAACAGAAATTCATCGACGAGAGTGCCTTCGACACCGGCAGATTCTGCGTATGTTGATGCCCAAAGGACGAGCGCTACGGCCATTGCAAACGGCGCAGTAACGGCCATGAAAGCCGGCCACGTGTATTTCTGCTTCTTTGTGGCGAGACGGAAACCCCGCTCAATGTTGTTGAGCCACCCATAGGTGAAAACGAGCCAGAGGAACCAGACAATTATGCCTCTCAGAGCGAACTGGAGAGCGTCGGGTTCCTCATCGACGAACAGCACGGCTGTCGACGCCACCCTGGAGGCGACAACGGCGATCAGGTAGATCTTGGTACTGAAGACTATTTTGGATGATTGTCCCATTCCGCGTCCATTGTCTTGTTCTGGTTCCAACGCGAGTGCGATCTCACAGAGCAAAGCTATGCCGTTTGAAAATATACATAAAACCGGGTTATACAACTTTTGATTTAAAAGGAAGTCTCATTCCCCTGTCTGGAAACGAGCACCGGGACAAACCGCGCAACGTCTCGCTCCCGCGTGAAATCAAGGGCGTCCGAAAAACCGCCCGCGCATGTTCGGATTGAACGCTTCCTCATTCATTCCCGCGACAGAACCAGCCATGCGTCCCGCGCCGCATCAACGGGACGGACCATCTTCACAGCTTCGTTTTCCGCATAGCGGCGCTGCGTGAGAGCGCTGTCCCATTTTCCCTGCAACAATCCTTCAAAAGCGGCAACGGTCGACGTCAATTCGAACACCTCGTCTAACAGCGAAAGCGATGTGTAGGGGCGCGTCGCCGGATGGAGTGCGATCGTTCGACAGGTCTCAATGTCAGCCCGACTCAGGATCGCCAGAGGGTAGCTCTCGGCAATGAAAATATCGGTCAACAGGATACCGTGCGCGTATTGGGCGATCGCAACCGTCTCCGCAGCATCCGGATGCGCGGCGCAAATCATCATGTGCGAGGCGTCGCCCCGGACGCAGTGCGCCAGCATGCTGCTTGCGTCCGCTGCATGGAGTATGCGTGCCCTGCACCCGCGTTCGCGCAGATGATTGCGCAACACGAAATCATGATTTGTGCCTTCGGGGCCCAGGGTGAAGTGAACCGCCTCGTGTTCAGTGGGTCTGTTCGGCAAGTTGCTGGCTCTCAAGCGGTGCTCAGGTTCTGCGCAAGGCTGACTATCTTGCCCCTTTCACACACGAACCCGGTTTCATGATCGCTCCTATTGCTTCGTTCCTGCAAGCAAGGCGTCCAGCCCTCCGTTCCTTTCCAGAGCGGCAAGGTCATCGCCACCGCCAACATGGGTCGGCCCGACAAAAATCTGTGGCACGGTCCGCTGGCCTTTGCTGCGGGCAACCATCACATGCGCCGCCTCAGAGTCGCGGTCCACATCAACCTCAGCGTAAGCGATCCCTTTTTCGCTAAGGAGCGTCTTTGCGGCCCGGCAATGCGGGCAGTCCGGTGTCGTGTATATCAGGACGCCAGATCCGTGTGCATGCGAAGCATTCTCCTGAAGCCAGGCAATCACGTCTGCCGCCGACCGGTTCGGCGGGAAAACTGGATAGAAAACATGCTCGACAACGCCATCTTTCAGGATCAGGGTCAGCCGCTTGATGAGCCGCATGTCCTCGACCACCATGGTTGGAAGGTGCATGGCATCGGAAAGTTCGAAGTCGGCATCGCTCAGGATCGTGAAAGACAGTTCCAGGCGGTCCGAAAGCTCTTTCTGGTATGCTTCCGTCTGGGTGCTCAGGCCGAACACGGTCACGCCGAAGGCTGCGAAAACGTCCTTCTCGGCTTGAAACGACAAGGATTGAGGCGTGCAACCGCGCGCGCCCGGAATGTCGTTCCAACCTGGCGGCAACTCCACTCCGGGGACGCCGGTCATTGGATAGGCATAAACGACCACGCGGCCCGGCACCCTGGACAGATCCACCCATTCTCCCGTCGTTGCGCGCAGTTTTACGGAAGGCACTGTCATACCCGTCAGATGATCCACACCGCCATCATCGACGGGCCGCGGCAGATCGTCAGGCAGGACAAGAGGGTTGGTGGTGTTTTGCGAATTCGTCATGGAGGCGGCTCTCTTTTGCTCGCCTATTGGTGCCCCATAACTGCTTTCGCGGATAGGTCCAGTCTGTGCATTTTTAATGGACTGGTTCCATACACGGATGATGGAACAGAAAATCAGTCCTCCATCTTGTTGTGCGAGGTCCTGAAAATGATTGTTTGGCCCGCTTTTACGGTCCGGAACTGTCCCTGCTCGACAGCAGCTTTGAGCTGAACGATATGGAACGCAACGATTAGTGCGCTGTTGTTTCAGTTCCGCCGTGAAATCAATCTGCCGAAACAATCAACGGTTTCTGCACGGCCGATGACATGTGAAGTGCGTTTCAAAGGCACCAATCACGCGTTCCGTTGTGCGGGCGGTCTGTTTCGTTCCGCGCTCTCTCGTTGTCCTCAGCGATCATGGTGCGAAGCCAGGCCATCAGTTTCTTCAAGGGCGGGCGCTTGACGCCTTGACGCGTCAGCATGTGATAACCGGTGCACGGTTCTTCTTCATCCTCGAACAGCACCTGCAAACTGCCGGCATCGATATCGGGCTTGATAAATGCCTTTGCCGTTGCCGACACGCCCTCGCCGCGGCGCAATCCCTCAAGCAGCATATAACCTGGCAAATGGGTAACGTTGAGCTTTTCGCAGGGCACGACACCCTGATTTTTCATCCAGATGGCCAATTCGTTGGTGCCGTATTCCTGCAGCCACGGAAAGTCCAGAATATCCTCGGGGCTGCTTATCGGCCTGTCGCCGATCAAACACCGTGCGCCGACGACGGCGAAGTTGGTTGGCAAAAGCAGTTCGGAATCCAGGCCGGGCCAGTCGCCCCTGCCGAAGCGTATCGCCATGTCGGTGCCGCCGGGTGTCAGTTCAATGACTTCCGCCGTCGGGTTGAGCATCAATTCAATGTCCGGATGCTTCAAACGGAAATCGTTGATCCGCGGCATCAGCCAGCTGACAGCAAAGGTGGGCGTCATTGTGATGTTCAGCGGCCTTGCCTGGTCGTCCTTGAGGAGCGCATCGACTGTGTCCCGAATGGCCTCGAAACCGCCTTTCAACCCGCTGAACAGCTGTTCCCCCTCCAGCGTCAGCGCAACACCCCGTCCCTCTCGAACGATGAGCTTCAGTCCCATGAAACTTTCGAGGCTCCGGATCTGCTGACTGACCGCTGCATGGGTCACGTTAAGCTCTCGGCCAGCTGCAGAAAGGCTCTTCGATTCAGCCACGACGGCAAACACCTTGAGGCTGTTGAGCGGAGGAAGCGAACGCCAATCCATATGTAACTTTTCCTTACATATCCAAATTCTTCCTGACTCGCGTTTGTCCAACGTTGGAGCCATATTCTCATCAGACGCCAACCGAGGAGTGTAAGTCAATGTTAGATATTTATGCACGCAGCCTTCTGGAAGCAACCCGGTCATCGAGCGCTGAAACGATGGACCCGCGCACCAAGCGCCGCTTGGCCGAGGAGCGGAACCGGGAAGAACAAGAAGCGCGCGTCTGGTGGCGCAGGCCTTACTGGGTGTGATCCCCGCAAGGTGGCGCGTCCTGCCGGAAGGCTGGATCTTGAACACCTGAAACCGACAGTCTGAACAAAGCAGGGTCCGGCTCAAACGCCGGACCTTTTTTTGGAAGCACACCAGATCACGCGATCAGCAAGCGGCTTCCGTTTCCCTCTGAAACGGCGCTATTCTTTGGTGACCCGATCACCGGTCAGAACAAGCGTTCACCAGAGGCATCGATGAGCCGTTCGACTTCAGACTGGACAGCAAAAGCTGTACTTGAGCACCTTGGCGAGCTCGGGACCGAGCAAAACCGGCAAGGCATGGCCCGGTTCGGGATCGATGCCTCCAAAGCTTTTGGCGTGCCGCTCTCGGTTCTGCGCCCATTTTCAAAAGACCTTGGAAAATCGCCTGATCTCGCACGCGATCTTTGGGCGTCCGGCTTTCACGAGGCCAGGCTGCTCGCCATTCTGATCACGCCTCCCAAGGCGATGACAGCAGAGCTGACCCAGCGCTGGCTGGATGACATCCAGTCCTGGGACCTGTGCGACCAGCTAACGAATGTCCATGCCCGCCGGACCGACTCGGGGGCGCTTGTTCCGGTTCTCGTTACCAACGAACGCGAATTCATCAAACGCGCCGGCTTTGCCCTGATCGCCTGGCGTGCCGTCCACGCAAAAAAAGCTCCGGATCAGGAGTTTCTCGACTGCTTCACCTTCATCCGGGCCGCCTCGACGGATGACCGGAATTTCGTCTGGAAAGCCGTTCACTGGTCCTTGAGGCAGATCGGAAAGCGCTCTGCGGACCTTCATGGCCCGGCGCTGCGCCTCGGCGAGGAACTGACCCGTACCGGCGACAGGACGGCACGCAAGATCGGCCGTGAAACCGTCAAGGAGCTTTCCTCCCCAAAGGTATGGGAGCGTCTCGGACTCAGCTAAACCTCGACTTCCACAGTGCCAATCGGGTTAGAGCAGCACGCAAGAATGTAACCTGCCTCGATATCGTCTTCGCTGATCCCACCGGAATGGACCATGTGAACTTCGCCGTCCAGCTTGCGAACCTTGCAGGTGCCGCAGACGCCGAATGTGCACCCGGACGGAATGTTCAGACCGGCATCCTTGGCGACCGCCAGCACGGTATCGGTCTCGGTGCACCAGGCGGACACGCCCGAGTTCGCAAAGACAATCTGCGCTTTCGTGTCGTCCTGAGGCACGACATCGTCGAATTCGGTCAACTCCGCCTTTGTTTCTGCCGGCGCCTGGAAACTTTCCTGGTGGTAGCGGTCCATGTCGTATCCGAGCGCATTCAGGATTTCGCGCACGGCATCCATGAACCCTTCCGGACCGCAGCAATAGACATCGCGTTCAAGGTAGTCGTTGCACATCAGGCCGAGCATCAACTGGTTGAAATGCCCGCGATACCCGGTCCAGACCTCGTAGGGATCGCTTTGCTTGACCACAAAGTGCAGCTGCAGCCCCGTGACCCGGCTCGCCATGTATTCCAGCTTCTGCCGGAAGATGAGATCCGCCGGACGCCGCGCGCACTGAATGAAACAGATATCCGGGTCCTCACCCCGTTCGAAAAGCGTCTGCGCCATCGACATCATCGGCGTGACGCCGGAGCCAGCCGAAATGAACAGAAACCTGCCGTCCGGGCTCGGCGGCAGATGAAAAAGACCGGCAGGGCCGAATGCCTTCAGCCGCATGCCGGGCTTCAGATTGTCCAGGAGCCAGCGCGATCCCTGACTATCGGACTGGGCCTTCACGGTCACCGAAACGTAAGCGCTGGAGACCGGTGACGACGACAGCGTATAGGTTCGCTGCACATTGCCGCCGGGCAATGGTAGATCCAACGTGATGAACTGCCCGGCCCGGTAGACGAAGGTCGCTCCGGACGGCGGGCGGAACGAAAATGTCTTCACATCGGGTGCTTCGGGCACCACCATCACGCATTCCAACAGCTCGCTGTCGGACCAGACAGGCGTATCGCGTCCCGGCATCGGTATCATCGGGTCACTCCGCCGCTACACGGAAGCGCCCGAGAAGGGACGTTTCCAGATGCGCGGCATACCAGTCGACGAACTGGATGACGCCGCTTTCCTGAACCGGCGAATACGGCCCAGGCTCGTAGGCCGGTGAACAGATGCCAATCTGGTTTTCCTCGACGATCCGGCGGTCCTCGTCATTTGTGTGAGTCCAGACCTCGGTGAGCCGCTCCAGATCGTAGTCAACGCCCTCCTCAGCATCCTTGTGAACCAGCCAGGTGGTGGTCACTTCCGATTCCATCGGCCCAATCGGCAGCACGCGGAAGGTCAGCACCTGGTCGGACAGGAAATGGTTCCAGGTATTCGGATAGTTGAAGAAGAGGCATGTGCCCGCATTGTCGAAGGGAACGGTTCCGATCCGCTTCGAGACAGCCGACTTGCCGTCCATCGTGTAGCTGACAGCGTCCCCGAGGAACGGAATGCGCACGAAGCGCCACTGCTCGTTCGGCGAGATCACGTATTTCGCGGGCAGTCCTGCGCTTTCGCAGCGCTCGACATGCTGCTTCCCGACGTTGGACGTGGACGAATCGTCCGCTCCCACAAGGTTCGGATCGTCCGGGAATGTCCGGCACAGGGAAGGATGCGAACCTGAGCAGTGATAGCATTCGCGGTTGTTCTCCAGAACGAGCTTCCAGTTGCCCTTTTCGGTGATTGTCGACTGATGCGCGACCTTCAGATTTCCAAGATCATGGGGCCCGAGATAGCGTTCTGCCTGTCGTTTCAGGCCGGAAGCGTCGGGCGCGGCCTCCGCAAGGCAAATGAAAACCATGCCGGACACGTCAATGCAGTGAACCGTTTTCAGCCCATGTTCCTCGGGCTTGAAGTCCGAGCCCATTTCGCGCGCCCAAAGGAGCTTGCCGTCGAGTTCATAGGTCCATTGGTGATAGGGACACACCAGCTTGGGCGCTGATCCTTTAGCGGCGGAACAAATACGGCTGCCGCGATGGCGGCACGAGTTGTGGAACGCACGGATAACACCATCCGCCCCGCGCACCACGATGATGGAATAAGCGCCGATCTGGAGCGTGGCAAAGTTGCCCGATTTCGGAAGTTCAGCCGAACAGACCGCAAAAACCCAGTCTTTCTGCCAGATATGTGTGAGATCGGCCTGAAACACGTCGGCGTCGGTGTAGAACGGCTGCGGCAGTGAGTAGCCGGATCGCCGGCTCATCAATAACGAAAGAATGTCCGAGTCGCTGTACATGTGTCTCATCCTGATGTGTCCGCTGCCACCGAGCGTTGATGCAGCGAAAATTAGTCCCGCAATCATCGGCTGCCATAGCTCAAAAACGGCATCCGCTTATTCAAGTGAGACGTTGCCCAAAAAATCCGCAATGGCTTGAAGTCAGATGTCTTTTACCAGCCTGAGTGCGTCGTAAATCGCGGCATGCGTGTTTCTTGCCGAAACGGCATCGCCAATCCGGTAAAGGGCAAAGTCTCCGTCAGGATTCGCCTCAAGCGGCTGCGGACGGCCGAAGATCAGGGCCTCCTGATTCACGGCGCCGAGATTCTTTGATCTTGGCTTGAGCTCGAAATAAAGCTCATCAAGCGGAACCGTCGCATGATTGACAATGATCTGGTCGAAGTCGCGCTCCTCGGTAAAGCTGGAGTAATCCGTTCCGATCACTGCGGTCATCAAGTTGCCCGTACGCCTGGCCGCCTTCAGCCGATAGGTAACCGTGAACCGGACATCCTTGTCCTGAAGCGCGCGCATGTAAGGCACCAGGTTCATTCCCATCACCTCGGGAGAAAAGGAGCGGTCCGGTGTCATGATTTCCACATGCGCGCCGGTCTTGGCAATCATTTCGGCCGCCTGCAGCGCGGCGTGGTCACCCGCATCGTCGAACACGAGAACCTGCCTGCCCGGCTTGACGTCACAGGAGATTATGTCCCATGCGGAAACGACGAGATCGTTGCCCTCAGACAGCAACTCGGTATGCGGCAAACCTCCCGTTGCAACGATGACGGCATCGGGATTTTCAAACATAACATCAGATTCTTCTGCGTATGTATTAAAGTTAAATCTGACATTCCTGGCAAGACACTGGTCCATGCGCCAGTCGATGATCGAGATCATCTCTCTTCGACGCTCGGACTGTGCCGTCAGCCGGACCTGCCCACCCGCATCGGGTGCTGCCTCGAAGACAACGACATCGTGACCCCGCTCGGAGGCAACACGGGCCGCTTCCATACCTGCAGGCCCCGCGCCAACAACAACGACCTTCTTCTTGATGCTTGCCGGAGATATCTCATGCGGCATCGTCAGTTCTCGACCTGTGGCCGGATTGTGAATGCACAGGGCTTCACCGCCCTGATAAATCCGGTCGAGGCAGTAAGTTGCACCGACGCACGGCCTGATATCCTCTTCCCGCATCTCAGAGATTTTCCGGACGATCAGAGGGTCTGCCATGTGCGCGCGCGTCATGCCGACCATATCCAGCAATCCTTCTGCGATCGCATGTCGCGCGGTGGCGACATCGGGGATCTTGGCAGCGTGGAACGTCGGCAGACCAATCTCCCGCCGCACCGTTCCGGCGAAATCGAGATGCGGCGCGTTGCGCATGCCTTGCACCGGGATCACGTCCGTCAAGGCAGCGTCCGTGTCGATATGGCCCCGGATGACGTTCAGAAAGTCGATCTGCCCCGTCGCTTTCAGCCGCCGGCCGATCTCCAGTCCCTCCTCGGCTGTTATCCCGCCTTTCATCGCCTCATCGGCTGTAAAGCGAATTCCGAGAATGAAGTCTTCGCCGACCCGCTTCCGGATGGCATCGATCACTTCAAGCGAAAACCGCATCCGGTTCTCGAGCGTCTCACCGCCATAAGGACCGTCGAGGTGATTTGTTGCCGGTGACCAGAACTGGTCCATCAGGTGACCGTAGGCTTCCAGTTCGACGCCGTCCATGCCGCCTTCTTTCATGCGTTCGGCAGCGTCTGCATAGTCCTGAATGATTCGGGCAATGTCCCAGTCCTCAACCAGTTTCGGGAAGAACCTGTGCGCTGGCTCCTGTGCCATCGTGGAAGAAACGGAAGGCAGCCAGTCCCCCTTGTTCCAGCCGGTCCGGCGGCCCAGGTGGGTGAGCTGGATCATGACAGCGCAGCCGTGGTCGTGGCAGGCGTCCGTCAGTTCGCGGATCCAGGGCACGACCTCGTCCTTGTAGGCGAGGATGTTGTTGAATGCGGGCGGTGAGTTTCGTGAAACCGCAGCCGAGCCTGCCGTCATTGTCAGCGCAACCCCTGCCCTGGCACGGGTCTCGTGATAGGCCCGGTACCGCTCCTTGGGCATGCCGTCCTCAGGATAGGCCGGCTCATGAGACGTGATCATGATCCTGTTTTTCAGCGTCAGATGCTTCAGCTGGTAAGGCTGCAGCAATGGATCCTTCGACATGCGCTTCCCTCATTTCGCATCCGCCCGGTTCCTGTCCGGTCAGCCGGGAGCTTATTGCGTGGTACTGCCGGGTGAAAAGCCGCAAAAACGACATTTATGTCGTTTTTAAAGACATGTATGTCAATTTGGGTTGTTAGGAAGGAAACCAGCTGCTAACGAGCAAGCATGACTGAACCCCTGATCGAAAAAACCAGCGGTTGGCGCGGAACCCGGGAACTCTGGATTCAGGCGGCTTATGGTGCCTTGCTGGAGAGCGGCATCGATGCGGTCAAGGTCATGCCGCTTGCCGAACGCATGGGCCTGTCGCGCACGAGTTTCTACGGTCATTTTTCCGATCGCAACGATCTGCTCGATGCGCTTATCGGGCTTTGGCAATCGAAAAACACCGGCAATCTCGTCAGGCGGACCGAGGCCTATGCGGAGACGATCACGGAAGCGATCCTCAATGTCTTCGACTTGTGGCTCTCGCCCGATCTGTTTGACTCAAGGCTGGAATTTGCCGTTCGCAACTGGGCTCATGCCGATATGCGGCTTTCAGGTATGCTGGACGAGGCCGACCTCGTCCGGGTTGAGGCGCTGCAATCGATGTTCGAACGCTTCGGGTTCGACGCGGTACACGCCAGTGTTCGGGCGAACAACGTCTATCAAACCCAGATCGGCTACATTTCCATGAAGAAGGACGGGCCGACGGATCCGCTGGCGCCTCGCCTGGAGCGCATGCGCTACTACGCAGAGATCTTTGCCGGTCAGCCCGTGACGGATGCCGAAGCCGCCCGTTTTTTCGCGCGGCATCCGCTCAACGGCGCTTGAAGCATTCAAGGCGTCAAGCGTCTCCCCGGACTTTTTCCGGAACGACATAGGACAACGGAAGCGCGGTGGTGTTCTTGATCTGCTCCATTGCAAACGTCGTCGATACGTCTGAAATTTCGATCTTGGCGATCAGCTTCTTGTAAAAGGCGTCGTAGGCCTCGATATCCGGCACGGCAACACGGAGCAGATAGTCGACCTGCCCCGCCATCCGATAAAACTCGACGACTTCGGGAAACTCCTGGATCACGTCGGCGAATTTTTTCAGCCAGTCTTCCGAATGCTGACTTGTGGTGATGGCAACGAAAGCCGTCACTTTCGCATTCACCTTCGCCGGGTCCAGTATCGCAACACGCCCGGTTATGACCCCGTCTTCCTCCATCTTCTGGATGCGGCGCCAGCAAGGCGTCGTGGACAAGCCGACACGCCGGCCTATCTCCGCGACCGGCACGGTGCAGTCTTCCTGAAGAATGGACAAGATACGGCGATCGATGCGATCAATCATGGTGGTGACTTCCGGCCATTGGCGCGTAAGCTTCAATCCGAACGAACGGGCTTGAAGGAAATGATTTCAGTTTTGAGCGAAACACGTATGTAATTTTTCGCCCATCAAGTCAATCAGCACCATTTGGAGCAAAAAATCCTCCACTGGCGCTGATTACTCAAATCAACCGCGCCACCTCCGCTCTGAGAACCGGCAGAAGGTCACGTTCAAACCAGGGATTTTTTCTGAGCCATGCATTGTTGCGCCATGAAGGGTGCGGCAACGGCAATACCTTCGGCTTTCCGCTGGCGACCGCGGCGGTGAAATACGCCTCCCAAGATCCGACGGTTTCCGTCAGGCTCTTCTTGCGCAGCGCACCGAGGTGATACGCCTGCGCATATTGTCCGATCACCAGGATCATCTCGATTTTCGGCATTTCGGCAAACAAGGCGTCGTGCCAGAGGTTACGACATTCCCTTCTCGGCGGGAGATCGCCGCCCTTGTTATCCAGACCAGGGAAACAGAACCCCATCGGCACGATGGCGAGCCGTTCGGCGTCGTAGAAGATCTTCTCATCAATTCCCATCCAGTCCCTGAGCCTGTCGCCGGAGGGATCGGTAAACGGCCGGCCGCTTTTGTGCACCCGCGTGCCCGGTGCTTGCCCGCTGATGCACAGACGTGCGTTCAAGGACACTTGCAGAACGGGTCTGGGCTCATGCGGCAAGGCCTTTCCAAGCGGATTTTCAAAGCATTCCCGGCACGCGCGAATGCGTGAGACCAGATCATTGAGCGGTTGGGAATTATCTTGAAAGGACAAAGAGTTGCACCCTGATACAGCCGATTAACGCAATGCTTACCACGATCCTGAGGACGATCTTAAGAAATGATGAGTCAGAGTGCATAAACAAGCAGTATCACAATAACGATATCAACATTTTCCGGCGTCAAATGAAGTCCCAAGCGTCAGATACAGTGGGCGACACGATCGCAATCAACAGGCAGCGCGCCGAGCGTCGGCGCGAGCTTGCCCGTTCGGTACGCGATATCCGCAGCCGCCTCGGGGCTCCCGAAAACCGTCAATCGACTTTCGAGCACGAACGCCAGCACCTGTTCGCCGATACGCGCATCAATGCGGCCTTCGCCGCGCCTTTGCTCGCCCTGATCGTCGCCGCAATCTCCTCGCTCTGGGTCAGCCCCCAGTTCATGGGTGCATGGTTCCTTGTCACCATCTGCACGCACTTCCTGATGGTCGTGATCAGCCACTCTTACGAAAAAGCGCCTTCGGACCAGAAAGTGCGGGTCGTCTGGCGACGACGGTTCACGGCCGGGGATCTGATTTACGGCTGCAGTTGGGCCATGTTCTTCCTGATGCCGGAGCGGATCGGGTCCGGAGAAGGCCTAGTCATCTTTCACTTTGCCACGCTCCTGATCGTGATCGCGATGAACACGATGCAATCGGCCAATCTGCCAAAGTGCCTGCTGGCAAGCACACTGCCGATCACATTCGTCGTCACGTTCAGTTTCCTGCAGCAGTCAAGCGCCGTTCACTACACGCTTGCGGCCATGGCCATCGGGGCGCAGGGCTTTTTCCTGATCCTTGGCAACCAGCTTCTGAAAAATGCCAACACGATGCTGGAATACCGCGCGGACAAGGATCATCTGATTGCTGAGCTCGAAACCGCCAATTCCGTTTCCGATGAAGCGCGCCGGCGCGCCGAAGCGGCGAACCTTGCAAAATCACGCTTCCTCGCGACGATGAGCCATGAACTCAGAACACCGCTCAACGCCATACTCGGATTTTCCGAAATCATGAAGGACGAGGTTCTGGGTCCCATGACCAACAAGAACTACCGGTCCTATGCGGAGGATATTCACGGCTCAGGCGAACATCTTCTCAATCTGATCAACGAGATACTCGACCTGTCGCGCATCGAGGCCGGCCGTCACGAATTGCACGAGGAAAGCATTTACCTCCATGACGTGGTCGCCGAGTGCGGCACGATGATGAAGGTGCGGGCAAAGGCAAAGTCGATTGCCCTTCATCACGCGCATCAGGCGGACCTGCCCCGTGTTTGGGCGGATGAACGCGCAGTGCGCCAGGTGATCCTCAATCTGATGTCGAATGCGGTCAAATTCACGCCGGTCGGAGGCGAAGTCCGGGTCAATCTCGGACCGACTTCAGATGGCGGACAATATGTTTCCATTCGCGACAACGGCCCGGGAATTCCAGAAGAGGAAATTCCCACGGTGCTTGAGGCGTTCGGTCAGGGTTCGCATGCCATCAAGAGCGCCGAACAGGGAACCGGTCTCGGTCTTTCCATCGTCCAGGCGCTTGTCAGCATGCATGACGGCAAGTTCACCATTAAGTCCAGGCTGGGAGAAGGTACGGAAGTGATCGTGTCACTGCCGCCGTCGCGAAACATGAACTACACGTCTGAGGTGACAAACACCGCGAGTGCTGCCGCCGGAACGCGAAACAAAGCCGCCCGCAGCGCCTGACGTCAGGATTTTCCGGAAACACCCGCGTCGGCGAACGTTGCCATGCCCGAATGCATCTCGCAGGCCGCCTTGACCACGCCGGCTGCGAGCGCCGCTCCGGACCCTTCCCCGAGGCGCATTCCGAAATCAAACAGGGCGTCCTTGCCGAGGCGCTCAAGCACACGCCCGTGCGCATGCTCCGCGGAGACATGCGCGAACAGACAATGATCCAGACCGGACGGGTTCATCACATGGACGACCGCCGCGGCTGCCGTTGTGACAAACCCGTCGACGATGACCGGAACGCGTTGCAGGCGTGCAGCGATGATCAATCCCGCCATGGCCGCAATTTCCCGGCCGCCGACCTTTCTGAGAATCTCAAGCGGATCACTTTCGCCGTTCAGCCGGGCGACTGCCTTTTCAACCGCATCGCGCTTCCTGGAGAGGCCATCATCATCGACGCCGGTTCCACGGCCAATCCAGTCGGAGGCTTCGCCTCCAAACAGTGCGTGAAAGACGGCGGCTGCCACCGTGGTGTTACCGATACCCATCTCACCGAGGCAGACCAGATCAATGCCGCCGGCGAGCGCTTCCATGCCGTAAGCCATTGTCGCCGCGCAATTTGCTTCGTCCATGGCGTCTTCGCGGGTGATGCTCGGTGTCGGCATGTCAACTGCCAAATCGAAAACCTTCAGGCCGATGTCGTTCACGCGGCAGAGCTGATTGATGGCGGCACCTCCGGCAGCGAAGTTTTCCACCATCTGCTTGTTTACGGCACTTGGAAACGCCGAGACACCTTCGTCGGCGACCCCGTGCGCCGATGCGAAGATCGCGACCATCGGACGAGTTACCTTTGGCGGAGCGTTTCCTGACCAGGCGGCCAGCCATTCCGCAATCTCTTCCAGACGCCCGAGAGACCCGGCTGGCTTCGTCAGCTGACTGTCTCTTTCCCTGACCTTCTGCAATGCCTCCTCGTCCGGGCCGGGCATCGACTTGACGAGGTTGCGGATATCATCGAACGGCAGCGCGGTTTCGGATAGGGACATGCTGTTTTTCCCGGTCTGGTTTTTCTTGGAGTGCCTATACTTGGTGCTCTCTGGCGGCTGATCTATAACGGCGCGTTGGAAAAACTCAAGCACAGGACCGGCCTGATGAGCTCGGAAACCGACCAATCCTCAGATTCTCGGGAAAAACGCCGTGAGAACGGATCAGGCTCAGTAGTTTTATCGATCCTGGGTTCCCCGGCATTGCTTGCAGCGGACACCGCCGCGTGCGTGCGTTTCTTTTCGCGCCTTCCCCTGCCAAAGGTGAACAGCGCGGACGATCCGGCAGCCCTGCCGTATTTTCCCCGGATCGCAGGAGCAGCGCCAATCGCGGGGCTTGTTGTTGCCTTGCCGGCCGCAGGCCTGGGCACCCTGCTTGGCCACACCGCTCTGCCCGCGCTCGCGGTCGCGGCGCTGGTGCTTGCGGCACTCTGCGCAACGACCGGTGCCTTGCACGAAGACGGCCTGAGCGATGTTGCCGACGGTTTCTTTGGCGGCGCAACACCGGCCCGAAGGCTTGAAATCATGAAGGACAGCCGCATCGGAGCTTTCGGCGCCCTTGCCCTTGTTCTGAGCGTTGTTCTGCGCGTTTCCCTTCTGGCGGTTCTGTGGCAGAGATTCAGTCCGGCCGACGCGGCGCTCATGTTCTTGAGCATCGAAGTCATCAGCCGCGCCGTTCTTGTCTGGCAATGGTCCCGGAGACCACTGGCGCGTCCGGATGGCCTCGCAGCAAGATTCGGCAAACCGGATGCGGCGACAGCGCGAAAAGCCGCGCTACTGTCCGTTCCCTTTCTCATTCCCGCAGCTTTGCTTTTGTCCCCGGCGGCTCTTTTTCTCGGCCTGGCAATCGCACTCGCCGCGGGGTTCGCCATCGGGCACATCGCTGTGGCAAAGATCGGCGGTGTGACCGGAGATGTTCTGGGCGCCATTCAGCAAATCTGCGGGCTTGGATTCCTTGTCGGGATGCTTATGGTGCCTTGAACAGGTGTTAGGTGGGCGGCGACACGATGACTGATCAAATTCGCGATGGTTCGGCAGACCTTTGGTCTTTTGCACCAAGGGCAGTTCTGTTCTTGGCGCTGTTTCTTGTGCTGGCCGGATGCGGCAGCCGGCCGGAATTCGGTGCGCTCGCGCTCACTGAAGTCCCTGCACAGGGCGCAAAGTCTCATGACATCATGATCGTAACGACCCGTGAGCGCGACAGCCGCCCGGACACGTATTTCAACGGAGAGCGCGGCGAAAAGATCAGCTACGCCCACGCGACCATCTCCGTTCCACCCAACCATGAAGTCAGCCAGGTCGAATGGCCGGAAAGCCTGCCCGGCAACCCGGAGACAGAGTTTGTTGCGCGTGATGCCGGATATATAGAAGACCAGAGCGCCTTTGTTCGCCAGATCAACAACCGCCTGGCCAAAATGCCCCGCGGAAAGCGGGACATCTTTCTGTTCATTCACGGATACAACACGCTCTTTCCCGAGGCGCTCTATCGATTCGTGCAGGTTGTTCACGACGGCGACATTGACGGCGTCCCTGTTCTTTTCACCTGGGCGTCACGCGGGAAACTGCAGGACTATGTCTATGACCTGAACAGCGCGGCGGTTGCGCGGCAATCGCTCGCGGAAACCATGCTGTTGCTCGCCAAGACGAACGCGGACAACATCACGATATTGGCGCATTCCATGGGCAACTGGCTGCTGATGGAGACGGCAATCCAGTCTTCGCCCCAGCAACGACGGGCGCTTGAGGGAAAAGTGAAGGTCGTTATCCTGGCCGCACCGGACATCGACATCGATCTCTTCAAGGCACAGCTCAGGAAACTCGGCAGGCCAACCAATCCTTACGTAGTCGTTGTTTCAAGAGATGACCGAGCCCTGCGCCTTTCAAGGGCGATTGCGGGCGGCAAGGAGCGCGTCGGAGCGTATTCGAATGACGAGGAACTTGCCGAACTGGGCGCGATCGTGATCGATGTGACGGAGCTGGATTCGCTCGACTCGGCCAATCATTCCAAGTTCGCGCAGCTTGCACAGCTCAGTCCGGAATTCCGGGAGACACTTGGGCAATCGGGCCTCAGATCGGCAACCGACGGCTCGCGCGGCGCGACGCTGGGAGACAACCTCGGTACCTTTGTCGGGAACACGGTGGCGCTTCCGGTCAATATCATTACCGCGCCGTTCAATCCGAGCGGACTTCGCTGACGACGCTTCCCCGCCGTGGACCGACGTTTTTATGACTTGGCAAAGCCACAATCTGTGGCCATATCGGCAGTATGAACTCGCCATGTATCAAATTCTGCCAGATCGACCATGCCACAGGATTGTGTGCGGGCTGTTCGCGTTCGCTTGACGAAATTGCCGGATGGGCCGGCTACAGTGAAGAGCAACGCGCCGAAATCATGGCCGACCTGCCCGGACGCCGCTCCGCCGAGGGGCAAGAAGGCGGCGAGTGATGAGTGACAAGCCGAGACAAATCCGGGGCTTCGTCGTCGTTGCACTGATCGTCATCATGTTTTCGGCAGGCTTTTACTTTTTCTTCGGTGATCCGACAGATCCGGAAAACATCAACTTCGACGACAGCGGGCCGCGGATCGTTGCGTTATCCGCACTCGCCTTCGTTTTCCTCGCCAGTTTCATCTTCGGCCAGCCGAAAATCCGGGAAATCGTGCAGGGCACGCTTTTCTGGGGCGGATTATGCGCGCTTCTGGTCGTGGGCTACACCTACAGAACGGACCTTGTCCAGGCGGGCTACCGCGTGCTTGGCGCCCTTGCCCCGGGGCTCGCAGTCACGCAGCCCGACGGCTCGATCCTGATCGTCCGGGACGCAACCGGGCATTTCGTGCTCGACGGGCGGGTCAACGGAACACGGGCCCATTTCCTGCTTGATACCGGCGCAAGTGCCGTTGTTCTGACCTATGATGACGCGCGCCGGGCCGGGTTCAATCCGGACGAGCTTTCCTTCACCGTTCCGGTGTCCACGGCCAACGGCCGGGCAATGGTCGCTCCGATCCTCATTGAGACAATCACGGTCGGCGACCACAGCCTGCGCAATATCCGCGGCTTCGTGGCCCGAGACGGAGCCTTGAGCGGAAGCCTCTTTGGTCTGACGGCTCTGGACAAGCTCCGGAGTTGGCGGATCGAAGGTGATCGGCTGATCATGAATCCCTGATTTTCCGAAACGCTATTCTGCTGCTTCCGAATAGTGAGTCACCGGGCTGACAGCGGCCAGAGCTTTTTCGACAACTTCCAGCCCGGCACCGGGCCTGCTCGCCTCAACGGTCAGGATCCGCCGCCAGCTGCGTGCGCCCGGACGTCCGTGGAAGAGACCAAGCATGTGGCGCGTCATGTGCGCCAGCTTCACGCCTTTCGAAAGCTGCTCATCCAGGTAGCCCATATGCGCACTCACCTCCTCCCAGGGAGACACGTCCTGCGTCGATGCGCCATATAGCCTGCGGTCGACCTCTCCAAGGATCTGCGGCGTATGATAGGCCGCCCGTCCGAACATCAGCCCGTCCAGGGTCCCAAGGTAAGGCTCGGCCTCGTCGAGGCTCTGCAGGCCTCCATTCAGGCCGATGAACTTGTCCGGGAAGCGCTGCTTCAGCCGCACAACGCGATCGTAGTCGAGGGGTGGAATATCGCGATTTTCCTTGGGGCTCAGGCCCTTCAGCCAGGCCTTGCGCGCATGCACCCAGAGCGCGTCCGCACCGGCAGCAAAAACCGCTTCGGCCATCCGGTCCAGTGCTTCTTCCGGATCCTGGTCGTCGACGCCGATCCGGCACTTGACCGTCACCGGGATATCAACTGCATCTTTCATGGAGGCAACGCACGCGGCAACAAGCTCCGGCTCCTGCATCAGGCAGGCTCCAAAACGACCGGATTGCACGCGATCGGACGGACAGCCGACATTGATGTTGACCTCGTCATAACCGAATTCGTCAACAATCCTCGCGGACGCCGCCATGTCCTTCGGGTCAGAACCGCCAAGCTGGCAGGCAATCGGATGCTCCAGACCGGAAAACCCGAGCAGATGATCCCGGTCCCCATGAATGACCGCCCCGGTCGTCACCATCTCGGTATAGAGCAGCGCATGGTGCGACAACAGCCTGTGAAACGCACGGCAGTGCCTGTCCGTCCACTCCATCATCGGTGCAACGGCGAAGCGCGGCTTGTGGCCGGTGTAGAGGCGGTCGGATGTCGTCATGCGCGCCTCCATATCATCATAGCCGTTTCGACGCAAAGATATGGTTTGCTGGACGGCTGCGGCGGCGATGCAGGGCATCGCCGCCAAGAGACATGTGCCTAGACGCGCTGGGTGAAGGTTGCGGCCTTGACTTCGATGGCGTAGTCGCGGGCGAGCTCCAGGAACGCGTCGTAGCTCTTCTGGACTTCGGCGAAGGCCGGATTGGCGGCGGCGTTTTCCGCCATCACCTCGGCAACGGCAGTCTTCAGGGCCGCAATCACGTCGGCCGGGAATGCGCCGAAGGTCACGCCGTCGGCCTTGAGCTTTTGCATTGCGACCGCGTTGAAATAGTCGAATTGGGCTGTCGTCTCGACCGAGGTTGCTTCGGCCGCGTTGGCGATCACCGCCTGGAGATGCGCCGGAAGACCTTCATAGGCCTCCTTGTTCACGACGATTTCCAGCGCCGCGGACGGCTCATGGAAAGCAGGCACGTAGCAGTATTTGGCGACTTTCTGCAATCCGAACGCCATGTCGAGCATCGGTCCAACCCATTCGGCGGCATCGATCGCTCCGGACTGGAAGGACGGAAAAATTTCCGGGGGCGGCAGAAGCACGGCATTGACGCCAAGCTTGCGCATGGCTTCGCCGCCAAGACCGGCGATGCGCATGTTCAGTCCGGCAAGGTCGTTCAGGCCTTCGATCGGTTTCTTGAACCAGCCCGCGGACTGCACCCCGGAGTTTCCGGAATAGAACGGTTTCAGGCCGCGTTCGGCGTAGATCCCGTCCCAGAGCTCCTGTCCGCCACCGTAGCGAAGCCACGCGGTGGTTTCGACAGCCGTCATGCCGAACGGAACCGCAGAGAAGAAGTGAAGCGCGGAGTTCTTGGAGGCTGCGTAGTAAGGCGTCGAGTGGCCGATTTCCGCCGTTCCCTGTTCCACGGCGTCTTCCACGCCAAAGGGCGGAACAAGCTCGCCGCCGGAAAACACCTTGAGCGTCAGCTGCCCGTCGGACATGGCTGCGACACGCTCGGCGAATGAAGTCACATTCGTGCCGACGCCCGGTGCCTTTGCGGGAAAGGACGTCGGAAGTTTCCACTCGACCTTGCCCTGTGCGACGGCCGGTGCCGCGAGAACGGCGGCAGGTGCGGCAACGGCGCCCGCCTTCAGGAATTCCCGTCTTTTCATGTCCAAACTCCTCTCATCAAAACAAAACTCCGGGCAACCATGTCGCAAGAGCGGGGAAGATTGCAACAAGGCCGAGTGCCGCGAGCTGGATTGCCACGAATGGTATCACGGCGACATAGATCTGCGAGGTTCTTATCTCGGCCGGTGCGACCGACCGAAAATAGAAAAGCGCGAATCCGAAAGGCGGTGTCAGGAAGGATGTCTGCAGGTTCAGGGCAATCAGGACCGCGAACCAGACCGGGCTGATATCCGTCTGCAAAATGATGGGCCCGACAATGGGCACCACGATGAAGATGATTTCCACGAATTCCAGGATGAAGCCGAGCAGAAAGATCACCAGCATCGTCAGCAGCAGCATGCCGTAGGCACCTCCGGGAAGCGCCTGAAGCAGCTCTGCAACATGCTCATCCCCATCGAACCCCCGAAACACCAGTGACAAGATGCTGGCGGCGATCACGATGCCGAAGATCATGCCGGTAATCGTGACGGTTTCGCGAAGCGCAGATACAAGCACACCACTGCGCAACAACGGAGCGGACACGGCGAGCATAAGGGCAAAAGTTCCGGCGGTCGCGGCAACGGAAATCGCGGATTTCAGTGTCCAGCTGATGCGCCCCGCATCGAAATCCAACCCCAGTAGACCTGCCTGCCGCATCGCTAGCAATGAAACGGCCAGAAAGGCGCAGAGAAGCGCGGGGCGGGCGATGGCACGGCCCTGCCCCGCCGCGGCAATCAGCAACGCACCGGCAACGCCGACGCTGGCCGCTTCCGTTGGGGTTGCGACGCCGATCAGAATGCTGCCGAGAACGGCGACAATCAGACCAAGCGTCGGCGCAATGGCCCCTGCCAGTAGCGGGGCGGTGACGGTTTCCCGGTCGGAACTCTGCCCGGGCCCCTCTCCGCTGCGGCTGAGCCGGAACACAACGTAGCCTGCATAGAGCGCAACGAGCAGAAGACCGGGAAGCAAGGCACCTGCAAAGAGGTCCCCTACCGTGACGGGATCGGGCGCGAAGTTTCCGGCTTCCTGCTGTGCCTCGAAATAGGCGTTGGAGATCTGGTCGCCCAGCAGGATCAATACGATCGACGGCGGTATGATCTGGCCCAGCGTGCCGCTCGCGCAGATCAGCCCGCTGCTCATATGCTTGTCGACGCCGGCTTTGAGGAGAGCGGGAAGCATGATCGATCCCAGCATGACGATGGTCGCGCCAATGATTCCGGTCGATGCGGCGATCAGGGCACTCACGAGAACAACGGAGAGCGCGAGCGCCGACTGGTTTCCGCCCAGCGCGGCACTCAGGCTTTTGAGCATTCTTTCGGCCTGCTGCGATTTTTCCAGAAGCAGCCCCATCAGCACGAACAGGGGCACCGCCAGCAGGAGCGGGTTTGTCATGATGCCGAAAATCCGCTGCGGAACCGCCTGGAAGAAAACCAGGTCGAAATCGCCAAATGCTGCAGCCAGAAGCGCGACAAGGGTCGGAGCACCCGCGATCGCAAGCAGGACGGGGACGCCGGACAGAATGCAGGCGAAGACGGCGAGCGCCATCACCAGCAACCAGACGATTTCAATGCTCATGATGCGTCCCGCCGAAAGAACCCGATCACGCGTGCAAGGGTCAGCCAGACCACCAGCGCCGGCAGGATCAGCAGACAGGTTTTGACAACGAAAAGCCCCGGCAGACCGCCGGTTTCGGGCGAGCCCTCGAAGATTGCCCAGGAGCTGCGCACCAGCGGATAGGCCATCCAGAGCATGATCACGAAGACCGGTAACGCCAGGACCATGTCACCCAGCCAGTCGATCCGCCTGTTGGCGGTTTCGGTGAGTCTTTGCCGGAAAACGTCAACCCGGACATGCTTGTCCGCCTCAAACGAGACAGCAACGGAAAGGGCTACCAGCGAGGCGAAGGCGTAGTTGACCGCATCCTGAATTTCCAGAAAGCCGAAGCCCAGAAGATAACGCATCAGGACCATGGACAACTGGCCGAGAAACACGATCACAGCCAGGACCATGCAAATCCGCCTGACGCCCGAAAACACCACTCTTATCAAAAGCACCCATCCTGCCAAATGACGCCCGAAGCAGCTTCGATGCCGCGGCCCGCCCCACCGGGAGCCTCAACTTATTCAGTGCCTGGTGCTTTGTATACAGACAACTGCTGAGCGGTGTGAGAGGGTTTGCGACGGGATCTTCCGGTTGACCGGCACCGGCTTTCACCGCACGATATTTTGCCTGGCTTTTTCGTCCATGCTCTCAGGCCAATTGGAGGCTCATACATGCGGGTCGGTATCGGAATTCTTGTTCTTGCATGTTTCGCGTTTGGCGCGGCATCCGCTCAGGAGACACCCGCCCCTTTCGCGTCTTTCGACAAGGCCGGGCCTGAAGTGCTGAACGATCCGCATGACCTCGCCTTCGGACCGGATGGGCGCCTCTATGTCGCAGACAAGTTCGGAAACCGGATCGCCGTCGTGGATCCCGCCACGCTCGATGTCGTCGAAAGCCTGAGCGCCGGCAAACTGCCCGGCGCCCATGACATTTCCTTTGGTCCGGGCGGAGAAGTTGCGGTTGCAGTTACTGGCTTCGGCAGCGTTTTCGTGTTCAGCGGTATCGAGACACTCGATATCGCACCAAAGGCGACGTTGCCCGCACCCCGAACCGAAGGAGCGCTCGCCCACAGCAACGGGCGCATCTATGCCATGGCCGGAGGAACCGGACTTCTTATTGCCTATGAAAACGGGGAAGCGGTCGCAAGCGCCGGTTCGCACCCGGGCGCGCATGATGTTGCGGAAGGTCCGGACGGCTCCATCTGGGTCGCCGACAACTTTAACCGGCGGCTCGTGCGGTATTCTCCCGGCCTTGAAAAGCTGCAGACGGTCGAAGGGCCGCAGTTCGGATTTTACGGGCCCCGCTATCTCGACGTCGACAGTTTCGGCAGGCTCGTGGTCGCGGACCAGGACGCGCACCGCATCCTGATGATCGATCCGGATGCAGAAGGCGGCGCGGTTCTCGTTGGTGTCCTCGGGACGGGCGAGCCCGGCAAAGGTCCAAACCTCTTCGACGATCCGGAAGGCGTGGCCATTCGCGGCAACGAGTATTACTTCTCCGACAGCGACAACAACCGGATTGTCCGCTACACGGTGGCGATCAACTGATCCATCCGGGACGGAACGGCCGGGTAAAGTGCCACGGCCGAGATGCCAATCACGGGCGACGGAAGCGCTGGCGCTCATGCTCCTTGCGCTCGTCGTCCGAGCGCAGTTCCAGCCACATGGCGTTCAGGATCGCCAGGCAACATGCCAGAGGCATTCCGAGGATCCAGGCAAAATACCACATCTTGTCGTCTCCTCAGTAAGCCGTGTGGTTGTCACGCTCGATGGTTTCCTCATCCACCTTGCCCCAGAGCACCTTGTAGACCCAGGCTGTGTACACAAGGATGATCGGCAGGAAGATGATGGTTGCCACCAGCATGTTGAACAGTGTCCTGTGCGTCGAGGACGCGTCCCAGACGGTCAGGCTTGCCTCCGGCTGAACCGATGACGGCAGGATGAACGGAAACATCGATATCCCGACAGTCGTGATGATCCCGACGATCGCCGATTTCGAAAAGGCGAAGATGAGCATCTCCAACCTGGTCTGAAGCAGCAGCAGCGTTCCGATCAATCCAACGAAACCAAGGCCGGGCACGATCCAGAGCAAGGGATAGGCGGCATAGTTCGCCATCCAGGCGCCGTCTTCAATCGCGGCTGTCTTGGCCAGCGGGTTCGCTTGCATGTTCGGGTCGACCTCCGACGTGATCCGGAACCCGTCGACATATCCGCTCGCAACGAGATAGCCACCGAGCGCGAACAGGACAATCCCGAGAAGCGCGGCAATGGTGCCGTAGCGGCGGGCCCGTGTTGCAATCTCACCGGATGTGCGCATGACCAGCCATACAGCGCCGTGCATGACGAGCATGGCGACCGAAAGCAGTCCGCACAGCAACGAGAATGGAGAGAAGAGACCGAAGAAAGACCCTTCATAGGTCATGCGAAGGTCGTTATCGAGTGAGAACGGAACGCCCATGAGCACGTTACCAACCGCGACACCGAACACCAGGGCCGGCACGAACGATCCGACGAAAAGCGCCCAGTCCCAGCTGCTCCGCCAGGAGGGATCAGGCCGCTTCGACCGGTATTTGAACGCAACCGGCCGCAGAATCATCGCGGCAAGCACCACGAACATGGCGAGATAGAAACCGGAGAAGCTGATCGCATAAAGCGGCGGCCAGGCGGCGAAGATCGCCCCCCCTCCGAGAATGAACCAGACTTGGTTCCCCTCCCATGTCGGCCCGATCGTGTTGATCACCACGCGGCGCTCGATGTCGGTTTCGGCAATGAAGGGCAGAAGAGCGCCAACTCCCATGTCGAAACCGTCCGTCACCGCGAAGCCGATCAGGAGGATACCGAGCAGGACCCACCAGATCACTTTCAGCGTCGAATAGTCCATCATTTCGTAGAGGATCATGGCCGCTTACTCCGCAGGAACAGGGGCTGCACCGGATACCGGCTGTGCGCTTGCAGGAGGCGGCAAGGTATCCGCCGGCTCTCCCTCGTCGGGTCCGATCCTGATGTATTTGATCATCAGCGCGATCTCGATCACCAGCAGTGTGCTGTATAGGATCACGAAGCCCGCAAGGGTCAGCAGGACCTCAGTCACAGACAGGCTGGAAACCGCAGCGGAAGTCGGCAACATACTCTCGATAATCCAGGGCTGGCGACCGTACTCGGCGACGAACCAACCCATCTCGCAGGCAATCCAGGGCAGCGGGATCGACCAGACTGCGACATGAAGCAGCCACCGGTGCTTTTCGCGCAGAAGATCCAGTTTTCCCGATGAGGAGAAGTAAAAGAAGACGGTGGTCAGCAGGATGAAGAAGAACCCGCACGCCACCATGATCCGGAACGCATAGAACATCGGCCAGACATTTGGCACGGTCGACCAGGCAGCCTCCTCGATCTGTTCCGTCGTCGCCTCGAGCGGATTATCGGTATAGGGCAACAACAGATAGGCATAGCCGAGCGAGCTGGCATTGTAACTGAAGGTTTCGCGGACCTCCTCAGACACAGCTTCGGGGTTCTCCCTGATCTGCTGCAAGGCATCCCAGGCTATTGCGCCCTGGCGAATGCGGTCCTTGGACCGGTCGACAAGTTCGTTGATCCCCGGGATCACCGTGTCCAGAGACCGGGTCGCGATCAAGCCCATCACGTAGGGCACCTCGATCGCGAAGATGTTTTCCCGCTTTTCCATGTCCGGCCAGGCGACGACATTAAAGGCGGCGGGTGCCGGTTCGGTCTCCCACATGGCCTCGATCGTGGCGAGTTTCATCTTCTGGTTCAGGTTGGCCTCGTACCCGCTTTCATCCCCGAGCACGACAACTGACAGCGCCGAGGCAAACCCGAAGGCGGACGCGATTGCCATGGACCGCTTGGCGATCTGCAGGTGTCTTCCCTGAAGCATATACCAGGCCGAAATGCCCAGCATGAAGAGCGCTGCGGTGACATAGCCCGCCGAGACCGTATGAACGAATTTGGCTTGCGCAACCGGATTGAACAGCACCTCGAAGAAACTGTTGACCTCCATGCGCATGGTGTCCGGATTGAACACGGCACCGACCGGGTTCTGCATCCAGCCGTTGGCGATCAGGATCCAGAGCGCGGAGAAATTCGTTCCGAGCGCAAGCGCCCAGGTTGCCGCCAGGTGCTGGCGCCTGGAAAGCTTGTCCCATCCGAAGAAGAAGAGGCCCACAAACGTGGCTTCGAGGAAGAAGGCCATCAGTCCCTCGATCGCCAGTGGTGCGCCGAAGACATCCCCCACATACTGGCTGAAATAGGCCCAGTTCATGCCGAACTGGAACTCCATCGTCAGGCCGGTGGCAACGCCAAGGACGAAATTTATCCCGAACAGCGTGCCCCAGAACTTGACCATCCGCTTCCAGATCTCGCGGCCGGTCATGACATAGACCGTCTCCATGGTCGCGAGCAGGATCGACAAGCCGATGGTCAAGGGCACAAACAGGAAGTGGTAGAGCGCTGTCATGGCAAATTGCAGCCGGGACAGATCAACGACGTTAAGTTCCATCGTATTCCCCCTTTTCAGACCTTTCGGATCTGAGCTTCAGGTCTCGCCAGACTCTCAACCGACATGGTGCAACGCGGCGTGCTTTCGGCCGGGCACATGCATGAGTCTTTTCCCGTCAAAAAAAACCGTTAAGAGCAATAGGCTACCGAGTCAGGATGGTGGCGCAGGCCAGCTGGGAGGTCAATGCGACAAGTCGTAGTCGACAACCGCAAATCGCAGAAAAGCCGCGGCTCATCTTTGAAAAAACAAGCACCGGCAGAGGGATTCCCCGGCAACTGGGCACTTTTTACAAGTGCAGCACCCGGTCGGCGGCTTCCAGTTCACGCTGCTTGTGCGCGATCATAAACACGGCCGATGTGCCTCTGTATTCCAGAAATCTGCGCAGAACGTCCTCGGCCGTTCTGTCATCAAGGCCTTCGGTCATTTCATCAAGAACGAAGAGAGCGGGACGCGTCAGAAACGCCCGGGCGAGCGCAAGCCTTCGCTGTTCCCCGCCCGACAATCCCAGACCGCCCTCCCGAAGAACGGTGCCCAGTCCATCTTTACCGGCGGCGATGCGTTCTGCGAGCGCGGACTGCTCCAGAGCCTGCCAGAGATCACCCTCGCCAGCCTCCGGATCGGCCAAACGCAGGTTCGCGGAAAGCGTGTCGTTGAAGAGGTACGGACGCTGACTGACGACCGTAACCGCGCGGCGGAGCGCGTCTTCCGGATAGTCTTCAATCGGGGTACCCTTAAGCAGGACCTGACCGTTCCGGACCCGTATCAGCCGGGCTGTGAGAGCAGCGATCGTGCTCTTGCCGCAGCCACTACGCCCGGCGACGGCAACAATCTCTCCAGGACCGATTTCAAAAGACAAATCGTTCAGCACTGTTTTGGCAGCACCCTTGTAGCTGAACGATACCCGATCGAATCGGAGAATACTTGAGGCGCTGAGCGCAGGCCGGTCCGGACTGGAAGAAGGTTCCCGGGCCTTGTCCGGGTGCGAAGACGCTTCTTCCGCCGTGACCGTGCGCCGGGCGGCCAAGGACATTCGAGGCAGATTTTCGAGCCCGGCGAGCATCATCGCGATGATTTCCGGCAACGCGGTGACCACGAGCACGAGACCGACCGCAAAGGCCAGGCTGATCGCGCCATCGGCAACTCCGAATCCGCAAACCACCAGCATTGCCGCCAGGAACGTTTGCCCGATCAGGTTTGAAACGGCGCTGGTTGATGCCGCCCGGCTCTCAAGACGATCTTCCGTCTGTTGCAGCCTGTGTCCGGCACGAGCGACGTCGTCGGCCGCTAAGTCGAGCCCGCCATAGATCGCAAGATCCCGCCGTCCTGCCGCAAGATCAGCCGCACGGAGCCGCATCGCTTCAGAAGCGGCATCCGCACGACGTGCCGTGTTCTTGTCGGGCCGCGCAAACAACCGCCAGGCCAGAAGGCCCCAGGCCAGGGCAAATACCAGTCCCGTCAGAAAAACAGGCGTCGAAACCGTGGACCAGAACAGGAGAAGGCAAATGCAAATGATTGTTGCCACGGCGCTCGGCACGACGAGACGCAGGTACACCGCATCGAGCGCGGCTATGTCTGCCGTCAATCGGTTCAGCAGCAAGCCAGTGCGGCGCCCGTGGGGCACCTCTTGAGAGCAAAGCGCAAACAGCCGTTCACGCAGATCCCCGAGGAAGCGAAACGTCGCATCGTGGGTTAGCAAACGTTCGCCATAGCGTCCCGCCGTCCTGAGAATGGCAAGGGCCCGGATGATCGCGCTCGGCGCGAAAATGTTGAGGAATGCTCCACTCAAGCCGGCGACTGCCGCGGCGGTGATGAACCAGCCGGAGACGCCAAGCAGCAGGATACCGGCAACGGCGGGAATGAGAGCCACGAAGATCCCGATCCAGAAATAGATGCGGTCATGGGTGCGCTGACGCTGTATGATCTGCCATATCGCCATCATGTTGCCGGCTCCAGCGCGTGCGTCTGAAACGTGTCCAGATCCAGCAGGCGTCCGGGCAGGTTCAGGACGGCGGCATCATGCGAAGCGATGAGGGTTGTTCTGCCTCTCGCCAATTGCTCCAGCCCCTTAACCACATCTGCTGCCGTCTCTTCGTCAAGGCCGGCGGTCGGCTCGTCGGCGATCAGAAGAACAGCATCGCCGCGCAGCGCTGCGCGTGCCAACGCGATCCGGCGAATCTCGCCGACGGAGAGGCCAAAACCATCTTCGCCGATCCGGGTTGAAAGACCCTGCGGCAAACGCTCCACGAGCTCTGCCGCGCCCGCTAGGTACAGTGCCTTCCAGATGTCATCCGGTGTGATGGCGTCTGCATGCAGCTGACCTTTGAGGAGATTTGCCTTGAGACTGCCATGAAACAGTCTCGGAGCCTGCCCCAACCACATAACCTGTGATCGGAGTTCCTTCGCCAAAAGCTGCACGTCGGTCCCGTTGAGCCGCACCTGCCCGTCATCCGGTGTCCGGAAACCAAGCACACAATCAAGGAGTGTCGACTTGCCGCTTCCGCTTTCGCCGGTGAGCAAAAGGATCTCTCCCGGAGCCGCCTGATACGAAAACCGGTCGAAAATCGCCCTGCCCGACAAGGTGATCGACAAGTTCTGAAACACAATCTCCGGCGCATCGACAACATGTCCGGAGACCTGCGCCGCACTGCGTTGCTGGCCGCTGATGCTCTCATTTAACGTTTCACGACCGCCGGCTTGCATGTCGTTGAGGAGGTCCGAAAGCTTATGGCATGCCGCGATGCCGGCGGCGCGGTCGTGGTAGGCTGCGGAAAAAGCGCGCAAGGGCGCAAAGAATTCCGGCGCGAGCAGGAGGACAAACAGGCCGCCTGCGTAACCGAGCGGTGTCCCCCACGTGCCGATGTTCAGATCACCCAGCAACGTGAACCCGACATAGACCGCAGAAAAGGCAATGCCCAGTGCGGAAAACAGCTCCAGGACAGTGGACGACAGGAACGCCACTTTCAGCACCTTCATGGTGCCAAGCCGGAAACGTTCGCCTGCGACATGTATGTCGGCCTTCGTGCGATCGAGCGCACCGAAGACGGTGAGGGTTTCCAGCCCCTTGATCCTGTCGAGCAGCATGCCGCTCAGACGCGTCAGTTCTTCCTGCTGGTCCTCACTCGCAGCCTTGGCTCGAGACCCGATAAGCGCCATGAAAACCGGAATTACGGGTCCGCAGACAAGCAGGATCAGGGCCGCGAGCCAGCTGAACCATGCCGTGACCAGAACGATGCTGATCGGCACCAGTCTGAGTCGCATCGATTGCGGCATGAAGTTCCGGTAATAGGGTCCCAGCAGATCCACCTGATCGACAACATGCGCGGCAAAGGCCCCGGACGAAGGGAAACTCTCGGACGGGGATCGCGCCGCGGCGGCACCCAGTAACGCGGTCCTGGATTTTTCCTGAACTTGCCGCGCCGCGCGACGCGCCGAGTCCTGAGCACGTTTTTGGAGGTAAACGCGAACGACGGCGATCAGGATCACCGCGGCTGCCGCCATGAGGAGAGTACCCGTCAGTTCGGTTTGCGTGCCCGCTGCAGCCGCACCAACCGCTTGCGACAACACCGTGCCCAAAGACCAGGCGACAAATCCTGCCTGCGGCACCCACAAAAGATCCGCGAGTGCCAGGACCCACCCTGCCCGGTTCAACTCCCTCCGGTCGGAACCATCCGGATCTCCGATCCCGGGACCGTTTTTCGCGTCACTTCCCAATCCGTGCCCCAGCGCCGTTTAAGCCGGTCAAATCGTTTTACAAACGAGCAGCCTATCCACAAACTTCACGCAGTTGCAAAATCTCGTCTCCCGGCATGTCGTCTTACAACGACCATTCCGGTTTCGCCAGAATTGGGCAGACGAAACTCTCGGGACTTTTTGGCGCACGGATGCGGGAAATGTGCTGACGGGATGCTGTCAGGAAGCCTGTGCCATGGTCCCGCTCGTCAATGTTATGGAACCACATGGAGCAAGTCATGACACATCCCTGCCTCGAACTCGTCGTTTTCAAGGTCAAGGACAAAGAGAAGGCGCGGCTGGCGCGCCGCGCGGCACAGGACATAGCCAGGACCTTCGAAGGCTTCGTCGCCTGGACGGCCTATGAGGCCATTGAAGACCAGAGCGCCTTCGCCGATGTCGTTTTCTGGAAGGATCTGGACTGCGCGAAAGCCGCCTCCGAGAAGATCATGAGCGATCCAACATTCGCGGCACTTCTTGCCGAAATCGACGGAATCGTCAGCATGGCGCACTATGCGCCTGACCGGACCGTGGAGGCGCCAGCCGTTGCCGCATAAAAAACGGCGCCACCGGCGCCGTTTTTCTTCGCATATCAGACAATGCGCTACTTCATCGTCGGAATGACGAATTCTGCCCCGTCTTTCAGGCCGGAAGGCCAACGAGACGTTACGGTCTTGGTGCGGGTGTAGAACTTGAACCCGTCCGGACCATGCTGGTTCAGATCACCAAAGCCGGATTTCTTCCAGCCTCCGAAGGTGTGATAGGCGAGCGGCACGGGAATCGGAACATTGATGCCGACCATGCCGATGTTGATGCGGGACGCAAAATCGCGTGCCGTGTCACCGTCACGGGTGAAGATCGCGGTGCCGTTGCCGTATTCGTGGCTGAGAGGCAGGTCGAGCGCTTCTTCGTAGCTTTCGGCGCGGACCACGGACAGAACCGGACCGAAGATCTCGGTTTTGTAGATGTCCATCTCCTTGGTGACATTGTCGAAAAGACAGCCACCCATGAAGAAACCGTCCTCATAGCCCTGCATGGAAAAATCACGTCCGTCCACGACTAGGTTTGCACCTTCCTTGACACCCTGGTCAACAAGCCCGCGCACACGGCCAAGAGCTTCCTTGGTCACGAGCGGGCCGAAATCGACATCGTCGCCTGCCGTGTAGGGACCGATCTTCAGGGCTTCGACCTTCGGGGCCAGCTTTTCGATCAGTGCGTTGGCAGTTGTCTCACCGACCGGAACGGCCACGGAAACCGCCATGCAGCGCTCGCCGGCCGCGCCGTAGCCAGCACCAACGAGCGCGTCAGCGGCCTGATCAAGATCAGCATCCGGCATGATGATCATGTGGTTCTTGGCCCCGCCGAAACACTGGGCACGCTTGCCGTTGGCTGTCGCGCGGGAATAGACATACTGCGCGATCGGGGTCGAACCGACAAAGCCGACTGCCTGAATGGTCTCGTCGTCGCAGATTGCGTCAACGGCGCTCTTGTCTCCGTTGACCACGTTGAGCACACCGGCCGGAAGTCCGGCTTCGATCATCAGTTCGGCAAGCATGATCGGCACCGATGGGTCCCGTTCGGACGGCTTCAGGATGAACGCGTTGCCGCAGGAAATCGCCGGGCAGAACTTCCACATCGGAATCATGGCCGGGAAGTTGAACGGGGTGATCCCGGCAACGACGCCCAAAGGCTGACGCATGGAGTACATGTCGATGCCCGGTCCCGCGCCTTCCGTGTACTCGCCTTTCAGGAGGTGTGGAGCTCCAATGCAGAACTCGGCCACTTCCAAGCCACGAATGATGTCGCCCTTGGCGTCTGGCAATGTTTTGCCGTGCTCGCGGGAGAGTGCCTCCGCCAGCTTGTCCATGTCCCGGTTCAGCAGATCAACGAACTTCATCATGACCCGGGCGCGGCGCTGCGGGTTTGTGGCGGCCCAACCAAGCTGCGCTTCAGCGGCATTGGCCACGGCTGCGTCGATCTCGGCCTGGCTGGCAAGCGCGACCTGCGCCTGAACTTCACCCGTCGCCGGATTGTAGACGTCGGTGTAACGGCCGGACGTCCCTTCGACATGCTTGCCGTCGATAAAGTGACCGATTTTCTGCATTTCAAGTTCTCCCAGTCGACCGAAGCCGATCCGTCGGCAGCGGCAGTTTGTTCACTCCGATTGCGATCTTTGTCGCTTTTATTTTTGTCGTAAACAAGATCCAGTTTTCCGGATCTGTTGTGCACTTTTTAAAGTTATGGCATTCAGTTGCCTGACTGTCGCCGGCATTTCAGGCAGTGACCTGACCCACGTCAGAGGCTGATTGAAACCAGAGAATACGGCGCGCTGCACCGGGTCAAGCCCGGTTCCGCAGGACAGCGGGAGAAACGGATCCAAAGCCATGAACTGGGACGACATCAGAATATTCCTGTCGATTGCCCGCACCGGTCAGATCTTGGCCGCCGCCAAACGTCTTGGTGTGAACCATGCAACGGTTGCCAGACGGCTCACATCGCTCGAAGTGAGCCTCGGCACGCGGCTTTTTGACCGGTCGACCTCCGGGTGTCTCATGACCGAGGCAGGCAGCCGCTTTTTCGAGCGCGCCGAGCGCATGGAAGCGGAAGCTGTCGCTGCAGAAGCAGACCTTGGCGGTGACACGCCGGAAATCGCGGGAACCGTGCGCATTGGCGCTCCGGACGGTTTTGGTGTTGCCTATCTCGCACCCAGGCTCGGCAAGCTGACCGAAAGACACCCCGGTCTGACGGTGCAGCTTGTTCCGGTTGCCCGGTCATTTTCGCTGTCGCGGCGCGAAGCGGACATAGCGGTGACGATCGACCGGCCCGAGGCTGGTCGCCTCGTCGCAGGCAAACTGGTCGACTACGCGCTCGGCCTCTACGCCTCGAAGTCCTACCTGAAGGAGCGCGGCATGCCTGATGCATCGAGCGATCTTAACGCGCACGATCTTATCGGCTACGTGGAAGACCTTCTTTATTCCCCGCAGCTGAATTACGGGACCGAATTCAGCAAGGACTGGACCGCACGTTTCGAAATCGCGTCTGCACTCGGACAGACAGAAGCCGTCCGGGGCGGCGCCGGAATCGGTATCCTGCACGATTTCATCGCGCGCGAGGATCCTGACCTCGTCTCAGTGCTTCCCGAACTGAAATTGCGCCGTGCCTATTGGATGGTGACCCATGAAAGCTCCCGCCCTCTTCGTCACGTTGCCGCCGTCCAGGACTTCTTGCGCGATCAGGTCGCACGCGACAGAGCTATTTTCTGAGCCTTCGTCAAACGGCGATCCCGTCGCGCGTCTCTTCAATCCAGTCACGCGTGCGCTGCTCGGGGTCGCGGCTGCGCGTTACGTCACTGATGACGGCGATGCTGTCCGCACCGCTGCGCAAAACCTCCCTGGCCTTTTCGAGAGTAATTCCACCGATCGCAACCAGCGGCAGATTGCCGACCTGCCGTTTCCAGCCCGAGACCTTTTCAACTCCTTGCGGAGCCCATTTCAATGATTTCGAGCTTGTCGGGAAAACGGGACCGAGCGCGATGTAATCCGGATCTGCGGACAGCGCCGTTTCGAGTTCCTCCCCGTCATGCGTGGAAACACCCAGCCGCAAACCGGCGCGGCGGATTGCGGTCAGGTCCGCGTCGACCAGGTCTTCCTGTCCGAGATGAACGAAATTACAGGCTTCATCGATTGCTAGGCGCCAGTAGTCGTTGATGATCAACTGGCAGCCATGTTTTTTACAGGCCGTCTTCGCTGCCGAAATTTCCTGTCGCAGCCTGTTCTCGTCTTCGACGTCCTTGATACGCAGTTGCAACAGCTTCACGCCCAGAGGCACAAGGCGCTCAACCCAAGCTGAACTGTCGACAATCGGGTAGAATGGATCGAGTTGCATGAAGTCCCTCTGCGTGTTCCGCCAGCGCTTGTTGTTTTAGTCTTTGCCGTCCGCACATGTCTGCAAAAACGCGTCAAATTCAACCCTGGTTTTCAATCTGTACACTTGCAGGTGCGCCGGCGGATTCCGATAAATGGCAAGCAGCTTGGCGCGTGCAGAATGCCTCGTGCGCCAAATGAAGTTAACAAACTCGATTGTTTGCAGATCAAGACGCTCGGGACAGCCGTCCGCCAGATCCGGTCGTGTCTTTCCGTAGTTGACAACAGATCTTTTCAGAACCCTGAAGATGCGCAGGCCGACCGGAACATCGAGCCAGACAAACGTGTCCGCCCTTTCGACCCGTTCGGGATAGGTGCTCGAATGGCCGCCTTCGAATATCCAGCGATCCTGAATATGCACCTCGTGGGTCATGCGACCCTTCTCTTCGCGTGTGCGTTCCACCCAGCCTGCACGCCAGTGGATCTTGTCCATGTGGAAGACCGGCAGGCCGGTCAGGTCACCTAAGCGGCGCGCAAGCGTACTTTTCCCCGAACCCGGGCCACCGACGATCATGACGCGTTTCATTGAAATGTTTCCGAAAGCGGTTGCTGGATGGCCGTTATACACGCCCGGAAACGACTGACCAGATGGAAACAGACTGTTCAATAGACACTTTCGGTCCGGTGGCCCTATCTAAAGGCCAGAGCAAGGTTTGACGGCAAGGAGAGGTCAATGAGCTGGTTGAACAGTCCGGATCCGATACCGGGTGTCGCATCAAGTTGCGATCCCATCGACACGATAATCGTTCCCCGTACGTCCGATCTCGGCGGCTTTTCGGTTCGAAGGGCCCTGCCCTCGGCGAAACGCCGGATGGTCGGGCCGTTCATTTTCTTCGACCAGATGGGACCCGCGGAACTTCTGGTCGGCGGCGGCATTGACGTGCGTCCACACCCTCACATCGGGCTCGCAACCGTCACATATCTCTTTGAAGGGGAGATGTATCACCGCGACAGTCTGGGCACGGAAATCGCGATCGCACCCGGTGCACTCAACTGGATGAGTGCCGGCAAGGGCATCGTGCATTCCGAGCGCGAGCGGCCCGAACGCTTGACCGAAAAACGGCCCCTGTTCGGCTTGCAGAGCTGGGTTGCCCTGCCGAAACATCTTGAGGAAGGCGATCCGACATTCCAACACCATGGCACCGACGAACAGCCGGAATTCGCGGATAATGGCGCGTCGGTTAAACTGATTGCCGGCAGCCTTTACGGGCACACGGCCCCGGTCAAGACGGCATCCGACATGTTCTATGCGGACATCGCCCTGGAACCGGGCGCAAAAGTTCCGCTCGATGCCGGTTGGGAAGAGCGCGGCCTTTACACGATTTCGGGTCAGATAACGATTGCCGGTCAGGCGTTTGACCCGGCCCAGTTGCTCGTCTTCAAGCCAGGCGATCATCTTGTCATCGAGAACAACAGCCCCCACCCCGCACGCTTCGTTGTGCTCGGCGGCGAACCGATGGATGGTGACCGGTATATCTGGTGGAACTTTGTTTCCTCTTCGAAAGAACGGATCGAACAGGCCAAGGAAGACTGGAAACAGGGCCACTTCGACACGGTCCCCGGCGATGCGGAAGAGTTTATCCCACTGCCCGACCGGCCCGGCCCTTGAGGCCAGAGGCGACAGCACAACGCAGGACAACACATCAGGAGAGCCGGCAGTGCCCGGCTCTCTTTTTTCGTGCAGTCGCAGACGGGACGGATCCGTGGTGAAAACCAAGGGTTTCGGTTTGTTTCGGCAGGTCAACCCTTGCAATTGGGTCCGGTTCTCGGCAAATAAAGCCCCGTTCTGACAACAGTCCACGTGCACCGGGTTCATTCGGCGCAGGTTGCGTTATCGACATCGCCCTTTTACCCGGCGAGCCGAAGCGCACTGCACCGGAACGCCCTGTGTGCGTCAGCTTCGGCGAATTCGGAACCACGTTCGATGCATTCTAAGCGTTGGTTGAAGCCGGCGGGCGACAAGGGGAAAAGACATCATGCGGCTTGGCATAGACTGGGGCGGCACCAAGATTGAAATCATCGCCTTGTCGCAGGACGGCAAAGAACTGTTCCGGCAGCGCGTCGACACCCCGCGGGACGACTATCAAGGATGTCTTGAGGCCGTGAAGTTTCTGGTTGAGGCCGCCGAGGCCGCAACCGGTGAAAGCGGCACCCTCGGGCTCGGCATTCCCGGTTCGCTGTCGCCCAAGTCGGGTCTTGTCAAGAACGCAAATTCGACCTGGATGAACGGCAAGCCGCTCGATCAAGACCTGGAAAGAGTGGTCGGCAAGCCCGTCCGTATTCAGAACGATGCCAACTGCCTGGCCGTTTCCGAGGCGACGGATGGCGCTGGTGCCGGGGCGCATGTTGTGCATGCCATCATCATCGGGACCGGAAGCGGTTCCGGCATCGCCATCGATGCCAAGGCACATCTGGGTGCCAACGGTATAGGCGGCGAATGGGGGGCGATCACCGTGCCCTGGCTGTCGGAAGAGGAGTTTCCCGGGCCTGACAGCTGGATCGGCCACAAGGGTGTGATCGACCGATGGTGCTCGGGCACCGGGTTTCAGCTCGACTACAAGGAACAGACCGGCACATTGCTCAAAGGCCATGAAATCATGGCGCTCAAGAGAGATGGCGATCCGGTGGCCAACCAGATCTACAACGCGTATGTCAGCCGCCTGGCCCGCTCTCTTGCCATGTCTGCCAACCTGCTCGATCCGGATGTGTTCGTTCTCGGCGGCGGCATGTCGAATATCGAAGAACTCTATGCCGATCTGCCGCCCGCGATGGCCCCTTACATCTTCTCAGACACATTCGACACGCCGATCCGCAAGGCGGTTCACGGTGACAGTTCGGGTGTGCGCGGTGCGGCCTGGCTATGGAACTGACGCTCAATGCTTTTTGCGTAACAGACGCCGCTGGCCCAGTGTGACGAGTATGATGCCAATCCCGACAAATACAACGGCAGCAAGCTTGGCCGTGTTCGGGATCTCGTTGAACACCAGGTAACCGAGCGCAAGTCCGACCACGGCCGCGACCGATCCGATCTGGCTCAGATAGACCGGGCCCGCGGTCTGCTGCAAACGAAAATAAAGACCGTATTGCAGGCCGAAGATCGCTATCTGTGCGACCAGCAGCGTCACCGCCTCCCCTGTCCAGGCTGCCGGCGCGGCGGGAATGCCCAAAAGTGTGGTGAACACAAACAACACCACAAAGCCGACCACCATCATTCCGAGCGCAAGGTCGACGGGTTTTGCACCGTCCGGCCATTTGAGTGTGCGATAGATGTTACCTGCCGCCAGAAAAACGGGTATCGACAGCGCCCATATGGACCACAAAGAAGCCTCTGCAGTCAGAGTTTTGCCCGAAATGGCGAGCAGCACGCCGCCGGCGACTCCGAAGAGCACGCCACCAACCATGAGCAATTGAAAGCGCTGCAATTTCAGCACAACGGCAAAGGCGTAGGTCAACACCAGAGGAAACGCATAACAAAGCGCCACAAATCCGGCGCCGACCTTCGGCGCGGCCGTAACCGCAATCATGTTTGGCAGGATGAAAAGGACCCCTGTGACAAGGACGTAGACAAGCAATTGACTGCGGCCGGCCGCCGCCTTGCGTGGGCCTCTAACACCCTTTTTCCGACCATACAGCCGTGTTACAGCAAACAATCCAGCAGCACCGCCCAGAACCGACCATTGCAGCAAACTGACCGGGTGCCAGCCGAGATCCGGTGCCGCTTTGGCAAACACGGTTGAAACGGCCAGTAACGTGCCGATGACCAGCAACAGCACCAATGGCGTCTCAAACAAACTGGCGGCATCGGTGGTTTTCTGTTTCCGGGGCCCAAAGGCATCTGGATCGGTCTGTTCTTCACACTCTGCGGCAGCGGTCATGGCGCCTTCCTCACTTTTTTCCGAGGACCTTCTCCCCACCCGCAACAATTAACATTATTTATCTTTATTTCAAGATACTTGATTCAAAGATTCTTGAAATTGATTGACAATGCCTTTCCGAACAGGAAAGGTTCTCTGGTTAAATTCCTGAAAGATCGATGGTTTCCCGTCGGTGTCGTGGATGACATGCTGACAGGTCCTGAATGCCTGAACTTAGAGTTTCAAATGACAAAGTCAGACAAAGACGCTTCGAGAACGGCAAAAAATCTCTTTGGCGACCCTGAAGACCTGCTGATCGACCGGGCCGAACGGGCAAGCCGGCAATGGCAAAAGGAAGTGCCGGTGGTCGCTGAAAAGCTGCAGCCGATGGTTCTGCTCGGCCGGCTCAACGAAGCAGCCCAGATCATGAACCGCGACTATCTGGTTCCGGCCTATGCTGAGATCGGACTTAAACTCGGCGAGTTCGATGTGCTAGCAACGCTTGTCAGGTCAGGCCCACCCTATCAGCTCACACCAACTGAGCTCTACAGATCCACGATGATGAGTTCCGGCGGCATGACCGCCCGTGTCGACAAACTGGAAAAAGCGGGCCTGGTGGAACGCCGTCCACATCCCGAGGACCGCCGGGCGCTCTCGGTCTGTGTGACGCCAAAAGGCCTGAAGCTAGTCAAGGACATGATCCCCGACTATGTCGATATGCAGCACAGGGCGGTTGACGGGCTGAGCGGATCTGAACAGAAACAGCTATCCTCGCTCCTTGGAAAGTTGATCAGGAGCGTCAATGACCCGGTCGGTGAAAAGTAGATCGAAGCCGCCCGGAACTGACACGCGTTGTCAGAACGCTGTGCTGGAGAATCACCAAATCTGCATCAGAGCGACAACACTGATGTTTCCTTCTGAATGATCTCGCCGTCCCGGATCAGCATCGCCGTTCCGACATAATTTCCGGCCGGCCAGCTCTCCTGTTTCAGTTTGCGTCCCGCGAAGGCAACCCACTGTGCCTTCTGTCCTTCAATCGGTTTACCCTCCGATTCGGCCAGAACCCCTTGCGGACCGACAAGCCGCAAGGCGATCCGGTCTCCATTTCGGACATTTATCAGCCTTGCGAAGAACACGAACGCGGGAGACCCTGCCGCAGGTGTCTTGACCTCTGCGCGTTCAACGTCAATCGATTTTACCGGATTGTCGGCAAAGCCGGTTTCGATGATCTTGCCTGCGGCGTCGATCAGCAGGCTGTTTATGTCGGCCTGCCAGAGCGCGTCCTGATACTGAAGCGGGTCGCTGCCGTTCGCCTCGCAGGTTTCGAGACGGGAGCGCGCATTTTCCGCGGTTCCCAGAAAGGGGTCGATCATTTCACCGTTCTTGCGGACGGACAGATGCACGTGCGGAAACGCGGCAAAGCCGGAATAGCCGACGCGGCCAAGCCTGGCGCCCCGGTCCACGCGGTCTCCGGCGGTTACGGTCACGGATCCGAGGCGGAGATGGCAGTACTGGGTCTCCCAGCCGCCGTCATGGGCGATCACGACGCCGTTGCCGCATTCCTTGCCGCCGACCTGCTTGCGATCGTCTTCCGAAAGAACGAGCCTGTCCGGCATTTCATCCCGGACACCTTTGACGATGCCGGGTGCAGCGGCGATGACGTCAGCGCTTTCGCCCGTGTTCAGGACCCTGAAATCCGTGCCCTTGTGACCATCGTAACCCGCCCGCTCACAGGACGCCGTCATCACGGCGTCGGCCGGATCGATATCGACATAGTTCTGAACAAAACAGTCTCTTCCCAGGGTGCAGTCGATCGGAAGCGTCAGCTCAAGATCCGTTGCAGACGCTGGAGTTCCGGAGAGCATGCCGAGGCCGGCAGTTACGCCAGCAATGAGCCCGAATGTGCCAATGCGCCGCATCATTGATGTGATCCTTTTCACGTGATCGTTCGTTAAAAGAGCGTGACTTGCATTCCAGGGGGCGATAGTCGACCCTCGGGCAACTCAATTTACGGACATTATGGATCAAGCGTGATGATTAAGTGGCTGACCACTCTTTTTGTGACGGTTTTTGTGAGCACCTCGGCGCTCGCGCAATCCGAACTGCAAATACGCGACATCGAGAAAGGAACCGGGGAAGAGGCCAATGTCGGTGAAACCGTCGTCGTGCACTATACCGGCTGGCTCATGGATGGCACCAAATTCGATTCAAGCGTTGACCGGGGAACACCGTTCTCGTTCACGCTTGGCGAAAGACGGGTGATCCCGGGCTGGGAGCAAGGTGTCGAAGGCATGCAGGTCGGCGGCAAACGCGAACTGATCATACCGCCGAACCTGGCCTATGGGGCGCAGGGCGCGGGAGGCGTCATCCCGCCGAATGCCACGCTCAAGTTCGAGATCGAGCTGCTGGACGTCAAAGGCAAGAAATACTCCGACATCGGCAACGACAAACTGAAGGAAATGCTTACGGCAGGCTCAACAGTAATCGACATCCGCCGCCCCGACGAGTGGAAGGAAACCGGGGTTATTCCCGGCACCCACCTTGTCACGTTCTTCGACGCCAACGGAAACGTCAATCCGGATTTCGGAGCCGAATTGCAAAAGCTTGTATCCGGTCCGGACCAGGAAGTCGTGTTCATCTGCCGCACGGGCCGGCGCAGCCAGGTCCTTTCGGAATATCTCGCGGGCCAGGCAGGGTTTACCAACGTCGTCAACGTTGAAAAAGGCATCATGGACTGGATCGGCAACGGTGAAACCGTCGCGGCGGCCACCCTGCCCGAAAACTGCTGGCTGTGCTGAGCGGTCCCACCTTAGAACAGAAGCACCAGCCGGTTTTTGAGTGAAATGCATCGGTTCCGATCGGGTGCATCAGACGCCCGCAGCGAGTTCCAGGCTCAACCTGTTGTGTTCAGCAATGATCCTGTCGATATCCAGGGTCACGATATGGCCGTCATCGACAACAACCTTGCCATTGACAACGGTTGTCTTCGCCCCTTTGGGACTGCAGAAAACGACAGCTGCGACCGGATCATGCAAGCCACCCGCGAACTCGATCGTATTGAGGTCGAGCGTGAAAAAGTCGGCGCATTTGCCGGCTTCCAATGAACCGATGTCATCGCGCCCGAGGACGGCGGCACCACCCAGTGTCGCAAGTTCCAAGGCTTCCCTGGCGGTCATCCACTCGCCGGAGCGCAGCGGATGCGAGGGAGGAAGCGCCGCGTGTTCGTGCGCGTCCGGCGGCGTCAGCCCGAGATTCAAGCGCGCCAGAAGCATGGCCTGGCGTACTTCCGACAACATGTTCGAACCATCATTGCTCGCCGAGCCATCGACCCCAAGTCCAACCTTGACGCCAGCGGCCATGTACTTCTTGACCGGCGCGATGCCCGAGGCAAGGCGCATGTTGGAACATGGGCAGTGTGCAGCCCCGCAACCTGTCGATGAAAACACGCGGATTTCGTCATCGACGACGTGGATGGCGTGCGCGTACCAGACGTCCGGCCCGGTCCATTCCAGGCCTTCCATCCACTCCACGGGCCGTTTGCCGAAGCGCTCCAACGTGTAGCGTTCCTCGTCCAGCGTTTCGCACAGATGCGTGTGCAGCATGACCCCCTTGTCACGTGCGAGCCGGGCGCTGTCCCGCAGCAGGTCCTCGGAGACGGAGAACGGCGAACATGGTGCGACCACGATCCGGGTCATCGCCCCGACCGAGGCGTCGTGATACCGGTCGATCACGCGAATCGTGTCTTTGAGGATCTCGTCTTCATCTTCGACGCACTCGTCCGGCGGAAGGCCGCCCTTGCTTTCACCGAGCGACATGGATCCCCGGCTGGCGTGGAAACGCACGCCGAGGTCTCGTGCAGCCTCGATCTGGTAGTCGACCTTGTTGCCGCTCTGAAACAGGTAAGAATGGTCAAAGACCGTGGTGCAGCCGGACAAGGCGAGTTCCGCGAGGCCAACCATTGCACTCGCACGGGACGCATCCGGATTGGTGCGCGCCCAGATCCGGTAGTGGGCCTGCAGCCATGGAAACAGATTGTTGTTTTGGGCAGCAGGCAGATTGCGCGTCAGCGTCTGGTTGAGATGATGATGCGTGTTCACAAATCCGGGCAGGACGATGTGGCCGGAGGCATCGATGACCTTATCGGCAGTCTCGGGCAGTTCGTGTGACGAACCGACGGCGGTGATCAGGCCGTCTTCGGCGTACAGGCCGCCGTTGTCGATCTCCCGCCGGCCGCCATCCATCGTGACGAGGACATCCGCGTTTTTCAGAAGCAGTGTGCGTGCCATCAAAAACTTTCAAACATACGAACCATCGATGGATGATCCTAACAGTCTATGCGTTAAGAAGTTTTTGGCTGGAGACCGGAAAAACACGATTTTTTTCAGCTTCCGAAAAAACTATTCCTCCAGCGGCGGCATCCGGTTCCAGGCATCCAGTGCAGCGATCTTGTAGGCCTCGGCAAGCGTCGGATAATTGAACGTGTTCTCGACGAAGTATTCAAGGGTTCCCTTCAGGTTGAGAACAGCCTGGCCGATATGCACCAGTTCCGTTGCCCCTTCCCCGACGATGTGGCACCCGAGCAGGCGCCGGGTCTTCAGCGAGAAGATCATCTTGAGCATGCCGGTATCGAGGCCCATGATGTGCCCGCGCGACGTTTCCCTGAAGCGGGCAACGCCACATTCGTAGGGAATGCCGCGTTCCTTGATTTCCTCTTCGGTCATGCCCACCGTCGAGATTTCCGGCACCGCATAGATCCCGTAGGGAAAAAACTCCGGTGGGTCGTATGCCGTTTCACCGAGCGCCTGACACGCCGCAATGCGTCCCTGTTCCATGGAAGTCGATGCGAGGCTGGGGAAGCCGATCACGTCTCCGGCCGCAAAAATGTGGCCGACTTCGGTCTGGAACGTTGAAGGATCGACCTTCAGCCTGCCGCGGTGGTCGACCGACAAGCCGCAGTTGTCGAGCTGGAGTTTCGGCGTCGCGCCCATTCTGCCGGCCGCGAACAGAATGACGTTGGTGCGGACACAGCGGCCGCCTTCGAGCGTGATCTCGCAGTCCCCCGGCCCGTGCTTCTCGATCTTCTGCACCGTGGCGCCGAAACGCAATGCGATGCCGCGGTCGCGAAGCTGATGCGTGAAATCCGCAACGAGCTCCTTGTCCAGAAAATCCAGCATGCTGTCGCGCGGCTCGACCAGAGTGACGTGAACGTCGAGCGCCGAAAAGATCGACGCGTATTCAACTCCAATGACCCCTGCCCCGATCACAGCAATAGACCGCGGTATCTCGCTCAAATCCAGGATTTCGTCACTGTCGAGCACGTACTCGCCGTCGAAGGGAACGTAGTCGGGACGGAACGGTTTTGTTCCGACGGCGATGACATACTTGTCCGCAGAGTATTTCAGGATCTCGCCGGCATCGCCCTCGACCTCGATCAGGTTCGTGTCCAGAAATTTGGCTTCGCCGCGAACCGTATCGACCTTGTTGCGCGAGAACTGATGTTCAAGGACATCGACTTCGTGATTGAGGGTGATGTGCAGGCGCGCCCTCAGGTCGGCTGCGGTGAGGTCCTGCTTCACGCGGTAAGAACTGCCGTAAAACCCGCGCTCCCGCCATCCGGTAAGGTTCAGGACCGTCTCGCGCAAGGTCTTGGACGGGATGGTACCGGTGTGAACCGAAACACCGCCGACCCTGCGTCCCCTTTCCACGACAAGTACGTCGCGTCCGAATTTAGCCGCCTGAATGGCAGCGCGGCGCCCCGCCGGGCCGCTGCCGATCACGATCAGATCGTAGTGTTCCATTTGCCCCTCATCACACCCGAACCGGCATTGTGAATGCCCATCGAACCGATGATACATCCACAATGGTTGACGCACTGCAAAACAGCATCTTTGTTTTCGGGTCAAGACTTGAGAAAAAATATGGGCAGCTGGATCCCGGATATGGGCAAAAAAGCAGCACCTGAGAGTGCGATAGCGATAGACCGTTGCCATCACGGCGCTCATAAGATATGCGTCAATCCATGAGAACGAACCTGAAAGCAGCATGGTGGTGGCGCGGCGCGAAATAGGCGGCCGGCGATGGATCATGCACTGAAGGGATCAAAACTACGCACCAAAGGCCGCCGCGGGATACCGACGGCGGCCTTGGTGCATTTTGAGGCCGCCGGGTTTCCAACGGGCCGACGAAACGGGAACGGAAAGACCATGCCGGCATTGGCAGACCAGACCTTTGAAACGGAGAGCGGGATCACGATACTGCGGACATCGCGCCCCTCGGACTACGAAACCGGCACGTCGGACTGGATCGACAGGCTGGACAGCGAGCTCGGCGCTGTGCTTGCGTCTTCCTACGAGTATCCGGGTCGCTACACGCGCTGGGACATGGCGCTGGTCAATCCGCCCCTCGTTCTGGAAGCCGCCGACCGAACCGTCGATATCCGTGCATTGAACGAACGCGGCAAGGTTCTGGTCCCTGCCATTGCAGATGCCCTCAAATCCCATGACGTAATCGAAACATTCAGCGCTTCCGAGGAGCGGATCACGCTCACGGTCAAGACGCCCGACCGGCTCTTCAACGAAGAAGAGCGGTCCCGCCAGCCGTCGACCTTTTCGATCGTGCGCGCACTCAAGGATCTGTTCGCGTGCGACGACGATCAGTTGGGGCTCTACGGCGCCTTCGGCTACGACGTCGCCTTTCAGTTCGAGCCGATCGAGCAGAAGCTGGAACGGCCCGAGGACCAGAGGGACGTGGTCCTGTTCCTGCCCGACGAAATCCTGATCGTCGATCACCACGGCAAGCGCGCCTATGTGCTGGAATACGACTTCGTGGTGAACGGCCGAACCACCAAGGGCCTGGAAAGAACCGGCGGGAAACACGCCTATGTGCCCGCCAATCGCGACCCCGGCCGTGGCGACCACGAACCGGGTGAGTACGCAAGGCTGGTCGAGGAAGCCAAGGACTATTTCAGGCGCGGCGACCTGTTTGAAACCGTACCCGGCCAGGTGTTCTATGAGCCCTGCGCCAATCCTCCGTCGGCGGTTTCCAGGCGTCTGGCGCAGATCAATCCGTCTCCATACTCATTCTTCTTCAATCTGGGCAACGCTGAATATCTCGTCGGCGCGTCGCCGGAGATGTATGTCCGCGTGACCGGTGGCAGGCGCGTTGAGACGTGCCCGATTTCCGGAACCATCCGGCGCGGGAAAAACGCGATCGAGGACGAGGCCCAGATCCGCAAACTGCTGAATTCGGCGAAGGACGAAGCCGAGCTGACCATGTGCTCCGATGTCGACCGAAACGACAAGAGCCGTGTTTGCGTGCCCGGTTCGGTGAAGGTGATCGGACGCCGCCAGATCGAAATGTACTCGCGGCTGATCCACACGGTGGATCATATCGAAGGCATCCTGCGCCCGGACATGGATGCGCTCGATGCGTTCCTCTCCCACACCTGGGCGGTCACCGTGACCGGCGCTCCCAAGCGTTGGGCGATGCAGTTCATCGAGGACCACGAGAAATCTCCGCGCGCCTGGTATGGCGGCGCCATTGGTGCGGTCCTGTTCAACGGCGACATGAACACCGGGCTTACACTCAGAACCGTGCGCATCAAGGACGGTCTTGCGCAGATCCGGGCCGGGGCAACGCTTCTTTATGACAGTGTTCCGGAGGACGAAGAGGCAGAAACCGAACTCAAGGCGGAGGCAATGCGGGCTGCCGTGCGCGAGGCAGGTCTTGCCGCCAAGGCGACCACTCGTCCGGAAAACACCAAACACGGCAAAGGTTTGAAGATCCTCCTGGTGGACCACGAGGACAGTTTTGTTCACACGCTTGCCAACTATTTCAGGCAGACGGGCGCGGATGTGGTGACCTACAGGTCGCCGGTCGCCGATCACGTCTTCCATGATGTCGACCCCGACCTGGTTGTCCTGTCACCGGGCCCGGGCAATCCGAAGGATTTCGACTGCGCAGCCACCATCGGGCGGGCCCGCGCCCGCGCTCTGCCGATTTTCGGGGTCTGTCTCGGCCTTCAGGCGCTGTCCGAATACTTCGGAGCAGAGCTCGGTCAGCTGGATATCCCGATGCACGGCAAGCCCTCTCCGATCAAACTCTCCGGCAACTCCCTGCTGTTTGAGGGCCTGAACGCCCCGGTCGTCGTCGGGCGCTACCATTCGCTCTTCGCCAAACGAACGACGCTGCCTGGCGATGTCAGGGTCACGGCGGAAACCGAAGATGGTGTTGTCATGGCGATCGAACATGAAAGCGAACCCATCGCCGCCGTCCAGTTCCATCCGGAGTCTATCATGTCACTGGACCAGGAGGCCGGCCACAAGATCATTGAGAATGTCGTCGAGCGCCTGGTGCATGTTCAAAGGCAGGAAATAGAAGCTGCATCGTGACTTTGTCATGACGCGTTCTTATCTGTGGCGTTAACCGGAGAGCCGAAAACTGAAGGAGACCCTCGTTGCCCACTTTGCTGGTCGTCATCGCCCTTGTCGCCGGGGCCGCCTATTGGCTTTACCGCGCGCGCCAGGCAGCCGACACGACACGCGTCGTGCTGGACGCCACACACGAGGTCAAGGCGGCTGCCCGCCGCTTCGGGTTTCGTACACGCGCGAACCAGCATGCCAGCGAAGGCGTTGACGATCCGCGTGTTACGGCGGCAGCCCTCCTCGTTCTGACCGCAGAGACCGACGGAGGCATCTCCCGGGCCGAACAGGAAGCCATCATGGAGCAGCTTCAATCGGTGTTTGACATGCACACGGCTGAAGCCGAAGACCTCTACGTTTTCTCCAAATGGCTCGCCAGCCAGAGCAGCAATCCGGACGACATGATCCGGCGGCTGATCAAGAGAACGGTGCATCTGGGCGGCCGGGACACGTTGCCCGACCTCATTCAGATGGTGACGAGCGTCGGGAATGCGGATACGGGCACCCTCACCGACGACACCGTGAACATAGTAGAAAAACTGAAACAACTCAGTAATTGACCGGAATTGACTCTCCTTTCCTTGAAAGGCGTAAGGCAGCCAAAATACCGATCGTTACTTAACTTTCGCCTCATTGAAGACAGGGTGTGAAAATAAGTTGATTAACAGACCCCGTCGGAGTTCCATTGAATTTCCGGCGCGCTTTTGCATTGTCTTCATAGGCTTGCACTAGGGTCAGGACTCATTAATTTGGATGGATTGGTAGGGATGAATTTGTTCGGATACGAGGCGCAAGGCTGCCGGAAACCGTCCGGTTTCCAAAGATTTGCAACGACGTTGCCGGGCAAATTCAACCAAATGAATGGGTCCTGACCCTGGAATCAGCAGAGTTCCAGCGTTCGGGATCCGGGGAGGACCAATGTCCGGAAACGCCAAGATGGACACCGCAAGGTGTTCCCGCACACTGCGCAGATTGTTCGGCGCACTGGCGTTGGCCAGCGTGTTGCTGCCATGTCTTGCCTACGGTCCGGACGTCAGGGCACAAGAGACAATCGGCCTGAACAATCATGTGCTGGGCATCGGCAACTGTCCGCCGTGGAACGCACAGGCCCTCGAGGTCTGCTACAACAGTCTGGAACGTGTCGTGGAGGCGCTCAGCCCGCGCCTCGACGCAGGTCCCGACAACCTGCATCTTCTCATCAACGAGGGGGCCAGCGCTTCCGCCCTGAAACTCAAGGCGACGGAGCTTGCCAACCGTCTTGGAGCGCAAGACCGGCTGATCATTTATGCAAACCTGCCGCTCGGCCAACTTGAAGGCGATCAAACGGAAGAAGAGAACGGCTTCGTTCTAGAATTCTGGGCCGAAGAGAAACCGGAAACGGCAGCGTCAGCCATAAGCGACGGCATATGGATAACAGCGCCTGCCTTCGCGGCGATCCTTCACACAATCCCGGCGGCAGAGGTCATCCTGATCCTCGACACCAACGATTCCTACGCCGTTAACATGCATCTGCTCGACAGACATTCCGTCGATCATGAAGACAGACCGGAGGCGCTCGTTTCCTCCGCCGGTGACGGCCAGAGCGCAAACTATTCGGCAGACCGGACGATTTCCCTCTTTGCGAAACACCTTGCACTTGCGCTGCGTGAAACCGAAGGATCGCTGCACGACGTCATGAGTGTTGCAGTCAGCGGCACACGGCAGTCTGCGATCCCGATATGCGCGACGCTCAAGGAACACCAGGGCGAAACCGTTGAGCAGGTTGCAGATTGCCTGCAGGTACCGCAAATTCACGATCCCGACGCTCTGCTTGCAGAAACGCTTCTGCTGCCGATCCCGGAAAACGGGCCGAAGGAATGAAGCTCTAGCCCGTTGCGGAGCTTGCCCCGCAGGCGCGCGGCGCACCTGATGCAACAACGGCGCTGGCGTTCGCTTCCGCGTTACGCACGCTCGGAAGTCCTTTCAGCCGTGCCACGAACCAGTCCCAGTCATCGGAATCGATCCGTTCGAGACCCGTGTCCCGCTCGGGCTCGATCGGGCGGATGCCGTTGTCATCCAGTTCGCCGATCGCAAAGCGAAAGGCATAGCCCGGCGTCAGACCCATGCGCAGGTCCGACACCACGACCTTGTCGCCGACAAGTTCCGTTCTGAAGAATCCCCGGCTGAACCATTCCAGTTTCTGGAAGGCTGCCGTATCGGACAGGCACGCCGCCAGTTCGGGATGGCGCGGATGTTCGTAGATTTCAGGGTCTCCAGGCCCGTCGAGCAGCGAGTAATAGAGGTTCTCGTAGCGGTCTTCCTCAAGTCCGATGACCTTCCAGAGAAGGATGTTGAACGGGGCCGCGATGGCGTAAACCGCATCCGGTTCAATCCCTTCGGACTGAAAGGCAAGGCGCGCCTGTCCCTGCACATATTGCTGCAGAACCACGCTCAGTCCCATATACGCGGTGGTGGCGATCAAAGCACCGGCGACCCAGTTGCGCAGCCGTGACGTCCAGTTTTTCTTGCAGAGCGCATAGATCACCACGATCAGCAAAGGTATCGAATAGAGCGGATCGATGATGAAGACCGAACCAACGCCAACCGGGTCCGGATAGACCGGCCAGAATATTCGCGTGCCGTAAACGGTCATCGCGTCGATCATGGCATGGGTCGCGAACACAAGGAAAACGGCACCCCAGGTCAGCCAGCGATGTTCCCGCAGTCCCTTGAAGAGCCGGACCAGCACCTCGCCGACAACCGGGGCTGCCAGCGCGTGCACGAAGATCGAGTGCGACCAGCCGCGATGGTAGACAAAACTGTCGATCGGGTCGTCGAAAGGGATGAACACGTCCAGATCCGGAAGCGTGCCGAGCAACCCACCGACAATCGCAGCCTTTCGAGGGCCGATCTTGCTTCCAAGGCAAGCGGTCGATACGGCGGCACCCAGAACGAATTGTGTGATTGAATCCATAAAGCTGGCGACTTCGACTGACAGAATTAGCGTTAGCGGGATATGTGGTAGAGCGGCCGCCTTGGCAATGCAACGGCGCAAAAAAGCGGGTAAAAACCCGCCTTTTGGTACTTCCGCGGTACGCGACCTATCAGACGTCTCAGTTCACAGCGGCCAACAGATCCTCATCAACCATGATGATGCGAACGCGAACCGGCGCATCGATTTCGAAGAGTTCGCGTGTGGTCTGATCTAGTTTATCCGCGAGTTTCTGGCGCATTTCGAGCGTCCTGTTGGGTTTGTGCCTACAGGTCAGTTCGACGTAACAACCACTCAGGTTGACGGTTGAATCCGGCACGACAGCAACGACGGCATGTTCTCCATGCGCTTCGAGTCCTTTGATCACGACGTCATTCAACACGTCCAGTTGCGCGTTCGAAACCGGTTTCTTGGCGTTAACGAATACTTTCAGCGTGGGCATGTTGCTACTCCGGCTTTTTCGCACGAAAGATGCGATTTGGAACTTTCATCGAAATGCTGTCGCCTTCATCCTTGTAGTCGACCGATGGTCTGATCGACTGGGGTGTGCATCTGCGCACGAAGGCGTTCAACGCGTCGAGTTTCGTCCGGTCGCCACCGAGTTCACTGTCAAGCCGGCCAAGCGTACTCTGGTGGAAGTTGGCTTCAAAAACCTGTCTGACGTCGACGAAACCACCCTCTTCGAAAAGCCACGGCATTTGCTCGCCGCGGGTGAAATACCGGTCAACCACGATGGATTCGTAGCCGGCCAGTTCGTTCTTCTTCTGCATCTGCTCCGTGAACGCATCCTGCTGCTCACCGGTATCCGGCATGACTTCCCAGATGACGAAACGCCCACCCGGCTTCAGCACGCGGAAAACCTGCTGGAAAATCAGTGGCTGATCGATTTGGGGCACCTCGTGAAGCCCCATCTTGATGACCACCGCGTCGAACTTCCCGTCAAGGTAAGGCAGGTTCCTCGCATCGCTGACAGTCACGTCTTCAACCGACGAACGCACGTCATCCGGTATCCGGTCGAGTTGAACCTTGTGCAGGTCGCACATGCTCAACCGCACGGACTTACCGTTGTCCTTCGCATATCCCAGAATGTGGCTACTGACTGCGCCATAGCCGCACATCAGGTCCAGCACGTTGGCCCCATCGGTCAGTTCGAGAGCATCGGCCAGCTTGTTGAGGTCATTCCCTGCAACACCGTGGATCTTGGAAAAATCCACTTTCCGGATGTTGTACCCGTCGGCAATCAGACCAGTTCTGAATTGCAGCTTGAGTTCCCTTGCCATTGACGCGAGTTCGGGACTGGCCTCCATGGTCATGCAGACATCATCCTCGCCTCCCAGTTCGAGAACGAGTTTCACCTTCCCGCCGGACTTCTTGACGTGTTCCAGAAATTTTTGCGCCTGTTCGCTCGCAGAAAAGAGCGTCGGAAGCAACGTGTCGACATCCGTGTCGAAATTCACGGAACGATGGAGGCGTTTCTGTTTCATTTTTCCTCCCTTGGTGCTCGCCTGATCAAGATATGGTTGCCCAGCCATCGAATTAATCAACACGGAAAACAGCGAAAACTGCTCTGAAACAGATAAAGTGGCCGTGAATTTTTTCTCAAACCCTCGACTGTTAATTAAATCAGATTAATTTATGAATTTCGATCCGCATGCACACCACGTCCGCTGCCCGGATTGTGGTCATTTTTGCGTAGGTGACCTGGTTCTTTCGTGCTTCGACAGGGTTCCGCCCTCCCGCAACAGTGAAATCCATGACCGCGTCGCGCTTTGCATGCACATTGTCACAGACGCCGAACCCCAGGTGCGGTCCCGCTTCACCGAGTGGCTTCCGACGCATGTAACTCCTTTCAGTATCGAGAGAATCCGTGAATCGTTCCCGGGAAGCTATCTTTTGACTTGCATCGGCGAAGGGTGTCGGGCGAAGGTTGCGGACCATATGACAAAACCCGTGCAACGAACGCGGATCGACATCGTGGTACAGCGTTGTGGGGAGAAACGCATTGCTATTCCTGATTGCCTTATTGGCAGCGATATTCGGCTTTCTGTTCGGCACTGACCAGGGAGTCATTTCCGGCGCCCTGCCTCTTTTGAAAAAAGAGTTCGTCTTCACGGCACAAAGCGAAGGTTTCATGACCGGCGCGGTTCCGTTCGGTGCCATTTTCGGTGCAATTCTGGCGCTCGTTACCGTCGATCGGTTTGGCCGGCGTCCGGTTCTGACATTCTGTGCGCTCCTGTTTGCCGCAGGGTCCCTCGCGGCGGCATTGGCCTTCAGTGTGTGGTCCCTCACCGTGGCTCGGCTGGTAATCGGCGCAGCCATCGGCGCATCGTCGCTTGTCGCTCCGATGTACCTTGCGGAGATCGCCCCTGCCCGGATCCGCGGCGCGGTTGTCTCCGCCTTTCAACTGATGATCACGATCGGCATCCTGGCGGCGTTCATCGTCGACTGGGCGTTTTCCTTCACCGGTTCATGGCGCTACATGCTCGGGTTCAGCCTCGTGCCGGCGATGATCTGTCTGGCAGGCATCATCAAGGCCCCCGAAAGCCCGCGCTGGCTGGTACTCGCAGGCCGGGACAAACAGGCGCGCGACGTTCTGAAGACCGTTCAGCCTGAGGCGAGCGCCGAGAGGCTGGACAAAATCGTTGAGGAAATCGAGAGCGGCCGGCCGTCAGACCCCGCGGAGGAGAGCTGGAGCAGGTTCAAGGAACCTGCCCTGCGCGGGCTCCTGATCTTTTCGGTTCTCGCGTTCTTCCTGCAGCAGTTCAGCGGCATCAACGTGATCATGAACTACGCACCGCGCATCCTTGAAAACGCCGGATTTGAGGGTCTTGCAAACGAGCTCGTCGCAACGATGGGTATCGGCGCGCTGAATGTGACAGTGACCATCCTCGCGATGATCGTTGTCGACCGTCTGGGGCGCCGTCCGCTTTTCATCTTCGGGTTCGTGGGCGCTTTCGTGAGCATGGCGCTGGTCGCGGTTCTGTTCCAGCTAAACGACAACAACCTGGCCTGGCTGTCGCTTCTCGGCCTGTTCTCGTTCGTCTTCTTCTTTGCGATCAGCCTCGGCCCGCTTCCCTGGCTCTACATGTCGGAACTGTTTCCGCTGGCCCTGAGGGGCAAAGGCATGGCGATTGCCTCCATTTCCAACTGGCTCTGCAATTTTCTGGTCGTTTTCCTGTTTCCGGTGTTGGCAGCCGGTCTCGGCGAAGCGCTGACATTCGGCATGTTCGCCGCCTGTTGTGCCTTCGGCATCTGGTACGCCTGGACCTTCGCACCCGAAACACGCGGGCTGGTGCTTGAGGAGATCGATCAGACAATTGCGGGTACGCCTCAAACCGGCAAAACCGGATAGCGCGCCCAACGCCGCCAAAAAAAGCCGGTGCAGGCTGTTCACCTGCACCGGCTTTTCTTCAGGCTGCCCTGGAAGAGTGGATGCCCGGCAACCCGAGGAACCTGTTTTTACTGTGCGGCGACGGCGCTTTCGGCCAGTGTCGGGTAGTCCGTATAGCCTTTCTCGTTGCCGCCGTAGAGAGTCTCCGGATCGAGTGCGTTGAGCGGAGAATCCTTTTCCAGCCTGTCGACAAGGTCGGGATTGGAGATGAAGGGGCGTCCGAAGGCCACGAGATCAAGCGTGTCTGAACCAACAGCGTCGATCGCAAGGGCACGGTCATAGCCGTTATTCCCCATGCGTGCGCCATCGAAGAGCGCATAAAGCTTGCCGAGGTCTCCGCCTTCGGGAAGATCACGTGGGCCGCCGGTCTGGCCCTCGACGAGATGGAGATACGCCAGGCCGTAGCTGTTGAGCAGCCTGATCACGTGGGAGAACGTTTCCTGCGGATTGCTGTCGGCAATGTCGTTGGCGTTGGAGAACGGGCTGAGCCGCACACCCACCTTGTCACCACCCCAGACGGCGACGACCGCGTCCATGACCTCCTTGAGAAACCGGGACCGGTTTTCCACCGGACCGCCATAGGCGTCCTTGCGCTTATTCGATCCGTCGCGCAGGAACTGGTCGATCAGGTAACCGTTCGCGGCATGCACCTCGACACCGTCGAAACCTGCTCTCTTCGCGTTTTCGGCCGCCTTGCGATAGTCTTCCACGATGCCCGGGATCTCTTCCGCTTCGAGGGCACGCGGCATTGGCGTATCGACAAACTGAGTGCCGTCGAATGTCTTGGAGTTCGCAGCAATCGCGGACGGTGCGACGGGGTCGACACCGCCGGGTTGCAGCACCGGGTGGGAAATCCGGCCGACATGCCAGAGCTGAATGACGATCTTGCCGCCTTTGGCGTGAACAGCATCCGTTACCTTCTTCCATCCCTCGACCTGCGCTTCGGAATGAATGCCGGGCGTCCAGGCATAGCCTTTGCCCTGCGGCGAGATCTGGGAAGCTTCGGTTATGATCAACCCTGCCCCGGCGCGCTGACCGTAATATTCTGCGTGGAGTTCGAACGGGGCGTCGTCTTCGGCCCGCGCCCGGTTGCGCGTCAGGGGTGCCATGACAATGCGGTTCTTAAGTTCAACCGAACCTGCCTTCGCTGGCGTGAACAGTTTTTGATCAGACATTATCAGTTCCTTTTCATCAGGGGGACTGTGATTTTTCGAATTACGGACCATTCAGTCCATATTTATGCGTGTGGCGTCCAATGCGAAGCTCCTGCGCGACGGAGGTCTTCGTCAGGCGGGAAGAATGACCTTTGCTTGTTTCAGAGTTTCGGCGATCCGATCCGCCGGATATCCGGCTTTTCTCAGTGCCAGGGTTCCGATCGCGAGCGAGGACAAGGCACGCGCCCTGTCGCGCTGGGCTTCAGGGTTTTCAGGGTCCAGAACCTCGGCGAAGATTTCCTCGATCCTTTCCAGATGCCGGCGCCCGATCTCGGCCACGCCTTCATCATGCGGCGCAAGTTCGGTGATGCAATTGACCAGCATGCAGCCCTTAGCGCCGCCTTGCGGATTGGAAAGTGCCTGCATCATGGCGTCGACAGGATTGTCGTGCGCGGAGCTGGCCACGTCCTTCAAGTTCTGCAAACCGTTTCGGGAGTAGTGCGACAGAGCCCGGTGGAACAGTGCCTGTTTGCTTTCGAAGGCCGCATAGAAACTCGATCTGCTCAGCCCCATCGCGGAAGTCAGATCATCCAGCGACGTCGCCTCGTAGCCGTTCTGCCAGAAAACCAGCAATGCGGCTTCCAGAGCAGCGGACTCATCAAAACTCCTCGGTCTTCCGGGGCCCGGAGAACGGGTTTTGCGATCGGAGGTCTGTCGTGCGGTGCTGGACATGAGCCTAATATGGACTGCCCGGTCCTGAATGCAAGATGCCTGCTCGTGATTTTTGGACTACCGATTTCAGAATTGCGCAACAGTGACGTTTGCACCCTCTGATCACATCCGGCAGGACCCTGAAAACGCGTCGCCGACATCGTCGAACACACGCGCCACGGCTTCCATCTCGTAAAGCCTGCTGGTCCGGCGCACACCTTCGACCAGATAAAAGTCCTGGATGGGAAACTGGTTGGAATTGAACCGGAAATCCCCGCGCACGCTCTCAAAAGGCGCGGCATTGATTGCCGAGATCATCGCTTCCCTGTCCTTGGCGCCCCCGGTGAGTTCCAGGGCAAAATGGATCAGCTTCGCCGCGTCGTAGCCCTGCGCTGCATAGATCGACGGAGCGTAATTATAGGCCCGCCGGAACTCGCGCACAAAGCGCTTGTTCGCAGGATTGTCGAGGTTCGGAGCCCAATGTGCGGCGGAAAACAGGCCCTCGCCCGTCTCCTTTGTGTAAGGCAATGTCACGGCATCGACCGTCTTGGCGGACAGGAACGGAATAATACCCTTTATTCCGGAGGTCTGGAATTGTCTGACGAGTTCCACACCCATTCCCCCGGGCATGAACGCGTAAATCGCATCCGGTTCGATCTCCGCGATCTGGTCGAACTCGACCGAGAACTCCGTCTGTCCCAGCTTCGGGAAAATCTCGCGCGCGATCTGTCCCTTGAAATGCCGCCGGAACGCTGAGATGGCGTCACGGGCCGCCTCGTAGTCCGGGGCGATGGTCACCACCTGCTGGTATCCCTTCAGGCTGGCATAGCGCCCCATGGTCTCGTGCACCTGATCGTCCTGTGCCGCGGTGGAAAAGAAGTAACGGCTGCAATTGCGGCCTGCGATCGGCGCAGGTCCCGAGCTTGTTCCGATGAACAAGGTCCGGGAACGGACGACCGGATCGTGAACCGCAAGCATCACCTTGGAGAAATTGACACCGACCAGCAGATCGATGCCGTTCTCCTCGATCAGTTTCGTAACCTCGGTAACTGCGTGATCCGGGTCGAGTTTGTCGTCGACCACCAGAACGTTGGTCGGCATGCCGCCAAGCGCGCCGTTCGACTGGTTGACGGCGAGCATGAATCCATCGCGCATGTGTTCGCCAAAGACAGCGGCCGGACCGGACAGCGTGGCCATGAAACCGATCCTGAGTTCCTGCTGCTGTTGTGGCTGTTGCGCGTGGGCTGCGGACAGAACCACGCCCAGCCCCATCACCGCTCCAACAGCTTTCGAGATCACCCAGCGTTTCATCGTTTCCCGTCCGTTCATCGATACGTGCTTCGCGTCCTGCACCGAATCTCTACATGCCGATGCTCATTCAAGCATGGCAAAGACAGGTTATGCATTTGCAAACGCTCCAGCCCCGCTCGCTTTCCGGATCACAAGCTCGTCAAAATTTACGGCAAATTCCCCAGTCTCGCCGCAATCCGGCCCGTATCCGGACGCATTAACAAAGGTTAATGCCACCTTACTCATTCCAGGTGACCGCCTCGCGCGTGCCCGAACCGCATCAACAGGAGGGCCAGATGTATCCAGTAACCGCGCCAGCCAAATCATGCGCCATTCAGCCAGATCCGGGCAAAAAGACCGGAAAAGACCTTTCGGCGAGACGCGATTTCAAGGTCATCAGCGGCGCCCATTCAAGCGGCGAATTTCGAAAGTCGCTCAGGAAAATTGACCCTGGCGAACTTGCTTCGAAAATCCTGCGATTGCATGCCGCTGCCGACAGGGAAGACGATATCGACCTGCGAAAACCGACCATGAACGCAGAACCGCAGGACGTGCCGTTCGAGATCCCGGGTGTTCTGCGCAAGTCGGACGACGCCGAGAAACTTGCAGATGTCGTCAAACGGTCCGCGGAAAAAAATCCGCAGGCACCACGAGGCACAGGCAAACAGCCGAGCAGGCCGCGCGTTAGACACCTGGTGGCTGCCGCGTTGCTGGTCGGCGTGGCAGGAGGTACTGCTCTCGCGCTCGGCCTGCCGGACATGATGGCCGCGGACGAGCCTGAAACCCGTCCTGTTGCGACCCAGTTGATCGTCACGGACCCGCCGCAGGCGTCCACCGTCCAAGGTGCGGTGACCGATAATGTGGAAACCGTGGGTGCCCCCACACGTGCCGCGCAGACCGAACCGTTCAATGCGGCCACACCGGCACAGATCGCAGATGCGAAAAACCGGTTGAGGGTCGCGTTTGCCTCCGGAAATACGGGCGCGTCCCCGGCTCCGGCGGTGGCCGATGAAGGTGCCGCTGCTCCGGTCTATCCGCAAGCATCGCCTGATCAGGTGACAACCGCAAACGACCGGCCGAGCGATCCCGACCCCGTTTCCGCTCCCACCGCCGACCTTACCACACCGGCATATGCCTTGCTGGCATCACAGGCGGATCAGTCCCAAGCGACCGCTGTGCCGGATGAAGGTGCGGTTGCAGCGAACAACAGTCCTGAAGTTGCTGCGGGTCAAGCCACAGCCGACGTGACACCGGTTGAAAGCGGGCCCGTGCAGGGCATCGGCGCATATGCCAATTCAGGCAAGACAACGGCCTCCGTCAACATGCGCCTATCCGAACAGAAGAACAGCGAAATCATCGCCGTCATTCCAGGCAACACCACCATCAGCTTCAATGAATGCGGCAAATGGTGGTGCGGTGTCGAATATGACGGAAAAACGGGGTTTGTCGGCCAGAGATTTGTCAAGCGCACCGCGCAATGAGCTTCAAATCGAAACGACCTGAGTAGAGAGTTGTTAAGGCGGGTGACATAGGCTGGTCTAGCAGAATTCCGGCAACAAGGGCGTGTGCAGGTGTCCTGGCAACGAGGCCTGCCCGGGTTGACGGCCTCATTTGTGAGTCCGTTACCTAGTCCCGATTGTTCTGCCAACGGGAGACCAGACATGTTTCATCGGCACAGGATAACCGGCTGCGTTTTCGGCTTCGCATTGGTGATCGGCACCCCTCTCGCTGCTTTGGCAGATGGCACCGATTGCGTGGTCTATGCAACAGACTACGCCAATTCCTATGTCGGCAACGGCGATGTTGTCGGAGACGCGGTGTCAGGTGGAATGGCGGGCGCGGTCGTCGGCGGTGCCTGGGCGGGGCGCTCGGGCGTCGCGCGCGGAGCGCGCGCCGGCGGGGCCCTTGGTGTCCTGAACAACATGGGGTCCATGCCCGGTGGCTGGCAGGCGCTCTATGACACGGCCTACCAGATGTGCCTTCAGCAGACGTCCGGTGTCAACGCCGCCCCCTACTACGGCGACCCGGCCTACGCGCCGGCACCCAATCTTCAGGCTCCGTCGTCCAATTGCCGTTCATCGGCACGTGTCAACGCTCCACTCCGACGCAGCCCGGAAGGCGGTATCATGGTGGGGTCGGACTTCGGCGGTTGCCAGTAACGCCCCTCCAACACGTTCTGTCCGTGGATGACCCTGTCTTCGCCTGCCGTTCCGGTTGACGTTGTCGGCGAAGCGAAGTCAACTACGCCAGAGTTTCAGACGACCTGGATCTGGCCGCAACATCGCAACAACAGGATCATCCATGACCCGCCGCAAGAATTTCGCACTCACCTTTGCGACCGGTATCGTCGCAGGCGTTTGCCTTCTCACGTCCGCCGCATCGGCCCAACAATGCGGCGGTGACTTCGGGCAGTTCCTTGCCGGTGTCAAACAGGAAGCCGTTGCCAAGGGACTTTCTGCAGAAGCGGCAGACCGGACCCTTGCGCGCGCCCAGATAGATCGGAAGGTTCTGTCGCGCGACCGCGCCCAGGGCGTTTTCAAGATGACCTTCCTCGACTTCTCCAAGCGGGTCATCTCCAGCTACCGCATGAAGAATGGTGCGGCAAACATGAAGAAACATGCCGCCATCTTCCAGCGAACGGAGAACGAATACGGTATTCCGGCACCGGTCATCACTGCTTTCTGGGCACTGGAGACCGATTTCGGTGCGGTTCAGGGCGACTTCAACACGGTCAATGCCCTGGCAACGCTGGCCCATGACTGCCGGAGGCCGGAGCTTTTCCGTCCGCAACTGATCGCTGCCATCGAAATGGTGCAAAACGGGGATCTCGACCCCCAGGGGACCACCGGGGCCTGGGCCGGTGAAATCGGCATGGTACAGATGCTGCCCGAAGACATCATCAAATTCGGCCGCGATGGCGATGGCGACGGACATGTCAAGCTGAAGCAGAGCGCCTCGGATGCAATCCTGACCGCCGGCGCATTCATCAATCATCTTGGTTGGCGTCAGGGCGAACCCTGGCTGCAGGAAGTCACGGTGCCGCAGAACCTGAACTGGTTTGAGACGGGGCTCGGCAAGACAAAGACTGGCGCGCAATGGGCCGCGCTCGGCGTTCAGCCGCGCTGGGGCCAGATCTCGCCCAACCTGCCTGCCTCACTGCTTCTTCCGCAAGGCCGCAAGGGGCCGGCGTTCCTTGCCTATCCGAATTTCGACATCTACCTGGAATGGAACCAGTCGCTCATTTACACGACGTCCGCCGCCTATTTCGCAACCCGTCTTGCAGGCGCGCCACGCTACAACGCTGGAAACCCCGATCAGGGGCTGAACGATGCCCAGATGAAGCAGTTGCAGACGAAGCTTCAAAGCAGAGGATACGACGTCGGCAAGATCGACGGCATCCTGGGAGCCGGAACCCGCGGTGCCGTCCAGGACATGCAGCAAAAGCTCGGCATGCCGGCAGACGCCTGGCCGACCCCTGCCCTCTTGAACAAGCTTTAGGGAATGGAGGCGCGCGGATACGCACCTGCGCCTCGGCCTGTGATCACGAGAAGCGGGCTGGTCCGCAGGCTATGACTTTCCTGGCTGGTTCTGCTCCGCGTCGGCACATCGGCGATCAGTATCTGCGATGGTAGACAGTCGCCGCTCGTGATGGGCCAAGCTTGTGCACCGTGACATAGTCCTGGGTTTGAACGAGCGGCCTTTTCGGGATCCAGAAATTCTCAATGACAAACTCGGTGATCTCGATCCGCTGCTCCAAGGTATAGTTATGTGCATGCGGATAGAGAAGGATCATCCAAACCACTGCCATGAAGAGATCGAAATCGTCCGACCAGAACTGGACCTGCCGCGTCTCCGTGCAGATTTCACAATCCTTCAGGGAGTAGACGTCGCATAGCTCCTGCCTGAGCCCGAGCAGATCCTGATCCGTCGAAGCACCGAAGAACCTGTTGGCAAAGAAGTTGTACAGCCACGTGGTCGTGTAAGGCCGTGTTTCCCGAGCTGACATCATGACCGTGTGAATCGCTCCGTTTGGGGCCAGAACCTCATCGTAGAGCGCCTTCATCAGCCCGGGCCAGGTGGCCGCATTTGAATAATAAAGGCTGTGATGGAGGGTGGTGAGATCCTGCCTGCTACCGTCAAGCAGCGCTTCGCGGGCACGTCCCGCAGCGGCCCGGTCGCGAAAATCGATCGTGTAGTCACCCTGTACGAGGTGCACGTTTTCCAGCAGTTGGCGTGTCTGGCGCTCCTGAAGTGTTGCCAGGGCTGCTCCATCAACATCGTAGAGCCAGAGACCTTTTTGAAATGCGGCCTGGAGTATACGGAATTGCGGTTCGTTTCCAGCGCCGACCGACAGAGCGGACAGGTCCCTCTCTTCCTTCATCCTCATGTGGATTGCCCGGATCGTTCGCATAAGGCTTGCAGCGACGTTAGGCTTTTCGGTCGCGTAACGCGCCCAGATCCTGTTCTGTTCAAAAATATTGTAGTTCGCAGCGTCCAGACCGCGTTCAATGAGACTGTCCGACTTGACCAAGTGCACGAGCGTATTCTCCTGGTTGCCTGCGCCCGAGTTGGACCACATCCTTCTGCCCGGCGCGTTCCTAAAGAGAGATAAGCTGCGAAACTGGAATTACTTGTGAATTTTTTTTCATAAAGCGCTGATTCACATTAGTAATTTTTCATGTTTCTCTAAGAAAGCAAATAATCGCCTTCGCTCTTATGTAAAAACACGGACGAGACAGACGATATCGGCATCTCCGAACAGTGCTTAAGTCTCGTTTGCGGGTGTTTTCACGCCGCGGGGACGGCGCAGAGCATTGCGCAGTGAAAACACCCGTCCTGTCCGGTGTGATCATCCTGCGCAGATCGGCTGCTGCCGGTCTTATTGAAGGCTTGTTGCAGGCGCTTCCTCAGGGACAACGGCAGCCCTGCCATCTCCCAGCAGGAAAACGGCGAGGATGCGCGTTTCGCCATCGGACGTGTTCCGTCCCTGGTGCGTCACGGCCATGGCTTCCATCACGCCTTCTCCCTGCCGAATGACCTTGTCGCCGATCCCTTCGTAGAAAACGGTGACTTCACCTTGCAGAATGTAGGCAAAGAGCGGCGCGCCGTGCTGATGCCAGGCCGTCGTCTCACCTGGTTCCAGTGTCACGACGATTGCTCTTACCGACGCATTCTTCTGCGGAAAAGTGATCTTCTCGCCAGCGATGGTCCGATTGCCGGAAAAGACTTCATGCACCTTTTCATAGGGTTCCTGCGATGAACCGGTTTCCGGTGCCGCAACCGCGGAAGGGGCGGCCGGTTTTTCCGCTGGTATCGCCGTTGCCTCGGTTGCATATGCGGGCCAACCGGTTACAAACGCGAGCATCACAAAGCACGCAGCCAGAGTTCCAAAGCACCGTGAGCGGTCCCGGCAAATTTCCCTGTTCATACCTCGATGCTCGCACCCGGCGTCAATGTGTTCACCTTCGCCGCTTCCGGCCCCATGGCGGTTTCGAATGCCTCGGCCGATTGGTCGATGATCGGAAATGTCCCGAAATGACAAGGCACGATCGTGTCGAAATCGAAAAACTTCGTGCAGGCCAGGGCAGCAGCCCGACCGCCCATCGTGAAACGGTCACCAACCGGAACGATTCCGATCTTGGGCCGATAGATCTCGTTGATCAGCGCCATATCGGAGAATATGTCAGTGTCTCCCATGTGATAGAGCACCTTCTTCCCCGGAACTTCGATGATGACACCGTGCGGATTGCCGAGATAGATCGCCTCCCCGTCCGTCTGCTTCGACGAGGAATGATCGGCCCGCGTCAGCGCCACCTTGAAAGCTCCGGTATCGACCATGCCACCGGAATTCATCGGGTTGATGTTTTCAACACCCTGCCTACCCGCCCACATGCAGATTTCGAAGTTCGAAATCAGCTGAGCGCCGTTCCGTTTGAGGATCTCTATCGCATCTCCAATGTGGTCGTCGTGACCATGTGTCAGCACCACATGCGTCACGCCCTCGGTGACCTGATCAACCGCAAGACTGTCCGGAAACGACGGATTTCCGCTCAAGAACGGATCGAACATGATGGAGGTTTCTGCGAATTCGAGCTTGAAGGCAGAATGACCGTACCAGGTGAGTTTCATCTAAATCTCCAGCACAAACGCTTTTGGCAATTCAAGTTTAGACGCTGGTCCCATTTGTGCAAGAAAGGGTTGTTGCCGGCGGCGGTTTCGATAGGCAGTTCCAACTGGTCTTTTCACCCCGGTCCTGATAAAGCGCGCCAATGGCAAATGATCCCGCACTTTCCATCGAAGACTTCGTATCGGCGCTGCCCAGCAACAGCCGATTGATCGGGCTCGATCTCGGCACCAAGACCATCGGTCTTGCACTGTCGGACATCGGGCGCGGTATTGCGTCTCCAATGGATACGATCCGCAGAAAGAAATTCACGATCGATGCCGAGCAATTGCTTGCAGTCTGCGCTAAACAGAATGTCGGCGGCATCGTCCTTGGACTGCCGCTGAACATGGACGGGAGCGAAGGCCCGCGCGCCCAGGCAACGCGCGCCTTTGCCCGCAACCTGTCCCAGAAAACCGAGCTTCCGATCACGTACTGGGATGAGCGCCTGTCGACCGCCGCTGTCACGCGGACGCTGCTGGAGGCCGATTCCAGCCGTGCGAAGCGTGCAGATGTCGTCGACAAGATGGCCGCCGCCTTCATCCTGCAGGGTTTTCTGGATCGCCTTGGCTTCATGTCCAGCCAGGATTGACGCGTCGCGTAACAATCGCCTTGCAACCCCGATGAACCACCCGCCCATGTGGACATCGGGCATGAGTTGAATTCGTGCCTTGTGCACATTGCCGATTCCCCCTATAGGGATGGTCTCGATGACCGCGAAAGACACCCATCGAGACAGCCCCTACCCCCATCGCCATCTGCTGGGCATTGAAGGGCTTCACCCCCATGAAATTCTGGGCCTTCTGGACCGTGCCGAAGAAGCCGTCGAGGTTTCGCGGCAGGTCACCAAGCGCAAGCAGGTGCTTGAGGGCCGGACCCAGATCAACCTCTTTTTCGAAAATTCCACGCGCACGCAGAGTTCCTTCGAACTTGCCGGCAAACGGCTTGGCGCAGACGTCATGAACATGGCCGTGTCCCAGTCCTCGGTGAAAAAGGGGGAAACGCTGATCGACACGGCGGCAACGCTCAATGCCATGCATCCGGATCTTCTGGTGGTCCGGCATCATGCTGCGGGCGCTGTTCACCTTCTGGCACGCAAGGTTGGCTGCTCGGTCGTCAATGCCGGCGACGGACCGCATGAGCACCCGACCCAGGCGCTTCTCGACGCGCTCACGATCCGGCGCCACAAGGGCAAGATCGCCCGGCTGACGGTGGCCATTTGCGGAGACATCGCGCACTCGCGCGTCGCCCGATCCAATATCATTCTCCTGAACGCCCTCGGCGCGCGGGTGCGTGTCGTGGCACCTACGACGCTGTTGCCCTCCGGGATCGCGAAGATGGGTGTCGAAGTCTTCAACGACATGCGCGCCGGACTGAAGGATGCGGACATCGTCATGATGCTGCGGCTGCAGCGGGAACGGATGAATGGCGCTTTCGTCCCCTCGGTACGCGAGTACTATCGCTATTACGGTCTTGACGCTGAAAAACTCTCCGTTGCAAGAAACGATGTTCTGGTCATGCACCCCGGCCCGATGAATCGGGGCGTTGAAATAGACGCCTCGATCGCCGACGGTCCTCAAAGCCTGATCAGGGAACAGGTTGAAATGGGTGTCGCCGTCAGGATGGCGATCCTCGAGGCCCTGGCCGCCAATCTCCCCAATCAATAGAGGAAAAGCCTGTGGCACTCGATACTCCCAGACCGCTGGTTCTTTCCAACGCCAGGGTAATTGATCCCGCTCGCGAGTTGGATGCTCCGGGCTCGATCATCATTGTGGACGGCACCATTCTGGCAGCAGGTCCGGAAGCAGCCAACCAGGGTGCGCCCTACGGTGCGGAGATCGTCGATTGCAAGGGAGCAATTGCCTGTCCCGGCCTGATTGACATGTGCGTTTCCGTCGGAGAGCCCGGTGCCGAGCATCGTGAAACGCTCGCGAGCGCGTCACAGGCGGCCGCCGCCGGCGGCGTCACCACAATCTGCACGATGCCCGATACCGATCCGGTTATCGACGATCCGGCCCTGGTCGACTTCATCCTCCGCCGAGCGAGGGATACGGCCGTCGTCAATGTTCATCCACTTGCCGCCTTGACAAAGGGACTGAACGGCACCGAGATGGCGGAGATCGGCCTACTGAAAGAGGCCGGTGCGGTCGCTTTCACGAACGGACACAGGTCGGTGGAGAACGCGCAGGTCATGCGCCGCATGATGACATACGCGCGCGACTTCGACGCTCTTGTCATCCACCATACCGAGGATCCGGACCTGGCCGGAGGCGTGATGAATGCGGGCCTGAATGCAAGCTGGAAAGGTCTTTCCGGGGTGCCGCGAGAAGCCGAGATCATCATGCTGGAGCGGGATCTGCGTCTCGTGGGCATGTCCAAGGGCAAGTACCACGCAAACCTTATCTCGACGTCCGACAGCGCTGACGTGATCCGTACGGGCAAGAAACGGGGACTGGACATCACCGCCGGGATTTCGATCAACCACCTCACCCACAACGAGAACGACATCGGCGCTTACAGGACGTTCTTCAAGATGTCGCCTCCCCTTCGCGACGAGGATGACCGTGAAGCGATGATCGCTGCAATTGCCGACGGCACTATCGACATCATCTGTTCCAACCACGATCCGCAGGACGTCGAAACGAAGCGCCACCCCTGGGCAGAAGCGGAAGACGGCGCGATCGGTCTTGAAACAATGTTGGCGGCGGCCCTGCGGCTGTTTCACTCCGAGCAGGTTGACCTTGTCACCCTGTTGGGCGCAATGACACACAAGCCGGCTGACCGGCTCGGACTGGAAACCGGCCGTTTGTCCAAGGGCGCACCTGCGGATATCGCCGTGTTCGACCCGGACCGCCCGTGGGTGCTGGAAAAAAGCGCCATCCGGTCGCATTCCAAGAATTCGCCGTTCGAGGATGCGCGCTTCTCGGGACGGGTTCTGCGCACGGTCGTCGCAGGCAAGACGGTGTTCGCCCATTCCTGAGGCGCGGCGACGAGACCTTGCCCTAGGTGATGGACCCATAAATGACACTGCAATGGCATGCGAAATGGCGAAATCCCGTCAGGAAGCGTGTGCGGAGCGGGCTTTCTGCCCGGTCAAGCACGCTGACGCCACGGGGTGACGCCATTTCCATGTCCTTCGGATTTTACCGGCTTGCGCCTCCTCGGCGTTGCGAGAGGCTTGAAACTGAGGGACATTTCCTGCGCGCCCGCGCCTTGAGGAGAACCAAGCCGCCTCAAACCATTACAATCTCATTTAGGGGTCCATCACCTAGGGCATTCAGACTGCGTTCAGGTGAATTAGTGTTCGATCCAATGCAGTTACCTGCGGTGCTTTCGTTCGCGCAGCGCCTATCCTACGGAACCAGTGGATCATCTTATGCGTCTCTTTTACCTGATACTTCTTGCGGCCGCGGTCGCGGGCGGACCGGCCCAGGCAGCCGATCTTTACATGAAATACAAGCTTTTCGCAGTCGGACTTCCGATCGGTTCCGGCGTCATGTCCGTCGACTTCGACGACGGTTCCTACTCCATTGACGCGGACGGCGGAACCGCAGCATTCGGCAAACTCGTGTCGGACGGAAAAGGGTCGGTGAACGTGCGCGGCGACATCTCCCGCGGCAAGCTCCAACCAAACAAGTTTGCCCTGAAAGTCAAAAGCGACGACGAAAACGGGACCGTCTCAATGCAAATGCGCAAGGGAACCGTCAAGAAAGTCGCCGTGAACCCGCCGCAGGACCGCATGAACCAACGGATCAAAGTCACATCCGATCATCTAAAGAATGTTCTGGACCCGCTGACAGCAGCGGTTTTTCCTGCACCCAAGGGCCTCGCCCCGGAAAGCTGCAACCGAACGCTGGAACTTTTCGACGGCAAGGAACGCTATAATGTCCACCTGAGCTACAAGTCGAAGCGGCAGGCCAAGACGTCTGACGGCCGCTTCAAGGGCGACGTGCTTGTGTGCCGAGCCCGGTATGAACCGGTTTCCGGGCATCGTCCGAAGCGCAAGACAATCCAGGAGCTTGCCAAGAACAAGTCAATGGAAATCTGGCTGGCGCCGGTTGGCGATAAACCCTACCTTGTACCGCTCAGGGCAAGCATCAAGGCGCCGTTCGGTTCGCTTGTCGTCAAGGCGGAGAAATACAAACTGAAAGGGTGATGGGCAACGCCTACCTTTAGTGGACGGCAAGCAGCCGATGCCACCCACCGCGACAAACCTGTTGCGCGGCGCACGCGATCTCGGGACTTGATCCGCACCGACAGCCGGTTACAGTGCCGCAGAAATTTGCCAAAGCGCGAAAGGGAGAAGATTCGCGTGCCTGATCCGATCAGCTGGGAATTCGCCTGGCCCTACTACCTTGCCGCGCTTGCGTTCGGCTATCTGCTGGGCTCGATCCCCTTCGGGCTTGTCGTCACGCGGATGGCTGGCCTCGGTGACATCCGCAACATCGGTTCCGGCAACATCGGCACAACAAATGTTCTTCGAACCGGCAGGAAGTCGCTCGCCGCAGCGACCCTGCTCGGAGACGGGCTGAAGGGGACCGTCGCGGTTTTGGTGGCGAACGCGTTTTACGGCCAGGACATGGCTCTCGTTGCCGGACTTGGCGCGTTTCTCGGTCATCTCTTTCCGGTCTGGCTCAAATTCAAGGGCGGCAAGGGTGTCGCGACCTATATCGGCATCCTGCTCGGGCTGTACTGGCCGGCCGCCCTGATCTTCGTCGGCATCTGGGTCGGCATGGCGGTCCTGTTCCGCTACTCTTCCCTCTCGGCATTGACGGCGAGCCTTGTGACCCCGGTTCTGCTCTATCTCGTTCTGAGCCGTTTTCAGCTTGCAGAAATGACGCTCTTCATGACCGTCCTCCTCTGGATCAAGCATCACGAGAATATCGGCAGATTGCTGCGAGGTGACGAGAGCCGGATCGGATCCAAATCCAAACCGGCACCGGCCGGCGAACCTGATACAAGCAGCGGAGGGAAATGAACGCGAGCCAACCCGATAAAACACTGAGCCTCACCGAGGATCAGCGTCTGGCTTGGCTGCGTTTAATACGATCCGAAAACATAGGCCCGGCAACTTTCCGCGACCTGTTGAACCATGCCGGTTCCGCTGAAAGGGCGCTTGAAATGCTGCCCGCGCTTTCAAGGCGGGGCGGCAAGAAAAGCTATCGCCTGTGTCCCGAACAGGATGCAATCGAAGAACTTGAGGCCCATCGGCGCTTCGATGCCCGCCTTGTGGCCCTCGGCGAAGCCGACTACCCGCCTCATCTGAAGCACATCGACAGTCCGCCCCCGCTGCTTTCGGTCAAGGGGGGCAAGGTCACCGCCAATCCGCAAATGGCGGCAATTGTCGGTGCCCGCAACGCGTCTCTTTCCGGGCGCAAACTCGCAGCCGGATTTGCCCGCGATCTTGGCGCACAGGGATTTGCGATTGCCTCCGGCCTTGCGCGCGGCATCGACGCCGCAGCACATGACGCGGCGTTGCAGACAGGTACGCTCGCCGTGTTTGCCGGCGGATTGAATGTTCTTTATCCGCCCGAGCATGACCGTCTTCTTGCGGCAATCCTGGCCGCCGGAGGTGCGGCCATCAGTGAAATGCCGTTTGGATGGAAACCGCGCGGAAGGGACTTTCCGAGGCGCAACCGTCTGATTTCAGGCGTGTCGCTCGCCGTCGTGGTGATAGAGGCTGCCAAGGCGTCGGGTTCTCTGCACACTGCGCGCTACGCGCTCGAACAGAACCGGGACATCTACGCGGTGCCGGGCTCGCCTCTTGACCCGCGGTCGGAAGGCGCGAACGGACTGATCCGTGACGGCGCGACCCTTGCAAGATCGGCTCGGGATGTTCTGGAAGGGTTGGCCGGACAAACCGGATCGGCCTTGCCGCTTTTTCGCGGGCTGGCAGAACCCGCTCCACGGCCGGACGCAGACCCGGAGGAGCCGGTGGATGGCATGAGATCCAGGATCATGGAAGCACTCGGTCCGGCGCCGATGGAACTCGACGAACTGATCCGTTTTGTCGAGGCCGATGCGCGAACAGTGAGTGTCGTGCTGCTGGAACTCGAGCTTGCCGGACGGCTCGAGCGCCACACCGGGCACAGGATTTCACTGATCATGGGATAATCGTGTTCCGATCGGCCATGTGTTCGGGCAGTTAAGGCGTGTATGCCCTGTGGGCAACTCAACCGTGGAAAACTATGACGAATGCGAGGTCACTTGACCCCGGACGCGCAAAGGTCCATTTGACAGGCGGCGCATGATCCGTGATCGTCTGCGCACCTTAATTCTCCTTCTCCACCGGGCGGGGGCTCCGTTTCCGGCAAAATTATTTGGGTAAGAATGAACGTCGTTATTGTGGAATCGCCGGCGAAAGCCAAGACGATCAACAAATATCTCGGCACCGATTACACGGTCCTGGCCTCTTACGGACATGTACGCGATCTGCCTCCCAAAGACGGCTCGGTTCTGCCCGATGAAAATTTCGCCATGAGCTGGCAGGTGGACAGCAAGTCCCAGAAACGGCTCTCGGAAATCGCCAACGCGGTCAAGGAAGCCGATCGCCTGATCCTCGCGACCGACCCCGACCGCGAGGGAGAAGCGATTTCCTGGCACGTTCTGGAGGTGCTGCAGAAAAAACGCGTGTTGAAAGACAAGCAGATTGAGCGCGTGGTTTTCAACGCGATCACCAAGAAGGCGATCCTTGAGGCGATGGACAATCCGCGCCAGCTGGATGGTCCCCTGGTCGATGCCTATCTTGCCCGCCGCGCACTTGATTATCTTGTGGGGTTCACGCTCTCTCCCGTCCTGTGGCGCAAGCTGCCGGGCGCCCGGTCCGCCGGACGCGTGCAGTCGGTGGCGCTCCGCCTGATCTGCGACCGTGAAATGGAGATCGAGATCTTCGAGCCCCAGGAATACTGGTCAATCTTCGCAAACATGAAGACCCCGGCCGGGGACACGTTCCAGGCTGGTGTGACGGGCTTCGAGGGCCGCAAGATCGGTCGCCACGACATCAAGAACGAGGCAGAAGCGACGACGATCAAGTCGATGCTCGAAACCGCGAGTTTCACGGTCGACAGCGTTGCGTCGAAACCGGCAAAGCGCAATCCGGCTGCTCCGTTCACGACATCAACCCTGCAGCAGGAGGCCTCGCGCAAGCTCGGCTTTGCCGCTTCGAGAACGATGCAGGTGGCCCAGAAGCTTTACGAAGGCATCTCCATCGGCGGGGAAACCTCCGGTCTCATTACCTACATGAGAACGGACGGTGTCCAGATTGCCGGTGAGGCGATTGCCGCCGCGCGCAGCGTGATCGCACAGGATTTCGGCGACAAGTATGTGCCCGAAAAGCCCCGCGCCTATTCTTCCAAGGCGAAGAACGCCCAGGAAGCGCACGAGGCTATCCGCCCGACGGACCTTGCCAGGCGGCCGAAGGACGTCGCCAAGTTTCTCGATCCCGACCAGGCGCGACTCTATGAGCTGATCTGGAAACGCACGATGGCCTCCCAAATGGAGTCCGCCGTTCTGGAGCGCACAACGATCGAGATTGTCGCCAGCGGCTCGGGAAAGAATGCCAACCTGAGAGCGACCGGTTCCGTGGTCCGGTTCGACGGTTTTCTCGCGCTCTACCAGGAAGGACGCGACGACGAGGAAGACGAAAACTCGAGACGCCTGCCCGCCGTCGACAATGGTGCAACCCTTGTCGCAACTTCGGTGGATGGATCATCGGACCCGATCGAGGCAAACCAGCACTTTACCACGCCGCCGCCGCGCTACACCGAAGCCAGCCTCGTCAAGAAGATGGAAGAGCTGGGGATCGGACGCCCGTCGACCTATGCCTCCACGCTTCAGACCCTGCGCGACCGGGACTATGTCGAGCTTGAAAAGAAACAGCTGGTTCCCCAGGACAAGGGACGGATCGTCACCGCGTTTTTGGAGAGTTTCTTCCGGCGCTATATCGAGTTCGATTTCACGGCCAGCCTCGAGGAACAGCTCGACAAGATCTCAGCCGGAGAGCTTTCCTGGCTTGATGTGCTGCGTGATTTCTGGACGAGTTTTTCAGGCTCGGTGGACGACATCAAGGATCTGCGTGTTGCCGAAGTCATCGACTCTCTCAACGAATTGCTCGGACCGCATATCTTCCCGCCAAAAGAAGACGGAAGCGATCCCCGCAAGTGCCCGAGTTGCGATACCGGTCAGCTGTCGCTGAAGGTCAGCCGCTGGGGTGCTTTCATCGGCTGTTCGAATTATCCGGAATGCGGCTTTACCCGTCAGCTCGGCAAGCCGAACGGTGAAGACGGTGACGCGGACGAAGGTCCGAAGGTGCTCGGCACCGATCCGGAAACGGGACAGGATGTGTCGCTGCGCAACGGTCGCTTCGGACCCTATGTCCAGCTCGGGGAAGAAGCCAAGCCCAAGCGCGCCTCCCTGCCCAAAGGCTGGTCCGCTCCGGACATGGATCTGGAAAAGGCCCTGCAGTTGCTCTCACTGCCGCGCGAGGTCGGTCTCCATCCGGAAGACGGCAAGATGATCACGGCCGGGATCGGCCGCTACGGACCGTTTGTCCTGCATGAGGGAACGTATGCCAACCTCTCCACCCCGGATGAGGTCTTTTCCGTCGGAATCAACCGGGCGGTGGATGCACTTGCGGAAAAACGCGCCAAGGGCGGCGGACGCAGAGGTGCGGCCGCAACGCCGCTGAAGGAGCTTGGCGAGCATCCCGACGAAGGCGGACCGGTCAACGTCTATGACGGCCGCTACGGGCCTTACGTGAAACACGGCAAGATCAATGCAACCCTGCCGCGGGACAGCGATCCCAAGGCGGTGACCCTTGAGCAGGCTCTTGAACTGATTGCAGCAAAGGCAGCAAAAGGCGGCGGAAAGAAGAAAGCGGCCGCCAAAAAGTCGATAACAAAAAAGGCCTCGTCCGCAAACGGAAAGGCCAAATCAGCCGCAAAGAAGACGACCGCCAAGTCCTCGAAAAAGGCGGAGGTCGACGCATCGTCCGAAGACGTTCCGTGGGATGACGCGTCTTGAACGCGAAACGGATCAATACGCGCAAGCATACAAAACGAAAACACGCGAAGGTTCCCGGCGAGATGCCCTCACGCGAGGACATTCTCGCCTTTGTTGCCGATAATCCGGGCCGAGCCGGCAAACGCGAGATCGCCCGTCATTTCGGGATCATCGGCGGCGCGCGCATTCACCTGAAAAAAATGCTCAAGGACCTCTCTGAAGAGGGCCTGATCGAGAAGCGCAACAAACGCATGATCCGCCCGGGTGATTTGCCTCCGGTCTTTGTCGCGCGGCTGTTCGGACGCGACAGCGACGGAGACCTTCTGGGTGCGCCGCTCGACTGGGACGAGGAAGCAGGCGATCCGCCGAACATTCTGGTCCTGAGCGGCAAAACGAAAGCAACACAGCCGGGCGTCGGGGACCGCGCCCTCATTCGCCTTACGGAAGCAGAAGCCGGGCCGGAAGCAGAACACGTTGCCCGCGTCATCAAGGTGCTTGAAAAGAAGCAAGGTGCCATCCTGGGCATCTTCCGCAAGCGGGATGGCGAGCGTCCTCCTTACCTTGAACCGATCGACCGCAAGCAGCGGGAACTGGATATCGACCCTGCGGACCTCAAGGAAGCGGATGATGGCGATCTCGTCAGCGTTCAGGTAACACGCTCGGGCCGATTCGGGCATCCGCGCGCCTCGATCGTCGAACGGTTCGGTTCGATGAATTCGGAGAAGGCGATTTCGGAGATTGCGCTGCAGTCGCATGGCATTCCCCACGTTTTTCCGTCTGCCGTCGAAGCCCAGGCCGAAGCGTCAAGGCCCATAGACACACTCGGCAAGCGGGAGGACTGGCGGCAGGTGCCGTTGATCACGATCGACCCGCCAGATGCAAAGGATCACGACGACGCGGTCTATGCGGAGCCTGACGAAGACCCTGAGAACAGCGGCGGTCACGTGGTTTATGTCGCAATCGCAGATGTTGCGCATTACGTGACGCCGGGCTCGGCCATGGACCGGGAAGCCAATATCAGAGGGAATTCGGTCTACTTTCCCGACCGGGTCATTCCGATGCTGCCTGAGCGCATTTCCAACCAGCTGTGTTCGCTGCGTGAAAAGGAAGACAAGCCGGCCCTCGGCGTGCGCATGATCTTCGACAAGACCGGCCGCAAAACCGGTCATAGTTTTCACCGCGTGCTGATGCGCTCAGCGGCCAAGCTCTCCTATCAGCAGGCCCAGAAGGCCATCGACGGGATTGTGGACGACAAGACCGAAACGCTTGTGGACGGAGTGCTGAAACCGCTCTGGGCTGCTTACGAGGCTCTCAAGAAAGGCCGCGAGGCGCGCGAACCGTTGGAACTCGATCTGCCCGAGCGCAAGATCAAGCTGAAAGACGACGGAACCGTGGATCACGTCTATGTTCCTGAACGTCTGGACGCGCACAAGCTGATCGAGGAGTTCATGATCCAGGCCAATGTGGCCGCGGCCGAAACGCTGGAAAAGAAGAAGAGCCCCCTTCTCTACCGCGTTCATGACGCATCCACGCCGGAGAAGCTGGAGAGCCTGAAAGAGTTTCTCTCGACCCTGAACATGAAGCTGCCGTCTTCTGGCGGACTGCGCCCCTCGGTTTTCAACGGCATTCTGGCCAAGGTGAAGGACACGCCGCAGGCCAATCTTGTCAACGAAGTGGTTCTGCGCAGCCAGGCCCAGGCTGAATATACGCCCCAGAACATTGGTCATTTCGGGCTCAATCTGCGGCGCTACGCGCATTTCACATCGCCAATCCGCCGCTATGCAGATCTCATCGTGCACAGAGGCCTCATTTCGGCACTGGGCTTCGGCAAGGACGGCCTGCCGGATGGCATTGAAAGCAAGCTTGAGGCGATCGGTGCCGAAATTTCAGGAGCCGAACGCCGCGCCATGCTGGCAGAGCGTGACACGATCGACCGTCTGATCGCGCTGTGGATGAGCGACCAGATCGGGGCGACTTTTCAGGGACGTGTTGCCGGCGTTGTCAAGTCCGGTCTGTTCATCCGGCTTCAAGACACAGGTGCCGACGGCTTCGTTCCAGCCTCCACGATTGGCCTTGAATACTACCGCTACGACGAAGGGTCGCATGCACTGGTAGGTGACAAATCGGGCGAGACTTACCAACTTGGGGATCAGGTGGAAGTCAGGCTTGTGGAAGCAGCACCGTTCGCCGGAGCGCTCACATTCGAGTTGCTCAGTCACGGACGCATCGCCGGCAAGAAGATCCGGAAAGCGGCTCCAAAATTACGACGCGGACCTCCCAAAGGCGGGCGCGCGAAGGCCTCCACGAAGAAGACGAGCCGAAGGAGGCCCAGGTGACGGTTCGATACGATTTGACGGATGACGTGGAAATCCCCGAAGACCACGCGGAGAAGCCGCGCCGGCCGGTGATTCCGGCGATGCTGCGCGGTGCCGGGAACGCATGCATGAATTGCGGCCGCGGTAGGCTGTTCGATGGCTTCCTGACAACACGCCACCACTGCTCCGAGTGCGGTGAGGAGTTTCATCATCAGCGGGCAGATGACGCTCCTCCCTATTTCACAATCACCATAGTCGGGCATATCATCATTCCGGCTCTGCTGATCGTCGAGGTAATGTGGCGGCCCGCAATCTGGATCCATATGTCGATCTGGCTGCCACTCACACTCCTGCTTTCCTTTGCGCTCATGCGCCCCATAAAGGGCGCTCTGGTCGGACTTCAGTGGGCACTTTACATGCACGGCTTCGATCCGGAGTCTGAAGACGAGTTTCCGGTCGCACCCGCTCCTTCCGAAAGGATCACATGACGGGTTCGTTTGAAAAACAGCTGGCAAAGGACGAAAAAGCCGGGGACTTTCCCTACATCCGGCCCAAGGACGCGGCAACGCTTCTAATCCTGGATCGTGACGCCGGCGGGGCCGTCCGCCTCTTGATGGGGCGGCGCCACAAACGGCACACGTTCATGCCGGGCAAGTTCGTTTTTCCGGGCGGACGCGTCGACCCGGGCGACAGCCGCATCGCAAACGTTCTGCCCTACCATCCGACGGTCGAAACCAAACTCTCCCAGGGTCTGAAGAACGGCAAGTCAGCCGCTCGCGTGCGGGCTTTTGCTCTGGCCGCTATCCGGGAAACCTATGAAGAGGCCGGTATTTTTGTCGGCCGCAAGTCAGGAAACACCGGCCTGCGTCTCGGCAAGGGTTTCGAAGCATTCGCCGACAGAGGCATTCAGCCGGATCTGAGCGGCCTTCGCATGGTCGCCAGGGCAATCACACCGCCTCAGAGGCCGCGGCGCTTCGACACAAGGTTTCTGGCCGTCTGGTCGGATGCGGTTGCAGACAAACTGCCGGAGGGCACCGGCCCATCGGGTGAACTGGAAGACTGCGCCTGGCTGACACTTGAGGAAGCGCGCGAAAAAGAGCTGCCGCTGATTACCCAGAAAATCCTGACCGACCTTGAAGACAGACTTGCAAGAGACCCGGATCTTTCACCGGGCACCGAGGTTCCCTATTACTTTTTCCGCAAGGGTGCGTTCAAGCGCGATCAGATCTAAAGCAGGTATCCATGGAAAGAACCGCGGTTATTCCCCGCGACATGCAAACCTATTATGACGACTGGAACATGTCGCCTGGTCTCGCATGCGGCGATTTTGTGTTCCTGACGGGTTTCACGGGCGCTGATCCATCCGGCAGTATGTCGACCGATCCGGAAGCACAAATGAGAAACGCGTTCGGGAAGGTGGAGCAGGTGCTTGCCGAGGCGGACCTGGACTTCAGCGCCGTTGTCGAGATGACCACCTATCACGTTGGTCTTCGGGAGCACTTGCAGCTCTTCAAGGACGTTCGCTCCGAGTTTGTGCGGCCTCCCTACCCGGCCTGGACGGCGATTGAAGTTGCCGGGTTTGTGCACGAAGACGCGATTGTCGAAGTGAGAGTTATTGCCAGCCGAAAAAAATAGGCGCATTTCCTCATCAAAACCTTGCGGCACCGCAGGCAGTGCTTGACTTTCACGTCCCGATGGGTAGTTTGCGCGCTAATTTCAGACATTGGGGCAGATTCACCGCCAGCCCATCTGGCCACACGAACCCTATGCCCGACACACGAGAACAGGATCCAAGGCCATGGCCAAGGCGACAACAATCAAAATCAAGCTTGTGTCCACTGCAGACACCGGCTTCTTCTATGTCACGAAGAAGAACTCCCGCACCATGACCGAAAAAATGGTCAAGAAGAAGTATGACCCGGTTGCCAAAAAGCACGTCGAGTTCAAGGAAGCGAAGATCAAGTAAGTCCGGTTCTTAGCCGGATGAACAATGACCCGCCGCACAGGCGGGTTTTTTGTTGAAAAACCGATCTTTAAAATCCGCACGCGTCAGCGCTGTCTAAGCTCTGAGACACGGATCACATACTCTTTTGAAGAATTAGTGGTCGGCGGGAACACGGCATTCGAGGAGGCCACTCTTCGGCCGGTTCCCAGCCGACCTGCCCCACGGACCCAGGAGATGCGGCGGACCTGAGCACTCCGAGGGGAAACTTTGCCGAACGCATTTATGGACCAGTGTCCGGCGTTCATGGCGCGGTCAAGGATCACCAAGACCTGCCGTCACACTACTCCATAAAAAACCGAATGCAATAAATTCCACGAAATATGCACAGAAACAATGCCTTTTTAGTAAATTCGTAACCTTAACGTGAAAGCGAGTAACTGATTCGAAAGGCTGCTTTTGCGAAGACTTGCGAAAACGTCGCCGCACGATGATGGCGCTCAGGCGGTTTCTTCGCCGGAAAACTTTTCCGCGTGAGCGCTCAATCTTCGCCCAGAAAGGCGCGCACGGTCTCCAGAAACTTGGCCACGGAAATCGGCTTTGAAATGTAAGCCTCGCATCCGCCCTGCCGAATGCGTTCCTCATCGCCCTTCATGGCAAAGGCCGTCACCGCAATGACAGGAATGGAGGAAATCGTCTCGTCTTCCTTTATCCACTTGGTGACTTCCAGCCCCGACACTTCCGGCAACTGAATGTCCATCAGGATCAGATCCGGATGATGCTCGCGGGCAAGCTGCAGTGCTTCAATGCCGGTACGGGTCTGAAGCGTATTGTAGCCGTGCGCTTCCAGCAGATCATGAAACAGCTTCATGTTCAGCTCGTTGTCTTCCACGATCAATACGGTTTTTGCCATTCAGTTCGGCCCTTTGCCCGGCGCATGACCGGTCCCATTTCTCGACCCATTTCCCGTCTGCGGTAGAACCCCGCCTCGGTCCGCATTAGATTTGTTGTAACCCGGAATCGTTTCAGAAAGGCAAAAAAACACAATGAAAAATACACAGGGAAAGTCATTGTCCGTTGAAGAAGCTCAAGGAATTGCAACGGAGGCTTTGCTTCAACTAAGCCGTGACCCTGAACAGATCGGCCGTTTTCTTGCGTTTTCCGGTATAGGGCCGGAAATGATTCGAGCAGCGGCGAATGAACCGGGCTTTCTGGCCGGCGTCCTGGAGTTCTACATGATGGATGAACCGCTCCTGCTTGCATTCTGTGAAAATGCAGGCGTTCGACCGACCATGATGGCAGCCGCACGCTACGCGCTTGCCGGAGGGGACGGTGAGGATGCCTGAACCGACACCCGTCCTGCCCGAAGTCCTTGACCAGATCAGGGCCCTGCCGGCGTCGGACAACAGGCTCATCATTTGCGATGTCGATGAAGTCATACTTCATCTGATACGGCATCTTGAGGACTATCTGAACGCACGCGACCTGGTTTTCCTGCAGTACGAATACCGGCTGACCGGCAACATCGGACGCGCGGCTGACCGGGGCGTGTTGTCTTCTGCTGAGGTCAGAAACCATCTGCTGGCGTTTTTCGATGAGATCAGTCACGCGCAGGACCTGGTTGACGGCGCAGACCGAGCCCTGGGAACGCTTTCTGAGCACTGGGACATTGTTTTGCTGACAAATCTTCCCGGCAGCCACAACAAGCCGGCGCGCGAAAAGCTGCTCGACAGTCTGGGTGTCCCCTTCCCCGTGGTGACGAATTCCGGTCCGAAGGGAGGCGCGGTCGCAGCGCTTGCGGCAAACCGTTCCGGACCGGTCGTCTTCATTGACGACAGTCCGACAAACCACTCTTCGGTCCAGGCGTCACTGCCCTCCTCCGTACAGATACAGTTCATCGCAGATCAAAGATTTCTCGGTGCGACCGAACCGGAAGCCCACATTGACCTCCTTACGGGAGACTGGCAGGAGACGGCTGCTTTCATTCGGTCTATTCTTTGAACTCAGAAGCAATCCGGGACGATCTTCCATACCGAACGACGGCGCTTTTCCGTGTCTGAAGAACTCCAAATCGACAAAGCACTTTGCCGGGATTGCGGCCACCGGCCCGCGGTGACCGCATCGCGGTGTGCTGCCTGTGGCAGTCCCAGGCTGGTTTCGCATCCGGAACTGGACCAGCTTTCGATCGCGCATATCGATTGCGATGCGTTTTACGCGTCCATCGAGAAACGCGACAACCCCGCTCTCCAGGATGTTCCTGTCATTGTCGGCGGTGGGCAACGGGGCGTTGTTTCAACCTGCTGCTATATCGCCCGCATCTATGGTGTTCGTTCGGCCATGCCCATGTTCAAGGCCCTGGAGGCGTGCCCCGACGCCGTGGTGATCAAGCCGAACATGGAGAAGTATTCGAAGGCCGGCAAGGAAATACGGGAACGGATGCGTGCCCTCACCCCACTGGTCGAACCGCTGTCGATCGACGAAGCGTTCCTGGATCTGACAGGCACGGAAAGGCTGCACCAGGCGACGCCGGCGGAAACGCTTGCAAGGTTCATCCGGGGTATCGAGGCGGACATCGGCATTTCCGCGTCGGTCGGTCTCGCGCCGAACAAGTTTCTCGCAAAACTTGCGTCAGACCTCGAAAAGCCGAGGGGGTTCTCGGTTATCGGCGCTGCGGAGGCGAAAACTGTCCTGGCTGCCATGCCTGTCGGACGTATCTGGGGTGTCGGCAAGGTCTTTCAGAAGAGGCTGGAAAAGGACGGTATCCGAACGATCGGTCAGTTGCAGACCATGGAGGCAGCCGACCTGGCGCGCCGCTACGGCACAATCGGCCTCAGGCTCGCCACGCTCTCACACGGGGCGGACGACCGGACGGTGAAACCGCAACGTGGTGCAAAGAGCGTGTCGTCCGAAACCACGTTCCGGACCGATATTTCAAGTCTTGAAACCCTTCGTCCGATCCTGCGCAGTCTATCGGAAAAGGTGTCGGCAAGACTGAAGAAGTCCGATCTCGCGGGACGCGGCGTCACGCTGAAGCTGAAAACCGCCGATTTCAAGACGATTACGCGCGCACGTCATTTCGGGGACCCGACTCAATTGGCGGACAAGATTTACGCTGCCGGTGATGCGCTGCTGGAAAATGAGGCCGACGGCAGACGGTTCCGACTGATCGGGATTGGTGTCAGTGATCTGGAATCCTCGGAGCGCGCAGACCCGGAAGACCTGCTCGACCAGTCGGCAGAGCGGCGCAAGAACGCCGAGCGGGCGGTCGACAAACTTCGCGACAAATTCGGTAATTCGGCCGTCGAACTCGGGTTGACCCTGGCCGCCAAGTCCGCAGAAAAACCACGGAAAGGCTAGGGTCAGGACCCATGGTCAGGACCCCATTCAGGGCACGGCATTCCACAAGCAGTCAGCGATTGCAATCACTCTCGTCATAGAGTTCCAGCGCTGCCATCTTGCCCTTGATGGTGAAATCACCGTAATCGAGTGTCAGGCGACCGCTGACACCGTTCTGGTAGAGCCAGAAAGACAGCTGATATACAGGGGTCAGTTCTCCCGTCGCATCTTCATCGGCCGGATCGAAATAGGCGACCGTAACGGGCCAGTAATTCAGACCGGCAAGCGACGCATCCGGGTTTTCTGTTCCGGCCTTGGCCTCGCTGGGTGCCTTCGCGCCAATGACGGTTGTCGTGGAATAGACCTTCTCGCCGGTTTCGGCACCGTCGTAAATGTCGGCTGCGATGAACGAGACGCCGCTCTCGGCAGAATCCAGGATCTTCAGCAAGTGCTCGGTTGGAAACATCACTTCCGGGCTGATCTCAAGAGACTTTTCGGACGGTTCTTTCAACTCGACGGTCTTGCCCTTGGCCCCGGCCTTGGCGGTCCCACGGGATTCCTCGACAAGTTGCTGATCGACAAAGGTCTTGGACAGGAACTGGTAGCTCTCAGCCTCAGGTTCCTCGAAGGAAGTTGTCTGCAGATCCGTCACCTGGGAGCCGCCATCGGTGTTCTGAAACCGGGTCACGAAGCGAAAGTTGACGCTATATCCGTCACAGGCGCTGCCGGAGAACTCATAAACCATCCGTCCGGCAAGCCCGGCGATGCCGGAATTGTCTTCCTTGTCACCAAGTTTCATATCGTAGACAGCCCGATGCGGCACAAGCTTGTAACCGCCCTTCCCACCCGCTGTCGCAGCACCTGCTTCCCATGAAAAAACACCGGCTATTGCTGCGGTGGCAAGAAATGCCCCGGCCATTGAACCATTCATGAGAACGCGCTGCATCTGTTATTCCTCTTTACAGCTCCGGCGTGTATCTTGCCGGAACACTCCTGGTATTATGCGGGTATCCAGGACGTGCGCCACAGCGAATGTGAGACGGTGCCCCGAAAATCCTCTCAGAGTGACTTATTTCATAATTCCGGCGATTGAGCGACCCACCTGTAGCCGATCCGCAAACCTCACTCCCACTTATTTCAGCGAGCCCGTCTTTTGGCCTTGTCACATCCTGGAATTTGCGCCAAGACACCGCAAAATGTTGCCAGTTGGAGCCATGTCATGAGTGCAATCGAAAATCGTCTGACAGACCTTGGAATTACCTTGCCGGATGCCGCAGCCCCGGCCGCCAACTACGTGCCGTTTGTCAGGACTGGCAACCAGCTCTTCATCTCCGGTCAGTTGCCGATGGAAGCCGGCAAGATCCTCTTTACCGGCAAGCTTGGCAACGACGTTTCCCTTGAAGACGGGAAGGCTGCCGCCAAGACCTGTGCAATCAACCTGCTGGCGCAGGCAAAGGCCGCAACCGGCCATCTCGACAAGGTCGTTCGGCTGGTGAAAATCGTCGGTTTCGTCAACTCGACGGCCGATTTCACCGATCAGCCACAGGTCATTAACGGGGCGTCCGACTTTCTGGTGGACGCGATGGGAGACGCCGGACGGCACGCCCGCTCAGCCGTCAGTGCAGCCTCCCTGCCCTTCGGTGCGGCTGTCGAGATCGAAGCCATCTTCGAAATCACAGACTGACCTCAGCAACGGCGGGACATTCGCCGCCGACAATTCCGGATCGTTTCCGTCATGTCCAATGATCTTCAGGCCATCTTTTCCCGGCCGGTCGCTCACCGTGGCTTTCACGATGCCGACAATGGCATCATCGAGAACACACCGAGCGCAATCAGCCGCGCCGTCGAGCATAATCTCGCGATTGAAGTCGACCTTCAGGAGACTGCCGACGGCGAGGCGTTGGTCTTCCATGACTACACGCTGGACCGGCTGGCGGAAGGAACGGGAAAAGTCATCGATTTTTCTTCCGGAGACCTGCTCGCAATACATATGCGGACCGGCACGGACAAACTGTGGCTGTTGCAGGATCTGTTCGATCTCGTCGACGGCAAGGTTCCGCTCGTTATCGAGATCAAGTCGCTGATGCGGCGCGACGCGCAAGGCGACTTCGTGCGCAGCGTCACCGATCAGATAGCGGGCTACCGTGGGCCGTCCTGCCTGAAATCCTTCGACCCCGACATGTTGTCCATCGCGCGGAGCCGGAATTCGGCTGTCCTGCGCGGCATCGTTGCGGATGGAGCGGAACCGGGACCGTCCTACGCCAGGTATTCACGCACGGACCGCTTCATCCTGCGGCATCTGCTGCACGCACCGCGCACCCGCCCGAATTTCATTTCCTATGGAATCAACGATCTGCCAAAGGCGGGGCCGAGCCTGCTGCGATCCGTGTTCAAGGTCCCGCTGATGGCGTGGACGGTGCGGACACGCGAACAACGTTTGCGCGCGGACCGGTATGCGGACCAGATCGTGTTTGAAGGCTTTGACCCGGATGCGGTGACGCGTTCATCGTAATCGCCGTGTTTTCGCAATGACAGACCCAATTTGCCGGAAGCAGCAGTCCGATCCCTCTTGCGATGCAAAACGATAGCGCTACATTTCAAGAGTGGCCCAATTTTTGGATGCTTTTTGACGCATGAGTTCTTCCCCTACCGAGGAAAAAAAAGATCCGGACGCTCCTGCTGACGGAAACACGATTTCTTTGCGCATCCTGTCCTCGCTGAAGGACGTTTCCGCAAGCAAGTGGGATGCAGTTGCCAATCCGGGCTGGCAACTGGACGGCAGCGGGAAACTCACCAGGGCTGACACCTGCGATGCTGCCGCGATATCCGCGGGATCGGACCTCGCGGACGCCTTGGGCGCTCCTCATGCTGAACATGAAGAAACCTCATTCAACCCCTTTCTTTCACACGCTTTTCTGGAAGCCTTGGAAGAAGCCGGATGTGCCACGAATGCCACGGGTTGGTTGCCGCGTCACATGCTGCTTGAGGACGATGACGGAAACGTGCTGGGGGCCGTCCCGGCCTACCTCAAAAGCCATTCCCAGGGCGAATACGTTTTCGACCACAGCTGGGCAGACGCATTTTACCGTGCCGGAGGCGACTACTATCCCAAGCTGCAGATTTCCGTTCCTTTCACACCGGCAACGGGCCGGCGGTTCCTGGTCGGTGCCGGCATCAACCGGGAAGCGGGGCTTCAAGCACTCGCGGCCGGTCTTGTTCAGGTGTGCCAACGCAGCGGCGCATCCTCCGTTCATGCGACCTTCCTGACCAAACCGGAATGGGACGGCCTAGGCGATCTCGGCTACCTGCGGCGAACCGATCAGCAATTCCACTGGGAAAACAACGGATATGAAAGCTTCGACGGCTTTCTGGCCGACCTTGCCTCCCGCAAGCGCAAGGCGATCAAAAAAGAACGCCGCGAGGCCCTGAGCGCCGATGGGATCGAAGTCGAGTGGGTAACCGGCGCGGACCTGACCGAAGCGCACTGGGACGCCTTTTACGGGTTTTACATGGATACGGGCTCCCGCAAATGGGGCCGCCCCTATCTCAACCGGAAATTCTTTTCCCTGATCAGCGAACGGCTTGCCGAGCAAACGCTCCTGGTGCTCGCCAAACGGGACGGACGCTACGTAGCGGGCGCGTTGAACTTCATCGGTTCGCAAACCCTGTTCGGCAGGCACTGGGGCTGCAGCGAGCACCACCCCTTCCTTCATTTCGAGCTCTGCTACTATCAGGCGATCGATTTTGCCATTGCAAGGGGGCTGAAACGGGTTGAAGCGGGTGCACAGGGCTCGCACAAGCTTGCCCGCGGCTATTTGCCGACGACGACCTATTCAGCCCACTGGATTGCCCATGAAGGCCTGCATCAGGCGGTTGCGGACTATCTGGAACGGGAACGCTTCGCGGTGGAACGTGAAAACGTGGCTCTGGCCGAACACGCGCCATTCAAGAAAGGCGAGTGAACGAAACCGTCTCAGTCCTGAAACATCAGCTTCATCTCGGATTGATGGATACGGTCTTCGACACCAATGCGATCGAGAAAGGCGTTCACCCCCTTTGCTGCAGTATCGACATTCACGAATGTCAGCTGATCCGTGCGTGTCGCGGCCGACAGGCCGTCCAGCAGGGCCCGTCCGATCCCGCGCCGCCGGAAATCCCTGCGAACGGCGATCTGGGCAACCGACCCGTCTTCATACGAAGCGCCCCAGCCAACCACGATGCCATCCAGTCTCAAACCCAGCACGCGCGTCTGTTCGCGGAGGGCGCGCAATGCCGCCCGGCTGTTCTGCGGTGTCGGCCGGGTGTCGAAGAAAGCGCTTTCGTCATCGGGAAGCTGATCGACCGAAAACGTTTCGAGCGGGAAACGGGCGCGCGGGATACTGACCGGACGCTTTTCGGAGATCCGGCACACGCGCAGTGTGCGCCGCGTCTCAAACCCGGATTTTTCGTAGGCTTTCACCGCCTTCTCATTGGTGGTTATGACCTCCAGCTGAAGCCCGCGTCCGGCATCAGACTTTTGCCGTTCAATCACCTTATCCAGCAATTGGCGGGACAGGCCCTTGCGGCGATATGCCGGGAGGGTTCCGACGGACAGGGTGTAGGCGCAGTTTTGATACGCGGACAAGGGCGGGCTGGAGAACCAGAATGCGGCGATCTCAGTGCCCGACATCGCAACAAAGGAATGATCAGCTGAAAAACCGCGCTGTTTCTGAAAATCCGTGAACTTGTCCGCCGTCAGGGACAGCGGCACGACATAGTCGGAAAAGGCCGCATTCATCGCTGCGCAAAGCTGCGGAGCCTGCAAGGCCCTGCAATTGATAAGCTGGTAGGACATGAATTCTCTTTTGGACCGCTGTTTCGAAAAGCGAACTTTTTGGACGCAACAAGGAGCATGACGCCCGCACGCAAGCGTTATCCGATCGCGGCGCACCTCGCACGTCGCTGACCGGTTTGGCTACCGGCACGAATGCAGGTCAGTTGAAACTCTCCGCGACATCGTACATGACGGGTTCGAAACTCTTGCAGAGCGCGTGGATGCGCCTGTTTCTCTCGCGCATTTCCGGTGTCCGCAACATGGCGAGGAAATCCTCCCGCCTGCGCCACTGAGAATAGTTGGCGATCCGGGTCTGAGCATCGTTGACGTGGAGCCCGGCCCCGATGAACCCCGGCTGATGCCGGATAAAATTCTGGTATGCGTCCTTGAGTTCATCCAGGAGGTCGAAACAGGTTCCCGGTGTCATCTCGAACGTGGTGATCACGGTCTGACAATCGCTGTCGCTGGAAATCTCAGGCATCGCTCTCCTCCTCTGCCCCAGGTCACACTCCCATAGACCTGGATCACGAGGGCACAACCTGATCAGAAATGCTGGCACGAAAAACACAAAGCGGCAACTCGCATTTGTTGCCGCCTGAACCGCATGCACGCGCTAGCCGAGTGCTCCCTCCAGATCAGCGATCAGATCTTCCGCATCTTCCAGTCCGACGGACAGGCGGAAGATTCCCTCTCCGGCAAACTCCTTGTAGGACGCGCATTGCGCGCCCTTGAGACGAAAAGACGTCTCCATCAGCGGCCCGGTTTCCATCCAGAAGATCAACGAGCGATGATGGCCGAGCGACACGGCATAGTGGACGACCCGCAAACGGTCGATCATCCGGCGCGCAAGTTTCCTACCATGCTCGGCGGATCCGACCTGAAAGGACATCATGCCGGAGAAGTTTGTCATCTGGCGTGCTGCCAGATCATGCTGCGGGTGTGAAGGCAGTCCGGGATACATGACCCGCGTCACGGCCGGGTGCGCTTCGAGCCACCGGGCAACCTCCGTAGCCCCGGTCTGGTGCGCCTTCATCCGCAGCGGCAGCGTGGCAGCGCCTCTTGCGATCAGCCAGGCATTGAAGGGCGACAGGACACCGCCATGGTGTATCGCCGCTTCCTTTCGCAAACCGGCGATCAGATCAGCCCGGCCCGCAATGGCGCCACCGACAGCATCGCCATGCCCGCCGATATACTTTGTGATCGAATGCATCACCAGGTCGACACCGAGAGCGGACGGATCCATCCCGATCGGCGATGCGAATGTGGCATCGCAGCTGTGCAGGGCACCGGCCTTGTGAGCCAGGTCCGAAACCGCCTCCAGGTCCGTCAGTCTCATGATCGGATTGACCGGCGTTTCGGTGTGAACCAGCCGGGTGGTTGGCCGGATTGCGGCGGCAACGGCATCCAGATCCGACATATCCACCGTCGTGACGTCTATGCCGAGGCGCGGCAGCGTTTCACGCGCAAGCTCGGCGACGCCTGCATAGGAAACATCGGAAACAACGGCATGTTCGCCTGCTGACAGAAACGTCAGGAAGATCGCCGTGGCCGCGGCCATGCCGGACGCCAGGCAAAGACAGTCTTCAGTTCCCTGAAGCGCGGCAATCTTCTGTTCGAGCATCGCGACGGTCGGATTGCCCCAGCGCGAATAGATGAACCCCTCCCCGGTGTCGTCCAGATCGTGCGCGGAAAAGCCGGCAACATCCTCGCTCACAAAAGTTGAACTCATGTGTATGGGTGGCGCGGACGCACCCGTCGCAGGATCCGGCTTTTCACCGCCGTGTATGGCGGTGGTCATCGGTCCGAGCTGTCTGTTTGTTCGTTTCACGCCAGTCTCCCTCACACCCCGGTCGCCGGTTCGACGCCCTCCGCTGCCATACTCTTAACGGCCTCCTGAGCGAGAGACAGCAGTTTTTCGTAATGCGCGGCGCGGGAACTGCCATTGCGCCACACGAGATACATGACACGCTGCATGGCGATGCCTTCAATGGGCTTCAAAAGCAGGTTCTGCTCCTTGGGAAACTCAGACGCGATATAGGCGGCAGGAAAGAGCGCCAGTCCCATGCCGATCGAGGCCATCTGGCGCAGCGCATCAAGGCTCGTCCCCTCGTAGTCCTGAAGAAAGTCAGCACCGGCTGCCCTCGCAAGCGCCTGGACGTCATTGTGCAGCCGGAAGCCCTGCCCGAGCGAAAGGAGCTTTTCCCCTTTCAGGAGCGACACCGGAACAGCTTCGAGGCCGGAAAGCGGATGCGACCTCGGCACGGCAAGCGAAACACTCTCGTTGCAGATCACCCGTTCGCTCAGGTGCCCCGTTGGCGTGAAGTCCGGCGTGATGATGCAATCAAGAGCGCCTGCCGCCAGCCCTTCCTCCAGCAAGTTGGGCCGGTCTTCGCGGATGTAGAGCTCAAGATCAGGGAAGTTGGCCTTCAGAATCGGCAGAAGATACGGCATGAAATATGGCCCGAATGTGGGCGAGACCCCCAAACGTATCAAACCACCCAAATTTGCCCGGCCAGCCTGCGCAACCGCCACAATTTCGTCCAAACTCTCAAGAGATTGCCGGGCAAGCGGCAACAGGCGCTCACCGGCAGCCGTGAGACTGATATCCCCGCCGCCGCGCTCAAGCAGCCCGCACCCGAGACTGTCCTCCAAGAGCTTGAATTGTGTGGACAAAGTCGGCTGAGAGACATTGCACTTTTCGGCTGCCTTACCGAAATGAAGCGTCTCGGCAAGGGCGATGAAATAGTCCAGTTGACGCGGCGACGGTCTGAAATGCATCGGTTTCCGTTCATTAATAGATTTCTTCTATCACTTTAATACAAACAATGTATTTCTTCTATATCCAAATCACCCCATATCATGGTCATCAACACAGCAACAGCCAACAACGTGGAGGTAGGCGATGTATAACCGTTTGAAATCCTTGCGCAGCCAGCACAACACGCTGGATTCCCTGATCCGCCGTGAGGAACTGCATCCCTATCCCGACACGCAGCACATTCGGTCTTTGAAGAAATTCAAGCTTCGTCTGCGAGATGAAATCTCCAGGATTGAAACAAGCCTGAACGCGAACCAGTTGGCATACTGATCCGCACCTCGAGCGTGCCCGCGAAAGGAAACTGCTATGAACCCGTTCTGGCCTTTTATGGCTTTACCTGCAATGCAACCGAAGTTCACCCGCCGGACGAGGCTGCAAGACCTGGAAGCACGCATGTCGTCCTTCCTGTCGGAAAAGCAGGCGTCGAGCACCAGCTGCCCCAAGGTGCTCGACAATATCAAGGTCGCCAAGTCGACCGTCCAGCGTGAGATGGCGTCCGATTGAGAGACCGGTCCGCGTTTCGACATTCCGAAACCGGCAATGCCACGGCAGCTGGATCAACCCGTCCGCGCAGGCCCCGCGGACGGGTTTTCCTTTTGTGCGGTCTTCATTCCGCCGGCACCGTGGCGGCGGCATCCAATGTTCCCGCGTCCCTGTCAGCCCGCTTGGACGGACGCACCCGGAAGAACAGGGCGTAGAGAACTGGCGCGGCGATCAGGGTCAGAACGGTCGCGAAGGCCAGACCACCCATGATGGTCACAGCCATGCCCCGGAAAAACGCGTCCGACAAGAGCGGCGCCATCCCGAGGATCGTGGTGATTGCCGCCAGCATGACCGGCCGCATACGCGAGACGCTTGCCGTAACGATGGCGTCGTATTTCTCGCTTCCCTCTTCGATCAGCCGGTCGATCTCCTCCAGAAGCACGATCGCGTTCTTGATCAGCATGCCGGAGAGCGACAGGAACCCGAGCAGAGACATGAAGCCGAAGGGCGTGTCAGTCGCCAGCAGCGCGATCGCGACGCCGTTGATGGACATCGGCACCATCAGCCAGATAATCAGGGGCTGCCGGACAGATCCGAACAGCAGGATCGAGATGATCAGCATCACCAGAAATCCAAGCGGCAACTGGGCGCCAAGCGACGCCTGGGCGTCATTGGTGCTCTCATACTCTCCACCCCACTCCAGCGCATAGCCCGGCGGCAGCGCGATCGCCTCGATTTGCGGCCGAACCCTGGCCAGAGCGGCCGTGGCCGTTTCGCCGGCCGTGGTTTCCGCCTTCACGGTCAGCGTGCGCACGCGGTCTCGCCGGTGGATCAGCGTGTCCTCAGGTTCCATGACGAACCGGCTCACCACCTGGTCGATCGGAACATAGCGGCGCTGACCCGTGCTCCAGACAAGCGAGTCGGAGACGCTTTCATTGACCGAAATGCCTTCCGGGCCGGCCTTGCGGGCTACAATCGGAATACTCTCATCCACATCGCGATAGGATCCGACCTGCACTCCTTCCGTTGCGAACTGAAGTGACAGCGACAGCTCCTCGCGCGTGACGCCCGAGATCCGTGCCCGATCCTCTTCAAAGACCGGTCTAACCACAAGTTCGCGCTGGCGCCAGTCCGTGTTGACGTCGGCGAGCCTGTTTTCTGGCAGGGAAAAAATCGCCTGGGCCTCATCACCAAGCCGCTTGAGGACATTGGCATCCGGTCCGGAGAAACGCGCTTCGATCTTGGCGCCGCCGCCCGGGCCGAAGACGAGACGTTTCGTGATGATCTGGGCAGCGGGAAACCGCTCGCCGAACTGCTCGCGCAGATCCAGAGCCAGGAGGTCGATTTCGTCACGGTTGTTCGTTCGGATGAGCATGTGGCCATATGCGGGATTGGCGTCTTCCGGAGCATAAGTCAGCATGAACCGTGTCGCGCCGCCACCTGCAAAACTTGTCACGGCCGCCACGCGCTCGTCAGCAAGAATAAGCTTCTCCATTTCCGCCAGATCTGCCTCGGTCGCACGGATGTCCGTGCCTTGCGGAGACCAGTAATGCACATAGAAGATCGGCGTGTTGCTGTCCGGGAAGAAGGCCTGTTTCACATTGCCGAATGCCATGACGCAGGCGACGGTTATGCCGACGAGTGCCAGGACGGACAGAAGCCGTGCGTGCAGCGCACCCACCAGAAACCCGCGGTAAATGGCATAAAGAACACCCTTGTAGGGATCGTGATCGTCGGGATTTCCTTCTGCCGTGCGGAAAAAGTACTTTCCGAACAGCGGCGTTACGGTGACGGCAAAAACCCAGGACAACAGAAGTGAAATTCCGATCACCGCGAAGAGCGAGAACAGAAATTCACCGGTTGCGTCAGGCGACAGGCCAATCCCCGAAAAGGCCATGATGCCGATCACGGTTGCCCCCAGAAGCGGCCACATCGTCTGTTTGACCACGCGGCTCGCCGCTTCTATCGCCCGATGTCCACGCTGCATGTTGATCATCATGCCCTCAGCCACGACGATCGCGTTGTCCACGAGCATCCCCATGGCAATGATCAGCGCGCCAAGCGATATGCGCTCCATCTCGATGTTGAAGATCCGCATGAACAGCACGGTGGCCATGACGGTCAGCAGGAGAACCGTTCCAACAACCACAGCTGCCCGCCATCCCATGAAAAGCGCAAGTACGCCGATCACGATGACGACTGACGCGGCCAGGTTAAGAATGAAGCCGTTCACGGATGCGTCGACGACGATATTCTGCTCGTAGATCGGATGGATCTGCATACCGACGGGCAGCAGCGCCTCTATTTCCTCCAGTCTTTCCACGACCCGGTTGCCGACGTCGACAATGTTGGTGCCGTCGACCTGGGAAACACCGATCGTCACGGCCCGATCGCCGTCGTGACGGATCAGTTTGCGCGGACGCTCCGGCTCTCCGAGTTCCAGCGTGGATATGTCCGACAACCGGATCATCGCCGTTGAGCCCGGACGACCGACGATGAGATCCTGAATACCGCTGAAATCCTCGAATGCCGATGGTGTCATCAAACGGATACGGGATTGCCCGGAAACAGCTGATCCATTGGACTGGATCCTGTTTTCGGCATCCAGTACGCCGACGATATCGGTCATGGAAATGCCGAGGCCGGCCATCTTGTCCTGGTCGACATCCAGGTAGATGACATCCTCCGGTTCGCCATCGACTTCAACCTTGCCAACCCCGGGCACGGCAAGGAGTTCCCGGCGGATCCGCTTAACCGTGTCGCGTATATCGCGGTTCGTGTAGCCGTCGGCTGTGAAGGCGTAAAACAGACCGAACACATCGCCAAAACTGTCGTAGACGAGAGGCGTTTGAGCACCCGCAGGCAGGTTCCTCTGTTCGTCTCCCACCTTTCGGCGCAGTTCGTCCCAAACCTGCGGCAGTTCCGCGCCATCGTAGGTCGGCTTGATCTCCACGCTGATCCGCGACAGTCCGGGTTCGGAGACGGACCTGATCTCATCGAGTTGCGGCATTTGTTGGATTGCGGTTTCGAGGATCTCCGTGACCTCGTTTTCAACCTCCGCAGCCGTTGCACCCGGATAGGCGGTGATGACCTGCGCTTCCTTGATGGTAAAGGCCGGATCCTCTAGACGCCCGACCGAAATCAGCCCCCAGAGGCCTCCGAGAAGTGCGATCAGCACGATCATCCATGTGTTGACCGGCTTCTCGATGGAGTAGCGTGCAATGTCCACGGTCCGTGATCCCTTAACTTATTGCAGCGCTTGTCAGCGCAGGCGGCGCACGATCTGGCCGTCACTGAGGTAGGCAACGCCGGCTGAAACAATTTCGTCTCCGGTTTCAACGCCGGAGCGGATGGGAATGTAGTCTCCCATGATCGTTCCAATCTCGACCGGCTGCTTGGAAACTGCCCCCGTCGCTTCGGCAAACTTCCAGACATAGGTGTTGCCCTCGCCATCGACGGCGACCGATGCTGTCGGCACGAGCAACTGCTCGCCGAGCTCCAATCCTTCCGGAACGAGTTTCACGATGACGGACGCCGTCATGCCGGGCGAAAGCTGATCAACACCCTCCCGCGGCATTGCCAGGGTGATCCGGTAGGTCTGGGTGACCTCGTCCACCTGACTGGAATGTTCGCGATACTGAAGCGGGAAGATCTCCTCGCCATAGGCCGGGAATTTCGCTTCGATCGAGGAAACCTCGGATTCCGTCACACGCCCGAACAGCGCTTCGGCGACATTGATGTCGACCTGCACTTCCGAAACATCATGCATGCGGACGATAGGGGTTGCCACGCTGACGGTCGTGAAATTGTCAACGAGGCGAAGAGACACGATGCCGTCGAAAGGCGCTGTCAGGCTCGTGTATTGGAGATTCTGGCGCGCTTCTTCCAGCCGTTCCAGAGCAAGATCATAAACGTTTTTCTGCTCGTCATATGCGGACTGGGAAATCACCGAGCGCTCTTTCAGCGTCTCGAGCCGGTCCAACTCGCGCTTTGCCTGATCCACATTGATCGTCGCCTCGCGGACCGCGCGCTCGTAATCCGTCGGATCCAGCTTCGCAATCACGTCGCCCTTCGACACCTGCTGGCTTTCCAGAACAGGCAATTCGAGCAGCTTGCCCGAAACCTGGAAGGACAGGTCGACCGTCTGCACCGCTGCCACGCGTCCGGCGAACCGCCGTTCGATCAGGCCGATTTCATCGGTCACCGTGAATATTTTTGCCGGTCTCGGAGCGGCATGAAGTTTTGCTTCCGCTTCCGCGACAGGATTTGCCGCATCGTCCTGGCAGGCAGCCAGAACGGCCGCCGCAACCAGAAATGCCATCCAGCGTGCGATATTCCCTCTTCGAACCGTCACCATCTGCCGTCCCGTCGTTTTGCCTAGTCTTGTTCGAGGTGGTCTCTGAGTTCGCTCAGCACCTTGGCCCGTTCGTTGTCGTCCAGCACCGAAACACAGTGCGCGACCGAAAAATGCAGGCCTTCAAGGCTCGCCCAGATTGCCATTGCCTTGCCGAACTCGTCGGTCTCTTCCGCAATGGCCGCCTTGAACCGCCGCTTCACCTTCAGGAAAGGCTCCGTCAACTCAGGGCGGTCCACCGTTGTTGCAAGGATGGCCTGCGCAACGTCACGCCTGGTTTCAAGCCATGTCTCCGTCACATCGATCATGCCGCTGAGCGTCGGCGATTTCGAGCCGAGATTTGCGGCACGCGCGGCGAGCACATCGGTTTCGAACTGTCCGCCCAGAAAACCGACCATTCCCGTGATGAGGGCGTCCTTGGTCGGAAAGTTGTAAAGGACACCGCCCTTGGAAAACCCGCTTTCCTCCGCGACCGCATCGATGGTGAAATTCTGAGCGCCGGAGCGGCGAATAACCTCAATCGCTGCCGTCAGAATTTCCGACTTGGAATCCGGAGATTGTCTCGAAGCACGTACCGTCATTTCTAAACCGTCTGGTCAGTATAGTTAAGCAATACATAAACCGTCCAGCCGGTACAGACAAGTGCTTTATCGGATTTTCACCGCCCTGTGAATTTGATTGAAAATGTTCAGGGGAAAGAGATGCCAGGCAAGGCGTCTGATATGGGATCAGGCAGCCGCGTTGGACATTGCCGCTTCGCTCGCAGCGTCTTCGGCAGCGGCAGCTTCGGCCGCCAGGCGTGTCCGCTCGAGGGCTTCCTGTTCCATGCGCTCCGCAAAGGCAATGAACTCGTCAGCCGGCATCGGCGCTGCAAAGAAGTAGCCCTGTGCCGCCGTTACGCCAAGTTCGAGCAGGCGCTCAATCTGTTCTTCCTGCTCGACGCCTTCGGCGATGATGCCCATGCCCAGGTTGTCCGCGAGTTCCACCATGGAGTCGACGATTGTGGTGGAGTTGTCGTCAGAACTGATCGTGTCGATGAACATCTTGTCGATCTTGATGATATCGACGCCGAGTTTTTGCAGATACGCCATGCCGCCGTGACCGGTGCCGACATCATCCAGGGCGACCCGGACGCCAAGCGCCTGGAGTTCCGCCATGATCTTGCGCGCGAATTCCATGTCCTCCAGCGGATGCCGTTCAGTGACCTCGACAACGATCTGCTGGAACGAGATCTTGGAGTTCTCGAATATGGACTTGATGTCGGCGACCACCTCACGATCCAGAAAATGTCCCGCGAAAAGGTTGATCGACAGCTTGAAGTCGGGGTTCTCGCCGTAGAGATCCCCCACCTCCTCCGAAGAAAGACGCATGATGTGACGGGTCATGTCGAAGATATGACCGTTGTTTTCCGCGTAGGCCATGAACTGGCCCGGCGACACGATTGTTCCGTTCGGACGGCGCCAGCGCATCAGGACTTCACAGCCGCGAAGGCGCAGGGTCTCGATGTCCATGACCGGCTGATAGAACGGAATGAATTCGCCATTGCGGATGGCGGCAACAAACTCGTCGTTGGCTTCGCTTTCAGGCCGCCATGACAACCAGACACCGATCGCAACAAAAAGAACGGCAATTCCGGCGCAGGCAGCTGCCGCGACAACTTTAAGATCCTTGACGACGTGCGCTGCGGCGCTCTCGGGCGCGGTGATCGTGGCGGCAAGCGGATAGAGTTCCGACATGACATCAACCGATAGAACGCCCTCCGCCCTGGACGCCTCGGAATTGTAGCCGCCGACTGTGTACCAGAGCAGGTTGTCGCCCAGGCGCAACTCGGCTCTTCTGTAAGACCTCAGATATTCCGGTCCCGGATCCATCGCGATGACCGCCGGTGTAACTTCTGCGAAAAGTCTCGTCTGGTCCTTCAGGTCCCAGCTGATGACCGCCGCCTTCGCACCCAGATAGTCGCGGTCCAGCATGCCGATACCCACCAGCGGCCCATCGGTGCGCACCGGGGGAAGAATGATCTTGCCGGCGAGATCGCGATCGGGAACGATGCACATTCGCTGACCTTTGCCATCAACGAGACCAAGGGCATCTATCATGCCGTTTTCAATAATCAGTCTTTCGAAGATAACCCGGTCTTCCGCGCTGCAGGTCTGTACGCCGTCGCGGTCGAGCCTTTGAAGCAGACTGACGGTGGTGCTGATAACTTCTTCGGCGCGATGGATCGATACCTCGCCCATGGCCTCCATCTCGGTCAACGCCCGGCGCTCGGCAAACTGGTTCAAAATGATATTGATCGCGAATAGCGGCGTGGTCGCCAGGACAAGGGCGATCAGGACCGTTTTCGCGAAACCTAGATACCGGAAGGACAATTCTGTACCTGCAGACCAATAGACTCTTCAAGAAGATGGCCGATCTGGGTAAACAAGGACTGAATGTGTCGGGGTTTCATCGAGATCAAGGCGGCCTGAACCCGGCATGTGGTCAGATGCCGCTACGAAACGTTTCACGGGAATGCGGGAGTTGCTCATGCAGGCACTGTTTATCGGCCAAGCCTATATCGACGTTACCTTTTTGACCGACAACCTCCCGACAGGCGATGAGAAAGCGATCGCCCGGGACTATGCCATCAGCTTCGGCGGCAACGCCGTCACGGCCGCATTTTGCTGCGCAAAGCTCGGTGGCCGGCCGGATGTTCTGTGCTCGCTTGCGGATGACTGGCTGGCGCGCATGTTCCTGGACATGGCAGCCGCCTACGGCATTTCCGTCCATGGCCGCAAGGTGCGCGACTCCTCGCTTTCATTCATCATGCCCAAATCCGGAAAACGTGCGATCGTGCGTTGCCGCGACAATGACTTTCTCCATCCCTTTCCTCCGCTTACGCTGACCGGCATGAAAGCACTGCACCTGGACGGCCACATGCCTGACGCCGCGCACCATTATGCAGCGACCTGCAAGAATCTCGGCATCCTGACGTCACTCGATGGCGGTGCGGTCAGGGAGAACACGGATGAACTGCTCAACCATATAGACATTGCCGTTGTTTCCGAACGGTTTTGCCAGCAACTCGGAAAGTCGACAGGCGAAACCCTGCAATATCTCCGATCCAAAAACTGCCCGGTTGGCGCCGTGACGCTCGGCGAACACGGCACGGTCTGGTACGAAGCCGGAGGAACCGACAAGATCTTGCCTGCACTCGACGTTCCAATGCAGAAAGTTGTCGATTCCAACGGCGCTGGGGACGTCTTTCACGGCGCTTATATCGCCTCCTATCTCAAGCATCCGGAACGCAGCTGGAGCGCGCATTTCGAGTTTGCCCGGGCTGCATCCACCCATGCGATCCAGCATCTCGGAAACGAAGCGAGCCTCCCGTCGCTTGAGGATATCGAGCGGGCCAAACAGGAATTCCGCGAAAAGGCCGCCGCCTAGAGCAGTTCATGATCCGAAGGCCAGCGCCCGGCTTCACCGGCGACGAACGATTAGTGCAACGGCCTTGCTTCGGCACACAACATCAAGCAGAGTGTGCCCGCCTTTTCATGGTGGAGTTTTACATGATGTTTTCCCCCTCGCCCCGATTTGCGTTCGGCCTTTGCACGGCTGTCAGCCTTATCGCCCTCCAGTCGATCCCCGCCGTCGCATTCGACCCGACCGGCAACGAGATTGCAGATGCCTTTCTGTCCGTCGTGGATGCTCAGGAAGGCACCGTGGAAAGCTACGAGGCCGTCAACGCGTCGGGTGATACGGTCACCATCGACGGGCTCGTGGTCTCGGACGGTGGTGACGGCAAGGTGACGATCGCAAAGACGATGCTCGGCGGCGGCGAATTGCTGGACAATGGCCGTCTCAAGCTCGAGAGCCTCGGCCTTGAAGCGCTCGAACTGAAAGCGGATGACGGCGGCATGTCCGTCGGAACGCTCGACGCAACACAGCTCGTTCTGCCCTCGCCGGCGGAAGCAGCAGCGAAGACATCGCCCGGCGGGCCGGGCTACAGAACCGTCGAGATCAAGACCATCCAGATCCAGGACGAAGATGGCAAGGTCGCGGATATCCAGTCGATCTCATCGACAATCGACAGCATGGACGGCGATCTGCCGACCTCGGGCAGCTTTGCCTTGAACGGCGCAGTCGTCGACGTGAAGGAACTCGAGGTCGAGGAGGCGAAAACGCTCTCCGAGCTCGGATATGAAACGCTGTCTCTTGACGTAACCGCATCCGGAAAGTGGGACGTCGACGCGGCAACCGTCGATATCCCGGAACTCAGGATTGATGCGAAGGACGCCGCCAGCCTGACACTCTCCCTTTCTCTTGGCGGCGTGACACGGGACGTTGTGGAGCAGTTGGAAGAAAAGTCAGACAAACCGGAAGAAGCCATGGGGCTGCTGCAGAACGTGTCTGTCGTGAACGCCAAGATTCGGCTTGACGATGCTTCGCTGACCGGACGCATCCTGGACCAGGAGGCCAAGAAAGCCGGTGTTGACGTGCCAACCTATGTCGGAGGATTGACCGGCACCTTGCCGCTTATGCTCGGGATGCTCCAGAACAAGGATCTCGAAGGGCAAGTCGCCAAGGCCGTGACCGACTACCTGAGCTCTCCCGGATCGCTGGAAATCACCGCGGCCCCGGGTGCTCCGGTTCCGTTTTCGCAGGTGATGGGAACAGCGATGCTTGCTCCGCAAATGATCCCGCAAATTCTGTCGGTCGGCATTACCGCCAACCAGTAGGTCTCGGTTTAGAGGTGAATAAAGCCCGGGCAATCCCCGGGCTTTTTTGTCAGACCGGATGCTATTCGGCAGCTTCGGATTTGTCCTGAAACTGAAGTTCGCACAGACGGCGATAGATCCCGTTGTGTTCGAAGAGCTCGTTGTGGCTACCGCTCTCCATAACGCGCCCCTTGTCCATGACGTAGATCCGGTGGGCATGCCGAACGGTGCTCAGCCGGTGTGCAATCACAAGGGTTGTCCGGTCTTCCATCAGCTTTTCAAGCGCTGACTGAATGGTTGCTTCCGACTCCGCGTCCAGCGCCGATGTGGCTTCATCAAGCAGAAGGATCGGTGCATCGCGAAGCATCGCGCGTGCGATTGCGATCCTCTGTTTCTGGCCGCCCGACAGGTTGCTGCCACCCTGGCCCGCCCTGGTGTTGTAGCCATCCTCAAGAGCCATGATGAAGTCATGCGCGTTGGCGGCCCTGGCGGCTGCCTCGATCTCTTCTTGTGTGCAGCCGGGCTTACCGACAGCGATGTTTTCGCGAACACTGTTATTGAACAGGTACGGATCCTGGCTGACGAATGCCATGCATTCCCGGAGCGAACGCTGCGTTACGTCCTTGATGTTCTGTTCGTCAATCGAGATCACGCCGGACTGCGGATCATAGAAACGCTCCAGCAGCGAAAACACGGTCGACTTTCCGGCCCCGGATGCTCCAACCAACGCGGTCGTTTTTCCGGCTTCCGCCACGAAGCTCGTCTTGTGCAGCGCGGCACTCTCACCGTAGGAAAATTCCACATCGCGGAATTCCACCTTTCCTCCGCGGATGGAAAGGTCCTGCGCGTCAGGCGCATCTTCATGGTCGGGTTTCCGGTCAACCAGCTCATACATGATGCGAAGACCAACAACCTGTTTGCCGAGATTGACGTTCAGGCGTGCGAGCCGCCGTGCCGGATCATAAGCCAGCAGCAACGCGGTGATGAACGAGAACAGAGCACCTGGATCCTGATCCAATTCAATTACGGAATAGCCGCCATAGAAAATGACGAGCGCAATTGCAAATCCGCCGAGCGTATCCATCAAAGGAGACGTCCTGGCCGTCAGGGAGGCGATCTTGTTCGACTGCTTCTGCACTTCCTGGAGACCGACTTCCATCTTGTCGCGCATCACCGGCTCCAGGCCGAATGCCCGCACCACGCGAACACCCAGCACGGTTTCCTGCATCACCGTACTGACCTTTTGCTTCGAAACGACCTGTCGCTTCACGTATTCCTTCACGCGGCGAATAAGAAAGGTCACGCCGATCACCGCCGGCGGCATCGTGATGAGCGCGAAAACGCTCAATAACGGGTTTTGAAACACCATCACGAAGCCAAGGCCGATGAGCGTCAAAACATCCCGGCCCAGCGTCGTGACGATCATGTCGAGAGTGGTTTTGACAGCGCCGACACCCTGGCTGACCTGGACGCTGATCTCCGCGAGGGAGTGCCGGTCAAAATAGGTCTGGTTCTGGCGCAGCAGGATCGAGAACATGCGCCTGCGCAGATCTGTGACAATCTCGTTGCCGACACGTGCCAGGACGACAATCTGACCGTAGGTCGCCGCGCCCTTGAGCGTGAAAATGAACAGAACAAATGCCCCGATGACGTAAACCATCTGGGCGTCCTTGTTCACGAAAACCTCGTTTACAACATCACGCATGATCCATGCGCTGGCTGCCGTGGTTGCCGCGATCAGCCCCATGAAAACAAATGCCAGAAGGTATTTGGGAATGTATTTCCTGAAATTTTCACTCAGGACGCGCTTGATGAGCTGAACCATTCCGTTCGGATCGGTCCACGTTTTCGATTTGAACGGGTTACGCACCAAGCGTTTTGATTCCATGGGTCACTTCGCCTCGGAGAGCAAGACTTTACACGCAAAGCCCCGGGCATGTTAGCACGCGTGTTTGTCTCAATTGTTTACAGGCGCTAATCGCCGCACTCACTCTTCCGGCAGGTTCAGCCGCAAATGCAGTTCACGAAGCTGGGCTGCAGTCGCATCGCTGGGTGCGCCCATCATGAGATCTTCGGCTTTCTGGTTCATCGGGAAGAGCATGACTTCGCGGATGTTGGCCTCATTGGCCAGAAGCATCACAATCCGATCAATGCCTGCCGCGCAGCCGCCATGCGGGGGGGCGCCGTACTGAAACGCGTTCACCATGCCGCCAAAGCGCTTGTCCACCTCTTCGGCCGGATATCCGGCGATTTCGAATGCCTTGTACATGATCTCGGGCTTGTGGTTCCGGATCGCACCTGAAACAAGTTCGTTGCCGTTGCAGGACAGATCGTATTGCCAGCCCTTGACGTCAAGGGGGTCGCCCTCAAGCGCTGCCATACCACCCTGGGGCATTGAGAACGGATTGTGCTCGAAGTCGATTTCTCCGGTTTCTTCGTCCTTTTCGTAGATCGGAAAATCCACGATCCACGCGAACTCGAACCGGTCCTTGTCCGTGTGGCCAAGTTCCTCACCGATGATCACACGCGCCTTTGCCGCCACGGCTTCGAACTGTTTCGGCTTGCCGCCAAGGAAGAACGCGGCGTCGCCGACTTCCAGACCCAGCTGTGTGCGGATGGCTTCGGTCCGCTCGGGACCGATGTTCTTTGCAAGGGGTCCGGCAGCTTCCATCGAGCCGTCCTCGGCCTTCCGCCAGAAGATGTAGCCCATGCCCGGAAGGCCCTCGCCCTGCGCGAACTTGTTCATGCGGTCGCAGAATTTCCGGCTGCCTCCCTTGGGCGCCGGGATCGCGCGGATTTCCGTTCCGGGCTGTTCCAGCAGGTTGGCAAAGATGGCGAAACCGGATCCGGCAAAGTGTTCGGACACAATCTGCATCTTGATCGGGTTGCGCAGATCCGGCTTGTCGGTGCCGTACCAGAGCGCGGAATCCTTGTAGGCAATCTGTGGCCAGTCGCGGTTCACCGGACGTCCGCCGCCGAATTTTTCGAAACAGCCGGCAAGAACAGGTTCGATCGTGTCGAAGACCTCCTGCTGGGTGACGAAGGACATCTCCATGTCGAGCTGATAAAAATCCGTCGGTGAGCGGTCGGCACGCGGGTCTTCGTCACGGAAACAGGGCGCGATCTGGAAGTACTTGTCGAAGCCGGACACCATCAGCAGTTGCTTGAACTGCTGCGGCGCCTGCGGCAATGCGTAGAACCTACCGGGATGCAGACGGGACGGCACCAGGAAGTCACGCGCACCTTCAGGCGACGACGCCGTGATGATCGGCGTCTGGAATTCGTTGAAACCGATGGACCACATGCGATCGCGCAGATCCCGGATGACGTCCGAGCGCAGCATCATGTTGTTGTGCAGTTTCTCGCGCCGCAGATCGAGAAAGCGGTACTTCAGGCGGACCTCTTCCGGGTATTCAAGATCACCGAATACCGGCAGCGGCAGTTCCTTGGCGGAGCCGAGGATTTCCATCTCACGGATAAAGATCTCGACTTCACCTGTCGGCAGCTCGGGATTGATGGTTTCATCCGTGCGTTTCTTCACGTTTCCATCGATGCGGATGCACCATTCGGAACGCACACTCTCGGCAAGCCCGAATGCATCGGAATCGGGATCGACGACGCACTGGGTCATGCCGTAGTGGTCGCGCAGATCGATGAACAGCACCCCGCCGTGATCGCGGACCCTGTGGACCCAGCCGGAAAGACGGATGGTCTGGCCTTCGTCGGACAGACGGAGATCACCGCACGTGTGACTACGGTAGGGGTGCATTCTATTTCCTCGGCATTCTTCTTGGCATGAAAAATCGTTACGGCCCACCAATGGCAGGCCGTGTCCGGCTGCAAAAGCCATGTTGCGGAGCGAAAGTCAAGGGAGGGCGTTTGCCGATACCCGCTGATCCCCTTGCAAATCCCGGAGGATGCGGATTCGCATGCGGCGCGCGCATGTCTTACCGACAAAGCCGCCGCGTGCAAGGCCGGGTTCTAAGAATCCACCGCCTGCAACAAAGGATGCCACTGACCCCGGACCTCGTGGGCCTTTGCATCCGAACTGTCGAACACGCCTGTGCCGTTGGCGGCATGGCGCGCATACAGAACCCGGTCGGAAATCCGCGCGAGCAGAGGGTAGCCCTTTTTCGCGAAGGTCCGCTCCAGATCTGCCACCTGGGTTGAACGCCGGTTGATCCTGTTGGCGACAACGAGAATGTCCGCCCTGCCCTTTCTCACCCTTTTGATGTCGGAAATGTTGTCCAGAAACTTCAGCGTGGCGTTCCAGTCGAACGCGGACGCCAGGACGGGAACGATGATATCCGACGCTTCGGCGATCAGGTTCTTGGCAAGTTCGGAGCGCAGACCGCCGGGACCATCGATCACGACTGCGTCCAGTTTCTTGTCCATGTCACCGATATTGCCTTCCTTGCTCCAGTTGAGCGCCTCGATTTTCACCAGGTTCTTTGGACGGCGCTTGACCCAGGAGAGGCTGGACTTCTGCCGATCAGCATCTGCGAGTGCCACATCTTCTCCCCGCGCAGCAAGTGCGACCGCAAGATTCGTGGCGATGGTCGTTTTCCCGCATCCCCCCTTGGAATTCACCACAAGTACTTTGCGCATCCGGCATCTCCTGCTTCATGGCAAACCAATTTGAGCCCCTCCAAACATAGGCGCACTCATTGCGCTTCCACAAGAGGAGAATATTCTAAACTCTTCATTTCGTGGCGACAAAGCGGCCGAACTCCGTTATAGCTGTGTCTCACCATGCATGTGATTACAAAAACAAAAGATCTCGCTGAAGCCTGCGCACGTCTTGCAGCCCACGACTACGTAACGGTTGATACGGAGTTTCTCAGGGAAACCACCTTCTGGCCCAAACTGTGCGTGATCCAGATGGCGGGGCCCGACATGGCTTTCATCGTCGATGCCTTGTCCGAAGGGCTGGATCTTGCTCCCTTTTTCGCGCTCATGCGCGACGATAGCGTCACAAAGGTGTTCCACGCCGCGCGCCAGGATATCGAGATCATCTACCACCTTGGTGAACTGATTCCCGCACCCTTGTTCGATACTCAGGTGGCGGCGATGGTCTGTGGTTTCGGAGATTCCATCTCCTACGATCAGCTGATTTATAAGGTTACGGGTGCGAGAATCGACAAGTCGTCGAGGTTCACGGACTGGGCGCGCCGGCCGCTCACGAACAAGCAGCTCGACTACGCACTTGCCGATGTCACGCATCTGCGGGATGCCTACCAGTTCCTGAAAGCCAATCTCGCAGAACAGAACCGCAGCCACTGGGTACGCGACGAAATGGAAGTGCTGACGTCGGTCGGGACCTACAAGGCCGATCCGGAACAGGCATGGAAAAGGCTCAAGCTGCGCGTGCGCAAGCCGGTCGAACTTGCTGTCATGATGGAAATCGCCGCGTGGCGCGAACGCGAAGCACAGGAGCGGAACGTGCCGCGCAACCGCGTGATCAAGGACGATGCGATCTACGAACTTGCTGCTCAGCAGCCCCAGGACCCGGAGGCGATCAGCCGCCTCAGGACGATCCCGCGCGGTTTCGAACGGTCCAAGTCGGCTGACGAGATTCTGAAAGCGATCCGCCGCGCACTGAAAGTCCCACGCGAGAACCTGCCCAGGCTCCCCAAAGGACGGCAGGCTCCGGATGGGTCGGCAGCCGCCGTCGACCTCCTCAAGGTTCTCCTGAAGATGGTGAGTGAGGCCAACGGTGTTGCAGCCAAGGTGATTGCGACTGTGGACGATCTTGAAAAGATAGCGGCAAACGACGACGCCGATGTCGCGGCGATGAAAGGCTGGCGCCGCGAACTGTTCGGTGAGCTCGCGCTCAAGCTGAAGCGCGGTGAAGTCGCCCTCGCCTTCCAGAACCGGCAGATCGTTGCGCTACCGCAATCAGCTGAACAGGGCGACGTGAAAACGCAGGCGGCAGAATAGCCGGCACACGCTAGGCGACTTTCAGAACCACGTCCGCATCAATCACCTTGCCGAGCTGCGCCGCGCGTTTGCGAAGACGTTCTCCGTCCAGATTCGCAAGATCCTTGCTCAGTTCAATCGCAATCCCGGTTTCGGTGCGCGCAACGCCGATCTTGGGAAGCAGTCCGGCCATGGAAGCGCTCAGAAGCGATGCAACGCGCAAGGTGGCTCCAAGCACCTTTGCGCGTATCCTGAGGCGGTCGGTGAACAGTTCCCTGATGACCTGGGAAAGGGCCCCTTCCCGCAGTCCCTGGTGCCGGTAAAAAACGGCGGCAGCGAGATAGGCACGGCTTGCGTGGTCAAGACCGACAAAGGAGGCGTTGGAGATAATGTTGAGGCTCTGCTCTCCGCGGTAGTCCGGATGCGCGCGCCATCCGATGTCGGAAAGAAGACAGGCCGCGTGCCTCAGCCGCCTTTCGTTTGCGGTTTCCTCGATCTGAAGTTCTCGGAAGAGATCATCCGTCCAGTCAATCAGCTCGACGGCGTGCTGAGGAGAACGCGCGCGCAGTTCGCATAATTCACGTGCCGCCTCGATGACGGGATCCTGCTCCTGCATTTCCGGCGACAGCTTTTCATGCAAAAGGCCCTCGCGCACGCCAGTTGCGGAGAACATGAGCCGCTCGGCCTTCATGGCCGTCAGGACCTGCTCCAGTACAACCGCGCCAATCGGCACCAACGGACGTCTCTGTTTGGAGACGACTTCCGCCATTTTTATGTTTTCGAGGTTGGGAACGGCGATCTCGCGGCAGAATGCGATCGCCTCTTCGGCGTCCATCTCGTAGTTATGCATTACGTGCAGGGGATAGTTGTTCTGCATCAGGTGCAGTCTGCCCAAGGACCGCCACGTTCCCCCAACCGCAAAGAACGTGCGTTCTCCGGGGGCCAGGTCAGGCCACTCATAGGTCTTCAGGGCCGCTTCGGTGATCTTGTGGGCCTTCTGGATGGAGCCGCCCGCTTCTTCCGACAGACGCAGGCCGCCGAGGGGAAAGGTCGCGCCGCCACCAGGCTTCTTTTCGCCGATCTCAACAAGTTCAAGACTGCCGCCGCCCATGTCGCCGACAATGCCGCGTGGCTGCCAGAAACCGGCAACAACGCCGAGTGCGGAATAATAGGCTTCCTCGCTGCCATCCAGGATCCGGACGGGCGCTTCGAGAATGCGCTCCACTTCCGCCACGAATTCCTGCCCGTTTTCCGCATCACGTGCGGCGGCGGTGGCGACAACATAAAGCTCCTTGCACCCGGTGTGTTCGATCAAAGCCTTGAAACGCACCAGTTCTCCGAGCGCGAGGTCCACGGACTCGGTCGCAAGCTGACCTGTTGCCGCGACCCCTCGTCCAAGTCCGGCAAGAAGTTTTTCATTGAAAAGCATCGTTGGCGTGCGGGCCTTGCGCTCGTAAATGACGAGACGCACGGAATTCGAGCCAATATCGACCACGGCCACCGGCCCTGTCCCGTTGAGCCGGCCGCGTGCCGGCTTGAACTGGCTTTTCATGTCATCCTCGTTTTTGCCGTTTCAGAAACGGCTTGGGGCGGTCACTTTTCAAGGATTTTCCCCGTCCGGAAAGTGATGGGTTGGTCATGAAATAACGGTGTGCGTTGAAAGGCTCTTCGTTCGGCCCCGGCTCGATACGCTCGTGGCTTCCGTCAGCGAGAATGCGCCAGCTCTGCTGGTTGTCCTTCAGGTTCGCCACCATGATCTGGTCCAGAACCTGTTCATGCACCGTCGCGGTGAGCAAAGGCGAAAGCACTTCCACGCGCCGGTCAATGTTTCGCGGCATCAGGTCGGCCGACCCGATATAGACATGTGCCTCGGGCGACGGCAGGCCATGGCCGTTTCCGAAGCAGAAGATCCGCGAGTGTTCGAGAAAGCGCCCGACGATGGATTTGACCCGGATGTTGTCCGACAGCCCTTCAATGCCGGGTCTGAGGCAGCATATGCCGCGGATCACCAGATCAATCTGAACACCGGCCTGACTGGCGCGGTAGAGCGCGTCGATGATCTCGTGATCGACGAGCGAGTTCATTTTCATCCAGATCTGGGCAGGCCTCCCTTCTCGCGCATGCTCGATCTCCGCCTCGGTCAATTCCAGCATCCGCTGTCGCAAATTGACCGGCGACACAAGCAGATGATTGAGTTCATCCGGTTCCGCGTAACCGGTGATGAAATTGAAGACCCTCGCCGCATCTTCGGCGATCCCCGGATCATCCGTGAAAAACGACAGATCCTCGTATATCCGGGCTGTAATCGGGTGGTAATTGCCGGTGCCGATGTGACAGTAGGTCTTAAGCTGACCATGCTCGCGTTTGATGACCATGGACAGCTTGGAATGTGTTTTCAGTTCGATGAAACCGAAAACGACCTGAACACCTGCCCGTTCCAGGTCACGAGCCCATTTGATGTTGGCTGCCTCGTCGAACCTTGCCTTCAATTCCACCAGCGCGGTCACGGACTTTCCCGCTTCGGCCGCTTCCGCCAGCGCCTTGACGATCGGCGAGTTGTTGGAGGTGCGGTAGAGCGTCTGTTTGATCGCGACGACATCGGGATCGCGGGCCGCCTGGCGAAGGTACTGGACAACAACGTCAAACGACTCATACGGATGATGGACGATGATGTCTTTCTGGTGGATCGCCGCGAGGCAGTCACCACCATGTTCGCGGATGCGCTCGGGAAAACGGGCGGTGTACGGCTCGAATTTGAGGTCCTGGCGCTCCAGATCGACGATCTGCGTAAGATTGTTGAGCGCGAGCAGGCCTTTCGCCTGGAAGATCTCGCTTTCGCTCACGTCAAGTGCATCGGCGACGAACTCCTGCAGCGCCGGCGGCGTTGTCTCCTGGATCTCCAGCCTGATGACTGACCCGCGCCGCCTGCGCTTGAGTGCGCTTTCGAACAGACGCACGAGGTCCTCTGCCTCTTCCTCGATTTCGAGGTCGCTGTCGCGAATGACCCGGAAAGCGCCCTTTCCCCGGATCTCGTAGCCGGGAAACAGTCTGCCGATGAACATGCTGACCACGCGTTCGATCGCAATGAAACGCGCCGCTCCAGCGCCGCGATTGGGCAGGCGAACAAACCGCTCCACCTGGTTCGGGATCCTCAGGAGTGCAATCATTCCACGCCCGCCGGAGGTGGGCACGAGTTCGAATACGATGGAAAAGCCCAGATTTGGAATGAACGGGAACGGGTGCGCCGGATCGATCGCAAGAGGCGTAAGGACCGGGAAAACATATCCCAGGAAATAGTCCTGCAGCCAGGATCTGTCCGTGTCGTCGATCGTGTCTCCGTGCAGGATTTCGATACCCTGCTCGACGATTTCGCCGCGAAGCTCTCCCCAGATCCGCTGCTGCGAGGCCTGAAGATCGCGCACGGCCTCGCTGATCCTTTCAAGCTGTTCGGTGGGTGTCAGGCCATCGTCTGAAAGGTTCGTCACCTCGGCCCGCTGCTGACCGCGGAGCCCTGCAACCCGCACCATGAAAAACTCATCCAGGTTATTGGCCGAAATCGACAGGAACCTCACCCGCTCCAGAAGCGGATGGTTCTGGTTCATCGCTTCTTCCAGGACGCGCAGGTTGAACTGAAGCCAGGACAGTTCCCGGTTCATGTACCGCTCGGGCGCATCCGTCGAGTCGGATGCCGGTTCCTGAATCTCACCGCGCAGATCGGATGAAGCGGCGAAAACATCTGAAAGGTCGGTTGTTTCGTTCATGGTGCTTCCCTTCAGAGCCGGGCTTTGGCGCCCCGTGCCGCAAACCCTTGAGACGTGAGTACCACGGAGAGCGCGGCAGGAAAATGAAACCTATGTCGCAACACGCTTTCTCAACGCCCCTTATGCACATCTTCCAGAACACGTCCTGCAAGCGGCTTGGTTATTTTGACACGTCCGGCCAGTGCCTCCTGATCAATCGCCTCCACGGCACGCATGGCAACATCCAGGGACCGTTCCATACGCACGACAAGGTAGTCGACCACCCCGATGTCCACCGAGATCTGCCTGTCTGCAAAAAGTTTTACGAGAACGCGGCGCAACAGGTCATCGTCAGGTTCGAGAATTTCCACCGGGGTGGCGGCACGCAGGCGGGATATCAGGTCGGGCAGAGCAAGTTTCCAGCTCGCCGGCCAAGTACGGCTGGTGATCAGGACAGTCTTGCCGGCCTGCCGCGACGCGTTGAGGAGATGAAACAACGCCGTGTCATCTACTCCGAGATGGGCATTTTCGACCACTGCTGCAGGGGCCGCAGCCAAGTCATCCACCATGTGCTCGGCAAGATCGGATGCTGCAACGACGCAGGCAGCGCTTTCGTCCAGAAACGCCTGCACGAGGTGTGTCTTGCCGGACCCGACGGGCCCTGCAAGAACGACGACCGGTGATGGCCACTCCGGCCACCTTTCCAGCAACTCATATGCGGCCTTGTTGGACGCGCCGACAAGATAGTCGTCACGCCCCAGAGCCGCCTCGTGCGGCAATTCCAACGGCAACTGGCGCGGTGGTTCCGCCATTATCGTTCCATTTACTCTTCACTACTCACGGTCGAGGGCGGAGCTTTTCCCTTGTAAACCGGGCTTGCTAGGTATTGTCTCAGACCGAAACGCGCAAGCACTCCGATCATCGCTGCCGCAGGCACCGCGATTAGCATTCCGACAAAGCCGAACAGAAAGCCAAAGGCAAACAAGGCAAACATCAGGGTCACCGGATGAAGACCCGTGCTTTCTCCGACCAGTTTCGGCTGCAGAATGTTTCCTTCAAGGAACTGTCCGACCGCGAAAACGGCACCCACGGCGAGGATCCAGGGCCAGTCCGGCCAGAACTGGACGAGCGCAACACCGATGGACAACACGAAGCCAAGCGCGGCACCGACGAATGGGATGAAGCTGACAAGGCCCGCGACCATGCCGATAAGAAGCCCGAAATTCAGCCCGACGAGTGCGAGCGAAACCGCGTAAAAGATACCTAGGATGACGCAAACCGAAACCTGACCGCGCACAAAGCCGGCCACTGCCTCGTCCATCTCCCTTGCGAGACCGCGGATTTCCTCCAGATGGTCGCGCGGGATCCAGCTGTCGATACGCTCGACCATGTGGTCCCAGTCGAGCAGCAGATAAAAGGCGACAACAGGCGTGATCACGAAAAGCGACAGGATCGAAAGCAGCGCCTGACCTCCGCTCCAGATGGACTGGGCCAGTTTGCCGACGAACGAAGCGCCCTGCCCGATCAGGTCCGTCATCGAGGACTGCAGGTCTTCCGGCGACAGTCCGGCAAGACTCGCCAGGTTTGCCGGAAAGTACTTCTGAAGCAGGACTTGTAGCCGGCGCACGAGATCGGGAAAGTTTTCCAGAAACGAGGCCAGCTGATTGCCGAGAACCGGCAACAGCAACACGAAAAACAGCACCAGCACCAGAATGAAAGAAAAGAGGATCGTCAGGGTCGCCCAGAGCCGGTCCATGCCAAGCCGCTCAAGACGGTCACAGACGGGATCCAGCAGATAGGCAACGGCCATTCCGGCGACAAAAGGCAGAAGCACGCCGGAGAAAATGTAGAGAAAAACGCAGAAAACGGCCAGGGAAAGCAACCAGAACTGAACCTGACGGCGCAAAGTCATAAATGTTCCTCCGGACAAAGACCGGGAATGTGTCCCAAAAAATCTGCGGTACTATACATGACAAATAATGCATTTCGCCCGCGCAATGCTCTTAGGTTGTCGGACGTCACCCGGTCAAGAGGTGGATTTGCAGGTGAACAGTCAGCGCAGCTCTTGAGAAATATGGCGCAAGGCTGTATTCGCGGCAGCAGCAAGACTAGGGTGCGGACTCATAAGTGAGACCGAATTGACTTCATTTATGAGTCCGCACCCCAGGTCATACGCCGCCCAACCCGCGAACGAACGTCTGGAGCAGCCATGAGCCCGTCCAAAGCCGAAGGAAGCAATGGCCTGACCTATGCCGATGCCGGCGTCGACATCGATGCGGGAAATGCCCTCGTCGACCGGATCAAGCCTCTGGTCAAGGCGACATCGCGACCCGGAGCGGATAGCGATATAGGCGGTTTTGGCGGGCTTTTCGACCTGAAGCGAACGGGCTACACCGATCCGATCCTGGTGGCAGCGAATGACGGCGTCGGCACGAAGCTAAAGATCGCGATCGAAACCGGACAGCACCGCACGGTCGGCATCGACCTTGTTGCCATGTGCGTCAACGATCTGGTTGTTCAGGGGGCCGAGCCCCTGTTTTTTCTCGACTATTTTGCAACCGGGGCGCTGGACATCGACACGGCGAGCGACGTTGTTGCCGGTATTGCCGACGGCTGCAAACTTGCCGGGGCCGCTCTGATCGGCGGCGAGACAGCCGAAATGCCGGGCATGTATTCCGACGGCGACTATGATCTCGCCGGCTTTTCGGTCGGCGCAGTTGAACGGGGCCGGATCCTGCCGCGCGGCGATGTGGCCGAAGGCGATGTTCTCCTTGGTCTCGCATCGTCCGGCGTGCACTCGAACGGTTATTCGATGGTGCGCAAGATCATGGAACTGGCCGGGCTCTCCTGGTCCGACGGCGCTCCTTTCGAAACGGGCAAGTCACTCGGTGAAGTTCTGATGGAGCCGACCCGGATCTACGTCAAACCGCTGCTGGCGGCGCTGAAAGAAACCGGGGGCATCAAGGCACTGGCGCATATCACGGGCGGCGGCCTGCCTGAAAATCTTCCCCGTGTGCTGCCGGACAACTGCTCGGCCCGCATCGACCTCTCGAAGATCGATCCACCGCCTGTCTTCTCATGGCTGGCGAAGACCGGCGGTGTCGCCGAACACGAGATGCTGCGCACTTTCAATTGCGGCGTCGGCATGGTGGTCGCCGTTTCCAGGGATGAAACGGACAAGGTTTGCCGTGTCCTGCGCGAAAACGGCGAGACCGTCACGATCATTGGTTCGATCGAAACCGCCGGAGATACCCCGGTCCTGTTCGACAACAGTCTCGGATTTTCCGGATGAGCCGCAAACGCACAGCCGTTCTCATTTCCGGGCGCGGAACGAACATGGGAGCGCTGATCTCAGCAGCGATGGAGCCCTCCTACCCTGCGGAAATCACACTTGTCGTTTCAAACCGGCCCGACGCGAAGGGCCTGGACCGGGCTGCGGAGTTCGGAATTCCGACCGCCGTTGTCGACCATACCGGGTTTGCCGGTGATCGTGAGGCATTTGAAAAGGCGATTGATACCGTTCTCAAGGAGCACCGGATCGAGCTTGTCGCGCTGGCGGGATTCATGCGCATCCTGACACCCTACCTTGTGAACGCCTGGTCAGGCCGCATGATCAATATCCATCCGGCTCTCCTGCCCTCCTTCAAGGGTCTTGCCACACATGAACGCGCGCTGGACGAAGGCGTGAAACTGCACGGTGCGACGGTTCACTTCGTCTCGGCCGAAATGGATGATGGGCCGATCATTGTGCAAGGTGCCGTCCCTGTGCTTGACCACGACACACCGGACACGCTGGCAGCGCGCGTTCTGGAAGTCGAACACCAGATCTATCCCAGGGCGCTTGAGCTTGTCGCGACAGGCAGAACGAAGGTGACGGGAGCCCGTGTCCTGACCGGAACTGAAAGAGACTCCGATCTTCAACTGCTCTGGCCGGGCTGAATTGCGTTTCGCCCGGAAGTCTCTCAAATCGCTTATTTCGTGCCGATCTGGTCCATGGAAATCTCGCGCCCGAAATAGCGCTCAGCGTTTTTGTAGGCAATTTTCTCCGCCACCTCGCGCGGCAGTTTCGACAACCACAGCCTGTTCATCGTCATGATTTCGGAATAGCTGTCCCATTGGCTGTTGACCCATGTGTCGCTGCCGATCATCAGTCTGTCCTGAAAATCGAAAATGATTTCAAGCCATTGCGGATCCAGCGTCTCGCCGCGCCCGAGAATGCTGTACTCACGCAATGAGGTGTCGGCGAGGAGTTCGGGAAACGCGTTCATCAGTTCGTAAACCTCAGGTGGCGGCGTTCCCAGTCCGGCATGGGCCCAGATGATCTTCACCTCCGGATCAAGGCTGTAGAGCCAGCGGATCGGCTCGGTTCCCGAATGAACATGCAGGTAGATGTCCCGCTCCTTTGCCATTGCAATGATCTTGCGGAACAACGGTTCGTCAGACATGTCCAGCTGACGGATATGAAATTCGCCGATGCCTTCATGCGGATAGCTTTCGAGCCGCCTCTCCAAGTAGGCATCCATGCCGTCCGCCTTGGTCCAGTTCGACGACCCCGCAGCGCCGTGATACGGACGAAGCTCGGGAACGACCCTGTTCGGCGCATATTCCCAGAGCATGATGGTGCCTTCGTCAGGTGTTGAAGAAACCAGGGCCATGGCAACACCGTTCTTGTCCATCAGTTCAACGACGCTGCTGACCGGATAACGATCCCACGCCGGCTCCTTGTAGTGCACATGAGCGTCGAACAGAGGAAGGTTCCAGACGTCGTCACCGATCGGTTCATGGTCTCCGTCAGCAATGGCCGGAGACATCGCAAAAACAAGCAGAAACCCGGCAAGACGGAATTGTTTCATTCGTGCTCCCGGCATTGCCGGCCTTTCCCGTTTTTCATGGCGGATTGAGAATAACGAAAAAAATCGACTTTCCTATCATTCTTTAATTTAAATTGATGTTTTACGCATCGCATCATCGAAATTTCCGCGCAGCTGAGGCTTCTGAGCGCGTAACGTGGTAAAATTCACGATGGAGTTGAGGAGCCCAAGAAATGCGTTCCGGAGATCTGACAGTGCTCATCGGCACGACCAAAGGGGCCTTTTTCGTTGCCGGATGTCATGAGCGAACAGGCTGGACCGTTACGGGTCCATACTGCGACGGCTGGCCCATCAACCACGTGATCGGCGATCCGGAGACGGGTCAGATATGGGCAGGAGGTGGTGGCGACTGGAACGGGGCCGGTGTCTGGCGCTCCGGCGACGGCGGCACAAGCTGGGAGCTGACAAGGCTGACCAGGGGAACGATCGACGACTGGGCGGCGACGGACCCGGATTTTGCCGAGATGATAGGCTGGAGCGATGAACCGCTGGCTTTCACCGACAAATTTTCCCAGATCTGGTCGCTCGGCCTCTCCCACGGGACACTCTACGCAGGCACCAAACCGGCAAGGCTCTTGAAGAGCAACGACAGCGGAGAAACCTTTCAGAACCTTGAAAGCCTCCAGAACCACCCATCGGCCGAAAGCTGGAACCCGGGTGCGGCCGGTCTCGTCCTGCACACGATCGTCGCCGATCCGAATTCGCCCGAAAAACTCTGGATCGGTATCTCCGCAGCCGGGGTTTTTGCGACCGAGGACGGCGGCGCGAGCTGGGAACGGCGCAATCGTCTTTCCAATGCTGCCGCCTGTGACGGACATGGCCATCCTGCCGGCCCCAGGGACGGCGAAACGGGACATTGCGTGCACAACATGATGCGCGCGCCCGGAAACGGCGATCTGCTCTACCAGCAGAACCATCACGGTGTCTGGCGATCTTCCGACGGTGGCCGAAGCTGGGACGACATCAATACCGGTCTGCCCTCCACTTTCGGGTTCCCCATCAGGGTGCATCCTCGCGACCCCCAAACCATCTGGACTTTCCCGCTCAACGGCGACTCCGCCGGACGGTTTCCGCCCGACGCTTCCGCAGCGGTCTGGAAGTCCAGAGACGGCGGACAGAGCTGGCAGGCAAAGCGCGAAGGACTGCCGCACGACGCATGTTTCTTCACGGTGCTTCGACAAGCCATGGCGGGTGATGAAAGAGACCCCGCAGGCCTTTATTTCGGAACCAACTCCGGTTCGCTCTATGCAAGCTTCGACGAAGGCGAAAGCTGGAACGAAATTGCGAGGCACCTGCCCACGATCCTTTCTGTCGAAGTGCTCGACCTGACTTAGGCATACGTCCGGAGACCGGATGTCGCATTGCGATGCTGTTCTTCCGCAGGTGACAAGTCAATCCGCTTGCTATATACAGTCATTTGCAGTCAATTCTCCGAAAGATGACATACCGCATGACCGAGTGGAATCCCGACCTGAAAGGCAGCAACGCTCCGCGTTACATTGCCATTGCCGACAGCATTGCAGCCGACCTTGCCAACGGCAGACTGTCACCCGGCGACAGGCTTCCGGCACAGCGCCAGTTGGCGAAATCCCTGGGCCTTGATTTCACGACAGTCGCACGTGGATACACCGAAGCAAGACGGCGCGGTCTGCTGGCGTCTCATGTCGGCAGCGGCACGTTCGTGACGGATCCCGCATTCACCTCGTTCGGAGACCGCTCCGAAGCCGGACCTGCGCGCACCAGCCCGCCCGATTTTTCCATGAACCTGCCGCCAGAGCCGACTGATCACGCGCTCGCCGCCAAAATGCAGGCGGGATACAGTGCGCTTTCTGCAGATCTCATGCCTTTGCTGCGCTACCAGACCCTCGAGGCGTGCGAGCAGGATCAACGCGCTGCCGCCCGCTGGCTTGAAGGGACCGGCCTCTCGCCCGAACCATCACAGATCCTGTTCGCATCCGGTGCTCAGGCAGCGCTGAGCCATATCCTCGCGGCGATCACGGAACCGGGCGATCAAGTCGCCTGCGAGGACGTGACGTATCCCGGCATTCGCTCGCTTGCAGCCCAACTTGGACTGGAGTTGATCGGACTGGATACCGATTACGCAGGCGTTGTTCCCGATGGTCTGCAATCCGCGGTCGGGACAGGCCGCCTGAAAGCGCTCTATCTCAACCCGACAATTCAAAACCCGACGACAAAAACAATTCCGTATCATCGGCGGAAGGAACTCGTCTCCATTGCGGAAAAGTGGGGCATCCCAATTCTCGAAGACGATGCTTATGGGCAGCTTTGCCGCAAGGCTCCCCTTCCTTTTGCTGCTCTTTCACCCGGATCGACATGGTATATCGGCTCCCTTTCCAAGACACTCGGTGCCGGATTGCGGCTGGCCTACGTTGTTGCGCCGAACCCGGGAGCGCGCTGGCAATTCTCACGCGCCGTCCGTACATCGCAGGTCATGCCCTCCCCGATCATGACAGCCCTTGCGACCCGCTGGATCGAAGATGGGACCGCCTCTCTTCTCCTGGATCATATCCGCACCGAAAGTGCGGAGCGTCAGAGGCTCGCAGCAGAACATTTGCGAAATCAGAATCTTCTGTCAGATCCCGAGGGGTTTCACCTGTGGTTGGAACTTTCCAATGGCTGGACCCGCTCCGCCCTGGTCAGCCAACTGCGCAACCTGCCTATCGGGATCACGGAGGCTGACGCATTCACGGTCTCAGGAAAGCCGGCTGAACGTGTCCGGATAGGCCTTGGAGGTCCGGCAGACCGGTTGCAGCTGAGCCAGGCCCTTGAAGTCCTCGCCCAGACACTTGACGCATCGCCGGCGCGGTCTTCCGTCTACTTCTGACGTTGAAACATCCCCGGATGATCGGGTCATGCCGGCCAATTTGCCGCAGCGACTCTCCTTGACTATGGCCGTCAATATCTTATTTTGATTGCATTCAATTACGGTCATTCTTTTAATGACCGCAAATCAACAGATGCGCAAGACCCCTTCTCAGGACATATTCAGGACTGGAAAGCAGATGAACACGAACCGAACCTGGCCGAAGCTTTCACCGATCCAGACAGGCATCCGGGGACGCTGCCCGCGCTGTGGCGAAGGCAAGGTTTTTGACGGATTTCTGAAGCTCAAGCCAGGCTGCAACCACTGCGGCCTTGATTACAGCTTCGCAGATCCTGCCGACGGACCCGCATTCTTCGTGATCTGTTTCGGCTGCGTACCTGCGGTCGCCTTCGCCATCTGGCTGGAGATCGCGTTCACCGCCCCTTACTGGGTGCATCTGATCACGACCCTGCCGCTGATCCTCCTCACCTGTATCCCGATGCTGAGACCACTGAAGGGATGGCTTATCTCCAGCCAGTATTTCTACAAGGCCGAGGAAGGAAGGCTTGTGACAGCCGACGACGACACGCCGCAAACCCAGCCGTGATATCCGGGAGCCCCAAACCTGTGCTCACGTCTGGCAAGGCAGCGCATTCCCCCGGGATGCGCTGTCATTCCTTTAACAGCCTCAGGAACAGACAAATCCGCCGTCATCGGTTGGTCGGCACCCTTCGGGCCAGCCCATGAGTTTCCAGTACTTCATCAGCCCGATCTCTTCGGCAATACGCACAAACTCCGGTGTGGCGCCAACTTCCGTGATTATGTTCCAGGGCACGGTGAAGAGCTTCTGTCTGGAGCCAACATCTTCGGCATCATACTCAAATAGGCGCAACGCCATGTCCGCACCGCCGACGGAAAAGGCCAGTCCGTAGCCAAAAAATCCGTGATCCCTGTATTTTGAGTAAAGATCCTCCGGCGGCAGGCGGCTCGTGTCGGACACAAGCTCGGACACCTCGTTCAGCAATGCCTCTGTGCAGTTTTCGCAGGCTTCGACGATCGGCAAAACCGACTCCAGATCCCCTCTCAGGCTGAAGTAATCCAGAAAAATCCTCAATATCATCGGCCTCAAGGATGCGTTCTTGAAGAACAGATCTGAGAACCCGTCGACGTTCGTGCGACCGGACTTGACGTATTCATTTATGAAAACATTGTTGAATATCTGGAAATCATTCAAGGGATCTAGAGCCACATACCGCGCGGCGATTTCTTCCGCTTCCTTGAACTTGCCGACACTGTAGAGCAAAGCGGTATAGGGGAGCACCACAGGCACGTAGAACGGATCCTTGGCCACCGTGCTTCTGAACTGCGTCTCCGCTGCCACCCACTGAAGATCCCGCAAATACATGTTGCCGACGGCGAGCCGGACGATCGGTTGTGTCGGAGCTAGTTCCTGTGCCCTCAGCGCCGCCCGCTTTGCCTTGCGATAGAGCAGGTTCGGCCGGATGGGGCGACCGTTAATTTCATCGAGATGGTTCGGAATTCTCTCATACGCGAGCGACAATGCGGCCCACGCGGCCGCAAAGTCAGGCGCCAGGTCCACTGCCTGGAGAAGAAGTGCCTCTGCTTTGAGCAGCGCTTTTCCGCGCTGCGCAAGCAACGGAAGGCTCTTCAGAAAGTTTTCGTAGGCTTCGGGGTTTTCCGTTCGTTGCGCTTCCAGGGCCCGGGCTTCAATCTTGAGCGGTGTCGCCAGCGCAGCGCCGATTGCAAGGCCGATCGCTTCCTGTGTCTCGAACAGATCTGTCTTGCCGGCATTGTAGGTGTTCGACCAGATGAGAAATCCATCCGACGTCCTGATCAGATTGGCCTCAATGCGGATCTTGTCTCCACTTTCGCGAACCACACCCTCTACAAGATACTCAACGTGCAGAGTTTCTCCGATCTCACGCGGATCAACAGCGGTGTCTTCGAATTGGAATGACGAGTTGATGCCCGGCATCTGGAACATTCCGGTTTGTGCCAGAACACTGATCAATTCGATTGTGAGCCCTTTTCTGAAATCGCTGCCTTCGTTGCCAAGGCCGGTAAATGGCAGGACCGCGATCGAAGGCCGATTGGCCGTTTCCCCGGATGGCAAGGCATCGGCGCCCCTGGAAGTCACGTCCTGCTGCACTGGCGTCCCCTCGAAGAAATCCAAAGGGACGTATTGACGCCCAGTCATCAGGATAATCACGACAATGCCGATCATCACCGCGTAATCGACACCGATTTTGGCCTTGTCAGGTGTTTCCGTCGACGATGCCTTTGACGTGCGCTGCAACCCTTTTTCACCGAGTTCGAATGCCCAGGTGATCGTGCAGACAATGAAAAAACCGAGAGCCAGTAGAACCGCGACAAGCGATGCGCTCCATTCCGGAAGATTCAGGGCGGGCTGTAAGGCGCCAACGACCTGCATGCAAAGCCATGAAACGACGATGTAGAGACCGGCGACACGCACAACGTTTCTGCGCCGCAACTCGTACAGAAACGAAAACACGGATTGGTGCTCGTCGGGCTCAGCGCCGTCGGCTTCCGGTATCGCTATCGTTTGCGGCTCGCTCGTTCCCGTGTTTATAGATTGCGCAGGCACCGGCATACGAGGCTCGGACCCGACGATCGCTGACGCGGAGTCTGCTCCGGTGGCTGTTGCGCCGTTTGTTTGCCCGGTCTGCTTCGTCTCCAGTTCGAAATCCGGACCACTCCGATCCCAATCGATGCGGTTCAGTTTCAAATAGTCCTTCAGGTTGACTGCAGCGTAGTAAAACCCCATCAGCTTGAGCTCGGGCGCAATCCTTTTGTGCGCAAAGTTGAGCCCGGCCGCGACGCGCGCAAGCAGTGCCTGGTTTTCCATATAGGCAAGGCGTTCGACCTCGTTTGTCTCAATCCAGCCGTCGATGCCCTGCCTCAGCGAATTCACCAGATCAATCAAGCCAATGTCGTCCGTTCGCAGCGGCGGCTGCTCATCGAGGTTTGGAAAGCGGCACAGGTTCGATATCAGCGCGCTCCAATCCGATGCCGAAGCGCTTCCGCGTTGGTTTACGAGTAGCGCAAGCTCAAAATAGGCGTGATCAAAGAAAAGGAACTGCCTGCTCTGGTAATGCGCGAGGTCAATCAGGAAGTAATTGTTCTGGTCGTCCGACCTGCTGTCGACAAGTAGATTGAGGCCGTGAAAGTCGCCATGGCAATGGCCGATCGCGCCGCGCAATTCCAGTCGCTCTGGCAGATCGGCCCTGCCCTCGGCGAAAAAGAGCGGGTTAGGCAGCCAATGTCCGTTGCAGCTGAATGTCGGGATCGCGTATGGCAGACCGCAGATCTCTTCGACAAACCTGTGAATGCCTCCTCCCTGCTCAGGGTTCAACCGGAAACCCAGCCAGGATCGAAGCAGGTCCTCCGGCGGTCGCACATCCCCGTCGAGCCGGTAATCCGAATTCCAGTCGTGTAATAGCTCTTTCGAGACTGTTTGAAGAACTGCGATTTGCCGCTCGTGCGAGCATTCGGTCAGCGGGATTGCATTTTCAAGGCGCCGTCCAGCGACCGTGGACAGGATCGCCAGTTGTTCGTCTTGAACGGTTGCGTGGATAACGCGTGGAAGGTGTCTGTCTGCAAATTCAGGCGCATCCGAGATGGCTTGCGCGTGCAGAAAAGCCTCATGCTCGTCTTCAAATGCGGGGTCCGGGGCATTGTCCAGTTTGAGGATCGCCAGACCCTCGAACGCTTCCGTGGTGATGTCAACCAGATATACAAGTGCGCCCGACTTGCCACCGCTCAGCCGGCGATTAAGATATATTCCCTCCTGCACCTGCCACGCATCCTGCAGATGAGGCAAAAGGGCACCGTAAGAGCTCGGCCACTCATTGTTCCGCTTGGTGGCATCCCGCTGATCTGTCGTTATCAGAACAAGACCCTCTTACGATGATTGGGCGTTTCGGTCGGTGGCGCGCGTTACATGTTAACAATATTTGCCCTTTGGGCAATTTCAAGTACCGGAGTGCATCAATTGTTTGCACTGTTTGATTCAATGAGAGGATACTGTGAAATTGACTGTAAAGGAAAGTTACAAACCGGACGTTCAAGCGGTCTTCGCAGAACGCTGCACCTCGGTCATTCTCTTTCGGCCAGCCTGATCCACACAGCCGTGTCATGAAACGCTGCACCGCCATAGGGAGCGACAGGGTCGGCGCCGGTCAAGGTATTGATGCCCCTGCCATCCTCGAACGCCGCATTTGGCCAGATGCCCTCGGAGATCAGCGTACCGCGCGCAACTGTTTCCACGTGACGGGCATGAAGTGTGACAACACCGCGCGCGTTGCCCATCTCGACCTTAGCGCCATCCTCGATGCCGAAACTGGCCGCATCATCCGGTCTGATCCAGGCTTCCGGCCGCCCCTCCTTCTTGAGTGAAGTTTGTGTTTCGTTGAAGGTGGAATTGAGAAAGGACCGCGCCGGTGATGTCGCAAGACGGAACGGGTGTTCCCGATCCGCCAGTTCGATCGCGTCCCATTGGTCCGGGAACTCGGGCATATCCGCGAATGGTCCGAAGACGGTCTCGCCGTCAGGTTTGTTGGGAGCTGCCGTATTTCCCCAGTCGGGCCTGAACCGAAACTTACCGTCAGCGTGAGCGAACCCGTTCAGAAAGTGCGACGTTTCGAAGTCGGGCTGCAGGTCGCGCCACTTCTCCGCCTCAAGATCCGACAGGGTGCCGTAGCCGGATTTCTGAAGCATCCATTCAATGTGTTCGCGCGCACTCATCTCGAAACCCGGATGAGACTTTGAGTCAACGCGCTTTGCGATCTCGTTGATAACAAATATGTTTTCTTTTGGACCTTCAGGCGGCTCAACAGCCTTGGGACCGAGCGACAGGTACTGGTGACCGCCGCCCTTGTAGATATCGTCATGTTCCAGAAACTGGGTCGCCGGCAAGACGATATCCGCCATTTTCGCGGTCTCGGTCAGGAACTGCTCGTGAACAACCGTGAAGAGATCCTCACGTGCAAAGCCCTTTTTGACAAGCTCCTGTTCGGGCGCGACCGAAACGGGATTGGTATTCTGGATCAGCATTGCCTTCACCGGAGGGCCGCCGAGCAGTGCGTCTTCGTTTCCCGTCAGGATCCGGCCGATCATGCTCTGATCGAGCGCCCGCACCTTGGTGTCCTTGAGCGAGGTTGCCTCGATCATTTCCTTGTTGAGCTGGTAAATGGCGCCATTGTTGTGAAAGGCCCCGCCGCCTTCGTACTGCCAGCAACCGGTGACACAGGCGATGGATGCCGCGGCATGCATTGCGACAGCGCCATTGCGCTGACGGGTGAAGCCATAGCCGAGCCGGAAGAACGTCTTTTTGGTCTCACCGATCAGCGCGGCAACTTCCTCGATCCGCACAGCTTCAAGTCCGGTAATGGATGCGGCCCATTCCGGCGTCCGCGTCTCGAGATGGGCCTCGAACTCCTCCGGACAGTCCGTGTACGCCTTGAGATAGTCACGGTCCGCATGCCCATCGCGAAAGAGCACATGCATGATCGCGCAGGCAAGCGCGGCGTCCGTTCCCGGTTTCAGCACCAGGCCGATATCGGCCTGTTTCATGGTTTCGGTCTCGTAGACGTCGACAACGATGATGCGCGCGCCACGTTTCTTGCGCGCGGCGACGACATGGGTCATCACGTTGACCTGTGTCGCAACGGGATTGGTTCCCCAGATGACAATCTGGTCCGAAAGAGCCATTTCGCGCGGATCGGGCCCAGCCAGCCGTCCGGTTCCCGCAATGAAGCCGGTCCAGGCCATGTTGGTGCAAAAGCTGTCGAACTGACGCGAATAGCCCTTTGCGTGGCGCAGACGGTGTATGCTGTCCCGCTGCACCTGTCCCATCGTTCCGGCGTAATAGTACGGCCAGATGCTTTCAGCCCCGAACTCGGCTTCGGCCGCGAGGAACTTCTGCGCGGTCAGATCCAGCGCTTCGTCCCATGAAATCTCTTCAAAACGCCCCTCGCCTTTTGCACCGACACGCCGCAACGGGTTGATCAGACGTTCCGGATGGTAGAGCCGCTCCGGGTAGCGCGCGACCTTGGCGCAGACCACACCGGCGGTATACGTGTTTTCCTTGGCGCCGTTCAGCCGCCGGATATCGCCGTGCGGATAGAAGTGAACCTCCACGGCACAGGCTGAAGGGCAATCGTGCGGACAGGTGGAAAACGTGCTTTTCGGCGGTGACTGGTTCATTGATTATCCATTCGGCTCTGTGCGATCTGGCAGGCAGACCTCTCCTGACCTAATGAATAGCAAAGAAGGCGCCGTCAAGCGCCTCCCTTTTCAATCCTTCGCCCGCAGATGCCTCAGCTTCCACTGCAGGGCGCTCGTCCTCCGGGTCCGCCTCGCTGCTGACGCGGTCCGCGCTGACCGCGCTGCGGTGGCGGACCGCCGGGCCGCAGGCGCGGTGGGGGACCGCCCTGGACCTTGATCAAAGGCGCGGCATCCAGATCGCCGACTGCAGCGAAATCGTGGTCGGGCGCGTTGCTTTCAGGCAGCGGTTCACCACGTCGCTGCCCCCGACCCTTGAGCCTTGTGAAACTTTGATCCGGATTGCCCATCCAGCACCGGGGAATGAACGGAAAGGTATCCGTGAGCACATAGTGATAGGTCCCGTCCGGATATTCGGGGGTCGCGGCGAAACGGCCATTGCAGCGGTCGAGATCGCCGGCTCCGTTCACATATGCCCAGTCCTGCGTGAACTTGCCGTTGTAGCGTCCGCCCGGTCCATCCGGCCTGTTGCCGTTTTTGATCCGATAGCTGCTCTTGAGCTTCTTCACCGGAGATTTCCCGGCAGGATCGGAGTATCCGTACTGACCGTATATCGGAAAGCCGTCTGCGGCGTAGCCGATCATCGCGGGAACGGACCGTCCACCAGTGTCGGAAACAACCCCGGTCGGGATGCCGTGGTAGTGATAGGTGCCGTTTGGCTGAACATGCGCGTTGTACTTGTCGAGGCCGAGTTTGCAGGCGCCGCCGAGCGCTTCATAGTTCCAGCCTGAGCGACGGTCGTTCTGCCAGAATTCCGCTGTTCCCGGATCCATGACGACCCCATTGATCGCGATCCCGAAAACGGATCCTTGCGCATCCCTCGGCTCGGCAGTCTTTTGCGGATTGAGCGGAACCTTCAAATTGTAGTTCTTCTTCGCGATGGCGTGGGGATTGTTACGGTTCGGGAACTTCCCGGGCGGTTTGTTGGGATAGCCATTGGCGTGAATGCGCCTGCTGTCTCCCTGAACCGTGATGTCGGCACTTGCCTTTGCCTGAGGCAGGAGCAAATCCCAGATTTCATCCGTCAGATGGATATGTTCAATCGGTTCCTCTCCGCCGATTGGCGCTCCACCGTCGTGAGCCGCGGCCTGTGACGCCAAGAGCGCGCTTGCTAGCGCAAGACGTAAACGCATGCTTTCTTTCTCCAGATCCAATGCCACGACCTGGACAGTATGGCCGGTTCAACCAGGGCGTGCTGTCGCCTTTTGGTATGAATGTGTAACGGGATGTATCAGGAGAGCGTTTCAAAACGAAAAAAGCCGGTCCAACAGGACCGGCTTTTCAAGTCTGTTCGCAGCGCTGTGCGGGCTCAGCCGACCAGTTCGGTGCCGGAGAACCAGAAGGCGATCTCGACGGCTGCGGTTTCCGGTGCATCGGAACCGTGAACGGAGTTTTCGCCGATGGACAGCGCGAATTCCTTGCGGATCGTGCCTTCAGCAGCTTCAGCCGGATTGGTCGCACCCATGACTTCGCGGTTCTTGGCAATCGCGTTTTCACCTTCCAGAACCTGAACAACCGTCGGACCGGAGGACATGAATTCCGTCAATTCGCCGAAGAACGGACGTTCCTTGTGAACTGCGTAGAAGGCTTCAGCTTCACGCAGTGACATCCAAACGCGGCGGGACGCGACAACGCGCAGTCCTGCTTCTTCGAGCTTTGCGGTGATGGCACCGGTCAGGTTCCGCTTCGTCGCGTCCGGCTTGATCATGGAAAACGTGCGTTCAATCGCCATGGTTTCGTCTTTCTCGTTTCAAAAGGAGCCGACGCCATGCCGGTCCAAAATTTCATAGTTTTCGCGGCCTTAATAGCGGCGCTGCGCCTGAGCCGCAAGGGGCACGCCCATGACATTTTTTTGGCGTTCGCAACACGCCTGCGACCCGCAATGGAACTGGAATTGCCCGGAGACTCTGCCTAGGGTACGGACTCATAACTGAAGCCGATTTGGTGGCAGAAATGGCAAGATCTCGGGAGGAAGCGTGCGCAGAGCGGGCTTTTTGCCCGGTCAAGCGCGGTGACGCTGCGAGGTACAGCCATTTTGCCGTCCTTCGGATTTGGCCGTTTTGGCCATCTGCCACGTCGCGAAAGGCTTGAAAATGAACCACATTTCCTGCGCTTTCGCTTCTCGCAGCTGGTCAAAACGATCCAAACCAAATTGACTTCGGCTATGAGACCGTACCCTCGTCTGAGAAACACGGCTTGCGGACCGTTTTCGCATCGCCGATGAATTTCGACAGAACCTGAACCGGCAGGACAAAACACGTGAGAAACCCAGATACCTTGCTGGCTGCGATCTGCTTGTCGATTGCAGTGAGCCTCGGGGCCCTTCAACCGGATGCGGCAACTGCCGACGATGCCTCCAGGTTCAAAGATCTGACATCGGAGTTCCAGGCTTTGCCTGAGGAAGAACAGGCCGAATTGCTCGACTTTGTCGCCGGCAACACGGTGTTCGTGACCTACCACGAGGCCGGACACATGCTCGTTTCCGAGTTGGAACTCCCGGTCCTGGCTCAAGAGGAGGACGCGGTCGACAACCTGGCCACGGTCTCCATGCTGGCCGCCGATACGGAGGACATGGACGTCTATCTCACGCACGCGATGACCGGCTGGTTTCTCATGTCGGAAGAGGACACCGACGCCCTGGTCTTTTACGGAGAGCACGATCTCGACCAGCAGCGCGGATATCGCATGCTGTGCCTGATGGTAGGCGCCGACGAGGACGCGTTCATCGATCTTGCCGAAGATCTCGAGCTTCCGGAGGACCGCATTGAAAGCTGCGCTCTCGACTTTGAACAGGCCGCCGATTCCTGGGAATACGTGACCGAGCCTTACGTGCGGGAGGAAGATACGGCGGCCGGAAGGATCAAGGTTGTCCACGAGGATGCACCGGCAAGTCTCGCATTCCTGGCCACGTTTCTCAAAGACGAGAAAATCCTGGAGACGATCGCCGCTGAGTTCGATACGTTTTACGAATTGCCGGAGAATGTCACCTTCCGCGCTGCGCTTTGCCGGGAAGACAACGCATTCTGGGACGTGGACACGCGGGAAGTCATCATCTGCCACGAACTGCTGGGTGGGTTTGCCGAGCTCTACCTCGACATGATTTCAGAAGACGGCTGAGCCTTTTTCCGGAACACGCCCGGAGCGTCGCCGAACTGACGGCGGAATTCCCGGTAGAAATTGGACCGGGTCAGGAACCCGACCTGTTCGTGGATCCGGGTGACCGGGGCCGTGGTCTCCGTCAACAGTCTTGCAGCTTCCTCCAGCCGCACCTGATTGACAAACTGACTGACATTTACACCGGCCACATCATTGATCGCAATCGACAGGTCCCGGTCCGGCACCCCCGTGCGCCGGGCAAGGCGCGTGAGCGTCAACCCTGGGTCCGCGTAGAGCCCCTGTTCGATCAGGATCGCTCTGGCCTTGTCCGTGAGCGCCTTGTTTTCCTCGTCCTCAACGATCTTTTTTCCGGCCTTGCGGCGCGGCACACCCTGGCGCGCGACAAAGACAGAGACACCGAGCGCGGTCACGATGAAAGCAAGACTCGCATAGGAGATCACGAGCGATGCCGTCTCCTCCATCTGCTGGGTGAAAAGCATTGCAATCCAAAGATCCGTCGCGATCGTGGCGAGCATTATAAGGACGGCAACGGCAAGGAGCTTGTGAACGAAGCGTGCCTGTCCGGTCGATGCCTGCGACAAGCGGTCCGGTCCCCCTGCCCAGAGCCGAACCAGCAGAAAACAGTAGACCGAGAAACACAAAGCAATCAGGCCATCCACGAAGCCGGGAACCGGAAGCGGAAACAGCATCGCGAGCGTCAGGACAGCGGCAACAGACCCGTTCCGGATGATTGACCGCGGTATCGCGCTTTCCGGAAAAGCAAGAGCCGCAAAACCAAGATAGAGAGACGGTGCGATCCAGACAGGCAGGCTCCGCTGCAATGCGACGAAGTCGACAAACCCGTAAGCAAATCGCAGCCCGACCAATGCCGCTTCAACAAAAAGCAGACCAAAGAACACACCGAACAGCATCATGGAAGACCGCGGCAGACCGCGCCAGAAAAGGACCGACAGGCCCAGACCCAGGAAGACTGCAGCGAGCAAAAACGAAACCGGGATGCTGATCATGTCATCGCCCGCCGAAAAAACACTTTGTTCGACCTGTCCTTTATCACGATTAAGGACAGGACAGCGGCCTTCCGGCGATTGTCAACACCTTCCATGCAAACACATTTTGACAACGAGCCAACCCGAAAAGGAGGTCGTTGAAAAATGCCCGCGTCAAATTCGTTCATGGCAAGCGCGCCGCGAACCATAAGCATTCTCGTTTTTTGCCTGCTGTTTTTTGCAATCCCACGGGAGGCCGATGCATCCTATGATCTGCCTTACGGACCGGGCGTAACGGAGTTGACCGTCGTCGACGCGCGCGCGGACCGCCCGCTCTCCGGCACTGTCTGGTACCCGACCTCAACGCCAGAGAAGTTTCAAAGGGCGGACAAGAGCAAGGTCTGGCAGATGGCAGACGCGGATCCGGATGGAAGTGCCGCATCCGGCTCTTTTCCGCTGCTCGTTGTTTCCCACGGAATGTACGGCAACACGCTCAATCAGGCATGGCTGGGCTCCGCCCTTGCGCGCCATGGCTTTGTCGTGGCGATGGTCGATCACCCTGGCACAAGTACCTTCCTGCGCGATGCCGATCAGGCACGCGAACTGTGGGAGCGGCCGGTGGATTTGTCTCGGTTGATCACGTTCCTGCTCGAACGGAGCGCGCTGGCGGATCGCATCGACCGGAGCAGAATATTTGCGGCGGGCCATTCCCTCGGCGGCTATACCGTCCTGCTTCTGGCTGGCGCGGAATTCGATACCGGTCTTTATGAAAGCCTGTGCGCAAGAGACGGAACAAACGTCGTCTGTCCGGTTCTGAAAGGCTGGTCTGTCGCGGAAACCGACGCGGACCGGCATGAAATGGAACTTTCGCGGATGGACAGGCGCGTGCGCAAGGTCGTCAGCATGGATCTTGGCGGCACGCCAGTATTTTCGCCAAAAAGCCTCGGTCAGGTTCGAACTCCCGTTCTGGTTCTGGGTTCCGGGCGCGCGGACATGCTCGATCAGGATCTCGAGTCGCGCATGCTTGCCTCGCTCCTGCCAAGGACAGTGATGCAGCACGTTGAACTCGCCGATGCGGGGCATTTCGACTTCATGGGCGTTTGCAAGCCGGAAGGTTTTGCAATTCTCAAGGAACACGAGCCAGGTGACGAGATCGTCTGTCTCAAGGGCGGTACCGAAAGAGAGGCGCAGCACCAGCGTATTCTTGCGGAGATACTGGGATTTCTGGGTGCGCAGTGACCCTCGTCATAAGGGCGCGGCGCGGCAGAACCGCGCCGCCAGGCTGTTTCTGCGACCTTTCCCCTTGCATCCGCTGCGATGCTCCGCCAAACATCCGGCCATGTTGCAGATTTCTGACCTTACCTACCGGATCGCTGATCGCCTTTTGATCGACAGGGCGAGCGTCACATTGCCCGGAAAATCCAAAACCGGCCTTGTTGGCCGGAACGGCGCCGGCAAGTCGACACTGTTCAAGATCATAACTGGCGACCTTTCCGTCGAGACCGGATCGGTGCAAATCCCGAAACGCGCCCGCATCGGTCAGGTTGCCCAGGAAGCTCCGGGCACGGAAGACACACTCATGGAAGTCGTTCTGGCGGCGGACGGGGAACGAAGCCGATTGCTCGCAGATGCGGAAACGGAAACCGACCCTGACCGGATCGCGGAAATTCACACCAGGTTGGCGGACATCGGCGCTCATACCGCCGAGGCGCGCGCGGGCTCCATCCTGGCGGGACTGGGTTTTGATGCCGACGCGCAGCAGCGTCCGTGTTCATCCTTTTCCGGCGGCTGGCGCATGCGCGTAGCTCTTGCCGCAGTCCTGTTCTCCGAACCCGACCTTCTGCTCCTGGACGAGCCGACAAACTACCTCGACCTTGAAGGCACGCTCTGGCTTGAAAACTACGTTGCGCGCTATCCGCATCAGGTGCTCTTGATCTCCCACGATCGCGATCTCCTGAACAAGGCCGTGGACAGCATCGTTCATCTGGAGCGCGGAAAACTGACCTATTACTCCGGCGGCTATGACAGTTTCGACCGCCAGCGGCGCGAGGCGATGGTGCTGGCGGAAAAGGCGAAGGAGAAACGGGACGCGCAACGCAAGCACATGCAGGCTTTCGTCGACCGTTTTCGCTACAAGGCGAGCAAAGCGCGACAGGCGCAGTCGCGTCTGAAGATGCTAGAAAAACTGCAGCCGATCACTGCGCTGACAGAAGAAAGCGGCAAACCGATCCAGTTTCCCGACCCCGGTGCACAACTCGCCCCCCCGATCATGAAGCTGGAGGGCGTTTCGACCGGATACGGCGATACCAAAATCCTGTCGAGGCTGACACTGAACATCGACACGGATGACCGCATCGCGCTGCTCGGTGCCAACGGAAACGGCAAGTCGACCTTCGCCAAACTGATCTCCGGACGGCTCGGCGCCATGGACGGAGACATCACGAAGGCAACAAAACTCAAGATCGCCTTCTTTGCGCAGCACCAGCTCGATGAACTGCGTCCCGCCGAAAGCGCCGTTGCACATGTCAGGACGCTCATGACGGACGCGCCCGAAGCGAAGGTCCGTGCCAGGGTTGCCCGCTTCGGCCTGCCCACCGACCGGATGGACACGCCCGCAAAGGATCTCTCGGGAGGTGAGAAAGCCCGTCTGCTTCTCGGCCTTGCGACATTCGACGGCCCGCATCTTCTGATACTCGATGAACCGACGAACCACCTCGACATCGACAGCCGTGAAGCGCTGGTGATGGCCCTGAACGATTACCGCGGAGCGGTTATCCTGATCAGCCACGACAGGCATCTCGTCGAGGCCTGCGCCGACAGGCTGTGGCTGGTCGCCGACGGCAAGGTTGCGCCCTTTGACGGGGATATGGAGGACTACCGCCGGCTGATCCTGCAAGGCCCGGAAGCGGTACAAAAGGCCAGAACCCGCGCCGAGGAAGAAGCCGAACGGGCGTCTGCGCAGGCCAAGCGACGGGAGGCCGCCCAGAAGCGCAGTCTGCTGAAACCGCTGAAACAGAAAATTGACGCGGCAGAGAAGGAAATGGCGCGCCTGCAGGAGAAGATCGGCAAGCTGGACGATGCGCTGTCGGACCCGGAGTTTTTCCAGCGGGAACCGGACCGGGCCACGAAGTTTGCCAAGGAACGCGCTTACTGCGAGAAAAAACTGGTCAAGACCGAAGAGGAATGGCTGGAGCTTTCTGCAGAATTCGAAGAGGCCGGGTAAACGGAGAGCGTTTCCTGCCGATTCGCCGCCTTTTGTGACCGCCCCATTCAGGAACCCCGAGACCTTTTTCCAAATTCAAAGAAACCTGAATCCAAGGCTCGAACGGCTCAACTCGCTCAAGCGAAACTACAACGCCTATATCAACTCCAATGATCCGCATCTTGCATCGGTCGTGGCATTTGTCGGGGCGTCGATAGAGTTCCAGAAAGCTTCGGAAACCCTGGAAATGTTATCCAAAGATCTGGATGCGGCGCGCGATACTTTGCTGGGTTTGATCGACAAGACACGTTTGCCGGCTGATTTCGACATCTCTGGTCTGTCGACGCAGGAAATCGCCGACAAGGTCGCCCAGCAGATCACCGACCTTGAGACCCAGATTTCACAGCTTGAGTCACTGGATGACACCGATCTTCCTGATGATGCGGTTCCGGTGAGTGATCAGATTGAAGCTCTGCAATCGCAGATCGATGCCTTGAACGGCGTCGTTGAGAGCCAGACTTTCGCCGATCTGCAAGATGCGGAAAATGAACTTGCAGACGCAGAAACAAACGTCGCCGGGCTTGAAGACAGCGTTTCGGACGAGGCCCTGAGGGACGCACTTGCCGGGATGATCAATGACAATCGCGTCGATGCGATCGACGATGAAATGGTCGATTGGGCAAGAGAGATCCTTGACGGCAAGACCGAAGAATTCCGAAACGCAACGGAAGACCCGGCAGCGGCCGACACTCCGGTCGACGGTCCGGATCAGACGGCTGCGCTGCCCGCGGGCAACGCACCGACCGAGGATGACCTCCGGTTCAATCGGGTCAATTGACAGCGACGATCCGTCCACTTGGCCTAGTTTGCAGGGGTCCCGCGCCTCTGCAATTCACCTAGGCCTTCTTCTCCCAACCGCCTGATGACGTCTGCTGCCAATAGGCGATCTCGAAGCCTTCGGACTTCGCGTCCTTCCACCTCAATCGCGCCTCGGTAAGGGCGGCCTCATCGTTGCCGTCGAACATGTATATCGCGCGCTTGTAACCACCCAGAGCGGGCGGTTCGGCCCTGTCCACAAGGAAACGCACGTCAGCCTCGTTCGGATTGTCCTGTTGAGACGTGAGGTAAATCGGCTGCTGCTCCGCATAACCGTCCGTCTTCGTGCCGTGGGGCAGAAAACTGTCGTCGGAAAAGGTCCACAAATGAGCGTCCAGCGCATTGCAGCGCTCTTCGCTTCCGGTCTGCACGACAACCTTCCAGTCCCGTTCCAGGCACTTGAGCAGCAGTTGCGGCAAAGCCGTCTCAAGCGGCTTGTGCAACAAATGATAGAACATCACTTCAACGCCCATTGCCTCGCTCCAAACCAAACCCTGCCAGCTTTTTCTTTTGCACAGGTTATCTAGTCGCACCGGCAAAACTGATGCGCGCCTGCAACAGCCTCCCGGACAAATTCGTGTCGTCGCACATGCGGCGTAGACAGGCCGCAAGACCTGTATCATTAACCCTTCGCAAATGTCGATTGACTAGTGTTCGTTCCCGGGAGCGATCCAAGGATCATTGCTGGGTGGCCGGTGTCCGGTGGTCCCGAACCGGCCAAAGAGGGGATTTTGTGAATGATTGCACGCGTATTTGTGTTTTGTGCGCTGGTTGCTGTTGTTGCCGGAGCAACGCTTGGAATGGGAATGCTTGTCGAGCCGGCAACCGCCTGCCAGACCTACAAGACCTGCTGAGCGCACAATGAAGAACGTAAAAAAAACCCGCCTTTCCGGCGGGTTTTTTCATGTATGCGAAGACGTGCGCCTCAGCTTTCGTAGTGGTCGGCAACAAGCTGGTTGAGAAGACGGACACCATAACCGGATGCCCAGCCCTGGCTGATGTCGTCCTTGGGAGCACCGAAGGCCGTTCCGGCCACATCAAGGTGCGCCCATGGCACATCATTGACAAACCTCTGCAGGAACTGAGCCGCCGTCACCGACCCTGCCCAGCGGCCGCCAGTGTTCTTTACGTCTGCATTCGGCGTGTCGATGATCTTGTCGTATTCCTTTGAAAGCGGCAGGCGCCAGAGCGGTTCACCGCTTGCGCCGGCTGAGGAAAGAAGCTTTTCGGCGAGATCGTCATCGTTGGAGAACAGGCCGGCGTTCAGATTGCCAAGGGCCACAAGAACAGCGCCGGTCAGCGTTGCAAGATCGATCATGATGGCAGGCTTGTACTTCTGCTGGGTATACCAGAGCGCATCCGCCAGAACGAGACGCCCTTCCGCGTCGGTGTTCAGGATTTCAATCGTTGTGCCGGACATGGCAGTCACGATATCACCCGGCCGCTGAGCGTTGCCGTCGGGCATGTTCTCAACCAGACCAATAACACCGATCACGTTGGCTTTCGCTTTTCTGGCGGCAAGAGCATGCATGACACCGGTGACCGCGGCAGCGCCGCCCATGTCGCCTTTCATGTCCTCCATGCCACCGGATGGCTTGATGGATATGCCGCCGGTGTCGAAGACCACGCCCTTGCCAACAAAAGCGACTGGCGCAACGCCTTTCTTGCCACCGTTCCATCGCATCACCGCCAGGCGCGGTGGACGGACGGAGCCCTGCGACACACCGAGCAATGCAGCCATCTTGAGCTTCTTCATCTCCTTCTCGCCCAGGATCTCGACCTCGACACCAAGTTTTTCCAGATCCGCGGCCTTTTTTGCAAACTCGACGGGACCCAGCACATTTGCCGGTTCATTCACGAGGTCGCGCGCAAGGATGACACCATCGGCAATGGCGTCAGAAGCGCTCCAGCTTTTCCTGACCGCTTTCGTGTCCGCGACCTTCAAGGTGAGCTTGAGATCCTTCTCAGGCTCACCTGCCTTCTTCTTCGATTTGTATGTATCAAACTTGTAGGCGCGGAGTTTGGCTCCCATCGAGAACTCGGCGATGTCCGACGCTGAAAGTTCCACTTCTTCAGGCACGTCGAACAGGACTTCAGCCGCATCGGCCTTGGCTTTTTGAAGTGCGGCCAGAACCACTCCCCCAAACGCGCGCCAGTCTCCTTGCGAGACGTCCCCGGCGTTGCCGATACCGAAGACAATCAGCCGGTCCAGTGTCAGACCGGCGGGTGCCACAAGATCCAGCGTCGTCTTCTTCTTTCCGGAAAACCCGGCGATGCCCGCAGCCCGCTCCAGTCCGCCCTGCAGCCCGGACACGAGTTCCTGCGCGATGGTGCCGAGGCCAAGCTTCTCGGTAGCCAAAACAACGGCCACGCCCTTCTTGGGAGTGTCAGCTTTGGATATGGTTATCTTTGCTAGCTTGGTCATGCGTCGGTCCTTGTTCGGCTTTCGGTTGTCTTTGTGTTCGAAGGTCACGTCTGCGGGGCCTGCGACTGTGACCTGTTTAACGCAAATCATGGGGTTTTAACGACTTTTCGGCAACAGCGAACAAAATTAATGCAAATTAACCATTCTTATTTATGCGGCGTTCACCACATTACGTGTTATTCGATGACTGGGGATTTTTTCTAGTTTTTGCAAAGGGCATGTCCGGTCAGACATGAAGACGCTCGAACGGTACATTATCCGGCGGACCTTGTATGCATTCACTCTGACGATTGCAGCCATGACCGGTGTTGTTTGGGCCACGCAGGCGCTCAGGCAGCTCGATCTGGTGACATCAAAAGGCCAGACAATCGTTCAGTTTGTCGGCATTACGATGCTGGCCCTGCCCTTCCTGATCATGATCGTCGCCCCGTTTGCGCTGATGCTCGCACTGATCCTTGTTCTGAATGCTCTATCCGGTGACAGCGAGCTTATCGTCATCGACGCCAGCGGCGGTTCCAGGTTTCTTGTCCTCAAACCAGTCATGATCTTCTCCCTTGCAGTCATGCTCCTCATCGCCGGCCTGTCGCTCTACGTGGCGCCCGGGGGACTGGCTCAGCTCAGGACGGAGATTACCCGCGTCCGGGCAGATCTCGTGGCGAACATCGTCAAGCCGGGCAAGTTCATCACAGTCGAAAACGGACTCACATTTCATATCCGAAACCGGTCCGGAAACGGGACCCTCGACGGCCTTTTGCTCCACGACACACGCGACGGGGAAACGGCGTTCACATATCAGGCGGACACCGGGAACATCGTCGAGGCGGCGGATCGGACGCTGCTTGTCATGCAGAATGGAACAATTCAGCGGCGCCCCAAGCAGGAAGGCGACATCTCCATTGTCCGCTTTCAGTCTTATGCCTTTGATCTTTCTAACCTGATCCCGGAAGCGGGAGAGCCGGTTTTCAAGGCAAGTGAGCGAACTACCGCCAACCTGCTTTCGCCCGGCCGCAATGATGCCTATGCGCTGAACAACGCGGACAAGCTGGCCAAGGAACTGCACGAACGGTTCAGTCAGCCGCTCTATGCAATCGCCTTCGGTCTGATTGTCTTTGCCTTTCTCGGCAAGGCGAGAACAACCAGGCAGGGAAGAGGAAGTGCCATCGTCGGCGCCATTGCATGTTGCGTCATATTGCGGACATCCGGGTTCGGCGTGACAGCCATCGCCGGAGTTTCCAATGCTCTCCTCAGTCTGCTTTATGTCGTTCCCATCGCCGGCTCGATCCTGGCGCTGGTCTCCATTTTCAACGAACGCCGCACCCAGCCGCGCTGGCTGAGCTCCTTGCATCACGCGTTTCAGGACAGGCTGGAGGCTCTCAGTAACCGCCTCAACAACCGGCAGACCGGGGGCGCTTCATGATCCTCGGCCGCACGTTCGCGATCTATTTCTCCAATCGTTTTCTAAAGGCGATCCTCGGGCTGTTTGTGTTCGCAGCGGTGCTGATCTTTCTGTTCGACGTTCTCGAACTGGTGCGAAGAGGCGGTGACCGCGAAGGCTTCTCTGTGCTCAGAGTCTCCCTTATTTCCCTGCTTCGCGTGCCCCTGCTTCTCGAGCAGGTTATCCCCTTCACGGTGCTGTTCGGGTCGATTGCAGCGTTTGTCACGCTCAGCCGCGCGCTGGAACTCGTGGTCACGCGCGCCTCGGGCATCTCCGTCTGGCAGTTTTCCATGCCTGCGATCGTGGTCGGGATCATTCTCGGGATCATGTCCGTTACGATCTACAATCCGGCTGCGGTCTGGTTCCAGCAGAAATCCGATGAGGTTGCCGCAGGGCTCTTCGGAGCCGATCAGACGTTCCTGCTTCAGGACAGCAGCGAGGTCTGGGTCCGTCAAGATGGTCTCGATGGAGAATCGGTGCTGCTTGCCTCGCAGTTGCTGGATGGCGGAACGCGGCTTCTCGGTGTCACCGTTTTCACCTTCGACAAGGACGGCACGTTCCGGGAGCGCATCGAGGCCGACGAAGCGCGTCTTGGAGATGAAATCTGGTATCTGAACGATGCTATTGTCTATACGACGGAACAAGATCCACAGCCTTATGGGCAGTACCAGGTCAGCACATTCCTGACGGCCACCGAGGTGCGCGAAAGCATTGGTTCGCCGGAATCAATTTCGTTCTGGAACCTGCCCCGCTTCATCGAACTGGCCAGAAATGCGGGATTGCCGGCCTACAGGTACAATTTGCAATATCAGACCTTGCTCGCACGACCGCTTCTTTTGGTCGCCATGATTTTGATTGCAGCGGCAGTTTCCCTTAAAGTGTCGAGATTTGGTGGGTTGGGAACCATGATTCTGGGTGGAATCCTGTCCGGGTTCGTGCTTTACGTTCTCACCGAGCTGGCAAAGGATTTCGGGGGCGCCGGTATCGTCCCCCCTTTGGTGGCTGCATGGGCGCCCGGAGTGTTTGGAGTTCTTATGGGTTTGACAATTCTCTTGCATCAGGAGGACGGGTGAGACCGATGTCTTTGCCGCTTTTCCTGAATAAAGAGATATGGGCCAAACGGGGCAGCCTTCTGGCGGCAGCGAGTCTGCTTGCCATCACAGCCGGATTTTCACAGGTCTCACCGAGCGCACAGGCGCAAGACCTTACAAGCGGGTTGGCTGGCGATGTCGACCCGAACGAGGAAATGCTGCTGGAATCCAGGGAAATCACCTACGATTTCGACAATGATGTCATCATCGCGACTGGCGATGTCCAAGTCTACTATGACGGCAATACTGTTCAGGCGCACCAGATTGTCTTCGACCGGAAATCCAGCCAGTTGACGGCACGCGGCAATGTCATCTTCATTGAAGCGGACGGAAACGTCGTGCGCACGTCCGAGCTTACGCTGTCGGAGGATTTCGCCGAGGGGTTTGCCAACGCTCTGCAGATTGACACCACCAAGCGCACGCGGTTTCTGGCGGAAAAGGCGCGTCGTGAAGGCAACGACGTCACCACGATCGAAAACGGTGTCTACACGGTCTACACCAAACCGACGAACCCGCCGGATAAACCTCCGCTGTGGCGCGTTCGGGCTGAAAAGATCATTCACAAGCAGCAGGAAAAGATTATCCGCTTCGAAAACGCCGCGTTCGAAGTCTACGGCAAGCCGATTGCCTGGCTTCCTTATCTGTCCATGCCAGACCCGACGATCAAACGAAAATCGGGATTTCTGATACCCAGCGGCGTTGTGAATGACAAACTCGGATACGGCGTGACCATTCCGTACTACTGGGCGCTCAACCCACACTACGATCTGACGACCACGCTCACCCCGCTGACCAAGCAGGGACTATTTGGCGACGCTCAATACCGTCACAGATTCCATCATGGGCAGATCAGTTTCTCGGCAGCGGGACTGTTTCAGGCGCAGCCAAGCGAGTTTTCGACACCTCGGGCTGACGAACGCTGGCGCGGCGCGGTCAACTCGACGGCATCTTTCGATCTGAGCAGAGACTGGACCCTCGGCTGGAACGTGACCTACAAGAGCGACCGTCAGTTCTTCAAAGACTACTCCATGGCGAGCTTTGGCGGTGGGGACCCCTCCGAGATCTATTTCGAAGGCAGGAATGACCGCAATCTGCTGTCGGTCAAAGCCTATGCCTTCCAGATTTCGCAGGAAGATTATGAGGACAGCGATTTCGATGCGAACGGCTTCTCGCCTGTCGGAAGTTCGCTTCAGGACAAACAGCCGCTCGTTCTGCCGGTGATAGACTACGACTACGTGTTCGCTGATCCGATCCTGGCCGGCGAATTGTCGCTTGCCGCCAATTTCACCTCCCTGACGCGCGACGAAACCGACGCGTTTTCGATCGACGGCGGGACAACCGCGAGGTTCCGCGGTGTGGATGGTACGTTCTCGCGTCTTTCCCTGCAGGGAGACTGGCGGCGCACATTCATCGACCCGCTTGGGCAGTCCTTCACGCCGTTCGCCTACATGCGCGGTGATCTCTTCTTCCTCGCGTCGCCGGACTCCGATGTCACTGCGCTGGCCGGGGAAAGCTTCGTTGGCCGCGCGATGCCGGCCGTCGGACTTGAATACCGGTATCCGATCATCGCCGCATTCGAAGGCGGCAACCAGGTTTTCGAACCCATCGCCCAGATTGTCGCGCGCCCGAACGAACAGAGGATCGGCGAATTACCGAACGACGATGCGCAAAGCATCGTGTTCGATACGACCACTTTGTTCGACTACGACAAGTTTTCCGGTTTCGACCGCGCCGAGGGCGGCACCCGCCTAAATGTCGGTCTGAACTACAAGCTGCAGCTCAACAGCGGCTACTACCTGAGCGGCCTGTTTGGGCGCTCGTATCAGTTGGCCGGTGAAAACTCCTACGCAACGCCGGACATTCTCGGGGCCACCGAGGACTCCGGCCTGGCAACAACGCTGTCCGACTATGTCGGCAGCCTCTATCTGGATACGCAATACGGCGTCAAAGTCGGAGCCCAGGCACGGTTCGACAGGGAAGACTTCTCCGTCAATCGTCTTCAGGCCCAGGCGAGCGCGATCTACGGACCTGTGGTCTCTTCGCTCGCCTACGCCTTTCTGGGTGAGCAACCCGATGTGGGGATTGATTCCCCGCGTGAGGAAATCCTCGGCTCTGCAAGCCTGCGTCTCCAGGAAAACTGGCGAGTATTCGGTTCGATGCGATACGACATCGAGAACTCGAACATTGTCCAGGACGGTGTCGGCCTCGGATATGATGACGAGGGCTTTTCGTTCTCCGTGTCTTATGCTGAGGACCGCAGCCGAAATGACGGTGACTCGGTCAACCGTACGCTCTATTTCCGGATCGGCCTGAGAACGATCGGCAACACCCAGGTTTCAAGCGGCGCGCTCAACTAGTGCGGTGAAACTGAAGTTCGTTCGAAGCCCGCTGCAAAATGGGTCGAACTTCAGATTCACCTGACTAGTCCGGCCGCGCATTGAAACGGTTTACAGTTACGAAAAATACTGCGGTTCACGAGATTATGTCCGCATAAGATTTCGCGAGACATTTTGCTGCCATGAATTCAGGCATCATGCAGGTATTATTTTGAATTTGCGCCCCTTATATGCGAGAAAGCAAACCACAATAACACTAACTTCGGTTTGGCTGTGGGCCAACACAGAAGGTTAACCAATGCGACTGCGTTTTGCCCCTGTTTTCTTGAGCCTTGCCCTTGCGCTTATGACGCCGGCAATCACCCCGGCCTATGCAGCAATCAAGGTGATCGTAAATGACGTCCCGATCACCGATTACGATATCAGCCAGCGCGCACGCCTGATCACGCTGACACAGCGCAAGTCTTCATCGGTGGCAAAGCGTCAGGCGCAGCAGGAACTGATCGACGATCAGGTCAAGCTTGCCGAAGCGGACAGGATGGGCATCGAAGTTGGCGAGTCACAGGTCGACAACGCGTTCAACAACATCGCCCGCAACGTGAAGATGTCGCCTTCGCAGCTGTCCAAAGCGCTGCGCAGCGGCGGCGTTCAGCCGGCAACCCTCAAGTCCCGACTGAAAGCGCAGCTTGCCTGGAACCAATTGCTTCAACGCAGGTTCAGCGGCAAGATCGAGGTTGACGAGTCAGACATCATCGCTGCCCTGCAGAAGAAAGACGAGGCTGACCGGCAGAAATCCGTCGAATACGATCTGAAACGCGTAATTGTGGTCGTGCCGAAAAACTCGTCCGGTGGTTTCAAGTCCAAACGCAAACAGGAAAGCAACAAGATCCGCTCGGCTTTCAGCGGTTGTGACGATGCAGGGAGCGTTTTGGGTCAATACAGTGAAGTCGTCGTTCAACCGATCGGTCGACGGCTGGAAACCGAATTGCCCGCCGATATGCGCGACGAGATCAGCGCCATGACCCCGGGTAACCTGACCAAACCATCGACGACGCCGGTCGGCTACGAGATGATCGCCGTATGCGGTAAACGGGAAATTGCGTCAGATATCGGTGTCCGTGCCGAGCTTGAAAACGAGTTGCGCGCCAAGGAAGGCGAAAGCCAATCGCGGAAATATCTGATGGATGTGCGCAGGCGCGCAACAATCATTTACCGCTGATCCAGGATGAGGTCCACGCAAGCGCCCATCGCGGTCAGCATGGGGGAGCCGGCCGGTATCGGTCCTGAACTCTCCCTCCTTGCTTGGTACAACAGGAAGGCGATCAAGCTGCCCTGTTTTTACGTTCGGGGAGACCAGTCCCTGCTTGATGCGCGGGCAAAGAGAATTGGCCTGAAGATCAAAACCGTTTCCTGCTCACCTGAAGATGCGCCGAAGATTTTTCACAAGGGATTGCCCGTCGTGCAGACAGGTGACCCGCTCACCGATACGCCCGGTGTCGAGCAGCAGGCAGCCGCTCACACGGTCGTCCGGTCGATAGAGTGTTGCGTTGAAGACATAAAGGGCGGCCGCGCAGCTGCAATCGTCACCAATCCGATCAACAAGGCGGCTCTTTACAGGACCGGTTTCACATTTCCGGGCCACACGGAATTCCTGGGGGCCCTCTCCCAGAAGCACTGGCCGGACACCGAAGCAAGGCCCGTCATGATGATTGCGGGCCCGGACTTGATGGTTGTCCCCGTCACGATCCACATACCGATCCGAGAGGTTCCCGACGCACTGGACCAGGACCTGATCGTCAAGACCGCTCAGATCGCAGCAAAGGATCTGCAGGCGCGGTTTGGATACACGAACCCACGGATTGCGATCTGCGGTCTGAACCCGCATGCAGGTGAAAGTGGATCCATGGGGAGCGAGGACGAGGACATCATCAAACCGGCAATCGAGACACTCAACGAAATGGGTATTTCCGCAACCGGACCTCACCCTGCGGACACGCTGTTTCACGCATCGGCGAGACGAGAATACGATTGCGTCCTTGGCATGTACCATGATCAGGTTCTGATCCCCGCCAAGACCCTTGGCTTCGACGACAGTGTAAATGTGACGCTTGGATTGCCCTTTGTCAGAACGTCCCCCGATCATGGCACCGCCTACGCCATCGCCGGTACCGGCACGGCCCGCATTGACAGCTTTGCCGCGTCCGTGCGCATGGCCCATGCCCTGTCCAACCCGCATTTGCTGTAGCTGATCCCCGTGGCCCAGATCGACAACCTGCCCCCGCTGCGTGACGTGATCGCGGCACATGGACTGAACGCCAAGAAATCACTTGGCCAGAATTTTCTGCTTGATCTCAACCTGACATCCCGCATCGCGCGGTCGGCAGGAGATCTTGCGGACGCAACGGTGCTGGAAATCGGCCCGGGCCCAGGTGGGCTCACCCGGGCATTGCTGGCCGCCGGTGCGCGGAAAGTTGTCGCGATCGAGAAGGACACAAGGTGCCTGCCCGCCTTGGCGGACATCGCCGGTCACTACCCGGATCGCCTCGAAGTGATCGAAGGCGATGCGCTTGAACTGGTCCCGGTTTCACTGACAGGGACTGGTTCTGTCAGGATCGTTGCGAACTTGCCCTACAACGTTGGAACACAACTGCTCTTGAACTGGATCACGGCACGGGATTGGCCGCCGTTCTGGTCCTCCCTGACGCTAATGTTTCAAAAGGAGGTCGCCGAGCGGATCACCGCGGAACCGGGCTCGAAAGCCTATGGAAGACTGGGCGTCTTGGCGGGCTGGCGATGTCATCGCGGGATTCTTTTCGATATCAGCCCAACGGCCTTTACGCCCCCTCCGAAGGTGACGTCTGCCGTCGTTCACCTGACACCGAAAGCAGATCCCCTGCCCTGTGATCTGAAGTCGCTGGAAAAAGTGACCGCTGCAGCTTTCGGTCAGCGCCGGAAAATGTTGCGTGCCAGTCTCAAACCGCTGTCCCGCGACGCGGAAGGCCTGATCGAAGCCGCGGGAATCAAGCCGACAGCGCGCGCGGAGGAAATCGATATTGGCGGATTTGTCCGCCTCGCAAACACGTTTCCGCCGCCAGCGGGCTAGGTGGTGGACCCGTACCCTGGAGCGTCAGCTTTTGCCGACCAGTTCCGTTTCCAGGTCATCGACCATGCCCTGGATCAAAGGTCCGATCTTTGGCGAGCGGAACTGTTTCAAACGTTCGGCTCTCAAGATGGCACGCACGTTCTCATAGGCACGTTCCAGGTCGTCGTTGACGACAACATAGTCATACTCGGACCAGTGACGCATTTCACCGACAGCCGTCTTCATGCGCTTTGCTATGATTTCGTCGGCATCTTCGGCCCGGCGGAACAGGCGCGATTTCATTTCCGCGATCGACGGCGGCAAAATGAATACCGAAACCACGTCCGAACGCATTTTCTCGTAAAGCTGGAAGGTGCCCTGAATGTCGATGTCGAACAGGATATCGCGCCCGCTTTCTATGGCATCCTCGACAGGGCCACGGGGTGTTGCATAGTAATTTCCGTGAACTTCCGCCCACTCCAGCAGTTCATCATGCTCGCGCATCTGCTCGAAACGCTTGGAGTCCAGAAAACGATAATGAACTCCATCCACTTCACTGGAGCGGCGCGCGCGCGTCGTGACGGAAATGGACAGTTCCAGATTTTCTTCCTTGTCCAGGAGCAATCGGGCGATCGTTGATTTGCCGGCACCTGACGGGGAGGACAGCACCAGCATCAGCCCCCGCCGTTGCTGTTCCGCCTCTTCTGCACTGACGGTGGTTCCTGCAGGTGTCGCGGTCATCGGTGTCACTCCAGGTTCTGTATCTGCTCGCGCATCTGATCGATAACAGCCTTCAGGTCCAGCCCGATCGCCGTCAGATCCACATCGTTGGACTTCGAACACAGTGTATTGGCTTCCCGATTAAATTCCTGTGCAAGAAAATCCAGGCGCCGCCCGATGGCTCCGCCGGTGCCCATCAGGTCCCGCGCGGCGGAAACATGGGCGTGGAGCCGGTCAAGTTCTTCCCGGATGTCGGCCTTTGTCGCCAGAAACACCGCTTCCTGATGCAGCCGCTGCGGGTCGAACTGGCCATCGGAGGCTTCCATCAGGTCAGTGACCTGCTTGCGCAGCCGTTCCCTGATCGCCTCAGGCCGCCTTGCAGGCAGGTCTTCAGCCGCCTGCGTGAGCTGCGAAATCCTGTCAAACTGTCCGCGCACGACGTCGCTGATCGCCTGCCCTTCCGTGTGCCGCATGTCCACAAGATCGATCAATGCCGCGTCAAGCGTTGTCAAAAGAGCGCTGTGCAACGCCGCCTGTGTCTCTTCGTCGTCCTCGGGTTCCTTCAGTTCGAACACGCCTTTTTGGGACAGGATCCCGTCAAGCGAGGGCGGCGCGAGGTCCGGCACACGATCTTTCAGAAGATCGATGGTCGAAAGCACCGCTTCCAGCGCGCTTTCGTTCACCTGCAGAAGCTGCTCTGACTGATCCCGATGCATGGCGAGACCGATGGACACGTTTCCGCGCCTCAGAACCTTGCTGCACCGCTCCCTGATCTGGGGCTCCAGTGCTTCCAGGCCCGTTGGAATACGAATGCGCAGGTCCAGGGATTTTCCGTTGACCGACCTCAGTTCCCAAGTCCAGCGAACCGCCCCGGACTCCCCGATCGATCTTGCAAATCCTGTCATGCTGGCTAGCGCCATATGCCCCCTCCGGACTTGGGACAGACCATCGCGCCCGTCCGACTGCGATCCTGCGTTCAGATCCGGCTAGTTGGACGTCGCAGGCTGCGTGTTCTGCTGTTGCTGTTCGGCTTCCCGGCGCTGCCGTTCGATCTGCCGCCACTTGCGAACGTTTTCCTGGTGCTGCTCGTAGGTTTCGGCGAACACATGCCCGCCGGTGCCGTCGGCAACAAAAAACAGATCCTGGGTCCGGGACGGGTTTGCAACCGCCTCCATGGCGGCCCTTCCCGGGTTACCGATCGGTCCGGGCGGAAGCCCGTCGATCTGGTAGGTATTGTACTCGTTCTGGGCGTTGATCTCGGATTGCTTGATCGCGGAGCGATCCTTGAGCCAGGCCTCGCCACCGTAGAGCCCGTACAGGATTGTCGGGTCGGATTGCAGGCGCATGTTCCTGTTGAGGCGATTGACAAAAACACCCGCAACCCTCGGACGCTCGTCGGCAAGCGCCGTTTCCTTTTCAACGATTGACGCCAAAACGACGAGTTCCTCGGGCGAGGTAACCGGCAGATCGTCCGTGCGCCGCTCCCAGATTTCCGCAAGAAGCCGCTCCTGCGCCTCCTTCATCTGGCCGAGAACCTCTTGCCGCGTTGTGCCTCTGGCAAACGTGTAGGTCTGCGGCAACAAATCGCCTTCGACCGGAACATCGGTGATTTCGCCGACAAGGATGGGATGCTCGCGCACACGCTCCAGGATCTGCGCGGTTGTCCAGCCTTCCGGTATCGTCACCGAATGGGTGACGGCATTGCCCTGTACGAGATCGGTCATGATCTCGTGCATCGACACGCCGGGCGCAAATGCATATTCGCCAGCCTTCAGATCGGTCGCATTCTTGTAGAAGCGGATGCCGAGATTGAAGACCCACTCGTCAAATACGCTGTCGCCGATAACGCCACCACCGGCCAATCTGTTGGTAATGCCCGACAGACCCGACCCCGATGCGATCACGACGGTCGCATCTTCAGTCAAGGGACCCGGCTCCTCGAATTTCGTTTTTCCGAAATAGAGCGCCCCGCCGACGGCGGCCAGACCAAACACGGCAAGCGTGATAATCAGATTGCTCAGGATTACCAGGGGATTGCGCACATGCCTGGAACGCTGCGGCGGTGCAGGCGCTGGCTCAGGCTGCAGGGCTTCGCGTGGGCTTTTTGGCTTTATGCGCATATTGGGTCACACCTCCAAAATTGAGCCCCCGGAATGAATTGAGCTCAAGCGGACCAGTCGTCACAGTCAACTTCTCCGGCCGGACGCTGAGAATCAGTCCCGGCCAGACAGAATTTGAAAGGGTTATGCGGCAACTTTACGGAAGACAAGTGATGCATTTGTTCCGCCAAAGCCGAATGAGTTCGACAAAGCCACATTGATGTCCATTTGTTTCGGGGTATGCGGCACCAAATCGATTTCGGTTTCAACAGAAGGATTGTCGAGATTGATGGTCGGCGGAGCCATGCCGTCCCTGATCGCCAGGATCGAGAAAATCGACTCCACCGCGCCGGCAGCGCCAAGCAGATGCCCGATCGAGGACTTGGTAGACGACATGGTCAGGCCAGCCGCGTTTTGACCGGCAAGCCTGGTCACGGCGCCGAGCTCAATCTCGTCCCCGAGCGGTGTAGAGGTGCCGTGTGCATTGACATAGTCGATGTCCGCAGGCGTGATCCCGGCACGGTTCAGCGCCGCTTCCATACATCTGTAGGCACCATCGCCGTCGGATGAGGGCGCGGTGATGTGATAGGCATCTCCGGAAAGACCGTAGCCGATCACCTCGGCATAGATCGTGGCGCCCCGATTGACCGCATGTTCATATTCTTCGAGAACGACCACGCCGGCGCCTTCGCCCATGACAAAACCGTCGCGGTCCACGTCATAGGGTCGCGACCCTTTATCGGGCGCGTCGTTGAAGCCGGTCGACAAGGCCCTGCAGGCGGCAAATCCCGCGATGGCCAGCCGGCAGACCGGAGACTCCGCTCCACCTGCTACCATGACATCGGCATCGCCGAAGGCAATCAGCCGCGACGCATCACCGATCGCATGCGCACCGGTCGAGCATGCTGTCACGACAGCATGGTTCGGACCTTTCAGACTGTGCCGGATGGAAACGTAGCCGCCGGCGAGATTGATCAGGCGACCGGGGATGAAGAAGGGGCTGACGCGGCGCGGGCCTTTTTCAGCCAGCAGATAAGCACCCTGTTCAATACCCTGCAAACCGCCGATGCCCGAACCGATCAGGACACCGGAGCGCGCCTGCTGTTCGTAGGTCTCTGCCTTGAAGCCCGAGTCTGCCATCGCCTGATCGGCGGCAGCCATGGCGTAGACGATGAAGTCGTCGACCTTGCGCTGTTCCTTGACGTCCATCCAGTCGTCCGGATTGAACGCCCCTTCCTCGCCAGGGTCGCGAGGGATCTGCGCGGCAATCTGGCAAGCCAGATCGTCGACCTTGAAATTCGTGACCTTGTTGGCCCCGCTCTTTCCTTCGAGGATCCCTTTCCAAGTGACATCGACGTTACCGCCAAGCGGCGTCACCATGCCCAACCCAGTTACGACAACTCGCCTCATACACCTGCACTTACGTTGGAAGGGCCAGGCGGAGCTCGCCCCGCCGGCCCAAACTTAAAACCAAATTCAAGTAAGGCCAGCCCTTACTTGTTTGCTTCCAGAAACTTGACCGCGTCACCCACGGTAAGAATGGTCTCGGCAGCCGTGTCGGGAATTTCAACGCCGAACTCTTCCTCGAATGCCATGACCAGCTCGACGGTGTCGAGGCTGTCAGCGCCAAGATCATCGATGAAGCTTGCGCCTTCCACAACCTTGTCAGCGTCAACACCCAGGTGTTCAACAACAATTTTCTTCACCCGATCCGCGATATCGCTCATCTTTCACTTCCTTATTTTTCGTCTATTCATCACTCGCGAAACTGCCTCGGCCCATTGAGTAAAGAGACAGTACCAACTCGCGGTCTTGAAGATGTCTCAGCGTTACTTGGCCGGGAGACCGGGCCCGATAACGCAATTCGTAACAATCGGCGGGTTGGTAACACACTTTGTTGACCATTACCAGCCAGTCCCGACCGCTTTGAAACGGTCCGGATTCTTTTTGCCTGCTCGGCAAAAATCCCTTTTAAATCATAGCCATGCCGCCATTGACGTGGAGAGTCTGGCCGGTCACGTAAGCCGCCTCTTCGCTCGCCAGGTAAAGGACGGCAGAAGCAATCTCGGCAGACGTCCCCAATCGTCCGGCCGGAACGCTTCCAAGAATTGATTCTTTTTGCTTGTCGTTGAGTGCATCGGTCATGGCTGTCTCGATGAATCCGGGCGCCACCGCGTTGACCGTGATGTTGCGGCTCGCCACTTCCCGCGCCAATGACTTGTACATGCCGATCATGCCGGCCTTTGCGGCGGCATAGTTGACCTGGCCCGGATTTCCGGTGACGCCGACGACAGAGGTGATCCCGATGATGCGGCCCGAGCGGCGCTTCATCATGCCCTTGATCGCAGCCCGGCAAAGGCGGAAACCGGAACTCAGGTTGACCTCAAGCACCTGATCCCACTCGTCGTCCTTCATGCGCATGAAGATGTTGTCGCGGGTGATCCCGGCATTGTTCACGAGAATGTCGACCGACCCCATTTTCTCTTCAGCAGCCGGCAGCAAGGCATCGACAGCCTCGCGGTCCGACAGGTTGGCCGGGGTCACATATGCCCGTTCACCCAGTTCGGCCGCGAGCGCCTCCAGCTTTTCCGCGCGTGTGCCCGAGAGAGAGACAGACGCTCCTTGCGCATGCAACATGCGGGCAATGGCTTCGCCGATACCACCCGTCGCACCCGTGACGAGCGCGTTCTTGCCTTCCAAGCTGAACATATGGGGTCCTTCCCTCATCGAATTTCGTTTTTTGACATCACCAAACCACAGCGCTTGGGACAATTGCTATCCGCCGAGCGTTTCCACGAGCGCGTCAATGTCCTCCGGAGTGTTAACAGCGATGCCCGTCGAACCCTTGCTGATCCTGCGGACCATACCCGTCAGCACCTTGCCGGTGCCGACCTCGACAAAGGTCTCAACGCCCTGACCGGCAAGCCAAAGCACGCTCTCACGCCAGCGAACGGTGCCGGTCACCTGCTCGACCAGCCGGGCGCGAATGTCTGCCGGGTCCTTGATCGGCTCGGCCAGTACGTTGGCGATCAGTGGCACGACAGGCGAGTTCACGTCCGCATTTGCGAGTGCCACGGACATAGCGTCAGCAGCCGGCGCCATCAAGGAGCAGTGGAACGGTGCGCTGACCGGCAGCATCACAGCCCGGCGTGCGCCTTTCGCCTTCGCAATCTCGACCGCACGCTCAACGGCAGCCAGATGCCCGGAAACCACGACCTGACCGGGCGCGTTGTCATTGGCGGCCTGGCAGACTTCTCCCTGTGCCGCTTCTTCGGCGATTTCTGCCGCCAGGTCAAAATCCAGTCCGAGCAGCGCCGCCATGGCACCCACGCCAACCGGAACAGCATTCTGCATGGCATCGCCGCGCACGCGCAGGAGCCGGGCTGTGGTAGCGACATCGATGCTGCCTGAAGCCGCAAGCGCGGAATACTCTCCAAGGGAGTGACCCGCGACAAAGGCAACGCTCGACTTCAGGTCAAGCCCTTTTGCTTCCAACACCCGCATCGTGGCAAGGCTGACGGCCATCAGTGCAGGTTGTGCATTCGCCGTGAGCGTGAGTGTTTCCTCAGGACCGTTCCACATGATGTCGGAGAGCTTCTGTCCGAGCGCATCATCCACTTCGTCAAAGACGGCTTTTGCTTCCGGAAAGGTGTCGGTAAGAACCTTGCCCATCCCGACAGTCTGGCTGCCCTGGCCTGGAAAGGTGAAAGCTATGGTCATACGGGATACGCCTCCATGTACGTGCTCGGGTCTGCTTCCTGCTTGAGGCAACGACCATCGGCGATTGGAAGAAAGCGAAGTGTCGCGCCGAACCGGGCGACGTCTAACTTGGCGCGAGGCTATGATACGCTGATGCCCGACCTGTCAAGACCCGGAAGGAGTTCAAATCGAGAATCTCGCCACTTTTGTGCGAATTGCACCGGACAAGCGCTGATTTTTCGTGTTCTCAAGCACTCTACCCTGTTCCGCTGCCGTCAGTCCATCAAGCCATGCGCCGACATCATGGAAGTTAGATAGGCAACGATTTCGCCGTTTGAAGCGATTGCCCTTGCATTTCACCCAGAACAGGGTATAGAGCGCGCTTCATCCGGGCTTTGGCCGGGGGCTGAACGGAAGGGCGTTTGCCAGGACCTTTCAAAAGATCCGACTTCCCGTGTTCCCACTCCCGTAAGATTTCTCGTTCGCCTTTCCGGGTCTACGAGGAGGCTTTGCGCCAATCCCGCGTTGTCAACACGAAGAAAGGCTATATCCATGCCTCTTTATGAGCACGTTTTCCTGGCGCGCCAGGACGTTTCGGCCCAGCAGGTCGAAACGCTCGTCGAACAGTTCAAGGGCCTCATCGAAGGCGCTGGTGGATCTGTCGGCAAAATCGAGACCTGGGGTCTGCGGTCCCTCGCTTACCGCATCAAGAAGAACCGCAAGGCTCACTACACGCTGATGAACATCACGGCGCCGCATGCGGCTGTTGCCGAGATGGAGCGCCAGATGGGCCTCAGCGAAGACGTTCTTCGCTTCATGACCTTCAAGGTCGACGAACTGGACGAAGAACCGTCCGCAATGATGCAGAAGCGTGATCGTGACGACCGCCGTGGCGGTGGCCGTGGCGACCGTGGTGATCGTGGCGACCGCGGTGAACGTTCGGGTGGTGGCCGTCCGCCGCGCCGTGGTGAAGAGGAGTAAGAGACAATGGTTGATATTGCACAGCTTCCAAGCCGCCGTCCCTTCTTCCGCCGCAGGAAGACCTGCCCGTTCTCCGGTTCCAACGCACCGAAGATCGACTACAAGGACATCCGCCTGCTGCAGCGCTACATTTCCGAGCGCGGCAAGATCGTTCCGAGCCGCATCACCGCGGTTTCCGCGAAAAAGCAGCGTGAGCTGGCCCGCGCCATCAAGCGTGCGCGCCTTCTCGGCCTGCTGCCGTTCGTGATCAGCTAAGGCCGCTGAACAGAACCTGCTTCTCCCGGGGCTGCCCGGGAGATCCGTATTGGGACCGCGGAGAAACGGTCTCTAACCGCCACATGGCGGGACAGTAGGAGAAACAAAATGCAAATCATTCTTCTTGAGCGCATCGCCAAGCTCGGACAGATGGGCGACACCGTCCGCGTTCGTGACGGCTATGCCCGCAACTATCTTCTGCCGCAGGGCAAGGCGCTTCGCGCCAACAAGGCCAACCTGGAGCGTTTCGACCGCGAGCGTGCACAACTCGAAGCACGTAACCTGGAACGCAAGAGCGAAGCCGAAGCCGTCGCCTCCAAACTGGACGGTGAAGCGCTGGTCATGATCCGGTCCGCCGGTGAGACAGGCCAGCTCTACGGTTCCGTATCCACGCGCGACATTGCCGAAGGCCTGACCGAGGCCGGCTTCTCTGTTGCCCGCAGCCAGGTTGAACTGCGTACGCCGATCAAAACGATCGGCCTCCACAGCGTTCTGATCCGCCTGCACCCGGAAGTCGAAGTGACCATCAGCGTGAACGTTGCCCGCTCCGAAGACGAAGCGGTACGCCAGGCTGCCGGTGAAGACCTCACGACCCCTGAGCAGGACGTCTTCGAATTCGAGGAAGACGAAGAAGCCGAAGACGGAGACGGAGAAGCTGCGGCTGAAACCGACGGCGAAGGCGAAGCTGCCGAGGAAGCTGCAACGGAAGAAGAAGTCTGAACGGCTTCTGATTCATTCCGGCGAATTTATGAAACGGCGCTGCTTGCAGCGCCGTTTTTTTGTTTTGCCGGCAATCTTTGCGGCACCCGGTAGCACCCCCCTAATCCAACAGGTACAGATTCTCAGGCAAGGCTTTGAAAGCACAGCGGAATTCGTTAACTGTCTGTTAGCGTGTTTAAAAACATAATTGATTTCAATGACTAAGAGCTATCGCCTTGAGTCTTCAAACTGCTTTGGAGTCAAGGCGGATTTGAGTCTATCCCCGCTGATCTGCATAAGCCGGTGGGAAACAGAGACAGCTGTTTTTGAGCCTTGAGACGGCCAGCAAGTGAAGGTATGCCCAATGGACTTGGGTCATCGGGGGTCGGTATGAAGGGCACGCTTAAGAAGGTCGAAACAGAAGAAGACGTTCAACGTCTCGCGCCGCATAATGCAGAAGCTGAAAGACAGCTACTGGGGGCCATCCTGGTGAACAACGAAACCTTTTACCGGGTGTCCGACTTTCTGGAACCGCACCACCTTTTCGTTCCGTCCCACCAGGACATCTACGAGAAAATCGGCCATCTCATCCGTGCCGGCAAGACCGCGTCGCCGATCACGCTGAAAACCTTCTACCCGGCCGACGCGAAAATTGCGGACCTGTCCGCAACGCAGTTCCTGCTGCGCCTGGCCGGTGATGCCGCTTCGATCATCAATGCCGAAGACTACGGGCGCACGATCTACGATCTCGCAATTCGCAGGAACCTGATCAGAATCGGCGAAGACATGGTCAATATCGCGTTCGACGCGCCGATCGATGTGCCCCCGGGGCAACAGATCGACGACGCGGAGCGCAGGCTGTTCGAGCTTGCCGAAACCGGGCGAAGCGAAGGCGGTTTTGTTGCTTTCGGCGACGCCCTCACAGAAACGATCGAAATGGCCCACGCCGCCTACAACCGGGAAGGCGCCCTGTCGGGCATTTCCACCGGGTTGCGTGAACTGGACCGGCTCATGGGCGGCCTGCAGCATTCGGATCTGATCGTTCTTGCGGGACGTCCGGCAATGGGCAAAACCTCGCTTGCCACGAACATCGCCTACAACATCGCCCAGGCCTACAAGGCGGAAGAACAAAAGGACGGTGCAATCAAGACCGTGAATGGCGGCGTTGTCGGATTCTTTTCCCTTGAAATGTCGGCCGAACAGCTGGCAACCCGTATCATTTCCGAACAGGCCGAAATCTCGTCTTCCAAGATCCGCCGCGGTGACATCACGGAAGCTGAGTTCGAGAAACTTGCCGCATGCGCGCAGACCATGCAGTCGGTTCCGCTACACGTCGACCAGACCGGCGGCATCTCCATTGCATCTCTCGTGGCGAAGGCGCGCCGGCTCAAGCGGCAACGCGGACTGGACTTTCTGGTCGTCGACTACATCCAGCTTCTGTCCGGCTCCGCGAAGAACTCCGGCAACCGGGTCCAGGAAATCACGGAAATCACGACCGGCCTCAAAGCGCTCGCAAAAGAGCTGAACGTACCGATCATTGCCCTCTCCCAGCTTTCCCGCCAGGTCGAATCGCGCGACGACAAACGGCCGATGATGTCCGACCTTCGCGAATCCGGATCGATCGAGCAGGACGCGGACGTGGTGCTGTTTGTCTATCGCGAGGAATACTACCTCTCCAAGACCGAGCCTGAGGTCGGGTCGCCGGAATATGCCGCTTGGGAGGCCAAGCACGATGCGGCCAAAGGCAAAGCCGAGGTGATCATCGCAAAGCAGCGTCACGGACCGACAGGAACGGCCAACCTCCACTTCCAGGGCGAATTCACGCGCTTTTCCGATCTTGCGGAAGACGATCATCTGCCGCAGCGCTACGAATAGGTTCGCAGCGCGGGTCCAATGCACCTTCGAGCTGTCGCCAAAAAACACGCCCTGGTAGAAGTTTGCCTATGAATACAACTAACTTAACCACAATTTCGAATTGCACAAAGTAACAATCTTAAACCATCCTTAAGTCCCTTTTCTTACTTTAGGTCAATAATATTAAGTCAGTTGCGCCTCACACCGGGAACGACCCACGTGCTTCCACCGACGCAGAAAATACTCGAGGAGACCAGGATCTTCCCGCGCAAGCGTTGCAAGTGGCCCGGAATCCTGAAATTCGAGAAGTCTCATCAGCCCTGCGTCGTTGAAGACATCAGCGCGGGTGGCTGCCGCATTGCGACCAAGACAAAAGGCCTGAAACGTAACGAGAAAATCGTGCTTGAGGTGGAAAGCAAGATGTTGCGCTTTCACGGCGAGATCCGCTGGATCCGGACGGACGAGGCCGGCATCGAATTTCTGTATCAGGATTGAGCAGCACCAGGGCGTCCTGTGCTGTGAAACATGCGCAAGTTTTGGTCTATTTTACCAGTTTTTGAATTGGAACTTTTCCCGGACGATGGGCTAGACTGGCGCGCGAATCCTCGAGCCGTCCAAAGTGCCGGAGCAGCGCCAGACAGTGTCAGCCCCTCCAGAAAACCGATACCAGTCCGATCTCTATGGCGGCCGGCTTACAATAGACGTCGACGCCGTTTCACGAAACTGGCGCTTTCTGAACGATCGGCTGAACGGAAGAAGTGAATGCGCCGCGGCCATAAAGGCAGATGCCTACGGGACAGGCCAACAGGTGGTTGGACCGGCGCTGTTCGCGGCCGGATGCCGAACGTTCTTTGTCGCCGTGCCGGCCGAGGCGGTCGCGCTCAGGCGGGTCTTGCCGGAGGCGACCATCTACGCTCTGAACGGTCTCCTGCCCGGCACAAGCGGCCCATATCTTGAACACAACATACGGCCGGTGCTCGGCTCTCTTGCCGAGTTGAAGGAGTGGATTGCGATCTGCAAGGCATCCGGCAGGTCCTTCGATGCCGCCGTTCATGTCGACACCGGAATCCACCGTCTTGGCCTCTCTCCGGCGGAGTTTTCCGGCGCACTCGGCGATACCGAAGCGATGGGCCCTTTTGTGCCATCACTCCTGATGAGCCATTTGGCATGCGGTTCAACTCCGGCTCACGAGATGAACAAGCGCCAGCTCGATTTGTTTCGCGAGGTGACGGCTCCCCATGCCCGCATACCGAGATCGCTCGCCAACTCCGCTGGCGTGCTGATGGGGGCGGACTATCATTTCGATATCGTACGGCCCGGCATCTCGCTCTACGGCGGTAAGGCAATCGATGACGAACCCAACCCGATGGCACCTGTTGCCAAGGTTGAGGCACGGATCATGATCGTGCGTGACGTGCCGCAGGGCGACACGATCGGCTATGGCGCGATGCACACGGCCAAACGCCCTCTCAAGAACGCCGTGGTGGCCGCGGGCTACGCCGACGGGATGATCCGCCGTGCCGGCTCAACGGATGAGAGACCCGGCGGTTTCGCCTTGATCTCAGGTCACAAGGCCCCGATCCTCGGACGCATTTCCATGGACATGATCACGCTGGACGTGACTGACATTCCGGACCACCTGCTCGAACGCGGTGCATATGTGGAAATGATGGGGCCGGGTGTTGCAGCGGCGGATCTGGCGGCTTATGCGGACACGATCGACTACGAATACCTGACAAGTCTCGGGCGGCGCTTCGAGCGCGTCTACGCCCCCCTCGCCTGACTGGAGATTGCATGGCCCGGCGGTCCACATCCTTTGTCTGCCAGTCATGTGGCGCAATCACCGCAAAATGGGTCGGCCGCTGCGAGTCCTGCGGTGAATGGAACACGATCGTCGAGGAGCAGTCGGGCGGCGGGATCGGCGGCGGTCCGGCACGCGCCGCACGCAGCAAGGGGCGTGTCGTCCCGCTGGTCGGCCTGTCGGGCGACACCAAGGAAGCACCCCGGATCCAGACAAATGTCGCTGAACTGGACCGGGTCACCGGCGGTGGCTTTGTCCGCGGTTCCGCTTTGCTGGTCGGCGGCGATCCGGGGATCGGGAAATCCACGTTACTGGTTCAGGCGGCCGCACAACTGGCCCATCTCGGCCACAAGACAGTTTATATTTCGGGGGAAGAGGCCATCGGTCAGGTCCGTCTGCGTGCCGAACGCCTCGGCCTGTCGGATGCGCCGGTCGCATTGGCGGCGGAAACCAGTGTCGAGGACATTCTTGCAACGCTGGAGGTGGACAAGCCGCCGGCAATGCTGATCCTCGATTCCGTTCAAACCCTTTGGACCGACCAGGTGGAATCGCCGCCTGGAACGGTGACGCAGGTTCGCGCCTCCGCGCAGGCGATGGTGCGCTATGCGAAGAAAAACGGTACGACCCTCGTGCTCGTTGGCCACGTCACCAAGGACGGCCAGATAGCCGGCCCCAGGGTTGTCGAGCACATGGTCGACGCCGTCCTCTATTTCGAGGGCGACGGGGCGCACCAGTACCGCATCCTGCGGTCGGTCAAGAACCGGTTCGGAGCCACTGACGAAATCGGCGTCTTCGAAATGACGGGAAAGGGCCTTGTGGAGGTCGCCAATCCATCGGCGCTCTTTCTTGGCGACCGAACCACGTCCGCCCCCGGCGCTGCCGTTTTCGCAGGTCTCGAAGGCTCCCGGCCGCTGCTCATCGAAATCCAGGCCCTCGTCGCCCAGTCTACGCTCGGCACTCCGCGCCGGGCTGTCATCGGATGGGACAACGCCCGCCTCTCCATGATCCTGGCCGTGCTCGAAGCGCGCTGCGGTGTCCGCTTTTCGCAGCACGATGTCTACCTGAATGTGGCGGGCGGCCTTAAAATCAACGAACCCGGGGCCGATCTTGCCGTCGCGGCGGCCTTGATATCATCGCTCAGCGGGCTTGCCCTTCCGGCCAATTGCGTCTATTTCGGCGAGGTCAGCTTGTCGGGAGCCATCCGGCCTGTAGCCCAGGCGCAATCAAGGCTCAAGGAAGCGGAAAAACTCGGCTTTGACCAGGCAATATGTCCGGAAGGAAACCTGAAGGACGGTGCAGGGTCGCCGTTCAAGGCAACAGGCCTTGCGGAACTTGGGGACTTTGTTGCCAAACTGTCCGCTGAGGCTGGTGCGTCGGGGGGCACTTGACGCAAAATGCCGGGCGGATCGGGATTGAGATTGAAGCGCATGTGAGCGCCAGACAAAGGGACTTTTCAGGAACATGCCGATAACCATTCTGGACGGACTGCTCTTGGCCATCATGTTCATTTCGGCGGTTCTTGCGATGATCCGCGGTTTTGTCCGGGAAGTTCTGTCGATCGTTTCCTGGGTTGCGGCCGCAGCTGCGGCATTTCTGCTCTACGAGCGGGTCTTGCCCTATGCAAAACAATACATATCTCACGATCTGGTTGCCGCGGGAGCTTCGGCTGCCGCTGTTTTCCTGGTGACGCTCGTCGTTGTCAGCTACATAACCATGCGGATTTCCGATTTCGTCCTGGACAGCCGGATCGGCGCACTCGACCGGACACTCGGTTTCGTGTTCGGCGCCGTGCGCGGCCTGCTTCTGGTCGTCGTGGCGATGATGTTCTTCAACTGGTTCGTGCAACCGGACCAGCAGCCGGAATGGGTACTTGACGCCAAGTCGCGGCCCATTCTGCTTTCGATCGGCGAACGCCTTGTTGCGGTGCTGCCGGAGGATCCGGAGAAGGCGATCCTCGACAGGATCAGGGATGCCGACCTGACAGGCAGCGGCGCCGGAGCGCCGTCCGAAGAGCCGGAATACAGTGACGCTGAACGTCAGGGGCTGGAGCAGCTGACGAGCGACAACAACTGACGCCCGAACAGGCGCATTACGAATTGTGACAGACATGTCCTGCCTTCGCCTTGCCCTGTGCTGGACGACAATGCTGCTTTCGCGCATATAGCGAAGCAATCAACTTCCGGGCTGGTTTCATCGCCAAGCCAACATAAGAAGGAGTGTTCGCCATGGCTGGCGGAACCGAAGTGCATGATCTTATGGACGGCGACACGCTTCGAGAAGAGTGTGGCGTGTTCGGAATTCTCGGACACGAGGATGCCAGCGCGCTGACGGCGCTCGGGTTGCACGCTCTGCAACACCGTGGCCAGGAGGCAGCGGGGATCGTCACATTCGACAATGAGCAGTTCCGGGCCGAGCGCCACCTGGGTCTGGTCGGCGATCACTTTTCGGACGCCGAAACGATCGGCAGGCTGACGGGCCGGGCCGCGATCGGCCATGTCCGGTATTCAACGACCGGCGAAACGATCCTGCGGAACGTGCAGCCGCTCTTCGCCGAACTCGACGGCGGCGGTATCGCGGTCTGTCACAACGGCAACTTCACCAACGCCCTCACCCTGAGACAGCAGCTGATACGCGACGGTGCCATCTGCCAGTCGACGTCGGATTCAGAAGTGGTGCTGCAGCTGGTGGCCCGCTCCCGAAAGGGCAAGATCGTCGAGCGCTTCATTGAAGCGATCATGCAGATGGAGGGTGCTTACTCACTCGTGGCCCTGACCTCCAAGAAACTGATCGGCGCGCGCGACCCGCTTGGGATCCGGCCGCTTGTGCTTGGCGACCTGAACGGCGCACCTATCCTGGCCTCGGAAACCTGTGCCCTCGACATCATCGGTGCGAAATTCATCCGGGAAGTGGAAAACGGCGAAGTCATCGTGTGCACCTCGACGGGTATCCAGTCCTATTTCCCGTTCGGCAAGCAGACGGCCCGGCCCTGCATTTTCGAGTACATTTATTTCTCCCGGCCGGATTCGATCGTCGGTGGCCGGAGTGTCTATGACGTTCGCCGCGAAATGGGCAAACAGCTCGCGCGCGAGACCAGCGTCGAGGCCGACGTGATTGTCCCGGTTCCGGACAGCGGCGTTCCGGCGGCGATCGGGTTCAGCCAGGAGAGCGGCGTTCCGTTCGAACTCGGCATCATCCGCAATCACTATGTCGGCCGGACCTTCATTGAACCGACCCAGCAGATCCGGGCGCTTGGCGTCAAGATGAAGCATTCGGCGAACCGGGCGCAGATCGAGGGCAAGCGCGTCGTGCTCGTCGACGACAGCCTCGTACGCGGCACGACGTCCGTTAAAATCGTCCAGATGATCCGCGAAGCAGGCGCGAGCGAAGTTCATTTCCGCCTCGCCAGCCCGCCGATCCGCTACTCGGATTACTACGGCATCGACACACCGGTTCGCGAAAAGCTTCTTGCGGCAAAATACAGCCTGGAAGAGATGCAGGCCTATATCGGCGCCGACAGCCTGGCGTTCCTCTCCGTCGACGGCATTTACAGGTCGATGGGCTATGACGGGCGCGATGACGCGAACCCACAGTTCACGGACCACTGCTTTACCGGCGACTACCCGACGCCCCTGACGGACCTGTCGGAAGACAACGACTTCGTCAGCGCGCCGCGGCTCGTGGAGGTCGGGTAAGAGACAAGAACATGACGAAAGATCTTGAAGGCCGGATCGCCCTTGTGACCGGCGCCTCCCGCGGTATTGGTTATCACCTTGCAAAGCTTCTCGGGGCGCGAGGTGCGCACGTCATCGCCCTCGCCCGCACCGTCGGCGGACTGGAAGATCTCGACGACGAGATCAAGGCGGCCGGCGGTCAGACGACCCTGGTGCCCGTGGACCTGACGGACTTTGATGCACTCGACCGCCTGGGCGCAGCCATCTTCGAGCGCTGGAAGAAACTCGACATTCTGGTCGGCAATGCCGGCATGCTCGGTGTTCTGTCCCCACTCGGGCATATCAGCCCGAAGGATTTCGAAAAGGTGATGGCGGTGAACGTCACCGCCAACTGGCGTCTGATCAGATCGCTCGACCCTCTCCTGCGGCAGTCCGACGCGGGGCGCGCGCTCTTCCTGACGTCTGTTCAGTCGCAGACCCTCACCGCGTTCTGGGGATTGCAGTCGATCAGCAAGTCCGCGGTCGAAGCGATGGCAAAGACATGGGCGAATGAGAGCCTGCAAACGAACATGAAGATCAACCTGGTCGATCCGGGTCCGACGCGCACGGGGCTGCGCGCCAAAGCGATGCCGGGCGAAACACCGGAAAACCTGCCGACCCCGGCCGAAATTGCCGGGGAAATCGTGGACCTCGTCTCGCCGGACGTTTACCGCACAGGCGGCGTGTTCGACCGTGTCAGCGGCGAGTGGTCCAGCTGAACGGTGCGCTTTGCTCACCCAGGCGTATGTCGCCTGACTGGAACTGCGCTGCAGAGCTTGCAACATTTCTCGGCCTTTGAAACCATGCCGTTGGTTCAATCAACGGTACAGGAGGCCGTGTCATGCAGCTCGGTGCGTTTTCTATCAGCCTGACGGTCAAGGATCTTCAGAAATCGAAGGCGTTTTACGAAGGACTCGGGTTTTCGGATCTGGGCGGCTCGGGATCGGACGAATGGGCCATCCTGAAGAACGGTGACACCGTCATCGGCCTGTTCCAGGGCATGTTCGAGAAAAACATGCTGACGTTCAATCCCGGCTGGGATCAGAGCGCGCAGACACTCGACGAGTTTCAGGATATCCGGGAGTTGCAGAAAGAGCTCAAGGCCAAAGGCTATGCCTTTCAGTCGGAAGCCGATGAAACCACCAGTGGCCCGGCCAGTTTCGTGCTGGTGGACCCGGATGGAAACCCGGTCCTGGTCGACCAGCACGTCTAGACTATCCGTTTGATCTAGTCACCTGAATCTGAAGTTCGACTCATTTTGCAGCGGGCTTTGAACGAACTTCAGATTCAAGAAGGTGACTAGCAAGTCTATGTTTCTAGTGCGGTTTACGAATTTGAAGTTCGCTTCGGAGACTGCAGAAGCAATGATGCGAACTTCAAATTCACCGCACTAGCAGATGGTTATTCAGCCGCTTCGAGCGGCGCGAAGGAGCTGTCCGCGATTTCCTTCAGGTCGCCGTATACGCCTGGCGAACCGACAACAATGCGGGCACCGTGATAAAGCGCATGATTGACGTCCTGATCCATGACAGTGCCACCGGCTTCTCTGATCAGCAGCATGCCGGCCAGGCAATCCCAGGCATTCATGTGGGATTCGACATAGCCGATCAGGCGTCCGGACGCGGTGTAGGCGAGCATCAGGCCGCCTGACGCATTGCGGAAGAACACGCCTCCCTTGGAGACCAGCGCGCCGACGACATTGACGGCATCGGTGATCGCTGTGCGGCCATTGAAGCCGACACCAACCGACCCAACCGCCAGGCTGTCGCTGTCCGACACACGGATTGCCTTGCCATTCAAAAACGCGCCCTGCCCGGCACCCGCGGTGAATGTTTCACCGGCGACCGGATCGTGGATGACGCCGACGATCACCTGCCCCTGATGCACGCAGGCGATGATGACGCACCATTGCGGGATGCCGGTGACGAAGTTCGCGGTGCCGTCAATCGGATCAGTCACCCAGGTGAACCCTGATGCGCCTTCTTCCATGCCGTGTTCTTCGCCCAGAATTCCATCATCGGGATAGGCGGCCGCAAGTTCCTTCCGGATGAGCGTCTCAACATTTCTGTCCGCTTCGGAGACCAGATCCTGGTGTCCCTTCTGGGTAATCGTCAGCGTGTCCAGCTTTCGAAAATATTCCAGACCGAGTTCACCTGCCTTGATCGCAAGGCTTTCGGCAAATGCAAGTCGTTCGGAAATCATCAAAAAGCTCCTTCATTATCTCTTTCGAGCAAAGCCGGAAAAACACACTCATTGCAGCGGACGGTCCGACAAACCGGCTGCTACTGTATCTTTCGTTTCTTCTTGGGGGCGTAGGGGTTTTCACCCTTGCGATAGACAAGACGGACAGGCGTGCCCTTGATGTCGAAAGCTTCCCGCATTGAGTTGACCAGATAGCGGGTGTAGCTTTCAGGCAGCTGTTCGGGGCGCGAACAGAAAACTACGAAATGCGGCGGCCGGGTCTTCGGCTGCGTCATGTAGCGCAAGCGAATGCGCCGTCCGGCGACCGCCGGAGGCGGGTGATTTGCCGTGACCCTGTCGAGCCAGCGGTTCAGCTTGGCCGTCGAAACATGTGCATTCCAGGCCTCGTATGCCTTGAAAACGGTCTCCACGAGGCGCTCGATGCCCTGCCCCTGAATGCCGGAAAGCGTGACGATCTGGACGCCCCTGATCTGGTTGAAGTACCGTTCATTCGCGTCGCGGATCTTTCTCCAAGCCGCTTCGCGATCCTCGATTAGATCCCACTTGTTGATCGCGATCACCAGCGCGCGCCCTTCACGCGCCACCAGATCGATGATCTGCAAGTCCTGCTTTTCAAAAGACATCGTGGCGTCGAGCGTGACCACAACCACTTCGGCAAACTTGATCGCACGCAGCGCGTCGGCGACGGAGAGCTTCTCGAGTTTTTCCTGAACGCGCGCCTTCCTGCGGATCCCGGCAGTGTCGAACAGCTTGATGTGCCGTTCGCGCCAGGTCCAGTCCACGGATATGGAGTCCCGCGTGATGCCTGCCTCCGGCCCGGTCAGCATCCGGTCCTCGCCGAGCATCTTGTTGATCAGCGTCGACTTGCCCGCATTGGGCCTGCCGACGATGGCGACGCGAAGCGGTCGCTCCGCCGTCCCGACCGGATCTTCTTCATCAATCAGCTCGCCGTCTTCGTTCACGTCGACATTGGTGATCGCTTCCTCGCGGCGCGCCTCTTCCTCTTCGGTTACCCGGTCCACATGCGGTTTCAGCGCATCATAAAGATCAGCCAGGCCTTCGCCGTGCTCAGCCGAAATTGCAATCGGCTCGCCAAGGCCCAGGGAATAGGATTCGTAAAGTCCGCTTTCTCCGGCACGCCCCTCGGCCTTGTTTGCCAAAAGGATCACCGGACGCGTGGTTTTCCGCGCGACGTCCGCGAAATGCGCATCCAGTGGAGTTACCCCGGCGCGCGCATCTATCAGGAACAGAACAGCGTCGGCGGTGTCGATCGCCTCTTCCGTCTGCCGGCGCATGCGCCCTTCAAGACTGGATCTGTCCGCTTCCTCGAGCCCGGCCGTATCTATGATCGTAAAGCGAAGGTCGCCCAGGCGCGCGTCGCCGGGACGACGGTCCCGGGTGACGCCCGGCGTGTCGTCAACCAGCGCCAGCCGCTTGCCGACCAGACGATTGAACAAGGTGGACTTGCCGACATTCGGCCGTCCGACAATGGCGACAGTTGCGCCCACAGCAGTTTCTCCTGACAGGCGGGCAGATGCAGGTCCCAACCCCAAAGCCGCGCCAAAACGCGATTTGTCCGCAAGACCGCGGACAAATCGCTCTTTATTCGAATCCTGATCACCGGTTTCCATCGCAACGAGGCAACGGGAACAGCGCCAATCTAGTTAAATGCGGTGACCCCGTCGTTGCCGCTCAGGACGATGATCCGGCCGCCGGCGACGATCGGCGTCACATAGACATCGGCATTCGTGCGCTGCGACGTCATGATGTTTCCGGTCGTTGCATCCACGATCGCAATCTGCCCGTCACTGGAAAACGCGACCAGGGCACCGTTTGCCAGAATGGGCCCGGCCCAATTGCGCCGGCGCTTCTTCTTTTCCGGGCGCGGCAGGGATGTTGCCCACAACGTCTCGCCGTTTTTCAGGTCAAGCGCCACCATGCGGTCGTCGAGATCCACCATGAACATGGCACTACCCGACACAACAGGCGTGTGTACGCTGCCGAGATCCTGTTCCCAGCGCCGCAACCCGGTCCTGGCATCGACTGCGACCGTTCTGCCGGCAACCCCGGTTGCATAAACCATGTTGTCTGCAACGACCGGGCTGGCGGAGACATCGGCAAGGCCCGACAAAGCCAGGGTTCTGAACCCGCGGGAGACGCTGTCAATCCATTCCGCCTCACCGGACTTGATGTCAATGGCCATGATTTCGCCCGAGGAGAAGGGAACGATCACGCGGTTGCCGGAAATCGCCGGATTTGCAACCGACAGCAAGCCTGCGGTTTCCTCAATGCCCGCATAAGTCCAGGCAATCGCCCCGTCGGACTGCGAAAGGGCGTAGACTTCGTTGGACTGCGACACCACGAAAACATGTCCAGCCCCGGCAACCGGAGCACCACGCGCAGGCGTGTCCAGATCGGCGGTCCACAATACCTGTCCGGAGCCGGCGTCAAGTGCAATCAGCTGCCGGTAGCTTGTCGCCGCGTAGACCACGCCATCGGCAACGGTAACGCCACCGCCTGGCCCGACATCCCGCTCGCCTTCCGGCCGCAGGTTCTGGGTCCAGACGCGCCCGCCACCGGTCGACAGCGCGACAACCTCGCCATTGGGTTTGTATATGTAGATCTTGCTGCCGTCGCTCACCGGCCGCGCGGACAGTCTCAGGGCGGAAGACGTCAGTCCGCGCCCGGAAGTTCCGACGTTGGAGCGCCATGACTGGCTGCCGGAGACGGACACGGCAACATTTCCCGGATCGTTGGTCAGCCCGCCACCGCTGGTCGTCCATGTCTGCCCGCCCGTTGCCGGGCCGACATTGGCGGTCTGGCCAAGTGCCCTGGCAGCGGGATCAGCACCATCAAAGACGGGTTGGCGCTCGCCGGGCAGGATCTTTTCACGCGAAAACGGATTGATGGAATCGCCAAACTCGCTCACCGATCCGCAACCGGTCAATGCCAGCGAAAGTGCGAATATTCCCAGCAGCGTATGCCTGCCGCCAAAGCCTGCTGCAAAAATCACTGGTCGCTTCCCTCACCGGACGTTGCACTGCCGTCATTTGCGCGGATCACCTCGCCGAGCAGCGATGCTCTCCGGCTAACGTCAACCGGTGTTTCCGGATCATCTTCCAGCGCTGTAATCCAACGGCTGGCGGTTTCAAAGTCGCCGTTTTTCCAGGCACTCAGTGCAAGCAGCTCGCGCGCGGCTGCCCGGAACGGACCGGTGTCCCCGGTCAGGCCTTCAACCCGATCCGCCACCGCAGTGTAGTCTTCCGTATCAACGGCGATATAGCCGGCACGCAGCGCTGCCACATTCCGCATCGCTTCCATGAGCGCATTGTCGCGTGAAAGAGCATCGAACGCATCAAGCGCTTCCTGTGACTCGCCGGAATTGGCGAGATCCGTGGCACTGCGGAACTTTGCAAGTGCAGGATATCCGCCGACCGAACTCTCCAGTTCACTGTAGATTTCAGCTGCTTCCTGAAACTGCTGCTGCTCGGACAGCGCAACAGCGTCGAAGAATTTATCCCCGGCATTCTGCGACTGCGTTTCCTCGTACCCCAGCCAGAAACGATACCCGGCCGTACCGACGACAATCAGCACCGCGAAGCCGATAATCCACATACCGAACTTGTTCCAAAGCCGGCGGTATTTCTCCTGGCGGATGTCCTCATCGACCTCACGAAAAATATCAGACATGCGTGTCTATTTCCTGCATTGATCTCAGCGGCCCGTTCGCGTGCTGAGCTACCACCCTGTTTCGAGTGGCGCACATTATCCATTTGATCCGTCTTGGGCAATTCCCTGCACGGGCTTTAAGCCCCCCTTCGTGGCGCAAGTGGGGCAATCTGTCCGGAAATGACAAAATCCCGAGGGATTTTTCGCGCCCGCGCTTAGGCGACGGGAACGCCGATCAGCAGGACGTGCAGCTTCCACACGAAAAGCCCGTACAAAACCAACCCGATGAGAATCACCCAGACATCGGAGTACCGGCCCGGTTCTGCTCCAGCAGCCGGTCCCTGGCTCGCAAGAGGGCCTCGGCGCTTGACGGAAATGCGATCAAGCACCGCCCAAAGAAAAAACCCGCCAAAGAGCAAAACCGAAGCCAGATCCCCGTTCGCCAGAAGGTGCGACAGCGCCCAAAGCTTCACGGCGACAAGCATGGGGTGCTTGAGAACCTTTTTTATCTTGCATGGGATGTAGGCCGCGACCAGGAAAATAAAAACCGGCACCATGAGCAGCATTGTCACGTGGCTGAGCCAGACCGGCGGGTCGTAGAGGATGGGCGCTCCGTCAAAACGGGCTTCGCCGTATCCATAGATCGTCAGCGCCAAACCCGCGAAGGATACGAGACTGAAAAGGCCCTTGTAACCATTTTCGCCCAGTTTCTCGACCAGGCCGCCGCGAAATGCCGGCAACATCGGCACCGCATGAATTCCCAGAAACAACACCAAACCGGCCACAAGCAGAGCCATGCCGTTCTCCCTCAATTTCCCCGCAAACTGCCGACTGGCGCCGCGTGTGCTGACGGACCATAGGAGGCGTTGGCCCGGGCTGCAACATGATCGCGCGTGCGTGCATACCTTTCCAAATCAAGGAGGGCGGAGCGGCAGCGTGCGGAAAATAACCGGCTCCTTATGCGTTCAAATTGCCTTCAACGCGCAGGTGCTGCAGGTTCCACGCAGTTCGATCGTCATCCGGGAAAGGCTGAATTGCTGCGCTTTCGTCCATTCGCCCAGCACCTTGAGCGCCTCGTCCGGCGTGAACTCGATGACATCGCCGCACTGTTCGCAAATGGCAAACGCCGCCGCCCCGTGCGCTGAACACCCCGTGTGAGCGCAAGCGACAAACGCATTCAGGCTTTCCAGCCGATGCACCATGCCGTATTCGACCAGCTTGTCGAGCGCCCGGTAGACCTGAAGCGGTGCCCGGAACCCGTCTTCGCGAAGCAGATCCAGGATCGCATAGGCCGTCAGCGGCCCGCCGGCTTCAGAGAGCGAACCGAAAACCAGTGACTGGTTTTTCGTCAATTCTGGATGCGCATGAGCGGACACGGACGGTCTCCTGATTTCTTTTTGCCAGCACGAGATGTCATCAGTCGGAGCCTGGCTTCACTCTTCTCATGAGTCCCCCTACAGGGACAAGACTGAGGACAAATAATGTCATTGCGGCCACGACAATGGACGGGCCTGATGGGGTGTCATATGTCAGCGAGCCGTAAAGCCCCGAGACAACGGAGACCGCTCCGATAACAGCTGCAAGACACGCCATCTGTTCCGGAGAGGCGGAAATTCTGCGTGCTGCGGCCGCCGGGATGATCAGGAGCGCGGTAATCAGCAATGCGCCGACAATCTTGAGCGATATTGCAATCACGATCGCCGTGAGCAGCATGAACACCAGCTCCATTCTTTCGGGCTCCAGGCCCTCCCCGCCTGCAAGGTCCGGGTTGACTGTCGCGGCGAACAGTCGGCGCCATACTACAACCAGGACGAAAAGAACGAAAGCGCCACCACCATAAATCATGGCAATGTCGAGACGTGTTACCGCGAGTATGTCTCCGAACAACAGGCCAAGGAGGTCGACGCGGACCCAGGTCATGAAGGCCAGGCACACCAGTCCAAGCGCGAGCGCGGAATGTGACAAAAGCCCCAGCAGGGCGTCCGACGAGAGAACCTCACTTCGGCGCAGGGACACAAGCATCAAGGCCAGTGCTACGGAGGTCGCGCCGACCGCCAGGGTCGTATTGACATCGAACATGAGCGAAAGCGCGGCGTGCGACAACGTATCTCCGAAATAGGCCATTCGACGCCAGATCACGAAACAGCCGAGGGGTCCAGCCACCAGCGCCACCCCAACGCCCGCAACGAGCGCCCGCGTGAAGAAGTCATCCAGCATGCACGGCTCCGCCAGACGCATTCTCAGGAGCGCTTTTTGAGGCTTGATCGTGGTCGTGATGCTCTCCGGAGCAATCATCGCAAATGCTTCCGTCCGCATGCCTTACCGATCCGTCAGGCAGATGGACGTGATCGTGTTTGTGCTTATAGACAGCAAGCTCGGCGCTCGCCCGCGTTCCAAACAGGGCCTGGTACTGGTCGTTGTTGCTGACATCCGACGGCGTACCGCGGCAGCAGACATGCCCGTTCAGGCAGATCACCTGGTCAGCCGCGGCCATCACCACGTGAAGATCGTGTGAAATCATCAATATACCGCATCCCAGCGCATCCCGGATTTGTGAAATGAGCCCGTAGATGGCGATTTCACCGGCATAGTCGACGCCCTGCACCGGTTCATCCAGCACAAGAAGATCAGGTTTACGGGCAATCGCCCTTGCGAGCATGACGCGCTGCATCTCGCCGCCGGACAGGGTTCGCATTTCGGCATGGAGCAGATGGTGCGCACCGGTTTGCTCCAGAGCGCTCAAGCATTCTTTATCCGTCAGAGCGTTGGTCAGACGCATGAAACGCGGAACCGTCAGAGGCAGGGTCCAGTCGATCGTGAGCTTCTGCGGTACGTAACCGACCTTCAAGCCCCTCTTGCGCCGGCTTGCCCCTTCCGAAGGCTTCAATATGCCCAGCGTCATTTTCGCGGTTGTGGACTTTCCGGATCCGTTCGGACCAATGAGGGTCACAATCTCGCCCGGAGAGACCGAGAGGTCGACCCCTCTTACAAGCCAGCGTTCGCCTCTGCGTATCCCTGCCCTGTCGAGTGCTACCAACTGATTGTTTTCAAGGACCATTTGCCAAGCCTGTACCGAATACGCCCGGTTTTCCAGCGGAAAACAGGAACTCGCGTTATATTGTTACATGAAAAACAGTCAAGTCAGAACCCGTCCGTTGACATGAACCATTAATTAATTCAGATGCATTGACGTGTATAAGCTAATGTCCGGTAACGTTTTTCTTCAGGTTTGGTTCAATGATCTTTCCATGCATTTTGTCCGGCGGTGTCGGCTCTCGCCTGTGGCCCTTGTCCCGCAAAGACCGGCCGAAACAGTTTCTGCCCCTTTTCGAAGGGGAAAGCCTTTTTCAAAAGACCTGTAAACGGGTGCGGCAGCTGGGGTTTGCCGATCCGATCGTGATCGGAAGCAACACCCACAGGTTTCAAATGGGAGAACAACTCGCCGAACTGGGAATTGCGGCAACGAGCATCTTGCTTGAGCCAGTGGGCCGGAACACGGCGCCACCCGCGCTCATGGCGGCAATCGTCGCGGCAGAAATCGATCCGGACGCACTCATTCTCCTATTGCCTTCAGATCACCTCATCCGCAAGGAAGACGTCTTTCTGGAAACAGTCCGTTCGGCTGAAAATGCCGCCCGTGACGGATCGATTGTAACCTTCGGCATCACGCCCACAGAACCGAATACGGGCTACGGGTACATAAAGGTTGCGCCTGGAGAGACGCCTGTCCGCGCCGTTGAAAAATTCGTCGAGAAACCGGATCTTGATCGGGCGAAGGCTTTTCTCGATGACGGCAGCTACGTCTGGAATGCAGGTATCTTTCTCTATTCCGCGGACACGATGATCAACGCGTTCAAGAGCCATCAGCCCGACCTGTTCAAGGCCGTCAGCGAGGTCATGGAAACACGGCACGGTGACCTGGATTTCACAAGGCTCGACGAGACGCGTTTTGCGGAGCTCGACGACATTTCAATCGACTATGCGATCATGGAAAAGGCGCAAAACGTGTCCTGCGCGCCGGTTGCGCCCGAGTGGGACGATCTTGGATCCTGGTCCGCGATCTGGACAGTGCTGGACAAGGATGAGCGCGGCAACTCCGGCCTCGGCGATACACGCTTTCTGGAAAGCCGAAATTGCCTCGCCTACTCGCAGCAGGGTCTTGTTTCGGTGATCGGACTCGAAGACGTGATGGTGATCGCGACCAGCGACAGCGTGCTTGTTGCCCACAAGAACAGTGCGCAGGACGTCAAGCGGGTTGTCGATCAGCTGAAAGCCGAAGGCCGCGACGAAGTCGACCGCCACACCCGCGCCTACAAGCCCTGGGGATACACGGAACGGATCAACGCGGGCGAGCGCTTCGCAGTGCAGTCCATGATGATCAAGCCGGGACAGCGAGTGAGCCTGCAAAGCCATCTGCACCGAACCGAGCATTGGATCGTGGTGTCGGGAACCGTGGAAATCACGATCGACAGCCAGACAAGCCTGCTGACAGAAAATCAGTCCGCTTATGTTCCCCTGGGTGCACGTCATACGCTGCACAATCCAGGCAAGATACCCGTGAGAATGATCGAGGTGCAATCGGGCACATATCTTGCCGAGGACGACATCGTCCGCCATACCGATTGACGGTGCTGCCTGACAATCGCCGGAACCGCGCTTGCAATCTGCGGAAAGGTTGTCCAAGACCAAGACTTTGAGACCGCGTTTCCGGGATGACGTCCAATGCACCATGTCTTTATCTGCGACTACGTCCGAACACCCATTGGCCGCTACGGCGGCGCACTGTCGGGTATTCGCACCGATGATCTCGGCGCCATTCCGATCGAAGCCCTCATGGAGCGGAGCCCGGACCTGGACTGGACTCTGCTTGACGATGTCTTTTTCGGATGCGCCAACCAGGCGGGCGAGGACAATCGCAACGTCGCGCGTATGTCAGCCCTTATTGCCGGGCTGCCCGACACCGTGCCCGGTCTTACCCTCAATCGGCTGTGCGGCTCCGGCATGGATGCCGTGATGACCGCCGCAAGGGCCATCAAGGCCGGTGAAATGGAGATTGCAATTGCCGGCGGCGTTGAAAGCATGTCGCGAGCGCCGCTTGTCATGCCGAAAGCCGATGCCGCGTTCTCGCGAAAGGCCGAGATCTACGACACGACGATCGGGTGGCGGTTCGTCAATCCGCTGTTGAAACGTCAGTACGGCATCGATTCAATGCCTGAAACGGCGGAGAACGTCGCGGCGGAGTTTTCGATTTCGCGCACGGACCAGGATGATTTCGCCTTCAGAAGTCAACAAAAGGCGGCAGCGGCTCGCAAAAGCGGGCGCCTCGAGGAAGAAATCGTGCCGGTCATGATCCCGCAAAGAAAGGGTGACCCGATCCTGATCACGGCTGACGAACATCCAAGGCCTGAAACGACCAGGGATGCGCTCGGAGCGCTGAAAACACCCTTCCGGGAAAACGGAACCGTTACTGCGGGGAATGCCTCGGGGGTCAACGACGGTGCGGCAGCCCTCCTGCTCGCCTCGGAAACCGCCGTCAGCAAATTCAATCTCGTCCCCATTGCGCGCTATCTCGGCGGCGCGACCGCCGGGGTTCCTCCGAGGATCATGGGTATTGGCCCTGCGCCGGCGACGCGAAAACTCTGCGCGCATCTTGGCCTGTCGCCAGGTGAATTCGATGTGATCGAACTAAACGAGGCCTTTGCCGCGCAGGCGCTTGCAGTCATGCGCGACCTTGGACTGCCTGAAGACGGCGACGCGCTGAACCCCAATGGCGGTGCTATTGCTCTCGGTCATCCACTCGGCATGTCGGGTGCACGCATCACCGGCTCTGCCGCGCTTGAAATGAAGAAGCGTGGCGGCAAGCTTGCGCTTGCAACGATGTGCATAGGCTTGGGTCAGGGCATCGCGCTCGCGCTGGCATCCGCGTGATGGAACGCTAAACGCCCATTCGCATCCGTGTCCGGGGTCAGAGCGGGCGCGCCTTGTGCCCGCTTGGAAATGTCGTCATTGAATTTGTCGAGCCGCTCGGCCAACCTCTCGAAGACCAGGGACGGCAAGCGCATCGCCGTGATGTACATCGTCACAAACTCGTCGAACGCCGCGCGCCATTGAAAGTCTCGCAGCTCCCGATACGCGCCGGATGCCAACGCTTTGACCTCGCGGGCATCTTCCACCAGAGGGCGAGCTATCTTTTCCGCACGCCCGGGCTCGGTTGCAACCCAGACCGCAACAATCAAAGAAAAGCAAGCGAAAACAACTATATGAAAATTCTTGGCTACGAACCGCATCTCAACCCCAAGCTTTAATTAACAAAACGTTAAGCTCTTGAGGTGGTAGGCGATGCACGCGAAACAGGCAATACAGATTGCTCAGTTTTAAGTTGTATTTTAGGTGGTAAGGTTAATTCCGTTCACAAACGAAAAGGCGGGCGCGTCCGGCGCACCCGCCCATCAGGCTTTTCGCTTGTGTCGTCAGCCCGGAAGCAAGGAAGACGTTCTGATCTTCTCTTTTGTGTCGTCATCAAGCCTGTAGCCCATGCCGACCAGCCAGCTGATGTTCACACCGTGCGGTTTCAGCTTCTTGCGAAGCAGGCAAATGTGTACGCGCACATTTTCAAGTTCCGGCCCGCCATCATCCCGGTCCGCGTACAGGAACGCGTGGATCTGCTCCCTGTTGGCGAAATTCCGTTTCAAAAGGAACCTGAGAATGCGGGTCTGGATGCGGGTCAGATCCCATTCAGGCGGGAACGCGACCTGCTGGTCCGCGATCAGACGCTCCAGCTCCGCAATTCTGGCTTCCTTTTGCTCCAGCTGTTCGCGCAGGTGCACAATTTCATAATCAAGCGCAAGGCTCATCTCAAAGCCCTCCGCGATTTTTTGAGACAGCGCAGTCAGTTTGCGCTGCCAAGTTTGATGTTCCGACGAGGATCTTGCTTTCCGGATCGATCCCATTATGCCCACGTTTTTTTAGTGTCTGCCGCATTAGTGGTTTCATGGAGTTTCGTTCTCTCTTTGCCGCGACATTCGGCACAGCCACCAGGAGTGGCTTACCGGCACAGCTGCCGCGATGTTCGGTTCTGTTTTCTTTGAGAAACGCTGTTTCATCCATTCTGGAGTGACGCGAGGCAAGCGCGTCAAACAGCGACGGCGCGCACGCCCTACAAGACACATCGTCAGCTTTGGAGATGTGCCTCACTGAACCGGTTTCAGAGAGCTGGACCTTGCTTTTTCCGGAAGCGATTTTTTCTGCTTCGAGCGAAGGACCACCGTCTGCGAGAACTCCTGGCCTGAACGTATCCTTGGGTTCCCGGATAAAACACACGGACCGGAATAGCCCTCCCGGGTTCTTGAACCCAAGAATGCCATGATCGAATACGCTGTCTAACGAAGTACGTTCAGTTGAGAGATCCACAGTCTATTTGCCCAACATCCACCTGGTTCAACACAAGCCGGTTTCCCGGCCTTGCATTTGAGCGAACCAACGGGACCCACATCCCATCAGTTCCACTCCCCCACCGTCTGCAAAACCCGCAAGACACAATTCCCTTCCCGGAAAAACTTCAAAATTCACAGCTTTTCGTATCATTTTGAGACACGGCTCAGAATGGTTAATGTTTTCAGGGATGTATTTGCGACACTGTGGTGGCGACACGAGCGTTGACGCGACGGGCCGCAGATCCAGCGCGTACGAACCGGCACGAAAGTGCAACGAACCGGCGACCTTCGGATCACCTTCTGATCGATCGCAGCAACGCCCTGTCAGGCAGAACTCAACCGTTAAGCAAATCGAGAAGTTCCAAGCAGATTTAAATCTTAAGGTTAAATTTAACGAAGTGTTTACTTACGTAACGAAATGCGATTTCTAGACGTTGTTGCGAGCAGAAATTTTCAATGCCCCGTCAGCCGCCCGGGAAACGGCTGTCGGGGCGAATTTATTTCAGCCCCTGAAACACATTCCGTTGCGCAAACTAAACGCGGCCGTGATGCGCGTGCCAGTGCCAGGCGATGTCCGCTCTCAGGCTTCCTCTCATTTGATTGTTTTTATTGTTTTTTTATTTCCCTGGTGCATTTAGCGGGTACCCTAAATAGGGACCCTTCTCCGCATCGTCAGCGCAAATGCACATTAGACCCGAATGCTCAACCAAATACTGCCTTTTTCAATTTTTCCTTCTCAAACAGATGCGTTATTTTGTTAGCTTGAGAAGGTTCGATCCGCTCCCTGAGTGGAACGACAGCATTCCGAATGAAAATGGCCTGCTATTTACGCTCGTCTCTCTTCCCCTCTCGTGTGACAAAATGACGAAAAAGCGACACGAATGTCGTCAAGAAACAGATATCTATTTACTGGTAACGCCTCTTGTGATTTGAGTGGAGCCTGAGCATCGACAAAGCACCCCAAAGGGCGACAACCAAATGGAAAGAGGCTGGCGAGGCCGGTTTCCAAGTCCTTCCGGACCTTCTCCTCAAGAAGCAGTCGGAACTCGGCCTATCGGCCACGGACCTAGTCGTCCTAATCAATGTGACTATGCATTGGTGGTACCGCGAACAGAGGCCTTTCCCACGCACTACAACGATAGCTAGTCGCATGGGAGTAGATAACCGGACAGTTCAACGCTCTATGAAGAAGCTCACACAGTTGGGGCTCATGAAGCGGGAAACCGAAGACAAGGGCACTCCTAAAGGAGACCTTTGCATAACGTCTTTGAGGCGTTGGACTTGATCTGTTTTGGTTGATTTTGCGGGTTTTGTTGATGATCGTCTGAAGGACGAGGTGTTTTTCATGTTGTTGTGAGCGTTAGGCGCTCAGCTTAGCCGCTTTTTTGAGGTTGAAGGCGATACAGAGCAGGCGGAACTGAGTTGCGTTGCGCTTCAATCCGACATAGCCCACACGCTCGTATCCATAACTTCGTTTGAGCGTTCCAAATACGCGCTCCACGGCAGCGCGAATGGGAGCTATCAGAGCATTGCGCCGCTGCTGCCAGTATGGCAGAGCCGCTTGATATCGATGGTTCCGGTGCATCACACGGTCCTTGATGCCAGCTGCCTTGAGCCTGGCGCGGCGCTCTTTGTGCTCATAAGCCTTGTCCGCATACACAGCCTGTTCGTCGCCACAGACAAGATCGTCAGCCACCTCGCTTTCGGAGGTTTTCGCCGGGGTCAGAATGGCCTGGCGAATGACGCCTGATCCTTGATCGACGGCAACATGAGCCTTGTAGCCAAAATGGGAACGCCCGTTCTTGCGCGTCCAGTCCGCGTCCGGATCGTGAGAGGATTTGCCTCCCATGCCTGCCTCTCGACCCGGGCGGCGTGCCTGAGCCGAAACCAGTGTGGCATCCAGCAATGTTCCTTCTTTCAGAACCATGCCCTTGGCTTCCAGTTGACCCAAAACCTCCTCAAATAAAGCTGTATCAAGCTCGTGACGACACAGTGCCGTGCGGAAGCGGCTGATGGTCGAGTGATCCGGCGTGCCATCTTCCAACGACAGACCCACAAATCGACGATAAGACAGCGTGTCAGACAAGACCTCTTCCAAACGCACATCAGACAAACCGTACCATTGCTGCAGCAACAGCGCCTTGACCATCGTCAGAGGACGATAGCTCGGACGCCCTTCACCAGCGCTGTAAAGCACGCGCACAAGACGATCCAAAGGCTCCCAATCAATCGCCGCGTCGATTGCATCCAGACGCTGATTGCGACCTAGGCCCGGATCCAAAAAACCGTCGCCAAACCCAAGCTGACCACTCGATCGATGCATCAACGCCTCCCGACTCAAATTCAACTCAGTGAATCACAAAATCAGCAGGTTATGCAAAGGTCTCTAAAGAGAGAGTAGTTTGCGACCTTGGTGGATTGGTCGATGCACTGGCATCTTTCGCCCGCACCGATCCGGACTATCTATCGCGAACGCAGGGATAGGGAGGCAATGTCAATGCAACTTGGACCCTGCAAGATTAAACTGGAAAAGAACGCGAGTGGAACCAAGCTGGTAATAGAGGGTTGGGCTGCGATTTTGGCGACGTTCCTGCTAGCGATAGTTGCTGCAATTTGGGTTTTGGATTTACCTGTCGCTAAATTTGCGCACACTTCGTATATCGAGAACGAGACACAGCCTGCGAATTGACTGTTGGCGCAATTTCGCTTTCCCAATGTCGACTTCATTGCAATCTCGAAAATCATTTCAAGATCAGATTACCACAGAACGAGTTCCGCCGCGGGCTCGTACCCAAGGTCGAGAACGAAGAAGCCGGTGAGAGCTTCGACTGACACCAGAATGTTCGTGATGAGTTCTACGCCGCCCTGTCTGAGTTCGGCATATGCCTAAATCTGGCCCTCTCGTTCCGCAGTTTCTTTGGGAACCTGGGTCTGGCTTCCGGCGTGAAGAATACCTGCGCTCGCTGCGCCGTGAAGGTTTTGGCCCATTGGCTCGTGCCTCAACCCCATGTGGAAAGGATTATTAGAACGTAGTAAATGATACCAGGCCGAGGTTGTTCTGGGGGAAGTCTCTATGCTTGAAGAAGTCATTTTCTGGACGGACGCGTTTCGAAAAAGTAGGTTAGATGAGACTGCCGAAGCCGAAAAAGATGAAGTACTCGATGGCTACGAAACCGCGTTCCTTTTACTCAATGCCATAGGCGTAAGAGCAAACAGAAATGGCATCAGAACGTTCATTGACGAATGGGCGAATCCCACAACAAACAAGGCGCTTGCTTTCGACAAACACGCAATAAGCGACTTGGAAGTGACCCTAGAACAGCGCCCGAAGAACAGCGAGCTGAACATAGTCGCCATTGTCTTTGGTACGACGGGAAGAATTTTTCGCAATGAGGTGCAAGTAAGCCATCTCGGTTTGAACAGCACTCGGGATTTTCTTCCTCATGTGCAGATTGTTCCAGCGCTGATGAATATGATTGAAATACAATCTACCCTCACCACTTCCACGTTCGCCGAAGAGACGGAAAACGTCCTTCAAAATGCTAGAAAGAAAACGGAATTTTGGTTGAGCAAAATAAGTGAGACTGGTGAGCAGCAGATAGAAGTAATGACGAAGAATGTCATCAGTGAAGTTGACGCAAAAAAAGCGAGCACACTGAGAGATATCGAAAACAACAGCAAAAAACATCTTGAGAATGTAAAAAATGAATTGAAGGAAAACTTTATTCTTCAAGACGCAATGACACTCTGGGAAGATAAAGCCAAACGGCATATGAATTTTTTTTATTTTGGCGCCTTCATATTCAGCGCTACGATTATTGTAGCGGTCGTTGGTTTGCTCTGGCACTGGACACCCGTCACTCTGGCGGTAAAGAGCCTGGTGCCTGAAGGCCAATCGATTGCTCTGGGAAATCTGGTGCTTGTAACGGTCCCAGTTCTAGCCTGTGCTTGGGTTCTGCGGCTTCTTAGCCGCTTTACACTTCAAAACCTCAACCTTGCCGATGATGCCTTGCAACGAAGCGTTATGGCGAAAACGTTTATTCGCTTGAGCGGCGAGGGAAAGGTCGAAGAGGATACGGACCGAACGATTATGCTCAACGCACTCTTCAGGCCGGTTCCGGGAGCTAAAGAACAAGACCTTCAGCCCCCCAACCTCTCCGATTTCATCAGCAAGCCCAACTGACATCACTCAACCCCTGCCGACATGAACAAAGGCGAAATCAGGATGTTGTGGCGCAAAAATTTTTGGAACCAACTCAAACAAACAACAGCGCCGCTTCCCCCTGGACGCGGATCGCCTGTCGCCCAGCGCTCACCGCGACATCACTTTGAAGATCGAGATTCACCATGCGCTCGAAGAGAACTTCCGCGTCTATGGTGTGCGCTAGGTTTGGCTGCAATTGCAGTTGGAAGGCTGTGACGTTGCCCGCCGCACGGTTGCCCGGCTCATGAGGTCCATGAGGCTTCAGGAGATAATCCGCGGCAAGCCGATAAAGACGACGCTCCCGGACAGGTCTGTACCCAGTCCGCCCAACCGTGTGAACTGCTATTGCAAGCCACCGTTACCGAACAGGCTCTGGGTTTCGGATTTCACCTATGTCGCCCCATTACAGGGCATCATCTACATCGCCTTCTTCATTAATACAATTGCTCGCCGTATTGTCGGCTGGCGTGTAAGTCGACCGACACATGCAACCCTCGTCCTCGACGCTTCGGAAGAGCCGCTGCATGATCGGCGTAGCAGCCCGCTTAAGCGTCCGGCCTGAACGGACTTGCTTTGCTCCGAATCCAGATGTGAAGCTGCCTATGACAGAGGGCTGATGGTGAATACTATGGATAAGTGGGCACGATCCGGAATTGTCGATGGTGCAGAGACGGCGGAAGCGGCGGCATTGGTCTGACGGGAAGAAGCGCGAAATCGCCTGCATGGTCCACATCGCCTGCCACAAGATCATCAAGTTGAACGAATCCATAGCCAATTAGACACTATCGGACGCTCGCAGGAGGGCTGATCGTCACCGTACTGCTAACGGTAGCATCCTTGTTGCTAGGGCAACCAGGTCCTGGACAATTAGCATCCCGCGCGACTGTCAAACTATCAGGCTCCGGCGAATTAGTTCCATCTTCGATAATACTATCTGTGTCCGTGGCGTCATTCGAAATCGCTACAGCGCTTGTTATGCCTCCAAGTATATCTGAAGCAATTGTTGCGTTTGAATTGTCTCCTTTAGTGGATGCACAACCAATTGCTACAGATGTAATAAAATAAATCAAAAAAATCTTTAATGGTGCATTCATTTAATCAACTCCCTTGACAAAAAGCGAGTGATTATTCTTATCTCTTCATCGAATTTTTCTTTGCTGGGTAGTTGATTTAGATACAACTTGCTCAGACCTTCATCCCACTTTCTGAAACGCTGCACGGCCCTAAGCGTTTCGTCTGAAAAGTAGAGTTCCGCTCTGCAAAGAGCATCGGACAGTTGGAGCCGGGCTTCGTTGCGGTCTTCGACGAATTGCTTTTTCCTCTCCATCTCGGCGTCTTCAAGACCACCCGCTTTACTTTTTTCTAATCTTGATATCGTTATTAAGCGGTCCCAAAACACCCCGTACCTGTATGTCCACCGGGCAACTTCCTCGTAGATTTCAAGCTTTCGTTGTTCTCGCGCCTTGTTCCTTGCATAGTTTTCCTGCCATCGCGGAAACAAGATTGATGCAAATAAACCACCAACCAAAATGGTTATAAGGGGCGGCACCCACCTTGTTAAGGCTATGTAATAGATTGTATCCTGCTCAATAGAATAGAACATATTCGTTATCGGGGATTTGTCGTTTTGACGATTACTCGATCCTACCTAATTTACGGCAAGGTTTCCGGACTAGATTGATTTTGTATAACTTTCCCGTGGATACCACCGACAGGCGCGGGACACATACAATCGGAACCGAGTTCTTGCTTTAGCGTTGCACACGCACCAAGAGCAGTCACACAGAGATATACATTTTCTGTTGGGACACGTTCAAAAATCCTTTTGCATACACTGGTTCCGTCGCTCAACACACTACATTCAAGCCCGGGCACTATCCTGCTGTAAGGACAGCCTGGGCCGGGGCAGTCGCTGTCAGCCGCTACTGTACCAGAAACACGAACTGCAATAAAAAAAACTAAAAGCCACAAATATTTAGAATACGCAACCATGTATTGACCGAAGTTGATCTGATCATCAATAATTGTATCATAAGGCAAATTTTTTAAAAGCGCATACGACCAAGAAAATCAATTAGGTTCTTTTGACGAAGTCATAAAGCCACAACAGCTCATGTGATTTTGTCAATTGTGTTAACGAGCTGAAAAACCAGAGTTGGATTTGGCGAAAATACGTGAACAGGCATTCGATAAAAATGCTACGCTGGTCCCCCCCCCCCCGGGCTCGCTTGATGTCATCATGGACAAGCGGGACACCACCTCTCTGTCGCCAACAAGCTGTTGTGTCCAATAGAGCAGGGTCCAGCGGACACCCCTTTGGCTCTTCAAGTGGCTGTCCAATAAAATGGGTCTTGCAATTTGGACACTTCTGACTCATACCTCTAGAGCCTATTGGACAGAACGAGGTAAACTGATGAACGTGGGATACGCTAGAACATCCACCGTTGAACAAGTGGCTGGCTTGGAAGCTCAGCTCCGGGACCTAAAGCGCGAAGGATGCGAGAAGGTTTTCTCTGAACAGGTGTCAGCGGCGAGCGCACGCCCAAAGCTCGATGCGGCTTTGGACTTCCTTCGCGAAGGCGACACGCTTGTGGTCACGAAGGTGGACAGACTAGCCCGCAGCACCCAAGCCCTCGGTGATATCGTGGACCAGTTGCACCAGCGCGGAGTGGCACTGAAGGTGCTCCAGTTCGGTAACGAGACGCTGGACACCAGCGGCGCATACGGTCGTTTCATTCTCAACATGTTTGGTGCCTTTGCCGAGTTTGAGCGCAGCCTGATGAAAGAGCGTCAGATCGAGGGCATCCAAAAGGCGAAAGCCGCCGGTAAATACAAAGGCCGCAAACCGAGTGCGCGGCTGAAGGCCAACGAAGTGGTACGGCTATTCAAGGATGGAAAATCCGTTTCTGAGATCTCCCGGGAAATCAGCATTGGCAGGGGATCTGTTTATCGCGCATTGGAACAGGCCGGACTGAAGTAGGTTGTTCTCAAACATTGATGCCGAAAGCAGAATCTGATTGTTACCGAAGGCCAAGGACGCATTGCTCGCAAAGCGGATTGAAATTGTTGCTCACGCCTGTCACGACGGGCACGGGCACTAGGATTTAAGTGGATGATCTATGCGCGTGTGTTCGATGGCGAACTGCTCCAGACCAACATCACAATATGGAAAACTCTGTTCAGCACATCGAAATCATCAACGAAGGCATGGCGACCCCTTGCAGATCCCGGTCACAAAGCAAGATCTCAAGCCGTACCTGAGGCTGATCCAAGAGCGCCGCAAGCGCAATACAGATAGCCCACTATGGGGGATGATCGACAGCAGGTGGCTTTCTGTTGTTGACAACGCACAGCAGAGCTTAAGGCTCGCAAGAAGTGGCAAAGCTGGGAACCGCCACGGTCGACTAGCTGCGGCAGCGATTGAGCAACTTTCACAAACATCGGACCGGACAGAGATCGCAGACACGGCAATGGCGATGTTCATCCTACAGGAATTCGAACCGCGCCGCTTCGTGTCGGACCGGGCGTTTTGGCATCAGCTTGCAAGGCGCACCATTCGTGTAGGTGATATCCATAGTGGGAGCCGAATTGACCATTCGTCCAACAGAATGCGGCTGATTTATCGCGATGCGCCAGCAGAGGTAACACTTGCATTGGGCAAGCTGTTTGTCGACGTCTTTGGGATGGCCGGAAGTCTTCTTGCGAAGAAGGAGATCGAGGAGGCAAAGCGGCGGAGAAATGAGATTGAAGACATCGCTCAAGCTGTTCGGGAGTTAAAGTAAGTATGACCATCCACCAAGAGCCTTTGGAAGAAACGGAATACGACGAGTTTGGCCCAGCGAAAATACGGGCCGAACTGGAGGCACTTGCTCAATCGAGTGAAAACTCCTTTGAAGACACAACGTCACTCCCGCTTACAGCAATCGAACAGAGGATGGAATTGTTCCAACCCAGGGCCATGGAGGAACAGCACCTTCAAGACCTCAGGAGAGCAATCAAATCGCAAGGTTCACTCGAACCGCTAACAGTCAAACGGTTCGGCAACCTTGTTGTTCTCATCGACGGGCATCACCGGTTGGAAGCATACAAGCTTGAAAAGTACGAAAATGAAGTTCCAGTGCGCTTCTTTACTGGAACGCTCGACGAGGCAATCCTGGAGTCTGGTCGTGCAAACAGCCAAGCAAAACTGGTTATGTCTGTCCAAGAGAAGCAAAATCGGGCGTGGCAGCTAGTTCTACTGGGTCTTCATTCCAAAAAGCAAATCCAATTGTCCGTAGGTGTATCAGACGGCCAGTTGGGCAATATGCGGCGGGTAAAGCGGGGGTTAGGTTCCCAAGCTTTTGCGCACGATACTTGGATAGAAGCTCAACGTGCGCATAAAGGGCTTGAGCGTGAGCCTCTTTCCGAAGATGAGCTGGAAGAAAGGCTTGAAGCCCTGGCCCAAGATTATGCGGAACGCCTTCGACGGGAGTTCGCCTCAAAACTACCCGGAAACCCTGAACTTGCTGCGAGGGCTTTCAGTCTCCATTTTGGACGGAAGCTAGCGGCCATAGCTTCGACGTACTTTCACAACACAAAGCGATTAACTGTCGCCCTTCCTCTGGTGAGTACGGGCGAACTCTTTTGGTTTCAACAGGAGTCCGCTTTGGATACCTGAGCCTGTCAAACACCTCTGCGTTGTCCACAGGGATAAGCTCATTGTCAGCGGCCCAATGAAACAATCCCTTTAGTGCTGAAAAGCGCTTTGCAACGGTGTTCTGAGCTTTTTCACCAATCCAGACGTTGAGCGTGCGCTGAGCGAGTTTCCGGTCCCACCTCATGGCATCCGGCTGAATGTTGGCAGCCATCTCTAGAGCCTGCCGGTAGATAATTATCGTCTTTTCTTGAACCCTCCCTTCGAGCGATCCAAGGTACTTTCTGGCGATGTCGCGCACTAGGACTGCGCCTCCGCTCGCGACTCTCAAAGCGAGCCGCTTCTTGTCATCGCTAAGGTCATCGCGTTCAAAAAGTTGATCCGACATGACTTGTTGGATGGCTTCAAGCTGGTCACCATCTTGCCCAGCAGTATTTATTTTGTAGGTTTCAATCCAACGCTCGATTGAATCGCCACTGCGAAGTTGATCGAACATGAGCTTCCAAGCGGCAATGATACCGGGCGCTTTGACAGCAGCTACGCGTCTATCTGAAGTCTGGAGGGACTTCTTCAGTCTTGTTTTCCCGACTATCTGCTGGAGATCTGCAGGTACGTTCAGCTTGCAGTACCAGCGGCCATTTTTCGAGTAAAGATAGTTCTTTCGCATGCGGTATGAGTACCCTAAAAAGGTACCCTACTGCAACGATTTCTTCTATTTTTGTTTTATCTTAGGAACTTCTACTGTGATGCGCGTGCCAGTGCCAGGCGATGTCGATTCGGCGCGTGATCCAAACATCCGCATGGCTGGCGATGTAGTCCAGAAAGCTTGCCAGAGCAGCAATGCGGCCAGGCCGGCCAACAAGCCGGCAATGGAGACCGACATTCAACATTTTCGGAGCTCCGCGCCGGCCCTCATCGTAGAGGGTGTCGAAAGCGTCCTTGAGATAGGTGTAGAACTGATCACCCGAGTTAAAGCCCTGCGCTGAGGCAAATCGCATATCGTTGGTGTCGAGCGCGTAGGGTATGACAAGGTGGTCTTCGTCCGGCCCTTCCACCCAATACGGCAGATCATCTGCGTAACTGTCGGAAACATAGAGAAAGCCCCCCTCCTCCAGCACCAGGTTCTGCGTCTGCATCGAACAGCGTCCCGTGTACCAGCCGAGTGGGCGCGCTCCCGTCACCTCTTCATGAACACGGATTGCTTCACGGATCTGCCGCCGTTCCTCGGCTTCTTCCATGTCCCCGTGCTCGATCCATTTCAGGCCATGCGAGGCGATTTCCCAGTCGGCCTCCTTCATTGCCGCGACGGCTTCGCTGTTCCGCATCAGCGCCGTGGCAACGCCGAATACAGTGACGGGGAGCGAGCGCTCGGTGAACAGTCGCCATAAACGCCAGAAACCTGCGCGAGATCCATATTCATAGATGGATTCCATGTTCCAGTGCCGCTTGCCCGGCCAGGGTTGAGCACCCACGATTTCCGACAGAAAGGCTTCGGAGGCGGGATCTCCATGAAGAATGTTGTTTTCTCCACCTTCCTCGTAGTTCACCACGAACTGCACCGCGAGCTTTGCACCACCAGGCCACTTCGGATCCGGCGGGGTGCGGCCATACCCCACCATGTCGCGTGGATAGGTCTCGTTCATGTCGTGCTCCATCGTTGCCGGTCCGGTTCGAGACGATTTCTGATCAAGGTGCCGGAGATGCGGGACGTCCAAGGCCGAGTATGGATCCCGGGACGGCTCAAAAGTCCATGCACCGGTCGCGCCACAACTGGAAATTCCTTCTCAAATCAGATGCTTTCAAAAGACCGCAACATGTGAGCGAGCGCAACCTTTCCGCCGTCGCAGGAACAAAAAAAGGGCGATCCGTAAAATTTTATGCACGCAATTATCCGCACTTTAGAGCCTTGCAACTAAACAGTCCTCCGCGGACAGAGCTGGGGGACGGCCACGATCGCAAGGATAGATGAAATGAAAATGTCATCCGCGGGCGTGCTGCTATTGCTGGCAGCCGTTGCCATGACCCTCTTTTCAGATGTCGGCACCAATACCGTGACAGAAGCTAGCGCCATTGCAGTCAATCGCGCGTCCGTCGAATAAGTTCGGACCGTGCTGTGCAATCATGTCAGTTCAACCGGTTTTTCGCGTCCCGCCGGATCGTACGGGCGCATAAGCGCCCGCGTCCTGAAAGTCGGCGGTCAAGGCCTGAAGCAACTTGCCGCCTGGCGGATTACCGCGATGCTCCTGCCTGCCGAGCAGCATGATTGCCGACCCGATGACAACCGACCCCAGTGTGATCACAAGCGCGAAAGCCAGCATCAGGACCGGCAGGACCGGATCTTCAGCCTTCGACACCAGCACCCGCAAGTTGCCGATATTGGCCCAGAAGATACCACCCATCACCAGCATTGCGATGCAAACGCCTGCCGCCCCATTGATTGCGACGAGCCGGATGAGGGGATCGTTCCTGAGCCTGGGCGGCGTGATCGTCTGCTTCCTGTCTGACATCGGTATCTCCTGTAAGCCTTCGACTGCACCCATTGCCAGAACCTAAAGCGCAGGCGGCAAACAACAAGGTGACAATTTGAACAAGCCGTGCCGCCAGTGCGGGCGCACAGTCGGCGTTGATCATTTTCGTCACAGGCCCAAATAATTGTGCAGCGCACCCTTGATTCATTCCAGGATGATATATATTAGGTCGATATATCGAACCAACATATACCCCTCATCGCGTTGCAGCCGGAGATATAGCCCGGTGTTCGGTGTGGGGTTCACAGATGCCGTCAATCCGGGGGGACGCCCTCGGGAACGGAGAGACCGATGAGTGTACGCAGCCTGTGCCTGGCGATCCTGTCTTTCGGCGACGCTACCGGATACGAGATCCGCAAAGAGTCGACCGACGGACGGTTCAGCTATTTTGACGACGCAAGTTTCGGATCGATCTACCCTGCGCTCGCGCGCCTTGAGTCCGAGGGCCTCGTGACCGTTCGCGAGGAACCGCAGGCCGGCAAACCCGCCAGAAAAGTGTACTCCATTACGGAAGCGGGCCATGCGGAATTGATCGACTACCTTTGCGAACCGCAAGCCCCCGACACCTTCAAATCCCCGTTTTTGCTGATTGCCCTTAACGCTGCGCAGTTGCCGCCGGACGTGATCCGGCGCGCGCTTGAACGGCGTAAGGCCCAGGTGCTTGAAGAACTGCGCCTGCTGACGGAATCAGATGAAGAATGCTGCCACCCTGGCTCCAACTGGACCAGGAGCTACGGCATCGCCTGCATGAACTGCACGCTCGCTTACCTTGAAAAACACGGAGACGCACTCGTGAAGATTGCAGAAGACGCGGCAAAGCCCGTGTCGGACGCCGCCGAGTAAGTTTAGTTTCGGAGTAAAGACCCATGAAAGTTAAGTTGTCCTATATCTTGGCGGTGGGCCTTGCCGCAGGCATAGGCTACTGGATGTCGAGCGGCACAATCGTCATCGGCGGCGTCGGCGACGGCGAAAATGCCGTGCCGCCACCGGCCGAGCGCGTTGCGGAAAACGCGGATGCCACCTTCCGGGTCCAGGTGCTCAAGCTGACGGCCCTGGACCGCCAGGCCATACTTGAAGTTCGCGGACGGACCGAGGCGGAAGCCAAGGTTGCCGTGATGTCGGAGACGAAGGACGATGTGGTTCGGCGCCCCGCGCGCGAAGGTGCCCGCGTGGTTGCCGGAGACGTGCTGTGCGAACTGGATCGCGGCTCGCGTGAAGCGTTCGTTCTGGAAGCCAAGGCATTGCTGGCGCAGGCCGAACTCGATCACTCTGCCGCAACCAAACTTGCCGACAAAGGCTTCACGGCGCAAACCCGCGCCGCTGCGACCCAGGCGGGTCTCGATGCGGCTCGGGCGCGCGTTGAAGAGGCGGAGCTTGAACTGGAGCGCACGGTCATCCGTTCGCCGATCGATGGCGTGATCGAGAGCCCAATGGCGGAGATCGGGGCGCAGCTCGACAATGGCGGCATCTGCGCAACCGTCGTGAATTCCGATCCGATGATCGCGATCGGGCAGGTTTCCGAACTCAACATCGGCCAGATTTCAATTGGAATGCCGGCCGAAGTCAGGCTTGTCACCGGAGAAACGATGACCGGCAAGGTCCGCTACGTCTCGCCCTCTTCCGAACCCGATACGCGCACGTTCCGCGTCGAAGTCGAACTTCCGAACCCGGACGGCGTCGCCCGCGACGGCGTGACCGCCGTGACGCGGTTGGCGCTTCCGGTGGAAAAGGCACACAAGATCTCGCCTGCCATCTTGACCTTGAGCGATGAAGGCATCGTCGGGGTGCGTGCCGTCGATGAGAACGACACGACCGCGTTTTACCCGGTCAAGGTCCTTGGCGGAGAAAACGACGGCCTGTGGGTCGGCGGTCTTCCGGAGGAAGTCACCGTGATCGTGGTTGGCCAGGAATTCGTCGGCGACGGGGAAACCGTCCAGCCGGTCTTTGAAACTGCGGGGCTCAGTCAATGATAAACATGCTTGAAGGCGTTCTGAGACGTCCCAAGACAGTCTTCGTGCTGATGCTGGCGCTCCTCGTCGCCGGGGTCTTCAGCTATATCAGCATCCCGAAGGAAGACAGTCCCGACATTGACGTTCCGATCTTTTACGTCTCGATCGTGCAGCAGGGTATTTCTCCTGAAGACGCCGAACGGCTTCTAGTGCGCCCGATGGAAACGGAACTCCGCGGCCTCGACGGACTGAAGGAAATCACGGCGATTGCCTCTGAAAGCCATGCTGGGATCGTGCTGGAATTCGATATTTCCTTCGACAAGGACGAAGCGCTTGCCGACGTCCGCGACAAGGTGGACGCGGCCAAGGGCGAATTGCCTGCGGATGCCGAAGAACCGACCATCTCGGAAACCAATTTTGCGCTGGTCCCGACGATCACGATCGCGCTGTCCGGCAATGTTCCGGAACGCACGCTTTACCAGCATGCTCGCCGCTTGAAGGACCAGGTCGAGGCGATCGATACCGTGCGTTCGGCCGACCTGACGGGTCATCGTGAAGAGCAGCTCGAAGTTCTGATCGACTCGGAAAAACTGGAATCCTACGCGATCACCCAGCAGGAACTGCTGACCTCCCTGTCGAACAACAACCAGCTTGTCCCCGCAGGTTACATCGATGGTGGCCAGGGACGTTTCAACGTCAAGGTTCCCGGTCTTGTTGAGAACGCGCTGGATGTTTATTCGCTGCCGATCAAGCAGGCAGGTGAAGGCGTCGTCACCCTGAGCGACGTGGCCGAAATCCGGCGCACGTTCAAGGACGCCGATTCCTACACACGCGTGAACGGCAGCCCTGCCATTGCCCTTAACGTCACCAAGCGTATCGGCACCAACATCATCGAGAACAACCAGGCTATCCGGGCGGTTGTCGACGAGGCGACGAATGACTGGCCGGACACGATCCAGGTCGACTACATGATCGACATGTCCTCGAACATCTTCGAGGTGCTCGGCTCGCTTCAGTCTTCGATCCTGACGGCGATCTTCCTTGTCATGATCCTGGTTTTGGCAGCGCTTGGACTGCGTTCGGCCCTGCTGGTCGGTCTTGCGATTCCGACCTCCTTCATGGTCGGCTTCCTGATCCTGTCGGGGCTCGGTTATACCGTGAACATCATGGTCATGTTCGGTTTGGTGCTGACGGTCGGGATGCTCGTCGACGGCGCGATCGTCATGGTTGAATATGCCGACCGCAAGGTGAGCGAAGGCATGGAAGACCGCGAAGCCTACATTCGCGCAGCGCGCTTGATGTTCTGGCCGATCGTGTCCTCGACCGCGACCACGCTGGTGGCCTTCCTGCCCATGCTGCTCTGGCCGGGTGTCGCCGGTGAGTTCATGAGCTACCTGCCGATCATGGTCATCATCGTTCTGACGGCGGCGCTTCTCACCGCCATGGTGTTCCTGCCGGTGACCGGCGGCATCTTCGCGATGGTCACGCACTGGATCGAGCGTAGGGCTGCCTTCGTTCTGGCGACAATTTTCGGTGCGATCGCAGTCGTGGTGACGTTGGGGGCCTTCGGAGCCGTACCCGGCGCGCCCGACTTCCTGGAAGCCGTTTCCGCAACACCGACCGCGGCGCCTGCTGCCGGTGCGGCCGGCCTCGTCGCATTGATTGCCACTTATCTGATCCTGCGCCCATTTGTTCGCTGGCGCAGGGAGCGCGCGGCACTGAAGGTTGAAAAGGAAAGCCAGCAACCCTCCAAGCAATTCCGCTCCGTGACATTTGTCTCGCTTGCGTTCGAAATGCTCGCCGTCGGGTTTGCGGCCTATTTCGCCTACTTCCTGGCGACATCACGCCCGCCAATCGTGACAGACACGATCAGTTCCGCGTTTGGATCAATTGCAAGCCTTGGGCACCCGTTTACCGTGTTCCAGCATCCGATCGCGCTCGACACGGGTTTCTTCCTGGTCGTCTTCGCGTTTGCAATCGTCGCCATATGGGCCGCCTACAAGGCCATCTCTCCTTTGGTCCATCTGATTGAGTGGATGTTCGACGGTCTGCGCAAGTGGCTCGGTTTCGGCACGCGCAACGGAAACAGTGAAAGCGACAAACCTGAAGAACTTCGCTTTGACGCCAGTACGGTCAAGGGTTTCACCGGCCTCTATGTCCGGCACCTCAAGCTGCTGGCCGGCAACCCGGTCGGCAATGTCCTGACACTGGTCGCGGTCCTGGGAACATGCGCCCTGATCTTCACGTCGTTTGCGTCGAACCCGACAGGTGTCGAGTTCTTCGTCGACGAGGAGCCGGATCAGGCCGTCGTCATGGTGTCGGCGCGCGGCAACATGTCGGCCGCAGAATCGCTTGAAATCGTCAAGCAGGTCGAGGCGGAAGTGCTTCAGACCGCCGGTATCCAGAATGTCATCACCTCCGCTTACCCGCCAGGCGGTGGCAGCGGGCCTGATTTTATCGGCGGTGTCCAGGACAAACCGGGCGATCTCATCGGCGAAATGACGCTGGAACTTGCGAAATACTGCTGCCGCCGGAATGCCTCGGAGATCTTTGCCGAGATCCGCGAACGCTCGTCCGATATCCCGGGCATCAAGGTTGAAACGCGCAAGATCGAGGGCGGGCCGCCGACCGGCAAGGACATCCAGCTTGAAGTCACGTCAACCGACTACGATACCATGGTGGAACAGGTTGCCCGCATCCGCGTGTATCTGGACCAGATGGAGCACCTGATCGACCAGGAGGACGACCGTCCCCTGCCCGGCATCGAGTGGCAGATCGACATCGACCGCGAACAGGCCGGGCGCTACCAGGCCGGAATCGGCTCGGTCGGCAACATGGTCCAGTTGGTCACCAACGGCGTTCTGATCGGCAATTACCGGCCGACGGATTCGGAGGACGAGGTTGATATTCGTGTGCGGCTCCCGGCCGACGAACGGACGCTCGACCGGTTCGACCAGTTGCGTCTGCAGACGCCGCTCGGTCTGGTCCCGATCGCCAACTTCATCGACCGGTCGCCGGAGCCGAAAGTGTCTTCGATCACCCGCCGCGACGGCCTCTATTCCATGATGCTGAAGGCGACCGTCGACAAGACGGCGGTCGATGCGGAAGGCAAGCCGCTGACGGTCGACGCGAAGGTTCAGGAGCTCGGCGAATGGCTGGACACGCAGACCTTCCCTGATAACGTCTATCTTCAGTTCCGAGGTGCGGACGAGGACCAGAAGGAATCGGGTGAGTTCCTGATGCGGGCCATGATGGCATCGCTCTTCCTGATGTTCCTGATCCTGCTGACCCAGTTCAACTCGTTCTACCAGACCTTCCTGACCCTCTCCACGGTGGTCATGTCGGTCATGGGCGTGTTGCTCGGCATGATGCTGACCGGTCAGAAGTTCTCGATCATCATGACCGGAACCGGGGTCGTGGCTCTCGCGGGGATCGTGGTGAACAACGCCATCGTCCTGATCGATACCTACAACCGATTCCGGCATGACGGCTTCGATCCGCTCGATGCGATCCTGAAGACCTCGGGTCAGCGTATCCGTCCGATCCTGCTGACGACGGTCACGACAATTGTCGGTCTGGTTCCGATGGCAACCGCGGTCAACCTGGACTTCTTCTCCCAGACGATCGCGGTCGGCGGGATCACGGCGATCTGGTGGATCCAGCTGTCGACTGCGGTGATTTCGGGTCTCGCCTTCTCGACCATCCTAACGCTTGTGATGATACCGGTGATGATAGCAGTGCCGAGCACCTGGGCGCGGACGTTTGCCGCTATCTGGAACCTCATCAAGAAGGCCTGGAGCGGGCTCATCGCACTCATCGTGACGCGCCGCGACAAAGCCGGCGCTGTCGAAGAGACGGACCGCGACGCTGACCAGGATGTGGAGTGGACCGATCCCGATCTGGAGAAGGAACGCCCGGCCGCAAAGGTTGTCTCGATGCCCAAGCCGGCTCCGCCCAAGGTGCCGCCGCAGGACGAACAGCCGCTCGCGGCGGAGTGATCCGGGAAACCGCAATCTAAAAGATGAAAAGGCCGCGCACCGCGCGGCCTTTTTTGTCGACCTGTTCCAGCAAGCCAAGGCCCTGGATTTGATATCGGCATTGGTCCGAACTTGAAGCACAATCGTTCGCTCCGAGCGCTTTGGTCCTCCTTCGAGACATCGCTGCGCGCTTCCTCAGGATGAGGCTACAACGCGGTGCCGGCACCTCCTGTTCGTCATCCCGGACACAGGCAGCGGAGATCCGGGACCCGCTCGTACCGGAGCCCATGTCGTCATGGCGTTTGGGTTATTCATTTCTCCATTACTGCCTTTGCCAGATTGTGCCGATGTGGATTAGGTCCCCGATCCAGCCGGGGATGACACCCTGGGTGAGACGGTGCACACGTCATTCCGGCCAAGCGGCACGTGAGCCGGAACAGGGGTGCCTGGGCCTGATGCCGCAACTGAAATGCGAACAAACGACACGCAAACGGTTCTCAAGCTACCCCCTGTCCTCACGTGTGATAAAATGGCCTGATGGACCATCGATCTTTTCTGGCCGGGCTGACGGCAGAACAGAGAACCGAATTGAACGAAACGTCGAACCGGAAAGGCCTTGCGGCGCTTGCGGTTCATTTCGGGTCGATTGCATTTCTGGGAACCATAATCGCGCTTGGGGTCCCCGGCTGGCCTTTGCTTATGCTGCCGCAGGGTATTTTGATCGTTTTCCTGTTCACTGTTCTGCATGAGACGATCCACCGAACGGCGTTCCGGTCACCATGGCTCAATGACCTCGTTGCGAGGATCTGCGGATTTCTCATCCTGGTGCCCGCGGACTGGTTCCGGTATTTCCATTTCGCTCACCACCGCCACACCCAGGATCCGGAAAATGATCCCGAGCTTGGTGGAGCGAAGCCCCACACCATTCGGCAGTATCTTGTTCATGTCAGTGGTCTGCCGACATGGTGGAGCGAACTGAAGACACTGTTGAAAAACGCATCGGGCCGATGCGCCGATCCATTCGTTCCAGCCGGTGGACAGAAGAAGGTCCAACATGAGGCGGTGACCTCGGTCGCCTTGTACGCAGTCCTCGCGGCGCTGTCGTTCATATTGGCGTCAGACGCACTGTTGTTCGTGTGGATTGTCCCCTGCCTCTTCGGGCAACCTTTCCTGCGTCTTTATCTGCTCGCCGAGCATGGCCGCTGTCCCTTCGTTTCCAACATGCTGGAGAACAGCAGAACGACATACACTAACCGGCTTGTCCGGAGACTGGCCTGGAACATGCCCTATCATGCGGAGCATCACAGCTATCCGACGGTTCCGTTTCACAAGCTCCCCGATCTGCACCGACTCACGAAGGATCATCTCGGCGCAACCTCCGAAAGCTATCGGTCCTTCCACAGGGACTATGTCGGCAGCCTGAAGAATCTGACCGGTACAGGTTGAGTTACGCCGCCCTTTGCAGGCTGGGATTTCCCACCTTTTCCGACGATTGAAGTTGCTTTTGTTCGCTTGCCTTTCTCATGCGGCGACCATATAGTTGCATCCTACAACTATATTCAGGTATCCCATGACCGACGTTTCAACTTCGCTTGTCCAGGACATTCGCTCCGCCTCCCGTCAGCTTGTCCGGGAATTCGGGTTTCTGGACAAAACGATCGCCGGCACGGACCTCTCGGGTTCGGGCGTTCATGCGATCATGGAAATCGGGCTGCACCCCGGCGTGACGGCAAAGGAACTGGCCACCCGGCTGAAGCTGGAAAAATCAACGATCAGCAGGCTTCTCAAGTCTCTCGAAATCCGAGGCGACATCATCCAGACCCGCTCCGAACAGGATGGACGTGTCTTTGGTCTGAGCCTCACCAACTCGGGCTGGAAAACCTTCGCCGAAATCGACACGTTCGGCGATCAGCAGGCGCGAACCGCCCTAACGAAGATCAGAAACGGGTCGGCGCGATTGATCGCCGATGCGCTGACAACCTATGCCGATGCCCTGTCGGATTCCGATCAGAACGCCAACAAAACGGGTCACCGTTTTGATATCGTAGAAGGGTATCAGACCGGAATGATCGGCGACATCGCCGCGCTGCATGCTCGAACGCACGGCGCGATCATCGGCATGGGACCGACCTTCGAAAGCGTCGTTTCGCAGGCGATGGCCGAATTCATGCAGCGCGTCAGCAGACCGCTGAACAACAGCTGGAGCATCCTGGACAACGGCGAGATTATCGGATCGATCAGCATCGACGGCGAGGATCTTGACGGAAACATCGCCCATTTGCGCTGGTTCATCCTGTCGGAGAAGCTTCGCGGTCTTGGCCTTGGCAAAACGCTGCTGCTCAGGGCGCTCGACCACTGCGATGAACACGGGTTCGATGAAATTCATCTCTGGACGCTGAAGGGCCTCGATGCGGCCAGAACGCTCTACGAGCGCAATGGTTTTACCCTCGCCAACGAATATGTCGGTGATCAATGGGGCAAATCGGTCACCGAGCAGATGTTCATCCGAAAGAGCGGTTGAAACGCGCGCGGTTCAATCCGACCAGAGTGCCGGATCGTTCCAGGCATCTGGGACAACGAGACGCCCGGACACGGCGACGGCAGCGTCATCTAGCGAAACCGACTGCCAGGCCTCCTTCCACGCAACCGGGATCGGACAGGGTGTTTCGACAAGGTCGTCGGACTTGAACCTGAAACGTCCATAGTATTGCGGGTCCCCGAGAACAAACACCTGCGAAAACGTTGCTCTCAGGCGATCGAAACCGGCGTGCACCAGGGCGGAGCCGATCCCTGCTTTCTGAAGCCCGGGCGTCACGCAGAGCGGGCCAAGCAAGGCAACGCCGATGCCGCTCGGATCGACCTTGCAAGGTGTAAAGATCACGTGCCCGACGGTCCTTTCGCCGGAAACCGCCACGAGAGACAGGACCGGCGCACTGCCGCCGAGCAGGTTTGAGACAAGGGGGAACAGGTCTTCGTCCGGAAAGGCGTCCAGATAAAGCTGCCGCAACGGTTCCAGATCTTGAGTTTCTGCCTGTTTGATCTCGACATCCGGCATCACACTCTTCTCCCGGGTTTTCCTCAGCGGTCACGTGCCGCCTGGAGCTTGAAACACTCCCAGCTTCTCTGCCCAAGATCATTGACACCCATCAAGCGATGCAAGCACTCACAAAGTATCGCCGGAAGCGTCGCTCTGCTGCCGTATGGATGACAGCACCAATGCCAAATGGGATTTGTGAATTTCGGCTGCAAGCTTTATGTCCCGCAGCGCGATTGCGCGCCGGATCATCGAGATTTCGTCACTCAGCGCGCGCACCTGTTCCGCAAAGTCCAGTTCGTCGAGAAGCAGGAACCAGAACCTTGCGGACTCGAAGAAAAGTTTCTCGTTAATCTCGCGCAGCACGTCGTTTTTCACGAGACCATGCAGGATGGTGTTAAGCCGGATGTTGATCTGAGCAAACTCACGCTTGTCACGGCTCTTGCCGACCATATCGCAGGCTGCAACCAAATCGGCGAGTTGCGCTTCGAGTTCATCGGAAAGCGGGAGTTGTTCGGAGTCGGCCAGCGCTTCCGTCAACCGCATCCGCACCAGGTAAACATCGTGCATTCTCTTCAGATCGATGCTCGTGACGGATGTTCCCTGCCCGTGCCTGCTCTCTATGAGGCCGTCCCGCTCAAGACGTTGCAGCACCGCCCGCATGGGGGTTCTGCTGATGCCGAATTCCGCTGCGAGTTCACGTTCGTTCAGACGGGCTTCCGGTGCATAGTCAAGGAGACAAATCCGCATGCGAAGGGTTTCAAAAATCTCTTCTTTGGTCATCGGGTTTCCCGGGCGCCTTCGTTGTTCCGCCATTCTGCAAGTTCACAGCACAGGCGCAGTTCATTTACAAGAACCAGGTCTTTGCTTGCGATAACGTCAGGTGCCTATTCGCATGACCGATTGAAGATCCTTCAGTAGAGCAATCACGCTTTGCGGAGTGATGCGGCCCGTGGCCGGATTCTCCGCGCTCGGCCGGTTTTGAATCTGCATGGTAAAGTCTGAACTGTCGGAGACGACCCGGACCGTGTGCAGGTTGCGGCTCAAGGCAGGATCCGCCCAAACCTCCATACGTGTTCTGTCCGGGCCAATCCCGGCCAGGCTGAGTGCCGCTGCCACATTCACGTTTGCCGGAAACTCGCGGGCCACTTCCGTCACCGATCCGGTGAGGATGCAGGCGGCTTCGGAGAGCTCGCTCAGGTCAAGACCCGTCTTTTGAAGATATGGCGCGTTTTGAAGGCCCGCGACGGGCTTGCGTGTCTCGATCGTTATCGACGTGATCGCGCCCTGGCTGACGGCTTTGATCGCATCCAGACCCAGCATTGCCCCTGAAGGCACAAGGATGCGCCCGCCGCTCCTGTCCGCCAGATCGATCAGGTCGCCCCGCCCAAGCAACTGGCTTGCCGACATGGCAACCAGCACCTTGCCGTTTTCAAGAACTGGCCGGGCAAGGCCTTCGAAACTTTCCGGCGGCAATGCTTCAACGACGAGATCGCATGCATCGGCAAGGCCGGCAAAGCTGAGAAAGCGCAACGGGACAGCAAACCTGGAGGCAATCTCTTCGGCGCGCCCGGCATTCCGGGCTGATACACCGGAAAGTTCGCATCCGGGAATGTCTCCATCGACGAGCGCTCTTGCGACCCCAAGTCCGATCGCACCCGTACCGGCAATGCCGATTTTCATGTGGTTTTCTCCAATTTGGCAATGTGGCAGCCAAGTTTTCAGGAACCGGTAACACGTTCAGCGCGCATGTCACCCGGCCGCCGGCGTGCTCCACGAAGCCGTGTTTTGGATGCTGCTGAGCTCTTGCCGTTTCGTGCGTGCCATCGCCACGGTTATCCGCTTGCGTTCCGACAGACGAATTCATGCGGCCCGGGGATCTGATGCGGCACCTGTAAATGGGCATCTGCTGCGCGTCTCCGACGGCAATTCGTCAAACTGTTTTCGATAGTAGGACGTAAACCTGCTCCAGTCCCAGAACCCTTCCTGCGCTGCGATATCACCTATGCTGGCATCTGCATAATTTTTGTCACGCAGCTTCCGGCGCGAATTGTTCAGACGAACGATCCGCGAATATTTCGCCGGTCCCATGTTGAGCAGTTTACCGAAGGCTTTTTCGATCGAGCGCCGTGAACCCAATCTTTCGAGTTGGCACGAATTCAACGGCTCCGCGTCCCCTTCATGTTCCAACAAAGCAGGTCTCGCCGCCTGAAAAAGCTCCAGTGCACGCGGCTTCTGATATGTGGAAAATGTCTGCTTCGACAGCCATTCAAAGATCAGGCCGGTTACCAGGCTCACCAGCAAATTGTCGCCAAAAGCCTGCCGACGTTTCAGGTTTCCGGGCAACTGCGAAGCCTCCAGCGCGACACGGCCGACTTCCCTCAGTCGATAGGCAAATACCTTCGTCTTCAAAAACTCTCCGTGCGCACGTGCTCCTTGCAGCCAGTCCGTGATCTCAGGCAGAAAGTCAGGAAACTCCCGCACTGCGCTTTTCCTGATTTTCACAGTCAGAAGAGTGCTTTCGGCCGGAAAAATCAGAACGTCCTCGCATCCGCGTGTCTGCAGGAGAACCCAGTCATTTTTCTTGTTTACACCGTTGAAAGAGAGATCTGGAGCCGGTGTATCGACAAACGTGCAGAAGGTCAGTTTGTCATCCTCAAGATGCACTTCCTTCTCGATCGTTTGGTTGCACCACTCCAGACAAAACGCGATACCGGGGAATTTGAGATCCAGCACTCGACCTGCAAAGCGACCTTCACTGAGTTGCACAATTCCTGTCGTGTCAGGGCAGCCAGACGTCAACCGGTCCAAATCGTATGGCTCCAGGTTCTGTAACACTGTGTTGAACGGCTGGCGTGCGCATTTTTCAGTCTTTTCGGCGGTCATTTGCTCCTCCCCGGTCCCAAATTCTGAGGAACCCGATCTTCGATGCTTTGGCTCGCGGCTCCTTCCACGCACTGAACTTCGCGGTTCAGGTGTTTGCGATCAGTCCGCTGATTTGACGGCACTCAGAAATTGCTGTGTGCGCTCCTTTTGCGGATTGCCAAAGAGCTCATCCGGCGTTCCCTGCTCCTCGATCTTTCCGCCGAAAAAGAAGCAGACCCGGTCGGAGATATCGCGCGCGAACCCCATCTGGTGGGTCACCATCAGCATTGTCAGACTGTGTGCGGACACGAGCTCTCGAATGACATTGGTGACTTCGCCGATCACTTCCGGGTCGAGGGCCGACGTGACCTCGTCGAAGAGCATGACCTTGGGGCGCATGGCGAGCGCCCTTGCGATCGCCACCCGCTGTTGCTGCCCGCCGGAAAGCCGCGAAGGGTGCTGATCGCGTTTTTCGATCATGCCGACCATCTCGAGCAGTTCTTCGGAACGCGCGCGCGCTTCCTGCTTCGTCAACCCAAGAACCTGTACCGGGCCCTCCATGCAGTTTTGCAGGGCCGTCATGTGCGGAAAAAGGTTGAAGTGCTGGAAGCACATTCCGATCGGCTCACGCGCCTTGCGTAGGTACCGCCGGTCGGCTGGGACCAGGGCTCCGTTCTTCGCCATGTGCGTGAGCGGTTTGCCATCCACATAGATGACACCCTTGTTGATCTCTTCCAGCATCAACATGCGCAGAACGGTCGTCTTGCCGGAACCGGAGGGGCCGATGATCGAGACCATTTCCCCTTCGGCAATGTCCAGGTTCAGGTTTTCCAGTACCGTGAGAGCACCGTATTGCTTGGTGACATTCATGAACCGGACCATGGGAATATCGGTCCCCTCCAGTTCGAGCGGATAGGCAGTCAGCTTGTCCATCAGTCGATTCCTATCCTGCGGCGCACCCAGTTCTCAAAAAGCCTGATCAGGCCAGCGGAAGGCAGGGAAATCGCCAGGAAAATGAGACCAACCAGCGTGAAAGGCTCCAGGAAACGGTAGTGCTCGGAACCAATCGCGTTGGCAGTGTGCATAAGTTCGGCAACCCCGATGACGGAGAGCATCGGCGTGTCCTTGAATATTCCGACGAGATAATTGCCCATGCCGGCGACCGAGGGTGGAAGAGCCTGCGGGATGATGACGCGGACATAGGTCTGGCGCATGGACATGCTCAAGGACGTGCACGCCTCCCATTGCCCCTTTGGAACGGATTCCAGCCCTCCCCGGTAAACCTCCGAGAGGTAAGCGGAATAGTGCAGACCGATCGCAATCATTCCCGCGGTCCACGGATCCAGCCGAATGCCGAACTGCGGTCCGACGTAAAACACGAAGAAGATCTGCAGCACGAGCGGTGTGGATCTTATGAATTCGACGAATTCGCGTACGATCCATGTCAGCGGCCGCAGTGGTGTTCTCTGTGCAAGCGCGAGAACCAGCCCGAGCACGACGGCTATCAGATAACCGGCTCCTGCCGCGATCAGCGTGTTGCCCGTCGCTTCAATGAGACGTGGCAGAATTTCCCAGGCAAAATCCCATCTCCAGTCGAACATCGTCTCAGGCCTTTCCGATCCGGCGTGCCATGGTGTGTTCGAGCCATCGCATCGAGGGGGTCAAAAGGAACCGCGCGAAAATGTAGTAGATGACCAGAGCGGTCCCAAACGCCTGTATGGAGAGAAAGGTCGTGCTGTTGACCTGCTTTGCCTCGAACATGAGATCGGTCACCGAAATCAGCGAGACCAGGGCTGTTGCCTTGAGCAGTTCGATCAGCAGGTTTCCCCAGCCCGGCAACATGATCACCAAGGCCTGCGGAAGAATGATGCGCCACATGCGCCGCGCCGGTGACATTGAAAGCGCATAGGCTGCTTCCCACTGCCCTTTCGGCACGGACCGGACCGCCCCACGCACAAGCTCTGCGCCGTAGGCGCCGAGATTCATGCCGACCGCAAGGAACCCCGCCGTGAATTTTTCCAGTGTCAGTCCGAACAAGGGCAGTACGAAGAAGATCCAGTAAAGCTGAACCAGAAGCGACGTTCCCCTGAACAGTTCGATGTACAGGGTCGCAACACCGCGGGCGGCCCAGTGGCGCGCCAGTTTCAGAAGCCCAAAGCTCAATGCGATGGCGATGGCCAACGCCGCGGACAGCAGGAATTGTGCGACCGTGATGAACGACCCGTCCAGAAAACGGCCGCCGAAATCAGCAAGGAAATCCGAGTAGGCCATGCGACCTCCGACTATCGGTTCGAAAAGGCGGGGCAACCACCCCACCCTTCCACGTCAACGGTTTGCGCAGATCCATTCGGTCTTCACGCTCGGATCCGGCAATTGGGATTTTCCGTACTTGAAAGGCGCGACGGCTTGCAGCATTGCATCGCTTCCAAGATGGTCGGCCTGTGCCGCGTTGAAGGCCTTCAGGAAGTCACCATCCTCCGACCGGAAACCGATACCCACCCAGTTTTTTGTCCAGTCAGGCAGGTCGTTCGGGTCCGTGACCTCAAGTTTTCCATCCGACTGTTCGGCAAGTCCAAGCAGGGTGAAATAGGTGGCGGCTCCGGCATCCGCACGACCGGCGCGCATGGCGGCGAGAATTTCGGTCGGCCCGGGCACCTGCATGATCCGGCTGTCTTCGACCCCTTCTTGCTTCGCGGCCTCAACGGTGTTGTAGCCGGCACCAGTGACCATGAGCGATCCGCTGTCCTTGATGTCGGCATAGCTGTTGATGTTCTTGGGATTACCTGCCTCAACCAGAAATGCATCACCAAAGATGCCCATCGGTTCGGAGAACGAGATGTTCTCGCAGCGGCTGCCGATAATGTACATGCCACCGGTAATGATATCGAAACGGCCAGCCTTCAGACCCGGGATCAGCCCGCCCCACTCCGTGACGACCGGTTCGATGTTTTCGTACCCCATCGCCTTCAGAACACCGAGGGCGTGCACGTTGGCAAATCCGAGCGGTTCGTTTCCGTCTCCCGGATAGGCCCAGGGGATTTCATTTGCAAACCCGATGCGGATAGATTCGCCAGCGTCAATGCGGTCCTGGATCGTGCCCGCGGAGGCTACAGACACAGCCCCCATCAGCATGATGGCGGCGGTAATCGACTTTCCAATATTTGTCATAGGTCTGTTCCCTTGTGTGAAGGTGTTTGATCCCCTAATGACATAAAGGTATACCAATTATGTGCGCCATTGCAACAAACAGCCTTTAGTTTTTGTGTTTTCAGTCATTTTTGCAGATTTTTGCGTTGTTTATGACATATTTTTCTTGTAACCTCGCAATCATAAATTCAAAGGTGCACCTATCTAATAGCCTTCCTTGTGCTTGCGCTTCCGCCACCGACTTGAAAAGAGGGATATGCACATGCCACTTGAACCCGCCGCTGTGCCTGACATCAGCCGGACCGTCCGGGTGCTTCCTTTTCACGGGCATGAGCAAGGTGTCTTGTGCGCAGCCTTCGGAAGCCGCCGGAAAGGGGACGCCTGAATGCTCGAACACGCAAAACGGAAGACGGAGGAGCTGCAGCGGCGCATGCACGATGAAAACATCGAGCTTGCGGTATTCACGGATGAAAGCTCCATTGCGTATCTCGCCGGCTTCTGGGGCTACCTTGGCGTTGAATTCGGCCGACCGACCCTGCTGGTTGTCCGCCGTAACGGTGCGCCTACCGTCATCACGCCGCTGATGGAAAGCGAAATGGTGTCTGCGATGACCTGGGTCGAGGATGTCAGGGTCTGGGAAGATGCCGGGCAGCGAAACTGGGGACGTGTCCTTGCAGAAGTGGTGGGCAGCGCGCCGGACGAAATCTGGGTAGAACGGAATTCCATTCCGGCGATCGTCCGCAACTTCCTCGATGACACCTTTTCAGCTTCACCGCTCAGAGACATTTCCCCTGTTCTGGGTGGGATGCGCATGATCAAGACCGAATTCGAGATTGGCGTCATGAAAGAAGCCGGACAGATCGCCGGTGCGATGATGGAAGCTGCGCACGACTCTTTGCGCGAAGGCGCACTGGAATACGAGTCCGCACTTGCCGTGATTGAGGCCGGGTCACGGAAAGCGGCCGGTTTCCTGACGAACATGGGCTGGGATCGCTTCGTGTCGCCGATGATCCACAATCTACAAATCATGCAGAGCGGCTCGGACACATCCATGGTGCACAGGCGTGCGGGCATCAAACCCTACCAGAGGTACGATCCGGTCTATTTCTGCTTTTGCAATATGGCCCAGTTCAAGCAATACAAACTCGGCTTCGACCGGATGTTTCACATCGGCGATGTCACGGACGAGGCCCGCGACGTGCAAGAAGCTGCCATTTCGGCGCAGCAGGCAGCAATCGCCGCGATACGTCCCGGTGTTCCGGCCGAAGAGGTCGCCATGGCCGCCAACGAAGTATACCGCGAGCGCGGCTATCAGACGGGCTACCGCACGGGCCGATCCATTGGTGTCGCCTATCTTGAAGCGCCTGAACTGAAAGAAGGCGACAAGACCGTTCTCAAGCCAGGAATGACTTTCGCCGTTGACGGTGGCATTTCGATCGACGGTGTCACTGCAGGGCGCATCGGCGATTCCGTTGTCGTTACAGACACGGGATCCGACTACATCACCGAGTATCCGCGCTCGATCCTGCTGAGCAGACACTGAAGACTCATGCACGGCCTTTCTTCACCAACGACCCCAGGACTTCAATGCCATGGATAACACCAGACCGTTTCCGGCAAGCGAGCTCAAGCAACGCCTGCACCGCGCCTGCAGCGCCCTTTCCGACAACGGCCTCGACGGCATTCTCATATCCGTTCCAGAGAGCATTTACTGGCTGACGGGACTGGACCACTGGGGTTTCTTCGCTGCGCATGTTCTCGTCCTGAACCGCAGTGGCGACATGGCGCTGTGCTGCCGGGCGATGGAGAAGATCACCGTTCACAACCAGGTTGAAAACGCTGCCTTTTACGGACATCAGGATCATGAAGAGCTTTCAGATGCCGTCCTTGGTGCTGTCTCGGATCTCGGGCTGAAAGGCGGGCGCGTCGGAATTGAAAAACGCAGCCTGTTTCTGACACCGCGCCATGCGGAGCTGATCCAGGACGGCGATGCCCACTGGGTGGACGCTTCGGGCATCATCGACGATCTTCGGCAGGTTAAATCCGCGCTGGAGATGGACTACACGCGCAAGGCTGCAAGGGCCGTCGATCTTGGTACCCTTGCGGCCGTCGACGCCGTCCGCGAAGGGGCGAGTGACTATGAGATCGCGGCTGCCTATCACGATCGGATGATCCGCGAGGGCAGCGAGTATCCCGGCTTTGGCCCCTTTATCAGACCCACGACACGGCTCGGAGAAGAGCACACCACCTGGCGCGGCGAGGTCTTTCAAAACGGCGATGCCGTCTTTCTGGAAACCTGCGCCGCCTACCGCAAATACCAGGCACCGATGGGACGGCTGGCCTATATCGGCAATGCCCCGAAAGGCGCGGAAACGTCCGCCGAACTGGCAATCGACGGAATGAAGGCTATTTGCGCCGCTTTGAAGCCGGGCGGCAAGGCCGGAGATGCCTATAGTGCGTGGCGCGAGGTTGCCGCATCGGCCGGTCTTCATGACTATGAGCGTCATCATTGCGGCTACATGGTCGGCATCGGATTTCCGCCGAGCTGGACAGGAGGTTCCATGGTTACATCACTCTTTCCCAACTCCGACCGCATATTGGAAACCGGCATGGTGTTCCACGCGCACAGCTGGTTCACCAACACGGATGTTGTCGACTACTTCATCTCCAACACTGTTCTCCTGACTGAGAACGGTGCTGAAATACTCACCGGCAGAACGCCCGAGACCCTCATCATTTGTTGAGAGGTTGACACACGAGGCACTGCGGAGGCGCGGCATCGGGCCGGCCTGTCAGGAGACAAACGATGAAACCGCTGCAGAAACAGACCTTGCAAGGCGTCTGTGACCAGATGGCCTGCCATGACTGGTCCGAAGCTGAACTGAATGAGCTGATCAACCCGAAGATGGGCATCATCACCGGCTTTCAGAACCTGCTTGAAGAGCTGGAGATTCTTCGCAAGACAGATCTGGGCACGACACCCCCGGCGCTTGGCGTTCAGAAACGATAAATGACGACAGATCCCGCCTTTGAAGATATCCGGTCCTTGAGAGCTTTGCTCACATCCGGAAAGATTTCACCGCCGGAACTGGTGTCCGTCTTCGCGGAGCGCATTGGCCAGCATAATGCCGTCTCCCGGGCATTCATCACCGTGACATCGGCAGAGGCGGCAGAAAACGCGGCGTCACTTTCAAACGACGACCTGTCACAGTCATCGCTGGCCGGCATTCCCTACGCGAGCAAGGATCTCATCGATGTCGCAGGTGTGAATACAACCGCAGGATCACGCGTTTTCCATGACAGGATTGCCCGGGAGGATGCTTTCGTTATCGCGCGCCTGCGCGGCGCCGGTGCGATAAGCATGGGCAAAACCAACCTTCATGAATTCGCCTACGGCGCCACTGGCGAAAACGATGTCTACGGAACCTGCGTGAACGCCTATGACACAACGCGATTGGCCGGCGGGTCCTCGAGCGGCTCTGCGGCAGCGGTTGCCTTCGGCCTGGTTCCGGCGGCCCTTGGCACGGATACGGGCGGTTCCGTGCGCGCACCTGCCGCACTGAACGGCCTTGTCGGGCTCAAACCGACAATCGGCCGGGTTCCGACCCGGGGGATCGTGCCCTACTGCTGGACACTCGACCATGTCGGCATCATCACGCGAACGATCGCCGACAGTGCGGACCTGCTCGAGGCGATCTCCGGCCACGATCCCAGGGACCCTGCGTCCGCCAATCTGCCGTTCGAAGCCTATTCCGATGCGCTTGGACTGGATGTTTCGGGCATCAAGGTCGGCATACCGGCGGATTTTTTCTTCGACCGGTGCGATCCGCAGATACTGGAGGCACTGGAACGCGTGAAAACGCATCTGATCCGACGGGGAGCTGAGCTTGTGCCTGTGACGTTTCCGGACATGGAACAGACGCGAACAGTGTCTCTTACCGTTCAGATGCCGGAGGCACTCAGCGCGCATTCCGCGTATCTGGAAACGCGCGGTGACCTTTACAGCGCGGATTTTCGGGCTGGACTGGCCGTCGGACAGTGCATCCTCGCGGAACACTACGTGAAAGCCAAAAGGTTCATTGAAACCTACCGGCAGCAGACCAACGCTCTTTTCGATCAGGTCGATGTCATACTGACACCCGCGACGCCCGAAATCGCGCAGAAGGTCGGAACCGTCAGCACCCGGCGTGACGGCATTGACGAGGCAATCGGCAATGCGATCACGCGCTACACGACGTTTTTCAACATGACCGGGCACCCTGCCCTTACGATGCCCTGCGGCATGCATTCGGAGGGACTTCCCATCGGCTTGCAACTGATTGGACGTTACTTTGAAGAAAAAACCGTGTTCCGCGTTGCGCACGACATCGAACGCAACGCGGCCTTTTCCATACCGCTTCCGGCAGTCGACTGACGCCCCCTTGCCTCGAACGCTACCAGAACACTCCGGCGGTCTACGCCTTCGTGATGGAATTCCCGCCGTCGCACAGCAGTGCAGACCCGGTTACAAAGGAGCCGGCATCGCTCAGGAGGAAGAGCGCGGCCCGTGCAATTTCCTCCGGTTCTGCCATGCGCTTCAGGGCATGCAATCCCGCGACATGATCGTGAAAAGCCGGATCATCTCCCGCCATTTCGGTTTTGGTGCCGCCCGGCAACAATGCATTGACACGAATGTTCTGCGGACCGCATTCAACAGCGAGTACCTGCGTCAGCCCGGTCAGACCGGCCTTGGAGGCCGCATAGGCGGACATGCCCGGCAGGCCGATCGTATGACCGACAAAGGTGGATGTGAACACGATCGATCCGCCACCCGATCCGGCCATTGCGGGGATCTGATGCTTTGCGGCCAGAAAGGAGCTGGTGAGGTTGGTTGCCAGAACCCGGTTCCAGTTTTCCAGGCTCAGATCGGAGACCGGCCCCATGTCACCGAGCATGCCGGCATTGTTGAACGCGCCATCCAGCCGGCCGAAGGTTTCCAGTGCCGCGCTGACTGCGGCTTCAGCAAATGCGGGATCTGCAACGTCGCCTGCGAACACCTTGATGCGGGACGTTGCTTCCGGCAATTCGGCCCTGAGCTCTTCAAGCCTGTCCTTTCGCCTTGCAGCAAGAACGAGATTGGCGCCCTCACCTGCAAACATCCGTGCCGCAGCAGCGCCGATGCCGCTGCTGGCGCCCGTGATCAGAATTGTTTTTCCGCTTAGCATAGGGAGCTCCTCTTGGTTGTGAGGCGCTCTAACTGAACCTGAAAGTGTCCGGATGAAACCCGATTTGCGAGGCCGGTCCGGCTCAGCCGCCGTGGTCCTTGTCGCGGTCCGCTATGTTGTCGAGATCCGTGTCGCATTCATCGCCATCGTCGTCGAGGGCCATGTTCTCATCGGCCATCACGAGCTTGCGGTGCGCGCGCCACGAAACCGGGATCGCCAGCAGGTAAAGAACTGCGGCGCCCGCCACCATGCGGAAGGGATAGCTGACCGTCAGCGCCACGATCAGGACGGCCACAACGATCAGGGGCAGAACGTAGTCGCGGCGGACCCTCGTGCCGAGCGTCTTGCCGGAGAAAGTCGGCAGTCTGCTGATGACCAGGAAGGCGATGCCAACCGTATAGGCGGCAACGAACGCGGCATCAGCGAACCAGTGCGGAAACAATCCGAGAAAGTCGAGATAAAGCGGCAGCAGCACCGTCAGTGCACCGGCCGGGGCCGGGACACCCGTGAAGAACCGTGACGTCCAGGCCGGCTTGTTCGGGTCGTCCAGTGCAACGTTGAAGCGGGCCAGCCGCAGGGCCATCGAGATTGCAAAGATCAGGGCCGCAATCCAGCCGAGGTTTCCGGCATCCTTGAGCAACCAGAGATACAGCATTAGCGCCGGAACCACGCCGAAATTCACGAAGTCGGACAGGGAATCCAGCTCTGCGCCAAATCGTGAGGTGCCCTTCATCAAACGCGCAACACGGCCATCAAGACCATCCAGAACCGCTGCAAGGATGACAGCGCCGACCGCAAATTCCCAGCGGCCGTCAAAGGCCATGCGCACGGCGGTCAAACCCGAACAGAGCGCGAGCAGCGTGACCATGTTCGGCACGATGAGGCGCATCGGCACGCGGCGGAACCGGGGCGTCTGACGGCTCTTGCTGGCGCTGCTGTCCTTGCTCTCGGCCACCGTCTACCTCAACTCACACGCGTCAGGGGCTGTGCCGGTGACTGGGGCTGCGCGAGATCCGCGAGGACCGTCTCACCGGCAATCATGGTCTGGCCGAGCGCCACTTTCGGCTGGGTGCCGGCAGGAAAATACACATCAAGACGCGACCCGAAACGAATCAGGCCAAAGCGATCCCCGGCGGAGAGCGTTTCACCTTCACGGACGAAACAAACGATCCTGCGCGCCACCAGCCCGGCGATCTGCACGACGCCGATCTGCGTTTCGCCCATGATGATGACGAGACCGTTGCGTTCATTGTCCTCGCTGGCCTTGTCGAGTTCGGCATTGAGGAACTTCCCGGCCCTGTAGGCGACGCGCTCGATCTTGCCGCCCACGGGGGCCCGGTTCACATGGCAGTTGAACACGTTCATGAAGATCGAAACACGCATCAACGGTTCGCTGCCGATTTCAAGCTCCTGCGGCGGCCTGACGAGGCCGACATGACTTACGACACCGTCCGCCGGTGAGATCACAAGACCTTCACCCACCGGTGTGACCCGTTTCGGATCGCGGAAGAAATAGCAAACCCAGCCGGTGACGAAGAGCCCGATCCAGAAAAGAGGATCGACGAACCAACCGACAACCAGTGTCGCAACGAGCGAAATGGCAATAAACGGCCACCCTTCCCGATGGATCGGGACCATGGCTTTGGTGACGGTATCGACAATCGACATCAAGATCTTCCGAATTCAAGGTAAGAACAACGAATGCAATCCCGCAGCCATGCGCTGAAACCCGCTCCGGGGCATGCGCTCCTTGCGCTGCAGTACTCTCTCCGCTTCTAGAGGCTTTTTCACCCGATGAGAACCTGCCCGCACTGATTTTCCTGCGGTTTTCTGAAAACCGGCTTCGGAAAGACGGATCACTCCGCCGCCTTCCGATAGTCCATTTCCCAATAGGCAGGCCGGCCGTATTTGGAGATCAGGAAATCGACCAGTTTCGTCACCTTGGGCGGGATGAACCTGGCAGGAGGATAGACTGCATAAATGTTCCCGGTCCGCGCCACCGGATAGTTCTCCATCACGGCAACGAGCCTGCCGTCCCGGAGATCTTCCCACACATGCGCCAGGGACTTGACCGTAAGACCAAGTCCGTAAATGGCGGCATCATATGCAAAATCACCGCTGTCACCGGAAATGACCGGTTCTTCCAGATGATAGGCAATCTCGCCTTCCGGTCCTTCGAAATACCAGACAGGCATCGGATCGAAGCCGACGCAGTCGTGATTGCGCAGATCTTCCGGTGATCTTGGAACGCCCTTGCGTTCAAGGTAATCCGGGCTCGCACACAGAACGCGCGGGTTGCCGCCGAGCTTGCGGGCGATCAGACTGGAATCAGGCAAGGGCGCGCCCCGGATCGCCATGTCGTAGCCTTCGGCGACCAGATCGACAATCCTGTCGGTCATATCCACTTCCAGCCTCAGTTCGGGGTAAAGCTCCCTGAATTCAGGAATGTACGGCAGGATGTGCTTGCGCCCGAAAAAGACGTTCAGCGACATGCGCAGCATGCCGCGTGGTGCATCCTCGGCAGCGTCGATCAAGGCGCGCGCGCGGTCCATCTCGCCCAAGGCATTGCTCGTGTGGCGGAGAAAGACCTGCCCCGCTTCTGTCAGGCCAGTGCGCCGCGTGGTCCTGGCAACGAGCTGGGAACCGAGTTCCTTCTCAAGATTGCTCAACCGGCTGCTGGCCGCCGACGGTGACAGGCCGAACTCCCTGCCTGCGGCAGACAGGCTGCCAAGTTCAGCCACACGTTTGAAGAACTTCAGATCATCGAGTCGCATTATTCGAAACTTTCGAAAGATATCTTCCAGATTAGCCCAATTCTTCGAAAGTTCGCAACATGAGATAAAGCCTCCACAGACAAAAGGAGCCTGTCATGATCCATACCGGCAACATCTACGAAACACGTGCCCGCGCTGCCCGCAACAAGGAGCTGAGAGGTCTGGCAAGGGTTGTCACGAATTTTCTCTTCGGTGGCGCTCCGAACCGGCAAACCCGGAGAAATGCGCCCGCAAACGACATCGGTGCCGCCGAAGAAAGTGCGCGCACAACCGACCGCGCGGCCTGACGGCGATAAGCTTCCGTTTCGTCAAGAAGTCCGGCCGTCGGACGCACCTGGTTTTTTTGAAATTCGACGCTTGTCTTGGGACGCGCCGCCTGCAACATAGGCGGCATTCTCAGGGCGGGGTGAAAGTCCCCACCGGCGGTATGCAGTGCGCTGCGAGCCCGCGAGCGCCTTCCCCACGGAAGGGTCAAGCAGATCAGGTGAGATGCCTGGGCCGACGGTTACAGTCCGGAAGAAAGAGAAACAGCGCTCGGATCGCGCCGATCCGGGCCGCTGGTGATCGCCTTGGGTGACGTGTCGCAAACAAGGGAGATCACCAATGACACACACCCGCTATGCCTTCATCAAGGCCGGTTGGCATTCCGATATTGTCGACCAGGCGCTCGAAGGCTTTCAACAGATCATACCAGCCGAAAACATTGACGTGTTCGACGTTCCCGGTGCTTTCGAAATGCCGCTTGCGGCAAAAACCCTCGCGAAAACAGGCAAGTACGCGGCCATTGCTGCGGCGGCGCTCGTCGTTGACGGCGGCATCTACAGACACGACTTCGTTGCGCAGGCCGTGGTGACGGGTCTGATGCAGGCAGGCCTCGAAACGGATGTTCCAGTCCTGTCCGTCTCGCTGACACCGCACCATTTCCAGGAAACGGACCATCACACGGCAATCTACCGTGAGCATTTCGTGCTGAAGGGCCGTGAGGCGGCCAAGGCCGCGCTTCAGATCAGCACGTTCCGGCAACAATTGAGCGCCTGAGCCAGCTCCCGGAGAGGGGCAGCGCGCTCCTTGCCGGGATCCCGCTATTTCGCCGGGATGTAATCCGCGGTTCTGCCGCGTGTGACAATTCCCAACTCGTCGTTTTCCCGCGCCGCCCGCAAACGTTCCTCGGCCTCGTCGGCTTCGCGCTGTCGTGCCCACATGGAGGCGTAAAGACCGTTCTTGTCCAGCAATTTGGCATGTGTGCCGCGCTCGGCGATTTCCCCCGCTTCGAGCACAATGATCTGATCCGCATTCACGACCGTCGATAGGCGGTGTGCAATGACAAGCGTCGTGCGGTTTTTCGCAACCTGATCCAGTGCGGACTGGATCTCCCGCTCAGTGTGGGTGTCGAGCGCCGATGTCGCCTCATCGAGAATGAGGATTGGCGGAGCCTTCAGGATCGTTCGCGCAATCGCAACCCGTTGTTTTTCACCACCCGAGAGCTTCAATCCCCGCTCGCCGACTTCCGATGCATAACCTTTCGGCAACCGTTCGATGAAGTCGTGGATCTGTGCCATGCGGGCGGCTTCGCGCACCTCGTCATCTGTCGCATCCGGGCGTCCATAGCGGATGTTGTAGGCGATGGTATCGTTGAAGAGGACCGTGTCCTGCGGCACCATTCCAATGACGTGGCGCACGCTTTCCTGGGTGACGTCTCTCAGATCCTGGCCGTCGATTTCAACTGCACCACCGGTGACATCGTAGAACCGGAACAACAGGCGCGAAATGGTCGACTTGCCGGCGCCCGAAGGACCGACAATGGCAATCGTCTTGCCAGCCGGCACCTCGAAGTCAACGCCCTTCAGGATCGGGCGATCCGAATCGTAGTGAAACTTCACATCCTTGAAGGCGATCTTGCCGCCAACGGCGTTCAACGGTCCTGCACCGTCCTTGTCCTTTATTTCAGCCGGAACCAGCAGCAGATCAAACATGGATTCAATGTCGGCCAGACCCTGCCGGATCTCCCTGTACAGAAAACCGATGAAATTGAGCGGGATGGAGATCTGCATCAACAGCGCATTGATCAGAACAAAGTCGCCAATGTTCTGTTCACCGGACATGACCGCTCTTGCCGAAAGCGCCATGCAGACCGCCATGCCGATACCCAGGATCACCGCCTGCCCGAGATTGAGCCAGGCAAGAGACGTCCAGGTTTTCGTTGCTGCCTTCTCGTATTTCGCCATGGAGACGTCAAAGCGCGCGGCCTCCATTTTTTCATTGCCGAAATACTTGACCGTCTCGAAGTTCAGGAGGCTGTCGATCGCCTTGGAATTGGCGTCGGTATCGCTCTCGTTCATTTCCCGGCGGATTCCAATGCGCCAGTTCGAGCATTTGATCGTGAACCAGACATAGGCAATGATCATCACGGCGACGATGACAACGTAATTGAAGCCGAACTGGTACCAGATGACAGCCGCCATGATGGCGAACTCGAAAACAGTGGGGATGCCGTTCAGGATCGTGAAACGGACGATGGATTCGATCCCCTTGACCCCGCGTTCGATTACCCGGCTGAGGCCGCCCGTCCGCCTCGCAAGGTGAAACCTCAAGGAAAGCTGATGCAGATGCCGAAAGGTCAGAATGGCCAGTTGGCGAACGGCATGCTGTCCAACGCGCGCGAAAAGGGCGTCCCTCAACTGGTTGAACGCGACGGCGAGAAAGCGCGCCGCGTTATAGGCGAGGACAAGCATGACGGGCGCGACCAGAAAGGCGGGCAATCCGGTCTCGGTGCCGGTCAGCGCATCCGTCGACCAGGCAAAGAAATAGGGCGAAAACACCGTCACGATCTTAGCGATGATGAGGGCAAAGAGCGCAAGAAGAACGCGTCGCTTCAGGTCGGGCCTGTCCGACGGCCAGATATAGGGCCACAAATTGCTGAGTGTCGACAGCGTATTGCCCTCGTCGGCGCTGACAGCTTTCTGCGCCTGAGGACCCTGGCTGCCTCCAACCGCGTCGGAGGACCCTTGCGGCGAGGTGGCTGATTGATCTGTCAATTTTTTCTCCGGGGCCACGGGACGCGACCCGCTTTCGTTATTCGATCTTCAATTTCGCCGAGTTCTCGGCGCGATCCCCGGGCGTCTTCAGGGCATTCAGTTCTTTCCAGAATTCATCAGAAAAACCCTCTGCCCGACGCAGCATGTCGTGGTTGAGGAAATAGTGGCAATTCCGGCCCCTTGCATCGCAGACCAGAAGCCCTGCATCCTTGAGCACTTGCAGATGCTGCGAGACGGTCGATTGCGCCAATGGGAGGTGATCGACAATTTCACCACAGCAGGCTTCAGCGCGCATGGCCAACTGCTTGATGATAGCAAGTCGTGCCGGGTGTCCGAGTGCGCGGTAAATCGCAGCCAGCTCTTCGCAGTTTGACAAGCATTCCGCGCTGGGACCACAGGATTTTCCTGACGGTTCACCCGTCTCGCTCATCAAACCACTCCCTTTTTCACGAAACCGTATTTCATCGTAGATATGCGATGAATTTGTGAAAAAGCAAGTGGCGCAAGGGAATTTGGCAGGCAACCCGAAGGACCCCGCCACATTTCAACAGGCTGGGTTTTCCGTCAGCCCCTGTTGGAGGAGTCCTGTTCACGATCCGGCCAGTTCACGTCTCCCTCGGGTGTGAGAAAGACCTGGCCCGGATAAATCAAGTCAGGGTCCCTGATCTGGTCCTGGTTCGCCTGGTAGATCGTGGTGTAGCGCACACCATCACCATACAGGCGCCGCGAGATGCGCCAGAGATTGTCACCCTTGCGGATGATGACCACCGGAAGCGACTTCTGGACATCGGCGCCCTGGCTTCCCTGCCCGCTTCCCGATCCTGTGGCGACCACTTTGGTCAGGACGATCTGCTTGTCCTGTTCCTTTTCAAAGGTTACGGCGGCGCGCGCATCGACCGTGTCACCGTCCGGTGCGATCAGGTCCGCGCGAACTTCGACATTTCCTTCCGGGACATTCTTGGTTCCCTGCACCAGCCACCTGCCGCTGGAATTGACCTTGGCTTCACCCTGGTAGTCTTCACCGACATAGACGCGCACCGAAGACCCCGGTTTTCCGGTTCCGGCGACATACACCTTGTCCGGTTCGGATTCGACGGCTTCCACTGTGATGGAGGGTTCGGAATTTGCTGCGGCTTGCTGTTGTTGCTGCGCCGTCGCGCCAATTGCAGCTTGCGTTTCCGGCTGTTGCCGAACGCCGTTGCCGCTGACCTCGCCAGCCGCTGTCTGTGTTCCACCAACCGTGCCCTCAGGCTTTTGGGCGTCAGCACCGGGCTGCACACCCGCGACGGACTGACCGGTCTGGGCAGTACCAGTACCCGCCTGATCCGAGGCCTGTGCGCTGGTATCAGTTGAAGGCGATGCGATTTCATCCCGGGTCAATGCAGCCGTTTCCGTGGTACCGTCCGTTTCCGGTGCACCTGCTGTCGCGGCAGGTGCAGGAACATTCTCAGAGCTTCCAGCGGCTTGCTGTGACTGTGATGCCGTTTCCTGTGCCGGCGACGGCGCGGCGGCTGTTTCCGTCTGCGTAGATTGGCCGGTCGAAGAAGACCCCTCCACAACTGCACCGCCGGCTGCATCGGCCGGCAATGCGGCGACAACTGCTTCGTCCTGTTGTGCTCCTTCGGCGCCTGCTGCGGCTTGTCCGGCATCCTGTTGAGCCGGGAGTTGCGCGATCAACTCATCTGTTTCCGGTTTCTGCAGGACATTTGAGGGGGCATCCGGCGAGTTCAGAACCACGAGCGGCTGCTCTTTGCCGCCTTCGGGGACGGAGACGATCAGACGCTGTTCGGACTCCTCGATCGAGGCGCCCTTCTCGTCGTGCACTTCGAGACCGACATCATAGTTTCCGGGCTTGAGCGGCTCTTCGAGAATAATTGTCCACTCACCCGCCTGGTTGGCAATGCTCTTGCCGACAACTTCGCCATTGGCGGTCAGGGCGACCATTGCACCGGCGTCAGACCGGCCGGCAACCACGGTTTCACCCGTGGGTTCGACACCGACAACATCGAAGCTCGGTCCCTTAACCGGCGGGACCGGAACTGCGTCGGGCTCAGCCTCGGCCTGCTGAGGCTTTGCAGCCGTTTCCTCGGTGCCCGGCACCTTTCCGGCATCGTCCCCGGCCGGCGCAGAGGCCTGCACCTCTTTCTTTTCGGACTTGGCTTCCGTGTTCGTCGGCTTCTGCGCGGTATCAGCAGTTTCCGGCTCCGGCGCGAAGAAGACTTCCTTATAAAAATAGGCGCCAGCGATCGCCGCTATCGCGAGCGGTACCGCAACAACTGCAGTGCGGACCAAATTGTTCTTGTTCATTGTTTTCCCGTCAGAAGGCTTGCGCGCATGCCGCACTGCGTCAAATGCAGATCGTGGTCTGGCGCAGCATCTGCCCCTGTCACATTTAGTTAGCTATCATTCCATAGCCCCCTTTTGAGGGCACGGCAAGAAATCCCGCTTGTTTCCCAAAGGTCTCAAAACAGAATGCTTGACCTTTGGGCGATCTGAATGCCACATCTTTGCGTCATGAATACGGTTTCTCAAAATCAACTTACAAGCGTCTGTGTCTATTGCGGTTCCAGCTTCGGATCGGACCCGGCGCATGAAGCGGCTGCAACACGGCTTGGCCAGATCATCGCCGAAGCGGGACTGCGTCTGGTTTACGGCGGCGGTTCCGTCGGTCTGATGGGAACGGTCGCGAATGCTGCTCTCGAATCGGGGGGAGCGGTGACCGGAATCATCCCGAGGTTCCTGGAAAAGCGCGAAGTCATGCTGGAAACGCTGGAAGACCTCGTCATCACCGAGGACATGCATGAGCGCAAACACCTGATGTTTCAGAAATCCGACGCGTTTATCGCGTTGCCTGGCGGCATCGGCACGCTCGAAGAAGCCGTTGAGATGATGACCTGGGCGCAACTCGGCCAGCACAAGAAGCCGGTCGCCCTGGCAAACATAAATGGTTTCTGGTCGCCCCTGCTGGAACTCCTGGATCACATGCGCGCTCAAGGCTACATCAGGCCGGATACCGAGGTTCCCTACCTGGTTGCAAAGAAAGTCGAGGATATCCTGCCTATGCTGCGGGCATCCGTGGCAGGGCGGGCACCGGAACAGACAGGCGCGGTTGCGCAGGTGTCGGATTTCTGACGAGTGCTGACCATTTGCCTTGCGGGCTTCAGGTCCTCAACGCGCAAACACACGCCGAGCCATATCCATTCACGCCTACCGTACCGGAAGTTGCAGCTCTCCATCCGCAAGAGTAAACTCCTTAAAACCCGCCCGCACCGGACGTTCCCATGCAGACCACCCTCCTCGTTGAAGACGCATCGTTTTTCGAAAAGGCGATCGTCAAGAAATTGCATGACGTCGGTCGGTATCAAATCATGGTTGCGCGCAACTACGCCGAGGCGGAAAGCTGCCTCAATCTTCCCATCGGCGAACCGGACCTTGCGCTTGTCGACCTGACCTTGCCCGATGCGCCGGACGGCGAGATTGTCGACTTGTGTGACAAGTGGAACATCCCGACGATCGTGTTCACGAGCCGGTTCGACCCGAAAATCCGCAAGAAAATGCTGCAGAAGGGCGTCATCGACTACGTTCTGAAAGACTCTCCCGGAAGTCTTGATTACGTCGCAGACCTGATCCGGCGCCTCGCGAAAAACCCCGGTATCGGCATCCTCGTCCTCGACGACGCGACCGTCGAAAGACAATCGATTGCGCAAGTCGTTTCCAAGCACAGGTACAAGGTCTACCAGGCTGCAAGCACGGACGAAGCGCTCAAGTGCCTGAAGGAAAACGACGACATCAAGCTTGTTCTTGCGGACTATTTTCTGCCCGGCAAGGACGGGTTTGCATTTCTAAAAGCGGTCAGGCGCAACCACAGCCGGGAACAGGTCGGCATTATCGGCATGTCGGCCATCACGAATTCCGACAACAGGGTCCGCTTTCTGAAATACGGCGCGGCGGACTTTGTCGACAAGAACTGCTCACCTGAGGAACTCCTGCTGAGAATCTCGCAGAACCTCGCCTATATCTACCGCATCAAGGAGCTGAACAACCTTGCCATGAGGGATGCGCTGACGGGCCTTTACAATCGGCGATTTCTTCTGGAGGATCAGGTGAAAACGATCCAGTCCTGGGTTCCGGACGCGGGGACGAAAAACTGGCTTGTTGTCATGGATCTCGACGCCTTCAAGAGTGTCAACGACAATCACGGACACGATTTCGGCGACGCGGTCCTGAAGAGCTTCGCGCGGCGTCTATCCAGATTCGCCAGCAATGACGATTTTGCCATCCGCCTCGGCGGCGACGAGTTCTGTGTGCTGCTGCGCAACCAGTCGGAACAGGCCGCCAACGACCGCCTGGCAGCCCTTCTGGAGGATGTTCAAACGACGCCGGTCGAGCATAGAGGGCAAAAGCTCAACATCAGAACGAGCATCGGCATGGCCCCGCTGGTCGGTGGCGACCTGTCGGAGAGCCTGAAGGCGGCGGACCTAAATCTTTATTCCGCCAAGCGCGCGGGGCGAAGCATCTAGGGTCAGGACTCATTAATTTGGATGAATTGGTAGGGATGAATTTGTTCGGATACGAGGCGCAAAGCTGCAGGAAACCATCCGGTTTCCAAAGATTTGCAACGACGTTGCCGGGCAAATTTACCCTATCCCTCCAGGACGCAAAAACGGCTTCGATCCGCACCGTCAAACCGCTCAACCGGGCAGGAAGCCCGCTTGTCGCGCTTTTCCTTGCAGCTCATCGCCGTTTGCTGCGCCAATTCAACAAAATTAATGAGTCCTGACCCTGGTGCGTCAGGACCAACTTCTCAGTGCACAGCTCTGTAACGCTTCCAGCTGTCAAACGTGAACACTGCCAACGCTGCCCAGATCATTGCGAAAGTGAGCAGTTTCGCCTGATCGAGCGGCTCGTTCCATACATAAACCGCCATCAGAAAATGAAGAGACGGCGCGAGATACTGCATCAGGCCCAGCATGAACAGTGGAAGCCTGCGCGCGGCCGCTGAGAACAGTGTCAGCGGCAGCGCCGTCACGATGCCGGTACCGATAAGGGCAATCAGGACCGGTACGTCGTGCAGAACCAGTGCATCGGCCCCCTCGCCGAGACTGTAAAGGAGGTAGCCCGCTGCCAGCGGAAACAGCAAAAGGGTCTCAACGAACATTCCCGGCGTCGCCTTGACCGGCGTAACCTTGCGAACATAACCGTATCCGGCGAAGCTGAAGGCCAGGATCAGCGAAACCCAGGGAACACCTCCGGCCAGTACCGCCTGTATCAGAACCGCAACGGCAGCAACACCGACGGCAATTCCCTGCCCTTTCGAGAGCCGTTCGCGCAGCACAACAAGTCCGACCAGAATACTCACCAGCGGGTTGATGAAGTATCCGAGCGAAACGTCGAGGACACGCTCCTGTTCGATGGCCCAGACGAAAACCAGCCAGTTCACCCCGATCAGGGTTGACGATGCCATCAATCGCACAAGAACTGCCGGCTGCCTCAGTGCATCACCGACTTCATGCCAACGCCCGCGCAGATAAAGAAAAAGGCCCACAAACAGGACCGACCACACGATTCGATGCGATACGACGATATCGGCGGGCACGGAATCGGTAAGCTTGTAGTAGGCCGGAAAAAAGCCCCACATGACATAGGCTGCAAGCCCGAAAAGCAGGCCTTGGCGAAACTCCGCCTGTGCCTCGGCTTCAGAGACCGGCTGAGACATGTGGTTTGCCTTTCCCGCGTCCGGAGTATCAGACGCTGTCCGCCTTCAACAAAGCGAATGTGATTGAATCGACCAGTGCCTGGAAGGACGCGTCGACAATGTTTGGAGACACGCCGATCGTAAACCAGCGGCGCTGCGTGCGGGCGTCGTGACTTTCTATCAGTACACGGGTGACCGCGCCCGTGCCACCGTTCAGGATACGCACCTTGTAGTCGACCAGTTCCAGCCCCGCGATCGCCTCCTGATATTTGCCGAGATCCTTGCGCAACGCCATGTCGAGTGCGTTCACCGGGCCATTGCCCTCGGCGACCGACATGCGGGTTTCGCCCTCAATGTCGACCTTGACGACCGCCTCCGAAACGGTGATGAGATCACCGATCGCGTTGAACCGGCGCTCAACCATGACCTTGAACGAGCTGACCTCGAAATAGCGCGGAACTTCTCCGAGTTCGCGCCGCGCCAGCAACTCGAACGATGCATCCGCGGCCTCGTAGGCGTAGCCCTCGGACTCCCTTTCTTTCACCAGAGCAAGCAGCCGGTCGAGTTTCGGATCCGCCTTGTCGACCAAGATGCCGACACGAGACAACTCGCCGAGCAGATTGCTCTTGCCCGCCTGATCGGAAACAAGCACACGCCGCTGGTTTCCGACGACTTCCGGTGCGACATGTTCGTAGGTCTGGGGGTCCTTCAGGATCGCAGAGGCGTGGATCCCCGCCTTGGTGGCAAATGCGGTTTCCCCGACATAAGGCGCTTGCCGGTCGGGCGAACGGTTGAGGATCTCGTCGAACGCATGCGAGACGGAGGTGATGTCCTCGAGTTGTTCGTCGCCGACGCCGATCTCGAACCGTTCCGAGAACGCTTTCTTCAGCTTCAGCGTCGGGATCAGAGTGACCAGATTGGCGTTGCCGCAACGTTCCCCCAGCCCGTTCAGCGTTCCCTGGATCTGGCGCACACCGGCATCGACTGCCGCAAGCGAATTGGCAACCGCCTGCCCTGTGTCGTCATGGGTGTGAATGCCCAGATGCGTTCCGGGAACCACGTCCTGCACCTTGGAAACGATATGGTAGACCTCGTCCGGCAGCGTTCCGCCGTTGGTGTCGCACAGCACGACCCATCGCGCCCCGGCCTGATAGGCCGTTCGGGCGCAATCGAGGGCATAGTCCGGATTTGCCTTGTACCCGTCGAAGAAGTGCTCGCAGTCGATCATGGCCTCCTTGCCGGCAGCCACCGCTGCTTCAACCGTGTCGTGGATCGACTCGAGGTTTTCCTCGTTCGTGCAGCCCAGGGCGATCTCGACGTGATAGTCCCAGGCCTTCGCCACAAAGCAGCAGGCATCCGACTTGCTCGCAAGCACCTGTTGCAATCCCGGATCGTTGGACGCGGACCGGCCGACCCGTTTGGTCATGCCAAAGGCCGTGAAAAGGGCCTTTTGGGTCCGTTTCCGGCTGAAGAACTCCGTGTCGCCGGGATTTGCGCCCGGATACCCGCCTTCGACATAGTCGACCCCGAGACGTTCCAGGAGCTCCGCAATCACGATCTTCTCGTTTACCGAAAAGTCGATCCCGCTGGTTTGGGCGCCGTCGCGCAGCGTCGTGTCAAACAGATAGAGGCGTTCCTTGGTCATGGGTGTTTCCTCGCCGTCATTCGACTGGCTATTTTGTTTTTTCAGGCGAGACCGGCGCGGCGGACTGGATCGCAGGCCAGGTTTCGGTGTCGTGATCGGGATGCTGGTTGGATACAATTGTGTCCAGGAAGACAGCCGTCTCAACGTCTTCCTCGGTCCGGCGCTCGGGAATCGCCGCCATGGCGTCGGTGTAAGGCAGCTTGCCTTCAACGCCGTATTGGATCACCGGAGCGATCCCGTGCGGATTGTCGAAGGCGCCGATCGCAATGCCGACGTCTCCGGGAGCTTCATAGGTCAGCGGCGTCCCACACTCAGGGCAGAAGCCACGGGCCACGTGATTTGAACTTTGGAAGCGCTTCGGCTCTCCCCTCGTCCAGATCAGCGTTGCGGGCGCGCGAATGCCGACGAGCGGCGCGTAAAGGGAGCCGAAGGCCTTCTGGCACATGCGACAATGGCAGATCGACGCGGTCCCCAGTTCGCCCTCGACGCGAAAGCGAACCGCGCCGCACTGGCATCCGCCCGTGTGGACGGTTGCTTCGGTCTCGCTCATCGCTTGACCTCCCAGGACGTTATCCGTTCGCCCGTTGCAGAGTCTTTTGAATCCTTTAGCAGAATTCCCTGAGACATCAGTTCATCGCGAATCCGGTCGGCTTCCGGCCAGTCCTTGGCCTTGAGCGCCTCCAGACGTTTCGTGACCGCGGCTTCGATTGCGGCATCGTCGATACCGCTCATGTCCGCTGCGACCGGACCCAGTGCCATGAGCGCTGCAGACGCGGAATAGACTTCCATCTTGCCACTGTCTCTCGAAGCCTCACCGGCCAACGCGTGAAGCGCCTGGATCGCCGCAGAGGTGTTCAGATCGTCCTTCAGCGCTTCCAGAACCTCGGGCGACGGCTCCGCGTCCGTTTCGACCAAATCCGGCCATTTCGACAACAGGTTTTCCGCCTCCTCAAGCTTGCGGACCGAGAAGTCGATCGGCTCGCGGTAATTCGTCATGAGCATGGCAAGACGCAGGACCTCACCCGGCCACTTCCGGCCGCCGAAATTCTCGGTCTCAAGAAGTTCCTGGATGGTGAAGAAGTTGCCTTCCGACTTGGACATTTTCTTTCCTTCCACCTGAAGGAAACCGTTGTGCATCCAATAGTTGGCCATGGTCTTCGTGTCGTTCGCGCAGCAGGACTGTGCAATCTCGTTCTCGTGGTGCGGAAAGATCAGGTCAAGTCCGCCGCCATGAATGTCGAACACCTTGCCGAGGTGATGCGCGCTCATGACCGAGCACTCGATGTGCCATCCCGGACGGCCGCGCCCCCACGGGCTTTCCCAACCCGGTTCCTCGTCGGACGAAAGCTTCCAGAGCACGAAGTCTCCGGGGTTTTTCTTGTGTGCATCGACCGCAATGCGCGCACCAGCGATCTGCTCGTCCAGCTTGCGTTTGGAGAGGCCGCCGTAATCCGGCATGGATGCGGTGTCGAAGAGCACCTCTCCCTCGGCCTGGTAGGCATGCCCCTTATCGATCAGCAGGCGGATCATTTCGATCATCCCGTCAATGTGCTGGGTCGCCCGCGGCTCATGATCGGGCGGAAGCACATTCAGCGCCTCAATGTCCTTGTGGAACTGATCCGCCGTTCTTTGAGTGACCCGGGCGATCGCATCGTTGAGCGGCAGCTCCGGATGATCCCGCAACGCGCGGGCGTTGATCTTGTCATCCACATCAGTGATGTTGCGTGCATAGGTGACGTGGCCCGGTCCATAGACGTGCCGCAGGAGGCGGTAAAGCACGTCGAACACGATCACGGGGCGCGCGTTTCCGATATGGGCGAAGTCGTAGACTGTGGGGCCGCAGACATATAGGCGCACGTTCTCGTCATCGATGGCCCGGAAATCTTCCTTTTCGCGGGTCAGCGTATTGGTGAACTTCAAGCCTTTGTATATGCTGGATTTTTCAGTCTCAGCGGCGCTCATGTCAAACGGTCTCCTGGCCGGCTGACCGGGCGATCCGTCTCAGGAGATGTTATGCCAAGAGGGAACGGCCACAGCCAGCGGTGTCGCTAGCTGCAAATAATGGTGATCGAAATGATGTTCCGTGTGGCCGTCATCATGGGCGCTTTATGGACCGGAATGCAGCACGCGGTCAAGGCTGCATTTTGACTTGCGCCGCACCTGGAAAAGCGCGGCGTTGGCGCATCCTCCCACATCGACTAGACTTTACCCAAAGGGAATCAGAGGGGGATTTCGCATGCTTGTGCCGCGTTCAAAAAAACTGGCTTCCAACGCTGCCGCATTGGCCGGCGCTTTCGTGTTCGCTGCGTCAATCCTTGATGCAAGCGTCTTTGCACAGTCATCAGAAACGCAAGCCCCCTTGGTCGAAAATGCCGCCCCTGAACCTCAGACCCCGATCGCCATTGCCATAAAGGCGTCCATCTCCGAAGCCGTTCCGGAAGGACTGCGGACCTACTACGATGAACGCGTCTACGCACCCGTGTGGTTCGATCAGAACGGCCTGCGGGAAAACGCGCACCTGGCAATCGCCGCGATGGCCGAAGCCAACGACCACGCGCTCAATCCCAACAACTACAATCCCCTCGGCCTGGCGCAACAGACCGAATCCGCGCAGACCCCGGCGGAATGGGCAGCATTCGACCTGGAGCTCTCCAACCAGTTCCTGCGCTACGCGACACATCTGTCCTCAGGACGGGTGCAACCCAACAAGATCAACAGGGCCCTGAACCTCTTTCCGGACCGGCCGGAGCCGAAGACCCTTTTTGAAAACGCAGAACAATCTGTCGATTTCAGCGCCTTTCTCGACAGTCTCGCGCCGCAATCCGACAATTATGCACGTTTGAAGCGCCGGCTCGCCCAATACAGGCAGAAAGCGGAAACCGGCGGTTTCACCTCCGTGCCGGAGGGTGAAGTGCTCAAGCCCGGCATGACGGACCCGCGCGTCTCTGTCCTGCGCGCACGCCTGATGGAAGAGGATATCCCCGGCGCCGAAGAGCACAGCGGCGATGTCTATGACGGCGCAATCGTCGAAGCGGTGAAGATCTTTCAGGAGCACAACGGTCTGGCAACCGACGGCGTGATCGGCAAAAACACGCTGGCGCGCCTCAACATCCCCCTTCAGGACAAACTCGTCCAGATGGAGCTCAACATGGAGCGCCGGCGCTGGATGCGCGACTACCTGGGCGAGTTCTATGTCTTCGTGAACCTCGCCGATCAGAACCTGAAGGTGGTGCGGGACGGAAAGACGATCCACACAACACGGGTCGTTGTCGGCAAACCCTATCATGCGACCCCCGTCTTTTCCGACCAGTTGGAATATGTCGAGATCAATCCGTTCTGGAACGTGCCCTATTCGATTGCCACGAAGGAATATCTGCCGAAGCTGAAACAGAACCCGTCAGCGCTCAGCCGCCAGAACATCAGAGTGTTTCAGGATGGCAACGAAGTGGCGGCAACGCGTGTCGCCTGGAACAGCTATTCTGGTGGCAATTTTCCCTTCCGGCTGCGCCAGGATCCGGGCGACGGCAACGCTCTCGGGCGCATCAAGTTCATGTTCCCGAACGAGTTCAACATCTACATCCACGACACGCCGTCCAAGTCTCTCTTCTCGCGCGCCGAACGCGCCTACAGTCATGGCTGCATCCGGGCGTCCAACCCGTTTGCGCTTGCGGATGTGCTGCTGGCGGACAACAACTCCACGCCCGGGCATTGGGAAGGCATTCGGGATACGCAGAAACGGACGGTCATCAAGCCAGTCGTTCCCGTCGAGGTCCATCTCACTTACCTGACCGCCTGGATGAACAAGGATGGGTCCACCCACTTCCGCAAAGACATCTATAGCCGCGACGAGGTGCTGCTCAAGGCGCTCCGCAAAGCAATGACGGAGAATCTTTAGCGGTCAAGCAACTGTTATTATTCAGTTTTTGGAAATATTTAGAAAACTGAACGGACGCTGAACGCACCGCTCAGTATCAGTTCAAGCGCCGAACCGTAGTCTCCGGGCAATCGATACAGATTGCCTTCAGGAGACCCCGATGTTGAACCGCGTTTTTGTCCTTCTCTTTCTGGCCCTCGTTCTCGGCGGCCCCTTCGCCGCGCTGATTGCCATTACGGACGGGACCAAGGCTTTTGGCGGCGAGTTGCAGCAAAAAAGCATCTGTCTTGCAACCGGAACCGGATGCGGTGACGGCAACATACTTGTCACCGTAGCGGGCCGGATTTAGGAGAACTTCGACCGCTTGCAGCGGGTCTTACCCAAGACTTGCAGTTTCAACGCGCGTTTGGCAAAGTCAGCAAATGGACTATAAAGCTCTCGAAGACAAGGCAGAATCCGCAGCCGACTTCCTGAAGATGATGGCATCTGCCCCCAGGCTGCTTCTCATGTGCCTCGTACTTGAAGAGGAGCGCTGCGTCAGCGAACTCGCAGAGGCTACCGGCATGAGGATGCCGACCGTTTCACAACAGCTTTCACTCCTGCGCGCTCAAGGGCTGGTCTCGACCCGCCGGGAAGGCACAACGATCTATTACCGGCTCTCGAGCGAGCCCGTCAAAGACGTGATGGCCATGCTCTACAAGCATTTCTGCGCCGATGCCGAGTTACCTGTTGCCAAGCACCTGGAAACTCTCGACGCAGACTAGGCGCCGTACCCCAGTGCACTTTTTCGAGACCCCCGAGCCGTTCAATCCGTCAGGTAATCACCACATTTGGGTGGCGCCTGGTCTCCCCAGGGCATGAGTGGCACGGTCGACGTGGAGTTTTTCGGGCTGCCTTCGATTAGCTTGTCCGAATAAACGAGGTAGACCAGCACGTTCCGCTCCACATCGCAGCCGCGCACGATCTGCATCTTCTTGAAAACCAGCGACCTCCGCTGGCGAAACATTTCCTCACCCTGCTCGAAATTCTCCTTGATGGTGACGGGGCCAACCTGCCGGCAAGCCAGCGAAACGTCGGAGACTTCCTCCGCAACACCCAGCCAACCGGATACACCGCCCTTTTCCGGGACTGTGAAATGGCAGGCGACACCGTCCACAAGGGGATCATCGATGGCGTAGGTTGCCAGTTTGTGATCAGGGGTCAAAAACTTCCAGACGGTCGATTTCTTGAATATCAGGTCCGGCTCATCAGCCGAAAAAGCCGGTGCCGCCAGAAGCATGCCGATAGCGAGCGCGAGAACTCCGGCAAGTGAAAAACGCATCGATTTACCTCCGAATGCAGATCGGACTGACATGTGGTGACGATGCCGGTTCAATCAAGCAAGCCTTCCGTCAGGCCTCTAAACAAAACGCACGCCCCGGGAGGCATGCGTTTCAACGAGTTTGCTTTCGTTACCGACTGGATGCGTCCCGCTTATCGGGCAGCCTCCATAAGGACTTTCGGCTCAGGCGCTTCCTTGACGTCTTCGTCATCGCTCGAACCGCTCTGTGCTTCGTCGTCGCCAAGCCGGACGATGTCCTCCGAGGACAGGTCAAGCGGCTCTTCCTCAATTTGCGCGTCTTCGGCGTCGCGTTCCAGAAGCGACGCGGCGAAATCATTGTCTGAAACAAGCTCGGAGGCTGCCCTGTCGACCGGATTTTCAGGAAGCTCTGACGCCACTTCGCCGTCTTCCTCGACAGCTTGCGGGATCGGTTCGACCCCACTCAGAGCATCCCTCAGATCGGCGCATCGTTCACGCGTCCAGATTTGCGGCTGGTCCAGCCCCAGCGCCTCGTCGTAGGCGCGGGCAACATTGATCGGCAGGTTGAGTTCGAAGTCCGCTTTCGACCCGAACTGTGAACCCAGCGCGTCACTCACTGCTGCAAAAGTGTCTTTAAGCCCGAGATTCTGCTCCACGCATGCCGCAGCAGCGTCCCGCAAGGTTGTGACGAAGTCGCGTGTGTTTTCAATCGCCTGCGCAACAGCCGTTGCGCCGATGGCGGACTTGCCTCTGCCTGGCATGAGCGTTGTGGGACGGAATGCCGCGATCCGGTCAAGCGCTCTGGTCCAGTCGGACAGGTGGGCATCGCCGCAATAGGGAACCGCAGATGTCTGCACGAGGTCCCCGGTGAACATGACCGCACTGCCAGGCACCCAGACCACGAGATCTCCCGTGGTGTGGCCACGCCCCAGATGCATGAGACGGACATCAATGCCACCCAGATCGATCGACATCGACGACGCGATGGTCATGCTCGGAAGACTTACGGTCGTGGATGCCGGCAGCCCGGCAAAGAGATCAGGAACCCGTTCCCGGGCCACCAGGATTTCTTCCGCACCGCGTGTGTCCATCATCCGCTTTGTCAGGTCGGAAGCGACAGTCTCGCCGGCCTCGAATGCGCCCGCCCCTAGCGAAGTGTCCGCGTGGAAGTGCGTCAGAACCACCTGCCTGACAGGCTTGTCCGTCACGGTGCGGATTTTCTCCAGCACCCGCTCGGCCTGTTCCGGTGTTGCCTGGGCATCGACGATCAGGACACCGCGCTCACCGACGATGACCCCCGTGCTGGAGCAACCGTCGGAGCTGTAGGCGTAGCAACCGCGACCCAGTTCCTCGAACCGTTCATTCGCTCCTTTGGATTTTTCGGAGTTTTTCGAATTGTCCGTCATTGCGGCCTCGCTTTCATGCCAGCTGTCTGGTTGACTTCCAGGAATATTCGAACTGCCACACACCACTTCCCTGTTGACTGCAGCGTCTCAGTTTCCATCTCTGATTCGCAATTTTTCACGCCTGCATTCCTTAACTATTCCTTATTTATCAACAGATAGGTCCGCCAATTCGTCCACTCCAAGACTTGGACAGCCGAAGCTCTGTGTAAATTTTGGCTCCAATGTTGAACGATTTTCGAAGCAGCGCTGGTTGTCTTTCACCCGCAGCTTGATCGGTTATACTTGCTAGTGACACAAAGTGGCCGGAACACGGCATGGATTTCTGCCATCGGGATTTGGCGGATGACAGATTGCAGGGCTGGAATACATCATGTCGCGCAAAACAGGTTCCGACACCCGGACGATTTCGAACGGTGCAAGTGACCGGCCGATTCTGAAACTCAGCCGCTTCCTGCCCTATCAGCTCAATCACCTTGCCGAGACCGTCAGCCGCTCCTTTTCGAAAATTTACGCGGAGAAATACGGCATCGGTATTCCGGAGTGGCGCGTGATCGCAACGCTTGGTGAGCACGAAGTCATGACGGCGCGCGATATCAGCACGGCGACGTCGATGCACAAGACCAAGGTCAGTCGAGCCGTTGCAGCGCTGGAAAAGCGCAGTTTTATCGCTCGCGACAAGAATCCGAACGACATGCGCGAGCAAGCGCTGAGACTGGCTCCGGCGGGGATTTCACTTTACGAAGACATCATTCCGAAGGCGCTTGCCTACTCCGAGGACCTTCAAAGCGCGCTGACGAGCGAACAGAAGCAAGTGCTCGCCGACATATTCGATCATCTCCATCGCGCTGTCCGCGAGCGCGACGGTGCCTGAAACCGAACCTGATCTTGTCCGCGCAGCATTAACCTAACGTGAGCGCTTTCATTGCTATTGATGGCAACAAGGATGATACTTCAGTGGGTAATAACGGTTCGGCGTGAAGGCTGAACTGCCGGGGACAAGCGATGCGGCGTCAGAAAAGAGCCAAATCCATTCGACTGGTGCGGGCGGTCTTTATTGCGACAGCGCTGCTGTTGCCATCCCATGCCGTGTACGCAGCGAGTTGCTCTGCCCTGAAGTCAGAATTGCGGAAGCTGGAATCGTCGGGCGGATCCCAGTCAGCCGCCGCACGCAAATGGTCGAAAGCAAAACGGCAGCAGGAAAAGGCGATCGCAGCGGCCTCGCGCGATGCCAGACATTTCGGATGCGCGCAAAACGGCAACGCGAAATGCAGGGACCTCAACAGCAAACTCAAACGTATGAACTCCAATCTGGCCGCGATCGAGCGTCAGCTCAAGCGATCCGGTGGAGGCGCATCGGTCAAGAACACGAAACGGATCCGGCAGGTGCGCGCGGCGCTTGACAGGCAAGACTGCAACGCACCGGCGCGAAACCGGCAGGCGAACGCGCAGTCGAATTCGGACCAGCCGAAGGAGCGATCGTTCTTTTCCCGGCTCTTCAACGCCGGACCGCAGGTGGAGCAAACCGCAGCCCGGACCGGTGACCGCGAGATTGCAACCGTCAGAAGAGAGAGGCGCTCGGATGTCTCGCGCCCGAAACTTCCCTCCGGCGGCGTTTTCAGGACGCTGTGCGTGCGCACCTGCGACGGCTATTTCTTTCCGGTGAGCTTTTCAACTGACAAGAGCCAGTTCGTGAATGATGCCGCCCGTTGCAACGAGATCTGCCCGGCAGCCCCGACCGAACTCTACGTCTACCGGAACCCGGGCGGAGACCAGTCGCAAATGATGTCACTGGCCGGCATTCCTTATGCCGAGCAGCCATTCGCGTTCAGATACAAGTCCGAATTCGTCGAAGGATGCAGCTGCCGGCTGACAGGGAAATCGAAATCGAAATCCGCGTGGTCCGAAGTCAGCGTATCGTCCGGCGGACGCCTGTTCTTTTCCGACATCAGTTCAGGCCTTCCGAACCGTGCAATTCAGCCCAGTCAGGGCAATACGTTCGAAGAGGCGGACAAAGCGCCGGCAATCCTTTCAAGGCTTCCACTGAACTCGTCGCAATTGCCGAGATACGAAGATCCGGGCACGCTGTTCAATCTCGAGAAGGGATTTGACGTGACGAAGGTTGCCGCCTTTCTCTCGACGGAACGCAATTCGTCCGATGCAAGCGGGGCTCAGCCTGTCGCAGTCTCGGATGGTGAATTCCCCCTGCTTTCGCTCCGCAAGCAGAAGGAAGCAGACGAGATCGAAGCCGTTTCGGTTTCGCCTGTCTTCAAATCCGACGATCAGGGCTTTCGTCCAATGCCCGAAACTTCGGCTCCGGTCAGGGTAGTCGGTCCAGACTATTATGTCGCCCAATAAGGGGCAGCAGCATCTTCATGTCAGGACCGTGATCCATACCGGTCAGCGCACGCCGCAAGGGCATGAACAAGCCTCGCCCCTTCCGGCCGGTTTCCGACTTCAAGGCCGCTGTCCACACACCCCAGGTTTCCTCGGAGACGTCACCGTCCGGGAACAGTTCTCTGGCTTGCGCGATGAATTCGCGGTCTTCCTCATCGACACGCGCGGTGACTGGCCCCGTGACGACACTCCAGTAAAGCAATGCGTCGCGGACAATCTCGCAGTTGCCGCGCACCGTTTCCCAGAAACCGGCACCGCCGCCGACATCCATTTCGGACAGGCGCTCCCTGACTGCTTCAAAGGGCAGATCGTGCACCAGCCGTGCATTGAGGCTCTTGAGTTCTTCGGGATCGAATTTTGCCGACGATCTTGAGACGCTGGAAAGATCGAACTTTTCAACGAGCGCGTCCATGTCGGGAAGTGGTTCCACTGCCTGGCTTGTCCCCGTCAGGACCGCCAGTGAAGCGACCGACATCGGTTCCAGCCCGGCCTCTCTCAAGGAGCCGATAGACAGTGCTCCCTTGCGCTTGGAAAGGCCCTCACCGTCGCGCGTTGTCAGCAGGTTGTGATGGCCGAAAGCCGGGGCGCTTGCTCCAAGCGCCTCGAAGATGGCGATCTGGACACCCGTATTGGCGACATGATCCTCACCGCGGATCACGTGCGTCACGCCCATGTCGATGTCATCGACAATCGACGGCAAAGTGTAGAGATATGTGCCGTCCGCACGGATCAGCACCGGATCGGACAGAGATGCCAGATCGACAGACTGACTGCCCCGGCACAGATCATGCCAGGTAACGTCCGTCCGCTTCGTTTCAAAGGGGTCGCCATCGTGGTTGGGCAGAACGAAGCGCCAGTGAGCCTTCCGGCCTTCGGCCTCGAACGCGGCACGCTCTTCCGCGGTCTGTTTCAGCCCGGCGCGGTCATAGACCGGAGGGCGGCCAAGCGCCCGCTGGCGCGAGCGACGCCGGTCAAGCTCATCCGGTGTTTCATAGCAGGGATAAAGAAGTCCGGCGTCCTTCAGTTTTTGCGCTGCGGCGTCATAACTTGGCACCCGTTCGGACTGGCGTTCAATCACGTCCGGTTCAATGCCCAGCCAGCGCAGATCCTTCTCGATAGACTCCGCGTATTCGGCTTTCGAGCGTTCGAGGTCGGTGTCGTCGAAACGCAGGATGAAACGGCCATTCTCCTTCCGGGCAAAGAGCCAGTTGAAGAGCGCAGGACGGCTGTTGCCGATGTGGATGTGGCCGGTCGGTGACGGCGCGAAACGAACAGTGACAGTCATGGCGCCTGAGTTAGCTTCTGAAAGGGAGGACGGCAACCAAAAAGTGCCGTCAGTCCAAACCAGCCTGCCTTGCGCGATAGGCGCGTGCCATCAGGGACAGGATCACGACAAAAACAAGGCAATAAAGACCCATGCCCATGATCTGAACATCCAGAGATACGCCGACATCGATCAGCCAGCCGACCAGAAATGGCCCGGCAGCCGAGGCAAAGACCATGATGGAAAAGGCCATGGCGCGAATCGCACCCATGTTGCGCGTGCCGTAGACTTCCGGCCAGAAGGAGCCGACGAGTGTTCCATTGAAACCGTTGCCGATCCCCACAAGGCCGAGAAAGACAAATGCGGCCACCTGTGCATGCACGTTGGCAAGAACAAAACAGGCGACACACAGCGGCAGGAGCGTATAAGGCAGCAGCTTTCTTGCCGAGTACCTGTCGATCAGTGGACCGATCAGCAGCGAGGCTGCCACGACACCTCCGGCCATGAACAGGAACGCGCTGACAAAAATCTCCAGCGACCAGCCGCGCAACTCCACCAGGTAAACCTGGTGAAACAGGATCGCGGTGCCGATGAAAGCGGGCGCGTTGATGCCGCAGGACACGAGCCAGAACCGGGGATCGCGGAACACTTCGCCGCGCGTCCACTGCCTGCCCTCCACCTTGAGCGAAGCGACTTCCGCCTTTGACGGGATGCGGTCCTTCGCCAGCAACCAGAACAGGACCGGAAGCGCAACACAGACCAGAACAAGCGCGGCGACATACCAGGCACCGCGCCAGCCGATCACACCGCTCAACAGGACAAAGCAGAACGGGAAGATCGCCTCGGCCGTCGGAAAGCCGAGCATCGCAATCGAGACCGCCCGGCCCCGCTGTGCGGAGAACCACCGCCCTGCCGTGGTGACCGAGGTGTGGGTCATCATTCCCTGGCCGCACAGGCGCAAGCCATAAAAGGCCAGTGCCACCATCCAAACGGCGAAGGCGTTCGCCAGGGCAATACAAAACAGGGCGAAACTGACGACCACGACCATCGCGATTTTCTGCGCCGGAAAGTGATCGAGGCTCTTGCCGACGTAAGGCAGCGTAAGCGCGCTACCGAGCGTCGCCAGCATGTAAAGCATGCCCAGGTCGCCGTGGCTAAGACCGAATTCAGCGCGCAGATCTCCCGCGGACAGCGAAATGAAGAACGTCTGGCCAAAACCGGAAAACGTGGCGAGCAAATAACTCGCGGACAGCCAGCGCGCATTGTCGCGCAGGAAAGCAAAATAGGACATATACGCCAAGCCGAGTGCCCGAAACGGGCCCGAAGGAAAGGGAACGGCTCCGGTATGGCCTTAAGTGCGATCCCGGAACCGGTTCGTGATTGGATAACGGCGGTCTTTTCCGAAATTCCGCTCCGTTATCTTGACGCCTGGAGGTGCCTGACGCCGTTTGTATTCAGCAATATAGAGCAAATGCTCGATCCTGTGAATCAGAGCCCTGTCGTGTCCGCGCTTCTCGATCTCGCTGACGGACATTTCCTCCTCCACAAGGCATTCCAGTATGTCGTCGAGCACGTCATAGGGCGGCAGGGAATCCTGGTCCGTCTGGTTTTCCCTGAGCTCGGCCGTCGGCACCTTGGTGATGATGTTGGACGGGATCACCTCCCCTTCCGGCCCGCGCAGTCCCGAAAGCGCGTTGGCGTTCCGCCATGCGGCAAGGTGATAGACCTGCGTCTTGTAAAGGTCCTTGATCGGGTTGTAGCCACCGTTCATGTCGCCGTACAAGGTCGCATAACCGATGGACATTTCCGACTTGTTGCCGGTGGTCATCACCATCCGGCCGAACTTATTCGACACAGCCATCAAGATCACACCGCGCGCGCGCGACTGCAGGTTTTCCTCTGTCGTATCCTCTTCCGTTCCCTCAAACAGTCCGCCCAGTGCGGACCTGAAACCTTCAACAGGTTCGGCAATCGGCACGGTGTCATAGCGGATGCCCAGCGCGGATGCGCATGCGGCAGCGTCCGCTATGCTCTCCCCGGAGGTGTATCTGTAGGGCAGCATGATCGCATGGACGCGTTCAGCGCCAAGGGCGTCGACGGCCATGGCGGCGCAGATCGCGGAATCGATCCCCCCCGAGAGGCCGAGAACGACACCGGGAAATCCGTTCTTGTTGACGTAGTCGCCAAGACCCATGACGCAGGCGCGCCAGTTGGCTTCGTCCAGATCCGGCAGCTTCTCGACGTCACCGGTTTCGCAGACCCATGTTTCGCCGTCACGGCGCCAATTGCTGAATGAAAGGGATGTTTCGAACTGCGTCATCTGAAATGCAAGGGTGCGGTCCGCCTGAAGCGCGAAGGACCCGCCATCAAAGACCAGCTCATCCTGCCCGCCGACCTGGTTGCAGTAGACAAGAGGCAAGCCGGTTTCAACAACGCGCGAAACCACGATCTGCAGTCGTTCTTCGGCACGATTGACCCAGTAAGGCGATCCGTTCGGAACCAGCAGGAGTTCCGCGCCCGTTTCCTCAAGGCATTCGCACACCTCGTCGTTCCAGATATCCTCGCAGACAGGCAGACCGATCCGCACCCCGCGAAAGTCGACCGGTCCGGGCAGCGGCCCGGCGGCAAAAACACGTTTCTCGTCGAACACGCTGTAATTGGGCAGGTCGTACTTGTAGCGGACAGCGCGGATCTCACCGCCGTCCAGCAGCAGCACCGCATTGAACACCTTGCCGTCTTCGGCCCGCCAGGGTGTCCCGATCACGAGCGCCGGGCCACCGTCCGCGGTCTCGGCCGCCAGTTCCCTGGCCGCGTCCATGCATTTGCGGACAAAGGCAGGCTTGAGCACCAGATCTTCCGGCGGATATCCCGACAGGATGAGTTCGGAGGACAGCACGATGTGCGCGCCTCCTTCCGCAGCCTCCCGCCTGGCTTCACGGACAAGTTTTGCGTTCCCGGAAACGTCTCCGAGCGTGGGATTAAGCTGCGCGACAGCCAGTCTGAAGTGATCGGAAATCATGGAACCTGTTCCAGGAAAAGAGGTTCCTGCTGATTTAGCGGCAAGAAGGTCCCGTTGCAATCATTCAAATCGGATTAGCCGGAAGCAGATTGCTGTCGCCTGAAAAACGCGTTGGAAGACATCAATTCGAGCGCATCTGAGCCGCTCAAAGCAGCGCGAGACCGGCGTCATCTTCGCCTTCGGACCCGGCTTCGGCAAGCCCTTCACCCGGCGGCTGCTGCACATCGGCAATGTTTAGCTTGCGTGTCGGCTTCTGTGAACCGAGACCCATGATCCCCTTCGAGCGGCCGTTCATGTCCTGCCGTTCGAGGATTTCGCCTATGTGCCGGTAAAGGATCGCCGGCGCGATCGGTTTGGCAACGAAGCCGTGGACGCCGATGCTGATGGCTTCCATGATCGTTGCCCGGTTCGCATGGGCAGAGATGACGAGCACGGGAATGGTTGAAATGACCGGATCCCGGTCGCCGCGCAGGATTCGCAGGAACTCGCTTCCGCCGAACGGGTTCATGACCCAATCCAGAAGGACAACGTCCGGCTTCCGGTCGACGACGAGTTCGAGCGCTTCAGCGCCATCGCTCGCTTCGAAGATCGAGCGAATGCCAAACCCTGTCAGAACAGAGCGCAGGATCGTACGCATATGCGGATTGTCATCTGCAATCAGGCAGGAAATTCTGGACAGATCCCACTTCTCGCGCACCCTTGCGTCTCCTCCGGAAAATTTGCTGTTCCTCAGATATGGGGCGCGAGCGTTAAATGTGGCTTACCTAATGCGAAAACGACTGTCCAAATTACCTAAAAAGGCGGCAAAAGCCGCCTTTTTGGTTAACGTTCGGTGACCACTGGCTCGTGGATTTTATGCACTTGCCGCAATCGGTGTTGCCTGACGGCCATCGCGTTCCTTCTTGAGGTTTTCCGCAATCAGGAATGCCAGTTCCAGAGCCTGGTCCGCGTTGAGGCGCGGATCGCAATGGGTGTGGTAGCGGTCACCGAGTTGCTCGGCCGTCAGGGCGTGCGCCCCGCCGGTGCACTCGGTCACGTTCCGCCCGGTCATCTCGACATGGACACCCCCTGCATGGGTCCCCTCGGCCCGGTGGACTTCGAAGAAGGATTCCACCTCTTTCAGGATGCGGTCAAACGGACGCGTCTTGTATCCGCCCGCCGTGATCGTGTTGCCGTGCATCGGGTCGCATGACCAGATCACAGACTTGCCTTCGCGCTCGACGGCGCGAACAAGCTGCGGCAGATGATCAAACACCTTGTCCGATCCGAACCGGGCAATCAGCGTCAGCCGCCCGGGTTCGTTTTCCGGATTGAGAATGTCGATCAGCTCAAGCAGGCCATCCGGCGTCAGGGACGGACCACATTTCAGGCCAATCGGGTTCTTGATGCCGCGGAAGAATTCGACATGCGCATGGTCCGGCTGGCGTGTCCTGTCACCGATCCAGAGCATATGGCCGGACGTCGCGTACCATTCGCCAGAGGTGGAATCCACGCGTGTCAGGGCCTCTTCGTAGCCAAGAAGCAGTGCCTCGTGGCTGGTGAAGAAATCGGTGCCGCGCATCTGCGGAACGTTTTCTGAACTGATGCCGCAGGCACGCATGAAGGCAAGCGCTTCGGTGATGCGGTCGGCCAGTTCCTTGTAGCGGTGTCCCTGCGGGCTGTCGGTGATGAAACCGAGCATCCACTGGTGCACCTGATCAAGGTTCGCAAAACCGCCCTGCGCGAATGCGCGCAGCAGGTTGAGCGTCGCGGCGGACTGACGATAGGCCATCGCCATCCGGCTCGGGTCCGGGATCCGGCTGTCAGGGCTGAAGTTGATGTCGTTGATGATGTCACCGCGGTAGCTCGGCAGCTCGACGTCATTCTTCGTTTCAAAGTTGGAAGACCGCGGCTTGGCGAATTGCCCGGCAATCCGGCCGACCTTAATGACCGGCTGGCTGGCGGCGTATGTGAGCACAACGGCCATCTGAAGGAAGACGCGGAAGAAGTCGCGGATGTGATCGGGATGGTGCTCGGCGAAACTCTCGGCGCAGTCGCCGCCCTGGAGCAGGAAACCATTGCCCGCTGCAACGTCGGCAAGCTGCTGCTTCAATGCGCGCGCTTCCCCTGCAAAGACAAGCGGCGGATACGTCGACAGGCGTTGCTCTACATCCGCCAAAGCCTCTTGATCCTGGTATTCCGGGACCTGCAAGATCGGTTTCGATCTCCAAGTCTCCGGGCTCCACTTCTCCGCCATTTTTCCTACTCCTACAGGACGTGCGCAATTTCTCTCACGGTAGTGCGCCGTCCGAGACATTTTCATTGGTTTTCGATTGCCAAACGACAGCAAACGTGCGGCGTTATACACGCCGTTGGGCGCAAGCGCCACCGTTCAATCCGGCAATTTTGGTCAGGCACCCGGCGCGCAGGCCGTCTTGGTGAAAGACACGGAAAAATTCGGCCTTGACCGGGATCATGGCGGCGCCGGGTCTCGCGCGTCACCATTTGCTTGCGACAAGATAGGACAGTCTCATGCCAACTCCAAGACTGGAGCACAGCCACAGACCCGATGACATCGCGTCCAGGCTCTCCGGAAAGCCCCCAGCCAGCTATCTCAGGGACTGGATCTACGGCGGAATCGACGGCGCCGTCACCACATTCGCAATCGTTGCCGGTGCGGTCGGCGCGGCTCTCTCGGCAAAGACGATCCTGATCCTCGGCATCGCAAACCTGCTGGCCGATGGCTTTTCCATGGCGGCGGCCAACTACAGCGGAACGAAATCCGAAGAGGAGGACTACGCCCGCCTGTTGTCCATCGAAGAAAAGCACATCGCACTCGCGCCGGAAGGTGAGCGGGAAGAGATCAGGCAGATCTTCGGATCGAAGGGCTTCAGCGGTGCAGATCTGGATGAAATCGTCCGGTTGGTGACCTCGAACAAGGCCACATGGATCGAGACGATGATGCAGGCTGAGTACGGGCTAAGCTCCACGGCGCGGTCTCCGGTCAAGGCGGCCCTGGCAACTTTCACGGCGTTTCTGGTCTGCGGCAGCCTTCCGCTGCTGCCCTTTCTTTTCGGGTCGCGTTCGTCAGAGATGCAAACTACCGTCCTGACCGCGCTCGCCTTCTTTCTCATCGGTTCGATCAAGGCGCGCTGGTCGACAAAGTCCTGGATCGTGTCCGGACTGGAGACGACCGGCATTGGTCTTTGCGCCGCCGGTATCGCCTATCTCGCGGGCGCCCTGCTCCACGGGCTCATCGCCTGATGGGCAACCGTTCATCGGCTGCGCGCCGGAGCATCGATATAAGTCAGGTTCCTGGATGCGGTGGCTGCATCGATTATCTGGCGAAGACGATCCGGCAAAACGACAGCGCGCGGATAAGCGGGGCTTTCGCGGTCTCGCAGAACCGGCACATGCCATCCATCAGTGGTATCGAGAAAGTGCTCGATGCCCTCCTCGCCCCAGAGCCTGAAAAACCCTGCCAGGACACAGTCCAGATAGCTTTGCAGGATCGGATGCGTGTCCGTGCCCCATCGACTGTGTTCATCTGAACCGACAAAGACAAAAAGGTCGCCCGGTCCGCTTGTTCGCTCAGCGTCGCAGCGGAACGCATCGCCCACAGCCTCGACCTTGCGGTATCTCTTTTCCCGCTTTTCCAGATCCTTCAGCCGGGACCGGGGTTCGCGCACCATCACGCCCCGGATCTCGCGGCCCGGCGCTTCGCGCACGCTCAAGGCGCAGCGGCCCTGCCCGTCCTCACCCATGCCGCACACTCGCCACTCTCTCATCCATCCGTGAAGCGTGCCTGGAGTGACACTTGCGTCGGCCGGGATCGTGTCGGCATTGACGAGGGAACCATATCCAAAATATGTGATCGTCATTGAGTGCAGGTCTCGGATCTGTGGAATGCCGATAACGCGAAGCCGAAGGTCATCATGATTGTTCCATCCCTTTCCCAAAAAGATGTCGCGGCCATGCGGGAAGACACGCCCGGTTTAGGGCAACTGATCCACTTTAACAATGCCGGTACCGGCCTCGCCTTGCGGCCAGCGCTTGATGCCGTCAAGCAGCACCTCGACCTCGAGGCAACGCTCGGCGGTTATGAAGCGGCAAGCGCAAACAGCAGCGGGATGGCCGCATTTTACACGAGCCTTGCCGCCCTTGTCGGCTGCAAGCCGCACGAGATCGCCTATATCGAAAACGCCACCCGCGCCTGGGACATGGCGTTCTACGGCATCGACTTTCGCGCGGGAGACCGGATCATCACCGGGCGTGCGGAGTATGTCTCGAACTACGTCGCCTTTTTGCAGATGAAACGACGCAAGAATATCGAGATCGATCTTATCGAGGACGATGAAAGCGGTCAGATCGACCTTGCCGCGTTGAAATCCGCGATCACGCCCAGGACGCGCCTGATCGCGCTGACGCATATCCCGACATTCTCCGGCCTGATCAATCCGGCAGAAGAGGTTGGTGAAATCGCCCGTTCCGCAAAGCTTCTCTATCTTCTGGACGCCTGCCAGTCGGCGGGCCAGATTCCCGTGAATGTCGGCGAAATTGGCTGCCACATGCTCTCTGGAACGGGACGCAAGTACCTTCGCGGACCGAGGGGCACGGGGTTCCTTTATGTCAGCGATGATGTTCTGGACCAGATCGAACCGCCTTTCATCGACCTTCAGTCTGCAAACTGGCTGGATGACAACAGCTATGAACTTGTCCCGCACGCCATGCGCTTCGAAACCTGGGAACGATACGTGGCGGGTCAGATCGGACTGGGTGTCGCTGTCAGTTACGCCATCGGCTACGGCATGGAACGCATCGGCAACCGGATCTGCGCACTCGGGGCGCAACTTCGTTCGGAGCTCTCCGCCGTAAAAGGCGTGACACTTCACGACAAGGGTGCCCGCAAGGGCGGAATCGTTACCTTCGCCCTGGAGGGGGAAACGCCCGCGCAGACCCAGGCGAGACTGTCTTCGGCACACATCAACGTTTCGGTCAGCAAGGGAACCTCCGCACAGATTGACCTGCCGCACAGGGGGCTCGATTCCGTTGTCCGAGCCTCTCTGCACGCGTTCAATTCAGAGGACGAAATAGAACGCTTCGTTAAGGCACTTGGCATTTTGAATTGAGTTTCCGCCGAAAATCCGAAGTTCAAAAGCTGACGTTAAGTTCGCTCTGCTATCCAGTTCGTTGGATTGAGGAGGGTGTTCGCCGTGATTGGAGGTACGGGAAAGGCCAGTGCTGCCCCGGACGGGGATGCCGTAAGGTCGGCGACTGGACGTCAGATCAAGCTTTGGATCTACGGCCTGGCGGCGCTTTTGATCGCGATGTCTGCCGCTTCGCTGACATTCATTGCGCATCTTGCCTGGGTCGAAGCCGACCGGCGGTCGCTAGATAGCGAAAAGCTCCGCTTTTCCGGCAACCTCGGCAACTACACGCAAATGATTGCGATCGACCAGTTCGACCTCGCTCAATGGGACGAAACCTTTACCGCCCTCCAGAAGCCTATCGATCGCGATTTCCTCAAGGAGCAGATCGTTCTCGCCCTTTGGGAAACGTTCGATCTGGAAAGAACCTTTGTCGTTGCCGCGGACGGCACCCTGATTGCACAGGCCGTTGAGGACCACATCCGGTTCCCGGCACAAACAACAGAGGCGGCGCCTGTCATTCGTGCGCTGGCCGAACGCACGCGCGCGACATTCGCCGAGCGAAAGCGGCAATCGAACTCGGCGTTCGCCAACTGGTACCTGCCCCAGTCCATTCTTCTGGAGGTGACAAATTCCGAGTTTGCCGTTGTCGACGGGCAACCTGCCCTTCTTGTTGCAGTCCCGGTTCTTCCGGACTATGGCGACGTTGACATGCGCGACGATTACCCTGCCGTTCTCATAAATGCCGTCTATATCGATGACCTCATGGTCGCCGAACTGAACGACAGCCTCAACTACAGCGATCTGCGCTTCACTTGGGGTGAACCGGAGCGCGATCATCCTACCAATCATCTTGTCACGGCCGCCGATGGCACGGTCCTCGGCTTTTTCCGCTGGAGCCAGAAAAAACCCGGGCAGCAGATCTGGCTGATGGCTCTCCCGCTCATTCTCCTGATGACCGTGATCATCTCGACCGTCGCCTTTGCCGCCGCCGCGAAAATCAGCCGCCTGTCATCACAGCTCGAGGAGAGCGAGCGCAAGAACCATCATTTCGCAAACCACGATGCGCTCACGGGTTTGCCGAACCGGCACCACTTCTCCGACCGCCTTGCCTATTCGATCGACAGTCTACCGGACAAGGGCTTTGCGCTGTTCGCCTGCGATCTCGACCGGTTCAAACCCATCAACGATACTTTTGGCCACGAAGCCGGAGACAGGGTCCTTTGTTGCGTCGCAGACCGATTCAAACGGCACTTCAGCAAGGACTCGGTCGTCTGCCGGATCGGTGGAGACGAATTCATCGTTCTGGTGACAAAATACGAAAACGCGAACGAACTTGAGGACATTGCCGAAAACCTTCGGAAGTCCATGTCGGTTCCGATCGAAATCGGTGGTGGCAACAGCGTTGAGATCGGCGTCAGCGTCGGAATTGCCACGGCACCCGAATGCGGGTTGAACGACAAGGACCTGATAAGGCTGGCGGACCTGGCCCTTTACCGGGCAAAGGAAAACGGCCGGGACACGGTCGAGTTTGCGTTACCGCCATATCTTGACGCGAGCGATACCCATGGGACTGCGGACACGCGCGCCAAAGCAAGTTAATCCTCTGATTGTCTTCGAACTTTCAGAATTTATCTGCTCAAGATGCGTGTGGTGACTCCCGAGATTGATAAAACGACCATACCCGTCTGCGTCAGTCACAATAGCTCAAGAACAATTTATCTCTTTTACAAATATTCGCACCCGATATTAATCAATTTGGTCTTTATTCGTCTCTCGCATCACTACCGAAAACTAAACCTGATGTAGCAGACGAAGAGTTCACAACTTGGGCGAATTCCGGAGACGATACAGCGATCAGGCGCCAAAGCTCGCCAGACAGCACATCTCGCGCCTGGCGTTTGTGCTGGCAGGCCTTCTGATTGCGGTCACGTCGGTATCCCTGCTCTTCGTCGGTTTCGTCGCGACCCGCGCGTCGATGCAACAGACCATCGCCAATGAAGAGCGTCTGTTCCGCAGTGTCGTCGCCGACCAGCAAATCACGATCATCCGGGAACAGATCGGCGTTGCCTCATCGGACAAGTCAGTCGACAGGCTGGTGAGAACCTTTGATCCCGAATTTGCCCGGGAGACTTTCGATGCGCTGTGGACCAACTACCGGCACGACAAGCTGATGCTGATTTCCGGCGACCGGCACGTCCTCGCAGAGTCCTTCGAAGACTACACGCATATCGTGATGCGTCCTCTTTCAGAGACTCCGGAACTGGAGCCTGTGGTTGACGAACTGACCACAAAATTCATGCTCAACCGGGTTCGTGTGCCGGGCGGGTTCGGTCACCGGTCGCTGCAGGATCTCGACGCGGGCGCATTTGCCATGATGGGCTTCGTGCGCATTGACGGGAAGCCTGCTCTTTACGGCGCCATGCCGGTCATGCCCGACCGGTACGAGACGACACTGCCCGATGGCGCACCCACGATCCTCCTGTCCGCATTCTTCATCGACGATGCGCTGCAGAAGAAGCTGAATGCGCAGCCCGCATTTCGTGCCTTCAGTTTCCACGAAAGCGTTCCCTCGCCGCTTGATGGACCGTTTCATCTGATTTCAGATCAATCGGACACAGCGATCGGCGTATTCCGGTGGAAGAGCGAATCCGCCACGGCCTCGATCTGGCCGACGATTATTCCCGTGATCGCCATCTTGAGCGTTGCGCTTGGCACGCTTGCCTTTGGTATCGCGTGGCGGATCGGCCGCCTGACGACGTCTCTGCAGGCCAGCGAACAGCAAAACCGGTATCTTGCCCTTCACGACACGCTTTCTGGTCTTGGCAACCGGCTGTTGTTCAACAGGGTGCTCGATTCATCCGCCAAGGAGTTGCCGGAAAAACGCTTTGCCGTTCTTCATTGCGACCTCGACAAGTTCAAGTCCGTGAACGACACCTTCGGACACGCAGCGGGTGACACCGTGATCAAGACCATCGCCGAGCGGCTGAATGCCGGTGTTGGACGGCAGGGGCTCGTCTGCCGGATCGGTGGCGACGAATTCATGGTCATCTACAGGAAGGAGACGACAAGGTCGCACCTGAAGGCCCTTTGCGACAGGCTGATTGCCTCGGCCCAGGAACCGGTGGAGCTTTCCGCCGGCAAACAGACCGCGGTCGGGCTCAGCATCGGTATCGCAAGAGCACCTGAAGACGGCCGCGATCCGGAGCAACTCGTCGGCTTCTCCGACGCGGCGCTCTATCATTCCAAAGCACTCGGCCGCAGCCGTTTTTCCTTTTTTTCCGAAACGCCCGCAGCTAAGGGCGCATGGACAGCCGAACTGGCCGGCGATGTTCCTGCTCCAACGGAAGAGCTGAAAAAAGCGCACGGATAGACAAACGAAAACCGGACCCGCTTCCAGGTCCGGTTTCCCTGACGCGGAAGCAGTGGCTAGCCGCGCAGCTGTTCGGTCGGCTCGCGCATGGTCACGAGTTCTTCGGCCGCCGTCGGATGAACGGCAATCGTCCGGTCGAAATCGGCTTTGGTAGCGCCCATCTGCAAGGTCACGCCGAGAATCTGCGCCAATTCACCGGCGTCCGGACCAACCACATGCACCCCCAGAACCTTCTGGGTGTCGGCATCGACGATCATTTTCATGAGCATCTTTTCGTCGCGGCCGGACAGGGTGTGCTTCATGGGCCGGAAAGTGGACTTGTAGATATCCAGGTTGGGCGTTCGCTCCAGCGCCTGGTCCTGTGTCAGACCGACCGTTCCCATTTCGGGCTGAGAGAACACGGCAGTCGCAATCAGGCTGTGATCGACTGTCCAGGGCTTGTTGCCGAACACCGAGTCGGCAAAGGCATGCCCTTCGCGGATGGCGACCGGGGTCAGATTGGCCCTGTTCGTAACGTCACCGACCGCGTAGATCGACGGAACGTTTGTCTGCGAGTCCGCACTCACCTTGATGGCACCGATCCGGTCTGTCTCGACGCCAGCCTGTTCCAGACCGAGATCCTTCGTGTGCGGATTGCGTCCGATCGCGAACATGATCTTGTCGACGGCAAGGTCCTTGCCGCCTTTCGTTTGCCCGACAAGGCTGCCATCGTCGCGTTTTTCGATGCTGGAAAACGTGTCCCCAAGGATAACCTTGATCCCCTTCTTCTCCATTTCCTGGCGGACGGTTGTCCTCAGATCCATGTCAAAGCCGCGCAGGATTTCCTCGCCGCGGTAGATCAAGGTGGTGTCAACACCGAGACCGTTGAATATGCCGGCGAATTCGACGGCGATATAGCCTCCGCCGGCAACCACGATGCTTTCGGGCAGCTCCGCCATGTGGAACGCTTCATTGGATGTGATCACGTGTTCCATGCCGGGCACGGAGTTGTCGACATTCGGAGAAGCCCCGACCGCGACAAGAATGTACTTCGCGGTAAGGGTCTGGCCGGTGGACAGAAGCCGAACCGTATGCGGGTCCTCGATGACGGCACGGCTGTCATGCGCTTCCACGTCGGTGCGTTCGAGATTGCGCCGGTAAAGTCCCTCCAGGCGTGTGATCTCCTGATCCTTTGCGGCGATCAGCTTGTCCCAGGAAAAACTGCGTTCACCGACGGACCATCCGAAACCCTCGGCGTCCTCGAACTCCTCGGAGAACTTGGATGCGTAGACAAAGAGCTTTTTCGGCACACATCCGCGGATCACGCATGTTCCGCCATATCTGTATTCTTCGGCGATCCCGACCCGTGCACCATGCGTCGCGGCAATGCGCGCGGCGCGCACGCCACCCGATCCGCCGCCAATAACAAAAAGATCGTAGTCGTAGTCGGTCATCTTCGCCTCTTTTTGAGTTCGCCTGCTCTCTGCCCCCGGAGAGTTCCAAGCCCGCCCCAGATAGGCGCTGCAGATCACCATGCAAGGCAGGCCCCGAAGGAGAGCACCGCCCAGCATCGCCAAAACGGTGTTTTTGTAACGAATTAGGCCGCTTTCGCGGCCCGTTCGCCGGTTTCATGCACCAGCTTCACTTCTTCGTGCGATTGCCGTTACAGCCGGCAATCACTGCGCCTGGGTTCGTTTCTGGAGTTCCTGCTGAACGATCGTGACCATTTCGGTCGACGTCTTGTCCTGCCATTCCCGCGCCGCTCCGACGGAAAGCTGCGTGACACGCGGCAAGGTCTGGGTCAGCTTCTGTCCAAGATCTGTCTGGTAGAACGCTGCCAGATCGTTGAGTTCATCTTCGGTGAAGTTGACCGCCCAGGCCTCATACACAAGCTTGTTCAACTCGCCGCGCGTGGGAGCAAGCTGCAGGGCAACTTCCTGAACCACCTCGATGATTTCCTCAGCGCGGGTCGGCTCTGCCTGGATGAACGCTGTGCGGGTCTGCTCTGCAAGGATTGGCAGAATCTCGTCGAACGGTTCCAGGACTTTCGTTACTTCAGCAACCCGTTTTGCTGCCGCCATGTGGCTTTCCGAGATCGCGTCCTGCGCCAGGGAGGCGTTGGCGAACAAAGCTGTTGCTGTCATTACGGCGCCAAAAACAGCGGCCCGCGGCAAAGCTCTCGTGAGTGTCATACTTCTACTCCTACGTGGCTGTCCGAAATCGCGTTCGGACACCAAATACAATAATTCAGGCAGGTACCACGGTCTTTACCCCATTCGTACCCGCGACGTAAGCTTTTGTTGCCAGCCCTATGAAGAGGCCGTGTTCAACAACGCCAGGAATATCGACCAGCTCCCCGGCAAGGGATTGCGCGTCCGGAATAGCCTCCAGATGCGCGTCCAGAATGTAATGCCCGCCATCGGTGACAAAGGGATCCTGAACACCACCTCTCAAGACGAGTTTTTGCGGCAGGCCCGTGGTCTCAAGAGCCTTTGCAATCGCGTTCATGGTCGCCTTCAATCCAAACGGCACAACTTCGATCGGCAAGGGAAACCGACCGAGCGTCGTAACTTCCTTGCTGCCATCGGCAATCACGATCATGTTCGCGGAAGACGAAGCGACGATCTTTTCCCGCAGCAGCGCGCCCCCGCCCCCCTTGATCAGGGACAGGCCGGCGTCCAATTCGTCCGCGCCGTCGATGGTCAGATCCAGTTCGGGCAGGTCGTCGAGGGTCGTCAGCCGAATGCCGAGTTCCGAAGCAAGACTGCGCGTGCGTTCCGATGTCGGAACCCCGATCACATCCAGTCCATCTGAAACCCGCTCGGCCAGTGCCTGCACGAAGAATTCCGCGGTCGAACCGGTCCCTATCCCGAGGCGCATCCCCGATGTGACGTCCTGCGCTGCCCGTTCTGCTGCCTGTTTTTTAAACTGATCGCTCATCCGAATTCCTTCAGCCTCCGCCCGAGCGGATGGGGCGTGACCGCTTCTTTTTATTGACCGCCGGGTGCTTACCATGGCCGACCTCTTACGGTCCAGTGACATTCCTCGCGACTTACCAGAAAGCTTGGCTTCGTCAGGGAAGAACGAATTCATTAACCATGACTTTAGATTGATTTGCGAACTTGAACCCTACTATCTGTGGTTTTGACATGCGCGGCGACACATGAACCTCTTCAAACTAAAGCAAAATCGCTCCGAAAATCTGACGCAGGAACCGGCTGCGCCCGATTCGGACGCAGAGGAACCTTCGCCCGAAACCGAAGACGCACAAGCACCCGAACAGCTGGAATTCGTTCTCGACAGTCTGGAAGATGATCTGCAGGTTGCGGCGAAGACCATCAATGTTGCGGCGGAAAATGTCCAGGACCGTCTCGTCAGCCAGATGGACACCCTTGCGAAAATCCGCCACGACACGCGCTCCTTGTCTGACCAGTCTTCCGTCGCCGACGAAAACGCCTCCAGTCTCGCCTCCTCAATCCAGGAACTGTCCGCCTCCAGCAGCGAGATCGGATCCCAGGTCGGTGTATCGAACGAACTCGCCGACGAGGCCCGGGAAATTGCCGATCAGGCCAATGAAGGCGTTCTGGAGCTGAAAAGCGCGATCGATGACATCGCAAATGTCGTCAGCCTCATTTCCGACATTGCCAAACAGACCAATCTGCTCGCGTTGAACGCAACGATCGAAGCGGCCCGGGCCGGCGAGGCCGGGAGAGGCTTCTCGGTGGTTGCCAGCGAGGTCAAAGCTCTCTCGGTTGAAACGCAGTCGGCGACGGAACAGATCGTTTCGAACATCGAGAAACTGAACCTGTCCGCGGAGCACAGCCTCGGCTCCGTGAACCGGATCATCGAAGTCATCGGCAAGATAAGACCGAGCTTTTCGGCCGTCGAGGACGCCGTGCGGTCCCAGGTGGATACGACCAACCTCATCGGTGAACAGGCCAACAAAACCGCCGAATTCGCACAGATCGTGGTGCAGAAGGCGCAGGCGATCACCGACAGTGCTGCGTCCGCAGAGGAAGGTGGTACGCGCGCCCGCGAAACGGGCTCGCAGATGAGTGTCGCGTCCAGGTCTCTCCAGAGCCGCTTCACGATGATGATCCGGCAAACCGAGTTGGGCAACAGGCGCAGACACGACCGCTTGCCGGTGAAACTGGCGGGTACAGTTTCCAATGGCAGCGCTTCGGGGCGTGGCGAGACGCTCGACATTTCCGAAGGCGGGTGCCTCTTCAAGACATCGGAAGACGTCACGCTGCGCGCGAACGACCTCTTGCAGATCGAACTGAGCGGATTGGGCAATGTCACGGCGAAGCTGGCTGCGGTTTCAGAGAATGGCTTTCACTGCTGTTTTCAGGACCCTGATCCGGCCTTCGAAAATGCCTTGCAGCGAAAAATCGCTTCCATCCATGAGAGTCATGCACGCGAAGTTGAGTGCGCCCGGACCGGAGCCGCCAGAATTGCGGCTGCAATGCAGGGACTCATTTCGATCCGTATCATGTCGATAGATGATCTTTTCGACACCGACTACGCGCCAATCGAAGGAACGAACCCGCAACAGGTGTCAACCCGAGCGCTGCGCCATCTTGAAACCGTCATTCCTGATATTCAGGAAGAGATTCTTTCGGAGGGCAAACCGCATGGAATGGCTTTCTGCGCCTCTGTCGACCGAAACGGCTATCTGCCTGTTCACAATCTGGTCTTTTCCAATCCGCAGCGCCCGGACGACCCCGTCTGGAACACGGCGAACTGCCGCAACCGACGCATCTTCGACGACCGTGCGGGCTTGAGTGCGGCCCGAAACACCCGGCCGTTCCTGATCCAGTCCTATGCCCGCGACATGGGTGGCGGCAACGTTGTCTGGATGAAGGAAGTCGATGCACCAATCCTCATCGATGGCAGGCACTGGGGTGGTTTCCGCACGGCCTACAAGCTCTGACAGGCTGTTCCCGCTTGCCCTCTCCTCACCTTTGAGGTTAGGGAAAAGCCTCGTCATCCTGTCCTGAGGGTCTCATGTCCGTTCTCGTATTCGATCTCGACGGCACGCTTGTGTCGTCGATGGAAGATCTTGTCGCCACGCTCAATGCCGTACTCACCTCGAACGGTCATTCGGCCGTTCCGCAGGAGAAGGTCGTCCATATGGTCGGCATGGGTGCCAAGGTGCTTCTGCAACGCGGACTGGACTACAATGAAACCGCCTGGACCGAGGACACCATCCTGCCGCTCTTTGACCAGTTCATCGAGCACTACGCCGCCAACATCGCGGTGCACACGCGTGCGTTCGACGGCGTTGTTCCCTCACTTGAGCGCTTCAGGAGCGAAGGATGGAAGCTCGCCGTGTGCACCAACAAGGCGGAAAGGCTGACGCTTCCGCTTCTCGAAGAACTTAATCTTGCGAAACACTTTGACGCAGTCGTCGGCGGCGACACATTCCGCGTATCCAAACCGGACGCCGAACCCGTGCATGGGGCGATCGAGCGCGCCGGCGGATCGATCCAGGGGTCCGTCATGATTGGCGACAGCGGCACAGACATCAATGCCGCGCGCAACGCCGGCATTCCCGTGATCGCGGTTGATTTCGGCTACACGCCCGTCCCGGTGAGCGAACTCGGACCAGACAAGGTGATCTCACATTTTGACGAGCTACCGGCAGCGATCGCCGAGGTGACAAGAGCCTGAATACCCAATCGGCGAACGTATTCCAGCCGCACCAAACGCCGCCTCTTCCGCACACTTTGCGTGAGACCGGCTTCTCACCGGACTATCCCCAGCGTATTTGCGTCGTGGGGCGCCCGGTCCTGCGCATGCCGCTGCGTGGCTGATATGCTGTCTTTTACCTGATTCCAACGGGATAAAACCACGATGGCAACGCAGACAGCGCCAAATCCGACACGCGAGAAGATGCTCAAGGGGCTCGGCTATCAGAAGTCTGGCGAGATCGAAAAGGCACAGCGCTGCTACAAACAGGTTCTGAAAAAGCTGCCGAACAACGCCGATGCGCTTCACTTGCTCGGCGTCACCTATCGGCAGCTCGGGTATCCAAAGCGCGCAATTGAATACATTCAGAAAGCCATCGGAGTGAATGCCAACCAAGCGCCGTTCTATGCCAACCTGGCACGAGCGATGATGGATGTCGGCACCGACCCGGAGAGCATGCTCGCGGTTTCTGAAAAGGCTCTCTCGCTCAACCCGCAAGAAAAGGAAGCGCTCAACATCAAGGGAATCGCCCTCACTCGCCTGAAACAGTCGGAAGAAGCAGAAGAAATTTTCCAGCAGTTGCTTGTCAGGTATCCGGATTTCGGGGACGCCTACCGCAACTACGGCCTGCTGCTGAGAGAGAACAAGGACTACAAGAAGGCCATCGCGTTCTTTCACAGAGCCGTTCAGCTCAACCCCGATAATCCTGAAAACTATATTGAAAGATCGCGTTGCCGCCACGAACAGAGAGAGTTCAAAATCGCTGAAGCAGAGCTCGCTGAAGCACTCGAGCGCTTTCCGGACAATGCGGAGCTCAAGCATGAAGCCGCAAGGGTGCTGTTTTCAATCTCACGGACTGATGTGGGTGTGAAATACGCGGAAGAAGCCGTTGCAGACAACCCAAATAACTACCATCGCCTGGTGACGCTTGCCGTCCAGTATCTCATGCTGGGACGCGGTCGCGAAGCCGTCGACACATTTTTGAACGCAAAGAAACTGGCTCCGGAAGGCGCTTCCGGAATCAATTGGAACCTCTCTCTTGCTTATCTCTCGGTAGGCGATTTGACCAACGGCTGGGCCTTGCATCACGCCCGCTTTGGCGACGAAAATTCCACGGCAAACAAACGGCAATTCGACGTTCCCGAATGGGAAGGCGAAGACATTTCCGGCAAAACCGTGCTTGCCTGGTGCGATCAGGGACTCGGCGACGCTCTTCGGGGCTGCACCATGTTGCAGGAATTGATCGAGCGGTCCGGGAAGGTCATTCTGGAAGTCGCGCCGAAGGCCGTACCGTGGTTTCAACGCTCGTTTCCAGCGGCCCAAGTGCGAGCGGCCCAAATAAACCCGGATCTTTCAACGGATAACAACGACTTCGATCTCACAGCCAATGTTGTAGACATCGCAAAGTTTTTCCGTCCGGATTTGCAGTCGTTTCGAAACGCCAGCAATCCCTCATTTTCCTTCGATCTCGGTCTCGCGCGCACATTTTTTGAACGTTTGAAGAGCCGAGCTGACAAGCCGATTGTCGGCGTCGGTTGGCGGTCACGGAACCTCGAGATCTACCGCGCACGGTACTACCTCTCCGCCCCCGAATTTTATCCGATCATCGACATGGAAGACGTCACCTTCGTCAACCTGCAGTATCTCAGCGCACTTAAGGAGATCGAGTTCTTCGAAGCCAAATCGAAGGGTGCGTTTGTCAATTTCGAGGATGTCGATCTTTTCGACGATCTGGAAGCGGCTGCGGCCCTGACGGCTTGCTGTGATGTCGTCGTTTCAGCCAATGTCAGCGTCACGGAGATTTCAGGCGTGCTGGATGTTCCAACCATACGCTTCGGACCACAGGAAGCAGCGCTGACGCTTGGTCAGGACGGTGTTCCCTGGCATCCGTCGACAACCTACCTGCGCATGGATGAAAACAAGCTTGCGGTCGACATGGTTCCGACAATCAGGCAAACGCTCGAGGAGCATCTCAAGGACTTCGACCCGTCACGGCGCAACGAGCGGCTTCAACTCGGCACCGGAACAGGCTGACACGCAGGTTTGGAGTGTCAGGTTTCGCTTGGGGTGACGGTTGCGGGCGTAACGCCATTTAACAGATTGTCGGCTCTTTTCCCGCTCAGAGATAGTTCTTTTCCATCAGGAATTCTGCGAAGTAGAAGTCGATTTCCGTATCGATATCCACGATACGCACGGTATCGGGGACGACATATCCAACCGTTTCCGGCGACATCATGTGTGCATTCAACGAGCCGACATGATCGGCTGAAATCACCATTGCCCATGATGTAAGCTCGAAGCATTCCGGATAGTCCTGGCGGCGGTAGTACCTGTTGCCATCATATTCCACGAATGTCTTGAGAGAGCCGTCGGTTTCCCGCTTTGCACACAGAAAGGGATGGGTCTCCGGCTGTTTCAGCCCGATGACACTGTGGCATCCGGGGTTGTCCAGATAGTAGCGGAGCAAGTCTTCCAGAAGCCCCGGCGTCCGAAACGGATAGGTTGGATAGAGCACGAGCACGGCATCGAATTCGTCGCCCTGGCTCCGGCGTGAGCTGATGAAGTCTGCGACGACAGCCTGCATCGTGGTGTCGGACCGCCCCAGATGATCCGGACGCCGGTACGCAACGGCGCCTGCCGCCTTGCCAATCTCAAGATAGGTATCGCTGTCACTGTTGATGAATGTTTCACTGATCATGCTGCATTCAAGCGCGGGACGAATGCTGTGTGCCATCAATGGCTTGCCGGCAAGGGAGCGGACGTTCTTGTCGGGTAGACCCTGGCTGCCGGCGCGCGCGGGCACCATCGCTACGAACTTCTTGGTCATTACATTCCCAAAACAGCGTCATGATCCTGTGCGTCGAGTTTCTCGCGCACATAAACAAAGTCGTCGTCAGACAAGCTGCTGAAGTTCAGGGGTCTGCCGCTTTCGTTCGTGATCATTTTCGTAGCGTCGTTCAGTTCAAGCACGTATAGCCTGAAATTGTCGTCGCCTACAGGCTGTCCTGTTTTCCGATCGAATTTGAGGTTGAACACGTCGCCAAGCGTCGCCCGGACGCGCGGATGCCGGAACATCTCGGTGCCCGGATATGCGGTCGCGGTAAAGATGGAAGTGTTGATAGAAGCAATCGCATCTTCATAGTCAGGCGTGCCGGTGGTCAGGCCCTCCGTCACGAGATCCTGCTGCCACCTGATGAAACCCAGACTTGTCTGAAGCTGCTCCAGCGTTTCACCCGGATAGCCCATGATCCATGTGCAGTTGCCATGAATGTCGGCTTCAAGCGTATTGCGAATACCTTGTGTCATGGCTCTGGGAAATTCGAAGCCATTGTACATCTCCGTGCCGCTGGAGAGCATGAAGCCACCCTTGCCCATGTCCTCAAGGACCTGAGGAGACGCCGACTCGGCACCAAACCCGATGTAAATACAGCCGGCCCGCCGCATTTCCCTGACCCGGAGTACCTTCGCGCTGCGATAGCCGCCGTTTCTGTCGGGCCGCAGATCGGCTGCTTCATCCAGCCTGCCATGTGCGCCCCAGCGCAGTTGTCCGCGCGCCGCATAGGGCTCGAGAATATCGGCGAGGGCCGAAATGCGTTTCGGGCTCACCATGAAATTGTCGTCCATCAGGCCGATGAAATCGACACCATAACGGCTTTGATACTCTACGAACTCGGTCGCAAGATTTTCGGCACTGCGGACACCGTAGTTGCGTTCTCCCTGCGCGCCACGGAAGCAGAACTTGCATTCGAACGGGCACCCGCGGCTCGATACCGTGGAGATGCTGCGTTTGACTTCAAAACTGGTCGCCGAGCTGTTCTTGGCGCTGCCACCCCACACGGGGACATTGAGGTATTCCTCAAGCACCTTGAAGCCGTCGACATCCTCCAGCATCAGGTCGTAGGCAGGCAATGGCAGGCTATCAAGGTTCGCGGGTCTGCCGCCGTGATAGACAAATCGCGGCCGCCCGTCCCTCGTTTCACGGTAGAACGGCGATAACAGGCCTGCGTTCAACGCCCGTTCGAAGCCCTTGTCTCTCATTGCCTTGGCATCCAGCGCGATCTTCACGACAATGTCGTCGCCTTCGCTGTGTGCCACCGCATCCAGTTCAGGAATCCAGTTTAAGAGATCAGCGCGGAACTGCGTTGCCAAACCACCGCCACTGACAAGCATCGCATCCGGGTCGAGTTCGCGCACGATCCTGGCGACTTCCGTCTGCCAGCGAAGTGTCGTGATCAGTCCGGACAGTCCGATCAGATGCTGGCCGCCGGCTCTTTCCAACGTGCGGCCAATCAAGCCGCGGGCTTCGGCGATCGTCAAGGAACGGCCTGTATCCAGGCCCCGCCGCGCGGCATCTTCGTCCCTGATACGATAGATGTTCAGATCAATGATTGCCGGCTCTGCGCCATATTCCCGCAATCTGGCGGCGAGCAATGCGGGTCCGACCGGCGGGTTGTTGGGTTTGGCCTGTTCCCGGATCGGCATATTGATGAGTGTCGCCTTTACTCCCTTGAGAGCGTCGGGCTGCAAACTGTTCAGGAAACTGTTGGTGGCAACTAAGTTCATTCTTCAAGCCGTCTGGTTTGATTGATATTCCTTGGCCGAGTTGCTCGCCCAGACATCCGGCACCCGATAAGGCCATTGACGCGATCGCGGCCGATCCTCGTCCGGTGTGGAGATTTGGAGTTACGCTGAACAGTTTCCAAAGGGCAATTTGCCGTATGATTCTCTTCTTCCGGAAAGGATCACACGCGAGTCGTGAGACTACAAGTGAAACGCGATTATAAAACCGAGTTTAACTGTTGAAATGATTTTCAAAATGGAAATTAAACTGCTCAAACCATGCAATAGAACAGCGACCGAGTAAAACTGTTGATAATTGAAAGAACGAAAACTGTCGGGAAAGAGTGCAATTGAGTAATATCGTTGAAAATGCAATGCGTTTGGTGTTCAGCTTTTGTAACTGGAGAAGGAACGCGTATGACTTCTGCGAGCGCGCGCATCGTTCAGGGCATTTCGGCCGAAGATGTGTGGGACTTCGAGAATGGTTACCACTGGTTCTCTGACCCGACACGCCTGAACAAGGCGCTGGCCCACTACGAGCTTTACAAAATGATCACTGGCCTCCCGGGCGATGTCGTCGAACTGGGTGTGTTCAAGGGTCTTTCCCTCATTCGATTTGCGACCTTTCGCGCAGCGCTCGAAGATGTTTCTTCCCGCCGTGTCATCGGTTTCGATGCGTTTGGAAAGTTTCCGCGCACCGGACTTTCGCGGTCTGAGGACCTGGGATTCATCGAAGCCTATGAATCACAGGCAGGCGACGGTCTTTCCAAACCCGAGCTTGATGGAATTCTGCAGCAGAAAGGCTTTGCAAATTTCGAGCTGGTGGAAGGCAATGTCTTTGAAACCCTGCCGGAATACCTCAAGGCAAATCCGGCGCTTCGGATCTCCCTGTTGCACCTCGACATGGATGTTCTGGAGCCCACCGAATTCGCGCTCGATCTGCTTTACAGCCGCGTTGTGAAGAACGGGCTGGTTGTTTTCGACGACTACCAGGCCACCGTTGGCGCCACCATTGCGGCGGATAGCTTTATCGAAAAGCACGGCCTTTTTCTCGAAAAGCTGCCTTTCTACAAACAACCCGCTTTCGCGCGAAAGTCTTAGGAACGAGCCGGTTTTTGCTTCAACCTGGCGGCAGCCGAGATAAATCAGAGGATTGGGCGGTCGAGCGGCAGCCCTATTGCGGTTTATGGCAAATGCCGAAGAGGCATGTGTTCTTGAAGCCGGTTGTCAGCGTTGCTTCCTGCGTCACCACTTCGATATCGGATGGCCTGAAATGACGGGACAGCAGTGACAGGAAATCTGCGCGCGTCAGTTCACCGAGATGATACGCATTGTCTTCACTCGGGCCCGAGACGCCGCTTCTGGCTTCCGGACTGCTCACCACAAGCACCCCGCCGGGAACCAGCGCATCCCTGAGCGAACCAATCAAGCGGTCCTGCCGGTCAATTTCGATGTGTTCCAGCCCCTCGATGCATCCGACAACATCATAGCTTTCGCGCGCCAGATCGGGATTGCAAAGGTCGCCAAAACCATAATCGGCCTGAAAGCGGCCATAGACGCGTCTTGCGTATTCGACCGTGGTCTTGTCGAAATCGAGACCCTGGTAGACGATATGCAGAGGGCTCAGAATTTCGGCTGCATACCCGCTGCCGCAGGGGAAATCGAGGACGCGCAGATCCGGGCGGCAGAACAGTCCGAGCTGAAAGTAGCGCGCCATGTGGCGAGCCACGGTATCCCTCATGTCAACGCCCGGAATATCGGTCGCGTTGACGACGACCCTCTCGCCGCTTTCACTTACGAATTCGTCGTCCTTCAGGTAAAGCCGCTCCTTGTCGCTTCCACCCAGAAAAAGTGTTTGCCTGTCCGAGCCCATAGACACAGCTACCATTGTCCCCTCAATCCAAAACCTCCGATACCAGTTCGCGCTCGATCAAGTGATCACACAATTCGCGCAGGGCACCGTTTCCCCCCGCAGATTGCAGCACGATCTTGCAGATGTCCTTGACCTCCGGACGTGCGTTGCTTGGTGCGACCGGCAAGCCGCTGGCCGCCAGGCATTCAAGATCGTTGATGTCGTCGCCGATATAGGCAAGTTCCTGCCACGACAAGCCGTTGCGCTGCCTCCAGTCATCCAGCACCGGCAGCTTATCCTTGACGTTGTGCACGCACTCCATTTGAAGCTTTCGCGCACGTGCTGCGACCACGCCGTCACTTTCCCTCGACAGAACAAGAAGTTTAACCCCGCGCACGCGCAGCATTTCCATACCCATGCCGTCAGCCCGGCTGCATCGGACGAACTCCCGTCCGTCCATGTCGAGAAGTACCGTGTTGTCGGTGTGCACGCCGTCGAAATCGGTTACGAGCGCCTTAATTTGCGCGCGCGCCGCTGCGCCCTGCACCTCTAGGAAACCTTGTTCAGCAGCAACCGATCGGTCTCGTTTGCGCTGGATTCGCGCCACTTGAGTTTGTGACGTTGGGCCACCTCGACGTCGAGTATTTCCTTTTCCTTGTAATTCAGTGCCGCCGAAACCTCCCGGACACCGTCGCACAACTGGCGAAGGCCATCGGGTTCGAGACTGGCCGCGTGGTCGGTTCCCTTCCAGTTGCAATCGAGCGTGAAGTGACGCTCGATATATCTGAAGGGACCGCGCCTGAAGCGTGCTTCACCGCTCATGCCGACCGCGACGGCCGCCATATCGACCGCCGTGCCGATATGGTGACCGGAAAATCCAACCGCTGCTATTCGCTCGCCGTAGAGGTCCTGCAGGCGATTGATCTCGAGCAGGCAGACTTCATCAAATGGAACAGGATATCCGGATGTGCAGGCATAGACGACCAGATCGCGTGCGCGTCCCATTTTTTCATAAAATTCGACAGTTGAAGACAGCTCACGTCCGGTGGTCATTCCGGTCGAAACGTGGATCATGCCGTCGAAATTTCTGCAGAGGTACTCCTGCACATCGTAGTTCAGGTTTGTTGCCGACGGCACCTTGATCATCGAAGGCTTGAGAGCCGCTACTTCCTGAGCGGAAGTCAGATCCCACACCGACGTGGAGTACTCGATCCCCCGCCTGCGGCACTCCTGCTGCAATTCGCTATGCTGCCCTATGGAGAACTCGAGGTACTCCCTGTGCTCGCCATATGTGCGCCCGTATGAATTTGCGGGAACGGGATGCGGCCTGTTGTAGATATCGGGCGGAATCAGGCTTCTGTTGTGACGCTTTTGAAACTTGGCAACGTGAGCGCCGCAATATCCGGCTGCCGTTTCAATCATCCGGCAGGCAATATCCATGTCGCCAAGATGATTGCACCCGATTTCCGCGATAACCTGGATTTCGCTATCAAGTTTCATGAGCCGGGCTTGCTTCCAACACTGGTCTAAATGTCACTGTCACTCCAGCGACAACAGTCCAGTAAAACGCTCCCGGATACAAATACATAAAAGTACTTTTCCCACGATATTTCCCGCCGCAACAGAAGCGGTCTTCGCGGATCTCCGGACGAGGGATCACGGTTCATCAACGGGCCCGGCCGCAGGGACCGGACCGGCCCCGCTCACGCCTGGGAGGCGCTCAGTGCTACGCCGGCCTCATGCAGGCCGGCGCTTCCGACAACTGCCCTGAGCGCCTTGAGCGCCCCGGCGGTTTAGCCGACGAACGCGCGTTCGACGACAAACTCCGCCGGCTTGTTGTTGGCGCCCTCGGTCAGACCGGCTTTTTCAAGCAAGACCTTGGTGTCCTTGATCATGTCCATCGAACCGCAGATCATGCCCCGGTCTACGGCCGGATCCAAAGGCGGCACTCCAAGATCATCAAAGAGCTTCCCGCTCTCAATGAGGTCGGTAATCCTGCCCTGGCGCGGAAAGTCCTCACGAGTGACAGAGGTATAGTGGACGAGCTTGTCCTTTGCGAACTCCCCGATCAGCGGATCGTTGATGGTCTCCGCCACAAGATCTTCACCGTATTTCAGCTCGGCAACTTCGCGGCAGGTGTGTGTCAGGATGACCTGGTCGAACTTTTCGTAGGTGTCGGGATCACGGATCAGGCTCGCGAACGGCGCGATGCCGGTGCCGGTCGAGAACATGTAGACGCGCTTGCCAGGGATCAGCGCATCGTTCACAAGTGTCCCTGTTGGCTTCTTCTTCATCAGGATCGCGTCACCCGGCTGGATCTTCTGAAGATGAGAGGTCAGCGGGCCGTCCGGAACCTTGATCGAAAAGAACTCCAGTTCTTCATCCCATGCAGGGCTGGCGATCGAATACGCTCTGTAAAGCGGCTTGCCGTCGATCATGAGGCCGATCATGACAAACTCGCCGGAGCGGAAGCGGAAGCTTGCGGGACGGGTCATGCGGAACCGGAACAGGCGGTCGGTGTAATGCTGAACCGTTTTCACTTCTTCAACGAAGACATTCGCAGGAACGGCGGCTTCAAGATCAGATGGTTTGGCGAGTACATTCATATCTTTTGAAATCCGTAGGTCTTCACGCATCAGGGGTTCTGCTCCATGTAGACCACGGCCGCATTGACTTGAAGCAACGCAAATCCACGAATTGTCCGCTTCGCAAAAAAAACATTCTAAAATGATCCTTGAAACTAGTGAATTGGCGAAATCGTGTTTCGAAGCGACGATCGCGAGCGTCTGTTCGACGGGAAAATAGCTCAACAGACAGTCCGAGTAAAACGTCATCAGTTACAGGCCTCCACGGATAGTTCGGCTCTGGAAATCATCCGTCTCCTGCGCGGGAATTGGTTTGCGAGTCCAGCTTCTCCAAAGTCGCACGCGCCCTTCCAAAAGATCGCACAGGAAAACCCCGATCCGGACGTCTTGCGTTGTGCATCCGTATTCTTACGTGCATAGCGCACGAGAGCACCGGCGCCCAGTTTCCGGCATGTAAATCATGGTCGCTTACTTCACCAACGGGTGTCGGGCGAGGAAGCAGCGAAGGCGACATTCACATGACGTTCCCGCAAAGTTGCTTGAGATCGATTTTTTTTATTTGACAGACAAATAAAAAAAGCAAAAATTACTGATCAAATAAAACAAAGCATAATAATACCTTCCAATGAGGTAAAGTAAATGTCCGGACGCACGCACGAAGAAACAGGCCAGTCCATAGCATTTGTGCTTATGGACAGGTTCTCCATGAATGCATTCGCCAGTGTCATTGAGCCGCTGCGATTAGCAAACCGGCTTCTCGGCCGCGAGTATTACGAGTGGACTACTTATTCGCTGGATGGAAATTCAGTCGTAGCCAGCAATGGCTGCGAAGTCATGGCCAATAAATCTATTCGTGAACTTATAGATGCCGATGTTACACTGTTATGTACCGGCATCGATGTCGAGCGGCTTCCGCTGGATGCGGACCTTGGGAACAAACTCAGGCGTTTGAATGCGATGGGCCGCACCTTTGGCGCGATCTGCACGGGCGCCTATCTTCTGGCACGCTACAACCTTCTCGATGGCAGACGCTGCACCATCCACTGGGAAAATCTGCGATCCCTCAGGGAAGAGTTCCCGGATGTCGAAGTGACGTCCGACATTTTCGCCATCGACCGGAACTGCATCACCTGCGCGGGTGGCATGGCCTCGCTTGACATGATGCTGCGCCTGATTGCGATCCAGCATGGCGCGTATCTCGCGCATGAAATCGCGGAGGTTGCGCTCTACCAGAACATGCGCTCCGGCGAATCCGCGCAGCGGCACGACATCGAGGCCCGGACAGGCATCTCGAACGCGAAGATCCTCGACGCAATCCGCATCATGGATCTGCATATTGAAGACCCGCTCAGCTGTCAGCAGCTCGCGATGACCGTCAGTCTGTCGCCTCGCCAGCTGGAACGCCTGTTCCGCCGGCATTTCAACTGCACGCCAGGTCAGTACTATCTGCGCCTGCGCCTGGAGACGGCCCGCGATCTGCTTCGGCGCACCAGCCGTCCGGTGCTCGACGTTGCCCTCGCCTGCGGCTTCGCGTCCACCTCGCACTTCACCAAGTGTTACCGGGAGCGATTCCTGTGCACGCCGACCGAGGAACGGCAGTCTTACCAATGGGCCAACACCAAGACGACGTCGGGTGTCGGCACCGCAGCGCCCATGCGACTTGTTGCGAAGTAGCACGGTCCAAAACAGACCTGGATTTCAAAGCGCCGCCTCCCGGGCGGCGTTTTCATTGGACAAGCCGCAAGACACCAAGGGGAACGAGGTAAAGCCCAAGCGCAAGAATCGCGAGCTGAATCAATCTGCGGAACGCCGTGTCGGAGAAACGGCGCCGGAAACGCCGGCCGGCCCATACACCGGTCAAGGCCGGGACAACCAGCGCGATGGAGGCCAGCATTTCAACGCCGCCAATGAGACCGAACCCGCCGAGGGACAACCCCAGGGCAACGGTTGACAGCAGGAACAGAAGGCCCATTGCCTGAATCAGCGCGTCCCGCTGCAGGCCCAGCGCCTGAAGATACATGATGCCCGGAACGACGAAGGCACCCGTCAGGCCCGAGAAAACGCCGTTCACCATTCCGGCGGCGATCCCGACAGGAACGGCATGCCTGTCCTGAAGCAGAAACGAGAATCCGGCGAGCATCGGCAGCGCATAGGCCACCATCAGCAAGCCCAGAACCAGATCGGCCACGCCCTCCGGTACCCTGGTCAGAATGAAAGTGCCCGCGCCCAGGGTCAGGACGGCGGTCGCAAGGAACGGCCAAAGCCTTCCGATCAACACCTTGAGATATCCACCTGACAGGGCCTGCCAAACGTTGGTCAAAAATGACGGCCAGAGAATCAGGAGCATGGCTTTTTCGATCCCGACGAAAACGGTCATCAGTCCCAGACCAATCGCGGGCAGGCCGAACCCGACAAGCCCTTTCACAAAGCCGGCAAAAACAAAGACGAGCCCCGCGATTGCGATCAGGCCCGGGCTCAGTCCAAACAAATCACTCACACCCGTGTCCTGCCGCCCTTGTGCTCACCTGTCGTCACGACTTTTAGTGCGTGTCGATACGCGCCGCAATGTCGGCATCAACGGCCACAGTACAAATGATGGCGGTGTAAACGATCTGAAATCGGATTTCGCAGCCACCACTATGGTGTTACTGTGCTCTCCATGAATGCCACGCCCCTGCCAAGACTATCCAACTCAAAAGCCCGCCGACTGTTTCTGAACAAACACGGTCTTTGCACGCCTCCAAAGGGAAACGGCAAGGGCGACGATCTGTGTGCAGTCTTTGATCAACTCGGCTTCGTTCAGGTGGACAGCATCAATACGGTCGCGCGTGCACACCACATGATTCTTGCTGCACGACGGCCTGCCTACAAGGAAAAGAACCTGAAACTCCACCTGGAGCGGGATCGTCTTGTGTTCGAGCACTGGACCCATGACGCGTCGATCATCCCGACGAAGTTCTTTTCCCATTGGCAGCTGCGTTTTGAACGCGACCGGGAGCGGCTGATCAAACGATGGCGCAACTGGCACCAGAACGAATTCGAACAGAAACTGGACGATGTCCTGAAGCGGATCAGCGACCACGGCCCCGTCACCTCCGCGAGCGTTGGAGAAGACGAAAACCGCAGTTCGGGCGGCTGGTGGGAATGGCATCCGTCCAAGACCGCGCTGGAGTTTCTCTGGCGCACCGGCGAGCTCTCGGTCTGCCGGCGCACGGGGTTTCAGAAGGTCTATGATCTGACAGAGCGCGTGATCCCGGATGGCCATCGAAACACGATCCACGAGTCCGAGGATACGATCGATTGGGCCGCGAGGTCGGCACTTTCCAGGCTCGGGTTCGCGACGTCCGGAGAGATTGCCGCTTTCTGGGATCTGATATCGCCGCAGGAAGCAAAGACCTGGTGCCAGAACGCTCTTGCGGACGGGACCATCGTTGAAGCCGAGATTGAATGCCAACATGGCGATTTCCGGCGCGTTTTCCTTTTTCCGGAAACGCTTGCCGAACTGGACGATCTTCCGGAGCCCCCATCCCGGGTGCGGATCCTGTCGCCCTTCGATCCTGCCTTGCGCGACCGCAAGCGCGCGGAGCGGCTATTCGGCTTTGCCTACCGGATCGAAATCTTCGTTCCCGAGCCCAAGCGGCGTTACGGCTACTACGTTTTCCCCGTGATGGAGGGCGATCGTCTGATCGGGCGGATCGACATAAAGGCGCAGCGGGACAAAGATCGGCTTCAGGTTCGCGCCTATTGGCCCGAAGAAGGCGTCAGGGCAAGCAAGGGACGGCTCGCCAAACTGGAAGCAGAGCTTCAGAGAATGGCCCGGTTCAGCGGCTGTTCGGATGTCGGTTTCGATCCGGGTTGGCAGAGAAATTCGGACCCGGCGCTCTGAGCCCTGTTTTTTTCGCGGCGATAAGAACGAGAGCACACGCTCGTAAAGACGCGCCCGGGCAAACGACCTGCAACCTATCCGCCTGAAAAAGTGCCGCTCCTTTGATGCGTGTACACTTCCGCGTGACGAGGATAAAATCCGGGTTTTCGGACTGGTGCGATAAGCATCGATCCTTTATATTCACATTTGCGAAATTATGAATGTAAGGAGCTGAAAATGACTGTTGAACGCGCAATTCTTCTTGTGGTCGGTACGTTGATTGTCGCCTCCGTGCTGCTTGCGGTGTACATCAATCTCAACTGGCTCTGGCTCACTGGTATCCTCGGGGCGCATCTCGTGCAGGCTTCCTTTACGGGGCTGTGCCCGGTCGTGATGATCCTGAAAAAACTCGGTCTGCCGCAAAAGTCGGGTTTCGCCTGAACCGGCGGACCAGTTTCTCCCTCGTCCAGGCAACAATCTGTCTTCCCGGACAAAGCCGAATGCGACGGCCTAGGAGACGAAGGCAAACCTTGGCGGAACACCCATGCGCGCCGCCGCGCCTCCCCGGCCCGGGATCTGAGTTGTTGCTTGCCTGGGACCCGTCATTCCGGACAAGCGCAGTGCCAGCTGCGCGCCGATCCGGGAACCAGATGTATTTCGCGCCGAAGGTGCGTCTGTCGGCTTTAGTCTTGGCGTTCGCGTTCGCTTCGCTCACGCATATTACCGGATTCCAGATCGTCGTTCGGCATCGCCGCACCTGTCTGGAATGACGGCGGTAGGGACCGTCCCACTCTCCGTATTTCCCGTGTTGGTCTCAAAACCGTGAAGGAGGGTTTCGTCCATGTTGGCTTGTCATCCCTGCGCAAGGGGGGATCAGCGATCTGGCCCCGCTGAGCCATCGCACCTCAGGATGAGATAGTTTGCAGATCGGTTCTGCCGCATGGCGTTGCCCCGTGTCACATCCAGCTGAGGACCACCTTACCCGCCTCGCCCGACTTCATGGCGGCAAAGCCTGCTTCGAAGTCATCGACGCCGAAACGGTGCGTGATCACGTTGCGCACGTTGAGACCGTTCTGGAGCATGGCGATCATCTTGTACCAGGTCTCGAAGATCTCGCGGCCATAGACGCCCTTGATCGTGATCGCCTTGAAGACGACCCGGGACCAGTCGACGGGCGACTTGCCGGGCGGAATGCCGAGCAGCGCGATGCGCCCGCCCATGACAAGATTTTCGACCATCTGATCCAGTGCGGCCTGACTTCCCGACATTTCCAGCCCGACGTCGAAACCTTCGCGCATGCCCAGTTTCTGCTCGATCCCCTTCAGGTCCTGTTCGGCAACATTCACGGGCACAACATCCGTGACTTTCGCCGCCAGATCGAGCCGCGCCTGGTTGATGTCGGTGATGACAACATTGCGCGCACCGACATGGCGCGCAACGGCAGCCGCCATGATCCCGATGGGTCCGGCACCTGTCACCAGAACATCCTCGCCCACAAGATCGAAACTCAGAGCCGTGTGAACCGCATTGCCAAGCGGGTCAAGGATCGCGCCGATTTCGTCGTCGATTTCATCCGGCAGCGGCACCACGTTGAACGCTGGCAAACGCAGATATTCCGCGAAAGCGCCCTGCTCGTTGACACCAATCCCACGTGTTTCCGGATCGAGGTGAAACTTGCCCGCCCGTGACTGGCGGGATTGCTTGCCGATCAGATGCCCCTCGCCGGAGCATCTCTGGCCGATTTCAAACTCGGTGACGTTCTTGCCGAGTTCGACGATTTCGCCGGCAAACTCGTGTCCCGTGATCAAGGGAACCGGCACTGTTTTCGCGGCCCAGTCGTCCCAGTTCCAGATATGAATGTCGGTTCCGCAAATGCCGGTCTTGTGAACCCTGATCAGAACGTCATCGGGTCCGATCTCCGGCACTGGAGCGCGGGTCATCCAGAGGCCTTCTCGCGGCTCCTGCTTGGAGAGCGCCTTCATCTGGTTGCTGCTCATGACAGAACCCCTGTCGCCTTGCCTGCCCTTTCAAAAGCAGAAAGGGCCCGGTCAAGCTGTTCATGCGTGAGAGCGGCGTTCATCTGGGTGCGGATACGCGCCTGACCGCGCGGCACGACAGGGAAGAAGAATCCGGCAACGTAGACGCCTTCCTCGAACAGCTTCGCGGCCATTTTCTGCGCCAGTTTCGCGTCCCCCAGCATGACCGGTATGATCGGGTGCTCGCCGGCGAGAAGCTCAAACCCGAGCGCTTCAAGGCCCGAGCGCCAATAGTCCGCATTGTCGAACAGGTGACGCCTCAGATCGTCGCCCTCCTCCACCAGCCGGATCGCCTCAAGCCCGCTCATGACGACCGCCGGCGGCAGGGAGTTTGAGAAGAGGTAGGGCCGCGCGCGCTGGCGCAGCAGGTCGATGACGGGCTGCGGGCCGGCGATATAGCCGCCGATGCCTCCGCCCAGCGCCTTGCCGAGCGTTCCAGTCAGAATGTCCACGTCGACGCCGAAATGGGCCGGTGTTCCAGCGCCCTTCGGCCCCATGAACCCGGTGGCATGGCAGTCGTCGACCATCACCACCGCATCGTACGTCTGCGCCAGCGCCGTGATCTCGGGAAGCTTCGCGAGATATCCGTCCATGGAAAAGACACCATCGGTGGCGATCATGACATGACGGGCGCCATCGGCACGCGCTTCCTTCAACTTGTCTTCAAGATCCGTCATATCGGAATTCGCATAACGGTAACGCTTGGCCTTGCACAGCCGGATGCCGTCGATGATCGAGGCGTGATTGAGCGCGTCCGATATGATCGCGTCCTCCGGACCGAGGAGCGGTTCGAACAGGCCGCCATTGGCGTCGAAACAGGCAGCGAACAGGATAGAATCGTCCTTGCCGAGAAACTGCGCCAGCCGCTGCTCCAGCTCGCGGTGAATGTCCTGCGTGCCACAAATGAACCGCACGGATGCCATGCCGTATCCCCTCGGCTCAAGCGCTCTGCGCGCGGCCTCCTCAAGCGCCGGATGATTGGCAAGCCCCAGATAGTTGTTGGCGCACAGGTTGATGACCTCGCGCCCGTTCACCTCGATCACACCGCCCTGTGGCGATGAAATTTCCCGTTCCTTCTTGTAAAGGCCCTCGGCCTCGATTTCTTCAAGGATGCCAGAGATGTGGGACAGGAAAGCGTTGCTCACGGCGAAGCTCCGATAAAGTGGACACTCTATCCACTATATCGGAATTTTCCTTCAATAGAAAGCGATCACGTCCGGTATAGCGGATTTTTGATCCGAGGCAGGAGAGTTCTAAAACTTCACAACCATGAGGATCGCGCGTGCGGGGCCGTCAATGGCTTCGATGGCGTGCGGAACGTCCGCGGCATAGCGGGCCGTGTCACCGGTATTGATTGTGCCGTTGGCAACTCCGGATGTCACCGCGAGACGGCCTTCCTGGGCAATCAGCTGTTCGCGGGTGCCGCGCGCATGCGGCTTGCTGTCAAGCTTGCCACCTTCTTTGAAGACGAGTTCGTAGACCTCGAGCTTGCCTGCATCCTGCGGAGCGGAGAGGATACGGATCTTGCAGCCGTCACCGGCCCGGTCGAGTGCAGGCGTCTGGTGTTCGTGCAGGATTTCCACCCGGTCCTCGGCAACTTCCTCTCCGAGGAGACCTGCGAAATCGACATTCAGCGCCCGGGTGAGATTGAGCAGTGTCGCGACCGTCGGATTGGACTCGCCGCGCTCGATCTGGCTGACCATCGATCTCGAAACACCGGAGATCTTTTCGACCGCTTCCAGAGAGAGGCCCTGTGCGCGTCGTGCCTGCTTCAGGCGCTCAGGCAGCCGGGAGAGAATATCAGAATCTGTCATAACGGAAATAAAGTCAGTTTCGCGCGCCATTGCAATTGCTCTTTTGCGGCATGTGCTTGCGGAACGAGGCGTTTCCTGACGTGTTGCCCGATGTCCATGAGCCATCGTCGTTTCCAAAGTGCATCCTGTCGCAAACGGAACAGATGCTGCACTGCGCTCTCACATAGCGTTCCGGGCACTGTCAGCGGCCCCGTCCCGACTGACCCGATCCAGTTTTCAAGGACATGCCGCGGAGATACCCAATGGCAAGCGATATCGAAATTGCCCGTGCAGCCAAGATGAAACCGATCCAGGAGATCGGTGAGCGCCTCAACATTCCGGACGAGGCTCTCCTGCCCTACGGCCGGACGAAAGCCAAGGTCTCGGCCGATTATATCAATGCTCTCGGTGAGCACGAGAACGGCAAACTGATTCTTGTGACCGCGATCAACCCGACGCCGGCCGGCGAAGGCAAGACCACCACGACGGTCGGCCTCGGCGACGGTCTCAACAAGATCGGCAAGAACGCGATGATCTGCCTGCGCGAGCCGTCTCTCGGCCCGTGCTTCGGCATGAAGGGCGGCGCTGCCGGCGGCGGTTATGCCCAGGTCGTACCAATGGAAGACATCAACCTGCACTTTACCGGTGACTTCCACGCCATCACGTCGGCACACAACCTGCTTTCGGCCCTGATCGAGAACCACATCTACTGGGGCAACGAACTTGGCATCGACCAGCGCCGCGTGACCTGGCGCCGTGTCCTCGACATGAACGACCGTGCCCTGCGCTCAATCGTCTGCTCGCTCGGCGGTGTCGCCAACGGCTTCCCGCGCGAAGGCGGTTTCGACATCACGGTTGCCTCCGAAATCATGGCGATCCTGTGCCTTGCAACCGATCTGGAAGATCTTCAGAAGCGCCTCGGAGACATCATCGTCGCCTATCGCCGCGACCGTACGCCGATCTACGCACGCGACATCGAAGCAGACGGCGCCATGACCGTTCTCCTCAAGGAAGCGTTGCAGCCGAACCTGGTGCAAACGCTGGAAAACAATCCGGCCTTCATTCATGGTGGCCCGTTCGCCAACATTGCGCACGGCTGCAATTCCGTCGTGGCGACCCAGACGGCTCTCAAGCTTTCCGACTACGTTGTCACCGAAGCCGGCTTCGGTGCCGATCTCGGCGCCGAGAAGTTCTTCGACATCAAGTGCCGCAAGGCGGGTCTCTCCCCGGACGCGGTGGTCATCGTCGCAACCATCAAGGCGCTGAAAATGAACGGCGGCATCGCCAAGGATGATCTCGGCACCGAGAATGTCGATGCGGTCGTCAAAGGCTGCGCCAACCTTGGCCGGCATATCGAGAACGTCAAACAGTTCGGCGTTCCGGCCGTCGTTGCGATCAACCACTTCACCGCGGACACCGAAGCCGAAGTCCAGGCGGTCAAGGACTACTGCTCAGAACTCGGCGTCGACGCGATCCTGGCGACGCACTGGGCGAACGGCTCCGCAGGCACGGAAGAGCTGGCCAAGCGCGTTTCGGAGCTCGCCGAAAGCGGCGCCGCGCAGTTCGCACCGCTTTACGAAGACAGCCTGTCGCTGTTCGAAAAGATCGAGACGATCGCCAAGCGGATCTACCGGGCCGACGAAGTGCTCGCCGACAAATCCGTGCGCGACCAGCTCAAGCGCTGGGAGGCCGACGGCTTCGGCGACCTGCCCGTCTGCATGGCCAAGACGCAGTATTCCTTCTCCACTGACCCGCAGCTGCGCGGCGCACCGACCGGGCACAGCCTGCCGGTCCGAGAAGTTCGCCTGTCGGCAGGTGCCGGTTTCATTGTCGCGATCTGCGGCGAGATCATGACCATGCCCGGTCTGCCTCGGGTTCCGTCGGCAAACCACATCCGTCTGGACGGCAACGGCCAGATCGAAGGTCTGTTCTGATCTGTCCGGACCAGAACAGCTAACTCGGGCGGGTCAATCGACCCGCCCTTTTCTTTGTGACCGCCGGTTTACCGGCACTGTCGCGTAAGCGACTTGCCGTGTCGCATTGAAGATATCGGCAAATCAGCCTTCAGGCATAAGGTTTTATACTAAGTTCTAGTCACTTGCGCCCTGTTGGAGCTGCCCATGTCCGATGAAGAAGATATCGATCTCGCGTCCCTTTCCGACGACGAACTCGTCGAACAGATGCATGACGACCTTTATGACGGTTTGCAGGAAGAGATTGTTGAAGCCGTGAACATCCTGCTGGAACGCGGATGGGTACCCTATGACATCCTGACGAAGGCGCTTGTCGAAGGCATGCGCATCGTCGGCATCGACTTCCGCGACGGCATCCTGTTCGTGCCGGAAGTGCTCCTGTCCGCCAACGCCATGAAGGCCGGGATGGGCATCCTGCGTCCGCTGCTGGCGGAAACCGGTGCACCGAAGGTCGGCAAGATGGTCATCGGCACCGTGAAGGGCGACATTCACGACATCGGCAAGAACCTTGTTTCCATGATGATGGAAGGCGCGGGTTTCGAGGTGATCGACATCGGCATCAACAACCCGGTCGAGAACTACCTCGCCGCGCTTGAAGAGCACCAGCCCGAGATCCTCGGCATGTCGGCGCTTCTCACCACCACCATGCCTTACATGAAGGTCGTGATCGACGAAATGAAGGCCAAGGGCATCCGCGACGATTACATCGTTCTCGTGGGCGGTGCGCCGCTCAACGAAGAGTTCGGTGAAGCGGTCGGAGCGGACGGTTACTGCCGCGACGCGGCTGTGGCCGTTGAAATGGCGAAGGACCTGATTGCCCGCCGCCACAACCAGCTCGCCGCCAAAGGCTGAGACGGTGTTCGAAGGGGCTGCCGGGATGCAGGTGGACGAGCCCCTTTTCCCGATCCAGAACGACGAGGACGCGAACGACAAGTTCGGTCGCGTCCTCATCATTGCCTGCGGTGCGCTGGCACGGGAAATCATCGCGGTGCGCGATCTGAACGGTCTAGATCACGTTGATCTCACCTGCCTTCCGGCACAGCTTCACAACACGCCAGACAAGATTCCCGACGAAGTGCGGCGCACGATCCTGCTGCACAAGGACGCGTACTCGGAAATCCTGATCGGCTATGGCGATTGCGGCACTGGCGGTCTCCTCGACAAGGTGCTTGAGGAAACAGGTGCAAAGCGGATCGAAGGCGCGCATTGCTATGCTTTCTTTTCCGGCCTGGAGGAATTCGACAAACTGGCGGAAGAGGAACTGGGTACCTTCTACCTCACCGATTTCCTCGCGCGCCACTTCCAGTCGATGGTCATCGAACCGCTCGGTCTGGACTGGCACCCCCACCTGAGGGACATGTATTTCGCCCATTACAAGCGCCTTGTGTATCTCGCACAGACCGACAATCCGGATCTTGAAAGAGCCGCCCGCGAAGCTGCCGAAAGGCTGGAGCTCACCTTCGAGATCAGGCGAACCGGCTATGGTCTTCTTTCCGGTTTTCTGGGCGCAGAGGCAGAGCGTTGACGCGCGGTCCGTGCAAGTCGGATTTTCACGCTCGCATGCCGCTATCAGGCGACCTGAATCGAATTGCATCCGGCAATCATGCTCTCGGAGGAAGATGAGCACATGGCGCAAAAGATCATTGTATTCTGGCGGGATATCCCGGCACAGATCCTGGTGAAAAAGGGCCGCAAGTCCGCACGCCGCGAACTGCCTGCCGTTTTCATGGAAGCGATCGACGCCTGCGCCATGCGGATCGGTGCAAAGGACAGCGAAGCCTACATGGCAGAGTGGCGCCGCACAGACCCGGTCGAAGTCTCGGACGATCTTGAAACAGAAGCGGAAACGGCCCTGAGCGAGCTGCTTGTCGCTTATCCCAAAGACAGATTGAAAACCCTGCTCGCAAGTGGAGGCACGGAACATGACTGAACAGCGCTTATTGGCCACCGGGCGCTTTGCCGCCTCCACCGAAATGTCGCCGAAGCAGGTGGTCGAGAAGACAGAACTGCTTGCGAATATCCCGGCTGGCACGCAGGTTTATGTCACCGATCTCGGCAATGTTTCGGAGGACATGATCGTCGACGCGGTGCGCACCCTGACCGACAACAAGCTGATCGCCGTTCCGCACATGGCGGCGCGGCGTTACCCTTCGCACGAGGCCTTCGAGCGCCGGATCACGCGCCTCGTCAACGAAGGCGGCGCAACCGAGGTGCTCGCGATTGCGGGTGAAGCCGAAACGGCCGGTCCCCTCACCTCGTCGGTTGCTCTTCTCGAGACGGGACTGTTCAACAAGCTCGGCATCCGCAAGATCGCGGTTGCCGGCCATCCCGAAGGCGCTCCGGACATCGCGCCCGACGTAATCCGGTCATTCCTGATGCGCAAGCATAAGCTGGCTGCTGAAAGCGATGCCGAATTCCGCATTGTAACCCAGTTCGGCTTCGATCCGCACCGTGTCAGCCTGTGGCTGGACGAACTGCGTGAGTGGGGCAATGCTTTCCCTGTTCACATCGGCGTTGCAGGCCCGGCCAAGATGACAACGCTCCTGAAATATGCCGCCTTTGCCGGCGTCGAGAATTCGCTGAAGTTCCTGAAAAAGCGCGGCGGCGCCGTCGTATCGATGCTCGCCGGCTACGACCCGGAGACCATGGTCGAGCCATTGGAAGCGCGCGTCACTAGCCAGCCCGACGCTCAGCTCGCCCAGATCCATGTCTATCCCTTTGGCGGCATCCAGAAGACTGCAGACTGGCTGCATGGCCGCGGGAGCTGGTCTTTTCAATCCTCATCATCCATGACTGCCAACGAGAGCGCCTAAATGACACGCACAGTCGTCGCATCCGCCACCAGGGAAATCGTGATCGGTTTCGATCAACCGTTCTGTGTCATCGGCGAACGGATCAATCCGACCGGCCGCAAGAAGCTTGCGGCAGAAATGGTTGCAGGCAATTTTGAAACCGTGAAGTCGGACGCACTCGCGCAGGTGGCCGCAGGCGCAACGATGCTCGATGTCAATGCAGGAGTGACGGCGGTCAATCCGAACGAGACCGAACCGCCGCTTCTGGTCAAGACTCTCGAGATCGTTCAAGAGCTTACTGACATTCCCTTATCAATCGATTCATCGGTGACCGAAGCCATCAAGGCCGGTCTTGAAGTGACCAAAGGCCGCCCGCTGGTGAACTCGGTGACCGGCGAGGAAGAAAAGCTTGAAGCCATCCTACCGCTGATCAAGAAATTCGACGTACCGGTCGTTGCGATCTCGAACGACGAGACCGGTATTTCGGAAGATCCGGACGTCCGGTTCGCGGTCGCCAAGAAAATCGTCGAGCGCGCGGCCGATTTCGGCATCCCGTCGCACGACATAGTCGTCGACCCGCTGGTCATGCCGATCGGAGCCATGGGCACGGCCGGTCAGCAAGTGTTCAGGCTGGTGCGCCGTCTGCGCGACGAACTGAAGGTCAACACGACCTGTGGCCTTTCCAACGTCTCGTTCGGTCTCCCGCACCGGCACGGCATCAATGCCGGCTTCATCCCGATGGTCATCGGCGCAGGCATGACATCCGCCATCATGAACCCGTGCCGCCCGCAGGAAATGGAAGCCGTGCGCGCCGCCAACGTTCTGAACGGAACCGACCCGAACTGCCAGGAGTGGATCATGACTTATCGCGATCACCAGCCCGCAGCCGGCGGCGCAGCCCCAGCGCCCGCGGAAGCGGCCGGCGGTTCCGGCGGTGGACGGCGCAGGGGTGGCCGTGCTGCGCGAAGGTCTGCGGGATAACTGATTTGGTGTTTGTTGCCGCCGCTCTGAACCAAATGGGAGCTGCTTGAAGGCGCGGGTCCTTTACCCCACCCCAATCCCCTCCCCCTCGTGAGGAGGGGTTGTGGCACGGAAGCGAAAGCATGAACGAACAGGCCAAACTTGCAAAAGTCGTCTTTCAGCCAAGCGGGCGACGGGGATCCTTTCCGGTCGGCACGCCGCTGCTCGACGCTGCACGGTCGCTGGGTGTCTATGTCGAATCCGTCTGCGGCGGACGCGGGATCTGCGGGCGCTGTCAGATTTCGGTTTCAGAAGGCACCTATGCGAAGGAAAACCTGACAAGTTCCGCCGATCATCTCGAGGGCGCGACGGAAGCGGAAACACGCTACGCAACGCTGCGCAACCTTGCCTCCGACCGGCGGCTCTCCTGCCAGGCGAAGATCCTCGGCGACCTGGTGGTCGACGTTCCGACCGATGCCCAGACCAACCGCCAGGTGGTGAGAAAGCGCGCTGAGGCAAAACATATCGATGCCGACAGCGCCATCTCGCTGATCACCGTTTCCATTGACGAGCCGGACATGGAGACGCCGCGCGGCGACATCGACCGGTTGCGCGAAGCGCTCGCAAGCGAAGCCGGCCTGACCGATCTTGCAGTCGATTCGATCCTGCTGCCATCAGTGCAGACGGTCCTGCGCAAAGGCAAATGGACAGTCACCGCCGCCGTCTATGCCGATGAAGCGCTGCAGCCGACGATAACGGCCCTTTGGCCGGGCGAGAAGAAAGCGGTCTATGGCCTTGCGGTGGATATAGGCTCGACGACCATCGCAGCACATCTGTGCAATTTGAAGAACGGCCGTACCGTCTCGTCGGCAGGAACCTCCAACCCGCAGATCCGCTTCGGCGAAGACCTGATGTCGCGGGTGTCCTACGTCCAGATGAACCCGTCGAAGCTGCCGGACCTCACCAGGGCCGTGCGCGAGGCGATCAATGCGCTGGTTGGCAAACTCGTCGGCGACGTCGGCGCGGAAAGATCCGACATCCTGGACGCGACTTTTGTCGGCAATCCTGTGATGCATCACCTCTTCCTCGGAATCGACCCGGTCGAACTCGGCGGCGCGCCTTTCGCGCTTGCCGCCTCCGACGCCATGGTGCTGACGGCGCGCGATCTGTCACTGGAACTCAATCCCGGCGCGCGGGTCTATATGCTGCCCTGTATCGCCGGGCACGTCGGGGCGGACGCGGCGGCGGCCACGCTGTCCGAAAGCCCCTACAGCCACGACGAAATCACACTGCTCGTGGATGTCGGCACGAACGCGGAAATCGTTCTCGGCAACAAAAACCGGCTCCTGGCCGCTTCCTCGCCGACCGGCCCCGCCTTTGAAGGCGCCGAAATCTCTTCCGGACAGCGTGCAGCGCCGGGGGCCATCGAGCGTATCCGCATCGACAAGGACACCCTGGAACCGCGCTTCAAGGTCATCGGTGTCGACGAATGGTCCGACGAAGAGGGATTTGCGGAAAAGATCGACAGCGTCGGCGTGACCGGCATTTGCGGTTCGGGGATCATCGAAGCGGTTGCGGAAATGTACCTGGCGGGCCTCATCACCGAAGACGGGGTCATTGATGGAGCCCTCGCTGCCCGCACACCGCGTGTCCAGGCCCAGGGGCGCACCTTTTCCTACCTGATCGCGGATGAGGATGTCGAAATCTCGATCTTGCAGACCGATATCCGCGCCATCCAGCTTGCCAAGGGCGCGCTCTATGCGGGCGTCAAGCTCCTTCAGGACAAGCTCGGCACCTATTCGCTTGATCGCATCCGGCTGGCGGGCGCCTTCGGCAGCTACATCGATCCACAATACGCCATGGTGCTTGGTCTTATTCCCGATTGCCCGCTCGACGGGGTCACGGGTGTCGGCAATGCCGCCGGAACGGGCGCGCGCATGGCGCTCCTGAACCGGGGCTACAGGCGCGAAATCGAACAGACGGTGCGCGACATCGAAAAAATCGAAACGGCGCTGGAACCGAAGTTCCAGGAACATTTCGTCAATGCGATGGCCCTGCCCAACAAGGTCGATCCCTTCCCGCATCTGCGCGCCTCGGTAGACCTGCCTGAACGCAAGGCCCCGGTCGCGGACGAAGCTGGTGGCGGCGAGCGCCGGCGCAGACGCAGGCGCGGATAAGAAGCGAGGCCCGGGGCGGTGTGCTCAATGGCCGCCGGTTACCCCGATCAGAAGCTGGAAACCGGCAATGCTCAGGCACAGGATCACTCCGGCCAATCCCCACCAGCGCCGATCATGAAGGTTCCCTGCCGCCTCACTTGTGCCCAGCCTGAAGAGCGCCAGATTGACCAGCGCGAAGACTCCCAAGGTTACAAGGCTGGTCGCCGAAGCAAGCTGCACGAGCGGAAAGAGCAGCGCGAGCACCAGCACCATCGCAGCAACGAAGACCGTTGCCCTTGCAGGGGTCTGCCGCTCCGGATCGACATTTGAAAACCACCTGGGTGCAAGTCCCTCGTTTCCCATGCCGTAGAGCACGCGGCTCGCCATGACGATCTGGACCAGGATGCCATTGACCATGGCAATGGAGGCTGCGGCGGCTACTGGTTTTCCCGACAGTCCCGACACGGCCTCGAAGACGCGTGCCATCGGCGCGGACGACGCCACGATCGCCTCTCTCCCTTCGGCCAGCGCGGCAATGATGGCAAGCAGCGCATAGACAAAGAGCGTTATACCGAGCGTCCAGAAGATCGCATGCGGGACGGTTCGCTCGGGCGCAACCGTCTCTTCACACATGTTGATCATGTCTTCGAAACCGATGAAGGCAAAAAACGCGAGCACACTGCTGGAAAGGATGCCGCTCAGGACGGCGATATTGAAGGTTGGAGACAACGTCCGTGCCACTTCAGGCAGATCGGTGAGCAACGGCGCTCCGAACGCGATGACGACCAGAAGCGTTCCCAGTTCGATCAGCGTGACCGCCGCTGCAAAGACGACGCTTTCGCGCACGCCGTACCAGGCCACGGCCGACAGGCCGCAGATGACCAGCCCCACCAGGACGAACTCCGGCAAGTCGACGAATTCACGGATATACCCGGCGAAAGAGATCGAGATGACGGCGCTTGAAATCGTGCCGGTCGCGACGACGCCGTAGCCGGCAAAGCGCGCGAATGCACCGCTGACGCCCCGGTTCACAAACACGGCCTCGCCGCCTGCCTTTGGAAATCGCTTGATCAGCGATGCATAGGAAACGCCGGTCACGCCCGCAATCAGACCTGCGAGCAGAAAGGCCAGCGGCGCCCGGTCGCCGGCGAGCGCAAGCACCTCTCCGATCAAGGCGAAGATTCCTGCGCCGATCGTGACACCCACGCCATAAAAGACCAGCCAGGGCAAGGATAGCGTCCGCTTGAGCCTGCCTGCCCCCGTTTTGTCCGGTGCATTCATCCGGCCATTCTGACGATGTTCCGGGGCCGCGCCAATTCGGCGATCCACGTAGATCCGGGATTGCCGCTGTCAGGGATCGAGAAAGAACTGCTCGCGCAGCTGATCCCAGATCTTTTCGCCGATCATGCAGTCATAGGGTTCCTCGAAGGTGAACTGCACGGGCTGGACGCGCGGCTGTTCCGGCTCGTAACCTCCAATCTCAAGGATCAGCTTGCGGCGCACCGCGTCGGGGAACTGGGCCCAGTCAGTCACCGGTATGACGAAGCTTGCAGGGCCACCCGTGACGCATTTGCGATAGTAGACATCGAGATCGGGAATGTTGAACTGCGAGCCCGGCCCGCCCGTTGTCATCAACGGCAGACCATTGATTGTAATCCCCTTTTCCAGCGCCGCGTCCCGGGCGAGCGTGACAGCCCGGCCGTGATTGTTCGGACCGTCGCCGGAAATGTCGATGACATGCCGGTCGGCCCGATACGGCACATCTTCCAGCAACTCGGCGGCATGGGTGATCGCGCCGGATATGGACGTGCGGCGCTGGCTGAAGGACATGTCCGCCAGTACCTGATCTGAAAAGGCCCGGGCGTCGGCCGCTTCGTCGATCAGCGTCCAGTCCACGATCACGCGCAGATGGTTGTCGTTTGCCCATTCGAACATCATGAGCGCGATCCGGCCGCGCGCGCCGAGGTCGATGGCCCTGATCACTTCCGGACTGGCAATGGCTGCCGCATAGCCCCTGCGCTGGAGTTCCAGTTCCTCCTGGGACATGGACCGGGAGACGTCGATGGCCAGCACGAGGGCAACGTCAACCTGTTCCTGTGCATTCGCCTGCGACTGGAAAACCGCCCCAAAAAGGGCGGCGGAAAACAGGAAGGGTGTGCGTGCCGCTCTCCACATGCCTTCATCTTACCTGAAAACACGGCGGTTCGCAGCGAAGAGGTTCGGATGGTCGATAAAGGCTGCGTGAAACATTCGGCCCGGAGACACTTTCAGCTATCGCGCTGGCGCTGCGTTCAGCTATAACAACCGCAAAACCAATGCTTCAGGAACCGGCCATGTCTGAAACTGCCGCGAACGACCAAACCGAAAAGCCGATGCTCGGCACGCTTCTGCATGAAGGTGTCTACTGGATCGTCATGCAGCGGCCCGACCGCATGAATTCACTTTCCTCGGAGATGATGGCGGCGCTGTCGGCGGAACTTGACGCAGCCGCCCAGAACCCGGCCGTGCGGGTGATCCTTCTGGGAGCCGAAGGCAAGGTTTTCTGTGCTGGTCACGATCTGAAGGAGCTGACCGCCGCCCGCGCCGAAGCCGATGGAGGCAAGGCCATCTATCAGCGGATCATGGGCCAATGTTCCGACCTCATGCAGCAGATCGTCCGCCTGCCCAAACCCGTGATCGCGGTCGTCACCGGGGTTGCCACGGCTGCAGGCTGCCAGCTGGTTGCCTCCTGCGACCTCGCCATTGCAACAGATACCGCCACCTTCTGCACGCCGGGCGTCAATATCGGCCTCTTCTGCTCCACCCCGATGGTTGCGCTTTCCCGTAATGTCGCCCCGAAACACGCCATGGAAATGCTGCTTACCGGAGAGAGCATCGACGCCTCGACGGCTAAGGAATTCGGGCTGATCAACAGGATCGTGCCGCGGGACTACCTGGATCAGGTTATTCAGAAATACGCCGAAACGATCGCCTCCAAGTCCCTGAAAACGCTCAAGATCGGCAAGGAAGCTTTCTACCGCCAACTGGAAATGCCGCTGTCCGAAGCCTATGATTTCGCCGCGCAGACAATGGTGGAAAACATGCTGGCGAATGATGCCGAAGAAGGCATTTCCGCGTTCCTGCAAAAACGCAAGCCCGACTGGACGGACAGCTGAGCAGCGGCACTTACACGGGTGTGTCGCTGTAGGGCTCGGCGATGACCTGAACATTGTCTTCGTAGACGACGTAGCCAACACGGTCAGTGCGGATGACCTCGGTAAAATGACCGTTGTCCCGCAAAAGGTGCACGAGTTCAAAAGACTTTGACAATGCGTCTTGAGCAGTAGGCTTGAACCAACTCAATCCCATTGTTTTTATTCGATACCATCCTTTTGAGCTGGTTTTATTGAACCTGTCTGGCACAGGAACATGGTCGCTAAACCAGCTCAGCAGATCTTGGAGCCTGGCGTGTGCGAGCGGATCGAGATGTATGTCGGCATGCAGGTCATAGGCTGCGCTGAGGAACCCCTCTCTGGCTGCGCCGCCACTCAGTTTTTTCGCGCGAACAAATCTTACAAACATTTTTTTGCTCAACCTACTTTCTTCGCGCGCCTTCAGTTGAAGCGCTCTTGATCAGATAGAACCTCATGACTTCACAACCCTTACGTTTATACATCAAAATCGTGCTGCCCCGACTTGGGCAAGGTTCAGAATTTTCGCGTTGGGGGCTTGCATCGCCAATTTAACTGACATTGGATGACGCACATTTTCTCAGGATCACGAAGCATGAATCACGACAGTTACTCCGACACCTACATCAAGGGCATCCTCGATGAGGTCAAAACCGTTGCGATGATCGGTGCGTCGGCGAACAATGTGCGCCCGTCCTATTTCGTTTTGAAATATCTGCTTTCAAAAGGCTATGACGTCTGGCCGATCAATCCGGGCCAGGCGGGCAAGGAAATACTCGGCCAGGTCGTCTACGCCTCGCTGGATGACCTTCCGGACGTCCCGGACATGATCGATATCTTTCGTAACTCGGAAGCTGCCGGACAGATTGTCGATCATGTTCTTGAAAGCGGCAGACTGCCGAAAGTCATCTGGATGCAGCTGACAGTTCGCCACGACGAGGCGGCGAAGCGCGCCGAGGATGCCGACATCAAGGTCGTGATGGATCGTTGTCCGAAAATCGAATACGGGCGGCTCTCCGGCGAGATCGGCTGGGCCGGCGTCAATTCCAAGACAATTTCCGCCAGGCGCCCGACGCTCAAGTCGGGTTTCCAGCATCGCGGGCTGACCGGCAAGACCGAAAGCTGACCCTGCCGGATGATCAGAAAAGACGCTGCGGCACGCTCAAGCCTTTGACATCGGTATTCCATTGAGGCGCTTCAATTCGAAAAATCCTGCTTTGACCTCCCCTCAAGGTTCGGTCAAACTGCGCGAAATTCCAAAGGGAGGTTGTTTATGAGCGAAAATATTCCAGGGTTTTCCACGCTGGCCATTCATGCCGGTGCCGCACCCGATCCGTCCACGGGCGCACGCGCCACCCCGATCTACCAGACGACATCTTTCGTCTTCGACGACGTCGATCACGCGGCCTCGCTGTTCGGCCTGCAAGCCTTCGGCAATATCTATACGCGCATTACCAATCCGACGACCGCCGTTCTGGAAGAGCGGGTTGCAGCCCTGGAAGGCGGCACAGCCGCGCTTGCGACCGCATCCGGCCACTCCGCGCAACTGCTCTGCTTCCACACCATGATGCAGCCCGGCGACAACATCGTCGCAGCCAACAAGCTTTATGGCGGCTCCATCAATCAGCTGAACCACTCCTTCAAGAGCTTCGGCTGGAGCGTCAAATGGGCTGACCCGGACGATCTCAACACATTCGAGGCGGCGATCGACGAGAACACCAAGGCGATCTTCATCGAGAGCCTGGCGAACCCCGGGGGTATCGTCATGGACATCGAGGCGATCTCCGCGCTCGCCAAGGCCAAGGGCATCCCGCTGGTCGTCGACAACACCATGGCAACGCCATACCTTTGCCGCCCGATCGAGCATGGTGCCGACATCGTGCTGCATTCGCTGACCAAGTTCATGGGCGGACACGGCAACTCCATGGGCGGTATCATCGTTGACGGTGGCAGCTTTGACTGGTCAGCCGGCGGCCGGTATCCGCTCCTGTCCGAGCCGAGACCTGAATATCAGGGCATCGTCCTGCACGAAACCTTCGGCAACTTCGCATTCGCGATCGCCTGCCGCGTGCTCGGGCTGCGTGACCTTGGACCGGCGATTTCGCCTTTCAATTCGTTCATGATCCTGACCGGCATCGAGACGCTGCCGCTGCGCATGCAGCGCCACTCTGACAATGCCAAAAAGGTTGCCCTGCATCTGTCCGGGCACAGCAAGGTCAGCTGGGTCTCCTACGCGGCACTGCCGGAAGACAAGCATCACGCACTCCAGCAGAAGTACATGCCCAAGGGAGCCGGCGCCGTCTTCACCTTCGGTGTCGAAGGCGGCTACGATGCGGGCGTGGCGCTTGTTTCCAAGTGCGAACTGTTCTCGCACCTCGCCAATATCGGCGACACGCGCAGCCTGATCATTCACCCCGCCTCCACAACGCACCGACAGCTGACGGATGACCAGAAGACGGCAGCCGGCGCAGGGCCGGACGTCGTGCGTATTTCAGTCGGCCTTGAGGAGGTCGACGACATCATCGCCGATCTGGATCAGGCGCTGTCCGACTGAGACCAAGGATGCCAATGCAAGATGCCCGCCTCACCGGCGGGCATTTTTTGTTGCGGAACCGTCCGTCGCGTTGAAGACCTCCCCTTTCCCGAAATCTGCCTAGGTAGAACCATTTCAAATCAGAAGACTTGTCATTCCGGCTGAAGCACAGCGGAAGGCCGGAACCCGGTAACCACTTGATCCACCGTTTTCTTATGCCCTCCGGCCACGGTGGCTACTGGATCCCGGCCTTGCCGCTTAACCGGCAAACGGGACGACAAATCCTGGAAACAATTCCGTATCCCCGACTTGGAAACAGACAGAAATACGCCGCTTCGTTGCTGAAGCCAAAAAGGGATGAGAGTCCAAGGCAGGGTTGCAGGGTCACGTCCTGCATTGACGCGGTCTTGTGCGGCTTATTTCGAGTTCTGATCGCTAGGCTCTGACCGGATAGGTGCCTTTCAGAACCGCGAGGTGATCCACCGAGGCGGCGAGGACAAAGACGGCAAAGCCCTGGTGAACGAGTGCCATCGACAACGGAACCTGCCAAATCAGCGTCAGGATACCAAAGACCGCCTGCAGCACGACAAAGCCCCCCACATGCGCGCCGGCGCGGCGCAGGGAACTGCGCCCGCTCACCCGGAATGTTGACCACGTCAGGATCAGTGCCAACCCAATCAGAAGATAGGCCGTCATCCTGTGCTGGAACTGCACGGTCAGAACATTTTCGAAAAAGTTCAGCCACACCGGCTGAAGCAGCAACAGGCCGTCAGGGATGAACTGGCCATCCATCAGGGGCCAGGTATTGAAAGTCATCCCCGCGTTCAGTCCGGCGACGAGGCCGCCCAGGAACATCTGCACAAATACAATGGCAAGAACGACCGTGCTCAAGCCGGTCAACCTGTCTTTTTCTTCCGGTAACGGGTCTTCAAGGGGCGTCAGTCGCCGGGCGATCCAGAAGAGATAAGCGAATATGACCAGGGCGAGCGTCAGGTGAGTTGCAAGCCGGTACTGGCTGACGTCGACACGGTCCACGAGCCCGGACGCAACCATCCACCAGCCGACGAAGCCCTGAAGGCCTCCGAGCGCGAGCCCGAGCAAGAGCCGTGGCTTCAGCCATGGTTCGACACGGCCGGCAACCCAGAACGCCACCATGGGCACGAAGAAAGCAACCCCGATGACGCGGCCGAGCATCCTGTGCCCCCACTCCCACCAGAAGATGAACTTGAACTCTTCCAAGCTCATGCCCTTGTTGATGAGCTGGTATTCGGGAATCTGGCGGTATTTTTCGAGCTCTTCTTCCCACTCCGCTTCGCTCAACGGCGGGATGACGCCATGTATCGGCTTCCACTCGGTGATGGAGAGCCCGGATTCGGTCAATCGTGTCGCGCCGCCAACCACCACCATCGCCAGGATGAGCAGGCACACAAAATAAAGCCACCAGCGGATCATTGTCCGGCTACGTCTGATCCGTTCCAGCTTTGCGGGCGGAATATGGACGCTGGCCACGCCCTCGCCGTTTGCAATCACGTTCATAAAACCGTCCCGGTTATTTGCATCGCCGATTTGACCTTTGGTGTGCGGAGATATAGGTGCAATGACACAACGGCAAGCGGACTGAGACATTTTGCGTCAATCAGTCTCGAATTCCGCGCCGATCAGTCGCTAAAACGGACACACCCGACGATGGTTCCCTCGTTTCGTAAATTTGTTGGCATGGTCTTTCTTGTTACTTTCGTGATCGTCTACGCGTTCGCAGCGATGGTGATCGGGGACCTGAAACTTCAGCAGGCCTCGAACCTTGTCCGCTTTATCTACTTTGCGATTGCCGGCCTTTTATGGGTGATCCCGGCAGGCGCCATTATCTGGTGGATGGAAAAAGGCGGGAAAACCCGGACCTGACCCCAAATCCGGACGCGGCCCAGCGGGCTGCCCGATAAAGCGCAAAAGGGGCGCCTGTCAGGTACTGATCAACAACAGCCGGATCCTGGAAGCGCCCGTTCAGCGAGACGCGCGGCAACATCATGGGATCGCGTGCATTCACTGACTGCAATACCCCCGGCAACGTGGTCACCGAAGACGAAAATCCGATATCCCGCAGTAATTCGGCATCGCGCAGGCTGACCGCGTGAGACTTGCCATATGGATAGGCAAAATGCTTGGGCCTTCGGCCGAGTTCCTTCTCCAGAATCCCGACACCCTTGGTGACATCGGCACGCGCCGATGAGCTGTCGAGCCGCGCAAGCGCGAAGTGGTCATGCGTATGCGCCCCGATGGTGACGAGGGGATCGCCGGCCAGCTCACGAACCTCGTCCCAGGTCATCATCTGCTCGTCCGCAAGGTCCACAAGATCGAGGTTGTATTTCCCGGCAAGCGCCCGAATGATCTTCCGCTGGTCCAGTTCCCCGATTTCAAGCGTCAGATAGTCTACAATCCGGTCGAAGCAGGCATTTTTTTCTGCCGTCGAGGCACATGGCAGACCGCTTTGCTCGCCCGCCCGGGTGAATTCAACCGACTCGTTCGCCGCAATAATCCGTTCAAGCGCCAGCCACCAGAGTTCGCTGGTGCGCTCGACCAGCCCGGTGGTGACAAAGACCGTAAACGGTGCCTGCAGCTCCTTCAACACCGGATAGGCGACCTTGAGATTGTCCCTGTAGCCGTCGTCGAAGGTGAGAACGGCATAACGATGGTGACCGTAGCCCGATTTCAGAAGATCAACCGCCTCGTCCAGCGATATGATTTCATAGCCGTTTGCACGGATCCGTTCGACCGCGAGACGGAGAAACTCCGGCGTGATTTCCAGATGGGCGTTTGGCTGAAAATCCTCGTCCCGTGCCGGGCGAACGTGGTGCATCATGAAAACGGCTCCGCACCCCTGGGTCAGCGGCGCCATCGCACGCCCGAGGCCAGACCCCTTCAGGACCCGGAATGCACGTGAAACAGCTTTTTGACGAATGCCCATATGGCGGCGGTGCCCATTCATGAATTAAGCGCCATTAAGGCACGTATTCTTTAACAATTGTTGTTAAGTCTACCGAGCCTGAGACGTGTCGACCAGCACAACCCAAAGCTTTCGTCAATGTTCGTTTAAATTGGATTACCTGTATGTCAGCGGCAAATGCGACCAACTCAAGCTCTGAAGCTGAAGGCAAATTCGCGCGGCAATCTCCTGATCTGCAGATCGTTCTGTCGGACGACATTCAAGCTTCGGCATCAAGCTGGCAAGAGATGGCGGCCGGTGCTTTCAGCAATCCTTATCAGTCACCCGGCTGGCTCTCCGCCTGGAGCGAAACGATCGGCAAGGAACTGGGTGTCACGCCTGTAATCGTGACCGTGATGGAGAAAGAAAAACCTGTTGTTGTTCTTCCACTCGGACTTCAAACCGCGGCAGGCACGAGTACGTTGTCTTTCCTCGGACATCAGAACGGCAATCAGAACACGGCAATCTGGGACCGCGATTTCTACCTGGCCGTGACGGAAAAGCAGATTTCGGAAATCCTTTCGCAAATCTGCGAAGACGCGCAAGCCGATCTGCTGCTTCTGCAAAACGTCCCGGAAACGTGGCACGGGCGACCGCATCCGCTTGTCCTCGCGGATGCGACATCGAGCCCAAGCCCCATCTTCTCGCGCCGCCTTCCCGACGACTTCGACGCGCTCTTTCGTGAGACGCACAGCAAATCGTCGCGCAAGAACCTGGTGCGCAAGCAAAGGCACCTGCAATCGGTCAACGGTTACCGTGTGGTCAGGGCGGAAACCGAAATCGACCGTCGCAAAGGATTTGAAGCCTTCATCGAGCAAAGGTCAAAACGTGCGCAAGAGGCCGGAATCCCGAACGTATTTGCCAAGGACGCTGCGCGTCAGTTCCTGGAAAGACTCCTCGGCTTGACGATTGCCGAGCCCGCCCACGAGGAACTGGATCTCTGGTTCCTGGAGGCCGACGGAAAAATCCGGTCAACATACCTGTGTGCAAAGGACGGCGGCACGATACACGCCTACAGCAACAGCGTGGCACATGACGAGTTGTTGCCCAACAGCCCCGGCCTCGTATTGATAAAGGAAATCATCGAGCACGCATGTGCCGACCCGAAGACGACGGAACTCGACCTCGGACTGGGTGAAGAGCGGTACAAGACGTCCTGGGCCGAACCGGTGTCTCTCAAGGACAGCCGACTGGCCGTATCCTTAAAGGGCAATGTCAAAAAGAGCCTGGAAGCCCTTCGAATGCAGGCGAAATCGGCAGTTCGGAACTCAGAAGTCCTGTGGCCGCTGGTGCGGCAGATGCGACGCTGGAAATCGACCAGTGGGGGATCGTAAGTTCCCGGGAAACCGGCCGGCTTCCTGCCTGCCTTGACCTCAACGCATCGCGCCGCAGGCGTGGGCTGTCTTGCCGATGGCACGCAATGTCAGAGCGGCACCCCACTCATGCGGCGTGACCGTCACCGTTGCGGCGGGGGTCCGGGCTCATGTCCCCTGCAATCAGGACTTCCACCCTGGCACCCGTGTTGTGCGCCAGAAGATTGGCAGCGCTTTGCAGCTCATGACCGTGGTCCGGTGCGCTGGCGGCAATGAACACGCGGTCTGCAAAGCTCAGCATTCTGGCACTTGCAAGCGACCCGTCAATCGCGCCGAGATCGACGACAACCACCTCGTAGGTCGACTTGATCGCATCAAGGGCGAGCCTGAAGCGATCGGAGCTGACCATGTCGTCGGTGATGGCGAAACGGCCGGATTCGATGATATGCGCCTTCGACACCGCGTCCCGATAAACCACCTTTGCAAAAGGCATTCGGCCGGACACGACATCCGAGAACCCTTCCGCGGCCCGGTTGTCGGCCTGATCGGGGAAGACTTCGACAACCAGGGAAGACACCCCGTTGCCTGCCGCCTTGCGCACAAGATCAAAGGCAAGGTCGTGCGACAGGCTCTCATCGTCAACGCTCAATACGACGATCCGTCCGGTGACATCGATATCCTTTGAAAAAGAAGCCTTGGGCTGCTTTTTCCAGGGGATGCTTGGTGTCTTGTCTGCCAGCGATTCCAGAGCGGTTTCCTTGTCAATCGCTCGCCTGGGCTCATCCCTTTGCGAAGGCTCGTCTTCTTTGCCACGAAGATTTTCCAGCCAGTCAGGCGACACGTCCTGATCGTAGTCACTCCTCGCATCGACCGGTTCGCCCTGGTGGCGCGTACGTGTCCGAAGAGGTGACGGCGGAACATCTGCAAGCTCAACGACACGATCTGATCCCGGCACCTGTTCGCTCCGGTCTTCACGCCGCACTTCCGGAGAAAGGTCATAACTTGCCGAGCCAACACCATATCCCGGCGACCACCCCAATGGATCGCGCGCGGAAAGGTTCGCACTCATGAACTGCCCGTTCGTCGCAGGTTCCATGGCGGGCGCCCGCCGATCCGGCTGGCCGTGCATTTGCCGCGATACCGGGGCACCGGAGGCATTGACTCTGTAAAGTGCTTCCCCCGAGAGAAAGGCGCGCATCAGCACAAGGGCGCAGCCCAGTATGAAGGTCACGAGGGCGGCGATGATCGTGGTCGCAATGATCTTGGGCGAATAAGGCTCCACGGGAACGCTAGCCCGCGAAATGATGCGTGCATCGGCCGGCAGCACCTGTGCACGCAGCCGGGAGTCGGCTTCCTGGAAGCTGAGCATGAGTTGGTCAAGCTGGGCGGCCTTGGCGTTCGCTTCCCGCTCCAGTTCGCTGAGCCGTGCCTGGTCGGCATTGCTCCGGGCCGCTGCCTTTTTCAGTTCCTCCAGCCGTGCTTCCAGGGCGAGCGCCTGCTGGTTGGCAACCTTGGCGTCATTCTCCAGGCCCTGAAGGATCTTGCCGGCCTCCGAGCGAATCTGCCGGTCATAGTCGGCGAGCTGAGACTCCAGGGATCGAAGCTGAGGATGATTCGGCAAAAGCGTGATCGACAATTCGGCAATATTCGACTGGATCTCGACCTGCCGTTCCCGCAGCCTCTGGATCAGGGTCGAGTTGAGCACGTCGCTCGCCGTTTCAAGCGATCCCCCGGAATTCAGCAGCTCTCTCAGCAGATTCGCTTTCGCCTGAACCTCAGCCTTCGTGGCCTGCGCTGCCGAATAGTCACTGCTGGTTTCAGCCAGTTGCTGCTGGTTCAAAGGGATGTTGTCGGCACCGATCAGAAGATCCGCACGCGCCCTGAAATCCGCGACCGCCTGGCGTGCTGCCTGAACCTCCTTGCGCAGTTCGATGATCTGCGGCTCCAGCGCGGCAGACGCCAGCTCCGTGGTTTCGCGCTTGGCGCTTGATTGCAACGAAAGATATTCGTCCAGAATGGTGTTGGCGATCTTGGCTGCGAGGACGGGATTTTGCGCGGAATAATCCACTGCGATGACCCGCGAGCCCTCGAGCTGGTAGATGTCGAGGTTTTCATAAAAGTGCTTGAGAACCCGCTCCTCCGCGCTGTTGCCGGACGAGTCGCTTTTCAATCCGATGGCAGTCAGAAGATCACCGACAAGAGATCCGTCTCCCCTGGCGTCGAATTCGGGAATCGCTGCGAGGTTCAGCTTGGAGGCAACCCTGCGGGCGAGATCCGCGGACATGAGCAACTGGACCTGGCTGGCGACACCTTCTGCGTCCAGAAGCGCCCGCTCCTCTTCAATGCCGCGCGATGCACCGGGAAACTTGTTGTCGGTGCTCTCGATCAGGACCCTGGCTTCGCTCTTGTACTTGGGAGCGACAAACTGCAATCCGACGAAAACGGCAGCCGCCACGAGAAGCGTCAAGGGCAAAAGCCATCCCAAAGCGCGGCCGATCGCACGCAACAATCCGCCAAGATCAAGCGCCATGTCGTCTTCGGGATGTGTCTGCCGATCAGCATTCATTGGGTTTTGTCTCCACATTCCGGCAAACTATCGCGAATTAGGGTAAGCGATCGGTTAAGCTTTCTGCAATTGCATGTTCGCCGGCGTTAATCTTTGCGTCGGACCCGGTTGTTTTGACAAGACCCGTGCGGAACGCTCTTCACGCTCAATTAACCATAACACGCGATGCTGTCCCGGAATTGTAGGAGAGTCGCTGATGCGAACGAGAGCGCTTGTTGTTCTGGCCTTGTGCCTGGGCCTTGCCGCGTGCAGTGGATACAGACAGCCGCCAACGGCGTTTCATGAAACGCTGACACAGCCCTATCGCCTGGATTCCAGCGACAGGCTGCGCATCATCGTGTTTGGTCAGGACGACCTTTCAAATACCTATGTCGTTGATCAGGCTGGATATATTTCGTTTCCGCTTGTCGGAAGCGTTGCCGCCAGAGGGAAAACCCAGCAGGGACTCGCGTCCGAAATCGCCGCCAAACTGAGGCAGGGATACATCCGCAATCCGGACGTATCCGTGGAGGTCGACACCTATCGCCCGATCTTCATCATGGGAGAGGTGCAAAACGCAGGCCAGTACAACTACGTGGCCGGCATGACCGTACAGAATGCAATTGCAACGGCGGGCGGTTTCAGCTCAAGAGCGCAGCAAACCAATGTGGATATCACCCGGCAGCTTAATGGTGAAATTCTAAACGGACGTGTTCCCATTTCGGACCCGATCCGCCCCGGAGACACCATTTACGTTCGGGAACGCTATTTCTAAAGCTCCCCCCATTAACTGTGGACTCATCTCCGTTTGATACGGTGCAGCCTCAATACCTTACGGGTTCAAAAAGAAACCCGGGGGTAAGAACAGGGAAACTGCACCATGACAACGACCCCAATGCGGATCGTGCATTGTGTCCGTTCGCCTATTGGCGGAATTTTCCGTCATATACGCGATTTGGCAACCGCGCAGTCGGAAGCCGGACACGATGTCGGCGTGATCTGTGACAGCAGTACGGGCAGCGAATTCGACAACAGGCTCGTGGAAGAGATCCGGCCAAGACTTTCACTCGGCCTGGCTCGCTTTCCAATGCAGCGGCAGCTCACAATCCAGGACATGTCCGCGGCACTGGCCCTTTACAGGCATGTGCGCGATCTTCGACCCGACGTCTTACACGGGCACGGCGCGAAGGGCGGAGCCTACGCCCGGCTGATCGGCACGGTGTTGCGGCTGCGCGGCAACAAGGTTGCACGCGTCTATTGCCCGCACGGCGGCAGCCTCCATTACGACCCGAACCGGTTCGAGGGCCGTGTCTATCACACCCTGGAAAATCTCCTCGGCCGCCTGACCGACGGGATCGTCTTCGTGTCCGATTACGAAGCGGCGGCGTATGAAAGCAAGGTCGGCCTGCCGAAAGCCAAGACGCGCATGGTCTATAACGGTCTGACGCCCGCAGAATTCACTCCGGTCCCGGTTGGCGCGGATGCGGGAGACTTTCTCTATATCGGCATGCTGCGTGATCTCAAGGGACCCGATCTCTTCATCGAGGCCCTTTACAACATCCGCCTGAAAACCGGTACGGCGCCCAGCGCCCATATCGTCGGCGAGGGACCGGACGAGGAACGTTACCGGAAACTGGTGTCCTCGCTCGGTTTGGAGAAGTCCATCACGTTTCACGGCGCCCTGCCCGCATCTGCGGCCTTCCAGCTCGCGAGAACCGTCGTGGTACCTTCACGCGCGGAAGCCATGCCCTATATCATTCTGGAAACCGTGGCCGCGCAACGCCCCCTGATCGCAACGCGTGTGGGCGGCATTCCGGAGGTTTTCGGAAAATATGCCGACCGTCTGATCGAACCCGGACATATCGGCAAGCTCACGGTCGCGATGGAGAACGCCTTGTCGGAACCAGAGAGAATGGCCGCCGATGCCAGGGAGCTTCGAAACTGCCTCGCAGAGACCTTCTCCGTTGAGCTCATGAGCGACCGGATCACAACGCTCTATCAGGAGCTCAAGGGCCTCAAACCTCAGGACGTATCTGTTTCAGGTGCGAATGACGCTGTCGCGGCGCGCGCAAGGCCTCAATCCGTTTATGCCAGATCGAGCAACCGATAATGAGCAATCCAGCCTTCAAACGCTCCGAGATCGACACCCGGGAAGCGGAGAACAATGCCGGTATCGATCTGCGGCAGAACCTGGAAAAGCAGTTCAGGCACAGCGTCAACGACGCGATCGGGCCGCAGAACTTTCACGGCCTGCCCAAAGGTGAGAACGGCCTTTCCGTCGCCGCGCTGCAGCTTGCCCAGAGCCTCGGCGGAAAAGGGATCTCCGTTCCCGTCCTGACCGGTCTCGTCAGGCTGACCGATGTCGTGCTGATCATGGCAAGTGCGGCAGTGGCCGGCTTTGCGGGCGGCGGCGAACTCTCGGTCGGCTGGTCCGGTGTCTTTTCCACAATCGCCGCCGTTCTTTTCACCCTCGCTTTCTTCCAGGCCGCCGATGTCTACCAGGTTTCGGTGATGCGGCAGGGACTGTCTCAACTCGGACGCGTTGCGGCCGGGTGGACACTCGTGTTCGCGATGTTTGCGCTGCTGCGTTCAACCACCGGGATCGGCACAGGTTTGCCCGACCCCTGGATCGGCGCCTGGTTCGCGCTGGGGCTGACGGGGCTGTGCCTGTCGCGCTTTGTCGTCTATTCCCTTGTCCGCCACTGGATGACCCGGGGACGGCTCGAACGCCGCGCGATCATCGTCGGCGGGGGAACGGCAGCGGCGGAACTGATCCACGAGATCGAGGCCCAGCCAGACAACGACATCCGGATCTGCGGAATTTTCGATGACCGCGCCAACGACCGGTCTCCCCCGGTTGTCGCCGGATATCCGAAACTCGGAAATATCAGCGCCCTTGTCGAGTTTGCCCGTCTCGCCCGGATCGACATGCTGATCGTCTGTATTCCCTTGCGCGCAGAAAAGCGCGTTTTGCAGCTGCTCAAGAAGCTCTGGATCCTGCCCGTCGACATCCGCCTGTCGGCACACACGGACAAGGTGCGCTTTCGCAATCGCGGCACGTCGTTCATCGGCACGGTGCCCTTTGTCGATGTGGTTGAAAAACCGATTGCCAACTGGGACATGGTCGGCAAGCGCATCTTTGATCTCGTGTTCGCTTCGGCGGCGATCGTGGCGCTGTTCCCGCTCATGGTCGCGGCGGCGATCGCGATCCGTCTGGACAGCAAAGGGCCGATCCTGTTCCGCCAGAAACGCTACGGCTTCAACAACGAGATCATCGAGATCCTGAAGTTCCGGTCCATGTATTCCGAGATGTCGGATCCCGATGCAAAACAGGTCGTGACAAAGGGCGACCCACGCGTCACGCGGGTCGGCCGTTTCATCAGGAAGACCTCGATCGACGAGTTGCCGCAGCTCTTCAACGTCCTGGCAGGCACATTGTCGCTTGTCGGCCCGCGGCCGCACGCGGTCAACGCGCATACCGACAACACCACCTGGGACGATGTGGTCGACGGGTACTTCGCCCGTCACAAGGTCAAGCCGGGCGTGACCGGCTGGGCGCAGATCAACGGGTGGCGCGGTGAAGTCGATACGCAGCAAAAAATCGAAAAACGGGTCGAATGCGATGTCTACTACATCGAGAACTGGTCGATCCTGTTTGACCTGAAGATCCTGTTGCTGACACCGTTCCGCCTGCTCAATACGGAGAACGCTTATTGAGCGCGGCCGCCGGATATGCTGGCGCATTCGGACAACATGCGCCGATCGGCCTGCCGGTCAAGAGCCTGGGCAACGGCGCACTTTGGCTCGCGGCGTTCCTGTCCGGTTTCGTGATCGAGGAACCGGCGCCCTATGAACTCTACATGGCACTGCTTACGGTGGTCTGGCTGGCATGCGGGCTGAAGCTGCGCCGCGAGTTCGGACCGCTGATCATCTGCCTGATGCTCTACATCACCGGCGGTATTGCCTCGATCCCGATCGCGAAGGATTTCGGCGACGCAGCCATGTATATGGCGGTGTCGGGGTTTCTGGCGATCACCGCCGTCTTCTATGCCGCGATCCTGGCCGAAAAGCCCGAGCGGTTCGGCATCATCCAGAACGGCTACACGGTGAGTGCGGTGCTGGTGTCCCTGATCGGCATTGCCGGCTATTTACAGCTGTTCCCGGGCGCAGACTATTTCACGCTTTATGACCGGGCGCGCGGCACCTTCAAGGACCCGAACGTCTTCGGGCCGTTTCTCGTTCTTCCAACGCTGCTGATCATTCAAAAGCTCCTGCGCGACTCGGTTCTGAAAAACGTCCTTTTGCTGATACCGCTCACGGTGCTCCTGCTTGGCATTTTCCTGAGCTTTTCCCGGGGCGCCTGGGGCGTTCTTTTTGCCGGCACGCTGGTCATCTATTTCCTTGCTCTGGTCACGGAGCGCAGCAACCGGCGCAGACTGCGTTTGATCATGCTGGGATTTGCCGGCGTGTTGGCTGTTTTTGCCCTTCTGGCAGCCGCGCTTTCGGTCGATACGGTCTCCCAGATGTTCGAACAGCGGGCCCGCCTTGTACAGGATTATGACAGCGCCCGGCTCGGCCGATTTGCCCGCTACGCACTCGGATTTCAGCTGGTGATGGAACACCCGCTCGGCCTCGGGCCGCTCGGGTTCAGGAACTACTTCCCGGAAGACACCCACAATGTCTACCTCAAGAGCTTCACCTCGTATGGCTGGCTCGGCGGCGTCACTTATATCGTGCTGGCGCTGTGGACCCTTGCGGCCATGGTCCCGCTTCTTTTCAAGTCCCGCCCCTGGACCGGTTTCCTTCATTGCGTCTTCGCCGTCTTCGTCGCCCACCTGATCCTGTCGGTGATCATCGACACCGACCGCTGGCGGCACATGTACATGCTCTACGGCCTCGCCTGGGGGATGATTGCAGCCGACAGGCTCGAGACCCGCCGATCCCGCGCCGATTTCGCAGCAGGGTACGGGACGGGTGGACAAAGCCGGACCTGACCCCAACAAGCCGCTTGCGCTTGGAAAGCGAACAAGATAGGTAGAACCCGTTCGGGCAGTAGCGCAGCCTGGTAGCGCACTTCACTGGGGGTGAAGGGGTCGTCGGTTCAAATCCGGCCTGCCCGACCATTCTAGACAGTTGAATAAATTGTCTATTTTACTCTTCCTGCATCATAGAATTCCGATTGGACAAAGCTGCTTGTCACACTCTTGGCACAGCAGGTTCAATCATGGCTTCTATCAGAAAGTGCAACGGATAGTATCAAGTTCACGTCAGATGAACCTCAGCGTAGAGGGGATTTCGTGAACGACAAGGTGAAGAACGGTGGCAAACACGACAGTGCTTGAGTGGATAGGGTATCGGATTCATGTAAACGGACGCTGGGAGTGATTTTCAAAAAACATGTAGGTTGTTTTGTTGCTGACGAACTCGGACGAATGTCACTATACGGCAACCCTGTGAACAGATTTCGGGAAGAAAGCGATGGCACCCTACAAGTGATTTCCTTACAACTTTTGACTGACCCAAGCACTCGACGGCAAAAGAGAAAGACGGCCCCTTAGGACCGCCTCGTAAACCTTCGCACTCTTGAGAGACCTAAGCTACAGAGCGCTTCCTGCGCCATCCCATGAAACCAACGATGCCGAGCGCACCTGCAAGGAGAGGCAGGGCTGATGGGAGTGGGACGACGGTTGAAGCTGACTGAAATGTGTAAACCTCAAGCGAGTTTACACTCCAACCATAGTAACTGTACCCACTGTCGCCCTGGTAGGCACCGCTATCCCCGGCAACAGTAATCTGGCCTTGACTAGTATCATATGTGTACGAATAAGAATAAGGGGTGCTACCACCCAATGTAACCCGGCCTCCATATAAGTCATGCCCGCCACCAAAGGTAGGAAAATAATCTTCGTAAGCGAGTATCGCATATAAATCGTTATAAACTCCGGTTGGTCTCTGTATTTCTCCGCTATCCAGGTTGAAAATAAATGCATCAGGGTCACTTTTGTAGATCGCAAAATCAGACCCCCAGCTTTGTGTGGTGTAACCGCCTATCCTCATATTGCCGAGCTGATTATGTGTGATGCTGTAAATCGAAATTGTCGGCCCTGCGTCGTCAGCAGCAGCGTGAAAACTGGCAGCCGTTGCACCGATTCCGCCAGACCAGATGTTCGTGAAGTCTTGCGGGCCCACACCTAGCCATGTTTCTAGCTGGTCCGCATCTGAACTGGAAAGTAGCGAGCCACCATTTACGGTGCTGGCCATGACACTGGTGCTTGAAACCGCAATCAGAGCTCCGAGTAAGGCACCTGTAATCGGACGAAAAGTTTGTTGCATATAATCTAAGCTAAAAGTCATTTAAATGAGCCCCCCCCCCCCAATTGAACAACACAACTAGAAATAACCCTAACAGTTGCAATTTCGCGACGCAAGAAAATAGTTAACGTTACGTCAATTTTCACATATGTGTCGCATATTGTGGATTTCGCCGGTATTGGACACCGAAATTCATTCGGGGGAATATTCGATATTCCCTACCCCCGGAGTGGCAACATCTCCACCCATCTTTACTCCTGGAATAGACAAATTTCGACCGATTGGGGGGACAGGTTGTATGCTTTCTAACCTTTGGCACACTGTTGGCACAACAGGTGCAAAGTGAGAGGAAGATGTTTTGGTCTTGCAGGAGCGAATGGAAGATCGTAGACTGCGATAAGCTGCTGAATTCATTCAGTCTTCTATGATAACCGAAGACGTTCCTCCATAATGGACACTTCCATCCACGGCATCGACACCTCCCGAAAAAAGGAAAGTGTTACCTATGTGTCCGGAACGCTTTGTCACCTATGTCTCAGGTCGGGCATCTAACAGCAAACAGATGACATCTCCTGTTGCTTGAGCCGTTTATCCCCCGTCCCGCCCTTGCAAAGGTGTTGTCAGGCCAATAGCTTCGACAGGGCTCGCCAGACGCGGGTGTGCGTCGTGGGGCGGTGATCGGGGGCGATGAAACCACTTTCAAGATTTTCCATAACCGTCAGCCTGTTCACGGTCACCTTGAGCATTGCCCTTGCGCTGGCGGCGTCGATCATTTCCTACACCCACTATGCCAACCGGGCCTCTGCGCTGACAGCCGGCCGGGAACTCATGGAACGGTCCGCCGAAGTCGTGCGGCTGCAGACGGCGTCCCTGATCGAGCCGATCAACGCCATCGCGCAGTATTCGGGAGACTGGCTCGACGTCAATGTCGAACCCAAGGCGAGTGGCCATCCGGCGCGCAAACGGCTGATTTCGTTTCTTTCGGCGATGCCGCAGATCGCCAACATCTATATCGGCTACGAGGACGGCAGCAACTACCTTGTCGGTGCCACACGCACCCTGCCCGAAGCCCGGCTGCAGGAGATGGGCGCACCGGAAGGCACCGTCTTCCGCGAGCAGATCATATTGCGGGGCGATCGTGACCGTCCGGTTCAGATCGAACGCTTTCTGGACGAGAACAGTGTCACGCTGCACACGAATTCAAACGAAGACGAGATCACCTACGATCCGCGGGAGCGGCCCTGGTACGAACAGGCCATCGACAGCCCGCTTGTGGAGCGGACGGACGTCTATCTCTTCACCGGCTCAAAAAGACCCGGCCTGACAGTCAGCAAACGGCATGCGCGCGGCGTGGTCGGCGTCGATATCACCCTGTCGGACCTCAGTTCGTTTCTGGATTCCGAACCCCAGGCGAAATCCGGCGTTCTGGCGATCATCAGCCATGAAGGCACACTGCTCGCGCATTCCTCCCTGAAAGACAATCCCGAGGGTGATGACCGTTACGCTGCCCTTTCCGCCCTGCAGGAACAGGTGCGCAACCCGGACCGCGACAAGATCAAGACCGTCGAAGTGAGCGGCCATCCCTGGATGACGCATATATCCGCAATCGGGCTTGGCGCCGGTGAACGTGAAAACCTGGCGATCGCCATGCCCTCGCGCGAGGTGATCGGAGAAATAACCCGCGCATCGCAACGAACGATCCTTGTTTCCATTCTCATCGCGCTGTGCAGCATTCCCGTCATCTGGCTTGTCTCGCGCTCCCTGTCGCGTCCGCTCAAGACGCTCGCGAAAGGAACGCGGCGCATCCGGAACTTCGATCTCGACAAGCCGTTTTCACAATCGTCCGTCGTCAACGAAGTCTTCCAGCTTGAAACCGCCCTGGACCAGATGCGCACCTCGCTCGTTACCTTCGGCAGATATGTGCCGAAGGCCCTGGTTCAACAGATGATCAAGCGGCAGGAGACGCCCGAGCCCGGGGGCGAAAAGCGCGACGTGACTGTCCTCTTCATGGATATCGAGAACTTCACCGCCATGTCGTCGAAGCTCCCGCCTGAAGAGGTCATGAACCGGATGTCGCGGTATTTCGAAGTCGTCACCCAGACGCTTCTGGAGCACGAAGCGACGATCGACAAGTTTATCGGTGACGCCGTCATGGCATTCTGGAATGCGCCGAACCTTGTTGACGATCATCCGGTGAAAGCCTGCCGTGCCGCGCTTGCGGTGATCGATGCCTGCAAGGCCGAAACGGATTCCTGGTCGGACGAGGATATTCTGCCGCTCAGGACCCGGATAGGCCTTCATGCCGGAGAGGCCATTGTCGGCAATGTCGGCAGCTCGGACCGGCTGAACTACACGGCCCTTGGAGATACGGTCAATTTTGCGTCCAGGCTCGAAGGCCTCAACCGGGAAAAGAAGACCAGCATTCTGATCAGCGCAGAGCTCGCGAAACGGGTCGAAGGCCGCATTGCGGTGCGTTCGGCGGGCGAAGCTCATATCAAGGGTTACGATGACGCTATCGAGGTTTTCGAATTGAAGCCTGACGACAGGGAAATCCCAACCTAGCAACCGCTTTACGCAGAGACCATGTCAGCGCATTCGGGTCCGGACATCGCCCCTGTGCGCATATCTCCATCCAGAGCGGACGACCCACCGCGCAAAGAAAAGACCCGCCCGGCTTTACAAGACCGAGCGGGTCCGAATTTTCGACCGAAACGCCGGCTTATGCAGCCTGGCGCCGCCTCCAGCCGACAAAGCCAAGCACCGCCAGCCCGGCTCCCAGAAGCGGCAAGGCAGCCGGCAGCGGTACAGGTGTCACACGCACAGCGTCGACGTCGAAACCGCCAGTCGACAGGCCGCGGGTCGGGGACGTATCCTTGATGCGTACCGTGTCGAACGTGCCGACCAGTGATATCGGAAAGACCCCGCCGCCTTGCGCATCGGTATTGTCGATGGACGCGATGAGTTGAAAGTCGATGCCATCACCCACGAAGATCCCGGCGGACTCGGGCCAGCTCAAGACATTTCCGAACGTGATTTCGAAAACGGACACGCTCGTGTCGAAGAGTGTTCCGAAAGTCAGATCAATGTAGCTGCCAAAGCCAATTTCGAAAAAGGAAGTGTCGGCCGCACCGAGTGCATTTTGTGCGTTGCCGCGATCGTTCGCGCTACCGCGCGCTGCGTTTACGTCATACGTAATGGATGACGCATAACCGTTGTCGAAGCCGCCGGATCCGACCGTGGTCCACATCGGTGCCGCAGTGACGGAGACCGAACTCGCGAACAAAAACCCTGCCGCAATCGCAGCGTGCATATTTCCAAGCATCAAAATATCTCTTTTTTGATTAAAGTTTTTATCATTTCCGTCGCTTCGTAACTGCTTAGTGGCTGATGTGTCAACGGGTTTCAGACCTCTGCCAACCTTACGCGGCGTCTCTCTATGCTTTATGGTTAATGCGCCAGTTGCCAAAAGCGTGAACTGCAAGCTTCGCTCAATGGAATCGCCTGCAACGCGGAATTGTCAAAGCAACGCAGGTTAGTGCTGCCAGGGACTGTGGTGTAGGCTGTTTCAACCGACGCCGCGACAGCCGATGCATGACCAAGCCAAGCCCGGTCTGTTCAGCGGCATTCGCCGGATAAGGTTGGTGACATGGAAAAGGAGCCTTCGTCGTGACCACAATGAAAGAACGCCTGTTGTCCAACGCTGGCAGAACCCTAGTCACCTGAATCTGAAGTTCGACTCATTTTGCAGCGGTCTTCGAACGAACTTCAGATTCAAGAAGGTGACTAGCCAGTCTATGTTTCGAGTGCGGTTTACGAATTTGAAGTTCGCTTCGGAGTCTGCAGAAGCAATGATGCGAACTTCAAATTCACCGCACTAGCGCCGATCTTGCTTACGGTCGCCGCATCGCCGTCATCTTCCGCTTCGCCACTCTTGGTCACGTCAGGTGCCGATTCCGGCGAAGGGTCGTTTCGCGCGGCGCTCGAGGCCGCTTCGAATGACTGGCAGCCAAGATCGATCTTCGTCGTGACGCGAGATGAAATCGACATCGATACATCTCTTGTCTACTCGGGGCGCGCGCCACTTGAGATCTACGGCAACGGTCAGACGGTTCATGCACGTGAAAATGTGACGCTCCTGGCAATCTCCGAGAGCGCTGACCTCACCGTTTCGAAACTCCATTTCAAAGGACCCGGAGGCTTCAGCATCGAGAATCGGGGAGACAGGGAGGGCTCCGGCGGAAAAGGGATTTTTGTTGATGTGAGAGACGATCAGACCGGGGTCGTGCGTCTGGTTCTCGAAAAGGTCACCGTTTCCGGTGTCGCCTATCACGGCATCCACGTGTCGGACTGCGACCTCGCCGACGATTGCGGTGGCGGCAGTGGCGGTGGCGGCGATGGTGCTCCGGCTTCCATCGAAGCGCGTTTTACGAATGTCAGTATCGAGAGGGTCGGCCTCGGCGCATTCGACGCCGACGGGATCCGGATCGATGAACGGGGCGACGGAGACATCGCGTTCGCTTCGTTCAATTCCGTCTTCCGCAAGGTAGGCGCGGACGGTGTGGAGCTTGATGAGGTCGATGCCGGAAGCGTTTGTGCCAGAACGATCGAGAACCGGTTTCTGGACAATGGCGATTATTGCGACCCCAAAATCCTGCATACCTTTCTTCCCGATGAACCGGACGGCGCATTCGATGACGGTGAGATGAACGAAGCGGGCCTCCCGGCGAACGTGACGGGTTCACCGGACGACCGGTGTTTTGAGCGCGAAGTCTCGCTCTATGGGTCAGGATCCGTCGAAGAGTACGAATTCTCCATCGATCTCGATGACGGTATTGACATCGATGAAGCAGGTGACGGCGATCTAGTCATGACTATGACGGATAGTGAAATCACCGGGAATCTCGACGAGGGTGTCGATCTGGACGAGGAAGACGCGGGCAACGCCGTCATCTCCCATGTCAGGTCGTTTGCCGATCACAACACGGATGACGGTTTTCGCACGTCAGAATCGGGCCCGGGCGACCTGACCGCATTTGTGTACGAAGTCGGCGCCTGGAAAAACGGCGGGAATGGTCTCCGGTTTGACGAGGCGGACCAGGGAACCGTCACGGTCAATGTCTACAGGGCAACGACGGAAGGAAACGACGACGGAGACGATACAGGTATACGCGTTTCCAGGGAGGGCGACGGCGAAGGCAAACTGATAGTGCATGAATCGGACTTTCGCGACGGGATCGATGCACGCAATGTCGAGGTCGTCGACGCTCGCTAACGGGTCGGCACAAAATCGTCCGGTTTCCGTGGTCTTTTTGTCCGGTGAATCAGACCGATCAACGTCAGGCCCGTGCAATTCCGGCTTCAGCGCGGCCAAAATGGAATTAAAGGCCTCCCATAACGTTACGATGCCGCAGACTTCGCTTTCTTAACTCCATCCGATATTGATGCAAACTTGATCGAAAATGGCTATATTAAGAGTGACTTCATCGCACGGCTTCCAATGCTGCGGTGAAGGTCTATAAAAAGAGCATTGCCGACAAGGCATCCAGCGGATCGTTCTGAGTTGTCACGGGCCGACGAATTTCCGGTGACACGCGGAGGAAACTGAATGCATATCAAGAGCGTCGATCCGGCGAACATGAGAGGATTGGCGGGTCAGCACATACAGGAGCTTGAAGCGTTCCTCAGGGCAACGGACGGATCCTTCCGGCCGGACATGCCACAGTTTCATCGCGTGGTTTTTACATCGATTGCCGCCAATGGCGATCATATCCCGCAGATTGGATATGTCGGCCAGAGCAGCTACATCAAGGAAGTCATGGAAGGGCAGTTCGGCAGCGATTTCGCGTCGGCCATCCGGAGCCAGGACCCCAAATTCGACCAGGCCGTTGCCGGCGGGTTCGCAAGAGCTGCACAGGGTGACAGGGTTTTCGAACTCGTCGAAATGGAGGTGACGCCTCCCGGCGCGCTCACCAACATTCCGGTCAGCTATTACCGTCTGATCGAACGGCTATGGCTCGGTACGCCGAAGCCGGTCCTGGTGAACCTCACCCTGCCGACGTCGGCACAGTTTCATGAGCATCTATTTTTGCAAGATACAGAACGTCTGACGGCCAGTTGAACAGGAACATGTCGTCCTGCTTCCTGTCCTCCGGCGGCTTGAGCCATCGCGTTGCATATGGATACCTGTGAAACGCACCATAAATGTCTCCAAGCGACTTTCGCACCCTGTCCGCCCTTGCAAGGCCGACACATGCATTGGCGTCGTGCCACGTGGCCAGGCCGAGATAAAGGTTCATTCTGGCGATAAGCGCCAACCGTTCCAGCGACAACCTGGCCGATCCGTGTCCTGAAACATTGAGCGCATCGCCGGAATAAATGACCTTGCCCTGGATTTCCTTCATCGGCGGGCATATCCAGGATTCGTCGACCGGGTACTCCGGTCCGTAAATCCGGGACAGTTGCACCCTGTGATAGTCAAGGTATTGCATTGCTCCGGTGTCGAAGAGCTGGCTGCAATAAAATGAGACGGGTTCCTCGTCGGCAAAGGCCACATGGCAGAAACCGTTGTGACCGTTGAAGTCAAAGAACCTGGTCTGGAAAAACGGCGTGACATCCTTGCCGCATTTTTCAAGCGCCGGAATGACTTCACTGAAATCCCGCAGAACACGGGCCGTGCAACCAAGCCCGTAGAGCCTGGCCCGGCATGCTGAATACGCATTGAACAAGATCGAAACGTCTTCAGGTCCCAAGGAACCCCCCAATTACGTAAAGTCGCAGGTCCGCATCATTGCGATCAGCAAGAAATGAACAGGATGATATTCCTAACGGTGTTCCGTGGAGAGCCGACACCAGAAGCCACTCTAATCCTGAAACAGGATCGTTCCGGACCTCACAGACACAGTATTATTCCCTATTCGCTGTTTTGACTAGAAAAAAACTGCGAATTTACCATAAATTGGAACTTATTTGGAAAATGAAGACTGTTAAATTCCAGTAAAATTTTAGCTATTTCCCGTATTGGCAGCAGCTTGCTTCACGGCAGCCACAAAAGTACGGCGGATGCAGCCTTCACAACCGCTAATATACTCTATAAGTTCCGTTGCTGCACGCTTTAAACTGGCGGTACACGCCATTCAGCGCCAGATACACGCATCTATTTCTGATATTGATTAATTATTGTCTGTCGGACCATCACCGCAATTGGATAACCTTCCGCAAAGGTGCCTTTGAACTCACCAACTCGCGCAGCGAATCTTCTGAATGTGGCGGGCCACCAAATATCAACTGAAAACCCTTTGCAACGACGCTGTCCCTTGTAATTCTGTCGCTCGGCCGGGCTATCAAGAGAGGACCGCGTTCCTACAGCCTTCAAAATCTCCGGCATTCGATGTATCACCGCCGACAATCCGTGTGTTCCTGATCTGCGAGCCAAGAATGAGCCCCTCCCCGGTTCCCGCATTCGAGCCCCTCTCCGACGCGTTCGCGAAGGACCCGCACCCTTTTTATGCTGCCTTGAGAGCGCAACCCGGGTTGACCTATTTTGAAGACTTCGATGTCTGGCTGGCTGCGAGGTTCGACGACGTGTCGGAAGTCGTCATGCACGACAAGATGGTTCGCTCGCTCGATCATGTTGCCGGTCCGGAGGAGATTGCAGACCAGAAACGCGCCGGCAACTGGCACGACATGCCGCATCACAGCCGCTTCGTCCAGTTCTCCCTGCTCGACAGCGACGGCGCGGTGCATGACCGTTTGCGAAAGCAGGTGTTCAAGCTGTTCACGCCTGTGATGGTCAACAATCTGCACGACAGCATTCAGGCCACCGTCGATGCGCTGTTCGACGCACTCGCGGACAGATCCGAGATCGATTTCGTGGAGGATCTTGCGGCACATGTTCCAGGACACATCATCGGCCGCATTCTCGGTGTGCCGGATGAGGATTGCCCGCAACTCCGCACCTGGTCTGAAAACATCGTCCAGTTCTTCGATATCGACCGCTCCGACGAGCGAAAGGCGCTTGCCGAGCGCAACACGACCGAGTTCTACCACTATCTTCTGGACCTGAAGGCAAGCCGCGAGAAAGCGCCCAGGGACGATCTCCTTTCCGTCATGATCGACGCCGAAAGGCAGGGGCATATGTCCCATGACGAGTTGTTTTCCACTGCCATGCTGATCCTGATGGCCGGACACGGATCGACAATCGATGTTCTGGGCAGCGGGATGCATGCGCTCTTGAGGTTTCCTGCCGAAATGCAGCGCCTGCGTGACGAACCGGGGCTGATGAAAACCGCGGTTCAGGAGATGTTCCGATATGAGTCGCCGCTTCCGTTCTTCCATCGATACTGCACGGAGGATGTCGAAATCTGCGGTCAGGGTTTTCCGCGCGGGACAAAGTTCGGCGTTCTTTACGGCGCGGCGAACCGGGACCCGAAGCAGTTTCCGGATGCTGACCGGTTCGATGTCGGACGCTCCCCGAACTGGCACATTGCGTTCGGGCGCGGTTCGCATTTCTGCCTCGGCAATCACCTTGCTCGGCTGGACATGGACATAATTTTCTCGACTTTGCTGAGACGCTTCAATTCGGTAGAACTTGTGGAAGAGACGGTAACCTACAAACGGGGATTGTCGGTTAGAGGGCCTGAATCACTCCAAATTCGATGGAAGAATCACCAGGTGATGGACCCATAAATGAGACTGAAATGGCATGCGAAATGGCGAAATCCCGTTAGGAAGGGTGTGCGGAGCGGGCTTTTTGCCCGGTCAAGCACGCTGACGCCACGGGGTGACGCCATTTCCATGTCCTTCGGATTTGACCGGCTTGCTCCTCCTCGGCGTTGCGAAAGGCTTGAAAATGAGGGACATTTCCTGCGCTTCCGCGCCTTGACGAGAAGTAAGCCGCCTCAAACCATTACGGCCTCATTTATGAGTCCATCACCTAGACCAAGCACCTTTCCCGAGTTTTCCCGCAGTTTTGGGCGAGCCATGCCAGCCTGCGTCCTGATAGACCTGAAAATGAGAGACCTTGCCATGTCCTTGACTGCGAAACTTCGACAGAACAACCGCATCAGCGGTTTCCTCAAACAAACGTCTTCCGTCGGTCTTGCCGGGCTCGCCATTGCAGGGATGCAGTCATCGGGCGTCGCAGAAACGGTTTCCATCGGTCCCCGCCCTGCCTATCTCGTCAGCCAGATGGCGGATGGCGAGCTGAAGACAGAACTTCAAAGCTGTATCGGCCAGCCTGTGCAGAAAACCCTGTTTTCGATCTCCCATCGCGGGGCACCACTGCAGTTTCCCGAGCATACGGAAGAAGGATATCGCGCAGGGGCCCTGATGGGAGCCGGGATCCTGGAATGCGATGTCACCTTCACGAAAGACAAGGAACTTGTCTGCCGCCATTCGCAGAGTGACCTGCACACGACCACAGACATCCTGGCAACCGATCTGGCAGGCAAATGCACCGGGGCGTTCGTTCCGGCACAAGGGGATACGCCTGCGTCCGCCGAGTGCCGCACTTCGGACATCACCCTTGCCGAGTTCAGAACCTTGCGCGGCAAGATGGACAGCGCCGACAAGGCCGCGCAAAACGTCGAAGATTACCTGAAGGGGACTGCCGATTGGCGGACCGAACTCTACGGCCATACGGGAACCTTGATGACCCATGCGGAGTCGATCGCGCTCTTCAAGGACCTTGGTATCAAGTTCACTCCGGAACTGAAGGCTCCCAAGGTTACCATGCCGTTCGACGGGTTTTCACAGTCCGACTATGCGCAAAAGCTGATTGATGAATACAAGGCTGCCGGCATTCCGGCTGCGGACGTGTTCGCTCAGTCTTTCAATCTTGAAGATGTTCTCTACTGGATCGAAAACGAACCGGACTTCGGAAAGCAGGCCGTCTATCTTGATGGGCGGCGCGGTCTCAACCCCCTCGACCCGTCAACCTTTTCCCCCTCCATGACCGAATTGAAGGAGATGGGTGTCAACTACCTGGCACCGCCTCTCTTCGTTCTGCTCACGCTGGAAAACGGCAAGATCGTGCCGTCACCCTATGCCGAGGCAGCCAGGGCTGCCGGACTCAAACTGATTACCTGGACACTCGAGCGATCGGGTCCGCTCAATTCGGGCGGTGGCTGGTACTATCAGACCGTCGGGGATGCGATCGAGGGCGACGGAGACATGATGGAGGTCATGCACGTGCTTGCGCAGGATGTCGGTGTTGAAGGCATTTTTTCCGACTGGCCCGCAACGACCAGCTTTTATGCCAGTTGCATGGGATTGAAGTGATGCGCGGTTTGCACCGTCGTGATTGCGAATTTTGCTAAGACCTTGTTCACCGATTTTGTTTACTCTTGCGCGGCGTCAAAACAAGTCTGCGGTCAATGAGTTGAAAATACATCCTCTTTCAAGCGTCGACAGCCAGATCCTGCATCAAGAATTCCGGCCACTGGGCGATGACAGGATCATGCATGTCCTTGCAGAAGCGGCCGCGGATGTCGGTCTGCAGGCCGAAGACTGCATTCGGCAGGAGACGGAATCGCAGCACGACGTCACTGTGCATCTCGCGGACCTGCAAGTCTCCGTTGTGCAGTCGATTCCCTTTGCCGAAGACGACTACCTGCAGGTCGCTCTGGATACGTTTTCACTTGAGAACTTCATCAAGGGCGACCAACGCATCGACGATGCAGTAACAGCCTGTACGCATGTGTCCATTCAGCCCATTGCCGACAGAAATGTGACCGAGCTGAGAAGCACAAAGACCGCTGGTGCCGGCAACCAGGCTGTTTTCGAGGACACCGAAAGCGCGCTTGAGGCGATGTCGTTCGCCAAGGCGATCGTGGCCCGTCTCCTGGAGGAAACGGAAGCCGTTTCGGTCTTTTGGGGCCCGAGCACCTTTCTGCTAGAGCCGGATACATTCAAACGGCTGGCGGCCGCGAAAGAAGAACTTCTCCTTTATTTGCACTGTCACCTTTTTTCCGAGAACGATCCGAAGAGCGGTGAAACGCTGACCGGTGTTGTTGCCGCCGGCGCCCAGTGGCTTTTGGGACGGTATGTCGAGATCAAACCGTGTCCGCAGCCGCCGGAATATCTTGTTGAAAAGGTCTATGATTTCGTTCGCACGGCTCTCAAGTCCGACAGCGTCGGAGCCGACGGACTGTCTTTCGGCAGACATGACGAGGAAAGAATACAGATCCAGCTGGAACCGTCTGAGGGCTACGCGCCGGGCCGCATCCTGCTGCAGGTTGTTGATGAAGACGAGCCGGCTCATACAGATGACGATGAGCCAGAGCGCGCACAAGAGCCCGATGCGCAAGCGACGGAAGATACCGACCCGGCACCACTGGAATTGCCGGCAGATGCTCAAGCACAACTTCGCCTGTCGCCGACAGCCGACTTCCGGGATTTCGACGACGAAGACGCCGAGCTGGATCCTGACAATCCCGTTGACGCCGCGATTCTGCAGCGGCTGGCGGAAATCAACACGGCCTGCCCCGAAGAAGAAGTGGCCGCCACGAACGCCCCTGAAGGCGTTTCGACACCTGTCGAGGACGCGCCGGAACCGGTGGCGGCAGAACCTGCGCCTGAACCCGCTTTGGCGAGCACCACTGCGCCGGAGCCTGCAAACACCGAGATAGAGCAGCGGCCAAGGCCACAAAAGCTCCAACCCAAACGCATGTCGATGGCAGAGCTCCGAAATTTTGCGAAAGAAGCTCAGGTCGCCCAGAAAGACAGGGACGTTGCGACGAAAAAGCGTGGCTTCATCGGAAAGATGTTCAACGGCAGATCAGGTTAGGCCGTGGTCCGCGCTACCTGGCCTGATCCAGCGTACGCTTGCATTCCAGCAATTCAAACAAGGTTGCCTGCAGCCGTCGGATGTCTTCCTTGGAAACTGCAGAAGACCCCGACACCGTTGCCGGCGTTGGCTTTTCGCCTCTCAGCCTGTTCAGGAAGTTAATGCCGCCCGATGCCGGAGGCGCGGTCTCTTCGCTGTTTTCCGGCAGCACACCGCTCGGCAACGGTTCTTCCTGCAATGAAGCGGCCTCGGCGACGGCGGAGGACTGGGTGTCTTCAGACTGGGTGGCCATCGTCGCCAGTGGCGATGCGTCTTCTCGCCAGATTTGCGTCACGAAGCGCTGGCCCTGTTCCTTCAAAATGCGTTGCACACCCTTGATGGTGTAGCCTTCGCCGTAAAGGAGATGCCGAATGCCCTTCAGGAGTTCGACATCGTCAGGCCGGTAATACCTGCGTCCGCCTCCACGCTTCAGCGGCTTGATCTGCGAAAATCGCGTCTCCCAAAAGCGCAACACGTGCTGAGGCAAGTCCAGATCTTCTGCGACTTCGCTTATCGTTCTAAAGGCGTCCGGGCTTTTTTCCTGTGAGCTCATCCGGTCAATTTATTTGCTTGCCTGCCCTGTCAGCGCATCATTTATCCGCTGCTTCAAAACGTTGGATGGTTTAAATACCATCACGCGACGCGGTGAAATCGGTACTTCCTCACCTGTCTTCGGATTACGGCCTATACGCTCTCCCTTGGAGCGAACCACAAATGAACCGAAGCTTGATAATTTTACCGATTCGCCGGTGACAAGACAGTCCGAAATTTCAGAAAGTACACGCTCGACCAGTTCTGACGACTCGGTTCGTGAAAGGCCGACCTTTTGATAAACGGCTTCACACAAATCCGCACGGGTAATAGTCCGATTGCCCATGACCCCTCCACAAAGATGCCAGCGATCTGGCTGATTTTGCAATGGAACTCCAACGCAAGGCCCTACGGTATTGCCTCATGGCGGGCCGGTCAACCGGAACTCCGCCTCAAGATAATATTTGTCGGCAATGCAATTGTCGCCGATCACCAGCGCAGAAGAACCGATCCCCAGGTGAACCCGCCACCCATCGCTTCAAGCATGACCAGATCGTTGTTTCTGACACGTCCGTCTTTAATCGCCGTGTCGAGGGCTAGAGGAATGGAAGCTGCAGATGTGTTACCGTGCAACTGCACGGTGGTAACGACCTTCTCCGGAGCAATTCCGAGTTTCTTCGCACTCGCGTCGATAATGCGCTTGTTTGCCTGATGCGGCACGAACCAGTCCAGATCTTCCGATGTCAGTCCTGTTGCCGCATACGCGTCCTCGATGACATCGGTGATCATGCCCACCGCGTGCTTGAAGACCTCGCGCCCTTCCATGCGAAGATGCCCGACCGTCTGTGTCGATGACGGCCCGCCGTCGACAAAGAGCTTTTCCTTGTGCCTGCCGTCCGAACGCAGATGGCTGGTGAGAATCGCCCGGTCCGCATTGGTTCCCGTTCCCTCGGTTTTCTCAAGCACAACAGCACCGGCACCGTCACCGAACAACACGCAGGTGGTCCGGTCTTCCCAGTCCAGGATCCTAGAGAAGGTTTCCGCTCCGATCACCAGGCACCTTTCGGACATTCCGGCGCGAATGTAAGCGTCGGCTGTGGACATGGCATAGACAAAACCGGAGCAGACCGCGTGCACATCGAATGCGAAGCCGTGCGTGATGCCCAACCTTGCCTGAACCGTCACGGATGTTGCCGGAAACGTATTGTCAGGGGTCGCCGTTGCGAGGATGATCGTGTCAATCTCTTCCGCCTTGCGTCCCGCGCTTTCAAGCGCCCGCTTCGCCGCCTCCAGCGCGAGATCCGAGGTGACCTCTCCCTCGGCGGCAATGTGGCGTTGCCTGATGCCGGTCCGCTGAACGATCCACTCATCAGAGGTGTCGACCCGCTTTGCAAGGTCGTCATTGGTAACAACGTTGTCGGGCAGAAAACTGCCGCACCCGGTCACGGTCGAACGGACTACGCTCACAAATCACCTTCCGCTGTCGGCGCGGCTTCTGCGAAGCGGCCGCGATGGTAGTGCACAAGATCCTGTGCAATCTTGTGCGTCAACTCGTTTTTTACCATGTCATAGGCCAGATCAATCGCCGACGCATAGCCTTCGGCATCCGTGCCGCCATGGCTTTTGATCACAATTCCGTTCAGCCCGAGGAAAACGCCGCCGTTCACCTTGCGCGGGTCCATTTTCTCGCGCAGCAGATCAAAGGCGCCTTTGGCGAACAGATAGCCGATCTTCGACATAAAGGTTCGATTCATCGCTGAGCGCAAGTAACTGCCGATCTGCTTGGCCGTGCCCTCGGCGGTTTTCAGCGCGATATTGCCCGCAAAGCCCTCTGTCACGACCACATCGACCGTACCCTTGCCGAGGTCATCTCCCTCTACGAAACCTGCGTAGTCGAGCGAGCGAAGCGGTGTTTCCCGCAGGAGCCGGCCTGCGGTCCTGACTTCCTCGAGGCCCTTGACTTCCTCAACGCCGATGTTGAGCAGACCGACGCTCGGCCGCTGTACACCGAACAGGGCTCGTGCCATGGCGCCGCCGAGAATTGCGAAATCGATAAGCTGCTGAGCGTCCGCACCGATGGTCGCTCCCACATCCAGAACGACCGACTCGCCGCGGGTGGTCGGCCAGATCGCCGCGATGGCGGGACGTTCGATGTTTGCCATCGTCCGCAGACAGAACTTCGACATGGCCATCAATGCGCCCGTGTTGCCGGCGGAGACGGCAACGGAGGCATCCCCGGACTTCACGGCCTCAATGGAGCGCCACATGCTGGAGCGCCAGCGCCCCTGCCGCAGGGCCTGGCTCGGCTTCGTGTCCATGGCGATCGACACGTCGCAATGATGGAGAACCGAGGCGTCCCTTACCCTCGGATACTGCTCGAGCAGCGGACGAATGACAGTCTCATTTCCATAGAGCAGGAAGCGGATCTCCGGGTGACGAACAAGAGCAATCTCGGCACCGGGAATAACGACTTCGGCCCCGCTGTCGCCGCCCATGGCATCCAAGGAAATCGGAATTGTTTTCGCCATTCAGAAGGTCTTTTAACGTTTCACACAAAAGGACGGCACAGATCAGCGCGCCTACGGGTTCACGCCCTCTCCGAAGGGGCTGGAGTCGGGCGCGAACATAACGGTTTTGCCCGGAGTGACAACCGTTTTCCTGAACTCATTGCGAACTTACGCCCAAAACTTCCACGCATGACATTGCACGGATGCCCGTCACGCCCTATCGAACCCGCTATTTCAGTCTTCCGGCCTTGATTTTAAAGCCTCCAGAGCAGCAAAAGGCGAAGGTTCCGTCTCCGCGTCTTCCTGCACTTCGGTTTCTGCACTTCCGCCCTCGAACTCCACGCCTGGTCTGCGAGGAAATGGATCCAGTGAAAGTGCGAGTTCTTCGCAGATTACCGCCCCGAGATCCAGAACTCCATCGACCACGAGGTCGGGCGGGTCCAACGATTCGAGATCAATTTCAATTTCACCCTCATCGTTCAGACCCCGGATCTTCCTGGGTTTGCTCGTTGCCGGTTCGAACGTCCTGTCCACGTCCAGTGTGATATCGCTCTCGAAGGGCTCGAGCGTGACAACGCACGTCTGTGTGATCGATGCGCGGATCGGGCCGACAACCCGAACGCCCGCCTTGCGATAGGGTTTCAGCGTGAAGTCCGCCTCAAGGTTGCCAATGCTGACGAGATCATAGGTCCTGGCAATGGCGTTGAGGCCGGCAGCATCGGGGACAACGGTAATCGTTTCGTCCTTGTCGACGACCCGATTCGTGTTCACTTTGTAAGCGTATGGGAAAGTTTGGTCTGTCATCTTCGGGTTTCCGATGCCGGTTTACACCGGCAGGTCCTTGAAAGCCTCGGGGTCCGGCCAACTGAGCAGTCCTTGCATGAGCTCTCCGGTTGCTTGCGCTGACAATTCGTCCGCAGCTTCAAGCATATACCGGGCAAGCCGCATCTGCGCCATGGGCTCGGGACTGTCGGGGAAGAGATTGCGACCCAGTGCTCCGGCAAGTTCACTGGCATCCTTGCTGTCGATCGGCGGAATATAGACGTCCGCCCTGCCGTAGAAGGCTTCACCCATGACCTTGACCTTCTTCGGTACGCGCGTATCGCTTACACCCATTTCGCGAAGAGAGGCGTCCATATCCTGGAAGAACAGGTCGAAAACAGCCTGCGCAAACTCCGAAGCCTTTGCGCCCTCGCCCCGCATTCGCCTGAAATAAAGCACTGCGTGCAACACGATAAGATCAAATCTGCCATCGATCGTATCTGGAACCAGAAAGTCTGTATAAAACACGGGCTGCCGCGCTTGAGCCACGATTTCACAATAGACCTTGTGCTCAGCTTCAGTGGACCGGCGGCGAAACAGGCCGAATACCATGGCGGTCTCCATCAAACTCAGGTGTTGCCTTGTGCCCTATCCCACGATAGTGACTTTGCCAAGCAACGAAATACAATAGCGGCCGTAGTGGCCAGGCGAAACGGGACTTCTTAGATGAACTTCAAGGCGAGCGCCCTGATCCTTCCGCTTCTGGCGACCCTGCCACTCGGCGGTTGCTTCACCTCCACCTATACGCATGGCCATGTTGTCACGACGTCCATGCTCAACCAGGTGCAGGTGGGCTCTAGCCGGGAGCAGGTCGAATTGGTTCTAGGCTCGCCATCGACGACTTCAAGCCTGAGTGGGGACGCCTACTACTATATCTCACAGAAAACGGCCACCACGGCCTTTCTGGCTCCCGATATTGTGGAACAACGCGTCGTGGCGATCTACTTTGACGATGACGGGTTCGTACAGGATATCGGCAACTACACGCTCGAAGACGGCAAGATCGTGGATATCGTCACGCGCAAGACCCGTACAGGCGGTGCGGATTACGGCTTCCTGACGCAGATCCTGCGTGGCGCGACAAACCCGGGCCTCGGGCTGTAACGACCGCAGTGAAACTCGTTTCCTGATAAGGGCTGCCGGCTGCGCCTCACGGAAGTGGGGTCGTCAGCGGCAGCCGGTCCTGCAATCCAGCGAATCGAGTGTTTTCCTGATACCGCCAGCGGTGCCACTTCTGCTGCCATACCCTGCAAACCCCGACGAAACCGATTTCGCGGCACATCACCCATGTGCGGCTTGACGCGTCGCGCGACGCCGACCTTGTGAAGGCTCCCGATTTCGGAGTAAACCGCATGTGTTCAGGGAAATCAGGCCTGCGCTCGCACAACCCAGCGCGGAACGCGCATTTCCCTTAGCAGGTCCAACGGCCTCTTTCGGGTTTTGGGGCGAAGGCTGGATCACTGGCGGGGAACAAAACCCAACGCATGGGATTCCATTCCATGAAAGTTGCGAACAGGAAGAGAATTCTGGTCACGGGCGGCGCAGGTTTCCTGGGCTCGCATCTTTGCGAACGTCTTTTGGACGAAGGCGCGGATGTACTGTGCGTGGACAATCTTTACAGCGGCACCAGGGACAACATTTCCCATCTGCTGACAAACCCCCATTTCGAGTTTCAACGGCACGACGTCACGTTTCCGATCTATCTGGAAATCGATGAAATCTACAATCTTGCCTGCCCGGCCTCACCCGTTCACTACCAGCGCGACCCGGTCCAGACGACAAAAACGAGTGTTCATGGGTCGATCAACATGCTGGGTCTCGCCAAGCGCACCGGAGCACGCATCTTCCAGGCATCCACAAGCGAAATTTACGGAGACCCTGAGGTCCATCCGCAAACCGAGGATTACTGGGGCCGCGTCAATCCAATTGGTGTTCGCTCCTGCTACGATGAGGGCAAGCGCTGTGCGGAAACGCTCTTCTTCGACTACAACCGCCAGCACGGGCTGGAAATCAAGGTTGCCCGTATCTTCAACACCTACGGGCCGAGGATGCACCCCAATGACGGGCGCGTCGTCAGCAACTTCATTGTGCAGGCCCTGCAGGGCAAAGACATCACGATTTACGGCGACGGTCTTCAAACGCGCAGCTTCTGCTACGTCGACGACCTTATTGAGGGGATTGTCAGGCTGATGGCCTCTCCCGCGGATCTGACCGGGCCGATCAACCTCGGCAATCCTTCCGAGTTCACCATTCGCGAACTCGCCGAAGCGGTTCTGGAACTTGTTGGAGGTGGATCGAAACTTATCTACCGCCCGCTTCCCCATGACGATCCGAAACAAAGGCAGCCGGACATCTCGCTCGCAAGGACTGAGCTTGACTGGGTTCCCGAAATCCCTCTCAAAGTGGGATTGCAGAAGACCATCGCCTATTTCAGGGACCTGTGAGCCGTGATGATCCCAACCGACGTCCAAATCATTATCGTTACCCCGGTCTACGAAGACTTTGAGGCCAGCAGCCGCCTGTTCCAGGAGTTGCAGGCCGAACTCGGCGACCGCGTTTACATCATCGCGGTTGATGACGGTTCGGTAAAGCAACCGCTTGATACGTCCGGTCTCGATCTCGCGCGAGCACGGGGTACCGTGCTGAAGCTGCGACGCAATGTCGGCCACCAGAAGGCGATTGCAATCGGTGTCGGATACGTCGCAACGCATATCAGCGATAACCAGCTGGCGGTGGTAATGGATTCCGACGGTGAGGATCTGCCCTCATCCATCCCCAAACTGCTGAACGAACTGCAGAAGGACGATGTCGATGTGGTCGTCGCACGGCGCAAGAGCCGTTTCGAGACGATGAGATTCAAGACGTTCTACAAGATCTACAAGCGCCTGTTCCGCATCATTACCGGCAGAACGATCAGCTTCGGCAACTTCATGGCGATGAAGCCGAGGGGCCTCAAACGACTGGCAGCCATGCCGGAGCTTTCGATCCACGTGGCATCCGCGGTGCTCGCTTCAAAACTCCGAATAGCGACCTGCCCACAGGACCGCGGTCCACGCTACGCCGGCCAGTCGAAGATGAATTTCGTCAGCCTGGCCCTTCACGGCTTCAAAGGCATGATGGTTTTTGCCGAAGACGTCCTTGTGCGCGTCGGCATCGCTTCGGCGATCGTCGCGACGCTGTGCGTTGTGTTCGGATCGACCGCCGTTATCCTGAAGACAATCGGATACTCTACTCCCGGCTGGGCATCGGTTGTTCTCGGGATCATGATCCTCATGTTCCTGCAGACCGGTGTGCTCGCACTGATGACACTCATGCTGACCGGTGTGGTGCGAAGCGGAACTGTCACATCGGAACTCGACTATCAGGATTTCATCGAGGAAATCCTGGTCAGCCGGCAACTCTCCCAGCAGACCAAGATCGTTTCCTGAATCCAGCGGAAAAAAACGGCGGGCCTCCTCGGAGACCCGCCGGAACTTTCTTCTCTTCGAAACAGGTGTTCCCGCTCGTTGAACGCGCGGGAACTGGCCATCAATGTGCCAGGATTGCCAGAAGCAAGAGCGCCATGATGTTGGTGATCTTGATCATCGGGTTCACCGCCGGACCGGCCGTGTCCTTGTAGGGATCGCCAACCGTATCGCCCGTGACGGACGCCTTGTGAGCCTCGCCACCCTTCTCGTGGGTCACGCCGTCCTTGTCGGTAAAGCCGTCCTCAAAGGACTTCTTGGCATTGTCCCAAGCACCGCCGCCTGCCGTCATCGAGATGGCCACAAAGAGGCCGGTCACGATCACGCCGAGCAGCATGGCGCCGAGCGCCGCGAACGCATCCGCAGGCGTTGAAACCGCGCGAACGACGTAGAACACGACGATGGGCGACAGAACCGGCAGCAGCGAAGGTATGATCATTTCCCTGATCGCGGCCTTCGTGAGCATGTCGACAGCGCGCCCGTAGTCCGGACGTTCCGTGCCTTCCATGATGCCCGGCTTCTCCTTGAACTGACGGCGGACTTCCTCCACCACAGCGCCGGCAGCGCGGCCAACGGCTGTCATGGAAATACCACCGAAGAGATACGGCAGCAGGCCGCCGAACAAGAGGCCGGCAACGACATACGGGTTGGAGAGGGTGAACAGCGTGTCCACATTGATGCCCGCGAAGATCGAGCCTTCCTCAGCCGTGCTGGAGAAGTATTTCAGATCTTCCGTGTAGGCGGCGAACAGCACCAGTGCACCAAGGCCCGCAGAACCAATGGCGTAGCCCTTGGTCACGGCCTTGGTTGTGTTGCCCACGGCGTCAAGCGCATCCGTTGTCGTGCGCACTTCGGCCGGCAGATCCGCCATTTCAGCGATACCACCCGCGTTGTCGGTGACCGGTCCGAACGCGTCGAGCGCCACAACCATGCCAGCAAGGGCAAGCATCGTGGTTACGGCGATGGCGATCCCGAACAACCCGGCAAAGCTGTAGGTCACCAGGATGCCCGCGATAATGATGATCGCCGGGAGCGCTGTTGCTTCAAGCGAAACGGCGAGACCCTGGATCACGTTGGTACCGTGACCCGTGACGGAGGCCTGGGCGATGGACTTCACCGGGCGGTATTCCGTACCCGTGTAGTACTCCGTGACCCAGATAATGAGCCCCGTCACCAGCAGACCGGCAACACCGCACACGAACAGGTCGAAACCGGTGAAGGTCGTTCCGCCTGATGTGGTGAATTCGGTGCCCGATCCCAGCCAACCGAAGACGATCACGGCCAGGGCAACAGCCGACAGCACAGACGTCGCGATAAAGCCTTTGTAAAGCGCGCCCATGATCGAGTTGTTCTCGCCAAGCTTGACGAAGAAGGTCCCGATAATCGAGGTCACGACGCAGCTTGCACCGATCAGAAGCGGCAGCAACATGAGATCCGTGGCGTGTTCGCCGGTGAAGAAGATCGACGCAAGGACCATGGTTGCAACAACGGTCACAGCATAGGTCTCGAACAGATCGGCCGCCATGCCTGCACAGTCGCCGACATTGTCGCCGACGTTGTCGGCAATCGTGGCCGGGTTGCGCGGGTCATCCTCGGGAATACCGGCCTCGACCTTGCCGACCAGATCGCCGCCGACGTCAGCGCCCTTGGTGAAGATACCGCCGCCGAGACGCGCAAAGATCGAGATCAGGGAGGCACCGAAGCCCAATGAGACCAGGGCATCGATGACGGTGCGGTCCGTCGCCTCGTATCCCATCATGCCTGTCAGGATGGCGTAATAGACGGCAACACCCAACAGGGCCAGGCCCGCAACCAGAAGACCCGTGACGGCACCGGCCTTGAAGGCGATTTCCAGCCCGGCGCCAAGGCTCTGGCTGGCGGCCTGGGCCGTGCGCACATTGGCACGTACCGAAACCATCATGCCGATATAGCCGGCAGCTCCAGAAAGGATCGCCCCGATGGCAAAACCGATTGCCGCGGGTCCGGACAGCAGTAGCCAGACGAGCACGAAAACGACGGCGCCAACGATGGCGATGGTTGTGTATTGCCTGTTGAGGTAGGCACTGGCCCCTTCCTGAATCGCCCCGGCGATTTCCTGCATGCGGGCATTTCCCGCGTCCGCCGCCATGACGGACTGGATTGCCCACGCGCCATACGCAATGGACAAGAGGCCACAAACAACAATGATGACAAGCTCGATCATACTTCCTCCCAGAACTGCGGCGGAACCTTTTTATCAATGTTTTGGCCGCCAGATCGCACCCCACACAGATTCCTCAGCGAGAGGCGCGCACACGATAGCAACAAAGCGGAGCGTTTCGTCAAGCTCTCACATCGTTTAATTTCACTCTTCCGTTGGGATAAGATTTGCTGCAATGCAGTATTTTTGCTGCACCGACGAAGGAGATTCTGGAAGATACTTTAAACGGTTGTAACTGCTTTTCTTTCGGACTGAACCAGCCAAACCAGCAATCCGATACACAGCACAACGAACGGAAAGACGAGGACATTGACCGTTCCCCAGCCAAAAGCGTTGAGGAGCGCGCCGGAAGAAAACGATGCCGCGGCGACAAAACCGAAAACCAGAAAGTCGTTCGTGGCCTGCACCATGTTGCGTTCCTCGGGACGATAGGTATCGGTCAGCATGGCAGTTGCACCAATGAAGCCGAAGTTCCAGCCAAGCCCCAGCAATACGAGCGCGGTCCAGAAATGGGTCAGTTCAATGCCCATCAGCGCAACAATCGAACAGCCGGCCAGAAGACTGAGACCGATTGAAACGATCCGCTCCTTGCCGAAGCGTGCAATGAGACTGCCGGTGAAGAAACTGGGGCCGAACATCGCCAGGACGTGCCACTGGATGCCAAGTGCCGCGTCGGTTTCCGAAAGACCGCAGGCGATCATCGCAAGCGGCGTTGCCGTCATGACCAGGCTCATCAGCGCATAGGAGCAGATGCCGCAGGCCGCAGCGACGATGAACCGGGGCTGCATCATGATCACGCGAAGGGGACGCCCGCCCGATTGTTTCCTGTTTTGCACTGGAGGTTTGGGTATCCTGATGAAGGCAAGCAGAAAAAGTGACAAAAGCGCCAAGCCGGCTTGCGCAAGGTAAGTGCCCGCGAACATGATCGGCGCGAGCATGTCCTTTGTCGCGATTACCGTCTGGGGCCCGACGACACCTGCCAACACCCCCCCGGCAAGCACCCAGGAAATCGCCTTTGGTTTGAACGCGTCGCTCGCAGTGTCAGCGGCAGCGAACCTGTATTGCTGTACGAAGGCACCCGCGAATCCACCCATGGAACATGCCAGCGAGAACAACAGGAACTGGTCGCGGAAGACCGCGAACGAAGCAAGCAATCCGGAAAGCACTCCCAAGACCGCCGCTCCGGTGAACCCTGCCCTTCGACCGAACCTGCGCATGATCATCCCGGCCGGAATCGTCCCGAATGCGGTCCCCAGCACCATCGCGGAGACAGGAAGCGTTGCCAGCGACTTGTCCTGATCGAGCATCATGTATCCGACCAACGGACCCGTTGCGATCACGATTGAAGCCGAAGCCCCGCCAAGAGCCTGGGCCAGCGCAAGCAGAACGGCATTGCGTTTCGCAAGGCGATCATCAACAAAGTGCTCCGGCAGTGCGGTGGTCATGCTTCTGGTCTCGGGACTTGCCGGTTACGGCGTACGGCGAAAGAGGCTGAACGGGTAGCACGGTGCGGTCTTTGCGTAAAACACAAGCTTGCGGCATGCGTCAACATGGCCGCCGCTGCTCAGAAATGCGTGAACCCGCCTGCGCTTTGCCAATCGACACGCACTCCGTCCTCAAGGCAGGTTACATGGCCCCCGCCTTCCAAAACAGTTCCGATTGCCGTCACCGGACATCCGGCCGAGGCCGCGCCCTTTGTGAATGCCGTTGCCCGGGATGAAGGGACGGCCGCAAGGATTTCGTAGTCGTCGCCGCCATTCAGGCACGCAACATAGGTGCTGCGCGCGTTTGATCGCAGCCGTTTCAGGCCATTGGAGACGGGAACGCGCGCAAGATCGATCTCGATATCCACACCTGAAGCCATAGCCATGTGCGCGCTATCAGCGAAGAGACCATCCGAGACATCCATCGAAGCCGATGCGTATTCGGTCAAAAGCCTTGCCAAGGCCAGCCGCGGTCTGGGAAGCAGATACCTGTCGAGAAGATGTCTTTCGTCGCTGGCCGTCAGGCCGTTTTGCGCGGAAAATCCGCCGTCGAGACGTATCTTGAGGCCTGCGGCCGCATCGCCGACTGTTCCCGTGACAAAGAGGACATCGTCCGGGTTCGCACCCGATCGCCGAACTGTCCTGCCGGCCGGGACCTGACCGATTGCCGTAATGGAAACCTGCAACCCGTTGCCGGAGCGGATCGTGTCACCGCCAAGCAAATGAATATCAAATGCGGACTGGTCAGCTTTCAGACCGGCACAGAACCGCTCCAGCCAGCCCTCTGTCCAATCGGAGGGCAAGGCCAGTCCGAGCAGGTATCCGCGTGGCCGGGCTCCCTTTGCGGCAAGATCGGACAGGTTGACCCTGAGCGCCTTCGCCGCGATCGTTTCCGGCGCATCGTCCCTGAAAAAATGCACGTCGGACGCAAGCACGTCCTTTGTCAGAACCAGGTCGCATCCGTCCTCGGGAACGAACACCGCGGCGTCATCCGTGAGCCCGAGACTGCCGGGATCGCTTGCCAGCGGTGCGAAAAACTTCCTGATCAGTTCGAATTCGCCGGGACGGTCCTTCGACATGTCAGGACGCGCCGTCCGCCTTGCCGCTGTCGAGTTCCGCGTTGCGCAGTTCGTGTGCAAGCCGGTCCAGAACGCCGTTCACGAGACCCGGTTCATCGTCCTCGAAAAATGCTTTCGCGACATCGATGTACTCGGAAATGATCACCTTGGGCGGTACGTCCTTGCGGCGCAGCAGTTCGTAGGAGCCCGATCTCAGGATCGCGCGCAGAAGACTGTCGATCCGCTTGAGAGGCCAGCCTTCGGTCAGAGCCGTGTGGATATACGGATCCAGGAACTTCTGGTCCTCAACGACCCCGGCGACGATCTGCTTGAACCACTGCTCGTCGGCATCGCGGTACTGCGCACCGTCGATCTCCTTGCCGAGACGGAAGGTGGTGAACTCGCTGACAACGCTCGTCAGCGGCGCTCCGCCAACGTCCATCTGGTAAAGGGCCTGTACGGCGGCAAGCCGCGCAACGCCGCGCTTATTGGCCGGGCGTACAGTCTTTTCGGGTTGTTCCGGGTCGGCCTTGCCGGTCATTCTTTCTAAACTCCAAGGCGTTCGCGCAACGCAATCATGTCGAGAGCAGCCCGTGCCGCGGCACCACCCTTGTTCTTGTCCCCAACCTTCGCGCGCGCCCAGGCCTGTTCGTCATTTTCGACCGTCAGAATTCCGTTTCCGACAGCAAGATCCGCATCCACGATCAGGTCCATGATCACCCGGTTGGATTCATTTGCAACGATGTCGTAATGGGTTGTTTCCCCACGGATAACCACGCCCAAAAGGACGAAACCGTCATACAGCACGCCGTCATTTTCCATGGCCGTCATCGTCATGGAAAGCGCCGCGGGTATTTCCAGAACGCCAGGCACGGCGATGCGGTCGTAACTTGCACCGGCAGCCTCAATCTCCTTGATGGCTCCCTCGGCAAGCGCGTCGGCCAGGTCGTCATAGAACCTGGCTTCGATGATCAGCAGTTTCGATGCAGCGCTCATGGGTCAGTCTATCCTGTTTGGGGCGGCGACAGGAACCACGTCTGTCACTTTTTGTCCAGTCTCAATCGTGCAATGCAGCCAGAACCGGACGGCATCCTCCTGGCCGGAATAGCCAAGGAGCGTTCCTGCGATAGGTTGGAACGTCCCCTACCCGTTCTTTCCGAATTCCGCAAGTCGCGCGGCATAGCGGGCCATCATGTCAACTTCGAGATTGATCCCGTCGCCGACATGCCGGTCCGACCAGGTCGTGACTTCGAGCGTATGGGGGATCAGGAACACGGAGAACAGGCAGCCGTCGACCTCGTTTACGGTGAGCGATGTGCCATCAAGCGCGACAGAACCCTTTTTCGCGATGAAAGGCGCCGCGTCTTCGGGCACGTCGAACTGGAAGTAGACCGAATCCGGATGATCCTCTCGTTTCACGACGCGCGCAATCCCGTCCACGTGACCGAGAACAAGGTGTCCGCCCAACTCCGCTCCAAGTGTCAGCGACCGCTCCAGATTGAGTTTCTGACCTTCCTGCCAGTCGGACACCGTTGTCAGGGCGAGGGTTTCAGCAGCAGATTCCACCTCGAACCAGTTGCCGGCCGCTTCATTCGCCTTCCGCGTGACGGTGTGACAGACACCGGAACAGGAAATGGACGCTCCGATATCGAATGTCTGCGTGTCGTAGGACGTCCGGATTCGCGTCCGCTTTCCGGCAGGGATATCGGATATCGAGATGATTTCACCCATGTCGGTCACTATGCCGGTGAACATGTCAGCCTCCACGGCGTCTGAGATATATGAAGCGGTCCTGATCGAACGCGCCTGCGTCGACCCGTTCGAATTTGGGGTCTGAAAGCACATCTTCAAGCGACAGATCCCGCAAGGCGGGTATGCCGCCCTCACCGATCACCAGATCTCCGGTGACGACACACAGGTCGTCGACAAGATTTGCTTCCAGGAAGGAAGTCGCCATGCGCGCACCGCCCTCCACCATGACACGGGTGATCCCCCTTGTTGCAAGCGCGCTCAAAACGACCGAAGGTTCAATCGAACACGCCCCCGCAGGCACCCGGATCACGTTGACGCCTGCGGCTACCAGCAATTCGATCTTGTCCGGATCCGCATCGTTACCGCAAATGAGCCACACCGGAACATCGACGCAGGTGCGGACGAGCTTCGATTCGATTGGCAAGCGCGCGCACCTGTCCACGATCACGCGAACCGGAGAACGCGCTCCGAGCCCTGGCAAACGGCAGGTCAGCTGCGGATCATCGGCGAGCGCGGTTCCCGTTCCGACCAGGATGGCGTCGTATTCGGCGCGGAACCCGTGCACCTTGCGCATCGACAATGCACCGGAGATCTTGACCTGACCTTCGCCCGAGCGGCCGATAAATCCGTCCCTTGACACGGCAAGTTTCAGGAAAACGTGCGGCCGTTGCCTGAGTTGGCGAAGCGTGAAGCCGTGATAGAGATCTCTGACCTGCTTTTCTCGCACGCCAACGACGACATCGACACCCGCATCCTTCAGCATGTTCACGCCTCTGCCGGCGACACGCGGGTTCGGATCCAGCATCCCGATCACCACGCGCGAGACCCCCGCGTCGATGAGGGCCAGCGAGCAAGGTGGCGTGCGGCCGTAGTGGGAACAGGGCTCCAGCGTGACATAGCAGGTCGCTCCCCGCGCCCGTTCTCCGGCATTTTTGAGTGCATTCACCTCTGCATGAGCCATACCCGGCCGGGAGGTTACACCGCGCCCGACGAGGATCGGTCCAGCCGCCTCCTCACGCACGATGAGAGCTGCAACGGCGGGGTTCGGCCAGACGCGACCAAGTCCACGGCGGGCAAGACGTTCGGCCGCGGCCATGAACCGCGTATCGGTCGTGGTTTCAAAAGACATGTCAATCAAATCGCAAAGATCATTGGTCTTTTAGTGGCGCGTTCTCTGTTTCGCTGAGTTCGTCCAGGAGCGCTTCAAAATCTTTGGCTTCTCGGAAATTTCTGTAGACGGAGGCAAACCGGACATAGGCGACATCATCGATGCCCTTCAGACCCTCCATGACGTGATTGCCGATCGTCTCGGCGGTGATTTCGCTTTCTCCGGAACTCTCGAGCTGGCGCACGATTCCGCTGACCATGCGTTCGATGCGGTCGGGATCGACCGGACGCTTGCGCACTGCGATCTGAACGGAGCGCATCAGTTTCTCGCGGTCGAATGTCACGCGGCGTCCGGAGCGCTTGAGCACCATGAGTTCACGCAATTGAACCCGCTCAAACGTCGTGAAACGGCCACCGCAGGTGTTGCAGATCCTGCGGCGGCGAATGGTCGTGTTGTCCTCGGTCGGGCGGGAATCCTTAACCTGGGTTTCCTCGCCACCGCAAAACGGACATCTCATGTTTCAAAGCTCCTGAGCGAGCCGGATCATCCCCCGTAGATCGGGAACCGGGCTGTCAGTGCTTCTACCTTGGCTTTGACCGCAGCTTCAACCGCCGCGTTGCCCTCTTCACTGTTTGCGGTCTTCAAACCGTCCAACACTTCCGTGATCAGCGCGGCAACTTCCCTGAATTCGGCAACACCGAACCCGCGCGTGGTCGCCGCCGGCGTGCCAAGACGGATACCGGAGGTCACGAACGGCTTTTCCGGGTCGAACGGTATGCCGTTCTTGTTGCAGGTGATGTTGGCGCGCCCTAGCGCTTTTTCCGCAACCTTGCCGGTTGCGTTTTTCGGCCGAAGATCGACGAGCATGGAGTGGTTGTCGGTTCCACCGGAAACGATATCCAGCCCCTGCTCTTTCAAGGCTTCGGAAAGCGCCTTGGCGTTCTCGACAACGGCACGTGCATAGGCCTTGAATTCGGGCTGGAGCGCTTCCTTGAACGCGACGGCCTTTGCCGCGATGACATGCATCAGCGGACCGCCCTGTAGCCCCGGGAACACAGCCGAATTGACCTTCTTGGCGATCGCCTCGTCATTGGTGAGGATCAGGCCGCCGCGCGGACCGCGCAGGGACTTGTGAGTGGTGCTGGTCACAACATGAGCATGCGGTACCGGGGACGGATGCACACCGCCTGCGACAAGACCGGCAATATGGGCCATGTCCACCATAAGGTAAGCGCCGATGCTGTCCGCGATCTCACGGAATTTCTGCCAGTCCCAGAAACGGGAATAAGCGGTGCCGCCAGCGACGATCAACTTCGGCTTGTGTTCGTTTGCAAGGCGCTCGACTTCTTCCATGTCGAGACGATGGTCGCCTTCCCGCACGCCATAAGAAACGACGTTGAACCATTTGCCGGACATGTTCACCGGGGAACCGTGGGTCAGGTGCCCGCCGGAATTGAGGTCGAGCCCCATGAACGTATCGCCGGGCTGCAGAAGCGCGAGGAACACGGCCTGGTTCATCTGGCTTCCGGAATTTGGCTGGACGTTGGCAAACTGGCAACCGAACAGTTCCTTGGCGCGTTCAATCGCCAGCGTCTCGGCAACGTCCGCAAATTCACAACCGCCGTAGTAGCGCTTTCCCGGATAACCTTCTGCGTACTTGTTCGTGAAAATCGATCCCTGGGCTTCCAGAACCGCCCGCGACACGATGTTTTCCGATGCGATCAGCTCGATCTCGTGGCGCTGACGCCCAAGCTCCTGCTGAACGGTGCCGAAAATATCGGGATCGATTTCGGCAAGGGTACTTGTGAAGAAACCGGAATGAGACTGCCCGGAGCTTTCCATCAAAGACATCGCACTTTCCCTGTTTTGGTATGACGCGGGACCAGACTTTGGCCCTTCGCCCGTTGAGGCGATGCCAGGCCGCTTGGTCTTCTTGGCGCGAGGAAGTAACACAGCCCCCTTTCAGAACCAAGGGGCATACCGACGCGGCCAACTGGGAAAACGACAGAGGATCATGTCAAAACCGTTCACCTAAATGGCTTTTCAGCGTTCGACGGCAAAACACCGATCAGTACAGTGTCGGATCGGCCGACGGGCCATCACGTTCGGCAATCTGGCTGATCCGGCGTTTGAGCTTGCGGACCGCAAGGCGCTTCAGGTCTTCCTGCGCGGTATTCGCGGGACCGAATGTGGAGACTTCTATGCCGGTAGCAGCATCGATGGCGGTGACCTTGACCTGCCCACCGATCGGATGAAATTCGAGATAGATCTCGCCTGGCCGCGGTTCGCGACTCATCTGGCATCTCCCTGCTGCAGTTGTCTCCTAGAAGACATGAAACGCCGGCCTTATCAAGGCCGGCGTTTCATTCCCACGCATCAGATTTGCTCTGAGAACCTCGTGCGGTTTTCGAATTTGGACTTCGTTCGAAGCCGGCTGCAAAATGAGTCGAACTTCAGATTCAGGAAGGTGACTAGAGACGTGCTTGCGTTTCGGTGGCGAGAACACCGTCCCTGTTGTAGATATCGTCGCGGAAGTGCACGACGCCATCTGCATTGGCCCACGCGGTCACATAGGTCATGTAGAGCGGAATCGATTTTTTCAGTTTCACATCTTCACGCTCGCCTGTCCGGATAACCGAATCCACGCGCGTACGATCCCAGTCCGGTGTCGTCGACTGGAGCATCCAGGTCACAAGTTCGCGAACGTTCTGGACACGAACGCATCCGGAAGAGTGGAACCGCTGGCTTTCACCGAAAAGCGTTTTGGACGGCGTGTCGTGCAGGTAAACCTGGTGTTTGTTGTGGAAATTGATCCGGACCGAGCCGAGCGAATTTTCCGCGCCCGGGTCCTGGGTGAACCGGTACTGCGTCGCCTCGTCAGTGTTCCAGTCGATCTGCTGCCAGGCAAGTTCGTTGCCGCTCCAGTCGAAGATGCGGATGTTGTTCTTCGAAAGGTATTCCGGATCTTCCTTCATCTTGGGGATGAGATCCTTGCGGATGATCGAGACCGGAACCGTCCAGTAGGGATTGAAGTTCAGCTCGTAGATCTTGCTGTTCAGGATCGGCGTCTGCCGGTCGATCTTGCCGACCACCGCCGTGTGGCGCGAACGGACCCTGCCGTTTTCCACTGCTTCGATCTCCGCTGCGGGAATGTTCACCATCACGTAGCGATCGCCGAGGAACCCAGACATGGAGCGCATGCGCACGAGGTTGGTTTCGAGCTGGCCAAGCCTCACATGCGCCGGAACGTTGAGCGCCTGGACGGTGTCGTTACCCATGACGCCATCCGGGATCAGGCCGTGACGCAGCTGGAAACGGCGCAGGGCTGCTTCAACATAAGAGTCGAACGCGTCGGACAATCCGGCCTGCTGCTCCAGATCACCGGAACCAATCAAACGCCGGCGCAATTCAACGACGCGCGGATCCTTCGCCCCGATCCTGAGCGCCTTGCCGCCGCCTGTAACCGTACCCCAACCGCCGGCCTGCACGATGCGCTGATAGCGGTCGATCGCAACGGCGATATAGTCGGCTGTCTCGGGCGACAGGGTCGGCGCCGAGGAGTTCACCTCGGTGATGTTCTCCGTGGCGATATCGAAGTTGTCGGTCCACTCGACATTTTGCCGGTTCTGCTGCAGCGACTGCAGAGCCGTTTGTGCGGTTGCAGTGCCGTCATGTGCCAGCAAAGCGCCTATCCCAAGGGCACACACACCCAGGAATGTTTTCCCGGCACGCCACGCAGGAGAACCCGCTTTTCCGGACTGGCCGACCTTCATGTGCATCGCCAACTTCATTTGCAACGCCCTACGCCTTCAGATCTCGTGGTATTGAACCGGGCCAGTAAAACAGCTCCGGCTTCGTGTTCCAAAACAAATTTCTATCCGGCAGAGGTTAATAAATCGCTTGAATTTTTAACCATGCTGCTGCCGAGAGCGCTGCACAAAGCCATTCTTTTGTGACCACAAGATGTCACCGAAGAGCCGCAGAACACAAAATCCTGAAGATCCGAGTTCTTTTCAGATGAGCTGTGCCCAAACCACCGGATAAGAAGAAAAGGCTCGAAACAAAAGCCACAAATGCGTGAAGACCCAAAAACAAAAGCACCGCCCGGTTGGGCGGTGCTTTGTCATCTGGATATGCCGCTTAAATCAGAGCCGGTAAAGGATCTGGTCGGTCCAGAACCGCTCGAGACGGCGAAGAGACTTGTTGAGTGCAACAAAATCCTCGGCACCGATCTCGCCAACCTGTTCGACGGACAGAATGTGACGCTCATAAAGATCATTGACGATCGTGGCGACTTCCTGGCCCTTGTCGGTCAGGCTGACACGCACCGAACGTCGGTCCATGCGGGACCGCTGATGGTGAATGTAACCGGTCTCGACCAGTTTCTTCAGGTTATAGGACACGTTTGAGCCGAGGTAGTAGCCGCGTGTGCGCAGCTCACCGGCGGTCAGCTCCGCGTCGCCGATGTTAAACAGCAGCAATGCCTGCACGCTGTTGACATCGGAACGTCCCATACGGTCGAACTCATCCTTGATGACGTCCAGAAGACGCCGATGCAGTCTTTCGACAAGAGTCAGAGCTTCAAGGTAGAGTGGCTTGATTTCCACTTCGCCCGCTTCGCTCGGTGAAACAGCGTCGACTGCCCTACTTGCGGTGATCATGTGTTTGCGCCTCTTATAATACCTGTTGATGGGCGGATATTTTCCCGCCTTGTCACTCAATCTAGCCGAGTGTTTCTAAAATCCGCTTAAGAGACACACTGAATCGTTCGTTAACGTTTGAACCGCTTTTGAGCACCCTCTTTCATCTTTTGTTAATCACGACCCCCGCAGGAATTTCACGATACCCGAGAAGTCCTTAGCATCTTCCCCGGAGTTACAATACAGCGCATACAGCGCAGCAGCCTCGGCCCCGAGCGGCGTTGCCGCACCCGAGGAGTTCGAGGCTTCCTGAGCCAGTTTCAGATCCTTGAGCATCATCGCAGCGGCAAAGCCCGGCTCGTAATCCCGGTTCGCCGGAGACGACGGCAACGGACCGGGAACCGGACAATAGGACGTCAGCGACCAGCACTGGCCGGATGCGGTTGACGAGATGTCGAAAAGCTTCTGTGCATCCAGTCCGAGTTTTTCGGCGAGTACAAAAGCCTCGCTTACCGCGATCATGGAAATGCCGAGGATCATGTTGTTGCAGATCTTGGCAGCCTGACCGTTGCCCGCCCCACCGGCATGCACAATCGTCTTGCCCATGATGTCGAGAAATGGCTTGGCGGAGGCGAAAGCTTCTTCTGATCCGCCAACCATGAAGGTCAACGTGCCGGCCGTGGCACCGCCAACGCCACCTGAAACCGGCGCATCCACCATGGGCATGTTCTTTTCGGCTGCCACCGAAGAAACCGCACGTGCGCTGTCGACGTCGATCGTGGAGGAATCGATCAGGAGCGTGCCGGCTTTCGCATTGTCCAGAATGCCGCCTTCTCCCTGATAGATCTGGCGGACATGCTTTCCTGCAGGCAACATCGTGACAATGACGTCTGCCTCCGCGGCAAGGCCAGCGACACCATCCGCCTTTTCACCTCCGGCACTGACAAGTGCACTTACCGCCGCCTCCGAGAGATCAAATCCCAGAACCCTGTGCCCAGCCTTGACCTGATTGGCGGCCATCGGTCCGCCCATGTTTCCCAGACCGATGAAACCGATTGTGCTCGTCATGTTGTCTCTCCCAGATGAATTCCGCCTTCTTCCGGAATCGGTTGGGCGGAGTTCCTTATGATTTGAATCAGCTGATTTCCGTTCGCCTGCAGTCGTCACCCGGTTGTCGCGGCCGCGCGGTTTTCCTTGTGCATGAGATAGGCCAGCGCCGCATAGATCGCGATCGTGATCAGATAGAAGGTGATTTCGTATGGCCGGCGGCCATAGAGATCTGAAAAGGCGGTATGCATCAGGATCTGGCAGAAACATCTGAAAATCCACATCACCGTACCCCAGGAAACGGTCAGCCAGAGACCGGTCGCGGCGACCAGATCCAGCACCGCAAAGAAGACGGTCGCGCCCTGCAGGGCAATCGGCATGTCCCAGAAGAAATTGCCGTGCCATTCTACGATGCCGATGATGCGCGCCCAATAGATCACGCCGCCACCCATGAGGATCAGCGCGATGCAGCGCAGATAGAGTATCAGGATCGTGCTCCACGGGGGGCGGGCGTCAATCAGGTCCTGGAAGCTTGTGATCATGTGCGAAACGATAGCGCCTTAAAGAGGAAGATCTCCGTCAAACGGTTCTTCGAAATACGACGCCAGCCCGGTTCTGTCCACTTGTGCGAGCTGATTAGGGTTCCATTTCGGAGACTGGTCCTTGTCGACCACAACGGCACGGATGCCTTCAAAGAAATCCTCGCCCGTCAGGATTTGCGACACGATCCGGTATTCCAGCTTCATGCAATCGTTGAAACTTAAAGCCGCGCCGCGCCTCATCTGCTCGAACGCGATCAGGACGCTGGTCGGCGACTTTGCCCGGATTGCGTCGGCTGTCTTCCCGGCAAAAGCTTCGTCGGCTGCGTCAAGACGGTCGAGCACCTCTTCGACGGAAGAGGCCGAGAAGGCATGCTCGATCAGTTCGCCGTGCGGCTCCACGGGACCCGTTTCCGGAGACACCTGAAAACGTTCCAGAGTTGCGTCAACATCGTCTGTTGTTTCCAGCGCCGACTGAAGATCGGTCAGGCTCTCCTGCGAAATTGCATGCGTGAGGACCCCGAACGCGAGCGCATCCGCCTGTTTCAGCCTGCCCGCCGACAGCGCGCAATAAATTCCGGTCTTTTTCGGCATGCGCGGCAAAAAATATGTGCCGCCGACATCCGGGAAAAACCCGATCCCGGTCTCGGGCATCGAAAACAGCGTGTTTTCAGTGCCGATGCGATGACTTCCATGCACCGAAACGCCGACACCACCACCCATGACGATACCGTCGACCAGCGCGATGTACGGCTTGGGGTAGGCCTTGATGTAGGCGTTGAGGGTGTATTCGTCCCGGAAGAAGGTCTTCAGTCCAGCTGTTTCACCGGCGAGCCCGGCATCATAGATGCTGCGGATATCCCCTCCCGCGCAAAAGGCCTTGCCGCCTGCTCCCCGGATGACGACGTGCCGGACGTCCGGGTCATCCGCCCAGGTCTGAAGCTGCGCAGCAAGTGCTTTCACTTTGTCATGTGTCAGCGCATTGAGCGCCTTGGGCCTGTTCAGGGTCACGAACCCCGCCTTGCCGCGCACCTCGAACAGGATTTCGTCGTTCATTGCATTGCCTTGTGGAATGGGAGTCATTTCAAAGGGAAACGGGTAAGGCTTCACTCAGTCTTTCAAGAGATCGCGCGCAATGATCAGCCGCATGACTTCGTTTGTCCCTTCCAGGATCTGGTGCACCCTGACATCGCGGAAAAAACGTTCGATAGGATAGTCGCGGAGATAACCGTATCCGCCATGCAGCTGCAATGCCTCGTTAACGACCTTGAACCCGGTGTCGGTGGCAAGACGCTTGGCCATTGCTGCAAGCCTCGTCGCCTCATGGGACTTTGCGTCCACGGCCGCCGCGGCCTTGTGCAGAAGCAGCCTTGCGGCTTCGAGCTCCGTTGCCATGTCGGCTAGCCGGAATTGCAGTGCCTGAAAATCGGCAATCGGCCGGCCGAACTGCTTGCGCTCTTTCATGTAGGAAAGGGCATGGTCCAGACAGGCCTGCGCGGCACCCAGCGAACAGGCACCGATATTGAGCCGTCCGCCGTCCAGCGCGGACATGGCAATCTTGAAACCCTGCCCTTCTTCGCCGATCAGGTTCGATTTCGGAACCCGGCAATCCTGGAAATTGACCTGTGCTGTCGGCTGGCTCTTCCAGCCGAGTTTGATCTCGTTAGCACCGAAGCTGAGGCCGGGCGTTCCCTTTTCGACAAGCAGACAGGAAACGCCCGAGGGGCCTTCGCCGCCCGTACGGACCATAACGGCATAAAGGTCGCTCACCCCCCCGCCCGAAATGAAGGCCTTGGAACCGTTGAGAACGTAGTGATCGCCATCGTCCCGCGCGCTGGTGCGCAAGCTCGCCGCATCGGAGCCCGAACCGGGTTCGGTAAGACAGTAGCTCGTCAGCAGCTCCATCGTGCAGAGCCGCGGCAGAAATTTCTGGCGCAGGTCTTCAGAAGCGAAGGTGTCGATGATCCAGGCGACCATGTTGTGGATGGACAGGTAGGCTGCCGTGGACGTGCACCCCTTGGAGAGCTCTTCGAATATCAGCGCGGCATCAAGCCGTGCCAACGCCGAGCCGCCTACGTCTTCCTTCACGTATATGCCGCCAAATCCCAATTCGGCCGCCTTGCGCAGTGTCGGGATCGGAAAGATGCTTTCCTCGTCCCATTCCTTCGCAAAAGGCGCAAGCTCGTCCCTTGAGAAACTGGCCGCCATATCCTGAAAAGCGCGCTGATCTTCGTTCGGTGCAAAGTCCACGTCGTTCCTCCCAACAGAGCTTCACCCGAAAAAGGTGACAGCCGTCCGTGTTCGCGTTGCGGCTGCAGCACTAAACCATATTTGACGCGAACGTCAAACAATCTCTTTTTCTTTATTATTTTCAGTTGTTTTACAGAATGTTGGAATGCGTCAATCTGCGTGATAGATTGCGCTCTGACATCCGGCACACTGTGCACCATCTTTCCAAAACCTGAGTCCAAACCCGCCATGCCGTCCAAAAAGCCGCTCCCTCAGATCACGCCAGACCATATGGACACGCTCCTGGCCGGCACACGTATGCGGCGCAACCGGCAGACTGACTGGTCCCGGCGCCTCGTGCGCGAAAACACGCTGACGGCGGACGATCTCATCTGGCCGATCTTCCTTGTGGATGGAGACAATGTCAGGCAACCCGTGCCTTCGATGCCGGACGTGGTCCGTCTTTCCGTGGACGAAGCCGTGCGCGAAGCAACCCGTGCGGCGGAACTCGGCATTCCGGCTCTTGCCCTGTTTCCTTACACGGATCCGGACCTGCGTGATGACACAGGCAGCGAGGCGCTCAACGCGGAAAACCTCACCTGCCGCGCCCTGCGTGCCATCAAGGCGGAAGGGTTGAATGTCGGCCTGATGACAGATGTCGCACTCGATCCCTACACCAGCCATGGTCACGATGGCCTGATGGACGGCGATACGATCCTGAATGACGAGACCGTGGATCAGTTGTGCCGACAGGCTCTCGTGCAGGCCGAGGCCGGTTCGGATGTCATCGCGCCATCCGACATGATGGACGGGCGGATTGGAGCGATCCGCCAGGCGCTTGACAGTCAGGGCCATCGCGGCACCCAGATCATGGCCTATTCCGCTAAATATGCATCCGCGTTCTACGGCCCGTTCCGCGATGCCGTCGGGTCTTCGGGAACGCTCAAGGGCGACAAGCGCACCTACCAGATGGACCCAGCGAACACGGACGAAGCCCTGCGCGAAGCGGAGCTCGACATCACCGAGGGCGCGGACATGGTCATGGTCAAGCCGGGCCTGCCCTATCTCGACATCGTCCGGCGCATCAAGGATGAGTTCCAGGTCCCGACCTACGCCTACCAGGTGTCGGGAGAATACGCGATGATCAAAGCCGCCAGCGCCAATGGCTGGCTCGACGGCGACCGCGCGATGCTGGAGAGCCTGTTGGCGTTCAAGCGTGCGGGCGCGGACGGCATTTTGACCTATTTCGCGCCGAAGGTCGCCGCGATGCTGGCTGAGCGCAAATGACGTTTACGGGCAGTCAGCAAGATCACAAACAGATTTCTTTCGACAGCATCCAGGCGGCCGCAGACCTCATAAAGGGTGCGGTTCTCCAGACGCCGTGCCTGCCCGCACCGCGCCTGTCGCAGCTCACCGGCGCCGATGTATTCGTCAAATACGAGAACATGCAGGTGACGGGTGCGTTCAAGGAGCGGGGTGCCCTTGTCAAACTGTCCAGTCTGAGCCCCGACGAGAAGCGCCGCGGCGTGATTGCCGTGTCCGCCGGGAACCATGCACAGGGCGTTGCCTACCACGCCGGCCGCCTCGGCATACCGACGACCATCGTCATGCCGGTTCTGACGCCCTTCGTGAAAATCTCCGCCACACGCGGCTACGGCGCGGACGTGGTTCTGGCAGGCAACACACTTGCGGAAGCCAAGGAGGAGGCCGACCGGCTGGCGGCTGAAAAGGATCTGGTCTGGGTCCACCCCTATGACGATGCCCATGTCATCCACGGACAGGGCACGATCGCGATCGAAATGCTGGAGGCCCAACCCGATCTGGATGTGATCGTCGTCCCCGTCGGCGGCGGCGGGCTGATCGCCGGTATCGCGACAGCTGCCAAGGCGCTCAAGCCGACCATCGAAGCCATCGGTGTCGAAACGACGCTTTACCCGGGCATGTGGGGTGCCTTCTACGGCAAGGAGGTTGTCTGCGAAGGCGCGACCATCGCCGAAGGGATTGCGGTTCGCGACATCGGCGTTCTGACGACCGACGTCGTCAAAAGAATCGTCGACGATGTGGTTCTTGTGTCCGAAAGCAGCATCGAGCGGTCGATCAACGCCTATCTGACCTTGCAACGAACCATTGCCGAAGGCGCTGGAGCTGCCGGTCTGGCGGCGCTTCTTTCGGATCGTGAGCGCTTTGAAGGCAGAAAGGTCGGCCTTGTTCTGTGCGGCGGCAATATCGATCCGCGTCTTCTTTCCAAGATCGTTGTCCGTGAGCTGGCCCGCGACGGCAAACTCGTTTCCATAAGGATCGACACGCCCGACCGCCCCGGCACTCTCGGTGAAATCGCCACGGTGATCGGCGACATGCAAGGCAATGTCGTCGATGTCGAGCATCACAGGCTGTTCCTGAACGTGCCCGCAAAGGGTGCGACACTGGACGTTTCCTTCGAAGCCTTCGACCGCGACCACGGCGAGCGCATCGTCGCGGCGCTTCGAGAGCGCGGCTTTGTCGTCCGCTATCTGGAAATCGGCGAGCGCATGGGCTGATCCCAAGAGACACTCTCTCAGCGCTGCTTTCCAGTTCAGTCGCCCTGAATTTGCGTTTTGCCTCTCCAATGCCCACATGAAGCACATCACAATCCAAGGAGCTTCTTAATGTCCGCCGAGACTTCGACCGACCATGTCCGCGAAGACGTTTTTGATCCTGGCCTGCATCCGGAGCTTTTCTCCGGGGTGCGCAGCCGCCGGATCTTTGCGTTTTTCATCGACGTGATCGTGATCGCTCTCCTGACATTCGGAGCCGGCATCCTGGTGTTCTTCCTCGGCGTCTTCACACTTGGGCTCGGGTTCCTGCTCTACGCTATCCTGCCGGCTACGGTCGCCCTCCTTTATGTTGCCTTTACGCTCGGCGGGCCCCAGGCCTCGACGCTTGGAATGCGCGCCATGGGACTGGAAATGCGCCTTTGGTACGGCGCGAAACCGTACCCGCTGCTGGCAGCCGTTCATGCGCTGCTGTTCTGGTTCTCCGTCTCGCTGCTGACCCCGCTGGTCCTGCTGGTCTCGCTGTTCTCGGACCGCAAGCGTCTGCTCCACGACATGATCCTCGGCGTCGTTGTCGTTAACTCGGCGTATCATCAGCAATACGTGGATGTGCGCTTTCAGGCGACGCACTGAGAAAAACCGGCCCGGGTTGCCGGAAGTCAATCGCGCCTCTCGCCCTGATGCCAGTCAGTTCAGCAAAGCCAGCGAGAAATTGAGCACGCCCGCGAAACCGACCCAGGCTGCATAGGGACAAAACAGGAGCGCGGCGGTCCGATCCCGCTGCCACCTGTCCGCTATGAAGAAAATGATGGCCGCCAGCATTCCCAGCAGGATAACCAGCGCAAACCAAAGCTGGTGTAAGGCGAAAAAGACCGGTGACCACGCCCAGTTCAGCACCATCTGGGCAATCCAGAGCTTCATGGCGGCAGATCGCGGTGCTTGTCGGTAGGTGCGCCAGCCGGCAAGTGCGATAAACACGTAAAGCACGGTCCAGACCGGTCCGAAGATCCAGTTCGGCGGGTTGAACGGCGGCTTTTGAAGGTTCTGGTACCAGTCGCCCGGCGCCGATTGCATGCCGATGAAAATTCCCATCGCCAGAACGACAACGACAAAAGCTGCAAGGGTCGCGCTTGCGCCCGGAGTGTTCAGCTTCAATGGCGATTCTATCGGCATATCCCGCGGTGCTTTCCTGTTTTCCGAATCTCAGCCTTTCACGGTGCAGGCCCGATGGCCAGAGCCATCTGAGTGCCGCGGACAAATCACGCATTCGAACCCAACCGAACAGGCGTCGAGGGGCCTCCGCCCGAGCCGGAGTTTCGCTGCGTTTCCCGCGCACTACCGAAGCGCGAACCCCGAAAAAGAAAAAACCTGAATATTTGAGTCGACTTTAAAATCCAAATTTGGTATTGCTGCGCTGCAATCTAACTAACGGAAAACGCTATGACTTTCTTCAAACGCGTAGGCGCACTGACGTGCGCGTTCGTGGCCGGCTCCCTGTTGGCCACGCCCTCCTCAAGCGCTCTGGCCGAGGCGCTGACCTTCACCGATGTTGCAGGCCGCGAAGTCACCTTGCCGGAAATGCCGGACAAGATCATTCTGGGCGAAGGCCGGATGATGTACGGCATTGCCCCGCTCATAGACGGCAACCCGTTTGAAAAGATCGTCGGCTGGAAAAGCGACCTGGTTCAATACGATCCGGACGCATTCCGCAAATATGAAGGCGCATTTCCGGAAGACACGGCCCGGATGATCGATTTCGGCAATCCTTACGCCGGTGACTTTTCCATCGAAGCCGTCCTGGAAGCAGAAACCGACCTTGTACTGCTTGACGTCGGCAACCTGTTCAAGGCGGAAGAGACCGGTCTGATCGAAAAGCTCGGCGCTGCTGGCGTTCAGGTTGCTTTCATCGACTTTCGCCGCAATGCGACCGAAAACGCCGTCCCCTCCATGCTCATTCTCGGCCGCATCTTCGGTGAGGAAAAGCGCGCTGCCGAATTCATCGATTTCTACATTGCCCAGATGCGCAAGGTGACGAACGTCGTCGACACGATTCCGGCCGAAGACCGTCCGCTGGTGGTGGTTGAGAATGCTGCCGGATGGCAGACCGATTTCTGCTGCTGGTCCTTCGGGCCCTACAACTACGGCCGTTTCGTCGAGCTCGCCGGCGGCAAGAACCACGGGTCAACGCTCGCCAACGCCTACAGGGTGGATCTCAGTCTCGAAGGCATTATCGAGGCCGATCCGGATGTTGTGTTCGGTACCGGTGCAAACTGGAAGGAAGCCCGCCCGGAAGTGACATCGACGCTTCTCGGCTATGATGGCGATCCGGAAGTCAATGGCGAACGCCTTGCCGCCCTTGCCGCACGTCCCGGGTTTGCCGATCTCCGCGCCGTCAAGGAGGGCCGGTTCCACTCGATCTATCACCAGTTCTACAATTCTCCCTACCATTTCGTTGCGGTCCAGGTGCTTGCGAAATGGCTGCACCCTGCGGATTTCGAAGATCTCGACCCGGCGGCGACATTCCAGGAACTGCATGACCGGTTCCTGCCTTACGAGCCATCCGGCCAGTTCTGGATCACCCTGAAAAACTAGTCTTCTTTCTCGTGCGTCTCCACTCCGCCGTGTGTTGGGGACGCACGCATGGGATCTATCATGTCTGACAGCACACTTGTAACAGGCGAAGCCCTGGCGCTGGTGCGCGCCTATAAACTCCGTCACCTGCGACGCATTCTGCTCGTCTGTTCCGCCGTTCTTCTGCTCGCTGGCCTCGTCGTTGTCGACATCACGACGGGGCCCGCGGATCTCTCCATCTGGCGCACGATCGAAGTCATTCTGGATCGCTCAATGGCCACGCCCAAGGAAGACGTCATCATCTGGCAGTTGCGCCTGCCCGTTGCCCTCATGGCAATTGCGGTCGGTGCGATGCTGGGGGTCGCAGGCGCCGAAATGCAGACTATCCTCAATAATCCGCTCGCTGATCCGTTTACGCTTGGCCTCAGTTCTGCAGCCGGCTTCGGTGCCGCCCTTGCCATCGTGCTCGGCTGGTCCGTGATCCCCGGCGTCGGCGGTCTGTTCGTGTCTGTAAACGCCTTCGTCTTCGCAATGCTGACCTCCTGCGCGCTGTTCCTCTTCACCCGGCTGCGAGGGGTCACGCCGGAAGCCATGATCCTGGTCGGGATCGCCATGTTGTTCACGTTCAATGCGCTCCTGGCGTTTCTCCAATACGGCGCTTCTGAAATCCAGCTGGCGCAACTGATATTCTGGCAACTCGGTTCGCTGGCGCGCGCGACCTGGGGCAAGGTCGGCATCTGCTTTGCCATCCTCCTCTTGATGATGCCCTGGTTCATGAGCCGCTCCTGGGCGCTAACGGCCCTGCGCATGGGGGAAGACAAGGCCGCCGCACTGGGCGTCAATGTCGGGCTCTTGCGGATCACTGTGCTTGCAGGTGTTTCGCTGCTTGCGGCCGTCGCGGTCTCTTTCGTTGGTGCAATCGCGTTTGTCGGCCTTGTCGGTCCGCACATCGCGCGCATGATCGTCGGCGAGGACCAGCGCGGGTTCCTCCCCCTTTCGGCGCTTTGCGGAGCACTCATTCTTTCCGGAACTTCGATCGCCTCCAAGGCGATCACGCCGGGCATTGTCTATCCGATCGGAATGATCACCTCCCTGATCGGTATCCCGTTCTTCATTCTTCTCATCCTTGGACAGCGCAAGAGGCATTGGCAATGAACGCGCTGACGGCAGAAAACCTGACATTTTCATATGGCTCTCGGCAGATTTTCGACCGCGCCGGATTTGAACCGATCGCGCCTGGTCAGCTGACGGCGCTTATCGGACCGAACGCCGCAGGCAAATCCACGCTGTTCCGCCTGATCGCCGGCCTCCTGAAACCTGAAACCGGCAAGGTCCATCTCGGTGGCACCGATCTCGACACGCTGCCGACACGCACGCGGCTGAAACGTGTTTGCTTCATGCCCCAGTTCTTCACGGCGAATGCCGCGCTCACCGTCTTTGATGTGGTCATGATGGCCCACAAGCAGCTCAAGGGATGGCGGGTGAATGAGGCCGACATGGTCGCAGTCGGCACCGCCCTGCAGCAAGCCGGCATCGGGCACCTGTCGGAAGCCTATGTAAGTGAACTCTCAGGCGGTCAGTCGCAAATGGTTTCGGTCACACAGGCCTTGATCAGAAAATCGGATGTCTATCTGTTCGACGAACCGACATCCGCACTCGACCTGCGCCACCAACTGGATGTGCTCGGGCAGATCAAGACCGCCGTCGCGGACCGCGGCGCCATCGGTGTCGTTGCCCTGCACGACCTCAACCTTGCAGCGCGTTTTGCCGACCATCTGATCCTGCTTTGCGAAGGCCGGATCCTTGCTCAGGGGTCGCCTGCGGCGGTTTTGCGCGCCGGAGCCATATCGAACACCTACGGGGTGGCGATCGAAACCTCGAAGGGGCCAAGGGAGGAACTCATCGTTCATGCTTACGCGTCGTGAATTCATCATCTCCACGGCGGCGCTGGCGGGCACCGGATCGGCAATCGCCTGCCCTGCCCCTGCCTTCACGGGAAAAGAACACGGCGTGCTGATGCTGAATGCGGCTTGCGCCGATCCTGACGCGCCGAATGTCTTCGAACCGGCTATCCTTCGGATCAACTCCGGTGACAGGGTCACATTCGTGCCGACGGATGCCGGTCATAACTCGGCCTCCAAGCGCGGCATGATCCCGGAAGGTGCAGAGCCCTGGAATGGCGCGATTGACGCAAACATGACCGTCGATTTCACCGTCCCCGGGATCTACGGGCACATCTGCGTGCCCCACTACGAGTGGGGAATGGTCGGCTTGATTGTCGTTGGAAACGACATGTCCAACCTGAAATCGGTCAAGAAAATCAGGCATCCCGGCAACGCACGCAAAGTGTTCCGCGCGCTCCTGAAGGAACTGGAAGCAAAGGCATAGGTACTGTCGTGAAAACGAACCTGATTGAAACATGGTCCAGTCTTTCGACTGAAGAAGATACGATGACGGCCGATCACACCTGGATCTGGTGCGAAATGATCGATGCAATCAACGAGACCAATCTGTCCGACGTGGACGTCCTTGATTTCGGCTGCAATCAGGGCGGATTTCTGCGGCTGCTCCACGACCTGCGCCCGTTCAGGTCTGGCGTCGGTGTCGATATTGCGCGCCGTCCCGTGGCAATCGCCGAGACACTGAAGGGAAACCGTCCGATCTCCTACCGGGCGACCACCGACCTGTCCAATCTGGGAACGACGTTCGATCTCGCATTCTCTCATGAGGTCATCTATCTGATTGAGGACCTTTACGCTCACGCACGGCAAATGGCCGCTGTGCTGAAACCGGGAGGCAGTTACTATGCTGTCACCTGCTGCCACCGCGACAGTCCCTTGTGGGCAATGTGGCGGGCCAGGATCGAGGAGTTCTCAAACGTGCCCGTTCCCAATCACTGCATTGCCGACATTGCCGGAGCCTTCCGAAAGGCGGGTTTCGTTGTCTCCGCCCGCCGCTTTGTGGCCAACGCTTTCGTGCCACTCGGCGAGCCGAGCGACTACTTTCCGACCGACGCGGACCGCCTGGAAACATACAGCCGATGGAAGCTGATGTTCCGCTTCGAGGCGACGGGATGAGTTCATTTCACTGCTCGATGCCGGAGAGTTGCGTTTCCGGTGTGTAAGAAACGTTTTTCTCTGCAACGCGCTATGCAGAGGATGATCCACTACGTATCAACGGGCACTTGAGTTTAAGGCTCTTTCAATGAGCGGACCGCCTGTTCTAGACTGTGCGTTCGTCAAGTGTGGCCATGCAAGGCTTTGGGCAGGTGAATGCATTCTGTTGATATCGCGATGGCGCTGACCTTTGTGGTCATCGCGTCAACCGTCATCCTGTATGCCGTCGAGCGCTACCCGATCGAGACGGTCGCGCTTGGATCCGTGACTGCTTTCATCGTCATCTTTTCTGTTCTGCCGGTGGAAACGCCGGACGGCCACGCCGTAACAACCGCCGATTTTCTGATGGGATTTGCCAATCCGGCGCTGGTGACGGTGATCTGCCTGCTCATCATCGGCCAGGGCCTGTTCCAGACGGACGCTCTGGAAGCTCCGGCGAAGACAATCGTGAGGATGACGCGCGGCCGGTCCGCCTTCGCGACCGTACCGATCCTGCTGGTTGTCGCCGTTCTCAGCGCCTTTTTGAACAATACGCCCGTTGTCGTCATGTTTCTGCCGATCCTGACCGCGGTTGCAGCGACGGTCGGGCAGTCCTCCTCCCGCGTTCTCATGCCGCTGTCCTTCATCGCGATCCTGGGTGGCATGACAACGCTGATCGGATCTTCAACCAACCTGCTGGTTGCCAATTATGCCGCGCAGTCGTCCGACCTCCAGCTGAGTTTTTTCAGCTTCACGCCGATCGGCCTGATCGTTGCGGGCGTCGGCTCCCTCTATGTTTTCTTCGTCATGCCGCACCTGATGACGGCCCGCAAGACAATGGCGGAAGAGTTTCAGTCAACGTCGGGCAAGCAGTTCATCGCGCAGATCGAAATCACCTATGGTCATCCGCTTGTCGGCGTCGAGGCAGTTTCCGGCATGTTTCCAAAGCTCAAGGACATGACGGTTCGCCTCGTGCAGCGCGGCCAGGAACCGTTGCTGCCGCCATTCGAGAATGTCGTGTTGTCCCCTGGTGACACGGTGATTGTCGCCGCAACACGAAACGCGCTTGCCAACGCGCTCGCGCGCCGGCAGCCGCTGATGGAGGCGGAGACGGAACAGGCCAGTCCCGGGCGGGACCAGCAGGCGGTTCAACCAGGGTCGATCAGCCTGGCTGAAGTGGTCGTTGCCCCGGCGTCACGGCTGATGGGCAGGACCTTGCCGCAATCCGGCTTTTACGCAGATACGGGCTGCCTTGTCATGGGCATTCAGAGACGCAGCCGAATGCCGCGCATGGCGATGAACGATATCCGGCTCGAAGCGGGAGACGTGCTGCTGGTTGCCGGCAGCGAAGAGGACATTGCGCGCCTGCGCGGCAATCGGGACGTCCTTCTGCTCGACTGGTCGACGGCCGAAGTTCCAAGACGGCGCTACGCGCCGAGGGCGCTCGCTATCTTTGCCTGCGTCGTCGCACTGGCGGCGTCCGGGCTGGTCCCGATCGTCTCGGCGGCAATCGCGGGAACCTTTGCGATGATCGCCTCAGGCTGCCTCAATATCCGCCAGGCCATGCGTGCGATCGACAGCAGGATTTTCATGCTGGTCGGCGCATCGCTGGCAGCCGCGGTCGCGCTCGAAGCGACGGGCGGTGCCACGGCAATTGCTTCCGCGCTCGTTTATGCGCTGCACGGGGCATCCGCGCCCGTCATTCTCTCCGCCCTGTTTTTTCTCGTCATGGTACTGACGAATTTTCTCTCCAATAACGCGGCAGCGGTTCTGTTCACGCCGATCGCGATCAACCTGGCCAACCAGATCGGGCAACCTCCGGAGGCTTTCGTCGTCTGCCTGATCATCGCTGCAAACACATCCTTTGCGACACCGATCGGTTACCAGACAAACCTGATCGTGATGGGCCCGGGCCATTACCGGTTCATCGACTTCGTCCGCGCAGGTGTTCCGCTGGCGCTCATTTTATGGTTGACGTTCTCGTTGGTCGCGCCATGGTACTATGGAATGTTAGCAACGCATTGAGGTATCGCGGGACAACAAGGTGACAAGACACCCGACCGACCATCCGCAGTTCTATCTGACGGCGCCAGCCCCCTGCCCCTATCTGGAGGGGAAGCACGAGCGAAAGGTGTTCACCCATCTGGTAGGCCACGGCGCGCCCGCACTCAATGAGGTGCTGACGCAAGGCGGTTTTCGCCGCAGCCAGAACATCGCCTATCGCCCGGCGTGCGAACAATGCCAGTCCTGTATTTCCGTGCGCGTCCGCGTGAACGATTTCAAGTGGAGCAAGTCGCTTCGGCGGGTCTGGAAATCGGGTGCTAACCTCATCGGCGCGCGCCTGCCGGCCAGCCCGTCTGCGGAACAATACGATCTTTTCCGGGACTACCTCCAGGAGCGCCACGAAGATGGCGGCATGACGGAGATGAGCGTGCTCGACTATGCAATGATGGTCGAGGACACGCATGTCGAGACACTGGTGCTCGAATACCGGCAACGCGGACCGGACAGCTTCGTGACCGGCGCCGGGGAAGGCCCGCTGCTTGGTGTCGCCTTGAGCGACCAGCTCTCAGACGGGCTGTCGATGGTGTATTCGTTCTACGACCCCAGCTACACGGAAACAGCACTCGGCACCTACATGATCCTCGATCACATAGAGCGCGCCAGAAAGATGCGGCTCCCTTACGTCTATCTTGGATACTGGGTCGAAGGATCGGCAAAGATGGCCTACAAGGGCCGGTTCAAACCGCAGGAACACCTTGGGCCCAATGGCTGGACGGTGGTCGAGACGGACGCGGCAGAAAGCGGCTAAGCCATTTCCACGACACGCCTGGAGAAGAAATATCCAGCGGCGGGACCTGCCGGACCGGTGCAGGTTACTCCGGCGATATGTGGTCTCTGATTTTCTCGAACACCGCACGGAACATGTCTTCGGTCAGACGGCCGGTGTTCGTGTTGTAGCGCGAGCAGTGGTAGCTATCGAACAATGACATGTCATGGCCAGGGAGCCGGTGCTCCGCGCAATGCGCAAATGGATACGCCGCACGCCGCAGGTCCAGTGCCGTCAGAAAGGTCTCGTGTGCGATCCTTCCGAGTGCCAGAACAGCCTGGATGGACGGATTGGCCGAAAGGGTCGCGAGCAAATAGGGGCGGCACGCCTTGATTTCCGGGCCGGTCGGCTTGTTCTGCGGGGGCAGGCAGCGCACGGCATTGGTGATCATGGCGTCTTTCAGCACCAGACCGTCATCCGGGCGTGCCTGGTAAGTCCCCTCGGCGAATCCGAATTCGAGCATTGTCTTGTAGAGAAGGTCGCCGGCGAAATCGCCGGTGAATGGCCTCCCGGTGCAATTGGCACCCTTCATTCCGGGCGCAAGCCCGATGACGAGCAACCGCGGATTTTCAGCTGAAAACGACGGAACCGGCGCGTTATGCCAGTCCGGATGCGCCGCTTTCAGCTCTTCGCGCAAGGCCACCAGCCTTGGACAGACCGGGCAGTTAAGCGGCGGATCGGTAGGAATGTTTTTATCTATTTCAGCCGGCATGACGGCTTCTTAGTAGTCCTCGTCCTCGTCATCGTCATCATCGACATGCGACGACATTTGCGGGCGCACGGGGCGCTCGGACGGATCCCGGCCAATCTTGTTGGCAAGGCTCGCCAGATCGATGAAGTGATCCGCCTGGCGGCGAAGATCGTCGGCGATCATCGGCGGCTGGGTCTTGAGCGTCGAAACGACACTCACCTTCCTGCCCTTGCGCTGAAGCGCTTCGACGAGCGAACGGAAATCGCCATCGCCCGAGAACAGAACGATATGATCTACGGACTTAACGAGTTCCATGGCATCAACCGCAAGCTCGATATCCATGTTGCCCTTGACCTTGCGGCGTCCGGCACTGTCAACGAATTCTTTCACCGGCTTGGTGATGACCTTGTAGCCGTTATAATCCAGCCAATCGATAAGCGGCCGGATCGACGAGTACTCCTGATCCTCGATAAGCGCGGTGTAGTAATATGCGCGCAGCAGATATGCCTGTCCCTGGAACTCCTTCAACAGCCGTTTGTAATCGATATCAAATCCGATCGCCTTGGCCGTCGAGTACAAGTTGGCTCCATCAATGAACAAAGCAACCTTTTCTCTAGCGTCAAACATATTAAGTGAAACCTTTCCGAGTTAAATGCGCTTTTGAAGGTAAAACAATGCAAGATCGGGCTCCCGCAGCCAGACCCATTGTGCCTTTCACCCGGCAAACGCATTTTTGCTGAGAATACATTTAACGCCCATCGCCGTTTTTGCTCAGCTTATTGTTATCTTTTTCCCACCGACCCTATTGATTCTTATAGGTCCCCAGTAGTGCCCTACACCAAAAGATTGGACCGCTGCAATGCAAAAGAGATTGCAGCCAAAAAAAATCGATAAAAAACCTGCAAAAAGCGGCTATCTCCTCTGAAATCCCTCAAGGGGTTGCATTTTGGAATTGTGGTCACTATACGCTCTTTTTTCAAGTTCCTTTAGCCTATGGAGACGTCGAATGGCGCGCGTGACCGTCGAGGACTGCATCGACAAGGTCGAAAACCGGTTTGAGCTGGTGCTGCTTGCTGCGCATCGTGCCCGCATGATCTCGAGCGGATCTCCGCTTACGATCGACCGCGACAACGACAAGAACCCCGTCGTCGCGCTGCGCGAGATTGCCGAGCAGACCGTCAGCCCGGAAGACATGAAAGAAGACCTTATCCACTCGCTGCAGAAGTTTGTGGAAGTGGATGAGCCGGAAACCGAAGCTGTGCCCGTGGTGCCTTCCGCGAACCAGCACCAGGTCACGCAGGTCAACACTGTCGACGACAGTGCCGTTGAATTCGATCGCATGTCGGAAGAAGATCTTCTGCGCGGTCTGGAAGGTCTGGTGCCACCGGAGCGCACCGACGACGTCTGATTTTTCGTCAAGTTCCCGCCTGAAACGCAACCGCAAGGTACTCGCGTTCCAGGCGGATTTTGTTATTCCTGCTGATGTCTCAGCCGGTTGTTTGGGTCGGTTGCGGCCATGATGCGTCAATACGAACTCGTTGAACGGGTTACACGCTATAACCCGGAAGCAGACGAAGCCTTGCTCAACAAGGCGTATGTCTATGCCATGCAGAAGCACGGCCCGCAGACTCGCGCATCCGGTGACCCCTATTTCTCACACCCGCTTGAAGTTGCCGCGATCCTCACGGATCTGCGCCTCGATGACGCGACCATCGCCGTCGCGCTCCTGCACGATACGATCGAGGACACCGATGCGACGCGCGCCGAGATAGACGCTCTGTTCGGTGAAGAAATCGGCAAGCTGGTCGAGGGACTGACCAAAATCAAGCGGCTCGACCTGGTTTCGCAAAAAGCCAAGCAGGCGGAAAACTTCCGCAAGCTCCTGCTTGCCATTGCCGATGATGTGCGTGTCCTGCTTGTAAAGCTCGCCGACCGGCTGCACAACATGCGCACACTGCAGCACATGCCGGCCCACAAGCGTGGCCGCATTGCCGAGGAAACCATGGAAATCTATGCGCCGCTCGCCGGGCGCATGGGTATGCACGACATGCGTGAGGAACTGGAGGATATTTCCTTTCACACGCTCAATCCGGAGGCCTATGAGACCATCACCGACCGCCTGGTGGATCTTCGCGAGAAAAACCGCGACCTCATTGCCGACATTGAAACGACACTGACGGAGCGGCTCAGCGAGCGCGGGATGGCCGCTGAAGTGAGGGGACGGGAGAAACGCCCCTATTCGATCTTCCGCAAGATGCAGCGCAAGGCGATCGGGTTCGAACAGCTTTCGGACATTTACGGCTTCCGTGTCACCGTCGGGACCGTCGAAGCATGTTACCGCGTGCTCGGTGTCATCCACACCACGTGGCCGACCGTCCCGGGGCGCTTCAAGGACTATATCTCCACGCCGAAGCAGAACGACTACAAGTCGATCCACACGACAATCGTCGGGCCCTCACGCCAGCGGGTAGAGCTGCAGATCAGGACGATCTCCATGGACCGTGTCGCCGAATACGGCATTGCGGCCCATGCGCTTTACAAGGATGGCGAGTTTGGCGGCCGGAACATTGCGCGCCATACCGAAGACTGCCGCGCCTTCGAATGGCTGCGGCGCACGACCGAGCTGCTTGCACAGGGCGATACGCCGGAAGAATTCCTGGAAAACACGAAACTGGAACTCTTTCACGACCAGGTATTCTGTTTCACGCCGAAGGGCCGTCTTATCGCGCTTCCGCGCGGCGCCACACCGATCGACTTTGCCTATGCGGTGCATACCGGTATCGGCAACACCTGCGTCGGCTGCAAGATAAACGGCAAGATCATGCCGCTGGTAACGGAGCTCCACAACGGCGACGAGGTCGAGATCATCCGCTCCGCCGCTCAGACACCGCCGCCGGCCTGGGAAGCAATCGCCGTTACCGGCAAGGCACGCGCCGCTATCCGCCGGGCGACCCGTGAATCGGTGCGCAAGCAATATGGCGCACTCGGTGAGCATATCCTGAAGCGGGCTTTTGCCCGTGCAGACAAGGTCTTTTCGGAGGATCTGCTCGAGGCCGTCCTGAGCGAGCACCACCAGTCGAGCGTTGCCGACCTTCTGGCAGCGGTCGGCCGCGGGGACCTCAGTGCGCAACTGGTGCTGAAGTCGGCGCATCCCGATTATCAGGACGAGCGGGTCGCGATCGCCGGGACGCCAATGGAAGAAGGCTGGTTCGGGCTCAAACAGGGTCATGGACTGAAGTTCCGTATTCCGCCCGGAGAGCTTGAAAACGGCAAACTGAAATCCGACGAGAACGAACCGGCGAGTGAAGGCCCCGCCCTGCCGATCCGCGGCCTTTCCGGCGACATACCGGTCAGCTTCGCGCCCGATGGCGGAGCTGTTCCGGGCGATAGGATCGTCGGTATCTTGACCCCGTCAGAGGGACTGACCATCTATCCCATACAATCGCCGTCGCTCAAGGAATTCGACGACCAGACCGAGCGTTGGGTGGATGTCCGTTGGGATATCGACGTCAACAATCCGGAGCGCTTTCCGGCGCGGCTGGATATCTCGGCTGCCAACGAACCGGGATCACTTGCGGCGATTGCACAGGTTATCGGCGAGAACAGCGGAAATATCGACAATGTGAAAATGGTTCAACGTGCCCCGGACTTTCACCAGATGGTGATCGATCTTGAGGTCTGGGACCTGAAACACCTGAACCGGATCATCAATCAGTTGCGCTCAAAACCTAATGTATCAAGCGTCAACCGGGTTAATGGATAGCCGCAACATGACAGGGAGATTTTGATGAACCGCGACGAAGTGTTGGCCTTGTTCCGTGAAGCCGGTGCGATCCTTGAGGGTCATTTCATTCTGACGTCAGGCCTGCGCAGTCCGGTCTTTCTCCAGAAAGCCAGGGTATTCATGTATCCCGACAAGACGGAAAAACTCTGCAAGGCCCTTGCCGAGAAGATCGCTGCCAGCGGTCTCGGAAAGATAGACTATATCGTCTCGCCGGCGCTCGGCGGGCTGATACCGGGATACGAAACCGCGCGGCATCTGGCGGTTCCGGCCATGTGGGTGGAACGTGAAGACGGCGAATTCAGGCTGCGCCGTTTCGATATGCCCAAGGGTGCCAGGGTCATCGTTGTTGAGGATATAGTTACCACAGGTCTATCGAGCCGCGAGACGGTAACTTCGTTGAAAGCTCTTGGTGCTGAAGTCCTGGCCGTGGCCTGCCTGATCGACCGGTCTGGAGGCGAAGCCGATGCCTCTGTTCCCATCGTGGCGCTGGCCGAATACAAGGTACCTGCTTACGAGCCGGACAATCTTCCACCGGAACTGGCTGCCCTTCCCGCAGTCAAACCGGGAAGCCGGGGCTTGAGCTGAATGACAACGCGCTGCTGACAGGACACGACACGAATTCATGCTGTTCCAACGCCGAAATAGACCCTCGCGCATCGAGCGCTTTCGCGTTGCGGTCTGGCCGCGGAACAGCTGGGCACGCTCGACCAGATATTTCGGCAAACGGGTCCTTCGCCTGACGGCAACGCCGCATGCCATCGCAATCGGGTTCGCGGCCGGAGCGTTTGCATCTTGCACTCCCCTGGTGGGTTTCCACTTCCTCACGGCGTTTGTCTTCGCCTATATCGTCCGCGGCAACATGATCGCGGCGGCGCTCGGCACCTCCATCGGCAATCCGCTGACCTTCCCCTTCATCTGGGCATCGACCTTCAAGATCGGTCAGTGGATCCTTCACGGAAGGGCCCCGAAAGCGGATCCGCACCAGGTTCATCAACGTTTCCAGGAAGGACTGTTCGAAAAGTCCCTGGACTCGCTTTGGCCGATGCTGAAGCCGATGTTAATCGGTGGTGTCCCGCTCGGACTGGTGGTCGGTACGATTTCCTACATCATCGTCTACAAAAGCGTCGAAGTGTATCAGCGCAAAAGGCGTCAAACGCTCGCCGATCGGGGAAAAGCGCCCTACTCGAGCGGAGCCTCGACTGTCGAGGATGAAGGAAGCGGTTGAGTTTTGCGGGAACGACCCCAATTAAGTGCCCAGAACTTCTCAGGAAACGGGCCCGCAACAGAATGATCTTAGGGATAGGCAGCGATCTGATCGACATCAGGCGGATCGAAAAGACACTCGACCGCTTCGGCGACCGGTTCACCAACCGGGTCTTCACGGAAATCGAACGGGCGAAATCGGACCGGCGCGCACAACGTGCGGCCTCCTATGCGAAGCGCTTCGCCGCCAAGGAAGCCTGTTCCAAGGCACTGGGAAGCGGCATCCGGATGGGAGTCGCATGGCGGGAAATGGGGGTCGTCAATCTGCCGAGCGGGAAGCCGACGATCTCGCTGCGGGGCGGCGCAGCCGAGAGACTGGCCGCCATGACGCCAACCGGTTTCAAGACGACCATAGACCTGACCATCACCGATGATTTCCCCCTCGCCCAGGCGTTTGTCGTGATCTCTGCATGGCCATCAGATTGGCCCTTGCCGCCATTAACAGATTCCCGGTAACCCAGGACACGGACTCAGAAAAGAAGCTGATTTGGCGGCAGAAAGGGCAGAATCTCGGGAGGAAGCGTGTGCGAAGCGGGCTTGTTGCCCGGTCACGCGCGGTGACGCTGCGAGGTACAGGCATTTTGCTTGCCATTTCAGTCTCATTTATGGGTCCATCACCTGGTGTTTCGTGACGGTGAACAGCGCATTGCGTCAACCGCCGTGAACCGTTAAGAGTCGCGCTCGGGTGTCGCCCGGAAAACCCGATCCACCGTAAATTGCTTTAAGGGATAAAATGAGCGTGTCTGAAAACAAGAAAGACAAGGACGGCGGTCTGTACGAGACCGTGAAGGTTGTCGTGCAGGCACTTTTGCTTGCCCTGATCGTTCGCACCTTTCTGTTCCAGCCGTTCAACATTCCTTCCGGGTCCATGAAAGACACGCTGCTGATCGGCGACTATCTCTTCGTTTCCAAATACAGCTACGGGTATTCCAGATATTCGTTTCCCTTCGGGATCGTCCCCTTTTCCGGCCGGGTCTGGTCTGCAGAACCCAAGCGCGGAGATGTCGCCGTCTTCAAGCTGCCGACTGACACGTCCATCGACTACATCAAGCGCGTGATCGGTCTCCCCGGCGATACGATCCAGGTGCAGGACGGCGTGGTCTTCATCAATGGCGACCCGGTCAAGCGCGAGCAGATCGACGACTACATCGAGACCTCTGCATCTGGCGCTGTGCGCCGGGTTCCGCGCTTCCGCGAAACGCTGCCCAACGGCGTCTCCTATGACACGCTGGACCTGACCACGCGCGGACAAATGGACAACACCCGCGAATATACCGTTCCCGAGGGACATTACTTCATGATGGGCGACAACCGTGACAACTCCGTCGACAGCCGCGTTCTGTCCAAGGTTGGATACGTGCCGCTCGAAAACTTCATGGGACGCGCGGAAATCCTGTTCTTCTCGATTGGCGACGGAACACCGGCCTACCACATCTGGACATGGCCCTGGACGGTGCGTTGGGACCGGATCGGCAAGACCCTTTAGACAAGCCGCAGCGGGCCGGAGCAGGCCGTATGACACAGAACCAGAAGAAAAACGCGGTGTCGGCCCTCAAGGCGGCACTGCACTATGAATTCAGCGACCTGGAACTGCTCCGGGTCGCGCTGACCCATGCGAGCGCCCTCGCCCCTTCGGAAACGGTGTCGGGCAGCTACCAGAGGCTGGAGTTCCTTGGCGACCGCGTTCTGGGACTGGTCGTCGCCTCCATGCTGCATGAACATTTTCCAAAAGCAGACGAAGGCGAACTCGCACGGCGTTTCAATCACATGGTCAAACGCGAGACCTGCGCCGAGATCGCACAGGAACTGGGCGTCGGCGATGCCATGCGGATCGGCCTCGCCGAGGCGCAGACCGGAGGCAGAAAAAAGACGGCGCTGCTTGCCGATATCTGCGAAGCCGTGATCGCCGCAATCTATCTCGACGGCGGATTTGCAGCGGCCGAAGAATTTGTCAGGCGTCTTTGGGAACCTCGCATGTTATCGTGGACGGGGCCGTTGCGGGACGCCAAGACGACGCTGCAGGAATGGGCGCAATCGAAGAGCCTGCCGACGCCGCGCTATGAAGTCACCGACCGCGACGGACCTGACCACGCGCCCAACTTCACGGTTGCGGTCATCGTGCAAGGGCTGGCTCCGGGCGAAGGCAAGGGCGGGTCGAAGCGGATCGCCGAACAAAACGCGGCCGAGAGCGTCTTGCGCCGGGAAGGTGTCTGGAAGGAATGACATCCATTGAATGACGAAGACAAAACCGTCGACGAGGGCACCGAATTCGTTCCGGAAAAGGGCCGGTTCGATATTCCCCTGCCCGCCCCCCTCGGCGAAATGCCAAAGGATACGAAAGCCGGTTTCATCGCGCTGATCGGCGCGCCGAACGCGGGCAAGTCGACCCTGATCAACCAGCTTGTCGGCACCAAGGTGTCGATCGTGACGCACAAGGTTCAGACCACGCGCTCCATCATTCGCGGCGTTGCCATGCATGGCACTGCCCAGCTGGTGTTTATCGATACGCCTGGCATCTTCAAGCCCAAGCGCCGCCTTGACCGGGCGATGGTCGACACCGCCTGGGGCGGTGCGCGCGACGCCGATCTGATTGCGCTGCTGATCGATGCGCGCAAGGGCATAGACGAGGAAGTGGAGAACATCCTCAAGCGCCTCAAGAACCAGTCCGCACCCAAGGTCCTGATCCTCAACAAGACGGATGTGGCAAAGCGCGAAAAGCTGCTTCAGATCGCTCAGCAGGCAAATGAATTTCTCGATTTCGAGGAAACCTTCATGGTGTCCGCCCTGACCGGCGACGGCACGCAGACGATACTGGATCATTTCGCGTCAAAACTGCCCGACGGACCGTGGCTCTATCCGGACGACCAGCCATCGGACCTGCCCTTGCGCATTCTGGCGGCAGAGATCACACGCGAAAAACTGTTTGAACGCCTGCACCAGGAACTGCCGTATATCTCGACGGTCGAAACCGAACAGTGGCAAAGCCGCAAGGACGGGTCGGCGCGCATAGAACAGACGATCTATGTCGAGCGCGACAGCCAGAAAAGCATCGTGCTGGGCAAGCGCGGACAGACAATCAAGGCAATTTCAAAAGCCGCGCGGGAAGAGCTGTCCGATATCATCGAAGCCCCCGTGCACCTGTTCCTTTTCGTGAAAGTGCGCGAGAACTGGGCGGATGACCCGGAACGCTACCGGGAAATGGGTCTCGAATTTCCCAAGTAAGCGGGTGTTGAGCCGGGCACGATCGGGACAGCCCGGCGGCAGAACAAGGTGTTTCCCTTGGAGTGGACCAGCCGCGGCGTGGTGCTGACCACGCGCAAACACGGCGAAAACGATGTCATCCTGGAAGCCCTGACGCTTGACCACGGACGGCATCTCGGACTGGTGCGCGGCGGGCGCTCACAGCGCCACCGGCCTGTGCTCCAGCCCGGAAACGAACTTGACCTGACGTGGAAAGCCCGCCTGTCAGACCATCTCGGCATCTTCGCCCTCGAACCGCAAACCCTGCGTGCAGGCCAGTTGATGACAAGCGCGATCGGACTTGCCGGACTGCAGCATCTTGCCTTTCTGCTGAAACTCCTGCCAGAACGTCATCCCTATCCGCACCTTTACGACGCTCTCAACGTGGTTCTGGAACATCTCGACGCGCCTGATGCGGCGGCGGCCCTGCTTATCCGCTTCGAACTGGAACTGTTACGCGACCTGGGCATGGGGCTTGATCTGACGTCCTGTGCGGCGACGGGGCAAAGCGAAGATCTGGCCTATGTCTCACCGAAATCAGGGCGCGCAGTCAGCCGCGACGCAGGTAAACCCTATCATGACCGGATGCTGCCCTTGCCCGCCTTCCTTCTCAAAGGCCAACGTCAGGCCGGAAGTGAACTGACCTGGACCGATGTTACAGAGGGTTTCACCCTGACGTCCTATTTCGTTTCCAGCCATTTACAGGAACGCGGCAACCCGGACCCCGGGACGCGCCAGCACCTGATCGGCGCTCTGGAGCGGGGCTACCGCAAGGACTTTCCCTGGAATTTCTGACAGACCGGATTGACAGATACTTTTTCCGGCAAGACCACTGAGCCTCATACAGGGTGCGTTGCCCGATCACCAATGCGAAATCCGTTGAAAATCCGCCATTTCGTGTCCCGATTGCCCGGTCTCGAATTGCGGAGCGGATGTGAAACGGTTAGCAAACAGATATGGGAAAAGAGACGACACCACCACCGAGCGGCATTGAGGGGATCAGCCTCAAGGATGCGCTTGAAGAACGCTATCTGGCCTATGCGCTTTCCACGATCATGCACCGGGCGCTGCCCGATGTGCGCGACGGGTTGAAACCGGTTCACAGGCGGCTGCTTTACGCAATGCGCCTGTTGAAACTGGACCCGGGCGCAGGCTTCAAGAAATGCGCACGCGTCGTGGGCGACGTCATCGGTAAATACCACCCCCACGGCGACCAAGCCGTCTACGATGCACTTGTGCGCCTCGCCCAGGACTTCGCGCAGCGCTACCCGCTGATCGACGGACAGGGCAATTTCGGCAATGTCGACGGCGACAATGCCGCGGCCATGCGGTACACCGAAGCGCGCATGACCGACACGGCCAAGCGTCTGCTGGACGGTCTTGATGAAAATGCCGTCGATTTCCGCGAGACCTATGACGGTGAGGACAAGGAGCCCATCGTCCTGCCGGGCGGATTTCCGAACCTGCTCGGCAACGGTTCCTCAGGCATTGCCGTCGGCATGGCGACCTCGATTCCGCCGCATAATGCGTTTGAGCTCTGCCAGGCGTGTCTCCATCTGATCAAGCATCCGAAGGCCGAGATCGACGAATTGCTTGAATACATCAAGGGCCCGGATTTTCCGACCGGCGGGCTGCTTGTCTCCGACCAGGGGTCGATCCGCGAGGCCTATGCGACCGGCCGCGGCAGTTTCCGTATCCGCGCTCGCTGGGAGGTCGAGGACCTTGGCCGCGGCCAGTGGGCGATCGTCGTCACAGAGATCCCCTACCAGGTGCAGAAGTCACGGCTGATCGAGAAAATCGCCGAACTGCTGACCGCACGCAAATTGCCGCTGCTTGATGATGTTCGCGATGAATCGGCTGAAGACATTCGCATCGTGCTTGTGCCCCGGTCTCGCAATGTCGACGCTAGCCTGCTCATGGAATCGCTGTTCAAGCTCACCGATCTGGAAAACCGGTTCTCCTTGAACATGAACGTTCTTTCCATGGGCAAAGTGCCCATGGTGATGGGCCTGAAGCAGGTTCTGCGGGAATGGCTGGATCATCGAAAGGTCGTTCTGATCCGCCGGTCTGAACACAGGCTCGGGCAGATCAACCACCGGCTGGAGGTTCTGGCCGGCTATCTGATCGCTTACCTGAACCTGGACGAGGTGATCCGCATCATCCGAGAAGAGGATGATGCCAAGGCTGAACTCATCCGAACCTTCGAACTGACGGACGTTCAGGCGGAAGCCGTTCTCAACATGCGCCTGAGATCCCTGCGTAAACTCGAAGAGCTGGAGATCCGCAAGGAACACGAGAAGCTTACCGATGAGAAAGACGAACTGACGACGCTGCTCGGGTCGGACGCGCGCCAGTGGACACGCATTTCCAAGGAGATCGCCGAGATATCCAAGGTCTACGGTCCTGAAACCGAGATCGGCAAACGACGCACGGACAAGTCCGAAGCGCCGGAAGCGGACCTGGTCGACATCCAGCAGGCCATGATCGAAAAGGAACCGATCACCGTCATCATTTCCGAAAAAGGCTGGATCCGTGCGCTCAAGGGGCATCAGAGCGACCTTTCCACGCTCTCCTTCAAGCAGGGCGACAAGCTGAAACTGTCCTTCCATGCCGAAACGACCGACAAGATCCTTGTGTTCTCGACTGGCGGCAAGTTCTTCACGCTAGGCGCGGACCGACTACCCGGCGGGCGCGGGCACGGCGAGCCGATCCGGCTCATGGTGGAAATGGACGAAGCGGCGGATGTTGTGAATGCATTCGTTCACAAGCCGGGGCGCAACCTCCTCGTTTGCAACAACGAGGCACGCGGGTTCGTCGTTTGCGAGGATGACGTGATTGCCAACACGCGCAAAGGCAAGCAGGTTCTCAACTTGACCGCGCCGACGGAGGCGACGCTCTGTGTGGACGCGACTGGAGACCAGGTGGCGATCATCGGCGAGAACAGGAAGCTGCTGGTCTTCCCAATCGCGCAGGTGGCGCAGATGAGCCGCGGCCGGGGCGTGCGGCTGCAGCGCTACCGGGACGGAATGGTCGCCGACATCCGGGTCTTCAAGGCGGAAGACGGCCTGACCTGGACCGACAGTTCGGGGCGCAGTTTCACCCGGACAATGGAAGAGCTGGCCGACTGGCGCGGAGATCGCGGCAATGCCGGGCGCTTGCCCCCGACCGGTTTCCCGCGGTCCAACAAGTTCGGTCCCGGATCACTCTAGGTCAATCGCCCTCGCTGGCGGTGGTGAGCTGCCGCCATGCTCCGGGAGGCATGCCGAAAGTGCGCCTGAAGTGCCTGGTCATGTGGCTTTGATCGGCAAAACCGCTTTCGAGCGCAGCGTCGGCGAGCGGTTTCCCCTTCGCAAGCAAGTGTTTCGCGTGGGCAAGGCGGCGCATGAGCAAATACCGATGCGGACTTGTGCCATAAGCGCGCCTGAATTGCCGCGACAAGGTGAAACGATCGAGATCGGCGAGTTTTTCAAGGTCGCTCACCCGCACTGGTTCGCTGAAACTCTCCTTCAGAAAGTCGGCACACCTTTCCAGCGCGCACCAGTCCATCGTGCCGAGGCCGGGAGAATCGTGACTTCCGACCCTTGAAAGACAGGTCGCCAGTTCCGCCAGAAACGACGTGCGCTTGAGCTCCCCCATTTCGCTCTCGATGTCTTCGAGGCACCCGCGCAGAAGTTCCTGCAAGTGCGGGTCGGAACAAACGGGATCGGCAAGATGGGGCAAACATCTTGTGCTGGTCGCTTCCAGCGCTTCGCGCATGTCTTCCGGCTGAATGTAAATCATGCGATACCGGAGGCCGATTTGCGTTCCGGCGCCCCCGTCATGCAGTTCATCGGGGTGAATGACGATGATCTGTCCGGGCAGTGACGCGTGCGAATTTCCACGATATCTGAAGGTCTGCACACCGTTCAGCGTCAGACCGATCGCGTAGGTATCATGCCGGTGGGGATCAAAACCCTTGCCTTTGAAGCGCGCTTCGATCCGTTCAATGCCCCCTTCCGCCGGCGCCACCCTGATCGAATCTTCGTTGGCCCTGCACAAACGTTCAAGACGACTGTCCCCATGAGGTGCCAGGTTGGTGCGAACCCGTGCCGATCTGATGCCTTTCGTGGAGTTTGCACTCATGTTTGATACCAAGTTTGTCGTCGTTGTCCGTGAAGACCTTGCCGTCTGGCAAAAACTCAATGTAACAGCGTTTCTGTCAACCGGAATAGCTGCCGCCAAACCTGACCTGATAGGTGAAGCCTATCGCGATGCTGCCGGCAACAGCTACCATTCCATGAGTGTTCAGCCCATTATCATCCTGTCTGCCAACTCAGACCTGATCGGCAAGATACACGCCCGTACGCTGCAAAGAGACGTGAAATCAAGTCTTTATATCGAGGAGATGTTTGCGACCGGTCACGACAGCGCGAACAGGGAGGTCTTTGCAAGGCATGAACCTGACGATGCGCGGGTCGTCGGCATAGCGTTTCACGCGGACAAGAAAGTTGCCGACAAGATCACCAAGGGTGCGCGCATGCACTCATGAGTCTCCCTGTCAATTCAGGCAATATTCCACGCTGCTCCCTCTCGACGGATCGGAGCGGAGCGGGCAATCTGTCGGCTTCATGAGTCAGGGGAAGACATGATCGAGCCGTTCACGTTCAATACCAGCCAACGTATCGTTTTCGAAAGCGGGGCCGCCGCGAAACTCGATCAGACTGCCGAGTTCTGCCTTGGGTCCCGGCCTTTTATTGTCACAGACCCCGGGATCGTCGCTCTTGGTCTGCATGCACCGGCTTTGGCCGCTCTGACCCGGGCAGGTCTGGAGGTCGGACAGTTTTCGGATGTTGTCCCTGATCCTCCAAGAGCGCTGGTTGAAAAGGCCGTCGAGGCAGCGAAGACGCATCAGGCAACATCCGTGGTCGGTTTCGGCGGTGGATCTTCTCTCGATGTCGCGAAACTCGTGGCACTGCTTGCGAAAAGCAATGAAGATCTGGACGACGCCTGGGGAATCGGCAACGCCAAGGGGCCGCGTCTGCCGCTCGTTCTGATCCCCACAACTGCAGGCACCGGATCGGAAGTCACGCCGATATCGATCATAACAGTCGGAGAAGAAGAGAAGCGCGGTGTTGTCTCCCCGCTCCTTCTGCCGGACCTTGCGGTGCTCGATCCTCTGCTGACGCTGGGTCTGCCTGCAGCCGTCACCGCGGCGACCGGGATCGACGCGATGGTCCATGCAATCGAGGCTTATGCATCCAAATCGGCCAACAACAATCCTGCGTCGCGGATGCTGGCCATCGAAGCGCTGCGGCTTCTCGGCGCCAACATTGAAACGGCCGTCTCAAACCCTGGGAACGAAGACGCCAGAGGCAGCATGCTGCTTGGATCCATGTTCGCCGGCATGGCATTTGCCAACTCCCCCGTCGCAGCTGTCCACGCACTTGCCTATCCGCTTGGCGGAACCTTCCACATTGCTCACGGGCTGTCGAATGCACTGGTTCTCCCGCATGTGCTGAGATTCAACAACAGCGTTGCCGCAACAACTTATGCCGAGATTGCTCCGTCGCTCTTTCCCGAGTTATCTGATATCGCAGACCCACATGTGCGCGCTGATGCATTTGCTGAAAAACTGGCCGAACTGGCGTCGAAACTCGGATTGCAAACCCGGCTAAGCGAATTGGGCATCACGGAAGAAGACGTTCCGAAACTCGCGCGGGACGCAATGAAACAGACCCGGCTTCTGATCAACAATCCACGCGAAATGACCGAGGCCGACGCATTGGATATCTACAGATCCGCGCTATGACTTCCACAAGTTATCCACAGGACATCAGACCAACGCCGCTTTCGAGGGCAGCCTTCCCGGTTTTTCAGGAAATCCCCACGCGGTGGATGGATGTGGACATTTATGGCCATGTAAACAACGTGCAGTACCTGAGCTTCTTCGATACGGCCGTAAACGGCTGGTATGTCGCCAACGGTCTTCTCGATCCCAGGGCCGGTTCCGAAGTCTTTCTCGTTGTCGAAACCGGGTGCCATTACTTTTCAGAGTTGACATTTCCGTCGACAGTTTTTGCCGGGCTTCGAATCGAGAAACTCGGCTCCAGCTCTGTTGTTTTTCGCATCGGCTTGTTTGCCGGCAAAGAAGATGAAACGGCTGCCCTCGGCCGCTTCGTTCACGTGCTTGTCGACCGGGAATCCCGGCGGCCGGTGCGGATTTCCGATAGAGCGAGGGGCATTCTATCAAGTTTGATGGCGTAGGAAATGCCATCCGGTCTGCCTGCAACAGATCCAGAGGTTTTCATCAGCTTGTTCACGGGATAACCGGTTGAACAGCGATTGCGCGGAACACCATGAACTCACAGGCAATCCACAAGTTATCCGCAGCATGTCAACAGAATGGGAAAACGCAGGCATGGCGTGTTTTCAACATGTGGAAAAAGGGATCAGCCCAAGTTCTTCATAAGACGGGATTTCTCGCGCTGCCAGTCGCGTTTCTTCTCGGTTTCCCGCTTGTCATGCAGCTTTTTCCCCCGTGCAAGAGCCAATTCGAGCTTTGCCCTGCCCTTGTCGTTGAAATAAAGCTTGAGTGGCACAATTGTCTTGCCCTCCTTCTGCACGGCACCGGCCAGCTTGCCGATTTCGCGTTTGTGCAGAAGCAGTTTCCGCGGACGCCTGGGCTCGTGATTGAACCGGTTGGCCTGCAGATACTCCGGGATATAGACGTTATAGATCCAGATTTCGCCGCCATATTCGGCCGCATAGGATTCGGCAATATTCGCCTTGCCGTTGCGCAGAGACTTAACCTCCGTGCCCCGCAACTCGATACCAGCCTCAAGCGTATCTTCGATTTCGTAGTTGAAACGGGCTTTCCGGTTGTCGGAAATGATCTTCCGTCCCGGATCGCCCCCCTTTTTCGAAGCCATTCTCGTCCTTCAGGGCATGACGCCCCACTCGATCAGTTAATCAGACCCGCATGTGCCATCGCGTCGCGAATTTCCGCCCTGGTCTCATCGGTCACCGGAACGAGAGGCAAGCGCATTTCCTCTTCGATCTTGCCAAGAACCGAAAGCGCATATTTGGACCCGCCGGGGCTCGGTTCAAGGAAAAGCGCCCGATGCAGCGGTGCAAGGCGGTCCTGATACTCAAGCGCCTTGGAAAAATCACCCGCCAGTGTCGCGGCCTGAAACTCTGAGCAAAGGCGCGGGGCAACATTTGCGGTCACCGAAATGCAGCCGACGCCGCCATGTGCATTAAAGGCGAGCGCGGAGATATCCTCACCAGACAGCTGATTGAACTCCGGGCCGCAGAGATGCCGCTGGCGGCTTGTTTTCGAAAGGTCCGCGGTCGCGTCCTTGACGCCCTTGATGTTCTCGCAAGTTTCATAAAGCTCGGCCATGGTTTCCGGTGTCATGTCGATGATCGACCGGCCCGGAATGTTGTAAATGATGATCGGCAGGCCGACCGCATCGTTCACCGCCTTGAAATGTGCCTTCAAACCCGCCTGGTTCGGCTTGTTGTAGTACGGCGTAACCACCAGCAAACCATCTGCCCCCGCTTTTTCGGCGTGCTGGGCAAAATCAATTGCTTCAACCGTGTTGTTGGATCCGGCACCGGCAATCACAGGCACACGTCCGGAGGCGGCTTCAACGCAAAGCTCGATCACCCGTTTGTGCTCGACATGGCTCAGTGTCGGGCTTTCACCGGTGGTTCCCACAGGGACGAGGCCGTTGGAGCCTTCCTGTATCTGCCACTCGACGAAATCCTGAAACCGTTTCTCATCAAGCGCTCCGTCCTTGAACGGGGTAATAAGCGCTGGAATGGAGCCTTTGAACATCTCGGTTTCCTCTTGGATGAGTCGTGTTTTTGCCAACAGGGTAGACTGCCCTGTCTCATTGGTGGCGCAACATACTCATCAGCTGCGAATGGGGCAATGGTTCCGTTGCCCTTCGACAGGATTCGGCCCTTTTTATTCAGCGCGATGCGCCTTTTCAGAGACACTTCGCTTCAAAGAGCACTGCGCTTGCGCTGTTTTCCTATTGGCAGAGCGTCATGTGCACCCCTATCTTTTGAAAAAACCTAATCAGGAAACGCGTTTGGAGACGATCATGAGCACTGCGCCTAAAGAAGCGCACGCGGGTGGTGTGCAAAAAGCCTTTGCGCCACCGCGGGATTTTACCTGGCAAAGCGCTGACGGCCTTCAGCTCTATGGCCGAAACTGGATTGTGGACTCGCCGCCCGATGAAGCCGGCATCCCGGTGGTCTGCTTGCCCGGTCTTTCCAGAAATTCTCGTGATTTCAATGATATAGCCCATTATCTTCAGGAACAGAATCATCATGTCATTGCCCTCGACTATCGGGGGCGTGGCAAAAGCGACTGGGATTCAGACTGGAGAAACTACGCCCTCCCGATCGAAGAAAACGATATTGCCCTTGCCATCGAAAAGCTTGGCCTGAAGCGGTTCGCGGTGCTTGGCACCTCCAGAGGCGGGCTCCACGCACTCGTCATGGCGGGCCGGTATCCTGCCGAACAAATGGCCGGCGTCATTTTCAACGATGTCGGACCGCATATCGAGATGCGCGCGGTCCACCGCATTGCAGCAACCCTAGGTCACCGGATGAGTGCAGGTTCACTGGAGCAGGTTGCCGAAAACCTGGAACATACCATCGGTTTGCAATTTCCGGCCTTTGTGGGCAAAGACTGGCTAAAACTTGCAGGTCAACTTGCCTCCGAAAGCAAAGACGGGTTCGTCATGGACTACGATCCCGCTCTCGCCCATCAATTCGCCAGCCTCGATGATGCAGCCCCCGCCCCCGACCTCTGGCCGCTCTATGACAGGCTGATCGATCGCCCTGTCATGGTGATTCATGGCGAAAAATCGGATCTCCTGAGCGCAGATACCTGCAAACGCATGATCGAAACGCATCCGAATGCGCGGCTCAAGACAATTTCGGGCCAGGGGCATGCGCCGGTCTTGTGGGAAACAGATACACATGAAGCGGTGGCACGGTTCTTGAGAGAACTTTGTCCGGTCAAACACTCAAAAAATAGATCATAAACAAAAGAAAACCCGGCGTTTCCGCCGGGTTTTCCATCAAACCTCGAGTGAGGATTGATTAGAACGTACGCTGCATACGAACACCGAAGAGGAGTTCGTCGAAGTCGTTGTCGCCGTTTCCGCCCGTGCCACCGATGGAGTTGTTGGCGTAACCAACGTCTGCACCCATGACGAAACCGGAAACCGGCTGCCACTGGACCGAACCGTCGATTGCCCAACGATCCACGTCACCGATGGTGTCAGTGGAGTCGGTGTCAACGTGAGCGTAGGAGCCGTCCATTGCCAGACCGATGGTCGGGGTTGCCTGGACGTATACACCAGCAGACAGGGAGTAACCGCTGTTGGTGTCGCCGTTGCCCTGCGAGTAGTCCTGAACGCCGGTCAGGCTGGTGATGCCGTTACCGATGTAGGACAGAGCGCCGTCAGCGTAGAAGCCCTGGAAGTAGATGTTGGAACCGGAGTTGGCGAACGGCAGGTTGACGTTCACACCAGCGCCGATTGCCCAGCCGAGGCTATCTTCACTACCGCCGTGCGGAACTGTAGCGTTGAAGGCTGCATCCGGGTAAACCTGGTGCAGAGCACCGGAGAGCTGTGCAGCACCCCAGCCCTGGGAAACGCTGAGAGCAGCAACAACGTCAGGCATACGGGTTCCGCCGTAAGGACCAACTTCGCGGCCGGAACGGTCTTCGAGAGCGATCGTAGCGGAGAAGCCGTTGCCGAAAGCAGCGGTGTAAGCAATCTGGTTGACCGTGGAGTCGGACCAGTCACGTGTGACAACACCCATGAACACCTGACCGGTGTAGATGTTGAAGTTAGAACCGAGGTAACCAGCTGTCAGGCCGCCCCACTGGATGTAACCAGCGTCCAGCTTGAAGCCGCTTGCACCGTTGGTGATGTCCATGCGCAGACCAACATAAGCACGCAGGGTGCCGAATTCGGTAGCGTTACGAGCATCGAGGTAAGCGTAACCGCGCGTCAGCCAGGAGTAGCCGTCGGAGTCACGAGCGCCCCATGCACCCGGAGAGTTGTCGTCATCCAGAACGTTGTTGACAACGAACTGCGTACGCAGACGGCCACCAACGCGCAGGCAGGTTTCCGTGCCCGGGATGTAGTAGAAGCGTGAACCGTAAGCGTCACAGACGCGAACGTAGTCGACCGGCTCCGGAGCAACCGGAAGATCGGCCGCCTGAGCGGTGGTAGCGGTAGCAGCAGCTGCCACGCCGAGCATCAAGCCCTTGAGTTTCATTTCTGACCTCCAATCAGTCATTTCAATTGGCACTAAAACAGAAGCGCCATTTGTCCCCGCGAATTAAGTCTGCGTTTGCTTCCGATCGGAGGTTGGATGTCCGTGGCATGCAAACCAGTGCGGCTCGAAGCCGCTCGCACCATGACCATACGCATCCACCTTCGCGGTTCAACATCGAATACGCCTTCCACCCTGCCCAGGCGCTGTTTTCAAAATCCGGTGTTGCGCGAATGTCACAAAAACGGGGCTAATCTTTAGAAACTGTTAGGAAATGAGCGCTCTAGAGCCTCTCGTAGCGACACAAAACTACGACGTAATACGGGTCAAACAGCTCACGCTATCGCGAATGCGGGCAAAGAATCGGTCGCTCAGAAAGGAGACGCCCCGGCAGATTGGAGCCTGCCGAGCCGCATGACTGACCGGAGTTCAGAAACTCTCAGTCAGGATTCTAACCGTCAGATTAGAATGTGCGTTGCATACGAACACCGAACTTGAGTTCGTCGAGATCGTCAATATCTGCGCCGGAGATGTCGGCGCTGGTGTTGGCGTAACCGACGTCAGCACCAAGGACGAAACCGGATACCGGCTCCCACTGCACGGAGCCGTCGATTGCCCAACGGTCGATATCCGCATCGGTGGCACCGATGAGCTGCGTTCTCAGACGGTCACCAACGCGCAGGCAGGTTTCCGTGTACGTGATGTGGTAGAAGCGGGAACCGTACGCGTCACAGACGCGAACGTAGTCGACCGGCTCCGGAGCAACCGGAAGATCGGCCGCCTGAGCGGTTGTAGCTTTAGCAGCAGACAAGACGCCGAGCATCAAGCCCTTAAGTTAGACTATCTCAGCACTGCTCGCGTCAGTCTTCAATGGTGCACGGAGCCGGTGAAGCGAGTTGGAAAATAGCGGCATGAATATGAAAAATTTAAATTTTTCAGATACTTACTTCATAAGGAATGAAACAGCCGCGCTTCGGCCAGTTGCGTCGAGGATTGTCACGTGCGCGTAGCCAGGTGCCTCTGGCTGCCAGACAAGCTGAGTTTGCAAGGGATCCACGCGTTGCGGTCGACCATTGACGAGAATCGCGTATGGCGCAGTTCCGCCATTGAATTTCACGACGATCGGTTGTGATGCCCTAGAGCCGCTCAAGTCCGTCTCAAACCCAAGGTGAAGTTCGGCTCCGTCCGGAGGATACGAGATCGACAAATTGTCCCGAAGCTGCCGCGTGTCACGGCTTTGCGTGGTTCTCGCGTAGCGCAACGAAAGAGGCACTGCCGCATCACGGAGTGCGCCACCGGCGTCAAAGTAAACCGGCAACGGTTCGCGGTTCGGGCCCAGTTTTTGAAACACCTCCTGGAGGACCGGCACCGCAGCTTTCAGGCCCGTTTGCCCTGGAACAGGTGAGCCGTCAGGCCGCCCGACCCAGACTGCAGCAACGAATCGTCCGTCATACCCGACCGCCCACGCATCCCGGTAGCCGTATGATGTGCCGGTCTTGTATGCAAAATGCTGTGTTTCAGCGCTTCGTGTCTGCGGCATTCCAATCAGGATGTCGCTAACCATCGCCGCTGCCTTTTTTGAAAGAACGTGCGGCGCTGCCGTCTTTACGCCGGATGACGACACGCAAGCATCCCGGCAGCCAGCAAGGTCGGTTCTCTCACCGCCCCTCGCCAGCGCTGCATAGACCTGCGCCAATTCGCCCAACGTGAGCCCGAGCCCGCCGAGGCTGACCGCAAGGCCGGCGGGTTTGCTCTTGTCGAGGACCGGCCGAACACCGCTGCGTTTCAGGCGCGCCATCAATCTCGCTGGCCCGATGGTCTCCAGCAATTGCACCGCCGGCGTGTTCAGCGAAAGCTGAAGCGCTTCGCGCAGCGTCACGGTTCCCTGGTACGCGCGATCGAAGTTTGTTGGCCGATAACCGCCAAAATCGATCGGGCGGTCGATGATCAGGCTCTCCGGGACACCGATCCCCTCCTCGAAAGCCAGTCCGTAAATGAACGGTTTCAGGGTCGATCCCGGCGAACGCACCGCGCGCGACATGTCAATGTGTCCAAGACGTGCCTCATCGAGAAGATCCGGAGCACCGATCCTGGCGAGGATCTCGCCGCTTTCGTGATCGGCGACCACGACCGCGAGCGAGACCGGAGCGGGAAAGTCGGCGACCCGCCGCCGCGCCTGCGCTTCGAGCGTTGCCTGCAGCTTCTTGTCCAGCGTAAGCCGATGTACCGCTTTGCCGGGTGCCTTCATCCGGGCGAACCGGCTCTCGTGAGCGCCCACCATCGGCATCGCGTACCGGCGCGTGCGAACCGGTTCCGCAGATGCAGATGCAGCTTCCGCTGGAGAAATGACGCCTCTGGAAGCTGCAACGGCCAAAACGCGGTTGCGTGCCAGGCGCGCATTTTCGGCGAACCGGTCGGGGCGCCGTGTTTCCGGGCTCTGCGGCAGGGCCACCAGCAACGCCGCCTCGGCAGCCGTCAGGCGACCGGGTTCCTTGCCGAACCAGGTCAGGCTCGCAGCCCGCACGCCCTCCAGGTTGCCGCCGAAGGGAGCGCGCAAGACGTAAAGGTTGAGGATATCCTCCTTCGTGAAGGTCTCTTCCAACTGGATCGACCGCAGGATCTGCTGGTATTTGCGTTGCAAACTCTTCGTCGGCCGTTCCTCAAGCAACCGGGCGACCTGCATTGTGAGCGTAGAGCCACCCGACACGATGCGCCCGTGGCGCACGCTTTGAGCGGCTGAACGCAGGAGCGCCCGGATGTCGACGCCGCCATGCTCGAAGAAGCGCTTGTCCTCAAATGCCAGCAGCATGTCGAAATAGATCGGGTCTATGTCACTCAGATCCGCCGGCAGGCGCCATTTTTCGTCATCGCTGATGAAGGCCCTGAGGAGATGATCGTTGCGGTCAAGCACAACGACCGACAAGGGCAAGGAGGCAGCATCGGGCGGCAGAGACAGCGCTTTGAAGTCGCTGTGGACTTTCCATGCACCCAGCAAGGCAAAGACGGCGCAGCAGACGCCGGTGACCGCAAGCGATCGCCGATGTCTTCGTGCCTTTTGCCAGAGACCGTCCAGCATGCCGGGCGTTACCGTGTTGGTCCCAGCACGGTGAAGCGGGACGTTTCGGTGATTGCCCTCCTGTTCGGCAGATACATGTCCTCTACCGAGGCCGGTGGATGCGCGAAAACGCCTGGTGTCGCGGCACGCGCCAGATAGGCAAAGGTCAATTCCTCACCGCTTTGCCGGTTCTGGTCCACGGCGACTTCGAACCGATCTTCGTAAAAGGCGGCATGTTCGGGCGACTCGACGGTCGACAGGAAGGAGAGAGCACCGATATCTCCTGAGCGTACCAGTCGCGGATTGTCGATAACCAAACCTGCAGGCAAGCGGTCGACGACCATCAGCCTCCCGGGCTGACCCGTCAGCGCGCGCACTGTCAGAACAACCGCCAGACGGGTGTTCACGGGAACCGCAGACGGATCGACCGGGTTGCCGTCGAGATTGTAGACCGTGCGCTCGATTGAATAGTCCCGCCCCCCCGCAGGCTCCGGAACGAGGGGCTGCCCCGACACGGACACGAGAATGTCGGTTGCGGTCGCGCCATTGTTGAGAACCTCGACAGGCGATCCGGCCAGCTCGGATCCTTCCAGAGACCAGGCAAGGCGCCCCGGCGATTCGGCGCCGGCTACCGAAATGCGTGCCTCTTCGGCGGATTCATTAAGCGCATTCGCCGCCAGAAGCAGCCAGGCCATGTCCTGGGTTGACCGGTTCGGTGTCTGGCTCTGGGCAACTTCCAGCTGATCCACCGCCTCGTCCCTCAGCCGTGTGCCTGCCAAAGCGGAGACCACGTAGTCGGTCACAGCTGCGCTGTCGCGCAATCGTGACCCGTAGTCCTCCCTGTAGACAGTGGAGGTATCACGCGGGAGGTCGGCAAGCGCAGCGGAAAAGCCGATTTCAGCCCGTTCCCGCTCGCCATAAAGTGACAGGCCGGCGGCCACCTGCGCCTTGGCGAGCGGCGTTGCAAAACTCTGCAGTTTTGCATCGAGATAGTAGCGCAGATCGCCCATCGACGCCCGGCCGTTTCGCGCAAGCACATAGAGAGCGTAGGCGATATCCTCGCCGCCATTCTGAAAGTCGGATGCGTAGGACAGCCGGTTTTCGAGATTGTCCAACGCAGTCGTGAAGGCGAGATCGGGAACGCTGTATCCGCGTTCGCGCGCGCGGGTCAGAAAGTCCGTCACATAGGCAGAGAGCCACGTATCGCCGCCGCCATAGCTGTTCCACAAACCGAAATCGCCAGAAGACGACTGATTGGCGAGAACCGACGAAATCGCCTTGACGACGCGTTCGCGTATGGCGTCGTCGCTGCCAAGACCGGCCGTTTCGGCGACCTCGCTCAGGTAGAGCAACGGCAAGGCGCGGCTTGTCGTCTGTTCGGTGCACCCGTAAGGATACCGGTCAAGAGCGGCCAGAAGACCGGCAAGATCGATGTTTGCCGCACCGCCGGCGGTCAGTGTCACATCGACCGTGGACGGCTTGAGGCCGTCGAAACTGTCGGCACTCAGGGTCAATCGTCCTCCAGCCGCCAGTTGGAACGACGACCGCCGAACGGTTTCCGGCTGGGTATCCCTGACATCAAGAGCGATACGCTTGACGAAGCCTGCGCCGTCGGGGCCGGTCAGAGCCGCGACCAACTCACTCCTGCCCGTTTCGGTACCGGCACCGACCGGCAGAAGCACGAGCGCCTTCCTGCCGTTTTCGATCTCCATGCTGCGAACCTGTTTCGGTGCATTGTCGACCGTGAGGCCATCCCCCGACGAGACTTCCAGTTCATAAGTCCCCGTCACGCCGTCAACGTTGTCGATCTCGATCGCGATACGTGAAACGTCGCCCGGCGCGAGGAACGACGGCGTGCTTGCCGTCATCACCACGGGTGAGCGGACTTCGACTTCCTGTTCCGCATGCCCGACGCCGTCGGCGCTCCACGCAACCACCATCAGTTTCAGGGCGCCGTTGAATGCGGGCACATCGAAAGAGACCGAGGTCTCACCGTCGGGACCGACTTCCACCAATCCTGAAAACAGCGCCACAGGCTCTTCGTCAGGTGGCGGCGAATCAAGACGGAGTGACATGGCATCCCCGCCGGACCGCACCCGGCCCAACGTTCCAGCCATCCTGTCGATGAGCTGTCCGTAAAGATCCCGGATGTCGGTTCCGAGACGGCGCTGACCGAAGTACCATTCGTCCGGGTTCGGCGTTTCGTAGTCGGTCAGGTTGAGGATACCGACATCGACCGCAGCCACGGTCACGTAGGCTTGTGTCCCGGTCTGGAGATTGGCAAGCCTGATCGGCACATCGAGTGTTGTTTCGGGAAGGATGCGATCCGGAGCGGATATTTCCACATCGATGACCCGATCGCCGGGATCGACCTGCAACCAGGACAAGCCCACCGAGCGGGACGGCATGCGCTTCTGATCGAGATCCATTGGCCGGTAAAGGCTCGCCGTCACATAGGCCCCCGCCCCCCAGTCATCGCTGACCGGGATATCGATTTCGGCCTCTTCGGCGGAGACTTCGACCGTCCGGCTCGCAAGCAACCCGCCGGCCACAACGTTCACCACGGCGATACCAGGCATTTGCGGTTTCAGCCGCAGTTTTGCGACCTCGCCGGGCCGATAGCTTGCCTTGTCCAGACCCACATCGAGATAGTCCGGAGTGTCGCTTGTCGCATCCGCCGAGTACCAACCGGCATTGAAGGAAAGGCTCGTTGCAGTCTGGAGCGCACCGCTGCCCTTGATATCGAGCCGGTACTCACCCCACTCCACGGGCAGCGAAAGGCCGCCTGGACTTCCCGCCGAGGTTTCGAGTTCGCCGCTTGAAACACGCTGCGAAGTCGTTATCGGTTCGAAGGACCAGCGCCCGTCGAGCCTGTACCACTGGTATCTGCGACTGACCTTGGACAGCGTCCAGGTCAGACCGCCTGCATCCATTTCCTTGCCGTTTTCATTGACGGCAATGATCGAAAAGGCCGCCGGGCCACCTTCGTCAACGCCGCCATCAAATGCTGGCCTGATGCCGATACGCGGACCGTCCAAGGCAACCGGCAGCTCAAGATCACGTTCGACAAAACGACCACCGGCCTCGACAAGCCGCGCAACAAGCGTTGCGTCGTAAAGAGCGGTTGTCTCGGGCAATGCCGGCATGGTCACGTCGAACGACACCCTCCCCTCCGCGTCTGTTTTGAGCCCCGAGGGGATCTCACCGCGCCGCGAATAGGTTTCCTCGCTCTCGAGCCCGAAGACATAGCCCGGATGATCTTTCATCGTTCGTGCGGGCCGGACAATCACATCACCTTCGAGCGACTGGCCGCTGGCAGGAGATCCGTAGAGAAATTTCGCCTCCAGTGAGATGGCTGTCGGCGACGTTCTGCTGAAGGCATTCGCCTGTGTGTCCAGCTCGAAATCGACGCGCTCGGGCTGGTAGTCCTCCACCAGGAAGGTTTCCTGGGCCAGCGCGCGGCCCTTCGGATCTGCAAAAATCTGCCACGACCAGATGCCCTGCTGCGCCGATGCGCCGAGATCGAGATCCTGAAGATGTCCCCCCAGGCCGGCATCAGAGACAGTAAAGCGGGCATGCTCCACCCCATCTGGACGGTTGAACACGAAGGTCAGCGGAAAGTTTTCTTGCGCAACGGCCTTGGCGCTGCGCAGGAGTGCCTGCGCATTAACTGTTTCACCCGCTTTGTAGATCCCCCTGTCTGTCCACGCGAAGACATCCAGGGGGCCCGGGGCCGGACGCCCCTCGACACCCCTGTCTGACAGGTCAAAGGCCGGTTTGCGCAGGTCGAGGAACGAATAGTCACCTTCGGCCGTCTCGGCAATCAGCACACCTGGCGCAGATCCGCCGCGCCCGCGTGCCAGTCCGGCCGCGAACTCGGCGAAACCGTCCGCGTTGGTGACGGTTTCTCCAAGGATATCGTTGTTGACGGCCAGCAATCGCACCGTCACACCTTCGAGCGCTTCGGCAGAGGCGAGCGAGCGAATATTCGCGGCAATCCCGTTGTCACCGTTCAGCGCGGTTATCCCGAGATCGGAAACAAGAAACCACTGGGTCGCAAGCGTGCCCCAGCGATTCTTCACGTCGAGCTTCGAGCGCGCGGTCAACGCGTAAATGCCGGGCTTGAGATCAATTCCGGTTTCACCGACCGGAAACGCTGTCGTTACGTCCAGATTGAGCGGGTTCTCGGTTTCGACAATGCCCGACCAGACCTTTTCGCCGAGTTCGTCTTCAATGCGGTCTGCCTGCCAGGGGTCGAGCTGGCGCAAAAAGCGGTTGTCGCGAAGGACGTCCGCGACCGACCGGTTGCCGACGCGATAAATCGTTGTTTCGACCTCACTTGTATTGACCGACACGATCGGAATGGTCGGATTGCCGCCCGAGGGCAGCACGTAGGACCGGCTCAGGAAGTGAACCGACGGAGACCGGTCCTTGACGTAGATCGACAGCTCGGACGTCTTTTCCAGTTTCTCACCGTCCGCAGCTGGAAGGCCGCTGCGTGCGGTCACCTGATAGCGGGCGCCGTGTTCAAGGCCGTCGGCACAGATCTGTGTTCCCTCGGCCTCGATCGAGGCGGTGGTCGGGCCGCGAACAGAGACATAGGACGTCAAGTCTTCGCCGAGCGGCAGTTTCTGGGAGAAGACGAGGCAGATCCTTGGAGCCGTGCTGTCGGAGTCCACCTGATGCTCCACGATTCGGAAGCCGTGCTGCGCGACAAGCTCATCGTAGCGGCGGCGCAGATCGGGGTTGTCGCCAAGCGCGAGCGACGCTCTCAGGGACTTGATCGCCGGCTTAAACTCGCTTCTGCGCACAAGGGCGCTGCCGAGCAGGTCCAGCGCGTAAGACCGCTCCTGCGGTGTCACTGACCGCAGATAGGCGTTGATCGCCGCAGAAACCGCGTTTTTCTGCTTGGTTTCCCTCTCCTGCCAGTTCTGCGGATTTTGCGCCAGCAATGCCTGGGTGAGCTGGGTCCACGCCGCGAAATCGCCCGGCTCCAGAATGATCAGTTGCACAAAGTCCGCTTCTGCAAGCGCAGCGTTCCGGTTTCTGAGAGCAGCAAGTGCTTCCGCGCGCAGTTGTTCGACTGTTGCCCTGCTGGTACGGCGGCTATTGGCAAGGCTTTGCGAGTAAGTTTCCGCGCTTTCCAGTTGCGCACGCGAAACAAATGGCAATTCTGCCTTGCGGTCTGCGCTCTGGTCGGCACGCGGTGCCTGAACCTCGACAACCCGTCCGGCAATAGCCCCCTGGAAGCTCTGGAGCTCCCCGAAATCGGACTTGAGAAAACACCAGCCGGCAGAGCTGTTGAACGTGAAGGCGCGGCACTGGTTGTCGCCAAGACAGGCGGCGGTGCAGCCGTTCAGATCGACATCCTTGACGGTTCGATAGTCGCCGCCGAAGAAATCCGCATCGTCAATCGTCACGATCCGCCGCTCCTGGGCACTGGCCGACGGGACCATCGTGATCGCCAAAGTGCAAACCAAAGGTGCTGCGAGCGCCTTGAAAGAGCGCTTTCTCAAGTGCCCTGTAAAAAAATTGATTGAATTGAAAACGTTGAATGAAACAAACATGCCTGTCCTCCCGGACCGAGAATTTTCTATATCAAGGCACCGGAACGTGACAAGGACAAGGCAAATTTAGTGCGCGGTGTGGGAGAAAGCTATTCAGCCGATCCGGTCGAGCAATTCGTCAATCAACGAGGCGATCTCGTTCGCCGCCTTGCTGGACGGCGCGTCTTCGGTCACCGCCACCCCCTTGCCCATCGCAGAGGCAAACACCGTTCGGTTGCCGAGGCGGGCATTCAACGTCTCATAGCCAGACTCCGCAATGGCCTCAGCCATTTCTCCCGTTAGCGAGGCGCGTGGGGGCACACGGTTCAACACCAGCAAGGCCGGTGTGCTCTCGCGGTTCGCAAGGTCGATCGTCTGGGATGTCGCCCAAAGGTCGACCGGGGTGGGCTGCACCGGGACGATGACGAAATCGGCTGCATCAATCGCGGGCTTCGCATCGGTATCCGTCTTTGGCGGCGTATCAATGACAACATAGCCGTGAGAGCGTGCCAGCGACCTGGCCTCGCGCCGTGCGCCCCAGCCGGACGCCGTGCGGAACTCAAGTCCGGTCTCGTCTTCTCCCAGGGTCTCTTCCCGCGCTTCGAACCAGGTTCCGAGCGACCCCTGCGGATCGACATCGAGGATCGCCACCGGTTCGCCTGACTGCTTGGCGAGCGCAACCGCGAGATGAGCCGCGAGCGTGGTTTTGCCGGATCCGCCCTTTTGTTGGGCAACTGTCAATATTCGGCCTGACATCACACTTCTCCAGAATGAGGCCTGCATTGTGCGACGCAAGTTTTCGCAGCGCAACAAAACAATGGTGCAATACGGAATAAATCACCAAGGATGCCTGCTCAACCCTGCGTTTTCCACTACAAGGCCGCCCGGTTCGGTGTCTATTTTCCGCCAAGAGCGCTGTAAACGTTCCACGAAGGTCTCCCGGTCACCGGCAAGCCGTATTTAGCTTCGGCCTTACGGATCCCGGCGCGGGTCAGCGGTCCGACCTTGCCGTCGGGCTCACCGACATTGAAACCGTTCCGGTTGAGAAGCTTCTGCAATTCAAGGCGCTGCGCGCGCGAAAGACCGGGATTGTCCGTCGGCCAGGGTGTCTTGAACGGCTCACCGTCGGCAACAAGTTCAGACAAGAGCGCGATCGCGAGACCATAGGACGTCGAGGCGTTGTAGGACCGCAGGGCGTTGAAATTCCGCGTCACCAGGAAAGCCGGGCCATTCGCTCCGGCAGGGCGGATCAGAGCCGCCTCGGTTTTGCCCGACATGCTGCCGCCACCGATTTTCTTGAAGCCGCGCTGGCCCCAGGTGGACAGCGAAGCGCGCTTCTTGAGGCCTGTCGGCCCCGAATACCCGGAAGGCACCGTGACCTCGTAGCCCCAGGCCCGGCTGTCTCTCCAGCCCGCATTCTTGAGGAAATTTGCGGTCGATGCCAGGGCGTCGGGAACGGAATTGACCAGATCCTTTCGGCCGTCCCCGTCGAAATCGACCGCCAAGCTGTTATAGGTGCTGGGCATGAACTGCGTCTGACCGAATGCACCCGCCCAGGAGCCCTGGAAATCGTTCACGGGCACATCGCCTCGCGAGGCAATCTGAAGTGTTTTGATGAGTTCGCCGCGGAAATATTTCTGGCGCCGCTTTCCGGCGCAGACCAGGTTGGCGAGCGCGTGGGGTGTGTAGAAATCCCCCTTGAACTGGCCGAAATCGCTCTCGATTCCCCAGACCGCCAACACGACGTGACGGTTGACGCCATACCGCTGTTCGATGGCGGAAAGTGTCTGCCGGTGTTTCCGGAGGTTTTTCTTGCCGTCCTTGATGCGCTCAGCATCCACCAGGAATGCCATGTAATCCCAGATTTCGGTCTTGTACTCCGGCTGGGACGTGGAGAACCGGATCACTTTTTCGTCGAAAGATGCTCCCTTGAGCATTCGTTCGGCAACCTCCGGCCGCACACCTGCGGAAACCGCTTCGCGCTTCAACGATGCAACGCAACTCTCTATCGCGTGGGCGCTCGGCGAACCTGCGGTCCAGATCAGACCCGACCCAAGCGCCAGGAGCGTCAGTCTTCTCAACCCAAATCTCGGCATGAGCCCCTCCAAGAGCATTGATTCCTCTGCGGGATATTTCGATTATCGCACGACGGAAATGCGGCGAAAAAGGGATGAGTTCGCACTTTACCACCGAGGGCCCGCAAATCCCGGGTCCAATTCCGCGCCGGAGAGGCCGGTTATCCGTCAAAAAAGCGCTTTCCGGAACTGTCGGCCCACACATTCGCCCGCCCGATCAGCCGCTTCAACGCGATCAGGCCGGCAGCGTGGCCTTCCTCGCCGCCGCCGCCCGAGGCGCATGCCCAAGCAAGGACGACGGGCTTGATCGAGACTTCAAACAGGGCGGTGGCCGATGTGAGCACGCAGATCTCGGTATCGATCCCGCACACATGCACTTCGGATATGCCGTTCAGATGCACCCATCTGAGCAGATCATAAGAGACCGCCGAATAGTGCGGCTTGTCGAACACGAAGGCGTTGGAGGCCGGTGTGAAGGCAAGCTCGATTTCAGCCGTGTCCGGCAGAAACCTGTTCCAGTTCAGAAATCGGCGATGCGGCGAGTTGTCGTGATTGACGAACCTCGATGCGGCAACGTGGCGATAATTTTGCTGCAGGTTCTCGACAATGCCGGGAATGTGGTCTGTCCCGGCGGCAACGAAACCCGCCTGAACATCGACGATCAGCAATCCGACATGATTCTGCATTGTGGCCGCCTCCCAATGGTGGACAGGCGACCACAGCGCTGCGAATTACGCAAGCCGTCTCATGACCGGATCCGCGGACAGGCCAGGTTGTTTATTTGCCCTCGATCAGTTTCCTGCGCAACCAGCCAGAGGCCTGATCCATCATGATGACGACCAAAATCGTCAGGATGATAATGTAGCTTGTATTTTCCCAGTCACGGGAGGTCTTCATCGTTTCGACTAGCATCAGACCGATGCCCCCTGCCCCAAGCGCCCCGATCACGGTCGCCGAGCGGGTATTGGATTCCAGATAATAAAGGACCTGGGACACAAAGACCGGCAGGATCTGCGGGATAACACCGAAACGGTAGCGCTGGATCTGGCTGGCACCCGTCGCCCGGACACCCTCCACCTGCTTGTTGTCGATGTTCTCCAACGCTTCGGAAAACAGTTTGCCGAGGGTACCGGTATCGGTGAATGCGATTGCAAGCGCTCCGGTCAACGGCCCGAGACCAAAAGCGCGAATGAATATCAGCGACCAGATCAGCATGTCGATGCCGCGGAGAAAGTCGAACAGACGGCGCATGCCGAAACGCAACAGGAGAGATGGCGTGAAGTTGCGTGCGGCCAGAAATGCCAGCGGTAAACCCACAAAAGCAGCGATGAGCGTGCCCAGAACAGCCATCATGATCGTTTCAAAGAGTGCGGTGAACACCTCGCCATGCTGCCAGTCGGGGTTTCCGAGAAAGTCGTGCATGATCAGCGACATATTGGATTGCGACGGATCTATGCGTTCATTGGAGAGCGCAATCGCCCAAAGTTGGCTGAAGGACATGCCATGCAGTTCGGACTGGAAAGAAAACCAGAAGTTTTCCCAACCACCAAAGTAGTTGTGCACTTCAATTTTCGTTTTCGTTACCTGAACACGCCGATCAAGTGTCGGACGGGCATCGAACTTTCTCGGATCGTCCTTTAACCACTCAGGAACGGGACCGGGCGGCAATTCGGTCGTCACGCCGCTGTTCGTTGCCGTGACCTTGATGGTGCCGTAGTCGGGTACGGTGAACTCCATCACCTTCCCGGTTATCGCTACTTCATATCCTTCGCCGAGATCGACAATCGCATTCGTTCCATCAACGTCCACCCAGTCGGGCAAGTCCTCCTGGCCGTAGGTGGCCCGGCGCTCCCCTTCGATGGCGACCTCCATGATGTCGCGCCGCAGAAGCTTGGTGACATGGACCTTGTAGGCGACACTGTCGGTCGCCAGAATAACCGCTCTTTCGGGCTGCGCTTTCGCGAGCAGTTCCGGCACGCCAAAGGCAAACCATGTGTAGGTCAGATATAGAACGACCGCCAGCGGGGCAGCGATGGTGAGCCAGGCCCGGCGGCGAACATTCCGGAAAACGGTGTCGCGGTCGAAGACCGGTTCTTTGAGCGTGTCGACTGCCATAACGAAATTCCTCAATGCGCCCGGCCGGAGCCGACGAGTTTGCCACGCAGGTAGGACGAGACCTGGTCAATCATCATGATGGTGCAGAACAGAAGCACGAAGATCGCCGCTGTTTCGTCTCCTGCGCCCTGACCCCAGCCGATTGTCCGGCGCAGTTCCTGCCCGATACCGCCTGCGCCTACAAAGCCTAGAATGGCAGAGGCGCGGACGTTGATTTCAAGACGCAGCAGAAAATAGCTCAGGTAATTCGGCGCGACCTGTGGCATCACGGCGTAGCGGATGCGCTGCAACCAGCTGGCACCACAGGCAGACAGGCCTTCGATCGGCTTGCGATCAATGTTTTCGTTGACTTCCGAAAAGAGTTTTCCGAGAGCACCCGCGGTGTGGACTGCAACCGCGATCATTGCCGGAACAGGGCTGGACCCGAGAACAAAAATCAGGAACAGGGCGATGATCAGCTCTGGAAATGCTCTTGTGATGTCCATAATGCGGCGGACGACAGGGATGAGAGGTCCCCAGCTGTCGACGTTGCGCGTGGAAGCCATGGCAAGCACGACTGCCATTGCACCTCCCAAAAGCGTCGCAACCGCGGCTATGTTCAAAGTCTCCAGCATCGCCGGGACAAAGTTCAATATGAGCCCGAAGAACGCCGGCCCGGCCTGCCAGGCTTCGGCGACAATTTCGCCGGGATAGTCGAAGAACTTTGAAAGCCCCTGCAGGAAACCGCCGGAGTTCATCTCGTTGGATTTCGAGAAACCGGAAAAGAGCACTGCAATGACAAGCAGCAACCCGATCAACGAGTACAGCTGGCGGCGTTTGCGCAGTAGCAGGATTTCCTGTTCAAGAGCGGCAACGGCCATGTTCTTAAGAGCCTTCTGTGAAAGATTCTGGCATGTCGGCAGCGCCGTGCTGCCCAGCGCGGTCTTTGTTCCGTCACCCCTACACCCGCTTTTGCGGACGAAGACAGCGGCAGAGATCCGGTAACCACAGGCAGGAGCGTGGTGGTTTAGAAAAACAGTCCTGTGAGCACGGGACCGCAGCCCGGGGCTTTGCTTGAAACTGTATTACAATCAAAGCCTTGGCTTCATGGAAACACGGGCCGGCAAGCGGCCCGTGTCCCGGTTCATCTGAACCTTAGTTCTTGTTCTTGGCCTTACGGGCCTCAACGATGTTCACGTAGGCTTCGTGTGTGATCGGCATGAAGCCCTTCGTCTCACCAGCTGCAATGTTGTAGGCACAGTCCGGATCGATGGAGTTCAGCGACGCGATCAGGCCGGTCATCTTGATCTTGACATCTTCCGGCAAGGTCTTGGACAGAACAATCGGGCCTTCCGGGATCACCGGAGACTGCCAGATCTGACGCAGTTCGGTCATGTCGACGAGGCCGGCGTCGGATGCCTTGCGCAGAGCTCCGGAGTTGTATCCGTCTTCCCACTCGCCAAGACCATCGGCCCAGGTGACACCTGCATCGATGTCACCATTGGAAACGGCAACGATGGTCTGTTCGTGACCGCCGGTGAAGACAACGTCGCCGAAATAGTCTCCGGCTTCCATGGAATAGCCTTCCTGCGGGATGGCGATGGACGGGATCAGATAACCGGAGGTGGAGTTCGGGTCACCGAAGCCGAAAACCTTGCCCTTCATGTCTTCCAGCGAGTTGATTTCGCTGTCGTTGCGGGCAAAACCGATGGAGTAGTAGCCATAGCCGCCGTCAACATTGACCTTAACCAGGACCGGATCAACGGCTTCCGGATCCGTCAGGTATACCTTGGCGTAGCTGGACGCACCGAGCCAGGCAAGATCGAGGTTGCCGCCGAGCAGGCCTTCGATCACGCCGTTATAGTCGGCAGGGGCGAAGAGCTTGACCGGAACGCCGAGCAGGTCAGCGGTTTTCTCTTCCAGGCACTCATAGGCGCGCAGGCGGTCGGAGGCGTTTTCACCACCGAGAATGCCGATGCGGAATTCGGTGATTTCTTCTGTGCCTGCGACCGAAGCGTTCAGGGCGATCATGCTGACAGCAGCTAGCGCAGCTACTTTAGAAACGATTTTCATTTGGGACACTCCCCGAGAGTCTGAATCCGATGACGTTTTGAGGTGCGCAGGCGGTTCAAACCGCTGCTGCCGCCGGGGTCATCGCACCGGCGGATTCCTGAGCGCCGGCGTTTCCGGCATCAATGGCAGTGGATGTGGCTGCCTCGTTGAAACTTTCGTCCGCGCCGTAGATCTCGCGGGCCGCGTGTGTGGTGAGTTCTTCCGGCTTGCCGTCGAAAACGATGAAACCGTCGCGCATCCCGATCACACGGTCGCAATAACTTCGCGCGGTATCGAGCGTATGCAGGTTGCAGATGACCACCTTGTTGTCGCGCTCGTGGATTTCGCGCAGAGCGTCCATGACGATCTTGGCGTTCATTGGATCGAGCGACGCAATCGGTTCGTCAGCGAGGATCATGTGCGGGTTTTGCATCAGCGCACGGGCAATCGCGACGCGCTGCTGCTGGCCGCCGGACAATTCCTCGGCGCGCTTAGTCGCTTCCTGGACGATGCCGAGCCGGTCGAGCGCTTCAAGTGCGTCGCCAACGTCGCTGGCACTGAAGATGTTGAAAAGGCTTTTGAGCGTGCCGTGGCCGTTCAAACGCCCCAGCATCACGTTGGTGGCGACATCGAGGCGCGGCACGAGATTGAATTGCTGGAACACCATGGCGCAGTCACGCTGCCATCGGCGCATCATGGCGCCCCTCAATCGAAGAATATCCCTGCCTTCAAACAGGATCTCGCCCGACGTTGCCGGCGTCAGCCGATTGATCATCCGCAGCAGGGTCGATTTACCCGCACCGGAGCGGCCGATGATGCCGACCATCTGCGGCTTGCCAATGTTAAAGCTGACCTTGTTAACCGCAGTCCGAGACCCGAAGGTCTTGGTTACATTCTGGAATTCAATCACCCGACAGCCCTGTCCGTTAAAATGCTTAGCGCCCGGGGGAAAGAGCCATTGGTCGATTACAGTCAGATGACAAGTTTCTGACGTTCAGGCTAAGAATTTATGTCTTTTCAATGACATGGAGGCAGTTATCGTCCACGTGATTTAGACGGGTAATGTTTTTTCTCATTGAGTTTTGGGCTGTTGGCCTATCGCGGTTACACGCGCATTACGCCTATTTTTGAGGCAATACACCTGTCCCTCATGCGCCCCAAAATCAGGCATTCCCTGTTTTCCACGGTGTTCACAGGTCAGGAGCGGCAGAACTCGTCATGACTTTGTCATCAAAACTTCACTTGCCGCAGGCCCGGCCCCGCTAGAAACACAGCCGGTAGTGATCAACTTCGACGGAGACCAGATGTCCGCGCCAACGCAAAAACCCAGCCTGACCGAATCCCCGAACATCCACCCGGAAGCCAGCGTGCTGAACTGCGAACTCGGGATCTGGACGGAAGTGGGCGCCCGCACCGAAATGCGCGAAAGCCAAATGGGCGACTATTCCTATATCGTTCAGGAAGGCGACGTGGTCTGGTCCAGCATCGGAAAATTCTGTTCCATCGCGCGTCGCGTGCGCATCAATCCGGGCAACCACGCGACCTGGCGCGCATCCCAGCACCACTTCACCTATCGCGCCGCAGCCTACGAACTCGGAGACGACGACGCCGGCTTCTTCCAGTGGCGGAAGGATGACTGGGTGACGATCGGGCACGATGTGTGGATCGGACACAATGCGACCGTGCTTGCAGGTGTCACAATCGGCACGGGGGCGATCATTGCGGCAGGTGCCGTCGTCTCGAAAGACGTTGCCCCCTACACGGTCGTCGGCGGTGTTGCTGCCAAACAGATCAAGCGGCGCTTCAGCGAAAAACAGGAGCAGGCACTGATGGATATCTGCTGGTGGGACTGGCCGCATGACCGGCTGAAGGAGCGCCTGCCGGACTTCCGCGAACTCCCCATTGACGCGTTTATTGAAAAATATCGATAAGTCTCTTTCACTTCAGCCCTATTGTGCGCCTCGCTTGCCAGTGCTTTCCTTGAAAGCGAACGCGAACGGAGGCGAACCGATGAGCACACGAACGGCGACCTGCCGGTGCGGACAGCTGCGTGCCGAGTGCAAGGGTGAGCCTGTGCGCATATCTGCATGTCACTGCCTTGAATGCCAGAAACGGACCGGGAGCGTGTTTGCCGTTCAGGCGCGGTGGCGCGATGAAAATGTCAGGCTGACCGGGGACTTCAACGAATGGCACCGTGACTGCGACAGCGGTCATGTCGCCACTTATCGTTTTTGCCCGGTTTGCGGTTCGACGCTCGCTTTCGTCATCGAGGGATGGCCTGGTGTGACCGCCATACCGGTCGGAGCGTTTGCGGACCCGGAATTTCCGCATCCCCGTTTCTCGGTTTACGAACACCGGAAGCACCCCTGGGTGGAGATCGAGATCGAAGGAATCGAGCACTCGTCCGATCCGTCCATTGCGTTCACACAAGGCGAACTCCAGAAATGAGCGGAATAGACCTCCCCGAGACCGTCGGCAACGAGGTCGGCGTTTCCGCGGGCATCAACCGAATCATCATTTACGCGCGCGACGTGGATATCAGCGCCTCGTTCTACGCGTTTTTCTTCGGTTTCAGGGTCGTAACGACGCCAACGGACCGCATCACCGAGCTGGTGCCGGCAAGCGGTGGCGCACACCTTTTGCTCCACAAGGCCGGAAAGGCGCAAAAACTGGGTCAGGTTGCCGTCAAGCTGGTCTTCGACGTTGCAGATGTTCCCGCATTTCGGGAACAGGCAGCACGGAAAGGCCTGAAATTCGGCGCTATTCACAATGCAGACGGATATGAGTTCTCCAACGCGAAGGATCCGGACGGAAACGCGTTGCAGGTCTCCAGCCGGGCATTTAAGTCAATCTGAATTCAGCGATTGCCACTCCACCTTTCCCGCAAGCCGCTGTAAACTCCGGCAATGACCAACGAAACCGCCGTTCTAGCCTCCAGCCTCGGCCCGTCTTTAAGGAGATGGCGCATCCTCAACCGGGTCAAGCAGCAGGCTTTGGCCCGGGATCTCGGCGTTTCCCAGAGCAGGATATCGCGCTGGGAGAGCGGACAGGCAGAGCCTGACGCGGTCGAGCGGCAGAAAATCACGAGACTGCTGCGCGCACGGCCCGAAACGGCGTCGGACCGCGCCCTCCTGGAGCTCGTGACGCAGGCAGCAATGCCCGTTCATCTTGTCTGCGACCTGACCCACAGGCTTCTCGCCGCTTCGCCGGCCCGCACAAAAGACTGGCGGGTTCCGGTCGCCGATCTCATCGACACCCCGCTCTGGCGCTTTGCATCGGAAGGCATACGGGTCGCCGAGGACGGTCTGGCGGACAGCGGCTGGTTCGAGCCGCTGGGTCCCGACATCGTCTACCTGACCGAGCGCGCCGAATTTTTGGAACTGACCATCCCGGAAAGCCGCATCCGCATTTCACGGCTTGCGCTGTCGGACGGACGTTTTGCGCGTCTTGTCCGAGACGAAAATGCACTTCCCGCATAAATTATTCAAACCATCGCAAGGCCCGGTGCGACCGGCTACGATGCCCGGCATGACCCAAGACGTTTCAAGACACCCTGCAGACACGATGGAGCCGCACAGGCTCGCAGGCATCCTGACATTTCTTCAGGAAGCTGAACGCCTCAAGGACACGATCCGTTCCGGCTCGACACGAAAAGGACGGCCGGAAAGCACGGCGGAACACAGCTGGCGGCTGACGCTCATGGTGTTTCTGTTCCAGAAGGAACTGGAGGGGATAGACCTTCTCAAGCTGGTGAAACTGTGCGTGGTGCACGACCTGGGTGAAGCGATATCGGGCGATATCCCGGCTCCGCTGCAACAGGACGGCGACGACCGGGAGGCACGCGAACGGCAGGACTTTCAGATCCTTTGCGCCGGACTTGCCGAAGACGTTGCAGGCGATCTTCTCGGCCTTTGGGACGAGTATGCCGCCGCCAGCACAGCCGAAGCCAGACTGGCAAAGGCGTTCGACAAGCTTGAGACAGTCCTGCAGCATCACCTGATGCCGCCGCAAAGCGCGGAATTTCATGCTTTCAACCTGACCTACGGAAGGTCCCGGACGGACGCATTCCCGCTGACGCGCCAAATCCGCGAAATCGTTGACAGCCAGACGCGCGCGCTCGTTTCGGAAGCTCAAGACAGAAACGACTGAGCGCCGCCAGGCGCTTGCCCTTGAACGGTGCAAAAGACCTGCTCTAAGCTGGCGACCGGTATTAAAGGCAAGACCCGGTTTCAAGGACGATCCAGATGTACACGATCCTCCCCCGCAGCAACGATGCCGTTCTCGGCGTCGAGATCTCCGGCAAACTCGACATTGGCCAGGAACAGGAACTGACCGCCAAAGCGGAACAACTGATCGCGGAACACGACAAGATCAGCATCCTCGTGCTGCTCGGAGACCAGCCAAGCGTTTCATTCGAGGCAGCGATGTCCGATATCAAGTGGATACTGACGCACATGCGCCACTTGCGGAAAGTCGCCATCGTTGCCGACAGCAAGCTGCTCGCCGCGCTTGTCGCCGTCGATTCGCTGTTTGCCAAAGCGGTCGGCATCGAGGAGATGCACTATTCCACGGATGAGATCGAAACGGCCTGGCACTGGATTGAAAGCTAGCGTGGTTGCACCGATGAACCGCGTGGCATGGCTTCATCCACTGCTTTCCGGTTTGACCCGAAATGGATCTGGTGTGGCGATCACCAGTTAATGATCTTGTCATTCCGGCTGAAGCGCAGCGGAAGGCCGGAACCCAGTAACCTCTTGTTTCTACAACACTTTCAAGCTACTAGCCACACGGAGTACTGGTTCGCGGTCTTTCCGCGGTCACGGCAAACCGGGATGAAAACCGAACTTCGTCATTTTCCAACAACATAGATCAAATTGCATTTTCCGAACCGGACAACAGCGGGCTTCATCAGTCCGCCAGTTGTTCCTCGCTCAAAAATGCGACCTGCCGAACGCGGCCCTCCTTCACCTCGATCATGTGTCCCTGAGGGACTTCAACCCAGCGGCTGGGCGCTTCGTCGAGCGGCTCTGAAACCACCATGACCCCGTCATCGAACTGCCGGTAGTAGAGCGTCGGCGGCAAGTTGTCGGACGCGTAGCGGGCGGCATAGAGTGTGGTTCCGTCCGACCAGGCGGAGGCAAACCGCATATGGGGTTTTTCCCCGGCGTAGCGGGACAGCGCTTCGGCCTCGTGAACCACGCGTGCCATGGCGGCGCGCGGGTGCTGACGCAGTCCATAGGCAAGTGCGATCAGAAACAGGCACTCGCTGTCCGTCCCGCCCATGCGGTGCCGGTAAAGGTCATCCGGGATCATGTTGTCGAGGCGCCGCCTGACCTTTTCATAACCGCCAACCTGGCCGTTGTGCATGAACGCCCAGCGTTGATGGGTGAAGGGGTGACAGTTGTCGCGGGTCGTCGCCGTGCCCGTGGAGGCGCGCACATGCGCCAGAAAGTGTCCCGAGCGGATGTGGCGTGCGATCTGAAGGAGGTTCGGATCAGACCAGGCAGGGCGCACGTCCTTGTACAGACAGGGTGTTTCCCGGTCGCCATACCAGGCAACGCCGAAACCGTCCGCGTTGACGGCGGTCTTGCACGACAGCGCATTGCGGCTCTGATCGATCAGCGAGTGGGCAGGGTCGCAAATGACCTCTTCCAGATATCGCGGTGCACCACTCCAGGCTGCCCATCGGCACATCTTGTCTCATCCTCGTCATGCAGCGGTTCTGGTTGCCTTGAAACGCGCGGTTTCCCGGTCGCATTCATACCAGTCCGCAAGCGGATAGGGCGAGCGCGCGAGTTCATCGACCGCAGAAATGATCCTGTCCACCTTGTCCGCCGTGAGCAGAACCGAAAAATTGAGCCGCGTCCATCCCGGCTTCTTCAGCTCTTCCCCGGCAAGAATGCCCTCGCGCAGCCTATCCGATTCGTCGGCACCGATCGAAAGCAGGCGATGCGCGTAAGGCCCTGCGCATGCGCAGCCTCCCCGCGCCTGGATTCCATAGGCATCCGACAACATTCGCGTTACGAGTTGCTGGTGAATGTATCCGCCGCGCTGAAGATCGTGCACCCGGAAGGAAAAGACCGGTAACACGTGGCGAGCATGCGGGTTACCCATGATCTCGATCGCCGGATTGTCCCGCCAGACCGCGAGTGCCCTGCTGCGCCAGGCAGCGTTTCTGGCATCCATCAGATCCTGCCCGATGGCTTCCTTCACAAGAAAAGCCAGGCAGACGCGAATATCCCCGATCACGTTGGGGGTCCCCGCTTCTTCGCGTGCACACAGATCGGACGAATAGTCATGCCCCCAGGGTGAAACGAAGCGGACACTGCCGCCGCCTGGGAAAACCGGTACATTGCGTGTGACGGCGTCCTTGAGGACGATCATTACACCAGATGCGGCCGGTCCCCCGAGGAACTTGTGCGGCGACACCACAACAGCATCCTTTTGCGCATCCGTGCCGCACTGCATGTCAATTGGAAGGTAGGGACCGGACCCGGCGCAGTCCCAAACGCTCAATGCACCGTGTTTCTTGAGAAGACGGGTTACGGCGAGATCATCCGTCACGATACCGGTCACGTTCGACATCATCGAAAACGCGCCGATAACCAGTCTGTCCCTGCCGCAGGCCAGCAGCCTGGCCTCAAGATCCGCCAGATCGGGGCCGCCTGCCTCGTCCTCACCGATCTCGATGACTTCCGCACCGCTTTCGCGCCAAGGAAGAATGTCGGAATGGTGCTCGTAGGGCCCAAGAAGGATCAGGGGCCTTTCGCCGCTTTTGAGGGCTTCGCTCACGCCGAGCAGGTGCACAAGCCGATTGAGGCCCGCCGTCGCACCGGAGCCGCAGAAGATCGTTGCATACGACCCGTCCGCACCGCAGATCCGCGCAATTTCTGACCGCGAGGCTTCCCGCATCCGCGTCATGGCACTGCCGCAATAGGACGCCTCGGTGTGAGAATTGGCGTAGACAGGCAGCACTTCTTCCAGAACAAAGTCTTCGACCTGGCGCAATGCGCGGCCGGACGCAACATAGTCGGCGTAGATCATCTCGCGCTCGCCCAGTGGACCCATGATCCGGGTCCCCTCTCCGATCAGCCCTGCGCGAAGCTGCCCAACGAGATCCGGCGTGTCCAAAGATGCCTTGAAATGATCGATTGCCGTTCCGGTCCTGTGTGTCATTTTCTGCTCCAACTCGCGTTGAATCAATCATATGACCTTTCTGAATGTGAAAACCTCACAGAAATGTTTTGTCTTAAGTTTCATTTTGTGTCAATTGATCTGATATGGAGAAAAAAATCGATCAAATCGATAGAACGATACTTCGCGCCCTTCAAAGAGACGCCCGCCTTTCACAAAGGGAACTGGCGGACATCGTCGGGCTGTCGCAAAACGCATGCTGGCGCAGGTTGAAGGCGCTTTACGAGAACGGCCTGATCAAGAGCCATACCATCCGTCTGGACCCGGCGCGTCTGGGACTCAACCTGACGGTTTTCGTCATGATCAGGACGCGGCATCACTCCAAGGACTGGCTCGAAAGCTTCCGGCGCGAAGTGTCGGCGATCCCGAACGTGATCGATTTCTACCGTGTCGCCGGTGACTACGACTACATGCTGAAGGTCGTCGCAGAGGACATGAATGCCTTCGACAGCGTCTACCAGCGCCTGATCGAGAAGGTCGATCTGGACACGGTCACATCCTACATGACGATGGAGGCGATCGCGGACGCCCGCGATCTGCCGCTTTGAAAGACTATCCCGGCGCGTCAGGTTGGCCGACTATCCGCGAACGCGTGCGGACACCGCCCGTTACCGCCTGCGATGTCCACCACCGCGCCTCTGGCCGCCGCCACCGCCGCGCTGCGGCCTTGCCTGTTGCGGGCGCGCCTGACGTTGCGGGCGTGTTTGCTGCGGACGATTGCGCTGCACATTGCGATTCCGGTTCACCTGCTTGTTGCCCGCGTTGCGCGCCTTCCGGTCGCGATTGAGATGCGCCGGCGCCTGACGCGTCTTCTGTGCCGGACGTGTTGCGGGTCTCTGGGCAGGTCTTTGGGTACTCGGCCTTTGCGTGCTCGGCCTTTGCGTGCTCGGCCTTTGGGTGCTCGGGCGCTGCGTATTCGGACGTTGGGCAGCGGGCCTGTCTCCCGCAGGGCGGTTAATGTTCGGCCTGTCTCCTGCAGGCCGGTTTTGCGGCCGCTGCAGGTTGCCCTGCCCGGCATTGGGCCGGTTCTGTATCCGGTCACCCGCCGGACGGTTGGCAATTGCCGCGCCTGCGCCAGCGCCGATTGCCGCACCGGCACCTATATCTCCGAGACGGTTCTGGATGTTGTCTCGCGAGGGAGCTGCGACTTCGCCCCAGCGCCCCCCCTCGAAATTCTGCCAGTTCTCACCATCACGGCGATAGACTGAGCCATCGCGGCCTGCAAAGACGTCGCCCCTGCGGTCAAGGCTGCCGATGCGGCCGAGATCACCGCTTTCCTTCCAGCGTTTGGCCGCGCCCGCCTGAATGTCACGCGTGCGGGACCAGGCCGGGCCGGAAACAGCGGCACCACCCCAGGAACCGTAGATGCCACGTGCGCCGCCGGCCACGATCCGGTTGCCCGTGCGCGGGTTGTAGGCGGTTATGAAGCCGGCGCTGCCACGCGGGCCGCTAATGGCCGCGCCGCGAATGTAACCGCCGGTGCGGGGATTGTAGATGCCGCCCCCGGCGATACCGCGCCTCGGACCATAGGCGTAGCCGTAGCGGCCGAAAGTGCCACGCACGGGATTATAGAACGCCCCGATGCCGTAGGTGACGGGCCGCCGAAAGTAGATCGGCCGAATGCCTGGACGATACCAGGGACGGTAGTACCAGCCGGAGCCGTAGACGAAAACGCCCCAGGCGAGGAACCCGGTGAGATAGCCCATCGTGTAGCCGTACCAGACCGCGTTCGGCTCCGTTTCATAAACCCGAACGTAAGTGGTGTTGTAGACGGGCGACGACGGCGGGATCGTGTAGATCTCGTCCGGAACCGCCGTTGCCACGACAAACGGACCTTCGGGGCTGTCGCCGACGAACCAGACGCCATCCTGAAGGACATAGTATTTCGCCCCAACCTGGATGACCTGGTCGTTGGTGTTGACCGCGTAGGACATTGAAGTCCCCTCGATCGGTTCGAATTCGGGATCACCGGCATACGCGATGTCCGCGCTCACTGCACCGACTTCGACGCGCGCCGTCGTCGGTATGCTCGCCTTCAGGCGCGCCTGTGCGGCTTCGGACGTCCCTGGGATCGATGACAGCACGGAGTAGTACGGCGCATCTTCGGGAATGTTCTGGAATTCCGGCGGAAGACTTGGCGTGGTGAATTCCCAGGAACCGTCTAGAGAGCCCGACTTGAACCAGCGGCCGGACACGAGGATGTACCAGGTCGACGTTGTCTTCAGGAAAAAGACGTCGCTTTCCGTGTTCGAGGCCCATTCCAGATCGGTGCTGCCCACGGGCTCAAGCTTCGGCTCGCCTTCGAAAACAATCATTTCCGCCGGTTTGTCGGAATAGACGATTTTCGGCGGCTTGTTGTCGGCGAAGGGCTCGGGCGGGATCGCCTCGCGGGTTTCCGACCAGTTGTCGTCATCAGGAAGGTTCTTGATCAGGTCCGGCAGTTCCGTGACCGGCTGCCAGCCGCTCGATACGTCCTTGGTAGAGAGCCAGGACTTTTCATCCCTCAGGAAAAACTCCTCCGTTTCGTCGATCTTCAGTATGTCCCAGTTGGTGTTGACCACGAAGCTCAGGCCCTGGTCGCCCTTAACGGGAGCAAGGATCGGCGCGCCCTCGGTCTGGACCAGGATGGACGGTTCGGTCTCGACGAAGATTGGCGGTGCTTCCGCGTTCAGGCCCTCGACATCTTCCATGCGCTGGTATTCCGCAAGGCCCGCGGTAATCCGGTCTTCCTTCACGGTGACTGTTCCGGTCGGCATGATCTTGCCGACCTGCAGGGTCAGGTCGGTCAGTGAATTTCTGTCCAGCGAGGAAAAGTCCAACTGCGTGACCTGAATGTCGCTGACGGCAACCTCGCCGTTCTGGGGATCGGCCACGGTCTGGCCGCTGACGCCGATCACGCCGAAGACCGGCTTGGCATCCTTGTCCTTGACATACTCGGCAGCGACCAGCGCCTTGAGTGTCTTGAAGTCGGTCCACTCTGTAAATTGCGGTTGGTACAGGATCAGGGTTGCGCCGCCGTCCGTTTCAAAGGAACGGGGCCATCCGGTCGTCTGTTCGGGTTCCGTGAGCTGGAGGTACCGGCCGCTGACGAACCCGTTCTGGCCGTTGTAGCTGATCGAACACCAGGCCCCGGTGTCGTCGCAGTTCTCCAATTCAACCGGCGTTCCGTTCGGCACGGTGCCGAGCGTTCCGAACCCGGTGCCTGGTCCCTGCCGGAAGTTCACGTTGGCGGTTGTCACGGCGGGCGCAGCGAAAGCGCCATTTACGAATACGGTTTGCACAATCAATGCTGAAGACAGAATTACCGAAATAGTCTTGCGCATCTGGCCCTCCCAAAGGCGGAAAATGCTTTTAGAACGCTTTTGAATGACTGCATCCACTGGCTGCACTTCCAGAGACTGCGATCAACTTCCAAGAACCACACTCCACCGCATGCGTTGCCTGTGCCCAGCGTCACAGGTGTGAAAACGCACGCCGCGGTAGTTTGCTCTCACACCACCATGGCACAGATTTTGAAGCCCTGTAAGGCTAGGAGGTTTTGACAATGTTCTCAGGAAAATTCGCCTTGAAAACCAGCTTGTTCGGCGCGGGCCTTGCCCTGTTTGCAGCCGTGTTTTCGCCCTCTCCCGCATCGGCCGAAACTTTCATCTGCGAGAGCACGCAAACTCCCAACGGCGCGGCGAAGTACTGCAACTTTCTTCTCTTTGACACCAGCTTCAGCCGGCACAGCCAGATCGTTCTTGCGCAGGGAGCCCGGAAAAATGTCGCCATCAACGGCCGCTATGACCTGTTCTGCGTTCTCGTGCAGAACCACAAGGGCGTGCCCGACAACCTCGCGCTTCGAACGCAGCAATGCAAGAACACGCATAACGGGCGTGAGTACAAGGTTGCGATTCGGGAATTCAATTTGCGCCGCGGGCGTAACGGTTTCAGCACGAATACTGCCCCCCTCGTGCGTGCCGTCGACCGCTGGTAGCAAATACGGACCGGCGCGTCCGCATTCGCGCCGGTCCGTTCAAATTTCTGATCAAGCGGCATTCGCCGCCGCCATTTTCATCCCGAAACCGAAGCTCAGCCCCATCAGCAGGCGACAGAGGAAACACCTGGCGTCGATAGTGTCACGACCTGCCCCGTACGCGCAGACTGTTGCGCAGCAAGCCCCATCTCGACGGCGCGGCGACCATCTTCCAGAGTGACTTCCGGCAGATCGATCTCGCCGCGGACCACCGCCACAAACCGTTCGTGCTGATAGAAGGTCGATCCATTGTGGTCGCCTGCATCCAGCAAGGCCGGATCAACAGGGATTTCCAGCGTGCGCGGACCCTTCGGCCGGCGCGGGGACACGACAAGCTGGGCCACCGGCGGCTGGCCAAGATCCTCCGGCCAGAATCGGCCGGGACCCGGAACAAAGGCCTCGATCTTTCCGGTCGGACCGACGGCGACCACTTCTTCCTGGTATCTGGACCCTTCAGCAAACATGCAAAGATCAAGCAATGCGCGCGATCCGTTTTCGAAATCGACGATCACGTAGCCGTTGTCGAGGATGTCCGGCTGCTCACCGTCATAGGTCTCATCCTTGTGGTTCGCATCCTGTCCGGCAGAGGCCATGACGCGAACCGGCTCAGATTTCATCATCAGGCGCATGAGGTCGAAGAAATGGCAGCACTTTTCGACGAACGTGCCGCCCGAATACCTGTTGAACCGGTTCCAGGCACCGACCTTTTCCAGAAACGGGAACCTGTGCTCGCGGACCGTCAGCATCTTGATGCCGCCTGTCGCCTCTTCCACCTGATCGATCAGGGCCGCAATCGCCGGCATGTAGCGGTATTCCATCGCAACCCAGATCGGCGCGGGATAAGCCGCCTTGAACGCCTCCAGTTCCGCCTGCTCCTTCGGATCGGTGAAAAGCGGCTTTTCAACGAGCAACGGCAAGGGACGCTTCTGCCGGATTTCCTGCATCTGCGGGACATGGCAATGGTTGGGGCTGGCGATCAGGATGCAATCCAGTTCCGGGACGTCCAGCAGGTCGGACACTGACGAAACGAGTTTCGCGCCCGGCGTGATCTCAGCCGCCTTTGCCGCCATTTCCGCATCGGGCTCGAAGATCACGGTGACGTCCGTGTCCGGCAGCAAGGCAATGTTGCGCAGGTGTTCCTGCCCCATCATGCCACAGCCGATAACCCCGTATCTTACCTTCGCAGGCATCAAAGTCTCCTTCTTGGCAGGTTTCTTCCGACCCGCCTATTTCAAACGCTGTACATAGTGCGCCCTGTCCGTATCGAACCAGGTGCGTGAATATTCCACAGGTTCAGGACGGTCTGCCCAGCTGAACCTTTCAATGTAGCCCGTGATCGTTCCCGGCTTGAGCGTGAAGGGTTCGGGCGCCCACTCCGGAACGGCGTCAATGGTGACCCGGTCCTCTGCGCGCACGATCCAGAAGCCGAGATGTTTCTGGTAAAACCGGTAAAGGGAGTCCGACAGAAGCTCGGGTCTCACATGACCGGCATCTGCGTCGAGCCAGATTTCCTCTACCGCGATGATGACGTCATTCAGGTACCTGAGACGGCGAATGCGCGTCCCCTCCCCGCTCGTTCCAAACTCCGGGAAATCGGTCGGCTTGCGCGTGCGCTCAACACTCAGAATGTCGGCACGCGGCAATCCGCCCCCGGTGAGAAGCTCGAGACGGAACATCGCGTAGATGCTCTCATGGGTCCCGGCCTGGCGTATGTAGTTTCCCGAACCCTGGATCCGCTCCAATAAGCCCTTCTCCGTAAGATCGGCAAGCGCCTTGCGCAGCGTGCCGATGGAGATTCCAAGTTCGTCCGCCATGTCGCGTTCAGGCGGCAGGCGCTCTCCGTCGATCAGCCGCCCAGCGGCAATATCCCTGATCAAAAGCTCGCTGATCTGCAAATACAGCGGCAGCGCATTCGAGGTCTGCGACGATGTCTGCATGGTGGTCAGGGGCTCTGATTTTTTAAAATTGATACACTATTGATTTACATCAAACCGGATGATAAGCAAGAATAAATCGACGGTAAAGTGAAGCTGTTCGAAATCAAACGAAAGTTCGATCCCCGCATGAGGCTCCCCCACGGGCTGCTACCGGGCAAAGCTGATCGAAATGAAGGTGTTAGGGTTCGTGTCCGCGCGGACATTCCCAAGGAGGAATTTATGACAGTTGTCCCAGTGACATCGCCGGATCTGGATGCTGCGGAGGTCTCGTGGTTTTCCGCACTGTGTTCCGACGATTATCAGTTCCTGGGCGTTCCCGAGGGCGATCTGCGCTCCTCCTGGGATCACTGCTCGCAAATTGTGAAGACCGCCGAGGAGCAGGGTTTCCGGAACATTCTGTGTCCGTCATCCTACCAGGTCGGACAGGACACGCTGTCCTTTGTCGCCGGCTGTGCCCCGATCACCGACATGATCAATCTGCTGGCAGCGGTGCGTTGCGGTGAAATGCAGCCGATCATGCTTGCCAGGACGATCGCGACGCTGGATCACATGCTCAATGGGCGGCTGACGGTCAACATCATTTCCTCCGACTTTCCCGGTGAACAGGCGGACAGCGGATATCGCTACCAGCGCTCGCGCGAAGTTGTCGAGATCCTGAAACAGGCCTGGACGCAGGACGAGATCAACTACGAGGGTGAGGTCTACAATTTCGCCGGCCTCACCACCGATCCTGTCAGACCCTACCAAACGGGCGGTCCGCTGCTTTACTTCGGCGGTTACTCCCCGGCGGCGCTTGAACTGTGCGGCCAGCATTGCGACGTTTACCTGATGTGGCCGGAAAAAGTCGAGGAACTGGAAGGCCGCATGAAGGCCGTGAACGCGGTTGCCGAGACATACGACCGCACGCTGGACTACGGCTTGCGCGTCCACATGATCGTGCGCGACACGGAAAAAGAAGCCCAGGAATACGCCGACTACATCGTTTCCAAGCTCGATGACGTTCAAGGCACAGCCATTCGCGAGCGGGCACTCGACGCCAAGTCGCTCGGTGTCAGCCATCAGGCCAAGAACCGGGAAGTTGCCGACGAATTCGGATATATCGAGCCGAACCTTTGGACCGGTGTCGGTCGGGCCCGTTCCGGCTGCGGCGCTGCGCTCGTCGGTTCGACCGACCAGGTCATGTCCAAGATCGAAGGTTACCAGAAGATGGGCATCCGCGCCTTCATCTTCTCCGGTTACCCTCACATCGAAGAGGCAAAGCATTTCGGGGCGCGCGTGCTGCCGAACCTGAAGACCTGTTCCCTGCCCCACGCCTATGGCCGCGTTCCGGCCGATACACCAGCAACACCGCTTGGCAATGGAGTCCGCCGCTAATGGAACGTGTCAAACTCTCCGACACTCTGGAATTGTCCCGCCTGATCTACGGCATGTGGCGGCTGGGAGACGATACCGATACGTCCGCGGCGTATGTCGAGAAGAAGATCCAGGTCTGTCTCGATCAGGGGATCACCACTTTCGACCAGGCCGACATCTACGGTGGCTATGCAGCAGAAGCCGTTCTCGGCGGCGCGCTGAAAGCGAACCCGGCCTTGCGCGCCCGTATGGAAATCGTCACCAAATGCGACATCGTCGCCCCGGTCGGCCGCTACGCCGACGCCAAGGTGAAACATTACGACACCTCGCGTGCACATATCGAGAAATCGGTTGAAACGTCCTTGAGCGAAATGGGCATCGACACGATCGATCTCCTGCTCATTCACCGTCCCGACCCGCTCATGGATCACCATGAAACCGGCGCTGCGCTCGACGATCTCGTCAAGAGCGGCAAGGTGAAGAACATCGGCGTATCCAACTTCCGGCCCTGGGACTGGGAATTGCTGCAGTCTGCGATGTCCAACCCGCTCGTGACCAACCAGATCGAGATCTCGCTTGCCGAGATTTCGCCTTTCACCAATGGCGATCTGGCCTTTCACCAGCGACTTGGCACGAAACTCATGGCCTGGTCACCGCTCGGTGGCGGATCGCTGATCACTGAAACAGGTCAACTCGGCATGGTCATGGACGAGATTGCCGGCGCCTCAGGTGTGGACAGGTCTGCTGTTGCCATTGCCTTCCTGCTTGCCCACCCGGCCAAGCTTCTCCCTGTCATGGGAACCAACAACATCGAACGCATCGCCCGGATTTCCGATGCGCTCAAAGTCACACTGGATCGTGAAACCTGGTACCGGCTCTACGAAGCCGCCCTTGGAAACGAGGTACCCTGATGACCATGCAAAACGCCAATCATCCCGTTACCTTTGCACCGCACACGGACAATACCCGTCTCCTGCGCGATGCATTCGGCCGATTTGCAACGGGTGTCACCGTTGTCACGACGGGATCGGACGACGGCCCGGTCGGGATCACAGCAAACAGCTTCTCATCGGTCTCACTCGACCCGCCGCTGGTGCTGTGGATGCCGGACAAGGGATCGCGCCGGTTCCAATATTTCGAAACGGCGGAAAACTATGCCATTCACATTCTCAGCCATCATCAGGCCGAGGTGTGCAACGGTTTCGTCAGAAACGCCCACGCCTTCGACCAGCTGCCGCATACGATCGACGAGAACGGCGTGCCGCTGCTGGACCATTGCCTGGCGCGGTTCGAGTGCAAACGGTTCGCGGCCTACGAAGGCGGCGATCACCTGATCGTACTGGGACAGGTCATGCAGGCAGAAATGCGTCACGGGGAGGCGCTGACATTTTTTGCAGGCAAACTCGGACAAATCGCTCCAGAATAGGAGTCCAATGCCGGGCGGCCTTCTGCCCGGTTCAAAAAGAAATACTAGGGAGGAGCCCGAATGGGGGCATTGCTGGCGGTTCTTGCACCGCTTGCTTACGTCAATTCGCAGCTGTTGCGAATTGGCCGGGCGATAGGCATCGTTGCCGTGGCCTTGATGGTCGTAGCGATCCTGATCCAGGTGGTTTTCCGTTACGTGTTCAACAACGCGCTGCCCTGGCCTGACGAGGCGGCGCGTTTTTGCATGTTGTGGATGACCGGCCTGATGGCACCGACGGCGTTTCGACGCGGCGGATTCGTGGCGATCGACATGCTCGGTCATGCTCTCCCCCAGTCCATCGGAAAGGTGCTCTCGCTCTTTCTCCTGCTGATATCGCTGCTCGTTCTCGTGATCGCCGTGCAGATCGGCTATGCCGAGGTGACCGGATTCGGTGGCAAGTTCGCCACGGCCTCTCTCTACGTTCCGGGCAATTTCACCCTTACGGAGTGGATCCGGGTGCCGAGAAGCTGGATGATGACGTCCCTCTTTGTCGGGGTCATCCTGCTCACGCTGGTGAACATCGAGCTCATCCTTCGCAGCGTAATCTCAATTGTTGGCGGCAATGATCGCCTGCCGGAGATCCCCGATGCAGACATGGCGGGGGCTGACTGATGCTGATCTGGTTCCTTCCCGTCTTCCTGTTCTTCCTGATGATCGGACTGCCGGTCTTTTTCGGACTGCTCGCAGCACCGGGCATCCTGCTCTGGATGAGCGGCCAAGAACGCGACATCACCCTGCTTTACCGTAATGTTTACAACGGTATGGACAGTTTTCCTCTAATGGCGATTCCGTTTTTCATGCTCGCCGGCGAACTCATGAACAAGGGCGGCATCACAACCCGCCTGGTGGAGTTCAGCCAGGCGCTCATGGGCCATCTGCGCGGCGGTCTTGCGCATGTGAACATCCTGTCATCCATGCTGTTCGCGGGGCTCTCGGGATCGGCAGTGGCCGACACATCCGCATTGGGTTCCATGCTGATCCCGGCCATGGAAAAACAGGGATACACGCGGCGGTTCGCAGCGGCCGTCACGGCGGCCTCCTCCGTCATCGGGCCCATTATTCCACCATCCGGCATCATGATCATCTACGCCTATGTCATGGGCGAGAGCGTCGCCGCACTGTTCTTGGCCGGTATCGTGCCCGGCGTCATGGTGGGCGTCGGACTGATGCTCGTGGTGCGGCTGATGGCGGACAAGTATGACCTGCCCAAGGCACAACGGATCGTGAATCCCGGGCAGAAAATGGCTCCGGTGGAATACTGGGTCTCGTTCGCGCTTCTGCGCGTCAATCTTGCATCCATTCTGCTTGCCCTCGCCTTTGCGATCGCGGGCCAGATGTCGCTTGAGCTGACAGGTGGGACGACGGCGATCCTGTTCGTCGCACTGCTTGCCATATCGCACTTCATTCTGATGGGCCTGCGCGGTGCCGTTTCGGACGATTTCAGAATGGTGTGTAAAAAGGCCGTTGCGCCGCTGCAAACGCCGATCATCATTCTCGGCGGTATCCTGATCGGTGTTTTCACTCCGACGGAAGCTGCGGCTGTTGCGGTGGCCTATGCCCTGCTGATAGGCTTCTTCGTCCTGCACTCCATCAAGATGAAGGAAATTCCGGGCATCCTGAACAGGGCCGGCATCACGTCGGCCGTTGTTCTGCTGCTGGTGGGTGCTGCGATGGCGTTCAAGACCGTGGTCAGTCTCAGCTATGCGCCGCAGATCATGGCCGATTTCGTGCTATCTCTGTCCGAGAACCCGCTGATCCTGCTGTTCCTGATCAACCTGCTTCTGTTCGTGGTCGGCATGTTCCTGGACGCGGGACCGGCCATCATCATTCTCGGACCGATCCTGGGCCCGATTTTCGTGGAACTGGGTGTTGATCCGATCCATTTTGCCATCATCATGAGCGTGAACCTGACCATCGGTCTTGCCACACCACCCATGGGACTGGTGTTATTCGTTGCCGCATCGGTTTCAAAAGAAAGGGTTGAAACCATTGCCAAAGCCATTCTGCCGTTCCTGGCGGTAGAAATCGCGGTGATCTTTTTGATCACCTACATACCGGCACTTTCGATGACGATCCCGCGATTGACCGGATTTGCCAACTGATCTTGAGCTTAATATGGGAGGTACCTGATGCTCAAATCTGCCCTGAAAACACTCACCGTCGCGGCAATGCTTGCCGGATCGTCGTTGAGTGCCGTTGCCGCGGACTACACGTTGCGCGCAACTGCCAACTCCAACGAGAACGACGAGGACTATGACGGTCTTGTCGTTTTCAAGAACTTCGTTGAAGCCGCTTCCAACGGCGCGATCGAAGTCGAACTCTTCATCGGTACGCAGCTTTGCTCCAACGGTGCTGAATGCCTTCAGGGTGTCGCCGGCGGCGCGATCGACATCTACATCTCAACATCGGGCGGCGCTTCCGGCATCTTCCCGTATGTACAGGTTCTCGACCTGCCCTACATGATGTCCGACGACCGGATTGCCGAGCATGTCCTTTCCGGCGATTTCGTGCGAACCATGCGGGCGATGGCGCTTGAAGATTCCGACAACACGATCCGCCTGATGACGGTCGGCAACACCGGCGGCTGGCGGAACTTCGCCAACACCAAGCGCCGCGTTGCTGCCCCTGCCGACATGGAAGGCCTGAAGATCCGCACGGTCGTCGCCGACCTGCCGCAGGAACTGGTGAAAGCACTTGGTGCGTCTCCGACCCCGATCCCGTGGCCTGAGCTGTTCACCTCCTTCCAGACCGGCGTCGTTGAAGGATCCAAGAACGGCATTACCGACATCATGGGCATGAAATTCCCGGATGCCGGCCTGCAATACGTGACCCTCGACGGCCATGCCTACATGGGTGCCTTGTGGTGGATGAGCAACGAGAAATTCCTGTCCATGCCGGAAGACATGCGCCGCGTTGTTGTTGACGGGTTCCATGCCCTTCAACAGGCGACCTTCGCTTCGCCGAAGCGCAAGTCCATCCAGGCCTATGAGGACTTCGTCGCCGGTGGCGGTGACCTTTATGTTCCGACGCCGGAAGAAAAGGCTGCCTTCAAGGAAGCCGCGTCTCCGGTCTACGACTGGTTCAAGGCCAATGTCGGCCGTGGCGGCGAAATTTTCGGTGCCCTTGAAGAAGCCGTGAAGGCAGCTGAAACCGACATCAACGGCGCTCGCGACGCCGACGTGAACTAAACCTTGAAAAACCTGACGCCACGCCCGTCTTGACCGGGCGTGGTGTTACATCAGGGAATTTTGTCATTGCAAGGCTTGACCTTGCAATCCAAGCCGTGCCGTCGCATCAACATCAGAGTTTTGCTGTGATGGAACGGCATGGATCCCGTGGTCGAGCCATGGGATGACTTGCGGCAGACAATCGACTTTGTTCAACGGCTATGATGTTGCAGTCCCAGACCTGATCGCAGCGGCGGTTGAAGAGACGGGCACCTTCACCGAAACGGATACATCCAGACCTTGTAGTCATCGACCAGAATATGCGCCTTATCAATTTCTTCCTTGGTCATTTTCTTGACGACCTCTTCCAGCGAGATCGCGGCATCGGGGTCGCCGCCAATGGCGGACAGCGTGTACCACATGTAGGCGCGCACGAGATCGGGCGCCGGCATGCCGCGGCCGACCTCGTAGTACCAGCCGACACCGGATTGCGCGCCGGGATGCCCCTTCATGGCGCTTCGGAGGTACCATTCGAAAGCCCGCTGGTCGTCCCGCTCCACGCCGAGACCCATGGCGTACATGACGCCGATCAGTTCCTCGGCATCCGCGTTTCCGGAGCGCGCCGCCGGCCAAAGCTGCTCCTTGGCCTCTTCAAACTGCCCCGCTTCCATCAGGTCGCGCGCCGCCTCGATTTCTGCATGGACGGGCGTTGCCATCAGAACAAGGCCAAACAAGGCGGCTTCAAGCGTCTTTCTCATTTGCTTCGGTCGTTCCCTCTTGTTGTTCTTCTGTCTGCGCCAGCCATTGCGGCTGAATTGCCGGCGCCTCTCGGCGCGGACGATTTCATCGCCTTCGACAGAAAACAGGCCGCGCTCGGTCAGCTCCTCTTTTACGACAAGATCCTCTCCGGCAACAGGAATATTGCCTGTGCAACGTGTCATCATCCGACGCTGGGAACCGGCGACGGGCTTTCCCTCGGGATCGGGGAAGGCGGCGAAGGCCTCGGACGGAACCGGACGGCCCTCGTCGCTGAAAACCGGATTAAGAAACGGATTCCGCGAAACGCGCCAGGTCTCTGGAATCTCGGAGCAAAGGAGCTTCACACCCTGTTTCATGACGGCCGCCTGTCCATCTCCGACGACTATGACAACGGCTTCAATTCTCCGTCCGAGGAGTGGCTGCCTGCAGGCCTTGAAACACTGCTTGGAGCCCAGGCGATCTTTCCCCTCGTCGCCCAGTTCGAGATGGCGGGAAATCCAAAGGAAAACGAGATTGCCGGTGCCGTCCATGACCGGATCGACGCCTCCTGGCCGATCCTTGCCAAACGCGTCCGTGTGATCCCCGAATACGGGCAGATGTTCGTGGAGGCCTTCAACCATATCGAGGAACCGGAGCAGGTCACGATCGCCGAAATCGCAAATGCGCTCGCCGCGTTTCAGGCGATCGAGTGGACGAGCTTCGACAGTCCCTTCGACCAATATCTCGCGGGCGATGACGATGCACTCGATGCCGACCAAAAGCGCGGTCTCGACCTCTTTTACGGCAAGGCCAATTGTGCGAGCTGCCATTCCGGCCAGCTTCTCAGTGACCAGAAATTCCATGCGCTCGGCCTGCCACCATTTGGTCCCGGCCGCACGCGCCGGTTCGACCCGATGGTGCGCGATGTCGGCCGGATGGGGGAAAGCGACCGCCTGGAGGATGCCTACCGGTTCCGCACCCCGATGCTGCGCAATGTCGAGTTGACGGCCCCCTACGGCCACAATGGCGCCTATCCGACACTTGAAGGCATTGTGCGTCATCACCTCGACCCGGACGGGATGCTGGCGAAGTGGACGCCTGACGAGGCTGCGCTTCCTGACGCACCCTGGCTGGAAGCCATTGACTTCGTCGTCTGGAATGACAAACGTGAGATGGCCAGACAAGCCCTTTTCCGGGATGTCGAGCCGACTGCCCTTACCGACCGCGAAGTCTCCGACCTTGTTGCGTTTCTGAAAGCCCTGACGGGAACGTCCTCCGTTTCCAATCCCCCTTTCGGGATCCCCGACAGCGTTCCCAGCGGACTTCCGGTCGACCTACCCTGAACTGGATACCCATGCTGGATAGATTGAAGCACCGGGCAAACGAACTGTTTCCCGGCATTGCCATCGCCGGGCTTGTTGCCATATCGGCGCAGTTTCTGAACGAGCACTACGGTGCCCCCGCCATGCTGATGGCGATCCTCCTGGGCATGCCGCTGAACTTTCTCTCTGAAGAACAGCGTACCTCCGAGGGCATTGCCTTTGCCGCCAGGACGCTGCTGCGCATCGGTGTCGCGCTCCTGGGCGTGCGCATCAGCATCGAGATGGTTGAAGCGCTCGGCCTGCCCTTCCTGCTGCTGGTCATCCTTGGTGTTCTGGCAACCATTGTCTTTTCGCTGATGATCGGAAACCTGTTCGGAAAGGACCGGCTGTTTGCTTTCCTCTCGGGCGGCGCGGTCGCCATTTGTGGAGCGTCGGCCGCCATGGCGATCGGCTCGATCCTGCCGAAACGCAAGCACGCCGAACGGGATCTTGCCTTCACAGTCATTACAGTGACGGTCCTCTCCACCCTGGCGATGATCGTCTACCCGATCCTGACGAGCAATCTCGGCCTGTCGCTCGATGCCACCAGCGTCTTCCTCGGCGGCACCATTCACGATGTCGCGCAGGTGGTCGGAGCCGGATTTTCGGTTTCCGAAGAAACCGGCGACCTCTCCACGCTCGTCAAGCTTATCCGCGTGACCCTGCTGGCACCGATCGTCCTTGTCGCGGCGCTGATCCTGCGCGGCAGTGCAGAGCCCGGGTCTTCGCGTCCGCCGCTGATGCCCGCCTTCGTGATCGCCTTTCTCGTGCTGGCGGCATTCAACTCCTTCGGCCTCGTTCCGGACACCGCCAAGGATGCGGCCGGACAGGTTTCGCGGTGGGCCCTGCTGGCCGCCATCGCCGCCGTCGGCATGAAAACCTCGATCCCAAAACTGCTGGAGGTCGGCGGTCCAGCCATCTGGATGGTGGTGACCCAGACAGTGTTCCTGGCGTTGTTTGTCCTCGGCGGTATCTGGTTGATCGGTTAGCAGGTTTCGATCCCGTCACTCTCTGCCTGATGCCGGGGCGCTTTGGCGCAGCGGACCAAATTCGGTACCCCCCCCCGGGTCGTCATCCCGGTTTGGCGCGCCAGCGGCAAGACCGGGACCCAGTACTCCGTTTCGACTGCAATTGATCAAGAGGGTCAGACAAGTGAGTACTGGATCCCTGCCTTCGCAGGGATGACAAGGGAGAGAACAATCGGCTGGAAAGAACCGTCCTTCCGGACAAGTGCCGCAACAGCTGCGCGCCGATCCGGAAACCAGATTAACGATCGGTGTCGCCTCACCTGTCTTGAATGAAGGGCAAAACACACATGACCGGAGCATTGCCTTTCTGCCCGGAAACCCCACATTGATGCCCGAAACCCGGCATGGGGGTTTCCTTGATCCCTTGAGTATGAAATATAGCTGCGGTCCCCGGTTCGGGACCGCCTCAAAGGGCGTGCGGCACGCGTTCAACACCGGTTCGCCCGCAACGCCAAGGAACTTCGAAAGCGTTTGGATGAAAAGCTACATCACGACCCCGATCTATTACGTCAACGGTTCTCCGCATATCGGACACGCCTTCACCTCCGTGATGGCCGATATCCTGAAGCGCAACCGTCAGGCGCTGGGATGCGAGGTGATGCTGTCCACCGGCGTCGACGAGCATGGCCAGAAGAACCAGGAAGCCGCCGCCGAACTCGGCATGGGCTACCAGGAATTTCTCGACATGCGCGGCGCGGAATTCCGGAGCGTCTTCGACCTTGTCGGCATTGCCTACGACTATTTCGTGCGCACCAGCCGCGACGGCCACAAGCAGGCCGTCGCCGGGATGGAGCAGACGATTTTCGACAAGGACCTGATCGTCAAGAAGAACTACACCGGCACCTATTGCAAGGGCTGCGAGGAGTTCAAGAAGGAATCGGATCTGACCGAAGACGGCCAGTGCCCGCTGCACCCGACCATGCAGGTCGAGCAGACGGAAGAGACCAACTACTTCCTGAAGATGGAACCGTTTCGCGAACGGCTGCTGCAGCACATCGCCGACCATCCGGAGTTCGTTCAGCCCGAGGCCTTTCGCAACGAGCTGAAACAGATGCTCGCAGAGCCGCTGGAAGATCTGTGCATCTCCCGGCCGAAATCGCGTGTCACCCTCGGCGTCGATCTGCCGTTTGACCAGGACTTCGTCACCTATGTCTGGTTCGACGCACTGACAAACTACCTGACCAACATCGACTGGCCATCAGAAGGCTATGAGAGCTGGTGGGCGGAGTGCGAGCACCTGATCGGCAAGGATATTCTGAAGCCGCACGGCGTTTACTGGCCGATCATGCTGATGGCCGCCGGATTGCCGCTGCCGAAGAAACTCTCCGTGCACAGCCACTGGGTCGGTGCCGGCGGCGTCAAAATGTCGAAGTCGATCGGCAATGTCGTCGACCCGATCGAGGTTGTCGAAAAGCTTGGCGTCGATGCGCTGCGCTGGTATCTGGCGCGGCACATGCGGGCGGACAGCGACAGCCAGATCTCGGTGGAGCTGATCACCCAGACATACAACAGCGAGTTGGGCAACAAGATCGGCAATCTCCTGTCGCGCGTCGCCAAGTTCTCCAACAAGAACTTCAGCGGAAAGGTTCCGGCACCCGGGCCCTTGAGCGCGGAGGACGAGGCCCTGCGCAAGTCTGTTGTCGAGGCGACAGCCGGCTTCAGCCGCTGGATCGACCTTCAGGACATTCCGGCGCGCACGCAGGCCATCGTGACACTGGCAGAAGAGATGAACGAATACATCGACAAGCAGGCCCCGTGGACGCTGTTCAAGAGCGACGACACCCGCGAGCGCTGCCAGACGGTGATTTACGTGACCCTCGACTGCCTGCGCGTCATCATGGAGGCCCTGCAGCAGGTTATCCCGGGCTCTGCCGACAAGGCACTTGCCATGCTGAACGCACCCGAAGCGCCCCGTCCCTGGGCCCCGGTTCTGGACAGGCTTGAGGGCAATGGCGACCTCGGCGACATCGAGTCCCTATTTCCGCGCGTTCAGTAAGCGGGACGACACCGAACCAGTTGAAAGGCGCCCGACCTGGCGCCTTTTTTTCGGCTGTGCTTGGGGAAGAGGTTTCAACCCGCCGTCCTCCCGGCCGATCGGTGGGTGTGTTCCGCTCATTTTCCAGGTCATGCAATGGCTTGATGCACCGCTGTCCGGGTCAGAAAGCACTGTCCAGTTTGTTTGGTTGAGAATGCGGCATAGTTCCGTCCGTCCTGCGCCAAGGCGGGATACAGAATTTTTCCCGGAATTGTCGTCCCGGTTTGCTGCTCAAACAGCAAGACCGGGACCCAGTAATCCGTGTGGCCGAGGACTAATGGAATACGGAGAGACAAGAGGTTACTAGGTTCCGGCCTTCCGCTGCGCTTCAGCCGGAATGACAGGTCTCTTGATTGGAGATAGTTTCACGAGAACCTCTACTAGGCAAAACAGACCACGGTGGGCTGGACCATCACATCCATGCCGCTGTGTCTCCAATTGCGCAGCCCCACAGCGTCGAGAGGAAAGGGCATGGATTGCCAGATCAAGTCTGGCAATGACGGCCGATCGGACTGTGGTCAGTTCACGAACCCATGACCCATAAGCCCGCCGTATCCTGCGAGAGAGCGCTGACACGCCTCCTCAGGATGAGGTCTTCAGTCTCAGTGAAGAACCTGGCCCATCTGAGTGTGTGTCCCGATCACATTCCCGGTCATGCCATGGCTTGACCATGGCATCCATGCCGATATGTCTCCATTTACGCAGCCCCGCCGTGTCGAGAGCCAATGGCATGGATTGCCAGATCAAGTCTGGCAATGACGGCCGATAGGAAGGGGATCAGTGCGCTATCCCACGATCCAAAAGCCCGCTTATCCTGCGAGACAACGCGGACGCGCCTCCTCAGGATGAGGTCTTCAGTCTCAGTGAAGATCCTGGCCCATCTGAGTGTGTTTTCCGATCATTTTCCAGGTCATGCCATGGCTTGACCATGGCATCCATGCCGCTTTGTCGCCATTTACGCAGCCCCGCCGTGTCGATAACCAAGGCATGGATTGCCAGATCAAGTCTGGCAATGACCGCCGATCGGACTGTGATCAGTTCACGAACCCATGATCCATAAGCCCGCTTTATCCTTCGAAACAGCGCGGACGCGCATTGTCAGGATGAAGTTTCTCTCTTGCTTTTATTCTCCCCTTCCCCGCCCGTCGCTTACGCCGCGAGGAACTCCAGGCGCTCGTCCAGCCGTGCCGGTGTGATTTCGAGGATTTCGGCCCTGACAACGCCTTCAAGGACAAACGGATCCTTTCCGACGAAATTTTCCAGATCTTCGAAGCTCGTGTTGTGGGCGATGATGCCGCCGCCCCTGTTCGGCTGGAGGCTGCCGACCATGAGGAAGAGCCCCTGATCGAAACCGCTTTTGATCCAGGCCTTGTGTGCCTCCATCAGTTCGTCCGCACGCGCCTTGTTGTCCGAAAACTTCAGTGTCACGACAAACATTTCATTCTCCTTTGAAGTTGCATTGCCGGCATGCAGAGCCGGTCTGAAGGGATCAAGAAGGTCTGGTTTTCTGCGAAACCCGGTCGACCCAGGCGAGGATCTGATCGACTTCCCGCGCGACGTATGCCTCGTCCTTGAAGGTCTGCGCGAGGGTCGCGACGCCCTGGCTCCAGCCCAGCACGTGCAGCGCATGCGCCTCAGCTTCCGCGCCGCAGCCAAGGTCGCGAAACTGGCCCGTCAACCAGTCCCGGAACAGCGCCATGATCCCATTGGCCTTGTGCTTCGCGTCGTGGTCCAGCTTGGCGAGTTCCGTGGTCAACGTCCCGACGGGGCAACCATAGGCGATGATCTTGGTTTGATTGACAATCAGGATGCGGACAAAGCAGGCGACCCGACTTGCCGGGTCTTCGGACATCTCGTCCCAGGTCCGAAGCAACGTCTCCCGGTCGGACAGACGTTTTTCGATGACTGCGTTGAGGATCTCGTCCTTGGTTCTGAAGTGATAATAGAAGTTTCCCCGTGAAATGCTGACTGCTTTCGCTATGTCGGCAAATGAGGTTTCACCAAAACCTTGCGCATAGAACAGCTCATCCGCCGCATTGATGATCTGCTGTCTCGTGGGACTCGTTTTCATTTTCGTTCTTCGCTGCCCGTTCACCGAATATATCCAGTCCCAATCGAAAATTAGGACAAATGACCTAATACATGTTTAGGACACTTGTCCTAGAGTGTCAAATCCGAACTCCGCATCCTGGGAAAATGACGCCTGGGTGTCAGGCCGGCCGCGTTTCACCGCACAGCTTGCAGTTGGCATCTCAACCCGCTCACACCTTTGTGAAGCGTGCTGTCAAACAATCCTGACAGACAGCTGTCAGGAAGGGTCCGTTACCTTCCGCGGCATCAACGGCGGCAAGCGAACAGACGTCACCCTGCATTTTTGCGTCTGATTTCAACGGCTTGCTGAACTAAATCAAAATTGGTGCCATTTGCGATGAATTCCGGAACACTGATGTTTTTCGTCAACACAAATGGCGTGCGTGTCAGCAATGCGCATTTTTGCACCGGCGCGGTGCGTTTTGACCCGTTGGAATCGCCACTGCGATGCCTACGTTCAGATCGCTTGGTGGCAGTCACAGGGCCGGCGGGAGGCAATCACGCCGACGCCCATGTGGAGGGACAGATATGACTTACGTGGATGAACGGAACGCGCCGTCTTCCGACACCGATCTTCTGGATTTTTTCTACGACACAAGGACACAGACAGAAAGCCTGACCGCCCCTCTCAGCGACGAAGACATGGGGCTTCAATCCATGGAAGACGCCAGCCCGCCGAAGTGGCACCTGGCGCATACGACCTGGTTCTTCGAGGAGTTCATCCTCAAGCCTCATCTGCCCGGTTACACGCCTCGGGACGAGCGGTTCGCCGTTCTGTTCAACTCCTATTATGTGCAGGCGGGCCCGCGTCACACCCGCTCCAAGCGGGGTCTCCTGTCGCGTCCGAGCGTCACGGAGGTTACTTCCTACAGGGCACATGTGGAAGACGCGCTGCGCGAAGGAATGATCTACGACAAGTTCGCGCTGGAACCGGAACACCTGGACGCGCTGATCACGCTCGGGTGCCACCATGAGATGCAGCATCAGGAACTGCTGGTCACGGATCTCCTGCATGCGCTGTCCCATAACCCTCTCCTGCCAGCCTACACGACCCCGCAGCCGGAAGCCGTCCAGAGCATTCCGGACCGGGGCTGGACCCGCTACGCAGGAGGCCTTCTTGAGATCGGGCATGACGGGAACGGGTTTGCCTATGACTGCGAAGGCCCGAGGCACAAGGTCTGGCTGGAGCCCTACAGGCTGGCGGACCGTCCGGTGACCAACGGCGAGTGGATCGCCTTCATGGAAGATGGCGGTTATGACAACCAGACGCTCTGGCTGATGGAAGGCTGGGCCGTCCGGGAGCAGAATGATTGGGACTCTCCGCTGTACTGGTGGAGGCAGGATGGTCAGTGGTGGGCCTACACGCTCCAGGGACCGCGTCCGGTCGATCTTGCGGCGCCCGTCGTTCACGTGAGCTATTACGAAGCCGATGCCTTTGCCAGGTGGGCGGGACACCGTCTGCCAACAGAAGCGGAATGGGAAGCCGCCGCCCAGCACACAGAAATTGCCGGAAATTTTCTGGAAAGCGGTGCCTTCATGCCGCTCGGCCGCGAAGCCGGACTGTGGGGCGATGTCTGGCAATGGACCAGCAGCGCATTCTCCCCTTATCCGGGTTTCAAGCCACCCGAGGGCGCGATCGGCGAATACAACGGGAAGTTCATGGTGAACCAGATGGTTCTGCGCGGCGGTTCGTGCGCAACCCCCAGGCTTCAAATGCGTTCTTCTTATCGAACCTTCTTTTACCCACACCAGCGTTGGCAGATGCTGGGACTGAGACTGGCGGCAGACCAATGACCAAACACGTACCTCCCGCACAGCAGGACGCGGATTTCCGCAAAGAGATTCTTCAGGGCCTGACCGCTGACCGAAAAGCCGTCAGCAGCAAATGGCTCTATGACGATGTCGGATCGCATCTTTTCGAGGCGATCACGGAACTGGATGCCTATTACCCGACCCGCACCGAACTGGGCATTCTGGAGGCTCAGCTGCGCAAATATGCGCGGCTGCCGGGCGCCAGAGGCGCGATGGTAGAGCTCGGCAGCGGTTCAAGCCGGAAGACCAATCTTCTGCTTGGAGCGTTTCCGGACTTGTCCGTCTACATGCCGGTCGACATCTCCGCCAACCATCTCAAGGAAGCGGCCGACAGGGTCCGGCGCACCTTTCCATCGCTGGCGGTGATCCCGGTGGCAGCCGATTTCACCCAGCCGCTCGGCAAATTGCCTTTGCTGCCCGAACTTCCGGTGCTGGTCTTCTTCCCCGGCTCGACCATCGGAAACTTCGAAAAGAGCGAAGCGGTTGCCCTTTTGAAAAGCATCCGGACCGCCATGCCGGGCGCTCACATGATCGTTGGCGTTGACCGTCCCAAGGATGAGGCCGTGCTGGTTGACGCCTATGACGACCCGGCAGGCGTCACCGCCGCGTTCAACCTCAATCTCCTGCAGAGGATCAACCGGGAGCTCGGTGCGGATTTCGACCTGGCAGCGTTTGAGCACAGGGCCCTTTGGAATAGCGCGGAAAGCCGCATCGAAATGCACCTGGAGAGCCTTTGCGACCAGACCGTCCGGATCGGCGAAACCGAGATCCAGTTTGTCAGCGGAGAGACCATTCACACGGAAAACTCGCACAAGTATGACGAGGCGGCTTTCGCCGAGATCGCCAGCCGCAGCGGCTGGCGCGTGCTGGACAGCGACACGGATCCGGACGGGCTGTTCAGCGTCCTGACACTCGAGGCTCCGTAATCGAAGCTGCTTTCTCCAGATCCCTGCTCGCCTCTTCCTCGAAGGCGGCTTCAAGGACGTCCGCCAGACGTCTTGCGGCCAGTCCCGCATCGGATGCAGTGGCGAGCAGGACTTCCGTGTTTTCCAGGGACGGCATCTTCAAGCCGTTGTCGGTTACGAGATCGTCCGGCGCCATGTGGCTTGGCAGTACGGCGATGCCGAGGCCGGCACGCACGGCGGCCAGCGTGCCCGCCAGCGAACCGCAGACATAAGCTGCCCGCGGCTCAAATCCTTCCTTGCGCAGCGCCTCAAAGGCGCGTTTGCGGTAAACACAGGGCTCCGGGCTGACCGCGAGCGGCATGGCCTCGCCGGGTTTCAGCAGCGATGGATCTGCCGAGACCCACAACAGGGGCTCGGTCCACACCCGCTGGCCGCCAATCGCGGCAGCCGGTTCCCGCTTCAAGAGCACGACATCCAGCAGCCCGGCGCGGAACTTTTCCAGCAGATTCAGCGTGAGGTCGCACGTGACCTCCAGACTGGCACCCGGATGCGCCTCGGCATAGTCGGCCAGTGCCCTGGGAAGGTAGCTGGTCGCAATGTCCTCTGGCGTCCCAAGACGCACCAGACCGGTGACTTCATGCGCCCGGAAGGCGGACAGTGCTTCATTGTTCAGCTCCAGGATCCGCTGAGCATAGTCCAGGAACCGGGTTCCGGCCGGTGTCAGCACGACGTTGCGGGCGCTGCGGCGCAAGAGCCGCTCTCCGAGGATGTCCTCAAGTTTGCGGATCTGCAAAGACACTGCCGATTGACTGCGGAACAGGCTTTCCGCGGCCTTTGTGAAGCTTCCGGTACGGCTTGTCAGGACAAATGCCTTCAGCAACGCCGGGTCGATGGTATCCATGGCGAACCTATTATGAGTTTTTCAAATCCAAATACTGAAGATTATTAATTTTTGCAATCCAATTGCAGCCCCTACATGTGGCGAGCACACACATTTCAAACGCCAGGAGACAGTAATGAACGTTCACAGCGCGCAGGCCGCCTATTCCATAGCACCCGCTGAAACGGCGCAGATAGCCGTTGCTTATGGTGACGGTATCGGTCCGGAAATCATGCGCGCCGCCCTGCGATGCATGCACGCCGCGGGTGCAGACCTGGACATTCATGAAGTCGTTCTCGGGGAAAAGGTCTATAAAGCCGGCCACACGTCCGGCATCCTGCCGGACAGCTGGAGTGCGTTACGTTCCGCTGGCGTCCTGTTCAAGGGGCCCATCACCACACCACAGGGCGGTGGATACAAGTCGCTGAACGTCACCATCAGAAAAACGCTTGGCCTCTTCGCCAACATCCGCCCTTGCGCCGCCCTCACGCCTTTTGTTGCCTCAAACCATCCGGGCATGGATGTCGTGATTTTCCGGGAGAACGAGGAAGACCTTTACGCCGGCATCGAGCATCGGCAGACGGACGAGGTCTTTCAGTGCCTCAAGCTCGTCTCGATCCCGGGCACGGAGCGGATCATCCGGCATGCCTTCGAATATGCGCGGTCGAACGGACGCAGAAAGGTTTCGTGTTTTTCCAAGGACAACATCATGAAGCTGACCGATGGTCTGTTTCACAAGATGTTCGACAAGATATCGGCGGAATACCCGGAAATCGCCGCTGATCACTGGATCGTCGATATCGGCGCGGCAAAGCTTGCTGCGTCTCCCGAGATGTTCGACGTCATCGTGACAACGAACCTTTACGGAGACATCATCTCCGATATCGCGGCGGAAATAAGCGGGTCGGTCGGGATCGCGCCGTCCGCGAATATCGGTGAGAGTTTCGCCATGTTCGAGGCCATTCACGGGTCCGCTCCTGATATTGCCGGAAAAGGCATCGCCAATCCGTCGGGATTGATCCTCGCCGGCGTCCAGATGTTGGGGCATCTCGGGCAGCAACAGGCCGCGAGCAGGCTCCACAATGCCTGGCTGAAAACCATTGAAAGCGGCATCCACACCGCCGATGTCTATTCAGGGGCGGAAAGCCGGGTGAAAGTCGGAACGGATGACTTTGCAGATGCGGTGATAGACCGGATCGGTGAGCTTCCGAATTTGCTCAAACCTGTCCCCCTTCAGGGCCAGCAAAGCGCTCCGACAATCGCGCCCCCGGTTCGGCCGGTTCCGGCCAAAAGATGTCTTGTCGGCGTGGATCTTTTCGTGCGCGACACGGTGGTGGATCCCGACAATCTGGCCGTCAGGCTGATCGCTGCGACCCAGCAATGCGGCGCCAAGCTGACCATGATCACCAATCGAGGGGTGAAAGTCTGGCCTGCGGGCCTGCCGGAAACCTTCAAGACGGATCACTGGCGGTGCCGCTTCGAATGCAACTCCGGAAACCTGAAACAAAAGGATATTGCGGAGCTGATCATGGCCCTGAGCAACAAGGAGATCGAAGTCATCAAGACGGAAAATCTCTATACGTTCAATGGAGTACCGGGTTACTCGCTCGGCCAGGGACAATAACCAACCAGAACGACCCCATCCCACTTTTCCTTCCGGCAGAGCTCCCTGCCGGAAGGTTTTTTTTCCAAAAATCACAGTCCGGGCCTCCCCGACCGCAGGTTTCAAGATACTCCGCCTGAGCGCAAGAACCCGGAAGGCGGCGTCCCGTCCGAAGCCCGGACCGTGCGAAGCGTTTTGGCCAAAAACCGATACCGAAGCGGTCCGCGCCCCTGAGGCGAAGACAAGAAAATGCGGCCGAAAAGAAACATTTGTTTCAGGGTTTGACAAGACAAAAAACAAATGAAACAGTGCGCCGATGGGAGCCAGATCGCAGCAGCAAATTCGGACAGCAATTTCGGCAAGTTACGCCGAATTGAGCGACGCATTACGCGTTGCCGCAGATTACATTGCCGAAAATCAAGTGGAAGTCGCGACCCGAAGCCTGAGATCAGTGGCCACCGCGAGCGGCGTGTCACCCGCAAGCTATACGCGGCTTGCGCGAGCGCTCGGTTACACCGACTACGAAGCGCTGCGCGAACAGGCCCGCACTGAACTGACGGCACGGGAGCAACACAGTTTCCGGGAAAAGGCGCGCCGCCTGCAATCTGACGCTGACCAGCCGCTCCTTCCGCGCCAGGTTTCCGCCTGTATTGACAATATCCAGGGGCTGCTCGCCGACATTGATCCCGCAACGCTCGACGCGGTGGTGGATCAGCTCTCGGATTCGCGCAAGGTCGTCCTGATAGGTGCGCTCGGATCGGCGGGCTTTGCGGACTATTTCGCCTACCTCGCAAAGTGGTTCGATGACCGCTGGTTCGTCGCGGGAAGAAACGGAACAACACTGGGCAGCACCCTTGCAGGGCTGAACCGGAAGGACACCGTGCTGATCATCTCCAAGCACCCGTATGCTCACAGGTCCGTACGGGCTGCCAAGATCGCAGCCGAAAAAGGTGCCAAGGTCGTGGTTCTGACGGACAGCCGCGCCTTTCCGGGCCTGCAATACGCCGACTACCACTTCATTCAACGAACTGAAAGTCCACACTTTTTTTCGTCTTACGCAGCCACGCTTGTCCTGATAGAAACCATAACGGGCATGCTGGTTGCGCGGGCCGGATCCGAAGCGGAAGCCAGGATCCAGGAAGTTGAGAAGCATAATCGCTTGCTCGACGAGATTGAAAATGTCTAGGGTGGTGTGCCACGCTTGACTTAAGAAATTTAACAATGGGGAAGTCTAGTCAAATGATGATGAAAATGAACCTGGCAGGTGCTGTTCTGGCGACCAGCATCGCATTCACCGGAGCAGCAACGGCTGAAGAATTCATCACGATCGGAACCGGTGGCGTCACTGGCGTTTACTACCCGACCGGTGGTGCAATCTGCCGGCTGGTCAACAAGGGCCGCAAGGATCACGGGATCCGCTGCTCGGTCGAATCCACGGGCGGTTCGGTGTACAACATCAACACGGTTCGCGAAGGTGAACTTGAGTTCGGTGTCGCTCAGTCCGACTGGCAGTACCATGCCTTCAACGGCACTTCGAAATTTGAGGACAAAGGTCCGTTCGAGAACCTGCGCGCCGTTTTCTCCGTGCACCCCGAGCCGTTCACGGTCGTGGCACGTGCCGATTCCGGCATCAAGAATTTTGAGGATCTGAAAGGCAAGCGCGTCAACATCGGCAACCCGGGTTCCGGTCAACGCGGCACCATGGAAGTCCTGATGGAAGCAATGGGCTGGACCACCGGCGATTTCGCCCAGGCGACCGAGCTGAAAGCAGCCGAGCAGTCCGCGGCTCTTTGCGACAACCAGATCGATGCAATGGTCTACACGGTCGGTCACCCCTCCGGCTCCATCCAGGAAGCAACGACTGCCTGTGATTCCGTTCTTGTGAACGTGGGCGGCGATGCAGTCGACAAGCTTGTTGGCGACAACAGCTACTACCGCACCGCCACCATTCCGGGCGGCATGTACCGCGGCAATGATGGCGACACCGGCACCTTCGGTGTTGGCGCGACTTTCATCACATCCGCCGACGTTGCTGACGACACGGTTTATACGCTGGTCAAGTCGGTCTTCGAAAACTTCGATGCCTTCAAGAAGCTGCATCCGGCCTTTGCGAACCTGAAGCCGGAAGAGATGGTTGCTGACGGCCTGTCCGCGCCGATCCATCCTGGTGCTGCCAAGTACTACAAAGAGCAAGGCTGGATCAACTGATCCAGAAACGCTTCGGGTCCGGGGATCACATCTCCGGACCTATTTTCTTGTGCCGGAGAACAAGAAACAACGACACCGGCGCTATCGAATTGCATGTCACGTTTTGCTGAGGGCCGTTGGCCCGAAAGACCCGGGGATACATGGGCGCGGCTTGGATGTGAGCCGTTGGATGGGGGATTTTCATGGCGGATCAGAATCTACCGAACAACCAGGACACAAAGCGAGGTCTGTCGGAAGACGAGCTTCAGGAACTTGTTGCCGCTTCCGATTCCGGCTCGCGTAATCCGGCCGGGAGCGTCGGCCTGCTGCTGGCGGGTGTCGCGTTCTTGTGGTCGGTGTTCCAGGTCCTTCTCGCATCGCCGGTCGCCTACTACATCCTTCCCGGCGACCTGATCAACAACAGCCGCCAGTTCCACCTCGCCTTTGCAATGTTCCTGGCCTTCATGGCCTATCCCGCGCTCAAGACCAGTCCGCGCCACTACATCCCGATACAGGACTGGATACTCGCGCTGTTCGGCGCGTTCATCGCGCTTTACGGGTTCTTCTTCTACGAGAAAATCGTGAACAACGGCGGTCTCGCCGACGACATGGACAAGTGGTTTGCCCTTGCCGGCATCATTGTCCTGTTTGAAGCCGCAAGACGCGCACTCGGCCCGGCAATGGCCGCTGTCGCGACGGTCTTCCTGCTTTACGTATTCTTCGGTTCCTCCGAATGGGTTCCAGAGGTTATCCGCTGGAAAGGTGCATCGCTGAAAAAGGCGATGAGCCACATGTGGATCACCTCCGAGGGGGTCTTCGGCATCGCCCTTGGTGTCTCCACCAAATTCGTGTTCCTGTTCGTGTTGTTCGGTGCGCTCCTGGACAAGGCCGGCGCCGGAAACTACTTCATCCAGATGGCCTTCGGCGCACTCGGGCACCTGAAGGGCGGCCCCGCCAAGGCAGCCGTTGTCGGTTCCGCGGCAACCGGCCTGATTTCCGGTTCCTCGATCGCAAACGTGGTCACGACGGGAACCTTCACCATTCCATTGATGAAACGGGTCGGCTTCTCATCCGAACAGGCCGGTTCCGTTGAAGTGGCGTCTTCGGTGAACGGGCAGATCATGCCGCCCGTCATGGGCGCAGCCGCTTTCCTGATGGTTGAATATGTCGGCATTTCCTATGTCGACGTGATCACGCACGCCTTCCTGCCCGCGGTTATTTCCTATATCGCGCTGGTCTATATCGTGCACCTTGAAGCCGTGAAGCGGAACATGCCGACCATCGGCCACAAGACCGTTTCAACACTGCGCACGGTCCTTGGAATGTTCTTCTTCTTCGCCGGGTTCGCTGCGCTCTGTTACGGCGTCAAGTTCCCGGTCGGCTGGATCGTTGCAGCCGTTCCCGAAGGCGCGAGCTGGATCCTGGCAGTTCTGGTGTTTGTCGCCTATCTCGCTCTCCTGAAACTTGCGGCGACGGTCGACGACCTGCATCCGGACGATCCGAACGAGAAGGAAATCACACTTCCGGAGATCGCCGAAATCTACAAGGCAGGCCTTTATTACCTGTTGCCGATCGTCGTGCTGGTCTACTTCCTGATGATCGAACAGAAATCGCCCGGTCTTTCGGCATTCTGGGCAACCGCCCTGCTCTTCGTGATCCTGCTGACCCAGCGCCCGATCAAGGCGATTTTCCGCGGCGAAAGCGAAGCCTTCAACGAGTTGAAGGAAGGCGTCAACGATCTTGTCCACGGCATGATCGACGGTGCGCGCAACATGATCGGTATCGGTCTGGCGACGGCAACCGCCGGCATCATAGTCGGCACGGTCACCCTGACCGGCATCGGGCAGGTCATGGCCGACCTTGTCGAGTTCGTATCCGGCGGCAATCTGGTCCTGATGCTGATGTTCGTGGGTGTTTTGTCTCTGGTCCTCGGTATGGGCCTTCCCACCACCGCGAACTACATCGTCGTGTCCTCGCTCATGGCCGGGGTCGTGGTTGAACTGGGTGCCCAGTCCGGTCTGATCGTGCCGCTGATCGCCGTCCACCTGTTCGTCTTCTATTTCGGAATCATGGCGGACGTGACGCCTCCGGTGGGCCTTGCTTCCTTCGCCGCGGCGGCGGTGTCCGGGGGCGACGCCATCCGGACAGGGTTCACGGCGTTCTTCTACTCGCTCAGGACCGTCGCCCTGCCCTTCATGTTCATCTTCAACACCGATCTGTTGCTGATCGATGTCGGCTGGCTGCAGGGAACGCTTGTCTTCGTGGTTGCAACAATCGCGATCCTTGTCTTCACAGCAGGGACGATGGGCTATTTCGTCACAAAGAGCCGGATCTATGAAAGCATAGCACTGGTCCTGATCGCGTTCGTGCTGTTCCGGCCGGACTTCTTCATGAACCGGATCCAGCCTCCCTTTGAACAGATCCCACCCGCACAGTTCGTCCAGGCGGTCGGCAATGCACCGGCAGGTCAGGAGATCCGGGTGACGGTCAGCGGGCCTGATTTCGACACCGGCGAGACCACGGAAAAAACGATCATCGTCAATCCCGGTTCGGAAGAGGGTGGCGAAGCGCGGCTTGAGGCGCTCGGCCTCACCGTTCTTGACGAGGACGGCGTCCTGAAAATCGACGAACCCTTCCCCGGCACAGCCTATTTCGAGGAACTCGGCGATTTTGACTTCTATGCCGACAATCCCGTCATCGCCAAGGAAGCGCAGGTTGAAGTCAAACAGCTTCCCAAGGAACTTGTCTATATCCCCGGCCTGTTGCTGCTGGTGGTGGTCTATCTGATCCAGCGCGCCCGCGCTGGCCGCGAGAAAGGAGTGCCGGCATGAGCATCAAGTCTGTGCTGTGTGCAGTCGACATTTCACACGAGGACGATGTCCAGGTACTTGAAACGGGTGACAAGCTCGCGCGCCTCGACGGGGCTCAGCTGGATGTCATCACGGTTGTGCCGAACTATGGCGTGACGCTGGTCAACTCGTATTTCGACGAGAACTTTCAGGGCGAACTGGTTACGAAAACGAAGTCGGCCCTGAACGACATGGTCAGCCGCGTGCTCGGCGAAGAGCGGAACAAATCCATTCGCCACATCGTCGCTGCAGGCTCCATTTACGAGGAGATACTGGAGGCGGCCAAGCAGGCCGGCTCCGATCTGATTGTTATCGGGGCGCACAAGCCGCATCTGAAGGAATTTCTTCTCGGTCCCAACGCGGCACGCGTTGCGCGCCATTCCCAGTGTTCGGTCTATATTGTCCGGGAATAAACGGGGAACCTGACAAACGGCTCGATTGCAAAAGGGCGGGACCACAGCGGCGGTCCCGTCCTTTTTCGTTTTTCATTCCGGTGATGGCGAATTGGTGTGCGCCCTGAAGCGTTTGACAGTTCTCCAGACTTCCCTGGATAGCTGTTCCAAACAAGCCAACATCGCCCGTTCGCACACTGTCAGCTTTTTCGGCTCCCTCTTGCGAATCAAGATATATTCACAGCGCCGAACAGAGAATTCGACTAGCAGAAGCTACAAAAAATTAAGCAAAGCAACCTTCCTCAACCAGAAAGGAAGAGGTTTGTTTACCGCAACCGGGCTAAATTTTCTGCATGCTTAGGCTTATCAGAAATTCTACGCAGAGGAAGTTTCTCGCGATCATGTTCGCGGCCTTGATTGCCGTAAACGGACCGCTGCTGATTACGTTTTTTGTCATGACGAAAAACTCGGTCGAGCGCGAAATGATTGCAAAGAAACGCGTTCTCCTTGATGCCAACAGCAAGGCCCTGAGCAAGGCATTGTGGGACTTCGACTACGATAACCTGCGAAAATGGGCGGGCGCGATCGCAAATGATCGCGACATTTTCAGCATCGAGATCCTAGATGACAACGACAAGAGCCTTGCACTGATTTCCAAAGACGGCAGCGAAGACAACGCCCTCAGCAGGGAAAACGCCCTCTTCTCCAAGGAAATCACCCACAGGGTGGACGGGGTCGAGCATGCCGTCGGCACCTTGCGCATCCGCTTCATATCCAGCCACATCAGCAACGCGGCCATCCGGGAGGTCGTCAAATCAGCGATCTTGTTCGTGGTCTCGACCATTTCTGTGCTTGTCGCCGCGCTGATCGCGAACCGCTTCATGATCACGCGGCCTTTGCTGCGCCTGAATGCAGCGATCGAAGCAACACAGCGCTCGGGAACGCGCCAGAAAGTCGATTGGGATTCAACGGACGAGCTCGGGCGTGTCACCAACGCTTTCAACGACATGCAGGAACGGCTGGACCAGGACGAGGCACAACTCATCCGGGCCAACAAGCGCCTGACATTTCTGTACAACAACACGCCGGTGATGCTCTACTCGATCGACAGTGACGACAATATCCGCAACGTGTCGGATTATTGGCTGCACGCGACGGGCTACGGCCGCAAGGATGTTATCGGCCACAAGTTCCGCGAATTCATCCACGATGATTTCAAGGCCGATTACCTGCACAACAGGAGCATGCTTTCGGACGGAAGGAACGAGACTCTGGAACTGACGTCGGTGTTCCAGAAGGCCGACGGCACCTGCCTTGATGTGCTGATCACGGAAACCAAGGATTTCGACGACAGCGCGCACGGCGGCAGCTCCCTGTCCGTCATGACCGACATCAGCAAGCTCAAGGCTGCCGAAGCTGAAATCCTGCGTCAGGCGCGAACGGATTACCTCACGGGGCTGGTGAACCGGGAGGGCTTTGCGGACAGATTGAACGCTGCAATCGAAAGCTCCGACGGCGACGACGACATCGCCGTCCTTTTCTTCGATCTCGACCGCTTCAAATGGGTCAACGACAATCTGGGGCATTTCGCAGGTGATCGTGTTCTTCAGTCGGTGACCCGCGAAATTGCCGAACTGCTGCAGGAAGACGACTGTTTCGGAAGGTTCGGCGGCGACGAGTTCGCGATCATGCTGTCGTGCAAGTCGAGCAAGAAACGGGCGGTCGAACTCGCCACCAAGATCAATCGCACCTTGAACCGGCCAATCGATCTTGGCGGCCGGACACTGCAGATTTCCGCCAGCGTGGGGATTTCGTTCTATCCCGACAACGCCAAGAGCGCTGAAGAACTCCTGAAAGCCTCCGATGTCGCGATGTACCGGCAAAAGAACAGCGGGCGAAACGGGTTCTGCGTCTTCAACGAACAGTTCGGCAAGGAGGCCAGCCAGCGGCTCGAGGTCAAGGAAATCATTTCCGAAGCGCTGGAGAACCACTGGTTCCAGCTGCATTTCCAGCCCATCGTCAACCTGAAGAGCAGAACCACAATCGGCTTTGAAGGGTTGCTCCGGCTTGTCCACCCGGAAAGGGGCGTGCTCCCGCCGCTTGAGTATATCCGTGCCGCCGAACAGACCGGAGGTATCCTGGAGATCGGCGACCTGGTACTTGAGCTGGGTCTCGACGCGCTCGAGAGGCTGCAGGAAAGCCGCGACTGCCGGTCTGCCTATGTCGCTCTGAACTTTTCCGCCGCACAGTTCCTGCCCGATCTGCCGCAGAACCTCAAAGAGAAGCTGACGGCCCACCGTGTCGATCCGAGCCGACTGGTACTTGAGATCACGGAAACAACGCTCATGCAGAACAGTATGGGACTTGACGGGCTTATCGAAGACATCCGGAAACTGGGCTGTACCTTTGCTCTGGATGACTTCGGGACCGGCTTCTCATCACTCAGTTACATGCACCGCTTCCCGGTGGACACCGTCAAGATCGACCGGTCATTCATCAAAGGCCTGGACGCACGGTCGGGCACCGAGCGGACCCACAAGACTGCGGCATTGATCGAGGCGGTTGTCGGATTGTCGCAAAAGCTCAACTTGAATGTCATAGCCGAGGGAATTGAGACCGAAGACCAGTATGAGCGCCTTGTCGAGCTGGGCGTGGAAACCGGTCAGGGCTACCTCTTCGGCAAGGCGAAACCGCTTGCAACCTACCTTTCCGCAGATCAGACCGGACGCGCTGAAACAACGTTGTTGCCGGATGAGAAACTACGAAACGCCGGATAAGGATTGACGGACCCGAGCAATCGAGGATCAAGCAATGCAAAAATTGACGAGAAGATCCGTTGTCGCCGGCCTTGCCGCCTCCACAATCATGCCCGTGGCAACGTCCTCACGGGCTGAAAGCGAACTGGTATCCCTCAAGGTCATGACGGAGGAATACCCTCCCTTCAACTATCACGACGGCACTGCCCTTCGTGGGATCAGCGTCGAGATCATGGAAGAAATCTTCAAGCGCACGATGTCGGGCCATACGCGCAAGGACATAGCGCTCCTTCCATGGGCGCGGGGCTACAATCTCACTCTGCAAAGACCGGGACATGCGCTCTTTTCGACGACACGCACCCAGGACCGCGAAGGCCTGTTCCGGTGGGTCGGCCCTTTCGTGTCGACGGTGGTCGGCCTGACGGCGCGCAAAGACCGCAACCTGAAGATCGAAACGGTGCATGATCTGGCCAAGATCCGTATCGGTGTCGTGAAAGACGATGTCGGGCAATTGCTGCTGCGCGCGCAAGGCGTCCCGGACGATCGTATCGAGCCCGTCCTTTCGAACGAGCAGAATTTCCGGAAGCTCATTGCCGGCCGCGTGGATGCCATTTCCTACGAAACCGAAGTTACGCGCTGGGGTCTCCAGCAAATGGGTGCGGACCTTGGCGAGTACGAAACCGTCTACGACCTGAACCGCGGCGAGTTGTATCTTGCTCTTCACCATCAGACGTCCGGTGAGGTGATCAATACACTGCAAGACGCTTTCGATTCCATGGTGCGCGACGGCAGCCACAGCACAATCCTGAAAGGCTACGGCATACGCTCGTCGGATTCTTGAATAGCGACGAAACGTCAAACCGGCTTCACACCGTTCAAACGCGCGCACATCACGTGCTGCGCGATAGAACTGCTTTCAGCCTTGCGGCTTCCGCACTCAGCGGCCGCGTTTGCGGCCAGGCAATGTAGTACCCCTTCCCGGTGATCATCTTGCGACCCTGCATTGCCACCAACGCACCTGACGCAATTTCATCGGTCAGGAGCGGTAACGCGCCCAGAGCGAGCCCCTCGCCCCTGATTGCACGGCCAATGGTCTGGTTGTAGCTGGCGCAATCGATCCGCTCATTCGCGTTGAATTCGATCCACCCGGTTCTCTGTATCCAGACCGGCCAGTCCGTCCAGTTCGGCGCGATGCGCGCAAAATTCAGCAACGGTGGCCCGTTGCCGCCTTCCGCGACCCCCGCCCTGGCAACGACATCGGGGGCTCCGACCGGAACGATTTCCTCTTCGAACAGCAATTCCAGGTTCCAGCCCGGCAACCTGTTTTCGCCGTGCAGGATGACGAGATCGTTTTCGGGTCTGAGAAGATCGCCCAATTCATCCGCTGTGCTCAGATTGAACGGGCAGGCATCGTCGGAGAGCGCAAAATCGCGTAGCCGTGCCTGAAGCCAGAACGTTGCGAGCGCAGTGACGGAGGCGATTTGCACCACCGGCTGCGCCGGCACCTTGATTGTCCGGAATGCATAGTCGAGGTAGTCCAGTGTCATGCCGGTCTTTTCGGCGAGATATGCTCCGGCCTCCGTCGGCACAAGCTTTCTGCCGCTTCGCTCGAACAGGTCGACACCAAGCCACAGTTCCAATTGCTTGATCCTCTTGCTGACGGCGGCCTGGGTCACATAAAGCTCGTCGGCGGCTTCGGTGAAACTCAAATGCCGCATGGCCGCCTCGAAAAAGACAATCGTATCCAGGGGCGGCAAGGATTTGCGATAGCTTTGCATTCCTGAGAGTTATCCATACTGCCGAGAATTTCCATAGTTTTCTTGCTCGCAAGCTGCGGTGATATTCCTTTTTGTAGGAAAAGGGAGAAATGTTCCATGGCCGAACTGGACTGGCATGCGGAGCGAAGCGATTTTCACGGATTGGCGCACCTGGATCGCAGCCCGTCAGATGACGGCATCGACCAGGTGGCTGTCCGCACTTACAGGCAGGGCCGCGTGCGCGCGCAGATGCTTGCCTATGGGGTGGATGCGCTGATCCTTTCGGACCCGGTCAACATCCGCTACGCGACGGGCACGCGGAACATGCAGGTCTTTTCCATGCGCAACACGCCGTCCCGGTATCTTTTGATGACGCAGGACCGGTCAATCCTGTTCGAGTTCACGGGATGTGAACATCTGGCCAGGGGTTTTGAAACCGTTGATGAAGTGCGGCAGGCAAGAACCGCAAGCTTCGTCGCCGCCGGCCCGCAGATCGCCGAACGCGAAGAGGAATGGGGCCTTGAAATGGCCGCCCTGATCAGGGAACTGACCGGCGAGCGCAACGCAACCGTTGGCGTTGAACGCCTGAACGCCGGTTCGAAATTCGCGCTTCATGAGGCCGGGCTAACCGTTGTGGACGCACAGCAACCCGTCGAGATGGCGCGCGCGATCAAATCGCCGGAGGAAATGAAGTGCGTCATCGCTTCGCTGCGTGCAACGGAAAAGGGAGTTGCCCTTCTGCGTGAGGCCATCCGGCCGGGACTGACGGAAGCGGAACTCTGGTCCGTACTGCATCAGTCGATCATCGCGCAGAACGGAGACTATGTCGAAACGCGGCTCCTGAATGCCGGTGCGCGCACAAACCCCTGGTTCCAGGAGGCCTCCGCAAGCACCATCAACGCCAACGATCTGATCGCGCTCGATACGGACGTGGTCGGATGCCATGGATATTATGCCGACTTCTCGCGCACCTTTCACGCCGGCCCGGACAAACCAAGCGCGGCGCAGAAGGAACTTTACAGGGTCGCTTTCGAACAGGTGCACCACAACATGGACATTCTTCACCCCGGCATGACCTTCCGGGACTACGCCGACAGGGCCTGGAACATTCCGGAGAAGTTTTACAAGAACCGCTATTACCTGTCCGCACATGGTGTTGGTATGACGGGCGAATATCCTTACCTCTACCATCGTCGCGATTTCCCGGATGCCGGGTATGACGGCGTGCTGGAACCGGGAATGACGCTCTGCGTGGAAAGCTTCATTGGCGCGGACGGCGGCAGGGAAGGCGTCAAGCTGGAACAACAGGTGCTTGTCACGGAAACCGGGATCGAGCTCCTCTCCCTGTTTCCGTTCGAAGACAATCTTCTCAACTAGGCACGAGGCAACTCCACCGCGCCTGCGCGCCTGTTGCGCCCTCACCTTGATCAGGCATGCGGGACTGCAAGCGCGAAGATGCCGACGAGGATAAGGCTCACGGCCCAGACCCGGTCCAGGTTGAACCAGGCCTTTTGCAGGAATTTCAATCCAAGCCAGGAATAAACGCCAAAGGCGATCAGCCCGCCGGCCGTCGCCATCGCGAGCGTGTGAACGGCAGAGACCAGAAGCGCCATGCGAACATCCGCCCCCATCAACGTGCCGGCCGCCTGATGTCCCTGACTGGCCTGAACAGCGCAGATGCCGAGATAGATCGGAACAAGCATCAGACCGGCACCGTGGGCAATCGCCACGAGAAAAGACCAGACGCCGAGCTTTGCCGGCGATATGCGCGCCAGAAACCGCGGATGCCTGTTGGTGATCAGGAGATAAAGCCCCAGGCCGATCACAAGGCAGGCCGCAAAAATCCGGATTTCGTTCTCCAGGCTGACAAGCGTGATCATCGCGGAAAACGGCAGCAGGATGGCCAGCATGGCCAGCAGGTGGCCGGCCGCCAGAGACAACAGCGCACGCGGCAGAGCCTGCGTGCGCCTTTCCATCAGCGCTGCTGAAACGGCCAGTGGCCAGCCCATTCCCGGATTGAGACCGTGGTACAGGCCGGAGCCGATGACGGCCAGCCAGAGGGCCGTCATGCTCATTCCATCCAAGGTCTACACCGACGGATAGCAGAAACTGTCCGTCGAGCAGTCTCCGCCTTCCAGCCTGATCTGGTGCGACCTGTACCCTTGCGGAAACTCGACCCAGAAGTTTTCGTCGAGCGTCAGGCCGCCATTGGGGCCCGCGTTCGCCATGACCATCGCGGCGCCCCGGTCTCCCGGATAGAACTGATCATCCCAGGTGGAATAAAGCGAATTGGTCCAGTAGACCCGCTTGCCATCCCGGCTGATCTCGACCATCTGCGGCCCGTAACCGAAGTCTTTTCCGTTCGGATGTTTGGTCTTCTTCACGATCCCGCCGATGTCCACTTTGCCGGCGAGCTTGGGGTTCATCGGATCGGAGACATCATATTGATGCATTTCACCGGTTCCCCAGCAGGCGACGTAAAGGAACTTGTCGTCTAGGCTGAGATCGATATCCGTAACCAGCGGTGGCACCGCGGAAAAGCCCTTCAGCATCTCCGGAAGGTCGTCGGGATCGGCAGGCTGCGGATCGATCGTGACCGTCTTTTTCGCCTCAAAGGTCCCGTCCTCCTTGCGCCACCAGGTAAAGATGGAACCTTGCAGGTTGGTCGTATCAACAACGACGCCGCAGAACCCGTACTGCTTGGCCGGATCATGCGCCGGACGGATTTCAAGCGCCATCTGGTGGTTTTCGCCCAAATCTATGGTCTGAACATTCTTGCGCGCCCTCAGGTCCCAGAAGTGGATTCTGTGCCCATACTTGTTGGACAGGAGATCTTCCGGGACGAGGCCGTTCTCAAACTGAGGCGGCAGCCCCCATTCCGACGACACCATGTAGTCGCGCGGAAGGTTCCACCAGAAATCGTAGTGCTTGTCCTGGATGCCCCGGTCCATTTCGTAGCGGCCCAGGATTTCGAAGGTTTCGCAATCCATTATGAATATACCCGGAGGACCGTCCGTGCCGTCCTCGCCGCCGCCGCCCAGCGTCGAGACGTAAATCCCCTCCGGCCCGCAGTGGATCGTGTGCGGCCGGGAATATCCTGTTTTTGCAAAGACTTCTTCGGGTTCGATGATCTTGTGGATCTTGGCTTCGAGCGGCTCCTTGACGTCGATGACGTAGATCCTGGAAGAGCGGATGCCCGGAATGATGAGATAGCGGCGTTCAAGAAACGCATGGCCGGTCAGCGGGGACAGAGCAGAAGAACACGCATTCCAGCCAAAGTGATGAAATTCATCCCCCGTGTTCGGCATCATGACCGTGTGAACGATCTTGCCGTAGTCGGAACTTTCGGGATCGACATTGACGACGGCCAGGCCGTCAGGCTTGCTGAAATCCGGGCTCAACATCAGCGTAAAGGCCAGTTTTTCAACCGGGGCCTCCATTGCCATCTGCGCAGTCGGATAAAAACTCGGATCTGGCCTCAAATTCATGTCGTCCTCCCTGTATTGCGACAATTATCAAGACGGTTCGCCCGCACCTTTGATTTTCGTGTTCTACGGTTCCGTCTTTTCCTTCCGGTCTGGTTCTCTTCACCTGCCAATCGGCCGGGACGGATGCGCGTTCTAGGTGCCGCGTTCAAAGCCCCGGGAAAAAGAGGATGCCTTAACGTTACGGTCAGGTCGAGAGCAAAAATTTTCTAAATTATTGACGTTTGACGCAACACGACAACAGTCAGGAGGAGGTTTCAACGAATGCGCGCACGAACAAATGAGCCCTTCATGGAAAAACCGACCTATATGCAAACTCGGTCTAGGCAAACTTCGCTCAACGTCCTATCTAATCGTAAGATTGCGATGAGTTCCAATCGCGGAGCGCACGCGAAACCAGGCCTGCCTTCAATTTTCCGGAGAGCTTTCCAATGAGCGATACCTCGACCTATACCCCGCCCAAAGTCTGGACGTGGGAACAGCCGAACGGCGGTGAATTTGCGAGCATCAATAGGCCGGTCTCCGGTGCGACCCATGAAAAGGACCTTCCGGTCGGCGACCATCCGCTGCAGCTTTACTCCCTTGCAACGCCAAATGGCGTCAAGGTGACGATCATGCTGGAGGAGTTGTTGGCGCTCGGCCACAAGGAGGCCGAATACAATGCCTGGCTGATCCGCATCAATGAGGGAAACCAGTTCTCAAGCGGGTTCGTCGGGGCAAATCCGAATTCGAAAATTCCTGCTCTGATGGATCACAGCACGGAAACGCCGACACGGGTGTTCGAGTCCGGTTCGATCCTTATGTATCTTGCGGAAAAATTCGACGCGTTCCTGCCGACAGATCCGGCGGCGCGCACCGAAACGTTGAACTGGCTGTTCTGGCAGATGGGCTCCGCACCGTATCTCGGTGGCGGCTTCGGGCATTTCTACGCCTATGCGCCGGAAAAATTCGAGTATCCGATCGATCGCTTTGCGATGGAGACAAAGCGCCAGCTCGACGTGCTCGACAAGGCACTCGCCGATCGTCCCTATATTGCAGGCGACGATTACACGATCGCCGACATGGCGATCTTCCCCTGGTACGGCGGGCTTGTCCTCGGCCGGCTCTACAATGCGGCGGAATTTCTCTCCGTCGACGAGTACAAGAACGTCAAGGCCTGGGCCGAGAAGATCGACGCCCGCCCGGCCGTCATACGTGGCCGCAGGGTCAACAAGGCCTGGGGCGAAGAACACGAGCAGTTCCATGAGCGGCACTCCGCCGCTGATCTGGAGCCGAAGCCGCCGGTTGAAACGGCCGCAGAATAGCAGAGCGGCAGCGGCCTGCGTCGACAGGTCGCTGCCAGTTCGCTCCGCGCGTCAACAATTGGCTGCTGCAGTCTCGCTGCTGTGCCCAGAAAATAATACTAATTCCGATATAAATCGGAGTATTACGGGCGGCATTCATCACCTCCGCCAAGACTAAGATACCCGTCATCGTATTTTCCATGAAAAATCAGTTTAAAACCTGATCCAAGGTTGGGTGCGCAATACACGCCCCTTCGCGCGGAAACACGTCTTGTCATAAGTATAATTTTCGTCTCTATATGCAGCCACGCACAAAAGTCGGGGGCATTCGGGGGGACACAGCTCATTCCGCTCGCTCACGATTCCACACTCTCGGCCATGTCCTGGTCACCATCTTGGAGCGACATATGTCAGAAGCCCTAAAGATCGGCACACCCAAGGAAATTTTCCCCGGGGAGGCCCGCGTGGCCATGACCCCGGAATCAGCGAAGCAGCTGCAAAAGCTCGGCTACACCTGTCTTTTGCAGAGCGGCGCCGGCAAGGCTGCCGGCTTTACCGACGAGGCTTACAAGGAAGCCGGTGTCGAGATCGTCAAGACAGCACCCAGCCTCTGGAAACAGTCCGACATCGTCGCCAAGGTGCGCCAGCCGGAAGACAAGGAGCTGGGGTACCTTACCGAAGGCAAGACCCTGATTTCGTTCTTCAACCCCGGCGGTAACGAGGCCGGACTTGAAGCTGCAAAGAAAAAGGGTGCCAACGTCATCGCGATGGAAATGGTTCCCCGTATCTCGCGCGCCCAGAAAATGGACGCGCTTTCCTCCATGGCCAATATCGCCGGTTACCGGGCGGTCATTGAGGCCGGCAACAATTTCGGTCGCTTCTTTACCGGACAGATCACGGCGGCCGGCAAGGTGCCGCCCGCCAAGGTCCTCGTGGTCGGCGCCGGTGTTGCAGGTCTTGCCGCCATTGGCACGTCTACCTCGCTCGGCGCAATCACCTATGCGTTCGACGTGCGACCGGAAGTGGCCGAACAGGTCGAATCCATGGGAGCAGAGTTCGTTTATCTCGACTTTGAGGAAGAGCAGACGGACGGTGCGGCCACGGGCGGCTATGCCAGCGTGTCGTCACCGGAGTTCCGCGAGGCCCAGCTTGCCAAGTTCCGCGAGCTTGCGCCGGAGATTGACATCGTGATCACGACGGCGCTGATCCCGAACCGGCCTGCGCCGAAGCTCTGGCTTGAAGACATGGTCAAGGCGATGAAACCGGGTTCGGTGATCATCGACCTTGCCGCCGAGCGCGGCGGCAACGTGGAAGGCACCGAGGCTGACAAGAAGGTGGTCACCGACAACGGCGTCACGATCATCGGCTATACGGACTTCCCCTCGCGGATGGCGTCACAGTCATCCAGTCTTTACGCAACCAATATCCGCCACATGATGACGGACCTGACGCCGGAAAAGGACGGTCAGCTCGTCCACAACATGGAAGACGACGTCATCCGGGGCGCGACGGTCACGCATCAGGGCGAAATCACCTTCCCGCCTCCCCCTCCCAAGGTTCAGGCGATTGCCGCGAAATCGAAGGAGAAGCCGAAAGAGCTGACACCGGAGGAAAAGCGGGCCGCGGAAGCAGCTGCCTTCAAGGCGCAGACCAAGCAGCAGGTAACCCTGCTCACGGTCGGCGGCATCCTGATGCTGCTTGTCGGTCTGATTGCACCGGCCAGCTTCCTTCAGCACTTCATCGTCTTCGTGCTGGCCGTCTTCGTCGGCTTCCAGGTGATCTGGAATGTCAGCCACTCGCTGCACACGCCGCTGATGGCGGTCACCAACGCGATCTCGTCGATCATCATCGTCGGCGCATTGCTGCAGGTTGGCTCGGGATCCTTCCTGATCATCCTGCTTGCGGGCGTCTCAATCTTCATGGCCGGGATCAATATCTTCGGCGGTTTCCTCGTTACACGGCGCATGCTCGCCATGTTCCAGAAGTCTTAAGGAGCCCGACCCATGGAATTCGGTTTCACCACCGCCGTCTACGTGGTTGCGGCAGTTCTGTTCATTCTCTCGCTCGGAGGTCTCTCCGGTGAGGAAAGTGCGAAACGCGCCGTCTGGTACGGCATTGCCGGCATGGCACTCGCCGTTGTCGCCACGCTCATCGGTCCAGGCTCCGGTTTCTGGCTTTTGTCGCTGATCCTGATCGCCGCCGGCGGTATCATCGGCTATTTCGTTGCCCAGCGCGTCCAGATGACGGAGATGCCTCAGCTGGTCGCCGCGATGCATTCGCTTGTCGGTCTCGCAGCCGTGTTCGTCGGCTTCAACGCTTATATCGAGCTTGGCCGCGTTCTGGCGATGAGCGAGGAAGAGCGCAAGGCGCTGGAAGGCTTCGCCGCGCTCCTTGCTAAGAAAACCAGCGCCGAGCAGGCAATCCTGAAGGTCGAGGTCTTTCTTGGGGTCTTCATCGGTGCCGTCACCTTCACCGGCTCCGTCGTCGCCTTCGGCAAGCTCGCGGGCAAGATCACTTCCAAGGCGGAAAAACTGCCGGGCGGACACGCGCTCAATGCAGGCGCTGCGATCCTGTCCTTCCTGCTCCTGATCCTGTTCCTGAGCGGCGCCGGGATCTGGACGCTCATTCTCATGACGCTGCTGGCTTTCTTCATCGGCTATCACCTGATCATGGGTATCGGCGGTGCGGACATGCCGGTCGTGGTTTCCATGCTCAACAGCTATTCCGGCTGGGCGGCTGCGGCCATCGGCTTCTCGCTCGGCAACGACCTCCTGATCGTCGTCGGCGCTCTCGTCGGCTCGTCCGGCGCGATCCTGTCCTACATCATGTGCAAAGCCATGAACCGCTCGTTCATTTCCGTTATTCTCGGCGGTTTCGGCAACACGGCCGGTCCTGCCATGGAAGTTGAAGGTGAACAGATCGCGATCGATGCGGATGGCGTCGCCGCGGCGCTCGACGATGCCGACAATGTCATCATCGTTCCGGGCTACGGTATGGCCGTTGCGCAGGCGCAGCAGTCGGTCAGCGAACTCACCAAGCGTTTGCGGGCCAAGGGCAAGAATGTGCGCTTTGCCATTCACCCGGTTGCAGGCCGCCTGCCGGGTCACATGAACGTGCTCCTGGCCGAAGCGAAGGTTCCCTACGACATCGTTTTGGAAATGGACGAGATCAACGAGGACTTCCCGGAAACAGATGTGGCGATCGTCATCGGCTCCAACGACATCGTCAATCCGGCGGCGCAAGAAGATCCGAATTCACCGATCGCCGGCATGCCTGTTCTGGAAGTCTGGAAAGCCAAGCAGGTGTTCGTTTCCAAGCGCGGTCAGGGCACCGGCTATTCCGGTATCGAAAACCCGCTGTTTTACAAGGAAAACACCCGCATGTATTACGGCGATGCCAAGGCCAGCCTGGACAAGCTGCTCACCATGATCGAGTAAGATTTCAGGCACAATGGTTGAAGGGCCGCCCGGGGAAACCCGGGCGGCTTTTTTTTGCAGCGCTGAAAAAAACGAAGCCTCGCGGTTTTTTTTGAACCTTTTCGCGTCCCGAAGGCACCAAGAGGTACTCGCATCAGCGGGAACACCAGCGCGTGATTTTCGACGAGCTTAATTTCAAACCGCCGTTTCAGGCGGGCGCAGATGGTGTGTTTCAAACGACAGGAGATCTGCAATGAGCTTCCTTTATTCCTTTCTGAATTTCTTCAAACCCCAGTTCATCAACGGCTCCGACAAGGGAGAGCTTCTCTTCGGAGGTTTCGCGTCCGACTTCATTTTCGGCAATGGCGGCAATGACAAGATTTTCGGTGGCTTCGGAAATGACTTCCTTTTCGGCGGTCACGGCAATGACAAGATCTTTGGCGGGTTCGGCAACGACCTTATGTTTGGCGGCAAGGGCGATGACAAGATCTACGGCGGCTTCGGCAACGACCTCGCCTTTGGCGGTACCGGAAACGACAAGATCTTCGGCGGCCGTGGCAATGACAACCTGAATGGCGGCGATGGCGAGGACACGCTGCGCGGCGGCAAAGGCTATGACCGCCTCGTCGGCAACAAGGGCAACGACCGCATGTTCGGCGGTGCTGGCGACGATCTTCTTGTCTGGAACAATGGCGACGGCTCCGATCTCATGAATGGCGGCAGCGGCTATGATCGTGTCCAGGTCAACTTCAACACCGATCTCGTCAATGACGACCTACAGAACAAGGATGTCGCCGAATTCTCGGTAACGCCCCAAGGCATCCAGTTCGCGCGGGTTGAACTGAACGACCAGAACGTCAACGGCCTGTTCCAGCTCGACATTCGCAAAACCGAGGTTCTCGAAACCAATTTCGGCGGCGGCGACGACACCGCACAGATCGTCGATAACGTTCTTGAGGAAATCAAGCTCGACCTTGACGGCGGCGACGGTATCGACACGCTCGATCTCGCAAGAGCTGCGGAAGGCGTCGAGGTCGACCTCTCTAAAGGCACCGTGGAGGACTCCAAGGCAGTCAATTTCGAAAACGTCATCGGCACGGAGTTCGACGACAAGATTACCGGCGACGACCAGGACAATGTCATTTCCGGGCTTGGCGGGGTCGACACGATCTATGGCCGCGGCGGCAACGACATCCTTGTTGCCAACAAGGGCAATGATTTCGTCTTCGGCGAAGACGGCGACGACCTGCTTGTGTGGAACAACGGCGACGGTTCCGACCTGATGGATGGCGGAGCCGACACTGACCGGGTCCAGGTCAATTTCAACACCGATCTCGTCAATGACGATCTCCAGAACAAGGATGTCGCCGAGTTTTCGGTAACTCCAGATGGTGTGCAATTCGCACGTGTCGAATTGAACGATCAAGCTGTCAATGGCCTGTTCCAGCTCGATATCCGCAACACGGAAGCGCTTGAAACCAACTTTGGCGGTGGCGATGATGTTGCACAGATCGTCGACAACGTCCTTGAGGAAATCAAGCTCGACCTCGATGGAGGCGACGGCATTGATACGCTGGACCTGTCGCGTGCCTCCGAAGGCGTCGAGGTCGACCTCTCTAAAGGCACCGTGGAGGATTCCAAGGCAGTCAAATTCGAAAACGTCATCGGCACGGAGTTCGACGACAAGATTACCGGCGACGACCAGGACAATGTCATTTCCGGGCTTGGCGGGGTCGACACGATCTATGGTCGCGGCGGCAACGACATCCTTGTTGCCAACAAGGGCAATGATTTCGTCTTCGGCGAAGACGGCGACGACCTTCTTGTGTGGAACAACGGCGACGGTTCCGACCTGATGGATGGCGGAGCCGACACTGACCGGGTTCAAGTCAATTTCGACACCGACCTCGTCAACGACGATCTCCAGAACAAGGATGTCGCCGAGTATTCGGTCACCCCGGAGGGTGTGCAATTCGCACGTGTCGAATTGAACGATCAGGCTGTCAATGGCCTGTTCCAGCTCGATATCCGCAACACGGAAGCGCTTGAAACCAATTTTGGCAGTGGCGATGATGTTGCACAGATCGTCGACAACGTCCTTGAGGAAATCGAACTCGACCTCGACGGAGGCGACGGCATTGATACGCTGGACCTGTCGCGTGCCTCCGAAGGCGTCGAGGTCGACCTAGGCGCGGGCTCGCTCGGAGACGGTTCCACCGCCGTTAATTTCGAGAACGTCACAGGCACCGATTTCAACGACGTCATCGCGGGTGATGATCAGGACAACGTGATCCAGAGCGGTTCTGGTTTCGACATTCTGTCCGGCGGTGCGGGTGCCGACACGTTCGTGTTCAAGGAAGACGACACGGGCCTGAAGATCATCACCGACTTCGAGATCGGCGTTGACAGCCTTCTGTTTGTGACCGATGCCGGCTTGTCCGCAGCCGATCTGGTGGACCAGCTGACACAGATCGGGGACGATGTGCAACTCGATGTCAGCGGCAAACTTCTGACGTTCGAGAACGCCTCGGTCGAAGACTTCAGCACAGACTCCTTCCTGTTCGCATAAATTCTGCGCCAGACATTTGCACATTTCCCGCCGGTCCTCGGGCCGGCGGGATTTTTGCGGCCGAGTGCAGACAGATGTCATCCCTGTATCTGGCCCGCTGCCCTCCGGGTTTGTCTTCCCGGTTTGCCGTGTCAGCGGCAAGACCGGGAACCAGTATCCCCTGCGTCCGAAGGCTAGGTGATTGGGGAGAACCTGGCGGTCATTGGGTTCCGGCCTTCTGCTGCGCTTCAGTCGGAATGACAACTTCAATTATTGTGAATCGCGACACGAGATCCGTTTCGGCAAAACCAGGCAGCTGTATGCCGAACTTCGGGGCGAAGGCTGGTCCGGTGCAAGACAGGTGCGCCTGCGCAACAAAACGCCCCTTGGTTGTGACGCGCGTCATAAGCGTTCGCACTGATTGTCCCGCATCGTAAGTGAAGGTTCCACGGAACGCCCTGGAACATCAGATCTTTACCAACAGGAAACCGCGAACGCCGGTGCATTTCACATCCGGCGAACGCCCGTTCCTTGCCCGAGGTTCGATAGCCGAGATGGGAAATACCGGTTCTTCGCATGACGCCTTTCCGCGCACCACATCGCCGGATGACTTTCAGCTTCTGGCAGCTGTGACGAGGGGTGACGAAAAGGCACTCAGTACAATTCATCAAAGACACTTCATGAAACTGACGTCCTTCGCGCACTGGGTCACAGGCGACCACGCGGCGGCAGAAGAAGTGGCCAACGATACATTCCTCGTGATCTGGCGATCTTCAGCACGCTTTCAGAGGCGCTCAAAAGTCTCGACATGGATGTTCGCCATCGCCTACCGCATCGCAAAGAAAAAGCGGCAAAAGCTTGCCCGGCGGCAGCTGGATCTCGATATCGACACATGTTCGCTCAGCGACAAACAGGACCTCGCTGCCCATGCAATCGAAAGGCGGGACATCTTCAAGGCACTCGACCGCTTGAAGCCGGAATTGCGGGCGGTCATAGAACTCACCTACTTTCAGGGATACCTTCATGCAGAAATCGCGGAGATGCTTGGCTGCCCGGTGGGAACCGTCAAGACGCGCATCATGCGAGCCAAACAACAGCTGCGCCATCTCCTGCGCGAAGATCCGGCGCCGGCGCCGCTGCGTTGCGCAGCCTGATGTGACCTGCCTGGCCTGGCTGCGGTCTGCCTCGCACCGGCGCAGGCCCCCGCCGCAGGCGGTGGGTTCCGTGCCTTACGCGCTCAAACGGTCTCCGGACGCGTCGAAGTAATAAGACTTTCCCTCTGAAATCGCCAGGTCCAGTTCCCTGCCCGGCTCGATGGCGTGCTGGCCGAACAACCGCGCGGTGACCTGGTGTCCCTTGACCATCGCGATCACGTTGGTGTCGCCGCCAAGGTGCTCGACATGTTCGACCCGCGCCTGGAGCCCGGAGCCTTCCGACAGAAACAGGTCTTCCGGGCGCACGCCGAGCGTGCGCTCGTCGCCCTCGCTCAGGAGACCTGCGGGCAGGAAGTTCATGGCCGGCGAGCCGAGAAAGCCGGCAACGAACTTGTTCGCCGGATTGTTGTAGAGCTCCATCGGGCTGCCGATCTGTTCCACGTACCCGTCGCGCAGCACCACGATCTTGTCCGCCAGGGTCATCGCCTCGGACTGGTCATGGGTCACGTAGATCATCGACGCCTCGAGTTGCCGGTGCAGATTCGCGATTTCAAGGCGCGTGTTCATCCTCAGTGCCGCATCGAGATTGGACAGCGGCTCGTCGAACAAGAACAGTTTGGGATGGCGCACGATAGCCCGCCCGATGGCGACGCGCTGACGCTGACCGCCGGAGAGTTCGGACGGGTACCGGTCGAGGTATTCCTCCAGATTGAGCATGCGGGTTGCTTCCGCGATGCGTTGATCGATCACGTCCTTGGGCTGGCGCTCCTGTTTCAGGGCAAGCGACATGTTGCCCCGAACGTTCAGGTGCGGATAGAGCGCATAACTCTGGAACACCATTGCAATTCCGCGTTTCGACGGCGGTGTGAAGTTCACCTGCTCACCGCCGATATGAATGTCGCCCGACGTGACGTCCTCAAGACCGGCGATAACGCGCAGCAGGGTCGACTTACCGCACCCGGATGGGCCGACGAAGACAACGAATTCGCCATCCTCGACGTCCAGATTGACATCCTTGAGGACGTGAACGGATCCGAAGGACTTGTTGACGTTCTTGAGCGTGAGCGCCGTCATGACGTTGGCTCCTTCAATGAAACGGGTTGGCCCGTGCGGACGCTTTCGTCGGCCGCGATGCAGATCGCCAGTGAACTGACCGCGTCCTGCATGTGCCGGGAAAGATCCAGATTTTCGGTAATGGCGCGCAACACGTAAGCCTGCTCCGCGTCGCACAGTTCCTGATGGCCGGGCTCGCCGGGAAGATCGATGCTCCTGTCGCCCTCCGGGCGATGAACCAGCAGGCCGCCGACCTTGGTGTGGCCGTCGACATCCGCAGACGCCCCCTTGTTGCCTTCCACGATCGACACCGACCCGGCCGGAGAAACGACGTCCTTCACGAAAAACGCGGTCTCCGACATCATCGGGCCCCAGCCGGCCTCGTACCAGCCGACGGAGCCATCGTCGAAGATCACCTGGAACTGGCCGTAATTGTACATGTCCGGCGCGATTTCATCGGAAAGCCGCAGTCCCATACCATTGACTTTCACAGGCCTGGCATCGGTGATCTGGCACCAGACATCGACATAGTGCACCCCGCAATCCACGATCGGTGCTGTCGTTTCCATCAGGGCCTTGTGGGTTTCCCACTCCACGCCCGAACTCTGCTGGTTGAGATTCATGCGGAAGACGTAGGGACCGCCAAGCGCGCGCGCTTCCTCTATCAGCCGGACCCATGAGGGATGATGGCGAAGGATGTAACCGACAACGAGTTTCTTGTGGGTCTCCTGTGCGCATTCGACAACGCGCCGCGCGTCCTCAACCGTCGTCGCGAGCGGTTTTTCGACAAATACATGCGCGCCGGCCTGCATGGCTGCAACTGCATAGTCGGCATGGCTGTCAGAATAGGTGGCAATCACCACCAGATCGGGGGACGTATCTTCCAGCGCTTCGTCAAAGTCGGTGAAAACCGGATAGCCGGCCAGTTCCGGATGATCGACGTCACCCGACCGGTTGACGAGCCCAACAATTTCGGCAGCCGCATTCCGGTGGTGAGCCAATGCATGCGAAAGTCCCATGTTGCCGAGGCCTGCAATCAAGACCCGTATCATTTGACCGCTCCTGAAGTGATGCCGCGAATGAGCTGACGCGAGAAGATCACGTAAAGAATGAGAACCGGCAGGATTGCCATGCTGAGCGCGGAGAGAACCGCGTTCCAGTTGGTTACGAACTGGCCGATAAAGACCTGGCTGCCGAGCGTCAGTGTCTTGGTTTCCTCTGCAGGCGCAAGAATGAGCGGGAACCAGAGATCGTTCCAGATCGGAATCATGTTGAATACGGCCACCGTTGCCATGGCCGGCCGTACCAGCGGCAGCACAAGACGAAAAAAGATCGTGTACTCGGAGAGCCCGTCGATCCGGCCGGCATTTTTCAGGTCGTCGGAGACCTGACGCATGAATTCGGACAGGATAAATACGGCAAGCGGGAGGCCCTGCGCGGTGTAGACCAGAATGAGTGCCGTCAGTGTGTTGACCAGCCCGGTCGCCACCATCATCTCCAGGATCGCAACGGTTCCGATCCGGATCGGGATCATAATGCCGAGCGCAAGATAGAGGCCCATCAGCATATTGCCGCGAAACCTGTACTCGCTGAGTGCGAAGGCAGCCATGGCGCCGAAAAGCAGAATGAAAAACAGCGAGACGACCGTGACGATCATGGAATTCTGGAAATAGAGGAAGAAGTCTCCCTGCTTCATCACGGTCTGGTAGCCGATCATGGAAAAGCTGTCGGCGTTGGGAAGGCTCAGCGGTTCACGGAAGATCGCCTTCCGGTTCTTGAAGCTGTTGATCAGGATCACGAACACCGGAAACAGCGCGATCAGCGTGTAGAGGATCAGCGCGCCATGCATCGCAGTGGTGTTGATCGGGTTGGAACGTGCCTTGTTCATCGGTCCCCTTCCCCTAAAGCTGGTATCTGCGCATCCGGGTCTGGATGCCGAAGAGATAGATGCACACGCCGACCAGGATGATCCCGAACATTGCGCTGGCGATCGCCGAGCCCATATAGGGATCGCCCAGTTGCAGCTGGAAGCCGAAGAAGGTCCGGTAAAGGAAAGTGCCGAGGATATCCGTGGAAAAATCCGGTCCGGCCAGGGCGCCCTGCGCCGCATAGATCAGGTCGAAGGCGTTGAAATTTCCGACAAAGGTCAGGATCGAAATGATTCCGATGGACGGCAGGATCAGGGGAAGCTTGATCTTCCAGAACGCGGACATGCCGGTAATTCCGTCAATCTCGCCCGCCTCGAGAATTTCTTCCGGAATGGAAAGCAACGCCGCGTAGATGAGCATCATCGGAATGCCAATGAATTGCCAGACAGAGATCAGCGACAGGGTCGTCAGCGCATATTCTTCCTTGCCGAGCCAGGGCGCATAAAGCGATTTCAAACCAACGGCGTCCAGCATCGAGGGCGCAATCCCCCAGATCGGCGAGAGAATCAGTTTCCACGCAAATCCGACAATCACGAAGGACAGAATGGTCGGGATGAAGATCGCGGAGCGGTAGAAGGCAGCGAAACGGAGCCTTGGATGAGACAGCATGGCCGCCAGCGCGATACCGATCGGGTTCTGAACCAGCATATGGATCAGAAAGAACCAGAAATTGTTGCCCAATGCGTTCCAGAACTGGTCTGCCCAGCTGGGATCGCCGAAAAGCGTCGTGAAGTTCTGCAACCCGACGAACACGCGCTCCTGTTCGATCTTGCTGTAAAGAGCGAGACGCAACGTGTTGAAAAGCGGGAAGATCATGACCGCCGTGTAGACGAGGACCGCTGGGGCCAGGAACACGACGATATGCCATCGAAAGCGCGGCTTGCTCATTCGAAGCTCCGGTCAAGGCCTCCCGGACGAGGCATTCCCGTCCGGGATTGGTTTTCAGTGAAGCGGCTTACTTGTGCTTGTCGTACCAGCTGGCCAGACCGTCCTGCAGTTTTTGGCCGAGCGCTTCCGGTGTCTCGGTGCCCTTGATGGCGGCAACGGATGCCCCCCAGGTCTCGTTTTCCAGGTTCGGCGTGCCGCGTGACAGGATCTGGTAGGTCGAGCGGATCGTGCTTTCGCACTCGTCACGCCAGCCGACAAATTCCTTGGCGAGCGGGTCTTCCAGCTCAACCGGGGATTTCGACAGCGGGAAGAAGCCTGGCAGCGCATTGCCGAAAATCGAGGCAAATTCCGGCGAGGCAACCCAGGCCAGGAAGGTTTTCGCGGCTTCCGGATGTTCGGTCGCCGCATTCATGCCAATGCCGATATCGGTGTGATCGGAAATGTAGCAGGTGTCCCCGGCGTTTTGGACCGGCGGCTTGAACGCGCCCATTTCAAAATCGGCCTGGCTGTTGAACCCCGAAATTTCCCAGCTTCCTGCGGGGTAGATCGCGGCGCGGCCGAGCGTGAACAGGTTCTGGCTGTCCGGATAGGTCTGAGCTTCATAGCCGTCACCCAGATAAGGACCCCACTTCGCGAGCGTGGCATAGGGAGCGACCCATTGTTCGTCGGTCAGTTTCTGCTCGCCGCGGATGAGGGCGTTGCGCCCCTCTTCACCCTTCCAGTAGTTCGGGCCGATGTTGTTGTAGCCCATCGTGGCCGCTTCCCACTGGTCATTGGTGCCCATTGCCATCGGGATGTAGTTGCCGTCTTCCTTGAACTTTTCCAGGACGGCGAAGAACTCTTCTTCCGTGGCTGGCACGGACACGCCGAGTTCGTTGAAAGCGTCCTTGTTGTAAATGAAGCCGTGGATCACGGACGCCATCGGAACACAGAAGCTGGCCGACCCGTCATCGGACTGCCAGGCGGCTTTCGCTACGTCGGAGAAATTGTTCATGGCTTCCATGTCGTCGAGGTCGACGAGATGGCCCGCATCGAATAAGGCAAGCGAACGATCAAATGGACGGCAAGTGATTATGTCACCTGCAGAACCCGCAAGCAGCTTTGCGTTGACTGCAGCATCATACTCAGTCGGTGCATACGGAGAGAATACAAGTTTGATACCGGGATGGGCCGCTTCAAACGCCGGGATGATCTTTTCCTGCCAGAGGGCCAGATCATCGTTGCGCCAGCTTTCGATCGTCAGTGTGACGTCTTCCGCAAAGGCGCCGTTTGTTGCAAGGGCCGTCCCGATCAAGGCCAAGGAGAGTAACTTACGTGTCATTGCGCTGTTCCCTGTTTTTTTGACGTTGGTTTCTTCTTGTTCGATCCAGTCCGACGGGAGAAAGCAAAAAACACCTCCCTGCCCTTTCCGGCGCAATTCCTGCGAAAGCCTGCCCGCGCGCGGGTTTTGAATTCGGCGCCTGGGAAGGGCCATCCCGTCAGCCATTGGAAATATAATACCTATTTAATACCATTTGTCGACCGTTAAGTTTTACCACAGTGAAATCAGCCGTATTTATACCAAATGCGCGGCCTCAACCTGCATTTCATGGGCTTCACGACAGTTTATCCCTGTCAAAGGCATTGCAAAGGTATTACGTTGTTAACGCTTCAATTTCCGCAAGCAGACCTCGCGTGGCACGGAACCCCGTTCATTTTTCCGTACCCAAGGTTTGCATGACAGAACAATTTGGTGGACGTACATGACATTCCTGGTCTTCATCGGCTCTGAAAGACAGAGCACGCCGCCGCATCCTGCCCGGCTTGGGGAACGAGTTGCCAGGGCTTGTGCGCAGCGGCTTGCAGCAAGTGGCGCACCTCACACCTTTGTCGACCCGCTTGAGGTCGAACTTCTGAGCCCTTTCAAACCGCATTTTTCCTATCCGCGAGGGAAAGCGCCGGACCCGCTGGACGCTCTTGCAGAACAGATCGCAGCCGCCGATGGCTACGTCATGGTCAGCCCCGAATACAATCACTCCATGTCCCCGGCACTCGCGCATCTGCTGAACCACTTCGGCAGCTCGCTGTATTCCTACAAGCCAAGCGCGATCGTCACCTACTCCGCCGGGCAATGGGGCGGTGCCCGGGCCGCCGTCAACATGCGCACCTATCTCGGCGAACTGGGGTGCCTTCCCGTCTCTGCGATGATCCACGTTCCCAAGGCACAAGAGGTTTTCGACGATTCGGGAGATTATCTTGATGGCGTCGAACCGGATCACTGGGACGGTTACTTCGACCGGACGATCAAGCAACTTCTGTGGTGGGCGGAAGCTGCCGGCAGGCAACGTGCATACGGCAGCGCCGATACGCCGACAGCGTTTACCAGGGCGCCTTCGCAACGCAATGCGCCGGGTTGATAGCGTTTCAGCAACCTCACGCAAACGTGAGCGTACCGGTCAAAACGGAGGTTCGGCGTATATAGGTGATTACATTCCGCCCTAAAACCTCGAAAGAACCGCGATCTCTCGTCAATTGCAACGGACCCGGTCACGAAAGCGAAGTGCGGCCCCCTTTGCCATTTTTGCGCGAGCGTAGTATTCTTTTAACCATATTGGATGCATGAGCATCGGCGTTGCGCGTCTTTTTTGACGGGATTTCGGATAATGCTTTTATTGATTGGGTTTGGACTATTTGTTTACTGCACGATTGCGTTTGTGTTTTTCGCCCTGAGCGCGATGGAACTCGCCGAGACGCGTCGAACTGGGACGCTTCGGCTGCTGGCTGCGGTCGCATTCGCGGCAGTTTGGCCGCTGACAGTGTTGGCGATGACCATCGTTGTCTGTTTTCAAAGCGCGCGCCACGCCGACCGGCCCCTCCCCTAAGAAGGACGAGCACAGGTATTTCCCTACTTTCGATAAATTTGATGTCCTGGCAGGTGGCGGCTCTGCGGCAAACGCGCACGGGCAGCGCGCCCCCGAATCGTTTCTTGCAGCACAAGTCGCTCCGATTGAGAGAGCACAACCGACCCTTTGACTACCGCGAAAAGTGAGCCCGCAGCAATCTGAGCCGGTTTTCGGGAACGTGAAGCATGCTGCAATGCAATCCGGCCACGTAAATCCGGGTCGTATTGGCCGCTTTCCTGACTTCCCGGTGCTGGAGAATATAGAGAACCCAACGAGGGTTTCGAAACGGATGGCTGTAGATTTTATTCAAACGGCGTAGTGGCAACCGCTGCTTGAGAATTAAGCACCACACCACCCAACTCATTCAGATTTCTGAAAAAATTCTGATTGACTTTGCTCAAATTTTATTGTCTTACGGACTGATAATGCGGCGCTAGATGCCTGCTGCTGTGCAGTAGGGCCCATTTTATTGCATATAAGGGAATGTATTGATGAACATATTTCGAGCACTGAGAATCGCGGCCGTTGCGTGCATTGCGATGTTCGGTGTAATTGCCACTGCCAATGCGGCAACGATTGGCGGCACGATTTCGATCTTTGGCTTTGTCGATGATCCGTCCGATACTTCTGGTATCAGCTTTATCGGCGATGGCACCGTGCTTGGCGCTTCTGGATCCTTCTCGGGTCTTGTCGGTCAAACGGCTACTTTGAACGACGTTGATTTCGGACTGCTGCCTGGCGTCGTTTGGTCGGCCGGCGGTTTCAGCTTCACTATAGAACAAATCATCGGCTCCGTAGTAAGCGCATCTAACGGGATCTCGTTTGACGCCCTGGGCACGCTGAGTGCGACAGGCTATGACAACACCTCGGGTATCTTCTCGTTCTCCAGTAACGAGATTGGTTCCACCGGCTTGGGTGTCTTTTCTGCTGCAACTGCCGTGCCGGTTCCAGCCTCTGTGCTTCTGCTCGGTGGTGCTTTGATCGGTGCAGGTGCGATTGCCCGCCGCCGTAAAATCGCTGCCTGACCTTAGACAGCTATCTCGAGCCTGGGCTAAGTCCGATTCGAGAGCTTGGAAGTAAAAATCAAATGGGGGATCGTTCGAGTATTGAATGATCCCCCATTTTCTGTTTGTCTAAGGATCAGTCAGGGAACGGGGTCTACGAGCCTCTCTCATCTTTAACCCTGACTCAAATTTTACAAATTGGTTACTCGAACTTTAATGCACATCCCCCTATTTTGGGGATAGAAGGTTTTTGAAATTTGCAGGAGTTTGTGCGATGCACCTGTCGCCGCGGTTTAAGCAGGCTGGCGCTTATGTTGTGCTTTCAATAAGTGTATTGTTTCTCGCGGGGTGCAGCTCATCAGAAGAACGGGCTGAAGAGCACTACAAACGGGGCCTTGAACTTGTTGAGGAAGGCGAGCTGGCAAAGGCCGGCCTCGAGTTCCGCAATGCTATCAAACTGGACTCCGAGCACATAGACGCCCTTTTTGCATTCGGCGAGTTGCAGGAACGCCAGGGCGAAGTCCAGTCTGCGTTTGGCGTTTACACAGGTGTGGCCGAGCAGGACGAGACCCATCTGCCTTCACGACTGAAGCTAACGTACATGCTGCTGACCGCAAACCAGGTCGAGCAAGCGCAGAGTTACCTGGAACAGGCGATCGGGCTCTCCCCCGCTGACCCCAAGGTGCTCGTGGCCAAGGCAACGCTCCAACTTAAGACAGGCGATCGCGAAGGCGCCGAAAAAACCGCTCAGGAAGCATTCAAGGCTGACCCGATGCTTAGTGACGCCGTCGTGGTACTTGCCTCGGCGCGTATGGCTGCAGCCGACCCGGTCGGTGCACTCGCATATCTCAACCAGGCTCCGGAAAGCGCTACGAAAGACGTCGGACTGCAAGTCCTGAAACTGTCTGTATTGGAAGCGCTCAACGATGAGGAAGGGATCGAGAAGCTTTTCGGCGAGCTTGTCGAAAGGTTCCCAGAAACACCTCAGTTTAGCCAGGCATGGGTGCGCTGGTATCTGGCAAACGGACGGAAGGATGACGCAGGACGCGTCATAAGGCAGTTTGCCGCGGACAGGCCGACAGAGGACGAAGCCCAGCTAGCCCTCGTTTCGTTTCTGATTGCTCAAGAGGGCCAACAAGCGGCACGCCAAGAACTTGAGAACATCATCAAGGCTCGCAATGATGAGGGCGACGATGCCTTCGCACTGCGTATTGCCCTTGGTGAATTGCTATTCAGATCGAACCAGGCCTCTGATGCCATCGATTTGCTCCAAACGGTCGTCTCGGAAACAAGCGACCAACGTCAGAAAAATCAGGCCCGGATTATGCTGGCGACGTTGTACGGCCAAACGGCGGATATCGAACAGGCGGAAACCCTGGTCAATCAAATCCTGGAAGACGATGCCGCAAATGTGGATGCCCTGCGTCTTCGCTCGACCATCAAAACCTCGCGAAACGACAATGCGGGCGCGGTTGATGACATTCTCGCCGCACTCAATGAAGCCCCGGAAGATGCCCGGCTGAGAACATTGCTCGCAAGCGCATATGAGCGTGACGGATCTTCAGTTCTGGCCGAAGAACAATACGCTCGCGCCCTGGCTCTTGACAACAATTCGCCGGAAGTCGGCCTGCCGATGGTTCGGTTCCTCCTTCGACACGGCAAAGGAGAGCAGGCAGAGCGCGTTCTGGAGTCCGTCAGAGAGCGCAATCCGTCGAACCGTGAGGTCCTGACCCTGCTTGCCCAGCAACGGCTGGCAAGACGCGACTGGGTTGGCGCCCAGGCAATTTCAGATACGCTTCGTGAGATCGATGCGGAAGATACTGAAACAGCTGACAAGATCGCCGCAGCCGCCCTCGGAGGTCTGGACCGGCATGAAGAAAGTATCGCTCTACTGCAGAGTTCGGCGACTGTCGCAGGTGACGAGCAGGCACTTCTACCTGACCTGATCCGTGCCTATGTGCAGGCCGGTCGTCAGGACACCGCGATTTCGCACCTGTTGACCGAGCTTGAGGAATCGCCGGACAACACATTGGCGCGCATTCTCCTTGGATCGGTCTACTTGTCGCAAAACAAGGTAGACGAGGCGGAAGCAACCTTCAAAACGGCTGCCGAAAACCCCGACAGTGTTTTGGGAGACACATCGCTCGCGCAGTTCTACACTGCAACGAACAGGCTGGATGACGCCGAAGCCGCAATCCGTGTCGGGCTTTCGAAGGCCGAAAACAACACGGCGCTTCGCCTGATGCTGACAACGGTACTTCAGCAGACAGAAAGATTCGATGAGGCGATCGAACAGTATGAAATACTGTTTGCCGCCGATCCTGAATCCACGATCGTTGCGAACGACCTTGCCAGCCTTCTTTCAGAACGCCGCGGTGATCCCGCATCTCTGGAACGTGCTTTCGAAATTGCACAGCGTTTCCGCACATCGGAAGTACCGCAGTATCTGGATACGCTCGGCTGGATATATTATCTTAGAGGAGAATACTCTTCAGCGCTGCCGCTGCTTCGAAATGCCTCACAGAGGCTTCCTGGCATGGGTCTTGCTGTGTTCCACTACGGAATGGCGCTGGCAGCGCTGGATCAAAAGGAAGCTGCTACAGAAGCGCTTGAGAAGGCAATAAATCTTAAAACTTTCATGACAGACGGTGACCTGGAAACGGCCCGCGCCACGGTAAAGAGCATGAAGGAAGACCAATTGGACACAAAGACCAACTAGTGGTTTTTCCGCAGTTACCGGCTAGGCCCGTCAATTATGGTAAGGTGCGATGGAACAGAGTTTTGACCTGAGTACAGTCTTCTCAATTGTGCGACGACGATACATGTATTTCATTGTACCGGCGGTGCTCATAAGTGTCGCAACCATTGCCGTTGCATTTTCGATACCTCAAACCTTTCAGGCGAAGGCAACAATCCTGATTGAGTCGCAGCGGATCCCGAATGAGCTCGCATCTACGACAGTAACGGCGAATTCGACTGAAAGACTGAAGGTCATCGAACAGAGGCTACTTGCACGTAAAAATCTACTTGCTATCGCCGAAAAGTTTTCGCTTTACCGCGACAATGATGGCTCAGCCCCGCCCGCGACAGACATTGTCGACGCCATGCGCGACGACATCATAATTGAACAACTGGGCGTTTCCCAATCGAGGCGAAACACCCAAATCATTGGTTTCGACGTTGCGTTCCAATACACCGATGCCACGATTGCGGCGCGCGTGACGAATGAACTCGTGAACTCCATTCTTGCGCAAAATCTTGAAACCCGGATCAACCGCGCCGCTGAGACGAGTGATTTCTTCGTACAGGAACTACAGAACTTCGAACAGGAGCTGACAAAGCTGGAAGAACGAATGGCGGCCTTCAAGAGGGAAAATGAGGGCACCCTGCCGGAAACTCTGGAGGAGCGGCGTGCCAGTCTTACTCAGGCTAAGCTTGAGCTCAGCCTGATAGACCAGCAACTTCGCGCGGTGCAAGGACCCAATGGCGCCGACGCCCTGCTCGACCCCGGAACGCAGCAGCTTGCCTTCCGGCTCGAGTCCAGAGAGTTAACCTATAAATCGTATCTGGATCGACGAGAGCAACTTACGCCACTATTCAGCAAAGGATTTGTTTCGAAAAGAACGATGGACGACCTTGAGCGACAGATTGCCCTGTCCGAAATTGAAATCGCGTCGATCAAATCCCAAATGGCTCAAGAAGGCGTATCTGCTGATCCGGAGGCCCGGTTGAAGTTGCTAGAGCTACAGAGCGAAGAGCTACAGACCCGGGTAGACAATCTTCAAGAAGGTATCCAAAGGACACCAGCAGTTGAATTTCGCATGGCCGCAATGGTCAGGGAATACGAAAACCTGCGCGCTGAATACAATCAGACAAAGGCTAAACTGACAGACGCGCAGATCGGCGAGAGACTCGAACAGGACCGTCAAGCCGAACGCTTCGAGGTGCTGGAACAGGCGACGATTCCTGAAGATCCGAGCGCGCCAAATCGCACGCAAATCGTTGCCGCTGGAGGCGGTGGAGCCGTCATGGTCGGAGCCGCACTGGTCCTGCTACTAGAGTTTCTGGACAATAGCATCCGATCTGCCAGGGATCTGGAACGGCGCCTGCAGCTTCGTCCTATCGCAGTTATTCCCTACGTTACAACGAGGCAGGAGCGCGTTCGAAAAATTGCGCGGCGCCTGTTAACATTTTTCCTTGTTCTGCTTGGTATTGTATCCGTTATGGCCGTCGTGCATCTGTATATCGTGCCACTTGATCTGTTGGCGGAACGTGTTTGGCTGAAGATAGAACCAATTCTACCCGGGTTTCTGAAACCCTGAGCGCACTGACATAGCATTGGAGTAACGGCTTGGAACACATTAAGAGTGCGCTGAAAAAGGCAGGTGTTACAGACGGTGAGGGTCTGGAACCGGCAATTGCGCCCCCCAGGTCCGAAAAAGCCTTTCCCCTGCCTGTTAGGAAAGTCGAAACCGACGAAAGCTCAAACACCCCGGCGAAAAAGCCCCTGCGCCAAGTCAATATTGACCTGAAGCACCTGGAGCGTAAACGGATCGTCTCCAAATCCATGGATGATCCCAACCACATCGCGTTCAACTTGTTGCGCACCCGCGTCCGTCAGGCAATGGCCGACAATAAATGGAAGTCGCTCGCGATCACCTCGCCGACGCCTGCTTGCGGAAAGACAATGGTCACACTGAACCTCGCGTTCAGCCTTTCGCGGAACCCTGGCCTCAAGACTGTGGTCGTAGACCTGGATCTGAGACGCCCATCCATTGCCCCGACCCTCAATATTGAACCCGACCGCTCGATTGCCCAATTCCTCCTGGGGAGAGCCGACGATCCGAGGGACTGTTTCGTTCAGGCTGACCCGAATCTGTTTCTCGGGCTGAACAGCGGGCACACCCCCGCCTCGTCCGAATTGCTTCAATCACCCAAAATGCTCGATTTGTTCAACTTTGTTGAAAAGGAACTGTCTCCGGAGGTTATCCTTTTCGATCTTCCGCCAATGAAAAGCAGCGACGATGCTCTTGGTTTTCTTCCGAGAGTGGATACGTCACTTCTTGTGGTTGCATCCGGCACCACGACGACGAAGGAAGTCGACGAGTGCGAAATTCAAATCAGTGAATTGGATAAGCTGCTCGGGATCGTCCTGAACAAGTGCGAAGATGCGCAGACCGAAGACTACTATTACTGATTTTTGCCCCGCCACCTTTTCACGTCGAAGTTCAACAAAACATCGTGCCCTCTCACGGACACTGCCTGCATGTTCGGGATGCCGCTAAACGACGTCGTGCCACCCCGAATTTGATTTGGCATCGCGCGCTCGGTGCGCCGCGTCAATTCGTTCTCCGCGTCAAAGTAACCATGTTTGGAGTTAGCGTATTTGCATATGCATAAACAATTTGTTGTCTTGCTAAGAAAATGATATCCAGTAACTAGTTAAATTTTGAAATAATTTTATTTTTGTCAGAGGTTGCGGATCAATGATCGTCAAAGCGTCACTTTCTACTCTTGCTTTCCTTTTTTGTGGCGTGAGCATTGCAATTGCCAGCCCAATTTCGCTCACGAAAACCAATCCAAATACTGTATTCGATGATGGTGGCCGGGCATCACTTAGGATTGTCAACAATGGTGATCCCATGGTCGACCAACGCGTCACTGCGGGTGGATTTCGTTTGAACAACGGCGCGACGGACATCGTTGCCTGGTGCGTTGACATTGCGCACAACCTCACGCTCAAAGGCCTATACCAGATCACGAGCGTCCCGTTTTCGAATACATTCACATTCAGCGAGACGCAAAAAGGCAACGTGAAGAGCCTGTTCGAAACCGGTTATTCCGGTCTGGACCTCAAGAACAACAATCAGTCAGCAGGGTTTCAGCTTGCGCTCTGGGAAATCATTTATGAGCAAAACGGTGATTTCAACGTCAAGGACGGAAGCTTCAAGTCCACGACAAACTCGGAAGCACGCAACTTTGCCAATGCATTTCTCGCAAATATTGGTGGCTCAGTAACACAGTCGTACAATATCGATTATTACGAGTCGCTTGGCTATGGACGCAACAACAATAAATACAGCCAGAATCTTGTGAGCGTGACGCCGGTGCCGCTCCCGGCGGCCGGGCTCCTGTTGGGCTGTGGCCTGGCCGGGCTCTACATGGCTCAGCGGCGACGCAAAAACATCTGAAGCGATGCGGGTGCTCGTTCAAACAAGTCCAAGCACTCCATCAACTGCTTCCGAGCAAACCATTGAATTGTGCCGCTTGACGACCGTCGCAAGGCATCTGCGTGACACCGGTTCACTGCGGTTCTGCGCGTCGACATGAACCAAATTTGAGCTTCAAGCACAAAAGATTATCTGGTGCCTCCAAGAGTTGCCGTGTTAAAAGGACATGTTAACGATTTTACCAAATTCCGGTTAAAATCTTGAAAGTGTACGATAAAATTACCAATTTAGAACCAAACATTACGGTAAGTTGGGTAAATTAGTTTAGAGCGTGTTGCAATTTTACCGGCGGTGGACGATGCAACAAGACAGCAAATTTGAACAATCACGTACCTCGGGGTCGATGATGTATGAGCCGTATTACGGTCTCTTGACGAAGCCATTCGCGCTTGTCCCGGATCCACGTTTTATTTACTGGGCCGGGCCCCACAGCATGGCATTTGCAATGCTGGAATACGGCATCGTAAACCATGCCGGTTTTACCGTGATTACTGGCGAGGTTGGCGCCGGAAAAACAACCCTCATCCAGCATTTGCTGGGCAAGCTGCCGGGCGATATCTGCGTCGGACTGTTGTCGAACACCGGTGGTGGTGGCGAACTGCTGCAATGGGTCCTGATGGCTTTTGACCAGGACTTCGATAGTGACTCCCACGTCAAACTCTACAAACAGTTCAGGGATTTCCTGATCGAACAGTATGAGCAAGGGCGCAGGACCGTTCTCATTGTCGATGAAGCTCAAAACCTCGGTTCGGAAACCTTGGAAGAACTCAGGATGCTTTCCAACATCAACACGCATAATCGCGAGTTGCTTCAGATTGTCCTGAGTGGCCAGCCGGAACTCAAAACACTGCTTGGTGCGCCGAGCCTGCGTCAGTTTGTTCAACGGGTCACATCCGACTTCCACCTTTCGTTCCTGGAGCAGCAGGAAGTTGCTGGATATATCGCACATCGTCTCAAAGTGGCCGGCGCAAAACGGTCGTTGTTCACGCACGGCGCCTGTGACCTGATTTACTATGCTACGCAGGGAACGCCTCGCCTGATCAATACCTTGTGCGACACCGCCCTGCTCTACGGCTTCGCGACGGAGGCCGAAGAAATAACGCCTGACATCGTCAAGCGCGTTCTCGACGACAAGCGCCGGTTCGGCGTGTTTGCGGTTCAACCCGATCTGGCGCTGCCTCAATAGGCATAGAGCGTGCGCATTTGTACGGCCATGGAACGGTCCTATGCCGCGGCGCCGTAGTAATTTGGCGGGGCATGCGTGAAGTCGACAATCCCCTGCCGCAATGCCAATCCAGCAATTCGCGCAGTTGGGAAATCACATAGTTGGGCATTTTCTTTGATTTCGCCTGCCAGCTCTGCAAACCGTGTTGCGTGACCAGGTCCTCGTGCCTTCACGTCAGATAAAATGGGTCGATTGGAATGCAGTGCCCTCCCGGCCCCGCCCAGGATCGAATGACGTGAACCTGAACGGCTTGCTTGAGGCCCCGTCGACAGCGTCCCAAATGCCGAGCCCCATCGCGTCTTAGAGCATCGGGCGACAAGTGTGCACCACTGATGTAAACCAAGCAGCTCAATCTGGGTAGCTGGGACTGTGGCAGGGGCTGTGTCCTCTGAACCGGACAACCGGATCAAAGAAAACGGCCCGCTTCAGCGGGCCGCTGTGAATTTGCTGGTAAGATATCAGGCTTCGATCGCCGGGAAATAAGTCGGCAATTGCGGCACGATGCCCCCGAGGAACGACTGAAGGCGCTCATCGGCAACATCAACGGCCTCTCCCGGTTTCATCGGCGTGACCACACGAACAAGGCCGCCGTCGGACCGCCCGTCATTGAAGGTGTCCCACATGGACACAAATTTCGCTTCGAAGTCATTTGTGATCTGGCGGCCACGCTGCTCGAACCAGAAGTAAACCAGCTGGCGCTCGAGCCCGCGTTGGATAATCGCACGGTTTACGTTGATCGTCTTGGTCTGGTCGCCGTTTCCGACAGTGATCGCCTTCTGCTCCCATTTGGAGACCTCCCAGCCACCACCGGGAAGACAGATCTCGGGCGAGTGAATCCCCGACCCTTGCGTCTGCGACTTATAGAAAGTCATCAGCAGATTGACATTCTCGTTGCCGGACTTGTAGTCCGCCAGCAGGTACTCGTCGGCGCCGAGAACATACTCGATTTCTCGGTCAAGGATCGTTGCGCGTCCCTGCCAGTTATCGACTTGCATCGGGAAAATGCCCAACGGCAGGCGGTCGATAGAGGCTGGAGCCGGTGTCGGTGTTATCTGCCACGCTATACCGGCGACCAAGGCGATGATGGAAGCGGCAACGAACGACTTTCCGGCCTTGAGTGACGGCAGTTTGCGCAGCGGCCCAAGAACGCCTTCATAGTCCATTCCGATGATGTATTTGGGGCGCTCCCTTCCAAAGGAGCAGAAACGCGAGAGCAGCCAGGCGATCAGATACAGGATCACCGTGCACGATATGAAGATGACCCAGCCTTCAAAATAGTGAATGAAGCCTTCCGCATGGCCGATCCCGAAATAGTTGACCAGAACGCCGATCATGCCCACGCGGAAGCTGTTCATCAGGATGGTGACCGGTATCGTCGCGAGAAAGATAATCACTCTGTGCCAGTTGGGACCATTGTAGAGAACGGCCATGAGCCAGCCGAAACTGAACAGCGGAAAGAGGTAGCGCAGGCCGCTACAGGCTTCCGCGACAAGCAGTTTGTATTCGCCGAGATCGATAACAGTGCCATCGAGCAACACGGGGATACCCATGAACTGGATAACGGCAACTCCAATTTCCGCAGAGACCGCCTGAAGGTGTGTTGAGACACTGAGATAAATGAACTGTGGCAGTGGCAGCATGAAAATCAGATGCAACCAGCCCGGCCAGAAACGGAAGCCTTCGCGCGTACCTGCGAGGATAAGGATCAGGGCTCCGACGTAGAGGATAAACCCATAAGTGATGATATCGGGGATCTCGACGAGGTTGCCGAGCAAACCGACCAGCAGCGCAAGACCAAGTACCACAAACCCTACAATCCGGCTGCCGTGATCAGGCTTGACCGGATGGCGATGGATTTCGAGCAGCGTCATGTACAGGGTTATGAGCGGAACGAGAGGACCGTAGCTGTATTCAGGCCGCGACCAGGCGGCGCCAAGTGAAATCAAACCATCCCAATAAAAGGCTGCAGCGCCCAAGGAGGCAACCAGAATCCAGGGAATTGCGCGCATGAAGAGCGACCCAAAGTCTCCCGGCAAGGCTCCACCGTTTTCACGAATATCGACAGTCATGAAAAGTTCCGTCCAAAAAATCTTAACAATTGGCCGTTCAAAACAAATGCACTGAACTGTAGCCTATATGTCCCACATTCAGCGCCCAGTTGTAACTAAATTATTGGTGACAATGCGAGGATCATTCAAATTTGAGTAAAAGATTTGATGAATTAATCTTAATTTCGTTTCGAATTTAAAACTTGGCAGACTCTGTTTGACCTGACAAATGCCTTCGCCGTATATCAGGTATGTTTGAATATTGCATTTTCTGTTGAGGAGTTGATCGTTGCCTGATGCGCACAAAATGCCGCAGCCTTCGGCCGGTAAAGTCCTGATTATTGTTGAGAACCTGCCCGTTCCATTTGATCGGCGGGTCTGGCAGGAGGCGACTGCGCTTCGCGAGGCGGGCTATGAAGTTTCCGTCATTTGCCCAACCGGGAAGAAGCACACGCAGCTTGAGGAAACCCTGGACGGTATTCATATCTACCGTCACAGTCTGCCATTGGAAGCTTCAGGCGTACTTGGCTATCTTGCAGAGTATTCAGCTGCGCTTTTCCACGAGATGCGGCTTTCCATCAAAGTGCTTCGCAAACATGGGTTCGATGTCATCCATGCGTGCAACCCACCGGACCTGATCTTTTTGGTTGCCGCATTTCACAAGTTGTTCTTCGGCAAGAAATTTCTGTTCGACCAACACGACATCAATCCGGAACTCTATGAAATCAAGTTCGGGAAGAAAGGGTTTTTCCATAAACTACTGACCATATTCGAACGGTGCACCTTCAAGCTGGCCGACGGCAGCCTGGCGACGAATGAGACTCTGAAAGACAGAGCTATCAACACAGGCAAGATGCCGTCCGACAAGGTCTGGGTTGTCAGAAGTTTCCCTGATATCGCACGCTTCAAAAGAGCCGAGCCGGACCCCACCGCAAAGCGAGGGCACCGTTATCTGGCAGGATATGTCGGCATCATGGCCGAACAGGATGGCGTCGAATACCTGGTCAGGGCGATGGACCACATCGTCAACGTTGAAAGACGGGATGATATCGGCTGCATTATCATAGGCGACGGTCCGGACTACGATCGCCTGCGGGCGTTGTCCGAGGAACTGAATCTGACAGACCATGTCGAGTTCGCAGGCTATGTGTCGGGTCAACCCCTTTTGGAAAAACTCTCCGCGTGCGACATCGGCGTGATCCCGGATCCTTCGAATGTCTGCAATGACAAGCTTTCGATGAACAAGGTGTTCGAGTACATGGCGCTTGGGATGCCCTTTGTACAATTCAATCTTGAACAGGCAAAGATTGATGCCGGCGAAGCAGCGCATGTCGTTGAAGAAAGCACGCCTCAGAGCCTCGCACAGGGTATGATCGACCTTTTGGCCGATCCGGCGCGGCGCGAGCAGATGGCGAAATACGCCACGGAGCGGGCACAACGCGAATTCCATTGGGATATCGAAAAGCATTCGATGCTCGACGCATACTGCACGCTTTTGCAGCCCAAGCAATCAGCAAAGATTACTGGATCGGTTAGCGTTTCTTAGTCAGACCTGGGTAATCGGTGAAGAACGGGTCCGATGTCAGTTTGGGTCAAAATTTGTGGCACACAGTGGTGATCAGGCCCGCTGAAGTTGTTCGCCATTTTGTTAGGAAAGCGGAATTCAATTCACTTCTGGTGCAAACCGCATTCGACGTTTCGGGCTTCATTCAGCTGGATCGCCACTTCACTCAACGCCAAAAATTCGTTGCTAAAAATCCTCCCTTCCTTGATCCGGGCCCGCGCATCTGCCTTGGACAGGAACCACAAAGCGTTCGCTTCAGACTGCCTTTGAAGACTTCAATGTAAGCATCATCCGTTGGTTTGCCTTGCCGGGAGAAGTCCAATTCCATCTTGTTGAGATAGGCCCATTGGTCAAGCAACAGAGCAAAACGTGAACGGATCCTGCGCTCGACGGCCCGGACCAAGGGCCGGGTCACTCTCGTGCTAGAAATGCAGCCAAATCTCGAAATCAGGTTGGACCAGTTTCAGAGGGCAAATCGAAGGTCCGAAACCTGAGTTCCCGGGCGCCTTTTTGCCAATCGCGATTGACACATCACGACGTCTCTCGTTCAATTCGTCAAAAGTTTGCGCGACTTGATGACAGAGCCGTTGTCGTCCGTTTTTTATTAAGTTGCGGTTCAAAGGGGGCTGGGCGTGTCTTCAAATTCATATCGCGTCTACAAAAATCGGCGACGCCTTTTGTTTTTGCCCATTATTGCATTGTTTTTCGCCATATCTATTGCGAGCACAGTATTCTTACTTAACGCAATAAATACGAGTTATGATTTTAAGTTTTTTGATTTGCTAAGTGCATTGAATAGCGGCGAAGAATACGCCGAAAGCCTTTCGAATAAGACGGCAGTAGAAACCTCGAAAAATTCGTGCTGCGAAAGCCTAGTTATACACAAGAATCCGGAGATTATTAAAGTTTGCATAAATAACGGTGATGACATTAAACCGGCAGTCAACAGCTGCCCGCTAGGTTATTCCCAACTTGGTAATTCTGAGAGGGAATCGATGTCTACAACTACTATCGTCGTTTCGAACAGCTCTGAGCTAAAAAACGCTCTTTCGAATGCGTCAGGCGGGGAAACGATAGTCCTCAAAGACGGCTACTATGGCGATTTGTACATCTCTAACGAGAAGTACAACAGTACCGTTACGATAGTTGCAGAGAACACCCTGGGTGCGGACTTCGGTAATATCAATATTACCAACGGAGAGAATATCAGCATTCAGGGCGTAGATGCCAACGATTTCAAGGTCTACGATTCAAGCCACATCGCGATCAAGGATTCGCACACAAAGATTTATTTCAGCAACGTCTACCACGCGGATATCGACAACAACGAAGTAGACGGCGGCTACAACGGCATCACGCTGAATGATGTCCGCCACTTCTCGGTAACCAACAACTATGTGCATCACGTGCAGTCGGATCTGCTCCGCGTCACTGGCGACAGCTACGAGGGCCTGATCGACAACAACATTCTCTTTGACGCGATGCCGGTGCGTTACAGCGACGGCACGGTCGACCATCCGGATGCGATCCAGTTCTTCGCCCGTGGCGGCTCGACACCCCACGACATCGTGATAAGCCGGAACCTGATCGTTGACGACAGGGATACCGGTGCCATCTACACGCAAGGTATCTTTCTCTCCGACCCCGGCAGCGGCGGTTACCAGAATATCCTGATCGAAGACAATCTCATCAGCGTCGGATCACCGAACTCAATCTACATAAATGGCGGTCAGAAAAACGTCGTTGTTCAGAATAACTCGCTGATCCCAAATGAAGACGGCGGCGGCAGTATCATTCTGGCCGAGAAATCCGGAAACGACAACTCTGGCACAACGGTTACCGGCAATATCGCGAAGATCCTTATTGACGAAACCAAGTCATCCAATATCGGTGACAACTATTTCTACGGCCGCGATTACGACATAAGCAAACTCTTTCAGGGGGATGGGGATACCTGGCAGGATTATCTTCCGGTCGAAGGATCCCTGGCCGAACATTACGGCGCGCTGGATTACCTCAACGACCTTCTCTCCGGGAATGTGGAGACCAGAACCCTTTCGGAGACGAGCACTCCCGATTCACCCACTCCGACTGAGCCAGAACCGCAGCCTCAACCTGAGCCTGAGACGGACACTTCAGACGGTAGTTCGAGTTACACTCCTGCGGACGGAACCGTGGTGTTTGCTCTTGAAGGCGAAACAAACTTCAACGGGAATAGTAACAGCGTTGTAAATGTCGCCCACAGCAGTGACTGGGAAGTCGGCAACGGTGTCATTTCGTTTGGTTTTACGGCGAACGATCTGAGTGGACGTCAGGGTCTGTTCTCAAAAGATGCATATATGTATACAGGCGGCGGGAACCATATCGCCGTGTGGCTGGATGGGAGCGTGCTGTATGCCCGGTTCCAAAACGATAGTGAAGAGGCAAAATTTTCGCTTGGCAACATCAAGACTGGCCAACTCTATGATGTGGAACTGCAGTTTGGGGACAATGGTGTCGCGGCTTCCGTTAACGGCACGCTGATTGGCTCCAAAGATCTCAATATCAACTTCGAAGACAATAGCGAGTATGCTCAGATAGGCGGGCTTGGCTGGGGTAGCGAGACGGGCGCATCTTCTTTCGGTAACGCGTTCAACGGTGTAATCCACGACTTCGCGCTGAGCGACCCAACCGCACAACCCGATCCGCAACCGGAGCCGGAGCCGGAGCCGACACCGGATCCCGATCCGCAACCCGAGCCCGAACCGGAGCCGACACCGGAGCCCGAACCGGAGCCGGAGCCGCAACCGGAGCCGGAGCCGGAGCCTGTTGACGACAGTTCGAAACAAGGCAATGTGACCTATGCTCTTGAAGGCGAGACAACCTTCGACGGAAGCAAGAACAGTGTCGTGAATCTTGCTCACAGCGACGCGTGGGAAGTCAGTGAGGGCTCTATATCGTTCGGATTTAGCGCTGATACCGTTAAAGGACGCCAGGGCCTTTTCTCCAAAGACGCCTATTACTACGATGGTGGTGGCAATCATCTGTCAGTCTGGCTTCAAGACGACACGCTGTTCATCCGGGCCCAGGACGAGGACAGTGAAGCTAAATTCGAAATTCAGGATATCGCCGCCAACCAACTTTATGAGGTCGATATCGCCTTTAGCGGCGACGGCGTAGTCGCATATGTGAACGACAGCGTTGTTGGATCTAGCGATCTCATTCTTGATCTAAGCAAAAACGAGCAGTTCGTTCAGATCGGCGGCCTCGGTTGGAGCAGCCAAGACGGCGACGATCGGGTCGACACCGGATTTGACGGTAAGATCTTTGATTTCGCAGTGAGCAGTTCCGAATTTCAACCAGAACCGGCTCCAGAGCCAGAGCTAGAGGCTCAACCTCAGCCTCAACCGGAGCCTGTTGACGACAGTTCGGATCAAAGCAACGTATCATATGCTCTTGAGGGCGACACAACGTTCGATGGAAGCAAGAACAGTGTCGTGAATCTTGCTCACGGCGAGGAATGGGAAATTAGTGAGGGCACCATTTCGTTCGGCTTTACCGCTGATACCGTTAAAGGACGCCAAGGCCTTTTCTCCAAAGACGCCTATTACTACGATGGTGGTGGCAATCATCTGTCAGTCTGGCTTCAAGATGGCACGCTGTTCATCCGGGCACAGGATGAGGACAGCGATGCCAAATTTCAGTACAAAAACGTAAAGTCAGACCAGCAGTACGATGTGGATATCGCCTTTAGCGACGAAGGTGTTCTGGCGTATGTGGATGGAAACTTGGTTGGCTCCAGTGACCTTGTTCTAGACCTTGCACAAAACGAACAGTTTGCTCAGATCGGCGGCCTGGGTTGGGGCAGCCAAGACGGCGACGATCGTATTGACGCAGGTTTTGACGGTACGATCCATAACTTCATGGTGAGCGACGAAGTTGCAAGTCTGCCTGACTCAGATAGCATCTTCTAAGATCTAGTATTTCACCATCGAAACAGGATCCACGAACCGGGACTTCTGCGAAGCGTATTGTTGAACGCCCAGCAGAAGGCCCGGTATCGGATTTCTCGCCAAGATCACTAATTCCCATGAATTTCTCTCCTGAAATGCATGGGCTTTGCGGTTAGTGTGTTTCCAATTGATGTGACCTGCATTTTTCGATCAGGATCTGAGTTTCCTTCAAGCTGTAGAAGATTTCGTCTTTCCAGAAACCTGTCTCGGAATCTCGCGCGAAGCTTTTGCAGTATCCCTTTTCCGAGGGCTGCCCCGGTTCGATGTATGCGGTTTTCGACCCAACAGCGTTTATCCGGACCTTGACGGCTCGAGCAACGAACTCCGGCCCGCAACACCCTTGGAACGACGATGCATGAAGTCATGGCTCCAGACATGGCGGGGATGCTCCGGTCGAGGTTGTTGTTCACGAACATGGGCGGTCTCCCGCCACAACTGTCCGGTCGCCGCGAATATCCGGCCTGGTTTTTTGATCCCGGCTAGGTGATGGACCAATCTCTTAAGCAATTGTCGAGATGGACCTTGAGTAAGTGATGCACTATTAGTCGGATTGAGGGATACTTAAGGTATGCACATCATGATGATTGTTATTCATTCGACACGATAAGGTGAATTTTATGGCAAATTTTTTACGCGCCTCAGTGAGTTGGTATGTGGGTCAGCGTTGGGACACAAACCGCGTCACGGCCAATTGGTGGACAGTCCCGCGACTAAAGGCATACATTGAGAGGGCAATCTCACCGCAAAACGGGCGGGGAGTAATCGGCGCGTTGGAAGCTTTGCCAGAATGGTCGAGTGCGGGTCGTGCGGTGTCTGTTGGAGCCGGGTCAGGTGGCAAGGAACGGGCAATCCTGAAGGCGGGTTTGGTAGACAAATTTGATCTGTTCGAACTTTCCGAAGCACGGGCCGAACAGGCCCGTCAAGGGGCGTCTGACGATAATTTGGCCGATCGCATGCAAGTACATGTTGCTGACGCATTTGCAGTGGATAGCAAAAATACATACGACTTGGTCTACTGGGATCATGCACTACACCACATGATGGATGTTGATCGCGCAATGGAATGGAGCATTGACGCGCTGAAGCCCGGCGGCCTGCTTGTGATAAATGACTATGTTGGCCCGACACGGTTACAGTGGACCAAAAAGGAGATCGATTTTGCGCGTCAGTTCTTGACGGACAATCTAGATTACGTGCAAGCAGACCCTTCCGACCTTCGTTACAAAAATCCGCTCAATAGGTTGGCTATGATGATGAGAGATCCATCAGAGGCCCCTCAAAGCGATCTAATCCTTCAAAGCTTTAAAGATCGATGCGGTGAAGAGATGCGGCTGATTGGCGGAACCATGGTGCATTTGTTAGCGCCTTACGTGGCGAGATTTGACGACCAACATGACCCAATCTTTGATTCCTTGATCGACTGGGATCAACAAGCTCTAAAAAGCGGCTTGAGCCACTTCGCTTTCGCTGCGTGGCGCAAGCCAGATTGACTTGTGCCACGCGAAAGTCGTTGTTTATTTTCATTAGAACGATAATCAACGAGAACGCGGACTACCTTTTGCCTCGCCAACTATCGCCGGGAATAATCCGCTCGCTGTATGAGCAGAGGGGCGATGTATGGTCCACCAGGCGGTTTTTCTCGATGTAGAGGAATGGATTCAACCTCTGAGTGATCTCGGCGCCCAGCTCTAAACCTGAGCCATGGCGGCGGGTTTCGAGATCTTTCGGTCCGATCAGGACAAGTGCCAGCCTATTTGGATAGCAAGAAATTCAACCTGGGAGTTGAACAGCGTGTACCCGATGCCCCCAATGCGATGAACCGGGGGGCTTTGTTTGTGGCGCTGAAAGGCCATTCTAACAGGCACGCGCCTGATGCTCTACCTCGGGATAACCGTCGCGCCATTCAGCGCGGCGGGACCAGACACTGGACCATGCCTCGGCTGATGCGCGGTGGTCCGCCTTGCCGCTCAGCGCTGCACGTGCGCGCGCGGCTTGCCACCGGCTCCACGGCCAGAGGCGCAGAAGTGTTATGCCCAGACCGCGCTGCCATGCCGGAAAATGGCGACGCACCAGAGTCGTCTTGGCACGCAGAAGCCGCACCAACTGATCCTTGCGAACAGTGTCCGAAGCACCGACGTAGTGCACGATTTCGGCCTCCGGGGTAATCCGGGGACGAGCGCCTTTTGCACGCGCTCTCAGACACAGATCGGCTTCTTCGCCATACATGACATAGGTCGCGTCAAAGCCTCCCAACTCATCCCAGAACGCCCGTTCGATCAGCAGAAAGCAACCGGTGACAATGTCCACTTCCCGCTCGCTGTCACGGGACCAGCCGCCATAGCCTTCGGGATTGAAAAGGCCGCTGTTCCGGAACAGGCTCGACAGTCCGGTGAGTTGACTGATCAACCCCCACAGCGACATCTTGCGCCAGCAATTGGTTGGGTTGAGACTGCGGTCGCCATAGAGCGTTCGCCCTCCCCAGATCTTCGCATCAGGATTAGCCTTGGCGAAGGCCATGAGACGGTCAATCGCACCGTCCAGCACCAAAGTATCCGGGTTCAAAAGCAGCACATAACGGCCCCGAGCCTTTGCCCGGATGGCGATGTTGTTGCCCTGGGCAAAACCGTGATTGTCGGCTTCCGCCATCAAAATAGTATCTGGAAAGGCCTCCGCCACTGCCTCTACCGAGCCGTCTTTCGAGGCATTGTCCAATAGGATTACCTCATGGGCGGTCTTGGTCTGGTCGCAGATCGTTTGCAGACACTCAAGCGTCATCTCCCGAGTGTTGTAGCTGATCACGATCACGGAAACCTCAGGAGGCACTAAATCAGCTTCGGGTGGAGTTGCCATCAGATCGACTGTAGGCATGGTCACAGCCCCCTCCCCGTCATTCCCGGTTCCATGCGCCTGACAGTGCGCCACTAGAAGACTGCACCGCTACACTCACCATACGGCGAGCGCGATGGAGGCGAATCCGAACCAAACACAGAAACGCCAAACAGCGCTCGTTGAACCCTTTGACCCGAGGTGTTGTGGCCACACGCTTGAGCTCAAACACGGGCGAACCCGCCACCGCCACAGTGCGGGCAACCCATTTCAGTCGACCGAGGGGCTTTTCCAGAAAATCCTGAAAATCATGTGCAACGTGCCGATCCCATTTCTGCGCCAGTGCTGCGAAGGTGTCACGCGCGGGGTGATAAACGATCATCTCAGCAACGAAGCGGATTGGATAACCCTTGGCGCCCGCGCGCAGCCCCCAGTCGCGGTCTTCGGCCACCGAGATCCCGGCAAAAGGGCCAACATCGGCCATTACTTCGGGCCGGGTTGCCAGATTGCCGGTACCTGAAAAGCCTTCCGCGATATGTTCATTGTTGCGATAAGAATAGATTGCCTCATACGGTTCTACAAAGGTCGGATTGGCCGGATCTGCATAGCTTACCTGCACATCGCCGCCGATTATCTGTGTGGCGGGATCGTGGAACGCGGTTTCAATCGAAGCGAGCCAATCCGGATTCGCGGTACAATCGGCGTCAATAAACGCCAGAAGGTCACCCTTGGCATCAGCAATGCCACGATTTCGTGCAGGACCCGGCCCCGGCTCATTTTCGCTCAGTAGCCGCACATTGGGCCAGTTCCCGCACACCTCTTCGGGCAGCTGGCGCGAGCCATTGTCGACCACGATAATCTCCACCTGTGCTTTAACGCCCTGCTGGGCATCAAGGCTTTCCAGACAGCGTCTGAGGTAATCCTCTTGGTTCAGATGCGGGACAATAACGGACAGCAGCATTGGAAAACTCTCTTAAAAAAACTCACGTAAAAATGTTTCAAGCGCAAAGAGCGACCAGAGCGCCTTGTCATGGGTGGCGGCACCGCTTTTGTGCGCGTCATGCAGCTCCCCAATAGCCTTGGTATCAAAATACTGCGCGGAAATCGAGCCAGGCCCCGTCACGAGATCGCGGAAGGGATCGGCCAACGGGCCCCGAAACCACTCGGCCACCGGCAGGCGAAAGCCATTTTTGGGCCGGTCGATCACAATTTTGGGGATCCTATGCTCCAACGCTTGACGCACGATGTATTTGCCCACTTTGCCGCGTATGCGCCAATCATCCGAAAGCCGAGCTGCGTATTCCGCCAGCCGGATGTCCATGAACGGTGCCCGCCCTTCAATGGAGGCCGCCATGGTCATAATATCCATCCGCTCCAGCAAATTGTCGGGCAACCAAGAAGTCTGATCGAAATGCAACACCTGACGAAGCGGCGAAGCGCCCGGCGCGGCGTTGAACGGGATCGGCCCGTGGCAAGGCTTTACGGGAGGACCTTTCCACAGCGCTTCGGCCCGGTCCGGCGGAAAGGCGGCGAACCAGGAGACCATTCGATCTTCGAACCGACGCTCGCGCAGCGCCTGGGCGGCAATCCGAACCCGGCGCGCTTTGGCAGGCGCAAGCGAGGTGGCGGCCATCGCTCCGTGCCCGAGAAGGGATAGAAGCCCTGAAGGCGCCAGCCCACCCATCCGCGCTTCCATCCAATGTTTGGGATAGCCTCCGAAGAGTTCATCCGAACCTTCGCCCGACAGCACAACCTTCACCTGCTTGGCCGCTTCAATCGACATGCGATAAATCGGCAAATCAGCCGGTTCCGCGATTGGCGCTGCACGATGACGGCTGAGGATCGGAAGATCGTCGGTCAGATCGCCAGGCTCCAGCACCACCGGTGTGTGGATCGTCCCAATTTCCCGCGCGGTGGCCTCGGCCAGGGGTAATTCAGACGCCGGATCGTCCTTGAACCCCACGGAAAACGTGCGAATGCCGCTGATCCCGTGATGGGCAATGGAAGCTACAATGGCGGTGGAGTCCAGCCCGCCTGACAAAAATGCGCCCAAGGGCACATCCGCGCGAAGCCGCAGTGTTACCGCACGGTCGAAGACCTCAAGGAACTCTGCGACCGGATCTTCGGGTGGCGTGCGGGGTTCTTCCCGTTCCTCGGGCGGCAACCAAAATCGGGCGCGGGTGACTTCACCCTCTGCGTTCCAGGTAAGGTAACTGCCTGGGGTGAGTTTTTCGATCCCCTGAAACAACGTCTTCGGCGCCGGCACATAGCGCCAGCCGAGGTAAGCGCGCAAAGCGGCCTCGTCAAGCTTCGGCTCAATTGCGGGATGCTGAAGCAATGATTGGATTTCCGAACCAAAGACCAGGCAAGGCTGTCCTTCCACCTGTGTCTCGGCGATGTAAATTGGCTTCTTGCCGAAATTGTCCCGCGCGATCGTCACCTGCCGGGTCTCGGCATCATATATCGCAAAGCCGAACATGCCGCGGAAGCGGGTCAGACTGTCCGGCCCCCACACTCGCCATGCTTCCAGGATCACTTCGGTGTCGGATTTGGTCTGAAACCGTGCGCCACCCGCCAAAAGCTCTTCGCGGATTTCGATGTAATTGTAGATTTCGCCGTTGAACACCAGCGTGAAGCGGTTGTCGTGGCTCGCCATCGGCTGGCCACCCGTGGCCAGGTCAATAATCGACAATCGCCGATGCCCCAAAGCTGCGACGGCGCCATTGGCCAAGGGCAGTATCTCCTGCCCCTCGCCATCAGGACCGCGATGCGCAACCGCATCGGTCATGGCTTTCAATTGCACTTCTGTGCCGTACGGCCCGATCCATCCAGCGATTCCGCACATATATTGGTCGATCCTGTCTACTTGCCCGGCACCGCCGGTTCTGCGCCGCCTGGTCCCGTTCCGCGAGTGCTGCAAACCAAGACCCGCAAACGAAGGCGTGTATGATCCAATCATGACCCAACGTCAAGGCCCTGCGCGGGGTCAGGGACCGGGCAACGCTGGGTGCTTAAACCCTTGTAACGTTTTTCCCAATTGCCTTCCACGCGAATTTTTTGCCCCAGGAAGTCCATGGTTGCGAATCTATGCCGTGATGTCCGGAAAGCCGGACAGCGTCCTGATTCCAGGGATCGGGTCTTTCGGCAATTTGCGCACTTTCGCCAGGCGATGTGGTAGGTTCTTCGTGTACACAATCCAATGCAAAGGCCACACCCAGCCTTTAGGTGATGGACTCATAAATGAGGCTGTAATGGTTTGAGGCGGCTTGCTTCTCGTCAAGGCGCGGAAGCGCAGGAAATGTGGCTCATTTTCAAGCCTTTCGCAACGCCGAGGAGAAGCAAGCCGGTCAAATCCGAAGGACATGGAAATGGCGTCACCCCGTGGCGTCAGCGTGCTTGACCGGGCAGAAAGCCCGCTCCGCATAGCCTTCCTAACGGGACTTCGCCATTTCGCATGCCATTTCAGTCTCATTTATGGGTACGGATCTGTAACTTGCATCGCTTTGGCGGCCGTCCGTTGACCGCCATTTGTGCCGAGCCGCGATCTTAATAGGTGCAAACGTCGGTCGATATCAGACTTGAACACAAGACTTGCTTGAAGTTCCCATGATTCCCCACAACAGATTCAGGCGGACGGAAGTGCCGTCGGCATTGATTGCGCAGTCGATTCAATCTAGTGTCGTCGGATTACTGAGTTTTGACCGCTCCAAGCAGTTTTGTAAAAATACCGGAAGACCGTGACGCACACTGTCTGCGCCCAAGGCCGGGGAAAGAGAATCGCCAAGCGCGCGTTCGGCAAGTTTTACATTCCGAGAATTGAAATCCTAACTGAACTCTAGTTGAAAACAGGACCCATCAAATGATGGAAATATTTGCAGCGCGCGCGGTCGACGAGGATAGAACCATCAGAAGAACTTCGCAGGGGCCAACTGCGGTCAACGGTTTTCAAGCGTCACTCGGATTACTGTCCTTATGATTTGCGCTGAATATCAGACACAGCATGATCAAAGCAACTGAACTGACTTGAAGCATTTTGATATGAATGTTCTGCAATATCCTGATTACGCCGATTCAAACCCATATCAGACGCTGATGTTCGATGCCTTACGTGACCAGGGCTGCCGAGTGGTTTCCTTCAATGGATCGCCGCGGATGCTCCTAAGGCGCCTGTTATCGGATCCCAGCGATATTTTACATCTTCATTGGATCAGCGGACATGTCGTCGATCCCAACAAACTGCAGGTTTGGGCCAGCATGGCGATTTTTGCAACCGCGTTGGCGATCTGGCGCTTGCGCGGGAAAAAAATTGTCTGGACCCTGCACAATCTCGTCAATCACGAACAGCAAAATACCGGGCTTGATCGATTGAATTCGAAGATTGTTGCACGTCTTGCCGATGCCATTCTCATACACGGCGAAAGTGCTCGTGGCGCAGCCAAAGAGGCACTCGGCGTTTCCGAGGAAAAGTTCTTTGTTGTTCCTCATGGAAACTACGACGGGATCGTTGCATATCGCCCTCCGAGAGACTGCTCGAAAGATGTTGGCAGCCAAGGCCACCGATTTCTGTTTGCCGGTAGCATCAAAACCTACAAAGGTGTCCCAGACTTAATAGAAGCCTTTGGAACTCTGGACGGGCCGCATCATTTGCGCATTGTGGGGCACGCTTCGGACCCGGACCTAAAGCAGACGATTGAAACCGAAGCCTGCAAGGACAGTCGTGTTACCTGTCAATTGAAATTCGTGAGTGACGCGGAGTTGGAGGACAATCTGGGTTGGGCCGACGTCGTTGTCATGCCCTACCGGGATATCTTCACTTCTGGCAGCCTGCTGTTGGCGCTTACGGCGGGGCGACCTGTTGTGGCGCCCAACATTGGACTTATTCCGGACTACGTCGACGAAAAGAGCGCCTATCTGTACAGCGCCGCCGAAAATAACGGACTGTCGAAAGCACTTGAGAAAGCTGCGAAGGACAGTGAACTCAAAGACCGGAGCCAGGCTGCAAGACGGGCAGCTGACAAGGTGAGCTGGGAAAGCGTCGTCAACCGGCTCATCGTGATATACGAAAATCTAGTGACACGCGGGAAAGCTTGACGATCCCAGATTTTTGCACCGAAGAAGTCTATTAGAACTCTGCAGTCGGAAACGGAATCAAAACCGGATAATCCTCGTTAATGTAAACACTCAATAAATGCGCGTATTTTTATTCCATTCGAAAATGCAACTTGATCTTCGCGCAATCCAAGTTTATCGAACACTTTATTGTAAATCAGGATTAAGACTAAAAAATTGAAAATGATGTCTGGTAACGGATTGGCAAAATAGTACTGCTAATGCTCTTCGGACCGAAGATTCCTCGGCCCGGCAATAAACTCATTGGTGACGACAAGACAATTGAAAGTTGCCTGGCCGACAGATTCATTGTCTTGGTCTAAACTATTGTTTTTAGAAAGGTTTTGCGTGTCATTGACTAGTTTTATTGATCAATTGGTACTCGAGTGAGACCGTTGTTCTTGGAACCAGCAACACGCGAAATTAGGATGGCAAAAATGAGCAAGATGCTTGGTATCTGCTTTTTCAGGAACATGACGGCGCTCGCAAGCGTTCCTAAATTCCCTCAATCAAGCTCGGCTCTGAAATAGTGTCTTCTCCGCCTACTTCAGGGGTATCGGATCCTCGCGACTCTTACTTCGACACTGAAGGTGTCGATATTGACCTTGTCGGGAAGACGGGGCGATCTGCTGGCCTCATATTGATGTTTTCGTTCATGCGGCTGCTGATTACGCTCCTCACAACAAGCATACTCGCGCGTTTGGTCCCACCTGCCGAGCAAGGGATCGTAGCACTGGCGATGCCGGTCGTACTCGTGGTGACCGGTCTGTCCGAATTCGGCCTCGCGCAGGCGGTGATACAGTCAAAAAAGATTATGCACCGGACCGTTTCGGTCCTGTTCTGGATCAATTTCTGGCTCGGCTTGTCCCTATCGATAGCGGTCGCTTTACTGGGTGTACCAGCCGCCAACTTCTTCGAAAGTCCCGAAGTCACCTGGGTATTTGTTGCGCTGGCGCCCAACGTGATGATCTCGGTACTCTGTGTGCAATACGTCGCCATATTAAGGCGGCAGATGCATATCAAACAGATCGAGATATGCAGCTTTGCAGGGGTAGTTGTCTCCGCATTTTGCGCGGTGGGTGCAGCAATTCTGGGAGCAGGTTACTGGTCCTTGGTTGTCCAGATCCTGGTCGCACAGGGGATAAACCTCCTTCTGCTTGTATCGCTCGTTCGATGGCGGCCGTCGTTACCATGGCGGTTTCCGGTCGGCGACGCTCGCAGCGAATTGTCATTTGGTGGATTTCTCGCAATCGACAGATTGCTTAACGAACTAATCCTGAATTTACAAACGGTGGTGATCGGCAGAGCGTTCGGCAGCGCTGACGCGGGCCTCTTTTACCGAAGTTATACATTTGCCGAAATGCCTCGCCGCCGGATTGCAGCCCCGCTCTCTGGTGCATTCGTGCCGTCTCTGAGCAGGCTTCAAGGCGAGCCAGAAAGGTTTCGGGACATGTATGTTTGGCAGATTGGGCGTGGCAACCTGATCATGGTTCCCATCGGCCTTTTCATGTGCCTTTGCTCGGATGCCCTTGTGCTGATTCTTTTTGGAGAAAACTGGCTTGGAGCGATCCCCATTTTAAGCTGGTTAGGGCTGATGACCATCAGCACGCTGACGATCAGCAGCTTCAACTGGTCACTGGTATCTTGCGGCCGCGCATTTCAACTATTTGTCTTCCGAATTATTCCCAATATCGTCAGAGTAATGGTTCTTATATTCACGGCACAATATGGATTAATTACTCTCGTCGCGACATTTACCTTGGCGAATATAGTGATCATGGGGCCTGCCTTATACCTGGCGGCAACAAAGTATACGCCGCTTGATAGATTTACAGTATGGAAGGCAATAAAATTCGACGTGCTATTTGTTATGTTCGTTGGTGGTTTTTGCTATGGATTGCGAGTGTTTCTGGATTTGAACGCAATTTTTGAAGCCATTCTGGTTGGCTTAATCATTTCGGCAGTATTTTTCTTCCGAATCTACAACACGACTGAATATCGAAACGATGTCATGAATGTCATAAGAAAATTTGCCAAATGACTCGCTTTCGAATTTTTACGTTTTCACACAATTACTGAAACAGTTTTCACATAGACGGTGCGCGACAAAACGACGGAATTTCAGAACCTATGAAAATACTTAGGACAAAGCTTTCGGCCACTTACAGGGCGGTCTTTGGCTCCCGCAACGCACAACGGGCGCGGCGGCTTTCTCTCGCCTCACATGCCAGACCCCGAGCCGGTCTTGAAGAATTTTTTTCTTCCTGCGAGGACAAAAGCGGATTTTCCGGAATTGCCTCCATGACCGCGTACGAACGCAGGCCCGTGTTTGTTTTTTCCGCGGGATGGAGATCGGGCTCAACACTTCTGCAGCGGTTGATTTCATCCGGAGAAAAAACGCTTCTCTGGGGTGAGCCTTACGACCGATGTGCGTTTGTACAAGCGTTTTCGTCGTCACTTTCCGCCTTCTCTTCCGATTGGCCGCCAAAGGACTATACAATTGACGAAACACTCGATTTCGATGCATTGGCAAGGGGATGGACCGCCAACCTCTATCCCGAACTCCCCTATCTGAAGGCAGGATTGCGGGCTTTCATGCTTCAGACTTTTGCGGCTCCGGCCCGAGCACGAGGGGCAGAGCGCTGGGGCCTCAAAGAAGTTCGTTTTGGTCTGTCCGAGGCTGTATTACTAAAGCACCTGTTTCCCGAAGCCTCTTTTCTGTTCATTCACCGCGACCTCGAGGAGGCTTACGTATCTTACTGTAACTTCAGTCCAGCTCGGGCTTGGTTTTCCCGCTGGCCCTTCGAAACGGCTTTCACTCCTTACGGCTTTGCACGACACTGGGCGCGTCTTCGTGGCGAATTTGAACTGGCTGCAGAGGTGACAAAAGGGTTTGCCATCAAATACGAAGATCTTGTAACCGGCGGTGTTGACCTGGACGAACTCGGAAAATATTGCGGTACAGTCATCGACAAGGATATCCTGAAAGTCCGCACTGGGAGCGGCATATACTCCGGTCGAAGCGAGGACCTGAGCCTTGCAGAACGCTTGGGGCTAAAGTGGGGGCGTGTTTCCGGCAGCCGTCTCGTGTACCGGCAGTATGGTGTTTCAGTCGTTTAAGCGCGGCGTTTCCTCTGACGAGACATACACACCGTTCAGTGTCTGGGAGGCGCGAGACATTTCGCTCTCTCCGACAATCAGCCATCTTTGGTGTTCACCCTCACCGGGTGTATTTACCGTCACCGAAAAAACCGTGCCCTGACCGGCGTTTTGCTCCGGGTCCGTGACCGCAAGGTGTGTGGTGCCAGCATCCAGACGATTTTCGTAAAGCTCGGACAACCAATAGTGCGGTCTAAATGCCCCTATCCCGAAAACATCTTCCAGAAATGTCTGAATTCGCCGCGGAAGACGCTTGTGGATTCGTTCCGAATAATGAGAACCGTATTGCCCGTGTCGCGTCAACAACCATAGATCAAGATCGTTGTCCAAATCTGCGTCATAGAACGCAAAACGAGCTTCATGCACGTCTGTCGCCGGGTTGAGTTCAATCAGGTCGCTTTTCACGAACGTTCCATCAGCCTGGCCGAGATAAAGACCATGCGGTACGGAAAAAACATCGGTGATGCCGTCCGAGTTCACATCAACGAACCCGCCATCGGCACTAGCGATTGGCAATCCCAGATCCTCGAGCGATTTCGGCAGCATTTCACCATCGACGATCGTAAACAGGAGATTTCCGTCGCGCGAAAAGACAAGCACATCCCAAAATCCGTCGTTTCCGAGATCGGTTATCGCGATTTTGTCCTGTGTCCAACCTTTTCTTGGCAAAACGGACTGGGTTTGAAATCTCCCGTCTTCATCGCGAAGGTAAAGCGTGACCGCGTCCCGCGTGACCCAGATCAGATACAGCTGTGGGTCGGACGGATCAGTGTTTCTTACGAATCGGAAGGTTCCAGGACCTTTCAAATCGAGACCGAATGCGGCCGCCTCCTCCTGGAAAACACCGTCCTCGGCCTGGATGTAAAGCCTGTTCGGAACATCACCATTGGGCGGTCCATCCCGTCCACATACCTGATAAAGGTCCATCCTGCCGTTATCGTTGACATCTACGAAGGCAGTCTGCCGCCCCGGACAACCATCCTTCACGATTTCAACTTCGCGGGTCCTGTCCACAAAACGGCCGTCTTCCAGAAAGAAGAATTCGTCTCTGGCAACAGGGTCAACCTGAGGCAGAAGACCGCGAATGCCCCCCCTGGAGATAAACAGTTCACTTCGCCCGTCGTGGTCGGTATCGTCCAGAGCAAATCCGTGCCGATCCTTTGACTGGTACCTCACTCTGTGCTGATCAGGCGCAATTGCGAGGCTGCCGAACACTACTTGCTCGAGGTCGGTATCCTCGCTGAATTCAAACGTGATCGGGAATCCGTCAGATCGGGCTGGAACCGGAACAAACTCTACACTCCCCTTGCCGGTCAGTTCGAACGTAACCACGGAACAAAATTTCGCAGGTGTGCGTGCACTGGGCGGACACGCTTCAGTCGCGCTGATTGCCGCTCCTGTCGCGGTCGTCCTGACCTTTCCCCATGGTATCATCACGCGGCCGGAAACCGGCGTCTCGGGTGCGCGATCCGCCTCGATCACGAAGACAACATCACGCAAATAGATTCGCACCGGTTGCCGCCCTGTTTCGGGAACAGGGTTACCGGCCGCCATGCCGGGGAGCTCCGCATCCTGGGAAAGATTGACCTCGATGACCGCGTTCTCACCGCCAAAGGCCCTATTGGCCTGACCGAACTCGATCATTTGTTCGCCGCTGTGGTTCGTTGTCCAACGGTCCATCAGCCCGTCGGAATCAAGATCACCCACACCGGCGTCTGAGACGTTGTAGTAGCTTCGTACTTCAATGACCGGGAAGCTTTCGGTTCCCGCATGTTCTTTGGGAACAAGCAGGAACCAGAATGTCAATCCACTTCCAAGAAGGCAGAAAACTCCAAAAACGAAAAGAACAAACAGCGATTTTTTCGAAAAAAGCTTCATTATGCCACGGATATTATCCTCTTTGACATGAATTGATCCAAAGCAATTTTTGCGATGCAAAATTGAGATGCACCAATGCGCACGACGACCTATCTAGAAAATGAATTGATCGTCGATATACAGCTGCTGCAAATATGTCTCAACTTCACTCCGTTCTGTTTCGGACAGTGCCCGGTCATAGATTAGCGCACTGGCCACTTCCATCAACGCTTCACCTTTGTCATTGATCTCGCTGCCTATGACCAACCGCTCCAGATCCGTGTTGAAGGTATGGGAACCACTGTCAATGACCAAACCGTCTTGGTAATGTGTGAATGAATTGTCACTCAAAACCACCGACTGCACCATCCAGCCTTGTGTCAGGCTATCCACACCGGAATCGAAGTCGTTCTCCGAACCCCAACCTTGCACTTCAAGATGGTCGTCCCTGGCGGTGACCAAGCCAAAGGCTTCGTTTTTCGCACCGTCGCCATATACGAGTCCGGCTGACACACCTTCGTCGTCGATGTAGTTGACCACGAAGAACATGGTCCGGTCGGCCGAACCGGCGACGAGCCCATTCAATCCGTCCGTTGCATTCACACGCTCCAGGAGATCTCCAGTCCCATCAAATACAATCGCAGCCTCACCGGTTGGCGTTGCTCCCGCCACGATAGTGGGATCACCGCTCGCAGTCAGGTCATTTCCGCGGCCAGATCCGTCGAGCCAGACGGCGACGGTATCACCACTCGACACGCCAACATTCTCGAAAGATTCGTAGGAGGCAACGAGCCCGTTAACCACAGGAATGCCGTCATCGACGCTCAGCGTTACCGTTGCCTCATCTCCACCGGTCACCTGGTAGGTGAAGCTGTCCGTGCCGGTGAACCCGGCGTTCGGCGTGTAGGTGAAGCTGCCGTCGGTGTTCAGCGTCAGCGACCCGTTGGACGGGTCGGTGTTGGAAATCACGGTGAACGCATCATTTTCGGGATCGCTGTCGTTCGCCAGAACACCTTGTGCGGCGGCAACAGTGAGAACGCCGTTGGGGTCAGCGGAATATGTGTCATTGACCGCGTCGGCCGGATCATCAACCGGCGTACCGTTCAAGGTCACAACTGCCTGATCCGTACCACCCCTGCCGTCGCTGATCTGATACGTGAAACTGTCGGTACCGTCAAAGTCGGCGTCAGGCGTATAGGTGAAGCTCCCGTCAGTGTTGAGCGTCAGCGACCCGTTGGTCACGTCTGTCACAAGCGAGACGTTCAGCGGATCGAGATCCGGATCACTGTCGGCACCGTTGCCGTTGTCGGCAAGCACATTTTCGCCCGCGAGAGCCGTGTCTTCGGTAAACACGAATGTGTCATTGGCAGCCACCGGCGCCTGGTTGTCCGGATCAGGTGCTCCATTGATGTACTTGGCTTGCAGGAACGCTTCAATCTGCTGGCGCTCAAGTTCGGAAACAGCGCGATCGTAGATGAATGCGCCGGCCACCTCGATTTCAGCTTCGCCTTTATCGTTGATTTCGCCACCGATAAGCAACCGCTCAAGATCAGTATTGAAGCTGTGGGTGCCGCTGTCGATGACCACACCATCCTGGTAGTGGGTGAATGCATTGTTGTTCAGGACAACCGACTGCACCATCCAGCCTTGTGTCAGGCTATCCACACCGGAATCGAAGTCGTTTGCCGATCCCCAGCCCTGCACTTCAAGATGATCGTCCGCGGCAGTGACCAGGCCGAAGGCCTCGTTCTGTGCGCCATCACCGTAAACAAGACCGGTGGAGACACCATTGTCGTTGATATAGTTGACAACCAGGAACATGGTGCGGTTTGCCGAACCAGTCGGAAGACCGTTCAAGCCGTCGGTGGCGTTTACGCGCTCCAGAAGATCGCCCACACCATCAAAGACAATCGCCGCTTCACCAGTCGGCGTCGAGGCGGCCGTCAATTGCGGATCGCCGCTCGCGCTCAGGTCATTGCCCTGGCCAGACTGGTCAGCCCATGCAGTGACCGCGTTGCCGGTTCCAAGCGTTACCCCGAGATCGGATTCATAAGCCGCGACGAGGCCGCCAGTGACGGGAACACCAGCATTGACGTTCAGCGTTACCGTCGCTTGATCACCGCTGGTTACCTGGTAGGTGAAGCTGTCCGTGCCGATGAACCCGGCGTTCGGCGTGTAGGTGAAGCTGCCGTCGGTGTTCAGCGTCAGCGACCCGTTGGACGGGTCGGTGTTGGAAATCACGGTGAACGCATCATTTTCGGGATCGCTGTCGTTCGCCAGAACACCTTGTGCGGCGGCAACAGTGAGAACGCCGTTGGGGTCAGCGGAATATGTGTCATTGACCGCGTCGGCCGGATCATCAACCGGCGTACCGTTCAAGGTCACAACTGCCTGATCCGTACCACCCCTGCCGTCGCTGATCTGATACGTGAAACTGTCGGTACCGTCAAAGTCGGCGTCAGGCGTATAGGTGAAGCTCCCGTCAGTGTTGAGCGTCAGCGACCCGTTGGTCACGTCTGTCACAAGCGAGACGTTCAGCGGATCGAGATCCGGATCACTGTCGGCACCGTTGCCGTTGTCGGCAAGCACATTTTCGCCCGCGAGAGCCGTGTCTTCGGTAAACACGAATGTGTCATTGGCAGCCACCGGCGCCTGGTTGTCCGGATCAGGTGCTCCATTGATGTACTTGGCTTGCAGGAACGCTTCAATCTGCTGGCGCTCAAGTTCGGAAACAGCGCGATCGTAGATGAATGCGCCGGCCACCTCGATTTCAGCTTCGCCTTTATCGTTGATTTCGCCACCGATAAGCAACCGCTCAAGATCAGTATTGAAGCTGTGGGTGCCGCTGTCGATGACCACACCATCCTGGTAGTGGGTGAATGCATTGTTGTTCAGGACAACCGACTGCACCATCCAGCCTTGTGTCAGGCTATCCACACCGGAATCGAAGTCGTTTGCCGATCCCCAGCCCTGCACTTCAAGATGATCGTCCGCGGCAGTGACCAGGCCGAAGGCCTCGTTCTGTGCGCCATCACCGTAAACAAGACCGGTGGAGACACCATTGTCGTTGATATAGTTGACAACCAGGAACATGGTGCGGTTTGCCGAACCAGTCGGAAGACCGTTCAAGCCGTCGGTGGCGTTTACGCGCTCCAGAAGATCGCCCACACCATCAAAGACAATCGCCGCTTCACCAGTCGGCGTCGATGCGGCCGTCAATTGCGGATCGCCGCTCGCGCTCAGGTCATTGCCCTGGCCAGACTGGTCAGCCCATGCAGTGACCGCGTTGCCGGTTCCAAGCGTTACCCCGAGATCGGATTCATAAGCCGCGACGAGGCCGCCAGTGACGGGAACACCAGCATTGACGTTCAGCGTTACCGTCGCTTGATCACCGCCGGTTACCTGGTAGGTGAAGCTGTCCGTGCCGATGAACCCGGCGTTCGGCGTGTAGGTGAAGCTGCCGTCGGTGTTCAGCGTCAGCGACCCGTTGGACGGGTCGGTGTTGGAAATCACGGTGAACGCATCATTTTCGGGATCGCTGTCGTTCGCCAGAACACCTTGTGCGGCGGCAACAGTGAGAACTCCGTCCGGGTCGGCAGAATACGTGTCATTGACCGCGTCGGCCGGATCATCGACCGGCGTGCCGTTCAATGTCACAACGGCCTGATCCGTACCACCCCTGCCGTCGCTGATCTGATACGTGAAACTGTCGGTACCGTCAAAGTCGGCGTCAGGCGTATAGGTGAAGCTCCCGTCAGTGTTGAGCGTCAGCGACCCGTTGGTCACGTCTGTCACAAGCGAGACGCTCAGCGGATCGAGATCCGGATCACTGTCGGCACCGTTGCCGTTGTCGGCAAGCACATTTTCGCCCGCGAGAGCCGTGTCTTCGGTAAACGTCAGAGTGTCATTGACGGCTGTCGGAGCCGAATTGTTCGGATCAGGAGTTCCATTAATGTATTTCTCTTGGAGGAACGCTTCGATCTGCTGGCGCTCAATGTCGGAAATCGCGCGATTGTAAATCAGCGCCGCCCCAACTTCCAACGCGGACTGACCTTTATCCTTGATTTCGCCACCGATAAGCAACCGCTCGAGATCGGTATTGAAGATATGGATACCGCTATCAATGGCCGTCCCGTTCAAATAGTGGGTGAACACATTTTCGCTCAGCACAACCGACTGCACCATCCAGCCTTGTGTCAGCCCATTTACGCCGGAGTCGAAGTCATTTGCGATGCCAAAGCCCTGTACCTGGAGATTGTCCTCCCTCGCGGTAACCAAACCGAAGGCTTCATTCTGCTCACCATCGCCGTAAACGAGACCCGAAGAGACTTCGTTGTCGTCGACGTAGTTGACCACGAAGAACATCGTCCGGTCACCTGTACCGGCGGGGATTCCGCTTATCGTTTCCGTACTATCATTTCGCTCCAAAAGATCTTCAATGCCGTCAAAGACGATAGCCGGCTGGCCAGACGGTGTTGCATCGCTTACGAGACGTGGATCACCTTGAGCGGACAAGTTGTTCCCGTTGCCCGAACCGTCGAGCCAGGAAACGACGCGATCTCCGTCCTCCAAACCAATCTTGATGTCCGACTCTAGCAACAGCACCAAACCATTGGAGATCTGGAGTTCCGTGGGTATGCCCACCTGGACGCTGATATTCGTTGATTGTACCGTCGCTTCACCGTCGTTGACTTCCAGATATGCGGTGTAGTTCCCCTGGAGCGCGTACGAATGGGAGGCGACAATGGTATCCCCGGATTGAGCCGTGCCGGTAGCAGTGTTGCCATCACCGAAATGCCACGTGTAGGAAAGAGTGTCGCCATCGGCGTCGAACAGATCTGCACTGAACTGAATTGATTCAGCTGTCTCCGCAACTGCGATGTCGATTGTTTCGTTGGAAACAACAGGAACATCGTTGACTGCTGCGTCACCAACCTCGACGACAAACGAATTGGAGTAAGTCGTTGCTATGCCGTCAGTAACAGTCAAGGAAGCGTAGTAGGTTCCGAGGGACGTGTACTCATTTGCAACAGAGATCGGGTTACCGGCAGCCGTACTACCCGTGATAATGTTCCCGTCGCCGAAGTTCAAGGTGTAGTTGAGAACGTCGCCGTCGATGTCAGTGAGCGTTGCATCAAACTGCGTGTTGAGCGGCGCATCGCCGACGGTCTCGGACAACGTGGCATTGATGATATCCGGCGCGTTGTTGTCACCAAAGGTCACGCGTCGCACTTCGCCGGACACGATCATTCCGTAGTACAAAGCCCCATCCGCACCGACATTGATCGTTACGACTTCAGCGGTGTCTCCCGGCAACTCCGTCGATGGTTTGAAGTCGTAGTCACCAAGGACCTGGGTCCCAGTTTCATCAAGCACGAGATATCGAATATAATCCCGGGTATAGTCGCCGTAGAAATAGACACCGTCCCATTCAGTCGGGAAAAGATCACCGCGATAGACCTCACCTCCGGTCATGGATGATCCGACGCCATTGTGCGGCAAACTCCAAATCGGTGCGGAGTAAAAATCTCCCTCAGCTGCGTTGCCCGGGTCACTATCGGGAGCCGGGTGATCATTCCGGTCCGAATTGTCGTTTACGAGCGTATTTGTTGTGCCTTCGTAATATGGCCAGCCGTAAAATGCTCCAGCTTGGTCGAGTCCGCCAATATGGAGATCTTCATGCGCAAGGCTTTGCTGGTTGCCACCGACTTCGGCGATATAGAAATTTCCATATTCTTCGTCCCAACGGGCTCGGAACGGATTTCTGAGTCCGTAGGCCCAAATCGAGTCGTCATTGCCACCGGCTCCGTCAATAAACGGATTGGCTGCCCATCCATCGGTGCCGTCTGGGATCGTGCCATCGGAATTCACACGGATGATCTTCCCCGACGAGCTGGTCAGATCCACCGGCAGATCCGCACCGCCGCCGGAGCCTTCGCCGGGCGTTGTGGTCTGAAACTTGTCAGAGGTGGTCAACCAAATCTTGCCGTCAATGCCGAAATCAAGGCCGCCACCATAATGACAGCAAGCCAAATAACCGTCCGTGTCCTCCCAAACCACAAACTCGCTCGACACATCTGCGATAGAGGTAAGGCCGCCTGAGTTTTCCTGATGCTGGAAACGGGCGATGCGTGCATTTTCCGGGCTGTCTGGTGTGTAATAGAGATAGATGTAGCCATTGTTGGCGAAATCGGGATCTAGTGTGATGTCCAGAAGCCCGCGTTCCTGCCCCGCATCGATATTCGAGAGCGTCATGTAGATTTCGCTGCGGCCAGACTCTGGATCTACAATGCGGATCTCACCATCCTTGGATAGCAGTAGCATCCGATTGTCGGGAAGAAACGCCATAGAGATTGGGAGAAAGAACGGCGATCCCCCCGTCAGGTCAGTGCGAGCTACAACAAGTTCGTCGCTAAAACCATCGAGCGAAAGAGGTCCAGACATAACAATTTAACCCTACAAATCTGTTACACAATAAAAATGAAGTGTGCGCCACGCAGACAAATCAAAAGCCTGGTGTTGATTTATTTTAACTCCAAACGTATCGGTTTGTTAATCAAAATTTAATGAAAATTAAAAAAGGGTAAATCACTTTCATTTCATTCTGATTTTCCGACAATCATATCCGTCAACACCTCGACGTGTCGGAGCGTCGAACCTGTCGCGTCTTGGGACGGCACCGGTCCACGCAGATGAGTTGCTCGATGGTAAAATCGTCCGCGACTTCAAGAAAGCACAAAATCTGATTGAGCAATGCAGGAAACACGACAATACCAAGCGTCCACACAGCACCTCGGGCTATCGCCCACGGCACCGGAGACCATCATTCCGATGGACCAAATCCCGGCCATACACTCATAATAAAAACGGACCGCTCAAGCGGGGTTGATCAATAGCCCCCATTCAAATCGGACTTGCTTATAAATGCATTGTTTAAGCTCGTCATGCTATCTTGCTATGATCGAGAACAAAATCCTACATCACAGCGGCGGTACATTTTGAGCGAGAAAGAGACTGACCCCACCCAAATGACCGACTTCCTGCCAGAAGAGGTCCGGAAGGCGACATCCCTGAGCGACGCCGCGGCGCATCTGGGGGCGTACCTGGAGCTTTCGGGCCCGGCTCCCGAAGCAGCCACACAGCGCGCGCTCGACAACCCCCTCTATGCACGGGCGCTTGTGTCCTTGCGAAAGATGCCGGAGTTGCGGGATCAAGTTCTCGAGTCCGCCGAAAGTCTACGCGTACACGGACAACCCACCGAAGCAGCGCAGTCGGTGGTAAACAACGAAAAAAGCGTAGCAGCGCAAGCCGCAGGCGCATTGCTGAAGTGGGGAATGGCAGGATTGGAGCATGCCAAACCCTGGCAAATTGAAACAAGACTGGCGGCCTGCAACGCCTGTTCGTTCCTGGCGGACGCCCCGGACGACCTGATCTACCGTGGGGCCAAGGTTTTCGTCGGCAAGGATGCCAAAATCTGCAGTTCCTGCCGATGCCTCGTCAACACAAAAGCGGCTCTAGCGACCGAGCACTGCCCGGAGCGCGATCCCGACGATCCGAACCTATCACGCTGGGGCGAACCATACGTTTTGCCCGAGGAACATCCCAAAGGCCCTTGGTAGCAGCAGTGGCGTGATTGCAACGGCAAATCCCCTAGCTCTGGAGCCCCGCCCGCCGTCAAGCCTGCATCAATCATATCCGTCAACATCTCGACGTGTCGGAGCGTCGAACCTGTCGCGTCTTGGGACGGCACCGGTTCACGCAGATGAGTTGCTCAATGGTAAAATCGTCCGCAGCCTCAAGGATGCACAAAATCTGATTGAGCAATGCAGGAACCACGACAATACCAAGCGTCCACACTGCACCTCGGGCTATCGCCCACAGCACCGGAGACCATCATCCCGATGCACCAAATTTATCATTCGACAAACCATCAGCATCGGTTCGACAGCATGGTAATGGAAGAAAAACGCTTAAGATCCTATAATACAAAACCTGAATCAGCGCCAAAACACCCAGAAACACCAAGAGCGTCTGTTGGCAACGTAAGAACAAAAAAGCTATGAGAAACTTAAGTGAGAATTTTTGAACCGGTCTATCGCGCGAGTATTTTTTGAGATAAAAATGTCGACACGAATTTCAACGAAAAACAACCTCTTATCCGACAGTAAACTGTCAATAATTGTAATAGTATTTTTCAGTTCATTCCTCTTCCCGGTAATAATAAATCTTGGCCCGGTAACTCTACTACCATATCGCCTCGTACTTCTTCTTGCAGCAGCCCCCGTTGCATATAATTACTTTTTATACACGAAAAAGTACCTTGTCGATTACATACTACTTACTTACGTTTTTTGGTGCTCGTTGTGCGTCATATTCTGGTTTGGAATATTCGAGTCCATAGAGCCGGTCACAATATTTTCAATCGAGACTCTCATACCCTATTTCATGGCCAGGATTTACATCAATAGTGAACAAAAACTCATTGCATTTGCAAAGTTCATTTTTGTAATCATCCTCATATTGATACCGATCGGAATATTTGAAAACTTGACGGCAAATTCTTTGCCAATCTCTTTACTGGGAAAGGTACTGAATACACTCCCTTACGTAGATCATGAATCTAGATTAGGCCTCGATAGGGCGCAGGGGCCTTTCGACCACCCAATATTGCTTGGTGTCTTCTGCTTTGCTTTCTTCTCAATCATTTTTTACCTCAGCGCGCCGGAGAACAAACTTTTCAGCCGCGTCACCAATGCTGTACTTGTCTTTCTGGCCGGTTTCACCTCGCTGTCGTCCGGTCCACTTGCGGGCATGGCAGCGCAACTCGGGTTGATGGCGTGGGGAGCAATTTTCAAATCTATCCGCGGCAAATGGATAATCCTGATCACTGGCCTGCTGTCTGTCTATTTCGTGGTCGCACTTTTTGCCAATTCCTCTCCGATTGAGGTGGCTTTCCGTTACCTTACATTCAATTCCGGCAATGCATGGGCACGGATAAACATCTTCAACTATGGCTACGCGTCCATGTTGGACTACCCGATGTTCGGCCATGGGCCGAATGAATGGGCACGTCCCTTTTGGCTCGGCGCAAGTATCGACATGTATTGGCTCGTCCCGGGTGTGCGATACGGTTTTCCGGGCCTGTTCCTCAACTTGTTCGTGTTTGCCGCAGCGTTCTATGCCGTTGCCAGCCAGAAACCCAAATCGCACGGCATCAACCTTTGTAGCAAAGCTTATCTGTTTTCCCTTGTTGGGCTGCTCGTGGCAGGCTTGTCGGTGCATTTCTGGAATGCGACCTATGTGAGCTACATGTTTGTTCTTGGGGTTGGCCTTTGGACCGTTGACGCTAAAGTGGACGATGAGGCCGCCGAGACAGTCGATCAAAGCAACCGCGAACGCATTTCGCAAGCGCGCAGACGGAGGGCACAAAGGTCTCGGACGAGGCTAGGCAAGAACGAGACATGAACATGTACCGATTCAAAGTTGGAAAACCGACCGCAGTCTGGATCAACCTTTTATGGGGTCTGAGCTGTGCTCGTGTCTAATCCGTCAACTGTCTCGTTTCCCATCAAATATACCGGTCCCAATCGTCAATCGTTCGAGATTGAAAACATCATGTCTTCAGACGCTGCGCATTGCTTCGCCTAAATCTCAATATCAGATTCTTGACGTGATAACGCACGTTGAAAGGCGCCAGTCGCACTGCCTCTCTTGCATGCTTTCGGGCCTCCACCACGTCACCAGCCTCCCACAAAGCGCCAGAGATGCGGTTGTGATGAAACGCAAATATCTCGGGATACGGCTCCAACAGCGCCTCGTGTTTTTCGACGATCATTTGCTGTGATCTTAGCCTGGATGACTTTAGGTGCGTCAAAGAGTTTGAAGACATGTGTTGCTCAACCAAAACCTCATCCACAAACGCGATGGGCCCCTCTTGAGAGACTCGTATCATCAACTCCCAGTCGTTCAAGGATCGATAGTCAGAATCCATCCCTCCGACCTTTTCGTAAACGTCTCGCCGGATAATGACTGTCTGTGCGGAAATAAAGCTATCGCGCAAGACGTTTTCAGAAATGTCGCCTTCAAATCTGGAGGTCAATCCGTAGGGAATGCGACCGGTTTGTTTGCCGTCCGCAAAAATCGCCATGGCGCAGTAGCAGGCGACGAGGTTCTCATCAGCCTCGAGACGAGCCATCTGTTTCGACAATTTTCCCGGCAACCAAACGTCATCGCTGTCTTGAAAAGCGACAAAGGGGGCAGAGCCCTGCGCAACGCCCCAGTTTCGGGCGCCGGAAGCTCCCTTTGGACCCTCGTTGGAGGTAATTGCCAAGCGTTCATCGGAGACTGCTTCAAGCACGCTCAATGTGCCGTCAGTCGATCTATCATCCGCTACAATCACATTGAAGCGATCATAGTCTTGCTCAAGGATGCTGGTTACTGCATTTTTGACCGTTGTTTCCCGGTTGTAACAGGGAACTACAATATTCACCCTCAATTTATCCGAAGAAGCCATAAGAGATCCTTCATAATCAAAAAAACTTCGAAAACTATCGATCCGCTTCGGTCACACGTCATTTCCTGCACCCGAATACACCGAGCAAGAATGGTTGCAGCGAAAGCCGCCAGACCGCCGACGGTACGGTGCGATCACGTGTGAAGGATCCACTCAACTTCGCGCCCGACAAAGTAATCGATGAGTGTGAACAAACTTCTTCCGCCTCACCTGCATGGCTCCTAGGTGTGATCCGCTTTGCCAACGTGCTGCCGGCAGGTGTCTCGATTTGCCACCGAACGAACCACCAGACCGATTTCGATCAAGCAAGAGCGAAACTCAGGCAAGCTCCCGCACAACTCGCTTGTCTTACACCAGCGCCTTCAGATACTTCCCGTAATCCGTTTTCCCGAACAGCTCTGCGTGCTCCAGAAGCTTGTTGTGGTCGATCCAGCCGTTGGCATAGGCAATTTCTTCGGGACAGCCTGACTGCATGCCCTGCCGAACCGACAGCGTTCTTACGAAGTTACCTGCATCAAGCAGGGACTCGTGTGTTCCCGTGTCCAGCCAGGCAAAGCCCCGGCCCATGCGCTCCACGTTCAGCGCGCCTTCGCGCAGATACGTATCCAGCAGGGAGACGATTTCCAGCTCACCGCGCGCGGATGGTTTCACTTCGCGTGCGCGGCGCGGCGCATCGCTGTCGAGGAAATAAAGGCCCGTCACCGCATAGTTCGAGGGTGGCACACTCGGTTTTTCAATGATTTCTTCCGCCAGGCCCTCATCGCTGAATTTCACGACCCCGTACCGCTCCGGATCGGCAACGTGATATCCGAACACGGTCCCTCCCCTTGCGCGGCTGTCGGCTGCAGCGAGCACCTCCGGAAGGCCATGGCCGAAAAAGATGTTGTCGCCGAGCACCATTGTGGACGGCGCGCCGTCAAGGAAATCCTCGGCGAGAATATAGGCTTGCGCCAGGCCATCCGGCGACGGCTGGACAATGTACTCAAAACGCATGCCCCACTGGCTGCCATCGCCCAGAAGACGCTTGAACTGCGGCTGATCCTCCGGGGTTGTGATGATCGCAACTTCCCGAATGCCAGTCAGCATCAGCACGGACAGCGGATAATAGATCATCGGCTTGTCGTAGATCGGCATCAGTTGCTTGGAGACAGCCATTGTCAGCGGAAACAGCCGCGTGCCGGATCCCCCGGCCAGAATAATGCCCTTACGATTTGTCATGAGGTTACACCCAGTTTAGCCAAAGTATCTGCAATGCCCGCCTTCCAGTCCGGCCGGTCCAGCCCGAATGCGGATAGCGACCGGCAATCCAGCCGGGAATTCAAAGGACGGCGTGCCGGCGTCGGATAGGCCGAGGTCGGGATATCCTCCACACTGACCGTTCGTCCCGCCTGCCTGAAGATCTCACGCGCGAAATCCGCCCAGCTCACATCCGGCGCGCCGGAAAAGTGGTAGATGCCGGTTTTCGAGGACTGGTCTTTAAGCGCCCCCGCAATTTTCACGCACGCTTCGGCGATCGCTGAAGCCGGCGTCGGCCCGCCGACCTGATCTGAAACGATCGTAAGATGCTCCCGCGTTTCGGAGAGGCGCAGCATGGTTTTCAGGAAATTCGCACCGTGTGCGGAGAACACCCAACTGGTGCGCAGGATCGCGTAGTCCGGCGCGATGGCGGCAATTGCCTCTTCGCCTTTCAGCTTGGTGCGTCCGTAGGCTCCAAGCGGGGCGGTCATTCCTCCGGGCACAAAGGGCTCTTCGCCAGCCCCGTCGAAGACATAGTCCGTCGAGATGTGAACCAGGGGGATTCCAAGCCTTGCAGCAGCTTCCGCCATCTTCCGGGGAGCGGTTGCGTTTATCTGCAATGCGAGGGCTTCTTCGTCCTCGGCCTTGTCAACGGCGGTATATGCGGCCGCGTTTATGATCCCATCCGGGCGGGCTTCCTCAATCATGCGGCCGATATCCGGGTCCGTCGAGAGGTCGGCCTGCTCCCGCCCCCAGAACACCGCATCCGGCAACAGCCCCCGGAGTTCGGTTGCCACCTGTCCGGAGGAACCAAAGACCAGCATCATGATTTGGCATCCGTTTTCACGCCGAGCCTTTGGCCTACGCCCTTGCGATCCTGCAACGCCCGCCACCAGCTCTCATTGCCAAGATACCACTCGACCGTCTTCTCCAGGCCTTCCTCGACATTCACGCTCGGCTTCCAGCCGAGCTCTTCTCTAATGCGCGTCGGGTCGATCGCGTAACGCATGTCATGGCCGGGCCTGTCGGTGACGAAGGTGATCTGGTCGGCGTATGAGCCTTCGGCCTTCGGACGCTTCTGATCGAGCAGGCCACAGATCGTCCGAACGAGGTCAATGTTCCTGCGCTCGTTTTCGCCGCCGACGTTGTAACTCCGTCCGGGCCTGCCCTTTTGAAGAACCAGAAGCAGCGCGTCCGCATGGTCCTCGACATAAAGCCAGTCGCGCACGTTCTCACCCTTGCCGTAGACCGGGATCGGCTTTCCGGCGAGTGCGTTGAGAATGACGACGGGAATGAGCTTTTCGGGGAAATGATACGGTCCGTAGTTGTTTGAGCAATTGGTCAGGACAATGGGAAGCCCGTAGGTTTCGTGCCACGCCATCACAAGATGATCCGACGCTGCCTTTGACGCCGAGTAGGGACTGCGCGGGTCGTAGGCCGTTGTCTCGGTGAACAGGCCGGTGTCGCCGAGCGATCCGAACACTTCATCCGTCGAGATCTGGTGAAAGCGGAAGGTTTCCGGTTTGCCGGCTTCCTGCCAATAGGTCCGCGATGCCTCGAGCATGTTGAACGTACCGGTTATGTTGGTCTCAATGAAGTCGGACGGGCCGTCAATAGACCGGTCTACGTGGCTTTCTGCGGCGAGATGCATGACCGCGTCGGGCCGATGTTCCGCGAATATCCGCTTCAGGGCCTCTCTGTCGCGAATGTCCGCCTGCTCAAATGCGTAAAGAGGGCTGTCAGCAACCATCGCGACATTGTCGAGGCAGGCTGCATAAGTGAGCGCGTCGAGATTGACAACGTTCAGTCCGCGCTGAACTGCAAGTCGGATTACGGCTGAGCCGATGAAGCCCGCTCCGCCCGTGACAAGAATCTTCATCAAATCCCTCAATAGTCGAAAGGTGTTTCGAACGCAGCAAGACCTGGTGCTGCTGCATCCTTTTCAGACAGTGCCGGCTCGATATCCGCAAGCGGCCATTCGATCCCACAGCTGTCCCAACGCACCGCCCCGTCACATTCGGGCGCATAAAAGTCGGAGCATTTGTAGATGATCTCGCTGTCGGGTTCGAGTGTCATGAAACCGTGCAGGAAACCTGCAGGCACAAAGAGCTGCTTGCCGTTTTCGAAGCTCAAGTCAGTCCCGAACCAGTTGCCATAGGTCGGAGACCCACGGCGCACGTCTACAGCAACATCGAATATCCGGCCGCGGCCGCACCTTACAAGTTTGGCCTGAGCGTGCGGAGGTGCCTGAAAGTGCAACCCTCTGACAGTGCCCCTGGCGCTGCTCAGGGAATGATTGTCCTGCACGAATTCGACATTCACACCGATATCGGCAAATGCTCTTTTGCTCCAGCTTTCGGAAAAGAAGCCGCGGTCATCGCCAAACCGCTTGGGTGTTATCTGCAAAACACCGGGCAATCCGGTCTCATCGACAATCATTTTGACCTCAAAACAAACTTTGCAGAGCAGGTATCAAAAGAGGCTACGTGCTCCGGGCGACGCTGAAACTCACTGGTCAACAAGCCCAATGAACAGGTTCGCATGACCGGCTAACAGCAGCCCTTCAATCTATTTTTTCGCGGCGACTATACCGATATCGACGGCAGAAAACACAAGATTTATTCGACCTGTTGGGTTTGTGGTAAATTCGACGAAAATCTTAACTAATTCTCTGCGTAACGGCAGCGTCCAGCGGGTTGCGTGAGGCGTTGGTGCCGCTGGTTTGCTGTTGCCGGCCACGCTTTGATGGAGACGGTTGCCCGATGCTCGGTCGAAATTCACACCAAAACGGAACGCTTACCTTGTTTCCGGCAAGAAGCCCCCGCGCCCGATGAACGAAAACCGAGGCGACCGCGCACTTCCGCAGAGCACCCCGATTCTGATGCGGTTCTTCAATCGCGAAAGCGTGCGGACCTGACCTCAGGGGTTGAACGAAGGCGCAAGCGATAGCACCTCAGGGTCCCTCTTTTTACGGCATCGTCAAAAATTACGAAAAAGGGAAATAACCTAATTGACTGAATGGACGAACAGATTTTGTTTGCCGCACAACCTACGGAAAAAATGAGGTTGCACTGCGCCGCACATTGAATTAACGTCCGATTAACCAAATTTATGGATACCACGGTTTTTTTTAGTGGTGAGGTAATTTCACAGGATGTCTCTTGCTCGCATTTTTTGGCGAGCATTTGCAGTATAAACTCAGAGTTTTAATTATGACAGACAATGTTTATGGATTGCATAATACGGATCTGGGAGAAGCGATTGAGGGAGCGGATCCCGCCCAGACCTCAAGTTTTCTAAAGCGTGGCCTCGATCTTTTCGGCTCAACATTCGGTCTTATTTTTCTCGCTCCGCTTTTTGCTGTTCTTGCGATTGCGATCAAAACCACGAGCAAAGGACCGGTTTTGTTCAGGCAAGATCGGCACGGGCTTGATGGGAAGACCTTCATTGCCTACAAATTCCGGTCGATGTATGTCGATCAATGCGATCATTCCGGTGTCATCCAGACCGTGAAGAATGACCCCAGAATCACCCCGATCGGAAGATTCCTGCGCCGGAGTAATTTCGACGAGCTGCCGCAGCTGCTCAACGTTCTCAAGGGTGAGATGTCGCTTGTGGGTCCGCGCCCGCACGTTCCCGGGATGCTCGCGAACGGCGTGCCTTACGAGCAATTCGATCCTCGCTACCAGTCGCGTCATCGCGTGAAACCGGGGATCACCGGACTGGCTCAGGTTGAAGGCTTCCGCGGCGAAACCAAGACAGCCCATGCAGCTTCCATGCGCCTCTATTACGATCTCAAGTACATTGAAGTTCGTTCTGTTGTTCTTGATGTGAAAATCATCATGCGCACCGTGATCCAGGAGTTTTTCAGGGGCAAGGGGTACTGATCCTTGCCCTGAATCGTTTGGGCGAACCAACAAAACTTGTCTCACAATGGAGCCAGCGACAGCCGTTGGCTCTTTTTGTTTGCCGCCGAAGAATTCTCTGCTTCTCTTCCCGCAAATCGATCTGCCGCGACTGAACATGGCAGGCGGGTTTTTCGCGCTTTCCGCGGCATGGACGCAAAGCTTCGCGCGCCCTAGGTGATGGACCCATAAATGAAACTGAAATGGCATGCGAAATGGCGAAATCCCGTTAGGAAGGGTGTGCAGAGCGGGCTTCCTGCCCGGTCAAGCACGCTGACGCCACGGGGTGACGCCCTTTCCATGTCCTTCGGATTTGACCGGCTTGCTCCTCCTCGGCGTTGCGAAAGGCTTGAAAATGAGGGACATTTCCTGCGCTTCCGCTCCTAGACGAGAAGCAAGCCGCCTCAAACCATTTCAATCTCATTTATGGGTCCATCACCTAGAATTCTCTCGGACGAATGAACTTGTTCCAAAGAACAGCGAGGCAACCGGCTTGGTGAAACCTGGCCTCCATCTCGCTCCTGCGCTCGAGACTGCAGAAGCTGCAATCATGCTCCAGGCAGACCGGAAGAGGCGATGGGCCATTTTCCCCTGGATGTGCGCGCTAAGCGCACTGTCCACCGTTGCGTTTGCGCAAGTTCCTGAAGATGCCCGCGACTGGATTGCCCTCGCGATCGAACGCGTTTGCGATGATCCAAGCAAGGAAGGACTGGCCGTGCAAAACGACCTGCCCGGCAGCTGGTTGCTGGAAGATACAAGGCAACCGCCGACCGGACCTCCCGGTCGGATACTGATGCGTTTTGCGCTGCCTGAAGGCCACGAACTCACGCTGCAATCGCGCCTTTCAAACGGCACCCTGCGCCAGTATCGTGCCTCCGTGGCGTTGCAGAACGGCAAGACGCTCCAGTCACGCTTTCTGGCGATTGCCGATGGCAGCTGCATTGTGCGCTCTGCACGTGAAATTCGAGACGGCGAAGATCCCTGGGTGTTTCTCGATCAGTTGGATGGAGACCTGAAAACGCTGCGATGGACGGAAACGCTTCAGGCCCCCTGGCCGCCCGGCGAGGATGCCGGTGGGGTGCGCATCGGCCTGGTGGATTCCGGTCTCGCCTATGACCTCCCTCTCTTCCGCGACCGGCTTGCGCGCAATGCCGACGGGGTTCCCGTCGGATACGACTACTGGGATCTTGATCCGTGGCCCTACGACGGAGATATATCCCGTGGTGCGTTTCTCCCGATCCGTCACGGAACCGCAGTCGCCTCGATCGTTGCGCGCGAAGCACCCCGGGCATCACTGGTTCCCTACCGCTATCCAAGACCCGACATGGCGCGCATGGCCGAGCTGGTTGGCGATGCTCTCGCAAATGGTTTGAAAATCCTCGCCATGCCCCTTGGCAGCAGGAAATCCGAGGACTGGGACGCATTCGCGGCTGCGCTCAAGGATCAGGATATCCTGGCAATCGTCTCTGCGGGAAACGACGGCCGCGACATCGACGCCAATCCCGTTTATCCGGCGGCGCTCGGCCTCGACAACATCCTCACGGTCACGTCCGCAGATGCATTCGGACGCCTCGCGCAGGGATCCAACTGGGGTGCGCAAAGCGTCGACCTCATGCTGCCCGCCGAAAACATGGAGGTGACGGATTTTCGCGGTGCATCCGGCGTGGCATCCGGCTCAAGCTACGCCGTGCCGCGGCTCGCTGCGCTTGCCGCCCGTTTGCTGGTCGAAGAACCTGATCTCACGGCTTTAGAATTGAAAGCCAGGATCCTGGAGCGCGCCGTCCCCTCTCCGTTCGAGCAGGAACGGCTCGTCTCGGCCGGCTGGATCCCTGACCCGGAAGCCGACTGACCGGTCAGCGGCGTTCCGGTCTTGGCGGAGCGGCATCGATGAAGCGCCTTGCCGCCTGCGCCTGCCTCGGGTCGGCTTTCAGGAGCGCCCGGTATCCTTCCTCGGCAAGCTCGGGATCACCTCCCCAGACGCCGGACTGGATGGAAAAGCGAAGCGCCTGCGGGTCGTCCGGTGCGGCTTCCATCAGCCAGCGGGCGTGTTCCGTCATGTCTTCAAACCGCGCCCCCAACTGCAGGGATACGAGAAGGGACAGCCTGGAATTGATGGAATTCGGCACCTGTTCGACCGCCTGAGCGTGCAAATCCGCCGCAGCTTCGAACGCGCCGGCACGGGCGAGAACACGGCCGGCTTCCAGCAACTGGCCATGGTTTGTGGACCGCGCACACGCGCGCGACAAAGGATCCGTTTGCTCAGCCGGGTTCTGGCTACTTGCCGCGCTCTCGATGGCCGCGGCACAGGCGGCGAAGTTTACGCCGAGCCGTCTGGTCATCCGGTCCGCGTCCGGGTCGTCGCGCCGGCGCAACAGGTCTTCGACGGCCGAAACCGGGATCGCCTCGAAGCGGTTGTCACCGCCGCCGACAGCAATCCCCCTCAAACGGCCATTTTCAACGACGAGCGCTCCGCCGCTGACGCCCGGCTGCATGTGTGCACCAACGTGCAGCCGGCCGAGCTTCGCCCCGTCTGCCGGGAGCATGATCAGTTTACCCGGTTCAAACACCCTGATCTCGCGGCGCGCAATATCCGCGCCGACCGCATAGAAGAGATCCGCTTCGGGACCTGCCCCGTCCAGCTCCAGCACGGCGCCCTCCGCGGGCAGGCCTTCCGTTTTCAGCAAAACGAGATCGCCTTCATAGGCCGATGGCACGACCTGTGCGGTCCTCGGCCCGGAGGGTGTATGCACCGTTGCTTCCAGGCGATCGCCAAGCACGTGCCTGTTGGTGACGAGGAGATCTACGGCGATGCGCGTTGCGCTCGCGGCGGGATCGTACGCGGAAATCGGGAACACCGCCTGGCGCTGACGACAGACGGCTTCCGGATACGGGCATTCGGGATCGGATGCGCCGGAGGAAACCGCGTCTTCCTCAGCTTCTGCGGCAAAAGACAAGCTGACAGTGCTCCGGACGCCCGCCCTTTGCAGCACCAGCGGGACGCTTCGGGTTTCAGCCGGAAGCAGCGCCAGCGCGGTGATCGCGTCCCTGGGTGTTTGTGTGCGCCGCTCACCGATCTGAACGATCTGGTCACCTGGCTCAACGCCCGCTCCTGCCGCGGCTCCGCCCGGCTCGACGAACCGGACTTGCGGCGCCGCAAGCGTGGCCAGTTGCGCGCGGCCGGCAGGCCCGAGACGCCAACCGGCGGTCAGGTAGTCCACGTTTCCCTTTTCAGAAAGCGCATCGACCACGCGCATCAGCAGGTCGTTGGAAACGGCGAAGTTGACCCCGATATTCGCGTCCGCGTCGGAAGCGAATATGGCGGAGACCAACCCGATCAGCTGCCCGTCCCTATTAATCAAGGCACCGCCCGACGTCCCCGGATTGATCGCGGCGTCCGTCTGAATGAAGTCTTCCACCGCGTTGAAGCCCGCGTTCGTGACGGCTGTGGCCGACACGACACCGCATGTGACCGACAGCCCGAGACCGAACGTGTTTCCGATCGCACAGACGGGTTCGGCAAGGCCGGGAACCGGACCGAATTCGATGGGTGTCAGCCCGGCCTCGACCTTGAGCAACGCGATGTCGCTCGCCTCGTCGCCGGCGACGAGACGGGCGGGTACGATCCTGCCGTCGGACAGACGCACATCGATACGCTCCGCCGGCTCGACGACGTGAAATGCGGTGGCGATCATGTCCGGCCGGACAACCACGCCGCTGCCTTCAGGCGCTGTCCCCGGGGGGGCACCGGCCCCGCCCTGCTGCTGGCCGGGCCAGACCGGAAGAACCGACACGACATGTTCAAAGGCCTGTTCCGGCGATGCCTGCGCGCGGCCGGTTGGCAACATCACCAGACCCAGCAGGACAACCAGGAACGAGAGACGGCAGATCACTTGCATCGGCTTTTTCCGCAGTTGGATGGCATTCATGGATCCGTTTGCCTTTACGCCGGTATTTCGTTCAGGCTGCACCGCAGGATCAGCCAGTTTCCGCCCGCCTGGCGCGTCATCACATTCAACGAGCATCCACGACCGGCAGCGCCTTCACTGTATATCGCAAGGCACCAGCCAAGATCGCCGGAGCTTCCGGCACTCTCCACGTCGATCTTCTTGTTTACAGCGTCTTCGTCAAACCAGTCCAGATGCGCAGCCTCGATGGCCGCGCGACCAACAGCCGGCGGGCCGTAGGGTGAGAAAAGTTCCGCGTCGGGCGAAAAGTGCGCCGCGCAACCGGCTGCATCTCCGGCGCGATAGCAGGCGACATAGCCGTCGAAAACTGACTGGAATTCCCGTTTGTCGGACATGGTTCCTCCGCGCACATCTCACGTGACTATCGCGGTTCGCGCATGCGGCGGCAAGACCCGGGAAGATTTCCCGAATGGGAGCAGATAGCTTGTCGGCTGTGTTGACGTCACAGCGAAGCTCTCACCTGTTCAGGGCCAGATCCGGTTGATGCGATCATATCCGTTCGTGCGGCTGGTCCGATCCATCCATGCAACGACACCGCGGCGCATGGGTATGATCGCCTTCCGGCATTGCGCGGACTTAGTGCAGGGCCGGCGCAAGGAACAGGTCAGACTTACAACTGCGGTCCGGCGTAGAGGCGTAGTGGCGATGCCAGTCATGAGGCTGCTTTCCGGTTGGCGCTACGGTTGAGATCAGTCACCCTGCCGCTCGAAGCGATCAAATAGATGCGCTGCGGGCTTTTCATCCGTCCATTTGTCACCGAGCTCACGAAGTGTTCCCCTATCTGACCCATCGTTGTTCGATTTGGAAGTTGCTGTCGAACTCATGTCACTGAGAAAGCGGCAGTACTCCGTCCGGTATCCAGTTGGGATATCGACTTGTTTTCTGGATTTGTCGTCCCGGTTTGGCGCGCAAGCGGCAAAACCGGGATCTAGTGCGCCGTGTGACTGGAGGTTTTGGGAGCTGGAGAAACAAGGGGGTACTGGTTCCCTGCCTTCCGCTGCGCTTCAGCAGGGATGACAAGTCGGCATACGGCAACGTGCCCTACAGGAACCGTTTCGTGTTACCGGACAGGAGTACATCTGACCCGGGTATTGTACTGAACTCACTGCGTTCGTCATGACGAGATGGATCGGATCATCAATATCTGCGTTAAAAGGTTCGGCGAACATGATTGCGTGTCCGGAACCCAATGCTGCCGACAACCAAAGCCGGCGTTCCGAGCGACGGTCCAAAACGGGTCGCATGGTTCTGAGGAAAAACTTGTCGAGAAAAGTGGCGGAGAGGAAGGGAGTCTCCCCCTGAGATTTTTAATCTATATATTTCAATTTCTTAGACGAGTCTGAGTATTCAATTTTACTCAAAAACTACTCAATTTTACTCAGTCCTAAATCGGGTCTAGATCCTGTTGAGTGTTAAGCGGCGCAGGCGCGGCGCGAATGTGGATCGTGTTACGTGGTTCGAATCCTTCGTCAGCTATACGCGTTTTTCGGTGCGACGAGCCTTGGTTAACTCACGACACCTTCGACGCTAGAAACAAGCCAGCTAGTTATCAAACGGTATTGAAATGACTGTCGCCGCTTGTTTGGAGCCATTGAAAATTCAGTCTCGTTGTCACGCCAAAACGTAAAAACAAACCAAACTTGAAATGCTAACTCAAATAGCATTTAATCCAATTGTATTTTAAACAGAAGCAATCTTAGGTACTAAAAGGGGCGTCTTGTGGCACGTTTTTTCTGGGTAGGAATTGTTTTTTCGTTAGTCGTTCAGACTCAGATTTCCCATGCAGCGGTTCAATGCAAGAGCATTGTTGAAGCAGGTATTTTCCGCGAGGTATCGTCGTGGAGAGAAGAAAAGCTTTATAATTACATTAGACAACACGAGTGCCAAAAGCAAAAATCAGAAAGAATATCTAGTGATCAGTGGCACATCATATACGATACCTTCTCGATGAGAAGGAACGATAGAAGATACAATATTGATGTGGATGACATATGCCGAACTTTTGTAAAGGATAGTAGTTATAAATTAAAAGAGTTTTTTGAAGATCGTTTTTTTGACACTGGACTAGAGTCTTTGCTTGAAAATTGCTCTCCGGAAAATGGAGCTCCACTTGTTAAAGCTAAGCTTCCGGAAAATGGAAATAAGATTTACCTTACGATCTCTTATTTTCCGCGAGTAAATACTACGGAAAAAATTAGATATGAAATTGATGCGACTGACATCGCTTGTAACCCAAATTCTGTTTCAGGTTCTGATTCTAAGCTTGACGAATTTAATGATCTGCCCGCGACACGCTCTGACGATGCTTGGAAGAAAAATCTCGAAATTGACGTTGAACCATTCAAGTATAACTACTTAGTCTGCAAATTTGATAAAACCAAAAAACGAGGTACACTTGCCGTACTTTCAAATCTACAAGCGCCTCGGGTTATTGATCTAGTTCAACAGTTTCAAGCAAACTATGATAAATGCGATGTTTTACTGAATAGTAGTGTTTATCAGTTATTACACAGCTCAAAGACATTACTTACACCAGATTGCAATTCAGCAGACTCCAACAAGAATTCTAACATTAAGTGGGGTGGGCGCTCAGAAGGTGTAGAAGGATACATTTCCAGATCGTCGATGCCCAAGTTTACTACATATGAAACATTCCCCACCGTACTAGCTCGTCACTTTGGTGATACTCCCAATTGTTGGCGTGTCTTCCAACTGGGGGGGCATTGGCGAATAGTACACCCATTGAGATCTGCAGCACTCAATCCTAATAAAGATTTCATTTGTCAAAAATTAGACGAATAGCCAACCGTAAGGATCGATACTGCTCCCTTTTTTGTCTAGCAACCTTGCATGAACATAGATGACATTGTTTGTGCAGTGTGACACGGCCCCTTGATCCGGGACACCCAACCGGAGAGTTGTTCATGTTTTGCGCTGCAACCCTACCTTCTGCCGGCGCGGGATAGAAATCTTCGCCTTTCGTCAGCATGACGGGCTTGTCTCGCCCGCTGCATTTGCCAGCATTAGCGGAGGGTGTCTTAGCCGAGCAGGATGGCTTTGAGAGCTACGAAGAAGTTTCGAGGCGCTAGCCGAGTTTGAGCGCGTAATGGCGCAGACCGGCAACAAGGTTGCGGACGTTATGATCAATTGGCGAGACGACGGTAAGCTCGAGCTAGCCTTCGCGGTAGACGACGACTAGGACAACAAAGCGACCGGTAGCTAGACGCAAAGCAAGAGGCAAAAAGACCCCGCTCGATTGGCGGGGCTTTCTTTTGCTTGGCGATGCCGGAAGAATAACGAGACCTTATCGCTCGAGATCCTTCGGAACGTAGAGAGCGATAAGCGGCTCTTGCCCAAGGACCGTTTTCGCCTCAACCGCTAGATCGGCGGCTCTTGCCATTCGGAACAACTCCTCTTTGGCGGTTTGCTTGCCTTGCGGCGTGCCGTCTTCGAGGGCGGTAATGATCGTCGGGAGTATCTCGGTCCAGGTGGGCTTGAGCGTTGCGGAACTCGTCATTTTAGAAACCTCCTCTAGCTCGTTAGTTATTGTCAGACCCTGTGCGAACGTTGGCAACAAGCCTAGCGCCTATTTTCCGCCCAGCGCCCGGCACTATGCCACGCTAGAGAGCGATGGAGCACACGCGTTGCGCTACTTTTCCATCGATGCAATTATCATAGAGTATTGCTTTTGAGGGGGTTATTTCGTGATGGCTAAAAAGACGATTGTACGAGCGATGGCGGCATTTCTCGTGACCTGAGACCCCAGAACTCGTCCAGTTTAGTGTAGAGTCTGTCCCAATCAGGAGACGGACGGAATGAAGCGTTCTAGGTTCACAGAAGAACAGATCATAGGCATTTTGCGGGAGCAGGAGAGCGGTCAGAGGACGGTCGACGTTTGCAGGCGGCATGGGATCTCGGAAGCCACCTTTTACAAATACAAGGCCAAGTTTGGCGGCATGGATGTATCCGATGCCCGCAAGCTGAAGGCGCTTGAAGACGAGAACGCGAAGCTCAAGAAGCTTTTGGCTGAGGCCATGCTCGACAACGCCATGCTGAAGGACGTTGCTTCAAAAAAATGGTAACGCCCGGTGCAAGACGGGAAGCTGCGGCTCACCTGTGCGGAGCGCACGGCGTGAGCCAGCGTCGGGCGTGTGCGGTCTTGGCAATTGACCGGTCGAGTGTTCGGTATCGAAGTCTTCACCTAACGATGCATATCTGCGTGAAGCTATGAAGAAGGTTGCCGGAGAGCGCCGGCGCTTCGGTTACAGACGTATTCACCTGATGCTGGAACGCCAGGGCATCCGAATGAACCAGAAGAAGCTGAGACGTCTCTATCGCGAGGAAAAGCTGCAAGTCCGCAAACGTGGTGGCCGGAAGCGGGCTTTGGGCACCAGACGACCGATGATGTTGCCAAGCAGACCAAACGAGCGGTGGAGCCTGGACTTCGTGTCGGATGCCTTTACGGACGGCCGCCGGTTTCGGGTTTTAGCCGTGGTCGATGACTACAGTCGCGAGTGCCTGGCGCTGGTGGCTGATACGTCGTTATCCGGCTTGCGCGTTACCCGCGAACTCGATGCGCTCATCCGTCTGCGTAGCAAACCGATCACCGTGGTTTCCGACAACGGAACCGAACTGACTAGCATGGCCGTACTCAAATGGTGTCAAGAGACAGGCGTCAACTGGCACTACATCCAACCCGGCAAGCCGATGCAGAACGGATTCGTTGAAAGCTTCAACGGCAGCTTCAGGGATGAATGCCTGAACGAAACGCTGTTTTCGTCGCTCGCCGAAGCCAGATCCCAAATCACATCATGGAAGGACGACTACAACCGAAACAGACCCCACTCATCCCTGGGCAATCTCACGCCCTACGAATTCGCATTGAAAATGACATTGCAAACACAGGCCGCATGAGGTCAAAAATCAACCGAAGGACTCCGCGCTAAGTCGGAAGAGGATGGGGTCTCAGGTCACCATCAAAAAACCCCGCTCAACGGCGGGGTTTCTTTTTGTCTTTTTTGGGCGAGCTTGGCGGAGAGTAGGGTTCGTGATCCGGTTTAGCTTTCTTCCACTTTTCATCTCTAAAAAAAACGAAGCCGCTCCACATTACGGGTAGTGCAGCAACGGTAAATGCCCAATACGGATTTATAGCACTGGCTAAATCTTGCACCAAGCGCCAGCGAGACACTTTGACCTCTACCTCATCTTCGAAGGTTTGAAGTGTAACGGCCCTACCTTCTTCTACGTGGGCAAAAACACTGAGGGTCAATAACTCTGTGTCGGCATAATCTAGCGGCTCAACCCTCCATGCCCATTCTGTTGGCGCAAGAGGGGAAACTGTTTTGCGATCATTTCCATAAGCAACAACTTCTAGTCCAGACGTCCCTCGCAGAGTTACCGACATCTCAGTTGTAACGGGTGTTAATCCTGAAAACGTTTCTCCCTTCAAAAGATCCGATAGTTCCATATGGACTGATCCGTCCAAGTTTAGCTTAAAGACAACATCCTCCGGACTTCCTCGCCGCAATTCAGTAATTCTGTTGTAGATAAACGATCCTTCTGGAAACCGATCCAAAACATCATCGACAAACATCCTCCAGCAGTCGGCTACAGGACAATCCTCCAAGTAAGAAGAGTTATCATTTGCCGACTGCCATGGATAGAAGTCTGGCCGAGGGGCGTATGGCCTTGTCATGTCGTTTATTAGTGATTCATTCGCGTACCTTCTCGTTGACTCGTGAGAAAATGCTATAAGGAAGAACAATACTGTCGCAATGCAGCAGCCGACTATCACGGACCGTCTAGTAAAGACGTAACCAATAAGACTGTTAAACACGCCGCACTCCCCATATACGGTGGTTGCTACGACGATGATAACTCAACTATTAGGCGCTGCTCTACTTAGAATTTGAAGGACTTTTGCGGCCTCAAGCCTCTAACTCGTAATCGAGGGTATCTTCTCGGATCGGTCGGGCTTCTCGAAACGCCTTCGATAGAGCCGAATAGGCCGGTACGGCGGCGACAAAGTGGGTCGAGCCCGATAAACGTCCAACCCTCCTTGAGGAGGACGTCGTGAGCGTAGGGCGCGATCCGTCGACGCCCGAAGCCTTCTCCGAGAAGATCTTGTCACAGTCGCGTAGCTTGTCGAGTTGTACGTCGAGAGACTGCCCGACCGAGCTTTCGCAGGCGCATCCCCTGCTCTATGAGCTCGTTGGAGCCCAGCGCTTAGGTAGGAAGAAGACCACGCCGGAGCGGTCGTCTTCTCGATTTAGATCGAGCCCGCCCCTGCGAGCTTGAGCCTTACCGCTTCATCATCGAGAGCTACCCCGGCGTTGTCGGTAAGGTCGTCGGGGTTATCGACGCCTTCGATCTTCCGGAGGATCTTCCCGATAGTTGCGAATTTCGACTTCGGGATATCGTGCCACTCGTAACCTTGGAGAAGCGTATACCAGGACGAAAAGCCGTCTCGGACGATTGTCGCGTCGTCGAGCGTAATCGCGTATTGAACCTCGGTTGCGCGTTTTTTGGTCGTATAGACAACGACGATATCTTTAGAGCCTTGAAGCCAAGACCAAGGGCGAACGATCCGAACCGGTCCTGGGGTACAAGCGACTTTCGCCCTAAAAGCGCTCCGCTCCTCTCCCTTCGGTGCCCAAGGATGGAGCCCTACCGTCTTTTCAGTAATCCCTAGCAAGCGCTTGCCGCTTAGGAGGGAGTTTTCGTAGGCGGTTAGAACGCTCGGAGTTTCGAAGTCGATATCGACAACGCCTTCGATTAGTCGGACTGTTTGCATTGCTCACCCAATCTTTTGACTGCCTCAAATTCGTGAGAAGGGATCGCGTCGAAGTCGCGGTCGTCGAATAGGATCGCGATACGACAGCCGGCTGTTGCGGCGACGCGGTCGAAGTTGATATCGCGGGCGTAGACGTTCTCGACAACGCTCTCGGCGGTGTTTTGGATCATCACGGTCGTCTTGCAACCTTTGAGCCAGGAGATCGGGCGTAGGATTAGAGCCGGAAAGTCGCCCTTTTCCGCCTTGCCTTTGATCTCCTCAAGATCGGAGAGGCTCGGAGCCCATTCGTGAAGATCTTCGTCGCCTTCCTCGATAAACGCGTGATCGCTCTTCGAGTCGAATGATCTCAAGAAGGGCGGAAGGTCGATAAGGAAGGTATAACCCGGCTGCCAGAACGGCTTTGCTGGTCCCATTTGATTTAAGCCTCTTTGACGTGTTGCTTTGAGCGCTTTTCGCTCTTGTCTTATTGAGCCAATTGTAGTGCGAAACGCACTCTCTACTAAAAATCGCGAGAGGGCTTGAAAGTCACCCTATTCGATGAATTTACAATAAGAACAATACTTTAGGTCGCGCTATTGATATCTATCACGACTATATCTTGCACGATATAAGCGCACATACCGACAAGAGAAAAGGTGACCTGCTCCCCTGAAATTTCCTCGTTTTGAGGTTAGTCTGTTCCCAATTGAAGGAAACAGACGATGAAGCGATCCAGGTTCTCTGAAGAACAGATCATTGGCATTTTGAAAGAGCATCAGGCGGGTATCTCAGCCGCCGAGCTATGCCGCAAGTATGGCGTCAGCGATGCGACGTTTTACAAGTGGCGCTCAAAGTACGGCGGCATGGAGGTGTCTGAGGCCAAACGTCTGAAGACCCTCGAAGAAGAGAACACGAAACTTAAGAAGCTGCTCGCGGAGTCGATGATGGATGTATCGACGCTTCGTGAGATGCTCGGAAAAAACTTCTGACGCCTGGCTTGAGGAGGAATGCCGTGAGCTGGGCAATCGAGACCAAGGGATATTCGCAACGCCGCGCCTGCGGGCTGGTCGGTATCGACCCGCGCGTGTACCGCTATCGGTCCACGAGATCCGACGATGCTGACCTGCGCCAAAGGCTCAGGGAACTGGCATCAGAGCGCAGGCGGTTTGGTTATCGTCGGCTGCACATGCTGCTGAAGCGCGAAGGCATCGAGGCCAACTGGAAGAAGGTCTACCGGATCTACCGGGAAGAGCGTCTCACGGTGCGCAAGCGTGGAGGCCGGAAACGAGCCCTTGGAACGCGGGTGCCGATGGCTGTGCCGCAAGCCGCCAATCAGCGGTGGTCGCTTGACTTTGTCTCCGATGCCCTGATTGACGGACGCCGGTTCCGTATCCTGTGTGTCATAGACGACTTCAGCCGGGAATGTCTGGCAACTGTCGTCGACAACTCGATCTCCGGAACCCGGGTATCGCGGGAACTGGACATGATCGCGGAGCGCCGTGGTCGCTATCCCTTGATGGTGGTCAGCGACAACGGTACTGAGCTGACGTCAAACGCCATGCTCAAATGGCAACAGGATCGCAGCGTGGAATGGCACTACATCGCCCCACGCAAACCCATGCAGAACGGCTTTGTCGAGAGCTTCAATGGACGCTTGAGAGACGAATGTCTCAACGAGCACCTGTTCCAAAGCTATCGTTATGCTCGTGAGATCATCGAAAACTGGAGGATAGACTACAATCTGAACCGACCGCATACGAGCCTCGACGGGCTCACACCATACGAATTTGCAAAACAGTCCATGACGGATCACAACGTGAACAGCGCTAACTTATGAATGCGGACAATCAGGGGAGCAGGTCATGAGGGATATCCAAACTACAGCGCTACGGTTGTAGTCACGCCACTAAAGGAAGGTCGCGGATATCTATTGTTCTAAGCTTGAAAGACCCACGCAGCGAACCCGTGGCCCTACAGGTTACTACCTACGAGAGGGATTTCTGTTTAAATCGAGCCTACCTCAAAGTACAATCAGATATTGCAGACCGATTGTATTCGCGACGGCAGGTTTAACATGGTGTTCGGGTGGCTTAAGGGCGCAGTTCAGAGGAAGGCCGATGAGGTTCAACGCGCTGAGCTTCAACACTTTATAGCCATGCTAAGGGGAGCTGACGATGAGGAGTTAGGGCTTGTTGTCGCAATTGCTACTGATTTCCGGAATTCGTTGTCGGCCCCGTTCGACCTGCTCGACCCTATCAATACCGTCGATGTAAGCGTCCCTCTTCAGCTTGTTAGGCAATACCAAGACCTTCAAAAAAGAGGTCTGCAGGCCATGGCCCCAGGTGTAGCTGTCTGGCTACACACAACGCGGGCGGCTCACGCTCCCTCTAATAGGGAATTCGCTCGAGAAATGTGGAGCGTACTAGAACGTGGCATGCCGTGCGCCGAGGAAGCCGCGCTAGGTTTCAAGGAATTGACTGGAACCAACCTCAATTGTTCGGGTTTTACCCAGATCCCTATTGGATTCGAACCAAGAAGGCCGAAAAGAGTCGAACCAACCAAGCCGACTAGCAATCAATCGCAAAACGATGAGCTCGAACCTCTCAGGGAAGTATCTAAGTTAGTTTTCCAACTCGGGAACGATATCACGGAGTACGGCTGCGGAGTTGCCCTGCTCTCGCTTGAGAGCGGCTACAGTGTAGCCGAAACGGCTTCTCACATTACCGTTGTGTCTTTTGCGAGAAACGTCAAACGAGCCGCTGATGAAGCCAACTTAGAAGCAACTATGAAGCTAGCTAGCGTAGGCTTAGCAACCAGCGAGATGCTCAAGGAGATGAAGGACAGCGGCGCAATAAGGCAAGAGATTTGGGAAAACGATGTTAACGCAATCATGAAAATGATGACACCTAGCGAGGAGGCAATCGAGTACGCTGAAAAGGTGCTATCAGACCCCGTATCTTCAAAGGAGCCTGTAGCGAAAAGCCGGATCTTGTTTAAATAGATCGAAAGCAACGGCGTTCAGGTTGAGTAAACCTGCTCAAGGATCAGCGTAGTGGCTGCCCTACAGGCAAGACGGACCTGTCGAGTACGAACTACCCGGAAGCCCTTAAACCTGCTCAAAAAAATCGCCGAGAGAGCGCGGAGCTACCTACTCCCGTAGATCCGCATGCGGGCTTCAACAAACGTCCGGTTCGTATCTTCACTGCCCTCGGGCGTATTTGGAGCAGCTTACGAAATCCTCGACTGTCAAGTCGTTGATGCGGATAGCGTCGATATCGTCCCAAGAGTCAACTCGCTCTAGGTTCAAGTCTCGCGCGTAGTAAAGCTCCTCCGCTAGCTCCGAAGGCGCGATCATCCAAGTCACGGGCGTAATTGACCTCGTCGAAGCACTTACGGCGGGTATTGGAAGTTTCGACCAAAGCGGACATGCGCGCTTGCCGCAGCAAAGGTCCGGATCGAGCCCAATATCGACGTTCGTTCAAATTGGAATTCGGCATTGCGCTATTGACGAATTGGCGGCGTTCCTAACTTATCACTCAAAGTCCAATTTCTCGATGGGAGATAACATTGGCCAGATCCAAGTACCACATTCCTAAATCTATAGCACTACTCGCTGTCTGTATGTTCTCTCTAGAAATTCACTCGAGCCAAGCTGACGTTGCCAAATTACTGGGCACTCCAAGTGCGCAGCATACAAAAGACGACAATACGTTGCTCGCTCAATCATGTGGTTGGTGGCTCATAGTTGAAGACAAGATTGAAGAGGATCTGTGGATTCCAGAGAACGAATGGAATGTAGCTCAGAGATTGTTGTCTGAATTTGGCGGAATAGTTTTCTCTGCTTCTACATGGCCCAACTCATCTTGGTCTGACCTTGCTCAGGAGCATGAAGGGCTATTTATTGTTGCGCATGGACCCTTTGCGTCAAGGAGAGATGCGGAGTCCTTTGGCGAAATGATCGGGTTTAATTTGGTAGATAACCCTTGCGACGATGACTATTTGATCATTTTCAAGGGGTGATTTAGGAGTGTCCATTGTTGGCCAGCAGAGCAACAAACTTGAAAGAATGCTAACATGTCCCTACAGTGTATACATCGGTAAAATTACTCCCATACTATTCGCGTCGTTCAGTATGGGCTCAGTCGGCTCTAACATGTGTAATCCGTTGCAAAAAACATAATCGTAAAAAACGACGCTAAATGCATGTTTACGCAGTCTTGTGGATGGTGTTTGATTTTTTTTGGGGATTCTTAGAATGATTTACCCCAATAACTGCAATCCGCTTAGTTCCAATGCAAGTCTTTGTTTACATGGCTAGAAATGATAGTATTTCAGCGGAGTATGTCAGAAAGAAGTGGTTCTTGATGAGAAATATTATTCGAATTTTTCTTTTGCTCCTTGTGTCTAATTTTCCACCAACTAGCAGTGCTTTAGCGAGTGGCAAATTCGAAGGTTCATTAGTGCTAAAAGTAACTGCAGATGGACGCAACCTGCAGGTTGCGGAACAATTTTCCTTCATCGACCAAAATGGTGAAGTTTGGACAGTTCCGGCTGGTATGAAAACCGATGGTGCTTCAGTTCCGCGCGTTGCCTGGTCGTTGTTCCCACCATTTGCTGGAAAGTACCTGAAAGCTGCCGTCGTTCATGACCGCTACTGTGATACCATGCAGGAAACTTGGCAGCGTACACACCGTGTTTTCTTTGATGCTATGCTTACTTCCGGGGTCGACAAATTGTCCGCCAAAACTATGTATGCTGCGGTCAGGCTGTTCGGGCCCAGATGGACAGAAGATGGAACTAGGATAAAAAGCGCAAAGTTCTTATCGCAGCAGGAAAAACTAAACGACCTTCTAGAGTTTCAAGACTGGATTCTCAAGGAAGATCCATCAATAGATGAGTTGGAGAAACGGGCAGACTCAGGCCAGTAAGAAAGTGCACTATTTTTCTCAAGGCCTCACGATTATACTGTCTTTCGATATCTGGCTGGTAATTGTTGGAATTTGTTCACCACCAGATAAAGACATCACCTCTTTTGAAACGAAGCTGGCTAATTCAAACAAGCGGATTACACCATCGTTGTCGCGGTCTGCCTGACCATCCATACCTTGTTTTAAAGCGTAGGTGAACAGCCCATGGCCAAGACTCTTGTCTTCCTCTGCCCAAGTGTTCTGATCAGACGCAGTCAAAAGGAAAATATCGGCATCACTGGCATCATTCATGATTCGAGGATGATAAGTATTACCTGAGTAACAGGTGTCCATAAACACAATCCTTTCACCCTTTGCCATCTGAAGGGCATTTTGAATTAGTGACCAATCAATAACCGATTCTTCAACCCAGCCATTTCCGAACCTTCGAGCATCCTCAGGCAAGAACAGATACCTGTCACCATCCCTCTCACCGTGCCCGGACAGAAAAAGTACTATGGTGTCTTCAATTCTGCTATCGGCGATACGGGACAAAGCTGCTTTGATATTCTCAGCGCTTGCGCCGAGATCATTATTCATAGTTATGACTTCCGTCTTAACGTCTTTGAAGCCTTTTCCCATCTTCTGCTGGAGGTATTCGGCTACAGTCTCGGCATCAGTAGCCGGAAACTCCAAATCATAGTTATCAAGGAATCGGTAGGATTGTGATCCTAGCGCAAGTAGATGAAGAGTTCCCTCGTCCTTCTTCAATCCATCGAAGTCGCTCATTACTTCAATTGAAATGGATTTAGATCCCCAATTTGTATGAACTGTAATTCTGATATCATTCTTTCCAAGCGCAAGTGGCAAAAACAGAGTCTGTTCGAAATCTACTACATAGTTTGGATCGAGAAAACCTTCCGGTCTGTCCGGCGTATAGTTGATTCGATTGATATACGCTTCCACTTTACGAATTGGGAAACGGTCATCAAGGAATCTTAGATTGAGCGACAAAATTCCATCCCTAGATATGTCGTGTGCTTTTATAGGGTCATATCCGAGATTTTGCGGAGGCCCTCTTTGAAGCAATTTTGCAAATCCAATATCCCTAGGACGTAATTCTTTGATTGCTTTCTCAGCAGAAGCGTAGAGTATAGCCTTTTCAACCACCGCCAAATTCCTGAGTCGGTCTTTTAGCTGAGATGCAGTAGTGTAGTCAGCAGAAAGTGACGGGCCTCTATTTATATGCCATCCTACGTACTCGTCACCCTTCGGTGATGAAATGTAATAGCCCTGAGGTGTCCATACGGCCCATTCCCCATCAGAAGAATGAAATATTGTGACTATCAACTCTCTTGTTTGACGATTCCAAAGTTTGACGGTTTGGTCATGGCTTCCTGAAAGAACAAATCGATCATCATCCGAAACGGTTATTGCACGGACAACACCCGTGTGCCCAAGGAATCTGCCCAAGCCGTCTCCTTTTAGATTTAGTTTTTCCAAAACTCCGAGATCGCCTCCTGAAATAATCTCGTCGCCATTCGCAGAAAATGAGAAGGAAACATGAGAGTAACCATTGTTGACGTCCCGGACATTTTCACCAAGAATTTTTTTAGAATCAGAGATCAAAAGTTTTGAGTAGTGTCTATCGCTGAAACCCTTCTGCCTCGATAGTCTGATCTCACCAAAATCTTGAAGAGCACGATCAAAGCCATTTTGTTCTCCGTTACTAAGCTTCACAGGGCTTCCCATATAATTTTGGGCATCGGGGAGCCGAAGCTTGAACTCCAAGGGGCCTCGGTTATTTTCGCCATTGAATTCGTATTGAGATCCCCAACCAATATATGTGCCATCTGGGGCAAATCCGACGGAGTTTATTGGGCGACCAACACCTCTAATGACTAGCGGATTCTGATTAGATGTGCGTGCTGGCCGGCCTGAACTGATTTCCCAAATGTGTATTTCGTTCCCACTACCACCAGATATTGCCAGGCGATCCCCTCTTGGGTTAATTGCTATGCCTCTGATTGTGTTATCAAAGTCTTCATAGGTATGGACAATGCTTCTCGTATGGGTGCTTATCAAATTAACCTTTGGACCAGCCCATTTACCTACAGATGAAACAGCTAGGTGATCCCCATTCGCAGTAGTCGAAAGGTCAGTAATCTGACCGTTGACTCGCAAGTTCTCAAACCTTTGTTTACCAGTCTGCGAATCCCAAAACCTCAGGTCCCCATTTAAATCACCAGATGCAAAAGTTTCATTGTCTAATCTTACAAGCGCAAAAACATGTGCATCATGTTTATCTAAGCGGTGGATGATTTCGCCGGTTGCGATATCCCATACGTGTACGACTGAGTTAGACCCACTCGTCACTACTTGTCTGTAGTCATTTATGAAAATCGCTTGGTACAAGCCGTAGCTATGCTCAAATTTTGCAATCCCTTTTTGTGTCTCTAGATCCCAAACAATTGCGACTCCATTTTGATCGGCAGATAAAAGAAATCTTCCGTCTTCGGAGAATTCTAAATCAAGAACAATATTCCTGTGCTGTTTGAGAACTCCAATGATATTCCCTGTTTCAAAATCAATCAGCCTAATATCGCCACAGCATGGTTTTCTGGTTCCATCGCCAATCCATCCAGCTAGCGCGATTGTCTTTCCATCGTCTGTCATTGCGCTGGCGTACAATTGGCCTGATCGGTGCTCTCCGATTTGACCGCGATATGTCCGAACTGATTTACCTGTTTGTGTCTCCCAGACACGTGCTGTTTTGTCATCAGAAACAGATACTAAATGTTCGCCATCCGGAGAAAAGACTAGCCGGTTGATTTGTGCTGTATGTCCGCCAGTATTGAGCTGTAAAACGGGAGAATCCATTGCCTCAACAAAAGTAGTTAAACTAACAGACATTAATAGCGATAGTAGAACTATCCAAGAAGAAACCTTACGTTCTCGTAACACTAAAAGAGTTCCCTAATAATGGATATTTTTTGCGTTACCCCTTTTCAATAACTAGATATATGTCATTGCAAGGGTTTGAAATTGTTGCCGTTGGAACAGTGTATGCGACCCTTTCGGCCTGAGCTTTTGTGTTATAGGGGCCTACTGTTACCACAAACCCGGAATCGTTGAACAAAGCCCATTCACTATTGACCCAGCTGGTACCTTTGTGAACGGTCCCGTTATATTTGTCAGCCAGTTTACTCGCTTCACTACGGTTCAGAACTACATCTCCCGCACCGTTCACATTCGTTTTTTCCAAGAAAACCCACCAACCGCATTGCTTGGTGTTTTTTTTCCTCTGGCGTTTAGAACAGCTTACCTCTTCCATGAACACCCAACCCCAATTTCGCTTTTTCCCTTTGTATTTTCCGGTCGCATAACCCCACGGTCGGCCTTTGCTATCATTGCGCACACGAACTACATCAACTAACCGCCAAAACCGGAGCGCATTTATCACCTTACCATTCGGCTTATCGCGAACGTTAAGTGACTTACCATCATAAGGGGTGATTATACACGTGCGAGTCGCTGCTGCTGCACTGCCTGAAATGAAAATGATCAGTCCCACCGAGAGTAGAGTTATGATATAAACTGAGCGCATTTCGGATTCCTTTATAAGTTCAGAAATGACCTAAGTGTCAATTGGCGAGATCGGTTTTAGATTTTTATTACGGACAAAACGATCATTGTAATTTATGTTAGCATATTCATCTTGCTGATGTTCGCCAACGCCCACCACTCTTCCAAGATGGGTCAAAGAACAGAAATCTATTCAATTCAGCCTTGTCTAGATTGCGACAAAGTTTCAACGACGTAAAAGAGAGATTTCAACCATTTGCTGCAATCGGGGCTAATGACCGCAGCGGGCCGTCTCTTCCATTTGGTCAAACGTCCGAAAGGTCCGCGATGCGGACCTTTGTGCAGAACGCAGCGAAGGCCCGGAATGAGCCCATACTGAAAAATGCTACAGCCGTCCTGAACGTCTGCTTTCGCATCAAAGACTAGCTTTCGGGCAAGGAACTGCGTCCGACCCGGTGTTGCCTAAATTCGTTCGTACGCCGTAGCCAACATCTCAAAGCATTGCGATCACACACAAACACACAACCGCTGCTGCAGCGACGATATCCAGTGGCCCAAACGCAATGTCATGGCTATGGAGCCATTCTCGTTCTCGCTGCTTCTGAAAGCGTGCGCAGTCGTGCGGATGTTTACCGCACCAAGTTGTATCTGACATCTTGTTCTCCAAATTTGTTTAGGAGGGCAACATTGCCCTCCCGTCAAGAATTCCATTTCAATCAATTTAGCTTTGAACAAAGCTGAGCAGGTCTGGATTGACCAGATCAGGGTGAGTAGCGAAGAAGCCGTGCGACAGGCCCTCGTATACCTTCAGCGTTCCGTTCGGCAGAAGCTTCACCGCCTTCTCAGCCGAGTTTACGATCGGTACGACCTGATCGTCATCACCGTGCATTACGAGGGTCGGTACGTTCATTGCCTTGAGGTCCTCGGTCTGGTCGGTCTCGGAAAATACCGCGATACACTGGTAGTGTGCAGATGCGCTGCCCATCATCCCCTGGCGCCACCAGTTCTGGATCAGACCCTGGCTGACTTCTGCGCCGTCGCGGTTGAAGCCGTAGAACGGTCCCGACGGCACATCGAGGAAGAATTGCGCTCGGTTGGCAGCAAGTCCCGCACGCAACCCGTCAAAGACTTCAATCGGCACACCGTCAGGGTTGGCGTCGGTCTTCAGCATAAGGGGTGGGATGGCCCCCAGCAGCGCTGCCTTGGCGACACGGCCGGGCTCAGCTTTGGCCACGTAGGCTGCGACTTCACCGCCGCCTGTCGAATGGCCGATATGAACAGCATTCTTGAGGTCCAGTGCCGCAGCCAGGTCGACAACATCATTTGCGTAAGTTGCCATATCGTGACCCTGGTCTGTCTGGTCCGAACGACCGTGGCCACGGCGATCATGTGCGATGACGCGGTAACCGTTGGCAAGGAAGAACAACATCTGATTGTCCCAGTCGTCGCCACTCAGTGGCCAGCCATGGTGAAAAACGATGGGTTGCGCGTCACGTGGCCCCCAGTCTTTGTAGAAAATCCTGGTTCCGTCGCGTGTTTCAATAGTCGACATAGTGATATCTCCTTGTTGTTGAGTAAGGGTTTGCGCCGCAAACGCGGCAGGCATCACGGCGAGCAACGTCGTTGCGGCGCCCGCCTGCAAAACCGTGCGTCTGGTCAATTCGTTTTGGGGTATGGTCATCGGGTCCTCGTTGCGTGTTCGATGACGGGAATGTTGCAATTTGGATGGCGAACCACGAGTGTCACAAATGACAAAAAAAGGTTCAAAAGTGACAGAAGCGAAAAAAGACTGGGTTTGCGAGATCGGCCTGTTGATTTACCCCGACTGCCAATTGTCCGCGATCTACGGTCTGACCGATCTGTTCCGGATTGCGGGTGAGTGGACAGATAGCGACAACCCGCGAAAGGTCCGGGTCACGCATTGGCGCGCCGAAGATCGTAAGGAGCTCATATGCGTCTGGGATACCCATCCGAACCAGACACATCACTTGGATTACGTAATTACCCCGCCCAGCATCGTTATGCCCGACAAGATGCAGCCCATGCCACAAGAGGCCGCGTGGCTTAACGCACAACACAAACAGGGCAGCCGCGTTTGCTCGATCTGTGCCGGAGCATTCGTTCTGGCGGAAAGCGGATTGCTGCAAGGCCGACGCGTAACAACTCATTGGGCCTTCGCCAAGCACCTTGCACAACGCTACAAGGATATCGAAGTTGCTGACCGAAATCTGGTACTGGATGATGGCGACGTCATATCAGCGGGCGGTATCCTTGCCTGGACCGATCTTGGCCTTACCCTAGTCGAACGTCTCTTTGGGCGGAGCACAATGCTCTCGACGGCCCGATTTCTGGTCATTCAACCGCCGCGGGCCACGCAACTTCCCTTCACCGAGTTTATCCCGGAATTCGATCATGGGGACGAGGCGATCCTGCGGGTCCAGCACCATATCCACGCTGATTTGACTGCGTCGCTGAACCTCAACGATCTCTCTAATGTTGCGCATTTGGGAAAGCGCACCTTTATGCGCCGTTTCTCCAAAGCGACTTCGCTCAATCCGACCGAGTACATCCAACAGGCCCGTGTTGCCAAAGCCCGAGGTATTCTGGAACTGACCAACCGTCCATTGGATCAGATTGCTTGGGAGGTCGGGTACAAGGACCCCTCTGCGTTCGGCAAGATATTTCAGCGAGTCTCGGGCGTTTCAGTCTCAGAGTATCGTCAACAATTTGGTGCCACACCAACGCTGCTATAGCCGCCAGGAACTGAGATTAGCGGCCATTGGCGCAACCCTTGCGAAAGCCCGTTTTGTCCGCTGAGCGGACCTTTGTGTAGAGCGCAGCTAACGTCTCAAGTGAGCCCGGAATAACCGATGCTGCGTTGCGACCGAACGACTGCTGTCAAGGTTCAGGTCGAGAATACTCCGTCTTCGTCACGTTGGTGACTGGTTTGTTTCCATCATTTGGATCAATTGAACCAGGTTTCCACAGGTGTCATCGAAAACAGCCATGCGGACAGGCCCTGCATCCACGGGCTCCACAGAAAACTCAACGCCCAAATCGCCTAACCGTTTCCGCTCCGCATCAAGGTCCTGGACCTGAAAGGAGTGCGCGGGAATGCCGTCAGCGACGAGTGCATCTTTGTAGGGCTTCACTGCCGGATGGTCGCTTGGCTCAAGTAACAACTCTGTACCTCCGGGTTCTTCGGGAGACACAACCGTAAGCCAACGACTTTCGCCAAGGGAGATGTTGTTCTTCACCGCGAAGCCGAGCACGTCGGTATAAAACTTTTCTGCTTTGTCCTGGTTATCGACAAAGATGTTTGTCACATAGATTTTCATGTTTCTCCTCCGTTCTGTTTGTATCGTGTGAGCCATGACGCAGCCACGATGTGCCATTCTTGGATGCTCAACGAATGTGCTTTCGTCCGCCCTTTCCAAGAAGTCTTGATTAGTCCAGCCCTCTCCAAAACAGCGAGGTGCTGGGAAACTGTTTGACGGGACAAGGCGATACCATCTTCGGCAACCGACGCGGCGCACACTTCGAACAATGATTGAGCAGGTTGTTTGCTCAGATGCTCGATGATGCGGCGACGCGTGCTGTCAGAAAGAGCCTTAAAAACAAGGTCGAGTTGGTCATCCGTCATCAGAAGCAGATATGCAGCAAAATTACAGCATGTAAAGTGCAGTAAATTTACTGCATATCAATCCTCGTACGAAAACGGACCTCCCCAATGGAGGAACGACCGGCTGCTTGGTCCGCAGTGCAGACCTTCGTCCACGCTGGAATGAAAGTCCGCTCCACGCCCGAAGTTCGAGTTCAGAGCAGCGCATCAACGATAATGGTTGCGCTCATTTGAGAGGAACAGCCTGCGGATGGTAGCGTTCAGTGTTAGTGAAGAAGCGGACATTGGACGGGGTCCGTTTGCGTGTTTCAAGCTCCGAGAAGGGGCGGTCAGAATTCGCTACGCCCTGACCAACGCCGAGTAATGCCTCATCGAACAACTGTTGCAAAACAAACCACGACGTGTCTTATGCCTGAATGATCGACGGGCACTGAACGGCATCTTCTGGATCTTGAGATCGAGAGCGCCTCGGCGTGACCTACCTGTGCGAAATGGTCCCTAAGGGAGCCGTGTAGATAGACCGTTCTAATCATTGCCCGTAACCCTAAAATCTCTTTGACCCGAGGCGCGGAGCCCCTAGCCAAAAATACCTGGCGACTAGGCTTGATGCGTATTGCGGCGGGTTAATCCTCGACACGGCCGAACGGATCGCGGATCGGGACCGGGAGCTTGATTTTATTGACCGCGTCCGAAAGGACAGCAAGCGGGAAATCGCCGTAGGAGTCACCGACCGAGCCCGGAGCGTGGCCGGTAAGCCTCGAGTGGACGTCGGACGGAATCCCCGCCTCCCGGCAAAGGTCTTTGAACGTATGGCGGAAGGAATGGAAAACGAGCCCGTCGTCCGTAAGCTTTACGTCGCGCTTAAACCATCGATTGAACTTCTTCGAAGCAAGGCCGGAGGGTGAGCCTTTAACGTCCGGCTTGAAACCCATGATCGTTTCCGAGGCTTGCGCTAAGGACCAGGTCGTAAAGTTCGCGGCGACTAGATCCTTATGAATTGGGACGCGACGGCGCGAGCTTTCCGTCTTGAGCTTCTTGGTCGTTAGGTCGAAGTACCAGACCCCGCCTTCGCTCTTGAAGAGATCCTCTCGAGTTAGAAGGCATATCTCGCCGAGACGCATACCGCTTGCGAGAGCTAACGCCGCCGTCCAATAGAAGCCGTCGACCGGACCGCTATCGAGAGGCTCGGTCGTAAAGATCTTCCGAACGATCTCCGGGGTAAACGGCTTCCGGTCTACCGCTCTTTTTACGGTCGGACTCGTAATCCCGTTGAAGGGCGTCTCCTCGATAAGACCGCTCTTGAGAGCGTTCGTAAAAACCGCCTGGGCGAGATTGAACCTCTTTTGAACCGACTTCGACGATAAGGCCGGGTAGTCGCAATCCTTGTAGAGGTTTAGAACCTCGTTGAACGTAAGCTCAAGCTCGGCGGGTTTACGTCTTGCCGGGAACTTCCGAAGCGCGGCAAGCCAACCGGCTACATGCGACTTCTCGATAAAGAGTAGGTCGGAGACTCCGGCGTATTCCATGAGTCCTTTGATAATCGCCCGCGTATCGCCCTCGGTCTGCTTTGTAGGCGACTTCGCGGCGACCCAAGTATCAATCAAATCGATATCGCCCGCCGAGGATGCTCTAGGAGCCTGCTCCGCAGCGTTCTCGTATTCTTTTGGAGCGATCATACCTACCGCCGCTTGAGCCTGCTCTACGGGCTTTAATTCAGCTTCGAGTTGATGCTCGCCCATCTTGTCGAGGTGTTTTTGAAGGGCGCGGACTTTTGCACGCCGCTCTTCCGGGTCAGGGAAGATCTCACGCAATCCTTGATCGCCTATCGCCTTGAAAGAAGCGCGCCCGTCGATAACCCGGTCTTCATGCGTATCGATAAGCTTTGACGCGAGTTTGGCTAGAGCGATTATCGCCTCCTGAGAGCCGGAAGCGGTATAGACAGGCTCTTCGAGAACGACCCCGAGATCGGCTAGGCGGATTTGAGCGGTCTTGATTGCTTGAGCGTCGAGGGAGCGGAGGCGGCGAAACTCTTCGTCGTAAAAGGTATCGAGCTTCTGACCGGCAACCGTCGCTTGCCTTTGGCTATCGGTCTTTAAGCTGTGTTGGATTTTGGTCTTACCGACAATCGCCCGGAGGTCTTTCGGTACTCCGCGCTGGTATCCCCAAACATTCCCGCGTTTATAGATGCTCGGCATCACCGACCCCTGAAAGACTGGGTAATTTACTCAGTTTTTACTCAGCTTTACTCAGCGCAGTCAATTGCAATCATTGAACTTTTAAGAAGATCAAGGACTTAAGGGGCTGGTGGCGGAGAGGAAGGGATTCGAACCCTCGATACCGTTCCCGGTATACTCCCTTAGCAGGGGAGCGCCTTCAGCCACTCGGCCACCTCTCCGGCACGCCCTTTTCCTTGATTTCACGGGGTATTGCAAGATCCTTTTTTGTCACCTGTGTTGGTTTCAACAAGGTTCGATCAAGATGAGGTTGTGCCATCGCAGTTTGGCTGAGGGAGTTCAGCGGCAAATCAAGGGAAGTTTGCCCAAGGCTTCGCCAGCCGGAGCGCCGCCGTCGAAAGATGCTTCTCCAACCTGCACCTTCCCGAATTCGGCGCATGACCTCTTCTTTTCCGGGGCCACGGTGAGCGGAACGGAATGCAGGCGCACCGAAAAAGCAATCGCGAGACCGTTTCAGACCGACCACTAACTGCAGCGCCGGCGGAAGCGGCCTGAAACGCGAAACGTTCCTGGCGGATGATCAGCATCGTGCGTCAGAGCATCTATCAGGAGACCGTTGCGCAATCTGCATAACACCAGCGGAAAGCCGGGCGTAGTCTGAACAGAGGAAGCCAGCAAATCCCATGCAGGGCCAGCGCATGTCCAACCCGGAAAATTCTCTCACAGACAGCTACGCAACCGACATGCCCGCTGTCTCAAGCCGAGCGCAAGATCACGCCTCTTTTTCGTTCTCGGGCACACGGAATGCCCGCCCAGGGCCCAGAACTCTTGGTACTGTGGTCGGCGTCCCAAATCTGTCCTGCACAAGGGCAATGTCACGGCATCGGATGACCCCGGCAAAGACGTTGGTCCGGTCGGAAACGATCCGTCGAAATGCTCTTGAAAATGTGCCGTTTCACAAGATGATCGCCGTTCTGCAGAAGCGCGCGCCAGACAGGAAAGAGCCATGAAGATCAGACTGGAAATCGACTTGAGAAACCTGCCTGTGGACACTGCGGAGAAACATGCTTTCACAAAGAAGGCGCAGCAGGACATCACAAAAGCGATCGCAGTCGCTCTGACAAGAAACGGTGCGGACGGCAGAATCGTGAACGTCGCAACTCATATGCCCAAACCCGCCAACTGAAACGAATTCGGCTCGCCGCAAGGATCAAGCCCCGCTCGAACCGCCCCCACTTGTTTGCTCACGCTTTCGCCGATTGAGCAATCACCCTCCTTCATTGCCCGTCCACCCGGCCAACATCCGGCCATTCCCATCTTTTGCACATGACCGCTGCCATTTCGGTGCCGGAGCAGGGTCCGGTCCCGAAAACGTACTGCAAGGATTCTAGAGACCTTCGGCCCCGGTTGCCGCGCCGCCTCGGGCACGAACCCGGGGGCAGCTTAGCCCCCGCGTTCTGTTTCGTCCGGTTACTCCGCCGCGCCAACTTCACGGTAGTAACGTTCGGCTCCGGGGTGCAGCTCCATCAGGCCGCGCTTGGATGCCGCGAACTTGACGTCGAGCGCCTTGGCCCAGGGGGCCTCGGAGGTCACCTGCTCCAGGTTGTCCCAGAAGGTCTTGGTGATCTTGTAGACAGTCTCCTCGTCAAGGTCCGCGCGCACGCCGATCCCGACGGCGGTGTCGAAGGACATCACCGGGCCTTCGTTGGTCTGGCCGTCATACATTCCGGATGGAACTTCGGCGCGATAGCGCCACTTGCCGAGCCACTGGTCGACCTCCTCGCCCTGATCGCTTTCCGGGCCGATGAAGCGCAGGTTCTCCGTTTCGGTGAACTGGATGAACTGGCCGCACGGATCGAGACAGCCGTTCACGTAGACATCGATCTTGCCGTCGAGAAACGCCTGGAAGCCGGTCTGCCAGTTGGCCTTGATCGCATCGTAATCCTCGCCGACGACGAGCCCGGTGGTGGCCTCGATCCAGCCGCGCGCGGCGTTGTAGGCGCCACCGCCCTGCGGCCCGAGAAAGACGGACGCGCCCTCGATGTCGTCCAGGACCTGGATGTCGCTTTCGGCACGGACCGCGAAGTGATACTGGCCATAGGGAAACCACATCAGCAGCCGGTAGTTATTGGCAAGCTCCGGCGCGTCCGGCTCCTTGGCGTACATCGCCTTGCCGGCCGACATCAGGTTGTAGATCACCGGACTGGTCATCGACATGTCCAGATTGCCGCGCGCGACTTCCATCATGTGTAGCGTTGCCGCACCGCCGCCTGAGACCTCGATTTCGACATCATCGAGATTATCGGTGACGATATTGGCGAAAGTCGCCATCGTGATCGCCTGACCGAGGCTCGGGGCGATCGTTGCCATCTTGAGTGTGTCCTGTGCCTGGGCCGATGCCGCCCAGATCATGGCCGCGCTTGCAGCCAGTGCCAGTTTCCGCATGCAATTTCCTCCCTGAAAGTTGCTGTTCAAATGTGTTCAGGCCGATTTTGCATCGACCGGTGACGGGTCTCCTCCCAAGAACCTGTGTCCGACAACAAGACAGATCCCGGCGGCAAGCGCCGGTCCGGCGATCGTCATGTCCGGGATCAGCAATGCACCTCCCGCCGCGATCCTCAGCATGCGCTCGACCATGTTGAGCCTGTTTTTCTCAAAGCCGGTGAGAGCTGATGTCAGAAGCCACATGGAAAGGGCAAAGGCCACCATGATCCAGCCGAGGTCGAGCCAGCTCACGCTCGCGATATCCATCATCGCCTTCGAGACCGGTACCTCGCCGCCGAACCAGCCGAACAGCACCTGCAGCTTGTAAAGAACGGCGGGGTGATAGACGAAAACGAAGGGAATGATGAAGCCGGCGAGCGCCAGCCGGGCGGCCTGAAAGCCCGTGCGTACGGGATCTGCCCCGGCAATCGGCGCCGCTGCGAAGGCTGCGAGTGCGACCGGGGGCGTCACGGTTGAAATCACGGCGAAGAAGACGACAAACAGATGCAGGGTCAGCGGCGCGATGCCGACGGCATCAATGCCGGAACTCAGTGCAATCACGATGATGAAATAGGTCGCCCCCGGCGGCAGCCCCATGCCGAGGACAATTGCGCCAAGGGCAACGACGACCAGCGTGCCGAACAACGGCCCACCGGCCAGTTGCGCCAGAAGCAGGGACAGGCGTCCGCTGAAGCCGGACACCTGGATCAGGCCGACAATCAGGCCGATTGCCGTGACGATCACGATGATAGAAGCGGACATGCGCCCGGCGCTGACAAAGGCCTTGTAAAGCTTTTCCGGCGAGCGGAACCCGCGGAAGAGGACAAGCGCGCTGACCAAAGCGACAACGAAGCCGTAGAAGCCCGCCTTGGGCACGGATGGCTGCGCGAACAGGAAATAGCTCAGGACACCGAGCGGCAGCACGAACACAAGACACTGGATGCGGTCCACACCCGTAAGTTTCGGACGTTCTTCGGCAGGGAGCGGACCGACGCCCTGCCGCCTTGCTTCGAAATAGACCGTCAGGAATGTGCCGAGATAGAAGAAGATCGCCGGGATGATCGCCGCGATGACGATATAGCGGTATTCCAGACCGATCTGGCCGGCCACGAAGAACGCGACGACACCCATGACCGGCGGCATCACCTGCCCGCCGGTGGATGCGGCGGCTTCGACCGCAGCCGCGAAGGCCGGGCGAAAACCGGAGCGCTTGATCACCGGAATGGTCATGACACCGGTCGAGACGACGTTGGAAATGGCCGCTCCGCTCAGGGTGCCGAAGAGGGCGGAGCTGGCAACGGCGGCGTGGGCGGCGCCCCCGGTCAGGCCACCGGTCAGCCGGTTGGCGATCTTCATCAGGAGATCCCCTGCCCCGCTGGCCATGAGCACGGCGCCGAAAACAATGAAGATCAGCACGTTGCCGGAGACGACCTGCAGCGGCTGACCGAACATGCCGCCGGTCTGCGACCAGAAATTCAGCACCATGGAGCGCATGCTCTGCGCCAGTGTCGCCTCGGACCCCGCGAGGATGCCGGTCCAGTCCGGCAGCCAGCCGCGCACGAAGAAGTAGATGATCCAGAAGAGGCAAAAGCCCACGATGAAACCGCCGAAGCCGCGCCATGTCAGATAGAGAACGAGGGCGGTTGCGATCGGGAAGAGTACAAAATCGAGCGGCTGCGCGGACGGCAGGGCACCGCCGTCAACGGCAAACAGGTTTGCAACCCAGATGCTGAAAACAAGTGTCGACAGGGCCGCGAGCGCCCATTTCATCCAGGGCCGCGTTCCAGGCAGATTGAGAAAGGAGACCGCGAAGGAGAACAGGATCGGCAGGCCCAGGATCAGGCCCGTCGGCAGGAGAAACGTCCTTTCGAACGACCTGAAGGAACCTCCAAGCCAGTGTTCGCGCATCAGGAGGCGTTGCTGGCGGCGTGACAGTTCGTCGAAACCGGGCGTTGTCGCCTCGATCAGCCAGCGCACGAGTTCCGACAAAGGTCCGGACGCGGCATAGACCAGGATGACCATGGTGAACAGGAACGCCAGAAGATCGGCAATACGCTGCTCGATCCGGACCGGTGTCATCTGGCCGCCTCCCCGTTCCTCAAACGGCGGGCATGCCAGAGACAGGTATTTCGGGCCGTCGCGTTGATCTCATTCTCGGCAAGGGTTTCCAGGGCCTCCGCCTTGAGCAGTTCGGCCGGTTCCCCGAGCGCGATCAGGTGATCGCAGAGTTCAAGCCGCCACTGCAGGTCTTTGGTTGCGCGCGCCGCCGCCATCAGGGCGTCGGGCCCACCGGCCAGTTCGCTGACATGCGCGGCTCTTTGTGCAGAAGACAGGGTTCCCAGATGTGTCGGGTTGCCGTCGTACCAGCCTAGGGTTCCAGTGGCGAAGGCCCGGGCCGACCAGCCCGCCTTGCCGTAGAACTCACCGAGCCAGGGCTTGCCGGCTATGTCATCCGGCAGCTTGAGTGTAGCGGCGATATCGTCCAGGGAAAGGCCCGCATTCATGCCGTCAGCCGTGTGTTTCATCACGTGGAGGATGGCTTTGCGCGTTGTCGTGAGCACTTCGCTCACCGTGTCCGCGCCGAAGACCGGCATGGTATGGCCGGGTGCCAGCACGGCAGCACCGAGAGCTTCCAGCAGCTTCAGGCTGTCCGCCCAGGCGGCGAAGTCGCGGTAAGGCGTGCCGCGAATGGCATAAAGGTTCGGAAAGGCGTGATACCAGTTGTCGCCGGGAATAAGGACGCCGGCCTCTTCCAGCCAGACCGCCATATGATCTTCGGTCTCGCCGGGTGCCATGATCAGCCGCGCCTTGACGCCGTCGAGGTCGATGTCCTGATCCTCACCAACAAAAATGCTTGGCGGCAGGAATCCGGCCCCGAGGCCCTCCATCGGGCGATCGCCAGGTCCGCAGCCGAGCGAGACGCGTTCCTCCGGGGAAAGGCCGATACCGAACTGCGCCGCGGTTCTGCGGTTCAAGGCCTGATGGGGGGCGATGCTGTCCGCGTCCTGGCCGACAAGATCCGACTTAAACTTCGCGTTGGCAAAGACCGGAGTGTCGCGTCCTTCGGCGAAGACCGCCGCACCGGAAATGTGATCCCGGTGGCTATGGGTGTAAATGATCCGCCCGACCGGCTTTTTCGTGAGCTTGCGGATTTCCGCGAGCACGTTCCGGGCGGCGCCGGTGCTTTCCGATGTGTCGACGACAGTGAGAGACGTATCGCCCTCGATGACATGCTGTGTCGATGCGGCATAGCCGACCGCCGTCCACATGCCCGGCGCCAGTTCCACAACCGATTTGCGGAACTGGGTTTCATTGTGGTGAAGAAGAGCGGCATTGGGCATCGTTCAGTCTCCCGTGTGCCTTTGAAGCGCCGGGCCGCGGTACTTCTCGATCAGTTCTTCGGGCACTTCCGAACCATCGACAAGGAAGGGCAGAATGCCTCTGCGGAGCGAGCGCCCGCGCATGCCCCTGATATCGTCGTCAGAGCGAGTGACCCGCTGCGCGCAGCGCCTGCCCCATTCGGCAAGCGCGGTGTAAAGCCGGTCGATTTCGCTTTTGTGCGAAGAGCCCTTTGCCAGGTCATGGAATTCCTCCGGATCTTCCTGCAGGTCAAAGAGCATTGGACGGAAGCCGCCCTCGGCATGCATCAGCTTGTAGCGGCCGTCAAACACCATGAACAGGCGGCAATCCTTGGGATCGAGCCCCAGTTTCACTGCCTGCGGTGTCGGCGAATAATCGAACTCCGAAATTGCATAATCACGCCAATCGGGCGTCTCGCCCTGAATCCAGGGCAGGAGCGAGCGGCCCTCCAGGATGTGATCGGCGACCTTGCCGCCGACCGCCTCAACGAATGTCGGTGCAAGATCGATGGATTCCACGAGCGCATCACAGGTCGTGCCGCGGGTGCCGTCGGCGGCGGGTCGCGGGTCGCAGATGATCATCGGGATCTTGACCGACGGGTCGTGGAAAAGATCCTTCTCGCCGAGCCAGTGATCGCCCAGATAGTCGCCATGATCGGAGGTCAGCACGATCATGGTGTCGTTCAGGCGGTCGGTTTGCTCCAGGTAATCGAGCAGCACGCCAAGCTGATCATCGCATTGCTTGATCAGGCCCATATACGCGGGAATGACTTTCTGCCGGACCTCCTCCTGTTGAAACGCGGAAGCGATCTTGTTTTCCATATAGGCAGCAAAAACCGGATGCGCGTCCTCGCGTTCCACCTCGTGGCGGCAGGCGGCCGGGACGTGGTTCAGGCCGAACATGTCGTGATAGGGTGCCGGCACGATGTAGGGCCAATGCGGTTTGATGTAGCTGACATGGGCGCACCAGGGCGCTGTCTGTTCCTCGATGAAGTCGATGGTCCGGGCGGTCAGCCAGGGCGTCTCGCTGTCCTTTTCAGAAATGTTCGCTGGCTTGTCGGCATTATCGAACATCCAGCCGGAAGCAACGCCGCCCTCGTTGTCTATTCCGGCATTTGCGAAATGCGCCCAGGGGTTGTCACCCGCATATCCTTTTGATCTCAGGTATTCGTTATAGGGCGAGCGCTTTTCGTCGTAGTAGCCATCGGGGCCATAGCCCCACAGGCCGTCGTCCCGGATCCAGACATCGAAGCCGCATTCGGCCTGGCGTGCTCCGATCATGCTGTCAGGAGACAGGCCGAGGCGCTGCATGCCGTCCTTGTCCGCCTTCATGTGGGTCTTGCCGATCAGCCAGCAGTCCATGCCCGCAGCACGCATGTGGTCACCGAGCGTCAATTCACCGACGCGCAGGGGAAATCCGTTCCAGGCCGCACCGTGCGAGGAAACGTAGCGGCCGGTGTAAAAGCTCATCCGGCTTGCCCCGCAGATCGGGGACTGGACATAGGCGTTGGTAAAGCGGATCCCCATCGCGGCAACCCGGTCAAAATTCGGGGTCTCCAGATGCGGATGCCCGGCGCAGCCGAGATAGTCAAATCGCAGCTGGTCATACATGATGAACAGAATATTCAAACGCGGATTTCTCCACTTTGTTGCCAGCCTTTGCGGCCGGCTTCCTCCCTCGGGCAAGGCCCGTTTGTGAAAGAAGTATTGCTCTTCAGTTCCGGCCTGTCTAATCTCCGGTCCGCCAGGCGGACCGATGATGCGATGACGAATACTTCTGAAAGCGAACGGGTCAGATCTCTTGAGCGCGGGCTCGAGATCATCGAGTTCTTATCGCGCCGCACGCGCTCCTCCCTCGCCGACCTGCGGCGTGCGACTGGCTATTCCAACGCAACACTGCTGCGGCTTCTGGCCAGTCTCCAGCACCGGGGCTGGGTCCGGCGCAACATTGTCGAAGGCCAGTACGAACTTTCCCATTCCATCGGCAAGGTGCTGGGCGACAAGGCCCGTGCCCATCCGCTTGCGGAACTGGCCGCACCCATTCTCCTCGACCTCAAGGGGCGGCAGACAGGACTGCCATCCGACCTCAACGCCGTGACCGGTCCGGGGCGCATCGAAATCATCGAAAGCACGCGTCTGCGCGGCCCCATGGCACCGACCCGCACGGCTCTTGGTATCCGGCCATCGATGGTGCTCTCCGCGCACGGGCGCGCCATTCTTGCGTTCTCGCCGGAAGCCGTCGCGGAGAAGCATCTTGAAAGCCTGCGAAAAATCGCCAGCAAGGAAGAGTTGCGCCTGATCGAGAGCGGTTTCCTTGCGACCGAGATCGCTGAGACACGTCAGCGTGGCTTCGGTCTCAGGGAAGCTTCCTACTGGCAGGCCCCTTTCGATCCCGGCCCGGAGCTCGGCGCGATGGCGGTGCCGATCATTTCAAAGTCCGGTGTGCACGGGTCGATCAGTATTTTATGGATGATCGACGACATGAATATCGACGAGGTGCTGGCCTTCGGCTGTCTGGACGACCTTCAAAAGGCCGCCGGTCGTATTGCCGGCGTGCTGGAGCGGGAGCGCATAAGGGCTCCGGAAATTCTGTCGATGTGACCGCCAATGACCTTCAGTGCGGCCGACTGTGCTTTAAAAACTCCGGCTGACTCCCTCAAATTCCCAGCTTTTCGCTCACCGAGATGGCGCTCATGCCGCCGTCGATCGTGATGTCCTGGCCCTTGATCCAGCCGCTTTCCGGTGATGCCAGGAAGATGATCACATCGGCAATTTCTTCGGGCAGACCGGGACGGCCCGCTCGTGCCACGTTTCTGGCCATCCGGTCGCCGAAGGCAGCGGCGAAATCTTTCAGGATTCCCGTGCTGACGGCAGCCGGGCTGACGGCGTTCATGCGCAAGTCCCGGGCGATCATGTTTTCGGTCTCCGCCATTGTCATAACGATGACCGCTTCCTTGGAAAGATTGTAGGCCCGTGTCGCGTCAATGCCGCGCGCTTGGATGAAATCGGGAAGTGCGTCCTGCTCAAGGGCGATCAGGGCTTTCACCTCTTCAAGGTTGTCGCGCCACATGGCCCCTGCCCTCGACGCTGTGTTGACGATCGCGCCTCCCGGTTCAAGCTTGTCGAGCATGCCGGCCATGAAGCCGCGCAGCCCGAACCAGTTCACCTTGAGAATGAGCTCTTCCAGACCCGCGCGCGGTGGCAGGCCCGCATTGTTGATGAGTGCATCAAAGGGACCGGCTGCAGCTTCGACCGCGGAGCGGATCGAGTCCGGATCGCTCAGATCCGTTTCAATCCATTTTGCGACCGGAACTTCCGGTTCAGAGATATCGAACGCCGTAACGTCGTGCCCGATTTCTGTCAGTTTCCGGGCCACTTCGGCCCCGATCCCCGATGAGCCGCCGGTCAACGCCACGCGCATGTCGATCCTCCAGGACGTGTTTCACTCGCGATCTTCCTGCCAACGGCTGCCTGCGTCAAATCCGAATGATTTTCAATCTGATCGTCAGGTCGTCATGGCAGAGTGTGCGAAGAAAACGGGACTGTTCGGAAATTTCGTAAATCTTCTGCACACACGTTTTGCCAATCCTGATTTTCGACACTTTGAACGGGTCGTAATGCTAGTCTGAGTTGCGATCATACCAAGAGCACCGCGCGATGGGCGTTGTCGAATATCAGGGCATACACCGGCTGGTGGCGGAGCGGTTTTCCTGGATCGTTGCCGTCTGGGTTCATGTTTTGCTTTTTGCCGTTCTGGCGAGTTCCGAGTTCAAGGAGCATCACGGCACGCACGTTCCCGTACCTCTTGTCGTTGAACTTCTCCCTCTTAGAGAACTTTCGAGACCTGCCCCGCCTGAGCCTTTGCTCCAAGCGGAGACAGAAATGGAAACCGGCGCTGAAACGGCCGCGTTTCCCGATGCGCGGCCGCCGTTGCCAGGCACGGCTCTCCCCCGGCCCGAAGCCGAGTGGAAACAGGCGACGTCATTCTACGCCGCCGATGTGCTCAGCGATCCGCGTTCTGCGCAGGCACGCGTGGCGCTTGCGACACTGGTGAGCGGTGACCGGGCCGAACAGCTTTGCGCGCTGGAAGCCATGGAGCAGGTCAGGCGCACAGATCCGAAGTTTCGGCCAACGCGCCTGGCTCCGCACGCGTTCCGGAATTCCGTTCAGCGAAAAAATGAGATCATTGCCTCCGCCGCTGCGGTCAGGAGCAACAGGATCTGGTATGAAATCGCCTACAGGTGCCGGCTCTCGGCAAGCGGCAGCGAAGTCATCGGTTTTGAGTTTGCGCTTGGTGATCCGATAGACCGTTCGCTCTGGGACGAACACGGTCTTGCTCCGGTGCACTGAAACCGGACCGCACACTGGTCGGCGCAAACGCAAAACGCGGCAGAAGATTTCTCTGCCGCGTTAGGGTGCGGACTCATAAACACAAGGTTCAGGTGCCGTTTGGCCGGCCGCCTTCCTCGTGATCAATGCATTGACAGCCATTCACGCGCGGAGCGCTGCGCTTCGGCAATCTGAGACGGGCTCATTTCACCGGAGATTTCCTTGCGGTACTGAACGGCGTCCTTGTTGCCTTTCAAGGCGGCGATGTTGAACCACTTGTGTGCGGTGACAAGATCGGTTTCGCCTGTGCGGCCACACGCGCTGTCCAGACCCATCTGGAAAAGAATGTCGGCAGTTACGGGCTTTTCACCCATGGCGGCCATATCGGCCGAATGCATTTCAAAACGAGCCATGATGCTCCCCTTTTTGTCCTCTGTTCAGACTTCCCCGAAACGCAAGTATTTGCGAGTTTTTCCCCGGCGTTTCTTGAGGTCTACTTCAGCAGGAGCAGTTAAATGGCTCGTAAAAAAACAGGTTTAACGCAACCAAAACAAAAGTTTAAACAAGTCTGAAATTTACCCGCCGGTAATCATGCACAGCCGATTTCGTGTTAAATTTCAAGGAATTTACCCCCGACTTTCAGAAGTCGCATAAACCCTCTATTCACCACGCTGCGAGTTTGGGTATTTTTTGGACCCTAAGCCTCAACCCTCAACGGAGTGAACCGGGATCTCATGTCAGAGCCGACAATCGTCTTTCTTCACGGCACCAATGCATCTCCCTGGACAATGGAGCCCTTCCGAAGCTTCTTCGAGGAAAGGGGTTTCACATGTCATTCGCCGACATACCGCCACCACGATCTGCCGGATGGAGAAGACCGCACCAAGGCGCTCAGGGGTGCGAGCATTGCCGATTATGTCCAGGACATCGCGGACTTTCTCGCAACGCTGAATACGAAACCCGTGGTCATCGGCCACTCACTCGGCGGATTGATCACGCAGTTGCTTGCCGCGCGCGACCTGATCGCCGCGGGGGTGTTGATCAACAGCAGCATCATCAACGGCGCGGTGCCGACGACCGAGATGGAACGTGCGCTCGGCAAGATGTTCATGAGCGTGGGACCGTTCTGGAACGAAGTTCCGGGCCAGGATTTCGAGCTTCTGGCGACTTACGGCCTTAACACGATGCCGGTGGAACAGCAGCACGAGATCTGCGACCGGCTCAACACCGAGTCCGGTCAGGTCCTGTTCGAGTTGTTCTTCTGGATGTATGACGTCAACCAGACCACGCGGATCGACTTCGATCGCGCCAACACCCCCCTGTTGTTCTTGTCCGGATCGGAAGACAAGGTCGTCCCTCCGTCAACTGCCAGGACAATGGCGGAGAGGTACGGCCCGTTCGCGACATTCGTCGAAGTTCCGGGACGATGTCATTACATGCAGCTTGAGGAAGACCACGACGCGCTGGCCCAGCGTTGCCTGGACTGGATCCGCACTTTGTGAGGCGTGGTGCAGGCAATGCCAACCACGACGAGTTCGGCTGCTCCAGAAAAAAGTTTCCAAATTGACCTGGTGTACGGACTCATAACTGAAGTCAATCTGGTTTGGATCGTTTTGGCCATCTATCAAGCCTCTCGCAACGTCGAGGAGGAGCAAGCCGCCTCAAACCGTTACGGCCTCATTTATAGGTTCTTCACCTAGTCACCTGAATCTGAAGTTCGACTCATTTTGCAGCGGTCTTCGAACGAACTTCAGATTCACGAAGGTGACTAGCAAGTCTATGTTTCTAGTGCGGTTTACGAATTTGAAGTTCGCTTCGGAGACTGCAGAAGCAATGATGCGAACTTCAAATTCACCGCACTAGACTGTCAGCAAGCAAGAGCAGATTGCCGGATCCCCTTGATCCGGCTGCCCCGACATCTCGTTTTTCCGACTGTGTGGCGCATCGGAGCAAGCGGCGTGGCGGGGCCGGTTCTGCGCCACAGCACGTCGACACCGGCGCGCGGGAAAACCGTCAGATCATCATCTTCTTGTAACCGAGATGGCTCTGGTCATAGTCGAGCCGGCGGTAGAAGTGATGAGATCCCTCGCGTTCCCGATTGGACGTGAGTTGCACCATACAGGCGTTTTGTGCGCGTGCCAGACCTTCCGCATGCTCCATTATGAGACGGCCGACACCTGTGCCCCGTTGATCCGAGCGTACATGCACCGATTCAAGTTCAGCGCGCGGGCGACCCTTGAAGGCAAGACCTTTCAGAAAATGGATCTGGTATGTGCCGATCACGTCACCGTCGCCGCTGAGGGCAACATAGATGTCTGCTTCAGGGGCTGCGATGAGCGCCTCAAAAGCCGGACGGTATTCCTGCCAGTCATCGAATTCCTTGTCCTTGCGGATGCTTGTCGCGCCCGCATTGATGATAGAGACGATGTCTTGCAAATGGCTGAGATCCGCTTTTTTGATTTTTATTTCTGTTTCCACTTTTCTTCGTATCCCCAATGAAGCAGCGAAGAGAACCGGCTGGCGACGCATGCACTAGCCGCCGTGCGCATCCGGTCCGGTAAAACTTGACTCAAACTTTATCCAACTGATGTACCCAGATTTAAAGCGAGGTCCATACCATTTGCTCGGAACAGGTTGGCTCTTCAGGCAAAAAGGTGCCGTGGCCGAACCCTTTTGGGAGTATGACCCGGCATGTTTGACTTGGGCGGTTGGGCGATGTCTGTCGGAGGCGGCGTGGTGAGCGCGGCCTCCGTCTGGGGTTTGTCAGCGGTTGCTCGCCCGGACGGGAACACGAAGGGCCACGCCTGTTTTCTGATCTACAGCAAACCATGCAAATGGGTCGCAGCCGCTCTTGTGCCGCTTTCCGTGCTTGTCATCTACGCCATGGCCCATGCACCGGCCAAACACATCGCGCTCGCCTTTGTTGCCACCGCCGTGTTTCTCGCGGTCACACTGTTTGTCGTCTATCAGGTGTTCTTCGTTCGCTTTGGTTATGACCGAAACGCGATCTACTTCGACAGCCCGTTCCTGAGAAACAAGAAAGTGAGCTGGGATGACCTGGAATATGTCGGTCATTCAAATGCGTTTCAGGTCAATTTTCTCGAGGTTTCCAGTATCGGCCGCATCTGGTGCTCAAGTTTCCAGAACGGCCACAAGGACCTCGGGCGGTTCCTTGAACTGAAGGCAGAAATGCTCGTGGTCAACAATACCTGACACGTCGGGTCACTGGCAGAGCGGTTCCTGCGGGTCCAGTTCCGCAACGCCCCACCACGTGGTGCGCCAACCAGGGGTCTTCCACAGATGCGGCCACGCGCCGCTGAGGTAGGTCGCGGAAAGCGGCGTACCCGGATTTCCAAAGGCAACCTTTGCAAAGCGCTGCTCCGCCGGAAGACCCGGTTCTTCGTCCCCCTGCTCCCAGACGAAGAAACACTTGTCCCTCGGCGGGACGCGTGCCGGAATGGCCTTGGTGACAACACGCGCATGCGGAAAGAGCACACGCAGGTTGCCGCCGGTGTAGCCATCATCCGCGATCAGTGTCGCGCGACCTGCGCCAAGGTCTGCAAGCGGTTGCCTGAGTTCTTCGTAGGGTTTCATGTGACGGCACTTGCCGCCGCACAATAACCTGTCAGGAGCGACAAGACCGGGAACGCGCGCCAGAAACACGACGGCCACGGTGGCGGCGACAACGGTTGCCAGCCAGCGCCATTGCCGGTGGAACCCGAACCGTTCCAGATCCGCGAAGAGATAAATCGGCAGCAGCAGCATCAGGGGATGCATGTGCCGCTCCTTGACATAGGTGGCTCCGGTGACGGCGATCATGAATGCGGTGAGCAGGATCATCGCGACAACGGTTCGTCCGCATAGCCGGGCGACATTGTTCACTGCCGGCATTTCGGCCGCCGTTCTTCCCAGATACCGCTGCCAGAAAATCAGCAGCAAAACGGGAACCAAAAGCACGGAAAACCCGATGAGACCGAAGGCGAGCTTGCCGAGCCCCTCGCCGGCCCTTGCCACATGGGACGTTTCCGACGCAACGCCCATGGTCTTTGACACGGAGGCAAAGAGCTGCAGGCCTTCGGTCAGGATCCAGAAAGCGTAGGGGCTGTAAACGACCGCCGCAGCCACGGGCACGAGCACCAGACCTGCGAGACGAATCCGCGGACGCCAGTCGCCGTCGCTGACGGCGGCCAGAAGAAGAGCAAGGGCAAAGATCGGGTAGGAATGCTTGCCGATCAGGCCTGCCCCCGCAGCGGCACCGAACAGCAGATAGAAGGACAAACGCCCGCTCTCCAGGGCCTTTATGAAGAAAAAGGCACTTGCTGCGCAGGCCGTGGTCAGCACCACCGTGTGCGTGACACCTTCGTGCAGGTTCCAGCCGAACTGGTAGTAGAGCGAATAGGAAAAAGCGCAAAGGGCCGCAAGGCGCGGTGCATGGATGGCCTTGCGCGCGATCAGGAACAGAAACAGGGCGGCGACGGAAATCAGGCTGTACTTGACGAAAAGCGCAGCCCAGATGGTGGGGCCGAACGCCTGTTGCGCCGACCATAAAAGCCATTCGTAAAGAGGCGGCTGACGCAGCATGTAGCCCGGTTCAAGTGTCTGAACGAGGACGTTTTCGAACATGTCATCGGTGCCAAGAACCGGTGTCGACACGGCCCTCAGCAGGAGATGCAGCACGCCCCACAAGGCGACGATTCCCCACACCCCGAGCGGGGTCGCATAAAACGGGATTTCGGCTTCGCGTTGAGAGGACTGCAATACGGTCATGGCAAGCGGGATACATGATTTCCGATTGCCTGTAACCCTTCGAACGGATCAGAAGGCCAGAGAGCGCAGCGAAGCGCCGCGCTCTCTCTTGTTTTTATGGTGTGTCAGAGCGCAGGCAGCGGCGGTAAGGGTGTCTTGAGCCACTTCTTGGAAAGCTCATCAAGCTTGCCATTGAGCTTCTTGTGCAGAACAAACACGTTCACCCACTGCAGAAGATCGATGTTTCCGGTCTTCACCCCGATATAGGACGGGGAGTTGGCGATGATGAACTTGGTCTGGAGATTGAAATCCGGATTGTCGTTCGCAATTCCCAGCGCAACCATGTTGCCGGTCACGATGATGTCGGCCTGGCCCGAGACGTAGGCAGCGATGGTTGCGGCGTTGTCGCCGAAACGGATGATTTCGGACCCATCGGGTGCATCTTCGGTGATCGCAAGATCCTCAAGCGTACCGCCGGTGACGGCTATCTTCTTCCCCGCAAAATCGGCAATCGAAGCAACGGAGACATCCGGCTTGGCGAAAGCACCGGAGAAGAACGGTGCATAAGCATGAGAGAACCAAATGGATTTGGCGCGTTCCGGATTGGCACCGAGCGTCGAGATCACGAGATCGACCCGGTCGGTTTCCAGAAACGGAATCCTTTGCTTCGAGGTGACCGGAACCAGTTCAAGCTCGACACCGAGGTCCTCGGCGATCATCTTCGCGACGTCAATGTCGTATCCCTCGTATTCGCCGTCTGCGCCGAGCGAACCGAATGGCGGGAAATTTTCCGGTGTTGCGATCTTGATCGTACCGGATTGCAGGATATCTTTCAGCTCAGCCGTAGCCGGACTGGAGAAAACCAGAGCAGCCGACAGCAGGGCTCCTCCAAGACCAGTCAGTTTCTTCCACATTTCGCGACCCTCCTTTTTGGTTCAACAAGCGCGATTTTTCAGGCGGCGGCTTTGCCCCCGCTCTTTGAAGATGCCGAGCCGAGCCGCCTTTCGAGGCGGCGCGACCAGACAGACAACGGAAAACAGAGACTGAAGTAGATGACCGCCATCAGCGGATAGATGACGAATGGCTGCGTTCCCGGCACAGGCGAATTCGCCCAGCGTTTGCCAACCGTCATCAGGTCATGAAATCCGATGATATAGGCGAGAGACGTTCCCTTGATGATCTGCACCATGAAACCGATCGTCGGCGCCACGGCAAGACGAACGGCCTGCGGCAGGATGATGAGCAGCATGATCTGGAACAGCGTGAGGCCAAGTGCCTTGCCGCCTTCATGCTGCGAGCCCGGAACGGCAAAGATGGCGCCGCACCAGACCTCCGCCAGATAGGCGCTGGTATAGAGCGTGAGCGCCAGCCCCGCCGCGTGCCACGGATCGATCCTGAGGGAAAAGAGATGCGGAACGCCGAGTCCCAGCAGAAACAGAAGCATCAGAAGCGGAACCGACTGAAACAGCCATGTGTAGGCTGTGGCAAGCCCGGCAAGGAGGCGCCCGGGCGCGACCCGCGCGGCCGTGATGAGCATCGCGATTGCGCCACCGCCCAGGAAAGCGATCAGCGAGAGGTAGATCGTGAACTGCGTCGCGTCCAAAAGCTGATAAAGGACGATCCCGAACGGTTTTCCCAAAACCTCTGCGAACAGGTCCTTCACCGCACCACCTTCCACTTGAACAGGCGAACATGCAGGAGACCGAGCGCGCTTTTGAACATCAGCGACATGAGCACATAAATCACTGTGAGAGTGAAAAACACTTCGAACGAACGGAAGCTGCGGCTGTCGATGAAGACACCTGCCCATGTGAGGTCGGTCACGCCGATTTCCGAAATCACGCCCGTTGTCAGGAACAGGAAGATGAACTGGCTGTTGAGAGACGGATACATGGCGGCCACGGCCTGCGGCAGGCTGACCTTGATGAAGCTGAGCCACCTCGGGATCCCGAGAGCATCGGCAGCTTCCCCCTGGCCGCTGTCAAGTGACGCCAGGCCAGCCCTTAGGATTTCCGCAAAATAGGCAGAGAAGTTCACGGACAGCGCCAGCAATGCATGTCCCCAGAAGGGCCACTGGTAGCCGAACAGAAGCGGAAGACCGAACGCGATGAAAAACATCTGAACGATGAGCGGGGTGTTACGGATGAACTCGACCCATGCCGTCGCAAGCTGCATCAGAACCGGGATCCGGTAATGCCGGAACGCGGCAAGCAGAAGCGCAGCGATAAAGCCGAAAATGCCACCGCCGATGGTCAGCATTCCGCTGACCAGCGCTCCTTGAAAGAGTAGCCAGAGATACTCCGGATTTCGATAGATCTCAAAAAATCTCAGATCAGCCACTGCGACCGATCCGGTAATCTTCGTGTCTGCAAGGACGCCCCCAACCCCAAAACAGTTTCGGGATCGCTTTGCAACGGTCGTGCCAAACAGAAACGAGTGCAGGAGACTGCGCTAAACCCCGGCAACAAACGATGTCAACGATGGGAACGCTCAGAAAAAAGGCAGCCAGCCAAACAATTAGCCAAACGACACCGGCAAGTGCGCGGGAAAAGCGACAGACGGCTCGGGTCCGTACCCTAAAGCAAGTTCAATCCAGAAAAGACCAGGTATCCGCGCCGTCGAAATGGCGGAGACCGATCTCTTCGATCGTCCCGGGCGCTGCCAGCCGCAAGTTGACAGCCATGCGGCCTTTCGCTTCGCCGGCAATGGCTTCCCAGTGGGTTGTCGATCCGCACACTTTGCAGGTGTGAAAGGCGAGTTCGTGATCTCCCCGCGAATAGCGGATGGTGGCGTCCGGCTCTGCCTTGATGACAATGGTTCCCGCGTCCCCGTGACCCCACACAGTGCCCAGGCTTCTGCAGATGGAACAGTTGCATTCGACGGCGTGACGGGGCCGGGCCGACATCTCGAAGGTCACCGCACCACAGTGGCACGCCCCTTTGATCGGAAGCGCCACCGTGGAAGCCGTTCCCTCCGCGGACATCTCTATTCGAGACCGATTTTCTGTTTCAGAAGCTCATTCACGGCCTGCGGGTTTGCTTTGCCCTTAGAGGCTTTCATGACCTGACCGACGAACCAGCCGACAAGGTTTGGCTTTTCCCTGGCCTGTTCGACCTTGTCCGGGTTGGCAGCCAGGATTTCGTCGACAACCGCCTCGATCGCGCCCAGGTCCGTGACCTGTTTCATGCCGCGGTCTTCCACGATCTGTGCCGGATCGCCGCCTTCCGTCCAGACGATTTCAAACAGGTCCTTGGCGATCTTGCCAGAGATCGTTCCGGCCTTGATGAGATCGATGATCGATCCGAGTTGATCCGCAGAAACAGGGCTTTCGGAGAGATCCTTGCCTTCCTTGTTCAGGCGGCCGAACAACTCGTTGATGACCCAGTTGGCAGACAGCTTCGCATCACGTCCCTTCGCGACATCTTCGAAGAAATCGGCGGACGCCTTTTCGACAACGAGAATGTCGGCGTCATAGGCCGTCAGACCGTAGTCGCCGATGAACCGCGCTTTCTTGTCGTCCGGCAGTTCCGGCAAATGACCGGAGAGGTCGTCGACGAACGCCTGGGTGAACTCCAGCGGCAGCAGGTCGGGATCCGGGAAGTAGCGATAATCGTGCGCTTCCTCCTTGGACCGCATGGAGCGTGTCTCGCCCTTCACTGCATCGAAGAGCCGGGTTTCCTGGTCGATCTCGCCACCGTCTTCCAGAATACCCACCTGACGGCGCGCTTCATATTCAATCGCCTGACCGACGAAGCGGATCGAGTTGACGTTCTTGATCTCGCAACGTGTGCCGAATTCACCACCCGGACGGCGTACCGATACGTTGACGTCCGCGCGCATGGAGCCCTGATCCATGTTGCCGTCACACGTACCGAGGTAGCGCAGGATCGTGCGCAGTTTCGTCAGATAGGCCTTGGCTTCGTCCGACGACCTGAGGTCAGGCTTGGAGACGATCTCCATCAGCGCGACGCCGGACCTGTTCAGGTCGACGAACGACATGCTCGGATGCTGATCGTGCAACGACTTTCCTGCATCCTGTTCAAGATGCAGGCGTTCAACCCCGATCTCGACCTGCTCGTCCGGCATGTCGAGCAGGATTTTGCCCTCGCCGACGATCGGCTGCTTGAACTGCGAGATCTGATAGCCCTGAGGCAGATCGGGATAGAAGTAGTTCTTGCGGTCGAACACGGATTTCAGGTTGATCTCCGCCTTCAGGCCAAGGCCTGTGCGGATCGCCTGGCGCACGCATTCCTCGTTGATTACTGGCAGCATGCCGGGCATGGCTGCGTCGACAAGGCTAACGTTATCGTTCGGGGCCCTGCCGAATTCGGTCGAGGCGCCGGAAAAGAGCTTGGCTTCGGACGTGACCTGCGCATGGACTTCCATGCCGATCACGATCTCCCAATCGCCGGTCGCGCCCTTGATGAATTTCTTCGGATCGGGTGTGCGTACGTCGACAAGCGTCATCTTCGTCAAAAATCCTGTTCTGTTCTATTTCGCGCACGCGATCAGGGAGGTCGGCAGGAATGCTGCGGCGCGAATTTAAAGCTGCCTGATGACCTATTCGGGAATTGCGCCGGCTGCAAGGGTTTCCTTATGTGCCGCAGCAGCTTTCGCACAAAGTGTCCTGATTGCACCCGGGATACGCGGTTGCCCGGCCGTTTGAACCGTTTGGGACGAGCGAAAACGGAAATGACGGGGGATACGGTCTGCCACTCATTCCACGCCGGGATTCTGTGCCGTTCCCGTGCGCATGATGAAGCCGATCAGAACGGCGACGGCCTGATAAAGTTCCAAAGGGATTTCCTGGTCGATTTCGATCTGCGAGAGCGCTTCCGCCATCATGGGGTTCTGTTCGATCGGCACTCCGGCCTCCCGCGCAAGTTTCTCGATCTGCTCGGCAATCGAGCCGCCCCCCTTCGCGGTAACGACAGGCGCTCCCTCGTTCTCGTATCGAAGTGCGACGGCAAGTTTTTTCTCCGGCTTGTCTCCCGGCTCCATTCTCACCTCCTCATGATTGCCTGTCGACAAGCGTGCCATACTTGGCGGCCGCCCTGGGAGGCAGCCCCCGCATCAGCCTAAATTCCTGCAGATCCAGCCCGGCATCGGCAAAAGAGGCCAGCATGGTTTCCTCAAGAGCTCTCAAATTGTCATAGGTAGCGGATCTCTCAACCCAGAGGCTGACATAGGTTCCCCCACCGCGCAGGCTGACGGCGGCCTCGACCGGTCCGGTCGCCGTGAGGTCCATCGCAAAACGAAGCCTCCAAGCGGGTTCGCCGTCGCCGTCATCCGCCTGGCCGCCACCATCCCGGCCAACCTGTAGCTGCAACACGCCTGTTTCCTGGCCGAGCGCCAACGGCAATTCAAGCACAAGGTCCATGGGGCGAGACGCCGCCTGGGAGCGCTCGTCACCTGCAAGTCCGGAGTTGACAAGTTGGGTCATCCTGACCCGCGCGAGGGCCGCGTCGGTCTCCTTCAGCAGCGCCTGCAGGACCTGAGGCGTGCTGCCCGGCAGGAAACCTCTCGCGCCCGGCTGGGCCTGCCCCTGTGGCGGTTCCTGCCGCGAAGGCGGTTTCGGCTGCGCCGCAGGACGCGTTACCTGTGCCTCGGCTCCAAATTGCTGCAACAGTGATTTGAAAGACATCAAGACAGACTTGAGATCCACCTGTGCGCTCGGCGTCCCGCCGCGTGGAAAAGCGATGTCAGCCTCCCTGAACTGCCCTGACAGGCGGATGGACTGCTGAAGATCGCCGGCGGACGGACTTTGCCCCGCATTCAACCGCAAACCGAGGATCTGCTGCATCGCCTTGACGACAGGGTCCGGCAAGGCAACCTTTCCTGTCGCCTGCATGGACACCAGATTTCCCGCCTGAACGAAGAGATTGGCCAATCCGGACTGCTGCTCGCCGAGCGCCTGGAAGGCCTGGCGCGCAATCTGATTTGCAGGTTTCGTTGTCGTGGTCGCATCCGGCGCCGATGCAGTTCCAGACCGGGGAGCCGTTCCAGCCGCAGGGGGCTGATAAGGCTGGTGTTGCGCCACACGCAGGCTGTCTCCCGCTTGTAGCGATCCCTTTGGCGCCTGACCGGTCGCTGCAGGTGACGTCGCCGGAGATGTTGGCGTATTCACGGGAGCGCGGACCTGAGGCCTTGAAACGTCGAAGGCCGCGCTTCCAGGCTTGGCGGCCAAAGCGCCGGTTGCCGGAAGCGGTGCCTGCGCCGGGGCAGTTCTTTCCGCACCTGCCGGCGACGGATGGACCGCGGATTGACCTGGCCCGGTTGATTGTGCGGCGACGGGACCGGACGCCGGCGACGATGGCACCTGCGGCGCATGCGCGCTGTTCGGAGTGACAGCGGTCGACGCTGATGCAGGTGGCGTGGCTGATGTGGGTGGCGCTGCTGATGTGGGTGGTGCTGCTGATGTGGGTGGTGCAGTTGAGGCGCGCGCTGCGGCGGCTGCGTCTGACGTTAGCCCCGTTGTTTGTGGTGACGCGGGCTGAAGCGCCTGTGTCTTTGCTCCCGAGGCCGGGTTCGTCTGCGGCAACGGCGATTCAGGTCTGGGAACCGGCGCGCCTGGCCGAAGGGTCGCGGACGCCGCCGCTGATGCCGGGTTGGACGGCGCCGGAGGCGGCACCTGCCTGACGGCTTCAGCCGCCGATTGCAGGTTTACCTGAGGCCCCGGTGTAGCGGCTGGACGTCCGATCCCGGGCGCGGCTGGTTGAGCCGGTGGCGCCAGCGCCTGTGTCTGGTTGGAAACGGATGATGCACCGCGCGCAGCAGGCGCTGCGGGCGGGCTCGCCGAACTGGCGCTGCCTTGCGGGAGCGCGGTAGCTGGTGTGAATGCGTTCGCTCCGGGCTTTGACGCGACAGGTGGCGGGAGTGCGCTGGATCCGGCACCTGACTGCGGCAGGCGATTTGAGACAACCGGGTCAGACTGCGTCCCTTTAACAGCTGCTTGTCCGGGAGCCGGTGTGACTTGAGGCGCGGAAGCTGCCGGTGAGCCGGGTTGCCGGGCCGGGCCTGCAGCTTGTTGCTCAGAACTACCTCTCAGGACTGTTCCCTGTTGCGTAGTCGGGCTTTGCGCCGGCGGCTGGCTTTGCGCCGGCGGCTGGTTTGTGGCCGGTGACGCGGACACCACACGCGCAGTCTGAGCAGTCTGAGCGGTCTTGGTGGACTGTGCGGTCTGTGGGGTTTCCAGGGGTGGTTTCTCTTGCGTCGCCGCAGGCACCCCTGCCCCAGCCGTGGCAAGCGCCTGCGCCGGACCTGGTGCCGGTCTGCCTGGCAGAGCTTGCGATGACGGCAGGGCCTGTGATGGCTGCGGTGCCTGCTGAGGCTGTTGTGCGGTCAAAGGCGCCGCCGCATCCCCGGGCAGAACCTGCGGGGTTGTCACCTGGATCACCGGACTGGTCCTGTTGCCTGAAACGGAAACGATGACCTCGCTCCCCAACGGCAATCTCACGGGGAGCTTGAGATCGAACTTCGCATCATCGGTCGCAAACCGAACTATGCCGCCCGGCAAATTTGCCTCTACCCTGGCTCTCAACTCTGTTCCAGGTTCAAGCCGCGCCGCCGCGACGGATGTGCCTTGCCCCAAGGCCGAGGGCTGGGCGCTCACCGTTTCAACCATCGCAACGCCTCTCGCATTCGCAGTGGCAGAGATTCGCAAGGCCGTATTATGACCGCTTTCTCCCGACCTGCACAGACTTGACCCTGATCAATGCTGCCGCAGCCTTAACGGCTCATTGTGCCAGCCTGGATGACTTGTGAAACCGTCTTGTCCACTCGATTTGCGCGCGGACAACCTGGGGCTGACCCGGACTGAAAGCTGTGAAGGGAGAAACAGCGTGAACTGGATGGACCGCCTGAACGAGCGTGCCGGCTTGATGGGCAGAATGCTCGACACCATCGGTGCAATGGAAAAAATTCCCACCGGGATAAGATCCGATGCCGAGTTGCGGACGGCCGCGCTGCGCTGCATTAGCTGCGGAAATGCCGAAGCCTGCAAAAAATGGCTGGAAGATCACTCGGATGGCGCGGCGCACCCGATGAAGAATTGTCCAAACGCCGAACTGTTCGACAGCTGGCTGGAAGACTAGGGTCAGGACTCATTCATTTGGATGGATTGGTAGGGATGAATTTGTTCGGATACGAGGCGCAAAGCTGCGGGAAACCGTCCGGTTTCCAAAGATTTGCAACGACGTTGCCGGGCAAATTCACCCTATCCCTCCGGGACGCAAAAACGGCTTCGATCCGCACCGTCAAACCGCTCAACCGGGCAGGAAGCCCGCTTGTCGCGATTTTCCTTGCAGCTCATCGCCGTTTGCCGCGCCAATTCAACCAAATGAATGGGTCCTGACCCTAGCACACCTAGTGCACAGCGGAACCGGGGATCAGGTCCTCTTGCGCTGCCGGCGCAGCCAGAACATCAGTCCGCCCAACGCCGCACCGCCGACAAATCGAAACGGAAACATTGCCAGCGCTCCCGCGTCCTGCGAAATCGGCTGTGGCAGCTGAAGCATGCCGACGGCAGCCTCGAGCATGAGTGACAGGGCCGCCGCGGCGAAGCCCACGATCCAGAGCTTCTGCGCCGTGTCGGCACGCCAACCCAAGTATCCGCCGATCAGCAGAGCAAACGGATTCAACAGCCCCGAGAATCCGAAAAGATCAATCCAAGTATCAGAAAGCATGTCCATTCCCCTCACATAGCGTCACGCTGCTTCAAAGGCGAGACCTTTCATGACGCAATTCAGAGGCAGTCCAGATAATTTTTTCTATCTGGTCAAATATTTCTCTAACTCACCCTGACTTTTACCTGCGATTTGGATGAAAACAGATCATTTCGCCCAACATGAACGATCATTCATGTGTGATTTTGGCTGTTTTACTTCTTCAATAACTGTGATATATTGCAAATGAACCTCAGTTAAATCTCCGACATCTGTCGGAAGTCAATTCTATTTGCACATCATTTAATCATGTCTTTAGCCTCAGCTGTCCACAGTGATGATCCAACTATAGGCGCCCTGGGAAAATCCGATCGGCGACTTGGGATCGTGTGCGCAAACTGCGGACGATTCAGATACATGAATGGTGCGCGCTTCTCCCAAGACCAGAAAGTGTCAGCGCTCAGCGAGACGCTGATCTGCTCATCCTGCAGGTCGACCGACGTCAAGGCGGTCGCCGTATCCCGGAACCCGGACAACGGGTACTGGCCTGCAGAGAGCAGCTGACACCTGCAGCATTTCCGCAACAGAAACGCAAAAGCTTGTCCGGACCCGGGGTTATCGCCAGGCGCGAGATTGAACCTGCTCCCACCCCGTGATAGGCGGGCTTTCCGATAGCGAGGTTTTATGTCCGGACAACTGGAGTCCCGATAAGTCCCGGCTGATTGAAAGCCGGACAGTGAATACCGGCGTTGCGTGCGATTGGCCGCAGCGGCCATAAACCTGTATCGATTTCTCAGGCACTTCCGAAATGGACATATCAAAAGCCGAACAGCGGGTTCTGCACCTGCTGGCGCAAGGCGGCTGCATCCTCGTGGAGAAAGACGAAGATGGCCGCATCATCAATCAGGAAACCGTCACTCGCGACGGTTGGTACTGGGGCGGCTGCTCACTGAGACTTTTCCGAAAGCTCAAGTACAAACGATTGATCGCCTCAAAAAACAGCGGTCCCTACCGGATCACCCAGCTCGGACTGAAAAGGGTCCGTGCTCAACTGGACAACAGATGACACCGGAGGACTTTCCCAAACCCGAAAGGTGCGCACCGGTTTGCCGGTGCGCATCTTTCCTTGCCGAGTTTCGCCGACATGTTCCGCCACAGTTCGGCAAACCAAGTCCGACCGATCGTATGTTCGATCGTGCTCACGACGTCCCCTCATCCGTGCCCGCCAGGTCAGGCGCGTCGCCGAGCAGATATCTCGGACCCCGTCCATGACGCGCAGCGGCGTCTCCCGCATTATAAAGATTGCAGGATTTCATGGACAGGCATCCGCACCCGATACATGCATCCAGTTTGTCACGAAGTGCCGTCATTCTCTCGATGCGGTCGTCGAGATGTTTGCGGAACTCACGGCTCATTTTGCTCCAGTCCGCCTTGTTCGGCGCGCGCCCTTCAGGCAACTGTGCGAGCCGGACGGCAATCTCCGATATCGTGAACCCGAATTCCTGGGCAACGAGCGCAAAGGACAATCGGCGAATGTCGGCGCGCATGAACCTGCGTTGGCCACCGCTGTTTCTGGCGGGATGGACAAGCCCCTTTTCTTCATAGAAGCGGATTGCCGAAACGGACAACCCTGTCCTGTCCGCAAGCTCGCCGATCGAGAGAAGATCACTCCCCTTCATAACCTTTTTCAAATAAATTCCTTTTTGACCTTGACCTCAAGTATAGTTGAGGAATTATCTCATGTGTCCATGAGGAGTCAAACCCGGAAAGGACAACACCATGAGCACTGCCTTCCTCGAACATGTCAACGTGACGGTTACCGACCCCGAAGCAACGGCAAAACGGCTGGAAGACTGGTTCGGTTGGAAAGTCCGGTGGAAAGGGGCCGCTCTCAATGGCGGCACGACCTACCACATCGGCAACGAGACCAGCTATATCGCAGCCTACTCACCCTCCAACGATACGACGCCGGTTACGGGCGAAAGCTACAGCCATCATGGCGGCCTGAACCATATCGCCGTTGTCGTCGACGATCTCGACGCGACAGAGAAGCGGATCAGGGCTGGTGGCTACAAGACGCACAATCATCAGGACTACGAGCCCGGCCGCCGGTTCTATTTCGATGACGACGACGGTATCGAATTCGAGATTGTGAGCTACGAGTGACATGATAGGCCGGTTTGCGGGGAGTTATTCCCGAGAACCGGCCGCGCACTCACAAATAGCTGGTGTCCAATACTCGAACCCCGCGTCTTCGCGGCAAAGTGCCATATGGGTGCGTGGCCCTATTTTGGCACTTTCTTCTGAAACACTCCCTTTCTGTGTAAATTTCCCAATGTCCGAAACACGAGAGAAAACATCGAAGGAAACCGGGAAACTATCGGGAGGGAAGCATGAAGCTGGTGCGAAACGAAGACATCGCCTGGGCCAACGGTCCCGGTTACAGAAAAAAGGTTCTGCTGCGGGACGCGGACATCAACATGAATGGAGGTCTCGTCCAGATTGTCGAGATTCCACCGCACACTCAGGTAAATGAGCATTATCACAAGTCGTGCACGGAGGTCTTTCATGTCCTGTCCGGCAAGGGGACTTTCCGGATCGACGGCCGGGAGTTCAATCTTGAACCGGGGCAGACGCTGACCTGCGAACCGCTCGAGGTGCACAGCACCGAGAACCAGTACGATTTTCCGTTCACTTATGTAGTTTTCAAAACCAACGTCGTCGAAAACGATATTTTCTGGTGTGATCGACAGGCGCACTAACGCAGTTTCATGTTGTCCGAGCTTGAGCGCGGCCACAGGCCCGCACGGACGGGTGCGCGCGCTCGCGCGCGCGCCGCACACCATTCCAAGCGGCAGAGCGCCTCTTCAGTGACCCGTAAGCACCAGCGCCGTGATCGGGTATCTGAGAGCCTGTCCCCGGATCATGATCGCGTGGACGATACCGACCGTGTCGACCACATGCAGGAACACAAACTCGCCCGTCCCGAGATTTTCGTCAGATGTCAGCCTGTCGTGGTTGCTGGTATAGGCATTGACCGAACAGCTGGCACCCGGCGGCAGCCTGTCGAGCCCACCTTTATAGAGCGGTTCCAGGATTGCGGTGACGGTTCCCTGTTTTGCCGCCGCCTGCGACGTGTCGAAAAGCTTGCTGCCCGCCGTGACCTGGCCTGACGCGATCACGTTCTGAACATCGGTGACAACAAGCGGAATGATCGTGAACGGCACTGAAGGACAGAAGGCCTCCGCCACCATGCCCGGTTTCATGACCTGGGCCTCGATCTGACTGAAGCCTGCAACGATGCGTTCCTGCTGCGAGTCCGCCGGGATCAGCACGCCAGCCGGGCGCATCAGCGGGTTGACGATATCGCCGGGCCGCAGAACAAACTGGCTGACTGTCCCGTCGACGCCCGCATAGACAGTCATTTTGGACAGTTCGACTTCCGCCTCCTGCTGCCGCGCCCGTGCGCTTTCGAGACTGGCCGGCAGGGCAATGTTGATCTTCGTCTCGACAAGTTCCTTGTTTGCCTGTGCGGCCGAAAGAGCGCCTTGCCTGGAATCGACCGTGGTCTGCAATTTTTCAATGTCCCGCTCGCTGACGACATTGGCGTTGCGCTCAAACAGCTCCTGCTTGGTATCAAGTTCATCCTGCGCCTGTTTAAGAGCGGCCTCCGCCTGCTCCACCTGGGCGCTCGCGACAGCGAGCTCGCCCTGGGCGAGCGCGATCTCGCCCTCGATTTCGGCAACCTGTTGCTTCGCCGTGGTTACATCGGCTTCCTGGCGGCTGCTGTCCAACTTGAACAGCTGGTCGCCGGCCTTCACCTCCGTATCGAGCGACAAGGGTACGAAGACTTCCGAGACCCGTCCCGAGCCTTCAGGCAGGATCGGCAGAACGCGGAAGGTGGATACCGCGCTGGTGGATGACGGATGAAAATAGAAGATGAGCGTGATTAGCGAGATCGTCAGCATCAGGCAGGACACGATGCCGTACCGCAACTCGTACCAGACGGAATAGAGCGTGATCTCGTGACCAATCCGCTTGCCCTGGACGTACCGGCGGAACAGGTAGTCCGGCAGGATCGTGATCATGGAACAGAATAGGGTCTCAAACACGTGTTCTGCTCCCTATGCCTTGACGTCGGCGCGTGTTTCGGAGCCCGGGCTTTCCGATGCGCTTTCTGTTGTGGCTTCCGGCGCAGCTTCAGCCGGTGGCTGCCCCTCGCCGGTCTCACTGCTCATGATCTCCTGGGCCTCAAGGTAGTCATCGGCTGCCACGTCGCCCTTTCCGTCAAATTTCTTCGCAATCCGGCTCGCTGAACTTGCGATCGTATCCAGAGGAGTCGTGAAGTCCGGCAGTTGAACAAAGGCAAGCACGAGAGCGGCGACCCAGAAGATCTGGTTGTGGGTGAACAAAGCAAGCAGCCCCAGAACCGCTACAAGCTCGAACTGAATGCGCCCGTGCTTGTGCGCCAGCCTTTCGGGAAGTGAATGCAGGTAGAGGTAAAAGGTGCCCAGCAACAATATGATCACGATCAACGCGATCAGCACCGTGAGCATCATCTGGTCGCTGCCGTCTGCCTTGGGAATAAAAAAAGGCAAATGATGAGGTGCGAGCTCGTGCATGTTCTCAGTCATTTTCAAATCCGTAAATCAACATGTCCGGGACAACCTGTTCCAGTATCAACGCCGCGTCAAACAAAAAGGAAACCGGTAACAATGACAAAACCACCGGCCCGCCCGAACGTCCGTGTGCAGGGCTTCTTCACCCGGTCTGTGTTGCCGGAATGGGTTCAAACAGATTTCTGGAGACTGGCGTCAGCGGGGCGCCATGCGAATGGCACCGTCGAGCCGGATCGTCTCGCCGTTGAGCATATCGTTTTCGCAGATAGACCGGACGAGGTTCGCATATTCGTGGGCCTTGCCAAGACGGGAGGGAAACGGCACCTGCTGGCCAAGTGATTCCTGCACTTCCGGTGCCAGACCCAGAAGCATCGGTGTTTCGAAAATCCCGGGGGCAATCGTCATGACCCGGATCCCCGATTTCGAGAGGTCCCGCGCGACGGGCAGCGTCATGCCGGCAACACCCGCCTTGGAGGCGGCGTAGGCGACCTGGCCGATCTGTCCGTCGAATGCTGCGACCGACGCCGTCGATACGATGACACCGCGCCCGCCGTCAGCAGTGACGGGTGCAAGGTCTGCCATCCCGGTCGCAGCAATCGTGATGCATCTGAAGGAGCCGATCAGGTTCACCGAGATCACCTTCTCGAACATGTCCATCGGGTGCGGTTCGCCGCGCGAGGTCGTCTTTGCGACCGGCGCAATGCCTGCGCAGTTGACAAGGATGCGCTCCTGACCGTGCGACGTCCGCGCAAGCTCGAAACCGGCTTCCACGCTTGACTGACTGGTGACATCGACGTCGGCAAACAGGCCGCCGATCTCAAATGCGGTTTCGCTTCCCTGCTCTGCATTCCGATCAAAAATAGTGACCTTCACACCTTCCGCGGCCAGCATCCTTGCCGTGGCGGCCCCCAAACCGGATGCGCCGCCGGTAACAATCGCAGAAAGAGTGGAATCGAGCCTCAAGCGTCTCTCCTATTGTCTATATAGTTGTATTTGCTAATTTTTTTATACTTGATTGACGAAAAGGTCAATTTTCCGGCGTAGCCTGTCCCAGAAGGACCTGAGGGTCAAGTCTATTCTCGTTCAATCTGCCCAACCGGAAAAATGAGGCCGCTGCACAAGTCACATCAGCGGCAGAGCTACAAGTCGGCCAAGACGACAAGATCGACCGGGTGGCCCATGCCGGGGACGGTTATGTCCGGCCTGACTTCAAGCAATGTGGCCGTGTATCCCTGCCTGAGAGCCAGATCCCATGTCGGCCGATCCGTGAGTGCGGCTGACTTCTGCGCCTTGTTTGCATCCTCGAGCTTGGCAGCACGATTGACCGCATCTCCGATCACCGTGAATTCCAGTCTGCTCTTGGATCCGATGACACCAACCGTCACCGGTCCGGCAGCAGCGGCCGTTCCCATTTTCAGCCTTCCCGGCCAACCCGCGGCCCGGAACCGCTCCTGCTCCTCCGCAACGCTGGCAACCAGCTTTTCGGCGGTCCTGAGCGCATCGGCGGCATAGGTATCGGACGGATGCACAGCCCCGAAAGTCGCCAGAATCCCATCACCCAGAAACTTGTCCACGCGGCCGCCTTCCTGGTTGATCACTTCGACCGCAAGGTTCTGGTATTCCGCCAGAACGGCCAAAACGACTTCCGGTGGAAGCGTGGCCGAGGTTGAGGTGAACGAACGAATGTCGGCGTAGAGAATCGCGGCCTCGCGCTGGCTCCCCTCACCTGCCTCAAGCGATGTGTCCGCGTCCGTGATCGACGCTGCGACCTCGGGCGCAAAGAAGCGTCTGAGATCCTTCGCCGCAGCCTGTCCGCGCGTTGCCTCAAAAAGCATCGATCGCCCGCGATAAAGCGCGACAGACAGGATGACGGTGACGGCAAAGATCACCATCGTCTTGTCCAGTTCGGCACCGATCAAGATGGAATTGCCGGTGAGGTATTCGACATAGTTCCGCGTGACGCGCATGGAATCCATTTCGGCGAAGGCCGCGTAAAACACGAGCCCCAGCCATCCGGCAACCGCGACAAGACCGGTTGTCAGAACAAAACGAGGGTCGAACCTGAGCGCGCGCAGCGCGATGAAGATGAACACATACATGAGTGTCGGCGCCTTCAGATAGAACGCCGGATGCTGGTCGTACTGGATATGAAACGAGAAGATCAGCCCGACGAGCAGTGCCATGTCAACACCGATCGAGATCAGGAGATACCATTGCGGCAACTCAAACCGGTAGGACAGTGCGAGACGCAACACTGTAAACAAAAAGTAGGCACCGAGCGCGACCGGCACGAAGTTGAACCCGGCCGTTCCCTCGGCCCGTGGCGCTAGCGCATAAAGAACTGAAAAGAACAGGACGAGCCCGAGCTGCACCCAACTTATGAGACGCTCCGACGAGGCTTCCCGCCCCCTGATTTCGGTGCGGACCCTCTCAGGCACGCCCGTTTCGGGAGGTCCGCCCTGAACGATATAGCGGAGTGTTTGCGAAAGTGAGCTCATGGCGATCCAGTTTCAGAAAGAGACGGGAGTGTCTCCTTTCAGCAAGGATTTCGCAATAAGCTAAGCGCGAATGTGACCGCTCGTGATGCGGCACATTCACCGATCACCAAAATGCCGCAACTGTTCGACCTTCTGCACGAGTTCACTCTGCCGCCGGCAACCCGACTTGGACAGCGCCGACTTGATCTGGTTGCGGACGGTGTGAATGCTGACCTTGCGCTCGTCCGCGATCTCTGCCGAGGTAAAGCCATCGGCGAGCATGACCACCGATTGCGCCTCGGCGTGGCTCAAAGACAAGGACTTGCGCAGTGTATCAACGATCGTGACCCGATCCCCGACGGGCTTGAGCGCAACCAAAGTCGCAGCCAAACTGCCGGTCATGAACGCGCCGAAAGGCGATTTATCGAGATCCCCAAGCCTCATTCCGATGGTCCGGCATATCCATTCGTTTCTGCGCAGGTCTCTGAGACTGACATTCGCGAACAGGTGCGGGTTCCCAAGAGCCTGCCTGCCGGCAGCAGCCTTGAACTGCTCCTGAACGTCGCGGGATGCAAATTTCAATCGGCGAAACATGTCGTTTCGAACGAGACCGCCATCGGCAAGCAGTCGTTGAGCCTCCGGACAGGCATAGTGCAGCATCATGCAGGCGTCGACCACGAGTATCGCCGTGCCGGTGCCAAGCAGATGCCTCTCCGCGGCCCACTTCTCAAACTTCAAGCCCCTGATCATGCGGTTGATTTCGAGCGACTGCCGGATGACCGGTGCAAGCGCGACGCACAATTTCAGCCAGTCCCCTTCGTGGCGCTCCTGATCCTTTGCACGCATGTTGCCGCCGATCAGAAACATCCGGCTGGTGTCAAGTGCCAACATGGAGCCTCCACCGGCATGGAGATCCTCCAGGGGATGCAGGATATCCGCGTAGAATTGCGTTCTCTTGAGTTTCTCAAGCGCGCATAGCTCGTGCGTGGAAATCGAGTCTCCGATGGCGCAGTTCGGAAAATTCGCGGCGAAAGGGTTCTTGTCCGCGAACTGTTCCTCGTAAAGCCGCAGAATTGAAGGGTCGTACCCAGATGCGTACGCCAAAGGCGCCGCATTGGTCATCTGATCGTAGCCGATCAGCTGGGTACAGACCCGCGTTCGCAAGGCACTGGACAGGGAATCGAGGAAAACCTGCCAGCGGCTCGGATCCATGGCTGCCGACATGGCGAGATTGGATAGATCAACGACTTTTTCTGAAGTTACGACCACGCTCCCCCCGATGTGGTATCGATAACGTTTGGAATTACACTAGGTCCGCAACCTCGACGCAACTCAAAATTTATATGCAGATATAGTCCATATGGACCATGCGATTAATGCATACGTCTAGTAAACAGACGTTGATCGCGTTGTTCGGTTCCAGGCAGCGTTTATTTTGCTGACGGGATCGTAATTCGTTTGCAACATGGGAATTCCCGCATTCCCGCAATCGGCGAGCGTTCAATTTTTTAAGCTGTGTTATTTTTTGGGCGGCCATTTTGGGCCGCCGTTTTTTTTACTGTCAGGTTGGCAACGGCGCGCGGCCTGAAACGTATGGCCAAGCATTTCGAAGCTTTCCATGTCGGAAGAGGCGTAATCTTAGGACCTATGGTTTCAGCACCATGCCTTCACTGGCAACAAGAGTGCCGGGGTACGCGGCTTGAGCCGCAAGACCTATTTCATCGAGTTCATCGTCGGAACGGCGCGGATCGTGATGGAACAGCACGGGCGTCTTCACATTTCCGACACGCGCAAGCTGCACCGCCTTTTGCCATGTGGAATGCCCCCACCCCTGAAAGCTCTCGTATTCATCATCAGTGAACATGGCATCGTAGATCATGATGTCCGCGCCTTGCACGAAACCGGGCAGGACTTCATCCACCGCGGGATCTCCGTGCTCGTGGTCCGTTATGATGCAGATGGATTTTCCATGATAGTCGAACCGGTATCCGCAGGCCCCGCCAGGGTGGTTGAGCCGCGTGGTCTTTATGACAAGGTCGTCGTCACGTGGAATGCTCTCGCCCGCCGTGAACGACTTGAACTCAACCGCTTTCAGCGTCTTGGCGGCAACAGGGAAAATCGGCGGTGACATGATGCGGCTTACGATGTCGACAAGTTTGGTCCCGTCCTGGAAGTGCCCGGCCCAGGCCGTGACTTCGAAGTTCGGATCGTACGCCGGTTTGAAGAACGGGAGTCCGCAGATGTGGTCGAGATGGGTGTGCGTAAATAGAAGATCGAACTTGCGCGGTTGCCCCTTGCACAGCTCCATCCCGAAATTGCGGGCGCCGGAGCCGCAGTCGACAAGGATCAGCGCGTCTCCCGCGCGGATTTCAAAACAGGAGGTTTCTCCTCCGTATCGCAGCGTGCTTGACCCCGGCGTCGGCGTGGACCCTCTCACGCCCCAGCAGCGGAGTAAAAATTCATCTGCCACGTTTCACTCCCTAACCACCGGACGCCCCCCGGCGGGCATCTGCAAGATCGCGGGTGGTCCGTTCGAGCCGCAGTGCCAATGTTCGCATGACTTCAAGTGAAATATCCGGAAATTCTTTCAATAGTTTCAAGAAATCATCCTTGGATACGGTCAGGACATCCATGTTATTCGCGGCGACCAGTGTCGCTGTGCGCGGTACGTCGCACAGGATCGCAATTTCACCGACGATCGAATTTTCCGCAACCTGCGCGACTTTCTTTTCGCCCTCAGGCGTATCTACCAGAACATCCGCTGCGCCAGACAGGATGATAAAGGCGCAATCCCCTTCCTCTCCCTGCGAGCACAGGCGCTCACCCGAGGTGTATTCCGTGCGTTCGCTTATGAAAGCCAGGAGACGCAACTTGGTTTCATCAATGCCATGAAACAAGGGTACCTTTCGAAGGGCTTCAACTTCTGTTTCTAGCGTCATCGCTTGCTCCCGCCTTCATTGTTGTTCCCGCGTATTTTTTTATTGGCATGCAATTGGATGCTGCAGGTTCCATGCCTTCCCACATAAAATGGCATTTTTCTACCCTATATCCGAAATCCGGCCCTGGTCCAAAACGAAGCGCTGGTCGAATTCAGCTGCGATTTCCGCGTTTGAAGTGCCATACAAGAACGTTTTTCCGGAGAGGAAGTCCCGCAGAGCATCGCGCAGCGTCTTGTCCTCCTCGGTCAGACCCGTTGCAATATCATCCAAAATTGTAATCTTTGCGTTTTTCAAGAGACCACGCACCAATGCGATCCGGCGGCGCTGGTTGGCCGAAAGGCGCGAACCGGACACTCCGACATGGTACCCGAAGCCGGCGTATATGATCGGGTGCCGCAACCCCGTTTCCTCAACGATTGTCCGGATTACGTCGTCGATGCGGCGTCGTGCGTCGCGCCGGTCGACACGGGCACGACCGAACAGAAGATTGTCCTCGATGGTCAGTGGCGGCAGATAGACATCGGGATCGAAAGCCACGAAGCTGTCGCTGTTCTTGACCACGCCATCCAGGAATTTCTTGCGGGCTGCAATCACTTCGTCGCGAAGCTCGTCGGTCATCACGCCCAGACGGTGCCTGGCCGGAACCAGCTTGAATGCAAGGCCCGTCAGCTTCATCCGGTCGGCATCGGACAATCCGGGCCGCTGCTGCTCCGACTTGGCGATACGGACAATTCTCTCGAATTCAGGCAGATCGTCCTGGTTGATGAAGGAATAGGAACCGAGCAAACCGCTGTCGCCGGAAACGTTTGCAAAGAGTTCGAGCATGGTCTCCGCGATCTTGAGACCGATCTCCTGCAGTTTCTTGTCGAAACCCGTTTCGGAAAGGAATTCCTTGACCTCATCGAGTTCCGGCACCTGATCCATCGTGATGTCCGGATCGGCGGGCACCGCGAAGAACAGGTTTTCAGCAAGGCTCGCGCTCGCATTGAAACTGTCTGCGTGCCAGAGTTCGACCAATCCGGCGAGCTTCGGTTCGTCCGCGATCCTGCCCGCGAGACTCTTGCGAACGTTGAGAATTTTCTCCGCGAACGTGTCATTCATGGACGGATCAAGTCTCGACTGAAGGCCCAGGCGGTAAACATCATTGTCGAGCCTGACCGTCTCGAGCAGGGCAAGCGCCTTTTCGTCGAGTTCGTCGTCGTTACTGACGCCGGCGGCATCAAAATCGTTCCATTCCGCGGCCAGGTCATAGACAGGGTTCTTGGTCTGGTTGGCCTCATTCACCCGGCGCTTGTATTGCTTTTGCTCCTCCCCGTCCCGTTCCGGCGGGATCAGCGGCCGGTGACGAAGTCCATAGTACAGGTTGTCCCGGATCGTTCCGGTCCAGACGTGAACGGCACCGCCTACATAGGCGATTTCCCGGCCCAATGTGCTGTCGTTCAACTTGTCCAGATCGTGATCACCGATGAGAACCTTGCCCGACGCTGCGGACACAAGCCCGGCCGCGAGCTGCAACACCTCGGACCGGCCCGACCCGTCCGGCCCCACGATCGCGCACTCGCTTTGCGCCGGAACCGTGAGCGAGATGTCCATGACTTCCTGACCGGCAGCCCCACCGGAAAAGCTGACGCGTTCGAACTTCACGTCGCCGTCGAGCTTGACATCGTCATCTGCAGTCAGCCGCTCGGTGTCATAGATGTCCGGCGGATCGAAATTCTCGACAACGGTCTGGTACTTGACGCTAACGTCCGCAGTCATCTGGTAGAAAGACAGAAGCAGCTTCCAGGGGCCGGCAAGATCCTTGTAGGCCGCGATGACGGCCAGGAGCGCACCGATGCTGAGGTTCCCCTGAATGACCAGATAGCCGCCGATCAGATAGAAAAAGAACGGCGTCAGCTGGTTCATGAAATTGTTCAGAAACTTGATCAGGAACTTCCGGTTAAAGATCTCGTAGCGGATCTTGAAGTTCTCGTAGAGGCGGTCCGAGAGATCGGCCGAGTGCCAGGCCGCCGCATCGTTGGCATGAATTTCGGCAACGCCGGTGATGCTCTCACCCACCTTGTCGGCAATGATGCGCACGTTCTTGACCCGCTTGCGCGACAGAATGATGACCTTCTTCTGGAGCATCGGGATGACATATCCCTGGATCGGGTAGGAACTGACCGCGGCAAGGCCAAGCAGCGGATCCTGCATGAAGATGAACCCGAGTTGCACGATCAGCATGCCGCCCTGATATGCGGGGAGCGCGAAGGCCTCTCCAATATAACCGCCGACATCCTCCACCTCGGAGGTGATCATCGGGATGATTTCGCCCGAACTCACTTTGCGGAAATGCGGCAGCCGGAACCTCAGAACGCGCTGGAACAGTTCGAAGCGCAACCTGCGCAACATGCGCTCACCGAGCCGTCCCTTGTAGACATTGAGGTAGAACTTCAGTCCGTTGGAGACTACGACAAGCCCGAGAAAGGTGAGGCAGAGAAGAACAAGGTAAGGGATCTGATCGAAGTCGAAGCCAAGTACGTCTCTAGGAAAATTGTCTCCCTGAACAGCGTCATTGACGATCAGCTTAGGTAATTCTAGCAGGAAATAGACCACCGGATACGTAAGTACGGTGACCATGATGATAAATATCTGCTGGCGAGCACTATACTTCCAAATGAATCCGAAAAGGCTTTTTTCCATTCGCTCGTCCAAACACTTATGGATCAATTATGTTCATTGTGATCATATTGGTATATTAGCGACCCAAGATCGATGCGCCAGCCAGGATTAGCATTTGCCACAAGCAGTTTAAATCCGTCCGATGCCGAAAATCTCACATTGGTGGATATCCGGACGTGACAACAGTTGATGATATGAGACATAAGCTCCCAGGGGCAGGTTTACAAATCAGGGGCAGTATGAGTTCCAAGACGCCGAAAATTCTGATCTACAGCCATGACTCGTTTGGACTGGGTCACCTGAGACGATGCCGCGCGATCGCGCACTCCCTCGTCGGAGACTTCGACACCCTGTCCGTTCTGATCCTGTCCGGGTCGCCGATCATCGGAAGTTTCGAGTTTCGCTCACGTGTCGACTTCGTCCGGATTCCGGGTGTCATCAAGCTGCGGAATGGCGAATACACTCCCCTGTCTCTTCACATCAACATCGACCAGACACTCGCAATTCGGTCCTCGATCATCGAACATACCGCGAAGGTCTTTGAACCGGATATCTTCATTGTCGACAAGGAGCCGCTCGGCCTGCGCGGCGAGGTCCTCGGCACGCTCGAGGCGCTCAAAAACACCGATACCCGGCTGGTGCTGGGGCTCAGAGATGTGATGGATGATACCCAGGTCCTGAAGGAAGAATGGGACCGCAAGAATGTCTATCCCGCGCTGAGGGATCTTTATGACGAAATCTGGGTATACGGTCCGGAAGACATCTGCGATCCGCTGGAGGGCATCGATGTTCCCGATGGCGTTACCGAGAAACTCAGATACACGGGCTATCTCAGACGCGAGTTGTCGACTTCATCGCTCGAGCAGCCCGTCGCAGCCCCCTTCGGAGAAGAGCCCTACGTGCTGGTCACTCCGGGAGGCGGAGGAGACGGTGTCGAGATGGTTGATTGGGTCATGCGCGCCTATGAAACGCGACAGCGCCCGCTCTTTCCCGCACTGATCGTGCTGGGCCCGTTCATGCCGGCGGCGGCGGCGGCCCAGTTCAGCGAGCGGGCCGAACACCTGCGCGACGTCGAGATCATCCGGTTCACGCCCCAGATCGAACCCTACCTTGCGAACGCGACAGCCATCGTCGGCATGGGCGGGTACAACACTTTTTGCGAAATCCTGTCGTTCGACAAACCGACCCTGATGGTCCCGCGCGTCCTTCCGAGGCGGGAGCAGGCTATCCGCGCTGAACGCGCGGAACATAGCGGGTTGCTCAAGGTGCTGCCGATTGACCGGTATCCGGACTCCGACCTCATGGCGAAGGCCCTTTCCGACCTTCCCTCGCTCAAGCCGCCTTCGTCCGCCAATGTCGACCGGCTTCTGGACGGGCTGGATGTCATCTCCTCACGCGTCGGCGAGATCTTCGACATGAACCACTCTGAAGACGCGCGGAAGCTGGTCAACTTCTAAAGCGTCGCCCCACGCTCTCCATATCTGGAAACTACCGCACATGTCCCGTATTGCCGTCGTGGTCAAAGGCTACCCGCGTCTGTCCGAAACTTTCATCGCACAGGAAATGCTCGGCCTGGAGCGCCGCGGGATCGGGCTCCTGATCGTCGCTCTCCGGAAACCTTACGATCCCTACATCCACGAGCTGCACCGGCAGATCTCAGCGGAAATCCTTTACCTGCCGGAGTATGTCAAGGACGACCCGGCGCGGGTTGCCCGCGCCAAGAGCTGGGCCCACAAGCAACCAACGTACGAGGCTGCGTGGAACCTCTTCCAGAAAGACTTCAGGAACCAGCCCAACGCCGATCGCCGCCGCCGCTGGGCGCAGGGCTGTGTCTTCGCGCATGAGTTGCCGCAGGATGTCAGATGGATCTACACGCACTATCTGCACACGCCGTGCTCTGCCGCGCGCTATGCAGCACATCTGTCGGGCCGCAAATGGTCCTTCTCGGCCCATGCAAAAGACATCTGGACGAGCCCGGAGTGGGACCTGAAAACCAAGATCAACGACGCGGATTGGGGTGTCACGTGCACGCGTGTCAACGCGGATTACCTGAGCGGGCTTGCAAAGGAACCGGGCAAGGTCGAACTGCTCTATCACGGTCTTGATTTTTCGGGCTTTCCTCAACCGTCAGAGACTGGTCCGATGCGCGCGGGCGACGCGGAACCGGTACAACTAGTCTCCGTCGGGCGCGCGGTTGAAAAGAAAGGCTACGACGACCTGCTCCAGGCGCTTGCCGGCCTGCCGCAAGAGCTGAACTGGCACTTCACCCATATTGGCGGTGGAGAGCTTTCCGAGACCCTCAAATCGGCGGCCCGGTCGATGGGACTGGCTGACAGGATCACCTGGCGGGGGGCGCAGCCGCGCGAAGAGGTGATCGCGACCTGCCGGCAATCCGATCTCTTCATTCTTCCATCGAAACTTGCCAAAAGCGGCGATCGCGACGGACTGCCGAATGTCCTGATGGAAGCCCAGTCGATGGGACTGTGCTGTCTGTCGACGCGGGTCTCCGCAATTCCGGAACTGATCATCGAGGATGAAACCGGCCTCCTTGTCGATCCTGGCGCACCCGGGCAATTGGGCATAGCACTGGAAACACTGATCAAAAACCCTCAGCTACGCCGCGATCTCGGATTGGCGGCCGCAAAGCGCGTGCGCTCTCATTTTTCGACCGATCCGGGCCTTGACCGACTGGCTGCGAAATTTCGTAAAGTGCTGTGACGAGAACTGCCGGGCCAACCTGAATGAAAATCGCCTTCACAGCGCCAATGAAACCGTTGGATCACCCGGTGCCTTCCGGTGACCGGACAATGGGACGCCTTATCGTCAAGGCGCTGGAAAGCAACGGTCACGATGTTCGCATCGCAAGCACGTTCCGATCCTGGCGCAAGGATAGCGCGGACGACATTCAAATGGACGTGCGCTCCGAAGCGCTTGAGGAAGCGGGCCGTGTCGCGCATGCGTGGGAGACCGCCGGCTACCGCCCCGACATTTTCCTGACCTATCACCTTTACCACAAGGCGCCTGACTGGATCGGCCCTGCCTTGAGTGACCGGTTCGACCTGCCCTATGCCATCGTGGAGGCAAGCCGGGCTCCGAAACGGCAAACCGGCAACTGGGCGTTCGGGTTTGCAGCTGCCGACCAGGCGCTCATGCGTGCGGATGCGGTGGCAGCGATCCATAATGCGGACCTTGGCTGCCTGAAACCGGTCGTTTCGCCTGAGCGGCTGCAGGTACTTCTGCCCTTCCTCGATGCCATCCCTTTTCAGGCGACCGCAGAAAGCACCAGGCCACCTGCTTCAACACCCCTCAGACTGCTTGCCGTGGGTATGATGCGCGACGGCGACAAACAGAGGTCCTTCGAGGTACTCGCGGAGGCTCTTGAAAAGCTCACCTCCCTGCCCTGGCACCTGACGCTCATCGGGGATGGCCCGGCCAAGGATCACATCCTCGGTCTTTTCCCGACGGGCAGGACAACATGGCTCGGTGCCCTGCCTCCGGACCAGCTGCCCGGACAGTATGCGGCGCATGACCTGCTTGTCTGGCCCGCCATTCGCGAGGCGTTCGGCCTGGCGCTTCTGGAAGCTCAAGCCAGCGGAACCGGCGTGATCGCCGGCGCCACGTTCGGAGTTCCCGACATTGTCCGCGACGGGGAAACAGGGCTGCTGTCTCCTGAAGGCGACGCGGTCGCCTTTGCGGCAAATCTCAAGCGTGTCATCGAGGACCCCGTTCTGGCGGATCGCCTTGGAACTGCCGCACGGATACACATTTCCGACAACCACACGCTGGCCGCCGGAGCGGACAGGCTGGAGGCGTTGATGCAGCGGGCCCTCCAAAATCACGCGCAAGGGACATCGGACCGTTGACGCCAAAGGCCTTCATTCACGTACAGCATCTTTTGGGCACCGGACATGTCGTCCGCGCCGCCAGCATCGGCAGAGCATTGGTGGCCAGAGGCGTGCAGGTTACGCTGGCCAGCGGCAACAGGATTCCGCCGACGCTTGACACATCGGCACTGACCATCGTCGAGCTGCCTGCCTGCAAAAGCCCTGACGCGGCATTCAAGCGGCTTGTCACGCTCGACGGTGAAGCTATTGATGAAAAATGGAAATCCGAGCGGGTTAAAGCATCGATTCAAGCGTTTGAGGACGACGACTTCGACCTGCTCCTCACAGAAACCTATCCGTTCGGACGCCGCCAGCTTGATTTCGAATTGACGCCGCTTCTCGACCATGCGCGGGCGAAAACCAGGCCGCCGGTGATCGCCACGTCCATCCGCGACATTCTCGTGCGCAAGAAGGAACTCTGGAAAGAGCAGTGGATGGCTGACCAGGCGCTCAAATATTATGACCGCGTTCTAATCCATGCCGATCCGGACTTCATCCAGCTCGGCGACAGTTTCCCCTTCGCCGACAAGGTCGATCATCTGGTGCGTTACACCGGCTATGTCGGCGGCGACAGGCGCACTGCCACAGACGGACCGGATGGAGAGGACGAAGTCATCATTTCCTGCGGCGGCGGCGCCGTTGCGGAAGGGTTGCTTTCAGCGGCCCTGGCCGCCAAACCGCTTTCGCGCCGGGCGGAGGACACCGCCTGGCGCATCCTGATCGGGCATGATGTCCAGGACGATGCTTATCTGGAGTACAGGAAGAGCGCGCCTGACGGAGTTTTTGTTGAGCGGGCCCGTCGAGACTTTCCCGAACTCCTGAAGCGGGCCCGCCTGTCCGTCAGCCAGGCGGGGTACAACACCGTGCTGGACGTCCTGATCGCGGATATTGCCGCGGTTTTCGTTCCCTTTTCCCAGGAAAACGAAACGGAACAGACCCAGCGGGCGAGAGCACTTGAACGCCACGGACGCGCGGTCGTTTTGGATGAAATCCACCTGTCCCCCGAGCGACTTGCGGCGGCGATCGACGACGCTTTGGCGCTTCCGCATCATCCGCACAGGGTTCTCCTGGGAGGCGCGGATCGAAGCGCGGACATTTTGCTGCAGGACATCGATGCAAAGCGGGGCGGACATTTCGACGAACACCATCAATATCGGCAATCGTCGGCTGATGCGCCGGATCGCGGATCATGAGACATCCGTCGCCGTTGAACGGAACCGGTGTGATCACCGCTGCGGTGCTCACGAATTGACAAGACGATGTTGACAGCTTGAGAGACAAGGACCAAGTGTCTGCCACTATCTGCTCATTTCTTTTCACTGCAACAACACCCTGACTGCACCCGTGATCCCAGAAACTTCCAGAACCGACTTTCACCGCTTCAAGGACGAACTCCGCCGTCACCTCGACTGGTTCGCCGCGCGCGGACGCAAGGTCTCGTTCTGGTGGCGCGATGACGATGCGATCGAACCCACCCCTGCCCTCGACAGGATGCTTTCGCTCGCCAACGAGCACGAGGTCGATCTTGCACTTGCGGTCATTCCCAAGGACGCAACGGAGGCTCTCGCGAAGCGCCTTGCCGATGAACCTCGGGCGTTCGTGCTGCAGCATGGCTGGCAACACAAGAACTTCCAGCTCAAGGAAAAAGGCGAAAAGGCCGCCGAGTTGGGATCGCGGCGCGAGCCCGATGAACTGATGGACCAGCTGCAAGCTGGAAAGGTGCGGCTCGACGCTCTTTTCGGTGACAAGTTCATTCCAGCGATCGTCCCACCTTGGAACCGGATCGCGCCGGAGATATCAAGACGTCTGCCCGGAATTGGCCTTACCGGCCTGTCGACCTTCACGTTTCACAATTTCCCGCGCGACCGTCAGGTCCAGTCACATATCGATATCCTGAAATGGAAAAAGCCAGTCCGTTTCATCGGCTGGAAAAGCGCACGCCTGCGCTTCGACCTGCAGCTCACCCGAAGGCGCAACACGGGGAGCGAACCGCTCGGTCTCCTGAGCCATCACCTGGCTCATGACGAGGCGAGCTTCGAGTTCCTTGAGGAATTCCTCACCATCGCCGCCCACCACGAAGGGGCGGAATGGCCGCGTGTGAAGTGGCTGTTCGCTTGAGTGACGGGCTTGGTGTGTTGGCAACGGGTTCCGGGGATCGAGGACTGCTGGGCAACGAAGATAGTTCCAGAAGTGTCGGCTATGCCGAATGCTGCTCCGGAAACCAGACATGATCAGCGCTGGAAGCATAGCAAATTCGGTAGCATCGAAGCTCGCGTTCGCTGAGCTCACACTAACTTCTGGATTCCAGATCAGCATTCGGCTTCGCCTCACTTTTCTCGAATGACCCCCGATTTGGAAACCCTTATCCTCAGGAAGAGCGTCGGCGCTGTCTCGAGGGATGGGCCAAATCCCTCATTTTCCACCCGACCTTGAAAATAGTCCTTTTGCGTTCCTTGGAATGAGGTTGATGACGCACGAACTGCTCACTCTGCCGCCGGGACCGTCTCTTTCAAAACCGTGCCGAACTGTTTCCTCAAGAACGCCAGTTTCGGGTCTATATAGGTCTTGCAGAACGGCCGATCGGGGCCTTTGGCGTAGTAGTTCCGGAAGCGCTCGTCAGAGGCCTTGAAGCCGGCCAGCGTGAGAACACATGTCACCAGGGGTTCGTCGAACTGCGCCTGAAGCGCGCGCAGCGTGCGGCCGGCTTTCACGCCGGTTCCCGCGTCGTAGACATAGATCGCCGAGCGGTACTTGCCGCGCATCTTGTGGCGCGAGGTGCTGGAATGCGTGCGCAGATGGATTTCGATGAGGCTCTCCAGCGGCAGAACGACCGGGTCGAACGTCACGATGACGGCTTCCGACCAGTGGTCCTCCGGCGGATCGGAGTGGATAAAACCCTGCTCCACGCCCGAAACACCCTCAAGCGCCTGAAAGACCGCTTCGGTGCACCAATGGCAGCCGCCGCCCAGCCCGATTTTCAATTCCGCCTCCAATGACATGTCTTGTTGGTCCAGTGTGCCAAAGATTGTATTTCGCGGAAAACGCCTTGGCGGAGATTCCCCCAGAGCAGTTTCACCTGAAATTCAGATGCGGCCCCTTGGCGTTGCGCCAAACGCAATTTAGGATCGTATCGTCCTTCCGCCAATGGAGCCCTCCATGCCGCATCATCACGATCATGAGCATTCCGAGTTATCGGATATCGAATTGCGTGTTCGCGCCCTGGAAACCCTTCTGACCGAAAAGGGGTACGTCGACCCACCCGCCCTCGACGCCCTGATCGAAACCTACGAAACCAGGGTTGGCCCGAAGAACGGGGCAAAGGTCGTGGCAAAGGCCTGGGCGGATCCGGCCTACCGGAACCGGCTGATGAAAGACGCAACGGCCGCGATCGCCGAGCTTGGTTTCGTCGGACGTCAGGGCGAACACATGGTGGCGGTTGAGAATACGGGCACGGCGCACAACATGGTCGTGTGCACCTTGTGCTCCTGCTACCCCTGGACCGTGCTCGGGCTGCCGCCGGTCTGGTACAAATCGGCGCCCTACCGCTCGCGTGCCGTGCGTGACCCGCGCGGCGTTTTGGCAGAATTCGGCGTGACGCTTCCAGAGGACATGGAAATCAAGGTGTGGGACTCGACCGCGGAAGTCCGCTACCTGGTGGTTCCTGAGCGGCCGGCGGGAACGGACGGCTGGTCCGAGGAAGATCTGGCCGAGCTTGTCACGCGCGACAGCATGATCGGGACGGGCCTGGCGCTCGATCCGGCAAAAAAGGAGAGCGCGGCGTGAATGGGGCACAGGATCTCGGTGGTCAGATGGGCTTCGGCCCGCTCGAGCTTGAAGACAACGAGCCGAACTTTCACGCCAAGTGGGAAGAACGCGCCTTTGCGCTCACCCTCGCAATGGGGGCCACTGGCACCTGGAACATCGACAGCTCCCGCTTCGCGCGCGAGTCCCTGCCTCCGCCGGTTTATCTGACGTCAAGTTACTACAAGATCTGGACGCTCGGGCTGGAGAAGCTGCTGGTCGACAACAGCCTGGTGAGCCCGGAAGAGCTGAACGCAGGAAAACCGCTTGAGCCCAGCCAGCCGCTCAAGCGTGTCCTGAAGGCTGAGAATGTTGCCGCGACCTTGCAAAAAGGCGGCCCGGCCGACCGTCCTGAAACACAACCGGCGCGGTACAAGTTGGGCGACAAGGTTCGGACAAGGCGCATAAACCCGGAACACCACACGCGCCTGCCGCGCTACGCACGCGATGCCGTCGGCACGGTTGAAGCGGTTCACGGTGTCCACGTCTTTCCGGACGCCAATGCGCGCGGTCTGGGCGAACAGCCGACCTGGCTTTACGGCATCGTCTTCAAGGGCACCGATATCTGGGGCGCGGACAGCGACCCGGCCCTGACCCTCCGCCTTGATCTGTGGGAGCCTTATCTTGACCTTGCATGATGCGCTCAAGTCGACGCCCCGGCTTCCGCTTGACGAGGATGGCGGCCCGGTTTTCGAAGCGCCCTGGCAGGCACGGGTCTTTGCAATGACAGTCCAGGCTCATGAGGCTGGCATGTTCGAATGGACGGAATGGGCCGAAACCCTCGGTGCGGAGCTTGCCAGGGACGGAAACGGCAGTGGCAAGATGTCCGGCTACTACGATCACTGGCTGAGCGCTTTTGAGAATATCCTCAAGTCAAAGGGCGTTGCGGATGCAGGACAGCTGGGCGAGTTGCGGCAGGCATGGGACGAGGCTGCAAAGGCGACCCCGCATGGTGAACCGATCGAGTTGAAAGGGTGACCAGACCGAGATGAAGCTCAAGGTGCCTCCTCCCCTGGTTCTGCTCGTTGCGGTTACGATGACATTCGCCGCCGCATCCTGGTTTCCGGGGCTGACCTTCAATTTCCCTGGCCAGTTCGTTCTGGCTGCCATCCTGTTTTTCCTGGGCCTGATACCGGATGTCCTTGCGCTTCTGACATTCGTCCGCAAGAAAACCACCGTGAACCCCATGACCCCGGAGAAGTCGACCACGCTGGTGACGGACGGAATTTACCGGATCAGCCGCAATCCGATGTATCTCGGACTGCTGTTTCTGCTCGTGGCCGCGTCGCTCTATTTCAGCAGTTTCCTGTCGATCCTGATCATTCCGGCCTTCATCTGGTATCTGACGGAATTCCAGATCAAGCCTGAAGAGGAAAGCCTGCTGCGCGTCTTTGGCGAGCGTTATGAAGCCTACATGAGGAAAGTTCGCCGCTGGGTGTGAGGTGAAGGTCAAGTCCCCAGATAGAGACCACCACGCTCCCTGAACGCATCGGCGGCAAAGCGCAGGAAGGCGCGGATTCTTGCAACGTTCTTCAGATCGGGATGGGTCAGGACCCAGATATCCAGGTAGCGCGAAGGGGCCATACCCGGAAGCCTGACAAGATCCGGGTCCGGATCGCCGAGGAAACACGGCAGCCTTCCAATGCCCATACCCGCCTTCACCGCCGCAAGCAGCGCGATCATGTCGTCGGCGACGATACTTATGAAGGCAGACGGGTAGCGGGCCCTGATTTCCCTGGGGACGCCCTGCCCCCACCACTTGAAAGTAACACAGGGCAATGAAGCGCCACCGTGCTTCGTTTCCATGACCTGCCGGTATTTGCGCGCGAATGATCGGGACATGTAGTAACAGCGGTTCTGCCCTGTCGCGAGACGGCCGAAAAGCGTTTCACCCGGATTGTCGGTCACCCGTACCGCAATGTCCGCTTCTCGGCGGTGCAGGCTGAGCTTCTCGTTGGCCGCGATCATCTGAAGCTCGATACGCGGGTGCCGCTCCGCGAATTGCTGCATGATTTCCGCAAGCTGCACCTGAAACAAGAGCTGTGCTGCCGTCACGCGGAGCGGACCTTCGAGCTCCGTGTCCTGCGCGGTGATGCGCGTATCGAGGGCGAGCACCTCGGCTTCCACCCGTGTCGCCGCCACAACTGCCTCCTCCCCGGCCGCCGTCGGGACAAAGCCCTCCGGGAGACGTTCGAAAAGCCGGGTCGCCATGCGGTCCTCAAGGGCAGACAAACGCCGTGACACGGTGGAATGTGTGACGCCAAGACCCTTTGCCGCCTTGGTGACGTTACCCGCGTTGGCGATGGCCAGTACGAATTTCAAGTCGTCCCAATTGTCCATGAGATGCCGACCATCCTTAAACCTGCCTGTTTAAACACTCTTTTCGGGTCGGTGCATTTTTGCACAGCCCTGTTTGAAAATTGATGAATTTTTCGCGAGCACGGTTCGAGTTAACGTTCCGCCATCCTGAAACCGGAGAGTTCAAATGACCGTACAAGCCCTTGCCATGATCACGGTGACCGACAAGGAAACACTGGGCGCTTATCGGGAAAAAGCCGCCGACGCCCTTGCAAAGCACGGTGGCAGCGTGGTTGCCGCAGACCCGGACGTGACCGTTCTCGAAGCTGCCGGCGACACCCCGAACATCGCTGCGCTGCTCTCGTTCCCGAGTGTTGAAGCCGCGAAGGCCTGGCGCGAAGATCCGGCCCTTGCCGAAATTCACGCCCTTCGCAACAAGGGAGGAAAGTCGACGATCGTGGTATTGCCGGGATGATGGTTTGAAGACGCCGCCAATTTCCTGATCCCGGATCGGCGTTCCGCGCTGCTTCAGTTGTCCGGAATGGCATTGATTTGTCACCCCTGCCCAATATCCCGCAGACGTCATCCCCGGCTTGACCGGGAACCCAATCCACTTTGACAAAAATGGAGAGGCTGGCGCTGGAAAATGAAGGTGGCATGAGCCTAAAGCAAGGCAGTCTCTGGATGCGAGTGGATCCCGGCTCTCCACTGTGCTGCGTCCGGAATGACAGGTGGCAAATGAGGCGGGCGGACCCGACCTGAGATCAAACCACCGGCTTCACCAGGCGCATGCGCCAGGTGACGCCTTTCTTGTCGGACACGAGGCGGTAGTCGTCCAGGACCTCCCACTTTGCCGCGTCGTCGGTCGCCGCCCAGAGGCTGTTGATCAGCCTGTTGGCGCCTGACTCTGGCCGTTTCGGGGAGTACATGGACAGCGCGATGACGCCGTCTTTTTTCAGAAAAGGTACGTATCGGCTGACAACGGCGGCCGGATCGTCGGCGAAGTGCAGAACTTCGTTGAAGACGATGGCGGAAAACGTTTCTCCCGACTGCGGTTCGAAGGAATGCATGTCGCCGGCGCGCAATGATGCAATCGAAGGATCGACATTGGCGATCTCGAGCGATGCCGGGGAGAGGTCCATGCCAACGTAGCGCCTGATGCCCATCGGCTGGAGGCGTTCGTAAAGGAGACCCTCACCGCAGCCGATATCAAGGACTTCGTCCATGGATCCGGTCAGGGACAGCCACATGCCGATGATGCCGTACCGGCCGCTTTCGGGGAGCGAGCGCAGAAAGGCCCAGCGCCCGACTTCATATTCCTCGTCCCAGCCCTCGGCGGTGGTGGCGTTTTTCGACATGATGCGTTCCTGATGGCAAAGGCGGGCCGGAAAGGCCCGCCGGAGAATTTCAATTTCAAGGCATCACTTATAGGGATCCGCCGCGTCGCGCAAACCATCGCCAAGGAAATTGAACGCAAGCACCACGATAATGATAGGGATAACCGGCGCCATCAGCCAGGGGTAGACGGTGACCACCGAGATGTTCTGCGCCTCGTTCAGGAGAACACCCCAGGAGATCGCCGGCCGGCGAAGTCCGAGGTTCAGGAAGGAGAGCGCCGTTTCCCCGAGGATCATGGCCGGAATCGACAAGGTCGCAGAGGCAATGATGTGACTGGTGAAACCGGGCAGCAGGTGCCGCGTGATCACGCGTTTCGGCTTGGCGCCCATGAGCACCGCTGCCTTCGCGTATTCCTCCTCGCGCAGTGACAACAGTTTCGAACGCACCGCGCGCGCAAGGCCGGGCCAGTCAAGCAGCCCGAGAATGATGGTCAGCCCGAAATAGATCCAGATAGGGCTCCAGGTGACGGGGAGCGCCGCCGAAAGGGCCATCCAGAGCGGGAGTTCGGGGAGCGAACGTATGATCTCGATCATGCGCTGGATCATGCTGTCCAGAATGCCGCCGAAATAACCCGCGATGCCGCCAAAGAAGAGGCCGAGTACGATGGAAATCGTAACACCGACCAGACCGACGGTGAGCGACAGGCGGGCACCGTAAACGAGACCGGAAAACTGGTCGCGTCCGAGACGGTCGGTGCCGATCAGGAACAGCGTGCCGCCTTCCGCAGGGCAGAACAGGTGGAAATCCGCGTCAAAGAGCCCCCAGAACTCGTATGATGCGCCACGACAGAAAAAGCGGATGCGCTGAACATCCTCGGTGTTCTCGGTGAACACCCATTGCAGCGTCTCCATGTCGATCTCGGAAGTCATTCCGTAGACGAACGGGCCGACGAACGAGCCCTCATGGAACATGTGCACCGACTGGGGCGGGGCAAAAAGGTGCTGGCTATCACGCGAATTCGGACCGTAAGGCGCAATCACCTCGGCGAATGGCACGCACAGGTAAAACAGTATCAGGACGACGCCGGACCAGACGGCAATCTTGTGGCGTTTGAATTTCCACCACATGATCTGCCACTGGGACGCCTGAAAGAAGCGCTCCTGCTCCTCCGTCATTTCCTCCGTGACGGCAGGATTGAACGGGGTCGGGTCGACGTAATGCTCAACGTTGCGGGTCGGTGTGCCGTCTCTTGCATCCATGCTCACGATGATGCCCTCCCGCCCAGTCGAATGCGCGGATCAAGCACCGCGAGCAGAAGGTCGGAAATGAGCATCCCGATCAGGGTCAGGACTGCCACGAACAGAAGGATGAAGCCGGACAGGAACTGGTCCTGCGACTGCAGCGCCGACAGCAGGATCGGTCCGACGGTCGGCAGGCTCATGACGACGGACACGATGACCGAACCGGAAACCATGGAGGGGATCAGGTTGCCGATGTCGGCGATGAACGGGTTGATCGCCATGCGCAGCGGGTACTTGATGAGCAACTGGTTTTCCCTGAGCCCCTTTGCGCGGCCCGTCGTGACATATTGCTTGTGCAACTCGTCCAACAGGTTTGCCCGCAAGCGCCTGATCATGGCGGCGGTGCCGGAGGTCCCGATCACGATGGTTGGCACGATCAGGTGGGCAAGCACCGACATGGCCTTGTCGAAACTCCAGGGCTGGTCGATGTATTCGGGCGCCATCAGGCCCCCGACCGACAGACCGAACCACTGATTGAACAGGTAGAGCAGGATCAGCGCGAGCAGGAAGTTCGGCGTGGCCAGGCCGATATAGCCCAGAAACGTGAAACCATAGTCGCCCCACGAATATTGCCGCGTCGCAGAATAGATGCCTATCGGAAACGAAACCACGTAGACGAACAGTATGGTCGCGAAATTGAGCACGATCGTCAGCGGCAACGTCGGTCCGACGACCTGCTCAACCGGTTTGTCGAACTCGAAAGACCACCCCCAGTTGCCCTGGATGAGACCGTCAAACCCATGCGGTCCGGGCCACAGACCGACCCAGATGAGGTAGCGTTCGAAAAAGGGCCTGTCGAGCGAGAACTCCTTACGCAGGAATTCCAGCTTGGCGACCGAGGATTGCTCGCCGGAAGATTTCAACGCAGCGATCTGGTTGGAGATGTAGTCACCGGCAGGAAGTTCAATGATGAGAAACGTCAGAAAACTGATCACCAACAGGGTGGGGACCATCATGAAAACCCGACGAATAATGTAATAGAGCACCTATACTCCCCTCACCCCGACGCAATCGAACCGGAAACTCCGGTTCACGTTTCCCGCAAGCTCACCACGTCTTCCCGCATTCTGGCAAGTCAACAAGTCCGGATAAACGCCCGCGCGGCAAACCGATTCCAACCTGACAACACAGTATTCGGTTTGCCGCACGTTTCTTGCAGACCACATCAAGCGGTCCTATTCGCTCAAATAGAACTCATCCATCCGGTGAATGCCGAAATGAGCGCCCGGGTCCCAGCCATAGATCCCCTCCAGCGGAACATTCTTGACACCCTTGATGACGACCGGCTGACGGACACCCGAAACAAGGCCGATATGGATGGTCTCCTCGGCGTGGATCTGAAGTATCTCGTCCCAGATCTTGGTGCGCTCTTCCGGCGTCTTTGACACAAGCCAGGACCGGTAGAGTTCCATCAACCGCTCGGCCGGCGGCCAATCGGGTTTTTCTCCGCCCTCGCCCCGGGTTTCGTAATAGTCGCCCCAGGAGTGCCAGGACAATTCATCACCACGGACGGGAACATAATCGGACGGCGGCATTTCCGAGGTTGGAATGCCGTTTTCGAAGCCCCACCAGACAGACATCAGGAGGTCGCCCGCAATGGCGCGCTCGCGCATGTTGTCGCGTTGGCTTGGCTTTGCAAAAAGCTTGACACCGATCTCGCCCCACATCTCGCTGACCAGTTCGAGGGCATCTTCCTGAACCTGTGCCTCGCCGGCGGTTTCGACGATGATCTCGAGCGGACGGCCATCGGGCAAGAGCCTGATTCCGTCATCGTTCCGTTCTGTCAGGCCGATCTCGTCCAGAAGCGCATTGGCCTTTTTCGGATCATAGTCCGCCCACTTGCTCGTGAGCTCGGGTTTGTAAAGCGGGCTGGCCGCGAGGACGGTGTCATTGCCTGGTGTGCCCAGACCGAAAAACAGAACACGATTGAGCAGCACCCGGTCAATTCCGAGCGACAAGGCATGGCGGAACCGCGAATCGCGCACGAGATCGCGCCAGACCGGATCCTTGACCGTCAGGTTTGGCTTAATGGCGATTTCCGATCCCTTGCTGTTGGACCAGAGTGCTGTCTTGTAGTCGTTCTGCTTTTCACCCTTCTTCAGGACCGTGATGTCCGAAAAACTCAGGTTCCGCGCCTGCAGATTGCTTTCGCCGGCCTGCGCTTTTGCCGGGATCAGCTTGCCGTCGGCCACCGTCATGATGACTTCGTCAATATAGGGAAGCTGCTGACCGGTGCTGTCGACGCGGTGGTAGTAGGGGTTTCGTTCCAGGATGAAGCGCAGATCGCTGTCGTCGCGCTTGCGGACCCAGGGCTGCAATGTCGGAAGGTCCACATTGCGCGCATTGTACATGTCGTCTTTCTTGTTGTGCAGCGGCGCCCAGCTGCGCGCTTTCACCTTCTCCGCTTCCTTTGTGATGAAGTCCGCGTCGCCGTATTTTTCGTGGAACTGCCGCAGGTAGTGGGACGGCCGGTAAATGAACGGCGGGCGGGACTTTGCCAGTTCCGGCAGGAACAGCGGATTGGGCTCGTCCCAGGTGAAGCGGACGGTCGTATCGTCGAGTACCTCGAATTTCGGACCTTTTCCGTTTACCAGCAGAAACGGCGGCAGGCCCGACGGGGTCAGGTTTTCGTTACTGACGATGTCCTCGAAATAATAACGGATATCCTCGGCGTCGAAGGGATCGCCATCGGACCATTTGTGACCTTCGCGCGTATGCAGCGTGAAGATCCTGCCGTCTTCCGCGTCGACAGCCGCAAGAATGTCCGGAACCAGTTCGAGCTTGTCGTTGTAGCCGACCAGGCGCGCATATCCCCAGACGTTGATCAGGCGCACGTCCTTGGCGCGGCCGATCAGCGTATCGAGAGATCCGCCGTGCTTGCCGACTTCACGTCCCTTGGCTTTCATGTCGACAATGAGCGGTTCGGAAGGAAGGCGCTCGGCGATCGGTGGAAGCGAAGCGTCAAGACCAGGCGTCTCCTTCAGTTCCAGCGCCGCCACCGGCGTTGCGGCCAGGGCTGCACCTAACAGCAGCCCCGCCCCTTTCAGATTTACAAATTTCATGCTGCAGTCCCCTCAAGTGCCCCGGGATTCTTTAGTCCGGGTGCGCAAACAAAATGATCTGGCTCCATTTCCACCAGCGACGGCACTGTACCGTCGGAAATCCGGAACGGGTCCGGCCATAGATGCGGCTCGCTCGCCCTGTTGGCGTCAAGCGCAGCGAAATCCAACGGTGCCGACAGGTCGGGCTCAGGCACCGCCGACAACAGTGCCTTCGTATAAGGATGAAGCGGGTTGCCGACGACAGTGCGCGTTTCACCCAACTCCACAAGACGGCCACGGCACATGACCGCAATGCGATCGGCAACGTAGTCGACGACGGCCAGGTTATGGCTGACGAAAAGGTAAGTCAGGTTGAGATCCCGCTTCAGATCCTGGAGCAGGTTCAGGATCTGCGCCTGAACCGAGACGTCCAGCGCCGAGGTCGGTTCGTCGCACAAGATGAACTCCGGGTTGAGCGCAAGTGCGCGCGCGATGCCGATGCGCTGGCGTTGGCCTCCCGAGAAGGAATGCGGATAACGGCGCAGGAATCTCGGATCGAGGCCGACCAGGCTCATCAGGTTGCGCACGCGCTCTGCGCGTTCCTGCTGAGTCCCGATCCCGTGCACTTCAAACGGCTCAAGCAGCGTGTCGTTGATGGTCATGCGCGGGTTGAGCGAGGAAAACGGATCCTGGAAGATGAGCTGCACCCGGCGGCGGTAGTCCATCAAGTCCGCGCCCTTGAGTTTGGCGACGTCTTCCAGTCCCTTGCCGCGATTGTAGAGGACCTCTCCCCCCTCGATACTGAGCGCCCGCAAGATGGCTTTCGCGGCGGTGGTCTTGCCGGAGCCGGACTCGCCGACAAGGCCAAGGCATTCACCGCGACGGATCGTCAGGCTGATATTGTCCAGGGCGGTCATCGTCTTCGTCTTGGAACTCAGAAGAGACCCTTTTCGCAATGAAAACTTCTTGGTGACGTTGCGCATTTCGACCAGCGGCTCGCCCGGTTCCACATCGCAATGAGGCCTGTTGCTGGTGAGGTCTTCCGATTTCAACTCGATCGGACGTATGGGGACAAGGCGCTCCTCCTTGTCCATGTGGAAACTGGGAACCGCGTTCAAGAGCGCTTTCAGATAGTCATGTCGCGGATTTGAAAAGAGCTGCTTTGCCGTTCCCTTTTCCATGATCCGGCCGTGGTAGATGACGGCGATTTCGTCGGCCATGTTCGCAACGACCCCGAAATCGTGCGTGATCATCAGGACGGACATGCGCAGTTCGGACTGCACCTCGCGGATGAGTTTCAGGATTTCGGCCTGGATGGTGACATCCAGTGCCGTGGTTGGTTCGTCGGCAATCAACAGCGCCGGATGACAGATCATCGCCATGGCGATCATCGCGCGCTGGCGAAGCCCGCCGGACAATTCGAAGGGATAGGTATCGAGGGCACGCTCCGGGTCGGGGAACTGGACCAGCCGCAGCATTTCAGAGGTCAGTTCGCGCGCCTCCGCGCCCGAGACATTTCTGTGCAGCAGCGCGGCTTCGCCGATCTGATCCCCGATCGTGTGCAGCGGCGACAGGGATGTCATCGGCTCCTGGAAAATGATTGCGACACGGTTGCCGCGCAGATGCCTCAGTTCCGGGCCCTTGCGCTCAAGCCCTGCAATATCGACCGGCGGTTCGGTCCCGGTCGGGTCGGCAAGGATCACCTTGCCTGACGAGATCGAGGCCGCCTGGGGAAGCAATCCCATGATCGTCTGGGAAATTACCGTCTTGCCGGAGCCGGATTCACCGACAAGAGCGACCGTTCGGTTCTCGGGAACGACAAAGGAAACGTCGTCAACAGCCCGAACACGGCCTTCCGCCGTATTAAAGTCAACCGTCAGTCCCTCGATCGAGAGAACATTCACCGCGCGTTTCCTCCCCGGCAAGGATTGTCTGCGAGAGCCTTAATAAGCCTTTTTTGCATTAGAAAGACAACCAAATTCGCCGTTGATTAGCAATGCAGAAATGCAGCGAATTGCGCTGCGATATTCATCACTTTGATCAGAATCCTGTCTTTTTTTCAGAATCTTGCGCGCAAGTGCTGAAAGAAAAGGTGATTTGATGCCGTTATTCGGCTGCTGAAACGGGAAGCTTCTCCTCGTCCGACGTATCCGCAGCTGCTTCCGGATAGGGTTCGATCCAGTAAACCTCCATCAACCCGCTGCGTCCGCGCAGGTGGTGCGCACCAACGGGACGCTTGTTGCGTTCGTGCGGCAGCCTGGAGACGGTATCTGCACTGGCCAGTATCGTCAGCTCCGGTTCGCCGTCGACTTCCTTGCCGAGCGTCTGAAGCCGTTCCGCTGCGTTCACCGTGTCACCCACGACCGTGTAGTTCCAACGGTCGAGCGCTCCAACATTTCCCACGACTGCCGGCCCTGTGTGGATGCCGATTCTGGTATTGATCACCGGGTGCCCTTCCGATCGGGATCGCCTGTTGGACTCCTTCAGCGCAACGGCGATACGACGCGCGGTCCTCACGGCCGCTTCGGCGTGGTCGGGTCTTTCGTCAGGCGCTCCCCAGAAGGCGAGCATGCCGTCACCGAGGAACTTGTCGACCGTTCCGCCTTCCGATTCAACAGCTTCCACCAGAATGGCGAAGTGATCATTCAGGAGACGGGCCGTTTCTTCCGCGCTCAAGTGCTCGGACAGGGCCGTAAAGCCGACAATATCGGTAAAGAGGATTGTCAATTCAGCTTCCCGCGCCTGTGCCGCGTCACCGCCACCCAGCCGCATCAGCTTGATGAAGAGCGACCGGGGCACGTAGGTGTTCATGGCCTTCAATCCCTCGACCATGGAATTGAAGGCGAGCGCGACCTGATCGATTTCCGCGACCCTGCTGCGCGGCATCGGTTCGACCTCGTTGAGCGACAGGCTGCCTACCCTTTCAGACTGGACCGCAAGATTGCGCAGCGGTCGTGCAACCCTTCGGCCGAGCCAGAAAGCGATCAGCACCGAAATCACCAGGGCACCGAAGCCGACGAACATGGACCCGGCCAGCCTGCGAACCTCCCGGGACACAGTTGCGCTCTGATAATACTGGCCGATTGTCCAGGGCTGGTCGCTGAACCCGTCCAGCGATGCCTTCATCATGATGTATTCGTCTTCGTTCGCCTCGACGAACGACACGTCGATGCCGAGTTCCGCAGCCTTCTGAAACTCGTCTATCGGCTGCTCGCTTGCCATCGCGGCAAGCACGGGATCGCCGATCTTCTGCCAGGCTTCGGGCAGCTTGTTCTCGATCGCGCCGCCGGTCTGCAGGCGGTCGGCATCCGAATGCATGATGACGCGGCCGGATCCGTCAAGGATGAACACCGTGTTGTCCTGGCCTTCATCCTGTGCCCTGACGATGTGCGACAGATCTTCCATGGAGCTCGCCGCTGTCAGCGTTCCGATAAACGTACCGTCTCTCACCAGCGGCACGGACACATTCGCAAACAGACCGACCTCGTGTTCAACGAGCGCGCCCCAGGTCGGCGGGCTGTCCGGTTGAAGCGCCGGCAAACTGCTCGGCGTCATTCCCGGTGGTGGAACGTCGGTCTCGATGCGCCACAGCTTTCCCGTTGGCGCACGGTAGATGCCGAGGCGTTTTCCGTCGGGCGCCGTGACCGCAAGCGTCGTCACGTCGCTGTTCGACTTCAGCGCGATCGACAGATCTTCCAGCGTGCGCTCGGGGTCGTCGACGCGCAGAGTGCCGTCGTCAAAATAGGGCTTGAGGCCGACAACAGCGTTCTCGACGGACGTGAAGTGCGTTCGCAATTGCGATTCGAGCGCATCCGTACTCAGGATCGTCTTGTCGTTGAGAAGGGAAAAGGTGTTGCTGAAGTTGGCGCTGACCGACAGACCGAGAACCAGCCCGATGGCCAGGGCGACAAACGCTCCGAAGCCCATGCCGACAATTGATGTCAGCGGTAGCTTCATCCGTCGATCCTGGCGCTTGCCCTTGGCCATCCGGCGCAAATCCTCCTGTTGCTTTCAGTAGCTTACCTGCCAGACTATTTGCGTCAAATTAAGGCTAAGACAGAATCGGACTGCCGGTTCCGCCGTCGCGGCGCTACCCGGATTGGCCCGCGAACTGCCGCAGCGCCAGTTCCTGAAGCAACAGAATTGTCTTTGCATCGCTTATGGCACCGTTGCGGATCATCGACAGCGCCTCCTTCAGCGGGATGTGCAGCACCTCGATATCCTCGCCTTCGTTTTCTTCGCCGCCGCCTTCCGAGACCTTGTCATTGAGATGATAGGTGCCCTTGTAAAAGGAAAGATACTCGGTCACCGACCCCGGGCTCATGTGCACGTCGAAGAGATGTTCGAGCTCGGACACCTCGTATCCGGTCTCCTCGACAAGTTCGGACCGCATGCGCTCTTCGGGGTTTGCCCCTTCCAGCAGCCCTGCGGGTGTTTCGATCAGGAACGGGTCCTTGCCATTCAGCAACACGGGTAGCCGGAACTGACGGGTCAGGAGAACGCAGTCGGTATCGGGATTGTGGAGCAGACACGTCACACCGTTGCCACGGTCATAGGCCTCGCGGATCTGTTCCTGCCAGGATCCGTCGCTGCGCCGGCAGTCGAACCTGTAGCGGGTCAGCTTGCCCCAGTTGTCAGACAGGAGCGTTTGATCGATGAATTTCAGATAGTCGGTATCGTTCGGCAAGGATACGTCCTCGAATTGACGCGTTCATGTTCTGGGCGTGTCGTGAGATCCAAGCCCAAGCTCATTCAAGATTTCCAGCGTGTGTTCGCCCAACGACGGCGCTGCGCGATCCAGCACGAGATTGCCGTTCGTGAACGCGATCGGCGTGCGCACGGACGACACGCTGCCGCCGGCAACGCCATCTGCGGGCAGATCGACCTTCAAGTTCCGATGCTCGACCTGACGGTCGTTGAAAACATCTGCGACGGAATTGATCGGTCCGGCAGGCACACCCTCCAGTTCCAGCGCGGCAAGCAAATCGTCCCTGGCACGTGCGGACGTCTCCGCACTGATCAGGGGCACGAGTTCGGACCTGGCGGCAACACGGGCGGCATTGGTTGCGAATTTCGGTTCCCCGGCGAGCGCCGGCAATCCCAGAACGCCGCACAGCCTCTTGAATTGGCCGTCATTGCCGACAGCGATGATCAGGTGACCGTCCTTCGCCGGAAACACCTGATAGGGCACAATGTTCGGATGTGCATTCCCTAGGCGCTTGGGGGCATTTCCGGAGATGAAATAGTTGAGCGCCTGGTTGGCCAGAACGGCGACCTGGGCATCGAGCAGCGCCATATCGACCCATTCGCCTTCGCCCGTCCGGTCGCGTCTGCGCAGAGCCGCGAGAATTCCGATCACGCCGTAAAGCCCGGTGAATATGTCAGCGAACGCGACACCGATTTTCTGCGGTGCGCCTTCCGGCTCACCAGTCAGATCCATGATCCCGCCCATTCCCTGGATCATGAAGTCATACCCGGCCCGATGCGCGTAAGGGCCGTCCTGACCAAACCCCGTGATGGAACAATAGATCAGCTTCGGGTTGATCTGTTTCAGGCTGTCATAATCGAGCCCGTATTTCACAAGGCCGCCGACCTTGAAGTTTTCGATGAGGATGTCGGCACCGGCCACAAGCCGCCGCACGGTTTCCTGGCCGTCCCGCGTCCGGAAGTCGGCCACGATCGAACGTTTGCCGCGATTGCAGGCGTGGAAATAGGCTGCGTCGCGCTCGGCGCCGTCACTGTCCCTGACAAAGGGGGGACCCCATCCCCGCGTGTCGTCACCTTGCGGGCTCTCCACCTTGACCACATCCGCACCGAGATCGGCGAGCGTTTGTCCTGTCCAAGGACCTGCCAGAATTCTGGCAAGTTCGACAACTTTGATGCCTTCCAGGGGCGCTGACATACTTTCAAATCCCGTGGTTGTGAGCGGGTCTCAGGCTTCCGCGGTCTTGCGGTAGATGTGGTAACGCCCCGGATGAATACCGTCCGGTTTTTCCAGGATTTCAAAATTCGGCAGATTGAGCCGGAGCGCCGTCAGAATAAAGCCGCCAACCGCCATGCGCTGATCGATCAGCGGTTCCAGCCAATTGACGATGGCCAAATCATTGGTTGGATCAGCCGATCCGATATCGATATGCGCAAAGGACGCCTTGGCGCCGACGCGCGGTCCGCAGAAAGCGAGCGTGTCGCGGATGTCGCCCAGAATCATGTGATCGGCGTCGGGCGCACAGCTTGGGTGACAGTCCATCGCGAAATCAAACACGAAGATTTCCTTGTCCGGATAGATCTCGCGCAGATGATCATACGTGCGGCCATTCCCGAGCCCCAGTTCGAGGACCGGTCCCTCGACCGCATTCACCTTGTCGACGAGGTGTTCCAGCAAGATTTTCTGCGATGTCATGCGGCGAATAAAGCTGTCGAGACGACTCATAAAACGTATCCCTGTGACTCATGTGGCCCCTCACATAGTCAAACGGAAGCCGGAGGTCAAAAGCCTCGCCCGCAGAGCGGGCACAAACGCTGTCCAAGCCGCCCTGAAACAGCACTTTGCCATAATCTACGATCATGGTAACGCGTTAGCCAGAGGGCCGGTGACAACTCCGGCCCCGGGAACAAACCAAAGAAAACAAGCTCAGGAGACCTGAATGCGTTCCGAAACGGCGCCGGCAATACGGCTGGAAGATTATCAGCAACCGGCCTATCGCATCGACACGGTACACCTGACCATTCGTCTCCAACCGAACGAGACGGAGGTCGTCTGTGCTACCTCCGTTGCAAGCCGGGACGGAACTGACGCCGGGGCTCCACTCATTCTCGATGGCGACGAACTGACGCTTGTCGGCATCGCGCTCAACGGCAAAGCGCTGGATGAAGGCGCTTATTCCGTCACCCCGGAAAGACTTGAAATACACACACCGCCTGCGGAACCGTTTGAGCTTGTAATCACGACACGCATCAATCCGGATGCGAACACGAAACTGATGGGGCTTTACAGATCATCCGGCACCTATTGCACGCAATGCGAAGCCGAGGGTTTCCGGAGGATCACCTACTTCCTGGACCGCCCCGATGTACTTGCCGTCTACACGACCCGCATAGAAGCCTCCAGCAAGGATTGTCCGATCCTGCTCGCGAACGGCAACCCCGTCGACGCCGGCAGAATTGAAAATTCCGACCGGCACTTCAGCGTGTGGCACGACCCCCACCCGAAACCGGCTTATCTGTTTGCGCTCGTCGCAGGTGACCTTGCCCGTGTTGCCGATGGCTACCAGACGATGTCAGGCAAACAGGTCGACCTGAATATCTTTGTTGAACATGGCAATGAAGCGATGTGCGGCTGGGCGATGGACTCGCTAAAGCGCTCCATGAAATGGGACGAAGAGACTTTCGGCCTGGAGTATGATCTGGAAGTTTTCAACATCGTCGCCGTGTCGGATTTCAACATGGGCGCGATGGAAAACAAGGGTCTGAACATCTTCAACGACAAATATGTTCTGGCAGACCCGGAAACAGCAACAGACCAGGACTACGCCAATATCGAGGCGGTGATCGCCCATGAATACTTTCACAACTGGACCGGCAACAGGATAACCTGCCGGGACTGGTTCCAGCTCTGCCTCAAGGAAGGGCTGACGGTTTTCCGGGACCAGGAATTCACCTCGGACATGCGCTCCCGCCCGGTCAAGCGGATCACGGATGTGAGGCTCCTGAAATCGCATCAGTTCCCGGAGGATGCGGGCCCGCTGGCGCACCCGGTCCGGCCTCGCGCGTATCACGAAATCAACAACTTCTATACGGCGACCGTCTACGAGAAGGGTGCCGAGGTCGTCCGGATGCTGAAAACGGTTCTTGGTGCGGCGGATTTCAAGAAGGGACTGGATCTCTACTTTGAACGGCATGATGGAAACGCCACGACGATCGAGGCATTTCTGACCTGTTTCGAGGACGCCACGGGAACGGACCTCGCCCAATTCGCGCTCTGGTATGAGCAAGCGGGAACGCCTGTCGTGTCCGTCAAGACCAGGCATGATCCAGGGAACCGGACCTTCACCGTCGATCTCGCGCAAGAGATCCCGCCAGTTCCAGGTCAGAAAAACAGCAAACCTGCGCTTATTCCGCTGCGGTTCGGTCTGGTCGCCGCCAACGGTGAGGACATGGAAACCGGTGCGGCGGACGGCATCGAAATTGCTAACGACACCATGCTTCTGGAGAAAGCGCGGCAGAAAGTGGTTTTTTCCGACGTGCCGTCAAAGCCGGTGCTGTCCCTGCTGCGCGGCTTTTCGGCACCAGTGAGGCTCGACCAGCACCAAAGCGAAGACGAGTTGGAGCTGCTGGCAGCTTCTGACCGCGACCCCTTCAATCGCTGGCAGGCTGTCCAGACGCTGGCAATGCAGGAACTCCTGCGACTGACGCAACTGGCCCGCAGCGAAAAACCACTCACCCCCTCACAAAGCGTGCTCGACCTGTTCGGGACGGTACTGCAGGATGCCGAGCTTGATCCTGCTCTCAAGGCGCTTGCACTGACGTTGCCGAGCGAAGCCGACATCGCACAGGAGATTGGAAAGGATGTCGATCCGGACGCCATTCACCAGGCACGCCAGCGCCTGCGTGCGGAGTTTGCGCTCACGCATCGCTCTGCGCTGCTCAAGGCTCTGACCGATCACATGCCGACCGGCACATACTCGCCCGATGCGCAAACGGCCGGTAAACGCGCCCTGTCCAACCGTGCCTTGCACTATTTCGCGGTATCGGATGCTGAAGAGACAGCGCAACGCGTCTGGGAGCGCTTCAGCAATGCCGACAACATGACGGACCGTATCTCCTGTCTGACACTTCTTGTTCACGACGGCATGCCGAAAAGAAACGAGGCGCTGAAAGCCTATCGGCTGCGGCACGAAAACAGCTCCCTTGCCATGGACAAATGGTTCATGGTCCAGGCAACCGCTCCGGGCTCCGACACACTCAAGCTTGTCAGGTCACTCAAGTCCGACGCTCTCTTCGATGAAACCAATCCCAACAGGGTGCGGGCGCTGCTGCAGTCATTTGCAACGGGCAATCCAACACAGTTCGCAAGGGTCGACGGCACAGGTTTTGAATTCATCGTCGAGTCGGTTCTGGAGATAGACAAACGCAATCCGCAGGTCGCTTCGCGCCTGTTGACCAGCTTCCGTTCGTGGAGGGCGCTGGAGTCCAAACGTTGTGCGCTGGCGGAGTCTGCACTGTTGAAGATTTCGTCATGCGAAGAACTGTCGAGAGATAGTCGCGATATCATCGACCGGACACTGCAATAGTGCGCAATACTGGAAAAGGTTAACAAAAACGCCCGGATTCAATCCAGGCGTTAACCATTTTCTTCTTGGAAGGGACTGGACAAAAACCTCATATTTGATTCAAATGGAAGTGATTCGGAGTGACCTCCGACGCGGCGGTTTTTGAGGCACACTATCCATGGCGCGAGCACTGACTGGCGACGCTTCCACGCGTGGTCACGAAAAGGATTCGAACGCTGAGAAGAGTTCAGGCAACACACGCCCGCAACTCAGTTCAGCCCTGGCGGCCTTGCGCAATGTCATCGTTACTTCCGACACCATCATTCGCCGCATCATTCCCGGCCTCGCAATCGTTTTCATTCTCGTTCTCGCGCTGTTTCGCGCCGGAGAGCTTGTCACAAGCCACACGGAGACCGAGAAGTCCGCCCAGACGACGCTCAGCCTGATGGCGTCTGTTGTCGCAACCAGATTGAATGCCGTTGAAGACAGTCTTCCGGCAAACGGGTTCCGGACCACACTCAAACGCGCGCTCGCAGACAGCCTGCCTGCAGGCGCCATCGGCAAGTCCCGCGTGTTCCTTGTCGCCAACAAACAGGGCACAATTTCCGCAACGGCCCCGGCGCTCCCTGCCCTTGAGGGCAAACCGATCACGGCCTTGCTGAGCCCATCCCAGCCGCTCACCGTTTTCGGCGCCCGTGCCGGTGTCTTGACGGTTCCGGTCAGCCTGGGAAGCGACGGCGAAAACGAGAACTTCCTGGCAACGGTTCACCATCTCGACGGCAGTCTGGGCATGATCGCAGTGCTGCAGCCGGAAAGTGCCGTCTTTGCCAGCTGGAGGGACGATCTTTCAGCGAACGTCACACTGTTTGTCGGAACGTCGCTCGTCCTGCTTGCAGTCATATACGGATTCTTCAGCCAGGCGACACGCGCCGAAACTGCCGACGAGATGTATGCGGCCACGCGCGGACGGATTGACACCGCGCTCACCCACGGCCGTTGCGGACTGTTCGACTGGGACCTGTCGCGAGGACGGATGTTCTGGTCGTCATCGCTTTATGAGCTTCTCGGGCGGGAACCCAAGGACGATATCCTGAGCTTTGCCGATGTCGCGGACATCACGCATCCGGAAGATATCGACCTGCTCGGGCTCGCTGAACACCTGCTTGAGACCGGCGAAACGCTGGTGGACGAAACGTTCCGGATGCGGCACGCCGACGGCAGCTGGATCTGGTTGCGTGCACGCGGCGAAATCCAGTCCGAGCCAGGACGCGCTGAACCTCACCTGATCGGCATCTGCATCGATATTACCGAACAGCACCGCCTCGCCGAACAGAGCCGCATGGCGGATCTGCGTCTTCGCGACGCGATCGAGACCATCTCCGAAGCCTTCGTGTTGTGGAATGCGAAAAACGAACTGGTCATCTGCAATTCCAACTACCAGTCACTGCACAGCCTGCCAAGCTACGTGATCAAGGCCGGCACACCCTACGGGGACGTGATGGCTGCGGCCTCGAACGCGGAAGTTGCTCCGCAGCCGGTCACGGTGAACCAGCGCGGCGGCGCGCCTGAAGGATCTTACGAGGCTCAGCTCGAAGACGGCCGCTGGCTGCAGATTTCGGAACGCCGGACCAAGGACGGCGGGTTCGTCTCCGTCGGGACGGACATCACGGCGCTGAAGAAACACGAAGAAAAGCTGATGGAGTCGGAGAAGCGCTTGAAGGCCACTGTTTCCGACCTTCAGAAGTCCCGGCAGACGCTCGAGTTCCAGGCACGCCAGCTCGTCGAGATGGCCGACAAGTATCAGGAAGAAAAAACCCGCGCCGAGGCGGCAAACCAGGCAAAATCAGAGTTCCTTGCGAATATCTCGCACGAACTCAGGACCCCACTGAATGCGATCATCGGGTTCTCCGACATCATGACGCAGGAGATGTTCGGACCGATCGGAACGGAGCGCTATTCCGACTACTGCAAGGACATCTATTCCTCCGGGACCTATCTTCTTAACGTGATCAACGACATTCTCGACATGTCAAAGATCGAAGCCGGGCGGATGTCGATCGATACCGAAATTGTCTGCGCTTCTGCTGCCGCCGAAGACGCGAGCCGGATCGTGACTGGTGCCGCCACCGAAAAGAACATTTCGGTCAGTACGGATGTCGGCGAAGACCTAATGGTTCATGCGGACAAGAGAGCCCTGAAACAGATCCTGCTGAACCTTCTGGCGAACGCCGTCAAGTTCACGTCGGACAGCGGCGTGGTGACACTCAAGGCTGAACCGCGCGGCGACAAGCTCAGGTTCGAGGTTAAGGATACCGGGATCGGCATTTCGGAGCGTGATATCGAACGGCTTGCGCAGCCCTTTGTTCAGGTCGAGAACCAGTTCACCAAAACGCACCAGGGGTCCGGTCTTGGGCTCGCCATCGCCCGTTCACTGGTCGAGCTGCATGGTGGAAAACTGACAATTCATTCCGAGGTGAAAAAAGGAACAACGGTCAGTTTCACGCTGCCGCTTGCCGAAGACGAACGCCCCGAAGCCGCATCCTGAGACCGACAGCCCCCGAAAAACCGGGCAATTCCGTCATGGCTGCCCCTGCGTTTCCACCGTTTCCACCTCTCCGATAAGTTTGACAAAGAGGCTCCGGACATTTTTCTGAAGATCGGCAAGTTCCATCTCAAGCCTTGAGAACGTTGGGCTTCCCGATGCCTGGACAAGCAGATCGAGTACGCCCCCCGGCGCTTCGTTCGGCTTGAAGTCACCAGAGAGCGAAAGCCGCAGAACCTGCGTGAGCCGCTGGTACATCCGGAGCGCTTCCAACAACTGGGCCGCATCCGCCTGAGCGAGAAAACCGGTCTCCCGGAGGCGTTCCAGTGCGTCCTCGGTTCCTTGAGCCAGAACGCCGGGCGTCTCATATCCATTTGCCAATTGAAGGTACTGGGCGATGAACTCGATATCGACGAGACCGCCTGCGACCTGCTTCATGTCCCAGATATCCGCGGTCCCCTTCTCCTTTTCGATGCGGGCGCGCATGGAGCGCACATCATCAGCGAGCTTTGGAATGTCACGGGGCTTTTTAAGGGTTTCACAAATGCTGTCGCCGATCCTTTGAGCAAATTCAGGGGAGCTGGAGGCAATCACACGGGCCCGCGTCAAGGCCATGTGTTCCCAGGTCCAGGCGCTTTTTTCCTGATAGGAGATGAACCCGTCCAGGTTCGTTGCAAGCGGCCCTGCATTCCCTGATGGCCGAAGCCGAAAATCGACCTCGTAGAGAAGGCCCTCAGCCGTTGGAGCCGAAAGGGCGGTGACCAGTCTTTGCGTGAGCCGGGTATAGTATTGCGTGATCGCGAGCGGCCGCTGTCCATCCGACTGCTTGACGTCTGCCGGCGCTTCATAGAGCAGGATCAGGTCCAGATCCGATGACGCGGTCATTTCCCGGCCTCCGAGTTTGCCCATCGCCAGCACCGCGATGTTGCCCCCCGGCACGACACCATGTGTTTCCGCAACATGACGGATCGCCTGAACAAGGGTCCTGTCCACGACCACTTCCGCAAGGCGCGCAAGAGCGAAGCCCACGCGGTCCGCCGACAGCGTGTCGGAGAGCAGTCTGAGGCCGATCAGGAACTGCTGCTCCTGAGCGAAAATGCGTGCGCGATCAAGCGCCTCCTCATAGAAGCGTGCCTGCGCCAGGGTCTGGTCCAGCCCGACCCTGAACTCCTGCACACTCGGCATTGCGCCGAAAAATGCCGGGTCCAGAACCGCGTCCAGCACATGGACCCGCTTGGAAACGGTTTCGGCCATACGTGGGGCGGTCCCCATCGTCGTGGCCAGCAGTGTCAGAAGCTGCGGGTTCGACCGCAGCAGCGAGAAGAGCTGCACACCGGCGGGCAGCTTGGACAGGAAACTGTCGAAGGCCACCAGAGCGGCATCGGCATTGTCCGTTGCCGCAAGGGCGCCGATCAGCGTGGGATGCATCTCCGTCAGCCGTTCACGCGCTTTTGTCGAACGGGTGCATGGATAGCGCCCGAAGTGCCATGACTTCACGATATTTGCGGCCTCGTCCGGTTTCTTGAAGCCAAGCCGCGCAAGTGTCTCAAGAGTATCGGGATCATTGTCATCGCCGGTGAAAACAAGATTGCCCAGTTCGGAAGACAACCCGGGCTCTTCTTCGAAGAGTTCCGAATAATGCAACTGGACCTTCCGCATGTGGTTCAGCAATTCGGTTTCGAACGCGCCGAAGGTCTGAAAACCCATGAGTGCAGACACGCGCTGCAAGCCATCGTCGTCCTTGGGCAAAAGCTGGGTCTGTTCGTCGTTCAGCATCTGGATCCGGTGCTCGACGTTGCGAAGAAACACATAGGCGTCGCGCATTTCATCGCGGGTCTTCAGCCGGATCCAGTCGGCATTGCTGAGGGCATTCAGCATGTCGAGCGTCCGTCTGCCCCGAAGGGCCGGGTTGCGCCCGCCCGCGATCAGCTGCTGCGTCTGCACGAAGAACTCGACCTCCCGGATACCGCCACGCCCGAGCTTGACGTTGTGCCCGGCAACCGCGAGGACACCGTGTCCCTTGTGCATGTGGATCTGACGCTTGATGGACTGAACGTCCGCAATGGCCGCAAAGTCCAGATACTTCCGCCAGATGAACGGCACGATTTCATCAAGGAAGGATTCACCGGCGGGGATGTCACCGGCACAGGCCCGCGCCTTGATCAGCGCCGCGCGCTCCCAGTTCTGCCCCAGCGATTCGTAGTAGACCAGTGCGGCAGGAACGGACATGGCCAGAGGCGTGGCGCCGGGGTCCGGCCGCAAGCGCAGATCCGTGCGGAAGACATAGCCGTCCTCGGTTCTGTCCTGCATGATCTTGACCAGGCGGCGTGTCAGCCGCACAAATTCGACCGGCGCCTCCGCACTGCCGGTCACGGGCGCCTTTTCCGGGTCGTAAAGAACGATAAGATCGATATCGGAAGAATAGTTGAGTTCGTTGGCGCCGTGTTTTCCCATCGCCAGGACGATCAGACCGCTGCCGACTTCCGGCTTTTCCGAATCGAACGGTGAGAACTTGCCCCGGCGCGCCAGGTCGTTCAGGCAAAACCGCAGCCCTGCGTTGAGCGCCGAATCTGCAAATCCGGCCAGCGCCCGTGTAACCTGGTTCAGTTCAATCGCGCCGCCAATGTCTGCGAGCCCCAGAGTCAGGGCAAGATCCTGCTTGAGACCGCGGAGTTCCCGCATGATCGAGGCTTCATCTTCCGCCGTTGCCTCAAATGCATCTTGCAGCAGTCGCCGAATGCGCTTTTCCGGTGCTTCTTGCAAGATGGCGAGCGCTCTTGCCGGGTCGGAAAGAACAAGATCGCGAAGGTAAGGCGAATTTCCCAAAATGCCGGTCAGAAACCCCGCGAACTGCGGCGTTTCCTGAAAACAGGTGCGAAAGGTGGCACCCATCTCCTCGTGATTGAGCAGATCATCAACGAAGAGCGCGGCGCGCGCGGCATCGGGAGCTTCCGGAACGATCCCGATCCGATCTATCAGAGCTCCTTTCGCAGCATCATCCGCCGCGTGGCTGTTCGGTCCGACTGGATCTTTCTTCTCCATCCCCGCTCCTGACACTTTCATGCGAAACCGGCGTCAAATCTATGCGGGCGCACAGTCCCGGGTGCTCATTTTTGAAGCGCAAGTCTCCGCCATGCAAGCGGGCAACCGCCTTGACAAGGCTCAATCCCAAGCCGGTTCCAGGTTCCGACCGGCTTTCTTCGAGCCGGACAAAGCGATCCATGACCCGGTCGTGATCCTTTTCCGGTATTCCGGGACCGTTGTCCGAGACCGACAGCATCACGCGGCCATCCTCCTCCGCGCCTGACAAACGAAGCTCAAGCGCTCCGTCTTCCGGACGGCCGTATTTCAGGGCGTTTTCGATCAGATTGACCAGGACCTGACTGATGAGATCCCTGTTGCAGACAGCCTGGAGGTTGTCCGAGATACCGATTTCCAGACGGCCGCCTTCATCTTCAATCAACGGCTCATAGAGCTCGGCGATTTCGGCAACAAGCCGGTTCAAGTCAGTTGGTTCCATCACCGAGCCCGGTGCCATCGATTCGACGCGCGCAATTCGCAGAAGCGCGTTGAAAATCCTCAACAGATGATCCGTTTCATGAAGCGTGCTTTCAAGCGCATTTCGATAGCCGGCTTCACCCTTGGCGTCCCGCAGCGCCGTTTCAACACGCGTCTGAAGCCGGGTGAGCGGCGTTTTCAGATCGTGGGCGATATTGTCCGTCACGTCTTTCATCGACTGCATCAGCAACTCGATGCGGTCCAGCATGTCATTGAGATTGACGGCCAGGCGGTCGAACTCGTCGTTCGTTCCGGCAAGCGACAGACGCTCGGTGAGATCGCCGTCCATGATCATCCGGCTGGAGGCAGAAATATCGTCGATCCGCTTCATCACACGCCGGCTGACGAAGAACCACGTGATCGCGGCCATGACCACAACGACGACCAGCCAAAGGCGCAGAGCGTTTGCGAGCAGGTTGGAAAACCTGAGCTGATCGCCGAGATCCCGGCCCACGAGAAGCCGAAACCCGCCCCGCAGTTCGAACGTGCGCACCATTGCCTGGCGCTCGACGTCTTCCGTCCCCTGCCCCAGCAGCGTATAGCGAACGCGGCGCAAGCCGCCATCCGCTTCTTCCAGAACCACAGTCGGAAGCCGCGCAATATTGCCGACAAGGGCATTTCCTGCAAAATCCATCAAAAGATAAAGACTGGCATCGGGGTGCTGCGTGCGATCGTCAATGGTTTCGACCAGATCACGAATTCCACCGCGCACATAGACATCCGAAAGTCCCTTGAGTTCCGCATCCACGGCCTGGACGACCTGTTCGGACATCAGATTGTCGGTGCTCTCGGAAACATAGACCACAAGCACGCCCGACATGACTGTGAAAACAGCAATGTATAGCAGGGACAGCTTGAACGCTGTCGTGCGGATAAATCTAGTGAGCCGCGTCACGGATGGTGTACCCGGCTCCGCGGATGGTATGAAGAAGCGGCGTTTCGAAGCCCTTGTCAATCTTTCCGCGAAGGCGCGAGATGTGCACATCGATGACGTTGGTCTGCGGATCGAAATGATACTCCCAGACATTTTCCAGAAGCATCGTTCGTGTGACGACCTGGCCGGCGTGCTGCATCAGGTATTCCAGCAGGCGGAACTCACGCGGTTGGAGCGGTATCTCTGTCTCACCGCGCCGGCAGGAATGCGCCATGCGGTCCAGTGTCAGATCCCCGACCGTGTAGGTGGTTTCAACCTGGCTGGAAGACTTCGGCCTGCGTGCGAGCGCCTCGACGCGCGCCTGCAATTCGGTAAATGCGTAGGGCTTCGGAAGGTAATCGTCGCCCCCCGCTTTCAAACCCTTGACCCGGTCATCGACCTGGCCGAGCGCCGAGAGGATCAGCACGGGTGTGTGATTGTCCTCCTGCCGCAGTTCCTGGATTATCGAAAGTCCGTCGAGCTTCGGCAACATGCGATCGACAATGAGAATGTCGTAGCTGCTGTGCAGGGCCATATCGAGACCGCTCTGTCCGTCGGCAGCATGATCGGCCGTATGCCCGAGTTCACTCAATCCCTTGACGAGATAGCTCGCCGCCTCTGGATCATCTTCGATAACAAGAATCCGCAACATGAAACCCTTTTACCTTGAGTTAGCTCGAAATGGAATGGCTGGCGGCGGCAATGGATGTGAGGCGCCGCCGCCAGTCCGGTTGGGTTTACGGGCGAAACCCATGGCGAAGACCGGCCCGTCGGGGTTGGGGGCAGAGGGCAAGCCGGTCCCGCCAGTCAGGCTCCGGTTCCAAGACGAACCGGTTCCTGATCAGGCCAGGTTCATGGGCAGAGCCACGAACCGGGTTGTGTCGTTGGTCTCGATCCGGAAGAGAACAGCTTTGCGGCCGTCGTTCTCCGCCTTGTCGAGCGCCTTGAGGACATCGTCGGCCGAGTTGACCTCCATGCCTGCGACTTCGAGGATCACGTCACCTGTCGAAAGACGCTTGTCCGCGGCCGGTCCGTCCGGATCGATTTCCGCGATGACGACACCCTCACCTTCCAGACCGGCTTCCGCCTTGGTCGTCACGACCAGGCCGAGATCATCCAGGCTGGTCTTGGTGTCTTCGACCTGAGGCTCGGCAGCTTCGGCAACCTTTTCCTGGTCCTGAAGACGTCCGAGGGTCACAGTGATGTGCTGCTCCTTGTCATCGCGCCAGATCGTGACCTTGACCTCGGTGTCGGGCTCATAAGCCGCAACGATCTTGGAAAGATCACGCGGGCCGTCCACCTTGGTGCCGTCAACGGCGAGAATGGTGTCGCCTGAGCGCAGGCCAGCCTTCTCAGCCGGGCTGTTTTCCTGCGCTTCCGCGACGATGGCGCCGCGGGCCTCTTTGAGGCCAAGGCTTTCCGCGATGTCATCTGTCACGTTCTGGATTTGAACGCCGAGCCAGCCACGAACAACGGTGCCGTCGTTCTTGAGCTCCATGATGACATCTTGCGCGGTCGAAGCCGGGATTGCGAACGCAATGCCGACATTGCCACCGGACGGCGAGAAGATCGCCGCATTCACACCGATTACTTCACCGTTCATGTTGAACGCAGGGCCACCGGAGTTACCCCGGTTGACGGGCGCATCGATCTGGATGAAGTCGTCGTACGGACCCGCACCGATGTCGCGGCCACGAGCAGACACGATCCCTGCGGTGACAGAGCCGCCAAGTCCGAACGGATTCCCGATCGCGACTGTCCATTCACCGACATTCGGCGCTTCGTCCGCGAAGTCCACGTAGGTGAACTCGTTTCCACTTTCGACCTTGAGCAGCGCCAGATCCGTGCGCTTGTCGGAACCGATGAGGGTCGCGTTGTATTCGTCACCGTTCTTGTCGATCACGGTAAACTCGGTGCCACGGTCGATCACATGGTGGTTCGTGACGACAAATCCGTCCTTGGAGATGAAGAAACCGGACCCCTGTGACATGCCATACTGGCGCGGCGAACGGCGCTCGTTGCGGCCTTCTTCGCCACCCCGGCCACCGAAGTCGCGGAAGAAGCGTTCAAACGGATGGCCTTCAGGCATACCCTTGAAGAACTCTTCGAAACCATTGCCGCCGTTGCCGCCGTTGAAATTCATCATGCGCGGCTCAGCGGCCTGCTTGACGCGAACACTCACCACAGCAGGGCTCACCGTGCGCACGACATCCGAAAAGTCTACGGGTGCCGCTGCATCGACCCGAACGGGTTCGGCCTGAGCCAACTGGCTCGGAACAAGCGTCTGCGCGGTCAACGCACCGGCGGCGCCCAGCGCAACAACACCTGCCAGCAATTTGGCACGGCGCGAACGCAAGGGAGAGACTGACCCACGATTTTGCATATTTTCTTCCTCTGTCGACAAAACTATTGGAGGCCAATTCAGAGCGCATGGGGACCTGCGTTCTTGGCTCAAGGAAGAAAGTAGGTAGTCGTGCCTTACCGTTGCCTGTCGGGGGAATTACAAATTCGTAACATTGCCGGATTACTGAGATCGAGATTCAGATTACCAGGATAAGCTCTTGTTTTCATTCATTTCCGGTGACAGGTCTCATCTGCACGGTGTTCCCGGTCGAGAAACCCAATCTGGAATTCAAGACGTCTTTTCAGCCGGAAACCTGACCGGCGTGTCGCCTGAAGCCCATTTTGTCCATTTGGGCATGACGGACTGAAACACGTCGGACGATTCGAAAGTTTCCAGCCAGGTCCGCAGCCGCTGCCAGTCCTGCGCATCGAACCACGTACGGTCTGCATTCGCGAATTGCCGGACAAACGGCAAAACCGCATAGTCTGCCAACGAAGCGGAGCGGCCAAAGAGCCACTGTCCCTGTTTCAGCCTTGTATCAAGGTCGGCGAGAAAGACCGCGGCGAGCGAGCGCTCTTCCTCGCGGTCCGCGTCGTCATAGCGAACATCATACTTGTAGCGGTCGAGATGGGACTTGAACGGACCGTCGCATTGAAGAACCAGCTCCCGCATCTCCGCCATTGTTCCGTGCTCCGGCTGAAGCCAGTTTTCAGGATCCGAGAACTGCAGCGCCCACAGCATGATCTCCCAGCTCTCATCGATGATTTCTTCGTCCGTCTTGAGGCACGGCACCGTGGCCGAGGGCGAGGTTTCAAGAAACTCGGGAGCCTTGTCACGCAAAACGATCTCGCGCAGTTCGACCGGCCGGCCGCTGGAGGAAATCGCCAGCCTTGCGCGAATGGCATAAGGGCAGCGCCGGAAGGAATAAAGAACCGGAAGATCACTCATGCCCCTGACATGCCGTATGCCCGGCTCAAGGTCAACTGCACCCAGGGATTGCATTTGCTCCAACTCGAACGCCGTTTTTCACGAGATGTAAAGAATATGTGATGATACTCATCTTCATAGGGTAACAACATGACTGACTCGCTGCTTCAACTGGCCAAGGACAGTTCTTCGGAGAAGAAAAACGAGCTCGCAGAGCACGTGACAGGTCTGCTCTCGTCGCGATCTGAAGAAAACAGGACCAAGGAAACCGACCTCCTCAACAACATGCTGGAGGGGGTCTACGATTCCCTGGCACCTGAAGTCCGCCAGAAAATGTCCGAGACACTTGCGGATGTGAAAACCACGTCCGCGACGCTGGCCGGTGCGATAGCCAAGGACGAAATTCAGATCGCTCACGCGATGCTGGAACGGTCGGCATCAATCACGGACGACATGCTGCTGGAAATCGCCGAGGTCAGAGACCAGGGTCACCTGCTCGCCATGGCCAAGCGGGACCATATCAGCAAGAAAGTCACCCAGCAGCTCATCAAGCGCGGCGGCAAGGAAGTCAAACAGGCCATTGCCTCCAACCTAGGGGCAGAGCTTGAATTGCCGGTCTTCGAGGATCTGGTCAAGGATATCCCGAAACAACTGGGCGACCGGATGCGGCATCTGCGCAAGTCAAACGAAGAGCTCATCGAAGATCTGTTCCGGGAAGACGGAGAAATCGCTTCGGGTTCTCAACTTGAGAAAAAGGCGTCGAAAATCAGTCCGAAGGCATGGCTCGCCGGAATCCGGCTCGGCAAGACCGACCTAAACAAGGCCGTCTACCAGCTGTGCATTGAACACAATCTATTGGACATCGTTGGCTTGCTGTCGGTCTTTTCCAGCCTCGAAATGAAATATGTCCATAACCTCATGGTTCGTTTCGACGCCACGGGTATTGCAAGCGTGTGCCGCGCCTGTGGCATAGGTGCACGCGAGTTCCAGGCAATCTGCAAGGAGCGCTGCAAGCATCTGAAGTTTCCGGAGAGCACGGGCAGCAAGTGGCTGACCAACTATCACATGCTCGACGAAACCGATGCCCGGCGTCTGCTCGCGGTAATGAAAGCCAAACTGGAAAGCCAGGCAACGCATCAGGCTGCGTGACGACTGTCCTGCGTCTTGAAGGCCGAGCCTAGCTCTTAACCAGATCATCATTTCAAACAGGTCTGACACGGTGGTGGTTGCCATCCCCGTCGGTGCAATTGCGTGTCAGTTGAGCCGTTTCATCCTGACCTGACCCTACCCCGAGAACGAAGATCGCCACTCCTGCATGGAACTTCATTGGTATTTCTGCCGAGCAGCACCATCGACTTGCGCAAATTTCCTTCCACTCTTTAGACACTTGTAAACTGTCTCTAGGGTATTCTCCGATCCAAACGAATGGATGGATCCGACATGCTCAATGATCTTCTCAACCAAGCGCAGGACAGTTCTCCTGAGAAACGCCACAAGCTGGTTGAACATGTCACTGACCTGTTTGTAACCGGTGCGAACAGTTATCAGACCGAAGAAATCTCACTCTTCAACGCCGTGCTTGAACGCATGCTGCCGTCGATGGAAGCGGAGCAGAAGCAGACTGTTTCCGAACGGTTGGCTCCGGTCGATTCAACGTCGCATACTGTCGCCTACGAACTGGCCAGCGACGAGATCGAGATTGCACGACCGATGCTGACGACGTCCAAGGCGCTCAAGTCCGACGATATCCTTCGGCTTGCGAAAACGATGGGCCAGGGTCACCTTCTCGCCATCTCCAAACGCGACCATCTGGAAGCGAAGGTCACCGACGTGCTGCTGGAACGCGGCGAAAGCCCGGTCAAGCAGTCGGTTGCGGCAAACTCCGGTGCGGAGCTGTCAGACTGGGGCGGACGCCTTCTTGTGAAGCTGGCCGAGCGCGACGAAAAGATCCGTGATGCGATGATCGAACGCTCGGATGTCTCGGAGGACGACTACGAAAAGCTGATCTCGCAGATGCCATCGCAGCAGCAGAGCAAGATCAGGAAGATGCGCGCAGAGAACGAAGAACTCGTGCGCACTCTTTTCCACGAGGCCAGCAAGGTTGTCGCCAGCACAAAGCTGGAGCGCAAGAAAACCCGGATCGATGCGAAGGTTGCCTTGAAAGACATCCGCGAAGGCCGCGGAACCATTGGTCAGGCGCTGACGCAGATGGCGCTGTCGAACAACCTGTTCGATATCTGCTTCCTGCTTGCGGAACTGGCAGGCCTGGACCAGAAATACGTTACCAACGTGATGGTTCGCTACGATGCGACCGGCGTGGCGGTTCTGTGCAAGGCGCTCGGCGTCGACAAGAACGGCTATGTTGCGCTATGCCGCGCGCGTGCAGCAAACAACAAGCAGCCGCAAACGACCGTGCAGAACTGGATCAACGACTACCAGGAATTGACGGACAAGGATGCGAGGCGCTTGCTGTCGTTCATGAAGGTGCGGCTGAGCACACTGGAAGAACAGGCAGCCTGATCAGGCTGCCTCTCCTCACCAATATCCCTACTCTGCGACGGCTTCGCGTGTGACGACGGCTGCGCCGTGCTCCAGTGTCCGGTGAACCGGGCACTTGTCGGCAATCTCGAGCATCCGCTCGCGGGTCGCTTCGTCCAGTTCCCCGTCAATGGTGATCACGCGCTCGAAACGGTCGATCTTGCCGCCCTTTTCCTTGAGTTCCTCTGAACAATCCGCGCAATCGGCCGCATGCACCTTGTTGTGAAGAACCTGCGTGCCAATCCGATCAACCTTCAGTCCCTTGCGATCCGCGTACATGCGCAGCGTCATCACGGTGCAGGCACCCAGCGCCGTCGAAAGAAAGTCATAGGGTGACGGTCCGCTGTCGAAACCGCCATAGCTTTCAGGCTCGTCCGCGATCATGCGGTGCTTTCCGGCGGCAACCATTGCCTGGAACTTGCCCTGGCCGGTTTCAACGACATCGACACCCACTTTCGCGGTCTCGTCCGCTTGTGTGGTGTCTTCCTTGTCCAGATATCCGCTGGCCCAGCCTGCAATCACCCTTGCTGCATAAGCGGCATCTTCGCTTCGGGTCAAAAGGTGATCCGCTCTGTCGAGCGACACAAAACTCTTCGGATGTTTTGCCGCGACAAAGATGTCGGTGGCATTGTCGATACCGACCGTGTCGTCCAGCGGTGCGTGCATGACCAGGAGCGCCTTGCCCAGCTTTGCCGTTCTGTCCTTTACGGTCTGCGCTTCAAGGTCGTCCAGAAACTCCTTCCGGATCGTGAACGAGCGCCCGGCGAGATCAACGCTCCCCGATCCCTTTTCGCGGATCTCGTCCACGGACCCCTTGAAGTTATGGATGACGTGATCGGCATCCGACGGCGCACCGATGGTCACGACCGCCCGGACTTCGGGAATATCCGCCGCGACAGACAAGACCGCCGCGCCCCCCAGCGAGTGACCGATCAGCAGCTGTGGTGCCTCGTAGTTTGTCCGCAGAAAATCTGCGGCGAGTTTGAGATCATCGACGTTGGAGGAAAAGCCCGTCGACGAAAAATCGCCGCCGCTGCCGCCCAGACCCGTGAAATCGAACCGCAAAACGGCAATGCCCTCGGCGCTGAGCGCGCCAGCGATGTGCCGCGCGGCGGGGATGTCCTTCGAACAGGTGAAACAATGGGCGAAAAGCGCGAACGCCCGGATCTTCCCGGCCGGGAGATCAAGCCGTGCCGCCAGTTTTGCGCCATGCGCACCGTCAAATTCCAGTCGAAGCGGTCTGTTTGCCATTGTTCAACCCTCCAGCGTTTCAACGCGCCTGACGTAAGCACGAACCCTTGTCATGCAAGTCACGGCTTGGTGCGAACCCTGTGAAGACCCTCGGCGCCTTGAGCGGACGGCGGCGTGACGGCTCAGGCAAATTCCCTGAACGTTTCAAGCGCGGCGCGGTCGTAACCCTGTGACGCAGTCCAGAGTTGGCGCGTGTAGTCGTGCCGGACATTCCCGGAGCGCATCTGCTCTTCGCTCATTTCCTCGACAACTTCGCCCCGGTTCATGACGGCAATCCTGCTGCACAGGTGGCCGACGACCGCCAGGTCGTGGCTCACCATGATGTAGGTCAGGCCATGGGTCTTGCGCAGCGCTGACAGCAGATTGAGAATTTCGGCCTGCACCGACACATCCAGTGCGCTGGTCGGTTCATCCAGCAAGATCACCCGGGGTTCGAGGATCAGGGCACGGGCGATGGCCACGCGCTGACGCTGGCCACCTGAAAGCTGGTGCGGGTAGCGAAACCGGAACTCCGGCCCGAGGCCGACTTCCTTCAGGATTTTCAGAACGCGGTCTTCACGGTTTTTCAGCCCATGGATGATCAGCGGTTCGCTCAGGGTATCGTCGACGGTCCTGCGCGGATGAAGAGAGCCGTAGGGATCCTGAAACACCATCTGCATGTGTTTGCGCGACGACACGGACCTTTTCGCCTTAAGCGGTTCGCCGGCGATCCTGATGGTGCCCGTCCAGTGGGAATAGATCCCGACCATGGCGCGCAAGACGGTCGACTTTCCGGACCCCGATTCACCCACGATGCCGTAGCTCTCACCCTCGGCGACGGTCAGGTTGACGTTCCTGACTGCGGTGATCTGGGATTTTCCGGAGCCGAAGACAATGCCGAGGTTCTCTATGTCGATCATCGTCCGCCCGCCTCCCCGGCGATGTCTTGCGTCTCGTCCAGCCAGGCCGGATCACGTTTCAGGACCGGCAGATCATCGTGTTTTCCATCAAGACGCGGCAGGCAGTTCAACAGGCCTTTCGTGTAAGGGTGCTGCGCGCGATCCAGATGCTTGGCATCGAGCGTCTCCATGATGCGGCCGCCATACATCACGAGTACGCGATCGCAGAAACTGGAGACAAGATTGAGATCGTGGCTGATCAGCACCAGCCCCATGCCCCGCTCGCGCACCATGTCATCGAGCAAAGACAGCACCTGCATCTGAACGGTCACGTCCAGCGCCGACGTCGGCTCATCCGCGATCATCACCTTGGGATTGGTAATCAGCATCATCGCGATCATGATGCGCTGGCCCATGCCCCCGGAGACCTGGTGCGGATAGAGCGCATAGACTTTCTCCGGTTCGCGGATGCGAACCGTCTCAAGCATGGCAAGCGCCCTTTTCCTGGCTTCCGGGCGGGAAACGTTCTCGTGACGGCGACACGATTCGGCGATCTGTGTACCGACCGTCAGAACCGGGTTCAGTGAATATTTCGGGTCTTGCATGATCATCGAGATCTGCGACCCGCGAATGCTGCGCATGGTTTTCGCGCCGGCCTTCATCAGGTCCTTGCCGCCGAACATCATACGGCTTGCGTCGATGGTCCCGTTTCCGGCTGTCAGGCGCAGGAGCGCGCGGCCGGTCTGCGATTTGCCCGAGCCGGATTCACCGACGATCCCGAGCCGCTCGCGCCCGAGATCGAAACTGACGCCGCGCACCGCATGGACTGAACCCTTTGGCGTTGAAAACCGGACGTGGAGATCACGTACGGAAATCAGCGGTGGCTCGTTCGGATCATCTGGCTGAAACCCGGTCATCTTCATCTCATTCACCGTCAATGCCCTCCCGAACTGCGCGGATCGAGCACGTCGCGAAGGCCGTCACCCAGGAGATTGAAGCCCAGCGAGACGACGAGAATGGCGATGCCGGGGATCGTCGGAACCCACCACTGGTCGAGCAGATAGTCGCGCCCGGAAGCGATCATGGCCCCCCACTCGGCAAGCGGCGGCTGTGCTCCCAACCCCAGAAAACCCAGCCCGGCGGCCGTCAGAATGATGCCGGCCATATCCAGGGTCAGCCGCACGATTGTCGATGACAGGCACATGGGCATGATGTGCGCGAACAAAACCCTGATCCGGGACGCCCCCATGATCTGGGCCGCCATGATGTACTCGCTGTTGCGAAGGGTCAGCGTTTCGGCACGGGCAAGTCTTGCGTAGGGCGACCACGTTGTCAGGGCGATCGCGAGAACCGCGTTTTCCAGGCCCGGCCCGAGGACAGCAACGAATGCCAGCGCCAGGATGAGCCGCGGAAACGCGAGGAAAATGTCGGTGATGCGCATCAGTGTCGCGTCGACCACCCCGCCCAGGAGCCCGGCGGTTGTCCCGATGATCAGCCCGATGGGCATCACGATGATGGAGACGAGGAAGATGATGTAGAGCGTGACACGCGAGCCCCAGACAATGCGGGCGAAGATGTCCCTGCCGAGTTCGTCCGTTCCGAACCAGTGTTCCGCGCTTGGCGGAGCCAGCCGGTTGGCAAGATCCTGCGTGGTGCCGTCCCCGCCCGCAATCAGTGGCGCGAACAGGGCAACGAGGCACAGGAAGAGCACGATGGCCAGCCCGAGCATGGCGATCGGATTGGATCGGAACGACATCCAGCCGATGTAGGCGCGCTGGCACTTTGCCTGGAAGGCGTTTTTCGGCGAGTCGGCCAGCAGCCAGGACGTCGAACCGGATTTCTGATCAAGAGCTGTTTCCGACATCATTTCGCCCTCGGGTCGACGATCCGGTAGAGCATATCGGACAGCATGTTGATGAAGACGAACGAGATTCCAACGACCAGTGTCCCGCCGATGACGGCGTTCATGTCGGCGTTGAACAGGGAGTTCGTGATGTACTGGCCGATGCCGGGCCATGCAAAGACAGTTTCGGTCAGCACGGACCCTTCCAGAAGACTGGCATAGGTCAGCCCGATAATCGTGATCAGCTGAACGAGCACGTTTCGGAACGCGTGATACCAGATGACGGTTCCCTCGCGCAGTCCCTTCACACGGGCGGTCAGAACATATTCCTGATTGAGCTGATCCAGCATGAAGGAGCGCGTCATGCGGGCGATATAGGCAAGAGAATAAATGGCGAGCATGGAGGCCGGCAGGATCACGTGCGACAGGGCGTTGTGAAAAACGTCCCATTCACCGGCAATCGCGGCATCGATCATAATGACGCCCGTAACGGGATCAACGATGCCGTCGTAGAAGAAATCGATCCGTCCAGGTCCCGCGACCCAGTCCAGCTTTGCGTAGAAAATCAGCAGAGCGACCATGCCGAGCCAGAATATCGGGATGGAATGTCCGAGCAGTCCGACAATGCGGACAACGTGATCGATCAGGGTTCCCTGACGAACGGCGGCGAGCACGCCGGCCGGAACCCCTATGATGACCCCGGCCACAGTGGCGATGGTGGCCAGTTCCAGCGTCGCGGGGAAGAAACGCTTGATGTCCTCGATCACCGGCTGCCCGGTCATGACCGAACTTCCGAAGTCGCCGCGCAGGATGTCACCCAGGAAGATCAGGTATTGCTGCCAGATCGGCTTGTCGAGGCCGAGCTGCAGATACATCGCATCATAGACCTCCTTCGAGGCCCGATCGCCGACGATGGCGACAACGGGGTCGTTGGGCATGATCCGGCCAATGATGAAGGTGATTGCGGTCAGACCGATAAAGGTCAGGAGCAGCATGAAGATGCCGCCGCCGATCTTTTTCGCCACGCCCAGATACGGCTTGAAATCCACCGTGGAGCGCTGCATTGCGGAACTGTCGCTCATTGCGAACGAAACCCCCGGTTGTTCCTGCTTGTCCACACGAAGCCGCGCTTCCTCATCGGATGGATGGGGAAGCGCGGTTCATCCCGAATGCGGCGGGCTGCACGGCTCAGGTGAACAGTGCAGCGCGCCAATCCAGCTTATTTTGTCACGGTCTTGTAGAAAGCCTGGTCCGACGTCACGCCGTTGACGAAGCCTTCGACATTGGCCCGTTTCCCATAGGTGCCGATCGCCTGGAACATGATCGTGAAGGGCGAGTCCTCCTGCACCATCTTCTGCAGCTTGGCATAGATTTCCTCGCGCACCTCCGGATCGGATTCCGCTGCCGCCTGATCGGTCAGTTCCGTCAGGCCTTCCGCCGGCCAGGCGTTGCGCCATGTCAGCTTGCCGGTCAGCTTGGCTTCGAAATTGTTATCCGGATTGTGGGCAAACGCGTCGGCGTTCGAATGCGGATCGGAATAGTCCGGGCCCCAGCGCGCGACAATCAGTTCATGTTTGCGCGCCCGGTATTTCGGCCAGAGCGTCGCGCCGTCCGACAGGATGATCTCAGAATCGATGCCCAGTTCCTTCAAGCTGGCCTGCACGCTCTGGGCCACTTCGGTGAACGGCGATTTGTTGAGCGTATCGATGGTGATCTTGGTGTCGCTATCAAGGCCGGCATCGGCGATCAGCGCCTTCGCCTTGTCCATGTTGTAGCTGTAGGGCGTGTCCGTGGCGGCAGCCCACATTCCGGACGGCCAGAAGTTCTGGTGGATCTTGTACTGACCATCGAGGAATGAGCCGACCATGCCGTCATAGTCGACCATGTATTTCAGGGCTTCGCGGACCTCGGGCTTGGACAGGACCGGGTGGTCCATGTTGCTCGCCAGGTACATGAGATATCCCTTGGGATAGCTCTCCGCCGAAACGTCAGCATTTCCCGACAGACCCTTCAGCTGATCAGCCGTCAGTTCCATTGCCGCATCGACATCACCCTTTTCCAGAAGGAGGCGCTGTGCTGACGGTTCAGCAACGTGGCGGATGACGACGCGGTTCATGGCCGGCTTGCCCTGGCGATAACCGTCGAAGGCTTCCAGCATGACGACTTCGTTGGCTTTCCATGTGTTCAGCTTGTAGGGGCCGGAGCCAGCGGAGTTGTCCTTCAGCCAGGCATAGCCCATGTCGCCGTCGACTTCGTGGCTCTGCACTTCCTTCATGTCGACGATGGAGGCGACACTGGAGGACAGGAGATTCAGCACGAGCGCAGGTGAGAGGTCTGCAAGGATATTGATTTCAACGGTGCTGTCATCGACGGCTACCACAGCTTCATCGACATTGTCGGCGGTCCAGCCGATCTGCTTGATGATAAAGGCCGGTGTCTTGTCCAGCTTGACCGCACGGCTCAGCGAATAGGCCACATCGGCGGCGGTCACCGGGTTTCCGGAGTGGAAGGTCAGTCCCGGACGGAGCTTGACGGTGATTTTCTTGCCGTCTTCGGAAAACTCGTAGGATTCGGCGATGCCGCCAACGAGCTTGGTGAGGTCGTCCGGTTCGAACAGAAACAGACGTTCATAGATGTTGGCGACGATCCGGCTTCCGGTAAATTCGAAGCACTCGGCAGGATCGAGCGTGATGGCGTCGGCGGTGTTTCGAGCAATCACGAAGGTGTCGGCCGGAGTTGCGGCAATCACCGGAAAGGCGACGGATGTCGCAAGCAAGGCTGCAAGCGAAAGACTTTTCAATGGTGTTGTGATGTTCACGATCATTCCCCCTCTGGAACAAAACGAATGGGATGGAGCCGGAAGATCCCGGCGGGATCGTGTGCGGTCACGCTTCTTGGGTCGAGCGCGGTTCCCACACCTGAACCAGAAGCTTAAACCGGCTGGTTGAATTCAACCAAGAGTCTTGTTATGCAAATTTTGCATAGTTTTTCATACTGCTCACTTATTCGGCAGCTCCCCTAAAGGAATGATGCAGTGGACACCAACTGGCTTGCTGACTTTCTGGTCCTGAGCAACCGCGGCAACTTTTCCCAGGCCGCGGATGAAAGAAACATCACCCAATCGGCCTTCAGCCGCAGGATCAAGGCCCTCGAAACCTGGCTTGGCACCGAACTGTTCGACAGGAGCAGCTATCCCGTGACGCTGACACCTGAAGGTCAGATCTTTCACGCGACAGCACAAAACGTGCTCCGGGAACTGGAACTCAATCGTGTCGAGTTTCAAAGACGCAATTCCGGGACAACGCCTGACATACGGCTGGCGGCATCAACTTCCCTCGCCCTCAGTTTCGTCCCGGAATGGCTGCAGCAGATCAAGGGCGCCTGCGGCGCCTTTTCGGTGTCGCTGGACACCTATGACTTTTACGAAATGATCGAATTGCTCGGTGATCGGAAGATGGATCTGGTGGTGCTTTATTCTAAGCCAGAGGTGCCGGCATTTTTTGAGCATCAGGCCTTCGAGTCCATCAAACTGGGCGAAGACACTATGCATCTTTGTACTGCCCTTGATGCAAAAGGGCAGCCCGCGTTCGACGTGGATAACCCGCCAAGAAGCGGACTTGAATATATCGGTTACGGTCAGACCGGTTACTTTTCGAAGGTCGAGGATCTTCTTTTTTCAACCATGACCGCCCAGGACCCGGAATTCGTTTGCACCTCGCAGAGCGGAACCTGCGAGTTCATGAAGCGTCTTGCCGTGATGGATCAGAAAATGATCTGGCTTCCGGCCTGCAGCGCGTATGAAGGCGTCAAGTCAGGCCAGTTCGCGCTTGCAGGCAATGGCAGGTATGACACAAATCTCGACATCTGGGTCTACCGGAACCGGGAAACCACGTCCGCTCTGGTCGAGACGATCTGGGCACATCTCAAGACCGATCCCTGCACAAGCCACCTTGAAAGATTCCAGCTCAGCCCGTCCTGAGCGCCGGAGTGGCTTATCGCCGATGGAGATCCGCTCAATTCGCAGACTTCAGCCCTGCCCGTCGCCATCCTTTTTTGCAAGCAGCGCGCGCAGCCGTTCTTCCTCGCTCTCGGAGAGCTTCGCAGAGCCTGCCGCAGCCAACTGGGACGCACGTCTGGATCTGTTTCTGAGCGCGAGAGCAATCGCGATGATGCCGGCAACAAGAGCAATCGGACCTGCAGCCCACAGCCCGAGGGTGTGCCAGGCAAAACGCGGTTTCAAGAGAACAAACTCTCCATAGCGGGAGACGAGGTAATCGATCACCTGGGTGTCAGTATCCCCAGCGACGAGGCGTTCACGCACGAGGACGCGCAAATCCTTGGCGAGCGGCGCGTCGCTGTCATCGATCGACTGGTTCTGGCACACCATGCAGCGAAGCTCCGTCGAAAGAGCTCTGGCGCGCTCTTCAAGAACCGGGTCGTCCAGCACCTCGTCCGGGGCAACAGCAAGTGCCGGGACACCCAACAGGGGAAGCAGCAGCAACAGGCCGGCGAGAAACGTGCGCATGCTCTTGTCCCTATTCGGCCGGGGCGGGCTGCGCCGCCTTGCGCTTTGCGGCGGGCTTTGGAGCGCCGATGCGCAGCCGGCGATCTGCCATGGAAAACACCGCGCCGATCGACATGATCACGCAGCCAATCCAGATCAGCGTGATCAGCGGCTTGAAATAGACCCTGACGTCGACAGCCCCGTCACCACGGCTTTCGCCGAGAGACAGATAGAGCTGCGAGAACCCGATCGTATGAATGCCGGCTTCGGTCGTCGGCATCTGCCGCGCCGTATAGACCCTCTTGGACGGTTCCATTTCAGTGACGAACGCCCCGGCTTCGCGGATCGTGAAATGACCCACCTCTTCGGTGAAATTGGGGCCCTGCCGCGGCACCGCCCCGTCGAAGGTCACATCGTAACCGTTCACTTCAACGGTGTCCCCCGGACGCATCGTTTCAATGCGCTCTTCCTGGAAGGCGGATGCTGTCACGATACCCAGAACCGTGACACCGACCCCGAAATGGGCAACAGCGGTTCCCCAGGCAGAACCGGGCAGTCCGATCAGGCGCGACATTGCGCGTTTCGGGCCGATCTCGAGAAGTTTCACGCGGGTGACGATTTCCGAAACGGCTCCCGCCATGACCCAGACCGCGAGGCCGACCCCGAGAGGGGCGAGAACCTTTTCCATGCCCCAAAGCCAGAAGGTGAAGAGCGTGAACACGAGCGCGAGGCCGAAAGCTGCGTAGAGCCGCTGGCATGCAGCCAGGAGATCACCGCGTTTCCAGGACAGGATCGGTCCAAAAGGGATCGCCATCAGCAACGGGATCATCAGCGGGCCAAAGGTCAGATTGAAGAAGGGTTCACCGACCGAGATTTTCTCGCCGGTCACCGCGTCCAGCGCCAGGGGGTAGAGGGTTCCGACGAAAACCGCGGTACAGGCCGCCGTCAGGAACAGATTGTTGAGCACCAAACCGCCTTCACGGCTTATGGGGGCGAACAGCCCGCCCTGCTTGAGCATTGGCGCGCGCCAGGCGTAGAGTGCCAGGGAACCGCCGATGAAGAAACACAGAAGGCCAAGGATGAAAACGCCGCGCGCCGGGTCGGTTGCGAACGCATGGACAGACGTCAGAACCCCGGAACGCACCAGGAATGTTCCCAGCAGCGAAAGCGAGAAGGTGAAAATCGCAAGAAGGACGGTCCAGACCTTCAGCGCCTCGCGTTTCTCCATCACGATTGCCGAATGAAGCAATGCTGTTCCGGCGAGCCAGGGCATGAAGCTGGCGTTCTCGACCGGGTCCCAGAACCACCAACCACCCCAGCCGAGTTCGTAATAGGCCCAGTAGGACCCCATGGCGATGCCAAGCGTCAGGAAGCACCAGGCAAGGAGAGTCCAGGGCCGTACCCAGCGTGCCCAGGCCGCATCGGTCCGCCCGAGGATAAGCGCTGCGACCGCGAAGGAAAAGGTGATCGAGAACCCGACATAACCGACGTAAAGAAGCGGTGGGTGGATTGCCAGGCCGATGTCCTGGAGGATCGGATTGAGATCCGCCCCTTCCAAGGGGGGATTGGACACGCGCGCGAAGGGGTTGGACGTTGCTAGCAGAAAGAGAATGAAACCGGCGGTCACCCAGGCCTGGACAGCCAGTGTCGCGGCTTTCAGGTCCTGGGGCAGATTGCCGCCGAACAGGCCGACAAGCGCGCCGAAGAACACCAGAATGAGCACCCAGAGCAGCATCGAGCCTTCATGGTTGCCCCACACGCCGGTGAACTTGTAGAGCAGCGGTTTCGCCGAGTGGGAATTCTGCACGACGTTCAGGACTGAGAAATCAGACGCAAGATATGCGATCGTCAGCGCGACGAAGGAGATCAGGATCAGCATGAAAAGCGTGACTGAAATCGGCGGTGCGACGGCCATCAGCCTGCCGTCTCCTGACAGTGCTCCCCATAACGGCAGCACGCACTGAACCAGTGTCAGCGCAAAAGCCAATACGAGTGCGTAGTGTCCCAACTCTACGATCATGTTCGCGTCCCGTGTTCCCCCTCAGGCCCCAGCTTGCTAGTTGGTTTCGCCTTCACCGCCTTGCCAGTGTCCCTGGTCTTTCAGCGCTTCGGCGACTTCCTTGGGCATGTAGTTCTCATCATGTTTCGCCAGGACGCTATCGGCAACGAACACCCCGTCCGAACCGACAATTCCCTCCGTCACGACGCCCTGCCCTTCACGAAAAAGGTCAGGTAGTATTCCTTTATAGGTAACAGCAACCGCATTCGCCATGTCGGTGACCCGAAAACTCACCACGGCGTTGTCCGAGCGCACCACCGAGCCCTCCTCCACGAGGCCGCCGAGCCGGATGCGCTGCCCGGCCGGGATTTCCTTCTTGGTGATATCAGTGGGGCTCTGGAAAAAAACGATCTGGTCGTTGAGCGCAAAAAGGATCAAGCCGAGCGCGACTGCGAGCACTGCTCCTGCCGATCCGATCAAGGTCAATCTTCTCTGCTTCCGTGTCATCTCTCTGCGTCCGGTTCTACGCCTGTTGGAGCGGCAACTCCTCCGGCAATCCTATCCATCAGGACCCGCTTAGCCCGAGCGAGCTCGCCGTGTCCTTGATCCGTGACAAATCTTCCGGTTTTCCCGCATACGCAGCCTCCGCGGCCGCGAGCGCGTTTCTTGCCTTTTGCGGTTCACCCAGAACCATATAGGCGCGGATGAGGCGGCTCCATTCGTCCGCGCTGCCGCCCTCGTCCGCCAGTCTTTCCGCAAGCCCGGCGACCATGCCGCTGATCATCGCCTGCCGGTCCCCGGCGGACATCTCCTGCGAAGCCGCGACGTCTTCGGCGGTCGGGCCACTCAAGGGGCCTGCTGCAGACGGTGTTTCAAGACTTGCCAGCTGCTGGCGCGCGGCGGCTACCCAGGGCGCGGATTCATCGGCTCCCTCAAGCAGGGATGTCCATGCCTGAACGGCGCCGGCGCGGTCACCGTCCTGTCCGAGGGCAATCGCGAGAAAAAACCTCGGTTTTACGGCGGTCGGTTCAAGCGAAACCGCCTGCTCGAACGCACGTTTGGCATCTGCCGTGACGAGGCCCTGGTTGGCCATGGTGAGCGCTTCACCCATGTCCGTCAGCCAATCGGGCCGGGGACCGAGAATCCGGAGCGCATTCGCGTAGGCGCGCGCCGACGCCTGCGGCTGTCCCATCGACAGATAGACCGGAGCAACAACGGCCCAGCCCTCACCGTCCTGCGGGTTTTCCGCCAAATGGCGTTCCACGCGCGCAACGAGCAACTCGACAGACTGTTCCTCCGCCGGTGCATTCAAACGCGTGATCAACGGTTGATCTGGTACGTCGGGCGAGCCTAGCGCGAAGTAGGTTGCAAGGGAGATCAGGGGAAGGGCTGCAAGGGCGCAAACCTGTGCAGCCTTCAGCCGGAACCCCGAAGACGAGCCTTGCTGCTGACTTTCGTTCTTATCGTGAGCTGCGAGCAGCCTCCGCGCGGTTTCGGTACGCGCTGCCTCGGCAGCCTCGGGATGAATCAGGCCACGCTCAAGCTCGCTCTCGATCGCGGCGAGCTGTTCACGGTAGACAGCCTCATCGGCGCTGCCGGTTTCCGCCGCCTGCGACCGCCCCGCCCGCGCCAACGGAACGAGGACCGACAACGCAGCCACCCCTGTCATCAGTGCGAGTAAAATCCAGAATATCATGAGCGCACTATAGACAGTGCAATACGGGCAAATGCAAGACGAACCGGATGTGACCCGCCGTCGCGCCACTCACAATCGTGTTGGCAAAGACCGGAACGAAAGTGCGGTCAGTATCTGGCGAGAACGCTCGAAACCAGTTTGCGCTCCGGAGCCGGCGCACTTTCCGTTTCCTTGTTCGAAGCCTTTGCAAATGCGGCTTCCCGGCTGCGCTGCAACTGCGCCGCATAGTCTGCACCGAAATAGATTTCCGACAGTTTGATCGCGACGTCGGCTGCAGATGCGTGCGCCTCAATCTCGGCACCGTCAGCTTTTCCGAGATCGGTGATCAAGGACCGTGTCACAATCTCCAGCGTCTGCTCAACGGCCTGGCGGGTCTGCTTGCCGATTTCGTTGACGGCAAAAGTTTCAGAAGCCGTACGCGCCATGGTCACAACGCGAAGCGTCCTGACGGCATCATCTATAGCAGTCTGATCCACCTTGAGGACACCGTCACTGTCAAACTTGGGCACCTGCAAGGCACGGCGAATGGCGCCGCTCGCACCTTTGAGTTCGCGCGTCACCTCTCCTGAGATGTTGCGTTTGGTGTCCGCGAGCCGCTGATGCCAGCGGCCGGTCAATGACAGATCCATGTCCCGTTCAACACCGCGAACAAGCGCATGGTAGTCCGACAACGCCTCGGAGAATGCGCCGGGGTCGTCATTGTTATGGCGATCGTCAAGCGCTCGTATCTGCAAGCGCTCGGCTTCACTCATCACAATGTCGACGAAAGGAGCGAACTGCGATCCTGCAATCGTCCTCGGATCCTCGTTGCCGGCAAGCCGTCCCGCGAAAGTGCACAAGGCAGACGGCGTGTCTGAACGCTCGACCAGGGCTGCGGCTATGATCGGAACATGGTCGGGAAAGCGGTTCGAGCACTTGTCCACAAGACGCAGGACATCGTGGTCCTTCTTGAGGCGATGCTCATTGATCCGATCTGGAATGCTTTTCAGGAAAGGTGACAGCCAGCGTTCCGCCGCGAACACCTTCTGGATGTCCTTGAGCTCGGCAATGCCACGTTCACCACCAAGTTCGACGCCGATAATGCGCCGCTTCTTCTCAGAGACTTCGCTGGCTTCCAGCGCTTCGCCGAGTGCATCGACCGCACGCGTCCTGAGTGCCTGTATCAGCGCGTCGACCCTTTCCCCGCTGACGGCCGCATTGCCTGCCTGGTCGAGAACGGTCTTGACCTCGTTCGGCATCACGTCGCGCGCAAGCCACTTCCACACCCGATCGAGCATTGGGCGATGGATACGTCCTTCCTGCCGGGTCGGCAGCGCTTCATCGATGAGGAAATCGCTCAGCGGCGAGAAAAACAGCTCGTGCACCCGCTCACGCCTCAGATCTCCACCGGGTGCGTCGACCGCCGTCGGCTGCGGACCGCGAACCAGCGCGGCCGCTGCGGTCAGAATGAGATCGAGATGCGGATCGGAACTTTGCTTGCGCTTGGACTTTTCCAATTTTCTGACCAGCGACTCGAGCGCTTTCGGGCTGAGACTGCTCAAATACGTTCTGATTTTGTTTTCAAGCTCGTTTGAACGGGTCATCCAAGGGTTCAGCGCCAAGATCCAGATTCGGTCAATGATACCCGCACAAGGATTAAGCAATTATTGAGAGAAAACGCAGCGCCATCAACGGTTTTTCCGCCAAGATCTAGCCGATTACCAGCCAGCTGCCGCGGTCCGTTTCGCACGCTGTGCCCCGCGCCTGAAGCGTGCGGCCACGCAGAACCATTTCATGCGTGAACTCTCTGCACCTGGTGTCGTTGACCGTATAGACCGGCCCCGGCCGAACCTGGCCGCTGCGTCCGGTGCGCTCGTTCTGCCACGCCACGGCTGCGCCCAGGCCCCGTGCTCTCAAGGCGCGGTTCTGCGCATCTTGCGCCGCACGCCTGTCCGACGGGTCAAGCGCATCGCCGAACTCGTTGTTCACAAGAACCGAAATTGCAGTGTTGGCCTCCGAGCCCGCCACATTTTGAGACGGATCGCCGAAAAAGGAGCCGAGGCCTTCCGTGTTTGTTGTGCCGGACGTCATGGAGCATCCCGCCAAGGCGGCGGCAAGGGCAACAGTGGCGAAATCGCGCAGTCGCATGCTCAGAAGCTCCCAGGGTGTGCTGTGTCCGGGGTAAACCCGGCGACGCACAAGTGATATTTTCAATTTGTGGCCGAACTTGGCCACAAGAATGTCTTTTCGGTGCGGCACCCGTTCACTTCCTATCACAGCTCTTCGACCTGATTCTTAACAAGAACTTGGAAACTATTAATCAGGCGACAAGGCGGGAAGGATCAGGCTGGCCTTCAAGCCGCCCAAATGCGATCGATCAAGCTTTAGCTCTCCGCCATAGAGCGCTGCCAGATCTGCAACAATTGACAATCCAAGCCCCGTTCCCGGCACGGTCTCGTCCAACCGGCGTCCTCTTTTCACCGCCTCTGCGCGCTGTTCGGGAGACAGGCCCGGTCCATCGTCTTCCACAGAGAGTGCGAACATCTCACGATTGCTGTCGGGCCCTGTGACGGCCTCGACTTTCACGTTCACCCGTGAAGATGCCCACTTGCAGGCATTGTCGATGAGATTTCCGCTCATTTCCTCCAGGTCCTGGCTCTCTCCCCGGAAGCGCACATCTCCGCCCGGCTGGAAGGAAACCGTGACCCCCTTGTCCTGGTAGATCTTTCCCATGGCGCGAATCAGTCTTCCGAGCACGGGTTCGGTCTCGCAGGAAACGCCGATGACCCGTCTTTGCGCCGCCATGCGCGCACGTTCCAGGTGATGCTGTATCTGGGTCGACATGATCGCCGACTGTTCAGCGACCTTGTCCGCCAGGGCGCCGTCGGATGCCCTTGCCTCGTTGGAAATCACCGAAAGCGGCGTCTTCAGGCCATGCGCCAGATTTCCGACATGGGTGCGCGCCCGCTCCACAATCTCCTTGTTGGAGATGATGAGTGCATTCAGTTCAACGGCGAGAGGCGCGATTTCGGTCGGCAACGCCTCGTCGATCCGCTCCGCCTCTCCCAACCGCACCGCCGAAAGCGATGCCCGCAGCCTCTTGAGCGGCCTGAGACCGAATCGAACCTGCAGGAAGATCGCCAGAATGAGACCCAGGCCAACGATACAGAGCGTGAGCGTCACCATGCGCGCGAATTCGGCCACGTCTGCCCAGAAACCTGCTGTCGCAGCGCCGACCGCGATGACATAGGCGGTGTCTCCGATCGAAATGCGCTGTTGCAGGACACGCACTTCATCGCCTGTCGGCCCGGCAATGAACCCGACGCTGCTGTCCAAGCCGCCGATGGGCGGTGTGTTCAGGGGATCCCCGACCAGGGATTCCGACGCATAGAGAATACCCGGACTGTCCGCGCGCCGCACCGTCCAGTACCAACCGGACAGCGGCAGTGAAAACCTCGGATCGCCGCGGTAGACAGGTTCCTTCACGGCTTGCACCTGCGGCGGTCCGCTTTCGCTGTCGTCCTGCCCGGTGTCCAGCATCTCCGCAATCAGGGCCTTGATGTGAATTTCCAGCTGGACGTCAAACGCGCGCTCGCTGGCATTCCGGTAGAGGCCGACGAGAAAGATCCCGGCAAGAGCGAGCGTGATCGCGGACCAGAGAGCTGCGACGAATACAAGGCGCGTTGCAAGAGACCGCTGCGGTCTTGCGGTTACCGGCTCCGCGGCGTCTGCAACGGTCTCATTCGTCACCAGCAGCTCCAAGGCGATAGCCGAGACCCCGGATCGTCTCGATCATGTCCGAGCCGATTTTCTTGCGCAACCTGCCGACAAAAACCTCGACCGTGTTGGAATCGCGGTCGAAATCCTGATCGTAGAGATGCTCGGTCAATTCGGTCCTCGAAATTACCTTGCCCTGGTGGTGCAGAAGATAGGACAGCAGGCGATATTCGTGAGACGTCAGTTTTATCGGACTGCCGTCCACCGTAACCCGTCCCGCTCTGAGGTCGAGCCTCACGGGGCCGCAGGTCAGTTCGTTGGATGCATGACCAGCAGCCCGGCGCACAAGCGCACGCACGCGGGCGAGCACCTCTTCCATGTGGAAAGGCTTGGCAACATAGTCGTCCGCACCCGCATCGATGCCCGCGACCTTGTCGGACCAGCGGTCCCGCGCCGTCAGGATGAGCACCGGCATTGTGCGGCCGTCCCGGCGCCAGTTTTCAAGAACCGATAGACCGTCGAGCGTGGGCAAGCCCAGATCGAGTACCACCGCATCATAGGGCTCCGTGTCGCCGAGAAAGTGGCCGTCTTCGCCGTCGCTCGCGCTGTCGACAACATAGCCTGCCTCTTCAAGGGCTGTCACGAGCTGACGGTTCAGGTCTGTATCATCTTCGACTACGAGAATGCGCATATTGGCCAACTTCTTGAATGATCAAACGTTGCATGGGCAACCGGCGAAATGGTTTCGGATTGACGGAGGCTCTATCAGCTAGCGGCTGGCATTGACTGTGACCTTTGTCACCTTGCCGCCTTTCAGGACAGACAGGACATAGACATATCCGCCGCCCCGCTGACACAGCTGCGCCTTGACGATTTCACCACCGGCCCTGCCGGCAACCGATCCGAGCGATGCCGCCTTGCCGCTGGCCACCGCCTGCCGTGCCTGGGATTGGGACAGGCACGCTGCATAAGCAGGCTGGACCATTGCAAGGGTCAGCAGCAGTATTGCAAATATCCGTGTCACGGTGCCTGTTCCGGGTTTGTGTTTCGCTGTCATGCGCAAGGTGTAATCAATTTTTCCTGAACGCAAGCTGAACCCGGCGTTTAGAAACGTTTTTGACAGTCCGTGGCGTCTGAAGGCGATTGCTCTGGAAAATCGACCTGCTAATCTCTCCAGATGTTCAGGTCACAACGACTGCCAGCGATGCACACATTCGCTTCAGCGGGTCTTTCTCGTGCCATCAGCCACCTGCGTGCATTTGCGTTCTGTTTCGCTGTGGCGGCCGCCCCCGTTCCGGCGGCGGCCTGCTCGCTGTCGCTCGTTCTTGCCATGGATGCGTCTTCCAGCGTCGATCATCTCGAACATGACCTGCAGCTGAACGGTCTGGCCAATGCGCTCAGCGACCCTGAAGTGGTTCAGGCGATCGAAGCCGTCGGCGGGATCTGGATCATGAGTTTCGAATGGAGCGGACAGCGCCAGCATTTTCTGCAATTCGGCTGGCGCTACCTTGAGAATGAAGCCGACGCGGTTGAAGCCGCCGATGAGCTGCGTTCGTCCCACAGGGGCTTCATCGGGTTTCCGACCGCAATCGGCTATGCCCTGGGCTATGCGGCGGTGCAGATGGGCCGGGCACCGGCGAATTGCGCCAGGAAGGTCATCGACGTGGCCGGAGACGGTATCAACAATGACGGCTTTCCGCCCTCCAGCGCCTACAAGGCCTTCGACTTCGAGGGTGTGACCGTCAACGGCCTGGTCATTGCGGACCAGGACACGACGACGATCGACTACTACCGGGAGCACGTGATAAGCGGTCCCGGTGCGTTCATTGAAGTCGCCGCTGACTATGAGGACTATGCGCGAGCAATGAAGCGCAAGCTCATTCGCGAAATCATCGGCAACGGATACGCTTCCAGAAACTGACGGCTCAAGCGCCGCGCCGCGCCGACTGTGCCGCAAGGGCTGCCGCGAAGTCCCCTTCGGACATCCCTTCTGCCAATGCTTTCAGAAACAGCTGCTTTTGCGTTTCCGGCGCAAGACCGCCGATCGGCGGGTCCGTGTCCAGATTGGTCGGGAACGAATAGCCTTCTGCGCAGGCAGACACCACCGCCTCGATTTCCGCCCTGCCCCAATCGCCGGAGCGGGCCTTTTCCAGGAGGACCGGATAGAGTGCCTTGCACATGCCCTCCCGGTCGATGTTTTCCATGGCGCGGCAGAACGCAGACGAGATCTGAAGCAGGTTGGCCATGCGATGAATATCGGCGCTCCGGTTCTCTCCGGCGGCATGAAACAGGGCCGGGTTGAAGAAGATTGCATCGCCCTTCTTCAGCGGCAACTGGACGTAAGCGCCTTCGAAGAAATCCTGGAACACCTGCTGGCGGTAGGCCATGTAGCCGGGCCGGTAAAGCTGCGAAAACGGCAGCAGCTTGGTCGGACCGCTCTCAACGGGCATGTCGGCATGGGCGATACCCCCCTGGAGGGTCATGACCGGGGAGAGATCGTGGACATGCGCGGGATAGCCGGCACAGGTCTCTGCATCCTGAAACCCGAGATGGTAGTCACGATGCGCCTGCTGGGCCGCGCCACCCGGACGCACGACGTTGACCTGCGCCGTCATCTGGTAGTTCGGACCAAGCCAGGCTTCGCAGACCGCGTCGACAAACGGATTGGCAAAACAACCAGCGAAAGCTTCGGGGTCGCGAAGACACAATTTCTGCAGCGAGTTCCAGATCCGGTCGTTGGCGCCGGCCGCTGCGAAATGGTCCGCACCACCACCAGAGGCGGCTTTTTCTTCGCGAATGATGTCCTGGAAAGCGCGTGTTGCCTCGTTGAGCGGCGTGGTGTCGGCAAAGGCACCATCGAGCACCAGCACACCCGAGCGGTGCATGAGAACATGCGCCCACTCCGCCATGAGCCGGCGTTTTCCCTCTTCGCCGGAGACAAGACGGCCGAGTTCGCTCACCTTGTAGACGGGTATGTTCGAGACGATACGCCCGGCCAGCGGAACATCGCTCTCTTCGAGAACCTGGCCAACCAGGGCCCTGAATTCGTCGATGCTGCAGCTGCCGGCATCGAAATAGCCATTGGAGACGACCTGACGATCCATCTTTTCCTCCCGATTGTTCGTTAAAGACAGATTATGCAAAAACCGGGTTGTCCGGGCATCGAAAATCCATCAAGAATCCATCAATGACACATCGCTTTCCCGTCAAGGAAATCGCGGTTCAGTCCGGGCTGAGCACGGCAACCGTTGACCGCGTCCTGAACAACCGGACACATGTCAGTCCGCAAACGCGCCGCCGCGTGCAAGACGCGATCGAAGAACTGACGCGGCAGGAGAGCCAGCTTGCGGCCCGGGGGCGGCGGATTTTCATCGATATTGTCGCGGAAGCACCGGCCCGTTTCACCCGGCAGATCCAGCAGGCGACGGAGGCAGTTCTCACGGACTTCAAACCGGCTGCGCTCAGGCCCCGATTTACATTCGCCGAAACGATGAGCGCCAACGAGATCATGGCGATCGTGGAAAGAATCCATCGCCGCGGCAGCCAGGGTATCTGTCTCAAGGCGCGTAACACCGTGGAAACCAGACAGGCAGTCCAGCGGCTCAAGGGCAAAGGCATCCCGGTTGTCACTGTCTTCACGGACATTCCGGATATTGAACGGCTCGCCTATGTGGGACTGAACAACGAAAGAGCCGGACGGACGGCGGCGTATCTGATGCTGAAACTGCTCAAGGACGATGACAGGACGATCCTGACAACGCTCAGCCAGCACAGTTTCCAGGGCGAGGAGGACCGCTTCAGGGCCTTCAGAACGGAACTGCTGCGCGTGCGCCCGGACCTTGAACTGATCGATGCCAGCGGCGGCGGCGGGCTCAGCCCTTCAACCGCTCTTGAGGTGCGCGACAGGCTTCGCGGTGTCAACGCAATCTCGGGCGTCTATTCGATGGGTGGCGGAAACATGGCCATCCTCAGGGCGCTTGAGAGTGCCGGGATCGATCCGGGTGTCTTCATCGCCCACGACCTGGACGAAGACAACCTCGACCTGTTGCGCAGCGAAAAACTGTCTCTGGTTCTCTATCACGACCTGCGCGCGGACATGCGGCTGGCTCTGCGGCATCTCCTTGCCTTCCACGGTATCGGCGAGCCGCCGCGATCTTTCGAGAGCGACATTCACGTGGTCACGCCCTTGAACATATCCAGCGACATTTGAACCAAAATCGGCTCAGGCGTCGGGGCGCCCGTGCCCCTGCGCTTCCATGGAGCGGTAGAAATCCTTGAGCGTCTTGCCCGGTTCCGGCCGGAAGACATCGCCTGTGTCCTTCACGTCGGACATGCGGTCCAGGCGGAACATGCGAAAGTCCTGACGCAGTTCGCACCAAGCCACAAGCGTCCAGACCTTGCCCCAGAACCAAAGTCCCAGCGGCCGGATCACCCGCGCCGAGGCATCTCCCTTCCCGTCCATGTAGGAGATCGACAGGCTCTTGCGCGCGTCCGCGGACATTTCCAGGAAGTCGATGAGCCCACGCACTTCAGGCGTCATCTCCGGCGCGAAGGCATGAATCTCGATCTCGTTCTGGCGCACGCGCATTTTGTCCGGCATGACGGCGTCGATCTTGATCATTGCCTCCTCGGCAGCGCGTGCCATCGCCGCGCCGCCCCAGGCGCGGATCAGCCGGGCACCAGCCAGAAGAGCAACTATTTCGTCACGGGTAAACATGAGCGGAGGAAGGTCATAGCCGTCGCGCATGATGTAGCCGACACCGGCCGCGCCCTCGATGGGAACACCGGACGCCTGAAGATCGGCAACGTCGCGATAAATCGTGCGTTCCGATACTTCCAGCCATTCGGACAACTGACGTGCCCGCACGAGCCGTCCGCCGCGCAGATATTGCACGATCTGGAACAGGCGGTCGGCTCGTCTCATGAGCGGGTGCCCCTTCGAAGAAAAGGTTTCAAGAAATCACGCGACATTCTCCGAAAAGGCTCCTTTCGTGGCCCTAGCTTGCGTTGAAGGCGAACATTCCAATCGAATTGCCATCCGGGTCAATGCCATAGGCGAATCGTCCGGCAGGAATGGGGATCGGATCGGATACAACCTCGCCACCTGCCTTGGCGAAGCGTTCCATGGTGGCTTCAAGGGCATCTGGACACAGAATGTGGATCGTGGGTCCCGTTCCCTTTGCAGCAGGTTGCCCCGGATACAGATGCCCCGCGACACCATTGTCCGTCTTTGTCGGGAACATGGCGATGTGGTTCGGCCCCATATCCGTGATCAGGTTCAATTCGGTTTGAAAAACCTCGTTGTAAAACTGGATCGCCTTATCGAGGTCCGAAACCGGAATTTCCATCCAGACATTAAAATTGTCAGGAACGAACGTCATGAAAAGTCTCCTTTTGTGCTGCGATGGAGTGACCTTACCAACCTCCTCCTGACAGCCTTCTGTCAGGAGTGTTTCCTGTCTTTCGTCAACGGCGCCAGACCTGGCTGGCACCATGTGACAGTTTTCCGAATGTGTGACACGGCGTGCATCACGTTTGATGCAAAACTTTAACGTGATAGACAATCTATCGTCACCAAAGCCATTGACAGTCGGCCTGGCTGGCACAGCAGCCATACCCCTCGGAGGCTCTCATGAAAAAACTGACCCTGGCCCTGCTTCTTGCGGGCACAAGCGCATTCGCATCCGGCGCGAATGCCAAGGATGCAAGCTATGTAGGTAGCATAGACGTGGTACGCGGAGCACAGGCAGCGGAAAAGGCGAACGGCAAGGTGTTCGTCGACTCAAACCGCAATTCCAGACTGGACGAAGGTGAAACCGGCCTTGCCGGTGTCCTGGTCTCGAACGGCAAGGAAGTTGTGGCAACCGGGTCCGACGGTTCCTACGAACTGCCGTCCTATGACGACATGAACCTCTTCATCACCAAGCCGGCCGGCTATGCTACGCCGCTCAGCGAGGACATGGTTCCCCAGTTCAACTATGTGCACAAGGTTGCCGGATCGCCGGATCTGCGCTTCGGCGGCATCGAGCCGACCGGACCGCTGCCCCAGGCGGTGAACTTCCCATTGATCGAGGACAAGGTCGGCGACGATTTCCAGTGTCTCGTCTTCGGAGACACTCAGCCCTATTCCAACGCCGAAATCTCCTATGTCCGCAAGACGGTCGGCAACATGCTGTCCAACCGAGACAACTCCGCAACCGAATGCCTGCTTTTCGAAGGCGACGTCATGGGAGACGACCTGTCACTTTATCCCCGTTTCAAGAAGATCGTGGCAACCGGCGGCGTGCCGCAATACTACGTTGCCGGAAACCACGACCTCGACTTCGATGCAAAGAGCGATGCTGACAGCTTCGATACCTTCCGCCGCGAATTCGGCCCGGAATACTATTCCTTCGACATCGGTCAGGTGCACTTCGTCGTTCTCGATGACGTTCGCTATCCGTGCAACGGTGTCGATGCCCATGCGTTCTGCGATCTGTCCGCCAAGCCGTCCTATAACGGCGTCATATCCGAGCGCCAACTGGAATGGCTGAAAAACGATCTGGCCAATGTGCCTGAAGACAAGCTTATCGTCTTGAATGCCCATATTCCGTTCGTGACCTACACGGACGCAAGCGCCCAAAAGCACCAGGTCGACAACCTGGACAAGCTCTATGAACTTGTCGGCGACCGCCCGGCGCTCGGCCTTTCCGGCCACACGCACACGACAGAGCAGATCCTTCCGGGCGAATATTTCGAGGGCTGGAAGGAGGCGACCAACACCGGACCGGCACAGTTCCACCAGATCGTGACCGGCGCGGTTTCCGGCAGTTGGTGGGCGGGTGATCTGAACAATTCCGGCGTCCCCCACGGAACGCAGCGCCTCGGTTCACCGCGCGGCTACTACGTTCTGGACTTCTCCGGTGCCGAATATGTCGACACCTACATGACCTTCGAAGGGACGAAGGACGACCAGATGCACATCTCCTTCAACACACCGCGTTTCCGCGATTGGACAGAAAAGCTGGTCAGTTACACCGAGCTTTACGATGTGCCTGGCGACATCACGCCACCTGTCACGGTCAACGACCTCGGGGACATGGACATGCTTACCAGGGAAGATCTTGCCGACACCACCTATGTCGCGATCAACGTCTGGAACGGCTCAAAGGACTCCAAGGTCACGTTCACGATCAACGGCGGCGTTGCGGCCGAAGCGGTGCGGACACAGAAGGGTGACGGCGAAGAAGCACTGGTCGGCCCAACCTATGCCGATCCGCTTGCGCTTGCGAAACAGTCGACCAATGGCCGGATCGCAGTAAAAAGCGCAGAAGGCGGTGAAGAGACAGCGGGTTTCTATACCTGGCAGGGCACCCACTGGACCGGGGTTGCAGGGCCTTTCCAGGGCTGGATGCTCTCGACCAAGTCAAACCACCTGTGGCGTGCGGAACTGCCGAAGGAACTGCCGGTCGGCATTCACACGCTGAAGGCGACGACAACAGACCGCTATGGCCGCACCTTCACCCACTCGAAGACGTTCGAGATCGTCGACGAACTGCCGCAAATGACGTGGCAGGAAAAGTTCTGGCAGTAGTCTTACGGCATTGCCGAAGAACAGTCGCGAACACTATCCTGGGCGCTCCACGCGCCCGGGACCATCTGGACCAGACCCATGAAATCGATTTGCCTGCGTATCAATCGCGTCCTTGAGATCATTGTGTTGTGTGCGGTCGCGACTTTTCTGGCGTGCACCTCATCCTCTGCGCATTTCTCCGAAGGAACGAAGGTTCGCACGATCCTCGTCGCTGTGGAGAACAATACACTTGTCGCCTTCGTGCGCGTTCCTGCGCCACTGGTCTTTTCCGACCTTGTCGGGAGAGCGCAAGTCGATCAGATCCCGTTGTCGTCGCCCTTTCTGCGGCTTGAACCCACCGGCACCGGCGTGCGCTACCGGCTCGACATGGATGCCATAGCAAAAGACCGGTCCGGCTTTGAAGACAGACTTCTGGGCGCCCTCATATTTTCACAGGCCGGTCTCGACCTGAACGCCTCCCTCACCGGCTTCACGGTTCATGGCCGCCGGCCACAACGCGTTCTGGACAGCATTGAAGCGGCGCAGTCAGCGATCAGGGAAGACAGCACATCCCTCGACCCTGTCTTCGGCGCGGCGGTGATCGACTATGGGGTGCGGATCGAAAGCCCCGATCCGGCAAGTGACGTCGAGATCAGATCCGGATACGCCCCTCTCCTTCCCGGCCCCGGTGTTGCGATCGAAAACCATCTGGTCGACGCAAGGATACAGCCGCCCTTGTCATCAACCGCACCGGGGCAACTCGAAATACCAGCGGTTCTTGACGGCTCGCGTCTGTCCACGTTCCTGCATTTCGTCTACCAGGGAATGCTTCACATTCTTGAGGGGCTGGATCATGTTCTTCTGGTCATTGCTCTCGCGCTTGGTGTCGGGGCAACGCGCAAGCTCATCTATCTGGTGACCGCCTTCACGCTCGGCCATTCCGTGACGCTTATCGCCACCTTTCTGGGCGCGACGCCTTCCTGGCCCTGGTTCATTCCGGCCGTGGAAGCGGCGATCGCGGCCTCGGTTCTTTATGCGGCGATCGCGGCCATGATCAAAAAGTCCGGATCAGTGCTCGTCTTTACCGGCATAGGACTGCTGCACGGGCTCGGGTTTTCTTTTGTTCTCGGCGACATCCTGGGACGGGACGCACCGGACCTCGTTCCGGCGCTGCTCGCGTTCAACGTCGGCATCGAGATCGGGCAGCTGCTGATCCTGGCCGTCACCCTATCAATCGTTTTCTGCCTCGAAAAACTGGCAACCCCTGCCTTGCGGCCCGCAAGGCTCGGCACGCTTGCCGCGATTGCGATCCTGTCGTCCTGGTGGGTCGCGGAACGCCTCGGCGGGGTCGTCTCGGCCGTTTGAGAAATCAGCCTTGATCGCAGTTCCGGTCTGACCGGTCGTTCGGGCATGACGCATCGCACGTGGCGAAGCTGAGCGCATCGCCCTGTCCGCAACCGCATCTGACATGGAATTCCCGCCTGATTGATCTGCCTCAAGGTCGCTCCTGCGTCTTGGCGGCACCTTGTGCTTCTAAAAAGGAGGCATGAATGAGTCACGTTCCCCATGAACTGCATGAAGAATTTCCGGAAGCGGCAGACGCGATCCACACATTGAAAACCAATGACGCCCACTTTTCGCGCCTGGCCGACGCGTATCACACCGTCAATCGCGAAGTGCATCGCATTGAAACGAATGTGGAACCTGCTGCAGACGAGGTTTTGGAAGACCTGAAGAAAAAGCGTCTTCATCTGAAGGACCAGATAGCCGCGATGTTGACGGCTGCGGCAAACACCGCGACCTGAGCCCCTCCTTTTCAGGCCGGTGTGAGTGCCCGCGTCGTCCCCGTCCGACGGCGCGGGCCGCCCTTCCCGGAGGTTCGTGACGCAGAAGATACGCTCCCGGTACCCTTTTGAAACCATCCTCACCTCGGCCGTCAGCCAGAAAAAACGTTGCGCGCGCTTCTCTTCGCAGACGATCCAGATGTTTCGGTATTTACATAACGCCACGGCAGTTGCTCTTGTACGCTGCGCAAATGAGATGGAAAAACCCTTTAAGGACCCGACATTTGCGTGTCCCGGAATCCACAAGCGGGATTGGCAAGCAAGCAGACACGGCACTGAGCGAGCGTCGGTTCAGGCCAAATGCCGGCTCGCGTGACGCGGGGATGCAGACGCGTGCGCCGAAACGGACAGACCGCATGGGCCGAACATCTCGGCCGGTTACCTCCTCCCAGAAGGCGACCTGCCCGCACGTATCTTTGCGATTGCGGTACTCAAATTTCGCCCCGCTTGCGTCCGTTTATTGCAGACCCGTCTTCCAACTGCGGTTTCCGGGATCACGCGCCCTTGCCGCTTCCTTCAAGAAAAGGACCGGGAATGACCCGGCAGGTGGAGCCGCTCGCCATGACAAGTGACAGGGTAAAGGTCACCGTTCACACATCGTTCGAAGCTGAAAACACGGTCGAGGAACGGGCGGCCCGCTTCGCGTTCTTCTTCGTGATCGAGGTTGACGACTTCAGCATCGCCTTGCCGATCACGATCGAAGAACCGGATCCCGGCAAGATGGAGCAGATCAGACAAAAAGCAATCCAGGATTTCCGGACGCTCATGCACCGGATTGCCGACACCCCGGTCGCCAGCGGGGTTTGTGCGCTCCCGAACGCGCAGGACTTCAGCGTCGACGCCTGAACGGTGCGGGTCGTTCGCGAATTAGAAACCCGGTGCCAGCTGTGACGACAAACATGGCGTTTACGTCATTTGCGCCAGACTGTGTCGCCCCTACTCCGGAACAGCCGTGTCGGATATCGAACCGGCAAACTTGGCGAAGTCATCCATCGACATGAGCTGAACACCCTGCCGCTGCATGGCAACGAGGCCGCCCGGATAAACCTGCGTGATCGCCTCCGGAACGGCACCGACGCGATAATGGTGATCCGTCGCACCATATTGCGTTGCGCGCACGCAATTCGGGAAAGTCATGCCGATGAACACGACGCTGTCGATGTCCTTTGCTTTCAGGAAGGCGTTCAGGCTGCTGCGGTCGAAGCCGTTGTAATGCGGCTTGTAGATGACGTACTCATTCGGCCCGATCTGCTGAACTCCGAGGTTGAGCAGCGTCTTGTAATCCAGCGTCACGTCGCCGGGCGTCGTCGAGGCGACCAATTGTGAGCCCCACGTGCCGGGCACGGCCATGGTGAACTGGCCCTTTTCCATCTGCCATCGGCGCGCCATGTCGGCGTCGCTTCCATCCGCGTAGTACATACGGACGATGTGCACGATCAGCGAACCGGTTTCCCGCCAGAGGCCGGTCTGCTTGGCGATATTGGGAACCACGGTTTCAATATCGGTTTCCGGAGCCGAGCCCTTTGCGGTTCCCCAGTCATTTTGTGTGTCGATTATCAGGAGTGCCGTCTTGTCGCGGTGAAGTTCAGTATCGGGTGTCTGCAGGTTGTGTTGAAGCAGTTCGTCGAAGGTTTTCTTGTGCGTTACCGTCCAGGGGACCTTGGTGTAGAAATTCTTGTCATAGTAGCTGGCGCTCGTGTCGTCGAAATCAGCCGCAGCCATGGAGACCGACAAGGTGATGAGAGCGCTTGACAGGATCGCGACGGATACGGCTTTCAAAGCTCTCCACATGATCTTTCCCTCCGCGCGCAAACCAAAACTTTTGCGTGCTTTTTTCCGGTTTCAAACTTTAACTTTAATCTCGTTAGGTAAAGACTGGTATGTAGAAAGCGCAAAAGGTTCACCCGCCGCGCGAAATTGTGCGTGTTTTCGCTGTTTCCCGCCTTTTTCGCACTGGGCAACCAGACAGGTCCACCATCATCCGGGGCTGCAGCCATCTTCGTAAAGCCCGGCTATCGCAAACAACGCATCGCGCGCCAAAACGGTCCTGTTTCCTTCCTCTCGACTTTCAGTTGCGTTTTTGATTGTATGCAGGCGGGGGACCGGAAACGTCCGGTATGGAAGTGACATTCGCGGCTGTTATGGCAGCCTTCGGGGGCTGGTTCAGGCAGAAGATACTCACAAGATTGGATCCCGTGCGCGTTAGTCCAACGCCCAGGTCCGAGGCCGATCCCTTCACCCGGCATTACAACAGCGCTGAGTTTCAGGAGCTTGCGGAGCCCTATCGCGACACGCGCCATCGGCTCAGGGCAAAAATCGCGAAAAAGCGCTGGACAATGAACCCGGCTTACATGGGCATGCCGCGCCTTGAGGAACTTGACGCGGTTGTCAAGGAGGCCGGGGAAACCCGCACAGAGTTTGCAGTGTTCTGGAACCACGAGCGCGCGGAAAATGACGAACTTCGCGACCTCGTGAAACAGGAATATGACAAACTCGTCGCGCTTGAAATCGAGGCCGAGGACACGCGTTTCGAGTGGCTTGACACGGTCGGCAAATGGCTTGAACAAATCGGCGCTCTGTCGCTCTCTGACATCAACGAGCTCGATCCGGAGCAATGGCCGGCAGCCGTCCGCGATGCCCTCACCCGCCACATTGCCGGCGCGCCGCACCGCGATCGGCGCCCCTCCCCGCCGGACGAAATCGCCCCAAGTCCGGGCGGATTGCCCCTCGAAACGCAGCAGCAATTTCGCCCGGGTGCATCAGGCGGCCCCGAACGAGATGAAACGTGACTTTTCGGTCTGCGCCTTCCGGCGAACGTGGCAGGGAATAGCCAGGCGATTGCTGAATCTGGGTATCTGAGAGACGCCGATGCATGAGGACAGTTTTCGCTTTTGGCATAATCAGACCCGGATGACTTCGCCTAGATTGTCGGCATGAGTTACCTCTTTGGATTCGCCGCGCTGACTGCGCTCCTGACGTCAGTCCTCTTTCTTTTCTTGATACCTTTAAAGCCCGGCGGCAGGCTGCGCTTGCTCGGCGGGTCGGGAGGGCTGCTTTGCACATCAGTCACGTGCGCGACACTCGCTTATGGCATTGACATCGCCACGCTGAAGGAAGGCGCCACAGAGAACGATTACGGAACGCAGCACGATTGCAGCGCCGCCGTGAATTGCTGGCTCGACAAGACCTGGCGCACCGCAACTTTTTACTGCCCCGCCATCATCGAGCGGTTTGCAGAGCAGGACTATGAGTGGACCGACGGTCTCCTTGAGCCGAAATTCAACCGGTTCCAGATAACCAATCCCCAGGGCGTTGAGGTGACCATGATCGGCGACAATATCAGGTTTCAGAACGGTTCCGGCGGCTGGTCACGCATGACATACGAATGCGACGTCCTTCAGAACACGGACATTATCGTCGACGTCCGCGTCGAGGCGAGGAACTGACGCGGAGAACCTGCGGCTGGAAGGCAGTCGGGGCCGGAGAAATGAACGAATGAAGTCTTCGGCAACGCGGCTGCAATCATCGCCAGCGTCGCGATAACGAGCGCAGCGCCTGAGCTGAAACAACACTGCTCAGCCGCGCTCAAGAAAAAGACCCCGAGAAAACAGGGCTTGTTTTCTCGGGGCCAGTCTGGGGAGGAACGACCCTCATCGTTCGAGTAAAATGTGGGATTTCCGGGCTAAACTTACAAGGAAATAAAGCGTGAGATAAGTGTGAGGAATTGCCCTTCCTCCTCCGCTTTCGTCAAAAAATACAGAACCTTATCCGAGACCTTGACGAAGCGGAATGAGTGCTATTTGCTCTGGAAGACCTTCAATCCCGGGGCAATTCATGGCCAGATTCCTCCTCTTCTTCTCTTGCTTCCTTGTGCTCGTGCCGGGATTTTCTCTGGCGGCGGACTACTGCGTCGACGTCAATTCAAAAAAGGGCTGGCAAGGCATCACCATTCCCAATGGCCAGATCACGCAGGTCAGCTTTTCGGGCGGCTGGAGCGTGATAAACGGGATCTACAAGCCGGTCGGACCGCGGGGTTATTCCGGCAAGGATGCCAAGAGCCTCGGCCCCTTTTTCGGATACAAGTTCGACCAGTCCTACGCCTTTGGGGAAATGCTGGTGCGCGATCAGACCGGACGGATCGTGCCCTTTGCCGAATTCAGCGCCCTGGCCGTCAATACGCGCAACCCGGCGGGGAATTATGCGTTCCGAATCAACGATCTAGACAAAGCGCTCTGGGACAATGCCGGCCTGATCAGGGTCTGTATTTCCATGCGCTGACGCGCGTTTCAGGAGAATAACGGCGACATGAGCCAAAAAACAGCACTCGTCACCGGTGCCGCGCGCGGCATCGGGCTGGCCACTTCCAAACTGATGATCGAGCGCGGATGGCAGGTCGCCATGCTGGACCGGGACACGGAGGAACTGCAAAAGGTCTCGGCCAATCTCTCTGGTGCAGTCCCATTTTTCTGCGATGTATCGATCCTGAGCGAAGTCGAGAAGACCCTTCCGGCAATCCTGGAGAGGTTCGGGCGGCTCGATGCCGTGGTCAACAATGCAGGCGTTGCCCAGTTCGGCCCGATAGAAGACACCGATTTCGAAACGTGGCGCACCGTGATGGAAACCAATCTGGACGGGGTGTTTCTGGTATCGCAGGCGGCCGTTCCAGCGTTGAAGGAAAGCCAAGGGTCGATCGTGAACATCGCCTCGATCTCCGGTCTGCGTGCATCGACGCTGCGTGTCGCTTATGGCACTTCCAAGGCCGCAGTCATTCATCTGACCAAGCAGCAGGCCGCGGAACTCGGCGAATCCGGCGTGCGCGTGAACTGCGTCTGTCCCGGACCGGTCCGAACAAAACTTGCCATGGCCGTGCACAGTCAGGACATCATCGACGCCTATCACGATGCCATCCCGCTCAACCGATATGGCAGCGAGACGGAAATCGCCGAGGTGATCGAGTTTCTATGCTCTGAGCGCGCGAGCTATGTCACCGGGCAGATCATCGCTTCGGACGGCGGTTTTGAAAGCACGGGGATCGGCCTGCCGTCGCTGCGGAGCTGATGTCGACTACACCGATGCAGTGAGTAACTGCGCCGCGACCTGACGGTGATGCGGACGGTCGCGATGCTCGAAGAGGTAAATCCCCTGCCAGGTTCCCAGCACCATCTCGCCGTTCACAACCGGAATGGACAGGGACACCGGCAGCAATGATGCCTTGATATGGGCAGGCATATCATCCGGCCCCTCGTAGGTGTGGATCAGATACTGCATGCCGGGGTGATCGGAATTCGGCACGAGACGCTCGAAAAACGCCTTGAGATCAACCTGCACGTCCGGGTCGGCATTTTCCTGGATCAGCAGGGAACAGGATGTGTGGCGGACAAAGAGCGTCAGCAGTCCCTCGCCTGCTCCCTCCTCCCGGAGCCAGGAGGACACGGTGCGCGTGAACTCGTAAAGACCCGGCCCTCCGGTTCTCATGGAAAAGACTGTATGCATTTCGGTCGCGTTTCCCGTGTCGTCGTCCTACCCGGAGACGACCTTAGCGAATAGAGCCCCGGTTGCAATTGTCCGGGTGCACCGCCATCTTGAGGTGTGACCTGTTCCCAACAGGTTTACTCCCTCCGGAAGCACCATGCCTCATCCCAGACCCAAAATCCTGATTGCGACGCTCGGAACACGCGGTGACGTCCAGCCCTACGTAGCGTTGGCGGAAGAACTGACCCGTCAAGGCGCGGACGTGGCCGTGAGCACCGGTGAAGGTTTCGAGGCCATGATCGAGCGCGCCGGTGCGCGGGCGCGCCCGGTTTCGGTCAATTATGAGACCCTCGTGCAGCAGGAGGACATCAGGGCCGCACTTCATTCGCTGAAAGGCATGGTCAAGGCCGCGCGGCAAAGCATCGTGCTGCAGCAGGAAATCGTGAAGGAACTCTGGCAGATCGGACTGGAAGAAAAGCCGGATCTGATCCTGTTCAACCTGAAAGCCACCGTGATGACGCTCGTTGGCCGCAGACTTGGCGTCCCGGCCCTGCCAACCAGCCTGCAGCCGGTCCTGGCGCCGACCGGCGACTTTCCGCTGGCGCTTTTCGGTCTGCCCGACATGGGCACCTTTTTCAACCGCCGAAGCTACGGCTTCGGCCGCATCCTGATGAAAGCCGGTCTCGGATCGCTTTTCAAACCGCTCAAACAGGAGGCGGCAAGCGAACTCTCGATGGCCGGTTCCACGATCGACGGGTTTCAGTCCGGCGGCCGCAAAGCGCTGTCGCTGCAGGCCTTCTCGCGGGCGCTCGTGCCGACGCCTTCCGACTGGCCGTCCGAATTCTGGCAGTGCGGCTACTGGTTTGTGCCTCCCCCGGAGGACTTTGAACCGCCGGATGACCTCAGGCAATTTCTTGCCGCAGGCGCCCCACCGGTCTATCTGGGCTTCGGCTCCATGCCGAGCAAGGACCCGCAAGGTCTGACGAAAACACTGCTGGCGGCGCTGATGCAGACCGGCCAGCGCGCAATTCTTGCCACGGGCTGGGGCGGACTTACGCGGGAAGCATTACCGGCCGAGCTCTCAGGCAAGCTCTTCCTGATCGACAAGGCACCCCACAGCTGGCTGTTCCCGAAATGTGCCGGTGTCGTGCATCATGGCGGGGCCGGGACCACGCATGAAGCGTTGCGCTGGGGCCGGCCGTCGCTGGTCTGTCCCGTCTTCGGCGACCAGCCATTCTGGGGGCGGCGGATAAGCATCATCGGCGCCGGACCGAAGCCGATTGCGCAAAAGAAACTGACACCGGAGACGCTTGCCGGGGCCCTGAAGGACCTTGAGCATCCGAACTATGCCGCCGCGGCGGCCAAAGCCGCAGATGTGATGAACGCTGAGCCCGGAGCAAGGGGTGCTGCGGCCCGTATTCTGGCCCTGACCGAGCCAACCTGAATCTCAAGAGGGCATTGAGCAAGACGAGGCGGGACATCCCTTGCGCCACGCGAAAAAATCATGCCGCGTGGTCAGGCCTCGAGCACCTTGCTGATTTCCTGGTTGGTGACCCAACCGATGATCGGCTCGGATGCACTGCCGTTCGCCGTCACGAAAACATCCTGGCAGTCATCACGGCTTTCCATGCGCATCTTGGCATCTGCCAATGTCGCCCCCGCCCGTGCAAAGGCGATGGAATGGGTGACGAAGTTGCCGAATTTTTCTGGAGCGCGCGTTTCGCTTTCAAGATCATGGACCTTGTCCAGAGTATCCTTGTTCGCCGCCTCGTTCTTGAAATTGACCGTCGTACCGGATGCGGCCGCCACCACGGCCCGCATCTCGCTCCATATGCTCCTGTGAATGATGCCGATGCAGGCATTGTTCGCCGTTAGAATGACAACCCGGGAGATCGGCCTGCCGCCCGGCAGCTTTTTTTCCATGGCTTCGGCCACCTTCTGGAGCGGCACTTCCCGCAGCTTGTCGTTGGGAGCCACGACGACACCGACGATGGATCCGAGCGGGATCATTGCTTCCTCAATCGATACCGCACGGAGCTTTTGCACCGACATCTTCACGAGACTTTCCGTTGCCTTGCTAGCCGCCTCGAAGTTCTGCTTGCTGAAGTAATAGGCAAGGACGGTTCCGATCCATGTGCCGAACAGAGGCAGCAAGGCCGCAAATACATACTGACTGTTTTCAACGGCCTCCTCGCCACTCGCTGCCAGGATTCCGATGGCCACGACGATCAGCGACACACCCAGCAGAGCAACGATCGACAGTCTGACAATGTTTTCAGCGAGCAAATCCCTGAAGTTGCCATTGCCGTCGGGCTGCGCCTCGGTGGCTTCGCCTTCCTGCTTCCAGACAGAATTGTAGATCTTGTAGCACGCAAAAATAATCAGCAAAATCAATAATATGCCAAAAAGATCCGCGATCGAGACAGGCATACCGAAGAGGTTCTGCTCGAAAAAGCCGGGCCCGCCGGCCGTTCCCCCGGATCCGTTGCCTCCACTGGATTGAACTGCACCTGCTCCACCGGCCTCACTCACCAGACCTGACGGCGTATCACTCGTCTCAGTTTCAGTCGCCACTTCGACCCCCATAATAATCTTCAAAATCAATCAAAGTAAAATCAGATAAAACTCTTTTCTAATATTGCAGAGCATCTACGTAATATACGAAATTGGGAATTGACGCGCTACTTAAATTTTTTCTATCAGTAATTGCATTACGGGGTGTAAAACCTTTGACCAAGCAACAGATCGCGTTCCACCGCCCTCTATCCGCAAGCAAGGTATCGGCCTTGTGCAGACCCGCCGGCTCTGAATTCCCGGAGCGGCGTCAGCGGAAGAAAACGTTTCAAGATCTTTGTCTCCCGATCTCCCTTCCCTTTTACTTCCCGGCCTGACACAACTGTATGAGCCAGTTTCTGAAAAGGGGTCAGCCACCGTGTTTCCTGCCCGCTACATTGTTTTTGTCATCTGTCTTGTTCTGACGCTTGTTGGTTTTGTCCTCATGTTCGCCGTCAGCATGCATTTCTTCTGGCCCTTCATGATCGTTGCAGCGCTCTCTCTGGTCGGCATGTTCGACCTTCAGCAAACGAAACACGCCGTCCTTAGAAACTACCCGGTCAGCGGCCATTTCCGGTATATGTTCGAGGCTATCAGACCCGAGCTCAGGCAGTATTTCTTCGAGAGCAACCAGGACGGAAAACCGTTTTCGCGCGAGCGCCGCTCGATGGTCTACGACCGGGCAAAGAACATCGAGGACGTTCTACCGTTCGGCACGGAACTCGATGTTTACAACGACCATTACGGCTGGGTGAACCACTCCATCACGCCCAGGCACGAGAACCACGAAGAACTGCGCGTGACAATCGGTGGTCCTGACTGCAAACAGCCTTATTCGGCCTCGCTCTACAACATCTCAGCCATGAGTTTCGGTTCGCTGTCCGGCAATGCCATCCTGGCACTGAACAAGGGCGCAAAGGCCGGACATTTCTATCATGACACCGGTGAAGGCAGCGTGTCCCGATACCACCGCGAAGGCGGTGGCGATCTCGTCTGGGAGCTGGGCAGCGGTTATTTCGGCTGCCGCACGCCGGAGGGGAAATTCGATCCGGAGAAGTTCAACGCACAGGCGGCCGATCCCCAGATCAAGATGATCGAAATCAAGATGAGCCAGGGCGCGAAACCGGGACATGGCGGCGTGCTGCCAGGTGCCAAGGTGACGGAGGAAATCGCCGAGGCACGCGGCATTCCGATCGGAAAGGACTGTGTTTCGCCCGCGTCCCATTCAGCGTTTTCAACCCCGGTCGAGCTTCTGGAATTCATCAAGACGCTGCGCGATCTGTCCGGCGGCAAACCCGTCGGCTTCAAGCTGTGCATTGGACACAGGTGGGAGTTCATGGCGATCGTCAAGGCGATGCTGAAAACCGGGATCAAGCCGGATTTCATTGTCGTCGACGGTGCAGAGGGCGGCACCGGTGCGGCCCCGATCGAATTTGCCAACAGGCTCGGCACGCCGCTCCTGCAGGGGCTTCTTTTCGTTCACAACAGCCTCGTGGCCACGGGAATACGCGACGACATCAAGCTGGGCGCCAGCGGCAAACTCATCAGTGCTTTCGACATCTCAGGCACCATGTGCCTTGGCGCAGACTGGGTGAATTCCGCACGCGGTTTCATGTTCGCGGTCGGCTGTATCCAGTCGCAGAGCTGCCACACCAACCGCTGCCCGACAGGCGTCGCCACGCAGGATCCGAAACGCCAGCAGGCGCTCGTGGTACCCGACAAGGCCGAGCGGGTCGCGAATTTCCATAGAAACACGCTGAAGTCCCTCATGGCTTTCACGGCAGCCGCAGGTCTCGATCATCCGAGCGAGTTCAAGCCGGAGCACTTCTTCATGCGCGGCGGGCCGCGAGAGGTCATGTCGGCGAACGCCGCCTTTACATGGCTGAAGAAAGGCGCCCTTCTGGACGAAGTGCACGACATACCGGGCTACTCGGCGTTCTGGGCCATGGCAGAGCCGGAGAGTTTCCAGCCCTCAAGATCTCTCGACGCGGCAAGGACACTGAACCACCACCGATCGCATCATTGACCCGAAACATGTCATGAGCGCCCGCAAAATCCGGTGGGCGGCTCAAGGCAGGTGGTAGAACCAGCGCTCTGTCGGTTCATCTTCGGAGAAACAAAGGATCCTGTCGTCAGACACTCTGCGGACGCAGGGCGTCTTGTTGATGAAGGCAAAATCAGCCAGTTCGTCGTTCCATTGCACAGGTCCGCCGTTGAAATACCTGACCTGGATGCGTTCCTCGGACCAGCTGAAATCAATTCTGCAGCGCTCTGAATCCGGCTCACACGACCGATCGTAGCGGCACATCAGTGTCTGAACCGTTTCCATGTCATCCGAGATCTGGCACCAGCCGTCAAGTTCGAGACCCGGGCTTCCGGGAACCGGTGTCTCCACTCCGGCCGGCTCGGAGAGATCGGGAACCTGGCGGGTCCCGTTTCCGGTCCGCTTTTCGACTGCCCTGCGTCTGTCGCGATAAAGCTCCGAAATCCGGTTCCCCTGCGCATGAAATGTCGTGGACAGTTCCTTGCACGTCTTAAAAGAGGGAAACCGCGTATAGAGTTTCTCGATTTCAGCGGCTGCTTTCACCCCGTTGGACATGGTCTGCTGCCAGTACAAATCAATCGCTGCGCTGGTGCGCCTCAAGCGCGCACGCATTTCCGGCGTTGCATCGCCCTTGTTCCGCCAGCGCGGTATCCAGTTTTCGACTTCAACGGCAGCATCGACGCTGCTCAGGACACATCCTTCTTCCGTTTCCCGCCAGCCAATGTTCCACTTGGTTGACCAAATGCTCTTGGCCCAGAAGAAATTTCCCCAATATGCGTCCCTACCGGCATGCGTCTCCAGATTTTTCCTGATCTCGGCGTCCGTAGAACCCAGCACGTTGAAATAGCTGTTTTTCGTAGTCACTTCAGGCGCAGCGGCCACGATCTGCGCCGGAAGCATCATGCAGCCGAAGATCGAGAGGATTGCCGTCAGTTTCAAAAAAATCTGCCTGCTCATCATACGAACCTGTTCATTGCAAGGGCACTTGTTCCAAGGGAACGGAAACACGCGGCGGAAAGCGGGACAGCCGTTCACCTGAACGTTTTTCAGTGTTCCACCTGGACTTCCTCAAACGGAATCTTGACGCCATCGATGTAGAATTGTGCAACGGAAAAGGAGTGGGCGCCGACAGGTGGTTCGAAAAACCGGAACCGCAGCTTCACCGGCCGTGCCTTGCTCACGAAGATCCTGGCTTTGTAGCGAACTTCATTTTCGTCCCCGGTCCCGAGTGAAAAAGACGAAATCGGGTAGATGACGCCGTCGGCGTCTTCCAGGAGTGTGCTCTGGTTCGAGATTTCCACTCTGCGGCCCACACCCCCGAGCGCTTCGAGCGTGATGTCGCAATATATGTACATCATCTTTTCAGAGCATGCCGCGAGTTCGACCTGAAGATCATCGATCACCTTGCGCCTTTTGCTCCTGGAGATCACTTCCGGTTTACGCTGCTTGGCGTTGTTCGCAATTGCCTTGATCTGTCTGTCGAGGTTTTCAATGCGCGTGCGCTGTGCATTGATCTGCATGTCTTTGTTCGCACGCACCGCATCCAGTTTGCTCTCAAGGTCCATCAGCTGTCTGCGTAGCGCGGCCTGCTCATTCCGCAAACGATTGAGGTCGCGGTTGTCCTGGAGATTTGCCGACCGTTGTCCATAGGCCTCGATCCGGGTGAGAAGCTCCTGCTTGTCATCGTAAAGCCGGTTCACTTCCGTATAGAAATGAAACACCACGGCGGCAAACATGATCAGGAGAACGAGGATCATGATTGCCGATATCTCGAGAAACAGATTCCCCCGCTTCTGGAAGTGGTCTTCCTTGTTTTCGTAATCCATCCCGCTCCACCAGATTTTGTCCCGTTCGGAACCGCCTCCCTGTTGGATGAGATCTCAGGGTGCGCGATCCGTTTCAAGCCAGCCCGTGTCCAAGCCCCGGCGCCGCCAGGCGCCGGGGTAGGTCTCAGCACAGCTGATCAGGCTGCGGGGTCAGAGCTTTCCGGTTTGGACCTTGCGGAACCCTGGTCCCCGGTCGTCTTGGCGGCGGTGCCGGCCGCCAGGTGCTCGAGCGCCTCGTCCGACACAGTTTCGACAGAGCCTGTTTCGCCCGCGTCCGTTGCCCTGGCAGGTGTCTCGGACAGGCCGTTCGTCAGGCCCGCCAGACCGGACCCGTCCAGCCCGACTTCCTTCATCATGGCATCCAGAAGCGGAGCCTGAGAGCGGTACTTCAGAGCAGACGAGACCATCTGGTCGGCGAGGTTTCCACCACCGCCCCCGTTCGGGCCCGCGGCACCGGCGGCCCCACCGGCGCCACCGGTCATGCCGTCGACCTGGATGATCTTGATGCCGTCGATCTGCTCCATCGGCTTGACGCTTTCTGCAATGATTTCAGGCAGCTGCTCCAGAAGCTTGACACGAACCTGCATCGCGATCTGATCCGGCGACAGGAGGTTGGCCGCTTCGTTGATCGCGCGCTGACCGGCAGCTTCGACTTCGTAAAGGGCCTTTTCGGCCTCTGCACGGAGCTTGTCGGCTTCCGCAGAACCCTGTGCTTCGATACGCAGCTTCGCGGCTTCTGCCTCTGCCGAAATCCGGACGGCTTCGGCGTGGTCGGCGGCGGCCTGCTTCTGGGCTTCCGCACCGACGGTGACCGCGACAGCATCCATTTCGGCCGCCTTGCGCGCTTCGATCAGTTCGATCTGCTTGTCACGCTCCGCCACCTCGGTCTCTCTTGCCGTCGAAACCTGTTCGGCTGCACGCGCAGCAATTGCCCTTGCCTCGTCGGCCTCGGCCTCCGCCTCGGATTTTTCACGCGACTTGGCGGCAACTGCAATATCGCGGTCCTGCTCGGCAAGTTCGATCAGCTTCTGCTTGTCGACATTGGCTGCCTCAACGGTACGCTCCTTGGAGATCTCCCGCTCGCGCACCTGCTGGTCCATCGCGATCTGGCGCTCGGTGACGGCCTGGTTGGATTCGATGTCCTTCTCCTTGACCTTCTGGCTCGCAAGGATCTTGGCCTCTTCGGCCTCTCGCTCGCGCTCCGCCTGCTGCTTGGCAATCAGCGAGGATTGCTCCGCCCGGCGGATCTCGATTTCGCGCTGCTGTTCAAGCTTGGCGAATTCTTCCTCGCGGCTGATCTGCAGGCGCTCCTGCTCGGCTTCGAGGTTCTTGCGCTGGATCTGGACTTCGGTTTCCTGTTCGATGTCGTTGCGCTTCTTGCGGCGCTCCTCGATCTCCTGGGTCAGCTTGGTCAGACCTTCGGCGTCAAAGGCATTTTCCGGATTGAAGTATTCCCGGTTGGTCTGGTCCAGGCCGGTGAGAGACACCGACTCAAGCTCAAGACCGTTTTTCAGGATGTCCTCGGACACGGCAGCCTGCACCTTCTGAACGAAGTTCACGCGCTGCTCGTGCAGTTCTTCCATCGCCATTTCGGCGGCAACCGCGCGCAGGGCGTCAACGAATTTGCCTTCGACCAGTTCGCGCAGGGCTTCCGGTTTCATGGTGCGCTGACCCAGTGTCTGTGCGGCATTGGCAATGGATTCGATGGTCGGCTGAACACGGACATAGAATTCCGCCAGCACGTCCACGCGCATGCGGTCCCTGGTGATCAGGGCCTGGTCGTTCGAGCGGCGTACCTCGAGACGCAGTGTGTTCATGTTGACGGGAATGACATCGTGCAGCACAGGCAGCACAAGCGTACCGCCATTCATGATCACGCGCTGGCCGCCGAAACCGGTCCGCACGAAGGAGACTTCCTTCGAGGACCGGCGGTAGAGCCTGGAAATGATCAAACCGATCGCCAGCAGGGCGACAAAGCCGATACCGACGAGAATCAAAATGCTTATGAGTTGGTCCATAACTTACAACTCCCTTTGTCTTTTTGATGAAAATTGAGAGCCCGGCGCCGGTCTCAGCCTTCGGCGCCGGTCAAAGTCGCGTTCGTGTTCCTGATCGCGGTGAAATGCGGCCCCAGCTGACGGACGATAATGATATTCGTCCCCTGCTCCAGTACCTCACCCTCGACATCCGGCTCAACCAGCACGTAGTGAGATTGACCGGTCGGATCACTGAGGCGCGCCTGAGCAGGAAGCCCCTTTTTGGCATGCCCCTGTACGATGACAGCGGGCTTGCCGACGAAGGTCTGCCGCGAAACGGCGTCGCTTTCGTCCTTTGGCATCACCCTGGACAGCCCAAGTGCGGTGACCCGTGTAAAGGGAAGTGCCCCCGCAAACGCCCCGGCAGATGCCAGGACACCCGGCAGCAGGAAACCGGTCACCGATTGCACAAGGCCCTGCAGCACATAGCCGACGAGGCCAAACCCGGTGAGAAAGATCACCAGGATGATCAGCGCGGGCACGCGGCCAAAACAGAGCCAGCCAAGGAACTGGCTGAAGAGCCCCTGTCCCGGCCCGGTAACGTCTGCTCCGGCCGCGACCGTTTCAAGATCTCCCGGCAGCGCGCCTCCCTGTATGTCCGCGTCGAACTCCGGCGCATCGATTTCGGGGAGGTCCGCGTCCGGCAGGTCCACTTCCGGGAGCAGGCTGTCGATCATGCTCGACAGGCCCAGTCCCATGAGCGTGCCCACACCTTCGGCAAGCGCGATCGCAATCATCAGGCCAAGAGCGACCGCAAAAGGCGTATTCTGCCCGGCTAGGATGAACTCGATCATGTTCAACCGTCTTTCGCCGACGCCTTCAATGCTGCAAGGCGTTCGGAGACCCTGTTCTTGCGGGCAAGGTCCTCAAGCTCGGCAAGTTTGGTTGCATCGGCCCTGTCGGCCGCCTGCATCCCAGGCAGACCGGTCGCGCTCTGCATGACACGGTCAAACGCTTCCTCCGCCTTGCGTGTCTTGCCCTCGACGCTGTCCTTGGGTGCGGCTGTGCCCGACGCAGCGCCGTCCGCTGCACTTTGCTGCTGAGACCGGCGGTAGTTTTCAAGCTCGGCTTCCATTTCCCGCTTGCGGGCCTGAAGCGCACCTACGTAACCCTCCAGTTCCTTCTCCTCACGACTGGCGTCCGCGACAGCGGATTCCAGGACGGGAATCTGAACTTCGAGGTCGAGCTGACGCGCGATCGCCGCCTCGGCGAGATCATCACGTCCCTCTTTCACCGCAAGGGCGATCTGACCCTGCAGTTCTTCGTGGCGCGAGGTCGTTTCCCCGAGCCGCGTGTTCGCAAGATGCTTGTTCGCCAGAACGCCGGCCAGTTCGTCACGAACCTGGTCAACAGCCCGGTCGACCTCCCGGATCGCCTCTGCCATGACGGTTTCGGGGGAAGTGTTTTCAATGGAGTCCACCAACTGGTTCACACCACCGGAGACCAGACGCGTTACGCGCGCTACAAGACCTTCTGCCATCTTTACCTTCCTTTCCGTTCATCTTCTTCCGTAACTCAAAAAAACCAATACATCCCGGGCTTCACGTTTGCCGGCGCAGACAAAACCCGTCGGCACACCACATCGGTGGTCTTTCCCGCCCATGCCGCATTCAAATCTCTCATACGCCGTTCAGTCCTTCGGCCCGCGCCTCTGATCCAGCAAGCGCGCGACTTCCAGGATCGGCTCAAGCCGCCTGTCCATCAATGCCGGATCGTAAGTCCGGCTCGGGGTTGTCAGTCCGAGGTCGAAAATCTCCTCGATCACCGAAAACAGTTCGGCAGACAAGGCTGCCTCAAATTTTACCAGATCCTGTTCGCCCTGCTCAGGCCCGGGGGCGGACGCGATAAGTTCTGCCAGCATTGCAGGCAATCGCTCATACAGTTTCATGACAAGGTCTGACCTAATTCCGGTTTCCCTCTGCAATTGCCGCAACCCCCTTTCCGCGGGCCGGACCATCGACCTGAGAAGGTCTTCACATGACGCGACATCCTGCACGCCTTCTTCTCGCTCGCGCGCCGCTTTCAGGATTTCGCGCATCTTGTCGCTGGGGGTTCGGGCACCCTGAACTTCATAGCCAGCAAGAAAGGCCACATCGTCGTCACTGAGCCTGACGCTGATCGGAATACTCTTCGGCATAGACGTCACCAATCGTCTTCGTTTGTCTCAATATGTTTACATATGTATACGAAAGTTTTCAATTGTCAAGAAAAATCGATCATGGGATGCAGTGTCCGGCGAGTGCACGTGGCGAATTCAAGGGAGGGTTTCGCACAAACTCTTCATTGCAGTAGAAATTTTCCCGGTTGCAATCCGCTCCCGATAAGGCGGTTGGCATTCGCGGATTGCCGGGAGACAGCGCTTATCTGAACTGTCTGGGTCCAGCCCAGGAAATCCGGGTTACAGTCAGTTCAAACATCATCAGCGAGACGGGTCACGAAGGCACCGGCCTCGTGCGATCGGACAACGGCGTGCCGTACAAGGTCGTCGAAATGGCTGGCGAAAAGCTGAATATGGCGCGTGTTGGAAAAGGCGAGATACCGCTGTCCCAAATAGAGCGCTGCCCACTTCTGGCCGAAGACGGTGAAGGGCGATGAATACCGGTCTGTGGCGCCGAACAGGTGCAGACGCAGGGAGGGGTAAAGATCAGAAAGGCTCCTTCCCATCACCTCAAGCTGCTCCCTGCGTTCGTCGGGAGAAAGACCTGACCATAGCCCCTCGCCGCGCGCAAACGCTTCTAGGGCTTCCTTGGAAAGCGCGATTTCCATGTCCGATTCCGCCCGTCCGAGCAGCGCCCTCTGATCCCGCGTGCCGGTGATCGCCTGATCCGCGGTCCGGAGCGTTTCGCCGGCATATTCATAGGCCAGCACCGCATCCGTTTTCAGGACATCGGGCAGATTTGCCGGCACGTGCCGGATCTTCGCACCGACGGCGTCGCGGTACCAGGCGAGAAGATGTTCATCAACCGGATGCCGGTCGGTTTCGGCGATCTGGACCGCCTGATCAAGGATCTCGGCCGCTGCGCCGCGGTGTGTCGACAGGCCGAGGAGCCAGTCCGCGGACACACCCAGCGCAGTTGAAATCGATGCCAGCGCCTGGCCGTTCGGCAGGCGCGGCGCTTCCTCCGACAGGAGCTGCGAGACCGTGGACCGGTCCAGATTTGCACCGCGTGCCAAATCGCTTCGGTTCATGTCGCGGCTTCGGATCGCATCCGATAGCCGCTCGCGGAAGAGTTCTGCGCGTTCTCGCTTGTCCATGGTTGATTATTGTCGGCCCAGTTTTGGAAAATCAACGACACGCCGGGTAAATTCGACACTTTTCGACTCTCCTCCACATGGATCGGCCACCGCCACAGGATTCTGCAAATGCTCAAGATGAAGCCGTTCCGCTCCACGCCCCTTCGGCGCACGACTTTCAGACAGCTTCAAACGGCGAGCACACTCGAGAGTGCAATCGGGCCTTCACGCCGTTCTCAAAGTGCGCAATCCTGCCGTCAGCTTCGATAGCGGCCGCAGCCATGCACAACCGGGAGAAACCGACATGTCAGAAGCCGATGAAACATCGCCGTCGACGGAAGGAATGGTCGACTATGACGCGAACTCACGCGCTCAAAAGGAACATGCGCTCGGAAACGCCGACGTCATCGCGGATCTGGCTCAGCGCGTTGCAAACCGTCCTGACGATCTGAATATTACCGACTACGGATGCGGTCCCGGGCAAAGCGCCATCGAAACGGTCCGGCCCGCGCTCGACGCCTGGAGCAGTCTGGTTCCGCGGAAAAACGTCTCCGTTTGCCATGCTGACCAGCCAGGAAATGACTGGAACGCACTGATGTCCCTTGTCGCCGGAAAGAGCGGCTATCTGAACCGTCCTCACCCGCCTCTCGTGTCTGCGGCTGTCGGCTCCTTCTACGAGCGAATGGTACCTGACCGCTCGGTTTCTGTCGGCACCTGCTTTTTTGCAAGCCACTGGCTCAGATCGACCGCGAGTTTCGACGCACCGGACACCGTGTGGTTTGCGGATTTGACCGGCAACGCGAGGCATGAGATGTGGCGCAGGGCAAAGGAAGACTGGGTCAGGTTCCTGCGCCTGCGCGCAGAAGAGCTGCAACCAGGCGGCTTTCTGTTCGTTTCGACAATTGGTGCGGTCCCGGAGGCTGGCGAAATCAACGATACGGCCGCATCCGGACGCGGGATCTATCGTGCGATGCAGGCCATTACCAAATCCATGACCGAGGACGGTCTGCTCGCGCGCGATGTGACCGACAACTTCGTTTTCGGGCTCTGGTTCCTGACCGCGCAGGAAGCACGGGAAGCATTCGAAGAGAAGTCGGGCCTTGCCGATCTCTATGACGTCGACACGATTGACGTTATCGGCGTTGATGGCGGTGGAGACGTATTTTCGTCCTACCTCGATGATCCTTTGGAATACGCCTCGAAATACGTCGGCTACACCAAGGCGTTTGCGGCGAGCTCGCTCCGCGCAGGCCTGTTCGAACCAACGCTCGGGAAAGGCAAGGATACAACGCAGCTCGAAGCGGAATTCTTCCGGCGCTTCGAGGAGCTGTACCGTGAAAAAACGACGGCTTACGCTCTTGAGCAGTGGCATCTCAAAGTCATCCTGAGACGAAAGGACAGCTGACCGGGCCACAAATTCGCGCGCGCACTTGCAACCGGCAATCCTGCAAGCCTGTCCGGTTCATCCCCGGAGCGCCTATTCGGCCGCGTGTGCCAGGAACCCACCCGACTGGCGCTCCCACAAGGTTGCATAAAGGCCTCCGCGCGCAAGCAGATCGCGGTGCGTTCCCTCTTCGATGATACGGCCGCCGTCCATGACGACAAGCCTGTCCATTGCCGCAATCGTCGACAACCGGTGGGCAACCGCGAGCGTGGTCCGTCCTTCCATCATCTGCGCAAGGTTCTGTTGAATCGCGAGTTCCGCTTCGCTGTCGAGCGCGGACGTCGCTTCATCGAGGATCAGGATGGGTGCATCCTTCAGGAGCACCCGGGCGATCGTGATCCGTTGCCGTTGCCCGCCCGACAGTTTCACACCCCTGTCGCCGACATGCGCGTCCAGCCCTGCCCGTTCCTTGCTGTCCCGTTGCTCCGCAATGAACACCTCAGCTTCCGATGCACGCGCGGCGGCCAACACCTCGTCATCGCTCGCCGTCGGTTTGCCATAGCGAATATTGTCGCGGATCGAGCGGTTGAGAAGCGAGATGTCCTGGGTAACCACCCCGATCTGCCTGCGCAGGGATTCCTGCGTTACGTCCCTGATATCCTGATCATCAATCGTGATGGTTCCGCTCGAAACATCTCTGAGCCGCATCAGCAGCGAGATTACGGTTGACTTTCCGGCACCCGAAAGTCCGACAAGGCCGACACGCTCTCCCGGGGCGATGGTCAGGTCGAAGTTCTCCAAGACCGGTTTGCGATCCTTCTGATAGGCAAATGAAACGGCGTCGAAGCGGATTTGTCCCTCAGTGACGTTCAACTCGCCGGCTCCAGCGCGGTCTTTGATCTCGGGCCTGCTCGTCATGATGGGCATCGCGTCCTTGATCGTCCCAAGCGTGCTGGTGATGGACTGTCCGACATTGATGAAGTTGGAGGAGGCTGCCGACAGCGACCTTGTCACTGTCAGTCCTGCCACGAAGTCGCCAAGCGTGACCCACTCGCCGACCAGCCCCCAGAAGCCGATGATGACCACGGCCAGCATCAGCAGCACGTTGAGGAAGTAGACGCTGCTGTCGGTCAGGATATACGACCGGTTTTCGCTGTGCCTGGTATCGATCGTTTCGCCGATCACCTTGCGGATCGCGCCGGCCTCGGAATCTTCTGCTGCGAAAAGCTTCACCATCGCGATGTTCGAATAGACATCGGTCATGGCACCGGTGGCCCGCGAGTTGGCCGCGGCAACCCTGGCGGAGCGCTGCATGTAGGTCGGGATTGCCAGCCAGGCAACCAGAGCATTTGCGGCGATCCAGAAGAAGACCGGGACCGCCAGCGGCCACGCCAGCGCCAGAAGCAGCAGGAACGACCCGCCGAACTGGATGACCAGATAGGGGATCGTCTCGATTGCCAGCATCATCTGGCGGTGGACCGACATCGTCACCTGGGCAATGCGCGAGGCAACCTGTCCTGCGAACGTATCCTCGAAGAAAGCGAGATCCTGCATCTCGACGGCTTTGTGCGCCTGCCAGCGCATTGCCGCGGGCAGAAGAATGCGCACTGTCTGAAAGGCGAATGTCTGGCGCAACAGGAAGACCAGCGGGCTGACGACGACGAACAGAAAAAAGAAGCCGGCCAGGATCCAAGTGTGCCCCAGGAGAAACTCCCGTGCACCTGCGGCCGTAACACCGTCGACAACAAACGCGATCGCCCAGATCCCCAGAAGTCCCAGCAGCGATGAAATCATTGCCAGAACGGAGACGATCACGAGTTGCCGGCGAAACATTCCGGCGAAATGCCAGACCAGTCTCAAAGGCCCCTTGTCGGGCATCGGCGTGACCGGCAGCTCAAGCGGCTTCAAGTGCGTTTCAAACGGACGGAAGTAACTTTCGATCAAGCCAGCAAAAACAGGTCTGGCAAACGCCACGCTTCTTACTCCTGAATGGTCTCCCGGTCCCGGCCCTGACCGGTGCGTTGTCCCGGACAACGATCAAACAAGGACCTCAACATACCGCCAAAAAACAGACCGGATTCCAAGCGTTCTATTTGCTCACTCGGCATGTTCGCCACGTTTGATCCTGTACATGCACCGGCGGTCGCCGGACAAGAGATGTTCAATACGCTCAACCGTGGCGTCCGGACCGAGGACATCCTCGAACAGGGAAAGCTCCGACCGGCAAAAACCCTGGCAAGCCGTCGCTGCGGCGCAGATGGAACAATGGTTCTCTATCAGAAGAAAGCAATCCCGCTCCCTCACCACTTCCGCCATGTAGCCTTCCCGGCTTCGCAGGTCCGCAAGCAGCTCTACCCGGCTCTCCAGATCCGCCGCTTCGCGCATGGCCTCTTTGTAGACCTTTCCCGTCTTTGCTTCCCGGTGTGCAATCAGGTTTTCCAGGCCGTCATCGCCGAAGAGATCCGAGAGCCCTTCCAGCAAACCCACAATCAGGGCCGAGTGACTGTCGGGAAACTGCTGATGCCCGGCAGCGGTCAATCCCCAGACCCGTTTCGGACGGCCGACCGAGCCTTTGACGTCCTCAAAATCGACCAGTCCCTCACCATGCATTCCGTCAAGATGCTGCCGCACGGCTACCGATGTCACATTCAGGTTGTCCGCAAGATCGGCCGCCGTCTGCGGTCCCGATGACTTGAGTGCGTTTAGGAGGCGGGTTCTCGTACGGTCGGCCATGGGCTCAATATAGGGCCGGCTGCGCATTAAAAAATAGTTCTCTTATCAAATTATACTGCCAATTGAGATAAAAGAAACGTGTGACTTTCAACGCTCACCCGCTTCCCAATTTGATTCCGGACTTTGGAGTAAGCCTCTGACTTCTATCAAGCTTCAGGCAAAAACTTTATATGGCAGTCTCCGCTGCACGAGGATCCCGGTATCGGATGGACTTTTGCGACGTGCCGTAAGAAACAGTTCTGGTTTTATGAGTTGTGACAAAATACAATCGGAAGCAAAATTGCTCTTTTGCCTAAACTAAAAGTAGGTATTCTAACCTTTCTTTTAGCTTCTTCCGTTAAGAATTCGTCCCGTTGGAGGAGTTGATGGAAAAAATCCGGGTTTTTCTGAGATGGATGTCGATCGATCCGCGCCATCCGGAAATCGCGCAAGCGCAGTACAACGAACTGAAAACCCAGATCCCCTCCCTTTACGCGCTGCTCATGGTGAATGCGATTGCCGTTGCATACACCCATTACGATGTTGCGCCCGTCTACCTGACAGTCGGTGTTCTGGTGCCGATGCTCGTTCTGACGAGTATCCGCATGGTCGCCTGGATCCGCGCCAGGCATGTCACCCTGGGGCCCGACGAAGCCATTCGAAAAATGCGCCAGACGGTCATTCTCGGCAGCATCATGGCCGCTATCTACATCTCCTGGTCGCTCGCGCTTGACGGTTATGGCGGTCCGGAAGAACGGGGCCACGTCGCGCTCTTTATCGCCATTACCGTGATCGGCTGCATATTCTGCCTGATGAACCTGCCGCAAGCAGCCTTTGCGGTCATGTTCATCGTCACCGTGCCCTATCTCGTCTACTACATCCGGCAGGATCAGGATGTTTATTTCGCGATCGCGATGAACATCTTTCTTGTTTGCCTGGTCGTTCTCCAGGTTCTGATCAGCGGCTACAGGGGCTTTAGCAAACTTGTGCAGTCGCAGTCCGACCTTGCCGCCAAGCAGAAAGAGACAGAGCGCCTGAATGCGGAGAACGCGCGTCTTGCCCAGACCGATGCGCTCACCGACCTTCCGAACCGCCGCTATTTCTTCAACCGGCTCGAAGCCCTGATCACGGACGTTGCGGGAAGCGACACGAAATTCGCGGTCGGAGTGGTCGACCTGGACCGGTTCAAGCCGATCAACGACACGTACGGGCACCAACTCGGTGACCAGCTGCTGATGGAGGTCGGCAACCGGCTCAGGACGCTGGACAATGGCAACATCGAGATCTGCCGGCTCGGGGGCGACGAGTTCGGTTTCCTCTTCCTCGGCGAAACCGGCGCGGCGTCCAGTGCCGGCCAGGCGATTTGCGACCTGATCACCGAACCCTACAAGATCGGTGATCTTACGCTGTCGGTGGGCGCGTCCTGCGGCATTGCGATCTATCCGGAAGCCGGCAAATCCGCCCACGCTCTCTTCGACCGTTCCGACTATGCGCTGTATAACTCCAAAACGACGTCGCGCGGCCACACGACCGTTTACTCGGAAGAACACGAAGCGCGTATCCGTTCGGAGCGCGCCATCGAAACGGCCTTGCAGAAGGCTAATCTCGACACGGAGTTCCAGGTCTTTTTCCAACCGGTGGTTTCCCTGCCCGACCAGCGTGTGGTGGGATTTGAAGCTCTGGCGAGGTGGCATAGCCCGACGTTAAAAAGCGTGCCTCCTGACAAGTTTATCGCGGTTGCGGAACGCACGGGTCAGATCAACCGCCTGACGCTGTCGCTCTTCGAAAAGGCGGTTGGTCAGATAGGTGAATTGCCGGGTGAGCTCAGCCTTTCCTTCAACCTGTCCGCACAGGACATCACCTCTGCGGTCACAGTCCACGCCCTGCTCGACGCCATTGAACGTCATGGCGTCAATCCGAGGCTCATCACCTTCGAGATCACCGAGACCTCGGTTATCGGCAGCTACGAAGCGGCCGAGGAGTGCCTGCAGACTTTGCGCGGTGCAGGCGTCAAACTGGCGCTGGATGATTTCGGAACAGGCTACTCGAGCCTCGGTTATCTGCACCGCCTGCCGATTGACTGCGTCAAGGTCGACCGCAGTTTCGTTGCCGGCATTCATGAGCCTGTCGCAAGCGGCGTGATCACTTCGATCATCAATCTTTGCCGGTCGATGGAAATGCTGTGTGTGGTGGAAGGCGTCGAGGACCGGACGCAGCTCGACCTGTTGTCGGCTCTGCACTGCAACCTGGTGCAGGGTTATCACTTTGCACCACCATTGCCCTTTGACCAGATCCTGGAAAGCGCCCGCGCAAACGGGACGGTTGCGGGGCTGGCGCTCTCAAACACGGACGGAATGGAAGAGCTGAGACGGTCCAGCGCCTGACGGCATGCCCGTCAGCACGCGCCACATTGACCCGGAGACCCAGTCTTGATCGGCGGCACAAAGCGGCAGAAAGAGATGCGCAAAGCCTTGCGCAATCTTGCACCCAGAATTCCGATGAGCGATGCGGAAGCCATACTCGGCCTCGCGCTTTCCGGTCACCTGCGCCATCTGCCGCCAACCATCGCACTGTGGCAGGCGGTTACCAGCCATGTCCGGCACGAACTGACCGAATACGATACCCTTCTCGAGGAAGGCTATGACCGGGACGCGGCCCGTTTTTTCGTTGTCGAGACCATGAACAGCATTCTGAGCGCCTGGGGTTGCAATCGGCAGATCGCTAGCGACGGTGATGGGCTCTAGGGCCGTTTGACGACCAGATCGATTTCGACAAGGGCATCCACGGCAAGACCGGATACCCCGACGCAGGTGCGGCCCGGCAGCTTGTCCGGTGGAAAAAACGCCCCGTACGTCTCGTTCATCTTCGCGTAGTCACGCTTGAATTCAGTGAGATAAACACGCGCGAAGACAACGTTCTCAAGTCCGAGGCCGACCCCTGCCAGCACAATCTTGAGATTCTCCATCACCCGCCTGGTCTGCGCTTCGATGCCGTCCGGCAAAGGCGCTTCCGGGTTGTCTGGAAAGGTCGGCATCTGTCCCGTGACATGAACCCAGCCGTCAGCTTCGACGGCATGCGAAAACGGGGCAACAGGCTGCGGCGCATCGCCGACCATGTGATGGATTGGAAGCATGAGGGACTCCGGTGATCTTTAGAGACGAACCGGTGCCACATTAGCGCATCACGTGCGCGGGTAAATCCACTGTTCGGGGATATGCGCCGTCACGGTTTCGCCGCCTTCGATCACCCCGGGCTTTTCGATGTAACCGACCAGCCCGCGCAAGCCCCGCGCCACCTTTGGAAACAACAGGTCCAGGCCCTCGCGGCCGGGATGGTTTGCCGCAATCGCAGCGCCGGCAAAGCGGCACGGGGCGTTGTCGCCGTCAACGCGGATCACCGTTCCGCCTTCGAAGACCAGCCGCGTGCGGGGCGGGATGCGGGTCAGGTTCGGTATCGCGGAGACGAGGATGTTGCCGCCGATCCATTCGGGTTTCAGTTCCCCGATGTCCATTCTGGCAGCAATCTCGGACAGTTCATCGACCGACAGAATTGACACCTGCCGCTCGTTGCACATTTCCGTGCCGCGCGGATACCAGGGTTCCCTTCCCCCGGATTTGCGCGTGAAACCGGCGTGGCGGTCTCCGGGAACCCCTTCGAAACCCAGTTCCAGGCTCGCGGCGGCTGCCGTCTGAAAATCATCCGGGGACGTGGTGCGGTAGACGCCCTCAACCTTCCCGTCCAGCTTGAATTTCGATGCTATCCGGAACTCTTCCGGCATCAATGCGGGCTGGTCGGTCATACTCTGCTCCTGTTTTCTGGCACCGGGAGATTTAAGCGTGCCTGCCCAAAGACACCAGCAAATCAATTTGATCAACGCATCAAGCGTGTTGATCCGTCCCGGTTTCCGGCAAACAGGCCCGGGCACGTCACGCAAACAAAAGGCCCGCACAAATGTGCGGGCCCTGGACGTCTTTTCCCCGATTACTGGAGCCTATAGGGGCACACCATCTGTGTGTGCTGCGAGTTGATCCAGCAATTGGGCGGCAAAGGTCCGGTCGGGATCGGATAGTAGTAGTAGGTCGGCTGGTTCGCCGCGTTGGCGATCGCCGCTCCGGTCGCGACACCGGCGGCATAGGCACCGGGGTGATAGTAAGGGCCATACGGCGGGTAGTACGGGTGGTATGGCGGATGGTACGGGTGATACGGGTGGTAGGGATGATGCCAGGCGCGGCAGCGCGGGTCCTGCGGCGAGTGGTAACAGTACGGTCCATAAGGCTCGAAACCGACCGATCCCGGTGCGGTCGCCGTCGCCCGGCCGTGATGGTGACGCGGCTGGCGGGCGCTCCGGTCAATGAACAGCGCGACGCCTTTGGCTGATTCCGGCAGGTCACCACGCAGCACGGTTACCCCGTAGACCATCGAAGACCCTTCGGATTTGGCCGAGGTCAGTTCGACCAGTGCGGGCGCCTTTCCGGTTTCGCTCAGGACCGAAACCACTGCATTTGGCGGATCGCCCTTAAAGCCGTCATCCGTATTCCAGTAATCGGCAAAATCAGCATTCGAAATCTGGCCTCCGACGCGATAAGGCCTGTCGGAGAAGAACAGGACACCCGTGTTGGCGTCCGACAGCGTCAGGGAGGTGCCGTCGTAGGACATCTCACCCGCCTGCTGAACGAAATCGTAGGTTGGCGGCGCCGTCGGATCGGCATTCACCGGCTGCGCCGTCTGGGCGCTTGCCGAGCCTGTCGCAATCATTGCGAACAGGCCGGCGCAGACCGTCAGGCCGCGCGGAAATTTCTTTAACTGCATGTGTCGCTCCTCCTCCGGGCCAAGCGGGGTGCCCGATTGCTGACGTGCAAATCTTGCACAAAGCGCGGGTTGAAATTGTGACATGAAACACATTCTTCGTCAGCAAATGCAGCCGGATGAAGGCCTTGGAATTAATTATCGGTAACGCTCAGGTGTCTGGCGTGCCCGCAGCGAGCTCCGAAGTTGCGCTCCAGATATGTTCCTGCCGAAGGCCCTGCAGGCATCGGACCACCTTCCGCGCGTAGTAGAGTGTCGCAACCCAGTCCGTCATGAGGTCGATGTCGGCCGTTTCCGGTGCGGGCATCGCGGCAAGCCACTCTTCCGCCAGGCCCGGCACCGTTTGCCGTGCCCTGTTCTGCAACACGGCATCAAATTCCTCGTAAACGCGCTTGTCCATTCTCGTCAGAAGATCCCCGATCGAGGGGTCGGCGCGGTTTTCCGCCACTTCTGCCTGAACCGATGTGCGCGCCTGGCGGTAGAGGATGACGTAGTCGGCAAGAACGATCACAAGAACATCTAGATCCCCGCTTGTGCGTGCACTCGAGGCCCAGGGGATCTGCTCGGCGCGGTAGTTCTGCGCGGCACCGATAAGCTCCCGGGCCTTGTCCTTTAGTGAAGAGTACGCGGCCTGGTCCGTCCCGGCCGTGTCTGCGGTCGGGCCCAGGAAGTCCTTGCAGGAGACGAGATAGGCGCTCGCCAGCCCCTTGACGCCCTCGCCGCTGCGCCTCGGAAACAACAGCCACGCGGCGGCCAGACCGGCACCGGCGCCGATCAGCGTGTCGTAGAGACGATCCCAGAATTCGGAAACCGGCAGACCGGTCATGGCTTCCAGCCCGATCAGCACCATGAAACTGATGATCCCGACCGCGATGCCGTAATTGCGCTCAAACAGGATGATGATCGGCGGCAGCAGCGCCACGATCAGAAACAGCCTGAATTCCGGCACCTTCGACAGAACCGGTTCCATGAGCATCGCCACAATGAACCCGGCAAGCGTCCCGGCTGTGCGTTGCGCAGTCTTTTGGATGGTTGCACCAAGACTGCTGCACAGAACCACGATCACCGTGATCGTGATCCAGTAGGTGTGGCTCAAATTCAAAACGTGACCGATGCCGTAACCGACGATGGCGGCGACACTCGACTGCGCGGCGAGCCGCCACGAGATGCGGCTCCAGATACCGGGCCTTTCCCTAGCGGCAGGCGCATCTTTCGCCGCAGCTTCGATCACCTCGTATCCTCCGGCAAGTTGCCACAACCGGTCGAAAGCCTGCGCGATCCGGAGGATCTGGAACATGTCCTGCCTGCCAAACCTTGTGGCACTGCGAGCCCACTGCAGGTCCGGCCTCGTTGCTCCCGCCATGTCCTGACCGGTCTCAATGCGCTTCAAGACCTGCTTGAGGGATGACCGGTAGGTTTCATTGGCAAGCAGATCGCCGCGTGTGTCTTCGGAAAGAGCCTGGACGGCGTTGCGCACCACCTCCAGCGCCAAGCGCATCATTGCGACGGCTTCTGCGGAGAGGCCGCGCAGCTCTCCTTCCGCTCCTGCCAGTTCTGCCGAGAGTTCCAGTTCGGCTCGAAGGCCTGCCAGGTCATGAAGAGCGGCTCTGCCGGCCTTATCGCTGCCCGTTCGACCGGTGGCAGCGCGATCAAGATAGTCTGCGATCGCCTTGCGGTTGGCGTCTTCGACCCGCTCGAAAGTCCGGTGCGCAGATGGCCGCCACAGGCCGATCCGTGCCGCCATTGCGATGAGAACGCCCAGCGCTGTCATAAGGGGAAGCCATAGCCCCGGGGAATGGGGCGTGCTGGACATGATCACGAACAGCCAGAATATCGAGATCATGCGTCCTGCCCGCAACCAGAACGGCCCGAGACCGTCCAATGCGAAACCGAGTGCAACCACCCCGACCCAGATGAACTGCAGCACCAGGGGGGCCTTGACGCCGGACAAGGTTCCGATCAGCGCGCCAAGCGCCGCAAGGCCGGTCAGCACCGAGCCAAAGCGCACAAGCTCGCCTAGTTCACGACGCCTGGTTGAAACAGGCGTGAACATCAGCACATGCGCGGCCGCTGACGCGCAGATGACGGCAAGGGCAAAGCCCGGCACGCCCTGCGCAAGGTGGCCCAGACGGTCGGCAGCCAGCGCGGCAATGACAACCGCCAGCGTCAGGTGCAGTCCGCGCACCAGGCGCAGGGCACCCGGGTCATACCGGTACAGTCGCAACAGGGTTCGGGGAACGGCTTGAAGCATCGGCTGAACTTGAATCACTTTCGCCAAGAACCTGATTTCATTTCAAAGAATGCCCACGAAGTCATGCCGGCGTAAAGCAAAAGCCGCGCGCGATCCGCGCATCGCCGCCGCCTATTCCTTGCAGGGGAATTGAAACGCGTCGGGATTTTGCGCATCTCTTGCTGAAGCTCAGCAAAGAAAGAAAACGCCATGAAAACTCTGTATCTTTCAGCCACTATCGTCGGAACACTGGTCCCCTGGATCTTCTTTGGCGGGTTCCTTGCGGCGCACGGGATCAGCCTTCCGCTCTTTGTTGCCGAAGTGTTCGCCACGAAACCGGCCAGCGGGATTGCCGTGGACCTCCTGATCTGCTGTGTTGTCTTCTGGATCTGGTCGTGGCGCGATGCGAAAGAAACCAACGTGCGCGGCTGGTGGCTGACGGTGCCGGCGGTCTGGCTCGTCGGCCTGTCTCTTGCCCTGCCGCTTTACCTTTGGCTGCGTGAGGATGCCCGCGAGGGCGAAAGAGGACTTCCTCCCACGTGAGTGTTTATTCTGCTTGTCAGCAATGCGGAACCCGTGCCCGGCATGATCCTGTGACCTGATTTCAGGGTGAGCGACGCGATGGGGAACAACGGCATGGATTGCCAGATCACGTCCACTTCTGTCCGGTTTATGACGAAATGGGTCCCGTCGGACGCGCTTGCGTAAGCAGACTTGTCATCCCTGCTGAAGCGCAGCGGAAGGCAGGGAACCAGCTCTGGTCGTCCGGGACGACGGCGGCCTGCTCAATCAGCACCGGGTTCGATGAGCACCAGCTCCGATATGACCGGCCAATGGTCCGACCACAGGAATGCTCCGACCTCGCATGTCTCTTTCATCACTCCGCCGTTGACGAAAATGTGGTCCAGCTCCAGACCAACACCTGGAAAGGGTGCGAGCCATGTCGGGCTCCAGCGCGCCCCGCATGCGACTTTCCGGACGTCGCCCCGGCGTCGAAAAGCCGTCATGAGAGGCGACCAGGAGACCGCGTTGAAATCACCTGCGACCAGCGCTGCACCGTCCGTTTCCTGTAGTTGACGGGCAACCTCCTCAAGTATTGCCTTCTGGCGCTCATAGAGACTTGGGGTGATCGGCGGGAGTGGATGGATCGCAAAAGTGGTCAAACAGTTAGCTTGGCTCTCAAAGCAATATCTCGCCTTCGTGATTGCGGATGGGTTCTCGTTGACGCGCAGAATTTCAACGTGCTGTGGTGGCGACCTGGAGAGGATGACGGCGCTCGGCAACCCAAAGAGCGCTTGTCGCGGTGTTCCGGCAATGTGGGTCATGTCCGGAAACCTGGAAAGAAGCGCATCATCTGCCGCCACCGGCAGTTCCGTCAGAACCAGGAGGTCGAATTCTTCGCGGCCATGCACCTTTGACAGGCGGTCAAGCGCACCGGATCTGCCGAACAGATTTGCCGTAACAACCTTGACCGCGGCATCAGCGGATGTGGATGCCGCGGCGAAACGTGTGTTGCTGCCGATGTCCATTTTCCAGACGGAGAATGCGAACAGAAAACCGGCTACAAGAGCCAGTCCCCACCGCCGAAACACGCACAAAAGTACGAGCAACAGTAGGCTGGACAGAGCGATCTGAGCTTGGAACTGCGCCAGCAGATCGAAAGGCCATCCGTTGTGCGCGAGAACCGACCCTGCGCTTGCGAATGCACACGCCAGAAAGCCCAGACATACAGATCGTTCAATTGAAGTCATGTTCGACGCATAAATGAAAAAAGGGCAGTCCGTTGACCGCCCTTTCAGTATTTTTTGTGCAAATTTTTCAGCGCGTCAGCGGCTTGTACTTTATCCGGCGCGGGTCGGCGGCGTGAGCGCCGAGGCGGCGGACCTTGTCCTTTTCGTAGTCCTCGAAGTTGCCTTCGAACCACTCCACATGACTGTCGCCCTCAAAGGCAAGCATGTGCGTGGCCAGGCGGTCGAGGAACATACGATCGTGGCTGATGACCACGGCGCAGCCGGCGTAGTTTTCCAGCGCGTCTTCCAGGGCAGCCAGCGTTTCGGTGTCGAGGTCGTTGGTCGGCTCATCGAGCAGGAGCACGTTGGCGCCCTTTTTCAGAACCTTCGCCAGGTGCACGCGGTTGCGCTGACCGCCGGAGAGGTCGCCGACCTTGGCCTGCTGGGCCGGGCCCTTGAAGTTGAAGGACGAGCAATAGGCGCGGGAGTTGATTTCCTTGTCGTCGAGATAGATCACCTCGGCGCCACCGGAAATCTCTTCCCAGACCGTCTTGTCCGGGTCCAGCGCATCGCGCGACTGGTCGACATAGCCGAGTTGAACACTGTCGCCGATGACGACATTGCCGCCGTCCGGCTTTTCCTGACCCGTCAGCATCTTGAAGAGCGTCGACTTGCCGGCGCCGTTCGGGCCGATCACGCCGACGATGCCGCCGCGCGGCAGCTTGAAGGTGAGATCCTCGATCAGGAGACGGTCGCCGAAGCCCTTGGACACGCCTTCCAAGTCGATGACGTTGGCACCGAGGCGCTCGCCCACCGGAATGAGGATCTGCTCGATGGACGGCTGACGCTCCTCCTGCATCGCGACAAGGTCCTGATAGGCGCGGATACGCGCCTTGGACTTGGTCTGGCGGCCCTTGGGCGACATGCCCATCCACTCGCGTTCACGCGAGATTGCCTTGGAGCGGGCCATGTTCTCGCGGCCTTCCTGCTCCATGCGCTTGGTCTTCTTTTCCAGATAGACCGAATAGTTGCCCTCATAGGGAATGCCGCGGCCGCGGTCGAGTTCCAGGATCCAGCCGGTGACGTTGTCGAGGAAGTAGCGATCGTGGGTGATGATCAGGACCGAGCCCTTGAACTCGCGCAAATGCCGCTCCAGCCAGTGAACGGTTTCCGCGTCCAGGTGGTTGGTCGGTTCGTCGAGAAGAAGAAGATCGGGCTCGGACAGAAGCAGCTTGCAGAGCGCGACACGGCGTCGCTCACCACCGGAGAGATTGTCGACGGCGCTGTCAGAGGCCGGGCAGCGCAGCGCTTCCATCGCCATTTCGACCTGGCTTTCCAGGTTCCAAAGGTCCTGGGCGTCAATCTCGTCCTGAAGCGTTGCGGCCTCTTCGGCGGTCTCGTCCGAATAGTCCATCATCAGCTCGTTGTAGCGATCGAGCTTGGCCTGCTTGTGGGCAACGCCTTCCATGATGTTTTCCATGACCGTCTTGGAATTGTCGAGCTGCGGCTCCTGCGGCAGATAGCCGACCTTGGCGCCCTCGGCGGCCCAGGCCTCACCGGAATACTCCTTGTCGATGCCGGCCATGATTTTCAGAAGCGTCGACTTACCCGCCCCGTTCGGGCCCAGGATGCCGATCTTGGCGTCCGGGTAGAAGGAGAGATGGATATTGTCGAGGACTTTCTTGTCGTTGTAGGCCTTGGAGAGGCCATGCATGTGATAGATGAACTGGCGCGCCATGGGGCTCCGCTTCTCCACTTTCGAAAACTGACGGGATTCTTAGGAATTCTGCCGCGTCTTTTAGGGGAAATGCGCGCCGGGGGCAATGGGGGGAATGTTCAATCAGTGTCATTTACAAAATGGTGCAAACTTCTATGCGAGAACTGCACAATCGCCGCAGCAACCATTGAATACATCGCTGTCCGGGTCGGCGATGGGCGATGATATCCCGCCGCGCGCTTTTCCTCTTCCCTGAGACCTGATTTCTTGTAAAGTCCGGCGGCTGAAACAACATATCTCAAAGCTTTTCTCCCGCCGGATACCCCATGCAAAAACCCGACATTCTCATGACAAAACCCATGCTTCCCGTGGTCGAGGAGCAGCTGGACGAGGCTTTCACCGTGCACAGGCTGCATGCGGCGGAAGACCCGGCAGCCATGCTTGGCGAGATTGGCCCGAAGATCCGGGGCATTGCGCTCTCCTGGGCGGAGGTCAACGACACGTTTCTGGAGAAATTTCCGAACCTGGAGATCGTCTCGAGCTTCGGCGTCGGCTACGACCATGTCGACACGGATGCCTGCCTGCGGGCGAAGGTGATGGTCACGCACACGCCCGACGTCCTGACAGACGAGGTGGCCGATACGGCCATCGGCCTTATGATCATGACGGTGCGCGAACTCGGACAGGCCGAAACCTGGCTGAGGGACGGCAACTGGACCAAGAAAGGCGGCTACCCGCTGAGCCAGGCGACGCTTCAGGGGCGGACGCTCGGCATTTTCGGCCTTGGACGTATCGGCAAGGCGATTGCCAGACGCGCCGAAAGCTTCGGGCTCAAGATCGCATATTACGGCCGCTCCCGGCAGGACGGCGTGGACTATCCCTATCACGCAAGCCTCGTCTCGCTTGCGGAGGCCTGCGACACGCTGATGGTGGTCGCGCCGGGCGGTGCGGAAACCCAGCATGCGGTCAATACAGACGTGCTGAAGGCGCTCGGCCCGAACGGCATCGTGATCAATATCGGCCGGGGCTCTGTGATCGACGAGGTGGCCCTGGCCGAGGCGCTGGAGAGCGGCACCATCTACGGTGCCGGACTGGACGTCTTCGAACAGGAGCCGTGCACGCCCGAACGGCTCATGAAACTGCCCCGCGTCACGCTGCTGCCCCATGTCGGCTCGGCCTCACAGGCAACCCGCAACGCCATGGGCCAGCTTGTTGTCGACAACCTGAAGAGCTGGTTTGAAACCGGCAAGCCGCTGACGGCAGTTCCGGAAATGAGATGAAGGCCGCGCGCCGTGGCAAATCCGGCGCGCAGCTTCCTGACGTTCAGTCTATGCTCTCGGCCAGCGCGGCGCCTATTCCAGCAATTGCCGCGTTGCGTGTCTGGAATGCGGCGGTTGTCTGGGTAATGTAGATCGCGATGACAACGGGATCCCGGTTCTCCGGCCAGATAACGGCAATGTTGTTGCGCGATCCGTTGGACCCTGCCCCGGTCTTGTCGGCAATGCGCCAGTTCTTCGGGATGCCGGCCCGCAGGGTGGAATTGCCAACCTTGTTGCCTTCCAGCCAGGATGTGAGCGTCACCCTCGCCTGAGGCTCCAGGGCATCGCCCAGCACCAGTTTGCGGAGCGTTTCAGCGGCCGCCCACGGCGTGGTGGTGTCCCTTGGATCGCCCGGAACGCCGGTGTTTGAATCCGGCTCCCAGCGATCGATGCGGGTCTTGTCATCGCCGATCCGACGGAGGTAGGCCGTCACCCCTTCCGGTCCGCCGAGTTCCGCCATGACCAGGTTGGCGGCCGCATTGTCGCTGGTTGTGACAGTAACCTCGCACAGTTCGCCGATTGAAAAACCCTTGCCGCCAACATGCTTTTCCAGGACAGGTGAATAGGAAACGATATCGCTTTCCTGCACGACCACCTCGCGCTTCGCGTCTGCGGTTCCCTTTTCGGCGGCGTCCAGCAACGCGGCGCACAGCAATGCCTTGAAGGTGCTGTTCAGGGGAAAGCGCTCATCGCCCCTGTTCGACCAGGTCTTGCCCGTTTGCGTGTCCATGATCGCGACACCAACCCTTGCGGACAGACGGGTCTCGACGTCCTCGACAGCCCTCGCAACGGGGCCCGGATCAAAATCAGCCGCCCCGGCGGGAACAACGGACAGAATGGGGATCAGCAAACCCAGGAGGGCAAACCTACGACTACTCGAAATCATCATCATCTCCAGAAGTATGAAATGTTGCCTGCTGCGCCCTGCCCCCCGGTGGACAGCTTCAAGCAAGCGGGAGATTGCGCTTGCTTTTTGCATAAGACAAATGATGATTGATAACGTCAGACATGAGAAAAACTTGGCCATGATCGGTTGTCAGTCAGTACGATGCAAGGTGGGGTCAAGGCATGGTCTGATTTTTCAAGGCCCGTCATTCCGGATGCCGCGCGAAAGGCCGGAGCGTGTGCGTTTGAAGTGTGCTCAACCGTGTCAGGCGAGAGGCCGCCGGAAGCCGGGTAGGCATCGAGACCTGCTTCTTTATCGAGTTTTGAAAGCCGGGCGCTCATTTTTACCCAGGCGCCCCGCAAACCGGAGAACAGCAACGACCCATGGATCTATCCCGAATACCGCTCAACGCTCTCCGGGCGTTCGAAGCTTCGGCCCGATTACAGAGTTTCACGCGCGCCGGGCTTGAGCTTCGTGTCTCACAGACTGCGGTCAGCCACCAGGTAAAGTCCCTTGAGGAAACGCTTCGGGTGTCGCTCTTCAAGCGGGGATCGCGCGGTGTCACGCTGACCGATGAAGGCCAGGCTCTTCTGCCTGTTCTTTCTGACGCCTTCCGGCGCATGAGCGACGCGCTGAGCCGGTTTGAAGACGGCAACTTCCGGGACGTCCTGACAGTCGGTGTCGTCAGCAGCTTTGCAACGGGATGGCTCCTGCCCCGGCTTGAGGCTTTTTCGAAGCAGCACCCCGAGATCGACATCCGGCTCAAGACGAACAACAACCGCGCGGACCTTCTGGAGGACGGTCTGGACTGTTTTCTGCGCTTTGGAGACGGCGCCTGGCACGGAACGGAGGCCGTCAGGCTGTTCGAGGCAAACCTTTCCCCCGTCTGTGCACCAGCCACGGCATCGCAGCTCATCGAACCTGCCGATCTGACGCGCGAAACCCTGCTCCGGTCCTACAGGCTGAACGAATGGGCGCTCTGGTTCCAGGCAGCTGCCGTGCCGCCACCCAGAAGCCGTGGCTGGATATTCGATTCTTCGCTTTCCATCGTGGAAGCGGCGGCTCAGGGTGCGGGTGTGGGTCTTGTGCCCGTTTGCCTGTTTGAACGCGACCTTGAATGCAGACGGATTGTCCAACCCTTCGATATCGGCGTCATTACCGGCAGTTACTGGCTGACCTGGCTGAAGTCGCGCGACGAAACAAGCGCTATGCGGACTTTTCGCGACTGGCTCGAGGCGGCAGCGCGGTCCGGAATGTGAGCGGGCTCAGGTCTTTCGCCCGACGATCATCTCACGCTTGCCGGCAAAGCCCGGTTTCTTTTCGATGGCGAAACCCGCTGCCTGAAGATTTCGACGGACCCAGCCAGCGGCCGTGTAGGTCGCAAGGGTTCCATCGGGGGCTGTCAGGCCGGCTGCGTTCGCCAGCAGATCCGGGTCCCAGAGCTCCGGGTTTTTCGCAGGGCTGAACCCGTCGAGATACCAGGCATCCACTGCCGGAATGACGGTGCGACCACCTGCTTCTGGTCCGCCTCCCGAAGCAAGATCCGATATCAACTGCCGCGCATCGCCGACGCCGAGCAGAAGTTCCGCACCCGCGATCTTCATGCGGTTCCAGCCCGGCCCCGGAGCCCAGCTGCCGATGAGCGCGTCTGCGAGGCCGGACAGTTCTGGAAAAGCAGCCAGCGCCCGTTCCAGTTGATCAGCGGAAAGCGGGTAAAGTTCGAACGAAAGGAACATCAGGTCCGGGCCTTCTTCCAGCGCGGTCATCATGTGCAGTGTCGTCAGAAAGTTCAGTCCGGTTCCGAACCCGAATTCGGCGATGGTGAAGCTCTTCCTGCCGGGTAATCGGTCAGACAACCTGTTACCGCCGATAAACACATGCCGGGTTTCTTCCAATCCGCCGGCTTTGGAAAAATAGGTGTCGCCGAAACCAGGTGCGCGCGGCACGTCGCCTTCCAGCCACTCAAGCTCAGGTGCCCCTTTCGACATCAAGTGCGCCCTGCCGTTTCCCGCGCACGCCCCTTGAGACATGCGCCAAATCGGACTCATAAATGAGGCCGATTTGGCGGCGGAAATGGCGTCACCCCGTGGCGTCAGCGTGCTTGACCGGGCAGGACGCCCGCTCCGCACACCCTTCCTAACGGGATTTCGCCATTTCGCATGCCATTTCAGTCTCATTTATGGATCCATCATCTAAAGTCTTTGCCAAATCCGATCCGTTCTCATAAGAGAGCCGTCCATCGCTTTCAATCCCGGGGCCACGCCTGAAGATGTCAACGCCGTCCGACACCCCCTTCGACATCGCGGTTGCCGGCGCCGGGATCTTCGGACTTTCGATTGCGCACCGCGCAATCAAGCAGGGATTGCGCACGCTTGTCCTGGAGGCAGCGCATGTTGGTGCCGGGTCCAGCGGCGGACTGCTCGGCGCCCTGATGCCGCATATGCCGGCACGCTGGAACCCGAAGAAGGAATTCCAGTTTCAGGCCCTGCTTTGTCTTCAAGACCACATCCGGCAGCTCGAGGCAGACACCGGACTGAGCTGCGGATATGCACGATGTGGCCGCATTCTGCCGCTGACAACGCAGGACAAGCTCGACCATCACCTTGAGAGGGCCGAGGAAAGCAAGCTTCGTTGGCAGCCGGACAAGACCGGATTCACATACGAAGTCGAACCGGCTGGCAGCCGGTCGGATTGGCTGGACGCAGCGGCAGCACCCTATGGCATCGTCTATGAGACGCTGGCGGCACGGACTTCACCGCGCGAATACCTCGCAGCACTCGCCGCGTTTGTGCGCCGACACGGGTGCCTTGCCGAGACCGCAGGTGTCACCGGTTTCGACGAGGCATCCGGGACGGTCTTTCTCGCCAATGGTGAAACGATAAAGGCGAAGACGCTTGTTCTTGCCGGCGGATTTTCAACTTTTGATCTGATAAGGCGGTTTACCGGCGAACGAATCGGGCGCGGAGAAAAGGGCCAGGCCTTGCTGCTGGACGGCAAGGGACTTGAGGACAGGCCGGCAATCTACTGCGACGGCCTCTACGTGGTGCCACACGGAAACGGCACGGTCGCCATCGGCAGCACCTCCGACCGGGACTTTGAGGATGCCACCCCCTCGCCCGCACGCACCGCCGAACTCGTCGAGCGTGCAAGCCGTTTCTGTCCGCAGTTGCATGGCCGGGAGATCTTGTCCGAATGGGCCGGCATCAGGCCGCGTTGCAACAAGCGCGATCCGCTCGTGGGCTGTCTTCCCGGACAACGTTCCCTCTACGCGGCCACCGGTGGCTACAAGATATCCTTCGGCATCGCCCATCTGGTAGCTGATTGCCTGGTATCGGAGATCGAAGGAGTGGATGCTCGGCAGAAACTCCCGCAAACCTTTGTGCCGGAACATCATTTCGGCCTCAATCGGCTGGATTCCGATGGCTTCTGATTGTGGATGGAGAGAGTATTGAGCGTTTTTGGAGCAAACCTGCGACCGCCTTACGCCCGGCAAGCCGCGGTGCCGGGAGTGCCGGAAAACTATTGGGAGGTCAAAGGAGCGTCGTGACAGTGTAAATGCAATAGAGGCTCAGGGAAACCGAGCCCCAGAACAGGAGGTTCTTCGCCAGCAGGAACGGGAGGGTTACAACTTCGCCGCGATCATTCAAACCGGCAGCCTTTTCACGCCCCCCCAATTTGGGGTTGTGAACTTCTCCGGCAGCTGTCATCGATCTGGCCATATGGGCGTTCCTCGAACCTTTGCGCCTTCAAGACGCTCTCACGTATTTCTCCGTTACATTATCAATAAGCATTATGGAGTAAGTGTTTAACTCTCGTTTAAATTCAGTATGAACGCTTTATTAATTTCGAAAAGGTGAATTTTAATTATATTCACAAGTAGTTTTCTGCCTGTTGATTGTTTCACTGCCTTAATAATGTCAATTTTCACGATCTTCTTTCTAACAGGGATGCCCAAAACAGATGAGCCTTGCCAGCGTACGCCAACACCTTGAAATTGCAGCGCCGGAGTTGGAGATCATTGAAACGGACCAAAGCAGTGCAACCGTGGAGCTGGCTGCACGGGCCCATGGCGTAGTTGCGGGGCAGATTGCAAAGACGCTTTCGTTCCAGTTGAAGGACAAGGTCTTTCTTGTTGTGGCGCGCGGGGATGCGCGCATGGACAACAAGAAGGCCAAGGCCGCCTTTGGCGGAAAAATCAAGATGCTCGGGCTGGAAGACGTGGAAACCCTGACCGGACACCCCGTTGGTGGCGTTTGTCCCTTCGGGCTCGCACAACCGCTTCAGGTTTACTGCGACGTGTCCCTGAAAGCGTTCGACGTCGTCATCCCGGCCGCCGGAGCGACAAACGCTGCCGTCAAGATCAGCCCGGACCGTCTCGCGGACATCACCGATGCACAGTGGGTGGATGTATGCCAGCCTCCGCCCGAGGCAAGCTGACACTCAAACCTGGTAGTATTCCCTGTACCAGGCGACAAACTTCGCAATGCCCTCGCGCACGGAGGTCTTCGGCGTATAACCGGTGAGGCGCTGCAGAAGGTCGGCATCTGCCCAGGTTGCAACGACATCGCCTGGCTGCATCGGCATGAGATTGCGCTCAGCCGTCCTGCCGGTCGCCTCTTCGATTGCATCGATGAACTCCGTCAGTTGAACGCTTTTCGAATTGCCTATATTGACGATGCGCCACGGCGCGACCGGTGAAAGACTGTCTCCCTCGGGAACCTCCTCACCATCGGCGGGGCGAACGGGAACCGCGTCCATGAGCAGGCGAATGCCCTCGACAAGATCCTCCACATAGGTGAAGTCCCGTTTCATGTCGCCGTAATTGTAGACGTCAATCGGGCGCCCCTCGAGGATGGCCTTGGCGAACTTGTGGTGCGCCATGTCCGGCCGGGCCCATGGACCGTAGACGGTGAAGAACCGGAACATGGTGATCGGAAGATCGTAGAGATGGGCGTAGGAATGCGCCATCGACTCGGTTGCCTTCTTTGTTGCCGCGTAGAACGACACCTGATGATCCGCCTTGTCCGTCTCCCGATACGGCATGACGTCATTGGCACCGTAGGCAGACGAAGTCGACGCCAGGAGCATATGCTCGGGCGGATACGCCCTCGCGGCCTCGAGCAGCTCGAATGTGCCGCAGATATTGCTTTCCAGATAAGACCGCGGGTTTTCAATCGAGTAGCGGACACCGGCCTGCGCTGCCAGATGAATCACGAAGTCGGGCACCTCGGTCCGAAACAGCGACATGAGCAGGTCTTGGGTCTCGACCCGGTCATTCAACGCCTGGAAATGCTCGTGCTGAAGCAGCATCTGCTGCCGGCGTTCCTTCAAACGGACGTCGTAGTAATCTGTCATCGCATCGAGACCGATGACCCTGAAACCATCCTTCAACAGGCGCGTGCACAAAAAGTATCCGATAAATCCGGCCGCACCGGTTACCAAAACGGTTTTCATCTGCGCACGTAGCCCTTTAGCTGAGACGACAGGATTGTCGCTCGCGTCTTATAGGGCTTCGGCCTTTTGGGCAACGGCAAAGTCCGTTTCCGGTTTTTCCGTGCCGTGCAGGCACGCATGCAATCAAAAACGCGGCCGCACAAGGTGCGACCGCGTCTCTGGAATTCGGGTCCGGCTTCGCCCGGCGGCGGCGTCAGCTGCCGAGGTAACCGTTCTGGCGGAGGTAACCGATGATTTCCTCGGCCACGTCCTCCGGGTCCCGGTCGACATTCCTAACGTGGATCTCCGGTTTTTCCGGGGCCTCGTACGGGCTGTCGATCCCGGTGAAATTCTTGATTTCACCCCGGTCAGCCTTTTCATAAAGGCCCTTCGGGTCACGCTGGCGGCAGATCTCGATGGGCGTATCGACAAACACCTCGACAAATTCCCCTTCCTCCAACAGATCGCGTGCCATCCGGCGTTCGGACACGAACGGAGAAATGAAGGAGACGAGCGTGATCAGACCAGAGTCGGCGAACAGCTTCGCAACCTCGCCCACCCGACGGATGTTTTCAACACGGTCCGCGTCCGTGAAACCGAGGTCCTTGTTGAGACCATGGCGAACATTGTCGCCGTCCAGCGTGTAGGTGTGTTTGCCGTCGATATGCAGCTTCTTCTCCACGATCGAGGCGATCGTGGATTTGCCCGATCCGGACAGGCCGGTAAACCACAGAACGGCGGGCTTCTGACCGAGCTCTCGCGAACGGGCGGTCTTGTCGACGTCCAGTGCCTGCCAATGAATGTTGCTTGCGCGGCGAAGTGCAAACCAGATCATGCCGGCGCCGACAGTGGCGTTGGACATGCGGTCGATCAGGATGAACGCGCCAGTGGACCGGTTGGCTTCATATGGATCGAAGGGCACCGCCGCGGACAGGGAGAAGTTGCAAAACGCGATCTCATTCAGTTCAAGCGTCTTGCCCGCAGTGTGCTCGAACGTGTTCACGTTGATCTTGTGCTTGATCTCGGACACGGTCGCGGTGACCGTACGTGTGCCGATTTTCAAGAGATAGGGACGCCCCGGCAAAAGCGGTTCATCGCTCATCCAGATCACATGAGCAGCGAACTGGTCGGCCACGTCCGGCCGGTGAGCGGTCGAAGACAGAAGATCGCCGCGCGAAATGTCGATTTCATCTTCAAGGGTGAGTGTAACCGCTTCGCCTGCGCGCGCTTCGGACACATCTCCTGAAGCACCGACGATGCTCTTGACCCTTGAAACCTTCGCCGGGCCTGCCACGACGAGTTCTTCGCCGACCGAAACACGGCCGCTTGCGATCGTTCCCGAATACCCCCGGAAATCAAGGTTGGGCCGGTTCACCCACTGGACCGGAAAGCGGAACGGTGCCTCGAGCGCGTGCTCGCCGACCTCAACGCTCTCCAGATGCTCCAGCAGGGTAGGCCCGGTGTACCAGTCCAGGTGTTCGCCTTTGGCCGTCACGTTGTCGCCAAAACGGGCCGACATCGGGATGGCCTCCAGGGTCTCGAAATCGAACCCGTTGGCGAATACCTCGAACTCCTTGCGGATTTCGTCGAAACGGTTTTGCGAATAGTCGACCAGGTCGATCTTGTTGACTGCCAGGATCACATGGCGAATGCCGAGCAGAGAGGCGATGAAGGCATGACGCCGGGTCTGCACCAGGAGACCGTTGCGCGCGTCCACCAGCAGCACGGCCAGGTCTGCCGTGGAAGCGCCAGTCGCCATGTTGCGCGTATATTGCTCGTGGCCCGGTGTGTCGGCGACGATGAATTTGCGCTTGTCGGTTGAAAAGAAACGGTAGGCGACATCAATCGTGATGCCCTGCTCGCGTTCAGCCTCAAGGCCGTCCACCAGAAGCGCAAGATCGATGTCCTCGCCGACAGTGCCATGTTTTTTCGAATCGCGCTCCAGAGCTGCCAGTTGATCTTCGAAGATCAGCTTGGTGTCATAGAGCAGGCGGCCGATCAGCGTCGACTTGCCGTCATCAACCGAGCCGCAGGTGAGAAACCGGAGCTGATCCTTGGTTTCCTGAGCAAGAATATAGTCCGTGACCGCTGCCTCGGCAGCCTCTTTGACGTCTGCAGTCATCTTAGAAATACCCTTCCCGCTTTTTCTTCTCCATGGACGCGCTTTCGTCCTTGTCGATCAGGCGGCCTTGCCGCTCGGACGTGCGGGCGATCAGCATTTCGCGGACAATCGCGGGAAGCGTGTCGGCATCCGATTCAATCGCGCCGGTCAGCGGGTAGCAGCCGAGCGTGCGGAACCTCACCTTCTTTTCCTGGATGATTTCCCCGGGCTGCAGCTGCATGCGATCGTCATCGACCATGATGAGCATGCCGTCCCTTTCAACCACCGGCCGGCTGGCGGCGAGATAGAGCGGAACCATGGGGATATTCTCCGTCAGGATATACTGCCAGATATCCAGTTCGGTCCAGTTGGACAGCGGAAACGAACGGATGCTCTCGCCTTTTGCCACGCGCGCATTGTAGAGATTCCAGAGTTCCGGCCGCTGGTTCTTCGGGTCCCAGCCATGGTTTGAATTCCGGAATGAAAAAACGCGCTCCTTCGCGCGGGACTTCTCCTCGTCGCGCCGCGCGCCGCCGAAGGCCGCGTCGAAACCGTATTTGTCCAGCGCCTGCTTGAGAGCCTCCGTTTTCATGATGTGCGTGTGCACCGACGAGCCATTATCAAACGGATTGATGTTCTTCTGAACGCCTTCAGGATTTGTGTAAACCAACAGGTCCAGCCCAAGACGCTTCGCGGTTTCATCCCGAAACCGGATCATGTCCCGGAACTTCCAGGTGGTGTCCACATGCAACAGCGGAAACGGCGGTTTGGACGGATAAAACGCCTTCATCGCAAGATGCAGCATGACGCCGGAGTCTTTGCCGATGGAATACAGCATCACCGGATTTGAAAACTCCGCGGCCACTTCCCTGATGATGTGGATACTCTCCGCTTCGAGGCGCTTCAAATTGCTAAGGCGCTCCGGCGTGATCCCGTGAGATTGCATATTCATGTTCGCTTTTCCGTTTTGACCGGCGAACCGGCTTTATCTGGATATGTCCTGTCTTTTTTATTGCAGCTTGTCACGAGGCCGCGGCCGCCGGTTCCGGCAGAAGGTCTCTCGATGTCACAGCGATGAAATGAGGATTGCGCAGATCGTCCTTGGTGGCGTTGACCGGGACCGAATAAACAAAATCGGAACCATCTGCCGCGAGAACGACCGCGCCACCGGCCGCGCGCACAACGGCATCGCCTGCCGCGATGTCCCATTGCATGGTCGGCGCCAGCCTTGGATAGAGGTCCGCCTTTCCGGCCGCCACCCAGCACAGTTTCAAAGACGACCCCACCGACAGACGCTCTGCAACATTGAGACGGTCGATCAGCGCGGAGGTTTCTTCCGAAAGATGGGAGCGGCTTGCGAGCACGCTCAAGCCTCCGGGAGGTGGTGTCCGGACCTTTACCGCTTCCACGTCGGCAAGAAGCCCGCCCTCGATGCGCGCCTTGAAGGCACACGGCGCCGCCGCATCAGACGACAACGACTGTCCGCCCCAATAGATCTCACCAAGAGCAGGGGCCGAGACCACACCGAAAACGGGCACACCTTTTTCGATCAGCGCGATGTTGACAGTGAATTCCCCGTTCTTCTTCAAAAACTCTTTGGTGCCGTCAAGCGGGTCAACCAGGAAATAGACATCCGCGACCTCCGGCAGGTTGCCTGCTTCGACGGACTCCTCGGCAATAACCGGAATGCCAGGGAAGGCATTGCCAAGACCAGCAAGAATGATCCGCTCTGCCGCAGCATCGGCCTTGGTCACCGGCGAACCGTCGGCCTTGTTCTCCACGTCGAACGGTTCGGCATAAATCTTCAAGATCTCCTCGCCGGCCCGCACGGCCAACTGGCACAATAAGGATATCTGTTCTTCTGTCATCAACGCCTCGTATACGCCGGAACCAATCGGTTTCAGTTGAATTTTACCGGTCTTTCCGGCCTGTAAATAAAGGAAACACATGCATCAATTCAAGAAATGGCGTTCCATGGTTTCACCTGAACGGGGAATGCCTGGAACCTGCCATACGTGACTTGTGGGTGTTTATTGCGCGCGTGGTATCCGCTTTCCAAATCAGCCCCAAAACCTGCTCATATCGTCCCATATGCGAGTCCCTTCAAATTCATTGATGATCGGAACCGGCTTAGTTTTGCACTGCAACGCACACCGTACCGATACTCTAAATTCCACACGCGCATTCCGCAACAAATCTCTTCATAAAATTGCGGGCAAACATATCAGCACTGCTGGGAATTACAATCAATTTAAATACATTTTTATCTTTTTACGTTAATATCGCATTCCTTTTAATATTTTTACATCCAAAAGCTGCAGCAACTCATTCTTTGAACTTGTGAAAAATAGATTCAGATCACTTTCTTTATTTTATCTGCTCAGATTCACTTCTTGGAAACAGCTTTAGACTAGGTTTAAATGCAAAAGGGGCTGAACCATTGCAAGCCTATGCGAGATGACCATGTCGACTGCCGATCCCGCACCGCAGCAAGACGCGGACAACAAACACGACGAGGACTTCACGCCGCGTGAGCGCCGTGCACGCGTCTACAAGAAAGGCAAGATGGTCTTTCAAAACGGCCTGAGATCCATTCCCTGTGTGGTCCGGAACATTTCTGGCGGCGGCGCCATGCTCGAATTCGATCAGCCTTACATTCTGCCCAAGGACTTCGAGCTCTATATCGACCTTGAAGACTACGAGGTCTCCTGCGAGCGCAGATGGGAGACAGGTCTGAAATGCGGCGTGATGTTCACGAGCGAAAGACGCCACGTTCCGCAGAAGCGATATCAGACCCTGAGCCCATCGGATGCCGAATTGCAAAGCGGATTTGATGCCTTCCACGCACATCAGGAGGCTGTGGAGCACGAGGACGGAAGCGAAGACGCGACCGACGCAGCCGGTGCTTCGGAAACAGTCCCGGGCAGCGGGAAACCGTCCTTCGGCCGACGGCGCTGACATCTGCCTCCGGATTCACGGAATGACAAGGACTTCCTGGTAAAAACGGCATGTTTCAGGGTGGCCGGTACACCCGTTAAGAACACGAGAAGCGAAACAGACATGCCCGACACCGAAAACGCTGCAACATCGCCCTCCGACGACATGGACACCGAGCAGAACGAGCGCGCCCGCCGATCACGCGCCCTAAAAAAAGGGAAACTGATCTTCAACCGGGGCCTGCGTTCAGTCCCCTGCATCGTCCGCAACCTGTCGGAAAGCGGCGCAAAGCTGGAATTCGAACAGGCCTATCTTCTGCCGCAGGAATTCATTCTCCAGATCGACCTGGAAGACTTCGAGGTGACCTGCCAGAGGCGATGGGAAGACGGACTGCGCTGTGGCGTCGAGTTCATATCCGGCAAGCGCTCTGTCGGCCAGATGCGCTCGCAGACGCTGAAGTCCTCCGACGATGCCTTGACGGAAGAAATCGACGAACTCAGGGACTCGCCGGACAACTTTTTTTCCCGCAAGCGGGTGCAAGACGAAAAGCGGCGGGATGAGCCTGATGCACCGGCGAGACGCGAAAGTCAGGCTGCAAGCAGCGAAAAGGGCTTCGGACGGCGTCGCTGAAATCACGCGCGTCTCGGTCGCACGGTTCGACTTTCATCTGAATTTGGAAGAAAACTGGCTGGGGTGGCTGGATTCGAACCAGCGCATGGCGGTACCAAAAACCGCTGCCTTACCGCTTGGCTACACCCCAAGGCCGTGGAAACGCTGTATAGCGAGGAGACTTCGGAAGCGCAAGCCTCCCGGTTGCCGATCTTTCCGATCCGTGCCCGGGTTTTCCCCAAGCTCTTGAAAACAGGTTTGAACCGAACGCGGAACGGTTGGCGCATGGCCTGAGGTGGCGCGGCCATGCCTCTTGTTCCCCCACCGGCACGCCTCACCCCGGCGCATGCATTCATTGCAGCAAAAAAAGCTTCCGCTCCATTTCAAATCGCTTGCGGGATCAGCCGACCTTTGCTAAACGACCCTCCACGCAGCGGGACCTTGTCGCGCTGTTCCCGATGGGTTTATTGTGAAACCCAACAAAAGTGTCGGAGTGTAGCGCAGCCTGGTAGCGCACCTCGTTCGGGACGAGGGGGTCGGAGGTTCGAATCCTCTCACTCCGACCATTTTCTTCTCTTCCAGATCGTTGCTTTAAGGCATTTTCCAGGTTTGCGGGATCTGCGCCGGACAACCGTTGTTTTCGGGCCGATGGCTGGGCCAACACTCCCGGGTGTTTCGTTGTTTGAAAGCAATGCCGGCTTCCCGGGCCTTGCCAGCGAATGACCCCTTGCGCACCCGGTTCAAATCTCGCCGAGCGAGGGTTTCATCCCGAAGTCGGTCGCTCGTTTGATTTGGTAACAACAACGAGATGCAGACCAACTTGCCATCGAACACCGAAATCAACGATCGCTGTACTCAGATTGCCCGGATCCGATTGCTTCTGGCGTTGTGTTCAAGTTCTGCCAACCCGAGTAACTCCAGCGTCGGTCCGACATAGTTAGCGAAGCGCCCCCTGTACCCCTTGCGCAAACCATAGTAACCGCCGACCGGGTTCCCTTCCGAACGCGCCCAGTCCTCCAGCGTCCCCGATTTCGTGGGCTTGCCTTCGTCTGCGTTGCCAAGCGGCATCCAATCGCCGTGGTCCTTCAGCATTGCATGGGCATCCTCTATGGCTCGCAGTTGGTAGGACAGTCTTGTCTTCCCCACTTGAACGACCAATGCAGGCGGGTCGTTTGTGACGTCCTTCCAAACCTGAAACTCAGAGGTCAGCGGCGGAGTTTTCAAAAGCCAGGGATCTTCTTCGATACCAGAACCGTAGACAACATCATTCATTTCTCTCTGCCCTTTCTTTCAATGCCTTCGAAAACTTTTCAAAACTCGGGTTCAGGTCCGGAATGGTCCTCGTGATCAACCCTGACATGACTCCGCCATAGACCTCTTCCATATCAAACGTGGTCTTGTCCCCGATTGGCGAAAGCGTGAATGTCCGCGTTCCTTTGAAAAATCCCAGTGGCAGTCCGCCTTGCCAGACCATCTTTCGTGGCGCTTGAAACGTCTTAACACACAGTACAAATGCCCGCCCTGGATCAACTTCCGACCAAAGCTTGATCCGACCGTTCAACGAAAGCGTGCCCTCAATCTTCAGAATGCCAAATGGAATCGGATCGGTTTGCAAGCCCCGGGTCATGGCAGACCAAACCTGTTCGACCGTGGCTGAGATTTCGATGGATGTTCTGTAGATCTTCATGTCCGTCCCTTCGTTGCAAAGGCAGGGATAACGGAGGTAACATGACACCTTCTGTCATGTTTGGTTGAGCCTTATGCGTGCTGCGCGACTGCTGCAAATCCTCCTTCTTCTGCAAAACCGCGGTCGTCAGACCTCGGTCAAGCTCGCTCAGGAATTGGAGGTTGTCCCCCGGACAATTCTCCGCGACGTAGACGCCATGACGGAAGCAGGTCTGCCGATCATTGTTCATCAGGGAAACAGTGGCGGAATTGAGCTGGGCTTCAACTACCGCACACGGCTGACCGGCCTTGCGAGAGACGAAGCCGCCGCGCTAGCGCTCATCCTTTCGGCAGAAAACCCGATGGTCTCTGCTCTGGGTCTTGAGAACGCCGCCAAACGTGCGCAGGCAAAGCTGATTGAAAGCCTGCCAGACAAGACGAGGCTGCAAACCAAGACAACGGCTGCAAGGTTCATTTTGAATGAACGTGAACCCGTCGGCGACAAACGTATCCGCGCGATGGCGCGGGCGGTTCAAGCAGAAACAATCGTGCGCGTTCGTTTCGCAACAAAGACAGAGCAACCAATCTATCCGGTCCGGTTGGAAAAGGACGATTTGACATGGCGCGTGCATGACAGCCTATCCGAAACCGCGTTGCCCATCGAGAATTGGGGGAGACTGAACGTCTCGTCGATGCGTATTCCACCGGCCAAGCGACGCTGAAAGCGAGAAAAGCTTCAAAATTGCGCGTGTCCGGGCAAATCGGAGCATTTTCAGATACCAGTTCGACCTGACCTTCGCCAAGATTTTCAGGAATAACCGCTTTGCAAGGCTGACATTGATGTTCAGCCGTTTTCGGTCCGCAACGAAAAACCGACCTTTGTCTTTGTCACGGCGAACTCGCACGATGGGCGCAAACGGGAAAAACGAAGTGCCAGTTCACCACGTGCGGCACGGTCAATCGATCTGTTCCAGATCTTCTTCCAGTTCGCTCATGTCCTCGCCGCCGGCCATGAGATTGAGAACTTCCTCTCGAGATTTTTCTCCCCGATTGAAGGACGCTGCGACTTCTCCCTGAATCAGAACGACGAAGGCGTCGCCGACACTCATGGCGTGACGGGCATTGTGCGTGATGAAGACTATGCCCGCCCCGTTTTGACGCGCAATCCTCATCATTTTCAGCACCATTGCAGCTTCCTTGACACCCAGGGCCGATGTCGGCTCATCGAGGATCAGCATCTTGGCGCCGAAATACATCGCGCGCCCAATAGCCAGCACCTGGCGTTCACCACCTGACATGGTTCCGACGAGTTGTTCTCCGCTGGTCACCCGGGTGAGGCCGAATTTCTGCATCTGATCCACCGCGACTTCGTTGGCAAGCCGGGTGTCTATGCTTCGAAACGGCCAACGGCCCTTGAAAGGTTCCGCTCCCAGAAAAAAGTTGCGGCCAACGCTCATGAGCGGAATCGACCCGACATCCTGATGGACTGTCGCGATACCACGTTGGCGTGCATCACGGGGCGTCGCAAATCTGGTTGGCTTGCCTTCGAACATCAGTGTTCCGGACGTTGGCTGGTGATAGCCGGAGAGGACCTTGATCAGGGTCGACTTGCCGGCACCGTTGTCGCCCAGAAGGCAGAGTATCTTGCCCGGCTCGATCTGCATTGACACTTTTCTCAAGGCCTCGGTGGAGCCAAAAAACTTGTCGACGTCGCGCAATTCCATGAGAGGATGAGACATTGCTGTTCCTATTTGCTGGAGAGCGCCAGCCGGCGAACATAGTTGTTGGCGAGAACGGCTGCCGCAAGCAGAAGACCAAGGAACAACTGGATCCAGTCCGTGTTCCAGCCGGTGTAGAAGATGCCGCTGGATATGACACCGAACAACGCCGTGCCCAGAACGATGCCGGTGACGCTGCCATAGCCGCCGGTCAGGAGAACGCCGCCGATGACAACGACAATCGGTGCCTGGAACACGAACCCCATGCCGTAGGTCGCGTTGCCTGAATTCCATTGGACACCCTGTAGGATCCCGACCAGCGCCGCGGCAAGTCCGGTTGCGATGAACAGACTTATCTTGACCCGCTGCACCGGAACACCTGCCCCACGGGCAGCGTCCAGGTTTCCGCCCGTCGCATAGATCCAGTTGCCAAAGACACTGCGGCTCAAGACCCGGTAACCGATATATGCAACGAGAAGCCACCAGAGGATGGAGATATTGGCCTGGCCCCAACGCGCCGCGAATACGAACTTTGCGCTGTCGGAAGCCACGATCGAACTTGAGGTGACATTGGCGATCAGGCGCGAGACACCCATTGTTGCACCGATCACGATGAAGTTGGTTGCCAGGGTGACGATGAAAGACGGCAGTTTGGTCTTGACGACCGCGAGGCCATTCGCCAGCCCAACCAGACCTCCGGCAGCCAAAGCCAGAAACACCATCGGCCAGATCGGTAAATCGTATTGGTTGGTTCCAATCGCGAGGATCATCGACGAAGCCCCGACGGTCGACCCGATTGATAGGTCGAACTCACCCGAGATCATCAAGAGGCCAACCGGGATCGCGACAATTCCCAGTTCAGCGGCCAGATTGAGCCATCCGGCCGTGCCATTCACAGACACGAATCCCGTTCCGGGCGTTGCGAGCGCAAAGAAAAGGTAAGTGATGAGAAACGCTGCAAAAGCCCCTGCCTCGGGCCGCTTCATGTAATTCCTGAGCACATCTTTCTCCAGGTGAGCTATGTCGAACGGCCCAGGCCGGACCTTGCGGCGCCTAGGAGGCGCCGCGAACTCCCGCGTGTTCCTTGTTGACCTTCAACGTTTCATCCACGTTGGAACTGTCGATCACCAACGGACCGGTCTTGACATGGCCGATCGGATGCAAACCGTAGTTCAGGTACTGATGGGCGATCTGAATAGACATGAAGCCTTGCAGATATGGCTGCTGATCCATGGCAAAGGCCAAGTCGCCATTCTTGATTGCAAGAAGGGCTTCATTGGACAGATCTGCCGTTCCGACCATGATCTCGCCTTTGCGTCCGACGTCGTCCACGGCACGCAAGGCCGACATCGCAGGAACCGCATTCAGCGTATAAATGCCGTCGATCTGCGGATTTGCCTGGAGGCTTCCCTTGATTGCCTGGGTCATGGCCTGCGGGTTGGTTGCATCTCCTGTCCCGATGGTCTGGTAGATCGTTTCCTTTCCTGCTTCCTTCATGGCGGCGACATAGCCATTGCACCGCTCTTCAACTGTCGGATTTCCGGGAACCTGATTGAAGCACAGTCCTGTCGTGACCCCGGCGTCAGCCTGGATCTGACCTGCCTTGTAGCCCATCTGATAAGGGTCTTCGCCAACAAAGCCGATCGATCCGTTGCCTTCCCAAAGCGTCTGACCGGAATTGTGAATGAGGACAGGAGTACCGGCGGCGGTGGCCTCCTTGATCAACGGATCCATGCCATCGGGAAAGAACTCGCCAACAAGCAGCATTCTGGGCTCGCGGCTGATTGCCTGCTGCAGCAGCCTGGGGTAGTCGCTCGTCATGTTCGAGGTGTCCGTGACCGCAATATACTGGTAATCGACGTCGAAAATTTCGGCGGCGTCGTCAAAGCCCTTTTTCACCGCGGCAAAAAACGGCCAGGACAAGGGACCGCTCACGACCAGTATCGGCCCTTCGTCATTGGACACTGCGGGTGACGCAGCGCCGAGGCCGATTGTAACGGCGGCAGCTGCCAAGACTGATTTGAAAAGTTTCATCTGATCCTCCCGTGATCCGACGACACAGACGGGGCAATTTTCGACCGCATCCATGCGTCTGTTCATCAAGATGAGCACGGAAATCACACGTGTGTCAATAATTATTCACGATGAATTACTATTGACCAATTGAAGATCCGCTTTTAGGCTGAGCGAAATTGGCACTCACGATTTGACTGCCTATCCTATTGAAAAAAATAAGTCTTTGGAGGCGGTATGCGATCAGTGTTGTGCTATGGAGATTCCAACACCTATGGGCAAACCACAGCCAACAAGCCAGACGACCGATACCCGCATGACGTGAGGTGGCCTGGCGTGCTGCGGGGTCTGATCGGGAACGAGTGGCTTGTAATCGAAGAGGGTCTGAGCGGAAGAACCACCGTCAGCAACGACGAGATAGAAGGTGCCGAAAAGAATGGCCGCACCTATCTTCGGCCCTGCATCATGAGCCACAAACCGCTCGATCTGATCATCATCATGCTCGGAACCAACGATCTGAAAGTGCGTTTCAACAAAACCCCTTGTGAAATCGCCATGGGCGTCGGTGTACTTGTGACCGACATTAAGGCCATGCCCGCCGGCGTTGACGGCAAGATCCCCGAAATTCTGATCGTCGCGCCGCCGCCGACCGCTCTTGACCTGAAAGAATGGTCGGATGTGTTTCTCGGGGCTCAGGAAAAGTCTCGCGCGCTGGCCCGTGAATATGAGCGGATTGCCGAAGCCCACGAAGTTCATTTTTTCAATGCAGGCCTTGTCGTGAAATCCAGCGATGAGGATGGCTTTCACCTCGATGTCCAGGCTCACAAGGACCTGGGTCACGCTATTGCCGAAGAGATCGCGGCGATTGGCTGGCCAGACTAGAGTGCTTAAACCGTGGGAAGAAAAGGCCGGACGCGAAAGACGCATCCCGCGCCAACTGTCCAAACGTGATAATCCATAAGACGAAGCCCCTCCTCGAACCTGAGGTGCGTTTCGCAAGTTCTGATTTCAAAGCCGGAGGCTGTACTTTTGCCGGATATGCGTTTTGCCCCGCCACCAACCGTTCGTGTCGCAGAACACCCCGGTGGCATGAACCAGGTTCTGGCGCGCAGCTTCAATGAACGTTTGATCATGTCCCTGCTCCTGCAGCACGACGGCATGACCCGGCTGCAGCTCGGTCAGGAAAGCGGACTGTCCGCGCAAACAATCTCCGTCATTGTCAGGGCACTCGAGCGCGACGACCTGGTCAGCAAGGGCGAAGCGGTCCGGGGACGGATCGGGCCTCCTACCACACCCATCAGCCTGAACCCCAATGGCGCGTTTTCGATCGGGCTACATGTCGACCGTCACGCAATCGAGGCGACAATCGTCAACTTCGTGGGGTCACCCGTCACTCAAAGGCGAAGCACTCTCACCACCTTCGACATCGAGAATGTGCGTGATGCACTGATTGACATGGTTGACGGGCTGCTCGGTGAATTGACGGCTGCGCAAAAGCCCCTTGTGGCCGGGATCGGGCTCACCTTCCCGCAGCGGTTCGAAGCCGAAGAGGAACAAGCCGTGTTGGCCTACGACTTTGAACAGGACCTGCGCGCACATGCCGGTCTGGAAGTCGTCATCCAAGATGACGTAACTGCTGCCGCCAGCGCCGAAACACTTTATGGCCAAGCCAAGCGTATGGACGACCTGCTCTTTTGCTTTGCCTCCAAGGATCTTGTACCGCGGCTGATCCTTGGAGGCCGGATCTATACCGGTTCGAATCCTCAAATTTCAATTTGCGACAATCAAGCATGGAATCTCACGGCCAAGAACCTGGAGAGTGTTGCGACATGGGACGATCTGCGTGTGCAGCGATGGATCGAACACGTCGTTTCCAAGACAACAGATCTTGTGCAGGATCTCGCGACGTTTGCGAGTGTTCCGGCCATGATCCTGTCGGCACCGGCTCCAATGGCTGTTATCGATGAATTGGTGTTGCACATCCGTTCGGAGATCTCGACCGACCTATCGGTGACAGGGAGCAGGTTCGGACCCAACGCTCTGGCAATCGGCGCCGCGATCATGCCCATTCAAACGCGCTTCACCGCAAATACTCTTTAGGTGATGGGCTCATAAACGAGGCCGTAATCGTTTGAGGCGGCTTGCTTGTCGTCAAGGCGCGGAAGTGCGGGAAATGCCCCTTATTTTCAAGCCTTTCACAATGCCGAGGAGGAGCAAGCCGGTCAAATCCGAAGGACATGGAAATGGCGTCACCCCGTGGCATCAGCGTGCTTGACCGGGCAGGAAGCCCGCTCCGCACACCCTTCCCGAAGGGATTTCGCCATTTCGCATGCCATTTCAGTCTCATTTATCGGTCCATCATCTGGGGTACGGCGTCGTGACGTGAGAAACTGTCGGCGCATTGCCTCCGCCGCCGACAAAACACGCCGGACTTTACCGGTTGCAAAATGTTAGGCGGGAAGCCAGTTTGAACACATGGCCGAGACAGTAAATATTCGTCTGAAACCGACCGTGCTTCACAGGGCAATGCTGATTGATGCGCAGCTCGAACGGGCGCATCTGTTTGCCTCCTTCATGGCGGATCGAGGCTGCCAGGTCACGGCGACTGCGAAATCGGTCTCCGAAGCGCTCACGCAGCGCGGCGATGTCCCGGACAAAGAAGACGATATCAGCTTGCTGGTTCTCTACGCGACGGATCTTTCGGCGAAGGACGTCAAGGATATCGGAGAGCTGACGAGTGCGATCGACAAGCCCCTTCTCGTCATTACGGAAAGCAGCGACCCGCAGGTAGTAGCGAACGCCATCGCGGCGGGCGCTTCGTTCTGCCAACCACTCGGCGTCAACGCCGACAGGCTCCAGTCGGGCGTTGTCGGCGCGATTGAGGTTCACAAACGGCTTCACAGCTTGCAGAAAGAGCGCGATCAGGCCGTTCAGGGATTGAGTGAACGCAAACTCATCGACAGAGCCAAGGCGATCGTCATGGAAAGTCGCACCCTGAGCGAGCCGGACGCATTCGCGTATATGCAGAAACTGTCGATGTCACGCAACACGCCGCTGGCAGAGATTGCGCGCTCGATCATCGCCGCAAAGGATCTCCTGGGTTGATTTCAAGGTTTGAAGCTTCTCGCGTCGATCTTGAGTTTCTTTAGCCGCGAATAGAGCGTTGTCGGTTTCATCGCCAGGCGCTCGGCCGCCCCTCCCGGACCGGAAACCTTGCCGGCGCACTCCATCAGCGCCGCCCGGATCGCCTCTATCTCCGCGCGCTGCAAATCCGACCGACTGGTGATGATTTGCATGGACTGCGCGGCCACCGCCTGAGCATCAGCAAATTCACCCGTTTCCTGGTTTTCACTGGGAAACGCAGCGGGCCGCGCGTCTGTTTCGCCCGGTTTGGGAAGGTCAAACGCCAGTTTGCCACTCCTGGACAGGATTACCGCCCGTTCGATGACGTTTTCCAGTTCGCGTATGTTTCCCGGCCAGTCATAGGCCTGCAGCTGGTTTATGTTAGCGACGGTCAATTGCGGGGCGGTCGTTCTGTTCAACCGCTCGACCGCACGCTTCATGAACAGTGTCGCAAGCGGAGGGATGTCTTCTCTCCTTTCCCGCAAAGGCGCCGAGTGAATGGGAAAGACGGCGAGCCGGAAATAGAGGTCTTCGCGAAAACTCTTTTCCATGATCGAGTGACGCAGTTCCCGGTTTGTTGCGGCGATGACACGCACATCAACCTTCATGGTGCGCGTGTCGCCCACGCGCTCGAACTGCTGCTCCTGGAGGACCCGCAACAGTTTTCCCTGTTGCTCCAACGGCAGTTCACCGACTTCATCAAGAAACAGCGTTCCTCCGTCCGCAAGCTCAAACCGCCCTGCCCGCGCAGACACAGCGCCGGTGAACGCTCCCTTGACGTGCCCGAAGAACTCGCTTTCGAACAGTTCAGCCGGAATTGCCGCGCAATTCACGCGGATGAGCGGCCGGTCGCGGCGCGGGCTTGCGTTGTGGATCGCATGAGCGATCAACTCCTTGCCGGTTCCTGATTCACCCGTGATAAGGACCGTCGCCTCCGTTGGTGCAACAAGGTCGATCTGTTCGACGGTCTGCGCGATCGCGGGACTTGAGCCGACAATCTCATGCCGGTTGTGACGCTCCTCCAATTCGTCCAGCAGATAGGCTTTTTCCATTTCAAGGCGCGTTCGAAGCTGCTCTACCTCTGCCAGTGCCTTGCGAAGCTGGTTCTCCTGTTTCTGCTGCTTGGAGATATCGCGGAAAACCACGACGGCGCCAACCAGCTTGTTGTCGTCCTCGATTGGCGTTGACGTGTATTCCACCGGGAAACTGCTTCCGTCCTTGCGCCAGAAGACTTCGCCGCGCACTTCGTGGACCTCCCCATCCTTGAAGGCCAGATAGATCGGGCACTGATGGATAGGATAGTCATCACCGCATGCATGCGAATGGTGAATGACGTCATGCGCCACCTTGCCCACGATTTCATTCGCCTTCCAGCCGAGCATCCGTTCGGCTGCCGGGTTCACGAACGTGGTTTCTCCCAGCTTGTTGACGCCGTAAATTCCCTCGCCCGCCGCGTCGAGCAAAAGCTTGTTGCCGTGCTCCAATTCCCGGAACATCTGGTCGGCTCTGCGGACTGCATCCGGCTCTCCCCTGTGAAGAGCGGCAAATTCGGCTCTGGCCATACGCTTGCGCTGCCGGCGCGCGTCAAACAGCAGCATCGTGATGTAGGATTGCCCTTCGGGCGTCGACAGGGCAGTGTGGCAGTCGATTTCATACGTGCGGCCGTTCGGTGTTTTCAGCAGAAACTCCGATTGCCAGCTGCCCGGACCGATCAGACAAGCCTCTGTCAGCACATGCAGTTCCGCCAAAACCGAGCGGAAAAGCTCGCTGGGTCTGCGCTGAAGAATTGAATCGGCGTTTTCACCGAAATATCGCGCACATGGCTCGGCCGCCATCATGACCCGGTCTTCGATCGGGTCGATGACCAGCGCGGCATAATTTGCATTGTCGAACAAACCACCGGAAAGACTTACGCGTTTTGCGTGTGTAAGAAACAAAGACTCATTCATAACGCGAAATTTCCAGCGACTTAACAACGACTTAATCCCAGAAGCCTAGGTCATGTTTTGAGATTTCGTAAATAAAATTTCTGAATTTTCGTAATTTACGAATTTTCGTAAAATGAAAAACCTGTTTTCAACCGGCATAAATAACTGATTTTTCTCTGTTTTTATTTTTACGAGAACTGGCACAGCTCCTGCAAAGAAAAACCCGTTCAAGCGTCCCATGGCTAAAGGCGGCCAATTCGACGGGAGGCTTTCACCGCGAAGCTGAACTGATGGTGGTTTGGCGGCGCAAGGCCGATGGGGGCCTAACGGGAGGCGTTTCGGCTTCGGTAGAGCCGGCAGACCTGCCCAGATTGTCAAAGGACGAATTCACATGGGTGCTCTAAGCAATCCTTTTGACCCGAATGAAATTTTGTGGACCGGCTGTCCATGCGGCATGCACGCCACGATGTACGAACATCAGCTGGCGATGTCGCAATCCGCGACGGGATCGCGTTTTTACACCTCTGAAACGACGGGGGCAGAAACCGTTGAGCAATCCGTGCAGCAGCAGCAGGCTGCGCACTCGGATATGCGTGACGAGCCGGAAATTGCAAATACCGACCCCGACGTGGACTGGAAAGATCAGGAAGCCGTACTCGCGCGCTGCGTCGAGTCAGCGGTCATGAAGGGGATCTTCGGCACGGACATGAACCGCCGGAAATTCCTGCGCGGCGTTGGAAGCGCAACCGCGCTCGCCGCCGTATCGCAGTTCGTGCCGCTTGATGCGCTGAAGGCGGCGATCATCGATGCCAAGGGGCCGCTTGAGAAAACCAAGCTCAATGTCGGGTTTGTCCCGATTACCTGCGCCACACCGATCATCATGGCGAAGCCACTCGGCTTTTACGAACGTTACGGCCTGGATGTGGACGTGATCAAAACGGCCGGCTGGGCAGTGTCCCGTGACAAGTCGTTGTCGGGCGAGTACGACGCGGCTCACATGCTGACGCCAATGCCGCTTGCAATTACGGTCGGTGCTGGTTCCACCTCGGTTCCGTGGACAATGCCGGCGGTCGAGAACATCAACGGCCAGGCGATTACCCTGGCAAACAAGCACCTCGACAAGCAGGACCCGACGAAGTGGAAAGGTTTCACCTTCGGGGTCCCGTTCGAGTACTCGATGCACAACTTCCTGCTTCGCTACTATGTCGCGGAAGCCGGGCTTGACCCTGACAAGGACATCCAGATCCGCGTGGTGCCGCCGCCGGAGATGGTCGCCAACCTGTCGGCGGGCAACCTCGACGGATATCTCTCTCCTGATCCCTTCAACCAGCGCGCCGTGTTTGACGGTGTCGGCTTCATCTACAAGCTGACGAAAGAGATCTGGGACGGTCATCCGTGCTGCGCATTCGCTGCCAGCCAGAAGTTCATCGACGAGACGCCGAACACGTTCCTTGCGCTGTTCAAGTCGATCCTGGATGCAACGGCCTATTCCCAGGAGTTGTCGAACCGCCCTGAAATCTCCGAAGCGATCTCGCCGAAGAACTACCTGAACCAGCCGACAACGGTCGTGCAGCAGGTGCTCACGGGCCGTTTCGCAGATGGCCTCGGCAAGGTGAGGAACGAGCCGACCCGGATCGACTTCGATCCGTTCCCCTACCACTCGTTCTCGGTCTGGATCCTCTCGCAGATGAAGCGCTGGGGTTACATCGAAGGGGATATCAACTTCAAGGACATCTCCGAACAGGTCTACCTGGCGACAGATGCGCAGGCCGTCATGAAGGAGATGGGGCAGACCCCGCCGGACATCACCTACAAGTCCCACACGATCATGGGCAAAACCTTCGATCCGGCCGAACCGGACGCCTACATCGAAAGTTTCGCCATCAAGCGGACCTGATCAAGAACCTGATCCGGGCAGCGGCTCTGTCGCCGCCCGGTCAAACCAGACCAAGAGAAAGAGCAGAGCGGGCATGACAACGACGAACAATTTCGGACTGAAGGCAGGACTGTTGTCCATCGTGATCCTGCTGCTGTTTCTTTTCGGCTGGCACATGCTCGTGGTGGCGCAGCAAGGGCCTGCCGCGGAAGGCCTGGATCCCGAATATGCCGCGCTGCTGGGCAAACAGGCGACCGAAGGCGACAGCGCCTTGCCGAAACCGCACGAAGTCGGTGCAGAGCTCTGGCAGCATATTTCAGATCCGTTCTACGATGCCGGTCCAAATGACAAGGGCATCGGAATTCAGCTGGCCTATTCGCTGTTCCGGGTGCTGACCGGGTTCGGTCTCGCCGCATTGCTTGCCGTCCCGCTCGGCTTTCTGATCGGCATGAGCCCCGTCATTTATCAGGCGCTAAATCCCTTCATCCAGCTTTTGAAACCGGTGTCCCCGCTCGCCTGGATGCCGTTGGCTCTCTACACGATCAAGGACTCCAGCCTGTCCGCGATCTTCGTGATTTTCATTTGCTCGATCTGGCCGATGCTGATCAACACGGCCTTCGGTGTTGCCAATGTGCGCAAGGAATGGCTGAACGTTGCAAAAACGCTCGAAGTCAGTCCGCTTCGAACGGCGTTCCGCGTCATTTTGCCGGCGGCGGCTCCGACGATCCTCACAGGCATGCGCATTTCGATCGGTATCGCCTGGCTGGTGATCGTTGCCGCCGAGATGCTCGTTGGCGGCACGGGGATCGGATACTTCGTCTGGAACGAGTGGAACAACCTGTCGATCACGGGCGTGGTGTCCGCGATCGTCTTTATCGGCCTGGTCGGCATGTTCCTGGATATCCTTCTGGCGCACGCGGCGAAACTCGTCGCCTACGCGGAATAGGCCGCCCCATGTCCGAAGCACCGATCCAATTCACGCCTCCCAAGTCGAACTCCGTCTCCCAAGGAACCGAAATGGCCGATAAGCCCGACACCCCTGCGCGCAAGATGATCCAGGTCGAGGGGCTGGAACGTCGGTTTCCCAATCCCGGAGACAAGGGCGAAACTCAGATTTTCGGAGACGTCAGTTTCACGGTCGCCGAAGGTGAGTTCGTGTGTCTCATAGGCCACTCAGGCTGCGGCAAGACCACTCTCCTGAACATTCTGGCGGGCCTCGACGGTCCCTCCTCCGGTCACGTGATCGTCGATGGCAAAGAGATCTCCGGACCGAGCCTTGACCGGGCCGTCGTATTTCAGGGGCATGCGCTGATGCCATGGATGTCGGCCATGACCAACATTGCCTTTGCCGTTGAATCCCGCTGGCCGAGCTGGAGCAGCGCCGACGTGCGCAAGCAATGCCAGAAATACATCGACATGGTGCATCTGACAGGATCCGAGGACAAGAAACCCGCGCAGCTTTCCGGCGGCATGAAACAGCGCGTCGGCATTGCGCGCGCTTTCTCCATCGAACCGAAGATCCTCTTGATGGACGAACCTTTCTCGGCACTTGACGCCCTGACGCGAGGCAGCCTTCAAGATGAACTCGTCACGATCTGCAAGGCGACCAACCAGACGTCCTTCATGATCACGCACGATATCGACGAGGCGATCCTGCTTGCAGACAGGATCGTGCTCATGACGAATGGTCCGGAAGCACGGGTTTGCGAGATCGTTGAAAACACCCTGCCCAAGAGCCGCACGCGATCCGACATGCACACGCATGAAAACTACTATCCGATGCGCAATCACCTGATCGAATTTCTGGTCAACCGGTCGAAGAATTTCGCCGCGGAAATATCCGCTGCCGATTTCGATCCCCGCAATCCCCCCATCGCCCGCCCGGCGGCCGCATCAGGCAGCAGCGGCGAGCAAACCTTACCGTCTAACGACGCTTCGGCGACACAGGAGAAGAAAGCATCATGATTTCGCGTGAAGAACTAACCGAAAAAATTGTCGCCTACAAAACCCTGAACGGCAAGAAGTGGAGCGAGATTGCAGAGTCCGTCGGCCAGTCAAAGGAATGGACGACAGCAGCTCTGCTTGGCCAGATTTCACTTTCCAAGGAACAGGCCGAAGCAGCCGGTGCGGCCATCGGGATCAACTTCTCCGAAGAGGAGATTGCCCAGCTGATGACCGTGCCCTATCGCGGCTCGCTGCCAAGTTCCGTTCCGACCGATCCTCTCATCTACCGGCTTTATGAAATCGTGATGATCTACGGAACCACGATGAAGGGCCTGATCGAGGAAGAGTTCGGAGACGGCATCATGTCCGCCATCGATTTCGATATGGATATCAGCCGTATCCCGGATCCGAAGGGCGACCGCGTCAAGGTTACGATGTCGGGCAAGTTCCTCCCCTACAAAACGTACTGAACCAGGCAATCATCACTTCAAGGGAGCTCGTAAGCCATGTCAGAAATCCTCAACGAATCCGGTGGTTCAACTTGCGCGGAGGACGTATGCCAGGACGATGCACGCACGGTGCCCGTCAAGGGCTCATCCGGCAAGACACCTGTGACAATTCTCACGGGCTACCTTGGAGCCGGCAAGACAACGCTGTTGAACCGCATTCTCACGGAAAAGCACGGCAAACGCTATGCTGTGGTCGTCAACGAGTTCGGTGAAGAAGGGATCGACAACGAACTGGTGCTCGATGCCGAGGAAGAGATCTTCGAGATGAACAACGGCTGCATCTGCTGCACGGTTCGGGGTGATCTGATCCGCATTCTCTCGGGCTTGATGGATCGTGCGGAGGATTTCGACGGAATCCTTGTCGAGACCACGGGCCTGGCCGATCCCGGCCCGGTCGTCCAGACCTTCTTCGTCGACGACGATTTGCGGGACCGCGTCACGCTCGACACCGTCGTCACGCTGATCGACGCCAAACATTTCCTGAGCAAGGTCGACAGTCAGCACGAGGCCGAGGAACAGGTTGCCTTTGCCGACGTTCTGATCATCAACAAGCTTGACCTTATCGATGAGGCCGGGCTGGAAGCGGTCAAGTCAAAGGTTCGCCAGATTAATCCGCATGCGCGCCTGTTCACGACGAGCAAGTCCGGCGTTGATCTCGCCGAGATCCTCGATCAGGGATCATTCGACCTGCAGAAGCTGCTCGAACTGGAGCCGGGCTTTCTGGAAGAAGACCCGGAAGACCACGAGCATGACGACAGCATCACCTCCGTTTCTCTCACCTGCAATGAACCCATCGATGCGAGACGGTTTTCCGAGTGGATGCGAACGCTGATCCGCGAGCGCGGCACTGATATTTTCCGCAGCAAGGGCATCCTGAAAATCGCCGGCGATGAGCGCCGCTACGTCTTTCAGGGCGTTCACATGGTCATGGATTCCGAATGGGGAGCAGCCTGGGAAACACCTGCGCCGGTAAGCCGGCTTGTTTTCATAGGTCGCAATCTTGATGAAGCGGAGCTCAGCGAGGCGTTTTCCGGCTGTGCCGTGGCCCGGGAGGCAGCATGACCCTTTCGGCTGTTCCGGAGACCGAAATGCCGATGCCGCTCCCGGGCGCTGTTGACCAGGGCACGACCCGCGTTGCCCACGGCATCGCCCATCAACGGCTGGGTGTTGCGGCAAATGTCACGGCGATCAAGGGACTGCCATGTGATCTGGCGGGTTGCGGTGTCGCGGTCGGTCTTGGGAATGGCGGTCTGGCCGTTTTCGGCGGTGATGGGCTTACCGGCCCGGATCTGACCGCCCATGGCGCGGCCGTAACAGGTCTGGCGGGACTGGAGAACACTCTCTACTCCATCGCGCAGGACAACAAACTCTACGCGCACGACCTGAGTTCGGGTGCCAATAGCCTATTGTTTTCTTCAAGCGGCCAGTGGCTTTCGTCACTCACAACTGCGCCGAAAACCGGATACATCGCATTCGTATCCGGCAAAACGGCCTTCGTGTTGCCGACCGGCGCCAGTGAAGCCGGGGCAAGCGACTTTCAGTTTACCGAGCACCCGAGCAGCCTGTCCGGGCTGGCATTTTCACCGGACGGAAGGCGGCTTGCCGTCAGCCACTACGACGGCATTACCTTGTGGCCGCTGGACGGTTCCGGCAATGGCGAAATCCTGCGCTGGAAGGGGTACCATATCGGCGTGTCATGGTCGCCGGACGGCCGCTTTGTCGTATCTGCGACGCAGGAACGCGAGCTTCATGTCTGGGACCTTGTGAGCGGCAAAGATTATCGGCTGGGCGGTTATCCGGCAAAAATACACGAGCTCGAATGGACCGGTCCCGACAATGGTCCGGCGAAACTTGTGTGTTCCGGCGCCGATGTCATCACTGCATGGCCATTCGGTGATGTGGGACCTGGCCGGCTTCCTCCCGTGGAGATCGGGTATGTCTATTCAGGCCGCGTGACCAGCGTCGCTTCGCATCCAAACCGCAGACTCGTTGCCGGCGGTTACACCACCGGAACCGTATTGATCGGCGGGCTTCAAAAGGGCGAAGCCGCGTACGCGCGTATTGCGGACGATCAGGAAATTTCGGCGCTGGACTGGGTCAAGGGCGGCGAGGTGCTTGCCGCCGGGACACGCTCGGGAACGCTCGACCTCATCACCGTGGGAGAGCTGAAAGTGCAATAGCAGCGCCTGGCGGTTGGCAAACCTGCCGAAAACCTCCCCGCATGACGGGTAACGATTGAAGCGCGTATCACGGAAAGCACAGGGACTTGAGTACAGTCACGACGCACAGGATCCATATCTGCACCAGGTGCCGCGAGCGAGCGGACGCGACGAGCGAACCAAGCGGTAAGGTAACTACATCACCCGGCGCACGTCTGATCTCCAGACTGCAAAAGGCACTCGACGAGAAACCGTGTTCCGGAACCTTTGAACTCTCCGGGGTCGAATGCATGGCCGGGTGCAAACGTCCCTGCACGGTCGCTTACCAGGCCGATGGAAAGGCGGGATATCTTTTCGGAGACATCGATCCTGACGGCAGTCTCGACGCACTTGTCCGGTTCGCTCACCAGTATGCCCAGCTTGAGACGGGCTGGTGCAATGCGACAGAGCGCCCGATCGCCCTGCTCAACAAGACGCTTGCGCGGATACCGGCGTTCGGCGCGGGTGAGTACCCGAAGAAGATTTCCTCAACGTCCCGGGATGGCAGGTAACTTGTGATGAATGCATATTGTCCCCTGTCACCCGTCCTCGAACTGAACGCTGCCTCTTTTCACACCACGAAGTCGTCAAAGAGCGAGGCAATCTGGCTCGTCGACAGGGTCACGCTGTCCGTCATGCCGGGTGAAATTCTCGCGCTTGTGGGCCGAAACGGCGCCGGCAAAACCAGTCTGATCAGGATGATCGCCGGCCTGACGCGCGCTGATCACGGCGACGTCAAGCTGAACGGCGCACCCATGGAGGGCTTCAGTTGCCACGAGCGTGCCCGCCACATCGCCTATGTGGGTCAGTCAAGCGAACCCGACGGGCGGCTCAGCGTGAAACAATATGTTGCCCTGGGTCTAATGCCGCACGGCAGCCTGAAACCGGGCACTCAGGATGAACGGGTCGATGAGGCCCTTGGCATTGTCGGCCTTGAGGGCTTCGCAAGCCGGAAAATGCAGAACCTGTCCGGCGGCGAGCGGCAGAGAACGATGCTCGCAAGAGCACTCTGCCAACGCCCGTCCCTTCTGGTTCTGGATGAGCCGACCAATCATCTTGACCCGAGCGCCAGAGGAGAGTTGCTGAGTCTGGTCGCGTCTTTGGGGATCGCCGTCGTTGCATCCTTACACGACCTCACGCTCGTGGATGATTTTGCCGATCACGTCGCGGTTCTTGAAAACGGCCGCCTGATCGCTCTTGGCACACCGATCGAAGCGCTCACCAGCGAACGCGTCCGTGCCGTATTCGATGTCGATCTGCATCGCCTGCCAAATCCCGTAAGCGGAGCATCGATTCCGGTTCTGGACGTTCCAATTGTCCGGACGCGCAACTTGAGCCTCACCGACTTTCCAACCAACCCGAAAGGCCGTTTCCAATGAAAGCACTTTTGATGGCAGCCCCCCTGGCGCTTCTTGCAACCTCCGCGTTGGCCGAACCGGTCACCGTCGACAATTGCGGCACCGAACTGACATTCGCAGGTGTTCCGGAGCGAGTTGTCGTCCACGACATCAACATGTCCGAAATGGCCTTTGCACTTGGTCTTCAGGAAAAGATTGTCGGCCTCACCGGCATCACGGGCTGGTACAAGACAAGTCCGGAATTTGACGAACAACGCGGTGATATTCCGGAACTTGCTCCGAAGTATCCGACCATGGAAAACCTTATCGCCGCTTCACCGGACCTGTTTGTTGCAGGCTGGTACTACGGAATGCGGCCAGGCGGTGAAGTCACCCCGGACACGCTGGAAGCACAGGGCATCCAGACACTCGTTCTGACGGAAAGCTGCGTGCATCTTCACGAAGACCGCCCGGTCGCTTCAATGGATCTTCTCTTCGACGACATGGTGCGGCTCGGAACAGTCTTCGACAAGAAAGAGGAGGCCGAAGTGCTTGTCGCAGGCTGGAAATCGGATCTGCTCGAAATCGACACCGCAATCCCGGACGAAAACAGACTGCGGGTCTTTCTTTATGATAGCGGCACGGACAAGCCCTTCACGGCCGGGCGGTATGCGATCACCACGGCAATGATCGAAGCAGCCGGCGGCAAGAACGTCATGAGCGACATGGAAACCAGCTGGGGCACAACGTCCTGGGAAGCCGTTGCTGCGGCCAATCCGCAGTTTCTCGTCCTGCTCGATTATCAGGATGGCTCCGGTGCTGAAGGGCTGATGAAGTTCCTGAAAGAACATCCGATCATGTCCCTGACAGACGCCGTTCAAAACGAGCGCTATGTCCCTTTGCGCTATGAAGAACTGACGCCCGGACCCTCCAATATTGCAGCCATTTCGAAGATCGCAGAGGCGATGTATCCAGGCTCGTTCTGAGGGTCCTGGCACACCTATGAATTTCTGACCCGGCTTTGGCATTGAAACCAACCTATTGGATCCTGATGGGGCTCGCGCTTCTCGTTGGGCTTGCACTCATCGCAATCGCCGTCGGGTCAGTATCACTGGGCATTCCCATGGTGGTCGACGCTCTTGTCAACGCGGTCACAGGACAGACGTCCCAGGGCATTTCACCGCTCGACCGCATCGTTGTTGATCTTCGTCTTCCCCGCGCGCTCCTGGCGATCCTCGCCGGAGCCGGATTGGGTGTCGTCGGCTGCCTGCTGCAAACCGTGACCCGCAACGACCTTGCCGACCCTTTCCTGTTTGGTCTGTCGTCGGGCGCAGCGGCCGGTGCGGTCCTGGTAATCACGGTCACAGGCGATGTTCTCGGCTTCTGGACGCTGCCGCTGGCAGCCTTCATGGGTGGCATGATGGCGTCGGTCATTGTTCTGGTCCTGGTGTCGAAACTTTTGCCGGGCGGACCGGCGCGACTCATCCTTGCGGGCCTCGCCGTATCGTTTCTGTTCATGGCGCTGACGAACTACATGGTGTTTGCAGGAGATCAGCGTGCCGCGCATTCTGTCCTGTTCTGGACGCTCGGCGGCCTGGGACTGGCGCGGTGGAACCTGCTTCCGATCGCACTGGTCGGGTTTCTTGCCGTGTTTGTGTTTGCGCTTCTGCGTCACCGTCAGTTCGACAGTTTGCTGGCAGGGGACGAAACTGCCGCCACTCTTGGCGTTGATGTGGAATGGCTGCGCAGAGCGACGTTTCTTGTCTGCGCCTTTGCCACCGCCGCCTTTGTTTCCATCACGGGCGTGATCGGCTTCGTCGGGCTGATGGTACCGCATCTCGCCCGCAGCCTGACCGGGCCGCTGCATGCCAATCTGGTGATCCTGTCTGCCATTTTGGGGGCCGCGATCCTGCTGTCGAGTGACATCGTCGCACGGACAATCCTCAGTCCGCAGGAACTGCCAATCGGCATCGTCACAACGTCGATCGGTGCGCTCTTCGTACTCGGTCTCGTGAGACGCCTCTAATCTGTCTTGTTCCAATCCCAGGAGAAATTCTCATGAGCCGACCTCCCTTTCCGCCCTTTTCCCGTGAAACGGCGATTGCCAAGATACGTGCCGCGGAAGACGGCTGGAACGGCCGCGATCCGGCAAAGGTTGCTCAGGCCTACACACCGGACAGCCGCTGGCGCAACAGATCCGAGTTCCCGGTCGGCCGCGCGCAGATCGAAGCGTTCCTGACCCGCAAATGGGCAAAGGAACTTGAATACCGCCTGATCAAGGAACTGTGGGCGTTCACCGAAAACCGGATCGCGGTGCGTTTTGCATATGAGTGGCATGACGCAGATGGGAACTGGTTCCGGTCATACGGAAACGAGAACTGGGAGTTCGATGCAGAAGGCTATATGGCGGTCCGGCATGCCAGCATCAACGATGTTCCGATCACGGAAGAGGAAAGAAAGTTTCACTGGCCGCAAGGCCGCCGGCCCGACGATCATCCCGGTCTGAGTGACCTCGGATTGTAGAACTCAGGCATTTGTGAATGCCGATGCGCGTGCGCTCCACAGCAGCGTCTTCCAGGATCACCGTTTCCCGGCGATCTTGAAACCTTTGACTTAAGCCGAGACCGCGCTGACGGGCGGATCTGTAACACCCAGTCGCCAGGCCAGCATATCAAGCCTGTCCTGCCCGAAGAACATCTCGCCTTCAAGGACATAGGTCGGCGAGCCGGGAACACCCTGTGCGATTGCCGCTTCGGTGGCGCTCACATATCGCTTCGCAGCTTCGTCACCCGTTGCTTCCGTCCACAATGCTCCGCCATCGAGGGGCAAGGAGTGAACCAGTTCCTCGACCACATCATGATCCGACAGATTCAGTTCCCGCGCATAGACCGCCTCGAGCATGGCAAATGAAACGATGTGAGGTTCCATCGCGAGCGCCTGCGCCGCGTGAACAAGGCGCGCAGGCAATTCTGCTGGAACAGGCCAGTGTTTCGGCTTTGGATTGATCGGCAAGCCAAGCCGTTCGGCGCTCCTCCGCAAATCCATGAAGCGATAATTGAGGCGCGTCTGGGATTGTTTGGGTGGCGGGGTGGCTCCCGCCGCCGCAAACACCTTCTGGATGTCGACGGGCTGAAAATCGACCTTCGCACCGGCTTCAGCCGCGATCCCCATCAGCCGTTTTTCACCGAGGTAGGCGTATCCGGAAATGGGAGCATAGAAGTATGTGATGGTTTCCATGAGCGCTGCCCGTCATCGCCGCCTGAAGCTGCGACGGATGCTGTTGCTAAGGTTTAGTGCAAGACTGCAAGAAAACGGCGCGGGCCAAAGTCCCGCGCCGTGTACGACTGCGCTTAGTAGGGCAACCCTTCTTCGATCGGCAGAGCCGGGTCGCGGGACCATTCATTCCAGGAGCCGAAATAGATCTTCACGTCCTTTACCCCGGCTTCCTTGAGCGCGAGATAGGTGTTGGACGCGCGCGCACCCTTGAAACAGTAGAGCGCAACCGGCGTATCCGGCATGATGCCGACCGTCGCGCATTCCGCCAGCACCTCCTCCTTGCTCTTGATCATCGGGCCGGACGGTGTCGGTTTCATCATGCGATACCACTCGATCCATTTCGCGCCGGGGATACGGCCCTTGCGCGGGCAGAAATCCTTACCGTACGGCGAGGAACTTTCTGCGATCCATTCGTCAATGTCGCGGACGTCGAGTTTGACGACGCTTTCGTCCTTCACCGCCTCAAGCATGTCCTCGACCCCCATCATCAGGCCCATGCCGGTCTCCGAGGACGGGAAGGGTTTGGGTTCAGGTGCCACCGCATCGGAAGAGACGGGCATTTCAGCGGCCGTCCAGGCCTCGAAGCCGCCGTGCAGAACCGCGATCTTGGGATAGCCCAGATACTGGAGCAGGAAATAGCCCCGGCAAGACTGACCGAAACCGGAGTTCATGGATTGCTCGTAGATGATCGCCGTCTCTGAACCGGAAAGACCGACCGCACCAAAGGCCTCTTCGAATTTGCCCTTGAGTTCCGCGATCCCCTCCGGCGAAGACGTCGCCAGATAAGTGAAAATGTCATGCACGTTCACAGCCCCCGGAATGTGGCCGGCCGCGTAAGAATCCGGGTCCCGCGTGTCGATGACGACACAGGGCTCCGTCTCCATCAGTTGCGCGACTTCGGCGGGGCTGATCAAGGGAGTGTCAGTCATACGGTTCTCCTTTTCACTCTGTAACTTCTCTGGAGTTCTTTCCGGGGATTGCGGCTTTCAGGCCGCGCCAAAATCCGCGAGCATCTTGCGGAGCTGCTTGGTCGCCGGGGTCACGATTGCAACGAAATAGGCTTCGCGGAGCCGGCGTTGCGCGGCTCCCTGGCGGACATAGCCCCGGGCGCCGCAATGGAGCATTGCGGCATTGGCCGCGGCGACGGACAATTCACCCGCAGCCAGCCGTGCCTTGATGACACGAATGAAATAGGCCGGGTCTTTCTCGAAAGGCGTTTTTGACAGTTCAAACACTTCCGTTTCAAGCTCGGCGAGCCTCTTCCGGAAATAGTCCGGCTGTTCGGGCAGGTAACAATTCACATGCGACAGCGTTCTACCGGCCTGCTCCATCAGGTCTATGCAGTTCTTGATAAGGCCGAACGCCATACCGGATTGAAGCAGGATGAAACCCGCCCGGATACGCGGAATATAGTCAGTCACCGGATCGGCGAGGATGTGCTTTTCCGGAATAAAGGCCTTCCGGAACTGAATTGCGAATGTCCGGGTGCCATCCATCGCAACGAACTCGTCGTTAGCGATGATCTTGACGCCTTCGCCGAAACATTCGGCAACTGCCATGACCATCCTGGGCGTGTCACCGGGCACTGCAAAAACGATAGCGAAATGATGACTGTCCCCAAGGTTCGAAACCCAGGGCAACGTACCGGTCACGGAATACCCGCCATCGACTTTCTCGGCCTTCAGCTTGAGCTTTTCGATACCGAAAATCGTCTTCATCGGGTTCGAAAGACCCGTTCCTCCCAGCCCCTGGCCGTTCGTAAGGTCCTTGCCGATCGTCTGTTTCAGGTAGTCGTTTTCGCTGGTGGCGATGTACCAGGCGAGCGCATCCTGACACCAGACGCAAAACGCCGTCGAGGTACAGTGTTCGCTCACCGCCGACATTGCCCGGATCGAGGTTTCCAGATCCGGCGTACCGCCATCCATTGAAGCGTGGGGGCGATACGCACCGAGCCTGCCGATCGCCCGCATGAATGCTTCCGGATAGTGCCCCTTCTGGTCGATATCCAGAACAAGTGGCGCGAGATCAGACGCGGCCAGGCTGGCGACTTCGTCAACAATCGACGGCTCTTCCATCGCTGATGCGGCAATGGGCATGGGCTGAATATTCATGGAACCACTCACCTTCTATCGGTATTCACAAACGCTGGCGAAACCCGCCGCCAGAGACGGCGGGCGCTGTGTTTCATGCAGACTGCGCAACCATGTTGACGGGACGCGAGAAGGTGTTGAACACCGGCGACCACTGGCACACATGTGCAATCAACTCGTCGATGGTCTCCTGGGGAGCGTCGGCGTCCATGTGAACGATCAGGCGAACATCGGTGAAGCCGACCGGCTTCTCGCTGACGTCGCCGGTGCCCCAGACAGCCGTGATGTTGAGATCGCCTTCAAGTTCCACCTCAAGGGAGTTGATCGTGATGCCGCGGTGGATTGCATTGGCGTGCAGGCCGACGGCAATGCAGGAGCCAAGAGCCGCCAGGGAGGCCTCGGACGGGTTCGGAGCCGTGTCGTCGCCAAGAAGGCCCGGCGGTTCGTCGACGATGTAAGGTTCCAGATCGCGAATGTAGTTCGCATGCCTGAACTTGCCTTCCGCGACAGTCTTGCACTTGAGCGTCTTGACCGCTTTCGGGTCGGCCTTGCCCTTTTCGATCAAGCCTTCAAGCCCATCCTTGTCGATGGGTGCAAGGCATCCGGTCAGGACGGTTGCGGGTTGACTGGACATTTCTCTCTCCTTTGCATTGGCCCCATGTGTTGAGAGCCTGGTTTAGTCTTCCCGGTGCCAGCTGAGACGCGCGATGGCCTGCTGACAGAGGAAGTCCAATAGAAATCCGATGGTTCCGATAATGATCACGGTTGCGGCGAGCCGGTCGTATTCCAGCGTGTCGCGTGCATCGTTGATCGCGTAGCCGAGCCCGGAGGTGACCCCGAGATACTCCGCCGGGACCAGCACGATCCAGGCGACGCCAAGCGCAAGCCGGATGCCGGTCAGGATATCCTGCGAAATGGCCGGCAGAATAATTGTGAAGAGCATGTGCCATGGCCGTGCTCCCAGATTGCGGGCCACTTTGAACCATGCAGGATCGACCCGGCGAAGACCGGCGGCCGTTGAAAACAGGATCGGCCAAATGGCAGCGACCGAGATCAGGAAGACGATCGCGCCGTCCCAAGTGGCGAACGCCATGACAGCAATCGGCATCCAGGAAAGCGGCGAGATCATCCTGAGGAACTGGAACGGGATGTTGGTCAGCTTCCTGGCCTGAGCGAACCAGCCGATCAGGATGCCGACCGGCACCCCGAGGACAATGGCCCAGAGAAGACCGGCGCCGATCCTGTAGAGGCTCGGCATGGTCATCTGATACGCTTCGCCGCTCCAGAGCATATCGCCGAGCCTTGCAAAGGCCGGGACTGGTGCGAAATCGGCGAAAGCAAACAATCTCGGATTGTTTTGAACCAGCCAGCCGCCAATCCACCAGACGGCCAGCAGCAGCAGCATGCCACCGATGGCGTAGGCAAGCCCTTCCAACTGACGGACGATCCAGCCCGGCCCGGACCGCTGTGTTTCTTTCTCGGCAGCCTCGGGACTCGTTTCCGAGACCGGGACCGCCGATACTTCGTCCGCAATCAGAGACGACTGGCTCACAGCTCGAGGATCTCCTCGCGGTTGAACGGATCACCAGGGTTGACCGATGGATCGTTTTTCCATTCGGGGAACTTCTCCAGGGCGTTCTTCACGTAGCTGTATTCCACGAGATCATCGGCCACGAATTGCGGGTCGAGATCCTTGAGGAAGGTCGTGTCCCCTCCGACAACCGTGTTGTTCATCTCCTCAACGATCAGCCGCGTTGCGGAGGGATAGGGCCAGGGCTGGAAGTCGATCCGGCCATTCCCCCAGCTTTCCGCGTGCTTGATCGCACCGGTGTCAATGTAACCGCTGTCATCCTGATAGAGCGTCATGGCACGCTCGACGATCGGCGCCGGCATCGGCAGATAGCCTTCACCGTCCTTCGACATCAGCCGGGCAGCCTCGGCCTTGTTCTGAGATGCGAAAATCTGCGCCTTGACGACGGCGTTCATGACTTTCTGGGTCCATTCCTGCTTTTCGCTGGTTGCCTGTTCATGCATGCAGATCACGCAGCAGGGATGGTTCTTCCAGATGTCGCCGGTGAAACGCAGGACCCGGCCGCCGGCCTTGAGTTCGCCCATGGCGTTGAAGGGCTCGGCAACGATGAACGCATCGATCTTGCGGCTGGCAAGCGAAGCCGGCATTTCGGGTGGCGGCAGAATTTGCAGATTGCACTCGTTGGGAGCAAGGGCTTCACCCTCAGCCTTGATGACCGGCGTGACGCCGGACTTGCGCAAGGCGTATTGCAGCACGATGTTGTGCATGGAGTACCAGAACGGCACGGCAACCTGTTTTCCTCCGAGCTGGCTGAAATCGGTGATGTCCGTATGCCCGCCGACGACCAGCGCTGACCCGTTGGTATGTGCCCAGGCCATCAACTTGACCGGGATCTTGTTGTTGTAACGCATCCAGACCGGGATCGGTTTCAGGAAGTGCACAAGGTTGAATTTGTTGGACACGAAGCCTTCGACAAGCGGCGACCAGCCGCGGATCAGTGTCGGGCGGTCGGCCTTGAGACCTTCCTCCTCGAAGTAGCCCATGCCATGCGCGACCAGAAGAGCTGTGGCGTCGGTGATCGGAAGATAACCGATCTTGACGACTTCATCGTCTGCACTCGCAAAGGCAGGTGATGACAGCCCGCCGATCAGCGGCGCAAGTGCGGCCATCAGGCCGCCAGCTGCAAACATGTCCAGTGTCTGGCGGCGGGAGAAGTCCGAGGCAATGTAGTCGTCATCCCAATCCAGATCGGTATCGTCGTTTTTGTCGCGTCCGTTCGTGTCCTTGACCATGATGTCCCCTCTTTGTTGAAACGTGCCGCGCCGCAGTCAATTAACGGCCCGGATAGCCGCCCTTCCCGTCTGCGCGAGCGGAATGGAAGCCGAATGTCTGGTAGCGTCTGCCATTTCCAGTCCTGCGGCCTGTTCGTAGGCGGTAACGAGTTCGCTCCGCACGGAAGCGAATTCCGCGCTGGAGGGTGTTCGCTCACCCTCGATCGGGTTCGTGACAACCGAATGGACCCGGCCGGGTTCGGCCTGCATGACAAAGGCACGGTCCGCCATCATCACCGCTTCGTTGATGTCATGCGTGACGATGATCAACGTGATCCCCATGGACCGGGCGATCCGCCTGATGTCTCGCTGAAGCGCATGGCGTGTGAAGGCATCGAGCGCAGACAGAGGCTCGTCGAGAAGCAGCACACGCGGGCTCAGCATCAGCGAGCGGGCAAGTGCAACGCGTTGCTGCTGTCCACCTGAAAGGTCCTGCACGTTGCGCTTGGCGAATTCGGAGAGTTCGACCAAATCGAGAAGTTCGGGCACGCGCCGCGATGCTTCGTTCATCCGGTTGTTGAAGCGAAGGCCGAGCGACACATTCTGCTCGACGCTCATCCAGGGATAAAGGCTTGGCGCCTGAAACATCATGACCCAGGACGGGTTCGGCCCGGTTACGGTTGCGCCGTCGATGGAAACAGTGCCGGCGGTCGGTTGCGACAGGCCGCACAGAATGTGCAGCAGCGTCGACTTTCCGCAGCCCGAGCGCCCGACAAAGGCGATGGCCTCGCCCGGCTGGATCTCCAGCTCTATTCCGTCCAGCGCTTTCATGCCGCCACGCTTGTAGGTGTGGCCTATTCCGCTCGCTTGGATATGCGCACCCTTGAAGGTCATGCAAAGCTCCGGCTCTCTGTGTTCAACGTCTGGCGCGTGCCAAAGAAAACAAACAGGTCTGTTTCCTCGTAAGCACGAGTCGTGCCAAATTGCCCAAAGCGCTGATTTGCGAGCGAGTCGAGAGAGTTAGAGCGGAGAGACGCAAAGCTCGCTTTAAAGAGTGCCCAATTCAGCCGCAACACAAGCAATCAACAGCGCCTAAAATTAAGTCTGGTGTACTCCGGGTACACCTGAAACGTGGTCGTGACAGCTTGAGTTTGACGCATTGGTCGGATAAAGAAGGCTACAGATCTGTATGCTTTTTCTGAAGAAGGTGCCCCTTGACCGACGCACTGTCTCCTTCGTTTTTGTCCGATCCGGAGCGCTCGGGCGCTCGGGAACGGTTGTTGCTCGCTGCCTGCGACCTCTTTTGCCGCCAGGGTATCAATGTCACCGGCGTCGACGCGGTGGTCGCTGCTGCCGGAACAGCCAAGACGACTCTTTACAAGGCCTTCGGATCAAAAGAGGGGCTCGTCGAAGCGGTGCTCGAACGCGAGGGAAGCCTGTGGCGGGACTGGTTCGTCGCCAAGGTGGACGCCATTCCGGGAGATGCCACCAACAAGCTGGTCAATCTCTTCGATGTCCTGCGCGAATGGTTCGCCGAAGAGAGCTTCTTCGGCTGCCCGTTCATAAACGCCGTCGGTGAGCACGACAAGGAGGACGACCGGATGCGTGAGATCGCGCTCCGTCACAAGAAGATCGTGCTGGACAAGATCCGCGAACTTGCAAAGGAAGCCAGGCCGCAGGACCCGGAAGGTCTGACCCATGAACTTGCACTTCTGATTGACGGCGCCATCGTTGCCGCGCTGATTACGCGCGATCCGGGCGTTGCGACCCACGCCCGAAACGCGGCTGCGCGCATCTTGATGAAGTGAGCGGGACACGCGTTGAACGATTTGAGCTCAGGGTCGCGTCCCTAGGCGTGGATTCCAAAAAGGTTGTTCACTCGCATGGTTTGGTTGCGTGGCTGAAAACACTTTCCGTGAAAGCCGGACTACCTCGAATTCACTTCAGAAAGCGGACGTTCGCTGCCGATCGAATGAATGATCGAGTGGTGGACACAGCGAAGCTAATCTGGAAAATGGCGAAAGCCTGCCTGGCTACGTAGGTAATAGACTTCTGCTTGGTGCCACTGACACTCACTCATATTGAACGATTACGGAAAGAAAATCCTCTTCGCTCGTGACGGCAGTGTGGTGACCTTTACCGTGCTTGTCCTCCATATGCCAAACATCACCTGGGCCAATGTCCCTGGACTCTCCGTCGCTGGCGGTCACGCGCACAGTACCCGAGAGGCATATGAGCTTTTGGGCGACAGGAGTTGGATGAACTGGTTCGTTCCAACCCGACTTCAACCTCAAAAACATAGTTTTCTTCACGATCTCGGGCGCAGAAATCTCGATTGCCTGTGCGGGGGGCGCAAAGGTCTCTTCTTGCAGTTCAACCTCAATATCTTCCCAGTGGCTCTCACCTTGGGAGTCGCAATACAGTTTGTGAAACTTCAATTGCTTCACCTCTCGGAAAGAACAAGCAATAAAACCAGTAATTGATCGCAGACATTGGAGTAATTTGCTGAAAGCTGCAACTTGGGCTGGTTCATTTTCGAGCCTTTCGCGACATGGCAGATGGCTAAAACGGCCAAGTACAAAGGACGGCAAAATGGCTTTACCTCGCAGCATCACCGCGCTTGACCGGGCAAAAGGCCCGCTCTGCCGCGCGAAGACGGAGACAGGACGTTCGCTCCGGTTTCAACGAAGGTCCGTTTTGCGGACGGACCCAACGTCTGGTGTATTTGCATTTTCGGGATCGCTCGGTTCGCCAATCATCGAGAACAAGCGAAGAGGTTGACCACGGCAGGTACCTTTGCGGCGTCACCTTCCTTGAACTTCTCAAAGACGACCGTTACCGCACTTTCAATTGCTGTTGCGTCAGCTGTTGATCCATTGTGAGCCTTCATGATGCGAGCTGCAGGGCCCACCTTGCTTGCGGCACGCGCAGCACCGGCTATCCCACCTGGAGGCGTCAGCACGATGTCCAACTCGTGCGCTTCAATATTTGATACGCCGGCCCGAGCCATCAGATCGGCGACGCGCTTGCAGTCTTCAAAGGCCGTTGGACCCGGCGCATTGGGGTCTCCCTTTGCCAGCGCACCCAGCCTCTTCACTGCTGCTTGTTCGGGGATCGCGAACCAGGGGTTCTTTGCCACTGAAGCCCAGCAAACAAAAATCATTTTGCCGTTGTCATTCAGTGCTTTGGAAAGGTTCTTCAGAGCCGCAACGGTGTCGGAAAAAAAGCTCATACCCAATCGTGAGACAAGCAGGTCGAAGGGCTGGGCTGAAAAGTCACAGGTCTGCGCATCTGCCAACAGAAAGGATGCGTTGGCAACGCCTTCCGTTTTCGCCCGGTTGGCAGCGCGTTGCAGAAGCGGATCAGAGATATCAACTCCAAGAACGTGCCCGCTCGGAGCCCGCCGGGCGGCTTCGAGCGTGCTGGCTCCGGTTCCACAGCCGATATCGAGAATGCGGTCCGTTGATGCAATGCTGGCTGCATCGAGCATCGTGTCCAACATCCCGGCCATCGCGGTGTCCAGAGCATGTTCGTGTTCAATCCATTTCAGGCCCGCAGGAGAAGCCCAATAATCCGCCTGTGCCTTGTTTGCATCCATGAATTACCGCCCCGTTTTGGCCAGCTTAACAGGCATTCAATTTGATTACCGCTATTTGTAGATTGGCACCCGGATTGGGCCTTCGCCGCGCAGAGCACCTGCGTCGGCATTGGGCCGGCAGGCGACTGTCAAACCCTGGCAGTCGGATCGGCTCGCGGGCATCCCATGCTGGCCTTTGTTCTAACACTTGCCGCCCAGATCGGACAGCCAGATGACACTCCATTTCTGCTTTCGCACCCTTGTTTCATACAGTGTATCAAGCCCACTTATGCCCGCATGGACCCTGAACGATCGAAACGGCCCAAAGCTAAACTCAACCTTTTGTTCCGTCGCAACGGAAGTCGACTTCAAACCGATATGCGTCGCTCTGTAAATTCTTCGGGAAAAATCAGTGCAGCACACCTGCATCGATCAGGGCTTGGACAAAACGCGCTACCTGTTCGCGGTCCCGGCCGGGGATCTTTCTTGCATCACCTGCCCGAGCGTCCGGGGCGCCGGCGGACTGCGATGATATCATTGACCCGTCACGTGTCACCCGCCCAAAGCGGGCCGTTTTCAAGCTGACCTCGAACGTCCGCTTCGGACCGGCAACGAACGAAGTCTGTTTGGAAACAAAGCCGATGCAAGCTGCCATCCAACGACAATCTCAACCGGGATCGCCTTGAATCGGACTTGTGAAACCGGTCTTTTTCATACATATTCAAATATAAGAATTTTATATGAGGAAGCGCAATGTCCCTGTCCCGCCGTGCCCTTCTGTCCGGGTGTGCCGCCGTGCCGCTTGCAGCACCGCTCAGCCGGTTCGCCCTCGCCGAGATTTCGATCGGACCGGCGACACTCACGACAATCAGTGACGGACATCTGACGCTTCCCGGCGGCTTCATTTTCGATCCGATGCCGCAAGAGCAACTTCTTCCCTTGCTGGAAAAGGCGGGGATTTCACAGGAGACCCTGACTCCGGATTGCAATGTCTCGCTCTATCGGGATGGACCCAACACGGTGCTCTTCGATGCCGGCTCGGGACCCGACTTCCAGCCCTCTGCCGGAAAGCTGACAGAAGAGCTTGAGCAGGCAGGTATCGCCCCCGAAGACGTCACGCATGTGGTGTTCACCCATGCCCACCCGGATCATATCTGGGGACTGCTCGATGAATTCGACGATCCTCTCTTTTCCAACGCGACCCACATGATCGGCCGAGCCGAATGGGACTACTGGTGGAACCCTGAGACCGTCAACACGATCGGTGACGCCCGCGCCGCCATGGCGGTCGGCGCCAAACGCCGTCTTGAGGCCATCGAGGATGCGGTCGAGTTCTTCTCAGGCGGTGAAGAAATCCTGCCGGGTGTCCTTGCCGTCTCGACCCCGGGGCATACGCCCGGGCACATGAGTTTCGAGGTCCGAAGCGGCTCACAAGCCGTGCTGATCCTCGGGGATGCCATCGGCAACCATCACATTGCCTTCATGCGGCCCGAATGGCCGAGCGGTGCGGATCAGGACGCCGAGGTCGCCGCCTCCACGCGGATTGCCCTTCTGGACCGGATCGTTGCCGACAATCTCCAGGTCGCCGGATTTCATCTTCCCGGCGGCGGCATCGGGCAAATCGAGCGCACCGGTGACACCTTCCGCTTCCTGCCGGAGGCGTCCTGATGCGTATTGCGGGCGTGTTCCTTTCCGTTTGTCTCGCGGCATCGGTGCAGGCAAGCGAAGACATCGCAGACCAGTATCCCGGCTCCGCGCTGTATTCAAAGCCGGTGGAGGTCATTCCGCATGTCTGGTCGGCCATCGGCGCAACAGCGCCGCCGACATACGAAAACTCCGGCCACAACAACAACCTCAGTTTCATTGTGACCGGGGACGGCGTTGTCGTGATCAACGGCGGTGCCGCCTATATCCTCGCAAAGGCGCTTCACGAGGAAATCAGGGCGGTTACCGATCAGCCCGTCCAACTCGTCATCGACGAGAACGGCCAGGGGCACGCGATGCTGGGCAACTCCTACTGGTCGGAGCAAGGGGTTCCAATCCTGGCGCATGTCGATGCCGCTCATGAAATCGAAGAGCGCGGCAAACAGATCCTTCAGGCCATGAAACGCTACAACAGGGACAAGGCCGAAGGCACCTTTGTCGCGCCGCCGACGCAAACGTTCGAAGACACGCATGTCATCGAGATGGGCGATTTCCGCATCGAGGTCCTTCATCTCGGGCCTGCGCACGGGCCGGGCGACACGCAGGTCTGGCTTCCCGGGCAAAGCCTCGTGATTGCCGGAGACATGGCCTTTCATGGGCGCATGCTGCCGATCTTCGAGGACACCATCGTCGCGGACTGGCTGGAGACCTGGGAGACCGGCTTTGAAGCCCTGAACGCGACATATGTCATTCCGGGGCACGGTCACCCGACGAACATGGCGCAGGTGCGCCGCTACACTCGCGACTACCTGCTTTACCTGCGCGAAAAAATCGGGGCACATCTTGAAGAGGGCGGCGATCTGGCCGACGCCTACTATGTCGACCAGTCTCCCTATGCCCATCTCGATACGTTCGAAGAACTTGCCACCAGGAATGCAGGCCGGGTTTACGAGCAGATGGAGTTTGAATAGCCCTGTCGTGTCGTGCGAAGTGCCCGAGGCCACGGTGCGCCGACGCACTCAAATCTCTTCCGTTCCCGTGAAACGAGAGCGCGCGTAGCGCAGTTGATTTCAGAGGTTGCTCAGTTGCCGATCGCCTCGGCGACGATCTGCTGCATCAGGTTCTCGACCGCCTGCATCGATCCGTCCGGATAGTCCTTGTGGCCAATCGTGACGCCCTCATCCGTTTCCATGACGAATATTCCATACGGACAGTGCACAATGTTCATCGGATCCTTTTCCATGACCTGGCGCGAGATCAGGGCCGAGCAGAACAGGAATATATCCGCATTCTTGAAGATTGTTTCGTCGCTGCCGACATCGGCCCCCGTGCGGTTGAGCATCGCCCCGACATGGCTGACTGAGTCGATCACCAGCCCCTCCCCCACGATCGCGCTTTCAACGGCGAAAGTCGCGTCCTCGAAGGAGCCGTCGAAAGAATAGGTGAACGGCTTTTCCGCCAGAGCCGCGCTGCTGAAGGCAAGGCCGCAAACGGCTGCAAGAACGACAGTTTTCATAGTCTGATCCTCCACTTTTCAACGCAATTCTGGACCTTGGCGGCGCCCCGGTCATTGATCGAAATCAGTCCCGGGACGCAGCAAATGCAAGGACTTAGCCGAGCATGTCCGTGGTGATGCCTGTGTACCAGCCCTCAGATTCCTCGTAGGTCGCCTTGCGCAGGTCGGCGCTTTCGCCAGTCTGCGAAATGAAGCCGTCGACCTTGGCGATTTTTTCCGGTGTTGCCTCGTAGGTGGCCCCGACCTTGACCCCGTCGTTTGGAGCGATCAGCGACCAGCAGGTGTTGGAAAATTTCGCCGGGAAGACCTTGGAACCCGTCAGTGCACCGCGCACGGCATTGGCGCAGACCTTGGCCTGTGAGTTGGCGGAAAAACCGGATTTCGGCATGTCGCCCTGGCTCGAGGCATCGCCGAGAACGTAGATGTCGGCATCGGCCTTTGTCGACATGTCCGCAGCGTTCACCGGTGCCCAGTTGCCATCCGTTACCCCGGCAAGCTCGGCAATGCGGCCGGCCTTCATGGCCGGGATGACATTGCAGACATCGACCTTGGTCTCCTCGCCATCGATGGTCACCGTCATGGCACCCGGATCGACGGACACGTTACCGCCGCCGAAGTCCTCTCCGATCCAGTCGACCATGCCTTCGTAGTGGTTCGCCCAGCCTTCCTGGAAAAGCGCCATCTTGGAGAATTTCGGCTTCGGATCGGCCACGATGATCTTTGCAGTCGGATTGTTCTGCTTCAGGAAATGCGCGACCATCGAAACGCGCTCATAAGGACCTGGTGGACAGCGATACGGGTTCGGCGGTGCAACCATGGCAAAGGTTCCGCCTTCCGGCATCGCCATCAGTTGTGCCTTCAGGAGTTCCGATTGCGAGCCCGCCTTGTAGGCATGCGGCATCGCGTTTTGCGCGCTCAGCCCCCAGCCCTCGACAGCCCCTTCGACGAAGTCGATGCCGGGGCTCAGGATCAGCTTGTCATAGGGCACCGAGCCACCGCCTGCCAGGGCCACGGTCTTTGCATCGCGGTCGACACCCACGGCCCAATCGTGGACGACATTGACGCCACCGGCGGCAAGACCGCCATAGGTGTGGCCGATATCCTCGATTTCCTTGAAGCCACCGAGATAAAGATTGGAGAAAAAGCAGGTGTAGTACGTTCGCGTCGGCTCAATCAGGGTCACGTCGATCGCGCCCTTGCTGTCCTTGGCAAGGTAGCGTGCCGCAGTCGCCCCGCCGGCACCACCCCCGACGACCACGACGCGCGGTGTTCCCTGCGCCTTGACCATGGGAGCGGCCAGGACGGTTGCCATGGCGGCGGTGGTGCCGACGAATTGTCTTCTGTTCAGTGTCATTTCTTCCTCCCTAAATGCACCGTCATTGCTCAAGCGCGGCAAAATAGGCTGCCAGCGCCGCTATCTCCTCCGCGTTCAGCCGCCCGGCCATCATTTGCATGACCGGGTGGGCGCGCTTCTTGTTCTTGTAGGCATGCATTGCGACCACGAAATCCTCTTCCGGCCACAGCACGATCGACGGGATGCCGTCATCCGCGCCATCTGCCTGGTGGCAGGTTGTGCATTCACTGCTGAGATATTCGCCGTATTCCGGGTCGCCCTTGAGCGCGAGAATGGCCGGATCAAGATCGTGATCCGTCGGGGTCGCCGTCGGGTCCGCTTCGGGAATGTTCGCGGGATCATCCGAGAACGTGCGCAAGTAGGCTATCAGGTCGAGCCGGTCCTCGGGCTTTTTCAGACCCGAGAAACTCATGCGAGTCCCACTTGCAAGCGCCCGCGGTTTTTCCAGGAACGCGTCCAGCGTGTCGGCATGCCACTCGAGGCCGCCGGTCCCGGCGCGAATGAGCGCTTTGGAATAACGGAAGTCTTCATGCGTTCCCGCTTGCCGGCCGAAGACGCCGTTCAGATGGGGTCCGATGCGGTGTTTCGCCCCCTCCCCGACCTGGTGGCAGCTCTTGCACTTCTTGAAGACTGCCTCGCCGGCAACAGGATCGCCAAAGTCATCGGCGGCGGCGGCCGAGCACAGCAGCGAGCCTGCAAGAACGGTGAGGAGTTGAGTGAGGCGCATTTCCCCTCACTCTCCGACCGACTTCAGATAGGCCGTTATGGCATCGAGGTCGTCTTGTTTCTTGAGCCCCGAGAAAGCCATCTTGGTCCCTTTCATGAAAGATCTCGGCTTTGCCAGGAATTCCGCCAGAGCCGCCTCGTCCCAGACCCGGCCTTCTTCCTGTGCGGCAACGAAGACCTTGGAATACTTGAAACCGTCCACGGAGCCCATCTGGCGGCCGATCAGAGCATTGAGGTGCGGACCGGACTTGTTCTTGGCGCCCGCGCCAACCGCATGACAGGCGCCGCACTTCTTGAAGACTTTCTCACCCGAAGCCACCAGCGCAGGATCAACCAAAGATGAAGTGGCCACGGACGGCGCAGCCTCGGCAGCGGCGTCTTCCGCCGGTGCCGCTGCGGCAACGAAGGTTGGCGTGTTGTCTGCTGTCGCATGGTTAATGACCGACTCGCCACCGTCTTCCGGCGTCACATCGAGGAATGTCGCGCGCTTGGTGATCTCGACACTGGGCTTGCAGTTTTCCATGCAGGGCTCGGCCCGCCACTTGGCGTATTCCAGCGCCGGACGATCGTCGACAACAAATCCGTCCTTGTTGTGCATCTCGAACGCGGCGAAATTCTCGTGGCTGAGTTCGAAATCGTCATCCACCAGATCGTTCGAATAGAGAATATAGGCAACGATCGCATAGGTCTCGTCCGCTGTGAGCGTCTGCGCTTCGCCGAATGGCATGGAGCGGTGCACATAGTCCCAAACCGTCGACAGGTAGGGCCAGTAGGACCCAACGGTCTTCACCGGATCCTTGTCGCCAAGCGTGTCGAACCCTCCGGCAAGTACGGGCCAGTTGTCTACGCCCTCGGCGAAATCGCCGTGACAGGAGGCGCATTTTTCGGCGAAGACCTCTTCGCCCCAGTATGCGTCGCCCTTGCCTTCAGGCAGACCGCGCCCGTCGGGCAGCACATCGACATCCCATGCGGCGATCTCTTCTGACCTTGCCTCACGGCCCAGTCCGAATTTTACCTCGCTTTTTTCCGGGACGCGTTCCGCCAAATCGCTCCCGCGCGCGGCTTGCTCTTCTGCAGCGGCCTGGATTTCGGCGATTTTCACTTTCAAGTCCGAGACGGCCGCGGCCTCTTCATCAGCGCGCCGATTTGCCGTTTCCGCCTGCAGGGAGACCTGTTCGACCCGTTGTTTCAGAGCGCCGATCTTCTTTTGTCCATAGTCCATGTTGGCGAACAGGAGCGCTGCTGAAAGCGCGAGCGCCGTCCCGCCGGCAAGGGGAAGAACAATCTGGTTAAGAGACTTCGACATTCTCGGCGATCCCGTTTTCATCCACGAACCAGGTCTGGATGCAGTTGTTGTGATAGACGGCGTTTTCGCCGCGCATGGCGCGAAGCTGTTCCTTGTTTGGCTGGACGTATCCGGTTTCGTCCATGGCCCGCGACTGCAGCAGCATCGGGTTGCCGTCCCAGTCGATGTCCAGGTAGAAGCGGGTCAGGGCCTTGGTGTCGCCCTGTTTGCCCAGACGTGCCGTTTCCCATGTGATGCCGCCATCTCTCGACACGTCGACCCGCGTGATCTTGCCATGGCCGGACCAGGCAAGCCCCGAGATGACCAGGGGACCTTTCCCGTGCGAAATCGGCATTTGCGGGCTTGGCGAGGTAATGACCGATTTCGCGTCCATCACCCAGGTCCATTTCCGGGCCGTGCCGTCTTCGTAGACATCGGTGTATTTCGAGGTTTCCTCGCGGCTCTCCACTGCCATATCGGTGACTTCGATGCGGCGCAGCCACTTCACCCACATGTTGCCTTCCCAACCGGGCACCACGAGGCGGACCGGGTAACCGTGTTCCATGCGCAGGGCTTCACCATTGGCCTTGAATGCCACCAGCACGTCGTCCAGGGCTTTTTCCATCGGGATCGAGCGGCCGTTGGAGGAGGCATCCGCGCCTTCGACGTAGACCCACTTGTCTTTCAACTCTCCCGCCGCGCCCAGACCTGCCTCGTTCAGGAGCGTGCGAAGGGAAACGCCGGTATATTCCATGTTGTGGATCATGCCGTGCGTGAACTGCGCGCCGTTCAGCTGGGCACCGGCCCATTCCATGCCGGTGTTCGCGGCACATTCGCAGAAATAGACATGGTTTTCTCTGGGGAACCGCTCCAGATCCGCGTAGTGAAAGACCAGGGGCTTGTCGACCAGTCCGTTGATCATCAGCCGGTAGTCTTCCTTGCGCAGTTCGATCGCACCGGAATGATGGCGCTCGAACGCACAGCCCTGCGGCGTGATCGTCCCGTCCAGCGCGTGGATCGGCGTGAAGTTGATCGAGGAAATCGGCGACGCCGTCAGCCATTCGACGTTGCGGCGAACCACGTCCTTCTCGAAGCTGATCGGCATGCCATAGGGCGTTTCATCCACGCCGGCGCCGGTGATCGATGCCCAGTCCTGGACTTCGGTGATCAGGGGATCGGCTTCGCTTGCACTCGCGGCGCCGGCGACCGACGCGCCGGCGATCGCAACGCTCCCCTTGAGAAAGGACCTTCGGGATGTTCTGGTTTTCACGACCATGAAAGACGGCTCCCTGCCTAAACCTACGCACCAATGACTTCAACGCTGTGGCTCGGCTGCGTTGTGACCGTGCCGAGCTTGCGAATGTGATTTTCCACGACATCCCAGATCTGCGGTCCTTCCGTGCCCTCGTTCACGCTGGCCCATCCGGCCACCACGTATGAGCGCGACGGGTCGATGGCCTCGCCGCTTTTCAGGAGAGTCATGTTCGAGATGCGGTTGCCCTGCGGCTGGGCAATATCGATCCGGTATCCAAGTCCGCCGGTCCTCACCATGTCGCCGCCCTGCTGATAGTAGGGATCCGGGTTGAAAATGTTGTCTGCAACGTCTTCCAGGACCACCTTCAGGAATTCGCCGGTCATTTCCGTGCGATAGGCCTTGCCGTAGCTCATCGAAGTGACGTTGAAGATGTCTTCGCGCGTGATCTCCTGGCCCGGGATCAGCGAGGGGCCCCAGCGCACACCGGGGCTCAGCGCGATCTCGGCGTCGCGTTCGGACAGCAGCGCATCGCAGATGAGATCGTCCCAGGTGCCGTTGAAATTGCCCCTTCGGTAGAGCAGGCTGTCGGTCTTGCCGACGACCTCCGACAACTCGGAAAGGTAAGGCGCACGCTGCTCGTCGATGAGTGCGGCAACTTCCGCGTCCGGCTCGATCACGTCGGAGAAGACCGGAATGAGCTTGTGGCGATAGCCCATGAGTTGGGCGTTGCGGATGTCGAGATCGACGCGGCTGACGAATTTTCCGTTCGACCCCGACGGAACGATGATCGTCTTGCCCGACAAAACAGGTTCGGGAAGCGCATCATGGGTATGGCCGGACAGGATGACATCGATGCCGCTGACCACGGTCGCCATCTTCTTGTCGACATCGAACCCGTTGTGGCTCAGAACGACAACACATTCGGCGCCTTCCGACCGCACCTCGTCGACCATCGCCTGCATGTTTTCATCGCGGATGCCGAAGGCGTATTCGGGGAACATCCAGCCTGGATTGGCGATCGGCATATAAGGAAACGCCTGTCCGATGACGGCGACCTTGGTGCCGCCGCGCTCAAACATCTTGTAGGGCGGGAAGAGTTCCGTGGGCTCGTCCCATTCAACGTCGAAAATGTTCTGACCGAGCGCCGCGAACGGCAGATTTTCAACGATCTCGTTGACGCGATCGCTGCCAAGCGTAAATTCCCAGTGAAACGTCATCGCGTCCGGATTGAGGGCGTTCATGACGTTGACCATGTCCTGACCCCCCGTCTTGTAGCAGGTGTAGGAACCGTGCCAGGTGTCGCCGCCGTCCAGCAGGATCGCGTCGGGCCGGTCCGCACGCATGGCCTTGATCACCGTTGCGACCCGGTCCAGTCCGCCGACACGGCCGTACCCTTTGGCCAACGAGGCAAAGTCACCGGAACTCAAGGCGTAGTGGCTCGGGCTGCCATCGGCGATCCCGTAAAGCTTTCGGAATTGCGCACCGGTCACGTGCGGGACGGCGCCCCGGTTTTCGCCGACACCGATGTTTTCCGACGGCTCCCGGAAATAGATCGGTTTCAGCTGCGCATGGATGTCAGTGACGTGAATGAGAGAGACGTTTCCGAACGTGTCGAATTCCAGAAGCTGGTCCTGGGTCAGCGCCTGCTGCGCAGCCAGGCGTGCCCAGTTGCCAAAGCCCGAAGCTCCGACCACCGCTGATGCTGCCATTCCAACCTGCAGAAAATCGCGACGCGAAATCATGTTTCTATTCGCTCCTCAAAACATATGCGCATAAGTGAATATAACGCTTGCAGAAAAGGGCCCCGACCTGAAACCGGGACCCTGAATGGCTTCAGTTGCGGACGGACGGGCCCTCAACGCTCAAGCCGTTTCCACGTGAGGCAACATAAAGCTCCAGCGCGATAAACTCGGGCGAACCAGGTTTGTAGGTTTCCGCGCGCGTGTCGCGCACACACCCCTTGAACCGTGCATGCACCGAATTGAGCTTGGTATTCTTGAGCCTGTAGGTCGGGAAGCCGTTGATGTGTCCCTGGCTCAGGTGATCCGCGCGGATCATCAGGCCATAGCTGTCTTCGTGGCAGTTCGCGCAGGAAAGCTCAAGCTGGCCGGTGCGGGTATAGTAGAGCGCCTTGCCCTCTTCCCAGGTTTCCTGGGCCGGTCCGTCTATCGCGACATTCACGGGCATACCGCGCGACACGGAGGAAATCAGGGCAACCATGTCGGTCATGTCGCCGCCGGTATATTTCCATTTCTCCGCACCCATGTGCGTCGTGCGGCAGTCGTTGATCTCCATTTCGATGGTGGTCACCTTGCCTTTTTCGTCGTTCCACTTCGGATAGACGGCACGGACACCGGCCATGGTTTCGGGACCCTCGTGGCAACTTGCGCATGATTTGCCCGCTGAACCATCGACCGTTTCCCAGTTGACCATCGCGTTTTCGACGCCAATCATTCCCGGATTGTCGAAATCGTCCATCTGGAAGGCCTGGGTCTCGTCGGAGCGGAACCGCCAGCCGGAATATATCGTCGAGAGATTTTCCGTGTGCGCCGGCGCGTCGGTTTCCGTAACGATCGAAATGTCGCCATTGATCGTCAGGCTGTCGTCGTCCGGATCGGACATTGCCAGACCCGGCATCAGCACCAATGCAGCTGCGGAACCGATTGCTATTGTCGTTTTCTTCACGCCTTCCTCCCTCAACCGGACGCTTGTCTTTGACGGTCAGCTGACCGTGATCTTTTTTGTCGTGTCGTAGACAGACCCGTCGTCGTCGTACCAGGTGAACTTGAATTCACCCGATTCGGGCACGACCGCTTCGAACTGGAAGTAGGGATTGGTCGAGATTGCGGGCTCGAGCACCACGTCGATCACGTTCTGACCATTGAAGTCAGCGGTGAAGCGATTGATGATCGAGCGCGGGATGACATTCCCGTCGTCGTCTTTGCGCTGTCCGCTTTCCATCTTGTGGCTGATTAGCGTCTTGATGGTGATCGTTTCACCTGCCGCAGCCTTCTTGGGAACTTTTACCCGTGGTTTCACACCAGATGCCATGATTCGTCTCCTAATGCCTTGCCGATCAGCCGCCGCAGCCGCCGATGGTCACTTTCACGTTGGCCTTGGCCATCTGGAAGGACCCGTCTTCCATCTTCGCGATCGCCACCACGTTCTGGGTCGTGGCGAGGCGGATGCGCGTCGAGGCGCTGCGGGATGCACTGAGCGGACCGAATTTGAACGTCGCGACATTCGGAACCGGATTTCCGTCGGCGAAGAGTGTGACTTCCGCCGCGCCGGGCGCATCAAAGGCGATCGGAACGGTGTTGCCGTTTTCGGCGATCTCCGGCGCCGTCAGAGTAATGGCGCCCTCGCCCATTTCCGCGCCACCGGTCAAATCCGCAATTGCATCATCCGTCAGGGTGGCAAATGCGGGCAGGCTCGACAGGGTCGCGATGGCGAACGTGCCGGAGCCGAATGCGAGTAGCTTTCGCCGTGTCATTTCCATGTTGATCTCCATATCAGGAAGGTCACTCTTCCTTGAGCGTTACGAGAAAGGCGACGACGTCTTCGATCTGCTGTGCGGTCAGCAGCGGCTGCACGTTACCGCTGCCGTGGGCGTCGCCCGTGTAGGCATCCCCGAGGCGGACGAACCCTTCGGCCTTGTAAAAGGATGGCATCAGGCTGTCTTCGAACATCACCTTTGCGTTCGCGACAATGCCGCGCAACTCCGCGACCGACCACCGGTCCGCGACACCGTCGAGCGGCGGACCGATCTCGCCGTGGAACGCCAGGTGGCTCAGGGCTGAGACCTGATGACAGGCGATGCAGTTGCCGGCACCCTTGTTCATGATTTCAGCCCCTGCAGCGGGATCGCCGGCAACACCGGAGAGCGAAACGTCGACAGCGCCGTCGGCGAAGACGACATCCGTCGGCTTGACCGCCCCGGCGAAGGCCGAAGACGCGGCAAGCATTGCGGTTAGGCCGATTATTGCGTGTTTCATGGGTCCTCCCTCAACCGATTCCCGGCGACCTTTCGTGCGACCATACAGCACATATTCGCGTTTACGCAATAACAAATTCAATTAAATGAATTTATCTATCTGTTCGCATGCGCAGCATAAACGCAATAAAATGTCGCAATGCAGTATGGATAGTTACTTGTTTTGACTTTCGAACTTGCGTGCGTGGTATTTCTGGAAGGGTTCGTCACTGTTGTAGCCTTCTTCCACCACCCAGGTCAGCATATTGAGCGTTGTCCACCGCCCGAAAGCCCCGGGCATATTGGCAACAGCGGCCTGCGTCGCGGTAGCGCCGTCCTCAACTTCGCGCGGGAAGAAGAATATGTTGGGCGTGAACAGCGCACCCCATCGTTTGACCATGTCTTTTTCAGGCAGCGTCGTGCCATCGAAATCGGTGACCTCTACGTCCCCGAACATGTTGATCTGGACGACGAAGTAGTTGTCCTCGATGTAGCGGGCGATCTCCGGGACCACGAACACTTCCTCGTGCATCCGCTTGCAATAGATACAGCCGCGCTGTTCGACGATGACCATGAGGCGCTTGCCTTCCGCGTTCGCCTCTTCGAGGTCTTCGGACAGGTCCTTGAAGGTATCGCGCATCCAGGAGGCCTTGTGGAGGCCGTCATCGCCGATCTCGGCCGCAAAAACCTGTACCGAGAAAAAGACCGCGCAAAGTGCCCAAAGCAAACGTGTCATTGTCATTCCTCCTCTACTAGCCAATGGCGCTGAACCAGGGGACGTTTTCCAGCATCCATTGCGCGATGACGTTGATCGAATTCGTCGCGATCAGGATCCCAAACAGGATCAGGAACGCGCCCATGAGCTTTTCGACGACACCAAGATATTTTCGAAATCCGGCCATCCAGGTCATGAACGGTCCGATGAAAAGGGCTGCAAAAACAAAGGGAAGTGTCATCCCAAGGCCGTAGACGAACAGCAGCACCGCCCCCTGCCCCGCGGTCTCCTGGCCCGCGGCCGTGAACAGGATGGCGGCAAGTACCGGTCCGACGCACGGCGTCCAGCCGAATGCAAATGCGAGCCCGACGACATAGGCGCCGAGCAGGCTGACGCCCTGCGTGTTGCCGGTTTCGACCCGAAGTTGCCGATAGAGAATGCCGATCCGGATCAGCCCCAGGAAGTGAAGGCCCATCGCGATGATGATCGCGGCTGCAATCCAGCGCAGCACGTCGAAGTACTCACGCACCATTTGACCAAAGGCACTGGCCGTGGCCCCGAGCCCCATGAAGACGGTGATCACCCCGAGTGCAAAACAACAGGCCGACAGGAAAGCGCGCAGCTTCACGGCACCGGAAACGGTCGTCTCCGTTTCCACCCGGTTCACCCCGACGCCCGCCAGGTAACTCAAGTAGAAGGGGACAATCGGCAGGATGCAGGGCGACAGGAACGACAGAAGCCCTGCGGCCAGCGCACCGAAATAGGTGATCTCGAACATGGAATGAGCTGCTTCTCAGCTTGATATATTCACAAATTAGATTATGATTAAGTGTGTGCACTCGTCAATCGGGGTTTCGAATTGACTTTGTTGAAGACGCTGATCGTTCTGATGCTCGCGCTTTCGCCGGCGGCGGCGAATGCCGACACGTTCCTGCTCATGGCGGAGGAAGACGGGTGTCACTGGTGCGCCAAGTGGAACGAAGAGATCGCACATATCTATCCGAAAACCGCAGAGGGTAGAACCGCTCCGCTGAGACGCTATAACCTGCATGGCGAAGCGCCCGATGTGGCGTTCGAAAGGAAGGTCCGCTTCACACCGACCTTCATTCTCGTGCACAATGGCGATGAAGTCGGTCGAATCGAGGGGTATCCCGGTGAGGATTTTTTTTGGAGCTTGCTCAACATGATGTTCAGCCAGGCAAACATTCCTCTGGATCAGACAGGTTGAACGAAGATGAGCGCTGATACGCAAGGCACGCCCGAGGGTGCGAAAGAGAGCACGTCCCGCCTGCCGGTGTTCGACGCCGACATGTGTGCCGAAGACATGGACAGGATGATGAAGAACGCTCAGCGTGCCTCCAATTTCCTGAAGGCCATCAGCCACGAAGGCCGCCTGATGATCCTGTGCCACCTTGCCTCGGGCGAAAAGTCGGTGGCCGAACTGGAGAACCTGCTGTCCGCCCGGCAAGCGGCCGTTTCGCAGCAATTGACGCGTCTCAGGCTGGAAGGTCTTGTCACGCCGCGCCGCGACGGCAAGGCGATCTACTACAGCTTGACAGACGACCGGCCGAAGCAAATCATGGAAGTGGTTTATGACCTTTTTTGCCGAGAGAAGTAACCGGACGTCCTGCTAGCGACCGGTTGGAGAGGAGCCGGCATGCTAGAGGCGCTTGGAGAGGCCAATACGGTTGCGCTGATAGGACTTTTGGGGGGAATAGCTCTGGGACTTGCGGCCCGTGTGGGACGGTTCTGCACGCTTGGAGCCATCGAAGACGTTCTATACGGTGCGGACGACCGGCGTCTGCGCATGTGGGGCCTGGCGATTGGCGTCGCGATCATCGGCTCGCATGTCGCCATGTCCTCCGGATTTCTTGAAGGATCCAGTACAGCTTACCTTGACAGGGTCTGGAATCCGCTCGGGTCGATCGTCGGCGGGCTGATGTTCGGCTACGGGATGGCCCTTTGCGGAAACTGCGGCTATGGCGCGCTTGCCCGCCTCGGCGGAGGGGATTTGCGGGCATTTGTCATGGTCATCGTTATGGGACTGTCCGCCTATTTCGTGATGTCGGGACCACTTGCACATGCGCGCGTTTGGCTTTTCCCCGCCGAGACCGGGGCTGAAGCGCCGCAAGGCGTAAGCCAATTCTTCGATGCTACCTTCGGTATCGCGCCGATTATCACCGGGCTTGTCATCGGCGGCCTGATCATCGCCTTCACCCTCGCAAGTTCCGAGTTCAGAAAGTCGCCAAGGCATCTCTTCTGGGGCAGCGTCGTCGGGCTTGCGATCGTTTCGGGTTGGGTCGGCACCTACTGGGTGGCGATGACTGGCTTCGAGGCGGAACCGATCGAGACGCACACATTCGCTGCGCCGATCGGTGACACCATCTACTACGGCATGACCGCCTCCGGAAACACTTTGTCCTTCAGCGTCGGATCGGTCGTCGGCGTGATCATCGGCGCATTCCTCGGATCTCTTGCCAAGGGGCATTTCCGCTGGGAGGCCTGCGAGGACCCACGCGAACTCAGGCGGCAGATCACCGGCGCCGCGATCATGGGTCCGGGTGCGATCCTTGCCGTCGGCTGCAGCGTCGGACAGGGCATTTCCGCTTTCTCGGTGCTCGCCTACAGCGCACCGGTGACGTTCCTTGCAATTTTTGCCGGAGCGGCCTTCGGACTGAGACAGCTCATCACGGGATTTGCCCCTGCCGAATAGCCTCACGCTGCACCAAGCGTCCAGCACCACAGATACGTGAGAGCTGCTTTTCATATTCAAATTTTCGCATTTCTTGATTTATCCTTGAGATCGGTCAATGCGTACGGCACCGCCACCTTTCAAGCTGGCGGGATCTTGAACTGATTGCGGCGTTTGTTGCGCTGAACCGGATCGCTCATGGACCTGACCGCACTTCTTGACAGATTTCCGGAACCAATCGTGCTTGTACTCGGCGGGCTGACGGTTGGCGTCCTCTTCGGTGCACTCGCTCAACAGAGCCGGTTCTGCCTGAGGGCTGCCGCGCTCGAATTTTCGCGGCGAAAACCCTCCGACCGCCTGCCGATCTGGTTGCTCGCATTTTCCAGCGCCTTGATCGCGACGCAGTGTCTTGCGCTCCTGGGAGAGGTCGACACGGGCGAAACCCGCCAGCTGGCCTCACCGCAGAGTCTATCCGGGGCGCTCGTCGGGGGCGCGATGTTCGGTACGGGCATGGTCATGGCGCGCGGTTGCGCGAGTCGTCTGCTGGTGTTGTCGGCGACGGGCAACCTGAGGGCGCTGCTGTCCGGTCTGGTCTTTGCCGTCGTCGCCCAGGCGAGCCTTTACGGTGCCCTGAGGCCCTTGCGCGACTGGCTGTCCGGTTTGTGGACGACGGTCGACACGGGCGGCAATGATCTGACGGCATTCTTGCGCATGAGCGAAGCCTCGGTGTTTGTGTTCGGCGGCCTTTGGCTTCTCGCGGGTCTTGGCTTCGCATGGCGCAACAGGAGCTCCATTTGGCAGACGGCAGCCGCCGTCGGGGCAGGACTGACAGTGCCATTGGCGCTCTGGTTCACGACCGCCATGACGAGGCAGGCCTTCGATCCGGTGCAGGTGGAAGGCGTCACGTTCACGGGGCCGTCTGCCGACATGCTGATGCTGTTCCTGTCCGCTCCCTTCGAAAGCCTTGGCTTCAATTCCGGGCTTGTGCCGGGCGTTTTCCTCGGCTCGTTCCTCGCGGCCCTTCTTACCCGGCAACTCCTGCTGCAAGGATTTGAAAGCGGCCCGTCCATGGCCCGCTACCTCACCGGTGCTGCGCTGATGGGGTTCGGTGGAATGCTTGCAGGTGGCTGCGCTGTCGGCGCCGGTATCACGGGTGCGTCCCTCTTTGCCGTGACCGCCTGGCTGACGCTTGCCGGCATCTGGCTTTCCGCAGTCGTTACGGATCACGCGCTGGCCAGGATACCCAGGTCAAAGACGGCACTGTCGCCGTCATTCTAGAGCGGTTCAAGCTTCATCGGTGCCCTCGCGTGAAGACTGCGTGCTTTGCGTTGCTGCCGTGAGCTGCCATCGGGCGTTGGACTGTTTCAACGCGCCGTTGTCATATCTTACAGTTGTGTTAGCACGTAAATAACAAATGGCGCATTTCTGCTAGATTTCCGAAATGTCAGGTGCAGCGTACATCGCATTTTGCCGGGCGTGCAGGCAATTCCGCACGATGGTCTTGGCGCTTTCTGCCTGTCTGGTCGCATCACAGGCATGCGCAGACAGAACCATCGTGCTCGCGCTTTCCGAAAACGTTCTGCCTGTCGAGAAAAGTGCGGAAATCCTGAAAGCCGCATACGCCGCACTCGACATTCGCGTCGAACTCGTTCGTGCGCCAAGATCACGGACGCTGGTCCTGTCTTCGACCGGACAGGTGGATGGAGAGGTCGTCGCTGGCAGGGCAATCGAAGCGAAGTATCCATCTCTCAAGCGCGTCGATGTTCCCCTGATGACAATCGAAATGACGGTGTTCACCTGCAGCGCAGACCTGTCATCCTTTCGCGGAGCAGCACTTGCCTCCAAGCGCGTCGGCCGTCTTGCAGGTGCCGTCGTCCAGGAGAACATAACAAAGGGCTTTCGGGACGTCTGGGCCGGAGAGTCCTTCGAAGAGCTCTTTGACATGTTGAAACTGGGGCGTCTGGATGCGGTCATCGGCGCCCGGCAGGTTCTGGAGACATACGGGGCCGACAACGAGATCGGGTGTATCCGCGTGATTGAAGAGCCGATCCTCAGCGTTCGTCTCTACCACTACCTGCATGAAAGAAACGCCGAACTGATCCCGTCGATCCGTTCGGCGCTGATGGAGCTGTCTTCCCAAGACGGCGCGAGCACGGGTCATTGAAAAGCCGGCACGACGGCTTCAAAACCGACCGCCCTCCTTGTCCACGACGCCCTACTGGTTGCTCATGGCCTTGAGCGGCGGCGACACGTCGTCCGGGATCGGACAGGCATAGGGATCCCGCTCAAGCTTTGCGTGATGCGCGTCAATGGCACTTTGCAGAACCTCCTGATCCTCAAACAGGTCTATCGCGGTGCCTGCCATGATCTTCGCTGCGTGGGTCATGCCCTTGTGCGCGGCCGGAGCCTTGCCCTGGGCCGTCAGCTGCCAGGTATGGAACGGAGTTCCGACAGCACAGGTGGCGACGCGCGCCTGAACAGTCGGCACCGCCCAGCTGACATCGCCAACGTCGGTGGACCCTTCTCCACCCTCGCTGTGCCTGTCGAGCGGCGCTACAAAATCGCAAAGGGCGAGGTCCGGGTTTACCTCCGCTCCGATGCGGCGGAACGAGACGGTGATGTTGTCCTTGCTGAGCGTCGCCCTGATCTTCTCGGCGAATGCTCGATCCTGATCGTCAAAATCAGGTGCCCCGAGCCGCTCCATGTTCCGCTGCATGGTCTCTTCCAGCGGCCGGTTGCCGATCAGGTTGGATACCCCGCTGACCACATTGGCCTCGACGCGGGTTTCCGTCATCAACGCAGCGCCTTCCGCAATCTTGCGCACGCGCTCGATGAGGCCCCGCAACTCCGAAAGATCGCGCGCCCTGACGAGTTGGCGCACGGTCGCCTTGGATTGCACCACGTTGGGCGCAATGCCGCCGGCATCCAGATAGGCGTAGTGCACCCTCGCCTCATCCGGCATGTGCTCGCGCATGTAATTGACGCCGACATTCATCAGTTCGACGGCATCAAGCGCGCTGCGGCCAAGCTCGGGCGCTCCCGCAGCGTGTGCAGCCCGGCCGTAAAAGGTGAAATCAATACGCGTGTTGGCCAGCGACCGGGCCTCGTTGACGGCGGTGAACGTTGCCGGATGCCAGGAGATCGCGGCATCGACATCGTCAAAGACACCCTCCCGCACCATAAAGGTCTTGGCGGCGCCGCCCTCTTCCGCCGGACAGCCATAGTAGCGCACACGCCCCTTGATTCCCTGCTCCGCAAGGTAGTCCTTGACGGCAGATGCGGCCATAAGCGCTGCAGAACCAAGCAGATTGTGTCCGCATCCATGGCCCGGCCCGCCGGTTTCCACCGGCTGATGTTCGGCAACGCCCGACACCTGTCCGAGTTCGGGAAGCGCATCGAACTCTCCCAGGATGGCGATTACCGGTCCCTCATCGCCCGCTTCCCCGACAATGGCAGTCGGTATTCCGGCGACGCCTTCCCGGATCCGGAAACCTTCCTGTTCCAGCATTTTCTTGTGTTCGGCAACCGACTTGAACTCGGTATAGGCGATTTCCGGCTGATCGAAGACACGATCGGAAAGACCGACATAATCGTCCCGGCGCGCATCGATCAAATCCCAGACCCGATCCGTGTTTTTCATTGTTTCCTCCAAATTCTGCCGATGCTTGCGGCAACGGTCCAAGGCCATTCGAACGCTTCAGATGAAAACCGTTCGAGTACCCTTCATTCGTTTTTGTTTTGGCGAACGCGGGGCCAATGGCCACAGGCACCTGTGCGGGCACGCAGCGATCGGTGCGGTCAAATGTTTTTCCAGTAGTGGCACGCGACTGTGTGTTCGGTATCAATGGCTTCGAGCGTCGGCTGATCGGAGCGGCAAAGGTCTTGCGCATGCGGGCAGCGCGGATTGAAGAAACATCCGTCAGGCGGGTTCAAAGGTGACGGGATTTCACCTTCGATCGGCGCGAAGTCGCGCTTGCGCTGATCAAGGCGCGGCGCTTCGGCCAGAAGCGCCCGCGTATAGGGATGCCGCGGAGCGCTGAAGATCTCCTCGGTTGAGGCGCTCTCCACAATGCGGCCGAGATACATGATGGCCACCCGGTCGGCGATATGCTCAACCACACTCAGATCGTGACTGATGAAGAGATAGGTCAGGCCGAATTCCTCACGCAGATCCATGAACAGGTTGATGACCTGCGCCTGGATCGATACGTCCAGCGCCGCGATCGCCTCATCGCACACGAGAAACTTCGGCTTCACGGCAAGCGCCCTGGCAATCCCGATGCGCTGCCGTTGCCCGCCTGAAAACTGGTGCGCATAGCGTCGCTTGAGCGATGGGTCCAAGCCGACCTTGCGCATGATGTCATCGACATAGTCAGGTGCGTCCGACCTGGAGACGATGCCGTGGACCCGAGGAGCTTCTCCGATGATGTCTTCAACGCGCATCCTCGGATTCAGGCTCGCAAACGGGTCCTGGAAGATCATCTGGATGGCAAGGGTCGCCGCCCGGCGGTCGGCACCCGACATGGCGGCAACGTCGTTGCCCTGGTAGAGCAGCTGTCCGGATGTCGGCGCGTGAATGCCGGCAACGACACGGCCGAGCGTGGACTTGCCGCAGCCCGATTCACCGACGAGGCCGAGAACCTCGCCTTCCTTGACTTCGAGATTGACCTCGTCAACCGCATGCACCACTTCTTCGCGCACACCGGCGCCCAGCTTCCGGGCGATCTTGCCGGCGACGTCGAGCCGCTTGGCAAAACGTTTCGACACATCGCGAATTTCCACCAAAGGCGCCATCATTCCGCTGCCACCTGTGACTGGGGGTGATAACAACGCAGTTCCCGGCCGGCCACATGCTCGACGGGAGGCGGAACCTGGCAGGCCGGAGTGGCGAACCCGCAGCGCGGTGCGAATGCGCATCCTTCAGGCAAGGACAGCATGTTGGGCGTCATTCCTTCGATCTGGAACAGGCGTTCACCCCGCTTGTTGGCCGTCGGCACAGACCCCAGCAATCCCACGGTATAGGGGTGAAGCGGATGATCGATGACGTTGTCGGTCTGGCCCTGTTCAACGATCCGGCCCGCATACATGACCGAAATCCGGTCGGCGAGACCGGCGACAACTGCAAGATCGTGGGTGATCCAGATCATCGCGGTGCCGGTCTGCCGGGTCAGCTTCTGGGCTTCGTGAATGATCTGCGCCTGAATGGTCACATCGAGCGCCGTCGTCGGTTCGTCGGCAATGATGAGATCCGGCTTGTTCAAGAACGCGATGGCGATGGACACGCGCTGCCGCATGCCTCCGGACAACTGATGCGGATAGGCGTGCAGGCGTTCTTCGGGCGACGGTATCCCGACAAGACCGAGCGCGTCCCGGCACCGTTCCCAGGCTTGCCTTTTGGGCACCTTTTCGTGGGCAAGGATCGCTTCCATCATCTGGGAATCGATGCGTAACACCGGGTTCAGCGTCATCATCGGGTCCTGAAAGATCATGGAAATCCGGTTTCCACGGATCGACTTGAGCGTCTCTTCAGGCGCATTGGCGATGTTTTCGCCATTGAACCGGATCTCGCCTTCGACAATGCGCCCGGGAGGGTCGATCAGCCCGAGAATGGAAAACCCGGTGATGGACTTGCCCGATCCCGATTCCCCGACAAGGCCCATGACCTCGCCCTTGTTCACGGCAAAATCGACACCATCCACCGCCTTGACGACACCGGCATGGGTGAAAAAATGCGTTTTGAGCCCGCTGACTTCCAGAACAGGGGTCATTTTTTCAGCCTCGGATTGAGCACGTCGCGCAGCTGGTCGCCAACAAGGTTGATCGAGGCGACTGTCAAGAGCAGCGCAATTCCGGGAAAGACCGAGATCCAGTACCTCCCCGACAGCATGTATTCAAAACCGTTGGCAATCAGCACGCCCAGCGAGGGTTCGGTCTGCGGCAAGCCGACCCCGAGGAACGACAGGGTCGCTTCCAGGGAAACCGCGTGTGCCGTCTGCACGGTGCCGACAACGATCAGCGGTGCCAGGCAATTCGGCAGGATGTGCCGGAAGACCACCCGCAAACGCGACAGGCCAAGACATTGGGCCGCCTCGACATATTCCTTGCCGCGCTCCACGAGCGCGGTTGCCCGGACGGTGCGCGCATAATAGGCCCATTGCGCCACAACGAGGGCAAGGATGATCTTGTCGACCCCCTTGCCCAGTGCTGCGACGAGCATCAGGGCGACGAGCGACGCCGGGAATGACAGTTGCAGGTCGACGACGCGCATGATGATCGCCTCGGTGCGGCCGCCCGCATATGCGGCGATCAGACCGACCGACATACCGATGACAAGCGCGATCACCCCTGACGCCAGGCCGACGGAGATCGAAATCCTGAGGCCGTAGAGAATCGCCGAATAGAGATCGCGCCCCGCTCCGTCGGAACCGAGCCACATGGTGTAACCGGCGAAGGCTTCCGACCCCGGCGGCAGACGGCCATCCAGGACATCGACCTGCGCAAGGTCATAGGGGTTCTGCGGTGTGATCCAGGGGGCGAGGATCGCCAGCAGTACGATGACGAGCAGGACGACGAAGGCGGTCGCGGCGATGCGGCTTTCGAAGAACTCCGCCCGAAAGCGCTGAAACGGTGTTTCGACCTTGGCGGCAGCGGGGGCCGCGGACTGGAGTGCTGTGTCGGTCATGCGCCCTGGTCCTGAATGCGGACCCGCGGGTCCAGGATGGAATAGAGAATGTCGACGATCAGATTGATCAGGACAAAGAACAGAACCATGATCATCAGGTAGGCCACGACCACGGGGCGGTCGAGCTGCAGGATCGCGTCGATCAGAAGCTTGCCCATGCCGGGCCAGGCAAAGATCGTTTCCGTCACCACCGAGAAACCGATCAGGCTGCCGAACTCGAGACCCATCACGGTGATCACCGGGATCATGATGTTTTTCATGACATGGACAAAAATGATGCGGCTGGTCGAAATGCCCTTGGCGCGGGCGTATTTTACGTAGTCCTGCCCCATGGCTTCACGGACACCGGCACGGGTCAGGCGGATTGCCAACGAGATTTTCAGGAGCGAGAGGTTCAGGGCCGGAAGGAAGATGTGCCGGATGCCGTCCCAGGTCGCCAGACTGGTCTCGATCCCGAATATGGTGGCCGTGTCTCCCCTCCCCGTGGAAGGCAGCCAGCCAAGTTCGACGGCAAACAGCAGGATCAGCATCAGGCCGACCCAGAAGGTTGGCAGCGAAAATCCCAGGATGGACCCCGCCATGATGCCTTTCGACACCGGATTGTCCGGGTAGAGGCCCGAATACAGACCGAGCGGAATACCGAGCACGATCGCAAGGAAGAGCGCGCTGAAGGCCAATTCCAGCGTTGCCGGCATGTGGTGCAGGATCAATTTCAGCGCCGGTTCGCCGAAGACAAAGCTGTCGCCGAGATTGCCCTGAACCGCCCCCTTCAGAAACAGGAGGTACTGTTCCCATATCGGCCGGTCCAAGCCGAGACGGCGGATGGCGGCTTCGATATCGGCCTGATCGGCATCAGGGCTGACCAGCATGTACACCGGGTCGCCGACGATGTTGACGCCGAAGAAGACAATCACCGACATCAGAAAGACGACAAAGAACGCCTGCATCAGTCGCCGGATGACGAAAACAGTCATGGGATTTTCTCGACTTGAAGAAGAACCGGGCCGCCGATAACGGCGACCCGGCAGGGAGGAATCATTCCTTCACGACACCCATGGCAAGGGTGTATTCGTCGGTCCTGGGCGTATATTTCAGGCCCTTCTTGGCCGCCCATGTGTTGACCTGGAAATGCGTCGGGATGATCGCGACGTTCTCGATCGCCATTTCTGTCGATTTTGCGAGCAGGTCCTGACGTTTTTCGTCGTCAACGGTCCGGAGCGCTTCCTCGATCAGGGCATCAATCTCGGCATTGGAGTGACGGCCGCGGTTCGAGGACCCGAACCCCTTGTCCTTGTCGTAGGTGTGGATCAGGGATTTCAGCGGAGACGATGCTTCACCGGACCCGGCCCCCCATCCAACCAGGATGAAGCTGAACTCCGGAAGCCCGTCCGCACCACCGCGCGACGCACGCCCGAAATACACCGACCTCGGCATTGTCTCGACCGCTGTCTTGATACCGACACGGGTCAGCATCTGACCGATTGCCTCGGCAATCTTGGCGTCGTTGATGTAACGGTCATTCGGACCGTGAATGGTCATCTGGAACCCGTCCGGAAAACCGGCTTCGGCAAGCAGCGCCTTGGCGGCTTCCGGATCATAACCTTCCGGCTGCAGCTTGTCGGAAACACCGAAGAAGCCTTCCGGCAGCAGCTGTCCGGCCGGGATCGCGACGCCTTCCATGACGCGCTCGACAATGGCGTCGCGGTTGATGGCCTTGGAGATTGCCAGGCGGACACGCTGATCCATCAGCGGGTTCTTGATATCGCTCCCGTCACTGCCTTTCACGAAAGGCGAGTCCTCGCGGAACTGGTCCATGTGGAGATAGATGACGCGGTTGGAAACACCCTGGCTGAGCTGGATGTCGTCCTTGCCTTCAAGCGTTGAAATGTCGGTCGTCGGAACACCGGCGATCATGTCGACATCACCGGCAAGAAGAGCAGCAACACGGCTGGGGCCCGACTTGATCGGACGGAACTCGACTTCGCTCCAGGTCGGGGCATCACCCCAGTAGTCGTCGTTGCGAACGAGCGTGATGCTCTCGCCGGGCTTGTAGTTGGAGAATTTGAACGGGCCGGTGCCAACAGCGGCGGTTCCGGCGTTGAAGTCTTCGGTTGCGGCGCCGCAGCCGGCGCTGTCGGAAATGACCGGTATCGTGGAGATGTCATTTGCCATCAGCGGATAGGGCGCTTCGGTAATCGCATGAACCGTGTAGTCATCGATCTTCTTGAAGGTCTTGCCCTTCAGATAAGTGCCGTAACCCGAGGGTGAGTTGGGCACTTCCGGCGCGCGCTCCATGGTGCAGATGACATCGTCGGCGTTAAAGTCGCTGCCATCGTGAAACTTCACGCCCTCTCGAAGCTTGAATTCCCAGGTCAGGTCATCGATCGGCTTCCAGGAAACGGCAAGGCCCGGAGACAGGCGCTGTTTTTCGTCCTGGGCGATGAGCCGGTCAAAAATATGGACCGACATGGCATTGTTCGGTCCGAGATTGTGAAAGTGGGGGTCCATCGATGTCGGCTCCGAGGCCAGACCGATGGTCAGTTTCTCTGCATGGGCTGCCCCGGTCACAAGCGCAAGTGCACTCACCGTAACGGCAGCTAAAATCCTGAATCTTCTCATGGTTTCCTAACTCCCTCGGAAGGTGCGGTGTCCTTTTCCGGATGTTTTGCCGCACAATGGAAAAGATGTTAGCTTGCAAAAAAGTCATTGCCAATATTAAAATGTATCCATTTTTGCATAGGATAATTCAACTTTAGGACCTCCAACATCCGGAACCGCACTTCATGGCAGGACACCGTCACAGACTACGCGAAATGGAAGCCTTGCGCGCGCTGGTCACGACAGGCACCACACTTGCCGCCGCACGCAGGCTCGGCGTCTCCCAATCTTCCGTCAGCCGCGCCCTCGGCCAGTTGGAACAGCGGGTCGGCCGGAAGTTGTTCCTGCGCACGTCCGGGCGGATCGAGCCCCTGGCTGCAGCCCTCCGTCTGAATGCGCAGCTGGATCCGCTTTTCGAGACACTGGCGCGGATCGAAGGCGCTGAATGGGCGGCTGCGGACGAAGAACCGCTGCGTTTGATCGTCCCGCCTACGCTCGCCCACAACTTCGTCATTCAAAGGGTCGCTGCCTTTCTCAAACAAAATCCGGGCAAAAGCCTGCAACTCGATATCCAGGCCACCGACGTGCTGGTCTCTGGCATTCTCGACCTGCGCTACGATCTCGGGCTGACCAGCGCAATGATCCAGCGCTCCGGCGTAACACTCGTGCCGTGGCGGCGCTCTCAGGTCGTCTGCGCGATGCCAAGCGGTCATCCCCTGGCCAAGAAAGACATCATAAGACCGTCGGACCTGGAAGATGTGGAGCTGATCGAATTCCTGCGCCGGCTCGGAACCCGCGCGATTACCGAGCAGGTGTTTGCGCGTGCTGGCGTGCGCCCACGCACGGTGGCCGAAACCGCGACCAACATGGCAGCGATCGAACTCGTGCGCGAGGGTCTTGGTGTCACCTTGCTGAACCCGTTTCCGGTTCTGTCGGGCGGCATGCCCAACATCACCGTCCGTCCGTTCGACGCACCGATCACCTACAACACCAGTTTCGTGTTGCCCTCCGGCCGTCAGCCGTCTGAACTCGCCCAGCAATTCATGGAATACGTCAAGGTGACCACTCCTCCGGATGAATATTCGGAGATTGTCTAGTGTCAGGACCCTAGTCACCTGAATCTGAAGTTCGACTCATTTTGCAGCGGTCTTCGAACGAACTTCAGATTCAAGAAGGTGACTAGCAAGTCTATGTTTCTAGTGCGGTTTACGAATTTGAAGTTCGCTTCGGAGACTGCAGAAGCAATAATGCGAACTTCAAATTCACCGCACTAGCCTTGGACGATTTCCTTCCAGACCGTGTCTGGATCCAGGGGGAAACTGGGCCGGGGTATGAATTCGAAGGGCCAGCGCTCCAGGACAGGACTTGTCAGTCCCGCCGTGTCGATCTCAAAGACCTGTTCCGGTGCGAACCATCCGGAAAACCCTGCGCGAAAGTGGCCGCGGGACTTTACAACAACACATGTTGCGGCTTCGACGTCGAGGCCAAGCATATGGAAGAAAACCGGGTCGGCGGTCTGTGCCCGATCGGAAATGACAACAACACGGATCCCCCCAAGCTCAAGAGCGGCGCAGGGGCCGAGATGCATCTGCCGCCCGCTGGTCATGCCGCGTTCGCCGATCACATTGCCGTCGTGCAGCGCCAGGATCCTGGCCGGAGCCTCGAACCGGCGGTCCCATTTCTCCCAGTCGGCGCTGCCGTTGTTGCGATTGAACACCGCCGTGAACTCGGCTCCCACCCCGAGATGATGGGCCTCGGCCGCAAGGGCCGGATCGAAGAACGATCCGTACAGCACGTTCTCAGATTCAGCTGCATGAAGCGCTGCAAGCAGCTCGGTGGTCTTGCCCGATCCGCCGCCGCCCGGATTGTCGCCCGCATCCGAAAAAATGACCGGCGGTCCCGCCGGTTCACTTGCCATCGAAACGGCCTGGTCTACGGTGCTCAAGGACCTCACGAAGCTTTCGCGCTGCAACCAGGCGCGGTCCGCGATCTCATCCGCCAGCTGGCGCGCAATCTCCGGATCGTCCTTGGCGGTGACAACCACGCTCACTCCGTTGTCAGGCGTGTCGGAGAAAATGAAATTGCCGAAAACGGAGACATTCAAAATGGCTCCCCCCAGTTCGGCCTGGCGCCGCTGGCCGTAGTCGATCAACGCGCCATAGGGGGCTTCAGCCGTCAGAAGGGAAACAGACGCGGGCACGATCGGCGGCTTCGCGAGCGCGATCTTCGGGCGCGTGCCGGAGGCAAGACAGCGCCTCAGGGAAAACGCAGCCTCTTCGCCGCGCTCGATCATGTCGACATGAGGGTTGGTCCGGTAGCCGACTATCAGGTCACAGGCGTCCACCATTTTCGGTGAGATGTTGCCATGGAGATCCAGCGTGCTGATGATGAGGGTCTGTGGGCCAACAGCGGCCCGGACGCGCGCCATCAGATCGCCATCGGGATCATGTGAGTGTTCGGCGACCATGGCACCATGGTTGCAGATATAGACCGCGTCGAGAGGTCCGGCGGCGGCAAGCTGGGTCTCGATCGCTTCTGCAATCATTTCGAAGACATCCTGCGCGACTGGCCCCGCAGGGTGGCTTGCGGCCAGGGTGCAGGGAACCGGATGCCAGGGGCCGGTCGCGTCCATCGCCTGTACGAATGCGGCGAACTCCGTGGCCAGGGACGGTGTGGCGGACCGGGCTTCGCCGAGAAGCTCGTTTCCAGCGAGCCAGGTCAGGGATCGGAAATCATGCCCGTCAGCCGGGCGTGCAAACCTGTTCGATTCCAGTATCATGCCCAGCAACGCAACCTTGGGTTCCCTCACCGAAATTCCTCCGTGCATGGTTATCATCGCAAAAGGAGCACGATCCGATGGCCGAAATCAACATTCCCAACGAATACAGGGTTGAACTGACGCCGCCCGATCTGTCCCCTTACAGAACCGGAAACACCGGCATTCCCTATATCTGGCGATTCGAGAGCGGTGCCCCGGGCCCGAACGTGATGCTGAGTGCAATCGTCCATGGCAACGAGCCCTGCGGCGCACTTGCGCTCGACTGGTTGCTGCAGCAAGACACGCGACCCGTGGCTGGATCGCTGACTTTTGCATTCATGAACATTGCCGCCTACGAGGCTTTCGATCCTGAGGACCCCAATGCGACAAGATGGATCGACGAGGATTTCAACCGCGTATGGGATACCGACGTGCTCGACGGAGACCGCGACAGCGTCGAACTGCGCCGCGCGCGTGAAGTCCGCCCGGTCCTGGAAGACATCGACTATCTGCTCGACATCCACAGCATGCAGCACCTGGCACCTCCTCTCATGATGTCTGGCCGCCACGCCAGGGCCAAGACACTGGCAGCATCCGTCGGAGTTCCTGAACGTGTTGTCGGCGATGCCGGACACGCAGCGGGCCGCCGTATGCGGGACTACGGCGCCTTTGATGATCCCGATGCACCGAACACCGCCCTGCTCATTGAATGCGGACAGCACTGGGAGGCTTCCGCCAGCGCGCTTGCCAGGGAGTCCGCCGCTCGGTTCCTTGTGGCAACCGGAACTGTTTCCAGGGATTTCCTGGGCGCGTTTCCCGAACCTGAAGGTCGGCAGTCGGCCTACACGGTCATCGAGGCCGTTACCATCAAGAACGAGGAGTTCGTTTTTGCAAGACCGTATTCTGGCGGCGAAATCATTGCCGAAAAGGGGACTGTGCTCGGACATGATGGCGGCGAGCCTGTCTCCACCCCGGAGGACGGTCTCATGCTCGTCATGCCGTCAAAGCGGTTATGGCGCGGGCAAACGGCGGTCAGACTTGCACGGCGTGATCCGTGATCCCATAGTCCGGTAGACCCAGTTTCAACGCCCCCTCTCTTCCTGCCTGCAGGATCAATCAAACACCTACGACACCACAAGGGATCAGATGATGTCCACGCGTGAGACCGCGATCAAAGCAGCTGCGGCCTATTTCGACGAGGGAGGGTTCAAGACCGACTTGGCCGAGCAGGTGGCGATCCCGACCTCCAGCCGTGAAGAAGACCATCGGGTCGATATCCTGCGTTATCTCGACCTCATGCGCGCGCGCTTCGAGGCGATGGGGTTTGGCGTTGAAATCCATCCCAATCCGGCTCTCGAACGTGCGCCCTTTCTGGTGGCAAAGCGCATCGAGGATCCGGCACTGACCACATTGTTCTGCTATGGCCACGGCGACACCGTGCCCGGAGAGGAAGGGCGCTGGAGCGAGGACCGCGATCCGTGGTCTCTCTCCGTTGCAAAGACCTCGTCAGGGGAACGATGGTATGGCCGCGGCACAGCCGACAACAAGTCGCAACATGCCATCAACATGGAGGCCATGCGCCATGTCATCGAAACGCGCGGCCATCTCGGATACAACGTCACGTTCCTGATCGAGACGGCTGAGGAAATGGGATCTGCCGGACTATCGGATTTCTGCCGGAAAAACCGCGACATGCTGGCGGCTGATCTCCTGATCGCGTCCGACGGGCCGCGCTTTTCTACCGATGGCCCTGATATCAAGCTGGGCACGCGCGGCGGACTGAACATTCGCTTTCGGCTGGAGTATCGCGAGGGCGGCCACCATTCCGGAAACTGGGGTGGACTGCTGGCAAATCCGGCCATCGTGCTCATGCATGCCCTCACCACCCTGGTGAGCCGGAACGGGCAGATCCTGCATCCCGGCCTGAAACCGGACCGGATCAAGAATTCCGTCCGTGAGGCGCTCGGCAACATCACGGTCAGTTCCGGCCCTAGTGATCCTCAGATCGATCCGTGGTGGGGCGAACCCGGGCTCAGTGGCGCCGAGAAAGTCTTCGGCTGGAACACGTTCGAAGTTCTTTCATTCATCACGGGCGATCCCGAGAGCCCTCAAAACGCGGTCCCCCCCTTCGCGGAGGCCATCTGTCAGATCCGCTTCGTCGTCGACACCGATCCGGACACCTTTCTGCCGCTGATCCGCAAACACCTCGAAGACGAGGGGTTTGAAGGCATCACCGTGGAACCGGCCCGGATGTTCATGCTGCGCGCGTCACGGCTGGACCCGGAACACCCGGCCGTCGGCTGGGCGGTCAAATCCATGGAACGCACGACCCGCAAGCCGGTCACGGTCATTCCCAATGCAGGCGGTTCCCTGCCCAACGGTGTTTTTCTCAACATCATCGGCATGCCGACGTTGTGGGTGCCTCACAGCTACACCGGTTGCTCCCAGCACGCACCCGACGAACATGTCCTGCCGCACCTGATGAAGGAAGGTCTTGAAATGATGACAGGCCTGTTCTGGGACCTGGGCGACGGATTTCCCTGATCGTCCGGCTGCGCGGAGCGCCTTCGCTCAAGATTTTTCACGCGTTGCGTTTCAGACGGAGCGGAAAAAGCTTGAGATCGGCAACCACCTTGAGGAAGGCCAAGACAGCGAGGCAGCACAGAGCGATCTTGCTCGTTGTCTCCATCGTACCCTCGATCAGCAACGCGTGGATCACCGTGCCCGCAACGATCACGAGCGCAAAGGCCGTGTGAGCAAGACGCCAGGTGCGCGGTCGCACCCGCAGCTTTCTGCGGAACAGGGCAAGGAGCGCGCTCAGGAACACGGCCCACATCGCAAGCACGCCCCACACGGAAAAAGGCGTCGGTGAGCGGAACAGCAAGGCGTCGACGACATCCGGCGGGCTCGTGATCCACAGACCGAGAACGTGAACGATCACCGCAAGAACCAGGACGGCGCCGGTCCAGCGATGCAGGTTACGGCCACGGATCACCGAAAGCCCGGGCAGATAACCGCCGGCCAGCAGCGGTTGGACGACCAGAAGAACAAGCGCGGCAATGCCCGCGAACCCGGCCGCGATATAGACCGGTTGACGCCATTGCAGCAAAGGACTGTTGGCGGCAGCGGCAATCGGAACAAGCACGACCCCCAGAAGGGCAACCCAGATGAGGATCGCGCGCAACCGCAGCAAGCTTCGAATTCCCGGACGATCAGGCTGGCTGAAGCACGAAATGTGCTTCGAGACTGGTGTCCTTCGCGCTCGACATCACGGGCCTCAGAAACACGGTCTCGAACTCATCGCTGTCATAGGCCAGATGGGCGTGGGGCTGTCCGAAGGCCGGCACGATCTGGGGCATTTCGAGACGGAAAACGCCGTTTTCATCAGTCAGGGTTGCACCGTGACTGCGTGCATCGCGTTCATGTCCCTCGGTCGTGTGCGCCCAGATCTGGATGCGTTGCCCGGCGAGCGAGACACCGTCACCGGCACGGCGCACCGTTCCGGACATCCAAAATCCGCCACCGCCGATGCGGTCAACGACGGGTGCGCCCGGTCGGTAGTTGTTGGACCCGCCGCGCATGGAACGCGTCGGCGCGAGCCCCTGGGCGCGGGCGGGAACCAGAAGGCCGGACATCCCGGTCACCGCAACAGCGCTACCTGCGGCAAGCAGCTTCCGGCGGGTGAACAGGTCATTCGTCATTTGTCGTCTCCTATCGGAAAGAGAGTTTGCCGCCGGGTTTCCTTCGGCGGCGCGTTGTTGCTCACATATAGTGCGATTGTGTCCATTTCCGAGATCGGCCCGCCGGAACACGTGACAACCCGGCTCACGGTTTCGTGAAGAGGCGGTGCCGTGCCCGCAGCTCTCATATGACGTCCGGTTCAGCGGCAGCCAAAGCTTCTGAAAGGGCGGCTCAGGACGAAAGCGCAAGCTCCTTGATGACCGTTTGAACGGCGAGCATGAATATCTGAACTTCCGGCGTTTGAGGCGCGTTCGGCCGGGTCATCAACCCGACCGGCCCCTTCGTGATGTCGCTGTCGAACGGCAGGCGGACGAGAGAACCGTCTTCCGTTTCTGTCTGAACCACACCGGACGAGATGATCCAGACGGCGTCGGTCTGGCGGGTGTAGAGCCTCCCGAACGCGCCTGAGACGCTTTCGATCCGGTGTGGAATTTCACCCACTCCGTTCGCGATCATGAACCGTTCGACCAGAGGGCGGATCGCCGCGCCCTCGGGCGGATAGATCACCGGCCAGTCGACGATGCGTTTCACATCCGGATTGGCGAGCAGCGGATGTCCCTTGCGTACGACCAGATCCACCCGCTCAGAGTAGAGTTGCGTGAACGAGACACCTTCCATGGATTCCGGGCGGCCCAGGCGTCCGATCACAAGGTCCAACTCGCCCAGCTTCAGTCTTTCGATGAGAAACCCGTGTGGACCGTCCATGATCTTGACCAAAACATTCGGAGCAAGGTCGGTGAATTCCCGGATGAGGGGCGGAATGAAGCTTGCAGCAACGCTCGGAAGTGCCCCCACCTTCAGTGTTGCACGCGCGTGCTCGCCCTCCTTCTCAACACCATCCAGCCCCTGCTGAAGGCTCGCGAGCGAAATCTGGGCGAAGTGTAGAAACACCTTCCCCTGCTTGGTCAGGGCGATACCGGCCCTGTTCCGCGTCATCAGCGAGGCCCCGATGATTTCCTCCAACTCCTTCAGCGTCTTTGAAATAGCCGGTTGCGTAAGCGACAGCTTGTCAGCGGCCAGCTTCAGGCTGCGCTCGTGCGCAATCTCGACGAAACACTGGATATGACGGAATTTGATTCGGCGATCGATCATTTAGTTTCCAATTCCAGAAACAAAAACGCTTGTTATCTCATTTTACTTCTCAATTTCGGACATTCAATATGGAGTCAACAGAGGAGGAACGCATGCGCACTCAGGTTGTCATCGTAGGCGGCGGACCATCCGGTCTGCTGCTCGGACAGCTGCTCCACAAGCACGGCATCGAGACGGTCATTCTTGAGCGGAAAACGCGGGACTACGTCCTCGCGCGCATCCGGGCCGGCATCCTGGAAACCGGCCTGGTCAACATGATGCGCGAAGCGGACGTGGCGGAGCGAATGGACCGTGAATGTTTCGTGCATCATGGAACGTGCATTTCCTACGAAAACGAGATGTTCGACATCAACTTTCAGAAGCTGATCGGACAGAACGTCATCGTCTACGGACAGACTGAGGTGACGCACGATCTTTACGATGCGAGGGAAGCGGTCGGCGCGAAGACGATTTTCGAAGTCGAGAATGTGCGAATTTGCGACGCGGACCGCGACGCTCCGTATGTCACGTATCACGCAGATGGTGCCGAGCAGCGCCTGGACTGTGACTTCGTCGCTGGTTGTGACGGCTTTCACGGGGTCAGCCGCAAGACGATCCCGGAGACGGTGCGCCGGGAATATGAAAAGATCTTTCCGTTCGGCTGGCTCGGAATTCTATCAGAAACGCCGCCTGTCCACGAAGAACTGATCTACGCCAACTCCACACGGGGATTTGCTCTCTGCTCCATGCGAAATGAAAACCTGTCGCGCTATTACGTCCAGTGCGACCTCGCCGACAAGGTCGAGAACTGGAGTGATGAGGCCTTTTGGGACGAACTCAAGCGCCGCTTGCCTGACGCGATCGCGGAAAAGCTCGTCACCGGGCCCTCCATCGAGAAATCGATTGCACCGCTTCGCTCGTTTGTGACGGAACCGATGCGCTGGGGACGCCTGTTCCTGTGCGGCGATGCCGCCCATATCGTGCCGCCGACCGGCGCAAAGGGCCTGAACACCGCCGCGTCCGACGTGCACTATCTGTACGAGGCCCTCGTTCAGCACTACCGGGACAAGGACAGCGAAGGCATCGAGTGCTACTCCGAAAAGGCGCTCGCGCGTGTCTGGAAGGCGGAGCGCTTCAGTTGGTCGACGACCAATCTTCTGCACCGCTTCCCGGATCAGACCCCGTTTGATCTCAAGATGCAGAGAGCGGAAATCGAGTCCCTTCACTACAACGAAATCGCGCAGAGGTGGTTTGCGCAAAACTATGTTGGACTGCCCTACTGATGAAGATTGCGCGTCTCAACTCTGTTGACCTTCACTGGCGGGAGGATGGTGATCCGGATGGAATGGCGGTCGTCTTCGCCAATTCCCTCGGGACCGATCTTCGCCTTTGGGACAAAATCATCCCCTTGTTGCCGGCTTCGGGGCTTCGTCTGATCCGTTTCGACAAGCGAGGTCATGGCCTGTCCTCCTGCCCACAGCCGCCTTTTTCGATGGAAGCACTTTGTGAAGACGTGGAAGAGTTTTTGCAGCAGATCGGGGTAACGGATTGTATTTTCGTGGGTCTTTCCATTGGTGGCTGCATCGGGCAGTTGATTACCAGCCGCCGACGGGACCTCGTCAAGGGTCTCGTTCTTTCGAACAGCGCGGCCAAAATGGGAACCACGCAGATGTGGGAGGAGCGCATCGAGCGCATCCGGACCGGTGGCATCGAGTCGATGGCAGATGCAATCCTCGAGCGCTGGTTCGGAGACACGTTCCGTCAGTCGGACGACGCCATCTTGTGGCGCAACATGCTGACCCGGACCCCTGCGGACGGCTACATGGGCTGCAGTGCGGCACTCGCGGCGAGCGACCTCACCGCGTCCACATCAAAACTCTCCCTTCCGGTACTCGGCATCGGCGGCGAAAACGACCTTGCCAGCCCGCCAGACGTCGTCAGGGCCACGACGGAACTCGTTCCGGGCAGCCGGTATGTCGAGATCGCCGCTGCAGGACATCTGCCCTGCGTGGAGCGCCCAGAGATCTACGCCGGCCATCTCATGACTTTCCTGAAGGAGGATCTCCATGTCGGAACGGTATGAACGCGGCATGGACGTGCGCCGTGCCGTCCTCGGCGACGACCATGTCGACAGAGCGGAAACCTGCAAGACGGATCTGGACCAGCCGTTCCAGACCCTGATTACCGAAGCGGCCTGGGGCACCGTCTGGTCCTCCGAAGGCATCAGCGCACGCGAACGCTCCATGCTCACGCTTGCACTGCTGGCTGCACTCGGTAACTTCGAAGAAATTCCGATGCATATCCGGGCAACGAAACGCACGGGAGCGAGCAAGCAGGATGTCCTGGAGGCCTTTCAGCACGTGGCAATCTATGCCGGCGTACCGCGCGCCAACCAGGCCTTGAAGCTTGCCAAACAGACATATGCCGAGATGGAAGCCGAGTAAGGCCGTGCCGGCATCTTAGGAGAGGAACCGATGCTCAAACCGGGTGAATATCATCAGCGCGACCGCGACCGTCAGCCGCCTGCCTTGACGCCGGACTACAAGACGTCCGTTTCGCGGTCACCACAATATGCCCTGATCAGCCTGGAGAACACGGTATCGGAAATCACCGGCCCCGTATTCGGCCACAACGACATTGATGCGCTCGATAAGGATCTGCTGCACAATTACGCCAAGCCGGGCGAGAGCGCGATCGGGGAACGGATCATCCTGCATGGACGCGTTCTCGACGAGAATGCCCGGCCGGTTCCCAATACCCTGGTGGAAATCTGGCAGGCCAATGCCGGCGGGCGTTACCGTCACCGGAAGGATACCTATCTCGCCCCGATCGATCCGAATTTCGGCGGCTGCGGCCGGACGCTGACCGACGACAACGGCTATTACTATTTCCGGACCGTGAAACCGGGGGCCTATCCCTGGCGCAACCGGGTGAACAATTGGCGGCCGGCTCATGTGCACGTGTCGATATTCGGGTCCGCTTTCTGTCAGCGGCTCATCACCCAGTGCTATTTCGAGGGCGATCCGCTGATACCGATTTGCCCGATCGTCAACACGATCCCCGACCCGGACGCGATCGAGCAACTCACGGCAAAACTGGATCTCAATGCGACAATCCCGCTCGACACGATTGCCTACAAGTTTGACATCGTCCTGCGCGGGCGCCGGTCCACCCTGTTCGAGAACCGTCTGGAAGGGAACTGAGACATGCCGCAGGATCTCTCCTATCTGAAGGAATCGGCCTCGCAAACGGCGGGTCCCTATGTCCATATCGGTCTCGCGCCGGGTGCGGCGGGGTTCGACATCTACGAACACGAACTCGGCTGGGACATCGCCGGACCGAACGCCAAAGGCGAACGTATTCGAGTCGAAGGCGTCGTGACCGACGGCATGGGGTCGCCGATCAAGGATGTGCTGCTGGAAGTCTGGCAGGCAAATGCGGACGGCAATTTTGCCCATCCGGAAGGCGGCGGTCCCGTTGAAGACGGGTTCCGTGGCTGGGGCCGCGTCATTACCGATTTCGACACCGGCGAGTGGGTCTTCGACACCATCAAGCCGGGCGCCTGCCCCGGCCGCAATGGAGATGTGCAAGCACCTCATCTGAGCCTCTGGCTGGTGTCACGCGGGATCAATATCGGCCTGAACACGCGCATGTATTTCGCCGACGAGACAGACGCGAACGCCAGGGACCCGGTGCTGAACCTGATCGAATGGGAGCGCCGCCGGGCAACGCTGATCGCGAAAAGGAGTGAACGAGACGGCAAAATCGTTTACCGGTTTGACATCAAACTCCAGGGAGAGGGCGAGACGGTCTTTTTCGACGTCTGAGTTAAGAACAATGACAAAACCCTGCATCATCTGTGTTGCCATCACCGGATCGGTGGCCAGAAAAGAAAACAATCCCGCCGTGCCGATCACGGTCGTGGAACAGCTGGAAAGCACACATGAGGCCTTCGAGGCGGGCGCCGCCATCGTTCACGCCCATGTCCGGAACGACGATCAGTCACCGACCTCGGACCCGGAAAAGTTCGCCCGGCTGAAAGAAGGACTGGAAAAGCACTGTCCCGGCATGATCATCCAGTTCTCGACCGGTGGCCGCTCCGGCGCGGGAGAGGCGCGTGGCGGCATGCTGCCGCTCAAGCCGGACATGGCTTCGCTGTCCGTTGGGTCCAATAATTTCCCAACGCGTGTCTACGAGAACCCGCCGGATCTGGTTGACTGGCTGGCGGGCGAGATGCGGACCCACACCGTCAAGCCTGAGATCGAGGCCTTCGATCTCAGCCATATCCATCAGGCGGCGGCGATGAACAGGGATGGCAGGATACCCGGCCGGCTCTACGTGCAATTCGTGATGGGGGTGAAAAACGCCATGCCCGTCGATCGCGACGTCTTCGACTACTACATCAAGACGGTTGAACGCCTCGTTCCGGATGCGGACTGGTGTGCCGCCGGTATCGGGCGCAACCAGTTGACCGTCAATGAGTGGTGCATTGCAGCCGGTGGACACACCCGAACCGGGCTTGAGGACAATGTGCGCCTGGACAGGGAGATCCTTGCGCCTTCGAACGCAGCACTGGTGAAGCGTGCAGCAGATCTTTGCGAAAAATACGAGCGTCCGGTCGCGACCTGGCAGCAGGCCCGCGAGATCCTGGACCTGCCGCTCAAGGCTGCGGCTTGACGCTGCGCACTGCCTGGCTCTCAATTGAGGGCGAACCCCAGTAGTTGAGAGCCATGCCCGTTTCCCTGTTTTCCAGCCAAATCCATTCCGGGCTCTTTTCGGACGAGGAGCTTGCAGTCCTGTTCGGCGATGACGGTGACGTTGCCCACATGATCCGGTTCGAAAGAGCCCTTGCCGTGGTTCAGGGGCGGCTTGGGATCATTCCAGCAGATGCGGCAACGAAAATCGGCGACAGTCTCCGCGATGCCAAGCCTGATCCTGCCAGTTTGCGCGCAGGAACGATAACTGCAGGCGTTCCGGTGCCCGCGCTCGTCGCCGAATTGCGCAAGATAGCCGGAGATGAAGCCGGGACATGGATCCATTGGGGCGCCACCAGCCAGGATGTGATGGACACAGCGCAGATGCTGCAGGCCAAGACAGCGCTCGGTATTCTGCAAACCCGGCTCGACCGCCTGATCGATACGCTGGAAGCGCAAAGCAACCGGCACGAGGATCAGCTTCTGGCCGGGCGCACCCGCAGCCAGGTATCAACACCGGTGACACTGGGATATCGGATCGCACAGTGGGCCCATCCCCTGATCGATGCCCGCAACGATTTGGCTGCGCTCTGCCAAAACGCCCACAAGGTCCAGTTCGGCGGGGCATCAGGCGTCAACAGCGCGATTGCGCCGGACGGAACGCGCGTTGCCGAGGCTCTGGCCTCCGAACTCGGGCTTTCCGATGCGCCGTCCTGGCATGTCAACCGGACACCGATCCTGCTCCAGTCCGGCTGGCTGCAGCGCGTTTGCATCGCGCTTTCCAAAATGGCCGGCGATCTGATTGTGATGGGCCGCTCCGATATCCGTGAACTTGCCAGCGGCACCGGTGGCGGATCATCGACGATGCCGCAGAAGTCAAACCCGGTGCAGGCGGAAACCATTCAGGTGCTTGCGCAGGTCGCCAATCATGCGCACCGCGCTCTTGCGGCGGCTGCTGATCCTCTGGAAGAGCGTGACGGATCCAAGTGGCCCCTGGAGTGGATGATGCTGCCGCAGACGTTCGTGGCAACCGGGGCGGCACTCAATCACGCCCAGGAACTGACGTACAGCTTGCGGCCTGACGAAGAGCAACTGGATGCCACACTGGCCGTCAACCCGGAAATCATGGCGGAGGCTGCGAGCTTCGCGCTTGCCAAGGCAGGTGTTTCGCGGGCCGAGGCGAAGGATCTGGTCGCACAGGCTGCCGCTGCCAGCACCCCCTTCCCCGAGGCCCTTGCAAGTCTCAGTACGGTCAGGATCGACTGGAACGCTGCACTCGATCCAGCGACCGCAATTGCGCCTTGCAAGGCGATGTCCCGCAGGATTTTCGAGAAACGTTCAAACGGCTGACCGGCTATTGCAGGACCTGCGGCAGCCAGAGCGTGATCGCCGGGAAACTGACCAACAGGATCACCCGGAAAACCTCCGCGCCGAAGAACGGCACAACGCCCTTGAAAGTCTCGATCATCGGCGTGTCCCTTGCCAGCGAGGAAATCACAAACACGTTCATGCCGACAGGCGGCGTTATCAGGCCGAGTTCCACGACAATGAGGGCCAGAATGCCAAACCAGATCTTCAGATCCTCGGTGCTCATGCCGAAACCTGCGCCGTCCGCGCCCTGGTAGATGCCGCCGTTGATCTCGACCAGCACGGGCCAGAAGAACGGGATCACGAGCAGGATCATGGAAAGGCTGTCCATCAGGCAGCCGAGGAAAATCAGCGCAATCAGCAGAATGATCAGAACCGTCATCGGCTCCAGTCCGGACCCCGCGATCCAGGCGGCCGTTTCCTGCGGCAGTCCCACACGGGACATGAAGATCTTCAGGAGTTCCGCGCCCAGAATGATCAAGTAGATCATGCCTGATGTGCCGGCTGTTTCCTTGAGTGCGGCGACAAAATCCGTGCGGGACAGCTTGCGCTGTACGAGGCCGAAGAAAAGAACCAGGAAGACACCGACCGCCGCTGCCGGGGTCGGATTGAAGAAGCCGAAATAGATGCCGCCGATCACCAGGCCAAAAATGACCAGCACAGGGATCATGCCGACGGTCGCCTCGACAAATTCGGCGCTGCTGGCAACACCTCCCTTCGGGCCCGACGCCGGTTTGATGGCGACGTAGACCGCGATCGTCAGAAGAAACAGGACAACCGCCAGAAGGCCAGGCAGGAATGCGGCCATGAACATGGTGACGATGTTCGCCTCAACGATAACCGCGTAAATGATCAAAACGACCGAAGGGGGAATGAGGATCCCCAGGACACCGCCGGCGGCGAGTGTCCCTGTTGCAAGAGCGCCGGAGTAGTTGTAGCGGCGGAGTTCGGGAAGCGCGACCTTGCCCATGGTGGAAGCGGTTGCAAGTGACGATCCGCAGACGGCTCCGAAGCCGGCGCATCCTGCGATGGCGGCCATCGCGGTGCCTCCGCGCATCCACCCGAGCCACGCATTCGCGCCCCTGAAGAGGGCCTGGCTGAGGCCGATCTTTGACGCAATCGCTCCCATCAGGACGAACATGGGAACAACCGACAGGTCGTAGATGGAAAACTGACCGTAGGCCAAGGTCTTGAGCTGGCTTAGAACAAGGGCCGGACCGTTGAGCATCATCGTGCCGACACCGCCGACAAGGATCATCGCATAGGCGATCGGTATCCGGATCGCAATCAGGAAGACAAGTACGGCCAGCGCGCCGAGGCCGAGGACAAGTGCGTCCGTCATGCTGTGATTATCCTTTCGCCAGAGCGCTTGCGTCCCGCAGCAGGGTCACGATGGCCGCGACGGCCAGCAGCGCAAGCGAGACGAGGATCGGGACGAAAGCAATCCAATGCGGGATCTGCAAAATTGTGGTCGTGTAGTCGTATTCTTTCTGGTCGAGCATGCCGAAATACATGCGCCAGATCAGCAGGCTCGCGAAGCAGAGCGCAACAAGAGATCCTAGCAGCGTGAAAAACGCGATTGTTCTTTTTGAGGCCCCGGAGGTGAAGATGTCGGCCGACACATTAGCCCCGACGAGCTGGCAATAAGGCAGGAAGGTGAAGACCGCGACAGCCACACCCATCTCGGTGAGTTCGAAGTCTCCGGGAAATGGCCTGCCGAACATCGATCCGATGATCGAGATCATGTTCACGCCAACCACGGCCAGAAGCAGCAACCCACCAAGCAGGGCCCAGGCCGTGATCAGCCGGCTGGCAACCCCGAGAAGTTCGGAGCTGCCCTGTTCCATTTCATCCGTCATCAGTTGGACGCGTTGTTGGCGACAGCCGCCCTGGCTTTTTCAACCAGCGCGGACCCGTCGATGCCCTTCTCGCCGACTTCCGCAACCCAGCGATCCACCACCGGTGCCAGCACCTCGTTGAAGGCAGCGGTTTCTTCGGGCGACAGCGTGATATGCGTGTTGCCGGCCTTGGTTGCCAGGCCAATGCCGAAATCGTCGGCTCCTGCCCAGATGTTACCGACTTCCTTGGCCCAGACCTCGTCGGACGCGTCGCGGAACGCCTGTTTCACATCATCGGGCAACGCATCCCAACGCGCCTTGTTCATGGAGACCTGGAACACCGTCGTGCCGAAGCGCTCCTTGTCCGCGCCCTCGATCTGGTATTCCGTCTGCTCCTGGATCTTGAGCGGCGGGATGATCTCCCACGGGATCATGGCCCCGTCGATGACGCCTTTCTGTAGTGCCGTCGGCAATTCCGGCACCGGCATCGCGACCGGAGACGCGCCGAGCGCCTCGATCACCCAGGCACCCGTACGTGTCGGAATGCGGATCTTCTTGCCTTCAAGGTCCGATGGCTTGCGGACCTCGCTTTCCGTCATGTGAATACCCTGGCCTGCATGAACGTGCAGGAACATGACCTCGACACCCTTGTAGTCGTCCTTCAGGTCGCTTTCGAAGAGTTCCTTCAAGGCAAGGTTTGTAGCCGCCGTGTCGTTCTTGTGAACGCCGGGCAATTCAAACACTTCCGAGCGCGGAAACAGGCCCGGCGTATAGCCGTTCACCGTCCAGACAAGATCGACGACACCATCGCGAACCTGGTTGATCAGTTCGGGCGGACGCCCTCCGAGCGTCATGGCCGGATAGATCTCGATCGAGACCTTGCCACCGGAATTTTCCTCCACCCGCTTCGCCCACGGCACCAGCATCTGCGCATGCGCAGGCGCTTTTTCGCCAATGAAGTGATGCAGCTTGAATTCGTGGTCCGCTGCCGCTCCGGGCGTTGCACCCAGTGCCAGCAGGGCGGCACCCAGAACAAGGTTCTTCAGATGTCTCATGTTTTCTCCTCCACGCAGGACCCGGTTTCGGATCCGAAATCTCTTGCTCGCGTTTTTCATGCGACAGACCCTCACCTGACTCTGCCGCGTCGTGCAACCGGACATCTTGTCCTTTTGTTCCGGTCCGCGCCTCCCGTTCACGAGCGTCGCTTTTGCAATTCGTGTGACGTTTCAACCAGACAGGAGGTATCACGACCGCGCACGGTCGCGTTAGCGCTTCAAAGCATTCTCACTAATTGATTTCGGAATGTAAATTAAGATCTGAGCCCATATAGTTTCCGTTTTTGGAAACAAATGAACGCGAGGAGCTGCTCACTCATCAATTCGGTCGCGCGATACGTTGAGACGGACACCGGAACATCCGAGACCCGCTCGACGGACCGGATTTCCGGGAGAAAACGCCTGTCAGGTCTGCTCAGGTATCGGCTTGCATTCGTCCCTTTTCAATGATGCCGCTATTCAGCCACCCGTCGAAAATCTCAAGCGCCGTTTCGCAGAAATCGGCATCATTGATATGCGCGTCGATCTCGACGAGACCAACGCGCCCCGGAAGCACGGAGCGCACTTCCTCAATGAAGGCCGCGAGGCCTTCCGGATCGTGGGCCTCCTGCCCTGGCCGATCCCATTCCTCGATGCCGCCAAGGGGCAGAAGGAACCGCGTTTCTCCCCTGGTCTTTTCGAGCCGGGCCGCGAGGTCGTGCACCCAACGGCGGCGCTCATCTGCGTTGAAGACCGAGCTCTTGATCAGCCTGTTGTGTTCATGAAACGGCCGGTCCGAGTAGTCCGGCGGGATCTCTTGCCAGCCGGCAAAGTCGACAAGGTCGAGCGCTCCGGGTGCAACCATCTGGGGCGTTCCGTTACTGCCCGCATTGGTCAGTCGATCCGCGCCGCTGCTGACAAGCGATCCGGCCAGAAGATTGCCGAACTCCTGCAGGCAGAAATCCATCACGCAGCAGAAAGCTCCCTCCTTCGCCAACTTCTCAAACGCCATGCCGCCCATGCCCGTGGAGTGAAACACCGCGACTTCGAAGCCTCGTTGTTCGAGCGCAGGTTTCAGCGTCTTCATGTATTTCAGGCAACTCGAACCGAGCGAGGTCATGCCGACGAGCGGTTTCGAATTGTCCGGGGGCTGCGCCGCTTTCGCGGCTCCGAGAACGGCTCCGGCAGCCTGGGCCAGAGAGGATTTGCAGATCGAGTTGAGACCGTAAAGCCCCCCGGCCCAGAGGATCATCTGGATGTCAGGCGCGAGCCGATCCGGCGGGATCAGCGGCGAAAAGCTGACGGTCGAGACAATGAACTTGGGCACGCCTAGCGGCAGTGCCTGCGCGCAGTCGAGTGCAAGATCGGTTCCCATTGTTCCGCCGAGCGCAATCATGCCGTCGATGCGCCCGTCCCGCCAGGCCTGCGCCACAAGACCGGCCGCCCCTTGAGACATGATGCGGAAGGCCTTGTTCTCGTCCCCTAGCGCGATCACCTCGTCGATCGTCATGCCGCCGGCCCGTGCAACGTCGTGCTTGGAGATGTCCGTCGGATTTTCCGGATCTCCCAGAACGCTGACATCCATCGTCAGGACCTTGCCGCCCTGTTCTTCGATGCAGGATTGAATGAACTCCAATTCCGCGTTCTTGGTGTCGTAGGTTCCGATCGACAGGATGGTCTTTGTCATGGTGACACCTCCATTTGCTGGAAAGATGTGTGACGGGATGAGGTCAGGAAGCTTTCCGCAAGGTCTGTCGCGTCCGATATCATGCGTTTGCTGCGGTCACGGCCGCCGTCTTCGTCAAGACGCGTAATGATCCAGCCGACATAACTCACCGCTCTCAATCCCAGAAACAGATCGAGTTCGGATGTGTTCAGACTGCGCTTCTGGTCATAGCCTGCAAGAAATGCCCCTTCGAGATTGCCATAGTCCGGTTCCTGCCGGTTCTTGACGAGCGCAGTTGCTACATCGAACAAACGGTATCCATGCCCGGCGTCGTCGAAATCGATCAAATGAAGGTCAGGTCCGTCAACCATGATGTTCTCGCGCACGAGGTCGGCATGGATCAACCCCGTGTCCAGCAAGTGATCCATTGCTTTCAACCTGACGTCGGCCTCGCTCCGAAACCGTTGCAGCAACGTTCGCTCAGAGGCGTCGAGGTCCGGGTGTTCCCAGAACCGGCCCCATAGCGGATCCGGTCCGACAAGGGCGTTCCTGTCCCAGCGGGCCCGTTTGAACCAGTCCGGCGGCGTCCAGTTGTCCGAAACGGCATGCATCCTGGCCATCTGCCGGCCGAGCCTGAAGAAGATACCCTTTCGATCCGGATGGTTGAGAGGTTGCCCGGTCCTGCCCAGCGGCGCTCCGGACATCCAGGAGAGCATGCTTGCCTGCTGGCCGTTCTGTTCCCTCAAGAAGTCCCCGTTCTCGGAGGCAAGGGGATGAGGCACGCTTATGCCGTGACGGCCAAGTTCCGCCATCCAGACGAGTTCCGACCGGAGTTCCTCGTTGCTGCGAAGCCCCGGCCGGTGCAGGCGCAACGCATAGGATTGCGGCCCGTCCTTCACCTTGAAGACACGGTTTTCGCGCGCGGCGACAAGCCTGCATTCAGCCGTCTCCATGCCCCAAAGCGCGAGCAGTCTGGAAATGCCCTCATCCATGATGCGGTATCGATGCAAGCACATCGTCCAGGGTATCGATCAGCAGATCCACGTGTTCGGCCACAAAGGGCATCGGCGGGCGGATCTTGAGGGTGTTCTTGTGCCGGCCAAGCTTGCTGAGGATGATGCCCCGGCGGCGCATCTCGTTGACGACCTGGTCGGCAAACGCGCTTGAAGGCTCGCGCGTTTCGCGATCGCGCACGAACTCCGCACCGAACACCATCCCGCTTTGGCGGACATCGCCGATAACGTCGTATTTTTCAGAAAGCGCGGACAGGCGGCCATGCGCCAGCTTACCCATTGCGGCGGCGTTCTCCTGCAATCCTCTATCTTCCAACTCGTCAAGGACCGCCATGGCCGCCGCGCAGGAAACAGGGTTGCCGCCAAATGTGTTGAAATAGCGGAACGCGTTGCGAAACCGGGCCATGATCGTGGGCGTAGTGACAAGGCCGGCGACCGGATGGCCATTGCCCATGGGTTTGCCCATGGTGACCACGTCGGGCACCACGCCCTGCTTCTGATGAGCCCAGAAATGACTGCCGCAGCGGCCGAAACCGGACTGGACTTCATCACAGATCAGCAAACCGCCCGCGCACCGCACTGCCTCGGCGGCAGGACGAAGCCAGCCTTCCTTCTGGTCCGGAAAGCCTTCATTGAGAAACAGCGGACACACGATCAGCGCCGCGAAGCCGATGCCTTCCCTTTCAAGATCCTCTATCGCCCTTTGAACATGCGCCGCAAAGTGCTGTCCATCCGGGTCGCTGATGCGGTAGCAGTCCGGCGCCTCGACGTGGCGAAGATACTGACCCAGGCCAAATCCGACCCCAGGTACATTGCTGCGCGAAAGATGACTGACCAGTGTCGTGTTGCCGTGATAGGTCGCGTCGGTCGCAACAATTCCCCGTTTTCCGGTCATGGCTTCCGCCATTCTGAGAGCGATGTCATTCGCCTCGGAGCCGGAACAGGTCAGGATCGCCGTCGACAGGGTTTCGTCAAATGTGCCGGTCAGCCGCTCGGCATAATCGAGAATGCCCTCGTGCGGATATCTGGTGTGGGTGTTCAGCCTTCCGGCCTGCTCGGCGATTGCGTTGACGACACGCGGATTGCAGTGTCCAACATGCGGGACGTTGTTGTAACAGTCCAGGTACTTGCGGCCGTCCGCATCCCAGAGCCAAACGCCTTCCCCGTTCACGACATGAACCGGTTCCTCGTAGAAGGTGGACACGTTCGGCCCCAGAAGTCGCCTGCGGCGATCAAGCAGGTCTTCGGTCCGCGGCGGGTGATCTCCGTTCATGGCGAGACTGTCCCTCACAACTGTATCCAGGCTGTCTTGAGATCGAAGTACTTGTCGAGCGCATGCAGCGACTTGTCGTGACCGTTGCCGGATTGCTTCACGCCGCCGAGGGGAACGGTCAGGTCCGCACCGCCATACGTGTTCACATGGACGACACCGGCGCGAATGGCCGAGATCATTCGGTGGGCGCGGCCGAGATTCTGCGTCCAGACCCCGGCTGCCAGACCGAAGTCTGTCCCGTTGGCGATCCGAATGGCGTCCGCCTCGTCCCGGAAGGGTGTCACCGCGAGGACCGGGCCGAAGACTTCCTTCGTGGCAAGGGTATCCTTGGGTCCGACATTGGTCATCACGGTCGGTTGCATGTAATAGCCGCCGGTTTCCTCAAGGATCCTTGCCCCGCCTGTCCGCCGGTCGCCCCCTTCCGCTTCCGCGGTCGCGACGAACTCCAGATCGGCCTCCAGCTGCGGCAGGCTGTGAACGGCTCCGATCTGCGAGGCCAGGTCGAGCGGGTCGCCGACGCGGAACGCCTCGGCGTGCCTGCAGATCTCAGCCACAAAATCGTCGTGAATGTCTTCCTGCACGAGCAGCCGGGAGCCGGCGACACAGACCTGTCCGGAATTGCGGAAGATACCGGCTGCGGACACTTTTGCCGCCTCTGCAATGTCCGGCGCGTCGTTAAAGACGATGTTCGGAGACTTGCCGCCAAGTTCCAGGTAGCAGCGTTTCAAGTTGGACTGAGCCGAATAGGTCAGTAGCCGCCGGCCCGTTGCACCCGACCCGGTAAAGGCCAGCACGTCGACATCCATCGACAGGGCCAGCGCTTCACCAACTACTGCTCCCTTACCCGTCACCACATTGAAGACGCCTTCCGGCAGGCCCGCCTCCAGTGCGAGCTCCGCGATCCTGAGCAAGGACAGGGACGCGGTTTCCGCCGGTTTCAGCACGACCGCATTTCCGGCAGCAAGCGCCGGCGCAATTTTCCAGGCGCCGATCATCAGCGGGAAGTTCCAAGGAACGATGACCCCAACCACCCCGACAGGTGCGTGATGCACGAGCCCGAGAATGTTTTCCGCAGTCGGCGCGATCTCGCCGTAAACCTTGTCGACGAGCTCGGCATAATAGCGGAATGTCGCGGCTGCAGAGAGTGCCTCAGCCTTGTAGGCCATGTTGATTTCCGTGCCGTTGTCCCGGACGCCGAGCACGGTCAGTGCGAGCGCGTCTTTCTCAATCAGGTCGGCAAGCCTGTGAAGGACTTTCTTGCGGTGCGCCGGTGCCGTCTTCGACCAGCGGCCATCCTCGAAAGCGGCCCGTGCGGAGCTGACGGCGCAGTCCATGTCGGCGGCGGAACCGGCAGCGAGGCCGCAAATGCGCTTTCCATCGATCGGCGAAATGACGTCCATGGTCTCGCCCGATTGCGCACTCTCCTTCCGGCCGTCAATGAGGTGGCCCTGGTCGGGGATGCCCGCGTTCCGCAGGGAATCGATTGCGCTCTGATCCAGCATTGAACCCTATCCTTGCTGTGTGGACGCTTCAGAATTCTTTGACGTTTCCTGTTCGCGCCGCGACTTGTGCTCCCTGATCACCGTCCTGACATGCAGGATCAGGATGAGCAGGATCATCAAAAACAGGATGGCGGCGATCGGGCGGTCGACAAAATCGAGCGGCGACTTCACACGCGCCATGGCGCTGCGCAGTTTCACTTCCATGATGCCGCCGAGGACCATGCCGAGGATGATCGGCACGATCGGCAGGTTGAGCCGTTTCAGGATGAGACCGAAGACGCCGAACGCAGAGGCGACCGCGCAGTCGGTGATCGAATTGCGCAGCGAATACACACCGACAAAAGAGAGTGTCAGGATCATCACACCCAGGAAACGCGTCGGGATCTGAATGATCTTCAGAAGCAGGTTTGTCGATGACAGCAGAAAGGCCAGAACGATGACGTTGAGAAGGATCAACGCAATGTAGATTGCAATCACGAATTCGAGCTGTCCCTGAAAGAGCTGGGGTCCCGGAATGACATTGTGGACGTAGAAAACCGAAAGCATCATCGCGGTCAGTGCTTCCCCGGGAATGCCGAGGGCCAGAAGCGGGATCATGGCAGCGCCAGGCACCGCGTTGTTGGCAGCTTCCGAGGCGACCAGTCCTTCGGGCGAACCGTTGCCGAAATCATCCGGTTTCTTCGATGTTTTCTGCGCATAGGTGTAGGACAGGAACTGTGCCGTGAACTCACCAACACCGGGGATCATGCCCATGAGCACGCCAAGGCTCGAGGAGACGGACGCGATCCTCTTGAAGCGGAACAGTTCGCTCAGTCCTGAAAAGAGATTGCCGTCGACATGGGCCTTGCCGGGCTTGTGGTCCTTGTCGACAAGGAGCAGCAGTGCCTGCGAAATCGCGAACAGGCCGAGCACGACGACGATCAGGTTGATGCCGGATGTCAGCCAGGTCATATCGAAAGTAAAGCGCTTGGTGTATTTCACCGGTTCCAGCCCGATGGTGCTCAGGAAAATGCCGAACGAGGCCAGCATGCCGGCGGCAAAGACCTGGCCGCGATGCGCCAGCACCACGAGAATGATCCCGAGAAGCGCTGCAAGGAAAATCTCGCGGCTGCCGAAATGCGGGGCGATCATCGCCAGAAGCGGTGACAGCAGGATGAGGCAGATAACGGAAAAGATGCCGCCGAAGAAGGAGGCGGAATAGGCGAGCGAGAGCGCGCGGTGGCCTTCGCCGCGCTTGGTCATCGGGTAGCCGTCATAGGTGGTCAGGGCGTTGACGGCGGTTCCGGGCGTGTTGATGAGGATCGCGGGAATGGCACCGCCATACATGGACGACCCGTACACGCCGAGCATCAGCGTCAGTCCGACGATCGGCTCGAAGGCGAAGGTCGCCGGCAGAAGAATCGCGATGGCGACCGCCGCGCCGACACCGGGAAGCGCGCCGATGATGACACCCCCGATCGATCCCAGAAGCAGTGCGACCAGGACCTGCCACTGGGACAGGATGGTGAGGCTTGAAAGAAGCGTTTCCATTGTCACCTCACAGGTAGGTCAGCGCGAAGGCTTTGAGCGGATCGGGGAATGCTTCGTAAAGCTGTCCGGCGGGTATCTTGACCTGAAGCAGCGCCCGGAAAATTACGGCGACACAAACGGCAAATGCACTCGCCACCATGAGAAAGCGGGGCGTCGCCAATCCGACGCGTACGGTCAGGAAGCAGGTAAACAGCACCGTTGACGGAAGGTAGCCGAGCAGAGGCACGATCGCGACATAGAGCAGAAAATAGAGAACGAACTCCAGCGACCGCAGCCAGAAGACGACCTCAAGCCATCGCCCGAGGATACGCGGCGAACACAGGGAGCCAATGAAGTGGAGCAGCGCAAAGAGGGCCATGAAGACCAGAGACACGGCCGGCCAGAAACGCGGCTGTGCAAACCATTTCGTGCGCTTGACCCAGGATGTTTCACCATAGACCTGCGACAGCAGAAAAATGGAAAACGCCAGAAAAACGATCGCAAAGACAATGTCCCCGGGGCGCCTGTGCCGCCGGAAAAGCTCCTGAAGTGTCTTGATATGCGCCATCGATCCCTACCCCTTGCCGTGCAATTGCCGGACGGCGGCCATATGCGCCGCCCGGACGAAGGCGTGGCTTATTCGCCGAGCAGTTCGGCGATTTTGCCGTTGACCTCTTTGTCGGAGGCAATCTGGGCGTTGGATGCATCCGCATCCTGCCAGTAGATCAACACGCCGGTTTCGCCGATCAGCTTTTGCGCTTCCGGCTTTTCGAGCGCCGCTTTTGCGGCGGTTTCGATTTTCGCGCGTGCGTCGGCCGGAACGTCCTTGTGCACAAAGAGACCGTTCCAGAGGGCGACGTCCAGATCCGAATTGAGCTCCGAGACCCTCGGCACGTCCGGAATGATCGAAATGCGCTCCGTGCCGATGCTTGCGAGGATTTTCAGATCATCCTTGCACGGCAGTACCTGCTGCAGTGTCGTGTTGATCACGTCGACATCGCCGGAGGCCAGCGTGTTGCAGTTCAGTTCGTCGAAGGCGGCATCGCTGCCGAAATCGAACTCGGAGGAAGCGGCGAGCGCCAGCGTGATGCGCGTGGGCGGCAGAACCGAGCCGAAATGGCCCAGCGCAACGTCGTTCTCCTTTGCGTATGCGACCAGTTCTTCCCACGTGGAATAAGGTGCGTCGCTGCCGGCAGCAATCACGAAGGGATAGGTCATGAAGATGCCGACCGGTTCGAACGGATTGGGCGTCAGTTCCGGAATTCCGATCAGTTCACCGGCAATCGGAACGGCCGGGACAAAGGAGCCGATGGTGTAACCGTCGGCCGGCGCCGTTGCGACCTCAACAGCCCCCGGGAACGGGCCACCGCCGCCGCCCGGCTTGTTCACGACAGCTGCCGGAACGCCGTACATTTCCTGGAACTCGTCTGCAATCAGCCGGGTCAGGACGTCCTCAAGATCGCCCGGAGGCCAGGGAACGATGAACGAAACGGGCTTTTCCGGATAGTCGGCCAACGCAGCGGTGACGCTCATCAGGCTGGCCGCAGTCAGGGCAATTGCATGCTTTCTCATTTGCTGGTCCCTCATCTGGTGTTTTCCGCCGATCTTGCCGACCGGTCTCGATGATTTTTTATTTGCTTTGTTAAAAGTTGTCATATTAAATAAATATATGTCAACCTCTAATCACGCGGCAACAGGGATATTCTCGCTCCGACCAATGGTTCAAATAATGAACCTTCGGTCGCAAAATAATTATTGTTTCATTTGTAACTATCTGTCAAGATAATTGCATCGCGTCACCGTCGGCATGTCAGAAACGCATGCCAACAAGCATTGGATACAGGCCGAAAAACCGATGGGAACCATCACCAAAGCGCTGAACCTGCTGAACCACTTCTGTCCGGGCCGGGCAGAGATCGGGCTGACGGAATTCAGGACGCTGAGCGGACAGGACAAGGCAACCGTTCATCGCCACCTGATCGAACTTGCGGCCAACGGTTTCCTGGAACAGAACCCGGTCACGCGCGGCTACCGTCTGGGCCCGGCAATCCTTCGGTTGGCCGCGGTACGCGAGCGCCTTTTCCCCGCGCGGTCAATCGTCGCGCCAATCGTGGAAAGACTGGCATCGGAACTCGGTGAGCTGGTGCACGTCTCACTTAGGGAAGGACTGCATCTCTCGCCGCTTATCCATCACGACGCCCTTATCCACGGCACACGTGTCTATTTCGACGAGGCGGAACTGCTCCCGCTCCATGCAACCGCCTCCGGCCACGCCATGATGGCCTTCGGTCCGGAACACCTGCTACGCGACGTTTTGGAAGGCGGTTTGCCGGCCTCAACCGCACACACGATCACCGACCCGGCACGGCTTACGGAGATTGTCGACGACGTGCGGGTTCATGGCATTGCCTTTGTCGATCAGGGCTTTGAGGCGGATGTTTCCTCTTATGCTGCACCGCTGTTCGGAGATCAGCCGGAGGCGATCGGAACGATTGCGGTCGCCGTTCCAACTATGCGGATGACAGACGACATGAAACGAAGGATCGGGGACGCGCTGCCCGGAACGGCGGCCGAGGTCACCGACAAGCTTGGCGGCGTTGTCCCGGCGCATCTGAAAAGGATCTGGGCACATGCTGCATGAAGCCCAGGCCCTTGTTCTCGATTTCGGCGGCGTCGTCACGCGCACCCTGTTCGAGACTCATGATCTGACCGAAATAGCCCTTGATCTGCCGGGCGGCACACTCACCTGGCGGGGGCCTTTCGATCCTGCGAGCGATCCGCTTTGGCGATCGATGCAGGCCGACGAGATCTCCGAGCGCGATTACTGGCGCAAGCGAACCGAAGACGTTGCCAAGCTGACCGGAAAGCCCTGGACGGAGATGTCGGATTTCGTCAAGGCGGCCCGGGGTGCCGACCCGGAGGCGGTCATGCGCCCGGAAGCCATGGCAGCCATCGACCAAGCGCGAAAGGCAGGCAAGAAACTCGCCATCCTGTCCAACGAACTGGACCTGTTCTATGGCTCGGAATTCAGAGACCGACTTCCCTTTCTGAAAAATTTCGACGTGATCGTGGATGCCACCTATACGAAGATCCTGAAGCCCGACCCGCGCGCCTACGCGCTCTGTCTTGAAGAACTGAAGCTTCCCGCAGGGGCCTGTGTCTTCGTCGATGATCAGCGCCGCAACATTGCCGGCGCTGAAGCCGCCGGCATGCAGACCGTGCATTTCGACGTGCTTGATCCAGCTACCTCTTTCGCAGACGCCCTGCGCCTGCTCGCCCCGTCATCCAGTTAAAGGAGCTCCGCAATGAAGGAAGCCAACTTCCTGAAGGAAAACAACGCCCGTCACCTGTGGCACCCGATGGCGCATCCGGCCGACAGCCTTGCGAACCCGCCCGACATCATTGTCGGCGGCGATGGAGTGGAGATCACGGATGTCGACGGCAACAAGGTTGTCGACGCAGTCGGCGGGCTCTGGAACGTCAATCTCGGCTATTCCTGCGCGCCGGTGAAACAGGCGATTTCCGCACAGCTGGACAAGCTTCCCTACTACTCGATTTTCCGTGGCACCACTAATGACGCGGTGATCGAACTCAGCATGATGCTGAAGGACTTTTTCGAGCCCGACGGCCTGAGCCGGGCCTTCTTCACATCTGGCGGGTCAGACAGCGTCGAGGTCTCGCTGCGGCTGGCGCGCCAGTACCACAAGCTTCGCGGCGAGGCCGGCCGAGTCAAGTTTCTCAGCCTCAAGAAGGGTTATCACGGTACCCACACGATGGGCGCTTCGGTCAACGGGAATGCCAATTTCCGCACGGCCTATGAGCCCTTGATGCCCGGCTGCTATCACCTCCCCTCGCCCTATACGTACCGAAATCCTTTCAACGAGACGGATCCGGAAAAGCTTGCCCAGCTCTGTCTTTCGGCCTTGGAAGACGAAATCAAGTTCCAGGACCCAAGCACCATTGCAGCCTTCATCATGGAACCCGTGCTCGGGGCCGGCGGGGTCATCCCACCGCACGAGAGCTTCATGCCCGGCGTTCGGGAGATCTGCTCAAAACACGGGATCCTTCTGATTTCCGACGAGGTCATCACCGCCTTCGGGCGGACGGGCAGCTGGACGGGCGCGCGGCACTGGGGTGTGGAGCCGGATCTGCTTTGCTGCGCCAAGGCGATTACCAACGGGTATTTCCCGTTCGGTGCCGTCATGGTCACGGACAGCGTGGCCGAGACGTTCGAAAGCGATGCATCCGGCAAGGGCGCGATCGGCTCCGGTTATACCTATTCCGGACACCCGGTCGGCGCGGCAGCGGCGATCGCCTGCCTGAAGGAAACTGAACGGCTCAACGTGAAGGACAACGCCGCCGCGCGTGGCAAGCAGCTGTTCGAAGGCTTGCGGAAGCTGTTCATGAAACACGAGCTTGTCGGCGACGTTCGTGGCGGCCACGGGCTGATGTGCGCCCTGGAACTCGTTTCCGACCGGTCAACCAAGACCCCGATCGACAAGGTCACGATCGGCAAGGTTCACCGCACCGCTTATGACAACGGCGCCATGATCCGTGTTTCGGGCAACAACATCATCCTGTCGCCTCCCCTGGTGCTGAGCGAGGCGCATGTGGAGACGATCCTGACGGCGCTCGACAGGGGACTGGCGGCGGCGGGGTAAAGTCAGTCACAGCTTCTGGAAATCATCCAGAATATCCAGAAGCTCCGACAGGCGCTCCTTGCCGATAACGTCCTCGATGCGGGCGGCGATCGCCTGCGCTTCTTCCAACTTGTCGAGGATGATCTTCCGTCCGGCTTCAGTGATTGCGACGGTTTGCTTGCGCCTGTCCTTTTCATCCGCCTGCCGGGTGACGAGACCTTTTTCAAGCAAGGTCTGGACGATGCGCGTCTGGCTTGGAAGCAGTAGGCAGGCGCGTTCTGCCAGCGAGGACGCATCCTGCGGACCGTATTCCTCCAGAACGCGCAAAATCCGCCACTGCTGTTCGGTGATGCCGGAATCTGACAGCATCTCGCGAATGGGACCCATGACCTTTTCGCGCGCGCGAATGAGCGCAATCGGAACGGAGCGTTTCGTCGACGGCAGTCCACGGCCGTCCTTTTTGTCCAAGTCGTCGGTCATTTCCGGCTCATAACGATTCCTGGTCTCAATTGACACAAAAAGTTTGACATTATCGACCACATATATATATTTAACATCGCAAATATTGTCTTGTTAAGGAAATCTGATGCCGCACATATCCGTCGAATATTCCGCGAATCTGGAACAGCGGACCGATATTCAGGCCCTGTGTGAGGTTTTGCGGTCCGAGGCCGCCGGTATCGAGGCTTTCCCGACGCCGGGTATTCGGGTTCGTGCATTGAAAGCTGAGCATTTCAGCATCGCCGACGGCAATCCGAAACATGCCTTCATCGACATTTCGGTCCGACTTCGCGCCGGAAGGCCTCAAGACGTCAAAGAAAATGCGGTGAAACGGTTGTTCGAGGCTGCGAAGAATTTTCTGAAACCGGTGCTTGAAACAAGTTCACTCGCGCTTTCCCTGGAAATGCGCGACATCGACCCGGATCTGTCGCCCAAGACGGGCACCATACGTGAACATTTGGGGGCTGTGTGAACCATGTCTGATCTGCAGAACAACATAAACAAGCTGCACGGATATCTTGCCCGTTTCAGGGAGACAGGCATCCTCAACCAGATCAACGGAGACGCATGTGCCAGCCTTTCCGGCGGAACCTTCGAAACACATTCCCCCGTCGATGAGAGCCTGATCTGCACGGTCGCCAAGGGCGGTGCCGCCGATATCGATGCCGCTGCCAAGGCAGCCAAGGCGACGTTCCCGGCCTGGCGGGACATGGCGGCCGGTGAACGCAGGAAGATCCTTCACAGGATTGCCGACAGGATTGTCGAACGGGCGGAAGAAATCGCGCTGAGCGAATGCTGGGATACCGGCCAGGCGCTGCGCTTCATGTCGAAGGCCGCTCTGCGCGGTGCGGAAAACTTCCGTTTCTTCGCCGACAAGGCTCCAAGCGCACGGGATGGCCAGTCCCTTCCCTCTCCGACGCTCATGAACGTCACGACACGTGTCCCCATCGGCCCGGTCGGCGTCATTACGCCCTGGAACACACCGTTCATGCTGTCGACCTGGAAGATCGCGCCAGCGCTTGCCGCCGGATGCACCGTCGTTCACAAACCGGCGGAATTCTCGCCGTTGACCGCGCGCATTCTGATGGAGATCGCGGAAGAGGCCGGATTGCCCAAAGGCGTCTGGAACCTCGTCAACGGCTTCGGGGAAGACGCCGGAAAGGCCCTGACCGAACATCCGGATATCAAGGCCATCGCCTTTGTCGGGGAAAGCCGCACCGGGTCGATGATCATGAAACAGGGCGCGGACACCCTGAAGCGCGTTCATTTCGAACTCGGCGGCAAGAACCCCGTCGTCGTGTTCGATGATGCCGATCTGGACCGTGCGCTCGATGCGGTGATCTTCATGATCTATTCGCTCAACGGCGAGCGCTGCACGTCGTCGTCCCGGCTCCTCGTTCAGGAAAACATCGCCGACGCGTTCGAGGCCAGACTGATCGAGCGGGTGAATGCGATCCGGGTCGGTCATCCGCTTGACCCGCAAACGGAGGTCGGCCCGCTGATCCACAAGACCCATTTCGACAAGGTCACCGGCTATTTCGACCTCGCGCAGGAGAATGGCGCAACAGTCGCCGCCGGTGGTTCACGGGTTGGCGACACCGGCTATTTCGTGCGGCCGACCCTGTTCACGCATGCGGACAACGCAATGGATATTTCCCAGCAGGAGATCTTCGGACCGGTGCTGACCAGCATCCGCTTCGAGGACGAGGACGACGCGCTCAGGATCGCCAATGATGTGCAATACGGCCTGACGGGCTATGTCTGGACGAACGACCTGACACGCGCGCTCCGCTTCACCGACGCCCTCGAAGCGGGCATGATCTGGGTGAACTCGGAAAACGTCCGTCACCTGCCGACCCCGTTCGGCGGCGTCAAGGCAAGCGGCATCGGCCGCGATGGTGGGGACTGGTCGTTCGAGTTCTACATGGAACAGAAGAACGTCGCTTTCGCCACCGGCACTCACAAGATCCCGCGTCTTGGCGTCTAGGCAATCATCGCCCAAGCCAACAAACCCTGTGGACCAAAACCCGATACCCGACAGGACAGGAACATGCCGATCCCAGCCCCGAACCTTTACCCGCCTTTCAACATCGTGCGTCTCAGCCACGTAGAGTTGGCGGTCACGGATCTTGCCAAGAGCCGGGCTTTCTATGTCGATACGCTCGGATTGCAGGTCACGGACGAAAGCACCGATGCAATCTATCTGCGCGCAATGGAAGAACGCGGCCATCACTGCATTGTCCTGCGCAAGTCTTCCGAAGCCTGCGCCCGCGATCTGGGGTTCAAGGTCTATGACGAGGACAGTCTCGACAAGGCCGCCGGTTTCTTTCAGGGCAAGGGCCTACCCGTCGAATGGGTGGAGCGGCCCTATCAGTCCCGGACATTCAGGACCCGCGATCCGCACGGCGTTCCGCTGGAGTTCTACGCCAGGATGGACCGCCTCCCCCCGATCCATCAGCAATACGCGCTCTACCGCGGCGTGAAGCCGCTGCGCATCGATCACTTCAACTGCTTTTCTCCGAATGTCGACGAGTCGGTCGCCTTCTACAACGAACTCGGGTTCCGGGTAACGGAGTACACGGAAGACGAGGAAACCGGCCGGCTCTGGGCGGCCTGGACCCACCGCAAGGGCGGCGTGCATGACATTGCCTTCACCAACGGCAAGGGTCCACGCCTGCACCACACCGCGTTCTGGGTGCCGACGCCTCTCAACATCATCGATCTACTGGATCTCATGTCGACAACCGGCTGGGTGGACAACATCGAGCGTGGCCCGGGACGGCACGGTATCTCGAATGCTTTCTTTCTCTACATCCGCGACCCCGACGGTCACAGGATCGAAATCTACTGTTCCGACTATCAGACGGTCGATCCGGATCTGGAACCGATCAAGTGGGACCTGAAAGACCCGCAGCGCCAGACGCTTTGGGGCGCTCCGGCACCGAAGAGCTGGTTCGAGGAAGGCTCCGTTTTCGAAGGTGCTGCGCTGCAGGCGTCCAGTCTTGCCGCCCAGCCGATTGTCGCGCCCTGATTTCGGGTCATAATCGCCCGGTCGATTCACAGGGCGTTGAGGAGGGAATCATGGACTGGGACGCGTTCGCTCACTGGGGCAAACATATCTCGGACTGGGCGGCGGACTATCACAAAACCCTGCCGGACCGCCCTGTGCGCGCGCAGACGTCCCCCGGCGAGATCGCGGCCCAGCTTCCGGCAACACCGCCGGAGATCCCCGAGGCCATGGAGGACGTTCTGTCCGATTTCGAACGCATCGTCATGCCTGGCATCACCCACTGGCAGCACCCGCGCTTTTTCGCCTATTTCTCCGCAAATGCCGCCCCGCCTTCCATGCTTGCTGAAATGCTGGTGACGACGATCGCCGCGCAATGCATGCTCTGGCAGACGTCGCCCGCGGCAACGGAAATGGAAGGCGTCATGGTCGACTGGCTGCGCCAGGCCCTTGGATTGCCGGATGGTTATACGGGCGTCATCCAGGACAGCGCATCCTCCGCGACACTGTCTGCGGTTCTCACGATGCGGGAGCGTGCGACAGGATACACCGGCAACAGGGACGGATTGTCGGCAAAGGGTAACCTGCGCATCTACTGCTCCGACCAGGTGCACAGCTCGATCGACCGTGCCTGCTGGGTCGCCGGTATCGGCCAGGAAAACCTGGTCAAGCTGCCAACGACCGGTCCGCGTTTTGCGCTTGACGCGGATGCCTTGCGTGCGGCCATCGCCGCCGATCTCAAGGCTGGCCATAAACCTGCGGGCATCATCGCGATTACCGGGGGCACCGGTGTCGGCGCATCGGACGAGCTCGGTCCGGTACGTGACGTGGCGCGCGAACACGATCTTTACACGCATCTCGATGCGGCCTGGGCCGGAGCGGCCATGATCTGCCCGGAGCTGCGTGCGGACTTCTGGCAGGGCGTGGACGGCTATGACAGCATCGTCTTCAATCCGCACAAGTGGCTCGGCGCCCAGTTCGACTGTTCGATCCAGTTCCTTGCCGACCCGCAGCCGCAGCTGAACACGCTGAAGATCGAGCCCGAATACCTCAAGACCTCGGGCGATGCCGTTACCAACTATTCCGAGTGGACCATTCCCCTCGGCCGCAGGTTCCGGGCCTTGAAGATCTGGTTCCTGATCCGCTCCTACGGGCTCGAGGGGCTGCGTCGCCGCATCCGCAATCACGTTAAGTGGTCCTGCGAACTCTGTGAGTGCATTCGAGGCATGGAAGGGTTCGAAATCGTGACGGAGCCGATCCTGAGCCTGTTTTCGTTCCGGTGCCCCGGAGATGACAGCGATCAGCAGCGGCTGGTCGATGCCCTCAACGACGACGGCCGCATCTACATCACCCAGGGTGCTTTTGACGGACGCAAGGTCATCCGCTTCCAGGTCGGCCAGTTCGATACCACACGGGAAGATGTCATGATGGCCGGGGACGTCATTAAAGATGTCTGGAGGAAGATAGCGTGAATTTTGCGACTTACTCGGCAGCCGGCACGACCTACTACGGAGCCGTCGCCCCAGAGGGAATGATCGCGCTCTCGCCGCATTTCCCAAACTGGCCAACGCTTTATGACGCCGTTGCCGCCGGAGGACTGGCGTCACTGGCGAAGGCAGCGAACGAGCACGCAGTCACCCATACCGATTACACTTACGAGATGGTCCTGCCGAACGCGCCCCGTATCCTTTGCGTCGGAGTGAATTTTCCCGACCGGAATGCCGAATACAAGGATGGCAGCGCTCAGCCGAAATACATGTCCCTCTTTCCGCGTTTCGCGAGCGGGTTCACCGGGCATGACCAGCCTTTGATCCGCCCGCCGGAGAACCACACGCTCGACTATGAAGGCGAAGTCGCGATCGTGATCGGAAAGAAAGGCCGGCGGATCCGGGCCGAGGACGCCTATGGTCACATAGCGGCGCTCACGCTGTGCAACGAGGGCACCATCCGCGACTGGGTGCGCCATGCCAAATTCAACGTCACCCAGGGCAAGAACTGGGACAGGTCCGGTGCCATGGGCCCATGGCTGGTCCCGTTTGCCGACGCAGCCCAACTGGACGAGGCGCGGATTGTCACCCGGGTCAACGGCGAGGTTCGCCAGGACGATTATCTGAAACGCATGATGTTCCCGATCCGCGAGGAAATCGCCTACATCTCGACCTTCATGACGCTTCAACCCGGAGACATCATCGTGACGGGAACGCCGACCGGAGCCGGTGCGCGCTTCGATCCGCCGCGATACCTGGAACCGGGTGATACCGTCGAAATCGAGGTGGAAGGGATCGGCATCTTGCGCAACGGCGTCGAGGACGAGACATGACACCTGAGGATCATGCCCGCGCCGCCGCCGATCTCCTGCAAGCGGAAAAGACAGGACGGCAGATCGGCCTCCTGTCCCGGCGCCATCCTGAAATCGGCATGGACGACGCCTATGCGATCCAGAATGCCATCTATGCCCAGAAGCTTGCCGAAGGCCGTCATGTCATCGGCTGGAAGATCGGCCTGACCTCCAAGGCCATGCAGTCTGCCTTGAAGATAGATATCCCGGACAGCGGGATCCTGTTCGACGACATGGCATTCGACACCGGTGCAACGGTACCGGACGGGCGGTTCATCCAGCCGCGCATCGAGGCCGAAATCGCATTCGTGATGAAGTCGGAGCTTGGAGGTGAAAACGTGACCCGCAACGATGTCCTGGCAGCGACCGGTCATGTTGTCCCCGCCGTTGAGATCCTTGATACCCGCATTCTGCGTTCAGACCCCGAAACCGGGAATGTGCGAACGGTCCATGACACGATCAGCGACAATGCGGCAAATGCGGGTATCGTTCTCGGACAGGAACGGCACTTGCCGGAAGCCTTTGATCTGCGCTGGGTCGGAGCGCTTGTGTTCCGCAATGGCGAGATCGAGGAAACCGGGCTTGGTGCCGGGGTGTTGAACGATCCGGCTGAGAGCGTCGCCTGGCTTGCCCGCCGCGTGGCCGGATACGGGCAGAAGATCGAACCCGGTCGCGTGATCCTCTCCGGCAGCTTCGTCAGACCCGTCGAGTGCCCGGCCGGGTCAGATATCCACGCCGATTTCGGCGCGTTCGGATCCGTGGACATCCGGTTCGACTGAACAAAAAAAGACGGCCCGGAGGCCGCCTCAAGTTGTTTTGGAGGCGCGCGTCACGCGGAGGCGACGCGCTCCAGGAAGGTTTCGATGCCCTTCTTCAAGTCGTTGCTGCGATTGCTGAGATCGCCGGAGGCAGCCAGAACGTTTCCGGACACCTGTCTGGTTTCCTCAACCGCATCGGAAAGACGGGAAATGTTGTTTCGCACGGCCAGCGTGCTTTCGGCAGCGCGCTGAACGTTGCCCGAGATCTCGTTGGTTGCGGCACCCTGCTGGGAAACGGACGACGAGATTCCCTGCGTATAGCCGTTGACCTCTTCCATCGTGTCGGAAATGGAGGCAATCGCCGAGGCGGCATCCGTTGTGGACTCCTGAATTGTCTGGATCTGGGACGAGATTTCCTCGGTCGCCTTCGAGGTCTGTGTTGCCAGTTCCTTGACCTCGGCTGCCACAACGGCAAAGCCCTTGCCTGCTTCACCGGCCCTGGCGGCCTCGATCGTTGCGTTAAGCGCAAGCAGGTTCGTCTGTTCGGCAATCGCCTGAATGAGGCTGACCACCTCGCCGATCTTCGTCGCTGCTTCCGCGAGGTTCTGCACCTTGCCGTTGGTCTCATGAACAGCACCCGTCGCCTTTGTCACGATCTCGGAAGAACGGGTCACCTGATCGCCGATCTCGGCAATCGAGGCCGACAATTCCTCTGCCGCGCTCGCGACATTTTCAACGCTGTTGGACGCGTCATCACTGATGCGTGACGTATCGCTTGCCTGCTCGGCGCTGCCTTCGGCAATCCCGCCGAGCGCTTGTGCTGTTTCAGACATGCCGGCAGCCGTTTCGTCCATGGCGCCCAGAAGGCTCTGGACTTCCTGGCGGAACCCTTCGATCAGGTTTTCGATTTCCGACTGGCGCGCGCCTTGCTCCTGCTGATGCGCCCTTGTCTCCTGTTCCAGACGCACGCGATCCCGCGCATTTTCCTGGAATATCTTCACGGTACGGCTCATGTCGCCGATTTCATCACGCTGGTCAGATGCAGGAATGACGACGTCGGTGTCACCATCTGCGAGCTGCGCCACGGCAGTCGTCAAGGCGCGGGTCGGCTTGGTGATGACGAGCGAGACAACATAGGCCAGCATTCCGCCGACAGCCACCGCTGTCACCAGGGCAAGGGCTATGAACCAGAGTGCGGTGTTCGCCCTTGCATATGCGCTTGATGACTGCGCCTCGGCCAGTCCGGTAGTGACATTGCGGACGTCGGCGGAAATCGCGATCAGGGCTTCCCGCTTGACATCGAAGCTTTCTTTCTCTGCGACCATGCCCGCAAACTCGGTTTCGAACGCGTCAACTTCCTGATCGATCCTGGCAACCGTGTCCCCGATCTCTGGAAATGCCGCGCTGTCGGCCTTCAGCGTGTTGGCGAGGTTCCGGATGATGCCGATCCGCGTGGTGACTTCGTCGGCGCTCATCGATCCGAACCCTGCGAAGAGCTCCATCGTTGCGGACCTGATTTCCAGGGACGCGCTCATGAACTTCGAAGCGTTCGCATTCACAAGGTCAACAATCCCAAGCTTCGACTGAGCGGTCGCGGCCGTTTTCTTGGCCTCGTCGGCCGTGTCATAGACGACTTTCCGGAGCTCAGACGCCTGGAGATGAAGCGTCTTGAGGTCCGCCGCCATCTTTTTCGCGATGTCCTTCGGGATCGCTCCTGCCGCTTCACCGGCCCCGTCCGTACCTGGCACGTGGTCCGCGATCGCGCCCGTGGCCGCGGACAGCGCCTTCAGGCTGGCGGGATCGACACCGTCCACCTTGAGTTTGGCCGATTTCTTCGCAGTCTTGACGAGCGCTGCAATTTCCTCGCGTGCGATCCGGGCATCATTTTCCGGAAGGTCACCGAAGAGTGCAGCCTTCTTGATGGACGCGCTCAACTCCGTCGAGGTGTCTTCTATGTGAGACAACATGCGTCCGACCTTGTCGGCACGGTTGCGCGTTCCGGAGGCTTTCTTGGATGAAGCTCCCGCCTCGCGTTTGATCTTTGACATCTGTTCGGAAATACTGACAGCCAGCGTTTCAAGACCAAGCGCAGAGTGCAACAGCTTGTCGACCTGCACCTTGCGACTATCGACGGCGGACACCACCCCCTTAAATTCCGTTCCAAGGCGGCCGACCAGCGATATGGCCCGCGTGGTCGGGTTTTGCGCCGATCCATCGCCGTAAGCACTGTTCAAGACCTGCAGGGACGCTTGAAGACTGTCGATCTGGCCGTTTGCCGCATCCGCCAGTTCCTGGCTCCCACCCGTGAGATACGCTTCCTGTGCCTGGGCCACCTGCTGCAATCCGGCCATTGCGGCGGTCGCCTTCGCGCTGATGTCGGACTGGGTCCGCAAACCAAGGATCGCAACCGTCCCTACGGCGCCCACTGCGGCAGCAACCAATATCATCGTGAGAAAGCCGCCGCCGACCTTGGTCGCAAAGCGGGCGTTCTTGAGTGGTGTAAGTAACCTGGACATCGTATCCCCCAACACTTTCGCAAAGTAAGCGCCGGGCCGGATAAACAATTGATGAAGAAAAGGAATTTCCTCAACGGGCTTCGAGGGTAAATTAAATCGAGCCTGAAACCTCATTTTGTTGCAAATGGATAGTCAGTATAAATATCAAATAGATTTATGCCCAAAATAAATAGCAACATCAAAAACCGGGTTGATGAAATCAGCCTTGCCGCCTCAAGTCGTCACACCCTCATTGGTAGATCGATTCGTTTTCGGCAATCAGTAAAGGCCGGGATCAAAACAGATGCCGATGTGCTACTTCCGTTTCGCTGCGTCGAGCAGTTTTCCCAAGACATCCGCATCCGCAATATGGTTGGCCATCAGGAGAATGAGACGCGCGTTATAGGCATCGCTCTCCGCCTTGCTGAGGTCTTCATGTGCTGCGAGCAAATCCGCATAGAATGCGTCCGGGCTTTCCAATTTCGGTGCAGTTATGTCCGGTATCATCTTCCTTACCATCCCGTAGCAGTTTTCAGGGCCTTGACAGCGTCTTCTTCGGCAAAATCGAGCCAGCGTGCGGCAACATGCTGATCCGGACGGATCAGGTAGACCGCCCTTTCAGATGTGCCCAGATAACGATCCTTCAGTTCCGAAGCGACCGCATCCTGCGGGATCGAAACGCCTTCAATGACAATCCCGCCCGCCTCCAGCATTTCCGGAACATCGATACCAATCCCCAGAAGAACGAACGAACCGCCAAGCTTTTGCAGGAGCCAGTCGTCACCCAGGGGCGCGTCAGCGGCAGGACTTCCGGGACGTGTGCGTTTGGGAAGCGTGGCCGCGTCGGGACCGTTCAGCGGTGATCCGTCGTAGATACACGGAACCGACAGCCGCCCGGAGTTGACCAGCGGACGCGCAAATTCGTAGTGCTCGGAAAGATCGAGAACGGCGTCCCTGAATATCCGGCTCATTTCCGATTTCGGCGTAATGAAATCCGTCGAGCGGGAGCTCTGCAGAATGTTCTCGTCAGCCCCGTGCTCGCGCTCGCTTGTGTAGCTGTCGAGCAGCTTCTCCGGCGCCTTGCCGTCAAGAACAAGCTTCAGCTTCCAGCCGAGATTGTCGACATCCTGGAAACCGGAATTGGCACCTCGTGCGCCGAAAGGCGATACCTGGTGCGCACTGTCTCCGGCGAAGATGACGCGGCCATGGCGGAACTGTTCCATGCGGCGGCACTGGAACGTATAGATCGACACCCACTCCAGATCGAACTCGACGTCCTCACCAAGCATCTGCTTCAGCCGCGGGATGACGTTTTCAGGCTTCTTTTCGTTTTCCTTGTCGATGTCCCAGCCTAACTGAAGATCGATACGCCAGACGCCATCCGGCTGCTTGTGCAGCAGAGCTGACTGGTCCTTGTTGAACGGCGGATCGAACCAGAACCAGCGCTCGGTCGGAAAGTCTGCTTTCATGACGACGTCGGCAATCAGGAAATTGTCCTCGAACACCCGTCCGACGAAATCGAGATCAAGCATCCGGCGTCCCGGTGAATTTGCGCCGTCACAGGCGATCAGCCAGTCGGCTTCGAGATTGTATGCCCCCTCGGCCGTCTCGATCGTGACAAGCGTGTGGTCGTCATAGCGGTGCAGGTTCTCGACCCGGTTGCCGCCGCGGATCTCCACGGGCTTTCCTTCGGCCTGGAGCGCCCTGATGCGTTCGACGAGATAAAGCTCGCAGTAATATTGCTGGAGATTGATGAAGGCTGGCCGCCTGTGTCCGGCTTCGGGGAGCAGGTCGAAGTTATAGACCTGCCTGTCTCCGAAGTAGACCTTGCCAAGGTTCCAGACGACGCCTTTTTCGACCATTTCGTTGCCGCAGCCGAGCCGGTCGAAGATTTCCAGTGATCGTTTGGCAAAACAGATCGCCCGCGAGCCGACGCTCACCTTGTCGTTGTCATCAAGGACAAGGACCGGGACATCCGCCTGCGCAAGATCAATCGCCATGGCCAGCCCGACGGGTCCGGCACCGATTATGACGACCGGATGGCGAACGGGCGCAGGCGCATCCTGATCGGGACTGTGCCTGTAGGGATAGAGCGGCACTTCGAAAAGCTTGGTCACAGATGAACCTCCCAGCTCACGCGTCACATATGTTTTTCCGCCACCGGATGGCGGCCAAACTCGAGAAAGAAGTCATCAAGCTGCGGCGGTTTCACACTCGTCCCGGCCAACATGGCATGCACCTGACCGCGATGATGAACCTGGTGCTGGAAAAGGTGCAGCAGCGTCGCGGCAATCGTCTCCTGGTGTGCGCCGTTTTCGCCTCTTTCGTGCAAGACCGTTCTTTCCAGATCCGCGTCCGAGAGCCCGTCACAAAACCGGATCAGTTTTCGGTCCAGCATTGCCTGCGCCGCCTTGAGATCCTCTGCCGTTGCCAGATGCGGTGTCTCGTATACCGTCAATCCCTTGCCCTCCTCGCAAAGCGCATCGAGATAGTAGCGATCGACCTCCCAGATGTGGTTGAGGGTCTCGTGAATGGACGGATAGAAGTTCGTCCGGTCCGCCTCGAACGCGCTTTGCGTCAGGCTGCAGCAAGCGGCGTTGAGCCGTTCGTTGGCATAGGCATTGTTGCGGGCCATGAGCCTGAGATGTTCAAGAAACGCGTTCACGGTTCAGCCCTGCAGGTCCGCCCACATTTTCGCGTCCCGTTCCGCCGTCCAGATGCGCGGCGTGTCGATGTCCAACGCTTCGTCATAGGCGCGGGCGACATTGAACGGCAGGCAATGCTCGTAGATGGCGTAATCCTTGAACTTGGGATCGCAGGCGGCTCGGCAGGCGTCCCAGGCTTCCTTCAGGCTCCCGCCCCGTTTGGCGACCTTTGCGACCGGTTCATAGGTCGAGCGGACGAAATCTGCCGTGGAGTCCAGCGCCGCATTGACCATGTCGGATCCGACAAGCGCATCGCCCCTGCCCGGCGCGATGGCATCCAGGTCAAACTTCCGGATCTGTTCCAGCGTGCCCGGCCAGTCACCAAAGTGACCGTCGCCGCAATAGCAGGCCGAGTGATATTCCACGATATCGCCGGTGAACATGACATTGGCGTCGGGCACATAGGCAACGATATCACCTGCGGTGTGCGCACGGCCAAGAAACATCAGGTCGACCCGGCGCTTGCCGAGATAAACCGTCATGCGGTCATTGAAGGTCGTCGATGGCCACGTCAGGCCGGGAATGCTCTCATGACCCTGAAAGAGACGCGGAAAGCGCTCGAACTCACTCGCCCAGTCCTCCTTGCCTCGTTCGGCCACCATGGAACGGGCCTTTTCGCTCATGATGATTGTCTGGGCGTCATAGGCGGACGCGCCCAGGACGCGCACGGCGTGATAGTGGGTCAGCACCAGATGGGTGATCGGCTTGTCGGTGACGGAACGCACCTTCTCGATCACCTTCTCGGCCAGGCGCGGTGTCGCCTGTGCCTCGATGATCATGACGCTGTCATCGCCGATGATGACGCCGGAATTCGGGTCGCCTTCGGCGGTGAAGGCCCAGAGATCGCGGCCGATTTCGGTGAAGGAGATTTCCTTTTCCGCCATGTCTCCGGCGGATGCGAATTGCTTGCTCATGTGACCTCCCAAGGCCGGTTTTCGTCTGTGTCCGACACCGGCATTCAGCAGGTGCGTCAAATGAATTTTGAAGCGGAGCGCCTTGCCTCAGCCTTTTTCGACTGTCTGTTCGATCGCGCCGAAGATGGAGTGTCCTTCCGCGTCGAGCATCTCGATGCGGACCGTGTCGCCGAACTTCATGAAGGGCGTCGTTGCCTGGCCATCATTGATGGTTTCGATCATGCGGATCTCGGCAATACAGGAATAGCCGACACCGCCCTCCGATACCGGCTTGCCCGGGCCTCCGTCGAGCTTGTTGGACACCGTTCCGGATCCGATGATCGTCCCGGCACCGAGGTTGCGCGACTTGGCGGCATGCGCGATCAGCTGTCCGAAATCGAAGGTCATGTCGACACCGGACTGAGCCCGGCCGAACGCTGTGCCGTTCAGATCGACATTCAGCGGCAGGTGCAGCTTGCCCTCCTGCCAGGCATCGCCAAGTTCATCGGGCGTGACGGCGACGGGAGAAAACGCGGAAGACGGTTTCGACTGGAAGAAACCGAACCCCTTGCCGAGTTCGGCCGGGATCAGTCCACGCAGCGACACATCGTTGACGATCATCACCAGTTGAATGGCGTTCAATGCATCCTCGGGGCTGCAGCCCATCGGCACGTCGCCGGTCACGACGGCAATCTCGCCCTCCATGTCGATGCCCCAGGCCTCATCGCGCATGCGGATCGGATCGCGCGGTGCCAGGAACGTGTCGGAGCCGCCCTGATACATCAGCGGGTCGGTCCAGAAACTGTCCGGCATTTGCGCGCCCCTGGCCTTGCGCACTAATTCGACGTGATTGACATAGGCGGAACCGTCCGCCCACTGGTAGGCGCGCGGCAATGGGGACAGGGCATCGTGCTCGTGAAACCGCATGGTCGGCACGGCATCATGTGACAGGCTTTCGGCGAGCAGCGCAAGCTTGGGTGCAATGGCATCCCAGTCATCGAGTGCTGCCTGCAGTGTCGGTGCTATGTGGCTCGCGTCCGTGCAATAGGTCAGCCGTTCATTGACCACCACCAGCTTGCCGTCCCGGCTGCCATCGTTGAGCGTCGCCAGTTTCATGAATTTCTGCTCCTTGTGCGTGTCGGCCCCCTCCGGCCAACAGAATTTTCGCCCTTAAGGGCCCTGGTGGCTTTGCGCCGCCTGCGTGTTTCGGGGCCCTCTTCCCGACCGAAGGCCGGGTTATTGCCTCAGCCCTTGTTCCAGGTTCCTTCCGGGGTCCCGTCAAATTTTTTCTCCAGGCTGTCCCAGCAGTCAATGTAGTCGTCCTGCAGCGGTGCTTCGCTTGCGGCGAATTCCGTCAGGTGTTGCGGGAACCGCGTTTCGAACATGAACGACATGGTGTTGTCGAGCTTTTCGGCCTTGAGATCGGCGTTGGATGCGCCTTCAAAGGCATTCTTGTCCGGCCCGTGCGGGAGCATCATGTTGTGCAGGCTCATGCCGCCCGGGACGAATCCCTGAGGCTTGGCATCATACTGACCGTAGATGTTGCCCATCAACTCGGACATGATGTTCTTGTGGTACCAGGGTGGACGGAACGTGTCTTCCATCACCATCCAGCGCTCGCGGAACAGGACGAAATCGATATTTGCCGTGCCGGGAACACCCGACGGGGCGGTCAGTACAGTGAAAATCGACGGGTCCGGATGATCGAACAGGATCGCGCCGATCGGGCAGTAGTTCCTGAGATCATATTTGCAGGGCGCGTAGTTGCCGTGCCAGGCGACCACGTCGAGCGGCGAGTGCCCGATTTTCGTCTGATGAAACTGTCCGCACCATTTCACCGTCAGGACCGAGGGAACCTCGCGGTCCTCGAAACAGGCGACCGGCGTCTTGAAGTCCCGGCGGTTGGCCATGCAGTTGGCGCCGATCGGCCCCCTGCCCGGCAGCTCGAATTTCTGGCCGTAGTTCTCGCACACGAAGCCGCGCGCAGGTCCTTTCACGACTTCGACCCTGTAAACCAGACCGCGCGGAAGTATGGCGATTTCCTTGGGTTCCAGCTCGATCACGCCGAGTTCCGTGCAGAAGCGCAGAACACCCTCCTGCGGAACGACCAAAAGCTCGCTGTCCGCGGAGAAGAAGTACTCGTCTTCCATGGATTTCGTGACAAGATAGATATGGCTTGCCATGCCAACCTGGGTGTTGACATCACCCGCCGTGGTCATGGTGCGCATGCCCGTCAGCCAGGACAGCTCTTCCTCAGCATGCGGAACCGGGTCCCAACGATACTGGCCGAGCGAGATAACGTCCTCGTTGATATTGGGCGCGCTTTTCCAATAGGGCAGCTCGATCTTTTCAAAGCGGCTGGTGTGCTTCACCGACGGGCGGATGCGGTAGCACCACGTCCTTTCATTCTGGTGGCTGGGAGCCGTGAACGCGGTTCCAGAAAGCTGCTCGCCGTACAGGCCATAGGCGCATTTTTGCGGGCTGTTCATGCCCTGCGGCAAGGACCCCGGCAGCGCTTCGGTTTCAAAGTCGTTGCCAAAGCCCGGCATATAGTCGAAGGCCCCGGAGTTGTGTCCGTTTCCGGTCAAATCCTGCGCGCTGTCCGTTCTCTGATCCATGATGTCCTCCCGGTGCGGGCTAAATTAGTTACATATGTAACCAATTTGATTTGAGAGTTCAAGAACCATCGGAGATGAATTTTCAGAGCGCTGATTTTGCAGAGATTTCCAGCCTTCCGGCCCTTCACCCGGCCAAAACGTTGCGGAATCCAGCGTGGACTGTCTTGATCAAAACTCGCATTTGAGTTAAATAGAACAAATCAAGAACATTTGAGGTCAGCGATGCAGTTTGTCAGCCCCTTGCAAGGTCAGTATTCCGCTATCCTGCGATCCGAGGCAGCCAGTCGTGAACTGCCGCCGACAACCGATGTGACCCGGTCGGAGGTCACGCAGATGATCGCCTACCTGCGCAAGGCGAAGGACCGGGCGGTTGAAATCCGCGACCGCGCACCGGCGGGCAGTTACATGGAAAATGTTCTGGGCCGGACGATCGACGGCATCACCCTGGAGCTCTCGCAGTTGGAGTATCTGCTTGCGCTGAAACCGGTCGACGTGGACCAGTCCATCGATTCCAAGCGCCGCATGAGGCCGGCGATATAAGCCACGCCACTTGGGGCTGGAGCCGCGTCAGCGGTACTTGGCAGCGGTGATGAATTCGCCGAATGCCTCGCACCAGACAAGGACGGTCGTATAGTCGTCGATACTCACATCCGCCGGCACATCGACAATGAACCCGTCGAAAGTCTTGACATCACCGAGCTGAACAGCCGTGTCCTTTATGGAGAGAAACCCGGCCTCGTCCTCAACGAATTCCTTGACGAGATAGAGCTTGTAATCGGGTCCGGGGGACAGCTCTCCCGTATGCACGATCTGCGCAGGAGAGATGCTGACCGTTCCCTCGCCCCAATGGAGGAAATCGCTGCCCGCAAGGTCCCGTGTCAGTTCCACCTGATACTGCGCGCCGGCGGCTGCCTCTGCCAGCACAGCTTCGCCCGGGCCCTGCGGCTCCGTCAGGAACGGCAGGAAGTAAACCCCGAGGGCGAATCCCACGGCCAGCACAGCGCCATGGGAGCACAGAAGGAAAATCAGCCGGATCATCTTGGGTCCTCTTGATCAAATACACGTGACTCAGCTGGGAAACACGGCGGCCCGTTCAACACACGGCTGAATGACATTTTCGTGGTTTCGGGTTTATTGCATGCCTGTCTCGAGATCAGCCAAGGGTACGGCTTCATTTATGAGGCCATCACCTAGTCACCTGAATCTGAAGTTCGACTCATTTTGCATAGGTCTTCGAACGAACTTCAGATTCAAGAAGGTGACTAGCAAGTCTATGTATCTAGTGCGGTTTACGAATTTGAAGTTCGCTTCGGAGTCTGCAGAAGCAATGATGCGAACTTCAAATTCACCGCACTAGGCCGCCGCCTCGTCGCCGGGGGCCGTCTGCCAGCCGAGATCCGTCAGTGTCACGATCCGGTTGCCGCGCAGATCCGTCGCGCAAACGAGAAAGCCGCGTTCTTCCATGTGGCTGAGGAGCCAGCGGGCCCTCCCCGGGGATCGTGTCCCGTAGGCGGTTGCGATTTCGATATTGCCCGGGCACGGCGACTTCGCCAGGGCGGCCTTGGCAAGAAGCAGATAGACGCCGCGCATGTCATCCGGCAGTTCACCTGCAATCAGTTCCGCCTGTGACCATGCACCTTCGTCCATCTCACCCTTTTCGACGCCGGCGCGCGCGACCGAGAGTTTTTCGCGGAAAATCTGCAGATCCGGCGGACCGCCTGCCAGCTTGGCAATCCGGCAGCGGACCTGAAAGTCCTGGTAAAGCGTTGCGATCGGCTGGAAAGCCGCGTCCTCGTCTTCCAGAATGCCGGCAATGATCTCGGCGATCCTCTCTTCCCGCTCTCCGAAGTCGAGCAGGCTGTTGGCCTGCGGCACCTCTTCCTCGTTTGCCTGTTCCGCGCTGGAAAGCCGGTCAAGAACTTCGCCAGTGGAAATGACAGGTTCCTGGAAGCGCGGCCGCGACGGCGTCGCTTCGCCCGCGGCGGGGGTGAAGATCAGGTCCTTGGCCTCTTCCTTCGGCTGCTCCGGCAACGGCATCAGCTTCGGGCTTCCGCCGCGCCCCATGGTCTCGACCGGGCCGATCCTGATAGGCACGGGACGTCGCGACAGGGCAGGACCGAGCGCGATGAAATTGCCCCGGTCGAGATTGCGGAAACTCTCAGCCTGCCGCCGCTCCATGCCAAGCAGATCGGCCGCGCGCGCCATGTCGATATCGAGAAAGGTTCTGCCCATCAGGAAGTTGGACGCTTCGGCGGCGACGTTCTTGGCAAGCTTGGCGAGGCGCTGCGTGGCGATGATACCGGCCAGTCCGCGCTTGCGGCCACGGCACATGAGGTTTGTCATGGCCCCAAGCGAGCGGCGGCGCGCTTCTTCCGTCACCTCTCCGGCGGCTGCCGGGGCGAACAACTGCGCCTCGTCCACGACGACGACCATCGGGTACCACAGGTCCCGGTCGGCATCGAACAGGCCGTCGAGAAAGGTCGCGGCCGCCTTCATCTGGCGGTCCGCATCAAGGCCTTCCAGATTGAGAACGACCGAAACCCGGTGCTGGCGCACCCTGCCCGCGATCATCTGCAGGTCCTTTTCAGTGCCGACCGCGTCAACGACGACATGACCGAACTTCTCGGCCAGCGACACGAAATCGCCTTCCGGATCGATGATGGCCTGCTGGACCCAGCTTGCGGACTGTTCGAGGAGGCGGCGGAGCAGATGCGATTTTCCGGATCCGGAATTGCCCTGCACGAGAAGGCGCGTTGCCAGCAACTCTTCCAGGTCGAGCCCGGCGCGTGCGCCGCTCGTCATTTCCCCGATATCGATCTCGACCGTCATACACTCATGATCAGCGCACTGGCGCGCCGGGACCACTCCAATCCTGCTCAGCTACTGACCGCGAGTCAGCACGATTCCGAAATCTTTGCAAAGTCCGCCGGGGCGAAAACCGTCTTTTTCCAAGACTTCCTCAATCCGGCAATCGAGGATGGCAATATCCGACCCCGCAAAGGTCTTCAGGCCGCCTCGGACAATTCCTGGCGAACCGCGTTGTCCAGAACCGACGAGGCGATTTTCTTGTGAAACGGCAGGATCAACGCGAGGTAGGCATGACCGAAGAAATTGTGCCGTTTGCAGCAAGTCGAGGCATAGACGCGCGGTGTCGGCCACTCGCTTCGGAAAATCGACAGCCTGAAATCCTGGTGCCAGTCATCTTCGCCGAGAACGATCTCGTTGTCGCGCACCTGGTAGATCCTGAAGAACCCGATCCGGTCTCCCGGCTCGCGCTCCGCAACGGGCTTGCCGGACTGCTCGAGCGCCAGGGTCGTCGTGGTTTTCAGCCCGAGCGGCTTGACGAGTGTGTCGCGCAGCGACAGCAGCGTGTTCATCCAGCCGATGTCGGCCATCAGCATGTGATCGGCCAGAATGCGCATATCAGCATCTATCAGATCCGGCCGCCCCTTGAGCGACACGGAATAGACATCCATAAAGTCTCGCGAAGAATAGTACGTGTTCAGGCTGCTTTCAGCCGGCAGCTTGTCGGACATGCTCATGACGAATACCCCACTTCTGTCAATGAGCCGGGTCTAGCAGATCCGGCGCCGCATTTCGCCGCGCCGATTGACACACCCGGCGCGGCTCCGAACACGGTTGCGATTGTGGAGACGCGCGTTTCAACCCGGCACAGCTTCAAATTGTGGATCACGCCGGTGACGCATGCAGAATTGACCTTATTTCAATCGCCTCGTTGCGCTTTCCGGTTATGATGCCCCCAAATAACGGAACAAAAGACTTCGGCAGGAGGCGTCATGAAAGCCGCGAAAGTGATGTTGGGTATGGCAGTTGCCCTTGCCGGCGGGCTTCCGGCCGCTGCACAGGACAGCGGTTCGTCAGCGCAGAAAGTCACGGTAGCAAAGGTTCAGATGATCACGCCGAACAACAGTTCGCGCTATGTCGGGCGGGTCGAGGCTACCAAGACAGTCAATATCGTCGCGCGGGTCGAAGGCTACCTGACGGAGCGCAAGTTCACCGAAGGCGGTTTTGTCAAACAGGGAGACCTGCTCTACCTCATCGAGAAGGATCTCTACCAGGCGAGTGTCGACCAGTCCAAGGCGACGCTTGAAGGCGCGCAGGCAACGCTCAAGAATTCCGAGATCGAGCTGGAACGCCAGCGCCAACTGCTCGCAAAGGGTGATGTTTCCCAGGCCACCTATGACAGCGCCAAGGCGACAATGGATGTCGATCAGGCCAATGTCGACGAGGCGCAGGCCAATCTTGAAACCGCGGATATCAATCTCAGCTACACGGACATCAACAGCCCGATCGACGGACGCATCAGCAAGACCAACGTGAATGTCGGGAACCTGGTGGATTCCAACACCGGAACGCTTGCGACCGTCACGAGCGTCGATCCCATCTATGTCAGCTTCTACATGGGCGAAAAGGACCTCATCAAGGACCGTGAGGCCGGCCTCATCGGCAACGACTCCTCGACACTCCAGGTCAGCCTGACCCTGACCGACGGCACCAAGTACCCCAGCGACGGAAAAATCACCTATGTCGGAACATCGGTCGAGGAAGGCAGCGATTCCATCGAGCTGCGCGCCACTTTCGACAATCCGAAAAACATCCTGATCCCCGGACAGTTCGTCAACGTCTCGGTCAAGAGCGAAAACCAGACGGCGGTGACGGCAATCCCGCAGCCCGCGATCCAGCTCGATTCCAAAGGCCATTATGTCTATGTCGTGGGCGCGGACAACAAGGTGGAGCGCCGGGACGTTGTTCTGGGCCGCCAGTCCGGCACGCTCTGGGAGGTCACGTCCGGGCTCAAGGACGGCGAACAGGTCGTGGTCCAGGGTCTGCAACGGATCGGTCCGGACATGACCGTCGATCCCGTCGAAGCCAAAAGCTAAAAGAGACGATCGATCATGCTGTCCAGATTCTTCATCGACCGTCCGAATTTCGCGCTGGTGCTTTCCCTGATCGCCTCGCTCGTCGGAGTGATCGCCATCATCCTGATCCCGATCGCGGAATACCCAGACGTCACGCCGCCGCAGGTGGTGGTGAATGCGCAGTATCCGGGGGCCGATTCCGAACTGATCGAGAAATCGGTGGCGATTCCGATCGAGGAACAGGTCAACGGCGTCGACGACATGATCTACATGTCCTCGACAAGCTCCAATGCCGGCACGTACCAGCTCACGATCACGTTCGAGGTCGGCACGGACCCGGATATCGCCGCCGTGAACGTCCAGAACCGGGTCGCACTGGCAGAACCCACTCTGCCGGCGCCGGTCAAGACCCTCGGCGTTGCCACGCAGAAGCAGTCCGCCAACATGCTTCAGGTGATCAACCTCGTCTCTCCGGACGAGAGCCGCGACGCCATCTTCCTGAGCAATTATGCAACGATCAACATGCAGGACCGCCTGTCGCGCCTGCCGGGCGTCGGCAGCGTCTCCCAGTTCGGTCCGCTGGATTACAGCATGCGGGTGTGGATGAACCCGGACCAGATGTCCGCCCTCAACCTCACCGCTGCCGATCTTTCCAACGCGATCCAGGCCCAGAACACGGAGGCGACGGCCGGGCAGATCGGCGGCGCGCCATTCGCAGGCCCCACCGACCTGCAGTTCACGCTCAAATCGCAAGGGCTTCTGGAGACGACCGAACAGTTCGGCGATATCGTCGTTTCCGGTGATGCATCGGGACAATTGGTACGGCTGCGTGACGTTGCCCGCGTGGAACTCGGGTCCAGCTCCTATTCCGCCTATTCTGCGCTCAACAACAAGCCGGCCACTTCCATTGCCATCTACCAGAGCCCGGGCGCAAACGCGCTCGACGTGGCAAACGCGGTTGCCGCCGAACTTGAGAAGATGAAGGCGGGCTTCCCGGAAGGCGTCGACTACAAGCTTCTCTACGATATCACCAAGGCGGTGAAGGCCTCGATCGAGGAAATCCTGACGACCCTGGCGATGACCACGGCGCTCGTGGTGTTCGTCGTCTTCATGTTCCTGATGAACTGGCGCGCGATCATCATTCCGGCTATCGCCATTCCGGTCTCGCTGCTGGGAACGCTCGCGATCCTTTTCCTGATCGGGTTTTCGGCGAACCTCATCACTCTCTTCGGCATCGTTCTGGCGATCACGCTGGTGGTCGACGATGCCATCGTCATCATTGAAAACACCGAACGCATCATGAGCGAAGAGGGACTTCAGCCGCGCGAGGCGACCCTCAAGGCCATGAGCCAGGTCACCAGCCCGATCGTCGCGACCACGTTCGTGCTGCTGGCGGTGTTCGTTCCGGTCTGTTTCTTTCCCGGCATCACCGGGCAGATCTACCTGCAGTTCGCCCTGACCATCACCGTCGCGTTCTGCCTGTCGGCCGTCAACGCGCTGACGCTGTCACCCGTTCTCTGCTCCATGCTGCTGCGCCGCTCGGACACCAAACCGCCGCGTCTGCTGGGCTTCTTCGGCAGATTCGTCGACAAGGTGCGCGACGGCTATGTCTGGCTCGTCCGGCGCATGATCCGGCATGCCGTGCTGTCGCTGCTCATTCTCGTTGCCGCGGTTGCCGCCACGGTGTTCATGTTCCGCGAAACGGCGACCGGCTTCATTCCGCTTGAAGACAAGGGCGTGCTCTTTGCCAATGTCCAGCTGCCGGACGGGGCCTCCCTGCAGCGCTCCGACGCCTTGGCAAAGGAAATGACCAAGGCCATGCTCGAGGTCGACGGCGTGACGGACGTCATCTCGGTCACCGGCTTCAGCATCATTGCCGGCGAAGGCTCGAACTATGTCACCCTGATCCCGATTCTTGCCCCCTGGGACGAGCGAAAAACCAAGGCGACGCTCTGGTACAACATCCTCGGAACGCTGAATGAAAAGCTGTCGGCATTCGAAGGCGCGATCTCCTTCGTGTTCCCGCTGCCGCCGATCGACGGTCTCGGCATATCCGGCGGCATCGCCGCCCAGATCCAGGATGATGCGGGGGCAAGTGTCGTCGATCTCGGCGCGGTGACGAACTCGGTTCTGTCCGCCGCCAACCGCGATCCGGTGTTCCGGCAGGTATTCAGTTCGCTCTCGGCCAACACGCCGCAATACGAAGTCGACCTCGACCGGGACAAGGCGGAAGCGCTCGGCGTCAATATCAGCGATATCTTCACCGCGCTGCAGGCCAATCTCGGCTCCTACTACGTCAACAACTTCATTCTGGACAGCAAGATCTTCTGGGTGATCCTTGCTTCCGATTCCGAATACCGCCAGACGCTGGACGATGTCGGCAATATCTATGTGCGCGGGTCTTCCGGCGACATGATCCCGCTCAGCACGCTGGTCAGCCTGACGCCGGTCGTCGGGCCGCAGAGCGTGACGCGCTACGACATGGCCCGCTCGGCCGCCGTTCAGGGCCTGACCAGCACCGGCCACAGCACCGGCGACGGCATCAAGGCCTTCGAGAAGGCCGCCGCGGAGGTTCTGCCGGATGGATATTCCATCGAGTGGACCGGCATGTCGCTTCAGGAAATCGAGGCAGGCTCCTATGTCATCTACATTTTCCTGCTGGCCTTCCTGTTCGCCTATCTCTGCCTGGTGGCCCAGTACGAAAGCTGGCTCCTGCCGATTGCGGTCATGCTGTCCGCCGTCTTCGCGGTTTGCGGGGCGATGATCCCGCTCTACCTGATCGACGTGCTGAACAACAACATCTACGCCCAGATCGGCATGGTTCTCCTGATCGGCCTGGCTGCCAAGAAGGCAATCATGCTGGTGGAGTTCTCGCGCAACTGCCGCGACGAGGGCATGAGCATCGTCGATGCGGCGATAAGCGCTGCCCATACCCGGTTCCGCCCGGTGACCATGACCGGCCTCTGCTTCATCGTCGGCGTGCTGCCGCTGGTGTTCGCCTCCGGCGCGGGCTCCGCCAGCCGCGTCTCCATCGGCCTGCCGGTCTTCGCCGGCATGATCCTCGACAGCACCATCGGCCTCCTGATGATCCCGGTTCTTTACGTGGTGGTTCAGCGGATACGGGAGAAGTTTGCGCGCAAGCCGGTGGAAAAGGGCGCGGATGTGGAGGCAAGCTCGGGGGCTTGAGCGGGGGAGCATATCGAGCTTCGTTTGAGTGACAAAACAAGGAGGGCGAGAACCGGATGCCGGTCTCGCCCTTTGCCATTCGCGTCGCTCGACCTCTCGCATATTACCCCCACATCCCCTCAAACGCGATCTTATCAACCGGTTTGCGGGCGCTCGGCACTTCGCGGGCGCGGAGATCCTCGGGCAGGTCTTCGATCTTGCTGCGCTTGCCGATTGCGATGGCGATTTCCGCCTTGAAGCGGGGCGGCACGCCGAGCGTCTCGTGGATTTCGTCTCGTTTGATCCCGGCCATGGCGTGGGTGTGATAGCCCATTTCCGTTGCCTGCAGAGCTGCGTTTGCCCAGGCGGCGCCGGCGTCGAAGGAATGGGTGCCGCTCTTGCGACCCGGTTTACCGTCCTTGCCGTCGACTTCCGTGTCGGAGAACAGGAACAGCAGCGCGGAGGCATGCTGGGCCCAATCCTGATTGAACGGGTTCAAGAGGTTGACCAGCGTGTCCCAGCCCTCCGTGCCGCGCCGGGCATAGACAAAGCGCCAGGGTTGGATGTTGAAGGCGGACGGCGCCCAGCGCGCGGCTTCAAGAATTGTTTTCAGATCCGCTTCCGGCATCTCGGACCGGTCGAAGGACCGGGGTGACCAGCGGTTGACAATGAGGTCGTGAACGGGGTGATCGGGATTGCGGGCAGTCATCTGTCTTTTCTCCAAAACGCGTCCGGGCTTCCATCGCATTTCGGGAAAGCCCGGATTGCCTTTCTGCCACCCGGCTGCGCGTCAAACGCAAGAGCGACAGCGTGGTTCAAGGGTTCCCGAAACGCTTTACCGGCCCGGTCCGACAGGAGATAGTCATCTTTATCTTGATATCAAGATACCACTTCTGGAGATAAATCAGCCTGCCTGAACGGCCCGCCGGCGGCTTGCGGGCTCAGGGGCCGCAGCGGGCGCGGGTGCGACGAGGATCGCGGAGAGCACAAGCACCGCGCAGACAAGTTCAACCAGGCCGAAGGCTTCGCCGAAGACCAGCCAGCCGATCAGGAACATGGTCGGCAGTTCAAAGCTGCCCGCGGCCGCGGTTCGGATCGGCCCGATCTTCTGGCAGGCAATCGTGTACATCATCTGCGGGATGAGAGCAGTCACGAGGCCCATCAGCACGATCAGCCAGAGTTCGTTGAAGGAGGATGGCATGACCGAGCCGCCGCCTTCATAAAGCGCCAGCGGCAAGAGGCCCGCGATGGCGCCGATCAGGGTACAGACGGCGCGCTCGAGCGGATTGAGATCGCCGCCCATGCCGCTCAGGACGACGATGAGAAACCCGAAGGCGATCGGCGCGGGAATGGCCCAGACGAGCGCTGCAAGCGCCTCGGGCGAGAGCGTTGCCGGATCGAGGAGAAGCGCCGCGGCTCCAAGCACCAGCCCGATCGCCGCGAAGGTCCGCCAGCTCAACGCCTGCCGCAAGAGGACAAGTGCAAAGAGCGCAGCGAAGGCCGGATAGGACATGTAGACAACGCCAACGGCGGCAAGCGGTGCCTTGCTGATCGCCTCCAGGTAACCGATCACGCTGAGACCGACCACCGCTCCGGCACCGGCAAGCAGCAGCGCCTTGCCGCGCTTGTGGCGTTCGCGCGGCAGGAACGGCAGCAGGACCAGCACCGAGATGGCGTATCTGTAGAGCGCGATGGTTGCCGGACCGGTTCCGAGACCCTGAAGTTCGCGCACGAAAACAGGCACGAGACCGAATCCGACAGCGGTCACGACAATGACAAGCGTGGCGGAGGCGGGACTGAGCTCGAAACGGGACAAGGAAAAGACTGACATGTCTCTTCGATACCGCGCCTTCTCACATAAATAAAATTCTTAGTTTTCATTCTCTTCATGAAATGATTTCATGTCCGAATGATACCGAAACTTGCCATCCATCACCTGACCCTTCTTGCCGCCCTCAGCGAAACCGGCAGCATGACCATTTCCGCATCGCGCCTTGGCATCACCCAGTCCGCGGCCTCCCACAGGCTGCGCGAGGCCGAGCGCCGGATCGGGGTTTCCCTCGTTCAACGGGGAGATGCGGGACTTCAGCTGACACCGGAAGGGGAACGACTCAGGCGGCTGGGGGAAAGCTTTCTTGCCGAGCTTTTCCGGCTGGAACAGGACATCGAAGCCTCCGCGCAGGAAAAGCGCCTGCTGGTCCGGCTGGGACAGGCAACCTACAGCCGCTACCACTGGCTCCCGGCCTTTCTCGACTATCTCGAACAGGAAGACCGGCGGCTCACGGTGGATCTTTCAGGAAATGCGACGGCGCGGCCGCTTGCCTCCCTCATCGACGGCTCCGTCGATGTGTCGCTTGTGTTCGGGCGCCCCCCCGCACAGGGCCAGTTCACTTCCGCGAAGCTCGGGCCCGATCCGATCGTCGCCGTCATGTCGGCCAATCACCCGCTCGCCGGCGAGCCCGTGGTCAACAGCATCAACATGGGCGATGAGCGCTTCTTCGTCTATCCGCTGACGGCGGAACCCGGCTTTGACTGGACTGCCCTTCTGGGCGCACCGGTCGAACCGTTCCGGCGCATGACCGCGATGCCGACGCCTGAAGCCGTGATCGACCTTGTGCGGGCGAATTTCGGCGTTGCCATCTTCAGCCAGTGGGCCATCGAACCGGAACTCGCCGACGGCACGGTGGTTGCCCGTCCAATCGCAGAGGAAGGCATCTCGCTCGACTGGTGGTGCGTCAGGCGCAGCTCCGACCCGGACGATGGCCCGGCAGCGCGGCTTTCCGACGCGCTCGTGTCCTGGAGCAGGCGATCCGACCGGGCCCTGTCAACGCTCGGCTTTGGTGCGAACACACCGGCCGCCTGACCCTGACGCCAAGAAACTGCTTTGCGCGTGTCACCTTGCTGACCTAAGCTGAAGGAAATGCTTTTGAAAAAGACGATTGCCAACGACAGGGAGACGATTTTTCCATGGCCCTAGCCGAAAAAGAGCGCAAGCGCGGCCTGGTCCTGGCGGTCGGCTGCCTCGGCGGTCTGGTGATGCTGGACGAAACGGTTCTCGGTGTCTCGCTTCCCGCCATTCGCGAGCATTTTCATCTTTCGGCGACAACAACCCACTGGATCATCAACGCCTACATGCTGGCGTTCACCTGCTTTGCGGCGGTCGGTGGCAAGGCCATCGATCTGTTCGGGTTCAGGTCGACCCTGATCGTCTGCAGTGTCATCTTTGCCATTGCCAGTCTTGTTGCCGGCTTTTCAGACAGCGTCGCAATGCTGATATCCATGCGCGTCGTCCAGGGTCTGTGCGCTGCCGTGATGTTTCCGATGACGCTTGCCGCCGCGACCCTGACCTTCGATGAGAACGAGCGCGGCCGGGCCATCGGCACGCTTGCCGCGATGGCGACCATTTTCCTTGCCGCCGGTCCGCTGGTCGGCGGTATCCTGACCGATTTCCTGTCCTGGAGATGGGTGTTCTGGATCAACGTGCCGATCGTTGCGGCCGGAAGTGCCCTCGCCTGCATCCTGTGGCGCAATCCGGAGAAGCCGCGGCCAAGACCGGTCGTCGATCCCATTGGCCTTGTGCTGCTGCTCTTCGGCCTGACGGCGCTCATATTCGGGTTGATGGAGGGGCCGGACTTCGGCTGGATCTCGCCGATCATCATCGCCACCATCCTTGGCGGCGTGGTGGGCCTCGGCGTCTTCATCTTCTACGAAGCGAAAGACGACAAGCCGCTGATCGACGTGCGGCTATTCAAGCTGCCGCCGTTTCACGCCAGCACGCTGATTATCCTGCTCACGCAGATGAGCAAGATCGTCGTTGCGATCTACGTGCCGCACTTTCTGCAGCTCGAAATGTCCTACAGCGCGCTCTGGGCGGGCATCGGAACGGTCATCGCGGTGCTGCCCATGCCGATCCTCGCCGCGCCTGCCGGAAAGTTCTCCGACAAGTACGGGTCCCGCAAACCGGTGCTCGTCGCCATGGCGCTGCTCGCGGTTTCCACCATTCTGATCGGCGTCATGATGCTTCTGGAGAACTACTGGCTGCTCGCACCGGCACTGCTCCTGTGGGGCATCTTCCTGCCGGTTGCGATGATCCCGACCGGTCGCATCACCGCTAATTCCGTGCCACGGGACAAGCAGGGCGAGGTGAGCGGGCTCATCATCACGGCGCGCCTCGTCGGCGGAACGCTCGGCGTGACCCTCGGCAGCGTTCTCCTTGCCATGGGAGCCGATTTCACCTCGATCTTCGTGACCATGGGTGTGCTGCTCGCCCTCTCCTGCGCCTACAGCTCGATCGCGCTTGAGCACGATGATGCAAAGTAATCGGAGACAGCCCGGATGACGGAGTTCAGACCGCAAACCCTCGCAGAGCTGATCGCCGACGGTGCGATCCATGTCATCGGCATCTGCCTCGGTCTGACCGCCACCGTCATCCTTACCGTTACGCTCTGGAACAACGATGACCCGACCCGCCAGGTCACGGTGATGATCTATGCCGCCTGCCTGATGGCAATGCTGATCTGCTCCGCGCTCTACAACATGCTCGCCAAGGACCATAAGTCCGGCATCCTCCGGCGCCTCGATCACGCCGCGATCTTTCTGATGATTGCCGGTACCTACACGCCGCTCGCGGCTGTTATCATCGGCGGCTGGACGGGAGGTATCCTTCTAGCGACGGTCTGGACCGGCGCCGTTGCGGGCGCAATCCTCAAGCTGGTGCACCTTTCAAGAGCAGAAAAGCTGTCGGTCCCAATCTATCTCGGTCTTGGTTGGGTGGTGGTGTTTGCAGCCAATCCCCTGATCGAACGCGCGTCCGTGTTCGGCCTGTGCATGATCCTGGCCGGGGGGCTGCTCTACACGGTCGGGACGATCTTTTATGCCTGGAAAAGACTGCCGTTCCAGAATGCCATCTGGCACGCCTTCGTGCTCGCCGCAGCGGTGTGCCACTTCAGCGCCGTTATGCACGATGTCGCCCTGACCTGAGAGGCCGGCCTACGCTGCTTCCGCGTTCGGATCCTCGCTGAGAACAACAACCTTCGTCCTGAGCGGCACGCGGTTGAACAGGTCGATCACGTCCTGCTGCCACATGCGGATACATCCCGACGATACGCTCTTGCCGATGGAAGACGGCTGGTTGGTCCCGTGGATACGATAGAGCGTATCAACCGGCCCCTGCCAGAGATCCATCGCGCGCGCGCCGAGCGGATTCTTCAATCCGGGCGGATAACCCTTCTCCCAGTAACGCTCAAGCGACGGTTTGCGCGCGATCATTTCGCGTGGAGGGCGCCAGATCGGGTGCTCACGCTTGACACGGACGAGCGCTTCGCCGGACCAGTCGAAGCCTGCGCGTCCGACACCGATCCCGTATCGCAGCGCCTTTCTGTTGCCGAGCGTCCAGTAGAGATAATTGTTATACGGGTCGACGATGATCGTTCCCGGCATTTCGCGGGTCTTGTACTCCACCACCTGGCGCAGGTACTGCTCGTCGAAATTCTTGTAATTGATGGCCGGCCACGTGTAATCGCCATCGGGCAGTGCCGCGTAGGCGGATGCGTAGTCGAAATCCTCGTCGGGCAGTTCCGCCTGATCGGGCAGACCGACTGCCGTTTGACAACCGGCAAGCGCACCACCGGCCAGGATCAGGCTGCCCGTCAGAATCGAGCGGCGTGAAAACACTGGTCTTTCCACCAAATCCGTATCCCCGTGCAACGACAGCGGCGCGCGCGTCGTGTAACCGATAAAACCGGTCCCCTTCTTGGGCCAGCTTTCAACGAGTTTCAAGTCACATTCGCTCAAGAGTCTTACAATCTGCGCATGATTGACTAGATTGGGTTGTGTACCTTCCGTTTCCTTCCCGCCTTGCGGCCATACCAGCAACTTCAAGGACATTTCGTGCAGAACGAGACTTCACCGCGCCGTTTTCCGGTTTTCGACGGCCATAACGATACGCTGCTCAAACTGGAGATAGACGCGATCAAGGGAACCGAGCGCAGTTTCTTCGACCGCTCGGAAAAGGGGCATGTCGATGCCGTGCGGGCGAAAGAGGCCGGGTTTTCCGGCGGACTGTTTGCCATGTTCGTTCCCTCGAACCCGGACCAGGATTTTTCCAAGCCCTTCAATCCCAATGATCCCGTCAACTTTCAGGAAGTTCCGCAGAAGCAGGCTCTCGACTTCACGCTGAGGATGCTGGAACGCGCCGAACAGATCGAGGCTTCGTCAGAAGGCGAGATCGTGATCTGCAGGTCCGCGGCAGAAAGCCTGGCGGCTGTCGAGGCGGGCAAAATGGCCATCAGCCTTCATATCGAAGGTGCCGAAGCGATCGATACCGGGTTCCAGGCTCTGGAGGATCTCTACAATCGCGGACTTCGATCGCTCGGCCTGGTGTGGAGCCGGGAAAATGCCTACGGTTCCGGCGTACCCATGGCCTTTCCGGCATCCCCCGACAAAGGTCCGGGGCTGACGTCAGCCGGGCGTGCGCTCGTGCGGGAATGCAACAGGCTCGGAATCCTGCTGGACGTTTCCCATCTGAACGAAAAAGGTTTCTGGGACCTGGCCGGGATTACGGACAGGCCGATCATCGCCAGCCATTCGAACGCGCATGCCATTTGCGAAAGCAGCCGGAACCTGACCGACAAGCAACTGGCCGCCATCAAGGAAAGCGGCGGACTTGTCGGTGTCAATTTCCACGTTGCCTTCCTGCGCCCGGACGGAAAGCACCAGAAGGACACACCGCTTGATGTCGTTGCTGATCATGTCGTCTATCTTGTCGACCATCTGGGAGAAGATCACGTCGGCCTCGGCTCCGATTTCGACGGTTGTCTGCCGCCTCAGGACTTGAGTGACGTGACCGGCTTGCCGCCCCTCTTCGACGTTCTGCACAAGAGAGGTTTTGACCCGGCAACACTGGAAAAAATCGCCTACCGCAACTGGATATCCATGCTGGAAAAAACGGCGGTTTAGGCAGCGGAAACCTCTTAGTGCCCGACTGCGCACTTAGGGGCGGTCATATCAGAGGCGTGACACAACAGCTGCCGCGCATTTTTCATCAGTATTTTTACCGCTCGCGAAATTGTCAGTTGAGATCGGCAGGAACACCTCGACAAAAACACGGTAAGCCGACAAACAGGTCCCAATGAACCGGAATTGACGGCGCAAGTCCATTTAATGGACGGATATGGCCATAAAGGCCCATTGACCATGCGCGCAAAGGTGGCAGAGACTCGGCTGAGCGGGAGACACGCGAAACACTCCCGCGTTTTGCTTCGACGCAATGCATAAAAAGAAATCGACGCCGGTGTGGGGGCAACGACGTGACCATTCGAAGTATTGCGAACAACCTTTCGCATGACAGAGACGCTTTCGGCGAGAAGCGCGCGCGAAAATCAGAATCCGTTTTTCAAGACCTGAAGGGTCGCATTCTGACCGGTGAGCTCAAGTCAGACAGCGCCATGACCGAACAGTCTCTGGCGCAGGAATATGCCTGTTCACAAAGTACGATCCGCGAAGCCCTGATGCTTCTTCAGGAATGCGGACTTGTTGTCCGAAAGGGATATCAGGGCACATTCGTGACGGATCCGTCGCTTGCCGAAGCGCTTTTGCTCTTGCGGCTCAGGGTCAATACCGAGGTTGCCGGGATCACCGAGGCTGCCAAGACGATCACATCTGCGCAGATAGCAGAACTTCGCGACCTTGACTGCCGTTTCCTCGAGGCCCGCAGCCAAAGAGATATCTTTGCCTGTGCGGAGATCGACCGCGACTTTCATCTGCAGATATTCAGATTTGCGGGCATGTCCGCCCTGGAACCGCTGCTTGTCAGGACACTTGTGATGCTCCAGAGGATTACCCTGGCGACACCGAGACCGGACGATTCCTGGACCCATCCCAACATCGTCCAGCACGATTGCATTCTTGACGCGCTCGACGCCAGAGACACCGACGCAGCGGTCCGTGCGCTCAAGGCGCATGTCTTCACAAGCGCCACTTTGCTCGCACCGCATTTCTACGGGCAGGATACCGACCGGCTGCAGGAACTCCACGAGCTTGAAGCCGGCCCGACGCGCCTTTGACAGGAAAACATGGGTGTCTTGCCAGTGAGGTTGTTCACTGATTGGGGATCAGACGACTGATCGGTGTTTTGAAGTTAAGGCCGCCGTGCGGTTCAAGCTGTCTCCATCATATGCTGTTGGGTCAGCATGGCCGCGCCGACAAGTTCCTTCGTGTAATCCTGCTTCGGGTCTTCAAAGATCGCATCGGCAGGACCGGCTTCAACCACCTTTCCGTTTTGCATGACCATTACCGTATCCGACAACGCTCTCACGACAGCCAGGTCGTGGGAGATAAACAGATATGTCAGACCGTGTGCCTTCTGCAGGTCCCGCAATAGCTCGACAACCTGTTTCTGGATCGTGCGGTCGAGCGCGGAGGTCGGCTCGTCCAGCACAACGAATTCCGGCTTCAGGACCATTGTCCGCGCAATTGCGATCCTCTGGCGCTGACCGCCCGAGAATTCATGCGGATACCGGTTCCGCATAACCGGATCAAGGGAGACCTCCTCCAGCGCCTGACACGCGCGCGCGTCCCGGTCCTGTGCGCTGAGTGAAGGTTCATGTACAAGCAAACCTTCGGAGATGATCTGCCCGACGGTCATTCGGGGACTGAGTGAGCCGAACGGATCCTGGAATATCAGTTGCATGTCCTTGCGCAGGCCGCGCATTGCGTTCCGGTCCAGACCGGAAATCTGCTTGCCGTGAAAGACAACACGCCCGCCAGCCGGCAGCAGGTTCAGGATCGCGCGCCCGAGCGTCGACTTGCCCGAACCGCTCTCACCGACAATGCCGAGCGTCTGTCCCTTGCGCAGGGAGAAACTGATGTTGTCGACAGCACGCAGCACATGTTTGGGCTGGAGAAAGCCGGAATCCAGTTCAAATTCGACTTCGACCTTCTGCGCTTCCAGCAGGACCTGGGTGCTGTCCGGCACCGGCGGCTTGTGTCCGGTCGGCTCCGCGTCGAGCAACATCTTGGTGTAAGGATGCTCGGGCTGCGTGAAAATCTTCTGCGTGTCTCCGCTTTCAACGACTTCGCCCGTCTTCATCACATAGACCCTGTCCGAAATCCTGCGGACGATGCCGAGATCGTGGGTGATGAAAATCACGGCCATCCCCAGACGTTTCTGCAACTCGCGAAGCAGATCGAGGATCTGCGCCTGGGTCGTCACATCAAGCGCAGTGGTCGGCTCGTCCGCGATCAGAACATCCGGATCGTTGGCAAGCGCCATGGCGATCATGACGCGCTGGCGCTGACCACCCGACATTTCGTAGGGATAGGCCTTGATCTTGCGCTCCGGCTCCGGAATGTTCACCAGCTTCAAAAGTTCTAGCGCCTTTGCGCGCGCCGCCTTCCAAGAGAGACCTCCGTGAACGACCATCGGCTCCGCCAGCTGGCGGCCGATGGTGTAAAGCGGATCGAGCGAAGTCATCGGTTCCTGGAAGATCATGGTGATCTTCTCGCCCCGGACCTTGTTCAATTGCCCGACCGCCAGGCCCAGGATGTTGCGGTCCTCGTAAATCACCTCGCCTTGCGTTTTGCCGTTCGAGGCAAGAAGACCCATCGCCGCCATCATGGTCTGGCTCTTGCCGGAGCCGCTCTCGCCAACGATTGCGACCGTTTCGCCGGCCTCAACGTGGATGTTGACACCGCGCACGGCATTCACGGTCCCTGTCGCGGTTTCGAAATCGACTTTCAGGTCCCTGATGGAGAGAACGCTTTTGTTGGTTTCGTTGCTCATGCCACTCTCCTCACCGGTCTTTCGGGTCCAGCGCATCGCGCAGGCCGTCGCCGATAAAATTCAGCGCGAACAAGGTCGATGTCAGGAAGATGGACGGGAAGATTAGCATCCAGGCCGCACCTTGAAGGTTGCGCGCGCCCTCGGAGATGAGCACGCCCCAACTGGTCATGGGTTCCTGGATACCAAGGCCCAGGAAGGACAGGAAACTCTCCAGCAGGATCACCTTGGGCACGAGCAGCGTCATATAGACCACCACCGGGCCAAGCGTGTTGGGAATGACATGCCTGCGCAAGATGCCGCCGTCGTCAATACCCATGGCCTCTGCCGCCTGAACGTATTCCTGGCGTTTGATCGTCAGCGTCTGGCCGCGCACGATACGAGCCATATCAAGCCATTCGACCGCCCCGACGGCAATGAACATCAGGATGAAGTTGCGGCCAAAGAAGACCACCAGCATGATCACGAAGAAGATGAAGGGCAGCGAATAGAGAATGTCGACGACACGCATCATCATCTGGTCGACGCGCCCGCCCATGTAGCCCGACGTGGCGCCGTAGATGACACCAATCGAAATCGCAACCACGGTGGCCAGCAGCCCGATGGTCAGGGAGACGCGGCCGGCAATGAAGGTTCTCGTCATCATGTCGCGCCCGTTGGCATCCGTGCCGAAGTAAAAGTGCAGGTAGTTGATCTCGGCCCGTATCGTCGCCGAAAGACCGTCGCTGGCGAGATCGGTGAGCTGCGTGTCCCTGAACAGGTTGCTCCGGTCGAAGTAGCGCGTGGCACGCGGGTCGATCTCTCGTTTCGAGGTTACATTCGCAATGACCGTATCTCCGTCCCGCTCGTAGCTTTCCACGGTCATGCGGGCGCGCTTGGCGACCGACATGAAGGCTGGTTCGACCTGTTCCGGCCGCGGATAGGCCTCCAGGCTTGCGGGAACCTTGACATAGTCCCGGTAGACCGTATCGAACTTGTGCGGCGACAGGGCCGGACCGAGGACCGATAGCAGTGCAATCGCCGCGAGCACGACCATGCTCACAACGGCGGCCCGGTTCGCCAGGAGGCGGTCGCGGGCATCATCCCAGAGGGAACGGCCCTTCTCGGGCACCGTGTTGTTGTCTGCGGTAATCGTCATGGCCAGCCCCCTCAGTCGTAGCGCACACGCGGATCAAGCAGCGCGTAAAGCAGATCCACGATGAGGTTGAAGAGAATGACGAAACAGGCGACGACAACGACCGTCCCCATGACCAGTGTGTAGTCCCGGTTGAGCGCGCCCTGAACGAAATAGCGGCCGATGCCCGGAATTCCGAATATGGTCTCGATCACGACGGAGCCGGTCAGGAGCGCAGCGGCTGCCGGTCCGAGATAGGAAACGACTGGGAGTATGGCCCCGCGCAGGGCATGGACCACGATCACCATGTATGCGGTCAGGCCGTAGGCGCGTGCCGTGCGGACGTGATTGGAGCGGAGCGCCTCGATCATCGATCCCCGGGTCAGGCGGGCCACCACCGCCACCTGCGGCAGGGCAAGCGTGACGACCGGAAGGATGACGTTGACGAACGCGCCTCCGTTCCATCCGCCCACGGGCAGCCAGCCCAGCCAGACCCCGAGGATAAGTGTGAGGATTGGAGCCACGACGAAGTTCGGAATGGTGACGCCAAGAGTGGCCGCCGCCATCACGGTGTAATCCGTCGCCTGGTTCTGACGCAGGGCAGCGATCACGCCAAGCGTTCCGCCGACGACCAGGGCCAGACACAGGGCCGACAGGCCGAGTTGGATGGAGATCGGCAGGCTTTGGGCGAAGAGCTCGTTGATCGAAAAATCGCGGAAATAGAAGCTCGGCCCGAAGTCCAGCTGCGCGATGCTCTTGAGGTAGAGCAGGTACTGGTTCCAGAGCGGTTCGTCGAGGTGATAGATCTTGTTCAGGTTCTCCATCACCTTGGCCTCAAGCGGACGCTCGAGGTCGAAAGGTCCGCCCGGCGCGATCCGGATAAGGAAGAAGGAGATTGTGACGATCAGAAAGAGGGTCGGGATTGCGCTGAGCAATCGACCGAGCACGTAGCGGTGCATAGGTTCTGCCCCTGTTGTTCTGCCGGCGGTCTTCAGGTGCCGCCTTTGCAAAAAAACCGGCAGGAAATTTCCTGCCGGTTCGATTGTTGCGGTTACTCGGAAATGCTCATGAAGCGTGTCGGGTGAACGTTGAGGAGATTGTCCTCGAACCCGGACACCTTGTCAGACACCATGTTCATGGAACCGTAGTACATCAGCGGAATGAAGGGCAGATCCCGCATGAACATTTCTTCGGCCTGCTTGAGGATACCCGCGCGCTTTTCAAGATCGATCGTCGCGGCGGCCTCGTCCATCAGCGCATCGTATTCAGGGTTCTCGTAGCGCGCATAGTTGAAGCCGGTGTTGTCGCTCTCGACCATGAACAGGAAGTTCTGCGGGTCGGAGTAATCACCGATCCAGCCGGCACGGGCTATGTCGAAATCCTGACGATCACGCAGCATCGCGTAGTGCGTCTTGGTATCGGTGTTGACCATCGACACTTCAACCCCGAGCGGCTTCCACATGTCGGCAATCGCAACGGCCGTGTTCTTGTGGTTTTCAGACGTATTGTAGTTGATGGTGAGCTTCACCGGATTGTCCGGTCCGAAGCCAGCCGTCTCCAGGAGTTCCATCGCCTTTTCTTCGCGATCGATCTGGGACATGTCCATGTAGTCGGCAAACGCCGGTTCGCCGTAGTTGCCGATACCGGGCGGAACGAACGAATAGCCGGCGACCATGGTGGATCCCCAGATTTCATCCGCCAGGAACTCACGATCGACAGCCATCGACAGCGCCTGACGGACTTCAGGATTGCTCAGCGTATCGTCTTCATGATTGAGCGCGTAGTAGTAGGTGCCGAGATAGGGAGCCACGCGGAACTGGTCACCCAGGTTCTCTTTCATGAAGGCAACCTGTTCGGTCGGCGCGTCGTTGTTGGTGTGCAGTTCACCCGCCTGGAACCGGCGTAGGGCGGCACCGCGATCTTCCGTCGGATAGAAGAAGACCGTATCGATCTGGACATTGTCCGCGTCGTGGAAATTCGGGTTCTTGACCGCCTTCACATGAGCGTTCGGAATGAACTCGGCGAGAACATATGCACCATTGGTGACAATGTTTTCCGGCTTCACGAAATCGGTGCCGTGTGCTTCAACGGTTGCCGGGTGAACGGGCAGCCCGGTCTGGTGGGTCAGCTGCTCGATGAAATAGGGTGTCGGTGCTTCAAGCGATATCTCGAGCGTCTTGTCGTCCAGTGCCTTCACACCGATCTCTTCCGGTGCGAGTTCGCCCTTGTTGACCTTTTCCGCATTCTTGATCGGATAAAGGATGTTGGCGTATTTCGCGCCTGTCTCCGGCGTCATGATGCGCTGCAGGGAAAAGACGAAATCGCCGGCGACCACCGGATCGCCGTTCGACCATTTCGCGTCGTCACGCAGCGTGAAGGTGTACACCGTGCCGTCGTCGGAGATTGTCCAGTCGGTCGCGACACCCGGAATTACCTTGCCGGCGGCATCATACGCCACCAGGCCTTCGTAAAGGTCACGCAGGATGTGCGCCTCGTAGGTTGTGGACGTCTTGTGCTGATCCAGTGTTTCCGGATCTGCCGTGTTGCCGCGATGAAAGACCACCTCTGCGAACGCGGTCAGAGACGTGGCTGCCATCAGTGCAGCCGCAAGCGCCGTCACACGCATGGACTTGAACATATCGCTCTCCCCTCTTGGGTTTTTGTTGAAGCTTGGAAACGATAGCCGACACGATTCCACGCCCTTTGCGCGCAATCAAGCATCTCCCAACGGCATATTTCAACTACCGGGACAGAAAGGCGATGTTTTTGCAGTTTTCGCGAAGATGCAGGAAAAATTTTCTCCACCTTCACGGGATCGTTATATCAACCGCTAAACGGGTGCGAAATTTAATTACAATTCTAGCGGCAAAAACGATATTTTCCGCTATAGGCCAGATAAGTGCCCGTGTTCGGATTGAAGGACTTGAACTTGCGGGAGCAGTAAGCGACCCACTGAGGCGTGAACGGGGCGAGGCCCGTCTTGGTATAGGGCACGCGCCGGGGCTGACCGACATAGCCTCCGCGCGGGGCGACATAAACCCCTCTGGGCGCAATATAGAGAGGCGGCCTGTAGCGTGGCGCAACATAGCGCCGGGAGCGATACGGATAGGCGCGCCGGTCGTAGGGATGGTAGTAGTGGGGCGGGCCATAGGGCCGGAACGGCGGTCCGGCATATCCGCCACGATAGCCGCCATAGAACACGCCGCCGCGATATCCGCGTGTGCCAAAAGCGAAGCCGACACCGCCGGTACCTATGTAGAACGAATCGGCCTTGGCGGCTCCCGGCTGGACGGCGGCCGTCAGCCCGGCGCCAGCGCATGACAGTGCGATCGCAAGACCGAGCGACCTCAGTTTGCGTGCGAAACTCCCGGACCTTTCGGGACCCTTGATCAGACAAAACATCTTCAGTCTCCTTCCGGCGTTTCAGCCGGCAAATGGACGATAGGCCCCTGACCACGCGGAAAGCATAGCGCATTTCCGAGCAAAAATCCGACAGAATGCGAACAAAAATCGCGGAAGTCTCTCTTCACGCACGGGCGTCCGGGGGGTTGACGCTTGCGCGGGCAGGGCATGACCAGTAAACCAAGCGCCGTTCTTCAAAGACCAAGGCAAACCATGGCCCCGCCCCTCCTCATCCTGCGCGACGTTCAATTGACCTTTGGCGGCACGCCGCTGCTGACCGGCGCGGAACTATCCGTGTCCGAGGGTGACCGCATCTGTCTGGTCGGCCGGAACGGGTCGGGCAAATCGACGCTGTTGAAGATCGCGTCGGGCCAGGTTGAGATGGACAAGGGCGAACGTTTCTTCCAGCCCGGGCGCACGATCCGTTACCTGCCGCAGGACCCGGATCTTTCCGCCTATGCCTTGACAATCGACTATGTCAACGAAGGCCTGACCGAAGGCGACGATCCCTATCGCGGCGCCTATCTTCTCGAGGTTCTCGGTCTGAGTGGAAAGGAAGATCCGGCGTCACTTTCCGGCGGTGAGGCAAGGCGTGCCGCGCTTGCCCGCACGCTTGCACCGGAACCGGACATCCTGCTCCTGGACGAACCCACCAACCACCTGGACCTGCCCGCGATCGAATGGCTTGAAACGGAACTGAAGGGGCTCAAGTCAGCGCTCGTTCTGATTTCGCACGACCGCCGTTTCCTGGAAAACCTCTCGCGTGCGACGGTCTGGATCGACCGCGGTGTTTCGCGCCGCATGGACAAGGGCTTCGCCCATTTCGAGACCTGGCGTGACGAAGTTTTCGAGCAGGAGGAGATCGACCAGCACAAGCTCGCGCAGAAGATCAAGCGCGAGGAGCACTGGATGACCTATGGTGTCACGGCCCGTCGAAAACGGAACATGCGCCGTGTACGCGAACTCGCCGAGCTCAGGAAACAAAAACGCGATCATCGTGGGCCACAGGGCTCCGCCAAGCTCAACGCCAGCGATGCGGAGGTCTCCGGCAAACTGGTCATCGAGGCGAAGAACCTTTCCAAGTCCTATGGCGAACGCAGCATCGTCAAGGACTTCTCCACCCGCATCCAGCGCGGCGACCGGATCGGTTTTGTCGGACCGAACGGGGCCGGCAAGACGACGCTCCTGAAAATGCTGACCGGCGAACTTGCGCCGGACACCGGCACGAACCGTCTCGGCACCAACCTGGAAATGGTCACGCTCGATCAGAAGCGCGAAAAGCTCGACCTCACGGACACGCTCTCCGCGGTTCTGACCGGCGGACGCGGGGACATGGTGACGGTTGGCGACGAGAGCAAGCACGTCATGTCCTACATGAAGGACTTCCTGTTTTCCCCCGAACAGGCAAGGACGCCCGTCGGTGTCCTGTCCGGCGGCGAGCGGGCCCGGGCAATGCTGGCACGTGCGCTGGCGAACAAATCCAACATGATGGTGCTCGACGAGCCGACCAACGACCTTGACCTTGAAACACTCGACCTGCTGCAGGAGCTTCTTGCCGACTACAGCGGCACGGCCCTGATCGTGTCGCACGACCGTGACTTTCTCGACCGGGTAGCGACCTCTGTCATTGTCTCGGAGGGAAACGGCGTCTGGCGTGAATATGCCGGCGGCTACACGGACATGCTCGCCCAGCGCGGCGAAGGCGTCACGGCGCGCAAGACCGAAAAATCTGCGCCGGCAAAGAAGGAAAAGCAGAGTCCTTCAAACAGTTCGGCGGAAAAACCTAAAGCAAAGTCGAAACTTTCCTTCACCCAGCAGCACCTTCTGAAAACCCTGCCGGACACGATCGAACATCTTGAGGCTAAGCTCGAAAAACTGCAGGGCGAAATGAACGACCCGCAGCTTTACGCGAAGAACCCGGAGAAGTTTGCCAGACTCTCGCAACAAATCACTGATCTTGCAGCGGAAAAAGACGCAGCGGAAGAACAGTGGCTTGAACTCGAGATGCTGAACGAGTGAACGGGCGTTGGCGCAATTCCCTTCACCCCGGACGAACGCAACGAGGACCGGGGAACCGGGGTCTGCCGATATGGCAACCGTCAACCTTCAGCACCGTGGCTCCCCGATCCCGGCTCGCGCTCTCGCTTGGCCAGGATGACGACGTTGCTGGTTTCGCTGAACCCGCTTGGTCATCCCCGTGACAACGGACCAGCGAAACGCAGGCCACACCCCTATTGCAATCACCTTCCCGATCGTCATTGCCGGACCTGATCCGGCAATCCATGCCGTACCGTTTCAACTTGGAAGCGCTCATTCCATGGAAACGAAGCGGCATGGATGCCATGATCGAGCCATGGCATGACTACCGAGGGAGATTTGTATGAGCCCTCTCTCTCCTGCGTCACCCAGGACGAGCGGCGCGAGATCCGGGGCCGGGGAACCGGGGTCTGCCGATATGGCAACCGTCAACCTTCAGCACCGTGGCTCCCCGATCCCGGCTCACGCTCTCGCTTGGCCGGGATGACGACGTTGCTGGTTCCGCTGACACCGCCAAGTTTCGAGACGCGCCGTTTGGTCATCCTGATGACAACGGACCAGCGAAGCACGGACCACAAACCCGCAATTCACCTTCCCGGTCGTCATTGCCGGACTTGATCCGGCAATCCATGCCGTACCGTTTCAACTTGGAAGCGCTCATTCCATGGAAACGAAGCGGCATGGATGCCATGGTCGAGCCATGGCATGACTACCGAGGGAGATTTGTATAAGCCCTCTCTCTCCTGCGTCACCCCGGACGAGCGGAGCGAAGATCCGGGGCCGGGGATCCGGGGTCTGCCGATATGGCAACCGTCAACCTTCAGCACCGTGGCTCCCCGATCCCGGCTCGCGCTCTCGCTTGGCCGGGATGACGACGTTGCCTGTTTCGCTGACGCCACCAGGTTTCAAGACGCGCCGTTTGGTCATTCCCGTGACGAGGGTTCCTGCGAAACACGGGCCACATCCCCATTGCCAATCACCTTTCCGGTCGTCATTTCCGGACCTGATCCGGCAATCCAAGCCGTGCCGTTTCACCTCGCACGCATCCATCCAATGGAGGTGAAGCGGCATGGATGCCATGGTCGAGCCATGGAATGACCGGAAAGGAAGGAAGCCAACTTCGAGAACGGTGTGTCGGGCTTGGATCTCAGAGCACCAGAACATCGCACCTCACCGCAGGTCCTTGAAAAACACCGTCGTCGCGTCGAGCGCGCCGTGGCTGCCATAGGCGTAGTCAGGGATGATGCCGCACTTCTGATAACCGCAGGTCGGATAGAGTTTTTCGGCGCGGTCACCGGTCACCGTGTCGAGAACCAGAAGCCAACGGTCGAGCGAAAGCGCAAGGCCGTCGATGGTGGTCATCAGCTGCCTGGCAATCCCCTTTCTGCGATGATCCGGATGGACCATCAGTTTGGCGACTTCGGCCCGGTGGCCACCATTGTCCTGTGGGGCCAGCGCCAGCATGACCACACCGGCAATCGTGTTCCTGTCCCGCGCGACCATCAGGAAGGCTCTGCCGTCTTCGAGCGCAGCGACCTGTTTCTGCCAGAAGGCCTCGGCCTTTTCCTGGCTGATCGGCAGGATGAAGCCGATGCCTGCGCCGTCCTCGACACAGGCCTTGAGCAGGGAACCGAGGGCGCCGACAGACGTTCGAACTTCGGCAGAAGACAGAAGAAAGACGGGTGGGTCAGGTTGAAAGCCGGTCATGACGTGATCACCGTGAGGAGGTACCGGGCTGGGTCCGGGCCCGGGGCATGGTAGGCATTGGGTGCATTCAGACGGAAGCGGAGGCAATCGCCGGGGAAGAGGTCGTGGCGTTCGTCGCCAATGGTCATCACGAGAGTGCCCTCAAGCAAAACGAGGTGATGTTCAAGGTCTGGCAGAGGCGGAACAGAGTAGGAAATCGTGGCACCCGGCGGCAATTCGCCCTCGACCACGCTTCCGCGGAAGCCACTTGCGGCCGGAGACACGCTGCGTCGGCGGAAGCCGGTTTCCGGGTCGACCCAGAGAAGTTGATCAGCGCGGGCGATCCTGGCGTCACCTGCAGGCGCGCCAAAGCCGAACAGATCCGCCATCGTGATGCCGAAGGCGCGTGCAAGCTGGCCAAGCACGATAGCGGTCGGGCTGGTCTCGCCGCGCTCAATCCTGGAGAGCGTCGCCCGGCTCACGCCCGACTTTTCCGCCAGTTCCTCCAAACGCCAGTTCCGCGCCTTGCGCAGCGCGGATATTCTTCCGCTTATGTTTTGTTCTGTATCGGCCATGGCTCATCCCATTAACGAGAACTATCTCATATATGGGAAAAAGCAATGATTCAACTCATCAGACCTGCTAATCAATACAATTGTGCCGTCCCGGACTTGCTCCGGGACCTGAACCCGCCAGAAAGAGGCCCCGGCTCAAGGCCGGGGCTGCCCAGGTGTGGGTTCTAAAAAGGTTGTTCGCTCACATTGAGTATTTTCGGATACTCGGTGCCGAGTTACAGGAAACCCTTGAGACTTTGACATCATTGTCTCGACCCAATCGTGAAGCCGCGAAATGGCTATGTCCTTGCGGCGCGACATCTCAGAACCTTGAAAACACCGCGCTGGCATTGACGCCGCCAAAGCCGAAGCCGTTGGTCAGTACATGATCAACCTGCCGGTTGATTGCGCTGCCGGGGACCATCTCAAACCGGGTCATGGCTTCATCCGGCATTTCCAGATTGCGCGAGGGCGGCAACTGGCCACTCGTGAGCGCCATGACGCAGGCAACCGCCTCGACCGCTCCTGCGGCCCCGAGCAGATGCCCGAACATCGATTTGGAAGATGAAACCGCCAGATCCTTTCCCCGCCCTTCAAAGAGCGTCGTCAAGGCTGCGATTTCCGCCGCATCGCCGACCGGTGTGGAGGTGGAGTGCGCATTGACATAGCCGATGTCGGCGGTCGTCAGCCCGGCCGTCGAGAGCGCCTTGCGCATGGCGCGTAGCCCGCCCTCGCCGTCCGGAGAGGACGCGGTGACATGAAAGGCATCTGCGGTGGTGCCATACCCCTTCAGTTCAACAAGGATGTTCGCGCCGCGCGCTTTCGCGTGTTCCAGTTCTTCCAGGATCAGGATGCCGGCCCCTTCGCCCATGATGAAACCGTCCCGGTCCTGATCGAACGGTCTCGAGGCGTGGGAGGGGTCGTCGTTGCGTTTGGAGGACATCGCCTTGGCGGCGCAGAACCCGGCATAGGACACCTTGTCGATGCACGCCTCGGTTCCGCCGGCAACCATCACATCCGCTTCTGCGGAGCGGATCAGACGGGTGGCATCACCGAGGGCCTGGAGGCTCGCGGCGCAGGCCGTGACCGGCGCACCGATCGGTCCCTTCAGACCGTAGCGGATGGACACCTGTCCCGCGGCGAGGTTGGCGAGAAACGAGGGCACCAGGAACGGAGACGCGCGACGCGGACCTTTTTCATCAACCAGCCGGGTTCCCGCGGTCATTGCCGGAAAACCGCCGACACCGGTCGCGATGATCGTGCCGGTGCGCTCTTTCTGTTCCGCCGTTTCCGGCTGCCAGCCGGATTGCGCGAGTGCTTCCTGCGCCGCGCCCATGGCGAAGTGGATGAACCGGTCGGAGCGTCTTTGCTCGCGCGGGTCGAGAACCGCGTCGACATCGAACCCGAATTCGTCCTCGTCCCGGGAAGGCACCTCGCCTGCGACCTGGCAGGCAAGCTCGCCCGGATCGAAGTGGCTGATCCTGCGGATCCCGTTCGCGCCGGAGGTCACGCGCTGCCAGAAGCCTTCCAGCCCCGTCCCCAGCGGTGAAACGATGCCCATACCTGTTACGACTACCCGACGCATAACTACCTCGTTCTATCTGGTGCTATCGGCACCCGGGCCGGCTTTCCGTGTCCAGGTGCATTTCAAGGCTCTTCAGAAACTGATTCAAAGAGCGGGTTTCATAGTTGCGAAAGTCTTTGCAACGCATTGATTGTGTTTATGAACTCTTCCGTTCCAAGCAGCTCTTCAACGTCCTTTTGCGCCTTCCGCCAGAGCGGAAGTGCTTCCTGCAACGAGGCTTCGCCCTTGTCGGTAACGCTGTAGCACTTGGCTTTGCCGTCGTTCGCCAGAGCCGAGACGACCAATCCGTCACGTTCCAGAAGCGCAACGTTGCGAACGAGGGTCGTGCGATCCATCGACAGCCTTTCCGCCAGATCTGCGGTGGTCCGTTCCCGAACCTGCCTGATCGCCACCAGAACCGAAAACTGTCCCGCGGTCATGCCAACCTGGCGGGCAAGATGGTCGTAGTGACGGCTGACCGCCCGTGCCGCCTTGCGCGCATTGTCGAGAACGCAAAGAGAGAAGTCGTCTTCTTCCATGCCCCGTTGTGTGCATATGCACACCAATTGTCAAGCCCGGTAATCCCCAGCGCTAACCGTCCGGAATGTCATCAAGATTTTGTGATTTCCTGCGAAGCGGTTACGGTGCGGGAGCAACCGGAACGTGAGGAGGTCAAAATGGCAGATGCGGTTCAGGCTGTCGAAGACATGAAAGCAAAAATCCAGGAGAACTGGGGCTGGTTCCTGGCGCTTGGCGTGGCACTGGTTTTGGGCGGGATCATCCTGATCGCGGCACCGCTCGCAACATCCATAGCCGTGACGATCCTGATTGCGGCGGTTCTGTTCGTTGGCGGTCTCGTCCAGATCTACAACGCTTTCAAGACGCAGGGCACGACCAGTTTCATCTGGAACCTGATCACGGGGATCATCGCGGTGATCGGCGGTGTGGTGATCTATTTGAACCCGATGGCGGGAACCTTTGCGCTGACCCTCGTGATCGCCGCGATCTTCGTGGCCCAGGGCGTGAGCCAGATCCTGCTGGCGTTCAAACTGAAGCCGCATGAGGGGTGGGTCTGGGTCCTCGTGGCCGGGATCGTCTCGCTGCTGGCGGGGATCATGATCTGGATGGATCTGCCGGGCTCGGCTGCCTGGGCGCTCGGGTTGATCGCGGGCATTTCAGTTCTGGTCAACGGCTGGAGCTACATCGCAATCGCGCTCGCGGCAAAAGCGTCAAAGGGCTGAAATTACCCGGCCAGTGCAAGGACTTAATTCCACTCCACGCCCGGCAATTTCCTGTTGCCGGGCGTTTTTATCGGTGGCATCTTGCGGCCGAACGTTTCCTCGAAGGCGATGCCTTCCAACCGGCCGATCATCGGATGCTGTCAATTCTCGGGCGCAGTCCCGGAAATCCGCATAACAAAGCCTACTGGTGGTGGCCGCCTCCCGCCCGCCGTTGATGATCCGCATCCTCGGGATGCGCTGAACATTCTTGCAAAAATCAACGGACCTTTTTCATGACAACTGCACTCCTGCGCGGTGATGACCGCGTGCTCAATGTCGTCTGGCCGAATGGCACCAGCGCCGACTTTCCCTTTTTGTGGCTGCGCGACAACTGCCCGAGCGGCTTTCATCCTGACACACAGGAACGCCAGTTCGACCTCACCAGCATCTCTCCCGATCTCACTGCCAGCGGCGTTTCCGTGGACGCGGGGACTATCGTCATCACCTGGGAGGGCGAGGCTCATACCAGTTGTTTCGATCCGGACTGGCTCTTCAGCCATCGTCCGGGCATCGGCCTTGAAGACCCGGCAAAGGTGGAACCGATCCATTGGCATGGCGACGTCCGGCAGGAAGATCTCCCCCGCGCCAGCGCCAATTCGCTCATGGCGGACAATACCACCCTGCTCGAGTTCCTGATCGAGGCCAAGAAGACCGGCCTCGCCTTTGTCGACGGTATGTCCGGCGACCCGGATGCCGGCATGATTATGGCGCGGCGGATCGGTTTTCTGAGGGAAACGAATTTCGGCACAACGTTCGAGGTTGTGTCCAAACCGAACCCGAACAATCTCGCCTACACGTCCCACGCCCTGCCGCTGCACACGGACCTTGCCAACCAGGAACTGCCCCCGGGCTTTCAGTTCCTGCATTGCCTTGCCAACGAGGCCGAAGGCGGCGGATCGACCTTCTGTGACGGCTTCGCCATTGCTGCCGACCTGCGCGCGCAGGATCCGGAGGCGTTCCGGCTCCTGTCGGAGACGCCGGTGCCGTTCCGGTTCCACGATCAGGACTATGACATCCGGCGCCACCACACCGTGATCGATCTGGATCCGTTCGGAAACATGCAGGAACTGCACTTCAACGCGCATCTTGCCGGTATTTTCGATCTGCCGGCTGCCCTGATGGAGCCGTACTACAGGGCCTACCGGAAACTCATGCAGATGACCCGGTCGCAGAAATATGTCCTGACAACGCGCCTCGAAGGGGGAGAGATGGTGATCTTCGACAACCGCCGCGTGATGCACGGCCGCGCGGCCTTCAACCCCAACACGGGCTTTCGTCACTTGCGCGGCTGCTACGTCGACCGCGGCGAGTTCGACAGCCGCATTCGTGTTCTCAGCAGAAACAAACGCTAGGTGAGAAAACGCCGAGGCTCCGGGTGTCCTGCGGGAATCCCGGGGCCAACTCTCCGTGCCGTCTGCACCGCGCGCACGATAGCGCGCCATAACAAGGCGGCAAGTACATCCAAATCTTCACGCGAAAATCAGGGCCTTTTCGTCTTCGGAGAGTGTTTTCCAGTTGCCCTCCTCAACGCCGTCCAGGCCAAGGGAACCAATGCGGCTGCGCTTCAGCTCTGTCACATGGTTGCCGGTGGCCGCGAACATGCGGCGGACCTGGTGATAGCGGCCCTCATGCAGGGTCAGGCGCGCGGTTGTTTCGTCGATGACATCCAGTTCGGCCGGTTTCAGAGGCTTTTCCTCGCTTTCCAGCATCATTTCCCCGGATGCGAACAAGCCGGCTTCCGACCCAGTCATAGGCCGGTCCAGCGACACGTCGTAGACCTTCGGCACCTCCGATTTCGGCGAGATCACCTTGTGGAGAAATGTACCGTCATCGGTGAACAGCAACACGCCTGACGTTTCCTTGTCGAGACGCCCGATCGTCGACAGCGCGGGTTTACGGACGCGAAACCGGTCCGGCAGGAGATCGTAGACCAGGCGGCCCTGATCCTTGGCGGAGCAGGTAAAACCGACAGGCTTGTTCATCAGGATCACCACGCCCTGGGCCGGATCGAGAGGTTCATCGTCGAAGAGGATGTCCTCATGCGCAGTCTTGCTGTCCGCTTTCAGGCGATTTCCGGAGCCGTCGGTGACCCAGCCGTTTCGGATCGCGAGCTGCATTTCCTTGCGGCTGCCATACCCGAGATTGGCGAGAAGCTTCACCAGCCGCATGTCAGCGTCCTCCCCTGGCCTTGACGGCCCTGATCACCTTGTAGCCGCCCTCATCGGCCAACTGGATGACGTCCGCGAAAACTGCAGACAGTGTTCTCTCATAAGGAAGATGGCGATTGGCAACCATGTAGAATTCACCGCCGGAGCGCAGTCCCCCGGCAGCGGCCCTGATGAACCCTTGACCGACATCGGCGCGATCAGCCTTGCCTGCCTGGTGAAACGGCGGATTGGAAACAATGAAGTCGTATGTTCCCTCGATGCCCTTCGTGACATCGCACCAGATGGCTCTCATCGCTTTCGTGCCCTTGAACGCTGACAGATTTTCCTCCGCGAGATCAAGTGCACGCTTTTCGGCTTCATACAGATCCATTGCGGCAACCTTCGGTGCCTTTTCAAGGACCGATTTTGCCAGGTAGCCAAACCCGGCACCGAGATCGGCACCGCGTCCTTTCAAGGTCTCCGGGAGCAGGCCGGACAGGAGTTGCGAGGCCGGATCAATACGGTCCCAGGCGAAAAGACCCGGCCTGCTGAGATAAGTCCCGTCCAGAACCTTCCTCGGCGAATCGAGCGCACACCATTCTTCCAGCAGCGTCTTGTTGACTGCTTCACCGCGAACCTGCCCCCAGACCGCGCGGCACTTGTTCTTGGTCAGTTTGTCGACACGCCCCACAAGATCCGACAGGTCTTTTTCGACGGTCTTGGCGCCTTCCGTGTTGGGTGCGCAGGCGACGACGAAACCACCTTCCGCAGCGCTGGCAACAGCCTGGGCGAGTTGCGCCCGTGCTTCCTGTCTCTGCCGTGCGGGCAGAACGAGAACGGTGCCGTATGGTCCGTCCGGCGCTTCGTCGGCGACTTTGAAGCCAGACTTTTCCAGCGCGTCACGATCGGGTGCAAAGCTTTGCACGCAGGTCAGATCCGCATCCTTGAGCACCTCCAGAGCGCGGCCCGCCCGCGCGCGCAGGAACAGGGCGCGTGCGCCCGGCTCGATGTCGACGGCCCCGGTTTCCAGGGGCAGCATCAGCGTTTCTAACGCGGGATCGGACATGAAGGACTTTCACAGATGTTTCGGATCATTGCTGGCTCATACAGCCAGCATTGCCGTGCGTCAAAAACTACCGTCCGACTTGAAGACCTTGCCATCGACCAGCAGGTTCAGCGGCAGGGAGCGGCCATCCTCGGCAATGGCCACTTCCAGCAGGACGCGGTTGGTGTCGAGCCGTTCGATCTCAAGGCCTTCGCCTTCGGGAAGGAAAAAGGCATCGATGCCGTAGTCGATCCAGACCGTTTCGGCAGAGGTGGACCTGACCGCACCGGCAATGGCGAGGTTGCCGGATTGCTGGTGGCTCGAAGAGATGGACACGGGACGCGCAGCCCCCTCGCCATCCGTTTCGAGTTCGACAAAGACGGTTTGACCGGCCTTCAGGCTTTCTGCCCCGTCCATCGTCCTCGGGATACGTCCGATCGCAAGATTTATGATGACATAATCCCCCCTGAGGATATCCCTCGGATCGACCGGAACCAGCTCCAGGGGTACCACCGTTCCCGTCATCTGCACGTCAAGCCGGTCCACCAGCGGAATGGAGATCAGGGCAAGCTGAAGCAGCGCAAGAAAGCCCCACTTCAGGTAGGCAAACCGGATGTTCGTCGGTCTCGCTGCGCCCGCGTCTTGCGTATCAACACTCATGACGCGGCCCGCCTTTCGTCAGGTTCGACCGGAGGGGACGCTTTGCCGGTTCTGAAAACACGCGCGAGCCAGAGCGCGACGCCGAGCAGGAGCAGGCCCGCGACGAGGAAGAACACGGATTGCCCGAGCAGCGTTCCGATCGTCACCTGCAGCAGCCAGAGCGCCACCGCCGTCAGGCCCAAGTAGGAGCACAGCATCCAGTACCGGTTGTTGAACCATGTTGCGAGCGCGCAGAGCCCGACCAACGCCGTCATGGACGCCACTGCCAGAAAGAGCGTGTTCGATGTGACGACCGGCATCATGACAGCGAAGAGCGCCAAACCGGTCGCGCCGAACAACGCCTGTGCCTTCGCGGTCTTGTAGGACAACAGAAGCCCGGCGACGAGAAGAACGACGGCGGCGGCAAGAGGCACGAATGCAGGGATCGTCCAGATCGCAGCGGCGTCGATATCCGACGCAATTTCAGGAACCACGATGAGCGCGGCCACAACGAGTCCGTTGAGCACAAGGAACCCGGCGTCCTGCAGGGACCGGCTCATCAGCCAGCGGCCATGCGAGCGCGCCGGCAACTCGCTGTTCCATTTCACGCAAAGATCGGCGATCGGATCGATCAGTACCATGAGCGCCGCCAATCCACCTGCGCCAGCGAGCGACATGGCGAGCACGAACCCGTCATCGGCTGATCTGACGTCCGCAGTCTCGGCAAGCCATCTACCGAATGTTGCCCATAGCAGCGCGATGGCGAGCCAGCGCGACAGTCTCGCGGGCGCGAAAATTGCGTGCATGAACACGGCGATCAGGACCGCGAGACCGATCAGATCCTGAACGGCAGTCGATTCTCCCAGGTCGGCGCGGCTGAATTGCCAGGTCAGTGCCGCGATCGCGGCCACGGTCAGGGATGCCCTGGACCCGGCAAGCCATGCAGCTGCCAGAGCGCCCATGCAGACGAGAAATGCGCCCCCTGCCCAGTCTTCCGGCAGATGGAAGATCTGCCCGACAAGAGCCATGCCGCCCACGAAAACAAGAGTTGCAAATCCGGTGAGCAGGTCTGCTATGCCCTTGCGGCCCTTTGCTGCGGCGCGTGCCGCAACCAGGTGGCTGGCAACGAGAAGGACCGCGATCCCGATGAGCTTTGCGGTTTTCGGAATGGCGGCCCAGTTGGCGGCAATGAAGGCGAACAATGCCAGGGCGACGCAGATCATGCCGATCCCTGCAAGTGCCATCGGCAGCCTCGAGCGCCCGTCCTCCTGCTCCTGTTCGCGCAGGATCGAGGCGGCGCCGGAGGAACTCACCCATCCCTTTGCCACCCAGTCTTCCAGATCGTCCTTCAGTCTCTTCCTGTAAGCCCAGTCGAACATCAATTTCTGCCGGAAACGCCTGCGTTAACTTCGTGAACCCCGGATGTGATAGCAGACCCTATCGATTCAATAAGGCCCAACTCAGGGATAAATCCGGCTTCCGCAGAAGAAAATTTCACAAAGTGGGTCGGCGGATTGGAATTTTCGTGCCGAGAAGTCGCAGGCGAGGTGCGCCCCAAGGTTTCTGAAAGTCTCGACTTTCCATCAGGAACGTCAATGGTTTCCAGCGTTTTCCGCGTTTGCAGCACCTTTCGCGTCACGTTGTTCCGGCCGGAATTTGCAACACGCGATTGATTACATTGAAGGCACACAAATATCGTGCTTGATTTTTGTGCATGCACCTTTCACACTTCGCCGGAAAAACCGAAAACACAGGGGAACAACATGCGTCTTTTGAAAAGCCTCGCGATTGCTTTGATGATCAGTGGAGGCAGCGCGTATGCCGAGACCGATATCAAATTCACACTGGACTGGAAGTTTGAAGGCCCGTCCGCGCCCTTCTTCATTGCCCTCGACAAGGGTTACTTCAAGGACGAAGGTCTGAACGTGACCATCGACAGCGGCGCCGGTTCGCGCGAATCCCTTCCGCGCGTTGCAACCGGGACCTACGATATGGGTTTCGGCGACATCAATGCGCTCATCAAGCTGATGGACGAACAGCCGGATCTCAAGGTCAAGGCCGTCATGATGGCCTATGAGACACCGCCCTTTGCCGTGATCGGCCGCAAAAGCCAGGGCGTCACTGAAGATCCCAAGTCGCTCGAAGGCAAGACCCTGGGCGCACCGCCGCCTGATGCAGCCTTCGGACAATGGTCCGCCTTTGTCGACGTGGCCGGCCTCGATACCAGCGGCATCACGATTGAAAATGTCGGCTTCCCGGTTCGTGAGCCGATGCTCGCGCAAGGCCAGGTCGATGCGATCTTCGGATTTTCATTCTCGTCTGTTTTGAACCTGAAGGCTCAAGGCGTTCCGGAAGATGACATTTCGCTGATCCTCATGGGTGAAAACGGTCTTGACCTTTACGGCAATGTGGTTATCGCCAACACCGACTTCGCCGCCGAAAATCCCGACGCCGTCAAAGGTTTCGTCAAGGCCCTGACCAAAGGCTATCTTGATGCGATCGCAGATCCGGCAGCCGCCATTCCCTATGTCATGAAACGCAACGAAGTCCTTGACGAAGCCGTCGAAGTGGATCGTCTGACCATGGCCGTGGAAGGCTCCATCGCGACACCGGCCGTCAAGGAAAACGGCTTTGGCGGGGTCGACATGGACAAACTCGCCAAGTCCATGGAGTATCTCCAGACATCGATGGGCGTGAGTGACACGCCGCCGAGCCCGGAGAAGGTTTTCGACAGCAGCTATCTTCCGCCCAAGGAAGAACGGATGGTCAAGTAACCCTTCCGCTACCCCTTTGATCAATTGTTCCTGCGGTCTGCGAATGACCGCGGGAGCCTTGCTTCGGACCAGACCTTGACCGGATTTGTAGACCTTAGAAACGTACGTCTGTCTTACGGACAGGCAGACGATGCGACCCTTGCCCTCGATGGACTGGACATGAGCATCCAGGAAGGCGAGTTCGCGGCCGTCGTCGGCCCCTCGGGCTGTGGTAAATCAACACTGATGAAGCTCGCGACCGGGCTGATCAACCCGCAAGAAGGAACCGTTGAAGTTGCCCACCAGGAGGTGTCCGGGCCCGTCTCCATTGCCGGCATGGCCTTTCAAAACCCGTCGATGCTGCCCTGGCGCAGCACGATCTCCAACGTGATGCTGCCGCTGGAGATCGTCCAGCCGCACCGCGCCAACCTGAGGCGCGAAAAGGTGGCCTATACGGCCAAGGCGGAAGAGTTGCTCAAGCTGGTGGGTCTCGGCGGTTTCGGAGAAAAGTATCCCTGGCAGCTTTCGGGCGGCATGCAGCAACGCGCCAACCTGTGCCGGGCCCTGATTCACGATCCGGCACTGTTGATGCTCGATGAGCCTTTCGGCGCACTGGACGCCTTCACGCGCGAGGAATTGTGGCAGGTCATGCGCGATCTGCACGCGGAGAAAAACTTCACGGTCATCCTGGTGACCCACGACCTTCGCGAGGCCGTCTATCTTGCAGACACCGTGTTTGTCATGAGTGCGCGGCCGGGCAAAATCATCGAACGCCGGGAAGTCTCCTTTGCCCGACCCCGGTCGATCGACCTGATCTACGAGGCGGAGTTCAACGACATCGTGCACGACCTGAGAGCACTGATCGCGGAAGCGAGGGTGGCGGCATGACATCTTCGCGCTGGATCGCCCTCGCCCCCTGGCTCTGGACCATCGGCCTGTTCCTGGTCTGGGAGTTGTCGGTCAAGATTTTCGATCTCCCGGTCTTCATACTGCCCGCGCCGACGGATATCTGGGCCGCGATCGTAAAATACTGGTCGCCGATCTGGAAGAATTCGGTACAGACGCTGTTTACGACTGTCGCCGGCTTTCTGCTCGCCGTCGTCGGCGGCCTCGCGCTTGGCCTCGCCATCGGCTGGAGCCGCGCGATCTATGCCGGTCTCTATCCGCTCATGATCGGCTTCAACTCCATTCCGAAGGTTGCCGTTGTTCCGATCCTGGTGATCTGGTTCGGCATCGGAACGATCCCGGCAGTCCTGACCGCGTTCCTGATCGCGTTCTTCCCGATCGTGGTGAATGTCGCAACGGGTCTGGCGACGATCGAACCGGAGATGGAAGACGTCTTGCGCGCGCTCGGTGCCAAGAAGCTGGATATCATGCTGAAAGTCGGCATCCCCAGATCGATGCCCTACTTTTTCGGCTCGCTGAAAGTGGCCATAACGCTTGCCTTTGTCGGCTCGGTGATTTCGGAAACGGTGGCAGCCAACTCCGGTATCGGCCACATGATGCTCGCGGCGCAATCGCAATTCAACGTCCCGCTTGTGTGGGCGGGTCTTGTTGCTCTCGCAGTGCTCGGGATCGTGATGTATGCCATCATGGCTTGGCTGGAAGTACGCATGACCGGCTGGGCTCACCGCGGCAACCGGTCATAGCGAGTATTTTAGGTCAGGACTGAAGGCGTCCGGATGATCCGGACGCCCTTTATCTACTGGCCTATTCAGCAGGCTCCTGGGACTTGCGCGGCGATGTGCGCGGCTTCCGGCTGCTTGCCGGCTTGGACGCGGACGTCTTGCGTGGCGCGGCTTTCCGCGTGGCCGGTTTGCGCGGCGTTGATTTCTGTGCGGACGCTGTCTTTGCCGCGACCGCCGCGGGTTTCCTGGCCGGCGCCTCCGTGTTGTCCGGCGCGGCGCTTTCCGCCAGTGGATCCTCGTCGATGTTTCCGGTCGCGGGCGGCAGCCCAAGCACCTTATGGAAACTTTGCAGCATCTCCAGCGTATGCGGTGTCATCTCGTCGATATCACCCGGGATGTAGCGCACGACCTTTGCGGCAAGCTCCCGTTCTTCCTTCGACTTGAGCAGCTTGGGCAGGGAAGACAGGGCGCGCTCGGGAGCGAATTCGACAATCAGCGTCTGTTCCTGGAGCATGAAACTGCGCTCGTCCGGCGTGAGCGACCTGAAGGGCTCGTCCTGCGTCAACACACGTGAGGACCGCTCGAGCCTGTCGCGCCTTACATTGCCCCGGCTCTCTGCAAGTAGGATCAGCATCCGCACGATCGCCTCGCGGAAACCGCCTTCCTCGATATGCATGAGGGCGGCCTGGACGGGTGGCAGGCTGCGCAGTTCGTCCGCATTCTTGAGCGTACGCCCCGGCTGTTTCGTCCGTCCGAACCAGCGCATGTAGGGCGATCCCCAGATGGTGTAGAACAGGTTCTCATACATGGTGTCGCGCAAGTCACGGAAGAGATCCATGGATTGCTCGATCATCGCTGCGTTGACCCGTTCCAGTTCCACGAACGGATTGTCCGATGCAACCGGCTCCCGCTCGGTCCTGGCTTTTTCGGCCCAGCCTGGAAGCATGCTCAGAAACGGGTTCATGCTGGAAAACAGCTCCCGCTGCAGTCTCAGGGGATGAGTGCGCCGCCGCAAATCGGCGCTCTGCTCGGTGACACCCGCCTGAACGAACGGCCGAACGCACACATCATAGAACTCGGCCTGCTGCTCTGACGCCCTTGCGACCGCGGCAAACGGGATCTCGTCATCCCGGCCATCGTCGAGCGCCCTCAGGTCATCCATGTCACGCTCGTGGAAGCTGACCGTGAACTGGCGGTCGAGAAGCTCACCCTCGTAGTCATCGATCGTCATTTCGTAGAGACCCGGCGGGAGCGCCTCGATGGTCTTCAAGGTCGACGTCACCTCGGTGTGTTCCTTCTTGGCGATCTTGGAGGATACGAAAATTCCGAGGTGACCGACCTGGTCATGCACCATGTAGATGATCCGTTGACCTCGGATCGCGATTTCCCGCTCATCCGCGTAGGTGTCGAGGATCCAGTTCAGCGCCTGCTGTGGCGGGGTGATGTTGTCGCCGAAGCTGGCAAAAACGATAATGGGTGCACGGATCTGCTTGATGTCGACATTCCGGCCCGGTTCGAGCTGCGCCTCGTTCTTGGACAGGCGGTTGCCGACAAAGAGCTGCTCGACAATCCATTTCATTTCCGCCTCGTTCAGGAGGAAATAGCCGCCCCACCAGCGTTCGAATTCCAGAAAGCGATGCGGCTCCGTGTCGACCTTGGCGTAGAGGTCGTAATACTTGCCGAAATAGTTCCTGGCAGGATTGAGAAGCTCGAAGTTCTGGACAATGTCCGCCCCGTCAAATACGCCGTGACCGAGGTCCGAATAGAACATGGCGTTGTTGGTTCCGCCCAGTATACCGCCATTGTAGCGCATCGGATTTTCACCGACGCGCCCTGCCCATGTCGAAACCGGTGCGCCGTTGAGGATGATCGGGCCGGTGAGATCCGGGTTGGTTGCCGCAAGCAGAAGTGTTGCCCAGCCGCCCTGGCAGTTGCCGGTGACAACCGGATTGGGTGCCTCGGGATGAAGCTCGCGAACCTTGCGCACGAACGCCGCTTCCGCGCGCGTGACATCTGCAAGCGTCTGGCCCTTTTCCGGCATGCGCTTGAAGGCAACAAAATAGACGGGGTGGCCGTCACGCAGGGCGACACCGACCTGGCTGTCCGGCTTGAACCCACCGATGCCCGCACCGTGTCCGGCGCGCGGATCGATGATGATATAAGGACGTTTCCAGGGTTTTGGATCGCGGCACGAGGAGTTTTCCGGCGGCCTGATCTTCAAGAGCATATAGCAGCAGGGATGCGGCAAATCCGCGCCATCCAGAACAAGATCGTAGTCATAGATGAGGACCGGAGGACAGCCGGCTTCCTCGTGCTCGATAAAATTATCGCCTCGCTGGCGCAGCGTATCAATTGTGAGCACAACGCGCTGCGCCGCATCTTTCCAATAGCTCTCGAAGGCACCGTAAAGCGCCCCTTGCGCCTGCGCCTGAGCGAGATCTTCAAACGCCTTGCCATAGGCCGACAAACTGTCCTGCCAGCGCTGCTTGTGCACATCCGTGATCGTCGTCAGATGCTTGCTGAGACCGCGGCCCATGAGCGCCGCCATGTTCGATATTTCCGTGGCCTGGGCCTGCCATGCGGTGAGCCGCTGCGAAGGCGACCAGGCGGTCGCATCTTCCAGCGAATGCAAAAACTCGTTGTGGCCCTTTTCGAGCGCGTCGAAAATGTCCTTCATCAGGACCTCCTATCCAACAATGCTGTAGCCGCCGTCGATGAAGTGTATGCCGCCCGTTACATTAAAGGCTTCGCGGCTTGCAAGGAACGCCGCATACGCTCCCACGTCATCGATCGTTGCAAGATGATGTGTGGGCGCGCGTTCAGCAGCGTCATTCAACAGTTCGTCAAACTCCGCAATCCCGGAGGCTGCCCTGGTGCGCAGAGGCCCGGGTGAAAGCGCATGCACCGATACTCCCTTTGGGCCCATTTCCGCCGCGGCGTAGCGGGTCGCGGCTTCAAGCGCCGCCTTCACCGGCCCCATGACACCGTAGTTCTCCACAACCTTCTGCGCGCCCATGAACGAAACCGTCATGCAGGTTCCGCCTTGCGGCATCAGCGGCTCAGCCTTGCGGATGAGACGCAGAAAGGAGTGAACCGATATGTCCATCGCCAGGGAAAACCCGTCCGCCGAACAATCAACGACACGCCCGTGCAGGTCTTCCTTCTTCGAAAAGGCGATGGAATGCAGCAACGTGTCGAGCCTGCCCCATCTTTCTGAGATCGAGGCGAAGAGAGCATCCAGTTCGCCCTCGTCGCGGACGTCGAGAGGCGCGATGATGTCTGCACCCAGTTCTTCGGCGAGCGGACGAACGAAAGGCTCCGCTTTTTCATTGAGATACGTGATCGCGAGATCGGCACCCTGCTCGCGGAAGGCCTTTGCACAGCCATACGCAATGGACTGGTCGTTGGCGACACCAACCACAAGGGCCTTGAGGCCCGTCAAATCAAACATGAACTGTCAGCTCCCTGACGTTGAAACAGACTGGAACCGGCTTGAAACCGGACAATGCCTCCCGTCGCATCAGACGCGGCCTGAAACTCTTCGCAGTGCAACATGATCAGTGTGACGACACAATGACTTTTGTGAAATGTAGGTGGTTGTGCGGATTCATTTTTATCGCCAAAAATACTTACTCTAGGTTAGTTTAAGCAATACAACCCGATCACAACCCTTGTTTGAAAACAAACTTGAGCTTGTTATTCGAAAAAATCGTCTTATATCCAATTGTGTTTATGTTATGATTTCAATACAGTCTAAAGAAATTCAACAGTTTAAATAATTAGACTTAAGGGACGCGCCATGAAGCAAGTTTTGATTATCCTTCTGCTACTCTCCGGTAGTGTTGCCCCTGGCATTGCGCAAACAGCTTGCAATCCAGCAACGCAGTATTGCCGGTAAGATCCAAGATCTAGGCAGGATCCAGGCATGCCCGATCTCGTCGCCCTGCTGTTCGGCGCGCTGATCATCGGCGTCTTTTCCTATGAGCGTTTCAACAAGGCGACCTATGGAAGCCGCAGGCAACTGGAGCGCCTGGTCGACCTGCTGACCCCCGACAAGCTCCGGGCGCGCAAGACCGTCTTTCACGCGTATACTTTCTACGCGCTGACGATGTTGCTCATCTATTTCTTTCTGTGCGCCTACGCGGAAGTCATCCCCTATCTCGGCGGCCCGGATATTCTCGCGGAAACTGTGGGGGCGAGCCAATTGCCGACCGCGCCGGTAGACGAGGCCGACGGATCAACGGTCGGCTTCGTTCCCCTCAACAACAGCGAGAGCGTCTTTTGGGCACAGCCGCTGTCGAGCGAGACCGGGCCGGTCGAAAAACGGAATTTTCTCGACATCGGCATAGATCCGTCGATCTCGCTTACAATCGCTCTCATCATCGTCGGCCTCGCGCCGACGTTCCCGGTGCTGCAGCGTTTCGAAGACTGGATGCGCAGTGCGGCTCACCGTCTGGCCGGCATTCCGACCCGTGTCATAGGAGCGGGTGAAGATCTTCAACGCAACTCGATCCAGCTGCGCGATGATGACGACAATGACGGCGACATACCCAGGAACAGTCTTCTGATCCCGCGCGGCCATTGGGAACGCATCCGGCATTATTCACAGGCCGCCGAGGGACAACTGGCCGATCCTCAGGATTTTCACGAGGATCTCGACCTCATCTTCTCCATTTCGTCCTGGATCCTGGATCGAAAGGTTAAACTGGCGAATGCAGGCCAGCGCGAAGAGTTCGACAAGCTCGAAGCCGCACTGACACGACGCCGTGACGTTCTCCTTCTGGAACTCGATGAGAAATCAAGCTACCAGGCTGGTGAGGCAACGGTGGTTGCCGAACCGTCCGAGGCAACAGCTGCGCCCGAAGGAGCGGCGGACGGAAACGGTTCGGGCGACAAGTCCGCCGCCAACGAAAAGAAACGGGCCAGCTGGGAACGCCTTGCCGAAGAAGCCGACCATCTCGCCGACGACCTCTGCATCCTGCTGGCGCTTTACGTTGAACACGAAATCATCGTCCCGGACAGCAGCAGCCAACGGCCGGAAAGGAACGCTTCCAGTTCGGTGCGGCAGCAGATCCTTGCCAAGCAGAAGCTCGAAACATTTTTGAGCGATCTGTTCAACGAGCGTGCAGGGCCCGTCCATACGCGATCGCACGCGATGCTCACGATCCTCTGGTCGGTTGGAATCACAATCTCGCTCGCGATAGCCTGGAGCGTCTTTCCCGGTCCGTATGAATCAGCCCTCCAGAGCGGCAGCGCCGGAAATCCTTACTGGCGCGCACTTGGATATGCCACCACCTCCTTCAACAGTTTCTGTGTTCCGATCATCATTGCCCTCGCGCTGCGTGACGGTGCGCGCCAGACCCACCGTTGGCGGAACATGGCCCAGGCGCACTGGACAAAGAGGCTGCCTCAGGCCGCCGTGCTGGTCTTCGTTTCCTGGGCTGTCGCGACCCTGTTCATCATCGGGCTGGTCCTGTGGCGCTCCGCCATCGAGTCGGGCGGCTGGGCGGAAAATCAGCGCACTGTGTGGGCGACGCTGCAGGCTTCGTTCGAATACAATGCCCCAACCCCATTGAGAGGCGCTGTCCTGGCCCTGATCCTCGTCGTCCTGCTGGACTCCGCGTCCACGCTGACAAGGGCTGAAGTCGCGCAAAAGACAATGGCGTGGAGCCGTGGCTGGGCGATCCGCGCGGCGATCCTCATGGGGCTTTGCGGAGGCGCCACACGTTTCCTCACCTCGTGGGCGTCCGCGCTCAACCGGTCCGCGGAGCAACCGCAACTCGACGCGATCGACCACGGCCTGATCGCCTATGCGGCCATCTATTCCGCGATACTCGGGTTCCTGGTGGTCTTCTGCATCGCCGAAGCGCTCCAGAACCAGCGGCGGCGGCAATCCGGGGTCAACACGAAATCAGGCACTCTGGTTGGTGAAACATCAACAAAATCCCGAACGGCGGCGTCGTGATGAAGTGGCTGGTCACCCTCTCCCTTGTCTTCCTGCAGGCATTCGCCGCTGCCTGGACGGCGTATGCGGACGAACACGCTGCGCCGGTCAAGATGGCGGTTCGAACGGACACCCGGCCTTTTATCTGGAAGAACACGGCCTCGGACGAATTTCTGGGGTTCTACTGGGACATCTGCACCGAAGCGATCTACCGGGCCGGCTACCAGTTGGAGACTGTCGAGATCGGGTCGGCCGAGCGCAAATCCATTCTCGGCACAGGCCGAATGACCACAAAGGGCAACGGGCAGGCACCTGCAAGGATTGCCTCTCTGACTGGTGAACCGCCTGCAAACCGTCCGTCTCAACCTGAAACTACCGAAATCGATTTTCTGTGCGACCCGACCACAATCACCCTTCAGCGCATGCGCAGCTTTCCCGTCGAAGACGGAACACCCGTTCTTCACTTTTCCCAGATTGTCTTCGTGGCCAACAGTTCCTTCGTGAAGTCCAAACCGGGGAAGGATATCACCAAGAACGAAGGCAAATTGCCCGAAGACGGCCCTGAACCGACCTGCGCGTGCATTTTGCCCTGGATCGATCATCTCGGTGCCGCCGCGCGCGGTGACCCCTCGCCGCCTCATTCATGCCAGGATGCCTGGTGGCCCGAGAAGGAACCGGCACAGGCAGAAAATGTGGAAGACGGAGAGGTTTCCGGCGAAGAGGGCACACCTCAAAACCAGCAGGCGAGTTTCTGGGACCGGTTCAAGATCGAGTTTCAGTTCGTTCCGGCAACACCCCAACAGGTCAAGACCGAGACCCCGAAGGATTATGAAGTCTGGGGTTATGTCGAAGGATCCACGATAGGTGACGCGCTCAATGCCCTTTTGAGCAAACCGCCCGAAAACCAGATCGGTGCCAAGATTGTCTGCTCGCGCAGCTACACTTCGCACACAACGGCTGCGCGGGCTTTCTGCAGCGGGGAATTGTCACGCTACTACGGCGATCTCGACATCGTGCAGGCCTCCCTGGCGGACCAGCGAAACCAGACACGGACAGAATGTGCGATGGACCCGGCACCAGCCGGCGCCGGGCGCTACGAACCCTACGCCTTCGTCATCTCATCCAGATCGCATCCGGGCTTGCCCGAAAAGATCGATCTCGCCCTTTACAGCATGTTTCAGGACGGCACGATCGAGCGCCTGTTTGCCGGGCATTTTCCCGATACCAAGATGTCGGACTTTCTCAACACGCTGTTCCGGATCAACAGCATTCCCGCCGGGACCATACTGGTGGAGGGCACCGAGGAAGCAACGTCCGCGACCGGGCCCGGAAACTGAAAAAGCCGGCCCCGCATGAGCAGGGCCGGCCTTCATTTTTCAATCAATCCGCTTCAAGGGCTTACGCCAGATCGAAGCGGTCCGCGTTCATGACCTTGGTCCAGGCGGCGACGAAGTCCTTCACGAACTTGGCCTGGTTATCGTCCTGGGCATAGACTTCAGCGTAGGCACGCAGGATCGAGTTGGAGCCGAAGACAAGGTCGGCACTGGTCGCCGTCCATTTCAGAGTGTTCAGCTTGCGGTCGCGGATTTCATAGGTTCCGTCGGACGCCGGCAGCCAGCTGTTGGACATGTCGGTCAGGTTGACGAAGAAATCCGTCGTCAGCGCACCTTCGCGGTCGGTGAAGACACCGTGCTTGGAGCCACCGTGGTTGGCGCCGATAACGCGCAGGCCGCCGAGCAGAACGGTCATTTCCTGCGCCGTCAGACCCAGAAGCTGTGCCCGGTCGAGCATCATTTCTTCAGGGCTGACCGCGTAGTCTTCCTTTTCCCAGTTACGGAAACCGTCGGCGAGAGGTTCCAGAACCTCGAAGCTTTCCGCATCGGTCTGCGCATCGGACGCATCACCGCGACCCGGGTTGAACGGAACGGCTGTGTCATATCCGGCTGCCTTGATGGCCTGCTCGATACCGACATTGCCGGCCAGAACGATGACGTCGGCGAGTGAAGCACCGGTTTCGGCCGCAATCGGCTCGAGAGCAGCGAGGACCTTGGCAAGACGTGCCGGCTCGTTGCCTTCCCAGTCCTTCTGCGGCGCAAGACGGATCCGGGCACCATTTGCGCCGCCGCGCTTGTCGGAGCCGCGGAACGTGCGTGCGCTGTCCCAGGCTGTGGCGATCATGTCGGCAGCTGAGAAACCGCTTGCAGCAATCTTCGCCTTGACCGCATCCACGTCGTAGGAAGTCGACCCAGCCGGGACAGGGTCCTGCCAGATCAGGTCTTCCGCCGGAACGTCCGGGCCAAGGTAGTTGGCGCGCGGGCCCATGTCGCGGTGGGTCAGCTTGAACCACGCACGTGCAAAGGCATCGCGGAAGTAGGCCTCATCTTCCATGAACTTGCGGCAGATCTCGTTGTAGACCGGGTCCATTTTCATGGCCATGTCGGCATCGGTCATCATCGGGTCATGACGGATGGACGGATCGCTCGCGTCCACAGGTTTCTGGTCTTCCGGCATGTCCACCGGCTTCCACTGCCATGCACCGGCCGGTGATTTCGTCAGCTCCCACTCATAGTTGAAGAGATAGTCGAAATAGCCCATGTCGAACTTGGTCGGTTCCTTGGTCCAGGCGCCTTCTATGCCGGAGGTGAAGGCATTTGCAGCCTTGCCGTGCTGGTCCGGATTGAGCCAGCCGAGACCCTGCGCCTCCAGTCCGGCTGCTTCGGGTTCCGCACCGATGTGATCGCCTGCGCCGTTTCCGTGTGCCTTGCCGACTGTGTGACCACCGCATGTCAAGGCTGCGGTTTCCACGTCGTCCATGGCCATGCGCTTGAAGGTCTCACGGACATGCGCGCCGGTCTTGATGGGATCAGGTTGACCGTCGACGCCTTCCGGATTGACGTAAATGAGACCCATGTGAACGGCAGCCAGCGGGTTTTCCAGGGTGGCCGCATCGTCCGTGCTCTCGTAACGGTTCTCTGCGGGAGCGAGCCATTCTTTTTCCGCGCCCCAGTAGACGTCGGTTTCAGGACCCCAGATATCTTCGCGGCCGAAGCCGAAGCCGAACGTCTTGAAGCCCATGGATTCGTAGGCCATGTTGCCGGCCAGGATGATGAGATCGGCCCAGGACAGCGCGTTGCCGTATTTCTTCTTCACCGGCCAGAGCAGACGGCGCGCCTTGTCGAGGCTGGCATTGTCCGGCCAGGAGTTGAGCGGAGCGAAACGGATATTGCCGGAACCGGCACCGCCGCGTCCATCCTGCATGCGGTAAGAGCCCGCGGAGTGCCACGCCAGGCGGATCATGAGACCACCGTAGTGGCCCCAGTCGGCCGGCCACCAGTCCTGGCTTTCGGTCATGAGGGCGCGGACATCTGCCTTGACCGCTTCGTGATCCAGACCCTTGACGGCGTCGCGGAAATCGAAATCCGCGTCCATCGGGTTGGTCCGAGCACCATGCTGATGAAGAATGTCGAGGTTAAGTTCGTTTGGCCACCATTTCGTAACCGGGTTGTCCATCGACGTGTTACCGCCATGCATGACCGGGCATCCACCCGACTTGTCCACCTTAGCGTCCATAATCCTCTCCATTTCAAGTTCCGGTGCCATGCACCGAGCTTACTCAACTCCGTCCCGTTGACAGTTTTTTGACAAGTTGCGTCCGCATGACCGCGCAATCTGTCCGTCTGCTGATTGAAGGCCGGAGAACTCCGTAGATCGTTCCTAAACCGTTCCGTGTGACCACATGTAAGGTGTGGACCGCGCGGTTACAGTCTGGTGTGATTCTAAATTAGCAAAGCTTCATCATCAGAAGAAGTTGAATTTCCTGATCGCTTTGATAGTTTTTTCTTATGATAAATATCACGCTGAAACAACTCCGGTATTTCGAGGCCCTCGCCCGTCATGGCCATTTCGGAAAAGCGGCGGATGCCTGCGCAATTTCACAGCCGGCCCTGTCCATGCAGATCAAGGAAATGGAGGAAGCGCTTGGTGCGTCCCTGATCGAACGCGGGCCGCGCCAGGTCAGACTGACACATTTCGGGGAGGTCGCCGTGGAACGGGCCCGGGATATCCTGCGCGCGGCGGAAGAACTCGGGGACCTCGCCCGCGCCTCGCGCGACCGGCTGGTCGGGCGGCTGCGCATCGGTGTCATTCCGACCATTGCGCCCTACCTGCTGCCGCGCGTCATCGGGGCGCTGTCAGAACAGCATCCGGAGCTTGAGATCCACGTACGCGAGACGGTCACACCAAAGCTCATTCAGGAACTCGGCGAGGGCAAGCTGGACACGGCAATCGTCGCCCTGCCCGTTTCGGAAGGATCTCTCACCGAAACGCCCCTGTTCAGCGAAACGTTCATGCTGGTCCGCTCAGCCGGTGATGCAGACGCGCCAATGCCCAGCGCGGACAGGTTGCGGGAAATGCGGCTTCTGCTGCTTGAAGAAGGCCATTGCTTTCGCGATCAGGCGCTGTCCTTCTGCAACCTGCCTTCCGGACCACCGCGCGAAGTGCTCGATGCCAGTTCACTCTCCACCCTGGTTCAGATGGTCAGCGCCGGCATGGGTGTCACGCTGATCCCGGAAATGGCCGTTCCGGTCGAAACCCGTTCGGCAGCCGTCTCCGTTTGCCGCTTCGAGGATCCCGAACCCAGCAGAACGGTTGGCATGGTCTGGCGCAAGTCCAGCCCGCTCGCCGGACAGCTTGGTGAAATCGCGGACGTCGTCAGGACGTGCTGCTAGTTCGGTCACAGGCCGCTGGTCGCGTCCAGAATTGCAGGGACGACTTCGAGAAAAAGAAGCGTGTTCATCCGAACGGTCTCTGTCTGCGGGTAACCGCCGTTCATGGCGATGACGGTTCCGGTTTCCTTTTCCATGACAAGGACCTGCCCGTGGATACCGACAAAGACCATCATCGTGTGGCCTTTGATGTTGAGGATCCTGATCTGATCCTTGTACCAGCCGTCCGATGCAAGGGCGGCCTCCTTGCCGACGGCCCAGGCGGCCCTGACCCGGTCGTTGCCCTCCCAGATCGCATCCAGGAACGCCTTCGGCACGACCTGTTCACCGAGATGGTTCTTGCCGTCGTTCAGGAACAGGCGTCCGATACGGGCCAGGTCGCGCGTTCGCATGTTGAGCCCGCCGGAGGCCACCGTGTAACCGCGCGGATCGGCCATCCAGTAGGCGTCGCCCTCGGCTCCGAGCTTGGACCACAAACGCTCCTGCATGAACGCGGCAAGGCCGATACCCGTCACCTTTTCGGTGATAAGGCCGAGCAATTCCGTATTCGGATCCTGATACTGGTAATGTGTTCCCGGCTCGTACTTCCGCTCTGAAAGCGTCAGCAGATACTCATTGATGCCGGTGAGCCCGCTGTCATTCGGCCCGTTCCATTCCTGGGACTGTGTGAATTTCGGATCCCAGGACATGAACGGCGGCGTCGGGATGTCCAGGCCGGAATTCATGTCAGCAACATCCTGAACCGACACGCCGCCGAACGCGGTCGCCTCATATTCGGGGAGGTAATGTTCCACGGGCTTGCTCATGTCGAGCAGGCCTTCTGCCGCCGCGATGCCCGCAAGCGTTGCCGTAAACGACTTGGTCACGGACATGTCGAGATGGGTCGAGACCGGCGTCATTCCGTCCCAGAAATGCTGATGCAGCAAACGGTTGCCTTTCAGCACGACCATCGAGTGGTTCAACAATCTGTCCCGCAGGATTGTCCGCAGATCATGAACGCCATCGGCGTCTCTGGCAGACAGGGCCGCAAGATCAAGCGCCCCGGTCTCGTCCCGCCATTCTTCGGGAGCAACCGTGTCACCTGCACTGATTTCGTAGTGCCGGGTGAACCGGTAGGCCTGCGGGAACGTGACCGCGGCGAATTCTCCGCTGTCCCAGTTTTCCTGCGTGATGCCGAACTCCGCCGCCTGCTTCAGGAAGTCCTTGTCGGGAGGCAGGAGTTCCGCTGACATTGCGGTTGCCGAAAACGTCATTCCAATTGCAAATGAAAAAGCTCTGAACATGATGTGGCCTCCACAATCCCGGACGGCTGCAATAAAAGGAGAGAACGGTATCGCCGGAACTACAATCCTGCAATGTGTTCCATCTCGTCATGCACGCGAGCCGTCCGTTCCCCGAGGCCAGCAGTTGTTTCGTCTCTTCGGAATGACGGTTTTTCAAGTTGCCTTCGTCGTCAATTCACTGAGTTGAGCAGGTTGGACGTGCCCTGGAGCTTCTCGCACTTGCACCTCACTCGGAGGTACGTGCTTGCGTGCATCTCAAAAGATGGGGCACGCACTCCGAGCATGCGGCCCATCCTTCGAGACAGCGCACAGCGCTTCCTCAGGATGAGGTTTTCTCTCCTTCGTCATCCCGGCCAAGCGCAGCGCGAGCCGGGATCGGGGAGGCACCGCCGCCCCGGCGGTTGCACGGTGCCCCTTTCGTCACATTTGAGCTCCCCGGCCCCGGGTCTCACGTCGTTCGCCCGGGGTGACGATGGAAGCGGTGAAGGCGCATTTCCACGTTTGTCATTGCGGACATGTGGGGCAAGGCAGAACGCTGCCTCGGAAACCAGAGACCTGCGTCACCGCAGCAAACCCGAAACGCATGCAAACTGACCACGGCCACACCGACCCTCCTCTTAATCCTGAGGAGCACGCTTGCGTGCGTCTCGATGGATGGGCGAAGACCCACGGAGCAAGCGGCCCGTCCTTCGTGACAGCGCACAGCGCTTCCTCAGGATGAGGTTTTCTCTCATTCGTCATCCCGGCCAAGCGCAGCGCGAGCCGGGATCGGGGAGGCACAGACCCGGCGGTTGCGCGGTGCCCCTTTCGTCACATTTGAGCTCCCCGGCCCCGGGTCTCACGTCGTTCGCCCGGGGTGACGGCGGCGCGTGGCACCGGAGACAGATCCCTGCCTAGATCTTCCGCGCGACCACAAAACGGCTGCGCGGCTCGGGGTAGGTTCCGGTTTCGATGATGTCGAAGCCCGCCTTGCCGATCATCTCTTCGACCGCCGCGAAAGTATAAGAACGCACGAACGGGGCCTTGCCGAAAAGCTGCATCACCTTGATCATCGGTACGAACAGCCATGCCTTGTCGCCGAGGCAGACCGTTTTCGAGATGAAGAAACCACCGGGCTTCAAAAGGCCATGGACACGGGCGAGCAGGTCTTCGGGGTTTTCCACCAGATGCAGAAAGTTGAAGCCAAGGATGGCGTCATAGCCTTCGGCGTTGTCGACTTCCTCGCTGAATGCGCTGGCCACCGCAAAGCGGAGCCCGTCCGGAACTCTGCTTTCCCCTGCAGCAGCGACAAGTTTTTCATCCGCGATGCGGATCATGCCCGGTGCAAAATCCGTCGCGAGATAAGACGACACGTTGCCGGCAAGAAGAAGCGCTGTCGAGCCCGTTCCGCAGCCGAGTTCCAGGACGTCATCCGCCGGTCCCAGATGTTCCACCGTGCGTGCAAGCGTCTTTTCATAGGCATCCTGGTCCTTGATCGGCGATGCTGCATATTTTTCGGAAATTTTGTCCCAGAACCGGGTCGAGGGCGTCATGTCATTGGTCCAGGTGATCGTCATGGTCTTTCTTTTCTATCACGTCGGGCGTCAGGCTGCGGCTACAGCGATGCCGGGCGCTCCATTTTCTGTTAAGGCAGGCTTCCGGCCGACAACGGCCGTGCTCCAGAACCGGGTCCAGCGTCCCGCACCTACCTGCAATGTCGTTAGTTCATCGAGGCCGCGCTGCTTCAGGTGTCGTCGCACCATCGCCGCATCGAACCTGTGGGTTCGCCACTTCAACTGCACGAACGCTCCGAAGAGTGACTTGCGCGTTGTCACCAGGAGAAGCCTGCCGCCGGGTTTCAGAACCCTGCACATTTCCGCAAGCGCCGTTTCGGGTTTTGCGAGATGTTCAAGCGCATGTGCGCACATCACGAAATCGAAGCTTTCACACGCGTAAGGCAGGGCCGAGATGTCAGCCAGATCCGTCCGGCAGCCGATCCCGGCACGCTGGAGATTGGCGGATGCCTCTTTCAGCATGGCCGGTGATATGTCCACAGCCGACAGGTCGAACGCATTTGCCATTTCTCCTGCCAGGGCCATCGACATGGCGCCGGTTCCTACACCGCAATCGAGTACCTTAGCGGTTGCGTGATCGTGAGCGTTCAAGCCGGATGCCGCGTGGCGCAGCACCTCGCGGTACGCCGAAGGAAACCCGAGCCTTCCGATCTTGCGGTCCCAGCGCGGGGCACAGGCGTCATAAGCCGCGCGCAACTGGTCGGTTCCGAAGCCGTCGCGGCTGACGGCAATCTGCCAGGAACCGAGGCGGCGTTCGAATACCGGGATCTGCGGTGCATGATGTTCAAGCGTCATGGTCACTCCCCGCGTCCGCCACGCAGACCGATCCGGCTGAGGATATCGCGGCCGATCGTCCGGCCGCCACCTGGCGAGGCCAGGAATTCAAGGCAGGCAAGACAGATTTTCAAAAACACCACGGCGAACGAATGCGGACACATGGGGAACTCCTTTCGAGCGCTTGTTACCCCCAACGTGAATGAATAGAAATTGCCGAAATCTCGTTAGGTGATATACAAATTTGCATGAACTGGCAGAGCATCACATTTGACTGGAATCAGGCGCGTGCATTCCTGGTCACTGCAGAGGAAGGCTCACTCTCCGCTGCCGCCCGGGCGCTCGGCCTGACCCAACCGACCCTGAGCCGGCAGGTGGCCGCGCTCGAAGAAACGCTCGGCGTGACGCTGTTCGAGCGGGTCAACAAGAGCCTGATCCTGACGGAAGCCGGGGTTGAACTTGCCGAACACGTGCGCGCCATGGGCGACGCGGCGAGCCGGGTGTCCCTCGCCGCCTCCGGCCAGTCGCAGCAGATCGAAGGGCTGGTTACCATTTCCACGACCGACGTGATGGCCGCCTATATCCTGCCTGACATCTTGCAGGATCTGCGTACGAAAGCGCCCGGTATCGAAATCAGGGTCGTCTCCACGAACAGCCTGAGCGACTTGCGCCGCCGCGAAGCCGACATCGCCATCCGCCATGTCGCACCGGATCACCCTGAGCTTTATGCGCGAAAGCTGCGGGACGCGAAGGGCCGGATTTTCGCCGCGCGCTCCTATCTCGAACGGTTCGGACGAAAGCTGACAAAGGCCGACGCGCCAAAGCTCGATTTCCTCGGGTACGAGGACAACGAGCAATTGATCGGCTATCTGCGCGCTCTTGGTCTGGAAGTCTCCCAGGCCAATATCAAGATCAGTTCGCCGAACCTGCTTGTCGCCTGGGAATATGTCCGGTTGGGCTTCGGTCTCGGGGTCGGCGCGGACGAGATCGCGGCCCGCTGCCCGGAAATTGCCCCCGCATTCGAGGATGTATCGCCTCTCAGCTTTCCGATCTGGCTCGTGACCCACCGCGAATTGCACACCAGCCTCAGGATCCGTACCGTGTTCGACCACCTTGCCGAAGGTTTACTGAAAGAGTGGCGTGACGCGTTGCCGGGATGCGGTTTCGATCTCAAGCGCCAGCTTTGACGCGATGAACGCCCGAGGATGTTGGCAAGGTATTGCGCGGGTGAATTTCCGCGAAAATCTCGATCACGTTGTTCTCCGGGTCGCGAAAGAACAGGGTACGATGCGGGAAGTCCTGATTTGTTGGCGGCTCGATGATATCGGCACCCTTTTCCGTCAGCGCTTGAAAGGCAAGATCAACGTCGGCAGGCGGAACCCTGAAGCTGATCTGGATGCCGGCAGAAGCGGCCGGTTTCTGCGGACCGTCGTAGGAGCGGCCATGCGGGCGAAGCGCCAGAAACAGGGTGCCAACCCGGAAGGCGACGAAATGCCCCTCCTCCTCTTCTTCGATGTCGAAGTTGAAAATGTCGATGAAGAAAGCTCTCATCTTTTTCAGATCATCGCAGAGCACGATTACGTAATCGATGCTGCGGATTGCCTGTAGTCCACTACGGTCATTCATGTTCCAAACTCCCTCGTTCACGAGAGCGACGTTGCCGTGCCGAGCGGGAACCTTCAACTCAGACAATCTCTCGTGGAGGGATAGAAATTCTCGGGCTTGATGCAGGGTGCTCTATGATAAACGACGCCGGAGAAAACGCATGACTTACAGGCTACCATCTCTGAATACGTTGCGCGCCTTCGAAGCGGCTGCCAGGCATCTCAGTTTCAAGACCGCCGCAGACGAACTGGGCGTCACTGCCGGTGCCGTGAGCCAGCAGGTGAAGAAGCTCGAACATTCACTTTGCGTGATGCTGTTCCGCCGTCTGCCGAACGGACTTTTGCTGACAAGTGAAGGTGAAATCTATTTGCCTGCGATCACGCAGATTTTTGAAGACCTGACCCTCGCAACCGAGCAGATAGCGCCTGAAATCAACAGCCGGAAATTCCGGGTTGGCCTTTGCATGTCCGTGCGAAGTCTTCTCCCGGCGAACTGGCCACATCACAATGAGGACCTGCACCGCCATGTGCGCGAATGTGTTGAAACTTCAGATATCGATATGCTTTTCAGCAATGAACTGGATTGTCTGATCAGATCAGGCGGCGGGCCGTATCGAGACCTCACGCTTGTTGTCGTTACTTGCACGCTGAACACACACGATCTGCATTTTGTCTGCCGGCCAGGGACTGCAGAATGTGCACAATCCAAGGCGATCCTGTCCGATCTCGCACTCCATTTAGCCAGGTCCGGGAAATAAGAACACGTTTTGACGGGCCTTACCGCGGCTTGTCAAACGAGGCGTCCGGCGTGCCGCGCAAACAGGCAACGATCCAGGGATAGGCGTCGGTCACGTAATAGGCGTACTGGCCGTTGACCGTCATGCCATTGCATTCATCGAGATCTCCGGCACCCGTGAATTCATAGTCCGAGCGATACAGCCCATTATATGCGCCTCCCGGATTTCCGTTGCCCGACGGACGGTTTCCGGCTTTCAACGTGTATCCGGGAACGGCCTTTCTGACGGTCCCGCTTTCATCCTTGAAGTATGAGCCGTAAACCGGAAACCCGTCCGCCGCGAAGCCGATGAGAGGCGAGCCGTCGGGACCGGGGTTGTCGTCGAAGAGCGCGTTCGGATTGCCGTGGTAGTGATAGCGGCCGTCCGGCTGGGTGTGCGCATGGTGGTTGTCCTCGGCAAAGGTCGCCAGGGGCGACATCGGGTCGAGCAACCAGGGATCGTCAGCCCGGCACCCCGCCAGGACATTGCCGCCGGCATCTGCCTGGGGGCTCGATGGCCGATAGCAGCCAGCCGACTGGATGTCGACCACGGCCCCGTTCAGGAGCACCGCGTCGAACGTCGTGTGTCCGAGTTCGGAAATCTTCCCGGTGAATTCCGGCTTGCGGGCAATGAAGAACGTGTGTCCGATCGCGGCAACCTCGGATGCAAAGTCGCGCCTTGCATCGCCGCCGACATCATGGTTGGGGATGCCGTTCGACTGGATCGTGCAGGTATCGTTCTGAGCCGTTACGATCACCGCTCCGGCGAGCGATCTTTTTTGCTGAACATCGGTAATTTCAGACGAATAGGCACTGGCATAGTCCGCACAGTGCGGGGACGTGTTCGTCAGGATCTTTCCCGTGATCGTGACGGTCCCGGGATCACTTTTGACGGCCTCAAGGATGACCCCCGCATCTTCCTGAGCCGGAACCGGTCCGGCGAATGTCAATGCGCTCGATACGAAGACCGTCCCGGCTACCAGAAGTGATCGCATCATTCTTCCTCCCCACATTGGTCACAATCCACACAGCAGCACGAACCAGCCTCGCCTGTTTTCAGAACGCCCGCCATCAGCTGCCCACCGTCACAGCTGTGTCCTGTTCAGCCTTCGTTTTCGTCCAGCTCAAGATCAGTCGGTTCATAGTCGTCGCCCTCACCGCGCAGAAACGCACTGCCCGCCGGCGCTGACAAAAGGTCGACGAAACTGTCATCCTTGTTCAGAACCGCACCTATGGCGACGTATGACGGACTTGGGTTTGCATTGTATTCTTCATCACTGAGTTCGTCGACATCCGCCCGGATGCGCCAGCCGGTATCAGGATAACGATCGCCGTCATTGTGCTCCGGCCGCTCGCGGTAGACAAAACCGGCGCGCGCGCGGCCTTCCAAAACCGCCTTGTCCGCGAAACAGCGTGCAAACCATTTGTTGAAGTCCGTGCTGAAGCGTTCCTTTGTCGCAGGATCTTCCCAATCGATGTCTATGATGTGATGAAGGCGGAACGCGACAGTGTCCCCGTGCGCGAGGCCCGGTATGTCGACCGGCTCATTGTCGAGAACTCCAGACAGGGCGTCGCCGTCCCGGTGTTTGACTTCCACCCACATGCGCTCCGCGTCATAGGTCTCGGTCTGGGGAACAGCCCTGAAGATGAGCTGCACCAGGACGCCGGGAGCAACTTCGGCAAGCTGCTCGTCTGCGGGAAGGTAAAACGTATAGGGCGCTTCACGCTTGATCGGGCGTGGGTCATTAAGTTCGTATCCGGCTTCGCTCATCGTTTTGTCCGCTGGCTGCAAGACGTCCCTTCAAACCCCTACCGCCGTCACCGCAGCATCCAGTTGAGCACGAGCCGCCAGTCGGTCATGCGGATGGGCGTTCCATGCGTTCCGGTGTCGAACAGCGTGAACTTGATGGGATAGTTCGGCGCGCGCGATTTGATCTGCTTGAAGAAATTCGCCTGGGTTTCCCAGTTGTAGACCCGGTCCAACGTGCCCTGGCCCATATAGACGGGGACGTTTCGCGACAGCGCGCCCGAGCCGAAAATGTTCGGGTCCTTGGGCGAGCCAAGCAGCATGATGCCGCTCAGCAGCTTCGAGTAGTTGCCATTGCGCAGGAGATTCCAGCAGATGATGCCTCCCATCGAGCCGCAGGCGACAACCACCTTCGCGCCGGGCGAGATCTGTTTCTGATACTGGATGAGCGCCGCGACATCCGCCGTGCCGCGCTTGTCGAAGTTCTTGATGTCGACCGTCAGATAAGCGCCCCCGTTGCGCACCATCAGGTTCTGGATGCGATTGAAGTTGCCGCCGAAGGACACATCGTTCATGCCCTGGAACCGGTTTCCGCCCTGGCCGTGAATATAGATCACGACCATCCGGGCACCGCCTTTCCATTTGCCGGTTCCCATGTAGGTGACGGTCCGGCCATTGGCCTGGAGCTCCGCACTGCCCCTGCCGCGCTTGGGCTTGTACGAAACGTAATTGCCGAAGACCTTGCGTTCGTCGACTTCGTCGCGATCGCGCAAATCGCGCTGCTTGGAGTATTCGACGACAATGAAGTCACCATCGTAAAGGGTCTCGGTGATCTTCTTGTATTTGAAGAGACGATCCTTGTAGGGCTTCAGAGTATCTGCCTGCGCGGCTCCCGCCCATGCAACGAGGGTTCCCAGAACAATGGCCCGGGCCACTCGGGCCGGGACGACTGACTTCAACCGGTGCAGCATTCTGGGTCCTTCATTCGGGCAGCGCGTTCGTGCGATTTGCGGGTCAGACTACGCGCCGCCCCGGATCAGCGCAATTGCGGAGGCGGGAAAAGCGGGCGTTCATCCCCGCCGAAGAATTTGAAGATCAGGCAGGCCGGATTTCCGGTACGAGGCCCCGAGCGAAAGCGGATCGCGGGACCTTCACATCAAAAGACCGGCATTCACGATCTGTCACTGCAATTAATACTGAGGAATTCCTTAAGGTTATCCACATCTTAGAGCGTGTTTTGAATAACTTGCTCGCAAATTGCGAATTTAAGGAATTGGTAACCATAAAAACCAAGACTGCACGAGACGAAGGTCCGCAAGAGACCCAACCGCAAGACAATGCAAGGCTAGTTCAGGAGAACCCAGATGCCAGTCATTTCCTTTGCAAATGCAAAAGGCGGCGCCGGAAAAACCACGGCCGCCTTGCTGCTTGCGACAGAAGTCGCGGCGCGGGGCAAACGCGTGACCATCTTTGACGCCGACCCGCAGAAATGGATCTCCAAGTGGCACGACCTGCCCGAGCACTGCCCCGGCATCTCGGTCGTCAGTGAAATGTCCCCGGCCTCGATCACCGAACAGATCACTCAAGCAAGCGAGACGTCCGATTACGTCATCGTCGATCTGGAAGGCACGGAAAACCTGATCGTGGCCAACGCTCTCTCCGTCTCCGACCTTGTCGTCGTTCCGATCCAGGGATCATCGATGGATGCGCGCGGCGGCGCCAAGATCCTGACCCTGATCCGGAAACTGGAAAAGATCGTCCGGCAGGACATCAACCACTGTGTCGTGCTGACCCGCACCAACGCTGCCGTGACGACCCGCGCCATGAAGGCGGTGCAGGACTTTCTGGCAGCCCAGAACATCGACGTGCTGATGACACCGATTGTCGAACGGGCCGCGTTCCGGGATCTTTTCGAGTTCGGCGGCGGACTTGCCGGTCTCGACCCGAAAGTTGTCTCTGGAGTTGCCAAGGCAAGGGAAAACGCGGCTCTCTACGCCGCCGAGATCCTGGAACGGGCTATCAAGGTTCCGCAAAGACGGTGGTACAACATCTTCAGGCGCGCCAGCTGATCGAGGCTTCGCGACAGCAACAAGCCGGGTGCGCACCCGGCTTTTTCTTTGCCCGGTTTTGTGCCCTTACGGTCCCGGCCGGATCATCGCCATTTTCATCACTTGGTTTCCAGGCGGAAGCAACGCTAGGGTACGGACTCATGCAATGAGACGACTCGCGACACGCTGCTGATTGACTGGAGGACCTCATGTTTTCGTTGCTCTTTCGCGCTGCCCCCCTCTTCGGCGCCGGTTTTCTGCTGACCGGCTGCTTCGGCGAAGACAGCAGTGTTGCACTCGGAACGATCGAGAGGGACCGGGTCGCCCTGACAGCCACCGCCAACGAGATCCTGGTTGATCTCCCCGTCGCACAGGGAACGTTTGTCGAGGCCGGCACCATCCTTGCGCAGCTGGACCCGACCCAGCAGCAGGCTGTCGTCAATCAGGCGCGGGCCGAGATGCAGAAGAGCAAGGCAAATCTCGACAAGCTCATCAACGGATCGCGGCCGGAGGAAATTGCCCAAGCCCGTGCCAGTGTCGCCAGCGCGAGAGCCAACCTTCTCAACGCGGAAGCCTCGTTCGAACGCTATGACGACCTCACGACGCGGGGCACCACCAGCCAGGCTCAGCTGGACGGCGCCCGCGCCAGCCGGGACGCGGCGGCCGCCAGCCTCGACGGAGCAAGAGAGAACCTGAAGGAGCTTGAAATCGGCTCACGGGAGGAAGACATCCAGATTGCACGCGCCGAGCTTGCGGCTGCCGAGGCCAATCTGGAAACCCAGGAAACGATCCTCTCGGACCTGACGATCACCGCTTCCCGCAATGGCGTGCTGGACAGCCTGCCCTGGAACCTCGGTGAGCGCGTGACAATCGGAAGCCCGGTCGCGGTCATGCTGGCGGGGTCAGCACCTTATGCCCGTGTCTATGTGCCTGAACCCTACCGCGTGAAAGTGAAGGAAGGCGACAGTCTCGAGGTGCACATTGACGGCCTCGACACTTCCATTGAAGGCGAAGTGCGCTGGATCAGCTCGGACCCGTCCTTCACACCTTACTATGCGCTCAACCAGTCGGAGCGCGCCCGGCTGATGTATGTCGCCGAAATCCAGTTGCCGGACAGTGCGTCCGATCTTCCCAACGGCGTGCCGGCGCAGGTTGTCCTGCCGTGAGCGACCCGGACCGCGACATCGTTGTCAGGGCGACCGGGCTCGTCAAGAAATTCAAGGATTTCCGAGCCGTCGACGGGCTCGATCTGGTCATCGAACGCGGCATGATCTACGGCTTTCTGGGCCCGAACGGCTGCGGCAAGACGACGGCGATGCGCATGCTGACCGGACTGCTGACGCCAACGGAAGGCACCGTTGAAGTCCTGGGGCTGTCGGTGCCCAAGGATGCCGAAACGCTGAAATACAAGATCGGCTACATGACGCAGACCTTCTCGCTCTACGGCGATCTCACCGTGCAGGAAAATCTCAACTTCATGGCGACGATCTACGGCCTTGCGGGGCAACAGCGAAAGCAGCGGATCGGCGAAGTCATGGAGCGTTATGATCTCACCGATCTCAAGGGACGGTTTGCCGGAAAGATGTCCGGTGGCCAGCGTCAGCGCCTGGCGTTGGCAACGGCCGTCCTGCACGAACCGCAACTCCTGTTTCTGGACGAGCCGACCTCGGCGGTCGATCCGGAATCCCGCCGGCACTTCTGGGAACAGCTGTTCGATCTCGTGGAAGGCGGCACGTCGATCATCGTGACGACCCACTTCATGGACGAAGCCGAACGCTGCCACAAGATCGCCATTCTGGAGGCCGGACAGAAGCGGGCTGATGGCGCACCAAAGGAGCTGATGGCCGCCATGGGCGCGAATGTGGTGGAGATCGAAGGACCGAACCTGCGCGATATCCGTCGGCACCTGCTCGGATCGGAGGGCATCATGGCCGCAGCCCAGCTTGGTGCGCGTCTGCGTGTCCTGGTCAAGGACGATGTTCCCGACCCGGAGACATTCCTGAAGGACAAGCCGGAAACGGACGGGGCGACGCTAATTGAGCGTGTCCGGCCCAATCTGGAGGACGTCTTCGTGACCGCAACCGGAGAGGGCCGCCAATGAGACCGCTGTCGCGCATCTCTGCAATCTTCTTCAAGGAGCTGGCCCAGCTCAGGCGGGACCGCATGACCTTCGGCATGGTGATCATGATCCCGCTGATCCAGCTGATCCTGTTCGGCTATGCCATCAACACGAATATCCGCGACATTCCGGTTGCCGTCGTCGACCAGAGCCAGACCGGGCTCAGCCGCATCCTGATCCAGATGGTTGAGGCGACACGGGTGGTCAAGGTGACCGAGCGCTTCAGCACGCCGGAAGAGGCGGAAGCCGCGATCAAGGCCGCGCGGGTGCGCGCCGCTTTCATCCTGCCGGAGGATCTCCCCCAGCGCATCGCGCGCTCTCCTGCCGTCGGGCTCGGCACGCCGCCGTCAACGGATGAAGAAACAAGCCGTCCGGTCGCACAATGGATCGTCGACGGCTCTGACACGATGATCGCCGGGGCCATCAAGGCGCTGCGATCGATGCCACTTTCCGAACTTAACCGGCAAGCGCCCAACCGCTCGACGCCGACCTTTGAAGTCGCCCTCTTCTTCAACCCGGAACAGAGAACGGCCATCAACATCGTTCCCGGTCTGGTCGGGATCATTCTCACGATGACAATGATCATGTTCACGTCCGCTGCAATCGTGCGGGAACGTGAACGCGGCAACATGGAAATGCTGATCAATACGCCGGTGCGCCCTCTCGAACTGATGATCGGCAAGATCATCCCCTACATCTTCATCGGCCTTCTGCAGACGGTGATCATTCTCGGGCTTGGACATGTGCTCTTCAACGTGCCGTTCGGTGACCGCACCTTTGATCTCTTCATAGGCACGCTCTTGTTCATCGGCGCGAGCCTGTCGCTTGGACTGGTCCTGTCAACCATTGCACAAAGCCAGCTTCAGGCAACGCAGATGACGGTCTTCGTGCTGCTGCCGTCGATCCTGCTCTCCGGTTTCATGTTCCCCTACGAGGGTATGCCGCTGATCGCCCAATACATCGCCGAAGCCTTCCCCGCGACCCATTTCATGCGCATGATCCGCGGCTTCGTCCTGAGAGACGCCGACCTGATCGACCTGCACCGCGACGTGATCTGGATGTGTGGTTTCTTCGTCCTCGGCATGATCATCGCCGCCCTGCGCTTCAAGAAGCGGCTGGACTGAGGTTTTCTAGCCAAAAGTCAGCGTGCTGATCGCCGGGTCTGTGCCTCCCCGGTCCCGGCTCGCGCTGCGCTTGGCCGGGATCACGGTTGGCGGCCTCCCGCTGGCAAGCTTCCCTTTTCCAGGTCATGCCACGGTTTAACCCACAACTGTCCGGTTCGGAAAACGCAGTTTGACGTATGCCGTTGGAAACTTAATGAGATTCAGCCCAATGCCGTGCTGGAACCCAGTTTTCTTACCGGATTTGTCATCCCGGTTTGCCGCCAACGCGGCAAGACCGGGAACCAGTAACCCTTGTGGCGAGCCGCTGAAAAACAGACGGAGGACCCACTCGGTTACTAGGTTCCGGCCTTTCGCTAGGCTTCAGCCGGAGTGACAGGATCACCAAGCGGTGACGGCCTCGCCAGACCCTCTTCAAGTTAAACCGGAAAGCTGTGGGCTTGACCAGGACACCCAGACTATTGCTCTCCTCAATGACCGGGCCAGCGTATCGGCATGGATGCCATGATCAGGTCATGGCATGACCGCGTGAGGCGGGTTAACAGCCTAGCGCTCGCACTCCCCGGTCATTGCAGGGCTCGACCCTGCAATCCATGCCATTGTTTCTGCACAATCACCGGGCCGTGGATCGGCATGGATCCCAAATAAAGTCGGGGATGACACCCGAGGGAAAAGCGAGGGCGGCACCCGAAGTGTCCAGGCTGACAAGCGCAACCAACTTAGCGCTCCTACTTCGGCTGCGGGCCGGTGTCGACGCGTGGGTTGGCGGTGCGGAGAACCGGTGTCTTTTCCGAGACGTTTTCGCGGCTTTCGCGCCAGACGACGAACATGCCGGACAGGATGATCACCGACGAGCCGATGGCAACGTAACGGTCCGGCGTCTCTGCAAAGAACAGCGCACCGAACAGGGTCGCCCACAGGATCTGGCTGTATTGCAGCGGCGCGACGAAAGCGGCGGGCGCTGCGCGGTAAGCGCCCAGGATACAGAGCTGCGCAAGCACGGACAGAAACCCGACGACCGCCATCAGACCAAGGTCAGGCAGCGTCACCGGCACATAGACGACCGGCAATGTCATCGACATCACCAGCATCGACAGAAGCATCGGGAACAGGATCAGGACCGCCGGGCGCTCCTTGCCGCCGAGTTTGCGGGCGAGAATGGAGGACATGGCGCTTGCCGCTGCAGCGATGAGGCCCGCGAAATGGCCGGCGGTCAGCTCGGTGAGCCCCGGCCGCAAGACGATCAGCACGCCTATGAGGCCGACGACGACGGCGCCCCAGCGCTGCATGCGGACCGTTTCGCCGAGGAGTGGAACCGACAGAGCTGTGACAAGGAGAGGCGTTGCGAAGAGCAGGGCATAGACCTCGGCGAGAGGCAACACCGTGAAGGCGTAAAACGCGCAGGACATGGCAACAATCGAGAGACCGGCGCGGCACAGAACCAGCACCGGGTAATGCGGGCGGAAATTGTCGATGGCCTTGTCGGCCAGCATGATGATCGACATGGGCACGAAGGCGAACAGCATCGAGAAGAAAATGATCTGAAAGACTTCGTAAGTCGCACCGAGCGACTTGATCACCGCATCGTGCGTCGAGAACAGGGCGAATGCCCCGAGCGCGGCAAAAAGTCCCTTGAGCGTAGCTGTCATTGCCAGAGCCCTGCTGGATCGTGCTGATCGTGTTGCTTGTTGCGCAAACCCGGAGACCGGGATCTCACCAGCGCGACGCTCGCTTCAGGCCGCGGGGTGCTTCGGGAAAAACGCTCAGAAAGTCATCAATACCAGAAAATGGGCATCTGCAAAAGTTCGAGTGCGGACCGTTCGGAAATTTTCACCGGAAACAGCGATCCGCACCGCGCCCACGTCACCGGCTCAAACAAACACCCGCGCCAGGGTTGCCACGGCGAGAGCGGTCGCGGCACGTTTCGGGCCGTCGAATTCGGCGGCTGCCTGTCCGGGGACGGTCAGGCTGATGCTGTTGAGATCATCGGCTTCCAGGTGATCAAGATCAGCCGATTTTGCAGCTTCTTCGGCGGCAACCCGGATCTCGTCGAACATGCGCAGCAATCCCTGCCAAATATGCAGAGGCGGTGCATCGCTTGTTTCGCACCAGCGAACAATCTCATCCCTCGACACGTCAAGAGCAGCAGCAGCCTCATCGGCAGACAATCCAATATATCGAATTATATCACTGAAATTACTCATTTTTTACCCCAAGCGCCGCACGCCGGAAAAATACTTACTCCTTATAGTGCGCTGCAATATGGCGAAAATCCAGCACTTTACGAGAATTTCGTTAAGTGATGTTCAGGCTAAGGAAATTTACGCCGGACTCCGGCGCTGATTCTGCCTGTGAAGCTCGGTAGTTATGGCGACCCCTGCCGGCACCGATCCGCGATCCGGATTGGTTGAACCGTCAATTGACTGAAATTGTTTGAAAAAAACGATATCGGTGGAAAACGGGCCGCTCCCGGCATGCAAGGTCCGGTTAATGCTAGGTTTATTCGACCAAATCACCTGACCAGACAATGCCGCCGGACCTCTTCAATGAAGTTCAAGGGAAAATCCTTTATTGCCATCGTACTAGCGCCGGAGCAGCCCTTCGACGACTGGTTCAAGGAGCTCGACCGGATTATCGAACGCTCGCCCGGGTTCTTTATCGATCGCCCGATCATTCTCGACGTGCGCGGAAGCAATATTCCGATCGATGACCTGGAACGGGTTCTTGACGGTTTGGGAGAGCGCTCAATCCGCGTCATGGGCATTGACGGGATTTCCGGTACACGGCTGAAGGAAGGCATGCCGCCAAGCTTTGGCGGCGGACGGCTGACCGCAGAGGTGGACGTGCCGGAACCGGATGCGCATACCAGCCAACCTGACGAGGCGGCCGGCAACAAAAAGCCTCAAAGCAACGCGAAGGACGAGCCATCCGGCGAAGCGGAAAACGCGTCCGAAACCAATGGCCATTCTTTCGCCAATTCTCTGGAAGAGCTTGAGCGCGAAAGCGCGAAGCAGGGAGATTCGTCGATCGTCATTTCCGACCACGTTCGCTCCGGCCAGAGCATTCTTCACCCCGAGGGTGATGTCACCGTGATCGGTTCCGTGAGCTCCGGGGCCGAAATCATTGCCGGCGGTTCGATCCACATCTACGGCGCCTTGCGCGGCCGTGCACTTGCAGGCGTCTCCGGCAAGGACAGTGCCAGGATTTTCTGCACCAAGCTCGATGCCGAGCTTGTCTCCATCAACGGACTTTACAAGGTCGCAGACGATTTCGACGGAACCTTGCGCAATTCGCCTGCGCAAATCCGCTTTGAAAACGAAACGCTGGTCTTTGAAGGACTGAACTAACAGGGACCGGCTGGAGGTCAGCCGGTCCGGAGCACACAGGACGGACACCATGAGCAACGCAACTGTCGTTGTGGTCACGTCGGGCAAGGGCGGTGTCGGCAAGACGACAACAACCGCCGCGATTGCCTCGGCGCTTGCCAAGGAAGGCTATCAGGTCTGCGCGATCGATTTCGACGTCGGTCTCCGCAATCTCGACCTGATCATGGGTGCGGAACGCAGGGTGGTGTTCGACCTGGTGAATGTGGTCCGCGGCGAGGCTTCCATCAAGCAGGCCCTGGTTCGCGACAAGAAGCTCAACAATCTCTACCTGCTCCCGGCTTCGCAGACGCGCGACAAGGACGCCCTCACCGAAGAAGGCGTCGAGACCGTCATCAACGAATTGCGCGGCTATTTCGACTACGTGATCTGCGACAGTCCAGCCGGGATCGAGCGCGGCGCGACACTTGCCATGCGCCATGCGGACGAAGCCATCATCGTTTCAAATCCGGAAGTGTCTTCCGTGCGCGACTGCGACCGCATCATCGGCCTTCTCGACGCCAAGACCAAGATCGCGGAAGACGGCGGACGGATGCCGAAACACCTGATGATCACGCGCTACGACACCGACCGGGCGAAGACGGGCGACATGCTGGCGACCGACGATGTCGTCGACATCCTGTCCGTTCCGCTGATCGGCGTGGTCCCTGAAAGCAAGGACGTTCTGAAAGCATCGAACGTCGGACTTCCCGTGACGCTTTCGGACGAAAACTCGCCGCCGGCCAAGGCCTACATGGAGGCAACACGCCGGCTGCTGGGGGAAAACACTCCCGTTACGATTCCCGAGGAAAAGAAAAGCCTGTTCGGCAAACTCTTCAAAGGGAGGGCGGCATGAACATTCTGAGCCTCTTTGGCAAAAGAGGCGAAAGCGCCTCGGTTGCCAAGAACCGGCTTCAAATTCTGCTGGCACATGAGCGTGCCGACGACGGCTCGGATGCCGTGCTGATTTCGAGCCTTCGGGAGGATATCCTCGCGGTGGTGGCCAAACGCGTCGAAATAGACCCGGACTCCGTGCGCCTGGAGATGGATCGGTCGGGCGACGTCACCACGCTCGGCATCGATATCGAGCTTCCCGCCGCCAAGGCCTCCTGAAAGCAGTTCCCCGAACCAAAAAGAGAGACCGGCCGGAAGGCCGGTCTTTTTCTTTTGAAGGCTCAAGCCCCGGACCTTGACGCACCGGCGGTTGGGAGTTGCCCTGCCCCGGTGATCAGCTTCGGCAATCGCCAAATGACCGGGATTGCAACAAGCGTCGCGGCAATCACGTAGTAGACCGGCGCATAATCATCGCCCGTCCTGTTGATCAGATAGGTCGCAACCATCGGCGTCGTCCCGCCAAAGACGGCCATGCAGATATTGTAGCCGAGCGCCACCACGCTGCAGCGCAGGTGCGCAGGTGCCGTGAGCGTCAGAGCGGTGACCGACAGCGCCCATCCCGCGGTGCTCGCGAGCGTCAGGCCGAACTGGCCTGCGAAAACGGAGACCGTATCCGTGCGATGCATCAGCCACCAGCACGGCCCGGCGAGGATCAGCGTCGCTATGGCACCTGCCATGAACACGGGACGCAGCCCGAACCGGTCCGCTGCGAGCCCGCAGACCGGAACGAACAGCGCCATGACGACGAGGTTGATGGTGGTGATGTCGAGCGCTGCCGACGACGAAAAGCCGGATTCGGAACTCAGATAGGACACGGCATAAACGTAGATGACGAAATAGATCACGGCCGTCGGGATCAGCAGCAGCACCATTTGTCCGATGAGGGCCGAATGATCCCGCAGGCTCTGGATGACCGGAGAGGTAACTTCGTCCGCCCCCGTGTCGCGCTTCGACTCGGTAAGGCTGAGACGCAGGATCGCGCTGAAGATGGCTACCAGGCCGCCAAGTGCAAACGGTATCCGCCAGCCCCAGTCCGTCATCTGTTCGGAGCTGAGGATTGAACTGAGCCCGGCCGGAACGGCCGAACCGAGCACACAGCCCCACATCATGGCGAAGGCAACCCAGGCGCCGGTCATTGCCTTGCGTCCTTCGCCCGCCTGCTCCACCAGCAGCACGCCCGACGCGGTGTATTCCCCGGCAACGGAAATACCCTGCACGACACGGATTGCCACGAGCAGGAACGCAGCCGTCAGGCCGACCTGGTCATATGTCGGAAGCGCAGCAATCGAAAATGATCCGCCGCCCATCAAGAGCACGGAGATCATCAGAGCCGCCTTGCGGCCGACCCGATCGCCGATATGCCCGAATATGACGCTGCCGACCGGCCGAGCCGCATAACCGACCGCGAGAACGGCAAATGCGGACAGGAGAGAGGCCAGTTTGTCCTCGGACGGGAAAAACAGCGTTGCCAGCGTCGGGGCAAGAAAACCGTACACCGTGAAGTCATACCACTCCAGAACGTTGCCGCTGGATGCAGCGACGATTGCCCTGGGGGTCAGTTTAGTCTTCGTTTCGGACATGTCATTCCTTCTTTGACGACGCTTTCGAGCCGTTACATCCGCAAGCAATGCAAGCCGGCAAATCAGATTTCAGCTCTACGCTGCGGCGGCATCGGCACCCGGAACCGCTGCGCGCACCGGCGACACGCTAACTATAGTGGCGGCGTTAAAGTTCTGGATGAAGAGCGCCCGGGACCGGATTAGATGAGTCTTTTGACAAGCTTAGAGTGTTTCTTTCCGAAGTTGAATCATTTCCTGAACAATGACGAAAACGGGAAACAAGCCATTGAGATGAATCGTGCGGCTGACTTTTGTCGCGAGTGTCGTTGTCGGGAGCGATCAAGCGGCGGATGAACAGCGCGCTTGTCTCGAAGGGAGCCTCGTCGCCTATGCTGCCTTTTCAGCAGACAGCACGATGCAGCTGGGGTTGTCGAGATACCAGGCCCAGCCCACGAGATGATGCTCCTGGTCGGGCGGGAACTTCAGCGCATGCCACCGGATATTGATCAGCCCGGCGCGTTGCAGGGCCTCCTCGTGCTGGTCGCGGCTCCACTGCCAGATGGGCACCTCGAAATCCTTGATCACGAGGGCATGGGCCGGCGGTTCGATGATCCGATAGCGGAAGCCGATGCGGGCTTCCATGTCGTCCGGCGCGCTGGTGAAGTCGTAGTCCGGATTGATGGTGTAGGTGACGAACCGCCCTCCCGGAGCCAGGTTGCGTCCGATCAGGTCTGCCATGCGGTCAAGTTCTTCAACACTGTGCGCATAGTGGAATAGATACATCGCCGTGATAGTGTCCGCCGGCGGTGTCATCTGGAAGGTCTCGTCCGCCGCGCTGATGCCGGCGTAGGTCACCCTGTCGGAAAAGGCTTCCGGCTGCCCTTCCGCGTTCTGCTCACGGGCGCGTTCAAGCATTTCTTCCGAGACATCGAGACCGAGAACCTCCGCCGCCCCGCCGTGAGCCAGGACACGTGTCAGACGGCCATCGCCACAGGCAAGATCCAGGTTACGCTTGCCCTCAACGGAGCCGAGCACGTCCAAGAATGTTGTCCATTCCAGCAACCGGTAGGGATTGTCGGAGACCGACTGCTGCAGATACGGCGAGGGATTCTTGTCATAGTCTGCCATGGAAGCTCCCCGTCGAATGCAACTCGGCCCGTCCTGTCAACGTCGTTGGCAGGGGCTCTTGTTTTTCGTGTCCGCAAGTCCGGCACAGGCTTGCCGGCACCCTCCCGGAGTTTCCTGCGAATGGCGCGCGAAATCAAATTCGATCTTTGTGTGCGTCCGCGAGCGCAGGACAACAGGACGGATACCGCCTGCATTTGCGGCGCACACCCTGTCAGATGGAAACACAACGGCATGGATCCCGGATCAAGTCCGGGATTGTTTCTGCCAGTTGGTGTAGTGATTTGGGTGGCCATCTGGCTGAGCAATAACCAGATGGCCAGTAGCAGGCGACCGGTCCGGGATCAGAACCTTTTCCATTTCTGCCGTGCCCCGCCAGCCGTCCTTTTCGTAAAGCGGGCGTGACATGTCCATTGCATGAAGAACGGCGTAAGTCAGACCGCGCGTCCTGAATTCGCTTTCCGATGCTTCCACCAGCTGTCTGGCAATGCCCTGCCCCCGCGCCTCTGGCTCGACGAACAGGTTCAGAATGCGGCCGCGCCTGCTGGTATCCGGATGGGCCGGATGCGGCGGAAATTCGATCTCCATCAGACCAATGCCGCCAACCGGCTGGCCGCCCAATTCGGCCATGAACCCGAAGTAGGTCTCATCGGAAAGCCGGTCCTGAAGCCATGCACGGAAGGCAGGGGCCATTCGGGCAATCAGGTCCTCCGGCATGTCCATCGTGCGGAACATGTCGTTGCGCTGGCGGCAGATCAGGTCCAGGTCATGCAGCGTGAGGGGTCTGAGTTGGGAGGTCATCGGCAGGCTGGCAAAGTTACGCCTCGTAGACGATCTCGCGTGTTTCGCGGAAGGTCACATCGGGAAATTTCTCAGTGACATGACCGACTTCCCAGGCGTTCTTGAACAGGAATACCGGCTTGTCATCCCGGTCATTGGCAACCGACATGCGGTGCCCCTCGATGATCTTCTGAAGCGTCTGGCTGTCCGTCTCGATCCAGCGGGCGGTGTTGTAAGGCACCGCTTCGAAACCGATCTCGGTGCCGTATTCGGCCTTCAGCCGGTCGACGACGACATCGAGCTGAAGCGCGCCGACCACGCCGACGATCCAGTTGGAGCCGAGATCGGGCTTGAAGATCTGGACAAGCCCCTCCTCGGCTAGATCCTGCAGGCCCTGGCGCATCTGCTTGACGCGCATGGTGTCGGACAGGCGCACGCGGCGCAGGATTTCCGGCGCGAAGGCCGGAAGACCGGTCACGTGGATGTTCTCGCCTTCGGTCAATGTGTCGCCGACACGCAACTGGCCATGGTTCGGCACGCCGATGACGTCGCCCGGATAGGCCAGGTCGGCAATCTCGCGTTCCTCGGCAAAGAAGAAGATCGGCGCGGACACCGCGATCTGCTTGTTCGCACGCACGTGTTTCAGCTTCATGCCGCGCTTGAACGTACCCGAACACAGGCGCACGAAAGCAATACGATCGCGGTGTTTCGGATCCATGTTGGCCTGCACCTTGAACACGAAGCCGGTGACCTTGTCTTCTTCCGGCATGATCGTGCGTCCGCCGGTGGCCGGCTGGGAATGGGGTGCAGGGGCATTGTCGGCGATGAAATCGAGCACTTCCTCGATGCCGTAGTCGCGCAGTGCAGAGCCGAAGAAGACAGGGGTCAGGTGACCTTCGAGAAAGCTCTCCTTGTCGAACTCGGCATAGCCTTCCGCACCGAGTTCCACGTTCTCGGTGAGTTCTTCCATGATCCGATCAAAGACGGTGCCGGTCAGTATCTCATCCTCGAGACCGGAAACGTCCTTTGTTTCGGCATAAGGTCCGCCGCGCTCGCCCTCGGAGGTGTGGAACTTTTTCTGCTGCCAGTCATAGACACCGAAGAAATCGGAACCCATGCCGACCGGCCAGGTCTGCGGTGAGACGTCAAGCGCCAGCGCTTCCTGAACCTCGTCCAGGATCTCCAATGCGTGGCGGCCTTCGCGGTCGATCTTGTTGACGAAGGTGATGATCGGAATATCGCGCAGGCGGCAGACTTCGAACAGCTTGCGGGTCTGGGTCTCGATGCCCTTGGCGGCGTCGATCACCATGATCGCCGCGTCGACGGCGGTCAGCGTGCGGTAGGTGTCTTCGGAGAAGTCCTCGTGGCCCGGTGTATCGAGCAAATTGTAGACAATGCCCTTGCGCTCGAAAGTCATGACAGAGGACGAGACGGAGATGCCGCGTTCCTGTTCGATCTTCATCCAGTCGGAGCGGGCGCGGCGGCGTTCACCACGCGCCCTCACCTGCCCGGCCGCCCGGATCGCGCCGCCGGACAGAAGCAGCTTTTCGGTCAAGGTGGTCTTGCCGGCATCCGGGTGGGAAATGATTGCAAATGTGCGCCGCGCTTGAAACGGCGCCGCACCATTGAGGCCCGACATGAAAGTCTCCTGGTCCGCAAAGCCGGTGGCGGCTGCGCAATCGCGACGGTTGAAACCGGTGCGCAACAACACTCTTCAAGACCGGACGGATTGATGTTTCGTTGGCGCAAGGTCATAGAGGGAATGGCGGTGATTTTCCAGCAAAGAATCGCTTCATGCTCCAGCGATCACGGGAGAAACGTTTGAGCCACAAGAAATGCCTGATCATCGGCCTCCTGATGATCGCCGCGACGGCCGTCATCCTGCTGGCCATGGGCCGCATTCCGATCTGCGACTGCGGTTATGTCCTTTTCTGGACGCCCGCTGACGATCTTGCGGGCTCGTCCCAGCATATCGCGGATTGGTACACCTTCTCCCACATCATCCATGGCTTCATTTTCTACTGGGTGCTCTGGCTGCTGTTCCGCCGCAACACGGTGAGCGAGCGCGCGCTCGGGGCGATTTTTCTCGAAGCGGCCTGGGAGGTTGCCGAAAACAGTCCCTGGATCATCGACCGGTATCGGGAAGCGACCATTGCCGTCGGCTATACCGGCGACAGCGTGCTCAACTCCGTCTTCGACATCATCTGGATGCTGGCCGGTTTCTTCTTCGCCTGGCGCGTGCCGGTCTGGGTCACGATCCTCGTTGCCGTCGTCTTCGAGTTGCTCGCCCTCTGGGTCATCCGGGACAACCTGACCCTCAATGTGATTATGCTGCTTTATCCGATCGAGGCGATCAGGACCTGGCAGGGCGGATAGTGCGGAATGCATTGACCGCAGAGCTTACCGATGCCGTTTCTTCGTCCTGAGGAAGCGCGAAGCGCTGTCTCGAAGGATGGGCGGCGAGATCGGAGCGCGTGCGGCCCATCCTTCGAGACAGGCCTCCGGCCTTCCTCAGGATGAGGGTGTTTTTCGCACGCCGTATGGGTGGAGATGTGACATTCTCCAATCGTCATTCCAGACACGTGAGGCGATGCCGGACGCTGATCTGGAACCCAGAAATCTGTATGAGCGAAGCGAACGCGAAGGGCGGCCGGACACGCAGGCCTGGCCGCCAAATCCAAGTCAGCGCAGGTGCGCGACCGGCTTGACCGGCGGGATCACATTCACTTCCAGCGCGGCCTTGCGGACAATGCTCGGCGGGGCTTTCCGCGAGGAATGTTCTTCCTCTTCTTCTTCCGGGTCGAGATCGATCAGGATCAGGTTTTCCAGGAAAGCAATGAGTGCTGCACGGTCGTTTTCCGGCAGGGCTTCGTAGGCCATACGGCTTTCCTCGGCCTCGCCGCCATGGGCCAGGATGGCGTCTTCCAGCGTCGTTGCATTTCCGTCGTGCAGCCAGGGACCGGTCGAACCGACACCTGCGAGCGATGCCGTCGGCCAGACCGTGGCTCCAAAGCCGTGAACGTCGACCGGGTCGGTGAGCCTTTCGCCCATGTCGTGACGCTTGAAGTCTGAATACCAGGCAACCAGCGCGGACCCGTCTTCCGCCTTCGGGAACGCTCCCAGATTGACGATCTTGCCGCCGGGAAGTTCGACGTGGTTGTTCGGCGTGTCGCTTGTCAGATCGAACCAGATCGCCGTATCGGCAGAAAGGCCTGCATCCGCGGTTTTCTGTCCGGACGGAAACACCTCTTCCCGAAAGCCGTCCTGCAAGCTCGGCTCGCTGAAGATAGGGGTAGAGACTTTCATCACGGGCACATGGCAACCCGTGCATTTTGCCTCGGCGAGTTTCTTTTCACCCAGCTCGATCCGCGCCTTTTCGTCCGGCTCGAGCTGCAGAACCCCGTGGCGATGAAGTTCGAGCTTGGAGACCGGGCGTTCCAGCGCGGCCATATAGACAGTCAGTGCCGTTAGGTCACCAACAGACAACTCGCCCGTCACACCGTCGTGGTCACCATCGTGACTGCCCACAAGCTCTTCTGCCTGCATGCCGAGTTCGTTGTGAGCCGCATGGCGCGTAAAGGCGCGCAGGGTTGCGTGTGACCCCTTCCAGCCGAACATTCTGACAACGAGGTCTTCATCGATCCCCTCGATACCGCTGCGGTCATAATCCGCGACACATGTTCCGGTCTCACGATCGAGCATCGGTTTCGCCGCAAGAGTGCCGAATTCAACGCTCTTGGCGGCAAGCTGCACCGACACGCGGTCGTAGAGCTTGCAGGCTTCCTCTTCAAGTTTCGCCTCGGTGGCTTTCAGCTCAGCCGTCATTTCTTCGGCAATGCGCTGAACGGCTCCGAGCGCAAAAAGGTGCGGTGTATTGCGATGGAGATACTTGGCGGGGTCACCCGAATGCAACGGATCGACTATGGCATTGAGCGGATTGGGACCGGCCCCGTTGGCGTAGGGCGCCGAGTGGCAGGAAATGCACGACTGGGCGACCGGCCCTGCCTCCCTCTTGGGCAAATGGTTGGTCCACTCGCCAAAGGCTTCGAGATCCGCCCGTGGCATACGCGTGAAACGACGGCCGTCCTGCGAAACCTTCGCACCAACCCCCCGCTCCACCGTGAAGGACGCCTCCGTCAGTTCGTCGCCCGCGTCGAAGGCATCAAGAAAGGCTTGCCCGGGGTCCTCCTTGACCTTCTCGTTCAGGACCGCCTGATCGAGTTTTTCAGGCACTTCGGCAAGGCTCGTTCCGGATGCTCCGATCGTTAGCATGATCCAGAGAATGCCGGTCTGGCGTGCAGGTGATACGGTCATGATTACTGCCCTTTTTTTCGGCTTTTCAACAATCATCGATCACGTTTGCGTGAGAATAAGGCGCAAAAAAGTATTACTTCAAAAATTATTACATTAAATTTTTGGAACAAAATCCGATTTCACGTGTAGCAAAATCGAAGCTATTTTTCTGTTTAAAATCAATGAATAAGTATTTGACGCTTCGACACTTTATCTGACTCACTGCTTTACAGGAACAGAACTCCTTGCAGATCACCGGTCAGACGCTGCCGTAAATCGCGCGCGACCATGTCCATCACCTAGAGCTGAAACAACTTGTGTTTCTTGAGCAACTCTATCAGCACCTCGCGCGCATCGCGGCGGTGGTTGCGGTGGCGTTCGCGTGCCAGTGCCGGGTTGCCCTGCCGGATCGCGTCATAGACGGCGCGGTGGTCTTCGTTCGACTTGACGGGCAACGGGCGGATGAACAGCGTCATGGCGCGCGCGCGCCGTACCTGGTTTGCCATCATAGCGACGATGGTCTCCACACGGGAGTTGCCGCCAAGCCGGACAAGTTCCTCGTGAAAGGCGTTGTCCGCTATGGCCCAGGATTCCCGGTCCTGTTGCTCAAGCGCGGTTTCCATCGCCTCGATGGACTGCTTCAACGTTGCGAGCGCGCTTTCGGAGTAGTTCTTTTCAGCCGCCTCTTCCGCGGCGAGGCTCTCCAGCTCGGTCAGAACCGCATAAATTTCTTCCATGTCCTTGAGGGACAGGGTTGCAATCCGGACGCCCTTTCTCGGGCGGACTTCCAGGAGCCCCTGCTGGGCCAGCATCAGGGTCGCCTCCCGAACGGGCGTACGCGACATGCCGAGACGGTCGGCAAGCTCGCTTTCCAGGTGATCGGATCCGGCCGCAAGTTCACCGTCGAAGATCAACTGACGGATCTGCTCCATCGCCTGTGTCGTGATCGTCTTCGGCTTCGGTGCGTCAAGCACTGGCAAACTCCCGGATCTTCTGACCCAGCCGGTCAGACTCATAGATCGCCTGTTCTATCTCAATTACCTTCAGATAGTCACTTGCCTCATTTTCCAATGGTTTGCCGTCGAGCACTCCGTCGACGACATGGCTGATGAGATTTTTGACACAATCACCGCCAAAGCCATCCCAGTCCCGTGCGGGAAGCAGGACGCTGTCCTCGATGGAGCCGAAATGGCGAAGATGGACTGACCCGTCTCCGGCAAGCGTCAGCGTACCGCGCGTGCCCTCGACGAGGGCTTCGCCCAGGGTCGTCCGGCAGTTTTCAGCCGCATGATCCAGAAGCCGGTTGCCATCGAAGAGCGCGCGCACTCCATTGGCGTAGTCGAAGACGAAGTAGCCGGCATCTTCGCCGGCGATCACCGGATTGAGTTTTCTGAGGTCTGCATAGACGGCCTCGGGCTCTCCCAGAAGATAGCGGAATGTGTCGACCCAGTGCACACCGGTCTCGTGGATCAGAAGTTTCGGCATGGTCTGAAAGTATGGCTGCCGGTCGAGATAGGCCTCCGGTCCCTGTCCGTCGCCCGTGCGCAGCCGGAAGGTGAGCTGCAGCAGGTCACCGATCAGGTCTTCGTTCAGCGCCTGCTTGATCGCACGATACCACGGCTGGAAGCGGAAGTTTTCGTGGACGACCAGAACAACGCCCGCCTTTTGCGCCAGATCTGCCGCTTCGCGCGCTTCCAAGAGCGACGTGCAAAAGGGTTTCTGGCAGATGATCGCCCGAACACCCTTATCAATCGCCGCCTCGATCGCCGGCAGGTGCGTTGGCGGTGGCGTGATGATGTCCAGCAGATCAGGGCTGGCCATCTTGAGCATGGTATCCAGATCGTCGAACGCGGAGAGGCCCGTCGCTTTTGCCTTTTCCGGGTCCTGATCACATGCACCGACAAGCCTCACCCTTTGCAGTTTTCGCCAGGCTTCATAGTGAAACCGGGCAAAATAGCCGGCTCCCATACAGGCGACGCGCAAGGTGTCCGTGCCTTCGACCATCGGTTTCCTCCCCCTTCAGACAAGTCCTTTTAGCAGGTCTTTAGAGCCGCTGCCTGCACCTGAGGCGTCGGCGGATTGCCTTTCGTGATACGGGAGCCGGGTCGAGTTGACAAGGGATTGAATTGCGTATACGCAAACAAATGTGCAAATTGATACAATCTGAAATCCGATCGTGGGAGGAGACCAAATGCTTGATAAGAAATCCCTGAGCCGCCTGTTTTTGAGCGCGGCGCTCGTCGTCGCCGGTGCAGGCAGCGCCCTTGCTGTTGAAACGCTGCGATTCAGCCACACCGACAACCCCGGCGGATCGCGCCAGGCGGCTGCGGAACTGTTTGCCGAGAAGGTCGCCGAATACACCGACGGACGCTACGAAGTGCAGATTTTCCCGTCCGGACAGCTCGCCAACGACCCGAAGGCAATCGAACTGCTGCAGCTTGGCGGCATCGACTTCACGGTGTCCGCAACCGGCAGCTATGCAACGCACCTGCCGTCCCTGAACCTCACCGCCATGCCGTTCCTGGTCGACACCTACGAGCAGGGCTGGGAGCTTTACGACAACTCAGCCTGGCTGCAGGGCGAGTTCGAAAAGCTGCCGGAAAAGGGGTTCCGTGTTCTGTCGACCTGGGAAGCCGGCTTTCGCAGCTTCACCACCAACGAGCCGCTCGCCTCTCCGACCGATGCGGAATCGATGAAAATGCGCGTCTTTCCGAATGACATGATCCGCTGGTCCATGGAAGCGATCGGTTTCCAGACGGTCGTCATGCCGATCACCGACGTTTATCTCTCGATCCAGCAGGGCATCGTCAACGGCCAGGAAAACCCCGTTGATACGATCAACTCCCTGAGGTTCTACGAGGTCGCACCGAACATCACGCTGACACGGCACGTCTATAGCCCGCTGCCGCTGACCATCGCGGAAAAGACATGGCAGTCCTTCTCCGATGAAGACAAGGAAGCCGTTCTGAAAGCCGCAGCGGAATCCGCAACATTCAGCCGTGACCTCGTCAAAAGCTCGGTCGACAGCCAGCTGACGCAAATGACCGAGGAAGGCGCCAAGGTCAGCGTTCCGGAGATCGGTCCGTTCCGCGATGCCGTGCAGCCGGTCTATGCAAAGGCGAAAGACGTCTATGGCGCGGAAGCCGTCGAAAACATCCTTTCCGACGCTGCGGCCATCAGGGAAGCGCTTCCGGCGCAGAACTGATCGGGCAGACGGTCAACTCTTCTCAACGAGGCCACAGAGTCCCGCGGAGATTTGACCTTAAGGATTGACTGGCCGGAACCAGATTGGTTCCGGCACTTTTCAAAAAAAGAGAAGTCCCTTGGATTACCGAGATCATTATCCGGCTGTGCTGCGCTGGCTCAGCCATCTGGTCGACGTGTGCCTCATGATTGGAGGTTTTTCGATCGTCACCCTGGTGTTCTGCAACGCCTCGCTGCGCGGTTTTGCAGGTTTCGACCTGGCCTGGTCGCTGGAAGTCACCAGCTTCCTCCTGCTCTGGAGCACGTTTATCGGCTGTGCCGCAGCCGTTGCCCGGGGGGCGCACATGCGCGTGACGGAGATCGTTGAGCGACTGATGCCCCATACCGGCCAGCGCGTGCTTTCGATCGCCATCGACGTCATCATCGCCATCCTGCTCATGAGCCTGATCTACAACGGATACAACATCTCGGTTCATACCTGGGCGCAGAAGACGACGGTCCTTTATTGGCCGGTCGGTCTTTTGTACGCCTCCATGCCCGTCGGCATGACGCTCACCTTGATTTTCCATCTCTTCAACATGGTGTTCGACATCCGCAATCCCGTCGTACCCCATGCGACCCATTCTGACGGTGGCGAGGCGCTGCTATGATCCTGCTTTTTGTCGTTGCTGTTTTCCTGACAACGGTCTTTCTCGGAATTCCCCTGGTCTGGGCGATCCTGATCACGGCCGTCCTGCCGATCATCGTTTTCGACCTCGGATATCCGCTGCAGGCGCTGTTCCTGAATTTCATCGGCGGGGTCGAACCGAACCACTTCCTCGCCATCCCGCTCTTTATCGTCGCCGGCGAAATGATGAGCCGCGGCGGTGTCGGACTGCGCATCATCGGATTTGCCCGGGCCGCCTTCGGTTTCATGGCCGGAGGGCTCGGGATGGTCGTCGTCGGCGCGTCCATGATTTTCGGCGGGATATCCGGATCGGCCATCGCCGATAGCGCCGCGATCGGTTCGGTCATGATCAAGAACATGTCCCGGGAAGGCTACAACACCGCATTCGCGGCCGGGCTTGTCGCGGCAGCCGGCACCATCGGTATCATTATCCCACCTTCGATCCCGATGTTGATCTACGGTTTTGTCGGCAATGTCTCGGTCGCGGACCTGTTTCTGGCCGGCATGGTCCCCGGCATCCTGTTCGGCGCCATGTTCATGGCGGTCTGCTACTATGTCGGCAAGACCAGCAAATGCGATCCGGGCGGACGCACAACCACCCTGCAGGAGCTGACAAGCTCGTTTATCGGCACGGCTCCGGCCCTTTTCATGCCGGTCCTTATCCTGGGAGGCATCTTCACAGGCTGGGTCACGCCGACCGAGGCCGCAGCCCTTGCCGTTGTCTATGGTCTTTTCGTCACCACAGTCGTCTACCGGGACTTCAAGCTGAAAGACCTGCCACGGCTCCTCGTCGACTCCTTCGTGACCAGTTCCGTCGTCATGGTCGTGATAGGCGCAACCACCGTTCTTGGCTGGCTGATCACGCTGGAGCAGATGCCGCAGATCCTGGTGGGTTTCGTTCAGGACTTTTCCAGCGGTCCCTGGATGTTCCTGCTCCTGGTCAATATCGTCCTGCTCGTGCTCGGGCTTGTGCTCGACCCGGTGCCCGCCATTCTCCTGACCGCGCCGCTGTTTCTGCCGACTGCCAAGGCCTTCGGTGTCGATCCGGTTCATCTCGGTGTCATCATGACCTGCAATGTGGCCGTCGGCCTGTTCACGCCGCCCGTCGGTGCAACGCTCTACGTCGCCTCGCGGATCTCGGGTGTCGGCGTCCTGTCGATCGCCCGCAACATGGCACACCTTTATCTCGCGGCGATCGCTGCCCTTCTCGCTGTCACCTACCTTCCCTTCGTATCGATGGGTATGGTCTACTTGTTCCGATAGGGAGGAAAGATAGGTGTTCGCAGTTACAGTTCGATTTCAGATCAGGGACGGGATGTTCGAAACGTTCATGCCCCTGATGATTGAAAATGCCAGGGCCTCGCTGAATGAAGAAGCGGGATGCCATCGATTCGATGTCTGTTCAGATCCGGGCAAACCCGGCGAGGTATTTCTCTACGAGATCTACGACGACGCCGAGGCCTTTCAGTTACATTTGAAGACGCCACATTTTCTCAGCTTCGATGCGCAAGTTTCAGCCATGATCGCGGAAAAGTCAGTCGCGACATATTCGAAGGTGAGTTCATGACACCGTGGGAAGTTTTTGCCGTCAAATACGCTGACCGGAACGAACGGACGCGGAAGGACAGTTTTCTCTTTGATGACGACCATCACCTGCAGCACGACATGGACTATTTCATCTGGGTGCTCAGGCGGGATGACGAGATTTTGCTCGTGGACACCGGCTACGATCAGGACGAAGGAGACCGGCGCGGACGTCCTGTCAGGCTGAATCCGGTCGAGGCACTCGCTCCGCTCGGGATCGACCCGGAAGCGGTCACCACCATCATTGTAACTCATCTTCACTATGACCATGCCGGCGGGCTGAAACACTTTCCCAACGCCACCATCCATCTGCAGGCGGCCGAAATGGCCTACGCGACCGGCCCCTGCATGTGCCATGGCACCCTCAAGGCACCCTTCACCGCGGACCATATCTGCGAGGCGGTCCAGCGGCTCTATTCGGGCCGTGTTGTCTTTCATGAAGGCGAAGGAGAGGTTCGGGAAGGCGTTACCGTTCATCATACGGGCGGCCACAGCAAGGGATTGCAGGCGGTGCGCGTTCTGACGCAGTCCGGCTGGATGTGCCTGGCGTCGGATACGTCGCACTATTACGAGAACTTTCTGGAAGAGAAACCGTTCCCGATCGTGGTCGACCTGCACGACATGCTGCAGGGCTTCCAGACCATTCGAAAGCTGGCAAGTTCCGACAAGCTCGTCGTGCCGGGGCATGACCCGCTGGTGCGCGACCTCTTCCCCGCGCATGGGCCGGATCATGTCATCCGTCTCGACGTCGGTCCGCAAAAATGGATCAAGTCATGAAGCTTGGTGTCATCGCAGACGATTTTACCGGCGCGTCCGATATTGCTTTGACGCTGTCAGATGGCGGCATGCGGACGGCCCAGTTTGTCGGCATTCCGAAGCGCACGCCCGATCGTGACATAGAGGCCGGCGTCGTCGGCCTGAAATCGAGAACCATCAAGGCTGCCGAGGCGGTGGAGGCTTCGCTTGCCGCGTGTGACTGGCTTATCGCTCAGGGCTGTTCACAGGTGGTATTCAAGGTCTGCTCGACCTTCGATTCGACCGACGAAGGCAATATCGGCCCGGTCGCTGCCGCGCTGGCCGAGCGTCTCGGTGAGACCCGCGTTCTGGTCTGCCCGGCCTTTCCGGAGAACGGGCGGACGGTCTACCAGGGGCATCTGTTCGTCAAGGACAAGCTGCTCAATGAAAGCGGGATGCAGAACCATCCGCTCACGCCGATGCGTGATCCCGATCTGCGCCGGGTTCTGTCCAGGCAGACGGACTGGCCCGTTTCGCACCTGTCGGTGACCGGCCTTCGAACAAATCCAAACACTGCACTCGACGTCTTGGCGGGAAGATCGATGGTCATTGCCGACGCGATCACGAATGACGACCTCTTCGCGATCGGACGCGCCGCGAAAGAAAGGAAGCTGGTTGTCGGCGGGTCGGGCATCGCACTCGGCCTGCCCGAAAACTTCGGAGCGGAGCCTGGTGCGACCGGGTGGCAGGGACATGACGGCAAGGCTGTCGTGCTTTCCGGTTCCTGCTCGATCGCCACACGCGAACAGGTCGAAACCTTCAGGGCCAAGGCCCCAAGCCGGGAGCTTGCCGCCTCCGACATCATGGAAAACAGACTGTCCCTTCAGGAGCTTGTCGAATGGACCCTGCAGCAGGAACAGGCGCCTCTGCTCTATTCATCCGCGGAGCCGGAAACCGTCGCTGCTGCGCAGCAAAAATACGGCAAAGAGGAAAGTTCTGAAGCGGTTGAACGGCTGTTTGCAAGTCTTGCTGCTGCTCTGTCGCAGTCCGGTGTGACGCGGATTGTCGTCGCGGGAGGAGAAACCTCCGGTGCCGTCGTCTCCGGAGTGTCTGCGGAAACGCTGGAAATCGGCCCGCGCATCGCGGCGGGCGTGCCCGCGCTCAAGGTTGCCGAAAACGAGCTTGTGCTCGCGCTCAAATCCGGCAATTTCGGAGGGCCGGATTTCTTCGGCGAAGCGCTTTCGGTTCTTGGGGGGCGTTCATGAGCGAAATCGCAAGAACACGCGAACAGATCTCGTCATACGCGAAATCGATGTTCGACCGGGGTCTGACCCACGGCTCGACAGGCAACATATCGGCAAGACTTTCCGATGGCAGCCTTCTGGTGACACCAACCGGTTCTTCGATGGGGTTTCTTGATCCCGCCCGTATCAGCCATCTCTCGGAGAAGGGCGAGTTCCTTTCCGGAGACAAGCCGACCAAGGAAATTCCGCTTCATGCGGCGTTCTACGAAACGCGGCACCAGACAGGCGCGGTCGTGCATTTGCATTCCTGCCACTCGGTCGCTCTTTCTCTCCTCCCGGAAATCGACCCGGACAATGTGCTCCCTCCCCTGACCGCGTACGGAATAATGCTTCTTGGAAAGGTCCGCCTGCTTCCGTTTTTCGTACCAGGAGACCCTGCAATGGGCGACGCAGTGCGCGGACTGGCCGGAAAGCGCTCGGCCGTGCTGCTTGCCAATCACGGGCCGGTGGTCGCCGGCAAGACACTGGAAGCGGCCGTAAATGCAATGGAAGAGCTTGAAGCCAGTGCTAAACTCGCGTTGCTGTTACGCGGCGCAAATGCTACCGCCCTGAATGGGGACCAGATCAATCAGGTTGTAACCCGGTTTGACGTTGAGTGGACTTGAGGACTTAAAGAATGAGAATTGCCCTGATCAAAGGCGACGGCATCGGAGTGGATGTTTCCGAAGCAACCATGGCCGTGGTCGAGTCCGCGCTTCACAAAACAGGACACGCCAACCCGTCTTATGACGAAATTCATGCAGGTGCCGGTTACTTCAGGGACACGGGCCGCGATATCGAAACGGACGGCGAAAAACGGGCCGAAGCGGCGGACGCGATCTTTCTGGGCGCGATCGGCCTGCCTTCGATCCGGCACGCGGACGGAACGGAGATATCGCCGCATCTGAGACTGCGCGATGCCTTCGGTCTTTATGCGGGCGTCAGACCGGTCAAGGCCTATCCCAACGCGCCTCAAAGGCTGGCGGATCCGCGCGCTGCCGAAATCGATCTCGTCATCTTGAGGGAGTCGACGGAGGGGCTGTTTTATTCCGCGGCGACCCACAATCGCAGTCTTGTCGTCAACGACGACGAGGTTCAGGACATTCTCAGGATCACCCGCAAGACAACAACCAAGCTGCACGAATTCGCCTTTAATCTTGCCCGCAAGCGGCGCGAGCGCGGAAGTTCAGGCAAACTGACCTGCGTCGACAAGGCCAATGTGTTCACCTCCCTCGCCTTCTTCAGGCAGCTTTTTGACGAGGTCAGGGAGAAATATCCGGACATTGAAGTGGGTTACAATTATGTGGACGCCCAGGCGCTCGATCTTGTGCGCAAGCCCTGGGAGTTCGATGTGCTGGTCACCGAAAACATGTTCGGCGACATCCTGTCGGACCTTGCCGGCGGACTGGTCGGCGGCATGGGCATGGCCGCCTGTGCGGAGATCGGCGATCAGGTTGGCCTCTTCCAGCCGGCCCACGGCAGCGCACCCGACATCATGGGCCAGGACAAGGCCAATCCGCTGGCTGCCATTCTCAGCGGCGCGCTGATGCTCGACTACTTATCGGAGAAGCTCGATGAACCCGGCCTTGCTGACGCGGCAGACCTGATAAACGCGGCCGTGGACACGGGCTTTGCGCAAAAGGCCCTTAGACCGATGGAGTTTGGCGGCGACATGGGCACACGCGCGGTGACGGAGCAGATACTTGCAACAATTCAGGATTCATCCCGCGCACAAAGCAGTGTCAGCGCCTGATCGCACGCTCAAACACGCTTTCGGACAACACCCGCGCAGCTTTCACGGACGATCAGGTCCCCGTGCAGAAGATGCGACTGCGTCTCCAGCGACCGGTTTGCCAGCCGGTCGAGAAGAATGTTCATGGCCTTTTCACCGATCCGCTGCCGCGGCTGTCGAATGGTCGTCAGCGCCGGGGAAAAATTGCTGGCAAAGGGAATGTCATCGAACCCGAGCACGGAGAAATCTTCCGGCACCCGGTAACCGCGCAGCTGCAGGGCCGAGATCACACCGATGGCCGTGTTGTCGTTGAAGCAGTAGAACGCGGTCGGCAGGTCATCCTTGATGAACAGCCTTTCAACAGCTGCTCGGCCGCTCTCGCTGGTGCCGTCGCCGTCGACGCGCCAGTCGCGCAAAGCTTCGGGCGATTCCTGCAATCCCTGGCAATAGCCCTCGTGCCTGAGGTCACTGCGGATATCGGCGCGTCCGCCGGAGATAAAGGTGATTCTTCGATGGCCGAGCGAGATCAGGTACTCCGTTGCCATCTTGGAAGCGGCGACATCGTCCACGCCGACATAGCTGATTTCGGACGTATTGACCGGCCGTTCCGTGGCGACAATCGGCGGCAGGTTGGTCAAAGGCGTTTTCGGTTCGCCGGCAACGGGGATGTGCCCGGTCAGGAGCAAAAGCCCGTCGGCCATGCCCGTCGACAGAAAGCGCAGGTAGTTCTGCTCCAGGCCCGTCGTTCCCTCCGTATTGCCGATCAGGACGCCGTAGCCCCGGTCATTGGCCGCCTTTTCCAGCCCGGTCAGGATACCTGCGAAGTTCGGATCGGCGATCGAGGACGCAAGCACCAGGACCATCTTGGACCGCTGCATGCGCAGGTTCTGCGCCATGGCGTTAGCGGTATAGCCGGTGCGCGCAATGGCAGCCGTGACTTTCTTGCGCGTGCTCTCGGCGACCTTCTCCGGTGACCGGAGCGCCCGACTCACCGTGGCGATGGAGACGCCCGCCAGCTTTGCAACATCTTCGATTGTCGCCGGACGGTCCACCGGTTCGCTCATTTAACGATCCCTGTTGCGCTGTGCCTTGCGCGTCGTTAAGTGCATGAAATTCAACATACTCATTGCTGTATATAGCCAGAATTGATTCATGAAAAGGTTTACAAACAGAAATGTAAAGGTTTACATCGCTCATGAAAACGTTTACATGAAAATCATCGCGTCACTGTGAAACAAGACCAAAGGCGCATGGGAGGAACTGCGGATGGAGATCGCGGCGTCCGCTTCGGCGGCGGTGATTGAAGCTGTCAATATCAGCAAATCATTCGGACCTGTGCCGGTTCTGTTCAGCGTGAGCATGGATGTTCGCGCCGGTGAGGTGCACGCGCTGATCGGCGAGAACGGCGCCGGAAAATCCACACTGATGAAGATCCTTTCCGGTTTCCACGATCCGACATCCGGTCAGATCCGCCTCGACGGCAAGACGACCGAATTGCCGCCGAATGGAGGCGCAGAACAACTCGGCATCGTTCTCATTCACCAGGAACTCAACCTCGCCGAGCAGATGACCGTTGAGGAAAACGTGTTCCTCGGACGGGAAACCCGTTCACGCGGTTTTCTGGACCGGGCCGGCATGCGCCGGACCGTGCAAAAGTATCTCGACGAGATCGGTCTCGACATCTCGCCCGCAGACCGGATTTCAGACCTGACGATTGCCCAGAAGCAGATGGTCGAAATCGTGAAGGCGGTCAGCCGGAATGCACGTATCCTGATCATGGATGAGCCGACCGCTGTGCTGACCGAGGAAGAAACCGACGTGTTCTTCCGGCAAGTGGAAAAGCTGAAAGCCGGCGGTGTCGGCATCGTCTTCGTTTCACACAAGCTCAACGAGGTGAAGGCGATTGCCGACCGGATCACGATCCTGAGGGACGGTCAGTGGATCGACACGCGCCCATCCAGCGATCTGACCCCGGACACGATGGCCCAGATGATGGTGGGGCGGGAACTGTCCGATCTTTATCCTCCCATGCACGAGGCTGATGTCGACGCTGATCTCGTCCTTGAAGTCGAGAACCTCAGGGCCCCCGGTGTCCATGATGTCAGCTTCGGCTTGCGCAAGGGTGAAATTCTGGGGTTTTCCGGCCTGATCGGTTCCGGGCGCACAGCCGTCTTTGAAGCCATTTGCGGGCTCGCACCGGTCGAGAACGGCACCGTTAGCCTTTTCGGACACAAGGTCGGTGCCATGACCGTTGCACAGGCGCGCGACTCCGGTCTCGCCTACCTGACCAAGGACAGGAAGGAAAAAGGGCTGCTTCTAGACAAGCAAATGCAGCCGAACCTGACACTGTTCGCCTTGCCGAAATTCGTGAAAAATCTTGCAGTGAACCAGAGGGCTGAGGAAAAGGCGCTTGAACGCGCCATTCGCCGCTTTGATGTGCGCGCCCGCGATCCCAATGTGACCGTGGGCAAGCTCTCGGGCGGTAACCAGCAGAAGCTGCTGCTCGCCAAGATCATGGAATGCGATCCGAAGATCGTCATCATCGACGAGCCGACACGGGGCATTGATGTCGGTACCAAGCAGCAGATCTACCACTTCATCGCCGCGCTCGCCGCCGAAGGTTTCTCCGTCGTCGTGATCTCATCGGAAATGCCGGAAATCATCGGCATCTGCCACCGGGTGGCCGTGATGCGCGAGGGCCAGATTACCGGTGTTCTGACCGGCGACCACATCAATGAAAACGAAATCATGCGCTACGCCGCCGGGCTGAAACGGGAGGAACTCCATTGACCATGATGACCGCATCTGAAGACGGAGAGGCAAAAGCCACCAAGAAGATCGCCGTCGATTTCAAGACACTTGGCCCCGCCCTCGCCCTGTTGCTGCTTTGCGTGATCGGATACCTGCTCAATCCGGCCTTTGCGAGCGAAGGCAACCTCACCAATCTGCTGACCCGTTCCGCCTTCATCGGCATCATCGCGGTCGGCGCGACCTTCGTCATTACCGCGGGCGGCATCGACCTGTCCGTCGGATCGATGGCGGCGGCCATTTCGGGCGTCATGATCATCGTCATGAACAACGCGGTAGAGACGCTGGGAACAGGCGTTCCGACGGTCCTGCTCGGATGCGGGCTTGCGATCCTGCTCGGGATCGGCGCCGGCTGGATCAACGGCGCGCTGACAACAAAGGGCAAGATCGAGGCCTTTATCGTCACGCTCGGCACAATGGGCATCTACCGTTCGCTGGTGACCTATTTCGCCGATGGCGGGACCTTGTCGCTCGATTTTGACATCCGCGGAACCTACCGCCCGGTCTATTACGACAGTTTCCTGGGGCTGCCCTTCCCTGTCTGGGTGTTCATAGGCGTCGCCATCTGCGGCTGGCTGCTGCTGAACCGGACCGCGTTCGGACGCTACTGCACCGCTATCGGATCCAACGAAGCCGTCGCGAAATACTCGGCCATCAATGTCGATCGCGTGAAGACGCTGACCTACATCATCCAGGGCCTGTGCGTCTCCTTCGCCACGATCATCTACGTCCCCCGGCTCGGATCGGCCTCCGCATCCACCGGCGTTCTGTGGGAACTGGAGGCAATTGCGGCCGTGATCATTGGCGGGACCGTTCTGAAAGGCGGCTACGGCCGGATCGGGGGCACGATCCTGGGTGCTCTCATCCTGACGACGATCGGCAACATTTTGAACTTCACCGACATGATCTCGAACTATCTCAACGGAACGATGCAGGGCTTGATCATTATTGTCGCGGTGCTCCTGCAGCGAAGTGACTGGAAATTCGGCAAGAAACCCAAATCCTGACGGTCTGATTTCTACCCATTGGGGCCCGTCCCCTGCAAGGAACCGGTTCGCACCGGACGGGAGAGGTGCGTTCGAACGGAAGCAATTGAGGAGGAAACAATGCTCTGGAAAACAACACTTGGAATGATGGCGGTTACAAGCATGCTGGCCTTTGCCGGCCCGGCAACCGCCGAAGACAAGATCAAGATCGGCGTCAGCTATCCGACACCGACCCACGCCTGGGCAGCCGGCATGAACTGGCACGCGGAACAGGCCGAAAAACGCCTTGAGGCGCTCCACCCGGATGTGGATCTGATCCTGGTCAACTCGCCCGATCCAGGCGCACAGGCGAGCGCCCTTGAGGATCTCGTGTCCGTTCACCAGATCGACGCCCTTGTGGTTCTGCCGTTCGAGTCGGAGCCTCTGACCGATCCCGTTCTCAACGTGAAGAAATCGGGAGCCTGGATCACCGTTGTCGACAGAGGCCTCAGCCAGCCCGGCATCGAAGATCTTTATGTTGCCGGCAACAATCCGGAACTCGGCCGCGTATCGGCGCAGTACATGAAGGGCCGCCTCAAGGACGGGGACAACATCGTCGTACTGCGCGGCATTCCGACTGTCATCGACAATGAACGCTTCGACGCGTTCATGGCCGAAATCGAAGGTTCGGGAATCAACGTGCTGGATCACAAGCATGCCAACTGGAACCGTGACGACGGCTTCGAGGTCATGCAGGATTTCCTCTCGCGCTTTCCCGACATCGATGCCGTGTGGGCGCAGGACGATGACATCGCGATCGGTGTCGTGGCCGCTCTCAAGCAGGCCGGCCGGGACGGCAACGGCATGTTCGTTGTCGGCGGCGCCGGCATGAAGGAGATCATCAAGGGCATCATGGACGGCGATGAACTGATCCCGGTCAACGTGCTTTACCCGCCTGCCATGATCGCCACCGCCATGGACGCAACAGTGAATGCAGTGAAGTCGAACGGACCCGTCGCGGGCCGCTACATTCTAGGCGCGACCCTGATCACCCGCGACAACGCCGAGAGCTACTACTTCCCGGACTCTCCGTTCTAAGCACCGTCACCAACCTGGCCGGGGTCTTCTGCGATGGGATCCCGGCCCTTTTTCAATCAGCCTGCCGCCGTGGGGAGACCATCATGAAAACCATCAAGGGCCCTGCCCTGTTCCTTGCTCAGTTCGCCGGTGAAGAAGCCCCTTTCGATTCCTGGGACAGCATCACGAAATGGGCCGCCGACTGCGGCTATGCCGGTGTTCAGATACCGAGTTGGGACACACGCCTGATCGATCTCTCCAAAGCCGCCAGTTCCAAGTCCTATTGCGAAGAGCTTGCAGGCACAGCAAGAGAGAACGGCGTCGAGATCACCGAACTGTCGACCCACCTCCAGGGCCAGCTGGTAGCCGTTCATCCGGCCTATGACGCGGCGTTTGATGGTTTTGCCGCTCCCGAAGTCCGGGGCAATCCGTTCGCCCGGCAAGCCTGGGCCGTGGACCAGGTCAAACTGGCGCTGGCCGCAAGCCGAAACCTCGGCATCGGCGCGCATGCAACCTTCTCCGGAGCCCTCGCCTGGCCTTATCTTTATCCCTGGCCGCAACGGCCGGCGGGCCTCATTGAAACGGCGTTTGACGAACTGGCCAAACGCTGGCGGCCGATCCTCGACTTTGCAGACGAAATGGGTGTGGACGTCTGCTACGAGATCCATCCGGGGGAAGATCTGCACGACGGGATAACTTTCGAGATGTTCCTTGACCGCGTGGATGCGCACCCGCGCTGCAAGATGCTCTACGATCCGTCCCACTATGTTCTTCAGTGCCTGGACTATCTCGACAATCTGGATATCTACGAGGAGAGGATCGGCATGTTCCACGTCAAGGATGCCGAGTTCAATCCGACAGGCCGCCAGGGTGTCTACGGCGGGTACGCGTCCTGGGTTGACCGTGCCGGCCGGTTCCGTTCTCTCGGAGACGGACAGGTCGATTTCGGCGCGGTTTTCTCGAAGATGGCTGCGAACGACTTCGATGGCTGGGCCGTGGTCGAGTGGGAATGCTGCCTGAAACATCCGGAGGATGGCGCGCGCGAGGGAGCGGCTTTCGTCAGGGATCACATTATCAGGGTGACTGAAAAAGCCTTTGACGATTTCGCGGATGGCGGTACCGATGATGCGGCGAACAGGCAGATGCTGGGCATAGGCTAGGCCATGCCCCCCAGGGCAACAGGGTGCAGGCTTGACGCCTCTAAAGACCGGAAACAAGAAACGCAGCGGCCTCTCCCGACAGGCCGCGCTTTTACACAGCCTCTCGAGCAATTGCTCCGGAAGAGGTTCTTATGTAGAAATGTAATCGATTACAGAACACTTGCCCGCGCACACGAAGGGCAAACTGGAGGAGCAGAATGTCCATAGAAGGAAAAGACAATCCGCAGTCGAGACCAATCCGTCTCGGCATGGTCGGTGGCGGCAAGGATGCCTTTATCGGTGCGGTTCACCGCATCGCGTCCAGGATCGATGGACGCTACGAACTGGTTGCAGGCGCGCTCTCTTCGACGCCGGAAAAGGCCGTGGAATCGGGCCATGCGCTCGGCCTGAAACAGGACCGGATCTACGCGGACTTTGAGGAAATGGCCAAGCGCGAGGCGCGCCTGAAGGATGGCATCGAAGCCGTCGCCATCGTCACGCCCAACCACGTCCACTATCCGGCGGCAAAGGCATTTCTGAAGCGCGGCATCCACGTGATCTGCGACAAACCTCTGACGTCAACGCTGGCAGATGCCAAGAAACTGGTCAAAGCGGCCGAGAGTTCCGATGCTCTCTTCTTCCTGACGCACAATTACACAGGCTACCCGATGGTACGGCAGGCGCGCGAGATGGTTCAAAGCGGCGATCTGGGCACTATCCGGGTGGTTCAGGTTGAATATCCGCAGGACTGGCTGACCATAGAACAGAGCAACAAGCAGGCGGACTGGCGCACCGACCCGGCCCGTTCCGGTGCGGGCGGATCGACAGGCGATATCGGCACACATGCCTATAATCTCGCCTGTTTCATCACCGGCCAGGCCGCCGAAAGCCTCGCCGCGGACCTTCAATCCTTCGTGTCCGGACGCCAGGTCGACGATAACGGCCACGTCATGCTGCGCTATGCGAGTGGTGCGCGCGGCATGCTCTGGTGTTCCCAGGTCGCACCGGGAAACGAAAACAATCTCAAGATCCGCGTCTATGGAGACAAAGGCGGTCTCGAGTGGCATCAGGAGAACCCGAACTACCTCCATGTCACGCCCTTCGGAGAACCCAAACGCATCATCACGCGCGCAGGTGCCGGCATGCTGGACAGTGTCGCCCCGGCAACCCGTATTCCTCCGGGCCATCCGGAAGGCTATCTGGAGGGCTTTGCCAATCTCTACAATGATGCGGCCGATGTGATCCGGGCGCAGCAGGCAGGCAAGAAGATGGACTCGCTTGTGCCGGGCATCAGCGACGGTCTCGCCGGTGTCCAGTTCGTCGACGCCTGCGTCCGATCTTCTGCGAGGAATGCCGCCTGGGTGAAACTGGAAAGCTGAAGCACCCGCCATTGATGCAGCATGGGCAATGAATCCGCGGCCTGCGAAACAGAATCGGATACGGTTCGTTTTGCAGGCCGTCGCATGTCAGACAGCATGAACCACACGCTTCATTTTGTTGGTAATGCGCGATGCGGCTCGTTTCCCGGTTGTATTTGGTGTTTCGCCGCACGCCTGAAATGTACCCTCTGTAACGCATGGCAAAATGCAACCCGCATGCAACCAAGCTAAAATTCAATTGATAAATTTAATAGAAAAGAGCCTGAAAAAAGACTTACTGAACATCCTGTTCGGGCGGCCTGAAGTTTAAGCCAAAATTAAGTAATAATCGCCCATCCGACAGCAACGAGGATGACCACTCCTCGTCATTTTTCACATTAATTCCAAGGTCTTCATGATTTTTGGCGAATCGTCATTTTTACTTGCGTTACTTGAGACAGATTTTTTTCAAATTATTGCATCTTTTTTGCCTTATTTGACCTGATTTTTTGTCAAATTGTCGCGAATACATTAAGCGCACAAGAACAAATCACCCACCAAATCGCTTGGACACAATCGCTAAAAATGCCGAAGCGTACTTCGGCGGAATGGGCCTTATTTGCCCGCTTAGGGGAGCCAAGCATGCCAACGATAAGATCGACCACCGTTCCGGCCACAGTCTTTGCCATTGCGGGGGCGACGGAGTTTTCCGGGGACAGGGGCGACTACCTTGATGCGGGCAACGCGGCAGCGCTGTCGCTTGAGGCGGGCACCATCGCGCTGACCTTCAATGCCGATCATGTGTGGGGCAGCCAGGCCCTCTTTTCCAAGGACGGCAGCGGCTATGACGATGGCGGGCACCTGACCGTCTGGCTCAAGGACGGGCGCATCATCGTCCGCCAGCAGAGCGACGACAGCACCGAGTATCTCAAGGTCCCGGACCTGACCATCGAAAAAGGCACCGACTATCACTTCGCCGTCTCCTTTGGCGAGGACGGCCTCAATGTCTATGTCAACGGACAGCTCTTTGCGGCAGAGCCGGAGATGAAGCAGGGCATGGACATGAACGAGCGCTCCTTCCTGGTCGGCGCCTCCGGTGCCTGGCGCTCCAGCGACAGCAAGACCGCCAGCCAGCAGTTCAAGGGCACCATCTCAGACGTCATGGTCTTCGACGAACAGGTCGGGGGCGAGGCCATGGCAGCGCTGGCAGGCGAGGTCGACCCGGCATTTGAGGCCGATGCCCTGGCCGCCCTTGCCCAGGACGACCTGATGCCTGCCTTCCAGCAGCTCCATCACGGCTCGGACGAGGCCAAGGCGCTCGCCATGGCCTACGGCTTCAACCACATGGGCGAGATGACCGCCAACGCCGCCTATCAGGAGGGAACCGACCAGGGCGAGACCATCGAGGGAACCGACGGGGCCGATGCCATCAATGCCGGGCTCGGCGACGACACCGTCAACGGCAACGATGGCAACGACATCCTCCAGGGCTCTTACGGCAACGACATTCTCAACGGAGGCGACGGCAACGACGTCATCGACGGCGGCCACGGCGAGGACATTCTCAACGGCGGCGCGGGCAACGACCTGCTCATCTCCCAGTCCGACGGACGCGAGGGACCCGTTGCCTACGATCCGGACCGCGACGAGGGCGATCCGGACAATGAACTCACCGACGGAAAGCTCTATCCCGACCAGCCGATCCCCGCCGACGACGTCATGACCGGCGGACTGGGAGCAGACACCTTCTACTTCCAGACACTCATCAACGCCAAGGCCCGCTTCATCGAGGAACACACACAGGATGACGGCACCATCAGGTGGCATGGCGTCGCCGGCGAGAACGACGACATCCACAATCACTGGGTCGACGTCATCGGCGACGACATCATCACCGACTTCAGCCGCGCGGAAGGCGACAGCATCCTGATCGAGGGCCACACCACAAAGATCAGATCCATCACCTATGGCGACACCAACAATGACGGTATCGTCGATCACTCCGTCATCGCCCTTTATTCCGACCAGGGATCGGGCGGCGGCGCACACGCAAATGACGACCTGGGAACCATCACCGTCTATGGCGACCTGATCACCCTCTCCGATATCTCCACAACAGCAAAACCGGCCTACGGCATCGTCAGGTCCATCGCAGATATCGACGAGGCCATCAAACCCATCGAGATGGGAACAGACCGCGGCGAGATCGCACCGCCCAGTGACATCCCCACTCAGGACGACCTCCCCCTCCCAGAAGGCATGACACCCGTCTTTGCAATCGCGGGGGCGACGGAGTTTTCCGGGGACAGGGGCGACTACCTTGATGCGGGCAACGCGGCAGCGCTGTCGCTTGAGGCGGGCACCATCGCGCTGACCTTCAATGCCGATCATGTGTGGGGCAGCCAAGCCCTCTTTTCCAAGGACGGCAGCGGCTATGACGATGGCGGGCACCTGACCGTCTGGCTCAAGGACGGGCGCATCATCGTCCGCCAGCAGAGCGACGACAGCACCGAGTATCTCAAGGTTCCGGACCTGACCATCGAAAAAGGCACCGACTATCACTTCGCCGTCTCCTTTGGCGAGGACGGCCTCAATGTCTATGTCAACGGACAGCTCTTTGCGGCAGAGCCGGAGATGAAGCAGGGCATGGACATGAACGAGCGCTCCTTCCTGGTCGGCGCCTCCGGTGCCTGGCGCTCCAGCGACAGCAAGACCGCCAGCCAGCAGTTCAAGGGCACCATCTCAGACGTCATGGTCTTCGACGAACAGGTCGGGGGCGAGGCCATGGCAGCGCTGGCAGGCGAGGTCGACCCGGCATTTGAGGCCGATGCCCTGGCCGCCCTTGCCCAGGACGACCTGATGCCTGCCTTCCAGCAGCTCCATCACGGCTCGGACGAGGCCAAGGCGCTCGCCATGGCCTACGGCTTCAACCACATGGGCGAGATGACCGCCAACGCCGCCTATCAGGAGGGAACCGACCAGGGCGAGACCATCGAGGGAACCGACGGGGCCGATGCCATCAATGCCGGGCTCGGCGACGACACCGTCAACGGCAACGATGGCAACGACATCCTCCAGGGCTCTTACGGCAACGACATTCTCAACGGAGGCGACGGCAACGACGTCATCGACGGCGGCCACGGCGAGGACATTCTCAACGGCGGCGCGGGCAACGACCTGCTCATCTCCCAGTCCGACGGACGCGAGGGACCCGTTGCCTACGATCCGGACCGCGACGAGGGCGATCCGGACAATGAACTCACCGACGGAAAGCTCTATCCCGACCAGCCGATCCCCGCCGACGACGTCATGACCGGCGGACTGGGAGCAGACACCTTCTACTTCCAGACACTCATCAACGCCAAGGCCCGCTTCATCGAGGAACACACACAGGATGACGGCACCATCAGGTGGCATGGCGTCGCCGGCGAGAACGACGACATCCACAATCACTGGGTCGACGTCATCGGCGACGACATCATCACCGACTTCAGCCGCGCGGAAGGCGACAGCATCCTGATCGAGGGCCACACCACAAAGATCAGATCCATCACCTATGGCGACACCAACAATGACGGTATCGTCGATCACTCCGTCATCGCCCTTTATTCCGACCAGGGATCGGGCGGCGGCGCACACGCAAATGACGACCTGGGAACCATCACCGTCTATGGCGACCTGATCACCCTCTCCGATATCTCCACAACAGCAAAACCGGCCTACGGCATCGTCAGGTCCATCGCAGATATCGACGAGGCCATCAAACCCATCGAGATGGGAACAGACCGCGGCGAGATCGCACCGCCCAGTGACATCCCCACTCAGGACGACCTCCCCCTCCCAGAAGGCATGACACCCGTCTTTGCAATTGCGGGGGCGACGGAGTTTTCCGGGGACAGGGGCGACTACCTTGATGCGGGCAACGCGGCAGCGCTGTCGCTTGAGGCGGGCACCATCGCGCTGACCTTCAATGCCGATCATGTGTGGGGCAGCCAGGCCCTCTTTTCCAAGGACGGCAGCGGCTATGACGATGGCGGGCACCTGACCGTCTGGCTCAAGGACGGGCGCATCATCGTCCGCCAGCAGAGCGACGACAGCACCGAGTATCTCAAGGTCCCGGACCTGACCATCGAAAAAGGCACCGACTATCACTTCGCCGTCTCCTTTGGCGAGGACGGCCTCAATGTCTATGTCAACGGACAGCTCTTTGCGGCAGAGCCGGAGATGAAGCAGGGCATGGACATGAACGAGCGCTCCTTCCTGGTCGGCGCCTCCGGTGCCTGGCGCTCCAGCGACAGCAAGACCGCCAGCCAGCAGTTCAAGGGCACCATCTCAGACGTCATGGTCTTCGACGAACAGGTCGGGGGCGAGGCCATGGCAGCGCTGGCAGGCGAGGTCGACCCGGCATTTGAGGCCGATGCCCTGGCCGCCCTTGCCCAGGACGACCTGATGCCTGCCTTCCAGCAGCTCCATCACGGCTCGGACGAGGCCAAGGCGCTCGCCATGGCCTACGGCTTCAACCACATGGGCGAGATGACCGCCAACGCCGCCTATCAGGAGGGAACCGACCAGGGCGAGACCATCGAGGGAACCGACGGGGCCGATGCCATCAATGCCGGGCTCGGCGACGACACCGTCAACGGCAACGATGGCAACGACATCCTCCAGGGCTCTTACGGCAACGACATTCTCAACGGAGGCGACGGCAACGACGTCATCGACGGCGGCCACGGCGAGGACATTCTCAACGGCGGCGCGGGCAACGACCTGCTCATCTCCCAGTCCGACGGACGCGAGGGACCCGTTGCCTACGATCCGGACCGCGACGAGGGCGATCCGGACAATGAACTCACCGACGGAAAGCTCTATCCCGACCAGCCGATCCCCGCCGACGACGTCATGACCGGCGGACTGGGAGCAGACACCTTCTACTTCCAGACACTCATCAACGCCAAGGCCCGCTTCATCGAGGAACACACACAGGATGACGGCACCATCAGGTGGCATGGCGTCGCCGGCGAGAACGACGACATCCACAATCACTGGGTCGACGTCATCGGCGACGACATCATCACCGACTTCAGCCGCGCGGAAGGCGACAGCATCCTGATCGAGGGCCACACCACAAAGATCAGATCCATCACCTATGGCGACACCAACAATGACGGTATCGTCGATCACTCCGTCATCGCCCTTTATTCCGACCAGGGATCGGGCGGCGGCGCACACGCAAATGACGACCTGGGAACCATCACCGTCTATGGCGACCTGATCACCCTCTCCGATATCTCCACAACAGCAAAACCGGCCTACGGCATCGTCAGGTCCATCGCAGATATCGACGAGGCCATCAAACCCATCGAGATGGGAACAGACCGCGGCGAGATCGCACCGCCCAGTGACATCCCCACTCAGGACGACCTCCCCCTCCCAGAAGGCATGACACCCGTCTTTGCAATCGCGGGCGACATGAAATTCGATGGCACACGCGATGGCCAGATTGCCGTCGAACATTCACAGGATTTGGAAATCGCGGAGGGCACGATCGCGTTTTCGTTCAAGGCCGATACAATCAGCGGCTGGGACGCGCTGTTCTCCAAAGATGCGAGCGGTTACGTCACCGGCGGCCATCTCACGGCCTTTGTGACCGAGGACGGCGACATCAAAGTGCGCTTTCAGGATGAAACCAGTTCGCTCTGGCTCAAGGCGGAAGATGTCTTCGAAGTCGGCAAGGAACACGACTTCGCCTTCACGTTCGGCGACGACGGCGCGATCCTTTATGTCGACGGAGTTGCCGTTGCTCGGGATGATGATTTCGAATCCAACTGGCTCGGGAACGAGGAATATCTGATGATCGGCGCAAACGGCTGGAGCAGCCCGACCGGTGAAATCGGCTGGACCGGCAACCAATTCGACGGTGTCATTTCAGACTTCGCGGTTCTGGACGAACAAATCGATGCGGACCAGATAAGAGACGACCTGTTCGTCTGACCGTGACCGCGCCAACGGTGCCGGTAACTGCGACCGCCTCTGCCGTATCCAGTTGCAGAGGCGGTTCCAACGCGACTGGGGCGACGCGATTGGGGCGACGCGGCCGGGAAGCCGGAGAACTTCTACCCCCTTTCCATCACCTAGAGACCGTTCTGCGAGATGAACTGACCGAGTTCGGTGTCACAAAAGGACTTTTCCGGCCTCAATCCGTAGTCCTTGAGCCGCGTCACCAGAATGACACCGTTCAGATTGGCGGTGTAAAGATCAGCCCCCTGTTCGGCATCAAAATCAAAAAGGTCTTTTTTGGGCTCCTGATGACCGCACAGGACAGACAGGCCCTTGACGAACGCAGCAACCTCGGTCTGCTTGACAAGTTCCAGCCTTTCGATCCGACTGGCAAGGTTATCTTCGGCCGCCAGTTCCAGTCTGGCGATCCGTTCAGAGAGCTGATTGGTGACGTAAAGAGTTCCGGTGAAAAGCAGCGCGATCACTGCCAGCGCGGTGTACCAGACAAGTTTCACTTGTGTCTCCGTATCTGGAAGGTCCCCGCAACCGCCATGCAACCAGACGTCGCCTCGTTTTTCAACTCCTACTTTCAATTTCCGGGAACGTGCAGCCGCGCCTTGCCAAGCCCGCCGGGCCTGCAGCGATACCGGCACCAAAGTACCGGTTACATATCCGGGCGCACATGTTAGATTTTGAGCGCGAAAATCGCTTAGAGGAGGAAAAACATGAAAACCTGGAAAAAGCCGTCCACGAAAGCAACCGAAGCCGGTTTCGAAGTCACGCGCTACATGCCCGCCGAAATCGGCACCTGCAAGCGCAAGTAATTCGCGGCTAAGCAAGAGCCACGATGAAAATCAGGGTTCTGGGTGCGGCAGCCGGAGGCGGCTTCCCGCAGTGGAATTGTAATGCGCCTCTCAGCCGCGCGGTTCGTGAAAACCGGCCCGGGTTCCTAGCCAGAACGCAGTCCAGCATCGCTGCGAGTGCCGATGGCCGGAACTGGGCCGTTTTCAATGCATCTCCGGACATCCGACAGCAGATCGCCGCAACGCCGGAACTGCAGCCCTCCGCCGATGCACCGTTGCGGTCGACCCCGATCAAGGTCGTCGTTCTCACGAACGCGGACGTCGATCACATCGCGGGTCTGCTGTCCTTGCGCGAGCGGGAGCCGTTCACGCTCTACGCAACGCGACGGGTTCTCGATACACTGGCATCCAACAGCATCTTTCAGGTGCTCAATCCGGATTATGTCGAACGCCGCGAGCTGGCGCTTGAGGGTATAACCGACCTTCACGGCCCAGATGGTTCGATCGGACTTACCATTGAGACTTTCAGCGTTCCGGGAAAGGTCGCACTGTTTCTCGAGGACCCGGACAAGAAGGATTTCGGCACATCCGGCGGAGACACGATCGGCCTCGCGATCCGCCAAAACGCACAAGCCGGCCAGCCTCACAAAACACTGTTCTATGTGCCGGGCTGTGCGGCAATCGAAGACGCGTTCAAACGACGGATCTCCGGCGGAGGGTGCCTGATGTTCGACGGGACCGTGTTCGAAAACGATGAAATGGCCCGCACCGGTGTTGGCTCGAAAACCGGTGCACGCATGGGTCATCTTGCCATGAGCGGGCCGGAGGGCAGCCTGGCGGGCCTGGCCGACGTCGATCTGAAGCGACGTGTCTTCATCCATATCAACAACACCAACCCTGTCCTCGACCCGCAGTCCGGCGAAGCATCTGCGGTCCGGGCCGCCGGCTGGGAAATCGCCCATGACGGAATGGAGCTGGAGTTATGACTGATCTTGCCCTTTCTCATCCCGCTGCTCCTTCGCAGACGATCGGCAGCGGTGTCCCGGAGACGGCAGCGGATACCATCAGGGCGCATGGCAAGCTGCTCTCGCCGGCCGAATTGACCGACGTTTTGCGAACGGCGGGTTTCGACCGCTACCATATCCATCATCCGTTCCATAAAATGATGAATGCGGGTGAACTCAGCAAGGCTCAGATGCAGGCCTGGGCCCTCAACCGCTTCTGCTACCAGGACGCCATACCCAAGAAAGACAGCATCATCCTGTCACGCTCTGACGACCCTGCGTTCCGGCGTGAATGGATCAAGCGTATCGTCGATCACGACGGCAGTGACAGCCTTGAACAGGATGGCGGCATAAAGCGATGGCTCAAGCTCGCGGAAGGGCTGGGCCTCGATACCGGTATGGTGCGCTCGCGCAGATACGCCCTGCCTGCAACGCGATACGCCGTCGGCGCCTATCTCGATCTTGTTTCAAATTCGTCGCTGCTAGTTGCCGTCGCCTCTTCCCTGACAGAGCTGTTCTCGCCGGTCGCAATCGGTGAACGCGTGCCCGCGATGCTCGCCCGATACGACTATATCACCGAGGACACGCTGGCCTATTTCACACCACGGCTGAAACAGGCTCCACGGGATGCGGAACACGCGCTTTCACTCGTGATTGCTTGGGCGGACACGCCGGACAAGCAGGCCGATGCGGTCGACGCCCTCCTTGCCAAGTGCGACCTGTTGTGGGCGATGCTGGACGCGCTCCAGCACGCCTACGTTTCACCCGGCAGCATTCCGCCCGGTGCGTTCTGCCCGCGCGAGGAAGACACGAGACAATAAAGGTGGCGGCAGGCAGTGACGGCGGCACGCGAACGGACAATCCTGACAACAGACAGTATTCCGGTACTGCCCGCACACGTGCGCCTCGTTTTCAATGAAAAACGCGACAGCTGGGTGGTGCTCGCACCTGAAAAAGTTCTCTGGCCGGACGATATCAGTGTGCTGATCCTGCAGAACTGCAACGGAGGCAGCTCCATTGGGGAGATTGCCGGTGCGCTATCGAAGGAATTCAATGCGCCCCGTTCAGAAATCCTGGGCGATGTCCTGGAGTTTCTCCAGGACTGGAGCGACAGGCTGCTGATCAGGCTCGCCGACCAGACCGGAGATATGCCATGAGCGGCAAAGCCGAAACCCCGCTCGGGCTGCTTGCGGAACTCACACACAGGTGTCCATTGCAATGCGGTTATTGCTCCAATCCGCTTGAACTTCTCAAAGCCGACCGGGAACTGGACACGGCCACCTGGCTCGACGTGTTCAGACAGGCCGCCGACCTCGGCATCCTGCAGGTGCATCTTTCGGGAGGTGAGCCGACACTGAGGCCGGATCTTGAAGACATCATCGCTTGCCTCGCGGCCGACGGCGTTTACACCAACCTGATCACGGCCGCTGTCACGCTTACGGCAGACCGATTGCAGGCTCTCAAGGATGCCGGACTGGATCATATCCAGATCAGTTTTCAGGGTGCGAGCGACGAGACAACGTTCAGGATCGGTCACTACAAGAACGCTTTTGAGAAAAAACGCGAAGCCGCCCATCAGGCGCGTATGCTTGGCCTTCCGCTGACGATCAATGCGCCGATCCACAGGATCAACATCGCGGAAGTCCCGGCATTCGTCGACCTTGCGCTGGAGCTGGATGCAGAACGTCTGGAGATCGCAAATGTGCAGTATTACGGCTGGGCGGAGCTCAACAAGGCGGCCCTTTTGCCCGACCGCGAGCAGGTTGCCGAGCAGATCGACTTCGTAACCCGGGCCCGGGAAGAGCTGACAGGTGTCCTGAACATCGACTTCGTTCCGCCGGACTATTACGCCGATTATCCCAAGCCCTGCATGGGTGGTTGGGCCAAGGACGCCTTCATGATCGCGCCTGACGGCATGATGCTGCCATGCCACGCGGCGCAATCGATCACGAGCCTTAGCTTCGAGAACGTGCGCGACAGATCACTTCAGGCCATATGGGAAGAGTCCGACAGTTTCAATGCCTACCGGGGAATGGACTGGATGTCAGACCGCTGCAAGGCGTGCCCGCGCAGGGACATCGATTTCGGAGGATGCCGCTGCCAGGCGTTCGCCGTCACAGGCGATGCCACTGAAACCGATCCTGCCTGCATCAAGTCTCCGTTCCACGAGGGCCTGACGGCGTTTCCAACCAGCACCAATGTGCAGAAACGCAAGATCAATGCAGGTTTCGGAGGAGGCGGTGCTCCTGTACCGGAGGCGCCGCGCGGACGACCGGGCATCTAAACGCCTCCCGTCTTTCTCTTGGCTGCATCTTCCTGTTGACGCTGCTTGTCCGCGATCTTTTCACGGACGGAAGACAGGTCTCCCTGCGGCGTCTTGGGGTCCTTCGGATCGGGAGGAACGAGTTCCACAAGAACAGGGTTCGGAATGTGGTCCAGCGTCGCCCCGGAAACCGCGCCAACCAGTTCGAAATACTCTCGAATAACGTGCAGAAGGGTTTCATCCGCCCAGTGCTCCGGGACCTTGGCAGCTTCGCCATTCAAAATGATGTTCATTGCAAGCGCCAGATACTGTGTGCACCTGGAAAGATAGGCGTGCCATGGAGCCGTTCTTCAACAAATGCGCCAATCTTCGCGTTGGCCAGGATTGCTGCTGGTTCAAATCCCGGGGGATTGTTTACGGGAAACCAGGCGGATCGGCGAACGCCCTTTGCCGCCCAGAATCGCAAATTCGCCACACGCAAAGCCAAAGGCTCGCTTGCAGTGTGAAGCCGCACAAACGGGATTGCCGGCTGATCCTAACCGAAAGCTAACCCATCACAAACCGCCCCAAAACCCCGCTGAATTATACCCGATGTCCTGGGAAGACGCACGGAAGCACTTCTCGTTCAGAGTTTGTCAAAACACAGATCCAAGGACGTAACCAATGAAGACCTACGGAAAGAACATCGCGGCGGTTTCCATGGCAATGGCCATGAGCTTTATGGCAAATCAGGCGCTCGCCGTTGACGAGCATTACGTCGATGGTGATGCCGTTGTCGGAGGGACCGATGTCGTCGCCTATCACACTGTTGGAGCGCCAACGCCCGGGTCTGCGGAATTTGCGTCTGAGTATCAGGGCGCGACCTGGCATTTTGCTTCCGCGGAGAACAAGGCGCTTTTTGATGCTGACCCCGCGAAATATGCACCGGCCTATGGAGGATGGTGCTCGGCGGGAGCCAGCAAGGGCAAGAAAGTGCCGACCCAACCCGATCTATGGGCCATCGTCGACGGCCAGCTTTATCTCAACAGCAGCCCGGCGGCCCATAACAAGCTCTTCCTCGCCGACACCGAGACCGTTATCTCAAAAGGCGAGTCAAACTGGAAAGTGATATTCGCCACCTCCCGCGAAGCGCTTCTGGAACAATAGGGTTTTGCCGCGTGCGCCGGCGTCCGGTTGATGCCGGCGCATCCCCAATCAACTTGTTGTCTCCGGAACGTTATTGGACGCACCATGCAAACAATTGCACCCTGCTTCCTGTCCAAGAACGCATCCGGGAAGGTGGGTGACATCGCTGCCAAGGCAAAAATTCTTGTGGTCGAAGACGATGAGAACATTCTCAATCTTCTGAGCGCCTATCTTGAAAGTGCAGGCCACGAAGTCGTCGAGCACCAGGATGGTTTGACAGGCTACAAGGCGGCCCTGACCGATACATTCGACTTCTGTATCTTCGATGTCATGCTGCCGCACAGATCCGGGACTGAGATTGTCGAGGCAATGCGCTCGCAAGGCATCCAGACACCTGTCCTGTTGCTGACGGCACTCGGCGCGGAAAGCAATGTGCTCCAGGGCTTTGCAGCCGGGGTGGATGACTATGTCGTCAAACCCTTCTCCCCACGCGAACTGGTTGTCCGCATTCAGGCAATCCTGCGCCGCAGTCAAATGCCCACGGCGTGCCGGGATGATGTGGTCGAAGTCGGACCGCTGAAACTGGACCTCGATCAGCCGACCTGCAGCCTGTGTGGCCGGACGATCGCGCTGACCCCATACGAGCACAAAATTCTGCGGCGCCTTCTGGAGCAACCGAGCCGCGTCTTGTCGCGAGGCCAGCTCATCGCGCTTCTTTATGGGAATGATGCCGCCGTCGGGCCGAAGGCAATAGATGTTCACGTCCACAATCTGCGCACCAAACTTGGAGACGAAACCGGCTCGATGATCGAAACGGTGCGCGGTTTTGGCTACCGGTTCGCGGCCACAGCGGACCTGGAGCGCATGATATCGTGAGACACCGCCTGGACCGGTTGCCCTGGTTGACGCTTCAGATGATTGCGGCGAACACTGCGATTGTTCTCATGCTCGGCGTTGCCTGGTACTGGCTTTTCCTTGGCCAAAGCACAACCTACTCCGATCGCCTGATGTCAACATTCAACATCGAGCCCGGCCAGGTTCATGCCATGTTCGTGGACGAAGTCGAACGTCAACTCTGGACAAGCATCTCTGTCGGACTGGTGTTCGCTGTCGCCGCGTCCGTTGGAGTGACGCTGCTGATTGTCCGCCCGCTTGGCGTGCTTGCCCGAACCACGGAACGGTTGAGGCAAGGTGATTACAGCGTTCGCGCAAAGACCCAGTCCGGAGAGGTCGGGAGGCTGGCAGACACGGTCAACGCGCTTGCCGCGGCACTGCAGCAGGAAGAAGAGCGCCGCGCACGTTATCTCGCTGATCTCGGACACGAATTGCGGACGCCGATCACCAGCCTGCGCGGCTACACCGAGGGCTTGGAGGACGGTGTGTTTCAAGCCGACGCGAAGTTCTTTTCGCTCATGTCGGATGAGCTCAATCACCTGACGACACTGACCCATTCCATTGAGGCCTTGGACCTCTCGCCAGAGGATGAAAACGCCTCGTGCCAGGACGTCAGCGTGCAGTTTGTTCTGGAAGATCTGCGGCGTCGTTGGGAGACCCAGTTTCAGGCAAAGGGCCTTCAGCTGAGTGTGCAGGTCAACGATGCGCTGGCCGACAGATCGCTTGCCCTATCTGGGCAATCCTTGCGCCACATTGTCGATAACCTGATGTCGAACATGCTGCGATACGCCGACCCGGACGCGGAATGCTGCATCGCTTTTTCAAAACATGCGCCGCAATGGATAGAGATCTCATTCAGAAATGGCGCTCGGAACTTGCCCGCCCAGGATGTTCCTTTCCTGTTTGACCGTTTTTTTCGCGTGTCGCACAGCCGGACGCGGGGACGCAACACCCATTCCAGCGGGCTTGGCCTTTCCATCGTGAAGCAGCTCTGTCTTGGCAGCAACGGCTCGGTTCGCGCCGAGATGCAGGACGGCATATTGAGCCTGGTCGTCCGGCTTCCCCTTTCGGAGACAGCGCCTGCGATCGACCGGGAAGTTTCCCTGCACGGCAGCTGATCTTTCGTGCTGCCATTCTGCAATTCTGCAATTCTAATACCGGCGCCGAAAGACGGCCCTGTCCCGCTGAGTGGTCCGCTATGGTTTCTTGTGGGTTTCAGCGCGCTCTATCGCATCGAACCAAGACCCGATCGCCCGATGCGACCCGCTCGTCGGACGAGGGTACGGACCCATAAATGAGCCTGTACCCCAGCAATGCCAATCGGCGTGGATGGATCAAAGAGCCCCGGAACATGCTCGTGTGGCCGAGGACCGATTCTGAGGCCTGCTACAGCCAAGAGATTTGCTTCCGGCGACTGGACGTGATTACCCTTTCCGGAATGCTGCGGGCGGAATGATCCGGCCCGATCTGCAGGCTCAGGTTCCTTGCTTCGGCGGTGTGCGCAAAGCGCCTATGCAGACCTGTAACCAGGGACAAAAACGATGTTCAAGCATATCATGGCGCCGGTTGATCTGGCGCATGTCGAAAAACTGGGTGCCGCGCTGGACTGCGCCGCTGATCTTGCAAAACACTACGGCGTTCCCGTTGTCTACGTGGGTGTCACGTCATCCCAGCCCAGTGAAGTGGCGCATAATCCTGACGAGTTCGCACACAAACTCGGCGCGTTTGCCGCGGCAGAAGCAACCCGGCACGGCATAGAGACGTCGGCATATGCCACGATCGCGCATGATCCGACGCTTGAGATCGACGATGCGCTGATGCGGGCCATCAGCAAAACCGGCTCCGATCTCGTCATCATGGCAAGCCACGTGCCGAATGTCATTGACCATATCTGGCCGTCAAACGGCGGAAAACTTGCCAAATACGCGAAATGCTCGGTGATGGTCGTGCGGGCGTGAGTTTCATTTGACGCGCGGCATCGCGATCGTATCCCATGTCGGCAAGAAACAGTCGGGGCTTGCTGCAAGGCATCTCCAGAAAGGCGGGGCACTCTCCTCCGAGATCTCGCTGCCTGTCAGGACAAACCCGAGAGGGCCTCCTTGACCGTCTGCTCTGGCGTGGATTTTCGTCGCAAAGCCACCGCGTGATCGGCCAAAAGCCTCCTCACGTGTCCCCTTTGGTGTCGTCCGTTGCATCGCGCCATCGGGCAATCACCGGCAGCAGTGCAATCAGCAATAGACCGGTGGCCAGGGCGAGCAGGCCATAGTCGAGAAACGCCGCCTGGCTTGTCGTCACTTTGCCGGCCGGCTCGGTATCCTCGGGAACCGCCGCGAGCTTCGCAAGTAGGCCACTGCCGTAGTTTCCAAGCGCGTGAGTCATGAACCACATGCCCATGGCAAAGCCCATCAACTCACGGGTGGCGAGGCGACTTACCATGGAGAGTCCGATTGGCTCAACCAAAAGCTCCGCGACACTGAACAGCAAAAAGAAAACTATCAGCCACAGGGGTGATACCAGCCCGCCAGCACCCGCAGGCGCCAACGCAAGCGAGCAATAGGCCGCACCGAGCAGCAGAAGTCCGAAGGCGAACCTGACGCTTTCGGACGGCGTTATGTCACGCCCCGCGAGCCGGAACCACAAGATCGACATCAGTGGCGCACCGATGATGATGACGAGCGAATTGAGCGACAGGAAAGAACTCGACGGGATCTCGAAGCCCATGACAGTCCGATCGACTCCCTGAGCGATGAAGAGCAGGATCGTATCGGCATCCTGGTTGTAGACCGCCCAGAAAATGACACCGAAGGCAAAGAGCATCAGCATGACAAGCGCACGCTGCCGGCTTTTTGCATCCAGGCGCAGAACCGCAAAAAGGAAAAAACCAAAAACCGCGGCGCAGACGACAGCGATGGTCTCGCCGGCGGCAAAGGCATGAAACAGGAGTAAGTTGCTGAGCACGACCAGAGCGATTGTACCGACCGCAAGCCACAAAAGGTTTGGGAGCCCGGCAAAGTCTGCCCGCATCAGCGGCCGGTCAGCAGGTGCGGCACCGAGATTGTGAAACACGCGACCACCCGCCAGCAGCGCAGCAAAAGCGAGCAATTTACCGAGCCCGGCGACGAGGAAGGCTGTGTGGTAGCCGAAGTCGCGCGACAGAAGCCCCGCGCCAAGTGCCGCGCCGCCGGCACCGATATTGATGCCCATGTACAAAAGCGTGTAGCCGCTGTCGCGCCGGGGATCGTCCTTTTCGTAAAGCAGGCCCAAAAGGCTGGAGACGCTGGGCTTGTAATAGCCATTGCCGACCAGCAGCGCGGCCAGGCCGACAAACGCAGCTGCCTTCACGCCGGTGGCGAGAAGCAGGCTGCCGCTGGCCATGATGGCAAGACCGATGAGTGTTGCCGCGCGGAAACCGAGCAAGCGGTCAGCGATGATGCCGCCGGCAAAGGTCGTCGAATAGATCAGCGCCGTATAGGTGCCATACAGCAGCGACGCTTCGACCTCGGAAAAGCCAATCCTGCTGACGGCATAGGGAACAAGGAGAAATACGGCCGTATAAAAGCCGTAGCGCTCACACAGTTCAACGAGGAAGAGAAGGTAAAAGCCTTTGGGCTGCGGCGTCATGGTGGCGGGACTCGGCGGGCGTTTGAATTTCGGCTCCGTGAGTCGGGACGAAAGTACCAACCTTTGAATGGGATCGTTACAGGGTTTCGGTGCGATTCGGCGAACCGCCTTCTTCCTATCCGCCAACTGGGCCCTGAAAGCGTCATGTGCCTGCCCACCTCCCTGCAGAACAGAAAAACTAAAAGCGGTCAATCAGACCGCCTAACCATATGGCAGTTTGGCCCGCCTGCGTAGCTTCCGTTCACCTCGAACGCAGCGGACGACTGCTTCCTGCCCAAACGTGACCTGGTCGAAAACGGTCCGGAGCGGACGTTGTATCCTCCGCCGACGAACTTCCGCTTTGCGCCCACATTTCGGAAGTTCAGCAAGTTAGGACAAGAACCCGAAAACCGACATTCATTCAGAATGCAGCGAAAGCGAAGAGAGGGCGGAATGAAGACATTTGCTGCGGTCTGAGTGCGTGTCCGGTGGATCGACAATGCGGCTGTTCAGGCGATCCTTTCCGATGACTGTCGCCACAACTTGCGGCCACGTGACCGATATCACCAAGCATCCAAGTCGGGGTTGCAGCGGAAACCGAAGTGCATCTTCAAAAAACCTGAATTTTTCAATTTACTCTCTCGCGCAACCAAAAGCTCGATCATTCAGTTTCTCGAATTCATCCGGGAAACACGTATCCATCGCTGACCTTGCAGTTTTCGTTCTTTATTCTTGTTCCAACGTCTTTTATCTCAGATTCTTTCATTATTGTTGTAATTACAGAATAATCACAAGAATCTCCCGTCACCGCAATTATTTCGCGAATATTTAGATTTTCGACCTGGGTATCTAGTATCACCCTGTTTTCCGAGAGCGTGTATTTCTCCATGCCAGCGGATCCATTTTCATTCCATTGCCCAAATAAACGAGCTTTTACCTTCTTCGGCGCGGTGAAGACAAAGATCTTTAATCCATCTTTCGAAATATAGAATTTTCTGAAAAGACCTGAATACTCGTTCGTTGCGCACTGGTCCGTGCAAACGGTAACCGCTGAGTCAAAAACAAAATCAACAGATTTGCCGCAGATGTCACACGCAAGTCCAACACTTGGCGAAACGAGCAGGAAAACCATGCCGGTGACAAAATACAGCGCTTTGACTATGCCATTCCTCATCTCGATACACCTCAAGTGAAGTGTAGACATCAAGCGGCATATCCCCAACGACAAATTCTGCAGGGTCATGTTGATTTCGGATGTGCACGAAATCATCGCATCTTCCATCCGATGCACGGCTTCTTTGTCGACCTGCGGCAAACGTTCGCTGGGAGCCGCAACGAAGGCGTCCGGCCGAGGACAGGGCGTGGACGAAATCGGGCATTACGGACCTAAGCGGACGTTCGTCGTAGACAAGAACAATGCCCGCTATGCGCCGTGACTACCCTTCGATCAAAGGTCCGACAGGTTCACAAAATCGGCTATCTGACTCAATTGTAACGACAGTTCGGTCTTGCACACCGATCGGGAGCCGTAGAATGTCTAAGACGGTAGTGCAAAGCGGACGTCCATCATCGACAGGTGCGCCACCGCAGAGACCGGCAAGACCTAACCAGTCATTGGGATTGACCTAACCGATCTGTCTGCGCCTGCAGCCAACGCCTTGGAAGGAGGCACTTATGAGTGAAAGCCGGCTTTTCTTCGTGATTGTCAATTGCCCAAGCGAAGACGTCGCCCTGCAGATTGGCAGGGCAGCAATCGAGAGTGGCCTGGCCAAGGCTTTCAATATCTCCGCGCCCATGAAAACTGGCTACCTGTGGCAAGGACAGTACACGGAAAATGTCGAGTACCAACTGCTCTTTAAAATCGAAGAAGCGAGCAAAGCGCCTTTGTTTGAGTTGGCGAAGAAAATGCATCCTTTCGAGGTTGCGGCTATTAAGGCGCTGCCGATTACCGATACAGATCCGGACTATTTGGCATTTGTATTGGACCGTAACCCGAGATGATCGACTGAACAGCTTAGTGTAGGGCGCACGGATGACGATGTGTCCGCGTGGTTGCGGCAAAGCAACGCGACGGCTGCCGAGCATCATTCGATTTGATTGGGGAGGGCCAGGGCGGTGCTGCGGTGCGCCGTGAGTGGATCGCAGGCGTTTACCAGTGAGCCCCGGGACCGTTTCCCAACATGGTCATTTTCGGCCTGGAGCGGACGTTGGTGTGAACCTCAGCGAAGGACCGGAACGAGCCCAACCTTGCCAACTTGCTGCTCTGCAACGAACGTCGGTTTCCACCATCGCACTGCGCATCACTGGACGAGCCAGCTGTGACGTGCGCTTTAAATCCCTGCAAGACCTATTCAGCGGAACAACTGCTTGACGATCTCGCGAGCGTAGGCGTGGACCCAAACTTCTGCTTGGTAAGACGAGGAGTAGTAGACCACCACTGTATCGGTTTCCGGTGATACATAGAGGCACTGACCCGTCCGTCCCGACTTGTACAGATCTCCATCCGGGAACACGGCATCCCACTGGTAGGAGGCGCCAAAGCCACCTTCGCCAAAGTCGTTGAGGAGGCGCTTGCTCATGTAATCCTCACCATAGATTTCGGGTTCAGCGGCGGCTTTGGCTTTTGCGAAGTAGTCTTTTGAAACCACACGCTCCCCCGCAACCACGTCCCAGCTAGGTGTGAAGAGCATTCCGAATCGTGCCAGATCCCGAAGTCGTGCAGCGAAAGCGCCCGGCGAAGAGGGCTCACCGCCGACGGTGAGACCCAAAACACCAACCCCCTCCATGCCCGCCTTGCTCCAGATACGCTCGGTGACCAGGTCTTCGAAAGGTTTCCCGGTCACGCTTTGCAGGATCAGCGTCGTGACGTAGGTATTGAGCGATGCGTATTCAAACCGACTGCCAGGCTCCACATTAGTCTCTACACTTTTCAGCGCATCCATAAGTGACAGACCATCGGGAATATTCGGATCCCCAAAGCCAATTGCGTAAAAAAGACTGACTGGATGATCTGGTGAGCTGCCCAGTCGACTTTCACTTATGTCGAGACCAGATCGCTGATGCAGGACATCGGCAACTTTGATGTTGGCCCACGGTGTGTCTCCAAGCTCCGGCACGTATTGAGAAACAGGTGCGTCAAGGTCGATGAGGCCCTCCTTGCTTGCCATGAACGCGAGCGTGCCGACCAGAATCTTGGTGGCGGATGCCCAAAGATGATTGTCCCAATCGCGGATACCGATGTACTCTTCGAAAACGATTTTTCCCTCGTGAATGACCGCAATTGCTTTTAACCGGGACCTTTCATCCTGCATCATCTCATTCAAAGTCATCGTGCCAAGAATAGTGGTGGCCCTGACATCGCCAATTTCGGGCATCAGCTGGTACTCGAGTTCCGAGACGGGTCCGTATCGATGCACAATAGCGGTGGGAAGGTTTTCACTCAGGCGAGACGCTGCATAATTACCGGCATTGTGCGACGTCGTCAGAGTTTCCCCGTCGTAGGCTTGCCGGTAGCTTTGGCTCTGCTCAGCAGAAAAGCCTTCTCGTCCCTCACTTACGGAGAGCAGATCATCCGGTATTGTGTAGTCCGAACGCTCCGGAGTGGTTTCCTGCGCAATCGCTGAATTCACGACCAAGATTGTGCCGAAGAACAACCAGAGAAGAAGTCGGTGGTGCCGCCGAAGATTTAATGCTTTCATACTCTTACCCGAAATACATGTATCACCCGGTGGCAATCAACAATGATTCACACAAGGTGCGCGCGACTCGCCGTTTCGGCGAAGTGATCCGTTCGCTAACACTTTCTTGGTAGGTCACCAATATGTCAATGAAATGCACAACCATATTGTCCGCGATTGATACGACTCTGGTTCTAAGCTGCGGACACCATGATTGTTGTTGTGCTTCGGGTGATCAACCGCATTGATGACCTCGCTAGCTCTCCGGCATGTAAAAGCTACGTGAAGCTCTCCGAAGATCGACCAGCTTTCGAAAGGGTCCTTGCCGACTAGATAGCTCACTTCACCGAAGCTGACCCTTGGTTATTCGCGATGAATGGCAACTTCGTCCCGCATCCCGGTCATTTGCTCTGATCCCAACGAACGGCTGCTTTTGGGAACAACAGGACAATAGTCGAACGACCCAAATGGCGGCGCAATGCGGACTGGCCGCACATTCCAAGACCAGTCCGGAAATTATGGGGCCGTGAGGGGATCCGCAGTGACCTGCTCCCCTGAATGTTCCTCGTTTTGAGGTTAGTCTGTTCCCATTCAAAGGGGGAGGATCAGTGTGTCGCTATGAGCAGCAGAATCCTCTAACTCATTGAATTTTATAAGTTCGGTGTGTGCTATGAGAAGGTATGTAGAGGGTAAATGGTGCCCAGAGGCGGAATCGAACCACCGACACGCGGATTTTCAATCCGCTGCTCTACCAACTGAGCTATCTGGGCGCGCTTGCAGATGAATGGAGCGGTGCTCCGTTCGTTGAAAGCCCGGTCCTTATAGAGGCTCGCTCAGACCTTGTCCAGCATTCCGGCAAAGTTTTTTGAGCTTGATGAGCGATGTGGATGGCATCGCCCGCCGAAGGCCTCAAGACGCTGAAAAACATGACCTTTCCGCGACTTATCGGGGCGTCTCGCAAAGCAGGATTCTGACACCGCACGAGCGTCAATGCCACCCTGCCCCCGGCTCGCGCCGGGCTGGGCCGGTTTCTCGCTCACACCGCCGCGTCACGAAGTGCAGAACACCGCGCGGGCTTGAAGGATAGACCGCCCGTTCAGGTCTTGCTGCCAATCCTTCGAGACAGCGCGCGCGCTTCCTCAGGATGAAGCCGCGTGGGGAACAGGGACCGCAAATTCGCCCCCGCTCAGTCAAATCCAGACTTGATCAGGCAAGCCATGCCTTTGACTTTCAAAGACTAACGGCCACCCGAGAAAAACCCGGACGAGCGCCGGGCGGAGAACCGGGGCCAGAGGACCCGAAGTGCCGGGACAGACTTTCAGGAACCGGCGGCCTGTGCCTCTCCGATCCCGGTTCGCACTCTGCGGCGCCCGGGATGACGATGGAGAGGTGAACCCTCCAGATTTGAGAACACGGAGTCCAGTCCTTTGCCAATGCATCAGATCAACGACACATCGGCGCGACGAACCGGCACCCTGGCCAGGCCAATCGCAGGAAACCGGCACTGCAAAAAAAGCGCGTCGTCGTGCGGCGCGCTTTCGTTATCCGGCAAAGACCGGGTTGTTTACTGCTCGGTGATCCGGCCGTCGGTGAAGGGCGCATAGCCGCCCTTTGCGGCAATGTAATCCGCCACGACGACTTCCAGGCCCGGGCCAAAGTCATAAGCGTTCATGCCGTTTTCGGCGAAGACCTTGTAGCCGTCACCACCGCCACGCATGTAGTTGTTGGACACAACGCCATAAACCTTGTCAGGATCAAGCGGAACCCAGTTGCCGTCTTCCATGACCTCCACCAGCAGGACACGGCCTGCGCCGGGGTCCTTCTTGCGGGTCCAGGAATATTTGATGCCGGAAACCTGCGGGAAGCGCCCTGCGCCCTCCTCGACCTGGGAGACACCGTTTTCCAGCGCGGCCACAACGTCCGATCCCTTCAGCTGGAAGGTGGACAGCGTGTTCTGGAACGGCAGCACGGTCAGCACTTCACCCATGGTGACTTCGCCACCGTCAATGGAGGCGCGCAGACCGCCGCCGTTCTGGATCGCGATCTGGACGCCCTGGTCTTTCACGCGGTCAAGCATCGCATCGGCCACGAGATTGCCCATCTGGCATTCTCCGGCGCGGCAAGAGCCCCTGTCGCCGTCGATCGCGCCTTCACTTGAGCCGATGACCTTGGCCTTCAGTTCCTCGATCGGCGCTGCAAGTTCGGCAACACGCGCCGCAAAGCCTTCATCCGGCGTCACGGAGGCATCCAGCAGAATGGGCTCGCCTTCAGCCTTCAGGAGATTTCCGTAATCGTCCCAGGTCACGTCCAGCTCGCCCAGGAACTTGCCGTAAGCATAGGCCTGGACAATCGGCACTTCGTTGCCGTCAGGGTTCGTCACCATGACCGGATAAGGCCCGGACGCGCGTTCCTGGGTATTGGAGAGAAGTGTGTGCGAATGTCCGCCAACGATCACGTCGATGCCGGGAACCGCTGCCGCGATTTCCATGTCGCGGGACAGGCCCATATGGGTCAGCGCGATAATCTTGTTAATGCCGGCGGCCTCCAGGCCCTCAACAGCGCCCTTCAGGTAGTCTTCGGCCTGGATGAAGCGGACATTCTCGCCCGGCGAGGACGTTTCGGACGTGTCCTCGGCAAGCGCGGAGACAATGCCGATCTTCTCGCCGCCCCGCTCCAGGATGACGATCCCCGGAACCTTGCCCTTCAAGGCCGGATCGGCGCTCACATCGATGTTGCCCGAAATGACCGGAAACTCGGCCTTGTCGATGAATTTCGCCAGGACTTCGGGACCATCATCAAACTCGTGATTGCCGACCACCATGGCATCGAGACCAAGGCCGTTGGCAAATTCCACTGCGGCGTCGCCCTTGTAGGTGGTGTAGAAGAGCGAGCCCTGGAACTGGTCGCCGGCATCGACAACGACCACATTCCTGCCCTCGGCTTCAAGCTCCGCGCGTCGCTGGTCGAGCATGGTCTTGATCCGGGCAATGCCGCCGAAACACTTGCCTTCTGCCTCGTCCTCGGCACCACAGGTGGAATCGTACTTGTTGATCGATTCAATGCGTGAATGCAGATCGTTCAGATGCAAAATGGAAAGTGAATAGTCGGCGTATGCCGCCGTCGACAGTCCTGTCGACAGACACAGCGCCGAAGCGATCAGAAAACGGTTCTTCATCGGACCCTCGCCCTTGATTCTGTTTGTTTGCTCAGAGGCACCTGCGCCTCACGGTCCCGCGACCCGACGCCGTATCGCAACCACGCCTTCCTTGCGTGCAATCTCTGCGATGACCGGGAGTTGGGGACCGACTGGCCGGTGAAGGCAAATCTTCGAACAGATTTCCTGCAACCGCAAGCGGTCTTGCCGGAATGTGGGAAATAAATTTAGCCAGATAATTTCTGCAGCAGAATGAAAGGCATAGTGCGCACTGCTTCAGCGGGCGGTGCCGCGCTTTCTGAACGACGGCCGGGTCACCTGAAGGGGTCCCGGCACGCAAGGTCACTCTTCCGGAAAGTTGCTTTCATCGATATCGTCGGTTTCCACGACAGGGATCGTATAGCCTTCGGTAAACCAGCGGTTCAGGTCGATCTTCGCACACCGGTCCGAGCAGAAGGGATAGTCCTCCCGCGTGGACAGCTTCGAACAGATCGGACACGGGCGCATGCGGCGTTCTGATGTCTTGTTGTCACTCACGGATTTGTGCCTCGTTCTGGCCCCGTCACCGGGGCAAACGTCAGGCTGCGGCGGTGGCCCAGCCCTGGTGCACCGGGTACCCGGCCGCAGTCAAGAGATTGACGGTCTCGACCAACGGCAAGCCGACCACGGAGGGATAAGATCCCACGAGCTTGACCACGAAACTGCCTGCCAGCCCCTGGATCGCATAACCGCCAGCCTTGCCGCGCCATTCTCCGGATGCAATGTAATCATCGACATCCTTGCGCGACAGGCGTTTGAAACGAATGCGTGTTTCAACCAGCTTGGACCGCACCTTGCCGTTTGCTTCGGCAACGGCGACGCCGGTGAAAACACGATGGCCCCTGCCGGAAAGCATTGAGAGGCACATGAGTGCCTGCTCGGTCAGTTCCGCTTTGGGCAAGGCGCGCCTGCCAACCGCCACGACCGTATCGGCGGCGAGCACGAGGCCGCCCTGCGTCTCATCCAGGGCATCGGCGGACTGGCGCACGGTTTCCGCCTTCGTCCTTGCGAGTCTCAGCGCGAGAGACCGCGGCGTTTCGTGCTTCCTGGGTGTTTCATCGATGTCCGCCGGCATGAGATGATCGGGTTCAAGGCCGATCTGCTGCAGCAGCGCAAGGCGGCGCGGAGATGCAGAAGCCAGAATGAGCTGAGGAGCATCGGTCATGTGAGAAGGAACCTTGCAGCCGGCATCACACCGCGGACCCGCTATTTGAAGCGGTAGGTGATCCGCCCCTTGGTGAGGTCATAAGGGGTCATTTCAACAAGAACCTTGTCGCCCGCCAGCACGCGGATACGGTTCTTGCGCATGCGCCCGGCGGTGTGGGCGATAATCTCGTGATCGTTTTCCAGTTTTACGCGGAACGTTGCATTGGGCAACAGCTCCGTTACGACGCCCGGAAACTCCAGAGCTTCTTCTTTGGCCATTTGATATCCTGATTAAAGCGGGCCCTGCCCGCGGGTGCCGGGGAAACTAACGGATTAGCAGGCGAAAGTGAACCTTTCTTTCGGTTCCTTACAAAAAAGAAATTCAGTCTGCCGCGGTCGGTGACCAGTCGAGGCGTTTCTTGATGCGCATCATCAGTTGATCGCGTACGGCGCGGTATTCATTCAGGATCTGCTCGCGGCTTCCGGTTGCCAGCGTCGGGTCGAGTGTCGGCCAGTATTCCACGTCCACGGCCTCGGTGCGGGTCATCTCAAGGGCCTTGTGGTGGGCTTCGGGCGCAAGCGACACAATCAGGTCAAAGCCGGACTCGTCCAGACCCTCGAACGTCTTTGGCTGATGCCGGCTCATGTCGATACCGATTTCCGACATCACCGCATCCACGAAGGGGTCGGTCTTGCCCTCGCGCACGCCTGCCGACCGGACATAGATCCTGCCGGGGAACAGCTTGTGCGTCAGGGCTTCGGCCATGGGGGAGCGAACGGAATTCATCCCGCAGGCAAAAAGAACCGCAGTCGGACGGAGGCCCGGCCCGGTCACCTGTGTCAGCCTTTCCAGTGGAGGGCATAAACGAGTGTGAACAATCGCCTAGCCGTTTGCATGTCCACTTCGATCTTTCCTTCCAGGCGCTCCATCAGGATCGTGGAACCTTCGTTGTGAACACCCCTGCGCCCCATGTCGATCGCCTCGATCTGGCTGGGCGTGGCATGGCGGATCGCCTCGTAGTAGCTCTCGCAGATCAGGTCGTAATCCTTGACGATCTTGCGCAGCGGCGTGAGCGACAGGACGTGCGTAACGACATCCTGCTCATTTTCCGTCTTGATTCGAAAAACGAGCCGCTTTTCGACAACAGCGAGGTTGAGAACGTATTTTGTCGCCGGATGCCCCACGGGCTGGAAGCTATTTTCCTCGATGAGATCGTAGATCGCGACGGCGCGATCGTGCTCCACTTCCGGTGTCGAACGCGCGATCGAGGCTTCGTCCAGAACAACGTCAACCAACCGCCCTCCGGCGGATTGCGAACTGGTGTCCGGTTGCGAATCGCTCATGTGCGAGAAACCTCTTAACTCCCGATTACATGTTCAACCTGATGGAAACAGAGCGCGCATGCGCCGACAAGCCCTCAGATTCGCCCAGCGTTATCGCTGCCGGGCCAAGTGCCCGCAGGTTATCCGCATTACACTTCAGGATCGAGGTGCGTTTGACAAATTCCAGAACGGAAAGACCTGAGGAAAACCGCGCAGAGCGCGCCGTCGGCAGCACGTGATTGGATCCGCCGACATAGTCCCCGATCGCCTCGGGCGTATAGTGCCCAAGGAACACCGCCCCGGCGTTGCGGACCTTTTTCAACAGGTCTTCGGGGTCGGCAACCGCCAGTTCCAGGTGTTCGGGAGCAATCCGGTTGGCGAGCGGCATGGCCGCATCCAGATCTTCGACCACGATAATGGCGCCGAATTCGTCCCAGCTTGCCCGCGCAACCTCTTCGCGCGGCAGGGTCTTCAGTTGAGCCTCGACGGCTTTTTCGACTTCTCGCGCCAGATCCGCGCTGTCGGTGATCAGGATCGACTGGGCCGCCGTGTCGTGTTCGGCCTGGGCGAGCAAATCGGCAGCGATCCAGTCCGGGTTGTTCTCAGCGTCCGCGACGACCAGTACCTCGGAGGGTCCGGCGATCATGTCTATGCCGACAGTGCCGAAAACGCGGCGCTTGGCGGCGGCAACATAGGCATTTCCCGGGCCGACGATCTTGGCGACCGGGGCAATAGTTTCGGTGCCGAAGGCCAGCGCGGCAATCGCCTGCGCACCGCCGATGCGGTAGATTTCGGTAACACCGGCAACCTTGGCGGCCGCAAGAACGAGCGGGTTCAGAACCCCGTCAGGGCTGGGCACGACCATAACGATGCGCTCCACGCCCGCAACACGGGCCGGAACGACATTCATGAGTACTGAACTCGGATAGCTCGCAAGACCTCCCGGCACATAGACGCCGACCGCCTCGATCGCAGTCCAGAGCGACCCGAGTTCCACGCCAAGCGCATCCTCATAGCGGTCGTCCTGCGGCATCTGGCGCGCATGGTGTGCGCTGATCCGGTCATGCGCGAGTTGCAAGGCTTCCAGCGTTTGAGCCGGAACCTCGCCGACCGCCCGGTCTACTTCCTCTTCGGAAACGGTCAGGGCCGCCATGTCAGCCGCGTCGAGCCTGTCGAATTTCGCGGTAAAGTCCAGAACCGCCCGGTCGCCGTTTTTGCGGACTGCCTCGATGATGTCCCGCACGACAAGGTCAACGTCTTCCGACACTTCGCGTTTGGACGACAAAAGCGCCTCGAACCGCGCTTCAAAGCCGGCTTCAGTTTTGTTCAGGCGATGGACCACGCGCGGCTCCATAATGGTTTCAGAGTTTGTTTGTGGCGTGCTGGCGAAACAAAGCGCCGGCCGCGACCGGCGATGCCGGTCAACTCAGATCGTGTTGCGGCAGATTGGGAGTTGCCCACGCAGCGCCCAGATCCGACAGCTGTGCTTCGATACACTCGACTTCCAGGGCAATGCTGGAGCCGCCTGCAAATGCCAGCTGGATCGTGCCGGACGGCTCCTCGCCCTTCTCGAACGTGACTGCAAGCAATTCCAGGACCAGACCCTTTGCATCCTGGCGGATGTTCTGCGCCTTCATGTTGGTGACCTGGGTAAACGCAAGCGCGGATCTGCGCCGTTCGTGTTCCTTGCTCCGCTTGTCCGCCCTCTTGTCCCAGACGAACCGGTTCATCACGAACACCGCCTTATTCTCCTTGGGAAGAAAGCGGATGTCGGCGACCGTCAGGACTGCATCCTGGATGTGTGCGGAAAGAACCTCAAGATCTTCCTGGTCGAGGGCGGCAAGTTTCAGTTGAGCCATGGCGGTCCGAATTCTGATCCGTTCGTACGTTTTAGGGCAGTCCGCATATAGGGTGGAGCCTGCCGCATCCCAAGAGTGTTGACCTAAAGCGGATTGGAGAATTTTGCAACGCACGAATGACGGCGGATTTTGGTCTCAAGGCCCTTCATCAACGCGTTGCCGCAGATCGTCCTTTGTTTCCTGCAACGTCGCGAGCCGCTTGAACATGCGCCGGCCCAGCCAGAGCCCGAAGACAAGCAGGAACAACCCGACCGTCGGTCCGAAGGGTGGCGGCACGAAAACAACGGCCAGCATGCCGGCCAAGGCGAAGCATACCTGGATCAGAAACCGGATTGTCTGTGCACCCATCACGTTGCTTCCCTTGCCTTTGCCATGCTCGATCCAGCAGTCACCGGAGCGGAGTTTCCATCCTGCACTTTTGTGCGGTCAAGCTTGCAATCACGCGCGGCATCTTGGACAGTGACCGGGTCTTTGCTCTCCAACACCACAGCGGATACAAATGCATTTCAGGCTCCCGGTCCTCTATCTAGCGCTTTCTATCCTTCTGGCACCGGCCGGACAGGCTCAGGACATGAGCAAGAAGGTCCTTGGCGAAAGCATCTATGTGCCGGCCTATTCCAGGATCTTCTCCTACCCGCAGCGCTCGGACCTGCTTGCTGCGACCCTTGCCGTTCACAATGTCGACCCCGAGACAGCCATCACTCTCACGCGGGTCGACTATCACGGCGAGGACGGCAAGGTGCTGCGCAGCCTGCTTGAACAACCGCTGGAGCTGGCACCATTCCAGTCAAAAACGGTTCTTATCCCCATAAACGACACCAGTGGCGGTGTCGGTGCGAACTTCATTGTCGAGTGGAGTTCAGATGCGCCCGCGCTCAGCCCGATCGCGGAGGCAATCATGACAAGCGGCAGCGGCGGACCGGGGCCGTCCTTTACGACCAGAGGCAGGGTGATCGAACGCCGCCACGCGGAGTGAACCACTCACCGCGACAAGCCGTCCGGGCACGGCACACCCTTCCTGACGTGGTTTCGCCATTTAGCATGCCATTTCGGTCTCATTTACGGGTGCGTCACCTAGCCCGAGATCCGCTCGATCTGAGCACCGCAGCGCGTCAGCTTGTCTTCCAGCCGCTCGAAGCCGCGATCCAGGTGATAGACCCTGTTGACGGTCGTCTCGCCTTCGGCAGCCAGGCCGGCAATGACCAGCGAGACCGACGCCCTGAGATCCGTCGCCATGACCGGAGCACCGCGCAGTTCCGAAACGCCATCGATCAGGGCCGTGCGGCCGTCGACCTGGATCTGCGCGCCCAGCCGGGCCAGCTCCTGTACGTGCATGAAGCGGTTTTCGAAGATTGTTTCCGTGACCCGGCTCTGGCCGCCCGCCTTGGTCATTAGCGCCATGAACTGGGCCTGAAGATCTGTCGGAAAGCCCGGGAACGGTTCCGTGGTGATATCAACCGGCTGAATGCCGTTGCCGTTGCGATAGACCTTGATGCCCTCATCGGTCTGGGTGATGTCCGCGCCGGCCTGCCGCAGCGTATCGAGTGCGCTCTCCAGAAGATCGGTGCGTGCACCCTGCAGCAGAACGTCGCCGCCTGTCATCGCGACGGCCATGGCGTAGGTGCCGGTTTCGATCCTGTCGGGCACGACGGCATGGTGCGCGCCGTGCAGCCGGGGAACGCCCTGGATCCGGATGGTGGATGTCCCCGCCCCCTCGATCCTCGCGCCCATGGCTTTCAGACAATTTGCGAGATCGACCACTTCCGGCTCGCGCGCGGCGTTGACCAGCTCGGTCTCGCCGTCTGCCAGCGTCGCCGCCATCATGATGGTGTGGGTCGCGCCCACGGAAACTTTGGGGAACTCAACACGGGCGCCCTTCAGACCGCCCGGCGCGCTGACGACCACGTAGCCGCCCTCAATCTCGATATCCGCACCCAGCGCCGCCAGCCCGTCGATGAAGAAATCGACCGGACGCGTTCCGATGGCGCAGCCTCCAGGCAGCGAGACGCGCGCCTCGCGCATGCGGGCGACCAGCGGTCCGATCACCCAGAAGCTTGCGCGCATCTTCGAAACGAGTTCGTAGGGCGCGGTCGTGTCGACGATCTCGCGGGCGGTCAGGTTCAATGTCTGACCGGAGAGATCGTTCTGGCCGCTGCGCTTGCCGTTGACGGAATAGTCGACACCGTGATTGGAGAGGATCTGCATGAGTTGCGCCACGTCGCGCAGCCTCGGAACATTGGACAGCGTCAGCGTTTCGTCCGTCAGGAGCGAGGCAATCATCAGGGGGAGCGTTGCATTCTTCGCTCCCGAGATCGGAATGATACCGTTCAGCTCAGCGCCACCGACGACCTTGATGCTATCCATATGAAACCCCGCATCCGGCCGCCCTTTGCAAGCGGCCGTCCCATTTGAAGACATGCACAAACCTGCGGTCTACACACAAGTTGCGGCCCATGCAAGGCAGCGCTACGTCCGTGATCGGGCCATTTCGTGGCATGGGAATAAAGCGCCCGGCGTGTCGCCGGAACCGTCAGTCGCTCTTCCTGGCTTTCACGGCGGCCTTCCGGCGGCGCAGATTTGCGCGCAAGGCTTCGGCAAGACGCTCTTCTTTCGAAGCAGCAGGCTTGTCTTTGGCGGCAGCATTGACGGATGTGTCAGTCTTTTGGGCCCGGTCGCCAGCATCCCGGTTTTTATTGTCTTTTCCACGCATTTTCCGGTCGAAAGCCCTATCTGACGTCTCGTTTCGATGCACGCGCAGCACCGCTCTCATGGTCGGTCGACAACCGGACAATAGGATCGGTCTTCCAGCGTCCGGGCTTTTTCACCGGACCCGGTCTTTCAGCTGAAATCCAGGTCGAGATCAAGCCCCTGCAAGCGCTCCTGAAGCTTCTTCAGAAACTCCGCCAGTGTCCACCAAAAAAAACCAAAACACAGCTTGCGTCCCCGGGGCTCTTGTGGCAAAAGCGCCCTCATTCCGGACGGCGCTGCCGACCGGAACAGCGACTTGCGTCTGAAACCGCAGCTTTCTCAAAAGCCAGCCTGACGCCGGGCACTTTCAAAACTGCCCAAACGCTGCCGTAGCTCAGGGGTAGAGCACTCCCTTGGTAAGGGAGAGGTCGAGAGTTCAAATCTCTCCGGCAGCACCATCGTTTCCCGACGAAACTGACGCCTGGAGATTTCAGCCGTTGACAAACGGAGGCTGATTGAAATCATCTGGCGCGCCCATTGTCCATTTACAAAATGCTCTCCTTTCATGTGAAGGCAGTGCGCAATTCTGTGCATCTTTCCCGCCCTCCTGCGCCAAGCGCATAACACGGCTTACCGCGCCGGCTCCAAGGTGACGCTTCCTGGGGCAATTGCCTCAGGGATCGATGAGAGGATGACATGCACTGGGTTCTGGGAGCCATCTCGTTCTGGACAGGAGCGCAGCCGCCTCCCCCGCGGCCTGGCTCATTGTTGCCAGCGGTAGGTGCGCAGCTTTCTGAGGCTGGAAAACAGGCTCAAGCAGAACACGCACCCGCGGCAAAAATCAAAACCTGCAGATTTTCGGCAAGTCAAGTCCGAGCTTTCATGAGGGAAAAGATGCCGAACTGTCCCCGAGACCACCGGGAGAGAATAATCGGGCGAGTCGTCACCCGAAAATGGCGGAACTGCAGTCTCGGCAAGGCGGTGGGGATTTGCTCTCACAACTACATTCGGCACAGGCTGACGGACTATGAAGCGTTGCTCAAGCGGCACACGCTTGAACGAAATGAAGCGAGGCAGATAGTGAAGGCGGAACTGGACGAGATGTTCCTGTCCTGGCAAAGCCTGACACCGAGGAAACGCTGAACGTCGCCACCCGGCGCTCCATTCCTTGCCAGGCCACGCAATCTCAGGTTTGACGCAAGACCGCTTGCTTCTGAAACGCGGACACAGCACGCGGTGGAATGCACAGCCGGCACGAAGGCGGATCTCACCTTGGTGCCACCGGCTTTGCCTCGTCCTTCTTGAACGCGGGATTGGCGAAACTCAACAGCAGCTTGTTGCCGTTGTTGCTCACGGCCTCCGAGCCGCCTCCCAGTTCGATTACATGAGCTTCGATCTTGCCGGCAGTCTTGCTGGACCGGACCAGCACGAAGTTCAACTCGATATCGATCTTCTTAGGCGTCAATTCCGGCGGCTGTGCCGACGTGGCAATGATTGCAGAACGCGCGGCCAGCACCAGTTCAGAAAGGTCCAGCCCCTCGGTGCTTTCGCCTGCCAGAACCACGCCGCCCTTCGGAGGCGCAAAGACCACCGCGACTTTCGATCCCTGCGTGACCTTTCCAACGGTCTCCGATGACAGGGTGGCCGACTTGAACACCGGCACGGCAAGACCGGCACTGGAGCTTTCACTCTGGTCCCGCTGGGTGGTCAACTCGATCTTGATATCATCAAGTTCCAGTCCGAGGCTCGGGCCGGGTATGTCCCCTAAATCCACAAGCTCGTTCTTGAGGTCCGCAATGGTTTCTTCGAGGGACACAGCTGAAACATCCGAAACGGGTTCGGGGAACAGGCGGGGATAGGCGAGTTCGTAAGCGGCCCAAAACGCCACCGCCGCGACGGCTAGTGAAAAGACGATTTGTGACATCAGACCCTCAGCTTACTCGGTTACTCTAAGTGGCAGTATCTGCGTATCAACGGTGCCGTACTTTCCGAATTGCGCGCGAATGTATTGCGGGTCCACAATTCCTGCTCCTGCCGCCCAAGGCGGAGCGTCGGGTACCGGGATAGCCGTATCGATCAGGATCTGCTTGATCATTTTCCATGGCAGGTCAAGCGTGTAGGCATACTCCACTCCTCCACCCTCCAGCGGCTTTGCCGTTCCGGTCAACCGTTTTGCAGCTTCATCATGCGCACTGATCCGCTCCGGCCCGACCTCGATCGCAAACATGAACGCGCCTTCGACAGGTTGAACTTCATTTATCAGGCCCGTGAGAAAATGCGCCACCTGGGCAGCAGCGTTGCTGACCTGGGCCGCGGCCATGCTGGACCCCGACTTCATGGTGTACTGATCCCGTTTGTCGGGCGCCACAACCTCCTGGAAACGGGGATGCCCTTCGTCATAGGCTTTCTCTGCGGGCGTCTTTGGCCGTCCACCGGTCATTGGGCCGATCACATCGACCCCATGCGCGACCACGTCCGGCCAGGTGTCCGGCTCCTCGGGCGTGCCGGTGGAGGAGTGTGCCCAGACCGTATTGTCGCGATGGTCCCATGCGCCGACCGACATGACCCACGGTAGCGCGCTCCACGGATTGACGTAGCCCGGTGCACGGCTGCCCTCATTGCCAATCGCCACGACAGAAAGCGGGCCGTGACTTGCCACGGCCTGGAGCGCACGAGGTACGGGCGCGGCAGGGGCGGCCTTGGTCACGAAAAAACTGGCGGGCGGCCCCAATGACAAATTGCTGATCAACGCACCGTTTGCAACCACCGCCTCCAGGGCCTGCAACACCCTGTGTGTCAGGGGGGCCTCGTCCGGGTGCATGTACCAGACCGTTCGCACGCCATTTTCATTCGTCAATTCAACGGCATGCGCGACTGACATCGTTGCCGCGAAGCCACCAAAAACGGGAAGTACGACCGCGCCTTCCAGAGAGCTGGCGTGCTTCTCGAGCAACGCCTGCGCGACAGCTGCATCCTCCGTGGTGGTGACGAATAGATACCGGGCGTCAGGCTGAGCTCTCAGTGCGTCAGCAAGGCGTGCAGGTTCCAGGGTTCCGGCATGTGAGGTGGTTGCCATCACGACAAATCCCGCTGCGAGAGTTGCTCTGATCTTGTCGAACATCAAAAAATTCCAAATCAAAATCACCCTAAAAATTCAAGTCTACTGGAAAAGATATGGTGTTTAGACTGCTTTGGCAATCAGCGCACCAAGTACCGCACCTCTAATTTCCAACCTCAGACGCAAAATAATTTCCTAAATCACATTATGATTGAAATACTTCAGAGCATTCTGCCCTGATATCTATTTCCAACAGGCATTAATATGCGCTTCTAACACTATTTCCTCTACGTCAAAAAGCTCAAGGTTGCATGCGCTCCAAGCAGTAAAGCAGGTCTGAATCCTCAATAGCAACCAGCGACTGATCTCCGAAGGCTTCACTCCGCGATTACGCTGACATGAGCGGCGACCACCTTCTAGCCGTCCGGTGTTTTCATCCAGGTCTGCTTCTGGCGGCCATTACCCATCTTCAACCCGTTTCCCCAACGTACTACGGAACGGGATTGACCTGCGATGCCGTATTGACTTGGTGTCAGCATACCGGCATCGAATAGCATCACATCGCACCGGGAAAACCAATGCAGCACCCCTTCGTGGAAAGCCTTATCGGGCTCCTTCGAAATGCGCGTTCAATTGGAAATCTCTGCTCCAACACGGCCGAGGCGAGAATCATAACCCACGCGTTGTGCCGCTTGACATTATCAATCGGAAACAACAAAGCCGTTTTGGTCCCGTGCCACTCAAACATCCCATCGCACGATAGGACGGCGAGACTGCAGGTTTGCGTCTCACTCGTGATCGCTGGCACGGTGGTGCCCATTAATCAACACGACAAAAAACAAACCCGATGGGCCAGGTTATCTGACACCACCGGGTTTGCAGAGTTGCTCAAAGGAGCCGGTTGGCCCCTGTGGTTTTGTCGTTCAGGCTTTCCGGCGACGGAATACGGCCAAACCACCAATCGCGGTCAGAAGTAAAAGACCACCAGCCGGTAGCGGTACAACCGTTGCGTTCACGTCGTCGATACCGAAGCCGTCACCTGCATCGATCGACAGCGTAATCGTATACTCGCTCGCCAGCGAAGCACCGAAGTCGAACATGGCGAGGATCAGGTTGCCGTTGGCGAGTTTCTGAGTTCCGTTGAAAACAAAGTCCATAACGCCGTTTGTGGACAGAATTTCGAAGGCTATTGCACCAACATCGTCAACGTCCGTGATGAACAGCGACAAACGGTTTGCATCGCCCGTATCGCCGATGTCGAGTATCACGTCGGCGTTGTCGTTGCTGTCTAGCCACTTTTCTCCACTGAACGTCGTGTTGTATCGACCAAAAGCCGTTGAGTCGCGGACAATCGATTCCGACGTTATGCCAATCGCGGAAGCGCCCGGATTGTTGCCTGCGACCGTCGTAATGGTGCCAATGCCCGTGTCCAACCCGTTCAGCGTGGATGTCCCGACGGCAAAACCTTCAAAATCTTCGCTCGCGGTGCTTACGCTGTGGTCAAACGCACTCTTGGCGTCACGCGCTTCGCTTAGCTGGCTGCTGCTGAAGAAATCCAGCATGATGCTTGCAGCAGATGCAGCGGTCGGCGCGACGGCAATAGCGGCAGCTACCAAAGTTGTCTTTAGAAACTTCATTGAATCAATCCTGTACAAATTTAGCTGTCTCTTTAACATCAAGTTAGCTCTTTGTTAATATGTTCAGTTAAAAAACAGTTAATTTTTTGGTGAATTCGCGCCGGCGAAAATTTCAAGCACAACGTGATTGCAGACCACCTGGCCGTCTTCAGGGAGAGCTTTGCGATACCGGCGATAGTCAAGGAGATTTCCGGTCCCCTGGTATGGGAACGGTCTTAAGTTCAAATCTCTCCGGCCGCACCATTGTTTCCCGACAGAATATGTGCGCAAGCCCCAAAGAGCTTTACTCTGCGATTACGCTGACATGGGCGGCGACCACCTTCCAGCCGTCCTCGGTTTTCATCCAGGTCTGCATCTGGCGGCCGACCTTTCCGGGGGCCGTGTCACGGTAAAACAGGGTTGAGGCCGTGGCGAAGGCCGTGCCGTAGGTGGTGATCACCGTCCTCTCCAATCGCCTTTGAAGATTGCCGTCGTTCCGTGCCGACCTGAAGGCTGCGATCTCGTCATAGCCGTAGAGATTTTCTCCACCGCCATACCTGATCGTTGTCGGTGCATCGAGAAAAAGACGGTCGAGCGTCGCGACATCGTTGGTCACAAGCGCTGTTTCATATTCGGCAAAAACCGCCTCGACCTCCGCCTTCACGGACGCGATGTTGATCTCCATCAGTCTCCCCTTCCCGTGCCGTTCAGGCGGTCGCGCAGCGTTTCAAGAAACGGGATGTCCCGGAACTGGTCCGGCTGAACGGCGTTCCAGGCGACACCCTCCGGCTGCGGGAATGTCGTACCGGTTTCGATCAGTCCGGTTTCCGTCGCGATCGCATCCAGCGCGCTGTCATGGTCCATCATGACAAGCTGATCGTTGCCGACAACCTGCGAGGAATGAACCGTCGTGGTGATCGGCGCACCCGGTTTCAGTTTGTCCAGTTCGCGGAAAATGCCGAGTTCGAGATCGGCAAAGCCGCCGCCCTTGCCGGTCCGCGCACCGGCGCGGCTGACGGCAACACATCCGACCACCACGAAATCCAGCGGCTCCATGTCCTCGAATTCGACCGGGTCGCCGTGTTCGACAAAGCCCTGGGAGGTGGCGGCCAGTTCGAACTGAATGCCTTTGTCTGCCAGCTTTTCGGGGTCGAGGCGGACGAAGGGAAACGGTTTCAGGAGTTCCGGCACTGGGGCGTAAACGATCTTGCCTTCATAAAGCGCCCGCAGCCTGACCGGAATTTGCGGCGGATCGGGATTGCACTTCACCACCCTTGCCGCCTGCCATTGCGGCAGACGCGCGAGGTTGCGCGCGGCAAGGTCCGCGCCTGCGAAATTCGGGATGCAGCTCCGGGCCGGGCCAATGCTGGTGCCGCTTGTCTCCAGGCCGGACCAGACACGATGCCTGATCCGGTCCTTGTCCCGGTTCCTCCCCGACCAGCGTGCGTCGTCCATGTTCATCCCCTCAAAAAGTTTTTCAGGCAGCGACAGGTGCCCTGCAGATGCCCGCACGCTCAAGTTCGAAGGCGGTTCTGAGCGCAAGGTCTTCGCGCCAGGCCGGTGCAATCACCTGGACGCCGATCGGCAGTGCCGCTCCTTCAAGCCAGACCGGAACCGCGACCACGGGAAGTCCGATGAAGGATACAGGCTGGGTGAACAGGCCGATATTCGGACGCGCCGGCATCGTGACACCGTCCAGCGTGATGGTCTTCGTTCCGGAGGGCAGTGCGGAAAAGGGCGTGGCTGGCGCCAGCAGAATGTCGACCTCTTCAAATATCTTGCGCATCGTGTCACGGAACCAACTGCGAAAGCGCTGCGCCTGCTGTACCCAGACCGCCGGCACCATGGTTCCGGCGAGGAACCTGTCGCGCGTGTCAGGGTCGTAGTCAGTGGGTCGCGTCGCGATCCTGTCGAAATGAAGGTTCGCCCCTTCCGCACTGGTGATGACGTAGGCCGCCGCGCGGGCGCGGGCAGCTTCGGGAATGTCGATTTCAGCTGAGGCCCCGAGTGCACGCGCGACCGTGTCAACGGCCGCAAGAGCTTCGGGCTCGGCTTTTTCCCGGAAGTAGCCGCCGGCAATCGCGATGCGCAATCTGTCCGCACCCTGACCAATCAGTTCATGCGTTGCGAGCGCAGGTCTTGCAGCCTGCGCCGGGTCGTTCGGATCGGCTCCCTGCAGCACATCGAAGACAAGCGAGAGATCGGCGGCCGACCTTGTCATTGGTCCGAGGTGATCAAGGCTGCCGACAAACGGATAGGTGCCATGGCGTGACAGACGCCCATAGGTCGGTTTGAGACCGAAGAGGCCGCAGAAGGACGACGGCACACGGATTGATCCGTTGGTGTCCGAGCCGAGGCTGACCGGCACCATGCCGGAGGCGACCGCTGCCCCGGAACCCGAGGACGACCCGCCGCTCATACGGCTCGGGTCATGGGGGTTCAGGCAGTTTCCGTCGTGGATGTTTTCGCCCGTGAAATCATAGGCATATTCGCCCATGTTCAGCCCGCCCATCAGGATGGCACCAGCGCGGCGCAAGTGTTGAACGAGTGTTGCATCGGCGGTGGCAGGCGCGTTGCCGCGATTGATCTTCGACCCGGCCCGCGTGATGACACCTTCTATATCGAACAGGTTCTTCACCGCGAATGGTACGCCGGCGAGCGGCAGTCTCGTGCCGGCGGAGACAGCGCCGTCAATTTTCTGCGCGTCCGCCAAAGCGGCATCTGCTGTCACATTAGTGAAGGCATTGATCTTCGGGTTGCGCTGTTCGATCTGCGTCAGCGACGCCTGGGCGACGTCCTTTGCCGACAGCATACCGCTGCCGACAGCGTCCGCGATCCCGACGGCAGTCATCCCGGTAACGTCGGCTCCACTCATGCTTCAAACACCGGTGCGGCTTCAACCTCTTCGTTCAAGGGAAAGCTCTGGACAAGCGCGGCAGCCTTTTCAATGGCGGCAATGTGCGCCTCGACAACAGGACGCCAATCCTCCTCGATCGCAAGGTTCATGACCTTTTCCATGTGCGCGACATGGGACCTGGCGTCGAACTCTTCGCTCATGTGATCCTAGTCCTATTCGTTGATTGCGGCGGCAAATGATTTCAGCGGCGCGGTCCAGCCGACGATGCCGCCCTGCGCCCTGATCATGTCGAGCGTCGCCGCCTTGAATTCCGGAAAATAACTCTCGGTCGCCTCCTCGATAAGGAGGCATTCGAAGCCGCGGTCATTGGCCTCGCGCATCGTCGTCTGCACGCAAACTTCCGTTGTAACCCCGGCAAAAACGAGGCTCCGGACCTTCAGCCGTTCAAGGTCCTCGCCAAGGGATGTCGCGTAAAACGCGCCCTTCCCGGGCTTGTCGATGACGATTTCGCCCTCAACGGGCGCACATTCGGAAACGATCTCGGCCCCGGGCTCGCCTCGCACGAGAATGCGGCCCATCGGTCCGTCATCTCCAATGCGCATCGACGGGTTGCCGCGATCCCGTTTGGCCGGCGGACAATCGCTCAGGTCCGCGGCATGGCACTCGCGCGTGTGAATGACGGGCCATCCCTTCTGCCGAAACAGGCGCAGCAGGTCCTGTGTCGGCGAGATCGCCCGCTGCATGTGCGACACGTCGTTGCCGAGCGTTTCCCCGAAGCCGCCCTGTTCGATGAAGTCGCGCTGCATGTCGATCACAATGAGTGCCGTGCACGCCGGATCGAAAGAGAAGGTGAAAGGATCGGCCTCGACCTTATGCATCAGTGGTGCCCCGCCATCGCATGGCCGATGGTTGCCCTGTCCGTTTCGGCCATCGGAGACTGGTAAGTGATCCGCCCTTCGGACATCACGGCGACCGTGTCGGCAAGTTCCAGGATCTCGTCCAGGTCTTCCGACACGAGCAGGATCGCGGCCCCGTTGTTGCGCTGATCCATGATCTGCGCCCTGATTTCTGCGACAGAAGCAAAGTCCAGCCCGAAACAGGGATTTGCGACGATCAGGATATCGACATCTCCCGACAGCTCCCGTGCAAGGATCGCGCGCTGAACGTTGCCGCCGGAGAGGTTCTCGATCGGTTCTTCCGTCGACGGCGTCTTGACCCTGTAGGCCGCGATCAGGTCCCGTGCCTGACGGCGCATCGGCGGTGGCGACAACCAGCCCCTGAAGGGCGAGATCGGCGCCTTGTCAAAGGTGCGGAACGCCATGTTTTCCGCAACGCTCATGCGGGGCACCGCCACATTCTTGAGGGGTTCCTCGGAGAACCCGAAGACCTTGAATGCGTCCATCTGGCCACGTTCTGGCTCATAGGGCTTGTTTTCGATGAATATCCGGCCATCCTTGAGCATCCGCTGACCGGACAGCACTTCGATCAACTCCGACTGGCCGTTGCCGGAGACCCCCGCGATCCCGAGAATTTCACCGGCGTGAACCTTCAGATTGACGGCCTCGATGGCGGGCAGTTCCTCGTCATCATCGGCGAACAGTCCGGCAAGTTCCAGCTTGAGCTCTGCCCGCTGGTGCGTTGTTCGCGCAGCACTTTCCCGGATTTCCGTTTCGCCGATCATCATGCGGCTCATGTCGTCGACGGAAAGATCACCAACCCGGCCGCTTCCGACCACCCGTCCGCGTCTCAGCACCGTGACGTCGTCCGCATAGGCTGTGACTTCCCGGAATTTGTGCGTGATCATCAGGATTGTCAGGTCACCGGCCTTGGTCATCGCCCTCAGCAGTCCGAGCACTTCGTCTGCCTCGTCCGGCGTCAGCACCGACGTCGGTTCATCGAGGATCAGGAAACGCTGATCCAGGTAGAGCTGTTTGAGAATTTCCAGCTTTTGCTTTTCACCCGCGGAAAGCCCGGACACGGGCACGTCGAGCGGCACCTTGAAGGGGGTTGTTTCCAGAAAGGCGCTCAGTGCCTTGCGCTCCGCCTTCCAGTCGATCACGCGCGGTGCGTCCGCACGCGCAATAACGAGGTTTTCAGCCGCTGTCAGGGACGGCACCAGCGTGAAATGCTGGTACACCATGCCGATGCCGAGGGCGTGCGCGGCGCGCGGGTTGGGCACGTCGGCTTCGTCATCATTCACCAGCATCGCCCCGCTCGTCGGCTGGTAGAACCCCATCATGCACTTGACGAGTGTCGACTTGCCGGCGCCGTTTTCGCCGAGCAGAGCGTGAAAGGATCCGGGCGTCACCCGGATCGAAACGTCATCCAATGCGACCAGGTTTCCGAAGGCCTTGGACATGCCGACGGTTTCGACACCAATTGCGCGGGAGGGCGAGACCGTCTGCGCAGCAATGCTCATGAGCCCACGGCTCCCGCCGCCTGCCTCAAACCGGCAAGCAGGGTCGTGCTGTCCGCAACAGCGCCGAAGACCCCGCCCTGCATGGTTACCATTTTCAGGGCAGCATCGTGATTACCCTGGTCGGTCGCGCCGCAGCAATCGGACAGCACGAGGCATTCAAATCCGCGATCATTGGCCTCGCGCATGGTCGTGTGGACGCAGACATCCGTCGTGATCCCGGTCAGGACGAGGTTGTCGATGCCCCTGGTCCGCAGCAGCAATTCCAGGTCCGTTGCACAAAACGATCCCTTGCCCGGTTTGTCGATGACCGGCTCGCCGGGCAGAGGCGCGAGTTCGGGAATGATCTCCCAACCCGGTTCGCCTCTGACGAGGATCTTGCCGCAGGGGCCCGGGTCGCCGATACCGGCTCCGATCCTCTGCGAGCGCCAGCGCTTGTTTGCGGGCAGGTCGGCAAGGTCGGGCCGATGCCCTTCCCGCGTGTGAATGATGTGGTACCCGCCTGCACGCATCTCGGCGAGGACGGTCCTGATCGGTTCTATCGGCGCGCGTGTCAGGCTGATGTCGTAGCCCATGCTGTCGACATACCCACCCTTGCCGCAGAAATCGGTCTGCATGTCGATGATGACCAGCGCCGTATTCTCCGGTCGCAGATCGCCATTGTAAGGCCACGGGTAAGGATCAGCGGCAACGGGACTGTTGAGGTCGGCGGGAAGTGTGTCAGCCAGGCTCATGAGGTTCACTCCGCTGCATCGCTCAGGACCTTGTCGCCGAAGCGGCGCACCGGTGCGTCGAACCCGCAGGAGGTGCCGTCCGTGTGAATGACTTCGTCTTCCCAGGGCAGGCGATAGTTTCCGGCTGCCAGGTCCGTCATGTAGGTGTAGGGGCAATCCTGAGCGCCACCCTTCACGGCGACGTAGCCGCGATGGCCGAACTGGTAGATGTTGTTCTCAACACCCCAGTTGATGCGCGCTTCGCGCACCAGATCCGGCCTCACCTCGGCCGTGATGATCTCGTTGGCGCGCCCGCTGGTTCCGTGAGCCAGGATTGTGCCGTCGAAGTTGACGATCATGCCTTCGCCCATGCTGTCGAAGGTGCCATCCGTGCCGCACATGCAGACATTCGCCGTCACCATCAGATTGCAGAAAGCGTTGGACTGATTGGTGAACTTCCAACTTTCCCTGATCGGAGCCGTGTAGCCCGCGGTGCGGATCATGATTTCGGCGCCCTTGTAGGCGCATTCGCGGGCCATTTCCGGGAACATGCCGTCATGGCAGATGATCAGCGCCATCTTGCAGCCGTTCGGGCCGTCAATCACCGGAATGCCCTGGTCGCCCGGCTCCCACGGCTCGACCGGCACCCAGGGATGCATCTTGCGGTAATAGAGCTTGAGCTCGCCCTTGTTGTCGATGATCAGGCCGGAATTGAAGGGCATGCCTCCCGGGTTGAGTTCCATGATCGAGAAGCAGCCCCATATGTCGTTGTCGACACAGGCCTTCTTGAAGGCGGCCACTTCCGGGCCGTCGAGCGAGCACATGATGTCCGGATTGATGTCCATGGAGAGGCCGTGAAGCGCGTACTCGGGGAATACCACCATGTCCATCGTCGGCATGTTGCGGCGCGCTTTTGCCACCATGTTCACGATGACTTCCGTCTGGTTCGCCAGATCGATTTCGGTCACGACGGTCGGCAATTGCAGCTGCACCATGCCCAGAACCACACCGTTCGGGGCTTTGTTCAATCCTCCAAGTCCGTTCATTGCATGGCTCCTTATTTGGTGATCGACAATTCGCCCGGGGCCCCCTTCAGGGAGCGCCGCGGCGATGTGCTCGCGATCATGATCAAGAGTGTCAGGATGTAGGGCGCAGCGTTGAAGAAGTGGTAGCCGCGTGAAATTCCGATGGATTGAAGCGCCGGTCCAAGCGCTCCCGCCGCACCGAAAAGAAGGGCTGCCCAGAAGCAGTAGAGCGGGTTCCAGCGGGCGAAAATCACAAGTGCGACCGCCATCAGCCCCTGCCCGGACGAAAGGCCTTCGGTCCAGCTTCCCGGATAGTAGAGCGACAGGAACGACCCGCCGATGCCGGCGAAAAACCCGCCCGCCATCGTTGACAGAAGCCGGACACGGTCGACATTGATCCCCAGCGCCAGGGCAGCCGGCGCACTGTCGCCCGTTGTCCGGATGATCAGGCCGTAGCGCGTGTTCCTGAGCGCCCACCACAGAAAGACCGCCAGGACGATCCCCAGCAGGAACAGGGGGTTGATCTCCAGCGCCTGGCGCACGCCGGGATGATCGCTCCACGTGCCAAAGGACATGGCGGGCAGGCGGGGCGCGGACGGCTGGATGTAGGCTTTTCCGAAGAAGAACGCCAGACCGGTTCCGAACAGCATCAGCGCGATGCCGATTGCGATATCGTTGACCTTCGGCAGCTTGCAAAGATAGCCATGCAACGCGCCAAAGCACGATCCGCAGAGACCGGCGACGAGAACACCGAACCATGGCGAGCCCGTGTGATAGGAGATGGCGTAGCCGGACATGGCGCCAAAAACCAGCGTACCTTCCAGACCAAGATTGATGCGACCGGATTTTTCGGTGAGCATTTCGCCGAGGCTCACGAACAGGAAGGGTGTCGACACCCGGATCGCGCCTGCGAACATTGCAAGCAGCACGGTCATAAGGCCCGCATCGTCGGTCACTGCGCAGCTCCCTTCGACTTGAATATGGACAGCCGGCCGTAGAAGGTTTCCGACACGAGGATGACGAGGAACAAAAGCCCCTGCAGCACAAGGACCGTTGCGTCCGGGAGGTCCATGCGCCGCTGCACGAGACCACCGGAGGCTGCAATACCGCCGAGAAAGATGGCGACCGGCACGATCACGAGCGGGTTGTGACGGGCAAGAAACGATACAAGGATCCCGGTAAAGCCATAGCCGGCGATCAGCGAGGCGTTGGCCTTGCCATGGATCGCGGCGACCTCGAAGAAACCGGCAAGACCGGCACAGGCACCGGCAATCGCGCAGGAAATCACCATGAGACGTCCGACGGGGAGCCCCTGCGCCTGCGCGGCTCTCAGGTTGCCGCCGGCAATCTGCGCTGCAAAGCCGAACGTGGTCCGGTTCATGAGCAGATACAGCACGCCGCACAGCAGGACACCGATCAGAAGCCCCCAATGCACATCCGTTCCCGGAATCTCGCCGATCATGTTTTCCGATCCGATCGGCTTCGTGGACGGCTTGTTCGGGTCGGACGGGTCCCTGAGGGCGCCTTCGACAAAGAAATTGAGGATTGAAACCGCGATATAGAACATCAGCAGCGAGGCGATGGTCTCGTTCACGCCGCGATAGTGCCGCAGGGCCCCGACGCAGCCGATCCAGATCCCTCCGGCCACCATGCCCGCAAGTGCCATGATGGCAAGCATCAGGTATCCCGGCATCCAGCCGATCATCGGTATTGCAATCGCGGCCGAGGCAAACCCGCCAAGCACCAAAGCCCCCTCCCCACCGATTATGACGAGACCCAGGCGCGCCGGAATGGCGACGCAAAGGGCTGTGAAAATCAGTGGAGCGGCACGGACGAGCGTGTTCTGCCAGGAAAAGCTGGTTCCGAAGCCGCCGCGCCAGACCAGTGAAAAGAACTCTACCGGCGACTTGCCGAGCGCGAACAGAAAGACAGAAAACAGCGCTCCGGAAAAGACAAGCGCCAGGAGTGGAATGACCACATATTCGGACGAGCGTCTGAGCCTGTCCAATAGATCGTTCGACACGCCGGACTGGACGGCCATGCCGGGCGTTTCCGTGGTATCTGCCATACCGTTTCCCTGAGACTTGGGTGGCCGCAAACGCGAGCGACTACGGCCACGCCGGAATGTTCACTGCAACGGCAGCCTGCCTCGTGAGGCAGACCGCCGTTGCAAGGGTCGATTGGTCCTCAGGTGATCGAGCCGACAACGCCTTCGATCAGGTAGTCCGTCTGATCGAGGGACGGTTCATAGTTGTCGAAACTTGCGCCGGCGGCGAGCAACGGCGAACCGTCCTGCTTGTTGATGGGTCCGACGAAGATCGGCTTGTCGGCCTTGACATCCGCACGCGCCGCATCGGCAGATGCGATCGCCGCTTCCGAGGCTCCGGCGCCATAGGGTGTGGAGCGGACGAAGTCGACGTCAAACCCACCGCCGGTGAAGTTCGGCAAGGGCTGGCCTTCGGCGAGATTGGCGGCGAACATCTTGTAGATGGTTTCCCACTTGTATTCCGCCCCGGTGATGAAGCCATTCGGCGCCAACGGAGCCTGGGAGGCGTTGTGGCCGCAACACTTGATGCCGCGCGACTCCGCCGTTTCGATCACGACCTTCGGGCCATCGACATGACAGGTCAGAACATCGCATCCGGCGTCAACGAGTGCGTTTGCAGCTTCAGCCTCACGCACCGGCATCGACCATTCGCCTGTGAAGATCACCTGGACCGTGGCTTCCGGATTTACTTTTCGCGCGCCGAGGAGGAAGGAGTTGATGTTGCGCAGAACGGTGCCGATCGGTTTGGCGGCGACAAAGCCGAGCTTGTTGCTGGTGGTCGACAGGCCGGCGGCGACGCCGTTGACGTAGTGCGCCTGGTCAAGGTAGCCGAAATAGCTGCCTGCATTCTTCGGGTCGGCGTCGGTCCACAGCGGTGCCGCGTGCCGGAATTCCACGTCGGTGTATTTGCCGGCGAGATCCAGAACGAAGGGTTTGTAGTAGCCGAAAGATGTCGCGAAGATCAGCTTGGCGCCATCGAGATTGATCATGGATTCCATGGACTTCTCGACCGCGACCGTCTCGGGCACATTTTCTTCCTCGACGACGGTTACCCCCGGCACGTCTTTCAGGGCCGCCGCGGCGACGGCGTGGGCCTGGTTCCAGCCGAAGTCGTCGCGCGGTCCGACATAGACGATCCCGACCGTGAGGTCCGAGGCATGCGCGAGCCGTGACAGACCAGCTGCGGAGAGAGCGGCAAGACCGGCCGCAGATGATTTCAGGATTGTGCGGCGTGAGAGTTCAAACTTTGACATTACGTCCTCCGTTTTATGACGAAGCCATGCGTCATCGCCCGCTCCGTTTTTCTTCGACGTGATTTTGCAATCCCTGTGCCATTTCCCCGCAAGATAAGTCACTTCAAGTTTTTTAATTTAACTTATTGATTTTTATAATTTTTATTGAGTTCTTCAGCAAAGCTGAGAGCGCACGTCTCGATCGCGTGGAGTCTCGTGACTTCACGTTTCTGACTATTTGTTAGCCGCTTTATTTTTTTGGCTAATTTTTAATCATTCAACTGTTCGAATCTCGGGCATGTTTGACCGGTTCGTAACTCGCATCCAGCCTTGTCTTCAGATAGTCGGCACCGGAAATAGCGGGATATTTCGGTGTCTCCCCCTCTCCAACGCAACCGGGCAGGCAGGCGACTTCCGCGTCCGGGTTGGGATCGAGAAAGAACGCGATCGAATACCGTTCCCGGCCACTCGTATTGACGACGCGATGCGGCGTGGAAACATAAACATCATTGGTCCACCGCATCAGGCAATCACCGATGTTGCAGACGAAGGCACCCTCGATCGTGGGAGCTTTCAGCCATGCGCAGTCGCGCCGTTGCACTTCCAGGCCACCAACCTCATCGGGCAGCAAAATGGTGATGTTGCCGTAGTCGGTATGTGTGCCAGCACCGATCTGGCCGGCTTCCGCACTCGCAGGCTGCGGCGGATAATGCAACAGGCGGAGCGTTGCCATCGGCGCGTCGAGCTTGTTCTCGAAGAAATTGCGGTCAATGCCGAGATCGACCGAAATGGCTTGGTGAAGTCTGCGGCCAAGCGCCCAGACTTCATCGAAGTAGCTTAGCAGGGTCTCCTTCCAGCCGGGCAGTTCCGGCCACTGGTTCACCGCCCGGAACGGTTCCCCGGCGAGTATTCTCGGGTCATCCGGCGCAAGATCCAGTCCGATGTTGAAGGCCTCTTTCAGGTCGGAGGGTTTCGACGGGTCTAGGTTTTCTCCCTTCATCGGTACATAGCCGCGATTGGTTCTGAAGAAATCCCTGGTGAGCGCCATCTTTGCATCGAGTGGCTGGCCAAAGAGTTGGTGTGACGCCTTGAACACCCGTTCGATCAATGCGGCATCGACACCATGGTTACGGACGTAGAAGAAACCGATCTCACGTGCTGCGTGACCGATCTCGGCGGCAACCGCCATCAAACCTTCCTGCGTCCCCGCTGCCAGAGGTGCCAGATCGATTACGGGAAGATCATGGTCTGTCATCTTTTCACCTGCCCGCCTTGATCATTCAGCGGCCGCGGGCTGCGCCGGTTTCAAACCGTCCATGTAGGTTCGCCAGCTGCCGAGATGAGAGATATCCTCCGCCCCTTCCGTTCCAACGGTTTCGCAGACAAAGCCGGTGACCTTGCTGCCATCAACCAGTTCAACGGTTCCAAGCCCGAGCGGAGCGGGAATGCCTGCAAGAAATCCGCCGACCTCAGACTTCGGCAGGGTCCAGATTTCCAGCTCTATCTGCCGGCCGGAACCCGGTGCGCTGCGGACAAGTCCCGGACGTTTCGGTGGACCTCCTGCCAGGGCATAGAGCGCGTAGGCATCACTGGTCGCGGCGCTCCGCAAGAACCGTCCGCCGCGACCGGTCAACTCGCCATTCAGGGCCATTCCGGACATGTGCGCTCCACACACCGCAACGGCAATCTCGTCCGGTGCTTCAGAGGCTGAGAACTCTGCAGGCTCCGGTGCAATCCAGCCCGTCGCGCCGAGCGAATGAGGCGCCATCTTCTCCAGTTCGATGCCGAGCGATGCGATCAGTCCGTCCCGCCCCGCCGATGCCAGCAGGGTGACGCTGCCGGGACGGCCGTCCGAGCGCGCACAGACCGGCAGAGCGAGACCGCACATATCGAGGAGATTGACGAAATTTGTGTAGGTGCCGTTGCGCGAATTCGGTCCGACGGGATCCGCTTCAAGATCAGCCACGCTGTAGAAGGTCGGAATAGTCGGCACACAAAGAAGATCGAGCGCTGCCAGAACAGGTTCCGTCTTTCGCGCAAGTTCCTTGAGCCGGTAGATGCCCCGGAACGCGTCGGTCGCGCTGAGACCGAGGGCCGCACCGACGATTTTCCGTGTCACGGGATGGACAGCCTCCGGGTTGTCACGCATCAGGTCCTCGATCACGGTGTGCCGCTCGGCAACCCAGGCACCTTCGTAAAGCATGTGTGCAACATCATAAAAGGGCGTGAAATCGACTTCGATGATATCGGCACCGCTTTCCTTGAGAAGCGCCACGGTGTCGTGGAAGGATTTTTCCTGGATGCCGTCGCCGTAAAATTCGATTGATGCAGCATCCGGAACGCCGATTTTCAGGTGAGACGGTGATGCTGCAAGGTCCGGTACGGCGATTTTCCTGGAATAGGCATCCTCTTCGTCAAAGCTGGCGGCAGCCTTGAACACCGTGTAGGCGTCCTCGACCGTCAGGGCGAAAATCGAGATCGTATCGAGCGTCCGGCAGGCCGGAACAACACCGGTTGCGGACAGGGACCCGAGCGTCGGTTTCAATCCCACAATGTTGTTGAGGGCTGCCGGCACGCGCCCTGATCCCGCCGTGTCGGTTCCAAGGGAAAAGCTGACGATGCCGTGTCCGACCGCAACAGCGGATCCGGCAGAAGATCCGCCCGGAACGATCGCGGGATCCACCGCGTTCTTCGGCGGCTGAAACGGAGAGCGGACACCGACAAGGCCGGTCGCAAACTGATCAAGATTGGTCTTGCCGATCAGCAGCGCGCCGGCGTCGCGGAGCTGTTTCAAGACGAATGCATCGTTGTCTGCTTCGTAGGCGTAAGCCGGGCAAGCTGCCGTGGTCGGTTTTCCGGCTGCGTCGATATTGTCCTTGATGACAAACGGCACGCCCCACAACGGCTTTTCAGCGTCGTAGGACCCCAGCGCGCCGGCGTCCTGCAACACGTCCTGCTTGTCGCACAGATGAATGAAAATTCCCGGATCATCCACGGCCTCGATCCGGCGGTAGACTTCTTCGACGACCTTCGTCGGGCTAATGCCATCTGAATAAGCGGTCTTCAGCGAAGCAAGCGTGAAAGGAAGGTCGAACATCTTAATCCTCAAAATCTTTCAATTCTCATTCGGCCGCAGAACTGGCCGGTTCTTGCACAGCAGGCGGAACCGGCGCTGCGGCCAGCAGTTCCTGCGTGTAGGGGTGGGACGGGTTTTGCATCACCTTTGCCGTCGGCCCTTCCTCGACGATTTCTCCATCCCGCATAACGATGACATGATCGCACAGAAGCCGAACCACATGGAGATCATGGCTGACAAAAAGATAGCTGATGCCAAGTTTTGCCCGCAGGTCGACCAGCAGGTTCAGAACAATTGCCTGGATCGAGACATCAAGCGCTGCTGTCGGCTCGTCCAGAACGAGGAATTCAGGGTCAAGCGCAATGGCCCGCGCGATACCGACACGCGCCTTTTGCCCGCCTGAAAGCTGATGCGGGAACCTGTCCAGCAATGCTCTCGGCAGCCCCACGAGATCAGCAAGTTCGCCAACCCTTTCCTTGCGGTCCCGGCGCGGCAGTCCACCGAGACGGGCCAAGGGTTCCTCGATGGAATGCCGCGCCGTGTGTCTCGGATTGAAGCTGTCCGTCGCATCCTGGAAGACCATCTGGATTTTCGCTCTGCGCGGATCCCGGGCAAAGGTCTTTGCGGGTGCCTTTGCCAGGTCCTGACCATCAAAGAGAATTTCGCCGGATGTGGGATCGGCAAGGCGCACGAGGATCGACGATGTCGTTGATTTACCGCAGCCCGATTCACCGACCAGCCCAACGCTCTGACCTTTCATGACGGCAAAGGAAACACCCTTCACCGCGTGTACCGCGCCCGATTTCCCCTGATAGGTCTTGACCAGATCCCTGACTTCCAGCAGCGGAACGTCCGATATCGGAAGGACCGGTTCAGGTGTTCTTTGCTCTTTCGGCAGGAGTGTGCGGATGCTCGCGCCGGCCCTTGGCGTCGCGTCGACGAGCTTGCGGGTGTAGGCATGCTGCGGCGCCGTGAACAAGCGTTCCGCGCTGCCCTCTTCGACCACTTCGCCGTCCTTCATCACCACGATCCGGTCGCAATATTGCGCAGCAAGGCCGAGATCGTGCGTGATCACCATGGCACTCATGTCGCGCTCGGATATCAGTTCCGCAATGAGATCCATCACGGCCTTCTGTGTCGTGATGTCGAGACCCGTCGTCGGTTCGTCTGCGATCAACAGTTTCGGGTCGCAGGCCAGGGCAAGAGCAATAACGACGCGCTGGCACATGCCGCCGGACAGTTCGAACGGATAGGCATCGTAGCGTGTTTGCGCGTCCCGGATCTTGACTGCCTCGAGCGCCTTGATCGCTTCCGCCCTCGCATTGGACCGTGTTGCCCTGGAATGACGGCGAAGAACGTCTTCGATCTGGTGCCCGACCTTCCGGATCGGGTTGAGCGCGGCGCGCGGGTTCTGAAAGATCATCGAGATCTCACGGCCGCGCAGATCCCGCATGTCACTCTCGCGCACGGTTTTCAGGTCGATGCCGCCGTAGCTGAGCGCACCTCCGGTGATACTCCCGTTCTTGTCCAGCAAGCGCATCAGGGCATAGGAGGTGACGGATTTGCCCGATCCGGATTCGCCGACGACGCCAAGAATCTCACCTTTGTCGACCCCAAGAGAGACACCCCTGACGGCTTCGACGCTGCCGCGGCGCGTGCTGAAGGCAACCTTCAGATCCTTTATGGAAAGGAGACTCATGAGCGTTGCCGGGGGTCGACAATGTCGCGCAGCCCGTCTCCCAGAAGATTGAAGGTGAACACGGCGAACATGAGCGCCAGGCCCGGGAAGATGGCAAGCCACCATTCCCCGGAAACGATAAAGTTCGCACCTTCGGCCACCATGATCCCCCACTCTGCCGTGGGCGGACGCACTCCAAGCCCGATGAAGCTCAGACCCGCCGCGTTCAGGATCGCCCAGCCAAGATTGAGAGACACCTGCACCATCATCGGCGGCAGCGCGTTCGGGAAGATGTGCAGGGCAAGAACGCGGATATCCGAGTTGCCGGCCAGCTTCGCGGCCTGCGCAAAACCGGCATCGCGCCGGATATTGACCTCGGCCCTGACGAGGCGCGCATAAAAGGGAATGTTGATGACCGCGGTCGCGTAAACGATGTTTTCAACGGTGTTGCCGAGCGCTGCCACGATCCCCATCGCGAGAACAAACAGCGGAAACGCCATGATCGTGTCGAACAGACGGTTCAGCACGGCGTCGACCCAGCCGCCGCAATAGCCCGCGACGCTGCCGAGAACAGACCCGATCACGAAGGAGAGCGCAACCGCCGCGACGGAGATTGCAAGATCGAGCCGCGTTGCGATCACGACCCGGCTGAAAACGTCGCGGCCGAGATTGTCGGTGCCGAACCAGTGATCGAACGACGGCGCCTGAAGCGCACGCGCGGCATTGGATTCCAGCGGATCGTACGGCACCAGCGCCGGCCCCAGAACAGCCGTGAGGATCAGGACTGCGAACATCGCGAAGGCGAGCAGCGTCACCGGGTTGGACCGTAACACGTAGACGATATGTGCGAACGTGCTGTCGGTGTCCTTCACCGTGCCGGGTGCACTTGCCAGATCACTCATTTGGTTTCAAATCCGATGCGCGGGTCGATGAGCGTATAGGTGAGATCGATCACCAGGTTGAGGGCGACGAACAGGAGCGCCATTGCCAGAACGAAGCCCTGGACAGCGGCATAGTCCGACACGACCAACGCCTCGACCGCATAGGACCCGATCCCCGGCCAGGCAAAGACCTTCTCGACCAGAACGTTGGCACCGAGGGTGAAGGAAAACACCATTCCGAGTGTCGTGATGACCGGAAGCAGGGCGTTCCGGAATGCGTAGGTGAACAGTACCTTGTCTTCCGTCAGACCGGCGGCGCGCGCCGTGCGGATGTAATCCGAGGAAAGAGCGCTGAGCATCGCGGCCCGCGTCATCCGTGCGAGCGGTGCAAGCGTAAAAAGAGCGAGCGTCACGGCAGGCAGGACAAGCTGCTTGAGCGCCCCCAACCAGGTTTCCCAGTCCCCGGCAATCGCAGCGTCGACCAGATAGAAACCGGTCACGTGATCAGGCTCTATGTAGATGAAATCAAGCCTTCCGAGAGGAGATGGCGCAATCCCGAGCAGATAGTAAAAGACGTAAATCAGAACGACGCCGGTGAAAAATGTCGGCAGCGATACCCCGGCTGTGACAAGCACGCGGCACAGGTGATCGACTGCCGACCCCGGGCGTGTGGCTGCAAGCACGCCAAGCGGGATTGCGATCAAGCACGAAATAAGCAGCGCTGTCAGTGTGAGTTCGAGCGAGGCGGGAAGCCGGTTTGCCAGGTCTTCCAAAACCGGTTGTCCGGTGGAAAGGGAATTCCCGAGATCACCGGTGGCGACGTCGCCCGCGTAGATAATGAACTGCTCGTAAAGAGGCTTGTCCAGTCCGAGCGCTGCCCTGATTTCCGCAATCGATTCCTGATCTGCGGCCGCACCGGCGAAATAGACAGCCGGATCACCCGGGAGGGCGCGGGTCAGCAAGAAGCTGACCACGACAACCCCCAGGATCACGGGAATGGCGTGTGTGATCCTGACCCCGATTGTGGACAAGCGCCCGGCCATCAAGTTCAGACCTTCTTCAGACCGCGAACGTCAAGCTGACGGTGGAACCAGTACTCGTAACCATCCAGGCTGCGGGTACCCACATTCAGTGCCGGTTGCCAAAGCGCAATGCGGGGCACCTCGTCCCAGGCAATCTCGATCATCCGCTTGATCTTCGGCGCATAGTCCGGATCATCGACATTCATGTGCAGCGTCTCGGAGGTGAGCGTCTCGATCTCTTCATTGCGGTAATTGGACGAGTTGAAGAGATGGCCTTCGAGATAGGCCCAGAAGAAATAATAGCAGGGGTAGTTCAGCCATCCGCCAAAGGTTTCAAGGTGCAGAGGCAGGCGCTTTTCGACCAGGGATGCCGTCCGCCAGTTCGCTCCGGGGATCTTTTCGATGGTTGCCTTGATCCCGATCTTTGCGAGGTTCTCCTGGATCAGCAGAGCTGCGGGCTCCATCCAGTCGGATTGGCTGAGCGAGATGGACAGCGGCACTTCGAAACCGGAGCCGTATCCCGCCTCTTCCAACAATGCCTTGCCCTTGTCGAGGTCGGTTGAGTAGGGGAATTTCTGCGGCCAGGCGATATCGGCCGGCGTGGCGGCATCACCACCCCACATGGGTGCTCCCCTTCCGTATGCGGCGGTCTGGAATACCTCTTCGTACGGGACCGACCAGGCAATGGCCTGGCGCACCTTCTTGTCCTTGAACGGCTCGAAAGAAAGGTTCGGGCAAAGACAGTAGATGGCATTTTCAATCGGCGTCGTTGCGATGGTGATGTCGTCTCCGCCGGACAGTTCCTTGGCGTCCTTGTTCGGCATGTTGAACGACATGTTGACGTCGCCGCGCTCCAGCAGCGCGCGGCGCGTTGCCGGGCTCGGCACTTCACGCAGGACGACCCGCTTGACGGAAGGAACCGGGCCGGAAGTCCAGCCGTCGTTGCGCTCGTAGACAAGCTGTTCTCCCGGTTTCCACGATGCCACCTTGAAGGCTCCGGACCCGGCCGGATTCTTGTGCAGGTATTCCATTGCCCAGGGATCGTCATCCGTCGCGTGTTCGCGCGCGACCTTGGCGTTGATGATCATGGGCACCGGCACGGCAAGATCGGGAAGGGTCAGCTTGGACTTGCGCAGCAGATTGATCTTGAAGGTCATGTCGTCGACGACTTCGAACTGCTCCGGTTTCTCGAGCGAACCGGCCTTCATCTGCACGGTGGGAAATCCGCCGACACTGACGGCCCGGTCGAATGACCACTTCACGTCATCCGCCGTGATCGGAGATCCGTCCTGGAACTTCCCGTCCGGGCGCAGTTTGAAGACGATCGCCATGCCGTCGTCAGCAAACTCCCAGCTTTCCGCGATTTCCGGTTCGATCACCGAGTAGTCGTAGGACAGGCTGCCGTCTTCGAGCGTCTTGGTGCCGAAACTGACGAGACGGTCATAGACATTCACGGCCACCTGATAGCTCGGCCGGTTCGTTCCCGTGCGATGGATGTCCAGACTGTTGATGGTCTGACCGGTGACGGCCACAACAACGTCATTGCCGGCAGCCGTTGCCGGCAGCACTTTCAGGAACGGTAAAACAGACGCTCCAAGCACAGTTGCGCCGGCACCCTTCAGGAACCCGCGGCGTGAAGTTTCATTGGTCATGTCAATCCCCTCTTGCAAGGAAGGGGCGATACGCCCTCCCCGCTTGTCGACACGATGCGCGGAACCAGTGCGTACTTCTATTGCTATTTTTGCATCTTTGTGCTTCAAATTTTGCAGCGCAACTCGTAAGGCTCTGAAAATGAAGCACCTTCAGACACTCAAGCTGATCGACGCAGTGAACAAGGCCGGGTCAATCCGGAAGGCCGCCGAGGACATGCACATCACGTCATCGGCACTCAACCGGCGCATCCTGGGATTCGAGGAGGAATTCGGCGCTCCGATCTTCGAGCGCCTGCATGGCGGTGTCCGTCTCAATCCGGCGGGCGAACTCCTGATCGAGCATATCCGTGGTCAAATGGCGGATCTCGAACGCGTGCGCAGTCAGGTCGCCGACCTGTCCGGCCTGCGCCGGGGGCATGTCAGCATCGCGTGTTCCCAGGCTCTTCAGCCCTATTTCATGCCGGTCCAGATCGCGGACTACAGGGCAGAGCATCCGGGCGTTTCCTTCTCCGTCCAGGTCCGCGACAGGGAGGCCGCCGAAGAAGACCTGCGCGCATTCCAGAGTGATCTTGCTCTCGTTTTCGAACCCGTGCACCTCGGTGACTTCGATGTCCTGCTCTCGGTGGAGCAACCTGTATTCGCCGTGATGGCAAAGGATCACCCGCTGGTCGGAAAGCGAAATCTGCGGCTCCGGGACTGTCTCAGTTTCGCGCATGTCGTGCCTCCGAAACGGATCGGCATCCGCTTTCTTCTGGATCTTGCCGTGAGCCGGATGTCCCAGAAACTGGAACCGATTGCCGAAGCCGATTCCTTTGAATTCATGCGCCACTACGTTCAGCACGAACAAGCCGTCGGTTTTCAGTTTCCAATCGGGCTGAATCTGCAGGGGGATGAGCGCCTCGTATTCCGCCCTCTGCCCAAGAGTGATGTTACGTATGGCAACCTGACCTTGATGCAGATGAAGGGACGAACGCTTTCCGTTGCCTCTGCAAGGTTCGCGAACCAACTGGCTGCCGCGCTGAACGAAAGGGCCGCAGTTCCGTACCCTTAGGTGATGGCCTCATTTACGGGTCCATCACCTGGTCACCTGAATCTGAAGTTCGCTCCGGAGACTGCAAAAGCAATGATGCGAACTTCAAATTCGCCGCACTAGACAGGTGATCGGGGCAATGCACCTGCTTCGACGAAAAAGTGAGCGGCCGTTTCAGGCCCCCCTTTCGGTATTTGCTCTGCCCGCCCCGCACACCATTGCGTTTTCTCCCTGAAAGTTACCAGTTCCCCGAGTCTTGAGACGGCGACCGTGCACCTGCCCCCGGTTGTGGACAGCCTGCAACATGTTGCGCTAGCCGACTAACGCCGCCCCAAATTGCAAGTCTAGGTTGATGCAACTTCAATCAGGCAAAGGGGTTGTTTCATGGCCTTTGGAATGAAGAGAGCCAATCTCGTTCAGCTGGTGCGCGAGCTGAACAAGGAGACCGGCCGCACATGGTCCAGGCGAACAAGGTGATGCGACAGATCAGCATATGCCAGATCAGCATATGATGGTGTCCCCAAGTGCAGCCAGACCCCGATATGGGGCCTGCCAGGTGAAGCGATGGGCAAGCTTCCCCTGTGCACCGACCCTGCATCGGTCCCGGACCTCATCCCTCTCACTCCGCATTCCCAGGCGCTCGGCGAGCTCACTCAGCTCCTGCGATCAGGAAAGACCTGCCAGGGCAAATCAGGCAGGGCACAAGGCTCAGACATGAGAGCGCACTGAAGGATGGCAAAGACCAAACTTGAGGCGTGGGTTCCTTACCCGGAAACGGACAAGGACCGGCGCGTGAGGGAAAAGCAGGAGCTCGGCAAGAAGTGGATTCGCGCGGGGACTCTTCTGGCGACGGCCATTGCACTGGTGATCTTCTGCCTCGCGTTGGTCAGCTGGATCACGTTCGTTTTCGGTTGGCACGTTCCGGTCATTCTCGTGCTGATTATCTCCAAGCTCATCCTGATCGTGGCTGGAGTGAAGAGCATTGAAGACTAGGTGATGGACCCATAAATGAGACTGAAATGGCATGCGAAATGGCGAAATCCCGTTAGGAAGGGTGTGCGGAGCGGGCTTTTTGCCCGGTCAAGCACGCTGACGCCACGGGGTGAAGCCATTTCCATGTCCTTCGGATTTGACCGGCTTGCTCCTCCTCGGCGTTGCGAAAGGCTTGAAAATGAGCCACATTTCCTGCGCTTCCGCGCCTTGATGAGAAGCAAGCCGCCTCAAACCATTACGGCCTCATTTATGGGTCCATCACCTAGAAGGCGCGGATGTCATGGCTCTAACTGAAAGCATGATTGATCAGTACATCGAGATTCTTCAGGGCTATGGAACCGCGTTTTCCGTCAACTTCAAGAAATACGACGCGATCAAGGATGATACCACCAAATCGGGTGTCGGCGGGGATATCGACAGGTCGTTGGCGGAGATGCTGAAAGCCGCCAACGGATTTGCTTCCACGTTGAAATGCCTGGAGACTGAAGAACTCCCCTTTTTCGGCAGATCCGCTCTGAAAAAGAAGCGCGAACAATTGCTGGCCCACTTTCATAACAGCCTGTCACGCATGACTGGCCACATATCTTCCGTTCCCAAGGACCTCCTGGATGGTGCCAATCTGCAAAATACGCGTGACGTCCTCAGGGAGAAAACAATGTGTCATGACTTGAGGTGATCGCGTAGGGCAAGCGCGTCCTGTCGCGTGCTGGACGCTCGGGCCTGTCCGTGCGTGGCGCCTACGGGTTCTCCGCTTGTTGCCAAAAAGGCGTGACCCTGCAGGCCACCCAAAGGCTCCGCGCCCGAGAGGGGGGCGGGCTGACGCCAATCCCCTGTTCCGTGTCCCGGACCGTCACAATTTGCGCCAACCCTCCCCCTCAACGCTACGGCGCTATGCGTGCGCGCTGCGTTTCGCGGTGCCAGACATAGACACCGGCGGAGACGATCACGGCAGCACCGACATAGGTGAAGGTATCCGGGAAGTCTGCAAAGAAAACCATGCCCCAGATGATCGCGAAGAGCAGTCCGACATAGGTGAACGGTGCGATCGCACTGGCCTCGGCAACCATGAGCGCCCGGATCACGCAGAAATGGCCGAGCGCGCCGACGGCGCCCATGACCAGCATCAGCATCGTTGCCGTCGGATCGGGGGTCACCCAGTAGAACGGAACGATCACGCTGAACACGATCGTGCCGAAGGCGGCCGTATAGAGCAGTGATGTCCAGGCATCCTCGTTGCGGCCGACAAAGCGTGTCGTGAGTGCATAGCCGGAATAGGCAAAGGCGGCGCAGAGCGGCAGCAGCGCGGCACTTGAAAACACGTCCGAGCCCGGGCGGATGATGATCAGGGCGCCAACCAGCGCCGCGCCGACACCGAAAGCCCGCCGGGGTCCGAAGCGTTCGCCAAGGATCACCGCCGCGCCGACGGTAATGAGCACCGGGTTGAGTGACATGATGGCTGCAGCGTTTGCGAGACCGATGGTCACGAAGCCGAAAAAGAAGAAGGTCGTCGCCAAGAGCAGGAGGATCGACCGCAGCAGTTGGAGGTCCGGATACCGGGTCTTGAGGACATGTTTCATGCGCGGCAGAGCAAGCAGGGCCACCACCACCGTCTGCCCGGTATAGCGCGCCCAGATCGCGATGACGGTGTCGGTACGGTGCGCGACCTCCTTGGCCATCGCGTCCATCACGCTGAACAAAAACATCGTCGCGATCATGAGCAAGATGCCTTGCCCCGTGCCGCCAAGACTGGGTCTGAATTTCATGAAGGTGCCAAAACTCGGGTAGAACACGAACCTTATAGGATTTTCGCCCGAACAAATTAAGCGAAAAGTTTCAACCGAATTGAAGGCTGCTTCGAAACCAGCACCAAGCAGAGCCGGCAAACGTTGACACCCTCAGCCGAAGGGCAAACGCATGGCCTCGGCGATCTTGGAGATCAGCCTGCTTCGCGGCGCGTTGCGCCGGCTGGCCAGTACCACGCGGCGCGCGAAAGCGCCTTCATCGAGCGGCCAGCTGCGGATGCCGCCGGGCACTTCCGTCAATGCGCGCTTGGGGAGAATGGAAACACCCAGATCGTATCGCACCAGGGCTTCGACCGCCTCGAAGGAGTCGACCTCCATTGCCGTTTTCGGACGCAGCCCGTTGGCCAGCAGATAGGCCTCGACCTGCTGCGACAGGCGGCTCCGGCGATCAAACCAGATGAAAGAGCGTTGCTTGAGCAGTTCCTCCAGCGATTCGAGCGGCTCTGACAGAGAGGTAATGACGTGAAAGGGTTCATTGCAGATCCCGGCCAGCGCCAGATTTGGGTCGTCCATCTTCGGGTCGGTCACCAGCGCAGCGTGAACGGTGCCGTCGCTCACCAGATCGATCAGCCTCTGAGAGAGAGCAACCATGAGCTCCACCTTGAGATCGGGATGCTCTGCATGAATGGCGGCCAAGGCCGGTGCGGTGATGTTGGAGATGGTGGACGGAACGGCGCCGAGTGTCACCCGGCCATGCAGCCTGCGCCTGTCTGCCAAGGCCTCGATGTCGCTGGAGATATCGTCCATGCGCCTGGCATGTTCCACCAGTGCCAGGCCTTCGGCCGTCAGGACCGGAGGACGTTTGGAGCGGTCCAGGATCTGAAACTCGAGTTCTTGCTCAAGCGCCTTGATCTGAAGGCTGACCGCGGAGTGGCTCAAGCCAAGGCTTCGCGCGGCTGCATTCAGCGAACTGTGCTGAGACACCGCGATCACGGTTTTGAGAAAGCGAAGATTCATCTGAAGCTTTAGTGTTAGATTTTCTAACTTTATATCTTAGTTTTTATCGCTTTTCCATTGGTTTTGTAACGATTATCCTGTTTCCGCGTCTTCCAGGGGGCAAGACAGCGGGTGTGGCGGGCCCGAAATATCCGGCCACGGAAAGGCATGCCATGAACACCCACGCCGCCTTCTTCACCAGAGACCGGACGGCCAATCCATGGCTCGACCGGATGCGCGATCTCTCGCCCGCGATTTCAGATCGCGCTGCCCGTTGGGACCGGGAGAGAAGCTATTGCTGGCAGAACATCGCCGAGCTCTCCGAGGCAGGGCTGATGGGCATGTCGATCCCGCGGCGTTTTGGTGGTGGCGGGGCATCCTACCTCCAGGTGGCCGAAGTGATCGAGGAAGCTGCGCGCCACTGTACGCTGACAGCGCGAGTCCTGGTCGAGGCCAACATGGGCGGCATCAGCGCCGTGATGGCCTATGGCACGGATAAGCAACGCGCATTCGCGGCGCCCCTCGTTCTGGCGGGTGACAAGCCGGCCATCTGCATTACCGAACCGGATGCAGGCAGCGCAGCGACACAAATGACCACCCGCGCAGACCGCCGGGGCGACCGCTGGGTCCTCAACGGCCGCAAGCACTGGATCACGGGCGGCGGTGTTTCCAAGCTCTATCTGATTTTTGCCCGCGCCTTTGACGAAGACGGAACCGAACTCGGGATTGGCGGTTTTCTCGTTCACGTTGACCCGGCAAAAGGCATCGAGCCGGACGGCTTTGACGTCGTGCGCCTGGAACGCACCATGGGCCTGTGCGGCATGCCGGAAGCGGAACTCAGCTTCAAGGATCTTGAAGTGCCCGACGACATGGTCCTGCGCACACCGTCCGGGTTCGAACAGGGCTTCAAGGACCTGATGACAGCCTATAACAGCCAGCGGGTCGGCGCCGGCACCATTGCAATGGGGGTTGCCGCCGGAGCGCTGGATCGTGCCAAAGACTATATCAGGACGCGGGAGCAGTTCGGCCGGCCACTGGCCGAGTTCCAGGGCCTTCAGTGGATGATTGCCGACATGGAAGCCCTTGTACACGCCTCCAGGCTGATGCTGTTCGACGCCGCCCATTCGGCGGTTTTTACCGCCACCGGTTTTCCCGACGTCACGAAGGCTGCACAGGCGAAGGCCTTTGCATCGGAAAATGCCATCAAGGTGGTGAATGACGCTCTTCAGATGTTCGGCGCACGCGGCTATGGTGACCTGGAGCCGCTTGAACGCATGTACCGCGATGTACGCATGTTCACGATCGGCGGCGGAACCGCGCAGATCCTGAAGACACAGGTCGCCGGGTCCGTTCTGGGAATAAAGACACCGCAAACGCGCCAGGGAACTTGAGGCACAGCACGCGAAGTTCCGGCGATGGGGAGACCGATCCGCATGGGACTGAGCAGCTATGATGATGCGAATGGGCTGAGCTACACCGCAAGTTCGCCCGAAAGCGCCCTTGAGTTTTCGAAACTCACTTCCGCCTACCTGGGATTTCGCCGCGAGACCGGCGAGATCCTGAACGGCATTCTGGAAAACGATCCGGACATGCCCATGGCGCTCTGCGCCAAGGGCAATTTCGCAAAACTGATGGGCAGCTCAAACCATTCGGCGCGCGCTGTGAAGGTTTCCGACAGCCTGAACGATCACCTTGCCAGAACCGGCGCAAATGGACGCGAGAAGCTGCATGCGGCGGCCCTCTCTGCCTGGTGCGACGGGGACCTGGAAAAGACCACCCGCATCTGGGAAGACATCCTGCTCCTGCATCCGACCGACGGCCTGGCACTGCGGCTGGCTCATTTCACGCATTTTTATTCCGGCAACGGCAGACAGATGCGCGACTCGCTGGCGCGCGTGCTGCCGCTCTGGTCCGAGGATCATCCGGACTATGGCTTTGTCCAGGGCATGTATGCGTTCGGCCTTGAGGAATCGGGAGAATACGCAAAGGCAGAAGACTACGGACGCGCGGCGGTGGCGCGCAATCCGCAGGACGCCTGGTCGGTGCACTCGATCGCGCATGTGCTGGAAATGACGGAACGCCACGAAGAGGGGATCGCCTGGGTCGCCGGCCTTGAGAAGGACTGGTCGACCGTCAACAATTTCCGCTTTCACCTTTACTGGCACAAATGCCTCTACCACCTGGAACGCGGCGAGTTCGATCTGGTCCTGAAGATCTACGACGAGCAGGTGGCCTCGGATATCGAATCCGACTTCTATCTGGACATCTGCAACTGTTCATCCCTGCTCTGGCGGCTTGAGATGTTCGGGATTGACGTCGGTGACCGCTGGAGAGACCTGTCGTCGGTTGCGCAGAAGCATCTTGGCGACAAGGACCTGATCTTTGTCTCCCTGCATTATCTCATGGCCCTGGTGGCCAATGGCGACAGGGCCGCGGCGCATCAGCTTCAGGACGGCCTGCGGGAATGGTCCGGCCTGGACGGAACACAGGCGCGGATTTGCGCCGATGTCGGACTTGCGATTGCCGACGGCCTGCAACGAGCCCGCGACGGCGATTTCGCCGCCGCCGTTGCCCGCATGGAACCCGTGCGCTACAGCCTCAACCGGATCGGTGGAAGTGCCGCACAGCGCGACGTCTTCATGATGATCATGCTGGATGCCGCCAAGGCCAGCCAGGATGCCCTGAAGGCGCGGGCGCTTTTTGCCGACAGGCTGGGGGACAAGGTTCACTCCAGCTGGACCTGGAAAAACTACGGCGGCATTCTTCAAACCATGGGCCGGACGGACGAGGCCGCCCTGGCCCTGGAGAAATCCCGCGAGGTTCTGGCGCGGTAGCAGGACGTCATCCTGCGCGCTGCCAGGATCCGGTCCGGCCGCGCAGACCATGAGCACTATCCATTCAGTTCAGCGACCAGATGCCAGTGCCACGACCCCGGTTTGCTGTGCACCTTGTCTTCCAGGTAGCTCAGTTCAAACCGGCCAAAGAGGTCAACAAGTTCACCCGCGCTGCAATAGTAGTGGGGGTGGTTCTTGTCGTCGTCGCCTTCCCGCACCCAGGTATCGGGTGCGACTTCGGTGCCGATGCCGAAATTGGCGTTCCGCTTGGACAGCATCGTGCCCTGATACAGCCCGCCCGGCTTCAGAACACGGGCGATTTCAGAGACGCAGGTGCGGACAATCTCCGGGTCGCCGTGATAAATCACGTTGAAGGACAGAACATAATCGAAGCTGTCGTCCTCGAACGGCAATTCGGTCATCGACGCAAGATGGGTCGCAATCTTGAGATCCTCCGCGCTTGCGCTTTCCTGAAGCTCCTGCAGACCGGCCTCGGACAGATCCATGGCGTGGGTGTCAAAGCCGGCCCTGGCAAAGGCCAGCGCGTGACGGCCAACGCCGCAGCCAAGGTCCAGAGCTGTTACCGGGCCCTTCTCGGCCAGCTTTGCAATCAGTGCAGAAACATCGTCGGCGGGCCGCAGCCAGTCGGCACGCCCCTCTTCCGTTTGCCAGCGCTTGTCCCAGGCAAGGTGGGCGGTGTCGGTCTTTTCCAACGTTTGCGTGATGCTCATCGGGGCGATCCTTCCAGTATCTTGTTGCGGGCAATGCTGCCCAGCCGTTCGACAAAAAGCACCAGGACGAAAATCATCAGGATAATCGTCATGGCGAGTTGGTAATCGAAGAAATCCATCGCGACCTTGAGTTCGATGCCGATGCCCCCCGCCCCGACAAGACCGAGAACGACCGAGGAACGCGTTGCCTTTTCAAGGGCGAAAAGGGAAGTCGTGATGAATGACGGCATCGCAGCGGGAACGACCGCACAGAAGATCGTGTCGACCTTTCCGGCTCCGGCCGCCGTCAACGCCTCGCTGGGACCCTTTTCGACATCTTCCATGGATTCTGCAAAGAAGCGTCCGCAGAACCCGATCGTGTCCACCGCGATGGCCAAGGTTCCGGCGAAGGGGCCCAATCCTACCGTAATCACGAACACAAGCGCCCAGACGAGATCGGGAACCGTTCTGAACAATGCAATCAGCAAACGCGACGAGGTGTAGAAAACTCTTGAGACAATCGTTTGCCGCGCAAGCCCCCTGGCTGCAAGAACGGCGAGCGGCAGGCTGACGATGCTCCCGATGATGGTTCCGGCAAGCGCCATCTGGAAGGTTTCAAGCAGGGCCAGCGACAGCTGCGGCAGCCGTTCGCCGGAGGGCGGCCAGGCGCGTGACAGGAAATCGGCCATTGCCGGACCGCCGGAAAACAGAGCCGACAGCGAGAAACCCGCACCCTGAAACGACCAGATGACGAAGGCTGCAATCGCCACGTAGACGGTGAACTGAAGTGCACCTGGGCGTTCGAAGCGGCCCGGAAGCAGCCTCCCTCTCTTGAGCTCGATGTCAGCCATAGTGCCTGCCCAGATCGGTTGGCGAAAGCGTACTGCTTGCCGCGTCAAGGACGATCTCGCCGCGCCGGATCGCAAGCAACCGGCTGGAATAGCTCAAGGCCTGTTCGACATTGTGCGACGTGAATAGCAGGGTGATCCCCTGTTCGCGCATGAGCTGGTGGAAGAGTTCCATGACCTCGTGTCCTGCGACGGGGTCGAGGCTTGCAACAGGTTCATCCGCAACGACCATCTTCGGTTCCTGCATGAGCGCCCTTGCGATGGCGACACGCTGCGACTGACCGCCGGACAACTGGTCCGCGCGCTGCAGGGCCTTGTCCGCAAGGCCGACGCGCTCCAGACAGTCCATTGCCTTTTCGCGGAGTTCAGCGGGCGCGAACAACTGCGACCATCCGCTTATGCCGCCGGAACGGCCCAGGCTGCCATGGATCACGTTGGTCAGCGCCGAAACGCGCGGCACGAGATTGTGCTTTTGAAAGACGAAGCCGACCTCGGCGCGGAGCTTGCGCAACCTGCTCAGGCGCAAGGACGTGACATCGTCGCCGAAAAGCTGCATCGATCCTTCGTCCGGTTCGATCAGACGCAGGGCGCAGCGAAGGGCCGTCGACTTTCCAGCTCCATTGGAGCCGATCAGCGCAACGGCTTCCTGGCTCCGTACCGAAAAAGAGACACCGCGCAAGACCTTCTTGTCCTTGCCGAATGACTTGCAAAGACCATCGACCGACAGGTCGCAGCGGCTGTTTTCAGCGATTGCTCCGGGAAATGCCGCCGGCGCTGGCGCGCCGGCGATCTTTTGCTGGGCTTGCGCCATCATTCACCGATGAACTTGTCGTATTGCGGGAAACCGGCGGTCGAATACATGGACCGCACAAGGTCATAAGCGCCGTCCTCGATGGCAACCAGATCCATGCCGCCATACTTGTCGTTTTCTTCATGCTGCAGGATCGCGGTGATGATGACGTCCTTGTTGTCAAGGATCGCTGTGCGAACACCATCGGCCGCTGCCGCGTCGACATGTGAGGCTACCATGAGCATGTCGTTCGGCAGGTCACCGGAGCGGGCGATCACACGGAAGAAGCCGTTGGGGACGCTCTCGTCCTTGTTGCGGACCCGGATCCACGAATTGTGGTTGGTGCCCATGCCGTCGATATCGCCCTTTTTCAGGGCTTCATGCGCAATGTTGCGGGACGTATGCAGCTTGTCGACATCGTTGACCGGGTCGATGCCGTAGTCAGCCATGAGCTGCATCGGGCAAAGCATGTTCGAGGTGGACCCGATATCGCCGAACGCGACTTTCTTGCCCTTCAGATCCGCCGGGCGCGTTATGCCGCTGTCGGCGCGGACAACGATTGCGCAATAATAGTCCGGACGGCCAAGTCCGATGAGCGGCGTGGCGTCGGTCAGCTTGTTGATGACGATGTATTCAGCCGGCCCGGTGACCACGAAGTCGACCCTCTCGGCGCGCAATGCTTCAGCAGCGGCCGTGCGGCTTGTAACCGGAAAAAATTCGAATGTGTGGTCGGTCGCATTTTCCAGGGCCTCCTTGAACGGGCCCCATTCAAGCTGCAGACGCTCCAGCCCCTCGACGTCTGTCACCGCCAGTCTGTAGGTGTCAGCCAGAGTGGATGAAAAAGAAAGCGCAAGTGCAGCAGCCGCGAGCGCAGCGGATTTCAAGAAACGCATATCAGGAACTCCCCAAGAAGCCGTGTCGATACCGGCAAAGCGGGGTGAGCCTATCGAGGAGGAGGGCTCTGAATGTGAAGCAAATATGTAAAATTTACGAAATTTACTAATCTTAATCTTTGGGATAGAGCAAGAGAAACCGTCTCATCTTCTGTTTTTATCTTTTTCTTGAACTTATTTGTTTTCCGGCAGAATAATTTTTACTCAACGACACAAAAAATCACAAAAATTTAGTCGAACAGTCATCTGAAAGCCCAAGATTTCAGTCGGACGTGGACCCGATCGGCGGAAGGTATTCCACCTGCCACTGAACACACGTCCAAAATATTCGCAACGATGCCGCCAATATATTGACGTAAAACACTTTCTTCGATTGCGGCTCTGGAAATCCTGTTGACACGCAACTGCGTCTAGAGAACGGGACACAGGTCCCTGCCCGATTGGAAACTTCTCTTGAGCAGCTCGTCCCGTCTTTCCCTTGAGCCGTCAGACCCGCAGAGCAGTTCGAGTTTGCGCGGCGCAACTCCGAAATATCCGAAGGTGCCGTCTATCCACGCGGTTTCCAGCGCCTGACGATAGCCCTTCTCTTCCACCTCGTCTGAACGTGCGCCTGCGGGCACAAGCAGAACGCCCGGGCGTTTGCGCTGAAGCGATCCTTCCGGATCATCAAGCTGATCGTAGGCCCAGCCCCAGCACCAGACGCGATCGATCCATCCCTTGGTCATCGATGGCATGCCCCACCAGAACAGAGGAAAAACAAGGCAGATCGCATCCGCTCTGCCGATTCTGGCCTGTTCCTGAACTACGTCTTCCATCGCGCCGGCATCGCCGTCCGCTTCAATGTCAGCCATGGTCCAACGCGGATCGAACGCCTCGGCATGCAGATCCGCGAGTTCGACCGAATGTCCCACGGACTGCGCCCCTTCCATGAAGGATCCGGCAACGGCCGCAGAGAAGGACTTGGGGTTGGGATGATCCAGAACGGTCAGTATGTGCACAGGCAATCTCCGGTCTTGACTGTCGGTCGTAAAACACGTGCCAAGACCAATTGCCCGCTGGCCGATCTTGCCCACAGCCGCTGGTTCTAGGGCCTCAGGTTAACTTGAGATCAAGCAGAAAATTCGCTGACAGACCTTTCCAGAGAACAGGGCCGGGGCCCGCTCCTCAAATGGCGGTCTCAGAAAACGCGCTGCGCCTTCAGCCACGCCCGTTTGACGACAGGATGACCGGCGTGGAGGCCGACCTGCAGAAGGTCAGCCCGTTTCCCGACCGCGATCTCGCCCCTGTCCGCCAGGCCGGACACGTCTGCAGGTGTCTTTGTCACCGTTCGGATCGCTTTCGGAAGATCGTCGTTGAAGTCCTCACTGGAGGCGATCATGAAGGCCGCATCCAGCATGGACCGCGGAACATAGTCGGAGGCGAGAATGTCAACCAACCCCTCCGCCATAAGGTCCTTGACGGCGACGTTGCCGGACTGCGAGCCGCCACGCAGCACATTGGGCGCACCGCCAACCACAAACATGCCGTGGCTCTTGGCCTTGCGCGCCGCCGCCAGTGTGCACGGGAACTCGGAAACCGTAACGCCCTCGGCAAGCGCCTCGTCGACATGGTGCAATTCGGTGTCGTCGTGGCTTAGCAGGGGCAAGCCGCGATCGCGGGCCATGGCAACGACCGACGGGCGCACCGTCGCGCTGATTTCATCGGAGAAATTCAAGAGTTCCTGCGTGGTCCGCTCCACTTCGGCGCGTGTTTCACCGGTGTCGGCCATGCGCCGCTGCATATAGGCCTCGATGTCCTTGCTCTGGCGGCGGCCCGGCAAATGCTCCATGACGGAAACCATGCGCACAATCGGCTTGGCGATGTTCTCCTCCGTCAGGCGTGCCGTCTCCGCGTCGGTGATCTCGCACCGAAGATGCACAAGGTGCTCGGCACGGAAGAGCCCGGCTTCCCGAGCCGCCTCGATGGCGTCAACCATGGGTCCGAGCACTTCGCGGCGCTCAGGCTTCGTCACCGTCGCGCCGACGCAAAGGCTGTCGAACACAGTCGTGATGCCGCTGCCGATGATCTGCGCGTCATGCGCAAGGGCTGCGCGCAGCGGGTCCCATTTCACATGGGCACGCGGATAGACATGTTTCTCGAAATGGTCGGTGTGAATGTCGACAAGGCCGGGGATCAGATAGTCTCCCTCAAGGTCGTGACCAGCCTGGGGGGCAAGACCTGTGTCTATCGAGACGATCTGCCCGTCCGAGATCGCGACGTGCCCCTGAACCACCTCGTCGGCGAGGACGATTCTTGCGTTCTTCAGAACGCTCAGCTCGCTTCCGGTCGGCAGGGTCTTGTCGGCAAAGGTCATGGCGCACTCCGGTGTGACAGCCGACCCGCAAGTTACGATTCGTGCCGTGTTGATTCAGGAAAGAGGCCTTCTACTCCCAAACACGCTACTTATTGTGACGGTTTGGGGAAGAGACTGTGACATCCCGACAGTTTTGTCTCCGACAGCTGTATCGCGTTCGGAGCGGACCCTTTTACCGCACCATGGTCAGCCGGTTCCAGTCGGCATAGTCAGGTGAGCCCTCACGGCGGATTTCACCCTGATAGCCGTACTCCACCATATGCACCATCACCGAGGTGTCGCCGGCCAGAATGACGGCATAGCTCTCGTGAAGATCGGACGCGCTGAGCTTGGCCTCATTGCCGAAGTCTGCCCATCCGGCGTGATTTGTTCCCCGCGGAGCGCTGAAGGGCACCCCGTGGAACGATCCGCTCAGCGGCAGATGACAGTGTCCGTGAAAAATATGCCGGATCCTGGACTTGTGCTTCCTGACGACAGCTCCGAATGCGTCGGCATCCTGTAGCATGATCTTGTCCATCGGCGTGATTCCCGTCGGGACCGGATTGTGATGCATGAAAAGAAAGACAGGGTCCGGTGAAACGCTCAACTCAGCATCGAGCCAGCGCAGGCGCTTTTCGCAATAGTATCCGGCGTGCGAATTCGGACCCCATGTGTCGAGAAGGAGAGCGCGACCTCCGGGAAGATCCAGAACCGACTGCACAAAACCGTTTTCATCGACCCGTTCCGGGAAGACCGACGCGAAAACATCGCGTTCGTCGTGATTGCCGATGCAGAGCGACACCGGGATCGGCGAGGTTGCCATCAGATCCTTGAGCCGCACGTAGTCGGCACGGTCGCCCCAGTCGGACAGGTCGCCCGTGATGATCAGCGCGTCCGCATCCCGATGGTGGGCGATCGCATGATCGAGCGCCTTCTTGAAATTGTAATTTGGTTCGCGTCCGCCGATTGTTTCGCCGGGCGTGGTCAGATGGATATCGGTCAGTTGAAGGAGTTTCACGTCTTCCTCCGATTGTTGTTCTGATTGCACTGCCGCCCGCGCACGCGGGCAGCAGCGTTTTTCAATGAAGCATCATCAGTTGGAAGGCAGCAGGTCCTGAACTTCTTCGGTCAGTTCTTCCTGCAGTTCACCCATGTCCTCGAATTCACCGGTGACGATGCCCTCGATACCGTCATAGATCACCTGGGTGATCGCCAGGCCATTGTCGCCCGGGTAAGCCTGCCAGTCGCGCAGCAGCGGCAGTTGGCGCACGGCCGTTTCCTTGTTCGGGTTCTGCTTGTAGAAATCGGCAAGGATGACTTCGTTCGCGGACTTGTTCGGCGGCATGTAGCCGGTGGTGCGGGCAACGTCGGCAGCACCTTCACCCGAGGTGATGAATTTCAGCCATTTCCAGGACGCATCCAGAACCTTCGGATCGTCGCTGCCGGAAACCAGCATCGCGGCATTGCCGCCTGCCGGCAGACCGAGGGGACCGCTTGAAACCAGACCCGGGTACTCGTTGGTCTTCAGTTCAAAATCGCCCTTGGCACGCTCGACCGCCCCAAGCGCGGAGGTCGACCAGAACATCATGCCGATCTCACCGGCTGAGAAGGACGCAAGCGCTGCCTTCCATTCGATGTTCTGCATGTCGCAGCCGCGGAAGAGACCCTTCATGGTCTCAAGAGCCTTCAGGCCTTCCGGCGATGCAATCTGGATATCGTTGCCTTCCATGGTCGCCTTGTCCTGTGACCACATCAGCGCCTGCAGGAACCAGTTGCCGGTGATGTTCCAGCCCCAGAACATCGGGTTCCTCACGCCGGCCTCGCGCAGCGTTCCACAGACCTCGACGACTTCGTCCCAGGTTTTCGGAAGCTGATCGGCGGAGGTGATGCCGGCTTTCGCCATCACGTCCATGTTGTAGTAGCCGACCGGAAGGGAAACGGAGAACGGCAGACCGTAGATGTCGTCGTTGAACGTGCCGAGCGTCAGCATGGCATCGTGATAGCCGTCCTTGGCGAAGTCTTCCTCTTTCAGGATGAACGGCTCAAGCGACTTGGCAATGCCCTTTTCAACGAGGATTGCCTGACGGTTGAGACCCTGCATGGTGACGTCGGGCAACGTGCCGGCGACGGCCTCGCGCAGGATGGTGTTGGTGCCATCTTCGTAGGATTCGTAGGTTGCACGGATCTTCACGTCGATGTTCGGATGCTGCTCCTTGAACTTGGGCAGGATCTTTTCATAGGTCACATCGAACAAGTGGCTGTAAGGATAAGCGAACTCGATGGTGATGGTGTCTTCTGCCTGTGCGGCGGAAGCCGCGAACAGCATTGCTATTGCGGTGAGGGTCTTTTTCATGGAACTCTCCGTCTGTTGCCGGGGGAACGGCAGGTCGCCAAACTCGCCCGTTCCCTTGTGATCCCTTCAGCGGGATTTCGGTGATGGGACCGCCCGAGGGCGGTCCCGCAAATCGGCCGGGTCATTTCATCCCCGACAGGGTGATGCCTTCGATGAAGCGCCGCTGCGCGATCATGAATGCCACGATCAGGGGTGCGACGATGATGGTCGCCGTGGCCATCATCGGCCCGAAATTGTCGCCGTCCGCATCGCCCTTGAATTCACGAAGACCAAGCGGCGGCGTGAACAGGGACCGGTCGCCGGTGACGACGATGCGCGGCCAGAAATAGTCGTTCCAGTGCGCCACGACCGAGAAGATCGCAAAGGCCAGAAGCGCGGGGATCGCGGTCGGCAGCATCACGTTCCAGATGATGGAAAATTCGCTCATGCCGTCCATGCGTGCCGCATCGATCAGATCGTCAGGAACCGTCATGAAGAACTGCCGCATGAGGAATATGCCGAAGACCGAGATCGTCCAGGGAATGACAAGCGCGGCATAGGTGTTGGTCAGACCGAGCTTTGCCAGCATGATGTAGAGCGGCAGTGCGATGGCATGGACGGGGATGAGCAGGCAGAACAGAACCAGGCCGAAAACCGCTTCCCGGCCCCAGAACCGCAACTTGGCAAGCGCGTAGGCGCAGGGCAGTGCAACAAGTACCTGAATGAAGAAGATCGATGCCGTCACCACAACGCCGTTGAAGAGGTAGCGGACAAGCGGCGCCTTTTCGAAGGCCGTGGTGTAGTTGTAGATGTACGGCGTCACCATGCAGTCGGCAACGTCCCTGCCGAGCTTGATGCAGTAGTCGTCCCGGAACAGCTCCTGCGCTCCGAAAAAGCCGCCCGTGTTCTGCATGATCTCGGCCGGGCTTTTGAAGCTGTAACTCAGCATCACGTAGAACGGCAGCAGCACGATCAGGCTTCCCAGGAGCAGGACGACATGCTTGATCGTCTCTGCCGCCGAGAACCGGAAAGCGGGAAGGGAAACAGTGCTTGTGGCCGGAAGGCTCGCCTCGCTCATGTGTAATGCACCCTTCTTTCAACGAACCAGCGCTGCATCAGCGTGAGGAACATGACGAAGGCCAGAAAGACCACGGTAATCGCGGCCCCGATGCCCATCAGGTTCTGCTGGATCGCCTTTTCATAGATTGCGAACATCATCACGTAGACCGACTTCGACGGCCCTCCCCCCTGCGGGTAGAACGCCTCGACCGTGTCGAAGACCTGGAAGGAGCGGATGAAGGAGATCGTGACGACAAAGACGGTTGTCGGGCCAAGCATGGGCCAGGTGACCAGCCGGAACCGGTCCCAGGCGCTCTCGGCTCCATCCATCTCGGCAGCGTGATAAAGTTCCCTCGGCACGCTTGTCAGCCCGGCGAGGTAGAGCACCATGTTGAAGCCGAAGCCCTGCCACACGCCGATGAACGCCACCGTCCAGATCGCATAGTCGCGGTCCGTCAGCCAGAGCGGAAAGCCCCGTTCGCACCCTCGCGCATACCAGGACCAGCTTTCCAGAAACGAACCGCAGCCCCGCTCAAGCGTGGAATTGACGATGCCAATCGTTGGGTGAAAGGCGAACTCCCAGACGATCGCCATTGCGATCAGGGCCGCCATGACGGGCAGGAAATAGATCGTCTTGTAGAGATCGCCGAAGCGCCTGGTGGAATTGATCAGGAGCGCTGCTCCAAGACCAAGACCGACGGATAGCGGCACGACCACGAAGACATAGCGGAATGTCGCCCCAAACATCTTTTCGTAAGTCGAGCGCGTGAAGATTTTCTCGTAGTTGTCCAGGCCGACAAATTCGGCCCCCGGATTTCCGAGACTGTAGTTCGTGAAACTGAGCGCACCTGCAATGGCGATCGGCATCAGCAGAATGACGACCATGAGAAACAGGGCGGGGCCGACGAACCACCAATGCGCCTTGGTGGACTGCATCACGCCACCTCGGCAACTTTGCCGTCATCGGCATTTTTGAGATCCAGTCTCTTGCCGTCCTTGCCGAAGACGAGCGCCTGCCCGTGTTCGCGCACGATATGGACGGTTTGCCCAAAGGACGCCCCCTGCCCTTCATGCGGCGACACACGCACCACAAGCCGCTGAGACCCGTTCAGAACCGATACATGCAGGTAGATGTCGGCACCCAGGTTTTCCTTGTGCACCACCTGCCCTGACAGCGCCTCTGGCGTTCCTTTGTCACACAGGGAGAGATGCTCCGGGCGCAGGCCTATCGACACCGACCCGACAACACCCTTTGCAGCCGTGCGTGACAAAACGATTTCGCCGCAGCGGGCACACCCGTTGTTGTCGAGGGATCCGGGAAGGAGATTGATCCTGGGCGCACCGACAAATTCTGCGACGCGGATATCCTGCGGATCGTTGTAGACGGTATGCGGTGCGCCGAGCTGGAGGATTTCGCCGTCCATCATGACCGCCATCCGGTCCGACATGGTCAGTGCTTCCGCCTGATCGTGGGTCACGTAGACAAATGTCGTCTTCAGCGACCGGTGCAGTTCGGCGAGTTCCGAGCGCATGTGAATGCGCAGCGCTGCATCCAGGTTGGAAAGAGGTTCGTCCATCAGGAACGCCACGGGTTTCCGGACCATGGCACGGCCGAGCGCGGCCCGTTGCCGTTGTCCGCCCGACAGCTGTCCGGGTTTGCGATCCAGCAGGTGGTCGATCTTCAGGATCTCCGCCGTTTCGCGCACCTGTTCGACAATTGCCCTGTATTGGCCGCGGGCAAGCACGGGCCCCAGCAGCGGCAGACGGCCGGCAAGCGAGAGGTCTCTCAGCTTCAGTGGCGTCATCATGTTCTGGAGAACGGTCAGGTGCGGATAAAGCGCGTAAGATTGGAACACCATGGCCAGGTTCCGCCTGGCCGGGCGGACGGCATTCACGGTCTGACCGCCGATCACGACCTCTCCTGATGACGGTGCTTCCAGTCCGGCAAGAATGCGAAGAAGGGTTGACTTGCCGCAGCCGGAAGGTCCAACGAGTGTCAGGAATTCTCCATCGGTGATATCAAGATTGATCCCGTTCAGAACCGACGTGGTTCCAAAGCTTTTCTTTATCGCCGACAAGGATATCGCGGTCATGTGTCGCCCCCGGTTACGCGGGCAACCTACTCAGACTGATTGAACCGGATGTGACGTAATATTAGTGTTGCTAATGGCACCTAAGGTTTGGCAGCGCTGGTAACACGGAACTGTCATGAACACCCCGCCAAGCCCCTATCAGATCAAAGCGTTTACGCATGTTGCGCGCGAAGGCAGCTTCTCGCTTGCTGCGAAAGTTCTCGGTGTTACCCAGTCCTCCGTCACACAACATGTCGGGAAACTCGAGACGGTGATGGGGACCCAGCTTTTCATTCGCCGCCGGGGCGGACTGGAACTGACCCGGGCGGGCAAGGAACTCTTCGCGATTTCAGACCGTCTTACGACCCTCGAGCAACTCGTCAACGAAAAGATCAGCGATTTCAGCGCTCTCACCGACGGACATATCAAGCTAATCGCGAATGCGCCGCGCCCTGCCATGCCGATTATTGCCGAATACGGAAAGCGCTACCCGCAGGTCCAGATCGACTTCACCCTTTATGACTGGACGTCGGCAATGTCTCTCCTCAACGAGCGGCAGGTTGATATGGCGATCATCACGGACCCTCCGGACAGTGCCACTTTCGTCACGCATGAGCTGCGCCGCTCCCGGTACATGGCCTACATGAGGTGCGATCACCCGCTGGCCAGAAAGGACGTGGTGTCGCTCAGGGAACTGCAAAGCGAGACGCTGGTTCTGCCCGGAGACGGGTCGCTGACGCAGCGGGTGGCAACGTCCAAGATCCGCAAGCACGGGCTGACATTTTCGCGCATCTTGAAAACGACCACATTTCCAATGGTCAAGGAAGCCCTGCTGCACAATCTGGGTGTTGGCCTGCTGCTGGAAAACAGCCTTTTTCCTTCACAGAACCTTGTCGCCATACCGGTTCTGGAGATGCCGGAAAACTACCGCGACTGTGTCGTCATACCGAAGGACAAGAACGACCTGCGTCTGATCAAGAGTTTTCTTGGTGTGTGCATAGAACTGGTCGTCGCAGACGAAAGACACGCTGGATAGGGCCTGACACGATCAAGCGGAAATGGCCGGCGGCGCCTCACGCGGCAAGCGTGAGCGCGCCGCGTGACCGCAGTGTTGCAACGGACGTGTCGCCAAATCCCCGGATATCGACCGTCCTTGGGTCGGCCGCGACGAGCCCTTCCGGGCCATCGGCGCAGAACTCGGCTGTGGCCGTTACCTCCATCGGGTTGGACAGGGCCTGGAGGCGGGACGCAAGGTTCACCGCAGGACCGAAAACGTCGTAGACATATTTTTGCACGCCGACCACGGACCCGACGACCGATCCGGATGCCACGCCGATCCTGGCCTTCCACTTGTGTGTATGGCTCTGGTTGCGCCTTTCCAGATAGCGGATCATCTTGAACGCACATTGCGCGACCGCTGAGGCGTGATCCGGATCGGGCGTCGGCAGTCCAGCGACGGCAAGATAGGCATCGCCAATCGTCTTGATCCGCTCGCAGCCATGCATCTCCGCGATGCGGTCAAACGCGGTAAAAATGTCGTTCAATTCGGTGACCGTAACGGTCGGATCGGCAGCCGCGGCCATCTGCGTGAAGCCGACGAAATCCAGCATGAGAACGGAAACCGGCTCGTAGAGTTTCGGCGTAACCGTTCCAAAGGCCGTGTATTCCTCGTAGACCGAGCGCGGCATGACATTGAGCAGCAGCTTTTCGACACGGTTCTTTTCCAGTTCCAGTTCACGCGCCTTGCGCTCGGCAATGCGGGCATAGCTGTCGATCATGGCTTCGGTTTCACGCAACCTGGAAATGTTCTGGCACTCAACAACGAGTATCTTCCGGCCATCACTTTCGGCGTGCCGGATCACCGTTTCGATTGTCAGAAGCTGGCGCCGGCGTTTTAACGCGACGTCGAGCCTGACCGCATCCTGCCCTTGAAGGCGCTCCAGCAGTTCCTCGCGTGTCACATTTTCAAATGCATCGTCCAGCGTCGCGTTTTCCTCAACACCGAACCAGTCAGCAAAGGCCGGGTTCCGGTAACGGATCGTCAGATCCTCCGGATCGGCCAGCGCGACACCGACCCCGATGTTGGACAGCATGCGCATGCTGATCGTGTCGATATTCATGCCGCCCTGCTCCTTCTGACGACTACCGAGCGCCGTGCTTCGACGGCCGCAATCGCCTTGACCCGGTCCTGCTTCTCGAAGCCGGCGTCGGTGAGGGTTTCATTCAGGATGAGCGCGATCTCGTCGAAATGGTGGTGCTCAACTTCCAGATGCGCATGCGCCGTTGCCAGACGCGCATCCGAAATCTCGACCGGCCCGCCAAGCAGCCCGGCGATCATCTTCGTCTGGTGATCTATCAGCCGGGCCATGTTGACGTGTTCGAAAAAGTGGCCGACGACATCATTGTCGAGTGCACGCTCGTAAAACTCCGTCACGACTTGCCGAACGCCCGGAAAGCCGCCGTATTTCTCGTAAAGTGTCTGCTTGCTGCCAGTCATTTGATTGCTCCGTTGCCGGTGTCTGTGCGTGAGAGGAGAGGGAGACGCGCGGGCCTGGGGCGCCCGCGCATTCTTGGGTGTTGCGATTTTCGGGCTTTCAGCCTTTGTGAATGATCACTTGCGCATATTCAGCTGGAACGATCATCGCTCGCTCACCTCCAACCGAAGCCGCTTCAGCGACCGCAACCAGATCGGCTTCGAGCGCCTCGGCGCCTTTTTCGCCGACCGCCTGGAACGCCTTGTTCATCGGACCGTAAATCTCGCGCCACGTCTCGACCCACTCGCGAGCCGACCGGTAGCGGAAAACGAACTTCCGCGACGAGACCGAGATGGATGCCGCCTCGCGTGCGAAAAGTTCGCGCAGGCGATCTTCCGATGCCCATTCCAGTGGCGAACGCACACCGGCGGGCGGGGGCATGTGGCGGCCGATTGTCTTGAAGACCTGACCGATGAAACCGGCCGGTGTCCAGTTTGCCATGCCGATGCGGCCACCCGGCTTCAGTACCCTCAGCATCGATCGTGCGGCCGCCTCCTGATCGGCGGTAAACATGACGCCGAATGTCGATGTGACGACATCGAACGTTGCGTCATCAAAAGGCAGATCCTCCGCATCCGCTTCGCGGAATGCGACTGCCAGACCTTCCGCCTTTGCGCGCTCCATGCCGGCCCGCAGCCAGGCTTCAACATAGTCGGTGGAAACGACATCGCAAAAACGGCGGGCCGCAGCCAGCGTCGCGTTGCCGTTTCCGGCGGCGACATCAAGCACGCGCTCGCCTGGCGCGAGATCCAGTTCCTCGGCAAGTGTCTCACCGACAATCTGGAGAGTTGTGCCGACGGCGGGATAGTCCCCGGTTGACCAGACGGTCTGCTGGCGCTGCTTGACTGCCTTGAGATCCGGGCCTTCAAAGGCTGGCTGATTGAGAACGTTCATCACTGTGCTCCGTTCGGGTTCATGTTGACGGAGCATTGATCGCACTGACGGCCACCGAGCGCTTGAAGATTGCCTGAGGGGTCTGTGGGGAATATCTGAGGAGAGCCTGAAATCTCCTGGATTTTGCCGTTCGGGCGACATGTAAAGGCCGAAAGGTCAAAAAATCCAGGCCGGTGGATACCGGCCTGGATGGCACTCAAGAGAGACTATTCAACTCATCCGCACTGGAGTGCGTCGGTGTGCTTCATGTGCGCCCGATTGGCTTCGATATAGTCGATCATGCCGGCAAAGACGCTTGGCTGTCCGTCGAATCCGGACCAGGGCTTGAAGTGGGGGATATGCAGGAACGTGGTTGAATCACGCTTCAGCAGATTTGCGAAGACGGAGGCCACGATACGGCCACCCGCTCCTGTCAGCTTGCCGCCGCCATGCGTTTCGGCTTCCTGCAAAGCGTAGAACCAGAGCGGTGTCCGGGTGAAGCCCTTCGCCGCGAGTTGCTCCGGCACCGGCACCGTGGGTGTTCCGAGCTTGGCCGCAACGTGTTGGCCGCTTGCTAGCTGATACGTGTATCGATCCCGGATCATGTTGCGCAATGCGAGGTTTCTCGCCTGATCGACAGTCAAGGTCTCTTCAATATCGGCCAGCTCGATCTCGTTGTGCACGAACGGAAGGTTCAGAAGCGGCGCTCCCATCTTGGGACCAACGGGACGTGCCTTTTGCGAGGCCGGGCCGCCATTCAGCTGGAAATACATTCCCAGCTCGATGTTTCCGTCAACGGGCCGTGGGCCGAAACCAGGCAGTGCAAACAGGCCCTTGGGCTCACCACCTTTATGCAAGGCATACTTGAACTGCGTCGTTGCGTGGCCGAACCGGTAGCACGCACCGGAAAACTCGACCGGCATCACAGGTGCGTTCCAGCCAAACGCCTCTTCCTTCAACGCCCAGTCCAGACAGGCCTGGTCGACGAAAGCCGGAAGCAACTCTTTCCACACAACCCATTGATAGTGCAAGCGAATGAAGCGACGCACCTCTTCGAACCCGCTCAGCTTCGGATGCACATGCGCGTGCCAGATGTCGTCGCTCATGCCGTGATGCGCGCAGGCGACGATATCGTTCGCGGTGCTCCCGTTCTCAACGTGCTTGCTCATCAGGAGGTTGTGCAGCTCGATGAAGATACCCTGAACCTGGGCGACGACAATGTTTTCATCGTTGCGGGGATCACCGATCAGGGCCTTGCCCGCGCATGTCCGAGCAAGATCTCTCGGATTGTCCTTTCGCCCGAAGACCAGAAAGTGTTCCGCGTCACCTGAGCCGTAGAGGTGCGGAGAGGCTTCTGGTCCGGACCCATAGACGCAATCCAGATCCAGGCTTGGCGTTCTTATGTTTGCAATCGTTGCCGGATCGATGCGCGTTCCCAAGGCGGAGGTTGCGTCGAGGGTGATGTCGTGGTCGACAAACTGGCCGAGGAAGGTCATGCCGGCATCCGCCGGACCGTCCGTGTTTTCCGTCGCAGCCATGTCCGACGCCAGATGATCGAGCGCGTGAATAACGTCCTTGTGCGTGATGTTCTTGATCTTCACCGGGTTTGCCGAGAACAGTCGCCCGAATGTCTGAGCGAAAGGGCGCGACGGGCCCTCACCGTGAATGCAGGTTTTGACGAGTTGATCCAGCCTTGTCAGGCCATGGTGGGTGCCAGTCATGGTGCCTCCGAAAATGGAAAATAAAAAAACTAAACGTCCGGAGGGTGACGCCTTACTTAACGTAAAGTCAAGTACGAGTTTCTTCCAATGGTTGCAAATTGCATGGAAGCAGGTTGTGCAATCCTGGAAATATGTTTCTAAACAATACTATTTCTCTTCAAATATTTTTTCTAAAAATAGGACCATGAATTCATCTATTCGCAAATACAACCTCATTTCAATCTATAATTGAATAATTTACTCAACAAAATAATCTGATTTGCGATCAGCAATACTTTGGATTTGCCAATAAACTAGAGAAAATTTCCGGGAAACTCGCCGCATGAACGCAGTCTCCCAGATGCACATCGGGCCAGTCAGGTTGTTTGCGATGCACCTGACCGGCCCGTGATCTTGAAGGTGTCCGCTCCCTCCCGTGGGGTGTCGATGGGGGCAAAGAGGGAGGGAGCGGACGGGAGCGTGAGGTCTACCAGCCGATGCCGATAGTGTGGGAAGAGTTGCGGGCTTCGTCGGAGATGCGGACTAGATCCACCACCGGTGCCTCTTCCTTCTTGGACCTGAGCACGCTCCGGAGCTCTGGCAGTTTCTGGGTAACGACGATGACGTCGGCGTCGCGTGCGGCGTCTTCCGGTGTCTCCTGCATGAAGTCCGCAAGACCGTCGACCACGTTCTTGAGATGCGGAGCCGCATAACGCATGTAGTCGAACTGCTTCGTGATATGCGGGCCGGGCTGGATCGCCGGATCGTAGGCGACAATCTCCGCGCCCTCTGCCTGCAACTGTGCGATCAGCTCAAGAGCCGGGCTCTCACGCAGGTCGTCTGTACCGGGCTTGAAGGCCACACCGAGAACAGCAACCTTCTTCGCACCGGTTTCGCGGACCAGATCGACAGCCTGTTCGACCTGCTTTTCGTTCGAGGGCGTCAATGAGTCCATCAGCGGGGTTGCCACGCCGAGCTTTTCCGCAAGGTGGTTCACCGCGCGCACTTCCTTAGGCAGGCAGGATCCACCAAAGGCAAAGCCAGGCTTCAGGTAATAGGGCGACAGGTTGAGTTTGGTGTCCTGGACGAAGATGTCCATCACCGCATGGCTGTCGATGCCCATCGGCTTGCACAGACGCCCGACTTCGTTGGCGAAAACAACCTTGGTTGCGTGCCAGACGTTGTCGACATATTTCACCAGTTCGGCGACCTCGACCGTCGTGACGATCGGGTTTTCATCGACCGGTGCATAGATCTCAGCAAGCACAGCCGCAGTCCTCGGGTCGGAGACGCCGATTACGGTCTTCGGCGGTTCGTGGAAGTCAGCAATTGCCGTGCCTTCACGCAGAAACTCCGGATTAAAGCAGATGCCAAAGCCCCGTCCCGCGTTCTTTCCGGAATACTGCTCCAGGACTGGCTTCATGATGTCGAGGGTTGTTCCCGGAGGAACGGAACAACGAAGAACGACAATGTGAAACCCGTCCTTCTCTGCAAGGGCCTCGCCGATGCCGCGTGCAACGGCTTCAATAGCGCGTGTGTCGCAGCCGCCGTCTTCACTGGTAGGGGTGCCGACCGAGACGAAGGTAACGTCCGTCTCCATGACCGCCTTCTTCAGGTCGGTGGTTGCGCTCAGCAGATCCTCAGCGACGCCCTGCGTCAGCAGTTCTCCGAGACGGTCTTCGTGGATCGGGCTTTCGCCCCAGGAGATGGACTCGACCTTCTGATCGTCGATGTCGGTGCCGACAACGCGGTGGCCGAGGTCGCTCAGGCAGGCAAGCGACACGGCGCCGACATATCCCAGTCCGACAACGCTGATCGCCTTTTTCTCGTCCGCAAACTTCAGTTCAATTCCGTCGATCTCGCGTGCCGTTTCGAAGTTTCCAACAAACATGTTCATGACATTGCTCCCGTGTGATCGTATCTGGGAACTACAAGAACAATCTCCGTGCCAAACATGTTTGCACGCATTTTTTATATATTTTTCAATACTTTATGATTTTTGCAAATTTTGGCACTTTGTTGCGGTTTTCAAATTTGGCAACAGAAAGTTCCCGTTTTCGATTTTCCGATTGCAAATCGGCAAACCTGTTTCAGGCTCAGAAATCCCATGCCAGCCAGACAGGGTCAAAGTCCCGGTCGACACCAAAATAAGGACCGCTGACCGAGCCCTTATATATAAAGCGTCCTGGCGAACGACAGTTCAGGGAAGGGTATTTTCGAAATCAAAAACTCCATTTTGCCATTTCGCAAAACTTTCCCGCACTGGCTGCGAACTCCTGTGCCAAGACAGAAATAAATATCTGATTTTTATAATAATTTTTATTTTCGATATCTGGCCGCTGAATTGCAATGACCTCTGCAAGTCGAAATTCCAGGAGGCAAAGCAATGTATTCGAACACAAACTTCGACACGGTCGGCAAGGTGACAGTTCCTTACGGCATTCCGCAGGACAAGCAGCAAGTGAACGTTTTTCTTTTTGATGCCAACGTTCTGTTCGACACCAACCATGGAGACATGGATCACACTTTCGCGGACTACCTGGCGGAGTTCGCGGAACAGCGGTCCTGCTACCTCCTGTCCAACCTGAACTATTCGGAGACGTCTTCGCGCATCCCGTCAAGCTTGCGCAGACGGTTTGCCGGCATTTTCGCGTCCGCCGGCACGGAATTCTGGCGGGGAACTGAACTATTGGTTCGTCACGAGCACGATTTTTCCGACGAAGTGTATGAGTATGTCGCCCGGATGGTGCTCCACAGCGCGTATCCGCAAAAGCAGGCGCCGCTGATCGACAGCGGCTCAGCGACACTGCGTATCTGTCTCGCCGGAACGCGTGTCGGAAGAACGGCAAAGCGGACCTACCTCACCTGGGAGAACGAACACCGGGAACTCGATAGCTTCATGTCGTCGTTCTCGCGCCGTTTTCCGGATCACGTCATCTGCAAGGATACCGAGACCAGCCTGCTGATCGCACCGAATTCGTTTTCAACGGCTCAGGTGCAAAACCAGATGCTGCGGCGTCACAAAGCGGCACGCATCGTCGCCTATCTCGGCAAGACGGCGGCAAGCGGATACGCCAAACCGATGTGCGACGCGCTGCTGAGCCAGAACGTTCTTTCAACCGTTGCGGGCCCAAACGATATCAGCCAGCTGCTGAGCTACGAAAAACGGTCGATGAACGCAATCAAGCCAAAGGCGGCAGCACCCGTCCGCCTGTTTCAGGGAGCCTGGCAATGAAAGCCTCTTCGATCGTCCTGGATGATCCGCACTGGTCGGTGCTTCAGAGCGACACGGTCTACGATTCCGGCAAGCACCTGCGGGTTGTGCGCCAGACCGTGCAGTTGCCCGACAGCCGGATCATCGACGATTACTTCCGGATCGACCTTCCGTCATTCTCCTCGGTCTACGCGGTGACAGAAGAAAACGAGGTGCTGCTGTTACAGCAATACAAGCACGGCGCCGGTCAGGTGTGTCTGACACTCCCGGGCGGCCAGGTCGATCCGGGAGAAGATCCGGAATTTTCCGCGCGTCGCGAACTGCTCGAAGAGACCGGCTATGGCGGCGGGCGCTGGATTGCCGGTCCAGCGCTCGTCCTGCACGGCAACCAGGGCATCGCGCGGGCGCACGTGTTTGTCGCTAGCCATGTCATCAAGCTTGGTGAACCCTGTTTGGATGATCTTGAGGATGCGGTTCTGGTCACCCGGCAGCGCGCTTATCTGCGCAAAGCGATCCTGAGGGGGGAACTTCCCGTTACGTCGCATGTTGCAACGATCGGCATTGCCGAAGCGCTGTTTGCGGCAACCAAGGGATAATCAGACGGACGGGCTTGGGCGGGGCTGTCAGGCGCTTTCCGCCGAGAGAGCGTCGTCGCCGGGGTTTGTTTCCATGTCCTGTTCCGCCCAGATTTCCTTCTTCCGATAAAGGGTCGAAGGGCTGACCTGCAGGGTACGCGCCGTTTTGGGCAGGCTGCCGCCACAAGCGTTGATTGTCGCCTCGATAATCTGGCGTTCGAGCTGTTCGAAGGGCTGTCCCAAGGTGACCGTGATTGCCGGCCATGCGCCCGAAACCGCCGCGGCACCCCCATCAGCGGGCATGGATCGAGCGGCTGTGCTCTGGATCGAAACCGGCTCGGCCTGGGTCTTGGGCACAGGCGCCCGCCCCTGCAGCGTCGTCAGCATGTCAGCTTCCACGAACGGACCCTCATTAAGGACCACAAGGTTGCGGATCGTGTTCTGCATTTCGCGCACATTGCCGGGCCAGGAATGGGACAACAGAGCCTCTTCCGCTTCGACGGAAAATCCCTCGAAAGTCTTGCCTTCCTCACCGGCGAACTGCGTCAGAAAGTGCTTCGCAAGTTCCAGGACGTCGACGCCCCTGGACCTCAGGGGAGGCAATCCGATCGGCAAAACGTGAAGCCGGTAGAAAAGGTCCTCGCGAAACCTTCCTGCTTCGACTTCTCCGAGCGGGTCCCTGTTAGTGGCGCAGACAATGCGCACATCCACCTTCTTGAGCGCATCGCTGCCGACCTTCTGAACCGTGCCGCTTTGCAAAAAACGCAGAAGTTTCGCCTGAAGGGCAAGTTCCAGTTCGCAGATTTCATCAAGGAACAGCGTCCCGCCGTCCGCACGCGCGGCGGCGCCGTCCCGGTCCGACGTCGCCCCGGTGAACGCACCCTTGATGTGTCCGAAAATCTCGGACTCGATCAGGTCCTTCGGGATCGCGGCGCAGTTCAAGGGAACAAAGGGTTTCTTGGCGCGCGGGCTGGAGCGGTGAATCGCCTCGGCACAGACTTCTTTGCCCGTGCCGCTCTCCCCCGTGATGAAAACGGACGCGTTTGAACGGGCGACACTCTCGATCATCTTGTAGACGGCCGTCATCGGCAGGGACGAGCCGACAAAACCGTGCTGCAGCTTGCCGGCAGCAGGTTTGCGCACTTCTTCGACAACTTCGGTGAGGGTTTCGCGTTCAAGCGCGTTGCGCGTCGTGGTGACGAGACGTTCTTCCGCAACCGGTTTGACGATGAAATCGTACGCCCCGGCCTGCATGGCGTCGACCGCTGTCTTGATGGAGCCGGAACTGGTGACGACCACCACGGTTACCGGGAGCTGCTCTTCGCGGATGGCCGCCAGAACGTCCATTCCGCTCATGTCCGGCAACTGCAGATCAAGCAACACGACACTGATGCCGCCCTTGCGCAGGCGCGACAGGGCGTCCGTGCCCGTTTCCACATGAAGCGTGTCGAGACCCGCGCGCGACAACTGATGAGAGTACACTGTCGCAAGCGGCAGAGCGTCTTCAACGATCAGAACTTTCACCTCGTGCTCCTTCCGCAGCGCAGATCATCGATCAGGTTTCTAGAGATATCTTTACACCTATTTCGTCCGCCAATGCTTTAACTTCCGTTAGTGTACGGTCACAGATCTCTGAGAGATCGTCCATTTTACCCATGGCTGCCGTCTCCTTGCCGTCACGGACCAGCGTGTTGACCGTGGTCGCGATGGTTGCAAGTTCAATGGCACCGAAAGTTCCGGCCACGCTTTTCAGGGCGTGCGTGGCCCGTTCGAGCTTGTCCGGTTCGTTTGCCTCGGCCGCGTCGAGCGCCGACGTCCGGCGTTTGAGAGTATCATCGACAAACTGCTGCAGCAGCTTCTGCTTGAGCTCGTCCGGCATGGTTCCAAGGATTTCCCGGGCCGCCTCCAGCGATGCCGTGGTTCCGGAGGCTACGGTTTCGGGAGTGCTGGCGACACTGGTGGAAACATTCCGGGAAATGCATGCCAGAAGATCTTCCTTTTCGACCGGCTTTGCGAGGAAATCCGACATGCCAGAATCAAGGAACCGTTCCCGGTCGCCGCGCAGCGAATAGGCCGTGAGCGCGACGATGGGCGTCTCCAGGTTGCGCTGCCCTTGCCTTATGCGGCGCGTTGCCTCGATCCCGTCCATTTCGGGCATCGAAATATCCATCAAAATGCAGTCGTAGTCCCGTTTTGATGCGGCCTGGACAGCCTCTCTGCCGTTGTTCGCAATATCGACGTCGCAGCCGGCACTTTGCAGGGCGTGACTGACCACGATCTGGTTGGTTGCATTGTCCTCGGCAAGCAAAACCGTCAGGTTGTCGGGAAGTGCGGCCTGTTCCTCCGTGTGATCTTCTTCCGGAACAACGGTCTGATCGTCCGCGAGCCGGATCGGAACGACAAACTCGAACGTGCTGCCGACATCCTCTTCGCTTTCGACGAAGACTTCGCCACCCATCAGGTGCGCTATCTGCCTGCAGATCGCAAGGCCGAGCCCGGTTCCTCCCTGTTTCTTCGTATAGCTCGTGTCGACCGTGACGAAGTCTCCGAAAAGCGCTTCGTGCTTGTCTTCCGGAATTCCAATACCGGAGTCCCGCACCGAGAATCTGAACGTCGGCTCCACCGGGTCGTCCTTCTTGATATCGACGGCAATTTCGACGAAGCCGATCTCGGTGAACTTGATGGCGTTCGAGACAAGGTTCAGGACAACCTGCCTCAGACGGCCCGAGTCACCCACAACCGTGTGCGGCAGCTCTGTCGGATACTTCATCACAAGCTGCAGCCCCTTGTCCTGGGCAATCGGCTTGAACAGGTCGACCACGCTGTTGACCACCGTCTTGAGCCGGAAGGGTGCTATGTCGAGCTCCATGCGGCCCGCTTCGAGCTTGGAAAAGTCGAGAATGTCGTTGATCAGCTCCAGGAGCGAACGACCCGACTCACGCGCCGTCTTGACGTAGTCGGCCTGCGCCGGGTCCAGCTCGGTGTCACGCAGCAGGCTTAAAATACCGAGCACGCCGTTCATCGGCGTGCGGATTTCGTGGCTCATCATTGCGAGGAACTTGGCCTTGGCCTCGTTCGCAGCTTCGGCCCTTTCCTTGGCGTCCCTGAGTGCAGCATCGGCGGCCTTGCGTTCGGTGATGTCCCGGACATAACCCAGAAACAGCGGACCTTCGGCCCCCTTGGTATGACGGATTGCCAGTTCGACAATGATTTCGTGCCCGTCCCTGTGGAGCCCTTCGATTTCGATCCGTTTCCCGAGGACCGGACCATCGCCAGTTTTCAGAAACCGGACCAGGCCGTCGTCATGCGCCTTTCGGTGCTGGTCCGGAATAATGTAGTCGGACATCTTTCTGCCGATGAGCTCGGTCGCGGTCCAGCCAAAAACATCTTCGGCAGCAGGGCTGAAATCCAGGACGACGCCGTCCCCGTTCATGACGATGACGCCGTCAAAGGATGCATCGACGACGTTGCGCAGCAGGTCTTCGTTGCGCCTGAGTTCGGCTTCGCGGTTCTTGAGTTCCGTGATGTCGACGCGGAACCCGACCATTCCGCCCTCGCTCGTGCGGGTCTCGATGACCCGCAACCAGCGGCCGTCATCCAGGTGCTGCTCCATCGGCGCACCCGGGTTCTGGTGACGTTCCATGCGCATGGCGACCCAGTCTTCCAGGATGTCTTCCGAGACCTGATACTGACCGCGCATGGCGCCTTTTCTGATGATGTCCTCGAATTTCGCACCCGGCTGTATGAGATCCGCGCTGGAACTGTAGAACTCCCTGTACTTGCTGTTGCAGAGAACAAGGCGGTCCTCGGCGTCGTAGAGCACGAAACCGTCCGGCAGAGATTCGATCGCATCGACAAGACGGGTTTCCGCCTGCTTCACCTTGGCTGCGGCCGCTTTCCTGTCCGTCAAATCCCTGAAGATCGCCGTGAAGGTGGCCGATCCGTCGATGACCACTTCCGAAAGGGACATCTCTACCGGATATTCGCCGCCGTCCAGCCGCCTGCCTGTTGCTTCCAGCCGTTTGCCGGAGGTCTCAATGCAGGTCGCCGTGCCGGGACAGCATTCGAAAGGAAGTTCTTCGCCGCCCGTGTCGGGCAGAAAATCGCTGATCGGCCGGCCGACCAGTTCGCCGCTTTCGGACGCGCCGAACATGGCGAGAGCCCGCCTGTTGGCGCTCAGGACTTCACCCGAAGGCGAGAGGGTCAGGACACCGTCAAGCATCGTGTCCAGAATTGCGCTGACCTGCGCCTCGCCCGTTTCGGCGCGCAACGTGGCCTTCACGAGCGCATCGTTCTTTTCCCGCTCCGCCTCGGCAAGACCCGCGAGGCGCCGCATGGCGCGCTGGCGTTGAAGCGACAGCACGAAGGTCAAGGCAAGCGCTGCGGCGAACGCAATCGCGAGCATGAAAATCAGGTTGTCGATCGAAGTGAACCCGGTCCCGTAGAGCGCGCTTGCAGGAATTATGACCTCCTGCAGTCCCCTCACATCACCGACCTCCCAAACAGTGCGCGGCGATTCAGGATGAGTGTTGTGACAGGCGACGCAGCTTTCTTCCATGCGCACAGCCGTCGCACTGCGGAAAAATGTTCCCTCGTCGCGCTGTTCAAGCCGCTGAAACGGCTTGTCGGGATCCTTCTCGATCGCAGCAAGGGCAGCCGCTTCAAAGTCGTCGAGCTGCCGGTCCTGCCGCCATGGCCACGGGTGCGTCGACAGCATCCGGATCGCGCTGCTCGCGCCCTGCGCCTTCAACTCGTCTTCGAGCGCGAGTGTCATCGACACCGGCGCAGGTATCGTCAGGTCCTTGTCATGATAGTCATGGCTGACCGAGACATCCTGCGAGGAATAGAGCTTGTCCACGACCTCGCGCGAATAGAATGATCGCGCAGCCGTCAGCAGTTCCGACTGCGCACGGGCCGCCGCTGAGAGATCGGCCGTTCTCGCCTTTTGTCCGAAATCAACGGCAATCACGTAAGCTGCGATCGCCGAAGCCGAAATGAAGACCAGGACCAGCCAGAAAGTGGCGTCGTATGTCAGTTCCTGGATCCACTTGCGCATTCTTCGTACCCTCGGTTCCCTTTGCCGGATCCGCCCCCCTTGGTCACGCACTTTGGACCATCCTTTCCCATGGGTTATGAATTTTCGATTTAACGCAGAGAAATACCGCTCCCCGGGTCTTTAGTTTGCCGGAGTTTCCGACGAAACCCGGAAAAACGGATTGCCGCTCATGAAGGCCTGCAGGCTTCCAAAGGAGAGCTGTTTCTCCCGGGTGCAACTGACGTCGCAGCTGTAGATATCGATCGTCAACCGGAACGGGTCCGATGCATCAAACAGGTGCGCATAGGCATAAAGCGTATCGGCGGAGGTCTGTCCGGGAACCGGTGACGAATAAATGTCCCCGAACATCGGTGTTGCGTAGTGGCTCCAGCCACTCGCCGGGAACCAGCGCTCTCCCCTGGGCCCATGTCCATCCAGATCCCGGGGCATTTCGCTGCCGAACGTCAGCAGAAAATCGAGCCGATCCCGCACTGCCCTGGAAATGCTCGCGCTGGAGCCGGACGCAAAGTCACTGAGCGTCAGAAGCGTGATGCCCGCGTGGCCCGTATCCTCATATCTCTGCTCAGCAAGACTTTCCGCCGCCAGGCCCTTCTCCAGATAGTATCCCGTGGGCCAATAGCGCCAAAGACCGCCGTGTTCATCCCGGTCCCATTCGCTCAGGAAGATCCGCACCATGTTCTGAGCTCTTTCCTGCAGACCGGTATCAGGCAGAGCATCCAGAACCCCGGCAAAGGCAATCTGCCAATTCCAGGGGGCAAGTTTGCCGGCGAAGCGAAAGTCGATATCCGTGTTGATGCGGTAAAGGCCGCGATCGGCATCGAAGTCACGCTCATAGGCCCCGGCAAGACAGGCATTCGTTTCAGCGATTTCTTCCGCCAGGTCGTGCGGGCACAAGCTTCCAAGGGCCCTGCAGGATCGCGTCAATGCGTTCGCGATCATCGCCTGGTTGATCATGAGCGAAAGCCGTTCGCCGGGATTGGTCCCGTAGATCGTCGAACTCCATCCGCATTGCGGACCTTTCGCGTCCGCCCGGTGTTGCAAGGCGTCGTTTCCGGCAAGCGTCAGACGCATCGATTTCAGCGCCAGCCGCGCAAAGACGTCGGCGCCGGTTTCCTGGTAGAGGGAAGAGAGTGCCCGCAGCCGGTAACTCTGGTTCCAGCTTTGCAGGCCCTCGGCATCGGAAGAGCACGCACGAACCTCGCCCGTCTGAGACAGGAAGAGGCCCGAAACGGCATAAAAGAACCGAAGGGCGGCGGGCGTGCCGGATACGTCGATCACGGTCTGTCCGCCCGAAAGTTCGAATGACTTTGGAAGTTTCGTCAATTCGGCCTGTCGCGAAACCAACACAGGTTCGCCGATGGCACCCGTTTTGAGATCAATCCTGTGTATGCCCTTTGTGTCAGATGTGCCGCAATCGAGTTGGGCCCAGAGCACATCGCCGGCAATCCGCATGCGACCGGGTTCACAGCTACTGAAATCGACGAGCGTTTCTGCCTCTGTCATGATCCGTGCGTCCGGCGATATCGGATACCTGTTGAGATGCCAGGCATGCCCGGCCTTTTTTTCCAGAAGCAGCACCGCATCAGTCGTGTAGCGCAGCAGCTTCACGGCCGTGTTGCGCGACCAGCTCTTTGCAATCTGCCCGTCCAGAAGGAGTTCCGTCTGCTTTTCCCCGGTCTTCCACGTGCGCAGAGCGGCCAGGGAGCCATCGCGTGCGAGCCGCAGCGCTCCCATGCGGGCCGGACCGGAAGCCGCCACGATCCAATCCTGTTCGATCCCGTTGACCGTGACCGTGGGACGATCGTCGCCCGGGTTTTTCCGAACGACCAGTTTGTGAGGCCCGGCCTGGGAGACTGTTTCCAGGCACAGCCCACGTTCTCCCTTGCGCGAGACGATGCCGGTCTCAAGATCGACCGACATCTTCTGAACCGGCAGCGAGAGAGTGCTGCCTTCTGCATCTCTCCCCGCTGCCTGGGCGATTGGGCCACACAGGGCAGCGGAGAGACCAAGTATCTGAAGCAGATATCGCATTGCGACCTTCCGGCTAGAAGTTGAAGTAGATGAACTCGGTGAGTTCGGCCAGGCGATAGGTCTGGATGAGAGCAACGCCGAAGAGAACGGAGACAGCTGCTGCCCAGCCCGCCGTCGGCTTCCAGCGCACCGGCAGGAAACCGTCCGAACGCCGTTGGGACACGAATTTCTTCAGGCCCAGGATCGGGTTGTAGTTTTCGGTAAACTCGATCGAGTTCGGCAACAGGAAGACGATTGCCGCAAGGCAGATCATTGCCGCCCAGACCGGTGCCGTCCCGGTGACCATCGCTGACCAGAGCGCAGGTTCATAGACCGTCGAGAGACCTGTCATGCCGAGAATGATGTTGTTGGCACCTTCAAAGCTCTCGGCGCGGAAATAGACCCAGGCAACAACAACAGCCAGCAGAGTAATGCCACGGCTGAGGACATTGCCGACCGGCTTCGGCAAGATCGAAGGAACGTATCCGGCAGAGACCAGGGCCGACCAGCCATGGTTGATGGCAAGGTAGGCGCCATGCAGACCGCCCCAGAAGACGAATGTCCAGCTGGCCCCGTGCCACAAGCCGCCAAGCAGCATCGTGATCATCAGGTTGGAATAGCGGCGGACGGGACCGCTGCGGTTACCGCCGAGCGGGATATAGAGATAGTCCCGCAGGAAGTGCGACAGCGTAATGTGCCAGCGACGCCAGAAATCGGAGATGCTGGTCGCCTTGTAGGGCGAGTTGAAGTTTACCGGCAGGCGGATGCCGAAGAGCCTTGCAAGACCCAGCGCCATGTCGCAATAGCCGGAGAAGTCGAAATACAGCTGAAACGTATAGGCGAGTGCGCCAATCCAGGCTGCCTCGAACGGAACGCCCGACGTGGTCTCGGCCATGTTGAAGACCGAGTTCGCATAAGGCGCGATGCCGTCAGCCAGAACAATCTTCTTGAACAGACCGATGGCGAAGAGCGTGCTGCCGACAGCAAGATTGAGAACCAGCTTGTTCTTGAAAACCGGCAATTTGAACTGCGGAATGGTCTCCTTCTGCATCACGATCGGTCCGGCAATAAGCTGCGGAAAGAAGACGACGAACAGCATGTAGCGCGGGAAGTCGCACTCCGTCACTTCGCCCTTCCAGGTGTCGATCAGGAAAGAGATCTGCTGGAACGTGAAGAACGAAATCGCCAGAGGAAGCACAAGGTGCAACAGCGGGATGTCCGCCCCGGCAATGAAGTTGGCATTGCCGATGAAGAAGTCGGCATACTTGAACACCGCGATCAGTCCGAGGTTGAAGACAATTCCGCTGACAAGGATGAACTTGTCCTTCACAGCGCGCAGGACACGGTGAAAACCGTAGTTGACAACAACCGAACCCAGAAGCAATGGCAGATAGATCGGTGTCCACCAGCCATAGAAGACAAGCGAGGCCAGGATCAGCCACCATATAATCCCGTTTTCCCAGCCGTAGTGGCGGAGGATCAGGTATCCCAGCAGAACCGGGGGCAGGAACAGGTAGATAAATTCCAATGAACTGAAGACCATGACTCAGCCCTCCTTCTTGTCAGCAACGGGTTGAACGGATTTCTCGATGATCGTGAGGTTCGCCTCGTCCTCCTGAAGGAGCTCCTTCAAGAGGCTGGTGCTGCCCTGGTGGCCGCGATCGGCCCCCTTCTGAGCAAGTTCGATCGCCTTCTGGCGGTCCTGGAGCACGAGATCGCCGGCTGCGAAGAGCCGCGCGAGTTCCTGCATCGCACCGGGATGGCCGACGGCGACGCCACGCTCGAGCAGGTCAACCGCGTTTTCCGGCTCAAGCCCGTGTTTCTGTTTGAGGTGAAGACGGGCGAGCGCCGTCAGAGCGCCGCCATGTTCGGCAGTGGCGGCAAGACGCAGCCACTTCAGAGCATCTGCGGTCGCCTTTGCATCCGGAGAGCCGACCAGGAGCATCAATGCGAGATCATGCATCGCGCCTGCGTCGCCAAGATTTGCCGAGCGCAGGAACCAGTCTTCCGCAAGGGACCGGTCCGCGGCCATGAATTCACCGTCCCGGTAAATCCGGCCGAGGGTCTTTGCTGAACTTGCCGACCCGTCCCGGGCCTTTTGTTCCAGACCGGCAATCGCACGCTCCGCCCAGAAACGGGCGCGGTCGGGATCCGGTGTCAGGCCATAGCGCCCCGTCAGCAGGATGCGCGCATAGTTGATGGTCGACGAGGGGTAACCTGCGATGGCCGCCTGTTCATAGTGGTCAAAGGCCGCGTTCAGGTCACGCCCGGTGCCGATGCCGCGCTCATAGTGCTTGGCAAGCTGCACATGCGCCTTGGGATAATCCCACTCAAGCGCCTTCATGAACCACTGCAGAGCAATCTCGGCGCATTTGTCTCCAGACGAGCGCTGAAACAGCCGGCCGAGTTCGTAAGCGGTCTCACCGCGAAACGCAAAGGAGTACCTGACCGCCTCCATGAAGATCAGTCGGGACTGGTCCAGGTCGGTGTCAACGCCCCAGCCGTTCTTGTAGGCCCTGCCTAGATGAAAGAGCGCAACCGGATGACCGTCATTGGCAAGCTGGGTCAGGATATCCGCGGCTGCTTCCCAGCGGCCGACTTTCTGCAGACCGCGCGCCTGCTTGATCATCTCCTCGATGGTCGGGTCTATCCGCTCGGACTTGGCCTTTACAGGCGTGGTGTCGGAAGAAAGCGCCACCGCTCCGGCCACACCAAACACGGCTCCGAGCAAGAGCCCTTTCCAAAGCAGCGATTTCTTGTTCATCCGGGTCATAGCAACACCTCCAGGGTGAGTTCGGTATCCAGCCGGCCAGTGTCAAAGTTGTTCAGACGCTGACGATTTTCGTTGCAGGAACATTCAAGTTCGGCAGGTGTTTCGGGTGAGCGGTTCTGCGTCTCCCGGACCCCGGCTGCCGCGATGGCGCCCATGATCAATCTGGTCGCGCCAACAATGATTTCCTCGAATGGAAAGAAAGGTTTAGCCATTGTTCTGCCTCCAGATCCTGCAGGAAACGCCTTCCAAGAGTTCCAGCGTGCCTTCCTTGTGGGACTTTGCCGTTTCGGCAGGTGTGAGCGGGCAGACCAGGTCCTTGCGGCGCTTGGTTGCCGAGGCAACATGCTCCGGATCACTGTCGATCAGCATCAGCAGTTCGCCGACGATCCGGCGCGCGGGATTGGAACCGAAGTGGTAGGCGTCGGTGAAGTTCTCCAGCTCACGGGTAAAGGGTGTGTCGAAATCCAGATCCACAACTGGAGCCAGCGTTGACAGCCGCTCGCGGAACTTGTGGTTGGCGGCCGTCAGACCGAAATCGGAAATCCTGCGCTGCATCTCGGAAATGGTCGGCGGGATCAGGAAAATGAGCTCGACATCGTTTTGGGCCGACCAGGACGCGATTTCTTCAACCATCGCCCACAGCTCATCCGACTGCTTGAAGCGGCGCCAGTCGGCCGCACCATTTGTGCCGACCTGCTTCGCAAAAAGCTGCGGCAGATCGCGTTCAATCGTGATCTCGGGCCAGTACCCCGCCCAGCGTCCCAGACCGAATCCGTGACCGTGATAGATCGCCGGAAGCCGCAGCGCGGAAACCGATGCGCTCAGGGCGCATTCGTCGCAAAGGGACGGGTCGAGCAGCGCCTCGACGGACAGTTTTCCGATCGCGTCGAAATCCGCCGCCTTGGCCTCCTGAACCGGCCAGAAGGACACGTCATCAAAGGAGCCTGTCAGGGCCGGGTAACGTTCCTCGAGAAGGCGCCAGCCCGTCTTGGTAACGAACCAGTTGGTGTAGTAACCGAACGGATTGTCCGCGAGCGAAATCGCCTCCGGGACGCGGTTCATGCCGCCCTTGAAGCGGGCGTCCATGCTTCTCAGCGGCAGGCTCACGATCAGGGTGTCGAGGTCGACCGTGTCGCGCAGGTATTTGAAGGTGTCGTAGATCTCGTAAACGGTCGCACCGCCGTAGGCGAAATTGTAGACGTCGTCGCGGCCGAGTTCCTGCCAGTACCTGTCCTGCAGCGCCCGTGCACGGCTGTCTCCCAGGATTACGGTCGGTGCCTTGATCCGCGGATACTCGATCATCTTGTAAAGCGGATAGTGCGCCTTGACGCTGGTTTCCTTCTTGTTCAGGTCAAGGTCAACCAGTTGGTTGTGATCGAATGCATCGACCACGACATTGAACGCGACCGGTGCCAGCGCGATCATCGCGGTGATGGCCATGGCGGCAGTGTAGAATCTTGGTGTCGGTCTCATGGCAAAGCCCCTGAAATTGTTTCTGCGCCTTTAGAAACAAGAACCGGGCCACCGCATACTTATCAAATAAAAATCAATAAATACAATTACTTGTGACGTTTTTCCGATTTTGGGAAGTCGACAACTATCCAATATTGAAAAGGAAGGTTTTGCAAAATCGAAAACCGCTCCGGCATTCAGACCGAGGCCGTCCACCCGAGCAGATAGGTGATCATGCCGCTGCTTGGCGGATCGATGAGACCGGCCATCAGGCAAACGCCCAGGAAGAGCAGCGTCACATAGAGAAACGTCAGATAGCTCGCCATCCAGTTCTGGAGCGTTGCAATGAGGCCATCGCCCTCGCCCGCACGCTGGTCACCTCTATTGGACCAGCGCTGCTTTGACAGCCGGAAGATGCAGTAGACTTTCACGGACGCATTGATGAGCTGGTTGAAATAGAGAATGAACGGGTAGCTGAGATCCACTTTGCGTGCGTACTGGAAAAGGAACAGTGACAAGAGCATGCGCGTAATGCAGATAAAGACAATGTAGCCGAAGATATAGTGCGGGTCGTACAGGAACGACGTACAGACCGCGAGCACGGGGCTCACGAGCATGGTCCACATGGAAACCCGCTGGTCGAGCAGGCACCACCAGATGAAGAACGGCATGCGGTGCGGCCCAAGGGCAAGCGCCCGGGTGCCGTTGCGGAGCATGTTTCCGGACCAGCGGCGGAAATTCTGCACCATCCGGTCCATGCCGGAACCTTCGATCACCTCGACCGTGTAGCCCATGGCATCGGGGACATAGAGCATGCGGCAGCCGGACTGGAGCATGTAGTACCAGGTGCTCTTGTCGTCTCCGGACAGGAAGCGGAACTTGCCCCAGAGCCAATGCTCCAGGTGATCGGCCTCCAGCAAACGGATGAACTTCAGTTTGACAAGGTGGTTGGCGCGAAACACGGACATGCGGCCCGTCAGCGTCAGAACCCGGCCGGACAGGGAGTGGGACTGCATGGCAAGACGCCTCTGGGCAAAGCGCATGGTCAGCCAGTTGCCGACCCATCTGGGTCCGATGCAGAGCACTTCCTCGTCTGTCGTGCAGGCCTGGAGATCGGGATAAAGCTTGAACAGCGGCAGGCAGGCACCAACTGCGTTGGGCGCCAGAATGAAGTCGCCGTCCATGAAAATGATGAGGTCGTCATCCTCAACATTGCCGCGGCTCATCGCGCGAAGGACCAGGCCGATGGCAAGCCGTTTGCCCGGCTGATTCTGCCGCACGACATGTAGCGTGACATCCAGATCCGACCATTCGCGAACGAGCAGATTGGAAATGAGCTCCTCGTCGGACCTGTCGCCAGAGCCGAGCCAGATCGTGCCGGGAACACCTGCATCCCTGATCTCGCGGCAGATCGAGCGGATGACTTTCTCGGTGATGTCGCGGTGTTCCTTGTAGGTCGTCATCATGAAATGCAAATGCCGCGGGCGCCAGCCGTCGTCCCAGACCTTCTTGCCCGCATCGCGCATGGACGGATAGACGAACTTGCCATAGATCCACGCCCGCACGGCATGGGTGAACCACCAGCCGTAGCGCCAGATGCCCAGGAGGCCGATCACGAAGGTAATCTCTTTCGTGGACGGGCTGAAGAACACGTTCTCGAAGATCGTGAGCCCGATGAAACAGCAGCCGAAGTAAAGCGCGATCTGGAACAGCGCCCAGGGGGTCCACTTCGCCCAGCCTCGCGGCTGATGCATGATCTCGTCGACCTTGTAGGGAAGTGATGATCTGTTCTGTGCCATCACCGCCCACTCACCAGTTGCTGCGCTGTCCGGAAGACGAGATTGTTCCGATGGCGTTCGAAATAGACCGTAATGGGTGTTCCACTGGCCGGAAATGCACTGCCATCGGGTATCAGTGTGACTTTCGCGGAGCGCGCATCCGGTGCCCTGAAACGGAAGGTTTCGGAGACTTCGTCGACAAATCCGTCCGTCCGGTCGATGTGATCGACAGTGCCGGTCACCCAGCGATTTTCGGACGGAACAAAAATATTGGCCGTCGTGCCCAGGCGAATGTGAAGCACCTCATCCTGCGTGAGATACGCGCTCACTTCTTCCGATCCTGACTTTTCGAGCACCAGCAGCGGTTCCCCCTGTTTGGCTGCCGTGCCCTCCAGTATGTCTCTTTCCCTGACAAGGCCCGCGAAAGGAGCCGCGACTTTCAGCCGGGTTTCCTTGTCCATCAGATCCTCGACCATGGAGGCCTGGAATGTTTCCTGGGACTTCAGCCGGGCGACCCTTGCCTTCATCTCCTCAAGACGTCCGGCGAAGGCGTTGCCCGTAAACAGGCGGACGCTGTCGCCGCCGGCAATCAGTTCCTCAAGTTCCCGGATATGGATCTGCTTTCGTTCGAGGTCCGAGATGACCGACTTGAGTTCAAGCTCCGCAGCCTCGACGTCATCGGCAAGGGCAAGACCCTTTTTCGCAAGGGAGCGCATGCGCTCGACCTTGAGGAGCGCGTTTTCCCTGGCAAGCTCAAGCCCTTCGACCTGAGATCCGGCCTGGCGCACGTTGTTGCGTGCAACAAGCGCGTAACCCTCGGCCTTCCGGTTCTCCTCGGCAAGCAGGGCTTCCGTTTCGGCAAGCTCTGCCCGGGTCGATGCCAGCGCCGTCTGCGCCCGGCGCAACGTTTCTTCATGCCGCCCGTCTTCCATGACGAGAAGAACCTGTCCGGCTGCGACGATGTCGCCGATGCCGTGCTGCGCGCTCAGGACCCGGCCGTTCGCCGGTGCGGTGATTGCCTGCCGCTCCGACGTCACGACCGCAGAAGTGACTTCCAGGCGGAACAACGTCGCGAACACGTAAAGGCCAACATAACCAAAAACCACCGCGCCGAGAGCGAAATAGAAAAGCGTCATGACGATCTGTCTAACCGGCCAGCGACGCACCGGCATCGCTTCGACCGGGTTCGGATCGGGTTTCGTCGGGACAGGTGTGACAGGAGTGTCGATGCGGACGATCGTATCGGCGACATCAGTCATCTTGCCGCGCACGAGATCTTCGACGAAATGCTGCATCAGGGCGGTTTCGCGTTCGCCGAGCTGCACGAACCTGTAGGCGACCTCGCCTTTTTCTTCGTCGAGACGAATGACTTTGGCGTCTGCCTTCAGCGTGATGTTGAAACCCTGGAACGGGAGGGTGCAAAGCAATTCGTGGCTGGTGCCGACTTCGGGCAGATCACGAAAGACGCCTGCGATCCGGCAGCCGCCAAGACCCCAATCGACAGCGTCGAAAGACTGCTCTCCCACGGCAACGCGCATCGGCGCGGTTACCCGATAGTGCAGCCTTTGGCTGGGTCTTTCGTGAATGATTTCCAAGTTCTGCTTCCCATTGTTGCGTCGACAGCGAACCTTCTGCAACTGGGATGCCAACAACGACGCGTGGTTAACGCCTGTTCGGGCATGCGGCCAAACCTGATTAACTCATTGATTTTTTGAATTTTTATTAATCCCCGCCTGCAAATGCGATATTTCGGTTTTGCAAAATGAAAAACCCCCGGAAGCCAGAGCGGCCCGAGGGTTTTCCAATTTTGCAAAGATTTCGGAGGCGATCGAAGCAGAAACAGGCCGCAAAACGAGGTCCGCAGCCTGTTGGATTTTCAGAGTTCAGTCCTCAGAAGACAAAGCAATCATTGTCAAACAGGAACTGCAGCGACTGCTCTCCGACACCGTTCAAGGTGCAGATGTCGTTGTAGTTTCCGTCGCCGGAAAGGTCGACGGAGAGCAGCGTGTCGCCGTCTGATCCGGTCGCCTGAAGCTTCCCGAGGAAGGTCTGGTCATCATCGCTTCCGGCAAGATGGCTGAAGTCCAGCAAGTCCGTACCGATAGCGAAGTCGGTGATGAGATCCACCCCGCTCAGGTCGTAGCTGCGGAAGATGAACGTGTCGATGCCAGTGCCACCGGTCAGCGTGTCGCTGCCGCCAAGGCTCCGGATCTCGTCGTTGCCCGCACCGCCGTCGATCACGTTAACACCGGAGGTTCCTTTCAGAATGTCGTTGCCGGAGCCGGACTTGATGTTGTCGATGAAGTGCAACGTGTCCGTTCCGATCTCCAGGCCGTGCGCCTTCTTGTTATGGAGCAGGATCGACAGATCGACACCAAAGGCGGAATAGTCGACGGTGTCGTTGCCACGGCCGCCATGCATGTAGTCGTTACCGGCATCTCCATAGAACGTGTCGTCGTCGTGACCGCCGTAGAGCTTGTCGTTGTTGTGACCACCGCGCAGTTCGTCGTTGCCGGCGCCACCCTTGAGGATGTCTTCGCCGTAACCGCCCTGCATGATGTCATTGCCGGAACCGCCGATGAGCATATCGACGCCGTTGCCGCCGTCCATCGTGTCGTCGCCGGTGCCGCCATTGAGCGAATCGTCGCCATAACCGCCCTGCATAACGTCATCGCCGGAACCGCCGTTGAGCGTGTCATTCTCATTACCGCCATCAAGGGTGTCGTTTCCGGAGCCGCCGTTGAGCGTGTCGTTTCCGGATTCGCCGTAAAGCGTGTCGTCACCGTTGTTGCCGTTCAGCTCGTCATTCTGCTGGCCGCCATAGAGGATATCATTGCCGGAATTGCCATAGAGCTTGTCCTCGCCAGACCCTCCATAGAGGTTGTCATTGCCGCTGCCGCCATGCAGGTCGTCATCGCCGTTGTTGCCGTAGAGCCAGTCGTCTCCGGAACGGCCGTGGAGTTCATCGGCACCGGTTCCCCCATGCAGGTGGTCGTTGTCGGACCGCTCCACGATAACCGGTGTGTCACCACCGTTTCCGGGATCGGGATCGGTGCCGCCACCACCCTGATTGTAGTGAGCATTCAGGAGCAAGGCATTGGCGAGGCCGATATCGACCGTAAAGACACTGTCGTCAAAGTCGCGGTCACCGCCGTTGAAGAGATCCTCGAAACCGAGGGTCAGGGTGCCGGCATCGGTCTTCAGGACACCGGTTGTATGCAGGATGTTGTCCGGGTTCAGGTTGACCGTGTCGCCATACGCGGACGTATGATAGGGGTCGTACTTGATGAGCGTCTTCGTGCCGTCAGGCGCGATGTGATACAGACGCGGGCTGTCGCTGTTGAGCGTTGCCTGGCTTCCATCGGAGTTCTGGAACTCCAGCGTGCCGTTCTCCATGTCGAGATGCGAATAGCCACCGTTCCGGCCATAGCCGTTGGAGACGATGAAGAAGGCAACACGGTCGCCGGCGCTGACATCGAGGAATTCACGGGACTCGCCCGCAATCAGGCTACCGCCGCTGCCTTGCAGCGAGGCGTTCGGCCAGATGAATTCGACATCCTTGATGGTGCCGTCTTCGGCGATCTTGTAGTAGCCGAACGTATTGCGATATCCTGCGGTCTCGCCTTCGAACACCACAGAGACCGGGTAGTCGTCGGCGATCTCGACAGACGTCACCTGCACGAGGCTCGGGCCACCCGATCCATACAGAATGTCGTTGCCGTTGTCGCCATAGAGCGTGTCGTCTCCGGTTCCGCCCCAGATTTCGTCATTCCCGTTCTTGCCGGTCAGGAGATCGTCGCCGAAACGTCCGGACATTACGTCGGAGTGTTTCGAGCCATTCAAAACATCGTCTTCATTTGTCCCGATGACGGGACGTGTTGCGGGTAAGCTAGGCATGTTACTGCACTCCTTCTGATAACGCGCAGACGCGCAATTTCAGCCGGAGCTTTGCAGTTAAGAGGCCATTAACCAGGTAACTTTTCTGAAGTTTTTTATTATATTTTTCAACAACTTACATGTTAACTATTTTTCAGAAGGATTTACTGCTTCCGAAAAAACAACAGCTGTTTACAGTTCTGCAAACAATGATTTCCGTTCTGCGAAATCCGTGCGGATCGCAAAACCGGTATGCCAACGGTCTCAACCTCAGGAAATCAAAGTGGTGGCGCAGGTGCCGAGCCCTGCAGCTCAGTATGTTGCCCGGCCACCGGACAAATCGAAGACCGCACCTGTCGTGAAACTGTTTTCAGGGCTGCAGAGCCAGGCGATCATGTCCGCCGCTTCGGATACTTCGAGAAAGCGGTTTCTCGGAATCTTCGACAGCATGTAGTCAATGTGCTCCTGGCTCATCTGATCGAAAATGCGCGTCCGCGCGGCGGCGGGTGTTACGGCGTTGATGGCAATGTCATAGCCTGCGCATTCCTTGCCGGCGCTCTTGGCGAGCGCCATGACAGCGGCTTTCGAGGCGCTGTAGGCCGAGGCGTTGGGGTTGCCCTCCTTGCCGGCAACCGACGCGATCAGAACCACGCGGCCGTAATTGTCCTGTTTCATGTCCGGCAGAACGGCCTTGAGCACATGGAACGACCCGTTTGCGTTGATGTCCATGATCCGTGCCCAGTCGGCGACGGGATACTCCTCGACAGGCGCGTTCGGGCCGGCAATCCCGGCCGAATTCACGACGATGGATGCGGCACCGACAAGTGACCTGGTGCGCTCGTAGGCTTCCGAAACCGCGTTCCAGTCCGAAAGATCGACCTTGATGGCCGTTGCGTCCAGTTCCGCGGCGGCTGATCCAAGGACTTCCTCATCCATATCCCAAAGAACAAGACGCGCACCGTCGTTTTTCAATCTCTTCGCACAGGCAAAGCCGATGCCCTGGGCACCTCCGGTAACGATTGCGATCCTGCTCATTCAATGCCTCCTATCCAAGCGCGGACATGACAGAGGCAACCGACGTGACATGGGCCACATTCTGCATGGCGTAATTGATCGACGCGCGGTGCCAGTCCGCGTTCATTGTAGAGCAGGCGTCTTCCGGCACAACAACCCTGAAGCCCTTGTCCGCAGCCGTGCGCGCCGTGTGTTCCACACTCATGTTGGTCCAGGACCCGGTGTTGATGATGGTATCGATGCCCGCGTGCCGCAGGTAGCTTTCAAGCCGAGATGTCTCCCAGCCACTCATGGACATCTTCTCGCAGACGAGATCTCCCGGTTTCGGTTCCAGTCCGGGCACCGGTGCAACGCCCCATGTGCCTCGCACCAGGGCATTTTCCCCTTTGAGCCCTTGGAACAATGGTGCGTGCTGGGCCAGCAACGGGTGGCCGGGCTCGCAGACCATCCAGATGTGAATGACGGGAATTCCGTGCCGCCGAGCCGCGTCTGCAAGAGAAATCGCGTTGGCGACCACATTCTGTTCGCGCGCATGCTGGGGGGAACCGGTTCCCTCGAAAGCGCCTCCGTCTATCATGACGTCATTTTGCAGATCCTGGATCAGAAGAGCTGTTTTCTTCGGATCGATTGCGGGACACTCGGACAACTGCAATCCCTTGGGAGAAGCAGCGGCGGCCGGGACAGCGCCGTCGGCCGCGGAATGGCTGACCGGTTTCGCGGACATGAAAGGCTCGAGCCGCGGCCGGACTTTCGTCTTCACGGTGTAAACGGATGTGCAGGCGCACATGAAAAGGGTCTGCCAGTCCTCGCCGCCCCAATGCAGGTTGGCGACCATTTCCGGGACTTCGATCTTGCCGATCAGCAGCCCCTCGAACGAATAGACCCAGACACCGCCGGGCGCTGTCACCCAGACGTTGCCGTTGGCATCCGCCTTCATGCCGTCCGGGACACCGGCCTTCACCGCGTCCTTGATGCCGGACGCAAAGATGCGTCCGTTCTTGAGCCTGCCGTCTTCGCCGACGTCGAACATGCGGATGTTTGCCTGTTCGGTGTCGTTGACCCACATCCAGCGTTCACACGGTGAAAAGCAAAGCCCGTTCGGCTGGGTGAACATGTAGCGGTCCGACACAAGGACCGCCTCGTCGCCCGGCCTGTGGCCGGGAGGCAGCATGTAGACCCCCTGAAAGCCCTGCTGAAGCGCGCGAGGGACACCGAAATGCTCCATGCGGCCATAGGTCGGATCAGTGAAAAAGATCGCTCCGTCCGACCTTACGACAATATCATTTGGGGAATTGAGTTCCCTGCCCTCGAAATGCGAGGCGAGAAGCTCCCGTGTTCCATCAGGGCGGAACCTGGCCACCGAACTCGTGGCATGTTCACAGACGAGGAGGTTTAGCTCCGCGTCGTAGGTCATGCCATTGCCCTTGTTCGACGGGCGCAGATATTCGCTCACCCCTTCCTGCCGCGTCCACTTGCGCCTGACATCGCCGGGCATGTCGGAGAACAGGAGATGATGCTCCACCGGATGCCAGATGGGCCCTTCGGTGAAAACGAAACCGGTGCCGATCCGTTCAACAGCGGCGTGCTGGTCCATCAGGTCCAAGAATTTCGGGTCGACAACGGTATGTGCCACAGATCCCTCCCAGTCTTTTCTTTCCGAAGAAGCAAACGCTTCTTTTGATGCTGCCGGTTACATCGGGAACCATTGCCGCTCTGGCACGGTCTCCGTCATCGGTCCCGGAACGGTCATGGACAGGCGTCCGACGACCTGCTGGTTTTGGATTTTCGCCGGACGGTCATGGACCGGCAGCAGGAAGGTGTAGTTGTTGAGGAGCTTCTTGATCGCGCCTTTTTCCTCGCGCTTGGAACCGGCATGGTTCCCGGTGACGCGCGGTTCCATCCAGTTGTTGGTGTGGACGTGATTGACGATCTGGTCGTTGAAATCGTAGATGACGTCGCCGCAGATGCAGGCCAGTCCTTCCGCCGTTTCCACGATCACGTTCATGGATCCCTCGGTATGCGCGCCGGCCGCCTCGCACCAGACGCCCGGAATGATCTCCTCCGCGCCGGTGATTTCCAGATCGAGGAAGCGCATGGCCTCCGGCTCGTAGATCCGCTCGACAAGGTGCATGATGTCCGGTTTCGGATATTGCGGATACATGATGCCGGAGACCGAGAACTCCATCTCCTTGCGGTTCAGGACAACGGTCGTGTTCATCGGGAACTTGTCGTCCTTGCCCGCGTGATCGATGTGCAGGTGCGTGTGCAGGATGTAGCGGATGTCGCCCAGTTTAAGACCGTGCTTGGCAAGCTGGTTTTCGATCATGTTGTCGTGGAATTGCAGGCCGCGCATGCCGAGGCTTTCCATGATCGCGTTGTCGCGATAGCCGGTGTCGACCAGAACGGGGTGCGTGCCGCCCAGGATCAGGAAGCCGTAGACCGGAACCCGCCGGATGCGGCCGCATTCGTGGCCGAGCACGAGAAAGGAAGTCTCGAGCTCGATATCTCCGTAGTCCAGAACATGGATGGTAAGGGCCATTTGTGTTTCTCCCGTAGATGAAAGGCAAGCAGGCTGACCGGCGGCTAGAGCCGGTAGATCCGTTCAGCCGTGTCGTGAAAAATCGCTTGTTGTTTGCTTTTCGAAAGTCCCTTCGCGCCCTGCCGGAAGGCTGCGAAAAGATCTGCGTAGGTGGTCCAGAGCTTTTCGATCGGAAAGTTCGACCCGAACATGCAGCGCTCGGCTCCAAAGAGGTCAATGCTCTGCTTGATCATGAAGGCAATGAAGTCCGGATCGTTCTTGTGAATGAAGGTGCCGAAGGCCGACAGCTTGGTGTAGACGTTCGAGCAGTCCGCGAGCCTGCGCATGCCCTTGCGCCAGGCCTTGACACCTTCAGGAGACGTGTCCTCCAGCATGCCCGCATGCATCAGGATAAACGGGACATCCGGGCAGCTCTCGGCGAGGCCGGCGGCGTCTTCCATCTGCGACGCGAAAACCTGAAGATCGAACGACCAGCCGTAGTCGGCTAGGTGAGCGATGTTCTGGCGCACGAGCGGGTCGGCCGGCAGGCCCGGATGCGGGGCAAACCGGTAGAGCGGGTTTTCATGCCAGTGCAGTTGCTGGCGAATGCCGCGCATCAGCGGGTATTTCTTCAGCCTGTCCAGCTGAGGGCGCACATCGTTCACCGTAAAGTCGGCGAAGCCGACGATCCCGTGCGGCCAGCCGGACTGGTCGGCGACGGACTGAACCCAGGCGACTTCGTCCTCGAACCAATTCGGTGCCCAGTTGGCCTGGACATAGACCGACTTCCCGATCCCGGTTCCATCCAGGTCGGCCAGGAATTCGTCGATCAGGTAGTCCCGCTTGATCGCAGCGTAGGGGCCGAAGATACGCGGCTGTTCGGGGCCCAGGAGCCAGGGCAGGTCCTTTTGAAGCCAGATATGATGGTGTGCGTCGATCATGCGGGCCTCGCAAGGGAAAGAACGTGGGTGCACATGGCGTCGATCCGGTCGCCGGGCACGAGTGCATCGAGATGGGGAAGGCACGCAGACAGCGCTTCCGTGCGCGGTTCGTAGAGAGGATCAGCGGCCAGCGGCGACAGCCAGTCGAGCCGCCAGGACACCCGCGACAACCGTTGTACGGCCGAAATCAGTGCTTCCGGAGAGCCGCGCTCAAGGCCATCGGAGAGCACCAGCGTCGCGGCCCCGCGCGCGTAAGCGGCGAATCGCGGAACGGCCAGAAAGGCCCCAAGGGCCTCGCCGATACGCGTGCCGCCGTCGAAATCGGCGACCGCCGCCCCGACACCATCGAGCGCGCGGTCGGCATCCTTGATCCTGAGAGGCGCAGTAATACGCGTCAGCCGCGTTCCGAGGCTGAAGACCTCGACACTGTCCGCCGACTGGACCAGTGCATGGGCAAAGCGAAGCGCGCGGTCGCTCTGGTCCTTCATCGACCCGGACACATCGATCAGGAGAAGAATGCGGCGCTGCTTCGTCTTGCGCCTTGTCTTCGGCAGATCGAAGACCTCGCCGTCGCGCCGGAGGGCCTGCCGCAAGGCGCGGCGCAGATCTATGCGCGTTCCGCGGTTGTCGAGGAAGCGCCTGTAGGACTGCCTGCGCGGCAATTCCTTCCGGGCGCGCCTGGCCAGATCCCTGAGCGCATCGGGATCGGCGATTTCAGCAAACTGCCGGCGCCCCAGGAGTTCGGCGGACGTTGCCAGTTCGCCCGGTTCTTCCTCGCTTTCGTCCTGGTCGACCTCTATCGTCTCAGAGGACGGTTCGAATGCCTCCACGCCTTCTTCGCCGTCCTCGTCCTCGATCGGTGCAGCCAGCGCCTGCCCGAGGAAAAAGGCCTGGAACAGCGCATCGAATTCCACGTGACGCTCGCGCGGGATCGCCAGGGTGGCAAGAGCAGCGCGCCGGATATCGGTGATGTCGCGAGGGCCCAGGAGGCTGATCGACTGCAGGAAGTCGATGGTCTGATCAGGCGCAACGGCAAAGCCATGCGCCCGCAGAATTGCCGGGAACTCGACAAAGGGTCTGCTGACGCGGGGAAGGGTCATGCGGCCTCCTGCGGCATGAAACCGTCGAGCCGTCCTTCAAGAAAGGTCAGGTCATCGTGGTCCTTGAGCGCAACGCCGATCGCGCGGCGGAACGCCTCGGGCCAGGCCGCGCCCTGATTGTGCAGCAGCGTTGCCGCTTCCGCCCACTCCACCGTTTCGGCAACGCCGGGCGGCTTGGCGAGCGGTTCCGTCCTGAGCCTGGCGACCGCGCCCGCGACCGCGTTTGCTGTTGCCTCGGCTACGGTACTCGCCCGTGCCATGACAATCCGGGCCTCAAGATGAATGTCCGGGTAGTCGATCCAGTGATAGACGCAGCGCCGCCGAAGCGCCTCGTGAAGGTCGCGGGTACGGTTGGAGGTCAGAACAACGACAGGCGGACGCGCAGCGCGCACCGTTCCGGTCTCCGGAATGGAAATCGCGAAGTCGGACAGGAACTCTAGCAGAAAGGCCTCAAACTCCTGATCCGACCGGTCGATCTCATCGATCAGGAGCACGCAGTCATCGGGAGAGCGTAACGCTTCCAGCATCGGACGCTGGAGCAGGAACTGGTCCTCATAGATGTTGACGTAATCATCCCCGGCCTGCCGGATCGCAAGCATCTGCCTCGTGTAGTTCCATTCATACAGCGCGGACGCTGCATCAATCCCTTCGAAGCACTGCAGCCGGACAACGCGCCTGCCGAGCACCGAGGAGATGGCCTTTGCCGCTTCCGTCTTGCCGACACCCGGCGCGCCTTCCAGAAGCAGCGGTTTTCCAAGGGCCAGGGCGAGATAGGCAGCCGTCGACAGATCGTCTCCCGCGATGTACTGCGCGGCATTGAGCGCATCCCGGAGGCGATCCGGACTGTCGATCCCGACGATGGACGGCTTGACGGGCATGGGTCAGCGCGCTCCCTGCGGACGTGCGCCGCCATTGGCGAGGATGCCCCGCAAGACCTTTTCCGGCGTGATGGGCAGCGTATCGCATCTGACGCCGACGGCGTTGTAGACGGCGTTGGCAATCGCCGGAAGAACGGGATTGGCGCACATCTCACCCGGCCCCTTGCCCCCGAAGGGCGCGTCCTCGGCGGGTCTTTCCAGAACGGCGATGTTGTGGTTCACAACCTCGCCCGGCCCGGGCATCAGATAGGTGTTGAAGTCCACAGGACCGTGGCTCCGGTCCGGGTAATAGGGTTCGGTGGTTTCATAAAGGGCGTGCGAGACACCCATCCAGGCACCGCCGATCAGCTGCTGCTCGACAAGACGCGGGTTCAAGGCCCGCCCCACTTCATAGGCGGAATTGATCTCGGTGACCGAGACCTCGCCGGTTTCATCGTCAACTTCAAGATCGACGACCAGCGCGGCATGCGCGAAACAGGACACCGGCGTCATCTCACCGGTATCCGGATCAACATCGGAGGGCGGGATCAGGAAGATACCGCGCCCGGAAAGGGTCCGACCCTGCTTGAACTGCGCTGCGATGGCCGTATCGGCGACGGTGATCGTGCGGCCGGGCGCCCCCTTGACCTGGATATTGCCCTGGCCGTCCGTTTCGAGATCCGTCGCATTGACTTCCAGCTCTTCGGCCGCGGCCTCAAGCAGCGCTTTGCGCGCCTCGGTCGCCGCACGGATCACGGCATTGCCGACGCGGTGCGTTCCGCGCGAGGCAAAGGAGCCCATGCAGTGAGGCCCGGTGTCGCTGTCCGCCGTGTCGACATAGACGTCCGACACCGGAACCCCGAGCGTTTCCGCCGCAATCTGGCGCGTGACCGATTTCATGCCCTGCCCCAGGTCGATCGAGGAGAGCGACACCATGAACTTGCCGTCCGGGGTTGAATGCACCAGAGCCTGGCTCGGATCACCACCGAGGTTCATGCCGATCGGGTAGTTGATGCAGGCAAAGCCGCGTCCCTTGTGAATGGCCATGATCAGCGCCTCCTTGAGCCGGACAGGAAACGGGAGACGCCGGGCCGCTTGACCCCGCGCGAGAACGGTTGCTCGGGTTTGTAGGGTGCCGGAGCCGGATCTGGAGCCGCCTGCGGAGGCTGGGGTGCCACGGGTTGCGCAGCGGAGGGCTGTGGTGCGACAGCATGCTGTGGCGGCACGGGCGCAGCAGCCGGAGCCGCTGCCGGCGGAACCGGGGCCGCCGGAACCGGGGCCGACGGTGTGGTACGCGGTTGCGGCGATGCCGCCGGAGCGTGCCGGAAGCCCATGCGCCCCGGGTCCGTGATCATGTCCTCGTCCTGAGGGGCCGCCGCGACGATCGGTATGCCCTGCGTCCCGGCTGCAACGCGGCCTTTGGAAGCGGCGCCCACTCCGGGCTCCGTCGGAATATCAGCGCGTCTGCGTTCGCCGATCCGGCCAACGCTGTCGGTGATGCTTTCAGGGATCTCCGCCCGCGTGCCGCCGCCGCCGGTCAGACTGGACTGACGCGCCGCGTCGGCACTGATCGCCCATCCGGATTTCTGGCTGGCGACCTGGCAGCATTCGATCAGCGCCGTGTTCTTCGCCAGCCGGCGATGCGGCTTCATGTCGCCGTCCCGGTAGGCGTTCAGGATCCTGAGTTCGATCGGGTTCAGGCCGACGGCTTCCGCAACCTTGTCCATGTGACACTCGATGGCGAAATCGACACCGGTGATGCCGAAACCGCGCATGGCGGTCGCCGGTGTCCGGTTGGTGAAGACGCAATAGACGTTCGAGGCGACATTCGGGATCGAATAAGGTCCCGGAATATGGCCGGTACACTTGATAATGGCGTAGGACGAAAGCCGCGTGTAAGCGCCTGCATCAAAGAAACCGGTGAACGCCCGGGCCAGAATGCGGCCGTCTCGCGCAACACCGTCCTTGATGCGCCAGCGCTCCGCACCGCGCGGCGCGCCAACCTGCATTTCCTCCGCACGATCCCACATGAACTTGACGGGCCGCCCGGTCAGAACCGCGCCAAGGACAGACAGGGGTTCGACGATACTGTCGACCTTGCCGCCAAAACCGCCTCCGACGGTTCCACCGACAAAATGCAGGCGGGATGACGGCATGTTCAAAAGCTTGGCGGTCGTACCCAGCGAAAAGAACAGTGCCTGTGTCGAGGTGTAGCAGACGAAGCGGTCGTTGGTTTCCGGTGCGGCGATCGCGCCGCAGGTTTCGATCGGTGCCTGCTCGATCGGCGACATCTGATATTCGCCTTCCACGATGTGATCGGCTTCGGAAAAGCCTTTCTCAACATCCCCGAACCGCAGCTTCTGGTGGTCGTAGAGATCGTGATAGTCGAAGGTGTTGTTCGGATAGACCTCGTTGACGACCGGCGCGTCCGGCTTCAACGATGCTTCGGGATCGAGAACGTGCGGCAACACCTCGTAATCGACCCTGACGGCGGCGCAGGCATCGCGCGCCTGGGCTTCGGTTTCGGCAACGATCGCGGCAACAGGCTCACCGGCGTAGGCGACCTTCGTGTCCTGGATCAGTTTCTCCTCGTCCTTGCCGAAATTGATCAGTGAGAGGAGCGTGTTGAGATTGTTCGGTACGTCTCGCGCCAGCACGACACGCACAACCCCGGGCATGCGTTCCGCCTGACTGGTATCGATGGACCGGATGCGCGCATGGTGATGTGGTGAGCGCACGCAGCGCATGTGCAGCAAACCGTCGAACAGGTGATCGTCGTAATAGGGCGAGCGTCCGGTCACATGGCCCAGGATGTCCTGGCGCCGCGTCGGCTTGCCGATTTCCTGCAGGTTGTCATCGCGTTCGTCCGCGAAGAGGTCTTTTCTGAATTCAACCGATGACATCAGCCGGTCCTCCGTGTCGGCTGACCGCTCGCGGCCAGAATGGCGTCGATGATCGGCTCATAGCCCGTGCAGCGGCAGATGTTGCCGGAGATCGCCTCGACAATTTCCTCCCGGCTCGGGCGCGGTGTCCGGTCAAGCAGGGCCTTTGCGGCCATCAGCATGCCGGGCGTGCAATAGCCGCACTGCGCCGAGAAATTCTCCATGAAGGCTTCCTGCAACGCGTGGAGATTAGGGCCGTTGCCAAGACCGTTGGTGGTCTCGATCTGCTGCCCCTCGACCGATTCGGCAAGTGTCAGGCAGCTCAGGTGCGGCTCCCCGTCGATCAGCACGGTGCAACTGCCGCAGGTTCCCTGACCGCAGCCGTATTTGGGTGACAGGTCGCCGACGCCGCGACGCAAAAGGTCGAGCAGGTTCTGCCCCTCCTCCGCAAAAACAGCAGCGGGTGAACCGTTCAATTGAAACTGGACCGGCTTCTTGGTCATGATCGGCTCCCCTCGCCCAGCAAGAGACGTTTCAGATGGACCGGCGCAACCTGGCTGCGATACCAGCCCGACGCCAACCCGTCATCGGGCGGGCTTAGTCCTTGTGTTGCCGCGGAAAGGGCACCGGAGATCCCGTTTTCATCAAGCGATGCGCCTTCAAGCGCTGCTTCCGCTGACCTGGCCCTGACGGGTGTTGGCGCCATGGCTCCGAAAGCGATGCGCGCGCCGGAGATGCGGCCGGCGGAGCGCGGCAGCCAGGCGGCAAGGCTCATCACCGAAACGCCCTTGGGCTTCACCCGGCTGACCTTTCGAAACCTGAAATCATCACCTGCGGGTCTGGCGATCGAGACGGATTCAACGAGCCGTCTTTCGGTGTCTCGTGCGGCCAGCAGACTTTCCAGATCGGTCTCACTGCCGTCGGACATGCGAAGCTTTCCGTCGAGCGCCAGCAGCGCAACCGCGAAGTCGCCATAGGGGTGCGGCGCGAAGATGTTGCCCCCGACAGTCGCCATGTTCCGGATGGCCGGACCGCCAACCTGCCGCGCGACGGGATGCAGGAAGGAGACGTCGGAGGAACGAAGGACGTCGCCCATCGTCGCAGCCGCGCCGATAATGACACGCGCGCCGTCCGCTCTGATGTTGCGCAACGCCGTGACGCTGCGCAGCCGGACGATTTGCGGGGCCGACAATTCGCCGTAGTTGACACTGCGCATCACGAGCGTTCCGCCTCCCAGAAACACCGCCTGACCGGCGCTGCTCGCGGCCGCTTCCTGAAGCGTATCGACCGTCGTTACCGTCACCATGTGTTACGCCTCCACCCCGATTTGTTCAGCAATTGCCTTGAAGCCGGCGACGTAGATGTCATTGCCGACCAGCTCTGCCAGTTCCTTGTCCCGCCCCCTGGGCGTGTCGAACCGGCTTTCCCATTCCCACATCGTCCAGTCCCCGTCGGTCACGGGAAAAAGGCGCACATGCGCGACGTAGTTGAAGAGCGGGATCGGCGTATCCAGCAGGCAATAGGAAAAACTCTGTTCCAGATCGGACATGGTCAGCAGTTGCTCGCGCAGTTCCGATCCGTCCTGCAGCCTGAACCGGCGCACTGCCCCAACCCTGTCGGAGCTTTCTCCCCGCTCCATCTGGCTGGTGGCAACGGCCGGGTGCCAGCGGTCGTGGCCGTTGAAGTCACGCAGGACATCCCACACGGCATCGACCGGTGCCTTCAGAACTGTGCTGCGAACAACCTTGACCACGACCGCTTCTCTTTCGATTACTTGAATTTCATGTCGTTGGGATCGAACGTGGTGACCTGGGCATACATCAGGCCGTCCCGCGTTACGTAGGCATCGGCACCCTTGTAAGGCTCGGCGAGGAAGTCAGCTTCCACGCGCCACGACACGTTGACGGTGTCGCCGATCGTCTTGACTTTCTCGGCTATGAAAGTCGCGCCCTTGAATCCGCCCTCTTCGCGCGGTTTGCAGAAGCCCGCAAAGACATCACCAATGTTTTTCCGGCCCTCGATCCAAACCCCGTTCGGCAGGATGAACAGAACCTCTTCTGGGTACTGGGCCATCAGCCGGTTCCAGTCACAGGCGTTCAGCGCCTCGATATGTTCGAAAGTGACGAGTTCGGCATTTGGCTGAACCACGAGCGGCGGCAGATCCTGCGCCATGGCGGCCGAAGCCAGAAAACCAAGTCCAACTGCACCCAAAATAGTCCGGTATGTCATTGTCCATCCTCCATTTTTGACAACGAAACCTTGCACTCACCCCCCGAAATGCCTCTTCAGCGCATCGAAACCGCCCTGGAAGACATTCGTCCCGATCCCGCTAACGAGATCGTCCTCGTTTTCCGGATCGCATTCGAACTCCGCAGACCATTCGATGAAGGTGCGGTCTCCTTCGGTGACCGGGGTCAAACGAAGGGTCGCGATGTACTCGCTGAGCGGCATCGGCCCTTCCAGCATCGAATAGCTGTAGAAAAGGTCGTAGTCGGACAGGCCCAGCAGCTGTTCGCGGATATTGTCGCCGTTCTGCAGATTGAAGTTCCGGATACACCCAACCTTGTCCGCGGGCAGCGCATCCTCGATGCGGCTCTCCCTTATCCTCGGGTGCCACTTGGGCAGGCCGTTGAAATCCCGGATCCGCTCCCAAACCTTGGCCGCCGGCGCGTTGATCACGGAGGACGTGTAGACCCGGGCCATTACTTGCTCTCCTTCGAGGAGCCGGAACCCTTGGGCTTGTCATCCGCCTTGAGACGCTTCATCTCGTTTGCCGCGCGGGTCATGTCATTGGCTGTGCGCATGACATCGGACTTGGCCAGATTGGACCCGTCGATGCCGATATCGCTTAGTAGGCTGTCGACCATCGGGGCTTGGACCCGGTATCGCAGGGCCGAGTTGATGACCTCGTCGGTCGGGCTGCCGCCGCCACCGCCACCGCCACCGCCGGCCGCACCGCCGTTGCCGTCAGCCCAGCCGAGACCGCCCGAGCCATTGCCGCCCAGTTGCATGATCTTGATATCGTTGATCTTCTCAAGCGGCTTGACGGATGCGGCGACGATGCCTTCGACATGCTCCAGCATCTTGCGCTTGAACAGGGAATGACGGGCACCGTCCGTGAGCACGTTTTCCGCCTCGTTGATGAGCTTCTGCGCCTCTGCTTCCACGGCCCTGCGGATGCGTTCGGCTTCTGCAGCGATGCGCTTTTCCTCTGCTTCCTTTTCGGCCAGAACCACATCGACGGACTTGCGGCGGGTGGCGACTTCCGTCTCCTGTGCCGTCTTGACTCTTTCCGCTGCCTCGGTGGCGCGCGCCCGTGCGGCTTCCGCTTCGACTGCGGCAGCGCTTTCGTCAAGTGACTTCTTGTAAAGTTCGATGGCCTTGTCCATCTGGGCGCTCTCGACCGATTTCTCGCGTTCGATCTCCAGACGCCTGCGTTCCGTCTGATGTCCGATACGGGCATCGTCCAGACCACGTTCGGAGGCGATCTGCGCGCGCTCGATCTCTTCCTGGCTGACGATCTCGGCTTCGCGCAACGCCTGGACGCGGGCGATCTCGAGCTGCTCGAGTACCTTCTTGCGTTCCAGCTTCTTCGCGTCGAGTTCCTGTTCCGCAAGGATCTTTTCCGCATCGATGGACTTTGCCTTGGCAACCCTGGCCGCCTCGACCGCCTGGTCTGCGGCAACCTGTGCCTCGTCGATGGCCTTGTTGCGGGCGATCTCCAGCGACCTGATCTTTTCGTCCCTGGCGATCTTCTCGGCCGTTGTCTTCTGTTCCTGCGCGATACGTGCCTGCTCGACGCTGCGTCTTGAGGCAACCTCGGCCGTTTCGATCGCCTCGGTCTTCTCGATTTCGCGGGTGCGGATATCGGCATCCTTTGCGATCTCCGCCGTACGCACCTTGTTCTCCTGCGCGATACGCGCGGCCTCGACAAGCTCCTGCGCGGAAATGTTGGCGACATCGACCGCCCGGTTGCGGGCAATCTCGCGTTCGCGCAGATCCTGCTCGTAGGCGATGCGTTCCGCGGCGACCTTCTTTTCCTTCGCGATGCGCGCCGCTTCCGTTGCCTCCAGTTTGGCGATTTCGGCAGCCTCGATCGCCTTGGTGCGGGCGACGTCGCGTTCCCGCGTTGCCTCCTCACTCTCGATCCGCTGCAGCGTGATCTTGGCTTCCTGTGCAATCCGGGCCGCGTCGACAGCTTCGCGCGCCGCGATCTCCGCTTCCTCGACCGCCTTGTTGCGCTCGATTTCCAGCCCGCGTGTTTCCTGTTCGAAGGAAATGCGTTCTGCTGCGATCACCTTCTCCTGGGCGATGCGCTTGGCTTCGGTTGCCTCCTTGGCGGCGATATTGGCCGCGTCGAGGGCTGCCTGACGGGCAACATCACGCTCGTCGGTCGCCTCCTGTGCCGCGATGCGTTCGAACGAGAGCTGCTTGTCCTGGGCGATGCGTGCCTTTTCGACCGCCTCGCGCGCTGCGATCTCGGCCTCGTCGATTGCCTTGTTGGAGGCAATTTCCAGGTTCCTGATGCGCTCTTCCTGGGCAATGCGCGTCTTGTTGGTTTCCTCGCGGGCAGCGATCTGGGCAATGTCGATCTGCTGCTGACGCTCGATCTCTAGCGCGCGCGTTGCCTGCTCGGACGCGATGCGCTCGGCAGACAGAGCCTTTTCTCGGGCGATCCTTGCCGCTTCCGTTGCTTTCTGACTGGCAATTTCTGCCTCTTCCAGGATCTTCTGACGCTCGATCTCAAGCCGCCGGGTTTCGCGATCCGCCTCGATGCGCGAGGCATTCACGGTCTGCTCCTGGGCAACACGCAGCTTTTCAGCCGCTTCGCGGGATGCGATCTCGGCCTGTTCGACAGCAAGATTGCGGGCAATCTCCCGTTCGCGGGTCGAGCGCTCGAAGGTGATCCGGGCTTCGGTCACCGCTTCTTCCTGCGCGATCTTCGCCTTTTCGATCAGTTCGCGTGCGGCAATGTCGGTTTCCTCAATGGTTTTCCGGCGCTCGATCTCAAGCGCTTCGGTTTCCCGGTCCTTGGCGATACGCGCCTCGGACAGCGAACGTTCCTGCGCGATCCGGGCCTTTTCAACCGCTTCCTTGGCGGCAATGTCGGCCGCCTCGGTCATCTGCTGTGTCTTGATCCGCTCCTCGGTCAGGTTCTTTTCCTGTCCGATCCGGGCTTTTTCCACCGCTTCGCGGGTCACGATCTCGGCTTCGTCAATCACACGCTGGCGGTCGATTTCCTTTTGGCGGACCTCCTTCTCAGAGGCGATGCGCGCCTCGGAGATCAGCCGCTCGTTTTCAATCCGGGCAGTCTCGATCGCCTCCCGGCTCAGAAGAGACGCCTGTTCGGCTTCTTTCTCCCGCTCCGCCCGTTCGCGGACAAGATCCGTGTGCTGCTGGGCGCGCCGGAACTCGATTTCGCGCTCCTGTTCCAGGCGCGCGTTTTCGCTTTCGCGTTCGATGTCCAGAACCTGCTTTTCGGCTTCCAGGTTGCGCGAGCGGATGCGGATCATGGAATCCTGTTCGATATCGTTCCGCAGCTTGCGTCTGTCCTCGATCTCGCGGATGACGGTGGTCAGACCCTCGGCGTCGAACCTGTTGGATGGGTTGAAGTATTCGATGCCGGTCTGGTCGATATCGGTGATCGCAACGCTTTCAAGCTCCAGCCCGTTCTTGTCCAGCCCCACCTGCGCGGCCTCAAGCACACGATCAACATAGACGTGGCGGCTTTCGTGAAGTTCCTCCATGGTCATTTCCGAGGCGACGGTTCTGAGCGCAGAGACGAACTTGCCCGACAGCAGCGAATGAATGCGTTCAGGTTCAAGCGTGCGCCGCCCGAGGGTCGATGCCGCCAGGCTGACCGCCGTCTTCGTCTGGCCGACCCGCACATAGAATTCCGCGTCCACGTCGACCCTGAGACGGTCCTTGGTGATCAGCGCGTCTTCCTTTTCCCGGGTCAGCGCCATTTGCAGCGAGTTCATGTTGACGGGCGTGATGTCGTGGATGATCGGCCAGACGAACGCGCCGCCGTCGATCACGACCTTCTCGCCCAGGAAACCCGTTCGCACGAAGGCGACTTCCTTGGTCGAGCGCCGGTATAGCCAGTGCATCACCCAATAGAGGATGAAGACGACGATGACCGCGAGTATGAGCCAAAGCACCAATTGCCCGATGAGCTGACCAGCCATGTTCGTTCCTCCCCCCCGGCTCAAGAGCCGCGGATTTCCTTGAATTTTCTGGTTTGTTCGACGAGCGCGACCTCGGTCGGCAGGCGCTCCATGGAGGAGGCGCCGTAAAAGCCGTGACAGTTGCGCGTGTTCTTCAGGACGAATTCGGCGTCATCCGGCATCGCCACAGGGCCGCCATGCACAAGGACGACGGCGTCGGGGTTGACCGCAAGGGCCGCCGCGGACCACTCGTCGACGATTGCCGGACAGTCCGCCAGCTGCAGCGAGGTTTCCGCGCCGATGCTGCCGCCTGTGGTCAGACCGAGGTGGCACACGATGATGTCGGCGCCCGCACTTGCCATCGCTGTCGCGTCTTCCGTCGAAAACACGTACGGCGTCGTGAGCATGTCTTTCCGGTGCGCCATCGCGATCATGTCGACTTCCAGCTGATAGGACATGCCGGTCTCTTCCAGATTGGCCCGGAAGTTTCCGTCGATGAGTCCGACGGTCGGAAAGTTCTGAACACCGGAAAACCCGGCGGATTTGACCTCGTCCAGGAACTTGTCCATCAGCCGGAACGGGTCCGAAGCGCAGACGCCCGCAAGGACCGGCGTGTTCTTCACGACAGGCAGAACTTCACCCGCCATTTCCATGACAACGCTGTTGGCATCGCCATAGGGCATCAGGCCCGCGAGGCTTCCCCGCCCGGCCATCCGGTAGCGGCCGGAATTGTAGATGACGATCAGGTCGATACCCCCGGCTTCCTCTCCCTTGGCGGACAGACCCGTCCCGGCGCCGCCGCCGATGATCGGTTCACCGCGGGCAATCATCGCCCGGTATTTTTCGACAAGTTGCTTGCGTTCGAACATCGTCAGTCTCCTGCTGCACGGCTGCGCCGGCTGGAATGGAAGCCGCGGAAGGTTTCGACGATGATCTCGGCGAATTCCGGGTCGTTGATATTGTGGGGAACACGGATCAGCCTGCGTTCGCTGGTCTGGCGCACGGTTTCCTCAAGGGATCTGAAAAGCGCTTCGTCCGCAGCCGGGTCATGAAAGGCCATGCCTGGGGCGTCCAGAAGCGAGACACCACCCTCGGGCAGGAAGAACCGGACCGGTGAGGTCATCTCGTTCAGGCGGTTGCCGATCCAGCGTCCCATTTCGATGTTTTCATCGACGGTGGTCCGCATCAGCGTGATTTGCGGATTGTGCTCGTAGAACAGACGGCCGCGATAACGCTCGGGGACCGTCTCGGGTGCGTTGAAATTGACCATGTCGAGTGCGCCGCAGGCGCCGATATAGGGCAGTCCCGCGCGGATCGATGCGCCGAACCTGTCCTCGTTGGCCGCGAACACGCCCCCGGCGACCATGTCGCAGATTTCCGTGGTGGTGAGATCGACCACGGCGGCCAGCATGCCGCTGTCCAGGAGCTTTTCCATGGACCTGCCGCCGACGCCCGTGGCGTGGAACACCAGGCAGTCGAAGTCGTCGTCAAGAGCCGCCGTCACCTGTTGCACGCAAGGCGTCGTCACACCGAACATGGTGAAGCCGACGGCGGGCTTGGCGTTGCGGACCGGCTTGCGTTTCGACCGGGCCCTGACCGCACCCGCAAGCGCGCCCGCCCCATTGCCGAGAACTTCGCGCGTGATCGAGTTCAGGCCCTGAACATCGGCGACCGAATAGAGCATCATGATGTCGGACGGGCCGACATATTGCTCGACATTGCCGCTGGCGACCGTGGAGACAATCACCTTCGGGATGCCGACCGGAAGTGTTCGCATCGCAGGGCTGACAAGGGCCGTTCCGCCCGATCCGCCGGCCGATATGACACCCGCAACATCCGTCTGCGCCTGCATCCAGCGTTCGAATGCCAGTGTCATTCCGGCCACCGCGGTGCCCCGGTCTCCGGTAAAGACACCGTTCGCACCGCGTGGGTGAAAGGCCGCGATTGCATGCGGCGGGACTTCCGCTCCGGAAGGCTTGCCGCTCGTCGACAGGTCGACAAGCCGGACCGTCAGCTCCTCCGCTTTAAGGATATCCCGGATATAGCGCAGCTCCTCGCCTTTCGTGTCGAGCGTTCCGGCGACATAGACGGTTGCGCCGCCTCCGGATCGCTGTGCGAAGAGCGGCGTGACGGGCGTTGCAGCCGATGCCGCGACCGCTGTGCTCGTGCGCGCGGTGTTTTCAATCACGCGGACAGGAACGGGCCGGGACCAGCGGGTCGGTGTTTTCGGATTTGACAGATAAACACGCCGGACATGCGGCGCTGCCGGCGCGGCGTGATCGGTTTCGGGTTCGAGCGCCGGGGCGGGTGTTTCGTCATGCGCATGACGGCCGACGCCGAGGAGCGCCTGCTGCAGGTCCCTGTCGGCAGCCAGCTGGTTGGAGGGCAGGATCCGGTTGATCCGGCCGTTGACCATGATCGCGACCTGATCCGCAACCGCGCACGCCACACCGATATTCTGTTCGATCACCAGGACGTCGATGTCGCCTTCCTGGCCGAGACGCACCAGCATCTCGGCGACCTGATTGACGATGACCGGCGCAAGGCCTTCGGTCGGCTCGTCCATGACAAGGAGCTTCGGATTGAGCAAAAGGGCCCGGCCGATGGCCAGCATCTGCTGCTCACCACCCGACAACTGCGCCCCGCCATTGCTGCGCCGTTCCGCAAGTCTCGGGAAGACGGAATAGACCCGTTCCGGTGTCCAGGCCCCACCCCTACTCGAGACCAGCTGCAGGTGCTCGTCGACCGTAAGCGATCTCCACAGGCGCCGTCCCTGGGGGACGTAGCCGATCCCCAGACGCGCGATTTCCGCGGGTCCAAGTCCTGCCAGGTTTTGCCCGAAGAGGCTGATGGTGCCCGAGGCAACAGGCACCAGGCCCATGATCGCCTTGCAGGTCGTTGTCTTGCCCATGCCATTGCGGCCAACGACGGACAGGACACCGTGATCCAGTGTCAGATTGACCCCTTGCAGGGCATGGGACTGGCCGTAATAGACATTGAGATCCTTGATCTCGAGTGCAGCAGTGGTGCGTTCAGCCATGGCCCAGCCCCTCATCACCACCGAGATAAAGCGCCTGAACCTCTTCATCCTCTTCAATTTCGGCCGGTTTGCCTTCCTTGAAGATCCGGCCGTTATGCATCATCGTGACCGACTCGGCGACACGCAGGGCGACGTCCATGTCGTGCTCGATGATGATGTAGCCCATATGGCTCGGCAGTCCGGTGAGGATCTCGATGAGCTCCTGCCGCTCCGTCGGGGAGAGACCGGCTGCCGGCTCGTCAAACAGGATGAATCTCGGGGCACCCGAAAGCGCCATCGCAATTTCCAGCTGACGTTGCTGTCCATAGGACAGATCCGACACCTTGGTGTCCCGGACGTCATCGAGATGAACGACATGCACCAGATTTTCCGCGCTGGCCATCAGGGCATCGTTGCGGCGCGGGCGGACAAAGGAAAACCGGCCGCGCGACACACCGCAACAGGCCAGGTAGACATTGTCCAGGACCGACAGGCCGGCGAACAGCAGCGAGATCTGGTAGGTTCTGCGCAATCCGCGCCGGATGCGTTCCTGCGCTGGAAACGCGGCCACCTCTTCCCCGAAAAACCTGATCGAGCCCGTTGTCGGCGCGAAATCGCCGGTGATGCAGTTGAACAGGGTGGTCTTACCTGCGCCGTTGGATCCGAGGACGGCGCGCCGCTCTCCCGGTTTTACGATCAGGTCGATATCGGTCAGCGCTGCCAGGGCCCCGAAGAGTTTGCTGACCCCACGCAATTCCAGCGCGTTCGCGGTTCCGGTGACGCTCAGGCGATCGGATACGGAGGTGCCTGCAGCTTCAACGAGCGTCACAGCCTGTCCTCCCCGCGATCGAGCAGAGGATCACGCTTGCGGTACTCCTGCCAACGGTCCCAGAGACCAAGGAGACCGTCGGGCGAAAAGAAGACGATGGCGAGAAAGCCGAGGCCGATGAGCAGCTGAAAGCGCTCTCCACTCAAACCGAGTGACAGAAGCACGTCGATTGCGAAGGTCTTGAGGAGCACGTAGATGAACGCACCGATGAACGGACCGATGGGACGGCTCATGCCACCGATCACCGCGATCACGAGAATGTCGATTGCCGGGCCGATGCCTGCAGTACCCGGTGAGATCTGTGCGGACTGCCAAGTCAGAAGAATGCCCCCGGTTCCGGCAATCAGCGCGGCGAAGGCGTAGGCCGCGATCCGGTGCGCGTTCACGCTGTAGCCGAGAGCGGCCATGCGGCGCGGATTGTCACGCACACCCTGCAAGGCGAGGCCGAACGGTGCCCGCGAAACGTACAGCACCGAAAAATAGGCGACGGCTGCCCAGAACAGGGTCAGGTAGTAGAAAGGAATGCTCTGCCGCCAGTCGACGCCGAAAAGGTTGGGCGGCAATACACCGTTGAATCCGGAGAACCCGTTGAAGACGACGTAATTCTGGCGGGCGAAGTAGAAGAACGCAGCCGCCACCGCCAGCGTGATCATGATGGTGTAGATTCCCTCGGTGCGGACGGCGAGAGACCCCACGACCGTGCCGAATGCCATCGCGACGATGAGGGCGAGCGGAATGGCGATGTACCACGGCCATCCCAGGCTGATATCGGTGATGGCGCTGTCGCCGAAGATGGCAACCATGTATCCGGCCAGCCCGGCAACCGACATCTGAACCAGGCTCACCATGCCGCCGTAGCCTCCGAGGAACATGAGGCTGAGCGAGATCATCCCAAGGATGAACGACCATCCGAACACCTGGTAGAGCGTGAAATCGCTTGCGAAGGCAGGCATGATCAGAAGTGCGATCGAAACGATCCAGTAGCTCGCGGGAATGCGCTCGAACCAGACCCGCTCGCGCGCGTCGTGAACCTTGGTTGCGGGATTGCCTTCAGCCAGCGCCATGGATCACGACCTTCCCATCAGGCCCTGCGGGCGGAAGGCCAGCACGAGCACCATGATCAGGAACGTGAGAACAACGGCATAGGTCGGGAAGTAGACGGAACCGAACTGTTCCGCGAGCCCGATCAGAAGCGCTCCGAGTGCAGCACCCGTTATGGATCCCATACCGCCGACGATGACGACCACGAGGGAAGCCAGCAGAAACCGGATGTCTTCCCCGGGCGCAACGGACTGGAAGGTACCGCCGACGACGCCTGCGATACCGGCGAGCCCTGCGCCGAACGCGAACACACCGACGAAGACAAGCTGAATACGTGCCCCTGTTGCCGACAGCATGTCCCGGTCATCGACACCGGCGCGGATCATCATTCCGATCTGCGTCCGGTTCAGGATTAGCCACATGGCAACCCCGATCACGACCGATGCGAGGAAAATGACGACGCGCACCACCGGGTATTTCAGGTAGATCAGTTCACCGGAAGAGCGTTTTACGCCCGTCACGAACAGGGTTTCCATCGGTCCGCTCAGCCAGCTCGGCGGAGAAATGTTGTAGAAATCTCCTCCGAAGCCCCAGAGCATCAGGTCCGCCATGACGATGGAAATCCCGATCGTGACGAGCGTTTGCCTGAGATCCTGTCCCTCCATCCTGCGGAAGATGAAGATCTGCATGAGAATGCCGACGAAGGCGACAAGAATGAAGGCAACCGGGAACGCAAGCAGCCAGTAGCCCGTGGAACTGGCGACGAAATAGCCGATGTAGCCACCCAGGAGATACAGAGATCCATGCGCCAGATTGACGTTGCGCATCAGGCCGAAAATCAGGGTGAAGCCGCTTGCCACGAGGAAATAGAGACCGCCAAGCGTGATGCCGTTGAAGACCGCGTTCAGGAAAACCTTCTTGCGCCCGATTACGTCAACGAGCCCCTTCGGCCACATGGCAAAGATCAGCCATATGAACACCGCAACCGCCAAGAGGATGATGACCGTCCAGACCGGATGTTTCGATGCGAATTCTCTCATCGGAAACTCCTTCCGGCAACGGTGCGCGAACCGATGTATTTTTGCCGCAACACGCGACGTCCTCCCTAAGCTCTTCCGACATTGAGGTCGCTGGCTCAGGAAAAGGCTAAGTCCGAAGCTCCGGAATCGACGTACCCGATAGTCTTCTCTGTTGGCCCATCATCGGCATAATTGATTTCCACCGCCGACCTGGTGCACCGCTTAAGTGACGTGCGCCACGCGGCGATAGTCGCTCGGCGGGATCCCGACGTTGGACGAGAAGAAACGGGTGAAACTTGCCTGCGAGGAAAACCCGAGATCGTAGCTGATTTCAGTCACCGACTTGTCGGTGGTCATCAGGTCGGAAATTGCCTGCTCCGCGCGCAACGTGTTGAGATAGAGATTTGGCGTAATTCCCATCTGCTTCTTGAAAAGCTTGAAGAAATGCGGACGGGACAGACCGACCTCGCGTGCCAGCCACTCCACTTCGACTTCCTCGGTGTAGTTTTCCTGCATGAGCCGGAGAGACCGACGCACACGGTAGTCCGTGAACCTGTGGCGGCTGTCGCTGAGGACGGAATTGCGATCCGCATGGCGCCAGGATTGCTCGAAACACTGCAGGGTCGTGCGATAGAGATAGCCATCGAACAGATGATCGTTGCCACCGTCCAGCAACAGGGACGTCAGTCGTTTCACCCAATTGGAGACGTCCGGTGTCATCGAGATGAAGGATCTGCCGAAATTCAGTGCGAATTCAGCGGATTGGCTGTTCTCAAGAAACCAGATCGGCTTGATGTAAAGCACCAGGCACATGCAGGACTCAACCGGGTTCTTCTCCTTCAGATGGAAGCTGTGCTGCTCCCAGGGACTGACGGCGACGCCGGTATTGCGGTCTGCGGCAACCCACTTGCCGGAGACACTGACTTTCGCCTCGGCACCGCCAAGGTAAAAGATCAGATGCCCCTCCCGGTGGGCATGCGTAATGATAGGCTTATCCAGCTTGTAGAGAGCCGCGCGCCCGAATTCACCGTGGTGAACGGATATCGCTTCGCTCATAGTCCCCTCCTCCCGAGGATTATCGCGATCGTCTATTTTTTTGTTTCATGAAGTAAACCTCGCAAAAATACCGATTTGCAAGACAAACGGCCTCACAAAGAGACTCAGAGTTACGAAATCAGACTGAAATTCATGCTGCGGCGCAGTATTCAGGCGCGAATATAACCCGTCTTGACTGTCGTGAAGAACTCCGCCGCGTACCGGCCCTGTTCGCGTGGGCCGAAGCTCGATCCTTTCCTGCCGCCGAAGGGAACATGATAGTCAACGCCCGCCGTCGGCAGATTGACCATCACCATGCCGGCCTTCGAATTCTTGCGGAAGTGGCTGGCATGCCTGAGGCTCGTGGTGCAGATTCCTGCACACAGGCCGAACTCGGTCTTGTTGGCGACCGACAGCGCCTCGTCATAGTCCTTGACACGAATGACCGAGGCGACCGGGCCGAACACCTCTTCGGTATTGATGCGCATGTCGTTGGTGGTGTCGGTGAAAATCGCGGGCCGCAGAAAGTATCCGTCGGTCTCCCCGCGCAGGCGCTCGCCGCCGCAGCGCAGGTTTCCGCCCTGGGCGCGGCCGATCTCAATATATTTCAGATCGGTCTCGAGCTGGTCTGCACTGGCGACCGGTCCGATCTCAGTTCCCTCCTTCAATGCATTGCCGACCACGAGCGCCTTGCAACGTTCGACCAGTTTCTCGACGAACCGGCTGCATATGTCCTCGGTCACGATCAGGCGCGATGACGCGGTGCATCTTTGACCGGTCGCAAAAAAGGCTCCGTCCACCGCAACTTCGACGGCCTGATCCAGTTCCGCGTCATTCAACACGACAAGCGGGTTCTTCCCGCCCATTTCAAGCTGAACCTTGCGCAGCCTTTTCAGACAGGCCTCCGCAACCCTGTGTCCCACAGTCTGCGATCCGGTGAAGGTAATCCCGTCGATCCGGGGATCGTCGAGCATGGCCTGGCCGACAACAGAGCCTTTTCCCGTGACGAGATTGAAAACACCATCCGGAACACCGGCTCTCTGCAGAATGTCCGCGAGAACCCAGGCGCAGCCGGGCACCAGTTCGGCGGGCTTGAACACGACCGTGTTGCCGTAACAGAGCGCCGGGGCGATTTTCCACGCGGGGATCGCGATGGGAAAATTCCAGGGTGTGATGATCCCGACGACGCCGAGCGGTTCGCGTGTCACCTCGACATCGATACCGGGGCGGACGGAGGGCACCAGATCTCCGGACTGCCGCACGCATTCACCGGCAAAGAACCGGAAGATATTCGCCGCCCGCTCCGCCTCCAGGAGGCCTTCACGGAGCGTCTTGCCTTCCTCACGTGACAAAAGCGTGCCGATTTCCTGTTTCCGGGCGGCCAGTTCGTCGGCGGCCCTGTTCAGGATTTCAAACCGGTGTTGAGGCGACGCAGCGGCCCAACCCGGCGCGGCTTCGGCAGCCGCCTCGATCGCCGCCTGCGTTTCGGCAACACCGGCATGCGCATAAAGATCTATGACATCGGAAAGGTCGGATGGGTTGCGGTTCTCCGCGGCATCGGCGGTCGACACCCATTCCCCGTTGATCAGCAGAGGTCTCATCAGGCCACCCGGGTTCTTTCCAAGTGCACCGACTTCATGATCGAATAGAGACTTGAGCTGGACAGCGCACGCGGACTGCGCACGGCGGCCAGATCGGACGCGGCCAGATCGGCGGCCGTTCGCAGCTCCTCCTCGGCGATGCCCATGTCATTGAGGCTTTCAGGCAAAGGCAGGTTGTGAAGAAATTCCGTGACGGACTGTGCCGGGTCGTGGTCACCCTGCGGGTCAAAAAGAGCTTGTAAAGTGCTGAACTTTTCGCGCGCAGCACCGGCATTGAACTGCAGGACCGAGGGCAACAGCAACCGGCTCAAGGCACCCGGGTCGAGACGGCGATCGACGACGGTCTCGAGCGCGCACCCGATGGCGTGGATTGTTCCGAGACCTTTCTGCAGCGCAAGCGCTCCGTTCAGGCTGGCAGCCATCAGCTCCCTTCGGGCCGTGACGCTGTCGTGCTCCAGCACCTTGTGCAGATTGGCAATCACGCGACCAAGACCGTCAAGCGCGATACCGTCGGCGGGCGGGTTGTAACCGGGAGACAGATAGGCTTCAACGCAGCGCCCGAGCGCATCGGCCCCGGCGCTGGCACTCTCGACCGGCGTTGCGCCCAGCGTCAGTGTCGGGTCGCAGATCGTCACGGCGGGAACCAGCTTCTTGCACATGAGTCGCGTCCGCTCGCCGTCCTGCAGGACGACCGGCGCATGGGCGCTTACCGCAGATCCAAACCCCTGAATACCCGGAACGGCATAAAGATCGGGAAGATTGTTGCCGATCCGCCGGGAGCCGCCCGTGGCATAGGAGAAGGTTTCGAGCGGTTCCTCATGCGCGATCGATATTCTCGAGATTTTTGCAAGATCGATCGCGGTGTTGCGTCCAAACGCGATCAGGAGGTCGCGGTCCGTTCGCTCGTAGATGTCTGCGATACGGCGGGCGGCGCTCTCGTTGGGTATGTCGGGTACGTCGCTGACGACCTCGACCGAGGTCCGCACGGGCAGCCCCGCAAGAAGCCGTTCGTAGAGTTCGCTGTTCAGGTGCGCATCATCAGTGACAATCAGCGGCCGTTTCTTGCGATTGACTTCCACTTCCGACCATAGCGCCTCTTCCAAAACGCCATCGGCAAAATGAACTCGCGTAACGTAGGTAATGAGAGTCATTGCCAGATCTCGACAAGAAGCTGCTGGATGCGGCGGCCCGGTAGGAGAACCGGGCGGCGTGTGCCGCCCGGCGCTTTGCGGTCAGTAAGACGACTTGCACTCAGGCGTCTCACGGCTTGGGAGGCCGATCTTTGCAAAGACTTCAGGATCGATGCCGAGGGTCTGCGGCACGTTTTCCTTGATCGCGACCAGCTTGGTCACGAGCGTGCCGTCATCCTGCTCGGCGACCTCGGACACGAAATTCGCACCGATTGCCTGGCGGTTGCCGTCGAGCGTGATCTTGCCGTTCGGCGCTTCGAGTTCCAGGTTGGCAAGGCAGCCGCGGAACTTTGCCTGCCCGTCGGACAGATCGCCGCCGACCTCATCGAGACAGGTCATCGCGGCCGTCGTCGCGTTGTAGTAGCCCGTTGCAAGGAGCGATGGGCTCGGGAAGCGCTGGTCCGGCGGGAATGCGTCCTGGTAGGCCTTCACATATGTCTTCCAGTTTGCATCATCCCAGGTGTCGGCTTGCGGGCCTGCGGACGGCGTTCCGATAAGCGCGTTCTTGGCGTCGCCCTTGGAGTTCAGGACCGTGCCGTCAACCATGATGGAACCGCCAATCAGGTTGGCATCGCCACCGGCCTGCTGATACTGGTTCAGGAAGTTGACAGCGTCGCCGCCGCCAAGACCGAGATAGATCGCGTCCACATCGTCAGGAAGCGAGGCAATGATCGAGCCGAAATCCTTTGTTCCGAGCGGAACCCAGAAACGTTCGGTGATTTCACCACCAGCCTGGCAGTATTCCAGGGCAAAGCCGAAAACCTGCGTATAGATGAAGGAATAGTCTTCCCCGATCGTCGCGACGGTTTCCCAGCCCTTTTCGTTGAACACATAGTCGCCCAGGCCCGCGGACCACTGCGCTCCGTCCGTGTTGAAGCGGAAGAAGTTCTCGGACGGCGTCACGTAGGTTGTTTCCTGCGCACCGGAGATCCCGTTCAGGAATGTGACCTGCGGCTGTGTTTTCGAATAATCCCGGATGGCGATGCCCTCGGATCCGGAAAGCGGTCCGATCACAATGTCGACCTTGTCCTGCTCGACCAGCTTGCGTGCACCGCGTACCGCGCTATCCGGCGATGCGTCCGTTGACTGAATGATCAGTTCGATATCACGGCCACCGGCTTTGGGACCCCTGACGGCCATGGCCGTCTTGAGACCGCGCACACCGTCCTCTCCGAGAACCGTGTATGTGCCTTCAAGCGTCGCAAGGACGCCGACTTTCAAGGGACCATCCGCCGCAAAAGCTGCGCCGGTTGAAAGAAATGCAGCCGCGGAGACAGCGGCCAGGAGATGCTTCTTCATCCGTTCCTCCCAACGAATACTCAGCCGCTTTTGATCGCATGCGAGGCCGGAACTGGTGTCAATTGCGACCGCCAATTGCGTCTACGGCAATGCGCCTAGCATGCGTCAGGGAGGCGTTGCCAACTATCTCGGAGAGTGCGGGTGATATAACGCACAGTCTGTTTTTGGAGCTTTCGATGCGAGCATATTTTGCCGTCTGCGGTTTTCACGGCTCACATCCCGTCGCCCGGTTGATCGATCATCAGGTGCCAGTGGCCAAATCCCGCGAACGGCTCAAGCCGCTTTTGCCGCAGAGGCCGCACGCGTCAGCAAGAGCCGCCGTGCGAAGGCGACGACGAACATAAAGGTCAGGATCAGAATGATGGTCGGCGCTGGCGCGCTATCGAGAAAGAAGCTGGCGTAGGTGCCGGCCAGCATGGCCGACATGCAGACGAATGCGGACACCCAGAGCATGGTCCCAAACCTTCTCACAAGCAGGAAGGCAATTGCCCCCGGCGCGATCAGAAGGCCTATGGCAAGGATAAGGCCCGCTGCCGAAAGCGTGGCAACGATGGTCAGCGAGAGTGCCGCCAGAAGCCCGTAATGCAGCAGATTGACCGGCAGACCGGACGCCTTCGCCTGTGCGGCGTCGAAACTTTGCAGGACAAGGTCTTTCCATTTCAGAACGAGCGCGGTGCTCACAACGATCGCGATGATGCCGGCGGTGATGAGATCCGACGTTCCAACGCCGAGCATGTTGCCGAAGAGAATGTGATCGAGGTGCGCATTCGTTTCGACCGCGACGTAAAGCACGATGCCGAGGCCGAACATGCCCGAGAACACGACACCCATCACGGTGTCCTGCTTTACGCGGCTGTTGCCCGCCAGATATCCGGTTGCCAGGGCACAGATCATTCCGGCTGCGAACGCACCGATCAGAAGCGGGATACCGATGATGTAGGCGACCACGATCCCGGGCAGGATGGCATGGCTGACCGCATCGCCCATCAGCGCCCAGCCCTTCATGACCAGAAAGCACGAGAGAAGCGCCGTCGGCACCGAGACGATTATGCAGATCAGAAAAGCGTTCTGCATGAACGGGAAGCGGAACGGCAACAAAAGCGTGTCGAGATCCATCAGACTGCCTCGCCGCTGTTGACCGGCGCCGTGTCCGCCGGCCTTTCGCGCAAGGCTGCTGCTGCCTTGCGCCGCGCTGCCAGCAGGCCGTGTTTGGGCGCAAGCAGGAAGACGGCCAGAAAGATGAGGGTCTGCAGTGTCACGATGATGCCACCGGTCGCCCCGTCCAGGAAGTAGCTGACATACGCTCCGGTAAAGCTCGTCAGAGCGCCGATCGCGACCGAAAGCGCAATCAGCCTGGGGAAGCGATCGCACAGGAGGTAGGCGGTGGCACCGGGGGTCACGACCATGGCGATGACCAGAAAAGCGCCAACGGTCTGCATCGCGGCGACGACGGAGGCGGACAGAAGAACGAAGAAGATGGCTTTCAACACACCCGGGTTCAAACCTATGGAGCGCGCATGGTTCTCATCGAAGAAGGTCACCATCAGGTCTTTCCACTTCGCCAGCAGGATCGCCAACGAGACAAAACCGATAATCGCAAGCTGAAGCGTATCTTCGGGCGTGATCGCCAGGATGTTGCCCATCGTGATCGTCTGGATGGACACAGACATCGGGTTCACGGACACGATGAAAAGGCCAAGCCCGAAAAAGGATGTGAAGATCAGTCCGATGATCACGTCCGCCTTCAGTCCGGATCGCTCTGAAAGGAACAGCATGGCTCCGGCGGCCAGTCCGCCCGCCAAAAAGGCGCCCAGCGAAAACGGCAGACCGAGAACGTAGGCGCCGGCGACGCCAGGAACGACCGAGTGGGACAGCGCGTCACCGATCAGGGACCAGCCTTTCAGCATCAGATAAGCGGATAGAAAGGCACAAACGCCGCCGACCAGGGCCGAGACCCACATGGCATTGACCATGTAGTTGTAGGAAAAAGGTTCCAGCAGTATCGCCATTATTGCCTGCCGTCCGTGGTCTGGACTTCGTCGCCATATTGCACGAAGGGGCGTTCATCATCCGTCAGGATCGTCACCTTGCGCTGGTCGCCATCGGTATGCAGCGTTTCGTCGGAAATGGTGAAATGGCGCAACACGCCACCGAAGGCCTGTTCCAGATTTTCGCGCGTGAACGTCGTTTGCGTCGCGCCGTAGGCCAGAACGGTGCCTTTCACCAGCACCGTCCGGTCGCAGAATTCGGGAACCGAGCCGAGATTGTGGGTGGAAACAAGCATCACCCGTCCTTCGTCCCGGAGTTCCTTCAAGAGAGCGACGATCTGCTCTTCGGTCTTGACGTCCACGCCGGTAAACGGCTCGTCCAGCAGGATCACCTGACCGTCCTGCGCAAGTGCGCGCGCGAGAAAGACACGCTTGCGCTGCCCGCCGGACAATTCGCCGATCTGGCGATGGCGAAAATCCTGCATGTTGACCCTGTGAAGCGCCTGGTCGACCGCTGCGTGATCGGCCGGTTTCGGACGGCGCAAAAAACCCATGTGGCCATACCGGCCCATCATGACGACGTCTTCGACCAGCACCGGGAAGGACCAGTCGACTTCCTCCGATTGCGGCACGTAGGCGACAAGGTTGCGTTTCAGTGCCTCGCGCACCGGCAGATCGAGAATGCGGATCTCACCCCGGGCAGCGGGAACAAATCCCATGATCGCCTTGAACAAAGTCGATTTACCGGCCCCGTTTACGCCAACCAGTGCCGTCACCGTGCCTTTGGGTATGGAAAAGCTCGCATTCCACAACGCGGTGTGACCGTTACGATAGGTAACGGTCACATCTTTTGCGGAAAGTCCACCGGCGTCCGTTGGCACGGTCGCATCCATTTCGGGGTCCTTGACGATTTGCAGCACGGGTCACCCCATTAAAGAGTACTCTTCACAACATAACAATCGGGTGGCGGCCCGCTTGCCGGCGATCAGTTCGACGCCGACTTCAAGCCTTCGGCAACGGTCGTTGCGGTCACTTTCAACAGATCGAGATAAGTCGGCACCGGTCCGCCGGCTTCGCTCAAGGAATCCACGTAGAGCTCACCGCCGTAGCTGGCACCGGTCTCGCGCGCGACCTGTTTCGCCGGAGCGGTGTTTACCGTGCTTTCGCAGAACACAACCGGAATCTCGTTTTCCCGGACACCATCGATCACGGACCTGACCTGCTGAGGCGTGCCGACCTGGTCGGCGTTCATCGGCCACAGATAGAGTTCCTTCATGCCGAAGTCCCGGGCAAGATAGCTGAATGCGCCTTCGCAGGTAACCAGCCAGCGCTGCGCCTCGGGAATTTCAGCCACCGCCTCACGCAGGGGCTCAATGGTTGCCCGGAGCTGGGCCTTATAGGCCTCCGCATTCTTTTCGTAGGTCGCCGCATTGACGGGATCCTGGGCAGAAAAGGCTGCAACGATGTTGTCGATATAAACCAGGGCGTTGTCCAGACCCATCCAGGCATGCGGGTTCGGCTTGCCCTCATAAGCTCCCGACCTGATGGCGATCGGGTCAATGCCATCCGTCAGCGTCGCCGACGGGATATCGCCAAGGTTGGACAGAAACTGCTCGAACCAGAGTTCGAGGTTCATGCCGTTCCAGAGGATCAGATCCGCGTCCGACGCCCGCACGATGTCCTGGGGCGTCGGCTGGTACCCATGGATTTCCGCGCCCGGCTTCGTGATCGACACGACTTCGGCGGCCTCGCCTGCCACGTTGCCGGCGATGTCGGCGATCACGGTAAAGGTGGTTGCGACCTTCATCTTGTCGGCCGCCTGCGCAAATGGCGACATGAGCAAGGCGAGCGACGTCAACGAAACGGCAATGAAAGAAGCTTTGATCATTCCGGACTCCAAACTGGGATTTCGCATCATTCCTGCAATTGATATTGCAAATCATTTGCAATATCAAGCCAGTTGCGAATTATTCTCATTAAAGATCGGCAACAATGGAGGAGCTAGCGTTCTGCAGACGAAAGAAAAGACCGGGACTTCAGACAGGAAGGACGACCACCTTTACAAAGCGAAGATGACTTCCGCCGCTCTCACGGCCGCCGACGCCCTGTTTTCCACGCCGAGTTTGACGAAGATCTGCTCCAGATGCTTGTTGACCGTGCGCGGTGAAAGCCCGAGAATCTCGCCGATGTCCTTGTTGGACTTGCCCTTGGCGATCCAGATAAGCACTTCCGCTTCGCGCTGGGTCAGTTCGAACCGCTCCTGCAGAGCCCGGACCTGACCCGCCTCGTCCTCGGCGGTGACACGGAAAAGGTTTTCGTCGGGGCCCACCCGCCCGAGTGGATGCAACTGGACGGCAAGCGTGCCGGAGAGGCCCAGCATGAAGCTCTTGTGATAAGCGCCTGACGGTTCGGCGCTTTCGAGCCAGTCGCCAAGCGCTTTCCCAAGTTGCAGCAAACTCGTCTCGGCATTTCCGGCCTGCTCAAGAAGAGACTGGATCTGCGGCGTCGACCAAAGAATTTTGCCGGCGGAATTCACCGCGACGAGATGACGTCCGGCCGCATCCAGCGCGACATGAGCACTCTGCACCGAGCGTGCATTCTTGAGGTGAACCTTGATGCGCGCCTTCAGTTCGTCGACGTCGATCGGCTTGGTCAGGAAGTCGACGCCGCCCGATTCCAACGCCTTCACGATATGCTCGGTCTCCGAAAGCCCCGTCATGAAGATTACGGGCACATGCTTCAGTGCCGGGTTGTCCTTGATCTTCCGGCAAGTCTCGAATCCGTCCAGCCCCGGCATGACCGCGTCCATCAGGATCGTGTCCGGTGTCACCCTGTCGCAAATCGAAAGGGCAGCCTCTCCGCTGGTTGCGACCAGAACCGCGACACCGGTCTTTTTCAGGGCCTCGGTTACAAACCCCAGGGTTTCCGGGCTGTCGTCCACCACAAGGACTGTATCGCGGCGGTCATCCGTCATTGGTTTCCAGTTCGCTCAGAACGTCATTGTAGGCGTCAAAATCAAACCGGTTAAGATGACCATGAAGCGTTTCGACAAGAGGCTTATACTCGGGTGTGACGGCAAGTTCGGCAAGCTTTGCCTCAATGCCCTCCACATATCCGATTTCCGCAAGAGATATAAGGTCGGCAACGTGTTTCTCACCCGGCGACCGCAACCGCACCTTCCTGGCAGGTTCCGGCTGGTCAGGCTGAACGGTTTCAGTCCATGTCAGCCCGAGATGTTTTTGCAACAGATCGAGCAGTTGGCCGATATCAAATGGCTTGGCCAGTGTCGCATCGTGGCGCGACGGGCCGTCGGGGCGAAGAGACTGGTCGCCGATATTTGCCGACAGCATCACGATCGGCATGTGATCATCTTTCTCGCGCAGTGCGTCCGCCAGTTCCCACCCGTTCATGCCCGGCATCAGAATGTCGATGAGATAAAGATCCGGTTTCAGATCAACCAGTGTTGACAGGCACTCGGTTCCATTTCCCGCCTCCAGAACCGTGAAACCGATCGGCTTCAGGATTGCGTTCACCAGTGCGCGGTGATCTGGATTGTCATCCACCACGGCGATCGTTCGACGCGCGCCAAGATAGCCCCTCACCTGGTGTTCGAGCCGAACGATATCGACCGGGCGGTCGACGGCGGCCAGCATGAGCCGGACTTCGAAGGCGGCGCCCTTTCCCGGCTCGCTTGCAAGCGCGATGGCCCCGCCCATGGTTTCCGTCAAAAGCTTGGTAATGGTCAATCCAAGCCCGAGACCGGGCGCCGCGCGGCTCGCAGGTGCCTTACTGCGGCCGAACGGTTCAAAGATCTTGACCTGCTCGCCAAGATCAATGCCGGGCCCGGTGTCCTTGATGACAAAGCTTGCGACCTGGGACCGGTAGCCGACGCTGAGCGAGACCTCGCCGCTTTCGGTGAACTTGATCGCGTTGGTGAGAAGGTTGACAAGGATCTGCCGCAGCCGTTTCTCGTCCGTTCTGACAAAGACCGGCAGGTTGGGCGCGGCTTTGAATTTGAACTCGAGCCCTTTGGCGCTTGCCTGCATTTCGAACATGTCGACGATCTGGTCGAGGAAATCGTGAATGTTGATCTCGTTGGAATAGATCTGAAGACGTCCCGCCTCGATTCGCGATATGTCCAGAAGCCCGTCAATGAGCCCGGAGAGGTGCTCGGCGCTGCGCCGGATCGTGCTGACCGCGGGTTTGCGGGCCGTCGGCAGGGTTTCATCGCGTTCCAGCACCTGTGCGTAGCCAAGTACCGCGTTCAGCGGCGTCCTGAGTTCGTGACTGAGGCCGACCACGTAACGGCTCTTGGCAAGGTTTGCGGCCTCGGCGTCTTCCTTCGCTTTCTGCAGCGCTGCGTCGGTTACACCATGCGCATCGATTTCTTTCTGCAGAAGCGCATTCTGGCGTGCGGATTCCTCCTCGGCGACCCGGCGCGTGTCGTGGGCGAGAACAAGGAACCAGCAGGCGATTCCGGCGACAATGGTGAAAACGAAGAATATCAGTGTGACCGTCTGCGCAATGATCCCGGTCGGGTCACCGAACCGGCCGACTGCCTGAGCGTAGATCACCCACAGGACGAGACCGATGCCCGTGATGGATATTGCTGACGCCAGGGCATAGCGGCCCAGACGCGAATTCAGGTAGTCGAACACTCTTTCCGGCAGCACCACGGAAGCCACGCTTCCGACCTGATGCGAAAGCCGGGCGTTCGGCTTGCAGGAATCATGACATCTTGCGTCGAGAGAGCAGCATAGCGAGCAGATCGGTGCCTGGTATGCGGGACAATAGGCCATGTCCTCCGGCTCGAACGGATTTTCGCAAATCGAGCACGCAATGCTCGTCTTGTCCTTCCAACTCGCACGCGGTTTGCGCGCCAGATAGTATTTCCCCTTGGTTGCGTAGGCGATCAGGGGTGCCGCCACGAAGGCGATCGCCATTGCCAGGAAAGTCGCGAGCGCTGCAGGTATCTCGCCGAACTGACCGAAATGCGCTGCAATCGAGAGCCCTGCCGCCAGCAGCATTGCGCCCGTCCCGACGGGATTGATGTCGTAAAGGTGGGCGCGCTTGAATTCGATGCCGGGCGGAGACAATCCAAGCGGCTTGTTGATGAACAGGTCCGCCGATATCGCCGAGAGCCAGGCCATCGCGACAATGGAAAAGACTCCGAGCGTCTCCTCAAGCAGCGCGTAGATGCCAAGCTCCATGAGCAGCAGGGCGATGCCGACATTGAACACCAGCCAGACCACGCGCCCGGGATGTGAATGTGTCAGCCTGGAAAAGAAATTCGACCAAGCAAGAGACCCGGCATAGGCGTTCATCACATTGATCTTGAGCTGGGCGACAACGACGAAGGCCGCCATCAGCAGAAGAACGACGGTCTCGTTGGGGATCATGTAGCCGAAGGCGACGGTATACATTCGCGCCGGCTCGTCGGCGTGCTCGACAGGCACGCCATGCGACAGCACCAGGACGGCCAGGAAAGATCCTGCAATCATTTTCGGAGCACCAAGAACCACCCAGCCCGGTCCGGCAAGGAAAAGGGCCAGCCTGTGCCGCCTGCGCGCAAAGTCCTCCGCGGGCAGAAAGCGGAGAAAGTCGACCTGTTCTCCGATCTGCGCCATCAGGGCGAGGATGACCGCCGTCGCAGCACCGAAGCTGATCAGGTTGACGCTTTCCCAGCCGCCGGGCTCCGTTCTGGGTGCCTGGGTCGCCGGATCGATCCCGGAAAATGTCAACCACTGTCCGACGGCCTGCCAGTCCGTGAAAGCAATGAACACGAAGGGCAGAATGTTCAGGACGATCCAGAAGGGCTGTGTGGCCAGCTGGAACCGGCTGATCCAGGTGATGCCATGGGTCACCAGCGGAATGACAGCGACGGCGCTGATGATGTAACCGAGCCAAAGCGGCACGCCGAAGGCAAATTCGAGCGCGCTCGACATGATCGAGGCTTCGATGGCGAACAGAATGAAGGTAAAGCTCGCATAGATGAGCGACGTTATCGTCGATCCGATGTACCCGAAACCCGCACCGCGCGTCAGCAGGTCGATGTCTACGCCGTAACGCATGGCGTAGCGGCTGATCGGCAGTCCGACGATCAGGAGGACAAGGCTGCCCACCATAATGGCGACGAAGGCATTCGCGGTCCCGTGCGACAACGTGATGGCACCGCCGATCGCTTCCAGCGCCAGAAAGGAGATCGCCCCGATCGCGGTCTGGGAAATGGCGCGGGAAGAAAACCGGCGCGCGCCCTTGGCCGTGAACCGAAGGGCATAGTCCTCAAGCGTCTGGTTGTTGACCCATTTGTTGTACTGGCGTCGAATGGGCAGAATGCGCTGGCGGGCGGTCAATGTCGGCGACCTGCCCTGCTTTTGGCCATATGCCTATTTTTTCGGCAGAAAGCCGTCTGCATTACCCCATCTTTCACTGTTTTCAGACCAAGGCGACTCACACAGCACAATTCGTGCCGACCGCCGCCGGCAATACCGCATCCTCCGAACCGGCACTTACGTCAATTGACGTATGTTGCGGTGCAGTCGATCCGGCGCACGATCCGTCCCCGATGGCGGCAATCCTTCCAGCCGTCCTGCGCCGGCAGGGAACCGGCGCATCGTATTAAGGGGACTTACATGAAAAACACATTCACCAAATTCGCCCTCGCCGGCCTGATGGCCTCCACCATGATCGGCGGCGCAGCTGCCGATGACGACACGATCAAGGTCGGTATCCTGCACTCGCTTTCGGGCACAATGGCGATCTCGGAAACAACGCTGAAAGACGCCATGCTGATGCTCATCGAGGAGCAGAACAAAAAGGGCGGTCTTCTCGGCAAGAAGCTTGAAGCCGTCGTCGTCGATCCGGCTTCCGACTGGCCGCTCTTTGCCGAAAAGGCGCGTGAGCTGATCGAAGTGAACGGCGTCGATGCCGTTTTCGGCTGCTGGACATCCGTTTCGCGCAAGTCCGTGCTGCCGGTATTTGAAGAACTGAACTCGCTTCTGTTCTACCCGGTTCAGTACGAAGGCGAAGAGTCCCAGCGCAACGTGTTCTACACTGGTGCGGCTCCGAACCAGCAGGCCGTACCAGCCGTTGACTACCTCATGAACGAGGAAGGCGTCGAGCGTTGGGTTCTTGCCGGTACCGACTATGTCTATCCGCGCACGACCAACAAGATCCTCGAAGCCTACCTGAAGTCCAAGGGTGTCGCTGAAGAAGACATCATGATCAACTACACGCCGTTCGGTCACTCCGACTGGCAGACGATCGTTTCGGACATCAAGACGTTTGGATCGGGCGGTAAGAAAACCGCCGTGGTCTCCACGATCAACGGTGACGCAAACGTACCCTTCTACAAGGAACTGGCAAACGCAGGTATCAAGGCCGAAGACATTCCGGTTGTCGCCTTTTCCGTTGGTGAAGAGGAACTCGCCGGCCTCGACACCGAACCGCTCGTTGGCCATCTGGCTGCATGGAACTACTTCCAGTCTGCCGACACCGACATCAACGCTGAATTCATCGATGCATGGCACGCCTTCATCGGTGACGAAGATCGCGTGACCAACGATCCGATGGAAGCGCACTTCATCGGCTTCAACATGTGGGTCGAAGCGGTCGAAAAGGCCGGAACGACCGATCCGGATGCGGTTATCGACTCGATCGTCGGCGTCACCGTGCCGAACCTGACCGGCGGCTACTCGGCCATGATGCCGAACCACCACATCACCAAACCGGTCCTGATCGGCGAAATCCAGGATGACGGCCAGTTCGAAACCGTCTGGGAGACCTCCGGCACCGTTGTTGGCGATGCCTGGTCCGACTACCTGGAAGGCTCCAAGGATCTGATCGCTGATTGGCGTGCGCCGCTTTCCTGCGGCAACTTCAACACCGCCACCGGCAAGTGCGGCGGTTCCGGGTCCTAAGGGAGGAACCAGCGGGGCGGGCCTTTCGGGCCCGCTCCGTCCGTTTCGGTCTCCACCGTTCTCCCGGACACAAATTTGCAGGGCGGGGAAAAGGGGAGACCCAGAACTTATCCTGAGGAGGACCTTCGGGTCCGTCTGAACGGCTCCCCGGGATGAAGCGTTTTTCCAATTCACAGCGCCGGTGGACCTATGTCCTTCTTGAAATCGTTTTTGCTCATCCTTTGCCTGCTGGCCAGCCCGGCACTCGCCCAATCAGATCCGGAAACGCTCCGTTCGCTGATCAATGAACTCGCCAAGGGAAAGTATGCCGAAACGGAGCAGCAGATCGGCACGCTGGCAGCGACGGGTGACCCCGCGGTTGCTCCCGCTCTTGAAGCACTGGGGGCGGGCGACCTCTACTTTCGCAAGTCCGACGGTCAGGTCTTCATCGCAGAGAAAGACGGAAAACAGTTCAAACTGACAGACCCGCTGACGCTGGAAGCGCAAGGCGAAGCCGGCAGGCGCGAGGTCAAGAAGATCAAGGTGAACAACAAGCTGCGACGGGTTATCCGGTCTGCGCTCGGTTCCCTTACTCTGATGGCATCCGACCCGAGAATTCGCATCGCGGCTGCCGAAGCTGTCTTCAAGGCAAAAGATCCTGAAAGCATCGATGCCCTGAACACCGCGATTGCCGCGGAACAGGACGCAAATGTGCTCCGCGTCATGGAACAGGCGCTCGCGGCTGCCGTCCTGAATTCAGACCTGGACGACGCCGAAAAGATCTCAGCCGTCGAGACCCTTTCCGACATGGGCAACCGCGAAGCTCTCTCACTTCTGATCGGCGTCAGGTCGAGCACCGAGGGCGCGGTTCAAACTGCCGCGGCAGCGGCTGTCACGAAAATCGAAAAATCCATCGCAGCGTGGGATGCAGCACAGAACATCTGGTACGGCATTTCGCTCGGATCGGTGCTGTTGCTTGCCGCCATCGGGCTCGCCATTACCTTCGGCGTCATGGGTGTCATCAACATGGCGCATGGCGAAATGGTCATGATCGGGGCCTACACGACCTTCGTTGTTCAGGAAATCATCCGGACGTCGGCGCCCGGCCTTTTCGACTATTCCCTCTTCATCGCGCTTCCCCTCGCCTTCCTGACCGCCGGGCTGATCGGGATCGCGATCGAGCGCGGCGTCATCCGCTGGCTTTACGGTCGTCCCCTGGAAACGCTGCTCGCCACCTGGGGCATCTCGCTCATGCTGCAGCAGGCGGTCCGCTCCATCTTCGGGCCGACGAACCGCGAGGTCGGCAACCCGGACTGGATGTCCGGTGCGTTCGAGCTCGGGCAGATGACGATCACGTATAACCGCATGTGGATCGTCGTGTTTGCGCTGCTGGTCTTTGCAGGGCTGATGCTGGTTTTGAAGAAAACACCCTTCGGGCTTTATACCAGAGCCGTGACACAGAACCGCCGGATGGCTGCGTCCATGGGTATCCGCACACCCTGGATCGACGCGCTGACCTTCGGCCTCGGATCAGGTATTGCGGGCATTGCCGGGGTTGCCCTGTCGCAGATCGACAACGTGTCGCCAAACCTTGGTCAGGGCTACATCATCGACAGCTTCATGGTCGTGGTGTTCGGCGGCGTCGGGAACCTCTGGGGCACGCTGGTTGGCGCCATGACGCTCGGCGTGGTCAACAAGTTCCTGGAGCCTTACGCCGGGGCGGTTCTCGGCAAGATCTTCGTTCTTGTCTTTATCATCCTGTTCATTCAGAAGCGTCCGCGGGGGCTGTTCGCCCTCAAGGGCCGGGCAGTTGAAGCATGATGTCGTCGTTTCTCTTCCGGGCCATGGATGCGCGGGCCGGTATATTCCTGGCCATCATGGCGGCGGTGATCATTCTTGTCCCTGCCTGCAATCTCTTCGTGCCGGAAAGTTCCCCTTTCCACGTACCGACCTATGCCGTCACGCTGATGGGCAAGTACCTGACCTATGCCCTGCTTGCGCTCGCGGTCGACCTTGTCTGGGGGTATTGCGGCATTCTTTCCCTTGGTCATGCCGCCTTCTTCGCGCTCGGCGGATATGCCATGGGCATGTATCTCATGCGGCAGATCGGAACCCGCGGCGTTTACGGCGATCCGATCCTGCCGGATTTCATGGTATTCCTGAACTGGCAGGAGTTGCCCTGGTACTGGCACGGCTTCGACATGTTCTGGTTCGCGGCCCTGATGGTTCTGCTTGTGCCGGGCGTGCTGGCCTTTGTATTCGGCTGGTTCGCCTTCCGCTCGCGGGTCACCGGTGTCTACCTGTCGATCATCACCCAGGCACTCACCTATGCGCTTCTGCTGGCCTTCTTCCGCAATGACATGGGATTTGGCGGCAATAACGGCCTGACTGATTTCAAGGACATTCTGGGGTTTGACATCCAGGCAGACACAACACGCGCCGGTCTGTTTGCGGCATCAGGAATAGCCCTGGTCATCTGCTTCCTGATCTGCCGGTCCATCACGCGCTCGAAGCTCGGAAAGGTCCTTGTCGCGGTGCGCGATGCGGAAAGCCGGACGCGGTTCCTGGGTTACCGGGTGGAACACTACAAGCTCTTCGTCTGGACGCTGTCGGCCATGATGGCAGGCATTGCCGGCGCGCTTTACGTGCCACAGGTCGGCATCATCAACCCGGGCGAATTTGCGCCTGCGAATTCGATCGAGGTCGTCATCTGGGTCGCGGTCGGCGGCAGAGGCACGCTTGTCGGAGCCGTGCTTGGTGCGGTTCTGGTGAACTTCGCAAAGACCTGGTTCACGGCCGCGCTCCCGGATATCTGGCTATTCGCCCTTGGCGGTCTGTTTGTCTTCGTAACCCTGTTCCTGCCGAAAGGGATTGTCGGCACCGTCAGCCAGGGCTGGACCGCCCTGCGCCAGCGCAAGATCTCCTCCGATTTCGGCGAAGGATCCGGCGATCCGCCGACGCAACCGCCCCAATCGCCAGGTGCGCAGGCAAACGTCGAAAAGCCGGCCTCATCCATCTCGCGCGCCGGGGCGGCGCACCCTCAACCTGCGGAGTGAAGCATGACCCGGACCACAAGCCTGCTTTATCTTGACGGAGTTTCGGTGTCCTTCGACGGTTTCAAGGCGCTCAATGAACTTTCGCTCATGATCGCGCCCGGCGAGATGCGCGCAATCATCGGTCCGAACGGCGCCGGCAAGACCACCATGATGGACGTGATCACTGGCAAGACGCGGCCGGATACCGGTGAAGTGTTTTTCAACGGAACGATCGATCTGACCGGCGAGGACGAAGCCTCGATTGCCGAACTTGGGGTCGGGCGGAAATTCCAGAAGCCGACGGTCTTTGAAAGCCACACGGTGTGGGACAACCTGGAACTGGCGCTCAAGGCACCAAGGGGACCGTTCAACACGCTCTTTCATGTCATCACGGGTGGCGAAAAGAGCCGGATCGAACAGTTGCTGGAACTGATCAGGCTTGGCGACAAACGGGATGAACTCGCCGCCAATCTCAGTCACGGCCAGAAACAGTGGCTTGAGATCGGGATGCTGCTCGCCCAGGACCCGAAACTGCTTCTGGTTGATGAACCGGCGGCGGGCATGACCGATGCGGAAACCGCAGAAACCGCGGACCTTTTGAAGGATATCGCCAAGGATCATTCGGTTGTTGTCGTCGAGCACGATATGGATTTCGTGCGCTCACTCGGTGTCAAGGTGACTGTCCTGCACGAAGGCTCGGTGCTCGCCGAGGGATCTCTTGATCATGTCTCCGCCGACGAGCGGGTTGTTGAAGTCTACCTGGGGCGCTGATCCATGCTGAACGTTGACAATATCGACCTCTTCTACGGTGCGGCACAGGCGCTGAAAGGTGTCTCGCTGTCGGCAGAGACGGGAAAAGTCACATGCGTGATGGGCCGGAACGGTGTCGGCAAGACCTCAACGCTGCGGGCGATTGCCGGCCAGCAGGGCATTGCATCGGGCAAGATCGTTTGGGATGGGCACGACATTTCCAATCTGCCGGCCCACGCGCGGGCGCGTGCCGGGATCGCCCTGGTTCCGCAGGGCCGCGAGATTTTCCCGCTGTTGTCTGTGAAAGAAAATCTTGAAACAGGTTTTGCTCCGTTGAAACGCAGGGACAGGCACATACCCGACACGATCTTTGAGCTGTTTCCCGTTCTGAAGGACATGCTGAACCGGCGGGGTGGTGATCTTTCCGGAGGTCAACAGCAGCAGCTTGCCATTGCGCGTGCACTTGTAACTCGGCCGAAGCTGCTGGTTCTCGATGAACCGACGGAAGGAATTCAGCCCTCGATCATCAAGGATATCGGCCGTGCCATTGCCTGGCTCCGCGACCAGGGAACGATGGCCATTGTGCTCGTCGAGCAGTATTTCGAGTTCGCCCGCGACCTCGCGGACACGTATGCTGTCATGGATCGCGGTGAAGTGGTCCTCTCCGGGTCGGGCGCGGACCTTTCGGAAAGCGAGGTGCGCCGCTATCTGACGGTCTAGCCGCCAGAAAAGCCAATTAAGATAAAGCACCGATCATTGGCCCACTTCTACCCTTTATGGGTGGAAATCACGTCCGCAGTCGTGTTAGGGGCTGTGCAGCTTTGACGATGATGCACGGATCCGTGTACCCGCAGTCCACATGGGGTGGGCTTTTGAATTTTGAACTGGAAATTTGCCATGCGCGTTGCAATGATTGGAACAGGCTATGTCGGCCTCGTATCTGGCACTTGTTTTGCCGATTTTGGTCACGTGGTGACCTGTATTGATAAAGATTCTACCAAGATTGATGCCCTGAATTCTGGGCAGATACCGATCTATGAGCCAGGCCTTCAAGACCTGGTCGCCAAGAATGTTGCAGAAGAACGGCTCTATTTCACAACGGACCCGTCGGAAGCGATCCGGTCCGCCGATGCCGTCTTCATAGCTGTAGGAACGCCGACAAGGCGCGGTGACGGGCATGCGGACCTGTCCTACGTTTATGCCGCCGCAGAAGAGATCGCCCGGTTGATCGAGGGCTTCACGGTGGTGGTCACCAAGTCGACAGTTCCCGTCGGAACCGGCGACGAGGTGGAGGACATCATCCGCAAGACCAACCCCGACGCAAAGTTCGCTGTTGTTTCCAATCCCGAATTTCTGCGCGAAGGGGCCGCCATCAGCGACTTCAAGCGGCCGGACCGGGTTGTTGTGGGCACCGACAGCGAAGAAGCCGCGGACGTCATGCGTGAGCTTTACCGGCCGCTCTATCTCAACGAAACGCCGATCATCGTCACCAAGCGGCGCACGTCCGAACTTATCAAATACGCGGCAAATGCCTTCCTGGCCGTCAAGATCACCTTTATCAACGAAATCGCGGACCTCTGCGAAAGCGTTGGTGCGAATGTCCAGGAAGTGTCACGCGGCATCGGGCTCGACAACCGGATCGGATCCAAGTTCCTGCATGCCGGTCCCGGCTACGGCGGATCGTGCTTTCCCAAGGATACGCTCGCGCTTTCGAAAATCGCCGCAGACGCCAAGTCCGACCTGAAAATTGTCGACGCGGTGATCGACGTCAACGCTGAACGCAAGAAGAAGATGGCAGACAAGGTCATCGATTTCCTGGGCGGAGATGTGAACGGAAAGACAATTGCGCTGCTCGGCCTTGCCTTCAAGCCGAATACCGATGACATGCGTGAGGCTCCCAGCCTCGATATCGTCGAGAAGCTGCAGTCGGCCGGCGCCAGCATCAGGGCCTACGATCCGGCAAGCATGGAAGAAGCCAGTCATCTGATGTCCGACGTCCTTTTCTGCGACGGGCCCTACCATGCATTGGAAAACGCCGACGCCGTCGTGATTGTCACGGAGTGGGACCAGTTTCGGGCGCTTGACCTCGAGCGTGTAAAGACGCTGGTCAAAGCACCGAAGGTGGTCGATCTCCGGAACATCTACACACCGGACTACATGCTCACACGGGGGTTTGAATATACCAGTGTCGGACGCAGTTACTGACGCCGGCCAGGGAATTCCTTCCCGAAGTCAGACATCGCTGCCGGTCGCTTCCAAGACCGGCAGCGCTCTCGCAGTATTTACAGGAAATCAGTTCACGTCTTCCGTGATGATGTTGCAGCGTACCGGACGACCTGCTAGGCACCACACTGAAGACTAAAATTTTAAGCATTTCGTTGGGCTTGTGTTAGCGAAACCGCCGGCGGCGTGGACTTCACCGATTTCGAAGACGCTCCGCACAGTCCGTTTATTATAGCGTGGAGATTGCGAAGGTTGGCAAACAAATCACTCCAATACGACCAGCGCGCAACTCTCAGCCCCCCTGATACAGGCTCTGACTACACGATCAACAGTTCTGTTTTCGATCAGGACAATGTGCCGTCACCGTTTGCGACGTCTGCCTCACCCGGTTACGGCAAACTGAAAAGAGCCCTCGATATTTTCGGCGCATGCATTGGCCTGTTTCTCTTGATGCCGCTTTTGCTGGCCACTGCCGTTGCGGTCAAGGCCACGAGTCGCGGGTCCGTCATTTTCCGGCAGGAAAGGCATGGCCTGAACGGTGATGTCTTCACGATTTACAAGTTCAGGACCATGTACACTGATCTGGGAGATGGATCCGGGGTTGCGCAGACGGTGTGCGGCGATCCCCGCATCACAAGGGTCGGGGCATTCCTGCGCAGAAGCAATCTGGACGAATTGCCGCAACTCGTGAACGTGCTCAAGGGCGAGATGTCGCTTGTCGGTCCGCGTCCTCATGTCCCGGGCATGCTCGCAGCCGGCCGAGCCTATGAGGAATTCGATTCCAGGTACATGTGCCGCCACAGGGTCCGTCCTGGAATTACCGGGCTTGCACAGGTCAACGGCTGCCGCGGCGAGACCGCGGATCCGTTGTCTGCGCGAAAGCGCCTCGAATTCGACCTGGAGTACCTGGAAAAGCAATCCTTGCTGCTCGACCTCAAGATTATCGCGCAGACAATCTTCTGCGAATTCTTTCACGGGAACGGCTATTAGAGTATCCGATTTGATCAAGCAGGATTTCGTCTCAATTTTGTATTCTGCTTTATCAAATCGGCTTCATTTATGGGTCCGTACCTAGGTGACGGACCCATAAATGAGACTGAAAACGCCTAAGCGTCCTCAAGCAGCGTCGCCGCACGCCTAAGAGCGAGCAGGTATCCCTCAACGCCGCACCCGGCGATCACTGCGTCCGCGCGTTGTGAGACGTAGGAGAAGTGCCGGAAGGCCTCCCGTTTGTGTATGTTGGACACATGCACTTCCAGAACCGGGAACTGACAGGCGCTCAAGGCGTCCAGGATCCCGATGGAGGTGTGTGAGTACGCTGCCGGGTTGATGATGATCGCCTGAGCCGCCTCCCGGGCCTCCTGCACCCAGTCGATCAGATCGTGTTCCGCGTTGCTCTGGCGGAAGTCGATCTCAAGCCCGAGTTCCGCGGCCAGTGCCGCGCACATCCCATTGACATCATCCAATGTTTGATGACCGTAAATCTCCGGCTCCCTCTTCCCGAGCAGGTTGAGATTAGGTCCGTTCAAAATATAGACGACTTTAGACATTTGGGTCCCTTGATATCGTTCCCGTTAGATGTGCCTTTATTGCATTTTTCCAGCAATTCCGGGCATTTTCCCCACAGGGCTGTGGACGATTTGCGCCGCCGCACACCCCTGGCGGATGGAGTCTTGCACCGGTTGTATTTACGTACTATTAACCATGATTATACATGGTGGCAGCAACACAATCCGACGGAAAATCATGATAAAGCTGCGTGAAAGACTGGACTCTCTGGAAGCGCTCATGGAAGCGATCGATGGATACCAGCACCTTCCAATCGAAACACTGTCACAGTTCTTGCTCGACAACTACACGGTTGATCTGGACGTTCTGGCGCAGTTTGCGCATGCTCTGGAAGTGCGGGCAAGTGAACCTGCGGCGATTCCGGAAGGCGCTTCCGCCGCAGCGCAATCGGCTGCCTGAAACAGCGTGGGTTCTGACTTACCCGATCGCCGTCACGTTTTCTTCAGCTCCGCCAGGAGCTTGCCCCTGAGGCTGGCCCGGAGGCCCGCCCTGCCAGATTTTCTGCCTATTCCGGATTTCTCTTGGCGCCGGACCAAAGTAGGTCGCGGTCTTGATGAAGTCCCTTGGATGCAGGATCACGCTTGAAACACGCTGATAAAGAGACTTTGCCGAGATCGGTTTGGAAAGCAGCTCGTGGACGCCCAGACGGCGCGCTTCAACGATCCGGCTCCGTTCGGTATGCGCTGTCACCATGATGATCGGTATGTAGGCGAAGGGATTGTTGGGGCTGCGGATCATGCGCACCATGTCGGCACCGTCAAGAATCGGCATGACCCAGTCCAGGATCAGAATATCCGGGTTGGCACGATCCATCGCTTCGAGACCGGATGCACCGTCTTCGGCTTCGACAATACGGCGCGCGCCAAAGCCCTGCAGCATCGTGCGCAGGATCGTGCGCATGTAAGCGCTGTCTTCGACCAGCAAAAACGTCAAAGAGGCAAGATCGAGACTCACCAAACCCTCCTGTTTCACCCCGTCTTGACACGAAATTCTGAAGATTGGGTTAGCTGTCAGACGCTTCGCCCCATCTCAGGAGGAGCAGCTCCTGATCCCTTTTCGATCAATTCAGACGCTGGAATGAAGCGGAACGGCATTCGTGAAGATGCAGCCGGGAATGGTAGCTGCCGGGTTCATCTCTTGGTAATGATGCTCGCAGTTAACTCTTTTGCACGCAACGGATTAACGTGCTTTTCAGAGCTGTCGATCATCCTAGGCTTGCAATCAAAAAAACGAGACATAATCCTTCGATGATCACGAGCCTTATGACGACAGATCCGGACAAGAGCACACAGGACGAACAGCTCGCGGGAAGTCATGAACCTTCCGCGCCGGACTCCAATGGTTCGCGCGAGAACTTGCTGCTGTTCTCCGGTGTAGGTCTGGTGCTACTGGCCGTGGCCATGGCTCTTTCAAACATCTTCGCCTGAAATCCAACCGCGCGTGGAACGTCACAAGCGGAAGCCATGTCCTGCGCTTTCGCTTCTCGCAGTTGGTCAAACGATCCAAACCAAATTGACCTCATTTCTGGGTTCTGAGCCTAGTGTCCTTTACCGGGCAAATCATCGTCGTCCAGAATGCGCCATTTGGCACCTTCGAGGTCATCGTACTGGCCGCTTTTCAATGACCAGAGAAAAGCGGCAAGTCCAAGCCCCCCGAGAAGAAGCGCAATCGGAATCAGGTAGATGAGAACGTCCATCAGCTGTTACTCCTCATCGGCCGCGGCAGATTGACCGCACTTGCTTCCGCCGGACTGCGACGACCCTCCCCGCGCCACCTGAGTTTGAGAGCATTGGCCGTGACCGCGATCGAAGATGCGGACATTGCGACAGCCGCCATGAGCGGCGTCACGAACCCCGCCACTGCGATCGGAACAGCCACGACGTTGTAGAGAGCGGAAATCCAGAGATTCTGTTCAATTGCCGCACGGGCGCTTCTGGAAAGGCGCAGGGCTTCGACAACCGGCATGAGCCTGTCTCCCAGGAAAACGGCATCGGCGGCAGCCTGGCTCAGATGAACCGCGGAGACGGGCGAAAGCGACACATGCGCACCGGCAAGTGCCGGCGCATCATTGAGACCATCTCCGACCATGAGAACCTTGTGCCCCTTTGACTGCAGTTCCTCCAGTCGGGCTATTTTTTCAGCCGGTTTCATGCCGGACTTCCATTCGGCAATCTCAAGGGTCCGGGCACAATCGGAGACAGCCGGGCGGGTGTCACCGGACAGGATTTCCAGTTTGTAGCCGAGCTTCCCGAGACGATCGATGACCTCTTTGGCATCCGACCTCAGGCTCTGCCGGAACGTCAGCAGGCGTACAGGGCGGCCTTCATAACGGATCGCCAGCAGGGATGCGCCCGGAACGCGCGCAAGCGCTGCTTCGATTTCGAGATCGGACGCGCCACAGAATTGCGGACTGCCAAGACGCAGTCTCGCCCCCTCGTATGTGGTTTCCAGTCCGGCTCCCGATATCTCTTCCACGTCCGGCAACGGCACCAGAGCGCCGGTTGCCTTCACCAGAGCCTCGGACAGCGGGTGCCGGCTTGCAAGCGCAAGGCGTCCGCCGAGTGTGAGTGTTTCGTCTGCAGGATCTATGTCGGCGCAAAGCTCGGGCTCTGCCCGCGTCAGGGTGCCGGTCTTGTCAAACAGGATCGTATCCACCTCGGCAAGACGTTCGATGGCATCGCCGGAATTGAGCAGGACTCCGCTGCGGAACAGTTGCCCCGACGCCACCACCTGAACCGCGGGGACGGCAAGGCCCAGGGCGCAGGGACAGGTGATGATCAGAACGGAAATCGAAATGACAAGTGCCGGCTGCCAGCTCATTCCGGCCAGGAGCCAGCCGAGGAATGTTAGCGCGGCGGCGCCGTGTACCAGAGGCGCGTAGAGACGCGCCGCCCTGTCGGCGATGCGCACATAGGCGGATTTTGCCTGCGACGCGGTCTCCAGCAGCCGGTTGACCTCGTCGAGCAAGGTTGCCCCCGATGCCGCCTCGACGCGGACCTGCAAAACCCCTGCGCCGTTCATTGTTCCGGCGTAAATTCTCTGTCCCGGTTTGACAGGCACCAGAACACTTTCACCGGTGACAAGGCTTTGATCGATTTCCGATCTTCCGGTTTCGACGACACCGTCAACCGGAACCCGTTCGCCGCCGGAGACAAGAACGAGATCCCCCGCGGCGATTTTCGATAACGGAACCTCGCGGACCTTGCCGTCCGGGCCGAGTCTTGCGGCAACTTCGGCCTTGAGGGCGGCAATGTTTTCAGCGAACGACCGGGTGCGCCCGCGCATGTTGTGATCCAGATAGCGGCCGACCAGGAGAAAGAACAGCAGCATGACCGCGGATTCAAAATAGGCGTGGTGGTGGTGCTGAAGCGTTTGCACGACGGAAAGCGCAACGGCAAGAAAAACACCGATCACGATCGGAACGTCCATATTGAGCCGGCCGGCGGAAAGCGCGCCGAAGGCGCTTTTCACGAAAGGACGTCCGGCATAGGCAACCGTCGGCAACGCGATGAGGGCAGACAGCCAGTGAAAGAAATCGCGTGTTTCGGGCGTGATGTCGGTGGCGTTGCCCGACCAGACGGAGACCGACAGAAGCATGATGTTCATGCCGGCAAAGCCCGAGACCGCAAGACATCTCAGAAGCTGTTTTCCGGTCCTGTCCTGGCGGTCCTTCTGACTGGCCGGATCAAACGGATGCGCCGTGTAGCCGAGCCTGGAGAGTTCCCGGACGATCTCCTCCGCTCCCGTCTGGTCCTCCACCCAATCCACCGCCAGACGCTGGCTGGTCAGGTTGACGCGCGCACTGCGGATACCGGGCAAACGCTTCAGACCGCGCTCAATGTCTCCCATGCAGGCGGCACAGGTGATCCCCTCGACAGCCAGATCCATGTGGACCGCGCCGTCATCCGCCGGTGTTACGAAAGCCTGCCAGTCACGCTGATGTACCGTCACGATGCACGCCTCAATCGCCGATGAACAAACGGTTTTCGGATTTGAACCGGCGGGTGCCGTCCTGCTCGATCTCCAGAACAAGCGTCCAGTTGCCCGGTGCCAGGGCCTCGACCTCACCGACGTAGCGGCCACCGCCGTCCGCGCGCAGCACCGCGGTCACATCCTCGCTTTCCTGTGCCGGGTGCCGAAGCGCCGCCTTAATGGCGATGCCGTAAAGGGGAACACTTTGCGCATCCATGGCTGTCACGACGACTTTCGCACCTTCCGCTGATGTGCGCATGATTTCGCCCGACACCTGCCAGCCAAGCCCTGCCTGCACCTTGGCGGCGGCGATTTCCTGATTATAGGCCTGCCCGGCCTCGTAGGAACTGTCGACCACCACGCCCGGAAAGGATCCGAGCGCAAGATAGAGGAAAATGCCATTTGCCGTGAACACCACGCCGAAGAAGCACAAAAGCCAGGCCAGCACGGTCTTGCCGGTAATCGCCTTGGGATCCTTCATGTTCGATTGAGCCATCGTCATTTCGTTCTCCTCAGGGCCTGTCCGGCGCTTTGAACGTGTCTTTTGCCGTCACGACTTCGCCCATCACACTCTCGGTGATGCGGAAGACGACAGGCGTCGAATGCGGCATGTCCGCGTCGGGGGGTGAACTCACAAGGACGCGCACTTCGCGCGTGGTGTCGGGTCCGACCTCGACGATCGGCCGGCCGGCAAAGGTGGAATCGGCACCGACCGCCTCGACCAAGGTGTTCGGCGGCATGCCTTCCACATGCAGCATGAATGCCCTCGGGTGACGGCGCTTGTTCGACAGGCGCACCGTGTAGCCGTTTCTGACGGAACCGTCCGATTGCTCGACAAAAACCGGATTCCGGTCGTGAAGCACGCTGATATCGGCGAAGTCCCGATTGAGCAGCGCAAACAGCATGATCGCTCCGACCAACGCAATGACGGCCGCATAGATGACCGTGCGCGTGCGGACGATTTCGTAGACCGGTTCCTTGCCTTCAAGGCGCCGCTCGATGTTCTCATCCGTGTCATAGGCGATCAGACCCGTCGGCTTGCCGACCTTCTTCATGATGTTGTCGCAGGCGTCGATGCAAAGACCGCACTGGATGCAATCCAGCTGGATGCCCTTTCTGATATCGACACCGGTCGGACAGACCTGGAAGCACTGGTAGCAATCGATGCAGTCACCTGCAGGCAAGCCCTGGGCTTCCAGCTGCTTGTTGTGCTTGAGGGAGCCTCTCGGCTCGCCCCGGTCCCAGCGATAGGTGACGTTGAGTGCTTTCTCATCGGTCAGGGCTGCCTGAATGCGCGGCCAGGGACACATGTAGATGCAAACCTGTTCACGCATGAAACCGGCGAGCAGATACGTGGTCGCCGTCAGGATGCCGATCCAGACATAGGCAGCCATCGGCGCCTGGAACGTCAGAAGCTGCCAGACCAGCGTCGGTGCGTCGTTGAAATAGAGAACCCATGCACCGCCGGTCCACCAGGCGATCATGAGCCAGAAGAAGTGTTTCGTGGCGCGTTTGCGGACCTTGTCGAACGTCCACGGGTCCTTGTCGAGTGCAATACGTTCGCGGCGGTCGCCCTCGATCTGGCGCTCGACCCACAAAAACAGGTCGGTCCAGACCGTCTGCGGACACAGGTACCCGCACCAGATCCGGCCTGCGACCGCGTTCATCAGAAAGAGCGCGACGGCGGCGATGATCAGCAGCCCCGTCAGGTAATAGACTTCCTGCGGCCAGATCTCGATGAAGAAAAAATAGGCCCGGCGATGCTCCATATCGACGAGAACAGCCTGGTCCGGGGCGTTCGGCCCGCGGTCAAAGCGGATGAATGGCAGGAAGTAATAGATTCCAAGCGTGATGAAAAGCAGCGTCCACTTGATCCTGCGAAACAGGCCATGGGTCGCCATGGGGTAGATTTTCTTGGCCGACGCAAACCACTCTTCTGAATGCTCGCCCTCATGCGTTTCGGTGTCCGCAGACATACCGTCCGTCCTCTCAAACGCGATCCTGCCCCAATAGGATCCTGGTCAAAGAAAGAGCGGTGTTTCCGCTCCGGAGTGCCGACCTTAACCGGCACGTCCTGAAGATAATCCGGCGCAAAGCGTCACACCTTGCGCCGGATCAAAGGTTCTGCGTGATCCGGCGAAAATGCCGCATCTTCAAGCTGCCATCATTGCCCGCCCCCGAAGGAGTGCACGTAAACGGTCAGCGACTTGATGGTCGCCGGGTCAAGGCGCTCGACCCAGCCCGGCATCACGCCGTTGCGCGGATTTGCAATCTGCGCCTTGATCTCGTCCAGCGAGTTTCCGTAAAGGTAGTTGGCCGACATGAGACTGGGCGCTCCAACGTCCTGGATGCCTTCAAGGTTGTCGCCGTGGCAGGCGGCACAATTATCCTCGTAGAGCACCTGACCGGCAGCAAGATCGATCCCCTCGTCCGTTTCAACGCCCGCACGCGAGGCAACGAAGTTGGCGACCTGATCGATTTCCTCCTTGCTCAGCAGCTCGTCGGCACCGAAGGCCGGCATGTCGCCGAAGCGCGCATCATCATTGTCGGAACGAATGCCGTAGAGCAGCGTCGTGTGGATATTGTCGAGCGTGCCGCCCCAGATCCAGGTGTCGTCCTGCAGGTTCGGATAACCTTCCGATCCGGTGCCGCCGGCCCCGTGGCACGGGGCACAATTGTCGCCAAAGGCCGCCTGGCCGTTGGCCAGCGCGAATTGCAGCAGTTCCTGATCCTTGGTGATGTCTTCCAGGGACGTGGCAACGATCTTGTCGGCGAACTGGGACCGGTCCGCGACGCCCTTGTCAAAAGCGGCGATCGCTTCCTGACGCTGGTTTGCGCCTAGGACTCCCTTGGTATAGCTGGAGACCAGCGGCCATGAGGGATAAAGCACCCAGTAGATCACAGCCCAGACCACCGTCGCGTAGAAGATGTAGAGCCACCATTTCGGCAACGGGTTGTTCAGTTCCTTCAGGCCGTCCCACTCGTGGCCGGTGGTCTCGACCCCGGAGATCTGGTCGACTTCCTTGTTATGTGTGTCTGCCATGAATCAGTCCTCACGGAACGGGATCTGAGCAGCATCGTCGAACTTTTTCCGGTTCTTCGGCCACAATGCGTAGGCCAGGACGATGCCAAACAGGATCATGAAATAGATAAGACCCCAGGTCTGTGCGAAGCCGGCGAAGGCGCTATAGGTCTCGTTCATCGCTCTTACCTCGCGTTTGCTGCGTCATCGTAGATGGAGAAATCGACCATGGTGCCGAGCACCTGAAGATAGGCGACCAGTGCATCCATCTCGGTGACTTCCCTGGGATTGCCGTCAAAGTCGCGGACCTTGGCACTCGGCCAGCGTTCCTCGAACGCGTAGGCCGCGTCGGAGTCCGGCATGGCCTGGCCGAGAAGGTCAGACATGGCGTTCTCGATCTGCTCCTCGGTATAGGGAACACCAACGATCGCGTTGGCCGACAGGTGAGCCTTGATGTCCCGAGCATTCACACGATTTTCCGCCAGGAACGGATAGCCCGGCATGATCGAGGCAGGCACCAGCGAGCGCGGATTGACCAGATGCTCGACGTGCCAGTCGTCGGAATATTTCCCGCCGACGCGCGCCAGATCCGGTCCGGTCCGCTTCGATCCCCACTGGAACGGGTGGTCATACATGCTTTCCGCGGCGAGCGAGAAGTGACCGTACCGCTCCAGTTCATCGCGCATCGGACGGATCATCTGCGAATGACACAGATAACAGCCCTCACGGATGTAGACGTCGCGTCCGGCCAGTTCCAGAGGCGTATAGGGACGCATGCCTTCGGTCTTCTCAATCGTGCTCTTCAGATAAAAAAGAGGCGCGATTTCGACCAGGCCGCCAATGGCGACCGCGACCAGGATTCCGACGAGAAGAACGAAGGAGTTCTTCTCGAAGATTTCATGTTTTTTCCATGCAGACATTCAGTATCCCTCCCTTATTCGGCCGGAGCCAGGGAGCCGACCGGCGTGGTGTCGGCTTCTTCAGCCTCACCATGACGGACAGTCATCCAGAGATTGTAGGCCATGATCACGGCGCCAACGACGAAGAGCGCACCGCCGAGAGCACGGATGATGTAGAAGGGATGCATCGCCTCCACGGTTTCCACGAAGGAGTACTCCAGGAAGCCGAGGCTGTCGTAGGCGCGCCACATCAGGCCCTGCATGATGCCGGACACCCACATCGCGGTGATGTAGAGCACGATCCCCAGCGTTGACAGCCAGAAGTGCCAGTTCACCAGTTTCAGGGAGTAGAGGCCCCGTTTGTTCCACAGCCACGGAACGAGGCAGTAGATCGCGCCGAAGGAGATGTATCCGACCCAGCCGAGCGCACCGGAATGCACGTGACCGATGGTCCAGTCCGTGTAGTGCGACAGCGAATTGACGGAGCGCAGGCTCATCAGCGGGCCCTCAAAGGTGGACATGCCGTAGAAGGCGACGGAGACGACCATCATGCGCAGAACCGGATCCGTCCTGAGCTTGTCCCAGGCACCGGACAACGTCATCAGCCCGTTGATCATGCCACCCCAGGACGGCATCCACAGGATGATGGAGAAGGTCGCGCCGAGCGTCGAAGCCCATTGCGGCAGCGCCGTATAGTGGAGATGGTGCGGTCCGGCCCAGATGTAGATGAAGATCAGGGCCCAGAAGTGGACGATCGACAGGCGGTAGGAATAAACCGGACGATCGGCCTGCTTCGGAATGAAGTAGTACATGATCGCAAGGAAGCCTGCGGTCAGGAAGAAGCCCACTGCATTGTGGCCATACCACCATTGCACCATTGCGTCCTGAACACCCGACCAGACGATGTAGGACTTCGTCGAATAGATCGAGACCGGGATCGTCAGGTTGTTGGTGATGTGCAGCATGGCGATGGTGACGATGAACGCCAGGTAGAACCAGTTGGCCACGTAGATGTGCGGTTCCTTGCGCTTCCAGAGCGTTCCCAGGAACAAGAGCAGATACATCACCCAGACGATGGTCAGCCATAGATCGGCATACCATTCGGGCTCCGCGTATTCCTTGCTCTGGGTAACGCCGAGCAGGTAGCCCGTTCCGGCGATAAGGATGAACACGTTGTAGCCGAGGATCACAAACCAGGGCAGGATCTTGCCCGGCATGCGCACGCGGCAGGTCCGCTGAACCACATACATGGACGTCGCCAGCAGCACGTTGCCGCCGAAGGCAAAGATCACCGCGGAGGTGTGCAGGGGACGCAGGCGGCCGAAATTCGTCCAGGGAAGATCGAAGTTCAATGCCGGCCAGGCCAGTTGAAGCGCGATCACGAGACCGACCGTGAACCCGGCCAGGCCCCAGAACATGGCGGCGATGGTTCCGAATTTCACCGGCCCCATGTTGTAATTCGGTTTTCCGTCGATTTCGGCCGGGATAGGCTCGCCGCCGTCGTCGAAGAAGTTCTTGAAGATCAGGAAGACACTGACAGCGGCGAGCAACGCGCCCAAGCCAGCGTGGAAAGCCATGACCTGATCAAAGGTTTTGCCCGCAATTATGATGCAAGTGAATGCAAGCAAAACGAGGAAGATGGCGAATCCACCCTCCTCCAGCGAGACCAAACCGGTCTTTTTTTGTGCCATTTCAGCGCCCCAGTTATTAGAATCCATGCAAGGTGCCAACGATGGGACGACCATGCGCACGACTCCCCACGAGCCGCGTTGATTCATATCAAGAGGGGTCTTACGGCATTCGAAGATGTGAAAATTGCCCGCACAATGTCGCACGGCGCAGGCACGTTGTCGCAATCGTAGTTTTGCGTAGAAGGCGGTTCGAGGACGGCCACCGGCACAGCGCGCCGGAGTTCAGGCATCGGCCCGGGCGTTTTTAACGAAGCACTTTTGTGAGGTTATCAATGACGTTTTCGATGACCTCGGGCCTGCGGGTGCCCGGCTGAATCCACATCGAGATCCTTTGAGACAGCGGCACCGACTGCGTGAACGGCGCCACCAGACGCCCGCTTCGCAGATGCCTCTCGACAAGCGACCTGTGCGCCATCAGGACCCCTGCCCCGTTCAGCGCTTCCTCGACTGCGACCGCGTAGAGCGAATAGGATGGACCGTTCGGCACAAACGCATCACCGGGCATCGCCTTGGCGGCCCAGAGCGTCCAGTCCGTTTCCCATGAGACATCCGTCAAGCACACCGTGGATTTCAGATCCCGCGGATGAGTGAGCATTTCTGCGAGTTCGGGCGCGCAGACCGGAAGCAGCTCGTCGCTTTGTGTCCAGACATTCCCGCTTTGAGTGTCGTCACCATAGAAAAGACAGATGTCAAACGGCACCCGCTTGAGGTTGGGCGGCGTTTCCAGCGCCGTCACTGAGACGTCCACCCCCGGCATATTTTGGCGCAGCAAGGGCAGGCGCGGTGCGAGCCAAAGCTGTGCAAGGGCGGGCAGCGCGGCAATGTGCACCTTTCCGGGTGCAGCGTCCTGCCTGAGATCACGCACTGCCCCGCCCAGCAGATCAAATGCCTCCACAAATGCCCGCAATGACCTTTGTCCGATGGATGTGAGCTGCACACCCCTGGAATTGCGGGCGAACAGGGCAGCACCAACGTCTTCCTCAAGCGACTTGATCTGTGCGGCAACTGCGCCCGGTGTCACACCGAGTTCATCGGCTGCTCGTGCGAAGCCGCCAAGGCGGGCCGCAGCTTCGAAGGCACGCAGGGCGTTGAGCGAAGGAATTCGGGGGGGCGGTGGAGATACGGGCATCATGAGACCTAGTTTTTCTAGCCCTTACTTTTCTAAAAACTGATTTGAGATTTTTCAAGCGCGGGTTCACCTTGGGGCCAACACGCTTTGGAGGACTTTCAATGTCAGTACATGAACTTCGGCCCTGGCTGCCTCAGACGGTCGCGGCGCGGATCGACGGGATCAGCGAAAACATGCGGACGCTGACCTCGGATCTGATTGCGGAGCGGATCGACCAGTTGGTGGACGAAAACCGCAAGATACATGAACGGGACTGCTTCAACCTCAATCCGGCGACCAACGTCATGAACCCGAGGGCCGAAGCGCTCCTGGCCAGCGGACTGGGATCGCGCCCCTCTCTCGGCTATCCGGGCGACAAATACGAGATGGGTCTTGAAGCCATCGAGGAAATCGAGGTCATTGCGGCGGATCTCGCCTGCGAGATCTTCAACGCACACCATGCCGAAATCCGGGTGGCCTCCGGAGCGATGGCCAACCTCTATGCGTTCATGGCGACGACGAAGCCAGGTGATGTCATCATCGCTCCGCCCGCTTCCGTTGGTGGTCACGTCACCCATCACGGGCCGGGCTGTGCCGGTCTCTACGGTCTTGAGATCCACGAGGCTCCCGTCGATGCCGACGGCTACACGATCGATCTGGGGGGCCTTCGCGAGATGGCGCACCGTCTCAAACCGAAGCTGATCACCATCGGGATGAGCCTCAATCTCTTCCCGCATCCGGTTTCAGACATCCGGGCGATCGCGGACGAGGCCGGGGCATTCGTTCTTTTCGATGCGGCCCATCAATGCGGCATGATCGCGGGCGGTGTTTTTTCCGACCCGCTCGCCGACGGTGCGCACCTCATGACCATGAGCACATACAAAAGCCTCGGCGGGCCCGCCGGCGGCCTGATCGTCACCAACGACCAGGATCTGGCGCACAGGCTCGATGCCATTGCCTTTCCCGGTCTGACGGCCAATTTCGACGTCGCCAAGTCCGCCGCGCTTGCCGTTTCGCTGCTGGACTGGCGCGACTTCGGCGCTGGCTACGCCCAAGAAATGGCTGCAAGTGCGCAGGCGCTTGCCCGCGCCCTCGCAGAGGAGGGCATCCCTGTGTTCGAGACGTCGAAGGGAATGACCGCATCGCATCAGTTCGCGGTGGAGGCGGCCGCCTACGGTGGAGGTCAGGCCGCTTCGAAGAAATTGCGCAAGGCCGGGTTCCTCGCCTGTGGCATCGGTCTGCCCTGCGCACCGGTCGACGGTGACATGAACGGATTGCGCATCGGCACACCTGAACTGGTTCGCTGGGGCATGACGTCAAAGGACATGCCGCGCCTTGCCGGTCTGATTGCGGACGCCCTGCGTGCCAACGACCCCGGGGCGTTGGCAGAGAGAGTGTCCTCATGGCGGCAGGAATTCAGAACACTGCACTTTATCAGGCCCTGACTGCGCCGCTTTGTGCACGCCGATACCCGTCTCCGCGGATTTCGGAAGAAACAAACGGGCGTTGTTTCCTGTGGGAAACACAAGCTCTGCGCTCTTCCGTTTTTTCGCTTCTCCGCCTAACCTTGCACAAGTGAGCTTGTCAGCGCTTCGTGGGGGAGACTGAAATGCAAGACCGCATGGATCAGGGTTACGCCGCCCTTGAAAAGATCGCCGGGACATCGCCCGATCTCCTGAAGTCCTTGCTTGAAGGCTCACCCGACACGGTCAGCGTTTCGGACGCCAGTCAGCCGGACCTGCCCCTCACATACGTCAATCCGTCCTTCCAAAGAACCACCGGGTATGCCTCGGAGGAAGTCCTGGGCCGGAACTGCCGGTTCCTGCAAGGTGACGAGACAAGCGCCGACGATGTCGCCCGGATCCGGAAGGCGATCGACAACCGCGAACCCATAGATGTGGTGCTGCTGAACTACCGGAAAACAGGCGAACCGTTCCTCAATTCACTGCGCATGGCGCCGATCTTCGATTCTCGGGGGGATCTGTCCGCCTATCTGGGTATACAGCGGGATATCACCGAGGAACGTTTCAGGGCCGAGAGCGAGATCGCACGCAACCGTCTGGAAGCGCTCGGTACGGCGTCCGGTGCGCTTGCCCATCAGCTCAACAACCTGCTGCATCCTGTCACGAGCCTGATCTCACTGCACCTGCCCGACATTTCCGACCCGGGCATCCGGACCGACCTGGAGATGGCGCATTACAGTGCAACTCAGGCCGCGGAACTGTCAAACAACCTGCTGGGCCTTTCAAGAGGCCGATTCGAAGAGGAATCAGGCGTAACAACCTTGCCCGATGCCCTCATTCGCGCAGTTGAACTTGTGCGCCTCATGCTGCCGCCGACAGTGATCATTGAAACCGGTTTCAGGAACGTTCCAAACGACATGAATATTCCGATCAGTGAAACCATGTTTGCGCAAGTAATCATCAATATCGTCACAAACGCCTCCCAGGCGACCAAGCATTCAGGGACAATACGTATAGAACTCGCAGAACTCGAAGGTTCCCGGACACAAATCTCGATTGCCGATAATGGACCAGGCATTCCATTTGACCTGCGGCAAAAAGTATTTGATCCGTTTTACTCCAAAAGCATCAGTAAAAATGGCACTGGCCTTGGCCTTTCCGTCGCTTTGCAAATTATTAATAAAGTTGATGGACAAATAATAGTTGCAGAGGGCCTTTTACAACCTAATGGTGACGGACGAGGTTGTATGTTTACTATAGATATACCGACAATTACGTAGGGTTGTAGTTCGGTAGATCTGGGAGATACCGAACTATGTGCCACATTCTACTGATTGACGATATGCAGCCGGTCCGGCATGCCATTGCAGCAACGCTCCGCAAGGCCGGTCACGACGTCGTCGAAGCGGATGACGGAAACAAGGGACTGGAAATTGCCGCGTCGCGGCAATTCGATCTTGTCATCACCGACATCATGATGCCGGCTTCGGACGGAACCGATGTCGTGTTCGAGCTCAAGACGAAAACGGCGGCTCCAAAGGTGATTGCAATGTCGGGCGGCGGTGCCGGCATCCCGGCTGACAATGCCTTGCAGCTTTCCTCGACCCAGGCGGACGCGGTTCTGAAGAAACCCTTCACGAACGATGTCCTGATCGAGACCGTGAGCGAACTCACCTCTTACTGACTTTCCATTCAACCACGTTTTCGGAGGGGATATCGTGGCCTGGTTTTACAATATGCGGCTGACGCAGAAGCTTCTGCTTGCCTTCGGTGCATTACTCTTGATTATGGCTTTCCTCGGCGGAAAGTCAGCGATGATGTTCCACACACTGGATCAAGAGTTCACTGAATTCACCGAACATGGCAACGCGCTTGCCGCAGCGACAGACGTCACCCAAGCCTTCTCCCATATGGAGATCAAGGCGATCGAATACGTTGAGAACTCGTCGGATGACAAGCTGCAAGCGGTCGATGCTGCCCATACGAATGTACTTGAGTTGATCGACGTCAAGATCAAGAAGCTGCATGTGCCGGAAGAGATCGAGCGCCTCGAAGACGCTCGCAAACATGTTGAAATCTACTGGAAGAACTTCCAGAAGGTCGCGCATGAGCGCGCGCTTCAAAAGGACATTGTCGACAACAGCCTGCACAAGGCCGGCGACAAGCTTCAATACGAGATCGTGACAGTCTTCAAGCACAAGCAGGAACAGGACTCAAAAAACGGCAAGCCGACGGAAACCGTCGCGCTTGTGACAGACGCCATGATCCATCTTCTGATCGCCCGGGACCATGCCAACCGGTTCATCTATTCCGGAATGGAAAGTGAGCTCGAGTATGCGCTTTCCGAGATCGACAGGGTCAAAAAGGATCTGACCAGCGACGCAATGGCCAAGCTCGATGGCGAAGACAAGCAACTGGTCGACGATGCGCTCAAGCAGATCGAGGTCTATGTAAGCGCTCTCAACGAATTCCGGACGCTTGAAAAGGACATTCGGCACCTGGAACATGACGTCATGTTCGCTGAAGCCAAGATCATCGCCGACGACCTTGCCGCGATCAAGCAATTTGCGATCGTTGCCGAACACAAGCTGGAGGCCAAGGTTCACGCGCAAACCGCTAATTCGATTCTGTTTTCAATCGGTGGAACCGTGATCGGATTTGTCATCGGTCTTGCCGCAGCCATCATGCTGGGACGGATGATCAGCCGGCCGATCAACGGACTTGCACGCACGATGGAGGATCTGTCCCACAATCGTCTGGAAACCGAGATCGCAGCTATCAATGGCAAGGACGAAATCGCTGAGATGACCCGCGCGGTCGTGGTGTTCCGCGAGGGCCTTGTCGAACGCCAGGCGATGCGCGAGCAGCAGGAGAAAAACCGCGAAACCTCAAACCGGCGGCGCGACGAACTGGATCAGATGATCGGTATCTTCGGCAATACCATTCGCGGCATCTTCCAGCGCATGTCCCACTCCTCAACGGAAATGTCGGAGACTGCGGAAACGCTGACGCAGACATCTGACAATTCAACCAATCAGGCGACAGTTCTCGACAAGGAAGCCAGCGACACCTCCTCGATGGTGGCAACCGTTTCCTCGGCGGCGGAAGAACTGATTTCCTCCATTCAGGAAATCCGGCGCAATGCGGACCATTCGGCGGAAATCGCGGCCAGGGCTTCGGACCGCGCGGAAGAGACGAAGTCGAACTTCACCGAACTCGTGACGGCTTCCGATCAGATCACGAGCGTTGTCGACCTGATCCGCGAAATCGCGGACCAGACCAACCTGCTGGCGCTGAACGCGACGATCGAGGCGGCACGCGCCGGTGAAGCCGGCAAGGGCTTCGCGGTGGTCGCCTCGGAAGTGAAGGAACTGGCGGCGCAGACCTCCCGGGCGACCGGTGAGATCAGCAACCAGGTCGGTGCGGTTCAGCGCACGGCGCAGAGCGCCGAGCAATCCATCGGCGAGATCTACGGCACAGTCCGCGAGATCAACGATGTCGCCACAAGCATCGCCTCCTCCGTCACCCAGCAGGAAAGCGCAACGTCCGAAATCGCCCGCAGCATGGAGACGGTGTCCAGCAGCGCGGCGCGTGTGCGCGACAGTGTCTCGGTCATGCGCCAGAACTCGGAGGATACCGCCAATTCGTCCAAGCTGGTGAAGGACGGCAGCTCGGTTGTCTATGACGAGGCGGTGCTTCTGGGCGACGAGGTGGAAACCTTCCTTGATGCGATCGGCAACCGCGGCGACGACGAGACCTACCGGATCTACGAGGTCAACTGGCCTGCGATACTCACGATCGGGGACAAGCAGGTCCAGGCAAAAACGGTGAAGATTTCATCGGCCAACTGCGTCGTCAGTGCACGGATCGACGTCATGCCCGGCACACGCGTTACCTTCGCCTGCGACGAGCTCTCCAAGCCTATCGAGGCACGGGTCGCGGTCAGTGAGGGTGACACCACCACGCTGCAGTTCCCGCTGAACCTGGATCATATCGCCGATCTGAGGATACAGCTCGAAGAACGCGTTCTGGCACCTGCAGCCTGAGCGGCAACGCTGAAATCAATCGGGAAACCTGGAGGTTTCCCGATTGCTATTCTGCCTTTTTCCTTCCAAGCACCAGCGCCGTGATCAACGGTAGCAACAGCACCATCCCTGTAAATCTCGCAATCTGGTGAGCGGCAACGAATGCCGGATCCAGATCGAGCATGAACGCGAGCAGCGTCATGACTTCAAGACCGCCCGGCGCATAGGCGAGAAGCGCCTGTCCGAAGGGAATGTCCACCAGAGTGGAGATGATCCAGGCGCCCAGGATGGACATCAGAAAGGCGGCGCTGAAGGCCGCGATCGAGGCACCGAGAACGCTGACAAACTGGCGGATCGTCATGTTGGCGAAACGGCACCCGATCATTGCACCCATCAGAACAAAGCACGGAACGACAAGATAGGCGGGAAGAACCAGCGTCCAGGCCCCGGACGCGTTCAGCCCGGCACTCATGAAAAAGGCACCCGTCATCAAACCGCCCGGCACATTGAGCTTCTGCGCGATCAGGCTGGCAAGCAGGCAAAGCGGCAGACCAATGACGATTTCAAACCAGGTGGAGACCACGATCGCACCCTCATCCCCCTCGAGCGTTCCACTGGACGAGACCACCGCGAAAGGCAGGATTGCCACGAGCACGAAGAGCCGGAGAGACTGGCTCGACGCAATCCTTGGAAGATCCGCGCCGCGATCGGTCGCCAGCGCGATCACATAGTTGAGCGCTCCCGGTATCGCTCCGAAAAAGGCTGTTTCCCGCGACCACTTGGCTCCGAAATGAAGGACGGCGTATCCGGCAAATGTCACGCAAACGACAACGACGAGCAGAAGCGCCATGGAAACCGGCCAGTCTCCAATCCGTTCCACCACGTCCGGCCGGACACCGCCGCCCATCGATACGCCGATCACCACGAACAAGGCATCCCGCAGCCGGTTCGGCATCACGGTCGGAGCGCCCGCGAGCGTCGCGACCGCGACAAAGACCATGGCTCCGGACAACCAGGCCGCGGGCAATCCGAGCAAATAGAAGGTAAGGCCGCCGCCTGCTGCGAGCAGGATCGTCAACAAGAGTTTTGCTGCTGTCGAGTTTGTCATTCCTTCAATCATAGGATCCGTATGCGTTTCAAGCCAGTACGGTAGAGGCTAATATATTACTTGATTATGGTCGTCATGGTTGATTGCATGGATCAATATTAAATTCCTATTTCTCGCGTGCGACCGCAACCGGAGCCGGTGCCGTGAAAGGGGCACCCTCGATCAGCTCCAGCTCACACGCCTTTCGAACTGATGGCCGGGTTTCCAGTTCCGCAAGGAGTTTCAACAGCCGGGGGCACCGGTCCGCAGGCCAACGGCCGCAGGTGCCGTAAATCTGTGCCCAGCGCGCGCAGGCCGCCAGGTAGAAATCCAGGCAGCTGGGATCCGCGCCCAGCAGGAAGAGGCCCTTTCGCGCTTCAAGCTCCTGTTCCAGCAGGGAAAAACTGGCATCGATCCGGCTCCTAAGAGCGGCATTGAACGTGGGCATGCACGCCTTGTCGGGCATGTAGCGGTGCGGTTTGAAGGAGATACGCAAATCCGCATGCAGCGTGTTGGAGAGAAAGAACAGCCACTTGAGAAACCTGCCTCGACCGGGCGAATCCAGTTTGGGAGCGAGAGAACGATGCCGCTCTGAAAGCATCAGGAGGATGGCCCCGGTTTCAAAAGTCACCGCGTCCTGTCCCGGCACTTCCAAAACGGGAATCAGGCCCTGCGGGTTGAGCCTTCGGTATTGCTCCGACTTCTGCTCACCCGCCGCTCTGTCGACGGAAACGAATTCGTAGCTTTCGCCAAGCTCCTCCAGGACCATCCGGACAACGAAATTGGCATTGTCGGGGGCACCATGAAGTCTGTAGATGCCTCCTCCGGCAACACCAGCTGTCCCTGTAGCGCTCTCAATCACTTTGCTTCTCCAGAATCAGACTGCCGGCTTGAGCAATATCAAGGCCGATGCCGAGATTAGCCGGAATCATGGGCCCATGACCAATGACCCGCTTTCCTACGCGCTGCGCAACGTACCCCGTTACACCAGCTATCCGACAGCTCCGCATTTCCACAGCGGTGTGAATGAAGGCACCTACGCCGACTGGCTGTCAGCGGTAACACCGCACGACAGCCTGTCGCTTTATCTGCATGCGCCCTTTTGCCGGGAACTCTGCCACTATTGCGGCTGCCACACGAAGGCCACTCGCAAGGATGCGCCTTTGAAAGTCTATGCTGCGACATTGGGACAGGAGATCGGTCTTGTCGCCGAACACCTGAAGAACGCGGGTCCGGTTCGCCACATTCACTGGGGCGGCGGCACGCCGAGCCTGCTTTCGCGTGAAAGCCTTGTTGACCTGACGGGCCTGATGCGCGTCCTGTTTGACCTTTCACCCGATCTTGAACACGCGATCGAACTCGATCCGCGGCTCGTGACCGCGGAACTGGCCGAAACACTTGCGATGATCGGGATCAACCGCGCCAGCCTTGGTGTTCAGGATTTCGACCCAGCCGTGCAGAAGGCGATCGGCCGCGTTCAGCCCTATGAAACGGTCGCGCGGGCATCGGATTACCTGAAGTCCGCGGGGCTGGACGCCCTTAATTTCGATCTCATGTACGGACTGCCGGAACAGTCGCCGGAGACAATCCGCGACACGATCGAAAAAACGCTGGCGCTTGCGCCGGGCCGGATCGCGCTGTTTGGCTACGCTCATGTGCCGTGGATGCGCAAACACCAGCGACTGATCGACGAAACACGCCTGCCATCTGCAGCGGAGCGGCTCGAACTGGCCAATCTGGCGAGAGGCGCCTTGCTGAAGGCCGGTTATGTTGCAATCGGTATTGATCACTTTGCGCGTGCGGACGACAGCATGGCAATCGCTCTTTCGGACGGATCGCTGAAACGGAACTTCCAGGGTTACACAACCGATCAGGGAGAGCAGCTCATCGGGTTAGGCGTCTCCTCGATCGGCAAACTGACCGGCGGGTTCATACAGAACATGCCCGATGTCGGCAGCTGGCGCCGGAGCATACTCGCCGGCAAGCTGCCGGTCTCAAAAGGACTGGCGCTGACGGCGGACGATAGGTTGCGCGGACGGATCATCGAGGAGCTGATGACCAACTATGCGTGCGATCTCGGCCCGGTCTGCGCAAGCCACGGACTGTCGATCGGACACGTGCGCGACGCCTTCAACGGTTTGGAGGATCTTGTATCCGACGGACTGGTGACGCTGGATCTCGAAGGTGACGAGCAAGCGCGGGTCAGCGTGACCGATGCGGGACGGCCCTATGTAAGATTGGCAGCCGCGGCCTTCGATGCCTACCTTGCCGATAGCCAGGCGAGCGGAAAAGCCCGGCACTCCGCCGCCGTCTAGATGCGGTTCACCGTCTTTCAGCCGGCGCGTGCGCCCCGTACGGTCACTTCGACCAGAAGAAGGACGGAGGCGATCATCCGATAGGCGGCCTGCGCCGGAACAGGCTGGTTCAGTTCGAGCGCCCAGTCACGCGGTTTCATGAGGCCGGCCAGTTTCTGGAGCTTCGTTGCCGGTTCTTCCTCGCCGGGCCGCAAGGCGCGCCTGACGACGCCGACGCATTCATCCCGTGCGACAAGGGCATAGCTGTTTGGCCAGCTTCCCATGGCGGTTTCCAGCGCCTTCGTGGAACACTTGCGCGGATCTACAACCCGGAACAAATCATCGTGGGACGCATCCCGGGCCAGCCAGGCTTCGGAACCTTCGGCGGATATTTCTCCGTTTTCAAGCGGATCGTTGCCGGAAAGATGCCAGCGCCGGTTCAGGAGTTTTTTTTCCGGCGAAAGGGTGCGCCGGGACCCGTCGGTCAGATTGATAAGCTCGATCGGTTTCGCGATCGTCCGCTTTGTCAGATCGCAGCGGACAAATGCATTTTCGTCGGCAAGCACGGTGTATTGCTTGTCGGCGCCGCCAACGGGATTGGCGTCGTGAACAAAGCGAAGGGAGTGGATTTGCATCTCAATTGCGCCCGGAACTTGAAACCGGCGTTTTTATGCAGCTTTCCACCTTAAAAAAGAAACGGGTTTCCGCAGAAAGCGCCGTCCGGACAGCTTGAAACCGCAAACATCCCTAACGAGAACTTTCCCTGCTGTTTGCGACTTTGCCCAGAAAAGACAAAAAAAGGCCGCGCATGTGCGCGGCTCTTGAGTTTCGGGAGGTGGTAGGTATCAGTGCATGCCCGTCATGCGGCACAGGCCGCAGACCTTGTTGAGGTGGATCTTGTCCGCCTTGTCGACTCGAATGACGCCGCGCCGCTTCAGTTCCGAAACCACACGGCTGACGGTCTCGATTGTCAGACCGAGATAATCGGCAATTTCCTGCCGGGTCATGTGAAGCTGAAGGTCAAAACCGTCATCGTCCTCGTCGACTGGCCCGACGCAGCCAACACCCCCGCGGTCAGGGACCATATGCATCAGGAAACTGGCGACGCGCTCAACCGCCGACTTGCGGCCAAGCAACACGGCGTGCTCGTGCAGGGCACGCATCTGTTTGGTCAGACACTTTGTCAGGCTTTTCTGCAGTTCATCGGAACGCTCGACTTTCCTGAGATCGATTTCCTGAACGAGCGATTTGGTCAGTGTCTCGGCAGTGCAGTCGTGTTCGTCACCGTTGGCGAGCCCGAAAATATCTCCGGGGCGCAGAACCTCGACCACCTGTCTGCGTCCGTCCGGCAGGAGCTTGTAGAGCATCAGGGATCCGCGAACCAGTTCGTAAAGACGTCTCGCCGGATCGCCCTCATAGTAGACGACGGCATGCGTGTCGTACTCGCTTGCCTTGCCGCCCACGTCGGCAAAACCTGCCTGAGCGGGTTTCATAGTCGTCGCGACACCCGAGCGAGCTCCAGCACCGTGACCTGCAACACCTGCTTCGAAATATGCCATCTTTCCCTCCTACGCGCTTCCTTGCGCGGCCTAGGCCAACCCCGGCAGGTCCCGCTTCACCGAGGACCAGATCGTCCCCAAGACAGATGAAACAAGAAAATCCCCCTGCCGCCAAAACGCCCCGTCCGACGTTTTGCAACTTGCAGGCTTAACTCTAAAACGAGGAATCTATTGAAGGAATTCGGTCGACTGCGTAAGAGGAACTACATATGGCAAAAGGCCGCAGCCCGAACGTGCATTGTGTTTAGTGAAGGAAAATGCGTATGCGGGCAGGTTGTCAGGCCATCGCCGCGGTGAGCATGTCGATGGACAGGGGCTTGCGCAGAACCTTTAGCCCTTCGAACTCGCTGACCTGCCGGACGATCTTTGTCCGCGACTTTCCGGAAATCGCAATGATCCGCGGCGGCGCCGCCAGACTTTTCAGTTTCCTTACGATATCAGCACCGCTGATTCCGGGCAGTCCAAGGTCCACAATAACCCAGTGGCCGGAAGACAAGTCCGCTTCCGCCATAAAGGTTTCACCGTCAAAATAAGTCCGGGCGCAATGATTCAGGAGTTCGAGCGCGATCGTCAGCGCATCGGCAACAGCTTCATCATCCTCGATAATGTGAACAACCAAAGACGTGTTTCCGGTGGCTCCGGCGACATTGCCAAAACCAACAATAAACATACGCGACAATTAGTGCCGCGAATGTACGCAGAAATACGTTCATCGATAAAATCTTGCGTGAACGGACGGAACACTTTCCGAGCGAGCCCGCGATTAACCGGCCGTCGGATGACCCAAGACGATACGCACCAGGTCGGCCGCATTGCGCGCACTGAGCTTTTCCATGATCCGTGCGCGGTGAACCTCGACAGTTCTGGGGCTGATGCCAAGCGTTCTGCCGGCCTCCTTGTTCGATGCCCCTTCGGTGATTTCCTTCAGGACTTCCAGTTCCCGGCGCGTGAGGAGATCCGCTCCCTCGAAGGACTGGGATGTATCGATCTCCTGCCGCTGCTTCATGGCGGCGACAGCTTCCTTGACACGTTCGAGAACCGTCTCGGCCGAGAACGGTTTCTCGATGAAATCAAAGGCGCCGTTGCGAATGGCCTCGACGGCCATGGGTATGTCGCCCTGGCCGGAAATGATGAAAATGGGGGCCGGATAGTGTTCGGCGTTCAATGCCTTCAATATCTCGATGCCGGAACGTCCGGGCATGTGGACGTCAAGCATGACGCAAGCGGGAACGGACTTACTGGCAGACTGTACGAACGTATCCCCGTCCGAGAAAGTCTCGACCACGTAGCCTTCCATGTTGAACAGAACGGACAGCGCGTCACGCACCGCGGGGTCATCATCAACGATGTAAACGGCCTCTGCGCCAGCTTCCATTTGTTTCCGTCCTTGGTTCTTTGGTCTTTTCGCCAGTTAAAGATCTTTGTCCGTTGCTTCTTCGCGCGGGTGAACCGGCAAGGTCAACAGAAACGAAGCCCCACTTTCGTCTGATAAGGTCTCCAGCTTGAGGTCACCGCCGTGGTTTTGCGCAATCGAACGCGATATCGCCAATCCGAGACCGACTCCCTTGTGCTTCGCGCCGGTGAACGCTCGAAAAAGACCGTCCACAAGCTCGGCGGGCACGCCCGGTCCGTTGTCGGAGACCCTGAATTCGAGCAGGTCTCCGTTCAGGTTGACTGCCAGGTGCACACGCTTCTCGTCCTGATCGGTGACGGCTTCGCGCGCATTGCGGAGCAGATTTATCAGGATCTGCCGGATCTGCACCGGATCAGCCTGCAGAGGCGGCAGACCGGGTTGAATGCTGGCCGACAAATAGCTCTGCGGTTCGCCGTTGCCGAGTTCCGCCATTTCCAGACAGGATTGAACGACTTCCTCGACGTCGAGGGTTTGACGTTCCGGCGCTTTTTTCTCTACCAGCTGGCGCATGCGCTGAATGATTTCGCCCGCCCGTTCCGCCTCCCGCTCGGCCTTTTCAATCACTGCAAGAAACTGTGGATCCATTGAGCCGTCGTTCCGGGCCTTCCGGGAGACCGACTGAAGATAAAGCAGAACCGCTGTCAGGGGCTGATTGAGTTCATGCGCGATCGCGGCCCCCATCTCATCCAGCGCGCTGAGGCGGGTCATGTGCAGCAGTTGCGCCTGAGCCTTGGCCAACCGCTCCTCGATAACCTTCCGGGACCTCAGATCCCGGAGGATGCCGATGAACTGGCGCCCATAGGGCGTATCAGCCTCGCCAACGGACAACTCGATCGGAAACACGGTCCCGTCCTTGTGCTGGGCTTTCACTTCCCGGCCGATACCGATGATTTTCTTTTCGCCCGTCTCGATGTAATTGCGGACGTATTGATCATGCGCATCCGCATAATCCCGCGGCATGATCTTGTGGACATTACGCCCGAGGAGGTCGGCCGCCTCGTATCCGAAGAGACGTTCGCACGCCTTGTTGTAAGCGAGAACCAGACCCCTTTCATTGATCACGATGATACCGTCGACCGCCGTGTCGAAGACGCTCGACAGCCGTGCATCCGACACAGCAGCGGTTTCCGCATCACGATCAATTAGAAACTCGTCTGCCATCCCTCAACCCACATGGAAATCACGTCCATTCAAGGTTTAAGGGGTTTCACGTAGACCAGCAACCCGTTGCGTTTCTATAACGCTGGAAGCCAAGCGTTAATTCGCCGGACCGCTTCTTCCAGGTGCTCACGCTCGCGCGCGTAGCACAAGCGCAGGAATGTCTCGCCGCCGGGACCGAACGCGGTTCCAGGGGCCAGACCGACACCCGTCTGGCGCACGAGGTCAAGCGCGAAGGCGCGTGTGTCGTCAACACCGTCTACCGAGAAGAAAAGGTAAAACGCGCCCTCGGGAGGTGCGACCCTGATCCGGCCGCTCTCCCGCAGTCCGCTGACGACAACGCGTCTTCCATCGCGCGCGCGCTCGATCTGGGACGCGAGAAAATCCTCGCCCTCGCGCAGCGCTGCAAGAGCGCCGTGCTGCAGAAACTGAGGCACGCCGGACGTCGAGTACTGCACAAGGTTTTCAATCACTTGCCCGATTGCAGGTGGCGCGGACATCCAGCCGACCCGCCAGCCCGTCATGGCCCAGTTCTTGGAAAAGGAGTTCACGAAGATAATCTGGTCGTCATCTTCGGCAACGTCATAGAAGGACGGTGATCTGGCCGCACCCCCGAAAAAATAAAGCGCGTAGATTTCATCGGCAATAATCCACAGACCGTGCTTGCGGGCAAGGGCAAGACAGTCCTTCAAAAGCCCCTCCTCCGCGACCCAACCGGTCGGATTGCTCGGTGAATTCAGGAAAATCGCGGCTGTTTCCGGCGTGATCGCAGCTTCAACATCGTCCAGGTGCAGCGTCCAGCCTCTGTCCGCTTCGCGCATGGGTACGAAAACCGTCTTTGCGCCGTGAATTTCCACGGATGCGGAAATGTTGGGCCATGACGGCGACGGCACGATGATTTCCTGCCCGGCATCCGCAATCGCCTGGACGGCAAGCTGGATCGCCTGCATGCCGGACCCGGTGACAAAGAATCTTTCAGGTGAAAACGCCCGGCCATAGATGTCCCCGTGATACTCGGCCAGCGCTTCGCGAAGTTCCGGAATGCCGCGCTGATAAGTATAGAAGGTTTCCCCCCTGTCCAGGGATGCCTTGACGGCCCGGTTGATGAATTTGGGCGTGGGCAAGTCCCCTTCCCCCGCCCAGAGCGGGATCAGCGCCTCGTGGCCTGAGGCAGCATTGAAGATCTCAATGATCCCGCTTTCGGGCGTGTTCCGTGCGCCCGTGCTCAGGCGCTTCATCAAGTCGGACACCGTTTCTTCCTCTCAACTCAAATCCGGCGCACCATACCCTGATTGCTGAGCGTTGTTGCATGAAACGATGTGAACAAGACTTCACCAAAGTTGATTGGTTTCAACCCGTTGCAATCCGGTCCATAATCGAAGTCACACCTAGTTCGCAAGGCGAATGGACATGCGCCCGGCACTGTGGTCGGATTGCAAAAAAGCGGCAGATCGGGTGTCTGCAAACCGGTCGGGAGGACGGTAACAGCAACATGCTGCACGGTTGGATCGTGATACTGGTCGCAACGGCCTATATCCTGCTGCTCTTTGCCATTGCAAGTTTCGGCGACAGGATGACGCGCAATTCGCCATCCAGAGCGGGCGGTCGCCCGTTCATCTACGCGCTGTCCCTCTCGGTCTATTGCACCTCCTGGACCTTTTTCGGATCCGTCGGCAACGCGACACGCAACGGTGCGGAGTTCCTGACGATCTATATCGGGCCTCTGCTGGTCTTTGCGCTCGGTTACCCGTTGCTGCGCCGGATCATCCAGATCTCGAAAACCGAGAGCATCACCTCGATTGCCGACTTCATCGGCGCGCGCTACGGCAAGAGCCAATCCGTCGCGGCGCTCGCAACCCTGATTGCAGTCATCGGCGTCATTCCCTACATCGCGCTGCAGCTGAAGGCCGTTTCTTTCTCCGTCACGACCATGGTCGGGCCCCTCATCACCCCGGGTTTCAGTTTTGCGCCGTTCTTCAACGACATCACATTGCTGATCGCGCTCGGCATGGCCATCTTCAGCTGGGCATTCGGCACCCGGCATATCGACGCCACGGAACACCAGGAAGGCCTGATGCTGGCCATCGCTGCGGAAGCGATCGTCAAACTTCTGGCCTTCCTTGCCGTGGGCTTCTGGGTAACTTACTGGCTGTTCGACGGTCCTTTCGACCTTGTGCGCGCCATTTCCGAAGCACCGGAAGTCGCCGAGGTATTCGAACAGCCGATCAATGTCGGCAACTGGCTCATCCTGTCGATCCTGTCCGGTTTTGCCGTCCTGATGCTGCCGCGCCAGTTCCACGTGACGGTCACGGAAAACAACTCGGATTCGGAGCTCAAATGCGCGACGTGGATGTTCCCGGTCTACCTGGTCCTGATCAATCTCTTTGTCATCCCGATTGCCGCTGCGGGCATGCTGCGCTTCGGTCAGGACGTCAACCCAGACACCTACGTCCTGGCGCTGCCGATCGATGCCGGTCAGGAGTGGCTTGCGCTGTTTGCCTTTATCGGCGGTCTGTCCGCGGCCACCGCGATGGTGATCGTCGCCACCGTCGCGCTCGCCATCATGATCTCCAACGACATCGTGGTTCCCCTTCTGTTACGCCGGCAGGGCGAAGCAGACCTGATGAAATCCGGCGGACGGGACATGAGCCGCCAGTTGCTGACGATCAGACGCCTGGCGATCTTCGGGATCCTTCTCCTGGCCTATGCCTATTACAAAGCGGCCGGGGACACGGCTGCCCTTGTTTCCATCGGCCTGCTGTCCTTTGCCGCGATCGCACAATTCGCGCCCGCGTTCATCGGTGCCCTGTTCTGGAGACGCGCAACATCGGTCGGCGCACTCGCCGGTCTCAGCAGCGGCTTTCTGATTTGGGGGTACACGCTGCTGCTGCCCACCTTCGCCCAATCCGGGCTGCTGTCCACCGACTTCCTGGAAACGGGGCCCTTCGGGTTGAGTTTTCTCAACCCGCAATCGCTCTTCGGCCTGCAAATGGACCCGTTCATCCACGGAACGCTCTGGAGCCTTTGTGTCAACATCCTGCTGTTCGTCGGCGTGTCATTTGTCAGGAAACCGCTTCCGGCGGAAACCCTTCAGGCCAATGTTTTCGTGCCAGCGGAACTGACCCCGTCGCCGAGCCTGCGCTACTGGCGCACGTCGGTAACGGCTGCAGACCTGCAATCGACAGTCGCGCGCTATCTCGGCGAAGAGCGCACCGAGCGGTCGTTCCACCGCTTTGCGAGCGAGCGTGGCATTCCGCTCGATCCGAACACGCTTGCCGATGCCAACCTGCTTCGTTTTTCCGAACAGCTTCTGGCAAGCGCCATCGGCGCGGCCTCGTCGCGCCTTGTGCTGACCTTGATGCTCAAGCGGCACGATCCCTCGACCAAGGGTGCGGTGAAGCTTCTTGACGATGCCTCCATCGCCATTCAGTACAACAGGGACCTGTTGCAGACAGCCCTCAACCAGGTCCGGCAAGGTATCGGCGTGTTCGATCGCGACCTTCGCCTGATCTGCTGGAACCGCCAGTTCCGCGATCTGCTGGGTCTGCCGGCAGAATACGGGCAGGTCGGAACCACGCTTGATGCGATCCTGCGGTACAACACGCAAAGAGGCGAGTACGGACCGGGGCCGGTTGAAAGCATCGTCGCAGACCGCATCGAAAAACTCGTCGTCGTTCAGGAAACGTTTCAGGAGCGTCTTGAATCGAGCGGGGCGGTCTTCGAGGTCCGGATCAGTCCCATGCCGGACGGCGGCATCGTGACCACCTACACCGACATTACCGAACGCGTGATGGCCGAAGAAGCTCTCGCCCGTGCCAATGAAACCCTTGAACGGCGCGTCAGGGAAAGAACAGAAGAGCTTACCCACGTAAACGAGCGCCTGCAGGAAGCGACCCATGCCGCTGAAGAAGCGAATATCGGGAAAACGCGTTTCCTCGCGGCAGCCGGGCACGATATTCTGCAGCCGCTCAATGCGGCGCGTCTCTACGCGTCCGTGCTGGTCGAGAAGCTCAAGGCCGGAGAGGACGGAGAACTTGTGCGCAACGTGGAATCCGCACTGGAGTCCGTTGAGGACATCCTGGGCGCCGTTCTGGATATTTCGCGATTGGACACCGGTGCGCTGAAACCGGAACCAACCGTTTTCCGGCTGGACGAGATCCTGCGCGGGCTTGCGCTTGATTTCCTTCCAGTGGCCAAGGAAAAGGATCTCGAACTGCGCATCGTACCCACGACGATGTCCGTGCGCACGGATCGCAGGCTGCTGCGCCGGCTGCTTCAGAACCTTGTTTCAAATGCGCTCAAATACACGCAGCATGGCCGCGTGCTTGTCGGCTGCCGCCGGAGGGGAAACCGCGTGATCGTGGAAATCCATGACACGGGCATGGGGATCCCGGAAAGCAAACAGAAGGCGATCTTTCAGGAATTCCACAGGCTCGACGACGGCATGCGTGTCGCCAAGGGGCTCGGACTGGGGCTCTCCATCGTCGAGCGGATCAGTCATGTTCTCGATCACCCGGTGGCGCTCAGGTCGGCGCTGGAAAAGGGATCCTGCTTTTCGGTTGAACTGCCACGCGCCGCGGCCGTTCCCGATACGCTTCCCGCAAAACAGGCCCCGGCCGCGATCGGCAATCTCGACGGCCTGTGCGTGGTTGCGATCGACAACGAGCCCGACATCCTGAGCGGGATGCATCACCTGCTTGCGAGCTGGGATTGCCTCGTCGTCACAGCAGGCAACGAGCATGAAGCGGCCGCGCAGCTGAACAAGGCCGGTCTGACACCCGACGTCATCCTGGCCGACTATCATCTGGACAACGGCACCGGAATTGAAGCCATCGTAAAATTGCGCTGGAAGTTCGGCCGCCACATCCCGGCAATCCTGATTACCGCCGACCGCAGCCGGCCGGTGCGGTCCGAGGCAGGGGAAAAGGACATCGCTTTCTTCAACAAGCCCGTCAAACCGGCCGCGCTGCGGGCACAGTTAGCCCGCTGCCACGCGGGTCAGGCGGCCGAGTAGCGACCGGGTTTCAGTTTAAGGATATCACCGCAGAGGTCTTCTGCACGTCCTCCGGGCCGTCCGGGACCTGTTCATCTGCCTGCTCGTCCCACTCCTCGGACGCGGCCTGCATGATGTGCATCGGGTTCGAACTTGGTTTGCCGAAGAAGTATCCCTGCAAGGTATCACAACCCAGCGTCCTCAGCGCGTCCACCTGGAAGCGGCGTTCAACACCTTCGGCCGTGACTTCGAGGCCCAGATTATGGGCCAGGGCAATGACGGCCGAAATAATGGCAAGCCCGTCGCTGCGCTCGCCGATTTCGTCGACAAAGGTCTTGTCGATCTTGATCTTGTCGAACTTGTACTTGCGCAGATAGGACAGGGACGAGTAACCGGTCCCGAAATCATCGAGCGAAATCTGGATGCCCAGATTGCGCAATTTCTTCAGTTTTTCGGGCGCTGCTCCCGAATCGCGCAGGAACACGGATTCAGTGATTTCCAGAACCAGTCTTTCGGGCGGGAACCCCGTTTCGTCCAGCACGGTCGTTATCTGGCTAACGAGATTGGGATCCATGAACTGAACCGCCGAAAGATTGACGGCGACGCTTTCAAGATCCGGGCATTGTGCCGCCGCTGCGCAGGCCTTTCTCAGAACCCAGTTGCCCAGCGGCAGAATGAGCCCGGCATGCTCGGCAATCGGCAGGAACGTATCAGGCGTGACTTCTCCCCGGGTCGGATGAAACCACCGCACCAGCACTTCGCTCGAAACAACCTTGCCCGAACGCGCATCGACGATTGGCTGAAACTCGACACTGAGCTTGCCGAACTCGAACGCCTCGCGCAAATCGGCTTCCAACTCGCGTCTTTCCCGGACTTCGCGCTCCATGGCGGCCTCGAATGCCAGAGCGCGTCCGCGCCCGCTTTCCTTGGCCTTGTAAAGCGCAATGTCCGCGTTTCGCATCAGGTCGTCGACCGTGTCGCCGGCCCCTCTCAGCCGTGTAAAGCCGACAGTGGCACCGATCGCAAAGTCGCGGTTTCCAATTCTGAACGGCTTCCGGGCAACGTTGACGAGTTCTTCTGCGAAGGCGCTCGCCGCCTGATCGCTGACAAACCGTCCGAGCGCGGCAAACTCGTCGCCGCCAAAGCGTGCCAGTGACGTCCGGCCTTCGCTGATTGCCGTGAACCTGTCGGCAACCTGTTTGAGCAATTCATCGCCTGCAGGGTGGCCACTGGTGTCGTTGACGACCTTGAAGTTGTCGAGATCGATCAGGAACAATGTCAGGGAGTTTTGTCCACACTTGACCTGCTCGGCAAGCAGGTCTTCGGCCTGTTGCAAGAACCAGCTGCGGTTTCCGATGCCGGTCAGGGAATCATGCTCGGCAAGATGTGTCACAAGCCTGCTCGCTCGTCTGGCCTCGGTGATATCGGAGGCAACTCCGCGATAGCCGGTGAACGAGCCGTGATCATCGTAAACGGGGCGCGCGGCGAGCGACCACCAGCGCTCTTCACCGTTTGCCGTCAGCCCGACAACGGTTTCGCGGAACGACTTCTGAAGATTCATGGCCTCTTCCAGATCGGCAACCTGCGATCTGGCATCCTCGCTGTCCAGCGAATAGGCAAGATCGACCATGCGCATGGAATGAAGCTCCGGCCGGGTCCGGCCGCTGGCATGGAGGAACCGGTCCGAAACATTCCGGAAATTTCCCGTGCTGCTGGTTTCCCAGATCCAGTCACTGGATGTTTCCTCGAATTCATTGAGCAGCAATGCGATCAGGTCGCCGTTCTTCTCAAGTTCCGCTTCGGCCAGGAAATGGGACGCGAACAGCCATCCTGCGGCGGTCGTGCTTCCGATAACGACGAAGGCATAACTCGTCAGCAGGAAAAGAAGCGGCCACATCATGACGCTCTGATCGATCACCAGAGCCACAACGGTGGCAACGTACAAGATAAGGACCCAGCGAAATGCTGCCTGCGGTACAGTCGCGAGCGCGAAACCACCGCCGCATATCATTCCGGTCGTCACACACGATGCGATCCAGATGGCATTGATGTTCCCGCTGATGAACGCAGCGACGGGAATGACCGCCCACAGGAGGCTCAGGAGCGTCGCGTGACGGACGGCCGCATTGAGTGCCCGGTGCGATGCCAGTTCGATCGGGGAGCGAGACGACAGAAACCATTTGATTGTCGTCAGAGCCATCAGGCTCATCGCCGCGACGATCCATGCGATCACATAAACAAACGGCAGAGCTTGCGCCAGGACCGGGATGACCACGACCACGTTGACGATATTCGCAAACACCGTGAGCGGCGTCAGCCGCGCAATGCTGGCGATTTGCGCGGCGCGCACGCGACAGGCAAGATACTGGTCCACGACAGGATGACCGAACGCAAGCAACAGCGCACGCGCCGGGCTGGCATCCATGTGTCCATCCGGCCGCATCGCTGCGTGTTTCACCCGGGAGCCGGGTGAAACAAGCGCCAGCAATATCGTTTGAAGGACCAATTTCCAATTGGCGCCGGGCCGCATTTCTTCTCCGCATCACTTTCTTGTCGCTGTGTTTGGCACAGCTCCCTGTGACGCAGATGTATCCTTAATTCCCTGAAGTTCCGGTAAAGAGCCTTGTGAAATTTTCGGAGTTTCGCGAGTCTTTCGAAGAATTTAGCGCTAACTCCCGTTTACCTTAACGAACTATCCAATCCTGACCAGGGCCGCCCGATCGTCAAATTGCAGGAGCAATGAAGGAAAAGCGCCGCCGGATGTGAGACGGCAAAGCAACGATCGTTTGTTGAGCGCTTCAAGCCCCGGCGGCTTCCTGCTCCTCGCCACCGAGTTGCCACTGGCCCGCCTCGATCTTGGAAGCAGCAATGACCGCCTGTGTCCGGCTCTCAACACCCAGTTTCTGCAGAATGGCAGAGACATGCGCTTTCACCGTTGCTTCGGAAACCGACAGTTCATAAGCGATCTGCTTGTTCAGGAGCCCTTCCGACAACATCATCAAAACGCGTACCTGTTGCGGGGTCAGCGTTGAAAGCCGCTGAACCAGATCGTCGCTGCCGTCTTCCGCCTTCAGGTCGACATCGGGTGGTGTCCAGACGTTCCCCGACATAACGTCCGATATCGCCTGCCGGATCACCTCTATTCCGTGCGACTTGGGAATGAAACCGGACGCGCCGAATTCGATTGCCCGCCGGATTGCCTGCGGTTCCTCATTTGCAGACACGACGACAACCGGGACGCCGGAGAACTGGGCACGCAAATACATGAGGCCGGAGAAACCGCGCATGCCCGGCATGGTCAGGTCGAGAAGAATGAGATCTGCGTCGCCATCCTGCTCCAGACGCGCAGTTACGTCTTCGAGCGCGCCTGCCTCTTCGATCGAGGCGTCCGGGTATTGTTTTTCGAGAGTCTGGCGCAGAGCACCCCGAAACAGTGGGTGGTCATCTGCGATGATAAAGCGATACGAGGTTGCCGACACGTTGTTTTTCCTCCCTCAACGGTCTTTTCGTAGCTGTACCAATCCTTTGCTTGCCGAGCGCTCAGGCCGTTGCCGAGCGCTTCTAGGCCTTTATTAGGCTTCTGATCTGATAGAGCTACCGCGTTGAAGTATGTTTGCAACACCGGTCAGGTGCAAGTCAAACAATCCATTTGGCCAGTGCGCTCGACATCAATCGGGCTTGTGGTCGCTTGAAAGAGTAATTTTTCAGGATTTACCACACAAGAAAAAGTATATCCTTTGAAAAATTACATCTAAACCATCACAACCAGAGGTTTAAATCACGCTCTACGCAGCATCCTGGCAAATCCTAAGAATATAAACCATCGAAATAAAAATATTTTTTCCACAGTCTACATTTCTATTGATAATTTCCGGAAAGGAGGCAACAAAGGAACTTACGGTGAACCCCGAATATCTAGTTTTTAAACACTTGCACGAAGTTTTAGAATGACAATTCAATCAACCCTTTTTTCATTTGTTAATCGCTGGGAATGCGATGAAAACGATCATCTGAACGTCCAGTTTTATTTCAGCCGATTTGAAGAAGCGGACCGTCAATTTCGATTGATTTGCGGATTGAGCGAAACAATCGTAGGTGCGCGGCGCGTCCGGCATGTGCGCTACCACAAGGAACTGCGAACAGGCGATCTTGTCACAATTCATTCCAGTGTTGCCTTTGACGGCCCGCACATGCTGACCGTGGTGCATGAGATGCGTGATGGTGCCACCGGGGTACTTGCTGCCACTGCTCTGGACGGATACGAGCCCAACCCGAACTCGGCAAAGACGCTGCGGCAAAGATTCAAGGACTTCCAGACGCCGATGATTGCCGAGGCCGCGCCGCGCGGGATCAAGTCGGGACCGTCAGGAATGCGTGGAACCCTGCAGTCGCTTCTGGGCCAGGGTGCGGACATCTGCTTCCGGGGAACCGTCATGCCGCGCGACGTCGGTCCGGACGGCAAGGCGGACGATCAGTACGCGCTCGCCTGCTGCACCGATGGGGTCGCCCATGTCTGGCAACGGAGCCCCATGAACCAGGCCTATCTTGCAGAAAACGGGTATGGCCGCGTGGCCGTCGAAATGAAGCTGACCTGGTCAACGCCACTGAAGACCGGCGATGCCGTTGTTGTGGCAACCGGCTTTACAAGCGTGGGCGCACGGACATTTTCCATGCGGCACCACCTGTTCGAAAGCCGGACCTCGCGTTTGGCCGCAACGCTGGATGTGGTTGCTCTCCCGATGGACTTGTCTGCACGCAAATCCGTTGAGCTGCCCGATAGCGCGCATGCCGCAATTTCCAAGATGCTGATCGACTGACGCACCTATCTTCTGGAAACATGCACGAACACCTGATCCGCGCAGGTCGCTGCGGACAAGGCTCTAGTTGCCTTCGCCTTCGAAGTCTTTCTGCAACTCCCGCACCATGCCGAAAAACCGGCGCATGGCGCTTTCGGTAAATGTCAGGACGCGCTCCAGTTCTTCTTCGTCCTCGGTCCAGGGCGAGTCGCCGTCACTGTCCGGTTTCGGTCGCCTTTGCGAGAGATCCGGAGCCTTTGAAGACCCGCCGTCCGCGTCCAGGTCTTCAAGACGCGCAGTCAGGCGGTCCACTTCCGCGGCCAATTCGTTGATTTCCGCAAGATAGGCCTCTTCGGCCAGGGGCACGGGGTTGCAACGCCAGGACTCATTCTGTTTCAGACAGATCGAAATCGTTCCGGTTTGCCTGTCGACCCTCAGAATGTCGCCATCCGCCTCCACCAGCGAAAACCGGCTCGCGTCCCCTTCCGTAACGGCCTCCTTGGCGTCGTCAGTGAGCCCCGATTGCGCCGACGCCGGGCCGATCTGAACCAGGAAAACCGCGGCAGCGGCAGACAGGAACAGATGTTTGAAAATTGGCTTCGTCATGGGATCTCTCCGATACCGGCAGCGGTCCGCAGGACCAGACGCCTCAATGCTTCCGTGATCAAGAGGTGCCACAGATCCATGGCCAAAGCACGGCCAAATCGACGACGGCCTTTTTGCCGGGAGACCTCACCGCACCGGCTCTTCGGAGTTCGGGAGGAGCGCTTCCAGCGTCTCGATACGATCGGCTTCGTCCGGCGGCTTGTCCCATCTCAACCTCGATATCCTGGGAAAGCGCATGGCGACCCCCGATTTGTGCCGTTTCGATCGGTTCAGCCCCTCGAAGGCGACTTCCAGGACAAGTCCTTCCGTTTTGCCATGCTTCACTTCCCTTACCGGGCCGAAGCGGTTGAGCGTGTTGTTGCGCACGAACCGGTCGATTTCGCGAAGTTCGTCATCGGTGAAACCGAAATAGGCCTTTCCGACAGGCACAAGTTCATCTCCGTCCTCTCCCCCTCGCCACACACCAAACGTATAGTCGGAGTAGAACGAAGACCGCTTGCCGTGCCCCCGTTGGGCATACATCAACACGGCATCGATGAGATGCGGTTCCCGTTTCCACTTGAACCAAAGGCCTTTCGGTCTGCCGCTGACATAAAGCGCACCCCGGCGCTTCAGCATCAGCCCTTCGACGGCATCGGCGTTTCCGGTGTCCAGAATGGAATGAGGGTCCGAACGGGCCACCGCGATCTGATCCCAGTCATTGACCTCCAGCATTGGCGACAGCTCGATGGCCGGCAAGGACAGGGCTTCAATAAAGGACGCAAGTTTTTCACGGCGCGTTTCAAAGGGAAGACCGCGCAGGTCCTCGCCTTCAAGCTCAAGCAGATCGTAAGCCCTGATCGCGGCCGGATAGTCGCGCATCAGTTTCGGCCCGGCCGTTTTCCGGTTCAGCCGCTTTTGAAGATCGGAAAACGGACGCACGATCCCATCGCTCACCACAAGGAGCTCACCGTCGATGCATGCATTGAAATTCAGCAATGCGATGACGTCAGGAAAAGCTTTCGAAATGTCTTCGCCTGTCCGGCTATAGAGGCGCCGGACCACTTCGCCCGAGCCGGTTTGTCCCGCTGCCGCCTGCACCCTTATGCCGTCCCATTTCCACTCCACGGCAAATTCCGAAGCATTCAGTTGAGGTATTTCGCGTTCCGCGTCCAGCGGATGCGCCAGCATGACGGGCCTGAAAGGTGCCGGATCCAGGTTTTCCGGCTTGCCGCTTCTGCCTTCCGCCCAGGCAAACAGTGTTTCGTACGGGGGCTTGAGCCCATGCCAGACTTCCTCGACCTGGGCGACCTCCAGCTCGCCGAGGCGGGCAATGGCGGTCTTTGCAAGCCGTGCCGACACGCCAACGCGCAGTCCGCCTGTGACGAGTTTGAGGAGCGCCCATCTTCCGGTTTCATCCAAACGGTCCAGCCAACCCGTCAGCAAACGTGGAACGTCGGTCTTGCCGGCCGTTTCAAGCGTCTCGACAACATCGCGCAGCGACAGCATATCCGGCTTTTCGGCACCGTCAGGCTCACCTGCGCCCGGCCACATCAGGGCGATGGTTTCCGACATGTCTCCGACAAAGTCATAGGACAGCGCGAACAGCTGCGGATCGGCGCGCTCGCTGATCAGCGCACGCAAGAGCGCCGGTTTTGCATTCTTGAAGTTGAGTCCGCCGGTCAAAGCCGCCAGGGCATAGCCGCGATCGGGATCTGCCGTCTCCCGGAAGTACCTGACCAGCAGCGCCTCTTTGGCAAGCCGGCGCGGCTCGAGGGAAAGCCTGTCCAGCAATTGGGAAAAAGCATGCATACGCTAGACATACCGGGAAAGACCTCAAGGGCAAGTCCTTCCCGAACCGGATATGGGTCTGGCATGTTTTGGGCGCGCACTCATAAACGAGCGCGCACAAATGACTGCCTTTGGCGGAACCTCCGAAGACAACAATCAAACGCGCAGGCCAGCATTGCGGACGGAAAGCACTTATTTGCGTTCCTTATGAATGGCAGTTTTGGGGCCAATTACTGACTGTCCGGTTACCTCCAAAAAGTCATGGAAGCAGACGTTCAAGTAGAAAGAGTTCGGGGTTGGTTTCGGCCCCGAGCGGTCATTCGCCAGCCACATTTTGAAAGGCTAGTTTAGGCCGAAGACTATCAAATCTGTACTTTAGTATCATCATGATGACCACTGTCACGAAGAAGATAGCGTTCATGATCACAACGGGTAAAAGTCCCAGAGCGATTGCATAGAATTCATATGCTACAACGCTAATGAGTGTTGTCGCCAGCATCATCCATGATATGTCGTCGGTCGACTTTGTGACCAGCGCCTTTAGGATTTGCGGGAAAAAACTGATCATCGCAAAAAGGCCACCGATATAAGCGAGCAGGTCGATCATTGGCAGACTTTCTTTGATAGGACTTGGGGTCACTTCTTTAAATTGCTGTTTAGCAGAACTGCAACACAAGTTGAGATCGTGCACAAAAAGTACCAGTATCCAAAAAACCGTCCGGTATAAATTGTAAGAATTGGCAATTAGTTTGGACTATCTATTGCCTCGAAGGTGAGAATGTCCACGGCACCGACATCAACTTTAATGCGAACCGGCTCCTTTACATCGCGCGCGATTTGAGAGGCGAATTGGTCCAAATCCTCCTGTGCAGATTCGAGACCGTCTCGGCCTGCTGTAATCGCAAGGGCAATAAAAATCGTACCCTCACGATAATCAACACCCATCGTGTGAATTAACAAGCCCTTGCGCTTTATGGCAGTGAACCGATCCCTATCCAGATTTTTGTCTATCAGCCTGATGACACGGTTCTTGACGTAAATCTTGTAAAACGCGTCCTGGAGCGGTGGCAGCAAAACATAACTTCCAAGGACAAGGGCGGACAGGACGGCCAACCCCTTTTTCCATTGTCCATAACCTTGAACAACGAACACAATTGTCGAAACAAAAATGATACCGACGAAATTCGTCAGGAAGAGCAGAAACCCTCCCGCAGCTATATCAAAGCCTCCATTTTGCAGTCCAAATCCGTCAAAGCCGACGCCGACGTCAAAACCCAGATCTGCCCCTAACGCCAATCCGATACCTGTTACCGCAAGGGGTGGAACAAGCGCAACGGCAATGGCGACACCAGCAATAGAGTCGGCAATCTTGGGTCGCGTCTGTGCGTACGCACCCGCACAGCCCGCAGCGAGCGCCACGACAAGATCAAGAAGCGACGGGCTTGTGCGTGAGAGAATTTCTGAGCCCACAACATAAGCGCCGATCAGTATCGTACCAAGAAATCCGATGCCGATGACGCTGAAAACGCCGACCACAACGGTCAGGGATGCAATTAAGATCACCCGGAAATCGAAATCGGCAACACCAAAGGCCACGCTCATTATGGGTGACATCAGAGGCGCGATAATCATCGCGCCAATAACAGTTGCAATGCTGTTTGAGATGAGGCCCAACGTTGCCAGGATGGCGCTCAAAGACAACATTATGAAAAACGCCACAGTCGGTTTTGCGGCGTGTTTCATCCGGCGCATCAGGTCAGTCGGCTTCGTTGGACCATAGTCTTCAGGGTCCGATTTCGTTTCGGCCCAAAAGTCGGAAAAAAACCTCCGCAAAGCTCTACTCCATCCTTAGTCAATCGCCTGCCCAAGACTGCGCGGAAGTTACCGGAGTGTCCGAGTGACTGCTAAAGGCCGACAATCGCCGCAGAGCGCTCAAGTGTCCAGTACATGGCCAAAGTGCCAACGAGGTAAGTCGGAACCAGCTCGGCTCTGCGTGGAATCCGCACCCCAAGTACGTCGACCATCTTGATCGCGGTCAAAATGGCGAATACGAATGTGAGCTGCCCCAGTTCGACGCCGATGTTGAAGAACAACAAAGCGATCGGAATTTCTCCCGGAGCCAAACCGATCTCTGACAGAGCACCAGCAAAACCGAGACCGTGCAGCAACCCGAACGCAAATGCGATGATCCAAGGAAACCGGTAGGTAAGACTGACGCGCCCTTGTTCTGCATGAACTATCTCGACACATAAAAAGACGATCGAAAGTGCGATAGCTGTCTCGACCGGCCCCGCGGGCAGTTTCACATAGCCGAAAGTGGCAAGACCAAGTGTAATGGAGTGTGCCACGGTGAAAGCTGAGATAGTTTTGACGAGCATCCAGCCGTTTCTTACCAGGATCATGAGCGCCAAAACGAAAAGTAGGTGGTCAAAGCCCTCCAAGATGTGTTCAAAGCCAAGAAATAGATAGCGCTCGGACGCCGCCCACCAAGAGCCAGAGCCCGCCCTGAGCTCATTCATCGGCAGATCGATGAACCCGGATTCATTCTTAAAGAGACCGCGCACTTCACTGCCATCTGCCCAGACGACATTGATCATGACCCCATCTCGGCGCCACGGAAGACGAAGGGTGTCTTCCGCCGTCAAGGTGCGCTCGCCAGTAAATTCAAAGAGTTTCCATGGTCCAGCCTGGGTACCGCGTGGATTGGCTGTAAACCAAAACCCTTCAGGCAACTCTGGTGCCGGGAACGTCGCCTCCGGAAGAGCTCCAGTAAGAACCCTCAAAGTATACTTTTTGCCCGACAGTTCATGAAGTTCCGTTTTTGAAACTCCGATGTCGTGCGCAAGAGCAATTCCACAAAAAAAGTACATCGCTGTGAAAGCAAGAATTCCAGCCGCGGATTTTGGGCATCTCACCAACAGGAATTGATGGCGCAGCGCTAACGCACACATCGCTTTCAAATACTTAAACTTGAACCGGGGTTTCCAGATCTTTTCTTCGAGTCGCTTGCACTCTTTTGCGGAAGGAATTCCTCTGATCATTCCCGTTCCACCACAACGTCATAGTCGTTTCGGACAGTTTCCAATTCAACTTCAATGAGTTTGCGCGCTTCTTCTGACTGCCAATCCATGAGGAGATAGGGCTCCACCTCTTCAAATTTCGCAAGTTGCGGTGGGGTCAGCCCGGTTCGGCGCACAAAATGAATACCATTTGAAGACGAAAACGGCCCCATCCATGCGTCAGACTTAGCGTTGACAACGGTCAAGCCGGCTTCCTTGCCAAAGATTTCTGCGAGTTCGCTGCGAGTAGCCTGTACCGATGACCGGCCAAAGGTTGGCGTATAGCGCTCGGAAACAGACCGGAAATCCGCACCTTGGTCCAATTGCTCCAGCAGGCTATCCGGGACAGATGCTTCGTCACGAAAAAAGACATGATCGACTTGAAACTGCTCTTCCGATGTATAGCGTTCTCGGGATCTCTGGTAGAAGTCTTTGAGCTGTTGGTCAGTCGGCGTGTCCAGTTCGGCGACCAGGAGACCTCTCATTTTCAGGATCATATTGCGGCGCATACGACTGTCACCCTCATTGAGGCCACGCTTATAGGCCTCGCGATAGAGAATTTCGTCTTCAACATGCGCAGTAATCAGGTCTTCCACCTCCTGTGGGGGGATATCCCTCAGCTCAATATTTTCCTGCCGCGCCACGAGGTAGTCGATGGTGCTCTGGTCGACGATGATTTGTTCTTTGCGCGCCGACGCGAAAAAAGCGTCGGCGGCAAAAACGAGCCCCCCCAAGATTAGGAAATGAAACAAGGGCTCGCGCCAGAAAGACGCTTTAGTTTTCAACTTAAACAGTCCACATCTCAGCCAAGGGAAAGCCGGCAGTTTGGTGCTCTAGTTGTCACCGCCGTTGTGCAGGATACGCTCGGGATCAAAATACAGCGGATCTTCGATGCCTTCACGCCGCCCCTGCATACCAGCCATCAGCGAACGTGCAAGTCGATCCATTAATATACCCGTGGATTGGTGGGCGTCGTCCAGAAACGGGTTGTACTCGTTGAACTCGGCTGCAACGATTTCATTCTGTATCCCTACCGCACGCATCAACTGAATGGCTTGTTCAGCAGTCAAACCGCCGGGCTCCGACGTGCCAACACCCGGCGCATAGGCCGGATCAACACCGTCCATGTCGAACGAGACATAAAGCTTCATGCCCTTCAGTTCGCCAAGCAACCGGGCCAGCACCGCGTCCCATCCATCCTTTTCGATCTCTGTCTGGAAGTGGAACCGCAGCTTGTTTTCGCGCATCCATTTCAGGTCTTTGTAATCCGGCGTGGATCCGCGAAGGCCGATGTGGTGAAGCTTTGCACCATCCAGCAAGCCGCTATCAACCGCCAGTTTGAAAAACGATCCGTTATGAACAAAGTTACCGGCTTCTTTGCTGTAGGCGTCGTAATGCGCGTCGATATGCAGGACCGCAACCTCGCCTGGGCCGTGTTTCTGTCCGAGGGCTGTCATGAAAGCGTAGCTTTGGATGTGGGTTCCACCAATCCCGATAGGAACCGCCCCGGCATTGATTATCTCGGAGAGCACTTTATGCACTTCATCGAGATTGGTCTGGTTGTCAACCATCCAGTTTGCAGCAATCGTTCCGTAGTCGGCCACCACGAGCTTGGAAATATCGACACCAAGTGCCTGATCTGTGCCTTGGAACGGGTAAAACAGATAATCGGTAAGCGACCGCATCTTCATCGCAGCAAACCGACCACCCGGCAGCATCTGGTCGCCAATCGAGAGGCCGACCAATGCAACATCCACCTCTCCCGCTACCAAATCTTCGGGAGACATGGCAATGGGCGCACCCATGAAAGTCGGGATCGAATTCCACAACGGGCCGGTCACGTAGCGGTTAGGATAGAACAAGCCCGGCTGGCGCTCGGGGTCATCCGACGTGTCACGCCGAGCAAACAGATCGTCCTTACTGTCTTTGTAAATCAAGACATTCGGGTTGTTCGGATCTTTCCAGGGCGCCCACTCGAATGGGATGCCGTTGACGCTGTTCTCTTGTGCGTGGATGTTACCGGGAACTGCTACAAGAGCGGCGACGGTCAGAGCTATCAGAGAAACGGAAAATTTCAATTCGGCCTCCATTAGGAAAAGCACCACTGTCAAGGTTCAAACTAAATCATGCGTCGGCCTTTTCTTTTATGCAGTTTGTGCAAAATTAGGGGTAAGAAACGCGTGCATTTATTCTGAGCGATATCAATGATGCTGACCCATGCAACAGTCCACGGATTGGAACAAATAACTGATATGGTTGTCAGTTCGCAAAGCCATGAGGTTGATGTTCTTCAGCTTTCCGCCGGTCAAGCAAAGTGCAATGCCACCCTGCTTGAGTTCGCTGACATAAGGATTTTAAGAACCAAATTCAGTTCGCGGCACCGATGGATCGACACAGGAAACGACCGCTCTGTTCATCTTGTTGTTCCGTCAAAAAATACACGCTCCGGGGCCACCGTAAATGGGCAGTCTTACACCGCCTCAAATGTATTCTGCCGCGCTGGCCCTGGCACTGTGGCCTCGGTCTCGGAACCAGACTTTGAATCTTTCGAAATCGTACTAAGTGAAAGACTGGTCGACGATGCGGGGCTCCCCAGCGATTTCGTTGCATTTCTGAATCCCGCAAGAGCGGCACATGACCAGTTGAGCGCTTTGTTGCAAAAGGCGTTTATGGCGTCCGGAAAAGAGGAAATGCAAAATTCTGTGACGCCAGAACAGGTTCTCCATGCAGTTAGTGGAGTACTAGAAGCGGCAGTTTTTTCCGCTTTTGCATCAGATGCGACAACTCTAAACCGCGAGCTGATAATCTCACGCGCAGAAGCGATCATGAATGACTGGGACCCGGAGGCCAGACTGGAAATCGAAAATCTCTGTCGTGAACTTGGTGCGTCACGCAGAAGTCTCTATCAAGCATTTCGGGAAAGTCTGGGCATTGGCCCGGTGGCGTTTCATCGCCTGAAGAGGCTCCACGCTTTGCGAGCTAGCCTGAAAGCTGCCGAGCGCGAAGAGATGCTGGTTGCGGAAATAGCCCATATGCACGGTTTCTATGAGCTTGGACGAATGGCGGGCTATTACAAAGAAATCTTCGGTGAATTGCCGAACGAGACATTGAACCGACGACAAAGCTTTTGAAACACACTGTCATATGTCGGGTGTCACCTTTGATTGACCATGCTGCCACGTGCCGCAGTACGAGGGATCCACTCGCACCGCTATGGGCCGGGATTGGATAACTACCAAATCTGTAAACCGGACCTTGGCACAAAGTGCAGCGAATGACTGCTTCCCGCCCATCCTGTGAATTTGCTGCGCCTCAAATGAACGTCTGCTTTCGGGCGTAGGCGTCAATGCGGTCAACGTCCTCTTCGGCTAAGGTTTTCGGGTGCCGTTAGGCGTACGAAAACCTCTCATGCAGGAACCCGCGGTCCGCGCATTGCAGGCTATGGGGTTTTGTTTTTTTCGGCAGGTCTGGGGCAGTTACGATCAGCAACAATTGGTGGGCAGATCGGGGTGCGCAATGGCCTTTCCGGCGTTAGAGCAGCGCTTGTCGCATTGGCCTGTTGCGGGTTTGCGCGGCTGAGAGCCGTCCTGTTTTCGCAGAGCGCAAGCCGTCTCATCGGCTGATGCCGTTGCAGGGCGGCCGGTTGATCGAACAGGCCATGCCGGGTCATGGCGCAGTCTCCCGGGTTGACGCGGCACAGTGCGGGGGTGCGCGGGGCTGTTGCCAGCGGGCGAAGGTCTCGATGATGATCATGCGTCCACCACAGCAAGGGCATGGTGGCCGAGTATCGGACACCTCTGGCGCGTCGTCTTCGGGTACTGTAGCGACGCTCAGCAATGCGCGTGCACGATCGAGACTGGCCTTGCGAGAGGTGCCGGCAAGGAGGCCGTAATGGCGAATACGGTGGAAGCCGCGCGGCAGGACATGGAGCAGGAAGCGTCGGATGAACTCGTCGGTGGCGAGGGTCATGACCTGCTGCCGGTCGGTGCCGCCACGGCGGTAATCCTTGTAGCGGAAGGTGACCTTGTTCTCGTCGAAGCCGATGAGGCGGCGGTTCGAGATGGCGACCCTGTGGGTGTAGCGCGCCAGATAGGCGAGTACCGCTTCCGGTCCGGCGAAGGGCGGCTTGGCGTAGACGATCCAGCGTTTGCTGCGCACAGGCTTCAGGTGACGCAGAAAGACGCCGCGGTCCGCCAAATGGGCCATAGATCCGAAGAAGGCGAGCCGGCCGGCATCGTGGAGCGCGATCAGCCGGGTCAGGAACAGGCGACGGAACAACTTGCCCAGGGCGCGCACCGGCAGGAGGAATGCGGGGCGTGACGATATCCAGCGCGTTCCGTCGAGGGAGATGCCGCCGCCCGGCACAATCATGTGCACATGGGGATGGTGGGTCATCGCCGATCCCCAAGTGTGGAGCACCGCTGTGATGCCGATGCGGGCGCTGAGGTGCTTCGGGTCGGCGGCGATTGTCAGCATCGTCTCTGAGGCAGCCCGGAACAACAGGTCGTAGACCAACGCCTTGTTCTGGAAGGCGATGGAGGCGATCTCGGCGGGCAACGTGAAGACGACGTGGAAGTAGCCGACCGGCAAGAGGTCGGCCTCCCGCTCGGCGAGCCAAGCGCGCGCGGTGGCACCCTGGCACTTGGGGCAGTGCCGGTTGCGGCAGCTGTTATAGGCGATGCGCCAATGCCCGCAGTCCTCGCAGGCCTCGACATGTCCGCCCAAGGCAGCTGTGCGGCACTGTTCGACCGCCGACATCACCTTGAGCTGGGCAAGGCTCAGGTGTCCTTCATGGGTTGCCCGGTAGGCGGGACCGGCAGCGCGGAAGATGTCAGCGACCTCGATTGAGGTGCGCACTTGTTCACTCGGGCGGCGTCTTGCCTTCCATCAGCGCCATCAGCCGATCGAGAGGCCCCGCAACCGCGTGGATCGTTCGGGTCGAGACCTTGGCGTAAAGGGCGGTTGTCTCAAGCTTGCTGTGTCCAAGCAGAACCTGGATGACCCTGATATCGGTGCCGTCCTCCAGAAGGTGTGTGGCGAAGCTGTGCCGTAATGTATGCGGGCTGACACGTTTGCGGAGGCCGGCGACCTCGGCCGCTTCCTGCACTGCGCGATGCAATTGCCGTGACGAGATCGGATCGGTGCAACTGCGTCCCGGAAACAGCCAGCCATGGGGCAGCATCACGCCGCGCCGCTTTCCTTCGCGCCACCATACACGCAAAAGCTCCAGGAGTTGCGGTGAGAGCATGGCGTTGCGGTCCTTGCGTCCCTTGCCCTGTTCGACGCGGATCAGCATGCGGGTCGAGTCGATATCGTCGACCTTGAGATGCGCGACCTCGGAGACGCGCAGGCCCGCGCCATAGGCAACACCGAGCGCTGCCTTGTATTTGATGCCCGGTGCCGCCTCGAGCAGTTGAGCGGCTTCCTCCACACTCAACACCTCGGGCAGCTTGCGCGGGTTGCGGGTGATCACCAGAGTTCGCGACAGATCCCGTCGGTTCAGCGTTACTGTGAACAGGAAGCGCAGCGCCGAAACCGTGCTGTTGATCGTCGCCGGACCTACGCCGGTCTCATGCTGGTGCAACTGGTAGTGCCGGATGTCCTCCGTGGTCGCGGTGTCGGGAGGACGCCCGAGGAAAGCGGCGAAGTTCCGGACGTGGCGAACGTAATCCTGCTGTGTATGGGAGCCCAGGCCCCGCATCACCATGTCTTGCTGCATGCGCTGGCGTAGCTGTGTGATCGGGGCTTCGGTCTGAAAGGTCGTCATGTTGAGTTCCTCCGGTTGAAAGGAACTCCATGCTCGGACCTTTGCCTCTACCTGCCCAGAGCCTCAGAGAAATCCACCAAACCGCGCCACGTGCACCCTCCCGCGAAGCGGGTTCGTGCTTGGGGCACGAAGCAGACATTCATGCCAAACGCACCAACCGTCATTAGGGGCTCTAAACCGTCGGTCGACCTAACCGACAAAATTGTTACGTCTGCAGGCAGATGAGACATTGAAGTATGGCTAGCCCGCGCGGTTCGAGGGAAAGCCTGTCCAGCAATTGGGAAAAAGCATGCATACGCCAGACATACCGGGAAAGACCTCAAGGGCAGGTCTTTCCCGGACCGGATACACTGCGGACCGGTTTGGAAAGTACTATCAAACTTATGCAGTTGAGAAAGCAGCATAATTCCTTGCGATGCCAAATCGGGATACAGGATTGTTTCCCCGATTTGTCGTCCCGGCTTGTCGCACGCGCGGCAAGACCGGGAACTCGTACGCTGTGTGGCTGAAACTAGAAGAAGGAGGAAAACAGGTGGTTACTGGGTTCCGGCCTTCCGCTGCGCTTCAGCCGGAATGACAAGATCAATGACTGGTGATTGCCTCTTGAGGTCGGCTTCGGATTGAACCGGACAGCAGTGGACCGGATATGGGTCTGGCCTGTTTCGCGAAACCGGCCCCCGTCAGGCCGCAACGTCATGCTGGTTTTCGACGGCGCGATACTGAAGGCCCAGCGTGTCGCCCCGCACCCACCTGACCTCCATCGGGAACGCGTCTCCATTGTCGTCAATATACGTGACAGCCAGGCCTATCGTCGCGCCTGCAAACGCCGTGACGCCGATGCCACCGTCAGAGCTGTTGACCAGAGAAGTCTCGAACTTTCGGCCATCATCGGTCACGAGCGTCACGCTCTGACCGGTTTCCTGTTTGCGCGAGGCCCGGCGCCGCTCCTCGACATCCTGTGTCATTTCCTCAAGGAAACCTTCGATACCCTGCGCCATCGTGTCGGCAACGCTCTTCACGTCGCCGGCAATGGTGTCGACCGTTTCCGCCTCGTTCGCCGTCGCCTGGATCGCACTGTCGACAGTCTCGGCGCTGTCGACCGCATTGCCTGTTTCCGTCGCCGCCATCGTTATGCTTTGCGAGATTTCCCGGGTCGCAACGCTCTGCTCCCCGACCGCTGTCGATATCGCACCGGTGACCTCGCTGATCATCTCGATTGACCCGGATATCCTGCGGATCGAGTCGACAGCTTCATCCGTCAGACCCTGAACAGAGGAGATCTGGTTGGAAATCTCCTCCGTGGCCTTCGCGGTCTGTGTCGAGAGCTCCTTGACCTCCGCCGCAACGACGGCAAAACCCTTGCCGGCTTCCCCGGCTCTTGCGGCTTCGATCGTTGCATTGAGCGCGAGGAGGTTGGTTTGCTCTGCGATCGCGCGGATCATCTCGACGACCGTACCGATCTTTTCGACAGCTTCGGCAAGACTTGAAACGTTGCTGTCCGTTCTGCTCGCAATCGCGGTTGCATTCTCAATGACACCATTTGCCCTCTCCGCCTGGTTCATGATCTCCTGGATCGCTGCCGACATCTCCTCGGCCGCTGCGGCGACCGTCTGCACGTTGTTGGAGGACGAAGTGGATGCATCGCGAGCCTGGCCTGCGGCCGATGACGCATCCTGCGAAATCGACCGGACGCGGGAAGCAATGTCGGTCATGGATGTGGTCTTGTCGTGGACCTCTCCCGTGACACTTTCCATCAACGCCTTGAACTTGTTGATCAGCTCTTCGACATGGTTTTGGCGCATGCGTTCGCGGTCACGTTCCTTGGCAGCCTCAGACTCCAGCACCTGTCGGACGCGTGCATTTTCCTGGAAGATCCCGCCAGCACGCGCGAGATCGCCAATGGCGTCTCGGCGGTCGGCGTATGGCATCTTGAAATCTGCGTCCCCCTTGGAAATCCTGACCAGGTTTGCCGTCAGGCTGGCCAGAAGACCATTGACGCTGCGCAGTTGCCAGATGCAGATGATGAGCGTGACGAGTACAACGCCGACCGTTTCCGCCATGACATACTGGAGATGGCTGTTCGCGGCGCCGGCCAGTTCCTGTGCACGTGTCTCTGCCGCTTTCAACATGCCGATCGACGCCTGGCGGATCAGGTTCAGACGTTCGGTTGCCTTGCCGAACCACACCGACCCTTCGATTCCCTGCCCATCCTTCGTTTCGGGCATGGTTCGCAGCACGGTGCGCCACTCCATGACCTGATCGACCACAGGTCCGGACACAAGTTCGTCAAAGGCTGCGATTTCCTCAGGCTTAGCGACGCTTCTGAAATTGTTCAGAAATGCTCCTTCGACCGAAAGGCGATCGAAATAGGCCAGGAACCGGTCATTCGGCACTTTGCCCGTTTTGCCGACCATGGTGAACAACTGTGCACCGATGGCGCGCTCAAGTCCCCCCGCTTCGATGGCCTCCGTCAAGAGAAGGAACGGGGTCATCTGTCCGGCGTATTCAGGATCGGCACTCGCATGCTGGGCTTCCTGAACGATCTTGATCAGGTCCCGGATCTTGCCCGAATAGAACGCGAGGTTTTGCTTGCCGCCCAACGTGGAGCCGTCGATGCCGGACCTGTGGGCGGCGACTTTGTCGAGCGCTTTCACGGCCGCGTGCACCTCGTCCTCAAGCTTGGTATTGCTGACCCGGAAACCTGCAACCGTGCGCCGAAGCTCTTCCAGCGCCGTGTCCGTCGCGCCGCGCTGCTTTGCCAACATCTGTCTTGGCGCGTCGGCATATCCCGACGCGAGCAACACCGCCGTCCGGCCGCGCTCCTTCTGCAACTCGTGGAGCACCGCTTCCGACTTTTCGGCAACGAGCGCGGTCGGATAGATTTCGGAGGCGATCTTGCTTTCGGTGTAGGCTTCGTTGAGCGCAATGAACGTCGCCACGACGTAAGCCAACAGCGGCACGATCGCCAGGAGGGCAATCTGCATGCGAATCGATTTCAGCATCGAACACTCCCATCACAACAACTCGCACACATTTGAGGGAGACCGGGTTAACAAATTTACAAACCAAAAGCTGAAAAAAAATATGTTACACGCATCATCGGTAATTTTGTCCGGTCAGTCATTCCGGTTGCAATCGCAGCCATTGTCACACCTTTCAAGTGTGCCAAAAAATACTTCATTGTCCTGATGTGGACTGCGCAACGTTTTGTCTATATAAGCCGCGCGAACCCTTGCCCGGCGCATGTCCGGGCCGATCCGGTAGACTGCTGATTGGGACGCAGATGATCCGGAGCAGTTGAAAGATCTCTATGACTGAATTGATGTCACTCGCCCCGGCCCTGTCGGCCGCGCTGGCGAAGCGGGGCTATGAAAGCCTCACCCCCGTCCAGGAAAGCGTCCTGAACGATGCCCCTCCAGATGCTGATCTGCTTGTCTCGGCACAGACCGGATCAGGCAAGACCGTGGCCTTCGGCCTTGCTCTTGCGCCAACGCTCCTGCAGGACGAATCCCATCTTGGAAAGGCAGCCGCGCCGATCGCGCTGGCCATCGCTCCGACGCGTGAGCTTGCGCTTCAGGTGAAGGAAGAACTGGCCTGGTTATACGAAGAAGCCGGTGCCGTCACCGCCTCCTGTGTCGGCGGCATGGATCCGCGCATGGAGCGCAGGCAGCTGGAGCGCGGCGCGCATATCGTTGTCGGCACCCCCGGCCGCCTCAGGGACCACATTGAACGTGGCGCGCTCGACCTGTCTGAAATCCGGGCCGTTGTGCTGGACGAAGCGGACGAGATGCTCGACATGGGCTTCCGCGAAGATCTGGAATTCATTCTCGACGCTGCCCCGCGCGAGCGGCGCACGCTGATGTTCTCCGCGACCGTGCCGAAGCCGATCGCGGAACTCGCCAAAAGGTTCCAGAAGGACGCGGTGCGTCTGTCCACCGTCAACGCCCGGGAGCAGCATGGCGATATCGACTATGTCGCCCATCCCGTTGCGCCCAACGAGCGCGAAAACGCACTCATCAATGTGCTCAGGCTGCACGAAGCGGAAAAGGCGATTGTCTTCTGTTCGACGCGTGAAGCCGTCAGCCGGTTGACCTCGCGCCTCGCCAACCGGGGCTTCTCGATCGTTTCCCTGTCCGGTGAACTCAGCCAGGAGCAGCGCTCCAGCGCGCTTGCGGCCATGAAGGACGGCCGTGCGCGGGTCTGTGTCGCAACCGACGTTGCTGCACGCGGGATCGATCTTCCGAACCTGGATCTTGTCATCCACGCCGATCTTCCCACCGGCAAGGCGGCCCTTCTGCACAGGTCCGGGCGGACCGGACGCGCAGGACGCAAGGGCACCTGCGTTCTGATGGTTCCCTTTCCCCGCCGCCGTCAGGCCGAGCGGGTGCTTCATTTCGCAGGCATCAAGGCGACATGGCTTGGCGCACCAACCGCCGACCAGATCCGTGCCAAGGACAAGGAACGCCTGTTGGCGGACCCCGCGCTGTCGGTGGAACTCGAAGACGAGGAGCGCGCGATGGCGATGGAACTCCTTGCCCTTCACAGTCCCGAGCAACTGGCAGCAGCTTTCGTCAAATTGCGGCAATCCCGCATGCCGGCGCCCGAGGACATCACGGCGCTGGATGAAACCTCGCTGAAGGGACGTGACGCCGGATCGCGCGGCGGCCGCAATGCCGAGATCACCGGAAAGTTTGAAGATGGCGTCTGGTTTTCGCTGTCACTCGGACATCGTCAGCGGGCGGAGCCGCGCTGGATCCTTCCGCTGATCTGCCGCGCCGGGCATGTGACCAAAAAGGAAGTCGGTGCGATCAAGATCTTTCAGAACCAGCTCTACTTCGAGATCGCCGGAAGTCACGGCCAACGTTTTGCCGATGTCATCAAGCGCGACGGGTCGGGTGAAGACAATGTCACGATCACGCTTCTTGATGCCCGCGGCGGCAAGGTTCCGGCAGCTCCAAAGGAAGACGGCTACCGGAAGGACCGGGGTGGGGCGCCCAAGCGACGGCCACGCGGAGCGGACGCACCCGACTACGAAAGCATGGGGCGCGAGGACACGAGGAAGCCCGGCCGCTCACGGCCGGGGCCAAAAAAAGACTTCGACGCACCGCGCGGGAAAAAGCGCCGCCGCGGCAATGACGAGGCCGCACCGCACCATCCAGCCTATGAGCCTCTCGACATGAAGGCTCTTGCCGGAAATGCGGACGACGGCGCCGCTCCGCAACGGCGATCCGCCAAAGACGGCGATGACCGTCGCAAGCCGAAGTCCCGTGCCGCGTCGAAAGATACAGGTGCGAAGAAGAAGAGCGCGAAGAAAAACAAACCCTCGCGCGCGGCCAGGAAAGCGGCAAAGGCGAAGAATTAAGAGAAATATCCTCTTGCCGTACCCCTGGGAAGGGAGGCTACTGCCGTGGAATTCGATCGCGCCGCCCTTGTCAGGCAAACGCACCAGCGCCTGTTGAGAGTGATGAAGGCACGCGACGTTCCGGCTCTCCTGACGTCCGATCCGATCAATATCCTTTACGCGACCGGCGCCCGGAACATGACGGTCTTCAGCCATATGGGGCCCTTCCGCTTTGTGCTGGTCCTGGCGTGCGGTGCAACTTACCTGTGGGAGTTCGCCGGCTGCGAGCACCTGCAGCAAAACAATCCCGTTGTGACCGAAATCCGACCGGCCCCCGGCATAACCGCCCTTGCCGGCAGAGGATATGTGCCAGAAATTACGCGTTTTGTCGGGGATCTGATCTCCATCATCGGCAGCGAGCGCGTTCTGGCGATCGAGGGGTTTGGAGTTCCTGTCACGGACCGAATGCGCAGTGCCGGACTTGAACTGCTCGATGGAACAGACGTATTTTCCGCTGCCCGGCTCATCAAGCAACCGACGGAAGTTGCTGTCATGCGCGAAGCGGTTGATCGCGTCCAGGCCGCGGCAGGCTCGCTGGAAGCGGCGATTGCTCCGGGCGCCAGCGAGGTTGAGGTCTGGTCCGAATTTCACCGTCACCTGATCGCGACGGAGGGGGAATACATCTCCACGCGGCTGTTTCAGTCGGGCTCCAGAACCTTTCCCTATTTCCAGGAAGCCGGGGCCCGGCGCATGGAGACCGGCGATCTCGTCTGTTTCGACACCGACGCCCTCGGATATCTGCACTATGCAGTGGACTTTTCCCGCACTTTCCTGTGTGGAGACCTGCCCGCCGCCGGGAAACAACGTGACCTCTACCGCCTCGCCCACGAGCAACTCTCGCACAATGCCGCGCTCCTGGGACCGGGCGTCAGCTACGAAGACTTCGCCCGCGCGGCCTGGCCGGTCCCGGCCGAAAATCGCGGATATGGCTATTACTGCCTGGGGCACGGCCTCGGACTATGCGGTGAATTTCCCTACATCCCCCACTTTTTCGACGATGTCCCCTACGCCTTCGAGGGACAGTTCGAACCGGGCATGGTGATCTGCATCGAGAGTTACATCGGAGAAGAAGCGGCGCAGGAAGGTGTGAAGCTCGAAGATCAGTTCCTGATCGCGGATGACGGTGTGGAGCGCATGACCACCTACCCGTTTTGCAAGGCGTTGCTGTCCTGACGCTTCACAGTTCGATGTTCACTCATTGACGATCGCCGCAATGACCCAGTCGACGCCGTCCTGGATCAGCTGATAATGACATGTGAATTCGAGCACCGTCTCGCCGTCCGCGCTTTCCTGCGACCAGTCGAGGGTCACGAGCGCGGAAGATCCGCTGACATGGCTTGAAACGACTTGAAAGTCTGAGTGGGTGACGCCTTCCTTTTCCAGTGCTTTCAGGAGCGCTTCCACATTCTCGATCAGTTCTTCATCATCGGCGAAGACATGACCTTTTTCATGCTGCCAGATAACGGCGGGCAAGGCGAAACAGTCGCAGATCCGGTCGATGTCATAATCGTTGAAACCGGCCTGGTAGTCGTCGAAGAGCTGGGCAATCGCCTCTTCCGCGCCCTCGTTCGAACCTGCCCCGTTTGCATGACCGTTGCCGGCGTTTTCCACACCACCGTTGTCCATATGACCGCCTCCCTCAGGATCCGGACGGTTACTCCGAGGTCAGTTTGCCCCTGAGACCTCGACGCCGTCGGCATCCTCGCCATCGTCATACCCTATCATATTGAGCGGACGTGCCTTTCGTCCATTCAATTCGCACCAGTGCACGAGTGCTTCCTCTGCTCCGTGCGTGACCCAGATCTGCTCGGCCTCCGTCTCAAGTATCGTCCGGCATAGATCGTCCCAATCGGCGTGATCCGACAGAATGAGCGGCAGTTCCGCACCGCGCTGGCGCGCCCGCGCGCGTACCCGCATCCAGCCGGATGCCATGGCCGCGACCGGATCGCCGAAACGCCGCGCCCACCTGTCGTTCAATTGCCCCGGCGGACACAGAACAATTTCGCCTTTCAGTTCCTTGCCGCGTTTGCCGACCAGCTCCAGAGCTCCAAGGTCGACACCCTCGGACTGATAGTAGGCCGAGAGCCTCTCCAATGCGCCATGGAGATAGATCACCCTGCCGTAGCCGGCTGCGCGCAATTCGCCGATGACGCGCTGCGCTTTCCCCAGCGCGTAAGCGCCGACGAGATGCGTCTGCTCGGGAAAAAGATCCACCGATGACAGAAGTTTCGCAATTTCCTGGCCGGCCGGCGGATGGCGGAAAACGGGAAGCCCGAAGGTTGCCTCCGTAACGAAGGTGTCGCATTTGACCAGTTCAAAGGACGCACAGGTCGGATCGTCCTGGCGTTTGTAGTCGCCCGACACCACTGTTCTGCGGCCGGATTTCTCCAGGAGAATCTGTGCCGAGCCGAGAACATGACCGGCCGGATGCAGGGATACATCGGCACTGCCCACCTTGATAATCTCGCCGCAGCCGATGGCCTGAGCGGTGCCGCAGAAGTTTTCTCCGTAGCGGATAGACATGATGTCGAGCGTTTGCCGTGTTGCCAGAACCGCACCGTGCCCCGCGCGGGCGTGGTCGGCGTGTCCGTGGGTGACGATGGCCTTTTCGACCGGCCGGACCGGGTCGATATGGGCACCGGCTGCGGGCGAATAGAGGCCTTCGGGCGTTATCGTGAGGAGTTCTGACATTAGGGCATTAGTTCGCGGATTGGCCGCATATTCAAGTGGCTGGGACACCAAAGAACACAAAGTGAACATTTTTGACCGCTCCCTCTCGCCTTTTCCGGGCCGCTATCCTAAAACTGCCTCATGGACGTTGCGCTGCTACCCAATCGATTTCAGAGCTGGTTTGCTTCCCGGGGCTGGGCCCCGAGGCCACATCAGCTGCAGCTGATCGATCACTTGGCGCAGGGACATTCGACACTGCTGATCGCGCCGACCGGTGCCGGCAAGACGCTGGCCGGGTTCCTGCCCAGCCTCGTGGAACTCGAGCTGCGGGGCAAGGTGAAACCCGGCCAGGCCGGCGGGGGCGTGCACACGCTTTATATTTCCCCCTTGAAGGCCCTGGCCGTCGATATCGCCCGGAACCTGGAAGCTCCTGTCGCCGAAATGGGGCTTCCGATCAGGCTGGAAACCCGCACCGGCGACACGCCGTCGCACAAACGGCAGCGGCAGAAACTCAACCCGCCGGATATTCTGCTGACGACGCCCGAGCAGATTGCGCTGCTGTTGTCCGATCCTGCGTCAACGCGGTTGTTCGCTTCTCTGAAAACTGTGATCCTGGACGAGCTTCATGCATTGGTTACCTCCAAGCGCGGTGACCTGCTGTCCCTTGGCCTTGCGCGCCTGCGCCGCATCGCGCCGCGGCTCAGAACCATCGGACTGTCTGCGACCGTCGCCAAACCGGACGACCTGCGCGCCTATCTGGTCGACCAGCCTGACGTCACCAGGAAAACGCTGTCGCACGTGGTTGAAGTCTCCGGCGGTGCCATGCCGGAGATTTCCATTCTCGATTCCGAGCAGAGGCTGCCATGGTCCGGTCATTCCTCCCGCTACGCGATCGGTGACATCTATGAGCTGATCAAGGCGCACAACGTCTCGCTTCTCTTCGTGAACACGCGCAGTCAGGCGGAAATGGTGTTTCAGGAACTCTGGCGCATCAACGAGGACACGCTGCCGATCGCCCTTCACCACGGTTCGCTCGATGTCGGACAACGGCGCAAGGTGGAGGCGGCAATGTCATCCGGTTCGCTGCGCGCCGTCGTTGCGACCTCCTCTCTCGACATGGGGATCGACTGGGGCGATATCGATCTTGTCGTCAATATCGGCGCACCCAAAGGAGCGAGCCGGCTGGCGCAGCGGATCGGCCGGGCCAATCACCGCATGGACGAGCCCTCCAAGGCCGTCCTGATCCCCTCCAACAGGTTCGAAGTGCTGGAATGCCAGGCGGCACTTGCCGCCTCAAAACGCGGCGATCAGGACACCCCGCCGCTGCGCAAGGGTGCGCTTGACGTGCTGGCGCAGCATGTCATGGGCCTTGCCTGCGCCGAGCCGCTCGATCTGACAGCGACTTTCGATGAAATCCGCTCCAGCGAAACCTACAGGTATCTCGACTGGGAAACCTTCGAGCGCGTCGTCGACTTCGTCGCGACGGGCGGATATGCGCTGAAGAGCTATGACCAGTACGCCAAACTGAAAAAGGGCAAGGACGGTCTCTGGCGGATCTCGCATCCCAAGCTCGCCCAGCAGTACCGGCTGAATGTCGGCACGATCGTGGAAGCCCCGAAACTCAAGGTGCGTCTGGTCCGGTCCAAGGCGGACGGGCGGCGCACCCCGGTTGGGCGCGGCGGCCGCATCCTGGGAGAAATCGAAGAATACTTCGTCGACCAGATGGTGCCTGGCGACACGTTCCTCTTTGGCGGCGAGGTCGTCCGTTTCGAGGCCATCCGCGAGAACGAAACCTATGTCTCGAGGGCCAAGACCGACAACCCGATGATCCCGTCCTACATGGGCGGAAAGTTTCCACTTTCCACATACCTTGCAGACGGTGTGCGCGCGATGCTCGCCAATCCCAAAAGCTGGAAACACCTACCGGTCCAGGTCCGGGATTGGCTGGAAATCCAGAAGGCGAAATCGGTGCTGCCCGCGCGCGACGGTCTGCTCGTCGAGACATTTCCGCGGTCCAACAAGCACTATATGGTCTGCTATCCCTTCGAAGGGCGCCTGGCGCACCAGACACTCGGCATGCTGCTCACCAAGCGTCTGGAGCGTCTTGGCGCACGGCCGATGGGATTTGTTGCCACCGACTATGCGCTGTCGGTCTGGGGACTCGGCGATCTGTCATTGCTGTTCTCGAGCGGACGCATATCGCTGGACGCACTCTTCGAAGAAGACATTCTGGGCGACGATCTTGATGCCTGGCTGGCGGAATCCAGCCTGATGAAGCGCACGTTCCGGAACTGTGCCGTCATCGCCGGGCTGATAGAGCGCCGGCACCCGGGCCAGGAAAAAACCGGGCGTCAGGTTACGGTTTCCTCGGACCTGATCTACGACGTTCTGCGCACGCATGAACCGGATCACATCCTGCTCAAGGCCACTTGGGCAGACGCCGCAGAAGGACTTCTGGATATCTCGCGGCTGGGTGAACTTCTTGCACGCGTTCGTGGCAGAATCACGCATAGTGTCCTCACGCGCGTTTCTCCACTTGCGGTGCCGATCCTCCTGGAAATAGGCAAGGAACCGGTCTATGGCGAGGCGATAGACTCGCTGCTTGAAGACGCGGCGGATGATCTCGTTCAGGAGGCAATGGCATGAATGTTCTGACATCCCATCTGCGCAAATACGAGACTGCGCCGGTGTGTCATGACATCCAGGTCAACGGGCAACTGGTCGGCCTGCATGACAGCGGTGTTCTGTGGTGGCCGGAGGAATCTCTCCTGGTCGTTGCCGACCTTCATCTTGAGAAAGGCTCCAGTTATGCGCGCCGCGGCGTCATGCTGCCGCCCTATGATACCGGCGCGACACTGGAAAAGCTCGCAGGGGTCATGGACGCGTTCGATCCGGCCCGCATCATCTGTCTTGGCGACAGTTTCCACGATGCGGACGGGTCCGACAGATTGCCCGCTCCCTACCGGGCCATGCTCACGACGCTCCAGCTCGGCCGCGAGTGGATCTGGGTGACGGGCAACCATGATCCGGTCGCGCCCGTGCGTCTTTGCGGGGAGACGGTGGATGAAATATCCGTCGGGCCGCTCAAATTCCGGCACGAACCGGTCGAGGAAATCGGCACGGATGGTACGGCCGGAGAGATCTGCGGGCACCTTCACCCGGTCGCGCGAGTGCGCCGTTTCGGACGGTCCATCCGCCGCGCCTGCTTCATCACCGATGGAACCCGCCTGGTGCTTCCGGCCTTCGGTGCGCTGACAGGTGGTCTCAACGTCGCCGACCGCGCCTATTCAACGCTCTTCACCCGGCGCCAGTTTTCGGTGTTCATGCTGGGCAACGACCGGCTCTATCCTTTCACGGCAAGCCGCCTGGTCGGGGACTAACCCGGCAGTTCACCAAGGCTGCCGCAGGCGTTGACGGCACAACCCGTCATTCGTCGGCCGTGTTCACCAGGGGCAGGTAGTAGAACGCCCGGCCGTTCTCACGCAGGCGCTTCATCAAAACGATTTCCTCACCAACGGCAGGAAACCCCTTGTTCCGTGTCCGCACCGTGACCTCCTTGCCGTCCTCCAGTTGAACACGCAAGGTCGTGCGGATGGACCCGTCGTCCCGATAGTCGCTGGAATGATGCAGAAGCACACCGGTGATGGGTTCGCCGCCATGATTGCCGACACCGCTCTGCGACACCATGATCGTGCTTATTCCGACGGCCAGCGGTATGCCGACCATCGCAATCAGCAGCGCCGTCCGTGCGCGTTCCATCCACATCAGACGGTTCAGCTTCCTGTTCACACTCAAGCGCCGTTCCTGCCCGCGTCAAGATCCCGCAAGGTGTCGCGATGCAACACCGGTCACGATTTGAGGTGGTGGTTCTGTTCGCATTTACAAGCGGTCACCCGGACTGTACGCACTGACCGTGCACGTGACGAGAATCCATCGTTCGCTGTTCTGCCCCCTCACCCGGAGCTGCGCTCCGACCTCTCCCCGGGAGAGAGGTAACCTTGCGTCGCAGGGCGACAGGTGCTTGGGAAAGCTGTCGCCTAGTCTTCCTCGCCCACCTTCACCCATGCGGTGACCAGTTCATAGAATACCGCCAGCACAACCGGGCCGAGGAACAGGCCAAGCAGGCCGTGGGTGATGGTGCCGCCGAGGACACCGATGAGGATGACCAGCATCGGGACGTCGAGGCCGCGGGACATCAGGATCGGGCGCAGGACGTTGTCGACCAGCATCACCGGCACGATCAGGATCGTGAAGGCGAGTGCGGGAACGAATTCCCAGGAGCTCCACGCCCAGATGATGGTCGGGATGATCACCAGCGCCGGGCCAATCTGGATGATGCACAGGATGAGGGCGATGAAGGTCAGGACGCCTGCGAGGGGTACGTTGAACGCAATCAGCAGGATACCGGTCAGAAGACCCTGGATCACCGCAACGCCGATTACGCCGCGCGAGACGTTGCGGATGGTCGCGCCGGCGAGGTCGACGAACTCGGAGCCGCGGGGAGCCATGATCCGGTCCGCGAAACGCTTGGCGCCCCTGCCGAGCGCGGGACCCGGCACGAACAGGCAACCGGCGAGAATGATGGAGACAATGAAGAACAGAACGCTCCCGCTCAGCGATGCGAGCATGGACAGGATCCGCCCGCCAGCCGGCACAAGCATCGGCCCGATTTTGGTGAAAAACAACTCCAAGCTTCGGCTGGCAAGGCCCCAGAGTTCGGCGATGCGGTCACCGATGACGGGGAGCGCCGCCAGTTTGTCCGGCAGCGGCGGCAGGGTGAGCCCCTCCCCGGTAATGCCGTGGAACCAGCCGCTGAGCGTTTCGACCAGACTGACGACGAGCACCGCAACCGGGCCGATGACGATCGCAAGGCACAGCAAGGTAATCAGGATCGCGGAAATCACCTTGCGCCCACCCAGCTTCCCGGAAAGCCAGTCATGGGCCGGGTAAAGCGCCACGGTCAGAACGACCGCCCAGAGCAGGAACAGAAAGAACGGCGCGATGAGCTGCAGCGAGAAATAGGCAAAAAGGCCGAGAACGCCCAGGCGAATGGCGATATCAATCACCTTCGCATCGAGGGTCGGCTCGCGCGTGCCTGCTTTGCCGCCCGCCGGTTCGGGAGAAGACTGATCAGTCATGATGCCCCACCTTGTGATTCCATGGTCGTGCCACTTCATCACAATAACGGCAGGGTGTGCGAGCACCAGATGATAATACCTGCAGGCGCAGTTCCGGCATGGACATGGCGCGACGGCCCACCGGTCATGCATCCGCAGCCGGCAATCAGTCCTTCCTGAAGATCACGCCCGCGAGCCAGCCGGTGAATATCGCCAGGATCACGGCCAGAACGCCGTAGACAAGCGGGTAATTCTGCGCAAGTTCGAAGGTCACCTGTTCGAAACCGATTTTCGCCACCGCGAGGATCTGCTGCGTCTCCGAGACAAGCTCTCCCTGGTTGAAGAGGTAGCTTTTCACGGTGTAGTCGCCGACCGGTATGTTTGCCGGCAGCGGTATTTTCGTGCGGAACATGGTATCGGTCAGGAACTCGATCGACGTTTCCCGTTCCGAGTAAAGACCCGTTTCCTGACGCAAGCGCACAAACGCCCGGCGGAAGTCGTCGCGATCCGACAACGCCACGTTCGAGACGCCCGAAACCGCCAGATTGATGTGGTTGAGACCTATACTGTACTCATCGAGCACATTCCGGTGCGCGATTTCGCCTATGTCGGCGGTGCTCGCGACGGCATAGAACGAAGGAACGTTCTGGAAGCGCTCTGCTTCCCGGTTGACCCAGACGCCCAGAAACCGTCCCTTGCGCCGGGTGGTTATGTCCTGCGGCGGACCTTCAACCACGATCGCGAGCTGAAAATCGTCCGCTTCTCCGGAGCTGTCCCGAATATGGCTCGCCTGGCCGAAGATGACGATCTCGGTTCCGGTGAAGTTTGACTGGATCGACACCATGTCGGAGGAAAGCGCCGTGACAAGGTCCTTCGAGCGGTCATCCTCCTGCGCGAGGCCTGCCGAGAGACCGGCGAAAGCGAACAGGATGGCAAGCAGAGACCGGATCATACTCCCGCTCCCTTGCGAATGGCGATCGAGTATAGATCATCGGGAATAAGCAGCAGATCGACGGCAAAGCGCAGCCCGACACCGAGCACCAGAAGCGCCAGCAACAGGCGCAGCTGATCGCCGCGCAGGTTCTGCCCCATGCGCGCCCCGAACTGGGCTCCGATCACACCACCGATCATCAGGGTCATCGCCAGAACGATATCGACGGTCTTGGTGCCCATGGCGTGGAAAATCGTCGCCGCCGCCATCGTGAACAGAATCTGGAACAGGGATGTTCCAATGACGATATTTGTCGGTACCCGGAGAAGATAGATCAGCGCGGGAACCATCATGAAGCCGCCGCCAATCCCCAGAATCGTGCCCAGAAAACCGATAATCGCGCCCAGCCCGACCACGGGGATGACGCTGACATAGAGCTTGGACTGCCTGAACCGCACCTTGAGCGGCAAGCCGTGGATCCAGTTATGCTGACCCGGTTTGCGTGCAGAAGGCGCCGCGCCCGATTTCCGCCGCCGGATCGCCCGGATGGACTCGACCAGCATCAGCCCGCCGATTGCGCCCAGAAAGGTGACATAGGACAGGGAAATCACAAGGTCCAGCTGCCCGACCGATTGCAGCACGTCGAACAATATGACGCCTATGAGCGATCCGAAGACACCGCCCGCCAACAATATCGATGCAAGCTTCAGGTCAATCGCCTTTCGCCGCCAGTAGGTCACCACGGCGGACGCGGACGAGGCGACAACCTGCGTCGTGACGGTCGCAACGGAGACCGCCGGAGGAATGCCGGAAAAGATCAGCAAGGGCGTCAGCAGAAATCCGCCGCCAATCCCGAACAGTCCTGACAGAAAACCCACGGCACCGCCCATGGCAAATATCACGAAGATATTGACCGGAATTTCGGCTATGGGCAGATATAGTTGCACTGGGTTACGCCGGAACAGGATGCAGACGGGGCTGCAGGAACAATAGACTAAACTGGTTAAAAACCCGTGCCGGTCGATGTGTCAACCAACCAGCATCTCACTTTGGTTCGGAAATCCCGAAAATCGTCAGATTGCCTGACTTTTGAGCTCATCAATCAGCTTGGCGTCGACCTCGCCGGTTTCCGGCATGCCGATGCTGCGCTGGAATGCCCGGATGGCGCTGCGCGTGCGCGGGCCCATCTGTCCGTCCGGTGTGCCCGTGTCGAAGCCGAGATAATTCAGCTTGTCCTGGGCTTCGCGGATCATGTCGACATCCCCGGTCTGCGCCGGAGCAGATACGTTTGCGGCAGGCAAGGAGGACTGTTCCGCCCATGACGGCTCCAGTGTCACCTTGTTCGCCGCCGGATCCGCGTCCTTGAGCTTGAAGCTTTCCACAGCGAGGCGCGCATTCGCCAGCGTCTGCTGATCCATCATGTTGGCAACATCATCGCGGCGCTTCGCAGCCTCCGGGTCTCCCTTGTCGGCGGCAATTGCGAACCACTTGTAGCTTGCCACCAGATCCTTATCGACACCAATGCCACCGGCATAGAGAATGCCAAGGTTGAAGAGGCTGTCCTTAACACCGTAATTGGCCGCGGATTCAAACCACATCGCCGCCTTGGCATAGTCAGGCTCTTCGCCGCCGCCCTCCGCATAGAGAACCGCGAGATTGTGCATTGCCTTGGCGTTGCCGGCTTGGGCTGCCTGCGAATACCAGGCTCTTGCCTTGGCCATGTCCTTTTCAACGCCGCGCCCTTTTTCATAGAGGCTGGCGAGCCGGTACTGGGCGGGCGGAAGGCCCTTGTTGGCCGCCTTCTGATACCAGACGGCTGCTTTTTCCAGATCGGGCGGTATACCATCGCCTTCGGTATATTTTACGCCGACAAGGAACTCGGCAGCCGGGTTGCCACTCGCCGCAGCGCTGCGCAGCGCCATCGGGCCGACAGCTTCCGGCGGCAGGTTGGCAAGAAGAGAAGACGAATCGAGAGTTTGCGTCCCGGACCCCGGCGCACGTTCTGCCGGATCGGAGACCGGGTTGTCACCAAAGCTGCTTGTAACACCTGCAGGAGGGGCGAAGGCGGCCGCAGCTTCCGGCACGTCCTCAGCCGTAGCGGGAGTCGCCTGCACGCTTTGCGACGCGACGAGCGGCTCGCTCTGACGAACCGGTTCCGGTGACTTTGCGGGAGCTGCCTCGGCAACCACAGGGATTTCGTCAGTTTTTCCACCGGGCGCGTTTGCAACGACGCCGGCCTCAGCCGGTATGGCCTCGGCAGGTGGAGAGGGTGCCTCCTCAGGCAAGACTGCAGCAACGTCTGCTTTTTGCACCGGCGGATTTTGCGTCGCGGAGGCAACCGGTGCGGTTTCGGCAACACTGGTTGTTTCCGGCCCGGCGGAAGCGACATTTTCCTGTTCAGGCGAACCGGAGACAAAGCGGTAGGCTGTCAAGGTTCCGAGCGCAAGAACCACGGCGACGGCGGCAAGCAAAATAGCCTTGCGCCGGCTACCGCCGCGTTCCTTGATTTCCGGCGCAGGGCGGTCGCCCGGCAACACGGGCGGCTGATCGGTCTCGGAGTGGCCGCTGGTGAAATCGTCCTCGCTGAGTTCCAGGTCATCCGCCGTCTCGTGTGCATCGTCCTCGGCCTTGGACGCGGTGTCACGTTTGAGGACGTTACGCAGCCAACCGACGCGTGCCTTGCCGCGTCCCTCATCTGCTGCCTCAACACCGGAATTAGCGGATTTCGACTTCTCAAGCTTGGCCGCTTCGGCCGACGCGGCCTGCGCTGCCCTGCGCGCAGCGGCGATGAAGTCGGCTTTACGGTCCCTTGTCCTGTCTTCCGGCTGTGTATCAACTGAGCGCTCCTCGCCCGCGCCGACTTCGGGCGTCTCCTTGCTGATACGTGCAGCCTGGGTGAACGGGAACGTTTCGTGTTCGCTCATGGCCGGCGCCACGGGCCGCGTGATGCCAGGCATGACGGGCGTACCGGCAGGCACGTCGGCAACGGGCGCGCGTGCTTCCGAGCGCTCCAGACTGTCGAGCCGGTCGGTCAGTGAGCCCAGAACTGACTTGACGCTTTCGAAGGTCTTCCTGTTGCGCTGCTCACCGCCTTCGGCGGCATCGACCAAGCGTTTCAGGTCTCCCTGGAGCGCAGAGATGGTCTCGTCATACTGGGGGACCTGCGGCTGGGGCGCGTTTGCCACTGCGTCGAAAGCCGCCTTTCGGGCGATGTCCGTGACATCCGATCGGGTCTGCTCCAGTCCGCGTTCAATTCGTTCAAGCACGGGGGCGACCTGGTCAAGGCCCGGGGCTTCGGAAGAACTGGTCTCGATCTGCGCCGCAAGCGCCGCGACTTTTTCACCCAGCAGTTCAAAGCGATCATCGTCGGTCACGTCCGCATTCTTCGAGACGAGTTGCGCAAGATCCGCAATCCTGGCTTCAAGAGATTCCGTGGACGACGGCAATGATACGCTTTCGCGCATCGAACCGATTTCTTCGCGCAATTTGTCCAGATCTGACGACGTGACCGTGTCCTTGGGTTCGTCGAGACGCGCCGACAGGTCAGTCAGCCGCTCCTGCAATTGCGCCAGAAACTCCGTATCCGGCCCGGCAAGTGCCCGAAGCGCTTCCGGATCAAAGGCCGGTGCGGGCCGTGAGGCTTCCGTTTCGATCGCGTCGATCTTTCCGGCGATATTTTCCAGACGCTCTTCAAGAGCCTGGAAAGCGCCGCTGTCTGCGGAGGGCAATGGTGCGGACTGTTCCATCCGTTCCAGTCTGTCGACGATTTCGTCCAGACGTTTGTCGACCTGCGACAGATGTTCGAGATCCGGGGCAGTTGCCTTGTCGTCCGCCATCATTCCGGCGATGTCTTCAAGGCGGCCCTGCAGCCTGGCAATCGTCTCCGGCTGCGGCATGCGCTCTTCCATCGCCGACAGCCGTGCGTCAAGGCCGCGCTGCTCGCGTGCCAGCACTTCCAGGTCATCCAGTCGGCCGGAGACAAACTTCATCCGGTCGTCTATGCCTTCCACGAGACCCTTGATGTCGATCTGCTCGACGTAGCCGCGGACTTCCCGCAGTTCGGCGCGCAGAGGTTCAATTTCGACCTGCGGCTCTCGCTGAAGGAGCTCCTCCAGACGCTCTGCAATGTTCGCTATCCTGTCTTCCAGCACCATGAGGTGCTCTGACTGCGGCAGCGTGGAAAATGCGTCCTCGATTTCATTCAATCGCGCCGTTACGCCCCTGAGGACGCGCGGGTCCAGTGACGCGCGGGACAATTCGTCGAGACGCTGCAGAATGTGGGAATAGCCATGTTCAAGCGTCTGCAGCGCACCTTCCACGTTTGTGCGCCCGACCATGGACTTCAGATCCGCGACCTCCTTGCGGATTTCAACGGCGAACTGTTCCCCGCGCTTGTCTGCACGCAAACGCTCCACCATATCCGCCAGCCGGCGCAGTTCCGCATTCTGCCGGCCAACAGTTTCGCTGGTCCCCCGAGAAATGCCGCCAAGAGCCTCACGCAGAGATCCAAGCTCTTCCCGGACCTGATTGAACGCCTTTTCCTGCGGAGCGCGAAGCGCATCGATACGCCGGCCAAGGTCCTTGTAGATGTGAAGCGAAGCATCGTTGTGCGCGTAAGACGACTGACTCCTGGAAAGTCGAGAAGCAAAAGCATCGTCGTCGAAGTCCGGGGAAGGCTCCGGAGCCTGATATCCTGTCAGGCTGTTGTGGTAGTCGTGATCTTCCAACGCGTCCATGGCGTAGCGTCCCGCCTGTGGATAGGCGCGCGAAGACGGCAGTTCGCCATAGTCCTGCGCATGCGACGCGTTCGCGAGCCCCTGAACCTGCTCGTCAAGGCGATCGAGCGCGCCCATGACGTCGTCCATGCCGGATGCGTGAGGGGCAGCATTTCTTGAAGAAGCGGGCCTCTGCGGCCTTGCAGCGCGTTTAGAACGGCCGGCACCGGCGCCGCCGCGCTCGGACAACATGCGGTCAAGTTCGTCGGCGACCGCGTTCAGATCGTCGTCACGGCCGCGGGAAGGATGCCCCCCGCCAAGAGCTGTCGCGGTCTGCGTCAGTCGCTCGATGCGCTCGTGCGCTGGCTCCCTGCCCGTCGTTCTGTAGTAGTCGTCGCTTTCATACGCATCACGGCCGCGGCGTCCTGCCTCGTGTTTATTCCAAGCCGGCATATCTCAACCCTGGACTGACGGTCACCGTGACCGCGGTTTGAGCGGACTACCATTCGTTTCCGTCAATAAACGGACGACTGGCAGCGTTTCAACGAACTTTGTCGACTTAGGGTAAACAGGTAGTTAACCATCGTTGCTAAATGCGAAAATCAAGCTTTTTTGCGGAAAATGACCTGTTTATATGTCGTTTCGCGCCGGGAACCGCCGGAGAAACCTTAATTTTTCTTAACGTTTTGCATAGCCCTCTAGACCTTTACGCGCACGTAAGCTAAACAATCGCCAATCACCGGTGCGCAGACCTGTTTTTGCAGCAAATGCAAGACGGTAACCGTCTGCCCGTCCGCGCAGACAAAAAGAGCAACAAAAACCAACACTGCCGGAAAACGGCAGAGAATCGAGTAGAGACCATCATGAGCGAAGCGCTTTCCATCCTCAACGAAGACGATCTTGTCGATGTCGTATCCGCATCCGACGACAGCACCAAGAAAACCCAGTTCACGATCGGCGACCTTGCCAAGGAATTCGGCTGCACACTGAGGACACTTCGCTTTTACGAAGACAAGGGTCTATTGAACCCCAAGCGTGATGGCCTGAACCGTGTCTACAACCGCCGCGACCGCGCCCGGCTGAAGCTTGTTCTCATGGGTAAGCGGGTCGGTTTCTCGCTGACGGAAATTCGCGACATGCTGGACCTTTATGACCTGCGCGACGGTCAGGTCACGCAGCTCCGGGTCGCCCTGTCCAAGTTCAACGAGCAGATCGCCGTTCTCGAAGACCAGAGAAAAGACATCGAACAGGCGATCGAGGAACTGTCACGCACGGTCGAGATCGTATCAGGTATGCTCAAGCACAAGGAAGCGGAGGAAGGCTGATCTTTCCTTTCGCAGACTTAAGAGGAAACACCGGCCTTCGAGCCGGTGTTTTTGTGTCTGGGGACCCTCGGTCGGAATTCGAGCGGCTATTTTCATGCATGTGCCGGAACCAAAAACCCTCAAAAAAACGTCATCACAACATGAATTTGATGCGAGCATTCGCGAAAACGCTTCCAATTTGCGTGTTTTGGGCACATTTTTTTGCAATCCCTTCCGTTGGGACACCACTTGCCGCATGAAATCAAGGCGCGTATATAAGCGTCAGATGACGTTTACGGAAACGTAAACCTAGAACCGATCGGCAGATCTGGGAGGATGTGCATGCCAAGCTATACTGCGCCCGTCGAAGACACGCTTTTCCTGCTGAAAGATGTTTTCGGCTATGACCGCTATTCCAACCTTCCGGGATTTTCCGATGCGCCGCTCGACCTCGTCGAAGCGATCCTGCGCGAGGGCGGCAAGTTTGCCGAAGAGGTGCTGCAGCCGCTGAACCAGGTCGGAGACCAGGAGGGCTGCACGCGGAACGAAGACGGGTCTGTCACCACGCCGAAAGGATTTGCCGAGGCGTATCAGGCCTTCTGCGAAAACGGTTGGGGCACCTTGTCCACCGACCCGGACCATGGCGGTCAGGGCCTGCCGCACACGCTTGCAACGATCTTCAACGAATATGCTTCGTCCGCGAACATGGCCTTTTCCATGTATCCGGGGCTGACCGCGGGCGCTGTGGCGGCATTGACCATTCACGGAACGGACGACCAGAAAGACACCTACCTTCCCAACATGATCTCCGGCACCTGGACCGGAACCATGAACCTGACCGAGCCGCACTGCGGAACCGATCTCGGGCTGATCCGCACGAAGGCCGTTCCCCAGGCTGATGGCTCGTACAAGATTTCCGGCACGAAGATTTTCATCTCGGCCGGCGAGCACGACATGTCCGAAAACATCATCCATCTGGTGCTCGCCCGTATCGAGGGCGCCCCGGATGGGGTCAAGGGCATTTCGCTTTTCGTTGTTCCCAGGAACAGTGTCGGCGAGGACGGATCCGTCGGTGACAACAACGGTGTGTCCTGCGGGTCGATCGAGCACAAGATGGGAATTCACGGCAACGCCACCTGCGTGATGAACTACGACGATGCGACCGGCTGGCTGGTGGGCGGAGAGAACAAGGGCCTCAAGGCAATGTTCGTCATGATGAACGAAGCCCGCCTCGGCGTTGCCGTTCAGGGGCTATCGCAGTCGGAGGTTGCCTATCAGAACGCGGTCACTTACGCGAAGGACCGCCTCCAGGGCCGTGCCCTGACCGGTCCGAAGAGCCCGGACAAGGCGGCGGACCCTATCATCGTGCACCCGGATGTCCGCCGCACGCTGATGTCCGTCCGCGCCTTCAACGAAGCAGCGCGCGCCCTGATCATCTGGACTGCTCTTCACGGCGACGTTTCGCACCGCTCGGACGACGAAAAGGACCGGCAGTATTCCGATGACATGATGGGACTGATGACGCCTGTGCTGAAAGGTGTTCTGACCGATACAGGGTTCGCCAATGCCGTCAACGCACAGCAGATGTATGGCGGTCATGGCTACATCGCCGAATGGGGCATGGAACAGTTTGTGCGTGATGCCCGTATTGCTATGATCTATGAAGGCGCGAACGGCATTCAGGCCCTCGACCTTGTCGGCCGCAAGCTGCCGGCCAACGGTGGCCGCGCCGTCATGAGCTTCTTCAACGAAGTGAACACATTCCTGAAGGAACACAAGGACAACGAGGATCTGGTGGCGTTTACCGGTCCGCTCAAGAAAGGCATGGACGATCTTCAGGGCGCGACCATGTGGTTCATGAACAACGCCATGAAAAACCCGGACAACGCCGGAGCGGGATCGACCGACTACATGCACCTCTTCGGGCTCGTTGCGCTTGGTTACATGTGGACCAAAATGGCCAAGACCATCCAGGAACAACTTGCCGGTGACGCGGGTGAGAAAGCGGATTGGCTGAAGACCAAGCTGGCCTTCGGCATGTTTTTCATGGAACGCACGTTGCCGGAGACCGCCGCACACCTTGCGCGGATATCCGCCGGTTCCGAAACACTGATGTCGCTTGACGCGGATGCGTTCTGACCCGGGTTCACCGGAGAGAGATTAAGCCGCGCGAATCCGCATTGGCCGGTGTAGGTTCTCAGCCTACGCAACCAGCCAGGGAGACGAAACAGGTATGGCCGACTACGTTCTTTATTGCATGGCCCAGTCGGGGCATTCGTACAAGGTGGCACTGATGCTGGAGCTGTGCGATGCCGGCTGGGAGCCCAAATGGGTGGACTTCTTCAACGGCGAGACCCGGTCCGAAGAGTTCCGCAGTTCGCTCAATGAAATGGGTGAGGTGCCGGTCCTCGTGCACGGTAACAGGACACTGACCCAATCGGGAACCATTCTCGATTATCTGGTTGAAAAGTTTGACAAGTTCGGCGGTGCAGACAATGACGAGCGCCGCGAAATCCTGCGCTGGACCATCTTCGACAACCAGAAGATTTCAGGCGTGGCCGGGCCGCTGAGATTTCTGCGCATCTATGCAAAAACCGGCGAGACAGACGTCACGAAGTGGCTCGAAGGCAGGTTCAAGAGCGCGCTCGCGATCCTGGAAAAACACTTCGCGGCCAACGCTTATGCAATCGGCGACAAGCCTACGACCGCCGACTTTTCCCTGTGTGGCTACCTATTCGTGCGCGACGAGATCGGAACGGATTTCACTCCCTACCCGAACGTTGCCGCCTGGCTGGAGCGGATCAAGGCGCTGCCCGGCTGGAAACACCCCTATGATCTGATGCCCGGACACCCGTTACCGGGTGCCGACTAGACACCGTCCGAAGGAGGACCAGATGGCTGAAGCCTATATCTTCGATCACGTCAGAACCCCGCGGGGACGAGGCAAGAAGGACGGCGCGCTTCATGAAGTGCCGTCGGTACGCCTGGCGGCGACGGCCCTGGAGGCGGTTCGCGACCGCAACGGGCTCGACACGGCCAGAGTTGACGACGTGGTCCTGGGATGCGTTGACCCGGTTGGCGAAGCGGGCGGCGATATCGCCCGTGCCGCGGTTTTTGCCGCCGGATACGACACGTCGGTCCCCGGCATGCAGATCAACCGCTTCTGCGCATCGGGTCTCGACGCTGTCAACATGGCGTCGGCCCAGGTGATGTCAGGACAGCACAAATTGGTCATTGCCGGCGGCGTGGAGAGCATGAGCCGGGTCGGTATCGGTGCTTCGGGCGGCGCATGGCCGATCGAACCGCAGGTGGCCATTCCCTCCTATTTCATGCCACAGGGCGTCTCCGCGGACCTGATTGCGACAAAATACGGCTTCAGCCGTGACGATTGCGACGGCTATGCGGTCGAAAGCCAGAAACGCGCCGCAAAATCCTGGAACGACGGACGGTTTTCGAAATCGGTGGTGCCGGTGAAAGACATCAACGGCATCACCATCCTTGACCGGGACGAACATATGCGCCCGGAGACCGACATGCAGTCCCTTGCCTCGCTCAATCCTTCGTTTGAGCTGATGGGGGCCATGGGCGGGTTCGATGCGGTCGGCGTCCAGGCGCATCCGGAAATCGAGGCGATCAAGCATGTGCACCACGCGGGCAACTCCTCCGGTATCGTTGACGGCGCCGCCGCGGTTCTGATCGGCTCGAGCACGGCCGGCCGGTCTTCGGGCCTGAAACCCCGCGCCCGCATAAAGGCCTTTGCCAATATCGGTTCGGAACCTGCCCTGATGCTGACCGGACCCGTGGATGTCACGGAGAAACTTCTCAAGAACGCCAAGATGGAGATGAAGGACCTCGATCTTGTCGAAATCAACGAAGCCTTCGCTTCCGTGGTTCTGCGCTATCAGCAGGCGTTCGACCTTGATCCGGGCATCGTCAACGTCAATGGCGGCGCGATCGCCATGGGTCACCCGCTGGGGGCGACGGGCGCGATGATCCTGGGAACGGTTCTCGACGAACTGGAGCGCCGCGATCTGAACACCGCGCTGGTCACGCTTTGCATCGGTGCCGGCATGGGCACGGCCACCATCATTGAGCGCGTCTGACCGATGATCCGCAATATCGAACAGGAATTCGAGGCTATTTCCGATTACTGGTCGCCGCGTGTGGTCGCGGATGTCAACGGCCAATGCGTGAAGCTTGCGAAGCTGAATGGCGAATTCGTCTGGCACGACCACGCGAATGAAGACGAACTGTTCTACGTGGTCAGGGGCGGACTGACAATCCGGTATCGCGATCGGGACGACGCCGTCCTGAGTGCCGGTGACCTGCACGTCGTTCCAAAGGGCGTCCAGCACAATCCGGTCGTGGAAGACGAGTGCTGGGTCATGCTTTTCGAACCCGCAGAAACCAAACACACAGGCGAGGTCATCGTCGAAGGCACCAAGTCGGCCGCGCAGCAGCGCGCCCACCTGCAGACCGAAACAATGCAGTCAAACGGCGCCGGATCCGAGGAGGTATTCCCATGAGCTACAAGAATTTCACACTCGAAACCGACGGAGACGGCATTGCCGTGATCACGTGGGACATGCCCGAGAAATCCCTGAACGTCATTGACCTGACGGTGATGGATGAACTTGACGCGATCATCGACCAGGTTGCCCAGGACGACACCGTTACGGGCGCCGTTATCCATTCCGGCAAGTCTGCCTTCTCGGGCGGTGCGGACCTGACAATGATGGAAGGCCTCCTGAAAGACTTTCATGTGAAGCGCGGAGCCGACCCGGAAGGGGCAGCCAAGATGCTCTACGAAGGCTCCCGCCGGCTGACGCTGATTTACCGCAAACTGGAAACATGCGGCAAACCGTTTGTCGCCGCTATCGCCGGAACCTGCATGGGCGGGGGCACGGAACTGGCCCTCGCCTGCCATGCCCGCGTTGCAGACGAAGGCCTGAAAATGGGCCTTCCGGAGGTCAAGGTCGGGCTTTTCCCGGGGGCCGGTGGAACACAACGCGTCATGCGCATGACCGACGGTCAGCAGGGCATGCAGTTCCTTCTGCAAGGACGGACCCTGCGCGCCCCCCAGGCATTGCAGATGAAACTCGTCAACGAGGTCACCGGCACCAGGAAGCTGGTTGGAGCTGCAAAGAAGCTGCTCAAAAGCGGCGTCGACCCGGTCAAGGACTGGGACAAGAAGGGTTACAAATTGCCGAATGGAAAGATCTATTCCCCGGCCGGTTTCCAGTTCTGGCCCGCCGCGAACGCCATTTACCGCCGTGAGACCTACGATAATTATCCCGGCGCCCGCTATCTCTTGAGCGCCGTCGTTGAAGGCCTTCAGTTGCCGATGGATCTCGCGCTCCAGGTGGAAAGCCGGTATTTCGCCAAGGTGCTGCAGACGCCGGAAGCGGCCAACATGATCCGCTCGCTGTTCGTTTCCATGCAGGAATTGAACAAGCTTGCCCGCCGTCCGGTTGACCAGAGACCCAACAAGATCAAAAAGGTCGGCATCCTCGGGGCCGGCTTCATGGGTGCCGGGATCGCATATGTATCTGCCAATGCGGGCATCGACGTCGTGCTCATCGACCGCGACCAGGAAGCTGCGGACAAGGGCAAGGCCCATTCCGACGAGCTGATGAGCAAGGCCATCAAGCGGGGACGGGCAATTGAGGACCAGAAGAACAAGCTGCTCGCGCGGATCACCCCGACAACGGATTACGAAGCGCTTGCCGACTGCGACCTCGTGATCGAAGCCGTGTTCGAAGACCGGGAAATCAAGCGCACGGTAACTCAGGCCGCCGAAGCGGTCATGAAGTCGCGCGCCATTTTCGCGTCAAACACGTCGACGCTCCCGATTACCTCCCTGGCGCAGGCCTCAAAGCGGCCGAAGAATTTCGTCGGAATTCACTTCTTTTCACCTGTCGACAAGATGATGCTGGTCGAAGTGATCCTCGGCAAACGCACGTCGGACCGCGCGCTGGCGATGGCACTCGACTACATCAAGGCAATCAAGAAAACACCTATTGTCGTCAATGACAGCCGCGGCTTCTACACCTCCCGCGTTGTCATGACCTATATCCGCGAAGGTCTGATGATGCTGGGCGATGGTGTCCCTGCGGCGATGATCGAAAATGCAGGAAAGATGGCGGGCATGCCTGTCGGGCCACTTTCCCTCGGAGACGAAGTCGCACTCGACCTTGCATGGAAAATCGTCTCGGCGACGCGCAAGGACCTTGGCGTGAAGTATGTCGAGGGCCCGCTCGACAACATTCTTGAGGACATGGTCGTCAAGCGCGAGCGCTTTGGCCGCAAGAACGGAAAGGGCTTCTACGACTACAAGGGCAAGGACAAGAAACTCTGGCCCGGCCTGACCGACGTGACCGGCCAACCCAAGCCGGCAGACAGCTTCAATATCGAGGAACTCAAGCAACGCCTTCTGGTGATGCAGGCACTCGAGACGGCGCGTATCTTTGAAGAACAGTGCCTGACCGACGTTCGAGAGGCCGATGTCGGCTCCATACTCGGCTTCGGCTTCGCGCCCTACACGGGCGGGACGCTCAGCTATATCGACATGATGGGCACCCCTGCCTTCGTCGACATCTGCAAGAAGTTCACCCGCAAATGGGGACCAAGATTCAAGCCGAACAAGCTTCTGCGTGACATGGCCAAGGCAAACGAGACTTTTTATGGAAAGTTTCCGCCCAAGGCCGGAGATACGGCCAAGGAGGCGGCTTAGCACTCTCGTGAACCATCTCACTTGGTGAGATGGTTCGTTTCATTTGGAAAGACGCACGAAATGCGTACCGAATCTTGATCCTTGACGCTCAGTCATGCACAGTTCTCCGGTGAATTGTGCACGAGTTAGCCGGAGACAGGAATGCCGCTTGAAGGCGAATGGGCACGCGCAGACGTGTTCCGGGTCTTGCGAGACATCAGTTCAAAGTGTGATTTGAACTGGCCGCAAATCGCGGAACGCTATGACTTTGACCTGGCGTCCATTGAAGACCCTCAGGGTGTCGTGCCGATCCCCGCATGGCACGGCGTGTTCGAAGAGGTTGCCAAAGCCCTCGACAACGACGCCGCCATGTTCGACCTCTTCAACAGTGTCGACATCGGCAGCTTTTCGCTGTTCGACTATGTGTTTTCCTGCGCCCCCACCCTGAGGGACGCCTGTCTTGCCTGGGTCAAGTTCATACCTATTCGGACAAACGCATATCGAATCGTGTTTGAAGAGGATGAAACCGGCGGGTATGTCGATTGGCCGATCCTCGAGGGGCGCGGTGAATGGCGGCAGAACATGTTCGCCCGGGTCGGCTGGGCAACCCAACAGCTGGAGCGCGCGCTGGAACAACAGGTTCCGCCAATCCTGATCGAGCTGGCGACCTCACCTCCCAAGAAAAAGTCGGCGTTCCAGAAGAAATATCAGGGGCGTCTCAAGTTCGGAGCTTCTCACAACCGCATTTTCATACCGAAAGCGCTGCTGACGCGTCCGCTTCGCCAGAGTGACAACCACCTCTACGAGATCATTCTGAAATCGGCTATGGAGGAACTGGACACGTTCGGGCAACTGGAATCACCTTTGACCAGGATCGCCAACGAAGTCGCGTCCAATCTTGCGCACGGCGCGTGCACGCTGCCCCATATCTCGGCGAAACTCGGCATGTCACAACGCGCAGTCCAGCGGCTGCTGGAACGGGAAGGCACAAGTTTCCGCAAACTGAGCGAAGAAATCCGGCGTTCCGCCGCGGACAGGTATCTGCGCGGCACGGATCTGCCCATGAAAGAGATCGCGTATCTTATCGGCTTTTCGGAACTCAGTACGTTTTCCAGGGCCGTCAAATCGTGGTTCGGCATGTCTCCCCGAAAATACAGGGAGGGATCGCACAGACACGCGGGGGCCGGCGCAAATACACGCAAGAAACCGGAGTCCGTCCGGCTGATGAATGTCCCGCATCCGGCCGGACGCCGCGTGAAGTCATTGCCACGAAAGTCCCGCGTGCGCGCAGACTGATCGCAAGTTCCACGAGTTATCAGGAAATCCGGAGATCGAAGAATTCCGGCACGGTGGTGAATCCGGGCTGAACCACCGCCGTGCCTGAGATAAATCCGAGGTCCTGTCTGCAGCCGTCACTCCAAGCGGATGCAGCGACTCTTTTGCGGAAGCGACCCCCTCAAGCTGCAAGAGGTATCCCTTCCGGTCCTGGACCGGCCTGCAGCGTGCTCTTTTTTGCGACGACCGGGGGGTTCCGGTTCGGCGTTTTCTTTCGCCACAGGTTGGGGGTATCGATGCCTTTATGGGAAGTGGGCGTTCCCACTTCGGCATGCTTTTCATACACCCATGCCATTTAAATATGCCACCTAAAGTTAATTGTCATTAACATGAGAGCACCAGCTCTTGGCTTTTCGCGACATTTTGCATACGAATTCAGCAAAACAGACAAAGTTCTGATATTACATAACAAACTGACTTGTTTGCACGATACGTTGTATTTGTCCGCAATTGATCCTAACTAACAGGAACCATGACAGAGACCACATCCGGAGGAACACATGTCCGATAGCGGCCTGAGCCGATTTCTTGGCGGATCCCCCGCCCAGGTTCTCTTGCGACTTGTGTTTCTGTCATTCGTTGTCGGCATCATCCTGTCTGCGCTCAACCTCGACCCGCTCGACCTGGTCCACATGGCCGTCAATTTCGTTGAGCGGCTATGGGATATGGGCTTCCACGCCATTGGCAGACTTGGAAATTATCTCGTCGTGGGCGCGATCGTGGTCATTCCCATCTGGCTTGTCATGCGCCTTCTGGCGATGGGCAAGTCCCGCTAGAGCTTTTTCCAGCCAACACCTTCCTTGCGGTTCTGTGAAGAATGAGATGGCGGTCGGCCAGTTCGTCCATGTCCTTTGAATAGCCTCCGCCCAGAACACCGGCGAGCGGCAGTCCCGCGTGCCTGACCGTTTCGATGACATACCTGTCCCGTCTCTCAAGACCTTCGCGTGACAGTTTCAGCCGACCCAACCGGTCGTGTCGATACGGATCAACGCCGGCATTGTAGATGACGAGATCCCACGGTTCGCGTGCAAGCAGGCCCGGCAGGACTTCTTCCAGCGCCACCAGATAGTCTTCGTCTCCCGTTGCGTCGGGCAAACCGACGTCGAGATGGGAGGGCACCTTGCGCACGGGATAGTTCTTCTGGGAATGCATCGAGAACGTGAAGATGTCGGGATCACCCGGAAAAATATCCGCAGTGCCGTCGCCCTGATGCACGTCCAGATCGATCACCAGCGCCTTCCGGATGGCTCCGTCGGCCTGCAGCACCCGGATCGCAACGGCAACGTCGTTGAACACACAGAACCCGGCCCCGTGCAGTCTCCGCGCGTGGTGGCTGCCGCCGGCCGTGTTGCAGGCAATGCCGTGTTCGAGCGCAAGGTAGCCGGTGAGCACCGTTCCGCCCGTGGCGCATCTGGCGCGCAGTGCAATGTCTTCCCGCATGGGAAAACCGATTTCTCTCGCGACTTTTTCGGGAACCTTGCCGTTGAAGACCTGGTCCACATAAGCCGGATCATGAGCAAGCGCGACCCATTCGAACGGGGCCGGCCGGGGCCGATAGAATGATCCGCCATCAAGCAGGTCTTCTGTCCTGATCAAGTCGGCAACGGCACGGAACTTGTCCATCGGAAACCTGTGATTTGCAGGAAGATCGGCGCAATAAGCTGGATGATGGACGATCGGCAGAGGCATTACATGCACTATAGCGCGGCAAAAGGCTCTTGCCAGTGACCGGAAGTGCCGCCGGGCGACATGCGCCGGCGGCAATCCCTTCAGGCACCTGCTGACGCCAACCGCGCCTGACTGCGGAGCTTCATGATCGAAAAGACATGCGCGGCAAGAAAGATCGGAACGAAGAACGCGGGAAACAGAACCAGCGGGAATTCGTTGATGATGTTGGGATTTTCCAGCGCCATGACATGCAGGAAACCGACCGACGTCATGAGCCCCGTCAGCACCGCGACCGTGAAGTCCAGCAGGCCAATGATGTTTGCCCGCCAGACGAGCGCGGTGGCATCTGCCCGCCCCGCTTCGAGCGCCCTGAAGGCCTGCCAACCGGCAATGCCCGCCCAGATATCGCCGAGACCCGCGGGCAACGCAAATTGCCACGGAATGTCTCCAACGGCCCACCCAATGAGAAATACCACCCCCATCACGCGCGGTGCCTGAAAGACGATGATCTCGCGCTGGTCGGCTGCTGCGAGCAGTTTCCGCCCCGTTGCAGTCGCCAGGGCGAGCAGGACGAGCAGGGCGGTTCCGCCAAACAGGAAAAACAGGATGTAGGGAACCCCTGAAGCCGTTTCGGGGGGCGCGAGGATCCCTAGTTCGCCGAGACGCGCCGCGAGGGCATACCAGAGGCCGAGGACAAGACCGGGCACTGCCAAAGCGACAACGGTCGAAGCCCGGGTCAAACCGGCGCGATGCGCCGCCACCGCGATAGCCGCCACGGCGAGCACTGGCAGCAGCGTTGCGAAGGCCCGGACGTAGAACTCAAGAAACGTCGAAAACATGTAGTATCTCCTTACTCCTTCAATGAAAGTGACTACTTACTTCGTAGTGACTTCACAAATTGCAAGGGACTGCCTACATTTCCCGTCATGAAAATCATGTCACGCGCCCATTGCCCGATCCGCCGGGCAACAGACATCCTCACGGACCAGTGGTCGTTCCTGATCCTTCGCGAATTCTTTCTGGAAGGCGAAACACGCCGTTTCCAGGACTTGCAGAACGAGCTTGGCCTGTCTCCGAACACCCTGTCCAATCGTCTGAAACACCTTGAAACCTCTGGCGTGCTGGAACGGAAGCTGTATTCCAGTCATCCGCCAAGGGCGGAATACGTCCTGACCGAAATGGGCCGCCGGTTCGGCCCCGTGCTGGAGGCAATGTACGAATGGGGAACGCAATACCCTGACCCGGGAAGTGCCGACAAAAGCGATTGACGAATGACCGGTCTGCAGACAGAAAGACGCTGACGTCAAACCGGACTTTTCATGGCACCTTCCAGCGCAGCGGGCGAGCCCGCACGCCGCCCTTTCTCCGTAACGCACCGATCGGTCCTGGCAATCGCCATTCCGATGACGCTCGGCTATCTGTCGACGCCCATCCTCGGTGTTGTCGACATGGCCGTTATCGGGCGCCTCGGTGATGCTGCGCTTCTCGGCGGGATTGCGCTCGGCGGGATCATCTTCGACCTCGTCTTCACAACATTCAATTTCCTGCGCGCCGGCACAACAGGTCTGACCGCACAGGCGGTTGGAGGGCAGAACAACGAAGAGGTAAAGGCAACGCTCGCGCGGGCACTTGTCATTGCCGCGCTTGGCGGCCTCCTCGTGATCATCCTGCAGTCCCCCCTGCTCTTTGCCGGGCAGTGGTTCCTGGGTGGCAGTCCGGATGTGCAAGCGGTGACAGCGCGGTATTTCGATGTCCGCATTCTCAGTGCCCCGTTCCTGCTCGCGAACTACGCAATCCTCGGCTGGTTCATCGGCCTTGGGCGCGCAGGAACCGGCCTGTTGCTGCAGCTTTTCCTGAACGGTCTGAACATTGCGCTCAGTGTCTGGTTCGTCGTCGGATTGGGGTGGAGCGTGGAAGGGGTCGCGCTTGCGACCGTCCTGAGCGAGATTTCAACAACGCTGCTCGGGCTCGCACTTGTTCTGAAAAGTGCGCCGCGTGGGACCTGGCCAGCAATGCATGTTGTCTTCGACAGACGGCTTTTGATGCGCATGATGGCACTGAACCGCGACATCATGATCCGCTCCTTCGCGCTGCTTTACGCCTACGCGTTCTTCATGGCGAGATCAGCCGACCAGGGCGATGCGGTCCTTGCCGCAAATGCCGTCCTCGAAAAATTCATCCTGGTGTCGGGCTACTTTCTGGACGGGCTGGCAACGGCTGCAGAACAGCTGGCGGGCCGCGCGGTCGGAGCCAGGTACAGGCAAGCCTTCGACAGAACCGTGAAACTGACCGCGGTGTGGAGTTTCGCCATGGCAGGGATCCTCTCCCTGATTTTCCTGTTGTTCGGTTCCGCGATGATCGATTTCATGACCACCTCGCCGGAGGTTCGCTCCCTGGGCAACACGTATCTTATCTGGGCCGTCTTGGCGCCTTTGCTGGGCGTTCTCGCCTTCCAGATGGACGGAATTTACATCGGTGCGACATGGTCCGACACGATGCGGAACATGATGCTCCTCTCGCTCGCTTTTTACGTCGCAGCGTACTACGCGCTGTTCCCGGTCCTGGGCAACCACGGGCTCTGGCTCGCGATGTCGCTTTTCCTGGGACTGCGTGGACTGACGCTGCTGTCCGTCTGCAAACGCCGGGCCGACAGGACGTTCCCGAAAACCTAGCAGAGGCTTCGAAGGCACACAGGTTCGAGGCGCCACCTAGAGCTCTTCGGACGCCCAAGCATCGACATTGGCATCGCGGGCTTCGCGCAGGGATGCAAAGCCGTGCTTGTCCAGCCTGTCGGCGAGACCCGTCAGGATTTCACCGACAAGACCGGGACCCTTGAAAACCAGCGAGGAATAGACCTGAAGCAGGTCGGCTCCGGCTGCGATCTTGGTCCAGGCGGTCTCGGCACTGTCGATGCCCCCAACCCCGACAATAAGGAGATCGGGTCCGGCCAGCTTGCGCGCCCGTGCAAGCGCAATCGTGGATTTTCGAAAAAGCGGCCTGCCCGACAGCCCGCCCGCTTCCTGATGCGGGCCCTCGCCGCTCAGTCCCGTCCGGTCGACCGTCGTGTTCGAGACGATCAGTCCGTCAACGGCCTTGTCCTGGACTTCCTCGACAATATCTTTCAGGTCTTCTTCGACGACGTCGGGCGCGATCTTGAGCAAGAGAGGCACGCGCCGTCCCGTCTCTTCGGCCCGCGCGTCGCGTGCCGCAACCACGCCTTGCAGAAGATCGGCGAGCGCGGAGCGCGCCTGCAGATCCCTGAGGCCCGGCGTATTGGGTGAAGAAATATTGACGGTGAAGTAGGACGCCAGATCCGCGAACTCGTTTATCCCGGACACATAGTCCGCAATCCGGTCCGTCGCATTCTTGTTGGCTCCGACATTGATACCGACGATCCCGTCTTTCACCTTCCTCGCCAGCAGGCGTTCCCGCATCGCCTTGTGGCCTTCGTTGTTGAAGCCGTAGCGATTGATCACGCCTTCATCGGCGGCCAGACGAAAGACGCGCGGACGCGGGTTGCCCGGCTGCGCCAATGGCGTTACGGAGCCGACTTCGGCAAATCCGAAGCCAAGGTTCAAAACGGCATCGGGCACATCCGCGTTCTTGTCGAAACCCGCCGCCATCCCGAGCGGGTTGGGGAACTCAAGATCCCAGTGCGTGACCTTGAGACGCGGATCACGCGGTGCGGCTTTTGCCGAAAGCAAGCCGGATTTCAGCGCGAGTACCGTCAGCCTGTGGGCTTTTTCCGCATCCAGCAGATGCAGGCCTTTCAACGCGAGGCTTTGAAGCGGCCCGGTTGTCACGCGCTCATCTCCGGAAAAACATGCACGCCATCTGCGGACAGGGGCAGCGCCTTGACCCAGATCGCATCGCCGGGCTTCAGGTCCGCGTAAAGATGCGGAAACAGGGCACCGCCGCGCGAAGGTTCCCATTTGAGCGTTTCGCCGAAAGGCTCGCTTTCAAAGGCGGCCAGGAGCAGGTCATCCTGCCCCTTGAAATGCTTGGCGGCTGTTTCGCGCGCCTGGTCGGCGGTTGAAAAGTGAATGTAGCCATCGGCCAGGTCGACCGGCGCGCCCTTGAAAACTCCTGCGGCCTCCGCTGTCTGCCACATGGCCTTTGGAACGATTTTGAATATCAGAGTCATTTGCCGAGTTCCGTTGAGAAGTTCCCGCAGGTGCGATGTCCGCGCGGACACTACTCACAGGCCGACCCGCAAACAAGCCGGGTGCACGGACTTTCTGCATGCATGACAAATTCACAGGGAAAATGCACAATAGCGCCGCGTAAGGTTCTCGGAAATCGATCGCAACAGTCCTATGATGCGGTGACAGAAGGAACAAGTGACTCGCAATGAAGCTTCGGCCTTTACTGGTGCCTGTGCTGCTGGTGACCGCATTTGCGGGTCTCGTCGGATGGCTGTTTCTGGTGGACCCCCCGGCCCCTCCGGAAGAACAGCTTGCAGGAGCGCTCAGACCCGGGATCAGCGACACGGCTGACGCCATCGTCGAAAAGCCCGTCGACGGGCAGGCCGCTCGGACCGCGCCCACCGCAAGCGATAACGCGGCCCCTCTTCCGGACAACATTCGCGACGTATCTCCGGACGGTGTGTCCGCACCGGATGTGGACGGGGGTCTGACGCGGATCGAACCTTCCGATCGCTATCAGGAGCTCATCAATCCTCCGGTCGAACCGGTCCCGGACGGACCACTGGAACTCCGGCGCGTTCAGGTTCTGGATGGCGGACGGATCAAATCCGGCGAGCTCGTCGTCACCCTGGCCCATATCGAGCCGATCCAGCTTGATGAAACCTGCGTTGCACGGCAAGGCGGTCTGTGGCCTTGCGGTGCGCGCGCGCGCACCTTCCTGCGCGGACTGATCCGCCAGTTCAAGGTCACGTGCGAGAAACTGGCCGACACCGGTCCGCAGCAGATCGTTGCCACCTGCAGGCGCGGCAAGATCGATCTCAGCACGCGTATGGTCCGCTACGGCTGGGCCGACCCGGCGCCCGGCGCACCCGAGGGGTTTGACGACTTCGCCCTCCTCGCGAAACAGCGGAAGCTTGGCAAATGGAAGGACGAGTGGCAGGTCGCAGCGCCGCGATCCAACTGGGAGGCAGACCCGGATGCACCGCTGCCCGGCCTTGAGGACCTTGCCCCGGAAATTGTCGAATGGAGCCAGAGCACCGACAGCGACCCGGCTACCCAGCCGTTCTTCGGAACCGAACCGGAGATACCCGGCACATTACCTCAGCAGTGACGATTGCCTTTCAGGCTTCCTCGCCGTTTGCAGAACATGTGCTCACAAGCACGATTTACCCACGCGTAGGTGTGTGACTGCAGTCGGGTCTCGAGACACCCGAAAAAGACGGAAACACGGTTCCCGCCTTCACGCTGCATCCTTTTCAAGATCTCAGGCAGCCAGTTCGCCTGCGAGCGCCTTGCGGATCATGTCCCGGGTTTCGGAAATTCCGTAGAGCGCCACGAACGACCCGAAGCGCGGGCCTTTTTCCTGGCCAAGCAGCAACTGGTAGAGTGCCGAGAACCAGGCAACGGATACACCCGGCCCGCCGTCGGGACCCTTCTTGTTCGGGTCCTGATAGCGTTCGATCGCACGCGCGACATCAAGAACTGCGTCCTGAATGGCAGCACCGTCCGCGTCGGCCGGCAGCGCTGCCAGCTGGGCGTCGAGTTGCTGCAGGGCAGTGATTTCGACATCGTCCGGCTGCTTGAAGGACTTTGTCGGTTTGACGAAATCATCGAAGTAACGGATCGCATAGCCGACGAGCGCATCCAGCTCCGGATGCGATGCAGCCGTCACGCCCGGCGCATACCGGGAGATAAAAGCCCACAAAACGTCCTTGTTGTCCGCGTTGGACGCGGACACCAGGTTCAGAAGCATCGCGAAGGGCACGGGCATGTCGATTGCCGGAATATTTCCGGAGTGAATATGCCAGGCCGGGTTCTGCAGCTTCTGCTCAACCGGCATCTGCTGGTATTTCTGGACAAAGGTGTAGTACTCGTCCACGGCCTTCGGGATGACGTCGAAATAGAGTTTCTTAGCCGTTTTCGGCTTCTGGTAGTTGTAAAGCGCCAGGCTTTCCGGAGAGGCATAGGTCAGCCAGTCATCGATTGTCAGACCGTTGCCCTTGGACTTTGAGATCTTCTCGCCCTTGTCGTCCAGGAAGAGTTCATAGACGAAATGCTCCGGTGCCTTGCCACCAAGGATGTTGCAGATCTTGTCGTAGATCGGCGCGTTGGTCTGGTGGTCCTTGCCGAACATCTCGAAATCGACATCGAGCGCTGCCCAGCGCATGCCGAAGTCCGGCTTCCACTGCAGCTTCACGTTGCCCCCGGTGACGGACAGCGTGATTTCCTCGCCCGTCTCGTCGTCGAAGGTGATCGTTGCGTCGGTCGGATTGACGTCCTTCATGGGCACGTAAAGAACACGGCCGGATGTGGGCGAGATCGGCAGGAACGGCGAATAGGTCGCCTGGCGTTCCGCCCCCAGGGTCGGCAGCATCACGTCCATGATCTTCTGGTACTTTTCCGTCGCACGAACCAGGACTTCATCGAACTTTCCGGACCTGTAGTACTCGGTTGCGCTCGCGAATTCGTACTCGAAACCGAACGTATCCAGGAACCGGCGCAGCATCGCGTTGTTATGTGCGGCGAAGCTGTCGTAGTCGCCGCCGAACGGGTTGGGCACGGCACTCAGCGGCATCTGAAGATAAGGTTCCAGAGCAGCGCGATCGGGGACGTTTTCCGGAATCTTGCGCATTCCGTCCATGTCGTCCGAGAAACACAACAGGCGCGTCGGAAGCCTGTCTTCTGTGAGCAGGCGGAAGGCGGTGCGCACCATCGTCGTGCGCAGGACTTCCCCGAACGTGCCGATATGCGGCAGCCCGGAAGGGCCATAGCCGGTTTCGAACAGAACCGGTTTTTCCGGATCCCGCTTGCCGATGCGTTTGACCAGTTTGCGCGCTTCTTCGAACGGCCAGGCTTTCGACTTGGCGGCCGCCTCGACAAAGTCTTGCGAAAGGTCAAGCGTGGGCAGGGATTGATCGGTCATGTTCGGGTTTCATTCTGTTCAATTTGATGGATAAGATGCAATTTCCGGCAGCGAAGCTTGCAGCCAGCCGCATGTTGCGGCGCGACACTAGAAAAGCGTGGGCCAAAGGTCAATCAAATGTCGCATCTCGCTGACTTGAAGCTTTCCCGCCAACCCTTTATACCACCGGTCGCAAATCAGAACCTTTCTGACCGCGTTTTTTGCCCCACCACCGGCGCACTGGAGAATGAATAGTGTCTATCAATGAACCGATCAGCGTTCAGGAAGCCCTCATCTACGTGATGGTGATTGTGTCCGCATCAGACAATGCGATGACCGACAAGGAACTGGCCACGATCGGTGACATGATCAAGATGTTGCCGGTGTTCGCCGAGTATGACGGCAACCGGATCATTCCGGCGGCTCAGCGGTGCGGCGATATTCTCCAGGAAGAAAACGGCCTGTCGCTGGTTCTGGAACTGGTCGGCGATGTCCTGCCGCACAAGCTCTACGACACGGCGTACGCACTGGCTGTCGAGGTTGCCGCTGCCGATCTGCACGTGGAACAAGAAGAACTCCGCATCCTTCAAATGCTGCGCGACCGGTTCAGCCTGGACAAATTGACGGTCGCCGCCATCGAGCGCGGCGCAATCGCCCGTCACCGGACCGTATGAACCTGCAATACCGGCTTTGGACTGGAAATCTGCGGCGCTGACAAAAAGCGCCGCGTTTCGCGTGCCCTCAGTTCAGGCTCCGGATCGCATCCGGCAAGTCGAGTGAAAACGGAGGGATGGCGACATGAAACCTCGTTCCGTCCGGCCGCTCCATCGCGTAGGATCCGGCCATGATACCGCTGTCGGTCGATAAAGGGCAGTGAGAGGAATACTCATAGGTTTCTCCCGGCTCGATGACCGGTTGTTCGCCGACAACACCGTCGCCACTCACTTCCTCCTGGCGGCCCAGTGCATCCGTGATCTGCCAGTAGCGCGTCTTCAGCTGCACCGGCTCGGGACCGCCATTGTGGATCTCCACCATGTAGGCCCAGATGAACTCGCTCTCTTCCGGTTTCGATTCATCGTCCAGATAAAACGGTTCCACAGAGACCTCGATCCCCTGCGTAATGGCGCTGTAACTACCTGACACGGTTGTTCCTTCACTTCCGGGCAATCGCCCACGACTTCAGGAAGGGCTTATAGGGCGAATGACATAAGCGTGAAAGAGTCTTACTTGTGATTTCCTGAAGGATTTTGCATTTACAGCGCTGTTTCCTCCAAGTCAGGTGGCTTTTCAAGTGTTTGACGCCCGCATCCGCACTGTGATCGACCCGGTTCTGAACCGCCTGGGAGCACGTCTGGCCGCGACCGGCATCGGTGCAAACGGCGTTACACTGATCGGATTCGCCCTTGGCATCGGCGCAGCCATCGCGATTGCAACGGGCCATTATTTCGCAGGTTTCGTGCTGATTGCGCTCAACCGGATCGCTGACGGCCTGGACGGAGCGATCGCGAGAGTGACCAAGAAAACCGATCTGGGCGGATATCTCGACATCTCGCTAGACTTCTTCTTCTATGGCGCGATCCCGCTTGCCTTCGCCATCCAGGACCCGGCCAACAATGCGCTTCCGGCGGCGGCTCTGCTCTGCAGTTTCTACGCCAACGGCTCGGCTTTTCTCGCCTTTGCGATCATGGCGGAGCGGCGCGGGCTTACGACCGACCACCAGGGCTCGAAGTCTCTCTACTATATCGGCGGACTTGCAGAGGGCACGGAAACCATCGTCCTGTTCCTGCTGATGGCGCTTCTGCCGGACTGGTTTGCCGTGCTGGCCTGGGGTTTTGCCGCCGTCTGTTTCGTCTCGGCGGGCGCACGCGTTTTGATCGGCGTGAAGTCTCTCGACCACAACGGCAACGGCGACTAACGCGATTTAGCCAATCGGGTAGCGGCAGCAGAAACGCCAGAACTGCTCCGCGGCGCAATACCTTGCCGTCCCGGGTTTTCGGGCAAACCAAAGCTGCGCAGTTGCATGTCTTGGTCTCGCGAGGTGGGGCAAATGAACCGAAATGGCAGGCGTCGTCAGTCCCGGCGCCTATCGCGAAAGCGTTCAATCCATGCCGCGTTCAAACCGTCTGACAGTCTGGCAACGGGAACTTCCAGGCTTCTTGCCTGCACAGCGTCCCGGCCGAGTTTCTCCAGAATGTCCCCAGTCGTCTTTTGGGACATCTGGTCAGCTCCGAATAGGTGATGCGCAGCGGGTCGATACGCTCTGCCGCGAACCAGCCGGCCCATGCATCATCAAACTGGGTCATCCGATCAACCTGCGCGCGGATCTGTTCCGCGTCGTAGACAGGTTCGCCAGTGGGTGCCAGCCTTTCCAGTTCGGTGCCGTCCGGCGCCTTGTGCCAAAGACCGGTCTGGCTTGCTTTCACAAAAGACACTGCCTGGGTGACTTTGTCGGCGCGCGTGAGGTGAATGAAAAGCGTCTTGCCGAAGACCGCTTCGAATTTCGCGGCCAAAGGCATCTCGCCCGGGTGCAGTGTTTCGAGTTGCTGGAAAAGGAAGTCGAAGCTGTGCCTTTGCAGCCGCAAGCCGAAGATCCCGGTGCCTGAAGACCCTTTTTCGCGCGCGGCGGCGAACAGAGCCGTCAACCGGTCCTTGTCTGTCGCGAAACGCGTTTTCTCCAGATCCAGATAGGTTTGCCACGCATCCAGGTCAGGCTCGTGGAAGTAGGACTTCGGCTTCCCTGCCTGCCCTGTCGCTGCGAGGAGTTTGCAAAGCAAGGTGCTGCCGCTGTGCGGTGATGTGCAAATGACATAGGCCCGGTAGTCAGGGTCGTTCTGCGGTGTCATGTATCGTTTTCATTGAGAGGATGCTGTCTGCATTTCTCCTTCTCCCAGCCATTGATCAAAGGGGAAAGGTTCACGGCCGTATTCAAGGAAAACGGACTGTCATCATCGAGAGACGACAGTCCGCCTTTGAAGCAACATCATATCCCGGGAGCAAGAAGGAAATGTGTCACTTTCCATGAAACCGCGCGTCGCTCAGGCGGCAACACGATGTCGTTTGGTGCAGTTCTTCCGCGATTTGGAACCGTACTTCATGCAGAGCGTCGCTGCGGAAAGGGCCGCAATGCCGACGTCGCCGTATTCCTTGTGTAACCGGGGCCGGCTTTCTGCGTCCGCACTCCGGCGCACATTGCGCGCAATGATGTCTTCGAGCGTCGGAATGGTCGCTGTCTGGTTGTCCGAGAAACGATTGGTCATGTCTTTACCCCTTTTCTGTTTGCACTGGGGTAGACGTCACAAGGAACGTGCCAACTTCTCTTGTTCCTTTTTCTTTATATTTTTCAATTATTTAAAGTTTTCATGAACATCAAGCGACTTAGACTGGCTTTCGAATTTGAGAATCTGTTTCAATTTTGGGCAACAATAGGATGCGACCACAACCGATCATGTCAGCGTCTCTGCAATCCAGGGCCCGGTGTTCGCGCATCTGCGACGGGTCTACACCGATGTCATTCGGCACCATTCTTCCGGCCAACGAAAAACCTTTGCTCGGGCGGTCCAAACCGGGCTAATCGATTTCTACTTGAGAAACTCAAAAGGGAATGCCATGGCTCTGATCAACTATGTGACCCGCGTCCGGTTCGGGTTTGGCGAACTCGCCAGCTTGAAGGCGGAACTGGAACTGGCCGGGATTTCCCGTCCGATGGTTGTGACCGACAAGGGCGTTCGCCAGCTTGGTTTTCTCGACAGGATCGAGGCGGCTCTCGGCGAAGCCCCGGCGGGGATATTTGACGACACCCCCGGCAATCCAAACGAAGCCGCAGTCCGAACCGCAACCGCGCTTTTCAAGGACGTTGACGCTGACGGGATCATTGCGATCGGCGGCGGATCAGCCCTCGACCTTGCCAAGGCCGTCGCCATTCTGGCGGCCCATGGCGGCGCGCTCAAAACCTATGCCGTCATTGAAGGCGGACTTGAGAAGATAACGGCCAAAACCTGGCCCACGATCGCGATCCCGACCACGTCCGGCACCGGCAGTGAGGTGGGTCGCGGGGCGATCGTCATTCTGGAAGACGGCCGCAAGGTTGGCCTTTTGTCCCCTCACCTTATCCCTCGGGCAGCCATCGTTGATCCGGAATTGACCCTGACGTTGCCGCCGATGCTGACAGCTGCAACCGGCGTGGACGCGATCTCGCATTGTATCGAGACTTACCTTGCGCCCTCGTTCAATCCGCCGGCAGACGGGATTGCCCTCGAGGGATTGCGGCGCGCATGGACCAACATCGCCCGGGCGACGGAATACCCGCAGGACCGGGATGCGCGCGCCAATATGGCGATTGCCGCGACCATGGGCGCCATGGCGTTCCAGAAAGGGCTCGGATGCGTTCACAGCCTGAGCCACGCGCTCGGCGGGCTGAACCCGAAGCTGCATCACGGCACGCTCAACGCGGTGTTCATGCCGGCGGTTCTGGATTTCAACCGGGACGCCCCCGTCTGGAATGGGGAAGACAAGTACGCGCGCATGGCAGACGCCATGAGTCTGCCTGAAGGCGTCGAGGTCAGAACCGCGATAAGGGACATGACCGCGGCGATCGGTTTGCCAGTCAGCCTGTCGGAGTTGGGTGTTTCGAAGGATCTCTTCGACAGGATCATCACCGGAGCACTTGCCGATCACAGCCACAAGACCAACCCGATCGAGGCAACGGCAGAGGACTACCGCCAGATGCTGGACGCCTCTTTTTGAGGCCCTACCAGGGTCCTTGCGGCTTGAGCACCCTTAACTATCGGAAAGCTTGCCCGTAGCGACGAGGGTTTCGAAATACTCCACCTTAACGTCGAAGGACTTCAGGAGCTTGTGCGTGCTCGGCTTGACGACCGCGTCGTCAAACGCGCCCTTTTCGAAATGCCCTGCCGAGGCCAGGTCCGACCAGAGGCTCATCACCACCAGTTCCTGATGCTCGCCCTTGACCTTGACGGCCAGTGATGCCCCCAGATGCCCGGGAAGCTCCGCCATTTCCACGAATGTCGTTCTTTCCAGATGCTCCGCATATTGCTGCAGGACCTCTTCCGATCCTGCAAACGCCCGCCACCAACGAATGATCATTTATCCCTCGCGTTGATCGATGCCGTTTCCCGCAAACGGCTGTTCGAAGATCAGCGACGTACCAGACCGTGATGTGGTTGATCAAATGATCCGTGCCTTTGGCCCGAATCAGATGCACAATCCGGTGTCCGCTGCATGGGGGCCGATCCAGACCGGTAGGCCGGAAACCTCCCCGATGCCGCGCAGCGCCGGCCACCTGGCCCAAACCTGCGTTCGGGCCTCAGCACCGGGGAACATCTCAGGAGACGAACCTATCCGGTGAAAGAGCCGTCGTGTTTCTGTTCTGCGGCACGCCAAATATCATGTCGGCTGCAATCTCACCGGACATGGGCGCCATCATCAATCCGTAGTGGGAATGACCGAAGTTCAGAAACAGCCCTTCCAAAGACGGCCAGTTTCCGATGGCCGGCAGGCTGTCAGGAAAGGAAGGACGTCTTCCCATCCAGTGTTGGGGCGCAGACGAATCCAGATCGGGAAACATGGCCTGTGCATGCCGCTCCATCTGCGCATATTTTCGTATGTCCGGCTTGGCATCCACCGGAGCAAACTCCGCCAGTCCCGCCACCCGCAGCCCATCTTCCATGCTGCTTGCGACGACCTTGCGTTCCACATCCATGACAGAGTGGTTCACTTCAATGCCCGGCTGGGGAAACTCGACATGATATCCGCGTTCAGCCATCAGCGGCACGCGGATACCAAGAGGTTCCAGGAGTTGCGGGCTCCAGGCTCCCAGGGACACCACAATTGTTTCCGACGTCATGCGCCTGGCCCCGTATTCGATCGTCCAGCCCGTGTCCGTCTTTCTCAATGCCTTGATGTCCCCGCGCATGAACTCGCCGCCCAGTTTTTTGACTTTTCCTGCGAGAACTTCTCCGATCCGTCCGGGAGAAACAGCCCGTGCCTGACCGCGGATCAGCACGGCGGCTTCAAACTCATCGCTCAAGGCGGGCTCAAGGTGTTTGAGATCGCCCCGGGAAGCCAGGGCAAGATCCGCCCCCCGCTCGCGCCGGATACGGTAGTCGATTGCGTCCAGATGGGCTTTTTGGGCGTCGCGGAAGGCATGCACGTAGTAGCTGTCCCTGACAAGATCTTCCGCTCCGCTGCCCCGCAGATGTCTGCGGTAAAGCTCGATCGACGGCGTACACAGGATTTCCATCGCGTCGGCTGTTTCTTCGACGGTGTCAGGTCTGCCGCGTTTCAGAAAGTCCCAGCCCCACTTGAGCATTTTCGTCCACGCGCCCGCACGTACTGACAGCGCTGCGTCCCGAGACAGCATGAGTCTGGGCACCTGACGCCAGACACCCGGCAGCGATTGGGGGATAATTGACCAGGGTGAGATGATGCCGGCGTTGCCGTAGGACGTTTCTTGAGCCGGCTCTCCCCGGTCCACAACTGTTACCCTTGCTCCCCGTTCCAGCAATGACAGGGCGGTACAAATCCCGACGATACCAGCGCCGAGAACGATCACGTCCTTTGTCATTGAACCAGGCCATTGCTTTCGGTCAGGCTGCGCCGGGCCAGCAACTGGCTAACCACGGCAGGCGCTGCTATGAGCAGCGCGACCAGGTCCGCCTGCGGCGAAGGTGCGATGAAAACAATGCCTGCGATCGCCATCAGCCATCGATGGATCACACCCATCGGAGTAAGCCAGTAGCCAACAACGGAAGCGGACAAGGCGACCACCCCGACGATACAGCTCAGCGCCGTATAACTGAATTCCACGAAATTGAAGCCCGTGGACGACACAAACAGCAGGACCGGCGCATAGACAAATGCCATGGGAGCGACAACTTTTCCCAAGCCGAGCGTAAACGCCGCAATACCGGTGCGAAACGGGTTGGAATTGGCAATGGCGGCGGCAGCGTATGCAGATGTGCACACCGGTGGCGTGATCTCGGCAACAACGCCATAGTATAGAACGAACATATGACTTGCGATCGGCGGAATTCCGAGTTGTGCGAGAGCCGGCTGCGCAACAGACACGAGCATGATGTAGAGGGCCGTCGTCGGAACACCGGCGCCCATCAGAATACAGGCCAGCGCGATGAACACGAGACTGATGAACAGCGTCAGGTCTTCGGTCGAAAAGAGTTCGTAAGAGCCGATCGTGAACAGCCAACTCAAATCGTTGCCGAGGTTGGAAGCTGCCTGGGTGACCATGAAACCAATGCGAAAACCGACACCAGTTGTGTTGATCACTCCTATCACGATGCCAACGGCAGCTGCGGCTGCGCCGACCGCCAAGGCATACTTTACACCGGTCTCGAACGTATCCGCCATTTCCTGGATGGAGACCCTGCGCTGCGGGTTGAATGTGGCAAGAATTGCACCTCCGGCAAGTGTGATGGTCATTGTCAGGTCGAAACCGCCGCCGACGAATTTCCACACGACAAAGGCGATAAATGCGGCAGCGTAGATGAGTGTGGCGGGCTCCTTCATGCGGGACATGCCCGCAATGATGGTCAGCGAGATACCGCAAAACGCAGACATGTACGGCGTGTAGCCGGAAAACAGGACGGTCAACAATCCAACAAGCGGTACGATGTTGGCCCAGCCTTCGCGCCAGACGGCTCCGAATTTCGGCAATGCTTCCCTGGCAAGCCCCTTGAGGCCCAGCTTGCGCGCCATCAGGTGAACCACGGCGAAAACCCCGACATAATGGAGAAGTGCGGGGAAAATCGCTGCAATCACGATTGTTGTGTAGGGCACTTCGAGGAATTCAGCCATGATGAACGCCGCGGCGCCCATGATGGGTGGCGTGATCTGACCGCCTGCCGATGCCGCCGCTTCCACACCGCCGGCGAAATGCCCCGGATAGCCAAGCCGCTTCATGTTGGGGATCGTGAGTGCCCCGGTCGATACGGTGTTTGCGACAGAAGATCCGGAGATCGTTCCGAAAAACGCCGAGGAAACCACGGACACCTTTGCAGGTCCGCCCGTGTAACGGCCCGCGAGAATGGTGGCGTTGTCGATGAAGAGCTGTCCCAGCCCCGTGCGCTGAGCGATGACGCCGAAAAGCACGAAGTGGAAAACAATGGTCGAGACCACCCAGAGAGTGACGCCGAAAATGCCTTCCTGCGGAAAATACATGGAGGACACAAAGGTATTAAACTTCACGCCCGGGTGCTGCAGAATGCCCGGAAAGTAAGGACCGAACAGCGCATATGATATGAAAATACAGATGATGAGCGGCAGGATCCAGCCCAGCGTCCTGCGCGCTATGTCCAGAACCAGAACAATCAGGATACCACCGAAAAGCAAATCATAGCCGTTCGGATTGCCCATCCGGAACGTCTGCTCTTCGATCCCGAGGAATGGGATACCGTGCCAGGCGAAACCGAGATAGAGCGCCGATGCCACACCCAGTATCATCAGCAATACGTCAAGGTAGGGCACGCCGCCAAGCCTGAGCGCACCAGTGTTCAGATCAAACGCGGTATCGGATTTGTGATGCGGATAAAGTGAGTAGATCAAGATGAACAGCCCGGACAGATGGATCCCCATGTGCCAGTAATCCGGCGGAAGTCCGAAGCCCGCGGTCAGGTAATGGTAAATGGCAAATGCCAAGGCCACGACCCTCAGGAACGCCGAGAATGCCGGGGTCAATTCACGCACCGCCGCCCCTTCATCGTATTTCTTTTCGATGTCGGCCAGTTCTTCGTTGCTGAGTTCGCGCACTTGTTGCGTTTGCGGATCACTCATGACGGCCTCCGGTATTGGTACGTGAGGGATGAGGGCGGCGGCGGGAACAACCGCCGCCCCCTTGAAGGGCTGGAGAAAGGGCGGATCAAGGACCTAGAGGAGCCCTTCTTCCTTATAGAATTTCTCCGCACCCGGATGTAGCGGAACACCAAGTGCCTGGATGCCGTCCAGCGCCGTGTCAGCGGTGATCTGTTTGCCCTTCGCGTGGCCGTTGTCGAGCAATTTGCGCGTGTTGTCATTCCACATCGCCTTGGTGATGCCGTACACGAGATCCTCCGACAGGTCGGACGAGACGACGAGCAGCGCGGAGACAGCCGGTGTCTTCACCTCGTAGTCGATCCCTTCATACACGCCGGCAGGAATGCTGGACGGGATATAGGCCGGGATGATTTCGTTGATCTTTGCAAGATCATCTTCACTGAAACTGTGCAGTTCCATTCCTTTGGTCGTGGCCAATTGGACCATTGCGGAAACCGGCCAGCCCGCTGCGTAGAAATAGGCGTCCAACTGGCCGTCAGCCAGGCGTTCCGCGGACTGGCTGTTGTTCAGTTCGGCTTCGCTCATGTTGTCCCGGTTCACACCCCAGGCATCGAGCATCTGCAATACCGCAACCTGTGTACCGGATCCGGCCTGTGCGATACCAACCCGCTTGTCTTTCAGATCCGAAAGACTTTCGATCGAAGCACCATCAGGCAGCACGAGATGCAGATCTTCCGGGTAGAGGTTGGCCACGATCCGAAGTTTTTCATGCGGTTTGCCATCGAACTTTCCCTCTCCCAGAAACATCGAGCGGGTTACGTCGGCGGCGGCAAGGCCGGCTTCGAGTTCCCCGTTCTGAACGGCTGTGTTGTTGAACACCGACGCCGTGGTGGATTGTGCGATCGCGATCAGGCCGGGGACACCGCATTGACCACCTTCCTCGCATGGCCGTGAGCCCGGCGGTGAAGAAATACCATTTGCGATTGTGCCGCCAATCGGGAAATAGGTTCCTCCGGCGCTGCCAGTTCCTATCCGGAAGAATGTCGGGTCCTGCGCCATGGCCTGCCCCGCAAACAGTGCTGCAAGCGCAAGTGCGCCCCCAAACTTCGTCAGTCTTTTCATGTCGATTCCCCTCGATTTGCCGGAGCTTTCTTGGCCCAAGCCGGTTTTGGTCCTCGAAGGATACGAACTCGACTGATAAAAACAAATTTGAAATTCTTTAGTTTTTCAAAGTCTGCCTTATTATAGCCGGTATGAATATCAGCCAGATTTCCGCGTTTCGTGCCGTCATGACGTCTTCTTCGATTTCCGAAGCGGCCCGCAAACTGGGCCGGACGCAACCTGCCGTCAGCCTTGCGATCAGATCCTTGGAGGACTCGCTCGGTTTTGCCCTGTTTGAACGAAGAGGACGCCAGCTGGTGCCCGTGCCCGAGGCGCACTATCTCCACGCGGAATCCCAGGAAATTCTGGATCGTCTCTCAAGCGTTACCCGGACCATGCGCAGCCTCGCCGGCGGCAATGCCGGCGACTTGAACGTCACCGCAATGCCCGGTCCCGCAGCGTTGCTTTTTCCCAGATTTGTCGCCTCAGTCATCGACGACCTCGAAAAGGTCAATCTGTCGATTACCTCGCGCAGTTCTCAGCAAATCGAGGAGCTCGCCCGCTCACAGAGCATTGACTTCGGTTTTTGCGATGCACCGGTCAAGAAGCGGGAAAACGCACAATTTGACTCCGAGATCATAAGCGCCGACTGCTTTGTCGCCGTCCCGTTTTCACATGACACGGCCGAGCTGGATCCGACAAGAATCGAAAATCTTGACGGCGTGCCCATGGGTGGTCTGCAGCCCGGGCACATGCATCAAAAGCGAACGCTCGCCCTGTTCGCAGAAAAGGATGCAGCCTACAGGAAAGTGATTGAAAGCCAGACATTTATGCCGTTGCTGCAATTTGTCCGGAAAGGCGGTTGCTTTGCTCTCGTGGACCCTTTGAGTGTTGTCAACGAGATGGAACTCAGGAGCAGCCGGGGTGAGGTTGCGTTTCATCGACTGGACTGTGGTCTGAGATACGATTATGCGATCCTCTCTCCCATCCACAGGCCCCTGTCCCAAATCGCGCGAAAGGTCAAAAGCCAGTGGTGCGAGTCGCTCTTTCAGCTGCTCGACGAGATCGGCGCTTCACCGCGCTGGGAATCGAAAACACCTTAGGTCTTGCCAGGCAACCGGAAAACCGCCGAACGCGGTCCATGCTTGCAACACTGTTTCATATTGCCGTTTTCCGGCAAAACGGCCACAAGAAGCGCGCGGTCGGCTTGTCCTGTTTTGAAGACGTTTTCAAAACATCAGACAGGCTGACCGCGCGCCAGCAGTTCAAACAGCGGCAAGCGCCTTTTCCACGTCTTCCAGAAGGTCCAACGGATCTTCCAGACCGACGGAAAGGCGCAGAATGCCGTCGCTGATGCCCAGTTCGGCGCGCGCTTCCTCGCCGATGGACTGGTGCGTCGTCGTTGCCGGGTGCGTGATCAGGCTTTTGGCGTCGCCGAGGTTGTTGGAGATCCGGATGATATCCAGCGCATTGGTGAAGCGGAAGGCCGCTTCCTTGCCGCCCTCGATCTCCAGTGCGACCATTGTTGAACCGCCGCTCATCTGCTTGCGGGCAAGCCCGGCCTGCGGATGGTCGTCCCGGCCCGGATAAATCAGGCGGCTGACCTTGGCTTGCCCGGCAAGAAAGTCAGCGATCTGGCTGGCGCTCTCCGTCTGGCGGGCAACACGGATCGGCAGCGTTTCCAGCCCCTTCATCAGAACCCAGGCGTTGAACGGGCTCATGTGCGGGCCGGTATGCTTGACGAACGGCATCACCTCTTCAGTGATCCATTCTTCATCCGACAGGACAACACCGCCGAGGCATCGCCCCTGCCCGTCAATGTGTTTCGTCGCGGAATAGACGACCACGTCGGCACCGAGTTGAAGCGGCGACTGGTAAAGCGGGGTTGCGAACACGTTGTCGACGATCAGGCGCGCGCCAACGGATTTGGCGATCCCCGCAACCGCCGGAATGTCGATGATCTCCAGCGTCGGGTTGGTCGGGCTTTCCAGAAAAAGCGCGCGCGTGTTCGGGCGTGCGGCCGCCTTCCACTGGTCTATGTCCGTGCCGTCGACCAGCGTGCTTTCCACGCCGTAGCGCGGCAGCAGGGTTTCGCAGATATAGCGGCAGGAGCCGAACAGGGCCTTGGCCGCAATCACGTGATCCCCGGCCTTGACCGATGCCATCAGCGCGAGATTGACGGCGGCCATGCCGCTCGCCGTGCCTCGCGCAGCTTCAGCGCCTTCCAGCGTCTTGATGCGGTCCTCGAACATGGAAACGGTCGGATTGGCATAGCGCGAATAAACGAAGCCCGGGTCTTCGCCATTGAAGCGGGCTTCCGCCGCCTCGGCGTTGTCGTAGACAAAGCCTTGCGTCAGGTACATGGCTTCCGAGGTTTCACCAAAGGGGGACCGCATGGTACCGCCGTGAACCAGGGAGGTTGCAGGACGCCAGCTCTTGTTGGTGGACTCAGTCATTTCTATTCGCTCCAAACGCAAAAAACCCCAGCCTCAAGACCGGGGTTCGCACCTCCGGCCTTTTTTAGCGACTTGTTTAACGTGGCTGCAAGCCGGCCGGCCCAAATCACCACGAAGTGGACCTGTCCTATGCGATTATGCTGCGGGGGTCAATCATCTTTGGCGAAAGTTCCCGTGAACGAACAAACCCGGTTGGCGCAGGCCAGCCAATCCTTTAAGGATTCCAAGAAGGAAAAACGACGGGAATTCTTCATGAACGGGACAACGGGGCAGGCCTTGGCCGGAAGCGCGACAGTTGCAGCGAACGGAATTTTGCCGGAGCGGGTCATCCGCGCAATGTTTGCCGCAGGTGAAATCGCAGCTGACGCGCGCCCCGTCAGCGGGCAAATCCAGCCGGCCAGCCTCGATCTTCGTCTCGGCCCCCTCGCCTACCGCGTGCGGGCAAGCTTTCTGCCCGGTCCGGACATCCGTGTCGCCGATCGGCTGGAAGAACTCAAGCTTCATACCGTGCACATCAAGGACGGTGCGGTTCTCGAGACAGGCTGCGTCTATATCGTGCCGCTGCAGGAAAGCCTCGCACTCGCCCCTGACATTTCGGCGACAGCCAATCCGAAGAGTTCCACCGGTCGCCTGGATGTGTTTACCCGGGTCATTACCGACAACGGGCTTGCTTTCGATACCGTGCCGGCAGGCTACAGCGGGCCGCTTTACGCCGAGATTTCACCGCTCACCTTTCCGATCCTCGTGCGCAGCGGCTCGCGGCTAAGCCAGATCCGCTTCCGGCGCGGGCAGGCCCTCATTGCCGATGACGTGCTTCAGGGCGTTCATCGCGACCACACGCTGATGAGCGGCGGAAACGAGCGCATCGGCGGTGGCGTCCAGTTGTCGATCGACCTCGAAGGCGACGGCCCAGGCAGCCTGATCGGCTACCGCGCTAAGCACCATTCAGGTCTGATCGACGTCGATGTGGTCGGTGCTCAGGACCCGCTGGATTTCTGGGAACCGATCTACCGGCGCAACAAGGGTGAACTGATCCTCGATCCGGACGCGTTCTATATCCTCGTCAGCCAGGAGGCGGTGCACGTGCCGCCCGACTATGCCGCAGAGATGGTACCGTTCGATCCGCTGGTCGGGGAATTCCGGGTGCATTACGCCGGCTTTTTCGATCCGGGCTTCGGCCATGCAGGCGCTGGAGGCGTCGGCTCCAGAGCCGTTCTGGAAGTCCGCTCACATGACGTGCCTTTCATCGTGGAACACGGCCAGACCATTGGCCGCCTTGTCTACGAACACATGGCCGAGCGGCCCGAAACGCTCTACGGCGAGGGCATCGGCTCGAATTACCAGGGGCAGGCACTCAAACTGTCGAAACACTTCAAGGCCTCCGGCTAGAGCCCGTCACGGCGGGATCGAGACACCACCTGTTCAGCCACGATGAACTTCAAGACCGTCACCCGCGAATACGAAGGCTTTCTGGAAGATCGCAAGTCGCGTTTCCTCGCCCATCTCGTTCCGTTCGACCGGTTCGACCGGCGTCTTGAAGAGCTGCGCAAGGAACACAGAAAAGCCAATCACATCGTGACCGCGCACCGCCGCCTGCTCGATGACGGCCGGATCGAGGAAAGCGGCAAGGACGACGGAGAACCGGCCGGCACGTCCGGCATGCCGACCTTGCGGGTCCTTCAGGGCGCTGACCTGATCAACTGCGCTGTGCTTGTCGTGCGTTACTTCGGCGGCACCAAGCTCGGCGGCGGTGGGCTCGCCCGGGCCTATTCCGGTGCAGCACAGGACGCGATCGGCCATGCCAACCTGGTGCCTTTTCAGAAGATGGTGACAAAGACCGTCAGCGCCGATTTCGCCTCAAGCTCGGAGCTTGAACGCCAGATCGAGACACTGGGCGTGACCGTCGTGGCACGGGATTACACAGAGGCGGGCGTTGAACTCATCGTCGAGGGACCGGAAGAGGTTCTTGCGGCTCTTTGAACGTGGTTGGCATGCGCGTCCGGTGTTTCGCGTCCGCCCGGGGCCGCCCCCCCCCCCCCCTCATCCTGTGGAGCGCGCTTGCGTGCGCCTCGAAGTGAGGGGCCTTGAGCTTTGAACATGCCGCCCGTCCCTCGAGACAGCGCTCCGCGCTTCCTCAGGATGAGGTCTCTTGTGAAGAAGGGCTCTTGTTCGACAGTGATCCGCCAGTGCACGCCACCCCGCCTTCGTCGTCCCGGACGAACGCAGTGAGATCCGGGACCGGTGAGCCGAAGTCTTTCGATATGGCACTGCGATAACGCCGGAACCGAGCCTCCCCGATCCCGGCTCGCGCTGACGCTTGGCCGGTATGACGATGGAAAGGCTGACGTCGATTTCAAAGCGAAAGCATCATGATCCTTTGTATCGAACAATCACAGCGTACCCGGCCCGGCTTCATTCCACGATCATCGCGGCGCCTTCCCTGCGGCTGTCGCCGATGCCGGAGAAAACGCCTTTACCATCTGCGCTCACCGCGTGGACGCCGCCGAAGAACATGTTCTCTTCCGGCCAGATACGATGGTCCGGGAAGAGGCCTTTCAATGCGGATATGTCGGCTTCGGCGCCAGGCAATTCCAGATCAAGGTGCCCATCTTCAACGTGAAGCCGCGACGTGCGCACGGCGTCCTCAAGCGTCGCCTCTTCCAGGCACAGGCGCGCAACCACCTGGAAGACCGCCGAGCGAATGCGGCTGGATCCGCCTGAGCCCAACGCAATGAGGCGCCCATCCGGCATGTCGATCAGAGCAGGACACATCATGGATGCAAGTCGCCGGTTCATCGACCAATCGGCCGATCCATGCGGGTTGACGTCCGCTTCGCCGAGGATGTTGTTCAGCATGAAGCCGTAACCGCCGACAATTTCGCCGTTGCCGGTGCCGTTGGACACGGTAACCGAACAGGCATTGCCGTTAGCGTCAACTGTCGAGATGTGAGTTGTTCCTTGCTGGCGCATTGGACGGTCAAGAAGGAGCTTGAGATCCCCCTTCGCCGCCAGTCTTGCCCGGTCCGCCGCGTCCAGCGCGCCGGCAAAGGCGGTCCGGTCCCTGCCTTCAAGATGCATCAGCGCATATCGGATCAGCGCACCTCCGGCGGCAGGGGGCGGGTTGAGATGAACGGTGGCTTCGCCGAGATTGATTGACAATGGCGCACGTGGTTCCACCCGGTAGCCGGTGAGGTCAGCGCGTGTCAGATGGCCACCAAGCTCCTGCTCTTTCAGGATCTGGCCCGCGATCGCTGTCTGGAGCCAGTCGCCGTCTGCCAACTCCTCATACATGTCGCCAAGGCCCGGATTGCAGAACAGCGAGCCGGCCGCGGGCAGCTCGCCTGCCGGCGCATAAAGGGCCCGGGCGGCCTCAGTCGCTGTCAGGATCGGGCGCACTACGGTCGACAGGTAATGCTGATACGCGGTGATGATGTGACCGGTTCTGGCGGCCTCGATAGCAGGTGCGAACAGATCGGCGACGAAAAATGTGCCGCCTTGGGCATGGAGGGCCGCCAGCCCGGCCAGGAACCCCGGTGCTGCGACAGTGGCCGGGCCGATGTGAAACACCTGTGTCGCCGAGCCGAAGTCGGCGGTGATGCTCTGAAAACCTTCGGAAGAGCGGTCGCGTTTTTGCCTTGGCGTTTGCGGAAAGAAATCGAGCAAAATCGTCTCGCCGCTTGCTCCGCTGCGGATCATGGCAAATCCACCGCCGCCAGGAGAGGCGAGAACCGGTTCGCACACGCAGGACATGGCGAGCGCGGCAATGGCGGCATCGATGGCATTGCCGCCGTTGCGAAGCATTTGTGCTCCGGCTTCCGCGGTCAGCTGATGACCGGCTGCGATGCTGCCTTTCGGAGTGTCGTTCGAGCTGACTGACATATCACGGTCAAATCATGCGACCGCTGGAAACGCAAGCCTGACGGGGGCCGTGCGTCCAGCCGCTCAACCCGCCACCTTCGTGCGCAGTTCCTTCAGTTCCGCGCGCAGTGCCTTCACTTCTTCCAGGATCAGGCCGGTGTCGTCGTGAATCGCCTGCCGGTTGGCGTCGGCTTCCGCTTCGTGCTCCTCCTGCATGGCGGACACGATGATACCGATGAAGAGGTTCAGCACGGTGAATGCGGTGCACAGGATGAAGGGCACGAAGAACAGCCAGGAGAGCGGATAGACCTCCATGACCGGGCGCACGATGCCCATGGACCAGCTCTCGAGCGTCATGATCTGGAACAGCGTATAGAGCGAGGCCCCGAGGTCGCCGAACCAGTCCGGGAAGGTCTCGCCGAACAGTTTCGTCGCCATGACGGCGAACACGTAGAAGACCAGTGCCATCAGAACGACGATCGAGCCCATGCCCGGAAGCGCGGCGATCAGGCCGCCGATCACGCGCCGGAGCGAGGGAACCACCGATATCAGGCGCAGGACACGCAAAATACGCAGGGACCGAAGCACTGACATCGGACCGGTCGAGGGGACGAGGGCAATCCCGACAATGGCGAAATCGAACAGGCTCCACGGGTCCTTGAAGAATTTCAGGCCATGCGCATAAAGACGCAGCATCAACTCGACCACGAAAATGCCGAGGATGATGCGATCGATCGTCATGAGCATCGTGCCGAACCTGTCCATCATCCACGGGCTTGTTTCCAAGCCGAGCGTCACCGCGTTCAGCATGATGATCCCGATGATGCAGAATTCCCAATTGCGCGAGCTGACCAGCGCCTTGACCTGATTTCGCATGTATCCGACCTGGAGTTTGTCCGTGAACCGAAGCGCTTGCGCGCCGGCGCGAACATGGCGATTTTTGCACCGCAGCGCAAGATGCCGGACCGCCGGAGTCGCAAAGTTCCGAGCTTGACACTTTTGTTTTGTCGGATCAGTAATCGGGTATGGCTGCGCGGGTGTAGCTCAATGGTAGAGCAGGAGCTTCCCAAGCTTAAGACGAGGGTTCGATTCCCTTCACCCGCTCCATACTTTTCAATCACTTATCCAGATAAACCTGAATTTCCTTAGTGTTGGGGAAGCAATAGGGAAGCACGAGAGAGCTTCTCAACTACCCATTAAACAAGAGACATCCCCTGTCAGACTTATCAAAAAATCTCCCGTCCATGCTGTCCGAGCCGTTCAGATAGATAGAATTGCAAAGATGTTCGGTTGGCGTACTTGCTGTCCAATATTGTCCATACTGTCCAACATCTGCGTCCAAGCATAACGACTTTCAGACGGCTTGCTCTTTGGATTGGAATGGGGGAGGGAAATGGAAAGGCAAAGGGACTTTGCCAATCAACCGACCAAAAACTGAAACTCGAACCGTCAGATATCCGTGTAGTATTGTGGTCACCGCTGAGTGTTTTTGAACTGATGTCCGCCTTGTGGCTGGCGAGTTCCCTAGCACCTCGCGTTCGTCGGAACCCGACTGTGCCACGTCACCGGCGATGCCAAACAGCACCAACACACCAATTTGGGGAGGATCGGTCATGCACTCTCGGGTGTTTGATTGCCGTCCGTAGCAAAATGGTCTCAGGCGAACGCATGCTCAGCCGTTTAGGGCAGGAGGCAGCCATTACTTGTGTTGCGGATGAAAATAAGCTTCGGGTGCTCGGCAGAGGTTGCGCAGACTTGGATACGTAGGACCCCAAACTTCACTACACGGCAGGTTTCCTATGGAGCGTCCACTGTTCATAGGCGAAGGCCATTGCGATCAGTTCGGCCTCGGTCCATTGACGCCCAAGAAAGATCAGCTCGAACGGAGCGCCGGACGAATAATAACCAGCGGGCACTGTAACACCCGGTGTCCCGGCGATGTTGAGTTCTCCAACGGTCGTTTCCAGGATCACCTCGCCAGAGTGCAATCCCGGCAGCTCATATTGCATTTGCGGATACACAAGTGCATCCAGTGAATGGTGTTTGAACACCTTGTCCAAAAGGGTGAGATAGCTCGCTTTCAGCGCCATGAATTCGGGCATCTCCGGCGGAGAAAGTGGCGCTTCCATCGCCTTGCGAAAGTCTGCAAGCGACGGCAGGAAACTGAGGACACCGCCCTCGGAGAACGGGTCTTCCTCGCTGACTGCCTCGACAAATTCCGGCCAGCTTTTCAGCGCCGCGTCGGGGCCGAGGCGTTTCAGGTAGCAGTCGACATCGTAGGCTATGGATTCCAGACCCCTGCCGTCGAAGTGTGATGTTGGCGGTGTCGGCTTTCGCAATTCGGCAAACTCCGTTCCCGCGAATGGATCCGCAACCAGAATCGCACCGGCGGCTTCCAGTTCGGTTTTGGCGCGCTCATAGAGCGCTAGCGTTTCATCCGAAAGGACGTCGGGCCGCCATCCCGGCCCGTAGAGGCCGAGCCGCTTGCCGTTGAGCGCGTCCCTGGCCAAGCTTGACGTGTAGCCACCTTTAGGAACCTTGCCGACGCCAGCCAGCGTCTTCGGGTCTTCGGCGGTCCAGCCTGCCAAAACATCCAGACACAGCGCAGCATCCGTAACCGTTCGGGCAATCGGACCGACAACGTCCCTGTTGTCGGAAAGCGGCACAACCCCGGCATTCGGTACAAGACCAATTGTCGGCTTGATGCCAACCAGGCCGTGCGCGGAGGCGGGGTTCTGGATCGAGCCGCCGGTTTCTTCGGCGAGACCGACCACACACATGTTGCAGGCGACCGCCGAGGCCGTCCCTGCACTGCTGCCACCAGGCACCCGGTCTTCAAGCACGACATTGATCGTCGGCCCGGCCCAGCTGTCATTTGCGTGCGTCCCCGTGTGGCTGAGCACCGGCACGTTTGTTTTGCCAAGAATGACGGCATCAGCTGCCCGCAGTCTGGCAACGACGGGTGAGTCGGTTCCAGGCATGAGATCGGTGCCCCCGGTTTTGCTGTAAAGGAGATGCCAGCCAGCGGTCGTGGGAAACCCCTTCATGTCCATCGGATCCTTCACCACGACTGGAACCCCGGCGAGTGGCCCGAGCCTTTCGCCAGCGGCGCGCCGTCTGTCGATTTGCCGCGCCGTTTCGAGTGCTTCCGGATTTTCGAATATGATTGCCTTGTAGGTGCCGTTGAGCTTCGCGACCTGCGCCAGACTTGCTTCGGTCAAGGCCTCCGCGGTGAATGTTCCGTCCGACAGCCCGTCGGCGATTTTTGTCACAGAAAGCGTTTCAAGATCAATCGTACCGGTCATCATGTCTTTTCCTTTTCTGGGAAGTCGCAGCAGGTTTCTGACGATGCATCCGTCTTTTCATCGGGACAGGCTCACATAAAGGGCCGCCAGTTTTTCCGGCAGCAGTTGCAGGTTGCCAACCTGCGCAAAGCGGCTGCGGCCAAATAATGCTGCCTGTTTTTCGGTTGGCCCCTCCCCGAGCCCGACACAGAAAACGTCTATGGCAGACTGCGACAGGGAGCGAATGGCGTGTTTGGTATCGAGGAAGAGATAGTTCGGGTCCGCGCAATCTATGTCGGAAGGCTCACCGTCACTAAGGAGCAGGATCAGGCGCCTGTGGGCGGCGACGGCGGCAAGAGCACTTCCGGCATGTCGCAGCGCCGCGCCGAGACGAGTGGAGTAACCGGCGCTCAGGCCGGTCAGCAACGCTCCGGTTTCCGCGGTCAGAGGATCCTGGAAACTCAGGATAGGCGTAAACCGCACATCCTGGCGGCCTGCCGAACAGAACGTATCAATGGCAACCGCGTCTCTCGACGACTTCAACGCGACAGCCAGGACAATCGACGCCTCAACGGCAAGTTCAAGAACCGATTTGCCTGTGTTGCCGACCGGATCGGCTGTCGACTGCGATGTATCCAGCAGAATGCTGACGGCGAGGTTGCGCGGCCGCGCGATGCGCCGTTCAAAAACCCTCGGATCGGGCGGCTTACCGCTATGGTGTTCTATCAAGGCATCGACTGCCGCTTCGAGATCAAGTGCCTCCCCGTTCAACTGCCGCCTGGCCTTTCGGGCCTCGCCAAGTTCCGCACCACTGAGCAACGTTGTCAGCCGGTCGATCAGCGGCTGACGCGCTTCCAGGAGCGCATCATAGCGGCCCGGGTCGCCGGCCTTGGCCGGATAATGACGTATGGTGGTCCAGTCGCTGCGCTCCGTGTTCAGCCTGCCGTCAAACTCCGGATAACGCCCAACCACACGGCCTGCTGTGTCTTCAGCTGAAACGGCACGGACGCGTTCAACATTTTCCGTAGCTGCTTTTGCTTTGCTTTGTGCCGGCGACACATGCTGCTCGTCAGGCGGCCGAAGCCGGGCGCTGTCAATCTGCAGTTCCAGATCTTGCTCGCCGGCTCTTTCGGGGCGATCTCCAAAGTCCCAGAGGCCGGTGTTGTCGTCCCTGTAAACAGGTTTGACGACATAGCCCTTGGCATTGAGTTGCACGCGCATCTGCCCAAGGTCATTGCCGAGGAGGTTGCCGATGTGTCGGCTGAGAGAAGGGTCGTCCCATTGGTCGCGCGCAGAAAAAAACATCTCTCTGCCCTTGCGTATCCAGCCGTGAACGGGAACAAAATCCGGATCGAAAAGAGCGCGGGCAAGGCACTCGAGAAGATTTGGTGCCGTGATGAGCGGTGACGGCGTTGCAGCGTGGAACGGCGCCCACAGGCGTCTGAGGCCAGGCATGTCGCGCATGGCCAGGTGCTCAACACGGGCATCCTCCACCAGCGAAGCGGTTGCAATCTGAGCAGGCCGAAGACCACCTTTTTGAAAACGCACCTTTGTGTAGGCAAAATGTGCTCCGATATGGGCCAGGCTGGCCCTGTAGAGCATACGAAGTTCATCTTCCTTGTAGCCCGGAAAAGACACCGGCACCGCGATTGCCCCGTCCGCGAATGTTGCCCTCTGATCGGCGGGCTGAACATTTGCAGGCAGAAACTCCCTGATCTGAAGATCCAGACCGTACAGCCCAATCAGGAAAGCGCGCATTTCCCTCTCGAATGTGTCGTAAGACCCGTCGCCCGCTTCCTGTGCCAGCGCACGCACGGATTCTGGCGTCTGCAGCCGGAAATAGGCCAGTTGCCGCACGGGATCAGCCTCTGCGCTCCGAAGGCCGGAGCGGATCCAGGCATCGAGCGCATCTACGTCCAGCCTGCCGGCGAGCATTTCCATCCGGTCCAGCACCGCAGGGATCGCCCTTGGGGCGGACCGCGCGCAGTCCGCCATCAGCGTGAGCCACTTTGCAAAGCCTTGTGCGTCAGCGCAGCGCGTTGCGACGAGGCATGTGGCTTTCAAGAAGGTTTCCGAGGTGTTGCTACCCGTCTTGATCGTCATGAACGAAAGTGTGTTCGCCAGGTCTATGGCACCTTGCGGGCCAATCTCTTCGGCAACCTTCAGTGAGGCCTCACGGTAGCACCTTGCAATGCGCTCGCCGTAGCCTGCCCCTTTCAGACGGGTGAGAGCTTGTGTCCAGGTCTCCAAGTAGGGTCCCGGAAACAGGTTCGTGAGATTTGCGATTTGGGAATCTGTTGCCGCTGATGGGCCGGTTGGTTGCCATGTTCGCCTTGAAAGGGTTTCCATGGCCGCCGGTACCTCAAAGACACGCATCTGCGACAGCGCTCAAAGCGTTGCGCATATCGGGGTCGTCGGTCAGCGGTGTGATAAGTGCCATTTGCGTCGCCTTTGGCAAAGGCATTCCGTGCCGTGTCAGCCGCGCGATATGAACCAGCATGCGGGTCGAGGCGCCTTCTGCGAGCCCTTTGCCGCGCATGGCCCGCGATTTTACGCCAAGCTGGACGATCTGACGCGCCATTTGCTGCGTAACACCGCCCTCCTTCGCGACTATTTCGGCCTCCTTTTCTCCCTCCGGATAACTGAAATCGAGCGCGCAGAACCTTTGCCGCGTGGATTCCTTCAGATCTTTCAAGATATTCTGGTAGCCGGGATTGTATGAAATGACGAGCTGGAAGTCCTGATGTGCCTCAACCAGCTCGCCTTTCTTTTCAAGCGCCAGGACCCGGCGGTCGTCGCTCAGCGAATGTGTTGCAACGATCGTGTCCGGACGGGCTTCAACCACCTCATCCAGATAGCATATGGCTCCGAGGCGGACGGCATGCGTAAGGGGGCCGTCCTGCCAGTAAGTGCCCTCGGGGCCAAGCAGGAAACGACCAAGCAGATCCGACGCCGTCATGTCTTCATGGCACGAAACGGTGATCAGTGGCTTGCCAAGAGACCACGCGACATGCTCCACGAAGCGCGTTTTTCCGCAGCCGGTTGGGCCCTTAAGCAGAACCGGTATTCGGGCCGCGTAAGCGGCCTTGTACAGGTGAACCTCGTCGCCGCTCGGATAGTAGGGCGGTTCGGCCCGGATCATGTAATCCTGTTTCAGCACGCTCACCAACCTGTTGAGATTTTGAAACGAAAGAGCGGCCCGAACGGTGTGGTCAAGTAAACGCTGTCCGGGCCGGTGTGCCTGTTAGCGGTGCACCGCAGTCTTCTGGTTGGGAATATTGTCCATCGGGCATTCTTCGGTTCCGACGGTCGTGCGCGTCATGGCTTCGACCATTTCCCGAGTACCTTCCGGGTCCTCCGCCCACTTTGTATAGAATTCATAAGGGCAGGCGGCGACGCCCTTGTCGCCGTCGCCGGAATTGATCATGCCCGTGTAGCCACGGTGCACCAGTTTGAAGAGATGGTTCTGCGACTGGCCGTTTGCACGGGCATCACGGATCGCAGAAACGGAAAGCTGCGCGTACTGAATGCCCATCTCCTCTTCGCCGCACTCGCCCAGGGTCCGGCCATCGAAACCGATTAGGGCGGAATGGCCGAAATAGGAATAGACGCCGTCGAAGCCGGCAGCATTGGCGACGGCGACATAGACGTTGTTCGCCCAGGCCATTGCCTTGGACATGACCACTTGCTGATCCTTCGCCGGATACATGTAACCCTGGCAACGCACAATGAGTTCGGCACCCTTCATCGCACAGTCCCGCCAGATTTCCGGGTAGTTGCCGTCATCGCAGATAATCAGGCTGATTTTCAAGCCCTTCGGCCCCTCAGCAACATAGGTGCAGTCGCCCGGATACCAGCCTTCGATCGGAACCCAAGGCATTATCTTGCGGTACTTCTGCACGATCTCACCCTCATTGTTCATGAGGATCAGCGTGTTGTAGGGTGCCTTTTTCGGATGCTCCTCGTGTCGCTCACCCGTGAGCGAGAAAACCCCCCAGACATTGGCTTCCTTGCACGCTGCGGCGAAAATCGCCGTTTCTTCACCTGGAATAGCGGAGGCTGTTTCATACATTTCGCGCTCGTCATACATGATGCCGTGCGTCGAGTACTCCGGGAAGATAACGAGATCCAGGCCTGGCAGACCAACCTTCATTCCCTTCAGCATGTTTGCGATCTGGTGGCAGTTGTCTATGACCTCGGCCTTGGTGTGCATCCGGGGCATCTTGTAATTGACGACGGCAACGCCGACGGTGTCGTTGCTGCTCGAAATATCTCCGTGGTACATCTTCCATTCCTTTCAGGTTGACGCCATTCGCGGGTCGTTGGACCGGTGTTACTTCTTGCGGTGGACGGGGAGCTCTCCTGTTGAGGCAACGCGTGCTGTCATCCAGAGCGTTTGCAGCGCACGCGTGAGATCCGCTCCCGTTGCGGCGAGGAGACGCACCAGCGCTACGGAACGGTGCCGGTCAAACGTTTGCCCGGCATAGATGCTTGACGGGTCAAATCCGGCAATACAGGCCTCCAGGGCTATCGAAACGGCTGTGCTTTGCTCGCTGCCGCAAAAGAGAAACGTGCCGGCACATGCATAGCCGCCAGTTGCGTTGATCCAGTTTTCGCCAGTAACATACGTGCGATCTGCAAAGAACGCATTTCCCTGTGTGTCTGAGAGGCGGATCTCGTTGTCCAGATAATCAAATCCTGATCCGCGTTCTTCCGGGTCATGCGCGAGTTGCGCATCGCAGACCATCAGCACACTGTCGCGGCCAACCCTCGCGTTGACGGAACTTTTCAGGCGGGCCGTGGGAAACAGGATTGCGGGATCGGGACAGAATTCCAGGCAACCGCCGGTGCCGACATCAAGGTCCACACTGAGACGGGTTTCGCCATTGTGTCCGGCGTGCACGATTGTCGAGGCCTGGCTGGTGACGTGCGCCTTTGCCTGGTTCTCGACACGGATTGCCAGGCTGTGATCGTCGTCGTTGTAGAGACCGCCGGCGCTTGATTGCAGGTAGAGCGTGGCCATGCCTTCCGGATCGCCATGCATGTAAAACGGTCTGGTAATGTGAAAGGGATGTGGCGCAAGCTGGTGTGACAGATGCGTCTTGCCTCGCGATCTGCGGAAGCAAAGGCTTGCCGCCACCGGTTTTCTTCCCGGCGTTCGAATGGTCCGCAACGTTTTCGCCGGAAGCGGAGCGTTCATCCGACGGTCTCCGCTTCCGTGAAAAGAACCTGGTCGCAAATCAGGTCGACGATGTCATCCAACCCGGTTGGCACCGCGCTGCCTTTGCATACGCATCCGATCGTCGGTCTTTCGCCGCGAATGGTTGACGCTTCGGCAAGTATGGCTTCGGCATCAACCAATACATGCGGTGCGAGGTCCAGCTTGTTGATTACGAGAAGATCGCATTGCAGCGTTCCAGGACCGCGTTTGCGCGGAATGTCGTCCCCTTGCGCAACATCGATCACGAACATCCACCAATCGACAAGATCAAGGGAGAACGTTGAGGCGAGGTTGTCACCGCCACTCTCGATCAAAATGAGATCGAGATCTGAAAACGTCGCCGCAAGATCATCCGCTGCCGCGATGTTGAGTGTCGGATCCTCCCGAATGACGGTGTGAGGACAAGCACCAGCCTCCACCGCCACAACACGCTCGGGGTCGATGAGGCCGCTTGCCTGCAAGCGACGCGCATCTTCCTTGGTCACCAGATCGTTCGTGATCACCGCCAGATCTGTTCCCCGTTCCAAAAACAAGGGAATCAGGGCCTCGATCAGAGCCGTTTTTCCGGATCCGACCGGCCCGCCAATGCCAATACGAGCCGCATACTGGCTTTTCATTGGCTTCGTCACCGAGGCCTCGCCAAGGCCGGAGATTCTGTCACGCATATTCATCTCAGCATGTACCTCTGGGCCAGTGGCAGTTCGGTTGCAGGCTCGCAGGTCGCCAGCTCGCCATCGACGAAGACGTCGAAGGTCGACGGATCAACGTCGATCTGCGGACAGGCGTCGTTATGCAGCATGTCGGACTTGCCAAGCACTCTTGTTCCGGACGCTGGCAAGAGAGCCTTTTTCAGGTCGAGCGTTTGGTCCAGACCGTTCTCGATGGCGCGCGGATTGACAAAACACGCGCTCAAATCCTGCGCGGCCCGTCCGAAAGCACCCCATTGCGGACGCAAAAGAAGAGGTTCACAGGTCATGAGGCTGGCGGCGGAATCACCCATTGCCCCCCAGGCGATGAAACCACCCTTGACGATCAGCTCCGGCTTGCTGCCGAAATAGGCGGGCCGCCACAGCACGATATCAGCCATCTTCCCGTCTTCGAGCGAGCCGATATGGGCATCGATCCCGAAACTCCTGGCTGCGTTGATCGTGTACTTTGCGATGTAGCGCTTGATGCGCTCATTGTCGGCGCCCGCGAGCTGTTCTTCCGGAAGTGCGCCGCGCTGGACCTTCATTTTTGACGCGAGTTGCCATGTGCGGGTGATTACCTCGTTGATGCGGCCCATCCCCTGGCTGTCGGACCCCAACATGGATATCGCGCCGATGTCATGCAGAATGTCCTCAGCCGCAATCGTCTGGGCTCGAATGCGGCTTTCTGCAAAGGCAACGTCCTCAGGAATGGACGGATTGAGGTGATGACAAACCATGGTCATGTCCAGGTGTTCATCAAACGTATTGACCGTGAATGGGTTCGTCGGGTTGGTCGAGGACGGAAGGCAGTTGGCGACACCTGCGACGCGGATGATGTCTGGTGCGTGGCCGCCGCCTGCCCCCTCCGTGTGGTACATATGGATCGTCCGGTCGCCTATGGCGGCGAGCGTATCTTCCAGAAACCCGCTTTCATTTAGAGTGTCGGTGTGGAGTTGAACCTGAAAGTCAAGCTCATCGGCCACGCTCAGGCAGCAGTCGATGGCGGCCGGCATGGCGCCCCAGTCCTCATGGATTTTCAGCCCCAGACAACCTGTGTTGATCTGCTCAACCATAGCCTCCGGTTTGTGGGCGTTGCCGCGTCCCAGAAAGCCAAAGTTCATTGGCCAGTTTTCGGCGGCCTGCAGCATCTTGCCGACGTTGAAAGGTCCGCCGGAATCGATCCCCACCGTGATCGGGCCGAGAGACCCCCCCAGCATGGTAGTAATGCCACTGGACATCGCATGCTGGACAAGCTGAGCACTGTCGAAATGCACATGAACGTCAATCGCACCGGCAGTCGCGATCAGCCCTTCCGCGTCCCGAACCGTTGTGGACGCTCCAACAAGCAATCTCGGATCAACCCCGTCCATAACATCCGGATTGCCGGCCTTGCCGATCCCGACGATCTTTCCGTCCTTGATGCCGAGGTCGCCCTTCACGATTCCGACAACGGCGTCGATCACGACGACGTTGCAGATGAGCATGTCCAGAACGCCTTCCGCACTTGTCTTGCCCGGCACAAGACCCAGACCGTCCCGCAGGGTCTTGCCGCCCCCGTGCATGCATTCATCGCCATAGACCGCATGGTCGAACTCGATCTCAGCCCAGAGCTCCGTATCGCCGAGGCGGATCGCGTCACCCTTGGTGGGACCGAACATCGCTGCATAATCAGATCTTGAGATTTCAACCATCGACTATGCTCCCTTGAAACCGGCGGCCCGCGCCTTTTCCAGCGCGGCCTGTTTTTCAGCGTCAGTGGTAGGTCCATTGGTCAATGCGTTGAGACCACCGATCTTCTGCGCCCCGCCGAAGCGCACCAACGCGACTTCGCGGCTTTGGCCCGGTTCGAACCGAACCGCCGTGCCCGCCGGAATGTCGAGGCGGAATCCGAAGCTTTTCTCGCGGTCAAACTCCAGGGCCCTGTTGACCTCGAAGAAGTGAAAGTGACTTCCGATCTGGACTGGTCGGTCGGCGTTGTTAACGACATGGAGCTTCGTTGTTTCGCGGCCTGCATTCAGATCGATCGTGCCCGCCGCAGCGCGGATTTCACCCGGTATGCCGACAGAAACGTCTGGCTCGTTTTTGCCCGGACGGACGGGATCATGAACAGTTACGAGTTTCGTTCCATCCGGAAAGGTCGCTTCGACCTGTAGCATCGGAATGAGGTCAACCACTCCTGGCATCACGTCATCCTGCGAGAGGATAGTCGAACCGAACGAAATGAGCTCGGCGACAGAGCGGCCGTCACGGGCGCCTTCAAGGATCTCGTCACAGATGATCGCAACAGCTTCCGGAGCGTTCAACAGTCTACCGCGCGCGCGCCTTTTGCGCGCCAGTTCGGCGGCGGAAAAGATGGTAAGTCTCTCAAGTTCGGTCGGCGTCAGAAGCATGATTTTTTCCGGTACTCATGTTGCAAAAAGGTTTGCGCCGCTTTGCGCCTTGCGCATGATGGCAATGTCGCCCAGGGGGGAAAAACTGCTAGGGAAAGCCGGCGCCGGCTGCGTTAGCGCCTCCGCTGCCAGGCCAGAAACTTCAGCGAGCAAAGCTTGGGCTTCAATCGCACCGATCTGTCCAAGGCGAATGGCAGCAGATGTCACGCCGAGCAGGCAATTGTTGAGAGCCACCGCTTCCGCGTGACACCTGTCGAACTGCAGGGCGCTTGAGATCAGCCCGAGAACGACCGGCTCATAGCCGGCACTGTGTCCGGCCGCCTCTGCGATGATGTAGTCTTTGTAGCCTGTCGCTCCTGGTGTGCCTATCCGGGCGTGCACATTTAGGAGCGAGCGCCCGATACGGCGTGAGGCCACAGCCAATGCGTCGATTGTATTATGTATGTGGCATTCAGCATCCACAGCCGAAAGTGTTTTCCAGTCCTCGGGAGAAGTATCTGCACAGGAGGACGCACTATCGAAAGCCTGGTTTAGAAAAAAACGGTCGAACGCCAGCCAGCGCGGAAGAATCTGCGTTGCAATGATGCGTTCGAGGTCCGCACGGCCACTGACGCGCTTTTCCTGGACAAGCGTTTCGAGGCCGCTGGAGAAAGCGAAAGCACCCGAAGGAAACGAACTGTCGTTGCACTGCAGAAGCCGCAGCAATGTCAGCGGAGACGTCATCCGTCTTCCCCGCTTTCTATCGGCATCACGGTGCCGTTTTTTATCAGGTCTTCGAGACGATCAAGGTAGGATTTGAGCTCCTGTTCAACGGCGATAAGCAGATCGTCGCCGTCGAAGCGTACCCGCCAATGAAGATTGCCGGCATGAAAGCCGACCTGCAATGCCGCAGCCATGTCCGCAGGCCGAAGACGTAGCCAGTTGTCTGCCTCCACCTTCACGACAAGCGCCGAGCTCGTATCGAGCGCAAGTATCGCACCGTCGAACAGCTTTTCCTCGCGTGGCAGGGTTATGGCAACGTCCAGCCCGTCTTCGGAGCGCGCACGAAACCTACGGCGAGACAGCTCATTCCTGGGCAGCACCAGAAAGTCGACTGCATGGGCATGTTCAAGTTGGTGAAGCTGATGGCTCAACGACGCGTCGGATCTGTCTCCGATGATGCGGTCAACAAGCAGCATGATCGCCTCCCTGCAACGCGGCAACAGTCAGAGCAGTGCGCCGAAGTGAACCGGGACGAGCATCAGGCAAAGGCATCGGGTGTCGCCTCCCGGTACATCAAAATCCATTTGTGCTCGGGGCCCGGTGTTTCCATGGGTTGCGCCGCGTCTGGAGACTTCATTCCGAAACGGGACACCATGTGATCCCGAATAATGCCAGCGGCCTTGGGACTGAGGGTCGGTTTGCAAATCCAGATCGTGCGTTCCGCCCCCCCTTCCTCAAGGGCCTGCACAGCATCGTCGTCGGTGCCGGTTGCCAACTGGATGGTCCAGTCAGGACCATTGCTGCCGAATTCACGCAGATAGGTTAGAAGCTCGAATTTGATCTGCTGAACGCTGTAGGTCTGCTCCATCTCGATCCTCACTGCAATGTCGGATCAAGGACAGCCTGGCTGGAGACTGCTGCCGTCTTGCGCCGCCAGGACTGGATGAGGGCTGCACCCTCCCGTTTTTCCTCCGCGGACATTTCGCCCATGATGCGTTCAAGGGAACTGAGCGCGGTGCCGACTCCGTGTTGCGCGGCAAGCGCATACCAGAGATAAGCGTTTACACGGCTCTTCTCGACACCCGCGCCATGCTGATAGCAATATCCAAGACGTGCCTGCGACGGGTAATGCCCCTGTTCGGCCGCTCTCTTGTACCAGCCCGCAGCCCGGTCTATCTCGATGTCCACGTCCTTGCCGGCGGAGAAAAGTGTGGCGAGGTTGAACTGTGCACCAGCGTCATTCAGATTGGCAGCAGCTTCCAGCCATTTTATTCCCTCGTCGAGATCCCGTTTACAACCCTGCCCATTGACGAGCATCGCGCCCACGTTGGTCATTGCCTGTGCCTGACCGGCTTCAGCCGCAAGAAGATAGTACTTGAATGCATCCTTCACGGAGTTCGGCTTGCCTTCTCCGTTGGCGTAGCACGACCCCAGCCACATCATGGCCTCGGCGTCACCTTCGTTCGAAAGCCTGCAGAAAATATCCGCCGCCGCATCAAATGCACCCTCGACGTAATGGGCGATGCCATCGGCAATGGTCGGTGCTGTCGGCATGTCAGTCATGAAGCGTTCCTCCGGAAACAGCTAGATCAGATAGTTCTTGAGCGGCTGAAACATGGGGTCATGTGCTTCCACTTCCGGCATGGCCAGGACCCGGCTGATCAGCACGGATTGTGCCCAGTGCGCCTGCAGCGAAAGGTTTTCTCGTGTCTCGGCATCATCCATCGGCAACGGGCTAGAGGCAGTGGATTTTGACTGAACTGCCTCGGCGGTTGTGCCCACGATTTCAATCAGACGTTCAGCGGTTTCGCGCTGGTTGGTGCTCGTCATGGTGCCGCTGGCAAAGAGCTGGATGCGGCACAAGGTCTTTTCCAGCGCTGTCGGTTGAAGGCCAAGCGTTGCAACGTAGTTGCCGGCTTGCAGCAGGATCAGGTTCGGGTAAAACCAGGTTGCGGATACCTGCTCTTGTACCCCAGTGCCGTCTTCAACCGCGATGTCTGCTGAGAGCGACACCAGACCGTCGCGACAACAACTTTCGACGTGGGCAAAGAGGGCATTTGCCAATGTCTTCCAGTTACATCTGTATTCTTTTGTCGTTGCGCCAATCCGCTCAGAGAAGCGGCAAGCCTGCAAGATGTCGCTCCCGGCAAGTTGCGCAACTTCAAACCGCTCGTTCGGGCCGTTGAGATTGACAAACAGGAGTTTGTCTTGTCGGGCCACGGAAATGCGCAGAAGACGTTCGGGCCTCAACCCGACATACTGGTACATCAACGTTTCGGAAGCTTCACCCTGCGCCGCAGAAATCGCCCCCCTGTCGCGGCTATAGCCGCAAGAGGTGAAGGAACACTTCGTTTTGCTGCCTTGTTGGCACTGCAATGGGACGAAGCGGCAACCGCCATGTTGGGCATTGTTGAACCGGCCTTCCAGCGATCCGTCGGGCATCCGCTGGATGTGGATCCCGTGATTTCCGATCGTATAGGGGAGCAGGTCTCCGGCTTCGGGAATGTCGTCGGTGGTCCCCACAAAAATCCAGTCTCGCGTCCATATGGCTTCATTCTCCAGAAGCGAAAACGTGAGGGAGCGATAGATCAAAGGATCGATCTTCCGCGCTTCCTCAAAAGGTCCGCTTGCTGCCTGCCATGTGGACGCTTTTTGTAAGTCGATATCACCCTCGAAAAAGCCGAGGTCTGGTCTTCTCGCCATTTCCTGTCTCCTGTCTGTGCACGACCTGGCGGGGTCGCGGCATCACAAATGCGCCGCGACTCTGCGGTTTAGATCGCACGGTCAGTGGTCAGCGCGACCGCGATACTTGATCGCGTCCGCTGGCGGCGGCGGCAGCGGTCCGGACACCATGAAGCGATCGAGAACATTCGCCGTCAGCTTCGAAATGTTGTTTTCGCAATTGTTCCAGGGCAGAGAGCCGCAGTAGGCAATCGACGAGAACGAGAAGCACGCGCCACCGTTAGGCGTTTCGTGATAGGCAATGTCACCTCTGACGCGCGGATGTGTCGTTCCATCGAGCCCCTGTTGGTTGAAGCCGAAGTCTTCCATCACGAGCAGATAGGCTTCCGTGTGCCGCCCCGCAGACGTCGCGACCGTGAGCGTGTGCGGGGGCGAACCGAGCATGGTGTCGACAATATCGAGTTCAAGACCGGCTGCGCCGCCGCCGACCAGACCGAAATTGCCGAGTTTCTCGTCGTACTCGATACCTTCGAATGCCCAACTGACACGCTCGTCGTTGCTCTCTGGCGTACGGGAGAAGTAGGAGGAGATATCAAAACCTTCGGACGACATGCCTACACCGGCAACGGAATGCAGGTACCGGCCGCGATAGCGCCACATGCCGCCCAGTTCGCCGGTGCCTTGGTGATAGTACTCACCTGGATCGGCGCGCCATGTTCGTATGCCGGACTCACATCGCCGCATTTCTGTGATCACGCCCCGGCCGAGATCTTCGTAGGCCGGGTGGAAGGAATGGATCCAGTACCAGGCATCAGCGCCCATATACATGAGCCGTCCGCCTCGCTGCGTGTAGTTGTGAAGCGCATCGAGCTGGGTGCCCGAGTTGTGTTCCGGATGCGAGCCCGTGATGATCACATTGTAGTTTTCAATCCGGGCGACACCGTCGTAGGTCAAGTCCTCATCCGTGAAGACATCGTACTCATAGCCCATTGTTTCGAGCCAGTAGATCAGGTGGAGATCAGCGGGATACTGCCACGGTGCCTGCGCGAGGAAGTGATCGTACTTAGGCCTGATGCTCAGGATCGGCCGAAGGCGCGACGACAGGCAGATGCCTGACCCGTCCGTGTGAGTGTCGTAGATCGAGCCGCCATATTCCCTATGTTCGGACAGAAACATGTTCTGGTGCTGCATGATTGGCACCCGATAGATGAACAGTTCCGCGCCACCGGCATTGCACGCGACATGCTCGTTTGCGTAAGCCATATAGCTGATCGTCGGCACCATGAAGGCAATCTTGGACTGTTCCTTGCCGACTTCCGGTACTACCCAGAACGGGATGTAGTCCTCGTCACCATCTTCGGTCGTCAGCTTCGCAGCGTAGAACTTGCTCGAGCAATCCTCGGGAACGGTCCATTCAAAGTCGACATCCCAGCGCGCATTGTCGACATCATCGTCGTGGAAGTGAATGGCGCCGTATTGCTCGGGTGCTTGTTTCCAATCGAACACCGTACCCGACCAATTGTAGCCGGTCATCGCGCGCGTTGGACAATTGACGAGTGTTGCATCGAGTCGATAAGGGCCACAGTCGGTCGCCATGATACTGTCGATACCGACCGAGAAGTCCCAGGCCCCGACGGTGACCTCCGAAAGTGCTCCGGTAGGCCCGCTGTTGCGCCGTTCCGTTAGACCCGGCTGTGCGCCGAGTTTCATCATTTCGATTTCCGTGCGAGTCAGAGCCCTGGAACAAAGACGCGGGGAGTCGATTTTGCCGTTGTATTTTCCAGCGAACACGACGCCGGCCGGCAGCGAGGACTTTGCCAAGGGATCATCGGTCGCCTCCACGGTATAGGCTGCAAGTGCCAGAGGAAGGGATGTGTTTTCGATCCCGCCCGACAGTGTCTTTTCAATGGGTTCAATCACTGGATCGAGCGCATACTGGATCTGGGGTTCGTGGATAAGCGTCAGTTTGCCGGTCGCCGCATCGAAAGTCGCTGCAAGGAAGTGCCAGGCGTGGTCCCGCAGCGGTGTCGGACTCTCAACCTTCTCCCCATTGACACGCGCTTCAGCGTGGCCTTTATCGTTGATGAAAAGACCGTATCCTTTGCCGCCTGCCCATTTGGTGACGAGACCCTGAGCGCCGTGTTTCCAGTATTTCGGGTGCGTGATTGGCGTTGTCGGCCAAACGTAGCACTGCAATGTGAAGCTCTCGACGTTCAGCGCCTTCGTGTCCTCGACAAAGCCGTAGGAACCGCTGTGAATGATCTGCTTCTTGCCTGCAAAAGTTTCAGCCAGACCGCCCGGTACGGGCTTTTCAATGAAGCCCGGCCCTCTCGGGTTGGTGTCGCCATTGATCATCTGAACGATCTCGGCCTTATACTTCGTAGGCCCGTCGCAATTGACGTAAAACTTGATGGTTCCACCGGGGTTCACACCGAACTTGTCGGCATAGCCCGTCAGTTTCATTGCAGTCATAAAAACTCTCCCAACTCTGAACGGGGCCGCTTCCTGCGACCGGGCATAACTTCCCCGTTCGCGCCGAAGCGCGTTGCCGTTCTTGCAGAATGTTAAAAATGCAGCCCTTCAGGTCAGGCCGCAGCTACAGCTAAGCTCAGGTCGCTGGCCAGTTGTCGTTCCGGCGTTTCCAGCCTTCGTGATAGTCTTCCGGCATACCTGCAGACTCCGGCAACTCGTCCAGACGCATAAGAAATATTTCGTGCTGGATTTCTTGCTCGTCCGTATAGACCTTGTCGTCAATGAACTCGGGTGGGACACCGCGTATGCCGGATAGACGCGCGATCTTCCATTCTTCTTCGACCTTCGTACAGATGACGATGAGTTTGCCGGGTGTGTTTTCGCCTCGCATTCGCATCAGGACACGTTTCAGCAAAGGGCTTTCATGGACACCGCCGCTGATCTCGGTCGTGTCTCCGGGTGTGCCACACTTGAGGATCGAACAGCCGGCAACACCCTTCATGGAATCAATGCAGGCCCGGTGCTCGGCGATCAGGGCATCCCGTTCAGGGCTGCCTTTGGGCGGTATCTTGATCATGTCGTCTTCCCCTCTCTCTTGAGTTTGCTTATTGCCTGATGCCGGTCAGACCGTCATATGACGCTCCACGACATCGTCGGTCAGTTCGGAAATACCTCCGGATTCCACCACGCGCCCGTTGTCGATCATGACAAAGGCATCACCGAGATTCCGGGCAACCTTGATGTGTTGCTCGGTCAAAATGAGCGAGATACCGAGCTCCTTGTTGAGCATCTGCAGCGTCTCGCCGATCTCTGCCACGATGTTCGGTTGAATGCCTTCGGTGGGCTCGTCCAGGAGGAGGATCTGCGGATCGACGGCAAGGGCGCGGGCAATGGCCAGTTGTTGCTGCTGGCCACCGGACAGCAAACCTGCGCGACGGCCCAGGTTTTCCCGGAGATAGGGAAAGAGATCCAAGCATATGTCAGGTATCTTCTCAGTCGTTTCCCTACGCGCAAAAGTTCCCAGCAGGATGTTTTCGCGAACCGTAAACTTCCCGAGGATTTGCCGCCCCTGAGGAATGTAGCCAATGCCGCATTTGGCACGCTCGTCTGTCCGCTGTTGCGCGATGTCGGTCCCGGACAAACCGATCGCACCTTCTGTTTTGTCCGTCAGTCCCATGATCGTTCTGACCAGCGTCGTCTTACCAACACCGTTTCGGCCGAGCACGCACAAGCAACTACCTTTCGCAACGCCAAGCGAGACATTTCGCAGAATGCGGGTTTCGCCGTAGTAGGAGGAGACATTTCTTAGATCCAGAAGCATCAATGATCCTCCGTTCCGAGATAAACATCTCTGACCCGTTCATCCTTTTCGATGTCCTGGATCGTTCCCCGTGCCAGCAGGGACCCCATGTGCATGACGATCACTTCATCGGCGATCTCCCTGACGAAACCCATGTCATGTTCGACGACAATCAGCGTCTTGGTCTTTTTCAGTTCGTTCAGGATCTCCACTGTTTTGGCGATTTCGTGTTCGGTCATTCCAGCAACAGGTTCATCCAACAGCAAAAGAGCCGGGTCTTGCATCAGCACCATGCCAATTTCGAGCCATTGGGTCTCACCGTGCGACAACGTACCGGCAATCACTGCCAACCGCTCCGAGAGACCAACCATATTGGCCACCGCATGCATTCGCTCATCGCTTTGCTTTCGTGAAAAGCTGAAAAGATTTTGCAACGCACTGACTTCTTGGCAAAAAGCGACTTCAAGGTTCTGTGCGACCGTCAGTTCCTTAAAGATCGACGGAATTTGGAACTTTCGCCCCAAGCCTCTGCGCGCGATAAGATGCTCGCTGTCACCCGTGATCGCAGCGCCGCGGAAAACAATGTTGCCGGAAGTCGGCTTCAGCCGTCCCGTTATCAGGTCCATGGTTGTGGTTTTTCCGGCTCCGTTCGGTCCGACCAGACAGCAAAGGGTGCCCTCGATAACGGACATGCTGAAGTCGTTAATGACTTTTGCTGCGTCAAAGTTTTTCTGCAGATTTCTGATTTCCAGTACACCAACCATGTTCAGCCCTTTTATTCTGCAGACTTGACGCTTTGGCCGACATCCCCGGGCCTGGTTAGCCCTATAGAAGCCAACCGTCCAAGGATCAGCTCGACGAGCCCCGCCAGGCCACCGGGCAGAAAGCGCACGACTAGGATGAAAAAGAAGCCAAGGATGAGGATCCAGGTATTGAGAAACTCGTCACCGAGGTAGCTTTGTGCTCCCTGCACGATGAAGGCACCGAGAATTGCCCAGAGCAGGGACCCACGCCCGCCAATAGCTGCCCAGATCACCATGGAGATGCTGAAACTTACGTCAAATTGACCGGGCGAGACGTATTGCGTCAAAACTGCAAAACAGCATCCGGCGAGAGCTGCCATCAGGCCAGATATGGCATAGATGAAGGTTTCGTAGACCGCGACGTTGTAACCAAGAAAACGGACACGCTCAGCATCGTTCTTCTGCGCTCGAACAATCAGTCCGAACTTGCTCTGTGTGATCAGTTTCGCCACGACCGTGCAGACGAGCAGAGTGAGATAAACCATCCAAAAAGACGTTTTCGAGTAAGGATCAACCGACAATGATCCAAGCTCAAGTATTTGCGGTGGCGTTATTCCATTGACACCGTTTGTGTATGGCTGCAGATCAATAAAGACCGTGTAGATCGCACTCAACATTGCGAGGGTCATAATGGCGAAAAATGGCCCCGAGACGCGTGCTTGGAACATCAACGCGCCAAACACGACGCAGTAGAGCGTCGGAACCAGAAGCGCTAGAAAAATACCGGTACCAGTGTGGGAAAACGGTTCCCAGATAGTCGGCAGTTCATCGAGTCCGTTATTAAGCATGAAAGGCGGTATGGGATCCGCTTCGTCTTGCGATTGCATCTGCATGGTCATTGCCATGCCGTAGGCACCGAGCCCGAAAGAAATGCCCTGCCCCAGGTTGAGGATCCCGCCAAACCCCCAACAGAGGCTGAGCGACAGTGCCAATATGCCGTAGACGCCATATGTGGACAGCTGATTCAGCAGGAAATCGTCGTCCAGCAGCGTGGGTATCATTGCCAACAACGCGAAGAAAACAGCATAACTCCCCCATTGCAGTTTCGCGTTGTGAAATGGATTCTGTCTCACGATTTCTATAACTCCGTAAAACCGGCTTTGCGGTGCATATGTCCTGCGGCGAACGCCTGCTTAGCGCCGGGTGGCTCCGGTACTGATCATTCCGTGCGGCCGGAACCTCAGGAACACGACAATCAGAATGAAAACGAGAAATCTCGCGAACGTGTCGTTGTAGACAAAGGCAAAGATGGACTGGATCTGACCGGTTAGACCGCTCGCCAGAATGCTGCCAAGAAGACCGCCCCCACCTGCGACCACCATGAGGAAAGCTTCAACGACGTAGCTCGTACCCATCGTCGGTAGCACGATGTTCATTGCACCGAACAGCGAGCCTGCCATACCGGCAAGACCCGCTCCGATCGCGAATGTCATGGTGTAGACTCGGCTCGAGTTTATTCCGAACGAGGCTGCCATCTCTTTGTTTTGCGTGACGGCCCTGACCTTTACTCCGAATGTGGTGCGGTAAAAGACGAACCAGGTTGCAGCAACCAGCAGCAAGCAGACGAATAGAACGAACACTCGGAACGTCGAAACGTTGACAAGTCCAAAGTCGAGATTAGTCGAAAGGAACGCGGGCATTTGAACATATTTCGGGTCACTGCCGAATATCAGCCGCACCCCCTGCATCAGCACGAGAGATACGCCCCAGGTTGCCAGCAAAGTGTCAAGCGGACGGTTGTAGAGATAGCTTATGAGTAATTTTTCGATAATCAGCCCGATGATGGCAACAGTGACAAAGGACAGGGGTATGCAAAGAAAGAACGGCAATCCGATATAGGTCTGCAGCGTATAGGTGCTGTACGCCCCGAGCATGATAAATTCGCCATGCGCCATGTTGATCACGCCAGCTGTGCCGTAGATGATCGCTAGTCCTAGGGCAGCGATCAAGAACACGCTGCCAATGCTCAATCCAAGAACCAAAGCACTCAAAATCGCGCCGATATCCATCAGGATCCCTCTTGCTTTCAGTCAGATCAAACGGGTTGCAGGCGGGCAAGGGAGGGTTTAGCCCGCCTGCGGTCTTGGAACTTAGATAACGTCTGTTTTTATTGTGCCGTCGGGCGCCTTGAGCCCCTCGGCAGTACACGTCCCGATATCCGGATAGATCGAATATGGATCCGGTGCGACGTGCTCGGGGGCTTCCTTTACAATCTTGAAGCTACCGTCGGATTGGCACTGGCCAATCTTTGGCACCAACCAGGTATTGAAGTTGTTTTCGTCGATCCAGATAAGACCTTCCGGGGAGACATCCGCCTCCACTCGCACACCGGCTGCGGAGTCCCGAATTTTGGGCGGCGTAACGTCATCGATACCGACTTCGGCAATTGCCTTTTCAAGCGCATATTTGAACACGTATGCCGAGATGTAGGTTTCTTCCATATTGTAATGAGTCGTGCCGTTTTTTCCGTAGGGGCTGGAGAGGAACCCTTCGACGAACTTCTCGTTCGTTGGATTGATCATGTTCTGGAAATATGGAGCGGACAGGAAATGACCGGCCCCAAACTCAGCGCCCATCGCCTTGGTTTCAATTTCACCGGTCGTCAGCGAAGCAATCGGCATCGTTTCGGCATCTAGGCCTGCCTGCTTGAATTGGCGATGGAAGGCAATGTCGGACGCACCCACAACGGTGGAGAAAATGAAATCGGGTTTGGCGGCCCGGATCTTCTCAAGCACCGGCCCGAATTCAGAAGAACCAAGTGGGATATACTCTTCACCAAGAAGCTCACCTTCGGCACGCTCCAGCCAGACCTTCGCATTCTTGTTGGATTCTTTCGGCCAGACATAGTTGGAGCCCACAAAGAAAACGCGGGGTCCGAATTCCTTGACCATGTAAGGTATCAGGTCAAACGAGTGCTGGTTGGCGAGCGGCCCTGTGCAAATTGTATTTTGCGTGCACTCCGCGCCCTCGTAACAAGTCGGATAGAAAAGCAGGTTGTCTCTTTGCATCACGATCGGCAGGATGGCTTTCCGGCTTGCAGAGGTGTAACAACCAAAAATCGAGATGACCTTATCGCGCAGGATAAGCTCGCGCGTCTTTTCGGAATAGACTTTGAAATCGGATTTTGCATCGACGATCACCGGCTCGATCGGATGGCCGGCGACACCGCCTGCTGCGTTGATTTCGTCAATCGCGTATTGCATGACCAGGGTGGAATCTTCTTCGGGTACCGCAAGAGCGCCGGTGAGAGAGAACAGCAACCCCACCTTGATCGGTTCGCCGTCCTTGAGCGTTGCACCCCACGCCTCTTTCGAGCCGGGCAGCCATACATGTGGGGCTGCCAGGGCCGTTGCGCCGAGCGCGGATGTTTTCAGCAACTTGCGTCGAGTGATAGACATATCTGCTAGTCCTCTCAGTTTGCGATCAATCTCAGTCACCGGGATACAGGGTGGTCGTACGGACTTTCTCCAGCCTGATTTTTCATCACAGTGAAATTTTTTTCCTCAGCCTGTTCGAGCCCGTCACCGCCAACGATTGCGATGTTTCTTGTCGCAAGGGGTTGATTTGATGAGACAAATTTTTCAGTTGAGGCTTGCGGCAAGCGTGCGGAACTTGCTGAGCGTGATGATCTATATTTGTGCATCGCAGCACATGTATTCATCACTTAAAGTTTAGCAAAAGTCACAGAATTACTGCTCACGAATGCGATGGCTTCGCGCTTCCAAAGTCTAGCTTTCCTATTTTACAAATAATATGCCTATTCTTTAGGCGCATTAATCGCAATAGTATCAGTCAGTTTTTCTGTGAGAGTTTTGCGGGGCGTCGTTGGCCCGCCAATACTTAAACTATATATTAGTTTTACGCTTTGACAAGAGATTATTTGCGTTGATGAAGGTAATGGCCATCTCTTCGATCGAAACCCGCTTTGTCATCGCCTCACTGCGCAGGATGCTATAGGCTTCCTGCTCGTTGACAGCATGCGCATCCATGATGATCCGCTTGGCATCAGCTATCTTCTTCTGAGCCAGTAACTTTTTTTCCAAGCGATTGTTTTTGTTTGAAAGTTGCCGGACTTGTTCCCACTTCGAGCGGGCCAACACAAGGTTGGTCAGCATGCCGAATTCCTTGATCGGCTTGGAAATGACCGCGTAGGCATCAAGCTCAAGCACAATCTGCAACATCGCCGGATTTTCATAATTTACAATGGCAATTATGGTTGGCGGAGAGCCCTTGAATTTCCTGAGAACTGACTTTAGTTCCCGCTGCGTATCAAAAAAAACGCCTGCAAAAACGATTTCGGTGCTCGCAGGAAGAGGCCTTGACGGTGGCCAGAGTATTTCTGCACGGCAACCGATCCGCGTGAGCTGGTCCAGGAGAGCCTGTCCATCCCTGTCTGGCGGATGAAAAACGACGACAGAAAGGTCACGAAGGTCTTTGAGCTTGAACGCCATCAGCTAGGAATGCCCGAGCGTAGCGGCAGAGACGAAGAAAATTCCTGGCCAAAGGTCTGGTCGAAATCAATCAGGTAGGGATCGGGTCGAATCGACGTCTGTGCATTCTGCACGATATCGAATTCGCCCTTGCCATTCACAACCGCCACTTTTGGCCACAGATAGGTGTGATGATTTTCTCGGCTGACCCGAACCGAACCCTGTGGCGCATCCAGGCTGAAAGTCGGAAGCACTCGGAGAATGCTCTCACGATCGCTAGAACCCGCGCAGCGGGCAGCCTCGGCAAACAGGTGCACCTGCATATAGGCCGCTTCCGTTGCCGCGGAGATTGGGCTCCCGGCACCGAAACTTTCACGGTAGAGCGCGACAAATCTGGCATTTTGAGTGCTTTTGATGGAACTGAAGTAAGGCGCGGACGTAACGTGCCCGATGGATGCCTCAAGCCCCACCTCCTCGAACTCAACTTCACCGGTTATTACGCTACCGATTGGACTTATGGATGTATCAATGCCGGCCTTTTGATAGGACTGATAGAACGACACAAGGCCTTCGCCTACGATCGTGGAAATTACCACAACGGGACCGGCTGATTTGATCCTGTCTATTACCTTGTCGATCTCGGCTTGAGTGGGGCTCAAAGGAATATAGATTTCGTCAAGTACTGAGCCATTGCGGTTGGCAATAAAATCGCGCACCACACGGTTGGATTCATAAGGGAAAACATAGTTCGAACCGACAAGAATGAACGTGTCGCCATAATTTTCGAGCAGGTAATTTGCGAGCCAGATGGAGTTCTGGTTGGGAACTGCGCCAGAGTAGATGCAGTTCGGGGAAAATTCGAATCCCTCGTAAAAAGTCGGGTAGAACAGCAGTTTGTCTTGCTGTTCGATGATCGGTAGCGTGACCTTCCGGGTTGATGACATGTAGCAGCCGAAAATCGTGGAAACGCCGCTGTCTATGAGGCGCTGCGTTTCGGATCTGTACAGCCTGATATCACATTTTGGATCGCACTCCTCGAGATCAAGCAATCTGCCGTTCACACCACCGTTTTGATTAATTTCCTTCACCGCCAAAGCAACGGCATTGCCCAAACTCTTCTCAGTGATCGCGGTGACACCGGTTCTGGAGAACAAGCTGGCTATCTTTATTGAATTGCTGCTGGATGGTGACATGGTTTGCTCGAACGAATTTTCATTTGTCTGTTAAACGTGGCGCATGATCGTATTGCTGCTTAGGCATCAACACAACTCGACAGACTGCTCCAAATAGTTGCAATGCGTCGAAGCCATGGAAGGGGAAAAATTGGACGCCCTGAGAGTTCAGCCGCTCATCGCATATCAGGAAAGTAGTTCTGCCGGGTATGGGTAACCTCTCCAGTCACCACCCTTTAATTACTCAAGGCTACAGCATACCCGCAGCATGCGCTAGCAACAATCGACCAACGAGGTTCAATCAGGAACTGGAACAAGTCATACTTTCATGGCGCTGACCCAAATGCTTGCGTTACTTGCACAACAGAATATCGTCGCTACAAAACAACTGGAACTTTCAAAGAGCGAATGCACGAAAGTAGAACAGTCTTTTGAATTCGTCTTCACAAAATGAATGGTGGCATTCCCTGACACATTGGTAACCTAAGGTAGGGTGAAGGCTGATTGACTGTTTTTCAACCGTTCTGCTCGCTATCTGCAAACGTGTTCCAGAGTGTGATTTTCGTCCTTGAACGTCCGCCTCAGGCCAAAACCAACCGCGAACTAGCTCAGCGTGAACGACCGCTTAAATGACTTTTCGGACGCAACTGGCCAGTCAGTATCCGGTCCCAGAATAGACGGGCTGAACTTGTGAACTGCCAGTCCGCTTTGCGCCCCCATGCACGAACCCGCTTCGCGGGAGGGTGCACGTGGCGCGGTTTGGTGGATTTCTCTGAGGCTCTGGGCAGGTAGAGGCAAAGGTCCGAGCATGGAGTTCCTTTCAACCGGAGGAACTCAACATGACGACCTTTCAGACCGAAGCCCCGATCACACAGCTACGCCAGCGCATGCAGCAAGACATGGTGATGCGGGGCCTGGGCTCCCATACACAGCAGGATTACGTTCGCCACGTCCGGAACTTCGCCGCTTTCCTCGGGCGTCCTCCCGACACCGCGACCACGGAGGACATCCGGCACTACCAGTTGCACCAGCATGAGACCGGCGTAGGTCCGGCGACGATCAACAGCACGGTTTCGGCGCTGCGCTTCCTGTTCACAGTAACGCTGAACCGACGGGATCTGTCGCGAACTCTGGTGATCACCCGCAACCCGCGCAAGCTGCCCGAGGTGTTGAGTGTGGAGGAAGCCGCTCAACTGCTCGAGGCGGCACCGGGCATCAAATACAAGGCAGCGCTCGGTGTTGCCTATGGCGCGGGCCTGCGCGTCTCCGAGGTCGCGCATCTCAAGGTCGACGATATCGACTCGACCCGCATGCTGATCCGCGTCGAACAGGGCAAGGGACGCAAGGACCGCAACGCCATGCTCTCACCGCAACTCCTGGAGCTTTTGCGTGTATGGTGGCGCGAAGGAAAGCGGCGCGGCGTGATGCTGCCCCATGGCTGGCTGTTTCCGGGACGCAGTTGCACCGATCCGATCTCGTCACGGCAATTGCATCGCGCAGTGCAGGAAGCGGCCGAGGTCGCCGGCCTCCGCAAACGTGTCAGCCCGCATACATTACGGCACAGCTTCGCCACACACCTTCTGGAGGACGGCACCGATATCAGGGTCATCCAGGTTCTGCTTGGACACAGCAAGCTTGAGACAACCGCCCTTTACGCCAAGGTCTCGACCCGAACGATCCACGCGGTTGCGGGGCCTCTCGATCGGCTGATGGCGCTGATGGAAGGCAAGACGCCGCCCGAGTGAACAAGTGCGCACCTCAATCGAGGTCGCTGACATCTTCCGCGCTGCCGGTCCCGCCTACCGGGCAACCCATGAAGGACACCTGAGCCTTGCCCAGCTCAAGGTGATGTCGGCGGTCGAACAGTGCCGCACAGCTGCCTTGGGCGGACATGTCGAGGCCTGCGAGGACTGCGGGCATTGGCGCATCGCCTATAACAGCTGCCGCAACCGGCACTGCCCCAAGTGCCAGGGTGCCACCGCGCGCGCTTGGCTCGCCGAGCGGGAGGCCGACCTCTTGCCGGTCGGCTACTTCCACGTCGTCTTCACGTTGCCCGCCGAGATCGCCTCCATCGCCTTCCAGAACAAGGCGTTGGTCTACGACCTGTTGTTCCGGGCTGCCTCAGAGACGATGCTGACAATCGCCGCCGACCCGAAGCACCTCAGCGCCCGCATCGGCATCACAGCGGTGCTCCACACTTGGGGATCGGCGATGACCCACCATCCCCATGTGCACATGATTGTGCCGGGCGGCGGCATCTCCCTCGACGGAACGCGCTGGATATCGTCACGCCCCGCATTCCTCCTGCCGGTGCGCGCCCTGGGCAAGTTGTTCCGTCGCCTGTTCCTGACCCGGCTGATCGCGCTCCACGATGCCGGCCGGCTCGCCTTCTTCGGATCTATGGCCCATTTGGCGGACCGCGGCGTCTTTCTGCGTCACCTGAAGCCTGTGCGCAGCAAACGCTGGATCGTCTACGCCAAGCCGCCCTTCGCCGGACCGGAAGCGGTACTCGCCTATCTGGCGCGCTACACCCACAGGGTCGCCATCTCGAACCGCCGCCTCATCGGCTTCGACGAGAACAAGGTCACCTTCCGCTACAAGGATTACCGCCGTGGCGGCACCGACCGGCAGCAGGTCATGACCCTCGCCACCGACGAGTTCATCCGACGCTTCCTGCTCCATGTCCTGCCGCGCGGCTTCCACCGTATTCGCCATTACGGCCTCCTTGCCGGCACCTCTCGCAAGGCCAGTCTCGATCGTGCACGCGCATTGCTGAGCGTCGCTACAGTACCCGAAGACGACGCGCCAGAGGTGTCCGATACTCGGCCACCATGCCCTTGCTGTGGTGGACGCATGATCATCATCGAGACCTTCGCCCGCTGGCAACAGCCCCGCGCACCCCCGCACTGTGCCGCGTCAACCCGGGAGACTGCGCCATGACCCGGCATGGCCTGTTCGATCAACCGGCCGCCCTGCAACGGCATCAGCCGATGAGACGGCTTGCGCTCTGCGAAAACAGGACGGCTCTCAGCCGCGCAAACCCGCAACAGGCCAATGCGACAAGCGCTGCTCTAACGCCGGAAAGGCCATTGCGCACCCCGATCTGCCCACCAATTGTTGCTGATCGTAACTGCCCCAGACCTGCCGAAAAAAACAAAACCCCATAGCCTGCAATGCGCGGACCGCGGGTTCCTGCATGAGAGGTTTTCGTACGCCTAACGGCACCCGAAAACCTTAGCCATTCCGGACGTTCGCCTCATGAAGCCTGCGCCCAAAAGCAAACATCCATTTGAGGCGAAGCAATTTCACAGGATGGGCGGGGAGCTGACGTTTGATGCGCCTGGAACAATTGGCGGTAGTGCGGACAAAGCTGACGCGCCCAATTTGCTGTGCGGAGAATTGGCTTTTTCGCTTTGTCGACCGCAAAGTTGAGGTAGTGGAACTGCAGGGTTTGCTGGTATGATCCACGGGTTGCAACCATGGATCAGAGATTGCCATGAACGGTCCGGATATTTATCAGCGACAAGGCTACGGAGGTTCCGTCGGCTTTGGCACATCACCAGCGCTGCTTATTGTCGATTTTGTCAATGGATTCATCGATCCCGATCAGTTCGGCGGCGGTAATATTGCAGCGGCTGCCGCGCAATCGGTAAAGCTGCTCGACGTGGCCCGCCGTGTTGGCATCCCAGTGGTTTTCACGCGGATGGTTTATGCGATAGATGGCTCCGATGTTGGCATGTTCTGTTTGAAAGCGACCGGACTTCCGCAGTTTACAGAACAGGCTCCAGCCGGCCAAATTGTCGATCAACTGACCCCGAGATCCGGTGAACTCATCGTGCGAAAGCGACAGGCATCCGCATTCTTTGATACCGGCTTAGCCGGCAATCTGATCGCTAGGCAGGTCGATACGGTCATTGTGGCTGGCTGCACGACAAGCGGCTGTGTTCGGGCAAGTGTGGTGGACGCGGTGAGCTACAATTTCAGACCGATTGTTGTCACAGACTGCGTAGGTGACCGGGCCATCGGACCGCATGATGCCAACCTATTCGACATGGATCAGAAATATGCGGATCTAATGGTCTACTCGGAGGTTGCCGCGAGGTTGATGGCGAGCTGATATAGAAAGCCCGTTCGAAATCCAAGAGAATTCCTGCTTGCGCCCGCAGCATAAATTTCCATTGACCACCTTGGGCTCGTTCCGGTCCTTCGCTGGGGTTCACACCAACGTCCGCTCCGGGCCGTTAATGTCCGCATCCGGGCGCAGCTGTCATGTCCGCTTTACGTTTCTACTACAATAACCCGCCAGTCCGCTTCCGTGAAGAGTTTCGGGTGCCGTCAGGCGTACGAAAGTCCCCGAGGACCGAACCCGCGTGCCGCAGATACTGTGTTATGGGGATTTCTATTTCCGGCTGGTCTTGTTCCCTACGTTGGTCGCTTGAGGGAGCGTATCGTCTGATACGTTTGCACCGCCAACAACCGGTTTCGTGTGTTGCCAGTGATGTGGCCGAGCGGTGCTGATGATCATCGCAACGGTTGGAATGGCGGCTTGGGCACAGCGGAGCCTTCGCCGGAGCGCAAAGGCTCCGGGATGGTGTCCAGTCTGTCGATGCCGGGTCATGGCCCAGTCTCCCGGTTTGACGCGGCGCAGTGCGGTGGTGCCCGGGGCTGTTGCCAGCGGGCGAAGGTCTCAATGATGATCATGTGCCCACCGCAGCAAGGACATGGCGGCCGTGCATCGGACACCTCTGGTTCGTCATCCTCGGGCTGTGGGACAACGCTCAGCAATTCTCGAGCGCGATCGAGGCTGGTCTTGCGAGAGCTGCCGGCAAGAAGGCCGTAGTGGCGAATACGGTGGAAGCCGCGCGGCAGGACATGGAGCAGGAAGCGGCGGATGAACTCGTCGGTGGAGAGGGTCATGACCTGCCGCTGGTCGGCACCAGTGCGGCGGTAGTCCTTGTAACGGAAGGTGACCTCGTTCTCGTCGAAGCCGATGAGACGGCGATTGGAGATGGCGACCCTGTGCGTGTAGCGAGCGAGATAGGCAAGAACCGCCTCCGGTCCGGCGAAGGGGGCCTTGGCATAGACGGCCCACCGCTTTTTGTGCACCGGTGATAGATGCTTCAGAAAGGCGCGCCGCTCGGCCAATGGGGCCATCGATCCGAAGAAGGCGAGCTGTCCTTTATCGTGAAGCGCGATCAGCCGGGTCAGAAACAGGCGGCGGAACAGTTTGCCCAGCACCCGCACTGGCAAGAGGAATGCGGGGCGCGACGATATCCAGCGCGTCCCATCGAGCGAGATGCCGCCGCCCGGCACGATCATGTGCACATGGGGGTGGTGGGTCATCGCCGATCCCCAAGTATGCAGCACGGCTGTGATGCCGATGCGGGCGCCAAGGTGCTTCGGGTCGGCAGCGATCATCAGCATCGTCTCCGACGCGGCGCGGAACAACAGATCGTAGACCAGAGCCTTGTTCTGGAAGGCGATGGCGGCGGCCTCGGCGGGCAGCGTGAAGACGACATGGAAGTAGCCGACCGGCAAGAGGTCAGCTTCCCGCTCGGCCAACCAGGCGCGCGCGGCAGCGCCCTGACACTTGGGGCAGTGTCGGTTGCGGCAGCTGTTATAGGCGATGCGCCAGTGGCCGCAGTCCTCGCAGGCTTCGACGTGGCCGCCCAATGCAGCTGTGCGGCAGTGTTCGACCGCCGACATCACCCTGAGCTGGGCGAGGCTCAGGTGTCCGGCATGAGAAGCCCGGTAGGCGGGCCCGGCAGCGCGGAAGATGTCGGCGACCTCAAGTGAGGCGGACACGCCTCAGCCATCGGGCGCGGTGTCTGCGACAGAGAAGATACCGAGCTTGTCGAGCGGACTGATGACAGTGCGCACCGTACGGGTCGCGACCTTGGTATAAAAGGCGGTGTTCTCCAGCTTGGCATGCCCGAGCAGGACCTGGATCACCCGGATATCGATGCCGTCCTCCAGCAGATGGGTGGCGAAGCTGTGGCGCAAAGTGTGCGGGCAGACCCGCTTGCCGATGTCGGCGGCCCGTGCCGCTTCGACGACGATGCGGTGGAGCTGACGCGTGCTGATCGGCTTAGAGTAATGCTGTCCCGGAAACAGCCAGCCGTCGCGATGCATCACGCCCTGCTGGTGGCCGACCTTCCACCAGTGCCGCAGCAGGGTGAGCAGGTCTTTGGACAGCATGGCATTGCGATATTGTCCGCCCTTGCCGCGCTCAACCCGGATCAGCATACGCTCGCTATCGATGTCGCGGACCTTGAGCATCGATATCTCCGCGACACGAAGGCCTGCGCCGTAGCCGACCGACAGGGCCGCCTGGTGCTTGAGGCAGGTGGTCGCGTTGAGCAGACGGGTCACTTCGTCCCGGCTCAGAACAACAGGGAGCTTGCGCATGCTCTTCACTCGAACCAGCTTGCGCGCTAGATCCGGCCGGTCGACCGTGTTGGTGAAGAAGAAGCGCAGCGCCGACACGATGCTGTTCATCGTCGGCACCGGGACACCGGCTTCGCGCTGCTCGATCTGGAATCGATGCAGGTCTTCGGCTGTAGCCGTATCGGGAGGTCGACCGAGATAAGTCGCGAAACGTCCGACATCGCGCGTGTAGTTGCGCTGCGTCTCCATGGAGAAGTGGCGCAGGTTCATATCTTCGATCAGTCGCTGCCGCAACCGACTGACGGGGGAAATGGATGTAACTTCGGTCATTGTTTGGTTCCTTCTGGTTGAAAGGAACCAAATGGTCCGCTCAGGACCGCCGACGCTCAATCAAAACACAGCCGTCAAGGATTTGCCGTGTCCTTGCCACGCGCGACCTCCCGCGCAGCGGGTTCGTTCTCCGGCCCCAAAACGGCTTTTTGTTAGCCAAGAAGGTGTCTTTGGAGGTCACAAAGGTCACCGTAACAAGTCTGTCACGTTTTCCACTATTTTCGATTTCTCCACAATCGGCACATCCGATCTCCCGAATGGCCGCTTTCAAACTCGATCCCGACCGTCCGCAACATGGGGGCGATTCGCCGAAGTTGCTTCCCGAGAGTCGCGGGATTTGTTGGCCAACCGCGTCGCTGTTCCCTGGCATCGGGAGCGTATTGCATTATTGTATTGAACAACGAGGTTGGCGTTCCGGTGAACCCTTCCGGAAATTCTTCAAAAAGCTTGTCTCGTATTGCGACGGCAAGAGCGTCGTTCTCGAATTTGCTTTCTGTTACACCTTTCAAATTTGTTTCATACGCAGCTAGAAATTGACCTTCTTCCCAGCCAAATGCGGGCGCTGCAGCTTCTGCCCATTTGGCAAAGTCAGCCATGCGCGGAAGTCGGCTCAACTGAACCGAACTTTTGCGCTGCATTGCACGGGACAAACCGACGAACAACGCCCCAAGCAAACGTGGCCAGGCCTCATCGAAGTCCGCCCAAATTTCATCCTCGGATCGTCGTTCACTGTCCGGAATGGCAGGTAAATTGATCGCAATTCCGCGCGAAGCCAGGTCACCTCTCTCAGCCAGGTCGTTGATCCCGTTGAGAACAATCGGACGCGCCGCGTCAAAGACCTCTTGCTCCCGGTCCGTGTGAAGTCTGCGTGTCGTCAACCCTGAACCCGTAGCAACCTTGCAGAGTGCGTCCGAAAGCCAATTCGGCATCCCACTCAAATTGTCGATCGCAATCACCCAAGCATTTGCCGCTTCCACTGCGACGTTCTGATCATCCTTCGGCGCGGATCTCAATGGGGCGCGGGCAGGGTCTGCAAGTTTGCGCAACATCTTGCTCGTAGTGGACTTGGCGCTGCCATGTTCTCCGTTGACCAGCATGATGGGATAAGGGCCGTATGGCCGTAGCGACATGACAAGCCAGGCGACAATCAGCAAAAAGTCTTCTTCTTTCGAAACCCGAATGAAGTTACGCAATTCTTCAATAAAACCACCCTTGTCGGGTTCTGGAAACGGGAGCATTGCCTGGCAGCGGTGAAACTTGCAAGACGCCTGTTCAACAACACTCCATTCGCCGGGAGTGATCTTGACTGCTCGCCAATCCCTGTCGCAGAGGTCGATCCAGATCGTTCCTTCGGTTTGTCCTGAGCGCACAAAAACAGTGTGTTGTTCGCCCTCGTTGACAGCCCGGGCATCCAGTACGCGCAACGCGTCTTCCATCGCCTGACTGCCAAGAGTGCTACCGCATTCCGAATAATGCCTGGCAGCAATCCACCGACGAAATTCTCTCGAGCGAATAGGCCAGTTCTCATGGTGTCCTCGAACTTCGAAAGTGGCCCAGGCGTCGAAACCTTCGTCATGCCAAAGCTCTACGGTCTCGCACACGCTCAACACCTGGTCACGTTGCGGTGGACGTTTGCGTTTTTGATTGTTGCCAGACTCGTCGCCTTCTTCGACTGTCACAGAGTTGCTTGAATCGGGATTAACTGGGTTGCAAAGTGGAGATGTGGAGCTCAACCCAGACCGAGTGTTGCGTGTTCGCGACTTGGACAAGGTGGTCCGGTCAATTTCCTTCACTTGCGCAAGAAGGCACTTGGCCTTCTGTTCATTCCATCCTTCCTTCAGCGCATCGGCCGCATCCCACCCAGGTTCCACAGTTTCTGGAGGCTCGATGGCCGCCACAGATTTGGCACCTGCGGCCAGGACTAGGTGCGCCACTTCTGAAGCATAGGCCTGGCCTGGAGCATCCGCGTCAGGCCAGATCAACACATGGCGACCGGCAAGCATTGACCAATCCGACTTTGTTGCGGCCTTGCAGCCACCGCTGCTGGTGGTTGCGACAAAGTCTGGCAAGAGCGCTTGTGCGGCTTCGGCCGCTTTTTCCCCTTCACAAACCAAAACCGTTTTGTTTGGATGTCGCGACAGTTGGTCGAGACAATAAAGTGGCCGATCCTTTTCGATTGCCGCCCATCGCCAACAACCCTGCCCCTTCGTGTCCACCTGCCGGGTCAAGGGTAAAACGACCTTGTCTCCGTCTTCACCATCAAAACGCACAGCATACGCACAGTGCTGGCCACCCGGATCGCGATAAGTCCAACAAGCGGAAGGCATACCACGCTGAGGATGGGTCGTGGGTCGCGCAGGTGCATTCGCAGGCACTGGAAACACCGCTTTCCAGTTTTGCTCTTTTTTTCGGCCGGTTTGCCCACCGCCAGGAACTAGAGGTGCGAAGGGATCAGTCATCGTGCGCATGGATCCCCAACATCTTCGCCACCTTGAGCCCCGCATCTGGCTGCGATAAATCAAACAAGTATGCTGCCAGGGCGACCAGATCACGGCCACCCTCGCCGGTTGCAAAATCAGCCCACTTGCCGCTTTGAAGATTGATTTTCAGAGAGCCAGGTTTGTGATCGTTTCGTCGGGGATTGCGTGCGACCCATTCGGCACCTTCCCGCTTTCCGTCGGGTAGCCAACGTTCCACAAGCACTTCTGAACACAACAGCGTTGCTGTGGAGATCCGTTCGAAGTTGATCTGCCGGCGCCTCATTTGGAGCGCTCCGCACGCTTAGCGTCGGCTTCTGTGGTCGAGTGGGCAGAGTTCGAAGTCGCAAAGGCTAACAAATCCGCACGACGGTAGCGTACCGCACGACCGATCTTGCAGAACTTCGGACCACCACCGCGCACACGCCACGCTTGAAGCGTCCTGAAACTGACGCACAGAAAGTTGGCAGCGTCCTGCTCGTTTATCAGTCGATCGGGATCGAATTGTTCAACCAGGTTCATCATCGAATTCGCTCCTACGATGTGTTTTTCGCAGAAGTTCGATAGCAAAGTAGTGCGGTTTAGCGCCCCACCTTAAAAAGGAAATTTACGCTCAATTAGCTGGGGTCGCGGGCACCTGGTTGATGAGGCCACAGTCCTGACGCCGTTTCCTCCCAACTGTTCCATACATTCTCTTCAAAACGTTCGCGCAGAAAATTCCGCGTCCGTTGAAGGCCCTCGAAGTCCTTAGGCACTAACTGGTGTCGTTCTACAGAACCGATTTCTTTAAGGAGTCGAACCGTGTTGTCTGCAAGGCTCCTGATGTCCTTCTGATTGGCCAATGGTGCCTCCGAGGGAAATTGCGCCATCGTATCTTCATCGGCGAAGAACACATGCTCGAGTTCGGACAAGAACCCTTCAAAGGACCTGTTTGTCTCACCGGGAAATGCCTCTTTCAAAAACGAAAACAAAGCCATTCCATTTATGCCAAATAGCCTGCGTCGGATATCAATTCCAACGCCTCGTTTTCGCCCTCGCCTCTTTGATCCGCCGTTCTGCCTCCCTTGGTCTAGAGGAGAGTAGTATTTGATGTATCGCTCGGTCGGCCCACTCAGGTTCAAAATGTACTCAACAATGTCTGATATGCGGTGATCGAATATCTCTTCGTCATAAAGTTCCCAAATCTTCGTAGTCGCATCAAATTTGTCTTGGTCGTGGGGAAATTCAAAAGACGAAAGGTAAGAGATTACATCTCCCATCTTCTCAAGCGCTCTAAGCGCTTCCGAACTCGTATCAAGGAGTAATCTCAGCTTTTCCGCAATTTTGTTTCTTTCAATGTAGCCACCATGCGCTAGCTCAATATCCCAGAACCAGCGACGGATTTCCGCCCTCACCTCCAAATAGAGGCAACGGACACCTTTGATCTCAAGACGTTGTCGAAAGCCGCAACCACCACGAGATAGAGCTTCTTCTATTTGAACATCGAACGCACATCGTGCGAACGGCGAAGACGGCCGTTGCCAAGACTTCCAATCTGGCGGAATTGCCACCGCGCAAGGCCTTGCGACACCCTGGATGGGCAATTCGGCTCCGAACAAGCGATGCCACAAGGCAACGTCCCGAGTGCCCCTATCCAATGATCTAGCTTCTTGCGGAGAGAGTACTTCCCCGGTTGTGGAGGACTTGGAGCGACTTTTCTTGATTTTAAGACTATTAAGTTTCTCCAATTCTAGCGAAAATCCGTCTGGCAACCAGATTTCGTAGGAGATTGGCGACTCATTCATTTTTGCCCATCGCCTCCTCATCCTCATCCGGGCGATTATTTTGCAGCGCCGCCGATATGCGACCGGCGACCTTTTCTGACAACTCTCGAACGGGGTGGTTGTCTCGATTGGCGTATCGGCTTGTCATCGCTAATGTTCGGTGGCGCAGCATGTCCCGAACCATGAACGCGTTTGCTCCCAGTTGACCACCGAAGGTGCCAACCGTGTGTCGAAGATCATGCAAACGAACATCGTGAAGTTTCGCTTTGGTCCTCAATCTGTCCCAACAGCGACGTATCTGATGATAAGGTACGTGTTCCGCTGGATTTGTTGGCATCGGCAGAATCCAAGGAGATCCCTTAACCCGCGGCAGGCCTTGCAGAATGTCAATCACATGGCCGCTCACTGGGTGGGAAAGGCGCTCACCCCCCTTAACCCCAGGAAAAGCGACAAGCCCATTGTTGAAATCAACATGCCGCCATTCCAACGAGAGCACCTCCGAGGTGCGCGCGCCGCTGAAGAGGAGAAGACGCACCGCTGCAAGGTGGATCGGGTGCTCGCTGTCGCCTTCTTCGGCAGACCGCAGTGCCTTGCCGAGGTGCGTTATGTCTTGATCGGAAAGAAACCGTTCACGGACCTTTTCTTTGTGCCTTTGCACACCCGCGACCGGGCTTTTTCCTTCCGGGCGGGCGCCCCATTCTTCCGCTTTGGCGAAAACACTACTTAAGACAGTGAGAACGTTGTTGGCTTGCCGGCCCTGCCCTGGTACAGACCTGTGCAGCTTGATGATGTCCTGTTTGGTGACCGCAGCGATCAAGAACGACCCCAGAGCTGGACGAATATGGGTCTTGATCAAATACCGCCAAACTTTCGCAGTGCTAACGGCAAGGTTTTCGGCGATGTGCTCCTTTTCAAATCGATCAAGGAACTTGGATACAGTCTCCGCATCTCTTCTGGTCTTTCGCTCCGCGGATGGGTCGGCGCCCCGAGCGACTTCGGCAAGTAGCTGACGAGCGATCTTCCTGGCTTCATCTGGTGCAAGCATCCCGTGCTGACCGATTGAAAACTTGCGCGTTCGGCGGCGGGAATTCCGATATTGGATAAAATAGGTCTTGGTTCCGCTGGGTTTGACACGAACTCCGAAACCGCGAAGGTCACCGTCCCAGAGCATGATCTCTTTTTCACCCGCGTGCACAGCATCGACAGCTCGTTTGGTTAACCTCTTTCCCAGTCTCAATTTTGGTCCTCAAATTTAGACTTTAGGCTTCAATTTTGGCGTCAGGCTGATGAACCGCCGGGAGTCTGCCGCCCGCAGCCAGCCGACGTTTTTGTACGGTCCCTAAAACAGTCGTTGATCATCTCTACGTGTATCCCAAAGCGTGCGTGCAAAAACGCGTGTATCGATTGCAGAGAGAGCTACTGGTGAAACGTCGGGGTATTTTCACCCGTCTTATGTGCGACGCCCAATACGGTCCCTTATCCAAGAGGCTGCAGCCTAGAAGCGGAATTTGATATCGACGCGTCAAACTGTCTCTCACATAGTTGCAAACAGCAAATGGACAGCGGTGCAACTGCATTCTGCCAAGTGTTTCCTCAACACCAATCGGATACTTAGACAGTATGGACAGCATGAACGGCATTTCTCGGCAGTTGTCCTAATGCCACGCTTCGATCTCCCACGATGTTTGGCTCCCAAAGGCTTTTGTCTGAGTTTAACGGGGAAGCAATAGGGAAGCATAGGGAAGCAAATCAACACAAGGCTCATCGCAATCAGTCGTATTACGATACATAGAATTTATATATTTTCCAATATTTTATCGATCTCTAGCGCATTTAGTCGAAATACGGTCTTAAGCTTCCCAAGCTTAAGACGAGGGTTCGATTCCCTTCACCCGCTCCAATCCCAATGGCAGAGCAGCACCTTCTCTATTGCTTCCTCAAAAAAATAAGTGGCGGAGAAGATCTCCGCCACCGATTAGAACTAAAAAGCAATGTATGTTCAAAGGTCTGGCGCTTCGGGGCCGGATGGCCCGTCGGCAAAAAGGTCTTGTGCGGTTGCCCGCGAAACGAGTGCGTCAGACGATGGGATATCCATCGATCAGGTTGCGGTAAAAGCCCGCAATGTCTTTGGACGCATCCAGGTCGGGATGAAATTCATCCGTCCAGCGTCCGCGAACCACGTTGCGAATGTCGACCACCGTCACATTCGGATGGGCATCGTCGACTTCCTGCAGGAAGCCGTAGAACCGGTCAACAAGATAGGCAAGGATCGCGTGGATCAGGTCCCTGTCTGCCTCGAAGCGGAAGTTGCGCTTGATGAACGGACGGCCGAACCAGGGCCCGTCACTGTGGGCAACGGGATAGTCGTAGCCATGCACGAGAAGCTGGGTGCGCGGAGCGTTCGCGTTAAGGTAACGCGCGATCTCGACATAACCGCTTTTCAGCCTCTCCAGGATTTCCTCCAGTTTTTCCATCTGGAGGAAGTCCTCGGGATCGTCGGATCCGAACCCCGCACTCCGGTCCTTGAGCAGCTTGGTCAAGGCACAGCCACCGAGAACCTCGTCACCTCCGCCGGAAAACACGAGATAGTCGTAGGCGCCCCTGTCGACATGCACACGGAAGGGCTTTTCGGCCACGACGTCGTCAAAGCTGTGCCCCGGCCAAGCCGAGCTTGCGGTCTCGTAGTAGCCTTCCAGAATATCGAAAAACGTCCTGTTGTATCCCAGGTAGCGGGAGACCTCGATCACGACGTTGATCCATGAATCGCCGCCGGCGCAGACGCGCAACGGTGACCGGCTGATCCTGATCGGATGCGTGTCCTCTCCCTTGCCTGAAGCCGACCACTCGGCAGCAACCTGTACCTGGCTCAAAGGCGCTCGCGTATCGTCAAGAACATGATAGGCAAGACATCTGTTCGGATCCTTTTCGTACCGCGTGTTGTTCAGGACTGTCGCTTCCAGGATATCAGCGTACATGGCTACCTCCTAAGCATGGTCGGTTTGCGCAATGAAAAAGAGAAACGGCAGATCCCGCTCACTTTTTCGAGTGCGAACCGCCCCTACCGGTCCGCATCAACGCAGTCTTCCCGATCCGCTCAGATCCCCACTTGAGTGCGTCGTTGATGAGTATTTTTCTACAATATTCAACGTCTTCACGCGCGTGAGAAAAGCGTGAATTCGACACAAGGCAAAAAGAAAGGCCCGGTTAAAACCGGGCCAAACAGTAAACCTGGTGAATTTATCTGTTCAGATTATAAGATATCTGCCAAAGCGCGCACGTTCGTCATCATTGAGGCTTGGCAATTCGAGCTTTTTCAAGATCGGAATATAATTTTCTGCTTCCGCATTCTTGACATCTGCGTCGGAACGCGTCGCGAAAGCTTCCGACATCCGTCTCGCAACAAGCGGGGCCGCGACACTGGTTCCCTGCACCGACGCATAGGAACTGCTGCGCGTCCCGGCCGCGACGATACCCGGACTGATGTTCGATCGGTCGGCCGGGGCCGCACAATCAACACTGCCAACCGCGTCACCAGCGCCCGACTTGCCGGCCGAACTGAAGCTCGATGCTTCTATTTCTGCATTTCCCGGCAACGCTCCGACGCGCGGCACTGCCCCGGAAACCACCAGAGTGGTCACACCCGTCGCCATGCCATTGATGCTGCCGAAGCGTTTGACATAGCTTTCGGGCCGGTCGATGTCTTCCCCGCTGCCCCTGTCGTCAAAGAGACGATAGCCGTTATCGTGGAGATAGCTTTGCCGGGAGCCGGTAAGAAAAGCCTCCAGATCAATGTCTCTTTGCACCCACAAATAGATCGGTTCATGGTCGGAAGGCGCCGCCGAGTCCCGTTTCAGCCAGACTTTCCAGTCACCGGCAGGCGCCGCCGCGAGGGTGGCGTCGTGCGGCTCACTCGGAGCGAGCGCGATCAGAACGCGCCAGCGCCCCGATCGCCTGTGGTTGTCAAGACTGATCTGCCCGATCGCATCGCCCGGACCGGTGCGGATGGTCTCGAAGTTTCTCGGATCGCCGTGCTGGTATGCCGGATCCGGCTGCAGCACGAGACCCGCCTTCACCTCCCCGAACGGGCTCGCGACCTCGATGCCAAAATCACCGGGATCGAGCTGATCCGGGAACCAGATCTCAAGATAATTGGATGAACGGTCGTTCGGTTGAACTCTCCAGGTAAAGTCGAACGTGCCGGAGCCGAGGTCTTCGGCCCTGATTTCGCCGTGGAGACGATCCAGGAACGTGTTTCCCGATGGAATGACAATCGCCGTTGGCCTGCCCAGTTCCCGGCGCTTTTCGACCAACTCGTCAATGGCAGCTTCCAGTTCTCCCTTGCCGTCGTGTCGGCCGGCCGAAAACCCGTAGCTGATGTTGATGGTCACGCGAATGTCCGGGACGCCGTAGCCGGCTGCAATCCGCTCCGCACGTTCAAGGATGTAGTGCACGGCGGACAGCATATACATGTCCTTACCGAAGCTGGAAGTATCCCAACCGTAGGTGTTGGGAAGCTGCACGGCGATGAGACGGGTCTCTTCAGGCGGAAGATCGCCCTTGTCCGGGTTGGCGCCCGCGGCGATATCCATGACATTTGCGCCATGGGTCGCAAGACGCCTTATGGCTGCACCTGACCCGAATTGCCGCTGGGACGCGCCCGCCTCTTCGTAAAGCGCGTCCTCGTCACCGCCGTGAATGTGAACGAGCTGCTCAATATCCCCGCGGGTCAGCTCGCAGCCGAACAGCACACTAGGGGTTTCGTCCGCGTCCCGCTTGTGTGCCGATTGCAGCCAGCAGAACTCCAGCCGGCTACGCTTTCCGTCTGCAGCCCGGAAATTCCGGTGTGCAAACGGAATGCCGTCGTCGATGACCGCCAGAACGTTGAGCGTCTTGCTCTGCAGATCCGCCGCCTGAACCTTTGCATCGGGGCTCCAGTCCGGTCCTGATGGCAATCGGTCCTCGAGCCGGTGCATCGCCGTTTCCTCCACTGGAAACGCCAATCTGAAGCGCGCATCCGTAGCGGCTGCAGGCTGCAGGGCTTCACTCAGATTTAGGGTGAGGCAGTCCGGCGCGATGTCGCCGCCTGAGCGGTTCTCAACAACGATAGGCCAGAATTTCAGGGAAACATCGTCCGTCCGTCCCCAAATCGTGGGGAGCCACATTCCGCGCTGGCCTTCGGCTCCGCCCGCGAGCGCGTGCGGATTTTTCGGCTCGGGGTGCTCGGCCAAGGCCGTCAGGAAACGGACATCCTTGCTTCGATAGACCGGAAAGGCGTAGTCCTTGCCTATGCCGAAATTCCAGGCCTCATAAGGTCCGAGATAGTTCCGGAGTGCGACGATCTGGTCCTGACCGCCGTTTGCTGTGATGTCGGCCATGATAGAGGTGCCCCTTCTCAAAGATCATACTCATCGACCGCTCTTTTCCAGAGCCACTCGAACTGGTTGCTCTTGTCGATCGCGCAGAGCTGAAGTTCTGTGACACCGTGTGCTCCCCATTTGGCCGGCACGTAGTCCGAAACCATGAAATCTGAACCCGCATGTGCCTCGTATTTCAGTCCGCGCATTTCCGTTTGCGCGCCACACTTGTTCAGAACGATCTCGCCAACCATCTTACCAAGCAATGCTCCGGCCCAGCTGTCGACTGGGTAATGCACACCGGCAACTGTGCGGCTGACCGCAATGCGTTCCGCCTGTTTGCGCAATAGGTTCTTACGCTTTTCCTTGTCCGGGTAGTGTGTGCCGGACGCATCGATCAGGCCTTCCAGCATGCGTACAACGGCAAAGGCCTCGGTCGCATGAGCGCTCGGGAAGCTGCCGTGCGCCGGTGTCGGGATCATTGGAAGGATCTCTGCCCCGATACGGTCCGGACGCCGGATCGCAAGATGATGTTTCACGATCATGGCCACATGCGCAGCGAGGACCTGCGTCAGGGTGATCAGTTCAAGCGTGTTGTCGTTCCTGCCGGATATGAGACCCAAAATCATTGCAAAATACGGGGTCGGGAAACCGAGCTGCGACGTGATTTCAGCTGTCCGCTCCGGGCGCTGATCCATATAGGAGCGTACCAGATCCAGCTGTTTGTCGAACAAGTCGCCATCGGGACGAACCACGGAGAAGAAGGGATGCACATGGCCGCCGCCATGCGGCCGGTATGACAGTGTGACTTCTTTGCTGGTGCCGTCCCTCGTTTCCCAGGAAAGCTCGCTCATGAAATCGCTCAGATAGAGCGATGCCCGGACCCAGCCTGCCCATTTCCCGAGGTTTTCGCTCGATGAAAAGTCGATTTCGCGGGATGGATGGGCCGCGCCGGCTCCGGCCGCATGAGCAATGGCCTGTGCGCTGGTTTGCAGCCCCTGTATCGTCAGGGAGTCCAGTGCGCCACCGCCGCCGATGAAACCGCCGAGGCCAGTTGCGTTGAGACCAATTCCACCGATACCGCCTATACCACCGATGCCGCCAATGCCCCCGATACCGCCAATGCCACCAATACCACCGATACCGCCAATTCCGCCGAAATAGGCCATTTATACCCCCTAGAATTCCTCGTTAGAAACCAACCGCGCGCAAGGCGCGCATTGCGTTTTGACCAACCTGATAATCGGCCGCCGGATGCGCGTTCATGTAACCTTCAACGGAGAAGGTCGGCTGTCTGCGCCGCAATTCGTCCGCGACTGTTGTTGCTTCTGCGGTCCTGTCAAGGAAATGAAGAGCAATGATTTTTGCGCGGAGAGTCGACAGATGACGCTGGTTCCTCTCCAGCGAACTGTTGGCGAATTCCAGTGCCTTTTCGTAGTCTTCGGACGCCAGATAAGCCGTTGCGCTCAAACAGTCATAGAAATACTTGAAAGGATCGATGGGAGACAGCTTGCGCGCCTTGTCCGCGGCGTGCACTGCCTGGCTGCCAGAATCCTGAAACGCGTATAACGCGCTGCGCAACAACCAGGACAACGCTTCATTCGGATTGTGCTCAAGCGCATTCTCGTAACGGGTTGACGCTACATCCAGGCGGCGGAGCAGGTTGTTGTGCGCGAAGCCGTCAATGGTCATGCAGAACGCGTTTTCAGGATCGATATCCAGCGCCTTCGAGGTGCTCCCGACTGCGCTCTTGGTATCCTTGGTGGGGTCCGAACTCCATCCATTGACGACGCTGAGCACGTGCCACTTCCCACGCCAGGCGTGAACCTCCGCCGAGCGCGGCGATCTCCTGAGTGCTTCGTCCAACAGTTCGCGTGACTTTGCAAAGTCCCGCAAGGTCGAGCGGTGCATGAGACTGACACTTGCCATCAGCAGCTTGTGGTCGGCGATTTCGCTGATCGGGCGGCCGCGCACATATCGCAAGGTGTCGGACGCGATCGCATTTCCGACGGATGTCACGATATTGGTGAGACCCAGACCTGAGGCGTTGATAAACTCGGCCTGCTTGCCGCTGAACTGGCGGGTCCAGAGAATACGCCCGGTCTCTGCATCCAGAAAGTCGACATCGGTGATCACCTCGTCGCCAAATTTCCGGATGCTGCCGGCAACACAATAGTCGACCGCCAGCTTCGTGCGAATGGCTTCGATATCAATCCTGCGCCCCGCAAGGGCGCGGCTTGAAAAGTGAGATATGACGGCAAGCAGATTCGTCCGCGACAACGACCGGCAGATCTCTTCCGCAAACCAATCTCCGAGCATTGACAGTTCCGGATTGCTGTCAATGCTCAGAAGTGGCATGACCGTTACGGTCGGCACGGGGGGCCTTGGCAGAGATGACGCCGGGTTCCGGAACAGCGCATGCACCTGTTCAGGATTAGCCCTGACCGCGTCTCGCCAGGCCTCGAACAGCGGCGCCGGAACATCCAGACCTTCAAGGAAAGTCCCCTGACCCGGCTGGCCGGCAAAAGCGACGTTGCCCAGATCGAGCGTGACTTCCGAATTGTTGGTCGTGATCAGCTGGTTGTAGTACGGTCCCATCGCCGACTTGATGTCGGACAGGGCTCGCCTGAGGCTTTGCCTGCCTGTGTCGTAGCAGGCGGCGCCCCAAAGCGTTTCCTGTAGGAAAGTCCGGCTCCTGCAGCCATGCGGCGCAGTTGCAAGCAGCGCGAAGATCGCGCGATGCTTCTTACCTGTGATCTCGAAAGCGCCGGGCTCAAGGGAACGGACGATACAGGACCCGAACAAGCTGATTTCCAGTAACTTCGCGTGCATGCCCCATCGCCTCGAGAAAAATACGCATTCTATAGAACAGCACTTATAGCCAGTATCCAACCACTTCACACTTTTTTCACGCTCGCCGAAACCCATCTCCAACTAAACTCACGGCGTGAGGAACAGAACCGTGAGCAGGAAAATTGTCAGAAAAAAACCCTATTATTGACGACGTTTCGGATGTTGTTGATTTCTTCCTGGCTTGGAACAATCATCGTGCAACCGTGTTGAAAATCTCGGAAATGGACCAGCTGGACAGCGAGCAGAAGAAGACGCTTCACTGGCTCGTCAAGATGGCGGACAGGGTCAGCCTGACCGATCTGGAGAAGGATGATCTGCATTAGGGCATGCAGGAACTCCTCGACGAACGGTCACGGCTTTAAGCCGCCGGTATCACTGCAAACGATCCAACGCCACGCAGCCTGAGTGTCGCGGGGCTCCGGTCACGTTTGTGCCAGGGAACCGACAGTTCTGGTCAGGACCGCGGCTGACACGGCTTTGTCGAGGCTGAAACCCGCGCCGCATTCTCATTTTGCTCACAGGGCTGAGTTTGCGGTATCATGTTGACTAGGAGAGGTGACTCGCGCAGAAAGTTCTGCGCGTTCCATCATCCGATTGCGGAAAATCAAAACGGTTTCAGATCCAGTATTCCATGAAAATACACCCGGTCGCGTTCCTGCTCGCGCTTCTATTTTCCTCCCTCGTGCCCGCGCAAGGTTTTGCGCAGGACGAGGGCGTGCGCGTGCCCAATTTCTGGGACCCCAAGGCAGTCAGCGACCGGCCGAATTCCATACCGGACAAGATCCAGTTCCTGGCAACCGACAACTATCCGCCCTTCGTATTCCGGGACCCGCAGGGCCGTCTGACAGGTTTCAATGTCGATCTGGCGCGGGCGCTGTGCCAGGAACTCGGCAGTTCGTGCGCGCTTCGGATCAAGAATTTCAACGTTCTCCTGTCCGCCCTCGATGAAGAGGAAGGGGACGCGATCATCTCCGGCCTTTCACGGGGCCTCCCGGCGACCCGGCGCCTCAACTTCACCGATGACTATCTGAAGCTGCCTGCGCGCTTCGTGGTCGCGGAAGACAATGCCGAGAGCTTCAATGAGCAGGCGCTCAACGGCAAGACAATCGCGGTGGTAACAGGGTCCCGATACGAAGCCTTTGCAGAACGGTTCTGGCCGGAAGCCGAGATCCTGGGTCTGGAAAGCGTGTCAATGGCAAGAGACGCCGTGAAGACAGGGGAGGCCGATGCCCATTTCGGGGACGGGTTGAGCCTGGCTTTCTGGCTCCCGAGCGAGGCGGCCGCGTCCTGCTGCGCGTTTGCCGGCGGCCCCTGGCTGGAACCCGGCTTCTTCGACCGGGGCATGGCCATCGCAACGCGCCCGGAAGACACCGAGCGTGCAGCGGCCCTCAACTATGCGCTGGCGCAGCTTCAGCAAAAGGGCATCTACCGCGAACTGTACCTGCGCTATTTTCCGCTCAGCTTTTACTGATTGCTGCGCACATCCATTGCGCCGGGTTTTTCGGACTTCGTCTTCGAATTGCCCAGGAACGGTATCGCGAGGCTGAAGGGCAACTGATGGGCTTTCGGCGTGAGCGGCGCTCCGAGGCCGATTTCCATGCCGTCATGACCTTTTTCGGGCTGGTCGACATAGGTCCCGAACATCCTGTCCCAGATCGACAGGTAAAAGCCGTAGTTGCTGTCGGTCTCCCGCCGGATCACCGAGTGATGAACCCGGTGCATATCCGGCGTGACGATGACCAGACGCAAAAGCCTGTCGAGCCATAAGGGCAAGCGGACGTTTGCGTGTCCGAAGACGGCGGACGCGTTCAGCACAATCTCGAAAACCAGAACCGCCTCGACTGGCCCGCCCAGTGCAACAATCACGAGCCCCTTCCAGACGAAAGACAGCAGGATCTCGATCGGATGGAACCTGAGCGCCGTGGTGGCGTCCACTTCGCTGTCGGCGTGATGGACGCGGTGAATGCGCCAGAACACAGGGATCTTGTGGGACGCCACATGCTGGCCCCAGACGGCGAAGTCAAGCGCGAAAAACGTCACGATGCCGGCGAGTACCCCCGACCAGCCAAGCAGTCCGAACAGACCCCAGCCATTTTCCTGCGCCAGAAGTGCGAGCCCCACGCCTCCGATCGGAAAGATCAATCGCACCAGAATGGAATCCAGCAGGATCAGGCCCCAGTTGGTCGGCCAGCGCTTCAGACGCCCGTTTTCCAGACGCCGGCGCGGCAATCCCGCTTCGAGCAGGGCCATGACCAGAAAAATTCCGGCGAAACAGGCCATGCGTACCTGGTTTACGTCAATCTCTTCAAACATTCCGTCTCGTGTCCGCCGGGCGGCAAAGCGCCTTGCCAAGGTCCGGAAGGCGCGTTAGTGCATCTTCCGACCGGGGCCTTTATTTCACCTTTCGTGAAAATATAGCCCACACTCTCAAAAAAGAAGCTGCGACAGATCACATCACCATGAGCAACTTACTCTGGACCCGCCCGGAAACCGAACCCGCAGCCACCCTGCTCATGGCGCACGGCGCCGGTGCGCCGATGGATTCTGCCTTCATGGAAAAGCTTGCCACCGCTCTCGCCGCCGAAGGTATTGCCGTGGCGCGGTTCGAATTCGCCTATATGGCCGGACGCCGGACCGGTGGCCCCAAAAAGCCACCCCCGCGCGCGGACCGCCTGATCGGCGAGTTTCAGACCGCGCTTCAAACTCTTCTGACAGACTGTGCCGGCCCGCTGCTCCTTGGAGGCAAATCGATGGGCGGGCGCGTCGCCGCAATGCTGGGCGGCGGCGGATCTCTGCCTCAACGGGTTGGCGGCATCTGCTGCTTCGGTTATCCGTTTCACCCGACCGGCAAACCAGATGCCGAATGGCGGTTATCGCCATTGCAGGAAAGCAAGCGGCCGGTTCTCATCCTCCAGGGAGACCGGGATCCGTTCGGGTCCAAGGCGGAGCTCGATGAGGTGGCTCTACCGGACGGCGTTTCCCTGACCTATCTGGAAGACGGCAATCACGATTTCGGCCCACGCGGAAAATCACCGGCGACACTGGACGGCAACATCCAGACCGCCGCACGCACCGCGGCGGCGTTCGCCGTGTCACTGCAAGGCTGATTGCCTATTCTGCCGGTGTGACGCTCCGGCCGTTTCCGGGCAATGCGTGCTGGTTTCGGCGTCGGCTCAGGAAGATGACCCGGCCGATATCATCGCCGATCATGACAAGCGCCGGGACAAGCACCAGAACGAGCGCGGTTGCAGTGGCCAGACCGAACACGATCGTGATGGCCATGGGCAGCAGGAACTGCGCCTGAAGGCTGGTTTCGAACATGAGCGGCAACAGCCCGCCAATCGTCGTCATCGAGGTCAGCAACACAGCGCGAAGGCGATCGCAACTGGCACCGATTGCCGCGGCATCCAGATCTTCCCCTCCCGAAAGACGCTCTTCAAAACGCGCGACAAGAATAATCGAATTGTTCACGAGAATGCCGGCCAGCCCAAGCAGGCCGATCATGCTGAGTATCGTCAGATTGAAGCCCATCAGGTAGTGCCCGACAATCGCGCCGACGATGCCAAAGGGGATGATCGACATCACCACGATGGGTCTTGAATAACGGCCGAAGATCGCTGCCAGGATGATGTAGATACCCGCCACGGCCATGAGAATGCCGGTCAGGAGATCGGAAAACGCGTTCGACTGTTCTTCCGCCCGCCCGGCGAAGGAATATTCCAGACCGTATGTCTGCGACAGCGCCGGCAGGAATTCCTTGCTCAGCTCGGCGATGATCTCGTTGTTCGAGGTGATCGTGCTGTCGACATCGGCAACGACTGTAACGACGGTGCGTCCGTCCCGCCGAAGGATGACGGAAAAGCCCTGCGCATCGGTCAGGTCGACGATCTCCGTCAGTGGCACAAATTCGCCCGCGGGCGTGCGCAGGGACAGCTGTCTGAGAGCCGCCGTCCCGTCTGAATCAAACACCTGTTTGACCCTGACGGAAACCTCCTCGTCTCCTTCGGCAAAGCGCCGGGCTATGTTGCCCTCAAAGGCGTTGCGGATCTGCCGGGCGGCGCTTTCGACCGTGAAGCCGAGCGCCCGGCCTCGCGGTGTCAGTTCGACAAGCAGTTCAGGCTTGCCCCATGGGAGATCGTCTTCCACGGCACTCGTTCCCGGGAACGCGGAGAGCTCCTCCTGGAGTTCCTCGGCGGCCGCCTTCAGTTCCTGCAGAGACGCGCCTGTGAGGCGGATATCGAGATCCCGACCCGGCGGACCGCCGCGCCTTTCGGCGACTGCGACGCGGGCCGCGCCGGGAATTGCCGGCAGCGCTGCGCGCCATGCGCGGACGATCTCGGGCGTGCGGACCGTGCGTTCTTCCGAGCGGCTCAGCTGCACGGAAATGTTGGCGACGTTGTCGCCGCGGTTGTTCCCTGCCTGCCCGAGGGTCGCATAAGTCGCCACGACAAGCGTCTCGCCGTTGTCGCGCGTCAGACCGGCCTCGGCATCCCTGAGCGCCTGCTCGATCCTTGCAATGCCTTCGATTGCGTCTGTTTCCGGAATGCCCGCATGGAAGAAAATGGACGCGATCAGGTTTTCCGCTTCCGGAGACGGGAAGAAGGTGAAGCCAACGCGGCCTCCGCGAACGAGTCCCACCGCCAGAACCATTGCCGCAATCGCGACGGCGAGCGTCACGTAACGCCAGTGAACCGCCAGGGAGACGAAGGCGCGGAACGGGTAGTCGCGTATCCAGCCGAAGCCCGTGTCGAACCCGCGGCGGAACCAACTCGGTCTGTCCGGCTCCTGTGCTTGCTGCTTCCTGCGCCGCAACGCCATCAGCAACGTCTCGAATGCCAGTGCGGCCAGGAAACAGACACCGATGACGATCATCTCGAACACGACCACGCCCGTGACATCCCTCAAGGCGCGCAGGGGATCATCAACGACATCAAGATAGGGCGGCACGGAGATGTCCGGCTGCGCAACAAGCGCGCTGAGGAAGAAGGCCGGAACGCCGGCGACGATCACGACGCGCCACCAGCTCCATCCGGGCCTGCTCCCGAGCGCATGGGACAGGTGGCCGGGCAGCACTAGAAAACACTCGATCAGCGAAGCAATCACGACCGCGATCACGACAATGGGCAATGTGCCCATGATCTGGCCGAGCACATCGCCGATCAGGAGGATGGGAAGGAAGGCTGCGATCGTTGTCAGGCTCGCCGCGAAAATCGGTGCCAGCATCGTGGTCGCGCCGTTGACGGCTGCTTCATCAGGACTGTCGCCCATGCTCAGCCGCGTTGCCGTATGCTCGCCGACGACAATCGCATCATCGACAATCACGCCCAGCATCATGATCAGCGCGAACATGGAGATCATGTTGATGCTCTCGCCCATGAGCCACATGATCCCGAGGGTGGCCATCATCGCCACCGGGATACCGGCGGCAACCCAAAGCGCGATCCTGGCATTCAGGAACAGGAACAGGATCGCAACAACCAAGACAAGGCCGGTCAGACCGTTCTCGAGCAGAAGCGTTATCCGGCCCTTCACGGCATCCGCGCGCACGTCGTATTTCAGGATTTCGAGGGTCTGCGGCAGCTGTTGCGAAATCTCGGCGAGATAGTCATCAACGACCTGCGCGGCTTTCAGCGTATCGGTTTTCTCGGTTCTGAGAATTTGCAGTTCGATCGCCCGCGTTCCATTTGAAAAACCCTGGTTCTCGCTGGAATCGAAGTCCCGAACCACGGTGCCGATATCGTCGACCAGTGTTTTCTCGCCGGATGCAAAGGACTTGACCTCGACCCTGCCGACGGCCTCCGGTGAACGGTCTTCCGAGAGGGCACGGATCTGTCTTTCGACATCGCCGTCCAGATTGCCTGCCGGCACGTCGATCGTGTTTCCGGCGATCTGACCTGCGACATCGGAGATGGTCAGGTCCAGGCGCCTGAGTTCGCGTTCCGGGATCTCGACCAGATATTCCGGTGCGCGATAGCCATAGAGTTCTACCTTGTCGATCCCGCGCGCGAGCAGGTCATCGCGCATCTGGCGCGCGAATACCTTCAGCGCCTGCTCCGAAAAGGGGCCCCGCAGCGCGATCGTTGCAACGCCATCGGTGAACGTCGACGCCGACACGACCGGTGTTTCGGACTCAACCGGCAGGGTCGTGACACCGGAGATCGCCTGCTCCACGTCCGACAGTGCCTGCTGCATGTTGGTGCCTTCGATGAACTCCATCTGCACCGATGCGGCCCCTTCGCGGCCGTAGGAGACGATCTCGTCCAAACCGTCGATAAAACGCAGTTCCGGTTCGATCACCTCAAGGATGTTCGTCGTGACATCCTCAGCGCTCGCACCCGGCCAGATGATCGACACGGATATCCGGTCGGTCTTGACGGTCGGAAAGAACTGGGTGTTCAGTTTTGCCAGTCCGTAAGCCCCGAACAACACCATCACGACCATGATGAGATTGGCCGCGTTCGCATGCCGAACAATGAGCTCGAGAAAGCCTCTGGACTGGATCTGCCTCATCGCCGAGCCCTCCGTCTACTGCGCGTCGGCGTTACGATTGCCCGCCGTTTGCGCGGGATCGCTTCCGGTCCGGGACGATTGTGTTTCTGCTGAAGACGCGGCCACGTCGTTGACCAGCAGCCCCGCCCCTGCCTCGGGTATGCGTGTCGTCAGGAGGGTTTCGCCTGGCTGAAGATTTCCTCTCACCAGAATGAAGCCATCGTCGATCGCCAAAGCTTCGACTTGGCGCGGTTCAAGCCGGTTGTCCTTGACAACATAGACCGTGCCTTCGCCGTAGTACCCTGTTTCGGGGATGCGGAAGCTTTGCAGATAAGTCTGGTCGGGCAGTGACACTTCGACGAATGCGCCGGGACGCAGAGGGACTGCGGCGTCCGTATTGTCGATTGCGGCAATCAGCTCCACACCGCCCCGCGTGCTGGCGACGTCGGCGCCGACACGGGTGACCTTCGCCGGATAGGTCACCGGCGTGTTGCCGAGATACCAGGTCACATCTACCGGGCGGCCGATGACGGTTCCGCTTTCTGCAAGCAGACGGCCGTACTGATTGTCTGACAGTGTAAACCGGACTTCGAATTCATCACTGCTGTAGAGCGAAACCACTGCATCATTGACGCTCACCAGACGACCGGGTTCGGCGGCTTCTGTGCGCACAACGGCATCGAAAGGAGCTCTCAGGATCGTATTGTCGAGCTGACGGTTTGCGTTTTCCAGGCCCCATTCGAGGCGCTTGACCGCCGCCGTCTGCTGCACCACCTTGGCTTCCTCAAGCGCGAGCGAGTTCTGGCGCTGCTCAACTGCCTGCTGGCGCTGTGAGACGAGCAAGCGCCTGTCGTCAACGGTTCGTTCCGTGACCGCGCCGCGTCCGATCAGTTCCTCGGCGCGCTCCAGATCCCGCTGTGCAAACTCAAGCTGTTCCTGAGCCCTGACGACATTGGCTTTTTCAAGTTCGACGCGGCCTTCGCTTTCAACGAGCCCGGCGTTGGCCTCGGCCAGATTGGCTTCCGCCTCGGTCACGGCGCCCTCGTAATCAAAGCGATCGATTGCAACCAGCAGATCTCCTTGTGAGACGTGGCCGCCGGCTTTCAGATCGGGATGGACCTCCGTGACCTCTCCGCCGACAAGCGAGCGGAGTTCGACTTCGCGCCCTGCGGCGGTTTCACCGAAGACGCGGATATCGGGCGCAAAGTCGCCCTGCTCCAGAACCGTCGTGACGACAGCGTAGCTGCGTTCCTGGATCGGCCGCTTGGCAACATCCGGTTTTGTCGCCACGAGCGTCTTCATGCCCATGAACGCGCCCACCAGGATCGCGAACGCGATCAACGCCTGCAGCAATGCTTTCAGGATCAGCATAACCCGTCGCCAGCCGTTGCCCGGCTGCGGACCGGCTGGGGGAAGGAATTCGGAAACCGGTTCCTTTCCCGGTTCCTGAGGCAAGGACTGCAACATTGTCAGCGTTCCGGACTACGGTATCTCGATCGGGCATATGAACTGTGCGCTTGCAGTTAGATTTACTTCGCACTGCAAAATTCAAGTCCCGCATACGCCCTGGCACGCAGGATGACACCTGCAAAATTGTAACGAAATGTGTCTGAAGACTCAAAATTGTCCCATTTTTCGGGACATCAGCGCTCGAATTCGTATTTCGCGTTGCAGAACTCGCAGGTTACCTCGATCCTGCCGTTCACGGTCACTGCCTCTATTTCTTCCGCACTGAAGCCTGCCAGCACACCTTCGATCTTTTCGCGCGAACATCGGCACTTGTCCGCCAGCGGCTGCGGATCGAACAGGCGTACACCGCGCTCATGGAACAGCCGGAAGAGCAGCATCTCGACACTAACTTCCGGATCGGTCAGTTCATCATCCTGAACCGTATCCACGAGCACCTTGGCCTCGACCCAGGCATCGTCTTCTTCCACTTCATGCGGAACCGTGCCTTCCGGCGCATCTCCGGGATCGATATCGGCCTGCCTCTGGCGATCCGGAGCTTCGGGCAGAAACTGAATGAGGACACCGCCAGCCGTCCAGGTCCTGGCGTGCCCCTCCCCTTCCTTGCGCGTATAAAGTTCGCCGACACCAAGACGCACTTCGGTCGGGATCTGCTCCGATCGCTCGAAGTAACGCCGTGCGACCTCCTCGAGCGAGATACCGTCAAGTTCAACCAGACCCTGGTAGCGTTGCATGTGCTGCCCCTGATCGATGGTCATCGCCAGATGACCGTGACCAAGCAATGCCTCCGGTGTCGCCTTGTCGGCCGCCATCAGGGCCTGGACGCGATCGTCGTCGAAGGTTGCACATGCCCGGATCGCATCGGGAAACGCGAAATCCACGACCAGCATGGAAACCGGGCCCTCGGTCTGGGTCTGCAGCGTGAAGCGGCCGTCGAATTTCAGCGATGTCCCGAGCAAGCCGGTCAGCACGATCGCTTCCGCCAGGAGCCGCGAGACCGGATCCGGGTAGTCGTGCCGTCCGAGAATGCCGTCCAGAACAGGTCCGAACGCGACGGCGCGTCCGCGCACATCCAGTTCCTCGACGGCAAAGGGCCGGACAGCGTCCAAACCTGCGGCTGCGATACCCAGTTCTTCAAGTTTCAATGCCACGTCGGCTTTGCCTCAATCCTTGCCGAAGCACCACGCCAGAATACCCTTCTGGGCGTGGAGCCTGTTCTCGGCTTCATCAAACACCACCGAATTGGGGCCGTCCATGACCTCGGACGTGACTTCCTCGCCGCGGTGCGCGGGGAGACAGTGCATGAAGAGCGCATCGCCATTTGCTTCCGACATCAGGCGTTCGTTGACCTGATACGCGCTCAAGAGGTTGTGGCGCGATTCAGACTCGTCGTCGCCCATGGAGACCCAACAATCCGTGATCACACAGTCGGTTCCCTTGACGGCCTCATATGGGTCTGTCGTCAACTGAATGGAACCCCCCTTGGCGCGTGCGACGTCGATCAGGTCCTGCGGCGGTGCAAGTTCACCCGGAGTTGCTATCCGCAGTTCGAAATCGAAACGCGGTGCTGCATGGATCCAGGACGCCAGGACATTGTTGCTGTCGCCCGTCCAGGCAACGCTTTTGCCCTGGATCGATCCGCGGTGCTCTTCAAATGTCATCAGATCGGCCATGATCTGGCACGGATGCGAGATCTTGGTGAGGCCGTTGATCACCGGAACGGTCGCATGCTCGGCCAGCTGGTTGAGCTCGTCATGGTCCAGAATCCGGATCATGATGGCATCAACGAAACGGGACAGAACCTTGGCCGTATCGCTGATGGATTCCCCACGTCCAAGCTGCATCTCTGCGCCGGTGAGCATCAAGGTTTCGCCGCCAAGTTCACGCATGCCGACATCGAAGGAGATGCGCGTACGCGTGGACGGCTGTTCGAAGATCATCGCGAGCACCTTGCCGGCAAGCGGGCCTTCGCCCGGACGGACGCCGTTGCGGGTTGCCTTGATCTTCTTGGCGGTCTGAAGGATGGCACGCAGTTCGTCGCCTTCGAACTGCGTGAGGTCGAGAAAGTTCCGGTAAGATCCATTCGCGGTCATTCGGCCGCTCCTTCCACCAGCTTCGCTTCAACGGCCTGAGCAGCCTGTTCCAGGCGCTCTACCGCTGTTGCTATCTCCTCTTCAGTCATCGTCAACGGCGGCATGATCCGAACGACGTTGTCCCCGGCAGGCACCGCCAGGAGGCCCGCCTCCCGGGCGGCCGCGACATAGTCACCCGCAGGAACCACACACCTCAGTCCAAGCATCAGGCCGATACCGCGCACCTGGTCGAGAACCTTCGGATGCCCGTCCACAAGGCCGGCAAGTTTCTGTTTGAAACTGAGACCCTTCTTCTGGACATCCTCCATGAAGCCGTCCGCTAGGATCACGTCCAGAACCGCGTTGCCGACCGCCATGGCGAGCGGATTGCCGCCGAAGGTGGTTCCATGGGTCCCAGGTGCCAGTGCGGTTGCCGTTTCGGCGGTTGCAAGGCACGCACCAACGGGAAATCCACCGCCGATACCCTTTGCGACCGCCATGATATCCGGACTGATGCCTGCCCATTCGTGCGCAAACAGCTTGCCGGTACGGCCGACGCCGGTCTGGATCTCGTCGAATATGAGCAGGATGCCCTGATCGTCGCAGATCTGACGCAAAGCGCGCAGGAAGTCCGGCTGGATTTCGCGAATGCCGCCTTCACCCTGGATCGGCTCAATGGCAAGTGCGGCCGTCTGAGGGCCGATGGCAGCTTTCAGTGCGTCCAGATCACCGGCAGGCACCTGATCGAAGCCCGGCGCCTTAGGGCCGAAGCCTTCCAGATACTTCTCCTGACCACCGGCCGCGATCGTGCCGAGCGTACGACCATGAAACGCGCCTTCGAAGGTGATGATCTGGTAGCGGTCCGGCTGACCGTTGTCGAAATGATACCGGCGCGCGCACTTGATGGCAGCTTCCATCGCTTCGGCGCCGGAGTTCACGAACAGGACCTTGTCCGCGAAACTTGCCTCGGCAAGCCGCCGCGCCAAACGTTCTCCCTCGGGCATCTGGTGCAGGTTCGATACGTGCCAGAGCTTTGCCGCCTGATCCTGCAGCGCCTTGACGAGATGCGGATGGCTGTGACCACAGGAGTTCACTGCAATGCCGGAACCGCAGTCGAGGAATCGTCGGCCGTCGGTCGTAACAAGCCAGACACCTTCCCCGTGATCGAATGTCAGGTTCGATCTTGCGTAGTTTCCGAATAGTGCAGTCGCGGACATAACCTCGTCTAACTCCCTAGAGCGTTCTGCCTGCCGGTCAGGGCAAGCCAGGGGCTCCTTGCGTTTGGTTTCAACCGGAAAACGCAGCCACCTTTTCCGGCCGCTCATTCCCGGATCTGGAAAAGCTTATCCTCGCAACGAAACCTGCGTTTCGCACCGATGCATCTCAAGGGTGAAAATAAGCCAAAACGCAACGTGCCGCCCCGAAGAGGCGGCACGTTGCGCTCTTCTTATACACCGTCAGCACGGTGATCTGTCAATGGGCCGCGGGCGCGAGCGCTCCGAAACCGGATTCGTAAAATTCCCGAAGAACTTACCATAACTGGGGAAAAGTCAGTTCATCCCCAGTTGCTTTGGGCGCAACGGTTGCCTGCCAAATTAACGTTATTGTAACCTTTGGCCTATCAGACACGAGATCTCGTGTCACAAACCATCCAGAGGCACAAGATATGCCATACTGGGCGTGTGGGTTCACGTCCTGACGGGAACTATTGGCTCTTTGGGCCAAACAAAAGGGTGCGGGCAATGAGTTGGACGAACGAACGGGTTGAACTGCTCAAGAAACTTTGGAGCGAAGGCCTGAGCGCAAGCCAGATCGCAGGTGAACTCGGCGGCGTGACCAGAAATGCCGTCATCGGAAAGGTGCACCGGCTCGGGCTGTCCGGGCGCGCCAAGACGTCCAGCACGGCAGGAAAGCCGCGCCGACCGCGGGCTGCTGCTCCAGCGGCCGGTGGCGCACCTAAGAAACCAGCCAGCCAGCCGCAATCAATCGGTGCGACGGCGCTCAAGATGGAGACCTCCCCGGCACCGGCGGCCGAGATAAAGCCGCGCCTGGAACCCGTGCCCGAAATGGTTGTCCCAATTTCCGAGCGGGCAACCATTCTGACGCTGACCGAGCGGACCTGCAAATGGCCGATCGGGGACCCGGCGACGGACGATTTTTACTTCTGCGGCCGGCAGTCGGATCCGAACGTGCCCTATTGCACCTATCACTGCAAAATCGCGTATCAGCCTGTCGCCGACCGGCGCCGCGACCGCAAGGTCGCCCAGGCTTCCTGAACAAGTCTCGCGGTCTTTGCCACGCCGCAGCAATCAAAAGCCTATTTAATAAAATACCCGCTGCTTCAGCGGGTATTTTTACTTCAGAAAAAGGGTCTGGTGAAGGCCCTCGACCGTCTCAGCTGGCAACCGAAAACTGGTCATTGAACGCATAGCCTGCACCACGGACCGTTCGGATCGGGTCCTTTGCCTTGCCGCGGTTCAGTGCCTTGCGCAGGCGTCCGACATGGACGTCCACGGTGCGCTCATCGACATAGACATCATGGCCCCAGACGCCGTCGAGCAACTGCTCGCGCGAAAACACGCGTCCAGGCGATGTCATCAGAAACTCCAGCAGGCGGAATTCGGTCGGTCCCAGGTGGATCTCCTTGGTGTTCCGGCGCACGCGATGGGTTTCCCGGTCCAGTTCGATGTCGCCTGAACGCAACATGGTGGACACGACTTCCGGGCTTGCGCGGCGCAGGATCGCACGCACGCGGGCCATCAGCTCCGGCACCGAGAATGGTTTGACAACATAGTCGTCGGCGCCGGTGGACAGCCCGCGAATGCGTTCGGCTTCCTCGCCGCGCGCCGTCAGCATGATCACCGGCAGGCGCTCAGTGTCTTCGCGCGCGCGCAGGCGCCGGCAGAGTTCAATTCCGGAAAGCCCCGGCAGCATCCAGTCCAGCAGGAGAAGGTCGGGCAGGCTTTCGCGCAGACGGATTTCCGCTTCGTCGCCACGAACACAGGATTCCACCTGATATCCTTCGGCTTCCAGATTGTATCTCAAGAGAAGGCTGAGAGGTTCTTCGTCCTCAACGATGAGCACCTTCGGCATTCAAACTAGCTCCGATTGTACCGGCCGGCATCAAAGCGCCGGCCAAAATTCAATCCGTCTTTTCTGCTCAGACGGTACCTGACATTTCGTCGACTTTTTCACGTTCTTCGGGCAGGCGCTCACCGGTGACCATGAAGTAGACGTTCTCCGCAATGTTGGTCGCGTGGTCGCCAATGCGCTCGATGTTCTTGGCGCAGAACAAGAGGTGGACGCACTGCGTTATGATGCGCGGGTCTTCCATCATGTACGTGAGCAGCTCACGAAAAAGGGACGTATAGATCGCGTCCACTTCCGCGTCGGCTTCCTGGACGCGGCGTGCGGCTTCCGCGTCCCGGCGCGTATACGCGTCCAGAACCTGCTTGAGCTGGCTTAGGGCAAGCTCGGTCATGTGCTCAACACCAATGGCCAGTTTCTTGGACTGGAGATTGCTGTCGATCGCAATCGCGCGTTTGGCAACGTTCTTGGCAAGGTCGCCGACACGCTCCAGATCATTGGCGATGCGGCTTGCCGCGGTGATTTCGCGCAGATCCTGGCCCATGGGCTGACGGCGCGCGATCATTTCGATGAGTTTTGCCTCCACCGCCTGGTGCAGCGTGTCGAGACGTTCATCGTTTGCGACCGTGGCTTTTGCAAGCTCGTGATCCTGAGAGACAAGGGCTGCGACCGCGTCGGCAAACGCGCGCTCCGCCAGGCCGCCCATTTCGGCGACCTTACCGGCCATTTCCGTCAGTTCCTCGTCATACGCCGAGACAATGTGTTCAGACATCCTGTGTCCCCTTCCGATTTCGGAAATCAGCCTAGCCGAAGCGGCCAGTAATATAGTCCTGAGTGCGCTTGTCTTTCGGATTCGTGAAGATGTCCTCGGTCAGACCTTCTTCAACCAATATACCGAGATGAAAGAACGCGGTGCGTTGCGAGACACGGGCGGCCTGCTGCATGGAGTGCGTCACGATGACGATCGTGTAGTTCTCGCGCAGCTCATCAATCAGTTCCTCGACCTTCGCCGTTGCAATCGGATCAAGGGCCGAACAGGGCTCATCCATCAGGATGACTTCCGGGCTGACCGCAATCGCCCGCGCAATATAGAGGCGCTGTTGCTGGCCGCCGGACATGCCGGTTCCAGGCTCGTCCAGTCGGTTCTTGACCTCTTCCCAAAGGCCGGCCTTCTGCAGGCTGGAGGAGACGACATCGTCGAGTTCAGCCTTGTTACGGGCGAGACCGTGGATGCGAGGCCCGTAGGCGATGTTGTCGTAGATCGACTTCGGGAACGGGTTCGGCTTCTGGAACACCATGCCGACCTTCGCGCGAAGCTGTACCGGATCCACCTTCGGGTCGTAGATATCCTCGTTGTCGATCTTGATCGATCCTTCGACACGGCAGATGTCGATCGTGTCGTTCATGCGGTTGATGGTGCGCAGGAACGTTGACTTGCCGCAACCGGACGGTCCGATGAAGGAGGTCACGGACCGCGGCTGGATCTCGATGTCGACGTCCTTGATGGCGTGGTTCTCGCCATAAAAGACCTGCACCTTGTTTGCGGAAATCTTGCTCTCGGTCATGTCTTTCGCCTGTTCAATGCTCGGCATTTCATTCATCGCATCAGTCCTTACCAGCGGCGCTCAAACCTGCGGCGCAGGATGATCGCGAGAATATTCATTGAGAGAAGGAAAACCAGCAGGACAATAATTCCACCCCAGGCTTTTTCGGTAAAGGCGAGGTCCGACCGGGCTGCCCAGGTGTAGATCTGCGCCGGCATCGCCGAGTTGGGCTCCGTGAAGCCGGCGATGAAGCCGTCCGGGTACCCACGCGCGACGAAGCCGACCATCCCGATCAGGAGCAGTGGCGCTGTCTCGCCCAGGGCCTGCGCGAGACCGATGATGGTGCCGGTCAGGATACCGGGCATTGCCAGCGGCAATACATGGTGGAATGTCGCCTGCATCTTGGAGGCTCCGACACCAAGCGCCGCGTCCCGGATGCTCGGCGGAACCGCCTTCAGCGAGGCGCGCGTCGAGATGATGATCGTCGGCAATGTCATCAGCGTCAGAACCAGCCCGCCAACCAGCGGCGCCGATTGCGGCAGGTGCATGAACTGGATGAAGACCGCCAGACCAAGAATACCGAACACGATCGAGGGCACGGCGGCGAGGTTCGATATGTTGACTTCAATCAGATCCGTGAACCGGTTCTGCGGAGCGAATTCCTCAAGATAGATGGATGCGGCCACCCCGATCGGGAGCGACAGGAACAGCACCACCAGCATCATGAAGAAAGACCCGATCACAGACGCTCCGATGCCGGCGGCAGAGGCGTTGTCCACGCCTGCGTCGGCGCCGGTGATAAACGGCCAGTTGAACACGGTCTTGATGACGCCTACCTCGACCAGATTGTCGACGACGTCAAGGTCCGATGACATGAGAAAGCGGCTGTCGGTCATGCTCTCGCGGGTGATCCGGCCGCTCATATAGCCGTCGACCCTGGATGATGCCGCCAGATCGAAACGGACCGGTTGGCCCAGCTGGTCCGTGTTCTCCCGGAAAAACGTGCGGATGGTGCCACCCGGCTTGCCGACGATGCGTTCGATGGCTTCCGGTTCAACCGGCGTCTCGATGCCGCTGTCCTGCAGCTGGCCAGACAGGGCGTTGATGAAGATCTCCTCATAGGCCCTTGTCTTGAACAGCGTGCTTTCGGCGGCGTCGTACTGTTCCTGGGTCAGGGTGAACTCGACCTCAACGACCGTGCGCGAGAAAGCCGGGATGCCCTGCGAGATGATGGCGTATGCCAGCACCACAAGGAAGAACAGCCCGATCAAGATGGCCGTGATGCCGTAGGCCTGAAAGCGCTTTTCGGCGGCATTGCGCTTGCGTGTCAGGTCATCGAGCGCGTAGAGCGACTTCGGCTGCATCGGTGCTTTTTCAGGCGATACGGAAGTCTCGGGAGGAAGTGTTGCGTCGGTCATCAGTCATACTGCTCCCGGTATTTGCGCACGATGTAGAGTGCGACAATATTGAGGCCCAGGGTTATCACGAAAAGGGTCATGCCAAGCGCGAAGGCCACAAGCGCGACAGGGGACGCAAAGTCCGCGTCACCGGTCAGCTGACTGACGATCTTGGCGGTGACAGTCGTCATGGCCTCGAACGGGTTGAGGCTGAGGCGCGCGGCCGCACCGGCACCGAGGACCACGATCATCGTTTCACCGATGGCTCGCGAGGCCGCCAGCAGGATCGCACCCACGATACCTGGAAGCGCGGCCGGCAGGATCACCTGGCGCACCGTTTCGGATTTGGTTGCGCCAAGACCGTAGGATCCGTCGCGCATCGCCTGGGGCACGGCGTTGATGATGTCGTCCGAGAGCGAACTCACGAAAGGGATCAGCATGATGCCCATTACGAGACCCGCGGTCATGACCGCTGTTCCCGCCTGCATGATCCCGAGGCCTTCGTTGCCGAAGACGGACAAGAGCAGCGGACCGACCGTCAGAAGAGCGAAGAGACCGTAAACGATGGTCGGGATGCCGGCCAGAACCTCGAGCAGAGGTTTGGCGACAGCACGCACCTTCGGCCCAGCATATTCCGACAGGTAGACCGCAGCGAAAAGACCAATCGGCACAGCGACGAGCAGCGCGACGATGGAAATATAAAATGTGCCCCAGAGCAACGGCAGGATGCCCAGCTGAGACGAGCTGCCGCGTCCGGAGAAACTCGGCGACCACGTCAAACCGAAGAAGAAGTCCGAAGCCGGGTAGAGCCGGAAAAACTCCCAGGTGTTGAACACCAGCGAGAGCACAATTCCGATCGTCGTCAAAATGGCGATGGAAGCTGCCGCGATCAGGATCGCCTTGATCCCCTGCTCAACCACGTTTCGCGCACGGAACTCTGCGTTCGTCTCGCGAAGCGCCCAGAAGGCGGCGAAGAGCGCGACCAGTACAACGGCAACCGACATGATCAGATTGCCGGTCGAATTCAGGATGCGGTAGCGCTGCGCGGCCCGCAGGATCGGCTGCGTGATTTCGGACGTGACGATCTGACCCGCCTCTCTGAGGCGCGTGCTGATGTCGGCGAAGTCGGCGCGTGCGTTGCGCGCGAATTCTTCCGTCATTGCCCCGGTCGCGACGGCATTGTCGAGGCCTCTGGCGGCACGGCGCACCTCGGCAAGAACGAGCCCGCGCGAGGATCCCTCCTCAATCGCGGTTTCAGGGATCATGTCGGAAATGACGCTGTTAACGTAAATTGGCTGCGCAAGCAGCCATACAATGAGGAGCAGGAAGGCAGGGACAACCACCTTCATCGCGACGTTTGCCCCGTAATAGGACGGCAGGGAATGCAGAGCCGAAAGCTCTCCCCCGGCACTGGACAAGGCCCGCGACCGCCCGAGAACGTACCCCACCGCAGCGATGGCTAGCACGATCAAGATGAGCCAGAACAAAGGCATTTGCTCCCCCGGATATGTAACGAAAAGAAAAAAGAAAAAGGGGCGGCGGAAACTGCCGCCCCTCGATCGAGCAAGGGCTCGATTACTTCATTGTTTCTTCGTTGTTGACGGAAGCCTGAACAGCGGCCAGCTCCGGGTCGGAAACCAGGCCGTACTGTGCCAGCGGGCCCTGCGGACCGGCGATTTCGTCAGCGATGAAGAACTGAGCGTATTCTTTCAGGCCCGGGATCACGCCGATATGTGCCTTCTTGACATAGAAGTACAGCGGACGGGACACCGGATACTCACCGGAAGCGATCGACTCGGTGGACGGAGCGATACCGTTCATGGTCGCGACTTTGAGCTTGTCGGTGTTGTTCTCGTAGAATGCGAGACCGAAAACGCCGATGCCGTTCGGGTTGGTGTCGATACGGGCCAGGGTCTCGGTGTAGTCACCGTCGATGTCAACAGACTTGCCGTCGCGACGAACTGCGATGCAGGCGTCTTCAGCGTCGTCTTCAGACATGCCGGAGTCCATCATTGCCTTCAGAGCGCCGGATTCTTCACAACCAACTGCAAGAACCTTTTCTTCGAAGACTTCACGGGTGCCGTGCTTGGTGCCCGGGATGAAGGCAGCAATGTCGACATCCGGGAGTTCGGAATTGAACTCGGCCCAGGTGTTGTACGGGTTGTCGACGATCTGGCCGTCCTTGAGGACCTTGGCTCCAAGAGCGTTGAACACATCGACCGGTTCGAAGGCGGTGAATGCAGGACCATCTTTCTGCGAAGCGAAGACGATTCCGTCATAACCGATGCGGACTTCGATGATGTCTTTGACACCAGCTTCGGCACAGGCCTTGATTTCCTTTTCGCGGATCTTGCGGGACGCATTGGCAACGTCGATGGTGTTTTCGCCAACACCCTCGCAGAAGCGCTTCAGACCAGCGGAAGAGCCACCGGACTCAACAACCGGTGTCGGGAAGTCGGTGTTCTCGCCGAAAGCTTCGGCAACAATCGAAGCGTAGGGAAGAACCGTGGAAGAACCAGCAACTTGGACCTGGTCGCGAGCCTGGGCTGCGCCAACGAATGCAGTGGATGCAACCGCGAGGGCAGTTGCGCTTACGAGGGTCGTAAATTTCACTTGACCACTCCCTTTGAATGTCAAGGTTTATGGATAGTCGCCACGCCTTACACACGTGAACGATGCCGGGACCCTAGGCCCGATGGATGAGAGTTCTATGACAGTTTCTTATCAGTTATGTGACAATTTAAAATATTGAAATATATAACCTTTTCTTCTCGTTTGAATTTTTTATGTCAGAAAACAATTTTGTCAAAAGCAGAATCTCATGCCGACTGCCGCAGATCTCGACGTCCTTGACGGAAGGGCATTTGCGAGCCTTGCAACCCGAGCGCAAACCAATGGAGCGCCCAACGCGAAAACCGGCCGGAGCGATCGTCCCGAAATACCTGAAACTCGGCATGTTGCAAGCCCGCCAGACAACGTCGTGATACGCCGCTTCTTTCCGTCTGCCGCTCTTTTCACTGACCTCAGGTTTTCGGGGGCAAGCCAACCGCTCGTGACAACCAGTCGCTCCCGGTCTTGAAAGGCGAAACCGCCGGCCTGGCCGATCGCATGCGTGCGTTACTGCGGCTTTCGAGCAGGATCTTCCGCTTTTTCAAGCGCTGGAAGATAGATCTTGAATGTCGCCCCCTCGCCTTGCGCGCTTTCCACTTCCATCCGCGCCTTGTGACGCGTCAGGATGTGCTTGACGATGGCAAGGCCGAGGCCTGTTCCCTTCAAGGCCCTGCTGGACTCAACGTCGACCCGGTAGAATCGCTCGGTCAGTCTGGGCAGATGCTCCTGGGGAATGCCCTCACCGTAGTCCCGGATCGAGAAGACCCACATTGACGGCTGTTCCGTCTCGTCCGTGCGGTGCATCGATACGTCGACATATTTGCCGGAACTGCCGTATTTCAGCGCATTTTCGATCAGGTTTTCCGCCACCTGGATGAGCTCGTCGCGATCTCCCCTCAGCCGCGTCGGCCCGTCCGGCAAGTCGATCCGGATCTCAACGTCAAGTTCGCGTGCAAGCGGCGACAACGCGTCGGCCGTATGGCGGACGATTTCGGCAAGGTCGACCACGGTCACCGGCCGCACGTGCGCCTTCAATTCGATTCTGGAAAGGGAGAGAATGTCGTCGATGAGCCGGCGCATCCGCGCGGCCTGATCCAACATGATCGACAGAAACCGGTCCTGGGCTTCCGGGTCATTCTTTGCAGGCCCCTGTATCGTCTCGATAAAACCCGTGAGCGAGGCAAGGGGCGTGCGCAGTTCATGGCTGGCGTTCGCAACAAAGTCAGTCCGCATTCGCTCCAGGCGCCGGTTCTCCGTCAGGTCCTGGATTACCACCAGGATGAAATCCGGCAGATGCGTGCGCCCGGAATGTGCCGACCCGGGCATGTAGATCGGCGCGATATGCGCTTCGTACCAGGTTTCAGTCGGCACCTTTTCGATCCAGGAGATGCGCTCTTCCTTCCCTGTGCTGCAGACACGGTCGAACGCTTCCAGCAGCGACGGGGCACGCAGCGAAAAGGACAAGGGATCGCCCGGTTTCACCCCTTCGTAGATTGCGTGTGCCTTGGCATTCACATAGCGCGTGATACCGCGCCCGTCGGCAACGAAGCACGGCGTCGGCAAAGCATCCACCGTCACCTTCATGCCGGTGCCCGGCCACATCCGCCGGATTTCGCGCTGAGTGTTCAGTTTCACCCGTCTGCTCGCGGACCGCCTGGGGACAAAGGCCGCGACCGCTGTCATCAATGCGACGGCCGATGCAGCCGGCCAGAACGGCACCTGGAAAAGCAGGACGGCGGTCAACGCGGCGCAAACAGCGGTCAAGAGGATCCAGCGCGCCTCGCCGATCCTTGTAAGCGGCGATGCCGGGGAATGCCCTTCGGGAGTTTCCTCTACAGACATTGAAGACATGAAAACAAGCGCAAGATCGGGAACCTGTGGGTTACGCCTCAATTGCCGCACACTATTTCGACGTCTCAGTAGTTTGCAAGGCCGAATTCAGCTGTTCGGGCAAGGGCTGCAGCTGCCTTAGCACACCAAGCATGTCAGCGAAGCGACACCAGAGCGAATTGGTTCCGACCGTGATGCCTTATCGCCAGGACGCCGTCTGCGCCGCGGACTTCAATCCGGCAATCATCCTGGGCCAGCCATTTTCCTGGCGCATGAACGCACAATAGTCCGCGCCTTTCTCACCATGGCGCAGGAACTCCGTGTGGACGATTTCAAGCCGGGTGTTTTCGCCGGCCTCACGGAAGTTGACCATGACCCGGCTTGCGGTGAGCGGGTCGGCGACTTCTTCACCTTCCATGGAGACCTGCCAAGCCATGCGGATGTAAATCGGAGGCTCAATCGAAAGCACGGTGCCCCATGTGCGGCTGGCACCGCTGCCATCGATTTCGTAGCAGCGCCCGCCCGCGCAGGGCTCGATATGTGGCTCCACACCTGTCTCGTCAACCTCCCGGAAAGGTGATGTCCACCAGGTGTCAAGCCGGTCAACGAAGAGCGCGAACGCCCGGTCCCGGGGCAGGTCCAGCACCACTTCGAACCGGCATTCCTGATCATCTGCCATGTCTAAAACACCACGTTCCCGATTTTCTGTTTTCTTCACTGTCAAATCATTCTAGCCCACGACGAAGAATTATTCTGTGTCCCAAGTGCATCAACTTTCTTTTCATTCCGCGAATTTCTGTGCCGGCACGAAGCAGAACGGGCCGATTTTCCCGAACGGTCCCGTTGTTCCCGATGCCCTAGTCACATTCTTGAATTTGAAGTTCGCTTCGGAGCCTGCTGAAGCGAACTTCAAATTCACCGCACTAGCCGATTCTGACGTCATCTGCATGACGGCGGCATGTGAGCGCCTGACCGCGCACCGGCACCGGTTCGCATCCAAAATCAGAGTTGCCAAAACGCATTCATTGACGGACTTTCAAGAACGACCAAGCAGCCTTTCCAACACGAGCTGAGATCTTCCACCGGCCATCATGAAACACAATCTCGACTTCGACCCCCGATACGGTTCCGCCTTAGAACTTTCTCCCGGCTTCCGGCGGCTCACCGCCCGCAACCCGGGACCATTTACGTTCCGGGGCACCAACACCTACCTGATCGGGACACGGAAGATCGTGGTTGTCGACCCCGGCCCGGCTCTTGAAGACCATATCGGCACCATCATGAGCCTGCTTGACGGAAGCGAACTTGAAGCGATCCTCGTCACGCACACCCACATGGATCATTCTCCGGGCGCTCGCCTGCTTCAACACCGGACGGGGGCGCCCATTGTCGGCTGCGGTCCGCACAGGGCGGCGCGCGCATTGATGGAAAACGAGGTCAATCCGCTCGACAGCAGCGGCGACAAGGAGCACGTGCCAGACCGGCTGCTGCAGGACGGGGACACCTTCGAGGCGTGCGAAGCATCAATCGAAGCGATAGAAACGCCGGGCCACACTGCAAACCATCTTTGCTTTTCCATAAAGGGGGAAGATGCGATCCTGTCCGCGGACCACGTCATGGGCTGGTCAACATCCATTGTCGCACCTCCCGATGGCTCCATGCGGGACTACATGGCCTCGATCGAGAAGCTGCTGGCGCGGCCGGAGCAAACCTACCACCCGGGGCATGGCGGCCACATTGAGCACGCGCACGACTACGTCGCCGATCTCAAGCAACACCGGATACGCCGCGAACAATCGATACTTTCGGAGATTTCGGGTTCCGACAAATCCATCCCCGAGATCGTGGAAACACTTTACGCGTCAGTCGACCCGTCGCTTCATCCGGCAGCGGCACTTTCGGTCTTTGCGCATCTTGAGGACCTGGTTGAAAGAGGCCTTGCGGCCGCCACTCCGGAGTTGTCGCTGGCCGCCCACTACAAATCACGCATTTAAATATCAGCCTTCCAGATCCGGCAGATCAGCCGCGTCCGGGTCGATGGTCTCGGTGTCCTCGAAATACGGCTTGAAGCCGGGCAAGGGAATAACATCGCGCTGATCTTCAAGAACAATCGGCGGAAGTTCTTCTTCCTCTTCCCCTTCTTCGACGGAAACGCGGGCAAGGTTTCCGTAGGTCTCCAGAAGGACGCGATCGATCTCGTCGAAAACGGTCCTTATCTGACCGGCATTTGTGGACAGGTCCCTCAACGACGTTCTGGACCGCGAACGCACATCCAGCAATGCGCCCACGCTATCGGGGCGTATTCTCAACACGACATCAAACTTCAGGCCAAGAATACCTGTTTCTCCCTCTGCCTGAAGTCTCGTTGCGGCATCAAGCAGGTCCGGCGGGAGCTCATCCACGATCGTCCAGTTCAGGTTCTCCAGCGCCTTGGCGCCGGCAACATGCAACTGGCCCGGCGCGATCCTGTATCGGCGCGGCACGATATCGGCCGTTCTCCCGTCCGGTTCGAACCTTCGAAGGGCAGCTTGCTGCGGCAACCCGGAAAGGAATGGATAAGCGGTTTCCTTTAGAAAACCCGTCGTCCAGTTCAAGAACGGTTGCTGCTCGACGACGGCCTGCATTTTCAATTCGGGAGGATCCACCTGGTTGGTGGCTACATCGTTTACGCCTCCGCTCGTTATCATCATTCCGCCAACGACCGTCGGAGGGAAAAGCGCCGCAACTGCGAACAGAACTGCGGTCAGGGCAGCTGGAACACCCGGCCCGCCCTTGCTCCAGATCCGCTGAAACGCGACGACTGCGGCCACGAATGCCAGCAAGGCCACACATGCGGAAAACAAAAGCGACAGAACGAACACATCTGCGTCTATGAAGCCGAAGCGCTTCGCAAAGAACGCGGTCACCGTTATCGCAAGCGCAACCGAAGCTATCGCCCGGCTCGCCGGCGCGGCAGCTGTTCTATGGACGGCATAGCGTTTCATGTGTTTCCAACCTGGATCGCAGCGTCTTTTCTGCTTGCGCGCTCACCAAAATATAGTCCGTTTTTTGTGTTTACGGACAATTTGTCAAATTAGAACTTCACTTGAGCCGCACACACTTCATAATTCACGCAGTCAAGGTTCGAATCATTCTGAGTCAAAGGTGGGAAGAAAGCCTTAAGAGCACGGAGCGGTGACGATTGGAATGACCCCCCGACATTCCGCTGACGAGATCTGTCAGAACGCAGGTCCAAACCCGAACAATAATGCTGCCGGAACCAAGCGTCTTTTTTCGCCCGGCTTTTCCAATGTTTTGCTCTGCTATGTCTGCAGCTGTGCGGTTCTTCCCGCACCGCTGGCGCTGTTGTTTGCCGTAAACTACGCCGAACACCCAGAGGAACGTCTCTTTGCCCACTACCACTACATCAGAACAACAATCGCTCTGATGGTCATCGGAAGCAGCTTGGGCGGCATCATGATCGTTCTTGGGGCGGAAATTGCAACACAACTCACTCTTGCCGGCCTGTTCCTTGTCACCCTTACCGGCGTGCTGGCCCTTCTCAGGTGCGCGAAAGGCATTTTTTCTGCCATTATGCGCCAATCCCCGACTTCCTACCGCTCCTATATCTTGTAGTTCTGCCTGCAAAACCGGCTCAAACAGGCGGCCTCACAACAAAGAGTAAATTTTTATTTAACCAATTACTTCAAATTCACTGCCCTAACGTTACATCCTGTTATAGAATTTGACTGGCTGAGACGGCTAAAGAGGCGCATCATTCGATGGCTGGTTGCGAATTTTTTTGAGGTTTGCTGAAGCTTGCCCTTTGAATGCCGCAATTGGACACGACATGCACGCGGCCCGCAATAATCCGCGCATCAAACCTCCAGTCAGCGGGGGCTGGTACAACAACGGACCTTGGAAAAATGTCTGAGCAATCATCCCAACCGGCTGCAAAAGTCCCGGCGGGAGCCAAATTGGAAAATCAATATAAACCAGTCGGAATTGCTGCTCTGAATGCAGCCGCCCTCTGCAAGAACGCGGGCGCTTCGACAAAGAAAACCAAGTAATCGGAACCGCATCGCGGACCGATTGCCAAAGGACCATATTTCGGTCCATTCGGACAGCGAACCAACTCTTTTCGGGTTCCAGCACGCTTGCCGTGGGTCGGCGTGTTCGGCAAACTGCCCCCCGTTAAGGTCTGTCGAGAATCGTGTTCGATCAAAATCGCGAACGGATCAGCACCGCCGATCTGCCATGGCACGTGCGCGGTTTGACGCGCACTAGCGCCTAGCCCGGGGTGTACGGATCCGTCGCAGGTGAAACTGCAGGTCACGTCCTGCTTTCGGGGTGTCCTGCAATTTCTGCAGGCTCTTTCGGAAGCCTGCGGATCGCGCGGCCAAAGTCAGCTTCTTGTCAGATCCGGAATGAAATGCAGGTCCGCATCCCGTGGCCTGTGCGTGCGGAGTCCGACTTGATGATCATTGCCTACTGCCCATCCGTGAACGGTCTTGAGCGCATCGAACTCGCTCCCGAGGCGCCGGTGCCGTCAACATCTGTGTGGATCGACCTGATTTCACCCACACGCGAAGAGCAAAAGGCCGCCGAAAAGCTCATGGGCGCAGAGATACCGACGCGGGACGAAATTGCCTCGATCGAAACCTCTGAGCGGCTCTACGCCGAGCCCGGGGCCCTTGTCATGACCGTCCAGATGCCGATGGCCACGCGCACGCTTGATCCGATCCTGTCTTCCGTAACCATCGTTCTCAGTTCCAAGCGGCTTGTCACAGTTCGTTACGGCGAACCGAGATCCATTGCCCTCCTGTCAAAGAAGGTTCAGGGCGATGCAACAATTGCGCATCTTGGACCGGCCGTTCTGTTTGCGTTGCTCGACATCATCGTGGACCGCTGCGCGGACGAGATGGAAAATGCGTCCGCGCGTTATGATGAACTTGCGGTGCAGGTGTTTGGCGATGGTCACAACACGCGCAAAACCGCCAGCTATCAGGTCGCCATCAAGCAACTCGGACAGATCGGCCTGCACGTTGCCAAAATGCACGACGTCTGCACGAGCCTGTCGCGCGCGCTCTTGTTCCTCAACACGCATTCGAGGCGGGTGAGCCTGGGAGACGACCAGGCGGCCGAGATCAAGACCTACGGGCGTGATGTGCGGTCCATCAAGGAACACGCCGATGCGATGGACAACAAGCTTGCGTTTCTGCTGGACGCGACGGTCGGCCTCGTCACGCTTGAACAAAACCAGATCTCGAAGATCTTCACGGTCCTCGGTCTTGTCTTTCTACCCCCGACGCTGATCGCCTCGATCTACGGGATGAACTTCACCAACATGCCAGAACTCAAATGGGAACAGGGTTTCCTGTTCTCCCTGGGAATGATGTTCGTGTCCGTCGTCGCGACGTTCCTGTTTTTCCGCTGGAAGCGCCTTTTGTGACCCCTAAGTCACGCAAACCGGTTCGGTTCTGCGGCGCCCTCGTACGGAATTCTCAGGGATAAAGGCGTTCCTTGTCCCAAGGCTGGTTTGGACTGCTGCGCGAAAAGACGATCCTGTCGTGCAGCCGGAACGGCCTGTCGTGCCAGAATTCGATCGACGTCGGCACAAGACGCATACCTGACCAGTGTTCGGGGCGCGGGATGTCGCTGACCCCGAATTTCGCGGTGAACCTGGCGACTTCCTTTTCAAGCGCAAACCGGCTTTCCAGCGGTCTGGACTGTTTCGAGGCCCAGGCCCCTATCCGGCTGCCCCGCGGGCGTGACCGGTAATAGGTGTCCGCCTCCTCGTCGGACACCTTGTTCACCTCACCGCGAATGCGGACCTGCCGCCTAAGGGATTTCCAGTGAAAACACATTGCCGCCTTGCCGGAGGTCAGCAGTTCGATGCCCTTCGCGCTTTCAAAATTCGTGTAAAAAACAAAACCCCGTTCATCGAAGCCCTTCAGCAGAACCATTCGCACATTGGGAAGGCCGGTTTCATCAACCGTTGCCAGCGCAAGCGCGTTCGGGTCGTTTGGCTCGGAGGCCTTGGCATCCTCAAGCCATTCAGAAAAAAGGTCAAATGGCTTCTTGACGTCCGCAAAGTCACCTTTTGTTAACTCTTCAGTAGGAAGGTTGGGGTCTGTCATGGGTTACCTGTCGAAGAACTCGACCGCCTGAAGCACGGCAAGAAACTGCCAGTGAAGGGGCCGACTTAAAAATTGTATCTTATGCGTTCATATACTCTTGGAGGCGGCAAGATCCAGCCCCTTGTCGCCGCAGCGTTGGCCCTTGCGGTCTGTCTTGCCGGTTGCACCCAGGTCACGGTGCCAACAGGAAGCAACAACGTCGATACGCCGACGGTATTGACGGGTTCCATTCCGAGCCCGTCGGATCAGGCCTATTCCGATGTCAATGCCGATGATCGTGCGGTTATTGCCGAGAATCTCAACACCCTGAGCGACGAACTCGACCTGACCGAGACGGACCAGGACGTCATGCTGTCCTGGCTCAACCCCGTCAGCGGCAACTCGGGCACCCTCACGCAGATCGAGACCGGTACATTCGATGCGACCGGCTGCCTTTCCTTCCGCACGACGGCAAACACCATTGCTGGCATAAAGCTCTATTCGGGAACGGCCTGCCGGGATATCACGCAACGATTTGCTGTGACTGCGCTTAGTGTTACGGACGCCTGATCACTAGCAAGGGACCGTTTTCCGCCGCGCCCTGCGCAAAGGGCCCGCAGGACTGGAATTTTGCCTGCGGCGTTCCGATATAGTAGAGAAGTCCGGTCAGTCATAGTCAGGCTAATACGCGCGCTTCGGAGCAGGTCATGTGTCCGAAGCGTTTATGCGTGAGGCGATTGGCCGGAAAATCTTAGATACCTGGTGATGTGAATGCGAGACCCCTACAGCGTTCTCGGGGTGGCGAAAAATGCCAGCGAGGGCGACATAAAAAAGGCTTTTCGGAAGTTGGCCAAGAAGTACCACCCTGATCAGAACAAGGATGATCCGGGTGCACAGCAGCGCTTTGCCGAAGTCAACCAGGCCTATGAAATCGTCGGAGACAAGGACAAGCGTGCTCAGTTCGATCGCGGCGAGATCGACGCGGAAGGCAAGCAGCGCTTCCAGTCAAAGGGATTTGACGGGTTCTCCGGTTTTGAGGACTTTGGTGCTGCAGGCGGTGCCCAGGGTTTCCGTTCCAGCGGCGGCAACACGGGCGGATTTGACGACATCCTGAACGACATTTTTGGTGGCTTCGGCGGTCGCGGTGGTCGTTCCGGTCCCGGAGCTGGAGCCGGAGCCGGAGCCGGTGGTTTCGCCGGCGGGAGCGCGCGTGCAAAGGCACCGCCCAGGAAAAAAGGCAAGAATGCAGAAATCGTCGCCCGCGTTTCCCTTGAGGACATCGTGAATTCAGGCAAGACGCAGGTCACGCTGCCCAGCGGCAAGACGGTCAACGTCACGCTGCCGAAAGGTGTTGAGGAAGGCGAGAAGATCCGCCTGAAAGGCCAGGGTTACCCGGGCGAGCACGGCGGTCCCGCCGGGGATGCGATGGTCGAGGTCAGGATCAAGCCGCACAAGCTGTTCGAGATGAGGGGGACGGACCTTCATCTTGACCTGCCGCTGACGCTGTATGAAGCCGTGCTTGGTGCCAAGGTGCGCACGCCCACCCTATCCGGCGCGGTCAATCTGACGATCCCGCCCAACACGTCGAGCGGCAAGCCGATGCGTCTCAAGGGCAAGGGCCTGCCCAACAAGAGCGGCGGCCATGGCGACCTTCTGGTCAAGCCCCAGATCATCATGGCGCCACATAGCGATAACGAACTCGACACGCTGATGAAGGCGTGGAAGGAAATCACGCCTTACCGCGCGCGCGGACCGGAATACGACTGAACATTCAAAAGCGGGCAGCCCATGGCTGCCCGCTTCGGTTCCGATTTTGAATGTGCGGATGCGCCGGGCGCATGCGAGGCTATCAGTTCTTCAACTCCACAAGCAGTTCCGCCAGCATCTCCATACCTTTGCCCCAACCCTGATCGAGACCGCTGATTGCTCCGGCAAAGCAGGAAATCTCGGCGTCACTGGCGTCATGAGGGGTCCACACGAGACGCATTTCGGTGTCGTCGCCCGCTTCGGTGAAGGTCACCGTTGTCAGAAGCGTTCTCGGCCAGTCCGGCATCATGGGATTGGAGGCCGGGTCCCAGTTTTCATCCGAAACGGAGTGCAGCCAGACGAGTCTTTCAGGTTCAATGACCTCGGTATATTCGACCCGCTGGTAATGCGACCCGCCGCCATATCGCATCTCGTTCAACCACAGTCCACCGGGCCGCACATCCAGCTTGTGTATAATCGTCTCCACGCCCGGGCCGTACCAGCGGGCGAGCAGGTCAGGGTTGGTCCAGGTTTTCCAGACAAGCTCACGCGGTGCGTTGAAACGTCTTTCCAAAATATACTCGGGCAATGACACGCTATTTCTCCCAGTTTTCCGTGTTTTTCAGTTCATCGAGCAAAGTATCGAGCTGATCGAATCTCGATGACCAGAACTTTCTGAATTCTTCCAGCCATGCGACGGCTTCCTTCATGGGAACCGCATTCAGTTGCGCCGGACGCCTCTGGCGATCCGCGCCGCGCATGATAAGACCCGCCCGTTCCAGCACCTTTAGATGCTTCGAGACGGCCGGCTGGCTCATGTCGAATGGCGCAGCGATTTCGTTGACGGACGCCTCCCCTGCTGCCAGGCGCGTCAGGATCGCCCTCCTGGTCGGGTCCGACAATGCGGCGAAGACGGCATCAAGCGTGGGCTCAGGCTTTATATAACCAACTTGTTCCATAACTCTATGGTTATATTTATTGCCAAACCTGTCAAGCACCTTGTTTTACATAACTTGTTATATTACATGTTATGCAAATGGGAGATCCTGATGGTTGAAGATATTGTCCGTGCGCTTGGCTATGGAACACTCGGAAGCCGCCTGAAGCGGATCGGCGAAAGACTTCAGGCGCAGACCCAAGAAATCAGCGCCCGCACACAGGAGCTGAACCTGCCGGCATCACATCACCCGATCCTCGCGGCGCTCGACCGCAACGGGCCGCTCAGCATTGGAAGTCTTGCCGATGCGGTTGGCCTGAGCCAACCGGGAGTGACGCGCATGATCACCAAACTGAAATCAGACAAGTTGGTCGAGGGCCTGCCCGACGCACAGGATCGACGGGTCTCCAGGGTCGCGCTCACTGAAAAGGGTCAGGCATTGGTCCGCCACCTGCAACAAACTCTGTGGCCGGAGATCATTCTCGCGGTTGCAGATGCCTGTTCCGACCTGAACGGTTCACTGCTTCAGCAGCTTTCCCAGTTGGAAGACGCTCTGAAGACCCGTCCGCTGACCGCCCGGCGTGCAGCCGAGCCGCTGCCCGCCTGGAAAGACATGATCTCTTATGTGGAGGAAGCAAGGTGATCCAGCGCATCCGGCATGGCTGGACCACACCGGACAGTGCGGACCGGTGTTTCAGTGTCCTTTCCGAAACCGCAATTCCGGGATCTTTAGGGATCGAAGTTCTGCGGCAAGACCTCGGGGACGAGGTGGAATTCGCAACGATCATGACCTTCAGCCCCATCGGCGATGTCGTCGCGTTTCAAGGTCCCGAATACGCGCGCAGCAACGTTCCTGCCGCAGCTCGCGAGGTGCTGAGACGCTGGGACGATACGGCTGCCCATTTGAAGATGATGATCCTGCCCAACCCTTCGGAGCCTTGACATGACCGAACTTCTCAATCGCGTGGTGTGGTCGGCACTCGCGACACGGCAGAACCCGTTCTCGCAGGGGACTAGGCACGCGCGCCGCTTTGACCCCCAAGTGTCTCCGTTTGCCTCCGCTAAGGACAACTCGGAGGAGGCGCTTTCCGCGCTTCAAGAGCTCATTCTACCCGGCGACGCTCCTTCCTTCCTTCTGCAGGCCGACGAAATCCGGCTGCCCGGCAAACTGGTTGCCGAAAAGACGGCACTCGGCGTCCTGATGATCGAGAAAGCAGCGATCGCACCGCCTGCAAAGCATGCCGAAATTCTGCCGCTTTCGGTCGAAGATATTCCTGAGATGGTGGCGCTGGCAGAATTGACGAAGCCCGGTCCCTTCACGACCCGCACACCCGAACTCGGCAGCTTCTTCGGAGTGAGGTTTGACGGCCAGCTTGCCGCGATGGGTGGAACCCGGCTCAGTCTGACCGGTTACCGGGAAATCAGCGGACTTTGCACCCATCCCGATTTTCAGGGCCGCGGCCTTGCAAGCGCCCTCACCCTGCATGTCGCATCAAGAATACGGGCAGAAGGCGATACGCCTTTTCTCCATGCATATGCAGATAATCACGGCGCCATCGCGCTTTACCGGAAACTCGGGTTCGAAATCTGGAACGAGGTCAATGTTGCCGTCGTGCGCCGACGCACCTGAGCGGCTCGGAATGCCATCACGAGACAGGTGAGCATTTCACTTCTTGACCTGTTGTGACGCCCTGATCCGTTGCCTTAGATACTTTGCCGCCGACCTGTAGTGACTTGGACCGGCGGCCTCCGCCCAGCGGCCGGTCGTCCAGGCGTTTTTGCCGCCCTTCATCGGGCCATCGTACAGATCCGCCTGAGACAGGCTTTCTATGAATTCCAGAAGTTCTCCGTGCCTGAGGTTCAACAAAGCGACGGCGTCGTCCCAATTCATCTTTGATTGCCGCCGCCGAAGATCCGCATTGTAGCGCTTGAGTTCGTTCCACTTGTAACCCTCGGCGGGAAAATGAACCGGGTTGCCCAACTGACCTTCAGAATACCAGCCCTTGAACAGCTCGATCCAATGAGCCCTATGCCCGACAACATCCTTGGGTGAGACACCATCGTCATCGGCCACGAGCCTCAGAGTTTCGGGAAGCATGTCCAGAATGGAAGCCAGTTTCCGGTATTCCGCCCGCGCCAAAACCAGAAGGTCGTGTTTCGTCGATGCTGCCAATTTTCCGCTCCTTGATCCGGAGAGGCAAGCGCAATCGGCTCAGCGCGGCATTGACATCGAGCAAAGGAGCGCCGTTCCCGGACCGGTTCCACGTGTCCTTTTGAAAATTCAAGCTCTTGCAATGAGTGAATGCTATCAAAAGTTGCGCATCTGCAACACGCCCCTCGAAATTCAAAATCTTCGCGTTGCACCGGATTGCAATCTTTAAGGGTATTCAATACGCACTACATCATTGTATAAAATAACAAGGAAAGACGATGCGTTCCCTTCTGGTATCCACCCTTCTTTTTCTCACTCCGGCTTTCGCCCAGGCGGACACAATCCGGGAAACAGTTCCGGCCAACAAAACATCCGTGGTTGGTGCTCATGCGACCTACGGCCCGCTGTGCGAGGGCGGTACAATTCCCAAGATGAAAGTGACGCAGGAACCGAAAAACGGCACTGTTTCCTTCGAGCAGGTTACCAGCAAGCTGAGCGAAAAGGCGGGCCGCAGTGCCGGTAAAACCGTCAAGGGCACACTTGTGGTCTACAAGCCGAACCGAGGTTTCCGCGGCGAAGATGTATTCCGTGTCAGGTTCGTCATGAACATGCACACTTACGGAACTGCAAAGATCAGGAACGTCAGCAACAGGTACGTCATCAAGGTGCAGTGACCCGCTCTCAACGCCTGGACCGGTTGTCTAATCGTTAGCGATCCTTCCAGGCGTAAAGCCAGTACGCCGCTTGCAGATAGAACTTGCGGAACAGCGGCAACGGAAACTTCTTCATTGGCTGCTGAATCGGCGCTGGCAGATCCTGTTCCCTTAGCGCTCCAGTGATCAATCCGGCGAGCTTCTCGCCGGAGATAGACGCCATGGCGATCCCGCTGCCATGCCAGCCAAGCGCTGCATAGACCCCTTCCATTCCCGGCACCGCGCCGACAAAGGGAGTGAGCCTGCGCGCCATGCAGACGTTTCCGTGCCAGCTGTACTCGGTCTCCACATCCGCCCATGCCGGGAACATGGTTTCGAAGTCGGTGCGCGCCCGCTTGCGCATGGTTGTCAGCGCAGGTTCGGCGTCGAAAATTCCTCCGCGTGTCCCGAACAGAAACCGACGATCCGGCAACAGCCGGAAATAATGCAGCAGGACCCGGGTATCGGCCGCCATGGTATCGGATATCCATCCCTGATCGGCCAGTTCTCCATCGCTCAGCGGACGGGTCACCTGGATCGAGGACATCACCGGAAGCGTCCGGCCATAAAGCCATTTTGGAGCGTTTTCCCTTGCATACCCATTCCCGGCAAGGACCACATTTCTAGCACGGACGTATCCATGTTCGGTTTCCAGCTGCCAGCGTTCACTGTCCCTGGCCACCTTTGTGACCGGCGACTTGCCGAATATACTGCCGCCTGCTTTTCGCACCTCGTCTGCAAGCGCAAGAACATACTTCATCGGATTGAGAGCAAAGCCATACGGTACGTGCAAGCCGCCATGGAAACAATTGCCGCCAAAACCTTCCCCGGCCAGTTCTTCCTTGGCGAGAACGCGTGCCTTCATCCCGAAATTTTCCTTCAGGAAGGATGCTTCCGATTTCAAGCCGGCAACGTCCGATGGCCGATGCGCAAGGTAGATTTCGCCGCGTGAATGACGATCCACATCGACACCCCAGGCTTCGAGCCTCTGCGCGACAAGGTTTATTCCGGCGACCTGGTAGGCAACGAACCGGCGCGCCTCATCCAGGCCAAACTTTCTGATCAGTTGGCGATGATCGAGCGTCGTTCCGCCCAGGCAACAGAAGCCACCATTGCGCCCGGATGCACCAAAACCGACGCGCTCCGCCTCCAGCACACAGACGGACATGCCGCTTTGCGCAAGTTTCAGGGCCGCGCTGAGGCCCGCGTAGCCGGCCCCTATGACGGCAGCGTCAAAGAGTGCGTTGCCCATCAATTGCCGGTCTGCGCGCGGCTCCTCGACACTTGCCTCCCAGTAGCTGCCGATGGCTTCTCGCGGCGCCCTGCTTTGCTGCAGCATCTCAGATCCCCAGCCTGTCGCGGAGCGAGAACCAGGTCATTGCAAGAACCAGGAGCGGAAAACGAAGACGGTCGCCGCCGGGAAACGCCGGAATATTCAGTTTTTCAAAGACATCAAAGCGCCCCGCCATTCCGGCCACGGTCTCGGCCAGGATCTGGCCTCCAAGCGTCGCCATGGCAACGCCGTGTCCCGAGTAGCCGGAAGCTGTCAGTATGTTGGGTGCGGGACGCGCAAAATAGGGCATGCGCTTCGGCGTTATGGCCAGCGTCCCACCCCAGCCGTAGTCCAGACCGATATCCTTGAGCTGAGGAAATATCTCCTCCAGGGGGGAGCGCACAAAGGATTTTATGTCCTGCGGGAAACGGTAGCCGTAATTTTCGCCGCCACCGAACAAGAGACGCTTATCGGCGGACAACCGGAAATAGTTGATCACGAACTTGCTGTCGGCAACAGCCACGTTGTTGCGAATGACCCGTTCGGCCTTCTCATCCGAAAACGGTTCCGTCGCAACGATGAAATTGTTTATGGGCATGACATGCGAGGCGGTCTGCCGATCGAGCCTGCCAAGATATCCGTTGCAGGCAAGTATGAGATGATCGGCAGCGATATCGCCCTGTCCCGTTCTGACCGTGATCCTGCCGCTGCCCTTGCCGTCTATCCCTGTAACTTTCGTCTCTTCGAAGATCCTTGCCCCCGCCTCCTCCGCTGCGCGGCCCAATCCAAGCGCAAAATTGAGCGGGTGCAGGTGTCCTGCTCCCGTGTCGAGCGACCCGCCGAAATAACGCGGACTGCCCACAAGGTCTCCGATTTCATCGCCGTCGACAAAGCGAATGTCGTCATATCCGTAGGCAAGCCGGAGATGTTCAACATAGTCCCGGCTTTCTTCGACATAAGACTTGCGATGATCTGCGTGCAGAATACCAGGTGCATAGTCGCACGCGATCGCATGACGGGAAATCAGTTCACGAACGAGCGCCTTGGACTGTTCTGCAAGATCCCAGAGCAGCCTCGCATGCGCCTTGCCGTGCCGTTCTTCCAGAACAGTCTGCTCGACGCGCTGGCCGGATCCGACCTGACCGCCGTTGCGGCCGGACGCCCCCCAGCCGATCCTGTTGGCTTCAAGAAGCACAACATCGATGCCGCGTTCTGCCAGATGCAACGCTGCCGATAGCCCGGTGTAACCGCCACCGACCACGCAGACCTGAGCATTTAGGGAACCATCGAGTGGCGGGTTGGCCGTCTTCCAGTTTGAAGTGGCGGCATAGTAGGAAGGAGCATGCTGGCCCGGTGTATCGTTTGCTGTCAGGAGATCTAGCGCTGTTAGCATCGCGGACCGCCAGCTCCCGTTGACTGAAACCCGGTGTTGAACTGAAACAAGGACGTCACCTTCCCGCGTTCAGATGCCAACTTCAAGACGAAAATCGACTTTCTTCGCGTAAGTTTCGCTTGTTTTTGCAAGCTCTTGGAACTCCCCCGACGTCAACTCTGGCCCTTGACAGCCCGGGCAGGACTGATGACATGATTAAATCCAGATGACCCAAAAGGAAGGCGAAACTGTGTTGGGACCGGCTGAACACCCCTGGCTCGATCCGCTGTGGCGGCGAGTCGCGCTTGTTGTCTTTTGCGGCGGCTGGACGATCGTCGAATTTGCGGCAGGTAACACGGGCTGGGCGAGCATCGTCGGTGCCATTACCGCTTATGCGGCCTGGTGCTACCTTTATGCCTACAAGGGTTCCGAAGCCCCACCTCCGGAAGCGGCCACGAAGGCGAAAGAAGACGAGGCTCAGTAGGCGGAATGCGGCGGGCTATTGAGCACAGGATCCTGAACGCAGCGAGACCGGCCTTCGCTGCGGTGTTGGGTGTCACGATATACCTCGGCGGGCTTTCTGAAGACGCGAATGAGGCCCTGGCCAGCGAGGCAGTCAGCGGCCCGCAGTCGGGCGTGCAGGACACCTTGAACAAACGCTGCGTTGTTTGTCACGGGTGTTACGACGCCCCCTGCCAGTTGAAACTGTCCTCGCCTGACGGCTGGCAGCGAGGAGCGACCAAGGCCAGGGTCTACGATTCCAAACGGCTGGAAGATGCGCCGACCACACGCCTTGGCATCGACGCAACGACTGTTCCCGAGTGGCGCCAAAAGGGCTTCTTTCCGGTAACAGCAGAAAAAGGACGCACTTCCGTTCTGGAAGAATTTCTGAAGGCGGGACGCCGGCAGAAATTCGAGCTTGGCGCAGCGCTCCCCGACGAGCTCAACATCAGCCCGCTGAGACGCAACAGTTGCCCGTCACCTTCAGAGATCGAGGACTATCTTTCCGACCACAGACACGGCGGCATGCCATTCGGGACCGCGCCACTGCCGGATCAGGATTATGAAACACTGATCGCCTGGGCAGCAGCGGGGTCTCCTGCCGGGCGTGAGACAGTTGCAATTCCCGGCAAGGTCGCCGACAGCGTGGACGAGATCGAGACGTTCCTCAACACCGACACTCTGCGGTCCAGGCTGGTTGCGCGTTACATCTACGAGCACCTGTTCCTTGCGCATCTGCGCATTCAAGGCGACGATCCGAGGCGCTTTTTCAGGATCATCCGATCGCGCACCCCTGTGGGTCGCCCGCACGAAGAAATCCCCTCCAGGCGCCCGTTCGACGACCCTGAAGGGCCCTTCTTCTACCGTCTCATTCAGATCGACGGCACGATCCTGCACAAGGAACACATCGTCTATGAAATCGGGCCCGAGCGGCTGGCGCGTTATCGGGATCTGTTCCTCGCACAGGACTGGGATCTTGAGACACTGCCCCCCTATTCGAAGGAGGCCGGCGGCAACCCGCTCTCGACCTTCCAGGCGATTCCGCCGCGCAGCAGGTACCAGTTCCTTCTCGATGACGCGCTTTTCTTTGTCCGCACCTTCATCAGGGGTCCGGTCTGTTACGGACAGGTTGCGGTGAATGTCATCCAGGACCGTTTCTGGGTTTCCTTCCTCGATCCCGATGCGGACCTTTCCGTTACCGATCCGAGTTTTCTCGCCGACGCCATTCCGGTCCTTGAGCTGCCCGTCGCGCTTTCGGACGACAAGATATCGGAACGGCTAAAGAGCTTTCTGCTGGTTGGACCGCTCAAGTACCAGGCCTTCCGGCAGGAGCGCTACGCGAAAAGAGCCTCACGAAACGGTGGCCTCGACTATTCGGACATCTGGGACGGCGACGGTACCAATACCAATGCACGCCTCACGATTTACAGGAATTTCTCGTCCGCATCGGTGGTCACCGGCTTCGAGGGTGCGATCCCCAAGACTGCCTGGGTGATGGACTTCCCGCTGTTTGAGCGGATCTATTACGATCTGGTGGCCGGCTTCGATGTGTTCGGCAATGTCGAGCACCAGCTCACCACACGCATGTACATGGACAATCTCCGCCGGGAAGGCGAGCGCATGTTCCTCTACTTCCTGCCGGCGGACCGGCGCGACGCCCTTCACGACAGCTGGTACAAGGGGCCTTTGGCCAATCTCCTGGATCTGTGGAAGGAAAGCCCGATCGACGACACGACTCCAACGGGCATCCGCTTTCAAACCGACAGGCCAAAGACGGAGTTTCTGACGCGGCTTTTGACGATTGCGCCAAGGCTCTGGCCGGTAGCCGATCCGATCAATCGCTGCAGCGGTGATGAATGCGCCGACAAGGCATCTGCCGCCGGCCAGCTCAGCAGCTTGAGCAACCAGCCGGCACCGTGGGCGAAGTTCATGCCCGATGTGTCGGTTCTCGTGGTCGAAAACGGCGATGCGCGGGACGTCTTCACGATCGCGCATGACATGGCGCACAGCAACGTCGCCTTCATCTTCAACGAAGATCTGCGACGGGAGCCGGAACAGGACGAACTCACGATCGTCAAGGAGCAGTTCAGCAGCTACCCGAATTTCATCTTCAGGATGAGGGCCGAACAGGTGCCTGACTTTGTGACCGATGTCAGAGCAATCCGCAGCCAGCGGGATTATCTCGGCGTGATTGCGGCTTACGGCATCAGGCGGACCGATCCGCGGTTCTGGGAGAGCATTGACCTGATCCAATCCGAGCTCAACGCCCAGAACGCGGTTCAGGCGGGCCTTCTCGACATCAACCGCTACAATGATCCCAAACCGCTCGATCCGATCGAAAGGTTGTTTGAGTTCACCTTTTCCGTCGACTGACGAACCTGGTCCCCCGGCTTTCGTCATTGACCGCTGGTCTTGCCGAGCTCGTCGATCAGCCATTCGCAGAAAACCGCAGCGTCCGGACCGAGAGCCGGGCGGGGCCCGGAGGTCACCAGATGGTAGCTGTGACGGCTCTTGATCCTGCGGCTGGACGAGAAGATCAGCCGGCCACTGTCAAGATAGGGTTGCGCGAGGCTCTGCAAAACAAGCGCGTGTCCGTGGCCAAGGGCCGCAAGCTCCAGTGCGGACAGTGTCTGGTCGACCTGGAGACCCGTGCGCTGGGGCACCGGATAATCAAAGGTCCTGAAAAAACTTTCCCAGGTATCGACGACCCCCATGATGTCAAGACGAGGCGCTTTGGCCAGGGCCGGCAGGTCCCTTTCCTTCGCGCCTAGCGCGAGGCCGGGATGACACACAGGCACAATCGGATCGTTGAGCAGAAATTCAACATGTCCGTCCGTCCAGCTTCCATCCCCGAAGCGAATGTCGATTTCAAACAGGTCCGGCTGAAGAGCCTCCGCCCATGCGGCGGAGATCATCTGCAATTCGATGTCCGGGAACGCTTCCTGAAAAGTCCTCAACCTGGGGATCATCCAGAGATGACCGAAACTGTTGAGACACCGAAACCGCACCGGCTGGCGGTCGCGTTCTCCGAACACCGAAACAGTTGCGATGGACAGGTCCGAGAACGCCTTTTCGACGCTCGGCAGGTAGGTCTGGCCGAGTCTCGTCAGGACCAGTTCCCGGTGCACCCTGTCAAAGAGCGGAAAGCCGAGTTTTTGTTCCAGTTGCCGGACCTGATAGCTGACAGCCGCCGGCGTGAGCAGCAGTTCTTCTGCGGCCCGCGTGAAGTTTCCAAGCCTCGCGGCGGCCTCGAACGCGCGCAACCAGGGCAAGGGTGGAAGACTGTAGGACATCGGTGTTCTCTAGCGCGCATATGCGGGCTTTTGTGTTTGCAAGCAATGCCTTCCTACAAAAATTTTCGATGTATTGCCAAATTTTTTTTCGTTTCAGTGTTTTGGGGAATTCGATGAAACTCGCGGCAGGCAACAGTCGTCTGGCGATAAAGCGATGCAGACTTTCGATTACATCATTGTCGGTGCCGGATCAGCCGGATGCATTCTGGCTGAACGCCTGAGCGCCGATCCCGAGATCTCCGTTCTGCTGCTGGAAGCAGGTGGAAATGATGCGTCGCCCTGGGTTCGCATGCCACTCGGATACGCAAAACTTGTCACCAGCGCAAAGCACACGTGGCAATTCAAAACCGACCCGGATTGCGGGCTAAACGGGCGCAGCATTTCCTGGCCGCGCGGCAAAATGCTCGGCGGATCCGGCTCGATCAACGCCATGGTCTATTGCCGCGGTCTTCCGGGCGACTTCGACGACTGGGAAAGCGCCGGTGCGCGCGGATGGGGCTGGAACGACGTCAAACCCGTTTTCGAACGCTTGGAAACAAAGGTTGGGCCAGAAGGTGAAACGACAGGTTCTGGTGCAATCCATGTTCAGGATACATCACGCCAGATCCACAGGCTGAACCAGTATTTTTTCGCCGCGCTTCGAGATACCGGTTTGCCGAGGTCGCACGATTTCAACGGTGCGGGTCCAGAAGGCGGCGGCGTCTATCACATTAACACGCGAAATGGCGAGCGCTGCTCTTCCGCGCGTGCGTTTTTGCGGCCTGTGCTTGCGAGACGCAATCTTGTGCTTCGCACCGATGCCCAGGTAAGCCGCATTCTCCTTGAGGGAAACACGGCGAACGGTGTCTTGCTTGCGAGCGGCGAGCGGGTCGCCGCCCGGCACGAAGTCATTCTCTCCGCCGGCGCAATCGGGTCTCCTCATCTGCTGCAGGTCTCCGGCATCGGTCCAGCCCGCCTGCTGCAGTCCCTCAAGATCCCGGTGATCTGCGCCAACGACAATGTCGGTGCCAATCTCCAGGATCACCTCGCGGCCACATATACCTTCCGAGCCAGGGAGAGCACGCTGAATTCCGTTCTGCGGCCGCTTGCAGGCCAGGTTCGGGCTGCCCTGCAATACGTCCTCACCCGACGTGGTCCGCTTGCCCTTTCGGTCAACCAATGCGGCGGTTTCCTGCGATCCGATCCGGACATGGACCGGCCGGACCAGCAGCTTTATTTCAACCCGATCAGCTACCGCATGGCACAGAGCGGAGATCGAACCAGGCTGGCGCTCGACCCTTTCGACGGGTTCATCATCTGCGCGCAGCCGACCCGGCCAACAAGCCGTGGGCGTATCGAAATCAGAAGTGCAGATCCCGCTGTCCCACCAAGCATTCAGCCGAATTCGCTCAGCACCGAGGAAGACCGGCAGGCGGTGATTGCCGGTGGCCGGCTCTGCCAGAAAATCATGGGCAGCCAGTCGATGCGCGGCGTTGTCGATACCTCGCTCGCGCCGCATCTCGAGACTCTCGCAGACAACGAACTGCTTGCCGATTTCCGGGATCGGGCGAGCACCGTCTATCATCCGGTCTCGACCTGCATGATGGGTGATGATCGGAAGACCGCCGTCGTCAACAGCCGCCTCAGCGTGCACGGCGTCGACCGCCTGCGCGTTGTTGACGCCTCAGCCTTTCCCAACATCACTTCTGGCAATACAAATGCCCCGACCATGATGCTCGCCCTCAAAGGGGCGGACCTGATCCTGCAAGACCGGAAACGAGCCGCAACATGACAGCCCAGACCATCGCCCGCGAATACCTGAACACCGGCAAGTTGCCCTCCCTGCCCGAGGGCCATTTCATCAACGGCAAGACAACACCACCGTCGCCCCGGAAAATGGAAAGTTTCGATCCAGGCAGAGCCGAGGCGTTTGCAGAGTTTTCGCTCGCGGATACGGCCGACATGGACAAGGCCATCGCATCGGCGGAAAAGGCGGCCGCCCACTGGCGTCACGTCGCGCCGGGGGAACGCTGCACGATCCTCAATAATGTCGCCCGCCTCTTCCGCGAAAACGCCGAGCGCCTCTCCGTCATCGAGGTTGTCGATAGCGGCAAGACCCTCGCCGAAGCTGAGGGCGACGTGCAGTCCTCCGCACGATTGTTCGAATATTATGCCGGAGCTGCCGACAAGCTCGACGGCCGGTCCGTCAACCTCGGGCCGGACCACACCGCCTTCACGGTGCGCGAACCGGTCGGTGTCACCGGGCACATCATTCCCTGGAACTATCCGACCTCGACTTTCGCACGCGGTGTCGCCCCCGCTCTTGCCGCGGGCTGTTCCGTTGTTGCCAAACCTGCCGAAACCACCCCTTTCACGGCGCTGGTGATGGCGGAGCTTCTGTGCGAGGCAGGTGTTCCGGAAGGTCTGGTGAATGTGGTCACTGGTCTTGGGGCCGACGTCGGGGCGCAACTGGCGCGCGATCCCCGGATCAAGCAGCTTACCTTCACGGGCTCGGTCGCAACGGGCATCAATGTCGCACAGATGGCCGCGCCCAATGTGACCCGGCTCACACTGGAACTTGGCGGCAAGTCTCCCCTCATAGCATTTCAGGATGCCGATCCGGAAAAGGTGGCCGACGGCTCCTACTGGGCGATCTTCTCCAATTCGGGCCAGATCTGTTCCGCCGGATCCAGGCTGATCCTGCACAGGGCGATCCGTGACGACGTGCTTGCGATCCTGGCAGAACGGGCAAAATCCATCCGACCCGGACACGGACTGTCGTCGCCGGACATGGGCGCCATCAATTCAGAACTGCACCTGTCACGCATCAAGGCGCATGTCGATGCGGCGAAGGCCCGTGGGGCAAACCTTCTGACCGGCGGCGGCGTTACGACCGACGCGGACACCGGCAAGGGCTGGTTTTTCCAACCGACGGTCATTGCCGATCTCGGTCCCGACGATCCGGCCGTGCAGGACGAAATCTTCGGGCCCGTTCTGTCCGTGCAGAATTTCGAAACCGAGGAAGAAGCCATCCGGCTTGCAAACGGAACGGAATTCGGGCTCATTGCGAGCGTCTACACAAGGGATGTCGGGCGCGCGATGCGGATTGCCAACGCAATGGATTGCGGCCAGGTATCGGTGAACGACTACTGGGCCGGAGGTCTCGAACTGCCCTTCGGAGGCAACAAGAAATCCGGATATGGCCGCGAAAAAGGCTGGGAAGGACTGGATGCCTATACCAAGGTGAAGTCGATCACGATCAGCAACGCGAGTTGAGACCAGTCCATGAAACTCGACCAAATCGAGACTTTTGTCGTCGGAAATCCGCCGCCGCGCCACGGCGGCCGCTACTTCATCTTCGTCAAGCTGGTGACGGCCTGCGGTGTCACCGGCTATGGCGAGATCTACAACGCGACCTTCGGGCCGCACCTCGTGGCCGAGATGGCAAAGGATGTTTTCAGGCGGCAGTTTGAAGGCCAGGATCCGCATCATATCGAGAAGCTGTGGCACAGAACCTATGGGGCCGGCTATACGCAGCGCCCGGATGTTTCGGTGATGGGTGTGCTGTCCGGGCTGGAGATGGCCTGCTGGGACATTGTCGGCAAGGCGGCAGGCAAGCCCGTCTATGAACTGCTGGGCGGCAGGGTTCACGACAGGCTCCGCTCCTACACCTATCTCTATCCCGAGGCCGGGGACGTCTACCCGGACCCGGGCAAACCCAATGTCTATAACGATCCGGACATCGCCGCGCAGGCAGCTGTCGCAGCCGTTGAGAAAGGCTTCACTGCTGTCAAGTTCGATCCGGCCGGACCCTACACGATCTATGACGGGCACCAGCCGAGCCTTCAGGACCTGGACCGTTCGGAAGCGTTCTGCCGCGCGATCCGGGAGGCCGTCGGGGACAGGGCGGATCTTCTGTTCGGCACTCACGGCCAGTTCACAGTCTCCGGCGCCAAACGCATGGCCCGGCGGCTGGAGGCCTACGACCCGCTCTGGTTCGAAGAACCGATCCCGCCGGAAAAACCGGAGGATATGGCCGAGGTTGCTCGCTTCACGTCCATCCCCGTGGCGACGGGCGAGCGCCTGTGTACCAAGTACGAATTTTCCCGCGTTCTTGAAACGAAGGCCGCCAGCATCCTGCAAATGAATCTCGGGCGCGTCGGCGGCCTGCTGGAGGCCAAGAAAATCGCAGCGATGGCCGAGTGTCATTCAGCCCAGGTCGCGCCGCATCTCTACTGCGGGCCGCTGATCGCCCTCGCCAATGTCCAATTGGCCACCTGCAGTCCCAATTTCCTGGTGCTGGAATCGATCCGCACGTTCGACGGGTTTTATGCCGATCTCCTGAAAACGCCGATCCGCTGGGAAGACGGCTATGTCATCCCGTCGACGGAACCGGGTCTCGGCGCAGACCTCAACGAGGACATAGCCCGCGCACATCCCTATGAAGGCGACGAGTTGCATCTGGGCCTGCAGGAAACACCGGCGCCACCGCTTTGAAGGAACGGTGTGCAAGTCACCTGTCCGGTCTTGATTTGCGCTAAGTCTCCAAGTGACTGAAGGCGACCATGGCACCATCGGACTTGTCCGTGTGGTGGTGAACGACTTTCCAGCCTTCCGCCGATCGACGGTAGATATTGGTCGCCCTGTGGGCAACTTCGACTGTTTCCCCTCCGGGATAAAAGGTGCCGATCTCCAGTCCTATTTCATACGCAAAGTTTCCGTCCGTGACGATGACCTGTTCGGTCAGTTCGACCTTGCCGCCGGAGAACACATCGGCGACATGCTGCCATGCCTCCCAGAGGCTGTCCCAACCGACCTCCCTGCCGCCGTTCGGGCGCATGGCCGTCACCTCGGGGCTGTGTAGCCAAATGTCGCGCATCGGAGTCGCATCCTTGTTGAACGTGCTGTTCAGGGCGGCGTAAAATGCACGCGAGGCTTCGCGTACCTCTTCCTTGTCGCTCATGTTTGTTCCTGTCTGTTGCTCCCGGTAGGAATTGCAGTTCCGCGTGCCGGATCGTCCATTTGACCACGGTTCTACTGAAACGGAGGCGTGTGTTTCTTCGTAGCGTCGCAGGTCTGGGTTCCACCCGGGGAAACGCACCCGGTCTGGCCGGTGTGGCAGCCGATGATACTGTTCATGCCAACTTCGGCCGCATGATAGTGGTACCCGAGTTCTTCCGAAGAATGCCCGCGGCATTCGTCGAGGCCCTCCGGTTCATTTCCATTAACGTCCAGACGCTTGAACAGACCATGGCCATCGACCGAAATGCCGACCTGGGACGCGTGTCCGCTGGGGTCGGCAATGTCTTCAAGACATCCCGTCACAAAATGATAGTGGTATCCCGCGAACGGGTTCACATGCCCGCCGCAATCGTCGAATGGCGCGATATTGTAGGCCTTGAGGATCGCGGACAGCGGTGCCGGACCTTCGAACCTGACACCGTTCATCGAAACACCGGCCCCCGGCTGGTCCTTCAAAGGCGTGGGTTTCTCCGCCTTGACCGGGTCGAGCGGGATGAAAAACGTGTTGATCGGAGCCGCTACTGTCTGGTCGATTTCACACTGGGCACAGTAGTAGTAATACTCCTTCCAGACATCGACACGTGCGGCTCCATAACAGGCGTCGAACGATCTGGTCACAAGCACTTCGCCTGTCGCCGGGTCGTACATTTTCCACTTTGGGTCACCGTAGAACTTGGCAAGATTTTTCACGAACTCGCCGTCGGCGTCATAAACCTTGCCGTCCTTGACCCAGATGCCCGCAGCTTCCGGTCCGTCGGTGATGCTGCCCGGGCACCACGGGCCCGGTTCATATGCAGGTGCCTGCTTGAGGATCAGTTTGATGCACTTCGCCTCGCTGCCGCCCGAGAGGGTGCAATCGACCACCTCCGGTTCCTGCATAAGCGAATCCGCGCTTAGATGTGACAGAAAGGCCTGCATCGCCGGCGACGCGTCTGCCGGAATTTTCAGTTGGCCCTCTTCGTGGGACAAAGCCGGCAGAGTCCAGGCGAACATAAATGTAGCCATGAATAGGCATCGGAGATCGCGCGCAGAAACAATCATTTGGAACTCCAGATTTTCGGTCTTGCCGCCGGTCGGGACTCAAGCTCAGTTCTCGACTATTGCAGCTAATCCGAACTTCGACAAACGGCAGCGAGGTTTCTCCCGGTGTCATGGCAGGTTGAATGCCTGCGCTCTCCGGGAAAACGCGCTACGGGCCTGAGCCATCCCGCCAGCCCGTACTATGTTGCCCGCACGGTATCGAGCGCCATGGAGACCAGGCGCGCGCGCAGTCTTTCCTGCCCGGCTTCCGTGAACAGATCATCCCCATAGAGGTGCGAGAACGTCGCCCTGTTCGAAATGTTGAACACACAGAATGCGGAGATGGTCCAGTGCAGCTCAAGCGGATCGACGTCGTGCCTGAACGTGCCTTCCTCGACACCGCGTCGACACAGATCTTCCAGCCCCGTAATGATCTGGCTGTTCAGTTTCGGAATTGTCTCGGACTGTTTCAGGTGTTTGCCGTGATGGATGTTCTCGATTGTGATCAGGCGAATGTATTCGGGGTTTTCGCGATGAAAATCGAAGGTAAAAGCGGCCAGTTTTGCAAGTGCGTCCAGGGGCGGTAAAGCCTCCAGGTCGAGCTGCCCCTCACCGGTTCGAAGCCGCGTGTAGGCCGCTTCAAGGACCTTGGTATAAAGGCCGCTCTTGTCACCGAAGTAATAATAGATCATCCGCTTCGACGACTTTGTCCGGCGGATGATCTCGTCAATCCGTGCACCCGAAAAGCCGGCTTCGGCGAAAACGGATGTGGCCACGGCCAGAATGTCGGCCTTTACGCCTTCCGGGTCCTGTTTCCAGCTCGTCTTGCGCTCGCCTTCGTTCTTTTTCACGCGCCTGAACCGTCTTTCTGAGACTTGATCATTGACAATTTAACCTTTTGGTACATTCTGAAATACCATTTGCTCAAGCGTTCTTTGGAGGAGGGCAACGCGGTGAAGACGTCGATCGCGACGGTATCGATTGCCGGTGACCTGCCGCAGAAGCTGGCCGCAATTTCGGCTGCCGGTTTCGACGGGATCGAGATTTTCGAACAGGACTTCATCGCACATGATGGTGGCGCTACAGATATCGGAAAAATGGTCCGCGACCATGGGCTAGAAATTCTGCTGTTTCAACCCCTCCGCGACTTTGAAGGTTTGCCGGATACCCTGCGTAACCGCGCTTTCGACCGCGCAAAGCGCAAGTTCGACGTGATGAACAAGCTCGGAACCGATCTGGTTCTCATCTGTTCAAGCGTCCACCCGCAGGCACTTGGAGGGATCGACCGGGCCGCATCCGACCTTGCCGAACTCGGAGACATTGCCCGGGCGCACGGCGTTCGCGTCGGCTATGAGGCGCTCGCATGGGGCCGGTACATCAACGATCACCGGGACGCCTGGGAGGCGGTGCGCCGGGCTGATCATCCGACCGTCGGCCTGATCGTCGACAGTTTCCATACGCTGGGGCGAAAGCTTTCGCCGGACAGTATCCAGTCGATCCCCGGCGACCGGATCTTCTTCGTTCAGCTCGCCGACGCTCCCCAGATCGACATGGATCTTCTTTACTGGTCCCGCCACTTCCGCAATATGCCCGGAGAAGGCGATCTCGACGTCGCCGGATTTCTGAAGGCCGTCGCCGCAACGGGGTATGACGGTCCGGTTTCCCTGGAAATTTTCAACGATCAGTTCCGGAGCGGCAGTCCCGAATTGATCGCACGTGACGGGTTTCGATCGCTGATGGCGCTGGCCGATGACGTTGAAAGGCAGGCTCCGCATTCCCGGATTGGCGTTCAGCCGATGCCCGAACGCCCCCGCGTCGAAAGGGTGGAGTTCATCGAGTTTACAGCGGACGAGACCACTGCTGGCCAACTTGAACAGCTTCTCGCATCGCTGGGGTTTCGCCTTGCGGCGCAGCACATCAACAAGGCGGTTGCCGTCTGGCAACAAGGCGACATCCGGATTGTCATCAACAAGGAGGAAAGCGGATTCGCGCGCGAAAGTTTTGAGAAACAGGGCCTCGGCGTCTGCGACATAGGCCTGCGCGTCGACAGTGCGGCATCGGCCATGGACCGCGCCACCCGCCTCGGCGCGGAGCCTTTTCACCAGCCGCTCAACGACAGGGAAATGGCGGTGCCGGCGATCCATGCCCCAAGCGGTTCGATTATGCATCTCCTCGATGAACCAAGCGGACTTGCAGACATCTGGAATGTTGAATTCGAGCCGGTTGAAAGCGGCGCGGACGCCGGACTGCTTCAGACGGTCGATCATATCGCACAAACGATGGACTATGCAGAGATGCTGAGCTGGTCGCTCTTCTATACGGCTCAGTTCGACCTGACCAAGCGTCCCGTCTTCGATGTGGTCGACCCCGGCGGCATCGTCCGCAGCCAGGTGATAGAGGCATCCGACGGAGGCTTTCGCCTGACGCTGAACGGTGCAGAGTCCAAGGACACGCTTGCCGGGCAATTCATCGCGGGCCGCGCCACCTCCGCCGTGCAGCACATCGCCTTTTCATGCGCCGACATATTCGAAACCGCAGCCGCTCTCAAAACGACGGGCTTCCGTGCGCTGGAGATGCCGGACAATTACTACGATGACCTTGCCGCCAGATTTGGATTTGACGACGCGGAGCTTCAGGACCTGAAGCAATCCGCCATGCTCTATGACGAAGATGATCAAGGGGCCTTCTACCAGATGTACAGCAAGCCGGTGGCAGGCGGGTTCTTCTTCGAAATCGTCCAACGGACGGGCAAATATGCCGGTTATGGCGGACCGAACGCGCCGTTCCGGACAGCGGCCATGAAGCGATTGATGCGGCAGGACCCGCCGTGACGCTCCTGAAAATCGGTCCGATCGGCAGTGATCGCTTCGGCGACATTTACCTGAAGAATTGCGCCGCTTTCGAAGGCCTGGAGAGCACCGCCTGCGCGCGCATCCCCATCGATGAACGCCTGAGGCGCAATCGCTGGCGCTGACTGCGTCCTGAAACCCGGGCCAGCAGATCATCGGGCGGCCAGTTCCTGCTTATGCGCCTCGACCAAGTCCGCCATGCTGTCGAAGCGGAAGTCGTAACTCGGCATTTCGCCCGGGTTCATGGTCGCACCGAACCCTTCCTTGTCGTGTCGGCGATAGATCCAGCAGTTCGCAAGGCCGTGTTTGTTGGCAGGCCCATGATCATGAAACATGCTCTCGGCGGTGTGCAGAATTTCGTGCTTGGCGATGCCATTGCGGGCGAGCGTTTGGAGCATGTATTCGAAATTGCGATCAGCCGGCTTGTAGCTGCCGACATCCTCGGCAGTGTAGACACCGTCGAAATGGACACCGAGACGGCCGTTCGAACCCGAAAAGCTCAGATTGTCGGTGTTTGTCAGAACGACCAGCTTGAAGTGCTGTTTCAGATGGGCGAGCGCTTCCCTGCTGTCGTCGAAAGCGGGCCACTGGCGCACGGACAGGCCATAGGCCGCGCATTCCTCCCAGGTCACTTCGACGCCCCATTCTTCGGCAAGACGCCGATAGACCACGCCCAATAGATCGGAGTATTTCTTTGCCGGCGTCCAGCGCTGGCTGGTGGATTCGTGATGCGCATGCGCTTCCAGAATATCGTCCCGGCTCAGGTGGCGGCTGACCTTGTCTGTCAGCGGTCTGAGCGCGGTGACCATGCCGCTTTCCCAGTCGATAAGCGTGCCGTAGACGTCAAACGTGAGAGCCTTGAAATCGGTGAGCTTCATGGGTTTTTCCGTTCTTTTGAATATGTGACGATGATCCGGCGCATCACTTTTGCCGGTTCAGGAAATCGACCAGCAGGCCAGAGATCTGTTCGGGTTGATCTTCCATTGCAAAATGTCCGCACTTTTCAAGCACATGCAGTTCCGATCCCGGGATCGCTTCGTGAAGCCTGTGCGCCCAGTCGACAACCTGCCAGGCATCGTCGGCACCCCAGATCAGCTGAACCGGGAGCCTGCCCAGTTCGTGCAGGCTTTCTGCAACGTCCTGGGTGTGACGCGGCTCATAGTGGCGGACCTGGTGCTGGAAAAGACTGCCCTGGCCAATCGGACCCGATATGAAGTCCAGGTAGATGCCCAGTGCCGTTTCATCCAGTCCATCTGGTGAATGCACCGTGCTGAGCAGCCAATCGCGAAAATGCTTTCGATGTTCGTCGTCGCCTGCCTTGATGAGGCGCTCCAGCCCGTTCTGCATCTGCTGTTTGGTGCGGCTCGACGGCCATGAATCAAAAGACACGGTGTCGATCATCGTGAGGGACCGCAGGCGGCCAGGAGACTGAACCCCAAAACGCTGTGCGACGCCGCCGCCGATATCATGGGCGATCAGGTGGAACTCATCCAGTTTCCAGTGACGCAGCAGACCTTCCAGTATCGGAACCTGGCCTGTGACGGAGGTATCGACCTCGGGGTTCCAGGGACGTTCCGACAACCCGAAACCGAGGAGATCGTAAACATGCACCTTGTGACCCGCTGCAACCAACGGCGGGACAATGTTGCGCCAGATGTGGGACGAAGACGGTGTGCCGTGGATCAGGATGACGGGCTCGCCGTTTCCGTGGACGCCGTGGGCAATGCGGGTGTTATCGATCAGCGCGTGGTCATTGACGAGATGCATGAGTGCCGCTCCGTGGAATGAGGTCTTTCCAAATCCGTAGCGCATATATATTCTATGACGCAAATGAATGTATGTCATAATCTGATTTAAATTTGTCATCGGAGATCTGCATGCCGGAACGCTTGGAAATCGATGCTCTTCGCGCGCTGCTGACGATCGTGCAGCAAGGCGGCGTCACAAGGGCTGCCGAACATCTTTGCGTGTCCCAGTCGGCGGTCAGCCACAAGATCCGCCGGCTGGAGCAGAACCTCGATTGTGAGCTGTTGACCAGGCGCACGGGAGCACCGCTGCTGACTGAAGACGGCGAACGTCTCAAAACCTACGCAAGCCGGATTGTCGATCTGCATGACGAGGCCCTCGCCTCGCTTCGAAAGCGGCCGGTTTCAGGCACGATAAGGCTGGGGATGACCGAAGACACGACGACAAGTGGCGTTGCCCGGATCCTCGGCCGGTTCACGCGCCTCTTCCCGGAGATCACGGTTCACACGCGCGCAAGCCAGAGCCTGTGCGTGCAGGACTGGCTGCAGTCCGGCGAACTCGACCTTGCCGTGATGCAGATCTTCAAGAAGGACGTCCAGCCCGGAGATCTGATCCTGTTCGAAGATACGCTTCACTGGGTCCGCTCACCGGATCTGGTTCTCGATTTGAGCGATCACATTCCGTTTCTGTCCTTTGACAGCAACTGCTTCTACAAGGTCTGGGCGTTCGCCGAAGGACAGTCCGCAGGACACCGGCTCGAAAACGTTCTGGAATGTCCGAGTGCTGCAGGCATCCAGTCGGCGGTCAGGTCGGGCCTCGGCGTCGCCCTCTTGAACGGGCTCCATGTCACACCGGACATCGCCAGGATCGAAAACGCGTTTCCCACGCCGCCCGACATCACCTACATCGCGCGGGTTCGCAACGGTGCGCGCAGCCCGGCAGTCGACGCACTGATCAGTGAAATCGCCAAGGAAGTCCAGTCGGCCATACCCTTGCGCATCGCCAGTTAAGCTGATGCCAGAAACAGCAAGGCGGCCGGTTCACGATCCTGAAAACCAAAAAAAGGCGGTCGCCGAGACAGGCAACCGCCGTAATCTAATGCTGTAACTCAACCGAAGCAGCTGTTTCGCGTGACGCGCCGGGAGATCAGGCCGCCTTGGCCTTGAACTCGATCCGCCGGCGATGAAGGACCGGTTCGGTATAGCCGTTCGGCTGGCTGGTGCCCTCGATGACAAGTTCGCAGGCGGCCTGGAACGCGACCGAGTTATCGAAGTCGGCAGCCATCGGCCGGTAGAGCGGGTCGCCGGCATTCTGCTCGTCAACAACGGAGGCCATGCGTTTCATGGTTTCCATGACCTGCTCTTTCGTCGCCACGCCATGATGCAGCCAGTTGGCTATATGCTGGGACGAGATCCGCAGTGTCGCGCGATCCTCCATCAGGCCGACATTGTTGATGTCCGGCACCTTGGAGCAGCCGATGCCCTGTTCGACCCAGCGCACGACATATCCGAGAATGCCCTGTGCGTTGTTGTCGAGTTCAGCCTGAATGTCAGCCGGCGCCCAGTTCGGACGTTCGGCAACGGGGATGGAAAGGATATCCTCGACCCTGGCCGCATCACGCGACTTGAGCTCTGCCTGGCGGCTCGCAACCGAGACCTTGTAATAGTGAAGCGCGTGCAGGGTCGCGGCTGTCGGGGACGGCACCCAGGCGGTGTTGGCACCAGACATCGGATGCCCGATCTTCTGTTCCAGCATCGCCTGCATCAGGTCCGGCATCGCCCACATGCCCTTGCCGATCTGCGCATGCCCCGGAAGGCCGCAGGCAAGACCGACGTCGACATTGTTGTTCTCGTAAGCGCCGATCCAGGTCGAGGTTTTCATGTCGCCCTTGCGGATCATCGGGCCTGCTTCCATGGACGTGTGCATCTCGTCACCCGTGCGGTCAAGGAAACCGGTGTTGATGAAGAACACGCGGTCCTTTGCCTGCCGGATGCATTCTTTCAGGTTGATCGTCGTGCGGCGCTCCTCGTCCATGATGCCCATCTTGAGCGTGTTGCGCTCAAGGCCCAGCGCATCTTCGACGCGGTCGAAAGTCTCGGACGCGAACGCGACTTCCTCCGGACCGTGCATCTTCGGCTTCACGATATAGACCGACCCTGCCCGGCTGTTGATGTTGCCGCCGTTCGGGCCAATGTCATGGAGCGCGATCAGCGAGGTGATCATGCCGTCGAGCAGGCCTTCGGGCACTTCGTTGCCGTCCTTGTCCAGAACGGCGTCGATGGTCATCAGGTGACCTACATTGCGCACCAGAAGCAGCGAACGGCCGTGGAGCGTCAGGGCGGAGCCGTCGGGCGCAGTGTAGTTCCGGTCGCCGTTCAACCGGCGCGTGACAGGCTTGCCGCCCTTTTCGAAAGTGTCTTCGAGATCGCCCTTCATCAGGCCGAGCCAGTTGCCGTAAACAACGACCTTGTCCTCAGCGTCGACAGCGGCGACGGAGTCCTCGCAGTCCATGATCGTGGACATGGCCGATTCCAGGACCACGTCGGAGATGTGTGCCGCGTCCGTCTTGCCAATGGGATGCTGTGCATCGATGTTGATTTCCAGGTGCAGGCCGTTCTTGACCAGAAGGATCTTGTAGGGCCCATCGGTGTCGCCGGAATAGCCGGCGAATTGCGCCGGGTCAGCCAGAGCGACGTCGCCACCTGCTGTCTTTACAGACAATGCTTCATCGCTGACGGAAAAGCCGGTTGCGTCGGTCCAGCTTCCCGCCGCAAGCGGCGCTGCCTCATCGAGAACCTTGCGTGCATAAGCGATCACCTCTGCCCCACGGGCCGGATCGAACCCTCCGGGTGCGGGCTTCGACCCCATGGCGTCGGTGCCGTAGAGCGCATCGTAGAGAGAACCCCAGCGCGCGTTCGCAGCGTTGAGTGCGTAGCGCGCATTCATGACCGGAACCACGAGCTGCGGGCCGGCGACCGAACCGATCTCCGGATCGACCTTGTCCGTGCCGACCCCGAAGTCGTCGCCCTGCGGTACGAGATAGCCGATGTCGCTCAGGAAGGCCTTGTAGGTGGCCATATCGGGCGTTCCCGGATTGGCCTTGTGCCACGCGTCGATCTTTTCCTGGAGCGCATCGCGCTTTTGCAGAAGTGCCTTGTTCCGCGGTGCCAGATCATGAACGAGGGATGACAGGCTGCTCCAGAAATGATCCTGGTCTATTCCCGTTCCCGGCAATGCCTGACTGTTCACAAAGTCATAAAGAACGTCAGCAACTTGCAATCCGTGGGCATTTGTTCGGGCGGTCATTCGTTTCTCCAGGCGCATGGCTTGAGGGTCGTCATTTGGACAGTGTTTTGGGGCGTTCGCAGCCATTCGTCAATTGCTCAAGCGAACTCATGACTTTTTCCAAAATGGAAAAAATAAACATTATTATATCTGAAATTACCCGTCTGGTGCGAAGATTTGGCTTTCCGTGCAACGGCTGATCCTATACCGGTGTCTTCTCCAGGCTGTTCCGCTTTCCAGGCCCTTCATGTTCGCGATTGCTCGAAGATTCGGCGACATGACATATGGCAATGCCTTTGTCATGCTGACGCTCACCACCCTTTTCTGGGGCGGCAACACGGTTGCCGGGCGTCTTGCCGTGGGTGAGGTATCGCCAATGATGGTCGTGTTTTTGCGCTGGGTTCTGGTCGCAGGCATTCTCGTTCCGTTGTGCTGGTCCAGGATCCGGGCAGACTGGCACATCATGCGCCCCTACCTGCCGCGCATGATCCTGATGGCCGGGTTCGGGTTCGTCGGCTTCAACTCACTGTTTTATGTCGCGGCGACGCAGACATCGGCAGTGAACCTGGGAATTATCCAGGGCTCGATGCCGATTATCGTGCTGATCGGTTCGGTGATCTTTTTCGGAACGAAAGTCCGGATCCTGCAGGTGTTCGGCATTCTTCTTACTCTTGTTGGCGTAACGATGATTGCCGCGCAGGGGAGCCTTGAGGTTCTGATGTCGCTGGCGGTCAACCCGGGCGACGGGTACATGCTGTTGTCATGCCTGCTTTACTCAAGCTACGCACTGGCGCTGAGAAATCGCCCGAAGATCTCCGGCCTGACCTTCTTTGCGGCCCTTTCGGCCATATCTGTCGTCGCGTCCATCCCCGGCCTGATCTTTGAGGTCTCCACCGGAACGGCGCAGTGGCCAACCGTCGACGGCTGGCTTGTGGTTCTTTATATCGCCGTTTTCCCGTCCTGCCTTTCGCAGATCTTCTTCATGCGCGGTGTCGACCTCATCGGCCCGGCACGTGCTGGCGTGTTCGTCAATCTCGTTCCGATTTTTGCGGCCGTGCTCGCGGTCTCGATCCTGAGCGAGCCGTTCAAATGGCACCATGGCGTTGCCCTTGTTCTGGTGCTGGGCGGGATCTGGCTTTCCGAGCGCAAGGCCGAGCGCACAGCCTGACTTTAAGCGCGAAACAAAATTTCAGTGAATTTGATATCGCCGCAATCACAAGGCACATTGGGATTATGGAAACACCATTGATTACAGGCGCGTTCGCGCTTTTATTGATAACAATCTCATTGCTGCAACCGTTGGCCCGGCGTCTCGGACTCGCACCCAGCGTGCTTCTTGCGATTGTCGGGACCCTGATTGGGATCTCGGCGACATATCTTTTCTACACGAACCATACCAACCGCTTCGACGATTTCGCCGAGATTTTTGCCGATCCGCCTCTGAACTCAGAGATGATCCTTTACATGTTTCTGCCGTTGCTGCTGTTTCAGACAACGATCACGCTCGATATCCGCAGAATACTCGAAGATCTTGTGCCGATCCTGGTGATGGCCGTGCTGGCCGTGTTCGTCGCCACGGGTTTCATAGGATTTGCGCTCTATCCGCTGGCATCGGTTTTCCTGTCACCGGAGATAACGCTGATCGTTTGCCTCCTGCTTGGCGCAATCGTGGCAACGACCGATCCTGTCGCGGTCGTCGCCATCTTCCGCGACATCGGAGCACCCGCACGGCTCGGCCGGATCGTCGAAGGAGAGAGCCTTCTGAACGATGCTGCCGCAATCGTGATCTTCGTCATTCTGCTCGGCGTCCTGACCCAGCACGAGACGATCACGCTCGGCGAAGCGGCCATTGCGTTTGGCAGGTCCTTCATCGGCGGGTTGATCGTGGGCGCGATCCTGGCGCGTGTCGCGGTCAGCCTTTTGAGCCTGATGCGCGATCTGCCCTTGGCGCAGGTCACCCTAAGTCTTGCGCTGCCCTATGGCACTTACGTCCTGAGCGATCAGTTCGCGGATGTCTCGGCCGTTGTCGCCGTCGTGTGCGCGGGCACGATCTTCAATCTCTACGGGCTGTCGCGCATTCAGCCGTCGAACTGGCAGTTCCTGCATTCGGTCTGGGAACAGCTTTCATTCTGGGCCGCCTCGCTGATCTTTCTTCTGTCCGCCATCCTTATCCCAAAGCTGGTGGGCGGGTTCGCGCCCATCGACATCCTGCTGCTTGCCGTCGTGATTGTCGCCGCGCTTGCCGCGCGCGCGCTCGTGATTTTCGGGCTCTTGCCGATGATGAGCCTTTTCGGCGCGGGCCAATCCGTCAGCAACAAGTACAAGACGGTGATCCTGTGGGGCGGCATGCGCGGGGCCGTTACGCTGATCCTGGCGCTCAGCGTATCGGAGCATGCGGTTCTCAACGAGGAAGTGTCCGGGTTCATCACCAAACTTGCGACCGGCTTCGTTCTGTTCACGCTGCTCGTCTACGGAACCAGTCTGAAGCCCCTGATCCGCCTGCTTGGGCTGGACCGCCTGAATGCGAGGGATGAGGCTCTCAGAACCCAGTTCCTTTCGCTCGCCATGCTGGATGTACGCTCGGAGCTCGAGACCGCTGCGCAAAGCTATCACATCGACGAACGGGTCGCCTCGGGCGTCCTGAAGGGCTACGAGGACCGCGCAGCGGTGGCAGCATCGGAAACGAACAAACTTGAAGAACTCTCGGACTGGGACCGCGTCCGCATCGGTCTGATCGCGCTCGCCGACCGGGAGCAGCAGCTTGTTCTCGAGCACTTTCACGAAAAGACAATCTCTGGACGGGCGGTGTCGCGCTTCCTGACGCTGACAGGTCAGATCGGCGACCTGACCCGAAGCGACGGCCGGGCGGGTTACAACAAAGCCACCCGCCAGCCTCTCAAATTCGGTTTCAGCTTCCGGTTTGCGCAAACGCTGCAAAGGCGTCTCAGGATCGCCCGGCCGCTGGCCAATCAACTCGCCGACCGGTTCGAATTTCTGTTGATCTACCGGATCCTCGCCGACGAACTGATCGACTTCAACAACCGGCGCATCCGGCCGCTGCTTGGAGAGCGCGTCGGTGACATTCTCCACGACATGCTGTGCCTGCGGCAGGACGAAACGATCCAGGCGATTGACGCATTGCGCCTCCAGTACCCGGATTACGCGGATTCACTGGAACGCCTGTTTCTGCTCAAGGCGGGTGTGCGGCTGGAGGAAACCGCTTACGACGACGCCAAGGAGCAAATGCTGATCGGTACGGAACTGCACCGGGATCTCCTGCGCGACGTGGAAAGCTCCAGGCGTACCAGTCACACGCGGCCGACATTGGACCTCGGTCTGAAAACACGCGATCTGGTTAGTGCGCATCCGCTGTTCAAGGATCTTCCGGGCAAGCAGCAAAAGGCGATACGCCGGATGATGCGGCCGCAATTCGCCACGCCACGGGAACGGCTTATCCGCCGCGGCGACAGGGGCGACGCGGCCTATTTCATCGCATCCGGTGCCGTCGAAGTGCAGGCTCCAAGCCACACCGTGCGTCTCGGACGCGGAGACGTCTTCGGAGAGATTGCGCTGATGACGGGGGGACGGCGCAGTGCCGATGTCGTTGCGCTCGGATACTGTCAGTTGCTCAGCCTCGGCGCGCATGATTTCAAGTCCCTGATGGATCAGCATCCCGACCTCCGCGAACATGTTGTTGCGCTCGCCGAGATGAGGCAATTGATGAACACAGACAAGGCCGAGCATGAGATAGAAGACCCGGTGGTGCCGCAATTCGCCTCCGAGGATCCTGTGCGGACCCTGGATGAGGCGGATGAAGCGAACAACGGGGAAGAAGCCCTGTCCGCATCAGCCGAAGAACCCGCAGACCATGAAGAACCCGACGAAGAGACGGTCAAGGTCGAAGTCACCGAGGAAATCAAGGTGACCGAAACGATCACTGTCTCGCGGGACCTGGAGCGAACAGACGCCAAGCAGGGGCCGGAACCAACCGACGAGCTTCCAACCGCATCGGACAAAAACACAAAAAAAGAGACCGCCTCGGGCTGAAGCGGTCTCCCGGTTTCAGACTGAAGCTGCTTATCCGGCCTTCTGTATCTCGACCGAATGCGGGTAGGGAATGGAGACACCGCCCGCATCGAAGGCTTCCTTGACTGCCTTGAGCATGTGGAATTTCAGTTCCCAGTAGTCTCCGGCCTCGCACCAGAGGCGAACGCCGAGATCAACGGAACTGTCTCCCAGGTTTGTCACGCGCACCCAGGGCTCCGGGTCCTTGTGAACCCTTTCGTCCGCGTTGGCGACATCCAGGATGATCTGAATGGCCTTGTCGGCATCGTCACCGTAGTCGATGCCGAATGTCAGATCGAGACGGCGCGTATCATGCGCCGAATAGTTGGTCACGACCGCCCCCCAAGCCTGGCCGTTTGGCATGATGATCTGGACATTGTCCGGCGTCACCAGTTCCGTCACGAAGATATTGAGGTCCTTGACCGTGCCCGAGGTTCCGCCGATGTCGACAAACTGGCCGATCTTGTAGGGCCGGAAAATGACCAGCATCACCCCGGCAGCCACGTCACTGAGCGTTCCCTGAAGCGCGAGACCGATGGCCAATGTGCCCGCACCGAGAACTGCAACCAGACTGGTCGCTTCGATGCCGAAGAGCTGGAGGATCGCGATCAGCGTAACCAGCAGGATCAGCCAACGGACGATGGACGCGGCGAAGCCGCCGATCGTGTCATCAATCTGCGGATGACTGACGATCCTGCGCCGCACCAGTCTCGAGACCATGCCCGCCACGATCCAGCCGATGATCAGAACAACGACTGCTTTCACCGCATTGATTATCAGCGGCCCGTAGGCCCCAACCTGATCCATTGCACTTTCCATGCGATCCCCCTTATTGAATACAACCCGACCAAACTGCTCCGACTAAACTCCAGAATTGTGAACGCGTCAAAACAATCAGGCCTTCGACCACAGATTGGTACGGGCGTCTGGTTTTTTGCTAAGCGTGAGTGTCGCGCCAGTCCTCGAGGAACTGCACCATGTCCTCATTCCCGCAACCGGAAATGAAATCGGGGTAAAGCACACTGCCTGCTTCCAGCAACAGGCGCGCACAGGATATGTGGTCGGCTTCCGGACGCCTGGGTGCGAATTCAGACCCGTGAATGACCGTATCGAGGGCGTCACCGCCATAGTCGTTCTTGTGTGTCAGATCCGGCCGCAGTGTGAGAAAATAACGCACTTCTTCAACAAGTCCGTTCCAGCCGGCCACGTGAAGCGGTGGCAGGCCCATGCTGTCGGGCACGTCCGGATCAAGGCCCGCCGTCACAAGCCGCTTCATGTGATCGAGCTTGCCCGGGATGAAGGCGAGGCGGGTCAGGAGGCCCCTGTCCTCCTCGCTCAGACCGTTAAGATCCAGCAATCCGGGCACATCCGCGCCGGAGGCGCATGCCGACAGGATTGCTTCGTTCCGGTCAAGTGCACGCGCAAGCCCCTTCCCTGCCAGATGATCCGCGACCGCAACGTTGCCGTAAATGCAGGCCATTGCATGGGCGGTGTGACCGTCCCACACCGCGTTCGGGTCCGCGCCGAATGTCAGAAGCAACTCGACCACTTCAACGGAACCGCCACGCCGCGCCGCCTGGTGCAAAGACGGGATCGTGTTCATCGGCTGCCCGCTCGGATGATCCGGTACCGTCAGGTTCGGATCCGCTCCCGCCTCAAGGAGCATCCGCACCTTCTTCAGATCGTCGAAATCGAGCGCTCTTGGAAGTGCGTTCGTTCCGTCCGGCTTGGCCCCGTGTTTCAGGAGAAGAGCCAGGGCCCGCGTGTGTCCGAGTTCGGTGCTGTGATAGAGGCTTTCGTCATCATTCGGATTGGCGCCGTGTTCCAGAAGCCATTTGCCCAGTTCGAAATTGTCCGCATGGCACATGGCCCCATAAAGCGCGGACAATTTGTAGTCTCCTTCGGGTTCGGGCGAATAGCCGTCGTCCACATCGGCGCCGCCCGATTTGAGAAGGTCCGCGATTGCGAGCATTTCGCCCGACTTTTCAGGACTGCGATGGATCTCCTGGGAGTAGGCAAGGTGCAGCATCGGTGACCTGATGCCGACCTTGCGCGTCGCCGATGCCGGGTCCGCCTCGATTGCGCGCCGGACGCCGTCCAGATCGTAAAGCGCGGCTTGCAGACCCAGATTGTCGTCTTTCAGATCAGGGTCCTCACTCAGCAGCCGCTCCGTCACCCAGTGCTGACCGAAATAGAGAGCAACCTTCAGCCGCTCGGCCTTCTCTTCCCTGCTCATTGCCCGGCTCTCGATGGCAAATTTCAGTTTCGGCCAACTGTCCTGCCCGGCCTCACGGGCGATCACATGCAGAAAGTCCGCGTGGCGGAGCTGCCTGTCGCCGCTCACGTGAGCGGACACGCGCGCGATCGCGTCCGCATCGCCTGCCGCATGTCTCTTTCGGAGTCTGCGCGCAGCCTTCTTTTGAGCTTCCAGGTCCTGGGGAACGCCGTCCGTCATGGCTTTTCTCCTGTTCAAGCTGCCCGGGTGATCCGCTTTTTTCGGGCGCAGGTGAAAAACCGGCTATGTGCGTTGGGTGTCAGGGTGCTTTCGCTTTCCGCGGATCCGGCTGCCGCCCTCATCGGCCCAGAAAGGCTGCCTGAACGGGCTCGGAATTGCAAGCCCGTTCCGCCACACGCGGATGAGTGTCAGGACTTTGCCGGCCCGAGGTCTGCCGGGGCCGGAACGTCATCGGGGACAAAGAAATCCGGTGCAAGCGACAGGCTCGGGTCGACCCGGTAAGTGTCGAAATCGGTGACGCCCCGGCTTGCGAGGAAAGTGTCATCGATCAGGAACTGCCCGGTAAATTCCTTCGAGGGAGACGTAAAAATCTCATGGGCCGCGTCTGCCAGAATGTCGGGTGTCCGGCTTTGCTGCATCATCTTGTCACCGCCGATGATGTTCTTGATCGCGGCGGTCGCGATGGTTGTTCTCGGCCAAAGCGCATTCACAGCGATCCCCTTGGACCGCAACTCGCCGGCAAGGCCGAGAACAACCAGGCTCATGCCGTATTTCGCTATCGCGTAGGGTGTGAATGGCGCGAACCACTTTTCCTGCATATCGAGCGGTGGCGACAACATGAGAATATGCGGGTTCTCTGCCTGCTTCAGATGTTCGATCGCGTGTTTGCAGCAGGCCAGCGTGCCGCGCGTGTTGATCTGGTGCATCAGGTCGAAGCGCTTCATATCGGTTTGCTGAACCGGTGTCAGCTGGATCGCGCTGGCATTGTTCACCAGGATGTCCAGTCCGCCGAAATGGTCTGCCGTCTTGTCAATCGCAGCTTTCACCGCTTCATCGTCGCGCACGTCCAGAACCAGCGGCAGGGCACGTCCACCGGCCGCCTCGATTTCTTCAGCAGCCGAAAAGATGGTTCCCTCGAGCTTGGGATGCGGTTCCGCCGTCTTCGCGGCGATGGCGATGTTGGCACCATCCCTTGCCGCTCTGAGCGCGATTGCCTTGCCGATGCCGCGTGAGGCACCCGTGACGAACAGTGTTTTGCCCTTCAGGGACATGCTTGTTTCCTCCGGAAATCTGCCGTTGTGAACGTGGTCGGTGCGCGAGCGCCCGCTCAGGCCTTCTTCTTGGTCATGAATGCCTGGAATGCCGCGATGGTCTCAGGCGCGGTCAGGCGGCCGGCGAAGATGCTGATCTCTTCCTCCACACGCTCCGACAATGCGCCGGTGTCCCCCTTCAGAAGTTTTCTTGACAGGGCCATGGCCTCAGGCGGTTTTGCCGCGATCTGCCTGGCGCAGGCAAGCGCGGCGTCATCGACATTCTCCTCGACAATCTCGTTCACCAGTCCCAGCCGCTCCGCCTTTTCCGCAGACAGCGGATTGCCCAGACAGAGAAGTTCGAAAGCGCGGGCGTGTCCCATCAACTGCGGGCCGAGCAAACTCGAACCGGCCTCGGGCACGAGCCCCAGGTCGACGAACGGGGAGCGGATAAACGCGCGCGGACTGGCGAAGACCATGTCGCAATGCATCAGCAGGGTCGTGCCGACACCGATGGCGAGTCCATCGATCGACGCAACCAATGGCTTTTCCGTTCGAACCAGTGCTCGAAGGAACCGGACCACCGGTGTTTCGGAGATCGCCACCTTGCCGGCATATTGAAGGAAATCGCCAATGTCATTGCCTGCTGTGAACACCTCTGGCTGCCCGCAAATCAGATGGCAACGGATGTTGGAGTTTTCGTTTCCCGCTTCCAGGGCGTCGGCGAAATCCGTGTACATGGCGCCCGTCAGGGCATTCTTTTTTTCCGGCCGATCAAGGCGCAGGATCTGAACACCTTCGTCCAGGCTTTTGCGGATCATTCGTCAATCTCCGTTCTCAGGATGCAAGCGCTTCGGGGTCGAAGGCATTGATGGCGTCCGCGGACAGAGTGATGTCCGATTTCAGTCCACTGGTCTCGCCGAGGACCGTTTCGCAGAAACTGCGCGCGAGCAAAGTCCGCTCCGCCTGCCGTTCCGCTGTATCATCGTTGGACCTGAGCGCACCTCTGGCAAGCAGGGCTCCACCCAGGGTGAGACCGGCGGCCCGCAGATAGGGCGTTGCGCCGGCAAGCGCATCCGCCATGCGTCCATCGGCGAGGGCCGCAAGCATGTAGCCCGTCGCCTCCTCAAGGTCCTGAACGCTCTCGCCCAATCGTGCTGCGGTTGCCCCGAATTCCGGCCGGTTGGAGGCGGCAACGTCGCCCGCGACCGCTTTCAGTTCGGCAATGAACCCCTTGATATGCTCGCCGCCCGCAAGCGGCAATTTCCGAATCACCAGGTCAATGGACTGAATCCCATTGGTGCCTTCGTAGATCGGCGCAATGCGGGCATCGCGCAGATGCTGTGCCGCACCGGTTTCCTCGATATATCCCATACCGCCGTGGATCTGGACACCGAGCGAGGCGACCTCGACGCCGAAGTCGGTCGACAGCGCCTTTGCGATCGGTGTCAGCAGGCTGGCACGGTCGTTCCAGAACGTCCTGCCGTCCTCGCTCTCGCTGACATTGCCCATGTCGATGGCGTGTGCACAGGCATAACAGATCGCGCGGGCGACCTGCGTTTTGGACTTCATCGTCAGCAACATGCGCTTGATGTCCGGGTGGCGCGCAATCGGGCTCATGCCCTCGCCGCTGTCACCCGGAGCCTTGCCCTGTTTTCTCTCAAGCGCATAGAGCAGCGCCTGCTGGTAAGCTCTTTCCGCGACACCCAGGCCCTGAATGCCAACGGCAAGGCGGGCATTGTTCATCATCGTGAACATGCAGGCGAGACCCTTGTTCTCCTCGCCCACGAGCCAGCCCTTCGCGCCGCCCTCGTCGCCATAGACCATCGTGCAGGTCGGCGATCCGTGAATGCCGAGTTTGTGTTCCACACCGGCAACCCGGACATCGTTGCGCTTTCCAAGAGAGCCGTCTTCATTGACCAGGAACTTGGGCACGAGGAACATGGAAATGCCACGCGTGCCCTCAGGTGCGTCCGGCAAGCGCGCCAGTACCATGTGAATGATGTTGTCGGTCAGGTCGTGATCGCCGTAGGTGATGTAGATCTTCTGGCCGAAAATCCTGTAAGTGCCGTCGTCGTTTCGCTCCGCTTTGGCCCGGAGCGCATTGAGGTCCGACCCCGCCTGCGGTTCGGTCAGGTTCATGGTTCCCATCCACTCGCCCGAAACAAGCTTCTCCAGATATCTGGTCTTCAGATCATCCGATGCATGTTTTTCCATCGCCTCGACCGCGCCGATTGTCAGCGTGGGCCCGATGGCAAAGGCCATCGACCCGGAATTCCACATCTCCATTGCAGCCGCAGAAAGCATCTGTGGCAGACCCTGGCCACCGGACTCCACATCTGCGGACAGGCCGTTCCAGCCACCCTCGATCCAGGCGTGGTAAGCCTCGCGCCAACCGGGAGGTGTGCTGACTTTGCCGTCCGTCAAGGGTGTGCCGTGCTTGTCCGCGACCGCATTCAGAGGCGCAATCTCTTCAGCTGCAAAACGGCCGGCTTCGTTGACGATCGCGTCGACCAGATCGTCTCCCAGTTCGGCATGCCGCGGGTTTTGCTGCAGGTCGCGAAGACCACACACGTTCTTCAGTGTAAAGGAAATCTCATCGACGGGTGCGCGATACATTCAGGTCCTCCCCAGAACCATCCGGCTTTTTTTGACGCAAGGCGGTCTGTGTTTTCTTCGTTCGACGCTTGACGGATGCAGTGCTTATCCGCAAAAGGCGCATGAAACATCTCGGGACTGGACAATAGACCAGTTGACGTTAACGTCAACCCGTGTCGCTACGGCAGGTCCAGCACATTCCGCACACCGGGCCGCTCAAACGGGCAAGTTGAACTGAATGCAGCTCTGGACCGTCAATTTGAACACGCCTGACTGGCAGAATGCTCCGGAAGCGCCTGGCGTCTGCGCTGCGCTGAGTGCGGGCGGGCTCGTCGCCGTTCCGACAGAGACGGTCTACGGGCTGGCTGCCGACGCCACCAATGGCAAGGCCTGTGCGAAGATTTTCGAAGCAAAGGGCCGACCGCAATTCAACCCGCTGATCTCACACGTTCCAAGCCTGGAAGAGGCGCGTGTGCACGGCCGGTTCGACGCGCTTGCGCTGCGACTGGCCGAAGCGTTCTGGCCAGGACCGCTGACCCTCGTCGTGCCGAAGAACGAAGCCTCGCCGATTTCGGATATGGCGACAGCGGGGCTCACGACGGTGGCCCTGCGCGTGCCCGCCGGTCCCGTGATGCGGTTTCTTGCCGAAAGAACGGGCAGGCCCCTTGCTGCCCCCAGCGCCAACCTGTCCGGAAAGATCAGCCCAACTCTCGCAAAGGACGTGATTGATGATCTTGGGGCCGCCCTGAGCTTCGTTGTTGATGCCGGCCCGTGCACTGTCGGGATCGAATCGACCATCGTCGGGATCGTGGACGGAACCCCCAGGCTCCTGCGTCCCGGAGGCATTTCGCGGGAGGACATAGAAGATGTCCTGGGCACGAAACTGCTGGCAGCTTCACCCGACATGCGCCCCGATGCCCCTGCTGCTCCGGGCATGTTTGCCTCCCATTACGCCCCGAACGCATCCCTGACGCTGAATGCGCAGGAGGTCGGACCGGAAGACGCCCTGCTTTCGTTCGGCCCCGAACCGATCCCCGGCGCAGAACACGCCCAAGCGGAATTCAACCTGAGCCCGGATGGCGACCTGGCCGAAGCAGCGGCCAGTCTGTTTCAGGGACTGCGCACACTCGATGCGAGTGGTGCCGGCATCATCAGAGCGCAGTTTATCCCCAGCTTTGGGCTCGGCGAGGCAATCAACGACCGGCTGAAGCGGGCTGCTGCACCTCGTCCATGATATCGATAACCAAACGTGGTTCCAGCGAGCGGCGCGTCTGTTCCCCGGCGGGGCGTGATGCAATTTTCAGCTGCATCAAAAAAAGGCATATATTTCCTGCGCTTCCCGGCTGTGATCAGGACCACAAGTTGAATGCGGCGGCCTCAAAGACAAGGCCGGACGCAGACAAGTTTCCAATATAGCAGATAAACGAAGATCAGGTTTACAACCGCAATACACGCAAGAAATGAAGCCGGGAATTTACGAGTCCAGCTGGCTGTTTCGACAGTTATCAACACCGGCCCTTCGCCGATTACGGTAAAAAAACTCGCATTCCCTTACGAGAATCACGTAACCTTGTTTTCACAATTGAGATGCAGCGGACCTCCCCTCGGGCATTGCGGTGCTCGCACCTTTGAACAGGCCGGCAAAGTAGCCGGCCTTCTTTTTTGTTTCCCCCTTCCCGGCTTTGCCACCCAAGCGTCACTTGCTTCATGCGACCTATCATCAATTGACAGCACCGTTCGGGACCTTTCTGATGGGTTTAGGGTACGGACCCTAGAGTCAGGGCCCTAGATCAATCCAAAAACAATACTTTCCGGAAACGCTCCTTTGTCTACGCTCCTCTTGAACCATCCCTGTTATCTCGATCACCTTACCCCGCTCGGACACCCCGAAAGGCCCGACCGGATCAGAGCGATCGACAGGATACTGGAACACGAGAAGTTTCAGGCGGTTGAGCGAGATATCGCGCCCATGGGCACGGTTGAGGATATCGCGCGCGCCCATCCGATGGGATATGTCGACCAACTGCATCGCCTGGCTCCGGATGAGGGTGTTGCGCGCGTGGACGCGGACACGACCATGTCACCGGGAACCTGGGAAGCGGCGCTCAGAGGGGTTGGAGGCGCGTGCCGCGCTGTCGACGAGGTGCTTTCCAAGAAAGTCAGCAACGCCTTTTCAGCATCGCGGCCTCCCGGACACCACGCGGAAAAAGAACGGGCCATGGGCTTCTGTTTTTTCAACAACGTTGCGATCGCGGCCAGATACGCCCAGGAGAAACACGGGATCGACCGCGTCGCGATCGTCGATTTCGACGTCCATCACGGCAATGGTACTCAGGACATTTTCTGGGACGACGGCAGCGTGATGTACTGCTCGACACACCAGATGCCGCTTTATCCCGGTTCCGGGGCCGCGTCCGAGACGGGTGAGAAGAATACGATCGTGAATGTTCCCCTCGCACCCGGTGAAGACGGTCCTGCATTCAAAGAGGCTTTCGAAGTTGCCGTTTTGCCGCGTCTCGACGACTTCGCCCCGGAACTGGTCATCATATCGGCCGGATTCGATGCCCATGCACGCGATCCGCTCGGAGGCCTCAACCTGGTTGAGGCGGACTTCGCCTGGGCAACGCGCGTGCTCATGGATATTGCCGACAAGCACAGCAACGGACACGTCATCTCGGTTCTCGAAGGCGGTTACGATCTTGAGGGGCTGGCGCGCTCGACAGCGGCCCATGTCATGACCCTGATGACAGGCTGACAGCCGAGACCCAAAAAAAATCGACGGGGATCATGGGGGGCAATGACACATTCCCGGCTTGACCTTTGCACTCAGTGCCGCAACCTTCCAGATACCGACCTGCTTCAAGAGGAACCGCACCGATGAGTGACGCTTCAAAAGACATTTCCGAATTGACTTTCGAAGATGCGCTCAAGCAACTGGAAACGATTGTGCGCGAGCTCGAACAAGGCAACGTACCGCTTGAACGCAGCATCGAGATGTATGAACGCGGAGACGCATTGCGCAAACGATGCGATACCTTGCTGAAATCCGCCGAAGCAAAGGTCGAGAAAATACAGCTCGGACAGGACGGCAACGCACGCGGCACGACCGAGCTGGACCCGCAGTAACACCAGGGTACAGCCCCACAAATGAAGCCGACTTGGCGGCAGGAATGACTGTATCTCGCTGCGTCACCGCGCTTGACCGGGCGAAAAGCCCGCTTGTCGCGCTTTTCCTTGCATCTCATCGCCGTTTGCTGCGCCAATTCAGCCAAATGAATGGGTCCTGACCCTAGTGCGGTGAATTTGAAGTTCGTTCGAAGACCGCTGCAAAATGAGTCGAACTTCAGATTCAGGTGACTGGGGGCAGGACCCATAAATGAAGCCTCTCGCGCCATGCCGCGCGTGCAAAAGGCGCTTCTATTGCCATTTTTCACCGAAATTGGTAGTAATATTTACAAGTATAATAAATCTTTATGTAATATTTAGTTGACGCTTTTGGACAATGCCACGACTAAGCAAAACAGATGAAGCAGATCTACTTTTACGAGTACTGGAATGCGCAATACAATCCAATGGATGGGCGTCGATACTGGACTCGATTGACTTAAAGCTGAACTGCATTTCCTTCCTATGCGAATTCGAAAAGGACGGAGCCCCGACCAGGACGTTCGATGGCGGCCGGTCGTCGGGCAAATTGAGGGACATGTTGTTCTCGGAGCCAGTGCAACACGCCGACGAGGCCTTCAGGTTTCTTCTCACCGAAGCAGAACTTCGCTACCCTTATTGCAAGACAACGCTGCGAAAAGGCGACTTCGGCGGCAACAATCCCGTCGGACACTCCGAGCCAGGAACCAATGGCCGACACGACTTCACCAGAAAAACGGATGCCTCCGGTCTCATAGACACTGATGCCGAACCGGCAGAAACCGCGGGTTTGATCTCGCCCCTGATGCGAGGCGACAGATCGACAATCCTGTTTGGCTGCCTTTTCAAGGAGCACACGACAGAAACCATTGATGTCGAAGTTGCGCACGAGACCTTTCGAACACTCACGCGCCTCCTGACGCCAGGTATTGACGCATACTTCAAGACCGAACATCAGAAGACGAAGAACCGGATCCAGGACGTGCTTCTTATGGCGACGGCCTGTCCGTCGGTCCTGATGTCAGAAGACAAGATCCTGCTCGGCCAGGCGGCTTCAGGTTTCGAGAAACTTCTGGCAACGGGAAGCGTGAGGTTCAATGCACCGCGTTTCGAGTTCAAGAACAAGAAATTGGAAGCCGGGTTACAAGACGTTCTGGACGCGTTTCGAAACGCCGACACCTTCGCTTCCTCCCGCGAACGGAGCGAGTCGGCAAAAAGCCCCCCGGGGATCGACCATTCCGTTTTTCTGGAAGACGGCAACGGAAGATTGAAGCGCATCACGATCAATGCCGTTCCGGCCACGGGCGTCAGTGAAGACAGTGGGAGCGCATTGTGGATCGTGCTCAAGATTTACGAAGCATCAAACGTCCCGGAAACTGTGGAGACTGTCCTGCAGGAACGCTTTGAGCTGTCGCATTCCGAGGCCCACCTTGCGCGTCACCTGACAATGAGTGGGTCGATGAACGATACAGTCCAGGAGCTCGGGATTACCAGAAACACGGCAAAGACCCATTTGCGGCGCATATTCGAAAAGACCGGCGTGAATACGCAACTCCAGCTCGCAAGGCTCGTTCACGGTATCTCGAGCCTATTCTGAAATTCGAAATTGATTTGAGGTGTTTTTTGCACGGTAACCACTGATGGCGGCTGAAAGAAGCACACATGCGTGCCGGCAACAAAAAGGGGCCGCGGAGTGCGACCCCAAGTTGATCACTGTGCACGTGGCCCCATCGACCACACCATTTCATTAGGCCAGATCCACGGCAGATGCATCACCCAAACGGGTGACTGAAATTCAAAAACAATCAACACAGTCAAAATTGCACGTGATCTGCATGCAAACTGAAAAATAATGAGACATGTACCGGTTCAGATCTCTTGTTGAGATGCCGTAACAATTTGGCGCATTACTGCCGCAGCATTTGCGCCCTATAGTCCATTGGTGTATGCCTGCCCGCCAGATTTAAATTCGTGGAGCCTTCAGCAGAGTGTCTTCAAAGCCCGATACCCCTCTTCTCGACACAGTAAATTCCCCGGAGGAATTGCGCGCGCTGGATGAAAGCGATCTGAATCAGCTTGCTGACGAACTCAGATCAGAGACCATCGACGCGGTGTCGATCACCGGCGGACATCTTGGTGCCGGGCTTGGCGTCGTCGAGCTGACGGTTGCGCTGCATTACGTTTTCAACACGCCGGATGACAAGATCATCTGGGACGTCGGCCACCAGTGCTATCCGCACAAGATCCTGACCGAGCGGCGCGACCGGATTCGTACGCTCAGGCAGGGCAACGGTCTGTCAGGCTTCACCAAGCGCGCTGAAAGCCGATACGACCCCTTCGGCGCGGCGCATTCCTCGACGTCGATTTCCGCAGGGCTCGGCATGGCAGCCGCCCGCGACCTTGACGGCGGCGACAACAATGTGATCGCCGTCATCGGTGACGGTGCGATGTCCGCAGGCATGGCCTACGAGGCGATGAACAACGCCGGGCATCTGGGCTCGCGCCTGATCGTCATTCTCAATGACAACGATATGTCCATCGCACCGCCGGTCGGGGCGATGTCGGCCTATCTCGCGAAGCTGGTTTCCGGCCCGACCTATCAAACGCTGCGCGACGCGGCCAAGAACATAGCCAAGAACCTGCCCAAACCGATGTTCGAAAAGGCAGCACGCGCCGAAGAATATGCCCGAGGTTTCTGGACCGGCGGAACCATGTTCGAAGAGCTCGGATTCTACTATGTCGGCCCCGTCGACGGGCACAATCTGGAGCATTTGCTTCCGGTTCTCAAAAACGTTCGCGACACCCATCACGGACCGGTCCTCATTCATGCCGTGACCCAGAAGGGCAAGGGCTACGGGCCGGCGGAAGGTGCAAGAGACAAGTATCATGGCGTCGCCAAGTTCGACGTCATCACGGGCAAGCAATCCAAGCCGAAAGCGAATGCGCCGAGCTACACCAACGTGTTCGCCACATCGTTGATCAAGGAGGCCGAACACGACGACAAGGTTGTCGCGATCACGGCGGCGATGCCCGACGGCACCGGACTGAACCTTTTCGGCGAAGCGTTTCCGAAACGCACTTTCGATGTCGGCATCGCAGAGCAGCACGCGGTCACGTTTGCGGCCGGGCTTGCGACAGAGGGCTACAAACCCTTTGCCGCGATCTACTCGACGTTCCTGCAAAGAGCGTATGACCAGGTCATTCACGATGTGGCAATCCAGAGTTTGCCGGTGCGGTTCCCGATCGATCGGGCCGGACTTGTCGGTGCAGACGGGCCGACCCACGCAGGCGCATTCGACACCGCGTTCCTGTCGTGCCTGCCCGGATTTGTCGTGATGGCAGCCGCCGACGAAGTGGAACTGCGCCACATGGTGGCGACCGCAGCCGCCTATGACGAGGGTCCGATATCCTTCCGCTATCCACGCGGCGAAGGCGTCGGACTGGAGATGCCGGAACGCGGCAGCGTGCTTGAGATCGGCAAGGGCGTGATCCGGCGCGAAGGCACGAAGGTGGCGCTGTTGAGCTTTGGCGGGCGTATGAACGAGTGCCTGAAAGCCGCTGACGAACTCGATGCCGCCGGCCTGTCGACCACGGTCGCCGACGCCCGGTTCGCAAAACCCCTGGACATGGATCTGATCCGGCGACTCGCCCGCGAGCACGAAGTTCTGGTGACGATCGAAGAAGGCTCCGCTGGCGGTTTCGGCAGCCATGTTCTTAGCCGGCTAGCCGAAGAAGGTTTGCTGGATAACGGGCTGAAGATCCGCACGCTGGCGCTCCCGGATGCGTATATCGACCAGGACAAACCGGACGCCATGTATGACCGGGCCGGCCTGAATTGCGACGGTATCTTGAAGTCGGTTTTCACGGCGCTAGGCACCGAGATGCTCAGCGCTCCCCAGCGCGCCTGAGCGCCCTCCGGATCCGATAAATTCGACGCTTCAGGCTGCAAATGCGGCATGCCTCAAATCGTGATTGACACGAGCCGTCATTACTGGAAAGGCTGGTGACCAGGACCAATCGCGTCGGCTCTGACCGGCGCTTTTGTCTTTCACCATCTTCAGGGGTCGACCATGGCTCAGACGCTCCTTTCCGTGTCCGCACTGTTGTTGTCGGTTGCGCTGCTCATTTTTGGGCACGGCCTGCAGACGACCCTCCTGCCGCTCGCTGCAGACCGCTACTACTTCACCGACTTTGAAATCGGCGCAATTTCATCCGCCTACTTCGTCGGACTGGTGCTTGGCTGCCTCGCCGCTCCTCTCTTGATCATGCGCGCCGGTCATATCCGCGCCTTTGCAGCGCTCGTTTCGCTTATGTCCGGAGCCGCCATCCTGCACCCGGTCATCATAGATCCCTACGCCTGGTTCATCATCCGCGTCGTCTCCGGCTTCAGCCTTGCCGGGTTCTACATGATCGTCGAAAGCTGGCTGAACGAAAGCGCGACCAACGAGAATCGCGGGACGATCATGTCCATCTACATCGTGATCGTTTTCGGGTCCCTGATCCTTGGGCAGGTTTCCATCGCGAGCATGAGCATTGCATCGTTCGTCCCTTTTGCGGTCGCATCGGTCGCGCTGAGCCTCGCCGTGATGCCGATTTCACTGACCACAGCGACGCAACCTGCGCCAATCACGCTGGTGCGCTTCAGACCGATACGGCTCTACCAGACCTCTCCCGCCGCATTCGTCGGGATTCTTCTCATCGGCATCTGCCAGGGCGCGATTTTCACCCTGTCGCCTCTTTACGGATCGCAGATCGGCCTCTCGACAAACCAATCCGCCTATTACGCCGCAGCCATCATCGGCGGCGGCATGATCGCGCAATGGCCGGTGGGGCGTCTGTCCGATCGCATGGATCGCCGTCTTGTTCTCGTTGGTCTCGGTGTTGCAACGGCGGCTGCGTCGCTTGCCATCGTCTTCTTTTCACCGACTGCCTTTGCAATCGCCGCGATGACTGCCGTTCTGGTCGGGATGTTCACGCAGCCGCTCTACGCGATCGCCGTCGCCCACGCCTTCGACCATGCCGCCCCGGAAGACTTCGTCGAAACCTCCTCCGGCATGCTGCTCTCGTTCGGGATTGGATCAATCATCGGACCGCTGGCCGCCTCGCTGGTCATGGGACAGATCGGCCCGTCCGGCCTTTACGTGATGATCGCCGTGGTCAGCCTTGTCATGGCTGCCTTCGTTCTCACCCGCGTGCTCACGCGCCAGGCGCTTTCCGACGACGAAAAGACGGATTTCGAGTATGCAGCCACTGCCCAGGTCGGTTCGGTCATTTCTCCGGAGCCGCTCGACGTGGAGGCTGAAGAATACGTCATTCCACCGGAAGAATTCCCTGCCTACGAAGACGACATCTACAACTTCGATACGGGCTCCGATGAGAGCGAAGACACCGGCGAAACAAAAGCGGACGCGGATGCGGCGCCGGCCGAGGTGTCGGGTGTCGGCAAGGACACGCCCGAAACTGATGCTGAAGACGCAGATGCTGACGCCGCTTCGAAAACACCCGAAACAAAATCCTGATCGAGGGCTCGGTTACACCTGCGCGGTTTCGCCCCTCGACACGCAGACGGAACGGCCCTATAGCCGTGCTATGGCCTTGCGTGGTGAAAATCTGCAGTTGATCCGGCGTGAACGTCACCCTCTGGTGGCGCTGGCAACGCTCGCGTTCACGCTGCGCCTGTGCCTTGTTATCCTGGCAAGCGCGCTCGCTCCGGAGTTTGCTGCGGCGACCGGGCTGACAAAGCTCTGTCAATCCTCTGGCCAACAGCAGTCACTCGCGTTCCATGACCCGGCAGTCTGCCAGTGTGGACCGGCCTGCGTCCACGGATGCTCGATTGCTCCTGCTGCGCCGACCGGCTTGTCCGTGCTGTCAGCGAACGACCTTGCAGCGAGCGGAACCTTTCTCGAGGCGGGCCGCGAGACGCGAACCGCGCTTTCAGGCCGCGTCACCGCGATCCGGGCACCGCCACATTCCTTGATCTGACCCGAAAACAACACTTCAGATACCAAGGAAATGTCATGAAACTCTGGACAACCATCGCCGCAGCGACGGCGCTTACACTTGCTTCCATTTCGGCAACCGCTGCGGACTACACTGCCGGCGACCTCTCGCTGTCCAAGACCTGGACACGCGCGACACCACCAAAAGCCAGGGTGGGCGGCGGTTTCGTTGAGATCGTCAACTCCGGCTCGCAAGACGACCGCCTGGTCTCGGCTTCCTCGGACGTCGCCAAGAAAGTCGAGCTGCATGAAATGGCCGTCACAGACGGCGTGATGAAGATGCGCGAAATGGAAGACGGCATCGAGATACCGGCCGGCGAGACCGTCACCTTGAAGCCGGGCGGCCTGCACATCATGTTCATGGGACTGAACCAACCGTTCGAGGAAGGAACGACTGTCCCTGTCGTGCTGACCTTCGAAAAGGCCGGTGATGTCGAAATCGAGCTCGATGTTGCGAAAATGGGTGCGAAATCGATGAAACACGATCACGGCAGCCACGACCACAAGAACCACAGCAAAAACTGATTTTGCCAGAAGAGGACACACCATGTCCGGTTTAAAAGTCTTCCGCTACGTGGCCTGGGCGGCAGTTGCCGTCCTTGCTGCGGCGTCCGGTTTTCTTGTCTACCAGCAAACCGCAGGCAACGAGAATTCCGGCTCACTGATCGAACCCCTGGCCGCCATCGGCGGCCCGTTCGAACTTGTCGACGGCAACGGAGAAACGGTCACCGATGCGACCTTCGCAGGCAAGCCGCTGGTTCTGTTTTTCGGTTTTACCTATTGCCCGGATGTCTGCCCGACGACCCTCTCTGAACTGCAGGGCTGGATCGAAGCGCTCGGGCCTGACGCCGACAGGCTGAACTATGCCTTTGTCACGGTGGATCCGGAGCGGGACACACCCGACGTGATGCGGGATTATGTCTGGGCGTTCGACAAGCGCATTGCCCCTCTGACCGGTTCGCGCGAACAGATCGATGCGGTCATCAAGGCCTATCGCGTTTATGCCAAGAAGGTTCCGCTTGACGACGGCGACTATACGATGGACCATTCGGCTGCCGTTTATCTGATGAATTCGGACAACAAGTTTGTCGGAACCATCGCTTATGCGGAGGCTGAGGAAACCGCCTTGCAGAAGTTGCGCCGGCTGATCGCGAATGCGCCGGCCTCCAGCTGAGACACCTGGGACGTAGACACTTTCTGATGCATAAGCCGCTTTACATAGGATTGACCGCCGGTGCGACAGGCCTTGTCGCACTGTCGGCGGTTCTTTGGCTTTATGCAGGCGAAAGGGTCTATGCGGACCGGCTGCTATCGGCAATTGCGAGCTGTTTCGGCTAGCATTCTTTTCGACCGTTTCGCAAAGGCCGCCATGTCATCCAAGCGCCTCGACCAGCATCTTGTCGACACGGGTGTGTTTGCAAGCAGGGCGCGGGCACGGGACGCCATCCTTCGCGGCACGGTCCTGCTCGACGGGTCCGTCTGCAGGAAACCGGCGCAGAAAGTGGGCCCGGGCGTGTCGATCAACGTCGACGATCCGGCTTCGGGCTACGTGTCCCGCGCCGCGCTCAAGCTCATCGAAGCGCTCGAGCGGTTCAAGGTTGCGCCCGAAGGCCGGATCTGCCTCGACATCGGTGCCTCGACCGGCGGCTTCACACAGGTGCTTCTGCAAAATGGGGCTGCGAAGGTACATTCAATCGATGTCGGCCAAGGTCAGTTACATGAAAGCCTCGCGTCGCATCCAGGGGTGATCGCGCAAGAGGGTCTCAATGCGCGTGATCTGACAAGGGCGCACCTGAATGGCGACGCTCCGGATCTCATCGTATCCGACGTGAGCTTCATTTCGCTGAAGCTCGCCCTTCCTCCGGCGCTCGCGTTGGCGGCAGAAGGCGCTGAAGGCCTTTTTCTGGTCAAACCACAGTTCGAGGCCGGCAAGGACAGGATCGGCAAAGGCGGTCTCGTGGATCCGGATGTCGCCGAAGAGACCGCACGCAGGCTGCAGACATGGCTGTCAACCGTTCCCGGCTGGGACGCAGGCGCTCTGATCCCTTCGCCGGTCAAGGGCGGGGACGGCAATGCCGAATGGTTGCTTTATGGACGGAAACACGCTGCAAGCTGAGGTCCATGCCTGAGAAGAGGTGTCGCAGGCCCGTTCTTCCCGAAATCCCTGCTTTCGTGCTTCGGCGAAGCGCGTGGCGGTCATCTTGCCGCCTTTTCCGGGCGGTGCCGTTTCAAATGCTTGCTCCCGGGGAGCGTTGGCGGTATCGCTCGCACATGAGTGAGAGAGAACTGACAATTACCGAACTCGGCCACCGTGGTGACGGTATCGTGCACACGGATGCGGGCGCGGTTTATGTTGCAGGCGCTCTGCCGGGCGAAGTCGTCACGGCATCGGTCGCAAACGGCCGCGCCAGCAACCCTGTGTTCAAGTCATTGTCGCCGGACAGGATCACACCGGTCTGCAGGCATTTCGAGGCGTGCGGAGGCTGCACCGTACAACACCTTGCGCCTGCGCCCTATCTCGCCTGGAAACGCACACTCGTTGAAAAGGCGCTGCGCGACCGCGGTATCGAGGCAGCGGTGTCCGACACCGTTGCTGCAACGGCCGGCGGACGTCGGCGCGCCGTGTTTGCGGCAACGCGCGCAGGACGGCACACGCTGCTCGGTTATCATGAAAAATCAAGCCACAGGCTGGTCGACATCAAGGAATGCCCGATCCTCGACCCCGCCATCGCCAGCGCTTTGAACGGTCTGAAGCCGCTGGTGTCGGAGGTTCTGCCACGGAAAGGTGAAGTCCGGCTCACGGTGGTGAACACGACGGCTGGACTGGATGTCGCGATCGACAACGCGGACAAGGAGTATGAACGCAAGATCCCTGCCCTGTCGCAAAAGACAATCGAGCTGGACCTTGCCCGGCTGTCGATCAACGGGGAAGTCCTGCTCGAAGTCCGGCCGCCGATGCTGGACATGGACGGTATCGGTGTTGCTGCCGCGCCGGGCGGTTTCACCCAGGCGACACTTGCCGCCGAGATTGAGCTGTCAAACCTCGTGCTTGACGGCGTCGGCAAGGCCCGTACGGTTGCGGATCTCTTTTCCGGCGTGGGCACCTTCGCGCTGCGCCTTGCGCGGACGGCAAATGTGCACGCCGTCGAGGGTGATGCAGCGGCCGTTGCCGCCTTCGACAAAACCTTGCGCAAGCCGCGCGGACTGAAGAAGGTCACTTTCGAAAGGCGGGACCTGTTCCGCAGACCCCTGGTCGCGGAGGAACTGGAACCGTTCGATGCGGTCGTATTCGATCCGCCGCGCGCCGGGGCACAGGCACAGGCCGAACATCTCGCGAAGTCAAAGGTGAAATCAATCGTCGCGGTCTCCTGCAATCCGGCAACCTTTGCCCGGGATATCCGCCTGCTCCTGGATGGCGGCTATACGCTTCAAAGCGTCACACCGGTGGACCAGTTCCTTTATTCGCCCCATATTGAAGTGGTCGGTGTGTTGAGCAGGGAGTGATCCATGGCTAAGGCAAATGACGAAGCGCGCGTGTCGGACGGTGGCCGCAGCCTGCCACCCGTCATGAGCCTTGCACGGCGCACCCGCTATGCGTTGCACCAGGGAAGCCGCGTTGCGCTCTACACGCTTCATTCGGAAGCCATGCGCCGGATGAACAAGCGCATCCAGAAAGAGCTGCCGGAAGCACCAAAAGTGATTCCCGAAGGCCCCGTGCCCGGCCAGAGGCGCATGCTGGCAGACATTTTCAAACTGTTTGCCGAGGATCTGAAAGCCGTTGAAGACGGGCTTTACCCAATGCCGTCGGACGGAACCCTGTCGCCGCGCGAATTGCTCGACACCAGCAGAGCGTTTTTCAAGGACGTTCCTGAAGTCGCCCGTCGGCGGGCGACCGGCGCGCACCAGGAAGTTAACGAGGAGGTCGCAGGGTTTGCCGAAGCGCTTCCGCGATACTACCGCCAGAACTTTCATTTCCAGACGGATGGCTGGCTCAGCGAAGACAGTGCCAAGCTTTATGATTTCCAGGTCGACGTTCTGTTTTCAGGCGCGACGGCCGCGATGCGGCGCAAGGCTCTGCTTCCTTTCGCGAACATCCTGAAACAGAAAGACCAGCGGAAAGTCGTCTATGCCGACGTTGCCTGCGGAACCGGTGGACTGCTGCGCCCTGCCCTAAAGGCCTTTCCGCGGCTGAAAGGCATCGGGCTGGACCTTTCGGAGCCTTACCTGAACGTGGCGCGGAAACGCCTGAAGACCCACCGTGCCAGCCATGTCACGGCGATGGCCGAACAGCTGCCGTTCGCCGATGCCTCGGTCGATGTTGTTTCGTGCGTGTTTCTCTTTCACGAGTTGCCGCCCAAGGTCCGGCGTCAGGTCGTTGCCGAGATTTCCCGTGTTCTGAAACCGGGCGGGTCCTTCCTGTTCGTCGACAGCCTGCAGACCGGCGACGTGCCGGATTATGACGGTCTTCTTTCGGTGTTCCCGCAGCTTTTCCACGAACCCTACTATACGTCCTATCTTCAGGAAGACCTGACGGGCCTGTGTGCCGGCCAGGGTATGGAGGAACGCTGGATGGTGCCTGCCTTCGTGTCGCGGGCCGCCGAGTTTGTCAAAACCGGCTAGACAACATCTTTCAGTATCACTGAAATTTCTTCGGAGTCTCTCTTGAGACTGAATTCGATCGCGCGTATATGCGTGAGCATGAGACTCGATCAATGGCTGTTGCAGACTGGTGAAGGACGGAGCGCATTCGCGCGCCGGGCCGACTTGTCGCCTGCATCTGTATCGGCCCTTTGCAACGATCCGAATGTCTGGGTATCGCGGGACATGGCCCGCAAGATCGCCATCGCGACCGATGGTGCCGTCACACCCAACGATTTTCTCGGACTGTCCACAACCAAGGAGCATCCCGTGTCCCAGGCCCGTGTCGCAGAAGCAATCCGCGCGTTCGAACGTGGAGAAATGGTGGTCGTGACCGACGATGACGACCGCGAAAACGAAGGCGACCTGATCGTCGCGGCGTCCAAGATCACCTCCGAGCAGATGGCCTTCATGGTCCGCCACACGTCCGGGATCATTTGCGCGCCCATGACGGTTGCCAATGCGCGCAGGCTGCGCCTCGATCCGATGGTCGCGGAAAACGACGCGCCGCTCGCAACCGCCTTCACCATCTCCGTCGACTACCGTCAGGGGCTCACCACCGGTATTTCGGCGGAGGAACGGTGCGCGACCGTTCATGCTCTGGCAAACCCGAATGTCGCCGCCGATGATTTTGTCCGTCCCGGCCACATATTTCCGCTCGTTGCCAAGGAAGGCGGTGTGATGATGCGATCCGGGCACACGGAAGCCGCCGTTGACCTGTGCCGCCTCTCAGGCCTTGAAGAGGTCGGTGTGATCAGTGAACTCGTCAATGACGACGGTACCGTCAAGCGGGGCGCGCAGGTGGCCGAATTCGCGTCCGAACACGATCTCAAGATGGTGTCGGTCTCGGACCTGATCGCCTGGCGCCAGCGGACCGAACGCATGGTCGAGCGGGTGAACGAGCAACCGGTCGATACCATTGCCGGCCCGGCCTACGCGATGACCTATTCAACGCCTTACGATCAAATGCATCACCTTGCCATCGTCTATGGCGACATTCTGGACGGCCGCAGCGTTCCGGTGCGGCTGCAGCTTGAATCGGTTCTCGACGATGTGTTCGGCGATGCCAGGCCTCTCGACCAGATCATGAAGCATTTTGCCGATCGCGGGCGCGGCGTCATTGTTTTCCTGAGGGAGGGATCGGTCGGTGTTGCACGCCAGTCGCGGCGTGCACGGTCGGACTTCGAGGCTGCCGAAACGGAAGAACACGGGTCCGCACAGGCGCGGCAGGAACAATGGCGGGAAGTCGGTCTCGGGGCGCAGATCCTGAAAGACCTCGGCGTGAGTTCGATCCGCCTGCTTGCGTCGCGAGAGCGGCACTATGTCGGCCTTGAAGGGTTCGACATCAAGATCGACGAGACCGAAATTCTCGACACCTAGTGCGGTGAATTTGAAGTTCGCATCATTGCTTCAGCAGACTCCGAAGCGAACTTCAAATTCGTAAATCGCACTAGAAACATAGACTTGCCAGTCACCTTCTTGAATCTGAAGTTCGTTCGAAGACCGCTGCAAAATGAGTCGAACTTCAGATTCAGGTGACTAGGCTACCGCAGTTGCAGGTGCGGGATCTGAAGTCCCGCACCCGCCCGGCGTTCTATTTCAGGTGTTCGTTGAAGAACGCGACAGTTCGTTCCTCTGCGAGCTTGGCGGCCTCGGGATCGAAGCGGGGCGTCGTGTCGTTGTGGAAACCGTGATTGACGCCCGGATACATGTGCGCAACGTAATCCTTGCCGTTCGCCTTGAGCGCCTCTTCGTAGGCAGGCCAGCCGGCATTGATACGCTCATCCAGTTCGGCAAACTGCAACATGAGCGGCGCCTGGATCTTCGGAACATCGGCAGCGTCCGCCTGACGTCCGTAGAACGGCACACCGGCAGCCAGTTCCGGATAGGCGACCGCGATTGCGTTGACGACACCGCCGCCATAGCAGAAACCGACCGCGCCGACCTTGCCTGTGCTGTCGTCGCTGTTGAGCAGATACTCAAACCCTGCGAAGAAGTCGTTCAGGAGCTTTTCCCTGTCGACGGTGCGCTGCAATTCACGCCCCTTGTCATCTGTGCCCGGATAGCCGCCGACCGACGTCAGACCGTCCGGCGCCATCGCCATGAACCCGGCCTTGCCGAGCCGGCGGGCGACGTCCTCGATATAGGGGTTGAGGCCGCGGTTCTCGTGAATCACCAGCACCGCCGGAAGCTTTCCGGTCGCACCTGCGGGCTTCACCAGATATGCATTCACCTCGCCATGGCCATTCGGCGATGGATACGTGATCCGCTGGGTTTCAATGGACGCATCATCAGGATCGACCTGCTGGGCAAGCGCGTAATCGGGTGACAGCTGATCAAGGAGCATGGCTGCCGTCACACCCGCAACGGTGAATTTTGCAGCACCGTTCAGGAATTCACGTTTTGTGATCCTGCCATGCGCATAGTAGTCGTAGAGGTCGAGCAATTCCTGAGGAAAATCCTTGGCCGTCATGCGGCGAACGGGGGTCATGTCGTTCATCACGTAGCTCCCTGATTTGTGCGAATATGTAAACGGTCCCACACCCGTTCTCATAATAGCCAAGTTCCAGTGAACCAAACCGGATTTGTTGTAACGGTTTGTAACAGGGTGGTGCGCACGCAAGCCGCGCAGGCAGGGTCAGGAGAAAATCTCTTCGATCCATTGGCTGACCGCCAGCATGCGGGCAAGGCCTGCCTGATCGGCGTGCTGCATCAGCCAGACCTCCCGCTGCAGGTCGGGCCTCGGCTCTTCCAGGATCTGCAGACGAGGATCCGTCCGGGCGATCATTTTCGGAATGATGGACCGTCCGATGCCCGCTGCAACTGCTTCAATCACACCCTCCAGGTCACTTGGACGAATCTTGGCTATCCCTGCTCTCTCTGCCCTCAGATTGTCGGCCATCCAGCGCGCCTGAGGCAGAAAGCTCATGTTCTCGTGATACGTGATCCAGGAAAGGTCTTCGGTGGATGCGCCAACCGGTCCGTATGCGGCGTGTTCGAGCACCGCAATCCGCCGCGCGGTCACGTTTTGCCCGCCGTCACGAGGGCGGCCGAGGCGGATTGCCATGTCGGTTTCCCGGCGCGTCAGGCTGACATTCCGTATTTCGGAGGCCAGGTGCAACTCGATTCCAGGATGCCGTCGACAAAAGCCGCTGACCCGCGGCATCAGAATCTTGGAGTTGACCACGGGTACCGAGGAAATCCGGACCATGCCCTCCTCGGCCAGTCCGGCTCCTGTCAATTCCGAAGTCAGTGTGTTGAGGGACGTCTCCAGTGTTTCGCCGTAGGTGACCGATTTCTGGCCGGCGGAGGTCAGTTCCAGCGATCCGCTGGCGGACCTTTCAAGCAACTGCGCCCCGATTTCGCTTTGCAGCACCGCGAGGCGCCGGGATACCGTCGTCGGGTCGACGCCCAATCGATCAGCTGCCGCGGACAGGGATCCGGTGCGATAGAATGCGAGGAGGTATTTCAGGTTTTCCCAGTTCATACCTGCATTATTGCAGCTCATGCCTGCAATTTCGATTGTTTACTTGCGTTTGTGCAGGCTGTTAGAAGGCATCTCGACAAATCGGAAGCGTACCCATGCTAGTGGATCTGAGCGTCTGGATCGGATTGCCGCCGACGCAACTTATCATTTGTGCCGCGATGGTATTCATCGCCGGGCTGGTGCGCGGGTTTGCGGGCTTCGGTCTGTCGGCGGTCCTCATGGCAAGCATCGTCGTCTTCATTCCACCGATCGAGCTTATTCCGGTCTGCTTTCTCCTGGAAGCCACCGCAAGCTTCGCCATGTTCCGGGGAGGCCTGAGAGACGCCGATGTCGGCACCGCAGTCATTCTTGCGATCTGTAGCGCCGTCGGCGTGCCGCTCGGGCTGGCCCTGACCACAAGCATCGACGCGGACCTGTCCAAACTGATCGCGCTCGTGATCGTGCTTTCGTTGACCATCCTTCAGCTCTTGAAGATCAATATCCTTCCCGCCTCGCAGAAAGTCGCCCTTCCGGTTACCGGCGTCGCGGCCGGTATCGTCAGCGGCCTGGCTGCGGTGGGCGGGATGGTGATCGCCCTTTATGTTCTGGCGTCGCCAAAGAAGGCGCGGGAAATGCGCGGTTCGCTCGTGCTTTACCTGTTTTTCGGAATGCTGACGTCGTCCGTGACGCTGTATCTGTACGGCGTTCTGGAAGGAGAAGCGATCACGCGCGGAGCAATTTTATCGCCCCTTGTCCTGGCGGGTGTTTTTGCCGGAAGCAAATTGTTCAGCCGCAGTCTCGATCAGACCTACCGGCGTGCCTGCCTGTACCTGCTCGTGGCATTCGCCAGCGTCGGCCTTGTGCGTCTCATCGCCTTTTGAGTGGCGCAGGGCTTTGGCTAGCCTACCTGGCCCCTGTGACGCAGGAAGTGGTCGGCGAGCACGCAAGCCATCATGGCCTCGCCGACGGGGACAGCGCGAATTCCGACGCAAGGGTCGTGGCGCCCCTTGGTCATGACATCGACTTCCTCGCCCTGCCGTGTAATCGACTTGCGCTCAGTCAGGATGGACGAGGTCGGCTTGACGGCAAACCGCACGACCAGCGGGTCCCCGTTTGAAATGCCCCCCAGAACGCCGCCCGAATTGTTGGTCAGGAAAACGGGCCTGCCAACATCGTCCACGCGGATCTCATCGGCATTTTCCTCGCCGGTCAGGCTGGCGGCCTCGAAGCCGTTGCCGACCTCGACGCCTTTCACCGCGTTTATTGACATCATGGCTGCCGCAAGATCGGTGTCCAGCTTGCCATAGATCGGGGCGCCCCAGCCGGCAGGGACCCCTTCCGCAATAACCTCGATCACGGCGCCGACGGACGATCCGGCCTTGCGCACGCCGTCGAGATAGTCCGCCCAATTTGCCGCGGCAACGGCGTCAGGTGAAAAGAACGGGTTGTTGTCGACTTCGGCCCAATTCCAGTTGCCGCGGTCGATTTTCTGATCGCCGACCTGGACAAGCGCGGCCCGGATCGTGACCCCCTGAAGCACCTTGCGGGCAACAGCACCGGCGGCAACCCGCATCGCGGTTTCCCGGGCGGACGAACGGCCACCACCGCGATAGTCACGGATTCCGTATTTGGCATCGTAGGTGAAGTCCGCATGACCGGGCCGGAAACGGTCCTTGATCTCGGAATAGTCCTTCGAGCGCTGGTCGGTGTTCTCCACCATCAGCGAAATCGGCGTTCCCGTGGTTTTCTGGACCTCATCCTCGTCAACCATCACGCCGGAGAGGATCCTCACTTCGTCCGCCTCACGCCGTTGCGTCGTGAAGCGGGACTGTCCGGGCTTGCGCTTTTCCATATAGCCCTGGATGTCGGCTTCGCTCAGCGGGACAAGCGGCGGGCATCCATCGATGACACAGCCAATCGCCGGACCGTGGCTTTCTCCCCAGGTCGTGACGCGAAACAAGTGACCAAAACTGTTGTGCGACATGAAGACTTCCAGAACTGCAGCGAAAAAACATCAGGCGCGAGCGATAAGCCAAAGCGGCGGGAAGCTCAAGCCCCGGCGCGAAATTGCCGCCTGGCGGAAGATTTGCATGACGGGACTAACATCAACCAATTGTGAAGCTTTCCGGATTCTTTTTTTAAGTAAATGTTAGATCTTTTTTCGAAATCGATCAAAATAAAATGAATTCTTCCCTTCATCATTACTGCCACAAGCCAAATTTATTCTATAAATTTTTGCCAATCCTTAAGGCTCAAGCTCTATCAATTCGCCGCAGGAACGTGGTTTTGGGGCACTAAAGTGCATATTCGTGGTTGGCTCACAGGTCTGATCGTTTTCTTGCTGGCACCCTGCCTGCTGTTCGCATCCCTGTGGTTTCACAGCAAATTCGAGGACGTCGGCTCGATTGATCGCAGCCTGGAGGGGCTGAAGCTGATCCAGGCGCTCGGGCCACTCATGCAGGAGAAGGCCCTGACCGGAGAAGTCAACCAGCCCACGGAAATGCTCATCCGGCAGCTGGCATCGTTCGACACCGCTCCGAAAGAGGCAAGTCTTGTTACCGAATTAGCCGCCTTCCTGCACGAACCCAGTGTTCCAGCCGCGCTTCGCAAGGCAAGGTCCGTCGCTTCGCATATTGCGCACCAGTCGAACCTGAGTTCCGCATCAACTTATGAAACTTCCGAGCTGCCACATCTGATCAGCTACACGCTCCTGACAGTGGTCATCGAAACGTCGGTGATGGTGGAGAACGGCAGGATGCTCTCGGCCAAGGACGCGATCAACACCTGGGACAAAATGCTGGTGCCCGTGCAGGGGGGAAGTTTCAAGGTGGCTGCGGATCATGCGTCGAGAGCCACTAAGCAACATTTCAGCCGGCTCGCGGGGCCAAACGCGGCAACCCTGCAGGACAAGGCTGCAGCCTACCGGTCGGCAAACCTTGTCTATCAGTCAGCCGGCGCAAAACTGCTGTCTTCGACGATCAAGGGTGAAACCGGCGCAGACATCCAGAACGAACAGCTGAATTCTGTGCAGCCGGACTTCGTCCGCACGATCTTCGCCCTGTGGCAGGAAACCGTTGATTACCTTCACACGGACCTGCAGCACACGCGCGCCGAAACGATCTTTGCGGTTGCCCTGGCAGGTCTGGTCGGAGGACTTGTCATCATCGCGGCGTTCGCCATCGCGGTTGCCCTCAGCCGAGCGCTTGCCGATCGCACGCAGCAGGAGTTCGAGAATCTCGGGTTCCACGATCCGCTGACCGGCTTGCCGAACCGGCGCGCGCTGCTGAAAAAGCTGCGCTCTCTGGCCGACCGTGAATCCGACGCTCAACTGGGGCTCGTGATCCTCGACCTCAGGCATTTCAAGAAAATCAATGACCTTTATGGTGATCAATCCGGTGACACCATATTGCGGGACGTTGCAGCGCAGCTCGTGCAGTACGCTGAACCGGAAGACTTTCTGTGCAGAACCGGCGGCACGGAATTCATGCTGTTGCGCCCCGATCTGTCAGGTACAGCAGATTTTGAAACCCTGCCTGCCAAGATCATCCGCGACCTGGCGACCGACCGCGAGATCAACGGCCAGAAAATGGTTCTTGAATCGAACGCGGGACTGGTCATCAACCGGCCCGGCGATCCCGTTTCAGACCAGCTGCTCGTCGATGCGGAACTGGCTCTGCGTTCGGCCAAGCAGAAGGCCCCGCGCAAATTCGCCCGCTTCACGTCCGAGATGCGGATCGCCTTTGAGGAAAACGGAGAGATCGCCAAACAGCTCCTGAAAGCGCTGGATCGGGGCGACGTCGTGCCATGGTTCCAGCCTCAGATTGATCTAAACACCGGTGAAGTGGTCGGAGCCGAAGCTCTCGTTCGCTGGCTGGATAACGACAAGGTCCATAACCCGGGTTACTTCCTGCCCGCGGCGCAGGAAGCCGGCTACATGGAACGGATCGAGGACATCGTCCGCCGGAAGACACTTGAGTTTGCCGCAGCGCTCGCGGGCACGTCCCGCCGCGATGTGCATTTCGGGCTCAACATTTCCGCGGACATCCTGAGCAACTCGAAAGCCGTCGACAGCCTTCACCAGCAGGTCATCGGCATCGGCCTCGATCCGGCGCTGATCAGTCTGGAAATTCTTGAAGCCGTGATGATCGACGAAGACAAGGCAGCACCGATCAAGTCAAATATCGCGCGCCTGTCCGATCTTGGATACTTCATCGAACTGGATGATTTCGGCACGGGCCATTCCAGCATCTCCAGCCTAAGGGACCTGAACATCAACCGTGTCAAGATCGACCGCAGTTTCGTCTCCGACGTCGATGCCAAACCTGACCTGCAGAAGTTTACCAGCGCCCTGATCAATCTTGCCAAAAGCCTCGATATCAGCGTGCTTGCGGAAGGCGTCGAAACGGAAGGCGAGCGTGCGTGGCTCAAAGAACACAGCTGCGACGTGATCCAGGGCTTTCTGGTTTCAAGGGCCGTGCCGGAGACCCAATTGGGTGCGATGATCCTGAGGAACAAATTCGCCGCCCCCCTGACCGCAATCGACGGAAAAAGCTCCGCGGCCGGCTGAGGGGCCGACCGGCCTCCATCAGGGCGCGTGAAGCCGTACGTTTCCCAGCTCCGCCTGCCTTTCCTTGAACTCCGCCGCCGCAAGTGACAATCCCCCATTCGAACCGTCAACGAAATGGATATGCTGGCTGTTGCCGATATCCTGGACGAAGCAGGTCATCAGGGCTTCGCTGGAGACGTGCAGTCCGAATATCGCATCGCCCTCTTCGAACGCGGAGGCGAGGCAGGATCGCAGCGACTCCAGCTGCGATGACGACAGATCCAAGACGAGTTGAAGACTGTCACCTACCTTGCGATGATCGGTGTTCAGGCTGAGTTCCTTGAAATACTTCTTCGGATCGAATGGGCCGACGCGAAAACCCGTTGCATAGCTCCAGACGAAAAAGAGACATTCGACAGAGGTTTTTACCCAGCCTTTCGCAAGATTGCGGGCAGATGTCAGGTTGACCTCGAGCCCAAGCCCCCTTGGCGGAAACCGGAACTTCAAGTGCGCCTCGTCCGCCATCCTGGTTCGATTGTCGTCGAGGAGCGGATTGAAGCCGAGTTCGTTTGCTACCCTGTCCATCAGCTCGGTCAAGGACTTGCGTCCAGCCGGTTTCATGATCAGCGACACGATATTGCCATTGAGAGCCGGCAGCGGCTCCCACCGGCACGACAGTCCGTCCAGTGGCGGCAACTCGGCATCTTCGGATCTTATGGCGTAGGGCTTCACCGCTTCCGGGTCTTTCAGGATCGTGTCGGATATCCCGAGGCCATCCCCCACGATCATGGCCAGATGATTGCCCGGGCTCAGAAGGTACTTCCGCAAACGGATGTCACCACCCGCGGCACGGATATCAGCAACCGGTATGGCAGCAGCGCGCAGCTCGAGTTCCATCACCTGCCTTGCAAGGCCGACCACGCCCGCCAACGCTTCGCGCCCCTTCTGCAGGTCCTTCTGCGGCACCAGCAACGTGGCCCCATCACCGCCGAAGACGAACGGTGCGCGTTCCCGCCCAACACTGTTCAGCACGGCTGCGATTACGGCGGCGCCGACCATGTTGACGTCCTTGTAGCGTCCTTCCGCGACGGCTTTTCCCGAGCTGACAATGTCTGCGGTCAGGACGTACCAGTCATCGGGCACAGCGCGGTAGTCTTCCAGATCCGCAACATTGCTGAAGTCGGAGAAGCTGGGCAGCTCACGGTAGAATTCGTCGGCAGACACGGCTTAACCCCCTCAAGTTGCAGAGCGTACGCTGCACATGGCAACGCCGATCACCGGAAGTGATGACCTCCATGTCACTAAATTGTGTATCGCGAAGTCAAATGACCGCGAAGCGGCCGTCTCTCCAGACGAAAACCCTGTCCTGAGGTGCATCCAGCTTGGGAACATGAACGCTCTCGAGGCCTTCAAGCAGCCCGCGCACGACCCGGAAGACGCCACCGTGCGAAACCACGACCGTGGGCTTAGAAACAGTCTTGAGCCAGGTGCCGACGCGATCGGCCAGCATCTCGTAACTTTCGCCGCGCGGCGGCGTGAAACGCCACTTGTCCGCACGCCGATGCAGGAGCCGCTCCTGTTCTTCGTCAGCGAGATCCTCGAACGTGAAGCCTTCCCATTCTCCGAATGTCAGCTCGGCAACGCGTTGATCCAGACGATAGTCGCCCGCCGGCAAGTCCAGACCCGCGCGGACAAGCTCCATTGTGGACCTGGTGCGCCCGAGCGGGGAGGAAACGAAATCAAACTCTCTCGGATCGAAACCTTCCTGCTGCAGAAAGGCACGAAGGCGTTCACCATTCTGCGCGGCCTGGCCCCGCCCGGTCTCGTTCAGCGGTATATCGCGATGGCCCTGCATCCGGCCCTCCCGATTCCAGTCGGTCTGCCCATGACGCACGAACACCAGAAATTCCGGGTCATGGATCCTGGGCAAGCGAATATTCGGACCGGGAGTGAACACTTTCGTCATGCCGTTCTGTCTGACCCTTCGTGAGGCGAGAGCTCCGGAAAAGAAAATGGCCGGAAACCCGGCCATTGATCTGCTCAATCCTTGACGACGGATATGTCGGGGGCGTCGACAGCCTTCATGCCGACAATGTTGTAGCCGCAGTCAACATGCTGGATCTCGCCGGTGACACCGCGCCCGAGGTCGGAGACCAGAAACAGGGCACTGTCTCCAACTTCCTCGATCGTTACCGTCCGCCTGAGCGGCGAATTGTATTCGTTCCACTTCAGAATATAGCGGAAATCGCCAATACCGGATGCGGCCAGCGTCTTGATCGGTCCGGCGGAAATCGCATTGACGCGGATGTTCTGCGGACCCAGATCCATCGCCAGATACTTCACGCTCGTCTCCAGGGCTGCCTTGGCGACCCCCATGACATTATAATGCGGCATGACCTTTTCGGCGCCGTAGTAGGTCAGTGTCAGGATGGACCCGCCTTCCGGCATCAGTTTCTCGGCGCGCTGTGTCACCGCCGTGAGCGAATAGCAGGAAATGTCCATGGTGCGTGCGAAGTTGTCAGAGGACGTGTCGACGAAGCGCCCGGTCAATTCCGCCTTGTCCGAAAACGCGACGGCGTGGACAACGAAGTCGATCTTGCCCCACTTTTCCTCAAGCAGATTGAACACGGCGTCGATCGTTTCGCCTTCCGTAACGTCGCAATGTCCGGCGACGATCGCGCCCAACTGGTCCGCGAGCGGTTCGACCCGTTTCTTCAATGCATCGCCCTGATAAGTCAGCGCTAGTTCAGCGCCCGCGTCGGCAAGTGCTTTGGCAATTCCCCAGGCAATCGACTTGTTGTTTGCCACGCCCATGATCAGGCCGCGTTTGCCATTCATCAGTCCGCGCGCTGCTTCCGCCATCTTTATCTCCGAATAGGATTCCCTACCGCCCGAACGGGCTGGCCTCCTATCGCACAAGGGGTTTGTTCCTTCAAGGCTCGCAGCGACCGAATGCACCGTCGACGGAGAAGACAAGTGTCATTATGTTAGCGCGCTCATTTCCGGCTCAACGTCACGAGGACCCCACCCATGGTGCAGACTGCACATGCCGACCGTTTCGCTGAATTGATCGGCGCTGCGAACGTACTCACCACCTCCGCGGACCAGGAACCATACCTGACAGAGTGGCGAGACCTTTACCGCGGCGTCACTCCGCTCGTGCTGCGGCCCGGGAACACGGCGGAAGTGAGCGCGGTCATGAAATATGCCTATGAGCATGATCTCAAGATCGTGCCACAGGGTGGCAACACAGGTCTGGTCGGCGGTCAAATCCCGCAGGAAACCGGGGATGAAATCGTTTTGTCTCTCGCGCGGCTGACACGGGTCCGCGAGGTAGACGCCGCGGGTTTCACCATCACGGTCGAGGCAGGTGTTGTCCTGGAAACGCTGCAGAACGAGGCCGAAAATGTGGATCGCCTCTTTCCCTTGTCCCTTGGCGCACAGGGGTCCTGTCAGATCGGCGGCAACATCTCCACGAACGCCGGCGGAACGGCGGTGCTTTCCTACGGCAACACGCGCGACCTTGTGCTGGGGCTCGAAGTCGTGCTCCCCACGGGTGACATCTGGAATGGTCTGAGAACCCTCAGAAAAGACAATACCGGTTATGATTTGAAACAATTATTTATCGGTGCAGAGGGCACCCTGGGGATAATTACGGCGGCCTCGCTCAAGCTTTTTCCGAAGCCGAAGAAACTGGAAGCGGCCTTTGTCGGGCTGGCGACACCGCAGGCGGCGCTCAGCCTGTTCACATCCGCCAAGGCGCAGGCCGGTCCGGTTCTGACCGGATTTGAGATCATGCCGCGAGTCGGGCTCGAATTCTGCCTGTCGCACCTGAACGGCGCCCGCGATCCGCTTGCCGGAGCACATGCCTGGTACGTGCTCATGGAACTGTCCAGCGGATCGGAGGCCTTTCCTGTCCGCGATCTTCTTGAAGGCATTCTCGGTGAGGCTTTCGAAAACGGTCTTGTCGAAGACGCGGCCTTCGCCGAGAGCCTTGCCCAGGTAAAGGACTTCTGGCACATCCGGCACGGCATGTCGGAAGTTCAAAAGGCGGAAGGCGGCTCGATCAAACATGACGTCTCCGTACCCGTTGCCTCAGTCCCGGATTTTCTCGACAAGGCGATGGCTGCCGTCCAGAGCTTCGTTCCAGGGTGCAGACCCGTCCCGTTCGGCCATATCGGCGACGGCAATATTCACTTCAACGTCAGCCAGCCCGTGGGAGCCGACAAGTCAGAGTACCTCTCGAAATGGGACGAGATGAACGAGATTGTCCACGGCATCGTCGGTGACTTCGGCGGGAGCATTTCCGCCGAACACGGCATCGGCCGTCTGAAGCGCGAGCTTCTCAAATCGGTGAAATCCGACGTCGAGCTGGACCTCATGCGCAGGATCAAACGCGATTTCGATCCGAAGAACCTTCTGAACCCGGGCCGCATACTTTAGGCGGCCACATCCAGCGACCGGAGGGACCCATGGCGCGCAAGCCGGTTTCATCCAGAAGTTAGGTGTTGCACTGCCATGCTACCTGGCTCACAAAATACTTCTGCAATTCTTGAGCGTGGACGAGTTGTACTCGTTTTTTGCTCATGGTGCGATCAGTGTTTCTCCGCGATGCCATGTCTCGTCTCACTCGGGAGCGATTCTCCCGCTGAGGTGGCAATCCAATACCGGCCTGCCGTCCTGCTTTTGAAACAACTGAATTCAAAACCACCTGCAGATTCCTGATTTGGCTTGTCATTAAGCTAATGCTCATTCTGCGTAGCCCGGGGCGATTTTACACGACAGCGTTGATTCACGCGGAACGTTTGTCCCCAAATTGCTCCGGAAATTCCTGTCGATTGAGCGCCTGACGCGAAAAAATACGCAGCGACAGCGCTCGCCTCTTTCGATTCCGGAATTCGACACTTGTAAAAAATGACTTATTTTTCAATTGGAAGGAAAACTTTGTATCGACGAAACTGACGAATTTCATAATCAACTTTTGAAAACTTCCAGAAAAAGTCCTCAAAAATTAAATTTTTCTTAAAAATGCTTGCATGCCTGAAGGCAGAGAAAAAACAGCCAGAGGAGGAACACTCGCACAGGGCTTGCGGCAAGTCCTTACCTCGATAAGGACACAGGTTTTTCATGTAAATTCTGGATACAACCTGACCTACATCTTGTGAATGAAAGATACGAAACGTCTATGACCTCATAAGAATAAGCTATTTGTAAACGTGGTAAGTAAAAGGTTAATGATGTGTTATGGGCGTCAATAAGCCATCCGGTCGAAAGACCTAACGAAAGCAAAAGAGAGCGGTGAAGGCGGAATTCGCGGCTCTTAGACAGTGCACGAGAGAGATCGACCCATCGTTCTCTCACATGGAGGCCTTAATGCAGGTTCAGAACTTAGCTAGTTCGGATCATTGGGATCGTGTGAAAAAAGAACTAAAAAATGAACTCGGAGAGGACGTCTTTTCAAATTGGTTCGGGAGGGTAAAGCATGAAGAAACCGTTGGTGATTCAGTCCGTTTATCCGTTCCAACGCGCTTTCTGAAAAACTGGATAAAGAGCAACTACGAAAAGAAGCTTGTCGGTCTTTGGAAGCGCGAAATCGACGATATCAATCGCGTTGAACTGACGGTTCGCGGTGCTCTCAGACCACGCCAGCTCAAAGTCAACCAGCCCCCCAAGAGCATCACCGCACGCAGGATAAGCGGGCGTCCGGCACCGTTCGAAAGCGTGCCGCAAATCGGCTCTTCTGCAGGCATTGCGGATATTCCCTGCCTGGCGGACACGGGCGAAGAAGCTGCCGCGGAATTTCTGAGCGGGGCAGCGCTCAATCCGAAACTGACGTTCGAGTCCTTCGCGGAAGGGGCATCCAACAGCCTTGCCTGCGCGGCGATCCGGCAGATGGCCGCGGATCATGATGGCGCGCTGCCGTTGCTTTTCATGCATTCGAGCACTGGCATCGGCAAGACCCATCTGCTTCAGGCAGCAGCGTCAGAAGCCAGACGCGCTGGCCGTAGCGTTGCCTATCTTTCGGCCGAATTCTTCATGTACCATCTTGTGCCAGCGCTGCGGACACCCGCGTTTCCGGTTCTGCGGCAGGCCATGAAATCCATAGATCTTCTGCTGGTGGACGACCTTCAATTCCTGCACGGGAAACAGGGACACGACGAGTTCAGCAGAACGCTGGACATCCTGATGGAGGCACCGCGTCAGATCATCATGGCATCCGACAGGGCTCCGGACGCGTTGGGGACCCTGAGCGCCAAGGTGATGCAGCGGATCCAGACCGGCGAAGTGGTCTGCATCCAGGCAACCGACTACGCGCTGCGTCACGACATTCTCAGGAAACGCATAGTCGCAGCCCGGCGCACGCATCCGTCCTTTTCGGTTCCGGACCCGGTTGCCGATTACATCGCCCGGTATGTCATTTCATCGGCGCGCGATCTGGAAGGCGCGCTGAACCGGCTGTTCGCACACAACCAACTGACCAAACAGCCGGTTACGATGGATCTTGCGGAAAAGACGCTTCACGATCTCGTCCGCATCGGTGAGCCCCGCGCGATCAAGGTCGAGGAAATCCAACAGGTGGTGTGCAAGCATTTCAGCGTCACCAAGGCGGACCTGCTGTCGTCCTGCAGGGCACGCATCCTGGTGCGTCCGCGACAGATCGCGATGTATATCGCGAAAGTCGTCACCGGCCGGTCGCTACCTGAAATCGGCAGACGCTTCGGAAACCGTGACCACACCACGGTGCTGCACGCGGTTCGCAAGATCGAAGACATGATCTCGAAAGACGACACGCTGGCGCAGGAAGTCGAACTCCTCAAGCGCCTGATCAATACCTGACCGGTGTCAGGGCACTCCTGCCCTACCGGTAAACGACGGCACTTGAAAGTGCCGTCGCAAAGGCAACCGGCGTTCAAGGATCCGGTTGCCAATAAAACCCTCCCACCCCTCAAGCCGCGAAAGCGGCTTGTTTTTTTGCCGCTTGACAGACGGCATCAGGCAACCTACCTACAGCGCCGGTTTGAAGGAGCCAGCCGCCCGCAGGCGTAGGCTGAGGTGAATTCCTTCCAGCGAAACACAATCGTTGACGTCTCGACCTTCACAAGACCGTGCAGGACTTGGCAATGCGGGCCCCAACGGAAGGCAATTGCCTTTTGACCCTGCCTTTCTTGAAAGGTAAAACCATGACACTTCCAAGTGTATCGGAGCTGAAGTCGCAGGCGAAGCGTCTGCGAAGGGCTCTCAATGAAAACGGCCAAGTTCTCTCTCACAGCCAGGCGCTCGAACTCGTTTCGGCGCAACATGGTTTCCGGGACTGGAATACGGCCTGTGCAACCGCATCCCGGCCCTGTGACTTCGCGTTTTCGGTTGGAACCCGGGTGAGCGGCACCTACATGCAGCAGCCATTCCGGGGTGAAATCAGAGCGCTTTCGAAAACGGGTCCCAAGGACCAATACCGCGTGACCGTGCAATTCGATGAGCCGGTTGACGTGGTCACGTTCGAGAGTTTTTCCGCGTTTCGCAGCCGTGTGACCTGCCTCGTGCAGCCGGACGGCATTGCTGTCAAGAAAACCTCGAACGGCGAGCCGTACATGCGCCTCGCAGTTGGCGACTAGGCAGAGCCGGGTGGGCACATCGAGTGTCCGCCCGGCTCACTGGACCTGAAGACGCCCGGCCATGCGGTGGTTCCGGCAGCACGTGGCGGAAGGAACCGAAGGGCGCGGCCCGCGATAGCGCTGGCAATCAATCAGGACACGTTGCAATATCCTGTCCCAAGGGGGACACGATATGCATCGCCACGGATCAAGCGCCGCAAAGCACCTGACGACCACGGGGCTGCTGCTGTTGTCCGGTCTCTGTCTTCTGGTCATTTTGCTCCAAGACGTGCGGGCGGCCGTCATGCCGGGGGGAAACGGCGGCTGGCTGGTCGTTGCAAGCCGTCCGAGCGCCCCGGAGGCGATCAACACGGCCAGGGGATTTGCCAGCCGGTTTCCGCAAACAACCGTGTTTCAATCGAACAACGGCTGGTTCGCGGTTTCGCTCGGATGGATGACCCAACCGGACGGCAACCGATACAGGGCAAGCCTGATATCTTCCGGTGCCATTCCCGGAGACAGCTATTTCCACAACGGTCAGCGCTTCCAGTTTGCCATCTGGTCCGCAACAGGCGTTACTGGTGGCGCATCCCAATCGCTGTTCGCATCGACCCGCATTTCCGCGCAACCTCCGGGACGTCCCGCCCCTGCACCGTCCGCCCAGCAGGCCTACGTTACCGGCCTTGATCCCACAGGCGACAATTTCCTGTCCCTGCGCACGGGACCAAGCACGCGGTATCGCGAAATCGTCAGAATGGGGATGAATACGCCGTTGACCATTCTCGGCCGAAGCGGCGCCTGGCTCAATGTCGCACTCGCAGACGGGCGCACCGGCTGGGCCTATGGAAAATACGTTGCAAGCGGTCCCGGTTATGCCCCAGCAACGGTCGCGCCTGCGCCTGTCGCACCAGCCACCGTTGCCAAGAGATCCATAACGCCGCCCAGACGCGGTGTCGTTGGTGATCTGGGCGCGACCGGAGACAATTTCCTGTCATTGCGAACCGGTGCGGGTACCCGCTTTGCGGAGATCGCCAGGCTGCTTGAGGGAACCGGCGTGACCATGCTGGCGCAGCAGGGCGCGTGGTTTGAAGTGGAGCTCTCCAACGGCATGCGCGGATGGGCCTACGGCCGGTATCTCGACGCGGCCCGGCCACAGCAAAGCGCGTCCACAAATGTCCCGACGATCGGTCCGGACAAGCCTCGCGACGTTTCCCCCGCGCCACCATCGTCATCAGATGAGTTGAGCCAGACCAAACCGAACCTGCCGGATCTCGGAGCTCTTCCTGAAGGAAAACGCGTTGCGCTTGTCATCGGCAATTCCGCTTACGAGCACGCGCCCGTGCTTCCCAATCCCAAGAACGATGCAACGGACCTGATGGAATCGCTCGAGCGTCTGGGCTTCACCGTGATACTCGGCCTCGACCAGAACAAGGTGGCGATGGAAAGCACCGTCAGAGACTATGTCCGGACCATTCAGGATGCCGATGTTGCCCTGTTCTTCTATGCCGGCCATGCCATGCAGCTGAGCGGCCGGAACTATCTCATTCCGATCGATGCGAAACTTGAGGACCAGACAGCGGTCGATTTCGAGACGATCGAACTCGGCACGCTGCTGGACTACATGAACGCGCCCGGACGTCTTTCGGTCGCGTTGCTGGATGCCTGCAGGGACAATCCCCTGTCGCGCCGGTTTTCGCGCAGCCTCGGGGTGAGCAGGAGCTCGCAGGTGGAACGCGGCCTTGCCGCACCGCAGGCCGGCGGCGGCAACATTCTCATCGGCTTCGCGACAGCCCCGGGCGAGGTCGCGCTGGATGGAGACGAAGACAACAGCCCGTTCACGACCGCGCTTCTGTCCCACATCGAAACCCCCGGTCTCGAAATCGAGATCATGATGAAGCGGGTCAAGGCAGACGTCTACGATGCCACGCGGGGAACGCAGTCTCCCTGGCACAACTCCGCCCTGCGTCGCGAATTCTACTTCAGGAAGTAGGCGCGTCAGGCGGGATGCGCAGCCGGGCAGCCACAAGATGCCCCGGAACCGGTTCGCCTTCCTCAAGCCGCACCGTTATCGGTTCCATTGCCAGAATGTCGAAGCCCGCGGATGCGAGAGCGTTTCGAATGTACCCTTCGCTCTGCGCAAACCTGTTTTTCGGCCCGACCATGTAGGGCTGACCGCTCATGACCGGATCGGGAAGCGTTTCGGTGGAGAAGGCCAGATAGCCACCGGACGAAAGCCGCATCACGGCGCCACTTAAAAAGGGTTCGACGGCGCCGAGATAGGGAAGCACATCGGTGGCCGTGATCAGGTCCCAGGCCGGCCTCTTTCCGTCCTCATCCTCGAATTCCTGCAGAAATTCCACCGCCTCGCCGACATAAAGGTCGTCATAAACATCCCGGTCAAAGGCAAGTTCGACGATCTTTTCCGAAAGATCGACGCCGGTTCGATGCACCGTGCAATCGAGGAGCGCCATACCGGTCAACCCGGTTCCGCAACCCAGATCAAGCAATCGGCCGAATGACGACAGACCCAGACGGTCAAACAGGTCGCGCAAAAGCAAAGGGACGCAATAGCCGAGTTCGTCGACGAGGATGTCATCGAACACATCCGCGTGCTGGTCGAACAGCGTCGCGACATAGGCGTCCGGCATCTTGACCGGCGAAGTGGCCGCGCCCATCGCGGCAAGCCGGATACTCACACCGCCGGTATCGTCCGGATCCAGGGCCAGGGCTTGCCGGAAGGCCTCTGCCGCACCCTTGAAATCGCCGGACTTCTGAAGATCGAGGCCACGATTGTATGCGTCGGCCAGCGCGTCATCATCCGCATCGTCCGGAGCCTTCGCCTCTTGGTCATCATCCTTGTTCATGTCTGTCAGCTGCCTGTCACTCCGCATCCGGTCTGCCTTACACCGGCGCAATTCCCATTGCACGGGAAATGAGGATGCGCGGGTCAGAACAGATCGAGCTGACTGGTGTCCGGCTTCGGTTTGCTCTTCCTGGCTTCTTGCGCATGCCCGCCAGCTTCGTCCAGGACCACCGGGGCCTGGATATCCGGATCGTCGTTTGCCACCTTGTTCACCCGGTTGGACACCGGCGTTGCCACAAGATAATCGTCTTCGACGGGCCTTAGGAGCGTGCCTGCTTCCTTCCTGTCGACATTCGCCGTATCGAGCCAGGTGTCGAACTGGTCCGGCTTCAGAATCACAGGCATGCGGTGATGGATCCCTGACATCATCCGGTTCGACCCGATCGTGAGAATGGCGCCCGTGTCCATGTCACCACCGTCCGGATCGGACCAGGTTTCCCAGAGACCGGCAAACGCCATGACCTCACCGTCGGCAGGCCTGATCCAAAAGGGCTGCTTGCTGTCACCGGTCCGGCGCCATTCGTAGAATCCCGATGCCGGAATGAGGCAGCGGCCATGGCGCATCGCGTTTCGGAATGAAGGTTTTTCGGCCGCAGTCTCCGCCCTGGCATTGATCAACAAAGTGAAACTGGAAGGGTCCTTGACCCAGGAGGGTATGAGACCCCAGCGAACGAGATGGAACCGGCGCGCCTCATATTCATAGCGAACGGTCGCGATGGGCTGAGTCGGCGCGATGTTGTAGCGCGGCGGAAAGTTCGGCTGGTCCCTATAGCTGAAAAAGTCCCGGACAGCATCCGGTGGTGTCGTAAGGGCAAGGCGTCCGCACATCGCGTTTCTCCTGTCCGTCCCGCCCGGGCAGCGCGATATTCTCTGCTTAAGGACCGGTCACTGGGCTAAAGTTAGGCAATTGGAAACAAAAAAGAAGTAGCCTATTTCTGAAGTCAATAACCAGGGGGCCGGTATGGAATGTTTGGATCCAGTTTTGGGCGCCGGAGATCTGGCCGCCGAACGGCTGGAGCAGGCGAACATCAATCCGCAGACCGGACTTGCCACTGATTATCTCAATCACTTCAACGAAGTGATGATGCTTCTCGAAATGCTCCCCGATATGCCCGACTGTTCGGACGATGTTCTGGAATGGGGTCCGCTAGACTATGAAGGCCATTTCGAGAACTCGACCTTCAAGGACAAGCAACTCGCTATCAGGGCCTATTACGCTGCACCTGCGTATCTGCGGGAGCATCTTGAAGGGCATGTCTCAGGCATCAACGACCTTGTCGGCGAAATTCAGGAACAGCTGCGCCAGACCGACGACGCGGCATCCGTCGCCGGCGACATCGCCTACAAGGCAACACACGAGATCAAGCCGCTGATTGCGCTTGCCGGAGCCGTCATTCACGGTCATGTTGAACCGGAAGCCACACAGCACGAAGGGGATGCGGCACAGGCTGAAATCGACGCCCTCTTCGCCTGATCTCCCGTCGACCCCGATCCGAAAGCAAATCCATTCATGTCCCGCTTCTATCCGGATGCGCCGCGTGTGGGCGTCAGCGTCCTGTGTCACGACAAGGGCCGCGTGCTGCTGATCAAACGCGGAAAAGACCCGTTCAAGGGATTTTGGAGCCTCCCCGGCGGGCTTGTCGAACTCGGCGAACCGCTCCTGGAGGCCGCCAGACGGGAACTCTGGGAAGAAACGCGAGTTGAAGCGGATCTGTTCGAACCGGTCGAGACATTTGATTCCATTCAGTTCGACGACGAGGGCAAGGTCCTGACCCATTTCATCCTGACCGTCTTTTGCGGTGCGCTCCGGTCCGGAGAAGCGATCGCAGGGGACGATGCGAGTGCCATTGACTGGGTTCGTCCGGAGGATCTCGATGGTCGTCCGACAACACCGGGCACAGCCGACCGCATCCGCCGGCACATCCCGCTCTGAACCCTGCGCACATAACGCTCACAGAGGTTTGCGGAGCCGTGATTTCCCGACTTCGGATGCGCCGGGCAAGATGCCCCGGCGCTCGGCGAATGGAGGCGTGCATGCAGATCCAGCACATTTGGATGTTTCTTCTGGCGATAAGCGGTTTCCTCGTGTTTTCGCTTCTGACGCTTCTTTCTCCGGCACAGGCGTCTCCGGAGCATTGGCGGCAGGCCGGCTTTTCGACCGACTTTTCCGTCCATTCGGTCGATCTGGGAACAATCTTTTCCGGCGGGCCACCCAAGGATGGCATACCGTCGATCGATGATCCGCGCTTTCAGCGCGCTGATGAGATCGATTGGCTGCAGAGCAACGAACCCGTAATTTTCCTGGAGCTGGAAGACACCGCCAAAGCCTATCCCTTGCAAATCCTGATCTGGCACGAAATCGTCAACGACCGGATCGGCGATACCCCGGTATCGGTGACGTATTGTCCGCTTTGCAATTCTTCCGTCGTGTTTGATCGCCGCATAGACGGCACGGTTCTCGACTTCGGGACCACGGGGCTTTTGAGGAACTCCGATCTGGTGATGTATGACCGGCAGACCGAAACCTGGTGGCAGCAGTTCACGGGCGAAGGGATTGTCGGGACGCATACGGGCCGCGAGCTCAAGATGATTCCTTCGCGCGTCACTGCCTTTGAAGACTTTCTTGAAAAGCATCCGGAGGGCGCCGTGCTCGCACGTCCCACGTTCTCGCCACGCAGCTATGGAACCAACCCTTACGCCGGATATGACAGCCGCTCCGCACCCTACCCGTTTTTCCAGGGAGACCTGCCGGACACGATCAACCCGATGGCTCGTGTCGTCGTGGTGCGCGATGCTGATCATATTTTCGCAGTCTCCCTCGAACATGTCCGAACGAACGGTCCGGTTGCCGTTTCCGGAGACATAAGCGTTCGATGGGCCGGTGAGCAGGCGTCCGTCCTCGATCAGCGCGAGACGGAGCGCGGACGCCCGATCGGATCGGTTGAAGCTTTCAAGGCGGTGGACGGTGAGCGAACGCCCCTTGTTCACGACGTCACATTCGCCTTTGTCGCACACGCATTCCATCCCGATGTGGCAATTCTTGGGATCACTTCACCGTAGCGCTTGAAGTGCTGACCGGCGGCGCGCATGATCCGCGCATGAGAAACGGTCAGATTTCCGGGTTCATCCGGCGGACGTTTATTGCCTCCGGCTTTGTGCTTGCAATGCCGGTTCAGGTTGTGCTTGCGCAGCAGCCAGGCATCGACGCCCCGCCCTATGAACAGCAGCTCATGCGCCTGTCGGAGATCTTTGGCGCGCTTCACTTTCTGCGGCCGCTCTGCGACGAAAACGACACTCCAAGCTGGCGCGACCAGATGGAGGACTTTTTAGATGCAGAAACGGTTAACGAAAATCGACGACGCAGGTTCATCGAACGATTTAATCAAGGTTATCGTGGATTCTCAGTTGCTTACAGAGACTGTACAGACGCCGCGCGTATCGCAATGGTACAGTATTTGCGCGAAGGCGAGACCATTATCAGCGATGTGACAAGCCGTTACGGGCGATAATCCTGTCGAAATCTCTCAAACGTTACGAGTTGGTTAACCTTTTGAATCAAATTTGTGGGTGGGCGTTAAGTTTGCGTTCACGGTTGCTTATCACCACAGATCACCGTGCTAGGATCAGGTAATGAGATTCGGGAGAGGGACACGCGGGAGTTGTCTCCACGGGTTCGGGACAGACCGGTAAGGGAACGAATGATAAACGACGATTATGCTGAAGCGGCCATGGATGCCGAGTTTGCCGAAGACGAAGATATCCGGCGTGCTGCGCTCGGTTTCATTTCTGATGCCTGGGCTGAGGCGATTGCCAACGGTGTCGATGCGGATGCCGTCGCTCATGCGGCCATGTTCACCGCACTCGCCGATCTTGTGGCTGCCTATGGTGAGGATGCTGTCGCAAAGCTTGCCGAAGGACTGCCGGATCGCATCCTGCAAGGCGACTACACGGTGAACCGTGTTCTCCAATAGACTTCAAGGTCCTGACGACGAGAGGCCGGCACTGCCGGCCTTTTTTGTGTCCGCAGCTGCCTCAGCGACCCCAGAGACCGGCAGCGTGGCTGATACCGTTGATCGCAAGATCCAGATAGATCAACCCTCCGAAGACAATCAGCGCAACCCCTGCAATGTGATTGATCCGGTCAAGCCATTGATCATCGATTTTTGCCTTGAAATGTGTCACGACCGCTGAGACGAAAACCCACCACGTCGTGGCGCCCGCGGACACTCCCGCAACCATCATCAATGCGCCAAAATTGTCGCCATGTTCGGGACGATAGTTTCCAAGCGCGCCGAAAATGAAGGCGAAGAAGAAAATTGTCCCGGGATTGGTTATGGCAATGAAAAAGGCAGCTGTTGAATCGCCAAGGTAACTGTATTCCGCGTCATTGGCGTCGTCCTTCAGATGGGGATGCGTGTGCCAGATCTTAAGCCCGAAGATGATCAGCAGCGCGCCGCCGACCACCTCGATAAGCCGCAGTTGACCGTCAATGAAGTTGGTCACGGCCGAAACACCGAAGATGGCAGCGGCGGCGAAAACCGTATCGGCGACGACGGCACCCAGTCCGACGAAGACGCCATGGCTGAAACCGCTTCTGACGGCGTGCTGGATCGCCATGACATTAACGGGTCCGACCGGCGCGGTGGTGAGAATGCCGATGAAAAAGCCGATCAGCACGTATTCAAGAACAGTCACGGCCGGTCCTTTTTTCTAAGGGTCAGGACTCATTGGCAAAAAAGCACTGGGCCCTTCGATACCGGCCCGACGATTTCCTGACAAGCACAGGAAATTCATTCTTGTCAGGTTTGCAGTCTTGCATGAATTGTTTAAGGAATGTCCCGGGCGGGCGAAAGGCATCATGTCTGGACGTGGGAGATTGCCATGAAGCAGGTTTTTTGGATTGCAGGCCTGGCCATTTGCCTGTTCCCGGCTCCGGGAATGGGTAAGAACGTGACCACGGAGACCATCCAGCTCGCGCCGGACGCCGGGCCCGGGACAGCGCCGATACCTGACGATCAGCTCAAGGTGCCGCAGACCGCGACTTCCCCTTCCTCCGACAATGCGGACACCACAAACACACCGGCTGACCTCCCGCCACCGCAAGTCCTCTACAACACCGCGGTCCTGCCGAAGCCCGTCGCCCGCATGCACGCACAGCTGAAGGAAGCCGCGGAATACGGGGACCTGCAACGCATACGGATGATCCTGGAGAGCAACGAACTTCCGCCGACACTTTCGTTCACGGAGATCGGTGACCCGATCGATTTTCTAAAGGAAAGCTCGGGCGATGGAGAAGGCTTTGAAATTCTCGCGATCCTCGCCGACACGCTCGACAGTGGTTTTATCCATGTCGATGTGGGCACGCCGCAGGAAATGTATATCTGGCCCTATTTCGCCCGGTACCCGCTGGAAGGTCTGACACCCGACCAGAAAGTCGAAATGTACCGCATCATCACTGCCGGCGACTTTGCGGAAATCGAACAATTCGGAGCCTGGACCTTCTACCGTGTCGGTATCGGTCCGGACGGAACACTTCACTATTTTGTCGCCGGTGACTGATCGGTATTGCGGGCAGAGAGAAAACCCGCGTGCAAGAAACAAAGCGCGGGTTCAGCCCGAACGTGTCAGCTGACAATCTCCAGACCTTCGTCAGCGCATACTCTGGCAACCCATGCCATGTCGAGTTCGGGTTCGGGTTTGGGCCACTCACGTGAGCCTGGCGCCAGTTTTGTTCCACAAGTCCGGAAGACGTTTTCGTGGATCGAACCTGGAACGTTGAGTATCAGCATTTCAGCGTCCTCGCCGCTCGTGTTGCGGAACGAGTGCACTTCACCGCGTGGTACTTTCACAAACTGGCCTTGCACTGCGAGAATGGTTTCGTTTCCCACCGTGAATTCGATCTGCCCTTTTTGAACAAAGAAGGATTCCTGATCGTTCATATGGCGATTGGGCGGTGCACCGGCACCACTTGACAGGATCGCACTACAAAGAAAATACCCGTCTTCCTTGCTCGAGGAATGAAAGTCCATGATCATTCCCATGAGATAAAAAGTCTCTGACATATCGCTCCCCCAACGCTCAAAGTCAGTTGAAAAACCCTGTTTTATTTTTTGTATTACTCTTCGTAACACGACCAAAAACGCAAAAAAACCTAGTAAATTTCGGGACAAACGCTGGATCGGCAGCCAATACAAGGCACATACGGTCTGCCCCGGCACGCACGCACCGACACGAATTCTTCCGGCAATTCAGGTGGATCAGTTTCTGGTCAGCTCAGCATAGTCGGCATATCCCCGATAAAGTCTGCGGAACCGGAGCCCGTGTTCCGATTGCGAAGCCATGGCTTCTAGCTCCGCTTCAAGACCCGCACGCGGTGTGACGTGGAACGACTTCAGCCAGGAAAAGAGCAACTTTGCAAACCAGCGCGGCAGCCCCTGCTGCTGTCCGAAATCGACAACGTGAATGCGTCCGTCTCCCTTGAGACGGGATGCGCCTGCCTGCAGTGCTTCCCGCCAGATCGGGATCATTGACAGCGTGTAGGAGTAGTAGACCCGGTCGAACCCGGGCACGCCGAAGCCTTCGGTGGCGGAGGGATTTGCGGCATCCCCCTCGATCAGCGTGATCCTGTCGCTCAGTCCCGCGTTCTCAATGTTTCTTTTCGCTGTCTCCAGCATGTGGCGGGAGATATCCAATCCGTAAAAGCGTGCATCCGGATAGAGTTTTGCCGCCGCGATCAGATTGCGCCCCGTACCGCATCCCAATTCGAGCACATCACCGCCAGCCGGAGGCTTGAGTTCCCTGATCAGGTGATCGCGCCCCAGCAGGTAGTACTTGCGCGTGACATCATAAAAATGCCTTTGATGACGATAGACGGCATCCATCAGTCTTGCAGTTTCGACCGCACCGCTCATGTCAGGCTCCGATCCCCTGCTCAGCCGTTGTAGACGTAGAGATGGAAGCCGCCATAAATGGACGAGCGGTCCTGTCTGCCCAACTCAAGGCTTTCCTGTTCTTCATAGGTCCAGCGGTCCAGCGTTTCGTCGGCAACGCGCCCAGGGAGAAGGGTCGGTTCGGCGGCGGTCCGGAAGACGACCCTTGCGCCAGGGCGCGCCGTCCGCGTGATTTCCGACCAGAGCACATTCAACTGCGCATCGGTCATCCAGTCCTGCGCATCAAGCAGAACATAGGCATCCAGGCTGTCGTTCTCCACCGACTGGAGATGTTCCGTGAAGTTCCGGTTGAGGACACGGACACGACCGGCACGGGCGCGGATTTCCTCGAAATGCGACCGTTTCAGATAGGGTGGCAAAGGTCCGGACTCGCCGGACGGTTCACCGGACTGCGGAGCATATCCGCGCCCGAACGCCTGCCAGGCGAAGTAGTTGTCCTTCATGGAAAAGTCGCAGGCGAGCTTTTCCAGGCGATCCTTGAGAACAGCTGACATGTCGCCCTCGGCGTTGGCCGATACCAAGGCGTCATATTGCGCGGGGGGAATGCCGAGACCATAAAGCGACATTTTCTTCGAGGTTGCCCAACGTACAAGCCGCTTGTCGAACAGAGGCGCCAGGGCGCTGTCGAAAAAGGTGCGCTGCTCTTCGAGCGAGCGTGTCTTGACCATGTGTTTGGGATCGATGCCGTAGAGCCTTGCCACGAGATGGCCGACACCGATGCAGTAGCCGAGCAATCCGTGGTGATAGAGGTCGCGCGAAAACAGCGTAATGCGCTTGCGGCCCCAGTTGGCGATGTCGCGGCCTTCCCAGTAGGCGATGGTTTCCGCGTCCAGATTGTCCCGGAGAAAGCGATTGTAGGCCGCGACATTGGCCTTTTCATCTGCTTCACCGAAAAACCGGTAAAACGTCTCGTAATTCGGGAAGTGCTTCGCAGCGGCGAGCTTCAGCCGGCCCAGTGCAACATGCGCCCGGTTGAGATCAACGGCCGTGATTTCCGCTGGGTTGGCCGTGAGATAGGACATGACATTGCAGCCGCCGGAGGCGATTGCAATCATGCGGGAGTCTTGCGTCAGGCGCAGCGCCTTCATGTCGACATCCGGATCTTCCCAGATCTGGGGGTAGACCAAACCCTTGAACGCAAATGTAAAGAGACGCTCCAAAATGCCTTCGCGAGAGGTGGCGTCTGAGCGGTGAACCGCATTGTTGAGCCGTTTCTTGGATGCTGTGAGCGTGCTCTGCGCCATGATTTTCTCCCGGGTCGCCGCGCGAATAAACAGCCTTCCGATACGTGAGTGAGACGACAATTTGGTGACGCTGGAGCCAAAAACCGAGGTTATCCGGATAATAAAAAACCCCCGCGCAAGCGGGGGCTTTCAATTTGGCTCGCAAGCGCCGCGATGCGGTCAGCGTGTGATCACGACAAAGTCGGTGCCGAGGCCGGTGTTGCGCTTGAAGCTCCGGTCCGTGATCGTCAGCGAAGTCCCTGGCGTCAGCATTCTGGAGAGTTCGCGCGCAACCTTTTCCGGAATGTCGATGCGGTTCAGGAGGTCATCCGAAGACCCGCCCCGGTCGCCTTCGGCGGAAACCGCAATCCACTCGACGTTGCCCTCACCCTGTTCGAAATCGAGCGCGGTGTAGACATGCGTCCCGATTTCCTGTTCCAGATGCCTGATGGAAACCGGTGCGGAATAGATGTCCCTGAATTTGCGGCGGACGCGAAGTGTTGCGTTGTGGCTCTTCTCGTAACCTGCATCCAGGTGAACACGTGCGATCAGGGCGTCGCTTACCTTTTCCGTCACGGGCTGATCGGTGATCTCCTGGTAGAGACCGATCGCGGCACGGGTCTTGCGGCCGACAACACCGTCCACGGGACCCGCCTTGTAGCCCATTTCATTGAGCAGCCGCTGCAGCACCTTGATCTTGTTCGGCTGCTTGCGCGGTGTGATGATCATGCGAAGCGGGCGATCGAAATGCGGGTTCTCGGGCTGTGCAACTTCAAGGGCCGCCCGGAGCGTCGCCGGGCTGATCGCACCGCGCAGTGCCGGATCCGCGTCGATTGTGGACCCGGACAGGCTGGCGACTTCCGTCGCCGGAACGAAAGGCTGCGGCAGGACCTCATGACGGACCGCCTGCGGTGCCGCAGAGCCTCGGGTCACGACGACATGCATGCCGCGGTTGGTCATCTTGTAAAGCGACTTGGCGAAGGAGCGCGGCAAACGAATGCAGCCATGCGAGGCCGGATAACCGGGCAACTTGCCGACATGAAGTGCAATGCCCGACCAGGTCAGGCGCTGCATGAATGGCATCGGCGCATTGTCATAAAGGTTAGAGAAGTGCTTGCGGCGCTTTTCAAGGATCGAGAAAACACCCGTCGGCGTGCTGTGGCCGCGCTTTCCGGACGAAATCGGCGATTGCTCGATCAGATCCAGGCCGCGATAGACCTTGATCTGCTGGTCGTCAATCGACACGAGCATGTGGATTGGTGTCTCGTCGACCGCATCCTTGGCGGTATCGGCTGCTGTATCACGTGCAACGGCTGTCGAAACGGCGCCGGCTGAAAAAATCGCGGCAGTGACGAGAACGCCAAGTCTGCCTTTACGCATAAACTGAAACATTTTGACGACATCCCTGAGCTCTCTAACGCTGAACCCTGAAGCTCCCTGAAAGCTCTACTCAAAACCCTTTTAGATCGGGTTAGGAAACACAGTTACCCGTTGGTTTCCTTCCCGTGTTTGCAATACCACCTTGTCAGTTTAGGCAGGTTAGGACTGTTATTCACATCACAAATTGTTCGGATGGTTTTCAAACATGCACAGGCGAGCGAACGCGCACGTTTTCGAACGCGCTCCTGCGCACCTTGCCCGGGAGACCGGGCGCAGACTTCATTGCTAATTTTTGAGCCCGTCCTGAAACAGGACCGCCTCGCCCTGCGACGGCGTGGTCAATTCGCCGTCCCACATGATCCTTTGACCGCGGACCATCGTTCCCACGGGCCAGCCGGTGACTTCCTTGCCGTCATAGGGTGTCCAGCCGCATTTGGAGGCGATCCAGTCGTTACGGATGGTTTCGCTGCGTTTGAGGTCGACAATGGTGAAGTCGGCATCGTAGCCGACCGCGATGCGGCCCTTGCGCGCCGTCTGGAACAGGCGCGCCGGCCCGGCGCTTGTCATGTCGACGAACCTTGCCAGGCTGAGGCGCCCCTTGCTGACATGATCAAGCATGATGGGAACCAGGGTCTGTACCCCTGTCATGCCAGACGGCGACGCCGGATAGGTCTTCTGCTTTTCTTCCAGAAGATGCGGCGCGTGGTCGGAGCCGAAGACATCGAGAACTCCCTGTTCAAGGCCCCACCACAAGTGCTTCGAATGACGCGGTTCGCGCACCGGCGGGTTCATCTGCACCAGGGTTCCCAGACGCTCATAAGCCTCGTCCGTCAGCGTCAGGTGATGCGGGGTCACTTCGATAGAGGCAACGTCCTTGTGATCGATCAGATAGTCGACCTCCTCTGCCGTCGACAGATGCAGAATGTGGATCTTCGCACCCGTTTCACGCGCAATTGCGACCAGACGCTGCGTGCACTGCAAGGCCGTCGTTACGTCCCGCCAGACAGGATGCGAGCGCGGGTCGCCCTCGATCCGCTCGCCCTGGCGGTCCCTGAGACGGAACTCGTCTTCCGAATGGAACGCTGCGCGGCGGCGGGTTGCGGAGAGGATGTCGCGTACCCCGTCATCGTCTTCGACAAGAAGGTTTCCAGTCGACGAGCCCATGAACACCTTGATGCCGGCCGCGGCGGGAAGGCGTTCGAGCTCCGGAATGTCCTTCACGTTCTCCCTCGTCCCGCCGACCCAGAAGGCAAAATCGCAATGCATCCGGTGGTGCCCGCGCCTGACCTTGTCGGCAAGAGCGCCTTCATCGGTCGTCAGCGGGTTTGTGTTCGGCATCTCGAAAACCGTCGTGACACCGCCCATGACTGCGGCACGTGAGCCTGTTTCAAGATCTTCCTTATGGTCAAGGCCCGGCTCGCGGAAATGCACCTGGGTGTCCATGACACCCGGCAGAACGTGCAGCCCGGTGCAGTCGATCACTTCGCCTGCCTGTGCGGCGACAAACGACCCGATGCCGGCAATCCGTCCGTCCCGGATGGCGACATCGCGAACACCTTCCCCGTCCTGATTGACGACGCTTGCCCCTTTCAGGATCAGGTCATAGGTCTCGCTCATGGAATATCCTCCGGAAGTCTCTGGCTCAGGCTTGTCCTTCTACCGGGCTTATACGCGCGCGGCAGAAAAAGAACCAGATGCGTGAGACGAAATCCCAACCTTGTCGTGCGCATTCAAAAGAACTATTTCGCCGGTAGACATCCGTTGTGACACCTTATGTTCCAGGAGCCCCTCTTGCCGTCCGCCAAGATTGCCCATCTCACTGACCGCGCCCTGATCCGGATCGCCGGAGAAGACGCTCATCACTTTCTGCAAAACCTTGTCACCGCCGACATCGAGGAGACAGATGCAAATGGCGCTTCCTCGACAGCATTGCTGACCCCGCAAGGTAAGATCCTGTTCGACTTCCTGATCTACCGGACAAGTGACGGCTATCTCGCGGACGCACCGTCCACTGCCGCCGCCGACCTCTTGAAACGCCTGACCTTCTACCGGCTGAGAGCAAAGGTCGATCTTGAATTGCTGGGGGCGGATTCGGGTGTCTTCGCCGTCTGGGACGGCCCGGTGGAGATTAAAAGCGCGCTTGTGGCTGCCACCGACCCCAGGACCCCCCTGCTTGGCCAGCGCATCGTCGCGCCCGTTTCAGCATTGGCCGGTCAAACGACCGCGAGCGAAGCGGACCTGGAGGCCTATGAGCGCCATCGCATCGCAACGGGTGTGCCGGAAGGTTTGAAAGACTATTCCTACTCGGATATTTTTCCGCATGACGCCGATCTCGATCAGTTGGGCGGCGTCTCCTTCACGAAAGGCTGCTATGTCGGACAGGAGGTGGTCTCCCGGGTTCAGCACCGGGGCACGGCACGCAAGAGGTTCGTTCTCGTCGAGGGCGGTCGCGCGCTCCCCGAAAAGGGCACACCTGTGACGGCAGATGGAAAAAGCGTTGGTGAAATCGGTTCTTCCATCACGTCGGAAACGGGCGAAAGTGTCGGGCTCGCACTGCTGCGCCTTGACAAGGTTGCCCAGGCCAAAGACAACGGCAGCCCGTTACACTGCGGCGATGTAGAGATTGCGGTCCGTATTCCTGACTGGGCCGGCTTTTCCTTTCCAGAAAAACATGTCTCCGACTGAAACCGCCCGAACGCACCAAGGATCAACACCAATCGCCCGTCCCGATCAGCCTCCCCGCGCCTGGCAGCGCATGTTATCAGGCCGTCGCCTCAATCTGCTGGACCCCTCGCCACTTGATGTCGAGATTTCCGATATCGCGCACGGGCTGGCCCGCGTTGCGCGCTGGAACGGACAGACGCACGGCGATCATGCCTTCTCCGTGGCGGAACACTGCCTGGTTGTCGAGGATATTGCACTGAAGCTGAAGCCGGACCTTTCGCCCGACTGGCGTCAGGCCGTCCTTCTGCACGATGCGCCTGAGTATGTCATCGGGGACATGATATCCCCGTTCAAGGCGGTGATCGGCGAGGCCTACAAGGCCGTGGAGGCGCGCCTGCAAGCGGCCATCCATCTGCGTTTCGGCTTGCCCGCCGAGATACCCCAGACAGTCAAAAAACTGGCGAAACGGGCTGACATGATCTGTGCCTATTTCGAGGCTGTGGAACTGGCCGGTTTCGATGAGACGGAAGCGGCCCGGATTTTCGGCCGGCCGACCGGTTTTGACGCGGCCAACGAAGGAACCCGTGGCTATGGCCTGGAGCCGATGCCAGTTGCCGTGGCGCAAAAAATGTTCCTCAAGCGGTTCGATGAAATCGAAAAGCTGCGCGAAGCTGGGAACAACAGGAAAAGCGGACACGCAAAGGCGTGACCTTCCCAGCGAATGACCCTAATTTACAAGATGAAACGATAACTGTGGTTCCGTCATGCTGCACGTGTGCTCCCTTTCGAAACTGAACGATACCGTCGCTTCGACCGGCGCAAAGTCGGTTGTCACGCTGATCAACGCCGAAATGGATGTTCCGACCCCTGAAGGCGTTGCACCCGAACGGCATCTGTTTCTTGCCTTCAACGACATTGTCGAGCAGATCGCTGGCCTGACACCGCCCAACGAGAAGCACATTGAAGACCTTCTGACCTTCGTCAAGGACTGGGACAGGAGCGCTCCACTGGTGATTCATTGCTGGGCGGGCATAAGCCGGTCGACAGCGGGGGCCTATGTGGCTGCCTGCGCGCTCAATCCCGAGGCGGACGAGTACCGGCTTGCAACGCTGCTGCGCGAAAGTTCCGCGTCGGCGACCCCGAACGCCCGTCTGGTTGCGATGGCAGACAAACTGCTTGGCCGGGAGGGGCGGATGATCGACGCCATACGCGGCATTGGTCGCGGCGCCAATGCTTTCGAGGGCACCCCGTTCATCATGCCGCTCGATTAAAGGATCAATTCAGGGAGCATTCATGCCGAACAGGCACGCCAGTATCGAGATCGGGTTGAACGCGGTCGTCGTGTCCGTTTCGGACGGACTGCCGCAAATCGTACACGTCAACGACGAGAACGACGCCGAACTCGACAGCCTGCCCTACGGACCTTTCGACCCGATCCGTCACAGAACAATCGAAATCGGCCTGAGATCCTGGGTGGAAAGCCAGACAGCGCTGCGCCTGGGATACGTGGAACAGCTCTACACGTTCGGGGATCGCGGGCGACACCGTGTCTCCGGTGACGAGGGCCCGCACGTCGTGTCGGTCGGGTATCTGGCCCTGACGCGCCAGACGGCTGATTCAGAGAACACGCTTGCAAAGCACAATTCCGCCTGGCGGTCCTGGTACGACTATTTTCCCTGGGAAGACTGGCGCGCCGGCAGGCCCGCCTTGCTGGACACAGACATTCTGCCTGCGCTGGAGGCCTGGGCAAAGGAACCGCCGCCGGAAGGGGAGCCTCCCAAACCTCTCGATCGTCAGGAGCGCGTGCGTCTGGCTTTCGGCCTCGAGGCCTCGCATTGGGACGAGGAAAGGGCCCTGGAGCGGTATGAACTGCTTTATGAGGCAGGTCTCGTCCCGGAGGCTAAGAGAGACGGTCGTCCGGCGGCGCTGGATCGCAAGGACCTGCCCTATCTCGGTGTCTCCATGCGGTTTGATCACAGACGCGTCCTTGCGACGGCCATCACGCGCCTGCGCGGCAAACTCAAATACCGGCCGGTCATTTTCGAGCTGATGCCGGAAGTCTTCACTCTGACGGAACTGCAGACATCCGTGGAAGCCATCTCAGGCCGGCATCTTCACAAGCAGAATTTCAGGCGGCTGGTTGAAAACGCAGACCTCGTCGAACCGACCGGAGCGACGTCAACCGCGACCGGAGGGCGGCCAGCGGCACTCTTCCGCTTCAGGCATCAGCTCATGAGCGAGCGTCCGGCACCTGGCTTGAGGCTGGGCAACCGTTAAGACCTTCTTAAGAAATTCAGGTAGTAAACCGTTCGTGATCGTAGCCTAACACCTTGCGACATTAACCATAATTCTGCGCCGCGCAGAAAAAATATCGCGAATACCGGTCAATTTGGCTCTTATTAACGCTCTTTCAAGGTTAAGCCAGCATCCTGATTTCCGGCGCCACTGTTTACAGAGCGTTAGTGCTTATCTCCCGGCGCTTCGGGACGGTGTGAAACGAGTTGGAGTTGGCTGCGTATGTTTGGCCCTGGATCCCGCGTTGGAATGCAACTTTTTCTGAAAGTGACGCAGAGCAAGACGCCGGCGCATGTCCGCCTGCGCCGCCTGAAATACGCGCTTGCCGCAAGCCCGCTGATGTTTTTCGGACTGGGCGGCTCAATCGGGGATCAGGATATCTTCGCATTGATCAACGCGCGCCACGACCAGTCTCCCCGCTGGATGATGGCGCTTGAACCGGCGAACTTCACCACCAGGATTACGCCGAAGCTGGCTCTCGGAACGCCTGCGGTGCCGGACTATACGAGCGCGCCGGTGCTTACGCTGACTTCGGCCGAAAAGGGAACCGAGGCGCGTCCTCTCTATGGCATGGGCGACGTCGTCGCGAGCGCACGGCCGATTGACATTCCCGATGAAATCGCAACGAACAAGTCCGCAAAGGGCAACAGGAAAATCACGGTCGCACCTGACCGGCATCTCGTCGACCGGGCAGCCGGCACCGTCTACGCGATGTCCAGCCTGATCTCCAACGAAAAGAAGCACGAAGACCTGCCACGGGTCGCGTTCGTCAAACCCCAGCCCCTTGACTCAAAGGAAAGCAGCCGCCTCGCGGAGGCCGGAAAAGAAGGACTTCTTGAGGAAGGTCCGCTGGATCTTCAAAAGCTGATGATGGCGCGCAACGCCGCGGCCGCCAGCTTTTCCCTCGTTTCCGCCTATGCACCCGACAGCGTGAAGGAAACCAAGGAGCCCTTCGACGCATTGTTCGGTGCAGCCAAATACGAGCAGGAACTGCCGCCGGCTGAAGACCCGAACAATCCGCACTGGTGGGCGCAAAAACCGCTGCCGCTTTCCGTCGGTTCCAAAAAGGAACAGCGGTGCCTCGCCGAAGCCATCTACTTTGAGGCACGCGGCGAAACCGAAGAGGGCCAGGTGGCCGTCGCCCAGGTTGTTCTGAACCGGGTGAAGAACCCGTCCTATCCAAATTCCATCTGCGGCGTCGTCTACCAGAACAAGCACAAGCGTAACCGCTGCCAGTTCTCCTTTGCCTGCGACGGAATCAAGGACCGCATTTCAAGCAAAGGGGCCTGGAAGACCGCCAAACGGCTTGCGCGGGACGTTTCCGACGGCAAGCAGTACCTCAAGATGGTCGATGCCTCGACGCACTACCATGCGACCTACGTGAACCCGCGTTGGGCAAGATCGATGGCGAAACGCGGACAGGTCGGTCTGCACATCTTCTACAAGACCTATGCCGGCGGCTGGAACTAGCGCCTTTTCCGGTCAGTCGTTCGTCCTGAAGACATTGGTCACCACGTAGGTGGCCAGCAGCACCACGTGAAAGCCCAGGAGCGCCGCGACCTGCAGCGGGTCGATGTGGGAAAATTCGAGCAGCTCACTCAAAACGTGGATCGACGCGATAATGACGATCGTGGACACGATCCGGTGCTTCATGCGGCGATAGGCGCGTTCGCTCTCCTTGATGAAGCCCTCGCCATAGGCGGAGGATTTCAGCCGGAAAGTGTTGTAGGTGTTGTTCGCGACCATGACGACAAGGTTGGCAATGAACACCATGTCCAGGAGATTTAGGATCAGCAGGATCGTTTTCTTGCGGTCCAGAAACTCGTAGCTCGATACCGCATCGTAGATATCAACGAAGAACGTGATCAGAAACAGCACCATGCCTACGGACAGACCGATCAGCATCGGGACTTGCGCAAGACGCGTGAGTCTGTGCGCAAGGTCAAACTCGCTCGCGCTGTCTTTCGCCGGTTTCTGCTCGCTCATCGCCCTACCACGCACTCTCGCCTCAACAGTGTGTCCGCCACGCTAGATCGCGGCGCTCCGGCAATCAATATCCAGGGTCAGGACTCATTCATTTGGATGGATTGGCAGGGATGAATTTGTTCGGATACGAGGCGCAATGTTGCAGGAAACCGTCCGGTTTCCAAGGATTTGCAACGGCGTTGCCGGGTAAATTCATCTTATCTTTCCGGAACGCAAGAACGGCTTCGATCCGCACCCTCAAACCGCTTGACCGGGCAGCAAGCCCGCTTGTCGCGCTTTTGCTTGCAGCTCATCGCCGTTTGCCGCGCCAATTCAACCAGATGAATGGGTCCTGACCCCGGGAGATTTCTAGCCGATATCTATGTCGAGCCCGAGATCGAGAACCGGAGCCGAGTGCGTGATCCAGCCGGATGAAATCAGATCTACGCCGGATTCGGCAACCGCTCTGACCGTATCAAGCTCTATGCCCCCGGATGCTTCCAGAAGTGCCCGCCCGTCCGTGATTTCCACGGCCTTGCGCAGTGCGTCGGGTTTCATGTTGTCGAGCATGACGACATCAGGTCCTGCATCAAGCGCTTCTTTCAGTTGCTCCAGCGTATCGACTTCGACCTCGATCTTCACAAGATGACCGGCGAAGGCCTTGGCCGCCTGGATGGCCCTGGTAACGCCGCCAGCGACCGCGATGTGGTTGTCCTTGATCAGGATCGCGTCGTCGAGCCCGAACCGGTGATTGGCTCCGCCGCCGCATTTGACGGCGTATTTTTCAAACGCGCGCAGGCCCGGAGTTGTCTTGCGCGTACAGACAATCTCAGCTTTCGTATGGGAAATCCGGGTGGCGAAAAGAGAGGTCGCCGTCGCAATACCGGACAGGTGTCCGAGAAAGTTGAGCGCAACGCGCTCAGCGCTCAAAAGTGCACGGGCCGGTCCCTCGATTCGCGCGATCGTATCCCGGGGCGCAAGATCATCTCCATCCTGCTTCAGTGCTTCAAACGAGATTGCGGCTTCGGTCTCCCGGAATGCGCTCTCGGCAAACCGCAGCCCGGCCAGAACCCCGGTCTTGCGCGAAACGATAGAAGCGACCGCGCGCGCGTCAGACGGCAGCGTCGCCTGGCTCGTAATGTCGCCGGCCCGTCCCCAGTCTTCCAGCAGGGCCGCTTTGACGGCGTCATCGATCATCAATCGGGGCAGCTCGGGAAGTCGGTTTTCAGTCATGAAGCTGCGCTTTCTTACGCCGTTTCCAACGCTTCGGCAGCGATCGCGTCGACGTCTTTCAAAGTTGTGTAGGACCTCCTGGCCATGGCCGGATCGGCTTCCGGGAAGTCGTTCCGGAAATGCCCGCCGCGGCTCTCTTCCCGCTTGAGGGCGGACGCCGCGATAATCTTCCCGGTAATCATCATGTTCTTGATTGACTGGCGCACGCATATTCTTTCTGCGGCCGCAATGTCGGCGAGAGCGGTCTTCAGCCCGGCGGCATCACGCAAGACACCGGCATTTCCGGAAAGCGTCGCCCGGAGCGTGCTGATTGCCTCTCGCTCCTCGACGTTTCGCTGGCTCGGCAGACCCGGTGCATCGTCCATGGTATTCCAGAAAGCACTGCGCGGCGTCGGCATCAGTCCCTGAATGTCCTCGGCAATGCGCGCTGCGAAGACAACAGCCTCCAGCAGCGAGTTGGAGGCAAGCCTGTTTGCGCCATGTGCGCCGGTTGACGCGACCTCTCCGGCCGCCCACAGACCGTCAAGGGAGGTCCGGCCATTCGCATCGGTCAGGACACCGCCCATGTGGTAGTGCTCTGCCGGCGCGACGGGGACCAGGTCTTTTTCAGGGTCAATGCCTGCCTCCATTGCCGCCCGGTAGACGGTCGGGAATTCCTGCTTGAACCGGGGGCCGATCGTTTCCCTGCAGTCGAGAAACGCTCCATGCCCTGCCTGGATCTCCCGGTAGATCGCTCGTGCAACAATATCGCGCGGTGCAAGCTCCAGATCGGGATGCACACCCTCCATGAAGCGCTCACCCGATCCGTTGACGAGCAACGCCCCTTCTCCGCGAAGCGCTTCCGTCGCCAGCGGGGTCGGGTCCCTGCCGACGTCAAGCGCGGTCGGATGAAACTGAACGAATTCGGCATCCGCGATGACGGCACCGGCCCGGGCTGCCATTGCCAGACCGTGCCCGTTGGCCTCCGGCGGATTGGTGGTCAGTCCGTAGAGGTGCCCCACACCGCCGGATGCCAGGACCACCGCCTTTGCCGGAAAAGCCAGACGTGTGATGCCGCCCCGTTTGCGGACGAGAACGCCGGTGACGTATCTTCCCTCACCCAGGAAACTTTCGCCGAGATAGCCTTCCAGAACGCGGATTGACGGTGTTTTGCGAACTTCGGAGATCAGCGCGTCCATGATGGCCCGACCAGCCATGTCGCCGCGCACGCGCACGACACGGCTTTCAGAATGCGCCGCTTCGCGCGACAACTGAAGGCGGCCTTCAAGATCCTGATCGAACGGAACGCCATAGGACAGGAGATCGTGGACCCTGTCCGAGCCCTCCCTGGTCATCTGGTCGACAATCTTCGGCTCGCAGATACCGCAACCGGCGGCAAGAGTGTCGTCCCGGTGCTGCTCCACCGAGTCCTGTTCCGAAATGGCGGCGGCAATGCCGCCCTGGGCCCAGGCGGACGAAGCGCCCTGCCCGATCGGTGCGTTGGTGATGACAGTTACAGGTCTCGGGCTGAGTTTGAGCGCGCAGAACAGACCGGCGAGCCCGCCTCCAAGAATGACGACGTCGTCCACATCCTCGCCGATATAGGCGGGTGCAAAATCCTCAACGGACACAGCCATTGGTTTCTTCCCGGAACAAACGGGGCATTGCCCCAGAGGGTTTTCGGGCCGAAACACAAGCGGCGGCCCGAAAAGATGTTTTGTACGGCTTAGGGTCAGAATTTCAAGTTGATCATCCGCTCAACTGCCGTGCGCGCGCGCTCCGCGATCGCCGGGTCCACAATGACCTCTTCCTTCATGTCGACAAGGCTGTCGAGGATCTTGCCGAGCGTGATGCGCTTCATGTGCGGGCACAGGTTGCACGGCCGGATGTAATTTACACCCGGCGTTTCGCTGGCAACATTGTCCGCCATGGAACACTCGGTGACCATCATGACCTTTTCAGGACGCCTGGTCTTGACCCAGTTGATCATGTGCGCCGTCGAGCCGGCAAAATCGGCTTCCGCAACCACGTCCGGCGGACATTCCGGATGTGCGATGATCTTTACCTCCGGTTCGATCTTGCGGTAGTCGCGCAGCTCCTCGGCCGTAAAGCGTTCGTGCACCTCGCAGGCGCCGTCCCAGACCAGCACTTCGACATCGGTCTTGTTGCCAACGTTGGCGGCCAGATACTTGTCCGGGATCAGGAACACCTTGTCGACGCCGAAGCTTTCGACGACCTGAAGCGCGTTGGAAGACGTGCAGCAGATATCGCACTCCGCCTTCACGTCCGCGGATGTGTTGACATAGGTGATGATCGGAATGCCCGGATTGCGCTCGCGCAGGGCGCGGACATCGGCACCGGTGATTGATTCGGCAAGCGAACAGCCGGCCCGCATATCCGGGATCAGAACCGTCTTTTCCGGACTCAGGATCTTGGATGTTTCGGCCATGAAGTGCACGCCGCACTGCACGATCACCTCCGCGTCGGTGCGCGTTGCCTCGATCGCAAGCTGCAGGCTGTCGCCGACGATATCGGCCACACCGTGAAAGATGTCCGGCGTCATGTAGTTATGCGCCAGGATCACTGCGTTGCGTTCTTTCTTCAGCCTGTTGATCGCGTGGACCGTCGGTGCAAGCGCCGCCCATTCGATGGCCGGGATGATGTGCTTGACCTTTTCGTAGATCGGTGCGGTCGCTTCCGCGATTTCAGGCGTATAGCTCAGGTCCGGCCGATCAACGCGTCCATAGCGCTCCAACGCAGTCAGACCGGTTGCGATCGGTTCGGAAACCGTAAAGGCTTTTTGGGCAACAGACATGGCGCCCCTCCTGTAAGCAGGCTGAACAAGAATTTTCAGCTCACGGATTATTATACTCATCTTGAGCATATATGTCGCAAAAGAAAACGGGCACTGCGGCCCAGACCCTTTTGCTCGTTCAGAGTTTATATAATCCCATCGTGACCAAAAATCCATCACTTTCCGCCACTTTTTCTGTCTTTTTCACTTTTCCGATTTGGTTTCAATGGTTTGGGCAAAATTTCTCCGCCGCTTCGGTAGCCAACTCATCAAATCACCGGGTTCAACAAGCGCAACGCCCTTTTATTGCAAATTCATTCCGTATTTTGATCCATTGATCAAAAATACACGTTTTACGATCCTCATTATCCAGCTATCTTGTCGGCAACTCCAACATGAGGTTTGCGATGACCGCCCCATCCGCGCATGTCAGACAAGGCCCTAACATCCCGCTGATCATTGTCTGTGGTTGCGTCATCGCGCTCATCTCTTTCGGTCCGCGCGCCGCCATGGGTCTGTTTTTCCAGCCGATGACGGAAGCCCGGGACTGGAGCCGGGAAATTTTTGCGCTTGCGATCGCCATTCAGAACCTCGTCTGGGGGATCGGGCAGCCATTCGCAGGTATGATGGCGGACCGCTACGGCACCTGGAAAACGATGACATTCGGCTCCTTGCTCTATGCGGCCGGTCTCCTGCTCATGGTCGATGCACAAAGCGCCGTTGCCCTGCATATCTCCGCCGGCGTTCTGATCGGGCTCGGGATCGCCTTTTCGTCGTTTTCCCTTGTGCTTGCAGCCTTCGGGCGGAGCGTCACGGCAGAGCAGCGCTCGCTGGCCTTCGGTATCGGCACAGCCTCCGGTTCCCTTGGCCAGTTTCTGTTCGCCCCGCTCGGCGGTGCTCTGCTTGCCAATGTCGGCTGGCAACAGACACTGATCATCTTCGCCGGTTTCGTGGCGGTCATTCCACTCCTTGCCGTTGCCTTGCGAGGCAAACCGGAACAGACAAGCGAAACGGCCCTGTCAGGTGACCAAAAGCTCACGGATGCAATTTCCGAGGCTTTCGGTACACGCGGCTTCATCCTGCTCACGATCGGGTTCTTTGTCTGCGGCTTTCATGTCGCCTTCATCACCGTTCACCTGCCCCCGTTCATCGTGGATTCGGGACTGGATCTCAGTTGGGGCGCCTGGGCGATCGCGCTTATCGGGCTCTTCAATATCGTCGGTTCGCTGGCATCCGGGTATGGCGGCGGCCGCTATTCCAAGCCGATCCTGCTGTCCCTGATCTACCTTGGCCGATCCATTGCGATCCTGGCCTTCATCATGCTGCCGATCACACCCGCGACGGTTCTGATCTTTTCCGCCGTGATGGGACTGCTCTGGCTTTCGACCATCCCGCTCACCTCGGGGCTCGTGGCGGTCATGTTCGGGCCGCGCTACATGGCAACGCTATTCGGCTTCGTTTTCCTGTCTCACCAGATCGGCGCATTTCTGGGTGTGTGGCTCGGCGGCAAGCTCTATGACGACACGGGTTCCTACGACGCGATCTGGTGGTGCGGCATCGTGCTCGGTGTCCTTGCAGCGATCATCCACTGGCCGATACAGGAACGCCCGGTCCCACGGCTGACACAGCAACCTGCCGAGTGAACAAAAGGCACACTCGCGTGCGGAGTTACCAAAGACTTGCGCGGCTGAGCGACCTAGGCCAGCAATGGCCTGGCTTCGGAAAACGACAATAGCCGCCTGGAGTTTTCATCCCACAGATGAAGCCGGATGCTGGCAATACTCTGGCTGATCGTCATGCGATTGCGATCCGCCAACTCCTTGTGATCGCGCAGGACTTCCGGAAGCCGATAGAACGGAATCCGGCTGTTCAGATGATGCACGTGATGAATGCCGATATTGGCACTCGACCATTGCAGGACCGGCGGCAACACATAGTGTGAGCTGCCATGCAAGGCGGCATCATGGAGTTGCCAGTCTTCTTCCGAGTCCCAATGCGTCGCCTCGAACTGATGCTGAACATAGAACAGCCAGACACCAAGCGTTGCGGCGAGAATCGTCGTTGGCAAAAAGATCAGCAGGATCGGCATCCAGCCGCCGAAAACCAGAACAAGCGCCAAGGCACCGAAGATCGCAAGATTTGTCGCCATGGCGCAGACCCAGTACCTGGCATGGGCCATGTAGCCGAACGGCAAGCGGTTTTCGAGGAAGAACGTGTAGAACGGCCCAAGGCCAAACATGACAAAAGGAGACCGGTATAGCCGGTACAACAGCCGGCTTCGAGGCGCCATTGCGCTGTATTCGGCGACCGTCAACGTGTGAATGTCGCCAAGGCCGCGTTGGCCCAGGTTTCCCGAGGTGCTGTGGTGCGTGGCGTGAGACCGGCGCCAGACATCATAGGGTGTCAGTGTAAGAACACCAATCGCCCTGCCGAGCCAATCGCTCGCGGTTCGGTTCTTCAGGAACGACCCATGCCCGCAATCGTGCTGAATGGCGAATAGCCGAACCAGAAAAGCAGCGTTGCAGAGGGAGATGGCCGCGGTGAGCCAGTAACTGATGTCCAACGACACCCAGGCCAAAATCCATAGAAGAAAGAAGGGTCCGACCGTGACCGCGAGCTCGAACGAACTGCGCAGTGTACTCGGCTCCCGGTATCGCGCGAGTATAGCCACCCAGTCACGCGGCGCCCGGATTTTCGGCTTCGAGCCGGCGACATCATCTTTTTCGCACATATACCTGCTTCTTGTTCTTTCGCTTCCCTACATAGACTGTTGAGCGAAGCATGCAATGATCTTGTGCAGGCGCTGAGGACAAATCATTGGGCAAATCACGCGAATGTGCATCTGCTGTGCACGCTTACACCGCATCTGACAGGCAAACTATTCCCCTTATGATCCGCTCCTGCGGAGGGTTCAAACGGGTCTGTAGATTTTGGAGACTGTCTCTGCGCCTGTCCGGTAGTCCACGAACCCCATGCGCGAATAGTAGGACAACCCGCCGGTGTTCTCCTTGCGGATCGTGGCATCGATCGCCGTAACACCTGCCTCTTGTGCAGCCGCGGCGGTGCGCGTGAAGAGCGTGCGCCCGATCCCCTTGCCGTGCATGTCCGGATCGACATAGGTGGCGATCACCGCCCAGTCGGACGGTAACTTGTCCTCGCCCGGCCAGGATGGATCGGCCCACAAGAGCGCCTGAAACCCGCAGATTTCACCATCCTCGACCGCAACATGACAGCAGATCGCAAGCTCCGGACCGATGAACTCGCTGACGATCTTCTCGCTGTCAAACGCGGCCCGATAGGCTGTGGTACCGCCAATCGCGATGATCCGATTGATCAGTTCCGCCATCTGATCCGCGTCTGATTGCAGGGCGTGGCGCGCGTCAACGGTCAATTCGCATTCCCTTCATGGGCGTTCCGGCAGGCCGGACTCTTCCTGGCTGCCGGCTCACCCCGCAACCCTGGAAAAGTCCGCCACCACATGTGTCGCATCGCGGATTTCGGCCAGCAACTGCAGGCGATTGGTGCGCAGGGCCGGCTCCTCGGCATTGACGAGAATGTCCTCGAAGAAGCGGTCCACCGGCGCACGGAGTTTCGACAGCGCCTCCATGGCACCTTCGAAATTTTCTTCCGAAACCGCATCCGCCGCATCGGCACGCGCCGTGTCGATGGCCGCTGCCAGGTCGATTTCCGCCTGTTCGCGGAGATGATCGGAATGCGGGCGTCCCGAGACCGGTGCCCCGTCCTTCTTTTCTTCCGCTTTCAGGATATTGACGGCGCGCTTGTAGCCGGCCAGCAGATTGGCGCCGTCGTCCGAGGAGACGAAGTTGCCGAGCGCTTCGACGCGTTTGACCACCATGAGAAGGTCGTCCTGGCCATCCAGCGCAAACACCGCGTCGATCAGGTCGTGGCGCGCGCCTTCGTCCTTCAGGTGGACCTTCAGGCGATCGCCGAAGAAGGAAAGGAGGCTGTCAACGAGCGCATCGGGGTTTTCGACCGTCACATCGATTGGGCCGAGCGCCTTCATAATCGGGGTTCCCAGACGAATGCGAAGTTCGTTTTCCAGAACGATCCGGATGACACCGAGAGCGGCACGGCGCAGAGCATAGGGATCCTTGGATCCTGTCGGTTTTTCGTCGATCGCCCAAAACCCCGCGAGCAGGTCCAGCTTTTCGGCAAGCGCAACACTGACGGCGACCGGATCGGTCGGCACGCTGTCGCTCGGTCCCTGCGGCTTGTAGTGCTCCTCGATTGCGAGCGCGACGGACGCGTCCTCTCCCTGGGCCGCCGCATAGTAGCGGCCCATCAGGCCCTGCAATTCGGGAAACTCGAACACCATGTTGGATACGAGATCGGCTTTCGCCAGTCCGGCAGCCCGTTCGGCCTTGTCCGTGTCGGCTCCGACGATTGCGGCCAGATCAGATGCGAGCGCGACCAGACGTTTGATCCGGGCGCCGACGCTGCCGAGCTTTTCGTGAAACTTGACCTCGTCCAGTTTCGGCAGATTGTCCGAGAGCCTTGTCTTCAGGTCCGTATCCCAGAAGAACCGGGCGTCTGAGAGACGCGCACGAATGACTTTCTCATTCCCGGCCACGATCAGCTTGCCGCCGTCCTCAGCAACGATATTGGAGACCAGAACGAACCTGTTCGCCAGTCGCCCCGTTGCCGGATCCTTCAGAACGAAGCACTTCTGATTGACGCGGATCGTGAGCTGAATGCACTCATCGGGTATGTCAAGGAAATCCTCGTCGAAGCTGCCGGTCAGCACGACCGGCCATTCGACAAGCCCGGCCACTTCCTCCAGCAGTCCCGGATCCTCGACCAGTTCCAGACCCAGGGCCAGTGCGCGGTCCTTGGCATCGTTCAGGATCATGTCCTTGCGCCGGTCCGCATCCAGGACAACCTTGTGTTTTTCCAGGCTGGCCGCATAGTCGTCGAAGCGCCGAACCTCAAAGCTTTCATCGGCAAGAAACCTGTGGCCGCGCGTCGTCTGTCCCGATACGATGCCGTCAAATTCAAATGGAACGACTTCGGGTTCCTCGGTTTCCGGGCCGAATGTCGCAACGATCGAATGCAGCGGACGCACCCACCGTGTCGCCGTCGTGCCCCAGCGCATGGATTTCGGCCACGGGAACCCGCGCAAGATGCCCGGCATGAACTCGGCGATGATATCAATCGCGGACCGGCCCGGCTTCTCGATAACCGCGACGTAAAAATCACCCTTTTTCGGATCGCTGTGAATGCTTGCTTCTTCGACAGACGAAAGTCCGGCACCGCGCAGAAAACCCTCCACAGCCTTGTCCGGCGCTCCAACGCGTGGTCCCTTGCGTTCCTCCCGCGTTGCAGCCGACCCGGCCGGAACACCGGCAACCTGCAATGCCAGACGGCGCGGAGTGGCAAAGGCCTTCGCACCTTCATAAGGCAAACCGGCATCCACCAGAGCGGTGGTGACAAGCGTTTTCAGGTCTTCGGCCGCCTTGCGTTGCATGCGAGCCGGAATCTCTTCGCTGAAGAGTTCAAGCAGAAGATCGGGCATGGAGTGTTACGCCTTCGGGTTTGGAAGGGGACTTCCGGAAACAGCTGTGCGTCCGTTAGCAACTCAACGTGCGCTTGTCACCCCTTTTCCAGACTTGGCAGACATGCCGCCATCGAGAAAAGTAGCAATAGCAAATCATAGTGTTGCTTCACTCTTCCTCAAGAAATACCTGCAATACTCCTCGTCTGGTAAAGCAGTTCGAAGTATCAGGATGAGATAGTGATCAATCAGGAAGCCGCAGGCGTCCGACTCCTGGCACGCTCAGTTGCCGCGATTTTCGTCGCGGCGATCCTCAGTTTTGCGGTTTTCGGTTTCATTCCTCACCTGCTGGAAGACAGTCATGAAGGCGAAAGCCATCTGATCTACGATGCTGCTGCTGCTGTGTTCCTGTTCTTTGCCCTGACCGGACTCGTCTACGGGCTCTGGGTCACCCGCAAGCTGCGCAATGAACTCAGTACCCGGTCTTCGGAACACTCCAAGGCCCTTGCCCTGGCCCAGCACGACGCACTGACAGGCCTTCCCAACCGCCGGCGCCTGCTCGAGGCTTTCTCGGATCTCAGCCGGAACGTGAAAGACGGCAGCTTCCGCGCAATCATGATGCTGGACCTCGATGGTTTCAAACCCATCAACGACGTCTACGGACATGCCTTCGGCGACAATCTCCTGCGCAGTTTCGCCGAGCGGCTCGCCGAAACGGTCGGAAACGACGGCATCGTTGCGCGTCTTGGCGGCGATGAATTCGCGATCGTTTCTCCTGTCTTCTCGGACAAGAGTGAAGCCTCCGGGTTTGCACGCCGCCTGCTGACTCGCATCAGCGACCGGTTTGAAATCGGCGAACGGCAGATCTCGATCGGCTCGGGTATCGGCATCTCGCTTTACCCGCATGACGGACATGCCGTCACCGAGCTTCTGAGACGCGCGGATATTGCGCTATACAGGGCCAAGTCCTCCGGCCGGTCGACCTATCGTTTCTTTGAAGTCGACATGGACGCCTCGATCCTGCACAGGACGCTGCTGGAACAACGGCTGAGGCGCGCGATTGAAGTCGAGGACGTCAAGGTCCACTACCAGCCCATCCTGGATATGAACACGGGACGGATCGCGGGGTTCGAAGCGCTTGCACGCTGGACCGACAGCGACTTCGGAAATGTACCGCCGATGCAGTTCATCCCGATTGCCGAAGATTGTGGCATCATTTCCGAACTTACGCGCCACTTGCTTGCAAAGGCCTGCGAAACGGCGGCCAAATGGCCGGAGGAGCTCTACCTCTCCTTCAATCTGTCACCGGTCCAACTGCAGGATCCGGCCTTGCCCGAACAGATCAAGTCGATCCTGGGAACCTACGGCTATCCTTCCGAGCGTCTTGTACTGGAGATCACAGAGACGTCGCTGGTGAAGAACCCGGAAGCGGCAAAGCGCATTCTGGACGAACTGACGACAACGGGCATCACGATTGCGCTCGATGATTTCGGCGCAGGCCATTCCTCGCTGAGTTACCTTCGGGACTTTCCGATCAAGAAGGTCAAGATCGACAAGTCGTTCACCGAGCGCATGCTGACAGACAAACAGTGTGCCGCTATCGTCGAAGCCGTGCTTGTCCTGTCCAAGGGACTGGAAATCGACGCAGTCGCCGAAGGCATCGAAACCGGCGCCGTACATTCCGCGCTGAGTTCAAACGGTTGTCACTACGGCCAGGGCTTTCTCTATGCCAAGGCTGTCTCGGCCCAGGATGCGGATGACCTGTTGGCGGCGCAGGATGGTGGCCGTCTGCCCTTCGCTGAAAATTCCAACGTGGCCTGACAAACGCTTCGCCAGCCGCGGCCTCGCTTACCAGCCGCCGCCGCCACCACCGCCTCCACCGCCACCGGAGGAGCCACCTGAAGACCCGCCGGAAAAGCCAGAACTCGAAGATTTCGGAACCGGAAGGGACGACCTGAACGACTGGGCCATGGCGCTCGTCGTGCCGGAAAGCGAATCTGAGACACGGTGCGCGTCGAATGTCCGCCCGCTGTACCAGTTCGGATGATAGCTCGCTGCCGCAACGGCTCCCGCCGCGGTCGACAGCCAGCCCTCGAAAGCATTGGACCAGGGCTTCTCGACACCCAGCGCCACCGCATAGGGAAGCAACTCCTCGAAATGCACGGTGCTCATGTCCGGTACTTCGGCCATGTTGAGCCGCTCCTGTTCGGCGACGGACAGATAGAGCTTCAAGCCCTCGACTTCGTCCAGCACCTGCCGGCCCAGAGCGGTTGGTGCGCTGAGCAGGAAAAAGAACAGCACGTTCAATGCAATGAGAGCCGCCGCCACGACAGGCAAGATGGGAAGGGTCGCCACGCCGCCTGAAATATTGTTGGCCAGCAGCCCAGTGCCCACCATGGCGGCGACAAACAGGGCGAAAATCAGCGCCATCCTGAGCTGCATGTTGGGAATGCGGAACACGGCCTTGCCGATGTTCACCGAAAAGGCGGCTGCAAAGACCGACAGCACCATGAACAGAAACGCGAACTCCATCTGGTCAGGCGGCATCTGGCCGAAGACGAACAGTCCGATGATCACCGCGACGCTCAGGAGAGCGCCTGGCACAAGAAAAGACCGGTTGTTCTTGAAGAAGACATTCCGGCTTTCCTTTTCAATCGCGCTTCTGAATTTGCTCCCCAGCGATTTGATCGAACTGCCGTTGCCCTTGTAAATCTGCAGCGGCGAACCGCGCCCGCTCAAGAACGAGACCAGAGCCGCCTCCCCCTTCGGCAGGCCGCTCGTGCCGGTTCCCAGTGCCTCATCGAGTGTGAGCACCACGTCGCCATCCTTTTCGTCGAAGCGAAGCCGGTGCTTGACGGCAAGATTGAGGCTGGCCGCAGCAAGCGCTACCCATCCGCCGTCGCTGAAACCGCGCGTCGAGACGTATCTTGCAAGCGCCGGGGAGACATTGGCAGGCGCCTTGAAACGCGGAAAAACAACGCCCTTGGCCGGATCCCGCCCGACGAACATCCACGCCATCAGGTAGTAGAAAAGCACCAGAATCACGCCTGCGCCGCCGATGAGCTCGGGGCGGTAGTCGTTCAGAAAATACCCGAGCTGTTCGGCCTCCGTGGGCGCGGCAACGGCTCCCTTCGGCATGGAAACGACCACGGTCAGCCCCTCATAGGGACGCAGGGACCGTGTGGTGGCGAAGATAACCTCGCGGCCGTCCTCGCCAACGCGCGCCTCGTAGTCACGGCCCCTTTCGCCGAAGCTCCCGGTATAGGCGGTCCAGTCCTGTGCCCGGATCCCCGGTGGCAGGATCACCCGAGCAACAACCTCGTCGATCGGAAAGATCCATTCATTGCCTGTTGCGTTCCAGTAGACCTCGTCGTGATCTTCGAAGAAGCGGATCTGGCGGTCGGTTTCGTACACAATCGTGTAGGTGTAATTGCCCGGTTGAAGAAAAACATTCTCTTCACCGATATAAATCCGCACGCCGTCGCCGCTCGTTCTTTCGAGGTAGCTGGCTTCCCGGCCGTCCTGGAGCACCGAGATCACCTTGAACCCGACCCGATAGGTGCGCCCGTCCGGGCCTTCCGCCCGAAGCGGAAAGTCACGGTAGATACCCCGCTTGATCTGGTTTCCTTCGGCACGAACGCTGATCGTTTCAGTCACCGTCAGCAAACCGCTTTCCGCAACCTCGACGTTGGAGACAAAGCGGTGGATTCGTTCTTCCGCAAGGGCGGTTCCGGCTCCGGCCAAAACCAAGAGCGCCAGCAGGAACCCGGCGGCAACCGACTTCAGTGTCATGGAGATGCCCCTTAGAATTCGACCTTCGGAACAGCCCGCTCGGCCTCGTCCTCGATCTCGAAATATTCAGCCTTCTCGAACTTGAACTGGTTGGCGATAAGGTTGGAGGGAAAACTTTCCACGGCAACGTTCAGTCCGCGCACCGCACCGTTGTAGTAGCGTCGCGCCATCTGGATCGCGTTTTCGATCTCGTCTAGCGAATTGTGCAGATCGGAAAAGTTCTCGCTGGCCTTGAGATCGGGATAGGCCTCGGCGACGGCGAACAGGCGTCCGAGCGCCTGACCGAGAGCACCTTCGGCCTTGGCGCGCCCGGCGACATCGCCGGCCGGCACCGACCCGACCGATGCCCGCAGCTTGGTGACCGCGTCGAGTGTCTCCTGTTCGTGACCGGCATAGCCCTTCACGGTTTCCACCAGATTGGGAATGAGATTGGCACGGCGCTTGAGCTGCACGTCGATGCCGCTCCAGCCTTCCTCAACCATCTGGCGTTTCTTGACCAGCGTGTTGTAGAGAACAATCGCGTAGACGGAGAGCGCGATCAAAAGCGCGAGAATAATAAAGGACAACGTGCGGATCCTCCTTCAAGAACGATCCGGAGGCTACCGTCTGCGGCCAGGCATGTCATCCTGCCTGGCGTGTAAAACCGGCGTTAACCCACATGTGACGGTGGAATTGCGCGCCGGCCGGCGCGGCTCCGCCCTCGCCCGGCTCTCAATCCGGAGCAATCATCCTATTCGGCGGCTTGATTGTGATAACCGACGCCGCCCGCTTCCGTTTCCAGGAAAGCGGTTCCGCAGGCCTTGGCCAGTTCACGCACGCGCAAGATATAGCTCTGGCGCTCGGTCACGGAAATCACGCCGCGTGCATCCAGCAGGTTGAAGGCGTGGCTGGCCTTGATGCACTGGTCATAGGCCGGAAGCACCACCTGGTGAACGCTCGCGCCGGCGTCCTCTCTTGCCTTTGCGCCGGCGTCCAGAAGGGCCTTGCACTCGGTTTCCGCATCCTTGAAGTGGCGGAACAGGATGTCCGTGTCCGCATGCTCGAAATTGTGACGGGAATATTCCTGCTCGGCCTGCAGGAAGACATCGCCATAGGTTACCTTTGCGTCGCCATCCATGCCGTTGTAGTTCAGATCGTAGACGTTATCGACGCCCTGGATATACATGGCGAGGCGCTCGAGCCCATATGTGAGTTCGCCCGAAACCGGGGAACACTCGAAGCCGGCAACCTGCTGAAAATAGGTAAACTGCGAGACTTCCATTCCGTCGCACCAGCATTCCCAGCCGAGCCCCCAGGCTCCGAGCGTTGGACTTTCCCAATCGTCCTCGACAAAGCGGATATCATGGAGTTTGGGATCGAGACCGATCGCATAGAGGGACTGAAGATAGAGATCCTGCAGGTCGGCCGGTGACGGCTTGAGGATCACCTGGAACTGGTAGTAATGCTGCAGCCTGTTCGGATTTTCGCCATAGCGGCCATCGGTCGGGCGGCGCGACGGCTGCACGTATGCCGCGCGCCAGGGGCGCGGGCCGAGCGAGCGAAGCGTCGTTGCCGGGTGAAAGGTTCCGGCACCAACCTCCATGTCATACGGCTGAAGCACGACGCATCCCTGGTCCGCCCAGAAACGCTGAAGCGTCAGGATCAGGCCCTGAAATGAGTTTTCCGGGCGCATATGCGCCGGCAAAGTGTCCGTCGACATGACAATCATCCGCATGTGGTCTGTCACGGCAGACCATTCCGCCGCGCGACGCGAGAGGTGCCACGACGAAGAGGCAAGGTCAAGACAGGCCCGGCCTGGTTTTTCGGCCGGACGCAAACCGGCTTGATCTCCAGCCCGGTCCCCCGACTTGACGCGGCGAACGTCCTCAATTACCAACTTTGCGGCTCCAGATGCCAGCCGCTCGCAGACCAACGGTCGTGGTGAAGTTCTGGTTTTGACCTTTCGTTCCGCACAAGCGTTTCGCTCAGGTGGCAATGCGAGCACTTCCCTCCCCGCGAAATGCCTGCACCTGGAGAACGGAATGTCGACCGACACATCCCGGACAAATTTCTATACGCAAGGCCCGCTGGTCCCGACCCTATTGAAGACGGCTCTGCCAATCATTCTGGTGATGAGCATGAACGGACTTCTGACCGTCGCCGACGCACTGTTTCTCGGCCGTTTCGTCGGATCGGACGCGCTCAGCGCAGTCACGCTCATGTTTCCCGCCTACATGATCCTCGTGGCGACGGCGACCCTGATCACAAGCGGGATGTCCAGCATACTGGCGCGCGACCTCGGCGCAGGGCGATACACGGATGCGCAACGGGTTTTTACCGGCGCGCACGGTCTCTCGCTCGGGATCGGGCTCCTGACCGTCGCAGTGTTTTCGGTGGCGGGATACCCGCTCATCCTGCTTGCCGCCGAAGGCTCCGAAGCGATCGCGCACATGGCTTACATCTATATGGCGATCACCGCATGGACATCGCCGCTTCTGTTCGTCCTGTCGATCCAGTCGGATGCGCTGCGGAGCGAAGGTTTTGTCATGCAGATGGCCGGCGTCAGCCTGTTCGTGTCACTGCTCAATATTGCGCTCAACTTCGTCTTCGTCGTTGTCCTGAACCACGGCGTCGCGGGCACCGCCGCCGGAACCGCGCTGGCGCAGCTTTTGTCGCTGCTCGTCATTGTCGGCTTTCGACTTCGCGCAGACAGCCACCTGAAGCCCGCAGTTCTGCTCAGGACTTCCTGGGTATCCTGCTGGCGGCCGATTTTCGCGCTGGGGGCTCCGCAGAGCCTCAACTTCGCCGGCATCGCAATCGGTTCTGCAGCTACCTTTGCGGCATTGCAGCTGATAGGGTCGAGCGGATATGAAACCACGGTTGCCGCGTTCGGCCTCCTGACGCGGATCATGACCTTCGTTTTCCTGCCGCTGCTCGGACTGATCCACGCGCTGCAGGCAATGATCGGCAACAACTACGGCGCCCGCGCCTTCGAACGCACGGACGCCACGCTCCGGCTCGGTCTGCTGACGGCGCTTTTCTACAGCCTTGCTGTTCAGGTCATCCTGAGCCTCTTTGCCCGGCCAATCGGATTTCTGTTCGTGGATGATCCCGCCATCGGCTCGGAACTTGTCAGGATCCTGCCGATCAATATCGCGCTGATGTTCGCGGCGGGTCCGCTATTCGTGATCGGGGGATACTTCCAGGCTCTTGGCGATGCGAAGAGGGCTGCCCTGATCAGCCTGATCAAGCCCTACTTCTTTTTCCTGCCGCTGCTGTTCCTGCTGCCGTTCTATTTCGGTGAGGTTGGAATCTGGCTCGCGGGGCCCGCTGCAGAGGGGCTGCTGCTTCTGCTCGTCGCGGCCATACTCCATTCGACGGCTCGAAAAAGCGACGCTCGCTGGGGCCTGTTTCTCGCCAATCATCCAAGGTGAGTTTTCCGGCGGTGCAGCGCGCCGCCGGTTCACACTAGTTGACCGGCCGGTACTTGCCGGTTTCGGGATCCAGGACCAGCTTCGCGCCCTTGCCATTGGGATCGGCCTTGGCCGCCGCTCTCGAGATCTCGTTCTCGACCTGGGCCATCTTGCGCTTGACACGTTGAACAATCCAGTAACCGCCGACCGCAAGTGCCGCCACACCAATCAGTTCCGTCATATCGTTCCCCTTGCTTGCGGGTTACATACTCATCACTGAGACTGCAACCCGCCCCGACATCACATGCCTTTTGCGCCTTTTTAAAGGCCGTAGCGCATCCACAGCGCCCGCTCTTCGACCGCTGAGATCAAGTCCTCTCCGAGCCCCTCGGTCAAACGATGGCCCTTCAATCCGATGCCGGCAGCAGCGCGCCTGCCGAACAGACCACGTGGCGCGGAAATCAGCTTGGGTTCGACCTTGTCGCCGAACCGCTCCTTCAAAACGCCGCGCAGATCACCGATTGCGTCGACCAGACCGAGCTCAACGGCAGTGCGGCCCGTCCAGAACTTGCCTGTAAACAGATCCGGATCCTCGCTCAGCACATCCCCGCGACGGGACTTCACGAGCTCAATGAAGGTCTCATGCAGTTCGAGCTGCAGGCCCTTGAGATAGGCAATGTCATCCGGAACCTCGGGCTGGAACGGATCGAGTGTCACCTTCTTTTCGCCGGCGGTATAGACGCGCCGGTCCACACCGATCTTCTTGATGAGTTCGGTGAACCCGAAGCCCGCCGCAACGACGCCGATCGAGCCGACGATGGAAGACGGATCGACGAACACTTCGTCACCTGCAACGGCGATCATGTAGCCGCCGCTGGCCGCGACATCCTCCACGAAGACCAGAACTTCCTTTTCGTTCTCCTTGGCAAGGTCACGAATGCGCTTGAAGATCAGACGCGATTGAACCGGCGATCCGCCGGGCGAGTTGATGATCAGGGCAACGGCTGGTGCCTTCTTGATGGAAAAAGCCTTTTCGAGCGGCAAGGCTGCCGAGGCCAGCGACAGTCCCGAGCGCATCGGGCTTTGCATCCCGATCGCGCCCTGCAGGCGGACGACGGGGATAATCGGTTTGTCATTGCGGAAACGTTTTGGAAGGATACTGCGGATTTTGGAAAGCACGCTGAAAGGCCCCGAGAGAGTTCGTTATTCTCTCCGATATATGTATCGTTCGGGAACATGCAAACACCCAAGCCCCCGCAAATCCGGGTGGACCCTCGAAGATCCCTACAAATCAGATCACGAACCGAAGGCGCTGATGCGTTTTCTGGGCTTCTTCGGCTCTTCTTCGCGCGGTTGCCTTTCCTGTTCCCGGTCCAGCATTGCGGTGACCATTTCGGGTGTCAGGACCGGCGCCGGATCGAAAGGCCAATTGAGGCGAACCCCTGCCTGCCCGTTCTTGCGCCAGATGATTTTCGCGGCAATCGGCATGCCGAGGCCTGGGATGGAGATCTCGATGTCCTGCGGCAGCCGGTCGAGACCGTCAGCCTCAAGCCTGCACCCGGAGCGACTGGCATCAATGATGCGGCACTTGACGATGAACGGGCTGGTCTTGCCGCTCACCACCGTGCCGATCCAGACAGACCGCCTGACTTCGCGGCGTTTTTCCCCGGTTGCCTGATCTTCCGCGAGGAAGCTGACCCTGGCCTCGTTGTCCGCGTAGGCAGTCACCGTGCCGCGCACAAGCTTGTCAGTGCCGGCAAGGCGCAAGCCGACTTCCTTCTTGAGCAAGTCCACCTTGTCGGAAACGATCCAGCAGCCGGTGTCGTTCAAGTCGATTGCAGACGCTTCGAAGCAAGACATGTCGGCCAGGTCCACGACGAGCGCCGTCACGCAGTTTTCAGCAATTCTGACGGCGCCTGTGGTGCTCAAGTCTTCCTCCGGTGCGGTTGCATCCCAACCTACAACCGGAAGCCTAAAAGCCACGTTAACGTATGGGAAGTTGATACGGTTAGTGGTCAGCCAAACGGGCCCGAATGCTCAGGAAATCGCGCCAGGAAAGGCGTTTTTCGAGCGGGCTGCGCAGGAGGTACGCCGGATGATAGGTTGCGATCGCCGCTATTTCGCGATCCTGAAGGGCATAACTCATCCAACGGCCGCGCATCTTTCGAATGCCGTCCTGGACGCCCAGCAGGTTCTTGGCGGAGGCTGCGCCCAGGAACACCAGCACATCCGGATTGACCAACTCGATCTGCCGCTTGATGAAAGGCTTGCAGATTTCGGTTTCCTGCGGTGTCGGTGTGCGGTTGCCGGGAGGACGCCAGGGCACGACGTTGGCAATGTAAGCGTCTTTCCGGTCCAGCCCGATCGCAGACAGCATGCGGTCAAGCAATTGCCCGGAGCGGCCCACGAAAGGTTTGCCCTGCAGGTCTTCCTCCCGTCCCGGCGCTTCGCCGACAAACATCAGCCGCGCCCCGGGGTTGCCGTCACCGAACACAAGCGTTTTGGCAGTCGGCTTGAGATTGCAGCCTTCGAACGTTTCCAGGCACGCTTTCAAATCCGCCAGCGTTCTTGCCGATGCAGCGAGATCCCGTGCCGATGCGATGGTTTCATGGTCCGGCATGACGGCCGTTTGGGCCGGGGCCGGCTGCCGTGAAGGCGCAGCGGCCAGCTGTCGCGGAGCACTCGGGGACCTGGTCTCACCCACCATTGCAGCCTGGGCCGGCGCGCCGGCGTTCCCAGGTGCCGTTGCCGGAGGGGTTTGATGCCTTTGTGCTGCCTGACGCGCGCTTGCTTCGACCCAATCGACCGGTTCGTCACCCAGAAAACAGTCGACGCCCGCGCCCCGGTAGAACTCAAGCAGACTTTCGATGTCTTTCAGATTGTCTTGGGAATTTTGCAAGTGTCGGCCTCCGGATCCAGATACTAACCGGCTGAACGCATCGCACAAGCGCCGTGGGCCGATACCGTGGCGAGACCCCCAACCTTCTGATATTGCATCCGCTTCGTCTTGCGAAGGAAACTCCCTTTACTTTTACGTAAACGTAATTCTTTTCCTTGACGCCCGAGCGCGGCTTTGGTCTATCTGGGCGAAATTCGACAAAATAAGGGCCGGATTTCGCTAACGGAATTGAAAAATGTCGTGTATTGCGCTGCGAAATATTGCAAACAGGGCGCTTGGGACAAAGCCTTGCCAGCTTGAGGGAGAACAAGATGAGCGAACAAGACGAGCTTGGTGAACGCGAAAGCATGGATGTCGACGTGGTGATCGTCGGCGCGGGGCCGGCCGGTCTCGCCGCGGCAATACGGTTGAAGCAGATCGCCAACGAAAAGGGCGAGGAACTGAGTATCGTTGTCCTGGAAAAGGGGTCCGAGGTCGGTGCGCACATTCTCTCTGGCGCCGTGATCGATCCGATCGCACTGGACCAACTGCTGCCGGACTGGCGCGAAGAAGACAGCCCGATCAAGACAGCCGTGACGGACGACCATTTTCTGGTGCTCGGACCGGCGGGATCAGCACGCCTTCCCAACATGCTGATGCCGAAACTGATGAACAATCACGGCAACTACATCGTTTCGCTCGGGAACGTCTGCCGCTGGCTGGCCGAGAAGGCCGAAGCACTCGGCGTCGAGATCTACCCTGGCTTCGCGGCCGCCGAACTGCTCTATGATGACGAAGGCAAGGTCGTCGGCGTCGCGACCGGTGACATGGGGATCGGCCGCGACGGCAAACCGAACGCGATGTTCACGCGGGGCATGGAGTTGCGCGGAAAGTACACGCTCATCGGTGAAGGTGCGCGCGGTTCCCTTGCAAAGCAACTCATCGAGAAATTCGAGCTCGACAAGGACAGCGACGTGCCGAAGTTCGGCATCGGCATCAAGGAACTGTGGCAGGTTGCTCCCGAGAAACACAAGCTCGGCCTCGTACAGCACTCGTTCGGCTGGCCGCTTGACGGTAAAACAGGCGGCGGATCGTTTCTCTATCACCTCGAGGACAACCAGGTCGCCGTCGGTTTCGTGGTTCATCTGAACTACGAAAACCCGTGGCTGTCACCTTTCGACGAATTTCAGCGTTTCAAGACCCACCCCACGATCCGCGACACGTTCGAGGGCGGGAAACGGATTTCCTATGGTGCGCGCGCCATCACCGAAGGCGGATATCAGTCCGTGCCGAAACTGTCCTTCCCCGGCGGTCTCCTTATGGGATGCTCGGCAGGGTTCGTGAATGTTCCGCGCATCAAGGGCTCGCACAATGCGATGCTGTCCGGCATGCTGGCTGCCGAGGAAGTGATGGCGGCCATCGGACGCGGAGAAGCGCATACCGAGCTGGCGAACTATGACACGGCCTGGCGCGACAGCCCGATCGGTGAAGACCTGAAAAAAGTGCGGAACGCGAAGCCGCTCTGGTCGAAATTCGGCACCTGGCTGGGCATCGGTCTCGGCGGTCTCGACATGTGGACGAACGAATTGTTCGGCTTTTCTTTCTTCGGCACGATGAAGCACGGCAAACGCGATTCAGAAACACTGAAACCGGCCAAGGACTGCACGAAGATCGAATATCCGAAGCCCGATGGCGTCATTTCATTCGACAAGCTTTCCTCCGTGTTCCTGTCCAATACGAACCACGAGGAAGATCAGCCGATCCATCTGAAGGTCAGCGACCAGGCCGTTCAGAAATCTTCCGAGCACGACGTGTTCGCAGGTCCGTCAAACCGGTACTGTCCGGCGGGCGTTTACGAGTGGGTGGAGGAAGGTGAAGACGCGCCCCGGTTCCAGATCAATTCGCAGAACTGCGTGCACTGCAAGACCTGCGACATCAAGGACCCGAACCGCAACATCACCTGGACGGTTCCCGAAGGCGCGGGCGGACCGAACTATCCGAATATGTAAGCCTTGACGGGTCTGCGCGGAACACGTCGATGGATCGGAACGGCTTCAGCCGTTCCGTGTCTCTTGCCGGGCGTTGCGTTTGCCGAGGGTGCATGGCCCAGCCCTACCTGCTCCCCGCCGTTTGCCCCGACGCAATGCGGGCCTGCCTCGTCATAGCGCTCAAACGGCGCAGAGATGTCTGAAGGCCAGGAAATCGCGAAACCGGTTTCAGAAACAAACAGCGCCGGGAAGCAAAGCTTCCCGGCGCTGTCGTCTTGTGGACGATGGGTTGTATCAGGCCGGTTAAAGTGGGGGTACCGGCCTGTTGCGGTTGTCAACCGCGCAAAACTGGAAGGCCGGACGTTCCAGACGTCCTGTTGTTGCGCGATCGCCCGCGCCACAAGGCCTGAGCCGTCTTCGCAGACGGCAGTTTTTGGGAGTCGAAGGTCCAGATGGAGCCAACGTGCACCGTTCCAGATCTTTTGTCTGGTTGTTGTGCTCCGGCATTCCCTGTCGTGGTTAACAAGTGCTGAAGCGAGGGCCGACTTACCTTCACCTTACGGAAACGTCAACCGCTAATTTCAACAAACAAGCACTTGTTCTAGATCCAACAGAAAAATTTATATCAATCGGTCAAATTTTTCCAAGGCAATTCGACCAGCGACCCAGTGCCCGTAGTGACGGCTCCTGGGAATCAGCAACACCCACATTGAAAATTGATGTGATTTTTTCTCATTATTTTCAGCTGCTTACGACTGACGTTGCTCAGATCAGCGGCCATAAAAATTTTCTATACAACAATAGATAAAGAGTATGATTTTTGCAATTCTTTGAAACTAAAGCACTTCTTGCCTCCGGACTTGTCCGGCTTCAATCAGGGGTTATCCGAAAAAATGAACCATTCGGACCAATTTCACCCTAAGTATATGTTATTTATATATTTTTCTGATATCCACATACTACCCCCCTCGTGATGAGTTATGATTGCAGTATTGGTTTCGTTAATCTAGTTTTACTTCTAACGGGGGCTTAGATGATTGATTTCCAGCATGTTTTGGAAATCCTGATCAAGTCGTGCACAGGTGAGCTGTCGCATTTTCCCAGAAAATTGGAATTCGGTTGCTCAGCAGCGCAATCGGGTACCTTGTGGGCAGGAAGTAGCAGCTTACCTCCGGACTGCGGCGGCGACGGAACCGGTCAGATGTCTTCCTAAAGAACAGTCAGGGCAGCACGCGTTGTTCTGACCCCCATCGACCACAAGGTCTGGCACCGGGAAGGCCACTTCCCGGTGCATTTTTTTGGCTCATCGAAACGGACAGCGAAAAACTGCTTAGGCAGCGGTTTTCCGGTTTCCGGACCTGCGGTGCTTGTGCGGGCGCGCACCGGGCGTGTTGTCGTTGTGGTTCTTGGCCGACCGCTTGCGCGCGGACTTCTTGGAAGCCGGCTTGTTGCCCCGGTTCTGCCCACCCCGCTTGGAACGGCCCGCGGCTGCGGACATCGGTGGGACCTCGCCGCCCGCAACCGGAATATCGACGCCAATGAGTTTTTCGATCTGGCGGAACAGTGCAATTTCTTCGGGCGCGCACAGCGCTATGGCATCGCCGTCGGCACCGGCACGTGCCGTTCGTCCGATTCTGTGGACGTAGGCTTCTGCGACTTCCGGAAGTTCGAAATTATAGACGTGGCTCACGCCCGGAATGTCGATCCCCCGCGCGGCAACATCGGTTGCAACGAGCACATTGATCTTGCCGTCGCGCAAATCGCGGATCGCGCGGTCACGCTGGTTCTGGCTCTTGTTGCCGTGTATGGAACCGGCCGCAATGCCTTTTTGCGTCAGCCTGCGCATGAGGCGTTCAGCTCCGTGTTTCGTCCGGCAGAAGACCAGCGACATGCCCTCAGGATTGGCTTTCAGCTGCTGGAGCAGAAAATCGCTCTTTGCCTTCTGGTCCATGAAATGGACCGATTGCGTGACCTTGTCGGCCGTGCGTCCGGTCGGTGCGACTTCAACGCGTTCGGGATCGCGCAAATAGGATCTGGCAAGATCCTCGATCTGTTTCGGCATCGTTGCGGAAAAGAGCAGCGTCTGACGCTCCTTGCGAACCAGTGAGCTGATCCGGCGCAGCGCATGGATGAAGCCGAGATCAAGCATCTGATCGGCTTCATCGAGCACCAGATAGGATGCCGTACCGAGATCGACGGCCTTGCGGTCAACGAGGTCGAGCAGGCGTCCGGGGGTCGCCACGAGGATATCGGTCCCCCTGGACAAACGTTTGATCTGTGCGTTGATCGACACGCCGCCGACAACGGAGGTCACCTTGAGCGGTGTCGTCCTGAGGTAGGAAATCAGGTTTTTCGCGATCTGGTTTACCAGTTCGCGGGTCGGCGCCAGAATAAGTGCGCGGGTGCCGCCTTGCGGCGCAGTGTCTCGGTCGGCAAGCAGGCGGTCGATCAGCGGCAGACCAAATGCAGCGGTCTTGCCGGTGCCGGTCTGTGCGAGACCAAGCAAATCATGGCCCTTTAGTATAAGCGGAATCGCTTTTTCCTGGATCGGCGTCGGTGATGCGTAGCCGTTTTCCGAAACAGCTTTCAACAAGCCGCCGGAGAGCCCCAGGTTTTGAAAATCGGTCAATATCATTTCCTTGTTGCGAGCATCAAAATGCTCTTGTTGCCGCAAGGCATTTCCTTGCAGCATGATGTCGGTGCGCGGCAGCCGGCTCAATCGAAACCGGCTCTTGGCCGCCAGGCCCTCGCGTGACATGGGAACTGGTTGAGCCTCTCATCAGGCTCCAAATCTTTGCAATTGGCGGGTATCGGCGCAGGGACGGTGTTGTCACTGGCACGCGGACTTCCTGTCTGCTCACGCGGCAGCAATCGCAGTGCGGTATATCTGCTCGATGAACCGAAATGTCAAGCGTTGCTAACACTCCGGCTCAAAACGAAGCCGACAGAACCATCAGGGAACGAGGCGGATCAACTGACCGTCATCACTGTCGGTCAAAACGTAAATGTAGCCGTCAGGCGCCTGGCGAACGTCCCGGATCCGTTCGTCCAAATCGCCCAGCAACTGCACCTCCGATACGACCGATTCGCCATCCAGATCGAGCTTGGACAAGTGCCGGCCACGCAAGGCCCCGACAAGGAGGTCGCCTTGCCAGTCCGGATAACGCTCGCTGGTCACGAACGCCATGCCGGAAGGAGCGATGGACGGGTCCCAGTAGTGGATCGGCTGTTCCATGCCCGACTTTTCCGTTCCCTCACCGATCTTGCCGCCGGAGTAGTGGCGTCCATAGGAAATGACCGGCCAGCCGTAGTTCTTCCCGGCTTCGGGGATGTTGATCTCGTCTCCGCCACGCGCACCGTGTTCCACGGTCCACAGAACGCCCGTTGCCGGGTTGATGGCAGCGCTCTGCGGATTCCGATGTCCGATGGACCAGATTTCTGGCTTGTGATCCACCTCACCTTCAAACGGGTTTCCGGCGACAGGCTTGCCGTCCGGTGTCAGGCGCAGGACCGAGCCGGTATGATCCGATGCATCCTGTGACCTCGGACCGTCGCCCCGGTCCCCGAGTGTCATGAACAGGGATCCGTCCGGCGCGAACGCCAGCCGGGAACCGAAGTGCCGTCCGCCGTAGCCGCGATTGTTCGCCCGGAAGATCGTTTCTCCGTCTTCCAGCCGGTAACCATCGCCATCCTCAGCCAGTGTCGCGCGGTATAGGGACGTTCCGGCTCCTTCCGGAGAGCCTTGCGAGAAAGACATGAAAATGGTCCTGTCCGTCTCGAAACCGGGGCTGAGGACCACGTCGAGGAGCCCGCCCTGCCCTTGCGCGAATACTTCCGGCGTCCCTTCGACGACGCTCTGGCCGCCATCGGCGGAGACGTATTTCAAGAGCCCGTCGCGCTCGGTCACCAGATAGCCGCCTCTCGGCAGAAACGCGACACTCCAAGGATATGACAGCCCGTCGGCAATGGTTTCAAGAGCGACCGAGGACTGCGCAACAGCCGGCATGACACCTACTGGGCCGAAGGCCAAGCATAGTGCTGCTGCAGAGGAGAGAAGGATATTGCGCGTCATTGTTCGGGCTCCATACCAAGAAGGCGATCCTGTCGGTCTCTCCAATACCTAGGAACTCCAACGCCGCTGAACAGTCATGCCCGGATTAAAAATCGTCAATCAGCCGGTGTGTCCTGGTTCGCCGCTTCATTGTGAAGCCGATCTGCAATCACCCGCTTCTCGAAAGCGATGTTCCAGTCGATCAGCGTGCGCCAGACCAATTCCGCCTGATCCGGATCCAGGCACAGAACACCCGCGCGATCCCTGATCGCGGAAATCATGCTCTCGATCCGCGCCGCGTCGAACGCCTCGTCCGGGTGTCGCTTGAGTTCTGCCATGCGGCGCACGTAGCTCTGCCGTTCGGCAAAAAGCTGCACAAGTTCGCCGTCCAGCCGATCTATTTCAGTGCGTATGTCCTGCTTTGTCAGACACTCGTCAGGTGTTTTCAATTTCGTCTTCCGGATTTGCGGACCCGTCAGCGAGCAACAGGAGCGCCCCCGCTTCACTGGAAATAGTCATGAGCTGCCGGGCCTCGGATCAGTCAACCAGGCGCGTTTGTGCCTCGACACTGGCGAGTGCCGACATGTTCACCACGCCGCGCGAGGTCACCGAAGGCGTAAGAATATGCGCGGTCTTTGCTGCTCCAAGCAGGATCGGGCCGACATGAAGCGCCTGGGTCGCGACCTTCAGAAGATTGTGGGCGATATTTGCGGAATCGAGGTTCGGGAAGAGCAGAAGGTTGGCTTCGCCTTTGAGCTTGCTGCCGGGCATCACGCGTTCACGCAGAGCCTCGCTCAGAGCGGAATCGCCATGCATTTCCCCGTCCACTTCCAGTTCGGGATGACGCTCCCAGATCAGTTCGAGCGCCTCGCGCATCTTGCGCGATGACGGCGTGTCCCTGGACCCGAAATTCGACATGGACAGGAGCGCGATTTTCGGTTCGATACCGAAGCGTCTGATTTCCTGGGCCGCGAGGACGGCCATCTCGGAGATTTCTTCGGCAGTCGGATCCTCGGTCACGAATGTATCCGACATGAAGAGCGCACCCTGGCTGTTGATCAACAGCGACATGGCGGAGAGATCGCGAGCTGTCTCGCACACGCCGATCACCTGCTTGATGTCGCGCAGGTGCCGGATGAACCGTCCTTCCAGTCCGCAGATGACCGCATCGGCGTCACCGCGCCGCACAGCAAGCGCTGAAATGACTGTCGCGTTGGTGCGCACGACCGTCCGGGCAGCGTTGGGCGGCAGGCCCTTTCGGCCGACGCATTCGAAATACTCGTCCACATAATCGCGGTAGCGCGGGTCTTCCTGCGGATTGACGTATTCGAAATCGACATCAGGGCGGATTTTCAGGCCAAATCGTTCGCAGCGCTGCTGCAACACATCGGGCCGACCAACCAGGATCGGCTTGGCAATGTGATCCTCGATCAGGACCTGTGCCGCCCGCAGGACGCGCTCGTCCTCGCCTTCCGCGTAGATAATCCGTTGCGGATCCTTGGCCGCATTCTGGATGATCGGCTTCATGATGAGGCCGGAGCGGAACACGAAGCGGTTCAAACGGTCCAGATAGGCGTCGAAATCAGTGATCGGACGTGTCGCGACGCCGGAGTCCATCGCAGCCTTCGCCACCGCCGGAGCGATGCGCAGAATGAGACGTTGATCGAAAGGGGACGGGATCAGGTAGTTCGGACCGAAGATTTCGGTCTTGCCGCCATAGGCACGCGCGACGACATCGGACGGTTCTTCCTGCGCCAAGCCTGCAATGGCCTCAACTGCCGCGCGCTTCATCTCCTCGTTGATGGTCGTTGCGCCGACATCAAGCGCCCCGCGGAAGATGAACGGAAAACACAGGACATTGTTGACCTGGTTGGGATAGTCGGAGCGGCCCGTGCACATGACCACGTCATTGCGCACCGCAAGCGCGTCCTCGGGCATGATTTCCGGATTCGGGTTGGCCAGCGCGAGGATCAGCGGCCCCTTGCCCATCTTCTCCACCATCTGCGGCTTGAGCACCCCGCCAACCGACAGGCCGAGGAAAACGTCAGCACCTTCGATGATCTCGTCGAGCGCACGCTTGTCGGTCTTCTGGGCGAAGACGGACTTCCACTCGTCCATCAGCTTTTCGCGGCCTTCGTAGACAACGCCCTCGATGTCCGTAATCCAGATGTTTTCCCTCTTCGCGCCAAGAGACACCAGCATGTTCAGGCAGGCCAGCGCCGCGGCACCGGCACCGGAGGCAACGATTTTCGCGTCCTCGATCTTCTTGCCGGCCAGATGCAGCCCGTTTCGAACGGCCGCGCCGACGATGATCGCCGTGCCATGCTGGTCGTCGTGAAACACCGGAATGTTCATCTTCTCCCGGAGTTTTGCTTCTACCATGAAGCATTCCGGGGCCTTGATATCCTCAAGGTTGATGCCGCCGAACGTGGGTTCCAGCACCGAGACCGCGTCCACGAACTTGTCGACATTGGTCTCGTCGACCTCAATGTCGAACACGTCGATCCCGGCAAACTTCTTGAAAAGTACGGCCTTGCCTTCCATCACGGGCTTGGAGGCGAGAGGACCGATATTTCCAAGACCCAGAACGGCGGTTCCATTAGAGATCACGGCGACGAGATTTCCGCGCGACGTATAGTGGGCTGCCTTGGACGGGTCTTCGGCAATGGCCAGGCAGGGCGCGGCGACGCCGGGTGAATACGCCAACGCAAGGTCGCGCTGGTTGCCGAGCGGTTTGGTGGGCTGGATCTCGAGTTTACCGGGTTTCGGATTTTCGTGATAAAAAAGCGCGGCTTCCGACAGATCGTGTTCGGTCTTGTTGTTATCGCTCATGACGTTTTCTGTCTCCCTGGCCTCTTCCGCGCTTTCAACGCTTTTTTCGCAAAACAACGCCATCCGTGTGACGCGTCACGGAGCGCGATTTTCCGAAGTGTCTCTGTGGTTTACCCGGCCCGCTGCAAAATGAGAACCCGTATCAGCAAAAACAGCACAACACTGTTCAGGATATGCCACATGAAGTGAATTCCGAACGTCACCTGTGCGCACAAGGGTTCATCGAGGGTGCGGATGGTCAGCGACGCAAAAAACACAAGTCCGCTCAGCAGGACCTCGGCACCAAGCCTGCTGTTTCTGCGGGCAAACAGGACGCCGACCACAAAGATCGCGAGCAGCGCCGGAACATATCCGGCGGAGGAGCCGACAAGCGGCGCAAAGAGGGTATCGGCAAACAGGACCGTCGCCGCAAGGAAGGCGATAACGATGCCGAGTGCCGTCCACCAGCGCAGGTCCAGATAGCGATTGAGCGCGACGAAGAGATAGACGTGAATGAAGATCACGATGGGAATGACATCGGCAAGACCGGCCCATCGTGTTGCAAAGGTGTGAAACAGGAACGACCCGATACCGATTGCAAAAAGAACGATGATCAGGCCAAGGCCAGTCCAGTCATCCGGCGTCCAGCGGCGCCACAAAGCAAAGGCGAGAACGGCTGCAACGACGAAAGCGCCATTGGTGATGGCATTGAGCGGCTCGGACCAGAATTCCGGCCCGACGCGCTCGCAGTAGTTGTCAACCTGTTCCCAGAGATCCATCTCGAACGCTTCTTCAGTTCACCCTTTTCTTTTCTTAATGGCCGAATGTGACAGTTTCGGCTATCAGGGCACCAAGCCTTGCGATCCCGGCCTCGATCTCGTCCGCGCCGGCACAGGAAAAGCTCAGCCGCAGCGTATTCGTACCGCTGCCATCGGGGTGGAAAGCTCCCCCGGGAACGAATGCGACCTTGGCCGTCTCGACGGATTGCTCAAGAAGTTCCGACGCGTTTACGCCGGCAGGAAGTTCGACCCAGATGAACATGCCGCCTTCCGGCCGTGTCCAGCGGACACTTTCCGGCATGTGCCGCTCGAGCGCTGAGAGCATGGCATCGCGGCGCTTCTTGTAAACCGCGTTGGATTTGGCGGTGTGCGTCTCAAACTCCCGCTCGGCAACGCGCGCCATGGCCTCCTGATTCAGCACCGGCGTGTTCAGGTCGCTCGCCTGCTTGATCAAAACGAGCCTGGAAACTACCTCGCTCGCGGCGCAGATCCAGCCGAGCCTCAGGCCCGGCGACAGAGATTTGGAAAAGCTGCCGCAGTAGAGCGTCCGGCTGTTCTCGATCCCGTCGTTCTGAACGCAATCGAGTGCAAGAAGCGCCGGAACCGGCTCGCCGTCATAGCGCAGGCTCTCATAAGGGGAATCTTCGATGACTGCACAGGATAGCTCCGCTGAAAGTTCCAGGATGCGTCTTCTCTCCTCGAGGTTGAGCGACAGGCCCGTCGGGTTGGCAAAATCGGGTGAGAGATAGGCAAACTTGATCGCACCGCCTTTCTCTGCAGCCTGGGCACTGTATGCCGCTGCCGACCGGTTGGTACGCGGATCGAGACGGTCGAAATTCAGCTCATAGGCATTGAACGCCTGAACCGCGCCAAGATAGGTCGGCCACTGCACCAGCGCCGTGTCTCCCTCCGACAGGAACAGCTTGCCGATATAGTCGAGGCCCTGCTGCGATCCCGAGGTGATGAGGATGTTGTCCGGCGTGCATTCGATGCCCAGTTTGCGCATGTGTTCCACGATCCAGGTGCGCAGTCTCAGGCTGCCTTCGCTGACGCCGTACTGGAGCGCGCGTTCGGCATCCGCCCCACCAAGGATCTCGCCATAGGCCTTCTTGAAGGCTTCCGCCGGAAACAGAGCCGGATCCGGAATGCCTCCGGCAAAGGAGATCACATCCGGACGGTCGAGGAGTTTCAGGAGTTCGCGAATCTCCGAGGCGCGCATTCGGCTCGCGCGTCTGGCATAAAGACTGTCCCAGGTTGTCATGATCGGCTCACACATGGTCTGCATTTGATTATTTAAGTCAATAATACTGACCTATATATTTTGCAAGTGTCGCGATCTTGTTATTTTTTGTAATTTTATTGCTCTTGGTTGACCTGAACGATCCCCTGTCTGCTGCCACTGGCGGTTTGACGCGCGTTCCCCTATCTCTTGAGGACAAAGGAGTTGTCCATGTCCCGCATAGATGAAAGCCGTCCGTTCATCCCGCTCAACATTGCCGTTCTGACCGTCTCCGACACCAGGAAGCTTGAAGACGACCGATCGGGAAACACCCTTTCGGAGCGCTTGACGAAAGCCGGGCACTTGCTCGCCGAAAGGAAGATCGTCACAGACGACATCGAAGCGATCCAGGCGATCGTGCGAGACTGGATCGGCAACGCGGGCGTTGACGTAATCATATCGACCGGCGGAACGGGTTTCACCGGAAGGGACGTGACGCCGGAGGCCATCGAACCGCTCTTTGAAAAGCGCATGGATGGCTTTTCCGAAGTTTTTCACCGGATTTCCTATGACAAGATCGGCACGTCGACGATCCAGTCCCGCGCGACCGGGGGCGTTGCCGGCGCCACTTACATCTTTGCGCTGCCAGGTTCACCCGGCGCCTGCAAGGACGCCTGGGACGGCATTTTGAAGTTTCAGCTCGACTACCGGCACATGCCCTGCAATTTCGTCGAGATCATGCCAAGGCTCGATGAACATCTGAAACGCGGGAAACTTCAGGAAGTCTGAACCTTGTCATTCCTTGTCCGCATAGCGACAGAAGCAGACAGTGCCGCGGTGACAGCTCTCCTGCAAAAGAGTTATGCGGTCCTCTTGCGGGATGCCTATGATGCCGACATCCTGGACGCGGCGCTGCCGCTGATTACCAAAGCGCGGCCGGAACTTCTTGCTTCCGGCAGCTACTATGTGGCCGACGATGATGCCGGCCAGATCATCGGTGCCGGCGGGTGGACAAGGCAGTCGCCGACCGGACACGGTGAAACCCCCGACAACGGAAACATCCGCCATTTCGGCACGGACCCGGACCACACGGGAAAAGGGATCGGCCGGGCGCTCATGTCGCGCTGCATCTCCGACGCCCTCGTGTCGGGCGTTACCGAGTTCAACTGCTATTCGACGCTGAACGGCGAAGCATTTTACCGGGCTTGCGGATTTCGCTCCGTCGAGCCCTTTCCTGTCACCTTGCCGGGCGGGGTGGTTTTCCCCTCCGTCCGCATGACCCGATCGCTTTGAAACAACCGACGATCGAGGCGGAGAGAACCATGGGACTGCTTGTTGACGGGATTTGGGACACGGACGCCACAGGAGACAGCGTTGCCTCCGACCGCTTCGAACGCTCCAAGGCGCAGATCCGGAACTGGGTGACGAAAGATGGTTCTCCCGGTCCGAGCGGAAGCGCCGGGTTCAAGGCGGAAAGCAACCGATATCATCTCTATGTCGCCTGGAACTGTCCCTGGGCACACCGCACACTGTTGATGCGGGCACTCAAGGGACTGCAGGCACACATCCCGATTTCCGTTCTTGCTCCCAGGCGAACAGACGCGGGCTGGGTCTTCGATCCCGAAAACGGGTATATCGACACGCTGTCCGGTGCCTCGGCGCTCCACGAAGTCTACACGGCAGGCACGCAGGCCTATACGGGCCGTGTCACCGTCCCGGTCCTCTTCGATACGGTGTCCGTCAAACTGGTGAGCAACGAGTCTGCCGAGATCATTCGAATGTTCAACGGCGCTTTTCAGGACCTGGCGGAAAACAAGTCCGACTACAGCCCGGCACAGCTGCTTCCCGAGATCGATGACTGGAACGGGTACATCTATCCCAAACTGAACAACGGGGTTTACAGGGCCGGTTTTGCGCGGTCCCAGGCTGCCTATGACGAAGGGGTGCAGGATGTCTTCGAAGCTCTGGACAGGATCGAAAAGACGCTTGAAACCAACACGTGGCTTCTGGGCGACCGTCTGACGGAGGCCGACATCCGCCTGTTCCCGACGCTTGCGCGCTTCGATGTCGCCTATTGGAGTGCGTTCAAATGCAATCTCAGGCGCCTGATCGACTATCCCAACCTTTGGGCCTATGCCCGGCGCTTCTTCGCACTGCCGGGTGTTGCCGAAACAGTCAAACTTGATATCTACCGGCGCGGCTATCACTCGCCAAGCGAAGTGCGCAATCCGCATGGCATCGTTCCGCTTGGACCACTGGTCGACTTTTCACCGAAGCCGCTCTAGCCGTGCAGCTTGACCGCAACGCTTGCCGGAATTCTCAAGGTACCGACGCAGAAACGCGCAAGCGACTGCCGGAAGCGGGCAACGGCGCTTTCGTTCTCCGATGCGCCAGAGGTTACCGCGGCCGCGCGCAGGAACACGATGCGGCTGCGTCCGATCCGCTTGGCGATATCGAGGTCCTCCAGTTCGGGCAATGGCCGGTGGCCGCCTAGGGTCTGGTAGAACTGGCGTGAAATCAGCAGTCCCTGGTTTCCGTAAGGCATGCCGAGAAGTTGCGAGCGCATGGCCGCGATGGATTCGCTGATGCGGGCGCTCATGCCGAAGGCTTCATATCTCAGCCGGAAGCTGGCCGCAGTCCTTGTGCCGTTGGGCGCACGTCCGGCACGTTCGATAAACGCCTGTGCTTCGTGATGCCAGCCGCTTTCCAGAAGCGTTTCGGGCCGAAGGAACAAAAGCCAGTCGCCGCGTCTTGCGAGGCCTGCTCCGAAGGTGAGGCGCTCGCTTCGGGACATGTCCGCACGGCTCACCCAGTGACAGCCAGCGGCATCGGCGACACGCTCGGTCGCGTCGCTTGAGCCCCCATCCACGATAATGACTTCGCGAATGATGCCTTCCGCTGCAGCCGTTACCAGAGACGAAAGCGAATGCACCAGTTCGGTCTCTGAGTTCTTTGTCGGTACAATGACAGTTATCATGAGGCCGTCTTTTACATCAAAAATTCGCAAGTGCGAAATATCCGGGTTGTATCTGCCGGTTTTTTCGCTAATGTTCATGATATGTTCTCTCCATGTAGCGTATCGCAAGAATGAACACGGTCCTTCAACGCGTATCCGAAGCTGATCCCGATGACATCGTGCAGGCGGAAACCGCACGAGTGGCCGAAGACCGCCGTCGCGGGCGGGCCGCGGCACTGAACAAAAGCGGTCGTCATGAGCCGGTGTCGCTTGAAAGTTTCGATGATGGCTGGGACTCTCTGGACGATCTGCCCCCGCTAAAAACGGAGGTTCAGGAAGAGCGTGCACGCACCATCATCACCCGCAACGACTCTCCCGATCTTTCGTTCGACCGATCCATAAATCCCTACCGGGGTTGTGAGCATGGTTGCATCTACTGCTTCGCGCGTCCGACCCACGCCTATATGGGTCTGTCGCCCGGTCTCGATTTCGAAACCAGGCTGTTCGCCAAGCCGAATGCCGCCGCGCTTTTGGAACGGGAGCTCTCCAAACCCGGCTATGTTCCCCGCGTGATCGCCATCGGCACCAACACGGATCCCTATCAGCCTCTGGAGCGGAGCTATGGATTGATGCGCGAGATCCTGGACGTGCTCGACCGGAGTTCGCATCCGGTCGCGATTGTCACGAAGTCGGCGCTCGTGACGCGAGATATCGATATCCTGTCCAAGATGGCGGAGCGCAATCTCGTCAAAGTGGCCTTGTCCGTCACCACACTCGACAAAAAACTCTGCCGGGCCATGGAGCCGCGTGCGTCTGCGCCGCACAAACGCCTCAACGCAATCCGGGTGCTCTCCAACGCCGGCATACCGACCTCCGTGATGATGTCACCGATCATTCCGGCACTCACCGACAGCGAGATCGAGACCCTGCTCGCTACTGCAGCGGATCACGGAGCCCAAGAGGCCAGCTTCATCCTTTTGCGCCTGCCGCTTGAGGTCTCCGAACTGTTCCGGGACTGGCTCCTGCGCGCGCGTCCCGACCGCTACCGGCATGTCATGAGCCTGATCCGGTCCATGCGCGGCGGCAAGGACTATGATGCCAGATGGGGGGAACGCATGCGTGGACGCGGTCCATATGCCGATCAGATCGCAAAGCGGTTCTCGCTTGCGGCCAGACGGCTGGGTCTCAACCTGCGCCGGAAGAAGCTGAATACCGCAGACTTCGTGCAGCCTCAAAAAGGTGGTGTGCAACTCGACCTTTTCTGAGATTCCCGCTTGCGCATCGCCTGATCCGGCGGCAGCGTTTCCGGATGAGCCACGGCCCATCCCTCTTCGATTTGCCCTTTCCGGACAGCCCGGACCTGGACCTGGAGCGCCGCCATGCAGCTTCTTTCAACGGCGCCCTGTGCGGTGTCGACGAGGCAGGGCGCGGCCCGTGGGCAGGTCCGGTCGTCACCGCTGCCGTCGTGCTGGACTATGACAATGTCCCCGACAGGCTCAACGATTCAAAAAAACTCAGCGAAGCAAGGCGCGAAGAGCTGTTCGACAAGATCGTCGCCAGCGCTCACGTCTGCGCGGCGAGCGCATCACCAGAGACAATCGACGCGCTGAACATCCGCTCGGCAACCCTCTCCGCGATGGTCCGGGCCGTGAACGGTCTCGCCATCATACCGGATTACGTTCTGGTGGACGGGCGCGATGTGCCGCGCGGACTGAAGCAGCCGGGCCAGGCGCTTGTCAAAGGAGACGAGCGGTGTCTGTGTGTCGCGGCCGCTTCCATCATTGCCAAGGTCACGCGCGACAGGATGATGGTCCGCCTTGAAGACCATGTCCCCGGATACGGTTTCGCGCAGCACAAGGGATATGGCGTCCCGCAACATCAGGCCGCCCTGGCAGACCTTGGTCCCAGCGATCATCACCGGATGAGTTTCAAGCCTGTGCATCTTGCCCGAACGTGATGGCGAACCGGTCGGCTTCATTCGACCTGCTCCCGCTTCCGTCGTCCTTTCGGAAAAACGCAGCGGCAGCTGCGGACAGGTCCGGAACCCAGATCTGCCTCTCCTTCGTCATCCCGGACGCAGCGGAGCGGAGATCCGGGATCGGGGAGCCCGGCCCCGCCGATAGGGCCAAACAAGAGCGAATTAGCCGGTGCCTCCCCGGTCCCGGCTCGCGCTGCGCTTGGCCGGGATGACGAGCGGGGAGACAGCAAATCCGCATAGTGAAGAGGAACTGAATCAGCGCTCAGGTCAGGCAATGACGACTGGTACGCAGGCCGAATTCGCAAACGCTTTTCTCATCGCCGCCTCATCCTGATGACGGCCACAAGTATCCGGATGGACTGCACATCCCTGAGCCTGACGCCCGTCCTTCGAGACAGCGCGTACGCGCTTCCTCAGGATGAGGCTGGATTTGCGGCAAGGATATTGGTTCCAACGGGTACCCACGCAAGTCTCTTTCCGCCCACTTTTGCCTCCCCGTTCGTCATCCCGGACGCAGCGGAGCGGAGATCCGGGATCGGGGAGCCCGGCCCCGCTGATAGGGCCAGCAAATAAGCCAGTGCCTCCCCGGTCCCGGCTCGCGCTGCGCTTGGCCGGGATGACGAGCGGGGAGACAGCAAATCCGCATAGCGAAGAGGGACAGAATCAGTTCTCAGATTAGGTCATGCCATGGCTCGACCATGGCATCCATGCCGTTGCGTGCCCGGTTTCAAGGCCGTGCAATGCCGGGCCTCAATGGCATGGATTGCGAGATCAGGTCTGGCCATGACGACTGACACGAAGGCCGAATTCGCAATCGCTTTGCTCATCACGACATCATCCTGATGACGGCCGCAAGTATCCGGATTGGCCGCACATCCCTGAACCTGCCGCCCGTCCTTCGAGACAGCGCGCACGCGCTTCCTCAGGATGAGGCTGGATTTGCGGCAAGGATATTGGTTCCAACGGGTACCTACGGCAGGTCTCTTTCCGCCCACTTCTGCCTCTCCTTCGTCATCCCGGCTCGCGCTGCGCTTGGCCGGGAAGACGAACGGGGCGGTTGACACAAAAGGAGCCGGCGAAAAACAAAAGAGCGGCCCCGGGGCCGCTCCTGATTGTCTTGCTCGAACCGAACTGAAATCAGTTCAGACGTTCTTTCACCTGATCGATACTCTTGGACAGAATATCGTCGGCAACCTTGTCCTTGACCTTCGAGCTGAGGATCTCCTCGGCCGCTGCAACAGCGATGTCGGCAGCCTTGGCGCGTACCTCGGCGATTGCCTGCGTTTCCGCCTGGGCGATCTTGACTTCGGCGGCCTTTGTGCGCCGGGAAATCATTTCTTCCAGAGCCTGGTTGGTTTCAACCGTCAGACGCTCGGCCTCGGCAGTGGCTTCAGCGATGATCGCTTCAGCTTCGCCTTCCGCCTCGTGGCGCTTACGCTGATAATCAGACAAGAGAGCCTGGGCTTCTTCGCGCATCTTGCGCGCTTCTTCCAGTTCCTTGCGGATACCGTCGGCGCGGTTGTCAAGAGACCCGCCGATCTTGCCCGGCACCTTGAGATAGATGATCAGGGCGAAGAAGAGGATGAGACCAATAAGGGCCCAAAATGTTGCGTCCATAATGGTCTCCTCAGTCCATCGCCGATTTCAGCGCCTTCGTCAGATCGGTCTTTGTCGGAGCCTTGCCAATCAGCTGCTCAACAAGCGCTGACGTGGTGTCTCCGGCAATGTCTCCGATCTGGGACAAGGCCTCGGTCTTGATGCCTGCGATCTGCACTTCGGCAGCCTGCAGCTTCCCGTTCAGCTCCGATTCCGCCTTCTCGCGGCGAGCTTCCTGTTCTGCCTTCAGCTTGGCACGCGTGTCATGGGCGATGCTGTGTGCCTTGTTCCGGGCTTCAGCAAGAGCCTGCTCGTAAGCTGCGATCGCCGCGTCGGTTTCGTCTTTAAGGCGGTTTGCCTCTGAAAGATCACCGGCAATCCGGTCCTTCCGATCCTCAAGGATCCCTGCAATCCGCGGCATCGCCACGTTTTTCATGATCCAGTAGAAGATGCCGAAGGTGATGGCGAGCCAAAGCAGCTGGGACGCAAACGTGGTCGCGTCGAACGGCGGGAAGCCCACGCCGTGTTCGGCGGCCGTGTCAACGATCGCTGTCTGGCTTTCAGTGGTCGTATCGCCTGCCATTTCCTGTCTCCTAAATCCGGCTTGGCGACGCTGTCAGAGCGCCGCCACCGGAGTCGCATCTTTCGTCGCTGCTAGTGAGCGATTACGCGAACAGGATGAGGAAGGCGATCAGAAGGGAGAAAATGCCCAGAGCTTCCGTCACGGCGAAGCCGAAGATCAGGCGGCCGAACTGGCCGTCAGCTGCGGACGGGTTGCGCAGAGCGCCTGCGAGGTAGTTACCGAAGATGGTGCCGAGGCCGATGCCTGCACCGCCCATGCCGAGACATGCGATACCGGCACCGATGTATTTTGCTGCTTCTGCTTCCATGACACGTGCTCCTAGATGTGTTTGCAGATTTCTCACTTTCGGCGCTCAGGCCGTGTGATTTGGATAACCCTTAGTGTGAAGGATGAAGTGCGTCGTTCAGATACATGCAGGTCAGAACGGCGAAGACGTAGGCCTGCAGGAATGCCACCAGGAACTCCAGCGCCGTCAGGGCGACCGTCATTGCAAGGGGCAGGATCGCGCCGGCAATGCCGACTGCGCCCATGGCGCCGAGGCTGACGACGAAACCGGAGAAGACCTTCAGGGTGATGTGACCGGCGAGCATGTTCGCGAAGAGACGCACCGAAAGACTGATCGGACGCGACAGGAACGAGATCACCTCGATCATCGTCACCAGCGGGATGAGTGCACCCGGCACGCCGCTTGGAATGAACAGTTTGAGGAAACTCATGCCGTTGCGCATGAAGCCGTAGATGATGACCGTGAGAATCACCAGCATCGCCAGGGCGAAGGTGACGATGATGTGGCTCGTTATGGTGAAGAAATACGGGAACATCCCGAACAGGTTGGCGACCAGAACGAACATGAAAAGGGAAAACACCAGCGGGAAGAACCGCATCCCGTCCGTCCCCGTCGCGTCTCGCAGCGTTCCGGCTATGAACTCGTACATCATTTCCGACACCGACTGCACCCGGGTGGGCACGAGGCCTCTGCCGCTGGTCGAAAATATCAGAAATGCGGAGGTCGCCGCCACGGTCAAAACCATGAACAGGGAAGAGTTGGTAAATGAGAAATCCATGCCTCCGACTTCAATCGGAAAGATCTTCTGGATCTGGAACTGTGAGATCGGATCGTTCGCCACCGGCCAGCCTTCTTCGCTCGTTCACAACCACTGCGCCCTCGGGCGCGACAAATTCTATTCAGATCCGTCCTTGTCGCGGCGAAGTCCGACTTGCGGCTGCTCGACCACTCCGGCCGACCGCAACACATTCAGAACTCCCGCCGCGAAACCCAGAAGCAGGAAAATGATCAACCCGAAGGGCGCCGTTCCCAGCCACTGATCGGCAACCCAACCGATGCCGGCCCCGACCAGAACGCCTGCGATGAATTCCGAAGACAGTTTCATCGCCTGTGCATATCCGGTGGAATTGCTTTCAGACTTCCGCGCCGCCTTTTCCTCGACAGCGCGCTGGTCCTCAAGCTTCCGGTTCAGCTGAGCCCGCCGTTCCGACAGACCCGCTTGCGAAACATCGTCGTCGCGATCTTTATCTTGGTCGTTTTCCGAAGACATGTTCCTCTGTCCCCAGTGCCCCGACATGTCAGATCAATCAACAGGAGTGCCCCGTAAGCCGCGCGCACCATAGTCGGCACCTCATGCCGTGTCAAGGAGACTTGATTAATATTTATCCTATTGAAAAAACTGAGCTTTTTTACTTCAAAAGAAATTTGCAAGACCTAAGTTGTACGCCTGCTCCGAAGTGACGCAGGTCTTGGGGCCAAGGTCAGCCCGTTTCGCGGAATCGCTCCGCGGTCTCAAGGTCGACAGACACGAGCTGGGAAACGCCGCGTTCTGCCATGGTCACGCCGAAAAGACGGTTCATCCGCGCCATCGTGATCGGGTTGTGTGTAATCACGACAAACCGGGTTTCGGTACTGGCGGACATTTCGTCCAGCAAGTCGCAGTAACGTTCGACATTGGCGTCGTCCAGCGGTGCATCGACCTCGTCAAGAACGCAAATCGGCGCGGGATTGGTCAGGAAAACCGCGAAGATCAGGGACATGGCGGTCAACGCCTGCTCGCCCCCCGACAGAAGCGTCATGGTTTGCGGCTTCTTTCCCGGCGGTCTTGCAATGATTTCCAGACCCGCATCCAGCGGATCGTCGGAATCCACCAGTTGAAGCTCCGCCGTTCCGCCGCCGAACAGGTGCGTGAACAGGCGCTGAAAGTGGCCATTGACCACTTCGAAGGACGCCAGCAGGCGCTCGCGTGCTTCGCGATTGAGATTCGAGATACCCGTGCGCAAACGCCGGATCGCCTCGATCAGATCGTCCCGCTCAGAGGTCAGTGTTGTTTTCTGCTCATCGACCTCCTTGAGTTCTTCCTCTGCCCTGAGGTTCACGCCGCCAAGGCGCTCGCGTTCGGCCTTGAGCCTTTCCAGCTTGCGTTCGACACCGGTCGGGTCCGGCAAAGGCGCGTTTTCCTTCAGGCCGGCAATCTCAGGCAGGGCGGTAACAGCGACTTCGAGATCTTCATCGATGCGCCGCTCCAGAACGGCCTTGCGTTCCCGGGCCGCCTCGAAGCGTTCTTCGGCGCGAATCTTCTGCTCGCGCGCACCAGCCATCGCCTCCATCGCAGCTTTCGCCGCCCGGTCGACTTCGGAAAGGTCGAGTTCCGCCTGCTGCAGCTGGTCGTCCCGGGCCTTCTTTTCCTCCTCGGCCTTCGAAATGGCGGAAAAGAGATCCCGGCGCTTGATTTCAATATCGTCCGGTGCCTCGACCAGTTCGGCGCGTTCTTCCTCGGCTTCTTCGCGGCGTTCCGTCAGCACCGTGACCTGACGTGCAGCGTTCTGAGCGCGCGTTTTCCAGCCATCATATTCGCGCTTGATGGCTTCAAGCCGCCGGTCGCGCATCTGCTGTTCCCGGGCCAGTCCTTCCGAAACCGCCCGTGCCTCTGCATGCGCACCGCGCGCGGAGGCCACCTCGGCCTGCAGATCGGCGATGCGGCCCTCGAAATCAGTGCTCTCAGGCGTCGCGGCAAGCTGTTCTTCCCCTAACGCGGCCTGTTCACGTGCAAGTTCCGCCTCTTCGCCGAGCCGCTCGGCTCGCTCCTGCGCCGCTGCCCGTTTCGCTGACAGCTGCGCAACGGAGCGCTCTGCAAGGACGAGTGCTTCGCGGACCGAGGCCGCCGTGCGCTGTGCGTCCCTGACCTTGCCCCGGGCCACCTGCTCGGTCTCGGCATGACCGCGCACGTCGGCAGCTGCCTGTTCCAGCTCCTGCTGCCTGTCTTCGAACGTGCGCCGCGCCGTTTCGATTTCGTCGCCAAGCTCGATCAGCCGGTTCTTCTGCGAAAGCCGCTGCGCGGCCGGTGTCGGCGCATTTGCTGCAACGACAAAACCATCCCAGCGCCAGAGATCACCTTCGACGGAAACCAGTCTTTGTCCAGGTTTCAGTTGGCCACGAAGGGCCGGTCCCTCGTTCTGCGTGACGATGCCGATCTGACGCAGGCGGCGGGCGAGTTCTTCCGGAGCAATCACGACGTCGGACAGTGCGCGCACGCCCGCAGGCAGATCCGCATCCAGATCATGCGCAAGCGCCGCACCCCATCTCACCGGCGCACTTTCGCTCAGGGACGCGTCGAGATCTTCGCCCAATGCGGCACCGAGCGCGGTTTCAAAACCCTGTTCCACCTGGATCTTTTCAACGACGGGCGTGAAATCCTGATCAGCATGCGCGTTCAGCACCTGGTCCAGTGTCCGGGCCTCGGTCTCCAGGCCCTGCAAAAGCTGCTGTGCCTCGCTCAAGGGTGATCTTGCAGACTGTTCCCTGTCGCGCGCCTCGCGTGTGGCGGTCTCCGCGGCCTCGACGGTGGCTTCCGCTTCCATCAACGCTTCTTCGGCCAACTCCAGTTCTTCCCGGCTTTCGGAAATCCTGTCATGGCCGGCCATCTCGAGATCGATAACCTCAAGCGCAGATCGCGCATCCTGAACCTGTGCCAACAGCCGGTCGGCGCGCAAACGGCTTTCGGCAACCGCGCGTTCGAGCTGGCGCCGTTCGGCGCTGGCGCGGGCTTCTGCCGCGGTCAGGTCGGAAAGCTGCGTTTCCAGGTCGCGCACGATCTCTCCGGCCTCAGTGACCTTTTCCCCGGCAGTCTCCGTGCGCTCCTGTACGAGTTCGTTTTCCTCCACAAGCTCCGCCCGCTCTTCGGACAGGCGCTGCAGAACCTCATCGTTTTCAGAGGCCATCGACTGTTCGCGGCGGATATCGTCCGCCAGTTGCACAAGTCGGCGTTCCAGATCCTGCAGACGTTCCTTGACGCGGCGCTCTTCGGCATCCAGCTCGTTCCGCGCGATCACAAGCCTTTGCAGCGTCGCCGCAGCCTTAGCGGAGTCATCGCGCAGCTCAGGCAGCTTGTGCGCGGCGATTGCCTGCACACGTGCACTCTCGGCCTGCAGCGCGGTTGCCTCGTTGACCTGCTTCTGGGCCTCCGAGAACTGGACCTCCGCGGTGGTCAGCGCGTCGCGCGATTCGATCCAGCGGATATAGAGGATGGATGCTTCCGCCGCACGGATTTCAGAAGACAGATTGCGGTATCTGCTCGCCTGGCGGGACTGGCGCTTCAGGTTGTCCAGTTGCCCGTCAATCTGGACAAGAACATCTTCCAGCCGCTCCAGGTTCTGTTCTGCGGCCCTCAGGCGGATTTCCGCCTCGTGACGCCGCGAATGGAGACCCGAGATGCCGGCCGCCTCTTCCAGGATCTGCCGCCGTGCCGTCGGTTTTGCGGCGATCAGTTCCCCGATCTGTCCCTGACGCACCATGGCCGGTGAACGCGCACCGGTCGATGCATCGGCAAACAGCAGCTGCACATCCCGGGCACGCACGTCCTTGGCGTTGATCTTGTAGTTGGACCCCTGCTCGCGCTCGATGCGCCGGCTGACTTCCAGGAGGTCGGCATCATTGAACGCGGCGGGGGCCGTACGGTCCGGATTTTCAAGGAAAAGCGCGACTTCGGCCGTGTTGCGTGCCGGGCGGTTGAGGCTTCCGGAAAAGATGACGTCGTCCATGCCGGACGCACGCATGTTCTTGTAGGAGTTTTCGCCCATGACCCAGCGCAGGGCCTCGACGAGGTTGGATTTGCCGCAGCCGTTCGGTCCGACCACGCCCGTCAGTCCATCGCCGATGATGAATTCCATCGGTTCAACGAAGGACTTGAAGCCGACCACGCGGAGTTTCGAGAATCTCATCGGCACTCACCTCTTGGCGAAGCGAGTGCCGAACAGGGAATTGATTGATCGGCCCACAGACCAGTGCCCGGCGAAATTTCCGCCGGTTCAGAGCTCAGCGTCGATGAGTGCTCCCATCTGGTCAATCGACATTGCTCCCGGGTGCCGCGCACCGTTGATGAAGAATGTCGGCGTCGAACTCACCCCGAATTCATTCGCCGCACGATCTCTCACTGCATTTACTGCGTCAAGAAGACCCTGGTTTGTCAAGCATTCCTCGAAGGACTCCTGTGTAAATCCGATCTGTTTTGAAAAGTCGAGGAGCGAATTGTACGGATTGTCGGTAAATGCCCATGCGCGCTGGTTTTCGAACATGGTATCCACAATCTCGAAGTATTTCTCTGCAGGCGCACAGCGGGCCAGCATGAATGCTGCGGCGGAGACCGGATCCAGCGGGAATTCGCGGAAAATAAAGCGCACCTTGCCGGTGTCGACATATTGCTCCTTGAGCGGCTTCCATGTGTTCTTGTGGAAGTTTGCACAGTGGCCGCAGGTCATCGATGCATATTCCACCACCGTGACCGGCGCATTCTCCTCGCCCAGGATCTTGTCGCCGAGCGGACCAGGCACGAGAAGGTCATCCATGTCGACGGATTGAGCGAGGGCCGGGAAGCTTGCCGCAACACCAAATGCTGCGCTCGCCAGGGCAGTGGTCTTGAGAAACTGTCTGCGGGTCTGGGTCACTGGGTCGTCCTGTCACTTGTTAAACGCGCAGCACCTCTTGGTGCCGGTTCTATCGCTTCATTTGCCCTTTGCGGCAACAATCGTCAACAAGGCTTATCAAATGTGGCAGGAGAGAGGACAGCAGAAAGCTGCGTTTCACGATGATGTTATTGTCCCGTTATTGCTCTTCGGAGCCATCGCGGGCGGCAGGGTCAGGCCGCTTCGTCCGCGTGTTTGGCGATCACCTGCGCGCCAAGCTTTTTCAGGGCCTCGCGCAAACGGGTGTTGTGCACGCCTTCCAGCTGCTCATCGAGTTTTTTCTCTTCCTTGTCCGTCAGTGACCGCAGCTGTTTGCGCTCTGACGCCGTTTTCACCGGAACAGGCTTTTGCAGGATCTTGATACGGCCAATGGCTGCCCAGCCATAGAACGTGTTGATGCGCTCGATCACCTGGGCGCTCTCATGCGACAGCAAAAGCGCGGTCGCCCCATCCGTGTGCACCACCAGTGTTGCAGGCTGCGGCGGTGTTTCCGGATCTGTCAGTTCCGGCTGACGCGGCCAGACAAGCTTGTCTGGCTGAACCCGGCCACCGTAGCGCTCGCCGACGATGTCTGCCCAGGCCGCAACGATATCGACGGACGCAAAGCCGCGCTTGCGGCAGGCAGGGGTCATCGCCTTGCCGACAAGATCAGCAAGCTGTTTCGCCTCGGGAGGCTTGCGGTGTGCATTTGCCTTCGTCACGCTGTTGACCTACTTCCTCAACCGGTGGCCCGGCTGGACCCGTTTTGCCACGGATCGCAGATTAAGGTGTTGTGTCCCAATAAAATACGACAAAAAGACGACGAATACTTGATGCGAAGCCCGCCATCCATCAACTCTACCCAAGTTGTCCCCAGGCTTTCCAAAGGGACACTCTCCGTTACACTGACGAGTACACCGCCTATCTCATGACAAATGCTTCACTCAGTCAATCATTGCTCAAATGGTACGACCGGCATGCGCGGCGCCTGCCGTGGCGTGTTTCGCCGGAAGACAGAAGGCTCGGTGAAGTTCCCGATCCCTACAGGATATGGCTGTCAGAAGTGATGCTGCAACAAACCACAGTTGCAGCTGTGAAAGATTACTTCGAGAAATTCACGAAGACATGGCCGCGGGTCGAGGATCTGGCTGCAGCCGAGGAAGAAGACGTCATGAAGGCCTGGGCCGGTCTGGGGTATTATTCGCGCGCCCGGAACCTGAAGAAATGCGCGGAAGCCATCGCACACAAACACGAAGGCCGGTTTCCGGAGACGGAAGACGCGCTTCTCGATCTTCCCGGCATAGGTCCTTACACCGCGGCAGCCATTGCAACGATCGCCTTCGACCGGCACGCCGCCGTTGTCGACGGCAATGTCGAACGCGTGCTGTCCCGGCTGAGACAGATCGAAACGCCGCTTCCGGCGGCGAAAACGGAAATCAGGCAGGAAATGGCGGCACTCACGCCGGAAGACCGTCCCGGCGATTTCGCGCAGGCCGTCATGGATCTCGGCGCAACGATCTGCACACCCAGGCGCCCTGCCTGCGGACTGTGCCCTTGGATGGCAGAGTGCCATGTTCAGAACTCCAGCATCGCCGAGACCCTTCCGCGAAAAGCCCCGAAGAAGGAGAAGCCGACCCGGTTCGGCGCGGCGTTTGTCGCCGTCGACAAGTCAACTGGGGCGGTGCTGCTCAGACGCCGCGCGCCAAGGGGACTGCTTGGAGGCATGACCGAAGTTCCCGGCACGGACTGGTCGGAGACTTTCGACGTTGCGACGGCGCTCGAAGCTGCCCCCTTTCAGGACACATGGCAGGTCTGCACCGGTGACGTCAGGCACACGTTCACGCATTTTCATCTCCGCTTGCAGGTGTTCAAGGCCGATACCACGACAAGCGCCGCAGAGAGCGTCGACGGAGCCTGGTGGTCACCGGCGGACGCCCTTGCGGAAGAAGCCCTTCCCACGGTTATGCGAAAGGTATTGGCGGTCGCACTAGCCTGAGGCCGCACACGGGCGACCGGGCGCTCAGATGATTTCCCCGACATCAATCCTGTTGCCATCCGGATCGGTAAAAACGAAGGCCCGCAGGCCGTAATCCTTGTCCTGCAGGCTTTTGATGATGCGCAGTCCGTGCGCCTGACACATCCGGTAGGTTTCGGCTGCATCGGAGACAAGCATGTGCGCCACGTTGAACGTGGCCGCCTTGTGCGTCTTCTGGAGCGTCAAGTGCAGTTCGGCATCGTCCTTTTGCAGGATCATGAACCCGACCGGATCTCCATTCTCGAAGACCTTTTCGAACCCAAACACCTCCCTGTAGATCCGGAAGGATTCATCTATGTTGCTGACGGGCAGCATCGGCGCGATCCGGCCGAGCTTCACTCCATTCGTTGTTTCGGAGGGCATGGCCTTCCTCTTGTTCGGATGCGCTCCACTCTCCGGGTCCGGGCGGTGCCGGTTTCGAAGGCGGATCTGCGCTGTTCAGGGCGGTGCCCGAACCGAGCATAGCAAAGCAAGACGCCATTTCAAGAAGTCGGAAACACGCGCAAAGAGGTGTTCCAAATGGTCTGCCGCCAGCGTCGCCCTCGCGGCGGAAAAATGGTATGAATTTGCAGCTATAGTGAGAAGGAATTCGTTATGCCCTTAATAGTTGGTGATATTGAAATCCATCTTGGCCCCCAGGAACACGGTGGCCCCGATTCGCTTCTTGACCCGATCCTTGAATTCATTGGCCGCGCGGGCAGCAGGCAGAACCTGATGATCGCGGTGCAGGAGATCGACAATCCGGCGATCGCCAATGCCATTATCCAGGCACGGCTGCGGGGCGCGGTCATCGATCTCGTTGTCGAGCAGAGCTACCTGCTGGCGGCAAAGAAGCCGAAAGACCTGGCTGGCGCGCATGCTCCGGGCGGCAAGCACGAAATCAACCGCGAGCTGTTCAACGCCATCCTGCGCTCGACCGCAGACGTAAAGGTCGATTTCAACCCGAATATCTTCCACCAGAAATTCATGGTGCTCGGCAACCGGGTGCTGACCGGTTCAACGAACTTCACCACCACCGGCGTCACGAAGAACCTGAACCATGTCGTCGTGGTCAACGACGCCGAAGTCGCCAATGCCTACAAGAAGGAATTCAAGGAAATCAGGGAGGGCCGTTTCGGCAAGTTCTCCGTCGCACATGGGCCCGCTCCCAAGGAAGCAAAGGTGTCAGGCATCCGCGTGAAACCCCTGTTCGCCCCCGATCACGCGCCGGAAATGGAGATCATGAAACAGATCCTGAAAGCCAGGGAGCGGGTCGATTTTGCAGCGTTCACATTCGCCCAGTCCTCGGGTATCGATGACGCGCTGATTGCCGCGCACAAAAACGGGATCACCATCAATGGCGTACTTGACCGCCGTCAGGCCAACCAGAAATGGGCGGCCAAGCACTCGCTTCACGATGCCGGCATTCACGTGGCTGTCGCAGGCGGGCGCGGCCAACTCGGCAAGGTGCACCACAAGCTGATGACGATCGACAACAAGGTCTCGATCTTCGGCAGCTTCAACTACACAAAGCCGGCAAACAAATCGAATGATGAAAACATCATCGTCGTCGGCGAAGTGAGCGAGACGGATACAGCCGCAAAGGCCGCGCAGAAGAAGATTGCACTTGCCGCACGCGCAGAGATCGACCGGATCATTGCCGATTTCGGCGAATAGGTGGACAGGACAACAGCTCCATCCCCAGGTTTCGGGGAGCGCCTGACGGGCGTTTGCGGACAATCGGGCGGCGAGCTTGATCAAACTCAGATCGGGAAAATCACTGGAAAGCAACAAAGGCATTGCGATCCCGCGCCGAAAGCGATTGAAGTGAAGGGACAACCTCACGGATCCATCCCATGTTCACCTTCGCCCTACCCGCGCTTTTCACGTCATCCGAATGCAGTGGAATCCTTCATCTGAGCCAAGGCAAAACGCAGGACAGCGGCGGCCTTGTCGGAGGGGTACAGCAATCAGACATTCGCCGCGCCAGAATCAGCTGGCTCGACGATGAAGGCCCGGCGGCCTGGGTGATGAAGCGCATCATGGAAGCGGTCGCGCAGGCGAACCGTGAGGCATTCGACTTCGATATCACAGAATTCCGGGAGCGGCTGCAGGTTGCCCGATACGACGGGGGCGAAGCGGGTCACTACGACTGGCACTCGGATATCGGCGAAGGCCGGATCGCCCAGTTCAGAAAGGCGACGATCGTGACGCAACTCTCACCGTCCAATGAATATGAAGGTGGCGGGCTTGAAATCAATCTCGGGAACCGGATCATGTCCGTACCGCGGGATCAGGGAAGTGCCGTCGTGTTCGCGAGTTTCATGCTCCACAGGGTCGTTCCCGTGACGAGGGGAGCCCGGTCGTCCCTGACATGCTGGAGCCATGGCCCCCGGTTTCGATGAAGCGTCGCGTCCCTGTACTAACCGTATAAACAAGAACGCGCGTCTGTCGTATCAACGGTCCGATTGGATCATCCGCAGAAGCGTGTAAATCCGCATTCACTTTTTCCTCATCCAAATTTGTCCGGCGGCCGTACTCCATCGCAACACAGGTTACAGCAACCCCTTGTATCCGTTCGGGAAAAATACCGTTTCCCGGAACGCCTTATCCTTGCCTGTGTCTAGCTCGGGAGTGAGTCATGAAACTGATCCAGAAATTCGTCTTCGCCCTTCTTCTTGTTCTGCCGCTGTCCGCCGCGAAAGCCGGCGAAAAAGATATCGTCGACACGGCTGTCGGTGCAGGTTCCTTTAACACCCTAGTCGCTGCGGTTCAGGCGGCCGGTCTCGTGGACACGCTCAAGGGTGAAGGCCCTTTCACCGTCTTCGCGCCGACCGATGAAGCGTTCGCAGCCCTGCCTGAAGGCACGGTTGAAAACCTGCTGAAGCCGGAAAACAAGGATCAGCTGGTTGCCATCCTGACCTACCATGTCGTTCCGGGCAAAGTGATGTCCTCCGATATCGCCGGCAAGAAAGCTGAAGTTGCGTCCGTACAGGGCAGTGAGATCTCCGTCGACGCCACAGACGGCGTAAAGGTTGACGGCGCGAAGGTTGTCAGCGCCGACATCGAAACCTCCAACGGCGTCATCCACGTCATCGACGCCGTGATCCTGCCGAAGTCCTAAGGCTCAGACGGGTACGTCCTTAGCCCCATCATGTACCCGCTGAAGGCGCGGTCTCTCACGAGGCCGCGCCTTATTCGTTGTTTCCCGATACATTTGCGGCGATCCGGCTCTTCGGACCAGATAACGTTTTGCCGCCCTGCCTTCCTGACAAAAAATATTTCCGTCGCGATGAACTGGGTCTGGACACGCACCGTAAAATAGTCCAGAACACTTTCTAGAATAATTCTAAACTAACAATTCCACGAACTCGCAAGGAGAGGTTTCCATGAAGGGAAGTGAGAAGGTTATCGAACGCCTGAACGAAGCACTGTTTCTGGAGCTGGGTGCCATCAACCAGTACTGGCTTCACTACCGCCTCCTGAGTGACTGGGGCTTTGCGCGCCTTGCCAAGAAGGAGCGCGAAGAATCCATCGAGGAAATGCAACACGCGGACAAGCTGACGGATCGGATCATCTTCCTGGAAGGTCATCCGAACATGCAGAAAGTCGCGCCGCTTCGCATCGGCCAGAACATCAAGGAAGTTCTGGAAAGCGACCTTGCTGGCGAGTATGAGGCGCGCACATCCTACAAGACATCCCGTGACATTTGCCGTGACGAAGGCGACTACGTTTCCATGGCACTTTTCGAAGAACTGCTCGCGGACGAGGAAGGCCATATCGACTTCCTGGAAACCCAGCTTGAGCTTCTGGAGAAGATCGGTGAAGAGCGCTACGGCCTGCTGAACGCCGCACCGGCTGACGAAGCCGAGTAAAACGAAGACACCTCGAAAACAATTGAGCGCGCGCCCAAAAAGGCGCGCGTTTTGTTTAATCCGCAACCGCCTCGTTAACGTAGAGTTAATATGACTTGAGGAGGCAGGCATGCAGAAAGAAAGACTGACACAACTGGCGGATATGCTTGAAGCCCAGATCCAGATCCTGACGGACAACGGATACGCGAGGGAAGCCGATGTCGCCAGGCAGGAAGTTGTTTCATTGAGACTGTTGGCGGGCGTGACAGACTAAACGGCAAGGATATCGTAGCGGCCTGACCGGTCTTCAGCGCGAATTATGTCTGGGTCCCGGATCAGCGCGCAGCGCTCGCAGCGCGTGTCCGGAAAGACAGGTTCTTTATGCGTCTGCGATGCGGGCAAGCATTGCGCGCCGGAGCCAAGTAGCCCCGACATCGCACCATCGGCGGATTCAACCTCTCCGATCCCCAATGTCCACCCGCAGGCAACAAACCCGATGCGCTACTGAAACGCGGTTTCTGCGAAGCTCCTGAGTTTGCGCGAGTGCAGGCGTTCGGCGGTCATGTTGCGCATTTTTTCCAGGGCACTGATCCCGATCTGCAGATGCTGCGCGACCTGCCGCTTGTAAAAATCCGTCGCCATGCCGGGCAGTTTCAGCTCTCCATGAAGAGGCTTGTCGGAAATGCACAGCAGCGTTCCGTAGGGAACGCGGAAACGAAAGCCATTGGCGGCAATTGTCGCCGATTCCATGTCGAGCGCGATCGCCCTGGATTGCGAGAAGCGTTTGACCAGTTCCGGCTGATCCCAAAGTTCCCAGTTCCGGTTGTCGAGAGAAACCACCGTTCCGGTGCGCATGAGGCGTTTGAGCTCATAGCCGTCTAGGCCGGTTACCTCGGCAACGGCGTCCTCCAGCGCAACCTGCACCTCGGCAAGAGGCGGGATTGGAACCCAGGTCGGAAGATCCTGATTGAGGACATTGTCGTCGCGCACATAGCCATGCGCCAGGACATAGTCACCCAGTGTCTGACTGTTTCTCAGACCGGCGCAGTGACCCAGCATCAGCCAGACATGCGGTCTCAGGACAGCGATGTGATCGGTTATGGTCTTGGCGTTGGAGGGACCGACGCCGATATTGACCATGGTGATCCCGCTGCCGTCTGCACGTTTCAGATGGTACGCGGGCATCTGCGGCAGTTTGGCCGGTTCCGCGCCGCACGACGGCTCGCTCTCGCCGGCCTCGGTTGTCAGATTGCCCGGCGCGACGAAGGCCTCGTATCCGCTCTCTGGCGTGTTCAGGAGTTCCTTCGACATGCGGCAGAACTCATCGATGTAAAACTGGTAGTTCGTGAACAGCACGTAGTTCTGAAAATGCTCCGCCGCGGTCGCCGTGTAATGCTGCAATCGGTGCAGCGAATAGTCGATCCTGGGTGCCGTGAACGGCGCTAACGGCATGACGCCATCGGCCGGTTCATAAGTTCCGTTGGCAATGGAATCGTCCATCACCGTCAGGTCCGGCAGGTCGAAGATGTCGGCAAGCGGCCTTTCCAGATTTGCAGCGGCAGCGCCGCCTTCGACATGCGTGCCGTCGTAAAAGGCAAAGTGAAGTGGTATCGGCGTGTCGCTGTCACCGACAAGAATCGGCACATCGTGGTTCTTCATCAGCAGTTTGAGCTGCGCCTCAAGGTAGTGGCGGAAGAGATCGGGACGCGTGATCGTGGCCGCATGCGTTCCCGGTCCCGAAACGAACCCGTAGGACAGGCGGCTGTCCAGCCGCACGTGGCTGTCGGTGACAACCCGGACCTGGGGGTAGTAGGCCCTGACGTGCTCCTGGATGTTTTCTCCCTCCAGGAGGTCGGCAAAGTGCGAACGCAAAAAAGCGGTGTTCGCCTCGAAGATGTCTATCAGACGATCGACCGCATGTTTCGCATTCGTGAACACTTCAAGCGGATGCGACGGCGCTTTGCGCATGCGCCGTTTGCCCAGCGGGTAATCGCCATTGATCAGATTGGACATGAAAGTCTCCTTATTGTTGTTATGGCGAACACACTCCTGCCAGATGTCCCCTGCGTCAATACACGTAACAAGTGTTTTTGAATTTTTTTTCGCAATGAGAAAAATTATTCATGTGAAGCAGCACTGAATCGCAAAGCGTGCGCCCAACGGACCTTGCATGCAGATACTCCGGGGAGCTTCGCGCTGCTTCATTCCCGGCGTGCCGCGGCAGCTTGTTCCCATGCAGAGCGATGAAACGGACTTCCCGCCGGATGGCAATCCCGATACTATCGGGATGAATTCTGATCAGGAGCTTCCCCATGAAACGTACCCTATTGAGCCTTGCGGTTGCTGTCTTGCCGATGCTTGGAGCCGGGTTTGCCGCGCAGGCTGCCGATCTGCCCGACCTGGGAGGCCGGGAGGTCGTGATCGCATCGGAAAACACCTATCCTCCGCTTCAGTTCATCGATCCGCAAACCAGCCAGCCCGCGGGCTGGGAATATGAAGCAATCGACGAGATCGCCAAGCGGCTGAACATGAAGGTCACATACGAGAACGTGAGTTGGGATGCGATGATCCCGGCGATCTCGGCCGGCGAATATGATGTCGCGATGAACGGGATCACGATACGCGGCGATCGCGCGGAGAAGGTCGCCTTCTCCGATCCCTACATGCGCTCGGAAATGTACATGCTGGTCCGTGCCGACGAGGACCGATTCACGGACCCTGCAGGTTTCGCCGGGAATGACGACTTCCTGGCCGGAGCGCAGCCGGGCACAACACCGTTTTACGTGACCGTCTACGAAGTTCTGGACGGCGACGAAAACAACCAGCGTATCAAGCTCTTCGAAACCTTCGGTGCAGCCGTTCAGGCGCTCAAGGTCGGCGATGTCGACCTTGTTCTGACCGACAGCACCGGCGGGCAAGGCTATGTCAACGCCAATCCGGACACGTTCAAGCTCATCGGCGATCCGATGGGCACGGAAGACTTCGGCTTCATCTTTCCGAAGAACACGGACCTGATCGAACCGTTCAACGCCGCCATTGCCAGCATGCGTGCCGATGGCACGCTGGATGCCCTCAACAAGAAATGGTTCTTCGACTACAAGGCAGGTCAATAGTCTCAAACGGCAGACCCGCGCGCTCGTGGCCGGTATCGGGACATCGCCCGGCACCGGCCACTTTCTTTTGCAGCCGATTGTAACGGGTGCCTGAAACACCTCGCCGCCACCAAAACCAAAAGAAAACGCCATGTTCCGAAAAAAAACCGCACCGGTTTCTCCCAATCAGGACTTTCCCTACTGGCTGGCCGCCGCCTGCGTGATTGCCGCCATTCTGCTTTTCCGGATCGGAACGGACGAGATCTACTCGCAAGTGATGGCAACGGTTTCACGCGGCATAGGCTTGACGATCTTCGTCACGCTCGTGGCGTTCTTCCTGGCGTCTGCGATCGGGCTGATGCTGGCGTTGGCGTCGCTTTCGGGATCAGTCATTTTGCGGCAGACAGCCAGGTTTTATATCGAGGTCGTGCGCGGCCTGCCGATCATCGTCCTGCTGCTCTACATCGCCTTTGTTGGCACGCCCCTGATCGTCGCCACGATCAACGCGGTGCTCGAACCGCTCGGAACGGACCCGATGCGCACGCGCGACTTCCCGCTGCTCTGGCGGGCGATCGTCGCACTGATGATCGGCTATTCCGCCTTCATTGCCGAGGTCTTTCGTGCCGGGATCCAGGCTGTCGACAAGGGCCAGATCGAGGCGGCCGAAGCACTCGGCATGAACCGCTGGCTGCGGTTCCGGCTGATCATCTTTCCACAGGCACTCAAGACCATCCTGCCGCCGCTTGGAAACGACTTCGTTGCCATGATCAAGGACAGTTCGCTCGTCTCCGTTCTCGGTGTCGCTGACATTACCCAACTCGGCAAGGTCTATGCCGCCGGCTCGTTCCGCTATTTCGAGACTTACAATGTGGTCGCACTAATCTACCTGATGATGACCATCACCCTGTCCCTTGCCCTGCGCCGCTTCGAACGCTCAAGGGAGATTGGCGGCAGGTAACGTGGCAACAGTTGCGTTGTTGTCGGTCTTGCAGCCAAGATGAAATGAACAGGAGATCAATTTTATGCGTTCCTTCGAAGAGATCGAGGCTCTGGCAACGGAGAAAAAGGGCGGGCCAAAGAAGCTCAAGGCGCTGCTTGGCGAACACAATCTGCCCAAGACCGAGGCCGAACTGAAAAAGACCGGCGACGACCGGTGGCTCTCCATGTTCACCCGATGCGTGTTCCAGGCCGGTTTCAGTTGGAAGGTGATCGACCAGAAATGGCCGGGCTTCGAGGAAGCCTTCGAAGGATTTGATGTCGCCCGCCTCGCCTTCCTGCCCGACGAGGCTTTTGAAGTGCTCCTCAAGGACACGCGGATCGTGCGCAACGGCGCCAAGATCAAGGCCGTTCAGGACAACGCCGTGTTCCTCAGGGATCTCGGTGCGGAGCATGGCAGTGCTGCTGCGTTTTTCGCCGGCTATCCGGTGAGCGATCAAGTCGGCCTGATGGACCTCATGAAAAAGCGCGGCAGCCGGCTTGGCGGGACGACCGGGCAACTCGCCCTGCGCTTCATGGGAAAGGAGAGTTTCATTCTCACCGGAGACGTGGTTAACGCCCTTATCCGCGAAAATGTCATTGATAACGATCGCATGTCGAAAAAAAATCTGTCAGCGGCCCAGGCCGCCTTTAACGATTGGAAGACAACCAGCGGTCGCAGCTTGAACGAAATCAGCAGAATTCTGGCGTTTTCGGTCGGAACAGGGCATTAACCTCTCATTTAACTTTTACGATTGTAAACAAAGCCTTGATTCAAAGGAAATTTTTCTTTTTTCGACTTAACCGCTGATTTACCAAAACCGGTAACCATGACACTCGAAATTGCGTGAGGTATTGCGTCGCAATGAGTGTACTGAGTACCGGGGTGTCCATCGCGGCACCCCATCCGACTGAAAACACGGAAGCTTCCGCTTCTTGGATGAACACGATCCTGAAGGGCGACTGCGTGTCCGCCCTTGAGAAACTGCCGTCCCGTTCCGTGGACCTGGTGTTCGCGGATCCACCCTACAATCTCCAGCTGGGCGGGGATCTTCACCGGCCGGACCAGTCCAAGGTCGACGCCTGCGACGACCACTGGGACCAGTTCGAGAGCTTTGCAGCCTATGACGCCTTCACCAGGGCCTGGCTACTGGCAGCGCGCCGGGTGATGAAGCTGGACGGTTCGCTTTATGTGATCGGCTCCTATCACAACATCTTCCGCGTCGGCGCGATCCTCCAGGATCTCGGCTTCTGGATCATGAACGATATCGTCTGGCTGAAATCGAACCCGATGCCGAATTTCCGCGGCAAGCGGTTCACCAACGCCCACGAGACCATGATCTGGGCGGTGAAATCGAAGGACGCCAAACCGACCTTCAACTACGATGCCCTGAAGACGTTCAACGATGACCTCCAGATGCGTTCCGACTGGCATCTTCCCCTTTGCACGGGCTCTGAGCGGCTTAAGGACGGCAACGGCCAGAAAGTGCACCCGACCCAGAAGCCGGAAGCGCTGCTTTACCGCGTGCTCACCGCCTCGTCCAAGCCGGGCGATGTCGTGATGGACCCGTTCTTCGGCACAGGAACGACCGGTGCCGTCGCGAAGAAACTCGGCCGCAATTTTGTCGGCGTCGAGCGCGAGCAGGACTATATCGATGCCGCAACTGCAAGGATTGCGTCCATCGATACCAGCGACGGCGAAGCGCTCGAAATGCAGCAGGGCAAGCGGGCTCAGAAACGCATTCCCTTCGGCACTCTCCTGGAAAACGGGCTGCTTTCCCCGGGCGCCGAGCTTACCTGTTCCAAGGGCAAGCACATTGCCATCGTTCGTGCCGACGGGTCGCTCAAATCCGGTGACCATACCGGGTCGATCCACAAGGTCGGCGCTCTGGTTCAGGGTCAGGAAGCCTGCAACGGCTGGACGTTCTGGCACACGAGAGACGGCGCAGCCAAGTCACCCATTGACGAGTTGCGCAAGGAAATCAGATCCCGCCTGCAGGGATAAGCAGGCTGACAAGCAGAAGCGTTTTCGCTATCCCCGTGAACCCACTTCTCCCCGCCTCCTCACCCGAGGCGGGTTTTCTTTTGCAGATCGGCATGGACCTCAGGTGGGGACCGCTACCCCAGCCGCTCCAACAGATCAGCCAGTGCCAGCGGTTCCGTGACCATGGCATCGTGTCCGGTGGCGATCTCCTCCACCGGCCAGCCGAGCTTGTGCGCCCGGTCCAAGGAAACGGTCGCAGGACGGTAGGGCGGATCGGTGCAGCGGATGTAGCTTGCCGGAAGGCTGTTACCGACCGGGTTCTTCAGATCAAGCGCTGTCGTGAACGTTCGGAAGGGATGCGGTGTCAGGCGCGGTTGGACGAAGGCAACGTCTCCGGGTCTTTCAACGCCGAAGCTTTCCGCGGGCGCTGGCGGAAGCGAAAGACCGCCGCTCGTCTCTTGCGCCAACCGTGTCCGATCTTTCGCCATGTCTTCGGGCAGCAGGCTCATCCAGGTTTCACCTGTTTCCAGCATGATCGCATCGAGATAAATCAGCCTCGCAATGCGCTCAGGCAGCAGGTCCGCAACACCCGTGATCGGGATGCCGCCGAAACTGTGCCCGACCAGAACAACGTTCTGAAGGTCATTGAACTCCAGGTGCCGCGCGATGTCCTCGACAAAGGTCCGGATGGTGATCCCGGGTGACAGCAGATGAGAGCGCTCGCCGAGACCGGTCTGGGTCGGCGCCGTGACATGGTAACCGCGTGCACGCAGAATGCCGGCAACCCGCGACCAGCACCAGCCGCCGTGCCAGACACCGTGCACAAGAACAAAGGTCTTCCGGTCCATCAGGTCACTTTCGCTAATGCCGAAGCTGTCATTCCGCAGCTTCCGATGCCGGTTCATATCCACGAAGCTGTTTGAGCTTGTGGCCGACCTCGACAATGGCCTCCAGAGCCGGGATCAGTTCCTCGCCAAGCGCCGTCAGCTCGTATTCGACAGAGGGAGGCGATGTTGGGCGCACGTGGCGCAGAAGCACGCCGCGGTCTTCGAGTTCCGAAAGACGTGCTGACAGAACCTTTGACGACACCGGCGGGATGTCGGTCTTGAGCTCGTTGAACCGGCGCGGCCCGGCTCGCAGGCTCCAGATGACATTGGGCGCCCACGCCCCTGCGATCACCTGCATGCACTCGGTCAGGAGGCAGGGTTCCGGTGGTTTCGGACTGCGGTTCTTGCGCATCTTGAGGCTCATCGTGCCTGTAACTCCACCGAAATCAGGTTTCTCCACGGTAACTCGAAAAGCATGGTTACCATCAGAAACCTACTTGTCAAGAGTGACCTGAGCAAACACCTTCCTGTCATCGAAACACATGTTGGAGCGAAACAATGAAACTGTTCTACAAGCCCGGCGCCTGTTCCATGGCCGCCCACATTCTCCTGAACGAGGCAGGCGTTGCCTACCAGCTTGAAAAGGTCGATACCGAACTCGGAACGACCGAAACCGGTGCGTCTTTTCTCGACACCAATCCGCGCGGTTACGTTCCGGCGCTGAAACTGGAAGACGGTGCGATCCTTACGGAAAACGTCGCGATCCTGCATTGGATCGGCGAGCAGTTCCCGGATCTTGCCGCTGGCAACGACAACCGGCCCATGCAACGCTACCGGCAACTTGAACTTCTGAGCTTCCTGTCTTCGGAACTGCACAAGGCCTTCAGTCCCTACTTCTCCGGCAAGACCTTCTCCGAAAGCGAGCAGGCGGCCAACAGAACAAAGCTCCATGCAAAGCTCGGCCAATTCGAAGAATTGCTGGAGGGCACCTCCCCCTTCCTGCTCGGCACCACGTTTTCCGTGGTCGACGCCTATGCGTTCGTCATCCTGAACTGGACTAACTTCATCGGCGTCCCGCTGGACAGCTGGCCGCTGACCAAGGCCTATGTCGCGCGGATCGGTTCCCGCCCCGCGACCCGCAAAACCCTTGTTGAGGAAGGACTGGCAGCATGAGCACCGCAATTGCAGACCTCAACGCCGTCATCCAGGACTATTTCGACGCGCTCTATCACTGCGACACCGGCCTGCTGCAGAACGTGTTTCATCCGAAGGCGGTCTATGCGACCGCAGATGAAACACCCCTCCTCCACCGGACCATGGCCGAATATGTGCCGGTGGTCGCCGCGCGCATCTCGCCGGCCTCGCGCGGCGAAGCCCGCAACGACGCCATCGATGAAATTCAGCTCGCAGGAGACAACACCGCCTTTGCCCGCGTCAGATGCACCTTGGCGGGCAACGACTATGTCGATTTCCTGACTTTCGTCCGCGACGAAGGAACCTGGCGGATCATGGCCAAGGTTTTCCAGATGAGCCCCGCCATCGAGGGAGGTAGCTGATCATGCCTTACGTCAAGATTCAGGTGACCCGCGAGGGCGTGACGCGAGACCAGAAAGCCCGGCTTATCAGCGGCGCGACCGAACTTCTCGTCGAAGTTCTCGACAAAAACCCGTCAACCACCTTCGTGGTGATCGACGAAGTCGAGATGGAGAACTGGGGGATTGGTGGCTTGCCGGTGGAAGCGTTCCGGTCGAAGGCCACGGTGAGCGGCGGCGGCTAGAGCGCTTCAGGCTTCGCTGAAACCGCTCTGGCAACAGATCGTCGAAAGCCGGGTCCCTGCCCGGCATTCCCGGTTCAAGCGGCAGGGATTTGTGAACCATTGCGCCAATCAAGAGTTGCAAACTCACTGTTTGAATGCTCAACCTGCGCTTCCAACAACGGTCTCAGATAATCAGCTGCATCCGAATGCCACGTGTCCTCTACCAGTCAATTCTGGGTGAAAGTCTGAAGCAGGTCCCGCCCCAGATACGCGAAATGCACATCTTTGCCAGGCGCGCCGCCGGAACGGCAAATGTCTGGTGGGGTGCCTCACCTGCCGCCCGATTGATCTGCCGTCTGGCATCCCTTCCGCAAGCGCGAGACAAAGCGCCGATCGAAACGTCTTTTACGGAAATTGACGGAGGTGAGCGCTGGGTTCGCAGATTCGACGGTCAGCCGTTCGCGACCGACATGATCGCAGGCAACGACGAGGCGTTTCCCTGCATGCTGGAACGGCTTGGTCCTTTCCTCTTCAAGATGCGTGTTACCGCGAGTTCAGAAGGCATCGACCTCACACCGGAACACGTCTTTCTTGGCCCCGTGAAGATACCAAAAGCACTTGCACCGAAGGCAACGGGTCGAGAACGCGTGGTGGACGACCGTTACAGCTTGTCGGTTGAAGTCAGTTTTCCGCTCGTCGGCAAGGTCTTCGGCTATGCCGGGACAATAGAGCCTTGCGAGCTGGTATCCGATCACGACCCTGCTGAGTTGGATCCATCCGCTCAAAGCCGATCAACGCCTGACGTTCAAATCAAAGCCTGAATGCGTCCATCTTTCTCCCGGACGAAGCGGAGCGGAGATCCAGGGCCGGAAAGGCACGGAGCTCGAAGCGCTGCGCTTGGCCGGGATGACCAAATGGGAACAGGCCCTGATCCTGAGGAAGCGCTCAGCGCTGTGACGAAGGATGCGGCGCGTGCTCTGAGCGAGCCGGATATCCTTCGAAACAGGCGATTGGCCCTCTGGGTGAAGAGGGTTTTGCGGAGCCTGGGAGTGCGAATTCACCCCTTCATATCAATCGTCATTGCCAGACTTGATCTGGCAATCCAGGCCATTGCCTCTCGACCGTGAAGGGCGTCTCCTACTCACTCAAACCCGACCAGCGCCTTGCGGCGTTTGCCGACCGACACGGCCAGCCTGTCATTTGCCTTCAGGTCACCGATGGCGATCCGGCGTTTCGGGTCGTCGACGATCCGGCTGTTGAGACGCACACCGCCGCCTTCCACCAGACGGCGCGCTTCGCCGTTGGAGGCCGCAAATCCGATTGCAACGACAAGCTCCAGCAGACCGAGACCTTCCGCGAGACGCGCGAGAGGCAGCATGTGCGTGGGCTCAAGGATCTCACCTTCACCAGCGAAGAGCGCATCTCCCTGCTGCAGGGCCGCGCGGGCTTCCTCGGGTCCGTGTACAATGGCCGTGACCTGATTTGCCAGAACCTTCTTGGCCTCGTTGAGTTCAGCACCGTCGAGTGCGGAGAGCCTTTCAACTTCACTGATCGGCAGTTCCGTGAACAGGCGCAGGCATTTGCCAACGTCGGCGTCCGCCGTGTTGCGCCAGAATTGCCAGAAGCCGAACGGCGACAGATGTTCCGGGTGCAGCCAGACAGCACCGGCTGCAGTCTTGCCCATTTTCGCTCCACTTGCAGTCGTCAGCAGCGGGACCGTCAGACCGTGAAGCTTGCGGCCATCGCGCCGGCCGAGGTCAACGCCGTTAACGATGTTGCCCCACTGGTCGGAACCGCCGACCTGCAGCACGCAATCATGACGTTTTGCCAACTCCAGGAAATCAACCGCCTGAAGCATCATGTAGCAGAATTCCAGAACCGTCAGCGGCATCTGTGCGTCGAGCCGCGACTTGACGCTGTCGAAGGTCATCATGCGGTTGACGGTGAACTGGGAGCCATAATCGCGGAGAAATTCCAGGAAGCGGAATTCATTAAGCCACTCCGCGTTGTCGACCAGGAGGGCGCCGTCGGGACCGTTCATGTCAACGAGCCGCTCGACCGAACGGCGGATGGTTGCGATGTTGGCCGAGATCTGGCGCTCCTCCAGCAACGGCCTGGCATCGTTGCGAAAGCTCGGGTCGCCGATCTGGCTGGTCCCGCCGCCGAGAACGATGATCGGGCGATGGCCGAGTTTCTGCAGCCAGCGCATGGTCATCAGCGGCATCAGGTGACCCACGTGAAGGCTGGCAGCCGTCGCGTCGAACCCGGCGTAGGCAGTGACCGGCCCTTGGGACAACCTGGTATCGAGGGCCTCGACATCCGTACACTGGTGCACGAGGCCGCGTTCCAGAAGCACGGCAAGTGCCTCCGATTTGAGCTTGGTTGCCGGCTTTCCGGCTTCGATCATATGCTTGGTCATTTCGAGCTTCCTGGTTTTCCCGCCAGGAGCCCTTGAAACCAAAAAGCCGCCTGACGCGGCGGCTTTTGAGGTTTCTATGAGATGAGCAAGATCCTACGCAGCCGCCAGTATGTCGGTGACGTAATAAAAATATACGAAGGATGCGCTCGTCTTGGTCATGTCAGTCTAGATGCGTTAATGCGACCGCGGTGTCAAGGCACAAGGGTACGGACTCAGAAATGCAGTCAATTTGGTTTGGATCGTTTTGACCAACTGCGAGAAGCGAAAGCGCAGGAAATGTGGTTCATTTTCAAGCCTTTCGCGACGTGGCAGATGGCCAAAACGGCCAAATCCGAAGGACGGCAAAATGGCTGCACCTCGCAGCATCACCGCGCTTGACCGGGCACAAAGCCCGCTCTGCGCACGCTTCCAGCCGAGATTTTGCCATTTCTGCCGCCAAATCGGCTGCATTTCTGAGTCCGTACCCTGGTTCGAAACCGCTGATGGGATGCCGAATCGCCGCTCTTCTCAAGACAACGCAATCTCATCTTCTCCCCGCCCCAGCAAAACCGGCATGATCAGGTCCTCTTCATCCGTGAGATGCCGCTTGAGCGCCATGAGCATGGCGAAGTTTGCCTGGTCATAGCCGTCCGTGGCGGTGCTGATTGCGTCAAGGTTCCCTTCCCGGACGCTGACGAACATCTGAGTGGCTTGCTGTACGACAGCTTCCATTTTCCGGTGCAAGAGTGCGTGGTCGCTTTCCAGAAGTTCCATCCCCGGCAACAGTCCCTTCTCGGCCTCCAGAAGAGCGGGAAAATACTGCTGATCCTCCAGCATGTTATGTGTGTGGAGCTCCGACAGAAAATGCTGCAGCTGAGGTGCGAGCATGGCGGTGAAACGCTCGATCGGCAGTTGACCCTCCCGGTACTGCTTCAACAGTGCAAACAAGGTGTTGCCCATGTTGCGAAACCCATCGTGGCGATTGAGCCAAAGCTCCGAAACCGGACCGTAATTCTCGTGGGTCAACCAGTCTTCGCGGGAAATGCCTTCAAAAAGCAGCCACTCTTGCGGCAGACCATGGCGAAGGTCCAGTTGGAGTTGGTCGGGTGCGCCGACATGCGGTCTACGCGTGTGCATCAGACGGTGGGTCATTTCGCAGGGTTGCCGCCTGCCCAACATCAAGTGAAAAATCATTTTATTGAACCATTTAGAACCACGAAGGATAACGTTTGGTTTTCGTGCGCCGGCGCGCAGGACATGGCGGCGCGCGAAATGACTGCAATCACTGTACTGAAAGCGGGCGGGTGAAAAGCACGGCCTTGTTGTCTCCGTTGAAGTAACGAAGCTCGTAACTCCCGGCTTCCTTCGGCGCGGTCAGACTGACGGACTGCGCATCGATGTCGCCCGACCAGACACGTCTTTCGGACACAGCGCGGCCGTTGCCGCCACGACCTGCCGGATCCCAGATCTGCACTGAATCATACCGCGCGCCCGGTCCTTTCCAGGAAACCGAGAACTTCGTTTCCGCCTCAACGCTTTCGGGGCCGTCGATCGACAGTTCAAGCGGCACAACCCTGATCGGACGGGTGAGCAGAACGGTCTTGTTGTCGCCGTTGAAGTACCGCAACTCGTAATCGCCAGGTTTCGCAGCACTCGGAAGTGTGACCTTGGTGTTGTCGAAGTCGTCATTGCGCAGACGTTTCTGGTGCACAACGCGGCCGTCTCCCGCACGCGCCCTGGGATCGAAGAACTGCACGCTGTCATAACGTGCACCCGGACCGGTCCAGGTCACCGTGAGGTGCCGGCCCTGACCGATTTCGTCCGGAGCTTCAAGGTCAACAATGGCCGCCGTTACTTCGATCGGTATCGACGCCAGAACCGCCTTGTTGTCGCCGTTGTAATACTGGAGTTCGTAGGGACCGGCCTTCACCGGACCGGGCAAGGTCACTCTCTGGTTCTCAAAGTCATCATTTCTCAGGCGTTTTTCGTGGAGTTTCTTGCCATTTGCGGGATCAACCAGCTTGACGCTGTCGTAGCGGGCGCCGGGGCCGACCCAGTCGACCACGATCGGCTTGCCGGCTTCCGCCGCTTCTTCCGTTTCGAGCATGACCGCAGCGTCCAGGATCTCCAGCGGGCGGGTCGCCAGAACCGCCTTGTCCTCTCCGGCGTAGTAACGCAGCTGATAGGTGCCCGGCTTTGCCGGTGTCGGCATCGTCACCTTGTTGTTGTCGAAGTCATCGTTGCGAAGCCGCTTGTTGTGCAGCACCTTGCCTTCGCCGCCACGAGCGCTTGCGTCATAGAGTTCGACGGCATCGTAGCGCCCGCCCGGACCGATCCATTCGACGGTCACAGGCCGGGCCATTGCGATCTCATCGGGTGCGAAGAGAGCCACCTCCGCCGGGGTCACTTCGATAACGCGTGTTGCCAGGATCTGGCGTCCGGAGCCGTCCCAGTAGCGGAGTTCATAGGTGCCGGGTTCGGTCACCACCGTTATGGCGACCCGGTTGTTGTCAAAGTCGCCATTGACGATCGACTTGGAGCGCAGGCGTTTGCCCTCGCCGCCACGGGCCGCCGGATCATGGAATTCTATCTGGTCGTAGCGTCCGCCCGGCCCTTGCCACGCGACGTCGATCCGGGAACCGATTTCCGCCTGGTCCGGCGCGTCCAGCGACGCCTCGGGCAATTGGGCGGGTTGCGCGGCCGCTTCCTTGACAGGAACAGTTTCCACCGTCGCGGTCAGGGCGTCGGAGAGTTCCTCCGTGCTTCCCGCCTGTATGTAGAGCCCGCCGGTGTTTTCCGCGAGGCAGGCAACCTGGCGGCCTTCTTCTTCGCTCAGTCCGAAGCCGATCACGTGGGCGGTGAAGTTCACGCCCAATTTCGCAAGTTCGTTGCCAAGGGCGCAGGGGTCGGCATTGCAGGTCTCGATCCCGTCGGTTACCAGCACGACGGTTGCCTTGTCCTCGGTGAAGCGAAGCGTTTCGGCGGCCTGCCGGACAGCAGCCGACAGCGGCGTCTTGCCTTTTGGCGTAATGCCTTCGGTTGCCGCCTTGATGGCAGAAGCCGTGCCGGCACCCGGTGGAACGATCAGTTCGATATCGGAACAGTTGCCCTTTTCCCGGTGGCCGTATGCGAACAGTCCGAGTTCCAGATCACCCGGCAGATTGCCGAGCACCCCGGACATCGCGTCGCGTGCAATTTCAATCTTGGTCCGGCCTTCGATCTGCCCCCACATGGAGCCGGAGCCGTCAAAGACGATGGCAACCCTGTCGGCCGCCTGGGAAACTGAAGAAAAAACGGAAAATGCTGTAATTGCCAAAACTAGCGGTCGAAACATGGTTCCTCCGACGGGTGTGCCCAACGACATATCGCAACGTAACCGTGCCACATGTCCTGTCCGTCGCAAAGATCACACATTGTCGGTTTTCATATTCGTCAACTGAACACGGCACCCGCGTCGCCAAGTTCCCGTTTCAGCGGACCCCATTTTTGCGGCGTTGCCGTCAGGGTTCCGGTTTCCCTGATCTCGACCTGATAGCCCCGAGAAAGTGCGCCCTTTGCCGTCAATTGCACGCAGTGACATGAATCCAGCCCGACGAGCGTGAGCCGTCCCACGTTCCTGGTGGCCAACCAGTCCTCGAATGTCGTGCTGGAAAAGGCGTCTCCGACCGACTTTTCAAAGACCGGGGCGTCTCCCGTCTCCAGAGCCGGGTCAATCCGCAACCCTTCCCGGCCCGGCGTACCCACGCCTTTTGCGACCATTTTCATGAGAAGGATCGCCAGCTTGTCCCGAAACACATGCTTTATGAAGACCACCCCGGTTCCGGCCGCGCGCGCTGACGCAATGGATTGGTTGATGTCGGCGATGGCGGCATCCCGAGAGCCGGGTTCGAAGGCGTTTGCGGCTTTGCTGCGCGTGAAATCCTCCTGCACGTCAATCACAAGCAGAGCCGCGTTCGGGCGTCCGCCGGGATCGATCCTGTCCCCGCGTGTCGGCGTGCCTATCTTGCGCATGACTTTGAACGTGTAGAGAACCAGACCTGCCAGGACGACGGCAAACAGTCCGACCGCGCTCCATAGTCCAATCATCGTTTCACTCCTGAGTTGGCGTTGTCAGAAAGGTCTCGGACGATTGGGATCGTCCTCATATTCGGCAAAATGATCGAGCATGGCGCAGAGTACCTGCTGAGAAGACCTGAGATCCTGCTCGGAGAACAGTTCACAGATCATCTCGATTTCTTCGTTTTCCGAAGCCCGGATTTCAGCAAAGACAGAGTGGCCCCGTTCGCTCAGACTGAAGAGGGGCGAGCGTTTGTGCGCCGGATTCGGCTGGCGCGCGACAAATTCTCCGTCCTCGAGCGCGTTCATCAAAAGCTGAATCTGCTGGCGCGCGAGAAACAGCGTTCGTGCGGTGTCGGGAACCGAAAGCGGTCCGGCTTCGCTGAGAACTTCCATCACCGCCCGCATGCCGACCGTCACACCCGTACCATTCAACTTGGCCTCCACCGCGCGGGCCAGGCGGCGATGAACCGGCCGGATCAAACGGACAATCTCATATAGTTCAACGGATTTTTTCATTGCCGGCCTCTTTGACAACTTTATTGCCATACTGACAATAAAGTTGTCAATATACGATTTCGATCCGCATACACGATCGAACCGCAGGAAACAAAAACCCCGGCGCTTGGCCGGGGCACTTTCACGACACAACGGAACCGCGCGTCACATTCCCATCAGGGCGCGACCAGCTTCACCGGTTCCGGTGCCACGACGATCTCGCACTTGACGGAGTTGGCGATGAAGCAGACGTCATGCGCTTTTTCGTGAATCGCGGTCAGCCACTCCTGGTCCGGCTTTTCGGTCCCGATCAGTGTGATTTCGGGCCGCAGCACGACTTTGGTGATTGCCATCTTGCCACGTGCAACACGGCTCATTTCGCCCTCCGCGTGGTCGCTATAGCTCGCGACATTGAAATTCGCGCGCCTTGCAAGGTCGAGAAACCAGAGCATGTGGCATGACGAGATCGCCGCCACGAACGCCTCTTCCGGGTCGACGGCCGCTTCCACCGAATGCGGCAGGGGAACCACAGTGGGCGAGGCGCTGGCGGGAACTTCGAGCCCGCCATCAAACCGCCAGATATGTCCGCGCGAATACGCATTTGCCGCGTAGTCACCGTCGCAGGCCCACTCCACCAGAGCCTTGTAGAAATGCCCCGCCATGGCTCACAAAGTCTCCAGAAAGGCCTTGTAGCCTGCCATGTCGAGCAACTCGGTCAGCTGGCTTTCATTGCCGACCTTCATCTTCAGAAACCACGCTGCGCCTTCCGGATCCTCGTTGACCTTCCCCGGCTCCTCGGCAAGCGCCTCGTTGACCTCAACAACCTCGCCATCGATCGGCGCATACACTTCACTCGCGGCCTTGACCGATTCCACGACGCCGGCCTCGTCGCCCTGGGCAATCTCGGCTCCGACCTCTGGCAGTTCGACGTAGACCACATCGCCAAGCTGCTCTTGCGCATAGGTCGTAATGCCGACGGTTGCCACGCCTGCCTCGACGGAAATCCATTCGTGATCTTTTGAGTAATAGGTCGTCATGTCGTCATCCTGTGTCAGGGTTGTCCGGGACAAAGTGAGAGGAGCCCTTTGGGAAAGCGGGAACGGGCTGCACATAAACCGGTGATTCGTGAGCCGAAATTCCTGAACTTTCGACTGCATCAAGAATGGCACTTCAGTGTCACCGGTCATCCGCCGTCCCCGTGTTCAGAGCGCAGTCATCAGGCAAGATCCCAAGACCTCTGCTTGCCAGCACCCCCTCTGTCCGAGAACCTGAGAGATTTCCTGCAGGACGCGAAGACTGCATCCGGCAGCTACTCCGTCGGTGAGCAGTCCGCAAAAGGCAAGGCGGAGCACTGCTTTCCAGAGCGTTTTTTCCCCTGCGGTCCTTTTTGCCTGAGAGTTTCCGGGGCGGTTGCTCCTTCGGCACCGGGCTTTCCTGCCCGATTTCTCCCGCTTGGGACAAGCGCGCAAAACGCGCCACCAGGGCACGACCCTGAGTGGAAACGGATTGTGGGAGGGCTGCATGCCCTTGTCAATATGGGATAAACTGCAAGAAATCCGCTCGATCGAAGAGAGCGCGAAATGCCGCTGCTCAGGCCTAGCGGCGACGCCCTTCGTCGAAGCCAAACACGACCTTGACGCTTGCACCCTGCGGTATCGTGAACTTGTCTTCAATCAATGTCCACTTTTCCGCCGGAGCCCCCGGGGTCAGCGTGACCGGAACCGTCAGAACCTCGGAACTGATGGGTTCGGCGTCGGATCCGCCCGGGACGACCGCAACGCGAAGCGGCAGTTTCACTTCGCCGCCCTTCCAGGCAGGCCCGGGCGTCACATCACCAGAAAGACCGACCTTCATGCGCCGTGCACCATCGGCTTCCTGCGTACAGCTGTTCGCCCAGTCTTCAACCGTCGCCTGGTAGAGCAGGCCCTCCGATTCGTCCTGTTTCCCGCGTTCATAGTTCCGGATCAGGAAGGTATTCGATTTCAGTTCCATCGGCGGACAGGCGACCGGAGGAGCGAAGGTTGCGGGAGAAATCTCGATCGGTTCCTGGCCGCCGCTGATGACCTTGCCCGCGAGGCTGTCGGCACCGCCACCGCATCCGGCCAATGCTGCGGCGCAGATGACGGCCGACAGGCCGGTTTTCAGTTTGACATTTGCAACGGCCTGGAACGCAGTGATCATCGTCTTTCCATTGGATCGAACAGCAACATGGCGGAGTGTCATAGCAGGAAGACCGATCCTTGGCGAGATCACTTCACCGGAAAGCTTCAAGCAGTACAATGTGGCTGAAATAGTGCGCAGTTCCGCACACCCGACTTGACAGGAAACAGCTTGAACCCCTTATTGCGGCTATACGGATTTGCTGAAAGGGCAAAATGAGCATCGCCGAGCAGAACAAACCGCCGCTTACAATACGCCTTTGCGCACCACGCGGGTTTTGCGCGGGCGTTGACAGAGCAATCCAGATCGTCGAATTGGCGCTCGAAAAATACGGCCGCCCGGTCTACGTGCGTCACGAGATCGTGCATAACAAATTCGTCGTCGACGGATTGAAGGCAAAAGGCGCGGTGTTTGTCGAGGAACTGGACGAGATTCCCGCACAAGACGTCGACAGGCCGGTCATTTTCTCGGCGCATGGCGTTCCGAAATCCGTCCCGGAAGATGCGCAGGCGCGAAACATGTTTTTCCTGGACGCGACCTGCCCGTTGGTCTCCAAGGTTCACAAGGAAGCGCAGATCCACGACCGCCGCGACCGGGAAGTGCTTCTGATCGGGCACGCCGGCCATCCGGAAGTCATCGGAACCATGGGCCAGTTGCCGGAGGGCACGGTCGCGCTCATTGAAACTGAAGACGACGCGCACAGCTTCCAACCGAAATCGGACAAGCACCTCGCCTATATCACGCAGACGACCCTCTCGGTCGACGACACGGCAGGCATTGTCGCGGTGCTTAAAGAACGCTTTCCCGACATCGTTGCCCCACACAAGGAAGACATCTGCTACGCGACCACGAACCGCCAGGAAGCGGTCAAACATGTCGCGCCCAGTGTGGATGCAATGGTTGTCGTGGGCGCCCCGAATTCTTCGAACTCGCAGCGACTGCGCGAAGTCGCCGAGAGAGCGGGCTGCCGGGTTGCCGTTTTGATCCAGCGTGCAAGCGATATCGACTGGCCCGAATTTGACGGCATAGATTCGCTCGGACTGACTGCCGGCGCGTCCGCGCCGGAAACCCTCGTGGAAGAAATCATCGACGCGTTTGCGCAGCGTTTCGATGTCACCGTCGAGACCGTGCGGACGGCAGAAGAAACCATTTCCTTCAATCTGCCGCGGGAACTCAGAGACGTGGTCTCCTCCCCCCGGGCAGCGACCGGATAACAAGATGGCCGTTTATACCGAGGTGACCGATGAGGAGCTGCAGGCCTTCATCGGCTCTTACGATGTCGGGCGCCTGCTTTCTTTCAAAGGCATTGCCGAGGGCGTCGAGAACAGCAACTTTCTGGTTCACACAGACAAGGCCTCCTACATTCTCACGCTCTATGAAAAGCGCGTAAACCCGGATGACCTGCCGTTCTTCCTGAACCTGCTCCAGCATCTCGCCGGCAAGGGCCTGTCGTGCCCGACGCCGGTCCCATCGCGAGACGGCAAGCTGCTCGGCGAATTGGCCGGACGCCCTGCCGCGCTTGTAACCTTTCTGGAAGGGATGTGGGTCAAGAGACCGCGGGTCGAACACTGCGCCGAACTCGGCAAGGCGATGGCCGAGCTGCATCTGGACGGGCGTGACTACGAGGGGTTTCGAACCAACGCGCTGAACGTAGATGGCTGGCGGCCGCTGTTTGATCAATGCCGCGACCGCAGCGACGACGTCTTTCCCGGGCTCGGGACCGAAATTGCGAACGAACTGGATCACCTTGAAAAAGTCTGGCCGCACAATCTGCCGAGCGGTGTCATTCATGCCGATCTGTTTCCGGACAACGTGTTCTTTCTGGGTGAAGAACTCTCCGGATTGATCGACTTCTACTTCGCCTGCAATGACGCGCTGGCCTATGACATCGCGATCTGCCTGAATGCCTGGTGTTTCGAAAAAGACCTGTCTTTCAATGTGACCAAGGCCCGGGCGTTGTTGAAGGGCTACACTAGCGTGCGGCCTCTGGAGGCCGATGAATACACGTCGTTGCCCACGCTGTGCCGGGGGGCTGCGCTGAGGTTTCTGCTCACGCGGCTGTACGACTGGCTGAGCGTGCCCGAAGGCGCGCTCGTCACACCCAAGGACCCCCTGGAATATCTCAAGAAGCTTCGTTTCCACCAGACGATCGAGGGAACGCAGGCCTATGGACTGGAACGATGACGGCTCAGAACCGCGTGACGATTTTTACGGATGGTGCGTGTTCGGGCAATCCGGGACCGGGTGGCTGGGGCGTCCTGCTGCGCTTCGGTGAACACGAGAAAGAACTCAAGGGCGGCGAACCGGAGACCACCAACAACCGCATGGAACTGACGGCAGCCATCGAAGCCCTGAATGCCCTCAAGCGGCCCTGTGCCATCGACCTGTACACAGACAGCACCTACGTGCGCAGCGGTATTCGCGAATGGCTGGAAGGCTGGAAGCGCAAGAACTGGCGCACGAGCAGCAACAAGCCGGTGAAGAATGCAGATCTGTGGCAAGCCCTCGATGAAGCGCAACAGCGCCACGATGTCACCTGGCATTGGGTCAAGGGCCATGCCGGTCATCCTGACAACGAACGTGCAGATGAACTGGCGCGCGGCGGCATGGCCCCTTATAAGAACGGCGACTGATTTCATCTTCCGAACGGAAAAGGACATTACGTGAGAGTATTCTGGTGGTCGGCCCCGATTTCCAAGCGCCCATCGGCGCCGGACATGCCAGGTTCGGTCCTCATCATGGCAAACCCGACGTCCGGCGGATACAAAGCCGACTTCCTGGACAGCGTTCGCACCCGTCTCGAGGACCTGGGTTTCCGGACGATCATCAGGCTCACGAAACACGCGGGCGAAATCGGTGAGACCTGCTCAGACCCGAACTTCAACGTTCGCACACTCGTCATTGCCGGAGGCGACGGGTCGATCAACGAAGCCCTGACCGGCCTGCAGAACCATCCCAATCCACCGCAACTCGCCGTCATCCCGTTTGGAACCGCGAACGTTCTTGCGCTGGAACTTGGCCTGCCGCGCAATCCGCGCGCCATTGCCGAAATGATCAGACGCCAGAAAACAAAGCCGCTCCATTTCGGTCTCGCCAACGGAAGACCATTCGTTCTGATGGCGTCCAGCGGTTTCGATGCGGAGGTTGTTCACGCCGTTCCACTCGCCCTCAAGAGAAAGCTGGGCAAGCTTGCCTACGTCATTACGGCGCTGAAGATCGCCTTCAGGCGCAAGGCGACCAAACTGGATATTCTGCTTGATGGCGAAACACTTTCGGGAAAGTTCGCGGTTGCCAGCAACGCGCGCCACTACGGCGGTCCCTTCGTGATCTGTCCGGGTGGTGCGACCGATCCCAGCCTGCATATGCTCGTGCTTGAGCGGGACGACCCATGGTCCTCCCTTCAATACGGCATCGCACTGATGATGGGACGCATCCACAAGGCGAAGGGGGCGGCCGTGAGATCATTCTCAACAGCGAAGATCTCCTCTTCACAGCCGGTTGCCGCTCAGATCGATGGCGACCCGTTCGGCGCAACGCCCATCGATATCCGGAAGACCGAAAAAACCGTTCCCGTGCTGGTTCCCTGACAAGACCCCCGTGCAGGCGGGTTTAAGCGCTCTCTGCCTCTGCCGGCATCTTCCGAAGCATCTTGGTGGCTTCGGACGAGGACATCGCTTCTCCGAAGAAGAAGCCCTGGGCGTATTCGCAGCCGAGCTGATAGAGCTCAAGCGCGTCGCCTTCGCTCTCCGCGCCCTCGGCAACCACCGACATGCCCAGATCATGTCCCATCGCAACGATCGTGCGCAGAAGGACCGATCTCGCGGACGAGTTGTTCGGCTTCACGAAGGACTGGTCGATCTTGATCGTGTCGAATGGGAAACGCTGCAGGTAGGACAGCGACGAGTGACCGGTTCCAAAATCGTCGAGCGAGAGGCCGGCTCCCAGGCTGCGGAGCCGTTCAAGCACCTTTGCCGAGTACTCCGGATTGGACATGACGAGTGATTCCGTCAGTTCCAGCTTCAAGGTTCCCGGTTCGAGCGATGTTCTGGACAGAACGGCTTTCACATCGTTGATGAGGTCCTGCTTCAACAGCTGCCTTGACGACAGGTTGACGGATACGAACAGAGGCCGCTGCATCGGGTATTCCCGCTGCCAGAACGCAAGTTGCTGAGCCCCCTTGTCGAGAACATACATCCCCAATTCGTTGATGAGCCCGGACTGTTCGGCAATCGGTATGAATTCGGAAGGCGCAATCTTGCCGCGCTTTGGATGGTTCCAACGCGCCAGGACCTCGTAGCCCGCGATGGATTGATCCTCGAGGCGAACGATTGGCTGAAAAAAGACACCGAGTGTCTCCTTCTTGATCGCGTCCCGCAGGTCCGCTTCGAGATCCACGATGTTTTTGTCGAGCGGCCTCAGGATCGGACGGAACACTTCCTGCCGGTCGCCGCCGAGCCGCTTGGCATGGTTGAGCGCAATCTCCGCATTGGTCAGCATGTCTTCGACCGCCTGCTTGCCGCCTTCAAAGAAGGCAATGCCCACCGAACAAGTCAGGAAGATTTCGCGGTCTCCAAACGTAATCGGCGCACGCACCGCCTTTCGCAGTGCATCGGCCAGGGCCACGATCCTGTCCGGTTCCTGCTCGGACAGCAGAACCAGCCCGTACTGGTCACCCGACAGGCGTCCGAGCGTGTCCTGCTGGCCGATCAGGCGCCCGAGCCGGCGTGCGACTGTCAGCAAAATGCTGTCACCGGCCGACAGGCCGATGCTGTCATTGACCTGCTTGAAACGATCCAGATTGAGGACCAGAAGCGTCGGCTTCGATGTTTCTTCCGCCTTAGATCGGACCACACTCGTGCGCAAGCGGTCGACGAAGAGTTCCCTGTTGGGCAGGCCAGTGAGGTTGTCGTGCACTGCATCGTGGAGCAGACGTTCTTCCGCTGTGCGTTCCTCCGTCACGTCAAGCAGAGTGCCGACACACCTTATGACTTCGCCATCAGCCCCGATTATCGGCCGCGCCCGCAAGCGGAACCAGCGGAAGTGGCCGTCTTCCGATCTCAGCCGGAACGTTTGCATGACCTTGCCGCGGCGCTGGTCGATGACGGCGTCCAGCGTTGCCCGGAACCGGTCCCGATCCTGAGGGTGCAGAACTTCCAGCCAATCGCGTGCCGGGCCTTCCAGGGCTCCGCGCTTCAGGTTGAGGAGTTCTTCGACTTCGTTGCCAGTGTAAATGCGGTCACGGTCGATGTCCCAGTCCCAGATGATGTCTCCCGAGCCCGTGAGTGCGAGTGCCTTGCGTTCGACGTCGGAAATGAGGCCTTGTGCGATGGCGCCGCCCGCAAAAGCATGCTGCATGACGGTGAAGCCGATCAGGAGGACGATGAGCACGAGACCGCCGCCAAGCGCCGGCTGAACGATATCGTTGGAAAGGTAGCCGGTTATGGTCATCCCCGATCCGACCAGCCAGGCGATCAGAAGGCACCAGGTCGGGATCAGCAGGATTGCACGATCAAAATGCTGGAAGGCCAGAACGACGATCGTGACAAAGCCGAGAGCGCCGATGACGGCGAGCGAAAGACGGGCAATCCCCGCGGCGATGGATGGGTCCCAGACCGCAACACCGAGCAGGCCGAGAATCAGGATCAACGTTGTCAGCGCAAGATGGGAATAGTGTATGTTCCAGCGATTGAGATTGAGGTAGGCGTAAAGGAAGATCAGCAAACTTGCCGCGAGCATGACCTCGGCACAGGCGCGCGCCAGCTGACTGCTGCCGCCGTCGAGATTGAAGACAAGGCCCCAGAAACCGAAGTCGATACACAGATAGGCCAGGACGGACCAAGCAAGCGCGGCCGTGGCCGGGAACATCACCGTGCCCTTGACCACGAAGAGGATCGTCAGGAACAGCGCGAGCAGACCGGATATGCCGAGAATAATGCCTCGGTAAAGGGTATAGGCGTTGATGGTTTCCTTGTAGACGTCCGGCTCCCAGATCCGCACTTCAGGCAGGTTCGGCGTGGTCAGTTCCGCGACGAAGGTGACAATCGAACCGGGATCGAGCGTCACCAGGAAGACATCCGCTTCAAGGCTCTTGAGACGGACCGGCGCGATGCCCTGGCTCGGAGTGATTGCGGTGATGCGTGACGATCCGAGGTCCGGCCAGAAAAGATCCGATCCGTCCAGCTTGTAGTTTGGAACGACAATCAGGCGGTCGATCTGTTCATCGCTCGTGTTGGCCAGCGCGAAGACGGCCCAGTTGGTGTTGCTTCCGTCGCGCGAGGGCACTTCAATCCGGCGCACGATCCCGTCCGCGCCCGGCGCGGTCGACACCTGCAGGCGTGTTCCGGCATCCCGGTGCATCTCGATCGAGTCGGTTACGTCCAGCGCTTCGACATCGATCGGAACCGGGATCGGCTCGAGAGCGAATGCAGGCGCGCCTGCAAGCGCCGCAACAACAGTGCAAAAGACAAGAAATGTACGTCTGATCAAATTAAGGATCTGATCCGGTGAAAAAATCGACATGGAGCGAAGAACTACCGGGTTGTGGCTCATGTCACAAGAATTCTTTCAGCATACCCTCTACGCTGGGCGTAATTTTCTCTGAAAACGCAGCGTGGTCTTCCGCGAGACAGGCGAACAGCAGATGGTCCTGCCAAGTTCCGTTTATTAACAGGTAGTTGCGTGCATAACCCTCGCGGCGAAACCCGGCATTCTCAAGCAGGCGAATGGAGGGTGTGTTGACCGGAATGCAGGCCGCCTCGATGCGATGAAGGTTCAGAACGTTGAAGCAAAACGGCAAAACCATGGCGACGGCGGCCGACATGTGCCCCTTGCCGGCATGCCGTTCGCCCATCCAGTAGCCCAGAGTTGCCGATTGGCTAACACCGCGCCGGATGTTGCTGAGGGTCAATCCGCCGAGGATGCCTTGCGTTCTGGAACGAAACAGCAGGAAGGTCAGGCTGCGGCCCTCCTTGCGATCCCGGGCGTAGCGCCGCAACCGGCGGCGGAAACCGGATTTCGTCAGATCGTCAGACGGCCACAGGGGTTCCCACGGCTTGAGAAAGGCGCGGCTGTCCTCGCGCAATTCGGCCCAGGCCTTGAAGTCGCACATGAGCGGCGGGCGCATGAAATAGCCCCCCGCTTCAATAAGCAGCTCGGCGTCAGGTGCAGATCCCGGCCGTAGCAACGCCATGCACAGAACTCCGTGTCTACAAGGAGGCAGCCCGTAAAACCGGACCCTGCTCCAGTCTTCCCGTAAGGTCATCGACCGTCATGATGCCATCCACGGGGCCAATCGCAGTCAGCGTTGGTGCCGTGCCGACAAAGGTTTCATGCGCCACCCTGCGCATGTCCTCCGCAGTGACAGCCTCGATCTTACTCGAAATTTCGTCTGGTCCAAGTACACGCCCATGTACCAGGATCTGCCGCGCGATCTGGCCTGCGCGCGCAGCAGGACTTTCCAGGGCCATCATCAGACCGGCCCGGATCTGCGCACGCGACCGCGCGACTTCCTCGTCGGTAATCGTCTGCGCTGCCGATACGAGCTCATCGGCAATCATCGGCATGAGAGCGGCAAGGTCATCATGACTGGTTGCCGCGTGAAGCCCGAAGAGCCCGGTGTCGGAGAACGCCCAGTGGAAACTGTAGATCGCGTAACACAGCCCGTGTTTTTCACGGATTTCCTGGAAAAGCCGCGACGACATCCCGCCACCCAGCACGGAAGCAAGGATCTGGATGGTGTAATAATCCTCGGACTTGTAAGCCAGCCCTTCAAATCCGATGAGCACCTGTGCTTCCATCAGGTCCTTGCTGCGAAGGGTCTCGCCACCGCGATATTGCGCGGTCGTGTCGCCCGCCGCCGGCGCGCTGCTGAAGCCGCTGAATTTCTCCCGTGCCAGTGCAACAAGTTCATCATGCTCGACAGCACCGGCTGCAGCCAGAACCATATCGGGAGCCCTGTAACGATCCGACAGATAGTCGTTGAGCGCATCCCTGTTGAACCCCTGCACGGTTTCAGGTGTTCCGAGAATGGGACGGCCGATCGCCTGGTCCGGCCAGGCCGTTCCCTGAAACAGATCGAAGGCCTGATCTTCCGGAGAATCGTTGGCCGCACCGATCTCCTGCAGGATGACGTGCTGTTCGCGGGCAAGTTCCTGTGCATCGAAGGTCGAGTTCTGCAGGATGTCCGACAGTATATCGACGGCCAGCGGGGTATCTTCAGACAGGATCCGCGCATAGTAGTTGGTGTGTTCTATGCTTGTCGACGCGTTCAATTCACCGCCAACGGCCTCGATCTCCTCCGCGATACTGCGCGCGGTTCTGGTCTTGGTGCCCTTGAACGCCATGTGCTCAAGCAGATGCGTGATGCCGTTCTGCTGCACGGTTTCCGCGCGGGATCCGGTTCGCACCCACACCCCCAGGGCCGCCGTTTTCAGATACGGCATCTGGTCGGTAACGACCGTCATCCCGTTATCCAGGACCGTTGTTTGTACTTTCATATAGCTACACCCTGGCGGTGACGGCCCTGGCGTGATTTTCGATGTATCGTTCCACCACGTCCTGTTCTGCCGACAATACCTGCTGGCGCTCCTCCGCAATCATCATGTTCTTCAGGTCATCAGGCAATTCTGGACGATTACCGGATGCATTTTCAACCGCATCGGGAAACTTTGCCGGATGCGCCGTTCCCAGGACCACCATCGGCACCGATCCGTCGTCGTGATCTTTTGCCACGTGAACGCCGATCGCGGTGTGCGGGTCCAGCAGATATCCGGCCTCCTGCCAGAGCTCTGCTATCGTTTCAGCTGTTTGCGTCTCGCTGCTTCGTCCGGCCCCGAAATGCGCCCGGATCCTTGAAAGCGAGCCTTCCGCTATCGAGAAACTGCCGGACTGGGACAGCTGGTTCATCATCCGGCGAACAGCTGCACCATCGCGGTCGCTCACTTCGGCAAGGAGGCGCTCGAAGTTGGAAGAGACCTGGATATCCATCGACGGCGAAATTGTCGGAGTGACGCCGCGCTTCTCGTACCGGCCGGTCTCGAGCGTGCGCGCCAGAATGTCATTCATGTTGGTGGCGACAATCAGCTTCTCTACCGGCAATCCCATTTTCATGGCCGCGTAGCCTGCAAAGATGTCACCAAAATTGCCCGTCGGTACCGTGAAAGACACCTTGCGCGACGGCGCTCCGAGGGCAACGCCCGCAACGAAGTAGTAGACGATCTGCGCCAGGATCCGTGCCCAGTTGATCGAGTTGACACCGGAAAGCGCAACCCGGTCCCGGAAAGAGAAATGGTTGAACATGCCTTTCACGATCGCCTGGCAATCGTCGAAATTTCCGGTCAGTGCCAGCGCGTGCACATTCGGTTCTGCCGGGGTTGTCATCTGCCGGCGCTGGACGTTTGACACGCGTCCATCTGGAAACAGGATGAAGATGTCGGTCCGGTCCCGGCCCCGAAAGGCCTCGATCGCCGCACCGCCAGTATCTCCGGACGTCGCCCCGACTATGGTCGCACGAAGTCCCTTCTGCGCCAGAACATGATCCATCATGCGGCCAAGGAGCTGCATTGCAACATCCTTGAACGCGAGTGTCGGTCCATGAAACAGTTCAAGGATGAACGTGTTCGGGGCTGTCTGGACGAGCGGCGTTACCGCAGGGTGCCTGAACCCGGCGTAGGCCTCATCGATCATCTCCTTCAGATCGTCGTGCGCAATCGCATCGCCGATGAACGGCTGAATGATCTGCAACGCAACGTCGCTGTAGGGCCTGCCGGCAAAGGAAGCGATCGTGCCGGCATCAAATTGCGGCCAGGTTTCGGGAAGATAGAGACCACCGTCGCGGGCAAGACCCTGCAGCAGGACATCGGAAAATTCCAAGACCGGCGCTTCGCCGCGCGTACTGCTGTATTTCACCCTGCCACTTCCCCTTTCCGCTGCGAGCGCCGCCCGCACCCACCGACGATCAGACCCGAAACACATGTGTCGCCTGACATTTGACGTCCAACATGCCACCCAAGCGACTTACGCGCCAGAACAATCAAGTGCAAGTCGGTTTTGGTGAATTCAATGACCGTCTGCGGACAGGCGCGCGCGGCTGCAGTCCGCATCGGTATCAGGCATGCCCCGCATCGGTGTAAAGCATGGCCGGATCGATCCCCATGGAACCGAGTGCCCGGCGCCACTTGGCATCAAAATCCGTGTCGAAAAGGATCTCAGGATCGGCAGGCGCCGTCAGCCATCCATTCGCCTGAATTTCATTTTCAAGCTGCCCGGGGGCCCAACCGGCATATCCAAGCGCCAGGATCGCCTGCTCCGGCCCGTCACCTTGTGCGAGCGCGCGGAGAATCTCCAGTGTAGCCGTCAGGCAAATCCCGTTGTCGATGGTGAGCGTCGACTGGTTGAGCATGAAGTCGTCGCTGTGCAGGACAAAACCCCGCTCGACTTCAACGGGGCCGCCTTTGTGAACGTTCATGTCGCGAACACTGTCCGGCAAACGAATGGCACTCTCGTCATTGAGGATATCAAGCTGAATAAGAAGTTCTTCAAGCGAGAGGTGCCGTGCGATCTGATTGACAACAAGACCCATGGCGCCCTGATCGGAGTGCGAACACAAGTAGATTACCGAATGTTCGAACCGGCTGTCTGCCATGCTCGGCATTGCAATAAGAAACTGTCCTTCAAGAGAGTCCGTTTCCTCTGCTCCGGTCATCCATACCTCGACACACTCTGTGACATTCGCCGATCAGGGCTGAAGCATAGCGTTTTTGGATGGCTTTGTTAATGACTGTTTCTACCTAGGTGATGGACCCATAAATGAGACTGAAATGGCATGCGAAATGGCGAAATCCCGTCAGGAAGGGTGTGTGGAGCAGGCTTTTTGCCCGGTCAAGTGCGGTGACGCTGCGAGGTACAGCGATTTTGCCGTCCTTCGGATTTGGTTGTTCTGGCCATCTGCCAGGTCGCCAAAGGCTTGAAAATGACTAAGATTCATCCCGAGTTTCACTTCCGCATAACGCGACCGTCACGCGTTTATGACCGTCCGTTCCCGGACCATCCGATGACGCACTTGCCAAACTGGTGTAGCTCTGGCGACATGACAAAAACGGTCCTGACATTTCTCGCTGCATTCCTGTGCACCCTGGCAACCGCCCGGGCCGCCATGACGGACTGGGTCGAGGTTCATGGCGGGGCTGTTCGCCTGATCTCCTCGGGGCCCTTGCAGGACGGACACTACAAGGCCGGCCTCGAGTTCCTGATGGAGCCTGGCTGGCATACCTATTGGCGCTATGCCGGTGAAGCGGGCATACCGCCTCAAATCAGTGTTACAAACTCAAAAAACGTCGGAGAGCTCGACATCTTGTATCCGGTCCCGGAGCGGTATAATGACGGCTTTTCTGAATCGATTGTCTATCATGACGGCATCGTGCTGCCGTTTCTCGTGACCCCGGCGCGTGCGGCAGACCCGGCCCGGCTTGAGATCGAGGTCTTTTTCGGCATCTGCAAGGATATCTGTGTTCCAGGCGAAGCGTCGCTTTCGCTCGACTTTCATCCAGAAGACAGAAACGACAAACTGGCCGGAAAACTTGTTCAACGCGATCTTGCAGCGGTTCCAGGCGCAGGCCCTGCACATGGGCTCGAGTTCAAATCGGTGACCTTCGACGGCGGCGACTACATCATGATCGAGACACAGGTGGGCGACCACCGCGACGTTGACCTTTTTGCGGCTGGTCCGGAGGGCTCCTTCATCGGACTTCCGAAACTTGTTACGAATGCCGACGGGGTCGCCGTCTGGCGTCTTTCAACCAAGGGACTGGTGACGGCTCCTGACGACGATCAGCTCAGGCTCGTACTGACGGCCAACGGGTCGGGCATCGAGCAGCTCGAACGCATCCAACCCGAGTGGCTGAAATAGAGGGCCCCTTGCAGGCTGGATTTCAAACCCGCAGCACAAGACTCCCCTCGACGTTTGACGGCAGACGCCCTATGTCTGCCACTGACGATTTCTTCGTTCAGACATCCAGCAAAGGGATATTCGAGATGACAATCAAGGTTGGGGACCGTCTTCCGGACGCGACATTCAAGATCATGGGCACCGATGGGCCCGGCGAGATGTCAATTGGCGAACTGTCGAGCGGCAAGACGCTGGTCCTATTCGGCGTTCCCGGGGCTTTCACGCCGACCTGTCACATGAACCACCTGCCTGGCTTTGTCGAACATGCGGAAACACTGAAGAACAAGGGTGTCGATACGATCGCCGTCCTCTCGGTAAATGACGTCTTCGTCATGGATGCCTGGGAAAAGGCGTCGAACACGGGTGGCAAGATTACCTTCCTGGCCGACACCGGCGCAGAATTTGTTGAAGCGATCGGCCTCGGTCTCGGACCGGCCCCCATCTTCGGTCACCTGCGCTCGCAGCGCTTCGCGCTGATAGCAAAGGACGGCGAAGTCACTTTCCTGGCTGTTGAAGATACTCCGGGCGAAGCCACGAAAACCGGCGCGGCTGCCATTCTCGAAGCGCTCGGCTAAGCCTCCTTGTCCTGCTTGCGCGGCCACAGAACGCTGGCCGCGTAGGCGAGAAAAACACCGACGAGTGTCGCTGCAAGCCCGAACCACGTCAGTGCATATCCAAGATGATCGTTCTTGAAGCGGACGAGGGTTTCGCCCGCCTGCGGCAAACCCGACGCCGGTGTCGCCTTCGCATCCAGATCAATGCTGTACGGGGCAAGGCCTTCAGCGCCCACGCCCAGAACGCTTCCCATTGCGCCGGTATCGCGCGCAAACCATAACTTGTCCTCCGCATTCGGCTCCGGCGTTGTCCAGTTCGGCTTTTCGCTCAAGCGCAGCAGTCCTGTGACCTGAACGTTATCCTTGGGAGCCAGCAGAGCATTCCGCTTTGGTTCATTGGCGAGATCCTGCGGCAGGAACCCCCGATTGACGAAGACCGTCCAGCCAGCTGTGGTCCTGAACGGCGTGTAGACCATGACACCCGGTCCGCCGAGCGGGCCGGTCGGATCGGAAAGCGCCGTGTAGTAGAAGGTGTTTCCGTCCAGGAACGCCCCTTCCAGGACAACGTGAAGATAGTCGTCGCCTTCCCCCAGGGCTTGCCAGGCGTCAGGCCCCGGGGCGGTTACCGGCGGTTTGCTGATGCCTTCCTCGACCTGTGCGATGAGGCCGCTCTTCCATTCCAGGCGATTGAGCTGCCAGAATCCGAGATTGAGGAGAATCGTGAGGCCAATGGCAGCGGCTATTACGGGAATGACAAGTTTCTTAAATCCACCCATGGCGCGGTCATGTCTCTTTGTTCAGGGGCCTCGGCACGCTCACTCTTCGCCGGTTGTATCCAACCGGCCCTCTTCGGCCTTGTGCCTGAACTGCAGCGCGATCATCAGCCCCTTCAGGGGGCGCAACACGGATGCAGCGAGGATTACCGTGAGGGGCAGCCACAAGAGCAGATGAAGCCATATGGGCGGCTGGAACGACAGTTCGACAAAAAGCACCAGGCCCACGACCACGAAGCCGACGAGCATGATCACGAATACGGCCGGACCATCGCCGCTGTCTGCAAAGGAATAGTCCAGTCCGCAGGCGGCACAGGATCCCTTCACGCTCAGAAAACCGTCAAACAACCGGCCCTGGCCGCAGCGGGGACATTTGCCGGAAAGCCCGGCCGATACGGGGTTCACGGACGGAAAGTGCGCTTTGTCTTCCATGATCCTTCTTTCGGCATCTGAAGCAAAAACGCCCGGACTGTGATGCAGACCGGGCGTTTCCAAGTGAGCAGATTAACCGGCCTAGTGCGGTGCAGGCGTTCCAGCGCCCCAGATGTAGATGGCGACGAACAGGAACAGCCAGACCACGTCGACGAAGTGCCAGTACCAGGCAGCCGCCTCGAAACCGAAGTGCTTCTCGGTCGTGAACTGTCCAGCCAGCGCCCGCAGCAGGCAAACCAGCAGGAAGATCGTTCCGACAATCACGTGGAACCCGTGGAAGCCGGTCGCCATGTAGAAGGTTGCGCCGTAGATGTTGCCGTCGAAGGTGAAGGCGGCATGACCGTATTCGTAAGCCTGAACGATCGTGAACAGGACGCCGAGGAGAACGGTAAGAACGAGACCCCACTTCAGGCCTTCCCGGTCATCGTGGAGAAGCGCGTGGTGCGCCCAGGTTACGGTCGTGCCCGAACACAGCAGGATCAGCGTGTTCAGAAGCGGCAGATGCCAGGGATCGAAGGTCAGGATGCCGTCCGGCGGCCAATGCCCACCGGTCGCCTCAACCCGGCTGAACTGGATTGCCTCGCCGGCGAAAAGCGCCGCGTCGAAATAAGCCCAGAACCATGCGACGAAGAACATCACCTCAGACGCGATGAACAGAAGCATACCGTAGCGCAGGTGCAACGACACGACGCGCGTATGGTGACCTTCCTGCGATTCCTTGATGGTGTCGCTCCACCAGCCGTACATGACGTAGAGCACCACCAACAGGCCGACGGCAAACAGCATCCAGCTGGTGCCGGCAAGGTTCATGCCGAAGAGCGTGAAGTCGTTGCCTCCGGCCGCTTTCATCCAAGCGATTGCACCGATCGCCATGATGAACGCACCGACGGACCCGATGAAGGGCCACGGGCTCGGCTCCACCAGGTGGTAGTCGTGGTTCTTGGTATGTGCCTCAGCCATCGGCAAGCTCCCCAAACACAGTCATTTCATGCGCGCCTTGCGCAAGTCTCACAATTTCGTTTCAGCACCAGGTGCTTCGACCCGTGCTGCAACAGGTTGTTCCGGTTCTTCTACCGGGAAGAACGTGTAGGACAAAGTGATTTCCTTCACGTGCTTCAATTCAGGATCCTTGTCCATCTCTGGATCGACAAAGAACACCACAGGCATCTCGACGGTTTCTCCGACTTCAAGCGGTTGTTCCGTGAAGCAGAAACAGTCCAGTTTGTTAAAGTAGGCACCGGCGGCCGGCGGCCAGACATTGAAGGTCGATGTTCCGACCGTGATGTTGTCGCCGACATTGGTCGCCACATAGGCAAGCTGCGCGCTTTCGCCCATTTTCAGGGAAACAGAGCGCTGCTCGGGCTTGAACTTCCAGGGCAGCTGGTTGACGTTGCCGTCGAAGCGCACGGTGATGACGCGATCAATCACCATGTTGCTCTCGCTCTCGGCGATCTGAGGGGTGCCGCCAAAACCCGTGACGCGGCAGAAAAGATCGTAGAGCGGAACTGCAGCGTATGAGGCGCCCACCATCAGGCCGAACATGCCCGCGCAGGCAAACGCCACCTTGCGGTTGCTGTTGGCCATCGCTGCTTTTTTGTCCTGATCGCTGCTCACTTGATTTTCCCTACAGAGCCCTGTCCATCACACTCGGCCCCAGCTTTACGATAGTGACCACATAAAACAGCGCAACGAGTGCCAGCAGCGCCAGTGCGATCGCGATCGACCGCGACCTGCGCTTCTTCTGCTGTTCCTCGGTCAGCCGGACCCCCTGATCGTCTTCCGCCATCATCCTACGCTCCCGAAACGAGGCTTTCGACCAGCAACAGGGCGAAGAGCATGAATAGGTAGAAGATGGAAAATTTGAACAGTCGGATGCATGCCTGGCGAGCGATGTCTCCGTCCCGCTTGCGCCAGACGTCTGCCGCAAGCGCCACAAAAACCGCGCCGAGCGCAGCCGATGCCACACCATAGACAGGGCTTGCGTAGCCGAGCAGGTAGGGCGCAACAGCGATCGGTGCCAGAAGCACGGAATAGATCAGGATCTGGTAGCGCGTGTTGGTTTCGCCGGCCACGACAGGAAGCATCGGCACGCCGGCCGACCGGTAGTCACCGCTCTTGAACAGCGCCAGCGCCCAGAAGTGCGGCGGCGTCCACATGAAGATGATGAGGAAAAGAACGAAGCTTTCCAGGCTCACGCTTCCGGTCACGGAAGCCCAGCCGATCATGGGAGGAAACGCACCGGCAGCCCCACCAATGACTATATTCTGCGGCGTCGAACGTTTCAGCCACATCGTGTAGACGACGACATAGAAAAAGATCGTGAAGGCGAGGAAGGCACCGGCGAACCAGTTGACCAGCAATCCGAGCGTCACCACCGATCCGATCGACAGCGTCATGCCGAACGCGAACGCTTCTTCGCGGGAAATCTTGCCGGACGGGATCGCGCGTTTGCGCGTCCGCGACATGACCTCGTCGATGTCAGCGTCGTACCACATGTTCAGGGCACCCGACGCTCCGGCGCCGATCGCAATGCAAAGGATCGCAACGGCGCCCAGGATCGGGTGCACGGATCCGGGGGCCAACATCAGACCGACGAACGCGGTGAAGATCACCAGCGACATGACGCGCGGTTTCATGAGCGACACGTAGTCACCCACAGATCCCATGCCGCCATCCCAGGCGGCAGTGTCCTGACCCATTGTATCGTGGCGCTCAGCGAGCGACATACGCATGCCCTTCACTTGTCGTTTTGTTCGCTCCGCCATCCGGCGGCGAACAGGACGTCTTGGTCCAACACTCTTTCAAGGGAGCACCGCGCTGGCAGGCAGCGCGGTGCCTCGTTTCTTTCCGGGGACAAACCCCGGAACTTGTCTTACTTGATCCGCGGCAGCGTCTCGAACTGGTGGTGCGGCGGCGGAGAAGACAACGTCCACTCCAGGGTCGTCGCCCCCTCGCCCCACGGATTGTTGCCAACAGCCCGCTTCTTGGCGAATGCCTCGTAGATGCCGTATAGGAAGACCAGAACCGCAAATGCGGAAATATAGGACCCGATGGACGACACGAAGTTCCAGCCAGCCAGCGCGTCCGGGTAGTCGGCATAGCGGCGCGGCATGCCGTTCAGGCCCAGGAAGTGCTGCGGGAAGAACACGAGGTTCACGCCGATGAAGGTGATCCAGAAGTGCGCCTTGCCGATGGCCTCGTTGTACATGTAACCGAACATTTTCGGGAACCAGTAGTACCAGGCGGCAAAGATCGCGAATACGGCGCCGAGCGACAGGACGTAGTGGAAGTGGGCCACCACGTAGTAGGTGTCGTGGAACGCGCGGTCGAGACCGGCATTGGCCAGTTGCACCCCGGTGACACCGCCGACGGTGAAGAGGAAGATGAAGCCGATCGCCCACACCATCGGTGTCTTGAACTCGATCGACCCACCCCACATCGTCGCGATCCAGGAGAAGATCTTAACCCCCGTCGGAACGGCGATCACCATCGTTGCGGCAACGAAGTAGGCCTGTGTCTCGGACGACATACCGACGGTGTACATGTGGTGAGCCCACACGATGAAACCGACGACGCCGATCGCAACCATGGCGTAGGCCATGCCCAGGTAGCCGAAGATCGGCTTGCGCGAGAAGGTCGAGATGATGTGGCTGACGATACCGAAGCCCGGAAGGATGAGGATGTATACTTCCGGGTGACCGAAGAACCAGAACAGGTGCTGGAACAGGATCGGGTCGCCGCCACCGGCGGGATCGAAGAAGGTGGTTCCGAAGTTACGATCCGTCAGGAGCATGGTGATCGCACCGGCCAGAACCGGCAACGACAGCAGCAGCAGGAACGCGGTGATCAGCACGGACCAGGCAAACAGCGGCATCTTGTGCAGGGTCATGCCCGGCGCACGCATGTTGAAGATCGTGGTGATGAAGTTGATCGCACCGAGGATGGACGACGCGCCCGCAATGTGCAGCGACAGGATCGCGAGGTCCATGGCCGGACCCGGCTGCCCCGATGTCGACAAAGGCGGGTAGATTGTCCAGCCACCGCCAACACCGTTCATGTTGCTCGGACCCTCGACGAAGAGCGACAGCAGCAGCAGCAGGAATGCGGGCGGCAGGAGCCAGAAAGAGATGTTGTTCATGCGCGGGAACGCCATGTCGGGCGCACCGATCATGATCGGAACGAAGTAGTTGGCATAGCCGCCGATCATGGCTGGCATGACCATGAAGAAGATCATGATCAGGCCGTGGGCCGTCGTGAACACGTTGAACATGTGCGGGCTGCCGAAGATCTGCATCCCCGGATCCTGCAATTCCATCCGCATGCCGACGCTGAGTGCGCCACCCACGATCCCGGCAAAGATCGCGAACATGAGATACATCAGACCGATGTCTTTGTGGTTGGTCGAATAGACCCACCGGCGCCATCCATAGGGATGGTCGTGTGCCGCATGTGCTTCGCTCGCAGCCATTTGGGGCTCCCTCTTTAGATTCTCTCGGCGACGCTGCGTCTCATCGCGCTTCGCCGGTCAACCGATGGCCGCCGCGTTACTTCGCGGCGACGGAGATGTCGTCACGCTTGCCTTGTGCAAGCTTCTTTTCCTCGTTGATGGATGCCATCAGCTGTTTGTTGGCCGTTTCGAGGTCGTCCTGCGCGGCAGCAGCCCATGCCTGGTACTGCTCCTTCGAAACCACCCTGATCACGATCGGCATGAACGCGTGGTTTACACCGCACAGCTCCGAGCACTGGCCGTAATAGACGCCTTCGGTACGGGCGCGGAACCATGTCTCGTTCAAACGTCCCGGGATCGCGTCGATCTTGAGGCCCATGGACGGCATCGCAAACCCGTGGATCACATCCTCCGCGGTAACTTGCACGCGCACTGTCGTATCGACGGGAACAACCATTTCTGTGTCAGCGGCAAGAAGGCGCGGCACTTCGGTCAGGGTCACGCCGCGCTCCGCGGCGACAGCTTCGCGGTCGGCCAGGGTCTTCGCCGCATCCGTCGGGTCACCGATCATGTAGCTGTCGAAGTAGAGATCGCCCATGCCCTCGTCGGTATATTCATAACCCCAGTACCACTTGTAACCGATCGCCTTCACGGTCATTTCGTATTCGGGGATGTCGAGCTGCTTGTAGAGCAGCCGGAAGGACGGAATTGCAATCACGACCAGGATCAGGATCGGAATTACGGTCCAGGCCACCTCGATCATGGTGTTGTGAGAGGTGCGCGACGGCACCGGGTTCGCCTTGGCGCTGTACTTCATGATGCAGATCACGAGCAGCGCGAGGACGAACAGCGTGATCACGGTGATGATCACAAGCGTGAAGGTATTGAACCAGGTGATGTCGTCCATCACCTCAGAGACCGAGGCCTGAAAGCCCAGCTGCCAGTTCGTCATTCCGGATTCAGCTGCCAGGGCCGCGGTGGAAACCCCGGCAAATGTCGCCGCCATACCGGCCAGTGTCATGAGACGCTTGAAGATCGACTTCACGTCTGCGCTCCCTTCCCTCAGCCGCAGCTTTGCGGCGCATGCATACATTCCGGACCTTGCGAATTGGTCCAATCCGGTCGGGCAGTAACGGGCTTGGCGCAACTTCGCAAGCCTGAATCTGCCGAACCCGGTCATGGAACCATGTCGTCCAGTCGCTGGACTATAACCATAAACACCTATCAAGGGCGATGGTTACTGTTTGCCAGAGCGGCGATCTGCCGCATCACACAAGCAACACCCTCGTGCCGCACAAAAAACACAAGAAACGCCATGCTGCAACGGAATTTCCCACTTTTCACAGCCGCGCGCACACACCTTCGTGTTGAGACATGTCAAGGACACGCCGATTTTTGACAAAAATTGCCGTTAAACGCTCGCCCAACCCCCGTCGGACTGGAATCGCGCGCCATCATGCGGCAATGTCTGGCCGGGCCCAAACATGATTCGCGCGGCATCCCGATTTTTCTCGGTGTGCAGTCGCGGGATCGGACAACGATTGACCGGAGGATTTCTTGTCAGCACACACACAGCCGTCCTCTCTTGCGCGCCGGGATCGCCGCACCGGCATACGTTTTTCCGCATTCGGTCTCGTTGCGGCCCTCGTTTTTGGCAGCCTCGTTCAGGGCACCGTGAGCGCGCGCGCCCAGGGAGAGGTCCGCTCCTCGCATGGCGACTGGCAGATGCGTTGCGACACGCCTCCGGGAGCTTCCAGTGAACAGTGCGCCCTCATTCAGAACGTCACTGCTTCGGATCGCGAGAATGTCGGCCTTTCGGTGATTGTCCTGAAAACAGCCGACAAGCAGGCGAGGATCCTGCGCGTTCTGGCTCCCTTGGGCGTTTTGCTTCCGTCTGGTCTCGGACTTCGTGTCGACAATGCGGATATCGGGCGCGCCGGGTTCGTGCGCTGCCTGCCGAATGGGTGTATCGCCGAAGTCATTCTGGAGGACGAGTTGCTGACCAAGCTCAAGGCCGGAGCACAGGCGACCTTCATTATCTTCCAGACCCCGGAAGAAGGCATCGGAATACCGATATCCCTGAACGGATTTTCGGACGGGTTCGACACGCTGCCGTGAGCCGCCCTGTTTTTTCCAGAGACTGAAGACCGCGGCTCATGCGGTCTCGTTGTGCTCCTGAGGTTCGTCCCGCCTGTCTTCGGCGCGACGCCGCGGTGTGACCTTGTGCAGCCGGTCCGATCCGGCAAACATGCCCTCTTCCATCTGCACGGCAAACCGTTCCTGATCCCGTGCGCGCACATCTTCCTCGATCTGGTCGATCCGGTCGAGCGGTGTGCCGAGGGCCTCAAGCGCCGCGCGTCCGAAGACAACGCTTGATTCGAACGTCTCGCGGATCTGATAGTCGACGCCCCGCCTCGTGAGATCCAGAACATGCGCCCGGTCAGTGGCGCGGCAGAAGATCAGGGCGTCCGGAAACCCCTCGCGGATCTCGTCAATGGCCCTGGCCATGATCTTGTCGTTTTCGATGCACATGGCGACAAGAGCCGCTTTTCCGGCACCGGCGGCAGCAAGAACGTCGGCCCGGGTGGCGTCCCCGTAATAGACCTTGTAGCCCTGCTTGCGCGCGTAATCGATCCTGTCGGGCCGGTTGTCGATGGCGGTAATCTCCAGTCCCTCGGATGTCAGGATCTGCGCGACAACCATTCCGAACCGGCCGAAACCGATCACGAGAACAGTCGGCGCCGCCTCTTCGAAGGTCTCGATGGACGGATTCTCGACGCCACGCGCCTTGGCCCGGGCGGCAAGGCGGTCGAGCCCCAGGCAGGCAAGGGGTGTCAGCAGCATCGTCAGGATGACAATGGCGTTGAGAAGATTGGCGGTCTGATAGTCGAGCAGGCTGTTGCTGACGGCTGCGGTGAAGAGAACGAACGCAAACTCACCGCCTTGCGGCAGGGTGACGGCGATACGCATCGCGTCCGAGTTCGACGACCCCGTACCTCTGGACAGTCCCCAGAGAAACAGCCCCTTGAGGACCATGACAATGGCAACACCGGCTGCGACGATAATCCAGTTTTCGATCACCAGCGAAAAGTCGAGCGACATGCCGACAGCAACGAAAAACAGGCCCATCAGGAGTGAGCGGAACGGTTCGATATCCGCTTCAAGCGTATGTCTGAAGCTCGATTCCGCCAGCAGCACACCGGCGAGGAAGGCACCCAGCGCCATCGACAAGCCGACCGAATGCATGATCCCCGCGCTGCCAAGCGCGACCAGAAGGGCCGCCGTGAGCATGACTTCCCGCGCACGGCTGGCCGCCAGAAACAGGAAGATCGGCGAGATGAGATAACGCCCGGTCAGGATCACCGCTGCAACGGCACCCAGGACGATCAGAACTTCGGTCACGATTTCCGTGGCCGTTGACGGACCTTCGCCCGGTGCCAGGATCGCGACCATCGCAAGAAGCGGCACGATGGCGATATCCTGGAGCAGCAGTATGCCGAAGGCACGCTGGCCGTAGGGCGATGACAGTTGTCCGCGCTCCTGAAGGATCTGAAGGGCAAAAGCGGTTGACGACAATGCGAGGCCGAACCCCGCCACGAAGGCCGTTGAAAAGGGCATTCCGACCAGCCGGGCAACCGCGAACAGGCTGGCCCCGGTCAGGACCACCTGGGCGGTTCCCAGCCCGAATATGTCCCGCTTCATGCGCCAGAGTTTTCTCGGATCGAGCTCCAGCCCGATCACGAACAGCAGCAACACAACGCCAAGTTCCGCGACATGAAGAACATCTTCGCCCGAACCGAGCAGTTGCAGGCCGTGGGGGCCGATCGCAGCGCCGGCCGCCAGATAACCGACGACAGAACCAAGGCCGAGACGCTTGGCAATCGGCACAGCGACGCAGGTGGCAGCCAGAAACACGATCGCTTCTGCAAAAAACGGAGGTGCGCCCTCTGTTGCCATCCCTACTCCTTACGTCGCCCCGGCGTAGACCCCTTGTTCCCCGTCGATCAAATCAGGATTTGATTAGATTTTAGCTAAGATAGAGCAATTGGCTTTGACAAATATTAAAGTTCTCCCCCCGGTTGTGCTGATTTTGAGGGCAATCGGCCGGATCCGTGCGGTTGCGAAGAAACGCGATCGTTCGAGGCCTTCAAGGCGCAGGTTCCATCAGTGCAACACTTTGCGCGGTTTCAGATCAGCTTATGCCTGTCCAAAAAGCTGAACAGGCCGTCACGGGACGTGAAGACGTGACCTGTCAGCCCTGCCCGTTCGGCTCCCTCGACATTGCCTTCGCGGTCGTCGACAAAGGCGCTCTCCCCCGGTGTGTAACCGTATCTGTCGCAGATGCGCTGGAATACGAGCGGGTCTGGTTTTCGCGCGCTGAACTCAGCCGAGACATGCGCTTTTTCTCCAAATATTTCAACGACATCCGGCGCGCAGATCGGAAAGGCCAACTTGAGCAACATGCCGTTGTTGGTCAGGAGCGCCAGGTCAGCCTTTCTCGACAGGCGGCGGACAAGATCAAGCACATCGTGCCGCGGACGCATCATCTGCCGCCGGATGTCTGCCCATGTGTCGAAATCGATCGGATATCCGAGCAGTTCGGCGTATTGGGCGAGATAGCCTTCCGGCGTTGCCGGAGAACCGGCTTCTGCCCGGATTTCATGCGGCCCGCCCCAGACCGCAGCATCGATTTCGCTCGCTGGACGCCCGGTCAGTTTCTCCAGAAGCCCGAGACGTATCTGGTGATCGTAGTCGTAGAGCACTTCGTCCATGTCGAAGATGACGAACCTGATCTGCTGCATCTTCGATCCGGAACTCCATTCAAACGGCGGTACCGCCGATCGTCATTTCGTTGATCCGCATGGACGGCTGGCCAACGCCGACCGGAACACCTTGCCCCTGCTTGCCGCACGTTCCCATGCCGGGGTCTAGCTTCATGTCGTTGCCGATCATGGCGACACGGGTCAGCGCATCGGGACCATTGCCGATCAGCATCGCGCCTTTGACGGGAGCACCTACCTTGCCGTTCTCGACCCGGTAAGCCTCGGTGCAGGAGAAGACGAACTTGCCGGAGGTAATGTCGACCTGGCCACCACCGAAAGAAACCGCGTAGATCCCATCCTTCACCGATTGAAGAATCTCCTCCGGGTCCTTGTCGCCCGCCATCATGACCGTGTTGGTCATGCGCGGCATGGGGATGTGCGCAAAGGACTGGCGGCGCCCGTTGCCTGTCGGCTCCATTCCCATCAGGCGCGCATTCTGACGGTCCTGCATATATCCGGTGAGAATCCCGTCCTCGATGAGGACGGTCCGGCTTGCTGGCGTGCCTTCATCATCAACGCTCAGAGATCCGCGCCGGTCGGGTATTGTCCCGTCATCCACGATCGTGACGCCCGGAGAGGCTACGCGCTCGCCCATGAGCCCGGCAAAAGCCGATGTTTTCTTGCGGTTGAAGTCTCCTTCGAGGCCGTGTCCGACGGCTTCATGGAGCAGAATCCCCGGCCAGCCCGGGCCAAGCACCACATCGAAAGAGCCGGCGGGTGCCGGAACGGCCTCAAGGTTCACGAGGGCCTGACGCAGCGCTTCGTCAACACCACCCTGCCAGTTTTCGGCGGTGATGAAACGCTCGAAGCCCTCACGGCCGCCACAGCCGAACATGCCGCTTTCCTGGCGGTCGTCGTTGCCGGCAACGACTGAAATGGATAGCCGCACCATCGGACGCACGTCGCGCACGAGGTGTCCGTCAGCGCGCAGGATCTCGACCACCTGCCATGATCCTGCAAGCGACGCCGTCACCTGACGGACGCGCGGATCCTTCGCCCTCGCATAGGCGTCGATCTCCTGCAGGAGTTTCACCTTCTCCTCGAAACTCGGGCCGCCAAGCGGATTGGCGTCGGTGTAGAGCGACTGGTTGGTTCGTGCCGGCGGAGCCGCGTAACTGCCGGAATAGCCCTTCTTGACGGCGCTCACGGCATCTGCGGCGCGTTTCAGCGCACCTTCGGAAATATCGCCCGCATGCGCGTAACCGGCGGCTTCCCCTGCAACGGCCCGGAGCCCGAAACCCTGGGCCGTGTCATAGTTTGCGCCTTTCAGCCGGCCATTGTCGAAAACCAGTCCTTCGGTCTGACGGTATTCAACAAACAGTTCGCCGTCGTCCGCTCCGGACAGCGCCTCCTGCGTGATGTTTTTGGCTGCATCCAGACCAAGGCCTGACGTTTCGATGAGGTCGGTCGTTGAAAAGGTCATGTGCGTATCCTGTTCCTGCCCATATTCTCGTGGGCTGGCCCGCTCAAGACAGCAGACCGTTTTCGTGTTTCCTCAGAACATAGGGACATTGCTTCCGTTTTTCACATGAAAAGCTGGAAAATTCACTTGAGCATCATTTAACTTGAATATAGTACTCCACTTTAATTCGTTGCCGCTCCTGCCGCAACGCAGCCAAGTGACCCGAGAGTAGGGACCCTAGCCAATCCACTGAAACACCAATCGATATCCGCTGCTTGAGCATGCGGAGCGAGGATTGCTTTTGTCCAAATTCTTCCTGACACCCATCGGGTGTTCCCTGAACGCCTTTCATGATCTGGCCGCACAGCGGGGAGACGGGCTCCATCCCGCGCTCAAAGAAGCGCTGTCAAAAAGCGGGACGGTGTCCGGACCGCCTCGCAAAAAGGATCAGAACGCAGATAACGTCATTCAGGGCAGCTTCGGGTCCACTGCCGGCGGCTCAGTCACCGAGCGGCAAGCCGAAAAATGAACGGAATCCTTGTTGCCATGCATCTGGTTGCCTGCCAGCCGGATCTTCTGATCTGCGAGGACATGTCCGTGAACACCAAGCGCTGGACGAGTATCGAAACCTGCCGCAAGGACAGGACGGCCGAAATGTTCCGCATCCAGCAGGGCTTGCCTGACTGGGCGGTCGTGATGGCGCGCTGCCGATATCTCATCAGCCGGGATCGCCGGTCCACAGCCGCATTCTAGGTCACACGCAAAAAATTATGGTTCGTTTATTCCGGCCATGGCTTGCCGGAAAGCCTCGACCTGCCGTACAAGACAGGTGAAACCAGCGAAACCAGACAACACGCCGCCGACAATGAACCGATACGAGAACCCACGAATTCCGAGCGAAGCCCGCGTCCGCTATCTGGATGGCGACTACCAGGTGGAAACGCCTGGAACATTCGTGCGCTGCGCGGTTACCGGGGCGGCCATTCCGCTGGACGAACTCAAATACTGGTCGGTCGAGCACCAGGAAGCCTATGTCGACGCCAAGGCATCGATGAAACGGTACCTGGAAAACCGCTAGATTTTTCGGCTAGCCGTCAAAGGACCTGGCGCGCAGCGTTTCCCGGACAAGCGCGATCAGCCGATCCGGGTCATCGATCTTCATCGCGATATCCAGGACCTCCGTCTTCGCGGTCAGCCAGCGGAACAGTTCCGTGTCCAGAGATGCAAAGCGCGTCATGTCCTTTCGCGTCGTGACCAGTTGCAATTCCTCGCTCTCCGCCACCGTCAGCAAAGCCCGCGCGTCCGTTTCCGTGTATCGATGATGATCTGCGAATTCCCGGGTCTTCGAAACCGTGTAACCCATATCGGTCAGCGACTTGAAGAATTTTTGCGGGCGCCCGATACCGGCAAAGGCGAACAGGTGACGACCCTCGAGCGTCTCATTCGGCCGTGGCTCTATATGCGCATGGAGGAGGGGAAGTCCCTTGCGCCCCGCAAGGTGGACGGCCTCATCGGCCTCATCCCCCTCGCCGACCAGGACGAGACAGTCAGCCTTCACGATCTGCATCTGCGCCGGTGCGCGCAAAGGACCTGCCGGCAGGCACAAGCCGTTACCGAAGCCGGTGCTGCAGTCAACCAGAACCAGGCTCAAATCCTTTGCAAGAGCCGGGTTCTGGAAGCCGTCATCCATGACGAGACCGTCTATCGGCTGTTCTTCGGCGAGGCGCGCGCCGGCCGGCCTGTCGGACGAAATGACCGTTGGTGCATGCGCTGCCAATAGCAGCGCTTCATCGCCAACGTCCGACGCATCATATGTTTTCGGATCGACGAGCAGCGGCCCCTTCCTGCGCCCACCATAGCCTCTCAGCAGGAAACCGGGTGCGTGACCATCTGACCGCAACAAGCGCGCCAGTTCGATTGCAAACGGGGTCTTGCCCGTGCCGCCGACAACAAAATTGCCGACGCAGATCACCGGCAGCCGGCTTCTTGCCCGCGGTTTGCGGTGCATGCGCCGTCCGGATACCCGGCCATAGAGCCACGCGGCAGGCCTCAGAAGATGTGCCAGCGGCGGCAAGGTCCGATGCCACCAAAAGTCAGGTGCTCTTTTCATCTTCCGGTTCCGAACGCAAGCCGCTTCCCGCGCGATTCAAATCGCGCTGCAGCAGTTCAAGGGTTTTTCCAAGCGCGCCCCGTCCTTCTTCCACGAGCGATCTGGCCGTTTCCGCCTGCCCACGGCCCCTGCCCGGGTCTCTCAAAAGCGCGCCGGCACTGTCGGCAAGGCCAGCAGGATCGCCTACGCGGATGGCCGCGCCCCTGTTCCAGAAATCCTTGTACACACCGCGCGCATTGGCAACTTTCGGTCCAGTGATCAATGCGGACCCGACAAGAGCTGCTTCAACCGGATTGTGCCCGCCGACGTCGACGAAAGACCCGCCGAGGAACGTAACCGGAGCGATCCTGTAATACAGCCCCATTTCGCCCAGCGTATCACCAAGGAAGACATCCGTTTCCGGGCGCAGCGGTTCGGAAGTGCTGCGCGCGGCGAGCACCAGACCGCGCTCACCGGCCTCCTGAACGATTTCCGGAGCCCGTGCCGGATGCCTGGGAACCAGCGCGAGCAGCAGGTCGGGGAATTCCCGGCGAAGCCGGTCATGGGCCTCAAATACGATCTCGTCCTCGCCCGGGTGGGTCAGCGCCGCCAGCCAAACCCGGCGGTCACCGATCTGGGACTTCAAAAGTGCCAGCGTTTCCTCATCCACCATGGGTTCGGAAGCATCAAACTTCAGGTTCCCGGGGACTTCCACGTTTTTGCATCCGACAGACTCGAAGCGCTCTGCATCTGCCCCGCTTTGAGCCAGAACGGCATCAAGGCAGCCGAAAATGTAGCGTGACGTTTTTGGGATACGCGACCAGTTCCGCCGTGAGCCATCTGACAGCCTCCCGTTCAGAAGCACAAAAGGAATGCCGCGAACGGCCATTTCGTCGAAAAGGCACGGCCAGATTTCGGATTCGACCACCATCGCCAGGTCCGGCGACCAATGATCGAGAAACCGTTTGAAAAGCCCCGGCGCATCATAGGGGACAAACTGGTGGAATGCGCCTTCCGGCAGTCTTTTGTCGGCAAGTTCCGATGCGGTGACAGTCACTGTGGTCAAAAGCACGTTGTGACCTTCATTCGTCAGTGCACCGATCAGGGGAAGAACCGACATGGTCTCGCCGACACTTGCGGCATGGATCCAGACCAGGCTCCCGCTTGGACGCACGCGCTCGCTTTTCCCGAACCGCTCGGCCTTGCGGGCGGGAATTTCCTTTGAGGAGCGGCTTCGAAACGCAAACAGCGCATGAAACAGTGGTGAAGCGCCCTGCGCCGCGGCCCGGTAGAGACTGAGCAGGAGTGGACGCTTTCTAGCCATCCGACCTGCCGACCAGTTCATAGGCATGCCGCGTGGTGGCGTTCAGGCCGTTCTCGACTTCCAGACGGAACGTCTCAAGCGCATCGTCTTCCGTCTCGGCGGGCACCCAGATCAATTCGCCGACGGCAATGCTGCCGCGGCCGAAGGGGAGATTGATGCTTGCCTTGTCCCAGCTGTCGAGCTCGATGCTTCGACTTGTTGCCACGGCAACCGGCAGGATGGGGCGGCCCGAATGCTTGGCAAGCTGCACGATACCCTCCCCGGCCTTGCGCGACGGTCCTTTCGGAACATCGGCGGTCATGGCGATGCTGTAGCCGTCCTTCAGGGATCTGACGGCCTCGATGAAGCCCTTCATGCCGCCGCGTTTCTTGATCTGGCGGGCGTTGCGCCCCCCGGATGCCCTGATCAGACCCAGGCCAAACTTGCTCGCGGCGATCGCGTTCACTTCTCCGTCCGCGGACCGGGAGATCATGACCTTGGCGGGCCAATGCTGCGGTTTTGCAAAAGGCACCATGAAATGCTGTCCGTGCCACATCGCCACGATCACAGGAAGCTGTTTCTCGGTTTCATCGTGCACACCCTCAGGCTCTATCACAAACCGGTTTGTGTGATAGACCAGTTTCAGCCATGTGGCCATTAACGAACCGACAGTAGCCAGTACCCAGGGATGGCGGCCGAGGCGCTTGATCATTCTTTTTTCGCCCGATTGGTTCGTTGCTATTCCGCCGTGTCCGGATCCAGAAGGCGATGCATGTGCACGATGAAGTACCGCATGTGTGCGTTGTCGACCGTCGCCTGCGCCTTGGCTTTCCAGGCCTTGTAGGCCTCCGCGTAGTTCGGGTAGATGCCCACGATATCCAGCTCGTCCAGATCCCGGAACGTCAGTCCTTCGGGTGTTTCAAGCTCACCGCCAAAGACAAGGTGCAGAAGCTGTTTCGGGGTGTCGGTCTCGCTCATGCGCATCCTCGCTGAATAAATGGAGCGGCAGTCTGCTAACGGAGAATGTCTCCAAGGACTGCGCGCACTGGTCCTATAAGCCCGGTCGATGCCGCGATCAATGCCGGGTGGCCTGTCCTCGGACGATTGTAGGTCAAAACCTTTCCGTCCACGTCCGTCAGAGCGCCCCCGGCTTCCTGAACGACCAGATCGGCAGCCGCGAGATCCCAATCGCTTGGGCCACCGCGTGCCGTGCCGACATCGATGCGTCCGGCCGCGACCACAACCAGACGGTATGCGAGTGAGCGGAGGATGTCCGTTTTCTGAAACCCGGCCGCCAGCACATCGGTATTCGAAACAATGGAATGCGGCCCGGTCAAGGTTGCCCCGGAGACATCGAGCCGGTTTGAAACCGAGATCGCGCTCCCGTTAAGAAACGCACCGCTTCCCGCCCGCGCCGTGTACATTTCTTCCCGGATGGGACAGAAAACGGCTCCGGCGACCGGGCGCCCGTTTTCCACGACGGCAACCGAAATCGTCCATTCCTCGCCGCCCGACAGAAAAGCCCGTGTCCCGTCTATCGGGTCGACGATGAACACGCGCCGGCAGTTCAGCCGTGCCCTGTCGTCAGCGGTTTCCTCCGACAACCATCCGTAATCCGGACGCGCCGTCAGAAGACGGTCCGCCAGAAACCTGTCGACGGCAATATCGGCCTCGGACACGGGTGACTTGTTTCCCTTGAACCAGGTTTCCAGCCCTTGGCCAAAATAGCTCAGTGCCAGTGCCCCGGCCTGGCGCGCCGCGGTTTCCAACAGATCAATGTCGGCATCCCGTTCGCGATCGCGGGTATCCAGCTCAGCTTCCGGCAAGCGCCATTCCTTCGATCATGACGGAGGGGGTTGCCGCCGAGTAGCGATTGTCGAGATCGCTCCCGGGAACCAGTCGCTTGAACATGTCGTTGAGGTTGCCCGCAATCGTGATTTCGCTGACAGGCTCTATGATTTCACCGTTCTCGAACCAGAAACCCGCAGCCCCGCGCGAATAATCGCCTGTGATTCCATTGACGCCGTGACCGATGAGATCGGACACCAGCAAGCCGCTGCCGGCTTCCGCCATCAGTGCTTCCAGCGTCTTTTCACCAGGCATCAGGGTCACATTCGTGGCGCCCGGCGACGTGCCACTGCCGCTCCGGTGCGCCCGGCCATTCGGGTTTAGCCCCAGTTCGCGCGCCGATGCGCCGTCAAGAAACCAGTGCTGCAGCACGCCATCCTCGACCATGTTGAGCACGGCGGCGGCCGTTCCCTCTCCGTCGAAGGGACGCGTCGCCGCCCCCCGGCGCTTGAACGGATCGTCGACCACCTGGATCCCCGGTGCAAAGACCGCTTCGCCCATGCGATCCTTTAGGAAGCTTGTCTTGCGCGCTATTGATGCGCCGTTTATCGCGCCGGTCAGGTGACCAAGAATGCTGCGCGCTGCGCGCGATTCATAGATAACGTTGGTCGTCCGTGTCGACAGCTTTTGCGGGTTCAGTCGACGAACGGCGCGTTCCCCTGCCCTGCGGCCAATGTCCGCCGGCCTGTCGAGGTCTTCGAAATAGGTCCGGCTGTCGAAGTCGTAGTCGCGCTCCATCGCCGTGCCGTCCCCTGCCACCGCGGTCATCGACATGCCATAGCGCGAGGTCAGGTAAGCCCCTTCGAAGCCATGGCTGGTCGCCAGCACCACGCCGGCAAGCCGCCAGGACGCTCCTGCGCCGCCGGATTTGCTCACGCCTGAAACAGCCAGCCCGGCGGCCTCGGCTTCAAGTGCGATATCCGTGAGCGCGTTAGCGGTCATTTCCTTGCTGTCGAGAAGCTCCAATTCCGGCAATTGCCTGACAAGCAGCGTGTCGTCGGCGAGACCCGCAAACGGATCTTCCGGCGCAACCCGCGCCATGGCGACAGCGCGTTCGGCGAGTGTGTCGGGGTCATCCAGCTGATTTGCGGAGACGGCAGCGGTCTTCTTGCCGACGAATACGCGCAAGGTGACGTCGTCTCCTTCGGCGCGTTCGGTCTCTTCAACCTTGCCTTCCCGTACATCGACGGAAAGGGACACGCCGGTCACGGCAACGGCATCGCAGGAATCGGCTCCGGCTTTCCGGGCAGCTTCGACGAGACGTACTGCGCGCGACTGCAATTCGCTCTGATCAATCATTTCCGACATTCAATCCGCCTTGATGTGTCTGTTCCATACGCCCCGCTTCGGCTGTTGTTTACGCCCAGCGCCGTGGCTCCGCAACAATTAGAGGTCACTGGATTACATAGGAGCGTTGCCAGCGTATTGAACCATCTTCGGAAATTTGGCTCCGGCTCAATTCGGACACAGCCATGAACAGATCGTTTCCGACGTGCTTACATTCCGGTAACCCTCTTTGAAATCAGAGTTTTTTAACTCTATCTCTTAAGTGGTTCACGACATTTCTCAGGTAGCTTTCACCGTATCAAGAGACCAAAAGGTCCGACGGAGAGTCATTTGAGACATCAAACAGAACAACAGGTGCCCGCGGCAACCGGGAATGATGCAGAAACACAACTGCACCCCGGTTGCCTGCCGGTGCAATTCACCCAAAGGCTCGAATCCCGTCCCGGAACGCCCTCTCTTCCAGCCGACATCTTTCTCGATGAGACCAGGGTCGTCTACAAGCGGCGTGTTGCCGGCGTGCCCGTCAACGTGGTTGTGCCCGTCAGCGGCTTCGACGGCGTCATGGTTCGCATCGTTCCAGGCCAGACTGCCGGCAGTGTCGTCACGGCGCTGATCCTGAAGCACCCCGACAGCGCCCTTTCGATCACGCTTGCGGAAACCGAGCACTCCGACGAACTTGCAATCCTCTGGAGCCGTTGGGCGCACACCCTGAAGCTGCCGATGCTGGTCTGCGACCTGGGCGGGGACGTCAAACCGATTGACGCTTACAGTGCAACATCCTCGGATCAGCCGGCACCACGCCGGAAACTCCGTCTCCTGACCGGACGACGGCCCCGTTTCCTGAACAAGCGTTCAACGGGTCGCCACGTCGAGACGACTGCCAATTTCGCGCACGAACGCGAGATCATCGCCCGTACCTGACGGCATACCTGCGTCTGTCTAGAATGCAGAACCGATCAGCGCGTCTGCGACAAATCCCGCAAAAACGATCCACCCATAAGTGCTGTTGGACCGAAACAGCTTGAGACACTGGTCGCCGTCGTCGATGTCCAGGGCAATAATCTGCCAGAGCAGATGGACCGCGCCTGCCAGAATTCCGGCAAATGCAGCAGGACCTGCATCTGCAAAAGCCGCGGCAAGACCAAAGAGCACCGTTGCAAGCGCATAGAGCACGATGAGTGCAGGTTTCGTATGGGATCCGAAAAGCCGCGCCGTCGACCGGACCCCCACCAGCGCATCATCTTCCTTGTCCTGGTGTGCATAGATGGTGTCGTAGCCGATCGTCCAGCAGATACCGCCGAAGTAAAGCAGCACCGGCGTCAAGGCCAGCGATCCGAATTCCGCGGCCCATCCCATCAAAGCACCCCAGGAAAAGGCAAAACCCAGAAACAGCTGCGGCCAGTCCGTGAAACGTTTCATGAAGGGGTAGATGGCAACAGGCACGAGCGAGGCTATTCCAAGCGCGATCGAGAACATGTTGAACTGGACAAGCACGAGAAGTCCCAGCAGGGCCTGTGCGGCGAGGAAAACCTTGGCCTGGGTCTTGGTCACCTGTCCGGCCGGTATCGGACGCGACCGCGTCCGCTCCACTTTCGCATCGATATCGACATCAACAATGTCGTTGTAGGTGCAGCCGGCACCGCGCATGGCGACAGCGCCGACAAAAAAGAGAACAAGATGCCAGAGGTTCGGCACCGTGTTTCCGGCTGCAACAGCGGCAAGTGCCGCCGACCACCAGCATGGCCAGAGCAGCAGCCACCAGCCAATGGGGCGCTCCCATCTGGCCAGCCGTGCGTAAGGACGCATTCCCGCCGGCAGTTTCGTGTCGACCCAGTGCTGCTTGACAGCATCCGCGACTGGTCCGGTGTCCCTGGTGGAGAAAAACATGGGCTGCCCTTTTCGAATTCGGTCGTTCTACCGAATTTCAATGCGGATTACATCTTGCAAATGGTCACAGCCACTACGGGGGCTCTGGTGCCGGTCCCGGCACCGGACGTGTTTGCCGCAGGCGATGCTCCGTGATAGACCGCGATCTCGCATGGTCGAACCAGGTCAAGCCCGGTCGGCTCGATGGACCGTTTGAAGAGATCCGCTTGACATGAAACTCCTGCTTATCGGCTCCGGCGGCCGTGAACACGCTTTGGCATGGGCGCTTGCCAAGTCCCCGAAACTGACAAAGCTCTTCGCCGCTCCCGGCAATGCTGGTATTGCCGACCTGGCGGACATCGTGCAGCTTGATGTTGCCGACCACCCGGCCGTCGTTTCGTTCTGCAAATCAAACGCTATCGATCTTGTTGTGGTTGGTCCGGAAGCGCCTCTGGTCGCCGGCCTGGTCGATGATCTGGACGCCGCAGGGATCAAGGCGTTCGGCCCGACCAAGGCTGCTGCGCAACTAGAGGGCTCCAAGGCCTTCACGAAAGGCGTTTGCGACGAGGCCGCGATCCCGACCGCTGCTTATGGCCGCTTCACAAAACAAGATGATGCGCTCGCCTATCTCCGGCAGAAAGGCGCTCCAATCGTCGTGAAGGCGGACGGTCTTGCCGCAGGAAAGGGCGTCGTGGTGGCAATGACGCTCGCTGAAGCGGAAGACGCCGTGACCGCATGTTTCGACGGTTCTTTCGGCGACGCCGGTGCGGAAGTCGTTGTCGAGGAATTTCTCGAGGGCGAGGAAGCCAGCTTCTTTGTCCTTTCCGACGGAACCAACGCACTTGCGCTCGCGACCGCGCAGGATCACAAGCGCGCCTTCGACGGCGACGAAGGTCCCAACACGGGCGGCATGGGCGCCTATTCGCCGGCTCCGGTCATGACGCAGGAACTGGTCGACCAGGTGATGGCCGAGATCATCTCCCCGACGATCGGAACGCTGGCCGCGCGCGGAACACCTTTCAAGGGTGTGCTCTATGCGGGCCTCATGATCACTGCCGACGGCCCCAAGCTGATCGAATACAACACGCGGTTCGGCGATCCGGAATGCCAGGTTCTGGTCATGCGCCTGAAGAGCGACCTGCTGGAACTTCTGCTCGACAGTGTCGATGGAAGACTGGCGAGCGCACGCGCGCACTGGCACGATCAGGCCGCTCTCAGCGTCGTGATGGCGGCGAACGGTTATCCGGGAGCTTACGAAAAAGGTACGGAAATCCGCGGTCTGGAGCAGATGGGGTCGGATGAGCTGCAGGTTTTTCACGCCGGAACGAAACGCGACAACGGGGTCCTGCGCGCCAATGGTGGCCGGGTCCTCAACGTGACGGCTCTGGGCAACTCGGTCGCGGACGCGAAAGCACGTGCCTATGACGCAATCGGAAAAATAGACTGGCCGGACGGGTTTTGCAGAAGCGATATCGGGTGGCGTGCGATCGCCCGTGAGGCAATAGACGAAAACTGACGTAGGCCAACCAGCCGCCATCCGCGCTTATGTGCACTTGCGGTTCGGCGGAGCCTTGGCCGTGCAGGCGCACAACCGGCAGGCTTTCGTCCTTTCTAAGCGGGGAAGTGACTTGACCAGGGAATTGCCGGATCTCTTTCCGGGCTTCGAAACCAAAGTCGTGCAGGCGAAAAACACGGACTTTTTCTGCCGGATCGGAGGATCAGGGCCGCCGCTTCTGCTCCTCCACGGCTATCCGCAGTCCCACGTCATCTGGCACAAGATTGCCCCAAGTCTGGCACGTCGCTTCACGCTGGTCATGCCCGACCTTCCCGGCTACGGACGGTCATCGATCCCGCCGAGAACAGCCGGTCACGGGACCTATTCCAAACGTGCCTGGGCAGCGGCGATCAACGACATGATGCGCGCCCTTGGCCATGAAACATTTTTCCTTGCAGGGCATGACCGGGGTGCGCGTGTCGGCTACAGGCTTGCGCTCGACTTTGCCGGTTCGGTCAAAAAGCTGGCCGTGCTGGATATCCTGCCGACATCGGATTACTGGGATCTGATGGACCGCGGCTTCGGCCTCAAGATCTACCACTGGATGTTCCTTGCCCAGCCGTTCCCGTTTCCGGAAAAGATGATTTCGGCCGCTCCCGTCCGTTTTCTGGAACATACGCTCGCAAGCTGGACTGCAGAGAAAACCCTTGATTGCTTTTCGGACGGTGCACTCGAACATACGAGAGACTGGTTCTGCCGGCCTGACCGGATATCCGCAAGCTGCGAGGATTACCGTGCGGGCGCGACGATCGATTATGTTCATGACAAGGCCGACAGGGACGCCGGCAACACAATTTCCACCGACGTGCTCGTGCTGTGGGGCAGCAAAGGCATAGCCTCAAGTGTCGACGATCCGTTGGCGATCTGGCGCCATTGGAACCCTCGGGCTCAGGGCATGTCTCTTCCCGGCGGACACTTTCTGCCGGAAGAGGCCCCTGACGAAACGGCGGATGCGTTGCTGAGCTTTTTCGGCGGCTGATTGAATGCCTGCCGAATAGTCCTCAGTCGAATTACCTAACCTCTGCAGTTCTTAATCTGAAAGACCCTCAAAAAATTTGATTTTCCCAAGAAAATCAACGAACTTCTTAATTGCATTTAAGATTTCCATTCAAGACAATTTAACTAATCTATCATATTAAAACTTGCGGCGACGAAGGTTTGCGGTGAGTGCCATGAAGGACTTCCAAACACAGACTGCAAACAGCCTCGCCAATGTGTTCGCAGCCGCGGCTGCCGGGGGTATTCGTGCTGGGTCTGGGCAGACAGAAGTCGATAAAACAGAAGAACCTGCGGGACAGCACTTCTCGCCGGCCCCGAACGAACACTTTTCTTGACCGCATCGTTGCGCGGCTTTCTCCAAAAGACGACCAGAATTTCGAAAAGCCGATCCGGCTGGTTTTCCTGTCCTTCCTGGGGCTGATCGTCTGCATCCTCATCGCGCAGAACATCTCGTCCGAGTTCCGGAACCTGCGCGAGCCGCAGGAGGCGATCGTGAACACCGCCGAACGGCTCGTGATGCAGCAAAAAAAACTCGGCGCCGACACACTTGCGGAGATTTTCGGGATCCTCGGCAACGGCACGGATCTTCAGGATGCCATTCGCGCAAAGGACGAACGCAAGGTGAGGCGCCTGGCGGCGGCTCTCTTTGCTTCCAAATCCGGTCGCCGCGACATTGTCGAGCTTTCGATCTTCAAACCCGACATGACGCCTGTCTATCCGCCGGAGGTGGCACCGGTCGCGCTCACGACTGCAGATGGTCGCGCAATTGATCCGGCTGAAATCGCAGCAGGCCAGCACGATGGAATTGAACTGGGTCCGGACAATCGGTTCGTTGTCGGAGTGCTGCGTCCCTGGATCTCCAACGGACAATTGCTCGGCTACCTGAAACTGACCACCGACATCGAACGTTCGCTGGCACTGGCAAGCACGGCCATCGATGCCCAGATCGTCAAGACGAGGCAGTTACCGGGACGGAACGCAAACGGTACCGACAGGACGATCCACAGGGTGCTGGGAAGCTTTGCACCCGGCGGCTTTGATCTGGATGTCTTTTCCAGCCCGGGCCGCGGCACGGGCATCGAACCCTTTTATGTTCAAAATGGCAGGATCTACATGGTGCGTGATCTGCCACTTGCCCCTGCCCGGGGCGACACCGCATTCACGCTGCGGGTCATCAAGGACGTCACGCAGAACATGTGGGCATTCTTGAGGGGTGTTCTCGTTTCGATTTTGATCGGCGTGGGACTGTCACTGATCACGTGGGCGGTGATCCAGCGTCTGCTGTCCGGTCTTCAGTCCTCGGTCCAGGTCACGCGGCATCGGCTAGAAGCGGAAGTTCGTGACTATACCAATCAGCTGGAAAGCAATGCCGCCAAACTTCTGGACGCCCAGCGCATTGCGACGGTCGGCAGCTGGGAACGCGATCTTGCCACAAACGAGGTCAGCGCAACGGAAGAGTATTTCCGCATCATGCACATCGACGGAAGCCTGCCGTCGAACCAGATCATAGACAAGGTCTACGCGCAGATACCCGAACATGAACGCCGGGCCGCACAGCTCATGGTTCAAAACGCGGTCGAGAGCTGCGGTGAATTCGACTTTGAACACTCGCTGATCCCGGAAACCGGCAAGCCCCGCGCGCTTCACATCCGTGGCTACGTGGAGCCGGGACCGGACGGAAATGCCGCGAAGGTTGTCGGTACGGTTCATGACATTACCGAGCGCAGCGAAGCAGAGCGGCGGAACCATTTGCTTGCAAACATTCTGGAATCGTCTCTCAACGAGATCTTCCTTCTGGACGCCGCCACATTCCGGTTCAAACATGCCAACCGGTGCGCTTTGAACAATCTGGGTCACGAACTGGAAAATCTGCAATCGATGCATCTTTGGGATGTCAATTCGATCTACAACGCGGATGCCATCAAGCACCAGGTCAGGCCGCTCCTGAGCGGAGACCTTGAAGGCATCGCGGCAGAAACCGTTCACCGGCGCAAGGACGGGTCGGAATATCCGGTCGAACTGCGCATACAGCTGCTGAAGGACAAGGACGAAGACCTTTTTGTCATCATCGCGAATGACGTGACAGAAAGGGTGATGCGGGAGACCGAGACACGGGAAGCAAGGGTGCGCGCAGAACGGCTGGCCTATTTTGATCCGCTGACCAAACTGTCCAACAGGGCCGGTTGCCAGCGCGATGCAAAACTGCGGTTCGAACGGGTAGACAAACCGGCTTTTCTGGTTCATGTCGACATGGACAATTTCAAGCGCGTCAACGATACACATGGCCATCTTGCGGGCGATTATTGCCTGGAGGAGACGGGCCGCAGATTGCGCGAAGTGTCGCGCGGTCTCGGTACGCCCTATCGCTGGGGCGGCGACGAATTCGTCATCATCGCGGAAAATGCAAGCTCCGACCCCAACGAACTTTTCGAACGGGCACGGCGGCTTATGCGCCTGCCGATGGAGTTCAACGGCAACAGGTTCTGGCCAACGGTCAGCATGGGGATTGCACTGTGCCCGGAAGACGGCGTGACGTTCGAGGATCTTCTCTTCAACGCCGACCTCGCGCTCTACCAATCGAAGGAAAGCGGCAAGGATCGCTTCACGTTCTTCAAATCCAGCATGAAGACGGAAAGCGAAACGGAAGCCAGGATCGAACGTGAACTGCAAAATGCGGTCAAGGAAAGCCAGTTCTTCATGGTCTTTCAGCCGCAGGTCAATTTGCGGTCACAGAACATCACGGGTATCGAAGCCCTGATCCGATGGGATCACCCCGAGCACGGCGTCCTTTCGCCGGCGGATTTCCTGCCGGTCGTCGAAAAGACCAGCCTTGCTCCGGTTCTCGGCGAAGTCATCATCGACAGGGCGTTTGCTGCCGCCAAACACTGGCTTGTCAGCGGGCTCGATTTCGGCCGCATCTCGGTAAATGTATCCCCTTCTCATCTCGCTTCCGGCCTGCTGGTGGAACACTTCAAGGCCGCGATGGCGAAATACGAGATCGGTGCGGAGCGGATTACCGCCGAAGTTTTGGAATCGGTGTTCCTGAACGATAACCGTTCCGGTCATCTGGCGGCGCTCCGGGAGTTGTTCGAACTTGGCGTTCATATCGAACTCGACGACTTCGGCACCGGCTACGCCTCGCTGACCCACGTCGCTGACCTTCCAATCAACGGATTGAAGATCGATCGTTCGTTCACCGCCCAGATGATCGATGACCCGCGCAAGGAGGCGGTCGTCAATCAGCTGGTCCATCTTGCGCGATCTCTGAACATCGCGGTGGTCTGCGAAGGTGTCGAGACCGAGGCGCAATACCACCGCCTGCGCATGATGGGCGACTTCTCCATCCAGGGGTACCTGATCGCCGAGCCCATGCCGCTCGACCAGATGACCGAATGGATGACCGAAGCTTCCGACGATCTTTACTTCGTCATCTGACAGCAAGCGGTATCAATGCTTTTGTGAGCTTGCCGGCTTGCCTCTGCGGCAAGTTTCCCTGGCTTGGAATCCGATGCCCGCGCCCCCATGTCAAAGCAGACGATCGAAGAAAGGAAAGCGGACAACATGACCGCGCAAACGGCGACCTCAACGACTGCCCCACGGATCGGGCTTGCCCTGGGAGGCGGCGGTGCCCGCGGTCTGGCCCACATCCCGGTTCTTGAAGCCTTTGACGATCTGGGGCTGAAGCCTGCCAGGATTTCAGGAACTTCGATCGGTGCTATTCTCGGTGCGGCCTACGCGAGCGGCCATAGCGGCGAGGATGTCAGGCGCATTGCTCTGGAGCTGTTCGCCGATCGAAACAACGTTCTTTCCAAGGTCTGGCAATTGCGGCCGAAGCGATTTGCCGACATGTTCCGGGCTCGGCCGGTGCAACTTGATCCGGAACGCGTTCTTGAGGTTTTTGTTGCCGAGTACCTGCCAGGGAGTTTCAAGGATCTGCACATTCCGCTTCGCGTGCTTGCAACGGATTTTTTCGGGTGTGAAGAACATGACTTTGAAGAAGGACCGCTCCTGCCTGCGATTGCGGCGTCGATAGCGATACCTGCCATCTTCCGTCCGGTGCAGCACGAAAACCGGTTTCTTATCGACGGTGGTGTCGTCAATCCCCTGCCTTTCGAAGGCATGCGCTCCGATTGCGACATCGTTGTCGCGGTAGATGTCGTCGGTGCACCTGTACCGCGATCCAACAGATCGGATATCAATATGCTGGACTCCCTGTTCGGTTCATCGCAGATCCTCATGCAGACGATCACAACCCAAAAACTGAAGATGGAACAACCAGATATTCTGGTGCGTCCGCCACATGACACGGTCCGTGTTCTTGATTTCCTGAAAGCGGAGCAAATTCTTGAAAGAGCCGAAGCGCTGAGAGCATCAACAAGAGAAAAACTGTCAGCGCTGACAAAACAACCTATGATAGTTACTTGAAAACGCCTAAGTAAATTTCACCACCCACATGATTTTTCCTGTAAATAAGCCGGAAATTAATTTTTTTTTAACGCCACTGGGGAATATTATTCTTAAAAACCAGAGGTAAGACAATGCACAAATCGGGGTCTGCGGATCTGGAGAATTGTCCAGTTCCCGAGGATTTGCTGAAACATCTGCTTGAGGCGACACTGAACGTTGTCACGGATGTCGGAATTGAGCTTCCCGAACGCAAAAGGGCGGCACTCGCGGTTTATTGTTACAGACGCTCTCATCTGCGCCGGCTGGGGCTGTCGCTGGCAGCACTTTGCAGCCGGTCGTCCCTGGTGATGGAAGCCGGACATGCCGGCGAGCTCATTCACCTGCAGGCACGAGCGAACACGACTGGTGAGGCAGATACGGACATCCGTCAGCGCGGTGGAAAAGCGCCGGTCAGCCTTCACGTCGTCTGAAGTTTCATTCGGGGCTGGTTCTTCCTCCCTCCCGCCCCCACCTGCGGCAACCGCCTCCGCGAAATTCGACGCGCTGGCCGGTTGCCTTTTTCTTTGGTCTTTCGGGCCTAGAATGGTTCCGGGGTAGCTGGAACCGTTCTAGAAATCGCCAATGACATCAAAGTCGTGCAGGCGTGACCAATTTTCGTGCTTGCCTCGGCCCAGCCGACCGCTACTCTTTTAGGCAGCCCGGTCGAAATCAGGGACGAGCACATGAGCAAACGCATCGAAGCTTCGAGCCAGACATCCCGACGCGTCCACGGCGCGCGCCGAACCGCCGTGATCCTGATGGGTCTTGCGTTCGCAGCCATTGCTTCGCCTGCAATGGCGATCTGCCAACTCGTTGCAAACGCGCCCTACCTTGCTCCCAGAGATGATGAAGTCCGGGTCTGGCAAGCCGCACTCCAGGCCGGGGAAGTGCAGATCAGGTATATCGGCCATTCCACATTCGAGCTGGAAACGCCCGGCAGCGTTCGCATTGCCACCGACTATAACGACATTCACCGCCCGTTCCTGACGCCGACGGTCGCGACGATGAACGGCGCGCATTCCACCCACTATTCGCTTTCACCGGATCCGGACATCGAACACCTGCTCTACGGATGGAACCCGGAAGGCGGCCCGATGGATCACGACATCACGGTCGGGGATGCGCGAATCAGGAACATCCAGACAAATATCCGAAGCTGGGATGGCGAAACACGGCGTCTGGGCAACTCTATCTTCATTTTCGAGATCGCTGACCTGTGCATTGCGCATCTGGGCCATCTGCATCACAGGCTGACCAAAGAAGATTACCTGCGGCTCGGCCAGATCGATGTCGTTTTCGCCGCGATCGACAATTCCTCGACGCTGCGTCTCGACAGCCTGATGGACGTTCTGAAGGGCATCGGGCCGGCGATGATCATCCCGATGCACTTTCATTTCGCGGGCGCCTTGCCGGCGTTCACCGGCCGGGCAACCGAAGCCGGCTACGAGATCGTGCAGGCGGAAACTCCCCAGCTTGTCATCAGCAAGGCAATGCTTCCGGCAAGAACGACCGTCTATATCATGATGCCTGGGGGCGCCTGACCGGCAGAGCAGGTTTTCAGGCGTCGCCGTCATATTGCAGGAATATGACCTGGCTTTCTCCCGCCTGACGCCGGTCCGTTTCAGAAAACCCGGCGGGAAGCTCCGGCGCCGCGGCGGCGGTTTCCTCAAGAATACAGAGAGCGCCCGGCGCCAGCCAGCCACCCCTGGCGGCCGACGCAAACGCCAGTTCCCCAAGTCCCTTGCCGTAGGGCGGGTCGGCAAAGACGAGGTTGAAGGGGTCTATTGTCCCGGCTGCGCCAAGGCGGGTCGCGTCGCGCCGGAAGATCTTGGCGACACCGTTGAGGCCCAGGTTTTCCATGTTCGTGCGAATCACGCCACGCGCCTCGGCACCTTCCTCAATGAAGGTGCAATGGCGCGCTCCTCGGCTGATGGCCTCAAAGCCGAGAGCACCCGTTCCCGCAAACAGATCGAGCACGCGCGCGCCGTCAACGTCGAAGGCAAGCCCGTGCGCGAGAATGTTGAAAATCGTCTCCCTGAGCCGGTCGCTTGTCGGCCTGGTCCCGTGCGACCTCGGCGTTGCAAGCGATTTGCCCCTGAACCGCCCGGCAACGATCCTCAAGAGCGCCTGCCTCCCTTGGGCCTGTCGTCACCCCTCGCTGGCCCCTTGCGGTCGTGTCCGGGCTTTTCCGACCTCTTTTCCTGTTGCTTGTCTTCCACCAGACCGTCCTCGCTCCAGATTCGCCTCTGCGGCCCGGGCCGGTCCTCAGCGAATTCCTTGCGCGGACGGGGCTCGGACGTCATTCGAAAGCGGGAACGCGGCGACACCTTTTCCTGGCGCGGCCCGGCATTGCCGCGTTTGGGCCGCTTCTGGCCCGGTTCTGACGGCCTGTCCGTTGTCCTTGACGCCTTGCGCTTGTCTGTTTCCGACTTTCCTTCACGCGCCGTGAGCCACTTACCCTGACCCTGCGCCCTACCGCTGCCGGGCTTGCCGTTGGACCTGCCGCCGGCACCGCGTGACTTTCCGGAAGACTTCGCGGTGTCTTCCTGATTCGGCTGGTGGAAAATGGGGGCGTCGAAATCCGCACCCGCCTCGTTCGCCAATGTCTCGCCGAGCTGGTCGCGCAGGATCCTGCCGCGAATTTCCCGGACATCGCCATCTGCAAGGTCCATCAGCTGAAACGGCCCGTAAGAGAGGCGGATGAGGCGGTTGACGGCCAGGCCAAGATGTTCGAGCACCCGCTTGACTTCACGGTTCTTGCCCTCGCGCAAGCCGACGGTCAGCCAGATGTTGCCACCCTGCTCTTTGTCGAGCGTCGCCTCGATTGCTCCGTAGAGAACGCCGTCAATGGCAATCCCGTCATTCAGGGCATCCAGATCAGACTGTGTGACCTTGCCGAATGCGCGCACCCGGTAGCGCCGCAGCCACCCGGTCGACGGCAACTCGAGGACACGCGCAAGACCGCCGTCATTGGTCAGCAGCAGCAAACCTTCGGTGTTGATGTCCAGCCTGCCGACGGTCAGTACGCGCGGCAGATCCTTCGGCAACCTGTCGAACACCGTGGGGCGCCCCTCTGGGTCCCTGTTTGTCGTCACCAGTCCCTTTGGCTTGTGATATAGCCAGAGACGGGTTCGTTCGCGCATGGGCAGCGGTTCGCCGTCCACCAGCACCTTGTCGTTTTCCGAAACGGTCACGGCAGGCGTTGCAAGCACGGCACCGTTCAGTTGAACGCGTCCCGCCTCGATCCATTTTTCCGCTTCCCTGCGAGAGCACAAGCCCGCGCGGGCCATGACCTTGGCAATACGGTCTCCCCGTTCCGCGTCCGCGGAATAGGCTGGCATTGCAGGCGCGTCCGCCGCCTTTTTCGGCTTCGGAGAAGGCGCGCGCTTCCTGTCGGGCGCTGCGTTCCGGCGTCCGGAGCCTTTTGACGGCTGCGGGCGTCCGCGTGTTGGTTTTCTTGTCGTCATGGGCGCCTCATATCAGAGCTTGACCGTTTCCGAAATCACCTCACGGTCCCTAATTTCGCAACCTAGCCCTTTTCCTGGTGCATGACACATGCGAAACAGGCCTGTTTTCGGGAAACGGGAACAACGTTTCAACCGGCACCGGGCGACCTCAACAGGGGCAATGAGAATGCACAGCGGCAGAACGTCCTTCATGAGTATCGCGCTGGAAGAGGCAGAAGCTGCGGCCGCCCGAGGCGAAGTGCCCGTCGGTGCCGTTCTTGTCAGGGACGAGCGGGTCCTCGCCCGGGACGGAAACAGGACGCTGGAACTCAACGATCCGACAGCACACGCGGAGATCCTCGTCATACGGAAAGCGTGCGCGCTGATGGAATCACAGCGCCTCAACGGGTGCGATCTCTATGTGACGCTTGAACCGTGTTCGATGTGCGCCGGCGCAATATCCTTTGCGCGGATCAGGCGGCTCTACTACGGTGCCGGCGACGAGAAGGGTGGTGCCGTCGAACACGGCGCGCGATTCTTTTCGCAGCCAACGTGCCACCACCAACCGGAAATTTATGCGGGGATTCGCGAAACAGCATCCGCAGAAATACTGAAAACCTTCTTTAATTCCAAACGGTAACTCCAGAATTGCGTTGCGCATTCGCAACAATGGACGCCTGAATGCGCCCACATCGTGCTCCGGGCTGACTTTCCGTTGGCATACTGTCACAGGTATCGCTCATAGTTGCGGCCTTACCTCTTGCCACCCGGAGAGTGCAATGGCCCGATTTATCGCTTTAGGACTGATTGCAGGACTCGCAGGCGCATCCGCGTCCGCTGTCGCCGCCGATCTTCCGATCGCACCGGAACCGGTAGACTACGTTCGCATCTGTGATGCCTACGGTGCGCGCTTCTACTACATTCCGGGAACCGAAACCTGCCTGAGGGTTCGGGGACGCGTACGCACGGAGTTCCGGGTCAGGAATTTCGGCGAGGCGGAAAATGCCTGGGGTGACCGGGACACCGACGGATATCAGTGGCGTTCGCGCGGCTATCTCTACCTGGATGCCCGGACGCAAACCAGCTTCGGAACGCTACGCGGGTTTATCGAACTCTACATGCAGCAGACGAACGACAGGGCAGGATTTTCCATCGACAACGCCTACATTCAATGGGGCGGTCTCACGGCGGGTCTGACGAATTCGAACTTCGATTTCTTCACGGGCTATGCCTACAATGCCCAGATCGAAAGCTATTCGGATCAATCCCTCAACCAGATCGCCTATACCTATGCATTCGGCAACGGTTTCAATGCCACTGTCGCCGTCGAGGACCGTTCCGATCGTCAGGCAAGTATCGGCCTCAATGGCACCACGCTTGGCTATGGCGGCACCCGGATGCCCGACCTGATCGGCGTGCTCGGCGTCAGCCAGGGCTGGGGCGAAGCACAGATCATGGGGGCCTTGCATCAGGTCTATCCGAATGCCGCGTTCAATGGGCAAACCGGCAGCTCGGAGGATGAGCTGGGCTTCGCGGTCGGCGGCGGGGTCGAGATCAATTTCGGCGGGGTTGCTCAGGGCGGCAGCGTTGCTTTGCAGGGCGTCTACACGGACGGCGCCAGTGCCTACGGTTCCACGGGCTGGAATGACCTGATCACTGATGCCGTGTGGGACGGAAACAGCACCGAAACAACGCGCACATGGAACGTGTTCGGCGGCGTCAGCCTCGATCTGACAAGCACGCTCGAATTCAACGTAGAAGGTGGCTACCACAACGTTGACGCCGCAACCAGCGCCTACGATTTCACCCAGTGGAGCGTGACCAGCAACCTCGTGTGGGAACCTGTAGCCGGTTTCATCATGGGACCGGAGATCCAGTACCGGGATCTGGATTTCGATGCAGCTTCCGGGCTTGAGGACACGCAGCAGATTTTCGGAGCCTTCAGGATGCAGCGCTCATTCTGATCTGCAGGCGGATACAACGAAAAAACTCCGGGTCAGCGGCCCGGAGTTTGTGATTTACGGCTGAATGCCGGTCCATTTGTCCCGGACCGTGTCCCAAAGCCCGCGCTTCCAAAGATCGCCGTGACCCGCGCCGTCCACGATCAGGAGGTCTTTGGGGTCGGACGCAAATTCGAACAGCCGTTCGCCGTGCTCGACGGGAATGATCGCGTCCTCGGTTCCGTGAATGATCAGAACCGGCGTCTCGACCTTGCCGATCCGGTCCCGTGTCTTCATGGGGTCCTTCATCAGAAGGCCGACCGGCAGCCACGGATAGCTTTCGAAAGCCATGTCCACCAGCGCCGTGTAAGGTGCTTCCAGGACCAGCAAGCCGGCATCGGGCCGCTCGGCCGCGACTGCAGTCGCAACACCGGTTCCAAGGCTCTCGCCATGAACGATCACGGGCGTGCCACCGGCAGCCGCGCGGTCAAAGTGTTCCAGCGCATCCGAGATGATGGCAGCTTCCGACGGACTGCCTTCACTGCCCGCATAGCCGCGATATGTCGGGGCATAGAGGCCATAGCCGCTGTCCAGGATCATCTTGAAGCGTTGCCAGCGTCCTGACAGGTTGCTCGAATTGCCGTGGAAATAGATCACCATTGGCAGTCCATCTTGCGCCGGCTCTGCCGTCCATACGGTGGTTTTTGTCCCGTCTGCCATTTCGACGAGTTCGACCGACACGTTTTCCAGCCCCTTGTCTTCGGGGGTCACGAGTTCTCCGCTCGGCACAAAAACGAAACCGCGCTGGTTCAGGTACATGTAGCCGGCCGCCATCGAGTAGGCGATGGCTGCGGCGACCAGCAGCTTAAGCAGGCCACGTCTGAACTTTGTCCAGGCGCCCGCAGGTTTCTCCCGTATTTCGCCTGTGCCGCCGGTTTCGGCCTCGGCCATCGTCATGCTCCTTGTTGCATGTGATGATTGTTACGCATGGCAGAGGAGCACCGATCAGTTTTGCCGGATCACTTGCGCCCGAAGAGGCGCTCAATGTCCGACAGTTTCAGTTCGACCCAGGTCGGTCTGCCGTGATTGCACTGGCCTGATTTGGGCGTTGCCTCCATGTCGCGCAAGAGGGCATCCATTTCCTGGGGCCGCATGCGTCTGCCCGCCCGGACCGATCCGTGACAGGCCATCGTTGCCGCAACATGGTCGAGCTTTGCCCTCAGACCGTCCGCCGTTTCCCACTCGGCGAGTTCATCGGCGAGGTTGCGAACCATGCCCTGGATGTCCATGTCCCCCAGAATTGCAGGCGTTTCGCGCACCGCAACGGCTCCCGGGCCGAAAGCTTCGATCACAAGGCCAACCTCCGCCAGGTCCGCTGCCCTGTCGTTCAGGCGCAAGGCATCTTCCTCTGTCAGTTCGACAATTTCCGGAATGAGAAGCATCTGGCGCGCAACGTCCTTTTTGGCGAGCGCCTCCTTCAGGCGTTCGTAGACCAGCCGTTCGTGGGCAGCGTGCTGATCGACGATGACGACGCCATCTTCCGTCTGCGAAATGATGTAGGTCTCGTGAACCTGCGCGCGCGCCGCGCCCAGCGGCAGCCGTGTCGTCTCCGTCTCGGCAGGGGCTTCACCTGCTCTTGCGTCGGCTGAGGGGACCGCGATATCGGCAAGGCCTGTCTGCCTGTCGATCCCTGCGGACGCGGCCTCCGCGAACCCGGCCGTCACCGTTCCGTTTTCCTCCAGAGGGCGGAAGGCATTCGGATCCCAGCGCGCCGTTTCCGCTGACGCATACGCTGACCCTCCACCTCTCGCCGCGCCAGGTGCATGAACGGAGGATGAAGGAAAACCGCCGTTCGGCGACGGCCTGTATCCGCCCGTATCACCACGCAGGGCATCGAGAGCAACGGCGGCGTTGCTGGTGGAGGACCTGTGACCGGCCTGGACCAGCGCATGCCTGATCGCACCGACCAGCAATCCGCGCACAAGCTGACCATCGCGGAAGCGCACATCGGCTTTTGCCGGGTGAACATTCACATCCACCTGGGCCGGGTCGAGGTCGATGAACAGAACAACGACCGGATGCCGGTCCCTTGCCAGGACATCGGCATAGGCACCCCTGAGGCCGGAGATCAGGAGCTTGTCCTTCACCGGCCGTCCGTTCACGAAAAAGAATTGGTGCTGCGCATTGCCGCGATGATGGGTCGGCAGGCCGGCGAAACCGGTGAGGCGGACACCTTCGCGTTCCGCATCAATCTCCATTGCGTTGTCGACAAAGTCCTGTCCGAGGATCTGGGCGATGCGGGAAAGTTGCGGTTCGCTGCCCCGGGCGGCAGGCCAGCTGTGCGGCTGGCGATCTGCTCCGGACAGGGAAAAACCGATATCGGGATAAGCAAGGGCAATGCGCTTGACGATCTCGGTGATCGCGGCCGCCTCGGCCCGGTCGGATTTCAGGAACTTCAGTCTCGCGGGCGTTGCAAAAAACAGATCCCGAACCTCGACCTGGGTTCCTTTCGTGCGGGCCGCGGGCGCAAGCGGTGTTTCCCTGCCGCCTTCCACGGCAATTGCCCAGGCATGGTCCTCATCCGCGTGGCGGGTCTGGATTGCCAGGCGTGCAACGGAACCGATCGACGGCAATGCCTCGCCGCGAAACCCGAGCGTACGGATATCGAAAAGATCGTCATCGGAGATCTTGGATGTGCAATGGCGGCGGATCGCAAGCGTCAGATCCCGGGCGCGCATGCCCGCACCATCATCGGAAACGCGCATGAGCGTCTTGCCGCCTGCGGCCGTGACGATCTCGATCTGTCCCGCTCCGGCGTCGACGGCATTCTCAACCAGTTCCTTGATGACGCTGGCGGGCCGCTCGATGACCTCACCGGCCGCGATCTGGTTGATCACGCGTTCGCCAAGTTGCCTGACCTGCATGAAACTCCCTTTACTCGGTTTCGCACTGCGCCCCGTTCCTATATTGTCCGCGCCGAACTGTCCCGATTCTTTCCCGAGCTTATCAGATCAAGCACCATCGAAGTGAGACCCCATGACCGTTTCTGCACCGCTTCTGATTGACGGGCTGCGCGCCGTCGCCCCGCTTTACAAGGGGATCCTGTGCGATGTCTGGGGGGTGTTGCATAACGGCGTTGCCGCATTCGAAGACGCGCACAAGGCACTGACATCCTATCGGGAAGCGGGCGGCAAGGTGGTTCTGATAACCAACGCCCCCCGTCCCGCCAAGCAGGTTGCCGAGATGCTGGAAAAGCTCGGTGTTCCTTCCAGCGCCTATGACGACATCATCACCTCGGGAGACGTGACGAGAGCAATCCTGGAAGCACAGGGCAAAAAGACGCTTCTGCATCTGGGCCCAAACCGCGACCAGCCGCTTTACTGGAACCTTGAAGCGACTTTCACAACGAATGACGACGAGGCGGAGGCGATCAGTTGCACCGGGCTCGAGGACGACGAGACAGAAACTCCAGACGATTACCGGGACCGGTTGCAGAAACTTGCGGACCGGGGGCTTTTGATGATCTGTGCCAATCCCGATATTGTGGTCGAGCGCGGCGACAAGCTGGTCTGGTGTGCGGGTGCACTTGCCCGTCTTTATGAAGATCTCGGCGGCGAGGTCGCGATCCTGGGCAAGCCGCACGCCCCGATCTACCACGCGGCGATGGAGCTGCTGGAAGTTCTTTGCGGCGAGCCGATCTCAAAGGAAGATGTCCTTGCGATCGGCGATGGCCTGCCAACGGACATTCGCGGGGCTGTCTCGCAGGATATCGACGTTCTGTTCATCACGGCCGGGATCCACGCCTCTGACTTCGGGCCGAGCGAAGCGCCGGAGGAACATCTGATCCGCAAACGCTTGATCGAGGAAGGACTGAGGGCTCGCGCAGCGCTGCCGCGCCTGTGGTGGTAAATACAAAAAAAGGCCGCCGTCGGCGACCTTCTTGAGACGTGGTGACTGAACGCGGTCAGTCGAATAGTTTGTCGATATCGGCCTGTGCATCCATCAGCATGGCATCGATGTCGTCCTGGGAGACGCCTTCGCCGCTATGCTGCGGACCGTGCAGGATCAGCTCGCGCTTGCGGCGTTCCTCCTCGGTTTCCTCTTCGTCCGCATCCAGATCGCCCGGAATGCGCAGATGCTCGATGAAGGATGACACGCGCTCGTCGATGTAGTTGAGCGTCGTCACGACCTTTGATATGCGCTGGCCGGTGATGTCCTGGAACGTGCAGGCCTCGAAGATGCCAATCATCTTGTTGCTGACCAGTTCCTGGTAGGCTTCCGGATCGCTCGTGTCTGCGCCCATGATTTCCTCGGCCGCTTCCATGATCGTGTTGGTGGCCTCTTCCGTCGCCTCCACGATCGCGTCGAGTTCACGGCCGGCACCCGGGATCTTGTTGCCGGTCATGTCATTTGCACGGAGCTGGGAAATTTCAACTTTCATGCGGGCGATTTCCTTGCCGATAGCCCTCAGCTCATCGCTCACCGTCGGCTGGACGGTGGACAGGAAATCGTGCATCGAGCCGGACATGACTTCAGCGAGATGCATGACATCGGTGAGCGAAACCTCACCGTCGCGCTGCTTGTTCTGTTCCAGGAAATCGATGACGCGTGCCACATTTTCCTGCTTCATATTGGCCATTAGGATAGCCTCCCCATGCGAAAGCCCCCCCCGAACGCGCCTTCACTTGAAGAGCTGACGCGCTTTTCGTAACCAACCGGCTTTTGTGTTGCTGATCGCCCGTCCAGGGACTTGACAACCCGGCTGTCCTGCCTGCACTGGCGGGGCCCCCTACATTGGTCCCGCCTGGCGCAAGAAGACATTACTCGGAGAAGACTGCCTCGATCTTGCCTTTCAGCGTCTGTGCATTGAATGGCTTCACGATATAGTTGTTCACGCCGGCCTTTTTGGCGGCAATGACGTTTTCAGTCTTGGATTCCGCCGTCACCATGATGAACGGGGTTTTGCTGAGACCGGAGTCAGAACGAACCTGCTTTAGCAGCTCGTAGCCGGTCATCGGCTCCATGTTCCAATCGGAAATAACCAGACCATAGCGGCGCTGCTTCATTTTTTCCAAGGCTTCGGTGCCGTCCGCGGCATCGTCGATGTCTTCGAAACCAAGCTGCTTCAGCAAGTTCCGAATGATGCGAATCATCGTCTTGTAGTCATCGACCACGAGGACCGGCATCTGAAGATCAAGGGCCATTGTCTACTCCATACTGTCAATAAGCGCGGCCCCTGGCCGTGGGCCGGTGGATACGCGATTTGACTCCGAAGGAGAGCGACACAACATCTGTGTCCTCACCTCCCCACACTCGATGGACTTTACCCGCCTCACCTGAAAAGACCGTTAATAACGCAAGCTTTTTTCTTCGCCGAAAGCATAATTGCCAGAAAACCTTGTCCCGCCTAGCGTCCACGCCGAGGGCAAGGAAGATCAAACCGGGCGGAAATCACAATGTTGGAACTGCGAACACTCTACTTCGAAGACCTGGAAGCGGGCATGCAAGAAGAACTCGTCAAACATGTCAGTTCCTCCGATGTCGTCGGCTTTGCCGAGGTGTCCGGCGACCGCAACCCCATACACCTGTCCGAACATTTCGCAGCGCGGACCCCCTTCAAGACCCGGATCGCACACGGCCTTTATACGGCAAGCCTGATCTCGGCCGTTCTCGGTACCCGGCTTCCGGGACCTGGCGCGATTTATCTGTCGCAAACCCTCAATTTCAAGGCTCCCGTCAAGATCGGTGACGACGTCAAGGTGACGGTCACCGTCGAAGAACTCATGGAACGCGGCAACCGCGCGCGGCTTTTGTGCATCTGCAGCGTGGAAGACACAGTCGTTCTGGAAGGCGAAGCGCTGGTGAAGGTACCCGGCCGCGATGAAGACAGAGCCCGTTCCTGAGCGAAAGACCGGTGTAAGGACGGGAGTGGTTTCCCGCATCTTGACGTTTTCCCGCGCACACGGCAGTTTCCTCGCCGGCGCCGGCAAGTGACGCCGGTCCGACTGCTTGCCCTGATTGCCGTTTCCAAAGAAGCCGTTCCGGCCGACACTCCGCGCGAAGGTTTGTTGCATGAACCCGTCCCGATCCGCTGATTTCCTCTTTGCCGACAGCCTTGAAGCGTTTCCCGATGCGCTCAAGGGCGGTGTCGTTGCGATTGGTAATTTCGACGGTTTGCACCGTGGCCACCGCGCTGTGCTGGACGCCGCCCTCGGGCTCGGCCGCGGTATGCATCATCCCGTGTTCGCAATGAGTTTCGAACCGCATCCCCGCACCGTTTTCAATCCGTCCAAACCCGTCTTCCGGCTGACCCCCGCACCGCAAAAGGTCGACATGCTGAAGGTCTGCGGGCTGGACGGCGCGTTGATCCTTCCGTTCAGCAAGGAGTTCGCCGGTGTCGAAGCGAACGCTTTCGTGCAGGATATCCTGATCGACACGCTCGGCATCTCGCACGCAGTGACCGGATATGACTTTCACTTCGGCAAGGCCAGACAGGGGACACCTGACTACCTGCGCACAGCCGGGGCCGAGCACGGGTTCGGCGTCACCATCGTGCAGCGCGAGGAAGATGAGGGCGCCGAGGTCATTTCGTCCACCCGCATACGTGAGTGCCTTGCCACGGGCGACGTCGCACAAGCCAACGCCTTGCTCGGGTACAGGTGGTTTTTCGACGCAACTGTCGAACACGGCAACAAGCGCGGGCGGGACCTCGGTTATCCCACCGCAAACCTGCACATGAGCGCTGACTGCCCGCTTCTTGAGGGTATCTACGCGGTCAAGGTGAACACGCCGCATGGCTGGTTCGACGGCGTGGCAAGCTATGGCCGGAGGCCGACATTCGACAATGGCGCAGTTGTCTTCGAAGTCTTTCTGTTCGATTTTTCCGGCGATCTCTACGGTCAGCCGCTCCGGGTCCACCTGGTGTCCCATCTGCGCGGCGAGGAAAAGTTCGAGACCGCGGATGCCCTGGTTGCCCAGATGGACAAGGACAGCGCAGAAGCGCGTGCTGCGCTCGGCTCGATCCAACCGCTGTCCGACATCGACCTGAAGCTTCTGGACCTGGCCGCGTGACCGCGGCTTCCGCGCGTGCGCAAGTCCAGCAAAGCCCGATGCTGGCGATGCTGCTGATGACGACCGCGATGCTGATCGTCCCGGTCATGGACATCACGGCCAAGTACCTGTCAGCCTGGCTGCCTGCGCTTGAAGTCACGTTTGGGCGGTTTTTCTTTCAGTTCCTCATCTGTCTTGTCATTGCCCTGGCTGCAGGCCGCATCACCCGGCTGAAGGCCCGGCAGCCAGTGATCAACTTCGTGCGCGGCATCCTGCTTGCGGTGGCCTCGCTGAGTTTCTTCACCGCCGTCAAATACATGTCGGTCGCCACGGCAATTTCGATCTTTTTCGTCGAACCGATGATCCTGACCGTTCTCGCCGCGCTCATCCTGAAGGAAAAGGTCGGTGTCCGCAGGATAGGTGCGATTCTCGTCGGACTGCTGGGCGCGATCATTATCCTGCGGCCAAACCTTTCGGAAATCGGCCTTGTCAGCCTGCTGCCGGTTTTCACGGCGCTCGTCTTTTCGTTCTATCTGCTGATCAACAAGCTCTATCCTGTTGAAGACGACCTGCTCACGATCCAGTTCGGAGCCGGTCTTTCTGGCGCTCTCCTGCTGGGCTGCGCTCTTCTGATCGGTTCCTACAGTGAGGTCGACGGGTACGAGTTCGTCCTGCCCACACCTGGCCAGACAGTCTTGCTCGCCCTGATCGGCCTTATTTCCTTCGCAGCGCACGGACTTGTCGTCGCAGCGTTTCAGCGCGGCAGCGCCAGCCTGCTCGCCCCGCTGCAATATGTGGAGATCGTCGGGGCGACCCTGTTTGGCTATCTTGTCTTTGCCGATTTTCCCGATGGGCCGACCTGGGTCGGCATTGCGCTCATCATCGGCAGCGGTCTTTACATCGCACACCGTGAACGGCTCCGGAAAACCGGCGCTCAGGCCGATGCTGTTCCGGAGATTTGACCCGGTTCGCCCGTTCGCTCCCGGCCTTCACCGGAAAGATACATCCGACGCAATCCGAGCCAGAGCACTGCCAGCGGCAGGAGCGGAGCCAGGGGAATTCCCAGGAAGATGGCAAAGGCGGGTGTCGACGCGGACAGGCTTATCACGAACGCCATCAGGATCTTTTCAAACGGGAGAAATCCCTGCCTGAGACCGTCCCGGATCAAGAATGCACAGGGCACGATCAGCAAAGTGAGGTCGTAGGACAGGGCAAACGGTGTCACGAGTAGTGTTCCCCCGATCAGGACAGCCGACCTGACCGCCATGTCTCCCGACCGGCGCCACACCGTCCACACGCAAGCGAGCGCACCGATGCCGACAACCGCCTGAAGGGCCATGGCAATTTCGTGCCCGACTCCCAGTTGGCGAAGACTGCCATAGACCGAGATCATCTTGCCCCACTCGACGCCGCCCAGTTCCATCATGGCGGATGCAACAGGTGCCTGCTGCCAGAACACCTGCCAGACGCCGACGCCCAGGACAAGCACGCTCGCGGCCGCCAGAACCAGTGTGGTCGCTGACGCGCTCAGGAAGGTTCGCCAGTTCAGGCTTGCGACCAGAGCGACCGGGGCCAGGATCCCGAGCTGCGGTTTGATCGTCAAAATGCCAAGCGCAATGCCTGCAAGGATCATGCGCTGCCGTTCGACACCAACAAGAAAAAATCCGTAAAGCGCGGCTGTCAGCGCCGCGTTCTGTCCGTGAAACGCGTTGTTTGCGCAGGCCGGCACGATGATCAGGCACGCGGCCAGCAGCCATTTGCCGGTAATCAGCCTGCAGGAAACGCACAGGAGCGCGGTCGTGGACAGAATGAATGCTGCAAATGCAGCCTTGTAGGGCAGCGTCGCGAATGGGGACAGCAGCATCTGAAACGTCGGCGGGTAAAAGAACCCGAAGACCGTGTCGGAGCCCGAGATTTCCTTCTGCAGCGCCGAAAATTCCGCCGGTATGTAGACGATTTCCGGCGCACCGGCGAGCGCCTGCCTGCCGGCCAGCCAGAAACTGAAATAGTCCATCAGGACCGTTCCGTTGGGCGCTCCGAAGGAATTGGGGACGAGCAGCATCCAGACGAGACCGAGACTCAGTCCGATGCCCGAACACAGGCAGGCAAAACCGATCCGGTCCCAGGTCAGCCATGCTCCGTCGCGAATGCCCTTTTGCCAGAAGATCGTCCGGAAGGTTTGCGCCTTCATGCCAGGACCTCCACTTCACGCGGTTGCGACAGCCCGTAGCGGCGCACCGACACGAACAGCAGCAGCGCCGGTGCGAGAAGTCCAAACGGCACACCTGTCACAGCGCCGAGATACCGGCTCGATGCGGAAACAAGAACCGCAGCCGCGATGAGGGTCCACATGTAGGGAAAGGCCTGTTTGCCGCGTGTCGCCTGCATGAGAAACGCGATCGCGATCGCCATGGCGGCAAGGTCGTAAGGCAGAACATAGGGCGTTGCGAAGAAACCGGCGGACACCAGCACCGCCGCCTTGATGCCGAATTCGGCCCTGGAGCGCCACACCTTCCAGATCAGGACCACCGCAGCCAGAGCCGCCAGCGCCTGAACCAGGTAGGCAAGCGTTGCCGTCAGGCCCAGCATGCGGGCCGAGGCATAGACCGACGCCATCTTGAAAAATCCGGCCATACCCTGGTCCGTCGCCTGACCGGTGAAGACGGCCTGCTCGAAAAAGGCAACCCAGGTGCCGTTGCCCAGAACCGCCCAGCTGATCCCGGCAAAAACAACAGCCGTCACGGCGGCAGACACGAATGCGCGATAGTAACCGGCCGCCAGAAAGGCGAAGGGCAGCAAGACCCCCATTTGAGGCTTGATCGTCAAAAGACCGATCAGGATGCCTGCAAGGATCTGTCGGCGCTCGGAGAGAGCGGCGAGCCCACCGCCAAGGAGGGCCGCGCACAGAAGCGCATTCTGGCCGTGAAACAGTGCGTTGAAGGTTGCCGGCATGGCTGCGATCAGAAGGAAACCCGTCCAGCTGCGCAGGATCCGGGCGCAGGCAGCACCTGCGAGTGCCAGGCAGACAGCCTGCGAAACGGCATAGGCCGGAATGGCTGCCATCAGCCCGAGCGGTGCGACGAGAAGCAGGAAAGTCGGCGGATAGAAGAACGGGTAGAAAGCCCCGTCCTCGAGATACGGCGCCTGCAACGCCAGAAACGCGGCATTGTCGTAGACAACGCCTGGTGTTCCGCGCATCACCTCGCTGCCGGCCACCCAGAAACAGAGGAAGTCGCTGATAGGAACAGACCCATCGACAATGGCTGGCCCGGACGGAGAAAAGAAATAGATCAGGACGCCGAGATATGCCGCAAAGGCCATCAGTCCGGCCGGGATCAGTCGATCCCGTGTTGCCCAGTGTGCTTCTGCGAAATACGCAACCATGCCTTCCTCTTGCGTCGTTGCCCTCTTCCTTAGCGGCTAGCCGTTAAAGAAAGCCTGCAATTCCATTTCACAGTGCCGGGAAATGCGGGCTCGGCCCTTTATTCGGCCCGCAAGTGCTGCTATGTCCCATTCCATGCACGACAAGGACACCATATTCGCCGGCATACGGATGATCGCGATTGCGCGAATTACCTGCCCGGCCTTCGGCTGACGCGGATGACGCGGCGCCAGGGACCGGGACCGTCCTGTTCTTGCCGCCTGATCACAGGTGCGCACTCCCTTGAAAAACTGACGGGCAAAGCGCCCGAACGACCGGATCGAATTGACGATGACCGAAACAGATAAACGCGACTATTCGGAAACCCTGAACCTGCCGCAGACCGACTTTCCCATGCGCGCCGGGCTGCCGAAAAAGGAGCCCGAGATCCTCGCCCGCTGGGAAAAACTCGATGTGTACAGAAAACTGCGTGAACAAGGCAGGGACCGGAACAAGTTCGTGCTGCATGACGGCCCGCCCTACGCCAACGGCAATATTCACATCGGTCACGCCCTTAACAAAACGCTCAAGGACATCGTGACCCGGTCCATGCAGATGATGGGCTACGAGAGCAACTATGTTCCGGGCTGGGACTGCCATGGCCTGCCGATCGAGTGGAAGATCGAAGAGCAGTACCGCGCCAAGGGCAAGAACAAGGACGAAGTTCCGATCAACGAATTCCGCAAGGAATGCCGCGAGTTTGCCGAGCACTGGATCGATGTCCAGCGCACGGAATTCAAACGTCTGGGGATCGAGGGCGACTGGGACAATCCGTATCTGACGATGCGTTTCGACAGCGAAGCGATCATCGCGCAGGAACTCATGAAATTCGCCATGTCCGGACAGCTCTACCGCGGCTCGAAGCCTGTCATGTGGTCCGTTGTCGAGAAGACGGCGCTTGCCGAGGCCGAGATCGAATACCAGGACTACAAGTCCGACATGATCTGGGTGAAGTTTCCGATCGTGACCGCAGGGGGCAGTGACGAAGCCGCCGTAAACCAGCTGCTGGACGCGTCGCTCGTTATCTGGACAACCACACCCTGGACCATCCCGGGGAACCGCGCGATCTGCTATTCTTCCCGCATCGCCTACAGCCTTTACGAGGTGACGCAGGACGGGCTTCCGGACGACAACTGGGTTCAGAAGGGTGATCTTCTGGTTCTTGCCGACGCGCTCGCATCCGATGTGTTCAAGAATGCCCGCATCGAGGCTTTCGAACGTTTGCGCGCGGTAATTCCGGAAGAACTGGCGGCTGTTACCTGCGCCCACCCCCTCGCGGAACTCG